>NZ_CP081016.1:5197500-5901931 GCF_019646095.1 Pseudomonas sp. 2hn | reverse complement strand
GCTGTCGAAGCTGTCGCGCGAAGAGGGCTCCTCGACTTCGGCAACCTGTGCCGGCTCCACCACGGGTGCGCTGACAGGCTCGAGTACAGGGGCTGGCTGCTGCACCTGCGCCTGTTGCGCGAGGGTTGCCGCAACGGCGGCACTGACAGGGGCGTTGGGTGCGGCACGGGCTGCGGAGCTGCGACGGCTGCCTATTAATAAGGAAAGGGCAGGTGCAATACCGCTGCCCTGTTCACCCAGCAGTTCGAGCAGGCGGCCAAGGTACTTTTCATTGACCCAATCGAGCACGAAGCGGTTAGGCGCATAGACGCGCAACTCGTCGCCTTCGGCTTCGACCTGTAGCGGACGGATCCAGGTGTTGAATTGCTGGGCAGGCAGCTCATCGCGCAGAAGCTCCACGCACTGCTGCCAAAGTTCCACTGACACGGATATCCCCTGAGTTGAAAGCCGGATGAGGCAAAAACAAACCGCCATTGTACCGGGCGGGCGGTCAGTTATCCACACGTGACGCCACCCACTATCAGGGTAAATCCGCCAAAAAACGACTTGAACACCACCCACGAACTGTTGATAAGCCCTGTGGATAACGGCACTTGTGGGCTATGCACAACCCTGGGTTCAGATCTGTGGATAAATCATCTGTGGATAAACTACCTGTTCCCGCACAGGTTTTCCTCATGTGGGACACAGACAGAACACCCCTTACCGACAAGGTTGTGATTTTCTGTACACGCCGTCACTCGTGGCCTGGAGTATTTTATCCACAGAAGGTTATCCACCTAAGCTCTATAAGTTCTTCAGAAAAGCTTTTTATATGCCTCTTCTGTTTTTTTGATTTGCCCGCTTTCAGGTTAGCCAGGTCGACATGACGCCCATCGACCTGGCTCGACCTTCCATAAGGAAAGGCTGGTTGGAAATTGACCTATCGCCTTGCTTTCTCTAGAATCGCCGATCTCTTAAAAAGGGGGCCCTTCCGGCCCGTTGTCGACCAACCCAGGTAACACGCCATGAAACGTACTTTCCAACCAAGCACCATCAAGCGCGCCCGCACCCACGGTTTCCGTGCCCGTATGGCTACCAAGAACGGCCGTGCCGTACTGTCGCGTCGCCGTGCCAAAGGCCGTAAGCGTCTGGCCATTTGATTTTTCGGCACAGGTGGTGAGTCAGGACTTCAGTCGGGACAAGCGACTGCTTACACCCCGGCATTTCAAAGCGGTCTTCGACTCCCCAACCGGCAAGGTTCCAGGGAAAAACCTGCTTATCCTTGCCCGCGAGAACGGCCTCGATCATCCACGCCTCGGCCTGGTGATCGGCAAGAAGAGCGTCAAGCTCGCCGTTCAACGCAATCGCCTGAAACGCCTGATGCGCGATTCGTTCCGGTTGAACCAGCAGATGCTGGCTGGACTGGATATCGTGATCGTTGCACGCAAGGGGTTGGGCGAAGTGGAAAACCCAGAATTGCACCAACACTTTGGCAAGCTCTGGAAGCGACTGGTCCGCAGTCGGCCCTCTCCAGCGGTCGCCGATTCCGCAGGGGTAGACAGTCACAATGCGTAAACTGGCCCTCGTTCCGATCCAGTTCTACCGTTACGCCATCAGTCCACTGATGGCCAGTCACTGTCGTTTCTATCCCAGCTGTTCCTGTTACGCCTATGAAGCCATCGAAAATCATGGCCTCTTGCGTGGTGGGTGGCTGGCCGTTCGTCGCCTGGGGCGTTGTCATCCGTGGAACGATGGCGGTTTCGATCCCGTTCCACCTGCTCCTTCCTCCCGAACTTCTTCGATAGCCGAGTAATCATGGATATTAAACGCACGATCCTGATCGTCGCCCTGGCAATCGTGTCCTATGTCATGGTCCTCAAGTGGAACCAGGACTATGGCCAGGCTGCCCTGCCGACTCAGAATGCTGCTGCCAGCAATGCTGCCCCGGCCCTGCCGGACACCGTGCCGGCCGGCAACTCCGGTGCAAGCGCCGATGTGCCGAGCGCCAATGCTGAATCCAGCCCTGCTGAACTGGCGCCGGTCGCGGTCAGCAAGGACCTGATCCGGATCAAGACCGATGTCCTGGACCTGGCTATCGACCCGGTCGGTGGTGACATCGTCCAGCTGAACCTGCCGAAGTACCCACGCCGCCAGGACCATCCGGACATTCCGTTCCAGCTGTTCGACAACGGCAGCGAGCGCGTGTACCTGGCCCAGAGCGGCCTGACCGGCACCAACGGCCCGGACGCCCGCTCCACTGGTCGCCCGCTGTACGCCGCCGAACAGAAGAGCTTCCAGCTTGCCGACGGTCAGGACCAACTGTCCGTCGACCTGAAGTTCAGCGAGAACGGCGTCAACTACATCAAGCGCTTCAGCTTCAAGCGCGGTGAGTACGACCTGACCGTCAGCTACCTGATCGACAACCAGAGCGGCCAGGCCTGGAGCGGCAACATGTTTGCCCAGCTCAAGCGCGACGCCAGCTCCGATCCGTCGTCGAGCACCGCCACTGGTACGGCCACCTACCTGGGCGCCGCCCTGTGGACAGCTTCCGAGCCGTACAAGAAAGTGTCGATGAAAGACATCGACAAGGGCAATTTGAAAGAAAATGTGACCGGCGGCTGGGTCGCCTGGCTGCAGCACTACTTCGTGACCGCCTGGATCCCGAGCAAGTCGGACAACAACGCCGTCCAGACCCGCAAGGACAGCCAGGGCAACTACATCATCGGCTTCACCGGCCCTGCGCTTGACGTCCCTGCCGGCGGCAAGGTCGAAACCAGCGCCATGCTGTATGCAGGTCCGAAGATCCAGTCCAAGCTCAAGGAACTGTCCCCAGGCCTGGAACTGACCGTCGACTACGGCTTCCTGTGGTTCATCGCCCAGCCGATCTTCTGGCTGCTGCAACATATCCACAGCCTGCTCGGCAACTGGGGCTGGTCGATCATCGTCCTGACCATGCTGATCAAGGGCCTGTTCTTCCCGCTGTCGGCCGCCAGCTACCGCTCGATGGCGCGCATGCGTGCCGTGGCGCCGAAACTGGCCCAGCTCAAGGAACGCTTCGGTGACGATCGCCAGAAGATGTCCCAGGCGATGATGGAGCTGTACAAGAAAGAGAAGATCAACCCGCTGGGCGGCTGCCTGCCGATCCTGGTGCAGATGCCGGTGTTCCTGGCCCTGTACTGGGTACTGCTGGAAAGCGTAGAGATGCGCCAGGCCCCGTGGATGCTGTGGATCACCGACCTGTCGATCAAGGATCCGTTCTTCATCCTGCCGATCATCATGGGCGCCACCATGTTCATCCAGCAGCGTCTGAACCCGACCCCGCCGGATCCGATGCAGGCCAAGGTGATGAAAATGATGCCGATCATCTTCACCTTCTTCTTCCTGTGGTTCCCGGCCGGTCTGGTGCTGTACTGGGTTGTGAACAACTGCCTGTCGATCGCACAGCAGTGGTACATCACCCGCAGCATCGAGGCAGCGACCAAGAAAGCTGCCGCTTGACGGGCAAGCCTGTTTGCCTGTGAATAAAAACGCCCCCTAGTGGGGCGTTTTTGCTATCTGACGAATTCGTTGTAGAGGCTTTCGAGCATGAACACTGTGCGTGAAACCATCGCCGCCATCGCTACCGCCCAGGGCCGCGGCGGGGTCGGCATCGTCCGCTTGTCCGGGCCGCTGGCCAGCCAGGCCGGGCAGGCCATCACCGGTCGCACGCTGAGCCCGCGCCATGCCCACTACGGCCCGTTCCGCGATGCCGATGGCCTGGTCCTGGACGAAGGCATCGCGCTGTTCTTCCCCGGGCCGAACTCGTTCACCGGCGAAGACGTGCTGGAGCTGCAGGGCCACGGGGGTCCGGTGGTCATGGACATGCTGCTGCAGCGTTGCCTGCAACTGGGCTGCCGGTTGGCACGCCCGGGGGAGTTCAGCGAGCGTGCGTTCCTCAACGACAAGCTCGACCTGGCCCAGGCCGAAGCCATCGCCGACCTGATTGAAGCCAGCTCCACGCAAGCTGCCCGTAATGCCCTGCGTTCGTTGCAGGGAGCGTTCTCCAAGCGTGTGCATGGGCTGACCGAGGCGCTGATTGCCTTGCGCATCTACGTCGAGGCGGCTATCGACTTCCCCGAGGAAGAAATCGACTTCCTCGCCGACGGTAATGTGTTGCGCATGCTCGATGACGTGCGCAGCGAGTTGTCCACAGTGCAGCGTGAGGCCGGGCAGGGTGCCCTGTTGCGCGACGGCATGACGGTGGTCATCGCCGGCCGGCCGAACGCCGGCAAATCGAGCCTGCTCAACCAGCTGGCCGGACGCGAGGCAGCGATCGTCACCGATATCGCCGGCACCACCCGGGACATCCTGCGCGAACATATCCACATCGATGGCATGCCGCTGCATGTGGTCGACACCGCCGGTCTGCGCGATACCGATGACCATGTGGAAAAGATCGGGGTGGAAAGGGCGCTCAAGGCCATCGGCGAGGCCGATCGGGTGCTACTGGTCGTCGACTCGACCGCGCCGGAGGCCAGTGATCCCTTTGCGCTGTGGCCAGAGTTCCTGGACCAACGGCCAGATGTGGCAAAGGTCACGCTCATCCGTAACAAGGCCGACTTGAGCGGTGAGCATGTCGGCATGGAGCAGAGTGACGATGGGCACGTAACCATTACCCTGAGTGCCCGCGAAGACGACATGGGGCTGGATCTGCTGCGTGACCACCTCAAGGCCTGCATGGGGTATGAACAGACCGCGGAGAGCAGCTTCAGCGCCCGTCGCCGGCACCTGGAAGCGCTGCGCCAGGCCAGCGAGCACCTGGAGCATGGTCGGGCGCAGCTGACCCTGGCGGGCGCCGGAGAGCTGCTGGCGGAGGATCTGCGCCAGGCACAGCAAGCGTTGGGTGAAATCACCGGGGCGTTCAGTTCGGACGACCTGCTTGGCAGGATTTTCTCGAGCTTCTGCATCGGCAAATAGTCCACAGCCCTTCGATAACAAGGCCGCTCCTGTCTGGAGCGGCTTTTTTTTGCCTGTTATTCAGGGAGCCGAGCGCCGGCTTGGCCTGCCGTATCTGTAAGGCAGCTGCGACGCCGTCATCCACAGACGAGATTTCAGGCTCAGGAGCTCTGTGGAAAACTCGCCATCAGCTCCGTTGATAACTGGCCTTTTTTTCTGAGGACAAACCCGCCTGTGGGTAATCGATACTTTAATCCACAGGTTACACGCCGTTATCCAGAACCCCCAGGCCTACTACGCCACAGGGTTATGATTCCGGCAAAGCCACGCAGTGTAAGGGCTTAGGTCACTTATCCACATGTGGATAGCTGCCTAAACATAAACATAAAAACAAAGCTTTTTTAAATTTTTCCTCTTTGTTTTCTTTTGCCTGCCACTCATCCACAGCCTGCTCATTTTTTGCTCAGAAGGTTTCTTTGAAGGGCGGTAAGTCCCTATACTTGTCCGCTTACCTTCTCTATTCGCAAAAACAGGCACGAGGTGCGTGGTGGATTTCCCTTCCCGTTTTGAAGTGATCGTCATCGGCGGCGGCCATGCCGGTACCGAGGCTGCGCTTGCGTCCGCACGCATGGGTGTGAAAACCCTGCTGCTGACCCACAACGTGGAAACCCTCGGTCACATGAGTTGCAACCCGGCCATCGGCGGCATCGGCAAGAGCCACCTGGTCAAGGAAATCGATGCGCTCGGCGGCGCCATGGCGTTGGCCACCGACAAGAGCGGCATCCAGTTCCGCATCCTGAACAACCGCAAGGGGCCGGCCGTACGCGCCACCCGTGCGCAGGCCGACCGCGCCATCTACAAGGCGGTGGTACGCGAAATCCTGGAAAACCAGCCGAACCTGTGGATATTCCAGCAGTCGTGCGATGACCTGATCGTCGAGCAGGACCAGGTCAAGGGCGTTGTCACGCAAATGGGTCTGCGCTTCTTCGCCGACTCCGTGGTCCTGACCAGCGGCACCTTCCTCGGCGGACTTATCCACATCGGTCTGCAGAACTACTCCGGTGGCCGCGCCGGCGATCCGCCCGCCAACGCCCTGGCCCAGCGCATGCGTGAACTGCCGCTGCGTGTCGGCCGCCTGAAGACCGGCACGCCGCCGCGCATCGATGGCCGTTCGGTGGACTTCTCGGTGATGACCGAGCAGCCGGGCGACACGCCGATCCCGGTGATGTCGTTCATGGGCGATGCGCAGATGCATCCGCGCCAGGTCAGCTGCTGGATCACCCACACCAATGCCCGCACCCACGAGATCATCGCCTCGAACCTCGACCGTTCGCCGATGTACTCGGGCGTGATCGAAGGCATCGGCCCGCGCTACTGCCCGTCGATCGAGGACAAGATCCATCGCTTCGCCGACAAGGAAAGCCACCAGGTGTTCATCGAGCCGGAAGGCCTGACCACCCACGAGCTGTACCCCAACGGTATTTCCACTTCGCTGCCGTTCGACGTGCAGCTGGAGATCGTCCGTTCGATCCGCGGCATGGAAAACGCCCACATCGTCCGCCCGGGCTATGCCATCGAGTACGACTACTTCGATCCGCGCGACCTGAAGTACAGCCTCGAGACCAAGGTCATCGGCGGCCTGTTCTTCGCCGGCCAGATCAACGGCACCACCGGTTACGAAGAAGCCGGCGCCCAGGGCCTGCTGGCCGGGACCAACGCCGCGCTGCGCGCCCTGGGCCGTGAAAGCTGGTGTCCGCGCCGCGACGAGGCCTACATCGGCGTGCTGGTCGACGACCTGATCACCCTGGGGACCCAGGAGCCGTACCGCATGTTCACCTCGCGCGCCGAATACCGGCTGATCCTGCGCGAAGACAACGCCGACCTGCGCCTGACCGAGAAAGGCCGCGAGCTGGGCCTGGTCGATGACCAGCGCTGGGCCGCGTTCTGCGCCAAGCGCGAAGGCATCGAGCGCGAGGAACAACGCCTGAAGAGCACCTGGGTCCGCCCGGGCACGCCGCAGGGCCAGGCCATTGTGGATAAGTTCGGCACGCCGCTGGCCCACGAATACAGCCTGCTCAACCTGCTCGCCCGTCCGGAAGTCGACTACGCTGGCTTGATCGAGGCGACCGGCGGTGAAGTGATCGATCCACAGGTCGCCGAACAGGTCGAGATCAAGACCAAGTACGCCGGCTACATCGACCGCCAACAGGAAGAGATCGCCCGTCTGCGCGCCAGCGAAGACACGCGCCTGCCTGTGGATATCGACTACACCACGATTTCCGGCCTGTCCAAGGAGATCCAGGGCAAGCTCGGGCAGACCCGCCCGGAGACGCTGGGCCAGGCTTCGCGTATTCCGGGTGTCACCCCGGCGGCGATTTCCCTGTTGCTGATTCACTTGAAAAAACGCGGCGCAGGCCGCGAATTGGAGCAAAGCGCTTGAGTTCCCCGGTCACCCCGCAACACGCCGAAGAGTTGTCCACAGGTGCGCGCCAGCTCGGTGTCGAGCTGAGCGCGCAGCAGCACGAGTCGCTGCTGGGCTACCTGGCCCTGTTGATCAAATGGAACAAGGCTTACAACCTGACCGCGGTGCGCGACCCGGACGAGATGGTCTCGCGTCACCTGCTCGACAGCCTGAGTGTCATGCCGTTTATCCACAATGACACCCAGCGCTGGCTGGATGTCGGCAGCGGCGGCGGCATGCCGGGCATTCCGCTGGCCATCCTGCATCCGCACAAGCAGGTGACGGTGCTGGACAGCAACGGCAAGAAGACCCGCTTCCTGACCCAGGTGAAGATGGAACTGAAACTGGACAACCTCACGGTTATCCACAGCCGGGTGGAAGAGGTCCAGCCCGAGCAGCCGTTCTGCGGGATCATTTCCCGGGCCTTCAGCAGCATGGAGAATTTCACCAACTGGACCCGCCACCTGGGTGACGCCCGCACGCAATGGCTTGCAATGAAGGGGCTGCATCCTGCCGACGAACTGGTAGCATTGCCCGCAGACTTCACAGTGGAAAGCGAGCAGGCCCTGACCGTTCCAGGTTGCCAGGGCCAGCGCCATCTGCTGATACTGCGCCGCAAGGCATGACTGGGAACACACGCAACAATGGCTAAGGTATTCGCAATCGCGAACCAGAAGGGTGGTGTGGGCAAGACCACCACCTGCATCAATCTCGCCGCATCGCTGGCCGCGACCAAGCGTCGCGTGCTGCTGATCGACCTCGATCCACAGGGCAACGCCACCATGGGCAGCGGTGTGGATAAACACGAGCTCGAGCACTCGGTGTACGACCTGCTGATCGGGGAATGCGACCTGGCCCAGGCCATGCACTATTCCGAGCACGGCAACTTCCAGTTGCTGCCGGCCAACCGCGACCTCACCGCCGCGGAAGTCGTGCTGCTCGAGATGCAGATGAAGGAGAGCCGCCTGCGCAACGCGCTGGCGCCGATCCGCGAGAACTACGACTACATCCTCATCGACTGCCCGCCGTCGCTGTCGATGCTGACGCTCAACGCCCTGGTCGCCTCCGATGGCGTGATCATCCCCATGCAGTGCGAGTACTATGCGCTGGAGGGTCTCAGCGACCTTGTGGATAACATCAAGCGCATCGCCGCCCGGCTGAACCCGGAGCTGAAGATCGAAGGCCTGCTGCGGACCATGTACGACCCGCGCCTGAGCCTGAACAACGATGTTTCGGCGCAGCTCAAGGAACACTTCGGCGATCAGCTGTACGACACGGTGATCCCGCGCAACATCCGCCTGGCCGAGGCGCCGAGTTTCGGCATGCCGGCGCTGGCCTACGACAAGCAATCCCGCGGCGCGCTCGCCTATCTGGCGCTGGCCGGGGAACTGGTTCGCCGTCAGCGCCGTCCATCACGCACTGCACAAACAACTTAAGGAATCCGCATGGCCATCAAGAAACGCGGTCTCGGACGTGGGTTGGATGCACTGCTCAGTGGTCCTTCCGTCAGCGCGCTCGAGGCGCAGGCAGTGAAGATCGACCAGAAGGAACTGCAACAGCTGCCGGTCGAGCTGGTCCAGCGCGGCAAGTACCAGCCGCGCCGCGACATGGATCCCGAGGCGCTGGAGGAACTGGCGCACTCGATCCGCACCCACGGCGTCATGCAACCGATCGTGGTGCGCCCGATCGGCGACAACCGCTACGAGATCATCGCCGGTGAGCGCCGCTGGCGCGCTACCCAGCAGGCCGGCCTGGACACCGTTCCGGCCATGGTCCGCGAAGTGCCCGACGAAGCCGCCATCGCCATGGCGCTGATCGAGAACATCCAGCGCGAGGACCTCAACCCGCTGGAAGAGGCCCTGGCCCTGCAGCGCCTGCAGCAGGAGTTCGAGCTGACCCAGCAGCAGGTGGCCGACGCCGTCGGCAAGTCGCGGGTGACCGTGGCCAACCTGTTGCGTCTGATCTCGCTGCCCGAGGCGATCAAGACCATGCTTGCCCACGGCGACCTGGAGATGGGCCATGCCCGCGCCTTGCTCGGCCTCGAGGAAGATCGCCAGGAGGAAGGGGCGCGTCATGTTGTCGCACGCGGGCTCACCGTGCGCCAGACCGAGGCACTGGTGCGCCAGTGGCTCAATGGCAAACCTGAGCCGGTCGAGGCGAGCAAACCTGATCCGGACATTGCCCGTCTCGAACAGCGTCTGGCAGAGCGCCTGGGCTCGGCGGTACAAATTCGCCATGGCAACAAGGGCAAAGGCCAGTTGGTTATTCGCTACAACTCCCTTGACGAGTTGCAGGGCGTGCTTGCTCACATCCGCTGAAACAATTCCTGTTGTAGCGCGCAGTCGGAAATCACTACCGAAGAGTTGAATAGGGGTTAATCCACCCCTATACTCTGCGCGCATTTTGTCGGCACAAATTATGCCAAGTCATTGCTGACTAGGCGGTCGACTTTCGAGGAGCAGTTGTGATGGAAATACGCACGCCAAACCGCCTGCCTTTCCATCGCTGGGCGGTTTTTCCGGTACTGCTGGCTCAATTTGTCGTCCTGCTGCTGGCAACCTTGGTGTTGTGGCAGTGGAAAGGGGCGGTCAGTGGATATTCAGGCCTCTGCGGAGGATTGATTGCCTGGCTGCCCAATGTGTATTTCGCCTGGAAGGCTTTTCGCTTCAGCGGAGCCCGGGCGGCGCAGGCCATCGTCAAGTCGTTCTACGCGGGCGAGGCAGGCAAGATGATTTTGACGGCAGTGCTGTTTGCACTGACCTTCGCAGGAGTGAAGCCATTGGCGCCGTTGGCAGTATTCGGCGTCTTCGTGCTGACCCTTTTGGTCAGCTGGTTCGCGCCCCTGCTGATGAATAAAAGACTTTCGAGACCTTAGGGCGTTTGAGGCAACCATGGCAGCAGAAACCGCTTCGGGCTATATCCAGCACCACTTGCAGAACCTGACCTACGGTCAACTACCAGACGGCAGCTGGGGCTTCGCCCATTCGGCTGCAGAAGCCAAGGCAATGGGCTTCTGGGCGTTCCACGTGGACACCCTCGGCTGGTCCGTTGCGCTGGGTCTGATCTTCCTGTTCATCTTCCGCATGGCGGCCAAGAAGGCGACTTCCGGCCAGCCGAGCGGTCTGCAGAACTTCGTGGAAGTGCTGGTGGACTTCGTCAACGGCAGCGTGAAGGACTCCTTCCACGGCCGTAGCCCGGTGATTGCTCCGCTGGCGCTGACCATTTTCGTCTGGGTCTTCCTGATGAACGCCATTGACCTGGTACCGGTCGACTGGATTCCTCAGCTGGCCATCCTGATCTCCGGTGATCCGCACATTCCGTTCCGCGCCGTGTCGACCACCGACCCGAACGCGACCCTGGCCATGGCCTTCTGCGTGTTCGCCCTGATCATCTTCTACAGCATCAAGGTCAAGGGCCTGGGTGGCTTCATCGGCGAGCTGACCCTGCACCCGTTCGGCAGCAAGAACATCTTCGTGCAGATCCTGCTGATCCCGGTCAACTTCCTGCTCGAGTTCGTCACCCTGATCGCCAAGCCGATCTCGCTGGCCCTGCGTCTGTTCGGCAACATGTACGCCGGCGAGCTGGTGTTCATCCTGATCGCGGTGATGTTCGGCGCCGGCATCCTCTGGCTCAGCGGCCTGGGTGTGGTGCTGCAGTGGGCGTGGGCTGTGTTCCACATCCTGATCATCACCCTGCAAGCTTTCATCTTCATGATGCTGACCATCGTCTACCTGTCGATGGCTCACGAAGATAACCATTAAGACCGCCTGGCGTGTCTGATAGCCTTCCCCGCCCGTTTGGGGGGAGGGCTTAAAAAGTCCGCAAGGGCATGCTGTACCAAACGATTTGTTTTACCGCTTCAAACTAAAAACCTAACCAATACGACGTAAAAGTCGGGAGGAAAGATGGAAACTGTAGTTGGTCTGACCGCTATCGCTGTTGCTCTGCTGATCGGCCTGGGTGCTCTGGGTACCGCCATTGGTTTCGGCCTGCTGGGCGGCAAGTTCCTGGAAGGCGCTGCTCGCCAGCCAGAAATGGTTCCGATGCTGCAGGTCAAAATGTTCATCGTTGCCGGTCTGCTCGACGCCGTAACCATGATCGGTGTTGGTATCGCTCTGTTCTTCACCTTCGCGAACCCCTTCGTTGGTCAGATCGCCGGCTAATCACTCGTTCCTACGAGTTGATTGGTGTGATGGACAAAGACCGAGCGAGGTGTTGGCGTGAACATTAATGCAACCCTGATTGGCCAATCCGTTGCTTTTCTGATTTTTGTACTCTTCTGCATGAAGTACGTATGGCCTCCGGTCATTACTGCCCTGCAAGAGCGCCAAAAGAAGATTGCCGACGGCTTGGACGCTGCCAACCGCGCAGCTCGCGACCTGGAGCTGGCCCAAGAGAAAGCGGGTCAGCAACTGCGTGAAGCGAAGGCACAGGCAGCCGAAATCATTGAGCAAAGCAAGAAACGCGCTGCTCAGCTTGTCGAGGAAGCCCGTGAACAGGCTCGCGTCGAAGCTGACCGTGTGAAGGCTCAGGCTCAAGCCGAGATCGAACAGGAACTGAACAGCGTCAAAGACGCCCTGCGTGCCCAAGTGGGTGCCCTGGCCGTTGGCGGTGCTGAAAAGATCCTTGGCGCCACAATCGATCAAAACGCGCATGCGGAGCTGGTTAACAAACTGGCCGCTGAAATTTAAGCGAGGGCGATCATGGCAGAACTGACCACGTTGGCCCGACCTTACGCTAAGGCTGCCTTCGAGCATGCCCAGGCCCATCAGCAACTGGCCAATTGGTCAGCCATGCTCGGCCTGGCTGCTGCGGTGTCGCAAGACGACACCATGCAGCGCCTGCTCAAGGCCCCGCAACTGACTAGCGCAGAAAAGGCCGCCGCATTCATTGAAGTGTGCGGTGACAAGTTTGACGCCAAGGCACAGAATTTCATTCATGTTGCCGCGGAAAACGAACGTCTCCTGCTTCTGCCGGAGATTTCGACTCTGTTCGACCTGTACAAGGCCGAGCAAGAGAAGTCCGTGGACGTGGAAGTCACCAGTGCTTTTGCGTTGAACCAAGAACAGCAAGACAAACTCGCCAAGGTTCTCAGTGCACGGTTAGGCCAGGAAGTGCGCCTGCACGCGTCGGAGGATGCCAGCCTGATCGGCGGCGTCGTCATCCGCGCTGGCGACCTGGTAATCGACGGTTCGGTTCGCGGCAAGATCGCGAAACTGGCCGAAGCCTTGAAATCTTGAGTTTGAAGGGGCAGCAGAGCAATGCAGCAACTCAATCCTTCCGAAATTAGTGAAATCATCAAGGGCCGCATCGACAACCTCGATGTTGGCTCCCAAGCCCGTAACGAAGGTACCGTCGTTTCGGTTTCCGACGGCATCGTGCGGATCCACGGTCTGGCCGACGTCATGTACGGCGAAATGATCGAGTTCCCGGGCAGCGTATTCGGCATGGCCCTGAACCTGGAGCAAGACTCCGTAGGTGCAGTGATCCTGGGTGCCTATGACACCCTCGCCGAAGGCATGAGCGCCAAGTGCACCGGCCGCATCCTGGAAGTTCCGGTTGGTAAGGAACTGCTGGGTCGCGTCGTCGACGCACTGGGTAACCCGATCGACGGCAAAGGTCCACTGGGCAACACCCAGACCGACGCGGTCGAGAAAGTAGCTCCAGGCGTGATCTGGCGTAAGTCGGTAGACCAGCCTGTACAGACTGGCTACAAGTCCGTCGACGCCATGATCCCTGTCGGCCGTGGCCAGCGCGAGCTGATCATCGGTGACCGTCAGATCGGCAAGACCGCCATGGCCATCGACGCCATCATCAACCAGAAAGACTCCGGTATTTTCTGCGTTTATGTTGCAGTCGGCCAGAAGCGTTCCACCGTTGCCAACATCGTTCGCAAGCTGGAAGAAGCCGGCGCCCTGGCCAACACCATCGTGGTCGTTGCCAGCGCCTCGGAATCCGCCGCACTGCAGTTCCTGGCCCCGTACGCCGGCTGCACCATGGGCGAGTTCTTCCGTGACCGCGGTGAAGACGCCCTGATCGTCTACGATGACCTGTCCAAGCAGGCCGTTGCCTACCGTCAGATCTCCCTGCTGCTGCGCCGTCCACCAGGACGTGAAGCGTACCCAGGCGACGTGTTCTATCTCCACTCCCGTCTGCTGGAGCGTGCATCGCGCGTTTCCGAAGAGTACGTCGAGAAGTTCACCAACGGTGCCGTAACCGGCAAGACTGGCTCGCTGACCGCTCTGCCGATCATCGAAACCCAGGCTGGCGACGTTTCCGCGTTCGTTCCGACCAACGTGATCTCGATCACCGACGGTCAGATCTTCCTGGAATCGGCCATGTTCAACGCAGGCATCCGTCCTGCCGTTAACGCCGGTGTGTCGGTATCCCGTGTTGGTGGTGCCGCCCAGACCAAGATCATCAAGAAGCTGTCCGGTGGTATCCGTACCGCCCTGGCCCAGTACCGTGAACTGGCGGCCTTCGCCCAGTTCGCTTCGGACCTGGACGAGGCTACCCGCAAGCAGCTGGAGCATGGTCAGCGCGTTACCGAGCTGATGAAGCAGAAGCAGTACGCGCCAATGTCGATCGCCGACATGGCCCTGTCGCTGTACGCCGCTGAGCGTGGTTTCCTGACCGACGTAGAAGTCGCCAAGGTCGGTAGCTTCGAGCAAGCTCTGATCGCCTACTTCAACCGTGATCACGCCGAACTGATGGCGAAGATCAACGTGAAGGGTGACTTCAACGACGAAATCGACGCTGGCATGAAAGCTGGTATCGAGAAGTTCAAGGCCACCCAGACCTGGTAAGCCGCAGCGGGGGCTCCGGCCCCCGCTTGCTAACCTGATAGGTGATACATGGCAGGCGCAAAAGAGATTCGCAGTAAGATTGCGAGCATCAAAAGCACGCAAAAAATTACCAGCGCCATGGAGAAAGTGGCGGTCAGCAAAATGCGCAAGGCACAAATGCGCATGGCTGCTAGCCGTCCTTACGCGGAGCGTATCCGCCAGGTGATCGGTCATCTGGCCAACGCCAACCCGGAATACCGCCACCCGTTCATGATCGAGCGCCCTGTAAAGCGCGCCGGTTATATCGTGGTGAGCAGTGACCGTGGTCTGTGCGGTGGCTTGAACACCAACCTGTTCAAGGCCCTGGTCAAGGACATGAACGAAAACCGCGAACAGGGCGTTGAAATCGACCTGTGCGTGATCGGCAGCAAGGGTGCTACTTTCTTCCGCATCTTTGGCGGCAACGTCGTAGCCGCGATCAGCCACCTGGGCGAAGAGCCATCGATCAATGATCTGATCGGCTCCGTCAAGGTGATGCTGGACGCCTACCTGGACGGCCGCATCGATCGCCTCTCGGTGGTTTCGAACAAGTTCATCAACACCATGACCCAAAAACCGACGGTCGAGCAATTGGTACCGTTGGTGGCAACCCCGGATCAGGAACTCAAGCACCACTGGGACTACCTGTACGAACCCGACGCAAAAGAGCTGCTGGACGGCTTGATGGTGCGTTACGTGGAGTCGCAGGTCTACCAGGCGGTGGTCGAGAACAACGCTGCTGAACAAGCGGCCCGGATGATCGCCATGAAGAACGCCACAGACAACGCCGGTGATTTGATCAAAGAGCTTCAGTTGATCTACAACAAGGCGCGTCAGGCTGCGATCACCCAGGAGATCTCGGAAATCGTCGGCGGCGCTGCCGCGGTTTAACGGTTCAAAAATTCAGAGGATCCAGCTATGAGTAGCGGACGTATCGTTCAAATCATCGGCGCCGTCATCGACGTGGAATTCCCACGTGATGCCGTGCCGAGTGTTTACAACGCGCTGAAAGTACAAGGCGCGGAAACCACCCTGGAAGTTCAGCAGCAGCTGGGCGACGGCGTGGTTCGTACCATTGCGATGGGCTCGACCGAAGGTCTGAAGCGCGGTCTGGATGTCGTCGACACCAAGGCTGCCATCTCGGTACCTGTCGGCAAGGCAACCCTGGGCCGTATCATGGACGTCCTGGGCAACCCGATCGACGAAGCCGGTCCAATCGGCGAAGAAGAGCGTCGCGGTATCCACCAGCCAGCGCCTTCGTTCTCCGACCAGGCGGGCGGCAACGACCTGCTGGAAACCGGTATCAAGGTTATCGACCTGGTCTGCCCGTTCGCCAAGGGTGGTAAGGTTGGTCTGTTCGGTGGTGCCGGCGTCGGCAAGACCGTTAACATGATGGAACTGATCCGTAACATCGCCATGGAACACAGCGGTTACTCCGTGTTCGCTGGTGTGGGTGAGCGTACTCGTGAGGGTAACGACTTCTACCACGAGATGAAGGACTCCAACGTTCTCGACAAGGTAGCGCTGGTCTACGGTCAGATGAACGAGCCACCAGGAAACCGTCTGCGCGTAGCACTGACCGGCCTGACCATGGCTGAGAAGTTCCGTGACGAAGGTAACGACGTTCTGCTGTTCGTCGACAACATCTATCGTTACACCCTGGCCGGTACCGAAGTATCCGCACTGCTGGGCCGTATGCCTTCGGCAGTAGGTTACCAGCCGACCCTGGCCGAAGAGATGGGCGTTCTGCAAGAGCGTATCACTTCGACCAAAGAAGGTTCGATCACCTCCGTCCAGGCCGTATACGTACCTGCGGACGACCTGACCGACCCGTCGCCAGCGACCACCTTCGCTCACCTGGACGCCACCGTCGTTCTGTCCCGTGACATCGCTTCCCTGGGTATCTACCCAGCGGTCGACCCACTGGACTCGACTTCGCGCCAGCTGGACCCGAACGTGATCGGCACCGAGCACTACGAGACCGCTCGTGGCGTTCAGTATGTTCTGCAGCGCTACAAAGAGCTGAAGGACATCATCGCGATCCTGGGTATGGACGAACTTTCCGAAGCCGACAAGCAACTGGTTGCCCGCGCTCGTAAGATCCAGCGCTTCCTGTCGCAGCCGTTCTTCGTGGCCGAAGTCTTCACCGGCTCGCCAGGCAAGTACGTTTCGCTCAAGGACACCATCGCTGGCTTCAGCGGTATCCTCAAAGGTGACTACGACCACCTGCCAGAACAAGCGTTCTACATGGTCGGCAGCATCGACGAAGCGATCGAGAAAGCCAAGAAACTGTAATCCCGGCGCCCCGCAAGGGGCGCTAATCAGGTTGAGGCAAGCAGATGGCTATGACAGTCCATTGCGACATCGTCAGCGCGGAAGGAGAGATCTTCTCCGGCCTGGTCGAGATGGTAGTAGCGCACGGCAACCTGGGCGATCTGGGTATCGCTCCAGGCCACGCGCCGCTGATCACCAATCTCAAGCCTGGTCCGATCACGCTGACCAAGCAGGGTGGCACTCAAGAGGTGTACTACATCTCCGGTGGCTTCCTCGAAGTGCAGCCGAACATGGTCAAGGTTCTTGCCGACACCGTGCAGCGCGCTGCCGACCTGGACGAAGCTCAGGCTCAGGAAGCCCTCAAGGCTGCCGAGAACGCGCTGAACACTAAAGGCTCGGACTTCGACTACGGCGCTGCTGCCGCACGTCTGGCCGAGGCTGCAGCTCAGCTGCGTACTGTCCAGCAATTGCGCAAAGGCAAGTAATCCGGCCTTGGCCGCTTACTTCTGTTGCGATTGAGTTAAAGGGTAGCCTCGGCTACCCTTTTTCTTTTTCTGATATTCCCCTTCGGTCACGTCCCTGACCGCCCAGGATTGGTAGCCAGTCAATGTCCCTCGATATCGTCATTCTCGCCGCAGGCCAAGGCACCCGCATGCGCTCCGCGCTGCCGAAGGTCCTGCACCCGGTCGCCGGCAACTCCATGCTCGGCCACGTTATCCACAGCGCACGCCAGTTGCAGCCCAAAGGTATTCACGTGGTTATCGGCCATGGCGCCGAGCTGGTCCGTGAGCGCCTGGCCGCCGACGATCTCAATTTCGTCATGCAGGACAAGCAGCTGGGCACCGGCCATGCCGTGGCCCAGGCGTTGCCGGCGATCACCGCCGATACCGTGCTGGTGCTCTACGGCGATGTGCCGCTGATCGAGGTGGAAACCCTGCAGCGTCTGCTGGCCAAGGTCAGCGAGCAGCAGCTCGGTCTGCTCACCGTGACCTTGCAGGACCCGACCGGTTACGGGCGCATCGTGCGAGACGCAGCGGGTAACGTGACCGCGATCGTCGAGCACAAGGACGCCAGCGAAGCGCAGAAGGCGATCAAGGAAGGCAACACCGGCATTCTCGCCATGCCTGCCGCACGCCTGGCCGACTGGATGGGCCGGTTGTCCAACAACAATGCCCAGGGCGAGTACTACCTCACCGACGTGATCGCCATGGCCGTGGCCGATGGCCTGGTGGTCGCCACCGAGCAGCCCCACGACCCGATGGAAGTGCAGGGCGCCAACGACCGCCGCCAGCTGGCGGAGCTCGAGCGTCACTATCAACTGCGTGAAGGCCGCCGCCTGATGGCCCAGGGCGTCACGTTGCGTGATCCGGCGCGCTTCGATGTGCGTGGCGAGGTGACGGTTGGCCGCGACGTGCTGATCGACATCAACGTCATTCTCGAAGGCAAGGTGGTTATCGAGGACGACGTGCAGATCGGCCCCAATTGCGTGATCAAGGACAGCACCCTGCGCAAGGGCGTGGTGGTCAAGGCCAACAGCCATCTTGAAGGCGCGGTGCTGGGCGAGGGCAGTGATGCCGGCCCGTTCGCCCGCCTGCGTCCAGGCAGCGTCCTGGAAGCCCGTGCCCATGTGGGTAACTTCGTCGAACTGAAGAACGCGCACCTGGGCGAGGGCGCCAAGGCCGGTCACCTGAGCTACCTGGGCGATGCCGAGGTCGGCGCCCGCACCAATATCGGCGCTGGCACCATCACCTGCAACTACGACGGCGCCAACAAGTTCCGCACGGTGATGGGCGAGGATGTGTTCATCGGTTCCAACAACTCGCTGGTGGCACCTGTGGAAATCCAGGCGGGGGCCACCACCGCAGCGGGCTCGACCATCACCCAGACGGTTGAAGCCGGGCAGTTGGGCGTGGCCCGTGCGCGCCAGCGCAACATCGAAGGCTGGAAGCGGCCGGAGAAGATCAAGAAGAGCTGAGTTATCCACAGCGCTTTCGATCGAAAGCCGGCTTATGTGAATAAGCCGGCTTTTTATTGCGTGTCGTATAGAGGTCCCCTGTAGGAGCGGCCTTGTGCCGCGAAAGGGGTGCGAAGCGCCCCCAGATCTGCGCATCAAGCTGATATTGCCGGGGCCGCTGCGCGCCCCATCGCGGCACAAGGCCGCTCCTACAGGGACCGTGTCAGTGCAGAGAGAAACTTGACGAATCCTCCATCTTAGGTTTTGATTGCACCACTTATCTTTCGAATCGAAACTTAAACCGATATGTCGAAACGAAATACCCCCCAGCGCCGCCACAATATCCTGGCCTTGCTCAACGAGCAGGGCGAGGTGAGCGTCGATGCCCTGGCCAAGCGTTTCGAAACCTCCGAAGTGACCATCCGCAAGGACCTCGCCGCCCTGGAGGCCAACGGCCTGCTGCTGCGCCGCTACGGTGGCGCAGTGACCATGCCCCAGGAATTGCTGGGCGATGCAGTCCAGCCGGTGTCCCTGTACAAGCAGGCCATCGCTCGGGCGGCGGTCGGACGCATCCGCGAGCATGCGCGGATCATCATCGACAGCGGCAGCACCACGGCGGCGATGATTCCACAGCTCGGGCGCCAGCCAGGCCTGGTGGTGATGACCAACTCGCTCAACGTCGCCCGTGCCATCAGCGAGCAGGAGCATGAGCCTGTGCTACTGATGACCGGTGGCACCTGGGACCCGCATTCGGAGTCCTTCCAGGGCCAGGTGGCCGAGCAGGTACTACGCTCATACGACTTCGACCAGCTGTTCATCGGTGCCGACGGCATCGACCTGGAGCGTGGCACCACCACCTTCAACGAGCTGCTGGGTTTGAGCCGGGTCATGGCCGAGGTGGCGCGCGAGGTGATCGTCATGGTCGAGTCGGACAAGGTCGGTCGCAAGATCCCCAACCTCGAGCTGCCCTGGGGCAGCGTCAACACCCTGATTACTGATGATCGCCTGCCCGCCGAGGCACGCGACCGGATTCAAGCCCGCGGCATCACCCTTATCTGCGCCGCTATCAGCTAGGAGCAACATCTTATGTGTGGAATCGTTGGTGCCGTTGCCGAGCGCAATATCACGGCCATCCTCATCGAAGGCCTCAAGCGCCTGGAATACCGTGGTTATGACAGCGCCGGCCTGGCCGTGCTGAACCAGCAAGGCGCGCTCGAGCGTCGCCGCCGCATTGGCAAGGTCAGCGAGCTGGAAGGCGCCGTGAGCGCCGACCCGCTGGCCGGCCAGCTGGGTATCGCCCATACCCGCTGGGCGACCCATGGCGCTCCGACCGAGACCAATGCCCACCCGCACTTCTCCGGGCATGACGTGGCGGTGGTGCACAACGGCATCATCGAGAACCACGAAGAGCTGCGTGAAGAGCTCAAGGGCCTGGGCTATGTCTTCGTCTCGCAGACCGACACCGAAGTCATCGTCCACCTGATCCACCACCTGCTCAAGGACATTCCCGACCTGACCGACGCGCTCAAGGCCGCGGTCAAGCGCCTGCACGGCGCCTATGGCCTGGCGGTGATCAGCGCCAGCCAGCCGGATCGCCTGGTCGCCGCCCGCAGCGGCAGCCCGCTGGTGATCGGCCTTGGCCTCGGCGAGAACTTCCTCGCCTCCGACCAACTGGCCCTGCGTCAGGTCACCGACCGCTTCATGTACCTGGAAGAAGGCGATATCGCCGAGATCCGCCGTGACCAGGTGCAGATCTGGGATCAGGCCGGTCATCCGGTCCAGCGTGAGACGGTGCAGTATCACGAAGGTGCCGAAGCGGCCGAGAAGGGCAACTACCGCCACTTCATGCTCAAGGAAATCCACGAGCAGCCCACCGTGGTGCAGCGCACCCTGGAAGGCCGCCTGGGCAAGGACCACGTGATGGTCCAGGCCTTCGGCCCACAGGCCGCCGAGCTGTTCGCCAAGGTGCGCAACGTGCAGATCGTTGCCTGCGGCACCAGCTACCACGCCGGCATGGTCGCCCGCTACTGGCTGGAAAGCCTGGCCGGCATCCCTTGCCAGGTGGAAGTGGCCAGCGAGTTCCGCTACCGCAAGGTGGTGGTGCAGCCGGACACCCTGTTCGTCTCCATCTCGCAGTCCGGTGAAACCGCCGACACCCTGGCGGCCCTGCGCAATGCCAAGGAGCTGGGCTTCCTCGGCAGCCTGGCAATCTGCAACAAGGGCATCAGCTCGCTGGTGCGCGAATCCGACCTGACCCTGCTGACCCTGGCCGGGCCGGAGATCGGCGTCGCCTCGACCAAGGCCTTCACTACCCAGCTGGTGTCGCTGATGCTGCTGACCCTGGCCCTCGGCCAGGTGCGCGGCACCCTCGAAGCCGGTGTCGAAGCCGAGCTGGTGGACGAGCTGCGTCGCCTGCCGGCCCGTCTGAGCGAAGCGCTGGCGATGGATGGCGTGGTCGAGAAGATCGCCGAGCTGTTCGCCGACAAGCACCACACCCTGTTCCTCGGCCGCGGTGCCCAATACCCGGTGGCGATGGAGGGCGCGCTCAAGCTCAAGGAGATCTCCTACATCCACGCCGAAGCCTACCCGGCCGGCGAGCTCAAGCATGGCCCACTGGCGCTGGTGGACAACGACATGCCTGTGGTGACCGTGGCGCCGAACAACGAACTGCTGGAGAAGCTCAAGTCGAACCTGCAGGAAGTCCGCGCCCGTGGCGGCGAGCTGGTGGTGTTCGCCGACGAGCAGGCCGGCATGAGCAACGGCGAGGGCACCCATGTAATCAAAGTGCCGCACATCGTCGACGCCCTGGCGCCGATTCTCTATACCGTGCCGTTGCAGCTGTTGTCGTACTATGTGGCGGTGCTAAAGGGCACTGATGTGGATCAGCCGCGTAATCTGGCCAAGTCGGTGACGGTCGAGTAAGGTGAGCGCTGTTCACCAAAGCCCTTGGCCTTGCCGAGGGCTTTTTTCAGGTTGCGCCGGCAAAAGAATTGCCGAATAAAAGTGCATTTAGCGTAAGGTTTTGAAGGGGAAGTTATGCGTTGGAATAAATTGGGGCTGATCTTCGATCCTAAAGTATTTGATTGGGCAGATAACACCGCCTTGCAGCCTACCCCGCTATTGCTGGAAGACAGAATCAGGGTGTTTTTGGGGGCACGTGATGCTGCCGGGGTTAGTCGTGTGGGTTTTGTGGATCTGGACAGAAACGACCCGAAAACGATACTCGGGTACTCGGAGGCTCCGGTACTTGATATCGGCGAGCCTGGCTGCTTCGATGAAAGTGGTGTCGTACCGTCTGCGGTTGTTGCAGACGGAGGTGTCGTGTATATGTACTACGCCGGCTACCAGTTGGGCACCAAGGTTAGATTCTCTGTGCTGGGTGGCCTGGCGATAAGTCATGATAACGGACTGACATTCAGTCGTTATAAGAAAACGCCTGTCTTTGAGCGGAACAGCGATGAAACTTTATTCCGCGTTCCGCACAGTGTGATCAAGGACGGTAATAAATGGCGCGCTTGGTATGGGGGAGGGAGTCAGTTTGCGCAGGGCAAGATGAAAACGCTCCCGATTTACAACGTCAGATATGTAGAGTCTGAAACGCCGTATAGTTTTCCGGATGCGGGAACCATCCTGTTGGAAACCGAGGGCGAAGAGTATCGCATTGGCCGGCCCTTTATTTTCCGCAAGACGGATACCGATGCGTACCTTTTTTATGGGTTTAGTACCGAAGATGCACCCTATAAATTGGGTTGTGCTCGTTCGTACGATATGAAAAATTGGCAGCGCATGGATGATCAACTCGGATTACCTCTGTCAAAGGATGGCTGGGATTCTGAGATGATGGCGTATCCTAGTGTGGTTGACCTGAATGGCCGGGTTTTCCTCTTCTATAATGGGAACGACTACGGAAAGCAAGGTTTTGGCTTGGCAGAACTACTTGAATGGTAATTTGTGTCGAGTATGATCGCACTTGCGAGACGCAGTGGAATGAGTTTGTAGAGTCCTCGAGAACCACTTTTTTCTTTTTTCAAAAGAGGTTTTCTAGAGTGTTGCTCGGGTAGATTCACAGACTCGTCGCTGACGTTATATGAGTGCGATATATTCGTCTGTGTGCTGCCGGCGACCGTCCATGATATAAAATCATATTGGGATCAGTTCCTGTGCGAGCATGAGTACTATTCTGCTCTGAATGAGGCTGCCTATCTTGAATTTGCTTAAAACCGGGTTTCTCACTGCGATCGCAACCTTCGCCCGATTGCTTTCAGCGTTTCTGGTAATGAAGCTGGTCGCAGTGCTTGCTGGCCCGGAAGGTGTTGCGCAACTCGGGCAGTTCATGAGCCTGACTGCGCTGTTAGTGGTTTTCGCGGGCGGTGGCGTGGGCTCGGGTGTTGTCAAATATCTTGCACAATTCAGAGACGATGTCCAAAGTATTCAGGCCTTGGTCGGCAGCGCGCTCACGTTCACGCTGGTTTCTTCGTTATTAATGTGTGTGCTGGTGCTGATCTTCAGTGCTGATATAAGCATTTGGCTTCTGGGAGGGGAAGAATATACGAGCTTGATCGTTGTACTCGCCGTGGCGCAGATATTTGTGGCATTGCATAATCTGATCATCGCCATCATTAATGGCATGATGGATGTTAAAAGGTTGGCTCTGGTACACGTGATAGGTGCTGTGATAGGTGTCTTGTTGCCGTCAGTCCTAGGCTACTTTTTTAAACTCTATGGCGTGTTGCTGGCGTTTGTTCTCGGACAAGGTATGTTACTATTCGTAAGTCTTGGCTGCTATGCGCGAAGTCAGTATTTCAATTTAAATTACTTTCGCCCGAGTGTGGATAACGAGATGCTATCCAGGCTGGCAAAGTTCTCGTTGATGACTTTAACCTCAGCGTTATTGGCCCCCATCGTGCAGATCGTCGTGAGAAACATGCTTGCTGAAAGTTTCTCATGGGAGCAGGTTGGTTACTGGCAAGCAGTAACAAAGGTATCTGAAGCTTATTTGCTATTCATCAGCATGGCGATCAGCGTATATTATTTACCTAAGCTTTCTTCCATTGATGATCGGCAAAACTTCAAGCGTGAAATCGTACTGGGTTATACGATTCTTATGCCTGTTGTTTTTTTATCGGCAGCATTCGTTTTTATCTTGAAAGGGCCTATTACCTGGCTGCTATTCTCAGATGAATTCGAAGGGGCGTTATACTTGTATGCCCCTCAACTTATCGGCGATGTGATCAAGATAGCTTCGTTCTTGTTGTCGTATATAATGCTGGCCAAATCGATGACAAAGACATTTTTCCTGTCCGAGTTGTTTTTCAGTTCTTTGTATGTCGTGCTGGTTTACGTTATGAGCGCTTCGTTCGGATTGATTGGGGCGATGTACGCATTTATTGTTAATTATTTTATTTATTTTATTTTCACACTTATTGTTGCAAAAATATACATCAAAGGAATGCCATGAAAAAAGTTAGTGTCATGATGCCGGCTTTCAATGCGGAAGCGTTCATCGCCCAGGCGCTTGATTCGATCCTTGCGCAGGATTATGAGAACCTTGAGGTGGTCGTGTGCGACGATGCATCCAAGGACGGTACAGCGGGTATTATTCTTGATTACGCACAGCGCTATCCGGGCAAAGTAAAAGCTATTGTCAATGAAAAAAATCTAGGGGTTACTAGTAACTGTAACCTTTCTTTACACCATTGCGATGGTGATTTTGTTTCATTGTTTGCGGGTGACGATCTGATGTTGCCTGGCAAAATCTCAAAGCAAGTGGCCGCCTTAGAGGCTCAACCGGATGCCGTGCTTTGCTATCACCCAGTGGAAATTTTTAACTCTGATACGGATGAATGCCTGTTTGTAACCAACCAGTTGCCCCGTGAAGATGTTAATAATTTTGATGATATGCTGTTGAAAGGTGGAATTCCTGGTGGCTGCTCTATCATGGTGCGCAGAACGGCCATTCCTGAGGGGGGGTATGATCATCGACTCAAAACAGTGAGCGATTGGCTATTCTTCCTGGAAATATCATTGAATGGTCCCGTCATAAAAGTTCCGGAGGTATTGGGTCGCTACAGGAAACATCTCGGTGGGGCCAGTATGCAGACCTATAAGCTGCTGGAGGAATCGCTTCTCGCGCTTGATCTGTTGGTAGAAAAACATCCTATATTAGTTTCAAAAAGTGCGTTAATTAATAGGGCTAAGGCAAGATATCTAGCAGGTGAAGCGTTTCGGCAGCTGGAGCTCAAGGATAATCGAGCTTACACGTTGACTGGTAAATTGCTGGCGTTTGACACGAGCTTCAAATATAGAATTTTACATATTGCAGCCTGGATGGCACTCAACGTGCCGTTCACGTCTACTGCTATTTCGTTTGGTGCGGGTAAGGCCAAATTTTTAATTAAACGACTGGTAGGATAGAGTACTGAGTTCGTTTAGGGATTCTCCGACAAGTCGGCACAGGCCGCCCAAGCGGCTGTACCTGCGACTTCACGATTGCCGACCAAGCCCGTTCTTGCTGATGTTCGGGGGGATGAAACTCATGCTTTCTTCGGTCTGCCAGGCCAGGCGTTTGATCACCCAGATCAGCGCGACCCCGCCGACCGCCCGCACGATGGCGAGTTTCCAGAACAGGCGACGGTTCATGGGAAAAGGTAGAGCCGCCGAATGTTCGGTGGCACAGATCGAACAGCTGTTTCCTTGAACCGAGGATCGACAAGCGAGTTGCAGCGCCGGTGAGATCGGGGGGGGTAACAAGGTAATTTCCTACACAATTGTGCGTCCGTCGCTGTAAGACATTTCTTAACCAAGCCTCTGGCATGGATCAATGTTTTCCCTCGTTGTTTGCCCTAACGTCGCCCGACCCATCAGTCATCAAGGACGACAGGAAATGCAGACGCTGCAACGAAAGCACGATATCCAGCCACTGGAAGGCGCTGAAATGACCCTGCTGGTCAATGGCCTGCCTGCAGTCGCCAGTGCCGGCGAAACCGTACTCAGCGTGCTCAACGCCGTTGGCCTGCGCCAGCTGGCGCGTAACGATCATGGCCAGCTCAGCGGTGCCTACTGCGGCATGGGCGTCTGCCATTGCTGCCTGGTGCAGATCGATGGGCGTCCCAAGCGTCGCGCCTGCCAGACCATCGTCAAGCCGGGCATGAGTATCGAGACCGAGGTCAACCGCGTGCAAGAGGAGGCCCATCCATGAGCCTTCGTCCCGTGATCGTTGGTGGCGGTTCGGCCGGCATGGGCGCCGCCATCGAGCTGGCCGAACATGGCGTGGATTGCCTGCTGTTCGACGAGGCCTCGCGCCCCGGTGGCGTGGTCTATCGTGGTCCGCTGCGCGCGGGTGTCGACCTGGGCTACCTGGGGCCGCGCTACACCAAGGCCCTGACCAAGCTGCATGAAGATTTCGCCGCCTGCGCCGAGCGCATCGACCTGCGCCTGAACCATCGCGTGGTGGGTGGGGACGATCAACGGCTGATGGTCCTCGACGCTGATGAACAGCTGCACGAGATCGACTACTCGCACCTGCTGCTGGCCGCCGGATGTCACGAACGCAACGTGCCGTTCCCCGGCTGGACCTTGCCCGGTGTGATCCTGCTCGGTGGCTTGCAGCTGCAGATCAAGAGCGGTGTGGTCAAGCCACTGGGCAGCACGCTGATTGCCGGTACCGGGCCGTTGCTGCCGCTGGTCGCCTGCCAGCTGCACGCCGCCGGCGCCAAGGTGGCCGGTGTGTACGAGGCCTGCTCGTTCAACCGTATCGCCAAGGAAAGCCTGGCGTTGATGAACAAGCCGCAACTGTTCCTCGATGGCCTGAGCATGCTGGCCTACATGAAGCTCAACGGCATCCCCATGCATTACGGCTGGGGCTTGGTGGGCGCCACGGGTGATGGCGAGCTGCAGGAGGTCCAGGTCGCCCCCTACACCCAGGACTGGCAGCCGGACATGACCCGCATCCAGCGCGAGCAGGTGCGCACCCTGGCGGTGGGCTACGGCTTCATTCCACGGACCCAGCTCAGCCAGCAACTGGGCCTGGCCCATGGCTTCAGCGAGGACGGCTACCTGCGCGCCGAGTGCAACGTGTGGCAGCAGAGCAGCCAGCCGAACATTCACCTGGCCGGCGACATGGCCGGTATTCGCGGTGGCGAGGCGGCAATGCTCACCGGGCGTATCGCCGCGGTGTCGATGCTGCAGCAGATGGGCAAGCTCGATGCCGAGCAGGCGATCGAGCGCCGTGAGCGTTTCCTCGGCAAGCTGGCAGCGATCAAGCGCTTCCGCTCCGGGGTGGAACGCTACACCGCGCGTGGCGCGGCGCAGATCCAGCTGCCCCAGGCCGACACGGTGATCTGCCGTTGCGAAAACGTCACCCGCGAGCAGATCGACCTGGCCCTGGAGCAGGGCGTGGAGGACATGGCCAGCCTGAAGATGCGTACCCGAGTAAGCATGGGCGACTGCCAGGGGCGCATGTGCGTCGGCTACTGCAGCGACCGCCTGCGCAGCGCCACCGGACGCCCGGACGTGGGCTGGCTGCGCCCGCGCTTCCCGGTAGACCCGATTCCGTTTTCCGCATTCGAACAACTCGGCACGGAGGCCTGAGCATGAACAAGCATTACGACATCATCATTGCCGGTGGCGGCGTGATCGGCGCTTCCTGTGCCTACCAGTTGTCCAAGCGGCACAACCTGAAGATCGCCCTGATCGACTGCAAGCGCCCGGGCAACGCCACCCGCGCCTCGGCCGGCGGCCTGTGGGCCATCGGCGAGTCGGTGGGACTGGGCTGCGGGGTGATCTTCTTTCGCATGATGTCCTCGCGCAACAAGCGTGAGGCCAACGGCGCGGCGGTGGTGGTCGACTCGAGCACGCCGCACATCCTGCCGGAGTGTTTCTTCGACTTCGCCCTGCAGTCCAACGCACTTTATCCACAGCTGCACCAGGAGCTGATCGAGCGCCACGGGATGGACTTCAAGTTCGAACGCACCGGGCTCAAGTACATCATCCAGGATGAAGAAGACCAGCTGTACGCCGAGCACATCGTCAAGCAGATCCCGCACCTGGCCGACCAGGTACGCTGGCTCGACCGCGACGCGCTGCGGGCCTCGGAGCCGGCGGTGACGCTCAAGGCCAATGGCGCGCTGGAGTTTCTCTGCGATCACCAGGTCAGCCCGTTCCGCCTGGGCGATGCCTACATGGAGGCGGCGCGGCAGAACGGCGTCGACCTGTACCCGAACGTGAACATCACCGGCGTGCTGCATGAAGGCTCGCGGATCAAGGGAGTGCGCACCGCCGAGGCCGGCGAGTTCCATTGCGGTACCTTGATCAATGCCGCTGGCGCCTGGGCCGCGGAGCTGAGCGAGTGGGCGACCGGGGAGAGCATTCCGGTCAAGCCGGTGAAGGGCCAGATCGTGCTGACCGAGCGCCTGCCCAAGCTGCTCGATGGCTGCATCACCACCAGCGATTGCTACATGGCGCAGAAGGACAATGGCGAAATCCTGATCGGCAGCACCACCGAAGAGAAGGGCTTCGATGTCAGCAACACTTTCCCGGAAATCAGCGGCCTGGTGCAGGGCGCGATCCGCTGCGTGCCGCAGCTGGCGCAGGTGAACCTCAAGCGCACCTGGGCCGGCCTGCGCCCGGGGTCACCGGACGAGCTGCCGATTCTCGGGCCTGTGGATAATGTTCAGGGCTATTTCAATGCCTGTGGACATTTCCGTACCGGGATCCTCACGTCGGCGATTACCGGTGTGTTGCTGGACAAGGTTGTCCACAATGAGGCGTTGCCGCTGGATATCACGCCATTCCTGGCCTCGCGCTTCCGTGAGGGTGTGGATAAAAAACTGGCCCACGGCTAGGCCCTAGCACTTGTAGGAGCGGGCTTGCCCCGCGATAGCGCCAGGTCGGCTGACGCTATCGCGGGGCAAGTCGGGTCGCCGCATCGCCGCTCCCACAACGCTGTACCACAAGGTGGTCACTCAGATCTGCATCGCTTTCCCATCCACATTCATCGCCGCCTGGCGCAGGGCCTCGGAGCGGGTCGGGTGCGGGTGGCAGGTGAGGGCGATGTCCTCGGCCGAGGCCGAGAATTCCATGGCCACGCAGAACTCGCCGATCATCTCGCTCACGCTCGGGCCAACCAGGTGCACACCCAGCACCTCGTCGGTGACGGCGTCGGCGATGACCTTGGCGAAGCCTTCGGTCTCGTGGTTGATCTTGGCCCGGCTGTTGGCGGTGAAGGGGAACTTGCCGACCTTGTAGGCACGGCCTTCGGCCTTGAGCTGCTCTTCGGTCTTGCCGACACTGGCCAGTTCCGGGCGGGTATAGATGACGCCCGGGATCAGGTTGTAGTTGACCTCGTGGGGCTTGCCGGCGATGCGCTCGATGCACGCCACCGCTTCGTCCTCGGCCTTGTGCGCCAGCATCGGGCCGGAGGTGACGTCGCCGATCACCCAGATACCTGGGACAGCGCTACGGTGATGGTCGTTGGCGAGCATGCCGCGCTTGTCGGTTTCCAGCCCCACGCTTTCCAGGTTCAGGCCGTTGGTATAGGGACGGCGACCGATGGCCACCAGCACGTAGTCGGCCTGCAGGGTTTCGGCGTTGCCACCGGCGGCGGGCTCCAGGGTCAGGCTGACGCCGTCGGCGCTGGATGTGGCCTGGGTCACCTTGCTGCCGAGCTTGAAGGTCATGCCTTGCTTGGCCAGGGCCTTCTGCAGGGTCTTGGCGGTTTCCTCGTCGGTGCCTGGGCAGATGCGGTCCAGATACTCGATCACCGTCACTTCGGCACCCAGGCGGCGCCACACCGAACCCAGCTCCAGGCCGATCACGCCGGCGCCGATCACGATCAGGTGCTTGGGCACCTGAGGCAGCGACAGGGCGCCGGTGGAATCTATGATGCGCTGGTTGTCGATGGTCACGCCGGGCAGCGGCGTGGGTTCGGAACCGGTGGCGATGACGATGTCCTTGGCCTGCAGGGTGGTTTCGCTGCCGTCCTCGGCTTTGACCAGCACCTTGCCGGCGCCGTCCAGGCGGCCCCAACCCTTGACCCAGTCGACCTTGTTCTTACGGAACAGGTACTCGATGCCCTTGGTCAGGCCGGTCACGCTTTCGTCTTTCTGCTTCATCATCTGGCCCAGGTTGAGGGTCGGCTTGACCTCGATCCCCAGGTGGGCGAACTCCTCGCCGCTGGCCGCCTCGTACAGCTCGGACGCATGCAGCAGCGCCTTGGAAGGCATGCAGCCGACGTTCAGGCAGGTGCCGCCCAGGGTCGGACGACCCTCGACACAGGCCACGCTCAGGCCCAGCTGGCCGGCACGGATCGCTGCGTTGTAGCCGCCGGGGCCGCCGCCGATGATCACCACGTCATAGGATTTCATGGGTTTCGTTACTCCGAGAGTGTGAGGAAGCGAAGAGGGGCACAAGGTTAGTCTGAGAGATGAAAATTGTATACAATCTGTTGTGCGGCCCGGACCAGATAGTTCTAGACTATGGTCGCGATTAACGGAAACTTCGCACGAATGAACTACCCTGATCCGGTGACGTCCGACACCTTGAGGCCTGGCGTCCCGTATCAATGAAAGGGAGGGTCATGAATGCTTGCGCAACTTCCACCCGCATTGCAGAGCCTGCACTTACCTTTGCGCGTCAAGCTGTGGGATGGCAACCAGTTCGATCTGGGGCCGAGCCCGCAGGTCACCATCCTGGTCAAGGAGCCCCAGCTGATCGCCCAGCTCACCCACCCGAACCTGGAAGAGCTTGGTTCCGCCTTCGTCGAGGGCAAGCTGGAGCTGGAAGGCGATATCGGCGAAGTGATTCGGGTCTGCGACGAGCTCAGCGAAGCCTTGCTCAAGGATGAAGACGAGTGCTTGCCGGAGCGCACTTCCCATGACAAGCGCACCGACGCCGAAGCCATTTCCTACCACTACGACCTGTCCAATGATTTCTACCAACTATGGCTCGACCCGGACATGGTCTATTCCTGCGCCTACTTCAAGGAGCCGGACAACACCCTGGCCCAGGCCCAGCAGGACAAGTTCGATCACCTGTGCCGCAAGCTGCGCCTGCAGGCCGGTGATTATCTGCTGGATGTCGGTTGCGGCTGGGGCGGGCTGGCGCGGTTCGCCGCCCGCGAGTATGGCGCCAAGGTGTTCGGCATCACGCTGAGCAAGGAGCAGTTGAAGCTCGGCCGCCAACGGGTCAAGGAGGAGGGCCTGGCCGACAAGGTCGACCTGCAGATCCTCGACTACCGCGACCTGCCCCAGGATGGCCGCTTCGACAAGGCGGTCAGCGTCGGCATGTTCGAACACGTCGGGCATGCCAACCTCGAGCTGTATTGCCAGCGGCTGTTCGGCGCGGTGCGGGAAGGTGGCCTGGTGATGAACCATGGCATCACCGCCAAGCACGTCGATGGTCGCCCGGTCGGTCGCGGCGCGGGGGACTTCATCGACCGTTACGTGTTCCCCCACGGCGAGTTGCCGCATATCTCGATGATCACGGCGCGGATCTGCGAGGCGGGCCTGGAGGTGGTCGATATCGAGAGCCTGCGCCTGCACTACGCCAAGACCCTCAATCACTGGAGCGAGAACCTGGAGAACCAGTTGCATCGCGCCGCCGCGCTGGTGCCGGAGAAGACCCTGCGCATCTGGCGCCTGTACCTGGCCGGCTGCGCCTACGCCTTCACCAAGGGCTGGATCAACCTGCACCAGATTCTCGCGGTGAAGCCCTACGCCGACGGCCACCACGACCTGCCGTGGACGCGTGAGGACCTCTATCGCTGACCGGGTAGCCCGGCGTGCCGACTAGGCTCGCCGGGCTACAGGATTGGTGAAATCAGCCGCGCGATACGCATCCCCAACTGTTGCAGGCGGTGGGTGTCGCGGCTGTCCTCCGCGGTGATCTCCCGAGCCTGCTCGAAGTCATTCTCCAGCATCTGTTCGACCTGGTCGGCGAAAGTGCGGTCCACGGTGAGCAGGGTGATCTCGAAGTTCAGCCGGAACGAGCGGTTGTCGAGGTTGGCACTGCCGATGGCGCTGACCTCATCGTCCACCAGCACCACCTTCTGGTGCAGGAAGCCCGGCAGGTACCGGAACATGCGCACTCCGGCGCGCACCGCCTCGAAGGCGAACAGGCTGGAGGCGGCGTAGACGATGCGGTGGTCGGGGCGCGAGGGAATCAGGATGCGCACGTCGACACCCCGCAGCACCGCCAGGCGCAGGGCGGCGAAGATGGCTTCGTCGGGGATGAAATAGGGGCTGGTGATCCACACCCGTCGGGTAGCCGAGTGAATCGCCTCGAGGAAGAACAGCGCACAGGTTTCCTGTGGATCGGCCGGGCCGCTGGCCAAGGCCTGGCACAGTACGCCGTTCTCCGGGTAGACGTCGGGCAGGATCAGCGGCGGCAGCTGGCGCGTGGCCCAGTACCAGTCCTCGGCGAAGGATTCTTGCAGGCAGGCCAGCACCGGGCCGCCGATCTGCACATGGGTGTCGCGCCACGGTGACAGCTTGGGGTGTGCCCCGAGGTACTCGTCTCCTACGTTATGGCCGCCGAGAAACCCGAGCAGGCCGTCGACCACGACGATCTTGCGATGGTTGCGGAAGTTGACCTGGAAACGATTGAACCAGCCACGCCGGGTGGCGAACGCCTCGATCTGCACACCGCCGTCGCGCAGCACCTGGCTGTAGCTGGCCGGCAGGGCATGGCTGCCGACGCGGTCGTACAGCACGAACACCTGCACGCCTTCGGCGGCCTTGCGCAGCAGCAGTTGCTGCAACTCCCGGCCGAGGGCGTCGTCATGGATGATGAAGAACTGCACCAGCACGGTGTCCCGCGCCATGCGGATGGCCGAGAAGATCGCCTCGAAGGTGGCGGCGCCATCGATCAGCAGCTTCACCTCGTTGTTGGCCAGACACGGCATGCGCCCCAGCTTGGGCATGGCGCGCAGGGCGGCGTAGCTGTCGGACTCGCGGGCGGTCAGCGCTTCCTCCACCCAGGGCCGCCAGTTCAGGTTGGCCATGGCCACGTGCATCTCCTGGTTGGCCTGGCGTCGGGCCTGGATGTAGGCGTAGAAGGAACGGGCGCCGAACACCAGGTAGGGGATGAGGGTGAGGTAGGGGATGAACAGCAGCGACATGGCCCAGGCGATCGCACCCTGGGCGGTGCGCACGGTGAACACCGCATGCAACGCGGCGATGAGACCGAGCAGATGAATCAGGCCGAGCAAGTAACCGAAGAAGTAGGGGCTGTGGAAATCCATACGCATCCTGCTTGCCGAGAGCACTGCTGCTAACAGACCACGTTCGAGGGTATGCCTGCAACCCAAAGGCGATTTTGACGTCTAACGGCTCAGTCCGGCCGGAGCCGGTATTTCGAGGAGCTTTCATCCATGAAGATTCGTCTGCCACTGCTCGCCCTGGTACTGGGGCTGGGCAGCCCGCTGGTTCATGCGCAGATGCTGCAACCCGGCCTGTGGGAACTGACCACCAGCAACATGCAGGTCGATGGCAAGCCGTTGCCGGACATGGAGTTCATGCTCGGTCAGTTGAAGAACCTGCCGCCCGAGCAACGGGCGATGATGGAGGGGGCCCTGGCCAAGCAGGGCATCACGGTGGGAGGCAAGGGGGTGCGTTCGTGCCTGACTGCGGAGCAGGTCAAGACCAATGACATTCCGCTGCAGGATCCGCAGTCGGGGTGCACGCAGAAAATCACCGAGCGCAATGGCAATGTCTGGAAGTTCCAGTTCAGTTGCCCCAAGGCCCAGGGTAACGGCCAGGCCACCTTCCTCAGCGACCGGGAGTTCCTGACCAAGGTCAACGGCACCTTCAATGCCTCCGGGGTCCAGCAGCAGGGCAGCATGGACACCCGGGCGGTCTGGCTTGGGAATGATTGTGGAACCGTCAAACCACGTACTTGATCTGTCACCAGCGATAACGACTGACCGCCACCGCGTCGTGGGCATGCAGGCTCTCTGCATGTTCCACGCGCACGCTGAAGCCGCTCACGCCCGCTAGCGTTCGCAAGGCCGCATGCAGGCGGCGGGCGGCATCCTCGCAGAACATCAGGTTCTGTCCGTTGGCCAGGGCAAAGGCCTGCTCGTCGGCGCGCTTCACTGCCGTCTGTACGGCCGTGCCCAAGGCTGCCTCCGCTGTCTCGATCAACTCAGTCAGTCTGAACGCGTCGCCGTCCAGGCGGACCTGCAGCTTGGCCAGGCTCCTCTGGCTGTGGGGTGTTGCAACGATGCCGTCGCTGCTGCCAAGCCATTGGCGAACACGTTCCCGCTCCAGCGACTGATCAGCGAAGTCCCGGTCGAACTGTGCCTGGATCAGTTGCCTGGCCAGCGCCGCCGAGCAGGGGCAGGTCGAGGAGTAGGGAATGTGCACCGATAGTTCCACGTGGAACATTTCATCTTTCAGCTGGGCTTCGATGCTCACCGGGTAGCGTTTCCAGCCTGCCAGCGGGCTGACCAGCGCCGGGCGCTTGAGCAGGTGATCGAACGCCAGACGTAGGTAGGCGGTGTTCGAAAGGCCCTCGTGGCTGGCGAGAAAGTGCTCGAGCGTCCGGCGAATCAGCCGTGGGCTCAAGGCTTGCTGTTCCAGCGCTTCCAGCGCCAGGTACAACCGTGACATGTGGATGCCCCGGGCTGCGCCGTCATCCAGGCTCACGCCGGCATCGGCGTGGGCGCCGAGGCTGCGTCCGTCGACCAGCAGCGGCAGGGCGATACCGCACATGCCGACCCAGTCCAGCGGCAGTGCCTGCTGGCTGCTCTGTGCGGCGATGTCGGGAAGGGCAAGGCTAGACATGGAAGAATCCTGAAGTGATGGCAGTCAGCGGCAACCGCCGACAAGGCTGCAGTGCAGGTTGAAGCGTTGACCGCTGGAGCTGGAGACACGGTTGAGGGTGGTCCAGCCGATGCGGCGGCTGTAGCCCACCCAGGCTTCACCGTCGCTGGCCAGCCCGGTGAAGAAGGTCAGCGTGCCGTAGCGGCTGTTGGTCTGAGCCCACAGGCGCTTGCCTGCCACTTCGTAGCCACGCAGGTAGAAGGTGCTGCCTTCGGTACGCACGCTGTAGTAGTTGCCCTGGCCATCCTGGCAGGCGAGCAGGGTCGCGCTGCGGGTGCACAGGGCGAGGTCGGTGTGGGGCATGGCGAGAAGCTGCGTGGGGACTGCGAGCAGCAGTAGGGCAGCGAGGCCGGATGATTTCATGACGCTCTCCAGACAACCGTTCGGTCGACACGGCTTGGCGAAATTGTATTGTTATAATATAACATTATGCAATGCATCGATTCGAATGCGCCTGCCCGATGAGGTTAGTCATGCCCAACCGTCTCCCTGTCACCGTGCTGTCCGGCTTCCTCGGCGCCGGCAAGAGCACGCTGCTCAATCATGTCCTGCGCAACCGCGACAACCTGCGCGTCGCCGTGATCGTCAACGACATGAGTGAAATCAACATTGATGCCAGCGAGGTCCAGCGCAACGTCAGCCTGAACCGGGCGGAAGAAAAACTGGTGGAGATGAGCAACGGCTGCATCTGCTGCACCTTGCGCGAGGACCTGCTGGAAGAGGTGGCGCGGTTGGCGAGTGAGGGCCGCTTCGATTACCTGCTGATCGAGTCGACCGGCATATCCGAGCCGCTGCCGGTCGCCGAGACCTTCACCTTTCGCGACGAGCAGGGGCGCAGCCTCTCCGACATGGCGCGGCTGGACACCATGGTCACCGTGGTCGACGGGCTGAACTTCCTGCGTGACTACCAGGCCGCCGAGAGTCTCGCCAGCCGTGGCGAGACCTTGGGTGAACAGGACGAGCGCTCGATCAGCGACCTGCTGATCGAGCAGGTCGAGTTCGCCGACGTGCTGTTGCTGAGCAAGATCGACCTGATCAGTCAGTCTGACCGCGAGGAGTTGGTTGCCATCCTGCGCAGCCTCAATGCCCGGGCGCAGATCGTGCCGATGGTGATGGGCCAGGTGGCGCTGTCGCGCATCCTCGATACCGGCCTGTTCGATTTCGACCAGGCGGCCCAGGCCCCGGGCTGGCTGCGCGAACTGCGGGGCGAGCATGTGCCCGAAACCGAGGAATACGGCATCGCCGCCAGCACCTGGCAGGCACGTAGGCCCTTCCACCCGCAACGCTTCTACGACTTTATCCACACGCCCTGGAGCAACGGACGGTTGCTGCGTTCCAAGGGCTTCTTCTGGCTGGCCAGCAAATACCAGGAGGCCGGGAGCTGGTCCCAGGCCGGTGGCATGATGCGTCACGGCCTGGCGGGGCGCTGGTGGCGCTTCGTGCCACGCGAGCAATGGCCGCAGGACGAAGAGAACACCGCGGCGATCCTCAAGCAGTGGTCGGTGGAAAGCGGCGACTGTCGCCAGGAACTGGTGTTCATCGGGCAGGACATCGAATTTGAGCGGTTATCCACAGAGCTGGAGGCCTGCCTGCTCACGGACGACGAAATGGAACTGGGGCCGATGGCCTGGCTGCGTCTGCCCGATCCTTTCGGGGCCTGGCATGAGGACGCGGTGGCATGACTGTGGATATCCGCCAGGTGTTCGGTGAATCGCCCCAGGTGATGACCGACATTCTTCAGGATGGTGTCAACCTGGCGGTCTGGCAGCGCCGCCTGCCGGCCCAGGTGGAGGACTTCGCCAACCTGGTGCTCAGCCTTGGCCAACCCCTGGCCGATGAGCGGGTGATCGAGGTGGATGAACGCCACCCACCAGCCTTGCCAGGTTTGCTCAGGGAGGCCGCCGACCTGCACGGCTATGACGGTTTCGTCGCGGATGTGGCTTGGCTGGTGGCCGCGTACACCTGCCTGCTGGGCGCCCGTCGTCTCGGTGTGCGCGTGCGGGTACTGGACGGGGCGATGTGCCCGCGCATGCATGTGGACCATGTGCCGGTGCGCCTGCTCAGCACCTATGCCGGCGCGGGCAGCGAATGGCTGGCGGAGGGTGCGATCGATCGCGCTCGCTTGCAGCAGTCGCCACCTGTGGATAAGGTTCGGCGCCTGGCGGCAGGAGAGGTGGCTTTGCTAAAGGGCGAGAAGTGGCTGGGCAACGAGGGCGCGGGATTGGTCCACCGGTCACCGCTGACGCCTGTCGGGGAGCGCCGATTGTTGTTGAGCCTGGATTGGTTGGCATGAATCGCGGGGCCTGGCGGTATAGACTGCCATCAATTCACCCCGATACCGAGCCATGCTGCAGAACATCCCCACCCATGTGATCGCCGGCCCCCTCGGCGCCGGCAAGACCAGCCTGATCCGCCACCTGCTGGACCAGCGTCCGGCAGGTGAGCGCTGGGCCGTGCTGGTCAACGAGTTCGGCCAGGTCGGCCTTGATGCCGCCTTGCTCAGCCGCGACGAGGCGGGCATCGCCATCGGAGAAGTGGCGGGCGGCTGCCTGTGCTGCGTCAATGGCGCGCCATTCCAGGTGGGGCTTGGCCGCTTGCTGCGCAAGGCTCGCCCGGACCGCCTGTTCATCGAACCGTCCGGCCTCGGTCACCCGGTCGAGTTGCTGGAGCAACTGGGGCGTGCGCCCTGGACTGGCGTGCTGTCGGTCCAGCCACTGCTGATGGTGCTGGATGCCGCAGCGCTGTCCCGGGGCGACGTCCTGCCCGAGGCTCAGCACCAGGCGCTGGCGAAGGCGGGGTTGCTGGTGTTCAACAAGGCGAGCGGTGTGGATGAAGCCGAACGCTTGTTGATAACTGCGTCACTACCCGCAATACCGGCGCGCTGGACGGACCACGGGATACTGCCGCTTGCTGCATTGCCTGGTTCAACCCCCGTGGCGGCAGGTACGGTCGACCATGACAGCCTGCCTGTGGATAACGGTGCGGTGCCGTTGCCCACCCTGTGGACCGATCCCCGGCAGCCAATCTGCCAGTATCAGCAGGGGGAGGGAGGTTGGAGCATCGGCTGGCGCTGGCATCCCGACCAATGCTTCGACGAGGCCGTGCTGCGCGGTGTGCTCGAGCAATGGCCGTGGCGCCGGGCGAAGGGTGTTATCCACAGCACCGAAGGCTGGCTGTCGTTCAACGGCCTTGAAGGCGGGACACTGGAGTGGCGGCTCAGCGAATGGCGCAAGGACTCGCGCATCGAGCTGATCTTCGATCAGCCGCAACCCTTGCAGGCCCTGCAAGCGGCCATCGGCGGCTGCCAGCTGATCCGTTGATCAATTGCGCCAGCGGTTGTGCTCCTGGCGCCACTGCTGCATCTCGATGACGTTGTCGGCACGTGGCGGGGTCTTGATCTCGAACGGATAGGGCGCGAGCTCGATCTGCATGGTGTGGGCGCCGAACTGAGTGACGGTGCCGGGGTGGCGCTGTTCACCGGTGACGGTGAATTCGAAGTTGTAGATGCGCGCCAGGCGCTTCCTGCCATTGGCGTCACGCACGAAGGCGATGCGCTTGAGCGCCACGGCGTCGTCGAGCAACTCCAGGTCGAGCTTGGCGCAATGCTGCTTGACCCGTGCCAGGGCCTTTTCGCGCAGCCCGTGGTTGTGCCACAGCCAGGCGCCTGCGGTCGCCACCAGCATCAGGACGAAGAGGTTTTCCAGGGTCAGCATTTGCGTAAGCTCCAGACAGGTCGATCCAGCTTAACTGCGTCTCTGGCCTGTCGTACAGATGGCAATCAGGTTCATACTGCGGGCCGCACACTTCTTCACACAGTTTCGGAATCGTCCCGCATGAAACGTACGCCGCACCTGCTCGCCATTCAGTCCCACGTGGTCTTTGGACACGCCGGCAACAGCGCCGCGGTGTTTCCCATGCAGCGGGTCGGGGTCAACGTCTGGCCGCTCAACACCGTACAGTTCTCCAACCATACTCAGTATGGACAGTGGGCCGGGGAAGTGCTTGCCCCAGCGCAAATTCCTGCGTTGGTGGAAGGCATTTCCAATATCGGCGAACTGGGCCACTGCGATGCGGTGTTGTCGGGCTACCTGGGCAGTGCCGAGCAAGGGCGGGCGATCCTGGCCGGCGTCGAGCGGATCAAGGCAGTCAATCCCAAGGCCCTGTATCTGTGCGACCCGGTCATGGGACATGCCGAGAAAGGCTGCATCGTACCGGCGGAGGTCAGCGAGTTCCTGCTCGAGGAGGCGGTCGCCAAGGCCGATATCCTGTGCCCGAACCAGCTCGAGCTGGACAGCTTCTGTGGCCGTCGCGCGCAGTCCCTGGAAGATTGCGTGGGCATGGCGCGCGGGTTGCTGGAGCGCGGGCCGCAGGTGGTGCTGGTCAAGCACCTGAATTATCCACAGCGGGCGGACGATGCCTTCGAGATGCTGCTGGTGACCCGGGATGCCAGTTGGCACCTGCGCCGGCCCTTGCTGGCCTTCCCACGCCAGCCGGTGGGCGTGGGCGACCTGACCTCCGGGCTGTTCCTCGCCCGCGTGCTGCTGGGCGACGACTGGTTGCAGGCTTTCGAGTTCACCGCCGCCGCCGTGCATGAAGTGCTGCTGGAAACCCAGGCCTGCACCAGCTATGAACTGCAGCTGGTGCGAGCCCAGGATCGCATCGCCCATCCGCGGGTGCGCTTCGAGGCGCAGCGCTTGCTCTACTAGATCGAATCAGCCTTGAGGTTCTGGTAGCGCTGTTCCAGCTCCTGGCGGATCTGGCGGCGTTGCTGGCCCTGCAGGAAGCGGCGCTTCTCCTCGCTGCTCTGCGGCTGGCGCGGCGGCACCTTCACCGGGCGTCGGTCGTCGTCCACCGCGACCATGGTGAAGAAGCAGCTGTTGGAGTGGCGCACCGAGCGCTCGCGGATATTCTCGGTGACCACCTTGATGCCCACCTCCATCGAGGTGTTGCCGGTGTAGTTGACCGAGGCCAGGAAGGTCACCAGCTCGCCGACATGCACCGGTTCGCGGAAGATCACCTGGTCCACCGACAGGGTCACCACATAGGTGCCGGCATAGCGGCTGGCGCAGGCATAGGCGACTTCGTCGAGGTACTTGAGCAGGGTGCCGCCGTGTACGTTGCCAGAGAAGTTGGCCATGTCCGGTGTCATCAGGACGGTCATGGTCAGCTGGGCGTTTCCAGGTTCCATAGAGAGCTCACGGTGAATTTGCACGGATTCGGGGCGGGTATCTGCAGACACTTCTGTTTCCCCTCGTTGAGGTTTCCCATCCCGGTACGGGACGTCGGCTGACGCTCCATCGTCACGCCAATCTTGCCATCGCCGGTGTCGAATCGGCCGATCTGTTTCTGCATATTGCATCGGCAATTTGTGGCAAGGCGCGATGTTAACCTGACGACGCCCATGCAACGTGGGCTTTTGCGTCTATCACAACAGTATGTGCCTGCTCCGCGCCGAAGGATCGTCCGGCAGAGGAGCGGTTCGCCCCGAGCACTGAAAACAAGGAGTATCACGCCATGCATGCCATCAGCTTCATCCAGGACCTGGCGGTGATCATGCTGGTTGCCGGGGTGGTCACCATCCTCTTTCATCGCCTCAAGCAGCCAGTGGTGCTGGGCTACATCGTCGCCGGCTTCATCATCGGCCCGCACACGCCGCCGTTCGGCTTGATCCACGACGAAGACACCATCAAGACCCTGGCCGAACTTGGGGTGATCTTCCTGATGTTCTGCCTGGGCCTGGAGTTCAGCCTGCGCAAGCTGTTCAAGGTCGGCGCCACGGCCTTCATCGCGGCGTTCCTGGAAATCGTCCTGATGATCTGGATCGGGTTCGAGATCGGTCGCTGGTTCGGCTGGAACACCATGGATTCGCTGTTCCTCGGAGCGATCCTGGCGATCTCCTCGACCACCATCATCGTCAAGGCGCTCAACGACCTGAAGATGAAGAACGAGCGTTTCGCCCAGCTGATCTTCGGCGTGCTGATCGTCGAGGACATCCTCGGCATCGGCATCATCGCGCTGCTGTCGGGCATTGCCGTCAGCGGCTCGGTGAGTTCCGGCGAGGTGTTCTCCACCGTGGGCAAGCTGTCGCTGTTCATGATCGTCGCGCTGGTCATCGGCATCCTGCTGGTGCCGCGGCTGCTGGCCTACGTGGCGAAATTCGAAAGCAACGAAATGCTGCTGATCACCGTGCTGGGCCTGTGTTTCGGCTTCTGCCTGCTGGTGGTCAAGCTCGAGTACAGCATGGTGCTCGGCGCCTTCCTGATCGGCGCGATCATGGCCGAGTCGCGCCAGCTGCTGAAGATCGAACGGCTGATCGAGCCGGTTCGCGACCTGTTCAGCGCCATCTTCTTCGTCGCCATCGGCTTGATGATCGACCCATCGATCCTGGTCGAGTACGCCTGGCCGATCGTGGTCATCACCCTGGCGGTGGTGCTGGGCAAGATGCTCTCCTGTGGCATGGGTGCGTTCATCGCCGGCAACGACGGGCGCACCTCGTTGCGCGTGGGGATGGGGCTTTCGCAGATCGGCGAGTTCTCCTTCATCATCGCCGCCCTGGGGGTGACCTTGCAGGTCACCAGTGACTTTCTCTATCCGGTCGCAGTAGCTGTGTCGGCCATTACAACCTTGCTGACACCGTACCTGATCCGGGCTGCTGACCCTCTGTCGATAAGGCTGGGCAAGGTGGTACCGAGCCGCGTGGCACGGGTGCTGTCGCTGTATGGCGAGTGGTTGCGCAGCATTCAGCCGCAGGGTGAGGGGGCCATGCTGGCGGCGATGATCCGACGCATTCTGCTGCAGGTCGGGGTCAACCTGGCGTTGGTGATCGCGATCTTCTTCAGTGGCGGTTATTTCGCCGGGCGCATCGGCAACTGGTTGAGCGAGTGGGTGGCGGATGCCGGCCAGCAGAAGGCGCTGATCTGGGGCGCGGCATTGCTGTTGTCGCTGCCATTCCTGATCGCGGCCTATCGCAAGCTCAAGGCGCTGTCGATGCTACTGGCTGAGATGGGCGTCAAGCCCGAGATGGCCGGGCGGCATACCCAGCGGGTACGGCGGGTGATCGCCGAGGTGATTCCGCTGCTGTCACTGTTGGTGATCTTCCTGCTGCTGTCGGCCTTGTCGGCAAGCATCCTGCCGACCAGCGAACTGCTGCTGGTCATCGTCGTGGTGGCGGCAGTGGTGGTGGCGCTGCTGTGGCGCTGGCTGATCCGGGTGCATACGCGGATGCAGGTGGCGTTGCTGGAGACGCTGGAGAACAGCCGCGATCATTCGCACTGAGCGCGCGGTTAACGCTTTCTGCGCAAGATTTCACCGTCGTCCGAGGGGATGGAGCGGTAGCAGTGTCGCCAGGCGCAGAGAGCCTGGCGATTCTACGAGTGATGGGTAGCGATAAGCCATCACTTTATGCGGGTATTTCTCATTCAGCTTTCCAGCCAGACATCCCGTGCCCAGTGCCAGACCGATTCCCAGCTTTCCTCGGTGACGATTTCTTCTTCGCCGGACCACAGCACCACGGTGCCGTCCTCTTCGACGCAGTAGTAGTCGTCACCGTCCTGGCAGATGGGAATGAGGTCGCGGGGCACGCCGGCGTCCCAGGCGTTGGCCGCCACTTCCGGCAGGTAGGTGTGGGATTGCGGATCGGTCACGGTCACCGGCTCGAGGCTGCCGTACACCACGTCACTGACGGTCAGCAGGTATTCCTTGAACACGAACGGGATGTTGATGAACAGTTCTTCCTCGATCTCGACCAGCTGATCCTCGTCCGGCAGTTCCAGCGGCACCGGTACCGGCTCGTTGGCTTCACGGAGTTGTTCGATCACTTCTTCCACGGTTCACATCCTCTGACCTTATGACAACGCTGCGCGTTATACCCTAGTAGGCCGCTCTGGCAAAAGCAAAAACCCCGGGACAGGCCCGGGGTTTTTTCTGCAACGTGCGACGGTTAACCGTTTTGGCGGATACCGGCCAGCAGCCAAGGCTGGTTCTCGCCATGGGCGCGAACCATGTGCCAGCTTTCGCTGAAGGCTTCGCCCTGGTCGAAGCGCGAGGTCTTCGACACGCCACGGAAGGTCAGGGTGGCGTCGGTCTGGTCGACACGCTCGTCGACGCCGTCCAGTTGCACATCGAGGTCGTCGATGTAGGTGGACTGGAAGCCTTCACCCTGCTCGGCGCGCTCGCGCTTGAGGAACTCGAGCATCTGCGGGGTGACGAACTCGGCGATCTTGTCCATCTCGTTGGCGTCCCAGTGCTGCTGCAGCGACTGGAAGTGCGAACGGGCGGCGGACAGGAAGCTGGCTTCGTTGAACCAGGCCGGGGCGTTGATCACAGGCGAGGCGACCGGTGCGGCGGAGCCGCCGAAGATCGACTGCGGGGCGGCCTGCGGCTGGGCTTCGCGCTGGTACGGGGCGTGGCCGGCGGCAGCGTGTTGCGGCTGCTGCTGGCGACGGCGCGCGGCGATGAAGCGGAAGACCAGGAAGGCGATCAGGCCCATGATCAGGAAATCGAGGATCTGCATGCCATCGAAGCCGTCGCCCATGAACATGGAGGCCAGCAGGCCACCGGCGGCGAGGCCGGCGAGTGGGCCCAGCCAGCGCGAGGCACCGCTGGCGGCGGCGGGTGCGCGACCAGGAGCGGTCGGGGCGGCGGCAGGCGTGGTCGGGGTGGCCTGGCGGGTCTGGTGGATAGGCGCGGAGCCCGAGCTCTTGCCACCACCGAAGCGCTTGGCGTTGGCGTCGAGGCTCAGCGTCAGGCCGACGCAGAGCGCCAGAGCGATGCTAAGAAAACGTTGCATAAGATGGGGATTCCCGTTTGTGTGGATTGCACGCGCGTCATGGTGCACATGAACTGGCAGACATAGCCAGCGACAAGATGTTTCGAGCTTTTGCCTGATTGTAAGGATGGTCAGGGTCGTGTGGGAGCGGGTTTACCCGCGAAGAAGGCGACGCGGTGCCTGGCACGGGCTTCGCCCGTGTTCGCGGGTAAACCCGCTCTCACAGGATCCGCGAAGCCAGTGGGAGTGGTAGTCAGATAGCTTCCAGCTTCGCGTAGCCCAGCATCAGCCACTTGCTGCCCTCGGAGAAGTTCACCTGCACCCGTGCCTGGGCGCCGGAGCCCTCGAAGTTGAGGATGACGCCTTCGCCGAACACCGCATGCTGCACCCGCTGGCCGAGGCTGAAGGCGGTCTGCGGGATGCTGGCGTTGGCGAACAGGCTGCTGGCCGGCGTCTTCGCGCCACCGAACGGACGACTGACGGTGTTCGACAGGCGCACTTCCTGCACCAGCCCGGCGGGGATCTCCCGGACGAAGCGCGATACCTTGTTATAGGTCTCGCTGCCATACAGGCGGCGGGTCTCGGCGTAGGTCATGACCAGCTGGCGCATGGCCCGGGTGATGCCCACGTAGGCCAGGCGGCGCTCCTCTTCGAGGCGGCCGGGCTCTTCCAGGCTCATCTTGTGCGGGAACAGGCCTTCCTCCATGCCCACCAGGAACACGTACGGGAACTCCAGGCCCTTGGCGCTGTGCAGGGTCATCAGCTGGATGCTGTCCTCGTGCTCGTCGGCCTGGGTGTCGCCGGCCTCCAGCGAGGCGTGACCGAGGAACGCCGACAGCGGCGAGAGGTCGGCGTCTTCGTCGCTGGTCTCGAAGTTGCGCGCCGCGCTGACCAGTTCCTCAAGGTTTTCCACCCGGGCCTGGCCTTTCTCGCCCTTTTCTTCCTGGTGATAGACGATCAGCCCGGACTGCTCGATGACGGTCTGGGTCATCAGGTGCAGCGGCATGTCCAGCACCTTGGCGGCGAGGTTCTCGAGCAGCTCGATGAACGCGCCCAGGGCGCTGGCGGCGCGGCCCTTGAGGGCCTTGGCGGCGAGTAGCTGGCACATGGCTTCCCACATCGACAGCTGGCTGTGGCGGGCGTGGTCGCGGATGGCCTCGACGGTCTTTTCGCCGATGCCCCGTGGCGGCACGTTGATCACCCGCTCCAGCGCCGCGTCGTTGCCGCGACCTTCGAGCAGGCGCAGGTAGGCCATGGCGTTCTTGATCTCGGCGCGCTCGAAGAAGCGCTGGCCGCCATAGATGCGGTAGGGGATGCGTTCGCGCAGCAGGGCCTCTTCCAGCACCCGCGACTGGGCGTTGGAGCGGTACAGGATGGCGATCTCGCTGCGCGCGTTACCCTGCTTGACCAGGCTTTCGATGGTCTCGACTACATAGCGCGCTTCGTCGTGCTCGTTGTACGCGGCATAGAGCGTGAGCGGTTCGCCTTCGCCCATGTCGGTCCACAGCTCCTTGCCCAGGCGCCCGCTGTTGTTGGCGATCAGGGCGTTGGCGGCCTTGAGGATGCCGCCGGTGGAGCGGTAGTTCTGCTCCAGGCGGATCAGCTCGGCGTCCGGGAAGTCGGCGGTGTACTGGTGGATGTTCTCGATCTTGGCGCCGCGCCAGCCGTAGATCGACTGGTCGTCGTCGCCCACCGCCATCAGGCTGTCGCCCCCGGAGGCCAGCAGGCGCAACCAGGCGTACTGCACGGCGTTGGTGTCCTGGAACTCGTCCACCAGCAGGTGGCGGAAGCGGCGCTGGTAGTGCCTGAGCAGGTCCGGGTGGTCGCGCCACAGGTCGAGGGCGCGCAGCAGCAGTTCGGAGAAGTCGATGACCCCGGCGCGGTCGCAGGCCTGCTCGTAGGCCACATAGATGTCGCGCATGGTGGCCAGGAACAGGTCGCCGCTGGCCTGGATATGCCGTGGGCGCAGGCCTTCGTCCTTCTGCCCGTTGATGAACCACTGGACCTGGCGCGCCGGCCACTTCTGCTCGTCCAGGCCCATCTCGCGGATCACCCGCTTGATCAGGCGCTGCTGGTCGTCGCTGTCGAGGATCTGGAAGTTCTGCGCCAGCCCCGCTTCCTGCCAGTGCGCCCGCAACAGGCGGTGGGCCAGGCCGTGGAAGGTGCCGACCCACATGCCGGCCGGGTTGATGCCCAGCAGTTGCTCGATCCGCTGGCGCATTTCCGCCGCGGCCTTGTTGGTGAAGGTCACCGACAGGATCGAGTGCGGCGAGGCCTGTTCGACCTGGATCAGCCAGGCGATGCGGTGCACCAGCACGCGGGTCTTGCCCGAGCCGGCGCCGGCCAGCACCAGTTGGCGCCCCACCGAGGCCGCCACGGCCTGGCGTTGAGCGTCGTTGAGGGAGTTCAGCAGGAGGGAGAGGTCGTCATTATGCATCCGGGCATTCTATGGCCGTGCGAAGGCAGGGGCAAACGCCCCGGACGCAAATCGCCGGACGGGCGCTCGACCGTTCATCGGTGGACTTGTCCGGTGCCCGTGGTTGAGCGGTCAGACCTGGACGCAGCAGACATTTTCGAAATCATGACGCAGAGCAGTTTGGTCCGACGCGGTGCTTGTGTATGCTCCCTGCACATTTGCGGTCAGCCATAACAAGAAGACAAAAGAAACCAGCCAATATGACCCAGGATTGCGCGGCGATCGGAGCATCGCCGGAGACGACAAGGAGCGTTCGCAGGCAATTCGCCACCCAGCTGTCGATCGAGCGTACTCGCCTGCTGTACCAGGGCTCGTTGCTGCCCACCTTGTTCATGTTGCTCAACGGCCTGCTCTGCGCCTGGCTGCTGTGGAGCCCTGCGCGCTATTTGCTGGTCGGGGTTTGGATGGCCTGGCTGGTGGCGCTGGTGGCGCTTCGGGTGATCCAGGTGGCGGCCTTCGACGCGGCGACGCCGGCGCGCCAGGCCAAGCCGACCTGGCGGCGCATGTTCCTGCTCGGTTCGGCGTTCAGTGGCCTGACCTTGGCCTGCGCGGTGATCGCCTTGGCGCCGGCGGACAACTTCGTGCAGCAGGCCTGGGTCTTCGGCCTGCTCGGCGCGGCGGCGTTGTCGGCCAGTGTCGCCTACGCGGTCAGCCTGCCGGCGTTTCTCAGCTTCGCCCTGCCGTGCCTGCTGCCGCCGATCGCGTTTCTATTCGTCTATGACGCCGGACACCAGCGCGGCTGGGGCTGGCTGGGGCTGATCCTGCTGGTGGCGCTGATGGTGGTGGCCTGGCAGGTCAATCGCCTGATCGAGCGCGGCCTGCTGCGCCGTTTCCAGAACCAGGCGCTGATCGAGCACCTGCAGAACGCCCAGCGTCATGGCGAGGGCCTCAACCGTCAGCTCAGCGCAGAGATCGCCCAACGACGCCGGGCTGAGGACGACCTGCGCAAAGCCCATGCCGGCCTCGAGCAGCGCGTGGCCCAACGCAGTCATGAGCTGGACCTGGCCAACCAGGCCCTGAGCAAGAGCGAGCAGCGCCTGGCCCTGGCCTTGCAGGCCAGCGAACTCGGGCTGTGGGATTGGAACCTGGAAACCGACGAGGTCCATCACACCCAGCTGCATACGTTGTTCGGCCTGGATCCGGAGCAGGTGCGCTCGGTGCGCGCCGACCTCAAGCCGCGGCTGCATCCCGATGACCTGCCCGTGCTGCGGCGCACGCTGGTCGAGCACCTCAAGGGGCGCACCGAGGACTACCGGGTAGAGTACCGGGTACGCCACGCCCAGGGGCACTGGTGCTGGATCGAGGACCGGGGGCGGGCGGTGGAGACCGATGGCCAGGGCAAGGTCCTGCGCATGCTCGGCACCCGCCGCGACATCACCGCGCAGAAGGAACAGGAAGAGCAGCAGCGCCTGGCCGCGACGGTGTTCGAGGCGGCCAGCGAAGGGATCGCCATTCTCGACGCGGACTTCCAGTTGCTGGCGGTGAACCAGGCCTTCTGCGATGTCACCGGCTACGGCCGGGCCGAGCTGATCGCCCGCAACGCCCTGGAGCTGCCTTGCAGCCGCGATGCCCGGCGCCACAGCCAGGCCATCGACCAGGCCCTGGAGCAGCAGGGCCGCTGGCAGGGCGAGCTGGTCGAGGCGCGCAAGAACGGCGAGCTCTACCCGCAGTGGCTGCAACTGAACAGCGTGAATGACCCACGGGGACGGATCGTCAATATCGTTGGCTTCTTCACCGACCTGTCCGCGCGCCGCGAATCCGAGGAGCGTCTGCGCTACCTGGCGCATTACGACGACCTCACCGGGCTGGCCAACCGCGCGCTGTTCCGCTTGCGCCTGCACGAGGCGGCGCAGCGCATGCGCCTGAACGGCCGCAGCCTGGCGCTGCTGCATGTGGACCTGGACCGCTTCAAGCTGCTCAACGAGAGCCTGGGCCATGAACTGGCGGACCAGCTGCTCAAGAAGATGGCCCAGCGCCTGGCCAACGCGGTGCCGGAGGCCGACACCGTGGCGCGCCTGTCTGGCGACGAGTTCGCCGTGCTGTTCGACGGCTACACCAACCTGTCGAGCCTGGTGCGCGTCACCACCCGGCTGCTCGACAAGCTGCGCGTGCCCCAGCGCGTGGGTGGGCACGAGGTGGTGATCAGCGCGTCGGTGGGCATCAGCCTGTTGTCCGACGCCACTCAGGACCTCAATAGCCTGGTCAGCCAGGCCGACATGGCCAAGCAGCACGCCAAGCACCTGGGCGGCGACAGTTTCCAGTTCTATACCGAGAGCCTGCGCGCCAGCACCCTGCAACGCCTGCAGCTGGAAAACCAGCTGCGCAAGGCCATCGATGAGCGCCAGTTGCTGGTCTACTACCAGCCCAAGCTGTGCCTGCGCACCGGGCAGCTGCATGCGGCCGAGGCGCTGGTGCGCTGGCAGCACCCCGAGTGGGGCATGGTGCCACCCAGCGAGTTCATCGGCCTGGCCGAAGAGACCGGGCTGATCGCGCCCATGGGGGAGTTCGTGCTGCGCCAGGCCTGCTGGCAGGCGTGCGAATGGTTGCGCCAGGGCCTGGAGGTACGCGTTTCGGTCAACCTGTCGGTGTACCAGCTGCGCCAGGGCAAGCTGGTCAGCCTGGTGCGCCAGGTCCTGCAGGAGTCCGGCCTGGCGCCGCACCTGCTGGAGTTGGAACTGACCGAAAGCCAGTTGCTGGACAGTGTCGAGCACATCATCACCACCTTCGAGCAGCTGCACGCGCTGGGGGTGAAGCTGGCCATCGATGACTTCGGTACCGGCTATTCGTCACTGAGCTACCTCAAGCGCTTCCCGGTGGACTACGTGAAGATCGACCAGGCGTTCATCCGCGGCCTGCTCGAAGGTTCACAGGACGCGGCCATTACCCGGGCGATCATCGCCATGGCCAAGAGCCTGCAACTGAAAGTGGTGGCCGAAGGGGTGGAAACCCGCGAGCAGCTGCAGTTCCTGCGCGAGCATGGTTGCGACGAGGTGCAGGGCTACCTGATCAGTCGTCCGGTGGACGCGACCTCGTTCCGCGCGCTGCTTGATCGCTCGACGGCCGACCTGTTGCGCTAAAGGTCGGCCTAGGCGCCCGGCATGAAATTGCCGGGGCTGCTTTGCAGCCCTTTCGCGGCACGAGGCCGCTCCTACAGGTGCCAGGCCTGGCCCTGGCGGGCCAGCAGGCTGTTGGCCTGTTCCGGGCCATTGCTGCCGGCGGGGTAGGGGCGTGGCGCCTGGAAGTGTTCCTCCCAGCCCTGCAGGATCGGGTCGATCCAGGCCCAGGCGGCCTCGACCTCGTCGCGGCGCATGAACAGCGTCGAGTCGCCTTCCAGCACATCCAGCAGCAGTCGCTCGTAGGCGTCCCAGCGGCGGGTCTGGGCGAAGGCCTGGGCGAGGTTCAGGTCCAGTTCGACCGGTGCCAGGCGCATGCCCTTGCCCGGGCTCTTGGTCATCATGCGCAGGCTGATGTGCTCGTCCGGCTGTAGCTGGATCAGCAATTGATTGACCTGGCCACCGCTGAACAGCTCGTGGGGCACCGGCTTGAACTGGATGACGATCTGCGACGAGCGCCGCGCCATGCGCTTGCCGGTGCGCAGGTAGAAGGGCACGCCGGCCCAGCGCCAGTTGTCGATGTGCGCCTGGACCGCAACGAAGGTCTCGGTGTCGCTGTCGTTGTCCACGTCTTTCTCGAAGTAATAGGCCGGCACTTCCTGGCCGCCGATCTTGCCGGCGCCGTACTGGCCGCGCACGGTCTTGTCCTGCACGTCCTGGCCGGTGATGGGCTTGAGCGCGCGAAGGATCTTCACCTTTTCGTCGCGCACCGCCTCGGCCTCGAACTGCGCCGGCGGTTCCATGGCCACCAGGCAGAGCAATTGCAGCAGGTGGTTCTGCAGCATGTCGCGGGTGGCGCCGGCACGGTCGTAGTAGGCGCCGCGGTTCTCCACGCCGAGGGTCTCGCAGACGCTGATCTGCACATGGTCGACCTGGCCGTTGCGCCACACCGGCTCCAGCAGGGCATTGGCGAAGCGCAGGGCCATGAGGTTCTGCACGGTTTCCTTGCCCAGGTAGTGGTCGATGCGAAATACCTGCGGTTCGCTGAACACCGCGCCGATGGCCTCGTTGATCGCGGTGGCCGACTCCAGCGAGTGACCGATGGGCTTCTCCAGGACGATGCGCGCCTCGCTGTCGGCAAGGCCGGCGACGCGCAGGTGGTTGGCGATGGGCACGAACAAATTGGGCGCGGTGGCCAGGTAGAAGATGCGCGTGAGCCCGCCGGGCTCGCCCAGGTAACGGGCCAGGCGACCGAAGTCGGCGCTCTGCGCGGCGTCCATGGGGAAGTAGTCCAGGCGGGCGCAGAAGCGCTGCCAGACGTCCTCGTCGAAGTCCTGGCGGGCGATCTGCGCCCGGCAATGGCGTTCGGCGAGCTTGAGGTAGTCGTTGCGCGAAAGGTGGCGTCGGGCCAGGGCGATGATCCGCACGGCATTGTGCAGGCGGGCCTCGCGATACAGGTGGTAGAGCGCCGGGAGCAGTTTGTGCAGGGCCAGGTCGCCCGTGCCGCCGAAGACCAGGATGTCGCAAGGAATCGTCAAACCACCACTCTCCACGTTCGTTTAGCTGGGCGGGTTGGCAAGCATGTAGTATAACTACAAGAAAGCTACATCCCGGCACGCCGATCATAACCGAGTCCAGCCCGTGAATCTGTTGCAACATATCGACCAATCGCGGCACCTGCTGCGCAAATCGGAACTCAAAGTGGCCGACCATGTGCTGCTCGATCCGGCTGCCGTCATGCACAGCTCGATGGCCGATCTGGCGCACAGCGTGGGGATCAGCGAGCCGACCATCGTGCGCTTCTGCCGGGCGATCGGCTGCTCGGGCTTCCAGGACCTCAAGCTCAAGCTGGCGCAGAGCCTGGCCGCCGGCGCCAGTTTCGGCCAGTTCGCCATCCATGAAGACGACTCGGTCGCCGACTACAGCCTGAAGATCTTCGACACCACCCTGCACACGCTGATGGAGGTGCGCGAGCACCTCGACCCGCAGGCGCTGCAGCAGGCGGTGACCGCCATGGCCCAGGCCCAGCGCGTGGAGTTCTACGGCTTTGGCGCTTCCGGCGCGGTCGCGGCCGATGCCCAGCACAAGTTCTTCCGCCTGCTGCTCAGCGCCGCGGCGTATTCCGACCCGCACATGCAGGCGATGTCGGCGGTCACCCTGAAGCCGGGCGACGTGGCGGTGTGCATTTCGCAGTCGGGGCGCTCCAAGGACCTGCTGATCACCGCCAACCTGGTGCGTGAAAGTGGCGCCAACCTGATCACCCTGTGCCCGAGCCAGACGCCACTGGCCGAATTGTCGACGGTCAACCTGGCCATCGACGTGCATGAGGACACCGAGATCTATACCCCGCTGACCTCGCGTATCGCTCACCTGGTGGTGATCGACGTGCTGGCCATGGGCGTGGCCATGGCCCGCGGGCCAAGCCTGGTCAATCACCTCAAGAGCGTAAAGCGCAGCTTGCGCAGCCTGCGTTTGTCGCCTAAGTCGATCAAGGCTACCGACGACTGAGCAATGCAGAGGTTCCGTGGGAGCGGGCTTGCCCCGCGATTGCAAACGCGGGGCAGGCCCGCTCCCACGCAGATTTCATCATTTCGTCACCATTCCACCGCCAAACCGTAAACCGCCAAGGCCAGTCTGAAACTCCCGCATCCTATCTGGGAGACAGGCAATGGCACATGATCACGCAGGTGTGTACCAACCCAACGCCAAGGCTCGCAAGCAGCAGGAAAAGGACCAGCGCCGCATGGAGTTTCGCCGCGCGATCGAAAGCTACTGCGACCAGCGCCAGCTGCTGCGCGAGCTGGCCGACTACCCCGAGCTGCAGGACATCACGGTGTGGCAGGTGTCGGCGGCAACTTCCCCGAGAAACGCTGCACAAGCCCGCTGATCTGTGCACGTTCGCCGCGGATGAACGCTTGGAACGCCAAGGCGACCGGCGACTGGCGCTTGTTTTTGGACTGCACCAGGCACCAGCTGCGGTATAGCGGCAGCTCTTCCACCGGCAGCTCCCTGAGCACGCCGGTGGCCAGCTCCAGGTTGACCGCGTGGCGGGTCAGCAGGGCGATGCCCAGGCCGGCCACCACGCATTCGCGCTGGGCATCCGTGGAGGCCACCTCGAGGGTCTGGGTGAAGTGCACGCGCTTGTCCTTGAAGAACTCCTCGCAGGCCTTGCGCGTGCCCGACCCTTGTTCGCGGACCAGCAGGGCATGAGGCTCGAGGTCCTGCAGGCGCAGCTGTTCGAGCTTGCACAGCGGGTGATCCGGTGGCGCCACGGCAATGATCGGGTTGTTGAGGAAGGGCAGGAACTCCAGGCCCATGTCCTGGGGCACCATGGACATGATGGTCAGGTCGTCGCGGTTGTCCGACAGGCGCCGGATCGCCTGGGCCCGGTTGACCACCGTGAGGGTGAGGTTGACCTCCGGGTGGCGCTGCTTGAAGGCGGCGAACAGGTGTGGCACGAAGTACTTGGCGCTGGATTCGATCGCCAGTTTCAGCTGCCCCTGCAATGAGCCCTGCAGGTCCGACAGCTGCATGTCGAGGTTCTCCAGGCGCCCGAAGATATCCCGGCTGGCGCGTTGCAGCGCCTCGGCTGCCTCGGTCAGGTAGAGCTTTTTGCCGACGTACTCGAACAGCGGCTGGCCGACCAGCTCCTCGAGCTGGCGGATCTGTAGACTAACGGCGGGTTGCGTCAGCGCCATCTCCTCGGCCGCCCGGCTGTAGGAGCGCAGATCACACACCTCGTTGAACACCTGAAGCTGACGCAAAGTCATACGCATCAAGGACTTACGCATTTTTTCCGGGGCTCCGGCAAAACCTTGTTACCTCACTATAAGCTTTTGCTAATACTGCCCCTAACAAATATTGATTTTTGTTTATCGACCTTCAGCGCTAGGGTGAATATGCGACTGGCCAGCGACGTCTGGTCACGCGCCGACCGGTAAAACCGGATCGTCTGTTCCTACGGCTTTGGGAAGACTCCAGTGATAACAAAAATCCTGATCGCCAACCGGGGTGAGATCGCAGTTCGGATCGTGCGTGCCTGCGCCGAGATGGGCATTCGCTCCGTCGCGATCTATGCCGACGCCGACCGTCACGCCCTGCACGTCAAGCGCGCCGACGAGGCCTACAGCATCGGTGCCGAGCCCCTGGCCGGCTACCTGAACCCGCGCAAGCTGGTGAACCTTGCTGTCGAGACCGGCTGCGATGCCCTGCATCCAGGCTACGGTTTCCTGTCGGAAAACGCCGAGCTTGCGGAGATCTGCGCCGAACGCGGGATCAAGTTCATCGGCCCGGCCGCCGATGTCATTCGCCGCATGGGCGACAAGACCGAAGCACGCCGCACCATGATCGCGGCCGGTGTGCCGGTCACGCCCGGCACCGAAGGCAACGTCGCCGATATCCATGAAGCCCTGCGCGAAGGTGACCGCATCGGTTACCCGGTGATGCTCAAGGCCACCTCCGGTGGCGGCGGGCGCGGCATCCGCCGCTGCAACAGCCGTGAAGAGCTGGAGCAGAACTTCCCCCGTGTCATTTCCGAGGCCACCAAGGCCTTCGGCTCGGCGGAAGTGTTCCTGGAGAAATGCATCGTCAACCCAAAGCACATCGAGGCGCAGATCCTCGGTGACAGCTTCGGCAACGTGGTGCACCTGTTCGAGCGTGACTGCTCGATCCAGCGCCGCAACCAGAAGCTGATCGAGATTGCCCCAAGCCCCCAGCTGACCCCCGAGCAGCGCGCCTACATCGGCGACCTGGCGGTGCGCGCGGCCAAGGCGGTGGATTACGAGAACGCCGGTACCGTGGAGTTCCTGCTTGCCGATGGCGAGGTGTACTTCATGGAAATGAACACCCGGGTGCAGGTGGAACACACCATCACCGAGGAAATCACCGGCATCGACATCGTCCGCGAGCAGATTCGCATCGCCTCCGGCCTGCCGCTGTCGATCAAGCAGGAAGACATCCAGCACCGTGGCTTCGCGTTGCAGTTCCGCATCAATGCCGAAGACCCGAAGAACAACTTCCTGCCCAGCTTCGGCAAGATCACCCGCTACTACGCCCCCGGCGGCCCCGGCGTGCGCACCGACACGGCGATCTATACCGGCTACACCATCCCGCCGTTCTACGACTCCATGTGCCTGAAACTGGTGGTCTGGGCGCTGACCTGGGAAGAAGCCATGGACCGCGGCCTGCGGGCCCTGGACGACATGCGCGTGCAGGGGGTGAAGACCACCGCCGCGTACTACCAGGAAATCCTGCGCAATCCGGAATTCCGCAGCGGCCAGTTCAACACCAGCTTCGTCGAAAGCCACCCTGAACTGACCAACTACTCGATCAAGCGCAAACCCGAAGAGCTGGCCCTGGCCATCGCCGCCGCCATCGCCGCGCACGCAGGCCTGTGAGGAACCGAACAATGTCCAAGAAAATCTTTGTCACCGACACGATCCTGCGCGACGCCCACCAGTCCCTGCTGGCCACCCGCATGCGCACCGAAGACATGCTGCCGATCTGCGACAAGCTCGACAAGGTCGGCTACTGGTCGCTGGAAGTCTGGGGCGGCGCCACCTTCGACGCCTGCGTGCGCTTCCTCAAGGAAGACCCGTGGGAGCGCCTGCGCAAGCTGCGCGCCGCATTGCCCAACACCCGCCTGCAGATGCTCCTGCGCGGCCAGAACCTGCTGGGCTACCGCCACTACAGCGACGACGTGGTCAAGGCCTTCGTCGCCAAGGCGGCGGTCAACGGCATCGATGTGTTCCGCATCTTCGACGCCATGAACGACGTGCGTAACCTGCGGGTGGCCATCGAGGCAGTGAAGGCCGCCGGCAAGCACGCCCAGGGCACCATCGCCTACACCACCAGCCCCGTGCACACCATCGACGCCTTCGTGCAGCAGGCCAAGCAGATGGAAGCCATGGGCTGCGACTCGGTGGCGATCAAGGACATGGCCGGCCTGCTGACCCCGTTCGCCACCGGCGAGCTGGTCAAGGCGCTGAAGGCCGAGCAGTCGCTGCCGGTGTTCATCCACTCCCACGATACCGCCGGCCTGGCTGCGATGTGCCAGCTCAAGGCGGTGGAAAACGGCGCCGACCATATCGACACCGCGATCTCCAGCTTCGCCTGGGGCACCAGCCACCCGGGTACCGAGTCGATGGTCGCCGCGCTCAAGGGCAGCGAGTTCGACACCGGCCTGGACCTGGAACTGCTGCAGGAGATCGGCCTGTACTTCTATGCCGTGCGCAAGAAGTACCACCAGTTCGAGAGCGAGTTCACCGCGGTGGATACTCGCGTGCAGGTCAACCAGGTACCGGGCGGGATGATTTCCAACCTGGCCAACCAGCTCAAGGAGCAGGGCGCGCTCAACCGCATGAACGAAGTGCTGGCGGAGATCCCGCGGGTGCGCGAAGACCTCGGCTTCCCGCCGCTGGTGACCCCGACCTCGCAGATCGTCGGTACCCAGGCGTTCTTCAACGTGCTGGCCGGCGAGCGCTACAAGACTATTACCAACGAGGTGAAGCTGTACCTGCAGGGCGGTTACGGCAAGGCCCCGGGCGTGGTCAACGAGCAGCTGCGCCGCCAGGCGATCGGTAGCGAGGAAGTGATCGACGTGCGCCCGGCCGACCTGCTCAAGCCGGAGATGGCCAAGCTGCGTGCCGATATCGGCAGCCTCGCGCACTCCGAGGAAGACGTACTGACCTTCGCCATGTTCCCCGACATCGGCCGCAAGTTCCTCGAGGAACGCGAAGCCGGCACCCTCAAGCCCGAAGCCCTGCTGCCGATTCCGGAAGCCGGTGCGGTGGGCTCGGTGGGCGGTGAGGGCGTGCCGACCGAGTTCGTCATCGACGTGCACGGCGAGACCTACCGCGTCGACATCACCGGCGTGGGCGTCAAGGCCGAAGGCAAGCGCCACTTCTACCTGTCCATCGACGGCATGCCGGAAGAAGTGGTGTTCGAGCCGCTCAACGAGTTCGTCGGCGGTGGCGGCAGCAAGCGCAAGCAGGCCAGCGAGCCGGGCCATGTCAGCACCAGCATGCCGGGCAACATCGTCGATGTGCTGGTCAAGGAAGGCGATGTGGTCAAGGCCGGCCAGGCGGTGCTGATCACCGAGGCGATGAAGATGGAGACCGAAGTCCAGGCGGCCATCGCCGGCAAGGTCGTGGCCATCCACGTGGCCAAGGGCGACCGGGTGACCCCGGGCGAGATCCTGATCGAGATCGAAGGCTGACAGAAGCCTTCATCTGCAAGCGGTTAACCTCTGGGGAGCGAATGCTCCCCTTTTTTTGTGCTGGGTTTCCCGGCCCCTTCGCGGGTAAACCCGCTCCCACAGAGTCGGCGCCCAACCTGTGGGAGCGGGTTTACCCGCGAAGAGGCCGGTGAGGTTTGAGCAAGACTCAGCCCTGACGGCATGTCTCCAAGGTTCGCACCTGGCCGTCAGGTTGCTGGTTATCCACACTCAACCAACGCTCGAACCCCGCCGCCACCGCCGGCCATTCGCCGTCGGTAATCGAATACCACGCCGTATCCCGGTTGCGGTCCTTGACCACCATGTGCTGACGGAACACCCCTTCGAAGACGAAGCCGAAGCGCTCCGCCGCGCGCTTGGAGCGGGCATTGGCGTCGTTGCACTTCCATTCCAGCCGGCGATTGCCCAGCTCGAAGCCCAGCTTGCCCAGCAGGTACACTGCCTCGGTGCCTTTCGGCGTGCGCTGCATCGCGGCGCCGAAGGCGATGTGGCCGATCTCGAAGCGACCCTGTTCCGGGACGATCGACATGTAGCTGAGGATGCCCTGGACCTGGCCGCTGGCGCGGTCGATCACGCTGTAGAACAGCGGGTCGCGGCTGGCGGCGTTGTCTTGCAGCCAGCAGTCGAAGCCGGCGCGCTCGGCAAACGGGCCATAGGGCAGGTAGTCCCACAGCACCGGGTCCGAGCCCGGGCCTTGCAGTACTTCCCAGAGGTCATCGCCATGGCGGGCCGGGTCGAGTTTTTCCAGGCGGATGAAACGGCCTTCGAGGGGCTCGGCCTTGGGGGTGCCGGCGGGCTTCCAGTTCAATGCGTCGTTCATGTTCGGCCTACAGTGCTTTGCGGAATTGGATGAAGCCCGGCCGATCGGCGATCTGTTCGTACAGGCTGATGGCGGTGGCATTGGTCTCGTGGGTCAGCCAGTGCACCCTCGTGCAGTCGGCGGCCTTGGCCGTCGCGTAGACATGCTCGATCAACTGACGGCCGATACCCAGGCCGCGTTGCTCGCTGTCCACGTAGAGGTCCTGCAGGTAGCAGGAATTCTGGATGCTCCAGTTGGTGCGATGGTAGATGAAATTGACCAGGCCCACTGCCTTGCCGTCTACCCAGGCCAGGGTCGAATGGGTGGGCTCGCTGGGGTCGAGCAGGCGCTGCCAGGTGCTGAGGTAGATCTCGTCGGCCAGTTCGGTCTGGTAGAAGCGCAGGTAGGCCTGCCACAGGGAGCGCCAGGCAGCGTGATCGTGAGCGCCGACCGGGCACAGGGTAACGGGGGTCATGGGCTTTTCCTTCAGAGATCGCGCATGTGCGCGGCGAGTTGGTTGTCCAGGTGGTCATTGCTGGCGCCAAGGCCTTCGCGCACGCCGGCAATGTCCTGCGCCGAACGGTTCTGGCTCAGCTTGCGCGCACCTTGCAGGCGGCTGATGGGCAGGCGGATGCCGACGATGGCGCGGAGCATGCCGTCGAGGTAGTCGCCTGGGGCGTCGGACACTGTCCAGGGCTCGCTGCGGCCCTGTTCATGGCGGTCGGTGAGGCGGGTGACGATGTCCAGCAACGACTGGGCGTTGTGGATAACTTCAACCGGGCCGTAGGCGTGTACTGCCAGGTAGTTCCAGGTCGGCACGACCTTGGGGTTGTCCGCCTTGCTCGGGTAGTAGCTCGGGCTGACGTAGGCATCGGCACCGGGAAACACCAGCAGCGCCTCGCCCCCTTGCTCCAGGTCCTGCCACTGGCGGTTGGCCCGGGCGAGGTGGGCGTAGACCGTGCCGAACTCGCCTTCGCCGGTCTCGACCAGTACCGGCAGGTGGGTGGCCAGCAAGCCCTGTTCACCCTGGCTGACCAGCAGCGCCAGGCGGGTTTGCAGCATGTGCCGGTGCAGGCGCTCGAGGTCGTGTTCCTGGTGGGGCTTGTTGTTGTACATGCTGGATGTCCTTGTTGAATGGCTCCATGCTAGGCAGGCTATTGGCTCTGGGTAAGAGCCATTAACGGCTGTTTTCATAGGTCCAATGCCATGATCGAACGTTGCCATCCTCTGCCTTTCGACCCTACGGGTATCGTCCTGGACCGCCGTCGCGGGCTGAGCCAGCAGCTCTACCATGCCTTGCGCGCCAGGGTGCTGGATGGGCGCCTGGGCAGCGGTACGCGGTTGCCGGCCACCCGCGACCTGGCGGCGATGCTGACGCTGTCGCGCAACAGCGTGGTGAGGGCCTACGACCAGCTGTATGCCGAAGGCTTCATCGAGAGCCGGGTTGGCGATGGCACCTATGTGAGCCAGCTACCGAAACTATCCACACAATTATCAACAGGGTTATCCCTGGGTTTATCAACAGACTTATCCACATTTCGTGCTGCGGATACTGAGGATTTATCCAGCCAGGCGGTCACCAGCGAGCCCCTGCAACGTCTGAAAAATCATCATCTGCCGCTCCCCAGGGGCGGAGCGCCCAAGGCTTTTCGCGTGGGCGTGCCGGCATTCGATCTATTCCCATTCGAGGTGTGGGCCAAGCTGCAAGCGGGTTTCTGGCGAAATCCCGACCCGGCGATGCTGGGTTATGGTGACCCGGCGGGTGAGTGGCAACTGCGCGAACTGATTGCCACCTACCTGCGACGCTCGCGTGGGCTTTCCTGCACGGCTGAACAAATTGTGATCACCAGTGGCGCGCAGGAGGCCATCAGCCTTTGTGCACAGCTGCTGTTGCAGCCCGGCGATGGCGTGGCTGTGGAAAACCCAGGGTACCGGGCTGCCGGGCATGCCTTCGCGATGGCCGGGGCGACGCTCAGGGGCGTGCCGGTGGATGCCGAGGGCATGGACTGCGCGAGGCTGGCCGAGATGCCCGAGTGCCGGCTGGCCTATGTGACGCCTGCCCACCAGTACCCCACGGGCGTCACCATGAGCCTGGCCCGTCGCCTGTCGCTGCTGGCCTGGGCCGAACGCCAGGATGGCTGGATCCTCGAGGACGACTACGACGGCGAGTACCGTTACAGCGGTGCGCCGCTGGCGCCACTGGCCGCGCTGGACCGCCAAGGGCGCGTGCTGTACGTGGGGACCTTCGGCAAGATCGCCGTGCCGGCCCTGCGCCTGGGATACCTGGTGCTTCCCGGGCGCCTGGTGCAGGCGTTCAGTCAATGTCGGGCGCTGGCGGTGCGCCATTCGGAGGTCGGCACCCAGTGCGTGATGGCGCAGTTCATGGCCCAGGGGCATTTCCAGCGGCATATCCGCCGCATGCGCCGGGCTGCGCTGGCGCGGCGCAATGTGCTCAAGGCCGGCTGGCCCCAGGATGTGTCGGGGCTGGGGGCCATGCCGGCGGTGGCGGCGGGGCTGCATGTGAAGGTGGATGTGGATAACTTCGCGCGGGAACAGGAACTGGTGGCTCTGGCGGAAGCGGTAGGGGTGGAGGTCAATCCGCTGAGCAGCTACTGGCTGGAGGACAGCGAAGAGCCTGTGGATAAAAGGGCAGGGCTGGTGCTGGGGTTTGCGGCGGTGCCGGAGGCGCAGATAGCGGATGCGCTGATGCGCCTGCGCAAGGCCTGGCGGCCTATTCGCGGGTGAACCCGCTCCCACAGGGTTTACGCCGTACCTGGGCATGGTGCGACACCTGTGGGAGCGGGTTTACCCGCGAAGCAGACGACTCAAGTTCCCGACTTGATCTTGGTCCAGGCCCGGGTTCGCGCCCGCTCGGCATCCCGTGGCAACGGCTTCAAGGTATACAGCTTGGCCATCGCCTCCGGCGTCGGGTACAGGTTCGGGTTGTTGCGGATCGCCGGGCTGACCTTGTCGGTCGCATCCTTGTTCGGGTTCGGGTAGCCGACGAAATCGCTGATCGGCGCGATCACCTCAGGCCGCAGCAGGTAGTTGATGAAGGCATGGGCATCCTCCGGGTTGGCCGCGTTCTTCGGGATCGCCAGCATGTCGAACCAGATCGGTGCGCCTTCCTTGGGCAGGCGCATGTCCACCGTCACACCATTCTTCGCCTCGCGGGCGCGGTTGGCGGCTTGGGAGAAGCTGCCCGAGTAACCCACCGCCACGCAGATGTCGCCGTTGGCGATGTCGGCCATGTACTTGGAGGAGTGGAAGTAGGTGACGTGCGGGCGGATCTTCAGCAGCAAGTCCTGGGCCTTCTGGTAGTCTGCCGGCTTGCCGCTGTTGGGGTCCAGGCCCAGGTACGACAGGGCCAGCGGCAGGATCTCCGATGGCGAATCGAGCAGCGCCACGCCGCATTGCTTGAGCTTGGCGATGTTCTCCGGTTTGAAGATCAGGTCCCAGCTGTCCACCGGGGCGTTGTCGCCGAGCACGGCCTTGACCTTGTCCGGGTTGAAGCCGATCAGCACGGTGCCGTACATGTAGGGCACGGCGAACTTGTTGCCGGGATCGTTGGCCTCGATCAGCTTCATCAGCGCCGGATCCAGGTGTTGCCAGTTGGGCAGCTTGGCGCGATCGAGCGGCTGGAACACGCCCGCTTCGATCTGCTTGGCGAGGAACACGTTGGACGGCACCACCACGTCGTAGCCGGAGTTGCCGGTCAGCAGCTTGGCCTCCAGCGCCTCGTTGGTGTCGAAGATGTCGTAGACCAGCTTCACCCCGGTGTCCTTCTGGAAGTCCGTGAGGGTCTGCGGGGTGATGTAGTCGAACCAGTTGTAGACCCGCAGGGTGCGCTGGTCGGCGTGGGCCTGGAGCGCGCCGGCGAGCAGGCCGGCGGTGATGAGCGGGGCGAGCAGACGCTTGAGTCGGACCATGTTCAGGCTCCTGGCTGGGCGCGCTGGAAGCCTTCCAGCACATTGACCGCGTTGATGCCGATTTCCTCCACGGCGTAGCCGCCCTCCATCACGAACAAGGTCGGCTTGCCCAGCTGGGCGATGCGCTTGCCCATCTCCAGGTAGTCCGGGCTGTCGAGCTTGAACTGGGAGATCGGGTCGTCCTTGAAGGTGTCCACGCCGAGGGAGATCACCAGCACCTCGGCGTCGTAGGCGGCGATGCGCTGGCAGGCGTCTTCCAGGGCCGCGCTCCAGGCCGCCCAGTCACTGCCGGCGGGCAGTGGGTAGTTGATGTTGCAGCCTTCGCCCGCGCCTTCACCGACCTCGTCGGCATAGCCCAGGAAGAACGGGAACTCGTCCTGCGGGTCGCCGTGGATCGAGGCGAAGAACACATCGTTGCGGGTGTAGAAGATGTCCTGGGTGCCGTTGCCGTGGTGGTAGTCGACATCGAGGATGGCCACCTTGCGCCGGCCCTGGTCAAGGAAGGCCTGGGCGGCGATGGCGGCGTTGTTCAGGTAGCAGTAGCCACCCATCACCTCGGCGGCGGCGTGGTGTCCCGGCGGGCGGCACAGGGCGAAGGCCGCGTGGGCGCCTTGCTGGATCGCGGCCTGGGCGGTCAGGGCCACTTGCGCTGCGCTGTAGGCGGCCTGCCAGGTACCGGCGGTGATCGGCGCGCCGGCATCGAAGCTGTAGTAGCCGAGTTCGCCGTGCAGGCCGGTGGGCTTGACCTGGCGAAGGGTGCGCGCCGGCCAGGTGAAGGGCAGCAGGTCGCCGTCGTGGCCCAGTGCGGCCCAGCGGGCCCAGGCGCCTTCGAAGAAGTTCAGATAGTCGGTGCTGTGGATGCGCTGCAGCGGGGCGCGACCGAAATCGGTGGGGCCTTGCACAGGGCCGAGGTTGCGCTGCTTCACCTGATCGAGGACGTGATCGGCGCGGGAGGGCATTTCGAAGCAGGGCATTAGCTGGCCGTCGATCAGCTCGCAGCGGCCATGGTGCAGGCGGTGGTCATCGGAATAGATCGTCAGCACTTATTGTTCTCCGGTTATGACTGGCGTGGGACCATTCTGGTGGGCGGCCGAGAGCGGGAGAACGATGCAAACGGCCAAAAGGGGATCGATGTGGCCAAGTACATCCTGTACCGGCCCTATCGCGGGGCAAGCCCGCTCCCACGATCGCTGAGGCCATTCGTGGGAGCGGGCTTGCCCCGCGATAGGGCCGGTACAGGTCAACCTCTGAAATGGCTCGGTGCAACACCACTCCAGCGCTGGAAGGCATGGCGAAAGCTGGCGGTCTCGCTGAACCCCAGCGATTCGGCAATGCGATAGATCGGCATCTGGTCTTCGGCCAGCAGTTGCTTGGCCCGCTCGAAGCGCAACTCGTCGAGCAGCTGTTGATAACTGCTGCCCAGCGCTTGCAGGTGCCGGCGCAAGGTGCGCGACGAGCAGTTCATCTGCCGTGCCAGGCCCTCCAGCCCGGGGGCGGCATCCAGCTGTTGGACCAGCAACTGGCGAATGCGCCCGAGCCAGGCTTGGCGTCCGGTGAACTCCAGGTTCAGCCGTCGGCAGCGTTCGCCCATGGCCTTGTGGGTGATCGGGTCGGCCAGCGGTAGCGGCATGTCCAGCCAGCGGCGCTCGAAGGCGAAGGCGTTGTCGCCGGCCTCGAAGCCGAGCGGGCACTGGAACGCACCGTCGTAGAGCGCGTGGTAACCGGGACGCGAGTGTTCGAAGCGCGCCGCCAGCAGTGGCAGCGGGCGGCCGAGCAGGTCATCGCAGATCACTTTAAGCGACACCAGGCAGAACTCGGCGTTGAAGGCCGCAAGGCCTGGGGCGTCGTAATGATCGCTGGCACAGAGCCAGACCCGCTGGCCGTCGTCCACCAGGCGCAGTTGGAAGACTGTTCCCAGCAGTGCCGGATAACGCAGCGCCAGGCGCAGGGCGTCACCCAAAGTGGCACTGGAGAGCAGGGCGTAACCCAGCATCCCGTAGCACGACACATGCATCCGCCGGCCCAGTTCCAGGCCGATGTCCTCGCGCCGGGCCACGGCGTTGGCGCACACCTGCAGCTCCTGCTGGGTGGTGATACGCGCATCAGCGTGGCCCAGGTCCGCCGGGCCTATGCCGCTGCCGGCGAGCAGCTGCCGCGGGTCGACGCCGGCCTCCTGGAACACCTGGAGGATCAGCGAAACCGCGTTGAGGGTGGTGAGGTGGCTGTGCAGCATGCTCGGCGTCCCATTGGGCTGAGAAGCTTTAGCGAGCAAGTTATATGCCGCTCCTACAGGGGCCGCGCAGGGTTTGAAGCGCAGGCATAAAAAAAGGGCCCGGAGCGTGCGCTCGGGCCCTTGAAAGGTTGAGAGGTGTCTAGTCCCTCGACCTGGTGAGACTGTTTGCAGCGGCCTGGGTTACGCCTTCAGCGGAACCAGACGGGGAGCGATCATGTTTTCCGGACGCAGGATGTCGTTGAGCATCTCTTCGTCCAGCAGCTTCTCCTCGCGCACCAGTTCCAGCACGCCGCGGCCGGTTTCCAGGGCGACGCGGGCGATACGGGTGGCGTTTTCGTAGCCGATGTACGGGTTCAGGGCGGTGACCAGGCCGATCGAGTGCTCGACCAGTTCGCGGCAGCGCTGTTCGTTGGCGGTGATGCCGACGATGCAGTGCTCGCGCAGCATGTCCATGGCGCGTTGCAGCAGGCGGATCGAGTCGAAGATCTTGTAGGCGATCAGCGGCTCCATCACGTTCAGCTGCAGCTGGCCACCTTCGGCGGCGACGGTCAGGGCCAGGTCGTTGCCCATGATGGCGAAGGCGACTTGGTTGACGGCTTCCGGGATCACCGGGTTGACCTTGCCTGGCATGATCGAGCTGCCTGGCTGACGCGCTGGCAGGTTGATTTCGTTGATGCCGGTGCGCGGGCCGCTGGACAGCAGACGCAGGTCGTTGCAGATCTTCGACAGCTTGACCGCGGTACGCTTGAGCATGCCGGAGAACAGCACGAAGGCGCCCATGTCGGAGGTGGCTTCGATCAGGTCGGCGGCCGGGACCAGCGGCTGGCCGCTGATGGTCGCCAGGCGCTGCACGGCCAGGGCCTGGTAGCCCGGGTCGGCGTTGATGCCGGTACCGATGGCGGTACCGCCCAGGTTGATTTCGGTCAGCAGTTCCGGGGCCAGCGAGCGCAGGCGCTGCAGGTCTTCGGTCATGGTGGTGGCGAAGGCGCGGAATTCCTGGCCCAAGGTCATCGGCACGGCGTCCTGCAGCTGGGTACGGCCCATCTTCAGTACGTGATCGAACTCTTTACCCTTGGCGGCGAAGGCCTGGATCAGGCTGTCGAGGCTGGCCAGCAGAGCGTCGTGACCCAGCAGCAGACCCAGACGGATCGCGGTCGGGTAGGCGTCGTTGGTCGACTGCGCCATGTTCACGTCGTTGTTCGGGTGCAGGTACTGGTACTCACCTTTCTGGTGGCCCATGTGCTCCAGCGCGACGTTGGCGATGACTTCGTTGGCGTTCATGTTGGTGGAGGTGCCGGCACCGCCCTGGATCATGTCCACGACGAACTGATCGTGGAAGTCACCCTTGATCAGTCGGGCGCAGGCTGCAGTGATGGCAGCGTGCTTGGCATCGCTCAGGTGCCCCAGCTCACGGTTGGCGTCAGCAGCGGCCTGCTTGACCATTGCCAGGCCGACTACCAGTTTCGGGTAGTGCGACAGCGGAACGCCGGAGAGGTGGAAGTTGTTGGCAGCGCGCAGAGTCTGGATGCCGTAGTAGGCATCGGCAGGGACTTCAAGGGTACCAAGCAGATCTTTTTCGACGCGGAACGATGCAGCGGAGGACATGATGGATATCATCTCGATTTTGACCCGGCACCTGCCGGAATGGCGCCAATGCTAGGGCTGCCCGGATTTTGCGGCCAATGCTGTTGCACGCTAACCTATGCACAAACGGCATACGGTTTGATGTGACGCCGATTGACAATCGAGCGTGTTCCATTTTGGTGCACGCGTTGCGGAGTAGTCGATGAACCTCGAAAGCAAATGGCTGGAGGACTTCAGTGCCCTGGCCTCCACCCGCAGTTTTTCCCAGGCGGCCGAGCGCCGTTTCGTCACCCAGCCGGCCTTCAGCCGACGCATACGCAGCCTGGAGGCGGCGCTCGGGCTGACCTTGGTGAATCGTTCCCGCACGCCCATCGAACTGACCGAGGCCGGGCAGCTGTTTCTCGTCACGGCACGTACCGTTGTCGACCAGTTGAGCGAAGTTCTCCGCCATTTGCATCATCTCGAAGGCGGGCAGGGCGAGGTGATCCAGGTGTCGGCCGCACACTCCCTGGCATCGGGCTTTTTCCCGCGCTGGGTGGCGCAGCTGCGCAACGATGGCTTGAACATCGCCACGCGCCTGGTGGCCACCAACGTTGGCGATGCCGTTCATGCATTGCGCGAGGGCGGCTGCGACCTGATGCTGGCCTTCTATGACCCGGACGCCGCCCTGCAGATGGACGCCGAGATCTTCCCCTCGCTGCACATGGGTACCACCGAAATGCTTCCGGTGTGCGCCGTGGGCCCGGACGGCAAGCCGCTGTTCGACCTGGAGGGTGAGGGCAGCGTACCGCTGCTGGCCTACAGTGCCGGCGCCTTCCTCGGCCGTTCGGTCAACTTGCTGCTGCGCCAGCGCAACCTGCGCTATACCACTGTCTATGAAACCGCGATGGCCGACAGTCTCAAGAGCATGGCGCTCGAAGGCATGGGTATCGCCTGGGTGCCGAGGCTGTCGATGCGTGGCGAGCTGGAACGTGGCGAACTGGTGATCTGTGGCGGCAGCCAGTGGCATGTGCCGCTGGAAATCCGCCTGTATCGCTGCGCGCTGGTGCGCAAGGCCAACGTGCGGTTGCTGTGGCGCAAGCTGGAGGGCGGCTCAGTTGACCCGAAAGTCAGCCAAACCCCCGAAAAATAAGGGCGACAGTTGGTCGCCGGGGGTGCCGTGATCGCCTCGCGTTACGCTATACTGCGCGGCCCCTCGACCGGATAGATCCGGTCATGATCAGCAAACAAGCCACGCCGGTCGTCCCGCGTGGCTTGTTGTTTTTTGACGCGCCTGCGGGCGCACAAGCGAAGAGGCTCGACGATGAGTGCACTGGTTGGCGTGATCATGGGCTCCAAGTCCGATTGGTCCACCCTTAGCCACACCGCCGATATGCTGGAAAAACTCGGCATTCCCTACGAGGTGAAGGTGGTTTCCGCCCACCGTACCCCGGACCTGCTGTTCCAGTACGCCGAGGAGGCCGAAGGCCGCGGCATCGAGGTGATCATCGCCGGTGCCGGTGGCGCCGCCCACCTGCCGGGCATGTGCGCCGCCAAGACCCACCTGCCGGTGCTGGGCGTGCCGGTCCAGTCGTCGATGCTGTCGGGTGTCGATTCGCTGCTGTCGATCGTGCAGATGCCGGCCGGCGTGCCGGTAGCCACCCTGGCCATCGGCAAGGCTGGCGCGATCAACGCCGCGCTGCTGTCGGCAAGCATCCTGGGCGCCAAGTACCCGCAGTTCCACGCGGCGCTCAAGCAGTTCCGCACCGAGCAGACCGACACCGTTCTGGACAATCCAGATCCGCGCCAGGCTTGAGGTTGACGCTATGAAGATCGGTGTAATCGGTGGCGGCCAGCTGGGCCGCATGCTGGCCCTGGCGGGCACCCCGCTGGGCATGAACTTCGCCTTCCTCGACCCGGCCCCGGACGCCTGCGCCGCCCCGCTGGGCGAGCACCTGCGCGCCGACTATGGCGACCAGGACCACCTGCGCCAGCTGGCCGACGAAGTCGACCTGGTGACCTTCGAGTTCGAGAGCGTGCCGGCGGAAACCGTCGCCTTCCTTTCGCAGTTCGTGCCGGTCTACCCGAGCGCCGAAGCTCTGCGCATCGCCCGCGACCGTCTGTTCGAGAAGAGCATGTTCCGCGACCTGGGGATTCCGACCCCGGCTTTCGCCGACATCCTCTCGCAAGCGGACCTGGATGCCGCCGTCGCCAGCATCGGCCTGCCGGCCGTGCTCAAGACCCGCACCCTGGGGTATGACGGCAAGGGCCAGAAGGTCCTGCGCAAGCCTGAGGACGTGGTCGATACCTTCGCCGAGCTGGGTAGCGTGCCGTGCCTGCTGGAAGGTTTCGTACCGTTCACCGGCGAAGTGTCGCTGGTGGCCGTGCGTGCCCGCGATGGCGAAACCCGCTTCTACCCGCTGGTGCACAACACCCACGACAGCGGCATCCTGAAGCTGTCGGTGGCCAGCGACGCGCACCCGCTGCAGGCCCTGGCCGAAGACTACGTCGGTCGCGTGCTGCAGAAGCTGGACTATGTCGGCGTCATGGCCTTCGAGTTCTTCGAAGTCGACGGCGGCCTGAAGGCCAACGAGATCGCGCCGCGCGTGCACAACTCCGGGCACTGGACCATCGAAGGCAGCGAGTGCAGCCAGTTCGAGAACCACCTGCGTGCCGTCGCCGGCCTGCCGTTGGGTTCGACCGCCAAGGTGGGTGAGAGCGCCATGCTCAACTTCATCGGCGAAGTACCGCCAGTGGACAAGGTCTTGGCCATCGACGATTGCCACCTGCACCACTACGGCAAGGCGTTCAAGGTTGGACGCAAAGTCGGCCATGCCACCCTGCGCTGCGCCGACATGGCCACCCTCAAGGCCAAGATTGCCGAAGTAGAGGCCTTGATCGCCGGCTGATCGAACTTCTGGCCGGCAATGCCGCTCTGAGATGGCAACATGCCAAAGCGCTGACTAGGCTTTGGCATGTTTCATGTTCATCACAGAGGGATTGCCATGGGCATCATTGGAACCATCTTCATTGGCCTGATCGTCGGCCTGCTGGCGCGTTTCCTGAAACCGGGTGACGACAGCATGGGCTGGATCATGACTATCCTCCTCGGCATCGCCGGCTCCCTGGCTGCCACCTATGGCGGGCAAGCCCTTGGCATCTACCAGGCCGGGCAGGCCGCGGGCTTCTTCGGGGCCCTGGTCGGCGCGATCATCCTTCTGGTGATCTACGGCTTCATCAAGAAGAACTGAACACAGGCTAGAATGCCCGGCAATTCAATTCCGAGTTGCCGAGCATTCCCATGCGTGCGTTATTCCTCGTCCCCCTGCTGCTGGCCAGCACCCTGGCCCATGCCGAACTGCCCGAGACCGACTGGCTGGAGCTGATGCCCAAGTCGGACCAGAAAGCCCTCGAGCAGATGCCCGAGATCGACCACAACTCCCCGGAAGCCCAGGGGACCTTCACTGCCAAGGGTGGCCTGAAGCAGAGCAAGGGCTTGCCTGCGGTGATGTACTCGACCAAGACCGTGGCAGCGATGAACGGCAAGCAGATCCGCCTGGGCGGGTATCCGGTGCCGTTGGAGAGCGATGCGAAAGGCAACAGCACGTTGTTCTTCCTGGTGCCGTACCCGGGCGCCTGCATCCATGTTCCGCCGCCGCCGCCGAACCAGCTGGTGCTGGTGCGTTATCCGAAAGGGTTGAAGATCGACGACATCTACACGCCGTTGTGGGTGACCGGCACGCTGAAGGTGGAGACGGTCAGCAATGACCTGGCGGATGCGGCGTATGCGCTGGAGGCCGCGACGGTGAGGGTGGTGGAAGACGCCGACCTTTGATTTACCTGTGCCGGCCTCTTCGCGGGTAAGCCCGCTCCCACAGGCACTTCACTGACCTTGAGAACAGTGGAGTGCCTGTGGGAGCGGGTTTACCCGCGAAAGGGCCGGCACTGACTCTGAAAATTATGAATCAGAGCGCTTCGCTACCGATCCCCACGCTCATCGCATGACTCGCCCCCGGCTTGAGCACCACCACGTCATCCATCACATTCGCCGTCTCGATGCACAGCATGCGCTGCCAGCCATCGTCGGCCATGTCCGGCAGGTCGCGAGCGCGGTCGGTCCAGGGGTTCCAGATCACCGCGGTGCGTGAGCCGCCGGCCTGCAAGGTGATGCGTCGGTTCCAGTGCGGGTCGACGATGGCCAGGCGTTCGGGGGCGTTCAGGTAGATGCGGTCGGTCTCGCCCGTAAAGCCCAGGTTGCCCTGCTGCTGGCGCTGCTCCCAGTTGGCCAGGGTTTCGATATAGGCCAACCCGTCCACGCCTTCCACCTGGACCTGGCGCACGTCGCTTACCGCGAAGTAGCTGTGCAGGGCCTGGCTCAGGGTGACGTCGGTATTACCGAGGTTGTAGCTGGTGAGGGTCAGCTTCAGCTGGTCGCCCAGTTCCACCAGCAGCTTGAGCTGGACTTCGTGGGCCCAGCCCGGCAGGTCGCCCTGGGCTTCGGGCAGCTGGAATTCGATATGCAGGCTTTCGCCGTGCTCCTCGGCCCCCAGCAACTGCCAGTCGCGCCCGCGCACCAGGCCGTGGGCCGGTGGCTGCTCGCCCTTGAACATGGCTTTGACCGAATCCGGGTTGCGTTCGAAGATGCCGAACCATGGCCAGCACACCGGCGCGCCGGCGCGCACCGACTTGCCCTGGCGGAAGATGGCCTGGTCGCTCAGCCACAGCAGCGGCGGTTCGCCGATCCGCTGGTAGCTGAGGACCTGCGCGCCCTGCTGGGCGATCAATAGTTCGGCATGCTCGCTGGTGATGCGCCAGCAATTGAGTTCGCCGTGAAGCTCGGTCTCGACCGTGAAGTTAGCCATTGCGCTCGTCTCATTGATTGTCTGTCAGGCCGTTGGACCCAGTGACGTGCAATGAGTTTACCGCTCGCTCGGCTCAGCGACGAGGCACCGAGCGGGTGCGACCGCTGCCGTCGATGGCGACGAACACGAACACGGCTTCGGTGACCTTGCGCCATTCGCTGGACAGCGGGTCGTCGCTCCACACCTCGACCATCATCTGGATCGAGCTGCGGCCGATCTCCAGGGTCTGGGTATAGAAGGACAGCTGAGCGCCCACCGCCACCGGCACCAGGAAGGCCATGCGGTCGATGGCCACCGTGGCCACCCGGCCACCGGCGACGCGGCTGGCCATGGCGGTGCCGGCCAGGTCCATCTGGGCGACCAGCCAGCCGCCGAAGATATCGCCGAAACCATTGGTCTCGCGTGGCAGCGCGGTGATCTGCAGGGCCAGGTCGCCCTGCGGGATAGGATCTTCTTGTTCGAGCTCAATCATGCCGTGGGGCCTCTGACCCGTGAAGCTTCGTTGGTGGCGCAATGAAGGACGCCGTAAAAACGATTCAGCAGCACGCATACTACGCTGATTTCGCTTCGCGAGGCGGCCAAAGGGAAACTCTGCGAAACAGTCTGACAACAATGACCGACGTTTTCGCACAACTTCCCACAATGGAAGCAACCTTTTCCTACGAGCGGGCAGTATATATACCTGCACAGCCAGCGACGACCGCACATTCATGAATATCTGTATGGATTTTGTACCGCTATGAGCGCGGCTCGGCAATTTGCTATCTTCGCTGCCTAGCCAATCCAGAAGCCGCATGCCAAGCGGTCCGCAGACCTACAAGAGAAAGAACAGCGATGACCTCCGTGCAGAGCAGTATCGAGCAGCCGTCCCGGCCGTTGTCCCGCAGTGACTACAAGACCCTCTCGCTGTCCGCCCTGGGTGGAGCCCTGGAATTCTACGACTTCATCATCTTCGTCTTCTTCGCCACGGTGGTCGGCAAACTGTTCTTCCCCGCCGACATGCCCGAGTGGCTGCGCCTGATGCAGACCTTCGGCATCTTCGCCGCCGGCTACCTGGCGCGCCCCCTGGGCGGCATCGTCATGGCCCACTTCGGCGACCTGCTCGGGCGCAAGAAGATGTTCACCCTGAGCATCTTCCTGATGGCGGTGCCGACTTTGGTGATGGGCCTGCTGCCCACCTATGCGCAGATCGGCCTGTGGGCGCCGATCCTGCTGCTGTTGATGCGGGTGATCCAGGGCGCGGCCATTGGCGGCGAGGTGCCGGGCGCCTGGGTGTTCGTCTCCGAGCACGTGCCGGCGCGCAATACCGGTTATGCCTGCGGCACCCTGACCGCGGGCTTGACCTCGGGCATCCTGCTTGGCTCGCTGGTGGCGACCCTGATCAACACGCTCTACACCCCCGAGGAAGTGGCGGATTACGCCTGGCGTATCCCGTTCCTGCTCGGTGGGGTGTTCGGCTTCTTTGCGGTCTACCTGCGCCGCTGGCTGCATGAGACCCCGGTGTTCGCCGAGATGCAGGCGCGCAAGGCCCTGGCCGAAGAACTGCCGCTGCGCGCGGTGCTGCGCGACCATCGCGGTGCGATCATCCTGTCGATGCTGCTCACCTGGCTGCTGTCGGCCGGCATCGTGGTGATCATCCTGATGACCCCGGCCTTGCTGCAGAGCCTCTATCACGTCAGCCCCACCGACTCGCTCAAGGCCAACAGCCTGGCCATCGTGCTGCTCAGTCTGGGCTGCATCGGGGCTGGCAGCCTGGCTGACCGCTTCGGCGCCGGGCGCGTGTTCATCGTCGGCAGCCTGGCGCTGCTGGCGTCGTCCTGGGCCTTCTACCACAGCCTGCCGACCCGCCCGGACCTGCTGTTCCCGCTGTACGCCCTGACCGGCCTGTGCGTGGGCATCGTCGGTGCCGTGCCGTACGTGATGGTCAAGGCGTTCCCACCGGTGGTGCGTTTCAGCGGCTTGTCGTTCTCCTACAACCTGGCCTACGCGATCTTTGGCGGGCTGACGCCTATGGTGGTAACCGCGCTGCTCAAGTTCAGCCCGATGGCACCAGCCTATTACGTGGCGTGCCTGTGTGCCGTTGGTCTGCTGGTTGGTACCTATCTGCTCGCCAACAAGCGCTGAGCCGAGCGAATCACACGGACCTGTAGGAGCGGCCTTGTGCCGCGAAAGGGACGCGCAGCGGCCCCAGGATCTCAGCCTCCTGAAAGACCTCCGGGGCTGCTTTGCAGCCCGTTCGCGGCGCAAGGCCGCTCCTACAGAGACATGCTGTACACCTCTCCTGAAACATCTTGAAAGGCCATCCCGGATACCCGGTGATGGCCTTTCATCCAATTGTCATATTCGAGTCATAGAGTGTTCATGCGGCCTGCAGATACTTGGGCCCGTTCCATCTCACAACCCACGATATTCCTGCTAGGAGCAAGGCATGAAACTGAAGCGTTTGATGGCGGCCCTGACCTTTGCCGCCGCTGGCGTCGCTGCCGCCAATGCGGTCGCCGCTGTCGATCCTGCAATCCCGACCTACACCAAGACCACCGGTGTATCGGGCAACCTCTCCAGCGTCGGTTCCGACACCCTCGCGAACCTGATGACCCTGTGGGCCGAGGCCTACAAGAAGGAATATCCCAACGTAAACATCCAGATCCAGGCCGCCGGCTCCTCCACCGCGCCACCCGCGCTGACCGAAGGCACCGCCAACCTGGGCCCGATGAGCCGCAAGATGAAGGACGTCGAGCTGCAGGCCTTCGAGCAGAAGTACGGCTACAAGCCGACCGCCATCCCGGTCGCCGTCGACGCCCTGGCCGTGTTCGTGCACAAGGACAACCCGATCAAGGGCCTGACCATGGCTCAGGTCGACGCCATCTTCTCCTCCACCCGCCTGTGCGGTGGCAAGAGCGAGATCAAGACCTGGGGCGACGTCGGCGTGACCGGCGACCTGGCCAACAAGCCGATCCAGCTGTTCGGCCGCAACTCGGTATCGGGCACCTACGGCTACTTCAAGGAAGAAGCCCTGTGCAAAGGCGACTTCAAGCCTAACGTCAACGAACAGCCTGGCTCGGCCTCGGTCGTGCAGTCGATCAGCTCCTCGCTGAACGGCATCGGCTACTCGGGCATTGGCTACAAGACCGCCAGCGTCAAGACCGTGCCTCTGGCCAAGAAAGACGGCGGCACCTTCGTCGAGGACAACGAAGCCAACGCCCTGAACGGCACCTACCCGCTGTCGCGCTTCCTCTACGTCTACGTCAACAAGGCGCCGAACAAGCCTCTGGCCCCGCTGGAAGCCGAGTTCGTCAAGCTGGTGCTGTCGCAAGCCGGCCAGCAGGTTGTCGTGAAGGACGGCTACATCCCGCTGCCAGCCAAGGTGGTCGACAAGACCCTGGCCGAACTGGGCCTGTCCCACGCGGGTAACGTTGCAAAGAAGTAAGTAACTGAGGACGAGGCCGGTGACCACAATGCCGGCCTCCTCCACGAATTCCTTAGTCCGAAGCCAGGGCTCCTGAGCGGCGGGCTTTTTTGCGTCACTGCACTGTCATGTTTTTGTCATACGGGACCGCTAGGGTGTGCGCATGAATGATCTGGCCAACTCCACAATGACCCAAAATTCTCCTCCCGTGCGCATTGATTTCAATACGCCCGAGTTGCAACGCAAGCGCCGCATGCGCGCCCTCAAGGACCGTCTGACCCGCTGGTACGTCCTGGTGGGCGGGCTCGCCGTGCTGGCAGCGATCACGCTGATCTTCTTCTACCTGGCCTATGTGGTGCTGCCGCTGTTCCAGGGCGCCGAACTGACCAGCAAGAAGGCCCTGGAGCCGACCTGGCTGCAACAGGACGCCGGCAAACCCCTGATGATCGCCCTCGAGGAGCAGAACCTCGTGGGCATGCGTGTGTCCGACAAGGGCCAGGCGCTGTTCTTCGACACCAAGACCGGCAACGAACTGAAGCGCGTCGACCTGCCGCTGCCCGCCGGCGCCCAGGTCAGCTCGATCAGCACCGACCAGCCTGGCAGCCCGCTGGTGGTGCTGGGCCTGTCCAATGGCCAGGCGCTGGTGTTCCACCACACCTACAAGATCACCTATCCGGACAACAAGAAGACCATCGAGCCGGGTATCGACTACCCCTATGGTCAGGACCTGTTCACCCTGGATGACCAGGGCCGCGCGCTGGAACACGTGAGCGTCAACGTCAATGGCGACACCCTGTTGCTGGCCGGCTCCACCGGCGCGCACCTGCAGGTGATCGAGCTGTCGCGCACCGAGAACATGATGACCGACGAGGTCACCATCGAGCAGAGCCGCATCGAGTTGCCGCAGATGACCGAGGCGGTGAAGAACATCTTCATCGACCCGCGCCAGCAGTGGTTGTACGTGGTCAACGGTCGCGCCACCGCCGACGTGTTCAGCCTGCGCGACAAGAGCCTCAATGGTCGCTACAAGCTGCTGGAAGACGGCAACGCCGAAATCACCGCGACCGCCCAGCTGGTCGGTGGCATCTCGCTGATCTTCGGTGACTCCAAGGGCGGCCTGAGCCAGTGGTTCATGGCCCGGGATCCGGACGGCGAGTCGCGCTTCAAGCTGATCCGAAGCTTCCAGCTGGGCAAGGCCCCGGTGGTGCAGATCGACGCCGAAGAGCGCCGCAAGGGCTTCATCGCCCTGGACAGCGAAGGCAAGCTCGGTGTGTTCCACAGCACCGCGCACCGCACCCTGCTGGTCGAGCCGGTCGCCGAAGGCGCGGGCGTGCTGGCCCTGTCGCCGCGCGCCAACCGCATCATCATCGAGGAAGGCGGCAAGCTGCTGCCCCTGAGCCTGCGCAACCCGCACCCGGAGATCTCCTTCAGCGCGCTGTGGGGCAAGGTCTGGTACGAGAACTACGACGAGCCTAAATACGTCTGGCAGTCGACCGCCTCGAACACCGACTTCGAGCCCAAGCTGAGCCTGTCGCCGCTGACCTTCGGTACGCTCAAGGCCGCGTTCTACGCGATGATCCTGGCCGCCCCGCTGGCCATCGCCGCCGCCATCTACACCGCCTACTTCATGGCCCCGGGCATGCGCCGCAAGGTCAAGCCGGTGATCGAGCTGATGGAAGCGATGCCGACGGTGATCCTCGGCTTCTTCGCCGGCCTGTTCCTCGCGCCGTACCTCGAAGGCCACCTGCCGGGCGTGTTCAGCCTGTTCGTGATCATGCCGATCGGTATCCTGCTCGCCGGCTTCAGCTGGAGCCGCCTGCCGGAGTCGATCCGCCTGCGCATCCCGGATGGCTGGGAAGCGGCGATCCTGATCCCGGTGATCCTGGTGATCGGTTGGTTTGCCCTGTACATGAGTCCGTTACTCGAGAGCTGGTTCTTCAAGGGCGACATGCGCCTGTGGATCAGCAACGACCTCGGCATCACCTACGACCAGCGCAACGCCCTGGTGGTCGGTATCGCCATGGGCTTCGCGGTCATCCCGAACATCTACTCCATCGCCGAAGACGCCGTGTTCAGCGTGCCGCGCAGCCTGACCCTGGGTTCGCTGGCCTTGGGCGCCACGCCGTGGCAGACCCTGACCCGCGTGGTCATCCTCACCGCCAGCCCGGGCATCTTCTCGGCGCTGATGATCGGCATGGGCCGTGCGGTGGGCGAGACCATGATCGTGCTGATGGCCACCGGCAACACCCCGGTGATGGAGATGAACCTGTTCGAGGGCATGCGCACCCTGGCCGCCAACGTGGCCGTGGAAATGCCCGAATCGGAAGTCGGCGGCAGCCACTATCGTGTGCTGTTCCTCGCCGCCCTCGTGCTGCTGCTGTTCACCTTCGTGATGAACACCCTGGCCGAGCTGATTCGCCAGCGCCTGCGCAAGAAATACTCGTCGCTTTGATAGAAAGGTAGAGATCCGTGAAAAAGGATTCCCTCAAAGGCTGGTTCAAGAGCGGCGCCCCCGGCGTCTGGATCAGTGGTGGCGCGGTCGCCATGGCGGTCATCATGACCGTCGGCCTGCTGGCCGTGATCGCCGTGCGCGGCCTGGGCCACTTCTGGCCGGCCGACCTGGTCCAGGCCACCTACAAGGTGCCGGGCCAGGCCGACCACGTGGTCATCGGTGAAGTGGTGCAGAAGGAAGAAGTACCCCGCGAACGCCTCAAGGGTGCCGGCCTGCCGGTGCCCGAGCAGGGCCCGGAGTTCATGACCCGCGAGCTGATCAAGGTCGGTAACCGTGACCTCAACGGTACTGACTTCACCTGGGTCGTGGGCGAGTGGCTGGTCGACCAGCAAAAGCCTGTCGATCTGATCGCCCTGGAGCGCCGCGAGTGGGGCAACTTCTATGGCTACCTGGTCAGCGTCAAGGAAGAAGGCCGCGTGGTCGCCCAGGGCCCCGAGGCCTGGACTGAGCTGCAGACGCGCCTCAAGCGCGCCAGCGAACTCAACGACCAGCTGGTGAAGCTGGAGAAGAAGGACATCGGCGCCATCAACCATGGCCTCGAGCGCCTGCGCCTGCACGGCCGCAAGCTGGAACTGGATGGCAAGCTGGATGCCGCCGCCCAGGCCGACATGGACGCCGAGCGCGCCGAGCTGAACAATCGCTACAAGGCCATCGAGGAGCGCCTGACCGGCCTGCACCAGGCCTTCGCCCGCGACAGCCTGGTAGCCCGCGACGGCAACGGCCGCGAGGTGGAGATCAACCTGAGCAAGGTGGTCCACGCCATCCAGCCGAACGCCATGTCCGGCCTGACCAAGATGGGCGCCTACTTTGCCAAGGTCTGGGAGTTCCTCAGCGACGACCCGCGTGAGGCCAACACCGAAGGCGGTATTTTCCCGGCCATTTTCGGCACCGTGATGATGACCCTGATCATGGCCGTGATCGTCACCCCGTTCGGCGTGCTGGCCGCGGTCTACCTGCGCGAATACGCCAAGCAGGGTCCGGTGACCCGCTTGATCCGCATCGCGGTGAACAACCTGGCCGGTGTTCCGGCGATCGTCTACGGCGTGTTCGGCCTGGGCTTCTTCGTCTATGTGCTGGGTGGCTCGATCGACAGGCTGTTCTTCCCCGAGTCGCTGCCGGCGCCGACCCTCGGCACCCCCGGCCTGCTGTGGGCCTCGCTGACCCTGGCGCTGCTGGCGGTGCCAGTGGTGATCGTGGCCACCGAGGAAGGCCTGGCGCGGATTCCGCGCACGGTGCGCGAGGGCTCGCTGGCCTTGGGCGCGACCAAGGCCGAGACCCTGTGGAAGATCGTCCTGCCGATGGCCAGCCCGGCCATGATGACCGGCATGATCCTCGCCGTGGCCCGCGCCGCCGGCGAAGTGGCCCCGCTGATGCTGGTGGGTGTGGTGAAGCTGGCGCCGTCGCTGCCGGTGGACGGCAACTACCCGTACCTGCACCTGGACCAGAAGATCATGCACCTGGGCTTCCACATCTACGACGTCGGCTTCCAGAGCCCCAACGTCGAGGCCGCGCGGCCGCTGGTGTACGCCACCGCGCTGTTGCTGGTGCTGGTGATCGCCACCCTCAACCTCTCGGCGGTGTGGATCCGTAACCACCTGCGCGAGAAGTACAAGGCCCTCGACCACTGATCCTGATTGCAAGCGTGCCGCCCGAACACCGGGCGGCCCTTTGAAACGAATTGATAGCGTATGGAGTTGACCATGCAGCATGAATCCCACGCCCACGGCATCGACATGTCGGCCCTGGGCCGCGACAAGCAGAGCCTGCGCCTGGCCGAAGAGACCGTGGCCATCGAAGTACCCGGGCTGTCCCTGTTCTACGGCGACAAGCAAGCGCTGTTCGACGTCAGCATGAACATTCCCAAGCAGCGCGTGACTGCCTTCATCGGCCCGTCCGGCTGCGGCAAGTCCACGCTGCTGCGGACCTTCAACCGCATGAACGACCTGGTCGATGGCTGCCGCGTGGAAGGCGCCATCAACCTGTACGGTAGCAACATCTACCGCAAGGGCGAGGACGTGGCCGAGCTGCGCCGCCGCGTGGGCATGGTGTTCCAGAAACCCAACCCGTTCCCCAAGACCATCTACGAGAACGTGGTCTACGGCCTGCGTATCCAGGGCATCAACAAGAAGCGTGTGCTCGACGAGGCCGTCGAGTGGGCGCTGAAGGGCGCGGCGCTGTGGGATGAGGTCAAGGACCGCCTGCACGACTCGGCCCTGGGCCTGTCCGGTGGCCAGCAGCAGCGTCTGGTGATCGCCCGCACCATCGCCGTGGAGCCGGAAGTGCTGCTGCTCGACGAACCGTGCTCGGCGCTGGACCCGATCTCGACCCTGAAGGTCGAAGAGCTGATCTACGAACTGAAATCCAAGTACACCATCGTCATCGTCACCCACAACATGCAGCAGGCGGCCCGCGTATCGGACTACACCGCGTTCATGTACATGGGCAAACTGGTCGAATTCGGTGACACCGACACCCTGTTCACCAACCCGGCGAAGAAGCAGACCGAAGACTACATCACCGGTCGCTACGGCTAACTATTGGCCACAGGGTGCTTGTGTAGGAGCGGCCTTGTGCCGCGAAAGGGCTGCAAAGCAGCCCCGGCGATTTTTGCATCACGGCTGAAATCCTGGGGCCGCTTCGCGGCCCTTTCGCGGCACAAGGCCGCTCCTACAGGCCAGGGAACGACACGAATCACTTGAAGCTTGCAGCTGCTTCGCGGAGCGAAACGATGATCAACAAAGAAAGCCTTACCCACCACATCTCCCAGCAGTTCAATGCCGAGCTCGAGGAGGTGCGCAGCCACCTGCTGGCCATGGGCGGCCTGGTCGAGAAGCAGGTGAACGACGCCGTCACCGCGCTGATCGAGGCCGATTCGGGCCTGGCCCAGCAGGTGCGCGAGGTCGATGAACAGATCAACCAGATGGAACGCAACATCGACGAGGAGTGCGTGCGCATCCTCGCCCGTCGCCAGCCGGCGGCCTCCGACCTGCGCCTGATCATCAGCATCTCCAAGTCGGTGATCGACCTGGAGCGCATCGGTGACGAATCCACCAAGATCGCCCGTCGCGCCATCCAGCTGTGCGAGGAAGGCGAGTCGCCGCGCGGCTACGTCGAGGTGCGCCACATCGGCGACCAGGTGCGCAACATGGTCCGCGACGCGCTGGACGCCTTCGCCCGCTTCGACGCCGACCTGGCGCTGTCGGTGGCCCAGTACGACAAGACCATCGACCGCGAATACAAGACCGCGCTGCGCGAGCTGGTCACCTACATGATGGAAGACCCACGCTCGATCTCCCGCGTGCTCAGCGTGATCTGGGCCCTGCGTTCACTGGAGCGCATCGGCGACCACGCGCGCAACATTTCGGAGCTGGTGATCTACCTGGTGCGTGGCACCGACGTGCGCCACATGGGCCTCAAGCGCATGAAAGCCGAGGTGCAGGGCGAAGCGTTCGATGAGGGCGAAATCGCTAATGTTCCGGCTGAACCGGACGATAAATAGGATTGCTCCCGAGCATGAACGCCCGGCAACCGCCGGGCGTTTTCGTTTGCGGTCGAGCACCAGCAGGCACCCGCGAACCGTGTGAGAAGTCCCGGCGTGACCAGTGGTTTGGCAAATGGCCATCAGTCGGCGGTATGCTAGCCGGGATTCAAGAGGAGTATCGATGAGTAAAGTGAATGTGCTGGTCGTGGACGATGCCCCGTTCATCCGCGACCTGGTAAAAAAGTGCCTGCGCAACGCCTTTCCCGGCGTGGTGATCGAGGACGCGGTCAACGGTCGCAAGGCCATGGCCATGCTGAGCAAGGAACGTTTCGACCTGGTCCTGTGCGACTGGGAGATGCCCGAGATGTCCGGCCTCGAGCTGCTGACCTGGTGCCGCCAGCAGGAAGAGATGAAGACCATGCAGTTCATCATGGTGACCAGCCGTGGTGACAAGGAAAACGTGATCCAGGCCATCCAGGCCGGTGTTTCCGATTTCGTCGGCAAGCCGTTCACCAACGAGCAGCTGCTGACCAAGGTGAAGAAGTCGCTGACCAAGATCGGCAAGCTCGATGCCCTGATGTCCAGCGCGCCGGCGCGGGTCAACTCGGCCTTCGCCAACGACTCGCTCAGCGCCCTGACCGGCGGTCGCCCGGAAGCGGCCAAGGTCGCGGCTCCGGCGCCTGTTGCCGCTGCTGCCAAGCCACTGATCAACGCACCGACGCCGAAGACTGCCGCCGCCGCGGCCCAGACTGGCCGTGGCCAAGGCCAACTGCGCCTGTCCAGTGGCACCCAGCCGTGCATGATCAAGGCCCTGAGCCTCAAGGAAGCCCTGCTGGTGGTGCGCCGCGGCACCAACCTGCCGCAGGTGCTCGAAGGCGCGGTGCTGGACCTGGAGCAAGGCGAGAATGCCGAAACGGCGCGGCTGAACGGCTACCTGCACGCCATTGCGGCGCTGGAACCCAAGCCTGAGAGCGACTGGCTGCAACTGACCTTCAAGTTCGTCGACCAGGATGCGCAGAAGCTCGACTACCTGTCGCGGCTGATCGCTCGCGGCACGGCGCAGAAGCACTTCACGCCCGGCGCCTGACGCCACCCTGGGCCCTGTAGGAGCGGGCTTGTCCCGCGATCACCCGCGAAGCGGGTGCCATACGCCGCGCAAGCCGCTCCTGCAGTCACCATCCGACCAACTGTCATATCCCTCTCAAATCCGGCTGCTAGGCTTCGACAGAACACAACTGTCAAAAAGCCACCATCATGCCGCCCGCCCGCCTGCTGCTGTTCTGTGCCTTGCTCACGGCCTCGGCGTCGTGCCTGGGCATGACCGTCTACAAGACCACCGACACCTTCGGCGTGGTTTCCTACTCCGACCGCCCGAGCCCGGGGGCCAAGGTCTTCGTGTTCCGTGAGCCCATGGTCGAGCGCCTGGATGGCCAGGTTCGCCTGAAGACCGAGCCCTTTGCCGGTGGCGTGCGCTTTGTCGCCCGCAACGAACTGTTCGTGCCCATGGAGGTGGAGCTGCGCGTGGAGCGCCTGGCCAATGCCCAGGGCGGCAACGCTCCGCGTATCGTCCGACGGCTGGTGCCGCCGCGCTCGACCCAGGTGCTCAGCGTGGTCCAGGCCCGCCAGGGGAGCAGCCTCAGGTACGACACCAAGTTTCGCTATGCCATGGGCGACCCAGGCCAGCGCCCGCAGGGCTATCGCTATCCCTTCCCCTGGAAGGGCGGGCCGTTTCGTCTGAGCCAGGGTCCCAATGGCCGCTTCAGCCACTTCGGGCCCAAGGGGCGCTATGCCATGGACATCGCCATGCCCGAGGGCACGCCGATCATCGCGGCGCGGGGTGGGGTGGTGGTGAAGATCGAGAACAACCAGAGCGGGCGGGGCAACAACCCGGCGGGCAACTTCGTCAGGATCCTGCACCCGGACGGCACCATGGGCGTGTACCTGCACCTGATGCGCGGCTCGGTGGTGGTGGGCGAGGGGCAGCGGGTGGTCCAGGGGCAGGCGCTGGCCAAGTCGGGCAATACCGGCAACAGCAGCGGGCCGCACCTGCATTTCGTGGTGCAGCGCAATGTGGGGTTGGCGCTGGAGTCGATACCGTATCAGTTCGACCGGCCGATTGGCGGGTTGCCGGATTTCACGGCGGGCAATCCCTGAAAAGCATCGCGGGGCAAGCCCGCTCCCACGCCATGAGAGAAAAGCGTGGGAGCGGGCTTGCCCCGCGATAATTGCAGATGCTGATCAATCCAGCTTGAGCACCTTGGCCAGCACGATCTTCGGCCCTTTCATCTTCTTGATGATGATGCGCAGGCCTTCCACCTCCAGCACTTCCTCTTCCTCGGGCACGCGCTTGAGGGTCTCGTAGACCAGGCCGGCCAGGGTTTCCGCCTCGATATGGTCAAGGTCGACGCCCAGCAGGCGCTCAACCTTGAACAGCGGCGTATCACCGCGTACCAGCAGCTTGCCTGGCTGATAGGCTAGGATGCCGCGCTCGGTCTTGCGGTGTTCGTCCTGGATATCGCCGACCAGCACTTCCAGCACGTCTTCCATGGTCAGGTAGCCGATCACCTTGCCATCGGCTTCCTCCACCAACACGAAGTGTGCGCCGCCCTTGCGGAACTGCTCCAGCAGCTGGGCCAACGGCATGTGCCGCGACACGCGCTCCAGCGGGCGGGCGAGGTCTTCGAGGTCGATGGTCTCGGGCAGGTGATCCAGCTCGGCCAGTTCCAGCAGCAGGTCCTTGATGTGCAGCAGGCCGGTGAATTCCTCGCGCTCGGCGTCATACAGCGGGTAGCGGCTGAACTTGTGGCGGCGCAGCAGGGCGAGGATCTCCTTCAGTGGCGCATGGGCGTCGATGCTGACCATGTCCTCGCGGGAGTTGGCCCAGTCGACCACCTCCAGCTCGCCCATCTCCACGGCCGAGGCCAGCACGCGCATGCCCTGGTCGCTCGGGTCCTGGCCGCGGCTGGAGTGCAGGATCAGCTTGAGCTCCTCGCGGCTGTAGTGGTGCTCGTGGTGCGGCCCGGGCTCGCCTTGGCCGGCGATGCGCAGGATGGTATTGGCGCTGGCGTTGAGCAGGTAAATCGCCGGGTACATCGCCCAGTAGAACAGGTACAGCGGCACGGCGGTCCACAGCGACAGCAACTCCGGCTTGCGGATTGCCCAGGACTTCGGTGCCAGCTCGCCGACCACGATGTGCAGGTAGGAGATCACGAAGAAGGCGACGAAGAACGAGATCGCCTTGATCAGCTCGGGGCTGTCCACGCCCACGGCGGCCAGCAGCGGCTCGAGCAGATGGGCGAACGCCGGCTCGCCTACCCAGCCCAGGCCCAGGGAGGCGAGGGTGATGCCCAGCTGGCAGGCCGACAGGTAGGCGTCGAGCTGGTTGTGCACCTTGCGCAGGATGCTGCCACGCCAGCCATGCAGCTCGGCGATGGATTCGACCCGGGTGGAACGCAGCTTGACCATGGCGAACTCGGCGGCAACGAAGAAGCCGTTGAGCAGCACCAGGAACAAGGCGAAGAGAATCATGCCGAAATCGGCGAACAACGAGGTGAGGCTGATACCAGGGGAAGGGTCCATGATGGAGTTTTTACGGGGTCCGTCTTTGAATTGAAGAGAAAAAAAGTGCCAGCGATGGCTGGCACGGGGGATCCAATGTAGCGGCTGGAGCCGCAAAAGCAAAGGGGATGCGTCCCATCGCGGGGCAAGCCCGCTCCCACGATCGCTCAGGCAATGCGTGGGAGCGGGCTTGCCCCGCGATGATTCAGGCTTTGCTTGACACCAATTGCGCCGGCGTAAAATGGCAGGTAAAGGTGCTGCCATGCCCCGGCACGCTGCTGATTTCCAGTCGCCCGCGATGGCGCATCAGCACATGCTTGACGATCGCCAGCCCCAGCCCGGTGCCGCCGGTATTCGACGCGCGGCTGGAGTCGACCCGGTAGAAGCGCTCGGTCAGGCGCGGCAGGTGCTTGGCCTCGATCCCCACCCCCGAGTCCTGCACGCTCAGGTGCGCGCCCTGTTCGTCGGCCCACCAGCGGATGCGGATATTGCCTTCGTCCTGGGTGTACTTGACCGCGTTGAACACCAGGTTGGAGAACGCGCTGCGCAGTTCCGACTCACTGCCCTTGAGACGAATGCCAGGCGCCGCCTCCAGGCTGATGCGCTGGTTGCGCGGGCCGGACAGGGCCTGGGCGTCGTTCTTGATGGCACTGAGCAGGGTGTCGACCAGCACCGGCTGGTTGTCGGAGGGGTAGTCGGTGGCCTCGAGCTTGGCCAGCAGCAGCAGGTCGTTGAGCAGGGTCTGCATGCGCGAGCCTTGCGCGCTCATCTGCTGCAGGGCGCGGCTCCAGCGTGGATTCACGTCCTCGACGTTGTCCAGCAGCGTCTCCAGGTAACCGGTGATCACCGTCAGCGGCGTGCGCAGCTCGTGGGAGACGTTGGCGACGAAGTCCTTGCGCATCTGCTCGAGCTGGTGGATGCGGGTCACGTCGCGCACCAGCATCAGGTGTTCGTTGTTGCCGTAGCGGGTCAGGTGCAGCTGTACGCGCAGGCGGTCGTTGATCGGCGACGGGATCTCCAGCGGCTCGGCGTAGTTGTCCGACTCGAAGTACTCCTTGAAGCGCGGGTGGCGCACCAGGTTGGTCACCGGCTGGCCGCCGTCCTGCGGCGTCTTGAAGCCCAGCAGGGTCTCGGCGGCGCGGTTCCACCATTCCAGGTTGCCTTCGCTGTCGAGCATGATCACCGCGTCGCGCAGGGCCGCGGTGGACTCCTGGACCCGGTCGATCACTGCCTGCAGGCGACCTCGCACGCGCTGGTCGCGACGCTGCAGGTGGTAGATGCTGTCGAACACCTCGCCCCACAGGCCGTAGCCGTCGGGTGGCGCCTCGTCGGGCTGGTGGTTGCGCAGCCAGTCGTGCAGGCGCAGCAGTTGCTTCAGCGTCCAGCCCAAATACAGGGCCAGGCCGATGGCCAGGCTCCAGCCGTAGTAGCCGCTGACCAGCCCGCCGATCAGGCAGGCGGTGATCAGCAGGAGCATGTGGCGAATCAGGGTCGCGTGCCAGTTCTGGTTCAATTGACAGTCCTTGTACAGCGGGCGCCGGGGCTTCGATCAGCTCTTGGTCGAGAAGCGATAGCCGGTGCCGCGGACGGTTTGTACCAGATTTTCATAGGCTTCACCCAGCGCCTTGCGCAGGCGACGGATGTGCACGTCGACGGTGCGTTCCTCGACGTAGACGTTGCCGCCCCAGACCTGGTCGAGCAACTGGCCACGGGTGTAGGCGCGCTCCTGGTGGGTCATGAAGAACTGCAGCAGGCGGTATTCGGTAGGACCCATCTCGGCCGGCTTGCCGTCGATGGTCACGCGGTGACTGATTGGGTCGAGCAGCAGGCCGCCGACTTCGATCGGCGCCTCGCTGTCGCTCGGGCCGGTGCGGCGCAGCACGGCCTTCAGGCGCGCCACCAGCTCGCGGGGCGAGAACGGCTTGGTGATGTAGTCGTCGGCACCGACTTCCAGGCCCTGGATCTTGTTGTCTTCTTCACCCTTGGCGGTGAGCATGATGATCGGGATGTCGCCGGTCAGTTCGTCGCGCTTGAGGCGGCGGGCCAGCTCGATGCCCGAAGTGCCCGGGAGCATCCAGTCGAGCAGGATCAGGTCCGGCTTGCGGTCGACGATGATGGCGTGGGCCTGTTGCGAGTTCTCGGCCTCGAGGCAGTCATAGCCGGCCATTTCCAATGCAACGGCGATCATCTCGCGGATAGGCGCTTCGTCGTCGACGATCAGAATGTTTCTGCCAACCATGCTCAATTACCTCTCCCAGGAACGGTGTCTTGGCCCGCATTAGATAACGGAATTATTGCAGCTGTGTGACAGGGTGTTGGCCATTCTGGCGACATTGCGTGACTGGACTAGGCTTCAGGGGGCCGCCTGAGCGGCGTGCAAACCCTCCAACCCCCCGAAACAATGGTGATTCCAATGACACGACATACGCTGAGCTGGATGGCCCTTTGCGCTGCGCTGGCAGTGCCGGGGGTGGCGTCGGCTCATCACGCCATGGAAAAGGACGGCATGTGGGTCGATCATGACGGCATGACGCTGTACACCTTCGACAAGGATGCCGGTGGCAAGTCCATGTGCAACGGCGAGTGCGCCAAGAACTGGCCGCCGTTGATGGTGAAGAAGGACGACGAGGCGCCGAAGGACAAGTGGAGCCACGTCACTCGTGACGATGGCTCGATGCAGTGGGCCTATGACGGCAAGCCGCTGTACACCTTCGTCAAGGACAAGAAGGCCGGGGAGACCACCGGCGATGGCATGAAGGACGTCTGGCACGTCGCCAAGCCCTGAAGGTTGTTACCTGACCCTGTGGGAGCGGGTTTACCCGCGAATGCGATTTTCGCTGCACCATCGCATTCGCGGGTAAACCCGCTCCCACAGGGTGCGATGAAGTTCAGCGCAACGCGTAATCCAGCACCACCCCGCCAAAGATCAGCATCCCCGCCCAATGGTTGTGCAGAAACGCCTTGAAGCACGACTCCCGATCCAGCTTGCGTGTCGACCAGAACTCCCAGGCGAAGCACACCACCGCCGCCAGAAGCCCCAGGTGGAACCAGCCGCCCAGCTCGAAGCGGTTGCCCGCCAGCAGCAGGCAGCCCAGCGACAGCAGCTGCAAGGTCAGGATGATCACCCGGTCGGCCTCGCCGAACAGGATGGCGGTGGATTTCACGCCGATCTTCAGGTCGTCGTCGCGATCCACCATGGCGTAGTAGGTGTCGTAGCCCACCGTCCACAGCAGGTTGGCGATGTACAGCAGCCAGGCACTGGCCGGCAGCTCGCCGCCCGCGGCAGTGAAGGCCATCGGGATACCCCAGGAGTAGGCGGCGCCCAGCACCACCTGCGGGTAATAGGTGTAGCGCTTCATGAACGGGTAGCAGAACGCCAGGGCGACCGCGCCGAACGACAGCCACACCGTGGTGGCGTTGGTGCACAGCACCAGCAGGAAGCTTACCCCCACCAGCAGGGCGAACAACACCAGCGCTTCGCGGGGTTTGACCCGGCCGCTGGCCAGTGGCCGGTCGGCGGTGCGCTTGACGTGGCCGTCCACCTTGCGGTCGGCGAAGTCGTTGATGCAGCAGCCGGCGGCGCGCATCAGCACCACGCCGAGGCCGAAGATCAGCACGTTGGCCAGGGTCGGCGAGCCGTTGCCGGCGATCCACACCGCCGACAGCGTCGGCCACAGCAGCAGGTAGATGCCGATCGGGCGGTCCATGCGGCTCAGCTGGATGAAGTCCCAGGCCCGTGGGTGCAGGCGGTTGAGCGACTTGAGCAGTTGCAGGTACATCAGCGGTTCTCCTCCTTGGCCGCGTGCCACATAGCGGGCAGGAACACCTCGGCCACCAGCAGGTCGAGGCCGTCACGCTCGAAGCGCGAGCGTCGCCCCCAAAGCCCCGCGCTGGCGACCTCAGCGGGCAGCCAGGGCTGTGGATAACTGCACACTTCGATCGGGTGGCGGACGAACGCCTGGTCACAGAACAGCAGCTCGCCCAGCGAGCGGCTGCCTAGGGTCTCCAGGTCCAGCCCGCCGCGTTCCAGCGCCGTGCGGCTGGCCACGCTGCGGGCGAACACCCACGGATGGCCATGGCCGCGCAGGTAGACCTCGCGCACCCAGCCCTGGGCGCCGGGGGCAAGGCTCAAGGCGGCGCATTCGTCATCGCGCAGAGGCTGCCAGCCCTCGAACAGGGGGGTGACGCTGAAGTGGTCGTGGGAGAGGCGGGTCAGGCGACGGGTCAGGGAGCCTTCGTCGAACAGCCAGCCCAGGGTCGGCTGGTCGAGGCTGGTCGCCAGCTGCGGATACGCCAGCCACGCGACAGCGGCTGCTTGCGGGGTTTCGTACGGCACGTCGGTATGCTTGATACAGGCCAGAGAGGCGGCGAGCTTAGCATGTTTGCCCGGACTGCTTGCATACTGCTGGCAGGGCCAGTACAAAGCCCCCACGAATTGCGCGGTGGCCTCATCGCGGGGCAAGCCCGCTCCCACAGGTCCCCTGTAGGAGCGGGCTTGCCCCGCGATGAGGCCGTCAGCTGCAACGCACCCTTAAGCCTGACCGAGGAACAGCAGTAAATGAAGAAGTGGCAATGTATTGTCTGCGGCCTGATCTACGACGAGGCCCAAGGCTGGCCGGACGACGGCATCGCCCCTGGCACCCGTTGGGAGGACGTACCGGAAGACTGGCTGTGCCCCGACTGCGGCGTGGGCAAGAGTGATTTCGAAATGATCGCCATCGGCTGATCGCAACCCTGGCTTGAAGAAGGAATGCACGACATGACGTCCCCCGTGGTGATCATCGGTACCGGCCTTGCCGGCTACAACCTGGCGCGAGAGTTTCGCAAGCTCGACGGCGACACGCCGCTGTTGCTGATCACCTCCGACGACGGTCGCTCCTACTCCAAGCCCATGCTGTCCACCGGCTTCGCCAAGCAGAAGGACGCCGACGGCCTGTGCATGGCCGAACCGGGCGCCATGGCCGAGCAGCTCAAGGCCGAGATTCGCACCCATACCCGCATCAGCGGCATCGACCCGGGTCACAAGCGCCTGTGGATCGGCGAGGAAGCGGTGGAATACCGCGACCTGGTGCTGGCCTGGGGCGCGCAGACCGTGCAGGTGCCGGTCGAAGGCGATGCGGGCGAGCTGATCTTCCCGATCAACGACCTTGAGGACTATGCACGCTTTCGCACTGCGGCCGCGGGCAAGCACCGTGTGCTGATCCTCGGTGCCGGCCTGATCGGTTGCGAATTCGCCAACGACCTAAGCCTGGGCGGCCTGCAGTGCGAGGTCGTCGCCCCCTGTGAGCAGGTGATGCCGACCCTGCTGCACCCGGCTGCCGCCGCGGCCGTGCAGGCGGGCCTGGAAGGGCTGGGCGTGCGCTTTCACCTCGGCCCGGTTCTGACCCGCCTGCAGCGTGCAGGGGAGGCGCTCGAGGCGCACCTGTCCGATGGCAGCGTGATTCCCTGTGATCTGGTGGTCTCGGCCATCGGCCTGCGTCCGCGCACCGACCTGGCGGCGGCGGCGGGTTTGCAGGTCAATCGTGGCGTGGTGGTGGACCGCCAACTGCGCACCTCCCACGCCAACATCTTCGCCCTGGGCGACTGCGCCGAGGTCGATGGCATCAACCTGCTGTACGTCATGCCGCTGATGACCTGCGCCCGTGCCCTGGCCCAGACCCTGGCAGGCAACCCGACCGCGGTGGCCTACGGCCCGATGCCGGTCACGGTGAAGACCCCGGCCTGTCCGCTGGTGGTATCCCCGGTGCCGCCCGGCCACGAGGGCACCTGGGTGGTCGAAGGCAGTGGCGCCGACCTGAAAGTGCTTTGCCATGGCGCTAACGGCCAACTGTTGGGCTACGCCCTGACCGGCGGCGCGGTCATGGAGAAACTGGCGCTGAATCGCCAGTTGCCGCCCTTGATGGCGTAAATAGCGGGCGTTCTGTCGGAATTATCCTGTTCTTGCCGCGACAATGGCCGCCCAGATACTGGCGCGGCCCCGGTCGGCGTGCCATCCTCACTGGCGTCTGCCGCAGCCTAGAGCCTGCGGTGCCTTGAACGCTGCTCCTTTCGGCAGCACGGCATAACAACAAGAAATCCCGTCAAAGAGGCTTCACTATGCGTAAACCAGAACTCGCCGCCGTCATCGCCGAAAAGGCCGATCTGACCAAGGAAAAGGCCAACCAGGTCCTCAACGCGATTCTCGACAGCATCACCGGCGCGCTCGACAAGGACACCGTCACCCTGGTCGGTTTCGGCACCTTCGAAAAACGCCACCGTGGCGCCCGCACCGGCAAGAACCCGCAGACCGGCCAGCCGGTCAAGATCAAGGCCAGCAACACCGTCGCCTTCAAGCCGGGCAAGAACCTGCGCGACAGCGTCAACGCACCGGCCAAGCCTGCCAAGAAAAAGTGACCGAACAGGTTCACCAGACGGGCGCCTGGAGGCGCCCGTTGCGTTTCTGGTAAGCAAATGCGGCGAACTTGCATAAACAGGGCGAGAAACGGATAAACTGCGCGACTCAGTCACTTTTCATTCGAGGCGTGTTGATGAAGTTTCGCTTTCTTCTCTGGGCCATGGGGCTGCTGATGGCCAAGGCCAGCCGCAACAACCCGGCGTTCCAGCAGCAGCTGCAGGACAAGGACCTGGTCTTCCAGATGCAGACGCTCGACGGCAAGGTCGCCCGGCACTTCATCGTCAAGGACCTGCGCATCAGCAGCAAGGGCGGCCTGCACCCGCAGCCGGCCTTCGCCATCGCCTTCAAGGACGCCGCCTACGGCTTCGCCACGCTGCAGGCCGGTAACAAGCAGCTGGCGTTCATGCAGGGGATCCAGGAGAAGAACATCCAGATCAAGGGCAATCCGGCGCTGGTGATCTGGTTCCAGGGCTTGATGAAGTACCTGAAGCCGAAGAAGAAGGCCTGATATAAAACACAGAACAAAGCACCTGTGGGAGCGGGTTTACCCGCGAATACGGCGGTGGGTTCACCACCGCATTCGCGGGTAAACCCGCTCCCACAGGACACAGGCCCGGCTACATCAATGCGGCGCGTGGAACTGCGACGCCAGTTCGCGCAGCAGGGCCTCGGCCTCCAGCACCTTGTTCACCACCTCTTCGGCCTTCTCTCGAGTCAGCCCCAGGCGCTCGAGCAGGGCATCCGGGATCTCATCCTTCGGCCCCGAACCGATCCCCCGGGCGCGCAGCAGGCGCGTCGCCAGGCACACCAGGTTGGGGAACGCCGCATAATCGCCGTCGTACGCCGGGTCGTGCTGGAAACGCAGGGCCGTGGACAGCTCATCGGGCATGTCCCACAGCTTCATCAGCCAGGCCCCGATCTGTTCACGGCTGATCCCCAGCAGGTGCTGTTCCACATAGCTGTGGCATAGGTGCGGGTTGACCTCCAGGTGGCGGCAGATCAGCGAGAAATGCGGCGGGAAGACATGGGCCAGCAACAGGTAGCCGAAGTTGTGCAGCAGGCCGGCCAGGTAGGTCAGGCCCGCTTCCGGGCGCTCGGCGCGCGGCATGGCGCGGGTCAGGCCCTCGATCACCGCGGCGGTGTAGATCGACTGCTGCCAGTACGGCGTGGCCTGTTGCGGATGGTCCTTGGGCAGGCTCAGGGTCTTGCCCAGCGCCAGGCCGAGGGCCAGGTTGATCACCAGGTCGAAGCCCAGCACACGGACGATGGCGTCCTCCACCGAGCGAATCTTGCCGGGTGAGGCGTAGTACGGGGAGGCAGCCCAACTGACCACCTGCGCGGCCAGGGCCGGGTCGGTCTCCACCACGCCGGTGATGTCGTCGATGCTGGCATTGGGGTCGACGCGCAGCTTGATGATCTTCTGCGCGGTGTCGGCCAGCGGCGGAATCTCGATGGTCTGCTCCAGGCGTTGCTGGATGCGACGGGCGGTGAAGGCCTGGACGGCGCGGATGACTTCCTTGGGAGGGCCGTCCAACGGGTCGAAACTCAGGCGAATATCGCTGATCTGCTGGCCGAAGGTGCTGGCGCTGGCCTTGAACAGCATCTTCTTGAAGGCCGTCCTGCCGATTTCCAGGAGCAGGCCGGCTTCGCCGGACTGGATCAGTACCGTCTCGTTGTCGAGCAGGCTCTTCTCGTACTGGCACGGCGAGCTGGTCAGGGCGGGAATCGCCGGCAGGGCCTTGAGGTGATGCTTGTCGAGCATCTGCTTCAGGCGCTCCAGCGGCACGGCCTTGAGCTTGCGGCCGGTCAGCTCTTCGAGGCGCTTGAGGTCCAGCAACTGGCTTTGCGGGAACAGCACCATCAAGGCACCGATCTCGTCATCGAGCAGCACGGCCTGTACCCGCGAGGCGGCCGGCAGCCCCGGGTGCTCGGGCACCTCGCGGAAGCTGACGCCGAGCTTGTCGAGCAACAGCCGGATGACAGACGGTGCGTGTAGGGTTGCGGTATCCAGGGCAACTTCAGTCATGGCCTGTATCCAATCATTCTGTAAACGCGAAGTATAACCAGCCTGGCCGCCAAGCTGGATCCATTATGGGACGGGCGTCACACCTGGCCATATTGTTGACCGTGGCGCAGCCAGCGGTCGAGCAACGGGCTGACATGGTCGGGCCAACGTGCCAGCAGGGCCTGGGCGGCGTCGCGCACGGCCGGCAGCAGGTCAGCGTCGCGCATCAGGTCGGCGACCTTGAACTGCAGCAGGCCGGTCTGGCGGGTCCCGAGCATCTCGCCGGGCCCACGCAACTCCAGGTCCTTCTCTGCTATGACGAATCCGTCGTTGGTTTCCCGCATGATGCCCAGGCGTTCACGGCCGATCTGCGACAGTGGCGGGTGGTAGAGCAGCACGCAGTGGCTCACCGCGCTGCCACGGCCGACCCGGCCACGCAGCTGGTGCAACTGGGCCAGGCCCAGGCGCTCGGGGTTCTCGATGATCATCAGGCTGGCATTGGGCACGTCGACGCCGACCTCGATCACCGTGGTGGCCACCAGCAGTTGCAGGTCGCCGGCCTTGAACTCGGCCATCACCGCGGCCTTTTCCGCAGGCTTCATGCGCCCGTGGATCAGGCCCACGCGCAGCTCGCCCAGGGCGCTGCCCAGCTCCTCGAAGGTGCTCTCGGCAGCCTGGCAGGTCAGTTCCTCGGATTCTTCGATCAGGGTGCACACCCAATAGGCCTGGCGGCCTTCGTCGCAGGCAGCGCGGACCCGCTCGACCACCTCGAAGCGGCGGCTGTCGGCGACCAGCACGGTGTTCACCGGGGTGCGCCCGGGTGGCAGCTCGTCGAGGATCGAAGTGTCCAGGTCGGCATAGGCGCTCATGGCCAGGGTGCGCGGGATCGGCGTGGCGGTCATGATCAGCTGGTGCGGGCACAGCTGGCCCATGACGCCCTTCTTGCGCAGGGCCAGGCGCTGCTGCACGCCGAAGCGGTGCTGTTCGTCGATGATCGCCAGGGCCAGGTGCTTGAACTGCACTTCGTCCTGGAACAGCGCGTGGGTGCCGACCACCATGGGCGCGCCATTGGCGATCTGCTCCAGGGCGTTGGCGCGGGCCTTGCCCTTGAGCTTGCCGGCCAGCCAGGCGACCTCGATGCCCAATGGCTCGAGCCAGCGCTTGAAGGTGATGAAATGCTGCTCGGCGAGGATCTCGGTGGGCGCCATCAACGCCACCTGGTAGCCGGCCTCCAGGGCCTGCAGCGCCGCCAGGGCGGCGACCACGGTCTTGCCGGCGCCGACGTCGCCCTGCACCAGGCGCATCATCGGCTCCGCCTGGCTGAGGTCGTAGGCGATCTCGTTGCCGACGCGCTGCTGGGCGCCGGTCGGGCTGAAGCCGAGGTTGGCCAGGTACTGCGCCGGCAGCCGGCTGGCCTTGGGCAGTACAGGCGCCCGCAGGCTGCGCAGGCTCTCGCGCAGGCGTTGCTGCGAGAGCTGGTGGGTCAGCAGCTCTTCGAAGGCCAGACGATGCTGGGCCCAGTGATGGCCCTCGGCGAGCTCCTCGAGGTCGGCGTCTGCCGGCGGGTTGTGCAGGTAGCGGATGGCGTCGCTGAGCGGCGCCAGCTGGTAGTCGCGGGCCAGTTCGTCGGGCAGCCAGTCGGGCAGGCTGCGCGGGCCGAGCAGGCCGAGGCTCTGCTGGCACAGCAGGCGCAGGCGCTGTTGGGTCAGGCCTTCGGTGGTCGGGTAGATCGGTGTCAGCGTCTGTTCGACCGGCGGCGGTGCTTCGTCGCCGTTCAGCGCCCGGTATTCCGGGTGGTAGATCTCCAGCCCCGAAGCGCCGGGGCGGGCTTCACCATAGCAGCGCAGGTGGGTGCCACGCTTGAGGCCCTCCTTCTGCGCATTGCTGAAATGGTAGAAGCGCAGGCTCAGCGTGCCGCTGCCGTCGCCCAGGCGCACCACCAGGCTGCGGCGCTTGCCCATGGTCACGTCGGCCCCGCTGACCACGCCCTCGATCACCGCGTCCTGGCCCGGACGCAGCTGGCCGATGGGCACCACGCGGGTGCGGTCCTGGTAGCGCAGCGGCAGGTGGAACAGCAGGTCCTGCAGGTTCTCCAGGCCGACCTTGGCGAGTTTTTCCGCCATGGCGTCGCCTACGCCCTTGAGCGTGGTGACCGGGACGTTCGACAGCTCGGTCATGGGTTCAGGCCGGTTGTTCCACCGGCGGCTTGGCCACCGAGCAGAGGCGGATCGAGTCGGCGAGGATCTCGATGGCCTTCGGCCGCGGGAAGCTGGCGCGCCAGGCGATGGCCACGGTGCGGAACGGTGCGGGCGCGGTCAGCGGACGGACTTCGATGACGCCCGGCGCATAATGATGGCTGTGCACCGCCGACAGCGGCAGGATCGATACGCCCAGGCCCGAGGCGACCATGTGGCGGATGGTTTCCAGCGAGCTGGATTCCACCGTAGTGTGCTTGGCGCCTTCGCCGCCCTTGTTCAGCGTCGGGCAGGCCTCGAGCACCTGGTCGCGGAAGCAGTGGCCCTCGCCGAGCAGCAGCAGGCTCTTGTCGTTGAGCATGGCGGTGTCGATGGTGTCCTTGGCGGTCCACGGGTGGTCGGCCGGCATCAAGGCGCAGAACGGCTCGTCGTACAGCGGCAGGGTCAGCACGTCGGCCTCGTTGAACGGCAGGGCGATGATCACCGCGTCCAGTTCGCCGTTGCGCAGCTTTTCGCGCAGCACGTGGGTGAAGTTCTCCTCGATGTACAACGGCATCTGCGGCGCCACGCGGTGCAGCTGCGGGATCAGGTGCGGGAACAGATAGGGGCCGACGGTGTAGATGGCGCCGACCTTGAGTGGCGCAGTCAGCTGGTTCTTGCCGGCCTGGGCCAGCTCGCGGATGCCCTGGGCCTGCTCCAGTACCTTCTGCGCCTGGGCGACGATGCTCTCGCCGACCGGCGTGAGGCGCACCGCGCTCTTGCTGCGCTCGAAGATCAGCACGCCGAGTTCGTCCTCGAGCTTCTTCACGCCCACCGACAGGGTCGGCTGGCTGACGTGGCAACGCTCGGCCGCGTGGCCGAAGTGCTGCTCTTGCGCGAGGGTGACGATATAGCGAAGTTCGGTGAGGGTCATAACGTGCGTCCATGAAGTTGCGGCCCCAGCATAGCGGCTGCAATTGATAGACGCACGTTATCAGACTTGCCGTTTTGTGACAGAAACAAAAAACGTCAACGTCGGTCCAGCGAGTAGACGAACGGCGCGACGACTTCGATCGTGCCATTGTTCAGCAACTCCGCCGGAGGCTTGGGCACCGTGCCGGCACGGCGGATCATCTCCAGCGTGGCCCGGTCCAGCGCCGCGCTGCCTGAACCGCCGGCCAGCGCGTACGAGACCACCTTGCCTTCGGCGTCGACCACGAAGCGCAGGCGGTTGATGCCCTGCAGCCCACGACGGCGAGCGTCCTCGGGGTACTTCTTGTACTTGGCCAGGTGGCGCAGCAGGTCGCTCTGCCAGCTCGGCAGGGCGTTGCTGTTGGACGCGATGCTCGGCTGCGGCGCCGCCGACTTCTGCGGTGGCGTGTTGCTCGGCGGGGTGTCCGCGACATCGTCCTTGGCCGGTGGCTCGTCCTTCGGCGGCTCAAGCTTCTTCTCGGGCTTGGGCGGCTGTGGCTTGGCCTTGGGCTTGGGTGGCTTGGGGATGGCGATCTTCGGTTTCGGCGCCTCTGCCAGCTTCGGCAGCGGCGGTTCCTCGACCGGCGTCGGCGGTTTCGGGGCGGCCTTGGGCGGCGGCGGCGGCGCGGGCTCGGGCAGCGGTGCCAGCTCGACCATCATCGCTGCCGGCGGCAACTCGAGGGCCTGGGGCACCGACCAGTTGAGCGTCAGCAGCACGGCGACCGCGTGCACACCCAGCACGATCGCCAGGCTGCCACCGTAGCGCGCCATGTTTGAGCGCGTTTTCGTCATTTCTTGGCTGCCGTCTCGAGTCCGACCAGGCCGACCTTGAGGTAGCCGGCGGCGCGCATGGTGTTCATCACTTCCATCAGGTCGCCGTAATCGACGCCCTTGTCAGCCTGGAAGAAGATGGTGGTTTCCTTGTCGCCCTTGGTCTTGGCGTCGAGCATGGCGCCAAGCTGGTCGCGCTGGGCCACCTCGTCGTCGCCGAGGTAAAGCTTCTTGTCGGCCTTGACGCTGACGAACACCGGCTTCTCGGGCCTCGGCGCGGGCTTCGCGGTCGAGGCGGGCAGGTCGACCTTGATGTCGACCGTGGCCAGGGGCGCCGCGACCATGAAGATGATCAGCAGCACCAGCATCACGTCGATGAACGGCGTGACGTTGATTTCGTGGTTCTCGGCGAGGTCATCGCCACCTTCGTTGAGATGCAGGCCCATGGCTTACCCCACTTTCACCATGTGCGGGGCGGCGCGCTCGCTGCCCTGGTGGTCCAGATCGCGGCTGACCAGCAGCAGCACCTGGGCGGAGGCGTCGGACACCTGTGCCTTGTAGCCGGCGATGGAGCGGGCGAAGACGTTGTAGATGACCACGGCCGGGATCGCGGCGACCAGGCCCAGGGCGGTGGCCAGCAAGGCTTCGGCGATGCCCGGGGCGACCACGGCGAGGTTGGTGGTCTGGGTCTTGGCGATGCCGATGAAGCTGTTCATGATGCCCCACACGGTGCCGAACAGACCGACGAACGGTGCGGTGGAACCGATGGTGGCCAGCACGCCGGTGCCGCTGCTCATGGTCCGGCCACTGGCGGCTACCAGGCGCTCCAGGCGGAAGCTGACGCGTTCCTTGATGCCTTCCTTCTCGCGGGCGTTGGCTGACAGGCGCATCTCTTCGAGGGCGTCATGCACCAGGGTGTGGGCCAGGGTGCCTTCCTTGTTCGACGCTTCGCTGGCCTCTTTCAGGCTTACCGAGCGCTTCAGGGCCGCGATCTCGCCACGCAGGCGGCGCTTGGCGCCCATCAGCTCGAAGCCCTTGGCGATCCAGATGGTCCAGGTGATGATCGAGGCGATGGCCAGGCCGATCATCACGGCCTTCACCACCACGTCTGCGTTCTTGTACATGCCCCATGGGGACAGGTCGTGGGCCATGCCCAGCGAGGTGTCTTCGACCATCGCCTGCACGTTCTCGTCGGCTGGAGCCTGACCTTCCACCGGCGCATTTGCGTCAGCAGGCGCGGCGACCGGGGCCTGGCCTTCGGCGGCAGGCGTGGCCGGAGCGGCGGCAGCGGCGGGTGCCGGGGTGGCGGCGACAGGCTCATCGGCCATGGCCGCCGGGGCCAGTACCAGGCTGAACATCAGCGCGGCAATGGCGCGCCAGGCGCGCGACGGGGTTGGCGAAGCGGAAGGTTGAGTACGTGTCATGCTGGCCGGACCTGATGAAGAGAAATGGGTTGAGTTCTTCAAGGCCTCGAAGCAGGCCGAGAACAGACAGGGTCGCCATTATTGCAAGTAATTCTTGTTAACAAAAGTAATACTGTTGCTTTTTTTGACCTTGGTATAGCCGTTTATCGCGCTAACCCGATAGCCTGTGCCTTTCGCATTAGGAGGTTTGGTATGTCAGACGTTTCAGCTTTGATCGTGGGTTGCGGTGATGTGGGCAGCCGCCTGGCCCGTCAACTGCTTGCTCAAGGCTGGCAGGTCAGCGGCTTGCGCCGTTCGGTCGATCAGTTGCCCGAAGGGGTTCGGCCGATCGCCGCCGATCTGGCCGAGCCGCAGATACCGAGCGCCTGGCCTGAGCAAGGGCCTGATTACCTGGTGTATTGCGTGGCGGCCAGCCAGCACGATGAAGCCGGCTACCAGGCGGCCTATGTCGAAGGTTTGCGCCATGTGCTGGGATGGCTGGCGGCGAAAGGGCAGCGGCCGCGACGCCTGGTGTTCGTGTCCAGTAGCAGCGTGTATGCGCAGCAGGACGGTGAATGGATTGCCGAAGCGGCAGCCACGCAGCCCGAGGGCTATTCCGGCAAGGTAATGCTCGAGGCCGAGCGGCTGGCGCTGGACAGCGGCATTCCCGCGACGATCGTGCGCCTGACCGGCATCTATGGTCCGGGGCGCGAGTGGTTGCTGAGTCAGGTGCGCCAGGGTTATCGCGTGGCCGAGGAGCCACCGTTGTACGGCAATCGCATTCATGCCGAGGATGCCGCCGGCCTGATGGCGCACCTGCTGCGGGCCGATGCCCGGGGTGTTGCGCTGGATGACTGCTATATCGGCGTGGATGACGATCCGGCGCCGCTGGCCGAGGTGGTGGCCTGGCTGCGTGAATACCTGGGCGTTACCCAGTGGTCGGATGAGCAGCGGGTGAGGCGCACCGGCAGCAAGCGTTGCAGCAATGCGCGCGCGCGGGCGTTGGGGTGGGTGCCGCAGTACCCGAGCTATAAAGAGGGGTATGCGGCCATTCTCGAGGGAAGAAACTAACCTTCAAGGCTTGATGCGCCCCCCTGTAGGAGCGGCCTTGCGCCGCGAAAGGGCCGCGCAGCGGCCCCGGCAACTCTGAGATCCTGGGGCTGCTTCGCAGCCCTTTCGCGGCGCAAGGCCGCTCCTACAGAGGGCGTGCGTGCTTCAGTTTTTCTCCAGCACCCACTGCCGCGCACCGGCGGCCAGTTGCGGCATTTCATCCGGCTGGGCGCGGTTCACCGCCTGGAAGATTTCCAGGGTGTCGCCGTCGCGCTTGAATATCCACGGCGCGCCAAGCTGGTTGCGCTCCAGCCACAGGCTGTCGTTGCCATCGCCCATGGTCGCGCAGTCGCCCGCCAGGCACAGGGCGAAGCGGTCGGGGCCGGGCAGGCCGGTGACGTTGCCGGTGTCGCTGAAGCGCACCACGGCGCCCTTGCCCTGGCCTTCGACGATCTTCCAGTCGCCGCCCAGGTATTGCTGGTACAGCGCCTTCTCGAAGCTACCGCCCAGCGGCGTGTTCTGTGGGCCTTCGCTGCGCACGAAGGTCTGCTGGTGACCGGATGGGTCGATCGCCAGCAACTCGTCGCCGTCGAGCTTGAGCTGTTCGACCAGGCCACCTTCGAAGCTGACCTGCCAGTCTTTCTCGTTGGCGCTCAGGCGTCCGTCGGCAGCCTCGAAGCCATTGCTGAAGCTGGCCTGCTGGTTCTTGACGTCGATCTTCCATTCGAACACCGGGCCCTGGGCGTCGAGGGCCTGGCGCAGGCTGGTGCCTTTGCGGGCGGCGTCGATGGCGGCCTGGTTGATCCAGGTGCCGTTGAAGTCTTCGGGTTTGTGGCTGGCGCAGCCGCCCAGGAGCAGGGCTGCCAGCGCGAGAGGCAATGCGTGGCGCATGGGGGAAACCTTGGGGCAGGAGAGGATGGTGACGGGCGTGGCGCCCGTCACCGGGGGTATTACTCGAGGACCAGGATCGCGTCCATCTCGACCTGGGCACCCTTCGGCAGAGCAGCTACGCCGATGGCGGCGCGGGCCGGGTAAGGCTGTTCGAAGTAACGGCCCATGATTTCGTTGACCTTGGCGAAGTGGCTCAGGTCGGTGAGGAAGATGTTCAGCTTGACGATGTCCTTGAACGAACCGCCAGCGGCTTCGGCCACCGACTTCAGGTTCTCGAACACCTGGACGGTCTGGGCTTCGAAGCCTTCGACCAGCTCCATGGTCTTCGGATCGAGCGGGATCTGGCCCGACATGTACACGGTATTGCCAGCCTTGATCGCTTGCGAGTAGGTGCCGATGGCGGCAGGGGCCTTGTCGCTGGTGATGACGGTCTTGCTCATGATGACTCCTTGCGGTTGGCGGACTACGCACGCATCCGGGTGATGCGGACCACGCCGGTCAAGGTGCGCAGCTTCTTGATCACGCGGGCCAGGTGCACGCGGTCGTGCACGCTGACTACCAGTTGGACCACGCTGATACGGCCGTCGCGTTCGTCCATGCTGATTTTCTCGATGTTGCCGTCGGCGGCGTTGACGCTGCTGGCCAGCAGCGCGATCAGGCCGCGCTGGTGTTCCAGTTCGACGCGCAGTTCGACGTTGAACTCGCCGGTGATGTCCTTGGCCCAGGAGAGCTGCAGGCACTTCTCAGGGTTGTGGCGGACTTCACTGATGTTGCGGCAGTCTTCCAGGTGCACGACCATGCCCTTGCCGGCCGACAGATGGCCGACGATCGGATCGCCCGGGATCGGGGTACAGCACTTGGCGTAGCTGAGCACCAGGCCCTCGGTGCCGCGGATCGCCAGCGGGCCTTCCGGCGCCGGCAGTTGCTCGCCTTCGGCGGACAGCAGGCGGCGGGCGACCACGTAGGCCATGCGGTTGCCCAGGCCGATGTCCTCGAGCAGGTCCTCGAGCAGTTCCAGGCGGTACTCGGCGAGGATCGACTGGATGCGTTCCTGGGGGATCTTTTCCAGGCTGCTGTCGAAGCCGGTCAGCACCTTGTTCAGCAGGCGCTCGCCGAGGCTGATGGACTCGGAGCGGCGCTGTTGCTTGAGGGCGTGGCGGATGTGCGTGCGTGCCTTGCCGGTGACCACGAAATTGAGCCAGGCCGGGTTCGGCCGGGCGCCCGGGGCGCTGACGATCTCGACGGTGGAGCCGCTCTGCAGTGGCTCGGACAGTGGCGCCAGGCGGCGGTTGATGCGGCAGGCGATGCAGCTGTTGCCGACGTCGGTGTGCACCGCGTAGGCGAAGTCGACGGCGGTGGAGCCCTTGGGCAGCTCCATGATCCGGCCTTTGGGGGTGAAGACGTAGACCTCGTCCGGGAACAGGTCGATCTTCACGCTCTCGATGAATTCCAGCGAGTTGCCGGCGCGCTGCTGCAGCTCGAGGATGCCCTTGACCCACTGGCGGGCGCGGGCGTGGCTGCCCTTGGGTTGTTCTTCCTCGTTGGACTTGTACAGCCAGTGCGCGGCAATGCCGTTGTTGGCCATCTCTTCCATTTCGCGGGTGCGGATCTGGATCTCGATGGGCACGCCGTGCATGCCGAACAGCGTGGTGTGCAACGACTGGTAGCCGTTGGCCTTGGGGATCGCGATGTAGTCCTTGAACCGGCCCGGCAGCGGCTTGTACAGGTTGTGCACGGCGCCGAGCACGCGGTAGCAGGTGTCGACCTTGTCGACGATGATGCGGAAGGCGTACACGTCCATGATCTCGGTGAAGGCGCGGCGTTTGCCGCGCATCTTCTTGTAGATGCCATAGAGGTGTTTCTGCCGGCCGCTGACCTCGCCCTGGATGCCGTCGGCGGCCAGGCAGTTGGCCAGCGAGGTCTCGATCTTGGCGACGATTTCCTTGCGGTTGCCCCGCGCGCTCTTGACCGCCCGGTGGATCAGCGACGAACGCATCGGGTGCATGGCCTTGAAACCGAGGTCCTCGAACTCGACGCGCACGGTGTGCATCCCCAGGCGGTTGGCGATGGGGGCGTAGATCTCGAGGGTTTCCTTGGCGATGCGTCGGCGTTTTTCGCCGGACAGCACTTCCAGGGTGCGCATGTTGTGCAGGCGGTCGGCCAGCTTGACCAGGATCACGCGGATATCGCGGGCCATGGCCATGGCCATCTTCTGGAAGTTCTCGGCCTGCGCCTCGGCCTTGGTCTCGAAGTTCATCTGGGTCAGCTTGCTGACCCCGTCGACCAGTTCGGCGACGGTCTCGCCGAATTGCTGGCTCAAGGCTTCCTTGGCGATGCCGGTGTCTTCGATCACGTCGTGCAGCATGGCCGCCATCAGGCTCTGATGGTCCATGTGCATGTCGGCGAGGATGCTGGCGACCGCCAGCGGATGGGTCACGTAGGGCTCGCCGCTGCGGCGGCGCTGGCCATCGTGGGCCTGCTCGGCGTAGAAGTAGGCCCGGCGAACCAGGTTGACCTGTTCGGGGCCCAGGTAAGTCGACAGCCGTTCGGCGAGGGCTTCTATACCCGGCATGGTTTCACCTCTCGCTGAAGAAGAGGGCCTTGCGCCGCACGGTGTCGACTGGGCATCAATCAGACGGCCTCGTTGTTCTCGTCCTCGAACGCGGCGAATACCGGATCCTCGGTGACGATCTCTTCGGCGGCGATGAACTCTGGAGTGACGATGCCTTCGGCGATTTCACGCAGGGCGACGACGGTCGGCTTGTCGTTTTCCCACGCAACGCGTGGCTCTTTGCCGCCGGTAGCCAGCTGGCGGGCGCGCTTGGTCGAGAGCATGACCAGCTCAAAGCGGTTATCCACGTGTTCCAGGCAGTCTTCAACAGTTACGCGGGCCATGGTCTTCCTCAGTAGCAAATGCGGTAGGCGTGCGCCCAGAATGGGCAGGCGGACTCGATAGTTTAAAAAATCACCAGCCAATAGGGAAGGGCTGTTTTGTCGGGTGTGCCTGTGGCGCTTCTATCGCGGGGCAAGCCCGCTCCCACGTTCCCCGTTTCGGGGACACATTCGTGGGAGCGGGCTTGCCCCGCGATAGGGCCGATCCAGACGACTGGAGCCCACCGCCGATGCCCGACAATAGCCTGCCGTCCATCGCCGACACAACCGCCCCTGACGCGTTAACGCAACATTGCGTCGCGCAGGCGCGGGGTCAGCTCCTCGAACAGCGTCTGCACCGAGCGCAGGGCGCGGCAATCGGGTCGGGTCAGCAACCACAACTGCGTGTCACAGCCAGGCAGCGGGCCGCTCAGCGCCTCGACGCCGGGCAGGTCGTGGACCATGTAGTCGGGCAGTGCCGCCACGCCCAGGCCGGTGGTCACCAGTTGGGCGATGGTCGACATGCCGCTGCACTGGTAGCGCGGAATCAGCCCCGGGTGATGCTGGTTGCGCCAGACCACCGTGGCGTGGTCCTGCATGGAGTCGTCGGGGGCGATCCATGGCACGCTGGCGGCGGATTCCTGCAGGCGCTCGCGCAGCGTCGGCAGGCCGCAGACCACGTAGGAGGTCGAGCCCAGGCAGCGGCCGACGAGGTGTTCCGGCGGCGTGTTGGTCAGGCGCAGGGCGATGTCGGCATCGCGGCGGCTGAGGTTGGCAAAGGTGTTGGAGGTGCCCATTTCCAGCGACAGCGCCGGGTAGTTGGGCATGAACTCGGCCAGCGCCGGCAGCAGCAGGCTGTGCAGCACCGCCTCGGTGCAGGTCAGGCGCACGGTGCCGCTGACCACCTGCTCGCCGCTGGTCAGGGCGATGCGCGCCGCGTCCAGCGCCTGTTCGGCGCGCTCCGCCTGCTCGGCCAGGGCCTGGGCGGTGTCGGTGGGCAGGTAGCCCTTGCGGCTCTTGACGAACAGCGCGGTGCCCAGCGCCGACTCCAGTCGGCGGATCGAACGGAAGACCGTGGAAACGTCGACCTTGAGCAGTTCGGCGGCCTTGGCCAGGGAGCGGCCACGCTCCAGTGCCAGGACCAGGGCGAGGTCCGCATGGTTGATCTGATATTGCATCGATGCACGCTCTGCTTGCCGAAATGCCAATGTCTGTTGCGTTGGGGCCATTTTATAGTGAAACGGCCCCCGGGAATCAATGCAGCCGGTCGGCAATCAGCCCCCCACGATGGGCCAGTGAAAAGAACAACAGCAGCACCATCGTCGCCTTTCGAGGCGTCATCCGCAGTTCCCCACATCGCCGCTCCGAATCAAAGGATGTACAGCCATGACGTCGGTCTCCCCGTGCGCCAGTTCTTCCCGCGAGATGAATGAGTTCCTGGATGCCCATCCGGATACCCAGTACGTCGACCTGCTGATCTCCGACATGAACGGGGTGGTGCGCGGCAAGCGCATCGAGCGCGCCAGCCTGCACAAGGTGTACGAGAAGGGCATCAACCTGCCGGCCTCGCTGTTCGCCCTGGACATCAACGGCTCGACCGTCGAAAGCACGGGCCTTGGCCTGGACATCGGCGACGCCGACCGCATCTGTTTCCCGATTCCCGGCACGCTCTGCGACGAGCCGTGGCAGAAGCGTCCGACCGCGCAGTTGCTGATGACCATGCACGAGCTGGATGGCGCGCCGTTCTTCGCCGATCCGCGCGAGGTGCTGCGCCAGGTGGTGAGCCGTTTCGACGACCTGGGCCTGGATATCTGCGCCGCGTTCGAGCTGGAGTTCTACCTGATTGACCAGGACAACCTCAACGGCCGTCCGCAGCCGCCGCGCTCGCCGATTTCGGGCAAGCGCCCGCAGTCGACCCAGGTGTACCTGATCGACGACCTCGACGAGTACGCCGACTGCTTGCAGGACATGCTCGAAGCCGCCAAGGAGCAGGGCCTGCCCGCCGACGCCATCGTCAAGGAAAGCGCCCCGGCGCAGTTCGAGGTCAACCTGCACCACGTCGCCGATCCTTTGAAGGCCTGCGACTACGCGATCCTGCTCAAGCGCCTGATCAAGAACGTCGCCTATGACCACGAGATGGACTCGACCTTCATGGCCAAGCCCTATCCGGGCCAGGCGGGCAACGGCCTGCACGTGCACATCTCGCTGCTGGACAAGAAGACCGGCAAGAACATCTTCGCCCACGACGATCCGCTGCAGAGCGAGACCCTGCGCCACGCCATCGGCGGCGTGCTGGAGACCATGCCGGCGTCGATGGCGTTCCTGTGCCCGAACATCAACTCCTACCGCCGTTTCGGCGCCCAGTTCTACGTGCCCAACGCGCCGAGCTGGGGCCTGGACAACCGCACCGTGGCGGTCCGCGTGCCGACCGACAGCAGCGAGAACGTGCGCATCGAGCACCGCGTGGCCGGTGCCGACGCCAACCCGTACCTGATGCTCGCGGCGATCCTTGCCGGTATCCACCACGGCCTGACCAACAAGGTCGAGCCGGACGCGCCGATCGAAGGCAACTCGTACGAGCAGCTGGAGCAGAGCCTGCCGAACAACCTGCGCGACGCCCTGCGCGCGCTGGACGACAGCGAAGTCCTCAACCAATACATCAGCCCGGACTACATCGACATCTTCGTGGCCTGCAAGGAGAGCGAGCTGGCCGAGTTCGAAGTGTCGATCTCCGACCTCGAGTACAACTGGTACCTGCACACGGTATAAGCCCATGAGCGCAATTGCGGTCCCCTTGATCGGTGTCAGCGCCTGCCGCCAGCAGGTGGGGAAGAACTCGTCGCACACGGTGGGCGACAAGTATGTCGAGGCCGCGGGCTTTGCCGGGCTGCCGCTGATCCTGCCGGCGCGTGATGGCGGCAGCGACACCCAGGCGCTGCTGGCCCGGCTCGATGGCATTCTTTTTACCGGTTCGCCTTCAAATGTCGAGCCGCATCATTACAATGGCGCCCCCAGCGCGGAAGGTACCCGACACGATCTTGCACGTGATCGCCTGACCTTGCCGCTGCTGCAGGCGGCCATTGCCGCCGGTGTGCCGGTGTTGTGCATCTGCCGTGGCTTCCAGGAACTGAACGTGGCCCTTGGCGGCAGCCTGCACCAGCGCGTGCAGGAACTGCCCGGCTACCTGGACCACCGCGAACCTGAGGACGCACCCCTGGAGGTGCAATACGGCCCTCGTCATCCCGTCGCGGTCACCGCGGGCGGGTTGTTCGAGCGCCTGGGCCTGGCTGCGCAGTTCGAGGTCAACTCGCTGCACAGCCAGGGCATCGACCGCCTGGCCCCGGGCCTGCGTGTCGAGGCACGGGCCCCGGATGGCCTGATCGAAGCGGTGTCGATGCCTGATGCGCCGGGCTTTGTAGTCGGCGTGCAGTGGCACCCTGAATGGCGTTTCGCCGAAAACCCGGTCTCGCTGCGCTTGTTCGAGGCGTTCCGCGAGGCTTGCATTGCCCATGCTGCTCGGGAGGGTGTGCGTCAGGAAACACGCTGACGTTAGCCGAAGGTCCAGGATGACCGTGCCCCCACCACGAGCTTTCAATGAGTGAAAGCGGGCCCTCTACGGCGGGCCTGTGAGAACAATTCCAATAGTTACGGCACAGACTCATGAATGAATACACAGAAGCCGGACGCCCACCCGACGCGGCGTCCGACTCGGGCAACACCCAGCGCAGCAAGGGCCTGGCCAAGGGCCGCCTCGGCCTGCTGGCCAGCGTCGTGCTGGGCATTTCCACCATCGCCCCGGTCTACACCCTGACCGGCGCGCTCGGCCCGACCGTGCGCGAAGTCGGCGCCCACCTGCCGGCGGTGTTCATCGTCGGCTTCCTGCCGATGCTGCTGGTGGCCCTGGGTTACCGCGAGCTGAACTCGGCCGAGCCCGACAGCGGCACCTCCTTCACCTGGTCGGCCCGGGCCTTCGGTCCGATGATCGGCTGGATCGGCGGCTGGGGGCTGGTGGTCGCCACCACCATCGTGCTGTCCAACCTGGCGGGCGTGGCGGTGGACTTCTTCTACCTGTTCCTGGCCCAGATCACCGGCAACCAGGAGCTGGCGGCGCTGGCGGACAACCTGTTGGTCAACGTCACCACCTGTTGTGTGTTCATCGCCCTGGCGGTGTGGATCTGCTGTCGCGGCATGGCCACCACCATGACCGTGCAGTACGGCCTGGTGGCCTTGCAGCTGCTGGTGCTGATCGGCTTCGCCTTCGCCGCCTTCGGCGAGACGACGGCGCCGCCACCGCTGGCATTCGATCTTGCCTGGTTCAACCCGTTCGGCGTCGAGTCGTTCTCGGCGTTCGCCGCGGGCCTGTCGTTGTCGATCTTCATCTTCTGGGGTTGGGACGTGTGCCTGACCGTCAGCGAGGAGTCGATCGGCAGTGAGGAAGTGCCGGGCAAGGCCGCCACCTGGACGGTGTTGCTGATCCTTGGCCTGTACCTGCTCACCGCCATCGCCACCCTGCAGTTTGCCGGGATCAGCGAGGATGGCCTGGGCCTGGGCAACCCGCGCATCCAGGAGAACGTGTTCGCCCACCTGGCCGGCCCGGTCATGGGGCCGTTGGCAATCCTGATGTCGATCGCGGTGCTGGCCAGCACCGCGGCCTCGCTGCAGTCGACCTTCGTCTCGCCGGCGCGCACCCTGCTCGCCATGGGTTACTACGGCGCCGTGCCGCAGCGCTTCGCCACGGTCTGCCCGCGTTCGCAGACGCCGCGCTACGCAACCATCTGTGCCGGTATCGCCGCGGGCCTGTTCTACGTGACCATGCGTACCTTGAGCGAGAACGTGCTGGCGGACACCATCACCGCCCTGGGCATGATGATCTGCTTCTATTACTCGCTGACCGCGTTCGCTTGCGTGTGGTACTTCCGCCGCAGCCTGTTCGACAGCGTGCGCCACTTCTTCATGCGCGGCGTCTGCCCGCTGGTGGGTGGGGTGATCCTGTCGGTGATCTTCGTGCGCACGGCGATCGACAGCGCTTCGCCGGACTTCGGCAGCGGCTCGCATGTGGGCGGGTTGGGGCTGGTATTCGTGATCGCGGCGATCATCTCGGCACTGGGGATCGTGCTGATGATGCTGTCGCGGTTGCGGGCGCCTGCGTATTTCCTGGGGGCGACCCTGCGTCAGCAGGCGACCATTCAGTTGCAGGAATGACGCATGGGGGCGCTCTGCGCCCCTTTCGCGGCACAAGGCCGCTCCTACAGGCGATCGCGTCAATTTGGACTGATGCGATCACCTGTAGGAGCGGCCTTGTGCCGCGAAAGGGCCTCGTAGAGGCCCCGGCAATCTTCAGCCGATCAGTTGTTCCAGCAGCTCACCATGGCGCTGTTGCTGCTTCTTCAGCAGCAGGCGATTGGCCTTGAACACGGTTTTCAACTCTTCCAGCGCCACGTCGAAGTCGTCATTGATGATGACGTACTCATACTCGTCGTAGTGCACCATTTCGCTGACCGCTTCCTTCATACGCCCGGCGATGATCTCCTCGCTGTCCTGCCCGCGGCCATCCAACCGTTGACGCAGGGCCTCCTGGCTTGGCGGCAGGATGAAGATCGAACGCGCCTCGGGCATCAGCTTGCGCACCTGCTGGGCGCCTTGCCAGTCGATCTCCAGGATCAGGTCATAGCCCTGGTCGAGGGTTTCCTGCAGGGCGCTGCGCGACGTGCCGTAGAAGTTGCCGAACACTTCGGCGTGCTCGAGGAAGTCGCCTTGGGCGATCAATGCCTTGAATTCCTCGTGAACGACGAAGTGGTAGTTCACTCCGTGCTCCTCGCCCGGACGCATGGCGCGGGTGGTGTGGGAGACCGAGACGCGCACGTTGGCGTCGTCCTTGATCAGGGCCGTGACCAGGCTGGTCTTGCCGGCGCCGGACGGGGCCGAAACGATGTAGAGGGTGCCGCTGCTGTGATTCATGGTAGGGGTGGCCTTACTCGATATTCTGTACTTGTTCACGCATCTGTTCGATCAGCACCTTCAGGTTGACCGCCGCTTGCGTGCTGCGCGGGTCGAAGGCCTTGGAGCCGAGGGTGTTGGCTTCGCGGTTGAGCTCCTGCATCAGGAAGTCCAGGCGCCGGCCGGCGGCGCCGCCGGACTTGAGCACCCGGCGCACCTCGGTGACGTGGGTGCTGAGGCGGTCCAGCTCCTCGGCAACGTCGCTCTTCTGCGCCAGCAGGACCATTTCCTGCTCCAGGCGCTGCGGATCGAGCTCGGCCTTCATGTCGCCGAAGCGATCGAGGACCTTCTGCCGTTGCGCGGCCAGCATCTGCGGCACCAGGGTGCGCAGGGTGGCGACTTCGCCGGCCATGCTGTCCAGGCGCTCGTTGATCAGCCGGGCCAGTTCGGCGCCTTCGCGCTCACGGCCCGCCTTGAGTTCGGCCAGCGCCTCGTCGAACAGGGTGATGGCTTCGGCATTGAGCGCCTGCGGATCGTTGGCGTCGGCCACCAGCACGCCTGGCCAGGCCAGCACTTCCAGCGGGTTGAGCGGCGCCGGCTGCTTGATCAGGCCGGCGACGGTCTCGGCGGCGGCGACCAGTTGCGCGGCGCGCTCGCGGTCGACCTGCAACGGCTTGCCGGCGTTGTCCTCGCTCAGGCGCAGGGTGCACTCGACCTTGCCGCGGGACAGGCCCTGGCGCAGGCCCTCGCGTACCGCGCCTTCGAGGTCGCGCAGCGCCTCGGGCAGGCGCAGGTGGGGTTCCAGATAGCGGTGGTTGACCGAACGCAGCTCCCAGACCAGGGTGCCTTGGCTGCCAGCGCGCTCGACACGAGCAAAAGCGGTCATGCTATGCACCATGGGGAGTACCTCGCGTATTCAGGTGAACGGGGAGCCTGTCGGCTGCAAGGCGCAGGATTGTAGCGCAGTGCGGCCCGGGCGCCCAATCCACCCATGCTACCGGCCCTCTTCTGGCCTGTCGGAAAAGGCGACAGGCTGCGCGGGTACGACGACAGGCGTGCCTTCGGCGGGCGGCGGGCTCTATAATGCTCGGCAGATTCAAAGTCCCGGTACAGGTATCCCAGATGAAACGTCCAAGTGGTCGCGCCGCCGATCAGCTCCGCTCGATCCGCATTACCCGCAACTACACCAAGCACGCCGAGGGATCGGTACTGGTCGAGTTCGGTGACACCAAGGTCATCTGCACGGTCAGCGTCGAGAATGGTGTTCCCCGCTTCCTCAAAGGTCAGGGCCAAGGCTGGCTCACCGCCGAATACGGCATGCTGCCGCGTTCGACCGGCGAGCGTAACCAGCGCGAGGCCAGCCGCGGCAAGCAAGGTGGCCGCACCCTCGAAATCCAGCGCCTGATCGGCCGCTCCCTGCGCGCCGCGCTGGACATGAGCAAGCTCGGCGACATCACCCTGTACGTCGACTGCGATGTGATCCAGGCCGACGGCGGCACCCGCACCGCCTCGATCACCGGCGCCATGGTCGCCCTGTGCGACGCCCTGGCGGTGATCAAGAAGCGTGGCGGCCTCAAGGGCGGCAACCCGCTCAAGCACATGATCGCCGCGGTGTCGGTGGGCATGTACCAGGGCGAGGCCGTGCTCGACCTCGACTACCTCGAGGACTCCGCCGCCGAGACCGACCTGAACGTGGTCATGACCAGCGCCGGTGGCTTCATCGAAGTGCAGGGCACCGCCGAGGGCGCGCCGTTCCAGCCAGAGGACTTCAACGCCATGCTGGCGCTGGCGCAGAAGGGCATGACCGAGATCTTCGAACTGCAGCAGGCCGCATTGGCTGACTGACAGTTCCTGTAGACACGAAAAAGCCGACATCAATGTCGGCTTTTTCGTGTCTGGGCAGCACTCAGATGGTCAGCGTCCAGTCGTAGTCCACGATCAGCGGCGCATGCTGGGAGAAGCGCGGCTGGCGTGGCAGACGGGCGTTGCGCACGAAGCGGCGCAGGCCTGGGGTGAGGATCTGGTAGTCGAACCGGTAACCCAGGTTGAGCATCTCGGCCTGCTCGTTGTCCGGCCACCAGCTGTACTGGTCGCCTTCGCGGCTGACTTCGCGCAGGGCGTCGACATAACCCATGTCGCCGACGATGGCGTCCATCCAGGCGCGTTCCGGCGGCAGGAAGCCGACCGACTGCTGGCTGTCGCGCCAGTTCTTGATGTCGAGCTTCTGCTGCGCCACGTAGAACGAGCCGCAGTAGATGTATTCGCGACGCTTGCGACGCTGCTTGTCCAGGTACTTGGCGAAGTCGTCCATCAACTTGAACTTCTGGTTCAAGTCTTCGTCGCCGTGCATGCCCGAAGGCAGCAGCAGGCTGGCAATACTGACTTTGTCGAAATCTGCTTGCAGATAACGCCCGTAGCGGTCGGCTGTCTCGAAGCCCAGGCCGGTGATGACTGCCTTGGGCTGCATGCGCGAGTACAGTGCCACGCCACCTTGGGTGGGCACCTCCGCGTCGCAGGCGTAAAGGAAATAGCCATCGAGCTGGAAAGCTGGGTCGTCGAGTTCAAAGGCCGAGGCGCGGGTATCCTGAAGGCAGATGACGTCGGCATTCTGGGCTTGCAGCCAGCTGAGCAATCCACGCTCGGCCGCAGCCTGAATGCCATTTACGTTCACACTGATGATCCGCATAAATGGCCCCAAAAATCTCGTGCGTGTATGATACCCGAGCTCAACACATTTAGCTAAATCCGTGGTGTCCGGGACCTTTCATGCAGCCGTATCAGCGCGACTTCATCCGTTTTGCCATCGATCGCGGCGTTCTGCGCTTCGGTGAGTTCACCCTGAAATCGGGGCGTACCAGCCCGTACTTCTTCAATGCCGGCCTGTTCAACACAGGTTCCGCGCTGGCCCAGCTGGGGCGTTGCTACGCGGCGGCCATCGTCGACAGCAAGATCCCCTTCGACGTGCTGTTCGGCCCGGCCTACAAGGGCATTCCCCTGGCGGCGGCCACCGCCGTGGCCCTGGCCGAACAGCACCAGCTCGACATGCCGTGGTGCTTCAACCGCAAAGAGGCCAAGGATCACGGCGAGGGCGGCAGCCTGGTCGGCGCCCCGCTGGCCGGTGACGTGCTGATCATCGACGATGTGATCACCGCCGGCACCGCGATCCGCGAGGTCATGCAGATCATCAACGCCCAGCAGGCCAAGGCCGCTGGCGTGCTGATCGCGCTGAACCGCGAAGAGCGCGGCAATGGCGAGCTGTCGGCGATCCAGGAAGTCGAACGCGACTTCGGCATTCCCGTGGTCAGCATCGTCTCGCTGACCCAGGTGCTGGAATTCCTGGCTGACGATCCTCAGCTCAAGCAGCACCTGCCGGCGGTCGAGGCGTACCGCGCGCAGTACGGCATCTGAGACGTTGGCAGCACGAAAAAGGCGACCTGATGGTCGCCTTTTTCATGTCCGCGTGTCAGCGGCCGTTAGGGTAAGGGTCGCGCACCGCGTCGCCCTGCCCGCTGAGGATCTTCCAGCCGCGCAGCGGATGGGTCATGGGCTTGAAGTGGGGGCAGGGTGGCAGTGAGGTCTTGCTCTGGTTGGAATACTTGTGGCCGCAATCCGCGCAGGCATAGGTGCCAGCGGAAACGTCGCTGCCATATTTGACCAGGTTTTTTTGCGTCATGGATGAATCTCCTTGTAGGGAGATTCCATGCTAGTAGCGATTCTTGGGCGGCGGTTGTAGTACCGGTCCCGCTTTGGTGTGGGAAATTTCCCGGCAGAAAGCAAGCGCGCCTCTGATCGAGGCGCGCTTGTGCATCAGCGCTGCTTGCGGTTGGTGATCAGGGTACCCACGCCGCTGTCGGTGAAGATCTCCAGCAGCACGGCATTCGGCACGCGACCGTCGATGATGTGCGAGCTGTTGACGCCGCCCTGGACTGCGTCCAGCGCGCATTTGATCTTCGGCAGCATGCCGCCGTAGATGGTACCGTCGGCGATCAGTTCGTTGACCTGCTCGGTGGTCAGTCCGGTGAGGACCTCGCCCTGCTTGTCCATCAGGCCGGCGATGTTGGTCAGCAGCATCAGCTTCTCGGCCTTCAGCGCCTCGGCCACCTTGCCGGCCACCAGGTCGGCGTTGATGTTGTAGGACTCGCCGTTGGCGCCCACGCCGATCGGTGCGATCACCGGAATGAAGTCGCCCTTGACCAGCATGTTCAGCAGGTCGGTGTTGACGCTCACGACCTCGCCGACATGGCCGATGTCGATGATTTCCGGGGTGGTCATCTCCGGGGTCTGGCGGGTGACGGTCAGCTTCTTGGCGCGGATCAGCTCCGCGTCCTTGCCGGTCAGGCCGATGGCGCTGCCACCGTGGCGGTTGATCAGGTTGACGATGTCCTTGTTCACCTGGCCGCCCAGGACCATCTCCACCACATCCATGGTCGCAGCGTCAGTGACGCGCATGCCGTCGATGAAGTGGCTGTCGATCGACAGGCGTTTGAGCAGGTCGCCGATCTGCGGCCCGCCACCGTGCACCACCACCGGGTTGATGCCCACGGCCTTCATCAGCACGATGTCACGGGCGAAGCCGGTCTTGAGCTCCTCGCTCTCCATCGCGTTGCCGCCGTACTTGATCACCAGGGTCTTGCCGACGAAGCGGCGGATGTAAGGCAGTGCTTCGGACAAAACCTCGGCTACATGGGAAGCGGCATCGCGATCGAGGGTCATGCAGGGCTCCAGGTAAGGAACGTAAAGTCGTCAGAACGGCAGTTGCAGGCCGGGTTGGACCCGCAGCAACTGCGTGCGGAATACAGCCTTGATTCGGTCGAGCTCTGCCGCGCTGTCGGCCTCGAAGCGCAGCACCAGCACCGGCGTGGTGTTGGAGGCGCGGACCAGGCCCCAGCCGTGGGGGTAGTCGACCCGCACACCGTCGATGGTGGTCAGGTTGGCTTCGCCCCAGTCGGCGTCGCGTTGCAGTGCATCAATGATGCTGAATTTACCCTCGTCGGTCACATCAATATTGATTTCCGGCGTGGAAATATCGTCCGGGAACGCCGCGAACAGGCTTTCGGCGTCCTGGCCCGCCTTGCTGAGGATCTCCAGCAGGCGCGCAGCGCTGTAGATGCCGTCGTCGAAACCGTACCAGCGCTCCTTGATGAAGATGTGACCACTCATCTCGCCGGCCAGCAGCGAGCCGGTCTGCTTCATCTTCTTCTTGATCAGCGAATGGCCGGTCTTCCACATCAGTGCGCGGCCACCGTGCTGTTCGATCAGCGGGGTCAGGCGGCGGGTGCACTTGACGTCGAAGATGATCTCGGCGCCTGGGTTGCGCGACAGCACGTCCTGGGCGAACAGCATCAGCAGGCGGTCCGGGTAGACGATGCTGCCCGTGTTGGTCACCACGCCCACACGGTCACCGTCGCCATCGAAGGCCAGGCCGATGTCGGCACCGGTTTCCTTGACCTTGGCAATCAGGTCTTCGAGGTTTTCCGGCTTGCCCGGGTCCGGGTGGTGGTTGGGGAAGTTGCCATCCACCTCGCAGAACAGCGGAATCACTTCGCAGCCCAGGGCTTCGATCAGTTGCGGGGCGATGACGCCGGCCGCGCCGTTGCCGCAGTCCACCACCACCTTGAGCGGCTTGGCCAGCTTCACGTCGGCGACGATCTGCTGGAAGTAGCGCTCGAGGATCTCGACCTTCTGCACGCTGCCTTCGGCACGGGTCAGGTCGTTGGTTTTCAGGCGGGTCAGCAGCGCCTGGATCTGCTCGTTGGCCAAGGTGTCGCCAGCGATGACGATCTTGAAGCCGTTGTAGTCAGACGGGTTGTGGCTGCCGGTGAGCATCACCCCGGACTTGCCGGCGAGCACGTTGGCGGCGAAGTACAGCGCCGGGGTCGGCACCAGGCCGACATCGCTGACTTGGCAACCGGCGTCAGCCAGGCCCTTGATCAGTTGCTCGACCAGCATCGGGCCGGACAGGCGGCCATCACGGCCGACCGAAATCTGTGGCTCGCCCTGGGCGAGGGTCTGGGCGCCGATGGCGCGACCGATCCAGTAGGCGGTCTCGGCATGCAGGGTCTTGCCGACCACGCCGCGGATGTCATAGGCGCGGAAGATGCTGTCGGGCAGTGCGGGGACCAGCTGGGCCATGTCGTTCATCTCTGGGGACTCCATAAGTCAAAGGCTTCTGGGCAAGCGCAAACTGAACGCTTGGACGGCGGTTTCGCCAGAGAGTTCGCCATCCATGGCCCGAGCGGTCTGCTGTCGGCTCAGCGGGTGCCGGAGTGACCGAAGCCGCCGGCACCGCGCTGGGTCTCGTCGAACTGCTCGACGATGTCGAAGTGCGCCTGCACCACCGGCACCAGGATCAGCTGGGCGATGCGCTCGCCGACGGTGATGGTGAACGGCGTGTTGCCGCGGTTCCAGCAGGAGACCATCAGCTCGCCCTGGTAGTCCGAGTCGATCAGGCCGACCAGGTTGCCCAGCACGATGCCGTGCTTATGGCCCAGGCCCGAGCGCGGCAGGATCATGGCCGCCAGGCCCGGGTCGCCGATGTACACCGACAGGCCGGTGGGGATCAGCAGGGTCTGGCCCGGCTCGAGGACGGTGTCCTCCTTGAGCAGGGCGCGCAGGTCCAGGCCGGCGGAGCCGGGGGTGGCGTACTGCGGCAGGGGGAATTCGGTGCCCAGGCGTGGGTCGAGGATCTTGGCTTGAAGAGCGTGCATGTAACTTATTGAACCTGGTTGAGCCGTTCGGCGATGAAGGCAACCAGCTGGCGGGCGATCTTGCCCTTGCTGGTCTGCGCGAAGAGGGTCTGGTGCTGCTGGCGGTCGATCACGGTCAGTGCATTTTCCTCGCTGTTGAAGCCGATGCTGGGGTTGGCCACATCATTGGCGACGATCAGGTCGAGGTTCTTGTCCTTGAGCTTGCGCGTGGCGTAGTCGAGCAGGTGCTCGGTTTCGGCGGCGAAGCCCACGCTGAACGGGCGATCAGGCCGACCGGCAATGGTCGCAAGGATATCGGGATTGCGCACCATCTGCAGCAGCATGCCGTCGCCTGTGGTGGGATCCTTCTTGAGCTTCTGTGGGGCGACGACTTCCGGGCGGTAGTCCGCGACCGCGGCCGAGGCGATGAACAGGTCGCAGGGCATGGCCGCCTCGCAGGCCGCGAGCATGTCCCGCGCGCTGACCACGTCGATGCGGCTGACCCGGTCGGGCGTCTGCAGGTGCACGGGGCCGGTGACGAGGGTCACCCGGGCCCCGGCTTCGGCGGCGGCCTCGGCCAGGGCGAAGCCCATCTTCCCTGAACTATGGTTGGTGATGTAGCGCACCGGGTCGATGTTTTCTTGGGTCGGCCCGGCGGTAATCAGTACGTGCTTGCCGGTCAGGGCCTGGCGCTTGAAGCTCTCGGCGGCGCACCAGGCCAGGTCCGTGGCCTCGAGCATGCGGCCCAGGCCGACGTCGCCACAGGCCTGGCTGCCGGAGGCCGGGCCGAACACCTGGATGCCGCGACTTTTGAGCAGCTCGAGGTTGGCCTGGGTGGCCGGGTCGCGCCACATGGCCTGGTTCATCGCCGGGGCGACGGCCACGGTGGCGTCGGTGGCCAGCACCAGGGTGGTCAGCAGGTCGTCGGCCATGCCCTGGGCCATGCGCGCCATCAGGTCGGCGGTGGCCGGGGCGATCAGCACCAGGTCGGCCCATTTGGCCAGCTCGATATGGCCCATGGCTGCTTCGGCGGCGGGGTCGAGCAGGTCCATGTGCACCGGGTGGCCGGACAGCGCCTGCAGCGTGAGCGGGGTGATGAACTCGGCGCCACCACGGGTCATGACCACGCGCACCTGCGCGCCGTGTTCCAGGAGTCGGCGAATCAGCTCGGCGCTCTTGTAGGCGGCGATGCCGCCACCCACGCCGAGAACGATGCGCTTGCGATACAACCGCTGCATAGGCCTTGCCTTATTCCAGTGAAAGCGGGCGGCGACGATAGCTGCCTGCGGCAGATCGTCGCATTTTCGAAGCGAACTAGATTAACACAGCGCCCAAAAGGGCCGTAGTGGCAGGCGAGGAGGGGAAATGAACATCAGGGAGTGGCCGGCTGAGGAGCGGCCGAGAGAAAAGCTGTTGCAACGGGGCGCGTCGGTCCTTTCGGACGCGGAGTTGCTGGCCGTGCTGCTGGGCTCGGGGGTTGCCGGGCGCAATGTGCTCGATCTCGCCCGTGGCCTGTTGGCGAAGTTCGGCGGGCTTCGGCAGTTCCTCGAGGCGGACCGCGCCAAGGTGCTGCGCGAGCCAGGCCTGGGGCCGGTGCGGTATGCGCAGTTGCAGGCGTTGTTGGAGATCGGCAGGCGCTATCTGGACGAACACATCGAGCGTGCGTCGGTCCTGGAGAGTCCGGCCTCGGTGCGGCGCTATCTCAAGTCAATGCTGCGGCACGAGTCCAGCGAGGTGTTTGGCTGCCTATTTCTGGACACCAAGCACCGACCGTTGGCGTTCGAGATTCTGTTCCGCGGCACCATCGACCGCGCGAGCATCTATCCCCGCGAGGTCGTGCGCCGGTCCTTGCTGCACAACGCGGCGGCGCTGATCCTCTGTCATAACCATCCGTCGGGCAATTGCGAGCCGAGCCAGGATGACGTGCATCTGACGTTGATGCTCAAGCGCTCGCTGGCGCTAATCGATGTGCGGGTGATGGACCATGTCATCGTCGGCGATGGCGAGCCGTTGTCGATGCTCGAGCATGGGTGGTTGGCAGGTTAGTCGTGGGCAAGCTGCACCGGCCCTTTCGCGGGTAAACCCGCTCCCACAGGATTTGCGCGTTACCTGTGGGAGCGGGTTTACCCGCGAAGGGGTCGGTTCAGGTTGCGCATACGTCAACGGCTGACGGCGATCTTGCTGAAATCCTGCCGCCCGAACGGACTCACCTGATAACCCTCGACCCCTTTGTGCAGCAGCGCCGCCGCCGTCGGATGCGCCAGTGGCAGCCACAGCGCCTGCTGCTGGATCAGCGTCTGCGCCTGCTGGTACAGGCGGCTGCGCACGCTCTGGTCGTTGGTGGTGCGCCCGGCATTGATCAACTGGTCCAGGCGGCTGTCGCAGAAGCGCGCGAAGTTGGTCCCGGACTTGACCGCCGCGCAGGCAAATTGCGGGCTGAGGAAGTTGTCCGGATCGCCGTTGTCGCCGGCCCAGCCCATGAACAGCAGGTCGTGCTCGCCGGCCTTGGCGCGGCGGATCAGCTCGCCCCATTCGATGGTGCGGATCTCGGCCTTGATGCCGACCTTGGCCAGGTCCGCCTGGAGCATCTGCGCGCCGAGGCTGGGGTTGGGGTTGAGCAGGCTGCCCGCCGGTCGGGTCCAGATCGTGGTTTCGAAGCCCTTGGCCAGGCCGGCCTTGGCCAGCAGCGCCTTTGCCTTCTTCTGGTCCAGGGCATAGCCGGGCAGGTCCTTGGCGTAGCTCCAGGTGTTCGGCGGATAGGGGCCGTTGGCGGCGGTGGCGGTGTCTTCGAACACCGCCTTCAGGTAGGCGGCCTTGTCGAAGGCCAGGTTGATCGCCTGGCGTACCTCGGGTTTGTCCAGTGGCGGGTGCTGGCTGTTGATGGCGACGAAGGCGGTCATGAACGCCGGTGTGGTCACCACTTTCAGGTTGCCGTCCTTGCCGGCCTCGGCGATGTCCAGTGGCTTGGGCGACAGGGCCACCTGGCACTCGCCGCGCTTGAGCTTCTGCAGGCGCACGTTGGCGTCCGGGGTGATGGCGTAGATCAGCGGGTCGACGGACGGCTTGCCGGCGAAGTACTCGGGGTTGGCGCGCAAGCGCACCACGGCGTCTTTCTGGAAGCGCTGGAAGACGAACGGCCCGGTCCCCACCGGCTGGCTGTTGAGCTTGTCCGGGGTGCCGGCCTTGAGCAGCTTGTCGGCGTACTCGGCGGAGTAGATCGAGGCGAAGCCCATGCTCAGGGTGGCCAGGAAGGTGGCGTCGGCGTGGGTCAGGGTGAAGCGCACGGTGTGCGGGTCGGGTGCGTCGATCGCCTTGATCAGGCTGCCCAGCTGCAGCGACTGGGCGTGCGGGTAGCCGCCCGGGGCGGTCTTGTGCCAGGCGTGGGCCGGGTAGAGCATGCGCTGGAAGCTGAACAGCACGTCGTCGGCGTCCAGCTCGCGGCTCGGCTTGAAGTACGCCGTGGTGTGGAACTGCACGCCCTGGCGCAGCTTGAAGTCGTAGATCAGGCCATCGGCCGACACCGTCCAGCTTTCGGCCAGGCTCGGCACCACCTTGCCGAGGCCGGCGTCGAACTCGACCAGGCGGTTCATCAGCACATCGGCCGACGCATTGGTGGTGGTCAGCGAGTTGTACTGCACCACGTCGAAGCCCTCCGGGCTGGCTTCGGTGCACACCGACAGCGGTGCGGCCTGGGCCAGGCCGCCGGCGCACAGGGTGGTGAACAGGAGGGATAGGGCGGCGGCACGCATGGTGACTCCTTGGCTGGTCGGTGGCCCATCTGCCGGTGCAGTCTGGAAAATTCAGGAAATGTCCTACCCTAGTGCGGACATGGGCAAATGACCACACCCTTTCGCATTAATTCGGCGACGGGCGGTCGACAGCTTCCCGCCCCAGTCGTTATGCTGCCCGGGCGCGCTCGGCCCGACCGGAATACTCATCTTCTGTTGTTGTGGCAGAGTCTTTCTGGTATAAAGCAGCGCTCTTTTCTAGGGGCTCGGCCTGTCGCGTCAGCGGATACGGTCGATAAGACCTCCAGAATCACGGCGCCTGGCGCCAAAGACTGAGAGATTAAGCGGCCAACCCATGCCGGGTTGGGCATGTGGTTTTAGAGGGCTGAGTCATGTCGAGAGTCTGTCAAGTTACTGGTAAGGGTCCAGTAACCGGGAACAACATTTCCCACGCAAACAACAAAACCCGTCGTCGTTTCCTGCCGAACCTGCAGCACCACCGTTTCTGGGTTGAGTCCGAGAAGCGTTTCGTGCGTCTGCGCGTATCCGCCAAAGGCATGCGCGTCATTGACAAGCGTGGTATCGACGTAGTGCTGGCCGAGCTGCGCGCTCGCGGCGAAAAGTTCTAAGGAGAACGTCATGCGTGAATTGATCCGTCTGGTTTCGAGTGCCGGCACCGGCCACTTCTACACCACCGACAAGAACAAGCGCACCACTCCGGACAAGATCGAGATCAAGAAATACGATCCGGTCGTCCGCAAGCACGTGGTGTACAAGGAAGCCAAGATCAAGTAATTGATCGGCGACCTGAAAAAACCCGCTACCGCAAGGTGGCGGGTTTTTTTATGCCTGCGAATCAGCAGTCGCGGGGCTAGCCCGCTCCCACAAGGTTACTTTTGCTCGAACAGCACATAGATCTTGCGGCAGGGCTCCAGCACTTCCCAGGTGCCCTTGAAGCCGGCCGGAATGACGAACCGATCACCGGCACGCAGGGTCTTGGCGTTGCCTTCCTGGTCGCGCAGCACCGACACGCCCTGGACGATCTCGCAGTACTCGTGTTCGGTATAGCTCACCGTCCACTGGCCCACCTCGCCCTCCCAGACGCCGGCGGCGAACTGGCCGCAAGGGCTGGAATAGTGGTTGTAGACAGCCTGGTCAGGCTCGCCCTTGAGGATTTTCTCCGCCGCCGGGCGGTAGCGTTCGGCCTCGGTGAGAACCTGGGCAAAGTCGACGATACTGGCGATGCTCATGGTGATTACCCTGTTGTTGTTTAATAAAATGCACATCAGTAGGCGTTTAGGCCATTCGTGTCAAATATATTGATAGTTTGTCCGCCCTGGTTTAGGGTGTCGGATGCCGGTGTGCGTTCGTCGCCCGGCCAGAATTTCTGACAGCGCCCGTGAGTCCTCAGTGCGGCGTTGCACCTTAACAAGAGAGGAGTTTCCTATGACCACCCTGACTCGTGCGGACTGGGAACAGCGTGCCCAGCAACTGAAGATCGAAGGCCGCGCCTTCATCAACGGCGAATACACCGATGCCGCATCCGGTGAAACCTTCGACTGCCTGAGCCCGGTGGACGGACGCTTCCTGGCCAAGGTCGCCAGCTGCGACCTGGCCGACGCCAACCGCGCCGTCGACAACGCCCGCGCCGTGTTCGAATCCGGCGTCTGGTCGCGCCTGGCCCCGGCCAAGCGCAAGGCCAAGCTGATCCGCTTCGCCGACCTGCTGCGCAAGCACGTCGAGGAACTGGCCCTGCTCGAAACCCTCGACATGGGCAAGCCGATCGGTGACTCCTCCTCCATCGACATTCCGGGTGCAGCCCAGGCCATCCACTGGACTGCCGAAGCCATCGACAAAGTCTACGACGAAGTCGCCCCGACCCCGCACGATCAGTTGGGCCTGGTGACCCGCGAGCCAGTAGGCGTGGTCGGTGCCATCGTACCGTGGAACTTCCCGCTGCTGATGGCCTGCTGGAAGCTGGGCCCGGCCCTGGCCACTGGTAACTCCATCGTCCTGAAACCGTCGGAAAAGTCGCCGCTGACCGCCATCCGCATCGCCCAGCTGGCCATCGAGGCCGGTATCCCGGCGGGCGTGCTGAACGTGCTGCCAGGCTACGGCCACACCGTGGGCAAGGCCCTGGCCCTGCACATGGATGTCGATACCCTGGTGTTCACCGGCTCCACCAAGATCGCCAAGCAGTTGATGGTCTACGCGGGCGAGTCGAACATGAAGCGCGTCTGGCTGGAAGCCGGCGGCAAGAGCCCGAACATCGTCTTCGCCGACGCCCCTGACCTGCAGGCCGCCGCCGAGGCCGCCGCCAGCGCCATCGCCTTCAACCAGGGCGAGGTCTGCACCGCGGGTTCGCGCCTGCTGGTCGAGCGCTCGATCAAGGACAAGTTCCTGCCCATGGTGGTCGAGGCCCTCAAGGCCTGGAAGCCAGGCAACCCGCTGGATCCGGCGACCACCGTCGGCGCGCTGGTCGACACCCAGCAGATGAACACCGTGCTGTCGTACATCGACGCCGGTCACCAGGACGGCGCCAAGCTGCTGGCCGGTGGCAAGCGCATCCTCGAAGAGACCGGTGGCACCTATGTCGAGCCGACCATCTTCGACGGCGTGACCAACGCCATGAAGATCGCCAAGGAAGAGATCTTCGGCCCGGTGCTGTCGGTGATCACCTTCGACACCGCCGAGGAAGCCATCGCCATCGCCAACGACACGCCGTATGGCCTGGCCGCCGGCATCTGGACCGCGGACATCTCCAAGGCCCACAAGACTGCCCGTGCCGTGCGCGCCGGCAGCGTCTGGGTCAACCAGTACGACGGCGGCGACATGACCGCGCCGTTTGGTGGCTTCAAGCAGTCGGGCAACGGCCGTGACAAGTCGCTGCACGCCCTGGAGAAGTACACCGAGCTGAAGGCGACCTGGATCAAGCTGTAATCAGGTAGCGCCTTTTCGCGGGGCAAGCCCGCTCCCACGTCAGTCGTGGGAGCGGGCTTGCCCCGCGATGCTTTTTGCCAGATTTATTACCCGGAGGCCACTATGCGTTGGGGAACCTACTTTGCCGTGCTGGCGTCGGTGCTCAGTGTCGGGCTTGCCCTCGGCGTGAGCATGCCGCTGGTGTCCTTGCGCCTGGAGGGCTGGGGCTACGGCGGGTTCGCCATCGGCGTGATGGCGGCGATGCCGGCGCTGGGCGTGCTGGTGGGGGCCGCGGTAGCCAGTCGTCTGGCCGGTTGGGTCGGCGTGCCTGCGGCCATGCGCCTGTGCTTGTGGGGCGGCGCGGTATCCATTGCCCTGGTGGCGCTGCTGCCCAGCTACCCCTTGTGGCTGCTGCTGCGCCTGATGATCGGCATGTCGCTGACCGTGGTGTTCATCCTCGGCGAAAGCTGGATCAACCAACTGGTGGTCGAGCAGTGGCGCGGGCGGCTGGTGGCGCTGTATGGCAGCAGCTATGCCCTGAGCCAGCTGGCCGGGCCGCTGGTGCTGGGTTTCCTCGGCTCGGACGACGACTTCGGTTTCTGGGCCGCGACCGGCCTGCTGCTGGTTGCGCCTTTGATTTTGCTGGGTCGGGGAGGGGCGCCGACCACCGAGGCGTGCAGCGTGACCTTCAGTGACCTGTTCGGCTTCTGCCGACGATTGCCGGTGATCGCCTGGGCCATCGCGCTGTTCGCGGCGTTCGAGGCGATGATCCTGACGTTGCTGCCGGTGTACTGCCTGCAGCAAGGGTTCACCACGGAGGTGGCGTTGTTCATGGTCAGCACCGTGGTGGTGGGTGACGCGGTTCTGCAATTGCCGATTGGCGCCCTGGCCGACCGCATGTCGCGGCGCACGTTGTTCAGTGGCTGCGCGCTGACCTTGCTGGTTTCCAGCCTGGCGATCCCCTTGCTGTTGCACACACCGGTGATCTGGCCGCTGTGGGTGCTGTTCGGTGCCAGTGCGGGTGGCTTGTTCACCCTGTCGCTGGTGCTGATTGGCGAACGCTACCGGGATGATGAGCTGGTGCGGGCCAATGCCCATGTGGCGCAGCTGTGGGGCATCGGTTGCCTGCTTGGGCCGTTGCTGGCCGGGGCGGGGAGCCAGTGGATCAGCGGGCATGCGCTGCCGTTGCTGATGGCGGTGGGGGCGGCGGGGTTGGTGCTGCTGACCCGGCGGCGGGATGCCTTCGAGCCGGCGTCGGCCTGATCGATGGTAGTCGCGGGGGCAAGCCCGCTCCCACGACCGGCGTGGGAGCGGGCTTGCCCCGCGATGCGTTCTACAACATCTTCTCCAGCCCGACCGCCTTGCTGATCCAGGCATTGAAGCGTCGCCATATCCCTCCGGGCTCGGTCACCAGCACATGCCGCTGGCCGTTGTCCTCGGTCGCCCAGACCAGTTTCCCGTCCACCAGCTTCACCTCGTAGCTCAGCGCCGGAGCCATGCCCTGCACGGCCAGGTCGCGGGTGTATTCGGCCAGCTCCGGGCTGTCCACCAGCACCCCGACCTCGGTGTTCCACAGTACCGAGCGCGGGTCGAAGTTGAACGAACCGATGAAGGTCTTGCGCCGGTCGAACACCATGGCCTTGCTGTGCAGGCTCGAATCGGAGCTGCCATGCAAGCCCAGGCGTGGCCGAGGGGCGCCGGGCTGGCGGCGCAGCTCGTAGAGTTGCACGCCATGCTCGAGCAGGGCGCGGCGGTAGGGCGCGTAGCCACCGTGCACGGCAGGTACGTCGGTGGCTTCAAGGGCGTTGGTCAGCAGTTTCACCGAGGTGCCGGCGTCGGCGCGGCTGGTCAGGTACAGCAGCCCCGGTTCGCCCGGGACAAAGTAGGCCGAGACCAGGATCAGTTCCTTGTGCACACCGTTCAGTTCCGGAGCCAACTGTCGGCTCATCAGCAATCGTGGATCCGGCTCGTCGTCCGCCAGCACCTTGCTTGGGGCATCCCACAAGGCTTGGCTGTGGGCCCAGATCAGCTCGTTGCGCCATACGTCCAGGCGCGGCTGCGACTGGTAGGCCATCAGGCGGTCGTACAGCGCCTTGCGCTCGACCCGCGCCTCGGCCAGCGACACCTCCAGGCGCTGGCGGCTGGCGAACAGGTCGTCGGCATCGGGCTGGCGCCAGAGGAAGTCGCTGATGGGGCGGCTCAGGGCGCTGTTCCAGTACTGGTCGAAACTGTGGCCGAGCTGCTCGGCCACCGGGCCCACGCCGAGCAGGTCGATGTCGGTGAAGTTGAGATTGGGCTCGGCGTCGAAGTACTCGTCGCCCAGGTTGCGACCGCCGACGATAGCCATGCTGTTGTCCACCAGGAACAGCTTGTTGTGCATGCGCCGGTGCTGGCGCGACAGGTTGAACAGCCGCCCCACGGCGCGGGTGACGCCGGTGCTGCGCCCCAGGTGCAGCGGGTTGAACACACGGATGTGGATGTTCGGGTGGGCGGCGAGGGTGCCCATCAGGCTGTCCAGGCCATCGCTGGTGGTGTCGTCGAGCAGGATGCGCACGCGTACGCCGCGGTCGGCAGCGCGCAGCAGTTCGTGGACCAGGGCGCGGGTACTGAGGCCGTCATGGACGATGTAGTACTGCAGGTCGATGCTTGTCCGGGCGTTGCGGATCAGCTCGGCGCGGGCGCGGAACGCCTCGTTGCTGTTGGGCAGCAGGCGGAAGCCTGAGCGTCCTTCATAGGGCGCGGCCTGGCGCTGCACTGAGCGGCCGAACGCCGAGTCGCCGGCCGGCAGGGCCTGGCTGACTTCACGGGGCGTGCCGACGCTGGCACAACCCGTCAGGCCGAGCAGCAGTATCAACAGCAGAGGCAAGGCTCGCTGGAGTCTCAAGGGTGGATCGTCCTGTGCAGCAAGGGCTTATGGGGTTGGACAACGGCAGGCGGCGCAACGTTACCCGTCGCCGTGCTCGGCCTCCAGTAGACGAAGGGCGGTTTCACCGACCTTGCGCACGGCGGCTTCGATCTGCGCCGTGGGCCGGGCGGCGAAGTTCATGCGCAGGCAGTTGCGGTACTTGCCCGAGGCCGAGAAGATGCTGCCCACGGCAATCTGCACGCCCTGCTCCAGTAAAGCGCGGTTCAGGCGCAGCGTATCGAAACTTTCCGGCAATTCAACCCACAGCATAAAGCCACCCTGCGGGCGGCTGGCGCGGGTGCCCGGCGGGAAGTGGCGGGTCACCCAGTCGCACATCTGGTCGCGGCCGCGCTGGTACTGGCTGCGCATGCGCCGCAGGTGCGGCTGGTAGTGGCCTTCGGCGATGAAGTCGGCAATCGCCAGCTGCGGTTGGCAGGCGGTGCTGCCGGTGCTGATGTACTTCATGTGCAGCACCCGCTCCAGGTAGCGCCCAGGGGCTACCCAGCCGACCCGCAGGCCCGGGGCCAGGGTCTTGGAGAACGAACTGCAGAGCAGCACGCGGCCATCGTCGTCGAACGACTTGATGGTGCGCGGGCGTGGGTAGGTGTACGCCAGATCGCCATACACATCGTCCTCGAGGATCGCCACGTCGTAGCGCTGGGCGAGGGTCAGCAGGGCCTTCTTGCGTGCCTCGGGCATGATGTAGCCCATCGGGTTGTTGCAGCTTGGGGTGATCTGGATGAGCTTGATCGGCCACTGTTCAAGGGCCAGCTCCAGGGCCTCCAGGCTGATGCCGGTGATCGGGTCGGTGGGGATCTCCAGGGCTTTCATGCCCAGGCCCTTCAGTGTCTGCATGGCGCCGTGGAAGCTGGGCGAATCGACCGCGACGATGTCGCCGGGCTGGCACACCGCGCGAATGCTGCACGACAGCGCTTCGTGGCAGCCAGTGGTCACCACCAGGTCGGCCGGGCCCAGGCGGCAGCCGGAGTCGAGCATCAGCCTGGCGATCTGCTCGCGCAGCTGGGCGTTGCCGTGGATGTTGTCGTAATACAGGCCAGGCATGTCCATGCGTCGGCTGATCTGCGCCAGGCTGCGCAACAGTGGCTTGAGCGTGGGGCTGTCGACGTCGGGCATGCCGCGACCGAGCTGGATCACATCCGGGCGCGGGGTGGCGCGGACCAGTTCCAGCACCTGTTCCCACTGGGAGATATCCACAGGCCGCTGGGCGGGGCGACTGATGTCGGGCAGGGCCGGGAGCTGGCGATCCTCGGCGACGAAATAGCCGGACTTGGGCCGAGGCGATACCAGGCCGTTGTCCTCCAGCAGGCGGTAGGCCTGCTGGACGGTGCTCAGGCTCACGCCGTGCTCGACGCTCAGGGCGCGCACCGAGGGCAGGCGCTGGCCGGGGCGGTAGAGGCCTTGCTCGATACGCGAGCCGAGCAGTTCGGCGAGGTTGAGGTAGAGCGTCACGGCATACTCCTACGCGTTTGCGGGTCGATGACCGATACAGATTGTTGGAAAATACTTCATTCAACTGACTTTTTGCCAATTCTGTATGGGAATAATAAGCCTCCGTTGAGCCTGTATTGTCGAGGGCACGAGGGTGCATGCTTTCTCCACGGTATCAACTGATGGGAGAACGCAGTGATGGGTGGCTTGAGCGATGTGCGCTTGCAACTGTTGCCTGATGAGCTCGAGGCTGGGCAGCGGCCCAAGGTCTTCAATGCGCCGGCCGGCCTGAGTCGTTGGGGCCTGATGCTGCATCGCTGGCGGACCCGAAAGGCGCTGTTGCAACTGGATGATCGGCAGTTGCGCGATATCGGACTGACCTGGGAACAGGCGCGACAGGAAGGGCGCAAACCCTTCTGGAAGGATTGAGCCGATCTCCTGTAGGTGCGGCCTTGCCGAGGCGTCGGACCGGCCGGAAAGGGCTGCACAGCAGCCCCGGCAATCTTCAGTCTGATTCGAGACCCTGGGGCCGCGCTGCGGCCCTTTCGCGGCACAAGGCCGCTCCTACAGGGGTGTGCTGAATTCGACTCAAACCAGTTCCTTGAGCCGATACCAGAGCATCCCCAGTGCCAGCAGCGGCGAGCGCAGCAGCTTGCCGCCGGGGAAGGTGGTGTGTGGCACCTTGGCGAACAGATCGAAACGACCAGCCTGCTGGCCGCTGATGGCCTCGCCGAGCAGGCGCCCGGCCAGGTGGGTGGCGTTGAGTCCATGACCGGAATAGGCCTGGGCATAGTAGACGTTGGGCTGGCAGGCCAGACGGCCGATCTGCGGCAGGCGGTTGGCGCCGATGCCGATCATGCCGCCCCACTGGTAGTCGATGCGCACATCGGCCAGTTGCGGGAACACCTTGAGCATCTTCGGCCGCATGTAGGCGGCGATGTCCTGCGGGTCGCGCCCGGAGTAGTGGCAGGCGCCGCCGAACAGCAGACGCTGGTCAGCAGACAGGCGGTAGTAGTCCAGCGCCACGCGCTGGTCGCACACCGCCATGTTCTGCGGCAGCAGCTGGCGGGCGCGTTCTTCGCCCAGGGGCTCGGTGGCGATGATGTAGCTGCCAGCGGGCAGCACCTTTCCGCCCAGCTCGCGGTTGAGGTCGTTGTGGTAGGCGTTGCAGCACAGCACCAGGGTCTTGGCGCGCACCCGGCCCTGGGCGGTGTGTACCTTCACCTCGGGGCCATACTCGATGCGGGTCACTTCAGACTGCTCGTACAGGCCGACGCCCAGGCGGCTGGCCACGGCGGCTTCGCCGAGTGCCAGGTTGAGCGGGTGCAGGTGGCCCGAACCCATGTCGACCAGGCCACCGACATAGCGCTCGGAACCCACCACCGAGTGCATGTCGCCGGGCTGCACCAGGCGCAGTTCGTGACGATAACCCAGGCTGCGCAGTTCCTCGGCGTCCTCGGCGAAGCCTTCCAGTTCGGCGGGTTTGTTGGCCAGGTCGCAGTAGCCCCAGGTCAGGTCGCAGTCGATGCCATGGCGCTCGACGCGGTCGCGGACGATTTCCACGGCTTCCAGGCCCATCAGCTTCAGGCTGCGCACGCCTTCTTCACCGATCACCGGGAGAAACTGCTCGAGGCCGTGGCCGACGCCACGGATAAGCTGGCCACCGTTGCGGCCGCTGGCGCCCCAGCCAAGCTTGCGGGCTTCCAGGAGGATCACCGAGAAACCGCGCTCGGCCAGTTCGATGGCGGTGTTCAGGCCCGAGTAGCCGCCGCCGACAATGCATACGTCAGCGCTGTGCTCGCCTTGCAGGAACGGATGGTCTGGGTGTGGCGCGCTGCTGGCGGCGTAGTAGGAGGCGGCGTGCTGCGCGCTGTGGACCATGGGGCGATTCCTGGGTTGAGACGAAAGGGGGAGGATAGGCAACTGCCCAATCGCGGGGCAAGTCGCATCGGCGCACCGCCGCTCCCACGCCAGTACGTAAGCGTGGGAGCGGGCTTGCCCCGCGATTGGGCTTATAATTCAACCTCATTCATCGCACTGTCCTTGGTCATGTCCTGCAACCGCCACAAGATCCACTTCCTGCGCGAACTCATTCCCTCGTTCGAGTGCGAGCCCGGCTGTCACGATTGCTGCGGCCCGGTCACCACGTCCGCCGAGGAGATGGCCCGCCTGCCGCGCAAGACCCAGGCCGAGCAGGACGCCGCCCTGGAGCGCCTGGACTGCGTGCACCTTGGGCCGAACGGCTGCACGGTCTATGCAGAGCGCCCGATGATCTGCCGCCTGTTCGGCACCACCCCGCGCCTGGCCTGCCCCCGTGGTCGAGGGCCGGCGCAACCCATCGAGCCCGCGGCCGAGCAACTGGTCCACCAGTTCATCGCCACGACCCGTCAGGTGCTGGTCTGAAGCCTCAGTCCGGGATCGGCAGGCACAGGCTCTCTTTTACCTCTTCCATCACGATATAGCTCTTCGACTCGCGTACGTGGGGCAGCTTGAGCAGGATGTCGCCGAGCAGCTTGCGGTACGAGGCCATCTCCGAGATCCGCGCCTTCACCAGGTAGTCGAAGTCGCCCGACACCAGGTGGCATTCCAGCACATGGGGCAGCTTGAGCACGGCGCGGCGGAACTCCTCGAAGGTGTCGCCGGACTTGTAGTCCAGGCTGATCTCGACGAACACCAGCAGGCTGCCCTTCAGGTGCTGCGGATTGAGCCGGGCGTTGTAGCCCATGATGATCCCCTCGCGCTCCAGGCGCCGCACGCGCTCGGTGCAAGGGGTGGTGGACAGCCCGACCTTCTCGCCCAGTTCGGTGAAGGAAATACGCCCGTCATTCTGCAGGATCCGCAGGATGTTGCGGTCGATCTTGTCCAGTTCACGTTTGCTCTGGTGCTGGGTTCTCATAGGGGATGCCCCTCCGTGAAAGGCGATTTTGCCGAGAATTCTCGCCAAATATAGCTACTTATATAGTGAATAGCACTGGTCGGAGATTCATATACTGCGCGCATCCATGCCATTTCAACAAAAGACTGCGGCGAGCCGCGTGCGAGGGATACAACAATGCGAGTTCTGGTACTTGGTAGCGGTGTGATCGGTACCGCCAGTGCCTACTATCTGGCCCGGCAAGGTTTCGAGGTCACGGTGGTCGATCGCCAGCCGGCGGTGGCCATGGAAACCAGCTTCGCCAACGCAGGCCAGATCTCGCCCGGCTATGCCTCGCCCTGGGCCGCCCCGGGCGTGCCGCTCAAGGCCATCAAGTGGCTGCTGGAGCGCCACGCGCCCCTGGCCATCAAGCTGACCGGCGACGTCGACCAGTACCTGTGGATGGCGCAGATGCTGCGCAACTGCACCGCCAGCCGCTACGCGGTGAACAAGGAGCGCATGGTGCGCCTGTCCGAGTACAGCCGCGACTGCCTCGACGAGCTGCGCGCCGAAACCGGCATTGCCTACGAAAACCGCAGCCTGGGCACCACCCAGCTGTTCCGCACCCAGGCCCAGGTCGACGCCGCGGCCAAGGACATCGCCGTGCTGGAACAGTCCGGCGTGCCCTACGAGCTGCTCGACCGCGACGGCATCGCCCGCGTCGAACCGGCCCTGGCCGGGGTGAAGGATATCCTCGCCGGTGCCCTGCGCCTGCCCAACGACCAGACCGGCGACTGCCAGCTGTTCACCACCAAGCTCGCCGACATGGCCATCAAGCTGGGCGTCGAGTTCCGCTTCGGCCAGGACATCCAGCGCCTGGACGTCGCCGGCGACCGCATCAATGGCGTGTGGATCGACGGCAAGCTGGAAACCGCCGACCGCTACGTGCTGGCCCTGGGCAGCTACTCGCCGCAACTGCTCAAGCCTTTGGGCATCAAGGCCCCGGTCTACCCGCTCAAGGGCTACTCGCTGACCGTGCCGATCACCAATGGCGACATGGCGCCGACCTCGACCATCCTGGACGAGACCTACAAGGTCGCCATCACCCGTTTCGACGACCGCATCCGTGTCGGCGGCATGGCCGAGATCGCCGGTTTTGACCTGTCGCTGAACCCGCGTCGACGCGAAACGCTGGAGATGATCGTCAACGACCTTTATCCTCGCGGCGGCGACCTGAGCCAGGCGAGCTTCTGGACCGGCCTGCGCCCGGCCACCCCGGACGGCACCCCGATCGTCGGGGCGACCAAGTTCCGTAACCTGTTCCTCAACACCGGTCACGGCACCCTGGGCTGGACCATGGCTTGCGGTTCCGGTCGCCTGCTGGCAGACCTGATCGCGCGCAAGAAACCGCAGATCAGTGCCGAAGGCCTGGACATCTCGCGTTATGGCAACAGCCGCGAGATCGCCAAGCATGGCCAGCCGGCGCCTGCGCACCAGTAAGCGGGCGTCTGCGCCGGCCCTTTCGCGGGTAAACCCGCTCCCACAGGTTTTGTGCAGTCCCCTGTGGGAGCGGGTTTACCCGCGAAAAAGCCCACACCGATTCACCTGTTCCCTCACCCCGGCGCGGTGGGTACCTACCCCCATCTGCCGCGCCGGGGCTTTATCGATAACCAGAACTGCCAGAAGGCTGCCGCCATGCGTCCCGCCCGTGCCCTGATCGACCTCCAAGCCCTCCGTCACAACTACCGCCTGGCCCGTGAGCTGACCGGCGCCAAGGCCCTGGCCGTGGTCAAGGCCGACGCCTATGGTCATGGCGCGGTGCGTTGCGCCCTGGCGCTCGAGACCGAGGCCGACGGTTTTGCCGTGGCCTGCATCGAGGAAGCCCTGGAGCTGCGCGCGGCGGGCATCAAGGCACCGGTGCTGCTGCTCGAAGGCTTCTTCGAGGCCAGCGAGCTGGCGCTGATCGCCGAGCACGACCTGTGGTGCGTGGTGCATTCGCTGTGGCAGCTGGAAGCGCTCGAGCAGACCTCGGTGCGCAAGCCGCTGACCATCTGGCTGAAGATGGACACCGGCATGCACCGCGTCGGCGTGCACCCCAAGGATTACCACGACGCCTACCAGCGTCTGCTGGCCAGTGGCAAGGTGTCGCGCATCGTGCTGATGAGCCACTTCGCCCGCGCCGACGAACTCGATGCCGCCGCCACCGAGCAGCAGGTCGCCGTGTTCGAGGCCGCGCGCCAGGGCCTGGCCGCCGAGTGCAGCCTGCGCAACTCCCCGGCGGTGCTGGGCTGGCCGAGCATCAAGAGCGACTGGGTGCGCCCGGGCATCATGCTCTATGGCGCCACGCCGTTCGAGGTGGCGCAGGCCGAAGCGGCCCGCCTGCAACCGGTGATGACCCTGCAATCGCGGATCATCAGCGTGCGCGAGCTGCCGGCCGGCGAGCCGGTGGGCTACGGCGCCAAGTTCGTCAGCCCGCGCCCGACCCGCGTCGGCGTGGTCGCCATGGGCTATGCCGACGGTTACCCACGCCAGGCGCCCACCGGTACCCCGGTGGTGGTGGCCGGCAAACGCACCCAGCTGATCGGCCGAGTGTCGATGGACATGCTCTGCGTCGACCTCACCGAGGTGCCCGAGGCCACTGTCGGCAGCCCGGTGGAGCTGTGGGGCAAGCAGGTCCTGGCGAGCGATGTGGCGCTGCAGGCAGGGACCATTCCGTACCAGATCTTCTGCAATCTCAAACGCGTGCCACTGGACTATATCGGCGAATAAGGCGCTGAAGCGGACAGGCTGCGGGGCTGTGTGTTGTAAATACTGAACGGCATTGCCATCATATCGTTCACACTACCCCCATCTCGACCGATTCAGGAGGCTCCAGCTTTGGACGTCGGTGAACGACTGCAAGCCATCCGCAAGCTCAAGGGCCTGTCCCAGCGCGAACTCGCCAAACGCGCGGGGGTAACCAACAGCACCATCTCGATGATCGAGAAGAACAGCGTGAGCCCGTCGATCAGCTCCTTGCGCAAGGTGCTCAGCGGCATCCCCATGTCGATGGTCGAGTTCTTCTCGGTGGAGCTGGCGCCTGAGAGCCCGACCCAGATCGTCTACAAAGCCCACGAGCTGATCGACATCTCAGATGGCGCGGTGACCATGAAGCTGGTCGGCAAGTCGCACCCCAACCGGGCCATCGCCTTCCTCACCGAGGTCTACCCGCCGGGCGCCGACACTGGCGCGGAAATGCTCACCCACGACGGTGAAGAGACCGGCATCCTGCTCGAAGGGCGCCTGGAGCTGGTGGTCGGCACCGAGATCTTCATTCTCGAAGCCGGTGACAGCTACTACTTCGAAAGCACCCGTCCACACCGCTTTCGCAACCCGTTCGAGGAACCGGCGCGCTTGATCAGTGCGGCGACCCCGTCGAACTTTTGATCCAGCGCAGTGCATTGATTCGCCAATACCCTTTCCCTGAGTGTGGTCGTTTCACGCCTTCCGGGTTCCCGCTATACTTTTCAACGCTCGCAATTCCGTGGCCGCGGGCGTGATTAGCCACCATGAGGGTGTTCGCGTGAACCAAATCAAGAAGATGCTGGCCGTACCAGCAGCCGTATTCGCCCTTTGGGCAATGAGCGCAACCGCTGCAACCAACGACGACATCGCCAAGCGCCTCGAGCCGGTCGGCCAGGTGTGCGTCCAGGGCCAGGAATGCAAGGGCATGGAAGTGGCCGCCACTGCCGGCGGCGGCGGTGCCAAGACACCGGACGAGATCATCGCCAAGCACTGCAACGCCTGCCATGGCACCGGCCTGCTGAACGCGCCGAAAATCGGCGACACCGCGGCGTGGAAAGAACGCGCCGATCACCAGGGCGGCCTCGATGGCATCCTGGCCAAGGCCATCACCGGGATCAACGCCATGCCACCGAAGGGCACCTGCGCCGATTGCTCGGATGAAGACCTGAAGGGCGCGATCAAGAAGATGTCGGGGCTGTAAGACATAGATGAAATCCACGAGGCCCGCCTATCCTGGCGGGCTTTGTTTTTTGCGCCTCCAGTTGTTTAGGCTGATACCTGGTATTTTTACCAGTACTCTGTTTCAGGCGCGGTCATGATAATGGTGCACCCAGCCGCGGCAGAGGGTGCGTCATGCTAAGCGACAAAAGAGTTAGTGCTTTGTTGGCGGTGGTTCAACAGGAATCAATTCTGACTAGAGTCAACCCCTGCTGTTTGCCGCAGAGCTTTACCTATTCACCTTATGGCTACCATCCTGAGCTGAAGATTACCCTCGGCTTTAATGGGGAGCGGTTAGAGCCGATAACAGGGCACTATCTTTTGGGTAATGGCTATCGAGCATTTAGTCCAATGCTGATGCGATTCAACAGTCCAGATTCTATGAGCCCATTCGCGGATGGTGGTTTGAACGTATATGGTTACTGCTTGGGTGATCCAATAAATGGCCGAGATCCAAGTGGGCACACCACCGTAGGGAAAATTTTGGTGGATAATGGTAGAAAATTTTATCAAGCACATCATACCGGTAAGCTCTACTTGCTTGAAAGAGTCGTGCAGCTCGCAACCCCCAGTACTGCTAAAGCAATCTTGAAAGACTACAGTCCGATAGCCATGCATGGTACTTCAAATAAATTTGTTCCGGTGTTGGAAAATAAAGTCGATCTGAAGTCAGGAATAAGGCAGGCAGAAGGGCCGGCTTTCTATGCAACGCAGGATCTTTTTAAAGCCCTAGAGTACGCTTCACAGCATGATGACCCTAGAGTCGTCATGGTCTTTAAGCTAAGGAAGGCAATTTGGAAGTCTGGAGAGCACTTCACACAAAATTCCTTGGATGTGTTGGCGATCAGAGAGGCGGGGCTTGGGGAGATCAAGGTGCAAAAAGATCTTGTTTTCCCAATGGAGTTCATGGATGAATTTGTTAGGTACTCTCGCTTCCTCGGGTATAAACGTTTGGGGCATGATTTGATTTCTCCTAATCCTGCCTCTGACTGAGATGCAGGCAGCCGAAGCGCAACTAACCCGCTTGTATTCATGTCCAACCCTGAACCCATGGACGACTCAGGAGGCCGAGATGCATCGCTGCTCCATTGATCAGGCTGTTGAGCTGGCACTATCACGCCTTCCAGCCCACATCCACATGGGCCTTCCCTTGGGCCTGGGCAAGCCCAATGCCTTCGTCAACGCGCTGTGCGCGCGGGTTCGCGATCTCCCCGAGCGCCGACTGACGATCTACACCGCCCTTTCCCTCGGCCGGCCCGCGCTGGGTGACGGTCTGCAACGTCGTTTCCTCGAACCCTTCGTCGAGCGTGTGTTCGCCGACTACGAAGAGCTCACCTACCTGGCCGACCTGCGTGCCGACCGACTCCCGCCAAACATCCGCGTCGAGCAGTTTTTCATGCAGCCCGGCAGCCTGCTGCACAGCGAGGCGGCGCAGCAGGACTACGTCAGCAGCAACTACAGCCACGCCGCCCGCGACATCAACGCCAAGGGCCTGAACCTGGTTGCGCAACTGGTGGCGGCCACGCCTGAACGGCCCGACCACCTGAGCCTGGCCTGCAATCCCGACATCACCCTCGACCTGCTGCCGATGATCGCCCGGCGCCGCGCCGCCGGTGAGACCATCCTGGTGCTCGGCCAGATCCACGACGAACTGCCCTACATGCCCGGAGACGCGGAGCTGGGTCTGGAGCAGTTCGACCTACTGATCGACCAGCCCGAACAACGTCGGCTGTTCTCCACGCCGAACATGCCGGTGAACACCCAAGACCATTGCATCGGCCTGCATGCCAGCGCCCTGGTGCGCGACGGCGGCACCCTGCAGATCGGCATCGGTGCCATGGGCGATGCGATAACGGCGGCACTGCTGGCGCGCCAGGGCGACAACGAGGGCTATCGTGCGCTGCTCGATGAGCTGGACATCGGCCCATGGCAGGCGCTGATCGAGCGGGAAGGGGGGCTGGATACCTTCGGCCAGGGGCTGTACGGCTGCAGCGAGATGTTCGTCAATGGCCTGCTGGCGCTGGCCGACGCCGGGGTCGTGCGCCGCCCTGCCGACGAGCAGGGGGTGCTGATCCATGGCGGGTTCTTCCTCGGGCCGCAGGCGTTCTACCAGCGCCTGCGCGAGATGCCGTTGGAACAGCGCGCCCGGTTCGCGATGAGCGCCATCAGCTTCATCAACGAACTCTATGGCCAGGAGGCGCGCAAGCGTCGCCAGCGTCGGGATGCACGCTTCGTCAACACGGTGTTCGGCATGACCCTGCTGGGCGCGGGGGTTGCCGACCAGCTCGAGGATGGCCGGGTACTCAGCGGCGTGGGCGGGCAATACAACTTCGTCGCCCAGGGGCATGCGCTGGAGGGCGGTCGCTCGATCCTGTTGCTGCGCAGCTGGCGCGAGGCCGGGGGCGAGGTCACCTCGAACCTTTACTGGACCTACGGCCATTGCACCATCCCCCGGCACCTGCGGGACATCGTGATCACCGAGTACGGCATCGCCGACCTGCGTGGGCAGACCGACAGCGAGGTGATCGCACGGTTGCTGGCGATCAGTGACTCACGTTTTCAGCCCGAGCTGATGGAGCAGGCCAAGGCGGCGGGCAAGCTGGCCAAGGACTTCGAGCTGGATGCGCGGTTCATGGACAATACGCCTGAGCGGCTCGAGACAATCCGGGCACGGCATGCACGGCTGTTCCCTGAGTATCCGCTGGGGACTGATTTCACGGCAGAGGAGCGGGATCTGTTGCGGGCGCTGAACTGGTTGAAGAGCAAGTTCAAGCTGAGCGAGGTCTTGGAGCTGGGCAAGGCGGCGTTGGATGCGCCAGGGCCCGAGAGGTATGCGGCACAGTTGGCGCGGATGAAGCTGGATGACCCGCAGGGTTTGAAGGAGGAGCTGTATCAGCGGTTGCTGCTGGCGGGGTTACAGGCGACTGGCCCCCTGTAGGAGCGGCCTTGTGCCGCGAAAGGGCCGCAAAGCGGCCCGGCGATCTATGCATGAACGCTGAAATCCTGGGGCCGCTACGCGCCCCTTTCGCGGCACAAGGCCGCTCCTACAGGGTAAGGGCAAGGCTTTACTCGATGAAGGTGACCACGCCGCCTTCCAGCGACTTGACCCGGGCCAGCGATTCGACGCGGTAGCCCTGGCTGTCCAGCTCGGCACGGCCGCCCTGGAACGACTTCTCGATGACGATGCCCAGGCCCGCCACGGTGGCGCCGGCCTGCTTGATGATCGAGATCAGTGCCTGGGACGCCTTGCCGTTGGCCAGGAAGTCGTCGATCACCAGCACGCGGTCGCTGCTGTTGAGATGGCGCGGCGAGATGGCCACGGTGTTCTCGGTCTGCTTGGTGAAGGAGTACACCGAGGCAGTCAGCAGGTTCTCGGTCAGGGTCAGCGATTGGTGCTTGCGGGCGAAGATCACCGGTACGCCGAGCTTCAGGCCGGTCATCACCGCCGGGGCGATGCCGGAGGCTTCGATGGTGACGATCTTGGTCACGCCCGAATCGGCGAACAGGCGGGCGAACTCATCACCGATCAGCTGCATCAGCGCAGGGTCGATCTGGTGGTTGAGAAACGCATCGACTTTGAGTACCTGGTCGGAAAGCACGATGCCTTCTTCGCGAATCTTCTGCTGCAGTGCTTCCACTGTGTGTCTCCGATGTAACAAAGGTGGCCGCACGAAGCGGCAAAGTTAAAGAGTAATGGTTGATCAGCGTTTGAGCATCGCCCGGATATCGGCCAGGGCGTTGTTGCCGCGCGCGGCTTTCACTTCCACGGGCGCATCGTCCAGGCCTTCCCAGGCCAGGTCGTCCGGCGGCAGTTCGTCGAGGAACCGGCTCGGGGTGCAGTCGATGATCTCGCCGTACTGCTTGCGCTTGGCGGCGAAGGTGAAGGCCAGGGTCTGGCGTGCGCGGGTGATGCCCACGTAGGCCAGGCGGCGTTCCTCTTCGATGGTGTCGGCCTCGATGCTCGAGCGGTGGGGGAGGATTTCCTCCTCCATGCCCATGATGAACACGTAGGGGAACTCCAGGCCCTTGGAGGCGTGCAGGGTCATCATCTGCACGCCCTCGGCGTTTTCTTCCTCTTCCTGCTGGCGCTCGAGCATGTCGCGCAGCACCAGCTTGCCGATGGCGTCCTCGATGGTCATGTCACCCTCTTCATCCTTCTCGAGGGTGTTCTTCAGCGCTTCGACGAGGAACCAGACGTTGCTGATGCGGAACTCCGCAGCCTTGTCGCTGGCGGTCTGCTGGCGGATCCAGTTCTCGTAGTCGATGTCGCGGATCATCTCGTGCAGCGCGGCGATCGGGTCTTCCAGGGCGACCTTGTGGCGCACCCCGTCGAGCCAGTGCTTGAAGCGCTGCAGGCGCTCGGTGTAGCGGGCGTCCAGGTGCTCGCCCAGGCCCAGCTCCTCGCTGGCGGCGTACATCGAGATGCCGCGCTCGGTGGAATAGTTGCCGAGCTTTTCCAGGGTGGTCGAGCCGATCTCGCGGCGCGGCACGTTGATCACCCGCAGGTAGGCGTTGTCGTCGTCCGGGTTGACCAGCAGGCGCAGGTAGGCCATCAGGTCCTTGACCTCCTGGCGGCCGAAGAAGCTGTTGCCGCCGGACAGGCGGTACGGCACCTGGTGGTGCTGCAGCTTCAGTTCGATCAGCTTGGCCTGGTAGTTGCCCCGGTAGAGGATGGCGAAGTCGCTGTACGGGCGGTTGGTGCGCAGGTGCAGGGTGAGGATTTCCATGGCCACGCGCTCGGCCTCGGCTTCCTCGTTCTTGCAGCGAATCACGCGGATCTCGTCGCCGACGCCCATCTCGCTCCACAGTTCCTTCTCGAAGGCGTGGGGGTTGTTGGCGATCAGCACGTTGGCGCAGCGCAGGATGCGGCTGGTGGAGCGGTAGTTCTGCTCGAGCATGACGATCTTCAGGGAGGGGTAGTCCTCCTTGAGCAGCATCAGGTTCTCGGGGCGGGCGCCGCGCCAGGCGTAGATCGACTGGTCATCGTCGCCGACCACGGTGAACTGGTTGCGCATGCCGATCAGCATCTTCACCAGCAGGTACTGGCTGGCGTTGGTGTCCTGGTATTCGTCCACCAGCAGGTAGCGCACGCGGTTCTGCCAGCGTTCGAGTACGTCGGGGTGCTCCTGGAACAGCTTGACCGGCTGCAGGATCAGGTCGTCGAAGTCCACCGCGTTGAACGCCTTGAGCGTGCGCTGATAGTGGGTGTAGACGATGGCCGCGGTCTGCTCGCGCGGGTTGCGCGCCTTTTCCAGGGCCTCGGGTGGCAGGATCAGGTCGTTCTTCCAGGCACCGATCATGTTCTTGATCTCGTCGATGCCGTCGTCGCCGGAATATTCCTTCTGCATGATGTCCGACAGCAACGCCTTGATGTCGGACTCGTCGAAGATCGAGAAACCCGGTTTGTAGCCCAGGCGCTCGTGCTCCTTGCGGATGATGTTCAGGCCCAGGTTGTGGAAGGTGCACACCGTCAGGCCCCGGCCTTCTCCCGGACGCAGCAGGGTGCCGACCCGCTCCTTCATCTCGCGCGCGGCCTTGTTGGTGAAGGTCATCGCCACGATGTACTGGGCGCGGATGCCGCAGTTCTGGATCAGGTGGGCAATCTTGCGCGTGATCACGCTGGTCTTGCCGGAGCCTGCACCGGCGAGCACCAAAAGAGGGCCGCCGACGTAGTCTCGGGCTTCCTGTTGCCGGGGATTGAGTCGGGACATGCTAGAAACCGGGGGTAACCAGAAAATAGCCGCGCATTCTAGCAGGCATGGGGCCGTTAATGCGCGACCGTCTGACGTTGTGATGCAGGGCGCGAATCGGATTTGCCGCATCTGCTACTTTCGCGCAGGATGCACGTCAGATTGCGTCGGGATGGCGGCCAGGGAAGGGCAACGACTAAAAGTGAAAATCATTTCCAATTAATCGGGTAGGATTGCCCGCGCTCGCCGTTCCACCGCCCATGTCTAAGGAGCCCGCTTGTCCACGCCTGTCGAACCCCTGCGTTTGCTGCTGTTGGCTGATGAGCCGGAGTGGGCCGTGCATCTGCGCGAATGCCTGCAGCCGATGGGCGGCAGCGTCGTGCTGCTGACCGCGCCGAACTGGGCGGCGGTGGACAGCCTGTTCGCCAACGACCGCCAGGCTGTGGTGCTGGCCACGCCCGAGCTGCAGCCGGCGCCGGGGCGTTGCGAGCTGCCGACGATCCTGCTGCTGGAGCAGGAGCCGGCCAGCGCGCCGCTGGGCGTCAGCGACTGGCTGGTGCTGGCGCAGCTGACCACCGACACCCTGCGTCGCTCCCTGCGCCATGTGCGCGAGCGCGGCGTGCTGGTGGCCACCCTGCAACGCCTGGCCGAACAGGACCCGCTGACCGGCATTGCCAACCGCCAGGGCTTCCAGGCACTGCTGACCGCGCGTCTGGCCGAGAACGAAGGCCGCGGCCTGGCCCTCGGCCATCTCGACCTGGACAACTTCCGCCACGTCAACGACGCCCTCGGCCACCAGGGCGGCGACCGCCTGATCTTGCAGGTGGTCGCCCGGCTCAAGCACCAGCTGGAGGCGAGCGACCAGCTGGCGCGCCTGGGCAGCGATGAGTTCGCCCTGCTGATCGACACCCGGCGCGACCCCAATCGCGCCGAGTGGATGGCCGAACGCATCACCGAGGCGCTGACCGAGCCCTACTGGATCGACGGCGAGAGCTTGCTGCTCGGCTGCAGCCTGGGAATCGCCCATGCCCGCGCCCAGGCCGGCGCCGACCCGCTGATGTGGCACGCGCACATCGCCATGCGCCAGGCCAAGAGCAGCCAGGGCTGCACCTTCCATGTGTTCAACGAGCGCATCAACCGCAACGCCCGCAGCCTGGCCGACCTGGAAAGCGAGCTGCGTCGCGCCCTGCGCCGCGACGAGCTGGAGTTGCACTATCAACCGCGGCTCAATCTCGCCGACGGCCGTATCGTCGGTCTGGAAGCGCTGGTGCGCTGGAACCATCCAGAGCGCGGTCTGCTGGCGCCGAGCGAATTCGTGCCGCTGGCCGAACAGAGCGGGTTGATCGTGCCGTTGGGCTACTGGGTGATCTCCCGGGCCCTTAGCGACATGCAGGCCCTGCGCGAGCGCGGCCTGGCGCCGCTGCACATGGCGGTGAACCTGAGCTTCCGCCAGTTCCAGGACAGCCAGTTGCTCGCCACCCTGAGCCGGCTGATCGTCGAGCACGGCGTCGATGCCCGCTGGCTGGAGTTCGAGCTGACCGAGACCGCCGTGATGCGGCGCAACGAGCTGGTGCGCCAGACCATGGACGCCTTGGGGCGCCTGGGGGTGCGTTTTTCGCTGGACGATTTCGGGACCGGTTTCTCGTCGTTCGTGCACCTGAACAGCCTGCCGATCACCCTGCTCAAGGTCGACCGCAGCTTCGTCGGCGGCATGGAGCAGCGCGAGGAGAACGCCAAGCTGGTGCATGCGATGATCAACCTGGCGCACAACCTCAACCTGGAGGTGGTGGCCGAAGGGGTGGAGAGCGAGGAGCAACTGGCGCTGCTGCGGGCGTTCGGTTGCGACCAGGTGCAGGGGTTCCTGGTGAGCCGGCCGTTGCCGGTGGAGGCGTTGATCGAGTACCTGTTGCAGGTGCCGAGTCCGGGTCTGGTGCAGACCTTGTAGATCCCATGCAGCCTTTTCGCGGCACAAGGCCGCTCCTACAGGTGATCGCGGTCTTCTGTAGGAGCGGCCTTGTGCCGCGAAAAGGGGCGCAAAGCGCCCCCAGCAATTTCAAACCGTGAAGATGATCAACCGACCAACATCCGCCCGGTCTCTTCCAGGTTTTCATGCCAGCTCAAGGCTTCGCGCAGGATATGCGGGGTATGCCCGCCACGCTGGCAGGCGCGCTCGAAGTAATCGTTCAGCGCGGCGCGGTAGTCCGGATGCACGCAGTTGTCGATGATCACCCGGGCGCGTTCGCGCGGCGCCAGGCCACGCAGGTCGGCCAGGCCCACCTCGGTCACCAGGATGTCCACGTCGTGCTCGGTGTGGTCGACGTGGCTGACCATCGGCACCACGCTGGAAATCGCGCCGCCCTTGGCGATCGACTTGGTGACGAAGATCGCCAGGTGTGCGTTGCGGGCGAAGTCGCCCGAGCCACCGATGCCATTCATCATCTTCGTGCCGCAGACGTGGGTGGAGTTGACGTTGCCGTAGATGTCGAACTCCAGCGCCGTGTTGATGCCGATGATGCCCAAGCGACGCACCACTTCAGGGTGGTTGGAGATCTCCTGCGGACGCAGCACCAGCTTGTCCTTGTAGCGCTCCAGGTTGCCGAACACATCGGCGTTGCGGCGGCTCGACAGGGTGATCGAGCTGCCCGAGGCGAAGCTCAGCTTGCCGGCATCGATCAGGTCGAAGGTCGAGTCCTGCAGCACTTCGGAGTACATGGTCAGGTTTTCGAACGGCGACTCGATCAGGCCGCACATCACCGCGTTGGCGATGCTGCCGATGCCGGCCTGCAGCGGGCCGAGATTGTTGCTCATGCGCCCGGCGTCCACCTCGCCCTTGAGGAAGGCGATCAGGTGATCGGCGATGCCCTGGGTCTCGTGGTCAGGCGGCAGCACGGTGGACGGTGAGTCCGGCTGGTCGCTGATGACGATGCCGACGATCTTGGCCGGGTCGATCGGGATCGCGGTGCTGCCGATGCGGTCGTCGACCTTCACCAGCGGGATCGGCGTGCGGGTCGGGCGGTAGGTCGGGATGTAGATGTCGTGCAGGCCTTCGAGGTTGGCATGGTGCGACAGGTTGATCTCGACGATGACCTGCTTGGCGAAGATCGCGAAGCTGGCCGAGTTACCGACGGAGGTGGTCGGCACGATATGGCCTTGCTCGGTGATCGCCACCGCTTCGATGACCGCGATGTCCGGCAGGGTGAGCTGTTTGTTGCGCAGCTGCTCGACGGTTTCCGACAGGTGCTGGTCGATGAACATCACCTTGCCGTCGTTGATGGCCTTGCGCAGGGTGCTGTCGACCTGGAACGGCATGCGCCGGGCCAGCACGCCGGCCTCGGTCAGTTGCTTGTCCAGGTCGTTGCCCAGGCTGGCGCCGGTCATCAGGCTGATCTTCAGCGGCGACTGTTTTGCACGCTCGGCCAGTGCGTGGGGCACGGCCTTGGCTTCGCCGGCGCGGGTGAAACCGCTCATGCCGACGGTCATGCCGTCCTGGATCAGGCCAGCGGCGTCAGCCGCACTCATAACCTTGCTGTGCAGGGAGGACAAGCGGATACGATCACGGTACATGGATTGTTATCTCAGGCTACTGAAGCTACTGGAAGCGCAGTCTAGAGATTTAGCCCGGAACCGTCCCGCGACCATGGTCGTAGGCGAAGGCCGGAAGTAGAGCCGTTGATCTGGATCAAGCAAATGAAAAGGCCCCTGGGAATATTTCCGCAGGGGCCTTATGCGCTTCTATATGGGTAGGACCAGGTCAGTCCACGGCCTTGACCATGTCCTCGATGACTTTCTTGGCATCACCGAACACCATCATGGTCTTGTCCAGGTAGAACAGTTCGTTGTCCAGGCCCGCGTAGCCGCTGGCCATGGAGCGCTTGTTGACGATGATGGTCTTGGCCTTGAAGGCCTCGAGGATCGGCATGCCGGCGATCGGTGACTTCGGATCGTTCTTCGCCGCCGGGTTGACCACGTCGTTGGCGCCCAGCACCAGCACCACGTCGGCCTGGCCGAACTCGGCGTTGATGTCCTCCATCTCGAACACCTGGTCGTACGGCACCTCGGCTTCGGCCAGCAGCACGTTCATGTGCCCGGGCATGCGCCCCGCCACCGGGTGGATCGCGTACTTCACGGTCACGCCGTTGTGGCTCAGCTTCTCGGTCAGTTCCTTGAGCGCGTGCTGGGCGCGGGCCACCGCCAGGCCGTAGCCTGGGACGATGATCACGCTGTCGGCGTTGCTCAGCAGGAAGGTGGCGTCATCGGCCGAGCCGGACTTCACCGGGCGCTGCTCCTTCGTACCTTGCGCAGCGCCGACATCGGTATCGCCACCGAAGCCGCCGAGGATGACGTTGAAGAACGAACGGTTCATCGCCTTGCACATGATGTACGAGAGGATCGCGCCGCTGGAGCCCACCAGGGAGCCGGCGATGATCAGCATCGAGTTGTTCAGCGAGAAGCCGATACCCGCCGCGGCCCAGCCCGAGTAGCTGTTGAGCATCGACACCACCACCGGCATGTCGGCGCCGCCGATCGGGATGATGATCAGCACGCCCATGACGAAGGCCAGGGCCAGCATCAGGGTGAAGGCGCTGTAGTGGCCGGTGAAGGTGAACAGCAGGCCCAGGGCGATGGTCGCCAGGCCCAGGATCAGGTTCAGCTTGTGCTGGCCGGCGAACTGTACCGGTGCGCCCTGGAACAGGCGGAACTTGTACTTGCCCGACAGCTTGCCGAAGGCGATCACCGAGCCCGAGAAGGTGATCGCACCGATGGCCGCGCCGAGGAAAAGCTCCAGGCGGTTGCCGGTGGGGATCGGGTCGCTGATGCTGGCGACGATGCCCAGCGATTGCGGCTCGAGCACGGCGGCGATGGCGATGAACACCGCGGCCAGGCCGATCATGCTATGCATGAAGGCGACCAGCTCGGGCATTTTGGTCATCTCGACGCGCTTGGCCATGATCGAGCCGGCGCTGCCGCCGACCAGCAGGCCGACGATGACGTAGCCGATACCGGCAGTCGCCAGCTCCGCGCCAAGCTTGTAGATCAGGCCGACGGTGGTGAGGATGGCGATACCCATGCCGATCATGCCGAACAGGTTGCCACGGCGTGAGGTGGTCGGGTGCGAGAGGCCCTTGAGCGCCTGGATGAAGCAGACCGAGGCGACCAGGTACAGAAGCGTTACCAGATTCATGCTCATGCTTACTTCTGCCCCTCGTTCTTGGTTTTCTTCTTGAACATTTCCAGCATGCGGCGAGTGACCAGGAAGCCACCGAACACGTTCACCGCGGCCAGCGCCACGGCCAGGGTGCCCATGACCTTGCCGGCCGGGGTGACGGTCAGCGCCGCGGCCAGCATGGCGCCGACGATGACGATCGCGGAAATGGCGTTGGTGACCGCCATCAGCGGGGTGTGCAGGGCCGGGGTGACGTTCCACACCACGTGGTAACCCACGTAGATGGCCAGCACGAAGATGATCAGGTTGTAGATGCCGTGGGAAATCAGCATGTCTTCCATTGTCGTGCTCCTCAGCCGTTCTTGCGCACGACCTGGCCGTCGCGGCACATCAGGCACGCGGCGACGATGTCGTCTTCGAGGTTGATGACCAGGTTGCCGTCCTTGTCGAACAGCAGCTTCATGAAGTCCAGCAGGTTGCGCGCGTACAGTGCCGAAGCATCGGCGCCGACCTGGGCCGGCAGGTTGGTCGGGCCGACAATGGTTACGCCGTTGTGCAGGACGACCTGATCGGCCACGGTCAGCGGGCAGTTGCCGCCCTGGGCCGCGGCGAGGTCGATGACCACCGAGCCGGGTTTCATCTGCGCCACGGTTTCGGCGCTGAGCAGGGTCGGCGCCTTGCGCCCGGGAATCAGCGCGGTGGTGATGACGATATCGGCCTGCTTGGCGCGCTCGTGCACGGCCTGGGCCTGACGCTGCATCCAGCTGGCCGGCATCGGCCGGGCATAGCCGCCGACGCCTTCGGCGCATTCGCGTTCTTCATCGGTCTCGTAGGGCACGTCGATGAACTTGGCCCCCAGTGACTCGATCTGCTCCTTCACCGCCGGGCGCACGTCCGACGCTTCGATCACCGCGCCCAGGCGCTTGGCCGTGGCGATGGCCTGCAGGCCGGCGACGCCGGCGCCGAGGATCAGCACGCGGGCGGCTTTCACCGTACCTGCGGCGGTCATCAGCATGGGCATGAAGCGTGGGTAGTGGTGGGCCGCCAGCAGCACGGCCTTGTAGCCGGCGATGTTGGCCTGGGACGACAGCACGTCGAGGCTCTGTGCCCGCGAGGTGCGCGGCGCGGCTTCCAGGGCGAAGGCGGTGATGCCGCGCTCGGCCATCTTGCCGATCAGTTCGTTGTTGAAGGGGTTGAGCATGCCCGCCAACAGACTGCCGCTATTGATCAGCGCCAGTTCCTGGTCATTGGGCGCGACCACCTTGAGTACCAGCTGCGCGCCAAAGGCGTCAGTGGCTTCGCCCAGGGTGGCGCCCACGGCTTCATAGGCACTGTCCGGGATGCTGGCGTTGAGCCCTGCCCCCCGTTGCACGGTGACCTGATGGCCCTGGCCTACCAGTTTCTTGATGGTTTCCGGGGTCGCGGCGACCCTTGTCTCACCCGTCTGCGTCTCGAGAGGAACACCAATGTGCACGACTATGTCTCCTGCGGTGACCTTTATTGTCTTTATGGAAACCAGCGCACTTCGGGTGGTGCGGCTGGGCGGCCGTAGAGCACGACTCCGCCTGGTTCGAGGCGGGAGAGGCATTTTGCAGACGAACCCAGGGGCCTTCAACAGGTTCTGAAGCGAAACGAACTTAAAACTACAAGTCACCCTGTGACCGTATGTCGCAACGATTCTGGTCCAGCCCGTCAAGTACGCGCTATTCGCAGCTTAGGGGAAAAAATGAAAAAATTTCGGCCGTTTTCGTTCATGGCGTTGTGAATTTCGCAAAATAAGCCGCAAACCCGCGCAGTCACTAGGGTTGCTACGGTTTTTCCGCTATACGGAACAGATTGCGAATTTGCGACAAATCCATATATCTGTAGGTGTTTAAAATAATTGACTACGGGGTCAATTTTTAGATTAATGGCCTTATCCGGCGGCGGTGTACTGCTTGGCCTGTGCCACCAGCCAGTCGCGAAACGCCCGCAGCGAAGCGGACTCCACCTTTCGCTCGGGGATCATCAGATGGTAGGCCTTGTCGCTGGACAGGGCATGCCTGTTAGCGACCAGCAATCGACCTTCCTGCAACTCGCGCTGGATCAGGAACGGTGGGATCAGCGCGATACCCATGTCATGCATGGCGGCCTGGGCCAGCATGGAGAACAGTTCGTAGCGCGGGCCGGTCATGTCCCGTTCGACGCTCATGCCCAGGCCGTCGAACCACTGCCGCCAGGCATAGGGGCGCGTGGTCTGCTGCAGCAGGGGCAACTCGGCGATGCGCCGGGCGTCGAGGCTGGCTTGCCCGTCCAGCAGCGCGGGGCTGCACACCGGCATGGGGTTCTCGCCCATCAGGCGGTGGGACTGGGTGCCGGACCAGTCGGCGTCGCCGAAGTAGATGGCGGCGTCGAAGGGCGTGTCGGCGAACAGGAAGGGGCGGGTGCGGTTGGTCAGGTTGACCGTGACCTCCGGGTGACGCTGCTGGAAGTCCTTCAGGCGCGGCAGCAGCCATTGCGTGCCGAAGGTCGGCACCACCGCCAGTTCGATCACGTTGGCGCCCTGCTGGCGCATCACCGAAAGCGTGTCGCGCTCCACCGCATCCAGCTGCGCAGCCACCTGGCGGCTGTAGGACAGCCCGGCTTCGGTCAGTTTCACGCCCCGGCGCGAGCGGCGAAACAGTTCGACATTGAGGAAGGCCTCCAGGCCACCGATCTGCCGACAGACGGCGCCCTGGGTCAGGGCCAGCTCCTGGGCAGCCTTGGTGAAACTCTCGTGGCGCGCGGCCGCCTCGAAGCAGACCAGGGCGGTGGTGCTGGGGATCTTGCGGCGCATGTACGTCAACCTCACTTGTAGGGCGTTGAACAGGGCATTTCGATGATTGCGAAGTGAGAAAATATCACTAAACCGTGCGCAATCCTCGTTTGTCCCGCAGGCCGATCAGGCCTAGGATCAATCCAGCACAACAATTCGTTCCCATCTTTCGAGGAATCCGCACATGGCTGGCAAGGCAAGCTTCAACTGGATCGACCCGCTGCTGCTGGATCAGCAGCTCACTGAAGAAGAGCGCATGGTTCGCGACAGCGCCTATCAGTTCGCCCAGGACAAGCTGGCACCCCGTGTGCTGGAGGCGTTCCGCCACGAGCAGACAGACCCGGCGATTTTCCGCGAGATGGGTGAAGTCGGCCTGCTCGGCGCGACCATTCCCGAGCAGTACGGCGGCAGCGGCCTGAACTACGTGTGCTACGGCCTGATCGCCCGCGAGGTGGAGCGCATCGACTCCGGCTACCGTTCGATGATGAGCGTGCAATCGTCGCTGGTCATGGTGCCGATCAACGAGTTCGGTACCGAGGCGCAGAAGCAGAAGTACCTGCCGAAGCTGGCCAGTGGCGAGTGGATCGGCTGCTTCGGCCTGACCGAGCCCAACCATGGATCCGACCCGGGCTCGATGATTACCCGCGCCCGCAAGGTCGACGGTGGCTATCGCCTGACCGGCAGCAAGATGTGGATCACCAACAGCCCGATCGCCGATGTCTTCGTGGTCTGGGCCAAGGACGATGCCGGTGATATCCGCGGCTTCGTGCTGGAGAAAGGCTGGGACGGCCTCAGCGCCCCGGCTATCCATGGCAAGGTCGGCCTGCGCGCCTCGATCACCGGCGAGATCGTCATGGACAACGTATTCGTGCCGGAAGAGAACATCTTCCCGGACGTGCGAGGCCTCAAAGGCCCGTTCACCTGCCTGAACTCGGCCCGCTATGGCATCTCCTGGGGCGCCCTGGGCGCCGCCGAGGCCTGCTGGCACACCGCGCGCCAGTACACCCTGGACCGCCAGCAGTTCGGCCGCCCGCTGGCTGCCAACCAGCTGATCCAGAAGAAACTGGCCGACATGCAGACCGAGATCACCCTGGCCCTGCAGGGCTGCCTGCGCCTGGGGCGGATGAAGGACGAAGGCACCGCGGCGGTCGAGATCACCTCGATCATGAAGCGCAACTCCTGCGGCAAGGCCCTGGACATCGCCCGTCTGGCCCGCGACATGCTGGGCGGCAATGGCATCTCCGACGAGTTCGGCGTGGCCCGCCACCTGGTCAACCTCGAGGTGGTCAACACCTATGAAGGGACCCATGACGTGCATGCGCTGATCCTCGGGCGTGCGCAGACCGGCATCCAGGCGTTCTATTAATAGAGGACCAGGCCATGGGCGCGCTTTCCCATCTGCGGGTGTTGGATCTCTCCCGGGTACTGGCCGGGCCCTGGTCCGGCCAGATCCTGGCTGACCTTGGCGCCGATGTGATCAAGGTCGAACGTCCGGGGGCGGGTGACGACACCCGCTCCTGGGGGCCGCCTTTCCTGCGCGATGTTCAGGGCGAGAATACCAGCGAGGCGGCCTACTACCTGTCGGCCAACCGCAACAAGCGCTCGGTGACCATCGACTTCACCCAGCCGGAAGGCCAGCGCCTGGTGCGTGAGCTGGCGGCGAAGTCGGATATCGTCATCGAGAACTTCAAGGTAGGCGGGCTGGCGGCCTATGGGCTGGACTATCAAAGCCTGAAGGCGGTCAACCCGAAGCTCATCTACTGCTCGATCACCGGCTTCGGCCAGACCGGGCCATATGCCAAGCGTGCCGGCTACGACTTCATGATCCAGGGGCTGGGTGGGCTGATGAGCCTGACCGGTCGCCCGGAGGGGGAGGAGGGCGCCGGGCCGATGAAGGTCGGGGTGGCCCTGACCGACATCCTCACCGGGCTGTATTCCACCGTGGCGATCCTGGCGGCCCTGGCGCACCGTGACCAGGCCGGTATTGGCCAGCACATCGACATGGCGTTGCTGGATGTCCAGGTGGCCTGCCTGGCCAACCAGGCAATGAACTACCTCACCACCGGTACCGCGCCTCGTCGGCTGGGCAATGCGCACCCGAACATCGTGCCGTACCAGGATTTCCCGACGGCCGATGGCAACTTCATTCTTACCGTGGGCAATGACGGGCAGTTCCGCAAGTTCGCGGAAGTGGCCGGGCAGGCGCACTGGGCGGATGATCCACGCTTTGCCACCAATAAACAGCGGGTGGCCAATCGCGCCGAGCTGATTCCGCTGATTCGCCAGGCCACGGTGTTCAAGACTACGGCCGAGTGGGTGAGCGAGCTGGAGAAGGCAGGCGTGCCGTGCGGACCGATCAACGACCTGGCACAGATGTTCCAGGATCCGCAGGTGGTGGCCCGTGGGCTGGCAGTGAATGTTCCTCATCCGTTGGCAGGGAGCGTGCCGCAGGTGGCCAGCCCGATCCGGTTGTCGGAGACGCCGGTGGAATATCGGCAGGCGCCGCCGTTGCTGGGGGAGCATACCGAGGCGGTGCTTGGCGATGTGCTGGGGTTGGATGAGGCAGCGGTGCAGCGACTCCGGGCTGCCGGGGTGTTGTGACGCGCTACCTATATAGGAAGGGGTGGGGAGGCCGATAGGCCTCCCTGCTTTTGTTTTGGGGCTGCTTATATAGGTACCAGGGCTCCTGACGCGATCTTTTTGATTTTTATGAAATTAACGGTTGACGCCCTCTCAGATCCCCTTATAATGCGCCCCACTTCCAGCGACATCGGGACGAAAAACTCCTTGAATATCAATGAGTTGATTGTTGAAGAGGGTTGCGGAGGTGCTTCGATCATCTGATCGGCAGCGGCGAAAAAGGCAGTTGACAGCAGGTTGTAACGCTGTATGATTCGCCTCCCGCTACGAGAGATCGCAGCGAGTCAAGTGTTTGAAGTGAAACGAAAAACTTCAAAATAAACGCTTGACACGAAATGAGGAAAGCGTAGAATGCGCGCCTCGGTTGAGACGAAAAGCTCTTAGCCAAACGCTCTTTAACAAATTGAATCAAGCAATTCGTGTGGGTGCTTGTGAGTATGGACTGATAGTCGCCAAGATTATCAGCATCACAAGTGGCCATGCGAGAAATCACATAGTCATTTGAGATTGCTGAGCCAAGTTTAGGGTTTCTTAAAAACCCAAGCAGTATTGAACTGAAGAGTTTGATCATGGCTCAGATTGAACGCTGGCGGCAGGCCTAACACATGCAAGTCGAGCGGATGACGGGAGCTTGCTCCTTGATTCAGCGGCGGACGGGTGAGTAATGCCTAGGAATCTGCCTGGTAGTGGGGGACAACGTTTCGAAAGGAACGCTAATACCGCATACGTCCTACGGGAGAAAGCAGGGGACCTTCGGGCCTTGCGCTATCAGATGAGCCTAGGTCGGATTAGCTAGTAGGTGAGGTAATGGCTCACCTAGGCGACGATCCGTAACTGGTCTGAGAGGATGATCAGTCACACTGGAACTGAGACACGGTCCAGACTCCTACGGGAGGCAGCAGTGGGGAATATTGGACAATGGGCGAAAGCCTGATCCAGCCATGCCGCGTGTGTGAAGAAGGTCTTCGGATTGTAAAGCACTTTAAGTTGGGAGGAAGGGCAGTAAGTTAATACCTTGCTGTTTTGACGTTACCGACAGAATAAGCACCGGCTAACTCTGTGCCAGCAGCCGCGGTAATACAGAGGGTGCAAGCGTTAATCGGAATTACTGGGCGTAAAGCGCGCGTAGGTGGTTCGTTAAGTTGGATGTGAAAGCCCCGGGCTCAACCTGGGAACTGCATCCAAAACTGGCGAGCTAGAGTATGGTAGAGGGTGGTGGAATTTCCTGTGTAGCGGTGAAATGCGTAGATATAGGAAGGAACACCAGTGGCGAAGGCGACCACCTGGACTGATACTGACACTGAGGTGCGAAAGCGTGGGGAGCAAACAGGATTAGATACCCTGGTAGTCCACGCCGTAAACGATGTCAACTAGCCGTTGGAATCCTTGAGATTTTAGTGGCGCAGCTAACGCATTAAGTTGACCGCCTGGGGAGTACGGCCGCAAGGTTAAAACTCAAATGAATTGACGGGGGCCCGCACAAGCGGTGGAGCATGTGGTTTAATTCGAAGCAACGCGAAGAACCTTACCAGGCCTTGACATGCAGAGAACTTTCCAGAGATGGATTGGTGCCTTCGGGAACTCTGACACAGGTGCTGCATGGCTGTCGTCAGCTCGTGTCGTGAGATGTTGGGTTAAGTCCCGTAACGAGCGCAACCCTTGTCCTTAGTTACCAGCACGTTATGGTGGGCACTCTAAGGAGACTGCCGGTGACAAACCGGAGGAAGGTGGGGATGACGTCAAGTCATCATGGCCCTTACGGCCTGGGCTACACACGTGCTACAATGGTCGGTACAGAGGGTTGCCAAGCCGCGAGGTGGAGCTAATCTCACAAAACCGATCGTAGTCCGGATCGCAGTCTGCAACTCGACTGCGTGAAGTCGGAATCGCTAGTAATCGCAAATCAGAATGTTGCGGTGAATACGTTCCCGGGCCTTGTACACACCGCCCGTCACACCATGGGAGTGGGTTGCACCAGAAGTAGCTAGTCTAACCTTCGGGAGGACGGTTACCACGGTGTGATTCATGACTGGGGTGAAGTCGTAACAAGGTAGCCGTAGGGGAACCTGCGGCTGGATCACCTCCTTAATCGAAGACATCAGCCTGCTGATGAGCTCCCACACGAATTGCTTGATTCATATGTGAAGACGATCAAGACCCTATATAGGTCTGTAGCTCAGTTGGTTAGAGCGCACCCCTGATAAGGGTGAGGTCGGCAGTTCAAATCTGCCCAGACCTACCAATATGCGGGGCCATAGCTCAGCTGGGAGAGCGCCTGCCTTGCACGCAGGAGGTCAGCGGTTCGATCCCGCTTGGCTCCACCACTTTCTGTTGTGTCTACTTGATCAGAACTTAGAAATGAGCATTCGTTGATGAATGTTGATTTCTGACTTTTGTCAGATCGTTCTTTAAAAATTCGGATATGTGATAGATAGACTGAATACCAGTTTCACTGCTGGTTATTCAGGCTAAGGTAAAATTTGTGAGTTCTGCTCAGCAATGAGCGAAATGCGAATTTTCGGCGAATGTCGTCTTCACAGTATAACCAGATTGCTTGGGGTTATATGGTCAAGTGAAGAAGCGCATACGGTGGATGCCTTGGCAGTCAGAGGCGATGAAAGACGTGGTAGCCTGCGATAAGCTTTGGGGAGTCGGCAAACAGACTGTGATCCAGAGATCTCTGAATGGGGGAACCCAGCCAGCATAAGCTGGTTATCTTGTACTGAATACATAGGTGCAAGAGGCGAACCAGGGGAACTGAAACATCTAAGTACCCTGAGGAAAAGAAATCAACCGAGATTCCCTTAGTAGTGGCGAGCGAACGGGGACCAGCCCTTAAGCTGGTTTGAGATTAGTGGAACGCTCTGGAAAGTGCGGCCATAGTGGGTGATAGCCCCGTACACGAAAATCTCTTGCCAGTGAAATCGAGTAGGACGGAGCACGAGAAACTTTGTCTGAACATGGGGGGACCATCCTCCAAGGCTAAATACTACTGACTGACCGATAGTGAACCAGTACCGTGAGGGAAAGGCGAAAAGAACCCCGGAGAGGGGAGTGAAATAGAACCTGAAACCGTATGCGTACAAGCAGTGGGAGCCTACTTTGTTAGGTGACTGCGTACCTTTTGTATAATGGGTCAGCGACTTATATTCAGTGGCGAGCTTAACCGAATAGGGGAGGCGTAGCGAAAGCGAGTCTTAATAGGGCGCTTTAGTCGCTGGGTATAGACCCGAAACCGGGCGATCTATCCATGGGCAGGTTGAAGGTTAGGTAACACTGACTGGAGGACCGAACCGACTACCGTTGAAAAGTTAGCGGATGACCTGTGGATCGGAGTGAAAGGCTAATCAAGCTCGGAGATAGCTGGTTCTCCTCGAAAGCTATTTAGGTAGCGCCTCATGTATCACTGTAGGGGGTAGAGCACTGTTTCGGCTAGGGGGTCATCCCGACTTACCAAACCGATGCAAACTCCGAATACCTACAAGTGCCGAGCATGGGAGACACACGGCGGGTGCTAACGTCCGTCGTGAAAAGGGAAACAACCCAGACCGTCAGCTAAGGTCCCAAAGTCATGGTTAAGTGGGAAACGATGTGGGAAGGCTTAGACAGCTAGGAGGTTGGCTTAGAAGCAGCCACCCTTTAAAGAAAGCGTAATAGCTCACTAGTCGAGTCGGCCTGCGCGGAAGATGTAACGGGGCTCAAACCATGCACCGAAGCTACGGGTATCACCTCTGGTGATGCGGTAGAGGAGCGTTCTGTAAGCCTGTGAAGGTGAGTTGAGAAGCTTGCTGGAGGTATCAGAAGTGCGAATGCTGACATGAGTAACGACAATGCGAGTGAAAAACTCGCACGCCGAAAGACCAAGGTTTCCTGCGCAACGTTAATCGACGCAGGGTTAGTCGGTCCCTAAGGCGAGGCTGAAAAGCGTAGTCGATGGAAAACAGGTTAATATTCCTGTACTTCCAGTTATTGCGATGGAGGGACGGAGAAGGCTAGGCCAGCTTGGCGTTGGTTGTCCAAGTTTAAGGTGGTAGGCTGAGATCTTAGGCAAATCCGGGATCTCAAGGCCGAGAGCTGATGACGAGTGCTCTTTAGAGCGCGAAGTGGTTGATGCCATGCTTCCAAGAAAAGCTCCTAAGCTTCAGATAACTGGGAACCGTACCCCAAACCGACACAGGTGGTTAGGTAGAGAATACCAAGGCGCTTGAGAGAACTCGGGTGAAGGAACTAGGCAAAATGGCACCGTAACTTCGGGAGAAGGTGCGCCGGTGAGGGTGAAGCACTTGCTGCGTAAGCCCACGCCGGTCGAAGATACCAGGCCGCTGCGACTGTTTATTAAAAACACAGCACTCTGCAAACACGAAAGTGGACGTATAGGGTGTGACGCCTGCCCGGTGCCGGAAGGTTAATTGATGGGGTTAGCGCAAGCGAAGCTCTTGATCGAAGCCCCGGTAAACGGCGGCCGTAACTATAACGGTCCTAAGGTAGCGAAATTCCTTGTCGGGTAAGTTCCGACCTGCACGAATGGCGTAACGATGGCGGCGCTGTCTCCACCCGAGACTCAGTGAAATTGAAATCGCTGTGAAGATGCAGTGTATCCGCGGCTAGACGGAAAGACCCCGTGAACCTTTACTATAGCTTTGCACTGGACTTTGAGCTTGCTTGTGTAGGATAGGTGGGAGGCTTTGAAGTGGGGACGCCAGTTCTCATGGAGCCATCCTTGAAATACCACCCTGGCAACCTTGAGGTTCTAACTCAGGTCCGTTATCCGGATCGAGGACAGTGTATGGTGGGTAGTTTGACTGGGGCGGTCTCCTCCCAAAGAGTAACGGAGGAGTACGAAGGTGCGCTCAGACCGGTCGGAAATCGGTCGTAGAGTATAAAGGCAAAAGCGCGCTTGACTGCGAGACACACACGTCGAGCAGGTACGAAAGTAGGTCTTAGTGATCCGGTGGTTCTGTATGGAAGGGCCATCGCTCAACGGATAAAAGGTACTCCGGGGATAACAGGCTGATACCGCCCAAGAGTTCATATCGACGGCGGTGTTTGGCACCTCGATGTCGGCTCATCACATCCTGGGGCTGAAGCCGGTCCCAAGGGTATGGCTGTTCGCCATTTAAAGTGGTACGCGAGCTGGGTTTAGAACGTCGTGAGACAGTTCGGTCCCTATCTGCCGTGGACGTTTGAGATTTGAGAGGGGCTGCTCCTAGTACGAGAGGACCGGAGTGGACGAACCTCTGGTGTTCCGGTTGTCACGCCAGTGGCATTGCCGGGTAGCTATGTTCGGAAGAGATAACCGCTGAAAGCATCTAAGCGGGAAACTTGCCTCAAGATGAGATCTCACTGGAGCCTTGAGCTCCCTGAAGGGCCGTCGAAGACTACGACGTTGATAGGTTGGGTGTGTAAGCGCTGTGAGGCGTTGAGCTAACCAATACTAATTGCCCGTGAGGCTTGACCATATAACACCCAAGCAATTTGCAAAGCGCAGATTGCGGTGGTGAAGACGAAAGAACCGAAAGTTCGCAACATCACAAATCGCATATCCGAATTCGCTGGAGTATCCATCTGGATGTTCTGGCAACAGAATTTCTTGACGACCATAGAGCATTGGAACCACCTGATCCCATCCCGAACTCAGCAGTGAAACGATGCATCGCCGATGGTAGTGTGGGGTTTCCCCATGTGAGAGTAGGTCATCGTCAAGATTCATTTCGCAAAACCCCTATCTGCGCGAGCAGGTAGGGGTTTTGTCTTTAAGTAGAGAGTACAGAGATTCGCTGGCACGTCCCTCGGACGGACCGGCACACAGAATTTCTTGACGACCATAGAGCATTGGAACCACCTGATCCCATCCCGAACTCAGCAGTGAAACGATGCATCGCCGATGGTAGTGTGGGGTTTCCCCATGTGAGAGTAGGTCATCGTCAAGATTCAATTCCAAAGCCCCTGATCGCGATGCGGTCGGGGGCTTTGTCTTTTCAGGGCTTCGATGATCGAGCTCCCTGGGCTGTCGCGAAGGGAACAGCATTCCCAGGCACAGCACGGCCCCTGTGGGAGCGGGTTTACCCGCGAAGAATCCAACGCGGAGCCTGGCACCGGCTACGCCGGTGTTCGCGGGTAAACCCGCTCCCACAGGGGCGCGGATTACCAGTGAACTCTGTTCCTTGCACGTCAGCGTAGCCCGAACGTCTATCCCCCGACCCTTGATATCCAAGACAAAAAAAGGCCGCTCCCGGTTGGGAGCGGCCTTTTTGCTCTCGGGGCATACGCCCCTGCCAGTGGGATCAGCTCAGCAGATTACGCACATTGCCCATCGCCTCGTCGGCAAAGCCCTGCAGGAACGCCTGGAAGCCCGGCAGGGCCTCTGGACCACCCTCCCAGGGCTCGGCCTGGATGGTCCAGGTCGCACGGCTGCGGCTGGCATCGATCACCTGCACTTGCATGGCAGCCCACAGGTTGCCGATATTCAGGCTGGTGTAGATCAGGCTCCAGGTCATGTGCATGGCCTGCTCGTCACGGCTGTTCAACTGCTCGATCACCACGTTGCCATCCTTGAACAGCTTCTTGCGCACTGAGCGCACGCCAGTGCCGGTCATCTCGATATGCGCCAGCGCCGGGATGAACACCGGGAAGCCAGCGAAATTGCCGACGATGTTCCACACGCTGGCGGCCGGGGCGGCGATTTCGACGCTGGAAACCACCAGGCAGCCTTGCGGGTTGCGGATCAGGGTGTCGGGTTTGAGTGCTTGCATGGGATGTTGCTCCTGTTGTGGATAAAAGGGGTCAGATGAAGCCGATGTCGGCCAGGTAGCGGCAGCCGCGGCTGAGCAGCGCCGGGTCCTTGCTCGGGTAACGGGCGCCCATGCGCTGAACGCCGGCACGGGCGTTGTCGTGGGCGATACCGGAGATGTCGCCGATGTCTTCCTCGAAGCCGTCCAGGTAGAAGCCCAGGACGTCGTACAGCGCGTTATCGCGGTCGACGCGGGCCAACTGGCGTTGCCACTGCTCGACGCTGACCAGCTCGAAGGCGTGGCCCTGTGCATGGAACGACGCCAGGTAGTCACGCCAGCGCAGCGGTTCGGGGTTGTGCAGGTTGAACACGCATTGGCCAGCCTGGTGGCGGCTGCTGTGGAAGGCGATGAAACGGGACAGGAAGTCCACCGGCATGAGGTCGAAGTCGATCTCCAGCCCCGGCACCTGGCCCAGTTGCAGCGAACCCTTTAGCATCAGCATCAGCCGGTTGCGCTGGGGCTGGCAGGCGCCCGTACGGCTGTCGAAAGTGATGTTGCCGGGGCGGAACAGGTTGACCCACACGCCCTGCTCGCGGGCGCGGCTGAGGATGCGCTCACCGACCCATTTGCTCAGGTTGTAGCCATTGCGGATGTAGATCGGCGGGGTACTGGCGGGGTCGCTTTCCAGCACGCGGCCGTCGTTGTCCACCGCGCTGCACGCGGACAGGGTCGAGACGAAGTTGAAGATCTTCTTGCGTCGGCCTTCGCACAACCGCAGGCACTCGAACAACGGCTCGATGTTGTCGGCGGCCAGCACCTCGTAGTCGAGCACATGGTTGACCTGCGCGGCGTTGTGCAGCAGGGCGCCATAATGGTTGTCCAGGTCGTCGTAAGCGGCCTGGGACAAGCCCAGCAGCGGCTTGCGCAGGTCCGCCTCGAACACCCGTACGCGGCTCAGGTCCAGGGCAATATGGTTGTCCCGCAAGGCCTGGGCGAAGCGCTCCTCGGCGGACTGCCCACCGGCGCGGCGTACCAGGCAGGCGACTTCGGTGGCGCCCCACTCCAGCAGGGCTTCGACCAGGTGCACGCCAAGGAAGCTGTTGGCCCCGGTGACGATGACCTTGTGCACATCGCCCAGACGCTCCATCGGCAGCACCTGCAGGCCGAGATCGCGGTTGGCGTCCTGCTCCAGGCGCGCCAGGGAGGTCCGCAGCGCATCATCGTTGCCGTCGAGCAGCGCGCCCAGGCGCTGCAGGGTCGGCTGCTCGATGAAACGGTTGATCGCCACACCCTGGCCGAAGTGTTCCCGGACCTCCAACAACAGGCGCGATAGCAGGATCGAGTGCCCGCCCAGGTTGAAGAAGCTGTCGTCCATGGAGATGTCGGCTGGCGGCAGTTCCAGCAATTCGCTCCACAGCTGCAGCAGGCGCTTCTCGGTCTCGGTCGTCGGCGTGATGCGCGCGTGCGTCGGCAGGGTCAGTGGCCGTGCCGACAATGCCCGGCGGTCCACCTTGCCGTTGGCCGTATAGGGCATGTGCTCCAGCATTTGGTAGAACATCGGGCGCATGTAGTCGGGCAGGTGCCGTTCGGCATGATCGCGCAGCAAGGCTTGTGCATCGGCCCGCTGCGGATAGGCGAGGAAGGCCAGGATCCGGCGCTGTGCGTCGATCACCACCGCCACCTGGGCGAACAGCTGGCTGTCGCGCAGGCAGTGCTCGATCTCCTCGGGCTCGACCCGGAAACCTCGGATCTTCACCTGATTGTCACGCCGTCCGCACAGCTCGATGCCCTGGGCGGTCCACTTGCCGATGTCTCCGGTGCGATAGGCACGCAGCGTGCGGCCGGCGGGCAGGCTCAACTCGACGAAGCGTTCGGCGGTGAGTGCCGGCTTGTTCAGATAGCCCAGGCCGACACCGGGCCCGGCGATGTAAAGCTCGCCCGGGGTCTGCTCCGCTACCGGTTGCAGTGCCTGATCGAGTATCAGCACCTGGGTGTTGGCGATCGGCAGGCCCAGGTTGCGGTTGCTGTCGCCGCTGGCGAACACCCGGGTGGTGGCCAGCACGGTGGTTTCCGTCGGCCCGTAGATGTTGTGCATCCGGCACTGACCGGCCAGGCGGGCGATGACCTCCGGCTCACAGACGTCGCCGCCGGTGATCAGGTGGCGCAGGCCGAGATGGAGATCGCGTGGCAGGATGCTCAGCAGGGCCGGTGGCAGGAACGCGTGGCTGACTTCCTGGCTGTGGATAAGTTGTACCAATTGCTGCGGATCACGGCGCTGGTCCTCGCTGGGCAGCACCAGTTCGGCACCGCAGGCGAAGGTCGGCAGGATGTCCAGCAGCGAGGCATCGAAGCCGATGGTGGAGAACTGCAGCACCCGGCTGTGTCCGTCCAGGGCCACATGCTCGCGGTACCAGGCCATGAAGTGCGCCAGGTTGCGCTGGCTGAGCAGCACGCCCTTGGGCTGGCCGGTGGTGCCGGAGGTGTAGATCGCCACGCAGGCCTGCTCGGCGCCGGCCTGGCGCAGCGCCAGGCCAGGCAACGGCATGTCTGACGTCGTTGCGAGGCTGCGAACATCCACATGGGGGATATCCACAGGCACATGCCCGTCATGCAGCACGACGCAGGCACCGGCATCCTCGAGGATCGACTGGCGTCGTTCGGCCGGTGTGGCCGGGTCCAGCGGCAGGTAGATGGCCGCACAGCCCAGTACCGCCAGCAGGCTGGCATAAAGGTCGGGCGTCTTGTCCATGCACACGGCGACCACCGGTGGCTGTTCACCGGGTTCGGGCAGCAACGGCGCCAGGGTCTGTTGGATGGCGACGGTGCGGGCATGCAGCTGGCGATAGCTTGTGCGCTGGCCGGCGTGGTTCAGGGCGGAGCATTCGGCATGCAGGCGCAGGCTGTGCTCCAGTGTTTCGACCAGGCTCGTCTCGGCCTTCTCCAGCAGGTCGGCGCGCAGCGTGCGGTTGAACGGGTGGCGGTAGGCCAGTGCTTCCAGCCAGTCCAGGCCATGCTCGCGCTCCTGGTCGCCGGGGCTTACCGCGGGCGCTTCCTGCAAATGTGCAGGATTGCGGGCAAAGCGGGTGACCTGCAGGGCCAGTTGATCACACAAGGCCTGCAGGGCGTCTTCACGCAACTGCTGGCCGTTGCCGGAGCTTGGCGCGTGGATCGCCGCTCGCTGGATCAGCCGCTGGGCGCTGGCACTGCCGCACCAGCACAGGGCTTCGAGTTGCGGCAGGGGCTCGGCGAAGCTGGCGCCCAGGCGCAGCCTGAGAAGCGGCGTGTCACCCAGGGTCTGCCAGTCGCTGCTGCCCAGGGCCAGGCTGCCATCTTCCACCACCAGGTCCGGCCGGGCCGACAGGTGCTGGCGCAAGGCTTGCGCGCTGTCGGCGGTGGCCGAGCCATGGCCGTGCTCGTCGAGCAGGCGGGCGAATGCCTCCAGGGTGGGGCTGATGCCCACCAGGAGTATGTCGAGGCGTCTCATGTCCAGGTCCTCAGGGCAGGTAGTCGCGCAGGGCGTCTTGCACGCAGGGCGACTCGAGCATCGAGCTGCTGCGGAAGAAACGCAGGATGTTGCCCAGCAACGGATGCTGGTGATTGATCGGGTAGGCCAGGCCTTGCGCTTCCTCGCGCAGGGCCTGGCGCACCGTTTCGTTCACCGGCAAGGCGGCGATCAGGGCGCAGTCGAAAGCCTGCTGGATGTCGCTGGTCAGGTACTGGCGCAGGAACAGCGGCAGTACCTTGGCGATCGCCTGGCGATCCGCTTGCGGCGCGGTGTGCCAGTAGATGCGCGTCAGCCGCGCCCAGAAGCTGGAATGGCGGCCTTCATCCAGCAGGTGATCGGCCATCAGTCCCTTCACCGAGGGCTTGACCGAGTCGTCCTTGGCAAAGGCCGCGACATCGTCGGTCAGGGTGTTCTCGGCGATGCCCACGCAGATCAGCTCCAGCGCATCGCGCAGTGCCTCGGGCACTTGGTCCAGCACGGCCGGAATGGCGCGGCTGAGTTCGATCTCCTGGGGCAGGGCGATCGGCTCGATGCCGGTCAGGGCGATGGTCTGCTGCAGGAAGTCCATCGCCACCAGGGCGTGATAGTCCTCGTCCACCACCACGGTCATCGCGTCGTAGCGGCAGGCGAACGGGAAACGCACGGCAAAGCGATCCTTGGCGATGCGCCGGGCGGTGCGATCGACGATCTCGGTCTCGAAGATCACCACATCGTTGATGAACTTGTAGAGACTTTGCACCAGCACGAAATCACGCAGCTGCGGACATTCGCGCTGGAACGTCGCGCCGAGCACCAGGGGTTGGCGGCTCAGGGGGTAGATCAGTCGCTGGTCATCCTCCACCAGGCGCCGGGGCCGGGTGCGGATGGTCGCCCGAGCCTCCCAGGCCTCGGCAAAGGAGCGGTACTCGAGGGCATTCATGGGGTGACCTCGGCGACAGGTGTCTGCAGCGAGGCCCGCAGGCGGTCCCACAGCGCCATGCGGCTGTCCACCGCGGCGATGGCGGCCACGTAGACGTCCTCCTGGCGCAGTGGGTCGTGATCGACCAGGCGGGCCAGCAATTGTTCGGCGGCAGGCCCATGGTCCTCGGAGTCCACCTCGATGTGGCGTTGCAGGTAGTAACGGAAGGTCGGCGCCTGCTCGGTGCCGATGCCCCACTCGTCGAGGATCTGCTGGAACATCGCCGGGATCACGCTTTCCCGGCCGTGCAGGAAGGCGGCCGCGACCCGATGGGCCGGTGCGTCGAGGGCCACCTCGAGGGTGTCGCGGACGAATCGCTGGGCGGCTTCACTGGCACCGCAGCGCTGCAGGGCTTCGATGGCCGTGATGCCCTGCTGCTGCAGGCTGATGAAGCGGTCGATGGCCTGGGTGCTGGCGCCGACTTCGCGCATGGCATCCAGGTACAGCTCGAAGTGGCTGTAGTGGCCGTGGTCGAGACGGTCGTCCGATTCTTCGCCCAGCACGATCTCGTTGATCAGACGCGCAGCGGCCGGATCCGCCGGCGGTAGCCAGGGCAGGCTGACGCAGGTCAGCTCCTGCTGCAGGCGCTTGGTCAGTGACATGAAGTCCCAGACTGCAAAAACATGGGTTTCCATGAATCGGCGCAGTGTCTGCAGCGAGTCGATTTCGGAAAAGAGCGGGTGCAGGGAAAGTTCATGTTTTTTGTCGGAAAGTGTGCGCTTCAATGTGCTCATGATGAGGTCCGTTATGGATGGCATTCAGGGGTTAAGTTGCTCTGCACATCGTTCGTTATATAAATTCCAGGCGAAGTGATGCCTCGAATGAAATTTCGACATCGAACAACGAGTAGAGGCCGGCAGGGCTTGTCTGGCAAGGCGTCCACGGTGATGCCTGGCCGCCCTTGGCTGGCGCTATAAAAGTTAGAACAACTTCAAAGTTTGCCGCAATTGTTTTTTTGATTATTTTATGCTCGGACTTTTCTTGAAATATAAGTGCCCGAATAAAACTTTGAGTAAGTTTTATTTTGGCAATATGTGCTCCTTCCGATAAATAACGATCAGAAAAATAGACACAGAGTGAATGCCTCACTCGGAGCACTGATGAACGGAGATGGGAGAGTGACTATTGGAGGGCGGCTGATCGCGTGCGGTCCTTGCCCTGGTGCCAGATTCCTTCTGCAGGTGAATGAGGAGGCAGGCGGCCAGGTCCACGTCTGATGATCAGCGGCCGCTGCGGGGAGTAGAGTGTGCCCAAAATGCTGGCACTGCCATGGCCGTCAGCAGGCAGGGCAGAGGAAATATCCGCTTGGTCTGCGCCAGGAGGGCGGGGGAAGGGTCAGTAGCTGAGCAGCCCGAGGTGGCTGTTGAAGATGCGCACCAGGCGCTGGTTGAGCAACGAGGCATCGACCGATGGCAGCGGCAACTCGATCAGCTCAAGCTCCCGACGCACCAGGCTGTGCCAGCCGAGCATCGCCGCCAGGGAGCCAGGCGGGTAGAGCACGGTCATCGGTACATGCAAGGGCAGGTTGGTCGTGCTGAACTGTGGGCTGTCACAGCTTGAAACAAACAAGTGACGGGTCTGCCCCGGGCAAGCCTCCTGCACCTGCTGGATCAGGGCCAGGGCGATGTGTGCACCCAGCCCCTGGGCGAACATGGCGTGGGGCTGTCCGAGATAGGGTTGAAGCTGTTCGCGCAGGGCCTGGGTCAGGCGCCCGGCCACGGGCAGCGCGGCGGACTGTTCCAGGTCGGCAATGCTCGGGACATCGACCGCGACCAGTTCGATGGGGTCGCTGAGGGTCCTGGCCCAGGTGCGGTACTGGGCAAGTTGCTGCCGGGTGCTGGCCAGGCAGATCAGGCGGATCCTGGACGGTTGGTCGGGCGTGGTTTCCTGTCGCGTCTGCACGTGCACTGCCGTTCCTTGTGGCGGATCGTGTCTGCGCAGCGACGCGGTCGCTGAGGTCGGCTGCGCGGTTGAGCAGGGATCAGTTGCCCGATTGCCTGTCGAGGTAGCTCCTGATGGTGCGCGCGGCGTGATTCAGGTGCTCTTCCAGAAGCTCGATGGCCCTTTCCACCAGTTTGTCGCTGGCGGCGTCGACCAGGGCAATGTGGTCGTCCTGGGTGAGCTTGCCCAGCCCCATCGAGGACAGGTGGAAGCGCAGGAAGCGTTCCTCCTCGTTGAGCTCGATCTCGATCATGCGCAGCAGTTTCTGGTTTTGCGCCTTGCTGTAGAGGGCCATGTGGAACAGACGGTTGAGCCGGCCGATCTCGGCGTGGCGGGTCTCGCTCTCCAGCTGGCGGATATACGCCCTGGCCTGGGCGATGTCGTCGGCATCGAGCAGGGGGATCGACTGGCGCAGCGCCTCGGTCTCGAGCAGTACGCGCAGGGCGTAGGTGTCGACGGCGTCCTCGCCGATCAGTGGCGCCACCACGGCGCCTTTGTGCATCACCACCTGCAGCAGGGACTGCGCCTCGAGCTGACGCAGCGCTTCGCGCACGGGCATGCGGCTGACGCCGAACAGGGTCGCCAGCTCTTGCTGGCGCACGGCGGTGCCCGGTGGCAGGCGGCCGTCGAGGATGGCACTGCGCAGGCGCTCTTCTATGACACTGCGGGCCAGGTGCGGCGGTACCTGCTCGCTGCCCAGCACGGTGCTCAGGAGTTTGGGTTTCTCAGCCACGCGGGGTTCGCCTCGGCAACATGAAAATTGGATCCAATAACCCTAGTGAGGGAAGGGGGCGCTTGTCAAACGGATTGATCAAGCGGGTGCGCCATGGCGCACTCACGAAACGCGGCTATCGTGAAGCAAGTTGCCGGCATTGGGAAGATGGCCAAGGTCGCCAGCCCTTGTACGAAGCGGGTTTGCCGACAGTTGGCAGCACGGGCACCCGATGCCATTGTCTTTTCCCGCGCCAGCCCGCACCATCGCTGCTTTCGACTGATCTGAACGGGTGTCCGTAGTGGCGATACCTTGGCCTCGCAATGCAACCGTACGCCGGCTCGGCCTCGCCGTGCTGCTCGGCTGCCTGTGGCTGGGCGCTACCCAGGCGGATTGGGACTTCTCGCAGATCAGCCGCCGTGCGCAGGCATTGTATGGCCCGCTGGGGCCGGGGCAGGGGCGCATCGATGCCTGGCAGAACCTGCTGGCGGCGCAGAAGCAGGGCAGCGAGCTGGAGCAGTTGCAGGTGGTCAACCTGTTCTTCAACAAGCAGTTGCGCTACGTCGAGGACATCGACCTGTGGCACGAGGTCGACTACTGGGCCACGCCGGTGCAGTCGCTGATCAAGGGTGCGGGCGACTGCGAGGACTATGCCATCGCCAAGTACTTCAGCCTGCGGCGCATGGGCATCCCGGCGGAAAAGCTGCGCATCACCTACGTCAAGGCCTTGCGCCAGAACCGTGCGCACATGGTCCTGACCTATTATTCAAGCCCACAGGCCCAGCCTCTGGTGCTCGACAGCCTGATGGACGCGATCAAGCCGGCCAGCCAGCGCACCGACCTGCTGCCGGTGTATGCCTTCAATGGTGAAGGCCTGTGGCTGACCGGCGCTGGCGGCAACAAGAAGGTCGGCGACACCAAGCGCCTGTCGCGGTGGCAGGACTTGCTGAAGAAAATGCAGGCCGAAGGGTTCCCGGCCGAACCGGTTTACTGAAGGAGCACAGATGTCACTGTTCAAACAATTGCTGCTAGCCATTTGCCTGTTCCTGGTGGTCGCCTTCAGTGGCAGCTTCATGGTCAGCCTGGAGAGCTCGCGCAGCCAGTACGTCAACCAGCTGCGCTCCCATGCCCAGGATGCGGCGACCGCGCTGGCGCTGTCGCTGACACCGAACATCGACGACCCGGCGATGGTCGAGCTGATGGTCAGTTCGATCTTCGACAGTGGCTACTATTCGAGCATCAAGGTCATCGACCTGGACTCCAATGCCGTGCTGGTCGAGCGCCATGCCGAACCCGACGCGGGTGGCGTGCCGGGTTGGTTCATCCAGCTGATCGGCCTGGACCCGGCCGGTGGCGACGCCATCGTCAGCCGCGGCTGGCAGCAGGCGGCGCGGGTCGAGGTGATCAGCCATCCGATGTTCGCCCTGGCCAAGCTCTGGCAGAGCGCCCTGGGCAGCCTGGGCTGGCTGCTGCTGTGCGGCGCGGCAAGCGCGGTGCTCGGGGCGCTGCTGTTGCGTCGCCAACTGCGCCCGCTCGACTACATGGTGGCGCAGTCCCACGCCATTGCCCGCCGTGAATTCCTCAGCCTGCCGGAATTGCCGCGCACGCCCGAGCTGCGTCGGGTGGTGCAGGCGATGAACCAGATGGTCGAGAAACTCAAGGCGCTGTTCACCGAGCAGGCCGAGCGCAGCGAGAAGCTGCGTGCCGAGTCGTACCAGGACAGCCTTACCGGGTTGGCCAACCGTCGTTACTTCGAAATGCAGCTCAACGCCCGGGTCAGCAATCTGGAGGAGGCCCGTGCTGGCTACCTGCTGTTGCTGCGGGTCCAGGACCTGGCGGGCCTGAACGCGCGCCTGGGTGGCCAGCGCACCGACCAGCTGCTGCAGGCGGTGGGCGAGCAGTTGCGCCGCACCTGCGCGAACTTCCCCGAGACCAACGACCTGATCACCCGCAGCCGTGGCGGCGAGTTCGCGGTGCTGGCGCCGGGGATGGTGCATGACGAAGCGATCCAGCTGGCCCAGGCCCTGGAGACCACCTTGCAGAGCCTGCACGAGACCGGCGCCAGCGATGTCGACCCGGTAGCCTGCATCGGCCTGGCGCCCTACAGCCCCGGGGATGCCCCGCAAGCGCTGCTCAAGCTCGCCGACGAGGCCCTGGCTCGTGCCGAGAGCCAGCCCGCGCCGGGCTGGGTGTGCCTGGAGCAGGGCGCCGCAGGCCAGGCCGCCGACAGCCACCACGCCTGGCACACACGCCTGGACCAGGCGTTGGACAAGGGACAGTTCGAGCTGTTCTTCCAGCCCGTCGTGGACGCCAGGGCGCCAGAGCGGGTGCTGCACTACAAGGTCATCTCGCGCCTGCACGACGAGCAGGGCGAAGCCCTGGCCGCAGGCCGCTTCCTGCCGTGGCTGGAGCGCTTCGGCTGGATGGCGCGGCTGGACCTGCTGGTGCTGGAAAAAGTGCTCAAGCACTTGCAGGGGCATGGCGAGGCGCTGGCGCTGAACCTGTCGGCCGCGACCCTGGCCGATCCCAAGGCGCTGCAGCGGGTCTACGAGCTGCTGGGGCAGCATGGGGCGCTGGGACGGCGGCTGACCTTCGAGATCGGCGAGGAGCAACTGCCCGAACAATCGGTGCTGGAGCAGCTGACCCGACGCCTGCGCGCCCTGGGCTTCAGCCTGGCGCTGCAGCGCTTCGGCGGGCGCTTCAGCATGATCGGCAACCTCGCCCACCTGGGCCTGGCCTACCTGAAGATCGACGGTGGTTATATCCGCAACATCGACCAGGAGCGGCACAAGCGCCTGTTCATCGAGGCCATCCAGCGGGCGGCGCACAGCATCGACCTGCCGCTGATCGCCGAGCGGGTGGAGACCGAAGGGGAGCTGAAGGTACTACGGGAGATGGGCGTGCAGGGAATTCAAGGGCAACTGGTAGGTGGGCCGGCACCCTGGCGTTAGGTTAAAGCCTGTGGGAACGGATAAACCCGCTCTCATGGAACAAAACACTTGACTGAGGCAGCGTGGGAGCGGGCTTGCCCCGCGATGCGACGTTTGGCACCGGCTACGCCGGTGATCCGGGCGGTGCGGCGTTCCGACAAGCCCGCTCCCACGCTGGAACTCTGTTACCTGCGAGACAGCGTAGCCCGAAGGGCTGGGTGATCAGATCAACCCGCCGTTCTCATCGTCCTCGATCAAGTTGTTCAGGCCGCCTAGCGCCTCACGTGCGCTGGCACGACTGAGCAGCTTGGCCTGGGCGCCGGGCGGCAGGTCGGTGATACTGAACACCCCCTTGGCGGTCAGTACCTCGATCAGGTCCTCCAGCACCCGGATCATGTCCAGGTCGCTCTGCTTGAGCTGCTTGAGGCTGTTCTCGACAACGTTGTCGGCGAACCATTCCTGGATCTCGGCATTGTCTGCCGGGACCATGTCGTTGAAACCACCGAATTCGGCGGCTTCCACCCGCAGCAAACGGCCGTCAGCGTCGCGTTGCACGTAGAACATGGCGGCGTCCCTCGTCACGATGAATCCTTTTTGGTAGTCAGCAGCATAGGCAAAGTTCACCGGGCATGTAAGCCCGGTGCACGAGTATGCGCGTGAAGGGATGGCTGGAAAAGCCCGCGCCCCCGACGCCGGCCCTTGCGGGCCGAGGTCGGGGGTGAGAGATCAGCTGTTGGAGTTGTCGATCTTGATGGTCGGGTCGGCACCGCTGATCAACGAGTTGATCGTGGTGTTGGACCAGTTCACGCCCTCGAGCTTGATGGTTACGTCGGCGTTGGCCAGGCCACCGGCGGCGTTGAGCTTGCCTTCGGTACTGACCTGCAGGGTCGACTCGCCATTGACCGTGGTGATCTTCAGGAAGTTGTCGATGGTGCTGGCCTTCTCGCCCTGGAGCAGGTCGCTCAGGTCGAGGCGGTCACCCTCGCTGGCCTTGAAGTCCTTGATCACGTCCTTGCCCAGGTCGCCGGCCTTCCACACGAAGGTGTCGGCGCCGCTGCCACCGGTCATGATGTCGTCACCCTTGCCGCCGATGAGGATGTCATTGCCGGCACCGCCGAACAGGATGTCGTTGCCTTCGCCGCCGAGCAAGGTGTCGTTGCCGGTGCCACCGAGCAGGATGTCGTTGCCCTTGCCGCCGTCGATGTAGTCGTTGCCACCCTGGCCGAAGATGATGTCGTTGCCGTTGCCGCCCAGCAGGGTATCGGCGCCGTCGTTGCTGCGCGAGACATCGAACTCGGCGTAGTTCTCGGTGATGTACTTGTGCATCGCCCGTGCGTCCACGCTGCCCGCGTCGACGCCCAGCTTGTCGGCGACATAGCCGCGGATCGCCTCGACACCGGTGCCGGCAACACCGTCGAAGACCATCAGGTCGCCGAAGATGATGTCGTTGCCGTCGCCGCCGTTGACCGTGTCGTTGCCCGGCTGGGTGACTTCGGTATGGCCGAGGATGGCCTCGGCCAGCTTGCTCGGGTCGATGTTGGTCTGTGGCTTGCCGTCGGTGTCGTACGGCTTCAGGTCGTTGGTGTTGACGCCGTTGTTGAGGCCGATGGCCTCGACTTCGGACAGGCCGGAGAGCAGCTTGAAGCTGTCCTGCGAGTTATTCACGGTCGCGTTGTCGGTGTAGCTGCCGTAACCATTACGCGAAGAGAGTTCGTAGCCACCGTTACCTTCGGCGCGGACATCGCCGGAGGTCGTCACGTTCCAGCGACCGCTCCAGCTGTTGTAGGTCTGCACGCTCAACGAACCGTTGCTGTCGATGGATAGATAGTTGGTATTGTCCAGATACTTGCCGACCGTAGTGCCAGGCTTCCAGTTGATCGAAGTCAAGTAGCTGTCCAGGGTGATGCTGGTGTTGCCCAGGGTCGGGTTGCCCTGCTCGCCGCTCTGGTAGTAGGTCGGCTTGCCATCGGTGATGAAGAACGTCTGGTTGCTGCCGGTATTGCCACCATTCTTGAGGTTCTGGAACCAGTTGGCGGTGGTCTTGAAGGCGTCCTCGTAGTTGGTGCCGCCGTCTGCCCGCAGGTTGTTCAGGGCGTTGAGCAAGGTTTGCAGGCCTGCATCGTTCAGGGTCACCGCAACGCTGCTCTTGACCTGGGTGGCGAAGTCCACCAGCAGGATATTCACGGTACCCGACTGGTCACCCTTGACGCTGGCGGCCAGGGTCTTGAACACCGACTCCAGGGACTTCTTCGCCGCATCCACGCCGGACGAGCCCATGCTGCCCGAGGTGTCGACGATGAAGGCGAGGTTGTAGTCCTGGCCCGGTACCACGTGCAGGCCGGTGACGTCAGCCACCACCACATCGTTGCCGTCGGTGCCGGTGATGTTGTCGCTGTCCGAGGACAGGTTGCTGGTGGTGTAGGACTGCGGGTAGACCGTGACCTTGATGGTGCCTTCGCTGGTCGCGGTGCTGCCGCCGACGCTCTCGGTGGAGGTCGAGCTGACCTTCACGTCGAACTGGCCGGCGTAGTAGGCCGGTGGCTTGATGGTCAGGCCGCCCAGGTTCCAGCCGGTGACGTCCACCGCGTCCTTGCCGACGGTGATGGTGTGGCCGGCGTTGTCGGCCAGCACCGAGCCTGCCGGGATGCCGCTGAGCTTGACGCTCAGGGACTCGGAGCCATCAGTGTCGGTCAGGTTGGTGCTGATGCCCACCAGCTTGACCGGGGCGCCGTTCTCGCTGCCTTCGTTGAGCTTGTAGCCGTCGTAGTAGCCCTGGTTGTTGCTGCCGTGCAGGTCGCCGACGGTCACGCCGGCGTTGGTCAGGTCCTTGACGCTCGGGTACATCGGGATGTTCGAGCTGTTGAGGTCGGTGACTGCGCCATTGCCCACCTTGATGTTGACGTCCAGGCTGCCGGGGCCAGCCTGGTTGGCGTTGTAGATCTCCAGGGTGTAGTAGCCGCTGGTGGTCGGGGTGAAGCTGCCGGAGATGGCGCCGCTGCCCGAGCCCCAGGTGCCGCTGGCGACGTTCTTGCCACCGACGACGATCTGCAGGCTGTCGTCGGCGGTGCCGCTGAACGCATAGGTCTTGCCGGCTTCCAGGTAGATCAGGCCGGAGGTCTTCGAGCCTGTGCCAGGCGACACGGTGGCGACCGTGTCGACGCCGGTGACGGTCTCGCTCTTGCTGGCATTGCCGGAGTTGGCGAAGACGTTCTTCAGCGCATCGCCGGTGATGCCGTTGCCGCCGTTGCCCAGGCCCGTGAGGCTGTTCCAGGTTTCCTTGAGCAGGCCGATGGAGTTGACGTTGTTGTTGCCGATGTTCAGGTCAGGCTTGTCGGCCACAGGCGCGATATCGACCTTCATGGTCACTTCGCTACCGGCGTTGGTGCCGTCGTTGGGCTTGTACTTGATCTGCGCGTAGTCGGCCTGCTTGTTGCCCACGCCGCTGCCGCCATAGCCGTCGACGCCCGACTGGTTGGCGAGTGGCACGAACTTGAGCTTGCCGGCGGCGATGTCGGCCTGGCTGATGTTCTGGTTCAGCGACACATCGACCCACGAGGTGCCGTTGAAGAACTTCAGGTTGCCCAGGTCCGGCAGCTTGCTGATGGTCACCGACAGGCCGGTGTTGCCATCGGCGTCGCTGACGTTGAAGTCGCCCCACTTGAACACGTAGTCGGTGTCTTCGCTGCCGGTCACGGCGCCACCGGTCGACACCGGCGCGTGGTCGTTGTCGATGATGGTGGTGGTGACGCTGGACTTGCCGGCGTCGACCTGCAGGTTCTCGAAGCCGCCGCCGGTGGCGCCGGTGATCTTGACCGTGAAGTTCTCCGAACCCTCGACCAGCTTGTCGTCGATGGTCTTGATGTCGAAGGTGGTGCCGCTGCTGCCCGCCGGGATCTTCACGGTGACCACACCGGTGAAGTCCTGGCCGTCGGTGGCGGTGCCGCTGTAGGTCAGGGTGATGGTCACCTCGGACTTCGACGGGTTGCTCAGGGTCAGGTTGTAGTGGGCGGTATCGCCTTCGGTCACCGAGGTGTCGCCGCTGATGCCGACGGTGGTCAGGTCGCCCTGGCCGCTCGGCTCGTCGGTGACGCTGGTGGTGACGGTGTTGCTGCCCAGGGTCAGCTTCTCGAAGTTGTCGCCACCGGCGACCGATTCGATCTTGTTGACGATGTTCGGCTGGCCACCGACGTACGGGTCGTCCTTGGCGGTGATGGTGAAGGTGCCGCTGGCGCTGCCGGCCGGAATGCTGACCTTGGTGCCATCGGTCAGGGTGAAGGTCAGGCCGTTGTGGCCAGTGACCGACAGGCCCTGGGCGTTGGTCAGGGTCACGGTGTAGGTGATCTGGCCGCCTTCGCTGACGGTGGTCTTGTCGGCGGAAAGGGTGGCCACGACTTCACTGATGGTGTCGGTGATCTGCACGGTGGCGTTGCCGCCCAGCTCGAGGTTCTCGAAGGTCTTGCCGGTGACAGCGGCATCGGTGATGCCGACGGTCAGCGAGCTGCCATCCTTGAACACGTCGTCGCCTTGGGCGGAGGCCTTGTACTCGACCTGGGTCTGGCCAGCCGGAATGATTACCTTGGCACCGTTGCTCAGGGTCACGGTCAGGTCCTGGTCGAGCTTCTGGCTGACCTTGACGCTGAACGATGGCTGCTGGTCTTCGGTAACGTTGCCGTTGCCGACGATGGTGACCGAGACCTTGTCGCCCTGGTTGCCGGTGCCCGGGATGCCCGATCCTGGCTCGTCAGTGACGGTAGTCTTCACTTCGTTCTGGCCCAGGGTCAGTTTTTCGAAGTTGTCGCCGCCAGTGACGCTGGTGATCTTGTTGCTGATGGTCGGCTGGCCACCGACGAACACGTCGTCCGCAGCGGTGATGGTGAAGGTGCCGCTGGCGCTGCCGGCCGGGATGCTGACCTTGGTGCCGTCGGTCAGGGTGAAGGTCAGGCCGTTGTGGCCGGTGACCGACAGGCCCTGGGCGTTGGTCAGGGTTACGGTGTAGGTGATCTGGCCGCCCTCGGCAACGGTGGTCTTGTCGGCAGACAAGGTGGCCACGACTTCGCTGATGGTGTCGGTGATCTGCACGGTGGCGTTGCCGCCGAGTTCGAGGTTCTCGAAGGTCTTGCCGGTGACTGTGGCGTCGGTGACACCTACGGTCAGCGAGCTGCCGTCCTTGAACACGTCGTCGCCTTGGGCGGCGGCCTTGTACTCGACCTGGGTCTGGCCGGCCGGAATGACTACCTTGGCGCCATTGCTAAGGGTGACGGTCAGGTCCTGGTCGAGCTTCTGGCTGACCTTGACGGTGAACGATGGCTGCTGGGCTTCGTTGACATCGCCATTGCCGACGATGGTGACCGAGACCTTGTCGCCCTGGTTGCCGGTGCCTGGAGTGCCCGAGCCCGGTTCATCGGTCACCGTGGTGGTCAGGGTATTGCTGCCGAGCGTCAGCTTCTCGAAGTTGCCGCCACCGGTGACGGACTCGATCTTGTTGACGATGCTCGGCTGGCCGCCGACGAATACGTCGTCCTTGGCGGTGATGGTCACGGTGCCGCTGGCGCTGCCCGCCGGGATGGTGACCTTGGTGCCGTCGGACAGGGTGAAGGTCAGGCCGTTGTGGCCGGTGACCGACAGGCCCTGGGCGTTGGTCAGGGTCACGGTGTAGGTGAACTGGCCACCCTCGGCAACCGTGGTCTTGTCGGCGGACAGGGTCGCGACGACTTCGCTGATGGTGTCGGTGATCTGCACGGTGGCCGAACCGCCGAGCTCGAGGTTCTCGAAGGTCTTGCCGACCACGCTGGCATCGGTGATGCCGACGGTGAGCGGGCCGCCATCCTTGAACACGTCGTCGCCCTGGACCGGCGCCTTGTACTCGACCTGGGTCTGGCCAGCCGGGATGATTACCTTGGCGCCATTGCTCAGGGTCACGGTCAGGTCCTGGTCGAGCTTCTGGCTGACCTTGACGGTGAACGACGGCTGCTGGGCTTCGTTGACATCGCCATTGCCGACGATGGTGACCGAGACCTTGTCGCCCTGGTTGTCGGTGCCTGGAGTGCCCGAGCCCGGTTCGTCGGTGACCGAGGTCTTCACTTCGTTCTGACCCAGGGTCAGTTTCTCGAAGTTGTCGGCACCGGTGACGCCGGTGATCTTGTTGCTGATGGTGGCCTGGCCGCCGACGAACACATCGTCCGGCGCGTTGATGGTGGCGGTACCAGTGGCGCTGCCGGCCGGGATGGTGACCTTGGTGCCGTCGGACAGGGTGAAGGTCAGGCCGTTATGACCGGTGACCGACAGGCCCTGGGCGTTGGTCAGGGTCACGGTGTAGGTGACCTGGCCACCTTCGGTGACGGTGGTCTTGTCGGCGGACAAGGTGGCGACCACTTCACTGATGGTATCGGTGATCTGCACGGTGGCGTAACCGCCCAGCTCGAGGTTCTCGAAGGTCTTGCCGGTGACAGCGGCATCGGTGATGCCGACGGTCAGCGAGCTGCCATCCTTGAACACGTCATCGCCTTGGGCGGCGGCCTTGTACTCGACCTGGGTCTGGCCAGCGGGAATGATCACCTTGGCGCCATTGCTCAGGGTCACGGTCAGGTCCTGGTCGAGCTTCTGGCTGACCTTGACGGTGAACGACGGCTGTTGGTCTTCGGTAACGTTGCCGTTGCCGACGATGGTGACCGAGACCTTGTCGCCCTGGTTGCCGGTGCCCGGTGTGCCTGATCCTGGCTCGTCAGTGACGGTAGTCTTCACTTCGTTCTGACCCAGGGTCAGTTTCTCGAAGTTGTCGGCACCGGTGACACCGGTGATCTTGTTGCTGATGGTCGGCTGTCCGCCGACGAACACGTCGTCCGCAGCGGTGATGGTGAAGGTACCGCTGGCGCTACCGGCCGGGATGGTGACCTTGGTGCCATCGGTCAGGGTGAAGGTCAGGCCGTTGTGGCCGGTGACCGACAGGCCCTGGGCGTTGGTCAGGGTCACGGTGTAGGTGATCTGGCCGCCCTCGGAAACGGTGGTCTTGTCGGCGGACAAGGTGGCCACGACTTCACTGATGGTGTCGGTGATTTGCACGGTGGCGTTGCCACCCAGCTCGAGGTTCTCGAAGGTATGGCCCGGAACCGTGGCATCGGTGATACCGACGGTCAGCGAGCTGCCGTCCTTGAACACGTCGTCGCCCTGTGCGGCGGCCTTGTACTCGGCCTGGGTCTGACCGGCCGGGATCACCACCTTGTCGCCGTTGGACAGGGTGACGGTCAGGTCGTAGCCAAGCTTCTGGCTGACCTTGACGGTGAACGACGGCTGCTGGTCTTCGGTGACGTTGCCGTTGCCGACGATGGTGACGGACACCTTGTCGCCCTGGTTGTCGGTGCCTGGAGTTCCGGTGCCCGGCTCGTCGGTCACGGAAGTCTGCACTTCGTTCTGACCCAGGGTCAGTTTCTCGAAGTTGTCGGCACCGGTGACGCCGGTGATCTTGTTGCTGATGGTAGCCTGGCCGCCGACGAAGACGTCGTCAGGCGCCGTGATGCTGGCGTTACCGCTGGCGCTGCCGGCCGGGATGGTGACCTTGGTGCCGTCGCTGAGGGTAAAGGTCAGGCCGTTGTGGCCGGTGACCGACAGGCCCTGGGTGTTGGTCAGGGTCACGGTGTAGGTGATCTGGCCGCCTTCGGACACGGTGGTCTTGTCGGCGGACAGGGTGGCGACCACTTCACTGATGGTATCGGTGATCTGCACGGTGGCGTTGCCACCCAGCTCGAGGTTCTCGAAGGCCTTGCCGGTGACAGCGGCATCGGTGATGCCCACGGTCAGCGAGCTGCCATCCTTGAACACGTCGTCGCCCTGGGCTGCGGCTTTGTACTCGACCTGGGTCTGGCCGGCCGGGATCACCACCTTGTCGCCATTGCTCAGGGTGACGGTCAGGTCCTGGCCGAGCTTCTGGCTGACCTTGACGGTGAACGACGGCTGCTGGTCTTCGGTGACATTGCCGTTGCCGACGATGGTGACCGAGACCTTGTCGCCCTGGTTGTCGGTGCCTGGCGTGCCAGTGCCTGGCTCATCAGTCACACTCGTGGTGACGGTGTTGTCACCCAGCGTGAGCTTCTCGAAGTTGTCTGCACCGCTGACACCCTCGATCTTGTTGACGATCGAAGGCTGGCCGCCGACGAATACATCGTCAGGGGCGGTGATGGTGAAGGTGCCGCTGGCGCTGCCGGCTGGAATGGTGACCTTGGTGCCGTCGGTCAAGGTGAAGGTCAGGCCATTGTGGCCAGTGACCGACAGGCCTTGGGCGTTGGTCAGGGTCACGGTGTAGGTGATCTGGCCGCCTTCGGTGACGGTGGTCTTGTCGGCGGTGAGGGTGGCGACCACTTCGCTGACAGTGTCGGTGATCTGCACCGAGGCATTGCCGCCCAGTTCAAGATTTTCGAAGGCCTTGCCATCGACAGCGGCATCGGTGATGCCGACGGTCAGGGTATCGCCGTCCTTGAAGACGTCGTCGCCTTGGGCTTTCGCCTTGTACTCGGCCTCGGTTTGACCGGCTGGAATGACGACTTTGTCGCCATTCGACAGGGTCACGGTCAGGTCGTGGTCCAGCTTCTGGCTGACCTTGACGGTGAAGGCCGGCTGCTGGTCTTCGGTGACATCGCCCTTGCCGACGATGGTGACGGTGACCTTGTCGCCCTGGTTATCGGTACCCGGAGTGCCGGTGCCCGGTTCGTCAGTGACGGAGGTCTTCACTTCGTCCTGACCCAGGGTCAGTTTTTCGAAGTTGTCAGCACCGGTGACACCTTCCAGCTTGTTGGTGATGGTCGGTTGACCACCAACGAACACGTCGTCCGGAGCGGTGATGGTGAAGGTGCCGCTGGCGCTACCGGCTGGAATGGTGACCTTGGTGCCGTCGGTCAGGGTGAAGGTCAGGCCGTTATGGCCGTTGACCGGCAGACCTTGGGCGTTGGTCAGGGTCACGGTATAGGTGATCTGGCCGCCTTCGGTGACGGTGGTCTTGTCGGCGGTCAGGGTGGCGACCACTTCGCTGACAGTGTCGGTGATCTGCACCGAGGCGTTGCCACCCAGCTCCAGGTTCTCGAAGGCTTTGCCATCAACGGCAGCATCGGTGATGCCGACGGTCAGGGTGTCACCGTCTTTGAAGACGTCATCACCTTGGGCCTTTGCTTTGTACTCGGCTTCAGTCTGACCGGCCGGAATGACGACTTTGTCGCCGTTCGACAGGGTCACGGTCAGGTCGTGGTCCAGCTTCTGGCTGACCTTGACGGTGAAGGCCGGCTGCTGGTCTTCGGTGACATCGCCTTTGCCGACGATGGTGACGGTGACCTTGTCGCCCTGGTTGTCGGTGCCAGGAGTACCAGTGCCCGGTTCGTCAGTGACGGAGGTCTTCACTTCGTCCTGACCCAGGGTCAGTTTTTCGAAGTTGTCGGCACCGGTCACGCCTTCCAGCTTGTTGGTGATGGTCGGTTGACCACCAACGAACACGTCGTCAGGAGCCGTAATGGTGAAGGTACCGCTGGCGCTGCCCGCTGGAATGGCGACCTTGGTGCCGTCGGTCAGGGTGAAGGTCAGGCCGTTATGGCCGTTGACCGGCAGACCTTGGGCATTGGTCAGCGTCACGGTGTAGGTGATCTGGCCGCCTTCGGTGACGGTGGTCTTGTCGGCGGTCAGGGTGGCGACCACTTCGCTGACAGTGTCGGTGATCTGCACCGAGGCGTTGCCGCCCAGTTCCAGATTCTCGAAGGCCTTGCCGTCAACGGCAGCATCGGTGATGCCGACGGTCAGGGTATCGCCGTCCTTGAAGACGTCGTCGCCTTGAGCCTTGGCCTTGTACTCGGCTTCGGTCTGACCAGCAGGGATCACGACCTTGTCGCCATTCGACAGAGTCACGGTCAGGTCATGGTCCAGCTTCTGGCTGACCTTGACGGTGAAGGCTGGCTGCTGGTCTTCGGTGACATCGCCTTTGCCAACGATAGTAACGGTGACCTTGTCGCCCTGGTTGTCGGTACCAGGAGTACCAGTGCCAGGTTCATCAGTCACGGTCGTGGTGACGGTGTTGTCGCCGAGGGTCAGCTTCTCGAAGTTATCGCCACCGGCAACCGATTCGATCTTGTTGACGATGCTCGGCTGGCCACCGACGAATACGTCGTCAGGGGCGGTGATGGTGAAGGTGCCGCTGGCGCTGCCGGCTGGAATGGTGACCTTGGTGCCGTCGGTGAGGGTGAAGGTCAGGCCATTGTGGCCATTGACCGGCAGACCTTGGGCATTGGTCAGCGTCACGGTGTAGGTGATCTGGCCGCCTTCGGTGACGGTGGTCTTATCCGCAGTCAGGGTCGCAACGACCTCGCTGACGGTGTCGGTGATCTGGACGGAGGCGTTGCCGCCCAGTTCCAGGTTTTCGAAGGCCTTGCCATCGACGGCGGCATCGGTGATGCCAACGGTCAAGGTATCGCCGTCCTTGAAGACGTCATCGCCCTGAGCCTTGGCCTTGTACTCGGCTTCGGTCTGGCCGGCCGGAATGACGACCTTGTCGCCGTTGGACAGGGTCACGGTCAGGTCGTGGTCCAGCTTCTGGCTGACCTTGACGGTGAAGGCTGGCTGCTGGTCTTCGGTGACATCGCCTTTGCCCACGATGGTGACGGTGACCTTGTCGCCCTGGTTGTCAGTGCCTGGAGTACCGGTACCCGGCTCGTCAGTCACGTTTGTGGTGACCGAGTTGTCGCCAAGGGTCAGCTTCTCGAAGTTATCGCCACCGGCAACCGATTCGATCTTGTTGACGATGCTCGGCTGGCCGCCCACGAACACATCGTCCGGTGCGGTGATGGTGAAAGTGCCGCTGGCGCTGCCGGCCGGGATGGTGACCTTGGTGCCGTCGGTGAGGGTGAAGGTCAGGCCGTTGTGGCCGTTGACCGGCAGACCCTGGGCGTTGGTCAGGGTCACGGTGTAAGTGATCTGACCGCCTTCGGTGACGGTGGTCTTGTCAGCGGTCAGGGTCGCGACGACTTCACTGACGGTGTCGGTGATCTGCACGGTGGCGTTGCCGCCCAGTTCCAGATTCTCGAAGGTCTTGCCATCAACGACTGCATCAGTGATGCCGACGGTCAGCGAGCTGCCATCCTTGAAGACGTCATCCCCCTGGGCATCCGCCTTGTACTCGATCTGGGTCTGGCCAGCCGGAATCACCACCTTGGCGCCGTTGCTCAAGGTGACGGTCAGGTCCTGTTCCAGCTTCTGGTTGACCTTGACGGTAAAGGACGGTTGCAGGTCTTCGGTGACATCGCCGTTGCTGACAATGGTGACGGACACCTTGTTGCCGGTATCCGGATCATCAGTGACGGTGGTGGTGAGTGTTTCCTTGCCGAGGGTCAGCTTCTCGAAGTTGTCCGCGCCGCTGACACCTTCAAGCTTGTTCACGATCGAGGGCTGGCCGCCGACGAATACGTCGCTCGGGGCGGTGATGGTGAAGGTACCGCTGGCGCTGCCAGCTGGAACGGTGACCTTGGTGCCATCGGTCAGGGTGAAGGTCAGGCCGTTATGGCCGTTGACCGGCAGACCCTGGGCATTGGTCAGCGTCACGGTGTAGGTGATCTGGCCGCCTTCGGTGACGGTGGTCTTGTCGGCGGTGAGGGTTGCGACGACTTCGCTGATGGTGTCGGTGATCTGCACCGAGGCGTTGCCGCCCAGCTCCAGATTCTCGAAGGCCTTGCCATCGACGGCGGCATCGGTGATACCGACGGTCAGGGTGTCGCCGTCCTTGAAGACGTCATCGCCCTGGGCCTTGGCCTTGTACTCGGCTTCGGTCTGGCCGGCCGGGATCACCACCTTGTCGCCATTGGACAGGGTGACGGTCAGGTCATGGTCCAGTTTCTGGCTGACCTTGACGGTGAAGGCCGGCTGCTGGTCTTCGGTGACATCGCCCTTGCCGACGATGGTGACGGTGACCTTGTCGCCCTGGTTGTCGGTACCTGGAGTGCCAGTGCCCGGCTCGTCAGTGACGGAGGTCTTCACTTCGTCCTGACCCAGGGTCAGTTTTTCGAAGTTGTCGGCACCGGTCACGCTTTCCAATTTGTTGGTGATGGTCGGTTGACCACCAACGAACACGTCGTCCGGTGCAGTAATGGTAAAGGTACCGCTGGCGCTACCGGCCGGAATGGTGACCTTGGTGCCATCGGTCAGGGTGAAAGTCAGGCCATTGTGGCCGTTGACCGGCAGACCTTGGGCATTGGTCAGCGTCACGGTGTAGGTGATCTGGCCGCCTTCGGTGACGGTGGTCTTATCCGCAGTCAGGGTCGCAACGACCTCGCTGACGGTGTCGGTGATCTGGACGGAGGCGTTGCCGCCCAGTTCCAGGTTTTCGAAGGCCTTGCCATCGACGGCGGCATCGGTGATGCCGACGGTCAGGGTGTCGCCGTCCTTGAAGACGTCATCGCCCTGGGCCTTGGCCTTGTACTCGGCTTCGGTCTGGCCGGCCGGGATCACCACCTTGTCGCCATTGGACAGGGTGACGGTCAGGTCATGGTCCAGTTTCTGGCTGACCTTGACGGTGAAGGCCGGCTGTTGGTCTTCGGTCACATCGCCCTTGCCGACGATGGTGACGGTGACCTTGTCGCCCTGGTTGTCGGTACCTGGAGTGCCAGTGCCCGGTTCGTCGGTCACGCTCGTGGTGACTGTGTTGTCGCCGAGGGTCAGCTTCTCGAAGTTGTCGCCACCGGCAACCGATTCGATTTTGTTGACGATGCTCGGCTGGCCGCCGACGAATACGTCGTCCGGCGCGGTGATGGTGAAGGTGCCGCTGGCACTGCCCGCGGGGATCGTCACCTTGGTGCCATCGGTCAGGGTGAAGGTCAGGCCATTATGGCCATTGACCGGCAGGCCTTGGGCGTTGGTCAGCGTCACGGTGTAGGTGATCTGGCCGCCTTCGGTGACGGTGGTCTTGTCGGCAGTCAGGGTCGCAACGACCTCGCTGACGGTGTCGGTGATTTGGACGGAGGCATTGCCACCCAGCTCCAGATTCTCGAAGGCCTTGCCATCGACGGCAGCGTCGGTGATGCCAACGGTCAAGGTATCGCCGTCTTTGAAGACGTCATCACCTTGGGCTTTGGCTTTGTACTCGGCTTCGGTCTGACCGGCTGGAATGACGACTTTGTCGCCGTTCGACAGGGTCACGGTCAGGTCATGGTCGAGCTTCTGGCTGACCTTGACGGTGAAGGCCGGCTGCTGGTCTTCGGTGACATCGCCTTTGCCGACGATGGTGACGGTGACCTTATCGCCCTGGTTGTCGGTGCCTGGAGTGCCGGTACCAGGCTCATCGGTCACGGTTGTGGTGATCGTGTTGTCGCCGAGGGTCAGCTTCTCGAAGTTGTCGCCGCCGGCAACCGACTCGATCTTGTTGACGATGCTCGGCTGGCCACCGACGAATACATCGTCCGCAGCGGTTATGGTGAAGGTACCGCTGGTGCTACCGGCCGGAATGGTGACCTTGGTGCCATCGGTCAGGGTGAAGGTCAGGCCGTTGTGGCCGTTGACCGGCAGACCTTGGGCGTTGGTCAGCGTCACGGTGTAGGTGATCTGGCCGCCTTCGGTGACGGTAGTCTTGTCGGCAGTGAGGGTCGCAACGACTTCACTGACGGTGTCGGTGATCTGGACAGAAGCGTTGCCGCCCAGCTCCAGATTCTCGAAGGCCTTGCCGTCAACGGCAGCATCGGTGATGCCGACAGTCAGGGTGTCGCCGTCTTTGAAGACGTCGTCGCCCTGAGCCTTGGCTTTGTACTCGGCTTCGGTCTGACCGGCTGGGATGACCACCTTGTCACCGTTGGAAAGGGTGACAGTCAGGTCGTGGTCGAGCTTCTGGCTGACCTTGACGGTGAAGGCGGGTTGCTGGTCTTCGGTGACATCGCCTTTGCCGACGATGGTAACGGTGACCTTGTCGCCTTGGTTGTCGGTGCCCGGAGTGCCGGTGCCCGGTTCATCAGTGACGGAGGTCTTCACTTCGTCCTGACCCAGGGTCAGTTTTTCGAAGTTGTCGGCGCCGGTGACGCCTTCGATCTTGTTGACGATCGAAGGCTGGCCGCCGACGAATACGTCGTCAGGGGCGGTGATGGTGAAGGTGCCGCTGGCGTTGCCGGCCGGAATGGTGACCTTGGTGCCGTCGGTGAGGGTGAAGGTCAGGCCGTTATGGCCATTCACCGGCAGACCTTGGGCGTTGGTCAGGGTGACGGTGTAGGTGATCTGACCACCTTCGGTGACGGTAGTCTTGTCGGCGGTGAGGGTCGCGACGACTTCACTGACGGTGTCGGTGATCTGCACCGAGGCGTTGCCGCCCAGTTCCAGATTCTCGAAGGACTTGCCATCAACGGCAGCATCGGTGATGCCGACGGTCAGAGTATCGCCGTCCTTGAAGACGTCATCACCTTGAGCCTTGGCCTTGTACTCGGCTTCGGTCTGGCCGGCCGGAATGACGACCTTGTCGCCGTTGGACAGGGTCACGGTCAGGTCGTGGTCCAGCTTCTGGCTGACCTTGACGGTGAAGGCTGGCTGCTGGTCTTCGGTGACATCGCCTTTGCCCACGATGGTGACGGTGACCTTGTCGCCCTGGTTGTCAGTGCCTGGAGTACCGGTACCCGGCTCGTCAGTCACGTTTGTGGTGACCGAGTTGTCGCCAAGGGTCAGCTTCTCGAAGTTATCGCCACCGGCAACCGATTCGATCTTGTTGACGATGCTCGGCTGGCCGCCCACGAACACATCGTCCGGTGCGGTGATGGTGAAAGTGCCGCTGGCGCTGCCGGCTGGGATGGTGACCTTGGTGCCGTCGGTGAGGGTGAAGGTCAGGCCGTTGTGGCCATTCACCGGCAGACCCTGAGCGTTGGTCAGGGTGACGGTGTAGGTGATCTGACCACCTTCGGACACCGTGGTCTTGTCGGCGGTGAGGGTCGCGACGACTTCACTGACGGTGTCGGTGATCTGCACCGAGGCGTTGCCACCCAGCTCCAGATTTTCGAAGGCCTTGCCGTCGACGGTGGCATCGGTGATGCCGACGGTCAAGGTATCGCCGTCTTTGAAGACGTCATCGCCTTGAGCTTTCGCTTTGTACTCGGCTTCGGTCTGACCGGCCGGAATAACGACTTTGTCGCCGTTCGATAGGGTCACGGTCAGGTCATGGTCCAGCTTCTGGCTGACCTTGACGGTGAAGGCTGGCTGTTGGTCTTCGGTGACATCGCCTTTGCCGACGATGGTAACGGTGACTTTGTCGCCCTGGTTGTCGGTACCAGGAGTACCAGTACCCGGTTCATCGGTCACGGTCGTGGTGACGGTGTTGTCGCCGAGGGTCAGCTTCTCGAAGTTATCGCCACCGGCAACCGACTCGATCTTGTTGACGATGCTCGGCTGGCCACCGACGAACACATCGTCCGGAGCTGTAATGGTGAAGGTGCCGCTGGCGCTGCCGGCTGGAATGGTGACCTTGGTGCCGTCGGTCAAGGTGAAGGTCAGGCCATTGTGGCCAGTGACCGACAGGCCTTGGGCGTTGGTCAAGGTCACGGTGTAGGTGATCTGGCCACCTTCGGTGACGGTGGTTTTGTCGGCGGTGAGGGTCGCGATCACTTCACTGACGGTGTCGATGATCTGCACAGTGGCATCGCCACCCAGTTGCAGGTTCTCGAAGGTCTTGCCCGCCACGCTGGCATCGGTCACGCCAAGGGTCACCGAGCTGGCGTCCTTGAACACGTCGTCGCCCTGGGCCGGCAGGCTGTAGGTGGCCTGGGTCTGGCCGGCGCTGATGACCACGGTGGCGCCATTGGACAGGGTCACGGTCAGGTCATGATCGAGCTTCTGGCTGACCGACACGGTGAAGGTCGGCTGTTCGGCCTCGGTGACATTGCCATTGCTGGCGATGCTGACGGTCACCGTGTCGATGCTGTCGCTGATCACGGTCTGGGTCGGCGTGGTGTCGGGCTCCAGCTTCTCGAAGTTGCCGCCGGTGGCTCCGGTGATGCTGGTGCTGACCGTGCTGCCATTGACGAACACATCGTTGGCCGGGGTCTGGAAGTCGACGCTGCCGGTGCTTTCGCCGGCCTTGACGGTGATGGTCTGGCCGTTGGACAGGGTGACGGTGACCGGAGTCTGGGCCGGGTTGGTCAGGGTCACGGTGTAGGTGATCACGCCGCCTTCGGTGACGCTCGGGGTCGCGGTCAGGGTGGCGGTGGTGGTGTCGATCGAGTCGTTGATCAGCGTCTCGGCTGGCGTCGGGTTCGGCTCCAGTTTCTCGAAGTTACCACCCGTTGCCCCCGTGATCGTGGTGCTGACGGTGCTGCCGTTGTTGTAGACGTCATTGGCCGGGGTCTGGAAGTCGACGCTGCCGGACGACTTGCCGGCTTCGATGGTGACGGTCTGGCCATTGGACAGGGTGACGGTGACCGGGGTCTGGGCCGGGTTGGTCAGGGTCACGGTGTAGGTGATCACGCCGCCCTCGGTCACGCTCGGAGTCGCGGTCAGGGTGGCGATGGTGGTGTCGACAGAGTCGTTGATCTTCGTTTCAGCGGGTGCCGGGTTCGGCTCCAGTTTCTCGAAGTTGCCACCCGTTGCCCCCGTGATCGTGGTGCTGACGGTGCTGCCGTTGTTGTAGACGTCATTGGCCGGAGTCTGGAAATCGACGCTGCCGGATGACTTGCCGGCCTCGATGGTGACGGTCTGGCCATTGGACAGGGTGACGGTGACCGGGGTCTGGGCCGGGTTGTTCAAGGTCACGGTGTAGGTGATCACGCCACCTTCGGTCACGCTCGGGGTCGCGGTGAGCGTGGCGGTGGTGGTGTCGATGGTGTCGGTGACCTGGGTCACCGCCGGGGTGGTGCTTGGCGTGACGATCAGGCCGTTACCGCCAGTCGTGCCGGTAATGGTCGCGGAGATCTGGCCGCCATCGATGTAGGGCGTGTCGTTGGCCGGGATGTCGACGTTGACGGTGCCGGTGGTCTGGCCGGCCGGGATCACGATGACGGCGCCGTTGGACAGGGTCACGGTCAGGTTGGTCAGCGGTGGCTGGCCAACGGTGGCGGTATAGACGATGACGCCACCCGCCTCGGTGATCGTGGGGGTGGCGCTCAGGGTCAGCCCTGTCGTGAGCGGGACGTTGGTCGTGTTGGTGCTGGCAGCGTTGCCGTCCAGCCCGCCCAGCTCCTCGACCGCCAGGCCGTTGGCGAAGCCTATCGGGCCGGTGGGGAAGCCGATGCTCGGGTCGACTACCCCGGCGGTCTCCTCGAGCAGGACGAAGCTGTGCCCGCCGCCAACCGAGCCGCCGCCTGCCGCGGCCGGGCCGGCTGCGGTGGCTTCGAGTTCGGTGGTCGGGTCGACACCGGCGGCGATGGCCTGTTGCAGCTCTTCGACCGAGGGCGCGGCTTGCGCGGTGGCCTGGCTCAGGTCAGTGCTGCTGTCGGGCGCGTCGGCGCTCCACTGTGTGTCGCGGCCCAGGTCGAGCACGCGGCCGTCGGCCAGCTCCAGGGTGACCGCGCCGCCCGCGCCGGTGTCTACCTGTTCACCCGCCAGCAGGCGATCGCCTTCGATCAGTACGCGCCGGATGCCTTCTGGGGAAACTGCGATGACTTGGCCAACAATGCTTTTGACGATGGCGACAACAGTGCTCATTGGACTCTCCGGGCTACCTGTTCAGTTGGCTTCCATGCCTGGCCGGCGTTCGAGGGCGGCGACTGATGGAATGTTTCAAATATGTTTTTGACGCTGATTTGCGTCAATTTTACGTCTATAATTTCTGGCTATTAAGTTTATGCCAAACTATTGACCTTCTGGCTGCCATCCTAAACAATCGCCAAGGTAATGTCACATTGATATTTGGCCAGCTAAGCCCTTTCTTTTGTATTAATCGCACTGCCTATTCGGAAGCTTCCTACATACAGGATCAGGGTTTGCCATTTTCCAGGGCAGGCACGGCTTCGGCTGTGATTTGGGACAACAGCTCTCTCGGGAACCAGTAAAAATGCGTGCGTCACTGTTCACCGCTCTTCCTTTCGCTCTCGCCGCCACATTCGTTCAAGCACAAACCTTGCCCGAAGCCATGCAGAAGGCCCTTGAGGTCCATCCGGAAATCCAGGCCGGCGTGAACGCCCGCACGGCTGCGGACTATCAGCTGCGCGCCGCCCAGGGCGGCTATTTGCCGCGGGTCGACGTGACCGCCGGCTATGGTCGTGAGGGCACCGACAGCCCGAGCACCCGCAACCGCTGGGAGACCCTGAACCGTGGCGAGTCGGCCATCCGCCTGCGGCAGATGGTCTTCGACGGCTTCGCCACCTCCAGCGAGGTCGGCCGTCAACAGGCCACCGTCAACGCCCGCGCCTACTCCCTGCTGGGGACCTCCGAGCGTACCGCGCTGACCGTCGCCCAGGTCTACCTGGACGTGCTGTCGCGCCGCGAGATGGTGCGCCTGGCCGAAGACAACCTGCGCAACCACGAGCGCATCCTCGACCAGATCAAGCTGCGCACCAGCCGTGGCGTCGGCCGCCTGGCCGACCTCGACCAGGCCGAGGCGCGCCTGGCCCAGGCCCGCAACAACCTGATCACCGAGCAGACCAACCTGGCCGACGCCAACACCAACTACCTGAGCGTCGTCGGGCAAATGCCCGACGAGTTAAGCACGCCCGCGCCATTTGTCGACCTGCTGCCGGCCACCCTCGACGAGGCCCGCCACCAGCTGGTCGAGGAAAGCCCGATCCTGCGCTCGGCCGAGTCGGACATCGCCGCCGCCGAGAAGCAATACGAAGCGGCAAAGTCTACGTTCTATCCACGATTCGATGCCGAACTCGGACGAACGGCCGACAACAACCTCGACGGCGCCGTCGGCCACAACAACGAATGGCAGGCCATGCTGCGCATGAACTTCAATTTGTACGCCGGTGGCAGCAACAAGGCCGACCTGGAATCGAAGTCGTACCTGGCCAACCAGGCCCTGGACATTCGCAACAACGCCTTGCGCCAGCTCAATGAGGAGTTAGGCTTGGCATGGAATGCTCTGGAGAACGCCAACGCCCAGGTGCCGATTGCCCAGCAGTACGTCGATCACAGCAACCGCGTGCGCAGTGCCTACCAGCAGCAGTTCGGCCTGGGCGAGCGTACCTTGCTCGACCTGCTCGACAGCGAGAATGAAACCTTCACCGCCCAGCGTCGCCTGGTAGAGGTGAAGAACACACAAATGTTTACTCAGTATCGAATCAAGGCGACCATTGGTCAGCTGCTCAAGAGCCAGGGTGTCGTAGCACCGATGGCGTCCGTTGTGCAGAACGACCTGAAACCCAAGGTGAACCTGCCAGGCATGAACTGAAAGGCGCACCTTGAATCACCCCCGCAAGGATGAAGAGAGCGCCGCGTGGAATCCGAAGTCAGTCGAGTCCAACTCAGCCACGATCCACGCAGTCAGCATGACGACCCGCTGCTGGACAGTCTGCTGACCCTGTGTGTCCTGCACCAGAAGCCCGCCAGCCGGGCCATGCTGACCACCGGGCTGCCCTTGCCCTCGCAGCGCCTGACCCCCGAGCTGCTGCCCCGCGCAGCCGCCCGGGCCGGGCTGCAGGGGCGTCTGCTGCAGCGCAAGCTCGAACAGATCCCCAGCATCGCCATGCCGGCGATGCTGCTGCTCAAGGAAGGCCGCTGCGCCGTCCTGCTCGGCTGGGAGAACGAAGACACCGCGCGCCTGCTGCTCAGCGAGAGCGACGGCGGCGAGGTGCATGTCACCCGTGAGGCGTTGCAGGGCGACTACAGCGGCAAGGTGTTCTTCGCCCAGCCGCAGCACAAGTTCGACGTCAACCACGGCAACCTGATCCCGCGCGCGCGCTCGTGGTTCCGCGACACCCTGCTGCGTAGCAAGTGGCTGTACATCGATGCCATCGCCGCCAGTTTGGTGATCAACCTGATTGCCCTGGCCGCGCCGTTGTTCGTGATGAACGTGTACGACCGCGTGGTACCCAACCAGGCCACCTCGACGCTGTGGGTGCTGGCGGTCGGCATTGCAGGTGCCTATGTCTTCGACCTGATTCTCAAGGGCTTGCGCAGCCTGTGCCTGGACCTGGCCGGCAAGAAGACCGACCTGATCATATCGGCGACGCTGTTCGAGCGCATCGTCGGGATGTCGATGAAGTACCGCCCGGCGCGGGTCGGCAGCTTTGCCCAGAACATCCACGAATTCCAGGGCCTGCGCGACTTCCTCGCCTCGCTGACCCTGACCAGCCTGATCGACCTGCCGTTCACGTTCCTGATCCTCATGGTCATTGCCATCATCGGCGGGCACCTGGTGTGGATTCCGATCCTGGCCTTCCCGTTGGCGCTGGGCATCGGCTATGCCCTGCAGAAGCCGTTGATGGCAACCATGGAGCGCACCATGGCCCTGGCCTCCGAGCGCCAGTCGAGCCTGATCGAGACCCTCGCCGGGCTGGATGCGGTCAAGGTCAACAACGCCGAGAGCGAGCGCCAGTACATGTGGGAGCAGACCCTCGGCACCCTGAGCCGCCTGGAGCTGCGGGTGAAGGTACTGTCGGGCCTGGCCATGAACATCACCGCGCTGATCCAGCAACTGGCCGGCGTGGCGATGATCTGCGTGGGTGTGTACCTGATCATCGACGGCAACCTCAGCATGGGCGGCCTGGTGGCCTGCTACATGCTCAGCGGTCGCGCCCTTGGCCCGCTGGGCTCGCTGAACGGCCTGCTGGCCCGCTACCAGCAGGCCAAGGTGACCATGGTCGCCACCGACCAGATGATGGAACTGCCCCAGGAGCGCAACTTCGAGGAGCGCCCGCTGAGCCGCCAGGTGCTGCAGGGCGCCATCGAGTTCCGTGGTGTCGAGTTCACCTACCCGAACCAGCAGAACCAGGCGCTCAAGGGCATCAACCTGAACATTCGCCCGGGCGAGAAGGTCGGTATCATCGGCCGCAGCGGCTCGGGCAAGAGCTCCCTGGCCAAGCTGATCGTCGGCCTGTACGAGCCGGACAACGGCTCGCTGCTGGTCGATGGCGTGGACATTCGCCAGATCGACGTCAGCGAACTGCGCCACAACATCGGCTACGTGCCCCAGGACATCCAGCTGCTGGCTGGCACCCTGCGCGACAACCTGGTCAGCGGCGCCCGCTACATCGAGGACGAGCTGATCCTCCAGGCCGCGGAACTGGCCGGCGTGCATGAGTTCGCCCGCCTGCACCCCGACGGCTATGAGCTGCAGGTCGGCGAGCGTGGCCAGAACCTCTCCGGCGGTCAGCGGCAGAACGTCGCACTGGGCCGGGCGCTGCTGCTCAACCCGCAGATCCTGCTGCTCGACGAACCCACCAGCGCCATGGACAACACCGGCGAGGAGCGTCTCAAGCAGCGCCTGGCCGCGGTGATCGAGAACAAGACCGTGCTGCTGGTCACTCACCGGGCGTCGTTGTTGTCGCTGGTGGACCGGTTGATCGTCATCGATCGTGGACAGATTGTCGCGGATGGCCCGAAAGCCGCCGTCATGGATGCGCTGAAGAAGGGGCAGATCAGTGTTGCATAAGCTGGATATCGGGCGTTTCAAGGACAACCTGCGCCGCTACTTCAAGGGCTCCGAGTCGCTGGCCGGCCAGCCGCTGCCCGAGGTCAACAAGGCGTTGATCGAGGACGCGCCACGGGTGGTGCGCCTGACCATCTGGGGCGTGATCGCGTTCTTCCTGTTCCTGATCATCTGGGCCAGCGTTGCGCCCATCGACGAGGTGACGCGCGGCGAGGGCAAGGCCATCCCGTCGTCCAAGGTGCAGAAGATCCAGAACCTCGAGGGCGGCATCGTCGCCGAGATCTTCGCCAAGGAAGGGGAGATCGTCGAAGTCGGCCAGCCGCTGCTGCGCCTGGATGAAACCCGCTTCGCCTCCAACGTCGACGAGACCGAGGCCTCGCGCCTGGCCATGGCCCTGCGCGTGCAGCGCCTGACGGCCGAGGTCGAGGACAAGCCGTTGCAGATCGACGAAGAGCTGCGCAAGGCCGCGCCGAGCCAGGCCGCCAACGAACAATCGCTGTACCAGAGCCGTCGCCAGCAGCTGCAGGACGAGCTTGGCGGCCTGCAGCAGCAGCTGGTGCAGAAGCAGCAGGAGCTGCGCGAGTTCAACTCCAAGCGCGCCCAGTACGCCAACAGCCTGCAGTTGCTGCGCCAGGAAATCGCGATGTCCGAGCCGCTGGTGGCCCAGGGCGCGATCTCCCAGGTCGAGGTGCTGCGCCTGCGTCGCGCCGAGGTCGAGAACCGTGGCCAGATGGACTCCACCGCCCTGGCCATCCCCCGTGCCGAGGCGGCGATCAAGGAAGTCGAGAGCAAGATCGAGGAGACCCGCGGCAAGTTCCGCAGCGAGGCGCTGACCCAGCTCAACGAGGCCCGCACCGAGCTGAACAAGGCCACCGCCACCAGCAAGGCGCTGGACGACCGCGTGCACCGCACCATGGTTACCTCGCCGGTGCGCGGCATCGTCAAGCAACTGCTGGTCAACACCATCGGCGGGGTGATCCAGCCGGGCAGCGACATCATCGAGATCGTGCCGCTGGACGACACCCTGGTGGTCGAGGCGAAGATCCTGCCCAAGGACATCGCCTTCCTGCACCCTGGCCAGGAAGCCACGGTCAAGTTCACCGCCTATGACTACACCATCTACGGCGGCATGAAGGCCAAGCTCGAGCAGATCGGCGCCGACACCATCACCGACGAAGACAAGAAGACCACCTACTACCTGATCAAGCTGCGTACCGACAAGAGCCACCTGGGCACGGACGAGAAGCCGCTGCTGATCATCCCGGGGATGGTGGCCACGGTGGACATCATGACCGGCAAGAAGACCATCATGAGCTATCTGCTCAAGCCGATCATCAAGGCCCGTTCGGAAGCCTTGCGCGAGCGTTGATCGTGTCTGCGCGATCCCTGTAGGAGCGGCCTTGTGCCGCGAAAGGGCCGCGAAGCGGCCCCAGGGCGTCTGCGTTGATGCAAAGATCGCCGGGGCCGCTTTGCGGCCCTTTCGCGGCACAAGGCCGCTCCTACAGGTCGGCGCATGGGCTGAAGTGCAACCCCTTCATATGGATATTCCCTAAAGGTATTTAAAATCCTATTATTATGACTTTATAGTCACCCCACTGCGTACCCGCCGACCAATCGGCGCGCCGCACGACTCGAACCCACACGGGCAATCCCCGTGCGTTTCCGATCGTTGCGCGCCCTGAAGTCGCGCACTGCGTGGGAGTGAACAATGCCAGCCGCCTCGAACGCCTTGTCGACCATCGACAGCGCCCTGCCGCAAACCTTCGACATCCGTCCGTTCCCCGGCGCCGTCGGTGCCGAGATCATCGGCCTCGACCTGGCCCGTGCGGTCAATGCCGAGGATTTCACCCGTATTCACCGCGCCCACCTGGACCATCATGTCCTGGTGTTTCGCGACCAGCGCATCACCCCCGAACAGCAAATCGCCTTCAGCCGCCGTTTCGGCGAGCTGCAGATCCATGTGCTCAAGCAGTTCCTGCTCGCCGGCCATCCCGAGATCCTGATCGTTTCCAATATCGTCGAGGACGGCCGCAACGTCGGCCTGGGCGATGCCGGCAAGTTCTGGCATTCGGACCTGTCGTACAAGGAACTGCCAAGCCTGGGCTCGATGCTGCACGCCCAGGAGCTGCCCAGCGAGGGCGGCGACACCTTGTTCGCCGACATGCACAAGGCCTGGGACGCGGTGCCCGAGGCCCTGCGCCGGGTCGTCGAGGACCGCAGCGCCGCCCACTCCTACACCGCCCGTTACGCCGAGACCAAGTTCGAAGGCAACTGGCGCCCGACGCTGACCGCCGAGCAACTGGCCCAGGTCCAGGAGGTCATCCATCCGGTGGTGCGTACCCACCCGGAAAACGGCCGCAAGGCGCTGTTCGTCAGCGAAGGCTTCACCACCCGCATCGTCGGCCTGCCGGATGACGAAAGCCGCGACGTGCTGCAACAGCTGTACGCCCTGAGCGTGTTGGAGCAGAACATCTATCGCCACCAATGGCAGCCCCACGACCTGGTGTTCTGGGACAACCGCTCGCTGATCCACCTGGCCACCGGTTGCCCCGCGAACCTGCGCCGCAAGCTGTACCGCACCACCATCCAGGGCGATGCCCCGTTCTGACGACTGAGGAAACACACCATGCGCAACTCCATCAGCCGCCTGGCGGCAAGTATCGGCCTGGGCGTGAGCCTGGGTCTAGGCAGCCTGGCGGCGCCGGCCGTGGCCCACGCCGAAGGGCAGATTCGCATCGCCGAGCAGTTCGGCATCGTCTACCTGCTGCTCAATGTGGTGCGTGACCAGCAACTGATCGAGAAGCACGGCAAGGAGCAGGGCCTCGACATCAAGGTCGACTGGGCCCAGCTGTCCGGTGGCGCGGCGATCAACGATGCGTTGCTGTCCGGCTCGGTGGACATCGCCGGCGCCGGTGTCGGGCCGCTGCTCACCGTGTGGGATAGAACCCGCGGCCGGCAGAACGTCAAGGCCGTGGCCTCGCTGGGCAACTTCCCGTACTACCTGGTCAGTAGCAACCCCAATGTGAAGACCATCGCTGATATCTCCGACAAGGACCGTATCGCCGTGCCAGCGGTGGGCGTTTCGGTGCAGTCGCGCTTCCTGCAGTACGCCGCCGCCCGCCAGTGGGGCGACAAGGAGTACAACCGCCTCGACAAGTACACCCTGGCCGTGCCGCACCCGGACGCCACCGCGGCCTTGCTGGCCGGCGGCACCGAGCTCAACGGGCACTTCTCCAACCCGCCGTTCCAGGACCAGGTGCTGGCCAACAAGAATGTGCACGTGGTGCTTAACAGCTACGACCTGCTCGGCCCCAACTCACCGACCCTGCTGTTCGCCACCGAGAAATTCCGCAAGGACAATCCCAAGACCTACAAGGCCTTCGTCGATGCCCTGGCCGAAGCCGCCGACTTCGCCCAGAAGGACAAGGCCGCCGCCGCCGATACCTATATCCGCGTGACCAAGGCCAAGATCGACCGCGAGGCGCTGATCAAGCTGATCGACAACCCGCAGTACGAATTCACCGTCACGCCGAAGAACACCTACAAGCTGGCCGAATTCCTCTACCGGGTCGGCGCGATCAAGAACAAGCCCGAATCGTGGAAGGACTACTTCTTCCAGGATGAACGCCCGTTGCAGGGGAGCTGAGCGCCGATGACCGCCCCATTGCCAGGCCACACGGCCAGCAACCTGAGCCGTGTCGCCACCCCACCGCTGCTGGCGGTGGACAACTTGAGCCTTGAATACCGCACCGCCCAGCGCGTGGTGCGGGCCAGCCACCAGGTCAGTTTCGAGGTCGACCGCGCCGACCGTTTCGTCTTGCTCGGCCCGTCCGGCTGCGGCAAGTCCACCTTGCTCAAGGCCGTGGCCGGCTTCATCGAGCCACGGGAAGGGCAGATCCTGCTCCAGGGCCAGCCGGTGCGCGGCCCGGGGCCGGACCGCATCGTGGTGTTCCAGGAGTTCGACCAGTTGCCGCCGTGGAAGACGGTGAAGCAGAACGTGATGTTCCCGCTGCTGGTGTCCGGCCAGCTCAAGCGCGCCGAGGCCGAGGAGCGGGCGCTGCATTACCTGGAGAAAGTCGGCCTGGCCGCCTTCGCCGACGCCTACCCGCACACCCTGTCCGGTGGCATGAAGGCCCGCGTGGCCATCGCCCGGGCACTGGCCACACAGCCGAAGATCCTGCTGATGGACGAGCCGTTTGCCGCGCTCGATGCCCTGACCCGGCGCAAGATGCAGGAAGAGTTGTTGCTGCTTTGGGAGGAGGTGCGCTTTACCCTGCTGTTCGTCACCCACTCCATTGAAGAGGCGCTGGTGGTGGGCAATCGCATCCTGCTGCTGTCGCCACACCCCGGGCGGGTACGGGCCGAGGTGCACAGCCACCAGTACGACCTCGGCAGCCTCGGTGCCAGCGACTTCCAGGCCAGTGCCCGACGTATCCACCGGCTGCTGTTCGACGAGGCCGATGCCTCGACGCCAGCGGACGATCTGGGCTTCAACGATATCCGTATCGCCTACTGACGGGAGCCAGGGCATGACGACGACACTTGTACGCCAGGAATACGAAGTGCAGCTGCAACCCTTGCCGGGTGTGCCGCTGGAGCGCGAGCTGCCGCTGGTGCAACGCTTGTGGCAACAGGGCTGGCTGCGCAAGGCCGTGATCCTGGTACTGCTTGCGGTGGTCTGGGAGGCAGTGGCCCGCTATACCGGCAACGACCTGCTGCTGCCAGGCTTCCTGCAGACCGCCAGCGCGTTGTGGGACGGGCTGCTCAGCGGCGAGCTGCCGGCCAAGGTCGGTGTATCGCTGGTGGTGCTGCTCAAAGGCTATGTGCTGGGCATCGTCCTGGCCTTCGGCCTGACCAGCCTGGCCGTCTCGACGCAAGTGGGGCGCGACCTGCTGGGCACGCTGACCTCGATGTTCAACCCGCTGCCGGCCATTGCCCTGTTGCCGCTGGCCTTGCTCTGGTTCGGCCTGGGCGACAACAGCCTGATCTTCGTGCTGGTGCACTCGGTGCTCTGGGCGCTGGCGCTGAACACCTACGCGGGCTTTCTCGGCGTGTCCGAGACCCTGCGCATGGCCGGGCGCAACTACGGGCTGCGCGGCCTGCGCCTGGTGCTGCACATCCTGGTGCCGGCGGCGCTGCCGTCGATCCTGTCGGGGCTGAAGATCGGCTGGGCCTTTGCCTGGCGCACGCTGATCGCCGCCGAGCTGGTGTTCGGCGCCAGCAGCGGCAAGGGCGGGCTGGGCTGGTACATCTTCCAGAACCGCAACGAGCTTTACACCGACAAGGTGTTTGCCGGGCTGGCGGTGGTGATTCTGATCGGCCTGCTGGTGGAGGGGCTGGTGTTCAACACCCTGGAGCGGCTGACGGTGCGGCGGTGGGGGATGCAGCGCTAGATCACGCAGAACTCAATCCCGATACTGCGCCGCAGCACTGTCCAGCGTCCGCGCAATCTCCTCGCGCAGCGCCTGCGGCGCTTCCACCACCAGCCCCTCCCCCTGGCTCAGCAACCACCAGCGCAGGGGCCAGCCATCCGCTACCGTCGCCCGCAGCCGGTGCCCCTGTTCCAGGGCGGTCAGCTGCATGTCGGCGGTCAAGGGCGCTTCGCGCAGTCGGCGGGCCAGCAGGTCGCTGATCCATGCCTGCAATTCGACGCCTTCCCCTTGCCCGGGCTGCAGCGTATCGCCGCGCAGATAACCCTGCAGGTCGAAATTCCCACGTAGTTCGGCACCGGCATTGGCCGACCAGTGCCAGCCGAACGGAATGCTCTTGTCGTTGCGCTCCAGTGGGAAGATCAGCGACAGCTCGTTGAGGTCGCGCTCGACCGTGCGCTTGCTGACGCTGAAGCCCACGTCACGCAGACGCCACACCAGTTCGGCACTGGTGATCCCGGGGGAGCGGCTGGGCAGTTGGCGGAGCAAGGCCCATTGGCGGCTGAGGGTGGCGCGGGTGGTGGCGAAGGGCAAAAGGAAACGTCCTTGTCTAGGCTTGCCGGCATAGGATGGCGGCACGGGCAGGGCATGGCAATTGGCCACGGCCTGCTCAGATCAAGGAAGATGCAATTGGTTGCCTGGGATCAATTCGTTCGCGACAGGTTTTGTCGTGGCATCGCGCAGAATCACGCCTCACCACAGTGGAGGTTGGAGCTGTGGGTCGTTCAATGAGGATGAACATGTCTGCCGCCAGCAATATCCATTCGCTGCTTGCCCGGCTTCTCCCCGAGCGGGTCGTCCCGGCCCCGGCACGCCCCGGACAGCGCCACAGGCTGTTCGCCGGGATCGGCATGCCCAGCCAGCAGGCCTTGAGCGGCGAGCGCTTCGGCCTGACCGACCGGCTGGACGAGGCGGTCGACCTGCAGGCGGTCTACCACGACCTGTGCCGCCAGGCATTGCTGGGCAATGTCGCGGCGCTCAACGACCTGGGCTGGATCTGGCTCAATGGCAAGTACTGGCGCGGCGATACCGTGCTCGCCGGCCACCTGCTGCGCATGGCCGCGCTGCAGGGCAATGCCGCGGCCTGGTTCAACCTTGGCCAGCAGCAATATTTCGGCAAGGGTGTCGATGTCTCATACGCCAACGCGGCCGAATACTACCGGCATGCTTTCGAGCGGGGCATGGTGCATGCCGCTGCGGCGCTGGGCGACCTGTACGAGGAAGAGGTGTGCGACGGCGACCAGGTGTGGCAGGTCGACCTGCTCGAGGCCTATCAGTGGTTTCTTCGCGGCGCCCAGCGCGGCGAGACGCGCTGCCGCTTCGAGGTGGGCTACCGGTTGTTGCATGGGCTGTATGTCGAGGCGGACACCAAGGCCGGGCTGTATTGGCTGGAGCTGGCGGCGGCGACTGGCGTGATGCAGGCGGCCGAGGAGCTGGCGGTCCACTTCAGCAGCCGTGACGCGGCGCGCTACCTGGGCTGGCGCGACCAGGCGATCCAGATGGGCAGCACGCTGGCGCTGACCATGAAGCTGGAAGATCAGATCCAGCCGTGAGGCAAGGGACATCGCGCCTCCTGTAGGAGCGGCCTTGTGCCGCGAAAGGGCTGCGTAGCAGCCCCGGCGATATCAGCTTGATGCACGAATCTTGGGGCGCTTCGCACCTCTTTCGCGGCGCAAGGCCGCTCCTACAGAGATCGTGATATCCGGGCAGATGAACAACCTTTCATCTACTCCCTCCGTCACCCCCGGTTGACGACAGGGGTAGGGCAGGGCGTATATTGATAGTTAGCAAACTATGAATATCCTCGGTTCCCACATGTCCCTTGACGCACTGCACCTGAAAATCAGCAGCGGAATGGTCGTGGCCGCCCGTCACTGGCGTCGCCTGTGCCAGGGCGCCCTGACCGGCTACGGCATTTCCGAAGCCTGCGCCGTGCCGCTGCTGATGATCGTGCGCCTGGGCGACGGCGTGCACCAGGTGGCGGTGGCGCAGGCCGCCGGGCTGGAAAGCCCGTCGCTGGTGCGCCTGCTCGACCAGCTGTGCAAGGCCGGGCTGGTCTGCCGCAGCGAGGACCCGCTGGACCGCCGCGCCAAGGCCCTGAGCCTGACCGTCGAGGGGCGCGCCCTGGCGGAGTCCATCGAAGGTGAACTGGTGCGCCTGCGCCGTGAGGTGCTCGGCGGTATCGACCAGGCCGACCTGGACGCCACCTTGCGGGTGATCCAGGCGTTCGAAGCCGCGGGCGTGATGCCATGAGCGGCTTCTTCAGCTCGGTGCCCCCGGCCCGCGACTGGTTCTACGGCGTGCGCACCTTCGCCGCGTCGATGATTGCCCTGTACATCGCCTTGCTGATGCAGTTGCCGCGTCCCTACTGGGCCATGGCCACGGTGTACATCGTCTCCAGCCCGTTCCTCGGCCCGACCACCTCCAAGGCGCTGTACCGGGCCCTGGGTACGTTGCTGGGCGCCGGCGGGGCGATCCTCCTGGTGCCGCCGCTGGTGCAGTCGCCGCTGTTGCTGAGCATTGCCATCGCCCTGTGGACCGGTACCTTGCTGTTCCTTTCGCTGAACCTGCGCACGGCCAACAACTACGTGTTGATGCTCGCCGGCTACACCCTGCCGATGATCGCCCTGGCGGTGGTCGACAACCCACTGGCAGTGTTCGACGTGGCTTCCTCCCGCGCCCAGGAAATCTGCCTGGGCATCGTCTGCGCGGCGGTGGTCGGCGCGATCTTCTGGCCGCGCCGGCTGGCGCCGGTGGTGGTCGGTGCGACCGGCAACTGGTTCGCCGAGGCGATCCGCTACAGCGATACCTACCTGGCCCGCGAGGCCAGCGCCGACAAGGTCGGCGGCATGCGTGGCGCGATGGTCGCCACCTTCAACTCGCTGGAACTGATGATCGGCCAGCTCGGCCACGAAGGCGCCGGCCCGCACACCCTGAAAAATGCTCGTGAGCTGCGTGGCCGCATGATCCACCTGTTGCCGGTGATCGATGCCCTGGACGACGCCCTGATCGCCCTCGAGGGCCGTGCCCCGGCCCAGTTCGCCCAGTTGAAGCCGGTCCTCGATGCTGCCCGTGAATGGCTCAAGGGCACTGCCGACAGCGCCTCGGTGGCGCGCTGGACCGCCCTGCACGAGCAGATCGACCGCCTGCAGCCCGGCGCCGCCGCCATCGACCAGCGCGCCGAACTGCTGTTGTCCAACGCCCTCTACCGCCTGACCGAATGGGCCGATCTCTGGCAGGACTGCTGCACCCTGCAGCACGCCCTGCGCAAGGACGACGCCACGCCCTGGCGCGCGGTCTACCGTCACTGGCGCCTGGGCCGGCTGACACCGTTCTTCGACCGTGGCCTGATGCTCTATTCGGTGTTCTCCACCGTGACCGCCATCATCGTCGCCTGCGGCCTGTGGATCGGCCTGGGCTGGAACGACGGCGCCAGCGCGGTGATCCTCGCCGCGGTGTCGTGCAGTTTCTTCGCCGCCATGGACGACCCGGCGCCGCAGATCTACCGGTTCTTCTTCTGGACCCTGATGTCGGTGATCTTCTCCAGCCTGTACCTGTTCCTGGTGCTGCCCAACCTGCACGACTTCCCGATGCTGGTGCTGGCCTTCGCCGTGCCGTTCATCTGCGTCGGCACCCTGACCGTGCAGCCGCGCTTTTACCTCGGCACCCTGCTCACCATCGTCAACACCTCGACCTTCATCAGCATCCAGGGCGCCTACGACGCCGATTTCTTCACCTTCATCAACGCCAACCTGGCCGGCCCCGTAGGCTTGCTGTTCGCCTTCATCTGGACCCTGGTGGTACGCCCGTTCGGCGTGGAGCTGGCGGCCAAGCGCATGACCCGCTTCACCTGGCGCGACATCGTCGAAATGACCGCGCCGGCCACCCTGGCAGAGCACCGCCAGGTCGGCGTGCAGATGCTCGACCGCCTGATGCAGCACCTGCCGCGGCTGTCGCAGACCGGCCAGGACAGCGGCGTGGCCCTGCGCGACCTGCGCGTGGGCCTGAACCTGCTCGACCTGCTGGCCTACCTGCCGCGTGCCGGCGCCGAGGCCCGCGAGCGCCTGCGCACGGTAATCGAGGAGGTTGGCAGCCACTACGCCGCTTGCCTGCGCGCCGGCGAGCGCCTGCATGCCCCGGCGGCGCTGCTGCGCAACATGGAGCGTGCGCGCCTGGCGCTGAACCTGGACGAATTGTACGAACGCGGCGACGCCCGCACCCACCTGCTGCACGCCCTGAGCGGCCTGCGCCTGGCGCTGCTGCCGGGCGTGGAAGTGATGCTCGAGCCTGCCGAGCAAACGCAACTGCCCCCCGGGCTCGACGGAGCGCCCCTGTGATCGGTGAACTGGATATCAGCGGGGTGTTCCTGCCCACGCTGCTGGTGATGATGTTTGGCACCTACCTGCTGTTTCTCGGGGTGCACGCGGTGCTGGTGCGCCTGCATTTCTACCGCCTGGTCTGGCACCGGGCGCTGTTCAACGTTGCCCTGTATGCCGTGCTGCTTGGCGCGGTGGACCACTTTTGCCGAAGCCTGATGCTGCCATGAAAAAACCTTTGCTGACCCTGGGCCGCGTGGTCCTGACCTTGCTGGTAGTGACCTTCGCCGCCGTGCTCGTGTGGCAGATGGTGGTGTACTACATGTTCGCCCCCTGGACCCGCGACGGTCATATCCGCGCCGACGTGATCCAGATCGCCCCGGATGTGTCCGGGCTGATCCAGAAGGTCGAGGTGCGTGACAACCAGACCATCAAGCGCGGTGACGTGCTGTTCACCATCGACCAGGACCGTTTCACCCTGGCCCTGCGCCAGGCCAAGGCGACCCTGGCCGAGCGTCAGGAGACCCTGGCCCAGGCCTCCCGCGAGGCGCAGCGCAACCGCAAGCTGGGCAACCTGGTGGCGGCCGAGCAGGTTGAAGAGAGCCAGTCCCGCGAGGCCCGTGCCCGCTCGGCGGTGAACGAGGCCCAGGTGCAGGTGGATGTGGCCCAGCTCAACCTCGACCGTTCGGTGGTGCGCAGCCCGGTGGACGGCTACCTCAACGACCGCGCCCCGCGTGCCCACGAGTTCGTCAGCGCCGGGCGTCCGGTGCTGTCGGTGGTCGACAGCGCTTCGTACCACGTCGATGGCTACTTCGAAGAGACCAAGCTGGGCGGTATCCATATCGGCGACGCCGTGGAGATCCGCGTGATGGGCGACAACACCCGCTTGCGTGGCCGGGTGCAGAGCCTGGCCGCTGGCATCGAGGACCGCGACCGCAGCAGCGGCGCCAACCTGTTGCCCAACGTCAACCCGGCGTTCAGTTGGGTGCGCCTGGCCCAGCGGATTCCGGTGCGCATCGCCTTCGATGAAGTGCCGGAAGACTTCCGCATGATCGCCGGACGAACCGCCACGGTGTCGATCATCGAGGGGCAGCATCCATGAAGCAGCTGATCCTGGCCGGGCTGTGCCTGTCCCTGGGGGCCTGCATGATGGTCGGGCCTGACTACGAGCTGCCCAAGGACGCCGCCGTGCAGCGTGGTGACCTCAATGGCCCGCTGCGCCAGGACGCCGACAGCGTGGTCTCGGCGCCGGTGCCCGAGGATTGGTGGCAGCTGTACCAGGATCAACGGCTCAACGAGCTGGTGCGCCAGGCCCTGAGCGCCAACACCGAATTGCGTGTGGCCGCCGCCAACATCGCCAAGGCCCGTGCCCAGGTGGAGGTGGCCGAGTCCCAGGGTGGTTTCAACGGTGGCGTCAAGCTGGGCGCCCAGCGCCTGCAGGAGTCCGGCGAGGCCTTCCTGCAGCCGGAGAAGGTGCCGGTGGCCAATATCGGCGAAGCGATCATCAGCGCCAGCTACCAGTTCGACCTGTGGGGTACCTTCAAGCGTGGTACCGAGGCCGCCAAGGCCAGCGCCGACGCGGTGCAGGCCGCCGCCGACACCGCGCGCATCACCCTGGTGGCCGATGTGGTCAAGGCCTATACCCAGGTGTGCTCGGCCAATGAGGAATACCACATCGCCCGCGAGTCGCTGGACCTGCAGCAGCAGAGCGTGCAACTGACCCAGCGCCTGCGCGACGCCGGGCGTGGCGACGAGACCCAGGTCACCCGTTCGCAGACCCAGTTCAAGTCCCTGCGCGCCGAGCTGCCGCGCTTCAAGGCCGAGCGTGAGGCGGGCCTCTACACCCTTGCCGCGTTACTGGCCAGGCCGGTCGAGCAATTGCCCGCCGGCACCGCCGATTGCGCCGAGCTGCCCCACCTGTCGCAGCTGGTGCCGGTCGGTGACGGCGCCGCGCTGCTCAAGCGCCGCCCGGACGTGCGTCAGGCCGAGCGCCAGCTGGCGGCGGCCACCGCCAGCATCGGCGTGGCCACCGGCGCGCTGTACCCGGATATCAGCATCGGCGCCCAGGTGGGCACCATCGGCATTCTCGAGAATCTCGGCGAGCCGGCCACCAACCGCTGGGGCTTCGGCCCGCAGATCAGCTGGAACATCCCCACCAACGGCACCCGCGCGCGCATCCGCATGGCCGAGGCCTCGACCCAGGCGGCGCTGGCGCATTTCGACGGGGTGGTGCTCAACGCCATTCGCGAAACCCAGACCCGCCTGGCGCAGTACAGCGCACTGCTGGACCGGCGCGACGCACTGGCCGAGGCGGAGCGTTCCGCCAAGGAGTCGGCGGACCAGACGCATCTGCGTTACCAGGTTGGGCGTGAGTCGTTTCTGGCCGATCTGCAGGCGACGCGGACCTATACAGACGTAAGGGCGCAGCTGGCGGCGGCCAACAGCCAGGTGGCGATGGGGCAGATCGGCGTATTCCTGGCCTTGGGTGGCGGCTGGAAGGACAGCGCCAGGCCTTGATGGCTGCGAATACGGACCCCTGTAGGAGCGGCCTTGTGCCGCGAAAGGGGTGCGAAGCGCCCCCATGATTCGTGTATCAAGCTGATATCGCCGGGGCTGCTACGCAGCCCTTTCGCGGCACAAGGCCGCTCCTACAGGGATTGCGTGTGGCTCAGGGGGCTCAGTTCAGCACCCGCGCCGGCTCATCCGGCGGCAGGTTGTCCCGGCCACGCGGCTGTTTCGGCTGCCCAGGCACCGAGCCGCCCAGCTGCTCGGCCAGCTGCTGCGCCACATCCTCGCCCAGCGCCTTCGACACATCCCGCACCACCCGCGGACGGTTCAGCGTCACGCGGCGGTCCTGACCCTTCACCAACTTGGTGTCCTGCCCCTCACCCATGGCGGTGAACGCCGAGGTGATCTCGTAGGTGCGGGTGTTGATCAGGCTGAAGTCGGCGACCACGGTCAGGCCCAGCACCGCCGAGTAGCTGTCGGTGTGGTCCAGCGAGTTGATGTCCTGCTGGAAGTCGATGTCCGACAGGGTTCCGAACAGCACGTAGTCGGCGCCCTTGAACGCGCCGTTCTTGATGCGGCGGATCACGTCGTACACGTCTTCCTTCGAGTCGGCGGTGTAGGGGCGGCCCTGGACCAGCTGGAACATGCCGGTCTTGAGGATCTCACCCTTGATGTCGCCACCGAACTTGCGCAGCTCGGTCTGCTCGATGTAGCTGTTGAGGCTCTCGTACTCGCTGTAGCTCGACTGGCCGCTGGCGTGGTACATGCCGGCCTGGCCGCTGCTCTGGGCGTTGATGGTGTGGATGTACTCCTCCACCTGCGCCTGGTAGGCGAGGTCGGTTACCGCCACCTTGGGGGCCGCCTGCGCGCCGAAGGCGCAGGCCAGGCCGATGATTGCCATCCATGCACGCATCGATCAACGCTCCGTGGTCTTGCGGATTTCTTTTTCGTCCATCCACTCGGCCAGGCCGCTTTCCACGTCGATCAGCTGCAGGCTGAACTTGTAGAACACGTCCTTGTAGTCGCTGCTGCGCTTGACGATCGAGCTGATCGAGCCTTCCAGGCGGTACTTGGCGGCGATCATGTTGCCGGTCTTGGCCACGGTCTTCTTCTTGTACAGGCCGCTCTGGTTCTGCAGCTTGAGCTGGTCGACCTGGCTTTGCATGTCGGTGTTGTCGCTGGCGAAGCGGGCGGCGCCGGACTTCATCAGCTGGGTCTTGATCGAGGTGGTGATCTCGCGGGTATCGATGTACTCGCTGGTCTTGTTCTTCACGTCGTACACCTGCACCACCGGGCGGCCGTGCAGCACGCCGGACTGGGCCAGGGAACGGGTCATGCTCTCGGCGATCATCTGCAGGTCGGTGGAGCCGAACTCGTTGGTCACCAGCTCGACGGCCTTGCTGTCGCCGTAGCTGATGTTCTTGCCGCCGAGAACCGGCGACGGGGTGCTGCAGCCGCTGACCAGGGCGATGGCGATGGCGGCGAGGGAAAGGCGTGCAAACATGGAACGTGCTCCTGAAAGGGGTTACCGGGTGTGGACTTCGAGGCGGAAGTCGCGGGCAGCGGGGGTCGGGGCGATGGCGGGCAGGAACTTGGCCTGCTTTCCGTACAGCGGCAGGGCCTTCCAGCTCTCCTCGTCGGCCACCGGGAAACCATCGTCGCCCAGCCAGGCGAAGCGGTAGTAGAGCGTGCGATTGCTGCGGCTGGTGTTGGTCAGCGCCACGTTGACGGTGAGGTAGCCGTTTTCGCGGGCGACGCGCATCTGGCCGACTTCGATGTCATCCAGCTGGCCCATGGTCACCACCTTGCTGGCGGCGCTGCCGGGGGCAGGGGGCGGGGTGGCGCAGCCGGCCAGGAGGGCGACGGCGGCCAGGGCGAGGCATGTTCTGCGCATGTTCGATCCTTGGGTTACTTGAGGCTGGCGACAGCGGTGGCTGCTGCCTGCGGGGCGACGATGACGGCCGGGCCGCCAGCGAATACGCGGTTGCCGACCACGCGCAGGCTGACCACCTGATATGGGCGATCGATCTTCACCGTGACCTGGGTGCCACCGAGGCTCGACGGCAGGCTCAGGTGGTGTTCACCCTGCTTGAGGCGTACCCGGGCCACCTGGGTCTCGTCGGGCAGGGTGCGCCAGGTGCGGGTATCGGCACCTTCCAGCACGGTGGAGGCAATGCCCACCACCAGCCCGGCCATCGGGTTGGCCTTGTTCAGGTTCTTCTGTGCCACGCCGCGGCTGATGGCGCGCACGCTGGTACGCAGGATGATGCCCGGCATGTCGTCGCGCAGGGCGCGGCGCGACATGGCCGTGGTGCTGTTGAGCGCGGTCAGGGCCAGGGCCTTGTCGTTGAGCTGGATCTCGCCCAGGTGCGCGGTCGAGGTGTCTTCCTTGATGATCGGGAACGACAGCGGGGTGATCACCAGGTTGTCCTGGATAGGAAGCGGCAGGGGAATGCGGATCGAATCGCGTGCCGGGGCCAGGCCGGTCTGCACCACGATCAGCACATCGCTTTCACCGGCCTTGGCGCTGTTCTTGTCCAATTCGAGCAGCGCCTGGTCGAGCAACGGCGTGTTCGGGCGCAGTTCGGCGGCCTTGCGATAACCCGGCGCGGCCAGGCCTTTCTCGCCGAGGGCCTCGTAGACATAGCCGGACAGGTAGTGGCTGAAAGCGCTCTGGTAGCTGTTCTTCAGGCCGACCACCTCTGGGGCGTCGAGGCTGGCGACCGGGTAACCCTGCAGGTCCTTGTACTCGGTCTTGATGCCTTCCTTCTCGGCCTGTTCCTCGCGCTTGAGGTATTCCTTGTCGCGCAGCTCGGCGATGATCGCCTCGCGCTCGTGGGTCTTCTTGATCTCGGTGCGGGCGCCATCGAAATCGTTCTGTGCCAGCAGGTTCAGGGCCATTTGCGTGGTCAGCATGACTTTTTCGTAGTCATAGCCTTCATAGCGGCGGACCTTGTCGTTGACCAGGTAGCTGCCGAACTGGCTCAGGTACTTGTCGGTGTCGAGCTTGACCGACTCTTCCCACTGGAACACCACGCTGTCGGCCGAGCGCCAGGCGTCCTGGCTGCCCTTGAGGTCACCCTTGGAGCGCAGCAGCTCGCCTTTTTCGAAGTAGTAGAGCAGGTCTTTCTGCTCGCCCTTGTTGTTGCTCTCGAGCAGGGCGAGGGCGGCGTCGACGTTGCCGGCGGCCAACTGCTTGTTGGTCTCCTGCAGTTCGCTGTCGTAGCTGCGGAACACCGAGCAGCCGGTGAGCTGCACGGCGGCGACCAGGGTCGCCAGGGTGAGGGCGCGGGATACCATCGGACTTTCTTCTTTCCCTGAAACGGTTGGCCGCGTAGGCGGGGGCGGCAGATCCCTCTGTTTTATCGCCAGAACCTCTCGATGGAGGCGCCTTGATTGCTAATGGCTATTACGGCGGCGCGGGATTATACCCAAAGTAGTAGCGCCGTGATGGCGAATTGCTTCGCATTTTTAGGTTGATGCCATCAGTCGGAAAAAGCCGTTCCCACGGACTGTTCCGCCAATTTGTCTCAAGATTTTTCATGAAATCTGCCCCTGAGCCTTGAGCGGGGGAGAGTGGAAGTGAACAATGTTCTCTTTCGTATTTCCGTCGAGATTGGCCATGATTTCCCGTTCCCGTCTGCTTGCCTGGCTGCCTGCCCTGTTGCTTGGCCCGGTACTGGCGCTGTGCAGCAACCCGACGCTGGCCGAGGCTCCTGCCGAGGCGACCAAGGCACTGCACCTGCTGGACTACATCGGTGCCGACTACCCGCCGACCGTGCGCGACGGCAAGGTGGTGGACGACGGGGAATACCGCGAGCAGCAGGAGTTCAGCGGCGTGCTGGCCGAACTGGTCAAGGGCCTGCCCGCGCATGCCGAGCGTGGCGCCCTCGAGCAGGGCGTGCAGAGCCTGCGTCAGGCCATCGACCAGCGTCAGGACGGTGCCGCCGTCGCCCGCCAGGCCCGGCAGCTGGGGGCGCGCCTGGCAGTGGCCTACGAGGTCAGCCAGGCCCCGGTGATCACCCCCGACCCTGCTCGCGGCGCCTCGCTGTATGCGCAGAACTGCTCGATCTGTCATGGTGACACGGGCCTCGGCGACGGCCCGGCCGGGGTCGGCCTGGAGCCTGCGCCAGCCAACCTGCGCGATGCCGGGCGCCTCGACCAGTTGAGCCTGTTTGACCTGTACAACACCCTTGGGCTGGGCATCGAAGGCACCGAGATGCCGTCGTTCGCCGACCAGCTCGACGAACGCCAGCGCTGGGACGTGGCGGCCTACATCGCCAGCTTCACCGCCGATCCGCAGGCGGCCAAGGGCGACAAGACCTGGAACATCGCCGACCTGGCCCGGCAGACCCCGGCCGAAGTCGCCGCCAGCGAAGGCGCGGATGCCGTGGCCGCGTTCCGCGCCCAGCGCGCGCAGCCGCCGCAGGTCAAGCGTGGCCCGGCGCAGCTGCTCGAATACACCTCCAGCACCCTGGACAAGAGCCTGGCGGCCTACCGCGCCGGCGACCACGACCAGGCCTACGACCTGTCGGTGGCGGCCTACCTGGAAGGCTTCGAGCTGGTGGAAAGCTCGCTCGACAACATCGACGCCCAGGCCCGCAAGGACACGGAAAAGTCGCTGATGGCCTACCGTCAGTCGTTGCAGGACGGCCTGCCGGTGGCCCAGGCCGAACAGCGCCTGGCCGAGGCCAAGGCCAAGCTGGAGCAGGCCTCCAAGCTGCTGGGCAGCGATGGCCTGAGCTGGTCGCTGAGCTACGTCTCCGGCCTGCTGATCCTGCTGCGCGAGGGCCTGGAGGCAATCCTGGTTTTGGCGGCGATCCTGGCCTTCCTGCGCAACACCGGGCAGCAGTCGGCGGTGCGCAGCGTCAATATCGGCTGGGGTCTGGCGCTGGTCGCCGGTTTCGCCACCTGGGCCCTGGCGGCCTATGTGATCGACGTTGGCGGGGCGCAGCGGGAACTGCTCGAAGGTTGTACGGCACTGTTCGCCGCAGTGATGGTGCTGTGGCTCGGCGTGTGGATGCACGACCGCCGCCACGCCGCGGCCTGGCAGGACTACATCAAGAGCAGCCTGGTCAGTGGCGGTGGACGCTTCGGCTTTGCCGTGCTGGCGTTCTTCTCGGTCTACCGCGAGCTGTTCGAGGTGATCCTGTTCTACGAGACCCTGTGGCTGCAGGCCGGTCCGGCCGGTCATCAGGCGGTGCTGGCGGGTGGTGCCACGGCGCTGGTGCTGCTGGTGGGGCTGGCATGGGTGATCCTGCGTGGTTCGGCCAAGCTGCCGCTGTCGTTGTTCTTCAGCATCAATGCCGCCTTGCTGTGCGCGCTGTCGGTGGTGTTCGCCGGGCATGGCGTCAAGGCGCTGCAAGAGGCTGGAGTGCTGGGTACGCGGCCGGTGGCGTTCTTCGAGTTCGACTGGCTGGGGATTCATGCCGACGCCTATTCGCTAGGCGCGCAGGCGCTGGCGTTGCTGGCCATCGTGTTCCTCTATGGGCGCAGCCGGTTGACCGAGAAGCGTCGGGCGGCGGCCAGCTGAACCTGTGCAGGGGCGCGTGGACGGGCTTGCCCCGCGACGACGTCGGGGCTGGCATAATGTCAGCCTGTTCAGGCGCTATCGCGGGGCAAGCCCGCTCCCACGACGTCATTGCCCGGAGTACAGGAATAATCCCATGCGTGTATGGATCGATGCCGATGCCTGCCCCAAGGCGGCCAAGGACCTGATCGTCAAGTTCGCCCTCAAGCGCAAGCTCGAAGTGGTGATGGTGGCCGGCCAGCCGCAGATCAAGCCGGCCTTCGCCTGCGTGCGGCTGATCGTGGTGCCCAGCGGCATGGATGCGGCCGATGACTACCTGGTGGAGAACGCCGAGCCCGGCGAGCTGGTGATCTGCAGCGACGTGCCGCTGGCCGATCGCCTGATCAAGAAGGGCGTGGCGGCGCTGGATCCGCGCGGTCGCGAGTTCGACGAGCGCAACATGGGTGAGCGGTTGGCGGTACGCAACCTGTTTACCGAACTGCGTGAGCAGGGCCAGGTCGGCGGTGGCCAGGCGCCCTATGGCGAACGCGAGAAGCAGGCGTTTGCCAATGCGCTGGACCGGATCCTGAGCCGCTTGTCCAAGCTTTAGCTGACAGGGCCTGCTGTGCAGGCCATCGCGGCACAAGGCCGCTCCTACAGGTACAGCGCATTTCTGTAGGAGCGGCCTTGCGCCGCGAAAAGGGTGCGGAGCGCCTCCAGCGCCTTACTTGTCGTTCTCGTGGGTCAGTTCCAGCACCCGATCCACCAGCTTGTAGATGCCGCCCGCCGCCTCGCTGATCGACTTGGCCAGCATGTATGCCGGGGTGGTTACCAGCTTGCGCTGGGTATCCTCGACGATGTCGTGCACATCGCATTCCTCATGGGTGCCGCCCATCTTCACCACCGCCGCGCTGGTGCCGGCATCGTTGCCGATGGTGCAGACCACGCCCGGCCCGTAGATCTTCGCCGCCAGGGCCGGCGAGATGCAGATCAGGCCGACTGGCTTGCCAGCCTCGGCAAAGGCTTCGGCCAGGGCCAGTACATCCGGGTTCACGGTGCAGTTGGCGCCTTCGACGGCGAAGTTGGACAGGTTCTTCGCCGCGCCGAAGCCGCCAGGCACGATCAGGGCGTCGAAGTCCGAGGCATTGGCTTCGCGAATGTCCTTCACCTCGCCACGGGCAATGCGCGCCGACTCCACCAGCACATTGCGCGATTCGGGCATCTCTTCCCCGGTCAGGTGGTCGATCACATGCATCTGCGCGATGTTCGGCGCGAAGCACTGCACCTGGGCGCCACGCTGGTCCAGGCGCAGCAGGGTGATCACGCTTTCGTGGATCTCGGCGCCATCGTACACGCCGCAACCGGACAGAATCACCGCAACTTTTTTCGTCATGCTCAATACTCCAGTGTCGAGGCGCTAAATGTCCTCTAGTTTGGCAGATGTAGCCATGGGATTTGCCCCGTAGGCGGCCTAATCTTCGTGGACAACCTTGGAGGTGGCCGTTCATGGACCTGATTCTGCTGGCCGTGCCGTTCTTCTTCGTGCTGATCGCGGTGGAGCTGATCGCCGACCGCGTGCGCGGGCGGCGCAACTACCAGCTCGCCGACTCGATCAACAGCCTGAGCACCGGCGCGCTGTCCACCAGCACCGGGTTGCTGACCAAAGGGGTGGGGCTGGTCACCTATGCCGTGGCCTGGGAGCACCTGGCCTGGCTGCGGCTGCCGGCCGATGCCTGGTGGGTGTGGGTGGTCGCCTTCGTGCTCTACGACCTCTGCTACTACTGGCTGCACCGCCTGGGCCACGAGCGCAACGTGCTGTGGGCGGCGCACTCGGTGCATCACCAGAGCGAGGAGTACAACCTGACCACCGCCTTGCGCCAGACCAGCAGCGGCTTCCTGTTTTCCTGGATCTTCTACCTGCCGTTGGCGCTGCTGGGCGTGCCGCCCCTGGTATTCATCACCGTGGCGTCGCTGAACCTGCTGTACCAGTTCTGGGTGCACACCCGCCATGTGCCCAAGCTGGGCTGGCTGGAGTGGATCTTCATCACGCCGTCCAACCATCGCGTCCACCATGCGCAGAATCCTCTGTACTTGGATCGCAACTATGGCGGTGTGTTCATAATCTGGGACCGACTGTTCGGCACCTTCCAGGAGGAGGACGAGCGCGAGCCGGTGATTTTCGGCGTGACCACGCCGCTGGCCAGCTGGAACCCGCTGTGGGCCAACGTGCAGTTCTACGCCCAGCTCTGGCATGACGCCCGCCGCACTGCCAGCTGGTGGGACAAGCTGCGCATCTGGTTCATGCCCACCGGCTGGCGCCCGGCGGATGTGGCCGCGGCTTATCCACAGCCCAAGCAGGACCTGGCGGCGTTTCGCAAGTTCGCGATTCCCCTGGGCAGCGCGCAGCAGCTGTACGTCACCGTGCAGTTCGCGGTCTACGTGGCGCTGGGCAGTTATCTGATGGAGGTGGCGGAGCAGGTGGCGCCCGCAGCCCTGGTGCTGGGCTGGACGGTGATGGCGTTCGGGCTGTTCGTGCTGGGCGCGGCGCTGGAGGACCGGCACTGGGCGGGGCGCCTGGAGACCGTGCGACTGCTGTCGAACGCGCCGGCGCTGTATCTGGCCGGCGCACTTGGCTTAGTGCTGGTCACGCCCGTGTTCTGGTGGCTGCTGCTGGGCTACAGCCTGCTCAGCCTCGGCGGCCTGGCCCTCTGCCGCCGCGCGGCGCTCGGCGCGGATGTTGCGAAAACGCCGGCGCAGCCAGAGCAGCAGGCCCAGCACCAGCAGGCCGCCGAGCACCCATAGCTCGTATTTCTTGATGCTGCCGAGCATGCCTTCGAGGATGGCGCCGAAGTGGTAGGCGGCCAGCCCCAGGGCCAAAGCCCAGACTGCGGCGCCGATGCCGTTGAGCAGCAGGTAGCGGCGTGGCGGGTAGCCGGACAGGCCGATGGCCACCGGCATCACCGTGCGCAGGCCGTAGACGAAGCGGAAACTCAGTACCCAGATATCCGGATGGCGGCGGATGTGCTCCAGCGCCCGGTCACCCATGGCTTGCCAGCGCGGCTTGCGGGCAAGGATCTTGCGCCCGTGGCGGCGGCCCATGAAGTACCACAGCTGGTCACCGGCGTAGCTGCCGCAGAAAGCCACCAGGACCACCAGCTTGATGTCCATGTATTCGCGGAACGCAAGAAAGCCCGCGAGCACCAGGATGGTCTCGCCCTCGAAGAACGTGCCGAGAAAAAGGGCAAAGTAGCCGAAATCGTTCAGGAATTGTTGAAGCATTTTCTGGCGTGCTGGCGAAATGAACGCGCAGCCTACCCCTTCGGGCGCGTTGGGGAAAGTGTCCAAATGTGTCTCGACGTGAAGATTCCCTGCAACGACAATGGCTGCGGCCACAAGTCGCAGGGTTGCCTAAGGATGTAACACAGGCGTCATAATGGCCGCTTATAACTGTCGCGCTGCCCGCCCGCGCGGGCTCAGGAGTCTGCCGTGAGCTTTACCCCCGCCAACCGTCTGTTTCCTGCCACCCGCCTGCGTCGCAACCGCCGGGACGAATTTTCCCGTCGCCTGGTTCGCGAAAACACCCTGACCGTCGATGACCTGATTCTTCCGGTATTCGTGCTGGACGGCGAGGGCCGTCGCGAAGAAGTGCCGTCCATGCCGGGCGTCGAGCGCCTGTCGATCGACCTGCTGCTGGAAGCCGCACAGGGCTGGGTGGAATTGGGCATTCCGGCGCTGGCACTGTTCCCGGTGACCCCGACCGAGAAGAAGTCCCTCGACGGCGCCGAAGCCTGGAACCCGGACGGCATCGCCCAGCGCGCCACCCGTGCCCTGCGTGCCCGCTTCCCGGAGCTGGGGGTGATCACCGACGTGGCCCTGGACCCGTTCACCACCCACGGTCAGGACGGCATCCTCGATGAAGAGGGCTACGTGCAGAACGACATTACCGTCGAGGCCCTGGTCCGTCAGGCGCTGTCCCACGCCGAGGCCGGCGCCCAGGTGGTGGCCCCGTCGGACATGATGGACGGTCGCCTCGGCGCGATCCGCCAGGCCCTGGAAGAGGCCGGCTACGTCAACGTGCGCATCATGGCCTACTCGGCCAAGTACGCCAGCGCCTACTACGGTCCGTTCCGCGACGCGGTCGGCTCGGCGCTGAACCTGGGCAAGGCCAACAAGGCTTCCTACCAGATGGACCCGGCCAACAGCGACGAGGCCCTGCACGAAGTGGCCACCGACCTCGCCGAAGGCGCCGACATGGTCATGGTCAAGCCGGGCATGCCGTACCTGGATATCGTCCACCGCGTGAAGACCGAGTTCAAGGTGCCGACCTTCGCCTACCAGGTCAGCGGCGAGTACGCCATGCACATGGCCGCGATCCAGAACGGCTGGCTCAGCGAGGCCGTGATCCTCGAATCCCTCACCGCTTTCAAACGGGCAGGCGCTGATGGCATCCTGACCTATTTCGCCGTGCGTGCCGCTCAATTGATGAGAGGGCAGTAACGCCCTCCAGGAACGTCAGATGAATAACGAAGTGCTAACCCCTGTCGAGATCAAGGATGCCCAGGCCGTGCCCGAAGAAATGGTGCAGACCCCGCCCGACCTGCCGGCGGTAGCGGAGCCGGAAGCGGTCGTCGAAGCCGCCCCGGCACCCGCGCCTGCGCCGGCCCCGGCGATCGCCGTGCCGAGCCTGGACGACAGCAGCCTGTACATTCATCGCGAGCTCTCGCAGCTGCAGTTCAACATCCGCGTGCTGGAGCAGGCGCTGGACGAATCGTACCCGCTGCTCGAGCGCCTGAAGTTCCTGCTGATCTTCTCCAGCAACCTCGACGAGTTCTTCGAGATCCGCGTGGCGGGCCTGAAGAAGCAGATCAACTTCGCCCGCGAACAGGCCGGCGCCGATGGCCTGCAGCCGCACCAGGCGCTGGCGCGCATCAGCGAGCTGGTGCACCTGGAGGTGGACCGTCAGTACGCGATCCTCAACGATGTGCTGCTGCCGGAGCTGGAAAAGCACGCCATCCGCTTCATCCGCCGGCGCTACTGGACACCCAAGCTCAAGACCTGGGTGCGCCGCTACTTCCGCGACGAGATCGCGCCGATCATCACCCCTATCGGCCTCGACCCGACCCACCCGTTCCCGCTGCTGGTGAACAAGAGCCTGAACTTCATCGTCGAGCTCGAGGGTGTCGACGCCTTCGGCCGCGACTCGGGCCTGGCGATCATCCCGGCGCCGCGCCTGCTGCCGCGGGTCATCCGCGTGCCGGAAGAGGTCGGTGGCCCGGGCGACAACTATGTGTTCCTGTCGTCGATGATCCACGCTCACGCCGACGACCTGTTCCAGGGCATGAAGGTCAAGGGCTGCTACCAGTTCCGCCTGACCCGCAACGCCGACCTGGCGCTGGACTCCGAGGAGGTCGACGACCTGGCCCGCGCCCTGCGCGGCGAGCTGTTCTCGCGCCGCTACGGCGATGCCGTGCGTCTCGAGGTGGCCGACACCTGCCCGAAACACCTCTCCGACTATCTGCTCAAGCAGTTCAGCCTGAGCGAGAGCGAGCTGTACCAGGTCAACGGCCCGGTCAACCTGACTCGCCTGTTCAGCATTACCGGCCTCGACAGCCACCCGGAGCTGCAGTACACGCCGTTCACCCCGGCGATCCCCAAGCTGCTGCAGAACGCCGACAACATCTTCAGCGTGATCGGCAAGCAGGACGTGCTGCTGATGCACCCGTTCGAGTCGTTCACTCCGGTGATCGACCTGTTGCGCCAGGCCGCCAAGGACCCGCACGTACTCGCCGTGCGCCAGACCCTGTACCGTTCTGGCGCCAACTCGGAGATCGTCGACGCCCTGGTGGACGCGGCGCGTAACGGCAAGGAGGTCACCGCGGTGATCGAGCTGCGTGCGCGCTTCGACGAAGAGTCCAACCTGCAGATGGCCAGCCGCCTGCAGGCCGCAGGCGCGGTGGTGATCTACGGCGTGGTCGGTTTCAAGACCCACGCCAAGATGATGCTGATCCTGCGCCGCGAGCAGGGCGAGATCGTCCGTTACGCGCACCTGGGCACCGGCAACTACCACGCTGGCAACGCCCGCCTGTACACCGACTACAGCCTGCTGACTTCCGACGACGCCCTCACCGAGGACGTCGGCAAGCTGTTCAGCCAGCTGATCGGCATGGGCAAGACCCTGCGCATGAAGAAGCTGCTGCACGCGCCCTTCACCTTGAAGAAGGGCATGCTCGACATGATCGCCCGGGAGACCCAGTTCGCCCTGGAAGGCAAGCCGGCGCACATCATCGCCAAGTTCAACTCGTTGACCGACGCGAAGATCATCAAGGCGCTGTACAAGGCCAGCCAGTCGGGCGTGCGCATCGACCTGGTGGTGCGCGGCATGTGCTGCCTGCGTCCGGGCATTGCGGGGGTGTCGCACAACATCCACGTGCGCTCGATCATCGGCCGCTTCCTCGAGCACACCCGGGTGTTCTACTTCCTCAATGGCGGCGAGGAGCAGATCTACCTGTCCAGTGCCGACTGGATGGAGCGCAACCTCGACAAGCGCGTCGAGACCTGCTTCCCGGTGGAGGGCAAGAAGCTGCTGCTGCGGGTGAAGAAAGAGCTGGAGGGGTACCTGACCGACAACACCCAGGCCTGGACCCTGCAGCCGGACGGGCGCTACGTGCGCAGCACGCCGACCGGCAACCAGAACCCGCGTAGTGCCCAGGCGACGCTGCTGGAGCGGCTGAGCAATCCGGTGCTCAACGTTCGGTAGTACCGATATCGGGGGCGCGCTTCACGCCCCCCTGTGGGAGCGGCTTTAGCCGCGAACACCGGCGTAGCCGGTGCCAGGCACCGCGTTGCTTGCTTCGCGGGTAAACCCGCTCCCACAGGGTACGCGTCGCCCGAACCAGCACTATCTGACGCTGAGAACAAAGTTGACCCGCGCCAGCCACTCCGCCTCGTTGGCGAAGTCGGCCTGGGTCAGCTGGTTCTGCTCCAGCCAGCCGCTCGGGAAGACCACCGTCAGGCTGTTGTCGCCGGCCTGCAGCTCCACCTTGGGCATCTGCTGGGTGCCGCGGATATGGTGGAACAGGATGGCGAAGCGCAGCAGCACGCACAGGCGGATCAGCTTGACGCCTTCGTCGCCGAACTCGGCAAACTTGTCCTTGGGAATGTTGCGACGGTGACCACGCACCAGCAGGGCCATCATCTGCTGGTCTTCGCGAGAGAAACCCGACAGGTCGGAGTGCTCGATCAGGTAGGCGCCGTGCTTGTGGTAGTGGTAGTGGGCAATATCCAGTCCTATTTCATGGATTTTTGCCGCCCAACCCAGCAGATCGCGCCAGTTTCCCTCCTCCAGATCCCACGCATTGGCCACCTGGTCGAAGGCATGCAGCGCCTTGCGCTCCACGCGCGCGGCCTGGCCCTGGTCGACGTGGTAGCGCTCCATCAGCGAGTTCAGGGTGCGTTCGCGCACGTCCTCGTGGTGGTGTCGGCCCAGCAGGTCGAACAGCACGCCTTCGCGCAGGGCGCCGTCGCAGTGGTCCATGCGCTGCAGCTCGAGGGCGTCGAAGATCGCCTCGAGGATGGCCAGGCCCGCCGGGAAGATGGTCCGCCGATCCGGCTTGACCCCTTCGAAGTCGATCTTGTCGGTCTCGCCGAGCTTGAACAATTTGCGCTTGACCGCCGCCAGGCCCTCGGCGTTGACCTCGCCGCTGCCCTGGCCGATGGCCTTGATCGCCGCGGCGATGGCGCGGATGGTCCCGGACGAGCCGATGGCCTCGTCCCAGGTCAGGCGGTGCAGGGCGTTCTCGATGCTCATCAGCTCCAGGCGCGCGGCGGTGTAGGCCTGGGCGTAGCGCGCCGGGGTGATCTTGCCGTCGCGGAAGTAGCGCTGGGTGAAGCTCACGCAGCCCATCTGCAGGCTTTCGCGCAGCAGCGGCTCGAAACGCTGGCCGATGATGAACTCGGTGCTGCCGCCGCCGATGTCGGCGACCAGGCGCTTGCCAGGGGTGTCGGCCAGGGTGTGGGACACGCCCAGGTAGATCAGGCGCGCTTCTTCGCGGCCGGAGATGACCTCGACCGGGTGGCCGAGGATGGCTTCGGCGCGCAGGATGAATTCGTTGCGGTTGCGCGCTTCGCGCAGGGCGTTGGTGCCGACGATGCGCACCGAGCCCTGGGGCATGCCGTTGATCAGCTGGGCGAAGCGCTTGAGGCATTCCAGGCCGCGCTGCATGGCTTCTTCGCTGAGCTTGCGCTCTTCATCGATGCCGGCGGCGAGCTGAACCTTTTCTCCAAGCCTTTCGAGGATGCGGATTTCCGTGTGATGGGCCTTGGCCACGACCATGTGGAAGCTGTTGGAGCCCAGGTCGATGGCGGCGATCAGAGACAGGTTCTTCGCGGTGGTGTGCGGCATGGTCTGGGGGTTCTCGGTCGTTAACCCGGCAATCGTGCCACGATCGCGGGCATACGCCAACGAGCGGCACGGCAAGGCTTGATGCATGGCAATGTCATAGCAATGTTATGACCGTGACATGACGGTTTCGATTCGTGGCGTCTTGCACAACTATAGTTACACTCAATCAGCTGTGGCTTCCTGTCGCGTCAGGGTGCCGCTATGATGGGCAACGTTTTTTATTGCTTACGACCTTGGAGATTTCCATGAGCGACAAAATCAAACACGTCACCGACGCCACCTTCGAAGCCGACGTACTGAAGGCTGAAGGCGCGGTCCTGGTCGACTACTGGGCTGAATGGTGCGGTCCATGCAAGATGATCGCTCCGGTACTGGACGCCATTGCCGAAGACTACGCAGGCAAACTGGTCGTCGCCAAGCTGAACATCGACGAAAACGCCGAAACCCCGGCCAAGCACGGCGTGCGCGGCATCCCGACGCTGATGCTGTTCAAGAACGGCAACGTCGAGGCCACCAAGGTCGGCGCGCTGTCCAAATCGCAGCTGCAAGCGTTCATCGACGCCAACCTGTGATTTGATGAAGCCCCGCAAATGCGGGGCTTTTCTTTATCTGATGTAGGCATTTTCCGTGAGGGCCGACGAGCCCCGCTATCACGCCCATCCAGACGGATAGCCCCGGAAAACGGTGGTCAAAACCACTAGACGTCGAAAAAAGCAAGTGTTACATTCGGCCTCGCACTGCTTCTCCAGTGCCCTCTGCACGCCGTCGCCGAAGCATCCCTAATTCGAATCAGTACGCGATCCTGTCGCCATCTTGCGGCGCGGCCTCATTAAGCCAACGCTTAATTTCTCCCTTCCTTACATGATTACGTCACTCCCCTTATGAACCTGACAGAACTCAAGCAAAAGCCGATTACCGATCTTTTGGAAATGGCCGAACAGATGGGCATCGAAAACATGGCCCGTTCGCGCAAACAGGACGTGATTTTCGCCCTGCTGAAAAAGCATGCGAAAAGCGGCGAAGAGATCTCGGGTGACGGCGTGCTGGAGATTCTCCAGGATGGTTTCGGTTTCCTGCGTTCGGCGGATGCCTCTTACCTGGCCGGCCCTGACGACATCTACGTTTCGCCCAGCCAGATCCGTCGCTTCAACCTGCGCACCGGCGACACCATCGTCGGCAAGATCCGTCCACCGAAGGAAGGCGAGCGTTACTTCGCGCTGCTGAAGGTCGACACCATCAACTTCGACCGTCCGGAAAACGCGAAGAACAAGATTCTCTTCGAAAACCTGACGCCGCTGTTCCCCAACAAGCGCCTGAAGATGGAAGCCGGCAACGGCTCCACCGAAGACCTCACCGGTCGCGTCATCGACCTGTGCGCCCCGATCGGCAAGGGCCAGCGCGGCCTGATCGTCGCCCCGCCGAAAGCGGGCAAGACCATCATGCTGCAGAACATCGCGGCCAACATCACCCGTAACAACCCCGAGTGCCACCTGATCGTCCTGCTGATCGACGAGCGCCCTGAAGAAGTGACCGAGATGCAGCGCACCGTGCGCGGCGAAGTGGTCGCCTCGACCTTCGACGAGCCGCCGACCCGCCACGTGCAGGTCGCCGAAATGGTCATCGAGAAGGCCAAGCGCCTGGTCGAGCACAAGAAGGACGTGGTCATCCTGCTCGACTCGATCACCCGTCTGGCCCGTGCCTACAACACCGTGATCCCGAGCTCCGGCAAGGTGCTGACCGGTGGTGTCGACGCCCACGCCCTGGAGAAGCCGAAGCGTTTCTTCGGTGCCGCGCGTAACATCGAGGAAGGCGGTTCGCTGACCATCATCGCCACCGCGCTGGTCGAGACCGGCTCGAAGATGGACGAAGTGATCTACGAAGAGTTCAAGGGTACAGGCAACATGGAGCTGCCCCTGGACCGTCGCATCGCCGAGAAGCGTGTGTTCCCGGCCATCAACATCAACAAGTCCGGTACCCGTCGCGAAGAGCTGCTGACCGCCGACGACGAACTGCAGCGCATGTGGATCCTGCGCAAGCTGCTGCACCCGATGGACGAGATCGCCGCCATCGAGTTCCTGGTCGACAAGCTCAAGCAGACCAAGACCAACGATGAGTTCTTCCTGTCGATGAAGCGCAAGTAAACGTTTCAGGCTGGAACCGATTGGGGCTGCTGCGCAGCCCATCGCGGCACAAGGCCGCTCCTACAGGATTAACCATCCCCTTGTAGGAGCGGCCTTGTGCCGCGATGGGTCGCGAAGCGGCCCCTTTTCATTTTTGCCCCCAAACAAGGCGTGAACAACGCTACACTCTGCCCCCCGACCGATACGCCCAACACGAGGCCCTTGCATGCAGTATCGCGATCTGCGCGACTTCATCCGTGGCCTGGAACAGCGCGGTGAACTCAAGCGCATCCAGGTTCCCATCTCCCCTGTACTGGAAATGACCGAAGTCTGCGACCGCACCCTGCGCGCCAAGGGCCCGGCGTTGCTGTTCGAAAAGCCCACCGGCTTCGACATCCCGGTGCTGGGCAACCTGTTCGGCACCCCTGAGCGGGTGGCCATGGGCATGGGCGCCGAATCGACTGACGAACTGCGCGAGATTGGCAAGCTGCTGGCATTCCTCAAGGAGCCCGAGCCGCCGAAGGGCCTGAAGGACGCCTGGTCGAAACTGCCGATCTTCAAGAAGGTCGTGTCCATGGCGCCGAAGGTGGTCAAGGACGCGGTATGCCAGGAAATCGTGGTCGAAGGCGACGACGTCGACCTGGGCCAGTTGCCGATCCAGCACTGCTGGCCGGGCGACGTGGCGCCGCTGATCACCTGGGGCCTGACCGTCACCCGCGGGCCGAACAAGGACCGCCAGAACCTCGGTATCTACCGCCAGCAGGTGATCGGCCGCAACAAGGTGATCATGCGCTGGCTGAGCCACCGTGGCGGTGCGCTGGATTACCGCGAATGGTGCGAGAAGCACCCCGGCCAGCCGTTCCCGGTGGCCGTGGCCCTGGGCGCGGACCCGGCGACCATCCTCGGCGCCGTGACCCCGGTCCCGGACACCCTTTCCGAATACGCCTTCGCCGGCCTGTTACGCGGCAATCGCACCGAGCTGGTCAAGTGCCGTGGCAACGACCTGCAGGTGCCGGCCACCGCCGAAATCATCCTCGAAGGGGTCATCCACCCCGGCGAGATGGCCCCGGAAGGCCCGTACGGCGACCACACCGGCTACTACAACGAAGTGGACAGCTTCCCGGTGTTCACCGTCGAGCGCATCACCCACCGGCAGAAACCGATCTACCACAGCACCTACACCGGCCGACCGCCGGATGAGCCGGCGATCCTCGGCGTGGCGCTGAACGAAGTGTTCGTGCCGATCCTGCAGAAGCAGTTCCCCGAGATCACCGACTTCTACCTGCCGCCGGAAGGCTGCTCGTACCGCATGGCGGTGGTGACCATGAAGAAGCAGTATCCAGGCCACGCCAAGCGCGTCATGCTGGGTGTGTGGTCGTTCCTGCGACAGTTCATGTACACCAAGTTCGTTATCGTCACCGACGACGATATCAACGCCCGCGACTGGAACGATGTGATCTGGGCCATCACCACGCGCATGGACCCCAAGCGTGATACGGTGATGATCGACAACACCCCGATCGACTACCTCGACTTCGCGTCGCCGGTGTCGGGCCTGGGGTCGAAGATGGGCCTGGACGCCACGCACAAATGGCCGGGCGAGACTACACGCGAATGGGGGCGGGTCATCGTCAAGGACGAGGCCGTCACCCGCCGTATCGATGAGCTGTGGGACCAGTTGGGAATAGATTGATGCAGGTAACCTTGCAGCCTTCCGGGGCGGTACTGGCGGTCGAACCGGGTGAAAGGATTCTGGATGCCGCGCGGCGCCTGGGCTACGACTGCCCAAGCAGCTGCCGCAACGGCAACTGCCATGTATGTGCCGCGCTGCTGGTGGAAGGCAGTGTTCGCCAGGAAGGCCAAGTCCGCGATCACGGTGAACTGTTCACCTGCATCGCCGAGCCGCTGGAGGACTGCGTGTTGCTGTGGGATGGTGTGCTGGCCCTGGGCGAGCTGCCGGTGCGCAAGCTGGCCTGTACCGTGAGCGAATGCGTCGAGGTCGGTGGCGACGTCTGGCGCGTGCGCCTGCGCGCGCCCGCCGGCAAGCCGCCGCGCTATCACGCGGGGCAGTACCTGATGATCGAGCGCGAGGGTATGGACAAGGCGGCCTTCTCCCTCGCCTCGGCGCCCCACGGTGGTCGTGACCTGGAGCTGCATGTGCTGGCCCGGGAAAGCAGCGCCGTGCAGTTGATCGAGCAACTGCGGCGCAGTGGCTTGGCGCGTATCGAACTGCCGTTCGGTGATGCCCATCTGGCGGAGCTGCCCGACGGCCCGCTGGTGCTGATCGCCGCCGGTACCGGCATGGGCCAGATGCATAGCCTGGTCGAGCACTGCCGCGCCCAGGGCTTCAAGCATCCGGTGCATTTGTACTGGGGCGTGCGCCGGCCCGAGGACTTCTACGAGATCGAGCACTGGGACGAGTGGCAGCGCCTGCCCAACCTGTTCCTGCACAAGGTGGTCAGCGACCTGTGCGGCTGGGAGGGGCGCTGCGGCCTGTTGCACGAGGCGGTGTGCGAGGACATCGGCGACCTGAACCAGGTGCACGTCTATGCCAGCGGCTCGCCGAACATGGTCTACGCCACCCTCGATGCATTGGTCGAGGCCGGCATGGATGCCCACCGCATGCGTGCTGACGTGTTTGCCTACGCGCCGCGGGGGTGATGGCCACTTATCTTTGAGCAAATCAGCGCGGGGCTTGCACGCCGTCGTTTCGGCGAGCGGTTCATTCAGCGATTGGCAAGCTGCTGAAGGCTTTCGACGACCTCTGACAAGTCTTCGGTAAATGGCGATGCCGTCGCAGCGTCGGCGTGTTGCGCCTGGCGGTATTCGCTAGGGGTACAGCCGACTAGTTGCTTGAAGGCGCGGGCGAAGTATGACGGGTCCTTGCCTTGTGCATCTATGCCGAGGAGTTTCGTGACCGACGCACGCAAATGGCCGAGGAGAGTGCGGCAGAGATCGGTACCAAACTGGTGTTCCCGCTGATCTTCTGCCTGTGGCAAAGCTTCTTCCTGGTGGCCATCGGGCCTGCGATCGTTGGTGTGTTCAAGGTGTTCGGCAAGCTCTGAGCAAACGCCGCATACAAACCGGGCCCGGGCCTCCAGCGCAAGGAAACGCTGAAGGCCCGGGCCCGGTGCCGTCTGTGGCTATTTGCGTTGTCCGCCGGAGTATTCCTTGTAGTACTCGGGGATGGCGTGTTTGTAGCTCTCCAGCCAGCGCTGCAAGGCCAGGTCGCGCTCACTGGCCGCAGCCGTTTGCCGGATGGGCGACATGGCCTGGCCGTGAGATTGCAGCACCAGCCAGTCTTCGGTTTGCTGCTGTTGCTCCGAGGAAGGGCCGGGTTCGATGGCCTGGGCTGCGAGCGGAACGAGCAACAGCCCCAGGCAACTGGCTAGGTTGTTTTTCATCACTACCTCTGCGTTGTTGACGGGTTGGCAACCGACGGCTCGAGGGCCGTTGTGACACGATCACTGGGCACCGCCGCCGCGGTCGTCGATGCCTTGAGTTTTTCCGCACGCTCCTTGGCCTGGGTGACTTGCTCGGGGTTCAGGCCGGCACGGTTGGCCAGCTCCGAGGCTTGCTTCCAGTTGCCTTGGTAAATCAGCAGGGTCACCAGGTTGCTGGCTGCCAAGGTATCGGACGGCTTCAGTTCCATGGCGGTGATCAGTTCGAAACGGGCTTCCTTGAGTTTCAGTTGCTTGAGGTAGACCACGCCCAGATCGTTGCGAATCTTCTCATCGGTGGGGGACAGGCGCGCGGCGCGCTGCAGGTGTTCGAGCGCTTGCGCGGCGTCGGCGCGGGAAGTCGCCAACTGACCCAGGCCGTGCTCGCCCTCAGCGGTCAGACAGGTACCGAGCAAGCTGCGATACAGCGGTTCGGCCTCACTCTGGCCAAGCATGCGATAGATCTTGGCCTTGCGCAGGCGTACTGCGGCAAGGTCGTCAGGGAGGTTCTGCAGGTTGGCCAGGCCTGCGTGCAACTTGCCGTCGCCGATCATGTCGTCAGCCATGCTCAGCGACAGCTCTTGATCGGGGGTTGGTTTGGCGCAACTGGCGCTTCCCAGGCTTGACCATCTGCCGCCCCCATCGGTGGCGCAGCCACCGAGCATCATCAATCCCAGCACCGCGATCAGTGCTTTCACCCTGTGCTCCCTCAAGGCCCTGATGCTCATTGCGACAACCCACTGAGCCGGTCGAAGTTACCGTCTTCGAGGAAATACATGCGGAACCAGTTCGGGTCGTAATTACGCAGGTTCTCCCCCGGCAACGACGGCAGGCGGGCATCCGCCGCCAACGGTTGCACCAGGTGCGGGGTGACGATCATCAACAGTTCCTTTTCCTCGCGGCTGATGGTGGAGTCACGGAAGAACGCCCCCAGGACCGGAACGTCGCCCAGGCCTGGAAACTTGCTCACGGACGAAATGTTGCTGGTACTGATCAATCCACTGATCACGAAGCTCTCGCCGTTGGCCAGGGAAATACTGGTGTCGGTGCGACGCACGCTCAGCGCCGGTACGGTGATGCCCGCGATGCGCACGCCGTTGTTGTAGTCGAGTTCGCTGACCTCTGGCGCCACTTTCAAGGCGATACGGTCACGTCCGACGATGGTTGGCGTGAGGGTCAGGCGAATGCCGAACTCCTTGTACTCGATCGAGATGGTGTCGCTGCCGCTGCTGGGCACCGGAATCGGTACCTCACCCCCGGCCAGGAAGCTCGCGCTCTGGCCACTGAGTGCCACCAGGCTCGGCCGCGCCAGCGTGTAGGCGAAGCCACTGCCTTCGAGCGCGTTGATCAGCCCGAGCACTTTGCCGCCGCCGATACCGATGTTGAACGTGCTGTTGTCCAGCGGGATCGCGGTGGCTGTGTTACCGAGTTGGCCGGGCGACACGGTCACCAGCGGGACGGTGCCCGGGGAGCCGAACAGGAAGCTTCCGCCTTTGCCGAAGATCGAGGTACTGGCTTCCTTGAGCTTGGTACGGCTGACTTCGACGAAGCGTATGTCGGTTTGCACCTGGCTGGGCAGCGAGGGGTCTTCCGACGGCGGTAACGCCGTGCTCATCAGCGAGCCGGCACCCTTGCCCTGGACGAACACCATGCTTTGGCGCGGGGCGCTGGAGCAGGCAGTCCAGACCATCAGGCTGGTGGCACCGGGGGCGATGCCGGTCAGCAGGTACGCATCATTTTTACCATAGGTCTGAACGTCAGCGACTTTTGGATCGCCAATGGCCAGACGCGTGATGGCAACCTCCGAGTTCATCACCTTCTGCATACCTTCGCCGACCTCGATCACCGCCGGCAGGGCGGACAATGTAGAGCAATTGCCGGGGGTGGCCTGGGCGATGTTCATGGACAGTCCAGTGAAGATCAACGTCCATGCAACGCGCTTGAGGACTTTCACGCAATCACTGTCCATTCACTGATTCCTTGTCTGGTTTAGGTCTGGATACTGCGGTTCGCTCAAACCTAGTGTTCGGCCAGGGAGCCCGGGCACGGGCACGTCACTGGCTCGAACAAACGTCGTTGTTATCTGACGTTAGCGAAGAAAGATCAAAATGCTATTAATTGGGAAAATTCCATTCGTCGGCGCCGGGGATTGCTTGTTCACTGGACGCTGTCCTTGCGTTTAGCCTAGGATCCAGCCGAAGATCATTACAAAGAAAGGCATCACTTTGGATCTTCCGGGGTTTGTCCGAGAACAAGGTGCAACGGAGCATGCAGTTCGCGTTGTCGACTCTGTGAAGATGCGCAGGATTGATTGACCCCTATGGCGGCAGCTCATGTCGACACTTGAAAGTTCATCCTGGCAAATAGCCTATCCGCCGTCACTCGACTTCGGGCAGCAGTTGACCCGCGAACAACTGCAGCGCTCGATGCAGGAAACCATGTCTCTGCACGAAGGCGGCCCGGTCTGGCTGTTCGCCTACGGCTCGCTGATCTGGCGCCCCGAATGCAATTCGGTCGAGCGCCAGCGGGCACGGGTGCATGGCTACCATCGCGGCCTGTACCTGTGGTCTCACGAGCATCGCGGCACTCCGGAATGCCCGGGCCTGGTGTTTGGCCTGGACCGTGGCGGTTCCTGCAGCGGTTTCGCCTACCGTCTGGATGACAGCAACCTGGATGATTCGCTGATGGCCCTGTGGCAACGGGAAATGCCGTTCCCGGCCTATCGCCCGCACTGGCTCAGCTGCCGCCTGGGCGACGGCAGCAAGGTTCAGGCCTTGGGCTTCGTACTGGAACGGCACCTGCCGTGCTACGCGGGCAACCTGCCGGACACCCTGCTCAGCCAGATCCTCGCCAGCGCCAAGGGGCGCTACGGCACGACGCGCGACTACGTGGAGCAGACCCTCAACGCCCTGCGCAGTCACCAGATGCCCGATCGCAACCTGGAAGCCCGTTTCCGGCGTTGCCACAACCTGCGCGAGGTGTGAGCCCCGCGCATCGGGCTCATTCCTGGCCGGCGGCGGTGCCGAGGAACTTGCGCAGGAACTGGCGGGTGCGTTCTTCCTTGGGGTTGGCGAACAGCGCCTTGGACTCGCCCTGCTCGACGATCACGCCCTTGTCGAAGAAGATCACCCGGTTGGCGACATCGCGGGCGAAGCTCATTTCGTGGGTGACGATGATCATGGTGCGCTTTTCCTCGGCCAGGCCGCGGATGGTCTCCAGAACCTCGCCCACCAGCTCCGGGTCGAGCGCCGAGGTGGGTTCGTCGAACAGGATCACTTCGGGCTCCATGGCCAGGGCGCGGGCGATGGCCACCCGCTGCTGCTGGCCGCCGGACAGGCGGCGCGGGTAGGCGTCTTCCTTGCCCGCCAGACCGACCTTGGCCAGCAGGCGCCTGGCCAGCTCGATGGCCTTGTCGCGGGGCGTCTTCTTGACGATCACCGGCCCTTCGATGACGTTCTCCAGGGCGGTGCGGTGGGGAAACAGGTTGAAGTTCTGGAACACGAACCCGGCCTGCTGGCGCAGGCGGCGGATGGCACCCTGCTGGCCGCCCAGCGGGCGATTGGCGTCGATGCTGATGTCGCCGATCTGGATGCGCCCGGCATCGGGGGTTTCCAGCAGGTTCAGGCAACGCAGGAAGGTGGTCTTGCCCGAGCCGCTGGGGCCGATGATGGCGACCACCTCGCCCGGTTGCACGGTCAGGTCGATGCCGTTGAGCACGGTATGGCCCTTGAACTGCTTGCTCAGGCCTTCTACTACGATCATCTCAGTGCTCCTGGTCGTGCTGGTTGACCCGCGCTTCCATGCGGTTCTGGAAGTGCGCCAGGATGCTGCAGAGGATCCAGTAGACCACCGCGACAGCCAGGTACATGGTGAAGACCTCGAAGGTCCGGGCGGTGATCAGCTGCGCCTGGCGGAACAGCTCGGGCACCTGGATGGTCGCCGCCAGCGCGGTGTCCTTGACCAGCGAGATGAAGCTGTTGCCCAGCGGCGGCAGGGCGGTGCGCAGGGCTTGCGGCAGGATCGCCCGGCGCATGGCCTGGGTGCGGGTCATGCCGATGCTGGCCGCCGCTTCCCACTGGCCACGGTCGATCGAGGAGATCGCCGCGCGGAGGATTTCGCAGATATACGCCGCCATGTTCAGCGACAGGCCGATCAGCGATGCCGGGATCGGGTCGAGCTCGATGCCGATCTGCGGCAGGCCGAAGTAGATCACGAACAGCTGCACCAGCAGCGGCGTGCCGCGGAAGAACGACACGTAGATGCGGGCGAGCCAGTCCAGCGGCAGGATCTTCGACAGGCGCATCAGCGCCAGGGCGAAGCCCAGCACCAGGCCGAAGAACATGCCGCCGACACTGAGCAGCACGGTATAGCCCGCGCCCTTGAGCAGGAAGGGCGCGGAATCGACAACGAGTTGCAGGCTTTCAGCGATCATTTGGTGACATCGGCACCGAAGTATTTCTCGGACAGCTTGGCCAGCGTGCCGTCGGCCTTGAGCTTGTCGATGGCCTTGTTCAGCGCCGCGAGCAGTTCAGGCTCGCCCTTGCGCAGGGCCACGCCCGATTCCAGCTTGGAGAATTTCTCGCCGGCCAGCGCGGTCGGTTTCTTGTCCTTGGCGGTTTTCTGCACGTACTCGAGTGCGGCCAGGCGGTCGATCAGGATGGCGTCGATACGGCCGTTGCGCAGGTCGGCGAATTTGGTCGGGTCATCTTCGTAGGTGCGGACATCGGCTGTCGGCACGTCCTGTTTCACCCATTGCTCGTAGTTGGTGCCCAGGCCGACGCCGACCTTCTTGCCACCGAGGTCGGCGGCGGTCTTGATGTTCTTCTCGTTGTCGCTGCCCTTGAGGACCAGGGCCTGGATGCCGGAAACGGTGTAGGGCTCGGAGAAGTCGTACTTCTTCTTGCGCTCTTCGGAGATGGTCACCTGGTTGATCACCACGTCCAGGCGCTTGGACTCCAGGGCGGCGAGGATGCCGTCCCACTTGGTCGGCTGGACCTTGGCCTTGACCCCAAGCTCCTTGGCCAGCAGTTCGGACAGCTCGACTTCAAAGCCGGACAGCTTGCCGTTCTCGTCCTGGAAACTGAACGGTGGGTAGGTGCCTTCCAGGCCGACGTTGATCACGCCTTTCTCCTGGATGGTCTTCAACTGCTCGCCGGCGAAGGCCTGGCCGAGCAGGCCGGCGCCGAGCAGGAGCGCCAGGCTGGCGTTGAGAAGGGGTTTGGCGAATTTGGTCATGGCAGGCCCCGCGCTTGTTGTGGAAGTAGTGAGGTGGCGACTATAGAGGTGGGCTTTATAGGTCGGGAAATAATAAAAAATCAGGTTGTTATTCCCGTTTCTGCATTTTGCAGTCGCTTATGCCCGACTTAGCTCAGGATGGAATAAAGCGTTGTTTTTTCCAAGAGGCAGATTTGACGTATCGTGGCTTACACCCTCCCTGTAGGAGCGGCCTTGGGCCGCGAAAGGGCCGCGCAGCGGCCCCGCCGATAGGTGCTTCTGCGCGAAGATCCCAGGGCCGCTGCGCGGCCCCTTCGCGGCACAAGGCCGCTCCTACAGGGAACGTAGGTATATCGAGATAGCCGCCTGGCAGGAGAAACACCGTGAGCGAACAACCATCAACCGGGCACTGGCAATTGCAGGGCATTGTCAGTGGCCTGCGCAGCGCCCGAGAACAGTGGCGCAGCAGCAACGGCCGCAGCAGCGGCGAGCAGGGCGGGCGCGAACTGCCGTCGCGCGAGGCGCTGCGCCAGATTCTCGAGCAGCTGTGCGGCGCGCTGTTTCCCATGCGCCTGGGCCCGGTGGACCTGCGTGAGGAGAGTGAAGACTTCTACGTCGGCCACACCCTCGATGCCGCGCTCACAGCGTTGCTGGCCCAGGCCCGCCTGGAGCTGCGCTACGCGGCGCGCCATGGCAAGACCGATGTGGTCGATGTCGATGGCCATGCCCTGCGCCTGATCCAGGACTTCGCCGCGGCCCTGCCGGCCCTGCGCGTGCTGCTGGACACCGACGTGCTCGCCGCCTACCACGGCGACCCGGCAGCGCGCAGCGTCGACGAGGTGCTGCTGTGCTACCCGGGCATCCTGGCCATCATCCACCACCGCCTGGCCCACCACCTGTACCGGGCCGGCCTGCCGTTGCTGGCGCGTATCAGCTCGGAGCTGGCGCACTCGGCCACCGGCATCGACATCCACCCCGGCGCGCAGATCGGCCCGAGTTTCTTCATCGACCACGGCACCGGCGTGGTGATCGGCGAGACCGCGATCATCGGCGAGCGGGTGCGTATCTACCAGGCCGTGACCCTGGGCGCCAAGCGCTTCCCCAGCGACGAATCGGGCACCCTGCACAAGGGCCTGGCCCGCCACCCGATCGTCGAGGACGACGTGGTGATCTACGCGGGTGCGACCATTCTCGGAAGGATCACCATCGGCAAGGGCTCGACCATCGGCGGCAACGTGTGGCTGACCCGCAGCGTGCCGGCTGACAGCAACATTACCCAGGCTAACCTGCAGCTGGATTGTGAGGGCAAGAAAGCCTTCTGACTCAAGGGCTGGGATGCGTGGGAGCGGGCTTGCCCCGCGATGGCGATGGTGGGCGTGACCCTGCAATCGCGGGGCAAGCCCGCTCCCACGTGCATTCTGTTCGGTCCCCGCCCAGCGGCATCGGGTCGCATTGAAACTCGATCCATGTTTAACTTGAACGCTTGTTCAACGAAAAACGCTGGTCCATTGCCGGTGTTCAAAAGGAGGAATCGCCTTTGCTGAACCCGTTCAATCCGAACCTCACGTCCTTCGACGAGGTGCCCGTTCAATGAGTGCACCGACCCCCGACCTTGCCCACGGCAAGATCCGCATGAACCCCCCCGTGTTCTACTTCGCGGCAAGCTTCATCCTCCTCTTCGGCCTGGTCGTCATCGCCCAGCCCCAGGCCGCCGGGGACTGGCTGCTGGCGGCGCAAAACTGGGCAGCCAACACCGTCGGCTGGTACTACATGCTGGCCATGACCCTGTACCTGGTCTTCGTGGTGGTCACCGCCTTGTCCGGCTACGGCAAGATCAAGCTCGGTGCCGACCACGACGAACCCGAGTTCAGCTACCTGTCCTGGGCCGGCATGCTGTTCGCCGCCGGCATCAGCATCACCCTGTTCTTCTTCTGCGTCTCCGAGCCGCTGACCCACATGCTACAGCCGCCGCAGGGCGAGGCCGGCACGGCCGAGGCCGGGCGCCAGGCGATGCAGATCCTGTTCCTGCACTGGGGCCTGCACGGCTGGGGCGTGTTCGCCTTCGTCGGCATGGCGCTGGCCTACTTCGCCTACCGGCACAACCTGCCGCTGGCCCTGCGCTCGGCGCTGTACCCGCTGATCGGCAAACGCATCAACGGCCCGATCGGCTATGCGGTGGACGGCTTCGGCATCATCGCCACGGTGTTCGGCCTGGGCGCCGACATGGGCTTCGGCGTGCTGCACCTGAACGCCGGCCTCGACTACCTGTTCGGCATCAGTCACAGCCAGTGGGTGCAGGTGATCCTCATCACCCTGATGATGGGCGCGGCGGTGGCCGTGGCGGTCGCCGGGGTGGAGAAGGGCGTGCGGGTGATGAGCGACATCAACCTGTTCCTGGCCTGCGCGCTGCTGCTGTTCGTGCTGTTCGCCGGGCCCACCCAGCACCTGTTCAACACCTTGATCCAGAACCTGGGTGACTACCTGGGCGCGTTGCCGCGCAAGAGCTTCGATGTGTACGCCTACGGCGAGCAACGCGACTGGCTGGGTGGCTGGACGGTGTTCTACTGGGCCTGGTGGATTGCCTGGGCGCCGTTCGTGGGGCTGTTCATCGCGCGCATTTCGCGCGGGCGCACCATCCGCGAGTTCGTCTTCGGCGTGTTGCTGATCCCGCTGGGCTTCACCCTGGCGTGGATGTCGATCTTCGGCAACAGCGCCCTGGACCAGGTGATCAACCACGGCATGACCGCGCTGGGGCAGTCGGCCATCGACAACCCGTCGATGAGCCTGTACCTGCTGCTGGAAACCTACCCGTGGAGCAAGACGGTGATCGCCGTGACGGTGTTCATCAGCTTCGTGTTCTTCGTCACTTCGGCCGACTCCGGCACGGTGGTGCTGTCGACGCTGTCGGCCAAGGGCGGCGGCGCCGACGAGGACGGCCCGAACTGGCTGCGCATCTTCTGGGGCGCGATGACCGCGCTGATCACCAGCGCGCTGCTGTTCGCCGGCAGCATCGACTCGCTGAAGTCGGCGGTGGTGCTGACCTCGCTGCCGTTCTCGCTGATCCTGCTGTGCATGATGTGGGGGCTGCACAAGGCCTTCTACCTGGAAAGCCAGCGGCAGATCGCGCAGATGCACTCGCTGGCGCCCTTCGCCCAGTCCCGGCGTGGGCGTGGTGGCTGGCGCCAGCGGCTGAGCCAGGCCGTGCACTTCCCGTCGCGGGACGAGGTGTATCGCTTCATGGACGACGTGGTGCGTCCGGCGATCGCCGAGGTGCGCGAGGTGTTCGAGCAGAAGGGGCTGGTGCTGATCACCCAGGACGACCCGAGCCACGACAACGTCAGCCTGAAGATCGGCCATGGCGAGGAGCAGCCGTTCATCTACCAGGTACAGATGCGTGGCTACTTCACGCCGTCGTTCGCGCTAGGTGGGCTGGGGACGCAGGAGTTGAAGAATCGTCGCTACTACCGGGCCGAGGTGCACTTGAGCGAAGGTAGCCAGAACTATGATCTGGTGGGCTACAGCAAGGAGCAGATCATCAACGACATCCTCGACCAGTATGAGCGGCACATGCAGTACCTGCATCTGGTGAGGTAAGCCTGTTCCGGCCTCTTCGCGGGACAAGCCCGCTCCTACAGGGATCGCGTAACCCTTGTAGGAGCGGGCTTGTCCCGCGAAGAGGCCCGCACAGGAAACCTCAGAACGGCGCATCCCCCAGAATGGTCGCCCGATGCATCACCCGCCGATTGGGCCGGTAGTCATCCACCGCAAAGTGCTGGGTCACGCGGTTGTCCCAGAACGCCACGTCGTTTTCCTGCCAACGCCAGCGAATGCTGAACTCCGGCCGCGTCGCATGGGCGAACAGCAGCTTGAGCAGTGCCTCGCTCTCCTGCTCGTTCAGCTCGTTGATCCGCGTGGTGAACCCCTCATTGACGAACAATGCCTTGCGCCCGCTGACCGGATGGGTACGCACCACCGGGTGCGACAGCGGTGGGTTGTTGCGCCGGGTGGCTTCCCAGCGCGCCAGGTCTTCGGCGGTGGTGCCGAAGCGCTCCAGCGGGAACGACTTGGTGAAGTCGTGGGTGGCGGTCAGGCCGTCGAGCATCGCGCGCAGCGGCGCCGACAACGCCTCGAACGCGGCGATCCCGCTAGCCCACAGGGTGTCGCCGCCAAAGGCCGGCAACTGCTTGGCGCTGAGTACCGCGCCCAGCGCCGGGGTCGGCAGGAAGGTCACGTCGGTGTGCCAGACGGCGTTGTCGCGCACATCGGTGACCGCGGTGTCGAGGATCAATACCTGCGGCGTCTGTGGCACATTGGGGTAGATCGGGTGGATGTGCAGGTCGCCGAAGCGGGCGGCGAAACGGGCCTGCTGCTCGGGGGTGATCGGCTGGTCGCGGAAGAACAGCACCTGGTGTTCGAGCAGTGCCTGCTCGATGGCGTCACGCTGTTCGAGGGTGATGTCGCGGCTGATGTCCACGCCGCTGATCTGCGCGCCCAGTGCCGGGCTCAAGGGGGTAACGGTCAGGCTCATGTCGGTCTCGCTCAAAGGTTCGTTCCCGCTGTCGGGTATACAGATCGAGAATCTCTATCGCGGGGCAAGCCCGCTCCCACGAGGTGAGTGCTTGGCGTGGGAGCGGGTTTGCCCCGCGATTGTCAGGAGGTATCAGTGGCTCTGGCCATGCCAGGGCACCAGCTTGCGCTGCAGGGCGCGCAGGCCCATCTCCAGGGCAAAGGCGATCAGGGCGATCAGCAGGATCCCCAGCACCACCACGTCGGTGACCAGGAACTGCGCCGCCGACTGCACCATGAAGCCCAGGCCGCTGGTGGCGGCGATCAGCTCGGCGGCGACCAGGGTCGACCAGCCCACGCCGAGGCCGATGCGGACGCCGGTGAGGATGTCGGGCAGGGCGCTGGGCAGGATCACATGGCGGATCAGTTGCGCCCGGGTGGCCCCCAGCGACTGCGCGGCGCGCAGCTTGGCCGGGTCGACGGTGCGCACGCCGGTGGCGGTGGCGATGGCGATCGGGGCGAAGATCGCCAGGTAGATCAGCAGCACCTTCGACAGCTCGCCGATACCGCACCAGATGACGATCAGCGGCAGGTAGGCCAGCGGCGGGATCGGTCGGTAGAACTCGATCAGTGGGTCGAGGATGCCGCGGGCCACGCGGTTGTAGCCGATGGCCAGGCCGACGGGGATGGCGGTCAGTGTCGCCGCCACCAGCGCCAGGCCGATACGGCCCAGGCTCGCGCCCAGGTGCTGCCACAGGCTGGCGTCCATGTAGCCCCGGGTGAGCAGCGTCCAGCCCTTGGCCAGGATGTCGGCGGGCGAGGGCAGGAACAGGGGTTCGATCCAGCCGGCGGCGGTCACCAGCCACCACGCCAGCAGCAGGGCGGCCAGGGTGAGGGCGCTGATCCAGCGGGTCGACAAGGGCTTGCGGGTCTTCACGACAGGAGGCGTGCGTTGTGCCTGCTTGGCGGCGGCCGGCAATTCGATGCTGCTCATGCGGACTCCTGACGTTGCGAGAACACCCGCGCCAGCACGTGCTCGCGGGTTTCGATGAAACGGGGATCGGACTTGATCGCCCGGGCCGACTCACCAGCGGCATAGCGCTGGCCGAACTCCAACTGCAGGCGCTCGACCACACGCCCCGGATTGGGCGCCAGGAGCACCAGCTCGGTGGCGAGGAACACCGCTTCCTCAATGTCGTGGGTGATCAGGAACACCGGCTTGGCGGTGCGCTGCCAGACCTGCAGCAGCAGCTCCTGCATCTGTTCGCGGGTAAAGGCATCGAGGGCGCCGAACGGCTCGTCCATCAACAGCACCCGCGGGTCGGCGGCCAGCGCCCGGGCCAGGCCCACGCGCTGCTTCTGCCCACCGGACAATTGCCAGATGCGTCGCTCGCCGAAGCCGGCCAGGTCGACCAGCGCCAGCATCTCGCGGGCCTTGGCTTCACGCTGTGCACGGGGCACGCCGGCCAGCTCGAGGCCGAAGGCGACGTTGCCGAGCACGTCCTGCCAGGGCAGCAGGGCATCGTCCTGGAATACCACGCCACGCTCGGCGCCCGGGCCTTGCACCGGCGCGCCGTCGAGGCTGATGCGCCCGCCGCTGGGGGCGACGAAGCCGGCGATCAGGTTGAGCAGCGAGGTCTTGCCGCTGCCGGATGGCCCGAGGGCCACCAGCAGCTGGCGCGGGCCCAGGCTCAGGTTGATGTCGGCCAGCACCGGGGTGGTGGCGCCGGGGTACTGTGCGCTGATGCGCTCCAGTTCGAGCAAGGCCATGACGGGCTCCGGATCAGTTGGGCAGGTATTGGGCGCTGACGTAGGGCGAGTAGTCAGGCAGCACGGCGTCGACCTTGCCTTGTTGCTTGAGGAAGGTCGCGGTGTCGGTCAGTGCCTGGGTGGTCGGCGCGCCCAGTGCGCTGGCCTGGTCGGCGGCCAGCGGGTAGACGTTGCCCTGCAGCAGCACCGGGATATCGGCCGGCTTGGCGCCGGACAGCTTGACCAGCTTGGCAACGTTGTCCTTGTCGGCCAGCCAGGCTTTCGGGTCCTTGCGGTAGTCGGCGTAGGCGTCAAGGGTGACCTTGGCGAACGACTTGACGATCTCCGGGTGCTTGGCGGCGAAGTCCTTGCGCACGATCCAGGCATCGAAGGTCGGCGCGCCTTTCTCGGCCAGCTCGCCCGAGGTGATCAGCACCTTGCCGTTCTCCTTGGCCACGCCCAGGGCCGGGTCCCAGACGTAGGTGGCGTCGATGTCGCCGCGTTTCCAGGCGGCGATGATTGCCGGTGGCGCGAGGTTGAGGATCTGCACCTTCGACGGGTCGATGTTCCAGCTCTTGAGCGCGGCCAGCAGGCTGTAATGGCCGGTGGAAACGAACGGCACGGCGACTTTCTTGCCCACCAGGTCCTGCGGGGTCTTGATGCTGTCGCGGGCGACCAGGGCTTCGCCTGCGCCTATCTGGGTGGCGATCAGGAAGGTTTCGACCGGCAGCTTGCGGGTGGCGGCGGCGGCCAGCGGGCTGGAGCCGAGGTAGCCGATCTGCACGTCGCCCGAGGCGACGGCGGTGATCACATCGGCGCCATTGTCGAATTTGCGCCAGTCGATGCTGGCCTTGCTGTCCTTTTCATAGGTGCCATCGACCTGGGCCACCTTGGCCGGGTCGACGGTGGTCTGGTAGGCGACGGTCAGGTCGGCGGCCTGGGCCAGCCAGCTGGCACTGGCGAGGGTCAGGGCGGCGAACAGGCGCAGCGGAGCGTGCGGGATCATGGTTGAACCTCTCGTCAGGCATTCTGGGATGGATGGCGAGAAGACTAGATGATCTAAGAAATAGTAAATAAATAACTTTTTGGACTTAGCTTAAAAGCCAAACGCTCTGACCCCCCATGTTGGTGTGGGGCCGTTTTCATCGCAGGACAAGCTCGCTTCCACAGGCGGGGGCGAAGCTGGCGGAATCGCTCAAGACGGCTAGTCTTGTTCGGTTCCTGCGGAGGGACCGCTGGTCGAAAGCTCGGCAAACGTTTGCACATAACCTAAAGGTATGATTGACGGCGTCGATACAACGTTTCGTAGGAATGGTTCCGATGTTATTCCGTAAAAATCTTACAGATTCATAAAACGGTCATTTTGGATTTATAGGATTGTCATTATCCTGTAGTGCAGGTCGGCGGGTTAGACCAAAGTCGCAGATCGACCGTTAGCGATTGACTTGGCGGTCACGCATTGGTGCTAAATCGCCAATCCGGGCGAGTGGGGCAGCAGATCCCGCCGCTTGAGACGCACAAAAATTAGAACGTAGAGGAGCAAAACATGTACAAGTCCAGCCTGGCCCTGGCCGTGGCACTGGGGGTTCTCGCCCAACAAGCAGGCGCTGCAGGTTTCGTCGAGGACAGCAAGCTGTCCCTGAGCTCGCGCACCATGTACTTCAACAACGACAACCGTGAAGCGCCTGGTAGCAAGCCACGTCCTGACGTGCGTGAGTCCGGTCAAGGTTTCAAGCTTGACTACATCTCCGGCTTCACCGAAGGCACCGTTGGCTTTGGTGTGGACGCTCAAGCCCTGTGGGGTATTCACCTGGATGGCGGCAAGGGCTACCACCAGAACGGCAGCAGCTTCTTCCCTAGTGACTCCGACGGCTCTGCCGAGAAGCAGTGGGCACGTCTGGGCGCCAATGCAAAGGCTCGTTTCTCCAAGACCGAGGCGCACTTCGGTAGCGCACTGGCACCTAACCTGCCAATCCTCGTGTCCAACGATGGTCGTCTGCTGCCACAAACCTTCGAAGGCGGCACCATCTCTTCGAAAGAGATCGACAACCTGACCCTCAATGCCGGTCAGCTGACCCACGCTATGGGTCGTTCGTCGAGCAACCGCACTGGTCTGTCGGTGCAGGGTGCTACGCAGGAAAGCAACAAGTTCCGTTACGCCGGTGCTGACTGGAAGGTCACCAAGGACCTGACCCTGCAGTACTACTACTCGAACCTGGAAGACTTCTACAAGCAGCACTTCCTGGGCGCGACTCACGTGTTCCAGATCGCTGACGACCAGTCGTTCAAGACTGACCTGCGCTACTTCAAGAGCAGCAAGGACGGCAAGAACGGTGAAGCCGGTTACGAGTTCAAGAACAACAACGGCTACGCCAAGAACCCAGGCGAGGTCGACAACAAGACCTGGTCGGCCATGTTCACTTACACCCTCGGTGGCCATGCCCTGATGCTGGGCCACCAGCAGGTCAGCGATGATGGTGGTTTCGTCTGGCTGAACCAAGGCAGCCTGGTCGACGAAGGTGCTGGCGGCGCAAGCTTCTATCTGTTCACCGACAGTATGATCAACCAGTTCGCCAAGGCCGGTGAAAACACCACCTTCGGTCAGTACTCCTACGACTTCGCTCGCCTGGGTGTGCCGGGCCTGAAAGCCTCCGTCGCCTACCTGCGCGGTGAAGATGGCCGTGCCACCAATGGCCATGGCACCTTCAGCGAATGGGAGCGTGACGCACGTGTTGATTACGTTCTGCAAAGCGGCGCGCTCAAAGGCTTGGGCTTCAGCCTGCGCCAGGGCGTCTACCGTGGTACCGGTTCGGGTTCGGCGAACGACCAGGACCAGACTCGCTTCATCGTCAACTACACTTACGCCTTCATGTAAGTCGTAGCGGCATCAAAAAAGCCTCCCCTAGTGCGAGGCTTTTTTGTGTCTGCGAATCCGTATGCTTAATGGTTATAAATAAATCGATATATATTCTTTTTATTTTTATTCGGAAGCAGGCACATTGAACCCACAAGGCCAGACACAGCACAGGAGCCGCTTCCATGAGCCTCAAACTCGGCGATATCGCCCCCGATTTCGAACAGGATTCCAGCGTCGGCAAGATCCGTTTCCACGAATGGCTGGGCGACAGCTGGGGCGTGCTGTTCTCCCACCCGGCCGACTTCACCCCGGTGTGCACCACCGAGCTGGGCCTGACCGCCAAGCTCAAGGAAGACTTCGCCAAGCGTGGCGTGAAAGCCATCGCCCTGTCGGTGGACCCGGTCGACTCGCACCACAAGTGGATCGATGACATCAACGAGACCCAGAACACCGTGGTCAACTTCCCGATCATCGCCGACGCCGACCGCAAGGTCTCCGACCTGTACGACCTGATCCACCCCAACGCCAGCGACACCCTGACCGTGCGCTCGCTGTTCGTCATCGACCCGAACAAGAAGGTGCGCCTGACCATCACCTATCCGGCCAGTACCGGGCGCAACTTCAACGAGATCCTGCGGGTGATCGACTCGCTGCAGCTGACCGACAACTACAAGGTCGCCACGCCAGGCAACTGGCAGGACGGCGACGAGGTAGTGATCGTGCCTTCGCTCAAGGACGAGGACGAAATCAAACGGCGTTTCCCGAAAGGGTACCGGGCGGTGAAACCCTATCTGCGACTGACCCCGCAACCGAATCGATGAGGCATTCCTCGTTGCATTGCTCTTAGCCAAGCAGGGATCTTCGGGCCGTTTCGACGGCCCTTTTTTATGTCCGCCGAAAGCCTGTAGGAGCGGCCTTGTGCCGCGAAAGGGGTGCGCAGCACCCCCAAGATTTCAGCGTCAATGCACCTATCACCGGGGCCGCTTTGCGGCCCTTTCGCGACACAAGGCCGCTCCTACAGAGATAAATCTTAATATCTCTATATGGAATAAATAAATACTAAAATATGATTTATAGATATATGTGACGAACTGTTAATGTCACTTCCATCCAGCGGGGACAACCCCTCGCGGCCCTGCAATCGAATCGAAGGAAGCGCTTTCAATGCTGGTTGTTTCTGTCGGTGGTAGCCCCAGTCTTCGTTCACGCTCAGGCGTGCTGCTAGAACGCTCGCGCGACTGGCTGCAGGAGCGCGGCGTCGAGGTGGTGACCTTCCAGGTGCGGGAATTCCCCGCCGAGGACTTGCTCCACGCGCGCTTCGACAGCCCGCAGGTGCGTCACTTCAATGAACTGGTGGCCCAGGCCGATGGCCTGGTGGTTGCCACCCCGGTGTACAAGGCCTCGTTCGCCGGCGCCCTGAAGACCTTGCTCGACCTGCTGCCCGAACGTGCCCTGGAACACAAGGTGGTCCTGCCGATCGCCACCGGCGGCAGCATCGCCCACATGCTGGCCGTGGACTACGCCCTCAAGCCCGTGCTGTCGGCCCTCAAGGCGCAGGAGACCCTGCAGGGGATCTTCGCCGACGACAGCCAGGTCGCCTACGGCGAAGGCACCCGACCCGCGCAACTGGCCGCTGCCCTGGAGCAGCGCCTGCAGGATTCGCTGGAAACGTTCCACAGCGCCCTGGCACGCCGGCCTCGGCCGGTGGTGCCGGGCGAGCTCAACGAACGCCTGATCAGTGCCCGTTGGAGCATCTGATCGCCCGCTACACCGCTTGACCGTTGTTCCCACCTTACTCGCCCGTCAACGAGGCAAGCAGGTGCTACCCGAACCCACTCGCACAGGAGAGCGCCATGCGCACAATCTTCTTGCGTCGCGGTCTGGTCGCCCTGTTTGCGGCGGCTGTGTCCTTCGGCGCCATCACTCAAGCCCAGGCCGAGAGCCTGCGCATCGGTTATCAGAAATACGGCACCCTGGTGCTGCTCAAGGCCAAGGGCTCGCTGGAAAAGCGCCTGAAGGAACAGGGCATCGACGTGCAATGGACCGAGTTCCCCGGCGGCCCGCAACTGCTCGAAGGCCTCAATGTCGGTTCCATCGACTTCGGCGTGACCGGCGAAACCCCGCCGGTGTTCGCCCAGGCCGCGGGTGCCGACCTGCTGTACGTCGCCTATGAGCCGCCAGCCCCGCACAGCGAGGCGATCCTGGTGCCGAAGGGATCGACGATCCAGTCGGTGAAGGAGCTCAAGGGCAAGAAAGTCGCCCTCAACAAGGGTTCCAACGTGCACTACCTGCTGGTGCGCGCCCTGGAAGACGCCGGCCTCAAGTACACCGATATCCAGCCCGTCTACCTGCCGCCGGCCGATGCCCGCGCCGCCTTCGAGCGCGGCAGCGTCGACGCCTGGGTGATCTGGGACCCGTACCAGGCCGCCGCCGAGCAACAGCTGCAGGCACGCACCCTGCGTGACGGCAAGGACCTGGTCGACAACCACCAGTTCTACCTGGCCACCCGCAGCTATGCCACCCAGCACCCGGCGGTGATCAACACCCTGGTCGAGGAAGTGCGCGCCGTGGGCGAATGGTCCCGGGCCAACCCGCAGCAGGTCACCGACCAGGTCGCGCCGCTGCTCGGCCTGCCTGCCGACATCACCCTGACCTCGGTGAAACGCCAGGGCTACGGCGCGGCGCCGCTGACCCCGGAAGTGATCGCCGCGCAGCAGAAGATCGCCGACACCTTCCAGGCCCTGAAGCTGATTCCCAAGCCCTTGAGCATCAAGGACGTGATCTGGACACCCCCGGCCAAGGTCGCCAGCGCGCCTTGAACGATTCGCCTGCGCCGGGGCGCCGCCCCGGCATGAGCCACCCTTGAGGAGACAACTCCAATGAGCCTTAACATCTTCTGGTTCCTCCCCACCCACGGTGACGGCAAGTACCTGGGCACCAGCGAAGGCGCCCGCGCCGTCGACCACGGCTACCTGAGCCAGATCGCCCAGGCCGCCGACCGCCTGGGCTTCGGCGGCGTGCTGATCCCCACCGGACGTTCCTGCGAGGACTCCTGGCTGGTGGCGGCGTCGCTGATTCCGCTGACCGAGCGCCTGAAGTTCCTGGTGGCCTTGCGCCCGGGGATCATTTCGCCGACCGTGGCCGCGCGTCAGGCCGCCACCCTCGATCGCCTGTCCAACGGCCGGGCGCTGTTCAACCTGGTGACCGGCGGTGATCCGGACGAACTGGCCGGCGACGGCCTGCACCTTAACCACCAGGAACGCTACGAGGCGTCGGTGGAATTCACCCGCATCTGGCGCAAGGTACTCGAAGGCGAAACGGTCGACTACGACGGCAAGCATATCCAGGTGAAAGGCGCCAAGCTGCTCTACCCGCCGATCCAGCAGCCGCGTCCGCCGCTGTACTTCGGTGGCTCCTCCGAGGCCGCCCAGGACCTGGCCGCCGAGCAGGTCGAGCTGTACCTGACCTGGGGCGAGCCGCCGGCGGCCGTCGCCGAGAAGATCGCCCAGGTGCGCGAGAAGGCTGCGGCCCAAGGCCGTGAAGTGCGCTTCGGCATCCGCCTGCACGTGATCGTGCGGGAAACCAATGAAGAGGCCTGGGCCGCCGCCGACAAGCTGATCTCGCACCTGGACGAGGACACCATCGCCCGCGCCCAGGCATCGCTGGCGCGCTTTGATTCGGTCGGCCAGCAGCGCATGGCCGCCCTGCATGGCGGCAAACGCGACAAGCTGGAAGTGGCGCCGAACCTGTGGGCCGGTGTCGGCCTGGTGCGTGGCGGTGCCGGCACCGCGCTGGTGGGTGATGGCCCGACCGTCGCGGCGCGGGTCAAGGAATACGCCGATCTTGGCATCGACACGTTCATCTTCTCTGGTTATCCACACCTGGAGGAGTCGTACCGCGTCGCCGAGCTGCTGTTCCCGCACCTGGACGTGCAGCGCCCGGAGCAGCCGAAGACCGGTGGCTATGTGAGCCCGTTCGGTGAAATGGTCGCCAACGACATCCTGCCCAAGTCCGTGTCGCAGAGCTGAGGACCGGGGCCATGAGTCGTGCATCCCCCACCACCTGGTCCAAGCGCTTGGCGCCCTGGGCCCTGCCGATCCTGCTGCTGGCGGTATGGCAACTGGCGGTCAGCGCGGGCTGGCTGTCGACCCGCATCCTGCCAGCGCCGAGCGCGGTGGTCAGTGCCGGTGTCGAGCTGGTGCGCAGCGGCCAGCTCTGGACCCACCTGGCCATCAGCGGCTGGCGCGCCGGCCTGGGCTTCGTCATCGGCGGCAGCCTCGGCCTGTTGCTGGGCTTCATCACCGGCCTGTCGAACTGGGGCGAGCGCCTGCTCGACAGCTCGGTGCAGATGATCCGCAACGTGCCGCACCTGGCGTTGATCCCGCTGGTGATCCTGTGGTTCGGCATCGACGAGTCGGCAAAGATCTTCCTGGTGGCGCTGGGGACGCTGTTCCCCATCTACCTGAACACCTACCACGGGATCCGCAACGTCGATCCGGCACTGGTGGAGATGGCGCGCAGCTACGGGCTGTCGGGCTTCGCCCTGTTCCGCCAGGTGATCCTGCCGGGGGCGCTGCCTTCGATCCTGGTCGGTGTGCGCTTCGCCCTGGGCTTCATGTGGCTGACGCTGATCGTCGCCGAGACCATCTCGGCCAACGCCGGCATCGGCTACCTGGCGATGAACGCCCGCGAGTTCCTGCAGACCGATGTGGTGGTGCTGGCCATTGTCCTGTACGCGGTGCTGGGCAAGCTGGCCGACCTGGCTGCCCGGGGCCTGGAGCGGGTGTGGCTGCGCTGGCACCCCGCGTACCAGGTGGCAAAGAAGGAGGGCGCATGATGACCGTGCTCAAGGAACAGCCGCCACGCCTGCTACGTGGCATCCCCCTGGCGGCCCGGGACCTGCGTCGCACCTTTGGCCAGCGTGAAGTGCTGCGCGGCATCGACCTGCACATTCCGGCCGGCCAGTTCGTCGCCATCGTCGGTCGCAGTGGCTGCGGCAAGAGCACCTTGCTGCGCCTGCTGGCCGGGCTCGACCAACCCAGCGCCGGCCAACTGCTGGCGGGGGCCGCGCCGCTGGCCGAGGCCCGCGAGGATACCCGCCTGATGTTCCAGGACGCGCGTCTGCTGCCCTGGAAGAAGGTGATCGACAACGTGGGCCTGGGCTTGTCCGGCAACTGGCGGCCCCGCGCCCTGGAGGCATTGGAGGCGGTCGGCCTGGTCGATCGCGCCAACGACTGGCCGGCGGCGTTGTCCGGCGGCCAGAAACAGCGGGTGGCCCTGGCCCGGGCGCTCATTCACCAGCCGCGCCTGCTGCTGCTGGACGAGCCATTGGGTGCGCTGGATGCCCTGACCCGTATCGAAATGCAGCAATTGATCGAGCGCCTGTGGCGCCAGCACGGTTTCACCGTGCTGCTGGTCACCCACGACGTCAGCGAAGCCGTCGCCGTGGCCGACCGGGTGATCCTGATCGAAGACGGCGCCGTCGGCCTGGACCTGGTCGTTGACCTGCCCCGGCCACGGGTGCGGGGTTCGCACCGCCTGGCGGCGCTGGAAAGCGAAGTGCTCAACCGTGTTCTGTCCGTCCCGGGCACGCCGCCCGATCCGGAACCTGTAGCCCCATTGCCCACGCAGTTGCGTTGGGCTCACTGAATCCTCGAAGCCGCAAAAGGAATGACGCCATGACCATCAAAGCCATCAACGTTCGCAACCAGTTCAAAGGCACCGTGAAGGAAATCCTCGAAGGCCCGGTACTGTCGGAAATCGACGTGCAGACTGCCTCCGGTATCGTCACTTCGGTGATCACCACCCGCTCCGTGAAGGAACTGGAGCTGCAGGTGGGCAGTGAAGTGATCGCCTTCGTGAAATCGACCGAGGTGTCCATCGCCAAGTTGTGATGGTCTGGAGAGGGGGCGCTGTGCGCCCCTTTCGCGGCACGAGGCCGCTCCTACAGAGGATCGCATAACCCCTGTAGGAGCGGCCTCGTGCCGCGAAAGGGCCGCAAAGCGGCCCCAAGGATCTCACGCCGAACGCTTGGCCAGATAAGGCGGCAGATACAGCCCCAGATACGCCTCGAACACCCGCATCCCCTCTTCCGCCATGCGCGGCGTGATCGCTTCATGCAACTGCATCGAGCGGACATACACCCGGTCGCTCAGCTCCATCGCCAACGCGAACACATCCATGTCCCGAGGCATCGCCGGCAGCTGGAAATGCCGGTCGAACAGCCTGTGCATCAGCTCGCCCAGCTCCAGGTCGTGCTGACGATCAGCCTGCACCACCTCACTCAACCCATGCTGGGCCAGGATCAGCTGCCGCGCCGCGGCATCTTCGTTGTAGATGTCGAGCATGCGCTGCTCGATCAGCCGCGACAGTTGCGGCCAGGTACTGAATGCGCTGCTGTCGATGGGCGCGTTCAGGGCCTCGCGAAAAGCCCGGTGCACGTCGGCGGTCAGCGCCTCGAGCAAGGCCGGCACGCTGGCGAAGAAGTGATACACCGACGACGGCGGAATCTGCGCCCGTTCGGCCACGCTGTAGATCGACAGCGCCGCCACCCCTTGCCCGGCCAGCAGCTCGCGGGCCGCGGCCAGGATCGCTTCGATCCTGGCCTGGCTGCTGGCACGTGGCTTGCGCGGGGAGGCGGGGCGGGTCATCAGTTGCTGATCGCCAGGATGCTGGCCTGGTAGGCGCCGACGAACAGGTCGAAGTCACCCACTTCCTGCTGCTCCAGGCGCGACTGCTCGGCCAGGGACTCGCGGGCAAGGGTCTCGAAGGCCTGTTGGCGTTCGGCGGGCAGCGGCTGCTCGCGGAAAGTCTCGGCGTGCAGGCGGCTCTGGCGCAGGGAGAACTGGACGAAGCTCTCGTCGTGCTCGGTCATGCGCGCCAGCACCTGGGCCGATGGTGTCAGCTCGGGGTCGTCGACCTTGGCCTGCTGCGCTTCCAGGGCCTTGGCGTGGTCATTGCCACCCTGGGCGCGGTCGAGCAGCCCGGCCAGCTGGCCGATGCGTCCGATCAGTTCGCTCGCCCATGCCTTCAGCGCGACCGGCTGGCCGTCACGGCGCAGTTCCAGGCCCGGGCGACGACCTTCCTTGACCACGGTAAGGAAGTTGTCGGTGCACTGGCCGCACTCGCCGTTGTCCAGCTGCGGGCTTTCTTCCAAGGCGCAGAACAGCAGGAACGCGTCGAGGAAGCGCGCCTCGGTCAGGTCGATACCCACCGGCAGGAACGGGTTGATGTCCAGGCAGCGCACTTCCACGTACTGCACGCCACGGGAGGTCAGGGCCTGGATCGGCCGCTCGCCGGTGTAGGTGACGCGCTTGGGGCGGATGTTCGAGTAGTACTCGTTCTCGATCTGCAGGATGTTGGTGTTCAACTGCACCCACTCGCCATCTTTGTGCGTGCCGACCTCGACATACGGCGGGTAGGGCGTGCCGACGGCCTTGCGCAGGCTGTCGGTGTAGCTGGCCAGGTTGTTGTAGCAGGGCGTCAGGCCCGCCTGGGCGTTGCTCTGGTAGCCCAGGTCGCTCATGCGCAGGCTGGTGGCGTAGGGCAGGTAGAGGGTCTGGGCATCCAGCTCTTCGAGCTGGTGCGGGCGGCCGCGCAGGAAGCCTTTGTCCAGGGCCGGGGAAGCGCCGAACAGGTACATCAGCAGCCAGCTGTAGCGGCGGAAGTTGCGGATCAGCGCGATATAGGCCGAGGACTGGTAGTCGCGGTCGTCCTGTTCGCCGCCTTCGGCGTCGCGCAGCAACGGCCACAGCGCCTCGGGCAGGGAGAAGTTGTAGTGGATGCCGGCGATGCACTGCATGGTGCGGCCGTAACGCAGGGCCAGGCCCTTGCGATAGACGTGCTTGAGCTTGCCGATATTGGAGCTGCCGTATTCGGCGATCGGGATATCTTCCTCGGCCGGCAGCGCGCAGGGCATCGACGGGCTCCACAGGTATTCGTCGCCCAGTTTGGTGTAGACGAAACGGTGGATCTGGTCGAGGCTCTCGAGCACCTTGGCAGGGTCCGCCAGGGCCGGGGTGATGAACTCCAGCAGCGACTCGGAATAGTCGGTGGTGATCTGCTCGTTGGTCAGCGCCGAACCCAGGGCCTCGGGGTGCGGGGTCTGGGCCAGGCGACCGTCGTCGGTCACGCGCAGGCATTCGCGCTCAATGCCGTGCAGGCACTGCTTGAGCAGGTCGATATTGTCGCCGAGCAGGCTCAGGCGGCGGTTGAGGAGGTCGCTCAAGATGGATTCCTTCACGCGTCAGTCGCCCCAATATGGGGGTAGGGATGACGGTCTACAAGGGTAGTTGGGAAAGGAACTGGCGTTGTCGCCTGGTTTGCTCGGTTCCGGTGCATCCGATCGCGGGGCAAGCCTGCTCCCACGAAGTCTGTGAACGTTCGTGGGGGCGGGCTTGCCCCGCGATCAGGTGTACAGCAATGCGCCGAAAATACCGCAGATGGGGGCCTGTCAGCTAGAGAACCGCGAAGGTTCCCTGGGCCTTGGCCACCAGCTTGTCGTCCTGAAGCACGTCGGCGTCGACCACCAGCGTGCGCCGCCCGGCGTGCAGCACCCGGGCGGTGCACAGCACCTCGCCCTCGCTGACGGCGCGCATGTAGTTGATCTTGCACTCGATGGTCACGCTCTGCTGGTCGAAGCCATGGCTGGCCGAGCAGGCCAGGCCCATGGCGATGTCCACCAGGCTGAAGAGCGCTCCGCCGTGCAGCTTCTGGCCGCGGTTGCGCAGGTGCGGCTCGAGCGCCAGGGCCACCTCTGCAACACCCGTGTCCAGGCGTTGCAGGCGGCAGCCCAGGAGCTGGCTGAAGGCGCTCTCGACGTACTCCTTCGGTACGTCCATCACTTCTTCTTCAGCTGCTTGGCGTTGGCGAACAGCGACGCCATGGCGTTGTTGGCCGGCGCGGCGGTGCTGGTCTCGCGCTGGCGCGGCGCCTGCTGCTGGCGGTCGCCGCCGTTGCCACGGTTGCCACCGCGATTGCCCTCGACCTTTTCGCCCGGGGTGTCGCTCATGCGCATGGACAGGCCGACGCGCTTGCGCGGGATGTCCACTTCCATGACCTTGACCTTGACCACGTCGCCGGCCTTGACCGCTTCACGCGGGTCCTTGACGAACTTCTCCGAAAGCGCCGAGATGTGCACCAGGCCATCCTGGTGCACGCCGATGTCGACGAAGGCACCGAAGTTGGTGACGTTGGTCACCACGCCTTCGAGGATCATGCCCGGCTCCAGGTCCTTGAGGTCCTCGACGCCGTCCTGGAAGGTGGCGGTCTTGAACTCCGGGCGTGGGTCGCGGCCCGGCTTGTCCAGCTCCTGGAGGATGTCGGTGACGGTCGGCAGGCCGAAGCTTTCGTCGGTGAACTTCTTCGGATCCAGGCGTTTGAGGAAACCGCTGTCGCCGATCAGCGAGCGAATGTCGCGGTCGGTGTCGGCGGCGATGCGTTGCACCAGCGGGTAGGCTTCCGGGTGCACCGCCGAGGCGTCCAGCGGGTTGTCGCCGTTCATCACGCGCAGGAAGCCGGCGGCCTGTTCGAAGGTCTTCTCGCCCAGGCGGCTGACTTTCTTCAGCGCGGCGCGGGTGGCGAATGGGCCGTGGGCGTCGCGGTGGGCGACGATGTTCTGCGCCAGGGTAGCGTTGAGGCCGGAGATGCGCGTCAGCAGCGCCACGGAAGCGGTGTTGACGTCCACGCCCACGGCGTTCACGCAGTCCTCGACCACGGCGTCCAGGCCGCGGGCCAGCTTGACCTGCGACACGTCGTGCTGGTACTGGCCGACGCCGATGGATTTCGGATCGATCTTGACCAGTTCGGCCAGTGGGTCCTGCAGGCGGCGGGCGATGGACACCGCGCCACGGATCGACACGTCCAGGTCAGGGAATTCGCGAGCGGCCAACTCGGAAGCCGAGTACACCGAGGCGCCGGCCTCGGAGACCATGATCTTGGTGATCTTCAGGGCCGGGTACTTCTTGACCAGCTCGGCCACCAGCTTGTCGCTTTCGCGGCTGGCGGTGCCGTTGCCGATGGCGATCAGCTCGACCGAGTGCTTGGCGCACAGCGCGGCCATGATGGAAATGGTGCGGTCCCAGTCGTTCTTCGGCGCGTGCGGGTAGACCGTGGTGTGGTCCAGCAGCTTGCCGGTGGCGTCGACCACGGCGATCTTGCAGCCGGTGCGCAGGCCCGGGTCGAAGCCCAGCGTTGCGCGCGGACCGGCCGGGGCGGCCAGCAGCAGGTCGTGCAGGTTGTGGGCGAAGACGTTGATCGCCTCGCCTTCGGCGTTGTCGCGCAGCTCGCCGAACAGGTCGGTTTCCAGGTGGGTGTACAGCTTCACCTTCCAGGTCCAGCGCACCACTTCGCCCAGCCATTTGTCGGCCGGGCGGTTGCGGTTCTCGATGCCGACATGGTTGCCGATCATCAGCTCGCACGGGTGCAGGGTGCCCGGCAGCTCCTCGCCGACTTTCAGCGAGGCGCTCAGCACGCCTTCGTTGCGCCCGCGGAAGATCGCCAGGGCACGGTGCGACGGCGCGCTGCGCAGCAGTTCGTCGTGGGCGAAGTAGTCGCGGAACTTGGCGCCTTCCTCTTCCTTGCCGGCGATTACGCGGGCGGTCAGCACCGCTTCCTGCTTGAGGAAACCGCGCAGCTTGTCGAGCAGGGCGGCGTCCTCGGCGAAGCGCTCCATGAGGATGTACTTGGCGCCTTCCAGGGCGGCCTTGACGTCGGCCACGCCTTTTTCGGCGTCGACGAAACGTGCCGCTTCGCTTTCCGGGTTCAGTTGCGGGTCGTTGAACAGGCCGTCGGCCAGCTCGCCCAGGCCCGCTTCCAGGGCGATCTGGCCCTTGGTACGGCGCTTCTGCTTGTACGGCAGGTACAGGTCTTCGAGGCGGGTCTTGGTGTCGGCCAGCTTGATCTCGCGGGCCAGCTCCGGGGTCAGCTTGCCCTGCTCCTCGATGCTGGCCAGGATGCTGGCGCGGCGCTCGTCGAGCTCGCGCAGGTAGCGCAGGCGCTCTTCCAGGTGGCGCAGTTGGGTGTCATCCAGGCTGCCGGTCACTTCCTTGCGGTAACGGGCGATGAAGGGCACGGTCGATCCTTCGTCCAACAGGCCCACGGCCGCTTCGACCTGCTGTGGGCGCACGCCCAGTTCCTCGGCGATACGGCTGTTGATGCTGTCCATGAAAACCACCTGACAAATAGTGAATGCAAGGCCGCGGGTGGGCATTCATGCCCGGCGGCGCTGGGTGAAAGGCGCGCATTATACCCATCGTGCCGGGCTTGCGGTGATGGCGCGGCGCCAGCCGACGACGGGGCGACAGTGGCATGCCGGGAAAAATCTGCTAACAATGCACACGGCACGCGCTGCAGTGGCTACGCCATAATGCGCGGCGATATCAGAGGAGTTATTCATGACCAGCACCGCAAACGCCGCAGAAGGCGACAAGATTCTCATCGTCGACGACGACCCGGGCCTGAGCAGCCTGCTGGACCGTTTCTTCACCAGCAAGGGCTTCCGTGTCCGCACCGTGCCAAACGTCGAACAGATGGACCGCCTGCTGGCCCGTGAAGTGTTCAACCTGGTGGTCCTGGACCTGATGCTGCCGGGCGAGGACGGCCTGTCCGCGTGCAAGCGCCTGCGCGCGTCGAACAACCAGATCCCGATCATCATGCTCACCGCCAAGGGTGACGAGCTCAGCCGCATCAAGGGCCTGGAGCTGGGCGCCGACGACTACCTGGCCAAGCCGTTCAACCCAGACGAGCTGGTGGCCCGGGTCAAGGCCGTGCTGCGCCGCCAGTCCCCGAGCGTGCCGGGCGCGCCGGGCAGCGAGGAAGAGACCGTCACCTTCGGCGACTACGAGCTGTCGCTGGCAACCCGCGAACTCAAGCGCGGCGACGAGACGCACATGCTCACCACCGGTGAGTTCGCCGTGCTCAAGGCCCTGGTGATGCACGCCCGCGAGCCGCTGACCCGCGACAAGCTGATGAACCTGGCCCGTGGTCGCGAGTGGGACGCCCTGGAGCGCTCCATCGATGTGCAGATCTCGCGCCTGCGCCGGATGATCGAGCCCGACCCGTCCAAGCCACGCTACATCCAGACCGTATGGGGTGTGGGCTACGTCTTCGTGCCGGACGGAAACGCCGGCAAATGAGCCTGTCGGCTCGTCAGGGTGCAGCAGGGCGACCCATGCGGGTCGCCCTGTTTTCGTCTGTGGCGGCCGGCCTTTTCAGCACAGTAGTTGATCGATGAAAACGCCTCTCTGGTTCCCGCAAAGCTTCTTCGCCCGCACCCTCTGGCTGGTGCTGATCGTCGTGCTGTTCTCCAAGGCACTGACGCTCGTGTACCTGCTGATGAACGAGGACGTGCTGGTCGATCGCCAGTACAGCCACGGCGTAGCCTTGACGTTGCGCGCCTACTGGGCCGCGGATGAAGAGAACCGTGACCAGATCGCCGAGGCGGCCGGCCTGATCCGCGTGACCGGCGCCGGCGTGCCGGAGGGCGAGCAGCACTGGCCCTACAGCGAGATCTACCAGCGCCAGATGCAGGCCGAGCTGGGCGATGACACCGAGGTGCGCCTGCGCATCCACGCGCCGCCCGCGCTGTGGGTGAATGCCCCGAGCCTGGGCCCGGGCTGGCTCAAGGTGCCGCTGTATCCGCACCCGCTGCGTGGGCAGAAGATCTGGAACGTGCTCGGTTGGTTCCTGGCCATCGGCCTGTTGTCCACGGCATCGGCCTGGATTTTCGTGCGCCAGCTCAACCAGCCGCTCAAGCGCCTGGTGTTCGCCGCCCGCCAGCTGGGCCAGGGGCGCAGTGTGCGCCTGCCGATCAGCGACACCCCGAGCGAGATGACCGAGGTGTACCGCGCGTTCAACCAGATGGCCGAGGATGTCGAGCAGGCCGGGCGTGAGCGCGAGCTGATGCTGGCTGGGGTGTCCCATGACCTGCGCACGCCGCTGACCCGGCTGCGCCTGTCGTTGTCTCTGATGAACAACGACAGCGATCTCAGCGAGGACATGGTCCGCGACATCGAGGACATGGACGCGATCCTCGACCAGTTCCTGGCGTTCATTCGGGACGGGCGCGACGAACCGGTGGAGGAGGTCGACCTCAACGACCTGATCTACGAAGTGGTGGCGCCCTACAACCAGCACAAGGAGCAGGTACGGCTGTGCCTGGAGCCTATCCCGCCGTTCCCGCTGCGCCGGGTGTCGCTCAAGCGCATGCTGGGCAACCTGATCGGCAACGCCCTGCATCACGCCGGCAAGGGCGTCGAGGTGGCGGCCTATGTGTCGGGCGACCAGAGCGCGCCGTATGTGGTGCTCAGCGTGCTGGACCGTGGCGCGGGCATCGACGAGTCGGAGCTGGAGACCATCTTCAACCCGTTCATCCGTGGCGACCGGGCACGGGGCGGCAAGGGCACCGGGCTGGGGTTGGCGATCGTCAAGCGCATTGCCGCGCAGCATGGCGGCAACGTGGAGCTGCGCAACCGCTCCGGTGGCGGGATCGAGGCGCGGGTGAGGTTGCCGCTGGGGCTGTTGTTGCCGCGTAATGCCGTGTGATTTCCGGGGCCGCTTTGCGGCCCTTTCGCGACATCAGGCCGCTCTTACAGGACTGCGCGAGTCCCTGTAGGAGCGGCCTTGTGCCGCGATGGGCTGCGCAGCAGCCCCGGAATCTCAGCCCTTGCCCTTGGTCCGCGTCTGATTCGGCCCGCTGTTCTTCTCGAGATGCTCGATGATCATCCCGGCCACGTCCTTGCCGGTGGTTACCTCGATACCCTCAAGCCCCGGCGATGAATTCACCTCCATCACCAGCGGCCCGTGATTGGAGCGCAGGATATCCACCCCCGCCACGCTCAGGCCCATGACCTTCGCCGCGCGAATGGCGGTCATGCGCTCCTCGGGGGTGATCTTGATCAGGCTGGCCACGCCACCGCGGTGCAGGTTGGAGCGAAACTCGCCCGGCTTGGCCTGGCGCTTCATCGAGGCGATCACCTTGTCGCCCACCACGAAGCAGCGGATGTCGGCGCCCCCGGCCTCCTTGATGTATTCCTGGACCATGATGTTCTGCTTCAGGCCCATGAACGCCTCGATCACCGATTCGGCGGCCTTGGTGGTCTCGCACAGCACCACGCCGATGCCCTGGGTGCCTTCGAGCACCTTGATCACCAGCGGCGCGCCGTTGACCATCTGGATCAGGTCGGGGATATCGTCCGGCGAGTGGGCGAAACCGGTGATCGGCAGGCCGATACCGCGCCGAGACAGCAGCTGCAGCGAGCGCAGCTTGTCCCGTGAGCGGGCAATGGCCACCGACTCGTTGAGCGGATACACGCCCATCATCTCGAACTGGCGCAGCACCGCGCAGCCATAGAAGGTGACCGATGCGCCGATGCGCGGGATCACTGCATCGAACCCCTCCAGCGGCTTGCCGCGGTAATGGATCTGCGGCTTGTGGCTGGCGATGTTCATATAGGCCCGGAGCGTGTCGATCACCACCACTTCGTGGCCCCGCTGGGTACCGGCCTCGACCAGGCGGCGGGTGGAATACAGACGCGGATTGCGCGACAGCACAGCGATCTTCATGCAGCACCTGTGACAGGGGAAAGGGTGGCCGGGAAGGCCGGTTTGTCCTGGACGTACTTAAGGCCTGGGTTGACCACCAGCTGGCCATGGATGAGCGCCTTCGAGCCGAGCAGCAGCCGATAGCGCATGCTCTTGCGGCAGGCCAGGGTGAACTCGACCTCCCAGACCCGGTCGCCGAGCGCCAGGGCCGTCCGGATCACGTAGCGGACCTGGGCCTGGCCGTTGGAGCTCTTGATGGTCTTCATGGTCACCAGCGGCGCCTCGCAACGCCGGTGGCGCAGCTGCACCACCGAGCCCAGGTGCGCAGTGAAGCGCACCCATGGCTGGCCATCGCGCTCGAACGGTTCGACCTCGGTGGCATGCAGGCTGGAGGTGCTGGCGCCGGTGTCGATCTTGGCGCGCAGCCCGGCGACACCCAGCTCGGGCAGGGCGACCCACTCGCGCAGGCCGATCACAGTCAGGTGGTCAAATGTCTTCACGAAGCGTGCCCTGCGGATATGGAGGTGAACTGTAATGACGGCACGGACTTTTTGCATCCGTCAGTCACGGTAGTACAGTTCCGTGAAAGACAGAGTTCGAGGAAAGACCATGGCACAAAAGCCTGAAGACGACGACAAGGTCCGCCTGGACAAATGGCTGTGGGCGGCGCGCTTCTACAAGACCCGCGCCCTGGCCAAGGCGGCGATCGAAAGCGGCAAGGTGCACTGCCGGGGCGAGCGCTGCAAGCCGGGCAAGGAGCCGCGGGTGGGCGACGAGTTCGTGCTGCGCACCGGTTTCGACGAGCGCACCGTGGTGGTCAGGGCATTGTCGGTGGTGCGCCGCGGCGCGCCCGAGGCGCAGGCGCTGTATGAGGAAACGGCCGAAAGCATGAAGCGCCGCGAACAGGCGGCCGAGATGCGCAAGGCGGGCGCGCTGGGCATGACCAGCGACGGGCGACCGAACAAGAAGCAGCGGCGCCAGATCCATCAGTTGCACGGCAGTTTCGATTGATCGGGGCTGTCGTTTGGTTCGTTGCAACCAGCCCTTGCAACATTCGGTAACTCCTCGGCAGATGAGCAAGAAAATGGGATTCACTACCATTTACAGCTCTCAATCCAGCGAGGAGTACCCCCGATGTTGCCCCGCAAGCCCCTACTGGCCGCCCTGGCCCTCACTCTGTTCGGCGGCACCGCCCAGGCGGCGGATGAAGTGGTGGTGTACTCCTCGCGCATCGACGAGCTGATCAAGCCGGTGTTTGACGCCTATACCGCCAAGACCGGCGTCAAGATCAAGTTCATCACCGACAAGGAAGCCCCGTTGATGCAGCGCATCAAGGCCGAGGGCGAGAACGGCGTGGCTGATCTGCTGCTCACCGTCGATGCCGGCAACCTCTGGCAGGCCGAGCAGATGGGCATCCTGCAGCCGATCAAGTCGGCGGTCATCGACCAGAACATCCCGCCGCAATACCGCGCCTCGTCCCATGACTGGACCGGCCTGAGCCTGCGCGCGCGGACCATCGCCTACTCCACCGACCGGGTCAAACCGGGGGAGCTCAGCACTTACGAGGCCCTGGCCGACAAGAACTGGGAGGGCCGCCTGTGCCTGCGCACGGCGAAGAAGGTCTACAACCAGTCGCTGGCCGCCACGCTGATCGAGAACCACGGCGAGGCCGCGACCGAGAAGCTGATCAAGGGCTGGGTCAACAACCTGTCCACCGATGTGTTCTCCGACGACACCGCAGTAATCCAGGCCATCGCCGCCGGCCAGTGCGATGTGGGCATCGTCAACACCTACTACTACGGGCGCCTGCACAAGGAAAAACCTGATCTGCCGGTGAAGCTGTTCTGGCCCAACCAGGGTGATCGTGGCGTGCACGTCAACCTGTCGGGCATCGGCCTGACCAAGCATGCACCGCATCCGGAAGCTGCGAAGAAACTGGTGGAGTGGATGACCGGCGAGGAGGCGCAAAAACTGTTCGCCGACATCAACCAGGAGTTCCCGGCCAACCCGAAGGTCAAGCCTTCGGCGGAAGTCGCGGCCTGGGGCAGCTTCAAGGCCGACAGCATTCCGGTGGAAGTCGCCGGCAAGCGCCAGGCCGAAGCGATTCGCTTGATGGACCGGGCTGGCTGGAACTGAGCCTGTCGCCTTATCCTTGAGAACCAATCGCGGGGCAAGCCCGCTCCCACGAACCATGCGGACGTGGGAGCGGGCTTGCCCCGCGATGCTATCGCCCAGCCATCGAGATCTTCGATTTGCCCCACACCCCCCAACGCCGCTGGTACCTACCAGTCTCCCTGACCGCTGCCCTGGTCCTGCTCCCACTGAGCGTCCTGCTACTATCCTGGCAATCGGTCGACATACAGATCTGGTCGCACCTGCTCGACACCCAGATGAGCCGCCTGCTGGGTAACACTCTCACGTTGGTGGTCGGCGTTGGCGCCGGCGTGACCGTACTGGGCGTGAGCCTGGCCTGGCTGACCAGCCTCTGCGAATTCCCCGGTCGGCGCTGGCTGGACTGGGCGCTGATGCTACCGTTCGCGATTCCGGCCTATGTCCTGGCGTTCGTCTTCGTCGGCCTGCTCGACTTCGCAGGCCCCGTGCAGACGGCCCTGCGCGAGGTGTTCGGTCCCATGCGCCTGCCACGGGTACGTTCCACCGGCGGGGTGATCACAGTATTGGTGCTGGTGTTCTATCCCTACGTCTACCTGCTGGCGCGCACCGCGTTCCTGGCCCAGGGCAAGGGCCTGATGGAGGCCGCGCGGGTGCTCGGGCTGTCGCCGCTGCAGGCGTTCTGGCGGGTGGCCTTGCCCATGGCGCGCCCGGCCATCGGCGCCGGCATCGCCCTGGCGCTGATGGAAACCCTGGCCGATTTCGGCGCGGTGGCGGTGTTCAACTTCGACACCTTCACCACGGCCATCTACAAGACCTGGTACGGCTTCTTCAGCCTGTCCAGCGCGGCGCAGCTGGCCAGCCTGCTGCTGCTGGCGGTGATGCTGGTGCTGTATGGCGAGCGCCGCGCACGGGGGGCCAGCCGCAGTGGCAACGAGCGGCCACGAGGGCAGGCGCTGTATCACTTGCGAGGCATCAAGGCCCTGGCCGCCAGCGGCTGGTGCCTGCTGGTGTTCGCCTGCGCCTTCGTCATCCCGATGCTGCAGCTGCTGGCGTGGTTCTGGCAGCGCGGCCGGCACGACCTGGACGAGCGCTACCTCGGCCTGGTCATGCACACCCTGTACCTCGGCGCCATGGCGGCGCTGATCACGGTCAGCGTGGCCATGCTGATGGCCTTCGCCCGGCGCCAGGCGCCGACCACGGCCATCCGTGCCGGGGTCGGCCTGGCCAACCTTGGCTATGCCTTGCCGGGTTCGGTGCTGGCCGTATCGATCATGCTGGCGTTCAGCTACCTGGACAACCAGCTGGTGATACCGCTGTCGCAGTGGTTGGGCGGGGCGGGCAAGCCATTGTTGCTGGGCAGCCTGTCGGCCCTGCTGCTGGCCTACCTGGTGCGGTTCATCGCCGTGGCCTATGGCCCGCTGGAAAGCAGCCTGGAGCGGATCCGCCCGTCGTTGCCGGAGGCGTCACGCAGCCTCGGGGTCGCCGGGCCGGGATTGTTTTTCAAGGTGTATCTGCCGCTGCTGGTGCCCGGTGCGCTCAGCGCCGCCCTGCTGGTGTTCGTCGACGTGTTGAAGGAGATGCCGGCGACACTGCTGATGCGCCCATTCGGCTGGGACACCCTGGCCGTGCGGGTGTTCGAGATGACCAGCGAGGGCGAATGGGCACGGGCCTCGCTGCCGGCCCTGACCCTGGTGCTGGTCGGCCTGCTGCCGGTGATCGGCCTGATCCGTCGCTCGGCCCATCGTCCGGGCCACCCGCGCTGAGGGTGCCACGCAGCGTCCTTGCGGCTACAATGCGCGGCATTCGCAGCGACGGGTCCTACAAAAACAGGTGATGATTGAACATCGCCGACCGCCGCCGCCTCGCCACGCCCGGAAGGAGAAACCCATGGGACAGCGTACGCCTCTGTATGACCTGCACCTGGCGCTCGGCGCCAAGACGGTCGATTTCGGCGGATGGGACATGCCCCTGCATTACGGCTCGCAAGTCGAGGAGCACCACCAGGTGCGCAGTGACTGCGGGGTCTTCGATGTCTCCCACATGACCGTCATCGATATCGACGGTTGCGCCGCCACGCCCTGGCTGCAACACCTGCTGGCCAATGACGTGACGCGTCTGGAAAACCCCGGCAAGGCCCTCTACAGTCCCCTGCTCAACGCCGATGGCGGAGTGATCGACGACCTGATCGCCTACCGCACCGAGGACGGCTACCGCCTGGTGGCCAACGCCGCCACCCGCGACAAGGTACTGGCCTGGCTGCAGGCGCGCAGCGAAGGTTTCAAGGTCAGCTTCAAGGTCCGCCTCGAACTGGCCATCCTCGCCATCCAGGGCCCTCATGCCCGGGAAAAGGTCGCCGCCCTGCTCAGCGCCTCGCGTGCCGCGCTGATCCGCGAGCTGCGCCCCTTCGAAGGCCTCGCCGACGGTGACTGGTTCATCGCCCGCACCGGTTACACCGGCGAGGACGGCCTGGAGATCATCCTTCCCGGCGAGCAGGCCCCGGCGTTCTTCAACGACCTGGTCGGCGCCGGCATCGCCCCGAGCGGCCTGGGGGCGCGCGACACCCTGCGCCTGGAAGCCGGCATGAACCTGTACGGCCAGGACATCGACGAAGCCCACACCCCGCTGACCTCCAATCTGGGCTGGAGCGTCGCCTGGGAGCCGGCGGGCCGCGAGTTCATCGGCCGTGCCGGCCTGCTGGCGGAAATCGAGCAGGGCGTGAAGGAAAAACTGGTCGGCCTGGTGCTCGAGGAGCGTGGTGTTCTTCGTGCCCACCAGGTGGTCCGTGTATCCGGGATTGGCGAAGGAGAGATCACCAGTGGTAGTTTCTCGCCTACGCTGAGCAAATCCATTGCCCTGGCCCGCGTGCCCATGGCCACCGGCGACCGCGCCGAAGTGGAGATCCGTGGCAAGTGGTACCCGGTGCGGGTGGTCAAGCCGACCTTCGTGCGCCATGGCAAGATCCTGATCTGATTATCCAAATGGCGGGCCGACCGCTGACCCTAACGAGGAATACAAGACAATGAGCCAAATCCCCGCCGACCTGCGTTATGCCGAAAGCCATGAATGGGCCCGCCTGGAAGCCGATGGCACCGTGACCGTGGGCATCAGCGACCACGCCCAGGCCGCACTGGGTGACGTGGTGTTCGTCGAGCTGGCCGAAGTCGGCAAGGTGTTCGCCGCCGGCGACGCCGCTGGCGTGGTCGAGTCGGTCAAGGCTGCCTCGGACATCTATGCGCCGGTGGGCGGCGAGGTGATCGCGGTCAATGAAGAACTGGCCGACAGCCCGGAACTGCTCAACGAAGAGCCCTACGAATCGTGGATCTTCAAGCTGAAGCCGAGCGACAAGTCCGAGCTGGAAAAGCTGCTGGATGCCGCTGGTTACGCAGCCCTGATCGGCGAGTGACAATACCGGCCTCATCGCGGGGCAAGCCCGCTCCCACGCATGGTACACATCGTGGGAGCGGGCTTGCCCCGCGATGAGGCCTGCACTGCAAATGCAATAATCCCCGCACATTTGGCAATCCTTCCTAGACTTGTAAGTCTCCCTTGAGAACTGGTCCAGGAAGAGATCGTCGCCATGTCCCAGTCGCCATCCCTGCATCAACTGCAAGAGCCCAACCCTTTCCTGCGTCGCCACCTGGGACCCGATGCCCAGGAGCAGCAGGCCATGCTCGACGTCCTCGGCGTCGCCAGCCGCAGCGAACTGATCGAGCAGACGGTACCGCCGGGCATCCGCTTCAACCGCCCGCTGGACCTGCCGCCGGCCCTCGATGAGCAGGCCGCGCTGGCCAGGCTGGCGAGCCATGCCGCGCAGAACCAGCTGTGGACCAGCCTGATCGGCATGGGCTATCACGCGACCATCACCCCCACCGTCATCCTGCGCAACGTGCTGGAGAATCCCGGCTGGTACACCGCCTACACGCCCTATCAGCCGGAGATCGCCCAGGGGCGGCTGGAGGCGCTGCTGAACTACCAGCAGATGGTCATCGACCTCACCGGCTTGGCGCTGGCCAATGCCTCGTTGCTCGACGAGGCCACCGCCGCCGCCGAGGCCATGGCCCTGGCCAAGCGCGTGGCGCGCAGCAAGAGCAACGCCTTCTTCGCCGACGAACACTGCCACCCGCAGACCCTGTCGGTGCTCAAGACCCGTGCCGAGGGCTTCGGTTTCGAGCTGATCATCGATTCTGTGGATAACCTGGCCAAGCACAAGGTGTTCGGGGCGTTGCTGCAGTACCCGGATACCCATGGCGAGGTGCGCGACCTGCGCCCGCTGATCGACCAGTTGCACGCCCAGCAGGCCCTGGCCTGCGTCGCCGCCGACATCCTCAGCCTGGTGGTGCTCACGCCGCCGGGCGAACTGGGGGCCGATGTGGTGCTCGGCTCGACCCAGCGTTTTGGCGTGCCGATGGGCTACGGCGGGCCGCACGCGGCCTATTTTGCCTGCCGCGACGACTACAAGCGGGCCATGCCCGGGCGCATCATCGGGGTGTCCCGCGATGCCCGCGGCAACACCGCGCTGCGCATGGCCCTGCAGACCCGCGAGCAACACATTCGTCGGGAGAAGGCCAACTCCAATATCTGCACGGCCCAGGTGCTGCTGGCCAACATCGCCGGCTTCTACGCCGTCTACCACGGCCCTGAAGGCCTGCAACGCATCGCCCAGCGGGTGCACCGGCTGACCTTCATCCTCGCCGCCGGCCTCGAAGCCAAGGGCATCAAGCGCCTCAACCAGCACTTCTTCGACACCCTGACCCTGGACGTCGGCGGCACCCAGGCGGCAATCATCGAGAGCGCCGAGGCCGCGCGTATCAACCTGCGCATCCTCGGGCGCGGGCATCTGGGGGTGAGCCTGGACGAAACCTGTAACGAAGCCACGGTGCTCAAGCTGCTGGATATCTTCCTCGGCGTCGATCATGGCCTGGACATCGCCATGCTCGATCAGCAGGTGCTGCCCGAAGGCATCCCCGGCGCGCTGGTGCGGCGTACGCCGATCCTCGGGCACGCGGTGTTCAACCTGCACCACAGCGAAACCGAGATGCTGCGCTACCTCAAGCAGCTGGAGAACAAGGACCTGGCGCTGAACCAGTCGATGATCCCGCTGGGCTCGTGCACCATGAAGCTTAACGCCAGCAGCGAGATGATCCCCATCACCTGGCCGGAGTTCGCCCAGCCGCATCCCTTTGCCCCGGCCGCCCAGGTGCAAGGCTACAAGGCGATGATCGACGAGCTGGAAAGCTGGTTGTGCGCGATCACCGGCTTCGACGCCATCTGCATGCAGCCCAACTCCGGCGCCCAGGGCGAATACGCCGGGCTCATGGCCATCACCCGTTACCACCGCAGCCGTCACCAGCCCGGGCGCACCTTGTGCCTGATTCCGTCCTCGGCCCATGGCACCAACCCGGCATCGGCGCAGATGGCCGGCATGGAGGTGGTGATCGTCGAGTGCGACGAAGACGGCAACGTCGATCTCGACGACCTCAAGGCCAAGGCCCACGCCGCCGGCGAGCGGCTGTCATGCCTGATGGTGACCTACCCCTCCACCCACGGCGTGTACGAGGAGGGGATCCGTGAGATCTGCGAGGTGGTGCACCAGTACGGAGGGCAGGTGTACATGGACGGCGCCAACCTCAATGCCCAGGTGGGGCTGGCACGGCCAGCGGACATCGGTGCCGACGTCTCGCACATGAACCTGCACAAGACCTTCTGCATCCCCCATGGCGGCGGTGGCCCGGGCATGGGCCCGATCGGCATCCGCGCCCACCTCAAGCCGTTCGTCGCCAGCCATCCGGTGGTGCCGGTGCCCGGGCTGGAGCCGACCAACAGCGCGGTGAGCGCGGCGCCCTGGGGCAGTGCCAGCATCCTGCCGATCAGCTGGATGTACATCGCCATGATGGGGCCGCAACTGGCTGACGCCAGCGAGGTGGCGATCCTGTCCGCCAACTACCTGGCCAGCCAGCTACGTGATGCCTTCCCGGTGCTCTACCGGGGCCGCAACCAGCGGGTGGCCCATGAGTGCATCTTCGACCTGCGGCCGCTCAAGGCGCTGACCGGCATCACCGAGGAAGATGTGGCCAAGCGCCTGATGGACTACGGCTTCCATGCCCCGACTATGTCGTTCCCGGTGCCGGGCACGCTGATGGTCGAGCCCACCGAGAGCGAGTCGAAGGCCGAACTGGACCGTTTCGTCGAGGCGATGCTGGCGATCAGGGCGGAAATCGCCGAAGTGCAGGAGGGCAACTGGCCGGCCGAGGACAATCCGCTCAAGCACGCGCCGCACACCCTGGCCGACGTGTTGGCGCCGTGGGACCGGCCATACAGCATCGAGCAGGGCATCGCCCCCAGCGCTCACGCGCGCCAGCATAAATACTGGCCGGCGGTGAACCGGGTCGACAACGTGTATGGGGACAGGAATCTGTTCTGTGCGTGCGTGCCGGTGGAGGCGTATCGCTGAGAGGGGTTCCTTGCTCCCATGTAGGAGCGGCCTTGTGCCGCGAAAGGGCCGCAGAGCGGCCCCAGGATTTCAGCGTTGACGCAAAGATCGCCGGGGCCGCTCTGCGGCCCTTTCGCGGCACAAGGCCGCTCCTACAAGGGGTAGAGTTTTATTCGGCCACGGCGTTCTTGGCCAGGATCGCGTTGGCCAGTTCCATGTCGCTGGCCTGGACGCCCGGGTTGTCCGCGCGTACCTGGCGGATCGCGGCTTCCAGGAACGGACCGCGGATGGCGCCTTCACTGGCGACGAAGCTGCCGGCGTCGTCCTGGGCGGCGACGATCAGCTTGTGGTCCTTGAAGGTCAGGTAGGTCGAGGCAGTGGTGGCACCGGAGGAGATGACGTTGCGCCAGAACGTGTCGGCCATGGCGGAGCCAAGGGGCAGCGAGCAGAGGACGGTGGCTGCGATGGCTGTTTTGAAACGCATGATGAATCACCTCGGTCGATGAGGGCTGTCGGAATGCCGGTTTGATCCGGTTTACCGCTGCCAAGTTCCCGACCACACAGGGGATTTCTTACTTATCCACAGACCCGCAGCACTTCCTCCAGGGAGGTCAGCCGTTGCTCGGCCAGCCGGCGCCCGCAGCGGCGCAGGTCGTGCAGGCCATCGGCGGCCGCCTGCTGGCGCAGCGCCTCCAGGTCGGCGCCCGGGGTGATGCGCTGGCGCAGCGCGCTGCCGACCCGGAGCAGCTCGAACAGCCCGGTGCGGCCATGAAAGCCGCTGCCCCGGCAGGTCTGGCAGGCGGGGCGATCGGCATGCTCCACGCCATGACAGTCCGGACATAGGGTGCGCACCAGTCGTTGGGCCATGACCCCGAGCAACGTGGCCCTGATCAGGTAGTCGGCCACCTTCAGCTCCTGCAGGCGGGTGATCGCCGCGCAGGCATCGTCGGTGTGCAGGGTGGACAGCACCAGGTGGCCGGTCAAGGCCGCCTGTACCGCCACCTGGGCGGTTTCCTGATCGCGGATCTCGCCGATCATGATGATGTCCGGGTCTTGCCGCAGCAGGGCGCGCACGCCTTCGGCGAAGCCCAGGCCCAGGCCGGGTTGCACCTGCAACTGGTTGATCGCCGGCTCCAGGCGCTCGATGGGGTCTTCGATGCTGCACAGGTTGACCTGGGGCGTGGCCAGGTGGCGCAGGCTGGCGTACAGGGTGCTGGTCTTGCCCGAACCGGTGGGGCCGGTCACCAGCAGGATGCCCTGGCGCCGCTGCAGCAGGGCTTTCCACTGGGCCAGCAAGGGCGCCTCCAGGCCAAGGTGTTCGAGGGCTTCGTGGCATAGCTGCGGATCGAACAGGCGCAGCACCAGCTTCTCGCCGAATGGCGTGGGCAGCGTGGACAGGCGCAGTTCGATCTGCGCGCCATCCGGCAGGCGGCTTTTCAGGCGACCGTCCTGTGGCCGGCGTTTCTCCGCCACGTTCATCCGGCCCAAGTGCTTCAGGCGGCTGACCATGGCCAGGGCGACGCCCGCCGGGAAGGCGTAGACAGGGTACAGCAGGCCATCGATGCGCAGGCGCAGGTGACCCTGTTCGCGGCGCGGTTCCAGGTGGATATCGCTGGCGCGCTGCTCGATGGCGTACTGCAGCATCCAGTCGACGATGCGCACCACATGTTGATCCTCGGCGCCCGCCTGGGCCTGGCTGGCGCCCAACTCCAGCAGTTGCTCCAGCTCGCCGAGCCCGGTTGCCGGGGGCTGTCCGGCGCCGCGCAGCGAATGCGCCAGGCCGAAGAAGGTGGGCGTCAGCTGGCGAATCTGCCGTGGACTGGCCAGCACCCGTTGCACGCGCTTGCCCAGGCCTTGGCTCAGGTCGGCTTCCCAGTCACGTCGATAGGGTTGGGCGCTGGCCACGGTCACGCTGCTGTCATCCAGCGCCACGGCGAGGATGCCGTGACGCTCGGCGAAGGCCGCGGACATCAGGCTGGCGACCTGTGCCAGGTCGACCTGCAGCGGGTCGATGTGCAGGAACGGCTGGCCTACCTGGTCGGCCAGCCAGTGGCAGAGCGCATCGAGGCCCAGGCGCTGGCCAGGGTGCAACGGGTCTGCCAGGGCCAGCTCGGCGATCAGCTCCAGGGGATGTTCGTCAGGGTGCTGCCTGGCCCGCTCGAGCGCCTTGAGCGCGTCGCAGGCGGCGATCCGTTGTTCGGCGAGCAAGGCGTCGAGCAGCCGGTTCAGGTCCAGGTCTTGGCTAGCGTTGGCGAACATGGCGATATCCCTGCCAGGTGATCCATGACGCTGGCAAGGCTAGCCAGAGGGCGCGCCGGTCGGGTGAATAAAGGGTTTCGGAATCTTGCCGGAGCGCGATCAGGCCGAGGCGGCCTGCGCCAGGCGTGGCCGGCACTCCAGGCTGACATCGGCCACGCAGACCAGGTTGCGCAGCTTCTGCGCGATGACTTCGGCGCGGTGCCAGCTCAGGCCGCCGATGCCGATTTCCATGTCCAGCAGGTCATCGCACTGGTTGACCCGCACGCTGTGCGGCGTGAGGAACTGCAGGGCGAACAGGTTGAGCACGCGGCACAGGCTGTCCGGTTCCGCCTCGGCCTGCAGGCGATAGTGGACAGTGCTGTGGGCGGTGTTGGCGGCCCAGGCGTCGATCCTGGGGTGTTCGGCTGCGTGCATGGCGTTTCTCCGCGAAAGTGGAGAAATTCTTGCACGTTGGTGGTGGTATTTTTTCGCTATGATTTAAGTATTTTGTATTGTTTGCGAATAATTCAATTCGCAAAGTCAGACTTTGGAGAATTGATGATGCATGGCGAACTGGATGCCTATGATCGGCGGATCCTCGAACTGCTGCAGGAGGACGCGTCACTGTCCAGCGCGCAGATCGCCGAGCGTGTGGGCCTGTCGCAGTCGCCGTGCTGGCGGCGCATCCAGCGCTTGAAGGAGGAGGGCGTGATCCGTGGGCAGGTGACCCTGCTGGATCGCAAGAAGGTGGGGCTGAACACGCAGATCTTTGCCGAAGTGAAGCTCAACGCCCACGGGCGGTCGAACTTCGCCGAGTTCACCGAGGCGATCCGCGGTTTTCCCGAAGTGCTGGAATGCTACGTGCTGATGGGGGCGGTGGACTTCCTGCTGCGCATTGTCACCTCGGATATCGAGGCTTACGAGCGGTTCTTCTTCGAAAAGCTATCGAACGTGCCGGGTATCCAGGAAGTGAATTCGATCGTGGCGTTGTCGGAGATCAAGTCGACCACCAGCTTGCCGTTGAGACCCTGAAGCGTCGATCGCGGGGCAAGCCCACTCCCACGCAGTGCAGGAGCGGGCAGTACAGACTCAGGCCTTGAGCAGGTGCTTCCAGGCGCGGTTCTGCTCGATGGCGCGGGCCTGCTCGATGCGGGCTTCGAGCAGTTCTTCCTTGCCTTCTTCGACCAGCGGCTGCTCGGCCAGCTCGTGCAGCTTGTTCAGCTCGCCGTAGAGGCGGTCCTGCTGTGGCAGGTCCAGTACCTGGCGGGCGTGGTGCAGCCAGGTCTGCACGCATTCGATGCGTGGCAGCTGCTCGGCCAGGTCTTCCGGGCGCTGCACGTACAGCGGCAGCTTCAGGGCGCGGGACTCCTCGCCCAGCAGGTGCTGCAGCCAGCTGGCCAGCTGCGCCTTGCCCTGGCGCTCGCCACGGCCCTTGCGCTCGGCGGTCCAGGCGCGGGCGCTCAGCCAGCGCGCGGTCTCCAGGGAGAACTGGCCCCAACGCGGGTCTTCCAGCTCTTCGGCGAACTGCTCGGGGGCGGCGCGGCGAATGTCCTCGTCATCGTTGCCGGCCAGCACCAGCGGGCGCCAGTCTTCCAGCAGCGCGTCGAGGCTGGCGCGCAGGGCGCGAGTGGTTGGGCGCGGCGCGGCCTGGCCAAGGCTGGCGGTGAGGGCGCGCAGTTCGGCCAGGCAGCGAACCCAGTCCTGCAGCAGGCGCCAGTGGCCATTGTGGCGATACTGCTCGGCCAGGCGCTGGCTGCTGCCCAGCAGTTGCCAGGCGAGGGCGGCATAGGCGTCGTCCAGCGGCATCTCGGCCTGCAGTTCGGTCACCGGCAGGCCCAGCTCGTAGCTGTCCGGATCGAGCAGGCGGTAGCCGCGCTCGGCCTTGCTGATGTCGCAGGGCATCAGCGGCAGGCTGGCGGCCAACTCGGCGGCCAGCTCCAGCAGCGCCTCAGGGGTGCCTTCACGCAGTTCCAGCTCCAGCTCGCAGATTTCTTCCTTGCGCTTGCCTGCGATCACGAAACCTTGGTCCAGCGCGGCCTCGATCACTACCTTCGCCTTGCCGCGGCCCCAAGCGATCTCGGCGTACTCGCGGGTGAAGTCGGTGGTGAACAGCGGCTTGATGGTCTTCTTGTCCAGCTCGGCCAGTTGCTCGGGCCAGCAGGTGGCGTCGAGCTTCTTCAGGTCGAGCTTGACCTTGTCCAGGTGCCACTCGTGCTCGTTGCGCTCGGACAGCCCGGCGACGCTCTGGCCACGGCACTTGAGGGTCTGGATGATGACCTCGCCATCGCGGCGCAGGCGCAGGGCGACGCGGGCGGCGGACAGGTCGCGCTCCGGGGTGTCGAAGTACTGGTTGAGCAGTTCGCGGGTCTGCCAGCCAGACTTGTTGCGCTTCTTCAGCAGGGGGTGCTCGCGCAGCGCGGCAAGGGTCTCGCGGCTGGCGCGGAGTTTGAGTTCGGTTTCTTTGTGCATCGCGGGCTCGGGAAGGGGCGTCGTAGGCGTGCAGTCTACCGTAGTTACGGCCTGAATCCTTGTTCGTGGGAGCGGGCTTGCCCCGCGATGCTTTCGCGTTGCTATGATGGGCCACGCTTCCGAGGAGTCCGCGCATGCCGTTGCCGTCGCTGAAAGACCAGTTCGCCGCCCTGATCGCCGCGCCCTCGGTCAGTTGCACCCAGCCTGCGCTGGACCAGTCCAACCGCGCGGTCATCGACCTGCTGGCCGGCTGGCTGGGCGACCTGGGGTTCACCTGCGAGATCCAGCAGGTCAGCCCCGGCAAGTTCAACCTTCTCGCCAGCCGCGGCACCGGCCCGGGCGGCCTGGTGCTGGCCGGGCACAGCGATACCGTGCCCTACGACCCGCAACTGTGGAGCAGCGATCCGCTCAAGCTGACCGAGGTTGATGGCCGCTGGGTCGGGCTGGGTAGCTGCGACATGAAGGGCTTCTTCGCCCTGGTCATCGATGCGGTCATCCCGCTGCTCGAGCACGATTTCAAGCAACCGCTGCTGATCCTCGCCACCTGCGACGAGGAAAGCTCGATGTCCGGCGCCCGCGCCCTGGCCGAGGCCGGCCAGCCGCTCGGACGGGCGGCGGTGATCGGCGAACCCACCGGGCTCAAGCCGATCAGGATGCACAAGGGCATCCTCATGGACCGCATCGATATCCTCGGGCGCAGTGGCCATTCGTCGGATCCGAGCCTGGGCCGCAGTGCCATGGAAGCCATGCACGCGGTGATGGGCGAGCTCATGGGCCTGCGTCGCACCTGGCAGGAGCAGTACCGCAACCCGCAGTTCACGGTGCCGACGCCAACCCTGAACTTCGGCTGCATCCATGGCGGCGACAACCCCAACCGCATCTGTGGCCAGTGCACCCTGGAATTCGACCTGCGCCCGCTGCCGGGCATGGATGTCGAGCAGCTGCGCGCGGCGATCCGCGGCAGGATCGCGCCACTGGCCGAGCGCCACGACGTGCGTATCGACTATGCGCCGCTGTTCCCCGAAGTGCCGCCGTTCGAGCAGAACGCCGACAGCGAACTGGTGCGCCTGGCCGAACGCCTGACCGGCCACCGCGCCGAAGCGGTGGCCTTCGGCACCGAAGCGCCTTATCTTCAGCAGCTCGGTTGCCAGACCATCGTGCTCGGCCCGGGGGACATCGCCTGTGCCCACCAGCCCGGCGAATACCTTGAAATGTCACGAATCGAGCCTACCGTGCGTCTATTGCGTGACCTGATCCGGCACTATTGCCTGAGCCATTGATCTTTCCCTGAGCAGAGGAGACCGCGTGTGACCGCAAGCCTGTTCCGACGATGACTTTCGAACGTTGTGCGCCTTTTCGTTCTCCGTTCACTTATCCACAGGCCTTGTCATGCCCGATTACGTCAACTGGCTGCGTCATGCGTCTCCCTACATCAACGCCCACCGCGACTGCACCTTCGTGGTCATGCTCCCCGGTGACGGCGTCGAACACCCGAACTTCGGCAACATCGTCCACGACCTGGTGCTGCTGCACAGCCTTGGCGTGCGCCTGGTGCTGGTCCACGGCTCGCGCCCGCAGATCGAAAGCCGCCTGGCCGCGCGCGGCCTGACCCCGCACTACCATCACGGCATGCGCATTACCGACGCGGCGACGCTCGATTGCGTGATCGATGCGGTCGGCGCCCTGCGCCTGGCCATCGAGGCGCGCCTGTCGATGGACATGGCGGCCTCGCCGATGCAGGGCTCGCGCTTGCGGGTGGCCTCCGGCAACCTGGTCACCGCACGGCCGATCGGCGTGCTCGAAGGGGTCGACTACCACCACACCGGCGAGGTGCGCCGGGTCGACCGCAAGGGCATCAACCGCCTGCTCGACGAGCGCTCCATCGTGCTGCTGTCGCCGCTGGGCTATTCGCCGACCGGCGAGATTTTCAACCTCGCCTGCGAGGACGTGGCCACCCGCGCCGCCATCGAGCTGGGCGCCGACAAGCTGCTGCTGTTCGGCGCCGAACCGGGACTGCTGGACGCGCATGGCCAGCTGGTGCGCGAGCTGCGGCCGCAGCAGATCGCCCCGCACCTGCAGCGCCTGGGCAGCGACTACCAGGCCGAGCTGCTGGACGCCGCCGCCGAGGCCTGCAAGGGCGGCGTGGCGCGCAGCCATATCGTCAGCTATGCCGAGGACGGTGCGCTGCTGACCGAGCTGTTCACCCGTGGCGGTGGCGGTACGTTGGTGTCCCAGGAGCAGTTCGAAGTGGTGCGCGAGGCGACCATCGAGGATGTGGGCGGCCTGCTGGAGCTGATCAGCCCGCTGGAAGAGCAGGGCATCCTGGTGCGCCGTTCGCGCGAGGTGCTGGAGCGGGAGATCGAGCAGTTCAGCGTGGTCGAGCGCGAGGGCATGATCATCGCCTGCGCGGCGCTGTACCCGATTGCCGACTCCGAGGCCGGGGAGCTGGCGTGCCTGGCAGTGAACCCGGAGTACCGGCATGGCGGGCGTGGCGACGAACTGCTCGAGCGCATCGAGGAGCGGGCGCGCAAGCTGGGGCTCAATACCCTGTTCGTGCTGACGACCCGGACCGCGCACTGGTTCCGAGAGCGAGGCTTTGCGCCCAGTGGCGTGGAACGGCTGCCGGCGGCGCGGGCTTCGCTGTACAACTACCAGCGCAATTCGAAGATCTTCGAGAAGCCGCTCTGACAGTAAATACGGCCCTTGTAGGAGCGGCCTTGTGCCGCGAAAGGGCCGCGCAGCGGCCCCGGCAATTTCAGAATTGATGCACAAATCTTGGGGGCGCTTCGCACCCCTTTCGCGGCACAAGGCCGCTCCTACACATGGATGGGTGTATCTGCGGGCCAAACAAAAACGCCGCCCTTGTGGGCGGCGTTTTCGTTTACACGGTATGCAGGTACCAGTTGTACTCGAGGTCGGAGATCGAATGCTCGAACTCCTCCAGCTCGCTCTCCTTGCACGCGACGAAGATGTCGATGTACTTCGGATCGATGTACTTGTTGAGGATCTCGCTGTCGTCCAGCTCGCGCAGGGCATCGCGCAGGTTGTTCGGCAGGCTCTGCTCCAGCTGCTCGTACGAGTTGCCTTCGATCGGCTCGCCCGGTTCGATCTTGTTGGTCAGACCGTGGTGCACGCCGGCCAGCACGGCGGCCATCATCAGGTACGGGTTGGCGTCGGCGCCGGCCACCCGGTGCTCGATGCGCACGGCGTCCGCCGAGCCGGTCGGCACGCGCAGGGCCACGGTGCGGTTGTCCAGGCCCCAGCTCGGTGCGTTCGGCACGTAGAACTGCGCGCCGAAACGGCGGTACGAGTTGACGTTCGGGCAGAGGAACGCCATCGAAGCGGGCAGGGTCTCGAGCACACCGCCGACAGCGTGACGTAGCGCGGCGTTCTGCTCGGGATCCTCGCTGGTGAAGATGTTGTTGCCATCCTTGTCCAGCACGGAGATGTGTACATGCAGGCCGTTGCCTGCCTGGCCCGGGTAGGGCTTGGCCATGAACGTGGTGTCCATTTCATGGTCGTAGGCGATGTTCTTGATCAGGCGCTTGAGCAGCACCGCGTAGTCACAGGCCTTGAGCGGGTCGGCGACGTGGTGCAGGTTGACTTCGAACTGCGCCGGGGCGCTTTCCTTGACGATGGCGTCGGCCGGGATGCCTTGCTCCTTCGCGCCTTCGAGGATGTCCTGCAGGCAGTCGGCGTATTCGTCGAGGTCGTCGATCAGGTAGACCTGGGTCGACTGCGGGCGCTTGCCCGAGATCGGCGAGCGCGGCGGCTGCGGACGGCCGTTCACGTTCTCCTGGTCGATCAGGTAGAACTCCAGCTCGAACGCGGCGCAGATGGTCAGGCCCATCTCGGTGAACTTGCTCACCACCTGGCGCAGTACTTCGCGCGGGTCGGCGAAGAAGGGTTCGCCTTCGAGTTCGTGCATGGTCATCAGCAGCTGCGCGGTCGGGCGCTTCTGCCAGGGTTCGTTGGAGAGGGTGCCGGGGATGGGGTAGCAGATACGGTCGGCATCGCCGATGTCCAGGCCAAGGCCGGTGCTTTCGACGGTAGAACCGTTGATATCCAGGGCGAAGAGGGAGGCAGGCAGGTTGATGCCTTTCTCGTAAACCTTGTGGAGGCTGGTGCGCTCGATGCGCTTGCCACGCACCACACCATTCATATCTGCAATCAGAAGGTCAACGTAGAGAACCTCAGGATGTTCCTTAAGGAACGCGTTCGCTTCGTTAAGCTGAACGGCACGCGGGGGTACCGACATGATGCAACACCTTTGTTGTTAAAAATATCAATCAAGGGGGGCTTGCAACCTCAGTCAATCGGAAAGACCAGGTGAAGTCAAGCCAAGCCCATGATGCCCTTAAATGGCACATCTACGGCAGATTTGCTGCATATCGGGGCGTGCCATTATCCGCTATTTTCGCCCTGAAGGGTTATCCCGAGCAGGGCGTGTTTTATTTTTTACGGAGAGGTTGTGTAAAAAAATGAACGAGGATAAGCTCGGTCACAACCCAGAACACAATAATACGAGGGTCACATGGTCCGCTTGCCGAGACCTGTCAGCGCCGCATGCACGGTGCGTTCAGGTACATCTCCCGGTTGCCGTCCGGTCATCGCACGCCTGCATCGAAGGGGCGCCGCGCTGGCCGCAATAATTGACGGTTCGCGTAAAAAAGCCATACCTCGTAACGCTTTACCGCAACACCTCCTTTCTTTCTGCCCTTCGCTTTCTGTCCGGACGCGCCGTCATGGCGTGCCGCCACTGTCGTCCTGCGCGAGGGTTTTTGCTTTAGCCATGCACAGCATCCAGAATCAAGGCGCGGGCCTTTCCAGGCCCCTCGGCGCCCTGCGCGCCGACTTTGCCCGACGCCTGGCGTCAGTGGCCGCCGGTTGCCTTCAACCGCGCCACATTACCTCCTGAGGTATTTATGAGTCACAACCTCGACCAGCTCACCGATTGGTTGAAAGAGCACAAGATCACCGAAGTGGAATGCCTGATCAGCGACCTGACCGGCATCACCCGCGGCAAGATCTCGCCCACCAACAAATTCATCGCCGAGAAAGGCATGCGCCTGCCCGAAAGCGTGCTGCTGCAGACCGTGACCGGCGACTACGTCGACGATGACATCTATTACGAACTGCTCGACCCGGCCGACATCGACATGATCTGCCGCCCCGACGAGAACGCGGTGTTTCTCGTGCCATGGGCCATCGAACCGACCGCCCAGGTGATCCACGACACCTACGACAAGAAGGGCAACCCGGTCGAGCTGTCGCCGCGCAACGTGCTGAAGAAGGTCCTGAAACTCTACGCCGACAAGGGCTGGCAGCCGATCGTCGCGCCCGAGATGGAGTTCTACCTCACCAAGCGTAGCGAAGACCCGGACTTTCCGCTGCAGCCGCCGGTAGGCCGTTCCGGCCGTCCGGAAACCGGGCGGCAGTCGTTCTCCATCGAGGCGGCCAACGAATTCGACCCATTGTTCGAGGATGTCTACGACTGGTGCGAACTGCAGCAGCTGGACCTCGACACGCTGATCCACGAGGACGGCACCGCGCAGATGGAAATCAACTTCCGTCACGGCGATGCCCTGCACCTGGCCGACCAGATCCTGGTGTTCAAGCGCACCATGCGCGAGGCCGCGCTCAAGCACAACGTGGCCGCCACCTTCATGGCCAAGCCCATGACCGGCGAGCCGGGCAGCGCGATGCACCTGCACCAGAGCGTGGTCGACGTGGCCACCGGCAAGAACATCTTCTCCAACGCCGACGGCAGCATGAGCGAGCTGTTCCTGCACCACATCGGCGGCCTGCAGAAGTTCATCCCCGAGGCGCTGCCGCTGTTCGCCCCCAACGTCAACTCGTTCCGCCGCTTCCTGCCCGACACCTCGGCGCCGGTGAACGTCGAGTGGGGCGAAGAGAACCGCACCGTCGGCCTGCGCGTGCCGGATGCCGGCCCGCAGAACCGCCGGGTCGAGAACCGCCTGCCGGGCGCCGACGCCAACCCCTACCTGGCCATCGCCGCGAGCCTGCTGTGCGGCTATATCGGCATGGTCGAAGGCATCGAGGCCAGCGCGCCGGTGCAGGGCCGGGGCTACGAGCGGCGCAACCTGCGCCTGCCGCTGACCATCGAGGATGCCTTGGAGCGCATGGAGAACAGCCGCGCGCTGGTGCAGTACCTGGGCAAGAAATTCATCACCGGCTACGTCGCCACCAAGCGCGCCGAGCATGAGAACTTCAAGCGCGTCATCAGCTCCTGGGAGCGTGAGTTCCTGCTGTTTGCTGTGTGATCAACCCTGAGGCCGCCTGCGGGCGGCCACCGGAAAATGGAGAGGCACATGAGCGTCAACAACCCGCAAACCCGTGAATGGCAAACCCTGAGCGGCGAGCACCACCTTGCACCTTTCAGTGACTACAAGCAGCTGAAGGAGAAGGGGCCGCGCATCATCACCAAGGCGCAGGGCGTGCATTTGTGGGACAGCGAGGGGCACAAGATCCTCGACGGCATGGCCGGCCTGTGGTGCGTGGCGGTCGGCTATGGCCGCGAAGAGCTGGTGCAGGCGGCAGAAAAGCAGATGCGCGAGCTGCCGTACTACAACCTGTTCTTCCAGACCGCCCACCCGCCGGCGCTGGAGCTGGCCAAGGCGATCACCGACGTGGCGCCCGAGGGCATGACCCATGTGTTCTTCACCGGCTCCGGTTCCGAAGGCAACGACACCGTGCTGCGCATGGTCCGCCATTACTGGGCGCTCAAGGGCAAGCCGCACAAGCAGACCATCATCGGCCGCATCAACGGCTACCACGGCTCCACCTTTGCGGGTGCGTGCCTGGGCGGCATGAGCGGCATGCACGAGCAGGGCGGCCTGCCGATTCCGGGCATCGTGCATATCCCTCAGCCGTACTGGTTCGGCGAGGGTGGCGACATGACCCCGGACGAATTCGGCGTGTGGGCGGCCGAGCAGCTGGAGAAGAAGATTCTCGAAGTCGGCGAGGACAACGTCGCCGCTTTCATCGCCGAGCCGATCCAGGGCGCGGGCGGGGTGATCATCCCGCCAGAGACCTACTGGCCGAAGGTCAAGGAGATCCTCGCCAAGTACGACATCCTGTTCGTCGCCGACGAAGTGATCTGCGGTTTTGGCCGCACCGGCGAGTGGTTCGGCTCCGACTACTACGACCTTGCGCCTGACCTGATGACCATCGCCAAGGGCCTGACCTCCGGTTACATCCCCATGGGCGGTGTGATCGTGCGTGACACAGTGGCCAAGGTGATCAGCGAAGGTGGTGACTTCAACCACGGCTTCACCTACTCCGGCCATCCGGTGGCGGCGGCGGTGGGCCTGGAAAACCTGCGCATCCTGCGCGACGAGAAGATTGTCGAGCGTGCCCGCAACGAAACGGCACCGTATTTGCAAAAACGACTGCGTGAGCTGCAGGACCACCCGCTGGTGGGCGAGGTACGCGGCCTGGGCCTGCTCGGCGCGATCGAGCTGGTCAAGGACAAGGCCACCCGTAGCCGCTACGAGGGCAAGGGCGTCGGCATGATCTGCCGCACCCACTGCTTCGAGAACGGCCTGGTGATGCGCGCGGTGGGCGACACCATGATCATCGCGCCGCCGCTGGTGATCAGCCGCGAAGAGATCGACGAACTGGTGGAAAAGGCGCGCAAGTGCCTGGACCTGACCTACGAAGCGGTCAAATGACAGTCTGCTAGGCTGGCGAGGTGACATTAATGTCGTTGCAAGGCCCTGCTTTGGTTGAAACAGCGCCTTGTAACTTGCCAGACTAACGGCTGTTTAGTCGCCCAACGCGCGTCCCGTGGTACCTGGCTGCTGAACAGATGGCTTGATAATAAATTCTGGAGCATTACGCATGAAGAAATTGGGCAAGACGCTGCTGGCCGCCGCCCTGATGGGTGCCATGGCCACCGCTGTTCAGGCTGACGACAAGGTGCTGCACGTCTACAACTGGTCGGACTACATCGCCCCGGACACCGTGGCCAACTTCGAGAAGCAGACCGGCATCAAGGTGGTCTACGACGTCTTCGACAGCAACGAGACCCTCGAAGCCAAACTGTTGGCGGGCAAGTCGGGCTACGACATCGTCGTGCCGTCCAACAACTTCCTGGCCAAGCAGATCAAGGCGGGTGTCTACCAGGAACTGGACCGCTCCAAGCTGCCCAACTGGAAGAACCTCGACCCGGCGCTGCTCAAGGCCGTGGGTGATGCCAGCGACCCGGGCAACAAGTTCGCCTTCCCGTACATGTGGGGCTCCATCGGCATCGGCTACAACCCGGAGAAGGTCAAGGCCGCGCTGGGCGTGGACAAGATCGACTCGTGGGATGCCGTGTTCAAGCCCGAGAACATCGCCAAGCTCAAGAGCTGCGGCGTGAGCTTCCTCGATGCCCCGACCGAGATGATCCCGGCCGCGCTGCACTACCTGGGCCTGCCCAGCGACAGCACCAAGAAGGAAGACCTGAAGGCCGCGGAAGACCTGTTCCTGAAGATCCGTCCTTCGATCACCTACTTCCACTCCTCCAAGTACATCTCGGACCTGGCCAACGGCAACATCTGCGTGGCCGTGGGTTACTCGGGTGACCTGGAACAGTCCAAGGCCCGTGCCCATGAAGCCGGCGACAAGGTCAAGCTGAGCTACACCATTCCGAAGGAAGGTGCCGGTACCTTCTACGACATGGTCGCCATTCCGAAGGATGCCGAGAACGTCGAAGCCGCCTACAAGTTCATGGACTTCCTGCTGCAGCCGGAAGTGATGGCGGGCATCACCAACGCCGTGCGCTTCCCGAACGGCAACAAGGCCGCCACCCCGCTGGTGGACAAAGAGATCACCAGCGATCCGGCGATCTATCCGTCCGATGAGGTGAAGGCCAAGCTGTACGCCATCAAGGCACCGGAGAAGACCGCCCAGCGCGAGATCACCCGCAGCTGGACCAAGATCAAGTCGGGCAAGTAAGCCTGATGCAAGGCCCTCTGGGCCGGGGTTTCCCGGCCCGGAGGCAGGTAAAGGCAAATAAGTTTGCGGCATCCACGCCGTGAAGGTAAGTTGCGCGCCGGTTTTGCGTGTGCGGCCGAGTTTTTCCGCCACTTGAGGCACTGATTGTGAGGACCACCCACTTGTCTATTTCTGTATTTCGCAAGGCCTTGATGGCTGGAGCGGGTCTGACGCTGGCTTGCAGCGTCCAAGCGGCGCCCACGGTGCACATCTACAACTGGTCCGACTATGTTGGTCCGAATACCCTTGCCGATTTCCAGAAGGAAACCGGCATCACCCCGAAATACGACGTCTTCGACAGCAACGAGACGCTGGAAGGCAAGCTGCTGGCCGGACGCACCGGTTATGACGTGGTCGTGCCGTCCAACCATTTCCTCGGCAAGCAGATCAAGGCGGGCGCGTTCCAGAAGCTCGACCGTGATTTGCTGCCCAACTACGCGAACCTCGACCCGGCGCTGATGAAGCGTCTGGAGAAGAACGACCCGGGCAACCAGTACGCCGTCCCCTACCTGTGGGGCACCAATGGCATCGGCTACAACGTCGAGAAGGTCAAGGCGGCGCTGGGCACCGACAAGATCGACTCCTGGGCGGTGCTGTTCGAACCCGAGAACATGAAGAAGCTCAGCAAATGCGGCGTGGCCTTCCTCGACTCGGCCGACGAGATGCTCCCGGCGGTGCTCAACTACATGGGCCTGGACCCGAACAGCAGCAACCCCAAGGACTACCAGAAGGCGGAAGAGAAACTGCTGGCCGTGCGCCCGTACGTGACCTACTTCCACTCTTCCAAGTACATCAGCGATCTCGCCAACGGCGATATCTGCGTGGCCGCTGGCTTCTCCGGCGATATTTTCCAGGCCAAGGCCCGCGCTGAAGAAGCGAAGAAGGGCGTGAAGCTGGCCTACGCCATTCCCAAGGAAGGCGGCAACCTCTGGTTCGATGTGCTGGCGATTCCCAAGGACGCCAGCAACGTCAAGGAGGCCCACGCCTTCATCAACTATTTGCTGAAACCTGAGGTGATCGCCCAGGTCAGTGATTACGTCGGTTACGCCAACCCGAACCCCAAGGCTGGCGACCTGATGGACCAGGCCGTGAGGACTGACGCCGCGGTTTACCCACCGCAGGAAGTGCTGGACAAGATGTTCGTCAACGCCGAGTTGCCACCCAAGGTGCAACGTTTGATGACCCGCAGCTGGACCAAGGTCAAGTCGGGCAAGTAACAATCCAGGCCCGCCAGCGCAGCGGCGGGCACATAAATCTTGTTGGGAGTTTCACTCATGGCAGTTGCCTCCGGTGCCTATAAGAAAGCCCTCGAGGGTGGCCAGCAACCCAAGCAGGTGCTGGTCAAGATCGACCGGGTCACGAAAAAATTCGACGAAACGGTAGCCGTGGACGATGTGTCCCTGGAAATCCGCAAGGGCGAGATCTTCGCCCTGCTGGGCGGCTCCGGGTCCGGCAAATCGACCTTGCTGCGCATGCTGGCCGGCTTCGAGCGTCCGACCGAAGGGCGGATCTTCCTCGATGGCGTCGACATCACCGACATGCCGCCCTATGAGCGGCCGATCAACATGATGTTCCAGTCCTACGCGCTGTTCCCGCACATGACCGTGGCGCAGAACATCGCCTTCGGCCTGCAGCAGGACAAGATGCCCAAGGCCGAGATCGACGCCCGCGTGGCCGAGATGCTCAAGCTGGTGCACATGACCCAGTACGCCAAGCGCAAGCCGCACCAGTTGTCCGGTGGCCAGCGCCAGCGGGTGGCCCTGGCCCGTTCGCTGGCCAAGCGTCCCAAGCTGCTGCTGCTCGACGAGCCGATGGGCGCGCTGGACAAGAAACTGCGCTCGCAGATGCAGCTGGAGCTGGTGGAGATCATCGAGCGCGTGGGCGTGACCTGCGTGATGGTGACCCACGACCAGGAAGAGGCCATGACCATGGCCCAGCGCATCGCCATCATGCACCTGGGCTGGATCGCCCAGATCGGCAGCCCGATCGACGTCTATGAAACCCCGACCAGCCGTCTGGTCTGCGAGTTCATCGGCAACGTCAACCTGTTCGAGGGCGAGGTGGTCGACGACGCCGAAGGCCACGCGATCATTGCCAGCCCGGAACTGGAGCGCAAGATCTACGTCGGCCACGGCGTCACCACCTCGGTCGAGGACAAGCACATCACTTACGCCCTGCGTCCGGAGAAGCTGCTGGTCACCACCGAGCAGCCGACCTGCGAGCACAACTGGTCGCGCGGCAAGGTCCACGATATCGCCTACCTCGGCGGCCACTCGGTGTTCTACGTCGAGCTGCCCGGCGGCAAGATCGTCCAGTCGTTCGTCGCCAACGCCGAGCGCCAGGGCACTCGCCCAACCTGGGATGACGAAGTCTACGTGTGGTGGGAAGACGACAGCGGCGTGGTACTGCGCTCATGAAACCACGAAAGCTCAAACGAGCCCTCCAGCGCTTGATCCCCGAAGGGCGGCACATGGTGATCGGCGTGCCGTTCATCTGGCTGTTCCTGTTCTTCATGCTGCCGTTCTTCATCGTCCTGAAGATCAGCTTCGCCGAAGCCGACGTGGCGATCCCGCCGTACACCGAGATCTACACCTATCTCGAAGGCAAGGTGCAGCTGGTGCTGAACCTGGCCAACTACGGCCTGCTCACCGAGGACGAGCTGTATATCGCGGCCTACCTCGGTTCGTTGAAGGTGGCCTTCTTCAGCACTTTGCTGTGCCTGCTGATCGGCTACCCGATGGCCTACGCCATCTCCAAGGCCAAGAAGGAGTCGCAGACCGTCCTGCTGCTGCTGATCATGATGCCGACCTGGACCGCGATCCTGATCCGCGTCTATGCCTGGATGGGCATTCTCAGCAACAACGGGCTGCTCAACAGCTTCCTGCTGTGGCTGGGCCTGATCGACCAGCCGCTGCAGATCCTCAACACCAACCTGGCGGTGTATATCGGCGTGGTCTATTCGTACCTGCCGTTCATGATCCTGCCGTTGTACGCCAACCTGGTGAAGCATGACGAGAGCCTGCTCGAAGCCGCGTCGGACCTGGGTTCGAGCACCTTCAACAGCTTCTGGAAGATCACCGTGCCGCTGTCGAAGAACGGCATCATCGCCGGCTGCATGCTGGTGTTCATCCCGGTGGTGGGCGAGTTCGTGATTCCTGAACTGCTCGGCGGCCCGGAAACCCTGATGATCGGTAAAGTGCTGTGGCAGGAGTTCTTCAACAACCGCGACTGGCCGGTGGCGTCCGCCCTGGCGGTGGTGATGCTGGCGATCCTGATCGTGCCGATCCTGCTGTTCAACCGTAGCCAGGCCAAAGAGATGGAGGGCCGCGCATGAAACGCTTCAGTTTCTCCAAGCTGATGCTGGTGCTCGGCTTGCTGTTCATCTACCTGCCGATGCTGATCCTGGTGATCTACTCGTTCAACGCCTCGAAGCTGGTGACGGTGTGGGGCGGCTGGTCGGTGAAGTGGTACGTCGGCCTGCTCGACAACACCCAGCTGATGGGTTCGGTGATGCGCTCGCTGGAGATCGCCTGCTACACGGCGGTCGCCGCGGTGGCGCTGGGCACCCTGGCGGCCTTCGTGCTGACCCGGGTCACCCGCTTCAAGGGCCGCACCCTGTTCGGTGGCCTGGTCACCGCGCCGCTGGTGATGCCCGAGGTGATCACCGGTCTGTCGCTGCTGCTGCTGTTCGTGGCCATGGCGCAGATGATCGGCTGGCCCCAGGAGCGTGGCATCGTCACCATCTGGATCGCCCACACCACGTTCTGCGCCGCCTATGTGGCGGTGGTGGTGTCGGCGCGCCTGCGCGAGCTGGACCTGTCCATCGAAGAGGCGGCCATGGACCTGGGCGCCAAGCCGTGGAAGGTGTTCTTCCTGATCACCATCCCGATGATCGCGCCGTCGCTGGCGGCGGGCGGCATGATGTCGTTCGCCCTGTCGCTGGATGACCTGGTGCTGGCCAGCTTCGTCTCCGGCCCGGGCTCGACCACCTTGCCGATGGAAGTGTTCTCGGCCGTGCGCCTGGGCGTGAAGCCGGAGATCAACGCCGTGGCCAGCCTGATCCTGCTGTCGGTGTCGCTGGTGACCTTCCTGGTCTGGTACTTCAGCCGCCAGGCCGAAGAGCGTCGCCGTCGGGCGATCCAGCAGGCCATCGAAGAGGGCGCCGCAGCGAACGTCTCGCAGCCGCAGACCCGCCGTCCGGCCCAGGCCACCGCGCAGGCCTGAGCCGACGCATCGCGGGGCAAGCCCGCTCCCACAGGACTTGTGTGCATCTCGGTCCCTGTGGGAGCGGGTTTACCCGCGAATGCCTCCCGCCGCCTCAAAGCCAGACCGCATCCCAATGCGGATAGTCCCTGACGCTAGTGACCAGCCCCGCCCGCAACGGATTGGCAACGATGTACCTGGCGACATGGACCACATTCTCTTCCCGACGTAATGCGTGGTCCTGATATCCGGTCTGCCAGATCGGATGATGCCTGACACCAGCCTTGTGCAGTTCAAGGCTGGAACGCGACTTGAACCTGCGCATCAGTGTTCCGAGCGTTACCGACTTCAACTCGATCAACCAATGCAGATGATCCGGCATCACGACCCAGGCCAGTGATCGGCAGGCTTGTTCCTGATCTGATCGACGCAGTTGCTGAACGACCAGACGCGCATGATGGAAGTCGTGGAACAGAGGCTTGCGTTGGTGAGTGATAGTGGTCAGCAGGTAGAGCCTTTCAGGCTCGGAGAAGCGGCCACGACGCAGCAGATGGGATTGGGCGACAGGCATTCGAGTCACTCCTTGAAAACACATCTCTTCTGAACGGTAGCGGTTGGAATGAAGAGCCTTTGCTGCGGATGGTTTCTGGATATGGCAAGAAGTGGTGCTGGCTTTGATGGCCCTTTCGCGGGTAAACCCGCTCCCACAGGGGCCAAGGTGCACTCGATACCTGTGGGAGCGGGTTCACCCGCGAAGAGGCCCTTCCGGCCACCACGAATTCCAGCCCAGTACCCTTTTCCAATCCCTGATCTACGCTAACAGTCGCATCCCACGAATCATCTGCGCGCAAGCAAGGAGCCCGAATGACGTTGACACGTCCATCGTCGGTCGTTTGCCTGGGGCTGCTGTTCATGCTTACGGGCTGTGGCAAGGAAGAGGCCGCCCCGGTATTGCCCCGGGTCGCGGTGCAACAGGTGCAACCCACCGACTTTGCCGCCCGGGTCACCTTGACCGGTGACGTGCAGGCGCGGGTGCAGACCGACCTGTCGTTCCGCGTGGGCGGCAAGATCATCGCCCGTAGTGTCGATGTCGGCGACCACGTCAAGGCCAACCAGGTGCTGGCGCGCCTGGATCCGAAGGACCTGCAGAACAACGTCGACTCGGCCAAGGCCGAGGTGTTCGCCGAGCAGGCCCGGGTCACCCAGACCAGCGCCGCGTTCGTGCGCCAGCAGAAGCTCCTGCCCAAGGGCTACACCAGCCAGAGCGAGTACGATTCCGCCGAAGCCGCGCTGCGCAGCAGCCAGAGTGCGCTCAAGGCCGCCCAGGCGCAGCTGGCCAACGCCAATGAGCAGTTGAGCTACACGGCGCTGGTGTCCGAAGCCGACGGGGTGATCACCGCGCGCCAGGCCGAGGTCGGCCAGGTGGTGCAGGCGACCATGCCGATCTTCAGCCTGGCGGTCGATGGCGACCGTGACGCGGTGTTCAATGTCTACGAATCGCTGCTGGTGAAATCCCCCAGCGACGAGGGCGTCGTCGTCAGCCTGCTGGACAACCCGGCGATCAAGGCCGAAGGCCGGGTCCGCGAGATCACCCCGACGGTGTCCGCCGAGAGCGGTACGGTGCAGGTCAAGGTCGCGCTGCGCAACGTGCCGGCCGGCATGCAGCTGGGCTCACCGGTCACGGCCACTGGCAACACCCAGGGCCGGCCCAGCATCGAATTGCCGTGGTCGGCATTGACCAAGGCGCTGAAGGAGCCGGCGGTGTGGGTGGTGGGCGAGGGCGACAAGGTCGAATTGCGCAAGGTCCAGGTCGCGCGCTACCTCACCGGCAAGGTGGTGATCGCCGACGGTATCAAGGGCGGCGAGACCGTGGTGGTGGGCGGTGGACAGCTGCTGCACCCGGACATGCAGGTCGAGAAGGTCAGCGCCAAGGACGGAGGGGCCGCGCCATGAAACGTCAGATGCTGATACTGTCAGCCAGCCTGATGCTGGGGGCCTGCGGGGGCGATGAGGCGCCGCCTGAGGCGATACGCCCGGTGCTGTCGACGCTGGTCGAGCCGCAGGTACAGTCGCAGCTGGGCCGCTTTGCCGGTGCCATTCAGGCCCGCTACGAAAGCACCCTGGGGTTTCGGGTGTCCGGACGCATTGCCCGGCGCTGGCTGGATGTGGGGACGCGGGTAAGCCCTGGCGATACCCTGGCCACCCTCGATCCGACCGACCAGCAAAACCAGTTGCGCGCAGCCGAGGGCGATCTGGCCAAGGTCCAGGCGCAATGGATCAATGCCCAGGCCAATGCTCGCCGCCAGCAGCAGTTGTACGACCGTGGTGTCGGCGCCCAGGCCCAGCTGGACATCGCCCAGACCGACCTGAAAACCACCGGTGCCGCGCTGGAGCAGGCGCGCTCGGCGGTCAGCCAGGCCCGCGACCAGCTCGGCTACAGCACCCTGCGCAGTGATCATGCGGCGGTGGTCACTGCCTGGCAGGCCGAGGCGGGGCAGACCGTCAGCGCCGGTCAGGCCGTTGTCACCCTGGCCCGTCCGGATGTCAAGGAGGCGGTGATCGACCTGCCGATCCCGCTCGCCGAACAGTTGAACAAGGACCTTACCTTTACCGTCGCTTCGCAGCTCGACCCGGGCATCAACACCACCGCCACGCTGCGCGAGCTCGAGCCACAGGCTGACGCCACCACCCGTACCCGCCGCGCCCGCTTGACCCTGACCAGCACGCCCGATGCCTTCCACCTGGGCACCGCGGTCAGCGTCACCCTGACCTCGGCGGTGAGCCCGCGCAGCGAATTGCCGCTGACCGCGTTGCTTGAACGTGACGGCAAGCCCCAGGTGTGGGTGGTCGATCCGCAGCAGAAAACCGTGGCCACTCGTGACGTCGCGTTGATCGAGCGTACCGCCGACAGCATCGTCCTGGCCTCCGGCGTGCAGCCCGGCGAGCGCGTGGTGACCGCTGGAGTGAACAGCCTCAAGCCCGGCCAGAAGGTCACCTTCGACGAGGACGCGCAATGAAAGGAAGCTTCAACCTCTCGGAGTGGGCGCTGAAGCACCAGTCCTTCGTCTGGTACCTGATGTTCGTTGGCCTGCTGATGGGGATCTTCTCCTACTTCAACCTTGGCCGTGAGGAGGACCCGTCCTTCACCATCAAGACCATGGTCATCCAGAGCCGCTGGCCGGGCGCCACTCAGGACGAGACCCTGTACCAGGTCACCGATCGCATCGAGAAGAAGCTCGAGGAACTCGACTCGCTCGACTACGTGAAGAGCTACACCCGCCCGGGCGAATCCACGGTCTACGTCTACCTTCGCGACACCACCAAGGCCAAGGACATCCCCGAGATCTGGTACCAGGTACGCAAGAAGATCCAGGACATCCGCGGGCAGTTTCCCGCAGGTATCCAGGGGCCGGCGTTCAACGATGAGTTCGGCGACGTGTTCGGCTCGATCTACGCGTTCACCGCCGACGGCCTCACCCTGCGCCAGCTGCGCGACTATGTCGAGGTGGCGCGGGCCGAGGTGCGCGAAGTGCCCAACATCGGCAAGGTCGAGCTGATCGGCACCCAGGACGAAGTGCTGTACCTGAACTTCTCCACCCGCAAGCTGGCCGCGCTGGGCATCGACCAGCGCCAGGCCATGCAAGCCCTGCAGCAGCAGAACGCAGTGACCCCCGCCGGTGTGATCGAGGCCGGGCCCGAACGCATCTCGGTGCGCACCACCGGGCAATTCGCCTCGGAGAAGGACCTGCAGACGGTGAACCTGCGCATCAATGACCGGTTCTTCCGCCTGGCCGACATCGCCGATATCGAGCGCGGCTATGTCGACCCGCCGTCGCCGATGTTCCGTTTCAATGGCCAGACCGCCATTGGCCTTGCGATCGGCATGAAGGCCGGCGCCAACATCGAGGTGTTCGGCGCGGCCCTGAAGGCGCGGATGGACAGCATCGTTCGGGACCTGCCGGTGGGTGTTGGCGTGCACAACGTGTCCGACCAGGCGGTGGTGGTCAAGCAGGCGGTCGGCGGCTTCACCAGCGCGCTGTTCGAAGCCGTGGTGATCGTGCTGGCGGTGAGCTTCGTCAGCCTGGGTATTCGCGCGGGACTGGTGGTGGCTTGCTCGATTCCGCTGGTGCTGGCCATGGTCTTCGTGTTCATGGAGTACAGCGACATCACCATGCAGCGGATCTCGCTCGGTGCGCTGATCATCGCCCTGGGCCTGTTGGTGGATGATGCGATGATCACCGTCGAGGTGATGGTCACGCGCCTGGAGATGGGCGAGACCAAGGAGCAGGCGGCCACCTTCGCCTACACCTCCACGGCGTTCCCCATGCTCACCGGCACCCTGGTGACGGTGGCCGGTTTCGTGCCGATCGGCCTCAACGCCAGTTCCGCGGGCGAGTACACCTACACCCTGTTCGCGGTGATCGCCGTGGCCTTGCTGGTGTCCTGGGTGGTGGCGGTGTTCTTCGCTCCGGTACTGGGCGTGCATATCCTCAGCAGCAGCAAGCTCAAGCCCCACGAGGCCGAGCCCGGGCGTGTCGGCCGGGCGTTCGAAGGCGGGCTGCTGTGGTGCATGCGCCACCGCTGGCTGACCATCATCGGTACAGTGGTGCTGTTCGCCCTGTCGATCTTCAGCATGCGCTTCGTGCAGAACCAGTTCTTCCCGTCGTCGGACCGCCCGGAGATCCTCGTCGACCTCAACCTGCCGCAGAACGCCTCGATCGAGGAAACACGCAAGGTTGTCGACCGCCTGGAGGCGAGGATCAAGGACGACCCGGACCTGGTGCGCTGGAGCACCTACATCGGCCAGGGCGCGATCCGCTTCTACCTGCCCCTCGACCAGCAGTTGCAGAACCCGTACTACGCCCAGCTGGTGATCGTCAGCAAGGGCTTCGAGGAGCGCGAGGGCATGATGCAGCGCCTGCAGAAGCTGCTGCATGAGGAGTTCGTCGGCATTGGCACCAACGTCCAGTCGCTGGAAATGGGGCCGCCGGTGGGCCGGCCGATCCAGTACCGGGTCAGCGGCAAGGACATCGACCAGGTGCGCAGGCACGCCATCGAGCTGGCGACCCTGCTCGACAGCAACGAACACATCGGCGAGATGATCTACGACTGGAACGAGCCCGGCAAGGTGCTGCGCATCGAGATCGCCCAGGACAAGGCGCGTCAGCTGGGCCTGTCGTCCGAGGACGTGGCCAATGTGATGAACAGCATTGTCAGCGGCGTGCCGGTCACCCAGGTCAACGACAACATCTACCTGGTCAATGTGGTGGCCCGCGCCGAAGACAGCGAACGCGGCTCGCCGGATACCTTGCAGAACCTGCAGATCGTCACGCCCAGCGGCGCCTCGATTCCGCTGCTGGCCTTCGCCACCGTGCGCTACGAGCAGGAGCAGCCGCTGGTATGGCGCCGCGACCGCAAGCCGACCATCACCATCAAGGCCTCGGTGGTCGGTGATATCCAGCCCACCGACCTGGTGGCCGAACTCAAGCCCGGCATCGATGACTTCGCCAGCAAGCTGCCGGTGGGCTATGACGTGGCCACCGGCGGTACGGTGGAGGAGAGCAGCAAGGCCCAGGGGCCGATCGCCGACGTTATCCCGCTGATGCTGTTCCTGATGGCGACCTTCCTGATGATCCAGCTGCACAGCGTGCAGAAGCTGTTCCTGGTGGTCAGCGTCGCGCCCCTGGGGCTGATCGGCGTGGTGCTGGCGCTGGTGCCCACGGGCACGCCGATGGGCTTCGTGGCGATCCTCGGGATCCTCGCCCTGGCCGGGATCATCATCCGCAACTCGGTGATCCTGGTGACCCAGATCGACGAGTTCGAGGAGCAGGGCTATACGCCGTGGGATGCGGTGGTGGAGGCGACCAATCACCGGCGCCGGCCGATCCTGCTGACGGCGGCGGCGGCGAGCCTGGGCATGATCCCGATCGCCCGGGAAGTGTTCTGGGGGCCGATGGCCTACGCCATGATTGGCGGCATCATCAGTGCAACGCTGCTGACGCTGCTGTTCCTGCCGGCGCTGTATGTGGCCTGGTACAAGATTCGCGAGCCGCAGGACAAGACACAGCGACCACATTGACCCCTGTAGGAGCGGCCTTGTGCCGCGATGGGCTGCGCAGCGGCCCCAGGTTGTGGGCATCCTGCAGAATTCTCGGGGCTGCTGCGCAGCCCATCGCGGCGCAAGGCCGCTCCTACAGGGTAGCTACCTAAAGTTGGTTATATAAACATTCTTAAACAGTATTTTTAAGAATATCCGCGCCTCACTAGTATTGCCTTCAAGCCAGGCGCAAATCCCCTTCAAACCTCTGCCCGGCACCCTTACTCACAGGAGAACGAGCATGAGTGCATCTCTGCGCAGCATCGACGGTCAGGACGAAGCCACCATTCTGCGTGAAATCCAGAGCGCGCTGCGCGACCTGCGCTTCGGCGCGGTGGAGATCACCGTGCACAACGCCCAGGTGGTGCAGATCGAACGCAAGGAGAAGTTCCGCCTGCAGCAGCCCGGCAACAAGTCCGGCTGACACCGCATCACTTCAAAAACTAGAAAAATGCCAATCGGGAGCTTCACCATGTCCATCCGCCGTTATGCGCTTGCCGCCCTGGCCAGTGCCGTTTTTGCCGGTTCCGCGATCGCCAAGGACTACGAACTGCTGAACGTGTCCTATGACCCGACCCGCGAGCTTTACCAGCAGTACAACGCCGAGTTCATCAAGCACTGGCAAGCCGCCCATCCGGGCGACAAGGTGAAGATCCAGCAGTCCCACGGTGGTTCGGGCAAGCAGGGGCGCGCGGTCATCGACGGCCTGCGCGCCGACGTGGTGACCCTGGCCCTGGCCGGCGACATCGACGAGATCGCCAAGCTCGGCAAGACCCTGCCGGAGGACTGGCAGAAGCGCCTGCCGGACGCCAGCACGCCGTATACCTCGACCATCGTGTTCCTGGTGCGCAAGGGCAACCCGAAAGGCATCAAGGACTGGGGCGACCTGATCAAGAAGGACGTCTCGGTCATCACTCCCAACCCGAAAACCTCCGGCGGCGCCCGCTGGAACTTCCTCGCCGCCTGGGCCTACGGCCTGAAGACCGGCGGCAATGAAGACAAGGCCAAGGCCTACGTGCAGGAGCTGTTCAAGCACGTGCCGGTGCTCGATACCGGCGCCCGTGGCTCGACCATCACCTTCGTCAACAACGGCCAGGGCGATGTGCTGCTGGCCTGGGAGAACGAGGCCTTCCTGGCGCTGAAGGAAGACGGCGGCGCCGACAAGTTCGAGATCGTCGTGCCTTCGCTGTCGATCCTGGCCGAGCCACCGGTGGCGGTGGTCGACAAGAACGCCGAGAAGAAAGGCAACGAGAAGATCGCCGAGGAATACCTCAAGCACCTGTACAGTCCGGCTGGCCAGAAGATCGCCGCGCAGAACTTCTACCGTCCGCGTGACGCCAAGGTCGCCGCCGAATTCGGCAAGCAGTTCCCGAAACTGGACCTGGTGACCATCGACAAGGACTTCGGCGGCTGGAAGACTGCGCAGCCGAAGTTCTTCAATGATGGCGGTGTGTTCGACCAGATCTATCAGGCACAGTGATCGGCTGTTCAAACCATGTATCGTGATGGCGTGGGAGCGGGCTTGCCCCGCGATTGCAGGGGCGGCCCTATCGCGGGGCAAGCCCGCTCCCACGATGTTCCGAACAGGGCTTTGCCAACGCTTCACCCTTCAGTAGCCTGCACCGGCCCGGGATGACTCCCGGGCTTCGTGCGTTCAACCAGGGACCTTTATGTCACGTCGCATTTCCCCCGTCATACCCGGCTTCGGGCTGACGCTGGGCTACACCTTGGTGTACCTCAGCCTGATCGTGCTGATACCGCTGGCCGCCATGTTCGTGCATGCCGCGCAGCTCACCTGGGAGCAGTTCTGGAACATCATCAGCGCACCACGGGTGCTGGCCGCGCTGAAACTGAGTTTCGGCACTGCCCTGTTCGCCGCCATCATCAACGGTGTGATCGGCACCCTGCTGGCCTGGGTGCTGGTGCGCTACACCTTCCCAGGGCGCAAGGTCATCGACGCGATGATCGACCTGCCGTTCGCCCTGCCCACCGCTGTTGCCGGTATCGCCCTGACCGCCCTGTACGCCCCGGCGGGCTGGGTCGGCCAGTTCGCCACCGACCTCGGCTTCAAGATCGCCTACACCCCCCTGGGCATCACCCTGGCGCTGACCTTCGTCACCCTGCCGTTCGTGGTGCGCACGGTGCAGCCGGTGCTGGCCGACATCCCGCGTGAAGTCGAGGAGGCCGCCGCCTGCCTGGGCGCCAAACCGCTGCAGGTGTTCCGCCACGTGCTGGCGCCGGCGCTGCTGCCGGCGTGGCTGACCGGCTTTGCCCTGGCCTTCGCCCGGGGCGTGGGCGAGTACGGTTCGGTGATCTTCATTGCCGGCAACATGCCGATGAAGACCGAGATCCTGCCGTTGCTGATCATGGTCAAGCTTGACCAGTACGACTACACCGGCGCCACCGCCATCGGCGTGCTGATGCTGGTGGTTTCCTTCATCCTGCTGCTGCTGATCAACCTGCTGCAGCGGCGCATCGAAACCCCTTGAAGGAGGCCGGCAATGTCTAGTCAACCCATGAGCGCAACCGCCGCCGCCAACGCCGCCCGACGCAGCAGCGCCACCTCGCGCCGGGTGCTGATCACCCTGGCCTGGATCGTCTTCGCGCTGTTCCTGGCGCTGCCGCTGGTGATCGTGGTGTCGCAGGCCCTGAAGAACGGCTTCGGCACGTTCTTCGAAGCGATCTTCGAGCCCGACGCGCTGTCCGCGCTCAAGCTCACCCTGCTGGCGGTGGCCATCTCGGTGCCGTTGAACCTGGTGTTCGGCGTATCCGCCGCCTGGTGCGTGAGCAAGTACAGCTTCCGCGGCAAGAGCATCCTGGTCACCCTGATCGACCTGCCGTTTTCGGTGTCGCCGGTAATCGCCGGTCTGGTCTACGTGCTGATGTTCGGTGCGCAGGGCCTGTTCGGGCCGTGGCTGCAGGACCACGATATCCAGATCGTCTTCGCCCTGCCGGGCATCGTCCTGGCGACCATCTTCGTCACCGTGCCGTTCGTCGCCCGCGAGCTGATCCCGCTGATGCAGGAGCAGGGCACCCAGGAGGAGGAGGCCGCGCGCCTGCTCGGCGCCAACGGCTGGCAGATGTTCTGGCATGTCACGCTGCCGAACATCAAGTGGGGCCTGATCTACGGCGTGGTGCTGTGCACTGCCCGGGCCATGGGCGAGTTCGGCGCGGTGTCTGTCGTGTCGGGCCATATCCGTGGCGTTACCAACACCTTGCCGCTGCACGTGGAGATCCTCTACAACGAGTACAACCATGTCGCGGCCTTCAGCGTGGCCAGCCTGCTGCTGATCCTGGCGCTCTTCATCCTGCTGCTCAAGCAGTGGAGCGAGAACCGTATTAACCGCCTGCGCCACAGCGCCGCGGAGGAATGATTCATGTCGATCGAAGTTCGTAACGTCAGCAAGCGCTTCAACAGCTTCCAGGCCCTGGACAACATCAACCTGGATATCCACAGCGGCGAGCTGGTGGCCCTGCTCGGCCCGTCCGGCTGCGGCAAGACCACCCTGCTGCGCATCATCGCCGGCCTGGAGACCCCGGACAACGGCAGCATCGTATTCCACGGCGAGGACGTGTCCGGCCATGACGTGCGTGATCGCAACGTTGGTTTCGTGTTCCAGCACTACGCGCTGTTCCGCCACATGAGCGTGTTCGACAACGTCGCCTTCGGCCTGCGCATGAAGCCCAAGGGCGAGCGCCCGAGCGAAAGCAAGATCGCCGAGAAGGTCCATGAGCTGCTGAACATGGTCCAGCTCGACTGGCTGTCCGACCGTTACCCCGAGCAGCTGTCCGGCGGCCAGCGCCAGCGCATCGCCCTGGCCCGTGCCCTGGCGGTGGAGCCCAAGGTGCTGCTGCTCGACGAGCCGTTCGGGGCGCTGGATGCCAAGGTGCGCAAGGAGCTGCGCCGCTGGCTGGCGCGCCTGCACGAGGACATCAACCTGACCTCGGTGTTCGTCACCCACGACCAGGAAGAGGCCATGGAAGTCGCCGACCGCATCGTGGTGATGAACAAGGGTGTGATCGAGCAGATCGGCTCGCCGGGCGAGGTATACGAGAAGCCGGCCAACGACTTCGTCTACCACTTCCTTGGCGATTCCAACCGCCTGGCGCTGAGCGAAGGGCACCACGTGCTGTTCCGTCCGCACGAAGTGTCGCTGTCGCGCCACGAGACCGAGGGGCATCATGCCGCCGAAGTGCGCGATATCCGTCCGTTGGGGGCGACCACGCGAGTGACGCTGAAGGTGGAAGGGCAGAGCGAGCTGATCGAGGCCGAAGTGGTCAAGGATCACGACAGCCTCACCGGGCTGGCGCGTGGGGAGACGTTGTTCTTCCGGCCGAAGGTGTGGCAGAAGGTGGCGGATATCTGAGCTGGTGCTTGTGATGGAAAACCCGGGCATGGTCCTGGGTTTTTTATTGCCTGTGAGATTGCCGGGGCTGCTGCGCAGCCGATCGCGGCACAAGGCCGCTCCTACATAAGAGATTGCGGTGCCCTGTAGGAGCGGCCTTGTGCCGCGATCGAGGGCGAAGCCCTCGCGTGAATTGATGCCTTGAACGAATATTTTGAATGCCTACAAGGCATCATTCGTGAGCTGTTCTGCGGCAGGCCGCGAACGACGCGGGCTGTGGGCAGACCACCAAAATCATTATTCCATTAAGATCTAGTTTTACGTTTAAACATTACTTTATGAGCTAAGTCTCTGGGCCCGATGATTCAGCCACACACCTGAATCAAGAACCCCAGGAGTTTTAGCAATGGGCAATGTCCAGACGGCCGTCAGGGCCTACGACCAGCCATGGCGCCCGGCATCGGGTGATCTGGTCGAGCTCGGACGCACGCTACGCCTGCCGCTGGGCCAGTTGCGCCTGCAACGCACGCCGGTCAGCGGTCTCAAGCGTCGCGACAAGCTGGTGCTGGGCCTGCTGGTGCTGGTGCTGCACGGCGCGGCGGCGTACTGGGTCAGCCACCAGCCGACCCCCGAGCTGCCGGTCATCCCGCCGAAGATTCCGCCCATGACCATCGAGTTCGCCGCGCCCGCACCACCGGTGGTCGAGCCGCCGCCGGCCCCTGTGGTCCAGCCACCACCACCGCCACCGGTGGTCGACGAACTGGCTGCCAAGCCCGCGCCCAAGCCGGTCCCGAAACCCAAGCCAGTGCCCAAGCCCGTGGCCAAGCCGCAGCCCAAGCCAGTCGAGGCGCCACCGCCGACACCGGTTGCCGCGCCAGCACCCCCGGCACCTGCACCACCCGCACCTGCGCCAGTGACCCCGGCCTCGGCCAACGCCGCGTACCTGAAGAACCCGGCGCCGGAGTATCCGCAGATGGCCCAGCGCCGCGGCTGGGAAGGCACGGTGCTGCTGCGCGTGGAGGTGCTGCCCAGTGGCAAGCCGGGGCAGATCCAGATCCAGAAGAGCAGTGGCCGCGACGCCCTGGACGCCGCTGCGCTGGCTGCGGTGAAGCGCTGGAGCTTCGTCCCGGCCAAGCAGGGCGACGTGGCCCAGGTGGGCTGGGTCAGCGTACCGATCGATTTCAAGCTTCGTTAACTTGCGACCGCATACAGGAAGGACTTCATCATGAGCTTGTTGGCATCTCCCCTCGAATCCGTTGAAAGCGCGGTCATCTGGCTGCTGGTCGGCTTCTCCGTCGCCACCTGGGCGCTGGCCCTGGTCAAGGTCGTGCAGTTCGTGCGCCTGAAGAACCAGGACAAACGCTTCCACCAGCAGTTCTGGGCCGCGTCCAGCCTCGACTCTGCCGCCGAGCCCGCCCACGACCTGCCCGGCCCGGCCGCCCGTGTCGCCCAGGCGGGCTTTGCCGCGATCGCGGTTGGCGAGCCTGGCCAGGCCAGTGACCTCAGCCAGGCCATCAACCACCAGGACCGCCTGGAGCGCGCCCTGCGCCAGCAGATCGTCCGCGAGCGCCGCTCGCTGGAAACCGGCCTGGCGGTGGTCGCCAGTATCGGCAGCACCTCGCCCTTCATCGGCCTGTTCGGCACCGTGTGGGGCATCATGGAGGCGCTCAAGGGTATCAGCGCGGCGGGCTCGGCCAGCCTGGAAACCGTGGCCGGCCCGATCGGCGCGGCGCTGGTCGCCACCGGCGTGGGCATCGCCGTCGCGGTGCCGGCGGTGCTGGTCTACAACTACTTCCTCCGTCGCCTGAAGCTGACCGCGGCGGACCTCGACGACTTCGCCCACGACTTCTACAGCCTGGCGCAGAAGAGTGCCTTCCGCGTGCTGGTGCACCCGGCGGTGCAGCGCCAGCACACCGGCTTCACCCAGCCTGTGAAGGAGGCCTCCTGACATGGCCTTCTCGACCCAGGACAGCGATGAAGTGTTGAGTGAAATCAACGTCACGCCATTGGTGGACGTCATGCTGGTGCTGTTGGTGGTGTTCATCGTCACCGCGCCGTTGCTGACCAATGCCATCCCGATCAACCTGCCCAAGACCGAGGCCGTGGCCCCGGTCGAGCAGAAGGACCCGCTGGTGGTGAGCATCGACGGCAGCGGCAAGCTGTTCATCAACAAGGACGAGATCCAGCCCGACCTGCTGGAGACCAACCTCAAGGCTGCCAAGGACAAGGACGCCGAGCTGCGTGTGCAGCTGCAGGCCGACGATGGTGTGAACTACGGCGAGGTCGCCCGCGCGATGGCGGCGATCGAACGTGCCGGGATCAGCAAGCTGGCGGTGATTACCGCCCGCTGACCGGCGATACCCTCTTCAGGCAAGTGCTTAGGGGCCATTTTCCTTGGCAGGGGATGGCCCTTTTTTTATTGGAGAAGCGGATTTGAAGCCTTTCGCGATCCCTGCAGGGGCAGGGCTCGAACACTGTGGCTTTGAATTTATGGTTATTAATAAATAGCTTCTTATTCCTTTACGAATATAACCCCCTCCCTATACTTGCACCCAAGCACGCAAACTTCCGGAGGCGTCCCCATGCGCAATGAGTCGATTCGTTACCTGATTGTGCCGGGCTGGCAAGGATCGCCAGACAACCATTGGCAGAGTCACTGGCAGCGCAGCCTGCCCAACAGCGCCCGGGTCGAGCAGCATGACTGGCTGACCCCGCAACGACGCGACTGGGTCCAGGCGCTGGAGCAGGCGATTGCCGCCGAACGCTCGCCGGTGATTCTCATCGCCCACAGCCTGGGCTGCATCACGGTCGCCCATTGGGCCGCCCAGGCCAGTCCCGAGCTGCTACGCCGGGTACGTGGTGCATTGCTGGTGGCGCCGGCGGATGTCGAGCGTCCGACCTGCGCGCCGGCCTTGCGCAATTTCGCGCCGATTCCACTGCAGGCCTTGCCGTTCCCCAGCCAGGTGGTCAGCTCCGACAACGACCCGGCGGTGAGCGTGCCGCGCGCGCTGTACCTGGCCCAGGCCTGGGGCGCCGAGGCCGGGCTGCTGGCCGACGCCGGGCATATCAACGTCAAGTCCGGCCATGAGCGTTGGGAACAGGGCTTCGCCTACCTCTACCGCCTGCAGGCCCGTGTCGATCAGCGCGCGCTGCGCCGCGCCTGATCCGCCGGATTCTTCGAACGAGTCGAATCCCCGGCCGCCTGCGGCTGGGGCGGGAGTATTCCATGACGTTTCACACTGCTTTCGGCCAGCCGTTGCTGACCTTCCCCGAACTGGACAAGAGCCCACTGAGCATCCGCGCCAAGGCGCTGGTGTTCGTCGATCCGCGTTCCCAGGCGCTGCGCCAGGCCCTGGAGCGATTGGCGCCACAACCGCTGCCGGTGCTGATCCGTGGCGAGACCGGCACCGGCAAGGAGTTGCTGGCCCGGCAGATCCACCGCGCCAGTGACCGCGGCGGGTTGTTCGTATCGGTCAATTGCGCGGCCATCAGCCCGACCTACGCCGATGCCGAGCTGTTCGGCTACAGCGCCGGCACCCAGGGCGGTACCGCCAGCAGTCGAGCCGGCTGGTTCGGCTCGGCCAACGGCGGCACGCTGTACCTGGACGAGATCGCCGACCTGCCCCTGGCGATCCAGGGCAAGCTGCTGGCGGCCCTGGAAAACCGCGAGGTGACCCGGGTCGGCGCCGCCCAGCCGCAGGCGGTCGATGTGCGGCTGGTGGCCGCTTCCAGCATCGACCTGGCACAGGCCGTGCGCGCCGGGCGCTTCAACGAGCGGCTCTACCATTACCTGCACGAGGGCGAGCTCGAGCTGCCGGCATTGCGTGATCGGGTCGGCGATATCCTGCCGCTGGCCGAGTACTTCGTCGGTATCTACAGCGTGCGCCTGGATCGGCCACTGCCGTTGATCAGCGAGGCGGCCCAGCAGGCGCTGGAGGCCCATGCCTGGCCGGGCAATACCCGTGAGCTGGAGAACGTCATTCACTTCGCCCTGCTGGTCAGTGATGGTGAGGAGATCCTTCCCGCGCATCTCGACCTTCCGGATATCACACCCTTGGCCAGCCTGGCCCGTCAGCTCGCGCAACTGGGTGCCAGTCGGGAGCCGCAAACCCTGGCCGACCTGCGCGGGCTGCTGGGCGCAGCCTTGGCGCAATTGGGCAAATCCGCGCCGTAGAGCTGTGCGTGGCCGCTCATAAGCAAAGGTCGTGATGGCGATTTGTTTTTGGAATAAGCAGCTAATCAAAAGATATTGTTACGGAATAAAAAATCTCGGTATTGTCCGTTTCACGCCCACCCGAACGGATGGGCACCCGACTCGCCATCTGCGATGGCCCAGCTTTAGAACAAGGATCACCATGAAAAAGACCCTGCTGACCACCGCCCTGGCCGCCGCCCTTTCGTTCGCTGGCCTGGCCAATGCCGCCGAGAAACTGGTGGTCGCCGCCACGCCCGTGCCGCATGCCGAAATCCTCGAACTGATCAAGCCGACCCTGGCCAAGGAAGGCGTGGACCTGCAGATCAAGGTCTTCACCGACTATGTCCAGCCCAACGTGCAGGTCGACCAGAAGCGCCTGGACGCCAACTACTTCCAGACCCTGCCGTACCTGAAGAACTTCAACGAAGGCAAGGGCACCCACCTTGAAACCGTGATCGGCGTGCATGTCGAGCCGTTCGGTGGCTACTCGAAGAAGGTCAAGAGCCTGGCCGAGCTGAAGGACGGCGCTACCGTCGCCATCCCCAACGAAGGCAGCAACAGTGGCCGCGCCCTGCTTCTGCTGCAGAAGGCTGGCCTGATCACTCTGAAGGACCCGAAGAACGCCCTGGCCACGCCGAAAGACATCGCCGAGAACCCGAAGAAGCTCAAGTTCCGCGAGCTGGAATCGGCCATGCTGCCGCGTGTGCTGGACCAGGTCGACCTGGACATGATCAACACCAACTACGCCCTGGAAGCCGGCCTGAACCCGGCCAAGGACGCCCTGGTGATCGAAGGCAGCGACTCGCCGTACGTCAACTTCCTGGTCGCCCGTCCGGACAACAAGGACAGCGAGGCCATCCAGAAGCTGGCCAAGGCGCTGACCAGCCCGGAAGTGAAGGCGTTCATCGAGAAGAAGTACAGCGGTGCGGTACTGCCGGCGTTCTGATTCGCGGCCTGGTACGAAAAACGCCGACGCATTTTGCGTCGGCGTTTTTGTTTGGGCTGGCTTGAAGAGGGCTCGGCAGGTCCGGCCCTATCGCGGGGCAAGCCCGCTTCCACGCAGCCCGCTCCCGCAAAAGTGGGGGCGCTTGTGGGAGCGGGCTTGTCCCGCGATGGCGTTTTCAGCGCTGACTGGCCAGCGCCCGGCGCAGGGCCAGGAGCCACAGCAGTTGTTCATTCGAAGCAGGCAAGCAGGGGCTGTTCATCGTTGTCTTCCTTGTTGAATGTGATGGGCCGTGCAAGTCACAGTTTGAAACCCCTTGGAGGGGGAAAATCTCGGAAAGGTCCGTGTGTAATGAAGGAAATTTCCGAGCGTCACGGGGCGGTGATATAGATATGCGATAAAGGTATTTATAAAAATATTTTTATACCTTTAGAGTCTAGGAATCGTGCTTACCGGCACAGCGCCACCATTCGTGAAACGACGCCGAGCCACCCTCGTGCCGATCCTGGACCTGCCCCATGCCGTACCTTCGTGACCCCGTGTCGAGGCCCCTTCCATGAGCTTCGACACCGCTTTCATGCTTAGCACACTGCCGGCCTTCTTCAAGGCCGTTGGCGTGACCCTGCAAGTCGGGGCGATCGCCATCGTCACTTCGTTGCTGGTGGCGCTGCTCAACGCGACGATCCTGGTGCTGCGCACGCCGTACCTGTGGCGCCTGGTCAAGGGCTATGTGGAGCTTGCCCGCAACACACCACTGCTGATCCAGCTGTTCTTCGTCTACTTCGCCTTGCCGAGCCTGGGGTTGAAGGTCTCCGGCTTCGCCGCCGCGATCATCACCCTGACGTTCATGGGCGGTGCCTATCTCACCGAGGTGCTGCGCGCCGGGGTCGAGGCCGTGCCGCGGGCGCAACTGGAGTCCGGGCGCTCCATCGGGCTCTCCGAAGGGCAGTTGCTGCGCCACGTGATCCTGCCCCAGGCCGGCATCCTCAGCCTGCCGGCACTGTTCGCCAACTTCGTCTTCCTGCTCAAGGAGACCACCGTGGTCTCGGCGGTGGCGGTGCCGGAGATCCTCTACACCACCAAGAACTACATCGCCCTGTACTACAAGACCTACGAAATGCTCGCCGTGCTGACCCTGCTCTGCGTGCTGATCTTCCTGCCGCTGTCGCTGCTGCTGCGCTACCTGGAACGGAGGCTGCAACATGGCCAGTTCGGGCATTGAGCTGCTGCTGGTTTCGCTGCCGCAACTGGCCACGGGCGCCGGGCAGACCCTGGCGATCTCGGCCCTGGGCATCCTGTTCGCCACCTTGGGCGGCGTGCTCTACGGCGTGCTGGCGACCCTCGGCAACCGTTGGCTGAACATCCTGCTGCAGGTGTACCTGGAGTTGTTCCGGGCGATTCCGGTGCTGGTCTGGCTGTACCTAGTGTTCTTCGGCTTGCCGATCTTCTTCGGCCTGAGCATCCCCAGCTTCTGGTGCGCGGTGCTGGTGCTGGGCCTATGGGGCGCCAGCGAGGTCGGCGAGGTGGTGCGCGGCGCCTTGCAGTCGCTGCCACGCGGGCAGCGCGAGGCGGGGTTGTCGATCGGTCTGGGCGGCTGGCAGCTGTATGGCTACGTGCTGCTGCCCCAGGCGCTCAAGCGCATGACCCCGCCGACCATCAACATCTACACGCGGATCATCAAGACCAGCTCGCTGGCGGTGCTGATCGGCGTGGTCGAAGTGATCAAGGCGGGGCAGCAGATCATCGAGCGCACCTACGAATCGGTGCTGATCTACGGTGCGCTGTTCCTGTTCTTCTTTCTTGTCTGCTACCCGCTGTCGGCCGCCTCCCGCGTGCTGGAGCGACGCTGGGCCCACGCATGAATCCATTGATCGAATTCCAAGGCTTCAACAAGTTCTTCGGCCAGCACCAGGTGCTCGCGGACATCGACCTCAAGGTCCAGGCCGGCGAGGTGGTGGTGATCCTCGGCCCCAGCGGCTGCGGCAAGAGCACCCTGCTGCGCTGCCTCAACGGCCTGGAGGAGGCCCAGGGCGGCAGCCTGCGCCTCGAGGGCCAGGAGCTGCTCGGCCCCGACACCGACTGGCGCCAGGTGCGCCAGCGGGTCGGCATGGTGTTCCAGAGCTATCACCTGTTCGGCCACATGAGCGTGATCGACAACCTGCTGCTGGGGCCGTTGAAGGTGCAGAAGCGCGAACGTCGCGAGGCCCAGGCCCAGGCCGAGGCGCTGCTGGCCCGGGTCGGCCTGCTGGACAAGCGCGACGCCTTCCCCCGCCAGCTCTCCGGTGGCCAGCAGCAACGCATCGCCATCGTCCGTTCGCTGTGCATGAACCCCGAGGTGATGCTGTTCGACGAGGTCACCGCCGCCCTCGACCCGGAGATGGTCAAGGAGGTGTTGCAGGTGATCCAGGGCCTGGCCCGCGAAGGCATGACCCTGCTCATCGTCACCCACGAAATGGCCTTCGCCCGCGCGGTGGCCGACCGCATCGTGTTCATGGAGGCCGGCAGGATCCTTGAACAGAACCACCCCGAGCGCTTCTTCACCCAACCGCAGACCGCACGCGCGCAGCAGTTCCTGGAGAAATTCTCGTTCGTCGAAAGCCTGCCCAAGACACTGCACAAGGAACTGTCATGAAGACTGCCCCGTTCGCCAAACTGCTCGCTCCACTGCTTGGCCTGGCCCTGCTGGCCGGCTGCAACAAATCCGAAGACCCGGCCAAGCCCGCCGGCGCCTCGCCGGCCACCAGCTACCTGGAAACCATCAAGGCCCGCGACAAGCTGATCGTCGGCGTGTTCACCGACAAGCCACCGTTCGGCTTCGTCGATGAAAGCGGCCGCTACGTGGGCTTCGACACCGACATCGGCCGCCGCTTCGCCAAGGACCTGCTGGGCGATGAAAGCAAGGTCGAGTTCGTCGCCGTGGAGCCCGCCAGCCGCATTCCGTTCCTGCAGAGCGACAAGGTCGACCTGATCCTCGCCAACATGACCGTCACCCCCGAGCGCAAGGAAGCGGTGGACTTCACCAACCCCAACCTGCGTGTGGCGGTGCAGGCCATCGTCGCTGATGGCAGCCCGGTGCAGAAGCTCGACGACCTGGCCGACAAGACCATCATCGTCACCACCGGCACCACCGCCGATATCTGGCTGACCAAGAACCACCCGGACTGGAAGCTGCTGAAGTTCGAGAAGAACACCGAGTCGCTGGCCGCCCTGGCCAATGGCCGTGGCGATGCCTATGCCCAGGACAACCTGATCCTGTTCAGCTGGGCCAAGCAGAACCCGGGCTACCGCGTGCTGCCGCAGCTGCTGGGCGACGAGGCGCCGATTGCTCCGGCCGTGAAGAAGGGCAACACCGAGTTGCGCGACTGGGTGAACAGCGAGCTGGCCAAGCTGGGTGAGGAGAAGTTCCTGCTCAAGCTGTACGACCAGTACGTGCGCAAGGAACTGAGCGACGACACCAAGCCTGAGAGCGTCATCGTCGAAGGCGGCAAGTGGCAGGGTTGAGCCCCGCCTGCTGATCGCGGGACAAGCCCGCTCCCACAACTGGCATTCGTGCGTGGGAGCGGGCTTGCCCCGCGATGGGGCGAATCAATTACCCGGCACCAACCGCAACGTGCTCTGCGCCGGAATCACTCCCATCCGCGCCTTGTGATAGCGCCCCTCGATATAGTCTTCGGCCTGGTCGCCGTAATGCCGGTCGAACGGCACGCCACTCTGCCCGACCGGGTTGATGGTCAGCGCGGTGCCTGCGTCTGCAAAGTCGATCAACCGGCGCGTGGAAGGGCCATAGGTGACCGGCCAGGGCGCCGGGCCGATCTTCGCCGACAGGTTGTTCGGCACCTCGTGGGTGCCGGGCGCGGCAAACGGGCCGACGTTGAACAGCAGGTTGAGCGGCTTCTTCACCCCCAGTGGATGGTTGTGGGTGAGGGTGTGGGCCTTGCCCCATTGCCAGCTGGCCGGATCCTTGCCGAATGTCTCGTGCAGGTGCTTGAGGCTGCGTTGCCAGGCCAGGCGCACGATGGCGCCACGGTCGGTGCGTTCGCTGGCGCCGCGCAGGTTCCACCAGGGCGATGCCGGGGCCGCGGCCAGGCGGGGCAGGGCGGCGTCGATGGCGCGGGTGCTGATCAGCACCGGGAACCAGGTGTCGCCCAGCTCGTCGTGCAGGGCGGCGAACGCCAGTTCGTAGAGGAACTGGTTGAACAACGTGGCACTGGTGGAGTCCAGCGGATAGTCGCCGCGCCAGGCGGCCAGTTGCTCGACCAGCTCCTTCTCCTCGTCGCCCTGGGCGACGTTGCGCAAGGTGCCGAGCAGCGGCGCCAGGGTGCGCGGGCCGTAGTCGGTGCTGGTGTCCAGTTGCAGGGCCTGGCTGTTCTGGGTGTCCCACTTGATGTCCGGGTCGCTCAGCTGGCGATCGAGCTGACGACCGCGATCGGCCAGGTTGTAGTAACCGGGCACGGGGATTGCGCCGGGCGGCTGGTAGTTGGCCGAGACGATGTAGCCGCTCGCCGGATTCTCCTGCTGCGGATTGGCGCTGAACGGGTAGAAGCCCGGCTTGGCGGCCTGGCCGCTGGCGCCATCGAGAATGAACGCCGGGTTGACGCCGTCCGGGCGGATCGGCAGTCGTGCCGCCGCCCACCAGCCGATATCGCCCCGGGCATTGGCCCATACCAGGTTCAGCCCCGGCGCCTGGACCTTGGCGGCTGCCTCGCGCATCTTGCCCAGGGTGTCGGCGCGGTTGATCTGGTAGAAGCCTTCGAGGATCGGGTTGTCGGTTTCCAGGAACGCCCACCACATGGCGATGGGCGTCGGGCCGGCGGTATCGCCGAGCACGCTGTTGACGATCGGGCCATGGGGCGAGCGGCGCAGGGTGATGCTGGCAGGTTCCGCGCCCTTGACCGCGATCTTCTGCTCGGTCTTTTCCAGTGGCTGCCATGTGCCGTCGACCATTACCTGCTCGGGGTCCTGCGGATTGGTCCGCTCCGTGATCAGGTCGACGTCGTCGTTCTGGAACATGGTCAGGCTCCAGCCGAAGTCGCGATTGTGGCCGAGCAGGGCGAACGGGTTGAGCGCCTGGAAGTAGCCATACAGGTTGAAACCCGGCGCCGACAGCTCCGCCTCGTACCAGATCGCCGGCACGGCGAAGCTGATATGCGGGTCGCCCGCCAGCAGCGGCCGGCCACTGCGGGTGCGGCTGCCGGCCACGGCCCAGGCGTTGCTGCCCTCGAACTGCGGAATGCCGGCGTCGCCCAGGGCCTCGTGGCTCAGCCGCGCCAGCTGCTCCAGGCTGCGCCAGTCGGCGGCGGCCAGGGGCGTGGCCACGGCGCCGTCGGGCTGCCAGTCGAGGTCGAAGATCGTCAGGTAGTCGGGGCCGAGCTGGTCGCGGATGTAGGTCAGCGCGGGGTCGGTACGAAACGCCGCGGCGAAGCTGTAGGCGAGGTAGCCGGCGATGCTCAGGGTGTCCTCGGCGGTGAAGGGGCGTGGCGGGATGCCGAGCAGGTCGAACTCCATCGGTTTGGGATGGCTGGCCTGCCACTGGTTGATGCCGTCCAGGTAAGCCTGCAGCGCCTGCCAGGCCGGCGACTGGCGGTCCTGGCGCTGCGCCATCAGGGCTGCCTGGTCGCGGATGCGCAGGCTGCGGAACAGGGTGTCGGTGGGCAGCAGCTTCTCGCCCAGCACCTCGGCCAGCTCGCCACGGGCCAGGCGGCGCATGATCTCCATCTGGAACAGGCGGTCCTGGGCGTGCACGTAGCCCAGGGCGCGGTACAGGTCCTGCTCGTTCTGGGCCTGCAGGTGCGGTACGCCCCGGGCATCGAAGCGCACGCTGACCGGCGCCTGCAATCCGCCGACGGCCACCTCGCCGTCACGTTGCGGCTGCTTGTCCCGCACGTACCAGTAACCGGCGCCTGCGGCGGCCACGGCGATCACCACCGCCAGCAAGGTCAGGCTGCGCTTCATCGAGACTCCTTGTGCACTCGAACGAGAAAATGTGGTCCGATCATCGGTGGATTCGCGAACTGAGCATAGTCCCCTGGAAGGAGTTTCCATGTCTCTCAGCGAAAAACAGAAAATGCTGGCAGGCCAGCTCTACCATGCCGGCTGCCCCGAGCTGCAAGCCGAGCAGGCGGCCAACCGGCAGTGGATGCATCGCTACAACGGCAGCGTCGAGCAACCTAATGAGGCGCGCCATGATTTGTTGAAGGCGCATTTCGCCAGCGTGGGCGAAGGGGTGGTGATCCGACCGCCGTTCCACTGCGACTACGGCTACAACATCAGCGTGGGCGCCAACACCTTCATGAATTTCAACTGTGTGATCCTCGACGTGCTGCCAGTGCGCATCGGTGCCGATTGCCAGATTGCTCCGTCGGTGCAGATCTATACCGCCGACCATCCGTTGGATCATGAGTTGCGCCGTAGCGGTCTGGAACGCGGGCGTCCCGTGACCATCGGCGACAATGTATGGATCGGTGGCGGTGCGATTATCCTGCCGGGGGTGACTATCGGCGACAATGCGGTGGTGGGCGCCGGGAGTGTGGTAACCCGCGATGTGCCGGCGGGGGCGGTGGTGGTGGGCAATCCGGCGCGGGTGCGTCAGCCGGCCCAGGGGCAATAGCAGCCGACGGCCAGGGTATTGGATGCCTGCACCCGGCGGCCTTCATTCAGCGCTGTGAGGATCGGCTCGATGAAACTGTTACTGGAGTTGCACACCGCGCCTTCGCTGTAGGGGCCGAAGTAGGCGAGGTTGCCGTCGCGGTCCCAGATCGCCACGGCGGGGGTGGCTGGCAGCTGCTCGCTGCCGGGCAGGCTGGCCAGGGGCTTGAGCGCGGCGAGGTTGGCCGGCAACTGGCCGTGGCTGCCGGCGCGCTGCACAACATGGAAGCTGACGCCCTGCGGCGCGAAGTGCTCGACCAGTTCGCCCAGGTGCTGCTGGTTGCCGACGTTGCACGGGCACGCCGGGTCCCAGAAGTGCACCACGCGAATCGGGCCCGGGCCTGCCAGCTCGGGGGGCAGGCGCAGCTGGCTGCCGTCGAAGAAGGTGGTCTGGTTGTCGAAGGTGCGCAGGTAGCGGGACTGGAAGCTGTCGTAGGCCCACCAGAGGGCGGCGGCGCAGAGTAGCAGTACAAGGAGTGTGAGAAGTCGCTTCGCCATGGGGGCCTTGGCGCGATTTGCGTGGGAGCGGGCTTGCCCCGCGATGGCGCCTGTGAGTCTGGCGCTGCCATCGCGGGGCAAGCCCGCTCCCACGAGGTCGCATTGTTCGTCGGAGGAGGGGCCAAGCTTGCCATGACGCGGCCCAGAGCTGAATATCGCAGATCAATACTTGCTTCACTGTGGATCTACTGATGCCCGCCAGCTTCAATCCCGACCAGCTGCGTACCAGCCTGTCGCCCCTCGTTGATCGTCAGCCGTTGTCCGCCCAGGGCCAGGCCTACCAGCGCTTCTATGGCCTGGATCTGCCTGCGCGCAGTTGGCTGGGTGGCTTCCGGGTGGCGGGCTTCGATCTGGTCGGCCAGCTCTGGCTGCCGGAGCAACCGGTGGCGACAATGTTCCTGCTGCACGGCTACTACGATCACATGGGCCTGTACCGGCATGTGATCGCGTGGGCATTGGGCCAGGGCTACGCGGTGATCGGCTGCGACCTGCCCGGCCATGGCCTGTCCAGCGGCGAGCGGGCCAGCATCGATGACTTCGGCATCTACCAGCAGGTGCTCGATGCGCTGTTCGAGCAGGCCCGCCTGCTGGAACTACCGCGCCCCTGGCATCTATGTGGACAGAGCACCGGCGGGGCGATCGTGGTCGATCACCTGCTGCACCAGGGCGAACGCAGCCCGGCCGACGGCCAGGTGATCCTGCTGGCACCCCTGGTGCGCCCGCGTGCCTGGCACTGGTCGAAACTGAGCTATCGGGTGCTGCGCCACTTCGTCAACGGCATCGAGCGGCGCTTCAGCGAGAACACCAACGACCCGGCCTTCCTGCCCTTCCTCGAGGCCGATCCGCTGCAGCCACGGCGGCTGCCGACCGCCTGGGTCGGGGCGCTGATGAAATGGGTCCGGCGTATCGAAGCCGCGCCGCGCAGCACACGCCGGCCCCTGATCGTGCAGGGCGAGGCGGACGGCACGGTGGACTGGCCCTACAACCTCAAGGTGCTCAAGGCCAAGTTCGCCGAGCCGCAGATCCTCATGCTGCCCGAGGCGCGGCATCACCTGGCCAACGAGCTGCCCGGCATTCGCCAGCGCTACTTCGACTTCATCGGCCAGCGTCTGGGCTGATCACTTCAGCTCGGCGGCGTTCTGGCCCACGGCCAGGGCGGCGCGTACTGCGGCCACCGCTGCCTTGTAGTAGGCCTGGCCGTCGGCGGATTCGGCGAAGGTGGCGAATTGCTCCAGCTCGGCGTCCGACAGGTCGCGATAGACGTACAGCAGGGTGTTGTTCAGGTCTTCGCCGACCTGGTTCATCAGGCGCTGGCGCTGGCCATCGAGCAGGTTCTGCGCCTGGCCGCCGCCGAACAGACCGGGCAGCATCGAGCTCAGGCTGTCGGCCGCTACCCCGGCGATTGCCAGGCTGACCTCGGCGCCGGCTTCGCGGGCCGGCAGGGCCTGGGCCAGGTGGCCGACGATCAGCAGGCGGTTGTCGCTGGCCTGGACCTTCGGCAGGCCCTTGGCGTTCTTCGCCAGCTGGTCCTTGCGCGTGGCCAGCAGCTCGGCGGCCACCACCTTGCGCCCCAGTGGCGACTGGAAGAACGCCAGGGCCGGCGAGGGGTTCGCCAGGTTGGCGCGCAGCTGCGCCTGAGCCCGGCGGTCCATGGCCTGGGCCTGGAAGCGCTGGTTGCTGTTGTTGACCAGCGCCTGGTAGACGGCAGGCGGCAGGCTGTTGCGGTAGCGCTGCTGGGCGGCGCTCACGGCATCGTTGAAATGGGCGCGCTGGTCGGGCCAGCCGGCGGCCTTGTACAGCTGATCGAGGCTGTCTGCCCAGACAGGCATGGTGCAGATCATCAGCAGAAGCAGGGAAAACAGACGGCGCATTCAGGACTCCTGTCGGCAGGCCGCTATTGTCCTAGGCGTGGCGGGGCTTTGTCGAGTCGCCAGCGGCGCTTCCTGACCAAGTGGCGCTGTGCGAGCGATTAGCGAATGGCTATGATGCGCCATGCACACTCCTTTCGAACATCCTCTGCTGTCGACGATCGTCGACGACCTGGCCACCCGTGGCTGGTCGCAGCAACCTCTCTTCCTGCCCGACGCGCTGTCGCGCGCGCTGGCGGCCGAATGCCGTCGCCGTCACGCCGAGGGCGAACTCAACCCGGCCAGCGTCGGTCGTGGCGCCGCGCAGGAGATCCGCGAGGCGATCCGTGGTGATCAGATCCAGTGGCTCGACCCCGGTGAGTCGGAGGTCTGCGACCGCTACCTGGGCGCGATGGACAGCCTGCGCCAGGCCATCAACCAGGGCTTGTTCCTGGGGCTTGAGGATTTCGAGTGCCATTTTGCCCTGTATCCGCCGGGGGCGTTCTACAAGCGCCATCTCGACCGCTTCCGTGACGACGACCGGCGCATGGTGTCGGCCGTGCTCTACCTCAATGAAGGCTGGCAGCCGGAGGATGGCGGGCAGTTGCGGATGTTCCTGCAGGACGGTGTCGAGCACGACGTGCAACCGGTCGCGGGCAGCCTGGTGGTGTTCCTGTCGGGTGAAGTGCCGCACGAAGTGCTCCCGGCCGGGCGTGAGCGCCTGTCGTTGACCGGCTGGTTCAGGCGCCGTGGCAATGATCCATTCTGAGCTGCCGAAGGTATTGGTCAGTGCCTGCCTGCTGGGCCAGCCGGTGCGCTATGACGGGCGTGCCAGCGGTCATCCCGACGTGTTGCAGCGCTGGCAGGCCGAAGGCCGGGTGGTGCCGCTGTGCCCGGAGGTGGCCGGTGGCTTGCCGACGCCGCGCCCGCCTGCGGAAATTCCGGGCGGGCAGGGCGGCCAGGTCCTGGATGGGCAGGCGCGGGTAGTGACGGTGTCTGGCGACGATGTCAGCGAGGCGTTTCTGGCCGGGGCCCGACTGGCGCTGGAGCTGGTGCGTCGGCATGGTATCCGTGTGGCGGTGCTCAAGTCCGGCAGCCCGTCGTGTGGCAACCTGCAGACCTATGACGGCAGCTTCAGCGGTGTGAAGGTGGCGGGGGAAGGAGTGACCACGGCCTTGCTGCGTCGCGAAGGGGTGCTCGTTTTCAGCGAGCTGGAGCTGGAAGACGCGCAGCGAGCGTTGTTGGGTACCCATCTGTAGTCGCGGGTAAACCCAAATCTTCAGACCATGCGCAATCCCTGTAGGAGCGGCCTCGTGCCGCGAAAGGGCCGCAAAGCGGCCCCGGCTATCTCTGCGTCACCTGGGGCTGCTACGCAGCCCTTTCGCGGCACAAGGCCGCTCCTACAGGTCGGTGCGGACTTGCATTGGTAGCATGACTACTGTCCGGCGCTGGTCTCGCGCGCAGCCGTAAGCCATTTCTTCTCCAGCGCTGCCAGGCGGCCATCGTCCTCGATCCGCTGCAGGGCATTGTTCACAGCCGTCTCGAAGGCCGGATTGCCCTTCTGGTACGGGATCACCAGTTTCTGACTGGCCAGGGTACGAATGGCGTCGAGCTTGTCGCTCAGTTCGATGTCCTGCTTGTTGAAGGTCATGTCGTACTTGCCGCTCTCCACCCCGGGCAGCACCTCTTCGGCGGCGGTCTCGACGAACTCGGCCCGCACATCCAGCTCCTTGGCCAAGGCCTGCCCCAACTCGATCTCGAAGCCAGTCAGGTGTTCGTTCTCCTTGAACGCATAGGGTGGCGCGTCGCCAAGCACGGCGATGCGCAGTTCGCCACGGTCATTGATTTCGTCGATCAGTTCGGCCTGGGCCAGTGGGCTGAACAGTACCGCCAGCAGAATGCCAATGGTCAAACGCATGAGTGCCCCTTTCTTGTTCGGCAGATGAAGTGCATTCGCCGTGGCTTTCTCGTCTGCCCCGGTCGAACGCAGCCTAAGACCTCCAGGTCGCGGCAAGGTTTTCTTCTGCCCTGAAATATTTCTGTCCCTGTTTTTGAACCTCTGCCGGCCGAGCTGGACTATGGTGAAGTACCGCCATACTTCGTTTAAGTGATAGCGGTCAATTGAAGTGAATCACAGGAGAAGTGAATGAAAAGCCTAATTTCGCGTGCTGCCGTCGCCGGTCTGCTGATGGGGGCGTCGGTGTTCGCCAGTGCCGCGGATGCCCTGAAGAGCGAGCAGCCACCGGAAGGCGCCAAGGTCTTCATCGTTTCGCCCGCCGATGGGGCCACGGTCGACAAGACCTTCACCGTCAAGTTCGGCATCGAAGGCATGGGCCTCAAGCCCGCAGGTGACCAGACCCCGCACACCGGCCATCACCACCTGCTGGTGGACGTGGACAAGGCCCCGCTGGCCGACCAGCCGCTGCCCACCAGCCTGATGCCGGAAAACAACGCGCCGCTGCCGGCAGGTCCGCAGGTGTTGCACTTCGGCAAGGCGCAGACTGAGGCGACCATCACCCTCACGCCAGGCAAACACACCCTGCAGCTGGTGCTGGGCGACAAGTACCACGTGCCGTTCAAGCCAAGCGTCGAGTCGCAGAAGATCACCGTCAACGTGAAGTGACCCGCCGCGCCATCGCCGGCCGGCCCGCTTGCCGGCGATGAGCTCATTGCCGGCCGTTTCAGAACTGCGAGCCAACCACTTCCTGCGCCACGCCCAGAAAAGCCGCCGGCAGTCGCGCCTGGCGCCGTTCCTTCAGGCAGTACAGGTACTCGTGCATCACCGGTGCCTCCTCCAGCGCCAGCACCCGCAGTTCCGGGTTATGCGGCACCTCGTGGCGGGCGATGATGCTGATGCCGATATTGCGCAGCACCGCCTCGCGGATCGACTCGCGGCTGCCGATCTCCAGCAAGGCCCCGGCCTTCACATTGGCTTCTTGCATCATCTGCTCGGTCAGCTTGCGCGTGGTCGAGCCCTGCTCGCGCATCAGCAGGCAATGCCCGGCCACCACGTCGATGGACACCGCCTGACGCTGGGCCAGCGGATGATTGCGGTGCACCGCCACCACCAGCGGGTCGGTGCCCAGCACCCGGCGCACCAGGCGCGCATCCTCGAGCAGTTGTGAGGACGCGGCGATATCCACCCGGTAATCCTCGAGCATCTCCAGCACCTGCTGCGAGTTGCCGATTTCCACTGCCACTTCCACCTGGGGCAGGCGCTCGCGGAAGATCTTCACCAGGTCGAGGATGTAGTAGGGCGCCGTGGCGGCGATGCGCAGGCTGCCCTGGGCCTGACCGCTGTTGCGCAGCTCGAACTCGATGTCGGCCTCCTGCTGCAGCAGTGCCTTGACCATCGGCAGCAGGCGCACGCCTTCCTCGCTCAGCACCAGGCGCCGGCCACCGCGGTAGAACAGCTCGACGTTGTATTGGCCTTCGAGATTGCGAATCTGCGTGGTCACCGTCGGCTGGCTGAGCCCGAGCTTCTTCGCCGCCAGGGTGATGCTGCCCAGACGGGCCACCATGTAGAAGGCTTTGAGCTCGGCGCTCAGCATTGTGGATAACCTCTAGTTGAAAGATTCGCTGTGTACTCTGTAGGAGCGGCCTTGTGCCGCGAAAGGGCTGCATGGCAGCCCCAGGATTTCGGCATCATGGGACATCGCTGGGGCCGCGTTGCGGCCCTTTCGCGGCACAAGGCCGCTCCTACAGGGAACGTCCCAACCTTACTTGCGCAGCAGGCGTAAGCCGTTGAACACCACCAGCAGGCTCACGCCCATGTCGGCGAACACCGCCATCCACATGGTGGCCATGCCGGCAAAGGTGATCGCCAGGAAGATCGCCTTGATCCCCAGGGCCAGCACGATGTTCTGGGTGAGGATCGCCGCGCTTTGGCGCGACAGCCTGACGAACGCCGGGATTTTGCGCAAGTCGTCGTCCATCAGCGCCACGTCGGCGGTCTCGATGGCCGTGTCGGTGCCGGCGGCGGCCATGGCGAAGCCTATCTCGGCACGGGCCAGGGCCGGTGCGTCGTTGATGCCGTCACCGACCATGCCGACCCGATGGCCCTCGCCGTACAGGCGCTCGATGCTGGCCAGCTTGTCCGCCGGCAGCAGGTTGCCCTCGGCGCGATCGATCCCCACCTGGGCGGCGATGGCCTGGGCGGTGTGGGGATTGTCGCCGGTCAGCATGACAGTCTTGATGCCCAGCTCGTGCAGTTCGGCGATGGCCTGGCGGCTGCTGTCCTTGACCGTGTCGGCCACGGCGAACAGCGCCAGCGGACCGGAGCGGTCGAGCAGCAGCACCACGGTCTTGCCCTGGCGCTCCAGCACATCGAGCTGCGCTTCAAGCTCCGGGGAGCACAGGCCGAGCTCTTCCACCAGGCGATGGTTGCCCAGGTGGTAGGTCTGGCCCTCGATATCACCGCGCACACCGCGACCGGCCAGGGCGGCGAAATCGCTGACCTCGCTCAAGGCCAGGCTCTGGTCCTTGGCAAACAGGGCGATGGCACCGGACACCGGGTGATCGGAGCGGGCAGCCAGGCTGGCGGCCAAGGCTTGGGCCCGGCCTTCGAACAGCGGGTCGAGTACCTTGCTGTCGGTCTGCACCGGCTTGCCGTGGGTGATGGTGCCGGTCTTGTCCAGGGCGAGGAAGTCCAGCTTGCGCCCGCCTTCGAGGTACACGCCGCCCTTGATCAGGATGCCCTTGCGCGCCGCCGCGGCCAGGCCGCTGACGATGGTCACCGGGGTCGAGATCACCAGCGCGCACGGGCAGGCCACCACCAGCAGCACCAGGGCGCGGTAGATCCAGTCGAACCAGGCGCCGGCCATGAACAGCGGCGGGATCACCGCCACGGCCAGGGCCACGGCGAACACTACCGGGGTGTAGATGCGCGAGAACTGGTCGACGAAGCGCTGGGTCGGCGCACGGGCGCCCTGGGCCTCCTCGACGGCCTTGATGATCCGCGCCAGGGTCGACTGGCCGGCGGCGGCGGTGACGCGGTACTCCAGGGCGCCGGCCTGGTTGATGGTGCCGGCGAACAGCTTGTCGCCCACGGCCTTCTCGACCGGCAGGCTCTCGCCAGTGATCGGCGCCTGGTCGACGCTGGACTGGCCACTGACCACCTCGCCATCCAGGCCGATACGCTCGCCCGGACGCACCCGCACCAGGGTGCCGATCGGCACCTCGCGCACGTCGAGCTCGCGCCACTGGCCGTCAGCCTGCTGCACGGTGGCCAGGTCCGGCGCCAGTTGCATCAAGCCGCCAATGGCATTGCGCGCGCGATCCAGCGAGCGTGCCTCGATCAGCTCGGCGATGGTGAACAGCACCATGACCATGGCCGCCTCCGGCCATTGGCCGATCAGCACGGCGCCGGTCACGGCGATGCTCATCAGGGCATTGATGTTGAGGTTGCGGTTCTTCAGGGCGATCCAGCCCTTCTTGTAGGTGCCCAGGCCACAGCCGAGGATCGCCGCCAGGGCCAGCGCGGCGACCACCCACTCCGGCGCCTTGCCGGAGAAGTGCACGACTTCGGCGGCGATCGCGGCAATACCCGACAAGGCCAGCGGCCACCAGCGGGTCTTGCTCGGCTGGGGCGCATTGGCGCTGCCGTCGTCCTCGGCGGCCAGCGGTTCGGCCTTCATCCCCAGGCTGTCGATGGCCCGCTCGATCTCGGCGGTGCCAACCAGCGTGTGGCGCACGCCGAGCACCCGGTTGATCAGGTTGAATTCCAGCTGCTCGATGCCGGCCAGCTTGCCCAGCTTGTCCTGGATCAGGGTCTGTTCGGTGGGGCAGTCCATGGCCTCGATGCGGAAGCGGCTGAGCTGCGCCTGGGCGCTGGCCTTTTCGGTCAGCTGCACCAGGGCCGGTGCCGCCTTGCTGGCACAGCAGCTGTGGGCGTGGGGCTCATGGCCATGCGCGTGGTCATGCTTGTGGTCGGGGCTGACAGGCTGGTTCATGGAATCATCCTTAACTGAGCACTGGCCTCTGCGGATATCCACAGAGTGGTTGTTGCCAAGTGAACACCCTGTAGTCACTATAGGGTCAAGTCCTCTGCTGGAGATTTGCCATGAAGATCGGAGAACTGGCCAAGGCCACCGACTGCGCCGTGGAGACCATCCGCTACTATGAACGCGAGCAGCTGCTGCCCGAGCCCGCCCGCAGCGACGGCAACTATCGGCTCTACACCCAGGCCCATGTCGAGCGGCTGACCTTCATCCGCAACTGCCGCACCCTGGACATGACCCTCGATGAAATCCGCAGCCTGTTGAGCCTGCGCGACAGCCCCGACGGCTCATGCGGCAGCGTCAATGCGCTGATCGACGAGCATATCGAGCATGTGCAGGCGAGGATCGACGGGCTGGTGGCGCTGCAGGCGCAGCTGGTGGAGTTGCGCCAGCAATGCAATGCGCAGGGGGCGGAGTGCGCGATTCTGCAGCAGCTGGAGACCAATGGGGCGGTGACGGTGCCGGAGACCGAGCATTCCCATGTGGGGCGCAGTCACGGGCATTGATACCAAAAGCATCGCGGGGCAAGCCCGCTCCCACGTGACTAAATGCATACGTGGGAGATTCTATGGCGAGAGGCAAATTTTCAACCGAAAAGCTCTCTCTCGCCATTTTCCAGCATCCGGCCACAGTCCGGCGCGCGTGAGAAATCTCTCAAGCGTGGAGCCACTCCAAGTAGTTTGAAGATGGGCTGCGCAGCAGCCCCCAGTTTCAGCTGGGTAGCGTGGCACCCCCGGTGTATATCTCAGGCTTCCAGTCCGTCTCATGTCTCATAAGGCCGAAAGCCAGCCGGGCCAAGCGGCGAGCAAGAATTACGAACGCCTGAGTGGTTTTCTTCCCACGCCCCAAGTGGTAAGCGTGGAATGCCTTCCAGGTCGCGGTTCGACTGCCGCTCATCGAAGCGTTATACAACAGTCTACGAACCTCCGAGTCCCCTCGCTTACTCAACTTGCCTCTACCTGACCATTTGCCCGATTGGGCAACCGTCACATCCATTCCAAGGTAAGCGACAAAAGCATCGCTGTTGGCGAACTCACCACGCATGAAGGACATAACCAAACCAACGGCAGTAAGAAAACCGACACCAGGGAGTTGTTGGACGCGACGCAGTTGATCGTTGAGTCCGGCGTCCTTGACCTCCTTGCGCAATCTTTTTTCTATCGCAAGTTCTGTGCGTTTGAGTGTCCGTTCGATCTTTTTGAGCTCTGCGGCGAACATCTTGTCACCCGAAAAGCTCTCCCGCAGCATGCCGCGGACTTCCACCAGCTTGGCGCGGCGGCGCAATAGCATCTGGATCTGCCGATGCCCTGATGGTGGGGGCGTCCAGACCTTCAAGGAGCTCCGTTCGTTGCTCAAGTAGCGCGCCAGCAAAGATGCATCCTGGGCGTCTGTTTTGGCCCGAACAGCAATGCTTTCCCTGTACTTGGCCAACCTGAAGCCGTCGACCACATACACTGCAAAACCTGCAGCATGAGCCTGCTCGGCCATCTCCATGTGGTAGGTACTGGTCGCTTCAATGGCTAGCGCCGAGCCTGCCGGCAATGTTTTGAGCCAAGCCTTGATGGACTTCGGGGTATTGGGGATGGCGAAGGGTTTTGTATCGGGAGCGCCTTGTATCACCAGTTCATCTTTGGCGGTATCTACGCCTGCTTCGATTGGTGTCTTGGGCATTGCCATGAAAAGCGGCTCCTTGTAGCGTAGCGAGACTTGAAGGGCACACTCTGGCGCAGGCTTGCATCTATCGTCGTTTGCAAACGAGGCATTCCTTATCGGCGCTTGAGTGCTGAAAGGAGGAGGGGTGATTTCTCCCACGGTCTGTACTGCTGTGAACAGTCAGAAGCGAGCTATGTCCCTCCTCCTCCCTTCAAGTCCTACCATACAAGCGGGCTTGCCCCGCGACTGCGTCAGCTCAGACAGATGAAGATCTGTCAGACCGCCATCGGCGCCGTCATCGGCGCATGGTGCTCGTAGCCTTCCAGCCAGAAGTCGCTCGGCTCGATCTTCTCCAGCCACTGCGGCTCGTATTTGCCGGTCTCGGCGAATGCCGGCACGCGGTCGCTGATCACAAGCTTCGGCGCGGCCAGCGGTTCGCGCTTCATCTGCTCGCCCAGCATGTCCAGGTGGTTCTCGTACACATGGGCATCGCCGATGAAGTAGGTGAACCAGCGCGGGGTGTAGCCGGTCAGGCGGCCGAACAGCGACAGCAGCGCCGCGCCTTCGGTGAGGTTGAACGGCGTGCCCAGGCCCAGGTCGTTGGAGCGGATGTAGAGGGTCAGGGAGATTTCCTTGGTCTCGACATTCGGGTGGAACTGGTACAGCAGGTGGCACGGCGGCAGGGCCATCTCATCCAGCTGGGCGCAGTTCCAGCCGTGGAACAGGATGCGCCGGCTGCCCGGGTCGTTGGCGATGGTGTCCAGGCACTGGCGCACCTGGTCGATGGCCTTGTACAGGATGACGAACGCCTGGCCGTCTTCCTCGTCCTGGGCGATACGGCGGAAACCGGCCTTCTCGGCCATCTCGATGGCCGCCGGGTTGCTCAGCGGGATACGCTTGTAGCCCGGCCACTGGCGCCATTGCACGCCGTAGATCTCGCCGAGGTCGTCATGGCCCTGGCGGAACGGGTTGGCCAGCCACTGGGCGTTCTCGTTGGCGTTCTGGTCCCAGACCTTGCAGCCCAGCTCGCGGAACTCGCCGGCGTTCTTCACTCCGCGCAAAAAGCCCACCATCTCGCCGATCGCCGACTTGAACGCCAGCTTGCGCGTGGTGATGGCCGGGAAGCCTTTCTGCAGGTCGAACTTGAGCATGGCGCCCGGCAGGCTGATGGTGCGGATGCCGGTGCGGTTTTCCTGCAGCGTGCCGTTTTCGATGACGTCACGGACCAGATCTAGATACTCTTTCATGGCTTACCTGTAGCAAGAACGGCAGGAGGATCGCCCCTGCCGTGAAAATCAGACGGTGGCCTTGGCCGACGGTTTACGGTTGTAGGCCCACCAGATCAGGAAGATGCCGCCGACGATCATCGGCACGCAGAGCAGCTGACCCATGGTCAACCAGCCGAAGGCGATGTAGCCCAGCTGGGCGTCGGGTACCCGCACGAATTCCACGATGAAGCGGAAGATGCCGTAGAACAGCGCGAACATGCCGGAAACGGCCATGGTTGGGCGCGGCTTGCGCGAGTACAGCCAAAGGATGACGAATAATGCCACACCTTCGAGGGCGAACTGGTACAGCTGCGACGGGTGACGCGGCAACTGGGCCGGGTCGCTGAACGGCGGGAACACCATTGCCCACGGCACGTCGGTGGCCTTGCCCCACAGTTCGGCGTTGATGAAGTTGCCGATACGCCCGGCGCCCAGGCCGATCGGCACCAGCGGCGCGACGAAGTCCATCAGCTCGAAGAACGACTTGTTGTTGCGCTTGCCGAACCACAGCGCGGCCAGCATCACGCCGATGAAACCGCCGTGGAACGACATGCCGCCTTTCCACACCTCGAAGATCAAGGTCGGGTTGGCCAGGTACTGGTGCAGGTCGTAGAACAGCACGTAGCCCAGGCGCCCGCCGACGATCACCCCCATCGACAGCCAGAACACCAGGTCGGAGAGTTTCTCGCGGCTCCAGGTCGGGTCGAAGCGGTTCAACCGGCGCGAGGCCAGCAGCCAGGCGCCGCCGATGCCGATCAGGTACATCAGGCCGTACCAGTGGATTTTCAGTGGACCGAGGGCCACGGCCACCGGGTCGATCTGCGGGTAAGGCAGCATTGTCTTTCCTCTAGGTTCAGATAAGGAAGCTGAGTCCGACGCAGAACAGCAGCGCGGCGAACAGACGCTTGAGCACGCGCGGCGACAGCTTGTGCGCCAGTCGCGCGCCGTAGCGGGCGAAGAACATGCTGGTGGCAGCGATGCCGACCAGCGCCGGAAGGTAGACGTAGCCCAGGCTGTGGGCCGGCAGGTGTTCCTCGTGCCAGCCCAGCCAGATGAAGCCCAGGGCACTGGCCAGGGCGATCGGCAGGCCGCAGGCCGACGAAGTCGCCACTGCCTGCTGCATGGGCAGGCTGCGCCAGGTGAGGAACGGCACGGTCAACGAGCCGCCACCGATGCCGAAGATGGCCGAGGCCCAGCCGATCACCCCGCCGGCGGCGGTCAAGCCGGGCTTGCCGGGGATGCCGCGGCTGGCCTTGGGCTTGAGGTCCAGGGCCATCTGCGCGGCGATCACCAGGGCGAACACGCCGATGATCTTCTGCAGCATCGGGCCCTGGATCAGCGAGGCGGTCTTGGCCCCGACCAGCGCGCCGAGCAGGATGCCCACGGTCATCCAGGCGAAGATCGGCCACTGCACCGCGCCCTTGCGCTGGTGCTCGCGCACGGCATTGATCGAGGTGAAGACGATGGTCGCCAGCGACGTGCCGACCGCCAGGTGGGTCAGCACCGAAGGGTCGAAGCCCTGCAGGGTGAAGCTGAACACCAGCACCGGCACGATGATGATGCCGCCACCGACGCCGAACAGCCCGGCCAGCACGCCGGCGCAGGCGCCCAACAGCAGATAGAGAGCGAATTCCATTCGTGGCCCCAGTGGAAAACAATCCGGCATGGTAACGGAAGCCAAGCCCGGCGCTCTAGTGAACTCTGTGTCAGATGATGGCTAGCGGTCGGCGGCGCGGGTAGAGTGGCCGAAAACACAGGGGACAACCTATGTGCCTGATCGTATTCGCCTGGCGGCCGGGGACAGCCCGGCCGTTGATCGTCGCGGCCAACCGCGACGAGTTCTACGCCCGGCCGACCCAGGCCCTGGCCGCCTGGGAGGATGCCCCGGGGGTGCATGCCGGGCGTGACCTGGAGGCAGGCGGAACCTGGCTGGGGGTAGGGCCGAACGGGCGCTTCGCCGCGCTGACCAATATCCGCGATCCGCGCCAGCCGCTCGGGCCGCGCTCACGGGGCGAGCTGGTGGCGGCGTACCTTCAGGGCGAGCTGGGGGTCGAAGCCTACCTGGACCAGGTGGCCAGTCGCAGCGGGCAGTACTCGGGCTTCAACCTGCTGGTGGGTGATGGCGAACGGCTGGGCTACCTGCATGCCCGCGAGGCCGCGCCGCGCATGCTGGCGCCTGGTGTCTACGGGCTGTCGAATGCCGGGCTGGATACGCCGTGGCCGAAGCTGGTCAAGGCGCGCAGCGGGCTTGAGGCGTTGCTCGAGGCCGCCGATCCGCAACAGCTATTGGCCTTGCTGGGCGATGCACAGCCCGCGCCGGACGGCGAGCTGCCGGAGACTGGTGTGGGGCTTGCCACCGAGAGGCTGCTGTCGAGCGTGTTTATCGCCAGCCAGAACTACGGGACGCGGGCGAGCACGGTGCTGATCGTCGATGACCAGGGGCGGCGGCGGATGGTCGAGCGCAGTTTCGGGCCGTTTGGTGGGCACCTGGGTGAGGTAGAGCTGGAGGCGTGATCAAGGTATGCATCGCCTGTACTGGCCTCTTCGCGGGTAAACCCGCTCCCACAGGTTGCGCGCAGAACCTGTGGGAGCGGGTTTACCCGCGAAGAGGCCAGTAAGGGCTTCAGAGGGTCTTGTTCGGCCCGATCATCCGCGCCAGGCCAAGGTTCTTCAGCGCCAGTTGCAGCGAGCTGTGGATAACCTGCGGGTTGTCATGGCTCATGGCGTCGGCCAGCAGTTCCTTGGCTTTGCCCAGGTTGATCTGGCGCAGCATCCACTTCACCTTCGGCAGGTTGGTGGCGTTCATCGACAGGCTGTCGAAGCCCATGGCCATCAGCAGGATCGCTGCGGCAGGGTCACCGGCCATCTCGCCGCAGATGCTCACCGGCTTGCCTTCCTCGTGGGCGACGCTGACCACGGTCTGCAACGCCTGCAGCACCGCCGGGTGCAGGTAGTCGTACAGGTCGGCGACCCGCGGGTTGTTGCGGTCGACCGCCAGCAGGTACTGGGTCAGGTCGTTGGAACCGACCGAGAGGAAGTCGACCTGGCGCGCCAGTTCGCGGGTCTGGTACACGGCGGCGGGAATCTCCACCATCACCCCCACCGGCGGCATCGGCACGTCGGTGCCTTCGTCGCGCACCTCGCCCCAGGCACGGTGGATCAGGTGCTGGGCTTCTTCCAGCTCGTGGATGCCGGAAATCATCGGCAGCAGGATGCGCAGGTTGTTCAGGCCCTCGCTGGCCTTGAGCATGGCGCGGGTCTGTACCAGGAAGATTTCCGGGTGGTCGAGGGTGACGCGGATGCCGCGCCAGCCGAGGAACGGGTTTTCTTCCTTGATCGGGAAGTACGACAGCGACTTGTCGCCGCCGATGTCGAGGCTGCGCATGGTCACCGGCAGCGGGTGGAACGCCTGCAGCTGCTCGCGGTAGATCGCCAGCTGTTCCTTCTCGCTGGGGAAGCGCTGGTTGATCATGAACGGCACTTCGGTGCGGTACAGGCCGACGCCTTCGGCGCCGCGCTGCTGGGCACGGGCCACGTCGGCGAGCAGGCCGGTGTTGACCCACAGCGGCATGCGATGGCCGTCCGGGGTGATGCACGGCAGCTCGCGCAGGGCGTCGAGGCCACGGGCCAGCTGGCGCTCTTCCTCGACCACGTCGCTGTACTGCTTGCGCAGCACCTCGCCGGGGTTGGTGAACACCTCGCCCTTGTAGCCGTCGACGATCATCTCGATGCCGTCGGCCTTCGAATATGGCAGGTCGACCACGCCCATGACGGTCGGGATGCCCATGGCACGGGCTAGAATCGCCACATGGGAGTTGCCCGAGCCCAGTACCGAGACCAGGCCCACCAGCTTGCCTTCCGGCACCTCGCCGAGCATGGCGGGGGTCAGCTCCTCGCTGACCAGGATGGTGTTGTCCTGGTAGACCAGCGACTGCGAACGGGCTTCCTGCAGGTAGGCCAGCAGGCGCCGGCCCAAGTCCTTGACGTCCGAGGCGCGCTCGCGCAGGTAGTCGTCGTCCATCAGCTCGAAGCGGTTGACGTGCTCGCCGACCACCTGGCGCAGGGCGCCCTGGGCCCACTGGCCGGTCTTGATGACCTCGACCACCTCGCCACCGAGGGCGGCGTCCTCGAGCATCATCAGGTACACGTCGAACAATGCGCGCTCTTCGGGGCGCAGCTGGGTGGCGAGCTTGGCCGACAGCTTGCGCATGTCTTCGCGCACGCCTTCGAGGGCGTTGTTGAACAGCTTGAGTTCGTTGTCGATGTCCTCGACGGTGCGGTCCGGCACCACCTCGAGGTCGGCGGGCGGCAGCATTACCACCGAGCGGCCGACGGCGGCGCCCGGGGAGCCTGGCACGCCGACGAAGCGGGCCTCCTGGATACCCTTGCCCTGGCGGCCCAGTCCACGAATGGAGCCGGTCGCCTCGGCGTGGGCGATAACCCCGGCGAGCTGGGCGCTCATGGTGACCAGGAAGGCCTCTTCGCCTTCGTCGAACTGGCGGCGCTCCTTCTGCTGGATGACCAGTACCCCCACCACGCGGCGGTGGTGGATGATCGGCGCGCCGAGGAAGGAGGCGAATTTTTCTTCGCCGGTCTCGGCGAAGTAGCGGTAGCGGGGGTGGTCGGCGGCGTTCTCGAGGTTCAGCGGCTCCTCGCGGGTGCCGACCAGGCCGACCAGGCCCTCGTTGGGGGCCATGCTGACCTTGCCGATGGAGCGCTTGTTCAGGCCCTCGGTGGCCATCAGCACGAAGCGGTTGCTGTCCGGGTCGAGCAGGTAGACGGAGCAGACCTGGCTGCCCATCGCCTCCTTGACGCGCAAGACAATGATACCCAACGCCGTCTTGAGATCTTTGGCGGAGTTCACTTCCTGGACGATCTTGCGCAGCGTATTGAGCATGGCTCGGGGTCGGACTCCGTCGTCAGTCGCGCGTCAGCAGGCGCGGGGCTAGCTCTTTCAGGGCGCGGCGGTATACCTCGCGCTTGAATGTCACCACCTGGCCCAGCGGATACCAGTAGCTGACCCAGCGCCAGCCATCGAATTCCGGTTTGCCGGTGAGGTCCATGCGCACCCGTTGCTCGTTGCTCACAAGGCGCAGCAGGAACCACTTCTGTTTCTGGCCGATGCACAGCGGCTGGCTGTGGGTGCGCACCAGGCGCTGGGGTAAACGATAACGCAACCAGCCACGGGTGCAGGCAAGAATTTCCACGTCCTGGCGTTCCAGGCCCACTTCTTCGTTCAGCTCGCGGTACAGGGCATCTTCCGGCGTCTCGTCAGGGTTGATGCCACCCTGGGGAAACTGCCAGGCATCCTGGTTGATCCGCCGAGCCCATAGCACCTGCCCGGCATCATTCGTGAGAATGATCCCGACATTGGGGCGAAAACCATCCGGGTCGATCACGGCAGCAACCTCGCAAACGCATGTCACCGCATTGTTCCACAAAGCCTGAGCGCGCAGCAACGCGCCCGCCAAGCTTATGTGCAGCGAGGTGAAAACTCCGTATTCTGCGGGACTCTTCCGTGGCTGATGCGAGTGACCGCGATGCGCCTGGCTTTATTCGACCTGGACAATACCCTCCTCGGTGGCGATAGCGACCACGCCTGGGGCGACTACCTGTGCGAGCGGGGCATTCTCGACCCGGTCGCCTACAAGCAACGCAACGATGCCTTCTACCAGGACTACCTCAACGGCACCCTGGACATGCAGGCCTACCTGGCCTTCTCCATGGAAATCCTCGCGGCCAGCGAACCCGTGCAGCTGGAGCAGTGGCACCGCGAGTTCATGCGCGACTGCATCGAGCCGATCATCCTGCCCAGGGCCGAGGCCCTGCTGCGCCAGCACCGCGAGGCTGGCGACCAGCTGGTGATCATCACCGCCACCAACCGCTTCGTCACCGCGCCGATCGCCCGCCGCCTGGGCGTGCGCGTGCTGCTGGCGACCGAATGCGAAGCGCAGGACGGGCGCTATACCGGGCGCAGTACCGATATACCCTGTTTCCGTGAAGGCAAGGTGACGCGGCTGAACCGCTGGATGCTGGAGAACGGCTTTGACCTGGAGGACAGCTACTTCTATAGCGATTCGCTGAACGATGTGCCGTTGCTGGAGGTGGTGGCGAACCCGGTGGCGGTGGATCCGGATCCGAGGCTGCGGGCGGAGGCCGAGCGGCGGGGGTGGCCGGTCGTTTCGTTGCGCGCTTGAAGGCCTGATCGCGGGGCAAGCCCGCTCCCACGATCTGAACTGCTTCCGGGTGTTGGATCAATGTCCAATATCTTGGGCGCAACTCGATCTGGCGTGGGAGCGGGCTTGCCCCGCGATGCTTCAGACCGGCTTGGCGCCCATCAGGCCCGCGATGGACAGGAAGCAGACGCCGCTGAACAGCGCCAATGCCAAGGTGAACTTCAAACCCACGGTTTCAGCCTTGCGCATCCGGTTCAGACGCACCACCAGCCACCACACGGCAAACGCGCCCAGCGTATAGATGATGCTGGACGCCAGCACCCAGGTCTGCCCCAGCGGCCAGCCGACCAGGTGCACCAGCCACCAGCCGGTGAACGGCATGCTCACCAGGCACAACCCCATCAGCAGCCAGACGAACACCAGCGGCCGGCGCAACAGCTTGCCGTAGGCCTCGACATCGCCCTGGCGGCGGGCGCGGACAGTCCAGATCGCCAGGCCCAGGCCGCCCAGCAGCAACAGGGCGGTGGCGAGGATATGCAGGGTCTTCAGGGTGGTCAGGTGTTCCATGTCTTCATCGTCCTTCAGCAGGGTAATTCGCGCCCGTCTCTTCGCGGGTAAACCCGCTCCCACAGGTGACGCGCCAACCCTGTGGGAGCGGGTTTACCCGCGAAGGGCCATACGCCCAGCTTAGTCAGTTAACCCAAGAACAGCCGGTAGGCCGGGTTCTCGGTCTCGTCCCAATACGGATAGCCGATCTTGGCCAGCGCCGCCGGCACCAGGTGGCGCTCCTCCTCTGGTACCTGCAGGCCCGCGACCACGCGGCCATCGGCGGCGCCATGGTTGCGGTAGTGGAACATCGAGATGTTCCAGCGCCCGCCCAGCTTGTTGAGGAAGTTGAACAGCGCGCCCGGGCGCTCGGGGAACTCGAAGCGCAGCACCATCTCGTCGCTGGCCCCGGCCGAGTGGCCGCCGACCATGTGGCGGATGTGCAGCTTGGCCAGCTCGTTGTCGGTCAGGTCGGTGACCGGGAAGCCTTGCTCGGTCAACTGCTGGACCAACGCCGCGCGCGGGTCGGTTTCCGGGTGGGTCTGCACGCCGACGAAGATATGCGCCTCGTCCGAGGTGTGCTTGCGGTAGTTGAATTCGGTGATCTGGCGTTTGCCGATGGCCTCGCAGAAGGCCTTGAAGCTGCCCGGGCGCTCCGGAATGGTCACGGCGATGATCGCCTCGCGCTTCTCGCCCAGCTCGGCGCGCTCGGCGACATGGCGCAGACGGTCGAAATTGACGTTGGCGCCCGAATCGATGGCCACCAGGGTCTGCCCGGCGACGCCCTTGAGCTCGACGTACTTCTTGATACCGGCCACGCCCAGCGCTCCGGCAGGTTCGGTGATCGAGCGGGTATCGTCGTAGATATCCTTGATCGCCGCGCAGATCTCGTCGGTGCTGACGGTGATCACCTCGTCCACATGGTGACGGCAGATGTCGAAGGTGTGCTGGCCGATCTGCGCCACCGCCACGCCATCGGCGAACAGCCCGACCTGCGGCAGCACCACGCGCTCGCCCGCGGCCATGGCGGCCTGCAGGCAGTTGGAGTCATCCGGCTCGACGCCGATCACCTTGATCTCGGGGCGCAGGTACTTCACGTAGGCGGCGATGCCGGCGATCAGCCCGCCGCCGCCGACCGGCACGAAAATCGCGTCCAGCTTGCCCGGGTGCTGGCGCAGGATTTCCATGGCCACCGTGCCTTGCCCGGCAATGGTGTGCGGATCGTCGTAGGGATGGATGTAGACGAAGCCCTTTTCCTCCACCAGCTTCAGCGAGTAGGCCAGCGCCTCGGGGAAAGTGTCACCGTGCAGCACCACCTTGCCGCCCCGGGAGCGCACGCCTTCGATCTTGATCTCCGGGGTGGTCTTGGGCATGACGATGGTCGCCTTGATCCCCAGCTCCCGCGCCGCCAGGGCCAGGCCCTGGGCGTGGTTGCCGGCGGAGGCTGTGACCACGCCGCGGGCCAGTTCCTCGGTGCTCAGTTGCGCGAGTTTATTGTAGGCCCCGCGGATCTTGAACGAGAACACCGGCTGCAGGTCCTCGCGCTTGAGCAGCACCGTGTTGCCCAGGCGCTTGCTCAACTGCCCGGCACTGTGCAGCGGGGTTTCGACGGCAACGTCGTAGACGCGCGAGGTGAGGATCTTCTTGACGTACTGTTCGAGCATCGGAAAGCATCACTGGGCCGCGGGACAAGGGCTGGGAGTCTACCGCAGCGCCACGTCGGGCGACCACAGCAAAGCCGCGGGAGCCGTTATACTAGGCAATTTCCGCCCAGCCCCTCCCGGAGCCCGCATGACCCAGGACCAACTCAAACAGGCCGTCGCCCAGGCCGCCGTCGATCTCATCCTGCCGAAACTGCATGAGAAAAGCGTCGTCGGCGTCGGTACCGGTTCGACCGCCAACTTCTTCATCGACGCCCTGGCCCAGCACAAGACCGCCTTCGACGGCGCCGTCGCCAGCTCCGAGGCCACCGCCCAGCGCCTGAAGGGCCATGGCATCCCGGTCTACGAGCTGAACAGCGTCAGCGAGCTGGAGTTCTATGTCGACGGCGCCGACGAAAGCGACGCTCACCTGAACCTGATCAAGGGCGGCGGGGCGGCCCTGACCCGCGAGAAGATCGTCGCGGCGGTGGCCAAGACCTTCATCTGCATCGCCGACGCCAGCAAGCTGGTGCCGGTGCTGGGCGCCTTCCCGCTGCCGGTCGAGGTGATTCCGATGGCCCGCAGCCATGTGGCGCGCCAGCTGGTCAAGCTGGGCGGCGACCCGGTCTACCGTGAAGGCGTGGTGACCGACAACGGCAACGTCATCCTGGATGTGCACAACCTGCAGATCACCAACCCGGTGGAGCTGGAGAGCCAGATCAACGCCATCGTCGGCGTGGTCACCAATGGCCTGTTCGCGGCGCGTCCGGCGGATGTGCTGCTGCTGGGGACCGCTGAAGGCGTGAAGACCCTCAAGGCCGAGTGAGCCTCATCGCGGGGCAAGCCCGCTCCCACGGTGGGAGCGGGCTTGCCCCGCGATAGCGTCAGCCCAGGCAATCAATCGGCCGGCTGCTTGAACACATAGAACAGGTTCGGCTCGCTGACCAGGTAGATGGTCCCGGCGTCGTCCATCGCAATTCCCTCTGCCTGCGGCACCGTCTGTTTCAAGCCCTGGAACCCCTTGCGCAGCGACAGCGTGCTCAATGGCCTGCCCTTCACATCCAGCTCCAGCACCAGTCGCGACTCGTCCGACAGCGCCAGCAGGTGCCCGCTGCGTTCGTCGAACTGCAGGCTCGACAGGTCCCTCACGAACAACCGCCGGTCACGCTTGCGATCCTGCACCACATGCACGGCATAGGGTTTGTCGGGGTTGTCATGGGGAAAACCGTGCACCTCGTAGATCATCATCGGGTCGCGTTCCTTGGCCACGAACAGGCGCTTGCCCGCCGAGTCGTAGGCCAGACCCTCGAAACCTTTGTTGCCGTTGAGGCCAATGCCCAGGGACAACTGCTCGGCATCGTTGGCGTCCAGGAACAGGGTGTCGTCGTCCAGGCGCACGCGAATCAGCCGCTGCTGGCGCTCGTCGGTGATCACGTAGCTGTTGGGCCCCACATACTCCACCGCCTCGGGGTCGCCGAAACCGGTCAACGGCACGCGGCGCAGGATGCGGCCGTCCAACGACAGCTCGATCAGCTCCGAGCGGGCATTGGTGACGGTGAACAGGCTCTTGCGGTCGGGGTCGTAGGTAAGCGCCGAAATGTCGTCGTCCAGCCCGACGATGGGCTGTGCTTCGATCGCCACCTGGTAGTGGTCCAGGCCGATGCTCTGCTCGGCCGGCTGCCACCAGGTCTTGAGGTTGAACCAGCCGCGCTCGAACAGGCGGAACTCATGCCCGGCGGCGCCCAGGACGAGCAGGGCAACAAGCACGATGAAGGCGAAGATCAGGCGAAGGTGGCGGCGCATGCGGTCGGACTCGGCGAAAGGAGCACGTATCTAACCACTATCAACTGAAGCAAAGCTTAATGCCATCATCAGACCAATCTGACCGATCAGGGCTTCCTGAAGCGATAGAACAGATTGGGCTCGCTGACGATATACAGGTTGCCCTGGTCATCCATCGCCACGCCTTCGGCCCGAGGGATGGTGTCAGCCAAGCCATTGAAGCCGCCCAACAAGGTCATGAAGCTGACCTGCTCACCTTTCTCATCCAGCTCGAGCAGCATGTTGGAGTCCGCCGACAGTGCCAGCAGGTGCCCGGTGCGCGGGTCGATGCCCAGCGCGGACAGGTTGCGCAGGTCCAGCTCGTCGCTGGGCAGCGGCTGCTTTTCGCCCTTGAGCGGGCCGTGGCCATCGGTGCTCCAGATGAACAGCTTCGGTGGCCGCTCGGCGCCGATGATCAGGCGCTGGCGGATTTGGTCCCAGGCAATGGCTTCGAAGCCCTTGTTGCCATCCTCGGTATCGCCCAGGTCATAGGGCTGGTAGTCGGCGCGGTTCAGCGACGTCGTGGCGGCATCCACCTTGACCAGTGTCAGGTCGTGATTGCGCTCGTCGACAATGGCGATCTGGCCGTCCTCAAGCACCGCCACGCCTTCCGGGTTGGACCAGCCAACCAGGGCAATCTTGCGCAACACATCGCCATCGAGGGTGAGTTCGACCAGGAACGGATGTTTGCCCATGACCGAGAACAACGTCCGGGTGTGCGGATTGAACGCCAGGTCCGAAGCCTCGTCGCGCTCCATGCCCGGCAACGGTTTGGCATCGATGTCGGCCACGTAGTCTGGCAACCAGATACTTTCCTGGCGCTCGGCCTGGCTTTCGAAACCTTCCTTTATCCACAGCAGGCCACGGTCATCCCAGTGCATGGCCACCACCAGGCCATAGGCGATGATCGCCAGCGCAATTATCCACAGCGACCAGCGGGTGATCAGGCGTCGCTTTGGCGGAAGGGATGCGCTGGAAGGGTTGGTCATCGATCGGAGATCCTGAAAGTAGGCGGCAGCGTGCTCGCCACTGTCGGCAAATGAAGGTTAATAGAGGAATTATCCGGATCAATTGTGAAAAAAACGACAAATCCCGGCGGAACAGTCAGCGACGACGGCGTTGCACCGTCGTCGCCCGGAGTCAAAGCACCCGGCCTTCGAACCGGCTTGCGCCGGGAAGTTCCAGCACCAGCTCATCGCCGACATTGAACGGCCCCACGCCCGCCGGGGTACCGGTGAGGATGACATCGCCGGCCTGCAGGGAGAAGTGCGTGGCCATGTGCTGGATCATCGGTACGATCGGGTTGAGCATCAGCGCGCTGTTGCCGTCCTGGCGCACCTCGCCGTTGATGGTCAGGCGGATGCCGATGTCTGTCAGGTCCTCGAAGGTGCCGGCCGACACGAACGGCGGCAGCACGCAGGCGCCGTCAAAGCACTTGGCCAGCTCCCAGGGCAGGCCCTTTTCCTTCAGTTTCGCCTGCACATCACGCAGGGTCAGGTCCAGCGCCGGGGCAAAGCCGGAGATGGCGTCGAGCACCTCTTCCTCGGAAGGGTGGGTGGACAGGGGTTTGCCCAGCAGCACGGCGATCTCCGCCTCGTAGTGCACCGAACCGCGCTCGGTCGGGATCTTGAAGCCGCCTTCCAGGGGCACCACGCAGCTGCCGGGCTTGATGAACAACAGCGGCTCGCTGGGAATGGGGTTGTCCAGTTCCTTGGCATGCTCGGCGTAGTTGCGGCCGATGCACACCACCTTGCCCAGCGGGAAGTGGATGCGCGTGCCGTCTACGTACTGGTGCTGGTAACTCATGGCCGACTCCTGTGAATACTGCTTTTTATTCGGGAGCGAAGATCTTACCCGGATTCATGATGCCGTTCGGGTCGAACACCGCCTTGATCGCCTTCATGCAGGCGATTTCCTCCGGCGAGCGGCTGTAGCCCAGGTAGTCGCGCTTGGTCATGCCCACGCCATGCTCGGCGGAGATCGAGCCGTTGTAGCGTTCGACGATCTCGAACACCCACTTGTTGACCTTGGCACAGGAGGCGAAGAAGTCGTCCTTGGTCATGTGGTCGGGCTTGAGGATGTTCAGGTGCAGGTTGCCGTCGCCGATATGGCCGTACCAGACCACTTCGTAGTCCGGGTAGTGCTCGCCGACGATGGCGTCGATATCGCGCAGGAAGGCCGGCACCTTCGATACGGTGACCGAGATGTCGTTCTTGTACGGTGTCCAGTGCGAGATGGTCTCGGACAGGTACTCGCGCAGCTTCCACAGGTTCTTCAGCTGGGTCTCGCTCTGGCTCATCACGCCATCGAGCACCCAGCCCTGCTCGACGCAGTGCTCGAAGGTGGCCAGGGCTTCGTTGGCCACTTCCTCGGTACTGGCTTCGAACTCCAGCAGGGCATAGAACGGGCAGTCGGTTTCGAACGGCGCGGGCACATCGCCCCGGGCGAGGATCCTGGCCAGGCCCTTGTCGGAAAAGAACTCGAAGGCCGTCAGGTCGAGCTTGCCCTGGAAGGCGTGCAGCACCGGCATGATCGCGTCGAAATCGGGGGTGCCCAGGACCATGGCGGTGAGGTTGCGCGGCGCGCGGTCCAGGCGCATGGTCGCCTCGACCACGAAGCCCAGGGTGCCTTCGGCGCCGATGAACAGCTGGCGCAGGTCGTAGCCGGTGGCGTTCTTGATCAGGTCCCTGTTCAGCTCGAGCAGCTCACCCTTGCCGGTGACCACCTTCAGCCCGGCCACCCAGTTGCGGGTCATGCCATAGCGAATCACCTTGATCCCGCCGGCGTTGGTACCGATATTGCCGCCGATCTGGCTGGAGCCGCTCGAGGCGAAGTCCACCGGGTAGTAAAGCCCCTGGTCCTCGGCGAACTGCTGCAACTGGCGGGTGACGACCCCTGGCTGGCAGACCACGGTACGGTCGAATTCGTTGAAGGCGAGGATCTGGTTCATGTAGTCGAAGGCCACCACCACCTCGCCATGGGCGGCCACGGCGGCGCCCGACAGCCCGGTACGCCCGCCCGACGGCACCAGGGCGACCTTGTGCCGGTTGGCCCAGCGCACGATGGCCTGCACCTGCTCGACGGACTTGGGGAAGACGATGGCGCTTGGCGCCGGCGGGTAGTGCTTGGTCCAGTCCTTGCCGTAGGCCTCGAGCGAGGCCGGGTCGGTGAGGACCTTGCCAGGGTCGACCAGGGTCATCAGCTCATCAATTACCACGGACTGGGTCATCGCTGGAACTCTCGACTTATTCATAGTCACCCTGAGCACGCTTCACCTGTCGGGATAAGCTCAGGTTGTGTCGCGTATGCTAGCATAGCCCTCCCGCCGTTCGTGCTAAGGCCGACGCCGCGCCGCTTTACCCTCCTCGCCATTTTTCTCCGGGATACAGGTTTACGCAGATGAGCAAGACTTCTCTCGACAAGAGCAAGATCAGGTTCCTTCTTCTTGAAGGTGTGCACCAGAACGCGGTCGATACCCTCAAGGCTGCCGGCTACACCAACATCGAATACCTCACTGGTTCGCTGCCGGAAGCCGAGCTGAAGGAAAAGATCGCCGATGCCCACTTCATCGGCATCCGTTCGCGCACCCAACTGACCGAAGAGATCTTCGACTGCGCGAAGAAACTGGTCGCGGTCGGCTGCTTCTGCATCGGCACCAACCAGGTCGACCTGGAAGCGGCCCGCGAGCGCGGTATCGCCGTGTTCAACGCCCCTTACTCGAACACCCGTTCGGTGGCCGAGCTGGTGCTGGCCGAAGCCATCCTGCTGCTGCGCGGCATCCCCGAGAAGAACGCTTCCTGCCACCGTGGCGGCTGGATCAAGAGTGCGGCCAACTCCTTCGAGATCCGTGGCAAGAAGCTGGGTATCGTCGGCTACGGCTCGATCGGCACCCAGCTGTCGGTCCTGGCCGAAAGCCTGGGCATGCAGGTGTACTTCTTCGACCCGCTGACCAAGCTGCCGCTGGGCAACGCAGTACAGGTCACCAGCCTGCACGAGCTGCTGGGCCTGGCCGACATCGTCTCGCTGCACGTGCCTGAGCTGCCGTCCACCCAGTGGATGATCGGCGAGAAGGAAATCCGCGCGATGAAGAAGGGCTCGATCCTGATCAACGCCGCCCGTGGCACCGTGGTCGAGCTGGACCACCTGGCCGCCGCGATCAAGGACAAGCACCTGATCGGCGCTGCCATCGACGTGTTCCCGGTCGAGCCACGCTCCAACGACGAAGAGTTCGAAAGCCCGCTGCGCGGCCTGGACAACGTGATCCTGACCCCGCACATCGGTGGTTCCACCGCCGAGGCCCAGGCCAACATCGGCCTGGAAGTGGCCGAGAAACTGGTCAAGTACAGCGATAACGGTACCTCCGTGTCGTCGGTCAACTTCCCGGAAGTGGCCCTGCCGGCCCACCCAGGCAAGCACCGCCTGCTGCACATCCACGAAAACATCCCGGGCGTGCTCAGCGAGATCAACAAGGTGTTCGCCGAAAACGCCATCAACATCTCCGGTCAGTTCCTGCAGACCAACGAGAAGGTGGGCTACGTGGTCATCGACGTCGACGCCGAGTACTCGGACCTGGCCCAGGAGAAACTGCAGCACGTGAAGGGCACCATCCGCTCGCGCGTACTGTTCTGAGTTTCACTGCGTCATGAAAAGGGAGGCCCTGGTGGTCTCCCTTTTTTATTCGGCTAACGCCTGAAAACTGGATGGCCACTACAAAAATTCACCAATACCACTATCACTCGTTTTTGCCCCCTCGCCACACAACCGTCTCACAGCCTTCCTAGCATGGCCCCATCTCTTTGATGAGGCCTTGCCATGAACAACGCCACTCCAGGCGCACAGATGAAAGTGCGCGGTATCCACAAGCGCTTTGGCGCCTTCACCGCACTCAACGACGTCTCCCTCGACGTCGCCGCCGGCGAGCTGGTGTGCCTGCTCGGCCCGTCGGGCTGTGGCAAGACCACCCTGCTGCGCTGCATCGCCGGGCTCGAGCGCCAGGACCGCGGGACGCTGTACATCGGCGACCGCGATATCTCCGAGCTGCCACCCCAGGCCCGTGACTACGGCATCCTGTTCCAGTCCTACGCCCTGTTCCCCAACCTCACCGTCGAAGCCAACATCGCCTACGGCCTGACCGGCAACAACCGCGAGGCCTCGCGCCAGAGAGTCGGTGAAATGCTCGAACTGGTCGGCCTTGCCGGCAGCGAGAAGAAGTACCCCGGCCAGCTGTCCGGCGGCCAGCAACAACGCGTGGCCCTGGCCCGCGCCCTGGCGCCTTCGCCGTCGCTGCTGCTGCTCGACGAGCCGATGTCGGCGCTGGACGCCCGTGTGCGCGAGCACCTGTGTACCGAACTGCGCCAGTTGCAGCGCCAGCTGGGTATCACCACGCTGATGGTCACCCATAACCAGGACGAGGCCATGCTGATGGCCGACCGCATCGCCGTGATGAACAACGGCCAGGTCGAGCAGTACGCCACGCCCCAGGAAATCTACGACCAGCCGGCCACGCCGTTCGTCGCCGAATTCGTCGGCCAGGGCAACTGGCTGCCGTTCCAGCGCAGCGGCGACAGCCATGCCCAGGTCGGCGGCCTGCACATGCGCCTGGCGGCCAATGCCGCCGGTGCCAGCAGCGGCCGGCTGTTCTGCCGGCCCGAGGCGATCACCGTCAACCCGGTGGTACACGAGGAAAACCTGTTCCCGGCGAAGGTCCGCGAGATCACCTTCCTCGGCAACCGCTGCCGCATGAGCTTCGAGTTCAAGGCCCTGCCGGGCCACGCGTTGCTCGCGGAGTTGGCGCCAGAGGCGATGCCGCGCCTGGGTTCGCAGGACATCTGGGTGGCGCTGCCGCCGCAGAGCCTGCAGGTGTTCGCCTGAGATGGCCGCGCCGATGACCCTGCCGCTCACCGCCGCCAAGGCCGCACCTCGCAGCGGTGTCGCCCTGGGGGACCGCCTGTTCGTGGTCGGTGGCAAGAGCCTGCTGCTGATCCTGCTGGTGCTGGCGGTGCTGATGCCGCTGCTGGCGATCTTCTGGCGCGGCTTCAGCGCCGAAGCCGGGCAGGGCGGCGGACTGCCGGCTGCCCGTGAGCTGTTCGCCAGCGAGAACTTCCACTGGCTGCTCGGCAACAGCCTGTCGGTGGCGTTCACCGTCGCCGCCATCGTCGTGCCGCTGGCCTACCTGTTCGCCTATGCCCTGCAACGCACGCTGATCCCGGCCAAGGGCCTGTGGCGCGGCATCTCGCTGCTGCCGCTGCTGGCGCCATCGATGCTGCCGGCCATCGCGCTGGTGTACCTGTTCGGCAACCAAGGCCTGCTGCGTGGGCTGTTCAGCGACAATATCTACGGTTTCTGGGGCATCGTTCTCGGCGAGGCCATCTACACCTTCCCCCACGCCCTGATGATCCTGCTTTCGGCGCTGTCGCTGGCCGACGCACGGCTGTTCGACGCTGCCTCAAGCATGGGGGCGGGGCCGGCGCGGGCATTCTTCAGCATCACCTGGCCGGCCACGCGCCAGGCGGTGTTCGCCGCGTTCTGCCTGGTGTTCACCCTGACCATCACCGACTTCGGCGTGCCTGTCGTGGTGGGTGGGGATTATCAGGTACTGGCCCTGGAAGCCTACAAGGCGGTGGTTGGTCAGCAACAGTTCGGTCGCGGCGCGCTGATCGGCATGGTGCTGCTGGTACCGGCACTGCTCAGCTTCACCGTCGATGCCTGGCTGCGCCGCCGCCAGGGCGAGGCCATGAGCGGCCGCGCCCAGGTGTTCGAGCCCAAGCCGTCGCGGCTGCGCGATGGCTGCTTCCTGGCCATCGTGCTGCTGGTGTGCGCGGCACTGCTGGCGGTGATCGGCATGGCGGTGTACTCGTCGTTGGTCAAGTTCTGGCCGTACAACCTGTCGCTGTCGCTCAAGCACTACATGTTCGAGGACACCGCCGGTGGCGGCTGGCTGGCTTACCGCAACAGCGTGACCATGGCCATCGGCACCGCGCTGGTAGGCAGTGTGGTGGTCTTCACCGGTGCCTACCTGATGGAGAAGGCCCAAGGGCAGCGCCTGCTCAACCAGCTGCTGCGCTTGCTGAGCTTTATCCCGATGGCGGTGCCTGGCCTGGTGCTGGGCCTGGGCTACGTGTTCTTCTTCAACCTCAACGGCAACCCGCTGCATGTGTTCTACGGCAGCATGGCGCTGCTGGTGGTGTGCACCATCGCCCACTACCTGACCACCGCGCAGATGACCGCCACCACGGCCCTGCGCCAGCTCGATGGCGAGTTCGAGGCCGTCGCGCTGTCGCTCAAGGCACCGCTGTACAAGCATTTCATGCGGGTCACCGTGCCGATCTGCCTGCCGGCGCTGCTGGACATCATCCGCTACCTGTTCGTCTCGGCGATGACCACCGTGTCGGCGGCGATCTTTCTATACAGCCCCGACACCATCCTCGCCGCCGTCGCCGTGCTGAACATGGACGACGCCGGCAACGTCGGCGGCGCCGCCGCCATGTCGACCCTGATCCTGCTCACCAGCGCCGCCGCATCCTTGCTGCTGGCCGGTGCCTCACGCGGCCTGCTGCGCCGCTCCCAGGCCTGGCGCCAGCGCGCCCCAGGCCATTGACCGACTGCCCACACTGATAGGAACCGCATCATGTTCAAGCCCCTCGCACTTGCCGCTGCCGTATCCGCCGTCTTCAGCCTGCAGGCCTCGGCCGCGACCCAGCTGACGGTCTACACCGCCCTCGAGGCCGAGCAGCTCAAGAGCTACAAGCAGGCCTTCGAAAAGGCCAACCCCGACATCGAGATCAAGTGGGTGCGCGACTCCACCGGCATCATCACCGCCAAGCTGCTGGCCGAGAAGGACCGTCCGCAGGCCGACGCGGTGTGGGGCCTGGCCGCTTCCAGCCTGGCCATCCTCGACCAGAACGGCATGCTCGAAGCCTATGCGCCGAAGGACCTGGGCAAGATCTCGCCCAACTACCGCGACGCCGCCAACCCGCCGGCCTGGGTGGGCATGGACGTGTGGGCCGCGACCATCTGCTTCAACACCGTCGAGGCCGAGAAGCAGGGCCTGAGCAAGCCGGTGAGCTGGCAGGACCTGACCAAGCCTGAGTACAAGGGCAAGATCGTCATGCCCAACCCGGCCTCGTCCGGCACCGGCTTCCTGGATGTGAGCGCCTGGCTGCAGACCTTCGGCGAACCGCAGGGCTGGGCCTACATGGATGCGCTGCACCAAAACATCGGCCAGTACGTTCATTCCGGCTCCAAGCCGTGCAAGCTGGCGGCCGCCGGTGAATTCCCGATCGGCATCTCGTTCGAGTACCCGGCCGTGCAGCTCAAGCGCCAGGGCGCGCCGCTGGATATCGTGCTGCCCAAGGAAGGCCTGGGCTGGGAGATCGAAGCTACCGCAGTGATCAAGGGCTCGCCAAAGGCCGATGCCGCCAGGCGTCTGGCTGACTTTTCCGCCAGCCCCGCGGCCATGGAGCTGTACAAGGAGAACTTCGCCGTGCTCGCCGCGCCGGGCATCGCCAAGCCGCAGACCGAGTTGCCGGCGGACTACGAGCAGCGCCTGATCAAGAACGACTTCGCCTGGGCCTCGAAGAACCGCGACGAGATCCTCAGCGAGTGGCGCAAGCGCTATGACGGCAAGTCGGAAAAGGTCGCGCAACAGTAACGCGTCGACCTCATTGGTGGGTATGCCCGCTCTAATGGAACAAAAACATAGTTCCTTGATTTGACTGGGGAAACGTGGGAGCGGGCTTGCCCCGCGATCACCGGCTATGCCGGTGCCATACACCGCATCGCGGGGCAAGCCCGCTCCCACGCTGGTGATGCCGTCAGAGCCTCACAGCCCTTCGAGCATTGCCTTGTTGCGCACTGCGCCCTTGTCGGCGCTGGTGGCCAGCAGGGCATAGGCCTTGAGCGCGGTGGTCACCTTGCGTGGACGCACCTCGGCCGGCTTCCAGCCCTTCTTGTCCTGCTCGACGCGACGTTCGGCCAGCTCTTCGTCGCTGACCAGCAGGTTGATCGAACGGTTGGGAATATCGATCAGCACCTTGTCGCCATCGCGCACCAGGCCGATGGCGCCGCCCGCTGCCGCTTCCGGCGAGGCGTGACCGATCGACAGGCCCGAGGTGCCGCCGGAGAAACGGCCGTCGGTGAGCAGGGCGCAGGCCTTGCCCAGGCCCTTGGACTTCAGGTACGAGGTCGGGTACAGCATCTCTTGCATGCCCGGGCCGCCTTTCGGGCCTTCGTAGCGGATGATGACGATGTCGCCGGCCTGCACTTCGTCGGCGAGGATGCCGCGCACGGCGCTGTCCTGGCTCTCGAAGATCTTCGCGGTGCCTTCGAACACGTGGATCGACTCATCGACGCCGGCGGTCTTCACCACGCAGCCGTCCAGGGCGATGTTGCCGTACAGCACGGCCAGGCCGCCCTCCTGCGAGTAGGCGTGCTCGAAGCTGCGGATGCAGCCGTTCTCGCGGTCGTCGTCCAGGGTTTCCCAACGGGTCGACTGGCTGAACGCGGTCTGCGTCGGGATGCCGGCCGGGCCTGCCTTGAAGAAGGTGTGCACGGCTTCGTCATCGGTCTGGGTGATGTCCCACTTGGCGATGGCTTCTTCCATGCTTGGGCTGTGCACGGTCGGCAGGTCGGTGTGCAGCAGGCCGCCACGGGCCAGCGAACCGAGGATGCTGAAGATGCCGCCAGCGCGGTGCACGTCTTCCATGTGGTACTTCTGGATGTTCGGCGCCACCTTGCACAGCTGCGGCACCTTGCGCGACAGGCGATCGATGTCGCGCAGGTCGAAGTCCACCTCGCCTTCCTGGGCTGCAGCCAGCAGGTGCAGGATGGTGTTGGTCGAACCGCCCATGGCGATGTCGAGCATCATGGCGTTCTCGAACGCCTTGAAGTTGGCGATGCTGCGCGGCAGTACCGACGTATCGTTCTCGCCGTAGTAGCGCTTGCACAGCTCGACGATGGTGCGACCGGCGGTGAGGAACAGCTGCTCGCGGTCCGAGTGGGTGGCCAGGGTCGAACCGTTGCCCGGCAGGGCAAGGCCCAGGGCCTCGGTCAGGCAGTTCATCGAGTTGGCGGTGAACATGCCGGAGCACGAACCGCAGGTCGGGCAGGCGCTGCGCTCGTACTCGGCGACTTTTTCGTCCGAGGCCGAGGAGTCGGCGGCGATGACCATGGCGTCGACCAGGTCCAGGCCGTGGCTGGCCAGTTTGGTCTTGCCGGCTTCCATCGGGCCGCCGGAGACGAAGATCACCGGGATGTTCAGGCGCAGGGCGGCCATCAGCATGCCGGGGGTGATCTTGTCGCAGTTGGAGATGCAGACGATGGCGTCGGCGCAGTGGGCGTTGACCATGTACTCGACGGCGTCGGCGATGATCTCGCGGCTGGGCAGCGAGTACAGCATGCCGTCGTGGCCCATGGCGATGCCGTCGTCCACGGCGATGGTGTTGAACTCTTTCGCCACGCCACCGGCGCGTTCGATCTCGCGGGCGACCAGCTGGCCCAGGTCCTTCAGGTGCACATGCCCCGGGACGAACTGGGTGAACGAGTTGGCGATGGCGATGATCGGTTTCTTGAAGTCTTCGTCCTTCATCCCGGTGGCGCGCCACAGGGCACGGGCGCCGGCCATGTTGCGGCCTTGGGTGGAAGTCTTGGAACGATAATCAGGCATGGAGCGCTCCTGGCGGCTTAATCAGGTCTCTAACTAGGGGAGTGAGCTTCTCTTGTCCTGAACGCCTGGGCCGGTTGCCGCTGGCACGGATGGGGGTCGAAGGACCGCGCGGGATCGCCGCAGGCTCGACCAGAGCTCATAAACCCGCCGGGGATGTCTGGCGATGAATGGCTCGATTCTACACCGCCGCGCCCGTGAGGGAATGGCGTTGTGACAATTGGCTGTCGCCAGCCCGCAAGGTAAAGGCCTTGGCGTGGTCCGGACGGGTTTGGGTAGACTTGCGCGCTTCCTGTTCTACTGGCCAAAAGGATTTGCAATGCCAGCGCCAAGTCGCTCCTTATTGTTCTACGTCGTCATCGGCCTGATCCAGGGCCTGGTGCTGCTCACCACCGTGAAGGGGCAAGGCGAGCTGCTTGGCTTCAACCTGTCGGTAGCCCTGTGCGCCGCGGTGGTCGTGGCCGGCGTGAACCTGCAACTGCTCGGCAACGCGGTGCGCCAGCGTGGCACCGGCTGGCTGGTGCTGGGCCTGACCCTGCTGATCAGCGGGATCAGCGCCTGGGTCCTGGATAGCGGGCGCATGGGCTGGCTGCAGCAGACCTGGTTCCTGGCCGCCGTCGTGCTGGGCTATATCGGCACCGCGTTCATTCTTGCCTGGCCGACCCGCGATAATGGGCGGCCGCGCTATGAGGACCTGTTCCGGCATGCCTGGAACAACGTGTTCATCCTTTTCCTGGCGCAACTGTTGACCGGCCTGTTCTGGCAGCTGCTGTGGTTGTGTGCGTTGCTGTTCGGCATGCTCGGCATACCGCAGGTTACGGACGCGGTGGAGTCCCCGGTGTTTCTCTGGCTGGTGCTGCCGGTGGTGTTCTCCCTGGGGATGCGCATGGGGCGGGACAACGAGAAGGTCATTGGGTTGTTGCGCGGCATCCTGTTGACACTCTGTCGCTTCCTGTTGCCGTTGAGTGCGCTGATCGCCGTGGTGTTCACCCTGACACTGCCCTTCAGCGGCCTGCAGCCGGTGTGGGACACGGGCTATTCGACCGCTCTGCTGTTGGTGCTGGCAGGTATCAACCTGTTCCTGGCCAATGGCGTGTTTCAGGACGGCCATCAGGGCAATGCCTATCCTGCGCCGCTCAAACGCTTGGTCGAGGCCAGCCTGCTGTGCCTGCCGGTACTGGTGGGCCTGGCGGCTTATGCCAGCTGGATGCGCATCGACCAGTACGGCCTGACCCCATCGCGCATCATGGCCATGCTGTTGGTGGGTGTGATGCTGGCGCACAGCCTGGCGGCGGTGTGGGCGGTGGCGAGCTCACGGCAGGCCTGGCTGAATAGCCTGCGGTTGAGCAACCCGTTGATCGCCTTGCTCAGCGCGGTGCTGATAGTGCTGTTCTATACACCGTTGCTCGACCCGCAGGTGTTGAGTGCGAAAAGTCAGGTAGAGCGCCTTCTCGGTGGACGCACGCCGATTACCGAGTTCGATGCCGGGACCTTGTACCGCGACCTCGGTCAGCCTGGGCGTGCAGCCTTCGAGCAACTGGAGAAGCGGCTGGAAACGGATGAATTGTTCGATGCGAGTCGCCGCGAGCAATTGCTGGCGTTGATGGCGCAGGTACGTCGGCCGGAGGTGGTCGAAACGTATGGTCCGAAGTTCGAGTGGCTGGGGCCGGAGCAGTCCACCAGCGAGTCACTGGCCGATTCGACGCTTGCTCAAAGCCAGTGCGGTGGCAAGGGATGCTACTTGTGGGCGGTCGATCTGGATGGTGATGGGCACAATGAAGTGTTGATGATCCCACGGCACACCTATGCATCGAGTGTGTTCGTGTTCACCTGGGAGGAGCGCGAGTGGCGTGAGGTGGGCAGCCTGAGCGGCAAGATGGAAAACCTCGAGGGCCTGGCCAGGGGCATTCGCGAGGGCGCGGTGAAACTGGTGGCTCCGCGTTACAAGACGCTCAGCATCGATGGGCAGGAATTGGTGCCGGACTTCAGGCGGTAGCGGTTGGCGCGCATGAGAGTGAGCGTTTGAAGGAGCCGGGGCCGCTCTGCGGCCCTTTCGCGGCACAAGGCCGCTCCTACAGTGACCGCGTAACCCCGTTTATCAGGGGCGACTCAGATACTGTAGGAGCGGCCTTGTGCCGCGAAAGGCTGCGCAGCAGTCTCAAAGAAACGCCGCTTAGCTGTTGGGCAGCAACCGGCAGGTGATGCTCTTGATGTAGCGGGTTTCGGCGATCGCCGGGTGCACCGGGTGGTCCGGGCCCTGGCCGCCGCGCTCGAGCATTTGCAGGTTGCGGTCCAGGTGGCGGGCGCTGGTCAGCAGGATGTTGTTCAGGTCGTCCTCGGGCAGGTGCATCGAGCACGAGGCGCTGACCAGGATGCCGTCCTTGGTGAGCATGCGCATGGCCTGTTCGTTGAGGCGGCGGTAGGCGGCCTCGCCGTTCTTCAGGTCCTTCTTGCGCTTGATGAAGGCGGGCGGGTCGGCAATGATCACGTCGAAACGCTCTTCGGCGGCCTTCAGTTCGCGCAGGGCCTCGAACACGTCGCCTTCGATGCAGGTCAGCTTCTCGCTGATGCCGTTCAGCGCGGCGTTGCGCTCGACACCGTCGAGGGCGAAGCCCGAGGCATCCACGCAGAATACTTCGCTGGCGCCGAATGCGCCGGCCTGCACGCCCCAGCCGCCGATGTAGCTGAACAGGTCGAGCACGCGCTTGCCCTTGACGTAGGGGGCCAGGCGGGCGCGGTTCATGCGGTGGTCGTAGAACCAGCCGGTCTTCTGGCCTTCGCGCACCGGGGCTTCGAACTTCACGCCGTTCTCTTCCAGCGCGACCCAGTCCGGCACTTCGCCGTAGACGGTCTCGACATAGCGGCCGAGGCCTTCGGCGTCACGGGCGGCGGAGTCGTTCTTGAACAGGATGCCGCTAGGCTTGAGGACCTGGACCAGGGCGGCGATGACGTCGTCCTTGTGCGCTTCCATGGTGGCCGAGGCCAGCTGTACCACGAGGATGTCGAAGAAGCGGTCGACCACCAGGCCCGGCAGCAGGTCGGAGTCGCCGTAGACCAGGCGGTAGCACGGCTTGTCGAACAGGCGCTCGCGCAGCGACAGGGCCACGTTCAGGCGGTGCACCAGCAGCGACTTGTCCAGCGGCAGCTTGACGTCGCGCGACAGCAGGCGGGCGCAGATCAGGTTGTTCGGGCTCATGGCCACCACGCCCAGGGGCTTGCCGTTGGCGGCTTCGAGGATGGCCTGCTGGCCGGCCTTCAGGCCTTGCAGCGGGGTCGCGGCGACGTCGACTTCATTGCTGTAGACCCACAGGTGGCCGGCGCGCAGGCGGCGGTCGGCATTGGCTTTGAGGCGAAGGCTGGGCAGGGACATGACGTCGCTCCGGGAAAAAAGAGCGGGAGTATACCGTGTTGGCCTCGGCTTCGCTGGTGGGCGCGACCAAGCGCGAGCCTCGTCTTGGGGCCGACCGGCTCCGGCAGGCTAAAGAAATTCTTGGATCCAACGATCCACTGATAGTTACCCTGCCGGCGTACAGGGTTAGAATCCCCCGTCCCCAGCGAGAATGCACGAATGTCCCAGGAACTTACCGCCGAACAGATTCAGCAAGCCCTGCAGGGCATCACCATCCCGCCGCAGCCGCAGATCATGGTCGACCTGCAGTTCGAGCAGTACATGCCCGATCCGGACCTGGAGACCATCGCCAAGCTGATCAGCCAGGATCCCGGTCTGTCCGGCGCCCTGTTGAAACTGGTCAATTCGGCGCAGTTCGGCCTGGCGAACAAGATCGGCTCGATCCAGCGCGCGGTGAACTTGCTGGGTAGCCGCTCGATCATCAACCTGATCAACGCCCAGTCGATCAGGGGTGAAATGACCGACGAGACCATCGTCACCCTCAACCCGTTCTGGGACACCGCCCAGGACGTGGCCATGACCTGCCTGACCCTGGCCAAGCGCACCGGCATCCAGGCGGTGGACGAGGCCTATACCCTGGGCCTGTTCCACGACTGCGGCGTGCCGCTGATGCACAAGCGCTTCCCCAACTACATGGAAGTGCTGGAAGAGTCCTACGCCAAGGCCAATGACGAGGTCCGCGTGGTGGACACCGAGAACCGCGTGTTCAACACCAACCACTCTGTGGTCGGCTATTTCACCGCCAAGTCCTGGCGCCTGCCGGAGCACATCAGCGCCGCCATCGCCAACCACCACAACGCCCTGGCGGTGTTCCGCGACGAGTCCTCGCGCAATACCCAGACCCAGCTGAAGAACCTGTTGGCGGTGTTGAAGATGTCCGAGCACATCTGCGCCTCCTACCGCGTGCTGGGCAACCAGAGCGTCGACCACGAGTGGAACATGGTTGGCCCGCTGGTGCTGGATTACATCGGCCTGACCGAATACGACTTCGAGCAGCTCAAGCAGAACATCCGCGAAATGGGCGGGCACTGAGTCATGCCGGAACTGCCAGAGGTCGAGACGACGCGGCGCGGCATCGCGCCCCACCTGGAAGGGCAGCGGGTCAGTCGTGTGGTGGTTCGCGACCGGCGCCTGCGCTGGCCGATCCCGGAAGACCTCGACGTGCGCCTGTCGGGGCAGCGTATCGTCAGCGTCGAGCGCCGCGCCAAGTACCTGCTGATCAACGCCGAGGTCGGCACCTTGATCAGCCACCTGGGTATGTCGGGCAACCTGCGCCTGGTCGAACTGGGCTTGCCGGCGGCCAAGCACGAGCATGTGGATATCGAGCTCGAGTCAGGGCTGATGCTGCGCTATACCGACCCGCGCCGTTTCGGGGCCATGCTCTGGAGCGTCGATCCGCTCAACCATGAACTGCTGATTCGCCTGGGGCCGGAGCCGCTGACCGACCTGTTCGACGGCGAGCGGCTGTTCCAGCTGTCCCGAGGTCGGTCGATGGCGGTCAAGCCGTTCATCATGGACAACGCGGTGGTGGTGGGGGTGGGTAACATCTACGCCACCGAAGCACTGTTCGCCGCCGGGATCGACCCGCGCCGCGAGGCAGGTGGGATCTCCCGGGCGCGTTACCTGAAGCTGGCTATCGAGATCAAGCAGGTGCTGACGGCAGCCATCGAGCAGGGCGGGACCACCTTGCGCGACTTCATCGGTGGCGATGGCCAGCCGGGGTATTTCCAGCAGGAATTGTTCGTCTATGGGCGCGGTGGGCAGCCGTGCAAGGTGTGTGGCACCGAGTTGCGTGAAGTGAAGCTGGGGCAGCGGGCGAGCGTGTTCTGCCCAAAATGCCAGCGCTGATGCCTCAGGCCCTATCGCGGGGCAAGCCCGCTCCCACGAAAGCGAGCCAAGCCAGTCGTGGGAGCGGGCTTGCCCCGCGATAGGGCCGGATCAGTCGACTGCCGCCGCCTGCCCTACACCCCTGGGGTCACTGGCCGCCTCCACGGTCCCGCCAGCCTTGTCCCAATACAGCACCTGCTGATTCCCGTATTGGCGCCCGACATCCTTCAGCCGATATCCACGCTCCTCAAGCTCGGCCTTCTGCTGAGCGCTGAACGTCCCCGGCTCATGCTCCACCACGTCCGGCAGGTACTGATGGTGGTAGCGCGGCGTCGCCGGCCACTCGGTCACCGGCCGCCCTTCGAGGAACCCCATCACCGACAGCAGCACCATGCTCGGAATCCGGCTTCCGCCGGGCGTGCCAAAGCTGGCGAACTGCCTTGGGCTTTCGATGAAGGTCGGGCTCATGCTCGACAAGGGTCGCTTGCCCGCCGCCACCGCGTTGGCCGGGCTGCCGGCCAGGCCATAGCTGTTGCTGCCGGTGGGATCGGCGGCAAAGTCGTCCATCTCGTTGTTCAGCACAACGCCGGTGCCCGGCACGCTGAACGCCGCGCCGAACGGCAGGTTGACCGACAGCGTGGCGGACACCGCATTGCCGTCGGCGTCGATCACCGTGAAGTGGGTGGTGTGGTCGCCCTCGCGCCAGGCCGGCGAAGGCGGCAGGGCGTTGCTGGGGGTGGCCTGGCGCACGTCGATGCTGTCGGCCAGGCCGGTCAGGTACTGGCGCGCCAGCAGGCGGTTGATGGGGTTGGCCACGTAGTCCGGGTCGCCCAGCAGCCCGCGGTCGCGGTAGGCCCGGCGCAGCACTTCGATCACATAATGGCTGCGCTGCATGGGTTCGGCGCTCTGCCAGGGCAGGCGCTGGAGCATGGCCAGGCTCTGGGCCAGGGCCACGCCACCGGCCGAGGGCGGCGGACTGCTGATCAGCTCGCGCTGGTCGGCCAGCTGATAACGCAGCGGCTCGCGCCAGGCAGTGTGGTAGCCGGCGAGGTCATCGAGGGTCCAGACGCCGCCGGCCTGGCGCACGCCATCGACCAGCCGGTGGGCCGTCGGCCCACGGTAGAAACCGTCGCGCCCATGCTCGGCCAACGCCAGCAGGGTCGCGGCCAGTTCCGGTTGGCGAATCACCGTGCCGAGCGCCGGTACGTCGTTGTCGGCGAGGAACAGCCGGGCGCTTTCGGCATTGTCGCGCAGGGCACTCAGGCGCATGGTTGCGCGGTCGCGGTAGATGCGATCGACGGCAAAGCCCTGGTTGGCCAGGCGAATGGCTGGGGCCAGGCTGTCCTTGAGCGGCAGCCTGCCGTGGGTCGCGGCCAGGTCGGCCAGCGCCTGGGGCAGGCCGGGGATGGCCGCGGCCAGTGGGCCATTGACCGACAGGCCCGCCTGCACCTGGCCGTCCTTGAGGTACATGTCGGCCCGGGCGGCGGCCGGGGCGCGCTCACGGGCGTCGAGGAAGGCATAGCGTGGGCTGTCGGCGCTCTCGCGCAGCAGGAAGAAGCCGCCACCGCCAAGGCCGGAGCCATAGGGCTCGACAACGGCCAGCGTGGCGGCGATGGCCACGGCGGCATCGAAGGCGTTGCCGCCCTGCTGCAGGATCTGCCTTGCCGCCGCGGTGGCTTCAGCGTGCGGGCTGGCGATCGCCGCCTGGCCTGGCCCGGCGGCCAGGGCGCCATGGGCCAGCAGCGCCAGGAGGGCGCCGAGGGCTGCGTGGCGAAGCGCGGCGACGAACGGCATCAGGCCTTGCCGGTGATCCGGCGGTACTTGGCCATCAGTTCGTCTTCGGTTTCCGGGTGGGCTTCATCCAGGGGGATGCAGTCCACCGGACAGACCTGCTGGCACTGGGGCTCGTCGTAGTGGCCGACGCACTGGGTGCACAGGTTCGGGTCGATCACGTAGATCTCTTCGCCTTGCGAGATGGCGGCGTTCGGGCACTCGGGTTCGCAGACGTCGCAGTTGATGCAATCGTCGGTGATGATCAGGGACATGGGGACTCCGGCCGGGGCGTTGGGCCCGGGCATGTTTCAAAGCGATGGGCACAATTGTGCCGGATTCGCGCCCGCAGTGCACGCGGGCGCGACATCGTGACCGCGCGGCTTACTTGCGAAAGCGCTCAGTCAGTGCGTCGGCCACCGCCGGGTGGACGAACTTGCTGATATCACCGCCCAACGCGGCGATTTCCCGGACCAACGTCGAGGAAATGAACGAATAGCGCTCGGACGGCGTGAGGAACAGGCTCTCGACGTCCGGCGCCAGCTGTCGGTTCATGTTGGCCAGCTGGAACTCGTATTCGAAGTCGGATACCGCACGCAGGCCGCGCAGGAACACATTGGCGTTCTGCTCCTTGGCGAAATGCGCCAGCAACGAAGAGAAGCCGATGACTTCGACATTGGGCAGGTGCTTGGTGACCTCGCGGGCCAGCGCTACCCGCTGTTCCAGGGGGAACAGGGGATTTTTCTTGGGGCTGGCCGCCACGGCGATGATCACGTGGTCGAACAGGCGCGAAGCACGCTCGACCAGGTCGCCATGGCCTTTGGTAATGGGGTCGAAAGTACCCGGGTACAACACTCGGTTCATCGCGTCATCCTGGCTGGAGTGCGTTGGGGAGTCGGATGGTAGCGCAGCGATTGCGCCCGGCCAAGTCGCGTGGCTGGTCGATGGCACTATAGACAGCATGGCTATTGGCTGTCATGCGCCGGATGCCAGGCGGCCGACCAGCGCCTCGCTGAGCAGGGCGGTCAGGGCATAGACCGACAGCTGCGGGTTGGCGCCGATGCTGGTGGGGAACAGCGAACCGTCGTGGACCGACAGGTTTTCCAGCTGGTGATGCCGGCCCAGGCTGTCGCACACCGCCTGGCGCGGATCCTCGCCCAGGGCGCAGCCGCCCATGACGTGGGCGCTGCCCAGGCGCATGCGAAACAGTTCCAGGGGCAGGTTGTCGATCAATGCCTTGGCGTGTACCGGGTTGTCGGCATACCGGGCATCGGCATGCACCGGCAGCACCCGGCGGGCACCGGCGGCGAACTGGATCTGCGCCATGTTGTGCCAGGCCCGGCGCAGCCCGTCGCGCAGGTAGTCGGTGACCGGATAGTCGAGCACCGGCGAGCCATCGCCACGCAACTCCACCTGGCCGCCGGGGCTGTCCGGGTGGAAACCATCGCGCAGCAGCGCCAGCATCACGTGGGTATGGGGCAGCTCGGCCATGCGCAGGGCATTGTCCGGGCCATGGCCGCCGAGCAGGGTGCTGGCCAGGGCCGGGTGCAGTGGCGGGACTTCGAGCTTGTAGCCGACCGGGCCGGCGACGCCGTCCTGCCACTGGAACTGGTCGCTGTAGATCGACTGCGGCGCGCCGTAGTACGGGTCGATCTTCGCCTCGAACTGCGCGGCGCTGAAGTTGACCAGGTGCAGGAAGGTGCGTTTGCCCAGGCGCTGGTGAGGGTCGGGCGCGCCGGAGCGCAGCAGCAGCGCCGGGCTGTTGATGCCGCCGCCGGCCAGTACGTAATGCCGGGCACGCACGAGCACCTGTCGGCCGGTGGGCTGGATCCCCTGGGCGTCCAGGGCCTGGCATTGCAGGTGGTCGATGCGTTGGCCGTCGTGGCTGAAGCGCTCGGCGCGGGCCAGGTAGAGCAGTTCGCCGCCTTGCTCAAGGGTGGCCGGAATGCTGGTGACCAGCATCGACTGCTTGGCGTTGACCGGGCAGCCCATGCCGCAGTAGCCCAGGTTCCAGCAGCCGCGCACGTTGCGCGGGATCACCGCCCAGCGCAGGCCGAGTGCCTCGCAGCCGCGACGCAACACGTCGTTGTTGGCATTGGGCGGCATCATCCAGGGGCTGATGCCCAGGTGCTGCTCCATGCGTTCGAACCAGGGTTTCAGGCTGTCGCTGTCCAGGCCCTTGACCCCGTGTTCGCGGGCCCAGTGTTCCAGGGTCTGTGGCGGCGTGCGGAAACTCGAGGTCCAGTTGACCAGGGTGGTGCCGCCCACCGCCCGGCCTTGCAGGATGGTGATGGCGCCGTCCTTGCTCAGGCGGCCGAGGCCCTCCTGGTAGAGGTCGGCATAGGCTTCGTGTTCCAACAGATGGAAGTCGCTGCTGGTCTTCAGCGGGCCTTCTTCGATCAGCAGCACCTTCAGGCCGGCCGCGCTCAGCCGTTCGGCGGTTGTGGCGCCGCCCGCACCGCTGCCGATCACGGCGACGTCGGCTTCGAGGCTCAGGTCCTGCTCCAGGCGCGAGCCATCGTGGGTGATCCAGCCTCGAGCGAGGCCTTGGCGAAACGGGTCGGGGACGGGCATTTGGCTTCCCTTTTTTGTTTTGCGAGTCGGCAGTTCGTGGGAGCGGGCTTGCCCCGCGAAGCAGGCAGCGCTGTGCCTGGTACCGGCTTTGCCGGTGTTCGCGGGGCAAGCCCGCTCCCACAGGAGTATGTGACAGGTCAGATCTTCGGCGGTCCTGGATAGCCGCAGGCCGCCCAGGCCTCGGGGCGTTCGTACCAGGCCATGAGCAGCAGTTGCAGCAGCGAGGCATGACCCTGGCGCAGCAGGTTCAGCGAACTGTCCCGCCAGCGTTCGAGAAAGCGCTCCAGCTCGCTGTCCGTGGCGCTGGCCCAGCCGCCCCAGATACCGGTCAGCGGCCCTCGGGTCAGGGGCAGGGTGAGCACGTCGAACAGTTGCCGGGTCAGCTTGAGCATGGCGGGCGACAGCGCCGCCAGCTTGTGGTCGAGGCTGTGCAGCACCCATTCGGTGGAAGCCTGGGTACCCGCCAGCACGACGGGTATCAGGGCCTGCAGCAGAGGCAGGTCATCATCGCGCAGGACCTGATAACCGGGCGAGGCCGTCTGCGGCGAGCAGCCGACCAAACTGGTGGCGCCCAGGAACAGGCTGGCGCCGAAGCTGAACCTGAGCAGGTCGCGGCGATGCACAGGCGCCGGCACTCAGCGGATGAACAGCTTGTAGACCAGGCGCTGCAAGGCCTTGCCATAGGGCGGGTAGATCGTCTTGGCGGCATTGATGCGCTGCTTGGCCAGCACGGCCTTGGCCTTGCTGAATGTCAGGAAACCCTCGTGGCCATGGTAGTGGCCCATGCCGGACGGGCCGACGCCGCCGAACGGCAGGTCATCCTGGGCCACGTGCAGCAGGGTGTCGTTGAGGCAGACCCCGCCGGAGTGGGTGTCGCGCAGTACCCGTGCCTGCTCGCCCTTGTCGTAGCCGAAATAGTAGAGCGCCAGGGGCCGGGGACGCTGATTGATGTAGGCCAGGGCGTCGTCCAGGCGGTCGTAGGGCACCAGGGGCAGCAGCGGGCCGAAGATCTCGTCCTGCATCACCTGCATGCCGTCGTGCACCTGCAGCAGCAGGTGTGGCGGCAGATGGCGGCCCTGGCGGGGCTCGTCGGGGTAGAGGTCGACCACCTGGGCGCCTTGCTCGCGGGCATCGTCCAGCAGGCGATTGAGGCGAGCGAGCTGGCGCTCGTTGATGATCGCGCTGTAGTCGGGGTTGTCGGTCAGGCGCGGATAGAAGCGGCGCACGGCGCGCCGGTAGGCGTCGGCGAAGGCGTCCAGGCGTTCGCGGGGCACCAGCACGTAGTCGGGGGCGACGCAGGTCTGCCCGGCATTGAGGGTCTTGCCGAAGGCGATGCGTTCAGCGGTGGTGTCCAGCGGCACGTCGGCCGAGACGATGGCCGGCGACTTGCCGCCCAGCTCGAGGGTCACCGGGGTGAGGTTCTGCGCGGCGGCTAGCATTACGTGGCGGCCGACGCTGGTTGCCCCGGTGAACAGCAGATGGTCGAAAGGCAGGCGGGCGAAGGCCTGGCCGACCTCCACCTCGCCCAGTACTACACTGACCAGGTCGCTGGGGAATACACGCCCGAGCAGGTCCTTGATGGCCTGCCCGCTGGCGGGCGTGGACTCGCTGAGCTTGAGCATCACCCGGTTGCCGGCGGCCAGGGCGCCGGTCAGCGGGCCGATGGCGAGGAACAACGGGTAGTTCCACGGCACGATGATCCCCACCACCCCCAGTGGCTGGTACTCAACCCGCGCGCTGGCGGGCTGGAAGGCCAGGCCGACCTTGCGCCGCGAGGCGCGCATCCAGCGCCCCAGCTGTTTTTCCGCGTCGCGCAGGCCGAGGACCGACGGCATCAGCTCGGCGATCAGCGTCTCGTCGCGGCTGCGGCCACTGAAGTCGGCGTCGATGGTCGCGATCAGCGTCTCCTGCTCGGCCAGCAGCGCCTCGCGCAGGCTTTTCAGCCACTGCCGACGCTGCGCGGCCGGGGGCATCGGGTTGTCGGCGAAGGCCCGACGCAGGGCGTCGAACGTCGCTTGCAGGTCGAGGTCGGATTGCACAGGGGGGAGGACGGCAGGCGAGGTCATGGCGGCTCCGGGGGTGATAAGTGAATAGAGCATATACTCTAATTGGTACGATGGTGCACTCTTTTTCACCTGGCCGGCGGTGCACCCGACCTGCGGGAAGCCGTAAGATGAGCCCGATCAATCAAGCTGGAGACTGGAGCTGAGCATGGCCCCGCGCATGAAGACCCGAGAGCGCATCGTGCAGAGCAGCCTGGAGCTGTTCAACCAGCAGGGCGAGCGTTGCGTCAGCACCAACCACATAGCCGCGCACATGGAGATCTCGCCCGGCAACCTGTACTACCACTTCCCCAACAAGCAGGCGATCATCGCCGTGCTGTTCAACCAGTACGAAGAGCTGGTCGACAGCTTCCTGCGCCCGCCCCAGGGCCGCATCGCCACCGTCGAGGACAAGCGCTTCTACCTCAAGGCGCTGCTGGCGGCGATGTGGAACTACCGTTTCCTGCACCGCGACCTGGAGCACCTGCTCGACAGCGACCCGGAGCTGGCCGCCCGTTACCGGCGTTTCTCGCGGCGCTGTCTGCTGCAGGGACAGGCGATCTACCGCGGCTTCGTCGAGGCCGGCATCTTGAGCATGGACGGCCCGCAGATCGAGTCGCTGACCATCAACGCGTGGATCGTGCTGACCTCCTGGGTGCGTTTTCTCAGCACCACCCGTGAGCATTGCGCGCACCTGGGTGAAGAAGCGTTCATGCGCGGCGTCTATCAGGTGGTGGTGCTGGAACTGGGGTATGTCACCCCAGGCTCGCGTGCCGCGGTGCAGGCGTTGTGCGATGAGTTCCACGTTCCGTTCAACCAGGCCCTGGAGCAGTGATCCGGGGTCTTCGAGCCATTCATCAGGAGATTGTCATGCCCCTTGCGCAACTGATCACCCCGCAACAGCTGGCCGAACGCCTGGACGCGCCCGGCCTGGTGATCCTCGATTGCCGCTTTGCCCTGGAGGACGTCGATTACGGCCAACGCAGCTATGCCGAGGGGCATATCGCCGGGGCGCATTTCGCCGACCTCGAGCGTGACCTGAGCGGGCCGGTGGTCAAGGGCCGCACGGGGCGTCACCCGTTGCCCGATCCGCAGCGGCTGGTGGAGCGCCTGCGCGAGTGGGGCGTGGACAACGACAGCCAGGTGGTGCTTTACGATGACGGCCCCGGCGCCTTCGCCGCGCGCGCCTGGTGGCTGCTGGCCTGGCTGGGCAAGCGCGAGGCGGTGTTCATCCTCGACGGCGGCCTCAAGGCCTGGCACGCCGCCCACTTGCCATTGAGCCTGGACCCGCCCGTACGTCGCGAGGGGACGTTCAGCGGCGAGCCGGACATGAAGCTGCTGATCGACGCCACGCACCTGGGCAAGCGCCTGGACGATCCGGCGCTGACCCTGATCGATGCCCGCGGGTTGCCGCGTTTTCGTGGCGAGGTGGAGCCGATCGACCCGGTGGCCGGGCACATTCCGGGCGCCCAGTGCGCGGCGTTCACCGACAACCTTGGCGCCGACGGGCGTTTCCTGCCGGCCGACACGCTGAAGCAGCGTTTTGCCGAGAAGCTGGCCGGCCGTTCGCCGGAGGACCTGGTGGCCTATTGCGGCTCTGGCGTGACCGCCTGCCACAACCTGTTTGCCCTGGCGCTGGCGGGGTATCCGCTGGGGCGGCTGTATGCCGGGTCGTGGAGTGAGTGGATCAACGATCCGCAGCGTGGCGTGGCCACTGGCGAGTAATTCGTGAGGTGGGAGCGGGCCCGCTGATGCTATCGCGGGGCAAGCCCGCTCCCACGAAGCCCTCCCTCAGCCTTGTTCCTGGATGGGGTCTAGCGCCCGTCCATCAGCCATTGCGGAATACGCCGCTCCAGGTAATACCCCGGATTGCGCAGGCTGCCCTCGACGAACCCGACATGACCACCACGACTGTGCAGTTCGAACTGAGTCAGTGGCGCCAGTTCATCCACAGCCGGCAGGCTGTGACCGAACACGAACGGATCATCGCTGGCATGGATGATCAGCGTCGGCGTGCGGTTCTCCCCCAGGTAGTAGCGGCTGGATGCCCGGCGGTAGTAGTCATGGGCATCGCTGAAGCCATTGAGTGGCGCGGTCACCTTGCCATCGAAATCCCAGAAGGTGCGCAGGTTATGCAACGGCCCCAGGCGTTCCAGGGTCGCCAGCCCTTCATGGTGCCCCTTGTCCTGAAAGTGCCGCTGTTTGTCCTGCACGTATGCCAGCATCGCGCGCATGAAATGCGCCTGGTAGATCTTCGAGAAGCCCAGGCCGATGCGGTCGGCGCACTGGTCCAGGCGAAATGGTACCGACACCGCCACCGCCGCTTCCAGTTGGCTGGCCGAGCCACTTTCCCCCAGGTACTTGAGCAGCACATTGCCGCCCAGCGAGTAGCCCACGGCATACAGCGGCGCCAGGGGCCTCTGCGCCCGCAGGTGGCGGATGGTCTCGGCCAGGTCTTCGCTGGCCCCGGAGTGGTAGCTGCGTGCCAGCAGGTTGGGCTCGCCCGAACAGCCGCGCCAGTTCACCGCAACGCTGGCCCAGCCACGCCCCTGCAAGGCCAGTTGCAGGCCTTTGACGTAGGGTGAGTTGGACGAGCCGGTGAGGCCGTGGAGTACCAGCACCAGCGGCGTGTCGGGCTGGTGTGGCCCGTGCCAGTCGAGGTCGAGGAAGTCGCCGTCGGCCAGCCACAGGCGCTCGCGGTTGCGCGGCAGGTCCGGGAGCTTGCGCCAGAGGGGCCCCCACAGTGTCTGCAGGTGGGGGTTGGACAGGCCGGTGGCCGGGCGGAAGGTGGCGGTGAGACTGGGCATGCTGGGCGACTCGTGGTGTGCCTGCCTAGAGTGCCATGAAACACCGCCGCTGTACCTGCGCTATTGGTCGATGCCCGCTCGTTGCCACAACGCGTAGTGCACCTGGCCGGTCTTCTTCTCGCGGTGCAGGCGCCAGTTGCCCGGCATCGGCAGCGAGGAGGGTAAGGCTTCGCTTTCGGTGTAGATCCACGCCTGCTCGCGCAGCCACTGGCCCTGCTCCAGCAGGTTGCAGGTGTTGGCCAGCAGGTCCTGGTGGAACGGCGGGTCGAGGAACACCACGTCGAACTGCTGTTTGGCCGGGCCTTGCAGGTAGCGCAGGGCGTCTGTCTGCAGGATCTGCCCACGCGGGCAGCGCAGCAGCTCGAGGTTGTTCTTGAGGTTGGCGATGGCCGCCGGGTTGCTGTCCAGCGCCACGGCGTTCTCGGCGCCGCGGGACAAGGCCTCGAGCACCAGCGCGCCGCTGCCGGTGAAGGCATCGAGTACCAGGGCGCCTTCGATGTGCGGCGCCAGCCAGTTGAACAGGGTCTCGCGCACGCGGTCAGGCGTCGGCCGCAGGCCTTCGCCTTCCGGCACGGCCAGGCGGCGGCTGCGCCACTCGCCGGCAATGATGCGCAGTTGGCCGGGGCCCTTGCTGGCGCCCGGTGCCGGGCGCGCTGAGGTGTTGGGTCTTGCCATTAGTGCTCCGGTACGCCGAGCGGCTGCTCGGCGGGTTTGTCAGTGGGGGCCGGCAGGGGCTGCTGGGCCACCTTCGGGCCGACGGTGACGATCACCAGCTTGTCCGCCGCCAGATGTTTGTTCATGGCGGCCTTGACCTGCTCGACGGTCAGCGCCTGGGACTGCTGCATGAAGTCTTCCAGCCAGCTCAGCGGCAGGTTGTAGAAGCCGATCGCGCCCAGCTGGCCGACGATGCTGGCATTGCTGGCGTTGGACAGCGGGAAGCTGCCGGCCAGTTCGCGCTTGGCATCGTCCAGTTCCTGCTGGGTCGGGCCGCTCTTGAGGTAGTCGGCAAGGATATCCCGGACCAGCTTGAGCGTGCCCTCGCTGAGTTCGGCGCGGGTCTGCAGGTTGATCATGAACGGGCCGCGCACCTGCATCGGGCTGAACACCGAGTACACGCCGTAGGTCAGGCCGCGTTTTTCGCGCACTTCGCTCATCAGGCGGGTACCGAAGGCACCGCCACCGAGGATCTGGTTGCCCAGCGACAGGGCCGGCCAGTCCGGATCGTTACGGTCGATGCCCAGCTCGGCCAGCATCAGGTGGGTCTGTTTGGACGGGAAGTCGATATGGGTCGCGCCCGGCTTGGGTTCGACCGGTTGCTCGGGCTTGGCCAGGGCGGGGCCCTTGGGCAGGCCGGCGGAGACCTGGGCGGCAATGGCTTCGGCTTCGCCGCGGCTGAGGTCGCCGACCAGGGCGATCACCGCGTTGCCGGCCGAGTAGGCCTTGGCGTGGAAGCCACGCAGCTGTTCCAGGGTAATGCCGGGGATGGTTTCGGCGGTGCCGTCGCTGGGGCTGGCGTAGGGGTGCTTGCCATAGAGGTTGGCGAACAGGGTCTTGCCGGCGATCTTGCCCGGGTTCTGCTTCTCGTACTCGAAACCGGCCAGCAGCTGGTTCTTGATGCGCTTGAGGGCATCCTCGGGGAAGGTCGGCTGGCCCACCACCTCGGTGAACAGCTTCAGCGCCGGCTCGCGCTTGTCGCTGGCGCTGAGGCTGCGCAGCGACGCCACGGCCATGTCGCGGTACGAACCGTTGCCAAAGTCGGCGCCCAGGCCTTCGAAGCCCTCGGCGATGGCGGTAACGTCCTTGCCGGCCACGCCCTCGTTGAGCATGGCGTTGGTCAGGGTGGCCAGGCCCGGGGTGCCGCCGTCCTGGCTGCTGCCGGCGGCGAAGGTCACGCGCAGGTCGAACATCGGCAGCTCGCGGGCCTCGACGAACAGCACGCGGGCGCCTTCGGCGGTGGTCCAGTGCTGGATGTTCAGCTGGCGCCGGCTGGGGGCCTTGCCGTCCAGTTCGGCCAGCGATTGCAGGGTGTTGGCCGGGCGGGCCGCGGTGTCTGCCTTGCCTTGGCTGTCGGATTGGGCCGGGCGCGCCAGCAGCGCGGCGACGGCCACCACCAGCACGATGATCGCCAGGCCGAACAGGGTGTAGCGCGGTGCGCTGCGATCACTCATGGGCGGAATCCTCGGGCAGTACATGGGCAACGCTCAGGCGTTCGCGGGTGAAATAGGTGCGGGCGGCGGCCTGGATGTCCTCCGGGGTCACGCGCTTGAGGTCGTCGAGCTCGCTGTCGATCAGCTTCCAGGACAGGCCGACGGTCTCCAGCTGGCCGATGGTGGTGGCCTGGCTGCTGATGGAATCGCGGTCGTAGACCAAGCCGGCGATCACCTGGGCACGCACGCGTTCGAGTTCCTCGGCGGTCGGTGGTGTGGTCTTGAGTTCGTCGAGCAGCTGCCAGATGCCTTTCTCCACTTCGGCCAGGGTCTTGTGCTTCTGCACGTTGGGCGTGGCCGAGATCATGAACAGGCTGTCGCCGCGGGTGAAGGCGTTGTAGCTGGACGAGGCGCCGGCCACCAGTTCCTGGCCGCGCTCCAGGCGCGCCGGCATGCGGGCGCTGTAGCCGCCGTCGAGCAGGGCCGAGATCAGGCGCAGGGCGTTGACGCCGCGCGGGTCCTTGGCCGTGGCCAGGGCCGGTACGTTGAAGCCGTAGACCAGGCTGGGCAGTTGCGTGCGCAGGTGCAGGGTGAGCTGGCGCAGGCCCGGCTCGGCCAGCTCCAGCGGCAGCTTGCTTGGCGGCACGGCGCGCTTGGGGATGGGGCCGAAGTACTTTTGCGCGAGGGCCTTCACCTCGTCAGGCTTGACGTCGCCGACCACCACCAGGGTGGCATTGTTCGGCGCGTACCAGGACTCGTACCAGTGGCGCAGTTCCTCGACCTTCATGCGTTCGAGGTCGGCCATCCAGCCGATGGTCGGGGTGTGGTAGCCGCTGGCCGGGTAGGCCATGGCGCGGAACAGCTCGAAGGCCTTGGCGTTGGGCTGGTCGTCGGTGCGCAGGCGGCGCTCTTCCTTGATCACCTCGATTTCGCGGCTGAACTCGTCGGCCGGCAGGCGCAGGCTGGCCAGGCGGTCGGCTTCCAGCTCGAAGGCCACCGGCAGGCGGTCACGGGCCAGCACCTGGTAGTAGGCGGTGTAGTCGTCGCTGGTGAAGGCGTTCTCCTCGGCGCCGAGATCGCGCAGGATGCGCGAGGCCTCGCCGGGGCCGAGTTTGGCGCTGCCCTTGAACATCATGTGTTCCAGGGCATGGGACAGGCCGGTCTGGCCCGGCGTCTCGTAGCTGGAGCCGACCTTGTACCAGATCTGCGAAACCACCACCGGCGCACGGTGGTCCTCGCGCACGACCACCTTCAGGCCATTGTCGAGGATGAATTCGTGGGTGGGTTGCACATCGGCGGCGAAGGCCGCCAGCGGCAGGCACAGCGTGCCGAGCAACAGGCCAGCGGCGCGGCGGGCTAGAGCATTCATACGGTGTTCAACCTGTTCGGCGGCCCGCTTGGGTTTAGCGTCGGCGGGCCAGGAGGTGCTAGGATACTGATCCGGTTGCCTGGCGACCATGCCTGTCGCCGTTCTGGCCCGCAGGCCCTTACGACAAAACGTTGCGCATGAACCCGCTGGCTTCACAGTAGTCTGTTCTGCGTGACTCAAGAATTCCCGGTGCGCCACTGCTGGCGCATCGCTACCCTGAGATAGCCGTCTTCCATGTTTGGTTCCAACGACGACAAAAAAGCGCCGGCCGCGGCTGGCGAGAAGAAAGGCCTGTTCAGCTGGTTCCGCAAGAAGCCGGAACAACCTGTCGCCGAACAGCCGCAAGCCCCTCAACCGCCCGTCGAGGCGCCGGTGGTACAGCAGCCTCCCGCCGAGCAGCCCGCTCCGCTGGCTGAAGCACCCCAGCCTGCGCCAGTAAGCGTGCCGGCCGAGCCTGAACCGGTTGCTCCACAGGTGGTGCAACCCATCCAGCCTGTGCCGGTGGAAGTCCCGGTCGAGCCTGCCCTGGTGGTCGAGCCTGAGCCTGTTGTTCAGGTACAAGCGCCGCAGGCTCCTGTGGCAGAGGGCTTGCCCGCGAATGCGGCGGACCTGCCGACGGTCGTGGTTGAGCCAGCGCCACCTGCACCCGTGAGCAACCTGGTGCTGCCGGTCGCGGAAGAGCCGGTTGCATTGGTGCCAGACCTCGAAGCCAAGGCGCCGCCGGTCATCCCCGAGCGCCCGGCCCCTGAGGTGGTGGTGCCCGAGCCCGCCCCGGTGGTGGTTGCTCCCGTGGTCGAGCCTGAACCCGAAGTGCCTGTCGCGCCGGCTGCCGCGGAACCTTCGCCAGTCGCCGCCGAGCCCGCCAAACAAGGCTTCTTCGCCCGCCTCAAGCAGGGCCTGTCGAAGACCAGCGCCAGCATTGGCGAAGGCATGGCCAGCCTGTTCCTGGGCAAGAAGGTCATCGACGACGACCTGCTCGACGAGATCGAGACCCGCCTGCTGACCGCCGACGTCGGCGTCGAGGCCACCTCGACCATCGTCCAGAACCTGACGCAGAAGGTCGCCCGCAAGCAGCTGGCCGACGCCGACGCCCTGTACAAGTCGCTGCAGGACGAGCTGGCCGCCTTGCTGCGTCCGGTCGAGCAGCCACTGAAGATCGAGGCGCAGAGCAAGCCCTACGTGATCCTGGTAGTCGGCGTGAACGGCGCCGGCAAGACCACCACCATCGGCAAGCTGGCCAAGAAGCTGCAGCTCGAAGGCAAGAAGGTCATGCTCGCCGCCGGCGACACCTTCCGCGCCGCGGCGGTGGAGCAGTTACAGGTCTGGGGCGAACGCAACCAGATCCCGGTGATCGCCCAGCACACCGGCGCCGACTCGGCCTCGGTGATCTTCGACGCCGTGCAGGCCGCCAAGGCCCGTGGCGTCGACGTGCTGATCGCCGACACCGCCGGCCGCCTGCACACCAAGGACAACCTGATGGAAGAGCTGAAGAAGGTCCGTCGGGTGATCGGCAAGCTCGACGCCGAGGCGCCCCACGAGGTGCTGCTGGTGCTCGATGCCGGTACCGGGCAGAACGCCATCAGCCAGGCCAAGTACTTCAACCAGAGCGTCGAGCTGACCGGCCTGGCCCTGACCAAGCTGGACGGCACCGCCAAGGGCGGCGTCATCTTCGCCCTGGCCAAGCAGTTCAACATCCCGATCCGCTTCATTGGTGTGGGCGAGGGTATCGACGACCTGCGCACCTTCGAGGCCGAACCTTTCGTCAAGGCGCTGTTCGCCGAGCGGGAACCTTCATGATTCGATTCGAACAGGTAGCCAAGCGCTATCCCAACGGCCACGTCGGCCTGCACGAACTGAGCTTCCGGGCGCGTCGTGGCGAGTTCCTGTTCGTCACCGGCCACTCCGGCGCCGGCAAGAGCACCCTGCTGCGCCTGCTGTTGGCCATGGAGCGTCCGACCAGCGGCAAGCTGCTGCTGGCCGGGCAGGACCTGGGCCAGATCAGCAACGCTCAGATCCCGTTCCTGCGCCGGCAGATCGGCGTGGTGTTCCAGAACCACCAGCTGCTGTTCGACCGCACGGTGTTCAACAACATCGCCCTGCCGCTGCAGATCCTCGGGCTGTCCAAGGCCGAGATCGCCAAGCGCGTGGATTCGGCGCTGGAGCGCGTGTCGCTGAGCGACAAGGGCGAGCTGTTCCCGGCCGACCTGTCCACTGGCCAGCAGCAGCGCGTGGGCATTGCCCGCGCCATCGTCCACCAACCGGCCCTGCTGCTGGCGGACGAGCCCACCGGTAACCTCGACCCGCGCCTGGCCGCCGAGATCATGGGCGTGTTCGAGGACATCAATCGCCTGGGCACCACGGTACTGATCGCCAGTCACGACCTGGCGCTGATCGCGCGCATGCGCCACCGCATGCTGACGCTGCAACGCGGCCGCTTGATCGGCGATGGGGAGGCCGGGCAATGAGCACCACACGTACACCAAAGGTTTCCGAGCGCGTGGCGCCGAAAGCCGCCGACCCGCAACCGGCGAAGAAGAAGCGCGGCGACCACGACGACGACGGCCCGGACTTCCGCACCCTGCTGCACGCCTGGCTGGAAAGCCACCGCGCCAGCCTGGCCGACAGCCTGCGCCGCCTGGCCAAGCAGCCGATCGGCAGTTTCTTCACCTGCCTGGTGATGGCCGTGGCGCTGAGCATGCCCATGGGCCTCTCGCTGCTGCTGAAGAACGTCGAGAAACTCGGCGGTTCGTGGCAGCGCGCGGCGCAGATCTCGCTTTACCTCAAGCTCGACGCCAGCAGCCGCGACGGCGAGGCCCTGCGTGACGAGATCAAGGGCATGCCGGGCGTCGCCGAGGCCCAGTACGTCAGTCGCGAGCAGGCGCTGGAAGAGTTCCAGCAGCAGTCGGGCCTGGGCGAGGCGCTACGCGAGCTGCCGGACAATCCACTGCCCGGCGTGGTGGTGGTAACCCCGACCGAGGTCGACAAACCCGCCCTGGAGGCCTTGCGCCAGCGCCTGTCCGAGCTGCCTCGGGTGGAAGCGGCGCAGCTGGACCTGGTGTGGGTCGAGCGTCTGGCGGCGATTCTCAAGCTGGGTGACCGGTTCGTCTTCGGCCTGGCGGTGATGCTGATTTCCGCTCTGCTGTTAGTAATCGGTAACACAATTCGTCTACATATCGAAAACCGCCGGGTCGAGATCGAAGTGATCAAGCTCGTCGGCGGCACCGACAGCTACGTGCGCCGGCCTTTCCTGTACATGGGCGCGCTGTACGGCCTGGGTGCGGGCGTGCTGGCCTGGGGCATCCTGGCGTTCGGCCTGAACTGGCTGAACGACGCGGTGGTCGGGCTGTCCGGCCTGTATGGCAGTGATTTTGCCCTGGGTGGCGTGCCGGCCTCGGATGGCCTTTCACTCTTGATCGGGGCGGTGCTGTTAGGGTATATCGGTGCATGGATCGCCGTCGCTCGTCACTTGAACGAGCTGGCACCGCGATAAATGTTTCATGGCCAGTATTGACAAATTTTTCATCCTGGAACTTGTACAACGGTTCCTTGTCTATGCTGGCAGTGCCCACAAGGCACGAGTCTGTAAGCCGGAGGTACTTGAATGACCACATCGTTGCAACCTGCCTATGCCCTGGTTCCCGGTGCAAACCTGGAAGCCTACGTGCACACGGTCAACAGCATCCCCTTGCTGTCGCCGGAGCAGGAGCGTGATCTGGGCGAGCGTCTCTACTATGAGCAGGATCTCGAGGCCGCTCGTCAAATGGTGATGGCCCACCTGCGTTTCGTCGTACACATCGCCCGTAGCTACGCCGGCTACGGGTTGGCCCAGGCCGACCTGATCCAGGAAGGCAACGTCGGCCTGATGAAGGCGGTAAAGCGTTTCAACCCGGAAATGGGCGTGCGTCTGGTGTCCTTCGCGGTGCACTGGATCAAGGCCGAGATCCATGAGTTCATCCTGCGCAACTGGCGCATCGTCAAGGTGGCCACCACCAAGGCCCAGCGCAAGCTGTTCTTCAACCTGCGCAGCCAGAAGAAGCGTCTGGCCTGGCTGAACAACGACGAAGTGCATCGCGTGGCCGAAAGCCTCGGCGTCGAGCCCCGTGAAGTGCGCGAGATGGAAAGCCGTCTGAGCGGCCAGGACATGGCCTTCGACCCGGCGGCCGAAGCCGACGACGACAGCGCCTTCCAGTCGCCCGCGCATTACCTGGAAGACCACCGCTACGACCCGGCAGTGCAGCTCGAGGATGCCGATTGGAGCGACAACTCCACCAGCAACCTGCATGAAGCGCTGCAAGGCCTGGATGATCGCAGTCGCGATATCCTCTATCAGCGCTGGTTGGCCGAGGAAAAGGCCACGCTGCATGAGCTGGCGGAGAAATACAGCGTTTCGGCCGAGCGTATTCGCCAGCTCGAGAAGAACGCGATGAACAAGGTCAAGGCACTGATCGCGATCTGATCGGCGCCTGGCTGGAGTGAAAAAGCCGCTGTTCTCGCAAGAGACAGCGGCTTTTTTGTCTGCCGAGAATGTGGCGGGAGCGTGGGAGCGGGCTTGCCCCGCGATGGCGATGTTGCGAATGAATCGGCTATCGCGGGGCAAGCCCGCTCCCACGAAAGCCAGGTCTCAAAGCCTGCGCGAAGTATCCAGCTGCATCAGGTAGCTCGGCCCGCCCAGCTGGCTCATCTGCCGGCGAATCCAGCCCGCCCGGCTCGCCACATACGCGCTTGGCCGGCTGGCACTCCACTTGATCGGGCTCGGCAGCACCGCCGCGAGCTGTGCGGCCTGTTGTCGCGTCAGGCGGCTGGCGTTCACGCCGAAATGATAGCGTGCCGCGGCCTGGGCACCGAACACGCCCTTGCCCCATTCGGCGCTGTTCAGGTAGACCTCGAGAATCCGCTCCTTCGACCAGAACAGTTCGATCAGCGCGGTGAACCAGGCTTCCAGCCCCTTGCGCAGCCAGCTGCGTCCGGACCACAGGAACATATTCTTGGCCACCTGCTGGGTCAGGGTGCTGGCGCCACGCACTTTGCCGCCGCGCTCGTTGTAGGCCAGCGCCGCCTGGATCGCCGGGATGTCGAAGCCCCAGTGGCTGGCGAACTTCTGGTCCTCGCCGGCAATGACCGCGACCTTGAGTTCATCGGAGATGTCCTCCCACGGCGTCCAGTCGCGTTGCAGGTCGATGGGTTCGCCGCTGAACCACGACTCCACCTTGCGCTCGACCATCAGCGCGGTGCCGGGCGGTGGAACCCAGCGCAGCACCAGGACCACGGCGGCGCTGCCGGCTGCGAACCAGAGCAGGGCGCGGGAAAGACGGCGCAGGAGAGATGACAGCATGGTGATGGCTTGGCCGGACCGTTGGAACGGGCCATTATACAGACCCCTCCCGAGGAGTCGTCCCATGCTTCGCAGCTTCCTGATGCTCGCCGCGTTCTTCGGCTTTACCGGCGTTGCCCTCGGCGCCTTCGCCGCCCATGGCCTGAAGAGCCGTCTCAGCGCCGACTACCTGGCGATCTTCCATACCGGCGTGACCTACCAGCTGGTGCACGCCCTGGCGATCCTCGCGGTGGCGGTGCTCTCGGCGCACCTGCCGGGGCGCCTGGTCGGCTGGGCCGGCGGTCTGTTCGCCGTGGGTATCGTGCTGTTCTCCGGTAGCCTCTACGTACTGACCCTGAGCGGTCTGGGCAAGCTCGGCATGATCACTCCGCTGGGCGGCCTGTGCTTGCTCGCTGGCTGGCTGTGCCTGGGCCTGGCCGCCTGGCGCCTGGGCTGACCGAACGGTCCACAATCGCGACTAATGGCGCGCATCGCCCTTGGGTTGCGGGGTGGATCGGGGCTAGAATGCGGGCCCCAAAGAATAATGGTGGCCGTGCGCATGCGCATTCAATTGAACGGTGAACCTTACGAACTGCCCGAGGGCGAGAGCGTCGCGGCGCTGCTGGGCCGGCTGGAGCTGGCCGGCCGCCGGGTGGCGGTGGAACTGAACCTGGACATCGTGCCGCGCAGCCAGCACGAGAGCACGCGATTGAGCGAAGGCGACCAGGTCGAAGTGGTTCATGCCATTGGCGGTGGTTGAGCGCATCCCGCCGATTCATCCAAAGCCCCGTAACCTTTCCTGAGGAACATCGATGAGCAACGTTCGCAGCGACAAGCCTTTCGTCCTGGCCGGGCGCACTTTCCAGTCGCGCCTGCTGGTCGGCACCGGCAAGTACCGTGACATGGAAGAAACCCGCCTGGCCACCGAGGCCTCGGGTGCCGAGATCGTCACCGTGGCCGTGCGTCGCACCAACCTCGGCCAGAACGCGGGCGAGCCGAACCTGCTCGATGTGCTGTCGCCCGACAAGTACACCATCCTGCCGAACACCGCGGGCTGCTTCGATGCGGTCGAGGCGGTGCGTACCTGCCGCCTGGCCCGTGAGCTGCTCGACGGCCACAAGTCCCACGAGGAGCGGACGCTGGTGAAGCTGGAAGTGCTGGCCGACCAGAAGACCCTGTTCCCTAATGTGATCGAAACCCTCAAGGCCGCCGAAGTACTGGTCAAGGACGGCTTCGACGTGATGGTCTACACCAGCGATGACCCGATCATCGCCCGCCAGCTGGCCGAAGCCGGCTGCATCGCCGTCATGCCGCTGGCCGGCCTGATCGGCACCGGCCTGGGTATCTGCAACCCGTACAACCTGCAGATCATCCTCGAGGAATCCAAGGTGCCGGTGCTGGTCGATGCCGGCGTGGGTACCGCCTCCGACGCAACCATCGCCATGGAGATGGGCTGCGAGGCGGTGCTGATGAACTCGGCCATCGCCCATGCCCAGCAGCCGGTAATGATGGCCGAGGCCATGAAGCACGCCATCCTTGCCGGCCGCATGGCGTATCTCGCCGGGCGCATGCCGAAGAAACTCTATGCCAGCGCGTCCTCGCCGCTGGAAGGTCTGATCAAGTAAGAGCCCCAGATGACTGAATCGCAAGAAACGCCGATCACCGAAGACGGCGAAGCCCGCCCGCACCGCCGCATCAAGAGTTTCGTGATGCGTGCCGGGCGCATGACCGAAGGCCAGCAACGCGGCCTGGAGCAGGGTGGTCCGCTGTTCATCCTGCCGCTGACCGATAGCCCAGTGGACTACGACCAGGTGTTCGGCCGTTCGGCGCCGCGCACCCTGGAGATCGGCTTCGGCATGGGCCATTCGCTGCTGGAAATGGCCGCCGCCTCGCCGGAGCTGGACTTCATCGGTGTCGAAGTGCACCGTCCGGGTGTCGGCGCGTTGCTCAATGGCGTGCTGACCCAGGGCCTGAAGAACCTGCGGGTGTACGACTGTGATGCCATCGAAGTGCTCAACCGCTGCGTGGCCGACAACAGCCTCGATCGCCTGATGCTGTTCTTCCCGGATCCGTGGCACAAGGCGCGTCATCACAAGCGCCGGATCGTCCAGCTGGAGTTTGCCGAGCTGGTGCGCCGCAAGCTCAAGCCCGGTGGCGTATTCCACATGGCGACCGACTGGGAGCCCTATGCCGAATACATGCTGGAAGTGATGAGCGCAGCGCCAGGCTATCGCAACCAGGCGGCCGATGGCGCCTACGTGCCACGCCCGGAAGAACGGCCGATCACCAAGTTCGAGCGTCGCGGTGAGCGCCTTGGGCATGGGGTGTGGGATCTGAAGTTCGAGAAGGTGAGCTGAGCCGGATTCGTTCGGCGCTGTCCTTCAAGCCTGCGAGATTGCAGGTACAAAAAAACCGCCTTGAGAAGGGCGGTTTTTTTATGCGGGCTTCGGGTTACGAATCCTCTGCCTGCGTGTTTCACTTTCACTGGAGACAGTTCACGGTTCAAATACTAGGGTTGCCTGGAGGTCACGTCAATCGTGGAAATATCCAGCATTACGTGTGACTGGGCGAGTAACAGCTTCACCTTTTCAGAAAGCGTAAGATCACGCCGCTCCCATGTGATTCTTTCCAGTGTCGGGCCGGGAACGAATTCAATCCGTTGTCTCGGCCCCTTCGACGCGGCCCACGAACCGCGCCGGTGGAGTTTTCGAAGGGCCATCCACCTGGCCGCTTCACTGGAGATGGTTCACACGATTTCCGAAGGCGTCGAAGTGCCGGTCAGACGCTGGAAGATTGGCCCAGCCAACACGGAGGCCAAGGCATATGAAGCGTTTGCTGAATACGCTGAGCCGCGTCTGGAAGCTGATCCGGATCCTGATTGTTTTCAGGTCCGTCAGGGACTTCCTGCGCGATCACTTTGACGATGCCCGCTAAGGGTTAGTCGGGTGAGAAGCCGTCCTGGCTCGCCAGGGCGGCTTTTAGCAAGCGCTCAGCCCCGCCGATAAGCCGCCCCGTGCACCTTGGGATACATCGGCAGGGCGCCAGCCAGGTCTGCCTGCATCCATAAAAAAAACCGCCTGGCGAAGGGCGGTTTTTTTATGCGGGCTTTGGGTTACGAGCCCTAGGCCTGCCTACTTCAGTATCACTGGAGAGACTTCACAAGCGCGATACTAGGGCTGCCTTGATACTACGTCAATGGTGGAAATATCCAGCATTAACTGTGAACGTGCCAGTAACAACATTGAGTTTTCTGCTGGCGTAAAGTGGCGCCGCTCTCATGTGGATTAATCCAGTGATGGGCCGGGAAACGAACTCATTCTCGACCCCTTCGACGCGGCCCACGAACCGCGCCGGTAGTTTCTCGAAGGGCCACCCACCTGGCCACTTCACTGGAGAGACTTCACATGATCTCCGAAGGCGTCGAAGTGCCGGTCAGACGCTGGAAGATTGGCCCAGCCAACACGGAGGCCAAGGCATATGAAGCGTTTGCTGAATACGCTGAGCCGCGTCTGGAAGCTGATCCGGATCCTGGTTGTTTTCAGGTCCGTCAGGGACTCTGTGGGAGCGGGTTTACCCGCGAACACCGGCGAAGCCGGTGCCAACCATAGTGTTGTCTGCTTCGCGGGTGAACCCGCTCCCACAGGAGCGGTTCAATCTTGCGAAGTCGTGTCAGCACTCAGCCCCGCCGATCAGCTACGACCCCAATCAATACAAGCACCACCAGCAGCACCGGTGCCAGCGCATAGTTGTTGAACTGCCCCAGCCCCTTCACGATCCACGGCGTCGCATAGATCAGTGCCGCGCCGCTGCCGATCATCACCAGCAGCGCCATGAACGGCACCCGCAGGGCACCGGCCAGGCCACCCAGGCGGCCTTCCACCCAGCCCTTGATGTCGGTGCCGAACAGCACCAGCAGGCAGCCCACCAGGGCCAGCGAAATTTCTGACAGGTTGCTGCGGCTCCAGCGGGAAACGGTCGAGAGCAGGTCAAGTACCAGGTCCATGGGTCATCCTTAATTCAAGAAGTACTGCAGCAGGTCGTTGAGGAACAGCTGACCGCGCGGTGTGGCGGCCAGCCGATCCGGTTCGACCTGCAAAAGGCCTTTTTGTTCGGCTTCACGGCGGGCCTCGGCCAGTTGTGCCAAGGGTAGGCCGGTGCGCAGGCTGAACAGTTCGGCTTCCACTCCGTCGGTGAGGCGCAGGGCGTTCATCAGGAACTCGAAGGGTAGCTCATCGGCCGGCAGCAGCTTCTCGCCCGCCTTGAACGGCTTGGCCGGGTTCAGGTAGTCCTTGGGCAGGCGGGTCTTCCAGGTGCGCAGGATGCGTCCGTCCGGGAACGACAGTTTGCCATGGGCGCCGGCACCGATGCCGATGAAGTCGCCGAAGCGCCAGTAGTTCAGATTGTGCCGCGCGGCACGGTCGGCCTGGGCGTAGGCCGAGACTTCGTACTGGCGGTAACCGTGCTCGGCCATCAACGCCTGGCCGGCTTCCTGGATATCCCAAAGGATATCGTCCTCGGGCAGCTCGGGCGGCTGGTTCCAGAACACCGTGTTCGGCTCTACCGTCAGCTGGTACCAGGACAGGTGCGTCGGCGCCAGTTCGATGGCCTGGCGCAGGTCGCCCAGGGCGTCGCCGAGCGACTGGTCCGGCAAGCCGTGCATCAGGTCCATGTTGAAGTTGTCGAAGCCTGCCGCACGGGCCATGTCTGCGGCGCGCACCGCTTCGGCACCATTGTGGATGCGCCCGAGCTTCTCGAGCTTGGCTGGCTGGAAACTCTGCACGCCGATGGACAGGCGGTTGATGCCGGTCTGCCGGTAGGCCTTGAACTTCTCCTGCTCGAAGGTGCCCGGGTTGGCCTCGAGGGTGATCTCGATGTCCGGGGCGAACGGGATGCGTTGCTCGACTCCGCGCAGCAGACGACCCAGCGCATCGGCGCTGAAAAGGCTGGGGGTGCCGCCGCCGAAGAAGATCGTGCTGATCGGGCGGCCCTGGACGGCAGGCAGCTCCTGGTCGAGATCGGCCAGCAGGGCGTCGATGTATTCGGCTTCCGGCAGCGCCGGACCGGCCTGGTGCGAGTTGAAGTCGCAGTACGGGCATTTGCGCACGCACCAGGGAATATGGATGTACAGCGACAGCGGCGGGAGCTCGGGAAGGATCAGGCCCGCCGGTTGCACGAACAGCTTTTCGGTCATGCCAGGCCCAGACGTTGACGCAGCAGGGCCATGGCGCGGGCGCGGTGGCTGAGCTGGTTCTTGTCGACCGGGGCGAGGTCGGCGCTGGAGCAGTTGCGCTCCGGGACCCAGAACAGCGGGTCATAGCCGAAGCCATGCTCGCCGCTGGCCTCGAACAGGATGCTGCCGTGCCACAGGCCTTCGCAGAGGATCGGCAGCGGGTCGTCGGCGTGCCGCACCAAGGCCAGGACGCAGACGAACTGGGCGCCGCGTTGCTCCTGCGGCACGTCCTTCAGGGCTTCGAGCAGCTTGGCGTTGTTCGCCGCGTCGCCCTTGCCGTCGGCGTAGCGCGCCGAGTAGATGCCCGGCGCGCCGCCGAGGAAGTCCACCGCCAGGCCCGAGTCGTCGGCCAGGGCCGGCAGGCCGGAGATGCGTGCGGCGTTGCGCGCCTTGAGGATGGCGTTCTCGACGAACGACAGGCCGGTCTCTTCCGGCTCCACCTGGCTGAATTCGCCGATCGAACGCAGGTGCACGGACTCGCCGAGCATGGCCTGCAGTTCCTTGAGCTTGCCGGCGTTGTGGCTGGCCAATACGAGTTGCGTAAGATTCATCATTCGCCTGGGAACACTTCCTGGTTGAAGCTGAGTTTATGGCTGACGCCACCGGTTTCGACGTTGATATCGAAGGTGACGGTCTCGGCCTGGTCGATCTTGAACTGGGCGATGTAGTAGACCGCGCCCTGATCGGTGATCTGCTTGAACGACAGCGGGTTGCTGCGCCCGGTCAGGTCCTTCACCGTGCCGCTGACCACTGCTGTCGAAGGCTTCTCGGCCTTGAGCACGGCGATGTTGAGCACGCCCTGGTTCTTGCTGCGGGTCAGGCCCGTGGCGGCGGCGATGTCCGGTTGCAGCATGCTCGAGGTGAAGGCGCTGTAGTGGACCGTCACATCGCCGAACACCTCCTTGCGCTCCGGCTTGGCGGCATCGGCAGCCAGTACCGGCAAGGCCAGGCACAGGCTGATCAGAAACAGTGCTAGTCGACGCATGATCCCATTCCTCCGTTCGCGGGGGTCAGACCGCGAGCTGATGCTCCTGCAGGCCCGGGCTGCTGACCCGATAGATACCGATCTCACCTAGAAGATTAGGCCATAGCCGCCCGCCCAACCCGTTACGGTGCAGACGGTCGACGGCCAGGCGGTCGAGAACCTTGGCGTGGCGCTCATGGCACAGGTTCTCGAAGTCCTCGAAGGTGCAGAAGTGGATGTTCGGCGTGTTGTACCAGGTATACGGCATGAAGTCCGAAACCGGCATGCGACCCTTGGTCGCCAGGTACCAGCGGCAGCGCCAGTGGCCGAAGTTGGGGAAGGTAATGATGCACTGGCGGCCCACCCGCAACATCTCGTCGAGGATCCGGTCGGGGTACTCCACGGCCTGCAGGGCCTGGGTCATGACCACCACGTCGAAACTGTTGCTGGCGAAGTTGCCCAGGCCCTTGTCCAGGTCCTGCTCGATGACGTTGACGCCCTTGGCCACGCAGGCGGCGATGTTATCGGCGTCGATCTCCAGGCCATAGCCGGTGACGTTCTTGCGCTCGCGCAAGGAGGCCAGCAGTTCGCCGTTGCCGCAGCCCAGGTCGAGGACCCGGCTGCCGGCGGGGATCCAGTCTTGGATGATTTCCAGGTCGGCTCTCATGCGGTCCTCAGAGGGCGATGCGGTTCATGTAGTTCGCGAAACCCTGCATGTAGCGGGGCGTCGGGATGAGGAAGGCGTCGTGGCCATAGGGCGAGTCGATGTCCAGGTAGCAGACGTTCTTGCGCGCTGCCATCAGGGCGTCGACGATCTCCCGCGAGCGGGCCGGCGAGAAGCGCCAGTCGGTGGTGAACGACATGATGCAGTAGTCCGCCGTGACATGGGCCAGGGTTGCCGCCAGGTCGCCGCCATGGGCCGCGGCCGGGTCGAAGTAGTCCAGCGCCTTGGTCATCAGCAGGTAGGTGTTGGCGTCGAAGCGGCCGGAGAACTCCTCGCCCTGGTAGCGCAGGTAGCTCTCGACCTGAAACTCGACGCTGTGGAAGTCGTAGTTGAGCTTGTCGCTCTTGAGTTCACGGCCGAATTTCTCGCCCATCGAGTCGTCGGACAGGTAGGTGATGTGGCCGACCATGCGCGCCAGCATCAGGCCGCGCTTGGGAATCACGCCCTGGTCCTGGAACGAGCCGCCGTGGAACTCGGGGTCGGTGAGGATGGCCTGGCGCGCCACTTCGTTGAAGGCGATGTTCTGCGCCGACAGCTTGGGCGCCGAGGCGATGTCCACGCAGTGACGCACGCGGTCCGGGTAGGTGATGGTCCACTGCAGGGCCTGCATGCCGCCGAGGCTGCCACCGACGATGGCGGCCCAGGTCTGTACACCTAAGCGGTCGGCCAGGCGCGCCTGGCTGTGAACCCAGTCCTCCACGGTCAGTACCGGGAAGTCGGCGCCGTAGGGCTTGCCGGTGGCCGGGTTGAGGCTGCTGGGGCCGGTGCTGCCGTTGCAGCCGCCGAGGTTGTTCAGGCTGACCACGAAGAAGCGGTTGGTGTCGATCGGCTTGCCGGGGCCGATGCAGCTGTCCCACCAGCCCGGCTTGCGGTCGGTGGCGGCATGGTAGCCGGCGGCATGGTGATGGCCGGACAACGCATGGCAGATCAGCACGGCATTGCTGGCGGCGGCGTTGAGGGTGCCATAGGTTTCGTAGATGAGCTCGTACGAGGCCAGGGAGCGGCCACAAGCCAGGGCCAGCGGTTCATCGAACCGGGCAATCTGCGGTGTTACCAGACCGACGGAATCTTCGGGAAGGACAGTGGACATCGACCCTGCTCACGCTTGACGGAGGCGTAAGTCTAAAGAGCGCTACCCCCAGCGGCAAGCAAAGGCTTGCCGCTGGATGCAGTACGGATCAGATCATCCGCCACAGCTCTTGTGGCATGCCGGCGTAGGCCGCCAGCTGGGGCATCAGGAACGACTGGATCACCTGGATGGCGATGAAGGCGAAGATCGGCGAAATGTCCATGCCGCCGAGGTTCGGCACCAGGCGGCGGAACGGCGCCAGCACCGGCTCGCTGATCTGGTAGGCCAGCTCGGCAGCGGGGTTGTGGCTGTTCGGCGCGACCCACGAGACGATGACCATGACGATCATTGCCACCCAGAAGATCTTCAGGAACAGCGAGGTGATGCCCAGGATCGACCACATCAGCAGGTGCAGGATGTCGCCGAAGGTACCGTAGGTGACCATCAGCACGAAGGCCATCAGCAGCGCCTGGATCAGGATCGACAGCAGCAGCGAGGAGGTATCCAGGCCGGCGATGCTGGGGACCACCCGGCGCAGCGGCTTGAGCAGCGGCTGGGTGGCGCGCACGGCGAACTGGCTCAGCGGGTTGTAGAAGTCGGCCTTGACCAGTTGCAGCACGAAGCGCAGCAGGACGATCACCAGGTACAGGCTGACCAGGGTTTGCACCACGAAGATCGCGGCGCCGGACAATGCATTCATCAATGGCTCCTTATTTGCCCAGTTGTTCGGCCAGTTCGGCGGAACGCTTCGCCGCGGCCTGAAGTGCCTGCTCGACGATCGCCTCGAAACCGCTGGCCTGGAACGACTTGATCGCCGCTTCCGTGGTGCCGGCCGGCGAGGTCACGCGGCGGCGCAGCTCGGCGGCGTCGACATCGCTGGCAACCGCCATGCGGGCGGCTCCCAGGGCGGTCTGCAAGGTGAGTTGCGAGGCGGTTTCACGCGGCAGGCCGAGTTTCTCGCCGGCGGCTGTCATGGCTTCGATCAGCAGGAAGAAATAGGCCGGGCCGCTGCCGGAGACGGCGGTGACGGCATCCAGCTGTTGTTCCTTGTCCAGCCACAAGGCGGTGCCGACGGCCGAAAGCAGTTGTTCGGCCTGCTGGCGCTGCTCGGTGGACACTTCCCCGGTGGCGTACAGGCCGCTGACGCCCTGGCGCAGCAGCGCCGGAGTGTTGGGCATGCAGCGCACCACCGGTATCGCGCCCAGCCAGGCCTGCAGGCTGGCGCAGGTGATGCCGGCGGCGATGGACACCACCAGTTGGCCGGGCTTGAGGTTCGGCTTCAGCGTTTCGCAGACCGCCTTCATGACCTGCGGTTTGACCGCCAGCACGATCACGTCCACGCCTTCGATGGCCTGGGCGTTGCTTTCGAAGGCTTCGATGCCGTGCTCGGCCTGGATCCGCGCGCGGGTCTCGGCACCCGGGTCGCTGGCGCGGATCTGCGCGGCGTCCAGGCCCTGGGCACGCAGGCCGCCGATCAGGCTGGCGGCCATGTTGCCGGCGCCGATAAAGGCAATACGAGTCTTGCTCATGTCAGGTCCTTGAAGGAAAGAGTGAGTTAAGCATGGATTCAGGGCTGTCCGTAGTCGCGGGCGCCGAACAGGGCGGTGCCGATGCGGACCCAGGTCGCACCTTGGGCGATGGCGGCCTCCAGGTCGTGGCTCATGCCCATCGACAGGGTGTCCAGGCCGAGGTTCAGCTGCGCCTGGAGCTGGCGCAGGATGGCAAAGGCGGCTTCCTGCTCGGCGCGGTCCTCGGTCGGCTCCGGAATCGCCATCAGGCCGCGCAGGCGCAGACCGGGCAGGGCGTTCACAGCCTTGGCCAGGGCCGGCAGCTCGGCGGGCGCGCAGCCGGACTTGCTGTCCTCGCCGCTGACGTTGACCTGCAGGCAGACGTTCAGCGGCGCCAGGCCGGCAGGGCGCTGCTCGGAGAGGCGTTGGGCGATCTTCAGGCGGTCCACGGAATGTACCCAGTCGAAATGCTCGGCGATGGCCTTGGTCTTGTTCGACTGGATGGGGCCGATGAAGTGCCAGATCAAGGGCAGGTCGGAAAGTGCCTGTTGTTTTGTCAGGGCTTCCTGAAGGTAGTTCTCGCCCACATCGCGCAGCCCGGCGGCGTAGGCCTCGCGAATCGCGCTGGCGGGCTTGGTCTTGCTCACTGCCAGCAGATGGATGCTGGCCGGGTCGCGTCCGGCGGCCCTGGCCGCGCTGTCGATGCGGGTGGCAATGGCGCCAATGTTGTCTGCTAGGGTGGACATGGTTCGTCGCCGAAGGCTTTGTGGTCTGCGGCATTCTACCTGCTTGATCGCCGTTGGGGAGTCTCATGGATGTGACCGACCTGTTGGGCCGGGCCCTGGCTGCCGGTGCCAGCGACCTGCACCTGGCCGCAGGCGAGCGGCCGCTGCTGCGAGTGGATGGGGTGTTGCAGCGCCTGGACCTCCCGCTGCTGACGGCAGGAGTGCTGGAAGGCGGGATGGCTGCCTTGCTCGATGATGAGCAGCGGCGACAGTGGGCTGCCGGCGATGAGCTGGACCTGGCGGTGAGCCTGGATGGGCTGGGGCGTTTTCGGCTGAACCTGTTCCGCCAGCGCAATGGCCCGAGCGCCAGCGTGCGTTTGATCCCCGCGAGCGTGCCCTGTCTGGCGGCGCTTGAACTGACGGAAGTGTTTCAAATCATCTCCCGGTATCGGGATGGTCTGGTCCTGGTGGGTGGGGCCACCGGCAGCGGCAAGTCGAGTACCTTGGCGGCACTAATCGATGGGCTTAATTGCGAATACGCATTGCATATCGTCACGCTTGAAGAGCCGATCGAGTTCATCCATGCCAACCAGCGCAGCCTGGTCAGCCAGCGTGAGGTCGGCCTGCATAGCCGTGACTTTGCCCAGGCCTTGCGCAGTGCCCTGCGTCAGGACCCGGACGTGATCATGATCGGCGAGCTGCGCGATCTGCACAGCATTCGCCTGGCGTTGCGCGCCGCGGAAACCGGGCATCTGGTGCTGGCCACGGTGCATACGCGGTCGGCGGTGAGCAGCATCGATCGACTGGTGGAGGTGTTCGCGGCGGAGGAAAAACCGCTGGTGCGCAGCATGCTGGCCGACTCCCTGCGGTTGGTGGTTGCGCAGTTGCTGGTTCGGCGATCAGGCGGCGGGCGTGTCGCGGCGCGGGAGGTGCTGGTGGCGACGCCTGCGGTGCGCAACCTGATACGCGAGGGGCGCCTGGCGCAGATTCATTCGCTGATGCAGGCCGGTGCGGCGGTGGGGATGTGCACGATGGAGGGGGCGCTGCGGGCGCTGGAGGCGCGGGGTTTGATAGTGGGTTAGGAACGTCCACAGAGACTGAAAGTGCACCGCAGCCCCTGTGGGAGCGGCTTTAGCCGCGAACACCGGCGAAGCCGGTGCCATCCACCGCGTCGCTTGCTTCGCGGCTAAAGCCGCTCCCACAGGGTGCGCGCTGGTCGCGCAATCATGGTTCCCTGCGATCTCCCGCAGGGACTGCTGGGCGTTTCAGCGTTTGGCCAGGCTCAGCGCCTGTTGCTGCTTGGGCAGCACCCGCTTGGCCACAACATAATGCTTCTGCCAGTAAGGCTTCTCCAGGCTGTCGATGCTCACCCGCTTGCCGGTGCGTGGCGCGTGGATGAAGCGGTCGTTGCCCAGGTAGATGGCGACGTGGTTGACCCGACGGCTCTTGATGTTGAAGAAGATCAGGTCGCCTGGCTTGAGGTCGCCCTTGGCCACCTTGACGCCCTGGCCCTGGGCCATGGCATTGGAGGTGCGTGGCAGGTCGACATCTGCCACATCGTTGAACGCATACTTGACCAGGCCGCTGCAGTCGAAGCCCTTTTTCGGGCTGCTGCCGCCCCAGCGATAGGGCGTGCCGAGCACGTTCACCGCACGGCTGAGCACTTCGCTGCTCTGCTTGGGCGACATCGCCACCGCCTGCATGCCCACGGCGTGCTGCTTGGCGGCGTTGGCCGGGCGGGCGCGCAGGCTGGCCGTGTTGCGGTACTGGATCGGGGCGCGTTTCACCGTGGTATCGGCGTTGGTCGTGTAACCGGTGAATCCGCTGGGAAGACGTTGCTCACGGTTGGTGGCGTGGGCGGCCAGGGGCAATAAGAGGCAGAGGGTCAGCCATGTCTTGAAGAAAGGTGGCATAGATGAAGCTCTTTATAAGTGTTGGCGCGCAACTTTATAACAGCTTTTTGATCAAATTCTGATCCGTTGGTCGCTCAGCCACGTACCATATGTCGGGTCAAAACGAAAAAGTCACATTTTTCGTTAGAAAATTTTCGGCTATCCCACGAGGGCTTCGAATGAATGGTTATCAACAGGGTGCCCCTTCGCACGACACCCACAGCAAGGTCCTCGGCTATCTGCTGTGGATCTTCGGTTTCACCGGCTCGCACCGTTTCTACTACGGCAAGCCGATCACCGGGACAATCTGGTTCTTCACCCTCGGGCTGCTGGGTATCGGCTGGCTGATCGACCTGTTCCTGATCCCGTCGATGGACCGCGAGGCTGACATGCGCTTCGAATCGGGCGGGGTGGACTACAACCTGGCGTGGATCCTGCTGACCTTCCTGGGCATCTTCGGCGTGCACCGGCTGTACCAGGGCAAGTGGATCAGTGCCTTGATCTACCTGTTCACCGGCGGTCTGTTCCTGCTGGGCGTGCTGTATGACTTCTGGACGCTCAATAGCCAGATCTCTCAGGTCAATGCCGAGCGTCGCCGGGTATGAAAAAAGGCCTTGTCGCTAAGTGCGGCAAGGCCTTTCTCGTTACTGGCGCCGTTGTTGCAGCAGCAGGTTGCTGAAGCCTGCCCCGGCCAGTTGCTTCTGCGCCACGGTCAGCTGTTCACGGTTGCTGAACGGGCCGACCATCACGCGGTACCAGGTCTCTTCCTTGACCGTGCCCGACTCCACCTTGACCGCCTGGCCGAGCAGGATGATCTGCGCGCGGACCTTGTCGGCGTCCGCCTGCTTGCGGAACGAGCCGGCCTGCAGGAAGAACTGGGTGGTGGCCGCCGGCTTGATCACCGGAGGTGCTGGTGGCGGAGTCTGCCCCATCAGCGCGGCCTGGGCGCGGGCGGTGTCGATCTTCGCCGCTTCCGCCGGGGTGACCGGCGTGCTCGGCACGGGCGGCTGCGCCGGTACCGGCGGGGTCTTCTCCGGCACGGCCTCGGGCGGCACGATCACTTCCGACTCCGGCAGCAGGGTGTAGAAGTCGTACTTCGGCTTCACCGGCTGCTGTGGTGTCGGCGTGGTGGTCTTGCTTGCCTCGGCGACTGGCTTCTGTTGCTCGGGTTTGGCGCGCTTGATGTCGTCGCCGCCCGGCTCGAGCTTCATCAGGAAGACGATGAAGGCGCCGACCGTCAGGCCGACCGCCAGCCACACCCAGCCCGGGATCGGCTGCTTGCTGGCAGGCGGTTGGGAGCGGCTGGCGCCGCGCTTGGGTGCGGGTTTCTTCTTTGCAGCCAACTTACATGCGCTCCAGGGTTTCCAGGCCGAGCAGTTCCAGGCCCTGCTTGAGGGTGCGGCCGGTCAGGGCAGCCAGGCGCAGGCGGCTCTGCTGCTGTTCGGCGGTTTCGGCGGAAAGGATCGGGCAGTTCTCGTAGAAGCTGGAGAACAGGCCGGCGAGGTCGTACAGGTAGCTGCACAGCACGTGCGGCGTGCCTTTTTCGGCGACGTTGTTCAGGATCTCGCCGAACTGCGCCAGGCGCGCGGCCAGGTCCTGCTCGTGCGGTGCCTGCAGGACGATGCTGCCGTCGACTTCGTCAAAGCCCTTGCCGAGCTTGCGGAACACGCCGGCCACGCGGGTGTAGGCGTACAGCAGGTACGGCGCGGTGTTGCCTTCGAAGTTGAGCATCAGCTCGAAGTTGAAGCTGTAGTCGCTGGTGCGGTGCTTGGACAGGTCGGCGTACTTGACCGCGCCGATGCCGACCACCTCGCCGATGTGGCGCAGTTCGTCCTCGGCCAGCGACGGGTTCTTCTCCTTGACCAGCGCGTAGGCGCGGTCCTTGGCCTCGGTGAGCAGGTCGATCAGCTTGACGGTGCCGCCATCACGGGTCTTGAACGGGCGGCCATCGGCGCCGTTCATGGTGCCGAAGCCCATGTGCTCCATCTTCATCGGGTGGCCGACGAAACCGGCGCGGCGGGCCACTTCGAACACCTGGTTGAAGTGCAGGGCCTGGCGCTGGTCGACGAAGTACAGGGCGCGGTCGGCCTGCAGCGTGTTGCTGCGGTAGCGCACGGCGGCCAGGTCGGTGGTGGCGTACAGGTAGCCGCCGTCGGCCTTCTGCACGATCACCGGCAGCGGATCGCCCTCGGCATTCTTGAACTCTTCGAGGAACACGCACTGGGCGCCCTGGTCCTCGACCAGCAGGCCCTTGGTCTTGAGGTCGGCGACCACGTTGGCCAGGTCGGCGTTGTAGGCGCTCTCGCCCATCACGTCGGCCATGGTCAGCTTGACGTTGAGCAGCTCGTAGGTCTTCTGGCAGTGGGACAGCGAGATGTCCTTGAAGCGCGTCCACAGGGCCATGCACTCAGGGTCGCCGGCCTGCAGCTTGACCACCAGGCCGCGGGCGCGGGTGGCGAAGTCCTCGGACTCGTCGAAACGCTTCTTGGCGGCGCGGTAGAAGTTCTCCAGGTCCGACAGCTCGTCGCTGGTGATCGGGTTTTCTTCCAGGTAGGCCAGCAGCATGCCGAACTGGGTGCCCCAGTCGCCCACGTGGTTCTGGCGGATGACGTCATCGCCGAGGAACTCCAGCACGCGGGCGACGCTGTCGCCGATGATGGTCGAGCGCAGGTGGCCGACATGCATCTCCTTGGCCAGGTTCGGCGCCGACATGTCGATCACCACCTTCTCGGCCGGGCCGGCCTTGCGCACGCCCAGGTGCTCGTCGGCCAGGGCGGCGTCGAGGCGGCTGGCCAGGGCCTGGGTGTTCTGGAAGAAGTTCAGGAAGCCGGGGCCGGCGATCTCGACCTTGGTGATGTCGGGGCTGGCCGGCAGGCTGGCGATGAGTTTTTCGGCCAGATCGCGCGGCTTCATGCCGGCCGGCTTGGCCAGCATCATGGCGATGTTGCTGGCGAAGTCGCCGTGGGTCTTGTCCCGGGCGTTTTCCACCTGGATCGCCGGCGTCAGCCCTTCAGGCAGCACACCGTCGGCGACGAGTTGGGTGAGGGCTTGCTGGATCAGCTGGCGAATGGTGTCTTTCATGGGATTCTCTTTTCGACCGCAAGCGCGGTGAGCGCTTCGATGCGCAGGTGGAAAAACTGGGCATTATCCGTTGCCGGGGGCGGGTTGCCAACCTTTTGGGGCACAAGCCATTGTCGGCGTGGGAGCGGGCTTGCCCCGCGATGACGCCATCGCGGGGCAAGCCCGCTCCCACGACAACCCTGAAACAGTCAGTAAAGGTCGACCGGATCGACATCCAGCGACCAGCGCACCTGCCGCCCCGATGGCATCTGCTCCAACACTAGCAACCAGGCACTGATCAGTCGATGCAACTGAGCCCGGGCATTGGCCTGGAGCAATAGTTGCGCGCGGAAGCGGCCCGCCCGTCGTTCCATGGGCGCCGGGACCGGCCCCAGCAGCTCGATGCCGTGCAGACCCTGTTCGGCCATGACCCGCTCGGCGGCGGCGCAGGCTTCGTCGAGAAAGCTCTCGGCCTGGCCCGGCTTGTGCGCATCCGCACGCAGCAGGGCCAGATGGGCGAACGGCGGCAGGCCGGCGGCGCGGCGTTCGCTCAGGGCCTGCTCGGCGAAGGCGAAGTAGCCCTGTTCGGTCAGTTGCACCAGCAGCGGATGGTCGGCCAGGTGGGTCTGCACGATGACCTTGCCCGGTTCCTCGGCGCGTCCGGCGCGACCGGCAACCTGGACGATCAGCTGGGCCATGCGCTCGCTGGCGCGGAAGTCGCCGGAGAACAGTCCACCGTCGGCATCGAGAATCGCCACCAGGGTGACGCGGGGGAAGTGGTGCCCCTTGGCCAACATCTGGGTGCCGACCAGGATGCTCGGCTGACCGCGCTGGATGGTGGCGAACAGGTTGTGCATGGCGTCCTTGCGCGAGGTGCTGTCGCGGTCCACGCGCAGGATCGGGTAGTCGGGGAACAGCACCTTGAGCCGCTCTTCGGCACGCTCGGTGCCGGCCCCTACCGGACGCAGGTCGACATGGGCGCATTGCGGGCACTGCAACGGCAGGCGTTCATCGTAGCCGCAATGGTGGCAGCGCAGCACGGCGGAACGCTGGTGCACGGTCATGCGCGCATCGCAGCGCGGGCATTCGGACAGCCAGCCGCAGTCGTGGCACAGCAGCGTCGGGGCGAAGCCGCGGCGGTTGAGGAACACCAGCACCTGCTGGCCGGCCTCCAGGGTCTGGCGGATGGCCTGCTGTAGCGGACCGCTGATGCCGCTGTCCAACGGCAGGCTGCGCACATCAAGGCGCAGGAAACGGGGTGCCTTGGCGCCGCCGGCACGCTGGTTCATGCGCAGCAGGCCGTAGCGACCGCCGTGGGCGTTGTGCAGGCTTTCCAGCGACGGCGTGGCCGAGCCCAGCAGGATCGGGATGTTCTCCTGGTGGGCGCGGACCACGGCCAGGTCGCGGGCGTGGTAACGCAGGCCTTCCTGCTGTTTATAGGAGCCGTCGTGCTCCTCGTCGATGATGATCAGGCCCGGGTTCTTCATTGGCGTGAACAGCGCCGAGCGGGTGCCGATGATGATGTCGGCGTCGCCATCGCGGGCCGCCAGCCAGGCGTCCAGGCGTTCGCGGTCGCCCACCGCCGAGTGCAGCAGGGCGATGCGGGCGTTGAAGCGCTGCTCGAAGCGTTGCAGGGTCTGCGGGCCGAGGTTGATCTCGGGGATCAGGATCAGCGCCTGCTTGCCGGCTTCGAGGGTCTCGCGGATCAGCTGCAGGTACACCTCGGTCTTGCCGCTGCCGGTGACGCCGGCCAGCAGATAGGCGTGGAAGGCGCCGAAGCCCGCGCGCACCGCCTCGAACGCCGCGCGCTGCTCCTCGTTGAGCGGCAGCTCCGGCTGGGCCAGCCAGTGCTCGTGGCGTGCGGCGGGCAGGTGACGGCGGACCTCGACGTTCACCAGCTCCTTGGCCAGCAGCAGGTCGAGACTGTCCTTGTTCAGGCCGAGCTTGCTCAACAGGCTGTGGGCCACGCCGTGGGGGTGCTGTGACAGGGTCTTGAGGGCATCGCGCTGGCGCGGGGCGCGGGCGATGCGCGGGTCCTCCAGGCGTGCCCCGGGGGCGACGTGCCAGAAGCGCTCCTGACGCACCTCGGCCGGCTCGCCCTGGCGCAGCAGGGTCGGCAGCGCCCAGCTCAAGGTGTCGCCCAGGCTGTGCTGGTAGTACTGCGCCGTCCACAGGCACAGCTTGAACAGGGCGGGCGGCACTGGCGAAACCGGGTCGAGCAGGGCGCTGGCCGGCTTGAGCTTGTCGGCGGGGACTTCGCTGTGCGTCGCGGCCTCCACCAGCACGCCGATCATCTCGCGGCGACCGAACGGCACGCGGATGCGCATGCCCGGCGTCAGTGCCTGGCGCGCCATGCTCGCGGGCGCCCGGTAGTCGAACAGGCGACGCAGGGGCGAGGGCAGGGCAAGGCGCAGGATGACGTCGGACACGCGGAAGGTCTCTGGAGGGCGTTTCACAAATCAGGCGAGCCTAGCAGACGACGGTCGGTGCAAGCGACAACTTGCGCTGCCGCCGCGCTCTGGTATTATTCGCCGCCTAATTACGTGCGGTATTCAACAATAGGTGTTGGGTGGCGGCACGCAGCTCGAGGAAGTGACCATGAAAGCAGATATTCATCCGAACTACGAAGTAGTTGCAGTCACCTGCAGCTGCGGCAACAAGTTTGAAACCCGTTCGACCCTGGGCAGCGTCCTGGCGATCGACGTTTGCAACCTGTGCCACCCGTTCTACACCGGTAAGCAGAAAGTCCTGGACACCGGTGGTCGCGTACAGAAGTTCGCCGATCGCTTCGGTATGTTCGGTACCAAGAAGTAATCATGCGCATGGCGAATCTCTCGAGGTTCGCGTTGCTGCAAAAGAAGGCGCCCCTCGTGGGCGCCTTTTTTGTGGGCGCGATCTGGCATTTTCCGGCCCTGGCCTTCTGTCCGTTGCCCGAGCAGCCGCAGCAGGTGACGGTGCGCCAGGTGGTCGACGGCGACACCTTGCGCCTGGGTGATGGCCGCAATGTGCGGCTGATCGGCATCAATGCGCCCGAGATCGGCCGCAAGGGGCGCACCAGCGAGCCCTACGCCGAGGCTGCGAAACGGCGTCTGCAGGCGCTGGTCGAGGCCAGCGATGGTCGCGTCGGCCTGGTCCCGGGCGTGGAACCCAAGGACAAGTACGGTCGTACCCTGGCGCACATCTATAGCCGTACTGGCGACAATCTCGAAGCACAACTGCTCAGTGAAGGCCTCGGCTACCGGGTCGCCATCGCCCCCAACGTGGCCTTGTCGGGCTGCCAGCAACAGGCCGAGCAGCAGGCGCGCAACGCCGGAACCGGGCTGTGGCGCCAGTCGCCGGTGGTACGTGCGGGGGAGGTCAGGCAGTCCGGTTTTGCCGTGATCGGCGGCCAGATCAAGGGGATCGAGCGCAACCGTGGCGGTATCTGGCTGGAGCTCGACGATGCCGTGGTGCTGCAGGTCCCCGCTCGTCTGCAGCAGCGCTTCCCCGCCAGCTTCTTCGCTAACCTCAAGGGACGCCAGGTCGAGGCGCGTGGCTGGGTGCTGGATCGATCCCGCAAGGGAGGGCTCAAGCCCGGGCAGCGACGCTGGCTGTTGCCATTGACCGATCCGAGCATGCTGGCGATTGTCCCGGGGTAAATAGTTGTAGACATTTTGCTATTGGATTGTACACACTGGCTTCCGTAAGCCCCGTGGGTTATAGCGTAAAGTCGTAGGCCAAAGGCCTTGACACATAGTGACCGGGCAGTCTTGTCGCCCCCCGGCTCTTTGCGTATCCTCGGCGGTCCGTCAGAACAGTAAACAGCGGAATGCCCATCATGTCAGACCTGAAAACCGCCGCTCTCGAATACCACGCCCAGCCCCGTCCGGGGAAGCTGAGCGTCGAGCTCTCCAAGCCCACCGCCACCGCCCGTGACCTCGCCCTGGCCTACAGCCCAGGCGTCGCCGAGCCCGTGCGCGAGATCGGCCGTGATCCTGAGCTGGCCTACAAGTACACCGGCAAGGGCAACCTGGTTGCGGTGATTTCCGATGGCACCGCCATCCTCGGTCTGGGCGACCTCGGCCCGCTGGCCTCCAAGCCGGTGATGGAAGGCAAGGGTGTTCTGTTCAAGCGTTTCGCCGGTATCGACGTGTTCGATATCGAAGTCGAGTCGGAGAGCCCGCAGGCCTTCATCGACACCGTTCGCCGCATCTCCATCACCTTCGGTGGCATCAACCTGGAAGACATCAAGGCACCTGAGTGCTTCGAGATCGAGCGCACCCTGATCGAGCAGTGCGACATTCCCGTCTTCCACGATGACCAGCACGGTACCGCCATCGTTACCGCAGCCGGCATGATCAACGCCCTGGAAATCGCCGGCAAGAAGCTCGAGGAGGCGAAGATCGTCTGCCTGGGCGCCGGTGCCGCCGCCATCTCCTGCATGAAGCTGCTGGTGAGCATGGGCGCCAAGGTCGAGAACATCTTCATGATCGACCGCAGCGGCGTGATCCATGCCGGCCGCGACGACCTGAACCAGTACAAGGCCCAGTTCGCCCACGCTACCGACAAGCGCACCCTGGCCGATGCCCTGAACGGCGCCGATGTGTTCGTCGGCCTGTCCGGTCCGAACCTGCTGAGCCCGGAAGGCCTGAAGTCGATGGCCGCCAACCCGATCGTGTTCGCCTGCTCGAACCCGGACCCGGAAATCGCCCCGGAGCTGGCTCACGCCACCCGCAGCGACGTGATCATGGCTACCGGTCGTTCCGACTACCCGAACCAGGTCAACAACGTACTGGGCTTCCCGTTCATCTTCCGCGGTGCCCTGGACGTTCGTGCCAAGCGCATCAACGAAGAGATGAAGATCGCCGCCGCCATCGCCCTGAAGGACCTGGCCAAGCAGCCGGTACCGAAGGAAGTCTGCGACGCCTACGGCGTGCAGGCCCTGGAATTCGGTCGCGAGTACATCATTCCGAAGCCGCTGGATGCCCGTCTGATCACCGTGGTTTCCGATGCCGTGGCCAAGGCCGCCATCGAATCCGGCGTGGCCACCCTGCCGTATCCGAAGCACTACCCGCTGAAAAGCGTGGATGACGTGTTCAACGGCTGATCCGGTCGTAGCGTCATGAAAAAGCCCCGGCTCGTGAGAGCCGGGGCTTTTTGTTTGCTTTTGGATTCACCGAAGCCATTGTGGGAGCGGGTTTGCCCGCGAAAGCCTCGTTGGCTTCGCTGAAGCCTTTGCGGGTAAACCCGCTCCCACAGGATCGAAGTTGCCTTCGAGGTTTGTCGTTTACCTGGTCAGAACAGGTCCATCGGCGCCGCTTCATCCGCCGGCAGCGGGCTGCCTGGTGCCGCGCCATTGCCCAGCTCGTCCACCGAAGGAGGCGAGTCCTCGGCCTTGAACAGCTCGAAGTAGGCATTGGGCGTGCTTGGCGTGGCGGCGCGGCCGCTGACCGGGTCTACCCGCAGGCTGAGAATGCCTTCGGGTTCGGCCGGCGCGTGCTCAGGCTTGTCCTTCAGCGCCGCGCCCATGAAGCTCATCCAGATCGGCAGCGCCACGGTGCCGCCGTACTCGCGTCGGCCCAGGGTTTCCGGCTGGTCGAAACCGACCCAGACGGTGGTGACGTAGTCGGCGTTGTAGCCGGAGAACCAGGCGTCCTTGGACTCGTTGGTGGTCCCGGTCTTGCCCGCCAGGTCCGCGCGGCCGAGGGCCAGGGCGCGACGGCCGGTACCGCGCTTGATCACATCCTGCAGCATGCTGGTGAGAATGTACGAGGTGCGGCCGTCGATGATCTGCTCGGCCACGGCGGGTACCTGTGGTGCCGGGGCGACCTGGCCAAGGGCCGACGGTGCTTCGCCCGGCATCGGCGCGACGCTGATCGCCTGTTCGGGGGCGGCGAGGCCGGCCTGGTCCTGGCTGCCCTGGGGCACCCGTGCCGGGTTGGCGGTGAAGAGGGTTTCGCCGTTGCGGCTTTCGACGCGCTCGATCAGGTAGGGGTTGATCTTGTAGCCGCCGTTGGCGAAGGTGCTCCAGCCGGTGGCGATCTCCATCGGTGTCAGGGTCGCGGTGCCCAGTGCCAGTGACAGGTTGCGCGGCAGGTCCTGCTTGTTGAAGCCGAACTTGGCGATGTAGTCGATGGTGCGGTCCACGCCCATGGCCTGCAGCAGGCGGATCGAAACCAGGTTGCGCGACTTGTACAGCGCCTCGCGCATGCGGATCGGGCCGAGGAAGGTATTGGTGTCGTTCTTCGGACGCCAGACCTTGTCCAGGTACTCGTCGACGAACACGATCGGCGCGTCGTTGACCAGGCTGGCGGCGGTGTAGCCGTTGTCCAGCGCGGCGCTGTAGACGAAGGGCTTGAAGCTCGAGCCAGGCTGGCGCTTGGCCTGCATGGCGCGGTTGTAGTTGCTCTGCTCGAAGGAGAAGCCGCCGACCAGGGCGCGGATGGCACCGTTGTAAGGGTCGAGGGTGACCAGGGCGCTCTGGGCGCCGGGCACCTGGCTGAACTTGAGCTTGCCGTCCTCCAGGCGCTGCAGGCGCACCAGGTCGCCGACCTGGGCGACGTCGGCCGGCGATTGCGGCGAGCGCCCCTGCGAGTTGCTGTTGAGGTACGGGCGGGCCCACTTCATGGTGTCCCAGGCCACGGTTTCTTCCAGGCCGCTGCGGGTCATCACCTTCAGGCCGGTCTTCTCGACCTGGGTGACGATGGCCGGCTCCAGGCCGCCGAGGGTGCGCTGCTTGCCCAGTTCCTGCAGCCAGGCCGCACGGGTCTTGCCCGGGAAGCGTGCCTCGGGGCCGCGGTAGCCGTGGCGCTCGTCGTACTCGCTGAGGCCGTTGAGCACCGCGCTGTTGGCCATCTGCTGCATGTCGCTCGGTACCGTGGTGGTGACGCGGAAGCCTTCGGTATAGGCGTCGCTGCCGTAACGGCCGACCATCTCGGCACGGGCCATCTCGGCGACGTAGGGGGCGTTCACTTCCGGGGTCGGCACGTGGTAGCTGGCGTTCAGCGGTTCGGCCAGGGCCGCCTGGTAGCTGGCTTCGTCGATCTTGCCGAGCTTGTACATGCGCCCGAGGATCCAGTCACGGCGCTCCTTGGCGCGTACCGGATTGGCCAGCGGGTTGAAGCGCGATGGCGCCTTGGGCAGGCCGGCGATCATCGCCATCTGCGCCAGGCTCACGTCGCGGATCGACTTGCCGTAGTACACCTGCGCCGCGGCATCGATGCCGTAGGCGCGGTTGCCCAGGTAGATCTTGTTGACGTAGAGCTCGAGGATCTCGTCCTTGGTCAGCTCGCGCTCGATCTGCAGGGCCAGCAGGATCTCGTTGGTCTTGCGCGAGAAGCTGCGCTCGCTGGTGAGGAAGAAGTTCTTCGCCACCTGCATGGTGATGGTGCTGCCGCCGGTCTGGATGTGTCCGGACTTGAGCAGCTGCGATGCCGCGCGCATCAGGCTGCTCGGATCGACCCCGTAATGGTTGAGGAAATTGTCGTCTTCGGCGGACAGAAGCGCCTGGATGAACTGTGGGGGAATTTCCTGGAACTTGATCGGCGAGCGCCGCATTTCGCCGAACTCGGCAATCAGCTTGCCGTCGCTGCTGTACACCCTCAGGGGGATTTGCAACTGGACGCTTCTGAGCGCGTCGACCGAGGGCAGGCTGGGGCTAAGATACAGAAACGCACCGCTCACACCGAGCACGAGCGCGCAGATGACGGCGACGAGAGACCACCAGAAGAACTTCAGCAGACGTATCAAGGCTTTTGGGTGTCCAGGTTGAGGAGTGGATTGCGCGCGGGGCCGGCGGACAGAAAAACGCTGGCCATTATAAGCATTTTTCGTCCCACCGGGTGACCGCCCGGGGCGCGGGACGACCGCCCGCGCCGCAACGGCGGGGGCTGCCGATGACCAGGAAGGAACAGCCATGCTTGGACGCTTTGGTAGGGACGCCGGTTCACTGCTGGGGGTGGAAATTGCCTCCGATTCCATACGAATGCTGCATCTGCACCGTCAGCGCGGCGGTTGGCGTGTGCAGGGGTGGGCGCAGGAGCGCTTCGAGCCTGCACTGCCTGACAGTGCCTCATCCGACGAGGCAGAGGGGTTGGTCATGGGATTGCGCCGGGCCCATGTTCAATGTCGGACGAGGCAGTTCCGGGTCGCCTTGGCATTGCCCGCCTCCCAGGTCATCTGCAAGGTGTGCCGGTTACCTGTCGGGCTGGCCGACCTTGATGTCGAGGCCGCCGTGCTGGCACAGGCCGAGCAACTTTTCCCCTTCCCGCTGGAGGATCTGGCCCTGGACTTTTGGGTGCAGGGTGCATGCGCCAACGATCCCGGACAGGTCGAGGTACTGGTGGTGGCCTGTCGGCAAAGCCAGCTCGATCCGCTGGAGCGGGTGTTCACCAGGGCCGGATTGCAGCTTGAGGCCGTCGAGGTGGACAGCTTCGCGCTACGGCGAGCGCTGCTGCCTGAGGTGCCGGCTCGTGGAGCGGTACTGCTGCAGTTGGAGCCGGGCGAAGTGGTCATGCACCGCTGGCACGGCAGCCCCGCGCCGCAACGACAGCGGCTCGCCCTGGGCTCGCCGGCGCAATGGAGTGAGGCTGTCGATGATCTCTGGCGGTTGGGTGAACGGGCGCCCGTGGAGGAAGTTGTCCTGTTCGGCTGCGCTGCTGATGGGGATCGGGCGGCGTATTTGCGAGAGCACTTGGGTGTGAAATGCCAGGTGGGTTGCCCACACCCTCTGACCGGCCTGCTGGAGAGGGATGGCCTGCGCGCAGCTTCGATGGTCCTGGCCTGCGGGCTGGCCATGGGAGGCCGGGCATGATGGCGAGACTGAACCTGATGCCTTGGCGCGAGCAGCGTAGGGCCAGGGTTGTGCGACGATTGCAGATCATGCTGGTTGTCGCCCTGGTAGTGGCACTGTGCGGGGTCATATGGCTCGATCAGATGGCGCGGTCGCGTCTGGCCAGGCAATCACTGGTCGTCGCCTCGCATCAGGCGGAGCTCGAGCGGCTCGATGCCACATTGAGGCAGGTCGATCAGCTGCGCGGCATGCGGGCGGCGCTGCAGGCCGAGCATGCCGCAGTGACCGCTCTGGGGGCCGGGCGGTCGCAGATGCCTGGCCTGTTCCTCGCCCTTGAACAGGCCCTGCCAGAAGGGGCTCGCTTGACGGAGGTGGATGTCGAGGCAGGGCGTTTGCGCCTGGGCGGTCTGGCAGCCTCTGCGTCGGTGGTCGCCCGGTTCATGCGCGATCTGGAACAGGTGGGCATGGTGCGGGACCTCGAACTTGTTCACCTCAGGCGCCATCTCCAGGGTGACGAGTTCCTGCTGGCGGCGCGATTGTTGGCGGGTGAGTCGTGAGCCGCCGGTGGCCCCTTGACTGGCAGGCGCTGGCTGGCCGGTCGGGCGTGGTGAGGGCCATGGTGTGCCTGTTGCTCGCGCTCCTGGTGGCTGGCGTGGGCTACCTGGTTCGTCTGCGTGACCCGGTTCAGGGGCATGCCGAGTCTGTCCGGCTGCAGCTTCAGCTACAGAACGAACTGGAGGGGCGCAGGACGCGCCTCGTCGAACTGGGTGTCGAGCAACAGGCGCTTGAGAGTGCCCGGACGCTTTTGCAGGCGGCACGATGGCGGCTGGCCGCGGGAGAAGGCATGAGCGAGCTGCTCGACCAGCTGGCGTTATCGGGGCATGAACATGGCCTGGTATTCGAGCGAGTCGAAGTGCAGGAGGCGCAGCAGGCTTCAGTGTACCGAGTGCAACCGCTGGAAATCGCGGTGTCGGGACAGTATCCGGCGCTGCGCCTGTGGCTGGAGCAATGGCTGCGGCAATTGCGTCTGTTGAGCGTGGAACGGCTCAGGCTGGCCCTGGAGGATGAGGGTGTCGGGCGAGTTGATGCTCTGTTACGACTGCATGCCTACCACCCTGGGGAAGAGCTGCCAGTTCCGGCGTCATTGGCGGATGAACCGGCCCAGGCAGGCTTGTCGAGGGCGGCATTCGATCCGTTCCGGGCCTGGTCGTTTCCGAAAGAGGGCAGTGGGCCGGCGCATATTCCTTTGGCACGGCTGGAGATGGTCGGCAGCTTCTCCCAGGCAGGGCGACGACAGGCATTGCTGCGCTCCGCAGGTCGCCTGTATCGGATCGCGGCAGGCGAGCGGCTGGGGCTCGAAGGGGGTGTCGTGGTGGCCATCGAGGTCGATCGGGTGGAGGTCCACGAGCGGATCTACATCGATGGTCGCTGGCAGGCGCGACCCAGGTATCTGGTTCTTGGAACGCGTGAGCAAGGAGAGGTCAGGGATGAGACCGAGGCGATGGTGGAGCGGCGCGCTATTGATGCTGGGGCTGCCGATGGTGCAGGCCGGGACGTTTCAGGGTGAGCCGATGTCGCTCAACTTCCAGGATGTCGAATTGCGTTCGGTGCTTCAGGTCATGGCCGACCACGCGGGCATCAACCTGGTGGCGGGCGACTCGGTGCAGGGGCGGATAACCCTGCGTCTGGAGGATGTGCCCTGGGACCAGGCGCTTGACCTGGTGCTGCGCAGCAAGGGGCTGGGCAGGCGCCAGGAGGGGAATGTGCTGTTGGTCGCTCCCGTGGCCGAGCTCGCCGGGCAAGCCCAGGACATGCGTCAGGAGGTATTGCTAGAGCCACTGCAGCGTGAATTGATCCCTGTCTTCCATGCCAAGGCCGGCGAGCTGGCGGAGCTGCTGTTGTCGAGCCTGGCCGATGACGGTGCCCTGGCCGGGCGTGGCAGCCTCAGTGTGGACGCCCGCACCAATACACTGGTGGCTACTCAGCCTGCCGCCCGGCTCGCCGAACTGCGCAGGCTGGTCACGCAACTGGATGTACCGGTGCGCCAGGTCATGATCGAGGCCCGGATCGTCGAGGCCAATGTCGATTACGAAAAGGCCCTGGGCGTGCGCTGGGGTGGCCCTCTGTATGGCACGGATCGCCAGTTGGGCAGCGACCTGTTCGTCGATCTCGGCGTCGAACGCGCCGCTGCCGGGCTCGGAGTGGGGCTGCTGCGCAGCGATATCCTGCTCGACCTGGAGCTCAGCGCCATGGAAAAAAGCGGCAACGGCGAGATCATCTCCCAGCCAAAGGTGGTCACGGCCGACAAGGAAACCGCGCGCATACTCAAGGGCACCGAAGTGCCCTACCAGGAAACCACTCGCAGCGGCGCCACGTCGGTCTCTTTCCGCGAGGCGTCCCTGTCGCTGGAGGTGACCCCGCAGATCACGCCGGACGGCAAGGTGATCATGGCGGTGCGGGTGACCAAGGATGAGCCGGACTTCATCAATGCCCTCAACGATGTGCCGCCGATCCGCAAGAACGAGGTCAACGCCAAGGTGCGGGTGACCGATGGGCAGACCATTGTGATTGGTGGCGTGTACTCGACGTCGCAGAACAAAGTGGTCGACAAGGTGCCATTTTTTGGCGATCTGCCGTATGTTGGGCGGCTGTTTCGACGCGATGCATTACAAGAGAAAAAATCCGAGCTGCTGGTCTTCCTGACTCCGCGTATCATGAGTGACCAGGCGATTGCTGTGAGTCGTTGATTCTGTGCGAAATTTGATACTTGTGGGGCCCATGGGCGCTGGTAAAAGCACCATCGGGCGCCTGTTGGCCAAAGAGCTGCGCCTGCTGTTCAAGGATTCCGACAAGGAAATCGAACTGCGAACCGGCGCCAACATCCCGTGGATCTTCGACAAGGAAGGCGAACCGGGCTTTCGTGACCGCGAGCAGGCGATGATCGCCGAGCTCAGCGCGCTCGATGGCGTGGTCCTGGCCACCGGCGGCGGTGCGGTGATGCGCGACGCCAACCGTGCGGCGCTGCGCGCCGGCGGACGGGTGGTCTACCTGCACGCCTCGGTGGAGCAGCAGGTGGGGCGTACCTCACGTGATCGCAACCGGCCGCTGTTGCGCACCGCCAACCCGGAAGCCACATTGCGCGCCCTGCTGGAGACACGCGACCCGCTCTATCGCGAAATCGCCGACCTGGTGGTGGAAACCGACGAACGGCCACCGCGCATGGTGGTGCTCGACATCATCGAGCGCCTGCAGAAGTTGCCGCCCCGCTGAGCGGGGTCTATCCTCGGCGACCAACGCCGAGACGGGGCTGAACGTCACCGCGCGGGGCCGCACCGCCGCCGCGTCCAAGCACATTGTGGGGATACATGCAGACACTAAAGGTCGACCTGGGCGAACGTAGCTACCCGATCTACATTGGCGAAGGCCTGCTGGACCAGCCCGAGCTGCTGGCGCCGCACATTGCCGGGCGGCAGGTCGCCATCGTCTCCAACGAGACCGTCGCGCCCCTGTACCTCGAACGCCTGAGCAAGACCCTGGGCGCCTACTCGGTGCTGCCCGTGGTGTTGCCCGACGGCGAGGCCCACAAGAACTGGGAAACCCTGCAGCTGATCTTCGACGCCCTGCTCACCGCCCGCCATGACCGTCGCACTACCGTGGTCGCCCTGGGTGGCGGCGTGATCGGCGACATGGCCGGCTTTGCCGCGGCCTGCTACCAGCGCGGCGTCGACTTCATCCAGGTACCGACCACGCTGCTGTCCCAGGTGGACTCGTCGGTGGGCGGCAAGACCGGCATCAACCACCCGTTGGGCAAGAACATGGTCGGTGCCTTCTATCAGCCCAACGCGGTGCTGATCGACACCACCAGCCTGAATACCCTGCCCGAGCGCGAGCTGTCCGCGGGCCTGGCCGAAGTCATCAAGTACGGCCTGATCTGCGACAAGCCGTTCCTCGCCTGGCTCGAAGACAATATGCAGGCGTTGCGCGCCCTGGACTCCGCCGCCCTGACCGAGGCCATCCGCCGCTCCTGCGCGGCCAAGGCCGCGGTGGTCGGCGCCGATGAGCGCGAATCGGGCGTGCGTGCCACGCTCAACCTTGGTCATACCTTCGGCCATGCCATCGAAACACACATGGGCTATGGCGTCTGGCTGCACGGTGAAGCCGTGGCGGCGGGCACGGTCATGGCCCTGGAAATGTCCATGCGCCTGGGCTGGATAGACCAGCCGGCGCGTGATCGCGGAATTCGCCTGCTGCAGGACGCAGGATTGCCGGTGGTGCCACCACAGGAAATGACCCCGGCGCATTTCATGGAGCACATGGCGGTCGACAAGAAAGTGCTCGACGGGCGCCTGCGCCTGGTGCTGCTGCGCCAGCTGGGCGAGGCCGTCGTCACCGACGACTATTCGACAGAGATTCTACAGGCCACCCTGGCGGCGGATTACCGCGCGATCGTGGCCCAGCTTTGAGGTTGTGACAACGCAATGACCAGTCTGCATGCCGATGAGGCGTTCCTCGACCATTACCAGTTGAGCCACGATCCGTTCGCACCGCGAGTGCCCGGCTTCAAGTTCTTCCCCGCCCAGCGCAAACCCGTGCTCGGCCAGTTGCACCATCTGGCGCGCTACAGCCAGCTGATGCTGGTGGTCAGCGGCCCGGTGGGCAGCGGCAAGACCCTGCTGCGCCAGGCCCTGGTGGCCAGCACCAACAAGCAGTCGGTGCAGAGCGTGGTGGTGTCCGCGCGTGGCGCCAGTGACGCGGCCAGCGTGCTGGGCCAGGTGGCGCAGTCGCTGAACGTGGCGCAGCCGGAGGTGCAGGCGATCCTGTCGCAGGTGGTGCAGCTGGCGCTGACTGGCCAGGAAGTCTATCTGCTGGTGGACGATGCGGAACAACTCGACGAGTCGGCACTCCAAGCGTTGCTGGAGTTGGCGGCAGGCGTGGCCGAAGGGCGCCCGCATGTGTTCCTGTTCGGCGAACCTTCGCTGATTGCCGGGCTGGAAGAACTCAATACCGATGGCGAACGCTTCCATGTCATCGAGTTGGCCCCGTACAGCGAGGAAGAGACCCGCGAGTACCTGGAGCAGCGCCTGGAAGGCGCAGGCCGGGGCATCGAGGTGTTCAGCGCCGAGCAGATCGTCGACATCCACGAAAACTCCGACGGTTGGCCTGGGAACATCAACCAGGTCGCCCGCGATACCTTGATCGAAGCCATGATCGCCAGCCGTACCACGGTCAAGCGACCATCCATGGGGTTCAAAATGCCTAAGAAACACGTGCTCGCGTTGTCCGCTGTGGTCGTGGTCGCCGTCGGTGCGGCGGTCCTGATGCCCAAGAAGGGCGACAAGGCTCCGACCGAAGCACCGGCCGCCCAGGCGCAACTGCCACTGGGGCAGGGCGGCGCGCCCGCCATCGAGTTCTCCGGTTCCTCGCAGCCGATGCCGCTGCCGCTGGTCGGGCAGTCGCAGCCGGTGATGCGCGAGCCGCTGGCCCAGGCCGCCGGCATGGGCGAGGGCGAAGAGGGTGGGCCTGCGGGTGATACCGCCCTGCAGCCTGCCGCGCCATCGGCCGCCGTGCCGCCGACCGTGACCACCATCGCGCCGCCGCAAGGCGCCACCGCCAGCCCGGCACCGGCCCCTGCCCAGCCGGTGACTACCGCTCCGGTACAGCCGGTTGCGCCTGCGCCGAAGCCTGTCGCAACCCAGCCGGCAAAGCCGGTTGCACCTGCCAAACCGGCCCCGGCCCCCACCCAGGTCGCCAGCGCCAAGCCCGCGAGCAAGCCTGCCGAGAAACCAACCGCGGGCGGCGCCGGCAACAGCAGCTGGTATGCCGGCCAGAAGCCAGGCAATTACGTGGTGCAGATCTTCGGCACCAGCTCCGAGGCGTCGGCCCAGTCCTTCGTCAAGGCACAGGGTGGCGACTATCGCTACTTCAAGAAAAACCTGCAGGGCAAGCCGCTGTTTGTCGTCACCTACGGCAACTTCGCCAGCCGCGACGCCGCTGCTGCGGCAATCAAGAACTTGCCAGCCAAGGTCCAGGCTGGTAAACCTTGGCCACGTACCGTCGGCAGCGTCCAACAAGAGCTGGCCACGGCCCGCTGATACCTTCCGGGCGGCACCACCCCGCCGCCCAGTTGCTGAGCGACTTCTAGCTTTCGATCAGCCTGCTGCGCCCGAGCGCGGCAGGCTTTTCTGTCCCAGACTGCCGGCCACAAGCCCTGTGTTGCAGTCATGGCTGAAACGCTTCAGACTCTAGCCAAGCCGCTATCACGGCGCATGGCGTAAAAACATTCAAAATTGCGACATAAATTTTCAATGGTGAGACATGAAAATTTGTGGGCGTCGCTGTCGCTGTGCAACAATGGTTTTCCATGACCACCGCAAAAAAGCTGGCGTTTGATCGGCGTGGATGGTAAGTGGTTGTTAAAAAAGAGATTTGCCTCCGGTTGAGAGGTGAACCTGGTGAGAAAGTGTCTATGAAAACAGGTCTGTACCATCCCGAAGAATTCAAGGACAACTGTGGTTTCGGCCTGATCGCCCATATGACGGGGCAGCCGAGTCACCACCTTCTGCAAACCGCCATGCAGGCGCTGACCTGCATGACCCACCGCGGCGGCATCAACGCCGACGGCAAGACCGGCGACGGTTGCGGTCTGCTCATGCAGAAGCCCGATCAATTCCTGCGTGCCGTGGCCCAGGAGCACTTCGCCGTCGAGCTGCCCAGGCAGTACGCCGTCGGCATGGTGTTCTTCAACCAGGACCCGGTCAAAGCCCAGGCCGCCCGCGCCAACATGGACCGCGAGATCGTCAACGCCGGCCTCAAGCTGGTCGGCTGGCGCAAGGTGCCGATCGACACCAGCGTCCTCGGCCGCCTGGCCCTGGAGCGCCTGCCGCAGATCGAGCAGGTGTTCATCGGCGGCGAAGGCCTGAGCGACCAGGAATTCGCCATCAAGCTGTTCAGTGCCCGTCGCCGCTCGTCCGTGGCCAACGCCCACGACACCGACCACTACATCTGCAGCTTCTCGCACAAGACCATCATCTACAAAGGCCTGATGATGCCGCGCGATCTCGCGGCGTTCTATCCGGACCTGGGCGACGAGCGCCTGCAGACCGCGATCTGCGTGTTCCACCAGCGCTTCTCCACCAACACCCTGCCGAAGTGGCCGCTGGCCCAGCCCTTCCGCTTCCTCGCCCACAACGGCGAGATCAACACCATCACCGGCAACCGCAACTGGGCCATGGCCCGGCGCACCAAGTTCGCCAACGACCTGATCCCCGACCTCGAAGAGCTCGGCCCGCTGGTCAACCGTGTCGGTTCCGACTCCTCGAGCATGGACAACATGCTCGAGCTGATGGTCACCGGCGGCATCGACCTGTTCCGCGGCGTGCGCATGCTGGTACCGCCGGCCTGGCAGAACGTCGAGACCATGGACGCCGACCTGCGCGCCTTCTACGAATACAACTCCATGCACATGGAGCCGTGGGACGGCCCGGCCGGCATCGTCATGACCGAAGGCCGCCACGCGGTGTGCCTGCTCGACCGTAACGGCCTGCGCCCGGCGCGTTGGGTGACCACCACCAACGGCTACATCACCATCGCCTCGGAAATCGGCGTATGGGGCTACCAGCCCGAGGAAGTCCTGGCCAAGGGCCGTGTCGGCCCGGGCCAGATCCTCGCCGTGGACACCGAGACCGGGCAGATCCTCGACACCGACGCCATCGACAACCGCCTGAAGTCGCGCCACCCGTACAAGCGCTGGCTGCGCCAGCACGCCACGCGCATCCAGGCGACCCTGAGCGACGACCAGGGTGTGGCCAGCTACGACGCTGACCAGCTCAAGCAATACATGAAGATGTTCCAGGTCACCTTCGAGGAACGTGACCAGGTGCTGCGCCCGCTCGGCGAACAAGGCCAGGAAGCGGTCGGCTCGATGGGCGATGACACACCGATGGCCGTGCTTTCGCAGCGCGTGCGCTCGCCGTACGATTTCTTCCGCCAGCAGTTCGCCCAGGTGACCAACCCGCCGATCGACCCGCTGCGCGAGGCGATCGTCATGTCCCTGGAAATCTGCCTGGGCGCCGAGCGCAACATCTTCCAGGAGTCCCCCGAGCACGCCTCGCGGGTGATCCTCAGCTCGCCGGTCATCTCGCCCGCCAAGTGGCGTTCGCTGATGAACCTGGAACGCGAAGGTTTCGACCGTCAGCTGATCGACCTCAACTACGACGAAAGCGTCGGCCTCGAAGCGGCCATCCGCAACATCGCCGACCAGGCCGAAGAGGCCGTGCGCGGCGGCAAGACCCAGCTGGTGCTGAGCGACCGCTACATCGCCCCGGGCAAGCTGCCGGTGCACGCCTCGCTGGCCGTTGGCGCGGTGCACCACCGCCTGACCGAACAGGGCCTGCGCTGCGACAGCAACATCCTGGTCGAGACCGCCACCGCCCGTGACCCGCACCACTTCGCCGTGCTGCTGGGCTTCGGTGCCTCGGCCGTCTACCCGTACCTGGCCTACGAAGTGCTGGCCGACCTGATCCGCACCGGCGAGGTGCTGGGCGACCTGGACGAAGTCTTCAAGTACTACCGCAAGGGCATCTCCAAGGGCTTGCTGAAGATCCTGTCGAAGATGGGCATCTCCACCATCGCCTCGTACCGTGGCGCCCAGCTGTTCGAAGCCGTAGGCCTGGCCGAGGAAGTGGTCGGCCTGAGCTTCAAGGGCGTGTCGAGCCGCATCAAGGGCGCGCGTTTCGTCGACCTCGAAGGCGACCAGAAGCTGCTGGCCGCCGAGGCCTGGAGCGCGCGCAAGCCGATCCAGCAGGGTGGTCTGCTCAAGTTCGTCCACGGCGGCGAATACCACGCCTACAACCCGGACGTGGTCAACACCCTGCAGGCCGCCGTGCAGCAGGGCGACTATGCCAAGTTCAAGGAATACACCACGCTGGTCGACCAGCGCCCGGTGTCGATGATCCGCGACCTGCTCAAGGTCAAGGTCGCCGAGCAACCGTTGGCGCTGGAGCAGGTCGAGCCGCTGGAGGACATCCTCAAGCGCTTCGACTCTGCCGGCATCTCCCTGGGCGCGCTGTCGCCGGAGGCCCACGAGGCCCTGGCCGAGGCCATGAACCGCCTGGGCGCGCGCTCCAACTCCGGCGAGGGCGGTGAAGACCCGGCCCGCTACGGCACCATCAAGAGCTCGAAGATCAAGCAGGTGGCCACCGGCCGCTTCGGCGTGACCCCTGAGTACCTGGTCAATGCCGAGGTGCTGCAGATCAAGGTGGCCCAGGGCGCCAAGCCCGGCGAGGGCGGCCAGCTGCCGGGCGGCAAGGTCAACGGCCTGATCGCGCGGCTGCGCTACGCGGTGCCGGGCGTGACCCTGATCTCGCCGCCGCCGCACCATGACATCTACTCGATCGAAGACCTGGCCCAGCTGATCTACGACCTCAAGCAGGTCAACCCGCAGGCCCTGGTATCGGTCAAGCTGGTGGCGGAAGCCGGCGTCGGCACCATCGCCGCCGGCGTGGCCAAGGCCTACGCCGACCTGATTACCATCTCCGGCTACGACGGTGGCACCGGTGCTTCGCCGCTGACCTCGATCAAGTACGCCGGCGCGCCGTGGGAGCTGGGCCTGGCCGAAACCCACCAGACCCTGCGCGGCAATGACCTGCGCGGCAAGGTGCGGGTGCAGACCGACGGCGGCCTGAAAACCGGCCTTGATGTGATCAAGGCCGCCATCCTCGGCGCCGAGAGCTTCGGCTTCGGCACCGCGCCGATGATCGCCCTGGGCTGCAAGTACCTGCGCATCTGCCACCTGAACAACTGCGCCACGGGCGTGGCCACCCAGAACGACAAGCTGCGCAAGGACCACTACATCGGCACCGTCGACATGGTGATCAACTTCTTCACCTTCGTCGCTGAAGAAACCCGTGAGTGGCTGGCCAAGCTGGGCGTGCGCAGCCTGGGTGAGCTGATCGGCCGCACCGACCTGCTCGACGTGCTTCCGGGCGACACCGAGCGCCAGCATCACCTCGACCTGTCGCCGCTGCTGGGCAGCTCGCACATCCCGGCCGACAAGCCGCAGTTCTGCGAAGTGGACAGGAACCCGCCGTTCGACAAGGGCGAGCTGGCCGAGAAGATGGTCGCCATGGCCCTGCCGGCGATCCGCGACCAGGCCGGTGGCGAGTTCAGCCTCGACATCTGCAACTGCGACCGTTCCATCGGTGCGCGCATCTCCGGCGAGATCGCCAGGCTGCACGGCAACCAGGGCATGGCCGCGGCGCCGATCACCTTCCGCTTCAAGGGCACCGCTGGCCAGAGCTTCGGCGTTTGGAACGCCGGTGGTCTGAACCTGCACCTGGAAGGCGACGCCAACGACTACGTCGGCAAGGGCATGACCGGTGGCAAGCTGACCATCGTGCCGCCAGCCGGCAGCCCGTTCGAAACCCAGCACAGCGCCATTGTCGGCAACACCTGCCTGTACGGTGCCACCGGCGGCAAGCTGTTCGCCGCCGGCACCGCGGGCGAGCGCTTCGCTGTGCGTAACTCCGGCGCCCACGCTGTGGTCGAGGGCACCGGCGATCACTGCTGTGAATACATGACCGGCGGCTTTGTCTGCGTCCTGGGCAAGACCGGTTACAACTTCGGTTCTGGCATGACGGGCGGCTTCGCCTACGTGCTCGACATGGACAATAGCTTCGTCGACAAGCTCAACCACGAGCTGGTGGAAATCCAGCGCATCAGTGGTGAGGCGATGGAGGCTTACCGCAGCCATCTGGCGCGGGTCCTGGGCGAGTACGTGGAAGAAACCGGCAGCGAGTGGGGGCGTGAGCTCTCCGAGAATCTGGACGACTACGTGCGGCGCTTCTGGCTGGTCAAGCCGAAGGCGGCCAACCTCAAGCAACTGCTGTCCAGCACCCGTGCCAACCCGCAGTAAGAACAGCTGCAAGTGACGGCCCCGTGCGCGGGGCCCGTCCTGCTCAAGTGATTGTCTTGCAGCTTGCGGCTTATGGCCGGCAACTGCGGTAAAGAGGTTTTGAAAAATGGCTGAACGTCTGAGCAACGACTTCCAGTTCATCGAAGTGGGCCGCAAGGACCCGAAGAAAAAATTGCTGCGCCAGCGCAAGAAGGAGTTCGTCGAGATCTACGAACCTTTCAAGCCACAGCAGTCCGTGGAGCAGGCGCACCGCTGCCTGGGCTGCGGCAACCCGTATTGCGAATGGAAGTGCCCGGTGCACAACTTCATTCCCAACTGGTTGAAGCTGGTCTCCGAAGGCAACATCCTGGCCGCGGCTGAACTGTCGCACCAGACCAACACCCTGCCGGAAGTGTGCGGCCGTGTGTGCCCGCAGGACCGTCTGTGCGAAGGGGCCTGCACCCTGAACGATGGTTTCGGCGCGGTGACCATCGGCTCGGTGGAGAAGTACATCACCGACACCGCCTTCGCCATGGGCTGGCGCCCGGACATGTCCAAGGTCAAGCCCACTGGCAAGCGCGTTGCCATCATCGGTGCCGGCCCTGCTGGCCTGGGCTGCGCCGACGTGCTGGTGCGCGCGGGCGTGACCCCGGTGGTGTTCGACAAGAACCCCGAGATCGGCGGCCTGCTGACCTTTGGCATCCCCGAGTTCAAGCTGGAAAAGACCGTGTTGAGCAATCGCCGCGAAGTCTTCACCGGCATGGGCATCGAGTTCCGCCTGAACACCGAGGTGGGCAAGGACATCAGCATGGAGCAGCTGCTCGCCGAGTACGACGCGGTGTTCATGGGCATGGGTACCTATACCTACATGAAGGGCGGCTTCCCGGGCGAGGACCTGCCGGGCGTGCATGACGCGCTGGACTTCCTGATCGCCAACGTCAACCGCAACCTCGGTTTCGAGAAGTCGCCGGAAGACTTCGTCGACATGCAGGGCAAGAAGGTCGTGGTCCTGGGCGGTGGCGACACCGCGATGGACTGCAACCGCACCTCGATCCGTCAGGGCGCCAAGGCCGTGACCTGCGCCTATCGCCGTGACGAAGCCAACATGCCGGGTTCGCGCAAAGAGGTGAAGAACGCCAAGGAAGAGGGCGTGAAGTTCCTCTACAACCGCCAGCCCATCGCCATCGTTGGCGAGGACAAGGTCGAGGGTGTGAAGGTGGTCGAGACCCGTCTCGGCGAGCCGGATGCCCGTGGCCGCCGCAGCCCCGAGCCGATCCCAGGGTCCGAGGAGATCCTGCCGGCCGATGCCGTGGTGATCGCCTTCGGCTTCCGCCCGAGCCCGGCGCCGTGGTTCGAGCAGCATGGCATCCAGCTGGACAGCCAGGGCCGCGTGGTGGCACCGGAGAAGGGCAAGTTCAAGCACCAGACCAGCAACCCGAAAGTGTTTGCCGGTGGCGACATGGTGCGGGGGTCGGATTTGGTGGTGACGGCCATTTTCGAAGGCCGCACCGCTGCCGAAGGCATCCTGGATTACCTCGAAGTCTGATCCGGCCTAATCGCGGGGCAAGCCCGCTCCCACAGGTCATGTGTCCAACCTGTGGGAGCGGGCTTGCCCCGCGATGCTTTTTGTATACAAAAATGCTTGATCCATGGCACCTGATAGACAAAACGCATGGCCATGGCCGTGCCTTTTGCGTCCGCGTCTGAGAAAATGCCCGCACTTTTTTTCCGGATGCCGACATGACTGCCCTGAAGAACGATCGTTTCCTGCGTGCACTGCTCAAGCAACCCGTAGACGTCACCCCGGTATGGATGATGCGCCAGGCCGGCCGCTACCTGCCGGAGTACCGCGCCAGCCGCGCCAAGGCCGGTGACTTCATGAGCCTGTGCATGAACCCGCAGTTCGCCTGCGAGGTCACCCTGCAGCCGCTGGACCGCTACCCGCTGGACGCGGCGATCCTCTTCTCGGACATCCTCACCATCCCCGACGCCATGGGCCAGGGCCTGTACTTCGAGACCGGCGAAGGCCCGCGTTTCAAGAAGGTCATCAGCACCCTGGCGGACATCGAGGCGCTGCCGATTCCCGACCCGCAGAAGGACCTGGGCTACGTCATGGACGCGGTCAGCACCATCCGCCGCGAGCTCAACGGCCGCGTGCCGCTGATCGGTTTCTCCGGCAGCCCGTGGACCTTGGCCACCTACATGGTCGAGGGTGGCTCGTCGAAGGACTTCCGCAAGACCAAGGCCATGGCCTATGACAACCCTGAAGCCCTGCACCTGCTGCTGGACAAGCTGGCGCAGTCGGTCACCAGCTACCTCAATGGCCAGATCCTCGCCGGCGCCCAGGCCGTGCAGATCTTCGACACCTGGGGCGGCAACCTGTCGGCGGCGGCCTACCAGGAGTTCTCCCTGGCCTACATGCGCAAGATCGTCAGCGGCCTGATCCGCGAGCACGAAGGGCGCAAGATTCCGGTGATCCTGTTCACCAAGAACGGCGGCCTGTGGCTGGAAAGCATCGCCGAGGCTGGTGCCGACGCCCTGGGCCTGGACTGGACCTGCGAGATCGGCGACGCCCGCCGCCGCGTCGGCGACAAGGTGGCGCTGCAGGGCAACATGGACCCGACCGTGCTGTACGCCAAGCCCGAGGCGATCCGCAAGGAAGTGGCGCGCATCCTCGCCAGCTATGGCAAGGGCAGCGGCCATGTGTTCAACCTGGGCCATGGCATCACCCCGGAGGTCGACCCGGAGCACGCCGGCGTGTTCATCAATGCCGTGCATGAGCTGTCGGCGCAGTATCACCAGTAAGCGTCAGACCGATCGCGGGGCAAGCCCGCTCCCACGCCCCCTTGTATATGGCGTGGGAGCGGGCTTGCCCCGCGATTTTTCATATTAAGTTTCAATTCAGCGATCGTCGGTAATCTGGGACCATCAAAACGCAAACAGGACCCGATCACCATGAAAGCCCGTTACCTGCCCCTGATCCTCGCCCCGCTGTTCAGCACCGCCGCCCTGGCCGCCGGCTACACCGGCCCTGGCGCCCAGGCCGTGACCACGGTCGCCGCCGCCAACGATGCCGCCGACGACACCCCGGTGGTACTGCAGGGCTTCGTGACCAAGAAGATCAACAACGACGACAAGTACGAGTTCAAGGACAACACCGGCACCATCACCGTCGAGATCGACGACGAAGACCTGCCGCCAACGCCGTTCAACGACAAGACCAAGGTCAAGCTGACCGGCGAGGTGGAGAAGCACCTGATGAGCCGTGAGGTGGATGTGGATATCGTCGAGATCATCAACTGATCCGAAGCTTCACGCTTCAATGCGTGGGAGCGGGCTTGCCCCGCGATAGCGCCAGCCAGTGCAAGCCTCGTTGCCTGATAGGGCGACATCGCGGGGCAAGCCCGCTCCCACGATATCAGGCCGTTTTCGGTGGCAGCTTGCTCAGGTGCACCGCCACCAGCAACGCCACCGCCAGCAGGCCGCCGATGAACAGCCCGATGCCGTTCCAGCCCCACTGGTGCCAGAACACCCCGCCCGCTGTCCCCGCCACGCTCGACCCCGCGTAGTAACAGAACAGGTACAACGACGAAGCCTGCCCCTTGGCCTTCAGCGCCCGGCGGCCGATCCAGCTGCTGGCCACCGAGTGCGCGCCGAAGAAGCCGAAGGTGAACACCAGCATGCCGACGATGATCATCGCCAGCGGGTTGGCCAGGGTCATCAGCAGGCCGCCGGCCATCACCAGGATGCTGGCCCAGAACACCTTGCGTCTGCCCAGCTTGTCGGCCAGGGCGCCGACCTGCGCCGAACTGTAGATCCCCGACAGGTACACCACCGACAGCAATCCGACCAGCGCCTGGTTCATGTGATAGGGCCCGGCCAGCAGGCGGTAGCCGATGTAGTTGAACAGGGTGACGAAGGCGCCCATCAGCAGGAAGGCCTCGAGAAACAGCCAAGGCAGCCCGGCATCCCTGAAGTGCATGGCGAAGCCATCGAACAGGCTGCGTGGATTCAGCGTCCGGGACCGGAAGTTGCGCGATTTGGGCAGCACCTTCCAGAACACCAGGGCCGCAACCAGGGCCAGGCCGCCGATGGCGAGCATCGCCGTGTGCCAGCTGACGAAGTCGATCAGCACGCCGGTGATCAGGCGCCCGCTCATGCCGCCAATGGCGTTGCCGCCAATGTACAGGCCCATGGCCAGGCCGATGTGCTGCGGGTGGATCTCTTCGCTCAGGTAGGTCATCGCCACCGCCGCCAGGCCGCTCAACGACAGGCCCACCAGGGCGCGCGTCGCCAGCACCAGTTCCCAGCTCGGCATCACCGCGCTGGCCAGGGTCGACAGGGCGGCGCAGAGCAGGGCGAAGACCATCACCGGCTTGCGCCCGATACGGTCGGAGATCGGCCCGGTGACCAGCAGCCCGAACGCCAGCATGGCGGTGGACACCGACAGCACCAGGCTGCTCTGCGCGGCGTTGATGGAAAACTCCTGGGACAGCAGCGGCATCATCGGCTGCACGCAGTACAGCAGGGCGAAGGTGGCGAAGCCACCGCTGAACAGGGCCAGCACGGTCTTCATGAAGGCGGGGGAGCCTTTCTCGATCCAGATATCGTTGACGACAGGCTCGGGCTCGGCAGATAGGGGGACTGCGGCGGATCTCACGGAGGGTACCTCGGGCGCTGGGGCCGGTGCTGCGATGGAAAAAGCATATAGCTGGCTAATGATTAGATCCAATATATTGTTCGACCTGTTTAAGACGTTTTACGACCTGTTTGGAGTCGATCATGGAGCTGCGTCACCTGCGCTATTTCATTGCCGTGGCCGAGGAGCTGCATTTTGGTCGTGCCGCCCAGCAGCTGGGTATCTCCCAGCCCCCGCTGAGCCAGCAGATCCAGGCCCTGGAGCAGGAGCTGGGGGCGCGTCTGTTCGAGCGCACCAACCGCCGGGTCGAGTTGAGCGAGGCCGGGCGCCTGTTCCTCGAGGAAGCGCGCCAGGTGCTGGCCCAGGTGGAGAAAGCCGCCGACGTGGCGCGGCGGGCGCAGTTGGGGGAACTGGGCGAAATGAAGATCGGTTTTACCTCCTCGGCGCCTTTTACCTCGAAAATTCCCAAGGCCCTGCACGCGTTCCGCCAGCAGTTCCCGGCGGTACACCTGAACCTCAAGGAAATGAGCAGCCGTGAGGTGGCCGAAGGGGTGTTCGACGAATCCATCGAAGTGGGCCTGATGCGGCCGATGCCTTTACCGGAGGGGCTGGTGGCCACCGAGCTGTTGCGCGAGCCCTTGGTCGCGGTGATCAACGCCTCCCATCCGCTGGCCAAGGGCAGCGAGCAGGGGCTCTACATGCAGGCGCTGGCCCACGAGCCATTCGTGTTCTTTCCACGCAGCTATGGCAGCGGCTTGCATGCGCAGTTGCTGAGCCTGGCGCGCCAGGCGGGTTTCAGCCCGCATTTCGCCCAGGAGGCGGGCGAGGCGATGACCATCATCGGGCTGGTTTCGGCGGGGCTCGGGGTTTCGGTGTTGCCCGCCTCGTTCCAGCGCATGCGCATCGACGGGGTGGTGTACCGTACCTTGCTGGATGAAGAGGCGGTCACGGCAGTGTGGCTGGTGCAGCGCGAGCGCGGCGGGTCGGCAATGGCCAGGGCGTTCGCCGCGCTGCTGACAGGCCAGGCAGGCAGCCAAGCCAGCCCCTGAGCGCCGGTGCCGTTGGCGGCCCCGGCGTCCAGGCGCAGGTTCAGTTGGAGACGCTGGCGTTGCCTTGCTGCTGCAGGATGCGCTGGGTGTTCAGGGCGTTCAGCTCACGCAGGATGCTGCGGTCGAGGTTGTAGACCCAGCGGTTGTAGTTGCGGTGGATCTGGCCGTCCTTGTAGCCCAGTTCACGGCTGTCGCGGTAAGCGATGCGGAACTGGCTGGGGCTGTAGTGGATATCGACCGCCGCGAAGAAGGTGTTGCGCACGGTGATATCGGCCTGGATCACGCTGGCGCCGACGTTGCGCGCGGTCCAGCCGCGCTCGGCGACGGCCTTGAGGATCGCCTGCTGGACTTGTGCCTGGCTGTAGTTGTGCCCGGCGGTCAGTTGCTCGGCCGGGTTGAGCACGGGTTTCGAGGTGCAGCCGGCCAGGCCGGTCAGTGCCAGGCCCAGGGCCGCGGCACGGATCAATGGGGACATTCCATTCTCTCCAGTAGGGTGGGGGTGTCAGGGCCAGCGACGGAAGATCAACGACGTGTTGACCCCGCCGAAGGCGAAGTTGTTGTTCATCACATGCTCATTGTTCATCGCGCGGAACTCGCCGCGCAGGTAGTCCAGCTCGCCGCAGCGCGGGTCGACGTGGTCGAGGTTGAGGGTGGGCACGTAGCGGTCGCTGTTCATCATCTCGATGCTGAACCACGACTCCAGCGCGCCGCAGGCGCCCAGGGTATGGCCGAGGAAGCTCTTCTGCGAGCTGATCGGCATGCGTGGGCCGAACAGGCTGCTGGTGGCCTGGGTCTCGGCGATGTCGCCCTGCTCGGTGGCGGTACCGTGGCCGTTGACGTAGCCGATCGCCTCGGGAGCAAGGCCCGCGTCCTCCAGCGCCAGTTCCATGGCCCGGCGCATGGTGGCCTGCTCCGGACGGGTGGTGTGCTGGCCATCGGCGTTGCTGCCGAAGCCGACGATCTCGGCGTGGATCCGTGCGCCACGGGCCAGGGCGTGTTCCAGCTCCTCGAGCACCAGCATGCCGCCGCCTTCGCCGATCACCAGGCCATCGCGGTCGATGTCGTAGGGGCGCGGGCTCAGGTGCGGGGTGTCGTTCTTCAGGCTGGTGGCGTAGAGCGCGTCGAACACCATGGCCTCGGTGGGGCACAGTTCTTCGGCGCCGCCGGCGAGCATCATCGGCAGGCGCCCGTACTTGATCGCCTCGTAGGCGTAGCCGATGCCCTGGCTGCCGCTGGTGCAGGCGCTGGAGGTGGGAATCAGGCGACCGGTGAGGCCGAAGAAGATGCTGATGTTGGCCGCCGTGGTGTGGGGCATCATGCGTACGTAGGAGTTGGCATTGAGGCCGTCTGCCACCGAGTTGAGCAGCATGTTGCCAAAGGCCTTGATCTCGTCGGTGCTGCCGGTGGACGAGCCGCAGGCCACGCCCATGCGCCCGTCGCGGATGCTCGCATCGTCCAGCAGGCCGGCGTCGGCCAGGGCGCGTTCGGCGGCGGCGACCGCCAGGCGCGACACCCGGCCCATGCTGCGCAACTGCTTGCGGGTCCAGTGGCCGGGCACCTTGAAGTCATCGATGGGACCGGCCAGGCGGGTGTTGAGCTCTTCAAAGCGGTCCCACTCGTCCATGCGCCGGATGCCGCTGCGTTGCTGGGCGAAATGCCCGGCGATGCTGGCCCAGTCGTTGCCCAGGGCGGTGATGCCGGCCATGCCGGTGACGACGACGCGGCGCATCAGCACAGCCCTCCGTTGACCGCCAGCACCTGGCGGGTGATGTAGGCCGCCTCGGGAGACATCAGGAAATTCACCGCGCCGGCCACTTCCTCCGGCGTGCCCATGCGCCCGGCGGGGATCATCTTCAGCAGCTCGTCCACCGGCACGTGTTCGTCGAGCATGGCGGTGTCGATCAGCCCGGGGGCCACGCAGTTGACCGTGATCCGGCGCTTGCCCAGCTCGATCGCCAGGGCCTTGGCGGCACCGATCAGACCGGCCTTGGAGGCGCTGTAGTTGACCTGGCCACGGTTGCCGATCAGGCCGGACACCGAGGTGACACAGACGATGCGGCCCGGTGCGCGGCGGCGGATCATCGGCATCGTCAGTGGGTGCAGGACATTGTAGAAACCGTCCAGGTTGGTGCGCATGACCTGGTCCCAATCGTCCTCGGTCAGGGCCGGGAAGGCGCCGTCACGGGTCAGGCCGGCGTTGCATACCACACCGTAGTAGGCACCATGGGCCTCAACGTCGGCTTCCAGGATGGTCTTGCAGGCTTCGCGGTCGGCGATATCGAACTGCAGCACCCGCGCCTGCTGGCCCAGGGCCTGGACCTCGGCGGCGACGGTGTCGGCCTCGGTGCGGCCGCTGCGGCAGTGCAGGACCAGGTCGAAGCCGGCGCGCGCCAGGCGCAGGGCGATGGCCCGGCCGATGCCCCGGCTGGAGCCGGTGACCAGGATGGTGTCAGTCATGGGGTGACTCCTCAGGGCCCGCCTCGGCCAGGTAGCTGGCCACTTGCGGCGGGCGGTAGACATTCAGGCGGGCACTGGCGTTGATGCCGGGGCCGCGCAGGTGACATTCGAACACACCCATGCCGTTGTCATCCTCCAGCGAGCGCAGCGCGTGGATGCGCAGCTCGGCGCCGGCGGGGAAGTGTTCGACATCGCATTCGTACTTGCGGGTACCGAGCAGGAAGCCCAGCTCCACCGGCTGGCCCAGGCGGCGCGCGCGGCAGCCGGCGTAGGCGGCCACGCTCTGGGCCATCAGTTCCAGGCCCAGCCAGGCCGGCAGGCTGCCGTCCTCGCGGTTGAACAGCCCGCCGGGGCGGACGGTCACGCGGGTGTGGATCTGCTCCTCGTCGCAGCTGTCGACCTGATCGATCAGGATCATGTCGCCGGCATGCGGCAGCAGTTCGGCCAATGGCCAGGCAATCATGGGGTGTCTCCGAGAATCAGGCTCACGTTGTTGCCGCCGAAGGCGAACGAATTGCTCATCAGTCGGCGCGGGCGGCCCTGGGGCAACTGCTGGCCGGCGTCTGCCAGGGCCAGCTCCGCCAGTTGCGGGTCGCGCTGGCCGTCCCAGACATGGGGTGGCAGCCGCCCGTGCGGGTTGTGTTCGCTCAGGGCCAGCCAGCAGAAGGCCGCCTCCAGCGCCCCGGCCGCGCCCAGGGTGTGGCCGGTCATCGGCTTGCTGGATGAGCACGGTGTACTGGCGCCAAACAGGGCATGCACAGCCAGGCTTTCCATGGCGTCGTTGTGCTGGGTGGCGGTGCCGTGCAGGTTCAGGTAGTCGATCTGCGCCGCAGCCAGGCCGGCATTGTCCAGGGCCTTGGCCATGGCTTGCAAGGCGCCGTTGCCGGTGGGGTCGGGTGCCGAGATGTGATGGGCGTCGGAACTGGCGCCGGCGCCAAGCAGGGCGATGGCAGGCCCCTGTGCCGGGCGAGTCCGGCTCATGACGAACAGCGCGGCGGCTTCGCCGATGTTGATGCCGTTGCGGTTCACCGAGAACGGGTTGCAGCGTTGTTCGCTGACCGCCTCCAGGGCGCTGAAACCGTTGAGGGTCAGCCCGCACAGGCTGTCGACGCCCCCGCACAGCACGGCGTCGCACAGGCCCAGGTCGAGCAGGCGGCGCGCGCTCAGCAGCGCCCGGCCGCTGGAGGTGCAGGCGGTGGAGATCACGTAGGCCGGGCCGCTCAATTGCAGCCAGTCGGCCAGGAATTCGGCGGGAGCGCTCAGTGCCTGCTGGTCGTAGCGGTAGCTGCCTGGCAGCACGCCTTCGTGCAGGTAGTGGGCAATGTCGGCGCTGGCCTCGGCAATCCCCGAGGTGCTGGTGCCCAGCACCACGCCCACCCGCTGCGGACCGAAATCGGCAATCGCCTGGCGGATCGCCGGCTCGATCTGCAAGGCCGCGCAGTAGAGCAGCTGGTTGTTGCGGCTGTGCTGTTCAGGCAGGGGCACGGCGGGCAGTTCGCCACTGACCGCGCCCACCACAGGACGTCGGTCCTGCACCCAGCCCTCCTGGGGCAGCATGCCGGAGCAGTCACCGGCGAACAGGCGAGCGGCCACCTCGGCCTGGCCGCGGCCAAGGGCGCAGACCAGGCCCAGAGCGTTGAGATAGGCGGTCATGGAGTGTTCTCGCTGGGCAATGGGCTGACTTCATAACGCAGGCCCTGGCCCAGGTTCAAGGTGAAATGCTCGCTGGCCCGATAGTTGACCTGCCAGCGGTCGCCCAGCCAGCGTTGCTGTTCCTGTTGGCGGGCCTGTGGATAAAGACGCTGCAGTTGCTCGGACGGCGTCAGGGCGAACAGCACGGCGGCGAACAGTTCGCGTGCCGCCGGGTTGGGCGGCAGCAGGCCGTCGGCCTTCCATTGCCTGCCATCGAGCAACTGGCGGGCCTGGGGGATGCCCAGCAGGTCGAGCAGCGACCAGCGCAGACGGTGATCTTCGTTCTGGATCACCAGCAGCCAGTCCTGGCGTTGGCCGTCCTGCTCGCGTTGCACGTGCAACTGGCGCGGCAGTGTCAGCGTGGGTAGCGCCTCGGGCAGGGGCGGGCGCACGGCGCAGGCGCCGAGCAACAGGCACAGGCACAGCGCCAGCAGGTGTTTCATGGTTGCTCCAGGGGCTTGCGCGCCACCACGTTGACCAGGGTTTCCTCGCGCTGGCCAACCGGTGGCGGCTTGCGCAGTCCCAGGCGTTCGAGCAGGCCGAAGTCCTTTGAGCGGCTCCACCACAGATAAGGGTAGGACACGTTGCGCGCGGCGAACTCGAAGCCCTGGTCACGCAGCATCTGCAGGTAGCCTTCGGCGCTCTTCTGCACGTGCATGGGGTGGCGGAACAGCCAGCGGATCACCCAGGTGTCGATGTAGGCCTCGGTGGACTCGGCGAACAGCAGGTAGCCACCGGGTTTGAGCACTCGATGGAACTCGGCCAGGGCTTTCTCCTGCTCCACCAGGTGGTGGAAGGTCTGGTGGCAGAACAGGATGTCGACGCTGGCGTCGGGGAACTGCAGCGCCGCGCAATCGCTGCCGCGCAGTTCCACCTCGACACCCAGCCGCTGCGCCTCGGCGGCGCTCAGCGCCAGGCTGTGCGGGTCGGCGTCGGTGCCCAGCAGGCGCGACGGGGCGAACACCTGCAGCAGGTGCTTGAACGACTTGCCCTGGCCGCAGCCGGCATCGAGCAGCACCGGCGCCTGGGGTGGCTCGCCGTCGAACAGCCGGCGCAGGTCATTGATGGCCACGCGCAGCACATGGTGCTGCCAGGTGTGGCTGCGCAGGAACCAGAAGCCGATGCGGGTCTCTTCGACGTAGGTGTCGCTCAGGTAAGGTTGCTGGCTCATGCCGGCGTCCTCGCGCACAGCTCGGCCAGGGTGCGCAGGCGGCGCTTGGGTTCCGCGACGAACGGATTGCGCAGGTCCCAGGCATAGCCGGCGAGGATCGAGCTGATCATGGCGCGGATCTCCGGCGAGCTGCCGGGGTGGTAGATCACGTCCTGGAAGCTGCCGTCGTACCAGCCTTCGACATAGGCGCGGAAGGTGTCGACGCCGCGCTTGAGCGGCGTGGCGAACTCGGTTTGCCAGTCCACCGCCTCGCCCTCCAGCTGGCGGTGCAGCAGGTTGGCGGCCATGCTCGCCGAGCGCATGGCAATGGTCACCCCCGAGGAGAATACCGGATCGAGGAATTCGGCGGCGTTGCCCAGCAGGGCGAAACCCGGGCCGTGCAGGGTGCTGACGTTGGCCGAGTAGCCACCGATGGTGCGGGCCGGGGTATCCCAGACGGCATTGGCCAGCACCTTGGACAGGCTCGGGGTCTGCGCCACGAAGTACTTGAGGCAGGCGTCCAGGTCGGTCGGCGCCTCGGCGAAGCGCTCGGCGGCGGCGACCACGCCCAGGGAGGTGCGACCGTTGCTGAACGGGATGGTCCAGAACCAGATGTCACGGTGCTCGGGGTGGGTGGTGATGAGGATCTTGTCGCGGTCGAAGCCGGGGTGGTCGATGCGGTCTTCGATATGGGTGAACACCGCCTGGCGCACCGGGAAGTTCGACGGCGCTTCCAGCTCCAACAGGCGTGGCAGCACGCGGCCGTAGCCACTGGCGTCGAGCACGAAGGCGCTTTCCACTTCGTATTCGTCACCCTCGGGGCGGCGCACCCGCACGCGCGGGCAGTCACCGCCCACGTCGACGCTGACGATCTCGTGCTCGTAGCGGATCTCCACGCCCTGGGCCTGGGCCTGGTCGGCAAGCAACTGGTCGAACTGCGCACGTTGCACCTGGAAGGTACTTGGCTTGCCCTGGGAGAAGGTCAGGCCGAAGTCGAACGCGCTGTATTCCTCGCCCCAGGCGAAGGCGGCGCCGTTCTTGTGCTGGAAGCCCGCGGCCTCGACGGCTTCGAGCATCCCGGCCTCCTCGACGAAGTCCAGGCAGTGGGACAGCAGGCTCTCGCCGATGGAGAAGCGCGGGAAACGCTGGCGCTCGATTACCAGTACATCGTGGCCCTTGCGCTTGAGCAGGGCGGCGGCGATGGCGCCGGAAGGCCCTGCGCCGATCACCAGCACCTGGCGTTGTTGCAGTTCACAGTTCGGCATGAGGCCTCCTTGGCGTCGGGACAGTATTCAGGGGAATCCGGTGCAGGCCGGCCATCGCCGGCATCAGGGTGGCAACCAGGCTCATCAGCATCAGGGCGAAGTACAGCGCCGGGCCGATCAGGCCCTGCTGCAGCAGCAGGTTGAGAAAGACGATTTCGCTCAGGCCGCGAATGTTCAGCAGCAGGCTCTCGCGCCATTTGCTCGCGCCGGGGAACGATGGCGCGGCCCAGCACAGGCCCAGCCAGTTGCCCAGCAGCTTGCTGGCGATCGGCAGGGCCAGCAGGGCGGCCAGTTGCAGCGCATCGAAGCCTTGCAGGGCATGGTGCACGTCGATCTGCACCACGCCGTAGGTGAGGATCAGCGGGACCGCCACGCCTTGCTGCAGGCGGTGGCTCCAGGCCTCGGGCAACGGCATCCGCACCGGGACCTTGAGCCAGGCCAGGCAAGCCAGGTAGCCGATGCCAAAGACCAGGGCATTGAGCCGGTAGTGCTCGGCAACGAACAGCAGCACCAGGAACAGCGCACCATATACCCTGGGGGCCCGCAGGCCGGCGAAGTGCAGCGGCAGCGGCAGGGCCGCCGCCAGCAGCGGCCGGGCCAGGCTGCCCGGTTGCAGGCTGCCCTGGCCGAGGCCCAGCAGCAGCCAGCAGGCCAGGTCGATGAGGATCGCCGCCTGCAGCAGGCGGCGGCTGGCCGCGGGTGGATAGTTGATGGCGCGCAGGTACAGGTACAGCACCGGGATCGCGGTGATGGCGAACACCAGGCCCAGGGCCAGCGCGGTAAGGCCGCCCTGGTCCAGCAGCCATAGCGCGCAGGCCAGGCCGCAGGTAAAGGGCACCAGGAAGCTGGGCACGGCGAGCTTCAAAGCCTCACGGTCCACGCGCAGCTCGGCGACGTCAGCGAGGATGTGCCCGAGCAGCAAAGCGAAGCTGCAGCCGTAGAGGGTCTTCAACCAGCTCGGCGCGACCAGCGCGGCGCCGTCGAGCTGCCAGTGCGGCTCGACCCACAGCAGCATCAGCAGTGGCAGTACCAGGGTCGCCAGCAGCAGCTGGCTGACGATCGGGATCAGCCCCATGCGCTTGCCCAGCGCGCAGGCCAGGGCGAACAGCAGCAGGGCCAGGGCCCAGAACAACAACACGCTCATGATCAGCTGTGCGCTCCTTCGCGCGACGCGGCCCAGGGGGCCAGGATGAAGCTCATTGCCAGGCCCAGGCTTACTGCCAGGCCGAAATTGCTCACCGCCGGGGTGCTCGACAGGGCCAGCAGGCCGAACGACAGCCAGGTGGTCAGTGCCGCCAGCAGGGTGCCCAGCAGGCTCACCGCCTCGCCGCCGACGCGCTCATGCATGAGGATCGCGTAGTCGACGCCGATGGCGGTCACCAGCAGCAGGCCGAACAGGCTGAACAGCGTCAGCGGCTGCCCGAGCCAGCCCAGCAGGGCCAGGCTGCACAGCGCGGCGAGCAGCGGCAAGGCGACGATGCGCAAGGCACCGCGCAGGCCGAACGGCAGCACCAGCAGTACCAGGATCAATACGCACGACAGCAGCTTGAGCTCGGCGGCGCTGACCTGGGTGGCGGCGAACAGTTGGTTCAGCTCACCCAGCCGGTCCACCAATTGCACGCCAGGCAGACCCTCGGACTGCAGGCGCAGCAAGGCGGTATCGTTCAGCCCCTGGAGGCTGACGATGGCGGCCACGCCCTGGTCCACCTGGCCCAGCCACAAGGGGCGCCAGGCTTCGCCCAGGGGGCCGGCGAGGACATCGTCGATGGACTGGATCGGCAGCTGGTGCAATTGCTTGAGTTCGGCCAGCAGCGCGGTTTCCGGCACGCCCTGGGCCAGCAGTGGTTGCCAGTGTCCGGGCAGGCGATCCAGCGCCTGCAGCGTGCGCGCCTGCTCGGCGGAGCTGGCGACCAGGCGATCGAGGGACATGTAGCCCTTGAGCTTGCCCAGGTCGACCAGCTCGTCGAGTTTTTCCGACAGTGCCGCCAGGCGTTCCAGCAGTTGCTGTGGATCGGCGCCGCGCACCAGGTAGAACTGGCTGGTGGGCTGGTAGCCGGTGATGCGTGCCACGGCCTGGGCTTCTTCCAGCAGGTGCGGCGGGCTGCCGACCCACTGGCGCACATCGTTGCGGCTGTCCAGGCGCCACAGTCCGGCGGCGCAGAACAGCACCAGCAAGGCCAGCAGCGCGGCGCTGGGGACTCGGCGCAGAAGGCCGGCGCGCAGTTCGGTCAGCCATTGCGCGACGCGCAGTGGCCACTGGGCCGGGCGCAACTCGACACCGCCGAGCAACGCCGGTAGCAGGCACACGGCGCTGAGGTAGGCACCGACCAGGCCGGCGGCCGAGAATGCGGCGATCTGGGTCAGCGCGGGGAACGGCGTGAAGGCCAGGGCCAGGTAGCCAATGCAACTGGTCGCCAGGCTCAGGCTCAGCCCTGGCAGGGTCAGGCGCACGGCCGGCCAGCTGCGCCAGGGGTGCAGGCTCCAGCTCTTGGACAGGTAGTGCAATGGGTAGTCCACGGCCACGCCAATCAGGCTGGAGCCGAGTACCAGGGTCATCACGTGCATCTGCCCGAACAACGCCACGCACACCACCGAGCCGAACAGCATGCCCACCAGCACCGGCACGAAGGCCAGCAGCACGCGCCAGCGGCGGAAGGCCAGCAGCAACAGCAGCAGGATGCCCGCGGTGGCGCCGCCGCCGACCCAGGTGATCTCGCGGCTGGCCTGTTGCTGGCCGGCCGCGGCATGCAGCAGGCCGCTGGCCGCCAGCAGTCGGGCACCTTGCTGGCCGGCGTCGTCGCGGGCGCGGGCCAGCAGGTCGGCCACCTGCAAGGGCAGGTGCATGTCGAAGGCGTTGCCCAGGGTGCGGGCGCGCAGCAGCACCCACTGCTGGCCGTCGGCTTCGGCCACCAGGGCGCCGCTGGCGGTGTCCAGCTGCACGTTGACCGGCTTGGGCTGGCTCTGCTGGATGCGGCCGGTCAGGCCGAGCCAGTCATCCTGGCTTGCCACCAGGCTGAAGCCGGCGAAGGGGTCGAACAGGCTTTGCAGGCGTTGCTCGACAAAGGCGTCGGGCTGCTCGGCCAGCAGTTGCCGGTCGTGGGTCGAGAGCATGGCCACGCGGCCCTGCAGCAACTGGCTGCGTAGCGCTTGCAGGTCGGTCTGCAGGCTCCATTGCACCTTCTCGAACAGGCCGCTGGCCTGCCATTGCCCGGCCAGGCGTTGGGCCAGGGCGACGGCCTGCTCGCGCTGGGAATGGCCGACCAGCACCAGCAGCTCGCGGTTGAGCGGCTCCTGCATGCGCTGCTCGGCCTGCTTGACCAGCGGGTCCTGGGTGGCGCCGGGCAACAGGGTCATCAGGTCGGCCGACAGCGGCGCGCCGCGATGCCATTGCCAGCCGGCCACGGCAAGCATGATCAGCAGCAGGCCCGCGAACAGGCGCGGCAGCAGGCGTTCAGTCGGCAAAATCGCTGCGCTCCGCGTCGCTGAGGGCGCTGGCGCCACGGCTTTCGGGCATGCGCAGCACGGTGCTGTCGCCCTGGGTTTCGCTCAGCTCGATGCGCTCGACGTAGCGCCCGCCGGTGATGTCGATGCGGGTGAAGACTTGCTTGAGCAGCAGCGAGCGTGGGGTCAGGCGCAATTGCCAGTGCGCGGCGTCGCCTGAAAGCGCCAGTTCGAAATCGCGTTGCAGGCCGCTGCTGTCGCCTTGCAGCACGGCGAAGAACAGGCGGTTCTGCTCGGCGCCGGCACTGCGCGCGGGCAGGGTTTGCCAGCCGCTTAGGTCGCGGCGGGCGATGCCTTGGGCGTCGATTCGGTAGTCCTGGCGCAACGGGGACTGCAACAGCCAGAGCAGGCCGTGGTCGCGGGCCAGGACGAAGCGGCCCTTGCTGGTCAGCGGCTGGGCCAGGGCGCGCAGGTGCTTTTCCTGGATGAACGGGCCGCTGACCACGGCGGGTTCGCTGAGCTGCTTTTGCAGGTCGTCGAGGGTGAAGGCCATTGCCAGGGGGCTTATGAACAGCAGCAACAGGGCGAGCAGTGTCGGGACCTTCGCGGGTAAACCCGCTCCCACAGGTTTCGCGGTGCCTGTGGGAGCGGGTTTACCCGCGAAGAGGCCGGCAATGCCAGTGCACAGCGCGGCGCTCATGGCAGCACCTTGGCGACGGCATCGAGCATCACCTGGGGCGAGGCCAGCTGCATTTCGCCGCTTTCAAGGTGTACCGCCACCTGAACGGTGCTGGCGCGGGTCATGCGCTCGCCGCTGGCGGCGTCGCTGATCAGGTAGTGGATCTTCAGGCGGTTTTCCCATTCCACCAGGCTGGCGCGCACGGTCAGGCGCTGGCCGAAGGTGGCGCCGCGGATGTAGCGCAGCTGCAGATCGATAACAGGCCACGCATAGCCGCTGGCCTGCATCCGCAGATAGTCGTGCTCCAGGCGGTCGAGCAGCGCGCAGCGGGCGACTTCCAGGTACTTCACATAGTGGCCGTGCCAGACGATGTGCATGCTGTCGACGTCGAAGAATGGCACGACGATCTCGCTGTCGACGTGGAACACCCCGGGATTACGCATGCAGCCTCCAGTGGCGCTGGCCGATACGGGCCAGGCACAGGCGCAGGTCTTGCTCCAGGGCGCGGTCCTCGATGACTGGGGCGAAGTCCTCCAGCAAGGCCGCATGCATCTGCGCCAGGGTAGGCGGCAAAGCGTGCGCGTCGGCTAGGCGCTGGCGCAGCCAGACCCCCTGGTTGGCGGCCAGCAGGGTGGCGGCGGCAACCTGTTCGGTCAGCTCCAGCACGCGCAGGGCGTCGCGGGCGGCGATGGTGCCCATGCTCACCTTGTCCTGGTTGTGGCATTCGGTGGAGCGGGAGAACACGCTGGCGGGCATGGTCTGCTTGAGCGCCTCGGCGGTCCAGGCGCTGGCGCCGATCTGCACGGCCTTGAAACTGTGGTTGAGCATGGCGCGTTCGGCGGGGGCGCCCGAGAGGTTGCTTGGCAGGCCGTGGTTGTAGCGCACGTCCACCAGCAGGGCGAGCTGGCGGTCGAGCAGGTCGGCGACGTTGGCCACCAGGTTCTTCAGGCTGTCCATGGCGAAGGCGATGTGCCCGCCATAGAAATGCCCGCCGTGCAGCACGCGCTCGGCATCACCGTCGATGATCGGGTTGTCGTTGGCGCTGTTGAGCTCGGTTTCGATGAACCCGCGCAGCCAGCCCAGGCTGTCGGCCAGCACGCCCAGCACATGGGGCGCGCAGCGCAGCGAGTAGCGGTCCTGCAGGCGGTGCAGCGGCGGCAGCGGGGCTTCGATGGCCAGGTCCTGGCGCAGCCAGGCGGCGACCTGGGTCTGCCCCGGGTGTGGCTTGGCGGCGAACAGGCGCTCGTCGAAGTGTTCGGGGTTGCCCTGCAGGGCGACGACATTGAGCGCGGTGATGCGCGTGGCCAGCTTGAGCAGGTAATCGGCACGGGCGAAGGCCAGGCAGGCCAGGCCGGTCATTACCGCCGTACCGTTCATCAGCGCCAGCGCTTCCTTGGGGCGCAGCACCAGGGGCTGCCAGCCCAGTTCGCGGTGCACGTCGGCGCTGCTGCGGCGCTCGCCCCGGTACATGACTTCGCGCTCGCCCGACAGGGCCGCGGCCACGTAGGAAAGCGGTGTCAGGTCGCCGCTGGCACCAACCGAGCCTTCTTCCGGGATCAGCGGCAGGATGTCGTGCTCGATGAACGCCTGCAGGCGTTCCAGCAGCTCCAGGCGCACGCCCGACACGCCATGGCTCAGCGAGCGCAGGCGCGCCGCCAGCACGGCGCGGGTCGCCGGCGCCTCGAGCAGCCGGCCCAGGCCGCAGCCGTGGAAGGTGTAGAGGTGGCGGGGCAGGGCCTCGACGTGCTCCAGCGGCACGGCCACCACGCAGGAGTCGCCGTAGCCTGTGGTCACGCCGTAGATCACCCCTTCCTTGTCCAGCAAGGTGTCGAGGAAGCGCGCGCCACGGGCAATGCGCTCGCGGTAGGTGGCGTCAGCCTGCAGGCGCGACGGCGCGCGGCGCTCGGCCAGGGCCAGGACGTCTTCGATCGCCAGCGGCGCTTCGCCGAAGGTTACAGGCTCATGCGGATGCATCGTCATCGGTCTTCCAGAAGGGGTAGAAATTGAACCATTGCAGCGGTGCCTGGGCGCAGTAGTGGCCCAGGCGTTCGGCGTAGCGGGCGGTCCATTCGGCGATCACCGCGTCGCGTTGGCCACGGCGCCACTGCAGGCGCTCGACGAACGGCTCGAGGGTGACCTGGTAGCGGCCCTGAAGCTTGAGGCAGAACAGCAGGTTGAGCGGGCAGCCGAGCAGCCCGGCCAGCAGCCATGGCCCCTGGGGGAACGCCGCCGGGTGGCCGAGGAAGTCCACCTCCACGGTGCGACCGCCATGCAGCGGCACGCGGTCGCCGGCAATCGCCAGCCACTCGCCACGCTCCAGGCGCTCCGACAGTTGCAGCATCACTGCCGGGTCCAGCTCGCTGACCTGGATCAGCCGCAGGTGGCTGGCGCCGGCTTCGCCCAGCAGGCGGTTGAAGTGTTCGGCATGGCGGGTATGCACCAGCACGTTCATGGTCACTTTTTCGCCGATCTCGGCCAGGGCCCGGCACACTTCCAGGTTGCCCAGGTGCGCGCCCACCAGCATTTGCCCGCGTTCGCCGCGCAACTGCTGGCGCAGGTTGGCCGGGTCGACGATGTCGATCTGCGAAAGCGCCAGCCGACCGTTCCACACGTCGAGCTTGTCCAGCAGGGCTTCGGCAAATGACATGAACTGGCGGAACACGCGCCACTGGCCGGGCGCCTGGACCTGGCCGGCGCTCCAGCGGTGCAGGCGCTGCTGGTACTGCCAGGCGCTGCGCCGGGCGCGGCCGCCGAAGACGAAGAAGTAGGCGACGATCACATGGATCAGCGGGCTGAGCACGCGCCGCCCGAGCAGGCGGGCCAGGGTGGCGGTGAGCTTCATCAGCCAGAAGCTGCCGCGTTCCTGGTGCTCGGCCCAGTGTTGCGGGCGCTCGCTCATGCCTGCCACCTGCGCCAGAGGATCAGCGGGGCGCGCACGAGCATGCCGAAGAACAGCTTGGCGTGCATCTTCGAGATCAGTGCGTTGTCGTGGAACAGGCGAAAGTGCGACAGGCCGTCCTGGGGATAATGGACCTTGGTCGGCAACCAGCGCATCGGCTGGTTGCGCCACGCCAGGCGCACCAGGATCTCCGGGTCGAAATCCATGCGCCGGCCGAGGCTGACGCTGTCGATCAGCGCCAGGGTCGCGGGCAGCGGGTAGACACGAAAACCGCACATAGAATCGGGGATGCGCAGCGACAGGCTGTTGATCCACACCCACACGTGGGTCAGGTAGCGGGCATACAGGCGGCCCTTGGGCACGCTGGCATCGTACTGTGGATAACCGCACACCAGCGCCTGCGGATAAGCCTGCGACTGGGTCAGGAAGAGGCTGACATCGGCCAGGTCATGCTGGCCGTCGGCGTCCACCTGCAGGGAGTGGCTGAAGCCCAGTCGCGCAGCTTCGCGCAGGCCGGCCATCACCGCGCCGCCCTTGCCCTGGTTGACCGCCAGGGTGACCAGGTGAACGTCGTCGCGCTCGGCCAGCTGGCCCAGTACCCGGGCGCAGGCCGCGTGGCTGGCGTCGTCGACCAGCACGCAGGGCAGGCCGGCGCGCAGCAGGTCGTCGACCACCTTGGGCAGCGCCTGCTCGTGGTTGTACACCGGGATCACCGCGCAGGGCTTATGCATGGGCGGCCTCCAGCACGATGCGGCCACTGGAGCAGGGTTGTCCGGCACAGGTGTAGGCGAAGTAGAGTTTGCCGCGTGTTGCGTCGAAGCGCAGGGTTAGCAGCAGTTCGTCGCCCGGGCGCACCAGCTGCTGGAACTTGAGCACTTCCATACCGGCGAAGCGCTGGGCCAGTTGCAGGCGCGAGGCAGCCAGGGCGATTGCCCAATCGATCTGGACCACACCCGGGAGCACGGGCGTTTGCGGGAAGTGCCCGGGGAAGCAGGCGAGGTCCAGGGGGATGGCCAGGCGCAGATGCAGTTCTTCGCCTTGCTGCGTCTGGCCCAGCACCTCTGGTGCCATGCTGCGTGGGGCCAGCAGCAGGGCCTGCAGCTCGGCCTGGGGCAGCTTGCCCTGGGTGTTGAGCGGCAACTGCCGGGCCAGGCGCCAGCGCCGTGGCAGGGCCAGCGCCTCGCAATGGCCGGCCAGGTGCTGGCGCAGGCCGTCGATCACGGCGCGGCGGCCCTGGTTGCGCAGGGCGTGCAGCCCGGCCGGAGTCAGGGCCACCAGGGCGCCGAGGTAGGCGCGGCCTTCCTCGATCACCCCCAGGCGTGCTTCGGCGACCCAGGCATGGGCGCACAGGGCCTGTTCGAGCATGGGCAGCGAGATGCGTTTTTCTTCGAGCTTGACGATGCGGTCCAGCCGGCCGAGCAGGCGGAAGCGCCCGTCGTCGCTGAACTCGGCGGCGTCGGCGCTCTGTTCGACGTGACCGGCGGGCAGGTAGGGCGAAGCTATGCGCAGGGCGCCCTGGTCATCCTGGCTCAACTGCACGTCGGCAAAGGGTTGCCACAGCGGCTCGCCCTGGCGCCAGGCGATACCGCCGGTCTCGGAGCTGCCGAGGATCTCGGTGGGCCATTGTCCCAGGCGCTGTTGCAGGCTTTCGGCGGCGACCGACGGCAGTTCGCCGCCGGAGGAGAACACCCTGCGCACCGGGCCCAGGGCCGGCCAGTCGAGGTTGTCGCCCATGCGCTTGAGCAGTGCCGGGCTGGCCACCCAGGCGAACGCCGGGTGCTCGCGGCTGGCGCGTTGCAGGTCTTCGGGAAATGGCAGTTGGCGGCGCTCGAAGCCGCGCCCGGCACACAATGGCCAGAGGACGCGGAACAGCAGGCCGTAGATGTGCTGGGTGGCGACACTGCCGATGATCCAGGCCGTGCCGAGGTCCTTGCCCCAGAGCTGCTCCAGGGCATTGACCTCGTTGGCCAGCTGGCGCAGCTGCTTGTCGATGCGCTTGGGCTCGCCGCTGGAGCCGGAGGTGCACAGGCTGATGCGGCAGGTGTCGAGGTCGAGGTCGGTGGGGTCGAGGGCCTCACCCAGCAGGTCGTCGAGCTGTTCGTCGGTGGTCAGCCACAGGTCGACCTGGGCCTGCCAGCGCTCACGGGTGGCGGGTTGCAGGTCGGCGGGCAGCAGCACTTCGGCGCCAGCGCGCCAGGCGCCGAGCAGGGCGATGGCCAGCGACGCGGCGTCTTCCAGGTGCACGGCCAGGCGGCGGATCCCGCGCTCACGCAGGCCGCCGGCCAGGCGCAGGGCCTGCAGGCTGAGCTGGGCGTGGTCCAGGGATGGTGCGTGGGTCACCCGGCGCGGTGCGTCCAGCGGGCGCAGCAGGTGTTCGAGGTTGATCCAGTTCATGAGCGTCCTCGCACACGTTGTCTTATCAGCCATTCGACGGCGAACAGCAGGCCCATCGCGGCGTAGGCGATCAGGCCGTTGTACAGGGTCCACCAGGCCAGCGGCGCCCACAGGGTCAGGCCCGCGGCGACCACGCCATTGACCAGGAAGAACAGGCACCACACCTGCGTCACCCGCCGCGTGTAGCGCACCGCATGGGGCGGCAGGTCGGGGTCGCGCAGGCGCGCCAGGCGTTCGGCCACCGGCATGCCGCGCAGCAGGCTGGCGCCGAACAGGGCCAGCATGAAGGCGCTGATCAGCACCGGGTACCAGCGCAGCAGATGCGGACTGTCGGACAGACCCAGCAGGGCGCAGAACGCCAGCGCCGCCAGCGCCATCCACAGGCTGCCCGGGCGGCGCGGCGTGCTCAGGGCACGGGCCAGCCACAGGCCGCCGAGCAGCAGGCCGAATTGCCAGGGGGCGAAATGGGCCATGCCGAAGTGCACCGCGAAGGGGTACAGCAGCCCGGCCAGCAGCAGGCCGAGGCCGATCAGGCGTTTCATGCCGCCGGGTTGACCAGGCGGTGCACCGCCTCGACCACGTCACCGACGGTGCGTACCGACTTGAAGTCGTCGGCGGCGATCTTCTTGCCGGTCTGGCGCTTGATGTGGTCGATCAGGTCGACGGCATCGATGCTGTCGATTTCCAGGTCCTGGTACAGGTTGGCGTCCAGGGTCACGCGCTCGGATTCCAGTTCGAACAGCTCGACCAGGGCGTCGCGCAGGATGTTGAAGATGTCTTCACGGGTTTGCATGGTGCGGTCTCAGGCTGCCTGACGAGCGGTGACGAACGCCGCGAGGGTGGCGACGTTGCTGAAATGGTTGCGGGTGTCCTTGGCGTCGGCGTCGATCTTGATGCCGTAGCGCTTCTGGATCGCCAGGCCGAGCTCGAGGGCGTCCACCGAGTCCAGGCCCAGGCCTTCGCCGAACAGGGTCTGCTGTTCGTCGATGTCCTGCACGCTGATGTCTTCCAGGCCCAGGGCGTCGATGATCAGTTGCTTGAGGTCACGGTTCAGGTCTTGCTGTGGATCGCTCATCGGCGGCGAGCTCCTTTGTATAGTGCTGGTGCAGGAAATCGTTGAGTCGGCGCGACGCGATCGGCGCCGGGCCCATGGCGGCGAAGGCCTGGGGGTCGATGTCGGCGCCGACGCTGAAGCAGAAATGCACGCGGCGCCAGGGAATGCGGTACCAGGGCTCGTTCTTGGTCAGGGTGGTGGGGCTGACCCGGATGGTCACGGGCGTGATGATCTTCGCACCCCTGAGGGCGATGGCCGCGGCGCCGCGATGAAAGGCGGGGACATGGCCGGGCGCGGTGCGCGTGCCTTCGGGGAAGATGATCAGCGGCTGGCCTTGCTGCAAGGTGGCGACGGCACTGTCGAGCATGTCCATGCTGCCGTCGTTGCCGATGTACTGGGCCTCGCTCACCGGGCCGCGGGTGAACGGGTTGGCGAACAGGCTGTGCTTGACCACGCAGTTGGCCTGGCGCACCAGGCCGATGAGGAACACCACGTCGATCAGCGACGGGTGGTTGGCGATGATCATCTGCCCGGGGCGGCCCAGGCGCTCGGCGCCCTTGATCTCGTAGGTGAGCACGCCGGCCACCTGCATGAAACGGATGAAGCGCCAGAACAGCCAGCCGATGGTGCGCCGGGCGCGCTGGCGGTGGCGCGCGGGGTCACCCGGCAGGCAGGCTAGCAGGGGGAATACCAACAGGCGCAGGCACAGGCCACCCAGGCCGAACAGGCCAAAGCTCAGGGCGGTTGCCAGCAGGCGCCACAGGTAGGCGTCCCGGGGGCGCTCTATGGCTGTCGTTGCCAGTTCCATGTGCGGCGGTTCCAGGTATGGGAAAGGGTTCGGGCACCACCCAGCGTGGCTTGCAGCCAGCTCAAGGCGTGAGGCAGCGCGGGGCGGGGAGCATCGGGTGATGAGGGGTGGCCTAGTGCCAGCTGCCATTGTCGCCCAGGCGTGAGGCGCAATGCCAGGGCGTAGCCAAACGGCACGTCGTCGATCCAGGGGCCGTAGACCGACGGCGGTTGTTCCTCGGCGATGATCAGCAGCACCGCCGGCGCCCCTTCGCGCAGCAAGGCTGCGGCTTCCAGCAGGCCTTGCTCGAAACCGTCGCCAGCCGCGGCCAGGGCGGTCATCTCGCACGTCTCGCCGCGCAGGATCGACCACAGGCCGATCACGGCATTGTGCACCGAGAGGCTGAACTGGGTGGGCGACAGCGGCTGCCGTGCGGCCAGGTCGCTGAGGATCGACAAGGTGCGCGGCGTTTCGCCGTGGCGCGAGACGAACACCAGTGGCATCGGCTCGCAACCCTCGGCCAGCGGCCAGCCCACGGCGAACGCCATGCGTGCGAGCGGGCTCAGGCGGCGGCGTTGCATGGCGGGCAGGAACGAGACGTCCGGCACCTGCTCCACGGCGCATGGGTGCAGGTCATGGTCGGCCCAGGACTGCCAGTCGTCGGGCGTCTGCAGGCCGGGCGCCCAGGCGCGCCATTGGCTGATATCAAAGGTGATCACGGTGCTTGTTACTTCCCGCCCTGTGGGACTTCCTTGCCTTGGGGATGACTCGGAACACAGACCTTGCGGGGTGGCGCTTTGCCGAGTGGCGCGCATTATCCCGGTGACGGAGGTGTGTAGCAATTAGTCGTTACATTCCTGTCAGTCAGACATTGCATTTGCGCAGAAGTATCGAATCGGATCTGCTGCGTAAGTGTTTTCCGACGGCTGGTCAGTGACAGGTTGTCGGTCGCTGGCCGCCCAACTTGAGCGAAGTGCTGGCCATTAGCGGTGCGGCGCCACATACTCGGGCATTCGTTGATACACGGAGGTCTGTCATGCGGCGCGTGGTGTTCAATCAGAAAGGTGGCGTGGGCAAGTCGAGCATTGCCTGCAATCTTGCGGCGGTCAGTGCCAGTGAAGGCTATCGGACCCTGCTGATCGACCTGGATGCCCAGGCCAACTCGACCCAGTACCTCACCGGCCTGACCGGCGACGACATCCCCATGGGTATCGCCGACTTCTTCAAGCAGTCGCTGTCCAGTGGGCCGTTCACCAAGAAGAACAAGGTCGATATCTACGAAACCCCCTTCGATAACCTCCACGTGGTGACCGCCACCCCGGAGCTGGCCGACCTGCAGCCCAAGCTCGAGGCCAAGCACAAGATCAACAAGCTGCGCAAACTGCTCGACGAGCTGGACGAAGACTACGAGCGGATCTACATCGATACGCCGCCAGCGTTGAACTTCTACGCGGTTTCCGCGTTGATCGCCGCAGATCGCGTGCTGATTCCCTTCGATTGCGACAGCTTCTCGCGCCAGGCGCTGTACGGCCTGCTGGCCGAGATCGATGAACTCAAGGAAGACCACAACGACGAGCTGATGGTCGAGGGCATCGTGGTCAACCAGTTCCAGTCACGGGCCAGCCTGCCCCAGCAGATGCTCGACGAGCTGCTGGCCGAGGGCCTGCCGGTGCTGCCGGTGTACCTGGGCAGTTCGGTGAAGATGCGCGAATCCCACCATGCCAGCCTGCCGCTGATCCACCTGGAGCCACGGCACAAGCTGACCCAGCAGTTCGTCGAGTTGCATGATCTATTGGAGCGTAGTGCCTAGACGGTACTTGCGAGCAGTACTTATCCTGACTAGTATCTCCCAAAACGGGAGATTTCGCCGGGATGCGAATTATTGCAAAGCGATCATTGGTCCGGTTCTGGGAGCTGCCCGGGCATGAGGATGCCAAGGCGCCGCTGGAAAGCTGGCATGACCTGGTGCTCAAGGCCGATTGGTGTTCTCCACAGGACGTGAAGGCGCAGATTGGCAATGCCAGCATCTGCGCGAACAATCGTGTGGTGTTCAACATCGGAGGCAACAAGTACCGGCTCGTGGTGGAAATGCAGTATCGGGCAGGTATTGCCTGGGTGAAATTCGTCGGAACGCACAAGCGCTATGACGAGATCGACGTGGAGACGATCAATGAATATTAAGCCCATTCGCAGTGATGATGACCTGCAGGCCGCCTTCAAGCGGCTGGAAGCCATTTTCCAGGCCGAAGCCGGGACACCGGAGGCGGATGAAATGGAAGTGCTTGTGACATTGATCGAAGTTTATGAGAACAAGCACTATCCGATTCATTCAGCGGGGCCGATCGAAGCGATCAAGTTCTGCATGGACCAGCAAGGGCTGACGCCGCGTGATCTTGAGCGCTATATCGGTCCGAGCGGTCGCGTTTCCGAAGTATTGAACGGCAAGCGAGGCTTGAGTCTCTTGATGATCAAACGCTTGCATGATGGTCTGAGGATTCCCTATGAGTCCCTTCTGGCCAGTGTGTGAGCGTATCTAGACTCCTTGGCTGCGCAACCATTCCAGCAACGACTGCAGCGGAAACGCCCCAGCCTGGCGAGCCACTTCGCGGCCATTCCTGAACAGGATCAAGCTGGGGATCGAGCGGATGCCGAGCTGGCCGGCGAGGTTGCGGTTGGCCTCGCTGTCGAGCTTGGCCAGACGGCAGCGACCGGCGAGCTGGCGCGCGGCCTGTTCGAACACCGGGGCGAAACTCTTGCAGGGGCCGCACCAGTCGGCCCAGACATCCAGCAACAGCGGCAGGTCGCCCTTGATCTGGGCGGCGTAGGCACCCTCATTCAGTTCGAAGGGCTGAGCGAGCAGTACGTCCTGCTTGCAGCGGCCGCATTTGGGGCTGTCGCCCAGGCGCTCTGCGGGCAGGCGGTTGAGGCCGTTGCAGTGGGGGCAGGGGATTACCAGGGGTTCGGACATTTTATCTCCTTGATATTGCTGGGGCTGCTGTGCAGCCCTTTCCGGCCGGTCCGACGCCTCGGCAAGGCCGCTCCTACATGGGGATGCGTTTTCCTGTAGGAGCGGCCTTGTGCCGCGAAAGGGCCGCCCCGGGGTTCATGACGAACAGCTGATCTCCAGGTGCTTGCCCCACTCCGGCGGACGCTCGGCATAGGCCTGCATCCCGGGCTGTTCCTCGAACGGCTTGCCCAGCACCTGGTGCAGCCGCCGCACTTCACTGTAGTCGCCCGCCTCGGCGGCTTCGATGGCCTTCTGCGCCAGGTAGTTGCGCAGCACATACAGCGGGTTGACCGCATGCATGCGCTCGCGGCGCCCTTCTGCGTTGCCCGCTTCGCGCGCGCAGCGCGCCTGGTACTCGGCGCCCCAGGCGTCGAAACCGGCCAGGTCGATGAAGTCTTCCCGCACCACCTGCAGGGCCTCGGCCACGGGCTGCTCGCCCAGGCGGCGGAAGAACAAGGTGTAGTCCACGCCGCCCCGCTGCATGCATTGCAGCAGGCGCTCGACCAGCGCCATGTCGTCGTCCTCGGCGGTGGTCAGGCCCAGGCGGCGGCGCATCAGGTCCAGGTAGTGCGCCTGGTACAGCGGCAGGAACAGTCCCAGCGCCTCCTTCAGCGGCTCGACCTCGATCACGGTGGTCAGGGCCTGGGCCAGCGCGCTGAGGTTCCAGTGGGCGATCGGCACCTGGTTGGCGTAGCTGTAGCGACCCCGGTCGTCGGAATGGTTGCAGATGAAGTTGGCGTCGAAGTCGTCGAGGAAGGCGTAGGGGCCGAAGTCGAAGGTGATGCCGAGGATCGACATGTTGTCGGTGTTCATCACCCCGTGGCAGAAGCCGTAGGCCTGCCAGCGGGCGATCAGTTCGGCGTTGCGCTCGATGATGGTGCGGAACATGGCCAGGTAGGGCTGCTCGGCGTCGCGGCACTCGGGGTAGTGCTGCTCCAGCACATGGTCGATCAGCACCCGCTGCTGTTCCGGTTGCTTGGTGTAGTAGAAGTATTCGAAGTGGCCGAAGCGCACGTGGCTCTGGGCCAGGCGCAGGAGCATGGCGGCGCTCTCGCGGGTCTCGCGCCATACCGGGGTGCTCGAGCCGATCACGCACAGCGCGCGGCTGCTGGGAATGCCCAGGGCGTGCAGGGCCTCGGAGGCGAGGAATTCGCGAATCGACGAGCGCAGCACGGCGCGGCCGTCGCCCATGCGCGAATAGGGCGTCTGGCCGGCGCCCTTGAGGTGCAGGTCCCAGTGCTCGCCGGCCTCGTTGAGGACCTCGCCCAGCAGCAGGCCGCGGCCGTCACCCAGGCGCGGGTTGTAGGAGCCGAACTGGTGGCCGGAATACACCATCGCCCGTGGGTCGGCCTCTTCCCAGAGCTTGTGGCCGCTGAACAGCTCGGCGAACACCGGCAGCTCGGCCTGGGCCGGGTCGAGGTCGAGCAGGGCCATGGCTGATTCGCTGGCGACGACCAGGCGTGGATCGGCGATCGGGTCGGGCAGGACCTGGGTGGAGAAGGCGTCGCCGAGTTGGGCGAAGCGGTTGTCGAAGGTCAGGTGGTCGAGGTTTTTCACAGGCCGGCTCCGCGATTGGAATGATCGCGGGGCAAGCCCCCTCCCACGCAGCAGTGTGGAAGCGGGCTTGCCCCGCGATGCGGTAGGACATTGTCAGGGTGCATGCCCCTTGGCGTCCACTCAACTCGGCGGCGTGCTGTCCGGCTTGCGCTCCATCGGGATCAACTGCTGCTTGTCACCCTTGGTATCCATCAGGAACACCTCCACCTGGCGCACCGAGATCTTGATGTTGTGCGCCTTGAACTCGCGGTTGATATAGCGGTTCAGTTCGTCCAGCGTCGGGTTACGGTCGCCCAGGTCGCGCACGTGCATGCGCAGCTCGTGGTCCAGCGAGCTTTCGCCGAAGTTGAGGAAGTACACCAGCGGCTCCGGATCCTTGAGCACCCGCGGGTTCTCGTGGGCGCCCTTGAGCAGCAGGTCGCGCACCAGGTCCAGGTCCGAGCCGTAGTCGATGCCCAGCTTCAGCGTCACCCGGGTGACCGTGTCGGTCAGCGACCAGTTGATCAGCTGGCCGGTGATGAAGGTCTTGTTGGGGACGATGATGTCCTTGCGGTCGAAGTCGGTGATGGTGGTGGCGCGGATGCGGATCTTGCTCACTGTGCCGGACAGGTTGCCGATGGTGATGGTGTCGCCGATGCGCACCGGGCGCTCGAACAGGATCATGATGCCGGAGATGAAGTTGGCGAAGATCTCCTGCATGCCGAAGCCAAGGCCCAGCGACAGTGCCGCTACCAGCCATTGCAGCTTGTCCCAGCTGACCCCGAGGGTGGCCAGGGTGCTGACGATGCCGACGCCGGCGATCACGTAGGACAGCAACGTGGTGATGGCGTAGGCGCTGCCCTGGGCAAGGTTCAGGCGCGACAACACCAGCACTTCGAGCAGCCCCGGCAGGTTGCTGGCCAGGGCCACGGCGATACCGGCGATGACCATGGCGCCGAGCAGGTCGCCGAGGCTGATCGGCACCATGCTGGCCGCCGCGCCGGTGCCGCTGCTGTACTCGTAAAGGGTGATGTTGTTGAGGTAGGCGAATACCGTGATCAGGTCCGCCCATACCCAGTACAGCCCGCCGATGAAGCCGCCGAGCAGGGCCAGGCGGATCAGGCGCAGGGACTGCTGGTTGACCTGCTCGATGTCCAGGGTCGGCTCTTCGACCACCACCTCGCCGTCGAGCCCTTCCTTGGCCGCCTGGCGTTTGCTCAGGGCGCGCTGGTAGGCCAGGCGCCGCGCTGCCACCGACAGGCCACGCACGAACGCGGCCTCGATCACCAGCCAGAACAGCAGCAGGTAGAGGGTGTAGATCAGCCGGTCGGTGAGCTTGAGGGCGGTGTAGTAGTAGCCGAAGCACACCGCCACGAACAGGGCGATGGGCAGGGCGGTGAAAGCAACCCCGACGGCCTTGCGGAACAGCGAGGTGTTCTGGTGCGCCGGGCTGCTCAGCAGCAGGCGGCTGAGCAGCCAGGCCATCAGCGCATAGCAGGTCAGTACCACGCCGATGCCCAGCACGTCGTCGGCCAGGGCCGACGGCTGGTGCTCGGCCACCGCCACCACGCCGACCAGGGCCAGTACCACGGTGCCGAGCCGGCGTACCCAGCCGCGCAGGAACTCGACCTGCGGCTTGTGCCAGCGGAAGTGGATCTCGGCCACGCCGCCCGGGGCGAGGATGCGGTAGGCGGTGTAGAACACCAGCCAGGCCTGGGCGATCTGCCACAGGGCGGCGCCGAGGTTGGCATTCTGCCCACGGGCATCGAGCTGCAGGGCGTAGCTGCCCAGGGTCAGGGCCAGGGCCACTGGCAGGGCCAGGAGGATGTTGATCAGGATCGCCTGGGGCGTGTGCCACTGGCTGTCGCGCTTGAAGTGGCCGATGTCCTGGTGGACCTTGCCCAGCCGTCGGTACAGCGCCTTGCGCCGCCACAGCAGGGCGCCGATCACCAGGATCAGCGGCAGGAATAGCAGCGGTTGCTGCACCAGGCCGTCGCCCAGCTCCTTGATACCCGCGCCCCACGGCAGGCTGGCCACCTGGTAGGTCAGGCGCTCGGGCACTTCGCGCAGCCACTGCCAGTCCAGCGGCTTGTTGCTGGGGATCCAGAACATCTGCTCTTCCAGCGTGGTGCGCAGGTTCTGGGCGGTGCTCAGCAACTGCTTCTGGTTCAGTTGCAGGGTGATGCACTCGTTGAGCAGCGCCGACAGTTCGCGGTTCAGCCGTTCGAGCAGGTCGCCGCGGGTGATCGCCACTTCCAGCAGGGCCTTGCGCAGTTGCGGGGTGACATCTTCCTCGGGCTGGCTGGCCAGCAGCTTGTCCACGTAGTTGGACGGGCTGCTCATCTGTTCGCGCTGCTGGTTGACCTCGAACTGGTAGAGGCGGATATCGGCGATCTGGTCGGCCAGGTCGCGGTCAAGCTTCAGGTGCGGCAGGGCCTGTTTCTGCTTGTAGAGGATCTTCGACAGCAGCAGGCTGCCCTTGAGCACGTTGATCTGCTCGTCCAGGGCCTGGTCGGCCTGGGTAAGGCTGTCGAGCTGCTGCTTGGTGCGCAGGTTCTGCTGGGTCACCTCGTTGAGGCGGTCGGTGCTGCGCAGCAGGTAGTCGGACAGCTGCAGGTTGGCGGTGCTCTCCGTGGCCAGCAGGTTGCTGCCGCCGGCCTTCTGCGCCTCGATCGACTGGCGGGTGACGGTCTGTTGCGACTGGGCCAGGCGCTTTTCGTTGATCAGCGTCTGCAGGTCCTGGATTTCCTGTTCCAGGCGGGTGGCGCGCTCGATCAGCAGGTCGTGGCGGGCATTGCCCAGGTCCTGCAGCACGCTGTTGCCGGCCAGCTCCTGGCGGCGCAGCAGGGTCAGGGCGTTGAGCGAGGCCAGTTCGGCGTTGAGCTGGTTGCGCTGGTCGGCGTTGATCGACTTGCCGTTGTCCTTGCCGCTCTTGAGGCTGTTGTTGATCTGCTGGACGCGCATCTGGTTGTTGCTGATCTCGGCCTGGGCGCGTTCAGGGCGGGTCTGCGAATTGATGATCAGGCTGTTGGCTTCGGACAGCGCCTTCTGCAGGTCGCCCTGCTGGGTGCTGCGCTCGCTGAGCATCTGTTCGAGCTGCGGCACCGTCAGGCTGGCATAGCGCTGCGCCACCGGCAGGGTGGGGCTGGCCTTGAGCTTGATCAGCTCGCGCTGGCTGTCGCGGATTTCCTGGGGCGCGCTGGCCAGCTGCTGCTTGAGGGCTTCGAGCTTCTTTTCGCTGTCGTCGCGGGCGTTGAGCAGCGCCAGGGTCTGCTCCAGCACCTGCTGCACGGCTTTCTGCTCGGTTTCCGGCAGCTTGCGCTCGGCGATCTTGCTCAGGCTGCTCTGGATGCCCGGGGTGGTCGGGATTTCCACCGCGCCGGCGGCGAACGAGAAGGTCAGGCACAGCCCCAGCAGGGCTGCGCGGCAATGGTCACGCAGGGACATAGGCAGAGTTCTTGTGTTACGCGGCAAATCGGAGTTTAGAGGAACAGCCCGGGTCCGGGGCGGGTACCTTCGGGGAATCTGACGCCCACTTTCTGGATCTTGTTCCCGTCCATGACCGCGACGGTCCAGATCGTGCCGTGCCATTCGATCTGGTCGCCCACTACTGGAGCGCCTCCGACCTTCTGTCGGATGAACTGCGCCAGCGGCATCTTCGCGTCCAGGCCATCGAGTTTCAGGCCATACAGCGCGGCCACCGCGCCCAGCTCGGCATCGCCTTCGAGGACGAAGTCGCCGAAGAAGCGCAGGTCCAGGCCACGCTGCGGTGCCTGGCTGAACAGCTTGCCCAGCGCCGGCAGGTTATGTTCGTGGCCGATCACGCAGAGCATGTCGCCGATTTCCAGCACGGTGCTGCCCGACGGGTGCAGCAGTTGCTCACCGCGGAACAGCGCGGCGATGCGCGTGCCCTCGGGCATCTTCAGCTCGCGCAGGGCGGCACCGATGCACCATTTCTCGGCGCCCAGGCGATAGACGAACAGCTCCCACTCGCTGGTGACGTGTACTTCGAGCGCGGAGCGGGAAATCGGCGCCGGGTCAGGCGGTACCGTGACCTTCAGCAGCTTGGCCATCCACGGCAGGCTGGTGCCCTGCACCAGCAGCGACACCAGCACGATGAAGAAGGCCAGGTTGAAGAACAGCTGGGCCTGGGGCAGCCCCGCCATCAGCGGGAACACCGCCAGGATGATCGGCACCGCGCCACGCAGGCCGACCCAGCTGATAAAGCCCTTCTCGCGGCCATGGAAGGCCTTGAACGGCAGCAGGGCGGCCACCACCGACAGCGGCCGGGCCACCAGGATCATCCACAGCGCCAGGCCCAGGGCCGGCAGGGCGATGGGCAGCAGGTCGTGGGGCGTGACCAGCAGGCCGAGCACCAGGAACATGCCGATCTGTGCCAGCCAGGCCATGCCGTCGAGCATGTGCAGGATGCCGTGGCGGCTGCGGATCGGCCGGTTGCCCAGCACCAGGCCGCACAGGTAGACGGCGAGGAAGCCGCTGCCGTGCAGGGCGTTGGTCAGGGAGAACACCGCCAGGCCGCCAGCCACCACCAGGATCGGGTACAGGCCGCTGGCCAGGTTGATGCGGTTGACCAGTTGCAGCATCAGCCAGCCGCCGCCCAGGCCCATCAGCCCGCCGATGCCGAACTCGCGCAGCAGGTGGGTGAGCAGGCTCCAGTGCAGGCCGGTCTGGCCGCTGGCGATCATGTCGATCAGGGTGACGGTGAGGAACACCGCCATCGGGTCGTTGCTGCCCGACTCGATCTCCAGGGTGGCGGTGACCCGTTCGTTCAGGCCCTTGCCGCCGAGCAGCGAGAACACCGCCGCGGCATCGGTGGAGCCGACGATGGCGCCGATCAGCAGGCCCTGGATCAGGCTCAGGTCGAACAGCCAGGCGGCGACCATGCCGGTCAGGCCGGTGGTGATCAAGACGCCGACCGTGGCCAGCGACAGGGCCGGCCACAGCGCCACGCGGAAGCTCGCCACCCGGGTGCGCAGACCGCCGTCGAGCAGGATCACGGCGAGTGCCAGGTTGCCCACCAGGTAGGCGGTCGGGTAGTTGTTGAAGATGATGCCGCCACCATCGACCCCGGCGAGCATGCCGACCGCGAGGATGATGACCAGAATGGGGATGCCCAGGCGTGACGACAGCGAGCTGACCAGGATACTGGCCCCGACCAGCAGCGCGCCGATCAGGAACAGACTGTTTATGGTGCTCGCATCCAAAGGCAGGTACTCCGGGACAGCGGGGAATAAGACTTGCAGCATGAACTAGCAGGTCACGTGCCAATCGATTCTAACCTGATGAATTGGCAGGCTGTAAAGCGTTTCTGCATATGTAGAAAAGGCACCTCGAGAGGTGCCTTTTGGATCAGGGGGGAGCGTGGGAGCGGGCTTGCCCCGCGATGGTGTCCGTCAGAACAGCGATGTCAGCAGATCTCTCGCTATCGCGGGGCAAGCCCGCTCCCACGGGCCTGATCAGGCCTGCTTCACTTCACGCATCGGCTTGCCCTTCACTGGTGCATCGCCCGCCACGTAGTACTTGGCGGTGCTGCGCGGCAGCGGCTTGCGACCACGGATCTTGTCCGAGATCTTCTCGGCGATCATGATCGTGGTGGCGTTCAGGTTGCCGGTGATGATCAGCGGCATGATCGAGGCGTCGACCACGCGCAGGCCCTGCATGCCATGGACGCGACCTTCGCCGTCGACCACTGCCATGTCGTCGGTGCCCATCTTGCACGAGCAGGACGGGTGGAAGGCGGTTTCGGCGTGCTCGCGGATGAACTTGTCCAGCTCTTCATCGGTCTGCACGTGGGCGCCTGGGCTGATCTCGCGACCGCGGTACGGGTCCAGCGCCGGCTGGGCCATGATTTCGCGGGTCAGGCGAATACCGTCACGGAATTCCTGCCAGTCCTGCTCGGTGGACATGTAGTTGAACAGGATGCTTGGGTGCTGGCGCGGGTCTTTCGACTTGGCCTGGATGCGACCACGGGCCGGCGAGCGCATGGAACCCATGTGCGCCTGGAAGCCGTGTTCCTTCACACCGTTCGAGCCGTTGTAGTTAATCGCTACCGGCAGGAAGTGGTACTGGATGTTCGGCCACTTGAATTCAGGACGGGTGCGGATGAAGCCGCCGGCCTCGAACTGGTTGCTGGCGCCGATGCCAGTGCCGTTGAACAGCCACTCGGCGCCGATGGCTGGCTGGTTCCACCACAGCAGCGACGGATACAGCGACACCGGCTGGGTGCAGGCGTACTGCAGGTACAGTTCCAGGTGGTCCTGCAGGTTCTCGCCGACGCCTGGCAGGTCGTGGACCACCGGGATGTCGAGGCTTTCCAGCAGCGCGCGCGGGCCGACGCCGGAGCGCTGCAGCAGCTGCGGCGAGGCGATGGCGCCGGAGGAAACGATGACTTCCTTGCGGGCGCGGGCTTCGACGCGCTCTTCGCTGTCACCCACCAGGTAGGTCACACCAACGGCGCGCTTGTTGTCGAACAGCACGCGGTCGGTCAGGGCGTGGGTGACGATGGTCAGGTTCGGGCGCTTCTTGGCCTGGTCCAGGTAGCCGCGGGCGGTGCTGGAGCGACGGCCGTTCTTGGTCACCGAACGGTCCATCGGGCCGAAGCCTTCCTGCTGGTAGCCGTTGAGGTCTTCGGTGCGCGGGTAACCGGCCTGCACGCCGGCTTCGACCATGGCGTGGAACAGCGGGTTGTTGCCGGCTTTCGGCGTGGCCACGCTGACCGGGCCGTCGCCGCCGTGGTAGTCGTTCGGGCCGATGTCGCGGGTTTCGGCTTTACGGAAGTACGGCAGGCAGTCCAGGTAGGTCCAGTCCTCGAGGCCTGGCAGTTCCGCCCAGCCGTCGAAGTCCATGGCGTTGCCACGGATGTAGCACATGCCGTTGATCAGCGACGAGCCGCCCAGGCCCTTGCCGCGGCCACATTCCATGCGGCGACCGTCCATGTGCGGCTCCGGATCGGTCTCGTAGGCCCAGTTGTAGCGACGACCCTGCAGCGGGAAGGCCAGGGCGGCCGGCATCTGGGTGCGGAAGTCGAAGCGATAGTCGGGGCCACCGGCTTCCAGCAGCAGCACGGTGACGCTGGCGTCTTCGGTCAGACGGGTGGCCAGGGTGTTACCGGCCGAGCCGGCACCGACGATGATGTAATCGAATTCTTGGGACATGAAAAGTACCCTCGTTGGCGGTTGTCAGGGAGCGGAAACGCCCGTGCGCGAAGGCACGGGCGTGGCTAAACGGGGTTTAGAAAACCGAGTTGTAGCCGCCCAGCTCGACCTGGACCGACTTGATGCGAGTGTATTGAGCCAGCGAGCTGACACCGTTCTCACGGCCGACGCCCGACTGCTTGTAACCGCCAACCGGCATTTCGGCCGGCGACTCGCCCCAGGCGTTGATCCAGCAGATGCCGGCCTCGAGCTTGTGGATGATGCGGTGGGCGCGGCTGATGTCGTTGGTGCAGACGCCGGCGGCCAGGCCGTATTCGGTGTCGTTGGCACGACGGATGACTTCTTCCTCGGTCTCGTAGCTGAGGATGCTCATCACCGGGCCGAAGATCTCTTCCTTGACGATGGTCATGTCGTCGCTGCAGTCGGTGAACACGGTCGGGGCCACGAACGCGCCCTTGGCGAAGTCGCCGTCCAGCAGACGCTCACCGCCGCACAGTACGCGGGCGCCTTCTTCTTTACCCTTGGCGATGTACGACAGCACGCTTTCCATGTGCTGGAAGCTGACCAGCGGGCCGAAGTTGGTGTTCTCGTCTTCCGGGTTGCCGGCACGGATGCGGGCGACGCGCTCGGCGATCTTGGCTTCGAAGGCGGCTTTCATCGAGGCTGGGATGAACACGCGGGTGCCGTTGGTGCAGACCTGACCCGAGCTGTAGAAGTTGGCCATCATGGCGATGTCGGCGGCCTTGTCCAGGTCGGCGTCGTCGCAGATGATCAGTGGCGACTTGCCGCCCAGTTCCATGGTCACTTCCTTCAGCGACGAGCTGGAGGCGCTGGCCATGACTTTCTTGCCGGTGGTGGTGCCGCCGGTGAAGGAGACTTTCTCGATGCGCGGGTGCTCGGTCAGCCAGGTGCCGACTTCGCGGCCGCTGCCGGTCAGGACGTTGAACACGCCGTTCGGCAGGCCGGCTTCGGTGAAGATCTCGGCCAGTTTCAGGGTGGTCAGCGAGGTGACTTCCGACGGCTTGAAGATCATCGCGTTGCCGGCGGCCAGGGCCGGGGCGGATTTCCACAGGGCGATCTGGATCGGGTAGTTCCAGGCGCCGATACCGACGGTCACGCCCAGCGGCTCGCGGCGGGTGTAGACGAAGGACGATTCGCGCAGCGGGATCTGCTCGCCTTCGATGGCCGGTACCAGGCCTGCGTAGTACTCCAGTACGTCGGCGCCGGTGACGATGTCGACGTAGCGGGTCTCGGAGTACGACTTGCCGGTGTCCAGGGTTTCCAGCATGGCCAGCTCATCGTTGCGCTCGCGCAGGATGTCGACGGCGCGGCGCAGGATGCGCGAACGCTGCATGGCGGTCATCGCCGCCCAGACTTTCTGGCCGCGCTCGGCGCTTTCGACGGCTTTTTCGACGTCGGCTTGGGTCGCGCGCTGCACATGGGCGAGGACTTCGCCGGTGGCCGGGTTGATGGCTTCGAAGGTGGCGTCGCTGCCAGCGTCGACGTAAGCGCCATCAATGTAGAGTTTTTGCGTTCCGAAACGGGCCATAGTGTCCTCGCAAGTGCAGTGTGTGGTTGGCTGCCGCGTCACGCTCCTGCCGGTTGGCTGGTCGCTGCGCGCGGCTGTTCAGAGGCCTGGTCGGTTGTGCCCAGGGACTGCTGTTTCGCCAGTTGTAGATCCATGTATTCGTAAGCGATGCGTATCGCCTGGTCGGTGTCGAATGCATCCCCCGACAGGGCGCCACGCAACCACAGGCCGTCGATCAGGGCTGCCAGCCCGCGGGCAGCCTTGCGCGCATGGTAGAGCGGCAGGGCGCGGCGGAACTGACAGCACAGGTTGGAATACAGACGGTGATCGTTGATCCGCTGCAACCTGTGCAAAGACGGTTGGTGCATGCTGGAGGCCCAGAAGGCCAACCAGGTTTTCATTGCCGGGCCATTCACCTGGCTCGCATCGAAGTTGCCTTCGATGATCACCTTCAGGTGGGCACGCGGGCTGTCGTCCGTGAGTGCCTGACGACGCGCGATCACACCCTCGTTGAGCATGTTCATGATGTGGCGCATCGTCGCTGCGATCAGGCCGTTCTTGTCCTGAAAGTAGTGACTGATGATGCCGTTCGACACGCCGGCCAAACGGGCAATCAGCGCAATGCTGGCATCGCCCAGTCCGACCTGATCGACCGCCTGCAATGTGGCTTCGATCAACTGCTGGCGGCGGATGGGTTGCATACCGACCTTGGGCATCTTGCTATCTCCTCAGGCCTGCGGGCAGACGACGAGCGGCTGCCTCGGCGAGGCCAGTCTATTTTGTTTTGATTGAACGTTCAATCAATAAAGAATAAGCTCTGCGACAATTTGTGCCATTGACAGTTTTTCAGGCCGTCAAAGGGACACGAATCGACACCCCAGGAAATCGTGTAACCCCCGGAATACAAGGCGTTGACGGGCATGAGCGATGCAAAGGACAGATTCTGCCGAGCGGTCATGGACTGCGCGGTCGGCCCTTGGAGCGGGCCAGGTGGTCTGTGGCGAATGCGCGCACCTTCTGCTGAGTGCGTGGCAAGGCGACAGGCGGCCGGTCTGTTTTTTTTGCAGCGTTTCGATTCGGGATCACGGTTTCCAGGTGCCTTTTATAACACCTTGCGCAGTAGGGCTATTGCACCAATTGCGCGGGACATAACTGTTTAGCCTCCACTGCCGCACTGCCCGGAGCATTCGTGCAATGAGTTCTGCCTCCCTGACAACCCCCCCCGCCGAGCGGGTACGGGTCAACCGCGTGGTGTTCTACACCTCGGCGCTGATGATCCTCGTTCTGACTGCCCTGCTGATCGCTGTCCCCGAAGCCGCTGGCCAGGCGCTGGGCGTCGCCCAGAAATGGCTGACCCGTACCTTCGGCTGGTACTACATGCTGGTGATCTGCGGTTACCTGCTGTTCGTCGTCTACCTGGCCTTCTCCGACTACGGCAAGCTCAAGCTTGGCGGCAAGGACGATACCCCCGACTTCAGCTACGGCGCCTGGGCCGGCATGCTGTTCTCCTCGGGCATCGGTATCTCGCTGCTGTACTTCGGCGCCTCCGAGCCGCTGGACCATTACTTCAACCCGCCAGAAGGCACCCCAGCCAGCCTCGAGGCCGCGCGCCAGGGCCTGCAGCTGACCTTCCTGCACTGGGGCCTGCACGGCTGGGCGATCTACGCCCTGGTCGGTCTTGCCGTGGGTTACTTCGCCTACCGTCACAACCAGCCGCTGGCGCTGCGTTCGGCGTTGTACCCGCTGGTCGGTGAGCGTTGGGTCAAGGGTGGCGCGGGTCATGCCGTGGACATCTTCGGCATGTTCGTCACCCTGCTGGGCCTGGTGACCAACCTCGGCATCGGCTCGATGCAGGTCGCCTCGGGCCTGGAATACCTGTTCGGCATGGACCACAGCAAGACCAACCTGCTGGTGGTGATCCTGGTCATGGCCGGCGTTGCCACCGTGGCCGCGGTGTCGGGCGTGGAGAACGGTATCCGTCGCCTGTCCAACCTGAACATCCTGCTGTTCAGCGGCCTGCTGATCTTCGTGCTGCTGGCCGGCAACACCCTGCACCTGCTCAACGGCTTCGTGCAGAACATCGGTGACTACCTCAACGGTGTCGTGCTCAAGACCTTCGACCTCTACGTCTATGAAGGCGACAACGACAAATCCGAGCGCTGGCTGGGCCTGTGGACCGTGTTCTACTGGGCCTGGTGGATCTCCTGGGGCCCGTTCGTCGGCATGTTCATCGCCCGTATCTCCAAGGGCCGTACCGTGCGCCAGCTGGTCAGCGGCGTGCTGCTGATCCCGCTGGGCTTCACCCTGGCCTGGCTGTCGATCTTCGGCAACACCGCGCTGGACTTGGTGATCAACCAGGGCGCCGTGGAGCTGGGCAAGACGGCGCTCGAACAGCCGTCGATGTCGATCTACCAGCTGCTGGAGTTCTTCCCGGCGGCCAAGATCGTCATCGGTGTGGCAGTGTTCGTCGGCTTCGTGCTGTTCCTGACCCCGGCCGACTCCGGCGCGGTGATGATGGCCAACCTGTCGTGCAAGGGCGGCAAGGTCGACGAAGACGCCCCGCACTGGATGGTGGTGTTCTGGTCGGTGGTCATCACCCTGGTCACCATCGGCCTGCTGTTCGCCGGTAACTTCGAAGCCATGCAGACCATGGTGGTGCTGGCCGGCCTGCCGTTCTCGGTGGTCCTGGTGCTGTTCATGTTCGGCCTGATGAAGGCCATGAAGCAGGACGTCGCGGTCGAGAGTGAGCGCGCCGAACTGGCCGCCCGTGGCCGTCGCGGCTTCAGCGAGCGCCTGAGCCAGCTGGACCTGCAACCGACCCAGGCCGTGGTCCAGCGCTTCATGGACAAGCAGGTCAGCCCGGCGCTGAAAGAAGCCGCCGAGCAGCTGCGCACCCTGGGCTTCGAGGTCGAGACCCGTGTTGGCCAGTCGCGCAACATGATGGGCCTGCGGGTGATGATGGAAGAGGGCAACCCGTTCGTCTACGAAGCCAGCCTGGACGGCTACATGGCCGCGCCTAGCGAGGCGCCGGTCGAGGGCGAGCCGGAAGTGCGCCAGCGCTTCTACCGTGCCGAGGTCTACCTGCACGACGGCAGCCAGGAGTACGACCTGATGGGCTTCACCCGTGAGCAGATCGTGCGTGACGTGCTCGATCAGTTCGAAAGCCACCGCCAGCTGCTGGGGCGCGTGTATAGCTGATCACGGCTGAAGTGAGCGAGGGGCCCGGCGCGCAAGCGTCGGGCCCCTTGTCGTTTCGGGTGGGCAATATGTAGTGCCTGCCCCGTGCGGGGGCGGGGGCATGGTGGCGGCTCATCCATGAGCGGAGCCCTTGCATGAGCAATACCTCGACCCAGATCTTCGACTTCAAGCGCGCCGTTGCCAGGCAGTTCGCAGACCGCCCGACCCTGCGTCAGGTTGTCAGCCGGCAACTGCTGCAAGTACTGCTGACGGAGCTGCCCTGGCTGGCTTTCGTCGAGCCAGCGTTGGAATCAGCCGATCCGCTGATCCTGGACAGCCCTGATCCCGATAGCGAGTACTGGACCACCGCCTCGCTGGTGGATGTCGTGCTGCAGGCGATGCTCGACGGCACACCGTTGGACCTGGAAGCTATCGACGGGCGTCATCACAACCTCGGCCTGGCAGGTCTACACCGTTTCCCCGGCTCGCACAACGCGCTGGACACGCGTCGCCTCACGGGTATTTCTCCGGCGCTCAACGCATTGCCGGCAGCAGTGATCGAGCACTTCTGCCAGGCTCAGGTCGACTACTGGCGCGAGCCGGGCAGCTCAGGCAAGAGTCGCGACAGCTGGTTTCAGCTGATGCTGAAAATGGCGCTGTTGCGCAATCTGCCGCTGCATGGGCTGGACGACCAGCAGCAAGCCTGTGTCCGAGGCTTGATCCGCGGCGGCGATGACCAACCTTCGGTGTTCGTCGTGGAGGCGAAGCTGACCGCGGATGGACAGCAGTACCCGCTGATGCAGCCTGGCTTGCTGTTGGCGGGAGAGTGGGATGAGCGTGAGGTCGTGCTGTGGTGCGCGCCGTCGAGTCAGGTCAGGGCTTTCGCGGCGCTGGATGATTTCGCCCTGGCGTTGCGTGACGAGCTTGCATTGCGTTACCGGTTCACCGCCATGACCTGGGATCGTCACGAGCTCGAAGGCAATGTTTTCGCCCAGCTGAGCGCATTGCTGCTCGGGCATATGCTCGAAGGTATCGGGCAACTGCGCTTGCAGGGATTGACCCTGGCCCGGCTGGAAGACCTGTTCGCGGATCTGAGCGACCCTGCGCAGTGGTTCGTGGGCGGCTACTTCGTCGAAGAGGACAGTTCGTCTGCGGTGCCGCCAGGCATAGGCCTTGCGTCGGCGAGCGACAGCTTTGCCTATCAGTCGGGGTTGTTGGACCTGGCCCTGGACCAGGCTGACGCAGAAGGTGTGGCGGCCCTGGACGGCGTGCTCGACCTGCGGGCCTATGCCCGTCAGCAACTGCGCAAGCAGATGCTCGAGGACTATCCGGTGGATGCCAACTACTTCCCCGATGAGCTGGTCCTGGAACTTCAGGTCGGCAAAGGCATGCCGGGTGGTGCAGGCATTGGCAGCGGCGGTGGAGAACCTCTGGTGCCGGCGGGCGAGATGACGCTGACCGAGTTCGCCATTGCCAATCTCGGCGCCCTGGGCGATGCCACCATCAAGCGCATCAGGCACACCCACGATCAATTGGTCACGTCCTGGATGAACGCCGCGTACCTGAAGAGGCTCGTGCAGGCTGTCGACATCGGTGGCCGTTATCCAGCTTACGTGGCCAATGCACTGGACGATCCGGCGAGCCGCTCCGAACGTACCCGGCGTTTCGCCCGGGAATGGCGCCAGTCCCTGCGGTTCACCGCCCTGCAGGCAAAACTCGACCGCAAGATTACCGAAGCAGGCCTGCAGTGCGTCCTCGACCTGTGCAAAGGCAGCTTCGACGCGGCGACGCAATCCGGCGGGTTGATACCGCTCGCCTTCAAGCGGCAGCAGTCGTCGGTTCGTTACGATCTGGTGCAGGGGATGTACGTGCTGTTTTCCACGGCGCCTTCACTGGTGCTGCTCTACCGCCCGCTCTACCAGACCGATCCGCTGCGCCAGTATGCCGATATCGACACGATGATGGCGGCGATTCGCACATTGGATACGTTGCAGCAGAGCATCCTGACCTGGATGGACCCGGATGTTCGCCCTGTCTATGACAACGGTGGATTTGCCGAGCCACACATCACCCATGTCGGTATCGACCCCTATCAGTTGCCCGAGCGGCCAGGGCCTGTTCGATTCGACGCGCACCTTTGGTTGAGTGATGTGGACGAGAAACTCTACGCAGCGAACCGGGCGGTGCTGGTGACCCTTGCCGATCGCCAGAGCACATCCAATGCCGAGCAGCGTTGGGCGACCCTTGGAAAAGGCGCCTGGCTGCTGTTTGATGTGGCCACCTTGCTGGTCCGGGGGCCAGTGGCCACTGTGGCCTGGCTGGTTCAGACCCTCGCCAGCCTGCAGGGTGACGGCCAGGCCCTGGAGCGGGGCAGTGAGTTCGAGCGGGAGGCGGCCACCGTCGATCTGCTTGTCAACCTGGGCATGACGCTGCTGCATGCACGGCTGCCGCGCGCAGAGGTGGCTGGGACGATTTCGACGCCCGATGCCAAGGCGTTCGACGGGCGACCGGCGCAGGAGGGTGGCCATGCGGCAGCCAGGGTCGAGCCGACGCAAGGCAAGGTGGGTATGCCGGGACCGCTCGCCATGCCGGATGGGCTGGCTATCGACTTTTCCTGGCGGGGCAACCAGGGGTTCAACTGGCTGGCTCCAGAGCAGCGCAAGGCGTTGATGGCGATGCGCGCGAGCATCGTGGTGGAGGGGCTGTCACCTTCGTCGACAGGCTTGTATGAGATTGGCGGTCAACAGTATGTCGCCATGCTCGGCGAGGTGTTCGCCGTGCAAGTGGCAGGTGAAGAAGTCAGGGTCATCGGTGCGGCCCGCAAGAAGGGGCCGTGGCTGGTGTTCGAGCAAGGCGCCTGGCGAATCGATGCCCGCTTGCGCCTCAGTGGTGGCATGCCAAGGGAACGCCTGGCGCAACAGTTTGCCAAGTTGCAATCTAGAACCGATGGGCTGGCCGAAACGGCCAATGTCGAAATGAAGGAATTCCATCGGCTCACGCGCGAGGTTATCAAGGCCGAGGAGCGAATCAGGCACCTGGGCGGGCTGAAGGAGGAGGAAGCGCGTCGGCGGCTGGAGGCCGAGCAGATCAAGGACGGCACATTCGACATGGCCAGCTCCGACAGGATCATGGCTTCCTACGAGCAGCGATATGCCGCGCTCGACATCGAGCAGGATCACCTGCGTCTGCAGGCAGTCGCCCAGGCTGAGCAGGTGGTGCGGCTGGATCGCGAGCAGTGCGACATCCTGCAGTCCATGCTCGAGCCCAAGTACGGCAGCTACCGAAAAGCGGGGTTCGCCCAGACGCTCCAGCTGCAAAGAGAGACGTTGATCGCCGGGCTGATCCGTAACAGCGATTTCATTCTCAGTGAGTTGCAGCACCTGGCGAATTTTCCGCGGATGACTGAATTGGCCGCGCAGTTCGACGCGGGTGTGGGAGCGCAGGTACGTCAGCAGTACCGGCAATTTCGTGCAGAGCTTGCAAAGGTCATAGAGATTCAGGAACGCATGCTGGTCGCCCAGGGCGCTCTGGACGAGTTGCTTGCTGGCGTGCCGGACGAACTGAATCTTGGCCTGGGTGGCATACAGTGGACGGTTGGACAAGTGGTCGCCAAGCGCAGCTTTACCACCATCGACCTGCGCTTTCACCACGCCCTGAATCTGGCCGACCTCGCGCTGCACCTGGATGGCGGTCAGCGCCAGTTGTTCAGGTACCGGGAAGACCTCGCAGCCGACACGCTTCGAGGGGCGGCCACCGCTCACGGTGAGTCACTGATGTCGAGCCTGGGCGTAGCCGACAGGATCAGCATTCTCCAGCAAGCCTGGGACGCCTATGCAGCGGCGATCGTCAACGCCCAGCACCTGGAACGCACGGGCGGGGCCCTGGTCGAGGTTGACATGCTCCAGCGTTACCGGACCCACATGCAGTTGCTCAAGGATGATGCCGGACGCCGTCTGGTGGATGCGCTCTGCGAACAGGATGGCGCACTGACAGCGCCCAGGAGAGTGCCTTATCCGAGGGCGGCGGTCCCCCAGCGGGCGTTGCGCAATAACGACGGTCTGTTGGTCGTTGCCACGCAGGTGGAGGGACAGGCGGCGTGGGAGGTTCAGGATCCGCTCAGCAAGAAAGCGCTACAGGTGTTTGAACTGACGGATGGTGAATGGCACCAGCGTGAGGAGACAGCCGAGGTGCCGCCGGTCGAGGGCGAGGCGGAGGATATCGAAGGGCTCTTGTCGTCATTGCTCGAGGATAAACAGGATGTGCTCGCCATCGCCGAGGCCTATGTGAGGGATGACGTCAACGGCCAGGCCATAGAGCGCTTGTTGAAGCGCCAGATCGAAAAAATGCAGGAAGCGGCTGCCGTGCTGGCCGAGCAGGGCGTGAGTGAGGTGCGGACCGCACCTCTGAGCGCCGCTGTGACCGATTTCGAGGTACAGCGTATTCGCCTGCTGACTGAACTGTACGGCAAGACCCGCTACCCGACCGCGCAGGGGTTGCGCTTCCTCCATGATCAGGGGCTGATCAAGGTGGATTACGTCAGGCGGGACACGTCGATTGCTACCAGTCCCTTCGACGAGTTCAGGATCACTCGCCTGAATGCCCCAGGGGCAACGAAGGGTCGTAGCCTCTGGGCGGCGCATTTCCATCTGGCATCACAGTCCGCGCCTTTGGATGCGTTTATCCATGGGCATCTGAAGGTCTGGAGCCAGCGTTTCATGGGGCGACAGTACGAAGCGGTCAGTGGCGAGCGGGTGCACAGGGGGCGACTTACTGCAGCCGATGTGGCGGGAATCATTCCCCTGAGCTGACGGAGCGGCCCTGTCTGCAAGCAGGCAGGGCCCTGGGTCATCGCTCCTGCGCGGGCAACAACTCGCGGTGAGTCGACGCCACCTGCCTGTCGAGATCGATGGCGCGGCTACAGAGTATCGCCGGCAACCGTGATGCCTGAATGACCTGGGTGGGTGTCAGGGCGCGGCGGTAACCGAAGTCGCTGTCGCAGTCCATCCGGTCCGCAGCGCCGTACTTGACCAGGTAGTGGCTCAGGTAGGGCTGCTCGGAATGCCAGTCGACGATGACGTGGCCCTGCTCGTGACGATCAAGGCTGTAGCGGACCTCAGGAAGCCCCGCCGGAATCACTTCGACGGGCAAGCTCAGGGCGTTGGCCAGCAGCGCCGGAAAGGGACGCTGCTCAGGCGATTGCACGCCGACCAGGCACAGGTAGTAGCGGCCAGGCTCGCTGCCGATCGGGTCGTCGATGCGCCGTTCGCTGGCGGAGATCGTGCCGCTGTAGCCAACCGCGTCCTCGCACTCGAGCGCGTCGCGCACCTGCTTGTAGCGGTAGCGCGGAGTATCGATCTTGAGGGTCAGGTCCCAGGTGGCGGCCGATAAGTCGTTGCCAAGTCGCCTGAGCAGGCGGGCCGGTCCTTGCTGGGTGATCTGGAAGCCGGGTAGCAGGGCGCATTGTTCGAAGCTCAGGTCGGCGTGACCCTGGTGAAAGCAGCCGAGCACACGTTGGACCGGGATGGCGTAGTTGTTCTGCGTTGCGCCGAAGGGCGCGCTGTTGACGACGCTGACCAGGTGTCCGCTCGCCTGGTCGATTACCGCGCTGCCCGAGGCGCCTTTGCCGCTGCTTGGGCAGTCGTTCACCTTGAGCTTGCGCCAGACCCAGGGAAACTCGGTCACGCTGGCCTGGTCCTGCTCTGTGCACTGGACCGCGCGCAGTCCTGAGTCTGGGTTGCTGGCCTCACCTACCATCACCACCGCGCTGCCTGGGGCTGAGCTGGAACCCAGTTTCAGCGGCTGGATACCTGCGGCCATTACCTGGGCGAGGCTGGCGTCCAGTTCCACCAGCGCCAGGTCGCTGCCCTGCATGCTGCTCCAGAGCGTGCGCTTGAGTGCGAAGCTTGGGCGCGTGTTCGGGGTGTCGGCGAAGTAGTTGAAGGTGATCGTGCCCTGGGCCGGCTGATCGTGGATGATCCGGCCATTGCGGGTGTCCAGGCAGTGGCCGCTGGTCAGCAGGTAGGCGGGACCTGTCTTGGTGGGTTCGGTGCCGCCGCTATCGATCAGTGTGGCAATGCATTGGTCGCCATTCGCCAGGTTCAGACGGCCGATGCCACTCCAGTGGGCGTGCTCGCCGTGGGCATTGTCCAGCAGTGTCGGCGTATCGGTGGTGTCTGCGAGTGTTGTGGTTATGGCCCAGGGCATGGCCAGGGCAAGGAGAGTGGTGGTTAACGTTGGCATCGGGTGAGCTCCTGTAGGGATGACCGATGCGAGCGTGCCTAGGGGGATGGGGCGTCAGGTGGTGCTTATGGATATGCGTGATAGGCGGCATGGGTATCACCAGCGAGGGAGCGGGATTGGCCCGCGATGCCCTGCCAGCACCGGCTTCGCCGGTGATCGCGGGGCTAGCCCGCTCCCACGTTGGTCTGGATCGGGCGACGCTTCAGCGATTGCTGTAGCGGCCCTGGTGGCCATGGGCGGGCATGGCCTGGTTGCCGCGTTCGGCGATCATCTGCGGCAGACCGATCAACTCGATGCCCTGGGCCTTGAGTCGGGGGATTTCACGAGCCAGCACCTCCAACGTCTGCGGATAGGGGTGGCCGATCAGCACCGCAGAGCCTTGCTTGCGGGCCTGGGCGATGCCTAGCTGAAGCTGTCCGCTTATCGCCTCCGTGGTGCGCACGTCATCGAGAAATACATCCCTTGAAACATGGGCCAGGCCAACCGCCTGGGCCTCGGCCGCCGCCACGGTGGCGGCGCTGGTGCGGCTGTCGACGAAGAACAGGTGGCGGCGTTGCAGTTCCTCCATCAGCCAGCGCATTGGTTCACGCTGGGCGGTCATGCGGCTGCCCATGTGGTTATTGATGCCGGCGGCGTAGGGCACCTTGGCCAAGGCGGCGTCCAGGCGCCGGGCCAGTTCCTCGATCGCCGTGCCGGGGTGCCAGGCGTAGGGGCCGTTGGCCGGGTCCATGGGCATGTGCAGGATCACCGTGCGCCCGGCCTTGTGGGCCTGGCGGGCGAAGTCGGTGGCGTGGGGCGTGTCGGGCATGATCGCCATCGTGACCGGGCCGGGCAGGGCGAGGGTGCGGCTGTCACGCTCGCTGCTCTGGCCCAGGTCGTCGATGATGATGCTCAGGTAGGCCTTGCCCGGCGCCGCCTGGGCGGCACCGAACATGAGGCAGAACAGCGTGAACAGCAGGTAACGCATGGGAAGCGGTCAGTCGCCCTTGGTGATGTTCAGGCCCTTGAGCAGGCTGAGGGCCTGGCTGAGCTGGAAGTCGTTGTCCTGCGGGCGATCCTTGCGCTTGCTGCTGCCGCTCGGGCGGTCGGCGCCGCCGTTGCCGTTGCCCAGGTGGCCCTGCAGGTCGGCTTCCTTGAAGTTGTCGTTGTCGGCCTCGGCGGTGAGCTTGGCCGGACGCACCTCGATGTCCGGGACGATGCCCTGGGCCTGGATCGAGCGGCCGTTGGGGGTGAAGTACAGCGCGGTGGTGAGCTTCAATGCACGGTCGTTGGCCAGCGGCAGCACGGTCTGCACCGAGCCCTTGCCGAAGCTGTCGGTGCCCATCAGCACGGCGCGTTTCTGGTCCTGCAGGGCGCCGGCGACGATTTCCGAGGCCGAGGCGCTGCCGCCGTTGATCAGCACCACCAGCGGCACGCCTTCGCTGGCGTCGGCCGGGTCGGCGGAGTAGCGCAGCTCGGAGTTGGCGATGCGGCCCTTGGTGTAGACGATCAGGCCCTTGGTCAGGAAGTGGTCGGCCACCTCCACCGCCGACTGCAGCACGCCGCCGGGGTTGTTGCGAAGGTCCAGGACCACGCCGCGCAGCTTCTTGCCGTTGTCCTTGCGCAGCTTGGCCAGGGCCTTGCCCACCTCGTCGCCGGTCTTGACCTGGAACTGGGTGATACGGATGTAGCCGTAGTCGTTCTCCAGCAGCTGGCTCTTGACGCTCTTGACCTGGATCACCGCGCGGGCCAGCGTCACGTCGAACGGCGTGCCGCCGTCGCGCACCAGGGTCAGGGTGATCTTCTCGCCGATCTTGCCGCGCATCTTGTCCACGGCCTCGGTCATGGTCTGGCCGCGGGTCGGCGCGCCGTTGATCTTGACGATCAGGTCGCCGGCCTCGATGCCGGCGCGGGAGGCCGGGGTGTCGTCGATGGGCGAGACCACCTTGACGAAGCCGTCTTCCATGCCCACTTCGATGCCCAGGCCGCCGAACTCGCCGCTGGTGCTTTCCTGCAGCTCCTGGAAGTCCTCGGGGCCAAGGTAGGCCGAGTGCGGGTCGAGGTTGCTGAGCATGCCCTTGATGGCGTTCTCCAGCAGGGTCTTGTCGTCGACAGGCTCCACATAGGCGGCCTTGATGCGGTCCATGACCTCGGCGAAGGTGCGCAGTTCTTCCAGCGGCAGGGGCGCCTTGGCGGTCACCTCGGTGGCCGGCACCGCAGCCGACTTGGCCGCTGGCTTGGCCGGCTCGGCAGCAACGGCCAGGGGCGCGCCGATGACCAGGGCAATGGTCAGGGCCAGCTGGGTGAGGCGAGGCGAGTGCAGCATGTCGAACGAACTCCTGATCCTGTTGGTGCTCCCGTCGGGAGCATCGGCGCCGCCGTTTCGTGGGCAGCGCCGTAAAAGTAGCATTATCCAGTGCCCTGTCTCGGAAATAAGCTGTTCACTTTTGGCGGCGTCTTGGGCGCCCGGCCGGCGTTGCCACTCCTCGCCATAGCCCCGCTATGACTCGTCGCGGCGCCTTGGCCGAACACCCAAGCCACTCGCCAAAAGAGAACGTATTTCCGAGACAGGACACTAGCCTCGGCACCATTGCGCGGGGTCGGTGGGCCGCCCCTGCTGGCGAATAGCGAAATACAGACCGGCGTTGTCCTGGCCACCGCTGTCGCCGACGGTGGAGATGGCATCACCGGCCTTGACGATGTCGCCGGCGCTCTTGAGCAGGCTCTGGTTGTGGCCGTACAGGCTCAGGTAGCCATTGCCATGGTCGAGAATGACCAGAAGTCCAGCGCCGCGCAACCAGTCGGCGAACACCACGCGCCCGCCGTGCACGGCGCGTACCTGGGTGCCGGCGCTGGCGCCGATCATCACCCCGTCCCACTTGGCCCGGGCATCGCCACCGCGGGTATCGCCGAAGCGTGCCAGCAATCGACCATTGACCGGCCATGGAAGTTTGCCCCGGGCCGCAGAAAAAGCGCCACCGTAGCTGGCGCCATCGCTGGAAACCACCGGGCCGAGGGTGGTGCGGGCCTTCTTCGGCGCCTCCTCGGGCTCCTGGGCACGGGCCGCCGCGGCCAGGGCCTGCTCCTTGCGGCGTTTTTCTTCTTCCTGCCTGGCCAGCAGGGCGCGCTGGCGTGCTTCCTCGGCCTCGCGGGCCTGGCGGGCCAGGGTTTCCTCGATGGTCTTGAGCACCTTGCCCAGGTCGGCCTGGTCCTGCTCGCGGCTCTGCAGCTTCTGGTCGCGCTCTTTCATGTCGCTGTTGAGCTTGGCCAGCACCTGCTGGCGCTTGTCGCGTTCGGCCACCAGCGCCTGACGGCGACCGTCGAGGTCGGCGCGTTGGGTCAGCAGCTGTTCCTGCTGGCGGGCGATGTCCTGCTCGACGTTGGCCAGCTGGCGCAGCGTCTCGTTGAAGGCGCGCAACTGGTCCGTGCGCGCCTTGCTCAAGTAGTCGTAATACGTGAGGGTACGGGCGAACTTCTCGGGGTTCTGCTGGTTCAGCAGCAGCTTCAGATATTCTTCGCGGCCATTGTTCTGGTAGGCCGAACGGGCCTGGATGGCAATCAGGCGTTGCTGTTCAACGCGGGCGCTCTGGAGTTTTTTTTTCTCGTGATCAAGGCGCTCCAGCTCGCCCTCGGTCTTTTTTAGTTCTTGCTGCAGTGCCTCCACCTGTTTCTCGAGGGTGCCGATGTCGGTCTCGGTGGACTTGAGGTCTTTCTGCACGCCGGCTTTCTCCTCCTGGAGCTTGCCCAGCATCTTCTTCAGCTCGGCGATGTCCTGGCGGGTGGCGTCCAGCTGCTGCTGGGTCTGCGCGCGCTCGTCGGCGAAGGCCGGGGTGAGCAGGCATGACAGGGCTAGTAAGAAGAGGGCGCGGAGCATGGGGTTTGGCGTACCGGGGATGGAGACTGGCCTAGTATGCCCTTGCGGGCCTGCAAAAAAAACGCCCCGCGGCGTGGGCGGCGGGGCGTTGGTCTGGAAATCATGGGTAAAGCGGGTTAAAACCCTCGTGGGAGCGGGCTTGCCCCGCGATAGCGTCTTGCGCTGGATCATCACTGGCGCAGATGACGCCATCGCGGGTCAAGCCCGCTCCCACGGGCTGTTACTGATCGATCAAGATCGAGGTGCCGGTCATCTCGACCGGCTTTTCCAGCCCCAGCAGCTTGAGCATGGTCGGCGCCACATCGGCCAGCACGCCGCCTTCGCGGACCTTGACCTGACGCTTGCCGACATAGATGAACGGCACCGGCTCGCTGGTATGGGCGGTGTGCGCCTGGCCGGTGCACTCGTCTTCCATCTGCTCGACGTTGCCGTGGTCGGCGGTGATCAGCGCTTCGCCGCCGACCTTGTCCAGGGCCTCGACGATACGGCCGACGCAGACGTCCAGGGCCTCGACGGCCTTGACCGCCGCTTCGAACACGCCGGTATGGCCGACCATGTCGCCGTTGGCATAGTTGACCACGATCACGTCATAACGCTGCTGCTCGATGGCCTCGACGATGCGGTCGGTGACCTCGGGAGCGTTCATTTCCGGCTGCAGGTCGTAGGTGGCGACCTTCGGCGACGGGATCAGGATGCGTTCTTCGCCTTCGAACGGCTCTTCACGACCGCCGGAGAAGAAGAAGGTGACATGGGCGTACTTCTCGGTCTCGGCGATACGCAGTTGGGTCTTGCCGTTTTTCGCCAGGTATTCGCCCAGGACATTGTCCAGGCTGGACGGGGCAAAGGCGGCTGGCGCCGGAATTTTCGCCGAATACTGGGTCAGGCCGATGTACGCCGCCAGCTTGGGCAGGCGTGCGCGTGGGAATTCATTGAAGTCCGGCTCGACGAATGCCCGGGACAGCTCGCGGGCGCGGTCGGCGCGGAAGTTCATGAAGATGACCGCGTCGCCATCCTCGACCTTGACGGCTTCACCAATGCGCGTGGCCTTGACGAACTCGTCGTTCTCGTCGCGGGCGTAGGCGGCTTGCAGGCCGGCAAGGGCGCTGTCGGCGGTGTATTCGGCGGCGCTGTCGACGATCAGGTTGTAGGCGGCGCTGACGCGGTCCCAGCGGTTGTCGCGGTCCATGGCGTAGTAGCGGCCGATCAGGCTGGCGATGCGGCCCTTGCCCAGGCGGGCGAAGGTGGCGTCGAGCAGTTCGATCGACGACTGGGCGCTGCGCGGCGGGGTGTCGCGGCCGTCGAGGAAGGCGTGCAGGTAGATCTTCTCGGCGCCACGCTGCGCGGCCAGCTCGGCCATGGCGATCAGGTGATCCTGGTGGCTGTGCACGCCGCCGTCGGAGAGCAGGCCGAGGATGTGCACGGCCTTGCCGGCGCCGACGGCCTTGTCCACCGCGCCGCCGAGCACGGGGTTCTCGAAGAACTCGCCGTCACGGATGGCCTTGGTCACCCGGGTGAAGTCCTGGTACACCACGCGGCCGGCGCCGAGGTTCATGTGACCGACTTCGGAGTTGCCCATCTGCCCGTCGGGCAGCCCCACGTCCATGCCGGAGCCGGAGATCAGGCCATGCGGCTGGGTGGCGCGCAGGCGGTCGTAGACCGGCGTGTTGGCAGCGAAGATGGCGTTGTATTCGGGGCTTTCGCTGTGACCGAAGCCATCCAGGATGATCAGGACCAGGGGTTTAGGCGTACTCGTCATCAATCAAACTCACGGTTGTTCAAAGATGATAAAGACACGCATTTTAGGGCAAATCCGCCAGCGACGGCGAATATTCCTCCCCTTGCCCGACCAGCGCGGTCAGGCATGCAACATGAAGACGCGTTTGCCGCAAGCCCAGTGGGCTTTGGCGGTCATGGGGCGCTGTGTATACTGGCCGCCATTTTCAATCGCCTGGAACACCCCTGATGGTTGCTCACCTGATTCAATTCGCGACAGATCACTACATCCTGGTGGCCATTTTCGTCGTCCTGCTGGTCCTGCTGCTGATCAACGAAGTCCGCCGTGGCGGCCAGAGCCTGAGCAACGGCCAGCTGACCGCCCTGGTCAACGCCGACAAGGCCGTGGTGATCGATATCCGTACCGCCAAGGAATACTCGGCCGGGCATATCGTCGGTGCGCTGAACATTCCCCAGGACAAAGTCGCCGGCCGTATGAGCGAGCTGGAAAAACACAAAGAGAAGACCCTGATCGTCGTCGACGCGATGGGCCAGCAGTCCGGCACCCTGTGCCGCGAACTGCTCAAGGCTGGTTACACCGCCGCCAAGCTCAGCGGTGGCGTTTCCAGCTGGAAAGCCGATAACCTGCCCCTGGTGAAGTGATATGAAGCCCGTCATCGTCTATTCCAGCGACTACTGCCCCTACTGCATGCGCGCCAAGTACCTGCTCGAGAGCAAGGGCGTGGCGTTCGAGGAGATCAAGGTCGACGGCAAGCCCCAGGTTCGCGCCGAAATGAGCCAGAAGGCCGGCCGTACCTCGGTGCCGCAGATCTGGATCGGCAGCACGCACGTCGGTGGATGCGATGACCTCTATGCCCTGGAGCGCGCGGGCAAGCTCGACGCGCTGCTGGCGGCCTGATTCGCACTGCATTCAAGAACATTAGGAAAAGGATCTGCCATGACCGAGCAACAGACCAACGGCGCCACTGACGCCAACGCTCCACAATTCTCCCTGCAGCGCATCTACGTGCGCGATCTGTCGTTCGAGGCCCCGAAAAGCCCGCAGATCTTCCGCCAGCAGTGGGAACCGAGCGTCTCGCTGGACCTGAACACCCGCCAGAAGGCCCTGGAAGGCGACTTCCACGAAGTCGTGCTGACCCTGTCGGTGACCGTCAAGAACGGCGACGAAGTGGCCTTCATCGCTGAAGTGCAGCAGGCCGGCATCTTCCTGATCGCCAATCTGGACGCCTCCTCGATGAGCCACACCCTCGGCGCGTTCTGCCCGAACATCCTGTTCCCGTACGCCCGCGAGACCCTGGACAGCCTGGTGACCCGTGGCTCGTTCCCGGCGCTGATGCTGTCGCCGGTCAACTTCGACGCCCTGTACGCGCAAGAAATGCAGCGCATGCAGGAAGCCGGCGAAGTGCCGACCGTGCAGTAATCGCTGTAACAAGAAAGGGCGACTTCGGTCGCCCTTTTTTGTTCGTCTTTTAGCAAGGCTTAGCTTCGTGGGAGCGGCGGTGCGCCGATGCGACTTGCCCCGCGATAGGCCCTTTCAGGCAAACCCCTGCTGCCGCCACGCCTCGTACACCGTCACCGCCACGGTATTGGACAGGTTCAGGCTCCGGCACCCCGGCCGCATCGGCAGGCGCAAGCGCTGCTCGGGCGCCAGGCTGTCCAGCACCTCGGCCGGCAGGCCACGGCTTTCAGGCCCGAACAGGAAGGCGTCACCGGGCTGGTACTCGACCTCATGGAACGGGTGCGAGCCCTTGGTGGTGAAGGCGAACAGCCGTGGCTGGTTCAGGCTTTCCAGGCAGTCGGCCAGGCTTTGATGGCGCTTGAGCGTGGCATACTCGTGGTAGTCCAGCCCTGCCCGGCGCAGGCGCTTGTCGTCCAGTTCGAAGCCGATCGGCTCGATCAGGTGCAGGTCGCAGCCGCTGTTGGCGCACAGGCGGATGATATTGCCGGTATTCGGCGGAATTTCTGGTTGAAAAAGGATGACGTGAAACATGCACGGCTCCAAGCATGAAGATGACGGGCATTCTACCCCCGAACCCGACCCGCGTTCGAAGGCCTTCCCGCGGGTGATCCTGTCGCTGGCGATTGTCGGGCTGATGGTCGGCATGATGATCGGCCGCCTGACCACTCCGGAGGAACGGGTGCTCGAGCAGGTGCAGGTGGTGCAGGATGGCCTGGACCTGTGGTTCAACGAAGAGCCCAGGCTGCATGGCGAGAACGTCCAGGGCACCGTGGCCATCGTGTTCGAAGCCCAGGGCAAGACCCAGCGGGGTCAGCTGACGCTGCAGGACAAACCGGTGGGCTGGCGCCTGCAGAAGAGTGAGGAGGGGCTGGTGCTGACCGTGGTGGCCGCCCGCCCCCTGCGCGGCGAGTGGAACGCGACGGAGGAGGCGGGGCGCTGGCGGGTGCAGGTGAGGCTGCACGAATAAAAGAGGGGATTTCCCGGCCTGCCTGTACCGAGGTCCCCAAAACTGGAGGTACTGGGTACTTAGCAGGGAGCGTGCCAGGTCTGGTCGGCCCAGAAATGCGGTGTTCTGGTCATTTTTCGAGGGGTTATGAGGACTAATCTGCCTTTTGCTGGTGCATATGGCACAGCAACGGTGCAAAGGGGCTCTATCCGGTAGAAGTAGACATCAGGCGGGGGAGGCTTCTACCGGGACCTGATAATTTTGCCAGTATCGGACACTGAGTAGCCTCGGTTAGCTTTCGTCTCATGATTCCATGGTCCTGTGGGAGCGACTGTTTATGAGCCTGTACTTGCCGATACTCGATCACCAGCGATCACCGTTTTGGGGAAGCAATTTCTCCAGAGCGTATACGCCATATGGTGCCACTGCCGTTTCAGATGGACCGATGCTCGGCTTTTGCGGACAACCTAGTGATAAGGTGACCGGCAGTTATCTGCTGGGTAATGGCCACCGTTGCTATTCTCCAGGGCTATTTCGGTTTCAATCTCCAGATCAGTTAAGTCCATTTGGTAAGGGTGGTATAAATGCGTATGCCTATTGTGGTGGCGATCCTGTAAATCGGTGGGATCCTAGCGGTCAAGTTATTGAATCTGGATTAAATATCACGCTGGCCTTGTTCGCTGCTCGCGACGCAGGGAAGACTGTTCACCAGACAAATACCTCGGGGCGCGCAATTGTCGCTGAACAGCGCCACTCCACTGATCCCAATGTTCTGAATAAGGTGAAGCCAACACTGTCAAGGCAGATTGGTGAGACGTCGGCAGTTGTGGTACCTGTGGTTGCAGCTGTTGGGACGGGAGTAAGTTTAGCCACTGGAGGGGCCGCTCCAGCGCTGTTAGGGACGGTTGGTACAATTGCTGGAGTTGTGGCGTTGGTCTTTTCGAAGGGTGCAAAGCGCCGTGAGAATAAATTAGCAAAAGATGAATACTACTACCTGAATCACAGTACAGGTCAGGAAGCTAATAGGGTTGCCGCTGTGTTTAATGATGTTAAGGATAGGATCAATCAAGACATCAGCCGAGGAGTGTGGCCATCCCCCGATAAAAACGAGAGCTCGATTGATAAGTCATTCAATGCGGTGTTGGAGGTCGGAGAGGAACTGAGGAATTTAGCCTAGTGTGCCTGTTTCATCAGGCGTTCGCGAGCGAACTAGCTTATGGGTGCACCTGAGTCAGGAGGGCCATGTGTGGCCCTCTCTTCACCGAAGCACACTCATTAATCAGTGCTCTTCCCCGTCATCATCATCCCCTCCATCCACCTTCATCCCCAACTCCTTGATCTTGCGCGTCAAGGTATTACGCCCCCACCCCAGCAACAACGCCGCATCACGACGCCGCCCGGCCGTATGCTTGAGTGCGGTCTCGATCATGATCCGCTCGAAACTGGGCACGGCGCTGTCGAGCAGGCTCGACTGGCCACGGGCCAGGGCCTGGTCGGCCCACTGACGCAGGGCCTGCTCCCAGTTGGTCACCGGCGCGGCGTCCTGGGGCAGGTTGAGTAATTCCGGCGGCAGGTCGCCGACCAGCACTTCGCGGCTGGAGGCCATCACCGTAATCCAGCGGCAGGTGTTCTCCAGCTGGCGCACGTTGCCCGGCCACGGCAGGTTGCGGATGAACTCCTCGGTCTCCGGCTTGAGCAGCTTGGGTTCCACCGCCAGCTCCTGGGCGGCGCGGCCGAGGAAGTGGCGGGCCAGGGCCGGGATGTCCTCGCGTCGATCCGCCAGGCGCGGGATATGGATACGGATCACGTTGAGGCGGTGGAACAGGTCTTCACGGAACTTGCCGGCCTGCACCAGCGACTCGAGGTTCTGGTGGGTGGCGGCGATGATGCGCACGTCCACCTTCACCGGCACATGGCCGCCGACCCGGTAGAACTCGCCATCTGCCAGTACCCGCAGCAGGCGGGTCTGGGTGTCGGCGGGCATGTCGCCGATCTCGTCGAGGAACAACGTGCCGCCGTCGGCCTGCTCGAAACGGCCGCGGCGCAGGTTGGCGGCGCCGGTGAAGGCGCCTTTTTCATGGCCGAACAGCTCGGATTCCATCAGGTCCTTGGGGATCGCCGCCATGTTCAGGGCGATGAACGGCGACGCCGCACGCGGGCTGTGGCGGTGCAGGGCGTGGGCCACCAGCTCCTTGCCCGTGCCGGACTCACCGTTGATCAGCACGGTGATGTTGGAGTGGCTTAGGCGACCGATGGCGCGGAACACCTCCTGCATCGCCGGCGCCTCGCCGATGATCTCGGGCGTGCGGGCCAGCGCCTGGGGCACTTCCAGGGCTTGCTGCTCCTGGGCATGCTGGTTGGCGCGCTTGACCAGCGACACCGCCTCGTCGACATCGAACGGCTTGGGCAGGTACTCGAAGGCGCCGCCCTGGTACGAGGCCACGGCGCTGTCCAGGTCGGAGTGGGCGGTCATGATGATCACCGGCAACCCCGGGTGCTGTTCGCGGATCTGGGCGAGCAGGTCGAGGCCGCTGGCACCCGGCATGCGGATGTCCGAGATGATCACGTCCGGCTGCTGGCGGGCCAGCCGACCCATGACGCCGTCGGCGCTGTCGAAGCTCTGGGTGGTCATGCCTTCCTGCTGCAGGGCCTTTTCCAGGACCCAGCGGATGGAACGATCATCATCGACGATCCAGACGGTTTCACTTCGGCTCATGGGGCAGTGGCTCCTTGTTCCAGGGGCAGGTAGATCGAGAAGGTGGTGTGGCCGGGGTGGCTTTCGCACTCGATCAGGCCCTGGTGCTGGCTGATGATGTTCTGGGTGATGGCCAGGCCCAGCCCGGTACCGTCCGGGCGGCCGCTGACCATGGGATAGAAGAGGGTGTCCTGCAGTTCCGCGGGGATGCCGGGGCCGTTGTCGACGATCTCGATCCTGGCGACCAGGCGGTGGCGCACATGGCCGATGGTGAACTGGCGCACGGCGCGGCTGCGCAGGGTGATGCGGCCCAGGCGCAGCTCGTTCTGCCCGCCGATGGCCTGCATGGCGTTGCGCACGATGTTGAGCACGGCCTGGATCATCTGCTCGCGGTCGATCAGCACGTCCGGCAGGCTCGGGTCGTAGTCGCGCACCAAGGTGATGCAGCCCTGGCTCTCGGCCTCGACCAGGCTGCACACGCGCTCGAGCACCTCGTGGATGTTGGTCATGGCCAGCGACGGCAACTTGTTCGAGCCGAGCATGCGGTCGACCAGGTTACGCAGGCGGTCGGCCTCTTCGATGATCACGTTGGTGTAGTCGCGCAGGCTCTCGTCCGGCAGTTCGCGGGCCAGCAACTGGGCCGCGCCGCGGATGCCGCCGAGGGGGTTCTTGATCTCGTGGGCCAGGCCGCGCACCAGCATCTTGGTGGTCTCCTGCTTGCTCAGCTGGGCCTCTTCCTTGGTGATGCGCAGCAGGCGGTCACGCGGGTGCACCTCCAGCAACAGCAGGGTCTGGCCCAGGTGCAGGATGGGGGTGACGGCATAGTCGACGGTGATGGTCTGGCCGGTCAGCGAGGTCAGCTGCGCTTCACGCTTGGTGAACGGGTGCGCCTGCTCCACCGCCTGGCGCAATGAATTGAGCGCCTCGGTCGATTCGGTGAACAGCTCGCTGATGAACTGCCCGTGGCTGCGCTGGCCGCTGACGGCCAGCAGCATCTCCGCGGCCGGGTTCATGTATTCCAGGCGCAGTTCAGAGTTGAGCAGCAGCGTGGCCGTGGTCAGGTTGTCCAGAAGCAGACGGTGCTGTGCATCGCTGATGGTCATAAGGCGTCGTTGACCTCTTTTGGCACAGTGGCGCCCAAGAGCTCAGGCCTGGGGCGCGCACGGAAGAGTGCTGGATGCAGTGAAAATGCAAGAACCAAACCAAGGCTCCGAAAAGAAGCGGAAATTCCGGATAGAGACCTGGAATTGCGCGAATTCGAGCCAGAAAGCCCTGGTTTATCGATTCATGTGACCCAAATTGGGATGCATGATGGGGCGTTTTGCGCAGTCATGCACCAATATGGAGCATAGGGCGGTCAGCGCAATTTGCACAGCTGGGCGCTGGCACGAACCAGGGCGAGGTGGCGGGTGGTGTCCTGGGTGCGTTGTTGCAGGGCATCGGCCAAGTGGTTGGCGCAATTGTCCGGCGGGGTCTGGTCAAAGCGGGCGAGGGCGCTCAGCAGCTGTTCCTGCAGCAGGTCCAGTTCAGGGCGCACTTCACTGGCCAGGTCGCGGCGTGGAAGAGCTGGCGCTTTTCGGGCGCGATGCCAGGTGTCGAGCAGGTGGTACTGCAGGAGCTTGTTGGCTTCGATCTGGTCGGCAAAGAAGGCCTCGACGCGTGCCGGATCCAGGTGGTGGGCGACGGCGGCCTGGCGTGCGCCGAGCAATACCTGCTGCTCGCGGACGCTGGCCTGCACGGGTTGCTGGTGATCCCACTTGTGCAGTGCGACCGCTTCGGCCAGGTCCAGGCGCCGGTCGATGGTGGCAAGCAACTGATCCAGGGTTGGCGTGACGCTCGGTGAGGTGGCGCAACCGGACAGGGCGAAGCCGCAGGTGAGGGCGAGGATGGTGGCACGCATGGCGATCTCCTTGGGAATGAAGCCTCGAGTGTCGCCTTTGGCGTTGCGGCGGCTAATAGGTGTTGTTCGATGATGAGGGTATGAAAAAGAAACGGCCTCCCGAGGGAGGCCGTCCTGATGTCATCGACGCGGGGCGCCGACCATATCAGCAGCTGTAGTACAGCTCGTATTCCAGCGGGTGCACGAAGGTGCGGACCTTGATCTCCTCTTCGCTCTTCAGCTCGATGAAGGCATCGATGAAGTCGTCGGAGAACACGCCGCCTTTGGTCAGGAACGCACGGCCCTTGTCCAGCTCTTCCAGGGCTTCCTTCAGGCTGCCGCACACCTGCGGGATGTCCTTGGCCTCTTCAGGCGGCAGGTCGTACAGGTTCTTGTCGGCGGCATCGCCTGGGTGGATCTTGTTCTGGATACCGTCCAGGCCGGCCATCAGCAGGGCCGCGAAGGCCAGGTACGGGTTGGCCGATGGGTCCGGGAAGCGTGCTTCGATACGGCGGGCTTTCGGGCTGCCGACGTATGGAATACGGATCGAGGCGGAACGGTTGCGCGCCGAGTAGGCCAGCATTACCGGGGCTTCGAAACCTGGGACCAGACGCTTGTAGGAGTTGGTCGACGGGTTGGTGAAGCCGTTCAGGGCCTTGCCGTGCTTGATGATGCCGCCGATGAAGTACAGGGCGGTGTCGGACAGGCCGGCATAGCCTTCACCGGAGAAGGTGTTCTTGCCGTCTTTCCAGATCGACATGTGCACGTGCATGCCCGAGCCGTTGTCGCCGTACAGAGGCTTGGGCATGAAGGTGGCGGTACGGCCGTAGGCGTCGGCAACGTTGTGCACGACGTACTTCAGGGCCTGTACTTCGTCAGCTTTCTTCACCAGGGTGTTGAACTTGACGCCGATTTCGTTCTGGCCGGCGGTCGCCACTTCGTGGTGGTGGACTTCGACGGTCTGGCCCATTTCTTCCAGGGCGTTGCACATGGCGGTGCGGATTTCGTGGTCGTGGTCGAACGGCGGAACCGGGAAGTAGCCGCCTTTCACGCCCGGACGGTGGCCTTTGTTGCCGCCTTCGACGTCAGCGCCGGTCATCCACGAGCCTTGCTCGGAGAAGATCTTGAACATCGAGCCGGAGATGTCCGACTGGAACTTCACTTCGTCGAAGATGAAGAACTCAGGCTCCGGGCCTGCGAACACGGTGTCACCGATGCCGGTGCTCTTCAGGTACTCTTCGGCGCGCTTGGCGATGCCGCGTGGGTCGCGATCATAGCCCTGCATGCTCGACGGATCGACGATATCGCAGGTGATGATCAGGGTCGGCTCTTCGGTGAACGGGTCCAGCACGGCGGTTTCGTCGACCGGCATCAGGATCATGTCGGAGGCTTCGATGCCTTTCCAGCCAGCGATGGAGGAACCGTCGAACATCTTGCCGACTTCGAAGAAGTCTTCGTCCAGGCCATCGCGCGCCGGCATGGTCACGTGATGCTGAACGCCCTTGGTGTCCGTGAAACGCAGATCAATCCACTTGACGTCATGATCTTTGATGAGTTGAACCGACTTCGACATGTTGTCCTCCGGATGGTCTAGGGCGCAGTTGGCCGCTGCCCTGGAAAAAGGGTGTCGCTGGGCGCGGATAGTCGGCCAAGCGTACCTGCCTCACAAGGGAGCAAATTGCATGCCAGTGCCCAAAAATGGCGAGCGTGGGATGAAAGGGGGCGTTGGCGGGCATTTCATGAAGATGTGGAGTGTAGTCTTGCACTCATAAGATGCGCTTTTTGATGCTTATGCACCATTATGGTGCGTTTGTGCCGGCGCAGGCCTTATCGCGGGGCAAGCCCGCTCCCACGCAGCAGGCCGACGAGGGGTGGTGCGGCCAACATAAATCGCACCTTCTGTACAAAAGTTGCTCAAACCTTGAGCGATTTCCGCTATAATTCGCGCCCCCTATTTTCGGCAGGCCCTGCGCGCGCTGTTAAACCAATGAAACTTATCGTCAAAGTCTTCCCAGAGATCACCATCAAGAGCCGGCCGGTGCGCAAGCGCTTCATCCGCCAGCTCGCCAAGAACATCCGCAACGTGCTCAAGGACCTGGATCCCGAGCTCGCGGTTGACGGTGTCTGGGACAATCTCGAGGTGGTTACCCGCGTCGAGGACGAGAAGATCCAGCGCGAGATGATCGAGCGCTTGTCCTGCACCCCGGGTATCACCCACTTCCTGCAGGTCGAGGAATACCCGCTGGGCGACTTCGACGACATCGTCGCCAAGTGCAAGCACCACTTCGGCCACCTGCTGGCCGGCAAGTACTTCGCCGTGCGCTGCAAGCGCGGCGGCCACCACGACTTCACCTCGATGGACGTCGACCGCTACGTCGGCAGCCAGTTGCGCCAGCAGTGCGGCGCCGCCGGCATCGAGCTGAAGAAGCCAGAGGTGCTGGTGCGCATCGAGATCCGCGACCAGCGCCTGTACGTGATCCACAACCAGCACAACGGCATCGGTGGTTATCCGCTGGGCGCCCTGGAGCAGACCCTGGTGCTGATGTCCGGTGGCTTCGACTCTACCGTGGCGGCCTACCAGATGATGCGCCGCGGCCTGATGACCCACTTCTGCTTCTTCAACCTCGGTGGCCGCGCCCACGAACTGGGTGTGATGGAAGTGGCCCATTTCCTGTGGAAGAAATACGGCAGCAGCCAGCGCGTGCTGTTCATCAGCGTGCCGTTCGAGGAAGTGGTCGGCGAAATCCTCAACAAGGTCGACAACAGCTACATGGGCGTCACGCTCAAGCGCATGATGCTGCGCGCGGCTGCTCGCATGGCCGACCGCCTGCAGATCGACGCCCTGGTCACCGGCGAGGCGATCTCCCAGGTCTCCAGCCAGACGCTGCCGAACCTGTCGATCATCGATTCGGCCACCGACAAGCTGGTGTTGCGTCCGCTGCTGGCCAGCCACAAGCAGGACATCATCGACCAGGCCACCGAGATCGGCACCGCCGATTTCGCCAAGCACATGCCCGAGTACTGCGGCGTGATCTCGGTGAACCCGACCACCCATGCCAAGCGTCACCGCATGGAGCACGAAGAGAAGCAGTTCGAGATGGAAGTGCTGGAGCGAGCCCTGGAGCGCGCCAAGTTCATTTCCATCGACCACGTGATCGATGAACTGGGCAAGGACATCGAAATCGAGGAAGTGGCCGAGGCGCTGCCCGGTCAGATCGTCATCGACATTCGTCACCCTGATGCCCAGGAAGACGAACCCCTGGCGCTGGAAGGTATCGAAGTCCAGGCCATGCCGTTCTACGCGATCAACAGCAAGTTCAAGCACCTGGACCCTACGCGCCAGTACCTGCTGTATTGCGACAAGGGTGTGATGAGCCGTCTGCACGCACACCACCTGCTCAGTGAGGGACATGCCAATGTGCGTGTTTATCGTCCGACATAAGACGCCAGGGCTGTATGGCGGCAGCATCCGCCATCGCCCTCCCGACCGCCGGGCCCGCTGAGCCTTAAACAGTACATATTGGCCGCCTACACTGGCGGCAACCGAATCCTCTGATCGAGATACAGTTGTGATCGAAAATCTGCGTAACATCGCCATCATCGCCCACGTTGACCATGGTAAAACCACCCTGGTCGACAAACTCCTGCGTCAGTCCGGCACCCTGGAGCGTAACGAGCTCAACGACGAGCGCGTCATGGACTCCAACGACCAGGAAAAAGAGCGCGGCATTACCATTCTGGCGAAGAACACCGCCATCAACTGGAACGGCTACCACATCAACATCGTCGACACCCCCGGCCACGCCGACTTCGGTGGCGAGGTCGAGCGTGTAATGTCGATGGTCGACTCCGTGCTGCTGCTGGTCGACGCGCAAGACGGCCCGATGCCGCAAACCCGCTTCGTGACCAAGAAGGCCTTCGAAGCCGGCCTGAAGCCGATCGTCGTGATCAACAAGGTCGACCGTCCGGGCGCGCGTCCTGACTGGGTTCTGGACCAGATCTTCGACCTGTTCGACAACCTCGGCGCCACCGACGAACAGCTGGACTTCAAAGTCGTCTACGCCTCGGCCCTGAACGGCATCGCCGGCCTGGACCACACCGCCATGGGCGAAGACATGACCGCGCTGTACCAGTCGATCGTCGACAACGTACCAGCACCGTCGGTTGACCGTGACGGCCCGTTCCAGATGCAGATCTCCGCTCTGGACTACAACAGCTTCCTCGGCGTTATCGGCGTTGGCCGTATCGCCCGTGGTCGCGTCAAGCCGAACACCCCGGTCGTCGCCATCGACACCGAAGGCAAGAAGCGCAACGGTCGTATCCTCAAGCTGATGGGCCACCACGGCCTGCACCGCGTCGACGTCGAAGAAGCCCAGGCTGGCGACATCGTCTGCATCAGCGGTTTCGACGAGCTGTTCATCTCCGACACCCTGTGCGCCCCGGATACCGTCGAGGCGATGAAGCCGCTGACCGTTGACGAGCCGACCGTTTCGATGACCTTCCAGGTCAACGACTCGCCGTTCTGCGGTAAAGAAGGCAAGTTCGTCACCAGCCGTAACATCAAGGACCGTCTGGACAAAGAGCTGCTGTACAACGTTGCCCTGCGCGTTCAGGAAACCGATTCCCCTGACAAGTTCAAGGTATCGGGCCGTGGCGAGCTGCACCTGTCGGTACTGATCGAAACCATGCGCCGTGAAGGTTTCGAGATGGCCGTGGGCCGTCCGGAAGTGATCATCCGCGAAGTCGACGGCGTCAAGCAGGAGCCGTTCGAGAACGTCACCATCGACATCCCTGAAGAATCCCAGGGCAAGGTCATGGAAGAGATGGGCCTGCGTAAAGGCGACCTGACCAACATGGTTCCGGATGGCAAGGGCCGTGTTCGCCTGGAGTACAACATTCCAGCCCGTGGTCTGATCGGTTTCCGTAACCAGTTCCTGACCCTGACCAACGGTGCAGGCATCCTGACCTCGATCTTTGATCGCTACGACACCATGAAGTCGGGCCAGATGTCCGGCCGCCTGAACGGTGTCCTGGTTTCGGTCGAGACCGGCAAGGCACTGACCTACTCGCTGGAAACCCTGCAGGCTCGCGGCAAGCTGTTCGTTGAACACGGCCAGGAGATCTACAACGGTCAGATCATCGGCCTGAACAGCCGTGACAACGACCTGGGCGTGAACCCGACCAAAGGCAAGAAGCTCGACAACATGCGTGCTTCGGGCAAGGATGAAGTCATCGCCCTGGTTCCGCCGGTTCGCCACACCCTCGAGCAGGCCCTGGAATTCATCCAGGACGACGAGCTGTGCGAAGTTACGCCGAAGTCGATCCGTCTGCGCAAGAAGATCCTCGACGAAGGCGAGCGTACCCGCGCTGCCAAGAAAGCCAAGAACTGAGTCATTAGTTCAGGCTGAATGAAAACGCCCCCGGTCGAAAGGCCGGGGGCGTTTTTGTTTGTTTGCCTACAGAATTCAGGGGCCGCTTTGCGGCCCTTTCGCGGCACAAGGCCGCTCCTACAGAAAGCCGCAATACCCTGTAGGAGCGGCCTTGTGCCGCGATGGGCTGCAAAGCAGCCCCAGGATTTCAAAAGCAAAGCAGGATCAGCGGGTAACCATCTTGGGCTTGTACGCACAATACCCCGGCCGCGGCCCGACCTTGGGATGATTGCGACAGGTATCCGGACGCTTGTCATAAATGGTGCACAGCCGGCTCTTGCGGTCCAGATAGAGGCAGTCGTCGTTGCTCATCCGGGTCAGGGTGAAGATCCCCGACTTCTGGTTGAAGCGTTCGATGATGCCGTCCTTCTGCAGGCGCTTGGCGATGTTCTTCGGTGGCTCGTCCTTCTCGAACTCGTCCACCACGCCGATGCGGATCAGATCCTTGATCTTCACCTCCACCGGCAGGGTGCAGCAGGTCGAGTGGCAGCCACCGCACATGTGGCTGGCGTAGCGCTGCCAGGTCTCCAGGCGGTCGACTTCGGCGGCGGCGATCAGGGTCGGTTTCATGGTTGCGGTTTTATTCTTGCAAGGGAAATCACGGTTTTGGGGCGCGCGATGATACCGGAGTTGTTCAATTTGTGAACAACCTTTTGCCGGTTTCGCCCGCGGTGGATGAAAACCGCGAACCGTCGCTGTCGCTCCGTGTCAGAGCGTCTAGGCTGAACAATCTCCCTGCGCTTTCGCCCATTTGCCCGAGGATGCCTCATGTCCCAGGAAACCGAAGCCCGTGACGAAAAGGACCATAGTGCAGAGGTGGCGGCCTTTCGCGCCGCCGTGCTGGCCAAGCTGACCTACGCGGTCGGCAAGGACCCGGAACACGCCTTCGACCACGACTGGTTCGAAGCCATTGCCCTGGCGGCCCGCGACCATATGGTCGATCACTGGATGGACCACACCCGGCGGGCCTACCGACGCAGCCAGAAGCGCGTCTATTACCTTTCCCTCGAGTTCCTCATCGGTCGCTTGCTGTACGACAGCCTGAGCAACCTCGGCTTCCTGGAGATCGCCCGCGAGGCCCTGCAGGGGCTGGACGTGGACCTCGAGCGCATCCGCCTGCTCGAGCCCGATGCGGCGCTGGGCAACGGTGGCCTGGGTCGGTTGGCGGCGTGTTTCATGGAAAGCATGTCGACCCTGGGCATCGCCGCCCATGGCTACGGCATCCGCTACGAGCATGGCTTGTTCCGCCAGGCGGTGGTCGATGGCTGGCAACAGGAGCAGACCGAGAACTGGCTGGATTTCGGCAACCCCTGGGAGTTCGAGCGCGCCGAGGTGATCTACCCGATCAGCTTCGGCGGCAGCGTCGAGACCGTGCATGAGGGCAATGGCCAGCAGCGCCAGGTCTGGTGGCCGGGCGAGACGGTGCGGGCGGTGGCCTACGACACACCGGTGGTCGGCTGGCGCGGCTCCAGCGTCAACACCCTGCGCCTGTGGCGGGCCCGGGCCCTGGAAGAGCTGCACCTGGAGCGCTTCAACGCCGGCGACCACTTGGGCGCGGTGGCCGAGGTGGCCCGCGCAGAGAGCATCTCGCGGGTGCTGTACCCGGCCGACAGCACAGAGGCCGGCCAGGAGCTGCGCCTGCGCCAGGAGTATTTCTTCGTCTCTGCCTCGCTGCAGGACCTGTTGCGCCGCCACCTGAACATGCACAAGGATCTGCTCAACCTGCCGGACGCCGCGGCGATCCAGCTCAATGACACCCACCCGTCGATCGCCGTGGCCGAACTGATGCGACTGTTGGTGGATCAGCACGAAATCTCCTGGGACAAGGCTTGGGAGCTGACCGTCGGAACCTTGGCCTACACCAACCACACCCTGCTGCCCGAGGCCCTGGAAACCTGGCCGGTGGCGCTGATGGAGCGCATGCTGCCGCGGCACATGCAGATCATCTACCTGATCAACGCCTACCATATCGATGCCCTGCGGGCCAAAGGCCTGCATGACTTCGACGTGCTGCGCGCGGTGTCGCTGATCGAGGAGGACAATGGCCGGCGGGTGCGCATGGGCAACCTGGCGTTTCTCGGCTCGCACAGCGTCAACGGCGTGTCGGCGCTGCACAGCAAGCTGATGAAGAGCACGGTGTTCGCCGAGTTGCACAAGCTCTACCCGCAGCGGATCAACAACAAGACCAACGGCATCACCTTCCGTCGCTGGCTGTACCAGTCCAACCCGCAGCTCACGGCGATGCTGATCGAGGCGTTGGGGCCAGAGGTGCTGGACGACCCGGAAGGCAAGCTCAAGGGGCTGGCGCCGTTTGCCGACAAGGTCACCTTCCGCAAGCAGTTCGCCGCCCAGCGCCTGCACAGCAAGCGCGCCCTGGCCAGCATCATCCAGGACCGGCTGGGGGTGACGGTCAATCCGGAGGCGCTGTTCGACGTCCAGGTCAAGCGCATCCACGAGTACAAGCGCCAGTTGCTCAACCTGCTGCACACGGTGGCGTTGTACCAGGCCATTCGCAACGACCCCGGCACCGACTGGGTGCCGAGGGTGAAGCTATTCGCCGGCAAGGCGGCGGCCAGTTACCACCAGGCCAAGCTGATCATCAAGCTGGCCAACGACATCGCCCGGGTGGTCAACAACGACCCCACGGTGCGTGGCCTGCTCAAGGTGGTGTTCCTGCCCAACTACAACGTCAGCCTGGCCGAGAGCATCATCCCGGCGGCGGACCTGTCCGAGCAGATCTCCACCGCCGGCTACGAGGCGTCCGGTACCAGCAACATGAAGTTCGGCCTCAATGGCGCGCTGACCATAGGTACCCTGGATGGCGCCAATGTCGAGATGTGCGAGCAGGTGGGCGCCGAGAACATGTTCATCTTCGGCCTGACCGCCCAGCAGGTGGAGGCACGCAAGCGCAGTGGCGATTTCGGCGCCGCCGCGGCGGTCGCTGCCTCCCATCGCCTGGGTGATGTGCTGCAGGCGATCCGCAGCGGGGTGTTCTCGCCGGATGACCCGGCGCGCTATGCGGGGTTGGTGGACGGGTTGATCGCCTATGACCGCTTTCTGGTATGCGCCGACTTCGATGCCTACTGGGACGCCCAGCGACGGGTCGAGGAGCTGTGGCACGCGCCGCAGGACTGGTGGCGCATGGCGGTGCTCAATACCGCGCGGATGGGCTGGTTCTCGTCGGACCGGACCATTCGCGAGTATGCGACCGAGATCTGGAAGGCGTTGGATTGAGGCCGCAGCCTGCGTAATCGCTGTAGGAGCGGCCTTGCCGAGGCGTCGGACCGGCCGGAAAGGGCCGCATTGCGGCCCCGGCAATATCCGCATTGACACTGAAATGCTGGGGCCGCTTAGCGGCCCTTTCGCGGCACAAGGCCGCTCCTACAGAGATCGTGCAGGCGGCAGCATGTTTGGTAGCCCGGCCGACCACCGGCCTGGCAGTGGATGAACTCAAGGGGCGAAGTCGAGTCTCTTTGCTCGCTAGCCCGCAACTCTCCCTGTAAACTGCGGGGGTTTTTCTCCCCCTATTCCTTTCGGAGCCATACATGTCCCGCGTTACCCTGAGTCGCTATCTGATTGAGCAGACCCGCAGCAACAATACCCCTGCCGATCTGCGCTTCCTGATCGAGGTGGTGGCGCGTGCGTGCAAGGAGATCAGCCACCACGTGTCCAAGGGCGCCCTCGGCGGCGTGCTGGGCAGCATGGGCACCGAAAACGTGCAGGGCGAAGTGCAGAAGAAGCTCGACGTGATCTCCAACGACATCCTGCTCGAGGCCAACGAGTGGGGCGGCCACCTGGCCGGCATGGCGTCCGAGGAAATGGACAACGCCTACCAGATCCCGGGCAAATACCCGAAAGGCGCCTACCTGCTGGTCTTCGACCCGCTGGACGGCTCGTCGAACATCGACGTCAACGTTTCGGTCGGCACTATCTTCTCGGTACTGCGTTGCCCTAACCAGTACCTGAGCCAGAACGAAAGCCTGAACGAAAATGCCTTCCTGCAGCCAGGCACCGAGCAGGTCGCCGCCGGTTACGCCATCTACGGCCCGCAGACCATGCTGATCCTGACCCTGGGCAACGGCGTCAAGGGTTTCACCCTGGACCGCGAGCTGGGCAGCTTCGTCCTGACCCACGAGAACATCCGCGTCCCGGAAACCACCGCCGAGTTCGCCATCAACATGTCCAACCAGCGTCACTGGGAAGCCCCGGTGCAGCGCTATGTGGGCGAGCTGCTGGCCGGCGAGACCGGTCCGCTGAAGAAGAACTACAACATGCGCTGGATCGCCTCGATGGTGGCCGACGTGCACCGCATCCTGACCCGTGGCGGCCTGTTCATGTACCCGCGCGACGCCCGCGAGCCGAGCAAGCCGGGCAAGCTGCGCCTGATGTACGAAGCCAACCCGATGTCGTTCATCATCGAACAGGCCGGCGGCGCGTCCACCAACGGTTACGAGCGCATCCTCGACATCAAGCCGGAGAGCCTGCACCAGCGCGTGTCGGTGATCCTCGGCTCGAAGGAAGAGGTCGAGCGCGTCACCGCTTACCACAAGGAGTAAGTCATGCTCGCACCTTGGCAGCCGTTGCTGGAGTGGTGGTTCGGTTGGGGCACTAGTGCCCAGGCCGTGGCTGACGAGAAGAACACGCTGTGGTTTGGCAAGCACCATGACGCCGAAGCCCAGGCTCAGTTCGGCCACCTGGTCGAGCAGGCCCTCTCGGGCGGGCTCGATGAGTGGCAGCAGAGCCCGCAGGGCTGGCTTGGCCTGCTGATCCTGCTGGATCAGCTGCCGCGCATGATCCACCGCGACACGCCGCGCGCCTTCGAAGGCGATCGGCGGGCGCAGGTGGTGGCCATGCAAGGCCTGCAGAAGGGCTGGGACTACCAGTTGCTGCCGATCCAACGGGTGTTCGTGCTGCTGGTGCTGGAGCACGCCGAGGTGCTGGACTGGCAGAACCTGTGTGTCGAGCGTTACCAGATGCTGCTGGCTGAGCAGCCCGAGGCCAACCGCCGGTTGTTCGAAGGCTTCCTCGACTATGCCGAGCAGCACCAGCGGGTGATTGCCCGGTTTGGGCGCTTCCCGCACCGCAACCTTGTGCTGGAGCGGCCGAGTACCAGCGAGGAGATGGACTTCTTGCTGGAGCCTGGTTCCCGCTTTTAAGGCTTCGTGACAGGGCGTGGGAGCGGGCTTGCCCCGCGATAGCGATGGTGGGTCTGACATCGCAATCGCGGGGCAAGCCCGCTCCCACGCAAATCAGCTTCAGATCCTGAAACTCCCCACCAGATGCTTCAACCGCTCGACCTGATGTTCCAGGTCGGTGCAGGCACGCAAGGTGCTCTGCAGGTTGTGCACCCCTTCCTGGTTCAATGTATTGATCTCGTTGATGTCGACATTGATCGACTCGACCACGGCCGTCTGTTCCTCGGTGGCGGTGGCCACCGACTGGTTCATGCCGTCGATCTCGCCGATGCGCTGGGTGACGCTGCCCAGACGCTCGCCGGCCTGGTTGGCGATGCCCACGCTGCGATCACTGTGCTGCTGGCTCTGGTTCATGGTGCTGACCGCCACCTGGGCGCCTGCCTGCAGCTCTTCGATCAGGCGCTGCACCTGCTGCGCCGAGTCCTGGGTACGGTGGGCCAGGTTGCGCACCTCGTCCGCGACCACGGCGAAGCCGCGCCCGGCCTCACCGGCGCGGGCGGCCTCGATGGCGGCGTTGAGCGCCAGCAGGTTGGTCTGCTGCGAGATGCCGCTGATCACATCGAGGATCTGACCAATGTTCGCGGTGTGGTTGTTCAGCGTCTCGATATTGCCGCTGGCGTCGCTGATGCGCGCCGACAGCTGGTTCATCACGTCGATGGTCTCGCCGACCACCTGCTGGCCTTCCTCGGCTAGGCCGCGGGCGGCGCTGGAGTGCTGCGAGGCGAGGGCGGCGTTCTGGGCGATTTCCTGGGCGGCGGCGCCCAGCTGGTTGATCGCCGCGGCCACGCTGCTGGTGCGGCTCGACTGCTGGTCGGCGTTGTGGATCGAGGCGTTGGAGGCGTTGACCACCTGGCTGGCCACGGCATTTACCTGGCCGGTGGCCGAGGCCACTTCACGGATCGACTCGTGGATCCGTTCGACGAAGCGGTTGAACGACTGCGCCAGGCTGCCGAACTCGTCCTGGGCGTGGATGTTCAGGCGTCGGGTCAGGTCGCCCTCGCCCTCGGCGATGTCGCGCATGGCGCGGCCCATGACGTGCAGCGGTTCCATCAGCACGCGGATCAGCAGGCCGAGCAGGGCGATGATCACCACCACTGCGATCAGCGTCGCCACCACCGCCGAAGTGCGCAGCTCGCCGAGCATGGCGAAGGCCGCGTCCTGGTCCAGCACCAGCGCCACGTACCAGTCCGCCGACGGCACGCCGTCGACATGGGTGAAACTGATGAACTGCCGACGGCCATCGACCTCGACCTCTTTCAGGCCGCTGCCGATGCGCAGGTCGCTGCCGGGGTAGACATCGGCCAGGGTCTTGAGCGCCAGCTCACCCTTGGGGTGGATGAGCACCTTGCCTTCGTCGTTGACGATGAAGGCATGGCCGCGACCGCCGAAGTCCAGGGTGTTGATCAGGTTGCTGATGGTCTGCAGGTCGGTGTCGACACCGCTCACGCCGATCATGCGCCCGCCCTGCTGCACCGGGGTGGCCAGGGTGATCACCAGCTTGCCGGCCGAGACCGAGATGTACGGCTCGGTGACGATGGTCTGGCCCGCCGCGCTGGCCGCCTTGTACCAGCCGCGCACGCGCGGATCGTAGTCGGCGGCGCGGTTGCCCACCGGCACCGACTGCATGCTGCCGTCCTGGCTGCCGAAGTAGGTGAGGATGAAGTTGGCGCTGTACACCGGCAACGCCAGGATGCGGTCGAGGCTGCCCTTGGCCGGGCCGTCGACGGCGATCTGCTGGGCCACCGAGTTCACCAGCTGGATGCGGCTGTCGAGCCAGGTGCGGATGTTGCCCGCGGTCAGGTTGCCCAGTGACTGCAACGTCGATTCGGTGTCGCTGCGCAGCGACTGGCGTTGCCGGTAGTCGTTGAACAGGACGAAGCAGGTGAAGGCGACGGCCACCACGAGGGCGGCGGCCAGCAGGATCTTGTGGCTGAACTTGAGGTTCTTGGTCATTTTTCTTGGAATCTGCGCACGGGCACGAAGGGGGGGGTGCGGCAAAAGGCCACACCACCGCTCTATGTCGACGCGCAGGAATAAAACATTAATCGTTTGCGCGCCAGGCGACCAACGGCGCACAACGAAACCTGGCCCGCCAGGGAACCGCGGAGCCTTTTTCCCTTCTAAGCTCCCTGCAGGCCCTCGTACCTGCGTATCCACCTCCAGGAGTGTCCCTTCATGTCGTTGCGTTCCCTCGCCCTGTTGTCCTTGTGCGTCGTCCTGACCGCCTGCAGCAAGATCAACCAGGAAAACTATTCCAAGCTCAAGGCCGGCATGAACAAGGCCGAGGTCGAGCAACTGCTCGGTTCGCCCAAGGAGTGCTCCGGCGCGCTGGGCATGAGCAGCTGCACCTGGGGTGACGAGAAGAGCTTCATCAGCGTGCAGTACGCGGCGGACAAGGTCCTCATGTATTCCGGGCAGGGCCTCAAATGAGGCATCTGCACCTGCTGCTGGGCGTGTGCCTGGTGATGCTGCTCGGTGGCTGCGCCACCTCGGCCACCGACCCGCTGGCGCCGAAGACCGCAGGTGCGGTCGACCTCAAGCGTTACCAGGGCAAATGGTTCGAGCTGGCGCGTCTGCCGATGAAGTACCAGGACGGCTGCGCCCAGTCCGAAGCTCACTACAACCTCAAGCCCGACGGTACGGTCGGTGTGCTCAATCGCTGCCGCACCCTGGGCGACGAGTGGCTGCGCGCCGAAGGCCATGCCACGCCGCAGGAGGCCGGGCACACCGACAAGCTGTGGGTCGAATTCGACAACTGGTTTACCCGCCTGGTGCCTGGCGTGGCCAAGGGCGACTACTGGATCCTGTTCGTCGACGAGCGCTACCGCACGGCGATTGTCGGCAGCCCGGATCGCAAGTACTTGTGGATTTTGTCGCGCACGCCTTCGTTGCCGGCGTGGGAACGCGAGAACCTGCTGGCCAAGGCGCGGCAGCAGGGCTTCGATACCAGCCGACTGATCTGGCGCACGCCCGACAGAGATATCGTTGCCCGTCATTGAGCAGCAGGCTGACGCGGTCCCTGTAGGAGCGGCCTTGTGTCGCGAAAGGGCTGCGTAGCAGCCCCGGGGTGTCAGCACCGACGCATAAATCGCTGGGGCCGCTTCGCGGCCCTTTCGCGACACAAGGCCGCTCCTACAGGGTCTGCGTTCAGGCTAGAACCTGGCGTAGCACCTCGACAAACGCCACCGCACTTTCCTCTTCCTGCCCATGCCGCCCCTGGCGCACCACCCACCGCCCATTGACCATCACATCGCGCACCTGGCGGTCACCGCCCGCGAACAGCCAGCGGTTCAGGATCGCATCGCCGTCGGCCACGGCCAGGTATGGATCCTGCCCATCGAGCACCAGCCAGTCCGCGCGCTTGCCCACGGCGAGTTCGCCGATCGGCTGCCCCAGCGCCTGGGCGCCACCCGCCAGGGCGGCATCATAGAGAGTGCGGCCGACCATCGGCTGGTCACCGCGATACAGCCGGTTGCGCCGCTGGTCGCGCAGGCGCTGGCCATACTCCAACCAGCGCAGCTCCTCGACCACGCTGAGCGACACATGGCTGTCCGAGCCAATGCCCATGCGCCCACCCTGGGCCAGGTAGTCCACCGCCGGGAAGATACCGTCGCCAAGGTTAGCCTCGGTGGTCAGGCACAATCCGGCCACCGCGCCGCTGCGGGCCATGGCGGCGACTTCGTCGGCTTCGGCGTGGGTGGCGTGAACCAGGCACCAGCGCTTGTCGACTTCGACATGCTCGTACAGCCACTGCAGCGGACGGCGGCCGCTCCAGGCCAGGCAGTCATCGACTTCCTTCTGCTGCTCGGCAATGTGGATATGCACCGGGCAGGCCGCATCGCCGGCGCCCAGCACATCGGCGATCTGGCCCGGCGTCACCGCGCGCAGGGAGTGGAAGCACAGCCCCAGCGCCTGCGCCGGTTGTTGCGCCAGCAAGGGGGCAAGCTGCTGTTGCAGGCGCAGGTACTGCTCGGTGGAGTTGATGAAACGCCGTTGGCCGTCGTTGGGCGCCTGGCCACCGAAGCCGGAATGGCTGTACAGCACCGGCAGCAAGGTCAGGCCGATGCCGCTGGCACTGGCGGCGGCGCTGATGCGGCGCGACAGCTCGGCGGGGTCGGCATAGGCCTGGCCGTTCTGGTCACGATGCACGTAATGGAACTCGGCCACCGAGGTGTAGCCGGCCTTGAGCATCTCGATGTACAGCTGGCGGGCGATCACCTGCAACTGCTCGGGGGTGATCCGGCCAACCAGGCGGTACATCAGCTCGCGCCAGGTCCAGAAGCTGTCGTTGGGATTGCCGGCCACTTCCGCCAGCCCCGCCATGGCCCGCTGGAACGCGTGCGAGTGCAGGTTGGGCATGCCCGGCAGCAACGGCCCGGCCAGGCGCTCGGCGCCATCGGCGCTGGCATCGGCCTCGATCGAGGCCAGTCGGCCGTCGGCAGCGACCTCCAGACGGACATTGCGGGCCCAGCCCGAGGGCAGCAGGGCGCGTTCGGCGAAGTAGGCGGACATCGGTGAAATCCTGTTATTGTTAACTTGTATATACATATACAGCCGTTTGCCTGCCGGGTAAACTCCGGCAAGCTACCGTTCACTCCAACCGCACAAGGATTCAACGCCGTGCCGACACCTCCTGTCTCCGCGCTGGTTGCCCAGATGGGCGAAGGGCCGGCGCCGCTCTACGCCCGGGTGAAACAGATGATCATCCAGCAGATCGAGAGCGGCAGCTGGCCGCCTCATCACCGGGTGCCCTCGGAGAGCGAACTGGTCAGCGAGCTGGGCTTCAGCCGCATGACCATCAACCGTGCCCTGCGCGAACTGACCGCCGAAGGCCTGCTGGTGCGCATGCAGGGCGTCGGCACCTTCGTCGCCGAGCCCAAGAGCCGCTCGGCGCTGTTCGAGGTCAACAACATCGCCGACGAGATCGCCGGCCGTGGCCACCAGCATAGCTGCCAGGTGATCACCCTGGCCGAGGAGGCCGCGGGCTCCGAGCGCGCCCTGGCCCTGGACATGCGCGAAGGCCAGCGGGTGTTCCATTCGCTGATCGTGCATTACGAGAACGGCGTGCCGGTGCAGATCGAGGACCGCTACGTCAACGCGGCCATCGCCCCGGACTACCTCAAGCAGGATTTCACCCGGCAGACGCCTTACGCCTACCTGTCTCAGGTCGCGCCGCTCACCGAAGGCGAGCACGTGGTCGAGGCCATTCTCGCCGAGCCTGAAGAATGCACGCTGTTGCAGATCGAGCGGGGCGAACCGTGCCTGCTGATTCGCCGCCGCACCTGGTCGGGACGCCAGCCGGTGACCGCCGCGCGCCTGATCCACCCCGGTTCCCGTCACCGTCTGGAAGGACGATTCAGCAAATGACTCAGCTGCAGCTGTTGCGTGCCCGGAATTATCCGCGCATGCCCTGGAAGAACGGTGGTGGCTTCACCGAAGAGATCACCCGCGATGGCGGCGACAGCCTGGACGGTTTCGGCTGGCGCCTGTCGATTGCCGATATCGAGGAGTCCGGTGGCTTTTCCACCTTTGCCGGGTATCAGCGGATCATCACCGTGCTGCAGGGCGACGGCATGCGCCTGCTGGTCGATGGTCAGGCCAGCCGGCCGCTGCTGCCGTTCGATGCGTTTGCCTTCAGTGGCGAGAGCCAGGTCAGCTGCAAGCTGCTGGGCGGGGCGATTCGCGATTTCAACCTGATCTACGCGCCGCAGCGGTATCGGGCGCGGTTGCAGTGGTTCGATGGCGGCAACCGGGTGTTCAGTTCGGCGTCGACGCTGTTGCTGTTTGCCGCCAGCAATCATGTCGAGGTGGGGTTGGCCGGGGAGGAGACGCAGCAGCTTGGGCGGTATGACTGCCTGCGGATCGATGGCAACGAGGGGTTGCTTGAGCTGGATGTACAGGGGCGGTTCTGCCTGATCGAGCTGATTCAGCGCTGAGTTCGAATTACGTGAATTGGGGCTGCTGCGCAGCCCTTTCGCGGCACAAGGCCGCTCCTACAGGTCCCGCGCAATCCTGTAGGAGCGGCCTTGTGCCGCGAAAGGGCCGCGCAGCGGCCCCTTTTCGTTTTCATCCGAGGAATGGTCGTTCTTTTTTGGTTGCCTATGCTTGTACATACAAGTAAAGGTGTGTTTGTATAGTCGCCACGACACACACATGCCGTCGGACGACCGCAGAGGACCTCTCCCGTGACTGACAACAACAAATACCGTGACGTAGAAATCCGTGCCCCGCGTGGCAGCAAGCTGACCGCCAAGAGCTGGCTGACCGAAGCCCCGCTGCGCATGCTGATGAACAACCTCGACCCGCAGGTCGCCGAAAACCCGAAAGAGCTGGTGGTGTACGGTGGCATCGGCCGCGCCGCGCGCAACTGGGAGTGCTACGACAAGATCGTCGAGACCCTGACCCGCCTGGAAGACGACGAAACCCTGCTGGTGCAGTCGGGCAAGCCGGTCGGCGTGTTCAAGACCCACAGCAACGCCCCGCGCGTGTTGATCGCCAACTCCAACCTGGTGCCGCACTGGGCCAACTGGGAACACTTCAACGAGCTGGATGCCAAGGGCCTGGCCATGTACGGCCAGATGACCGCCGGCAGCTGGATCTACATCGGCAGCCAGGGCATCGTCCAGGGCACCTACGAAACCTTCGTCGAGGCCGGTCGCCAGCACTACAACGGCAGCCTGAAAGGCAAGTGGGTACTGACCGCGGGCCTCGGTGGCATGGGCGGCGCCCAGCCACTCGCGGCAACCCTGGCCGGTGCCTGCTCGCTGAACATCGAGTGCCAGCAGAGCCGCATCGATTTCCGCCTGGAAACCCGCTACGTCGATGAGCAGGCCAAGGACCTGGACGACGCCCTGGCGCGTATCGCCAAGTACACCGCCGAAGGCAAGGCCATCTCCATCGCCCTGCACGGCAACGCCGCCGAGATCCTGCCGGAGTTGGTCAAGCGTGGCGTGCGCCCGGACATGGTCACCGACCAGACCAGCGCCCACGACCCGCTCAACGGCTACCTGCCGGCCGGCTGGACCTGGGAGCAATACCGCGACCGCGCCCAGACCGACCCGGCTGCCGTGGTGAAAGCCGCCAAGCAATCGATGGCCGTGCACGTCAAGGCGATGCTCGACTTCCAGAAGCAAGGCATCCCGACCTTCGACTACGGCAACAACATCCGCCAGATGGCCAAGGAAGAGGGTGTGACCAACGCCTTCGACTTCCCAGGCTTCGTACCGGCCTACATCCGCCCGCTGTTCTGCCGCGGTGTCGGTCCGTTCCGCTGGGCCGCGCTGTCCGGTGACGCCGAGGACATCTACAAGACCGACGCCAAGGTCAAGGAATTGATCCCGGACGACGCCCACCTGCACCGCTGGCTGGACATGGCCCGCGAGCGCATCAGCTTCCAGGGCCTGCCGGCACGTATTTGCTGGGTCGGCCTGGGCCTGCGCGCCAAACTGGGCCTGGCGTTCAACGAGATGGTGCGCAGCGGCGAGCTGTCGGCGCCGGTAGTGATCGGCCGTGACCACCTGGACTCGGGTTCGGTGTCCAGCCCCAACCGCGAGACCGAAGCCATGCGCGACGGCTCCGACGCGGTCTCCGACTGGCCGCTGCTCAACGCCCTGCTCAACACTGCGGGCGGCGCCACCTGGGTTTCACTGCACCACGGCGGTGGCGTGGGCATGGGCTTCTCCCAGCACTCGGGCATGGTCATTGTCTGCGACGGTACCGACGAGGCCGCCGAGCGTATCGCCCGCGTGCTGACCAACGACCCGGGGACCGGCGTGATGCGCCACGCCGATGCCGGTTACCAGATCGCCATCGACTGCGCCAAGGAGCAGGGCCTGGACCTGCCGATGATCACCGGCTGATCGCCGCGCTTTGGATCGCACCCTTCACGGGTGATACTGAACAACAAGTAGGGGCCCCGCGTGGCCCCAAGCGATTGGAGTAGCGAAGTGACCGAATTGACCCTCAAGCCCGGCACCCTGACCCTGGCCCAGCTGCGCGCCATCCATGCCGCCCCTGTGCGCCTGCAACTGGATGCCAGCGCCGCGCCGGCCATCGACGCCAGCGTCGCCTGTGTCGAGCAGATCATCGCCGAAGACCGCACCGCCTACGGTATCAACACTGGTTTCGGCCTGCTGGCCTCGACCCGCATCGCCAGCCACGACCTGGAGAACCTGCAGCGTTCGCTGGTGCTGTCCCACGCCGCCGGTATCGGCGCGCCGCTGGACGACAGCCTGGTGCGCCTGATCATGGTGCTGAAGATCAACAGCCTCAGCCGCGGCTTCTCCGGTATCCGCCGCAAGGTGATCGATGCGCTGATCGCCCTGGTCAACGCCGAAGTCTACCCACACATCCCGCTCAAAGGCTCGGTCGGCGCCTCGGGCGACCTGGCCCCGTTGGCGCACATGTCGCTGGTGCTGCTGGGTGAAGGCAAGGCCCGTTACAAGGGCCAGTGGCTGTCGGCTACCGAAGCCCTGGCCGTTGCTGGCCTGGAGCCGCTGACCCTGGCCGCCAAAGAAGGCCTGGCCCTGCTCAACGGTACCCAGGCGTCCACCGCCTACGCCCTGCGCGGTCTGTTCCAGGCCGAAGACCTGTACGCCGCGGCCATCGCCTGCGGCGGCCTGACCGTGGAAGCGGCACTGGGTTCGCGCTCGCCGTTCGATGCGCGTATCCATGAAGTGCGTGGCCAGCGCGGCCAGATCGACACCGCCGCCTGCTTCCGCGACCTGCTGGGCGACACCAGCGAAGTGTCGCTGTCGCACAAGAACTGCGACAAGGTCCAGGACCCATACTCCTTGCGCTGCCAGCCCCAGGTCATGGGCGCCTGCCTGACCCAGATCCGCCAGGCCGCCGAAGTACTGGGTATCGAAGCCAACGCCGTGTCGGACAACCCGCTGGTGTTCGCCGCCGAAGGTGACGTGATTTCCGGTGGCAACTTCCACGCCGAGCCGGTGGCCATGGCCGCCGACAACATTGCCCTGGCCATCGCCGAGATCGGCTCGCTGAGCGAACGCCGCATCTCACTGATGATGGACAAGCACATGTCCCAGCTGCCGCCGTTTCTGGTGGAAAACGGCGGGGTCAACTCCGGCTTCATGATCGCCCAGGTCACTGCCGCCGCGCTGGCCAGCGAGAACAAGGCGCTGTCGCACCCGCACAGCGTCGACAGCCTGCCGACCTCGGCCAACCAGGAAGACCACGTGTCGATGGCCCCGGCTGCCGGCAAGCGCCTGTGGGAAATGGCCGAGAACACCCGTGGCGTGCTGGCCATCGAATGGCTTGGCGCCTGCCAGGGCCTGGACCTGCGCAAGGGGCTGAAGACTTCGGTCAAGCTGGAGCAGGCGCGCCAGGCGCTGCGCAAGGACGTGCCGCACTATGACCGCGACCGTTTCTTCGCGCCGGATATCGAGGTGGCGTCCGAGCTGCTGGCCAAAGGTACCTTGACCGGCCTGCTGCCGGCTGGGGTCCTGCCTAGCCTGTAATGCCGTCGGGGGCCGCTTTGCGGCCCTTTCGCGGCGCAAGGCCGCTCCTGCACAGGCAATGCGTTCCCCTGTAGGAGCGGCCTTGTGCCGCGATGGGCTGCGCAGCAGCCCCCTCATTCTCACGACCAGAACAACAATAAGGACGTGACATGCAACAAGCTCAAGGTCTCAAGCGCGGGCTATCGGCCCGGCATATCCGTTTCATGGCGCTCGGTTCGGCAATCGGTACCGGGCTTTTCTACGGTTCGGCCTCGGCCATCCAGATGGCCGGCCCGGCCGTGCTGCTGGCCTACCTGATCGGCGGCGCTGCCGTTTTCATGGTCATGCGCGCCCTCGGCGAGATGGCCGTGCACAACCCGGTGGCCGGCTCCTTCGGCCACTACGCCAGCACCTACCTCGGCCCCATGGCCGGCTTCATCCTCGGCTGGACCTATGCCTTCGAGATGGTCATCGTCGCCATCGCCGACGTCACCGCCTTCGGTATTTACATGGGCTTCTGGTTCCCCGAGGTCGCCCGCTGGATCTGGGTGCTGGGCATCGTCTTCCTGATCGGCGGCCTGAACCTGTGCAACGTGCGGGTCTTCGGCGAGATGGAGTTCTGGCTGTCGCTGCTCAAGGTCGGCGCCATCGTCGCGATGATCCTCGCGGGCCTCGGCATCATGGCCTTCGGCTTCAGCCAGGTGGGCACCGGGCACGCGGTCGGGGTGAGCAACCTGTTCGACCACGGCGGCTTCATGCCCAATGGCGTCAGTGGCCTGATCGCCTCGTTCGCGGTGGTGATGTTCGCCTTCGGCGGCATCGAGATCATCGGCGTCACCGCCGGTGAGGCGAAAGACCCACAGCGCGTGATCCCAAAAGCGATCAACGCCGTGCCGCTGCGCATCCTGCTGTTCTACGTGCTCACCCTGTTCGTGCTGATGTGCCTGTACCCGTGGCCGCAGATCGGCAGCCAGGGCAGCCCGTTCGTGCAGATCTTCAGCAACCTGGGGATTGGTTCGGCCGCGGCCGTGCTCAATATCGTGGTGATCTCGGCGGCCATCTCGGCGATCAACAGCGACATCTTCGGCGCCGGCCGCATGATGTACGGTCTGGCCCAGCACGGCCAGGCGCCACGCGGCTTCGGCAAACTGTCGAAACACGGCGTGCCGTGGATGACCGTGGTGGTGATGGGCGCGGCGCTGCTGATCGGCGTGCTGCTCAATTACCTGATCCCGGAAAACGTGTTCCTGCTGATCGCTTCGATCGCCACTTTCGCCACCGTATGGGTGTGGCTGATGATCCTGGTCACCCAGGTCGCCATGCGCCGCAGCATGAGCCGCGAGGAGGTCGCCCAGCTCAAGTTCCCGGTACCGTTCTGGCCCTATGGCCCGGCCCTGGCCATTGCCTTCATGGTGTTCATTTTCGGTGTGCTCGGCTACTTCCCCGACACCCAGGCGGCCTTGATCGTCGGGGTGATCTGGGTGGTGTTCCTGGTGGCCTCCTACCTGCTGTGGTGCAAGCCGCGCGCCGGTGGTGGCGAGCCGCTCCGGGAGCCTGCCGAGCTGCACCGCTGAATTAGAAAGGAGATCCTGATGAGAACCCTCTGGCAGCACTGCCACGCCGCGACCATGACCGACGGCCGTTACTCGATCATCGAGGACGCGTCGATTGTCACCAGCGCTGGTCTGATCGAGTGGATCGGCCCGCGCGATGACGTGCCGCCGGTCGTGGCCGACCGTGTCGTCGACCTGGGCGGTGCCTGGGTCACCCCCGGGCTGATCGACTGCCACACCCACGCGGTGTTCGGCGGCAACCGCAGCGGCGAGTTCGAGCAGCGCCTGCAGGGCGTCAGCTATGCCGAGATCGCTGCCCAAGGCGGCGGTATCGCCAGCACCGTGCGGGCCACCCGCGCGGCCAGCGAGGACGAACTGCTGGCCAGTGCCCGCCAGCGGGTCCAGGCACTGATGCGCGACGGCGTGACCACGATCGAGATCAAGTCCGGCTACGGCCTGGACCTTGAGAACGAACGCAAGATGCTGCGCGTCGCCCGGCGTCTGGGCGAGGAACTGCCGGTCACCGTGCGCAGCACCTGCCTGGCCGCCCACGCGCTGCCGCCGGAATACGCGGGCAGGGCGGACGACTACATTGACCATATCTGCGAGCAGATGCTTCCGGCGCTGGCCGCCGAGGGACTGGTGGATGCGGTGGATGCCTTCTGCGAACACCTGGCGTTCTCCCCGGCCCAGGTCGAGCGCCTGTTCATCAAGGCGCGCGAGCTGGGGCTGCCGGTCAAGCTGCACGCCGAGCAGTTGTCATCGCTGCACGGCTCGAGCCTGGCGGCCCGCTACCAGGCGCTGTCGGCCGATCACCTGGAGTTCATGACCGAGGAAGACGCCATCGCCATGGCCGAGGCCGGCACCGTTGCCGTGCTGTTGCCGGGGGCGTTCTACTTCCTGCGCGAAACCCAGTTGCCACCGATGGACGCCCTGCGCCGGCATGGCGTGAAGATTGCCTTGGCCAGCGATCTCAACCCAGGTACTTCACCGGGGCTGTCGCTGCGCCTGATGCTGAACATGGGCTGTACCTGTTTCCGCATGACCCCGGAAGAAGCGCTGGCCGGCGTCACCGTGCATGCCGCCACGGCGTTGGGGCTGGGCGACAGCCACGGCTCGCTGGAAGTGGGCAAGGTGGCGGACTTCATCGCTTGGCAGATCGAACGCCCGGCCGACCTCAGCTACTGGCTCGGCGGTGACTTGCCCAAGCGCGTGGTGCGCCTGGGGCATGAGATATCCAACTGAAAGGCTCAGAGTTGCACTGCGGTGCCGGAAGCAGAGCTTCGTGGGAGCGGGCTTGCCCCGCGATGGATGGCACCGGCTTCGCCGGTATCGCGGGGCAAGCCCGCTCCCACGAAGGTCAATCAGATACGCTGTAGGAGTCATATGGACAAGGTATTGAGTTTTCACCAGGGCCGCCTGCCACTGCTGATCAGCATGCCCCACGCCGGGCTGGGCCTGACGCCAGCCGTGCGCAATGGCCTGGTCGACCAGGCACGCAGCCTGCCTGACACCGACTGGCATATTCCGCGCCTGTACGACTTCGCCCGTGACCTGGGCGCCAGTGTGGTGGCGGCGGAGTATTCGCGCTTCGTCATCGACCTGAACCGCCCGGATGACGACAAGCCGCTGTACGCCGGCGCCACCACCGGCCTGTACCCGGCGACCTTGTTCGATGGCAAGCCGTTGTTCAAGGACGGGCAGGTGCCGAGCGCCGATGAGCGGGCGACGTACCTGGAAGGGATCTGGCGCCCGTACCACGACACGATTCGTCGTGAACTGGAGCGCCTGCGTGCCGAGTTCGGCTATGCGTTGCTGTGGGATGCCCACTCGATCCGTTCGCTGATCCCGCACCTGTTCGACGGCAAGCTGCCGGACTTCAACCTAGGCACCTTCAACGGCGCCAGTTGCGATCCCGAGCTGGCCGAGCGGCTGCAGGGCGTGTGCGCCGAATTCCCGCAGTACAGCCATGTACTCAACGGCCGCTTCAAGGGCGGACACATCACCCGCCACTACGGTGACCCTTCCCGACAGATCCATGCCGTGCAACTGGAGCTGGCGCAGAGCACATACATGAATGAAGTCGAGCCATTCGCCTACCGCGAGGACCTGGCGCAACCGACCCAGGTGGTCCTGGGACGGTTGCTGGAGACAGTCCTCGCATGGGGCCGGGAGCGATACGGGCGTTAGCCCTCAACTGCGATCCGGGTTGGCCAGCGTGGTCAGTTCACGGATCAGGTGCTGTTCCCGTGCCTGCTTGTCGTTTTCCAGCGCCTCGTACTCGGGGGCCAGTTCTTCTAGGCTTTGCGGGGACTCGTCCAGGGCGCTGACCTGCGCCCTGTACTGCTGCTCGATGGCGTCGAAGCGTGCTGCGTAGGTCAGCCGCAGGTACCGGCACCATTCGTCATTGCTCGCGGCATACCTCAGGAACGACTCACCCTGCTCATCCCGGTGTACCTGGTCCATCGCCGCTGTCAGCTCGCTGCGGCTGACATCGGCAAAGGCCTCGTAGAGCATGTTGTCGTCGGGTACGCCCAGCTTCAGCTCCTGGTTCAGCCCGCGGCGATAGGCCAGGCGGACCTCCGCCTCGTCCCGGCCTTTGGCTTTGTCGCGGGCGATCTCATCCAGTCGGTACAGGCGGTAGAGACGCGTGAGTTCCTGGTAGAGCGTATGTTCCGTATCGCCTGCGGTTCTCAGCAGGCTACGGCTGTCGATCAACAGCTCGATGTTCTGGAACACCAGCAATGCCCCGTCGTGACAGGTCTGGCTGCCGGTGTCCGGTTGCACCAGTGCCTCCTGTGCGATGGCATTGAACAGCGCGCGTTCTTCCGGCCTGACCAGCGCCTTGATCAGGACCATGCGCACGCGCTGGCAGAAGGACGGGCGGGTGGCGCCATTGCGAAAGGGGGCTGACTGCTGCAGGCGCCCGACCAGCGACAGCAGGTTGCCCGCATCGCCGGCCTGTTGCAGTTGCTGCCAGGCATCGCGCAGCGCTTCGTTTTCCAGCTGTGCGCCTTGCAGCCAGGCCTCCAGGCGCGGCTGGTCCTCGGCAAGGGGAAGGATTGGATTATGCAGGTGCCCTCCCGCCAGTTCCTCATCCGAAGACGTCGCGGTCAGCAAGTCATCGGGCAGGCTCATGGCGAAGGTGAAGTTGCGCTGGGTATCGGAGGATGTGCGTGCGCGGAACATGGTGCTGCGGGTCAGTGGGTTGTCGAACAGGGCAATGGACGACACGGGGAAGTCATGATCGAGGTTGCTGAAGATGTGTTCAGGCAGTTCGGTCAAGCGGTTCTCGCTCAGGTCGAGCAGCTCCAGCGGCAGCAGGCTGTCTAGCCAGGTGGGCCAGCGCTCGATGCCCATGTTGTTCAGTTCAAGCCGGCTCAGGTTGCGCAAGGTCTCGGGCACCTCGGTGATAGTGCCCAGGCGGTTGCCGGCCAGCTCCAGTGTGCTGAGATTGCCCAATGTGGCGAACGTGGCGAGTACGCTGTCATCGATTACCAGACCCATGTCGCGCAGGGACAGGTAGATAAGCCTGGGAAGCCGTCGGAGTGCCGTCGGCAGTGTCTGGCTTGGCTGGGCGTGTTCGACGAGGCTGAGGTTTTCCACCAAGGGGAAGCGCCTCAGGAAGTCATCCAGCTGGGCGGTCGTGCTGCTGATCCTGGCCAGTGACAGGCTTCGGACCCGTTGGTGGAAGAAAGCCGGCAGACTCGGAGGAAAATGCTCCAGGGCGATGTTCTCCAGGCGCAGTGTTGTCTGGCGCATGCCCAGTTCCTGGTTGCGCCAGAACGTGTTGATGCTGACCCCGATCCGGTTGCGCATGGCCATGGCGCCCTGGCTCAGCGGCGCCGTCGAGCTTGAGGCGTTGGCCCAATTGTCGAGAGCATCGCGCAATGCTTCGCGCTGCTGGGTGTAGTGGCGCAGCCGGGTATTCAGGGAGGGTGAAATGTCAGCATGGATCCGTCCGGCCTGACCCTGTTGATTGAGCATGATGCGCAGCAGTTGATCCTCGATGATGGGATTGCCTTCCAGGGCAATGACTGTGTGGGTGGCGAGGTCCGGTTCATTGCTCGTGAGAAAGCTCGGCAGTGAGCGGATACGGTTGTCGCGTAACGAGACTTCCCTGATGCGGGTCAGGGGGCGTGGCCTGAGGCCTTGGGGCCAATGGTCGAGCGTCATGCGCTCGAGGCCCAGGTAGTCGAGGGTCAGGCCTTCGAAAGCCTGGTAGCCGTGGGTGAGCAGCCGATTGCCATCCAGGGTGAGCCGGCGCAAGCGTGGCAACGTTCGCAGGCTTTCGATCTCCCTGCTCGACAGCGGCAGGTTCAGGTTGGTGATGCTGAGGGATTCAAGCTGCGGAAGGCGACGGATGATTGAACCGAGGTCGTACAGGAAGTCGGAAGCTGGCGCGTTGTCGACATAAGGTCGGGTCACTTCCAGTGAGTGTAAGCCTGGGAACTGCTGGAACAGATTGGTGAGCAAACGTTCGCGCCGTCCCAGACTCGAAGCGCTGCCGTGGGATGGGTCGATGAGCTGAAGGTGCCTGACACTTTCGCCAAAAAACGTGGGCAGGTCGGATGGGAAGGTGTCCAGCGCGATCTGCTCCAGGCGAAGTGGTGTCGTCTCGTGAGGCGTCACAGGCAGGGCGTTGTCATACCAGTGCTGGATGAGCCGCTCGTGCAAGGTGTCGATCGCGTCAGTGTCATGCCCGGCTGTGGATCGTGTCGTTCGTCGCCATTCGGCCAGCGTGCGACGTAAGGATGTGTGTTGTTCGAGCAATGCTTGCAAGCGCAGGTTTATCTCGCTTCGGCTTAGTCCGCTGCCTTCCAGGTCGGCCAGTATCTGGTCGGCCGTGCGCGTCGTGTGTACGGGCAGACCAGTCTCCCTGATCATGCGCAGCAGGGTGTGGCGGGTAAACCCGCCCCCAGTGCCGCCTTGGCCGCCCAGTGGGTATCCCAGGCGGCCATCGGCCAGACGCATCGGCGAGTGGAAGCCTTGTCGCACGGGCTGCATGCGCAACACCTTTCTCAACGTCTCGCGCGAAAGTCGAGGCCTCTGGCGAAGCAGGCGCTTGAGCGCTTGCGTGTAGCTCGCTCCCAAGTTGGCCAGTACGGTGATTGCGGGTGTTGGCAGGGCTTTCATCAGCGCACTGTAGAGTGTGTCGTGAAGCATCTCAGAGGCTTGCGAGGCACTGCTGCCGTCGACGATATAGCCGGTTGTCGTGCTGAAAATGATGGCGTTGGGCTCAGCGGCCTGTGCTCCGATTCGTGTGCGCTCGATGGGCCAGTGCAGGTGTTGCTCAAGATCGATGACCGTATCGGCGGGCCAGCCGGGAAGCTGTTCCAGCGTATGCAGAATCAAGCGGTCAGTGTCCCAGTTGCGTACCGCGTCCAGATACAGCCCTTCATAGGCGCGGGCCAGGCGAACCTGCTGCTGGTAGGTGCGAGACTCTGCGGCAAGGCGGGCGTGGATCCTGCCTTGATCCAGGCTCTGCAACTCCACCTGGCTGGCATTGCGCAACAGCTCTTCGATGACGGGAAGCGGCAGCTGTGGATAACGTTGCCGCAGGGTGGCGCCGCGAGCGGCGGGCTTGGCGTACAAAAGGTCGTAGCGCTTCTGGAACGTCTTGCGCAGCATGTGGGGTTCAGTCACTGAGGTGCGCAGTTCCTGATCCAGCTTGAAACGAGACAGCGTGTCTTCCAGCAATGCCGGCAGGCGCAGGTTCCGGCTGACGACTCGGCGCAACACGGACACATCGGTGGCGCTGACTTCAAGTATCTGGGCCAGGGTGGCTTCGTCGAACTCCGCAGCCAGCTGGCCTGCCCGGTTGGCCAACTGGTTCAGTGGCCATGCCTGTGGTCGGTCCAGGCCATGCAGCCATGCACCTGCGCCATTGTGGCGCAATCGAGGTTGATAGCCATGGGGGCTTTGCGGGTGTACGAGGACGTAGTCGTGGGGCACTGTAATGGGGCTGACTGAAAACAGGCGGTCTTCCAGCGCCAGCCAGGTCTTGCCTGCGTGGTGGTACAAGCCGAACTCATCCGCCTTCAAGCCTGCAGGCAGCACAATGTCATGGGCAAACGGTTTCAGGTCCGGGGACCACAGGCGGACATCGCCGTCAGGCCTGCGCACGGGCTCCAGTTCTTCGACAAATGAAGGCGTCTCGACAGTGATTTTCTCGACGGCAGGTTTTCCGCCGCTCGCCTCCCAGACGCCCAGTACCGCCAACTGGGCAACGTTCTCAACCACGTCTACCAGGTAGGCCAGGGCTTGCTGTCTGTCGCCCCGCGCCCAGCTGGCAAACCCTTCGTATACCTCATGCCCCAGTTGCAGCGCGGTCAGCCCCAGCATCACCGGGCCCAGGGCCGGCACGAAGAAAACGCCCAGGGCCAGGGCGTCGAAGGCCAGGCCGGTGTAGTACGCCAGCTGTTTCTGCGCTGTTATCCGGTCTTCCGTCGCGGTGGGGACCGCGTGGAACAGGGCATCGTCCGAGAGCCTTTGGCGTTTCTGCGCGACCAGCGCCTCGCGCAGGCCTTGCCCGAAGGGCTGCTGTGCCGCCGTCACTCGAGCATTCGGATCGCGCACACGGTTTACCGTGCCGCCGTATTGGCCCGGAATGACCTTGGAGGTACGCCAGTCCACCGGTTGCAGGCAGTCCAGCAACTGGGTGTAGAAGGCACTGCTGTCCCGTGCCGGCACGCTGTCGAGCAGTTGCCGGCGGGTCATGGCCCCCAGCTGTTCGCGCAGGTAGGCCTGCAGCGCCTCGGCGGTGGCGTGGCGCTGCAAGGGGATTCGCGCGCCGGGCAGGTAGGTGACCAGCCAACCCTGGAAGGGCAGATTAAACGCAGGGTAGCGCGCTGGCATGCTGGGGCCGGATTCGACACCGAAGATCAACGCGCCCGTTACCGAGCTGCCGAACAGTTGCAGGAAGGTCGCGCCCAGCGGGCGGCCTTCGTACTCGGCCTGGCCGTGTTCGACCAGCTTGAGCAAGGCCGCATACAGGGGTTGCTCGAGCCTTTCGCCGAGGTAGGCCCTGTGCAGCTCCAGGCGCAGGGTGCTCAGCTCAGCGTCGCCGAATACCTTGGCCGCCTGCGGATCCGCCTGACAGACCGTTTCGATCAGCGCCTGGTACTGACCACCGATGTCCAGCTCGCGGGAGAGTGCCGCGAATTCGCTCGGCGAGATCCCGACCTGGTTGCCGCTGGGCACCACGCCCACGAACGCATTGCTGTCGAGCACCCGTGAGCTGAGCCTGGCGGTATCCAGCCCACCGGGCAGCGCATGTTCGGCCTCGAAGTTCTGCAAGGCGCTGTGCAGCAAGGACTGGGTGGCTCGTCTGAACGACCGCGCCGCCTGAACGATAGGGTCGCCGTAAGAGGCGTCCTGATAAGCCTCGGCCCGGCGGGCGTTGAACAGGTAGGTCCTGTTCACGTCCAGCTCCAGGTCAAAGCGCTGCTTGATCGCCTGGGTCAGCTGCTGCGTGGCGAACTGCCGTAGATCGGGTAGCTGCTTGAGCAGCCTGGCCACATCGTCCTGGGTCTTTCGATGGGTGCCATATTCCTGCACCAGTTGCCGGGCAATGTCCGGATGGGCCAGGCAGGCCCTGTCGAACCAGGCGCTTGGCCGGCTCAGGGCATTGCGCATGTGGGCATGGGCCGGCTTTGCGACGTGCTTCAGCCAGTCAGGCATCTTGTCGGCGATCAGCCGTTTCGACAGTGAGCCTATGGGTTCGTCCGTTGCTGGCGCGCCAGCGACGCCGTTGTTGTTGACGCTCATGATGGGGCCTCGATGGAAGGGAGGCCCGGATGGTATGGACTGATTCACCGGCCCAGGACATAACATGATCTGGCCGTCGGACCTGTCGGTACGCATCGCATCCAGCACGAGAGCATGCTCAAAGCGCAATTCAGGTTTATGATGCCCAACGGCAGACAATATCCTCACACGGAGTGCGCGATGCAGACCCTCTACCCGCAGATCAAACCCTACGCCCGGCACGATCTGGCCGTGGAAGCGCCGCATGTGCTGTATGTCGATGAGAGCGGCTCGCCGGAAGGTCTGCCCGTGGTGTTCATCCACGGTGGCCCGGGCGCGGGCTGCGATGCCCAGAGCCGTTGCTACTTCGACCCCAACCTGTACCGCATCGTCACCTTCGACCAGCGTGGCTGCGGTCGCTCCACGCCCCATGCGAGCCTGGAGAACAACACCACCTGGCACCTGGTCGAGGACCTGGAGCGCATCCGCGAGCACCTCGGCATCGACAAGTGGGTGCTGTTCGGCGGTTCCTGGGGCTCAACCCTGGCCCTGGCCTACGCCCAGAAACACCCCGAGCGCGTGCATGGCCTGATCCTGCGCGGCATCTTCCTGTGCCGCCCGCAGGAGATCCACTGGTTCTACCAGGAAGGCGCCAGCCGCCTGTTCCCCGACTACTGGCAGGACTACATCGCGCCGATCCCGCCGGAAGAGCGCGGCGACCTGGTCAAGGCCTTCCACAAGCGCCTGACCGGCAACGACCAGATCGCCCAGATGCACGCCGCCAAGGCCTGGTCCACCTGGGAGGGCCGCACCGCGACCCTGCGCCCGAACCCGCTGGTGGTCGACCGTTTCTCCGAGCCGCAGCGCGCCCTGTCGATCGCCCGCATCGAATGCCACTACTTCACCAACAACGCTTTCCTCGAACAGGACCAGCTGATCCGCGACATGCCGAAGATCGCTCACCTGCCGGCGGTGATCGTGCATGGTCGCTATGACGTGATCTGCCCGCTGGACAACGCCTGGGAGCTGCACCAGGCCTGGCCGAACAGCGAGCTGAAGGTGATCCGCGACGCCGGCCATGCCGCCTCCGAGCCTGGCATCACCGACGCCCTGGTACGCGCCGCCGACCAGATGGCCCGGCGCCTGCTCGACCTGCCCCTGGAAGAAGCATGAAGGGGCTGATCCAGCGCGTGCGTGGCGCCCGGGTGGAAGTGGCAGGGGAGATTGTCGGCGCCATCGACCAGGGGTTGCTGGCGCTGGTGGCGGTCGAGCCTGAAGATTCGCCCGAGCATGCCGACAAGCTGTTGCACAAGCTGCTGAACTACCGGGTGTTCAGCGACGAGCAGGGCAAGATGAACCGCTCGCTCAAGGATGTCGGCGGCGGCCTGCTGCTGGTGTCGCAGTTCACCCTGGCCGCCGACACCCGCAACGGCATGCGCCCGAGCTTTTCCACGGCTGCGCCACCGGCCCTCGGCGCCGAGCTGTTCGACTATCTGCTGCGCCAGGCACAGGCTCGGCACCCGCTTGTGGCCAGTGGTCGCTTCGGTGCAGACATGCAGGTGCATCTGGTCAATGATGGCCCGGTAACATTTATGTTACAAATATGAGGTCAAAAAACCCTTTGTTTGTCGAAAAACAAGGGGTTTTGTACGATAAATAGTTTGTTCAGCCTGATGCGTTGTAACGCGACCTGCTGGATAATCGCGCGCTGCATGAACCTGCGTTCGCAGGTTCGTTTCACTTTGACTCGAGCATTGTCAGGATCCGTTTGGGGAATCATTACGCCCTCACGGGGTCCGAACAGTGCTCGCCAACCCGGCATTGGTCGCTGGCCGTTGGTTTCATGATCTGTTTTCGGCGAGGATTGCTCGTGATTGTAAGCCCCTGTATTGCACCTAGAATCCCCGGTACCCGGCTGCGCAAGGCCATGCTGGCCGGCGTGGCGCTGGTCGGCCTGTTGAGCGCGGGCCAGCTGTGGGCATTCAATCTGGACGACGTTGCAGCCAAGGCAAAGGATCTGGCCGGTCAGAAGTTCGAGGCACCGAAGAGCAACCTGCCGCCGGTGTTCCGCGACATGAAGTACGCCGACTACCAGAAGATCCGCTTCCTGCAGGAAAAGGCCGAGTGGGCCAAGGACAAGACGCCGTTCAAGCTCTCGTTCTACCACCAGGGCATGCATTTCGACACGCCGGTGACCATCAACGAGATCACCGCCAACAAGGTCAAGGAAATCAAGTACGACCCGAGCCGTTTCGAGTTCGGTGACGTGCCGCATGACGCCGAAGCCACCAAGAACCTCGGCTACGCCGGTTTCCGCGTGCTCTACCCGATCAACAAGGCCGACAAGCAGGACGAGATCATGACCCTGCTTGGCGCCAGCTACTTCCGCGTGGTCGGCAAGGGCCACCGCTACGGCCTGTCGGCCCGTGGCCTGGCCATCGACACTGCGTTGCCGTCCGGCGAGGAATTCCCGCGCTTCCGCGAGTTCTGGATCGAGAAGCCCAAGCCGAACGACAAGCACCTGGTGATCTACGCGCTGCTCGATTCCCCGCGCTCCACCGGCGCCTACAAGCTGACCCTGCGTCCGGGCGAGGACACCCTGGTCGACGTCAAGTCGCGGGTCTACCTGCGTGACAACGTCAGCCGCCTGGGCATCGCCCCGCTGACCAGCATGTACCTGTTCGGCCCCAACCAGCCGTCCAAGGTCATGAACTACCGTCCGGCCCTGCACGACTCCGAAGGCCTGGCGATCCACGCCGGCAACGGCGAGTGGCTGTGGCGTCCGCTGAACAACCCGAAACACCTGGCCGTGAGCAACTTCAGCGTGGAGAACCCGCGTGGTTTCGGCCTGCTGCAGCGCCAGCGCGACTTCAGCGACTACGAAGACCTCGACGACGAGTACGAGAAGCGCCCGAGCGCCTGGATCGAGCCGAAGGGCGACTGGGGCAAGGGTACCGTCGACCTGGTCGAGATCCCGACCGCCGACGAGACCAACGACAACATCGTGGCCTTCTGGAGCCCGGAAAAGCTTCCTGAAGTGGGCAAACCGTTCGAGTACGACTACCGCCTGCGCTGGACCATCAAGGAAGACCAGCTGCATTCGCAGGAACTGGGCTGGGTCAAGCAGACCCTGCGTTCCACCGGCGACGTCAAGCAGTCCAACCTGATCCGCCAGACCGATGGCACCGTTGCCTTCCTGGTCGACTTCATCGGCCCGAACCTGGCCACCCTGCCGGCCGACACCGCCGTGCGCAGCCAGGTCAGCGTCGGCGACAACGCCGAGGTGGTTGAGAACAACCTGCGCTACAACCCGGAAACCAAGGGCTGGCGCCTGACCCTGCGCCTGAAGGTGCAGGATCCGAAGAAATCCACCGAGATGCGTGCCGCGCTGCTGCGCGACGTTCCGGTCGAGCAGCCCAAGCCGGCCAAGCAGGACAAGGCCGCGGCCAAGCATGCTCACGCCAAGGCCGAGAAAGCCAAGGCCGAGAAGGCTGCCGAGCAACCCGCCGCCGATGCGGCATCCACCAACGGGACCCCGGCCACCACCGAGAAAGTGCTGACCGAGACCTGGAGCTATCAGTTGCCTGCCGATGAGTAACTCAAGCGCAAGGCCGGAATCGCTGAGCGAGTACCTGGCCCACCTTCCCCTGAGCGACGAGCAGCGTGCGGAACTCGCCCGCTGCACCTCCTTCAGCGAGCTGCACCAACACCTGGCGGCCCAACCGGCCGCCGGCACCGCCGAGGCCGCCCAGGCTTCGGTGGGCGCCCGTCTTACCGTCGGCAGCGCCGCCGAGCTGGAAGACGCCGAGATGCTCGGCGTCGATGCCGGCGGGCGGCTGTGCCTGAAGATCTCGCCGCCGATCAAGCGCACCAAGGTCGTGCCCGAGCCGTGGCGCACCAACATCCTGATTCGCATGTGGCGGCGCATGACCGGCCGCACCAACGCCCCGCAGCCGCCCAAGCGCGAGCTGCCGCCGGCGCGCTGGCGTACGGTCGGTTCGATCCGCCGTTACATCCTGCTGACCCTGATGATCGGCCAGACCCTCGTCGCGGGCTGGTACATGAAGGGCATCCTGCCGTACCAGGGCTGGTCGTTCGTCGATTTCGACGAGATCGTCAACCAGCCCCTGTGGGACACGGTGGTGCAGGTGTGGCCATATGCGCTGCAGACCTCGATCCTGGTCCTGTTCGGCATCCTGTTCTGCTGGGTGTCGGCGGGCTTCTGGACCGCCCTGATGGGCTTCCTCGAGCTGCTCACCGGGCGTGACAAGTACAAGATTTCCGGCAGCAGCGCCGGCAACGAGCCGATCGCGCCCGAGGCGCGTACCGCGCTGGTGATGCCGATCTGCAACGAAGACGTGCCACGGGTGTTCGCCGGCCTGCGCGCCACCTTCGAGTCGGTGGCCGCCAGCGGCAATCTCGACCGCTTCGACTTCTTCGTGCTCAGCGACACCAATGACACCGACATCGCCGTCGCCGAACAACAGGCCTGGCTCGACGTGTGCCGTGAAACCAAGGGCTTCGGCCGCATCTTCTACCGTCGCCGCCGGCGCCGGGTGAAGCGCAAGAGCGGCAACCTCGACGACTTCTGCCGTCGCTGGGGTGGCGAGTACAAGTACATGGTCGTGCTCGACGCCGACAGCGTCATGAGCGGCGAGTGCCTGAGCAGCCTGGTGCGCCTGATGGAGGCCAACCCGGACGCCGGCATCATCCAGACCGGGCCGAAAGCCTCGGGCATGGACACCCTGTATGCGCGCATGCAGCAGTTCGCCACCCGCGTGTATGGCCCGCTGTTCACCGCCGGCCTGCACTTCTGGCAGCTGGGCGAGTCGCACTACTGGGGCCACAACGCGATCATCCGCATGAAGCCGTTCATCGAGCACTGCGCCCTGGCGCCGTTGCCGGGCAAGGGCGCCTTCGCCGGCGCGATCCTGTCCCACGACTTCGTCGAAGCCGCGCTGATGCGCCGTGCCGGCTGGGGCGTGTGGATCGCCTACGACCTGCCGGGCAGCTACGAAGAACTGCCGCCGAACCTGCTCGACGAGCTCAAGCGCGACCGTCGCTGGTGCCACGGCAACCTGATGAACTTCCGCCTGTTCCTGGTCAAGGGCATGCACCCGGTGCACCGCGCGGTGTTCCTCACCGGGGTGATGTCGTACCTGTCGGCGCCGCTGTGGTTCCTGTTCCTGGTGCTGTCGACGGCGCTGCTGGCGACCAACACGCTGATGGAGCCGCAGTACTTCATCGAGCCGTTCCAGCTCTACCCGCTGTGGCCGCAGTGGCATCCGGAGAAGGCCATTGCGCTGTTCTCCACCACCATCGTGCTGCTGTTCCTGCCCAAGCTGCTCAGCGTCATCCTGATCTGGGCCAAGGGCGCCACCGAGTTCGGCGGACGCATCAAGGTCACCCTGTCGATGCTGATGGAGATGCTGTTCTCGATGCTCCTGGCACCGGTGCGGATGATCTTCCACACCCGCTTCGTGCTGGCCGCGTTCCTCGGCTGGGCCGCGACCTGGAACTCGCCGCAGCGTGACGACGACTCCACGCCGTGGAGCGAAGCGGTGCGTCGTCATGGTCCGCAGACCCTGCTGGGCATCGCCTGGGCTGGGCTGGTGGCCTGGCTGAACCCGAGCTTCCTGTGGTGGCTGGCGCCGATCGTCGGCTCGCTGGTGCTGTCGATCCCGGTGTCGGTGATATCCAGCCGCACGCGCCTGGGCCTGGCGGCCAAGGACGAGAAGCTGTTCCTCATCCCCGAGGAATACGCAACGCCGCAAGAGCTGCTGGCGACCGACCAGTACACCCACGAGAACCGTTGGCACGCCCTGCATGACGGTTTCGTCCGTGCCGTGGTCGACCCGCGCCAGAACGCCCTGGCCTGTGCCATGGCCACGGCGCGTCACGGTCAGGCGGCCCCGATCGAGGCGCTGCGCGTCGAGCGCGTTGCCAAGGCACTGGAAGTCGGCCCGAAAGGCCTGGACCTGAACACCCGCCTGGCGCTGCTCAGCGACCCGGTGGCGCTGGCGCGCCTGCACGAGCAGGTGTGGGCCGGGCATAACACGGCGTGGATCGATGTGTGGCGGGCATCCATCGCCAACGATCCGCACTCGCCATTGCTGCCGCTGCATCCGGAGAACGTGGCCCAGCCAGCCCTGGCTTGAGTCCGTTGCTCCGATAATCGCGGGGCCAGCCCGCTCCCACGCCATCTCAACGGTGCGTGGGAGCGGGCTGGCCCCGCGAAGCTTTCTGGTCGATTTTGGCCAACAAAGTCCCCCCCGGCTCTAGGTCCCAGCTCACGCATGCGTTAGCATCCGTCCCGATATTGCGCATCGGTCTGTCGGACCGTGCTTACAAGAAAAATCTGCGTACTTCTTGCTAGGGGACTTGGTGATGATTAAGAAATACCTGTCGCGACTGCTGGTAGGTGCGACCGCCCTGATCGCGGTGACCGCCGCCCAGGCCGGCGCCATCGACGACGCGGTCAAGCGTGGCACCCTGCGCGTGGGCATGGACCCGACCTACATGCCGTTCGAAATGACCAACAAGCGCGGTGAGATCATCGGCTTCGAAGTCGACATCCTCAAGGCCATGGCCAAGTCCATGGGCGTCAAGCTGGAGATGGTCTCCACCGCCTACGACGGCATCATCCCGGCCCTGATGACCGACAAGTTCGACTTCATCGGCAGCGGCATGACCCTGACCCAGGAGCGCAACCTGCGCCTGAACTTCAGCGAACCCTTCATCGTGGTCGGCCAGACCCTGCTGATCCGCAAGGAGCTGGCGGGCGAGATCAAGTCGTACAAGGACCTGAACAACGAGAAGTACCGCCTCACCTCCAAGCTCGGCACCACCGGCGAGATGGTCGCGAAGAAGCTGATCAGCAAGGCCAAGTACCACGGCTACGACAACGAGCAGGAAGGGGTGATGGACGTGGTCAACGGCAAGGCCGACGCCTTCGTCTATGACTCGCCGTATAACGTGGTGGCGGTAGAGAAGGCCGGCGCCGGCAAGCTGGTATTCCTGGAAGAACCCTTCACCTACGAGCCGCTGGCCTTCGGCCTGAAGAAAGGCGACTTCGACAGCATCAACTACATCAACAACTTCCTGCACCAGATCAAGCATGACGGGACCTACGATCGTATTCACGACAAGTGGTTCAAGAGCAAGGAATGGCTGAAGGAAATGGAATAAGGCCCGGGCCAAAACCCCAGGCGCTGACCTCGACGCGCAGGCAAACCCTGCGCGTTTCGCTTTTACGGAAGTACCCCACGTGATCAAACACAAGAAAGCACAGTGGCCCTGGCATGGGCTGACCGCGCTGGTCCTGGTGGGCCTGGCGTTCAGCCTGTACCTGGCCACCTCGATGATTTCCTACGAGTGGCGCTGGAACCGTGTTCCGCAATACTTCGCCTACAAGGCCGAGGAAACCCAGCGTGCCGCCAACCCTGGCACGGTCGAGGAAATCGTGGTGTCCGGCGACAACGCCCGGGTCACCCTGAAGGATGAAAGCGGCGACACCCAGGTCGTCGAAGTGGCCAAGGACAGCATGTTGCTGGCCCGTGGCGACGATGTCGCCGAGGGCGATGCCATCGGCGTCAACCGTCACTGGGCCGCCGGCCCCTTGGCCTGGGGCCTGTGGACCACGTTGTGGATCTCGGTGATCTCCGGCGCCCTGGGCCTGGTGATCGGCCTGTTCGCCGGGCTGTGCCGGCTGTCGAACAACCCGACCCTGCGTGACCTGTCCACTGTCTACGTCGAGCTGGTGCGCGGCACGCCGCTGCTGGTGCAGATCTTCATCTTCTACTTCTTCATCGGCACCGTGCTCAACCTGTCCCGCGAGTTCGCCGGGGTGGCGGCGCTGGCGCTGTTCACCGGCGCCTACGTGGCCGAGATCGTCCGTGCCGGCGTGCAGTCGATCGCCAAGGGCCAGAACGAGGCGGCGCGTTCGCTGGGCCTGAACGGCGCCCAGTCGATGCGTCATGTGATCCTGCCCCAAGCCTTCAAGCGCGTGCTGCCGCCACTGGCCGGGCAGTTCATCAGCCTGGTCAAGGACACTTCGCTGGTGTCGGTGATTGCCATCACCGAGTTGACCAAGAGCGGCCGCGAGGCCATCACCACCTCGTTCTCGACCTTCGAGATCTGGTTCTGCGTGGCGGGCCTGTACCTGCTGATCAACCTGCCGCTGTCGCACATTGCCAGCCGGCTCGAGCGGAGGCTTGCGCAAAGTGATTGAAGTCCGTGACCTGCTGAAAGTCTTCGACACCCGTGGCCAGGTAGTGCGCGCGGTGGACAACGTCACCACCCAGGTGGCCAAGGGCGAGGTGGTGGTGGTGCTGGGGCCTTCGGGCTCGGGCAAGTCGACCTTCCTGCGCTGCCTGAACGGCCTGGAGCATTTCGACGAGGGGCATGTGTCCATCGGCGGTTTGCAGCTGGACGATCCGAAAACCGATATCAACGCCTATCGCCGGGAAGTCGGCATGGTGTTCCAGCACTTCAATCTGTTCCCGCACATGACCGTGCTGGAGAACCTGTGCCTGGCGCAGAAGGTGGTGCGCAAGCGCAACAAGGCCGAGCGCGAAGCCAAGGCCCGGGCGTTGCTGGAAAAGGTCGGTATCGCGCAGAAGGCCAACGAGTATCCTTCGCGCCTTTCCGGCGGGCAGCAGCAGCGAGTGGCCATTGCCCGGGCCCTGGCGATGGACCCGAAGGTGATGCTGTTCGACGAGCCGACCTCGGCGCTTGATCCGGAGATGGTCGGGGAGGTGCTGGATGTGATGAAGACCTTGGCCCAGGAAGGCATGACCATGGTCTGCGTGACGCACGAGATGGGTTTTGCCCGGGAAGTGGCGGATCGGGTGTTGTTCTTTGACCACGGGAAGTTGCTGGAAGATTCGCCACCGCAGGCGTTCTTTGCTGCGCCGAAGGATGTGCGTGCGCAGGCGTTCTTGCGGCAAGTTCTGTGATTGTGTTTAGACCTGCGTAAACCGTGGGTGCAATGTATGTGGTCAAACTGTTCAGGCCTCTTGCTATATGTTGGCGAGGGGTCTGATCACTGAAATAACACCACCCTCCAATCAAGAAACGCTCATCTCTTGATCTTGATCTTGATCTTGATCTTGATCTTGATCTTGATCTTGATCTTGATCTTGATCTTGATCTTGCTTCTAAGTGCGCGATAGTTCAGGCGCCGCCAATTGCGACTTCAGGAGGCCGAGCGGAGTTCTTGCGGAGGGAGGTGACGGGCATGGATGCCCGTCAAGCGCTGCGCCCCAGGATGGGGCGTTCAGCGCGGTCCTCCCGGGAGCAAGAACGGAGCGAGGGAACCCCGGAGCGAAGCGTAGGGGCCGGATGAATGGAGCGAGGATTTTTTGGTGACTTTTTGATCCTTCAAAAAGTTACCCGCCGTAAGGGCGGAAAGGTGACTTCGCGTCACCATCGCGAATGAATGCGCATATAGCTTTCAAAACACATGCTTTAAAAGTCAAAGTCAAAGTCAAAGTCAAAGTCGGTCGGCGCTGGTTTTAATGGTTGTAAGCGCATTCATTTGCGATGTCGACGCATAGTCACCTTTTCGCCCTTACGGCGAGTTCCTTTTTGAAGGATCAAAAAGGAACCAAAAAATCCTCGCTCCATTCATCCGGCCCTCCGCTTCGCTCCGGGTTCCCTCACTCCGGCCTTGCTCCCGGGAGGACCGCGCTGAACGCCCCATCCTGGGGCGCAGCGCTTGACGGGCATCCATGCCCGTCACCTCCCTCCGCAAGACCTGCGTTCGGCCTCCTGAAGTCGCGAAGTTACGGGCGGCGCCTGGGATGGCGCAGCTGTCGCTAGTGAGCTGCGGTGTTAATCTTCTGATCGCCAAAGCCAAAGCCAAAGCCAAAGCCAAAGCCAAAGCCAAAGCCAAAGCCAAAGCCAAAACCAAAGCCAAAGCCAAAGCCGTCGGTCTGGTTTCAGGTCCTGGCTATCTGGGCACGCCTGCAAGGCTTAAAGATTGAACCGCCCCACCATGCCCCGCAACTGCTGCCCCAACTGCTCCAACTCCCCACTCGAAACCGCAGTCTGTTCACTGGCCGCCCGCGTCTGCTCCGACACATCCCGCACATTGATCACGCTACGGTTGATCTGCTCGGCCACCACGCTCTGCTGTTCACTGGCCGTGGCAATCTGCTGGTTCATTCCCTGGATCGTCGACACCGTCTCGGTAATCTGCCCCAACGCGGCGCCGGCCTTGCGGCTGAGCTCGACGCTTTGCCCGGTCAGGCGCTTGCTGTCGTCCAACAGACCGGTCACCTCATCGGTGCCACGGTGCAGGTTGTCGATCAGCAACTCGATCTCCTCGGTCGACTGCTGCGTACGCTGGGCCAGGCCGCGCACCTCGTCGGCCACCACGGCGAAACCGCGCCCGGCCTCACCGGCCCGGGCCGCCTCGATGGCAGCATTGAGCGCCAGCAGGTTGGTCTGCTCGGACACCGACTTGATCACATCGAGAATCGAGCCGATGCGCTGGCTTTCACCGGCCAGGTGCCCCATGGCCGCCAGGCAGTGGTCCATCTGCCCGGCCAACTGCTCGATACGGGCAATCGCCTCGGCCACCACCTGGTCGCCCAGCTGTGCCTGATGGTCGGCAGCGGTGGCCGCCTGCGAGGCCTGCTCGGCGTTCTGCGCGACCTCCTGCACCGTGGCGCTCATCTGGTTCATGGCCGTGGCCACCTGGTCGGTCTCCTCTTGTTGCTGGCCAATGCGCTCGCGGGTGTCCACGCTGGCGCCGGCCAGCGCCGTCGCGGCCCGGGACAGGTGACCGACACCCTGGTCGATGCCGCCGAGCAGCTCGCGCAGGCTCAAGGTCATCTCACGCATGCTCGTCTGCAACTGGCCCATCTCGTCGCGGCGCTGCACCGTCTGCACCTGGCTGAGGTCGCCACGGGCGATGCGCGCGGCCTGGGCCAGCACCTGGCGCAGGGGCTGGGTGACCTGCCGGGTGATCAGCCAGGCGGCCAGGATGCCGAACACCAGCGCCAGCGCAGCCACGCTGGTCAGCAGCGAACGGTCGGCCAGGGCCTCGTTGTCGCGCTGCTCGACCTTGCGCTCGCTCAGTTCACGGCTCACCGCCTGCAGTTCATCGCCCATTTTCTCCATGCCGTCCTGCAACTGCTCGACCTTGAGCGCGGTGTCGCGGTATTGGCGCAGGGTGTCGCGGTAACGGTCCAGTTCCACCTGTGGGCGTTGGGTCAGCGTAGCGGGCAGCTCCAGTGGTGCGATGGCCCGCAGCAACTGACCCAGGCTGGTGTCCGCCGCCTGCAGCGCGGCATCGCCCATGCTGGCGAAACTGTCCCGGGGCGAGAAGGCATAGGCCGGCACCAGGCTTTGCTGGCTGGCGGATTCGATATGGCGGCCCAGGGTATCCATGAGACCGACCACGCCGCCCTGCCGATCATCGCCCGGCAGCTTCAGCAAGGCCTGGGTCTGCAGCTCGTCGATCACGGCTTCGAGCACGCCTGCCTGCGCCTGCATCGCTGCACGCAAGCCTTCGCGGCTGTCCACGGTGCTCTGCAGGCTGGCGAAGTCGGCCTTCAGGCGCTGCAGCAACTGGAGTTTCTGGTTCAGCATCTGTCGTGACGTATCGACGCCGCTGCGTTGCAGCAGCAGGGTCAGGCGGTCGTGCAACTGCTCCAGGATGGTCGCGATGCGGGTCTTGCTGACGTCGTCGGCGAGTACCCGGTAGGTGATGCGCTCGGCGCGCAGGTCACGGGTCAGGTCGTCGAGTTGGCCGATGTCGCCGAGCTGCTCCGAGCGCTCGATGGCGCCGTCCAGGGCGCTCCAGCCGCTAAGGGTGGTGGCCAGGGTGAGCAGCAGCACCACGGCAAAACCCAGGGCGAGCTTGAGCCCGACGCCAAGGTTGCCGAGCTGGCGGTCAAGGTATCCGAACATGGCAGGTCTCCGTCCAATTGAGAAAAGGCCATGGCGGCAGAATGCCGCCATGGCCCTTGCTCATCGGCCGGAAGTCCGTCGGACTGGACCTGCAAATTGAGTAGGAAAATTCGCGGCGGGCTGAAGGGCAGTGCCTACAGCCCGCAAGCCTTGAATTAGAGCCTGAAGCGCCCCACCAGGCCCTGCAGATGCGTCCCCAGTCGGGCCAGCTCGACGCTGGAGCTGGCGGTCTCCTCGCTGGCCGCCGAGGTCTGGTCGGAGATATCGCGCACGTTCATCACGCTGCGGTTGATCTCTTCGGCCACGGCGCTCTGCTGCTCGGCGGCGGTGGCGATCTGCTGGTTCATCGACTGGATCGACGACACGGTGCGGGTGATGGTGCCCAGCGAGTCGCCGGCGCGGCGGGTCAGTTCGACACTGCTGTCGGTCAGGGCGCGGCTGCTGTCCATGACGCTGGCCACCCGTTCGGTGCCGTTCTGCAGGCTGGCGATCAGCTCCTCGATCTCCTCGGTGGACTGCTGGGTGCGCTGGGCCAGGCTGCGCACCTCGTCGGCGACCACGGCGAAGCCACGGCCCGCCTCGCCGGCGCGGGCGGCCTCGATGGCGGCATTGAGCGCCAGCAGGTTGGTCTGCTGGGCCACCGACTTGATCACATCGAGCACGCTGCCGATCTTGTCGCTCTCGGCCTTGAGCTGGCTCATCGCTTCGCTGGAATTGACCACCTCGCCGGCCAGGCGCTCGATCTGGCTGATCGCCTCGCCCACCACCTTGTCGCCTTCGCGGGCCTGCTGGTCGGCCATCAGCGCCGCTTCCGAGGCTTGCTCGGCGTTGCGCGCCACCTCCTGGACCGTGGCGGCCATCTCATTCATGGCGGTGGCGACCTGGTCGGTCTCGACCTTCTGGTTGTTGACCCCGGCGCTGGTCTGCTCGGTGACCGCCGACAGTTCCTCGGCGGCGCTGGCGATTTGCGTCACGCCGTCGCCGATGCCGCCGATCAGCTCGCGCAGGCCCTGGGTCATGCGCTGCATGCTGGCCTGCAACTGGCCCAGTTCGTCGCGTCGATCGGCCTTGAGGTCCTGGCGCAGGTCGCCGCCGGCGACGCGCTCGGCGGCGGCGAGGGTCTGGCGCAGTGGCACGATGATCTGCCGGGTGATGGCGAAGGCGGCCAGCACCCCCAGCACCAGGGCCAGGGCGGTGGCGCCGGCCAGCAGGGTCTTGGCCTGCTGGGTGCCCTGGTCGCGCACGGTGGTTTGCGAAACGGTCATTTCCTGGCTGGCGGTCAGCAGCAGCTGGCCTTGCGCGGACATGCGCGTCAGCGCCTGCTCGCTGGCGGCCTGGGCGTTGCCGAACTGGTTCACCGCGTCGCGGTAGGCGGCCAGTGCGCCAGCGGCGTCGTCGAGGCTGGCGGCGAACTCGGCCGGAAGCTTGCCCGGCAGCGCCTTGAGCACGGTCATGGCCTGGTCGATGGCGCCGAGGGCGGTCTGCTGGAACTCGGCCTTGCCGCTGTAGGTGTAGCCGCGCACCTGGAAGCGCGCCTGTTGCAGCAGGGCGGCGACCTGCACCACCTCCTGGTACTGCTGGATATCGCTGCCCTGCAGCAGGCGCTGCTGGACCTTGGCAATCAGCTCGGCGGCCTTGTCGGCGCTGTCGCCCAGGGTGGCGCGGCTGGCCTCGCGGCGCTGACCGGCCTGCTTGAGCTCGGCGAATGCCTGCTGGTACTGGCGCACGGCATCCTGCTGCTTGTCCAGGCGCTGGCGGTCGGCGGGGAGTTCGATCTGGCCGAGCATGAACTGCACCTGGCGCTCGAGGTTGGCCAGGGCCTTTTCCATTTCCGCCACGGCGGCGTCGTCTCGGTTGCGCTCATAGCCCAGGCGGGCCAGGCGCAGGTCCTGGGTGTACTGGTGGATCACCGAGATGTTGCCGAGCTTGTCGCCACGGCTGGTGACGCTGTCGATGCCCAGCCAGCCGGTGAAGGTGATGCCGAGGGTGAGCAGCAGCACCAGGCCGAAGCCGATCCCCAACTTGCGATTGACGCTTACATTTCCCAGTGACTGGGCAAACCAACGGTACATAGACGACTCCCCGGCGCGTGGCAGTGCGGATTATTGTTCTGTTGCACAGGCCATCGGCGCGGGGCGGGGAAACTTGATGGTAAAAACCTGACTCTTGTGTCAGAAAATTCGCGAGAGCAGGGCGGTGACCGCCGTTTCCACCCGCAGGATACGATCGCCCAGTTGCACCGGGGCCAGTCCGGCCTTGCCGAGCAGTTCGACCTCGTAGGGGATCCAGCCGCCTTCGGGGCCGATCGCCAGGGTCACTGGGCCTTCCACGGCGCGCGGGCAGGCAGGGTAGGGGCCGGGGTGGCCGACCAGGCCCAGGGTGCCTTCGGCGATGGCGGGCAGGCGGTCTTCGACGAAGGGCTTGAAGCGCTTCTCGATGATCACCTCCGGCAGCACCGTGTCACGGGCCTGCTCGAGGCCGAGAATGAGGTTTTCGCGGATGGTTTCGGGCTGGAGGAACGGCGTCTGCCAGAAGCTCTTTTCGACCTTGTAGCTGTTGACCAGGATCAGCCGCGGCACGCCCAGGGTAGCGACCGTCTGGAACAGCCGGCGCAGCATCTTCGGCCGCGGCACGGCCAGCACCAGGGTCAGCGGCAGCTTGGCCGGCGGCGGCTGGTCGAAGGCCACCCGCAGTTCGGCCTCGTGGCCTTCGAGGCGGATGACCTCGGCCTTGCCCATCAGGCCGCCGATGCGCCCGACGCGCAGGCTGTCGCCCACCGCCACGCGGTGGATCTCCTGCATGTGGGTGAAGCGGCGATCGGCCAGGACGACACGGTCGGCCGACACGAAGTCGGCCTCTTCAAGAAGCAACAGGTTCACGGTTGGGTCGCAGGCGGCTGGTCGTTGTGGTCGTTGCTCGCTTCGTCCGGCTCGTGGCTGCGCTTGCGGATCAGGCTGCCGCACAGCACGCCGACCTCGAACAGCATCCACATGGGCACGGCCAGCAGGGTCTGGGAGAAGATGTCCGGCGGGGTGAGGATCATGCCGACCACGAAGCAGCCGATGATCACGTACGGGCGGATCTTCTTCAGGTACTGCACGTCGACCACGCCGATCCACACCAGCAGCACCACCGCCACCGGGATCTCGAAGGCGACGCCGAAGGCGAAGAACAGGGTCATGACGAAGTCGAGGTAGCTGGAAATGTCGGTCATCATCGACACGCCCTCGGGGGTGGCGCTGGCGAAGAAGCCGAAGATCAGCGGGAACACCAGGAAGTAGGCGAAGGCCATGCCGGCATAGAACAGGAAGATGCTCGATACCAGCAGCGGGATGGCGATGCGCTTTTCGTGGCGGTACAGGCCCGGGGCGATGAAGCCCCAGATCTGCTGCAGGATGAACGGGATCGCCAGGAACAGCGAGACGATCATGGTCAGCTTGAACGGCGTCAGGAACGGCGAGGCCACGTCGGTGGCGATCATCGTCGCGTTGGCCGGCAGGTGCGCGCGCAGCGGCGCCGAGACCAGGGTGTAGATCTGCTGGGCGAAGGAGAACAGCCCGGCGAAGATCAGGAAGATGGCGGCGACGCAGCGCAGCAGGCGGGTGCGCAGTTCGGTCAGGTGCGAGACCAGCGGCATCGGCTGGTCATGTTCCGGATTCTCGCTCATGGGGCTCGTGGCGGTTGGGGCGGCTCGGAGGGTGGCGTCGCGGTCGGCTGCGTGGGGGCGGCTTCGACGGCGGGTGTGGCGGGCGTTTCAGCGCTGGCCGGCGGCTGCGCCGGTGGCGTCAGCGGATTGAGGATGCGCTTGGCCTCCTGCTCCATCTGCAGGATGTGCTCGTTGTGCAGCTGGCGGCGGATGTCGTCGGCGCCGATCTCGCGCTCGACCTCCATCTTGATCGCGTTGAAGCTGCGCTTGAGGCGGCCGATCCACAGGCCCGCGGTGCGCGCGGCCCCCGGCAGGCGCTCGGGGCCGAGCACCAGCAGGGCGACCAGGCCGACGAGCAGCAGCTCGCTGAAACTGATGCCGAACATGGGTCAGTCTTTCCGCTGCGGCTCTTGGACCGGCTGGGCCTGGCCCTCGATGGTGTGGCCCTGGGCCTGCTGCGCGGTGTTCTGCACCGGCGGAACCGGTTGCGCCGGCGGCGGGGTCTGCTCGGCGGGCTTGGTTTCTTCTTCGTTCATGGCCTTGCGGAAGCCCTTGATCGATTCGCCCAGGTCGCTGCCGAAGTTCTTCAGTTTCTTGGTGCCGAACACCAGCACCACGACGACCAGCAGGACGATCCAGTGTTTCCAGTCAAAAATGCCCATTTCAAGCTCCTGAAAATGTGTGTCTGTCTTTCGGACCCTGGGCTGCGTTGCAGCCTTTCGCGGCACAAGGCCGCTCCTACACAGGGTATTGCGAATCTGTCAGGCGACGCGGGCCCCTGTAGGAGCGGCCTTGCGCCGCGAAAGGGGCGCAACGCGCCCCCGCAATTATTCAGGCAGAAGGCTGACGCGCAGCCTTCTCGTCATGCCCGGAAAGCCCGAACCGACGCTCCAGCTCGTCAAGCACCGCCTGCGGATGCTGGCCCAGCGCGCTGAGCATGACCAGGCTATGAAACCACAGGTCTGCGGTTTCATAGATGACATCGCTGTAATCCTTGCTGGCGGCGGCATCCTTGGCGGCGATGATGGTCTCGATGGACTCTTCGCCGAGCTTCTCGAGGATCTTGTTCAGGCCCTTGTGATACAGGCTGGCCACGTAGCTGCTGTCCGGCGCCGCGTGCTTGCGTTCTTCCAGCACCTCGGCGAGGCGGTTCAGGGTGTCGCTCATGTCAGTGTCCTGCGCTGTAGATGGCGTCCGGATCCTTCAGGACCGGGTCGACGGTTTTCCACTGGCCGTCCTCGAAGACGCGGTAGAAGCAGCTTTCACGGCCGGTATGGCAGGCGATATGGCCCAGTTGCTCGACCATCAGGATGATCACGTCGGCGTCGCAGTCCAGGCGCATCTCATGCAGTTTCTGCACATGGCCCGACTCTTCGCCCTTGCGCCACAGCTTGCCCCGCGAGCGCGACCAGTAGATGGCGCGATGCTCGGCGGCGGTCAGGGCGAGGGATTCACGGTTCATCCAGGCCATCATCAGCACGCGCCCGGTCTTGTGGTCCTGGGCGATCGCCGGCACCAGGCCATCGCTGTTCCACTTGATCTCGTCCAGCCAGTCTTTCATCGTCGACTCCAAACCGGGCCCGCTCCCGTACCGAGCCCCTTTGCGCTAGTGTGCCAGCCGGCGGCGCGGCTGGCTATCGGCGCACGATCAGGTACAGGCCTGCGGCCAGCATCAACCATGCGGGCCAGGCGGCCGGGGCGCTGAGGCTGACGGCACCGGCGGCCAGGGTGGCGCCGCCGCCGAGCAGGCCGGCGCCGAGCAGGCGCAGCGCCCAGTTGTCGCCGGCACGGCGCCGCTCGGGCAGTTGCGCATCGTGCAGGTGAGGTTGCGACAGGCGTTCGAGCAGGTCGCGGGTCATGTCGGCCAGGTGTGGCAGCTGCTCGGCCTGGCTGTACAGGTTGCCGATCACCGCCTTCGGGCTCATGCGCTCGCGCATCCAGCGCTCGAGGAACGGCTTGGCGGTGCTCCACAGGTCGAGGTCGGGGTACAGCTGGCGGCCCAGGCCTTCGATGTTGAGCAGGGTCTTCTGCAGCAGCACCAGCTGCGGCTGGACTTCCATGTTGAAGCGCCGGGCGGTCTGGAACAGGCGCATCAGCACCTGGCCGAAGGAGATGTCCTTGAGCGGCTTTTCGAAGATCGGCTCGCACACGGTGCGGATCGCCGCCTCGAACTCGTTGACCTTGGTCTGCGCAGGCACCCAGCCCGAATCGATGTGCAACTGGGCCACGCGGCGGTAGTCGCGCTTGAAGAAGGCGATCAGGTTGCGCGCGAGGTAGTCCTGGTCCTCGGCCGTCAGGCTGCCGACGATGCCGCAGTCGATGGCGATGTACTGCGGGCTCCACGGCTTGACCGTGCTGACGAAGATGTTGCCCGGGTGCATGTCGGCGTGGAAGAAGCTGTCGCGGAACACCTGGGTGAAGAACACTTCCACCCCCCGCTCGGCGAGCATCTTCATGTCGGTGCGCTGGTCGGCCAGGGTGGCCATGTCGGTGACCGGCACGCCGTAGATACGCTCCATCACCAGCACCTTGGGACGGCAGAAGTCCCAGTACACCTGGGGCACGTACATCAGCTCGGAGCCTTCGAAGTTGCGTCGAAGCTGGCTGGCGTTGGCCGCCTCGCGCAGCAGGTCGAGCTCGTCGTAGATGGTCTTCTCGTAGTCGCCGACGATCTCCACCGGGTGCAGGCGGCGGGCATCGGCCGAGGCCCGCTCGGCGGCCTTGGCGATCAGGAACAGCCAGGCCAGGTCCTGGGCGATGACCGGCTTGAGGCCTGGGCGCACCACCTTGACCACCACTTCCTCGCCGCTTTTGAGGCGCGCGGCGTGGACCTGGGCCACCGAGGCCGAGGCCAGCGGCTCGACGTCGAAGCGGCTGAACACCTCGGCCACCTTCGCCCCGAGCTGTTCCTCGATCAGCGCCACGGCGTGCTGCGGGTCGAATGGCGGTACCCGGTCCTGCAGCAGCATCAGCTCGTCGGCGATGTCGGTGGGCAGCAGGTCGCGGCGGGTGGAGAGCAACTGGCCGAACTTGATGAAGATCGGCCCCAGGTCCTGCAGCGCCAGGCGCAGGCGTGCGCCGCGGCTCAGCTCCAGGGGCTTGCGCGGCAGCCAGCGCCAGGGCATCAGCAGGCGCAGGCTGGCCAGCCACCAAGGCAGCAGGGGCTGTTCGAACAGCAGGTCATCGAGGCGGTAGCGGATCACGACGCGCTGGATGCGCAACAGACGGCGGACGGCGAGCAGCTTCATGCGTTATCGCTGGTATCAAGAATGTGGGCGAGGCGGCGCAGGCGCGCCTCGAGACGTTCGATGTCGACCTTCAGCGCATCGAGCTCGCTGAACGCCGCTTCGGCTTCGCGTTTGCCGACCAGGGTACGGGATTCCTCGGCCAGGTACTCGGAGAGGTTCTCGCCGAAGCGGGCCAGGCCCTGGCGGGTCCAGCGCGCGCGCAGGCGCAGGTGGCCGGCGATCAGCGCGGTGGGCACCGGGCCCAGCCAGCGTTGCAGCTCGTACTCCCAGTCCAGCTCCAGGTCCTGCACGATGCCGAACAGGTCGAGCAGCACGGCGCTGTCGCCATGCAGTTCGACCTGAGGGCTGTGCAGCACGGCGGTCTTGTCCTTGGCCAGGGCCAGCTGCGCCAGGCGCCCGGCGGGGGCGCGCAGGGTGCAGTCGACCTCGCCCTCCCAGTGGGCGGCGAGCATCAGGCCTTCCTCGTCGGGCAGCACGAACAGCTTCAGGGCCGGCTGCACGCAGTCGATCTCGATCACCCGGCCCTCCAGCGCCGCCAGGCGTGGGAGGGCGGTGCTGTCCAGGCGCAGGACACGGTTGAGCCCGTGCTCGGCGCTGGCGAGCAGGCCGGCCAGGAGCATCAGGGCTTGATCCCCCGGTGCACGGCGACGATGCCGCTGGTCATGTTGTGGTAGGTGACGCGGTCGAAGCCGGCCTCGACCATCATGCTCTTGAGCGTTTCCTGGTCGGGGTGCATGCGGATCGATTCGGCCAGGTAGCGGTAGCTTTCCGAGTCGTTGGTGATCAGCTTGCCGGCCAGCGGCATGAAGGCGAACGAGTAGGCGTCGTAGGCCTTGGACATCAGCTTGTTGGTCGGCTTGGAGAACTCCAGGATCAACAGGCGGCCGCCGGGCTTGAGCACCCGCAGCATGGAGCGGATGGCTTCGTCCTTGTGGGTCACGTTGCGCAGGCCGAAGGCAATGGTCACGCAGTCGAAGTGGTTGTCCGGGAACGGCAGCTTCTCGGCGTCGGCCTGGACGAACTCGATGTTGCCGGCAACACCACGGTCGAGCAGGCGGTCACGGCCGACCTTGAGCATCGAATCGTTGATGTCGGCCAGCACCACCTGGCCGGTCGGGCCGACCAGGCGCGAGAACTTGGCGGCCAGATCGCCCGTGCCACCGGCGATGTCCAACACCCGGTTGCCGCTGCGCACGCCGGACAGCTCGATGGTGAAGCGCTTCCACAGGCGGTGCATGCCGCCGGACAGCACGTCGTTCATCAGGTCGTACTTGGCGGCCACCGAGTGGAACACCTCGGCGACTTTCTTCGCCTTCTGGCTCTCCGGCACATCCTGGTAGCCGAAGTGGGTAGTGGGTTCGGCGTGGTCGCCTTTGCGCTGGTCGGTCATATCGCTTCACCAGAAAAAAATTACGGCCATTCTAGGGGCTGCGGGCGGATTTGTCTTGGCGGGGTGTGTCATGCAGAGGGGGCGGGCATAATGGCGATTATGTATTCATATCCAGGATCACCCGCATGACCCAGATCAGCGTCGAACGCAAACACTCCCTCGGCCGTGACGCCGCCCGTGCCAAGGCCGAGGCGCTGGTCGACAGGCTCAGCCGCGAATACGACCTCAAGGCCACCTGGAATGGCGACCGCGTCGATGTGACGCGCAGCGGCGCCAACGGCAGCGTGCACATTGGCGAGGACACCATCCGCGTCGAGCTGAAGCTGGGCATGATGCTGTCGATGATGAGCGGCAGCATCAAGGGCGAGATCGAGCGGGCGCTGGACAAGGCGCTGGCCTGACACTGCGCGCTCCTTGCTGTTTACGGGCGCGGGCCTTGTGGGAGCAGGTATTGTGGGAGCGGGCTTGCCCCGCGATAGCGCCAGCCCGGGCAATAGCTATCGCGGGGCAAGCCCGCTCCCACGCAAACGCTGCATGACCTCACCTTAGGATGAGGATTCTAATTTTTCCGCCTACCTTCACGCTCAAGCCCTGCCTCCCAGGGCAGTTCCTCCCTCCCCTTGAACGAGCATGAGGTGCAGAGCATGGCCAAAGTGAATCTCAAGCAGAAAGACGACGCCCAAGGCAGTACCCTGGGCGAGGTGCGCGGCTACGCCCGCAAGATCTGGCTGGCGGGCATCGGTGCCTACGCCCGCGTCGGCCAGGAAGGTTCCGACTACTTCAAAGAGCTGGTGAAGGCCGGCGAAGGCGTCGAGAAACGCGGCAAGAAGCGCCTGGATAAAGAGATCGAGGCCGCCAACGGCCATCTCGACGAAGCCACCCAGGAAGTCAGCCGGGTACGCGGCAAGGTCGAGGTCCAACTGGACAAAATCGAGAAAGCCTTCGACGCCCGTGTCGGTCGCGCCTTGAATCGCCTCGGCATTCCGTCTAAACATGACGTTGAGGCGTTGTCCATCAAGCTTGAACAGCTGCATGAGCTGCTCGAGCGCGTCGCGCACAAACCATAAGGAGAGCAGGATGGCTGGCAAGAAGAACACCGAGAAAGAAGGCAGCTCCTGGATCGGCGGAATCGAGAAGTACTCCCGCAAGATCTGGTTGGCTGGCCTGGGTATCTACTCCAAGGTCGACCAGGATGGTCCGAAGCTGTTCGATTCGCTGGTAAAGGATGGCGAAAAGGCCGAGAAGCAGGCGAAGAAAACCGCCGAAGACGTGGCCGAAAGCGCCAAGTCGTCGACCAACTCCCGGGTGTCTGGCGTGAAGGACCGTGCGCTGGGCAAGTGGAGCGAGCTGGAAGAGGCCTTCGACAAGCGCTTGAACAGCGCCATCTCGCGTCTGGGCGTGCCCAGCCGCAATGAGATCAAGGCCCTGCACCAGCAGGTCGACTCGCTGACCAAGCAGATCGAGAAGCTGACCGGTGCGTCGGTGACTCCGATCTCCAAGGCCAGTGCCAGCAAGACCGCGGCCAAGCCCCTGGCCAAGGCGGCAGCCAAGCCTGCGGCCAAGACCGCCGCGGCAAAACCGGCGGCCAAGCCTGCGGCGAAAACCGCGGCAGCCAAACCAGCAGCCAAACCAGCAGCCAAATCAGCGGCGGCCAAACCGGCGGCAAAACCCGCTGCGGCCAAGAAACCGGCCGTGAAGAAAGCGGCTCCGGCCAAGCCTGTGGCAGCCAAGCCGGCCGCTCCGGCGCCTGCCGCCACCGCAGCTCCGGCCCCGAGCGCGGCCCCGGCCAGCAGCACGCCGTCGGCACCGGTGAACGCGGCCACCCAGGCCTGACACCGCGTCGCCCTGATCGCGGGGCAAGCCCGCTCCCACGAAGCCTGTACAGGACGCGTGGGGGTGGGCTTGCCCCGCGATCGTTTCAGCCTTCCAGATACCGCATCGCCAACTGCTCCGCCGCGCTGCGCGCCGGTGCCTGCAGATGTGGCGCCACCAGCATCATCACCTGGTATACCACCACCCCCACGTCGCCCTCGCGCCCCAGCACCCGCTGGTAGTCCAGCGAGCACATCAGGGTCAGGGTGATCTGCTCCACCAGTTGCCCCAGCGCCTGGGTCTCACTGGTCACCTGGCCCTGGCCCTTGAGGCTGGCCAGCAACGCGGCCAAGGTGCGCTTGAGGGCGTTGATCAGGCTGCGCATGCCCCGCGCCAGCTTGGGCAGGCGCCCGGTGAGGTTGGACAGGTCCTGGAACAAAAAGCGGTACTGGGCCATGCGCTCGACGATCAGGTGCAGGAACAGCCAGTAGTCCTCGGCGTCCAGGCGCACATCCAGGGGCGGATCGAGCAGTGGCATCAGCTCCTCTTCGAAGCGCTCGAACAGGCCGATCACCAGCGGTTCCTTGCCGTGGAAGTGGTAGTACAGGTTGCCGGGGCTGATCCCCAGTTCGTTGGCGATCTCCAGGGTCGAGACGTTCGGCTCGCCCTGGCGGTTGAACAGCTGCAAGGCACATTCGAGGATACGGTCGCGGGTCTTCATCCGGTCAGCGCGCCAATACGTAGCTGCCCGGCGCGGGGCCCAGCGGTGGGTAGGTGGCGTTGCCCAGTTCCTCACGGGGTGTCTTCAACGTACCTGAGCGCTCGGTGATCCATTCCAGCCACAGTGGCCACCAGCTGCCGTCGCGGCGCTGGGCATCGTGGAACCAGGCCCGTGGGTCGCTGGAGAGCTTGGGGTTTTCCAGGTAGTAGGCCTTGGGGTTGCCGGGCGGGTTGATGATGCTCTGGATATGGCCGCTGTTGGCCAGGATGAATCGCCGATCGCCGCCGAGCAGCAGGGCCGAGCGGTAAACGGCGTCCCATGGTGTGATGTGGTCGTTGCTGCCGGCGACGGTGAAGCTGTCCAACCCGACCTGCTTGAGGTCGATCGGCGTACCGCACACTTCCAGCCCTTCGGGGAAGGTCAGCGGGTTGAGTTTGAAGAAGTCCAGCAGGTCGCCGTGCAGGGCGGCGGGCAGGCGGGTGTTGTCGGCGTTCCAGTAGAGAATGTCGAACGCCGGTGGGGTCTTGCCCATCAGGTAGTTGTTGACCCAGTAGTTCCAGATCAGGTCGTTGGGGCGCATCCAGGCGAAGATCCGCGCCACTTCGCCGCCGTCGAGCACGCCGCGCTGGTACGAGCGGCGCTTGGCCGCCTCCACGGTCTGCTCGTCGGCGAACAGGCTGGCTGGGCTGTCGAACTGGCTGTCGAGCAGGCTCACCAGGTAAGTGGCGCTGCGCACCTTGCGCAGCTGTTTCTTGGCATGCAGGTGGCCTTGCAGGGCTGCCATGGTCAGGCCGCCGGCGCAGGCGCCCATCAGGTTGGGATCGCGGCTGCCGCTGATGCTGCGGCAGGCGTTGAGCGCTTCCTCCAGGGCCTGCACGTAGCTGGACAGGCCCCATTCGCGGTGACGCGGGTCAGGGTTGCGCCAGCTGACCATGAACACCTGCAAGCCCTGCTTGAGCATGTACTGGACGAAACTGTTGGTCGGGCCCAGGTCGAAGATGTAGAACTTGTTGATCTGCGGCGGTACCACCAGCAACGGCCGGGCGTACTGTTTCTCGCTCATGGGCTTGTACTGGATCAGCTCCAGCAGCTCGTTGCGAAACACCACCGCGCCGGGGGTGGCGGCCAGGTTGCCGCCGACCTCGAAGGCCCGTTCGTCCACCTGGCGCGGCAGGCCGTCGTTGTGGCGCAGGTCGTCGAGCAGGTGGCTGACCCCGCGCAGCAGGCTCAGGCCGCCGGTATTGAACAGCTCCTTGACCGCCAGGGGGTTGAGCAGCGAGTTGCTGGGGGCGAAGGCATCGCTGACCAGGTTGAACAGGAACTGTGCCCGGGCGCGATCATCGTCGGCCAGGCTGCTTTCCTCGATCCACAGGCGGGTCTGCTTCTGCCAGGCCAGGTAGGCCTGCAGGCCGCGACGGTAGAACGGGTTCTGGCTCCAGGTCGGGTCGCTGAAGCGCGTGTCGCGGGGATGGGGCTGATAGCCGCTGTCGCCGATCAGCACGCGGCCCAGTTGGCCGCCCAGGCTCAGCAGGTGGTGGGCGGTGTGCAGCGGGTTGCGCAGGCTGATCCTGCCGACCTGGCGCAGGGTCGAGATGAGGTCGCGACCGCGCAAGCCGGTGATGGCGTTCTGCACGTTCATGCTGGTGACGGGCACCGGTTTGTCTTTCATGCCAACACTCCATCGTTTAGCAATCGGACCGATCGCGGGGCAAGCCCGCTCCCACGCCAGCTTTTCCGGGGCGGTGGGTGCGGGCTTGTCCCGCGATCGGCATCAGGTGCGCGCAGCGGGCCGGGGGTGCATGACCGCGCGTTGGCGTTCCTGCTCGAGGAATTTCATGATGATCGGCGCGACGGCCTCGGCCCGGGTGATCAGGAACAGGTGGCCGTCGTCGATTATGTGTAGCTGGGCATTGGGAATTCGCCAGGCCAGCAGGCGCATGTTGATCAGGGGGATCAACGGATCGTCGTCGCCGGCCAGCACCAGGGTGGGCTGGTGGATCTTGTGCAGCCAGTGGATGCTGGTCCAGCCGAGCCCGGCGAACAGCTGCCAGTAGTAGCCCAGCTTGCCGCCCGAGCGGACCTTGGAGGCGTGGTGCATGGCCAGATCCGGGTCGCGCCGGAAGCCGCCGCCATAGATCAGCGGGGCGATGCGGATCACATGGGAGGGCTGCACGTAGCGCCGTGGGCTGGCCATCATCCACAGCACCTTGGGCTTGCCCGGCACCATCACCGCGCCGGCGGCTGTGGCGGCCAGCACCAGCTTCTTGCAGCGCTCGGGGTAGTCGTGGGCGAACTGCTGGGCCAGGGCGCCGCCCCAGGACACGCCGATGACATTGACCTGGCCGTAGTCCAGGTAGTCGAGCATGCGCGCGGTCAGCTTGGCCAGGCCGGGAAAGCGGTAGGGGTGGCGGGGCGTCGACGAGCCGCCGACCCCGGGCACGTCGAAGGCGATGACCTCCAGGTCCGGGTCCAGTGCCTCGATGAACGGGAACACCAGCTCGAGGTTGGCGCCGATGCCGTTGAAGATCAGCAGCGGCGTCAGGTGTGGCTTGCCCGGGCGGACCGCGGTGCGGATGGACTGCTCGTCCAGCTCTACGGTCCTGAAGATGTACGGTTGCGGCATGCGCGTGACTCTGTGGTGAAGGTAGCGCCGCGATGCACCGACAGGCCCATCGCGGCGGTTCGGTTCAACGCTCGTGCACGTATGTTCCCGGTGCGGCCTCGCCTGCGGTATAGGTGCGGTTACCCAGCTTTGTAGGCGCCTTCTTGAGTTCGCCGGCGCGCTCGCCCAGCCAGGCCTGCCAGTGCAGCCACCAGGAGTCGGCATGCTTGATGGCGTTCTCCTGCCAGGCCACCGGATCGTCCGGGCGGTCCTCGCCGGTCATGAAGCGCGCCTTGGGGTTGCCCGGCGGGTTGAGGATGCTCTGGATATGGCCGCTGTTGGACAGCACGAACTCGATCTTGCCGCCGAACAGGTGCGCCGAGCGGTAGCACGACTGCCACGGGGTGATGTGGTCGGCGGTGCCGGCGACGCTGTAGATGTCGCAGTCGACCTTCTTCAGGTCGATGGCGGTGCCGCACACTTCGAGGGCGTCGGAGCGGGTCAGCGGGTTGTTCTTGAACATCTCGATCAGGTCGCCGTGGAAGGCGGCCGGCAGGCGGGTGGTGTCGTTGTTCCAGAACAGGATGTCGAACACCGGCGGCTCGTTGCCGAGCAGGTAGTTGTTGACCCAGTAGTTCCAGATCAGGTCGTTGGGGCGCATCCAGGCGAACACCTTGGCCATGTCGCTGCCTTCGAGCACCCCGGCCTGGTAGGAGTGGCGCTTGGCCGCCTCCAGGGTCTGCTCGTCGACGAACAGCGCGACCTGGGTGTCGACGGTGGTGTCGAGCACGCTCACCAGCAGGGTGAGGGCGTTGACCTTCTTCTCGCCGAGCGCGGCGTAGTGGCCCACCAGCGCGGTGCAGGTGATGCCGCCGGAGCAGGCGCCGAGCATGTTCAGGTCCTTGCTGCCGGTGATCGCCAGCACCGCGTCGACCGCCTCCTTGAGCGCGTCGATGTAGGTCGACAGGCCCCACTCGCGCTGGGCCTTGGTCGGGTTGCGCCAGCTGACGATGAAGGTCTGCTGCTGGGAGCGCAGGCAGAAGCGCGCCAGGCTCTTTTCCGGGCTCAGGTCGAACACGTAGAACTTGTTGATCTGTGGCGGCACCACCAGCAGCGGACGGCTGTGCACCTGCTCGGTGATGGGGCTGTACTGGATGAGTTCCAGCACATCGTTGCGGTACACCACCGAGCCTTCGCTGGTGCCGAGGTTCTTGCCGACCTCGAAGGCCTCCATGTTCACCTGGCTGGGCATGCCGCCGTTGTTGACGATGTCCTTGGCCAGGTTGGACAGCCCGTCGAGCAGGCTCTTGCCGCCGGTCTCGAAGAAGCGCTTGACCGCGGCGGGGTTGGAGAGGGTGTTGGTGGGGGCCATGGCCTCGGTCACCAGGTTGATGACGAACTGCCCGCGGCTGATGTCCTGGGGCGACAGGTCGCTTTCGCCGATCCAGTCGTTGAGCTCCTTGCGCCAGGCCAGGTAGGTCTGCAGGTAGCGGCGGTACAGGGGGTTCTTGCTCCATGCCGGGTCGGCGAAGCGACGGTCGTCGCCTTCGGGCTGCAGGGCCGACTTGCCCAGCAGCACGTTTTTCAGCTCCAGGCCGAAATGCGCCACGTGCTTGGCGCTGTGCAGGGGCTGGCGTACCGCCTGGCGCAGCACAGTGCGCGCCGATGTCAGCAGATCCTTGCGGCGAATGCCGATGACCGGGTTCAGCCCCAGGGTGTTTTCCGAGGCCTGCCGCTGCAACTCATCGTTGTTCTTGTTACTCATCTACGACGCTCCGTTGTCCTGAGACGAGTACCGGCGTGCTGTGACAGCCCGGTACTGCTACTCGGGTGACCAGTGATAAGGAACAGCGGTGCTGCGACCGGATGCGTGCCGATGATGAGCTGCGTGGGTTTCTGCGTGTGAAGACAACCTGCTTTCGCTCGCGACCTCTACATACCGGCCTGGCCCTGCCTGCCATCAAGGCAATGCAGGGAACTTGCCAGCTCCATTGGTTACCCGACTTTCGTGTAATGCGCAAGACAGCCAATCTTTGGCAGTCATCAAGGCATTCAAGCAGATGAGATTAGAAAATGCGCTCTAAAGCCTGCGAGCCTTGAGCTAGAGCATCAATTTCACCACCGATTCGGATGGGTCGCGGGATTTGCCGGCCTTGTGCAATTCGTCGAGGTAATCGGCCCACAGCTGCTCCTGGCGCAGGCATAACTGCTCAAGGTACTCCCAGGTGAACAATCCGGAGTCATGGCCGTCGTCGAAGGTCAGTTTCAGTGCATATTGACCGGCTGGTTCCAGGCCGCTGAGACCGACGTTGATCTTGCCAAATTGCAGGATGGGGTTGCCGTGGCCCTGGACCTCGGCGGAGGGGGAGTGCACGCGCAGGAATTCGGCGGGCAGGTGGTAGACCTCGCCGGGGGCGTAGGTGAGGGTGAGGGTCTTGGAGGCTTTGTGCAGGTTGATGGCGGTGGGTAGGCGGGCCATGGGCGAATCTCTCTTTGGCTTCAAGCTGCAAGCTTCGAGTGATTCCAGGCATTGTGCAAGGGGGCTGCTCGCAGCCCATTCGCGGCACAAGGCCGCTCCTACAAGGAGAATGCAATCCCCCTGTAGGAGCGGCCTTGTGCCGCGAATGGGCCGCGCAGCGGCCCCCAGCGGTCTTACAGGATGTAACGCGACAGGTCTTCGTTCTGCGCCAGCTCACCCAAGTGGCTGTTCACATAGGCGGCGTCGATGTGGATCGGCGTCTCGTCGTGGGCGCTGGCCAGGTCGCCGGCGCTGAACGACACCTCTTCGAGCAGGCGCTCAAGCAGGGTATGCAGGCGGCGGGCACCGATGTTCTCGGTCTTCTCGTTGACCTGGTAGGCGATTTCGGCCAGGCGCTTGAGGCCTTCGTCGGCGAACTCGATGTTCAGGCCCTCGGTCTTGAGCAGGGCGCTGTACTGTTCGGTCAACGAGGCGTGCGGCTCCTTGAGGATACGCTCGAAGTCTTCCGGGGTCAGCGCCTTGAGCTCGACACGGATCGGCAGGCGGCCCTGCAGCTCGGGTACCAGGTCGCTCGGCTTGCTCAGGTGGAACGCGCCCGAGGCGATGAACAGGATGTGGTCGGTCTTGACCATGCCCAGCTTGGTGTTGACGGTGCAGCCCTCGATCAGCGGCAGCAGGTCGCGCTGCACGCCTTCACGGGAGACATCGGCGCCGCCGACATTGCCGCGCTTGGCCACCTTGTCGATCTCGTCGATGAACACGATGCCGTGCTGCTCGACCGCTTCCAGGGCCTTGGCCTTGAGCTCTTCCTCGTTGACCAGACGGCTCGCTTCTTCGTCGCGGACCATCTTCAGCGCTTCCTTGACCTTCAGCTTGCGGGTCTTGCGCTTGCCCTTGCCCATGTTGGCGAACAGGCTCTGCAGCTGGTTGGTCATCTCTTCCATGCCGGGCGGCGCGGCGATCTCGACGCCCATGTTCTCGGCGACTTCGATCTCGATTTCCTTGTCGTCCAGCTGGCCTTCGCGCAGGCGCTTGCGGAACAGCTGGCGGGTGTTGGAGTCGGCACTGCTTTGCTGGGCTTCCTCGCTGAAGCTGCTGACCCGCGCCTGCGGCAGCAGGGCGTCGAGAATGCGGTCTTCGGCGGCGTCCTCGGCGCGGTGGCGCACGCGGACGATTTCCTGCTCGCGCAGCATCTTCAGCGCGGCGTCGGCCAGATCGCGGATGATCGACTCGACGTCACGGCCAACGTAGCCGACTTCGGTGAACTTGGTCGCTTCGACCTTGATGAACGGCGCATTGGCCAGCTTGGCCAGGCGGCGGGCGATCTCGGTCTTGCCGACACCGGTGGGGCCGATCATCAGGATGTTCTTGGGCGTCACTTCGGCACGCAGCTCGGCTGGGAGCTGCATGCGCCGCCAGCGGTTGCGCAGGGCAATGGCGACGGCGCGCTTGGCGTCATCTTGGCCGATGATGTGGCGGTTGAGTTCGTGGACGATTTCGCGGGGGGTCATGGACATGATGAATGTGGTCCTCGAGCAGAGTAATCAGTGTGGAAAAGTCCCGCTGGGAGCGGGGCGCCAAAACAACTGATTCACTCGGCCAGGTCCTGCTCCTCGATGGTCAGGTTGTGGTTGGTGAACACGCAGATGTCGCCGGCGATGTTCAGGGCGGCCTCGGTGATTTCACGGGCCGACAGGTCAGTCTTGTTCAGCAATGCGCGGGCAGCGGCCTGGGCGTAGCCACCGCCGGAACCCATGGCGATTAGGCCGTCCTCGGGTTCGACCACGTCGCCGTTGCCGGTGATGATCAGGGAGGCGTCCTTGTTGGCCACGGCCAGCATGGCTTCCAGGCGGCTCAGGGAGCGGTCGGTACGCCATTCCTTGGCCAGCTCGACGGCAGCACGCACCAGGTGGCCGGAGTGTTTCTGCAGCTGGGCTTCGAAGCGCTCGAACAGGGTGAAGGCATCGGCGGTGGCACCGGCGAAGCCGGCGATGACCTGGCCGTTGTACAGGCGACGGACTTTCTTGGCGTTGCCTTTCATCACGGTGTTGCCGAGGGAAACCTGGCCGTCGCCGCCCATGACGACTTTGCCGTTACGGCGGACAGAAACGATGGTAGTCAAGGGAGAGTCTCCACGCAGCGGGGCGAAAATGCCTGATGCAGACTCATATGGGGGGAGGGGGGAAGGATTTCAACCGCAGGGGATGAGCGGCGAGCAAGACAGGATGTTTCCGAAACGATCGCGGGGCAAGCCCGCTCCCACGCGAGCGCGTGGGAGCGGGCTTGCCCCGCGATGGGCGTTACTCAGGCCTCAAAGCAGACGTGCCCGTCGACCAAGGTATAACGCACCGCGCCCGGCAGGCAGTGGCCGATGAACGGGCAGTTCGCGCCGCGAGAGAACCACTGCTCGCCGGCAACAGTGGACGCTTTCGGATCGAACAGCACCAGGTCCGCCGCGCCACCCACCTTCAGCTCGCCGGCTGGCAGGCGCATCGCAGCGGCCGGGCCGCTGCTCAGGCGCGCCAGCAGGGTCGGCAGGTCGAGCAGGCCGTCCTCGACCAGGGTCATGGCCAGCGGCAGCAGCAGTTCGACGCTGCTGATCCCCGGCTCGGTGGCACCGAACGGCGCCAGCTTGGCATCACGCTCGTGGGGCTGGTGATGGCTGGAAATCGCCTGGATCACCCCGGACTTCACCGCCTCGCGCAGGCCGTCGCGGTCGGCGGCGGTGCGCAGCGGCGGTTGCACGTGGTACAGGCTGGAGAAGTCGCGCAGCGCTTCATCGGTGAGGATCAGCTGGTACAGCGCCACGTCGGCGGTGACCGGCAGCCCCAGCGCCTGGGCCTGGGCGATCAGCCGGGCGCCGCGGGCGCTGGTGATCTGGGTGAAGTGGGCGCGCACGCCGGTCTGCTCGACCAGCAGCAGGTTGCGGGCCAGGGCGACGGTCTCGGCGGTTTCCGGAATGCCCGGCAGGCCGAGGAAGCTGGCCATCGGGCCTTCGTGGGCCAGGCCGCCTTGCGACAGGTCGCGGTCCTGGGAGTGGAACACCACGGTCAGGTCGAAGGTCGCCGCGTATTCCAGGGCTCGGGCCAGGGTGCGGTTGTTGGGGATTTCCTTGAGGCCGTTGCCGAAGGCCACGCAACCGGTGTCGCGCAGGGCCACCAGTTCGGCCAGTTGCTCGCCTTCCAGGCCCTTGGTCAGGGCGCCGATCGGGTAGACCTTGCTGTTGGCCGCCTCGCGGGCGCGGTCGAGGATCAGTTCGGCGACCGCCGAGGTGTCCAGCACCGGCTTGGTCTGCGGTGGGCAGCACAGGCTGGTGACACCGCCGGCCACGGCGGCACGGGTTTCGCTGGCGATGTTGCCCTTGCGGCTGTAGCCCGGCTCGCGCAGGGATACGCCGAGGTCGACCAGGCCCGGGGCGGCCACCAGGCCGTCGGCCTGGATCGTGCGGCTGGCGTCGAAGCCGGCCGGCGCCGCGCCGATGGCGGCAATACGGCCGCCGTCCAGGTGCAGGTCGGTGATGCGGTCCAGGCCGCTGGCAGGATCGATGACCCGGGCGCCAATAATGCTGATGGTCACTGGGCGTTCTCCTGGTCGAATTGACGTTGCGCGTTCTGTCCGCTCATGGCCATGGACAGCACGGCCATGCGCACGGCGATGCCATAGGTGACCTGGTTGAGGATCACCGAGTGCTGGCCGTCGGCCACCGCCGATTCGATTTCCACGCCGCGGTTGATCGGGCCCGGGTGCATGACGATGGCATCCGGCTTGGCCCCGGCCAGGCGCGCGGTGGTCAGGCCGAACAGGCGGTAGAACTCGCCCTCGCTGGGCAGCAGGCCACCGGCCATGCGCTCGCGCTGCAGGCGCAGCATGATCACCACGTCGACGTCCTTGAGGCCTTCGGCGAGGTCGGTGTAGACCTTCACCCCGTACTGCTCGATACCGATCGGGATCAGCGTCTTCGGGCCGATCACGCGGATGTCCGGGCAGCCCAGCGCCTTGAGCGCGAGCATGTCCGAGCGGGCCACCCGCGAGTGCAGGATGTCGCCGACGATGGCCACGGAGAGGTTTTCGAAACCGCCCTTGTGCCGACGAATGGTGAGCATGTCGAGCATGCCCTGGGTCGGGTGGGCGTGGCGGCCGTCACCGCCGTTGATCACTGCCACGTCCGGGCACACATGCTCGGCGATGAAGTGGGCGGCGCCGGAATCGGAGTGGCGCACGACGAACATGTCGGCGGCCATGGCCTCCAGGTTGCGCAGGGTGTCGAACAGGGTCTCGCCCTTGCTGGTAGAGGAAGTCGACACGTTCAGGCTGATCACGTCGGCCGACAGGCGCTGGGCGGCCAGTTCGAAGGTGGTGCGGGTACGGGTGGAATTCTCGAAGAACACGTTGCACACGGTCTTGCCGCGCAGCAACGGGACTTTCTTCACGGCCCGGGCGCCGACTTCGAGGAACGAGTCGGCGGTGTCGAGGATCTCGGTGAGCAGTTCGCGGGGCAAACCGTCGAGCGAGAGGAAGTGGCGCAGCTGGCCCTGGTCATTGAGCTGCAGCGGGCGCTTGGCGTCGAATGGCGTCATCGCGGGGGACTCTTAAAGGGCGGAAGCGGGAGCGAGGTCCTGGCGCTCGAGGGCGAGCGGCGTGGGTCCGGTCAATTTTACCCGTTCATGGGCGGCCAGGGACAGGGTGGCGCCGAGTACATTCGGCCGGATTGGCAGTTCGCCGGCATCCAGGTCGAGCAGGCAGGCCAGGGTCACGCTGGCCGGGCGGCCATAGTCGAACAGTTCGTTGAGGGCGGCGCGGATGGTGCGCCCGCTCATCAGCACGTCGTCCACCAGCACCAGGTGCTGGCCTTCGATCTCGAACGGCAGCTCCGAGGGGCGCACCTGCGGGTGCAGACCGTTCTGGCTGAAGTCGTCGCGGTAGAAGGATACATCCAGGGTGCCCAGCGGGCCCTGGTCGCCCAGCTCGGCCTGCAGGGCCTGGGCCACCCACACGCCGCCGGTGCGGATGCCGATGAAACGCGGCTCGCTGATGCCACGGCGGGCCAGGTGGGCGCGAAGGTCGACGGCCATCTGCCGGATCAGGTCGGCGGGATTGGGTAGGCTCATTGCGTGCTCCTCGGAAGGCGGGCGCCGGCTCCAGCCGGCGGCAAAGCGGATTTAAGTGTTGGCCTCCAGCCAGCCTTGCAGCAGCAGGGCGGCGGCGATGGCGTCGACCGGGTTGTCGCGGTAGCTGCCGTGGCGCCCGCCCCGGGCCATCTGCTCGCCCTTGGCCTCGAAGGTGGTCAGGCGTTCGTCATGAGTGTGCACCGGCAGGTTGTAGCGGCCGTGCAGGCGTCGGGCGAATTTCTCGGCGCGCTCGCTCATCTCGCTGGGCGTGCCGTCCATGTTCAGCGGCAGGCCGACGACGATGGCGTCGGGTTTCCATTCCTTGATCAGCTTCTCGACCTGGTTCCAGTCCGGCACGCCGTTCTGGGCCTTGAGCGTGCACAGTTCGCGGGCCTGGCCGGTGATCACCTGGCCGACGGCCACGCCGATCTGTCGGGTGCCATAGTCGAAGCCCAGCAGCAGACGCAGTTCGGCCATCAGGCGTGGCCCGCCTGGCTGGTCAGCAGGCTGAGGTTGATCCCCAGGCTCGCAGCGGCGGCGCCCAGGCGCTGGTCGCTGGCCAGGCCGAAGATGATCTCGGGGTCGAAGGGGCAGTTGAGCCAGGCGTTGTCGGCCAGCTCCGCTTCCAGCTGGCCGGCTTCCCAGCCCGCGTAGCCCAGGGTGATCAGGCTCCTGCGCGGGCCGTCGCCGGCGGCGATGGCGAACAGCACGTCCTGGGAAGTGGACAGCGACAGGCCCTCCAGCTCGACCGTGGCCTGGTAGCTGCGGTCGTTGCTGTGCAGCACGAATCCGCGGTCGGTCTGCACCGGGCCGCCCTGGTAGATCGGGATGTGCAGGGTGCTGGCGGGCGGCTCGTCGTTGGGGCGCAACTGCTCGAGGATGTCGGCCAGGTTCAGCTCCTGCGGGCGGTTGACCACCAGGCCCATGGCGCCGTGGGCATTGTGCTCGACGATGTAGGTGAGGGTCTGGGCAAAGTTCGGATCGGCCATGTGCGGCATGGCGATCAGGAACTGGTGCTTTAGGTAGCTGGGGGCGAGGGTCTTCATGTCCGCTAGTGTGGCGCCAGGTGGCGGGGCTGGCAAGGTGCGCGAGTGGCTGTCGGTGCCCCTTGTAGGAGCGGCCTTGTGCCGCGAAAGGGCTGCGTAGCGGCCCCAGGATCTTGGCCTCGTGCAGAATCGCCGGGGCTGCTGTGCAGCCCTTTCGCGGCACAAGGCCGCTCCTACAGGGGCCAAGCAAGCCTTGCCGTCAGTTGCTCGACAGCTTGTCCCCGCGTGCAAAGCGCCAGGTGCGGATGATCTCCAGGCGGTCGAACTCCGCCAGGTCGCCGGTGAACGGCGCGAACGGCGCCGCCAGGCGTACGATGCGCTGGGCCGCCTGGTCCAGCACTGGCTGGCCCGACGATTCCAGCACCAGTACTTCGTACAGCGAGCCGTCGCGGTTGATCGACACCATCATCCGCAAGCTGCCGTACATCTGCTGGCGCCGGGCCTCTTCGGGGTAGTTGAGGTTGCCGATGCGTTCGACCTTCTTGCGCCATTCTTCCTTGTACCAGGCGCCCTTGTCGCGCAGGGTCGAGGCGGCGTTCAGGCGATGGATGCGCGGGCGCTTGGCATACAGCTGCTGCTCATGGGACAGCTCGGCCTCGAGGCTGGCGATCTGGCTGGACAGCTGCGAGCTGTCGAAGTCCGGCACCTTGGCTTCGGGCTTGGGCTGCGGCTTGCTTTCCTTCGGCTTGGGCTCGACCTTCTGGGTTTTCGGCGCCTGGGTGGCGACCACCGACTTCGCCGGTGCAGGCGGCGTTTCCGGTTTCGCGGCCGGTGGCGGGGTGATCTTGTTGATCTTGCTGTCGTGGAACGGCGCGACCTCGGTGGTCTTGGGCACCGCCTTCTTTTCCAGGGTGCCGCTGCCCTGCTGGTTTTCCTGGGCCTGGAAATCGGCCTTCTCGGGCGCTTTTTCGCTCTTGAAGGTAGCCAGGGTGATGTCCATGGTGTGGCGGATGTCGGCCGGCTTGACCACGGTGAAACCCACGCCGAGGATCAGCGCCAGGTGCACCAGGGCGGCCAGGAACAGGGTGAAACCGAGCCGGTCCACCGGGCGAACGCGGGGTGGCAGCAGGTCGGCGGGGATGTCGGCAGGCAGCGTCATCAGGTATCCAGCAACCGCGAAACAGGGCGCAGGTCAGCGAAAAAGGACCGGCATCATACCCCACTCCGCGGGTTTGCCGCGTGTCGGCGGTCAGCGCGCCTGCAACTGGCGATCAATGGCGTCCATCAAGCGGCCGCCGATGTCGGTGTTGTAGGCTGCGTCGATTTCGCGGATGCAGGTCGGGCTGGTGACGTTGATCTCGGTGAGGTAGTCGCCGATCACGTCCAGGCCGACGAACAGCAGGCCCTTCTCGCGCAGGGTCGGGCCGACCTGGGCGGCGATCCAGCGGTCGCGCTCGCTCAACGGCCGGGCTTCGCCGCGTCCGCCGGCGGCCAGGTTGCCGCGGGTCTCGCCGCTGGCCGGGATGCGCGCCAGGCAGTAGTCCACCGGCTCGCCGTCGATCATCAGGATGCGTTTGTCGCCGTCCTTGATCGCCGGCAGGTAGGCCTGGGCCATGATCTGCTGGGCGCCGAGCGCGGTCAGGGTCTCGAGGATCACCGACAGGTTGGGATCACCGGCCCGGTGACGGAAGATCGAGGTGCCGCCCATGCCGTCCAGCGGCTTGAGGATCACATCGCCATGCTCGGCGGCGAAGGCGCGGATGATGTCCGGGCGGCGGCTGACCAGGGTCGGCGGCGTGCACTGCGGGAACAGCGTGGCAAACAGCTTCTCGTTGCAGTCGCGCAGGCTCTGCGGGCGGTTGACCACCAGCACGCCTTCGGCCTCGGCCTGCTCCAGCAGGTAGGTGCTGTAGACGAACTCCATGTCGAAGGGCGGGTCCTTGCGCATCAGGATCACGTCCAGCTCGGCCAGCGGGCTGTCCTGTTCCTCGTCCAGCTCGAACCAGCGGGCCGGGTCGGCGAACACCTTGAGCGGGCGCATCCGCGCGCGGGCCTTGCCCTGGGCCTGGTACAGGTCGCGCTGTTCCATGTAGAACAGGCTCCAGCCACGGGCCTGGGCGGCCAGCAGCATGGCCAGCGAGCTGTCCTTTTTGTAGGAGATGGACGCGATGGGGTCCATGACAATCCCGAGGCGAACGCTCATGGGGTAGTTCCTCTTGGCGGCGGGTGGCCGCGATGGCACGAAAGAAAAGTGGCTCAGGGTGGCGCCGGGCGCGCCCACGGTCAAGGGGCGGGCGGATGGAATGGCCCTCGGGACTGTGTTAAAAAGGCCAGGCACATGGCCTGCACGGCCTTTTGGCGAATTCGCTCCCAGGCAGAAGCGCAACTATGGAACAACCCCTGAAGGTGATGGTGATCGACGACTCCCGCACGATCCGCCGCACCGCGCAGATGTTGCTCGGTGAGGCCGGCTGCGAGGTGATCACCGCCAGTGACGGCTTCGATGCCCTGGCCAAGATCGTCGACCACAAGCCCCGGATCATCTTCGTCGATGTGCTGATGCCGCGCCTTGACGGTTACCAGACCTGCGCCATCATCAAGCACAACAACGCGTTCAAGGACACCCCGGTGATCCTGCTCTCTTCACGCGATGGCCTGTTCGACAAGGCCCGCGGCCGGGTGGTCGGCTCCGACCAGTTCCTGACCAAACCGTTCAGCAAGGAAGAACTGCTCGACGCGATCCGTGCCTGCGTGCCCGGCTTCGTCGCGCAGGACCCACACGCACCCTGACGCCGCCCTCGCCGGACGGCGTCTCTATTTCCTGATGGGGAAACAGCATGGCCCGAATTCTGATTGTCGACGACTCGCCGACAGAGATGTACAGATTGACCGAATGGCTGGAGAAAAGCGGCTATGGGGTGCTCAAGGCCGACAATGGCGCCGACGGCGTGGCCCTGGCCCGCCAGGAGAAGCCCGATGCCGTGCTGATGGACATCGTCATGCCCGGCATGAACGGCTTCCAGGCTACCCGGCAACTGAGCAAGGACCCGGAAACCAGCGCCATTCCGGTGATCGTGGTGACCACCAAGGACCAGGAGACTGACCGTATCTGGGCCCAGCGCCAGGGCGCCCGCGATTTCCTGACCAAGCCGGTGGAGGAAGAGGCGCTGATCGCCAAGCTGAAAGAAGTGCTCGGCGCTTGACCACCCGCCCCCAGGGCGCGTCGCTGACCGCCTTCGAGCTGTTGCTGGACATCGACCGGCGCTGCCGCCTGCTGGTGGCCGACCAGCCACCGCAGGACACCCGCCTGCAGCAGTGGAGCGGCATCGGCTTTCGCATTGCCGGGCAGTGGTTCGTCGCACCCATGGGCGAGGTTGCCGAGGTGCTGCGCGAGCCCCGCAGCAGCCGGGTGCCGGGCGTGCAGCCGTGGGTTCGCGGGGTGGCCAACCTGCGTGGGCGGCTGTTGCCGGTGATGGACCTGTGCGCGTTCTTTGGCCTCGGCCCGGCGGCGACGGGCAAGCAACGGCGGGTGCTGGTGCTGGACCACGAGGAGCTGTTCGCCGGGCTGCTGGTGGACGAGGTGGTCGGCCTGCAGCACTTCGTCCTGAGCAGCCTCGAGCTGTCGCCGCCGCAGCCGCTGATTCGCGCGGCCGCGCCCTTCGTGCAGGGCCATTTTCCCCGTGAACGCAACTGGGCGATCTTCAGCCCGTTCGCCCTGGCCCAGGCCCCGGGTTTTCTCGATGTGGCGTTGTAGAGGATTTTCGACGTGAACAAGCCAGGACCTTCAGTTGCCACCGCCGGCGTCTCGCCGGCCGCCGTGGCCCAGCGCCCGCGCAGCACCGCGCAGATCACCGTGCTGTTCGTGGTGCTGATCCTGTCGATCGTCCTGCTGTTCGCCAACTTCGCCTACCTCAACACCCAGGCCAACCACGACAAGCAGTACATCGGCCATGCCGGCGAGCTGCGCGTGCTGTCCCAGCGCATCGCCAAGAACGCCACCGAGGCGGCGGCGGGCAAGGCGCTGGCGTTCAAGCTGCTCAGCGATGCGCGCAACGACTTCGAGCGGCGCTGGAGCTACCTGCGCGAGGGTGACAAGACCACCGGCCTGCCCGCCGCGCCGGTGACGGTGCGCGACGAGATGGACGCGGTGCGCCAGGATTGGGAGAACCTGCGCAAGAACACCGACACCATCCTCGCCAGCGAACAGACCGTGCTGTCGCTGCACCAGGTCGCGGCCACCCTGGCCGAAACCGTGCCGCAACTGCAGGTCGAGTACGAGAAGGTGGTGGAGATCCTGCTGCAGAGCGGCGCGCCGGCCAACCAGGTGGCGGTGGCCCAGCGCCAGTTGCTGCTGGCCGAACGCATTCTCGGCTCGGTCAACACCGTGCTCGCCGGCGACGAGACCTCGGTGCAGGCCGCCGATGCCTTTGGCCGCGATGCCAGCCGCTTCGGCCAGGTGCTCGAAGGCATGCTCGCCGGCAACCCGACGATTCAGGTCACCCGGGTCGAGGACGCCGATGCCCGGGCGCGGCTGGCCGAGATCGCCGAGCTGTTCCAGTTCGTTTCGGGCTCGGTGGACGAGATCCTCGAGACCTCGCCCGAGCTGTTCCGCGTGCGCGAGGCCGCCGGCAACATCTTCAGCCTGTCGCAGACTTTGCTCGACGAGGCCTCGCACCTGGCCAACGGCTTCGAGAACCTGGCCGGCGGGCGCACCCTGGACACCGTCGGCGGCTACGTGCTCGGCCTGCTGGCGCTGGCCTCGATCATCCTCATCGGCCTGGTGATGGTGCGTGCCACTCACCGCCAGTTGCGCGAGACCGCCGAGAAGAACGAACGCAACCAGCAGGCGATCATGCGCCTGCTCGACGAGATCGAGGAGCTGGCCGACGGCGACCTGACCGTCACCGTGTCGGTCACCGAGGACTTCACCGGCGCCATCGCCGACTCGATCAACTATTCGGTCGACCAGCTGCGCGACCTGGTGGCCACCATCAACCACAGCGCCGAGCAGGTCGCCGCCGCCGTGCAGGACACCCAGAACACCGCCCGCCAGCTGGCCAAGGCCTCCGAGCACCAGGCCGAGCAGATCAGCGAGGCCTCCGAGGCGGTGGGCGACATGGTCGAGTCGATCGACCGGGTCTCGGCCCACGCCTACGAGTCGGCCAAGGTGGCCGAGCGCTCGGTGGCCATCGCCAACAAGGGTAACGAGGTGGTGCACAACACCATCCACGGCATGGACAACATCCGCGAGCAGATCCAGGACACCGCCAAGCGGATCAAGCGCCTGGGTGAGTCCTCCCAGGAGATCGGCGACATCGTCAGCCTGATCGACGATATTGCCGAACAGACCAACATCCTCGCCCTCAACGCGGCGATCCAGGCCTCGCTGGCCGGCGAGGCCGGTCGCGGCTTCGCCGTGGTCGCCGACGAGGTGCAGCGCCTCGCCGAGCGATCCTCCTCGGCGACCCGGCAGATCGAGGCGCTGGTACGGACCATCCAGGTCGACACCAACGAGGCGGTGATTTCCATGGAACAGACCACCGCCGAAGTGGTGCGCGGCGCGCGCCTGGCGCAGGATGCCGGGGTGGCCCTGGCGGAAATCGAGGGCGTTTCGCAGACCATGGCCGAACTTATCCACAGCATCTCCGACGCCGCCCAGTTGCAGACCTCCTCGGCCGGGCAGATTTCCCACACCATGGCGGTGATCCAGCAAATCACTGCGCAGACCTCCGCCGGCTCCGGCGCCACCGCTGACAGCATCCGCCACCTGGCGCGCATGGCCAGCGAGATGCGCCGCTCGGTGTCCGGCTTCACCTTGCCCAAACCGGTGGAGCGCTCGTGAACGAGGCGAACCTGAACGCGCCCGGCGAGCGTCACGACACAGTGGCCCTGGCCTGGACCAAGGCGCCGATCCTCGATTGCCTGGGCCAGGCACGCCAGGCCCTGGAGCGCTTCTCGGCGGAGCCGGGCGACCTGTCGATGCTGGCGTTCTTCGTCGACAACCTGCACCAGGTCCACGGCTGCCTGCACATGCTCGCGCTGCCGGGCGCGATGCGCCTGGCCGAAGAGCTGGAGCTGCTCGGGCGGGCCATGGCCGACGGCCAGGTGAGCCCGCGTGGCGATTGCCTGGGCGCGCTGTTCCGCGGGCTCGAGCAATTGCCGCCGTACCTGGACCGCCTGCGTGGCGCGCGCCACGACCTGCCGCTGGTGGTCATGCCGCTGCTCAACCAGCTGCGGGTCTGCCGCGGTGCCGAACCCCTGGCCCAGGGCAGCCTGCTGGGTGACCTGGGGCAACGGCTGGCCGGTGCGGCGGACCTGGCCAACCTCGACCTGTCCCTGGGTAGCTGGCGCGACCACATGCAGGCCGGCCCCGGGCGCGATGCGCTGCGCTCGGTGGTGATGGCCCTGTGCGACGACCTGATGCGCATCAAGGACCGCCTCGACCCCTTCGTCGGTGGCGAGCGCTCGCCCAGCGAGCCACTGGAGGCGCTGCTGCCGCCCTTGCGGCACGTGGCCGATACCCTGGCGGTGCTGGGCTTCCAGCAGCCGCGACGGGTGATCATCGACCAGGTGCTGGCGTTGCAGGCACTGGTCGAAAAAGACGGCGGCGTGGACGAGGCGGTGCTGATGGATGTCGCCGGGGCACTGCTGTATGTCGAGGCCACCCTCAACGGCATGGTCGGTCCGCTGGAGGAAATCAGCCCCGGCAGCCTGCCCGGCTCGGACCTGGCCGAAATCCGCCAGCTGGTGCTCAACGAATCGCTCAACGTGCTGCAGCAGGCCAAGGACCTGATCGGCGATTGCCTGGAGTCCGACTGGTCACGCCAGCGTCTGCAAGCCCTGCCCGGGTTGCTGCAACAGGTGCGCGGGGCGCTGGCGATGCTGATGCTGCCTGCCGCCGCCGAGGTGTTCGCCGGTTGCGCGGGCTATGTGCAAGGCTGGCTGGTGCACCTGGAGGAGGAGCCGCAAGCGGACGAACTGGCGCACCTGGCCGATGCCCTGAGTGCCGGCGAGGCCTGGCTGCAATGGCGGGTGGCCGATCCGCTGGCCGACGCCCAGCGCTTCATCGACATGGCCCACGCCAGCCTGGCCGCGCTGGGCGTGCAGTGCGTGCGCGACACGTCAGCTGCGGGCGGTGAGCAGGCGCTGGACGGCATCGACGATGAGTTGCGCGAGGTGTTCCTCGAAGAGGCTGGCGAGCTGCTGCCGGAAATCGAGCGCCAATGGCTGCGCTGGCGAGCCGACAACGGCCTGCGCGAGGCGTTGATCGAGGTGCGGCGGGCACTGCACACCCTCAAGGGCAGCGGGCGGATGGTCCATGCCGAAGCCGTGGCCGAGCTGGCCTGGGGCGCCGAGCACCTGCTCAATCGGGTGCTGGAAGGGCGCATCGTGCTCAGCGCCGAAGGCTTGGTGGCGCTGCAGCAGGTGTTCGTGCGCCTGCCCGACCTGCTCGCTGATTTCGCCGCCAGCCAATTGCCGCCCACGGCCGAGATCGAGCAGCTGGCCGGGCACCTGCATGCGTTGGCGCTCAACGACACACCGGCCAGCGCCAGTATCGATGGCCTCGATCCGCACTTGCTTGAGATCTTCCGCAACGAGGCCCAGGGCCATTTGGCCGGGCTCGACGGGTTCCTGCAGACGGTCGACGGCCGGGGCAGCGCGGTCAACGACAGCCTGCAACGCGCCCTGCACACCCTCAAGGGCAGCGCCGCCATGGCCGGCGTGATGCCGGTCGCGGAACTGGCCACCGCCCTCGACCGCCTGGTGCGTGAATACAAGGGGCACCAGTTGCCCCTGCAAGTGGCCGAGATCGAACTGCTGGAGGCGGCGCGCGCGCTGTTCCATCTGGGCCTGGCCCAGCTGGGCAGCACGCCGCTGGCGCCGATCCCAGGGGCCGCCGGGCTGATCGAACAGGTCGGGCAGACGGTTGACGCCCGGTTGGCCCAACTCCAGGCCGAGCCGCATCCGCCGCGCCGGCTCCGACGCGATCCGCAGCTGACGGCCACTTTCTTGACCATGGGCATGGATATCCTGCTCGATGCGGAGGCGCGGCTCGCCAACTGGCAGGGCGACCCCGCGCAACACCATGAGTTGCACCTGCTGCTCGAGGAGATGACCACCCTCGGTCACGGCGCGCACCAGGCCGAGTTGTGGCAGGTGGATGAGATCTGCGAAGGGCTGCTCGACCTGTACGGTGCGGTGGAGGAGGGCAGCCTGGCCGTCACGCCGCGCTTCTTCGCCGTCGCCCGGCAAGCCCATGAGGCGCTGCTCGACCTGTTCGACGAGATAGCCGCCGGCCAGGACCCGAATCCCCGGCCCGAATGCCTGGCGGCCCTGCATGGCCTGCTCGATGATGCCCTCGACCCTGCAGCATTGGGTTTGGTCGGGGCGAACGGTGTCACGGTGCTTACGGCGCCAGGCGAGTTGCCGGACCCGGCGGTGGTCGAGCTGTTCCTCGAAGAGGCCGGGGATATCCTTGACGGTGCCGACCAGGCCTTGCGGCAATGGAAGGCCGATCCGGACAGCCTGTCGCCGCTGTCGGCGCTGCAGCACGATGTGCTCACCCTCAAGGGCGGGGCACAGATGGCGGCGATCGGCGCCGTCGAGGTGCTGGCCCAGGAGCTGGCGCTGCTCTACGAAGGCTTGGTGGACCGCCGGCTGGGTGCCAGCCCGGCACTGTTCGAGCTGCTCCGGCGCAGCCATGACGCCCTGGCCGAAATGCTGCGCAGCCTGCGCGAGGGCCAGGCACCGCTGTCGGCGGTGGCGTTGCTGGGCGAATTGCGCGAGTTCCGCCACAGCGCCCCGCCTCCCGTCGCCTCCGAGCCGCAGGACGACAACGAAGAAACCGAGGGCGACAAGGAGCTGCTGGAGGTTTTCCTCGAAGAGAGCTCCGATATCCTCGAGAGCGCCGCCGAGTCCCTGGCGCGCTGGCAGGCCGACCCGCGCAACACGGTCGAGGTGGAGAACCTGCTGCGCGACCTGCACACGCTCAAGGGCGGCGCGCGCATGGTCGAGATTGCCGCTATCGGCGACCTTGCCCACGAACTGGAGTTCCTCTACGAATTGCTGGCCGCCGGGCGCCTGCCGTCGACGCCGGCCCTGTTCAGCCTGCTGCAGAACTGCCATGACCGTCTGGCGCACATGCTCGATGCGGCGCGCCTGGGCGAGCCGCTGCATGCGGCCACGGCGCTGATCGACTACATCCGCAACTTTTCCAGCGCCGCCCTGACTGACAGCGCCGCTGGCCAGCCCCAAGCCGAAGTCGCTCCCGCCGAGACCCCGGCCGCCGCCCCCGAGCGGGCGGGTGACATGGTCAAGGTCGATGCCGAACTGCTCGATGACCTGGGCAACCTGGCCGGTGAGCACTCGGTGATCCGCGGGCGCATCGAGCAGCAGGTGAATGACGCCCAGTTTGCGCTGAACGAGATGGAAACCACGCTGGAGCGCATGCGCGACCAGCTGCTGCGCCTGGACATCGAGACCCAGGGGCGGATTTCCAGCCGTCACCAGTTCGAGGGTGACGCCTATGACGATTTCGACCCGCTGGAGATGGACCGCCATTCCCAGCTGCAGCAATTGTCGCGGGCGCTGTTCGAGTCCACCTCGGACCTGCTCGACCTGAAGGAAACCCTGCTGCAGAGGGCCCAGGAAGCCTACAGCCTCCTGCAGCAGCAGGCACGGGTCAACAGCCAGCTGCAGGAGGGCCTGACCGCCACCCTGATGGTGCCATTCGAGCGGCTGGTGCCCCGTTTGCAGCGGGTGGTGCGGCAGGTGGCCAGCGAGTTGGGCAAGCAGGTCGAGCTGGTGGTCGGCAATGCCGAGGGCGAGCTCGACCGCAGCGTGCTCGAACGCATGGTCGCGCCGCTGGAACACATGCTGCGCAACGCCGTCGACCATGGCCTTGAGGCCCGCGAGGCGCGCCTGGCGGCCGGCAAGCCGGAGCAGGGCACCATCCACCTGAACTTGCTGCACGAAGGCGCCGACATCGTCATCGAGATGAGCGACGACGGCGCAGGGGTGCCGCTGGAGGCGGTGCGCAACAAGGCGATCAAGCGCGGCCTGCTCGATCCGCAGGCGCGCCTGAGCGACCACGAGATCCTGCAGTTCATCCTGCGCCCCGGGTTCTCCACGGCCGAGAAGATCACCCAGATCTCCGGGCGCGGCCTGGGCATGGACGTGGTCCATGAAGAGGTCAAGCAACTGGGCGGCTCGATGAGCATCGAGTCCAGCCCCGGCAAGGGCGCGCGTTTCCTGATCCGCCTGCCGTTTACCGTGTCGGTGAACCGGGCGCTGATGGTGCACGTGGAAGACGAGCAGTACGCCATCCCGCTGAACACCATCGAGGGCATCGTGCGTGTGCCACCGGCGGAGCTGGAGGCCTGCTACCGGCTCGACCCGCCACGCTACAGCTATGCCGGCCACGATTACGCGCTGCGCTACCTCGGCGACCTGCTGCAGGGCGGCGGCCAGCCCGGGCTGCTAGGCCAGAGCGTGCCGCTGCCGGTGCTGCTGACCCACTCCCATGAGCAGTCGTTCGCCATCCAGGTCGACAGCCTGTCGCCCAGCCGCGAGATCGTGGTCAAGAGCCTCGGCCCGCAGTTCGCCGCGGTGCCGGGACTGTCCGGCGCCACCCTGCTGGGGGACGGGCGGGTGGTGCTGATTCTCGACCTGCTCGGCCAGTTGCGCGGGCAGCAACGGCGCCTGGCGCGGCTGCCGGGCGTGGCCGAGGGGGCGCATGGGCTGACTGGCCCGGTGCCCCGGCGGCCGTTGCTGGTGATGGTGGTGGACGACTCGGTGACCGTGCGCAAGGTCACCAGTCGCCTGCTCGAGCGGCACGGCATGAGCGTGCTGACGGCCAAGGACGGCGTCGATGCCATGGCGCTGCTCGAAGAGCACCGTCCGGATGTGTTGTTGCTGGATATCGAGATGCCGCGCATGGACGGCTTCGAAGTGGCCACGCGGATCCGTCGCGATGAGCGCCTGAGCCAGCTGCCGATCATCATGATCACCTCGCGTACGGGCCAGAAGCACCGCGACCGGGCCATGGCCATCGGCGTCAACGACTACCTCGGCAAGCCGTACCAGGAATCGGTGCTGCTGCAGAGCATCGCCCACTGGAGCCGACCCCATGCTTGAACATATCGCCGGTCAGCGCAGCAGCCTGACCGGGTTGCTGCTGCCCCTGGGTGACCGCACCCTGGTGTTGCCCAACGTGGCAGTGGCCGAACTGATCGGTCACCGTGTCATCGCCTGTGAACCGGGGGAGCCGGCCTGGCACCTGGGCTGGGTCGACTGGCGCCAACAACGGTTGCCGCTGATCGGCTTCGAAGCGGCCTGCGGCGGGCAGACCCCCTGCGGCGAGCGGGCGCGGGTGGTGGTGCTCAACGCCCTGGGGGATACCGGGTTGCGTTATCTGGCATTGCTGCTGCAGGGGATCCCGCGCTCGTGCAAGCTCGACAGCCAGCTGAATTATGTCGATGTGCCGTTGGCGGGGCTGGAGCTGGCGGCAGTGCAGGTGGGTGAACAGGTGGCGCGGGTGCCTGACCTGGCGGGGTTGGAAAGATTGGTGCGTGACGCGCAACTGCAACCTGTAGCCGATTAGGATGGTGTCTGGGCGGGCCCTATCGCGGGGCAAGACCGCTCCCACGACAAGGTGTGGGAGCGGCCTGTCAGGAATCCGAGCGGCGTAGCGAGGTCTTTGCTTGCATGTACCATGGTGAACGTTTCAACGCCTGGACCCACCTGGTCGGTGCGGTCCTGGCCTGCATTGGCGCGGTCTGGCTGATTGTCGTGGCCGGCCTGCAGGGCGATCCCTGGAAGATCGTCAGCTTTTCCATCTACGGTTTCACGCTGCTGTTGCTCTACAGCATCTCCACCCTCTATCACAGCACGCGAGGACGAGCGAAACGCGTCATGCGCAAGCTCGACCACCTGTCGATCTATCTGCTGATCGCCGGCAGCTACACGCCATTCTGCCTGGTGAGCCTGCGTGGGCCGTGGGGCTGGAGCCTGTTCGGGGTGGTCTGGGGGCTGGCGCTGATCGGCATGCTGCAGGAGATCAAGCCGCGCTCGGAGGCGAGGATCCTGTCAATCGTCATCTACGCACTGATGGGCTGGATCGTGCTGGTGGCGGTCAAGCCGCTGCTGCACAGCCTGGGCGGCGCCGGCTTTGCCTGGCTGGCGGCCGGCGGCGTGTTCTACACCGTCGGCATCATTTTCTTCGCCTTCGATAGCCGGTTCCGCCATTGGCATGGCATCTGGCACCTGTTCGTCATTGCCGGCAGCCTGATGCACTTCGTCGCGGTATTCTTCTACGTGCGTTAGTTAGAAATCGCCCCACAACTGCTGGGCCACCGACAACGCCACCACCGGCGCGGTCTCGGTGCGCAGTACCCGTGGACCGAGGCGGGCGGCGTGGTAGCCGCTGGCCTTGGCCTGCTCGACTTCCGCATCGCTCAGGCCGCCTTCCGGGCCGATCAGGAAGGCCAGCTTTGCTGGTTTTTCATGGCTGGTCAGCGGTTCGGCCACCGGGTGCAGCACCAGCTTGAGGTCGGCCTCGGTGCCCTTGAGCCATTCGACCAGGGTGACCGGTGGGTGGATCACTGGCAGGGTCGAGCGACCGCACTGTTCGCAGGCACTGATCGCCACCTGGCGCCAGTGGGCCAGGCGCTTGTCGGCACGCTCGTCCTTCAGGCGCACTTCGCAGCGCTCGCTGACGATCGGGGTGATTTCGTTGACACCCAGTTCGGTGGCCTTCTGGATCGCCCAGTCCATGCGCTCGCCGCGGGACAGGCCCTGGCCGAGGTGAATGTGCAGCGGCGAGTCGGCCTGGCCGGGGAGAGCCTGGTCGAGGCTGACGCGCACGCTTTTCTTGCCCACCTCGAGCAGTTGGCCGAGGTATTCCTGGCCGCTGCCGTCGAACAGCTGTACGGCGTCGCCGGCGGCCATGCGCAGCACGCGGCCGATGTAGTGGGCCTGGGCTTCGGGGAGCTCGTGCTCGCCAAGGCCAAGCGGGGCGTCGATGAAGAAGCGGGAGAGTCTCATGGTTCTACTCGGAATCTAATTAGGGGCATCGCCCCTGTAGGAGCGGCCTTGTGCCGCGAAAGGGCCGCAAAGCGGCCCCGGCGGTTTCTGCTGCGAAGCTGAAAACCTGGGGCTGCTCCGCAGCCCTTTCGCGGCACGAGGCCGCTCCTACAGGGGGCCGTGTGAAGGCATGGGCCTAGCCCGGATCGCGGAAATCGGGGTGGAAATCGGCGGGTACCGCCACGCTGACGCTGTCGCGGGTGGCAATGTCGATCCCTTCGCTGGCCACCTCGGCCAGGAAGTCGATCTGCTCCGGGGTGATCACGTAGGGCGGCAGGAAGTACACCACGCTGCCCAGCGGGCGCAGCAGCGCGCCACGACTCAGGGCATGTTCGAAGACTTTCAGACCGCGGCGCTCCTGCCAGGGGTAGGCGGTCTTGCTGGCCTTGTCCTGGACCATCTCGATGGCCAGGGCCATGCCGGTCTGGCGGATCTCGGCGACATGGGCGTGGTCGGCCAGGTGCGCGGTGGCGCTGGCCATGCGCGCCGACAGGGCCTTGTTGGCCTCGATGACGTTGTCCTGTTCGAAGATGTCCAGGGTCGCCAGGGCCGCGGCGCAGGCCAGCGGGTTGCCGGTGTAGCTGTGCGAGTGGAGGAAGGCGCGCAGGGTCGGGTAGTCGTCGTAGAAGGCCTGGTACACCTTGTCGGTGGTCAGGCAGGCGGCCAGTGGCAGGTAGCCGCCGGTCAGGGCCTTGGACAGGCACAGGAAGTCCGGGCGGATGCCGGCCTGCTCGCAGGCGAACATCGTGCCGGTGCGGCCGAAGCCCACGGCGATTTCGTCGTGGATAAGGTGCACATCGTAACGGTCGCAGGCCTCGCGCAGCAGCTTGAGGTACACCGGGTGGTACATGCGCATGCCGCCGGCGCCCTGGATCAGCGGCTCGACGATCACCGCAGCGATGCTGGCGTGGTGTTCGGCCAGGGTCTGCTCCATGGCCGCGAACATGTTCCGTGAGTGCTCCTCCCAGCCCATGCCTTCGGGGCGCAGGTAGCAGTCCGGGCTCGGCACCTTGATGGTGTCCAGCAGCAGCGCCTTGTAGGTCTCGGTGAACAGCGGCACGTCGCCCACCGACATCGCCGCGATGGTCTCGCCGTGGTAGCTGTTGGTCAGGGTGACGAAGCGTTTTTTCTGCGGTTTGCCGATGTTCTGCCAGTAGTGGAAGCTCATCTTCAGCGCCACTTCGATGCACGACGAGCCATTGTCGGCGTAGAACACCCGGTCGAGACCCGCCGGCGTCATCGCCACCAGGCGCTCGGAAAGCTCGATCGCCGGCTGGTGGCTGAAACCAGCCAGGATCACGTGCTCGAGCTGGTCGACCTGATCCTTGATGCGCTGGTTGATGCGCGGGTTGGCATGGCCGAAAACATTGACCCACCAGGAGCTGACCGCGTCCAGGTAGCGCTTGCCCTCGAAGTCCTCGAGCCACACGCCCTCGCCGCGGCGGATCGGGATCAGCGGCAGCTGCTCGTGGTCTTTCATCTGGGTGCAGGGGTGCCACAGGACCTTGAGGTCGCGTTGCATCCACTGATCGTTGAGGCCCATGGGCACTTCTCCTGGCGTTACGGCTCGGTTTGACCGCGTAAGCCTAAGCAATGCCGTACGGCAGGACAACCGTTGGGACGCGGCTACCTCATTGAAGCTGGACCAGCGACCATTGCAGCTCACGCAGGCGCACGACGGAGCGTGGCCATGTGCAGATGGTCAGGCTCAAGACAGGGCGATCCAGCGTGTGCACGTGGCGGCCGTATTGGCCCGGGCCGCGCACAAATACGCTCTCGCCGTCATAGAGTTCGAGCCAGTACGCTTGGCTGATGCCCTTGCCGAATCTGCAGATGTCCAGCTCGAACGACAGGCCATGGACGAGGCGACCGAAATCGATCGTGACGTCGCATTCACCCAGCAGGGTCAATTCCTTGGCCATTTGCCATTCGTCGGTGACGTAATTCTCGATTTCTACCTGACCTTGGGTACGCATGCTCCAGGCTGACGTGGTGTTCCAGTTCAGTTTCGCTTGGGGCGGTGAGAGGATGAGGTCGAATGGCGCTATGCAAGGCACGATCTTGTCCATTTGGGTGTTGGCCTGATCGCAGCTTGCTGTCGTGGTGGCGTGAGGTACAACTGACAAAATTACCAGTTGCCAAAAGCACTTGATGTCACTGCGGTGGCAGGGTCGGCAGAGGTGACGTATTCTTAACGCATCTCTCCCGGGGCATTCTTCCCCGTCTCTTCTATCGCTTCTCTAACCGGAGTTCGCCATCATGGCTGCTGCTTGGGTGCGCCTGTGCGCGTTGGTATTGATCGGGGTGTCCAGCGGTGCCGCGCTGGCCAAGGACAAGACGGCGATCGTCGTCGGTGGTGGCCTGGCAGGCCTGACAGCAGCCTATGAGCTGCAGGCCAAGGGCTGGCAGGTCACCCTGCTGGAAGCCAAATCGGGCATGGGTGGGCGTTCGGGGCTGGCCACCAGCGAGTGGATTGGCAACAGCAAGACCCAGCCGGTGCTCAACCAGTACCTGGAGCGGTTCAAGGTCGGTACCCTGCCAGCACCGGAGTTCGTGCGTAACCCCGGCTACCTGATCGACGGCGAGTATTTCAGCGCTGCCGATCTCGCCACCAAGCAACCGGCTACCGCCGAGGCCCTCAAGCGTTATGAGAAGACCCTCGACGACCTGGCCCGCTCCATCGAGGACCCGCTGAACCCGGCGGCCAACAGTACCCTGTTCGCCCTCGATCAGATGAACGTGTCCACCTGGCTGGACAAGCTGCAACTGCCGGCAACCGCCCGTCAGCTGGTCAACCAGCAGATCCGCACTCGTTACGACGAGCCATCGCGCCTGTCGTTGCTGTATTTCGCCCAGCAGAGCCGCGTCTACCGCAACGTCAGCGATCGCGACCTGCGCGCCGCGCGTCTGCCAGGCGGCAGCCCGGTGCTGGCCCAGGCCTTCGTCAAGCAACTCAAGACCATCAAGACCAGCTCGCCGGTCACCGCCATTGTCCAAGACAAGGACGGGGTGACGGTCAAGGTCGGTGCCGTCGGCTACCAGGCCGATTACCTGGTCATGGCCGTGCCGCTGCGGGCCCTGGCCAGGATCCAGATGACTCCGGGCCTGGACAACCAGCACCTGACCGCGCTGAAGGGCACCAACTACGGCTGGCGCGACCAACTGATGCTCAAGTTCAAGAACCCGGTATGGGAAAGCCGTGCGCGCATGTCCGGCGAGATCTTCTCCAACACCGGCCTGGGCATGCTGTGGATCGAGCCGGCGCTCAAGGGTGGCGCCAACGTGGTGATCAACCTGTCCGGCGACAACGCTCGCTTGCTGCAGGCCTTCGGTGACAAGCAGATGGTCGACCAGGTGCTGATCCGCCTGCACGCCTTCTACCCGCAAGCCCGTGGCGCCTTCACCGGTTACGAAGTGCGCCGTTACAGCACCGATGCCGGCATGGGGGGCGCCTACCTGGCCTACGGCCCAGGACAAATCAGCAAGTACTGGCGTCTGTGGGAGCGTCCGGTCCAGCGCATCGCCTTTGCCGGCGAGCATACCGACGCACTCTACCCGGGCACCCTCGAAGGCGCCCTGCGCAGCGGCCAGCGCGCCGCGGGCCAGGTCCAGGACCTGGCTGCGGGCAAGTCCTTCGACCCGGCCAAGGTCGCGCCGGTTGCCGCCGCAGCCGCCGCCGGAGCGGCGGGTGCGGTGGCGACGAAGGACAAGGGCGGGTTCTTCTCCAACCTGTTCGGTGGCGGTTCCGACAAGGCTCCGGCCAAGGCCGAGCCTGTGAAGGTCGAGGAGGCCAAGCAGGACAAGCCGGGCTTCTTCTCGCGCCTGTTCGGTGCTGCTGACAAGCCAGAGGTCAAGACCGCGCCGATCGCCAAGTCCGAGGAGATCGCCCCGGCGCCTGCACCCGCCCCCGCCCCGGTCGCCCCGGCACCTGTGGCCAAGGAGGAAGCGGTTAAACCTGCCGCCACCAAGCCTGCTCCAGCCAAGCCCGCGGCCAAGCAGGCACACAAGCCCGCTGCCAAGCCGGCGCCGGCGAAGAAGGCCACCGCCAAGTCGGAACCGACCAAGAAGCCAGTGGTCGACAGCCAGGCCAAGGCCGGCTGATCTCGCTATAGCCGCCATCGCGGGCCCCCGCGATGGCGTCGGCACATCCAAACGACTATCGTTAATGTTTCCTTAATAGGAAGCTTGCAGACTAAATATCGGATTTTTAGATAATCCGAAGCAATTTTTTACGCTTTTATTCGATGCATTACGCGCTAGTCTTGTGCGCAGCTTTCACGGGGAATACGCCAACATGCAACTGCGCAACTCATCTTCCCGCTATGGCCTGGTCAGCATCGTCCTGCACTGGGGCGTGGCGCTGGCGGTCTTCGGCCTGTTCGGCCTGGGCCTGTGGATGGTCGGCCTCGACTACTACAGCCCATGGCGCAAGTCCGGGCCTGATCTGCACAAGAGCATCGGCCTGGTGTTGCTGGCCGCCATGCTGCTACGCGTGCTCTGGCGTTTCATCAGCCCGCCACCGCCGGCACCGGCCAACCATGGCAAGGTCACCCGCCTGGCCGCCAAGCTGGGCCACCTGGCGCTGTACCTGGGCCTGTTCGCGGTGATGGTCGCCGGCTACCTGATTTCCACCGCCGACGGTGTCGGCATTCCGGTGTTCGGCCTGTTCGAGGTGCCGGCGCTGATCAGCGACCTGCCTGACCAGGCCGACACCGCCGGGGTGATCCACCTCTGGCTGGCCTGGGGCCTGGTGATTTTCGCGGTACTGCATGCCCTGGCGGCACTCAAGCACCATTTCATCGACCGTGACGCGACCCTGACCCGCATGCTGGGCCGCAAAGCTTGACTCTCAACCTCAATTGCAAAGGAAGGAAGTAAGGATGTTGAAAAAGACTTTTGCCGCTCTGGCGCTCGGTACCGCCCTGATCTCCGCCGGCCAGGCCATGGCCGCCGAATACAAGATCGACAAGGAAGGCCAGCACGCGTTCGTTGACTGGAAGATCAGCCACCTGGGCTACAGCTTCATCCACGGCACCTTCAAGGACTTCGACGGCAACTTCACCTGGGACAGCGCCAAGCCCGAGGCCAGCAAGATCAGCGTCGACCTGAAGACCGCCAGCCTGTGGTCGAACCACGCCGAGCGTGACAAGCACATCGCCAGCGCCGACTTCCTCGATGTGAAGAAGTACCCGCAGGCCAAGTTCGTCTCCACCGCCGTCAAGTCGACCGGTGAGAAGACTGCCGACGTTACCGGCGACCTGACCCTGCACGGCGTGACCAAGCCGGTCACCTTCAAGGCTGTGTTCAACGGTGAAGGCAAGGACCCGTGGGGTGGCGAGCGTGCTGGCTTCAACGCCAAGACCACGCTGAACCTGAACGACTTCGGGATCAAAGGCCCAGGCCCGACCTCCCAGACCCTGGACCTGGATATCAGCGTCGAAGGTGTGAAGCAGAAGTAATTAGCGTTAGCTGAAAGACCGAGGGGCCGCTACGCGGCCCTTTCGCGGCACAAGGCCGCTCCTACAGGTACTGCGCTAAGCCAAAGGGCTGCACTGAACCTGTAGGAGCGGCCTTGTGCCGCGAAAGGGCTGCATAGCAGCCCCTCGGTGTTTCGATCAGCCCTTGCGGGTCAGCAACGCCGGACGCTCACCGCGTGGGCGGCTCGGCAGGTCGTCCAGTTGCTCGGGCGTCGGGTAACGGTCGAGCTTGGATTCCTTGCGAATGATCACCGGCGCGCTCTGCGACTCGCGCGGGTTACGCACGGCTGGTTCCTGGCGAGCCGATTCGTCACGGCGGTTACGGCCGCCGTTGTTGTCACGACGAGCACCGCCATTGCTGCCACCACCGTTGCGCGGGCGTTTTTCACCCGAGCCCTGGCCTTGGCGCTGTTGGCCATTGCCACGACCTTGACCTTGCGCCTGACCACCGCCGCTGCGTTGGCCTTGCCCTTGACCTTGTCCGCCATTGCCACCTGGGCGACGGTTGCGCCCATGGTTCTTGGCATTCTGGTAAGGGCTGACGTAGTCGGCGCGGTTGCCGAAGTTATCCACATCGTCGTCCAGGAACTCTTCCGGGTCACGATCGGCGGGAGCCAAAGGGATGGCCTTCTGGCCCTGTGCAGCCTGCTGCTGGCGTGGCTTCTTGTCACGCGGCTTGCGCTGCTGCTGGCCTTGCTGCTGCTTGTCGCCGGCCTTTTCCTTGTCGGCCTGCTTCTCGCCCGCAGGTTTGTTGCGGCCTTTGTCCTTGCCCTTGTCCTTGCGTCCGCCACTGCCTTCCTTGCCGCCTTCGCCGCGAGGTTGCTGGTTGCGGCCACCGCGGCCAGTGTTCTGCTGGCGCTCGCGGACTTCCGGCTTCTCGGCCTCGACCTGGGAGGCGTCGAAGCCCATCAGGTCGCCATCCGGGATCTTTTGCTTGGTGACGCGCTCGATGCTCTTGAGCAGCTTCTCTTCGTCCGGGGCGACCATCGAGATGGCCTCGCCCGAGCGACCGGCACGGCCGGTGCGGCCGATGCGGTGAACGTAGTCTTCCTCGACGTTGGGCAGCTCGAAGTTGACCACGTGAGGCAACTGGTCGATGTCCAGGCCGCGGGCGGCGATGTCGGTGGCGACCAGCACGCGCACGGTGTTGGCCTTGAAGTCGGCCAGGGCCTTGGTGCGGGCGTTCTGGCTCTTGTTGCCGTGGATCGCCGCGGCAGTCAGGCCGTGCTTCTCGAGGTACTCGGCCAAGCGGTTGGCGCCGTGCTTGGTGCGGGTGAACACCAGTACCTGCTCCCAGGCACCCAGGGTGATCAGATGCGCCAGCAGGGCACGCTTGTGGCTGGCCGGCAGGCGGTAGACGCGCTGCTCGATGCGCTCGACGGTGGTGTTCGGCGGCGTGACCTCGATGCGCTCGGGGTTGTGCAGCAGCTTGTCGGCGAGGTCGGTGATGTCCTTGGAGAACGTCGCCGAGAACAGCAGGTTCTGGCGCTTGGCCGGCAGGCGCGCCAGCACTTTCTTGACGTCGTGGATGAAGCCCATGTCGAGCATGCGGTCGGCTTCGTCCAGCACCAGGATTTCGACCCGCGAGAGGTCGACGCTGCCCTGGCCGGCCAGGTCGAGCAAACGACCCGGGCAGGCGACCAGGACGTCGACGCCCTTGGCCATGGCCTGGACCTGCGGGTTCATGCCGACGCCGCCGAAGATGCAGGCGCTGATGAAGTTCAGGTCGCGGGCATAGACCTTGAAGCTGTCATGCACCTGGGCGGCCAGCTCGCGGGTCGGGGTCAGCACCAGCACGCGCGGCTGGCGCGGGCCGTGGCGTTGCGATTTGTCGGGGTGGCCACCCGGGAACAGGCGCTCGAGGATGGGGAGCGCGAAGCCGCCGGTTTTACCAGTACCTGTCTGGGCGGCGACCATCAGGTCGCGACCTTGCAACACGGCGGGAATGGCCCGCTGTTGCACCGGAGTGGGCTGGGTGTAGCCCGCTGCCTCGATAGCGCGGACAAGAGCCTCGGAGAGACCGAGGGAAGCAAAGGACATGGGCAATCCTGTTCTCGTGGGGGCTGGGCCCGATGGGGTGTTCTGCCTGGCGCGACGGGCATCGGAGGGATGCGATCGCGTCCGGTCCAGCTGGGCGTTCACGGCGCATCCTGGATGCCTGCAGGCGGCGCGCAAGGTGCGCTGCTGCGGGTCGAGATGCCTGTTGCGAGGCCGAGCGTCCGGGCGTGAGCCTGGCGGGAAGGCCCGAGTATAACAGAGCAATCAGGGTGTGCTGCGTTCCTGCTGCTCAACGGCGAAAGGAAAATCCCGATTGCCCAGGTAGCGGGCGTTGATCGCCGCATAGGCCGGCTCCTGCTTGAAGCGTCGCAGTTCATCGCTGAACGCCTGTGCCAGCTGCTCGCGGCCGGGCTTGCGGGCCAGCCCCAGGTACTGCGGTCGGCGGCTGATCACCAGGGGCAGCGCCTCGACGGTCTGTTCCAGGCCCAGCTGACGGCTGACATAGCGGCCAACCCGGCGGTCGGTCACCAGCAGGTCGATGCGCCCGAGCGCCAGCTTGCCGAAGTTGGCCTCGTGGCTGGGCGCAGGCTCGCGGCGGAACAGCGGCGATTCGGCGAAGCTGCCGTCGTAGACATAGCCCGGCGAGGTGCCCACGGTCAGCCCAGCCAGGTCTTCGAGGCGCTCGACCGGGTGGGGGCGTGAGCGGGCCTGGTAGAGGACGAACTCGACCTCTGACATGGGCTCGTCCGGGTAGACCAGGTAACCCTGGCGCGAGTCGACCCGGAAAATATCCATCACCGCGTCCGCCAGGCCCTGCTCGATCATGGCCAGGCAGCGCCGCCAGGGCAGGAACTGCCATTGCACCTCGACGCCCAGACGCTTGAACACCTCGTTGGTGACTTCGTAGTCGATGCCTTTGGGCTGACCGTTTTCCTGGTAGAGGTACGGCGCCCAGTCGTCGCTGACGATGCGCAGGCGTTCGGCATGGGCCAACGGGCTCAGGCCGGCGAGCAGCAACAGCAGGAAAGGGAGGATGAGCGTGCGCATGGCGGGAGAGTACGCTGCGAACCCGGGCAAGGCCAGTGAACACTGGTCGCGGGGGCCTGCGGCACAAGCGCGAATGAACAAGGCTTTGACCTGCGCCAAAGCCTTGTCCACGACCATCAGCGTGGCAGCTTCAGGTTATTCCAGATCGCCAGGCTCGGCTCGGCCTGGTTGAGCGTGTAGAAGTGCAGGCCCGGTGCGCCGCCTTGCAGCAGTTGTTCGCACATGCGGGTGATCACTTCCTCGCCGAAGGCCTGGATGCTGGCGGTGTCGTCGGCATAGGCTTCCAGCTGCTTGCGGATCCAGCGCGGGATCTCGGCGCCGCAGGCATCGGAGAAACGTGCCAGCTTGCTGTAGTTGGTGATCGGCATGATGCCGGGCACCACCGGGATGTCCACGCCCAGTTGCTGCGCGCGCTCGACGAAGTAGAAGTAGCTGTCGGCGTTGAAGAAGTACTGGGTGATGGCGCTGTCGGCGCCGGACTTGACCTTGTGCACGAAGTTGGCGAGATCCGTCTCGAAGTTGCGCGCTTGCGGGTGCATCTCCGGGTAGGCGGCGACCTCCAGGTGGAAGTGGTCGCCGGTTTCCTGGCGGATGAACTCGACCAGGTCGCTGGCGTAGCGTAGCTCGCCGCTGGCCATGCCCATGCCCGACGGCAGGTCGCCACGCAGGGCGACGATGCGCTTGATGCCGGCGGCCTGGTACTCGGCGAGCAGGGCACGCAGGTCGTCCTTGCTGTCACCCACACAGGACAGGTGCGGAGCAGCAGGGACCTTCACTTCGCTTTCCAGCTGCAGCACGGTGTTCAGCGTGCGGTCGCGGGTCGAGCCCCCGGCACCGTAGGTGCAGGAGAAGAAGTCCGGGTTGTAGCTGGCCAGCTGGCGGGCGACGCCCATCAGCTTCTCGTGGCCGGCGTCGGTCTTGGTGGGGAAGAACTCGAAACTGTAGCGGCGTTCTTGTGACATCTCTCGTTCCTTCGGTGGCGCGCCCGGGGCGGCTACCTGCAAATAAAAGCCAGGACGGTTGGGGCCGGCCTGGCTCGGACATCGGTTCGACGCGTTGCCAGCCAGCGCCAGGGCGATTGCCCGGCGCTGGCGCCGCTGCTTAGTAGCGGTAGGCGTCCGGCTTGAACGGACCTTCGACGGTCACACCGATGTACTCGGCCTGCTGCGGGGTCAGTTGGGTGACCACGCCGCCGAAGCCGCGGACCATCTCCAGGGCCACTTCCTCGTCCAGCTTCTTCGGCAGCACTTCCACGGTCAGGCGCTCGGCCTTCTTGGCGGCTGGCAGTTCGGCGAACTTCTGCTCGAACAGGAAGATCTGCGCCAGGACCTGGTTGGCGAACGAGCCGTCCATGATGCGGCTTGGGTGGCCGGTGGCGTTGCCCAGGTTCACCAGGCGGCCTTCGGCCAGCAGGATCAGGTAGTCGTCGTTCTGCGGGTCGAACACGCCAGCACCGGTGCGGTGGATCTTGTGCACCTGTGGCTTGACCTCTTCCCATGCCCAGTTCTTGCGCATGAAAGCGGTGTCGATCTCGTTGTCGAAGTGGCCGATGTTGCAGACCACGGCGCGCTTCTTCAGGGCCTTGAGCATGTTGGCGTCGCAGACGTTGACGTTACCGGTGGTGGTGACGATCAGGTCGATGCGGCCCAGCAGGTCCTTGTTGATGCCGGCTTCGGTGCCGGTGTTGATGCCGTCCTTGAACGGCGAGACCACTTCGAAGCCGTCCATGCAGGCCTGCATGGCGCAGATCGGGTCGACTTCGGTGACCTTGACGATCATGCCTTCCTGACGCAGGGACTGGGCCGAGCCCTTGCCCACGTCGCCGTAGCCGATCACCAGGGCCTGCTTGCCCGACAGCAGGTGGTCGGTACCGCGCTTGATGGCGTCGTTCAGGCTGTGACGGCAGCCGTACTTGTTGTCGTTCTTGCTCTTGGTGACCGAGTCGTTGACGTTGATCGCCGGGACTTTCAGCTCGCCCTTGGCCAGCATGTCGAGCAGGCGGTGCACGCCGGTGGTGGTCTCTTCGGTCACGCCGTGGATCTTGTCCAGCATGGCCGGGTATTTCTTGTGCAGGATTTCGGTCAGGTCACCGCCGTCGTCCAGGACCATGTTGGCGTCCCATGGCTGGCCGTCTTTCAGGATGGTCTGCTCGATGCACCACTCGTATTCCTGCTCGGTTTCACCTTTCCAGGCGAACACCGGGATGCCGGCGGCGGCGATGGCGGCGGCGGCCTGGTCCTGGGTGGAGAAGATGTTGCACGACGACCAGCGTACTTCGGCGCCCAGGGCGACCAGGGTCTCGATCAGCACGGCGGTCTGGATGGTCATGTGGATGCAGCCGATGATCTTCGCGCCCTTGAGCGGTTGCTCGGCTTGGTACTTGCGGCGCAGGCCCATCAGTGCCGGCATTTCCGATTCGGCGATGATGACTTCCTTGCGGCCCCAGTCGGCCAGGGAGATGTCGGCGACCTTGAAGTCGGAAAAACCAGCAGGCGTGTTTACAGCGCTCATTGAGAGCCTCCATTCGTAGTGTGCGAATGGGCGCCGTTGTGCGTTGAGCGTTCGCTTGCGCGAACAACGCCCCAACCGAGCCTGACAGGACGAACCTGCTGCAGCGCCCCTCGGCTGGGTGGCGGGATGGTCACCACTGCGGGGGACCATGTGAAACGGCAGGGATTATAGCCGCGGGCGTGTGACACACCCAAGACTTTCTGTCGATTAATCGAGACGATAGTCGATGTTCAATGGAGGGTGACCCAGCGGTCTGCCATCATTAGCCCATGTGAGCCAGGCAGGTCAGGAGTACAGATGAACTTTCACACCCGCAAATGGGTAAAACCCGAAGACCTCAACCCCAACGGCACCCTGTTCGGCGGCAGCCTGCTGCGCTGGATCGACGAGGAGGCGGCAATCTATGCCATCGTCCAGCTGGGCAACCAGCGCGTGGTGACCAAGTACATTTCCGAGATCAACTTCGTCAGCGCCTCGCGCCAGGGCGACATCATCGAGCTGGGCATCACCGCCACCGAGTTCGGCCGCACCTCGATCACCCTCAAGTGCGAAGTGCGCAACAAGATCACCCGCAAGGCGATCCTGACCGTCGACAAGATGGTCTTCGTCAACCTGGGCGAGGATGGTCAGCCGGCGCCGCACGGGCGGACCGAGATCAAGTACATCCAGGATCAGTTCCCGGACAGCGCCGTGGAGTGAGACCGGCGTTCGGCTCTTCGCGGGTAAACCCGCTCCCACAGGTCCTTCGGCGCCCTTGAAGGTTCTGCCATGCTGTGGGAGCGGGTTTACCCGCGAAGCAGCCAGCTCGATGCGTCAGGCTTGTTGGCTTACGCCTTTGACCACCTTCCCGACCGTCAGGCCCTGCACCAGGATCGACGACAGCACCACGATGTAGGTGATCGACAGCAGCAGGTCACGCTCATCGCCCTGTGGCAGCGACAGCGCCAGTGCCACCGACACGCCACCGCGCAGGCCTCCCCAGGTCAGCACGCGGATGGTGCCCTGCGGCACGGTCCGCCAGCGTCGCAGCAACACGATGGCCGGCGCCACGGTCAGCAGGCGCGAGGCCAGCACCGCCACCGCCAGCACGCCACCGGCCGCCAGGTGCAGCCAGTTGAACGGCAGCAGCAACAGCTCCAGGCCGATCAGGGCGAATAGCAGCGCGTTGAGCATGTCGTCGATCAGCTCCCAGAAACCGTCCATGTAGCGGCGGGTCATGTCGTTCATCGCCAGGTTGCGCCCAAGGTTGCCGATGATCAGGCCGGCCACCACCATGGCGATTGGCGCCGACACATGCAGCTCGTAGCACATGGCCGAGCCGCCGATCACCAGCGCCAGGGTCAGCATGACCTCGACCTGGTACTGCTCGACGCTCTTGATCATGCGATAGGTGGCATAGCCGATCAGGCCACCGAAGGCGATCCCGCCGATGGCTTCGCGGGCGAAGAGGATGGCGGTGTCGGTGACGCTCGGCGTCTCGCCCAGCTGGATGATGCCCAGCAGCACGGTGAACACCACCACCGCGGTGCCGTCGTTGAACAGCGACTCGCCGACGATGGTGGTCTTCAGCGGCTTGGAGGCGTTGGCGGTACGCAACGCGCCGAGCACGGCGATCGGGTCGGTCGGCGAGATCAGCGCGCCGAACAGCAGGCAGTAGATCAGCGGCACGTTCCAGCCGAACAGGGCGAACACCCAGTGCGCCAGGTAGCCGATCACCACGGTGGCGATCAGCACCCCGATGGTGGCCAAGAGGCCGATCGGCCAGCGGTAGCTGCGCAGGTCGGCGAGGTTGACGTGCAGGGCGCCGGCGAACAGCAGGAACGACAGCATCCAGTGCATCAGCAGGTCGTTGAAGTCGATCTGGTTCATCAGGCCTTCGACGCGCTCTTCCAGGCCAGGGAAGCCGATCAGGCTCAGGCCCTGCAGCATCAGGGAGAACAGCAGTGCGGTGACCATCACGCCGATGGCCGGCGGCAGGCCGATGAAGCGGTAGTTCACATAGGTGAGGAGGGTGGTGAGGCAGATAAACGCGGCAACTAATTCAAGCATCCCGAATCCTGTAACAGTGGCTTCCAAGTCGTTTCCCGAGTGACTCGGGCAGTTCTTTGATGACCTGGCGCGGGGTTCGGGACACACCTTATGACCCGAAATACCGAATTCGTTCCTCAAAACAGATTGCAGATACTTTGTGGGAGCACGCGTTATAGTGCGTGCAGCCGCCTGGTCATTGCGCAAGGAGCCCCGCGTGCTGGCAACCTCCCTGGTACTGGTCGCAGCCCTGCTCCACGCGACCTGGAACACCCTCATCAAGTTCAGCGGCGAACGCCTTCTGGTGATCGCCAGCATGGACCTTGTGGCACTGGTCTTCGCCGTTCTGGCGGTGGCGTTCGTCGAGTTTCCCCAGGCCGGCATCTGGCCCTGGCTGCTGGCATCGGCACTGGCCGAGCAGCTCTACCGTTACCTGCTGATCAAGGCCTATCGCGTCGGTGACCTGGGGCTGGTCTATCCGCTTATGCGCGGCCTGTCGCCGTTGGTGGTCCTGGGCCTGACCCTGGCTTTTGCCGGCGAGTCGCTCAGCCAGCAGCAGATCATCGGCATCCTGCTGATCCCTTGCGGCATGGTCTGCCTGCTGTGGCAGGGCGGTGGGGGTGATCGCCTACCCTGGTCGATGCTGCCGGTGGTGGCGCTGATTGGCCTGTGCATCGGTTGCTACACCTGGTTCGATGGCCAGGCCGTGCGCCTGTGGGGCAAGCCCTGGGATTACCTGGTGTGGCTGACCCTGCTCAGTGCCTGGCCGTTTCCGTTGCTGGCCGGCGTCGCCCGCCGCGCGCAGTTCGCGCTGTTCTGGCGCACCCAGTGGCGCCTCGGGCTAGCCGTGGGGCTGTGCGTGCTGCTGAGCTACGCTCTGGTGCTGTGGGCCATGCACCTGGGGTCGGTGGCCGAGGCGGCGGCGCTGCGCGAGCTGAGCGTGATCCTCGTGGTGCTGCTGGGCATGCGCTACCTTAAAGAACCTTTTGGCGGGCCGAGACTCCTAGCTTGCGGGCTGGTCCTGGCCGGCATGCTGGTGATGAAACTGTGAACCGATCCTCTGTGAACAAGGAGTCCTGTAGATGACCGTTGCCCTGTGGTGCATTCTCGTCGCGCTGGTCCTGCCGCCGCTGTGCGCATTGATCGCCAAGCTCAGCAGCGGGTACTTTGGCCTGCGCGCCAATCACGACCCGCGTGCGTTCCTGGACAAGCTCGAAGGGCTGCCCCGGCGTGCCCATGCAGCGCAGTTGAACGGCTACGAGGCGTTCCCTGCGTTTGCCGCGGCGGTGCTGGTGGCCGACATCGTCGGCAATGCCGAGCAGGTGACCCAGGATGTGCTGGGGGTGGTGTACATCACCAGCCGGCTGCTCTACATCATCTGCTACCTGGCGGACTGGGCGGTGCTGCGTTCGCTGGTGTGGTTCGTCGGGATGGCGCTGATTGTGTCGTTCTTCGTCGTATCGATTTGAATGCATCGCGGGGCAAGCCCGCTCCCACGCAATCATCGTGGGAGCGGGCTTGCCCCGCGATAGCGCCTGTCAGGGTACTTTCGGCACTTCGGGCAAAGGCTGCCCCTTGGGCCACAGCATCCAGATCTGCCCCTGCTGCTTCATGTTCCCCGCCAGCTCGCCGGCCTCGGGGCCGGTGCCCCAAAACAGGTCTGCGCGCACTTCGCCGGTGATGGCGCCGCCAGTGTCCTGGGCGCCGACCGGGCGCACCACCGGGCTGCCGTCCGGGCGGGTGGTGGCCAGCCAGAGCAGGCTGCCCAGAGGAATCACCTTGCGGTCGATCGCCACGCTGTAGCCTGCGGTCAGCGGCACGTTGAGCGAGCCGCGCGGTCCCTCGTTGCTGTCCGGGCGGGTGCTGAAGAACACGTAGCTCGGGTTGCTCGCCAGCAGCTCGGGCACACGTTGCGGGTTGGCCTGGGCCCAGGCGTGGATGCTGCCCATGGTCACCTCTTCCTTCGGCAGCTGCCCCTGCTCCACCAGCCAGCGGCCGATCGGTCGGTACGGGTGGCCGTTCTGGTCGGCGTAGCCCAGGCGCAGCTGGCGGCCGTTCTCCAGCTGGATACGGCCCGAGCCCTGTATCTGCAGGAACTGCAGGTCCATCGGGTCGGTCAGCCAGGCCAGCACCGGCGCCTTGGCGCCGTCGCGGTTGATCACCTCGGCGGTGTCGTAGGGCTTGAGCAGCCGCCCGTCGAGGCGCCCGCGCAGGCGCTTGCCCTTGAGCTCTGGGTACACGCTGGCCAGGTCGACCACGATCATGTCCTCGGGCACGCCATACACCGGGACGTGCGCCCTGTCGGTGCGAGCCAGGCTGCCGGGGTAGACCGGCTCGTAGTAGCCGGTGATCAGGCCGTTGGCGCTGTTCTGCGCCGAGCGCAGGCCATAGACCTGGAGGTTCTGTTCGAGGAAGGTGCGCACCTGGGCGGCATCGGCCGTGGCCGAGCCCGCTGCCTCGCAGGTGGCGGCCCACACCGGGTCGCGCCTGAGCTTCTCGCAGCCATTACGCCAGGCGTAGAAGCCGGCCAGCAGGTCGTCGTCGCTGACCTGGGGCAGGTCCTTGAAGGTGGCTGGCACGTAGGTGGCAATGGCGTGGGGTTCGGGCTTGGCGCTTTCGCCGCCGTTGCAGCCGGCCAGGAGCGCCAGGGCGGGCAGTGCCCAGGCGAGATGGCGCAATGCAGATTTCATGTCGTCGATCCTGTAGGGGGCGAAGCATGAAGATTCACCCCTGTTTTCTGTGTGGCTATTGGTCTTTGCCCGCGAGGCGGCGATACTGGCCGCCCGTTTTCCTGGCCGAAGAGACCGTGATGTTCAAGCGATTGACCGTAGTACTGCTCGCCGCCCTTGCCCTGAGTGCCTGTGACGGCGTTGATCCCAACTCGCCGCTGGGCCAGCGCAAGGCGATCTTCAAGCAGATGCTCAAGACCAGCGAAGACATGGGCGGCATGCTGCGCGGGCGCCTGCCCTTCGACGGCGTGAAGTTCGCCGATGGTGCGGCGAAGCTGGACAGCCTGGCCCACGCGCCGTGGCAGCATTTCCCGCAGGTGCGCGACGCGGGCGACAGCAGCGCGCGGGCCGAGGTCTGGGAGCGCCAGGCGCGGTTCCAGGACCTGGCCCGGCAACTGGAGGGCGTCACCGGCGAGTTGGTCGCGGTGACCCGTGCCCAGCCGCTGGATGCGGCGCAGGTGAAGGCGCCGATGGACAGGGTCGAGGCGGCGTGCAAGGCCTGTCATAGCGAGTTTCGCAATCACTGAGCGAGTGGGCCGTTGTGGGTGCGGGCTCGTGGGAGCGGGCTTGCCACGCGATGGCGTCGGATCGGCCAGTGACGTTGCCTGGGCTGACGTCATCGCGGGGCAGGCCCGCTCCCACGGTTCGTACACATAAGACCGGTCGGCTAGCGTTCGAGCTCGTCCACGGCTTCCTGCAGCTCCTTCTTCGCCTCGGCCAGCTTGTCCTTGCGCTTGTTGATCTTCTCCGCGTCGCCCTTCTTCATGGCCTTGTCCAGATCCTTGGTGCGCTGGTTCACCTCATGGCGAGCGTCGAGCACCTTCTGCTCGCGCTCCTTGCGCAGGCCGGCATCGGTGCAGTGTTCGGTGACTTCGCTCAAGGCTTTTTCCAGGCCCGTCAGCTGATCGCTGTTGCCATGGGCGCGGGCTTGCTCGATCTGTTCGCTGATGGCCTGGCGCTTGGCCGCGCAGCCGGTCAGGCCCGGCTGCTCTTCGGCGGCCAGCAACGGGCTGGCGACGAAGCCGAGCAGGGTGGACAGGGCGAGGGACGAAAGCAGTTTCATCGGGGGCTCCATTCGGGGCTGGGCAACAGAAAGCGAAATGCTGCCCTGATCCGCGCAAATTAGAAACCCTCGATTGCATGGGCGCGCAGGTTTCGGGCCAGCGCCTGAACCCGCTCGTGGGCGAAAAAAGCCTGCAATTGCTCTGCTCGACCAGGCCCGACGCCAGGTTCGGCAAGCCATTGCTCGATGTTTCTGGATGCCAGTGTGTGCCAGTCGGGGCCCATTTGCAGGCTGGACGGTGCGGGTACGCCGAGGCCTCGTAGCCAACGCTGGAAAGGCTGGCGGCGGGCCTGGGCGAAAGCAGTCTGCAATTGCCTGGCTCGAGCCTGGGCGATCCCAGGTACCTTGAGCAATTGGTCCTGTTCGAGGCTCAGCCAATCAGTCAGTTGCACGATATGGCCACTCTCGACGAGGTGCTTCCAGGTTTCGGCCCCCAGGCCTGGCAGGTCGAGGCCCTGCTTGCCGCCCAGCCAGGCCAGGCGGGCAAGGAACTGCTGCTGGCAGTCCTTGTCGGCCTGCCAGCAACTGAGAGCGTGATAGGTCGCCGGATCCGGAGCCTGCACGATGGGGCGTCGCGCGGCACGATGCACCACGCTTTCCAGACGTGGAATGGTCAGGCCGGCCAGGCTGACCGCTATCTGGTCACCGGGGCGAACGTCCAGCTGTTTCCAGCGCGCCAGCGAGCCGAGACTGAGCTGGCTGATCCGGCGGTCGTCCAGGGTCACCGGTTGTAACAGCAGCAAGGGCGTGATGCGCCCGGTACGGCCGATTCGGAACTGCACATCCCTGACCTGCGCCAGCGCCTGGGCGAACGGATACTTCCAGGCAGCGATCCAGTAGGATGCCTGGGCGCGCCAGCGCTGTGCCGGGGGACGGCTGTCCTGGCGCAGGATCACGCCGTCGCTGGCGAAGGGCAGGGGCGAGCGGTACCAGTGCTGACGCCAGCGCGTCGCCTCGGCAACGCCCTCGATGGCCACGCTCAAGCGCTGGCTGTCGGGGAAGCCAAGCACTGCCAGGCGTGCCAGGCGCTCGGCCTGGTTATCCGGGCCGTGCGGCCAGTCCCAGACGAAGAGTCCGATGCCTTCGCCTTGTTCCTCGGTCATCCGTTTGCGCGCCAGCAGCCCGGCGACGGTGCCGCGTGCATTGGCACTGCCTGCCTCGGCCTGCACATGGTCGTCCAGGCGCCAGTACAGCTCGCCCTGGAACACCGCGTCCAGCGGTTGGGAAAGTTGCCGCGCGATGCCGCTCAGCATGGGGATGTGCCGGCTCCAGTCGTGCCCCAGCGTGCCATCGCCACGGCTGAGCAGACCCGTCAGTTGTCCCTGGCGATAGATCAGCGACACCGCGACGCCGTCGACCTTCGGCTGCATCCAGACGTCGCGTTTGCCCTGCAGCCATCGGGCTACGGCCTGCTCGTCGGCAAGCTTGTCGACACCGGTGTGGGGGATGGGGTGAGGGATAGTGCCGCGGGCGCTCGCCAGCGGCGCTTCGTCGTGGGAAAGGCCAAAGCAGGCTTGAAGTTCCAGCAGGTGCTGGCGGCTTTGATCGTAGAGTTCGTCGGCCACCAGGGCGATACCCAGGCGATGGTACTGGTCATCCCAATGAGCGAGGGTGGCACGCAGTTGTGCGATCTCGGCTTCGGCCTGCGCGGTGCCCCAGGCCGGGCACGCGCTCGCCTGGGCGATGGAGTGGTGCAACAGCAGCGCTATGAGTATCAGCAGCAACGGCATGGCCGGCATCCTTGCGAGGCGGGAAGGAGTCCTCAGCCTAGGCGGGCGGCGGCGTTGGCAACGGCGGTGATTTGTCAGCCGATATGTCACAAAAAAGCCCCTGCCGATCACTCGGCAGGGGCTTTCCGTTACTGCTGTAGGAGGCTTACAGGCCAGCGGCGTCGCGCAGGGCGGCGGCGCGGTCGGTGCGCTCCCAGGTGAAGGTGGTGAAGGTGTCGTCACCGACGGTCTTCTGCTGCGGCGTACGGCCGAAGTGACCGTAGGCGGCGGTTTCCTGGTACATCGGATGCAGCAGGTCGAGCATGGTGGTGATGGCGTACGGACGCAGGTCGAAGCACTCGCGCACCAGCTGGATGATCTTGTCGTCGGAAACCTTGCCGGTACCGAAGGTGTTGATCGAGATGGAAGTCGGCTGGGCCACGCCGATGGCGTAGGACACCTGGATCTCGCAGCGCTCGGCGAGGCCCGCGGCAACGATGTTCTTGGCCACGTAGCGGCCGGCGTAGGCGGCCGAACGGTCGACCTTGGACGGGTCCTTGCCGGAGAACGCGCCACCACCGTGGCGGGCCATGCCGCCGTAGCTGTCGACGATGATCTTGCGTCCGGTCAGGCCGCAGTCGCCCACCGGGCCACCGATGATGAAGTTGCCGGTCGGGTTGATGTGGTACTGGGTGTCCTTGTGCAGCAGCTCGGCCGGCAGGGTGTGCTTGACGATCAGCTCCATCACCGCTTCCTGGAGGTCTTTCTGCGACACTTCAGGGTTGTGCTGGGTCGACAGGACGACGGCATCGATGCCTACGACCTTGCCGTTTTCATAGCGGCAGGTGACCTGGGACTTGGCGTCCGGGCGCAGCCATGGCAGCAGCTTGGACTTGCGCGCTTCGGCCTGGCGCTCGACCAGGCGGTGCGAGAAGCAGATCGGCGCCGGCATCAGCACGTCGGTTTCGTTGCTGGCGTAGCCGAACATCAGGCCCTGGTCGCCGGCGCCCTGGTCTTCCGGGCGCGAGCGATCGACGCCCTGGGCGATATCCACCGACTGCTTGCCGATGATGTTCATCACGGCGCAGGTGGCGCCGTCGAAGCCGACATCGGAGCTGTTGTAACCGATGTCGATGATCACTTTGCGCACCAGCTCTTCCAGGTCGACCCAGGCCGAGGTGGTGACTTCACCGGCGATGATGGCGACACCGGTCTTGACCAGGGTCTCGCAGGCCACGCGGGCGTACTTGTCCTGGGCGATGATGGCGTCCAGCACCGCGTCGGAGATCTGGTCGGCGATCTTGTCCGGATGCCCTTCGGACACGGACTCGGAGGTGAAAAGGGAGTATTCGCTCATCTCGATGGGTTCCTGAAATTTACCGATGTTGTATGTCGCCAGTGGTCCGCTGGAAGTGCCGGACCTGGATCTGGAAACCGTTACGCAAGCCCACGTAGAGGCTGTCCCCGGGGGCCAGCCCTGCCGCGTTGGCCCAACGGGCCAGGTCGTCCTGCTCGAAGCCAAGCCACAGGTCGCCGCAGGCTTCGCGCGCCCACCCCTGGTCATGGCTGCACAGTTCGGTGACCAGCAGGCTGCCGCCCGCCTTCACCCGTCTGGCCAGCAGGCGCAGGGCCTGGGCCGGATCGCTGAAATGGTGCAGGACCATGTTCAGCACAACGCAGTCGGCTTCCACATCCGTTGCACCCAGTGCATCGGCCAACTGCAGGTTTACGTTACTCAATTCGTTGCGCTCGCAGACCTGGCGGGCCAGCTCGAGCATGGTCGGGCTGTTGTCCATGGCCGTGACCTGCTCGAAGCGTCTGGCCAGGTCGGGCAGGAAACCGCCGTCGCCGGGGCCGACCTCCAAGGCGCTGGCACCGGCCTCGAAGCTCAGCTTGTCGAGCAGCGCCAGCAGGCTCTCGCGGTATTGCGGCAGGCCGGCGATCAGGTCCTGCTGGGCACGGAACTTCTCTTCCACGCGCAGGAAGAAATCCTGGCTGGTGGCGGCGCGACGCTGCTGGACCTGGGCGATGCGAGCCAGTACCGCTTGAGGCAGGGCGAGGTCATCGACCTCCTCGAGCAGCGCCGAATGCAGGCGACCGCCCAGGCGCTGGCTGTCGGGCAGGGCGCGGCGGTAGAAGATCGCGTTGCCTTCGCGGCGGGTCGCCACCAGTTCGGCCTGGGCCAGCACCTTCAGGTGATGGCTCATGCCCGACTGGCCGATGTCGAAGATCTGCGCCAGCTCCAGCACGCCGAACGAATCATTGGCCAATGCGCGCAGCACGTTCAGGCGCAGGGGGTCGCCGCCGGCCTTGCACAGGGCGGCCAGCTCGTCGCTGCGTTGTGGGGTGATGGGCGCATTGAGGTTCATGGGGCGGGAGTCTAGACAGGGGATGCTGTCGTCGCAATAGCAATATCAAAAAGTTTTGATATTGCCTGACCGATGGCCCCGTGGGGCTGATTGTGGGAGCGGGCTTTTCTACTCTTTTCCCAATCAATCACAGGAAAAAAGCCCGACTGCGACCATACGTCATTGCCCCCGGCCCCCCCTGTGGGCGAAAATGGCCGCCTTTTTTCGCTTCACCACCTATTTCAAGCCCCAGGAGACTCAGCGATGCCCAGCCGTCGTGAACGTGCCAACGCCATTCGTGCCCTCAGCATGGATGCCGTGCAAAAGGCCAACAGCGGCCACCCAGGTGCCCCCATGGGTATGGCGGATATCGCCGAAGTGCTTTGGCGCGACTACCTGAAGCACAACCCGAGCAACCCAAGCTTCGCCGACCGCGACCGTTTCGTGCTGTCCAACGGCCACGGCTCGATGCTGATCTACTCGCTGCTGCACCTGACCGGCTACGACGTCACCATCGACGACCTCAAGGCCTTCCGCCAGCTGCACAGCCGCACCCCGGGCCACCCGGAGTTCGGTTACACCCCGGGCGTCGAGACCACCACCGGCCCGCTGGGCCAAGGCCTGGCCAACGCCGTGGGCTTCGCCCTGGCGGAAAAAGTGCTGGGTGCCCAGTTCAACCGTGAAGGCCACGACATCGTCGACCACAACACCTACGTGTTCCTCGGCGACGGCTGCATGATGGAAGGCATCTCCCATGAAGTCGCCTCGCTGGCCGGCACCCTGGGCCTGAACAAGCTGGTTGCCTTCTACGACGACAACGGCATCTCCATCGACGGCGAAGTCCACGGCTGGTTCACCGACAACACCCCGGCGCGCTTCGAGGCCTACAACTGGCTGGTGATCCGCAACGTCAACGGCCACGACGCCGACGAGATCAAGACCGCCATCGAGACCGCGCGCAAGAGCGACCGTCCGACCCTGATCTGCTGCAAGACCATCATCGGCTTCGGCTCGCCGAACAAGCAGGGCAAGGAAGACTGCCACGGCGCACCGCTGGGCAACGACGAAATCGCCCTGGCCCGCAAGGAACTGAACTGGAACCACGGCCCGTTCGAAATCCCGGCCGACATCAAGGCCGAGTGGGATGCCAAGGAAGCTGGCGCCAAGGTCGAAGCCGAGTGGAATCAGCGCTTCGATGCCTACGCCAAGGCCTATCCTGAGCTGGCTGCCGAGTTCAAGCGCCGCGCCGCCGGCGACCTGCCGGCCGACTTCTCCGAGAAGGCCCAGGCCTACATCAACGAAGTTGCTGCAAAGGGCGAGACCATCGCCAGCCGCAAGGCCAGCCAGAACACCCTGAACGCCTTCGGCCCGCTGCTGCCCGAGTTCCTTGGCGGCTCCGCCGACCTGGCCGGCTCCAACCTGACCCTGTGGAAAGGCTGCAAGGGCGTCGAAGCCAACGATGCCAGCGGCAACTACGTGTTCTACGGCGTGCGCGAGTTCGGCATGACCGCCATCATGAACGGCGTCGCCCTGCACGGCGGCCTGGTGCCTTACGGCGCCACCTTCCTGATGTTCATGGAATACGCCCGCAACGCCGTGCGCATGTCGGCGCTGATGAAGCAGCGCGTGATCCACGTCTACACCCACGACTCCATCGGCCTGGGCGAAGACGGTCCGACCCACCAGCCAATCGAGCAGCTGACCAGCCTGCGCAGCACGCCGAACCTGGACACCTGGCGTCCGGCCGACGCGGTGGAATCCGCCGTGTCCTGGAAAGCCGCCCTGGAGCGCAAGGACGGCCCGTCGGCACTGATCTTCTCGCGCCAGAACCTGCAGCACCAGACCCGCGACGCCCAGCAGATCGCCGATATCGCCCGTGGCGGTTACGTGCTCAAGGACTGCGCCGGCGAGCCTGAGCTGATCCTGATCGCCACTGGTTCCGAAGTGGGCCTGGCCGTTCAGGCCTTCGACAAGCTGACCGCCGAAGGCCGCAAGGTCCGCGTCGTTTCGATGCCGAGCACCAGCGTGTTCGACGCCCAGGACGCAGCCTACAAGCAGTCGGTACTGCCGCTGGAAGTTGGCGCGCGTATCGCCATCGAAGCCGCTCACGCCGACTTCTGGTACAAGTACGTCGGCCTCGAAGGCCGCGTGATCGGCATGACCACCTACGGCGAGTCGGCCCCGGCCAGCGCGCTGTTCGAGGAGTTCGGCTTCACCCTGGACAACATCCTGGGCACCGCCGAAGAGCTGCTGGAAGACTGATACAGGTAAGGCGAGGGCCTTTGGCCCTCGTTCGCGGCACAAGGCCGCTCCTACAGGGCATTGCGCACGCCGTTTCCTGTAGGAGCGGCCTTGTGCCGCGAATGGGCCGCGCAGCGGCCCCGTTCAACCGCCGGAGTTCAAGAGCTACCTATGCCCCACCCGCGTCCCTACAAAGTTGCACTCAACGGTTACGGCCGCATCGGCCGCTGTGTCCTGCGCGCACTGTTCGAGCGGGGGGCGAAGGCCGGTTTCGAGATCGTCGCGCTGAACGACCTGGCCGACCAGGCCAGCCTGGAATACCTGACGCGTTTCGACTCCACCCACGGGCGCTTCCCCGGCGAGGTGAAGGTCGACGGCGACTGTCTGCATATCAATGGCGACTGCGTGAAGGTGCTGCGCAGCGCCACCCCGGAAGGCATCGACTGGGCCGCCCTGGACATCGACCTGGTGCTGGAATGCTCCGGTGCCTACCACACCCGTGCCGACGGCCAGCGCTTCCTCGATGCCGGTGCGCCGCGGGTGCTGTTTTCCCAGCCCATGGCCAGCGAGGCGGACATCGACGCCACGGTGGTCTACGGCGTCAACCAGGATTGCCTGACCGGCAGCGAACTGCTGGTGTCCAACGCCTCCTGCACCACCAACTGCGGCGTGCCGCTGCTGCGCGTGCTGGACCAGGCCTTCGGCATCGAATACGTGCAGATCACCACCATCCACTCGGCGATGAACGACCAGCCGGTGATCGACGCCTACCATCACGAAGACCTGCGCCGCACCCGTTCGGCGTTCCAGTCGGTGATTCCGGTGTCCACGGGCCTGGCCCGGGGTATCGAGCGCCTGCTGCCGGAACTTGCCGGGCGAATCCAGGCCAAAGCGGTACGCGTGCCGACCGTCAACGTCTCGTGCCTGGACATCACCCTGCAGACTTCCCGTGATACCAGCACCGAGGAAGTCAACCGGGTGCTGCGCGAGGCCGCCCTGGACGGCCCGCTGAAAGGCTTGCTGGCCTACACCGAGCTGCCCCACGCCAGCTGTGATTTCAACCATGACCCGCATTCGGCCATCGTCGATGCCAGCCAGACCCGCGTCTCAGGCCCCCGCCTGGTGAACCTGCTGGCCTGGTTCGACAACGAATGGGGGTTTGCCAACCGTATGCTCGACGTTGCCGAACACTATCTGCACGTCGTTCACCCAACCCGCAGCAAACAGCCCTGAAGGACTGCATTCATGACCGTGTTGAAGATGACCGACCTCGACCTGCAAGGTAAGCGCGTACTGATCCGCGAAGACCTCAACGTCCCTGTGAAGGACGGTGTGGTGGCCAGCGACGCGCGTATCCTGGCAGCGCTGCCGACCATCAAGCTGGCCCTGGAGAAGGGCGCGGCGGTGATGGTCTGCTCGCACCTGGGCCGCCCGACCGAAGGTGAGTTCTCTGCCGAGAACAGCCTCAAGCCGGTTGCCGACTACCTGAGCAAGGCCCTGAGCCGCGACGTGCCGCTGGTCGCCGATTACCTCGACGGCGTTCAGGTTCAGGCCGGTGACCTGGTGCTGTTCGAAAACGTGCGCTTCAACAAGGGCGAGAAGAAGAACGCCGACGAGTTGGCACAGAAATACGCCGCCCTGTGCGACGTGTTCGTCATGGACGCCTTCGGTACCGCCCACCGCGCCGAGGGCTCCACCCACGGTGTTGCCAAGTTCGCCAAGGTCGCCGCCGCTGGCCCATTGCTGGCCGCCGAGCTGGATGCACTGGGCAAGGCCCTGAAAGCCCCGGCCAAGCCGATGGCCGCCATCGTCGCCGGTTCCAAGGTGTCGACCAAGCTGGACGTTCTGAACAGCCTGAGCGCGGTCTGCGACCAGCTGATCGTCGGTGGCGGCATCGCCAACACCTTCCTCGCCGCCGCCGGTCACCCGGTCGGCAAGTCGCTGTACGAACCTGACCTGGTCGAGACCGCCAAGGCCATCGCCGCCAAGGTCAGCGTGCCGCTGCCGGTGGACGTGGTGGTCGCCAAGGAATTCGCCGAAAGCGCCGAAGCCACCGTCAAGGCGATCGCCGACGTGGCCGCCGACGACATGATCCTGGACATCGGCCCGAAGACCGCCGAGCAGTTCGCCGAGTTGCTGAAGACCTCGAAGACTATCCTGTGGAACGGTCCGGTCGGTGTGTTCGAGTTCGACCAGTTCGGCAACGGCACCAAGGTCCTGGCCAAGGCCATCGCCGACAGCGCCGCGTTCTCCATCGCCGGTGGCGGCGACACCCTGGCGGCCATCGACAAGTATGGCGTGGGTGCCGATATCTCCTACATTTCTACCGGTGGCGGCGCGTTCCTCGAGTTCGTCGAGGGCAAGGTCCTGCCTGCCGTGGCAATCCTGGAAGAGCGGGCCAAGGCCTGAGCGTGAAGGCGCCTGGCAAAGGGAGCGACCTGATGGTCAAGCAATTGCCTGTGATGATCGTGGCCTTGTTGCTGGGCGCCTGCTCTAGCAACAAGGGCAGCGAGGCCGATCCGGCGCAGCCGCCCAAGGGCGGTTGCTACCAGTCCCAGTGGCAGGCGGAGACGGCACCGGTGATCAATAAGCGCCTGGGCCCGGACGGCCTGGAAAAGTACGACGACGAACACCAGCGCAAGGCCCCGGGCTGCCCTTGATCGGGTGGCTGGCAACCTGAGCCGGATTTCGTGGTCTTGGACATTGGGGCTGTCGTTGCGGCCTCATCGCGGGGCAAGTCAGCTCCCACGCACTCATCGTGGGAGCGGGCTTGCCCCGGCGATGAGGCCGGTACAGCGCTCCCGTAACGAGGATGTTTGATGAAAGCGCTTCTGGCCGTATTGGCCCTGGCGACCCTGGCAGGCTGCTCGCTGTTGCAGCCGGCCCAACCCGCCCCGGCGGACAACTGGACCCGCTGGGTCTGCGACAGCCAGGCCGAAGTGCTGTGGCGCTTCGCCGACGCGCAACAGGACGCGGTCGATGTCCGCCTTGGCGGCGGCGACCAGGTCCATCGGCTCAAGGCCGAACCGGGTGCCTCCGGCGCGCTGTACAGCGATGGCATGCTGGCCTTCCACACCAAAGGTGAAGAAGGCCTGGTGTACTGGGTGGCGACCAACGATCTGATTGGGCGGGGCTGCAAGGCACCGTGACTGGCCGGGCCACGTAGATGGCCCACACTACTTGAACAGCAACCGCCCCTGCGGCAGGCTTGCATGAAACAAACGACGCTTGTCGGGAGAGAGATACACAATGGCACTCATTAGCATGCGCCAGATGCTGGACCACGCCGCCGAGTTCGGCTACGGCGTTCCGGCTTTCAACGTCAACAACCTCGAGCAGATGCGCGCGATCATGGAAGCCGCCGACGCCACCGACTCTCCGGTCATCGTCCAGGCCTCGGCCGGCGCCCGCAAGTACGCGGGTGCCCCGTTCCTGCGCCACCTGATCCTGGCCGCCATCGAAGAGTTCCCGCACATCCCGGTGTGCATGCACCAGGACCACGGCACCAGCCCTGACGTGTGCCAGCGCTCGATCCAGCTGGGCTTCAGCTCGGTGATGATGGACGGCTCGCTGAAGGAAGACGGCAAGACCCCGTCCGACTACGACTACAACGTCCGCGTCACCCAGCAGACCGTGGCGTTCGCCCACGCCTGCGGCGTGTCGGTGGAAGGTGAGCTGGGCTGCCTGGGCAGCCTGGAGACCGGCCAGGCCGGCGAGGAAGACGGCGTCGGCGCCGAAGGCATCCTGGACCACAGCCAGATGCTGACCGACCCGGAAGAGGCCGCCGACTTCGTCAAGAAGACCCAGGTCGATGCCCTGGCCATCGCCATCGGCACCAGCCACGGCGCCTACAAGTTCACCAAGCCGCCAACCGGTGACATCCTGGCGATCGACCGCATCAAGGAAATCCACAAGCGCATCCCCAACACCCACCTGGTGATGCATGGTTCCTCCTCGGTGCCGCAGGACTGGCTGGCGATCATCAACGAGTACGGCGGCCAGATCAAAGAGACCTACGGCGTGCCGGTCGAAGAGATCGTCGAAGGCATCAAGTACGGCGTGCGCAAGGTCAACATCGACACCGACCTGCGCCTGGCCTCCACCGGTGCCATCCGCCGCTATATGGCCCAGCACCCGAGCGAGTTCGACCCACGCAAGTTCTTCGCCGAGACCGTGAAGGCCATGCGCGACGTGTGCATCGCTCGCTATGAAGCCTTCGGCACCGCCGGCAACGCTTCGAAGATCAAGCCGATCTCCCTGGAAGGCATGTTCCAGCGTTACGCCAAGGGTGAGCTGGCCGCCAAGATCAACTGATCCGGCGCCATTCAACGAAAAAGCCCGCAGCGATGCGGGCTTTTTTTTGCCCGTACGTCGCCTGCCCGCCGCTTATACCGTTAGTCGGCTAACATCGGTTCGGATGGCTTATGGCCATCTGCCTGCATTGCGTCTTCGGGTGCCGAGTCTAGAGTAACAATCGGATCCAATCACAAGTCGAAGTTTGGACTTACCAAGAGAAGCAGCATGGATGGCGCTTATTCACAATCACCGGAAAGCAGCTCGGTGCTGCTGGTCGTAGACGACTACCCGGAAAACCTCATCAGCATGCGGGCCCTGTTGTCCCGCCAGGATTGGCAGGTATTGACCGCCAGTTCAGGGATGGAAGCCCTGAGCACCCTGCTCGAACACGAAGTCGACCTGGTCCTGCTCGACGTGCAGATGCCTGAGATGGACGGCTTCGAAGTGGCCCGCCTGATGCGCGGCAGCCAACGCACGCGGCTGACCCCGATCATCTTCCTCACCGCCAACGAACAGTCCGATGCCGCAGTGCTTAAAGGCTATGCCAGCGGCGCGGTGGACTACCTGTTCAAACCCTTCGACCCGCAGATTCTCAAGCCCAAGGTCCAGGCCCTGCTGGAGCAGCAGCGCAACCGGCGCATGCTGCAACGCCTGACCCGCGAGCTGGAGTCGGCGCGGGCCTTCAATGCCTCGATCCTGGAGAACGCCGCCGAGGGCATCCTGGTGGTGGACGAGTCGGGCTGCATCGGCTTTGCCAACCCGGCGATCTCGCGCCTGCTCGATGCCCCGGTGGACAAGCTGCAGGGCGCGCACATGCTCGACCTTATCCAGCTGCCCTGCGCCAACCTGTGGCCCGAGTCGGATTTCTACCAGGCCTACCTGGGCCGGCAGATCTTCCGTGTGCACGACGCCCAGCTGCGCACCCTCGGCGGCCAGCCGGTACCGGTGGCGCTGTCCTGCGCGCCGTTGCCCGCCGAGCAGAAGGCCATGGTGGTGACGGTGCTGGACATGTCGGTGGTGCGCAGCCTGCACCAGCAGCTCGAGTACCAAGCGGTCACCGACCCGCTGACCGGGCTGCTCAATCGCCGTGGCTTCTACCAGGCCGCCGAAAGCGCGCTGTTGCGCAACGAGCGCTCGGACAAGGCCAAGGCCTTGATGTACATGGATCTGGACGGCTTCAAGCGGATCAACGACCTGCTTGGCCACGAGGCCGGCGACAAGGTCCTGCGCTGGGTGGCCGACCAGCTCAAGGAGTGCCTGGGCAGCGAGGCGCTGCTGGCCAGGATGGGTGGCGACGAGTTCACCGCGCTGTTCGATGGCCTGCCGTACCCCGAGCAGGCCGGGCGCTATGCCGAGAAGCTGCTGGAGCGGATGTCGAGCTTCCAGCAGGTGGACGGCCTGGAGGTCAACCTGGGGGTCAGTATCGGCATTGCCACCTACCCCGACTGCGGCGCCAACGTGGAAGGCCTGCTGCGGGCGGCCGATGCCGCGATGTATGCGGCCAAGCAGGCCGGCCGCCAGCAGTACCGCTTCTACGACCAGGAGCTCAACGGCCGTGCCCGCTCGCGGTTGATGCTCGAGGACAGCGTGCGCACGGCCATTGAGCAGAACGATTTCAGCCTGGTCTACCAGCCCCAGGTGGCGTTCGCCGATGGCCGGTTGCGTGGCTTCGAGGCGCTGTTGCGCTGGAAGCATCCAAGCGTCGGCGATGTGCCGCCCGGGCTGTTCATTCCCTTGTTGGAAGAGGCGCGCCTGATCAACCGCCTGGCCAGCTGGATCTATCGCAAGGGTGCTGCCCAGCGCAATGCCTGGAGCGATCGCTTCGGCTCGCAACTGGTGCTGGGCATCAGCCTGAGCCGCGCCCAGTTCACCATGCCAGGGTTGGTCGATGAGCTGGCCCAGGTGATCGACAAGCACCAGTTGCTGCCAGCCCAGCTGGAGGTTGAGGTGGCCGAGACGTCGCTGATGTACAACATCGACGCGGCGGTGAAGCAGGTGCATCGCCTGCGCGAGCTGGGTATTCGCGTGGCGCTGGACGACTTCGGTGCCGGCGATTGCTCGTTGCGCATGCTGCGCGACCTGCCCATCGACACCCTCAAACTTGACCGCCACCTGGTTGCGCGGCTGCCGGACTCGGCGGCGGATATCGCCCTGGTGCGCAGCGTCATTGGCCTGTGCGCGGCCTACGACATCACCGTGATTGCCGAGGGCGTGGAGACCCGGGCCCAGGCAGAATGGCTCAAGGACGCCGGCTGCGCCTACGTGCAGGGGTTCCTGGTCGCCCGTCCGCTGACCGCCAGCGATGCTGGCAACTTCCCGGTGGTTTTCCCATGGGCGTCGTGATTGGCTAAACTCGCGTCTTCCCGTTCCGAACGCCTGCCATGACCGCCTTACGCTACCTGCAAGCCTACCCGCCGCACCTGCAGGAACAGGTGCGCCAGATGATCGCCAGCGATCGCCTGGGCGACTACCTGCGCCAGCGCTACCCCGAGCGCCATGACGTGCAGAGTGACAAGGCGCTGTACGGCTATGCCCAGGAAATCAAGCAGCAGTACCTGCGCAGTGCGCCGCCGCTGGACAAGGTGCTGTTCGACAACCGCCTGGACCTTACCCACCGGGCGCTGGGCCTGAACACGGCGGTGTCGCGGGTGCAGGGCGGCAAGCTCAAGGCGAAGAAGGAAATCCGCGTCGCCTCGCTGTTTCGCGAGGCGGCGCCGCAGTTCCTGCGCATGATCGTGGTGCATGAGCTGGCGCACCTGAGGGAGCGCGACCACAACAAGGCCTTCTACCAGCTCTGCCAGCACATGGAGCCGGACTACCATCAACTGGAATTCGACCTGCGCGTCTACCTGACCTATCGGGAGCTGCCGGGCAACACCTGAGGGACAAGCACCCCATGACCACGGAAGTGAGCAAGACCCGCAGCAGCTTCTATCGCCGCCTCTACGTGGCCTGGCTGATCGACAGCCAGACCGCCACCAGCGTGCCAGCGCTGATGGAGGCCACCGGCATGCCGCGACGCACTGCCCAGGACACCATCGCCGCCCTGGCCGACCTGGATATCGTCTGTGAGTTCGAGCAGCAGGCCGGCGCGCGCAACCATGCCGGGCACTACCGCATCCGCGACTGGGGGGCGATCGACAAGCAGTGGATCATCCAGCACCTGCGCCAGTTGCGCGAAGTGTTGGGTTATCCCTGAGTTTCACTACCACCTGTACGTCATACCTCTCTTTCAGGATGTTCCGGATGTCTGCCAAGGCCATTGACGCTCGCTTCAGCAACTACGCCGCCATGGCCGATGGTGTCGCGACCCTGTTGTTCCCCCATGCCGAAGTGGTGGTCCACGACCTGCGCAGCCAGACGGTCGTGCATATCGCCAACAATATTTCCAGGCGGCAGTTGGGCGACGACTCGGCACTTGAGGATCTACCGGGCGAACTGAGCGCCACGACGCCGTTGGGGCCCTACGAGAAACTCAACTGGAACGGTCAGAAAGTGCGCTCGATCAGCAGTGTCATGGTCGATGAGGCCGGTGCTCCCGAGGCGCTGCTGTGCATCAACTTCAATGTCTCGGTGCTGGAGCAGGCCAAGCAGGCACTGGACCTGTTCTTCCAGGCCAGCCGCCTGCTGCCCCAGCCAGACGTGCTGTTCCGTGATGACTGGCAGGAGCGCATCAACACCTTCCTGCATGCCTGGCTCAGGCAGCATGGCTTGAGCCTCGAGGGGCTCAGCCGGGAGCAGAAACGCGAGCTGGTCGAGGCCCTGCACGGGGAAGGCGCCTTCCGCGGCGGTGGCACATACGACTACGTGGCCAATATCCTCGGCATGGGCAGGGCGACGGTTTACAAGTATGTGAAGCTCGCTCGGGAGGCATAGTTTCCAGGCTTGTACTTGGTGGAAAAATATTCTACGGTGGATTTTTATTCCATTTGGCGTCGGCGCCTGCCTGTCGCTTCCCGAGGAGATTCCACCCCATGCCTATCGACGATCTGGCGCTCGAGCAGCTGTACCAGTCCATTCTCCAGGCCCATCAGGCCCTGCGCCCGCAGGTGCCGGTGACCCCGCTGGCACGCAGCCTGGCGCTCTCGGCCATGACCGGCTGCGACGTTCATCTCAAGTGCGAACACCTCCAGCTGACCGGTTCGTTCAAGTTTCGCGGTGCCAGCAACAAGCTGCGGCTGCTGGGTGAGGCGCAGCGAAGCAGGGGGGTTATCGCTGCTTCCTCGGGCAATCATGGGCAAGGGCTTGCCCTGGCCGGTCAGCTGCTGGACGTGCCGGTGACGGTGTATGTCAGCGATGAAGCCTCGCCGGCCAAGATCGAGGCGATGCGTCTGCTGGGGGCGCAGGTGCAGGTTCTGGAGGTCGATTCGCTGGGGGCGGAGCAACTGGCTCGTGAAGAGGCTGGGCGTCAGAACAAGCCGTTCGTCTCACCTTACAACGATCTGGAGGTCATCGCCGGGCAGGGGACCATCGGCATGGAACTGTTCGAGCAGGCGCCGGACCTGGACGCGGTGTTCGTCGCGGTGGGCGGCGGCGGAATGGTCTCCGGCATCGCCACCGCACTGCACAAGCTGGCGCCGTCGGTACAGATCATCGGCTGCTGGCCGGCCAACGCGCCGACCCTGCAACGCTCCATCGAACAAGGCCGGATCATCGAGATGGATGAACTGCCGACCCTGTCCGACGGCACCGCTGGGGGCGTGGAGACGGACGCGGTCACCTTGCCTATCTGCCAGCGCCTGCTGACGCGCACCGTGCTGGTCAGCGAGGACGAGATCAGGCAGGCCATGCGTGATGCCGCTGCGTGCGAGCGCTGGATCATCGAAGGCGCTGCCGCCGTCGCGCTGGCCGGCATGAAGCAGCTGGCCGGGCGCTACCAGGGCAAGAAGGTGGCGGTGGTGTTGTGCGGACGCAATATCCAGTTGGAGAAATACCTGGAGGCCATCGCATGAAGATCCACGACCTGCAGGCGATCAAGGCCTGCCTCGACCTTGACGCGATCGAGCGGCGGCTGGTGGACGGTTTCAAGGCCTACAGTGCGGGCCTGGTGCAGGCCCCGCCGGTGCAGACTTTCCAGTTCCGTCAGGCCAATGGTGATTGCTGCATCAAATCGGCTTACCTCGAGGGCGGCGAAACCTTCGTGGTCAAGGTCTCCAGTGGTTTCTACGACAATCCGGGCAAGGGCCTGCCCAGCAATGACGGCTTGATGCTGGTGCTGTCGGCCCGCACCGGTGAACCGCTTGCATGGCTGGCCGATCAGGGCTGGCTGACTGCCGTGCGCACAGCCTTGGCCGGGCGCATTGTTGCCCGCCTGCTGGCGCCTCGCGAGGTCGAGGCCATCGGCGTGCTTGGCACCGGCCTGCAGGCCCGCCTGCAACTGGAGTACCTGATGCCGCTGACGAGCTGCCGTCAGGTGGTGGTCTGGGGGCGCAGCGAGCAAGGCCTGTCGGACTACCGTGAGCATGCCCGGGCGCTGGGCTTCAGCGTGCGGACGGTCGGACAGCCGCAGGCTGTCGCGCAGGCGGCCAACCTGATCGTCACCACCACCCCGTCACGTGAGCCGTTGCTCAGGCGCGAGTGGGTTCGTCCCGGCACCCATATCACGGCGGTCGGCGCGGACTGCGTCGGCAAGCAGGAGCTGGATGCGGCGCTGGTCGCTTCGATGTCGCGAATCATCGTCGACTCGCAGGTCCAGTGCGGGGCCTATGGCGAGGTTTCCCACGCGCTCAAGGCGGGGGCGCTCGAACCTTCCCGCCTATTGGAGCTGGGCGCGGTGCTGGCTGGCCAGGGCACTGGGCGTCAGGATCAGCACGAGGTTACCCTGGCCGACCTGACCGGTGTCGCAGTGCAGGATGCGCAAATTGCCCAGTGGGTCTTCGAGCGCCTGCGCGGTTGAACGATGAAATTATCCACAGTCCGGCCAAAATAGAGGCAATTTGACAGTATTGTCGCGTGCCACAACGCTCAGCCTTGTGTAGGCTGCCAGAGCAGTAGTCGTTAAGATCGCCGTTACCGCGTGGGTTACCAATTGCGAAAGGACTTGAGCATGCGGCCACTGCTTTGCGTTCTTGGTTTACTCGGGCTGTTGTGCGCGGGGCCTGCCCTGGCCCAGGGCAAGCTGCGGCTGGTGGCCGACAGCTGGCCGCCTTTTACCGACACCAGCATGCCCGGTGGCGGCCTGGCCACCAGCATCGTCACCACGGCGCTGACCCGTGCCGGCTACGCCACCGAGTTCGAGGAGGCGCCTTGGGCCAGGGCGCTGATGGGCGTGGGCGAGGGGCGCTACGACGTGCTGATCAACGCCTGGTACAACGACGAGCGAACCCTGATCGGCCAGTTCTCCGATGCCTACCTGGTCAACCGCATCCGCCTGCTCAAGCGTGAGGGCGAGGCGTTCGCCTATGCGCGCCAGTCCGACCTCTACCCCTACACCATCGCCGTGGTGCGCGATTACGCCTATTCCCCTGAATTCGACAGCGACGAGCGCCTGAACAAGGTGCCGGTACGCAGCTTCTCGTCCGCGGTGCGCATGCTGGCGGCCGGCAGGGTCAACCTGGCGGTGGAGGATGAGTTCGTGGCGCGCTACAACCTGCAACGCGAGCCGCAGCCGGTGCGGGAGGGGGTGGCGTTCGTCGATCCGCCGCTGAGCGAGAACAGCCTGCATATCCTGGTCAGTCTCAAGCACCCGGAGCACCAGAAGATCGTCGCCCGCTTCGAGAAGGCCATCGCCGCGATGAAGGCCGACGGCAGTTACGACCGGTTGCTGCGCCAGCATGGGTTTTGATCGCGGGTCGATCAGGCGGGTTCGCCTTCCTTGATCAGATGCCCTGCCAGGGTGCGCAATGGCCCGAGTTGCCGGCAGATCAGCGCCAGTTGCGTCTGCACCAGCCGCTGATGCTCGTCCAGCTCCTCCGGCATCTGCTCCAGCGCATTGGCCAGGGCTTCTTCGGCATCGCTGTGGATCGCCACCGGCAAGCGCGCCGCCAGGCCATTGGCAATTTCGTCGAGGCTGCTGGCCAGGCTCCGCCCGGCGCCATCGATCAGCTGCTCGTGGACCTCGGTCGGCAGCGCCGTGTCGCGGTGCGCCCCGAGCCCCGAGAGGTAGCTGAGCAAGGTGTGTGACAGCACCAGGAAGCGGAAGCCGACATCGGCCTCCTTACGGAAATGCCCCGGCTCCATCAGCATGTTGGCCAAGGTGGTGGACAATGCCGCGTCGGCGTTGTGCGCGTTGCGCCGGGCCAGGCGATAGGCCAGGTCGTCGCGCTTACCGTGGGCGTACTGCTGCATGATCTGGCGCAGGTACTCGCTGGCGCAGGCCAGGGTGTTGGCCAGCACCTTGTTCAGCCGTCGGCCCTGCCAGTCGGGGAGGAACAGGAACACCGCGAGAATGGCGATCAGGCTGCCCACCAGGGTATCGAACAGGCGTGGCAGGAACAGGCCGTAGCCATCGCCGATCTGATTGAAGCAGAACAGCACCATCAGGGTGATCGCCGCCGTGGCCAGGGTGTAGCGGGTGGTGCGGTTGACGAAGAACACCACCCCGGCGACCACCGCGAACAGCGATTGGATGATCGGGTTGGGGAACAGGTCGAACAGCGCCCAGCCCACGGTCAGGCCGATGGCAGTGCCGAAGATCCGCTGCACCAGCTTGCGCCGGGTCGCGCCATAGTTGGGCTGGCAGACGAACAGCGTAGTGAGGATGATCCAGTAGCCCTGGGTCGGGTGGATCAGGTGCACCATGCCATAGCCCACCGACAGCGCCAGCGACAGGCGCAGGGCGTGGCGGAACAGCAGCGATGTCGGCGTCAGCTGGGTGCGCAGGCGTTTCCACACGTCCTTGAGGTTGCGGGGCGAGCGGTCGAGCAGGCTGCTGTCGCTGGCATCGGCCAGGCTGTCCGGGTTGCTCGCGGCGCTGAGCAGTCGGTCGAGGGTAGCCAGGTTGGCGGCCAGCGCGCGCAGCGAGCGCAGCAGGCCGCGCCAGGCCGGATTGCTTTGGATGCGCAGGTGCTCGAGCGAAGCATTGAGGTCTTCCAGGGCCTCGGGGTAGCCGCTGGCGAGCACGAAGGGCTGGCGCAGGCGAATCGAGCGGGCCAGCTCCTGGCAGGATGAGCCCTGTTTGCGCAGCAGGCGCTGGCAGCGGAACATCACATCGCTGTGGAAGAAGGCGTCGGTCAACGCGTTGTAGGGGTAGTGCGAGGCACTGACCCGCTCATGGATGTCCTGGGCCAGGAAGTACAGCTTGAGGTAGCGGCTGACCTTGGAGTTGGGCTGGCTGTTGCCGACCCGGTGCAGGATGATTTCCTTGGCCGCGTTGAGCGCCGCCACCACCCTGCCGTTCTGCTTGGCCAGTTCCAGGCGCGTGGCCTCGACGTCGAGAGTGCGCACCGGCTCGAACAGGCTGGCCTTGAGCTTGAGGTAGCTGCCCAGCTCGTAGAACAACTTGGCCAAGCTCTGTTGCACCGGCTGGTTGGAGAACAGCGCCTGCCACAGCACCGACAGCAGCCCATACCAGGCCGCTCCCGCCACCAGCAGCAACGGCTCGTGCCAGAAATCGCTGACTTCACCGCCGCGCTGGTCGACGCCGATCATCGTATAGACCGACAGGATCAGCGTGGCCGAGGCAATCGCCCCGTAGCGCTCGCCCAGGGCCCCGAGCATGGTCAGGGAAAACGCCGCCAGGGCCAGGGCGACGGCGAAGATCCAGGGGTAGGGGAACAGCAGCTCGACCGACAGCGCGGCGATGGCGAAGCAGCCCAGGGTCACCAGCAGGGCGCTGAGCCGGCCCTGCCAGCCATCGTCGGTTTCGGCCAGGGCACTGGCGATGATGCCGAGGAACAGGGGAATCAGCAGGCTCATCTCGTTCTGGTACCAGCACCAGGCCATGCTGCCGGTGAGGGCGATGGTCACGCGGATGGCGTAGCTGAACTTGTCTTGGCCCCACAGGCGACGCAATGAATGGCGGAACGAGCTCGATGACATGATGGCCCTGGGCTGAGATCAGTTGAATACCTTCGAGGCCCTTTCGCGGCACAAGGCCGCTCCTACAGAGGGACGCGATCTCCTGTAGGAGCGGCCTTGTGCCGCGATAGGGCCGCACAGCGGCCCCAAAAAATGGCGCTCAAGCACAGACCAGCAAGAAGCGTTCCGTGCTGCTGAATGGATTCTACTCTACACGAACTGTGCCGCCGCGTTGGCCGAAGCCCAGGCCCACTGGAAGTTGAAACCGCCCAGGTGCCCGCTCACGTCCAGCACCTCGCCGATGAAGTAAAGCCCAGGGCTCTTCAGCGATTCCATGGTCTTGGACGACACCTCGCGGGTGTCCACGCCACCCAGGGTCACTTCCGCGGTGCGATAGCCCTCGGTGCCGGCCGGGATAACCTGCCAGGCCGCCAGTTTTTCGGCGATCTGGGTCAATTCCGCCGGGGTGTACTGCTTCAATGGTTTCGAAACGAACCACTGCTCGGCCAGCAGGTTAGCCAGCTTGCGGGTGAACACCTCGCCCAGCACCGTCTTCAGTTCGCTGTTGGGGCGTTCGACTTGCTGGCCCTGCAGCCACTCCAGCGCATCGCGATCAGGCAGCAGGTTGATCTCCACCGTGTCGCCAGCTTCCCAGAACGACGAGATCTGCAGGATCGCCGGGCCGCTCAGGCCGCGGTGGGTGAACAGCAGGTTCTCGCGGAAGCTTGTGCCATTGCAGCTGGCGACGCAGTCCAGCGAGGTACCCGACAGCTCGGTGCACAGTGCCTTGAGCTGGGGCTCGGTGATGGTGAACGGCACCAGACCGGCGCGGGTCGGCAGCAGCTCATGGCCGAACTGGCGGGCGACCTGGTAGCCAAAGCCGGTGGCGCCCAAGGTCGGGATCGACAGGCCGCCGGTGGCGATCACCAGCGACTGGCAGGCGAATGGGCCGGCGCTGGTCTGCAGGGTATAGCCGCCTTCGGTCTTGTCGATGCGCTCGATGCTGGTGTTCATGCGCAGCTCGGCGCCAGCCTCGTCGCACTCGGCCAGGAGCATGTCGAGGATGTCGCTGGACTTGTTGTCGCAGAACAGCTGGCCGAGCTTCTTCTCGTGGTACGGCACGCCGTGCTTGCACACCAGCTCGATGAAGTCCCACTGGGTGTAGCGGGCCAGCGCCGACTTGCAGAAGTGCGGGTTGTGCGAGAGGAAGTTGGCCGGCTCGGTGTACATGTTGGTGAAGTTGCAGCGCCCGCCGCCGGACATGAGGATCTTCTTGCCCGGCTTGTTGGCGTGGTCGAGCAGCAGCACCCGGCGCCCGCGGCGGGCGCTGAGCTGGGCGCACATCAGGCCGGCGGCGCCGGCGCCGAGGATGATCACGTCGGTGGAGTGCACGTGGGTGAACCTTTGCAATTGGAGTTGAGTGTCAGGGCAGCGTGGGAGCGGGCTTGCCCCGCGATGGCGCCAGCAGGGGCAACATCATTGCCTGGCTTGACGCTATCGCGGGGCAAGCCCGCTCCCACGGGATCTGTGCAGGGCTTAGATAATACGGACTTTCAGGGCACGACCCTTGATCTTGCCGCTGTTCAGCCGCTGCATGGCCTGCTTGGCCACCGCCCGCTCCACAGCCACGAACGCCACGAAATCGAAGATGGCGATCTTGCCCACCTGCTTGCCCGGCAGCCCGGCATCGCCGGTCAGCGCGCCGAGGATGTCGCCCGGACGCAGCTTGTCCTTGCGTCCGGCACCGATGCACAGGGTAGTCATCGCCGGCAGCAGCGGCTCGCCTCCCTTGTTCTTGAGGTTGTCCAGCTGTTCCCAGCGCAGCGGCTTGTTCTGCAGGTCCTCGATGGCCTGGGCGCGATGGCCTTCGGCCGGGGCCACCAGGCTGATCGCCACGCCTTTCTCGCCGGCGCGACCGGTACGGCCGACGCGGTGCACGTGGATCTCGGCGTCACGGGCCAGCTCGACGTTGATCACCAGGTCCAGGCCGTCGATGTCCAGGCCACGGGCGGCCACGTCGGTGGCCACCAGCACCGAGCTGCTGCGGTTGGCGAACATCGTCAGCACCTGGTCGCGATCGCGCTGCTCCAGGTCGCCATGCAGGGCCTGGGCGACGATGCCCTTGGCGGTCAGGTGGGTGACCAGGTCTTCGCACTGCTGCTTGGTGAAGCAGAACGCCACGCAGGACTGCGGGCGGTAGTGGCCGAGCACGCGGGTCACCGCTTCCAGGCGCTGCTGCGGGTCGATCTCGATGAAGCGCTGTTCGATCTGGCTGTCGCTGTGCAGCGCCTCGACCTTGACCTGCTGCGGCTGGCGCATGAAGTCCTTGGCCAGTTGCTCGATGCCGGCCGGGTAGGTGGCGGAGAACAGCAGGGTCTGGCGGCGCGACGGGGTCTTGCCGATGATGCTGGCGATGGCGTCGAAGAAGCCCATGTCGAGCATGCGGTCGGCTTCGTCCAGGACCAGGGTGTTGAGGCCGTCGAGCACCAGTGTGCCTTTGTCCAGGTGCTGCTGGATGCGCCCCGGGGTGCCGACGATGATGTGCGCGCCGTGTTCCAGCGAGGCGATCTGCGGGCCCAGCGAGACGCCGCCGCACAGGGTGAGGATCTTGATGTTGTCCTCGGCGCGGGCCAGGCGGCGCAGCTCCTTGGCCACCTGGTCGGCCAGTTCGCGGGTCGGGCACAGCACCAGGGCCTGGCAGCCGAAGTAGCGCGGATTGATCGGGTTGAGCAGGCCGATGCCGAAAGCGGCGGTCTTGCCGCTACCGGTCTTGGCCTGGGCGATCAGGTCCTGGCCCTTGAGGATGACCGGCAGGCTCTGGGCCTGGATCGGCGTCATCGAGGCGTAGCCCAGGGCGTCCAGGTTGGCCAGCATGGCGGCGGACAGCGGTAGGGTGGCAAAAGCGGTGGTTTCAACGGTCACGAGGCGGGCCTACGGTGCGAAGCGAAAAATGCCGCATAGTCTACCAGCCTCGAAGCCATTCACCCTACGACTCGACGTGTTCTTCCGGACGACGCGCACGCCTTCCGTCCGTCGGCGCCAGTTGCAGGAAGATCGCCGCCGCCAGCATGGCCATCACGCCGATGGTGACGAAGGTCAGCTGGAACGCGCCCAAGGTGCTCTCCACACCATCGCCGCTGCCGGCCGCGGTGAAGCCGCCGAGCAAGGCGCCGGCGCAGGCCACGCCCAGGCTCAGCGACAGTTGCGCGACCACCGACAGCAGGCTGTTGCCGCTGCTGGCGCTGGCGTCGTCGAGGTCGATCAGGGTCACGGTGTTCATCGCCGTGAACTGCATCGAGTTGACCGCCCCCAGCAGCGCCAGTTGCACCAGCAGCAAGGCATAGGGCGTCTGCTCGTCGACCAGCCCCAGGCTGGCCAGCAGCAGGCCCAGCAGCAGGGTGTTGCCGGTCAGTACGATGCGATAGCCCAGGCGCTCGATCAGCGGCCGGGCGATGGACTTGGCGAGCATCGCCGCCGCCGCCAGCGGGATCATGCTCATGCCGGCCTGGGCCGGCGAATAGCCCAACGCCACCTGCAGCAGCAACGGCACCAGGAAGGGCAGGGCGCCGCTGCCCAGGCGGGCGAACAGGTTGCCGAGGATGCCGATGGCGAAGGTTCGTACGCGGAACAGCGAGGGCGAGAACAGGGGCTCCGGATCACGTCCGGCGCGCAGCCAGTAGGCGGCCAGGCAGGCCATGCCGGCGAACAGCAACAGCATCACCCGCAGGTGCGGCAGGTGCAATTCGCCCAGGCCCTCCATGGCGATGGTGATCAGCACCATCGCCGCGCCGAACAGCAGGAAGCCCGGGCCATCGAAGCTGGTGCGTTCGGCGCCGCGCAGATCGGGGATGAACTTCCACACGGCGTAGCAGCCCAGTGCCCCCACCGGCAGGTTGATCAGGAAGATCCAGTGCCAGCTGAGGATCTCCACCAGCCAGCCGCCCAGGGTCGGACCCAGCAGCGGGCCGAGCAGGCCGGGGATGGTGATGAAACTCATGATCCGCACCAGCTCCGAGCGCGGGTAGGCGCGCAGCACCACCAGGCGCCCGACCGGCAGCATCAGCGCGCCGCCAAGGCCCTGGATCACCCGGGCGAGGATCAGGAAACCGAGGCTGTTGGCCATGGCGCACAACAGCGAACCGAAGCTGAACAGCAGGATGGCGCTGAAGAAGATGCGCTTGGTGCCGAAACGGTCGGCGATCCAGCCCGAGGCCGGGATCAGCAGGGCCACGGTGAGCATGTAGGCGATGATCACCCCCTGCATGCGCAGCGGGTCCTCGGCCAGGGAGCGGGCCATGGCCGGCAGCGCGGTGTTGAGGATGGTGCCGTCGAGCGACTGCATGAAGAAGGCGATGGCCACCACCCAGGGGATCCAGCGGGCGGTGACGGGGTCCAGTGGTGCGCGGTCGGGCATGAGAAACCTCAGGCGAGTGTGGGGCCCATTGTGGGAGGGGCGTGGGAGCAGTCCACAGCGTGGGAGCGGGCTTGCCCCGCGATGGCGTCGGATCAGCCATTGATGTTGCCTTGACTGGCCCTATCGCGGGGCAAGCCCGCTCCCACGCTGTAGTCTTACAAGGTCAAGGTGAGCCCTTGGACCAACGCCCCCGGCAAATGACTCGACCCGGTGCTGCGCTGCCCGTAGGTGCTGGTCGAGAGGATCATCTCGCGCTCCTGGGTCAGGTCTTCGAGCTGGCTGCCCAGCAGGTTGTACAGGCTGTCGTCGAAGCGCATGGTGCTTACCGGCCCCTGAATCTGCCCATTTTCCACCCAAAACGTGGCGAAGCGGGTCAGCCCGGTCATGCGCGCCGCGGGCAGGTCCGAATAGTTCAGGTACCACAGGTTGCTGATGTACAGCCCGGTGCCCAGACGCTCCAGTACCTCTTCGCCGGGCAGGTTGCCCGGTGCCAGGCTCAGCGCGCACGGCGACTCATGGCTGTCGGCGCCATTGGCCTCCTGGGCGAACTCGGCGGCGCTGCGGGCGCTTACCAGCCGCTCCAGCGCACGGCCTTCGCCGATCAGCAGCAGGTCGCGACGGGGCGAGCCTTCGTCGGAGAACGCCGGGCTCAGCGAGCCGCTGACCTGCTCGCTGAAACTCACCTGCGGGCTCAGTTGCGCGTCGCCGTTGTACAGGCGCTGCAGCGGGCTGTTGCCCGTGGCCAGGGCCTGCGCGGAGAAACCGCCCCAGCAGAGCATGCCGGCGATCTCGTCCATCGCCGCTGGCGCCAGGTAGGCACGGTAGCTGCCGGGCTTGAGGGTGATGGCCGGGCGTCCCAGGTACGCCAGCTGTTCGCGGGCCTGGCGCAGGCGCGCGGCGAAGGTCTCGCCGCTCCAGGCCTGTCCGGCATAGTTGGCCTTGACCGCTTGGCCGTTGGCGTGGAACAGGCTCCAGTCGAAGTTGAAACTGTTCGCCTGGTGCCAGCCGAAGGCCCCGAAGGAACTGGCGAAGCCCCGGCAGATGGGGCCGGCGGCATAGATGCCGACCAGGTCCAGGTCGCCGGCTTCGCGCTCGACCAGGGCCAGCACTTCGTCCAGTTCGGGCAATGGCTGCTCCAGCAGGCTATGGCTGTGCCAGGCGCTGTCGTCGAGGTTCAGGTAGGGATCCACCGCCAGCAATGGCAAGGTCTGGCGCAACTGCACCAGGGCGTCGTGCAGACGCCGCTGGTCGAGCTCGGGATCGTCCCCCAGGGTGATCTGCTGCTCGGCCTGGCGCCCTTCGCGCACCAGTCGCAGGTGCACGCTGGCCTGGCTGACCAGCCCGGCCTGGCGCACCTTGGCATGGTTGAAGCGCACGAACTGCGAATGCTCGGCGCTGTAGCCGAGGGTGAACTGCTCGCCCGGCTGCACGGCGGCGTTCAGGCTGTCGAGCAGGTTTTCGAAACGTTGCTGGTACAGGGTGCTCATCAGGCGTCTCCCCCGAATACGTCGATCTGGCGGAACACGCAGGCCGGCGAGGCATGGCCGACGCGCACTACCTGGTTGGGCTCGCCCTTGCCGCAGTTGGGCGTGCCGAGCACCTGGAAGGTGCTGCTGTCGCCCACGGCCGAGAGGTTGCGCCAGAAGTCGGCGGAGATGCCCCGGTAGTTCGGGTTCTTCACCACGCCCTTGAGCTCGCCGTTTTCGATCAACTGCCCCCACTCGCAGCCGAACTGGAACTTGTTGCGCGCATCGTCGATGGACCAGGAGCGGTTGGTGCGCATCAGGATGCCGTGCTCGATGCCACTGACCAGTTGTTCGAGCGACTGGTCGCCCGGCTCGATGTTGAGGTTGGCCATGCGGTCGATCGGCGCGCGGTTCCAGCCGCAGGCGCGGCTGTTGGCGACGCCGTCCAGGCCCGAGCGCAGCTGCGACAGGGCGCCGCCCAGGGGGCGCTCCAGCAGGCCGTCGCGGATCAGGAACTGCTTGCTGGCCGGGGTGCCGTCGTCATCGAAGCTGTAGCTGGCCAGCTCCTCGCGAAGGGTCGGATCGAAGGTCACGTTGAGCAGCTTCGAGCCGTACTGCAGATGGCCAAAGTCGCCGGCTTTGACGAAGCTGGTGCCGGCGTAGTTGCGCTCATCGCCGAGGATGCGGTCCAGCTCCAGCGGGTGGCCGATGGACTCGTGGATCTGCAGCATCATCTGGTCGGGCATCAGCAGCAGGTCGCGCCGGCCGCTTGGGGTATTCGGCGCCAGCAGCAGTTGCAGCGCCTCGTCGGCCACCCGGCGGGCCGCGCCGACCAGGCCACAGCGCTCGATCACCTCGAAGCCGCCCTGCTGGCCGAAGTTTTCCCGGCCCAGGCTACGGCTCTGGCTGTCCTGGCCGTCGCTGGCGGTGACGCCCAAGCCCGGGTAGACGAAGCGTTGGGCATGGCGCAGCTCGGCGCCGGCGGAGTTCAGGTAGGTCTGCTCGACCACGCTGATGCCCAGGCTGGCCTGCCAGTCCACCAGGCGTTCGTCCTTGGGCACGCTGGCCGATTCGGCGGCCAGCAGGTCCAGGCAGTCGGCGAGGTTGGGCAGAGGCTGTTCGAAGTTGGGCGAGACATGGTCGTGGCGCCCGTCCGGGGCCGGCTGGTTGCTCAGGTCGAGCAGGCTGCTGGCCTTGATCCGCCGGGCCAGCGCCTCGGCCTGCTCAAGGGCGCGTTGCAGCCCGGCCTGGGACAGGTCGGCGGTGGCCGCGTAGGCCTCGACGCCCTCCACCCGCACGGTGAGCATGGCGCCTTCGTCCTGGCTGAAGAAGGGCGGCTCGGCGACGTTGCGCCGCACCGACAGTGACTGGTGCGATTGCTTCACATGGCGAAGCGAGAACAGTTCGGCCGTGCTGCGCAGCGCGGCAAAGCGCTGGCGCAGCAGGGTGCTGGAGTCGAACATCGGAAACCTCCGTGTGTGCGGTGGTTCCCCCTAGAACCACCCCTCTTGCATCGCGAGGCAGGTGTCGTCGCGGGCCTCGAGCAAAGCGAGGTCATTATGGCAGCCCGGCACTTCCCAGGTTAGGAAATAACGCGCGGCCTGAAGTTTGCCCAGGTAGAAGTCGCGATCGCTGCCCTTGAGCAGGCCGACCTCGGCATGAATGGCCTGCTCCAGCCAGCGCCAGCCGATCACGCAGTGGCCGAACACCTTGAGGTACAGCGCCGAGTTGGCCAGCGCGCCGGCGACCTTGCCGGCGGCCAGGTCGCCGAGCAGGGTGAGGGTCACGCTCTGCAGGCGGTTGACCAGGTGCTCCAGGGGCTGGCGCAACGGATCGAGGTTCGGGTGATGGCTGGCGCGCTCGCAGGTGCCGGCGATCAGGCGAATCAGTTGCTTGAGCCCGGCGCCGTTGTTCTGCGCCAGCTTGCGCCCGAGCAGGTCGAGGGACTGGATGCCCTCGGTGCCCTCGTGGATCGGGTTGAGACGGTTGTCGCGGTAATACTGCTCGACCGGGTACTCACGGGTGTAGCCGTGGCCGCCAAGGATCTGGATCGCCAGTTCGTTGGCTTTCAGGCAGAACGCCGAGGGCCAGGACTTGACGATGGGGGTGAGCAGGTCGAGCAGTTCCAAGGCTTGCCGGCGAGCCTCAGCATCCGCGACGGTGTGGGTGTCATCGAACAGCCGGGCCGCGTACAGGCCCAGGTCGAAAGCACCCTCGACGTAGGCCTTCTGTGCCAGCAGCATGCGCTTCACATCGCTGTGCTCGATGATCGGCACGGCGGGGCTATGCGGGTCCTTGTTGTCCGGCAGGCGGCCCTGTGGACGTTGGCGGGCGTAGTCCAGGGAATACAGGTAGCCGGCGTAGCCCAGCATCACCGCGCCCATGCCGACGCCGATGCGCGCTTCGTTCATCATCTGGAACATGCAGGCCAGGCCCTGGTGCGGCTGGCCCACCAGGTAGCCGACACACTGGCCGTTGTCCCCGAAGTTAAGCGCCGTGGAGGTGGTGCCGCGCCAGCCCATCTTGTGGAACAGGCCGGCCAGCAGCACGTCGTTGCGCGGCCCCAGGCTGCCGTCGGCGTTGACCAGGTACTTGGGCACGATGAACAGCGAGATGCCCTTCACACCTGGCGGCGCGTCCGGCAGCTTGGCCAGGACCATGTGCACGATGTTCTCCGAAAGCTCGTGGTCGCCGCCGGAGATGAAGATCTTGTTGCCCTTGAGTCGGTAGGTGCCGTCGCTTGCGGGTTCGGCGCGGGTGCGGATGTCGGCCAGGGACGAGCCGGCATGGGGCTCGGTCAGGGCCATGGTGCCGAAGTAGCGGCCTTCGATCATCGGTTGCAGGAACAGGCGCTGCTGTTCGACGCTGGCGAAGCTCTCGATCAGGTTGGCCGCGCCCATGGTCAGGAACGGGTAGGCCGTGGTACCGGCGTTGGCAGCCTGGAAGTGGGCGAAGCAGGCTTGCGACACCAGGCTGGGCAACTGCATGCCGCCGACTTCGAAGTCACGGTTGGCGTTGAGGAAGCCCGCTTCGAGGAAGGCGTCGACCGCAGGCTTCACCTCCGGGATCAGCTCGGCACTGCCGTCCACGTAGCGCGGCTCATTTTCATCGCCCTTGCGGTTGTGCGGGGCGAAGTACTTTTCGGCAATGGTGCGGGCGGTGGTCAGCGCCGCGTCGAAGGTCTCGCGGCTGTGCTCGGCGAAACGCGGGCGCTGGGTCAGGGCCTCGGCGTCGAGGACTTCGTAGAGTTCGAAGGCGAGGTTGCGGCTGCTGAGGAGTTGCTCGGACATGGCGGCATTCCTGGTTCGGGATGCAGCGAGTCTAGGCAAGGTGATGGGGCAGGGGACAGGTTAATTGGTTTGGGTGATATGGGGACAGAAGTTGCCGTCGCCCAGGCCGTCTTGGGTTGCGCCGGGCGGTATGGGCGTGGGTGTTACCCGTCGCAAAGCCTTGTCACGCAATTGCGCTTATATCGATATCGATATAGTTTTATCTTTGCCGCTCATGGAGAGCTTACGCCTCCGGTATGGACAAGCCAGGCGAGTGCATTGGCGGGAGCGTGCAGGATGCATGATGGGCAAAAGCCAATCGAATGGTTGGGTAGCAGCAAGCAGGACCTGCGGGACTTTCCGATTGTGGCAAGGCAGCGGGCCGGGTATCAGCTGGAGCTGATCCAGGGCGGTGAGGCCCCCTTCGACTGGAAACCAATGGAAAGCGTTGGGCCTGGGACGCGGGAAATCCGCATCAAGTGCCAGGACGGGGCGTTTCGGGTGTTCTACGTCGTGAGTCGACCAGAAGCGGTTTATGTCCTGCACGCGTTTCGCAAGACGACCGAGAAGACGGAAAAGCGCGATATCGATCTGGCGAAAGCGCGATACAAATGGTTGGGCGCCTGCTGAGCTGGAGTCGACAGTGTTTGAACGAGACGGATGCACAGAGGGATTTGCGATGACAAACGAACGCTCCACTTCGGTATGGGATGCGCTGTTCGACTCACCGGAAGAGGCCGAGAACCTGCGGCTTCGGGCGAAGCTGATGAGGGTGTTGGCCAGGATTGTCCGGTCCTGGGATCTGCCGCAGAAAGACGCAGCACGGCAACTGCATCTGACTCAGCCACGCTTGAGTGACTTGCTCAATGGCAAGATAGACAAGTTCTCGCTGGATGCACTGGTGAATATTCTGGCGAACGCCGACCTGGAAGTTGACTTCACGGTGAAAAAGAAATCTGCGTGATGGTTGCTTCACTTTAGTTGCGCGGGCTTTTCCTGATTAGGTGAGGGCTGCCAGGTGTTCGCCGAAAGTTCTTCAGCGCCTATGAGATCGAGCGCCGCCCGCGCGAGGCAAGGCCGCTCCTACATCTGTTTCGGGCCAATGAGTCCTGTGAGAGTACCGCTGCCCGCCTTGGCGCATGCCTTGAGTCATGTGGGGCGGCAGTAATGCCCACGCTGAAATTGTTTCGAGCCAATAAGGCGGATCAGGTATTGGCACAGGAGATACTGGCCCGAAACAAATGTAGGAGGGGCCTTGCGTCGCGAAAGGGCTGCGCAGCAGCCCCGGGATTTCAGCGTTGTCGCAAAGATCGCCGGGGCCGCTTTGCGGCCCTTTCGCGACGCAAGGCCGCTCCTACAGGGACCGTGCCAGGTTGAGAAATCTTGGCAAGACAGTTGCTCCCACAAAAAAGGAGAGCCTGAGCTCTCCTTTTCCGTTCTACGACCGTCAGCGTCAGCCGATGGTCATCAGGCTGGCGTTACCACCTGCCGCCGCGGTGTTAACACTCACCGCCCGCTCGATCACCAGGCGTTCCAGGGCGATCTGGTGGTCGCCGCTCGACAGCCCGTGCACGCCGACGATCGCGCCGGCACGCTTGGCCACCTGCTCGCAGACGCCGCGCAGCTGGTCGGAGTGACCGTGGTGGATGACCGCGTCGAACGCCACGTCGTCCTTGCTCCAGTCGGCCACCAGCTTGATCTTCGCTTGCAGCTCCTTCGGCAGACGGCCGCGCACGGTCTTGGCCGGCTCGCCGTCCTGGAACACCGCCGAGCTACCCACGGCCAGTACCGCCGCCAACTGGGCCAGCAGGTCGGCCTCGTTGTCGGCCAGGCACAGCACGTGTTCGCGTGGCAGCACGCTGTAGGTGTTGCGCTCGCCGGTCGGGCCTGGCAGCACGCGGGTGATGCCGCTCTGCGACTGCTCGGCGAACTGCTCGCACAGCGCGGCCAGGTCGCTCATCTGGCTGCTGGCCGCCCAGGTCTTGAGGGTGGTCAGCGGCTTGAACTGCTGGTCGCGCAGGGTGGTGTCGGCCTGGCTGCGCGCATCGTCGGCCTGGAAGTGGCGGGCGATGGCGTCGGCCGGGCGGGTCGACAGCAGGCGGTACAGGTACAGCGGGCCGCCGGCTTTCGGGCCGGTGCCCGACAGGCCTTCACCGCCGAACGGCTGCACGCCGACCACGGCACCGACGATGTTGCGGTTGACGTACATGTTGCCGGCGTTGACGTTGTCCACCACCTTGGCGATGGTCTCGTCGATGCGGGTGTGCACGCCCAGGGTCAGGCCGTAGCCGGAAGCGTTGATCTGCTCGATCAGCTGGTCCAGATCCTTGCGGTTGTAGCGCACCACATGCAGCACCGGGCCGAAGATCTCGCGCTTGAGCTCGTCGAAGCTTTCCAGCTCGATCAGGGTCGGCATCACGAAGGTACCGCGCTTGATCTCCTCGCCTTCGGCGATGGCCACCTGGTAGACGGTGCGGCCTTTATCGCGCATGCCCTGGATGTGCTTCTCGATGCCGGCCTTGGCTTCGGCGTCGATCACCGGGCCGATGTCCACGGACAGGCGCTCCGGGTTGCCCAGGCGGCTTTCGGCCATGGCGCCCTTGAGCATCTCGATCACGCGGTCGGCGGAGTCTTCCTGCAAGCACAGCACGCGCAGGGCCGAGCAACGCTGGCCGGCACTGTCGAAGGCCGAGGAAACCACATCGATCACCACCTGCTCGGTCAGTGCCGAGGAGTCGACGATCATGGCGTTCTGGCCGCCGGTTTCGGCGATCAGCGGGATCGGGCGGCCCTGATTGTCCAGGCGCCCGGCGATGTTGCGTTGCAGCAGGCGGGCGACTTCGGTGGAGCCGGTGAACATCACGCCCTTGACACGCTCGTCACCGACCAGGCCGGCACCGACGGTTTCGCCCTGGCCTGGCAGCAGTTGCAGCACGCCTTCGGGGATGCCGGCTTCCAGCAGCAGGCGCACGGCCTGGGCGGCGACCAACGGGGTCTGTTCGGCCGGCTTGGCCAGTACCGGGTTGCCGGCGGCCAGCGCCGCGGCCACCTGGCCGGAGAAGATCGCCAGCGGGAAGTTCCACGGGCTGATGCACACCACCGGGCCCAGCGGGCGGCAGCTGTCGTTGCGCAGGTCGTTGCGCGCCTGCACCGCGTAGTAGCGCAGGAAGTCCACGGCCTCGCGTACTTCGGCGATGGCGTTGGCGAAGGTCTTGCCGGCTTCGCGCACCAGCAGGCCCATCAGCGGCTGGATGTCGGCTTCCATCAGGTCGGCGGCGCGTTCGAGGATCGCGGCGCGTTCGGCCGGCGGAGTGGCCTGCCAGATCGGCGCGGCGTTCAGCGCGCACTGGATGGCGTTGTCGACGTCGGCGACGGTGGCTTCCTGTACATGACCCACGACATCGCGGTGGTCGGCCGGGTTGAGCACCGGTACGGCCGGCTGCTCGCTGGCGGCGCAGGCCAGCAGCGGCGTGGCTTTCCAGTCGTTGTGGGCGGTGGCCAGCAGGGCGCAGGACAGCGACGCCAGGCGGTGTTCGTTGGCCATGTCGATGCCGGCCGAGTTGGCCCGCTCGCTGCCGTACAGTTCACGCGGCATCGGGATGCGTGGGTGCGGCAGGCCGATGCTGCCTTCCTGGGTGCCCATGCGCTCGATGCTGGCGACCGGGTCGGCGACCAGTTCCTGGATGGAGATCGAGTGGTCGGCGATGCGGTTGACGAACGAGGTGTTGGCGCCGTTTTCCAGCAGGCGGCGGACCAGGTAGGCCAGCAGGGTCTCGTGGGTGCCGACCGGTGCGTACACGCGGCACGGACGGTTCAGCTTGCCCTCGGAGATCTTGCCCACGACTTGCTCGTATAGCGGTTCGCCCATGCCGTGCAGGCACTGGAACTCGTACTGGCCCGGGTAGTAGTTCTGCCCGGCGATGGTGTAGATGGCCGACAGGGTGTGGGCGTTGTGGGTGGCGAACTGCGGGTAGATGGCTTCTGGCACGGCCAGCAGCTTGCGGGCGCAGGCGACGTAGGACACGTCGGTGTACACCTTGCGGGTGTAGACCGGATAGCCTTCCAGGCCCTCGACCTGGGCGCGCTTGATCTCGCTGTCCCAGTAGGCGCCCTTCACCAGGCGGATCATCAGGCGGTGACGGCTGCGCTTGGCCAGGTCGATGACATAGTCGATCACGTACGGGCAGCGCTTCTGGTAGGCCTGGATGACGAAGCCGATGCCGTTCCAGCCGGCCAGCGACGGCTCGAAGCACAGGCGCTCGAGCAGGTCCAGCGACAGCTCCAGGCGGTCGGCTTCCTCGGCGTCGATGTTCAGGCCGATGTCGTACTGCTTGGCCAGCAGGGTCAGCGACAGCAGGCGCGGGTACAGCTCGCTCATCACGCGTTCGTACTGGGCGCGGCTGTAGCGCGGGTGCAGGGCCGAGAGCTTGATCGAGATGCCCGGGCCTTCATAGATGCCGCGGCCGTGCGAGGCCTTGCCGATCGAGTGGATCGCCTGCTCGTAGGAGGCCAGGTATTTCTGCGCGTCGTGCTCGGTCAGCGCGGCTTCGCCGAGCATGTCGTAGCTGTAGCGGAAGCCCTTGGCTTCGAACTTGCTGGCGTTGGCCAGTGCCTCGGCGATGGTCTCGCCGGTGACGAACTGCTCGCCCATCAGGCGCATGGCCATGTCGACGCCCTTGCGGATCATCGGCTCGCCGCTCTTGCCGATGATGCGGGTGAGCGAGGAGGTCAGGCCGGATTCGTTGTGGGTGCTGACCAGCTTGCCGGTCAGCAGCAGGCCCCAGGTGGCGGCGTTGACGAACAGCGACGGGCTGTTGCCCAGGTGCGGCTGCCAGTTGCCGGTGCTGATCTTGTCGCGGATCAGTGCGTCACGGGTGCCTTTGTCGGGGATGCGCAGCAGGGCTTCGGCCAGGCACATCAGCGCCACGCCTTCCTGGGAGGACAGCGAGAACTCCTGCAGCAGGCCCTGGACGATGCCGGCACGGCCGCCGGCGCTCTTCTGGTTGCGCAGTTTGTCGGCAAGGCTCGCGGCCAGCTTGTTGGTGGCTTCGGCCTGGGCGGCCGGCAGACGTGCCTGCTCCAGCAGCATCGGCACCACTTCCTGCTCGGGACGGCGGTAGGCGGCGGTGATCGCCGAGCGCAGTACCGACTGCGGCAGGATGCTTTCGGCGAACTCCAGGAAGCACTGGTGGGCATGGTCGGCGGCGACTTCGCCGGCGTCGTCGCCAGCGGCAGCATGGCCGTTGAGGTCGTTCAGGGTGGCGCCACCCTCGAGCTTCTCGAGATAGTTGAAGATCGCTTGCTTGATCAACCAGTGCGGCGTGCGGTCGATGGACTGCGCAGCTGCTTTGAGTCGCTCACGGGTCGGGTCGTCGAGTTTGACCCCAAGGGTGGTCGTCGCCATTTCTTATCCTCGTTATTGGTCACGGATGTGGCCTAAGCTGAAGGCAAGATTAGCCTGTAGGACAATTCGGGTGCAACCGGGTGCAACCCGAAATCTTCACGGTAAAGGTGCAACTCGTCTGAAGGGTGTTTCCTTAAAGCCGAAACGGTCTTTTTTGCTGCTTTTGCTTATGTAAAACGCTGTGTTTGCTCCGAAAAGGAGCAAAAAAGGGGCTTTGTCCGAAAAACCATGGCTGGGTGCAACTTGCAAATGAAAAATGGTTGCACCTCGTTCATGTTGTTGCATAGGATTCGCCGCCTGGGTGCAACCGTCGTGCGCGGCGGTCGCAAGAGATAAAAACAACGCCAGGGCACAACTCATGGGCAATCCACTAACGATCACTTTCGTGATCTACATTGCGGCAATGGTGCTGATCGGCTTCGCCGCCTATCGCTCCACCAAGAACCTTTCCGACTATATTCTCGGCGGCCGTAGTCTCGGCAGCGTGGTTACCGCGCTTTCCGCCGGCGCATCGGACATGAGCGGCTGGCTGTTGATGGGCCTGCCGGGCGCCATCTACTTCGCGGGCCTTTCCGAGGCCTGGATCGCCATCGGCCTGACCGTCGGCGCCTACCTGAACTGGCTGTTCGTCGCCGGCCGTCTGCGTGTGCAGACCGAGCACAACGGTGATGCCCTGACCCTGCCGGACTACTTCTCCAGCCGTTTCGAAGACCAGACCGGTCTGCTGCGGATCATCTCGGCGATCGTCATCCTGGTGTTCTTCACCATCTACTGCGCTTCCGGCATCGTCGCCGGCGCCCGCCTGTTCGAAAGCACCTTCGGCATGTCCTACGAAACCGCCCTGTGGGCCGGTGCCGCGGCGACTATCGCCTACACCTTCATCGGTGGTTTCCTGGCTGTAAGCTGGACCGATACCGTACAGGCTTCGCTGATGATCTTCGCGCTGATCCTCACCCCGGTGATCGTGCTGATCTCCACTGGCGGCTTCGACCAGACCTTCGCTGCCATCGACGCGGTGAACCCGGCGCACTTCGACATGTTCAAGGGCGCGACCTTCATCGGCATCATCTCGCTGATGGGCTGGGGCCTGGGCTACTTCGGCCAGCCGCACATCCTGGCGCGCTTCATGGCCGCCGACTCGGTCAAATCGATCGCCAACGCCCGCCGCATCTCCATGACCTGGATGATCCTGTGCCTGGCCGGTACCTGCGCCGTCGGTTTCTTCGGTATCGCCTACTTCTCGGCGCACCCAGACCTGGCCGGCCCGGTTACCGAGAACCATGAGCGCGTGTTCATCGAGTTGGCCAAGATCCTGTTCAACCCGTGGATCGCCGGTATCCTGCTGTCGGCCATCCTGGCCGCGGTGATGAGCACCCTGAGCTGCCAGCTGCTGGTGTGCTCCAGCGCACTGACCGAAGACTTCTACAAGGCCTTCCTGCGCAAGAACGCTTCGCAGAAGGAGCTGGTGTGGGTCGGCCGTCTGATGGTCCTGGCCGTCGCGCTGATCGCCATCGCCATGGCGTCCAATCCGGAAAACCGCGTGCTGGGCCTGGTGGCCTACGCCTGGGCCGGCTTCGGTGCCGCCTTCGGTCCGGTGGTGCTGATCTCGGTGCTGTGGAAGGGCATGACCCGCAACGGCGCCCTGGCCGGTATCGTGGTCGGCGCGCTGACCGTGATCCTGTGGAAAAACTACGTGGACATGGGCCTGTACGAGATCATCCCGGGCTTCCTGTTCGCCAGCATCGCCATCTTCGTGGTGAGCAAGCTGGGCAGCCCGTCGAACAGCATGGTTTCGCGTTTTGAAACCGCTGACGCGGCGTACCACGCCGACAAGTAACGCCTGCTGAACCGGCGTTATCCCTATCGCGGGGCAAGCCCGCTCCCACGTGTCCTCGGGCATTTGTGGGAGCGGGCTTGCCCCGCGATGCTTTGTGCCGACTGCAAGGCAAGGTAAACTTGTCGCCCCCGCAGGAGTCCTCATGAACTATCGTCACGCCTTCCACGCCGGCAACCATGCCGATGTCCTCAAGCACATCGTGCTCACCCGCCTCATCGCCCTGATGTCGCGCAAGGAGCAGCCGTTCGCCTACATCGATACCCACGCCGGCCTGGGTCTCTACGACCTGCAGGGCGACCAGGCGAGCCGTACCGGCGAATACCTCGAGGGCGTGGCCCGCCTGTGGAACCGCGACGACCTGCCGGAAGCGACCGCCGACTACCTGCGCATCATCAAGCGCCTGAACCAGGACGGCGAGCTGCGCTACTACCCGGGCTCGCCGGAGCTGGCGCGCCGCCTGATGCGCCAGCAGGACCGTGCCCTGCTCAACGAGAAGCACCCTGAAGATGGGGCGCTGCTCAAGGAAAACATGAAAAAGGATCCGCGGGTCACCGTGCATCTGGGTGAGGGTTGGCATATCGCCCGGGCCCTGCTGCCAGTGCAGGAAAAGCGCGCGATCATGCTGATCGACCCGCCGTTCGAGCAGGCCGACGAGCTCAAGCGCTGCACCGTGGCCATGAAAGAGGCGATCGGTCGCATGCGCCAGACTGTCGCGGCGATCTGGTACCCGATCAAGGACCAGCGCTCGCTGACCCGCTTCTACCAGGACCTGACCAGCACCGGCGCGCCGAAGTTGCTGCGGGTCGAGCTCTACGTGCACCACCAGGACAGCCCGCAGGGCCTGAACGGCTCAGGCCTGGCCATCGCCAACCCGCCGTGGGGCCTGGAGGACGAGCTCAAGACGCTGCTGCCGTGGCTGGCCAAGGAGCTGGCGCAGACCGCCGGCAGCTTCCGTATGGACTGGCTGATCGCCGAGTAACCCGTACGAACCCTGTAGGAGCGGCCTTGTGCCGCGAAAGGGCCGCAAGGCGGCCCCGGCGATGTTCGCTGTGACGCTGAGCCCCGGGGCCGCTACGCGTCCCTTTCGCGGCACAAGGCCGCTCCTACAACGACCGTGCAGTGCATGGCGTTTGCGTTATAATCCCGCCCTTTAGCCGCCATCCGCCCGAATGGCCGTTGGCGCACTTCATACCGATTTGAGAGGCTAGACCCTTGGCACTGACGATTCTTGGCCTGTCCGGCGCCCTTAGCCATGACCCTTCCGCGGCCCTGTACATCGACGGCAAGCTGATTGCCGCCGCCGAAGAAGAGCGCTTCGTGCGTGACAAGCATGCGAAGAACCGCATGCCCTACGAGTCGGCGAAGTTCTGCCTGGAGCAGGCCGGCATCAAGCCGTCGGACGTCGATGTGGTGGCCATTCCGTTCGCCCCGATCAGCCTGTTCGGCAAGGCCCGCTGGCATTACGCCAAGCGCTACTGGTACGCCCCGGACCGCGCCCTCGACGCGCTGCTGATGGGCAACCGCCGCTACAAGCGCTACCGCAAGAAGATCGTCTGGTGCCTGGAGCAACTGGGCTTCGATCCGAAGAAGATCAAGATCGAGCCGGTCGAGCACCACCTGGCTCACGCCTCCAGCGCCTACCACTGCTCGGGTTTCAAAGAGAAAACCGCGATCCTTGGTATCGACGGCAAGGGCGAGTACGCCACCACCTTCTTCGGCTACGGCGAAAACGGCAAGATCCACAAGATCAAGGAATTCTTCGATCCGGACTCGCTGGGCGGCCTGTATGGCGCGATCACCGAGTTCCTCGGTTTCGAAATGCTCGATGGCGAGTTCAAGGTCATGGGCATGGCGCCATATGGCGACGCCAGCAAGTATGACTTCTCGCGCCTGGCCAGCTTCGAAAACGGCGAGCTGGTGATCAACACCGAATACGCCAACGTCATCGGCCTGCGCCGTTATAAAGAGAAGGGCAAGGGCTTCTACTTCTCGCCCAAGCTGATCGAGTGGCTGGGTCCGAAGCGCGAAGGCGATATCGCCGACGAGCCGTACATCCATTACGCCGCCAGCATGCAGGCGCTGTTCGAGAAGCTGGCCCTGCAGATGATCGACCATTACCTGGGCGACACGCTGAAAGAGACCGGCAAGCTGGCCTTCGCCGGCGGCTGCGCGCTGAACGTCAAGCTGAACCAGAAGATCATCGCCCGCGACGACGTGAAAGAGCTGTTCGTCCAGCCGGCCTCCGGCGACGCCGGTACCGCCGTTGGTGCGGCCGCCTACGTGTCCCACGCCCGTGGCGTGCCGGTCGAGAAGATGGAGCATGTCTACCTCGGCCCTGCGTACTCCAACGAAGACGTGATTGCCGCCTGTGCCCGTCACCCGAACCAGCCCGCATGGCGCAAGCTCGAGAACATGCCCGAGCAGATCGCCAAGATCATGGTCGATGGCAACCCGGTGGCGTGGTTCCAGGGCCGCATGGAGTTCGGTCCGCGTGCGCTGGGTGGTCGTTCGATCATCGGCTGCCCGAGCGTTGAAGGCGTGGCCGATCGCATCAACCACCAGATCAAGTTCCGCGAGCGCTGGAGACCTTTCTGCCCGTCGATGCTGGACACCGTCGCGCCGCAGATGATCAAGATCGATCACCCCGCGCCGTTCATGACCTTCACCTTCGAAGTCGCCGAAGAGTGGAAGACCCGCGTGCCGGAAGTTGTGCACGAAGACGGCACTTCGCGCGCCCAGGTGCTCAAGCGCGAGTACAACCCGCGCTACTACGACATGATGAAAGCGCTGGAAGACCTGACCGGCAACGGCGTGTCGCTGAACACCTCGCTGAACCGCCGTGGCGAACCCATGATCTGCTCGCCGACCGACGCCCTGAACATGTTCTTCGGCTCGGACCTGCAGTACCTGATCATGGAAGACATCCTGGTGGTCAAGGAAGGCGCCGCGCCGTATGACCAGCCGCTCTGAACCGCGCATCCTGCAGTTCTGCCATGGCTATGACGGGCCGTTTCTCGATTGTGCCCGTCAATACGCCAGCCTGTTCCAGGGCAGCGGCTACAAGGTCACTACCGTGTTCCTCACCGGGGCAGCCGACGCGAAAGTAGCTGCCGGCTGTGCCTCGGACGAGGTGCTGTTTCTCGAGTTCAGCTCCAAGGCCGTGCGCGGCCTGAAGCTGGGCGCGATCCGCGCGCTGCGCGAGATCGCCGCGCAGCGCAATTTCAGCTTTTGCATCGCTCATCGCTTCAAGCCGATCTATGTCGCGCTGCTCGGGACCGGCCTGCCGGTGATTGGCGTGCACCATGCCTTCAGCGACTATGAGCGCAAAGGGCGGCGGCTGTTCGCCAATCTGTTCCGCAAGCGCCTGAGCCTGCTCGGTGTGTCGGACGCGGTGCGCGACGACATGCGTCGCTGCCTGGGTCTGTGGCCAGCCGAGCGTATCCAGACTTTGTACAACCGCATCGACGTCGAGGCACTGCAGGCCAGCCTGGTGCCGCGTGACGAGGCGCGCCGGGCCTTGGGCCTGGATGAACGTGCCTGGGTGGTCGGCAACGTCGGCCGTCTGCATCCGGACAAGGACCAGGCCACGCTGCTGCGTGGTTTCGCCGAAGCCTTGCCGGGGCTGCCGTCCGGCGCGCGCCTGGCGATCCTGGGCAAGGGGCGTCTCGAGGCGAAACTCAAGGCCCTGGCTGCCGAGTTGGGCATCGCCGGGCAGGTCGACTTCCTCGGCCAGGTACCGGACGCTCGCCGCTATTTCCGTGCTTTCGACGTGTTCGCCTTGAGCTCCGACCATGAGCCGTTCGGCATGGTCCTGCTCGAAGCCATGGTCGCTGGCGTGCCGGTGCTGGCCACCGCCTGTGGCGGTGCCCGGGAAGTGGTCGAGGGCGTGGGTGTGCTGTTCCCACTGGGCGATGCCGCGCAGCTGGCCCAGGGCCTGAAGCACATGGCCGGCCTGGACGCGCAGCAGCGCGAGGCATGCGCCGGGCATATGCTGCAGCGTCTGCAGCAGCGCTTCAGCGACCAGGCGGTGCGTGATGCCTTCTGGCAACTGCCGCAAGTCCGCGCGCTGATGGCGGAGGCCTGATGCTCAATCATCTCAAGGCCTGGCGCGAACGCGGCTGGCAAGTGATCGACGCGGCCGCGTACAGCGACGCCTGGCAGCGTCATGGCGGCAGTGTCGCCACGCACCCGTTGGTGATCGAGCAACTGGCGGACCTGGCCGGGATCCCGGTGCGTTACCTGGGCTGGTTCCAAGGCGCCGAGCTCAAGGCCGCGCTGCCGACCTGGGGGCGCCATCTGGCGCTGTCCAAGGATGTGCTCAAGCGCGAAGGCAAGAAAGGCCTGTTCGACCTGGGCAATGCCGAGATCATCCTGCCGGCCGCCGCCGATGCCGGGGCGCCGCTGCGCCACGCCGGTCGCTACCTGTCGGAGTTGAACCAGGGCCGTTTCGCCGGCCTGAAGGCGCAACCCGAGCAGTTGGCCATGGCGCGGCCCCATGAAGACCTGTCGAAGAAATTTCGCTACAACCAGCGTCGTGAGCTGCGCTTGCTGGAAGAGGCGGGCGGTCAGGTGCGACCGATCGGCGATTTCACTGCAGCCGAGATCGCCGCGATGTACTGTGATCTGTTCCAGCGTCGCTGGGGCTTCCCGGCCACCGGCGCGGCCCGCATGGCCGAGGTGGTCGAGCGCCTGCGCGAGCTGCTGGTCGGTTCGGTGCTGTTCCTCGACGGGGCGCCCATCGCCATTCAGCTGGTGTATTGCGTCGAGGCGCCGCAATGGATCAGCGTCGAATATGTAAACGGCGGTGTCGACCCGCAGACCAAGGCATTCAGCCCTGGTAGCGTACTGAGCTTCCTCAATACCCAGGCTGCCTGGGAGGATGCCAATGCCCGCGGCAAGATGCTGCGGTTCTCGTTCGGTCGGGCCGACCGGGAGTACAAGGATCGTTGGTGCAACCCCGTCAACGTCTTCCAGGTCTGAACATGAGCGCCAACAAACAGCAACTGCTCAAACGCCATCGCAAGCGCAAACGGGTGATCCTGCTGCTGGCGCTGATCGTGCTGCTGTTCTCGTCGCTGTGGGCGCTGTGGCTGCCGCCCGTGCTCGCAGTGCTGCTGTGGGTGGCCCATGAAGCCTGGTTTTCCGACCATCTGTTCTACGTGCCGGGCAGCGACTACCAGTATGACCTGCAAGCCAGCGAGCGTCATGCGCTGCGCAGTCAGGAAGGGGGGCTGGCTTTGCCGGGCGATTGCACGCTGGACGGCAGCGAGACGCTGTTGTTGCAGGTGAGCCTGCGTGCCGGCTGGTTGGGTCGGCTGTTCGATCCGGTAGTACGCATCGAAGGTGACACAACCGATTGCCAGGCTTTCGAGCGGGGTGTGCGGGGTGTGCGTTATCTGAACCTGAGCGGGCAGGCCGAGGCGCTGCGCGCCGGACGGTTACGCTTGAGCGGTCGCCATTGCCGCATCGAGCCGGAGATGGAACTGCTGGTGCTGCGCCACCCCGACTACCTGGCCGGCACCCTGATGGTTATCGCCCCCCATGCCGACGATGCCGAGCTGGCGGCGTTCGCTGCCTATTCCCAGGCGAAGAGCAGCTGGATCGTGACCCTCACCGCCGGCGAGATCGAGAACGAGTACTACCGCGACACCTTTGGCCTCGACCTGACCGAGGCGGCCCGGCTCAAGGGCCAATTGCGCAGCTGGGACAGCGTCGCCGTGCCGCGTTGGGCTGGCGTGCCTTCCAGCCAATGCGTGCAGTTGGGCTATTTCTGCATGCAGTTGCCCGCCATGCAGGCCGAGCCCGGGGCATCGATTCCGTCGCGCGAGGCAGACCTGACCGACACCCGGCCATTCCGTCGATTCAACGAAGTCGCGTTGCAAAGCGACGCCGATGGCCGACCGACCTGGGTCAACCTGGTCCAGGACCTGCGCGAGCTCATCGAGCGCGCGCGTCCGGCAACCATTGTGATGCCGCACCCGACCCTGGATCCGCACCCGGACCATGTGTGTGCCCATGACGCCTTGCAGCAGGCGTTGCAGAGCGCCGACTGGCGGCCTGAAACCCTGCTGTTCTATGCCAACCACCTGCATGACAATGACCGTTGGCCGATGGGTGATGCCGGGACCGGCGTACCTCTGCCACCCTTCTTCGATGCCGGCATGCCCATGCGTCCGTGGGTGCTTGGGGTGGGGGCACAAGAGCAGAGGCAAAAGGCCATCGCTTTGGGTATGATGCACGACCTGCAGCCCGCGGCCCCGCTCAAGCGCCGAATCCGTCGCTTCCTGCAGCGCTGCCTCGCCGCCCGGCGCTGGCCCGCATTCGGTGAAAATGAATTCTTCCGCAAGGCCGTACGGCGCCACGAACTGCTGTGGGTCGGCACAATGATCGACAAGAGAGAACCACGGTGAAAGTCCTGTTCCTGGTCCAGAAAGAGCAACGCGCCATCCTGGACCGCCTGTACGAAGGCATCGCGGCCGACTGCGAGTGCGATATCCGTTGGTTGACCGGTGACGAACAGGCGGATCTGCGCAGCTATTTCCGCGAGCATGTGCAGGTCGAGCGGTACGACCGCATCCTGTTCTTCCTGCGGTTCAAGAAAGAGATCCGCCAGGCGCGCTTCATTCGGACGATTCCGAACCTGGTGATCCTCGAACACGACGCCTACCAGAACTACATCCCCTGCAAGTACACCGGCAAGTTCAGCGAGTACTACCGCCAGTTGCCATGGGCGCGGATCATCACCTCCGGCGCGGTGGTCACCCGACGCCTGCGCGATGAAGGCTTCGACGCGATCTTCGTGCCCAAGGGGTATGACCAGGCGCTGCTGCGCAATGAAAACCATGAGCGCGATATCGAGCTGGCGTTCGTCGGCAGCCTGCGCAGCGTGGCCTACTCCGGGCGCAAGCAGATGCTCGAGTCGATCGCGGCGGTTGAAAACCTGCTGATCACCCGTACCAAGTCCGGCGAGGAATACAGCCAGACCCTCAGTCGCATCCGCTTTTTCGTCAGTGCCGATGTCGGCATGGGCGAATACATGATCAAGAACTTCGAAGCCATGGCCTGTGGCTGCGTCCTGTTCGCCTATGACCAGGGCGAGGAAGAGAACCAGGCGCTGGGCTTCGTCGACATGCACAATATCGTGCTCTACCGCGACCTCGAGCAGTTGCGCGAGAAGCTCGCCCGGCTGCGTGGCGATCTCGCCCTGGCCGAGCGTATCTCGCGCAATGGCCAGCAGTTGGCCGAGCAGCGCTACACCTTCCACGCGCTCGGGCAAGCGATCACCGAGGCCATGCGCGCGCCGCTGCGCCCGGCCGCGAAACCCGGCCTGCTGGAGCGTGTGCTGCTGGCCATCGGCCTGTCGCGTTAGGCCCCACACACATCGAGGAAGCCATGATCTTCAGTGAAAACAGCGAGATCACACTGGTGGTGACCAGTTGTGGTCGTTTCGAGTTGCTCAAGCGCACGCTCGAAAGTTTCGACCGCTACAACACGGCGCCCATCCGTGAAGTCTTCATCACCGAAGACTCCGGTGACGAGGCGGTGCGTGGCTGCATCCCGGAACACTGGCGCGAACACACCACCTTCATCGTCAACAATCCCAAGCTTGGGCAGTTGCGCTCGGTGGACGCCGCCTATTCGCAGATCAAGACCTTCTGGGTGTTCCATTGCGAGGATGACTGGGCCTTCTATCGCCCGGGCTTCGTCGAGGAATCCCAGGCACTGCTGGAGGCCGACCCGCAAGCGTTGCAGGTCTGGCTGCGCAGCTTCAATCATGACCTGCAGGTGCACAGCCCCTATGTGTTCCTGGAGGAGCGCCAGGTGCTGCAGGGCATCGCTTTCCACAAGCTGGGCTCGCACAAGGCGGAATGGCAGGGGTTCTCGTTCAACCCAGGCCTGCGCAGGCTGGCCGACTACCAGGCACATGCACCGTACGCCTCGCATTCCGGCGAGAAGAGCTTGTCGCGGTTGTACGCCGAGCGCGACCGCTATGCGCTGATCCTGGAGAACGACGCCGTGCTGCATACCGGTTTCGGCGAGCATGTGGAAATGGCGGAAGAGAAAATCAAGAAGGCACGGCGCAAGCGCATGGATCGCATTCGTCTGTTGGGCGTGCTGATTATCGGACTATTGCTGGGATGGGTGTTGAAGGATGTTTGAAGGGATTGGCAACGACAACCGAACGAGCAGGCGCTACTTCAGCGCTGCGCTGATCGCGTTCCTGGCCAGCTTCGTGCTGATGGCCTCATCGAAATGGACCAACAACATTTTCTACGCCTTCATCGCGTTGCCTGGCCTGGTGTTCCTGGTCAAGGAGCGCGGTGCGGGGCTGTTCGGCGACAAGCTGGGGCTGGCTTGGCTGGTATTCCTGCTGTGGTTCCTGGTGCCGGCGGTGATTGCCGGTGATGGGCAGTTCTACAAGCACATCGCTTACGTGACGCTCTTCGTCTTCGCGGTGGCTGGGCTGACGAACCAGGGCTTCTTCCGCTCCGAGGTGTTTGCGCGCGCGCTATTCTGGATCATCTGCCTGTACATCTTCGGCTATTCGGCCTTCGCCTACCTGACCGGCATCTACGCCTTGGGTGAGCGGGTCAGTCTGATGCCTGCGCGCATGCAGAACGTGATCTACACCAGTATATGGCTGCTCTGTGCGCTGGCACTGGCCATGCCGGGGTGGTTGCACCGTCGTCGCTGGATCGAAGCGTTTGCCGCCGTGGCGCTGTCGGTGGTGGCAATCACCTTTGTCCTGCAGACGCGTACCGCGATGGTCGGCGCGGCCTTCCTGTTTGCCGCCTGGGCATGCTGGGCGCTGTGGCGCTTCCCGCGCGTGGCCGGAAGCTGGCTGCTGGTGTTCGCGGTACTTGGCGGCATCGCCCTGTGGTTGGTCAAGGACATGGCCTGGTTCCATTCGCTGTTCGAGCGCGGTGACTCCTATCGTGGCGAGTTGTTCCACGTGATGGTCGGCGAGTGGCAGAACTGTGGCTGGATGGTTGGCTGCGGCGTCGAGTTCCATACCGACAAGCTGCTGAGCGGCTTCATGCCGATCCAGCATCCGCACAATATCTTCGTTGCCTTGGGCCTCTATACCGGCGGCGTCTCGCTGGTCCTGTTCCTGGTCATCGTGGCGATGACCCTGGTCCAGGCCTTGCGCCTTCGAGACCCTTGGGGCATGTACCTGGCCTGTGCCCTGGTGATGCTCAACTTCGATGGCAGCAAGCTGATCGGCAACCCTGACGAGCTGTGGCCATTGGTCCTGTTGCCGGCGGCCATGGTGCTGGGTCGTGGGTTGCAGCAGCGACGTTCGAACTGATGATGAAGATGGCCGCCTCCGGGCGGCCATTTTCGTTCAGACCAGTGCGTTGGCCAGGTCCTGGCGGCGGCAGACCTGCTGACTGGCAAGGTAGGCCTCGATGAAGGTGTTGTCGCCGTCACCCAGCAGCCACTCTCGATCTTCCTGGTAACGCAGCATATGACGGAAGTTGCGCTGGCGTTGAGAACGGCGAAGTGGTCTGCGGTACATGCGCAGGTCGGCGACGTCGATCAACCCCAGCTCGCCTTCGGGCGTCAGCACCACGTTGCCCAGGTGCGCGGAGCGGAAGTACACCCCCGCTTCGTGAAGCGTCGCGATGAAACGCCCGAGCTGATCGCGCAAGCCTGGGTGGTTGCCGGGTTGCTCCAGCAGTTGGCGCAGCGTATGGCCGGGTAGCGGGTCATAGTGCACGGCATCGCGGGCAATCTCGGCGATACGATAGACCGCCTTGACCTGCGGGCAGGGGATACCGCGTTCGGCCAGCGCCTGGCAATTGTCGGCGAAGCGCCGGGCGTAGGGATACCAGGCCGCCGAGCTGATCAGACGCTTGCGCCGGAACAGCTTGAGCATCGAACCATCCTTTAGGCGCAGGACCTTGTCGCCAGTGCCGTCGGCCTCGAGGACGTGGGCGCCCTCGCGCAGGGCAAGGTAACGGGCGTGGTCAAGTGCGTGCATCAAGCCTCCGGGGCCAGGGTTCGGGACAGCCGTCTATCTTAACCTGCGGCGGACGGTGCAAGACACCGTGTGTGGTATAATCCCGACTCTTTTTGACCCGACGGATTCTCATGACAGTTCCCGAATCGTCTTCCCCCGCAAGCCTGAAGATCTATCTGCGCCTGCTGGGCTACGTCAAACCCTATATCGGCATCTTCCTGCTGAGCATCGTCGGTTTCGTGATCTTCGCCTCGACCCAGCCGATGCTGGCCGGGATCCTCAAGTATTTCGTCGATGGGCTGAGCAATCCGCAGGCGGTGCTGTTCCCCGACGTGCCTTACCTGCGCGATCTGCAATTATTGCAGGCGGTGCCGCTGCTGATCATCCTGATCGCCGCCTGGCAGGGCCTGGGTTCGTTCCTCGGCAACTACTATCTGGCCAAGGTGTCGCTGTGCCTGGTGCACGACCTGCGGGTGGAGCTGTTCAACAAGCTGCTGGTCCTGCCCAACCACTACTTCGACAACCACAATTCCGGGCACCTGATCTCGCGCATCACCTTCAACGTGACCATGGTCACCGGCGCCGCCACCGACGCTATCAAGGTGGTCATTCGTGAAGGCCTGACGGTGGTGTTCCTGTTTGCCTACCTGCTGTGGATGAACTGGAAGCTGACCCTGGTGATGGTGGCGATCCTGCCGGTAATCGCGGTGATGGTGAGCACTGCCAGCAAGAAATTCCGCAAGCAGAGCAAGAAGATCCAGGTGGCCATGGGCGATGTCACTCACGTGGCTTCCGAGACCATCCAGGGCTATCGCGTGGTGCGCAGCTTCGGTGGCGAAAGCTACGAGGAGCGTCGCTTCGGTGCCGCCAGCCAAAGCAATACCGACAAGCAACTGCGCATGACCAAGACCGGCGCGCTGTACACGCCGTTGTTGCAATTGGTGATCTACAGCGCCATGGCCGCGCTGATGTTCCTGGTGCTGTTCCTGCGCGGCGAGGCATCGGCGGGTGACCTGGTGGCCTACATCACTGCCGCCGGCCTTCTGCCCAAGCCGATTCGCCAGTTGTCGGAAGTCAGCTCGACCATCCAGAAGGGCCTTGCCGGTGCAGAGAGCATTTTCGAGCAGTTGGACGAAAAACCCGAAATAGACAAGGGCAGCATCGAGAAGGAGCGGGTCGAGGGACGCCTGGAAGTGCGCAACCTCAGCTTCACCTACCCAGGTACCGAGCGCCAGGTGCTCAGCGACATCAACTTTACCGCCGAGCCCGGGCAGATGATCGCCCTGGTGGGGCGTTCCGGCAGTGGCAAGTCGACGCTGGCGGCGTTGATCCCGCGTTTCTACCACCACACGGAAGGGCAGATCCTGCTCGACGGCGTGGAGATCGAGGATTACCGCCTGCGTAACCTGCGCCGGCATGTTTCCCAGGTGACCCAGCATGTCACCCTGTTCAATGACACCGTGGCCAACAACATCGCCTATGGCGACCTGGCCGGCGCGCCGCGGGCCGATATCGAGGCCGCCGCCGCAGACGCTTATGCCAAGGAGTTCGTCGACCAGTTGCCCAAGGGCTTCGATACCGAAGTCGGCGAGAACGGCGTGCTGCTTTCCGGCGGCCAGCGCCAGCGCCTGGCGATTGCCCGGGCCTTGCTCAAGAATGCGCCGCTGCTGATTCTCGACGAGGCTACCTCGGCCCTGGATACCGAGTCCGAACGGCATATCCAGGCGGCGCTGGACCATGTGATGGAAGGGCGCACCACCCTGGTGATCGCGCACCGGCTGTCGACAATCGAGAAGGCCGACCTGATCCTGGTCATGGACCAGGGCCGTCTGGTGGAGCGCGGCACCCACGCCGAACTGCTCCAGGCCAATGGTCATTACGCCCGTCTGCACGCCATGGGGCTGGACGAGGCCGAAAAGGCCAACATCACCTGAGCCTGCGTCACGGCGGGGCCTTGCAGGCCTCGCCGGTCAATCGATACAGCATCGCCGCGGTTGGCCGTAAAGCCCTGCGCATCCCTGTGCTAATATCCTGCCCCTGTTCACTTTTCCAAAAATGGGTTGCCCATGAAGTTGTCCATGCCGCGTTTCGATCAAGCCCCGGTACTGGTGGTCGGCGATGTCATGCTCGACCGCTACTGGCATGGCGGTACTTCGCGTATTTCGCCTGAAGCGCCGGTGCCGGTGGTCAAGGTCGATCAGATCGAGGATCGCCCCGGCGGCGCGGCCAACGTGGCCTTGAACATCGCCGCCCTCGGCGCCCCGGCCGCGCTGGTCGGAGTCACCGGCCAGGACGAGGCTGCCGACAGCCTCGCCAACAGCCTGCACGCCGCCGGTGTGCGCTCGATCTTCCAGCGCATTGCCCACCAGCCGACCATCGTCAAGCTGCGGGTGATGAGCCGTCACCAGCAACTGCTGCGCATCGACTTCGAGGAACCGTTCGCCACCGACCCGCTGTCGCTGGGCGCGGAGGTCGATACCCTGCTCGAGGGCGTCAAGGTGCTGGTGCTGTCCGACTACGGCAAGGGCGCACTGCAGAACCATCAGGCGCTGATCCAGGCTGCTCGCGGCAAGGGCATCCCGGTGCTGGCCGACCCCAAGGGCAAGGATTTCTCGATCTACCGCGGTGCCAGCCTGATTACCCCCAACCTCAGCGAGTTCGAGACCATCGTTGGCCGTTGCGCCGATGAAACCGAACTGGTCGCCAAAGGCCTGAAGCTGCTCGAAGAACTGGACCTGGGCGCATTGCTGGTGACCCGAGGCGAGCATGGCATGACCCTGCTGCGCACCGGCCACCCGGCCCTGCACCTGCCGGCTCGCGCCCGCGAGGTGTTCGATGTCACCGGTGCCGGCGATACAGTGATTTCCACCCTTGCCGCCGCCATCGCCGCGGGCGAGGACCTGCCGCATGCCGTCGCCCTGGCCAACCTGGCCGCCGGCATCGTGGTCGGCAAGCTGGGTACCGCCGCCATCAGCGCCCCCGAGCTGCGTCGCGCCATCCAGCGTGAAGAGGGCTCGGAGCGGGGTGTCCTGGGGCTGGAGCAACTGCTGCTGGCCATCGATGATGCCCGTGCGCACAACGAGAAGATCGTCTTCACCAACGGCTGTTTCGATATCCTTCATGCGGGGCACGTGACCTACCTGGAACAGGCTCGCGCCCAGGGTGACCGGTTGATCGTCGCCATCAACGACGATGCCTCGGTCAGCCGCCTGAAGGGCCCGGGCCGGCCGATCAACAGTGTCGACCGACGCATGGCCGTGCTGGCCGGCCTCGGTGCGGTGGACTGGGTCATCAGCTTCCCCGAGGACACGCCAGAGAACCTGCTGCGCCAGGTCAAGCCGGATGTGCTGGTCAAGGGTGGTGACTACGGTATCGACCAGGTGGTCGGCGCCGATATCGTCAAGGCCTATGGCGGCACGGTGAAGGTACTGGGTCTGGTGGAGAACAGCTCGACCACGGCGATCGTCGAGAAGATCCGCAAGCACTGATACGTTGCAGATCGCGGGGCAAGCCCGCTCCCACGAAACATCGGGAGCGGGCTTGCCCCGTGTTCATTTATGCAGCGAGGTCCGCGCACGGGCCAGCAGTTCCCGTGCCTTGTCTCCGAACCGCTTCAGGTGCGACGCCGGCGCGGGCTTGCTTTCGACCAGCCCCTGCTGCTTCAGCCAGTCCTTCCAACGCACCCGTTCATCCCGCACCACCCAGCCATCCTGGCGGGCGAAGCTCTCGGCCAGCCACAGTCCGCGCGTACCCGCAGGTGTCAGCTGGTCCTTCTTCAAGGTATACAGCTCGGCCACGGGTTGACCGTCCTTGAGCGGCATCAGGTAAAGGTCCGGCCGCTTGCGATTGAGCCTGGCCACCAGCTGATCGCCCTCCAGGCGCTCGTCGACGTGGAACAGGCTCAGCGACTTGGCCTCCCGTGGCACCTGCAGGCGCAGGTCGTAGATCAGCTGCAGCGACGCGGTGGGCAGGTGCACATAGGCGCGTGGTCGCTCCAGCAACATCAGGTTGGCGCAATGCACCGGGCGGGCGGCGCCCGACTCGGGCGACAGCACGAACGGCAGGGCCTCGCGATAGTGCAGGGCAGCGGCATAGGGCGCCGGCAGCCAGGTATCGTTGAAGCGTCCGCCCAGCCAGCCCTCGGGGGTTTCCAGCAGGCATTCCTCGGCCACTTCCTGGATCGCCGTGTGCAGCGGCAGGTTCAGCTCGTGGGCCGGGACATAGCCGGAAATCAGCTTGAGCACCACATCGCCACGGTCCTGGCGGCGCTGGCGGACCAGCACCCAGTAGTCGCGCCCCTGCCAGTGCAGGGTCAGGCGCACCGACACGCCGAGGTTGGCCAGTTCCGCGACGAAGTGTTCGGGGTCGGCGACCTGGATGGCCTTGCGCCGCTGCAGGGTCTGGGCGAAATTCAGCGGCATGCCGATGCTCTGGTAGGTCAGGCCTTCAGGCGTGGCCTCGACGTGCAGCGGCAGGGTCTTGAAGTTGCTCGGATTCTTGCGGATCAGCGTACGCGGCACGAGGCTCCTCCTTGCGTTGGGCCCCCGCCCGGGCGGCTCAGGACCGGCCCAGGATGCGGGCGACAGTGGCCACGTTATGGGCCAGGTGCAGCGGGTTGATGGTGCCGACAATGGCACTGCTCACGCCCGGGTGGGCGAACAGCAACTCGAAACTGGCCTGCACCGGATCAACCCCGGGGGCCAGGCAGATATGCCCGCTGGCCAGGGCTTTCTTCACCAGGATGGCCTTGCCGTGTTCGGCAGCGTAGTCCAGCACGGGCCGCTCCGCCTGCTCGTTGAGGTTGTAGGTGACCATGGCGCAATCACCTTGCTCGAGCGCCTTCAGGCCGCCGGCGACGGTCTTGCCGGACAAACCATAGCCGAGGATCTTGCCTTCCTGCTTGAGCGCGGCAAGGGTTTCGTACACCCCCTCCTGCTCGAGGATCGCCAGGTCGTTGCCGTCGGAGTGCACCAGCACCAGCTCGATGCGGTCGGTTTCCAGGCGCCTGAGGCTGCGTTCCACCGACAGGCGGGTATGGGCGGCGCTGAAATCGAAGTGCGACTGGCCGGCTTCGAACTCTTCGCCGACCTTGCTGACGATCACCCACTGGTCGCGCTGGCCGCGCAGCAACGGGCCGAGGCGCTCCTCGCTGCGGCCATAGGCCGGTGCGGTGTCGAGCAGGTTGATGCCCAGCTCGCGGGCCTGGGCGAGCAACAGGCGGGCGGTTTCGTCATCAGGAATGGTGAAACCGTTGGGGTATTTCACGCCCTGGTCGCGGCCAAGCTTGACCGTGCCCAGGCCCAGCGGCGACACCCGCAGGCCGGTGCTGCCCAGGAGGCGGTGATGATCGTGCAGGGTCGGCAGGCTCATGGCAGCAGTTGCTCCCAGGCGGGCAGTGCCAGTGGTGGGCGGGGCAGGTCGGCGAGGTCCGGCTGGCTCGCCGGGCGGATGCCGTCACGTTCGAAGCTGGACAGTACGCGATCGGCGAAGTCCGGCGCCAGGGCCAGCTTGGTCGGCCAGCCGACCAGCAGGCGCTGTTGGTCGGCGAGGAAGGCGTTGTCCGGGCGTACCAGGCCCGATTGCGCGGGCTCGGCACGGTCGACGCGCAGGGTGGCCCAGCGCACCTGGGCCTGGTCGACCCACGGCAACAGGCTGGCGACTTCCTTTTGCGCCGCGGCGATCTGCGCGGCGGGCTCGCGGGCCACGCCATCGGCCTCGGCGATGTCGCCACCCAGGTACCACACCCATTGGCCATCGGCGGCCGGGTGGGTGGTCACGGTGATGCGCGGCTTGGGCCCGCCGCCCAGACAGTGGGCGTACAGCGGCTTGAGGTTGGGGCCCTTGGCCAGGACCATGTGCAGCGGACGGCGCTGCATGGCCGGTTGGCTCAGCCCCAGGGCATGCAGCAGCGCTTCGGTGCCGCCACCGGCGCTGAGGACAATACGTTGGGCGCGGATCTCGCGGCCATCGACTACCAGCCCGGCCAGTTCGTCGCCATCGCGCAGCGGCTCGATACGCTCGCCGGCCAGCAGGCTGTCGCCCGCCAGCTGCGCCAGGTTGGCCAGCAGGCTGGGCACGTCGATGACCAGTTCGGCCAGGCGGTAGACCTTGCCCTTGAACGCGCGGTCCTGCAGGGCCGGCGGCAGTTGCTCGCCCTTGACCTGGTCGACCCGGCCACGCACGGCCTTGCTGGCGAAGAAACTGGTGAGGTTGCCGGCCAGGGTGCCGGGGGACCACAGGTAGTGGGCGTCGGACAGCAGGCGGGTATCAGTCAGGTCCAGCTCGCCGTTGCCGGCCAGCGCTTCGCGCCAGCGCCGCGGCATGTCGGCGATGGCTTCGGAGGCGCCGCTGAGGGCGCCGTGCAGGGCGTATTTGGTGCCACCGTGGATGATGCCTTGCGACTTGATGGTCTGCTCGCCACCCAGGCTGGCGCGCTCCACCAGCACCGTCGAATAGCCCAGGCGTCGGAGCCGGGCATTGAGCCAGAGGCCTGCGACCCCGGCGCCGACGATCAGCACGTCAGTGGTAATGGCGGATGGCATGCGGGCACCTCGAAAACTGGGACAGGTGCGCAGTATACAGGCTGTAACCGGGGGAGAGGACCGTGGGAGCGGGCTTAGTGTCCGGCAGTATTGGAAAACACCTGGATCACCACCACCCCGCCGACGATCATGGCCATGCCCAGCATCGCCGGCACATCCAGCTTCTGCCCATAGATCACCAGCGCCGCGATGCTGATCAGCACGATGCCCAGCCCCGACCAGATCGCATAGGCGATGCCCACCGGAATGCTGCGCACCACCAGGGTCAGCATCCAGAACGCCACGCCGTAGCCGCAGACCATCAGCAGCAGTGGCAGCGGCGTGTTCAACCCCTTGACCGCCTTCATGGAGGCGGTGGCGATGACTTCGGCGCAGATGGCGATGGCGAGATAGGTATAGGCGTTCATGGTGCGGGTCCTCCGTTGCTGGATGGGCATTCTAGGGAATCCCTGGATGCGGTAAAGTCATTACCTATCTGCTTTGGAGATAGGCTTGCTATGACTGAACACTGGAGCCTCGAGCAACTGCGCCTGTTCGTGCGGGCCGCCGAATTGCGTTCGTTTTCCGCCGTGGCCCGCGAGCAGCGCAAGGCCCAGTCGGCGATCAGCAGTGCCATCGCCTTGCTCGAGACGGACCTGGGCGTGACCCTGTTCGAGCGCAGCAGCGGGCGGCAGCCGCGTCTGACTGAGAGCGGCGCCGCGCTGCTGGAGGACGCCCGCGAGCTGTTGCGCCAGTGCGAACGCCTGGATGGCCGGGCGCTGGCCTTGATGCGCGGGCAGGAGGCGTTGTTGCGGGTGGCCCAGGACGAGGCCATGCCCTACCAGCCGGTGATCGACAGCCTCGACGAGCTGGCGGCGCGTTACCCTTACCTGGAAGTGCAACTGGCCAGCGGTGCCCAGGGCGATGTGGCGCGCAAGCTGGTGGAGCGGCGCGCCGACCTGGGCTTGTTCTTCCACCACGAAAGCATCCCCGCCTCGCTGGAGCGGCGCGCCCTGGGCAGCGTCGAGATGGTCACGGTGTGCGCCATCGACCACCCGCTGGCGCACCTGGCCAAGGTCAGCCGCCAGCAACTGGCCCGCCACCGCCAGCTGTTGATCACCCCGCAGCAGAGCGGCTACCCCGGCGGCGAGGCGATCAGCCCGCAGGTCTGGCGCGCCGACAGTTTCTACGCCATGGCCGAGTTGCTGATGCGCGGCCTGGGCTGGGCCTGGCTGCCCCGGCATGTGGTGCAGTACCCCACCTACCAGACGCAGATGGTAGAGTTGGACAGCGAGTGGCGCCCGCCGGCGCTGGTGGCGGAGCTGGCCTGGCGGCGCGACGAACCGTTGGGTCCGGCCGCGCAGTGGCTGGCCGAGCGCTTCGCCGTGCACCTGCGGGCGATTGGCTGACAGGCCTTTTCATCCAGTTCCTAGTAAACTCCGCCGCCATGAACAGAACCCTCTATACCCTGCTGTTTCACCTGGGCCTGCCGCTGGTCGCGCTGCGCCTGTTCCTGCGCGGGCGCAAGGCGCCGGCGTACCGTGCGCGGATTGCCGAGCGCTTCGCCTGCAAGCTGCCGCCGATGCGCCAGGGCGGCATCTGGGTGCATGCGGTTTCGGTGGGCGAGAGCATCGCCGCCGCGCCGATGGTGCGGGCCCTGCTCAAGCAGTACCCGGACCTGCCGATCACGCTCACCTGCATGACCCCGACCGGCTCCGAGCGCATCCGCGCGATGTTCGAGGGCGAGCCACGGGTGCAACACTGCTACCTGCCTTACGACCTGCCGTGGGCGGCCGGGCGTTTCCTCGACCATGTGCGCCCGCGCCTGGGCATCATCATGGAAACCGAGCTGTGGCCGAACCACATCCACCAGTGCGCCAGGCGCGGCATTCCCGTAGCGCTGGCCAATGCCCGGCTGTCCGAGCGCTCGGCCCGTGGCTATGCCCGCTTCGCCGGCCTGACCCGGCCGATGCTCGAGGAGATGAGCCTGATCGCCGTGCAGACCGAAACCGAGGCCGAGCGCTTCCGTGCGCTCGGTGCGCGCGATGAATGCGTACAGGTGACCGGTTCGATCAAGTTCGACCTGAAGATCGACGATCAACTGCTGCCACGGGCCGTTGCATTGCGCGAGCAGTGGGCTGCCCGGCAGCGTCCGGTGTGGATTGCCGCCAGTACCCATGATGGCGAAGACGCGTTGATTCTCGAGGCTCATCGTGAGCTGCTGAAGGTCCACAGCGATGCGTTGCTGATCCTGGTGCCGCGCCATCCCGAGCGTTTCGCGGCAGTGCATGAACTGTGCGCCGGCCAGTTCAGCACGGTGCGCCGCTCGACCGGCGACGCGGTCACGGCGCAGACCCAGGTGCTGCTGGGCGACACCATGGGTGAGCTGCTGTTCCTCTATGCCCTGGCCGACATCGCCTTCGTCGGTGGCAGCCTGGTGGCCACCGGCGGGCATAACCCGCTGGAGCCGGCGGCGCTGGCGCTGCCGGTGCTCATGGGGCCGCATGTGTTCAACTTCCTCGAGATCAGCGCGATGCTGCGCGAGGCGGGGGCGTTGCAGCAGGTGGACGACGCCGAAGGGCTGGCCGGGGCGGTGCGTCGGTTGGTCGAGCTGCCGCAGGATGCGCGGCGCATGGGCGAGGCGGGCAGGGCGGTGATGCGGGCCAACCAGGGGGCGTTGCAGCGGTTGCTGGATGGGCTGGGACGACTTCTGAACTGATGATCCTGTAGGCGTTCGTGGGAGCGGGCTTGCCCCGCGATAGGGCCCGACCAGGCAATATCACTGCCTGATCGGGCCCTATCGCGGGGCAAGCCCGCTCCCACGAAGCCCGTCCCTACAGGTGGTCCATGGCCTTCAAGGCCGGCGTTCGAAATTCTTCGCCGCCGCCGCCGCCAGGTCCGGTGGCAGGAAATCCTTGTCCGGGTTGTAGTCGGCTTTCAGGTACCGCCCCAGGTCCTGCAGGTCCTGCGGGCTCAGGGTGCCGGCGGCCTGCTTCAGGCGCAGGTTGTCGAGGATGTAGTCATAGCGGCTGTTGTTGTAGTCACGCACCGAGGTGTACAGCTGACGCTGCGCGTCGAGCACGTCGACGATGTTGCGGGTGCCGACCTGGTAGCCGATCTCGGTGGCCTCCAGCGCGCTCTGGTTGGAGATGATCGACTGCTTGCGCGCCTGCACCTGCTCCACGTCGGTGTTCACCGCCCGGTGCAGGTTGCGGGTGTTCTCCACCACCTGGCGGCGCAGGCTTTCGCGCTGCTGCTCGCTCTGGGTCAGGCGGGCGTAGGCCTCGCGTACCTGGGAGCTGGTCAGGCCGCCGCTGTAGATCGGGATGTTCAACTGCAGGCCGACACTGGTCTGCTCGACATCGCCGCCGTAGCGCACGCCGTTCTGCGAAGGGTTGGTGAAACCGAGGTTGTCGTTGTCGCCCTTCTGGTACTTGGCCACCGCGTCGAGGGTCGGCGCATGGCCGGCCTTGCGCTGGCGCACGGTCTCCTCGGCCGCCGCCACGGCGTGGTTGGTCGCCAGCAGGTTGAGGTTCTGCCGCCCGGCGGTCTCGACCCAGGCCTTGGCGTCGTTGGGCGTGGGCACCTGCACCGGGAGGGTGTGGACGACGCCCTGGATCGCCGAGTACTGGCGGTTGGTCAAGGTGATCAAGGCTTCGAAGGCATCCTGCACCTGGCGCTCGGCGATGATCCGGTTGGCCCGGGCGGTGTCGTAGCTGGCCTGGGACTGCAGCACGTCGGTCTTGTCCGAGAGGCCGACGTCGAAGCGCTCGTTGGACTGGTCGAGCTGGCGCTTGAAGGCCGCTTCTTCAGCCTTGGTCGAGGCCAGGTTGTCCTGGGCGCGCAGCACCGCGAAGTAGTTCTCGGCGCTCTGCAGGATCAGGTTCTGCTCGGTGGCCGACAGTTCCAGGGCGGCCTGTTCGTTGACCGACTCGGCGGCTTGCAACTGGAACCAGCGGTCGGCACGGAAGATCGGCTGCGCCAGGGTCGCGCTCCAGGCGTTGCCGCTGCGGTTGGAGGTGACCGAGGGCTCGTCGAGCTTGGTCCGGGTGTTCATCATTTCGGCGCCGGCCGAAAGGTTCGGCAACAGGCCGGCGCGGGCCTGGGGCACCACTTCACGGCGGGCGCCGTAGTCGGCGCGGGCGGCGGCCAGGTCGGCGTTGTTGTCGACTGCTTCCTGGTAGACGCTGACCAGGTCGGTCTTTACCGTCGTGGGCGTATCCACTGCCCAGGCCACTCCGTGGGACGCACAAGACACGGCAATTGCCAGTGAGAGTTTGCGCAGCATAGGGCAATCCTTGATCAAATTTTATTTACTGTACTGTCGGGTATCGAGCGATGCGCCAGTGTAGTGCCGCCCGCCGTCATCAACAATCCACCGTGTGTGCCATTTATCACCCCCGGATTTACCCGCTTGGCTTTGCCGGCCACTCCAGTCTAGACTGCGCATGTTCTTGTCGGGGTGCCTTGAAGCAAAGGCTGAGATCGCAGAGGTGCGGATCCCGTTGAACCTGATCAGGTTAGCGCCTGCGTAGGGAACAAGATTGCTCTCATATCCCGGGAGCCTCTTGTGCCAGGTCCGGGATCGCCACAGCTGCTTGCAGCCCACGGCTCCCCATGTCCGGCACTGCACTCGTCAACACGGGTGCGTCCACGCCTTTCAGGTTCACCCCGACATTCCACCGCCTGGAAGCTGTCTGGAGAGCCTGTGATGAGCAAACAAGAAAAAACAATCAGTCTGAGCGAGTCGGCCCAAGTCGACCAACAGTCCGTGCAACCCCTGCCCAATTCGCGCAAGGTCTATGTCGAAGGTTCGCGCCCCGACATCCGCGTGCCCATGCGCGAGATCAGCCTGCACGACACCCCCACCGATTTCGGCGGCGAAAAGAATGCCCCGGTGCTGGTGTATGACACTTCCGGCCCGTACACCGACCCCAATGTCATCATCGATGTGCGCAAGGGCCTGGGCGATGTGCGCTCGGCCTGGATCGACGCCCGTGGCGACACCGAGCGCCTGGATGGCCTGAGCTCGAACTTCGGCCAGCAGCGCCTGAACGACGCGGAGCTGGCCAAGCTGCGCTTCGCCCATGTGCGCAACCCGCGCCGCGCCAAGGCCGGTGCCAACGTCACGCAGATGCACTACGCGCGCCAGGGCATCATCACCGCCGAGATGGAATACGTCGCCATCCGCGAAAACATGAAGCTGCAGGAAGCCCGCGCCGCCGGCCTGCTGAACCAGCAGCACGCGGGCCACAGCTTCGGCGCCAGCATCCCGAAAGAAATCACCCCCGAGTTCGTCCGCGAAGAGATCGCCCGCGGCCGCGCGATCATTCCGGCCAACATCAACCACACCGAGCTGGAGCCGATGATCATCGGCCGCAACTTCCTGGTGAAGATCAACGGCAACATCGGCAACAGCGCCCTGGGTTCCTCGATCGAGGAAGAAGTGGCCAAGCTGACCTGGGGCATCCGCTGGGGCTCGGACACGGTCATGGACCTGTCCACCGGCAAGCACATTCACGAGACCCGCGAGTGGATCATCCGCAACTCGCCGGTGCCGATCGGTACCGTGCCGATCTACCAGGCCCTGGAGAAGGTCAACGGCGTGGCCGAGGACCTGACCTGGGAGCTGTTCCGCGACACCCTGATCGAACAGGCCGAGCAGGGCGTGGACTACTTCACCATCCACGCCGGCGTGCTGCTGCGCTATGTGCCACTGACCGCCAAGCGCGTCACCGGCATCGTCAGCCGCGGCGGCTCGATCATGGCCAAGTGGTGCCTGGCGCACCATAAAGAGAACTTCCTGTACACGCATTTCGACGAGATCTGCGAGATCATGAAGGCCTACGACGTCAGCTTCTCGCTGGGCGACGGCCTGCGCCCGGGCTCGATCGCCGACGCCAACGACGCCGCCCAGTTCGGTGAGCTGGAAACCCTCGGCGAGCTGACCAAGATCGCCTGGAAGCACGACGTGCAGTGCATGATCGAAGGCCCCGGCCACGTGCCGATGCAGTTGATCAAGGAGAACATGGACAAGCAGCTCGAGTGCTGCGACGAGGCGCCGTTCTACACCCTCGGCCCGCTGACCACCGATATCGCCCCGGGCTACGACCACATCACCTCAGGAATAGGCGCGGCGATGATCGGCTGGTTCGGTTGCGCCATGCTCTGCTACGTCACGCCCAAGGAGCACCTGGGCCTGCCGAACAAGGATGACGTGAAGACCGGCATCATCACCTACAAGATCGCTGCCCATGCCGCGGACCTTGCCAAGGGCCACCCGGGCGCGCAGATTCGTGACAATGCGCTGTCCAAGGCGCGCTTCGAATTCCGCTGGGAAGACCAGTTCAACCTCGGCCTGGACCCGGATACCGCGCGTTCCTTCCACGACGAGACGCTGCCCAAGGAGTCGGCCAAGGTCGCGCACTTCTGCTCGATGTGCGGGCCGAAGTTCTGCTCGATGAAGATTACCCAGGAAGTGCGTGAGTACGCGGCCAAGATCGAGACCGTTGACGTGACGGTCGAACAGGGCATGCGTGAGCAGTCCGAGCGGTTCCGCCAGGAAGGCAGCCAGTTGTACCAGAAGGTGTAAGTAGACCTTGGGGGCCGCTTTGCGGCCCTTTCGCGGCACAAGGCCGCTCCTACAGGGACCGCGCAGGCCTCTGTAGGAGCGGCCTTGTGCCGCGAAACGAGGACGTAGTCCTCGCCAGTAACAACTCCAATATTCCGGCGAGCCCCTCCATGACCACCCCCAGCCACTTCTCCCCAGATCATCCGGTCCCCTCCCACCACCGCCAGTTCGGCGCCCGCGACCTGTTCTCGTTGTGGTTCTCCCTCGGCATCGGCCTGATGGTGCTGCAGGTCGGTGCCCTGCTGGCGCCGGGCCTGGGCCTGGCCGGCTCGATCCTGGCTATCACCCTCGGCACGGCGGTGGGCGTGCTGCTGCTGGCCGCGGCGGGGGTGATTGGCAGCGACACCGGCCTCTCGGCCATGGCCACCCTGCGCCTGACCCTGGGCAGCCATGGCGCGCGCCTGCCAGCCTTGCTCAACCTCCTGCAGCTGGTGGGCTGGGGGTCGTTCGAGATCATCGTCATGCGCGACGCCGCCAGCCTGCTGGGCGCCCGTGCCTTCGGCGAGGGCAGCGGCTGGAGCAGCCCGCTGCTGTGGACCCTGTGCTTCGGCGCCCTGGCCACCCTGCTGGCGGTCAGCGGACCGTTGGCGTTCGTGCGCAAGGTGCTGCGCAAATGGGGCATCTGGCTGCTGCTGGGTGCCTGCATCTGGCTGACCTGGAACCTGTTCGCCAAGGCCGACCTGGCCGCGCTGTGGCAGCGCCCGGGAGATGGTTCGCTGTCCCTGGCCCTGGGCTTCGACATCGTCATCGCCATGCCGCTGTCGTGGCTGCCGCTGATCGCTGACTATTCACGCTTCGGCCAGCGGGCCAGCCGGGTGTTCGGTGGCACGGCGCTGGGCTTTTTCATTGGCAATGCCTGGCTGATGAGCCTGGGCGTGGCCTATACCCTGGCCTTCGCTCCGAGCGGTGAAGTAAATGCGTTGCTGCTGGCGCTGGCCGGCGCTGGGCTGGGCATTCCGCTGCTGCTGATCCTGCTGGACGAGTCGGAGAACGCCTTTGCCGATATCCACTCGGCAGCCGTTTCCACCGGGCTGCTGGTCAAGCTCAAGGTCGAGCACCTGGCCTTGGCCATCGGCGTGTTGTGCACGCTGATCGCCCTGCTGGCGCCGCTGGCCCAGTACCAGAACTTCCTGCTGCTGATCGGCTCGGTGTTCGCACCGCTGTTCGGCGTGGTGCTGGTGGATCATTTCGTGGTCCGTCGCCGTCGCCTGCCGGCGCTGGTCGAGGGCTTGCACTGGCAGGCGCTGCTGGCCTGGGCGGTGGGGGTGGCGGCCTATCACCTGCTGGCCAGCCAGGCACCGGAGCTGGGGGCGACCCTGCCGGCACTGCTGCTGGCAGGGGGGCTGCATCTGCTGCTATCGCTCAGCCGCGGCCGGGAAACAGCTCGGGCTTGATCACGCCGTTCAGGCGTGGGTAGGGGATCTTCAGCTCGACGTGGCCCATGGAGTAGGGGGCGATGGCGTAGACCTCGTACTTGATCACCACCGCGCCGTAGGTCAGGGCGATGTGCGGTGACTGCTTGAAAGGCCAGGTCTTGACGAACTCGGGGTCCTTGTCCATGCCGGTGCTGATCAGCCAGGCGCGGTGGGACTCCTCGGCGGTCTTCCAGAAGGTCGCTTCCTGGCCGGGCACCAGCATGTCGTCCAGGGTCAGCACCTTGTCCAGCTTGCGCGAGTAGTTGATGAAGCCGCGCCCGGGCATGCCATGGGCACCGCCGCTGTCCAGGTAGCTGGACAGCTCGACGATCACCAGCCCGTCATGCTGCTCGCGTACCTTGGCCTGCAGGTAGCTGCTGTTGCGCTTGTCGGCGCGGGCCAGGTACTGCTGTTCATAGGCTTGCAGCGAGGCTGGCGGGGTGCCGCGCTGGTTGTCCTCGGTCAGCATCAGCAGGCGTTTCTCGACGATGGCGTCGAGCTTGGGCAGGTCGGGGAAGTGCACCACGTCGATGTTGACCAGCGGGCAGTCGCTCTCGCTGCAGCCGGGCTTGACGTGTTCCCAGGCCTCGCGCTTGACCTCGAGCGGGGCGCGGTAATTGGGCGTGAACAGGCTCTGGCAGGCGCCGAGCGCCAAGGCCAGAACGGCCACGGAAGTCAGTTTGACAAGCGTCATGTTGCCTCTTTCACAACGGTGATGATCGGCCTTGGACCGCCTGCGCGGCCTTCAGTTCGCCACTAAGCTAACAGAGAGCGGCGCGCCTGTCCCGGCTGCCCGAACGGTCGCCGGAAAGGGATGAAACCGGGCGGCGCGCAGAGTAGGATTGCGCGATGCGGTAAACGAGGTATCAAGGAGTTTGCATGACGGACACGTCAAATACTGTGCCCACCCAGGTCGAAATCGCCCGGCGTGAGCATCTGTTCAAGGGCTTCTACAAGCTCGACAAGCTGCACCTGCGCCACGAATTGTTCGCCGGCGGCATGAGCCGCGAGTTCACCCGCGAGCTGTTCGTGCGCCATGACGCCGTCTGTGTGCTGCCCTACGATCCGCAGCGCGACGAAGTGGTGCTGATCGAGCAGTTTCGAGTCGGCGCGGTGGGCAAGATCGATAATCCCTGGCTGATCGAGATGGTCGCCGGCCTGATCGACAAGGACGAGGAGCCGGAAGAGGTCGCTCACCGTGAAGCCGATGAGGAAGCTGGCCTGACCTTCAGCGCGCTGTGGCCGATGACCTGCTACTTCCCCTCGCCAGGCGGCAGCGACGAGTACGTCCACCTGTTCCTGGGCCGTTGCATCAGCGAGGGCGCCGGTGGCCTGCATGGCCTGGAAGACGAGAGCGAGGACATCCGCGTGCGTGTCTGGGCATTCGAGGATGCCCTGCAGGCGGTGCGTGACGGGCGTATCTGCAACGCCGCCACGATCATTGGCCTGCAATGGCTGGCACTCAACCGTGACGAAGTTCGAGGTATGTGGAAGTGAACCTGCTGCGTGAGCGCTATCGGGTCGACCTGGTCGGGCTGCAGTCGGCCTGCGAGGCCAACTATGCCCGCCTGATGCGCCTGTTGCCGGAGATGCGCACCACGCAGAGCTCGCGCCGCATCGGCATGACCCAGGGCGACCAGATGCTCGGCGTGCTGGTGCTCGAAGTGCTGCTGGCCTGTCCCTATACCACCACCCTGAAGGTGCGCCAGGAGCACAGCCTGCCTTGGCTGCCGGTGCCCGAGCTGGAAGTGCAGGTCTACCATGACGCGCGCATGGCCGAGGTGGTCAGCGCCGAGCATGCCCGCCGCCTGCGCAGCATCTACCCGTACCCCAACACGGCAATGCACCAGCCGGACGAGAAGGCCCAGCTCAACCTGTTTCTCGGCGAATGGCTGAGCCACTGCCTGGCCTGCGGCCACGAACTGGAAGCGGTGCGCTGAAATGTGATGCGCGTCGGTTTCGAGTACTTGCTCGAAACCGATCCGCCGCCATAATCGGTGCTGAATCCGTTCGAGGAGACGGCCGTTGCCGCAACCACACTCACTTCCGTCACCCATCCATGTGGTGCAACTGACTGACGCCCACCTGTTCGCCGATCCGGCGGGCACCTTGCTGGGCCTGAATACCCGCGCAAGCCTCGGGCATGTGATCGAGCAGGTGCGCCGCGAGCAGGCGCGCATCGACCTGCTGCTGTGCACGGGCGATCTGTCGCAGGATGCCAGCGTCGCCTCCTACCATGCTTTCAGCGAGTTGACTTCGAAGTTGGGGGCGCCGGCGCGCTGGCTGCCGGGCAATCATGACGAGGCCCAGGTGATGCAGACCGTGGCGCCGGAGCTGGTGCAGGCGGTGACGGACATTGGCCAATGGCGCATCGTCATGCTCGATTCGGCAGTGGTGGGTGCCACCTTCGGTTTGTTGGCTGACGACCAGTTGGCGGTGCTTGACCAGGCTCTGGACGGGGCAGGCGAGCGCCATTGCCTGGTGTGCTGCCATCACCAACCGGTGGATATCGGTTGTGCGTGGATTGCACCGATCGGGTTGCGCAATGCCGATGAGTTGTTGAAGCGCTTGCGCAGTTATCCACAAGTGAAGGCGCTGCTTTGGGGGCATATTCACCAGGAGTGGGATGAAGAGCGCGATGGTATCCGTTTCCTTGCCACGCCATCGACCTGCATTCAGTTCGCGCCGCGCAGCGAGGATTTCAAGGTGAGCGAGGAGCAGCCGGGCTACCGCTGGTTGCGGCTGCATGCCGACGGGCGGTTGGAGACTGGCGTGGAGCGGGCGCGCGATTTCGAGGTGAAGCTGGACTTCGATAGCCCAGGCTATTAAATGCGTCGCGTTTCCTGTGGGAGCGGGTTTACCCGCGAACACCGGCGAAGCCGGTGCCAGCCACCGCAGCGCTTGCTTCGCGGGTAAACCCGCTCCCACAGGGGGCAGTACCTTGTCCCAGATTTTGTTGCGAAAATCCCCACGCTGCGCCAATGCCCTTCGAACGCGCTACACTGCGCGTCTTTGCGTCCGGGGGCAGCATGTCGGGTTCCATCCTCTATATTCATGGCTTCAACAGCTCGCCGCTGTCGAAGAAGGCGCGCCAGCTCGAGGCGGTGATGCAGCGGCTCGGCCTGGCCGACCAACTGCGCGTCCCGGCCCTGCACCACCACCCGCGCCAGGCCATCGCCCAGCTGGAGGCCGCCATTGCCGAGCTCGGTGCCCCCTTGCTGGTCGGCAGCTCCCTCGGCGGCTACTATGCCACTCACCTTGCCGAGCGCCACGGCCTCAGGGCCCTGCTGGTCAACCCGGCGGTCGGCCCGCACCGCCTGTTCGACGGCTACCTCGGCACCCAGCGCAACCTTTATACCGATGAGGCCTGGGAGCTGACCCACGACCACGTGGACGCCCTGGCCGAACTGGAAGTGCCGCCGCCGCAGGACGCCGCCCGCTATCAAGTGTGGTTGCAGACCGCCGATGAAACACTGGACTATCGCCACGCCGAGCGCTATTACCGCGCTTGTGCCCTGCGTATCCAGGCCGGCGGCGACCACAGCTACCAGGGCTTCGCCGAACAGCTCCCGGCCCTGCTGGCCTTCGCCGGCATTGCCCGTGGGCAGTATGCGGCGCTGGATTTTTCTGTATTTTGACTTTTGCACTCACCAGACTGACGACGAGAACCCATGGCCAATCCCAGCGCTAGCGCCTATAACGCAGACGCCATCGAAGTCCTCTCGGGCCTTGACCCGGTCCGCAAGCGGCCGGGCATGTACACCGACACCAGCCGGCCCAACCACCTGGCCCAGGAAGTCATCGACAACAGCGTCGATGAAGCCCTGGCAGGCCACGCCCGCTCGGTGCAGGTGATCCTGCATGCCGACCACTCGCTGGAGGTCAGCGACGATGGCCGCGGCATGCCGGTGGACATCCACCCCGAGGAAGGCGTTTCCGGCGTCGAGCTGATCCTCACCAAGCTGCACGCCGGCGGCAAGTTCTCCAACAAGAACTACCAGTTCTCCGGCGGCCTGCATGGCGTCGGTATCTCGGTGGTCAACGCCCTGTCGAGCCAGGTGCGGGTGCGCGTGAAGCGCGACGGCAACGAATACCAGATGACCTTCGCCGACGGCTTCAAGGCCAGCGAGCTGGAAGTGGTCGGCACCGTCGGCAAGCGCAACACCGGCACCAGCGTGTACTTCACCCCCGATCCGAAGTACTTCGACTCGCCGAAATTTTCCATCAGCCGCCTCAAGCATGTGCTCAAGGCCAAGGCCGTGCTGTGCCCGGGGCTGTCCATCAGCTTCGAGGACAAGGGCACCGGCGAGAAGGTCGAGTGGCACTACGAGGACGGCCTGCGTTCCTACCTGGTCGACTCGGTCAGCGAGTACCTGCGCCTGCCTGACGAGCCATTCTGTGGCAGCCTGGCCGGCAACAAGGAAGCCGTGGACTGGGCCTTGCTGTGGCTGCCCGAAGGCGGCGACAGCATCCAGGAAAGCTACGTCAACCTGATCCCCACCGCCCAGGGCGGCACCCACGTCAACGGCCTGCGCCAGGGGCTGCTGGACGCCATGCGCGAATTCTGCGAGTTCCGCAACTTGCTGCCACGCGGGGTCAAGCTGGCGCCCGAGGACGTCTGGGAGCGCATCAGCTTCGTGCTGTCGATGAAGATGCAGGAGCCGCAGTTCTCCGGCCAGACCAAGGAGCGCCTGTCGTCCCGCGAGGCGGCGGCGTTCGTCTCCGGCGTGGTCAAGGACGCCTTCAGCCTGTGGCTCAACGCCCATCCCGAGCTGGGCATGCAACTGGCCGAGCTGGCCATCAGCAATGCCGGCCGTCGCCTGAAAGCAAGCAAGAAGGTCGAGCGCAAGCGCATCACCCAGGGCCCGGCGCTGCCCGGCAAGCTGGCCGACTGCGCAGGCCAGGATCCGATGCGCGCCGAGCTGTTCCTGGTCGAGGGTGATTCCGCCGGCGGTTCGGCCAAGCAGGCGCGGGACAAGGAATTCCAGGCGATCCTGCCGCTGCGCGGCAAGATCCTCAACACCTGGGAAGTCGATGGCGGCGAAGTCCTGGCGAGCCAGGAAGTACACAACATCGCCGTGGCCATCGGTGTCGACCCGGGTGCCACCGACCTTTCGCAACTTCGCTACGGCAAGGTCTGCATCCTCGCCGACGCCGACTCCGACGGCCTGCACATCGCCACCCTGCTGTGCGCGCTGTTCGTCCAGCACTTCCGTCCGCTGGTCGAGGCCGGGCACGTCTACGTGGCCATGCCGCCGCTGTACCGCATCGACCTGGGCAAGGAGATCTACTACGCCCTGGACGAAGCCGAACGCGACGGCATCCTCGACCGTCTGGTCGCCGAGAAGAAGCGCGGCAAGCCGCAGGTCACCCGATTCAAGGGCCTGGGCGAGATGAACCCGCCGCAGCTGCGCGAGACCACCATGGACCCGAACACCCGGCGCCTGGTCCAGCTCACCCTGGACGACCTGCAGGGCACCACCGAGATCATGGACATGCTGTTGGCCAAGAAACGCGCCGGTGACCGCAAGAGCTGGCTGGAGACCAAAGGCAACCTGGCCGAGGTCCTGGTTTGATTCGTCCGCTGCTCATGGCCTGCCTGGCGCTGTTCGCCCTGCAGGCCCAGGCCGGCGACTGGCCGCAGCTCAAGCTCAGCGGCGAGCACGTGGTCGATGGCATGCGCGGCGGCAACCTGTCGGGCTTGGCCTGGTGTCGGGGGGCGTTGTGGGCGGTGTCCGACCGCGATGACGATCGCATCTACCGCCTGGACCAGGAGGGCGCGGCCTGGCAGGCCCAGCCGCTGACCTTCACCCCGCCGCCGGCCCCCGATACCGGGTTGCCCTGGGGGCTGAAGTCGCGCAACTGGGCGGCGTCGTATATTCGTGGCGGCGCGCTGGATTTCGAAGGCATCACCTGCGACCAGGCCGGCAACCTGTTCATCGTCAGCGAGGCCCAGGCCGCCGTGCTGCAACTGCCTGTGGACGGCGAGCCGGACTGGCTGCGGATCGACCAGGCCATGGTGCGCCAGGCGCGGGCCAGCGGCATGCTGCTGCATTTCAACGCCCTGTTCGAAGGGTTGGCGATCAACCCGGCGGGCGATCGCCTGTGGCTGGCCGCCGAGCGCGAGCGACGCGGGCTGCTCGCCGTGCAGCGCCAGCAATCGGTATGGACCTGCGGGCGCGGCTGCGTGCTGCTCAGTGAAGCCGGCGTGGAAATGCAGCCGCCGCAATTCCCCGAGGCACGCCCGGTTTCCCGCGACTTCGCCGACCTGGCCTGGTTCGAGGGCAAGCTGTTCACCCTCGAGCGCAACGCCTACCGTATTTGCCGGCGCGACGCCGACAGTGGCGCCGTGGAGCGCTGCTGGTCGTTCGCCGCCGACGCCCTGGTGGAATCGCGTCGCTATTCACAGCCCTATGGCCTGGCCGAGGCGCTGGTGATCGACAAGGACGGCGCCTGGATCGGCGTGGACAACAACGACCGGCCGCGGTCGGACGGTGAAACGCGGCCGGTCGTCTGGCGCTTCGGTGCGCCGGCCGGCGGCTGGAGCGCCAAGCCATGAGCCAGCCAGCGGGCAAGCGGGCGGGCAGGGTGCTGATGATCGTCGCCTGGGCGGCGGCGATGTTCCTGGCCACGCGCTTTTTCGGCCAATGGGAGGCGCGTCAGCAAAATCCCAACACCGTGGTGCAGAGCGAGCAGGGCGACGGCTTCGTCGAAGTACGCCTGCTGAGCAACGGCCAGGGCCATTTCGTCGCCGACGGCGCGATCAATGGCAGGGTGGTGCATTTCATGCTCGATACCGGCGCCACCGATGTGGCGATCCCCGAGGCGCTGGCCCGCGACCTGGACCTGGCCCGCGGCGCCCCGGTGCAACTGAGTACCGCCAATGGCCGCACCGAAGGCTACCGCACCCGGCTCGACAGCCTGCAGCTGGGTGATATCCACCTGCGCGACGTGCGCGCGCTGGTGGTGCCGGGCCTGGATGGCCAGGCCGTGCTGCTGGGCATGAGTGCCCTGAAACAACTTGAATTTACCCAGCGCGGCGGCACCATGCTGCTGCGCCAGAACCTGAAATGACGAGGCCCGCATGAGCGACTCACTCGAACTCAGCCTTGAAGGCGTCGAACGCCGTTCCCTGGCTGACTTCACCGAACAGGCCTACCTCAACTACTCCATGTACGTGATCATGGACCGTGCCCTGCCGCACATCGGCGACGGCCTCAAGCCGGTGCAGCGCCGCATCGTCTATGCCATGAGCGAGTTGGGGCTGGACGCCGACTCCAAGCACAAGAAGTCGGCGCGTACCGTCGGCGACGTGCTCGGCAAGTTCCACCCCCACGGCGACTCGGCGTGCTACGAGGCCATGGTGCTGATGGCCCAGCCGTTCAGCTACCGCTACACCCTGGTCGATGGCCAGGGCAACTGGGGTGCGCCGGACGATCCGAAGTCGTTCGCCGCCATGCGTTACACCGAGGCGCGCCTGTCGCGCTATTCCGAAGTGCTGCTCAGCGAGCTGGGCCAGGGTACCGTCGACTGGGTGCCGAACTTCGACGGTACCCTGCAGGAGCCGGCGGTGCTGCCGGCGCGTCTGCCGAACATCCTGCTCAACGGCACCACCGGCATCGCCGTGGGCATGGCCACCGACGTGCCGCCACACAACCTGCGGGAAGTGGCCAGCGCCTGCGTGCGCCTGCTCGACGAGCCCAAGGCCACCATCGAGCAGTTGTGTGAGCACATCCAGGGCCCGGACTACCCGACCGAGGCCGAGATCGTCACCCCCCGCGCCGATATCCTCAAGCTCTACGAGACCGGCAAGGGTTCGATCCGCATGCGCGCGGTGTACCGCGTCGAGGACGGCGACATTATCGTCACCGCGCTGCCGCACCAGGTCTCCGGGGCCAAGGTGCTGGAGCAGATCGCCGCGCAGATGCAGGCCAAGAAGCTGCCGATGGTCGCCGACCTGCGCGACGAGTCGGACCACGAGAACCCTTGCCGCATCGTCATCATCCCGCGTTCGAACCGCGTCGATGCCGCCGAGCTGATGCAGCACCTGTTCGCCACCACCGACCTCGAGAGCACCTACCGGGTCAACGTCAACATCATCGGCCTTGACGGCCGTCCGCAGCTGAAGAACCTGCGCGCGCTGCTGCTGGAGTGGCTGGAGTACCGGATCGGTACCGTCCGTCGCCGCCTGCAGCACCGCCTGGACAAGGTCGAGAAGCGCCTGCACCTGTTGGAAGGCTTGCTCACCGCGTTCCTCAACCTGGATGAAGTGATCCATATCATCCGCACCGAGGAGCACCCCAAGCAGGCCCTGATCGCCCGTTTCGACCTGACCGAGATCCAGGCCGACTACATCCTCGAGACCCGCCTGCGCCAGCTGGCCCGTCTGGAGGAGATGAAAATCCGTGGCGAGCAGGACGAGCTGCTCAAGGAACAGAAGCGCCTGACCACCCTGCTGGGCAGCGATGCCAAGCTGCGCAAGCTGGTGCGCAGCGAGCTGATCGAAGACGCCGAAACCTATGGCGACGACCGCCGCTCGCCGATCGTCGAGCGCGCCGAGGCCAAGGCCCTGTCGGAAAATGAGCTGATGCCGACCGAGCCGGTCACCGTGGTGCTGTCGGAGAAGGGCTGGGTGCGTTGCGCCAAGGGCCACGACATCGATGCCACCGGGCTTTCGTACAAGGCCGGTGACGGCTTCAAGGCCGCTGCCGCCGGACGCTCCAACCAATTCGCCGTGCTCATCGACTCCACCGGCCGCAGCTACTCACTGGCCGCCCACAGCCTGCCGTCGGCTCGTGGCCAGGGCGAGCCGCTGACCGGTCGCCTGACCCCGCCGCCCGGCGCCACCTTCGAGTGCGTGCTGCTGCCGGAGGACGACGCCCTTTACGTGGTGGCCTCCGACGCCGGCTACGGTTTCGTGGTCAAGGGTGAGGACCTGCAAGCCAAGAACAAGGCCGGCAAGGGTCTGCTCAGCCTGCCCAACGGCGCCAAGGTGATGACCCCGCGCCCGGTGGCCGACCGCGAGCAGGACTGGCTGGCCGCGGTGACCACCGAAGGCCGTCTGCTGGTGTTCAAGGTCGCCGACCTGCCGCAGCTGGGCAAGGGCAAGGGCAACAAGATCATCGGCGTGCCGGGCGACCGGGTGGCCAGTCGCGAAGAGTATGTGACCGACCTGGCGGTGATCAGCGAGGGCTCGACCCTTGTATTGCAGGCTGGCAAGCGTACCCTTTCCTTGAAGCCGGATGATCTCGAGCATTACAAGGGTGAACGGGGGCGTCGTGGTAGCAAATTGCCACGTGGCTTCCAGCGCGTCGACGGGCTGATGGTGGAAACCCCGGCCTGAGTGGATGGACCGTCTGCTGCGGCATTTTCGACGCCGCTTCAGGCGGAAATGCTGGAGTCTGGCGGTTATTTCACGGATGATAGTGCCCGCGTGGCGCCGGCGTGGCCGTGTGCCAGGATGAATCTACATGAGTATCACTGCGGTCAGTCTGGTGACGGCCGCCTGGATGGGATGAATGAAATTTCCGCGCCTTCCATTTGCGCTGCTGATGACTGGTTTGCTGGGCCTGAGCGGATGCAGCATGCATCAGCCGGTCGCCCTGTATCAGCTCGACAGTGGTGAACCCGGCCAGCCGACCCAGGCGGCGGGCATGGCGGTGGTGCTCGGCCCGGTATCGGTGGCCGACTACCTGCAACGCGAGACCTTTCTCCAGCGTCAGGCCGACGGCAGCCTGACGGCGGCCACCGATGGCCGCTGGGCCGGTAGCCTTTCGTCGGATATCGACCAGTTGCTGGTGCGCCAGCTGGCTTGGCGCCTGGACAGCCAGCGCGTGGTGTTGGCGCCGGCGAGCGCCGGCTTCACGCCGGACGTGCAGGTGCTGTTGTCGATCACCCGCCTGGACTCGGGCAAGAACCAGCCGGCGATCCTGGATGCCCAGTGGCGCGTGCTGGACCGCCGTGGCCAGGTGCGTGACAACCGTATCATCCACCTCGAGCAACCCCACGCGGGCACCGAGTCGGCGCAGGTCCAGGCCCAGGGGCAATTGCTGCAGAAGCTGGCCGAACAGCTGAGCACCGCGGTCAAGCCACTGGCCAATCAGCCGGCCATCGCCGAGGAGACGCCACGCAAGCAGGCGGCGCCGGTGCAGGTGAAGAAAGAGCCAGAGAAGCCGAAGATTCCAATGGCTTCGCCGATTCGTACCGATATGGAAGTGTTCCGCTTCTGATGTCCGCAGCCACAAAAAAGCCCGCAGCGATGCGGGCTTTTTTGTGGCTGTGTGCTCGGGACGACGTTATCGGATCGGCGTGGGAGCGGGCTTGCCCCGCGATAGGGCTTCCAAGACAGCAACATCGCCTGCCCCGACGCTATCGCGGGGCAAGCCCGCTCCCACGCAAATCCTGGATCAGTCGTCGCGCTCAGGCCCGCCGCTCATGCATCCGTGCCAGCTGGCGCTCCAGCATCGACGGGTAAGGCTCCATCAGGCGTTCGACACAGCAGGCGCCCTCGGGGCTTGCGATCGGCCGAATACGCGCACGCTGGCGCACAAGGGCGTCATCACTGATGCGGCGCTCGACCAGCAGCAGGTTGCGGCTGTGCTGCGACAGGGCCAGGGCGTCCTGGGCCTGCTCGGTCATCAGCAGGTCGACCTGATCCATGCCTTGCAGGTCGTCGGCCAGTACCAGGCCCAGTTGCAGTTGCAGGGTGATGCCGCTGTCGGCCACCTCGATCTGCAGGGCGTGGCCCAGGGCACGCAGCAGCTCGCCACAGCAGATGGCGTTGGTCAGGTAGTCCTCGCCGCAATCGCGGCTGTGGAACAACAGCAGGGTGCTGCCGTCGTTCAGGGTGTGGACTTCCCCTTCGTACAGCGAAGCGGCCTGGTCCAGGCAGTCGCGGTAGCGTTCCAGCAATTCGGTCAGGCGGGTGCGTGGCAGGCGGCGCAGTTGCTCCTGAGAGCCCAGCTGCACGGCCAGCACGGCACTGAACTGCGGCTCGTCGGACTCGACGATGACAGGCTTGGCCGGGGCGCTTTGCTCATCCATCAGGTCGGCGAAGGCGTCGTCGTCCTCGTCGTGATCGACAGTCTGTAGCGCCGCATTCGTCCGTGGGGCGAGCTTGGCAGCGGGCGCGTCGTCGAAATCGTCTTCCTCGTCTTCTTCCTCCGGCTCCGGTGGCGGCGGTGGGGCGAGGCGGGCGTGCAGCTGGCGCGCCAGGTCGCCGATTTCGTCCTGGCGGTCGGTGCCCGGCGTGTACGGGTGCGGGTCGCGCAACCAGACGCGCAGTTGCAGCAGCGGGGTCGAGATGAAGCGGCCCAGGCGCAGGCTGAGGGTCAGGGCAAGGGCCAGCAGGATCGCGGCGAGAATGCCCATGCTCTGCAGGCTGATCAGCATCGGCTGCTGGAACTGGCTCATGTCCAGGCTGATGCGCAGTTGACCGGCGGTCACGTCCTGGAAGGTGATCTTGGTCTGGTAGACCCCTTCGGTTTCGCCCAGCAGGCTGTTGCGCGGGCGCTGGCCGGCCTCGGCGAGGATGCGGTTGTCCACGCTGTAGATGGCCGCATGGGCCACCAGCGGGTTCTTCACCAGGTTGCCCAGCAGCACGTTGAGGCTGAGGATGTCGTTGGACACCAGCAGCTCGGTGGCCGAGGTGGCGGTCTGGGTGGTCAGGCTCTGGCCGACGGCATCGGCCTGCTCGTGCATGGCCTGCTTGAACTGCAGGCCCATCACGCAGGCGTAGATCACCAGGGCCAGGGCCACCAGGAAGATGTTATGGCTGGCAATGCGCAGGGCCAGTGGGATTCGGCGCTGGCTCAGGGCTCGGTAGATCATCAGGAAGAAGTTGTCGGGTTTTACGGGCGTGGGCCGGTTCACAGAGCTCGGCTCTTTATGGCGAGAAAGTTGCTGCGCAGTATAGCGATACGTGTTTTGTCGGCAAAGTATCGTTGGCGCCCGATGGTCATGGAAAATCGGTAGAATGCGCATTTTTCATCGAGTTGGAGCCCCGGTCTTGCGCGAAATCGTCCTGATCAACATCACTGGTGAAGACCGTCCGGGTCTCACTGCGGCCATCACCGGCGTCCTGCTCCAGGGCGGTGTGAACATTCTCGACATCGGCCTGGCGGTCATGCACGGCACCCTGTCGTTCGGCATCCTGGTCGATATCCCCGACAACGAAGTGGCCACCGCGCTGCTGCAGAGCGTGCAGTCCAAGGCTCACGAACTGGACTTGCAGGCCCGCTACACTCCCATTTCCGAGGCCGACTACCAGCACTGGGCCGACAGCCAGGGCGAGGCGCGCCATATCGTCACCCTGCTCAGCCGCCGGGTGACCCCGCAGCAGTTGCAGCGGGTCAGCGCGATCATCAGCCAGTATGGCCTGACCATCGAGCGCATCGAGCGGCTGTCCGCCCGCGTGGCGCTGGACGCCCCGACCGACAAGGGCAAGTCCGCGCTGGAAATTTCCGTGCGCGGCGAGGCCAGCGATGCCCAGGCCTTGCGCGCCGACTTCTTTGCGCTGTCCGAAGAGCTGAACATTGACATCGCTTTCCAGCGCGACGACCTGTTCCGCCGCAACCGCCGCCTGGCGGTGTTCGACATGGACTCGACCCTGATCGAGGCCGAAGTGATCGACGAGTTGGCCAAGGCCGCCGGCGTCGGCGAGCAGGTGGCGGCGATCACCGAGCGCGCCATGCGTGGCGAGCTGGATTTTCGCGCCAGCTTCAAGGAGCGCATGGCCTTGCTCAAGGGGCTGGACGTCAGCGTGCTCGACCAGATCGGCGCCTCGCTGCGCCTGACCGAGGGTGCCGAGCACCTGTTTGCCGAGCTCAAGCGCCTGGGCTACAAGACCGCCATCCTCTCCGGTGGCTTCACCTACTTTGCCAAGCAGGTGCAGGCGCGCCTGGGCATCGACTACGTGTTCGCCAATGAACTGGAGGTGGTCGACGGCAAGGTGACCGGCGTAGCCGTCGAGCCGATCGTCGATGCCCAGCGCAAGGCCGACCTGCTGCAGCAACTGGCCAGCGAGGAGGGCCTGCAGCTCGAGCAGACCATCGCCGTCGGTGATGGCGCCAACGACTTGCCGATGCTGTCCCTGGCCGGCCTGGGCGTGGCCTTCCGCGCCAAGCCGCTGGTGCGTCAGTCGGCCAAGCAGGCGATCTCGACGCTGGGCCTGGACGGCGTGCTGTACCTGCTCGGCGTGCGCGATCGCGAAGCGCGCGGCTGATCTTGAGCCCCGGGGCCGCGTTGCGGCCCTTTCGCGGCACAAGGCCGCTCCTACAGAAAGCCGCAATACCCTGTAGGAGCGGCCTTGTGCCGCGAAAGGGCTGCAACGCAGCCCCAATAAAAAGGCCCTGCATGATTCGCATCATGCAGGGCCTTTTGCTTACCGGATGCTCAGGCCTGGGTCGGCTGCGCCAGCAACTCACCCATGCGTACCGCAGAGCCGGCACCCAGGCTCTCGGCCCACTTCACCTGCTCCGGCCCGAACAGCACGATGGCGGTGGAACCCAGCTTGAAGCGACCCAGTTCGGCACCCTTTTCCAGGTGGATCGGCGCACGGCTGGCTTCGTCGTAGCGGAAGGTCTTCAGCTCGCGCTTCGGCGGCGTGACCAGGCCGGCCCAGACGGTCTCGATCGAGGCGACGATCATCGCGCCGACCAGCACCACGGCCATCGGCCCGCGCTCGGTGTCGAACAGGCAGACCACGCGCTCGTTGCGGGCGAACAGCTCAGGAACGTTTTCCGCGGTGGTCTGGTTGACCGAGAACAGCCGACCCGGCACATAGACCATCTCGCGCAGGGTACCGGCCAGCGGCATGTGCACGCGGTGGTAGTCCTTGGGCGACAGGTAGATGGTGGCGAACTCGCCGCCCATGAACGGTGCGGCCAGGGCCGGATCGCCGCCCAGCAGCTCCAGGGCGCTGTAGCCGTGGCCCTTGGCCTGGAAAATGCGGCCGTGCTCGATCGGGCCGAGCTGGCTGACGGCGCCATCGGCTGGGCAGAGGATCGCGCCGGGGGTTTCGTCCAGCGGACGGGCTCCCGGCTTGAGGGCGCGGGTGAAGAAGGCGTTGAAGTGCTCGTAGGCGCTGAGGTCTTCGACCAGTGCCTCGGACATGTTCACCTGGTAGCGCTTGGCGAACCAGGCGGTGAAGGCGTTCTTGAACCAGCGTGCGCGGCACTCGGCGACGCAGCCGGCGAGCCGCGACAACAGGTGGTGCGGCAGCAGGTACTGGCTGATGATGAACAAGCGGGATTTCATTGAGCGTCCTTAAACTTCGACGGGCGTGTCGGGGTGGTTGCCCCATTCGCCCCAGGAACCGGCATAGCCCTTCACCCGTGGATAGCCGAGGGCCTTGGCCACGAGGTAGGTGAAGCCGGAGCGGTGGTGGGTCTGGCAGTGGGTGATCACTTCCTTGTCGGGGGTGATCCCCAGGTTTTGCAGGACTTCGGCGATGTCCTTGCGGATGCGCAGGTGGTTGTTGAGGTCCATGCCGGCGGTCCACTCGAAGTTGATCGCGCCGGGGATGTGCCCGCCCTTGGCCGCCAGGACTTTCTCGCCGCTGTATTCCAGCGGCCCGCGGGCGTCCCAGATGACCAGGTCGGCGGCGCCCAGGCGGCTCTGCAGGTACTCGCGGGTGGCGGTGGGTTCGCCATGCAGGTGCAGGTTCACCGGGCCGCCGGCGACTTCAGGCGTGTCAGTGGACAGCTTGTCCGCCGGCCAGGCCTGGATGCCACCGTTCAGGTAGTGGTAACCCTTGTGGCCGATGACGTCGAGCAGCCAGATGAAGCGCCCGGCCCAGCCGCCGCCCTCGTCGTCGTAGACCACGTAGACCGCATCGTCGCGGTGGCCGAGTTCACCGAACAGCTTTTCCAGGTCTGCCCGGGCCGGCAGCAGGCCGGGGGCCGGGGGCTGGCCCAACTGGGTGCGTTTCGGGTCGACGAAGCGGGCTCCGGGGATATGCCCGCTGCCATAGCGGTTGGCGCTGGTCAGGTCGACCAGGATCAGCCGTGGCGAATCCAGGCGCGGCAGCAGGTCCTCGGCTTCGATCACCAGGGGCAGGCCGGAAAAGTCAGTCATCCACGTTCTCCAGGGTGGAAAGAGGGGCGATTGTAGCGCAAGGGTCAGGCATTGCGGGTGGCAAACACGGCCAGGGCGCGTTCCACGCATTGCGCGGTCTTGCCGAACGCCTGCACGCTGACGTCGGCCAGCGGCTTGCCGTCCTGGTCGGCCACTGCCAGCATCAGTACCTGGTCACCCACCGCCAGCGAGCGCAGCAACAGGTGCTCGCCGCGGAAGAAGGCGCGCAGCGGTGCCGGCAGCAGGGCGCTGAACTGGGCATGATTGTCGGGCGTCAGGCGCAGTTGCCCGGCTTTTGCCATCAACTTTTGCAACAATTTGTTCTGCGCAACGGGCAACGCCATGGCGGCAGCCTCGCGTGGCAGGCCGGCGGTCTGCTGCACGCGCAGGTAATCAGTGGCCTTGTCCAGGCTCAGCAGCATGATGCGCTGCATGCCGCAGGCCAGCAGGGCGTCGCGGGCCTGGGTGGCCAGGTGCACGGCGTTGCTGAACGGGCTGGGCTGGGCCAGCAGTTCCTGGCACAGCGCGCGCCAGCGGCCGAGGTCCTCGGTACTGGGTGGCGGCGGGGTGAGCATGTCCGGGTGCGGCCGGCGCTGGTGCCAGGGCCAGATCAGCGCCTCGGCCGGGTGGAACAGCGCATGCCGGGCGTGATGGCGGGCACTGGCCGCGGCCTGCTGGTGGACCTGCTGCTGGACATCGTCCAGGGTGGTCTGCAGGTACAGCGCGGTGAGCAACTGCCAGCGCAGCAGGTGCGGGTTGTCCCAGCCCACCTGGGCGGCCAGGGCCAGGCCGTTGGCCAGCAGCACGGTGTTGGGCGGCTGGTTGAACCAGCGGCGCAGGGCCGGCTCGTCGTCCAGGCGCTGCTGCTGGGCCAGCGGGTCCTGCTCGCGGGCGATGTTCAGCACCAGGGCGAGTTGTTCGCGCTCTTCAAGCAGCAGGCGGTAGCCCTGGATGACCCACTCGGGTAGGCGCCAGTGTTCGGCCAGGCTTCGGCACAGTTGCATCAGGCGCACGCCGAACAATTCCTGCTCGACCACGGCGGCGTCCTCGCCCTTGTGGATGACCCGTAGCTCCCAGGTGTCGAGCAGCTTGGGGTAAGCCAGCGCCAGAGGCCACAGCGGCGAGAGGAACAGCAGGCTGCCCCAGTGAATCTCCTGCCAAAGCCGCGCCAGGCGGCTGGCGAACAGGCCGTTGGCCTGCTGGGTGGCGTGCTGGCTGATCAACAGGAACTGGCGCAGCACCGGCGGGATCTCGTCGCCCGGCATTGCTGGCAGGCGGGCCAGCAACTGGCTGGTGCGGGCCAGGCCAAGGCGGTTGAGGGCAATTTCCAGGCTTTCGGCCGGCTCCGCCTGGCTCGCGTTGGCCGAATGATTGGCCTCGCGCATCACGCACAGCACCAGTGCGGGGCTGTCCTGCATCAGTTCGGCGATGTCGCGCAGGGAGCGGCGGCTGTCGTTGATGGCCTGTAGAACACGGTCGTGGCTGTCTTTCGGCACCGGTACTCGATTCCCGTCGAGCAGCTTTATCCAGGCCTCTAGACTCGACGGAACCTGACTTGGCACCTTGGTTTCACTTGGCATATTGACATCAGTCCGAACTGGCTTTTCGCAATGAGTGGCTATAGTCTGGCGCAGTTCTGCCGATAAGTAGAAGAAGAGTTTTCAAGCTTCCGTTCCCTACCCTGACCACGACAGCAAGTGCTTCCAACTTATGGCTAAAATTATCGGCATCATCGTCGTATTCGCGAGCGTGCTCGGCGGCTACGTGCTTTCCCACGGCAAGATCGCGGCATTGATCCAGCCGTTCGAAGTGCTGATCATCGGCGGCGCGGCCTTTGGTGCGTTCCTCCAGGCCAACCCTGGTTACATGACCATGCATGTAATCAAGAAGTCGCTGAAGATGTTCGGCACCCGCTTCACCCACACCTTCTACCTCGAAGTGCTGGGCCTGGTGTACGAGATCCTCAACAAGAGCCGTCGTGAAGGCATGATGGCCATCGAGGGTGACATCGAGGACGCCGCGGCCAGCCCGATCTTTGCCAAGTACCCGGCCGTGCTGGGCGATGAGCGCATGACCGCGTTCATCTGCGACTACCTGCGGATCATGTCCACCGGCAACATGGCGCCCCATGAGCTCGAAGGCCTGTTCGACATGGAGCTGCTGAGCATGAAGGAAGAGCTGGAGCACCCGTCCCACGCGGTGACCGGCATCGCCGACGGCATGCCCGGCTTCGGTATCGTCGCGGCGGTACTGGGTATCGTGGTGACCATGGCCTCGCTGGGCGACGGCGACCAGAAGTCCATCGGCCTGCACGTGGGCGCGGCGCTGGTCGGTACCTTCTTCGGTATTCTCGCCGCCTATGGCTTCTTCGGCCCGCTGGCCAACGCCCTGCGCCACGATGCGAAAGAGGAACTGAACGTCTACGAGGCGATCAAGGCCTCGCTGGTGGCCTCGGCCTCTGGCATGCCGCCGTCGCTGGCGGTCGAGTTCGGTCGCAAGGTGCTGTACCCGGCGCACCGCCCGAGCTTTGCCGAGCTGGAACAAGCAGTACGCGGTCGCTAAGCCATGGAGAACAATCAGCCCATCATCGTCAAGCGCGTCAAGCGCTTTGGCGACGGCCATCACGGCGGCGCCTGGAAAATCGCCTTCGCCGACTTCGCCACGGCGATGATGGCGTTCTTCCTGGTGCTCTGGCTGCTGTCGACGGCCACGCCCGAGCAGAAGATCGCCATCGCCGGTTACTTCAAGGACCCGATCGGTTTCTCCGAGAGCGGCACGCCCTACATCATCGACCTGGGCGGCTCGCCGCAACTGGCGCCGGAAAAGACCATCAACCCGGAAGTGAAGTCCGAGCCGACCCCTGACACCAGCCTGCAGCTGGACAAGGACAAGGTCGAGACCATGGCCGAGCAGGTCGAGCGCGAGCGCCTCGAGCTCTTGCTGCAGGAGTTGCAGAACAAGGTCGAGGAAAACCCGCAGCTGCAGAAGTTCAAGGACCAGATCCTGTTCGAGATCACCCAGGACGGTCTGCGCATCCAGATCATGGACGCCGAGAACCGGCCGATGTTCGACCTGGGTAGCGCACGCCTGCAGCCGTATTTCGAGGACATCCTGCTGGCCATGGCCGACACCATCAAGGCGGTGCCGAACAAGATCAGCATCAGTGGCCACACCGACGCCAAGCCGTATTCCGGCACCGGCGACTTCGGCAACTGGGAACTGTCGGCCAACCGTGCCAACGCCGCGCGTCGGGCCCTGGTTGCTGGCGGCTATCCGGACGAGCAGGTGGCGCGGGTGGTCGGCTATGCCTCGTCGTCGCTGTTCGACCGGGCCAATCCGTTCAACCCGGTCAACCGCCGCATCGATATCATCGTCCTGACCAAGAAGGCCCAGCGTGATATCGAGGGTGAGCAGGGTGCGCCGGAGGCTACGCCACCGGCCACTGCAACGCCGCCTGCGGACGCTGCACCGGGGGCCTCCGCGGCGCCGAGCGATGCGCCTATGCAGCCGCGCGAACTGCGCCAGAAGCTGAACATCTTCGAGGATGGCGTGTTGAAGATGGATGAGGCCAAGGACCAGTAAATGAAAGGGGCCGCTTAGCGGCCCTTTTTCATTGCCAGCACCACGTTCAGCGTGGGAGCGGGCTTGCCCCGCGATGAGTCAATTGCAGGCAGTGCAAGTCAGTTGCTCCCACAAGCCTGCCCTGGCGCGCTCAGAAGCCCCGCCTGATCTTGGCCTTGAGATCGGCGTGAAAGAAATCCGCGTTATCCCTGTCCGACAGGCTCCCGGGTCCGGTCATCGAGGCCATGCGCGGCCAAAGGTCTGCTCGTCATGGTAGGCCCGCACGAACAGCTCGATATGTTCCCGCTCGCGCATTGCTGGCCACCTGCCCAGGCACTCCGGCAGCTCGCCGCTGCCCGCGTGATAGAAACTCACCCGACGATTGGCCATGGCCGCGGCGCCCAACAGCCAGGTCGTCCACCAGTCGTCGACGGTGTGCTCGGACAGCACGCCGATCCAGTGGGTGGCATCGGCCATGTGCTGGCAGAAGCCGCCATGCAGGTCGTCCAGGGTCTGCCCTTCACTGTCGAAGGGCACCAGTTGGGTGGGAATGCCTTCGAGCAGGAGGCGTTCATTGAGGATGAAGGCATCGAGCCGCTCATCCCGGCGGTAACTGATGAATACCGGCATCCTTGTTGCCCTCCCTGATCAATACCGACGACAAGTCATGACGATCAGGGAAAGCAGGGGTAGGGACAATAGGTGACTGCGAAACCGGAACGGTCCTACCTAGCGCGGTAATATTTCCTACAGTCTAGGTAGGCAAACCTGCCCAATCAGTAGGTATCTTCCGGCAGGCTGGCGATGATCGAGCGGTAGCTGTTCATCCGCTGCTGGGTGACGCTGCCGTCCTCCAACGCCTTGAGCAGGGCACAACCGGGCTCGCGATCATGCTTGCAGTCGCGAAAGCGACAGTGGCCGATCAGTTCGCGGAATTCGATGAAACCATCCTCCACGTCGTCGCGGCTGACGTGCATCAGGCCGAACTCGCGGATGCCTGGCGAGTCGATCAGGTCACCGCCGTTGGGGAAGTGGTACAGCCGTGCGGTGGTGGTGGTATGCGTGCCCTGGCCGGACCACTCCGACAGGTCGCCGACCCGGGTACCGGCCTCGGGCAGCAGGCTGTTGACCAGCGAGGACTTGCCCACGCCGGATTGACCGACGAACACGCTGATATGGCCGTCGAGGGTTTCCTGCAGGCGTTGCATGCCATCGCCGTGGTGGGCCGAGACTTCCAGCAGCGGGTAGCCCAGGCCGCGGTAGACTTCCAGCATCGCGTGGAGGGTCGGACCGTTCTCGTCATTGATCAGGTCGGCCTTGTTCAGCAGCAGCAGCGGGCGGATGCCGGCATGCTCGGCGGCCACCAGGTAGCGGTCGATCAGGTTGGGGTGCGGCTCGGGCGCCGGGGCGAAGACAATGACGATCAGGTCGACGTTGGCCGCCACCGGCTTGAGCTGGCCGTGGTTGTTTGGCCGGCAAAGCTCGGTGCTGCGTGGCATCTGCGCGACGATCACGCCGATGCCCTGGTTGCCGGCGCGCCAGACCACGCGATCGCCGGTGACCAGCGCCGGCAGGTTGGCCCGCAGGTGGCAGCGGAAGACCTGACCGGCGGCCTCGCCGTCCTGGGCCTCGACCTCGACCTGCACGCCGAAGTGGGCGATCACCAGACCCAGCTGTTCCGGCCCCAGATCGCCACCCTCCAGCTCCTGCAGCACGTGCTGCTCGCGTTTGGCGGCGCGGGCGGCGCGCTCGCCCTGGATCTTTTCGATGCGCCAGTTCTGGCGGCGGTTGAGCTGGCGTTTGGCCATGAGGGTTCCGTGTCGGCGGGGCAGAAAGAAAACGGCGGGCAGTTTAGCACGGCGCGCCCACGAGCCGCCCCGCTAGGCTAATATGACGGGCTATTCGAGGAGCCTTTTCATGCAGAACCCACAGAACCTGATCTGGATCGATCTGGAGATGACCGGCCTGGACCCGGACAACGACGTCATCATCGAGATGGCCACCATCGTCACCGATAGCGAGCTGAACACCCTGGCCGAAGGCCCGGTGATCGCCATTCACCATAGCGACGAAGTGTTGGCGCGCATGGACGAGTGGAACACCCGCACCCACGGCGCCTCGGGCCTGACCCAGCGCGTGCGTGAGAGCAAGGTGAGCATGGCCGAGGCCGAGGCGCAGACCATCGCTTTCCTCGAGCAGTGGGTGCCGAAGGGCAAGTCGCCGATCTGTGGCAACAGCATCTGCCAGGACCGCCGTTTCCTCTATCGCCACATGCGCGAGCTGGAAAACTACTTCCACTATCGCAACCTCGATGTGTCCACGCTCAAGGAGCTGGCCGCGCGCTGGGCGCCGGAAGTGCGTGACAGCTTCAAGAAGGGCAGCACCCATCTGGCGCTGGACGATATTCGCGAGTCGATTGGCGAGCTGCGTCACTATCGCGAGCATTTCATCAAGGTCTGACCTTGCCGTGCGCCGACGATCGTCGGCGCGCCCCCTTTTGGTGCCCCGCGCGACTGGGTAGACTGCGCGCCTTTCCCGCACGGACCTGCACCATGTTGCTGATGCTCTACCTCATCGCCATCACCGCTGAAGCCATGACTGGCGCCCTGTCCGCCGGCCGTCGCGGCATGGACTGGTTCGGCGTGGTGCTGATCGCCTGTGTCACCGCGCTGGGTGGCGGCTCGGTGCGCGACGTGCTGCTCGGGCACTACCCGCTGACCTGGGTGAAGCACCCGGAGTACCTGGTGCTGACCAGCTTCGCGGCGCTGCTGACGATTTTCATCGCGCCCTTGATGCGGCATTTGCGGTCGCTGTTCCTGGTGCTCGATGCCCTGGGGCTGGTGGCGTTTACCCTGATCGGCTGCATGACCGCGCTGGAGATGGGGCAGGGGTTCCTGGTCGCTTCGATCAGCGGGGTGATTACCGGGGTGTTTGGCGGCATCCTGCGGGATATCTTCTGCAACGATATTCCGTTGGTGTTTCGGCGTGAGCTCTATGCCAGTGTGTCGTTTGCGGCGGCTTGGTTTTATCTTGGGTGTGTTTACTTCAAGGTGCCGGCGGAGCAGGCCATGTTGCTGACATTGTTTGGTGGTTTTCTGGTGCGGTTGTTGGCGATTCGGTTTCATTGGGAGATGCCGAAGTTTCATTACAACGATCAACAATAGATATAGCGCTGCGCTCTGAGGTGTTCAGTTGTTCTTGTGGGAGCCTGTTTGCCGGCAAGAGCATATAACTGTAGCTATACTGCCAGTGCCCCGATAATTGGCTCATGCCCGTTGATCTTGATCTTGATCTTGCTTCTAAGCGCGCGATAGTTCAGGCGCCGCCAATTGCGACTTCAGGAGCAAGAACGGAGCGAGGGAACCCCGGAGCGAAGCGTAGGGGCCGGATGAATGGAGCGAGGATTTTTTGGTTCCTTAATGAGATGGTCACCCCGGCACCCTGCGAGGCGTACGCTTTCGCAGGGTGTTTTTTCTTCGGAGACCGTCATCATGAGCACCGTGACACTGATCGGCATCGACATCGGCAAACATACCTTCCACCTGCATGCCCAGGACAAGTTCGGCAAAGAGGTATCGCGCAAGAAGTGCTCAAGGCTGCAGATGATGCGGTTTCTGGCCAATCATCCTCCCTGCACGGTGGTGATGGAGGCCTGTGCCGGTTCGCACTATCTGGCTCGAGAACTCACGGCGATGGGGCATGAAGCCAAGCTGATCTCGCCTCAGTTTGTTAAGCCTTTCGTCAAGAGCAACAAAAACGACTTCGTTGATGCGCAAGCCATCTGCGAAGCTGCTTCCCGGCCTTCCATGCGCTTTGTGACGCCAAAATCGCCTGAGCAGCAAACGCTCTCTGTTTCTCATCGGATGCGTGAATCATTGATCCGCGACCGAACCAAGACGGTGAACCAGATGCATGGGTTCCTGCTCGAATTCGGCGTCAGCCTGCCGACCGGACTGGCAGTGGTCAAACGCCTCGCTTCTGTGCTTGAAGAGCACGACTTGCCTGTACGTCTTGTCGCATTGTTGCAGCGGCTACATGAGCATTTCGTCTACCTGAGCGAGCAGATCAAGTTGTTGGACGAAGAGCTGGTGAGCCAGCTGACTGACGATGATCTGGGTAGTCGTTTGCTGAGTATTCCGTGTGTCGGACCGATCACCGCCAGCCTGCTGGCTGTGGAAATGGGCGATGGCCAGCAATACGGCAGTAGCCGGGACTTTGCGGCCTCTGTAGGTCTGGTGCCCCGTCAGTACAGTACCGGTGGCAGACAGAATTTGCTGGGGATTAGCAAGCGCGGCGACAAGAACCTTCGACGCTTGCTGGTGCAATGCGCACGGGTTTACCTGATGCGTTTGAAGTACCAGAAAGGCCCATTAGCCGATTGGGTGCGCTCACTGCTCGCTCGACGTCACTCCAACGTGGTGGCCTGCGCGTTGGCCAACAAACTGGCACGCATCGCTTGGGCCATTACCACTCGGCACACGCAATATAAAACGGAGCCAGGCGCCATGAACGCCTGACCCCGTAGTGCTGCACCGTGTTTCACCATCAGGTTTTGCGATAGCTGTACAACAGATGAAACAAACGGCCGATCGGCCTGACGATGATCCTGGGATCAAAAATGGCTCTTGGAAGCCGCTTACTTTTTAAGGATTGTCAGGTGCGAACGCTCATCGTGGCGCGGGCGGATACGAGCCCATCAGACGCCGGATAGATTTACGCAAGCCATCCATTTCATCTGATGAACAGTATTGCAGAAAACGGGGTGACCATAGATTTTGATCCTTCAAAAAGGGACCCGCCGTAAGGGCGGAAAGGTGACTTTGCGTCACTATCGCAAATGAATGCGCATATAACTTTCAAAACACACTCTCTCAAAGTCAAAGTCAAAGTCAAAGTCAAATGCGATCGGCGTGCGTTTTCATAGTTGTAAGCGCATTCATTAGCTATAATGACGCACAGTCACCCTTTCGCCCCCCGGCGAGTCACTTTTTGTCAAACGCGACAAAAAGTAACCAAAAAACGCTGCGCTCCATTCATCCGGCCCTACGCTTCGCTCCGGGTCCCCTCACTCCGGCCTTGCTCCCGGGAGGACCGCGCTGCAGGGCCCATCCTGGGCCCCAGCGCTTGACGGGCATCCATGCCCGTCACCTCCCTCCGCAAGGCCTGCGTTCGGCCTCCTGAAGTCGCGAAGGTACGGGCGGCGCCTGGGCTGATGCAGCTGTCGCTAGTGGGCTGTGGAGTTAATCTTTTGATCGCCAAAGCAAAGCCAAGCCAAGCCAAGCCAAAGCCAGAGCCAGCAAGCGTCAAAGGGCGTCGTGGCGAGCCAGCGCCCACTCCACGTGCTCGCGCACCAGCTCCGAAGGATCATCCCGTCGCGCGTTGAGCGCCTCCAACACGGGAATGGTCGAAGGGGCATTCCCCAGCCCCACCGCCAGGTTACGCAAAAACCGTTCATACCCCGCCCGCCGCAAGGGCGAACCCTCGGTGCAGCCGAGAAAACGCTTTTCATCCCACAGGAACAGCTCGGCCAGCTCGATATTGTCCAGCCCCCGGCGGGGCATGAAGTCGTCTTCGGTGGTGGTCTTGGCGAAACGGTTCCAAGGACAGACGATCTGGCAATCGTCGCAACCGAACACCCGGTTACCGATCAGTGGCCGCAGTTCCAGTGGAATGGCACCGCGCAATTCGATGGTCAGGTACGAAATGCAACGCCGCGCATCGAGCTGGTAAGGCCCGACGAATGCCTGGGTCGGGCAGATGTCCAGGCACGCCTGGCAGCGCCCGCAATGATCGCTGCCCTGCACGCCGTCAATCGGCAGCGGCAGGTCGACGAACAGCTCGGCCAGGAAGAAATAGCTGCCGGCCTTGCGGTTGAGCAGCAAGGTGTTCTTGCCGATCCAGCCCAGGCCGGCCTCCTGCGCCAGAGCCTTCTCCAGCACCGGGGCGCTGTCGACGAAGGCACGGTAGCCAAAGGGGCCGATGGCCTCCTGGATGCGGTCGGCGAAGTGCTGCACGCGCTTGCGCACCAGCTTGTGGTAATCGCGGCCCAGGGCGTAGCGCGAGATGTAGGCTTTTTCCGGCTCCGCCAGGCGCTTGGCCATCTGCGTGTCGCCGGGCAGGTAGTCCATGCGCAACGAAATCACCCGCAGCGTGCCGGGGATCAGCTCGGCCGGGCGCGAGCGCTTGTGGCCATGGTCGCCCATGTACTCCATCTCGCCGTTGTAGCCGGCCGCCAGCCAGCGCTGCAGGTGTTGTTCGTGCTCGCCAAGGTCGACGCCGGCGATGCCGACATGGGCAAAACCGAGTTCGCGGCCCCAATCCTTGATCGATTGGGCCAGTGAGACGATGTCTGGGAGGTTGGCGGACATGGATGAACAAGCATTACAAGCGGAGGTGCGTATAATTCTGCCAGACATCGGAGCCTTTGACCCCATGCCTCAGACCAAACACCCCCCATTGCTGCTGAGCAGCCTGACCTTGGCCGGGCTGCCACCCCGCGCCGCCGACGCCCACAAGGGCGATTTCGGCCATGTGCTGGTGATCGGCGGTGACCTGGGCACCGGCGGCGCAGTCATGCTCAGCAGCGAGGCGGCGCTGCGTTGCGGCGCCGGCCTGGTCAGCGTGGCGACCCGTGACGAGCACGTCGCCGCCGGGCTGGCCCGCCTGCCGGAGGTGATGTGGCAGGGCGTGAGCTCGGCCAACCAGTTGCTCGGCCCGCTCGCACGGGCCACGGTGCTGGTGGTCGGCCCCGGCTTGGGCCAGGCAGCCTGGGGCCGCAGCCTGCTGTCGGCGGTGACCCCTGCGCATCTGCCGCAGGTGTGGGACGCCGATGCCCTCAACCTGCTGGCCGCTGCGCCACTGGCGTTGCCCAGTGGCAGCATCCTCACCCCGCACCCGGGCGAGGCGGCGCGGCTGCTGGGCATCTCCACCGAGGCGGTGCAGGCCGACCGACCGGGGGCCGCGCGCAAGCTGGCGCGGCGCTATGCCAGCGTCTGCGTGCTCAAGGGCGCGGGCACGCTGGTGGCCGACCCGGCCGGGCAGCTGGCGCAGTGCGGGCGAGGGCATCCGGCCATGGCCGGTGCCGGGCTGGGCGATGTGCTCAGCGGCGTGCTGGCGGCGTTGCTGGCCCAGGGGCTGGACGCCTGGCAGGCTGCGTGCCTGGGCGTATGGCTGCATGCCTGCGCGGGCGAGCGCCTGGGTATCAAAGGTAGAGGGCTGGCGGCCAGCGATCTGGTCCCGGTTATTAGAGCGTTATTGGAGGAGCATTCAGCGTGTCAGGTGTAACCCTGTTTCTGGCCGACGAGCCAGCCACCGTCGCCTTTGGCGCCAAGCTGGCCGAAGTGACCCAAGGTCATGGCGTGATCTTTCTCGAAGGCGACCTGGGCGCCGGCAAGACCACGCTGTCCCGTGGCCTGATCCGTGGCCTGGGCCACGACGGCCCGGTGAAAAGTCCGACCTTCACCGTGGTCGAACCCTACGAAATCGGCGACATTCGCGCCTACCATTTCGACCTCTATCGCCTGGTCGATCCGGAGGAACTGGAGTTCATGGGCATTCGCGACTATTTCGAGGGCGATGCGCTGTGCCTGTTCGAATGGCCCGACAAAGGTGCGGGCGTTTTGCCAAAGCCTGACCTGACCATTACCATAAGCCCGCAAGCGGGCGGACGTTCGCTGAACCTGTCGCCGCAGGGGGCACGCGGCGAAGCCTGGTGTGCCGTTCTGGCCAAAGAATTCAAACAGTAAGTGGGGAAAGGTATGCGCATACGCGCACTGGTCGCTGTCGTTGGGCTGCTGCTGACCGCGGTGACCGTTGACGCTCTGGCCGTCACTCAAGTCAAGAGCATGCGCCTGTGGCGCGCTCCGGACAACACGCGGCTGGTCTTCGACCTGTCCGGGCCTGTGCAGCACAGCGTCTTCACCCTGACCGCACCCGATCGCCTGGTGATCGACATCAACGGCGCCACCCTGGGCGCGCCGCTGAACGTCTCCACCTCGAACACGCCGATCACCAGCGTGCGCTCGGCCCAGCGCACGCCCACCGACCTGCGCGTGGTGGTCGACCTGAAGAAGGCCGTCTCGCCCAAAAGCTTCGTCCTGGCGCCGAACGCCCAGTACGGCAACCGCCTGGTAGTCGACCTGTACGACCAGGAAGCCGACGCCGTTGCCGCCAGCAACCCGACCCCGCCACCGACGCCGCAGCCACCGGCCACCACGCCGGCGGTGCCGGTCACCCCGGCGCAGCCGGCGATCAAGCTGCCGCCAGCCCCGGCCGGCAAGCGTGACATCGTGGTCGCCATCGACGCCGGCCACGGCGGCGAAGACCCGGGCGCGTCCGGGTCGCGCGGCCAGCACGAGAAAGACATCGTGCTGGATATCGCCAAGGAGCTGCAGCGCCAGATCAACTCCGAGAAGGGCTACCGCGCCGAGCTGACCCGTACCGGCGACTACTTCATCCCGCTGCGCAAGCGCACCGAGATCGCCCGCAAGAAGGGTGCCGACCTGTTCGTCTCGATCCACGCCGACGCCGCGCCGTCGAAGGCCGCCTTTGGCGCCTCGGTGTTCGCCTTGTCCGACCGTGGCGCCACCTCCGAGACCGCTCGCTGGCTGGCCGATACGGAAAACCGCTCCGACCTGATCGGCGGTGCCGGCAACGTCAGCCTCGACGACAAGGACCGCATGCTGGCCGGCGTGCTGCTCGACCTGTCGATGACCGCCACCCTCAGCTCCAGCCTCAACGTCGGTCAGAAGGTGCTGGGCAACATGGGCCGGGTCACGCCGTTGCACAAGCAGCGTGTGGAACAGGCCGGGTTCATGGTGCTGAAGTCGCCGGACATTCCGTCGATCCTGGTCGAGACCGGGTTCATCTCCAATGCCAACGAGGCCGCCAAGCTGGCGACCCGCAGCCACCAGCAGGCGCTGGCGCGTTCGATCCACACCGGCGTGCGCCAGTTCTTCCAGCAGAACCCGCCACCGGGCACCTACATCGCCTGGCTGCGCGACAGCGGCAAGATCGCCCAGGGGCCGCGTGAGCACACCGTGCGCCCCGGCGAGACACTGGCGATGATCGCGGTGCGCTACCAGGTCAGCGTTGCCAGCCTGCGCAGCAGCAACAGCCTGAAGACCGACGAGCTCAAGGTCGGCCAGCACCTGGACATCCCCACCACCGCCCTGGCGTCCCAGCAATGAGTGGCGGTTCGCGCATCCAGCTGCTCAGCCCGCGGCTGGCCAACCAGATCGCCGCCGGCGAGGTGGTCGAGCGCCCCGCGTCGGTGGCCAAGGAGCTGCTGGAAAACAGCCTCGACTCCGGTGCCCGGCGCATCGAGGTCGAGGTCGAGCAGGGCGGCGTGAAGCTGCTGCGGGTGCGCGACAACGGCAGCGGCATCGCCCCGGACGACCTGCCGCTGGCCCTGGCGCGTCACGCCACCAGCAAGATCCGCGAGCTGGAAGACCTCGAAGGCGTGCTCAGCCTCGGTTTTCGCGGCGAGGCCCTGGCCTCGATCAGCTCGGTGGCACGCCTGACCCTGACCTCGCGCACCGCCGACGCCAGCGAAGCCTGGCAGGTGGAAACCGAAGGGCGCGAGATGACGCCGCGGGTGCAGCCCGCCGCGCATCCGGTCGGCACCTCGGTCGAAGTGCGCGACCTGTTCTTCAACACCCCGGCCCGGCGCAAGTTCCTCAAAGCCGAGAAGACCGAATTCGATCACCTGCAGGAAGTGATCCGGCGCCTGGCGCTGGCGCGTTTCGACGTCGGCTTCCACCTGCGCCACAACGGCAAGACCATCTTCAGCCTGCACGAAGCAGCCGACGAGATGGCCCGGGCGCGGCGTGTGGGCACCATCTGTGGTCCGGGCTTCCTCGAACAGGCGCTGCCCATCGATGTCGAGCGCAACGGCCTGCGGCTGTGGGGTTGGGTCGGCCTGCCGACCTTCTCGCGCAGCCAGGCCGACCTGCAGTACTTCTTCGTCAATGGCCGCGCCGTGCGCGACAAGCTGGTCGCCCACGCGGTTCGCCAGGCCTATCGCGACGTGCTGTTCAATGGCCGCCACCCGACCTTCGTGCTGTTCCTGGAGTGCGACCCGACCGGGGTGGATGTCAACGTGCACCCGACCAAGCACGAAGTGCGCTTCCGCGAAGGGCGCACGGTCCACGACTTCCTTTATGGCACCCTGCACCGCGCCCTGGCCGACGTGCGCCCGGAAGACCAGCTCGCAGCACCTGCCACGACCAGCGAGATGCTTCGCCCGAGTGGCCTGCAGGCTGGCGAGTTCGGCCCGCAGGGCGAAATGCGCCTGGCCTCGCCGATGCTCGAGCAGCCCCAGGGCGAGGCGCGGCCGGCCTTTTCCTCCGGTGGTTCTGGAGCCGGGTATCAGTACCAGTACACTCCGCGCCCCGCGCAGCCGGTCAACGTCGGCGAGGCCCAGGCGGTCTACCGCGAGTTCTACGCGCCGCTGGACAACGCCGCCGCTACGCCGAGCACGCTGCCGGAAAGCCAGGGCGACATCCCGCCGCTGGGCTACGCCCTGGCGCAGCTCAAGGGTATCTATATCCTCGCCGAGAACGCCGTCGGCCTGGTGCTGGTGGACATGCACGCCGCCCATGAGCGGATCATGTACGAGCGCCTGAAGGTGGCCATGGCCAGCGAAGGCCTGAGCGGCCAGCCACTGCTGGTGCCCGAATCGCTGGCGCTGAGCCAGCGCGAGGCCGATTGCGCCGAGGAGCACGCCCAGTGGTTCCAGCGCCTGGGCTTCGAACTGCAGCGCCTGGGTCCGGAAACCCTGGCGATCCGCCAGATCCCGGCGCTGCTCAAGCAGGCCGAGGCCAACCGTCTGGTTCAGGACGTGCTAGCTGACCTCATGGAATACGGCACCAGCGACCGCATCCAGGCGCACCTGAACGAACTGCTCGGGACCATGGCCTGCCACGGTGCGGTGCGCGCCAACCGGCGCCTGGCCATCCCGGAGATGAACGCGCTGCTGCGCGACATGGAAAACACCGAGCGTAGCGGCCAGTGCAACCATGGCCGGCCGACCTGGACCCAGATGGGCCTGGACGACCTGGACAAGCTGTTCCTGCGGGGCCGATGAGATGAGTGCGAAACCCCCGGCAATATTCCTCATGGGGCCGACGGCGGCCGGCAAGACCGATCTTGCCATCGAGTTGACCAAGGTGCTGCCCTGCGAGCTGATCAGCGTCGACTCGGCGCTGGTCTATCGCGGCATGGACATCGGCACCGCGAAGCCCTCCAAAGAGGTGCTGGCGGCCCATCCGCACCGTTTGATCGATATCCTCGATCCCGCCGAAAGCTACTCGGCCAAGCGGTTCTGCACCGATGCCCTCGAGGCCATGGCCGAAATCACCGCGCGCGGCAAGATCCCGCTGCTGGTCGGCGGCACCATGCTTTATTACAAGGCCCTGATCGAGGGCCTGGCCGACATGCCGGCGGCGGACCCTGCGGTGCGCGCCGAACTCGAGGCCCAGGCCGCCACCCTGGGCCTGGCCGAGCTGCACCGACAGCTGGCCGAGGTGGACCCGGAATCGGCGGCGCGCATCCATCCGAATGATCCGCAGCGGCTTATCCGTGCGCTCGAAGTGTATCGGGTCAGCGGCCAGACCATGACCGCCCACCGTCAGCGTCAATTCGCGGAAAGTAGCGCTGCAGACGCAGGCGCGGGCGGGCATTTGCCCTATACTGTCGCGAGTTTGGCGATTGCTCCTACAGATCGTCACATTTTGCATCAGCGAATTGCGTTACGATTTTCGCAGATGCTGGAACAGGGCTTCGTCGACGAGGTCCGAACGCTGCGGGCCAGAAGTGACTTGCACGCGGAACTGCCGTCTATACGGGCAGTGGGCTATCGACAGGTCTGGGATTATCTCGACGGTCAGCTGACTGAGAATGAGATGCGAGAACGCGGTATCATTGCCACTCGCCAGCTGGCCAAGCGGCAGTTCACCTGGTTGCGCGGCTGGGAAGGCGTGCACTGGCTGGATAGCCTGGCCTGCGACAATCTGTCCCGCACCTTGAAATACCTGGGGACCGTCTCCATATTGAGCTGAGTCCCTGCCAAATGCCGTCTATTCTTGCGGACGGGCGGCATAATTTATCGATTTTCTTGATTTTCTACTATTGATCCTTACAGGAGTGCGGCATATGTCAAAAGGGCATTCGCTACAAGACCCTTACTTGAACACCTTGAGAAAAGAAAAAGTCCCGGTTTCGATCTATCTGGTCAACGGGATCAAGCTGCAGGGCCAGATCGAATCCTTCGACCAGTTCGTTGTGCTGCTGAAGAACACCGTCAGCCAGATGGTCTATAAGCACGCCATTTCGACTGTCGTACCTGCCCGCCCGGTTCGCCTGCCAAGCCCGTCCGATGCCGATCACGGCGACAGCGAGCAAGGCAACGCTTGAAAAAAGTAGGAGCCTGCATTGTTCTTTGAGCGCCACGGTGGTGGTGAGCGAGCGCTGCTCGTTCACTTGGAAGGTCAGAACCCTGAGGCGCGCGAAGACCCGCAGGAGTTTCAGGAGCTGGCGCTGTCGGCCGGCGCCGATATCGTCTCGCTGGTAACAGTGGCGCGGCATCAGCCCACCGCCAAGTTTCTGATCGGCAGCGGCAAGGTCGAGGAATTGCGCGACCTGGTCCAATCGGCCGAAGCCGACCTGGTGATTTTCAATCACACCCTCACGCCCAGCCAGGAACGCAACCTCGAACGTGTCTTCGAGTGTCGCGTGCTGGACCGTACCGGGCTGATTCTCGATATCTTCGCCCAACGGGCGCGTACTCACGAAGGCAAGCTGCAGGTCGAACTGGCCCAGCTCGAGCACATGAGCACGCGGCTGGTGCGCGGCTGGACCCACCTTGAGCGGCAGAAAGGTGGTATCGGCCTGCGCGGCCCGGGTGAGACCCAGCTGGAAACCGACCGCCGTCTGCTGCGGGTGCGCCTGCGTCAGATCAAGGCACGCCTGGAGAAGGTGCGCAGCCAGCGCGAGCAGGCTCGTCGCGGGCGCAAGCGCGCGGACATCCCGTCGGTGTCGCTGGTGGGCTACACCAACGCCGGCAAGTCGACCCTGTTCAACGCCCTGACGCAATCCGAGGTGTACGCCGCGGACCAGTTGTTCGCCACCCTCGACCCGACCTTGCGCCGGCTCGAGCTGGCCGACCTGGGGCCGATCGTGCTGGCCGACACCGTGGGTTTCATTCGCCACCTGCCGCACAAGCTGGTCGAGGCATTTCGGGCTACGCTCGAAGAGTCGAGCAACTCCGACCTGCTGCTGCACGTGATCGACGCCCATGAGCCCGAGCGCATGGAGCAGATCGAGCAGGTGCTGGCGGTGCTGGGCGAGATCGGCGCCGAGAGCTTGCCGATCCTCGAGGTCTATAACAAACTCGACCTGCTCGAAGATGTCGAGCCGCAGATCCAGCGCGATGCCGATGGCAAGCCGCAGCGGGTCTGGGTATCGGCACGCGATGGTCGAGGCCTGGAGCTGGTTGGCCAGGCGATTGCCGAGTTGCTGGGGGACGATCTGTATGTCGGAACCCTGTGCCTGGAGCAACGGTTTGCCCGCCTGCGCGCGCAATTCTTTGCCCTGGGTGCCGTGCAGAGTGAAGAGCATGATGAAGAAGGGCGCAGCCTGCTGAGCGTGCGACTGCCCAGGGTCGAGTTGAATCGCCTGGTCAGCCGCGAAGGCATGGAGCCGCAAGTGTTTGTCGAGCAACACACTTTGCAATAAATGCCCGTCGAGGTCGTCGGGCAGCGGTGACAGGCATTCTGTAGCATTGGACGGCGCGCCGTGGGCGCGTCTTTGCTTTATCAGATGGAGAGCGCTATGGCTTGGAACGAGCCGGGTGGCAACTCGAACAATCAGGATCCCTGGGGCGGTCGCCGTAACGGCGGCGGCGGTGGTGGCGACAAGAAAGGTCCACCGGATCTGGACGAGGCCTTCCGCAAGCTGCAGGACAGCCTGAACGGCATGTTCGGCAGTGGCAAGAAACGCGGTGGCAGTGGCGACCGCAATATCGGCAAGGGTGGCGGCTATGGGCTGCTGGGCATCGGCCTGGCGGTGCTGGCTGCCATCTGGCTGTATAACGCCGTGTACGTGGTGGACGAGCAGGAGCAGGCCGTGGTGCTGCGCTTCGGCAAGTACTACGAAACCGTCGGTCCCGGCCTGAACATCTACTTCCCGCCGATCGATCGCAAGTACATGGAAAACGTGACCCGCGAGCGGGCCTACACCAAGCAGGGCCAGATGCTCACCGAAGACGAGAACATCGTCGAGGTGCCGCTGACCGTGCAGTACCGCATCAGCAACCTGCAGGACTTCGTGCTCAACGTCGACCAGCCGGAAGTCAGCCTGCAGCATGCCACCGACAGCGCCCTGCGCCACGTGGTGGGTTCCACCTCGATGGACCAGGTGCTGACCGAAGGCCGCGAGCAGATGGCCGTGGACATCCGCGAGCGTCTGCAACGATTCCTCGACACCTACCGCACGGGTATCACCGTCACCCAGGTCAACGTGCAGAGCGCGGCAGCCCCGCGTGAAGTGCAGGAAGCCTTCGACGACGTGATCCGCGCCCGTGAAGACGAGCAGCGTGCGCGCAACCAGGCCGAGTCCTACGCCAACGGCGTGGTGCCCGAGGCGCGTGGCCAGGCGCAGCGCATCATCGAGGATGCCAATGGCTACCGCGATGAAGTCATCGCCCGCGCCAAGGGTGAGGCCGACCGCTTCAGCAAGATGGTCGTCGAGTACCGCAAGGCACCGGAAGTCACTCGCCAGCGTCTGTACATCGACACCATGCAGGAGGTGTACAGCAACTCCAGCAAGGTCATGGTGGCCACCAAGGACGGGCAGAACAACCTGCTCTACCTGCCACTGGACAAGATGGTCGAAGGCAGCCGCAACAGCGCGTCGGCACCGGTCAGCAGCGTTTCGCCGTCGGTCAACGACGCCGCCGCGCGCGCCGCGCAGGACCTGCAACAACAACCGCCGCTGCGTTCCAGGGAGAGCCGCTGATGAGCAATAAATCGCTGTTCGCCCTGATTGGTGCCGTGGTCGTGGCGATCGCCGCCTGGAACTGCTTCTACATCGTCTCGCAGACCGAGCGCGCGGTATTGCTGCAGTTCGGTCGCGTGGTCAAGGCCGATGTCCAGCCGGGCCTGCACGTGAAGGTGCCGTACGTGAACCAGGTGCGCAAGTTCGACGCCCGCCTGATGACCCTCGACGCCCCGACCCAGCGTTTCCTGACGCTGGAGAAGAAAGCGGTGATGGTCGATGCCTATGCCAAGTGGCGGGTCAAGGACGCCGAGCGCTTCTACACCGCGACCTCGGGCATGAAGCAGATCGCCGACGAGCGCCTGTCGCGTCGTCTGGAAAGCGGCCTGCGTGACCAGTTCGGTAAACGCACCCTGCACGAAGTGGTGTCCGGTGAGCGTGACGCGTTGATGGCCGATATCACCGCCTCGCTGAACCGCATGGCCAGCAAGGAGCTGGGTATCGAAGTGGTCGACGTTCGCGTCAAGGCCATCGACCTGCCGAAGGAAGTCAACCGCAGCGTGTTCGACCGCATGAGCACCGAGCGTGAGCGTGAGGCCCGCGAGCACCGCGCCAAGGGTAACGAGCTGGCCGAAGGTATTCGTGCCGACGCCGACCGTCAGCGCCGCGTGCTGCTGGCCGAGGCGTATCGCGAAGCGGAAGAGACCCGCGGTGATGGTGACGCCCAGGCGGCTGCCATCTATGCCAAGGCCTACAGCCAGGACGCCGATTTCTACGCGTTCTACCGTAGCCTGCAGGCCTACCGCGAGAGCTTCTCGAGCAAGAGCGACGTACTGGTCCTGGATCCGAAGAACGAGTTCTTCCGTTACCTGGACAAGAGCAAGCCCTGAGGTTGCTCTCATGACGGGGCGCCCCGTCTGGCAGCTAAAATGCCAGGCGGGGTGCATCCTGAATGAAAAGGGGTGTATGATGCGGCAGCCGGGAAATTCCCGGCTTTTTTGCGTCTGCAAGGTTGATCGGCCCATGGCTTGTTGACGGTTTGGTCAGGACGCAAGGCAATTCGAGGGTATTGGGTACGGTGGTTGCGCTGGGATCAGTGCTGCCCGCTATTGTGCGCCAATGCCTGCTTCACTCACGGCTCGCCTGCGGGCAGGCCGCCCGGACCAGAGGGGAAATGGCGTAATGGCAACGGTAGACCGCTGGCTGCTGCCAGATGGCATCGAGGAAGTACTGCCACCTGAGGCGGCGCGCATCGAGATCGCGCGGCGTCAGGTGTTGGACCTGTTCCAGAGTTGGGGTTACGAACTGGTCGTCACGCCGCATATCGAGTACCTGGAGTCGCTGCTCACCGGCGCCGGCCAGGACCTGGACCAGCGCACCTTCAAGGTCGTCGACCCGCAGTCCGGCCGCCTGATGGGCTTCCGTGCCGACTTCACCCCGCAGGTGGCGCGCATCGACGCCCACACCCTGCGCCGTGAGGGCCCGAGCCGCCTGTGCTACGCCGGCAGCGTGCTGCACGCGCAGCCGCGTGCCCTGTCCACCTCGCGCAGCCCGATCCAGCTGGGCGCCGAGTTGTATGGCGACGCCAGCCCCACCAGCGATGTCGAGGTCATCAGCCTGATGCTCGCCACGCTGCAGCTGACCGATGTGCCGGATGTGCACATGGACCTCGGCCATGTCGGTATCTACCGCGGCCTGGCCCGTGCCGCCAACCTGTCCGGCGACGTGGAGCAGCAGCTGTTCGACGCCCTGCAGCGCAAGGCGGTCGACGAAGTGCAGGCGCTCACCGCCGATCTGCCGAAGGACCTGGGCAACATGCTGCGGGCCTTGGTCGAGCTGTGCGGCGGCCGTGAAGTGCTGGCCGAGGCCCGCGTGCGCCTGGGCCGTGCCCCGGCCAGCGTGCTGGCGGCGCTGGACGACCTGCTGGCGATCGCCGATCGCCTGGCATCGCGTTACCCGGATCTGCCGTTGTACTTCGACCTCGGCGAGCTGCGCGGCTACAACTATCACACCGGCGTGGTGTTCGCGGTGTTCGTGCCGGGCGAAGGTCAGTCGATCGCCCAGGGCGGTCGCTACGACGACATCGGCGCCGATTTTGGCCGGGCACGTCCGGCCACCGGATTCTCCACGGATTTGAAGACCCTGGTCACACTGGGGCGAGCGGAGGTCGTATTGCCTGCTGGCGGCATCTGGATGCCCGACAGCAGCGATGCGGCCCTCTGGCAGCAAGTCTGCCAGTTGCGCAACGAAGGCCAGCGTGTGGTCCAGGCCCTGCCTGGCCAGCCGTTGAGTGCTGCCTTCGAAGCGGATTGTGATCGGCAATTGATTCAGCAAGACGGGCGCTGGCAGGTTCTGCCGCTGACCCATTGAGATTCTTCGCCGGCAGTGGGCCGGCAACCAAGTTGCGTGAATGAGGACAAGTGTTATGGGTAAGAATGTCGTCGTCCTGGGCACCCAGTGGGGTGATGAGGGCAAAGGCAAGATCGTCGATCTGCTGACCGAACATGCTGCCGCCGTAGTGCGCTACCAAGGTGGCCACAACGCGGGCCACACCCTGGTGATCAACGGTGAGAAGACCGTTCTGCACCTGATTCCCTCGGGTATCCTGCGTGACGGCGTGCAGTGCCTGATCGGCAACGGCGTGGTCGTTGCTCCCGACGCCCTGATGCGTGAAATCACCAAGCTGGAAGAGAAGGGCGTGCCAGTGCGCGAGCGCCTGCGCATCAGCCCGGCCGCCCCGCTGATCCTGTCGTACCACGTGGCCCTCGACCAGGCCCGTGAGAAGGCCCGTGGCGAGGCCAAGATCGGCACTACCGGCCGTGGCATCGGCCCGGCCTACGAAGACAAGGTGGCCCGTCGCGGCCTGCGCGTCGGTGACCTGTTCCACCGCGAGCGTTTCGCCGCCAAGCTCGGTGAGCTGCTGGACTACCACAACTTCCAGCTGGTGAACTACTACAAAGAGCCGGCCATCGACTTCCAGCAGACCCTGGACGAGTGCATGGCCTACGCCGAGCAGCTCAAGCCGATGATGCTCGACGTCACCGCGGAGCTGCACAACCTGCGCCGCGCCGGCAAGGACATCATGTTCGAAGGGGCCCAGGGCTCGCTGCTGGACATCGACCACGGTACCTACCCGTACGTCACCAGCTCCAACACCACCGCTGGCGGCATCTCCACCGGTTCCGGCGTTGGCCCGATGTACCTGGACTACATCCTGGGCATCACCAAGGCCTACACCACTCGCGTCGGTTCCGGTCCGTTCCCGACCGAACTGTTCGACGAGACCGGCGCCACCCTGGCCAAGCGTGGCCACGAGTTCGGCTCGACCACCGGCCGTGCCCGTCGTTGCGGCTGGTTCGACGCCGTCATCCTGCGTCGCGCCATCGACGTCAACAGCATCTCGGGCATCTGCCTGACCAAGCTGGACGTGCTGGACGGCCTGGAAACCATCAACATCTGCGTGGGCTACAAGAACGAGAACGGTGCCGTCATCGACGCGCCGTCCGATGCCGACAGCTACATCGGCCTGGAGCCGGTGTACGAAGAGATGCCGGGCTGGAGCGAGTCGACCCTGGGCGTGAAAACCCTGGAAGAGCTGCCGCAAGCCGCGCGCAACTACATCAAGCGCATCGAGGAGCTGGTCGGCGCGCCGATCGACATCATCTCGACTGGCCCGGACCGCAACGAGACCATCGTGCTGCGTCATCCGTTCGCCTGATCTGCCGCCTCGGTAGTTGATCGAACGCCGCGCCCCCGCAAGGGAGCGCGGCGTTTTTTTTCGCCCGGTGCCTGTGGCGGCGATGGGGTCGGTGCGGGTGAGCGCAGGCCGTCAGACGAAGCAGAGCGACAGCGGTTCGGCGATGTAGGCGGGTTTTTCTTCGCCGTCGATCTCGAGGGTGACGGTGGCCTTGAGCAGCCATTGCCCTGGTTTCTTCTCGGTGGCGGCGGTCAGGTCGACCTTCAGTCGTACCTGGCTGTCGACCTTCACCGGCTGGATGAAACGCACGCTGTCCAGGCCGTAGTTGACCACCATCTTCAGCCCTTCGGGCAGCACGAGGATGTCTTCCATCAGCTTGGGGATCAGCGACAGGGTGAGGAAGCCATGGGCGATGGTGGTGCCGAACGGCGTCTTCTTTGCCTTTTCGGGATCGACGTGGATGAATTGGAAGTCGCCGGTGGCCTCGGCGAACAGGTTGATGCGTTGCTGATCGATCTTCAGCCAGGCGGAACGTCCCAGTTCCTTGCCAACGTACTGCGAAAGCTCTGTAACGGGTACATAGGGCATCGCGACATCTCCAGATTGTCATTTGGTACGAGTGTGCAAGATCAGCACGGCGAACCGTTTCAGTCAAGTTGCCCGCTTTTCGCCGAATATCGCCTTATAGGCAGATGCTTAGCGTGCTTATAATGGTCGCCATGCTCTGAGGGAGGTCCATATGCTGTTGCGTGGTTTGACCTGGCTGGTGCTGTTCCAGTTGCTGGGGACGGCGATCAACCACCTGATCCTGCCCATCCTGCCCGGGCCGATCATCGGCCTGTTGCTGCTGATGGCCTTCCTGATGATCCGTGGCGAGGTCGGCGAGCCGCTCAACGAGGCCGCCGGCAGCCTGTTGCGCTACCTGCCGCTGCTGCTGGTGCCGCCGGCGGTGGGGGTGATGGTCTATGCCAGGGACATCGCCGCCGACTTCTGGGCCATCGTCGGGGCCTTGCTGATCTCCTGCCTGCTGACCCTGGTGTTCGTCGGCGTGCTGATGGAGAAACTCATCCACCGTCAGGGCAAGCGCGAGGAGCAGCCATGATCCTCGACTGGCACGGCGCGCTCGAGGCGGTCATCCACCATCCGTTGTTCGGCATCGGCATCACCCTGGCCGCCTACCAGTTGGTGCTGGCGGGCTACGAGAAGACCCGCTGGATCTTCCTGCAACCGGTGCTGGTGTCGATGCTGGTGGTGATCGGCATCCTCCTGGCCTGCGGCATCGACTACGCCGAATACCGCAAGAGCACCGAGATCATGAACATCCTTCTGGGGCCGGCCACCGTGGCCCTGGCGGTGCCGCTCTACCTCAACCTGCGGCGTATTCGACAGCTGTTCTGGCCGACATTAACTACGCTGGTAGTCGGAGGCCTGTTCGCCACCGTGGCGTGCCTGGTGCTGGGGTGGTGGTTCGGCGCCGAAAGGATGATCCTGATGACCATGGCGCCGAAGTCGGTCACTTCGCCGATCGCCATGCTGGTGGCCGAGCAGATCGGCGGGGTGGCGGCCCTGGCCGCGGTGTTCGTGCTGATCACCGGGGTGATCGGCGCGATCTTCGGCCCGGCGCTGTTGAGCCGCTGCGGCGTGAAAAGTCCCGAGGCACGGGGCATGGCGCTGGGGGTGACCGCCCACGCGGTGGGCACTTCGGTGGCCTTGCAGGAAAGTGATGAATGCGGCGCCTTTGCCGCGCTGGCGATGAGCCTGATGGGAGTGGCCACGGCGGTGTTCCTGCCGTTGGCGGTCAGCCTGGTGGCTTGAGGAGTCGAGATGACGTTACCGCTGTTTCCCCTCAATACCGTGCTGTTCCCCGGTTGCCTGCTCGACCTGCAGATCTTCGAGGCGCGCTACCTTGACATGATCGGCCGCTGCATGAAGCAGGGCGCCGGTTTCGGCGTGGTGTGCATCCTCGAAGGCGAGCAGGTGGGCAAGGCGCCGCCTGTGGTGGCCTCGGTCGGCTGCGAGGCGCTGATCCGCGACTTCGTGCAGCAGGACAACGGCCTGCTGGGCATTCGTGTCGAGGGCGTGCGGCGGTTTCGCGTCGAGCGGACCGAGGTGCAGAAGGACCAGCTGATGCTTGCCGAGGTGCAATGGCTGCCGGACCTGGCGGACAGCCCGCTGGTGGAGCAGGACGACGACCTCCTGGCACTGCTGCTGGCGTTGGGCGAGCACCCGATGGTCGAGGCACTGGACATGCCGCGCGACGTGGACGGGCGCCAGTCGCTGGGCAACCAGCTGGCCTACCTGCTGCCGTTCATGGAAGAGGACAAGCTCGACCTGCTGGCCATCGATTCGCCACAGCTCAGGCTGGAGGCGATCCAGGCGTTGCTCGAGCGGATCCAGGGCGAGTTGTTCGCCTGATCAGGCTCGGTCCTCCAGCGGCCCATGCGATCCCTGTAGGAGCGGCCTTGTACCGCGAAAGGGGCGCAACGCGGCCCCGGCGATTTTTGCTTTAGCTCTGAAGTCCCGGGGCCGCTTCGCAGCCCTTTCGCGGCACAAGGCCGCTCCTACAGGGATTTGCGACGGCATCAGTATTGGTAACGCAACAACGCCTTTGGCAGCGCATGCAGGGCAAAGAACGCCAGCAACGCGACGCACGCCGGCAGCACCAGCCACCACACCCGCTGCGGCAGCGCCACCAGTGGCTGGCGATGCTGCACCAGGGTCAGGCTTGCCGCGCACACGCAGCACGCCAGCAATGCCCCGGCGAGGATGTCGGTCGGCCAGTGCGCCCCGAGGTACACCCGCGACAAGGCGATCGCCAGCGCCGGCAGGCAGCCCAGCATGACCCAGGTCAGGCGCATGCGCGGCGGCTGGCCGCGTCCGGCCAGCACTGCCAGCACCAGGAAGAAGGCGAACGACGCCGAGCTGTGGCCGCTGGGCATGCTGTAGCTGGTCAGCGGATCGACCAGTACTTCGGGGCGGGCGCGGGCGAACAGCCATTTCAAGGTACCGTTGGCTACCGCGGTGCCGATCAGCGTCGCGCCGGCGAACAAGGCATGGCGCCATTGCCGGGCCAGCAGTAGCAGGCCGGTGAGCAGGCCTCCCAGGAAGAACTGGGTGCGGAAGTCGCCCAGGCGGGTGACCAGCACCACGGCGCCGTCAATCACCTGGCTGCGGTGCTCCTGGACCAGGGTCATCACGCCCTGGTCGAACTCGCTCAGGTACGGCCAGCCGATGAACAGCGCGGCCACGGCCAGGCCGCTGAGGGCGGCGATCAGCCGGGTGCCATGGCGCTGGTCGCGGATGCTGGTACTCAGGCTCAGGCCGATCAACACCGCCAGGGTGCCGATGACGATCCCTGCGTCCAGCCAGAACCCTTCGGGCAGTGGCAGGCGCATGGCCGCGCCGGTGGCCCAGCCCGGCAACAGGTAGGCCACCGACCAGCCGGCGCCGGCCACCAGGCTCACGGCGATGAAGCGCGGCAGCGGCATGTCGAACATGCCGGCGACCATCGGCAGCATCGGCCGCAGCGGGCCGATGAAGCGGCCGACCAGCAGGCTGGCGATGCCGTAGCGCTGGAAGTACGCTTCGGCGCTGCCGATCCACTCCGGGTGGCTGCGCAGCAGCGGCAGGCGCCGGATGTTCTGGTGGAAGTACTTGCCGATGGCGTAGGAGATCGCATCGCCCAGCAGGCCGCCGAGGAAGCCCAGCAGCAGGGTTTCGCCGAGGCTGAATGCACCGCTGCCGGCCAGCACGGCGACGGCGAACAGCAGCACGGTGCCGGGCACGATGATGCCGGCGATGGCCAGGCATTCAACACAGGCCACGATGAAGATGGCCAGGCCCAGCCACTGCGGGTTGGCGCCAAGCCAGGCGGTCAGGCTGTCGAGCCATTGGCCCATGGTTCAGTTTCCTTGTTCGAGCATGAAGAAGTCTTTCCCTTCGACCTGGCCACGTCGCAGCGGGTTTCGGGTGCAGAAGCGCGCGTAGTCGGCATCGACGAAGCGGTAGGGCAGGTGTTCGTCGCGGCCGTGGGGGATGCCCAGGCGGGTGGTCTGGATCACCCGTGGCACCGGGATGCCGCAGTCCTCGACGTACAGGCGTTCGGGGTCGAAGCGCCGGGCGTCCCAGTGCGGCACCTTCAGGCCCATGGCCCGGCACAGCAGGGTCTGGCCGTTGCACAGGCGCTCGGGTGGACGCAGGTTGCCGCTGGCATCGGGGTTGTTCAGCTGCATCCGGGCCAGGCTGTTGACGTCGGAGATGGCGTCGGTCCAGGGGTAGGCGGACTTGATCAGCACCGCGTTGCCCGGGCCCTGGGCGCTGAAGTTCAGCGAGTCGCCGCCACGGGCGTAGTACATGTAGATGTGCCCGCCGTCGAGGAAAAGCGCCTTGCGCTTCTCGGTGAAGCCGAGGGAGGCGTGGCTGCCCTTGTCGGTCAGGTAGTAGGCCTCGGTCTCGATGATCCGCGCTGCCAGCCAGAGATCGCCCTGGCGATGGCGGATGACCTTGCCCAGCAGTTCGCGGGCAAGGGTCTGGGCGTCGCGGTCGAAGAAGCTGTCGGGCAAGGCCCGGGCCGGGCAGGGGGCTGGGACGGACATACGCGCGGTTCGTGGCTGTGGAGGCGGCGATGATAGCAATGAATGGCTTAATCGAGGCTGAATCGCCAGGTCGGTGATTGGCCCTTTCGCGGGTAAACCCGCTCCCACAGGTTATGCGCAGAGCCTGTGGGAGCGGGTTTACCCGCGAAAGGGCCGGATCAGGCGCAGGAAATGCTGATACGGGTCGTTACATCTTTCCAACACATTCCCCCCACCATTTTCGACCATCCGCCACCCGCCGCTGGGCGTACCCGAGCGCTCCAGTTATAATCAGCCGATTTCCCCTTTGCCAAGACACCGAGCCCATGACCGAGTCCGTTCTTGACTACATGACCCGCCTGGGTCGCGCCGCCCGTGAGGCCTCGCGGGTGATCGGCCGTGCCAGCACCGCGCAGAAGAACCGCGCTCTGCAGGCCGCCGCCGATGCCCTCGACGCAGCCCGCGACGCGCTCACCGCAGCCAACGAACAGGACTTGGCCAACGGTCGCAAGAACGGCCTGGAACCGGCGCTGCTCGACCGCCTGGCGCTTACTCCGGCACGCATCGACGGCATGATCACCGGCCTGCGCCAGGTGGCCAGCCTGCCGGACCCGGTCGGCGCCATCCGCGACATGAGCTACCGCCCGTCGGGCATCCAGGTTGGCAAGATGCGCGTGCCGCTGGGGGTCATCGGTATCATCTACGAATCGCGCCCCAACGTGACCATCGACGCCGCCAGCCTGTGCCTGAAGTCGGGCAACGCCACCATCCTGCGCGGCGGCTCCGAGGCCATCCACTCCAACCGCGCCATCGCCGCCTGCATCCAGCGCGGCCTGGCTGAGGCCGGCCTGCCGCCGGCGGTGGTGCAGGTGGTCGAGACCACCGACCGCGAGGCCGTGGGTGCGCTGATCAGCATGCCGGAGTTCGTCGACGTGATCGTCCCGCGCGGCGGCCGTGGCCTGATCGAACGCATCAGCCGCGACGCCCGGGTGCCGGTTATCAAGCACCTGGACGGCATCTGCCATGTCTTCGTCGATGCCCATGCCGACCTGGACAAGGCCTGGCGCGTGGCCTTCAACGCCAAGACCTACCGCTACGGCATCTGCGGCGCCATGGAAACCCTGCTGGTGGACCAGGCCGTGGCCGAGCGCTTCCTGCCGGAAATGGCCCGCCGCTTCCACGACAAGGGCGTCGAACTGCGCGGCTGCGAGCGCACCCGGGCGATCATCGACGCCAAGCCGGCCAGCGAAGACGACTGGCACACCGAATACCTCGACGCGATCCTGTCGATCCGCGTTGTCGACGGCCTGGAGCAGGCCATCGAGCACATCAACCACTACGGCTCGCACCACACCGACTCGATCATCACCGAGCACCAGGGGCAGTCCCGGCGTTTCATCGCCGAGGTCGACTCGGCGTCGGTCATGCTCAACACCCCGACCTGCTTCGCCGATGGCTTCGAGTACGGCCTGGGCGCGGAGATCGGCATCTCCACCGACAAGCTGCACGCCCGTGGCCCGGTCGGCCTGGAAGGCCTGACCTGCGAGAAGTATGTGGTGATCGGCGACGGCCAGCTGCGCGGCCAGGAGTCGTGCTGAGTTGAGCAACGCGGTCGCAGTCCGGCGCATCGGCATTCTCGGCGGAACCTTCGACCCGGTGCATATCGGCCACCTGCGCAGTGCGCTGGAAGTGGCCGAGTTCATGCGCCTGGACGAACTGCGCCTGCTGCCCAACGCCCGCCCGCCGCACCGCGACACGCCGCAGGTGTCGGCCCAGGACCGCCTGGCCATGGTGCGTAGTGCCGTGCAGGGCGTCGAACGCCTGAGCGTGGATGACCGCGAGCTGGCCCGCGACAAGCCGTCGTACACCATCGATACCCTTGAATCGATCCGTGCGCAGCTGCACGCGCACGACCAGTTGTTCCTGGTGCTGGGCTGGGACGCGTTCTGCGGCCTGCCCAGCTGGCATCGCTGGGAAGAACTGCTGCAACACTGTCACATCCTGGTGCTGCAACGCCCGGATGCCGATGTCGAACCCCCCGACGCGCTGCGCAACCTGCTGGCGGCGCGCTCGGAGAGCGATCCCACCGCCATGTCCGGCCCGGCGGGGCACATTTCGTTCGTCTGGCAGACCCCGCTTGCGGTGTCCGCCACACAGATCCGACAGCTGCTGGCCAGCGGCAAGTCGGCGCGGTTCCTGGTGCCGGACGCAGTACTGGCCTATATCGAGGCGCACGACCTGTATCGTGTGTCCAACTGACGGCGCCCATGGGCGCCTCACTTAATGAGTTGAACGAGTTTTATATGAGCAAGCAGAAAATCAATGGCATCAGTGGCGAAGAGCTGGTCAAACTGACCATCAGCGCCCTGGAAGACGTCAAGGCCCAGGACATCCAGGTCATCGACGTGCGCGAAAAGCACAGCCTGACCGACTACATGATCATTGCCACCGGTACCTCCAATCGCCAGATCAACGCGATGCTGGAAAAGGTCCGTGAAGCGGTGAAGAAAGAGGGTGCGCAACCCCTGGGTGAAGAAGGCAAGGGCGACAGCGACTGGGTCCTGCTGGACCTGAACGACGTCATCGTGCACATGATGACCGCCGCTGCCCGCCAGTTCTACGACCTGGAGCGCCTGTGGCTGGGTGCCGAGCAGAGCCGTGCCGCCGATGCCAAGCACCACAGTCCGGAAAACGCCAGCGACTACTTCACCGACAAGCTCAAAGACCGGGAATAAGGAAGCGCCGTGCGTCTGCGTCTGATCGCGGTCGGCTCGCGCATGCCCAAGTGGGTCGAGGAAGGCTGGCATGAGTATGCCAAGCGCCTGCCCCCGGAGCTTGCGCTGGAGCTGGTGGAAATCCCGCTGAACACCCGCGGCAAGAACGCCGATGTCGCCCGCCTGATCCGTCAGGAGGGCGAGGCGATGCTGAGCAAGGTGCAGCCTGGGGAACGCATCGTCACCCTCGAGGTCCATGGCAAGCCCTGGAGCACCGAGCAACTGGCGGGCGAGCTGGACCGTTGGCGCCTGGATGCGCGTACGGTCAACCTGATGGTGGGCGGCCCGGAAGGGCTGGCGCCGGAAGTCTGCGCGCGTAGCGAACAGCGCTGGTCGCTGTCGCCGCTGACGTTGCCGCACCCGTTGGTAAGGATACTCATCGGCGAGCAGATCTACCGCGCCTGGACCGTGCTGTCCGGGCATCCCTACCACAAATGAACCTGTAAGCCTGTCCGATGCCGCAGCAGATCCGCCTCAAGGACCACGAGAAAGACGCCCGCCTGGTGCGCAACCGCGTCGTCGTGGGCGCCGTGGCGGTGGTGCTGCTCGTCTGCGTACTGATCGCCCGGCTGTATTACCTGCAGGTCATCCAGTACGACTATCACTCGACGCTGTCGGAGAACAACCGGGTGCATGTGCAGCCGATCCCGCCGACCCGCGGGCTGATCTTCGACCGCAACGGCGTGGTGGTGGCGGACAACCGCCCCAGCTTCAGCCTGGTGATGACCCGCGAGCGCGCCGGCAACGCCGGCAAGTGGCAGGACGTGCTGGATGTGATAGTCGAAGTGCTCGAGCTCACCCCTGACGACCGCGCCCTGTTCGAGAAGCGCATGAAGCAGGGGCGCCGGCCATTCGAGCCGGTGCCGATCCTGTTCGAGCTCAACGAGGAGCAGATTGCCCGCATCGCGGTCAACCAGTTCCGCCTGCCCGGCGTGGAAGTGGCGGCGCAGCTGGTCCGCCACTATCCCCAGGGCGCGCATTTCGCCCATTCGGTGGGCTATGTCGGGCGGATCAACGAGAAGGAACTCAAGACCCTCGACCCGGTGAACTACAGCGGCACCCACCACATCGGCAAGACCGGCATCGAACGCTTCTATGAAGACGAGTTGCATGGCCAGGTGGGCTACGAGGAAGTCGAGACCAATGCCCGTGGCCGTGTGCTGCGAGTGCTCAAACGCACCGATCCGAAGCCTGGCAAGGACATCGTGCTGAGCCTGGACATCAAGCTGCAGGAAGCCGCCGAGCAGGCGCTGGGCGGACGCCGTGGCGCCATCGTGGCCCTCGACCCGCGCACCGGCGAGGTGCTGGCGATGGTCAGCCAGCCGAGCTTCGACCCCAACCTGTTCGTCACCGGCATCGGCTTCAAGGCTTACGCCGAACTGCGCGATTCGATCGACCGGCCGCTGTTCAACCGCGTGCTGCGCGGCCTCTACCCGCCCGGCTCGACCATCAAGCCGGCGGTGGCGATCGCCGGTCTCGACAGTGGCGTGGTGACCGCAGGCAGCCGGGTGTTCGACCCGGGTTACTACCAACTGCCCAACTACGATCACAAATACCGCAACTGGAACCGCACCGGCGATGGCTGGGTTGACCTGGATGTGGCGATCATGCGGTCAAACGACACGTACTTCTACGATCTTGCGCACAAGATGGGGATCGATCGGCTGTCCAGCTACATGAACAAGTTCGGCATCGGGCAGAAGGTCGCCCTGGACATGTTCGAAGAGTCGCCCGGATTGATGCCGTCCCGTGAGTGGAAGCGCGCTACGCGCCGCCAGGCCTGGTTCCCCGGCGAAACCCTGATCCTCGGCATCGGCCAGGGCTATATGCAGACCACGCCACTGCAGTTGGCCCAGGCCACCGCGCTGATTGCCAACAAAGGCGTGTGGAACCGTCCGCGCCTGGCCAAGACCATCGAAGGCCAGCCCCCGGTGGACGAGAACCCCATGGAAAACATCGTCCTGCGCGACAAGTCGGACTGGGCCAGGGTCACTCACGGCATGGAGCAGGTGATGCATGGCGCCCGCGGGACCGCGCGCAAGGCCGCCATCGGCTCGCAGTACCGCATCGCCGGCAAGAGCGGCACGGCCCAGGTGGTGGCGATCAAGCAGGGTGAGAAGTACGACCGTAACAAACTCCAGGAACGCCACCGCGACCACGCGCTGTTCGTCGCCTTCGCCCCGGCCGACGATCCGAGGATCGTGGTCTCGGTGATGGTCGAGAACGGCGAGTCCGGCTCCGGCGTCGCCGCCCCCGTGGTGCGCCAGGTCATGGATGCCTGGCTGCTTGACGAGAGCGGCCGGCTCAAGCCCGAGTTCGCCCCCGCCACAGTCGCCCAGGAATCGGCCCCGTGAAGAACAACTTCGACCGCATGCTCTCCAGCGAGGACGTGATGCGCAGGCGCGCCAGCTTCCTGCAGCGCATCCATATCGACGGTCCCCTGCTGCTCATCCTGCTGACGCTCGCCGCCGGCAGCCTGTTCGTACTCTATTCGGCCAGCGGCAAGAACTGGGACCTGCTGATGAAGCAGGCCAGCTCGTTCGGTATCGGTCTGGTGTCGATGTTCATCATCGCCCAGCTCGAGCCGCGCTTCATGGCGCGCTGGGTGCCGCTGGCCTACCTGGCCGGGGTGTTCCTGCTGGTCGTGGTCGACGTCATGGGCCACAACGCCATGGGCGCGACGCGCTGGATCAACATTCCCGGGGTGATCCGCTTCCAGCCCTCGGAATTCATGAAGATCATCATGCCGGCGACCATCGCCTGGTACCTGTCCAAGCGCACCTTGCCGCCGCATCTCAAGCATGTGGCGATCAGCCTGGTCCTGATCGGCGTGCCGTTCATCCTCATCGTGCGCCAGCCCGACCTGGGCACGGCGCTGCTGATCCTCGCCTCCGGCGCCTTCGTGCTGTTCATGGGCGGGCTGCGCTGGCGCTGGATCGTCAGCGTGATCGCCGCAGCGGTGCCGGTGGCGGTGGCGATGTGGTTCTTCGTCATGCACGACTACCAGAAGCAGCGAGTGTTGACCTTCCTCGACCCGGAAAGCGACCCGCTGGGCACCGGCTGGAACATCATCCAGTCCAAGGCGGCGATCGGTTCGGGCGGAGTGTTCGGCAAGGGCTGGCTGCTGGGCACCCAGTCGCACCTGGACTTTCTGCCGGAAAGCCACACCGACTTCATCATCGCCGTGCTCGGCGAGGAGTTCGGCCTGGTCGGCATCTGCCTGCTGCTGCTGATCTACATCCTGTTGATCGGCCGCGGACTGGTGATCACCGCCCAGGCCCAGACCCTGTTCGGCAAGCTGCTCGCGGGCAGCCTGACCATGACCTTCTTTGTTTATGTGTTCGTCAATATCGGTATGGTCAGCGGCCTCCTGCCCGTGGTGGGCGTGCCGCTGCCCTTCATCAGCTATGGCGGAACTTCGTTGGTGACGCTGCTGTCAGCGTTTGGCGTTCTGATGTCGATCCATACGCACCGCAAATGGATTGCACAGGTTTGAAAAAGGTGAAGAATTTCATGCAAGCAGTGCGTGGCTGGGCTGCCCGCCTGGCGCCGTGGTTCGGCGCGATGGGGCTGTTCGGCGCAATCCAGCAGGCCAATGCCGGCGACTACGACGGCTCGCCCCAGGTGGCCGAGTTCGTTGGCGAGATGACCCGCGACTACGGCTTCGCCGGTGAGCAGCTGATGGGCGTGTTCCGCGAGGTACAGCGCAAGCAGGCGATCCTCGATGCGATTTCGCGGCCGGCCGAGCGGGTCAAGCCGTGGAAGGAATACCGCCCGATGTTCATCACCGACGCGCGAATCGCCCGCGGTGTGGACTTCTGGCGCCAGCACGAGGCCGTGCTGGCCCGTGCCGAGCAGGAATACGGCGTGCCGGCGCAGTACATCGTCGCGATCATCGGCGTGGAAACCTTCTTTGGCCGCAACACCGGCAATTATCGGGTCATCGATGCCCTGTCCACGCTCGGTTTCGACTACCCGCCACGGGCCGAATTCTTCCGCAAGGAGCTGCGCGAGTTCCTCCTGCTGGCCCGCGAGGAGCAGCTCGATCCGCTCACGCTCAAAGGCTCCTATGCCGGCGCCATGGGCCTGCCGCAGTTCATGCCGAGCAGCTTCCGCGCCTATGCCGTGGACTTCGACGGCGACGGCCACATCAATATCTGGAACAACCCGGACGATGCCATCGGCAGTGTCGCCAGCTACTTCAAGCGCCACGGCTGGGTACCCGGGGAACCTGTGGTCAGCCGCGCCAGCGTGGCCGGCGAGCGGGCCGACGAAGGCCTGACCACCGGTATCGAGCCGACCAGGACGGTCGCGCAGTTGCGGGCGCTGGGCTGGTCGGGTCATGATGCGCTGCGCGATGATCTGCCAGTCACGGCCTTCCGCCTGGAAGGCGCGGATGGCCCCGAGTACTGGATGGGCCTGAAGAACTTCTATGCGATCACTCGCTACAACCGCAGCGTGATGTATGCCATGGCGGTGCATCAGCTTTCCGAACAGCTGGTTCTGGCACGGGGCGTCAAGTAAATGCGCGAACTCTTCACCATCAATACCGCAAAACTGCTGACCTGCGTCGCCGTCGGCCTGGTGCTGGCCAGCTGTTCGTCGAGCCGGCCTTCCACCCCGCAGAGCGGTAACACCGTGCGTGCGCAGCCGGGCCTGGACATCAACCGTGCGCACAAGGACGGCGCGCCCTGGTGGGACGTGGACGTCAACAAGATCCCCGACGCCACGCCGACCGTGCACACCGGCAACTACAAGGCCAACCCCTACACGGTGCTGGGCAAGACCTACTACCCGATGCAGGACTCGCGCAACTACCGCGCCGAGGGTACCGCGTCGTGGTATGGCACCAAGTTCCACGGCCAGAACACCGCCAACGGCGAGCTGTACGACCTGTACGGCATGAGCGCGGCACACAAGACCCTGCCGCTGCCGGCCTATGTACGGGTGACCAACCTGGCCAACGGCCGCAGCGTGATCCTGCGGGTCAATGACCGTGGCCCGTTCTATTCCGACCGTATCATCGACCTGTCCTACGCTGCGGCGAAGAAGCTCGGCTATGCAGAGATCGGGACCGCCCATGTGCGCGTCGAGGGCATCGACCCACAGCAATGGTGGGCCCAGCGTGGCCAGCAGCCGCCGATGGTGCTCAAGGAGCCGCAGGTGGCCCAGGCCCAGCCGATCGCCGCCAGCACCGGCCGGGTCGAGCAGTGGACTCCGCCACCGCAGCAGCACGCGGCGCCGGTGGTGCCGGTGCAGGTGGGCGGTAACAATGTGCCGAACGCCAGTGGTGGCAGCATCCTGCAAGTGGGCGCGTTCGCCAACCCGGACGCCGCCGAGTTGTTGCGCTCGAAGCTGAGCACCATGGTCAGCGCGCCGGTGTTCATCAGCTCCGTGGTGCGTAACCAGCAGACCCTGCACCGGGTGCGCCTGGGGCCGATCAACAGCCAGGGTGAGATCCAGCAGGCGCAGGACAGCATTCGCCTGGCCAATCTCGGCCAGGCCAAGGTCGTCACTGATTGAGACCAACCGCGGGGCAAGCCCGCTCCCACGCCATCTGCAAGGCGGGACGTGGGAGCGGGCTTGCCCCGCGATGAACCGACACGCCGACCTGTCGGTTTGTTCATGAATTGCCGGGCAATGACATGTACAATGCCCGCTTTTGCCCGCAGCGGCATTACGTCGCACTGTCGGGCCAGGCCACCGGCCATAAAACTAGACTGACGGGGCGCTGGGCAAACGAACTTGCCCACGGAACATCAGACCATTAGCGATTTACGAGAGACGGATGAACATCACCAACCTTGCCAAACGACTTTGCCTGCCCGTTCTGCTGATGATCATGCCCGCTGCCTTCGCAGCGGAGCAGATGATGCCGGCACCACCGCAACTGGCCGCCAAGTCCTACGTACTCATGGACGCGTCCAGCGGCAACGTGCTGGTCGAGAACAACGGTGACGAGCGCCTGCCGCCGGCCAGCCTGACCAAGCTGATGACCGCCTACATCGCCACCCTGGACATCCGCCGCGGCCAGATCGGCGAGAACGACCCGGTCACCGTCAGCGAGAACGCCTGGCGCACCGGTGGTTCGCGCATGTTCATCAAGGTCGGCAGCCAGGTCACCGTCAGCGACCTGCTGCACGGCATCATCATCCAGTCCGGCAACGATGCCTCGGTCGCCCTGTCCGAGCACATCGCCGGCAGCGAAGACGCCTTCGCCGACATGATGAACAAGACCGCCGCCGACCTGGGCATGGCCAACAGCCACTTCATGAACCCGACCGGTCTGCCGAACCCGGAGCACTACTCGTCGGCCCACGACATGGCCCTGCTGGCGCGCGCGATCATCAACGAAGATCCGGCGCACTACGCCATCTACTCGCAGAAAGAGTTCTTCTGGAACAACATCAAGCAGCCGAACCGCAACCTGCTGCTGTGGCGCGACAAGACCGTCGACGGCCTGAAGACCGGTCACACCGACGAAGCCGGCTACTGCATGGTCGCCTCGGCCGTGCGTGACGGCCAGCGCCTGATCGCCGTGGTGTTCGGCACCAACAGCGAGCAGTCCCGCGCCGCCGAGACCCAGAAGCTGCTGACCTACGGTTTCCGCTTCTTCGAAACCCAGACCTTCTACCAGAAAGGCACCGAGCTGACCCAGGCCCAGGTATGGAAAGGCGCGACCAACCAGGTGAAAGCCGGCCTGGCCAACGACCTGACCATGACCATGCCTAAAGGCCAATTGAAGCGCCTCCAGGCTTCGATGACCATGAACCCGCAACTGACCGCTCCGATCGCCAAAGGTGACGTGATCGGCAAAGTGGAAGTCAAACTGGACGAGAAAGTGATTCACAGCGCTGACCTCATCGCCCTCGACGGCGTGGAGGAAGCTGGTTTCTTCGGCCGTATGTGGGATAGCATCCGCCTGTTCTTCTACGGTTTGTTCAACTGATACGTGACCTGCACGCCCCCGTGAACCAGGCGGGGGCGATGTTGCTGCCACGGCTTACGAGGCCGTTTCCGCCATGAGCGAAGAAGACGTCAAGTCGCACAAGATCGAATTCCCCTGCGAGGATTACCCGATCAAGGTGATCGGCGACACCGTTGTCGGTTTCCGCGACACCGTGATCGAGATCCTCAGCAAGCACGCCAAGGTCGATCTGTCGACCCTGGCCGAGCGCCAGAGCAAGGAAGGCAAGTACACCACGGTGCAACTGCATATCGTTGCCGAGAGCGAGAACCAGCTGCACGACATCAACAGTGCCCTGCGTGCCACCGGCATCGTGAAAATGGTGCTGTGATGTCCGGCGTGCTCGGTATTCGCGATCTTGGCCTGCAGCCCTATGAGCCGGTGCTGGAGGCCATGCGTCGCTTTACCGAGCAACGCGGCCCGGACAGCCAGGACGAAGTCTGGCTGGTCGAGCACCCGCCGGTTTTCACCCAGGGCCAGGCCGGCAAGGCCGAGCACCTGCTGATCCCGGGGGAAATCCCGGTGGTGCAGACCGACCGCGGCGGCCAGGTCACCTACCACGGCCCCGGCCAGCTGGTGGCCTACCTGCTGCTGGATGTGCGGCGCCTGAGCATCGGCGTGCGCGAGCTGGTCAGCCGCATCGAGCAGACGCTCATCGACCTGCTCGCCAGCTACGGCGTGCAGGCGGTGGCCAAGCCCGATGCCCCGGGCGTCTACGTCGATGGCGCGAAGATCGCGTCCCTTGGCCTTCGAATCCGCAACGGTCGTTCCTTCCACGGCCTTGCCCTGAACGTGGACATGGACCTTGCGCCATTCCGCCGAATCAACCCCTGTGGGTATGCGGGGCTGGCCATGACCCAGCTACGCGACCTGGCAGGTCCGATCGAACTCGACGAGGTCAGGACAAGGCTGCGCGGACAGCTGGTCAGGCACCTCGACTATGCTGAGCAGACGACCCTCACGGGCGGAATCGACTGATTATGACAATTGTGCAAGAAGCCGTGCCGAACCTGATCCCCACGCAAGACGTGACCCCACGCCCTGCGCCGAAGAAAGTCGAGGCCGGCGTGAAGCTGCGCGGCGCCGAGAAGGTGGCGCGCATCCCGGTGAAGATCATCCCCACCGAAGAGCTGCCGAAAAAGCCGGACTGGATTCGTGTGCGCATCCCGGTTTCGCCGGAGGTCGACCGCATCAAGCAACTGCTGCGCAAGCACAAGCTGCACAGTGTGTGCGAAGAGGCCTCCTGCCCGAATCTGGGCGAGTGCTTCTCCGGCGGCACCGCGACTTTCATGATCATGGGCGACATCTGCACCCGTCGCTGCCCGTTCTGCGACGTCGGCCACGGTCGTCCGAAGCCACTGGACCTGGACGAGCCGAAGAACCTGGCCATCGCCATCGCCGACCTGCGGCTGAAGTACGTGGTGATTACCTCGGTGGACCGCGACGACCTGCGTGACGGCGGTGCCCAGCACTTCGCCGACTGCATCCGCGAAATTCGCGCGCTGTCGCCGGGTGTCCAGCTGGAGACCTTGGTGCCGGACTACCGTGGGCGCATGGACGTGGCGCTGGAAATCACCGCGCAGACCCCGCCGGACGTGTTCAACCACAACCTCGAGACCGTGCCGCGCCTGTACAAGGCCGCGCGTCCGGGCTCGGACTACGACTGGTCGCTGGACCTGCTGCAGAAGTTCAAGCAGATGGTCCCGCATGTGCCGACCAAGTCCGGCCTGATGCTGGGCCTGGGCGAGACCGACGACGAGGTGATCGAGGTCATGCACCGCATGCGCGAGCACGACATCGACATGCTGACCCTCGGCCAGTACCTGCAGCCGTCGCGCAACCACCTGCCGGTACAGCGCTTCGTGCACCCGGACACCTTCGCCTGGTTCGCCGAGGAAGGTTACAAGATGGGCTTCAAGAACGTCGCCTCCGGCCCGTTGGTGCGTTCGTCGTACCACGCCGACCAGCAGGCTCACGAAGCCAAGATCAAGCTCTGAACCGGGCTTGAGCGGGACATGCCGATGCGCGCCGGAAGGCGGCATCGGCATTTTTTTGAGCTACAAGTTTCAAGCGACAAGCTGCAAGGAGTGGCGCGATGAATTGCCTGGAAACTGCCGAGTACCTGTTGCCCAAGGCCCTGCCTGACAACGCTCGTTTCGCCATCGTTGCCCCGGCTGGGCCGGCGCGTCTGGATACCGACAAGGCCCGTCAGTGGTTCGAAGACCGTGGCCAGCAGTGCCGCATCTACCCTGGGGTGCTGCAGGCGGATGGTTACCTTGCCGGTAGCGACGAGCAGCGCCTGCGCGATCTGCACGATGCATTCAGCGCCCCGGACATCGACGCCATCCTGTGCATGCGCGGCGGTTACGGCAGCATGCGCCTGCTGGACCGCATCGACTTCGAACTGATCCGGCGCCATCCCAAGCCGCTGGTGGGCTACAGCGACATCACCGCCCTGCATTCGGCGCTCAACCGACATGCCGGGATGCTGGCCTTCCATGGCGCAATGCTCAATGCCGACCTGCTGGGGGGCAAGTTCGAGCCCACGGTCAGCTCACTGTTCGCGCAGTTGCGGGGGCGGCTGGGGGCGGGTGATGCGATTGACCATCCTGTCGAGTTCCCGCTCACCAGTGTGGTGCCCGGGATTGCCAGCGGGCGTCTGGTCGGTGGCAACCTGTCGCTGCTAGGCTCCACGCTGGGGACGTTGGCGGAAGTCGACACCCAGGACAGCATCCTGTTCATCGAGGACGTCAACGAGCCACTCTACCGTGTCGACCGGTTGCTGAGCCACCTGCGCCTGGCCGGCAAGCTGGAGGGGGTACGAGGGGTGCTGGTGGGGGACTTTGCCGGGATCACGGTGGCGGCGATGGCGCCGCTGCTGCTGGACATCTTCGGCCCGCTCGGGGTGCCGGTGCTGGCCGGGTGGCGCAGCGGGCATTGTGATCCGAATGTGTGCTTGCCATTGGGGGCTAGCGTGCGACTGGATGCTGAAGAGCAGAGTCTGGTGTTACTGCAGGATCTGTTTAGGGTTTGAGATTGCCGGGGCTGCCTTGCAGCCCTTTCGCGGCACAAGGCCGCTCCTACAGGTGATCGCAATCTCCTGTAGGAGCGGCCTTGTGCCGCGAAAGGGGCGCGAAGCGCCCCCCTGAGCTTTTAGCGACGCAGGCTATCGAGCAACTTGTGCGTCGGATACCCATCCGCCGGCCAGCCCTGGGCCTGCTGCGCATTGCGGATCGCCTTGCGGGTATTGGCGCCGATGATCCCATCCGGATTGCCTGCTTCATGCCCGTTGGCATTGAGCAAGGTCTGCAACTCGATCCGCTCGCTGCGGCTCAGCGGCAGGTCCTCTTTCGGCCAGCTGCCGGCAATGAACCCCCATCCAGAGAAACGATCCCCCAGCAGGCTCACCGCCAGCGCGTAGGACGACGAGTTGTTGTACTTGAGGATGGCGCGGAAGTTGTCCAGCACCAGGAACGCTGGCCCCTTGGCGCCCGCGGGCAGCAGCAGGGCGGCGGACAGCTGGCTGCTGCCGTTTGGCAGCGTGGTGCCGACTGGCAGTTTCACGCCAAGCTGCAGCCACTCGCTGACGCTCTTGCGCTGGCTGCCATCGGCCAGCCAGTAGTCGAAGCCGGCAGGCACCTGCACCTCGAAGCCCCAGGGCTGGCCACGTTTCCAGCCGGACGCCTGCAGGTAGTGCGCGGTTGACGCTAGGGCGTCGGCGGTGCTGTTCCAGATGTCGCGGCGGCCGTCACCGTCGAAGTCCACGGCGTGGGTCAGGTAGGTGGTCGGGATGAACTGGGTCTGGCCCATGGCGCCAGCCCAGGAGCCGCGCATCGCATCGGGCTGGATATCGCCGTTCTGCAGGATCTGCAAGGCGGCGATCAGCTGGTCCTGGGCGAACTGCGGACGGCGGCCCTCATAGGCCAGGGTGGCCAGCGAGCGGATCACCGACTTGCTGCCCTGGAACTGGCCGAAGTTGCTTTCCATGCCCCAGACCGAGACCAGAACCTGGCGATCGACACCGTAGCGCTGTTCGATGCGGGTCAACAGATCGGCGTTCTGCTCGAGCAGTTTCTTGCCGTTGCGCACGCGTAGCGGCGACAGGGCGCCGTCCAGGTACTCCCACACCGGGCGGGCGAACTCGGGCTGGCTGCGGTCGGCCTTGATCACGTCCATGTCCGGGGTGACGCCAAGGAAGGCGCGGTCGAACAGGCTGGCACTGATACCGGCTTGCAGGGCTTGCTGGCGGAAGCCGGCCTGCCATTGGGCGAAGGTCTGCAGGGGCTGGATTTCACCGTTGGCCTCGGGCGCGGTGCCGGGCAGGGTGACGACGGGGGCGGGCTGGGCGGGCGCCAGCGGCAGGGCGTCGGCGGCGGTGGGTTTCTCGGCGCAGGCGACGAGCAGGATGAAGCTTGTGGCCGCGATCAGCTGGCGGGGTTGCCAGCGGAGAGTGAGACGAGAGGGCATGCACAGATCCAGAATTGCAGGTCAGGTGCCGACCATACCATGCCTGCGCATTTCATGCCTTTCATGCCGCCATAAAGCAGGAAGCCTCCCAATCTCTCGATTGGAAGGCTTCGCGGCGGTAGCTGCCTTTGCCTTTTTCCGGTCGTTCCTGGCGGCAGCGGAACAGCGGTTGGGCGATGATGGACTTGGCCTTGTTGGGGCCGTGCTTTTTCGGCTTTTTGCTCATGGTGGATTCCCGGTCTGGGTGGATGGCGGGCGCACTTTAGGCCTGTAGCGCTGCGTGAGCCAATTGATTGTGTTTATGGTGGCGGGCCTCATCGCGGGTCAAGCCCGCTCCCACAGTGCCTTTGGGAGCCCCGCGATGGGTTTTACTCGGCAGGCAGTGCCAATCGCTGTCCGGCCATGAGCAGCGACAAGCGCGCCAGGCTGGTCCAGGGCGAGCCTTCGGCCTGTCCCTTGATCTGCGCATCGATACGCTGGGCATCCTGCAGCAGCATGGCCCAGCGCTGTGCAGAGAGGCGCTGCAAGGCCTTGCTCACCAACGGACGGCGCTTGTCCCACACCGGTGGCCGGGCCTGGCTGAACGCCTTGTCCAGCGGCACCCCCTGGCTGAACTGCTGGGCGAGCCCCGCCAGCAGGCGCAGCTCGCGGGCCAGGGCCCAGAGAATTACCGGTGGTTCGACGCCTTCGCCGCGCAGTCCTTCGAGCATGCGCAGGGCGTGAGCCGCCTCGCCATTGAGAATGGCGTCCACCAGGCCGAAGACATCGAAGCGGGCGCTGTCGGCGACAGCGGCCTGGACGGTCTCCACGGTGATCTGGTTGCCCTCGGCCAGCAGCTTGAGCTTCTCGATTTCCTGGGCGGCGGCCAGCAGGTTGCCCTCGACCCGGGCGGCGATCAGGTCGACGGCGTCGCGCTGGGCCGACAGGCCGGCCTGGGACAGGCGCTGGTTGATCCACTGCGGCAACTGCTGGGCGTCCACCGGCCAGATCTGGATGAACTGGCAGTGCGTGCCTTCGATCAGGGCCTTGCCCCACTTGGTCTTCTGCGCGCTGCCATCGAGCTTGGGCAGGCTGATCAGCAGCAGCGTGTCCTCGGCCGGGTTGGCGCAGTATTCCATCAGTGCGGCGGCGCCCTTGTCGCCGGGTTTGCCCGAGGGCAGGCGCAGTTCCAGCAGGCGGCGCTGGGCGAACAGCGACAGGCTGGCACCGGCCAGCAGCAGGTTGCCCCAGTCGAAGTTGGCATCGGCGCTGAACACCTGGCGTTCGTCGTAGCCTTGCTGGCGAGCAGCGCCGCGGATGGCGTCGGCGGCCTCCTGGCACAGCAGCGGGTCGTCGCCGCTGACGATGTAGACGGGCGCCAGCTGGCCTTGCAGGTGCTTGTTGAGTTGGGCGGGAGCGAGCTTCATGGGGAGAGGCGGGGCACCTCAGGTGCCCCGATAGGCTCAGGGAGCCGGGACTTCCAGTGGCGACTGCTGGGGCGTCTCGTCCTGGATGCGCTGGGCTTCTTGCATGGCCCGTGCTTCGGCTTCGGCGCGCTCGTTGGCCTTGCGCTGCAGATCGTCGAGATGCGCAGGGGTCAGCTGTTGCAGTCTGGCCATCATGCCTTGTACCAGGTCGCGGCGCATTTCTTCGCGAACCTGATTGGCTTCCTGGCTGGAGCCATTGATGTTGTTGCCATCATGAATGTAGTACTTCTGTACTTGCAGTTTGTCTTCCAGCAAAAGGGTGTCGTTCTGGCCCTCCAGTGCATAGTTGAGCACCGTGGTCAGTTCGTACTCCGCCGAACGGCTACCGCCGGTATAGGTCGCAGCGCGTTGGGTTTCCTGCTCGTTGGTGAGAACAAGCTTGTAGGGGGCACCCGAATAGACCTTGACGTTACTGCTTTCCAGGGTGCGGCGCAGTTGCATGACGGTTGGGCCGTACAGATTGCGGGCGCTGAGATCCAGCTCCTTGATGCTCAGCTCATTGGTGCCGGTGCCGCGCAGCTGGAAACCGCAGGCGCTGAGCAGGACAGCCAGGCCCATTACCAGCAGATTGCGTTTGATCATGTGTGTTGCTCCCTCGTGGACCGATTACGCCCGCCTGCAGGGTGTGCAGGCGGGCGTTGCCATCAGTTGGCGACGATGTTGACCAGTTTGCCCGGTACGACGATGACCTTGCGGATGGTCAGGCCGTCGGTGAAGCGCAGGACGTTCTCGTTGTTGCGGGCGGCGGCTTCGATGTCCTCGCGGCTGGCGGCGGCCGGCATTTCGACCTGGCCACGCAGCTTGCCGTTGACCTGAACCACCAGGGTCACGGTGTCCTGTACCAGGGCGCTTTCGTCGACCGTTGGCCAGGCCGCGTCGATCGCTGCCTGGTCGTGGCCCAGCGCCTTCCACAGTTCGTGGGAGATGTGCGGGGTGATCGGTGCCAGCAGCAGGGTGACGGCCTCGAGGCCTTCCTGCAGCAGGGCGCGGTCCTGGGCGGTGGCCTGTGGCGCCTTTTCCAGCACGTTCATCACGGTCATCACCTGGGCGATGGCGGTGTTGAACTTGTGGTACTGGCCCACGTCAGTGCTGGCCTGCTTGATGGCGGCGTGGATGGCGCGGCGGATGACCTTCTGCTCGTCGCTCAGGGCGGCGATGTCCAGCTGGCCCGGCAGGCCTTGGGCCACATGGGCCTGGGCCAGGCGCCAGACACGGCGCAGGAAGCGGCTGGCACCCTCGACGCCGGAGTCGGACCATTCAAGGCTCATGTCGGGCGGCGAGGCGAACATCATGAACAGGCGGCAGGTGTCGGCGCCGTAGGCTTCGATCATCGACTGCGGGTCGACGCCGTTGTTCTTCGATTTCGACATCTTCTCGGTGCCGCCGATTTCCACCGGCAGGCCGTCGGTCTTCAGGCGCGCGCCAATGATCTTGGCCTTGGCGTCACGCTCGATTTCGACATCGGCCGGGTTGAACCAGTCCTTGCCGCCATTGCTGGCGACACGGTAGTAGGTTTCGGCGACGACCATGCCCTGGGTCAACAGGTTCTTGAACGGCTCGTTGGAGGTCACCAGGCCTTCGTCGCGCATCAGCTTGTGGAAGAAGCGGGCGTAAAGCAGGTGCAGGATCGCGTGTTCGATACCGCCGATGTACTGGTCCACCGGCAGCCAGTGGTTGGCGGCTTTCGGATCGACCAGGCCCTTGTCGTAGTTCGGCGAGGCATAGCGGGCGAAGTACCAGGACGATTCGACGAAGGTGTCCATGGTGTCGGTTTCGCGCTTGGCCGCGGTGCCGCATTTCGGGCAGGTGCACTCATAGAACTCGGGCATGCGCGCCAGTGGCGAACCGGCGCCGTCCGGCACCACGTTCTCCGGCAGGGTGACCGGCAGCTGGTCTTCCGGCACCGGCACGTCGCCGCAGGACGGGCAGTGGATGATCGGGATCGGGCAGCCCCAGTAGCGCTGGCGGCTGATGCCCCAGTCGCGCAGGCGGAACTGGGTGCGGGATTTGCCCAGGTCCTTGCGGATCAGTGCGGCCTCGATGGCATCGAAGGCGCCCTGGAAGTCCAGGCCGTCGAACTCGCCGGAGTTGATCAGCTGGCCGTGCTCGCCGTAGGCGGCCAGCCACTCGTTGCCCACTTCGTCGCCGACGCTGGTGCGCACCACCGCCTTGACTGGCAGGTTGTACTTGTGGGCGAACTCGAAGTCGCGCTCGTCATGGGCCGGCACGGCCATTACCGCGCCATCGCCGTAGTGCATCAGCACGTAGTTGGCGACCCATACCGGCAGTTTCTCGCCGGTCAGCGGGTGCTCGACGCACAGGGAAGTGGCCATGCCCTTCTTCTCCTGCGTGGCCATGTCGGCCTCGGCGACGCTGCCGCTCTTGCACTCGTCGATGAACGCCTGCAACGCCGGGTTGCTCTGGGCGGCCTGGGTGGCCAGCGGGTGCTCGGCGGCGACGGCGACGTAGGTCGCGCCCATCAGGGTGTCCGGACGGGTGGTGAAGACTTTCAGGGTGCCTTCATGGCCAATGCTGGCCTGGTCGTACGGGAACTGCACTTCCATGCCGCGGGACTTGCCGATCCAGTTGCGCTGCATGGTCTTGACCTGCTCGGGCCAGCCCGGCAGCTCGTCGAGGCTTTCCAGCAGTTCGTCGGCGTAGTCGGTGATGCGGAAGTAGTACATCGGGATCTCGCGCTTCTCGATCAGCGCGCCCGAACGCCAGCCACGGCCGTCGATGACCTGCTCGTTGGCCAGTACGGTCTGGTCCGCCGGGTCCCAGTTCACGGTGCCGTTCTTGCGGTAGATGATGCCTTTCTCGAACAGGCGGGTGAACAGCCACTGCTCCCAGCGGTAGTAGTCCGGCTTGCAGGTGGTGACTTCACGCGACCAGTCGATGGCCAGACCCAGGCTCTTGAGCTGGGTCTTCATGTAGTCGATGTTCTCGTAGGTCCACTTGGCCGGGGCGACGTTGTTCTTCATCGCGGCGTTTTCCGCCGGCATGCCGAAAGCGTCCCAGCCCATCGGCTGCAGGACGTTCTTGCCCAGCATGCGCTGGTAGCGGGCGATCACGTCACCGATGGTGTAGTTGCGCACGTGGCCCATGTGTAGCTTGCCGCTCGGGTACGGGAACATCGATAGGCAGTAGTACGTGTCTTTGCCTGGCTGTTCGGTGACAGCGAACGATTGTTGCTCGTCCCAGGCATTCTGGGCGGCGGCTTCTACATCACGGGGCGTGTATTGTTCGTGCATGGCTACTTTGTATTGAGAGGAATAAGAGACATGTTCCAGGCAGCTCGACCTCGCTGCGTCCGGCACTCCGGTATCTTATGAGAGTGAACGCCGTAGCATACATGAGCGCCGCGCGTCGTGGGAAACCCTGATTGCATCGCCCGTCGCGCGGGCCGTTGGTCGCGGCATCCGGCCGCTTTTGCGAGTGACGCTAAGCTCATCTGTGGGGGGAGATATTCTTACCTTCAATGAGGTGAACGGATGGGAGAGTCGCAACTAACCGCAAACAAGCCGGAGCTATACGAACGCCTGATCGACCGTCTGGGCCTGGCACTGGAAGTGGCCAGAACCTCGGTGCGATTGCGCGACGAGATGCCTGCCGAACTGGAGTTGCGTGGCCTGAGCCATGCCGAGTTCGAAGTCATCAAGGCCTACCTGGAATCCCTTCCGGAGGGCCGTTTTGCCAGTGCCGGTGCCTACCCGCAACCGGAGCCGTCCTCGGCCAGGATCGTCTGGCTCAAGGACCGCAAGCGCTCCGGTACCCCAGCCAGCTCCAGGACGTTGCCGTCCCGATAGCCGTTCAGGGTTGCAGGCGCGGATCGACGCGCCGGTTTTCGTAATGCACGTATTGATTGGCGCCGGATGCCCTTGAGCTCCGGTGCCGATCCTCTTAGGCTGCATGCCTTCCATGGAGGTGTGCAATGCCGTTTCGCTTTTTCGTCAAACAATGGTTGATGCCGCCCGGCATTCTCTTACTGCTGTTGCTGGCTGCCTGGTGGTGGCGCCGCCGCCGTCCTCGCCTGGCTGCTGTCTGCTTCGCGGTGGGGCTAGGCGGCCTGTGGCTGATGAGTACGCCACTGGCAGTGCAAAGGGGCGCCCAAGCCCTCGAAACCGAGCCGGCACTCGCGACCGAGGGTTGGACGGACCTGGCGGTCCAGGCTGATGCCATCGTCGTACTCGGGGCGGGGCGCGAGCGGGGTGATCCGGCTTGGGATGGCGCTGACCAGCCAAGTTACCTGGCGCTGGAGCGCATGCGCTATGCCGCTCAGTTGGCCAAAGCCTCGGGTTTGCCGGTGCTGACCAGTGGTGGCCTGCACTACGGCGTGCCACCCAGTGAGGCGCAATTGATGGCTGAACGCTTGCAGGCTGATTTTGGTGTGAAGGTCACCTGGAAGGAAGAGGCCAGTCGCACCACTTGGGAAAACGCTGAGTTCAGTGCAAAGATACTTCAGCCGTTGGGCATCAGGCGCGTGGTGGTGGTGACCCAGGCCTGGCACATGCAGCGTTCGCGCTGGAGCTTCGAGCGGGCTGGGTTCGAGGTGGTGCCGGCGCCAGTGGGCTTCCTCGGGCGCGATCATGCCCGACCGTTCGCGGGGTTGCTGCCGGAAAGCCGGGCCATGTGGCAGAGCGGGCAGTTGCTGAACGAGGCGGTGGGGTTGCTGGGGTATCGGTTGTTCTACTGATGTCCTGCGTACACGGCCCCCTGTAGGAGCGGCCTTGTGCCGCGAAAGGGCCGCAAGGCGGCCCCGGGGTATTGGCGTATATGCACAGATCGTGGGGCCGCTTCGCAGCCCTTTCGCGGCACAAGACCGCTCCTACAGGGGGGCTTCGTCGGTCAGACAGTCTTGGCGATCCGCCCGGCCAGCAGTGCCCAGCCCAGCAACAGCACGCAGACAATCGCCAGCGGCCACGAGCGCCATTGCAGGTAAGGCGTCAGCTGCTGCATCGGCACCACCTCGCCATACAGCACGGCCCGCTGGAACTGCGGGATCTGCGCGGTGATCCTGCCGAACGGATCGATCAGCGCCGTCACGCCGTTGTTGGTGGCGCGGATCATCCAGCGACCGGCCTCCAGGGCGCGCATCTGGGCCATCTGCAGGTGCTGCAGCGGACCGATCGAGGTGCCGAACCAGGTGTCGTTGCTGATGGTCAGCAGCAGGTCGCTGCGCGCGGCAAGGCTTGCGGCGAACTCGGGATAGACCACTTCGTAGCAGATGTACGGGGCGACCTGGTAGCCCTTGGCCTGCAGCAGTGGCTGGTCCTCGGGGCCTCGGGCGAAGTCCGACATTGGCAAGTTGAAGAACTCGATCAGGCCGCGCAGCATGTCCTGCAGCGGTACGTACTCGCCGAACGGCACCAGCTTCTGCTTGAGGTAGGTGCCGTCGCCTTCGCCGGCCACGGTGATGCCGTTGTAGTAGCGGCGTTGGTGGTGAACCATCTGCCGCACCGGCACCCCGGTGATCAGCGCCGAATGCCGTTCAGCGGCAAAGGTGCCCATCATGTCGATGTAGCCCTGGGCCTGGTCCTTGAGCACCGGCACGGCGGTTTCCGGCCAGACCAGCAGGTCGGCGGGTTTCGAGCTGAAGCTCATGTCGCGGTACAGCGCCAGTTGCGCATTGACGTGCGCCGGGTCCCATTTCAGGTCCTGCTCGACGTTGCCCTGCAGGGCGGCGACCTTCAGCGGGTCGCCCGCCGGCTTGGTCCAGGCGTGGTCCTTGAGGGCCAGGCCGAGGATCCACGGCGCCACCAGCAACACCACGCCAATGGCCAGGAACGAGCGACGCTCACGCAAGCGGTGCAGGTTGCACAGCAAGGCCGCGCTCAAGGCCAGGACGAAGGACACCAGCCATACGCCGCCCAGCGGAGCGAGGCCGGCGAGCGGGCCGTCAAGTTGGCTGTAGCCGGCGTACAGCCAGGGGAAGCCGGTGAGGAACCAGCCGCGGAAGGCCTCCTGCAGCAACCACAGGGCGGCGAAGCACAGGGCATCGGCCAGTGGCGCTTCGTCGCGGCGCAGCCAGCGTGCCCAGAGCCAGGCGGGCAAGGCGAAGAAGAACGCCAGGCAGGCGAAGAATGCCAGCAGCAGGGCGATCGCCAGCAGCGGCGAGGCGCCGCCGTAGGTGTTCATGCTGACGTAGATCCACCAGGTGCCGGCGCCATAGAGGCCGAAGCCGAAGCACCAGCCACGGCCCAGGGCCTGGCGCGGCGTCAGTTCGCGCAGGCCGGCGTAGAACAGGGCGATGGACAGGATGGCCAGCGGCCAGACGTCGAACGGCGCCAGGGCCAGGAGGGTGGAAGCGCCGGCCGCCATGGCCAGCAGGTTACCGGGCCAGCCGGGGCGGGTGATCCAGCGCATTTTCGTCCTTAACGGTTGATCGGGGTCAGGCGCAGCAAGTGTATCCGCCGGCTGTCGGCGTTGAGAATACGGAAGCGGTAGCCGCCGATTTCGGTGGTTTCGTTACGCTTGGGCAGGTGGCCGAAGGCGCTCATCACCAGGCCGCCGACGGTGTCGAACTCGTCATCGGAGAATTCGCTGTCGAAGAAGCCGTTGAAGTTCTCGATCGGGGTCAGTGCCTTGACCAGGAAGTCGCCACTGGGCAGCGGCTTGATGTAGCTGTCTTCCTCGACATCGTGCTCGTCCTCGATATCGCCGACGATCTGCTCGAGCACGTCCTCGATGGTCACCAGGCCCGCCACGCCGCCGTACTCGTCGATGACGATGGCCATGTGGTTGTGGTTGGCGCGGAACTCGCGCAGCAGCACGTTCAGGCGCTTGGACTCGGGCACGAAGGTGGCCGGGCGCAGCAGGTCCTTGATGTTGAAGCTGTCGCCGTTCTCCTTGAGGATCAGCGGCAGCAGGTCCTTGGCGAGCAGGATGCCGAGCACATCGTCATGGCTTTCGCCGATCACCGGGTAGCGCGAGTGCGCGGCGTCGATCACCGCCGGCAGGAACTCGCGCGGCGACTGGCTGGCCTTGATGCTGATCATCTGCGAGCGCGGCACCATGATATCGCGCACCTGCAGGTCGGCGACCTGGATGGCGCCTTCGACGATGGTCAGCGCTTCGCTGTCGAGCAGCTTGTTCTGATGGGCTTCGCGCAGCAGCTCGAGGAGCTCCTGGCGGTTTTTCGGCTCATGGGCAAAAGCCTGGGTCAGCTTACCCAGCCAGGACTTTTGCCCGTTGCTCGATCGGTCTTCGCTCATGGCGGTTACTCGTGATCCTTGCAGTGTTCAGTGTGTGATTGATTCGGTTTCGTCATCGGCGTACGGGTCCGGATGACCCAGTTCCGCCAGCAATTCTCGTTCCAGCGCTTCCATCTCCTCGGCCTCATCATCTTCGATGTGGTCGTAGCCGAGCAGGTGCAGGCAGCCGTGGATGACCAGGTGCGCCCAGTGCGCCTCGAGGGCCTTGCCCTGTTCGGCGGCCTCGCGCTCGACCACCGGCACGCAGATCACCAGGTCGCCCAGCAGCGGAATGTCGAGCAGGTCGTCGGGTACATCGGCGGGGAAGGACAGCACGTTGGTGGCGTAGTCCTTGTGCCGGTAGGTGTGGTTCAGCTCGCGGCCTTCGGCTTCGTCGACCAGGCGAATGGTCATCTCGGAGTCGGCCGTGCGCTGGCGCAGGGCCAGCTCGCACCAGCGGCGGAAAGCGGCGTCATCGGGGGCAGCGGCGTCCGTGGCCCGTTGCAGGTCGAGTTCAAGCATCTTTGCCGGGTGCCTCGGGCTTGGCCTGACGGGCGTCGAAGCGGTCGTAGGCCTCGACGATGCGCTGCACCAGTGGGTGGCGCACCACATCCTTGGGCTGGAAATGGGTGAAGCTGATGCCCGGGACGTCCTTGAGCACCTCGATCACATGGGCGAGCCCCGACTTGGTGCCACGCGGCAGGTCGACCTGGGTGATGTCGCCAGTGATCACCGCGGTCGAGCCGAAGCCGATGCGGGTGAGGAACATCTTCATCTGCTCGAGGGTGGTGTTCTGACTCTCGTCGAGGATGATGAAGCTGTTGTTCAGGGTGCGGCCGCGCATGTACGCCAGCGGCGCGATCTCGATCACCTGGCGCTCGATGAGCTTGGCCACGTGCTCGAAGCCGAGCATCTCGTAGAGCGCGTCGTAGAGCGGGCGCAGGTACGGGTCGATCTTCTGGGCCAGGTCGCCGGGCAGGAAACCGAGCTTTTCGCCGGCCTCGACCGCCGGGCGCACCAGCAGGATGCGGCGCACCTGTTCGCGCTCCAGCGCATCGACCGCGCAGGCCACGGCCAGGTAGGTCTTGCCGGTACCGGCCGGGCCGATGCCGAAGTTGATGTCGTTGGCCAGGATCTCCTTGACGTAGCGCTGCTGGTTGACGCCGCGTGGGCGGATGTTGCCCTTGCGCGTGCGCAGCGAGACGCTGACTTCGTTGACCGCCGGGTTCTCGAGGGTCTCGACCGTCGACTCCTGGAGATAGAGATGGACCGTTTCCGGCGACAGGTCGGTGGCCTTGGCCTCGCGATAGAGGCGGCGCAGCAACTGTTCGGCGGCGGAGGTGGTCTTGGGTTCGCCAATCAGTTCGAATTGATTGCCGCGGTTGCGGATCTCGATGGCCAGGCGTTGTTCGATCAGGCGCAGGTGCTCGTCGAACTGGCCGCACAGGTTGGCGAAACGATGGGCCTCGAAGGGTTCGAGGATGAAGCGATGGGGTTGTATGGGTGCGTTCAAGGTCGTTTTTAGCCGCTCGACGGCAATGAATGTGAACTCAAGAATAACCCTTGAGTGGCAGTGGCGAAAGCACTGAAACGATCAAGGGTCGGTGCGACGCTTCCGATCCGCGTGCCGATCATGGCAGGGCAAGTTGACGAAACTGTGATGCCGGTGGGCCGTGCAGGGGCCGGGGCGGCTCAGGGCAGGGGCGAGAAGGGCGTGCGACCTTCGGCGTTCTGCAGTTCCAGCAGGTATTTGCGGAAGATCTGGCCGAGCACCTGGGTGGCGTGCTCGAGCTCGTCGCGGGGCATTTGCTCGGTAACTTCGTCGGCCATGTCCAGGGCGTCTTCGGCACCGTTGACCGCGGCGATCTTGAGCAGGATGTAGGCCTGCACGTTGTTGGCCTTGACCCCTTCGCCATGGAAGAACATCGAGCCGAGACGGTACTGGGCCTGGCCCTGGCCCTGCAGCGAGGCCTTCTCGAACCACTTGAGCGCCTTGTCGAGATGGCGCGGCGTGCCGCTGTAGTAGAACTCGCCCAGCTCGTACTGCGCTTCGGCATCCCCGGACTCCGCCGTCTGTTCGCAAGCCTTCAGGGCGTTCTGCAGGTCTTCGGGCGCGGTATCGAGCGTGCAGCGGCCCGTCGTTGGAATCAGCAACGAGTTACCGCCCTCCGCCAGGGCCAGCAGGGGCTGAAGAAGCAACAGGCAGCCCAGGGTCAGGGCGCGGCCGGTGCGGTTCATGGGGATCGACTTACCTCTGCAAAGCTACGGCCAATGTCTCTGGTGGCACATTATGGGATAAGCAGCGCCTACCTTACAAAGTTTTACTCAGATTTCTACAACGCGGTGAGCAGTGCAAGGGTGTGACGCGGTTATCGCTTTGCTCATTTGTCGCCTGTGGCGGCCCCATCGCGGGGCAAGCCCGCTCCCACGCATGTCGTTATGGCGTGGGAGCGGGCTTGCCCCGCGATGGAACACCCTTACTTCAGCTTGGCGAACGCCCGCTCGGCCGCATCCAGGGTAATCTGCAGCTCCTTGTCGCCATGGGCGATGGAGGTGAAGCCGGCCTCGAAGGCGCTTGGTGCCAGGTACACGCCGCCTTCGAGCATCAGGTGGAAGAAGCGCTTGAAGCGCTCGGCGTCGCTGGCCATCACGTCGTCGAAGGTGACGATGTCGTCGGCGCCGCTGAAGTACAGGCCGAACATGGCGCCCGCCTGGGTGGTGACGAACGGGATGCCGGCGGCATCGGCGCGCTGTTGCAGGCCATCGAGCATGCGGCTGGTGAAGGCGCTCAGCTCGTCATGGAAGCCCGGGCGGCTGATCAGCTTCAGGGTGGTCAGGCCCGCGGCCATCGCCAGCGGGTTGCCCGACAGGGTGCCGGCCTGGTAGACCGGGCCCAGCGGGGCGATGCAGCCCATGATCTCGCGCTTGCCGCCGAAGCAGCCGACCGGCATGCCGCCACCGACGATCTTGCCGAAGGTCGACAGGTCCGGGGTGATGCCGTAGTGGCCCTGGGCGCCACCCAGCGACACACGGAAACCGGTCATCACTTCATCGAAGATCAGCACCACGCCATGCTTGTCGCACAGGGTGCGCAGGCCTTCGAGGAAGCCCGGCGCCGGTGGTACGCAGTTCATGTTGCCGGCCACCGGCTCGACGATGATGCAGGCGACGCTCTGGCCAACGTCGGCGAGGGTCTTCTCGACGGCGGCGATATCGTTGAACGGCAGGGTCAAGGTGTGCTTGGCGAAGTCCGCCGGCACCCCGGCCGAACTCGGCACACCCTGGGTCAGCAGGCCGGAGCCGGCCTTGACCAGCAGGCTGTCGGAGTGACCGTGGTAGCAGCCCTCGAACTTGATGATGGCGTCGCGGCCGGTGTAGCCACGGGCCAGGCGAATGGCGCTCATGGTGGCTTCGGTGCCGGAGCTGACCATGCGCACCATCTCCATCGACGGCACGATCGAGCAGACCAGGTCGGCCATCTCGGTTTCCATGGCGGTAGGCGCGCCGTAGGACAGGCCGTGCTCGAGCTGCCGGCGCACGGCATCCAGCACATCGGGGTGGCCGTGGCCGAGGATCATCGGGCCCCAGGAACCGACATAGTCGACATAGCGCTTGTCATCCTCGTCGATGACGTAGGCGCCTTCGGCGTGCTTGAAGAACAGCGGCGTGCCACCGACGCTCTTGAATGCGCGCACCGGCGAGTTGACGCCGCCGGGGATGTGTTTCTGGGCTTGGGCGAACAGGGCTTCGGAACGGGACATGGATCTTCTCTCGAAATCAGGAAACGAACAGGGCGTTGAAGGCGCGGGCGCGGCGGGTGACTTCCTGCGCGCTGTCGGCACCGAACAGGCCGTGGATCACCGCCAGCAGGTCGGCGCCATGGGCGACCAGCGGGGCGGCGTTGTCAAGGGTGATGCCGCCGATCACGGCGATCGGCAGCTTGACCTGGGCGCGGGCCTGCTCCAGCAGTTCGACGTTGGCGGCGGGCGCGCCCGGTTTGGTGACGGAATTGAAGAAGCGACCGAAGGCGACATAGCTGGCGCCTTCGCTGGCGGCCTGTTGCGCGAGGTCGAGGCTGGCGTGGCAGGTCGAGCCGATGATCGCCTGGCGGCCGAGCAGGGCGCGTGCCGGGGTGAGCGGACCGTCGGTCTGGCCCAGGTGCACGCCGACGCCCAGGCGTGCAGCCAGTTCGGCGTCGTCGTTGATGATCAGCTGGGTGCCGTAGCGTTCGCAGAGCTTCGCCAGCGCTTCAGCTTCGCGCAGGCGACGTCCGGCGTCGTCGCTCTTGTCGCGGTACTGCAGCAGGCAGACACCGCCTTTGAGTGCTGCCTCGACATGGCTCAGGAAACGGCCGGCGAGCAGCTGGCTGTCGGTGATGGCATACAGACCGCGGAGCGTCATCGGATGGCCTCGAGTCAGGAACAGAAATCCAGGGGCAGGCGGCGCGGCACGTACTGGCCCTTGCCCAGTTGCTCGGCGTCGCGCAGGGTCCGCCAGGTGTAGTCCAGGGCGCTGCGCACGGCGCTCTCCAGGTGCTCGCCCAGGGCCAGGCGACCGGCCAGGGCGCTGGCCAGGGTGCAGCCCGAGCCGTGGTAGCTGCCCGGCAGGCGCTGGCAGGTCCAGGTGTGTTGCTGGCCGTCGCGGCTGTACAGGCGGTTGTGGATTTCCACTTCGTCGCCGTGACCGCCGGTGATCAGCAGGTGTCTACAGAACGGCAGCAGCTTCTCGGCGCACTCGTCCGCCGTGCCTTCAGGCAGTTCCGCCAGGATACGCGCCTCCGGCAGGTTCGGCGTGGCGATGGTGGCCAGCGGCAGCAGGCGTTCGCGCAGCGCGTAGCCGACCTCGTCCTTGCCCAGGCGACCGCCGCCGCCGGCGCGCAGCACCGGGTCGCAGACCAGTGGCAGGTGCGGATGGGCGGCGAGTAGTTCGGCGATGGTGTCGACCATCTCGATCGAGCCGAGCATGCCCAGCTTCACCGCGGCCACCGTGGAGTCGGCCAGCACGGCGTTGGCCTGGGCCAGGACCCACTCGCGGTCGAGCACGCGGAAGTCGGAAACGTTGACGGTATCCTGCACGGTCAGGGCGGTCACGGCCGGCGCGGCGTGACAGCCCTGGGCGATCAGGGCTTCGATATCTGCCTGCAGCCCGGCGCCACCACTGGGGTCGTGGCCGGAGAGACAGAGGACAACGGGGCGGGAGCTGTAGGTATTCATGGTCGGCGAGCTTATCACCAAACCTTTTTCTGCGGTTCGCTCGCGGCGAGAGAATTGCTGATCAAGTGGTCAGGTTGAACTGGCTGTATATTCTGAAGCATGCGTTCTAGAGCCTCTACATGCAAATTCAAGGTGGCTGCTGGCCAGTGCTGGAGGCTATGCTAGAGTGCTCGGATAACTCGATAAATGGGTTCTGCCGGATCACGTCGTCTCAAAGGGATGGGAGGCAACCGCGACGCGACCGCACAGGCCATGCTGGGGCTGTATGCGCTATTTGCTGATTGTGCTTCTGGGCTGCTTGCCCATGCTGGCCGGAGCGGTCGAATTCGACGACGCCACCGGACGCCTGCCGCTGGGTCGGTACATGCAGGTCTATGAAGACCACGATGGTAGCGCCAGCATTGCCCAGGTCAGTTCCGCGGCGTTCACCGGGCGCTTCCAGGCGCATCAGGAGGAAGTGCTCAATGCCGGCTACTCCACCTCGGTATTCTGGCTGCGGGTCGATCTAGCCTATGCCGCCGTCCCATCGGCCGCGCCACGCCAATGGCTGCTGGAGCTTGCCTACCCGCCGCTGGATCACCTGGAACTCTACCTGCCGGACGCGCAGGGCACCTATCGCCTGGCCCGGCGCACCGGTGACGCGCTGCCCTATGCCAGCCGGGAGATCCGCCAGAACAACTACCTGTTCGAGTTGCCGCTGCAGCCCGGCCAGGCGACCACCGCCTACCTGCGTCTGCACAGCCAGGGCTCGATCCAGGCGCCGCTGACATTGTGGTCGGCCGAGGCCTACCTGGAAGACCAGCCCACCCGGCTTTATGTGCTGGGCATGATCTACGGCGTGCTGCTGGTGATGCTGGTGTACAACCTGTTCATCTACCTCAGCGTGCGTGATGTCAGCTACCTGTACTACATCCTTTATATCGCTTCGTTCGGTCTCTACCAGGTCTCGGTCAACGGCGCCGGCATTGCCTATTTCTGGCCGGACAGCCCGTGGTGGGCCAACGCCGCCACCCCGCTGTTCATCGGTGCCGCCGGGCTGTTCGGCTGCCAGTTCGCCCGCCACTTCCTGCAACTTGGCAGCCTCAGCCGGGGCTTCGACCGCCTGCTCAAGGGCTTGATGGCTGGCGGCGCGCTGGTAATGGTGCTGGCAGTGACCTTGCGCTACGGTGTGGCGCTGCGCATGGCCACGGTGCTGGCGCTGCTGTTCACCGTCAGTATCTTCAGCGCCGGGCTCTATGCCTGGTGGCGCGGATTGCGCGTGGCGCGCTGGTTCATCATCGCCTGGACCGCCTTCCTCGCTGGCGGGCTGGTCAACACGCTGATGGTGCTGGGTTACCTGCCCAACGTGTTCATCACCATGTATGCCAGCCAGTTGGGCTCGGCCCTGGAAGTGGCGTTGCTGTCGCTGGCCCTGGCCGACCGTATCAACAGCCTGCGCGAGCAGCAGGCGCAGACCCTGCGCGAAACCGGGCGCACGCTGGAGCAACTGAACCTGCAGCTGGCGCGCAGCAACCGGCTCAAGGACGAGTTCCTGGCCACCGTGACCCATGAACTGCGCACGCCGATGAACGGTGTGATCGGTTCGCTGGAGCTGCTGCACACCCTGCCCATGAGCGCCGAGCAGGCCCAGTACCACCGCACCGCCACCGGCTCTGCCCAGGACATGATGTCGATGGTCGACGACATCCTCATCCTTACCGAATTGCAGGCCGGGCGCCTGCGCAACCAGGGCATGGCGTTCAGCCTGCGACGCCTGCTTCAGGAACTGCGTGCCGGCTATGCCAGCCAGGCGCTGGCCAAGGGCCTGTACCTGAGCCTGGACATCCCCGCCGACCTGCCCGACAGTCTGGTCGGTGATGCGCAGAAGCTTGCCCGCTGCCTCGCCTGCCTGGTGGACAACGGGCTGAAGTTCACCCACCAGGGGGGCGTCACCGTGCAGGCCCGTGGCCGGCGCACCGGGCCGGACAGCCTGGTCCTGAGCCTCACGGTCAGTGACAGCGGCATCGGCTTCGATGACCTGGACCAGGCGGTGCTGTGCCAGCGCTTCTTCCAGGTGGACGGCTCGATGACCCGGCGCTACGGCGGGCTGGGCATCGGCCTGTCGATCTGCCGGCAGCTGGGTGAGTTGATCGGTGCGCAGCTGTCCCACGAGTCGACGCCGGGCCTGGGCAGCCGCTTCGAGCTGACTCTGGCCCTTGCCGTGGCGCAGGTGCAGGTACCACCGGCGCGTGCAGCCTCGGGGCTGGAGCGCTTCTGACGGACCCGTCGCGGTACCCGTGGGAGCGGGCTTGCCCCACGATCAGGGCGCGAAGCGCCCCCATGTAGTCCGTTTTGTCACTTTGACTCGAGGGCCTGCGGTGCTTCACTGGGTTATCCAGGCATGACCGGATCCAGGAGGCCGCCGATGAACCTGCACCAGTTCGCTGAAACCCACGAAGTCACCAACCAGCCGCCGTCCCTGGACGGCGCCAACCTGTATCGCCTCGACCAGCCCCTGCAGGAGTGGTCACGGCGGTTCGGCGCCGGCTGGGCCGAGTCGCGGATCGACGCCTACGGTGCCCTGGCCGGTGGTCCGTTGATGGCCGCGGGTTTCCTGGCCAATGCCCACAAGCCCGAGTTCAGCAGCCATGACCGCTACGGCCACCGCATCGACCTGGTGGAGTTTCATCCCGCCTATCACCAGTTGATGCGCACCGCCGTCGAGCACGGCCTGCCTTCGCTGCCCTGGGCCGAGCCACGGGACGGCGCCCACGTGGCGCGGGCCTCGATGACCTACCTGCACAGCCAGGCCGAAGCCGGCACCGGCTGCCCGCTGACCATGACCTTCGCCGCCGTGCCGGCCCTGCGCCTGCAACCCGAGCTTGCTGGCTACTGGCTGCCGAAGATCCTGGCTCGCGAATACGACCCGCGCAACGTCGGTGACCGACACAAGGCCGGTGTCACCATCGGCATGGCCATGACCGAAAAGCAGGGCGGCACCGATGTTCGCGCCAACACCACCCGCGCCTACCCGGTGGGCACGCCCGGCCCGGGCCAGCCCTATGAGCTGGTGGGGCACAAGTGGTTCTGTTCGGCGCCCATGTGCGACGCCTTCCTCACCCTGGCCCAGACCGACAAGGGCCTGAGCTGCTTCCTGCTGCCGCGCCACCGGCCCGATGACAACCGCAACCAGTTCTACATCCAGCGCCTGAAGAACAAGCTGGGCAACTGTTCCAACGCCTCCAGCGAGGTGGAGTTCCGCGGTGCCCTGGCCTGGATGATCGGCGAGGAGGGGCGCGGCGTGCCGACCATCATCGAGATGGTGGCCATGACCCGCTTCGACTGCATGGTCGGCTCCAGCGCCCTGATGCGCCAGGCCCTGACCCAGGCCGCGCACCACTGCGCCCACCGCAAGGTCGGCGGGCGCGTGCTGGCCGAGCAGCCGCTGATGCAGAACGTGCTCGCCGACCTGGCCCTGGAAAGCGAGGCGGCCCTGGCCCTGAGCTTGCGCATGGGCCAGGCCCTGGACCGCCTCGATGACCCTCAGCAGGCACACTTCGCCCGGCTGGTCACGGCCGTGGGCAAGTACTGGATCTGCAAGCGCGCCCCCGGGATGATCAACGAGGCCGCCGAGTGCCTGGGCGGCGCCGGTTACGTCGAGGACAGCATCCTGCCGCGGCTGTACCGCGAGGCGCCGGTCAACTCCACCTGGGAGGGCTCGGGCAACGTGCAGTGCCTGGACGTGCTGCGCGCGTTGTCGAAGGAGCCGGGCGTGCTCGAGGCGCTGTTCTGTGAGTTGGGAGACGGCCATGGGGATCCGCGGCTGGCGGCGTTCATCGGTAACCTCAAGGGTGCCTTCGCCGATACCGGCGATATCCAGTACCGCGCCCGGCAGCTGACCGAGGACATCGCCGTGGCGCTGCAGGCCAAGCTGCTGCTTGAGGCGGGCAACGCCACGGTGAGCGATGCGTTTATCGGCAGCCGGCTGGGCGGCGGCGGGCGGGTGTATGGCGCATTGCCGCGCGGGGTGGATGTCGAGGCGCTGGTGGCCAGGGCCACGCCTGCCTGGGCCGGATAATGCCATCGCGGGGCAAGCCCGCTCCCACGCCCCGTCACGTATGTTGCGTGGGAGCGGGCTTGCCCCGCGAAAGGCTCAGTGCCGATTCTCGGGGGTGTTTTTACCCAGCAACGCAGGCAAGATGGTTGTCATGCATTCCATAAGACAGGAAGCCCAGCGTGAGCCAAGCGTTTGTAGTCGTTGATACCCCCGAACAGGCCGTCGACCGTCTGGCGGCCTTGCATGAACAGGCCACCGGGGCCCTGAGCCAGGCCCTCAAGCGCTATCTCAAGGACCGTACCGAGCCGGGTGACGAGGAACGCGCGTTGTTCCGCTACCCGGCCCTGCGCCTAACCTACTCCAGCCAAGGCGAAGTCGCCGCCACCACCCGCGCCTACGCCAAGGTCCAGGTGGACGGCACCTACAGCGTCACCGTCACCCAGCCGGCAGCGTTCCGTGGCTACCTGCTCGAGCAACTGCGCCCGTTGATGCACGACTACACCGTGACCGTGGAAGTCGGCGTCAGCGAGCAGAACATCCCGTACCCCTATGTGGTCGACCAGGGCGATGAGCTGGCGGGCAGCGGCATCACCGCCGCGCAGCTGGCGCGGGTGTTCCCCAGCACCGACCTGTCGGCGGCCACCGATAACACCGCCGATGGCCTCTACGACTGGGAAAGTGCCGAGACCCTGCCGCTGGCGCTGTTCGACGCCGCCCGTGTGGACTTCTCCCTGCGCCGCCTGGTGCACTACACCGGCAGCGACTGGCGGCACATGCAGCCGTGGATCCTTCTCACCAACTACCACCGCTACGTCGACCAGTTCATCGCCCATGGCCTTGAGCAGCTGCGCGAGGACCCACGCTTCGTGCGCATGGTCCTGCCGGGCAACGTGGTCATCGAGAAGGGCATGGACAACGGCGAGGCCCAGGCCCTGGTCGCCAGCGTGGTCTGGCACCGCTACCAGATGCCGGCCTACCACCTGATCGCCGCCGACGGCGATGGCGTGACCCTGGTCAATATCGGCGTCGGCCCGTCCAACGCCAAGAACATCACCGACCACCTGGCGGTGCTGCGCCCGCACTGCTGGCTGATGATCGGCCACTGCGGCGGCCTGCGCCAGTCGCAGACCATCGGCGACTACGTGCTGGCCCACGCCTACATGCGCCGCGACGGCATCCTAGACCGCGTGGTGCCGCCGAACATCCCGATCCCGGCCCTGGCCGAGGTGCAGCTGGCGTTGCAGGAGGCGGCCGCGCAGGTCACCGGCGAGCGCGGCGAGCAGCTCAAGAAGCGCCTGCGCACCGGCACCGTGCTCACCTATGACGACCGCAACTGGGAACTGCGCTGGGCCCAGGAACGTCCGTTGATCAACCTGTCCCGCGCCGTGGCGGTGGACATGGAGAGCGGCACCATCGCGGCCCAGGGCTACCGCCTGCGCGTGCCGTACGGCACCTTGCTGTGTGTCTCCGACAAGCCACTGCACAGCGAGATCAAGCTGCCCGGCTCGGCCAACGCCTTCTACAACCGCGCGGTCAGCCAGCACCTGAAGATCGGCATCGCCGCCCTCGACCTGCTGCGCACCGAGCTCAACTCGCTGCACTCGCGTAAACTGCGCAGCTTCGATGAGCCGCCGTTCCGCTGAGGATCCATGCCCCTGCCACCCCGTAGCACACCGCGCCGCCCTGCGGCGCGGCCCACCGGCCCGCGTCGCCAGCCCAAGGCGCCGCCGGCCGAACCGCGCCTGATCCTGTTCAACAAGCCGTTCGATGTGCTCACCCAGTTCAGCGACGGCGAGGGGCGGGCCACGCTCAAGGACTTCATCGACATTCCCGGCATCTATCCGGCCGGGCGCCTGGACCGCGACAGCGAAGGCCTGCTGTTGCTGACCAACGACGGGCGCCTGCAGGCGCGTATCGCCGACCCGAAGCACAAGCTGGCCAAGACCTACTGGGTACAGGTTGAGGGAGAGCCGAGCGAAGAGCAGCTAAAGCGCCTGCGTGACGGCGTCGAGCTCAACGACGGGCTGACGTTGCCGGCCCAGGCGCGCCTGCTTGAGGAGCCCGAGCTGTGGCCGCGCAATCCGCCTGTGCGTTTTCGCAAGAGCGTGCCGACTGCCTGGCTGGAGCTGGTGATCCGTGAAGGTCGCAATCGCCAGGTGCGGCGGATGACGGCGGCGGTTGGCTTGCCGACTTTGCGCCTGGTGCGGGTTCGGATCGGTGACTGGACAATCGAAGGGCTGGAGCAGGGCTGCTGGCGCGAAGTGCCGGCGAAGCTTTGAGCCGCACGCGTCCCCCTGTAGGAGCGGCCTTGTGCCGCGAAAGGGCCGCGTAGCGGCCCCGGGAATTTCTGCCTTGATGCTGAAATCTGGGGCTGCTTTGCAGCCCTTTCGCGGCACAAGGCCGCTCCTACAAGGAAGTAGAGTTGCAGGCCGCTACACCCCTTCGAGAAACCCCACCACCACGCTCTTGATGATGAACGCCAGCACGCCCAGGCCCAGCACAAAGAACAGGATCAGCGTGCCAAAGCGCCCGGCCTTGGACTTCTTCGCCAGGTCCCAGACGATGAAGCCCATGAAACCGATCAGCACGGTGACCAGGACGATCATCATCCATTCTTCGAATACTGCGGGATCCATCAGTTCACTCCAGGCAGATTGAGCCCCCGATCATACGCCGCACGTGCAAGGATTCAACGCAGGTGGGTCAATGGCAGCTCGGTGCTGGCCAGCACCTGGTTGAGCACGAAGCTCGAGCGCACGCTGGTCACCCCTTCGATACGGGTCAGGCTGCCCAGCAGCAGCTTCTGGTAGTGGTCCATGTCCGGCACCACCACCTTGAGCTGGTAGTCGGCGTCCATCCCGGTGACCAGGCTGCACTCGAGCACCTGGGGCAGGCTGCGGATCGCCGCCTCGAAGGTCTCGAAGCGCTCGGGCGTGTGCCGGTCCATGCCGATCAGCACATAGGCGGTCAGGCTCAGGCCGAGCTTCTTGCGATCCAGCAGGGCCACCTGGCGCGAGATGTAGCCGTCGTCCTCGAGCTGCTTGACCCGACGTGAGCATGGGGAAGGCGACAGGCCGATGCGTTCGGCCAGTTCCTGGTTGGAGATGCGCGCATCGCGCTGCAATTCGGCGAGGATGCTCAGGTCGTAGCGGTCGAGCTTGCTCATGGAAAGGGCCTTTTCTGTTCAGATTGCTGCGAATTATCGATCCTGAGTGAAAAATTGCGCAAGCGCTATTTATCAGAGCAATCTTCGCAATCCTCTGCCCCGGCGGCTGGCCTATCTTTATCACCAGAATCACTGCCCGGACATCAGTCCACGGCGACGCGCCCTAGGCGGGCGGTCGCGGCCAGCCATCCAACAGGATCCGCCAGGCCCCCGGGCTACGCACTGTCCAGAAGACGGCGCGAGGTGAGCCGGTGCCACAAGCGCCGAGCACGGACGACAATTCCCAAAGGGAGGCCGCAAGGCCTCCCTTTTTTATTGCGCCGCAGGCTGAATGAGTGAGGCCTTGCGGCGGCCAACCACTGCCAGCGCCGCCAGCAGCACCAGCAGCCCGCCCGCCACGGCAATCACGAATCCGCTGCGCGCTGTCGTGGCGTCCACCCACTGGCCGGCGCCTGCCGCGCCGATGGCCACGCCGACATTCAGGCCGGCCAGCAGCCAGGTCAGGCCCTCGGTCAGCTGGCGCTCGGGCACGTTGCGCTCCACCAGGGCCATGGCCACTATCATGGTCGGGGCGAAGAACACCCCGGCCAGCAACACTGCCGCGGCCAGCAGGGCGAGGTTGTCGACCATGAGCAACGGCAGGGTAGCGAGCAGGGTGGCCAGTGCGCCGAGCAGCAACTGGCGGGGCAGCGGCAGTCGCCAGCGCAGGGTGCCGAACAGCAGCCCCGAGGCACAGGAACCCAAAGCATAGGCCGACAGCACCAGGCTGGCGGCGGCCGGCTGCCCTTGTTCGCTGGCGAAGGCGACAGTGGCGATGTCCACCGTGCCGACAATCATGCCCATTGCCACCATCAGCAAGGTCAGTTGACGCACGGTCGGCAGCCGCCATACCGGCAGGCCACTTGCCAACGGTGCGTCGACAGCTGCCGGTGGTGGTTCGCTGGCGGTCTGCATCGCCAGTGCCGCAGTGCCCAGCAACAGCAGCGCGGCGGCGGCCAGCAGCCCGGCCTGAGGGCATAGCGCCACGCTAAGCCCGACCGCCAGGGGTGGCCCGGCGATGAAGCTGACTTCGTCGAGCACGGTTTCCAGCGAGTAGGCGGTCTGCAGTTGGGGTTGGCCGCGATACAGGTGGGTCCAGCGGGCGCGGACCATGGCCGACATGCTGGGCATGCACCCGGCCAGCAGGGCGGCGACGAACAGCAGCCAGTCGGGGCCGCGCAGCCAGGCGCAGGCCGCCATCAACAGCAGTCCGAGCACGCTCAGCAGGCCGGCCAGCGGCAGCACCCGGCGCTGGCCCAGGCGGTCCACCAGGCGCGAGACCTGCGGCGACAGCAGGGCATAGGTCAGCACGAAGCAGGCCGACACCGCTCCGGCCAGGGCATAGTTGCCGCGCCATTGCGCGAGCAGGGTGATGATGCCGATCCCGGTCATCGGCAATGGCAGCCGTGCCAGCAGCCCGGCCAGGGTAAAGGCGCGGGTACCTGCGGGGATGAACAACTGGGCGTAGGGGTTGGACATGCTGCTTCCTCCTTGAGGCGGCCCGCTTGCCGCTGGCTGGGCGGGGCGTGAATAATACGTACAGTGCGTATGATTAAATATTCATACGCGGTGAATGTAAATATTCATACGAAGTGTACGTAAAGGAGAGGCCATGGTTCGCCGCACCCGCGCCGAAATGGAAGAAACCCGTGCCGCCTTGCTGGCGATGGCTCGTCAAGTGCTAGGCGAGCAGGGTTACGCACAGACGTCCATGGACGATCTGACCGCCCGCGCCGGGCTGACCCGCGGCGCGCTGTACCACCATTTCGGCGACAAACAGGGCCTGCTGGCGGCCGTGGTGGCGCAGATCGACGGTGAGATGGATGCGCGCCTGCTGGCCATCTCCGAATCCAGCGATGACCCTTGGCAAGGCTTCTGTCAGCGCTGCCAGGCGTACCTGCGCATGGCCCGCGAGCCGGAGATCCAGCGCATCGTCCTGCGCGATGCGCGGGCCGTGCTGGGCGCCGCTTCGCCCGAGGCGCAGCAGTATTGCATCGCGTCGTTGCAGCGGATGCTGGCGAGGCTGGTCCAACAGGGCGTGGTAGCCGAGGCCGATCCTTGGGCGCTGGCGGCGCTGGTGCATGGCAGCCTGTCGGAAGCGGCATTCTGGATCGCCCAAGGCGAGGACGGTGACGCGCGGCTCGGTCAGGCACTGGGTGCGCTAGAGCTGCTGCTGCGCGGCCTGTTGGCGCGCTAGGCTGTCGGCTATTTCATCTGCCGGTCGCGGTCCGCGGAGTAGACTGCGAATGGTAAAGGCGAGCGTTTTCATCGAGAGGAACAACATGAGTTCGCGCATCTGGCGATTGGCAGGTGTTGGTTTGCTGGGCCTGGGCATCAGCCTGGGCGCCCTGGCCGAAGGGCCTGGAGAAGGGCATGGCGGTCAGCAGGAGCAAGGCGGTGGCGAACGGCGTGGATCGCCGCTCAATTCACGTGACGAAGTGCGCCAGACGCAACCGCCACGCCAGGGCTACTACCAGGACATTCCCCGTCGCTACGGCGACAACCGTTACTGGGAAGCGGGCGGTCCGGGTCAGCGCCCCGGTGGCGACTGGTCAGGCCGGCCCGATGGGCATGGCAATGGCTGGGGGCCAGGGCCGCAGTACCACCCCGGGCATACCGTCGACCGCTTCCCGGATCGCTACTGGAAAGTGCCGTACCGCGGGCAGGACTATTTCTACTCTGGTGGCTACTGGTACCGGCCCCATCGCGGCGGCTACGTGGTAGTCACGCCGCCCTACGGTGTGCGGGTCGGCTACCTGCCGCCCTATGCCCGTGAGGTGTGGTTGAGCGGTGCGCTGTTCTTCCTGGTGGCCGACACGTATTACCAGTACCAGGCCGACAGCCGCGAGTACGTGGTGGTCAATCCGCCCACGGTGGCGCCGGCGCCAATGCCGCAGCAGGGCAGCGGCTACGATGTGATCGCCTATCCGATGTACGGCCAGGGGCCGGAGCAGCAGGAGCAGGACCGCTATCAATGCCATCGCTGGGCGGTGAGCCAGTCGGGCTTCGATCCGGCGACCGCCAGCTATGCGCCGCCGGCCAATGTGACGGACAACTATCGAAGGGCGTTGGGCGCTTGCCTGAGCGGGCGCGGCTACAGCGTCAATTGACGGGGCATTCGCGATAACGGGCTACACCGGGTCGGCGTGAACCATTACATCGGCCCGTGGATAGCGCTGGCGAATGACCTGCGAGGCCTGCACGCACAGCTCATGGGCGGCATGTAGCGGCATGTCGCCGGGCAGCTCCAGATGCAGTTGGACGAACCACTGGCTGCCGGATACCCGCGTGCGCAGGTCATGCACCCCCTTCACCCCGGGAATCGCCAGCACCACTTCGAGCATGCGCTCGCCGATATCGGCGGGCAGCTCCTTGTCCATCAGGATCGCCGTGCTCTCGCGGGCGATCTGTAGCGCGCTCCACAGGATGTACAGGGCAATCCCCAGGCCGAACAGGGCGTCGAGCTGCGGCCAGCCGAAGCGGGCGAGCAGCAGCGCCAGCAGGATGCTGGCGTTGAGCAGCAGGTCGGAGCGGTAGTGCAGCGAGTCCGCGCGCACGGCGGTGGAGCCGGTCAGGCGGATGACCTTGCGCTGGAACGCCAGCAGCGCCACGGTCAGCGCCAATGACAGCAGCATCACCGCGATGCCGGCGGCAGTGTCGCCCAAGGGCTCCGGCGACTTCAGCCGCTCCACCGCCTGCACCCCGATCAGCACCGCGCTGACCCCTATGAACAGCGCCTGGGCCATGCCGGCCAGGGCTTCGGCCTTGCCGTGGCCGAAGCGGTGGTCGTCATCGGCCGGGCGCAGCGCGTAATGCACCGCCAGCAGGTTGAGGAAGGAGGCGGCGGCATCCAGCGCCGAGTCGGTCAGCCCGGCCAGCAGGCTGACCGAGCCGCTCAGCCACCAGGCCACGGCCTTGCTCAGCACCAGGATGCAGGCGACGCTCAGCGAGGCGCGAGTGGCCAGGCGCAACAGGCGTTGGTGTTCGGCGGTGGCGGTCATGCGCAGGAGATCGTCCGAATCAGGTCAGGCAGCGGGTACCAGGCCGTAGCTGGCCAGTTGCTCGACGCTGCCGCGGTGCTGGATCAGCCGCGGGTCGTTCAGCGGCAGGCGCTGGCCCAGTTCGCTTTCAAGGATAGCCTGCAGCTTGGTCCGGTCGACCTGGCCATCGGCATTGATCGCCGGCTTGAGCTTGGCCGGGTCGACATGGGCCGTGGTGCCCCCGGGGTAGTAGATGGCGCCGGTGGCGAAGTCGATGCCGAAGGCGATCAGGCCGGGAATGACATAGAACAGGATACCGATGGCATCCAACGCTGCGACCACCGGATCGATCTTGCCTTCGATCTGGCCGCGACGGTCGGGGTAGAACAGGGTGCCGCAGGCCGTCAACTGGGTCAGCAGGGTGGCGATGAGGGCGCCACCGATGACGCGGGAAGGGATGCGCATGTGAATCTCCGGAAGAAAACGACGAACAACGGCGCGGCAATGGCCTGCGCCTGAGCTTAAGACCATGATAGGGCAGCCTCGGTTCGCCGTTATACTCGGTCGATTGTTCGAGGACCACCATGATTTCATTACCGATCGATGCCGTACTGTCCGACCTGCGCCAGGCCCTGGCCGAACGTGACGAAGCGGTGCTCGAGGCGCCGCCCGGCGCCGGCAAGACCACCCGCGTGCCACTGGCCTTGCTCGCTGAGCCCTGGCTGCAAGGACAGACCATCCTCATGCTCGAGCCCCGGCGCCTGGCCGCCCGCGCCGCCGCCGAACGCCTGGCCAGCGAACTGGGCGAGAAGGTCGGCGAAACCGTGGGCTACCGCATCCGCCTGGACAGCAAGGTCGGCCCGAACTCGCGCATCGAAGTGGTCACCGAGGGCATCCTCACCCGCCGCCTGCAGGCGGATCCTGCGCTGGATGGCGTGGGGCTGCTGATCTTCGACGAGTTCCACGAACGCAGTCTGGATGCCGACCTGGCCCTGGCCCTGAGCCTCAACGGCCGGGCGCTGTTGCGCGACGAGTCGCCACTGAAGATCCTGCTGATGTCGGCGACGCTGGAGGGCGAGCGGCTGTCGCGCCTGCTCGACGACGCGCCGATCATCAGCAGTCAGGGGCGCATGCATCCGGTGGAGATCCGCTGGAGCCGGCCCTGGCAGCCTGGCGAGTTCGTCGAGCCGCGCGTGGTCGACTGCGTGCTCCAGGCCTTGGCCGACGAGTCCGGCAGCCTGCTGGTGTTCCTCCCCGGGCAGGCCGAGATCCGCCGTGTGCACCAGGCGCTGCAGGAGGCCGTGGGCGTGCGTCCGGACGTCCTGCTCTGCCCGCTGCACGGCGAGCTTGACCTGAGCGCCCAGCGAGCCGCCATCGAGCCGGCGCCCAAGGGCCAGCGTAAGGTGGTGCTGGCCACCAATATCGCCGAAACCAGCCTGACCATCGACGGTGTGCGCGTGGTGATCGACGCAGGTCTGGCGCGGGTGCCGCGCTTCGATCCCGGCAGTGGCATGACCCGCCTGGACACCCAGCGCATTTCCCGCGCCAGCGCCACCCAGCGTGCCGGACGAGCCGGGCGCCTCGAGCCCGGCGTGTGCTATCGACTGTGGTCCGAGGCGCAACACGATCAGTTGGCGGCCCATGGCAGCGCCGAGATCCTCCAGGCCGACCTGGCCGGGCTGGCCCTGCAACTGGCACGCTGGGGCGTGCCGCCGGAGCAGCTCAGCTGGCTCGACCAGCCACCGGCGGCCGCCTACGGCCAGGCTCAGGACCTGCTGGCCCGGCTCGGTGCCTTCAAGCCCGGCTGCCGCGACAACCTGAGCGTCCATGGCCAGGCCATGGCCGAGTTGCCTGCGCATCCGCGCATCGCCCATCTGCTGCTGCGCGGGCAGGACCTCGGATTGGCCGACATGGCCTGCGATGTCGCCGCGTTGCTGGGCGAGCGCGACATCCTGCGCGGCGGCGGTGCCGACCTGCACAGCCGGCTGGCGCTGCTCAGCGGTGAAAGCCGTGCCTCCCGTGGCGGGCAGGGCGGCGTGCAGCGCGCCCGGCAACTGGCCCGGCAGTATCGCGGCCAGTTGCGTGGCAAACCGCGCAGCCCAGTCGCCGACCCCGATCATCCCCGCTGGCTGGGCGCCGTGCTGGCGCTGGCCTACCCCGACCGGGTGGCGCAGCAGCGTCGCGAAGGCGGCGCCGAGTACCGCCTGGCCAATGGCCGGGCGGCGCTGTTCGCCGAAGCTGATGCTCTGATGAAAAGCCCGTGGCTGGTGATCGCCGACCTCGGCAGCCGCCAGGGGCAGCGCGAGGAGCGCATCTACCTGGCCGCCGAGTTCGATCCGGCGCTGTTCGACGGTGTGCTGGCCGAGCAGGTAGAGCAGCTCGACCTGCTCGACTGGGACGAACGTGAACAGGTGCTGCGCGCCGAGCGTCAGCGCAAGGTCGGTGAACTGGTGCTTAGCCGCGAGCCGCTGCCGGGGCTGGATGACGACGCACGGGCCAGGGCATTGTTGGGGCTGGTGCGGCGCAAGGGCCTGAACCTGCTGACCTGGACCCCGGAACTGCGCCAGTGGCAGGCCCGTGTCGCCCTGTTGCGTCAGCTGGACCTGGAAAAGGACGGCCACAGCGAATGGCCCGACCTTGGCGACGACGCCTTGCTCGCCAGCCTGGAGGACTGGTTGCAACCTTATCTGGGCAAGGTGTCGCGCCTGAGTCATTTCGCCAACCTGGACCTGCCTTCGATGCTGCGCAACCTGCTGCCCTGGCCGCTGCCCCAGCGTCTGGACGAGATGGCGCCATCGCACCTGGCCGTGCCCTCGGGCTCCAGCATTCGCCTGGACTACAGCGAGCAGCCACCGATCCTTGCCGTGCGCCTGCAGGAGCTGTTCGGCCTGGCCGACACCCCGCGCATTGCCAATGGCCGCCAGCAGGTCAAACTGCACCTGCTGTCACCGGCGCGCCGGCCGGTGCAGGTGACCCAGGACCTGGCCAACTTCTGGCGCACCACCTATGCCGAGGTGAAGAAGGACCTGAAAGGGCGCTATCCCAAGCACTACTGGCCGGACGATCCACTGGTTGCCGAAGCCACGGCCAGGGCCAAGCCCAGGAAAGCCTGACCCGTGCATTCGCTCGGGGGAATGCCGGCCTCAGGCGCCGGCTTCACCCTCGAGCAGCATGAACAGGCGGTACAGCACCACGGTGCTGAACAGCTGCAGGAAGCCGCTGAGGCTGTCCAGGGCCAGTTGCACGCCGGGCTGCGGCTCGGGGAACAGCTGCAGCAGCAGGCCGTCGATCAGCCACAGCGGCGCCAGCACCGACAGCATGCAGACCATGATGCGCAGGAAGTGCCCGGTGGTCATGCGCGCACTGGTGCGCATCGACTCGATCACCGGCAGGCCGCGCAGCACCAGCAGGTACTCGGCGAACACCAGGTTCACCATGATCCATACGCCGGGGAAGATGAGCAGCGCCAGGCCCGCCATGATCAGCAGCGAACTGATCACGATCAGCAGGGCCAGCATCGGCCACAACTGCAGGGCGCGGGCGAACAGGGCGCGCTTGGCGATGTCCTGGCCGTTGCTACGGGTGTCGAGGTAGAGGATCAGCGCGGCGCTGTACAGCGGGTAGAACAGCAGGCTGACGAGCATGCCATAGGCCGGCGAGGCCTGCTCGCCCAGCTGGCTGTAGAGCAGCTGTGTGCCGAGGGCCTCGAGTACCACCAAGGGCAGGCACAGCTGGAGGATGCTCGTCAGGTGACGGCGGAAGAAGTACAGGGAGTCGCGCAGAACGCTCAGCGGATTCATCGGTCAACATCGCATGGCAGAAAAAGCAGGGCGTAACTTTAGCCCAGTCGGCCCGCTTGCTGAAAAAAGTTTCATGGCCCGGACAATTGAATCGTTCCGCCCGGGCCTCCATCTTTGACGCTGTCCGATGTCCTGTTCAGCGCACGAGGTTGCCCCGATGAACACTGAAGAACAAACCCTGATCGATGGCCTGTTCGGCCGTCTCAAGCAAGCCGAGGACCCGGCCCAGCCGCGCGATGCCCAGGCTCAGGCGCGCATCGAGGAGCACCTGCGCCAGCAGCCGGCGGCGCCTTACTACATGGCTCAGGCGATCCTGGTCCAGGAGGCGGCGCTCAAGCGCCTGGACGAGCAGAACAAGCAGCTCGAGGCCGAGCTGCGCCAGGCGCGCGCGCAAGTGGATGCGAGCCGACCCAGCGGTGGTGGTGGTTTCCTCTCCAGCATCTTCGGCGCGGGAGCCCGCCATCCAGAGCCGCAGCGCCCGGTCGCGCCGCCGCCGACTTCCTCGGGAGGCTGGCGTGAACCGGCGCCCCAGGCCTACGCCCCGCCACCACCGCAGCAGGGCTTCGGCGCGGCGCCCGCCCCGGCGCGCAGCGGCGCCAGCAGCTTCCTCGGCGGTGCCATGCAGACCGCCGCGGGTGTGGCCGGTGGCGTGTTGCTGGCCCAGGGCATCAGCAGCCTGTTCAACCATCATTCGCAGCCTGAAGAAATCGTCGAGGTGATCAAGGAAGAGCCGGCGCCGGCCAGCGACGCTGGCGGCTGGAACGACCAGGACAGCCAGCGCCAGGTGGCGGACAACGGTGGCTGGGGCAATGACCAGGGCGGTTATGCCGATGCCGATTACAGCGGTGACGATGGCGGCTTCTTCTCGGACGACGACTACGTCTGAGGGCTCTGGCATACTGCTGCTTCCTATCGCGGGGCAAGCCCGCTCCCAGGCTTTGGTGGGAGCGGGCTTGCCCCGCGATCGTTTGCCACTGCCAGTAAGAGGCTTCAGGTGAAGAAAATCGCGCTGTTCGCCGATGTGCAGAACCTCTACTACACGGTTCGCCAAGGTCATGGCTGTCATTTCAACTACGCCGCGCTGTGGGCCGAGGTCAGCCGCGAAGGGCAGATCGTCGAGGCGGTGGCCTATGCCATCGACCGTGGTGACAGCAAGCAGCAGCAGTTCCAGCAGATCCTGCGCAACCTTGGGTTCGACGTGCGCCTCAAGCCTTTCATCCAGCGCGCCGATGGCTCGGCCAAGGGCGACTGGGATGTGGGCATCACCCTTGATGTCATCGAGGCGGCGGCGCGGGTCGACCAGGTGGTGCTGGCCTCGGGCGACGGTGATTTCGACTTGTTGCTGGAGCGGGCGATGCAACGCCATGGCGTGGAAACCGTCGTGTACGGTGTGCCGGGGTTGACCGCGTTGTCGGTGATCCGCGCCGCAAGCCGCTACGTGCCTATCGAGGGCCGGCTGCTGCTGCGCCACTGACCTGTCATGCTGCGGGCAGGAAGCGGATGTGGGAGGGCTTCAGCCTTTCTTGCCATTGCCTTCCAGATGCCCCAGCGGCACCCGTCGCGCCACCGCGCTCGACAGGATGATCGACGTCTTGGTGAAGCCCAGTTGCGACACGCGGTTGATCAGTGCTTCCAGTTCACCCATCGAAGTGACGGCCGCCTGCATGATCACGCACGGGTCGCCGGTCACCCGATGGCATTCGGTGAGTTCGGGGATCTTCTCCAAATCCTCGTAGGCCTGCTGGTTGCCATGACTGGCCAGGCGCAGTTCCATCACGCACTGGATCGGCAGGCCGATCTTCTCCAGGTCGACCTTGGCCGTGTAGCCGCTGATCACCCCGCTGGCTTCCAGCTTGGCCACCCGCTCGGCCACCGCCGGGGCCGAAAGATTGACCTGGCGCGCCAGTTGCGCGTAGGTGGCCCGGCCATTTTCCAGCAGGGCGGCGAGGAGCATGCGGTCGTACTTGTCCATGGTGACTCCTGCTGACTTTGCAATCGATTGGAAAGGCACTGCATAACCATGCTTTGCAAAGTGTTTCGGTGTTTTAAACGTGTTTTGTAACTTAAGTTTGCGCCTGGGCCTTTCTAAACTAATCCACCCGTAAACGGATTTCGAGCCCTTGCCATGTCCTCCTCCCGTCGCTTCCCGTTGTTGCTTGTCGGCGCCTTTCTCGCCCTGTACCTGGTCTGGGGCTCGACCTACCTGTTTATTCGCATCGGCGTGGAGTCCTGGCCGCCGATGCTGATGGCCGGGGTGCGGTTCGTGATTGCCGGCAGCCTGCTGTATGGCTTCCTGCGCTGGCGCGGCGTGCCGGCGCCTACCTGGCCCCAGTGGCGCGCGGCCGGGGCGATCGGTTTCCTGCTGCTCAGTTGCGGCAATGGTGGGGTGACCCTGGCCGAGCATGCCGGGGTCGCCTCGGGCGTGGCGGCGTTGGCGGTGGCCACGGTGCCGCTGTTCACCCTGGTGTTCGGCCTGTTCTTCGGCCATCGCAATTCGCGCCTGGAGTGGGCGGGGATCGCCCTCGGGCTGGTCGGTATCGGCATGCTCAACATGGGTTCGAACCTGCAGGCCAGCCCCATGGGCGCGGCGCTGATCCTGTTCGCCGCGGCGGCCTGGGCCTTCGGATCGGTGTGGAGCAAGAGCCTGCCGCTGCCCCAGGGGGCGATGGCCAGTGCCGCGGAAATGCTGGTGGGCGGCGCTGCGTTGCTGATCGGCAGTGCCGTCAGCGGCGAGCGCCTGACCCAGATGCCCACCGCTGCCGGTTGGGGGGCGCTGGCCTACCTGGTGTTCTTCGGCTCGATCCTGGCGTTCAGTTCCTACATGTACCTGCTCAAGCACGTGCGCCCGGCGGCAGCCACCAGCTATGCCTACGTCAATCCTGCGGTGGCGGTGCTGCTGGGGATCGTCTTCGCCGGCGAGCAGATCGGCGCCGAGGAGTGCGTGGCCATGGCGGTGATCATCGGCGCGGTGGTGCTGATCGGCCTGCCGCAGTGGCGCAAGTCGCCGGAGCAGCCCGTGCCGCTTAAAGAAGGGGTATGCAAGTAAATACCGGCCATCGTGGCACTGGGGTAAACTTGCCGCCTTCGCTGAACCCCCTGACGGTATTGCCATGAATTTCGCCCAACTCGGCCTGATCGAACCGCTGCTGCGCACCTTGCAGACGCTGGACTACACCACGCCCACCCCGGTCCAGGCCAAGGCCATCCCTGCGGTGCTCGCCGGCCGCGACCTGATGGCCGCTGCCCAGACCGGCACCGGCAAGACCGCCGGCTTCGCCCTGCCGGTGCTGCAGCGCCTGGCGCTGGAAGGGGAGAAGGTCGCCAGCAACTCGGTGCGCGCGCTGGTGCTGGTGCCGACCCGCGAGCTGGCCGAGCAGGTTCACGCCAACGTGCGTGAGTACGCCGAGAACCTGCCGCTGTCCACCTACGCGGTATACGGTGGCGTCAGCATCAACCCGCAGATGATGCGCCTGCGCCGCGGCGTCGACCTGCTGGTGGCCACCCCGGGCCGTCTGCTCGACCTGTTCCGCCAGAACGCCATCAAGTTCGGCCAGGTGCAGACCCTGGTGCTCGACGAAGCCGACCGCATGCTCGACCTGGGTTTCGCCGAGGAGCTGCAGGCGGTGTACGCAGCGTTGCCGCGCAAGCGCCAGACGTTGCTGTTCTCCGCCACCTTCTCTGACCAGATCCGTATGCTCGCGGGTCTGGCGCTGAACGACCCGCTGAGCATCGAGGTCAGCCCGCGAAATGCCGCTGCCAACACGGTCAAGCAATGGCTGGTGCCGGTGGACAAGAAGCGCAAGGCCGACCTGTTCTGCCACCTGCTGCGCAAGCAGCGCTGGAAGCAGGTGCTGGTGTTCGCCAAGACCCGCAATGGCGTGGATCAGCTGGTCGAGCGTCTGCTGGCCGAGGGCGTGAACGCCGACGGTATCCACGGCGATCGCCCGCAGGCCACCCGCCAGCGCGCCCTGGACAGCTTCAAGGCGCGTGAGGTCCAGGTGCTGGTGGCCACCGATGTGGCCGCCCGCGGCCTGGATATCGATGACCTGCCGCTGGTGGTCAACCTCGATCTGCCGATCGTCGCCGAGGACTATGTGCACCGTATTGGCCGTACCGGTCGCGCGGGCAACAAGGGCGAGGCGATCTCGCTGGTGTGCGCCGACGAGGTGCAACTGCTGGCGTCGATCGAGACGCTGATCCGTCAGGTGCTGCCGCGCCACGAGGAGCCGGACTTCATCCCCGACCACCGGGTGCCGGTGACCGACGCCAGTGGCCAGGTGCTGAAGAAGCCGAAGAAGCCCAAGAAGCCGAAAGAGAACAGCGCCAAGCGTGGCCTGGGGCGCTGGATGGACAGCGAGGAGGCGGGGACTTCGGCGCCGGCGGTCAAGGCCGTGCGCAAGGTGCCGAGCTTTGGGGGCAAGCCGCGTAAGCGTTAAATGGCCTGTAGCCGAAGCACCCTCCGTGGGAGCGGGCTTGACCCGCGATCACCGGCAACGCCGGTGCCATGCGCCGCATCGCGGGGCAAGCCCGCTCCCACGAGTCACATTTGAACCAGTGGATCATGTTTTGTGCATTGAGTGCCTGTTCAGGCTGTCCACGCCAGCCAATCCGCCGCCGCGCTCCCAGCCCGGAATCCACTGGCGAAACACGCCGTCAGCAAGTACCCGCCAGTCGGTGCCTCCCAATCCAGCATCTCCCCCGCGCAGAACACCCCAGGCAGGTTGCGCACCATCAGCCCCTCATCCAACCCTTCGAAGCGCACGCCACCGGCACTGCTGATCGCCTCATCCAGCGGCCGGGTCCTCACCAGCACGATCGGCAATGACTTGATCGCCGCCGCCAGGCGCTCGGGGTCGGCAAAGGTCGCCTGGTCGGTCAGCTCGCGCAACAAGGCCGCCTTCACCCCGTCGATCCCGAGCTGGCCGTGCAGGTGCTTAGCCATCGAGCGTGAGCCCCTGGGCTTGGCAAGGGCCTGGGCAATCTTGTCCACAGGCCGGTCCGGCAGCAGGTCGAGCAGCAGCGTCGCCCGCCCGTCGCGGTCGATCGCTTCACGCAGCGCCGCCGACCAGGCATACACCAGGCTACCCTCCACCCCTTGGGCGGTGAGGATGAATTCGCCCTTGCGCGAGGCGGTGCCAGGCACCCCGAGGGCGATGTTCTTCAGCGGGGCGCCGGCGAACTTGTCCTTGAGCAGATCGCTCCAGCCCTCGACCTCGAAACCGCAGTTGCTCGCCCGCAGCGCAGAGATATCCACACCGCGTTCGGCCAGCAGTGACACCCAGGCGCCGTCCGAGCCCAGGCGCGCCCAGCTGCCGCCACCCAGGGCCAGTACCACGGCATCGGCCCGTACCTGCAACTCGCCTTGTGGATAACTCATCCGCAGGGCGCCATCGGCTGTCCAGCCCAGCCAGCGGTGCCGGGTGTGGATAACCACGCCGGACTCACGCAGGCGCTTGAGCCAGGCACGCAGCAGCGGCGCGGCCTTCATGTCGCGAGGGAACACGCGGCCCGAGGTACCGACGAAGGTTTCGATGCCCAGGGCGTGAATCCATTGGCGCAGGGCTTCGCCGTCGAAGTCGCGCAGCAGCGTGTCGACCTCGACCTGGCGTGCGCCGTAACGGCCGATGAAGGCGGGGTAGGGCTCGGAATGGGTGATGTTCATGCCGCCGACGCCGGCCAGCAGGAACTTGCGGCCCACCGAAGGCATGGCGTCGAACACTTCGACTGCCATCCCGCGCCGGGCCAGGGTCTCGGCGGCCATCAGGCCGGCGGGGCCGCCGCCGATCACGGCGACGAGGGGGCGGGAGGCGGGGCGGGGATCGTTCATGGCGGGCGACAGGCTGTGGAAAAGACCGCGCATTCTACCTCAGCGGGGCCTGCCACGACACTGCTCAAAAAACGACCAACTCTTTGCAGCTCAGGCAGTTAAAGGGCTGGAGCGGCTTTCCCGCAGGTTATCCACAAGCGGTTCCACAGTCATTGTGAACAACCGAGCACCCGCGCCGCGCTGTGGTGGAGGATGCCGTGGCGCCGGGCCAGGGCTTCGCGGTCCTTGCTGTAGCCGCCGCCGATCACGCCCACCACCGGGATGTCGCGGCCCAGGCACTGGCGCAACACGTGTTCGTCGCGGGCGGCCAGGCCTGCGTCGGTCAGTTGCAGGTAGCCCAGGGCGTCGTCCTTGTGCACATCGACGCCGGCGTCGTACAGCACCAGGTCGGGCTGGTACAGCGGCAGCAGGTAATTCAGCGCGTCTTCGACCACCTTGAGGTAGGCATCGTCGTGCATGCCGCGGGGCAGGGGGATGTCCCAGTCGCTCTGGGCCTTGCGTGCCGGGAAGTTCTGCTCGCAGTGCAGCGACACGGTGATCGCCTCCGGCGTGTCGTGGAGCATGCGCGCGGTGCCATCGCCCTGGTGCACGTCGCAGTCGAAGATCAGCACCCGGTGCACGCGACCGGCCTCCAGCAGGTAGCGGCTGATCACCGCCAGGTCGTTGAAGATGCAGAAACCGGCCGGGTGATCGTAGTGGGCGTGATGGGTGCCGCCGGCCAGGTGGCAGGCGATGCCGTGTTGCAGCGCCTGCTCGGCGGTCAGCAGCGAACCGCCCACGGCGCGCACGGTGCGCCGGGCCAGGGCTTCGCTCCAGGGCAGGCCGAGGCGGCGCTGGTCCTCGCGGGACAGTTCGCCGTTCATGTAGCGCTCGATGTAGTCGCGGTCATGGGCCAGGGCGAGGATGTCGTTGGGGCAGATCTCGGGGCGCAGCAGGGCGGCGTCGGTGGTCAGGCCGCTGTCCACCAGGTGATCGCGCAACAGGCGGAACTTGTCCATCGGGAAACGATGGTCCGGTGGGAACTCGGGGCTGTAGTCGTCGTGGTAGATCAGCGGCAGGGGCATGGTGTCGGCGCGGTAGGGGCGAGCACCGATCTTGCCAGCTTTGGTGGCTTCTGTGGGAGCGGGTTCACCCGCGATCACCCGCGTAGCGGGTGCCAGAGACCGCGCTGGCTGCTTCGCGGGTAAACCCGCTCCCACAGGGGCTGGCGAATTGCCGATAGCCGATCACTTGTCGGCCGAGGCCAGTACCCTTTGCCAGTCCGGTTCGTTCATCCGTCCAAGGATTCGCGCCTTGCCGTTGCCATCCACCGACACGAACAGCGCGCTGGCATAACCGCTCTCGCGCTCGCCGCCCGGTACATGCTGCTGGCGGGCGAAGTGATCGATGCAACCGTTGTGGGTCACCAGCACCAGGTTGTGCCCGGGCCGCTTGCGGGCCATGGCCTCGGCCGGGAACGGGTGGTCGCAGCGCTCCAGCCAGTCTTCACTGGTCACGGCCTGGCCGAGGATGAAGTGCGCGGTCTGGCGGGTGCGCAGCTTCGGGCTGCTGAGCAGGTCGGCGCCGGCCAGCCCCAGTTGCTGCAGGCCCTGGCCGACCCGTTGCGCCGCCTGGCTGCCGGACAGGGTGATGCCGGTCGGATCGTCCAGGCACGGCCCCGGGGCACTGTCGCAGCGTTCGGCATGGCGAATCATCACGATCACCGCGCCTTCCTTCCAGTCCTGCAGCAGGCCGCTGTCGCTCAACTGTTGCTCGTTGCCAAGGTTCACGATGTGCGTCCTCGTCGCTAGCCAGGTGCTGGCCCCGACCAGTGCCAGGAGCAGGCCGATGGCAGCGCTGATCGTGGTGCGCGAGCGGCGGCGTTTGCGGGGGGCCAGCAGGGCCGGGTTGTGCAGGGTGTTGCTGGGGTGCATGCGTCACTCCGATGGCAATGCGGCGTCGACGAAGGCCGCGGTAGTGTCGGCATTGTGCGAAGCGGTCTGTCGGGGGGCGGTGAAGCCGATGTGAAAAAAGCATCGGCTGGCCGATGCGCGCGGCCTACGCTGTACACTGCCAGACCGTGATTTCGGAGCCGTGCCGATGACCCCCCTCCTGGAACTGGAAAGCCCGCGCCTGGTCTTGCGCCAATGGCAGGATGACGACCTGCGCGAGTTCGCCGCCCTGTGCGCCGACCCGCAGGTGATGCGCTATTTCCCCGCGCCGATGACCCGGGTCGAGGCGGCGGCGCTGATCGGCCGCATCCGTGGCCATTTCAACGAGTACGGCTTCGGCCTGTGGGCCCTGGAGCGCAAGGACAGCGGCGCCTTCATCGGCATGACCGGCCTGCTCAACGTCAACTTCGACGCCCCGTTCGGCCCGGCGGTGGAGATCGGCTGGCGCCTGGCCCGTCGCCACTGGGGTCTGGGCTTCGCCAGCGAGGCGGCCTGGGCCTGCCTGCGCTGTGCCTTCGCCCAGCTGCACCTGGACGAGGTGGTGTCGTTCACCACCGAGGCCAACCTGCCGTCGCAGAAGGTGATGCAGGCCATCGGCATGGTCCAGGACCTGGCGGGCAGCTTCGAGCACCCGCGCCTGCCCGTCGGCGACCCGCTGCGCCCCCATGTGCTGTACCGCATCGACCGCGAGCGTTGGCAACAGAACCTGCGCGGCTGAATAGGTCGCCATTCGTACGACGGGACGAACGGCAAAACCCTGTATCATTCGCCGGTATAACCGCGCCGTATTGCCTTGCCAGGAGAACCCCATGAGCCACGTACTCGACGATCTGGTCGACTTGCTGAGCCTCGAGTCCATCGAGGAGAACCTGTTCCGCGGACGCAGCCAGGACCTGGGCTTCCGCCAGCTGTACGGTGGCCAGGTGCTCGGCCAGTCGCTGTCGGCGGCCAGCCAGACGGTCGAGGACGCCCGCCACGTGCATTCGCTGCACGGGTACTTCCTGCGCCCGGGCGATGCCAGCATGCCGGTGGTCTATTCGGTGGACCGCGTGCGCGACGGCGGCAGCTTCAGCACCCGGCGGGTCACGGCGATCCAGAAGGGCCAGCCGATCTTCACCTGCAGCGCCTCGTTTCAGTACGACGAGGATGGTTTCGAGCACCAGGCGCAGATGCCGGACGTGGTCGGCCCGGAAAACCTGCCCAGCGAAGTCGAGCTGGCCAGTGCCATGGCCGACAAGCTGCCCGAGCGCATCCGCGAAAAGGTGCTGTGCGCCAAGCCCATCGAGATCCGCCCGATCACCGAGCGTGATCCGTTCGACCCCAAGCCGGGCGAGCCAATCAAGTACGCCTGGTTCCGCGCCGATGGCAACCTCCCGGACATCCCGGCGCTGCACAAGTACCTGCTGGCCTATGCCTCGGACTTCGGCCTGCTGACCACATCCTTGCTGCCCCATGGCAAGTCGGTGTGGCGCAAGGACATGCAGATCGCCAGCCTCGACCATTCGCTGTGGTTCCACCGTGACCTGCGCGCCGACGAGTGGCTGCTGTACGCCACCGACAGCCCCTGGGCCGGCAATGCCCGCGGCTTCTGCCGTGGCAGCATCTTCAACCGCGCCGGGCAGCTGGTGGCCTCGTCCACCCAGGAAGGCCTGATCCGCCATCGCAAGGACTGGGCATGAACCTGGGGGACATTCGCCACTGGGTGTTCGACATGGATGGCACCCTGACGGTCGCCGTGCATGACTTCGCGGCCATCCGCGAGGCGCTCGACATTCCGTCCGACCACGACATCCTCACCCACCTGGCTGCCTTGCCGGCGGCGGAAGCGGCGGCCAAGCATGCCTGGCTGCTGGAACACGAGCGCGACCTGGCGATTGCCTCGAAGGCCGCGGACGGCGCGGTGGAGCTGGTGCGTGAGCTGGCCGGGCGTGACTGCCGGCTGGCCATCCTCACCCGCAATGCCCGCGAACTGGCCCATGTCACCCTCGAGGCCATCGGCCTGGCCGACTGCTTCCCGGTCGAGCACATCCTCGGGCGCGACGAGGCGGCGCCCAAGCCCAGCCCTGACGGGCTGCTGCAGATCGCCCGGGCCTGGGACGTGAGCCCAGCTGAAATGGTGATGGTCGGTGACTACCGCTTCGACCTCGACTGTGGCCGGGCCGCAGGCACCCGCACCGTATTGGTCAACCTGCCGGACAACCCATGGCCGCATCTGGCCGACTGGCATGCGGCCGATTGCTGGGCGTTGAGGGCGTTGCTCGGCTGACGGCCCACGATCCACTGTAGGAGCGGCCTTGTGCCGCGAAAGGGCCGCGCAGCGGCCCCAGCTATCTTGGCTCTAACATCAAGCCGGGGCTGCTTCGCAGCCCTTTCGCGACACAAGGCCGCTCCTACAGGGGAATGGTGTCACCTTGGCGATGGCTTGCCCCCGCGATCACCCAGACCTGTCTAAGCTGCACTGCACCTTTTCCCACGATGGAGACCCACCCATGACCACCAAGGCCCTCTACGTCCTGCCCGGCGGCGGCTACGACAAGGTCCAGGCCGGCACCTGCGAAACCGCCGCGCCCAAGGCCGGCGAGATCACCGTGCGCCTGCACGCCAGTTCCCTCAACTATCACGATTTCGCCGTGGTCAGCGGCATGTGGGGGCCGAGCGAGCGGCGCATCCCCATGGCCGACGGCGCTGGCGAGGTGATTGCGGTGGGCGCCGGGGTCAGCGAGTTCCAGGTCGGTGATACGGTGGTCAGCACCTTCTTCCCCGACTGGCTCGATGGGCAGGCCCAGGCCGAGGGCTTTGCCAGCGTGCCGGGTGACGGCATCGACGGCTATGCCCGTGAACAGGTAACCGCCCGGGCCACCTCTTTCACCTTCGCGCCCAAGGGCTACAGCCATGCCGAGTCGGCGACCCTGACCACCGCCGGCCTCACCGCCTGGCGCGCCCTGATGAGCGATGACCACCTCAAACCTGGCGACAGCGTGCTGGTGCAGGGCACCGGTGGCGTGTCGATCTTCGCCCTGCAATTCGCCAAGCTGGCCGGCGCCACGGTGATCGCCACCTCGTCCAGCGATGCCAAGCTGGAGCGTCTCAAGGCGCTTGGCGCAGATCACCTGATCAACTACAAGACCACGCCCGTCTGGGGCGAAAAGGTCCGTGCGCTGACCGACGGACGCGGCGTGGACCATGTGATCGAAGTCGGTGGCCCGGCCACGCTGGAGCAGTCGATGATCGCCGCGCGCATCGGTGGGCATGTGTCGCTGATCGGCATCCTCACCGGCGTGGCCGGGCAGCTGCCGCTGGTGCAGGCACTGGTGCGGCAGATCCGCCTGCAGGGCGTGCTGGTGGGCAGCCGCGCCCAGCAGCAGGCGATGGTCCGCGCCATCGACGCCAATGGCCTGCGGCCGGTGGTGGACAAGCATTTCGAGCTGGAGCAGATGGTCGAGGCCTTCAAGTACCAGGAGAGCAACAAGCATTTCGGCAAGATCTGCCTGACCTGGTGACGTGGGAGCAGGCTTGCCCCGCGACTCAGGTATGCGAGAGCAATGGAAACATCAGCACCTGCCCATCGACACGGGTAGGTGCCGCTCCCCAGACGAACAGCGCATCATCGTTATCCACAACACGCGCCGCGAAGCCTTCGCAGTTCAGCGGCGCGAACCCCAGCACCACCTCCCGCGTGGTTGAGGTGACCAGCTCGGCCAGCACATCGGCCAGCGCCAGTTCGCGTTCGCAGAACACGTCCACCAGCACCATCCGCTCGCCATCCTGTTCCATCACCACATAGGCCTCGTGCGCTGAGGAATGGAACACGGCCTCCCGGTATGGCCCATCGCAATAGAACATCGTCAGCGGCACATTCGGCATCAGGCTCAATCGCGCCTGTGGACAACTCTTTTCCACCGCATCGATGAAGCGTTGGCGTTGATCGCCATCATCCAGGTTCACCAGGTGGAAGGTCGTGGCCCGTGGTTGCGCCGACCAGGGCTGGTAGTACTCGTGTTCGACCACTCGGCGAAAACCGAACCTGGGATAGAGATCCAGCACCGTGCTGTTGGCGAACAGGTACAGCAGGTCGCAGTTACCTGCCCAGCGCTCCACCAGCACCTCCATCAGGTAACGGCTGTAGCCACGTCCCTGTGCTTCGGGCGCGGTCATTACCGTACCGATCTGGACGCAACGCAGGGGCTGGCCATCCAGGGTGAAGTCGAGCAGGTTGGCCGAGGCGTTGGCCAGCATCTTCCCGTCGCGAACCAGCGAGCACGGCTGGTTGTCGGCTTGCCAGAAGCCGGCCTGGTACCAGGCTTCGAAGTCGAAGCCGTAGGTCTGGCGGGTGAGGGTGTTGAGTTCGGCGCGCAGGTGCGGGTCGTCGCGGTAGTGCTCGACCTGCGTGAGTGCGGGGTCGTCGAGGAGGGGGGCCATGGCGTCCATACCTGTCCGTGAAGTGAGGGTGAACGTTAACCGCAGCGTGGATGAAAAGTTGTAAGGGTTTGTACCCGGACGCGGCGCGGTCTTCACTCCGGCACCAGCCGATCCCGGCTGTTGGACAGATGCAGGCACATGGCTGCCCGCGCCGCGTCCGGGTCCTGCCGGCGGATGGCGTTGAGGATCGCCTCGTGCTCCAGGTTCGCCAGGTACGCGTGCCTGGCCAGCCTGGCCCCGGCGCGTTCGGCCTGGGCGATACGATTGCGGGGAATCAGCGCCGTCCCCAGGTGCGCCATCATCTCGCCGAAATACAGGTTGCCGGTGGCCTCGGCGATCAGCAAGTGAAAGCGCCGGTCGGCTTCGATGCAGCTATCACCGGCGGCGGCCAGGTCCTGGTAGTCGTCCAGCGCCTGGCGCATCTGCGCCAGCTGGCGCTCGTCGCGACGCAGGGCGGCGAGGGCGGCGGCCTGGCCTTCCAGGCCGAGGCGCAACTCCAGCAGGTCGCGCACGCTGGCCGCGCTTTCCGGACCCACCCGCAGCCCGGACTGGGCCTGGCGCTCGATGACGAAGGTGCCGATGCCGTGGCGTGTTTCCACCAGGCCCGAGGCCTGAAGTTTCGATAGTGCCTCGCGGACCACGGTGCGGCTGATGGCGTGGTCGCGCACCAGGGTGTTTTCCGAGGGAAGTCGGTCGCCCGGTGCGTAGGTGCCGAGGAGGATCTGCTGGGTCAGGCGGGAGACCAGGTCGTGGGCGCGGGACATCAGAGGTTCTCAGGTGATGTGAGCTTGCCTGGCGATTGCCATGGAGGCTGCATGAGCATCGTCAATCTACTTGTATGACAAGTTGGGCGCAAAGATTTTTTTGATCTGGAAATTGGCTACCTATTGTCAGCGTCAGTGTTCTAATTTTTGGATATTTAACCGATCTTATCCATTAAATAGCTTGTATTTTGCGATTTATCTGAAAAAATGCCGTTGTCGTACAACTTCCTCGGGAATATGCTTTCTCTCACCTGGAGGTCAGACAACTCGCTGTCCACCACCAGCCCCCCAATAAAAACAATGAGTGGGAGCCCCCATGAACGACACCCCAGATCCGTCTGCGCACGCGCTCGCCAGCGCCGTGGCCAAGGTCAAGCGCCATGTCCTGCCGCTGTTCGTCATCATGTTCATCGTCAACTACCTGGACCGCGTCAACATCGGCTTCGTCCGCCCGCACCTGGAAAGCGACCTGGGCATCAGCGCGGCGGCCTACGGCTTCGGCGCCGGCCTGTTCTTCATCGGCTATGCGCTGTTCGAAGTGCCGTCGAACATGCTCCTGCAGCGGGTCGGCGCGCGCCTGTGGCTGACCCGCATCATGTTTACCTGGGGGCTGGTGGCCACGGCCATGGCTTTCGTGCAGACCGAAACCCAGTTCTACGTGCTGCGTTTTCTGCTTGGAGTGGCAGAGGCCGGGTTCTTCCCCGGGGTGATCTACTACTTCACCCGCTGGCTGCCGGCCGCCGAGCGTGGCAAGGCCATCGCCATCTTCCTCAGCGGCTCGGCCTTCGCCTCGCTGATCTCCGGGCCTCTGGCCGGGGCGCTGATGCAGATCCAGGGCATGGGGATGCACGGTTGGCAATGGATGCTGTTCATCGAAGGCATGGCCTCGGTTTTGCTGTGCTTCTTCGTGTTCTTCTGGCTCGACTCCAAGCCCCATGACGCCAAATGGCTGAGCCGCGAAGAGCAAGACGCGCTGGTGGCCGCCATCGACTTGGAGCAACGCGAACGCGAGGCCGGCGGCATGACCAAGGTCTCGGCCTGGCGCCTGCTCAAGGACCGCCAGATCGTGCTGTTCTGCCTGATCTACTTCTGCATCCAGCTGACCATCTACGCCGCGACCTTCTGGCTGCCGAGCATCATCAAGCGCATGGGCGATTTGAGTGATCTGCAGGTTGGCTTTTTCAACTCGATCCCCTGGCTGATCTCGATCATCGCCATGTACGCCTTCGCCGCCTGTGCCAAGCGCTGGAAGTTCCAGCAGGCCTGGGTCGCTGCGGCACTGCTGGTGGCGGCTTGCGGCATGTTCATGTCCACCACCGGTGGTCCGGTGTTCGCCTTCGTCGCGGTGTGCTTCGCCGCCATCGGCTTCAAGGCCGCCTCGTCACTGTTCTGGCCGATCCCCCAAGGCTACCTGGATGCACGCATCGCCGCGGCGGTCATCGCCCTGATCAACTCGGTGGGCAACCTCGGCGGCTTTGTCGCGCCGACCACCTTCGGTTTGCTCGAGCAACAGACCGGCTCGATCCAGGGCGGCCTGTACGGCCTGGCGGTGACCTCTGTGCTGGCCGCCATTGCCGTGTTCTTCGTGCGCATGCGTCCCAAGGGCGCGGCTTCCCCTGACCTCAAGGCCGCTTCGGCCAACTGACCCCGAGAGAGATCTCCATGAACATGCAGACAACCCCCCAGGCTCACCTCGGCACGCCAGTGGTCACCGACCTGCGGGTGATTCCGGTGGCCGGACACGACAGCATGCTGCTCAACCTCAGTGGCGCCCATGGCCCGTTCTTCACCCGCAATGTCGTGGTGCTGCGCGACAGCGCCGGCAACACCGGGCTGGGCGAGGTGCCCGGCGGCGAGAAGATCCGCCAGACCCTCGAGGATGCCCGCGCCCTGGTGGTCGGCCAGCCTATCGGGCACTACCAGCGCGTGCTCAACGCCATGCGCCAGGTTTTTGCCAACCGTGATGCGGGTGGCCGCGGGTTGCAGACCTTCGATCTGCGCATCACCGTGCACGCCGTCACCGCCATCGAGTCGGCCCTGCTCGACCTGCTTGGGCAGCACCTGGGCGTGCCCATGGCCGCCCTGTTGGGCGAAGGCCAGCAGCGCGAGGCGGTCAAGATGCTGGGGTACCTGTTCTACATCGGTGATCGTCGGCGTACTGACCTTGCGTATCGCAACGAGGCCGATGCCGACGACGCCTGGTTCAGGCTGCGCCATGAGCAGGCCCTGACCCCGGAAACAGTGGTGCGCCTGGCCGAGGCGGCCCAGGCCCGCTATGGCTTCAACGACTTCAAGCTCAAGGGCGGCGTGCTGCGCGGCGAGGAGGAGATGGAGGCGGTCACGGCGCTGGCCGAGCGCTTCCCCGAGGCGCGCATCACCCTTGATCCCAATGGCGCCTGGTCACTCAAGGAGGCCATCGCCCTGTGCCGCGACAAGCACGCCGTGCTGGCCTATGCCGAGGACCCATGCGGTGCCGAGAACGGCTATTCCGGGCGTGAGGTCATGGCCGAGTTCCGTCGCGCCACTGGCCTGCCCACCGCCACCAACATGATCGCCACCGACTGGCGGCAGATGGGCCATGCGATCCAGTCCCAGGCGGTGGACATCCCTCTGGCCGACCCGCATTTCTGGACCTTGCAGGGATCGGTGCGGGTGGCGCAGATGTGCCATGACTGGGGACTGACCTGGGGCTCGCATTCGAACAATCACTTCGACATCTCACTGGCGATGTTCACCCAGGTGGCGGCAGCTGCGCCCGGCGAGATCACCGCAATCGACACCCACTGGATCTGGCAGGACGGCCAGCGCCTGACCCGCGAACCGCTGCGCATCATCGATGGCCATGTGCGTGTGCCGGAGCGTCCGGGGCTCGGAGTCGAACTGGACGAGGACCAGTTGGCCAAGGCCCATGAGTGCTATCGCAACATGGGACTGGGGGCTCGGGATGACAGCGTGGCCATGCAGTACCTGATCCCGGGGTGGACTTTCGATAACAAGCGGCCGTGCCTGGTGCGCTGATCGAACACGTACCGGCCTTGTCGCGGGGCAAGCCCGCTCTCACGAGCAATGCGTGGCGTGGGAGCGGGCTTGCCCCGCGATAGGGCCGGTAGGGACCCTGCAAACATTTCCTGCTGCCACCGGTGTTTCCGGTCGGGCGTAGGCAGACGCCCGTGCAGCACCGCCCCGGCCCGCCGGGGCTTTTTTCGTTTACGCCGCCTTTGCGTACACCACCACCGCCGCCCGCAACTTGCGCCCGCCGAACAGGCTCATGCGCTGGAACTCCTGGTGGCTGACCGGCAGGTGCTGGCAGTCCAGGGCCTGGCGGTGGCGAGCGTGGTCGGTGTCGGGGTCGTGCAGGTAGACGAAGTCGTCGTCGCAGGCGGTGACCAGCACCCAGTGCGGCGCCTTGCTGCCGGTCAACCGGTAGTTGCTGATCAGCACCAGCGCCAGGCCGCCTTCGGCCAGCACCCGGGGCAGATTCGGCGCCTGCCGGGCGATGACCACGTCGCTTTCCTGCAGCTCGGCGCAGAAGTCCTCATGGACCAGGCGCATGACCTCCTTCTTGCCGGGCTGGCGCACGCCATCGAGAAACAGCGGCCCCTCGGTATTGAGCCGTAGTTGCACGCGAAACCCCCGGCGCCAGGCGGCCAGCGCCAGCCCGTGAGGGCTGCAGCCGCCGTGGCCGGAGGTCATGAACACAGTGGTCGCCTCGCGCCACAGGCGCAGTTCCTCGCGACGGCTCGGCGGGCGCTGCGGTTGCAGCGCGGCCATGGCCATCAGCAGGCAGGCCGGGCCGCAGGTGAAGTCGGTGGTCTGGGCGTAGTAGGGGACCGGTCGCGTCTCGCCCGCCGGGTGCTGGAGGATGCGCTTCTCGTAACGCAGGGCGCTGGTGTGGTCCTCGTAGTAGTCGTCGACCTGGGCGAAGCGCCGGTAGCCATGGCGTTCGTACAGGGCAATGGCCTTGGGATTGTCGGTGCGCACCTCAAGCCGCAGGTAGGCGCGCTCGTGCTCCAGGGCGCAGCGCTCGGCCTGTTCCAGCAGACGGGCGCCAAGGCCATGGCCACGCGCCTGTTCGGCAATGGCGATGGAATACAGCCGGGCCAGCGAGGTGCCGCGGTGGAACAGCAGCAATGCATAGCCCATCAGCTGGCCGTCGCGTTGCGCCACCAGCAGGCTGGCATTGGCGTGGGACAGCATCCAGCGAAAGCTGCGCGGGGTCAGCCGGTCGAGGGCGAAGCACTGGTTCTCCAGCGCCAGCAGGGCCGGCAGGTCGTCAACAGTTGCCAGGCGAAATTCGATGTGCATAGGGCCGCCGTAAAAGTTGCGTAATGAAACGGGACATTCGAAAAACTTCGTGCTTAATAGAAACCGTGTCTACCCAACACAGGGCTTCAAACATGTCATCGTTTCAGGAACCCTTACCTGGCCGGCCCGGGGAAAGTTCACACTCAAGTACAACTGGTGTTATTTATCCACTGACCCTGGATAACAAGTCAAGTCAGCTGGTGATCATCGTGGAGCGGCGTGAAGACTGGGCTTCTTACCTGCCCAGCGAGGATGTCGTGACGGCCCAGGAGTACCTGGAAGAGCCACGCGAGGCCGATAACGGCAAGCGTGTCCAGGTCATAAATCTATGTCGTAATTATAAATATCTAGGTCACGGTTATTATTGTTCGTTATTGGCCGAGGCGCGCGGGCATAAAGTCATTCCCTCGGTCAGAAGTATCAGTGAGTTGACCCGCAAGTCGTTATACGGATTGGCCCTCGACGACATGGCGCGCAGCCTCGAGAGTGCCCTGGCCAATCACCCCTACGGCGAAACCGAAGGGTTCACCCTGACCCTGTATTTCGGCCGTACCGATCTGGAACCGCTGCAGGACATCGCCCGCCAGCTGTTCGAAAGTTTCCCGTGCCCGATCCTGCTGGTGGAGTTCCGCAAGACCAGCGCCTGGCATATCGCCGGGGTCAAGGCCGGCGCGCTGCACAAGTTGCGTGAAGACCAGCAGGACCCCTTCGCCAACGCCCTCGATGGCTTCAGCCGCCGGATCTGGCGCCAGCCTCGCTCGCGGCGGGTGGCGCGTTACGACCTGGCGATCCTCCACGACCCCGATGAGGCGTTGCCGCCATCCAACCCCAAGGCGCTGGAGCACTTCATTCGTGCCGGTCGCCAACTGGGGGTCGACGTCGAGCTGATCGGCAAGAAGGACTACGCCCGCCTGGCCGAATACGACGCGCTGTTGATCCGCGAGACCACCAGCGTCGACAACCACACCTATCGCTTCGCCAAGAAGGCCGAGAGCGAAGGGCTGGTGGTGATGGACGACCCGGCTTCGATCCTGCGCTGCACCAACAAGGTCTACCTGACCGACCTGCTGCGCAGCCATCGCCTGGCCATGCCGGCCAGCGAGATCCTCTACCGCGACAACCCCCAGGCGCTGGAAGGCATCGGCGAGCGGCTGGGCTTTCCGCTGGTGCTGAAGATTCCCGACGGCTGTTTCTCCCGGGGCGTGATCAAGGTCAAGGACCCCGCCGAACTCCAGGCCGCCACTGCCGAACTGTTCGAGCACTCGGTGCTGCTGCTGGCCCAGGAATACCTCTACACCGAATACGACTGGCGTATCGGCGTGCTCAACCGCAAGCCGATCTTCGCCTGCCAGTACTTCATGTCCAAGGGCCACTGGCAAATCTTCAACCACCAGGCCCAGCGCGACGAGGTCAACGGCGAGTGCCGCACCCTGGCCGTGCACGAGGCGCCGCGTGCGGTGGTGGAGCTGGCGGTGAAGGCCGCCAACCTGATCGGCGATGGCCTGTACGGCGTCGACCTCAAGCAGGTCGGTGATCGGGTGGTGGTGATCGAGGTCAACGACAACCCCAACCTCGATGCCGGCATCGAAGACGCCTACCTGCACGACGACCTCTACACCCTGGTGCTGGAGGAATTCATCCGCCGCCTGGAGCAGAAGCGCCGGGGGCAAGCCTGGTAACGAGGTGCTGGCATGATCGAAAGCTACAGCCTGGCCCATGGTCAGTTGCGCAAGCGCGAGGGGCTCGATTGCGAGGTGCTGCTGTTCGTCGAACCGGACAGTGCCGAGCGTGAACTGTTGCAGGCGTGGTTCCACCTGGATGCCCACGCCCTGGCTTCGGCGCTGGACCCGGACGAGGTGTCGCGCATCGAACTGCACCGCGATGGCCTGTTCCTGATCTGGAAGCGCCCGGAGAGCTACACCGGGGGAGACAGCTTCGCCTTCCAGGTGTCTTCGTTCGGCATGCTGATGGTCGACGGCCACCTGGTGCTGATCGCCCCGGACGCCTCCCTGCTCGACGGCCTCGGGCAGCGCCATGCGCTGCACGATCCGATGGATGTGTTGTTGGCCATCCTGCTGGACAACCTGCACCACTACCTGGGACACCTGAAGGTGATCAAGATGGTTGCCCGCGAACTGCAGCAACGCTTCGAGCAGTCGCTGGAGAACCACCACCTGATGCAGATGTTCAACCTCAGCGAGAGCCTGATCCACTACATCAACGCCATCCACAGCAATGGCGCGGTGCTCTCGCGCCTGCGCGCCCATGGCGAGAAGCGTCATTTCAACCCCGAGGTGCTGGCGCTGATCGACGACCTGGTCATCGAGAACAACCAGTGCCACAAGCAGGCCGAGATCTACTCGACGGTGTTCGCCGGCTTGATGGACGCCCGTGGCAACCTGGCCAACAACGCGATGAACGAGACCCTGCGCAAGCTCACCCTGATCAACGTGGTGTTCCTGCCGCTGAACCTGATCGCCAGTATTGGCGGCATGTCCGAGTTCAGCATGATGACCGCGGGCGTGCCGTGGTGGCTGGCGTATGCCTTGCTGGTGCTGGCGATGATGCTGTTGGGCGTGTTCATGGTGCTGGCGCTCAAGCGCCTGGCCCGTGGGCGTCGTCCTGTCGTGACCCCTGCGCAAACCGAGCGCCCCGTTGCGCGGCCGAGCCCCTCATTCCCTGGTATCGCCAATTGGAGAACGCCATGAGCAACCTGCAGATCGGCCTGATGATCGTCACGGTGATCGTGGTGTTCGCGGTGGTGAACTTCTACTGGGACTACCTGCGTGACCGCGACTGACGCAAACAGGCATGCCGAGGGGCTTGACTGACGTGCATGGGTACGCGGTGTCGTGATCGAACAGTTGTCTGACGTTTTCGAGCATTTTGCTCGCGCCGCGCCCGGCTTAAAGTGAAGCCCGCATCCCCACGGTGCGTTGCCCGGGCGCTTGAGAAGGCCGTAACAGAGCGTGCGCAACGTACTCCACCCTTAGCCGAGGAGACCGTTTCGCCCGCGCCTGCCCGTCCCTTCCTTGTGTCAGCAAAAAGAGAACAAGACCAATGAACACCGTGGGAACTGATGGCAACCTTGCTCAAGGTTTCAAGCCACGTCACGTAACGATGCTGTCCATTGCCGGCATCATCGGCGCGGGGCTCTTCGTCGGCTCCGGGCACGCCATCTCGGCGGCCGGTCCGGCCACCATCCTCTCCTATTTCGTGGCCGGCACCTTGGTGGTGCTGGTCATGCGCATGCTCGGCGAAATGGCCGTGGCCCACCCCGACACCGGCTCGTTCTCCACCTACGCCGACCAGGCCATCGGCCGCTGGGCCGGCTACACCATCGGCTGGCTGTACTGGTGGTTCTGGGTGCTGGTGATCCCCATCGAGGCACTGGCTGCCGGGCACGTGCTCAACGCCTGGTTCCCCCAGGTGGACAGCTGGATCTTCGCCCTGGCCTCGGTACTGCTGCTGGCCTGCACCAACCTGTTCAGCGTGGCCAAGTACGGTGAATTCGAGTTCTGGTTCGCCATTCTCAAGGTCACCGCCATTCTCGGCTTCATCGGCCTGGGCTTCGCCGCGCTGGCGGGCTGGTTGCCGGAGCGCGAGGTCAGTGGGCTGAGCACGCTGGTGGACGAGCACGGCGGCTTCGCGCCCAAGGGCTGGTCCGCGGTGGTCGGCGCCTTCATCACCGTGATGTTCAGCTTCATCGGCACCGAGGCAGTGACCATCGCCGCCTCCGAGTCCAGCGACCCGGCGCGCAATATCGCCAAGGCCACCCGCTCGGTGATCTGGCGCATCAGCACCTTCTATATATTGTCGATCTTCGTGATCATCTCGGTGGTGCCGTGGAATGACCCGCAGTTGGCGGTGGTGGGTTCCTACCAGCGCGCGCTGGAAATCATGAACATCCCCAACGCGGCGCTGATGGTCGACTTCGTGGTGCTGATCGCGGTAACCAGCTGCATGAACTCTTCTATCTATATCGCCTCGCGGATGATGTACTCGCTGGCCAAGCGGGGTGATGCGCCGGCCTTGCTGAAGAACACTTCCAAGGTGGGTGTCCCGCGCGCCGCGGTGTTCGGCAGCACCCTGATCGGCGCGGCCATCGCCATCCTCAACTACTTCGCGCCCAAGGGCGTGTTCGAGTTCCTGCTGGCCAGTTCCGGGGCCATCGCCCTGCTGGTGTACCTGGTGATCGCCATTTCGCAACTGCGCATGCGTGGGCGGCTGGAGCGCGAGAACGCCAACCTCAAGTTCCGCATGTGGCTGTTCCCCTGGCTGACCTGGGCAGTGATCCTGTTCATCAGTGGCGCCCTGGCCGTGATGATGTTCACCGAGGAGCACCGCGCTGAGGTGACTGCCACCCTGAGCCTGGCGATCGTGATCTCGTTCCTGGGGATCGTCACCACGCGCGGCCATTCCCGCAGGGCAGTAGAGGTGCGTTCGGCAGGATAACCAGTGGCGCCCACGCCGAAACCGCGTCGAACCAACAAGACGGACCAGGAGGGATTGGCCCGAAACAGATGTAGGAGCGGCCTTGTGCCGCGATGCGCCGCGCGGGCGGCGCTCGATCT
>NZ_CP081016.1:5102500-5192500 GCF_019646095.1 Pseudomonas sp. 2hn | reverse complement strand
TCCGGGGATAACAGGCTGATACCGCCCAAGAGTTCATATCGACGGCGGTGTTTGGCACCTCGATGTCGGCTCATCACATCCTGGGGCTGAAGCCGGTCCCAAGGGTATGGCTGTTCGCCATTTAAAGTGGTACGCGAGCTGGGTTTAGAACGTCGTGAGACAGTTCGGTCCCTATCTGCCGTGGACGTTTGAGATTTGAGAGGGGCTGCTCCTAGTACGAGAGGACCGGAGTGGACGAACCTCTGGTGTTCCGGTTGTCACGCCAGTGGCATTGCCGGGTAGCTATGTTCGGAAGAGATAACCGCTGAAAGCATCTAAGCGGGAAACTTGCCTCAAGATGAGATCTCACTGGAGCCTTGAGCTCCCTGAAGGGCCGTCGAAGACTACGACGTTGATAGGTTGGGTGTGTAAGCGCTGTGAGGCGTTGAGCTAACCAATACTAATTGCCCGTGAGGCTTGACCATATAACACCCAAGCAATTTGCGCCGAGGCCAAATTGTGGTGGTGAAGACGAAAGAACCGAAAGTTCGCAGCTTCACAAATTCACATATCCGAATTCGCTGGAGTATCCATCTGGATGTTCTGGCAACAGAATTTCTTGACGACCATAGAGCATTGGAACCACCTGATCCCATCCCGAACTCAGCAGTGAAACGATGCATCGCCGATGGTAGTGTGGGGTTTCCCCATGTGAGAGTAGGTCATCGTCAAGATTCATTTCGCAAAACCCCTATCTGCGTGAGCAGGTAGGGGTTTTGTCTTTTCCGCGTCCGCCAAATCAACACCGCCCCCCTGTAGGAGCGGCCTCGTGCCGCGAAAGGGCCGCAACGCGGCCCCGGCGATATCAGCGTGATGCACAAATCCTGGGTCTGCTCCGCAGCCCATTCGCGGCACAAGGCCGCTCCTACAGGGATCGCGTCGGCGGCAAGCCTGGCATCTGCGTGAGCAGGTAGGGGTTTTGTCTTTTCCGCGTCCACCAAATCAACACCGCCCCCCTGTAGGAGCGGCCTCGTGCCGCGAAAGGGCCGCAAAGCGGCCCCGGCGATATCAGCGTGATGCACAAATCCTGGGTCTGCTACGCAGCCCTTTCGCGGCACAAGGCCGCTCCTACAGGGATCGCGTCGGCAGCAAGCCTGGCGGTACATCGCGGGGCAAGCCCGCTCCCACGGAGGTTCTCTACAGAGACCACGCACCAATACTGATTCTGTGGGGCTTTAGCCGCGAACACCGGTATGGCCGGTGCCAGGCACTGCGGCGCCTGTTTCGCGGCTAAAACCGCGCACAGGGGGGCGCTGGCGGCGCAATCATAGTTTCCTGCGCGACAGCGCAGCCAAAAGGGCTGGGCCATCTCCAACAGGATGCCCTTTTCTATCAACGCATTGCCGGAAAGGGAAAAACCAGGAGAGAACCCCAGCTCGCAGTCATGCGCAAGCTGACCGCCTGGAATCAATGAAGGAAAGTTGAAGCGTTACAGCGATGCGCACGTCCCGCCAGGGAAATGAGTCGTGAACACAACCGTTAGAGGATCTGCGTGGTGTCATCGGACACCACCTGCCGCTGCCCCGCCCAGAACTGGATCAGCTCGCGCAATTGCGACAGCTCCACCGGCTTGGCCATATGGCCGTCCATGCCGGCCAGGCGTGCGCGTTCCTTGTGTTCATTGAGGATGTGCGCGGTCAGCGCCACAACCGGCGTGCGCGGACGTCGGTTGGCGGTTTCCCAGGCGCGCAGCTGCTGGGTGGCGGAGAACCCATCGAGCACCGGCATCTCGCAGTCCATCAGCACCAGGTCATAGTGCCTGGTCTTCATCGCCTGCAGCGCTTCCTCGCCGTTGCTGGCAGTGTCCGGCTCGAGGTTGAGCTTGCCGAGCATGCCGCGGATGACCTTGGTCGAGATGCTGTTGTCCTCGGCCACCAGGATGCGGAAGTCGCCGGGCAGGTCCAGCGGCACCGGGGTGCCGACCGGCAGCGGCGGAGGGGTCTGATCGCGGCCGCGCAGGGCGAGTTCCTCGGCGAGGGTGGTCTTGAGCGTGTAGCCGGCCACCGGCTTGGCGAGGATGCGCTTGACCCCGGCGTTGCGGGCGATGATCTTGCTCGGCGCGTTGCTGATGCCGGTGAGCATGACCACCAGGATGTCGTGGTTCAGGCTCGGGTCTTCCTTGATCTTGGCTGCCAGTTGCATGCCGGTCATGCCGGGCATGTTCTGGTCCAGCAGCACCGCGTCGAAGTAGTCGCGCAGGTGCGCCTTGGTGCGCAGCAGCGCCAGCGCCTCCTTGCCCGACGGCACCGCGCTGACGTTCATGCCCCAGGCGCTGCATTGCTGCACCAGCACCTTGCGGCAGGTATCGTTGTCGTCCACCACCAGCACCCGCGCATCGCGCAACGGACCGTCGAGGTCGGTGGCCGGCTGCTCCAGGCGCTGGGGATCCAGCGGCAGGGTCAGCCATAGGGTGTTGCCCATGCTGGTGCTGGTCTTGATGCCGAATTCACCCTGCATCAGGCCGATCAGCTGTTTGGCGATCACCAGACCCAGATGGCCGCCGAGCTTGTTGCTGGAGAGAAAGTGCCGGCTGTGCAGTTCGGCCTGCAGCAGGGCGTCGCGCTCGGCGGGCGGCATCGGCTCGCCGCTGTCCTGCACGGCGATGCGCAGGCGCGGGCTGTCGCCACGCTGGTCGAGGGCCACCACCAGCAGGATCTCGCCCTGGGTGGTGTTCTTCAGAGCGTTGTCCAGCAGGCTCGACAGGGCTTGGCGCAGGCGCGTCGGGTCGCCACTGACGACCCTGGGCACCTGGGGCTGGGTGAAGCTGATCAGCTCGATGTTCTGCTGCTCGGCCTTGGCCCGGAAGATGTTCAGGCAGTCCTCGATCAGGGCGTTGAGGTCGAATTGCACATCGTCCAGTTCGATCTGCCGCGACTCGAGCTTGGAGATGTCGAGGATCTCGTTGATCAGGGTGAGCAGTTCGTTGCCGGCGCTGTGGATGGTCTGCACGTAGTCGCGCTGCTTGACCGACAGCGGCGTGCCCAGCAGCAGCTCGGTCATGCCCAGCACGCCGTTCATGGGGGTGCGGATCTCGTGGCTGATCTTGGCCAGGAACTCGGCCTTGGCGTTGATCTCGGCATCGCTGGCGGCCAGGGCGCGGCTGGCGCGGAAGCGTTCCTCGCTGATCCGGCGCAGGCGCTCGCTGACCGCGAGGTTGAGCAACAGGCCGCTGACCACGGTCAGCGCCATGAGGATGCACAGCAGCCAGGGCGTGGCGGTGCGGGTCAGGCCCAGCAGGGCCGGTAGCAGCACCAGGCCGCCGAGGTTGAACACCAGCATCGCCACGCTGAACAGCCGCGCCGGGCCGTAGCCCTTGTACCAGTGGTAGCTGCTGATCAGCAGCATGCTCACGCTGCCCAGGGCGAGCAGGGCGTAGGTCATCAGGTTCAGCGGCAGCGTGTCGACGAACAGCAGCACCAGGCCGCTGACCGCGGCCACCACCATTTCCATGTGCAGCAGGCGATTGAGCCGTGCCGAACTGCAGGGGGAGAAGAAATGCAGGGTGAAGTACAGTCCGGCCAGGCCCGCCAGTACCAGGGTAAGGTAGGCCGCCGGGGTCTGCGCGCTGTGCCACAGCTGCCCCCACGGGCCAGTGAGATTGAGCAGGATCAGCGCGCTGAGCAGCATCAGGCTGTGGTACAGCGCCAGGACTAGCGTGGTGCTGGAGCGTGAATAGGCGAAGCGGATCAGGTTGTGCAGGATCAGCATTACCAGCCCGCCGAACAGCAGACCGAACAGCAGCGACTGGCGCTGGTCGGCGGCGGCGTGGGCGGTGGACTCGACGCTGATGGCTGGGCGCAACTGGTGTTCGGAGACCAGCCGCAGGTAGATGTCCAGGGGCTGGCTGCTGTGCGGCAGCGGCAGCACATGGTCCCGGCCGCGCTGGGTCGGGCTCAGGCCATCGCCCTGGCGGCCATGGTGCAGCTGGCGCAGCAGCTTGCCGCCTTCGAGGGCGTAGAGGTCCAGGCGCGACAGATCGGGGGCGAAGATGCGGACCAGTTGCTCCTGGTCGTGCGGTTCCAGGCGGTAGTGCAGCCAGAGCGCCTGGTCGGGGAGGGCGGCATCCAGTTCGTCGAGGGCCAGGGGGCTGAACTGGTTGCGGTAACGCTCGGAGCGTACATCGGACAATTGCAGGTTGGCCTGTTCATCGAGCAGCGCCGACCAGCCTCCGGCCTGTTCGGCGTGTGCCGGGAGCAGGCAGAGCAGGGTCAGCAGGCTGACGATCAGGGCTATGGCAATCCGAAGCCGACGCACGACGAAATCCCTTCTTAGCTAATGTGCCGGATAACAACTATGCGCGGCGCGCCAAGGCGAAGGCAAGGCCCCGGCGGGGCCTTGACGACGAGCCGAAGGCCGCGCGCGGAGCGCCACGGCCGTTCGGTGCATTTTTACTGCTGGTGCTCACCGCGCTCGCGGGCAATGGCCCGGTAGCCGATGTCGGTGCGGTAGAAGCTGGCGTCCCACTTGACCTGCTCGGCCAGGCGGTAGGCCTGCTGCTGGGCGGCCTCGACGGTGTCGCCCATGGCGGTGGCGCAGAGCACTCGGCCCCCGGCGCTGACCACTTGGCCGTCCTTCAGCGCGGTACCGGCGTGGAACACCTTGCCTTCAAGCTTGGCGGCGGCATCCAGGCCGCTGATAGCGGCGCCCTTGGCGTAGTCGCCCGGATAGCCACCGGCGGCCAGCACCACGCCCAGGCTCGGTCGCGGGTCCCACTGGGCTTCGACCTTGTCCAGGGCCTTGGCGAAGGCGGCCTCGACCAGCAGTACCAGGCTCGACTCCAGGCGCAGCATGACTGGCTGGGTTTCCGGGTCGCCGAAGCGGCAGTTGAACTCGATGACCTTGGGGTTGCCCGCCTTGTCGATCATCAGGCCAGCGTAGAGGAAGCCGGTGTAGACGTTGCCTTCCTCGGCCATGCCGCGCACGGTCGGCCAGATCACCTGGTCCATCACGCGCTGGTGCACGTCGGCGGTGACTACCGGGGCAGGGGAGTAGGCGCCCATGCCGCCGGTGTTCGGGCCGGTGTCCTTGTCGCCGACGCGCTTGTGGTCCTGGCTGGTGGCCATGGGCAGCACGTTGTGGCCGTCGACCATGACGATGAAGCTGGCTTCCTCGCCGTCGAGGAACTCTTCGATTACCACCCGCGAACCGGCTTCGCCGAAGGCATTGCCGGCGAGCATGTCGCGCACGGCGTCTTCGGCTTCCTGCAGGGTCATGGCAACGATCACGCCCTTGCCGGCCGCCAGGCCGTCGGCCTTGATCACGATCGGCGCGCCTTTCTCACGCAGGTAGGCTAGGGCTGGCTCGATCTCGGTGAAGTTCTGGTAGTCGGCGGTCGGGATCTTGTGACGGGCCAGGAAGTCCTTGGTGAAGGCCTTGGAGCCTTCCAGCTGTGCCGCGCCCTTGGTCGGACCGAAGCAGTCCAGGTTGCGGCTGCGGAACAGGTCGACCACGCCGAGCACCAGCGGCGCTTCCGGGCCGACGATGGTCAGGTCGACGTTCTTCTCGGCGAAGTCGGCCAGTTGCTCCAGGGCGGTGACGTCGATGGCGACGTTCTCGCATTTGGCTTCGGTGGCGGTGCCGGCGTTGCCCGGGGCAACGAAGACTTTCTCGACGCGTGGGTCCTGGGCGACTTTCCAGGCCAGGGCGTGTTCACGACCGCCGCTGCCGATGATCAAAACTTTCATGTCAAAACCTCGAAATCTGTGTTGGCCCGTGGGAGCGGGCTTGCCCCGCGATTGCGTCAGGCCAGGCTGCGATGTTGCTCCTGCTGACGCCATCGCGGGGCAAGCCCGCTCCCACGGGACCGTGGATCAGTGGCGGAAGTGGCGCATACCGGTGAACACCATCGCGATGCCGGCTTCGTCGGCAGCGGCGATGACTTCGGCATCACGCATCGAACCACCCGGCTGGATCACGGCGCTGATACCCACTTTAGCCGCGTTGTCGATGCCATCACGGAACGGGAAGAACGCGTCCGAGGCCATCACCGCGCCCTGTACCTGCAGACCGGCGTGCTCGGCCTTGATGGCGGCGATGCGCGCGGAGTTGACGCGGCTCATCTGGCCGGCGCCGACGCCGATGGTCTGGCGGTTCTTGGCGTAGACAATGGCGTTGGACTTGACGAACTTGGCCACTTTCCAGGCGAACACCAGGTCGTGGATTTCCTGCTCGGTCGGCGCGCGTTTGGTGACGATCTTCAGGTCGTCGGCGCTGATCATGCCGATATCGCGGCTCTGCACCAGCAGGCCACCGTTGACGCGCTTGAAGTCCCAACCGGCGGCGCGCTCGGCTGGCCACTCGCCGCACTCCAGCAGACGCACGTTCTGCTTGGCAGCCACGACTTCGCGGGCGGCCTGGGAGATTTTCGGGGCGATGATCACTTCGACGAACTGACGCTCGACGATGGCTTTGGCGGTCTCGCCATCCAGCTCGCGGTTGAAGGCGATGATGCCGCCGAACGCCGATTCGGTATCGGTGGCGTAGGCCAGGTCGTAGGCCTTGCGGATGCCGCCTTCGTCTTCAGGCACCACGGCCACGCCGCATGGGTTGGCGTGCTTGACGATGACGCAGGCCGGCTTGACGAAGCTCTTCACGCACTCCAGCGCGGCGTCGGTGTCGGCCACGTTGTTGAACGACAGCTCCTTGCCTTGAAGCTGGATGGCGGTGGAGATGCTGGCCTCGCCCTTCTTCGCCTCGACGTAGAACGCCGCGCTCTGGTGCGGGTTCTCGCCGTAGCGCATTTCCTGGGCCTTGACGAACTGGCTGTTGAAGGTGCGCGGGAACTCGCTGCGGTCTTCGGTCGACAGGGTCTGCTTGGCCTGGTCGATGGTGCCCATGTAGTTGGCGATCATGCCGTCGTAGGCGGCGGTGTGCTCGAAGGCCTTGAGCATCAGGTCGAAGCGCTGGGCGTAGGTCAGGCCGCCGGCCTTGAGGCCCTCGACGATACCGGCGTAGTCGCTGGCGTTGACCACGATGGCGACGTCCTTGTGGTTCTTCGCCGCCGAACGGACCATGGTCGGGCCGCCGATGTCGATGTTCTCGATGGCGGTCGGCAGGTCGCAGCCCGGCTTGCTGATGGTGGCTTCGAACGGGTACAGGTTGACCGCGACCAAGTCGATCGGCTTGATGCCGTGCTCGTTCATGATGGCGTCGTCGGTGCCGCGACGGCCGAGGATGCCGCCGTGGATCTTCGGATGCAGGGTCTTGACCCGGCCGTCCATCATTTCGGCGAAGCCGGTGTAGTCGGCCACTTCCACCGCGTTCACGCCATTGTCCTTGAGCAGCTTGTAGGTGCCGCCGGTGGACAGGATCTCGACACCGAGCTGCTGCAGCTCACGGGCGAATTCGAGGATACCGGTCTTGTCGGAGACGCTGATCAGGGCGCGGCGGATCGGCAGGCGGGTAGTCTGGTCGGTCATTTCAGATTCCATAACGCGGTGGAGTCAGCAAAAAAGGCGCCTTTTTGCATGAGCGCCTTTTCTGGTTGGGGTTCTGGCCTTACAACAGATCGTACTGCTTGAGCTTCTTGCGCAGCGTGCCTCGGTTGAGTCCGAGCATCTCGCTGGCCTTGGTCTGGTTGCCCTTGACGTAGTTCATCACGCATTCGAGCAAGGGCGCCTCGACTTCCGAGAGCACCAGGTTGTACACGTCCGTGACGGTAGCGCCTTCCAGGTGGGCGAAGTAGTTGTGCAGCGCCTTCTCGACGCTGTCGCGCAGGGTCTGGCCCTCCTCGCTCGGCGTGTTCAGGTGCTGCTTGAGGTTGGCGTTGTCGCTCACGGGCGTTGTTCCACTCACTAATGTCTCGGTCATCATCGTCATGCGGCCACCCCTTGTTCGTCCTCTGTCCCAAGGCTCTGTCGACGTTCGGCGAAAAATGCCTGAACGTTGGCGCACTGCGCTTGTGTGTCTTCCAAAGCGTTGAACCGGCTGCGGAACTCCTTGCCGCCGGGTCGGGTCGCCAGGTACCAGCCCACGTGCTTGCGGGCGATACGCACGCCCATCACATCGCCGTAGAAGGCGTGCAGCGCAGCCAGGTGCTCCAGCAGAATGCGTTCCACTTCGTCCAGCGCCGGTGCGGGCAAATGCTCGCCCGTGCGCAGGAAATGCTCGATCTCGCGGAAAATCCACGGCCGCCCCTGGGCGGCACGGCCGATCAGCAGGCCGTCGGCACCGGTGGCGTGCAGCACCGCCCGGGCCTTTTCCGGCGAGGTGATGTCGCCGTTGGCGAAAACCGGGATCGACACCGCCTGCTTGATCGCGGCGATGGTGTCGTACTCGGCGTCACCGGTGTACAGGTCGGCGCGTGTGCGGCCATGTACCGCCAGCGCCTGGATGCCGGCCTGTTCGGCGATCTTCGCCACATTCAGGCCGTTCTTGTTCGCCCGGTCCCAGCCGGTGCGAATCTTCAGCGTCACCGGGACGTCCACGGCGCCGACGACGGCGTGGAGGATTTCGGTGACCAAGGCTTCATCTCTCAATAAAGCAGAGCCTGCGGCCTTGTTGCAGACTTTTTTCGCCGGGCAGCCCATGTTGATGTCGATGATCTGGGCGCCGGCCTCGACGTTGGCCCGGGCCGCCTCGGCCATCATCTGCGCGTCGCCGCCGGCGATCTGCACCGAGCGCGGCTCGGGATCGCCTTCATGGATGCGGCGCAGGCTCGACTTGCGGCTGTTCCACAGGCGCATGTCGCTGGAGACCATCTCCGAGACCACCATGCCCGCCCCCAGGCGTTTGCACAGGGTTCGGAAAGGCTGGTCCGTGACGCCGGCCATGGGGGCCAGGATCAGGTTGTTCTGCAGTGTGTAAGGGCCGATGCGTACCGCCGACATAGGTGTTCCCTGTTGTGGGGCCGAATCATTGGAGTTCGAAAAAGGGATGGCATGATACCCGCTCTCGATGACCGGATAAAGATGAATCTGGATAAAATCTGAACAGTTGCGGCGTTATGACCGATGCCGCGAGTCTCGGAAATTCAACCGTTCAGTTGAACCTGGGGCCGCTTTGCGGTCTGTTCGCGACACCGGCAAGCCCGTAGGGCGCGCTTGCCGCTGGTCGTTTATTCCGGCGAGCGGAAGCTCAGGCTGTAGTTCACTGCCTTCGGCCCCGGGTCGAGGATGTCCAGGGCGATGTGGATCGGTGTCTGGCTGGGCATCTCGCCGCGGCCGGCCAACTCGCCCGACAGGTACTCGCTGGGCTTGAAGCGCCGGCTGGCGATCAGCTGGCCGTTGAGGTCGGCGAAGCGCAGCTCCAGCAAGGGGAAGGGTTGGGCGAAGGGGGCGCGGTTGTAGATGATCGCGTCGACGATCAGCGCGCCCTTGAAGTCCGGATGGCTGCGTACCACCAGGTTGCTGCTCTTGATCCGCGAGATGTCCACGCGGGTCGGCACCTGGCAGCCGAACACCGGGCACAGTTGCTGGAACCAGGGGCGGTACTGGTCCTGGCGGGCCATTTCGTCGAAGTGGAACCAGACGTACTGGAACGCCAGCAGGGTGGCGGCCAGCAGGGTCAGGAAGCCCCATAGCAGGCGCTTGCCCCAGTTCGGCGCGGGCTTTTCCCAGTCCAGCTGCAACGGGTCGTCGACCACGTCGACCAGCGGCTCCTTGCGCGTGCGCTCGGGCTTGATCGCCAGGCTGGGCTCCAGGCGTTGCCCGGGCTGTTCGTCGGGTTCCTCGTCGCGGGCTGAAAGCGGTTCGCTGCGGACCTCGTCATCCAGCGCCGACAGGCCTTTTTCCGGAACTGGCTCGTCGTGGACGGACAACCGCTCCAGCGGCTCGTCGAGGTCGTCGGTCGCTGTCTGGTGGCGCACCGGCGGTTCGTCGTCCAGGTCGAGGTCGGCGCTGCCGAGGGTCGGCTCGGTGCGGTCGTCGGCCGCGGGCTCCAGGTCCAGCGGCTCCTGCTCGATCAGTACCGGCGCTTCCTCGCGCACCTGTACGGGCGTCAGGTCGTCATCAGTGGCCGTGCCGAACAGCTCGTCGCCGTGTCCATCACCGGCCTGCTCGTCGCGACGGGCCTGCAACACGCTCTGCGCCGCGCCGCGCCGGTCGCCCGGGCTACGCCGTTCGAGACGCGCCAGTTCCTGGTCGAGGTCGAGGGCGTCCAGTTCCTCGGCCGTGACGCTCCAGTTGTCTTCGTCCGGTGCCGGGGTTTCGGCCACCGGCTCGGCTGCCGGGGCCACCGGTGCGACCGGCTGCGCCACCGCGGGCGGTGCCTCGGCGCTGCTTTCACCAGTGGCAGCGCGGTTCTGCTCCAGCAACTGTTTCGCCGCGTTGAACACCTGCAGGCATTGGCCGCAGCGCACCACGCCGCGGGCCACGCTCAACTGGTGATGGGTGACGCGAAAGCTGGTCTGGCAATGCGGGCACTGGGTGACGAAACTGTCGGTCATGCGGCTGTCCGGGGAGCTGTGCAGGAAATGAGTCTAGGCGCGCTTAGCGGCGGCGACCACTGATACGTACCCAGCCGTCGCGCACGACGATCGGGTCCAGGTCGAAGTCGGCCGTATACGCGGCGGCCACTTCCTCGCCTTGTTCGGCAAGGATGCCCGACAGCGCCAGCAGGCCACCGGGGCGAACCAGGCCGGACAGCTGCGGCGCCAGCGAGACCAGCGGGCCGGCCAGGATATTGGCCACCAGCACGTCGGCCTGCATGGCCGGCATCTGTTCGGGCAGGTACAGGTCGAACTTGTCGTCGGCGATGCCGTTGCGCTGGGCGTTGTCACGGGAGGCCTCGATAGCCTGCACGTCGATGTCGGTGCCGACCGCGTGGCGGGCGCCGAGCAGCAGCGCGGCGATGGCGAGGATGCCCGAGCCGCAGCCGAAGTCCAGCACCTGGGTGCCTTGCAGCTGTTGGCCGTCGAGCCACTCCAGGCACAGCGCGGTGGTCGGGTGGGTGCCGGTGCCGAACGCCAGGCCCGGGTCGAGCAGCAGGTTGACCGCGTCCTTCTCCGGGGCTTCGTGCCAGCTCGGCACAATCCACAGGCGCTGGCCGAAGCGCATGGGCTGGAAGTTGTCCATCCAGCTGCGCTCCCAGTCCTGGTCCTCGATCACTTCGGCCTGGTGCTCGGGCAGCGCGGCACCGGTCAGCAATTGCAGGTGGGCGAACACCGCTTCAGGCTCGGCATCGGCCTCGAACAGCGCCAGCAGGTGCGTGTGCGACCACAGCGGGGTGGTGTTGAGGTCCGGTTCGAAGATCGGCTGGTCTTCGGCGTCCATGAAGGTCACCGAGACGGCGCCTACTTCGAGCAGGGCGTCTTCGTAGGTTTCGGCTTGTTCCGGGCTGATGGCCAGGCGTACTTGCAGCCAGGGCATGGCGGGCACCTTTGGTAAATCGACAGGGGCAGCCCGAGGCTGCGCGAAAAGGCCGCCAGTTTACTTGAGTGCGCAGGGTTTGTGCAGGACACAGTTGTGGCGCAGCGCTTGTCGACGCCATCGCAGGGCAGCCCCACTCCCTCCGAAGAGGGAGCGGGGGCTGCCCTGGCGGATCAGAGGCTGCGCGCGCGGGTGACCCGGTCGACCAGGTACACCAGGCCGTGATAGTCGATGCCGCTGTGGCTCGACAGGCCGATCTCGCAGGTACGGCTGGTGGAGATCCCTTCGCTGCAATACTGCACGGCGTCCTTCAGGGTGCGCAGCGAATGGGCGTTGAGCTCCGGGGTGGTGAAGCCCTTGTCGCCGGCGAAGCCGCAGCAATGGATGCCCTCGGGGATCACCACCTGCTTGCTGCAGCGCCGCGCCAGGTCGATCAGCGCCTGGCTCTCGCCCAGGTGCTGGGTGCTACACGTCACGTGCACCGCCACTGGCTCGTCCTGGGGGGTGAACTCCAGCCTGTCGACCAGGTGGGTGCGGATGAAGCGCACCGGGTCGTACAGGTCCAGCCGTGAATCGCCCAGGTCCTGCACCAGGCGCAGGGTGCAGGGGCTGGTGTCGCAGTAGATCGGGTCGAGGCCGCCGCGGCTGGCGTGCAGCAGGGCGGTGATCAGCTCCTGGCGCTTGTGCTCGGCCTGCTCGGGGTAGCCCTTGGAGGCGAACGGCTGGCCGCAGCACAGGCTGTCGGCGTTGTCCGGGAACACCACCTGGTAGCCGGCCTTTTCCAGCAGGGCGCGGGTCTTGTCCAGCAGCGAGTTCTGTTCGCGGTCGGCGTAGGCCGGGCCCATCACCCGCGACACGCAGGCGGCCAGGTAGACGACCCGTGGGCGGGCATCGTGGCTTGGCGCGGGGAAATCGATGGCGCGCAGCGGCTGCGGCATGGCGGGTGTCCATTGCGGCAGGCGGCCCTTGCTGGCCCTGCTGAGGCTGGCGCTGAGGCGGCTCATGCGTGGGGCGCCGAGCAGCCTGCGCGCGCCATTGGCGGCGGCCAGGGTGAAGCGGGCGCCGCGCAGGGTGGTGTGGAAGTGCTCGGCCAGCCAGTCGGCGGCCTTGCCGTGCTCGGCCGCCTGGCCGCGCAGTTTCTTCACCAGCTCGCCGGTATTGATGCCTACCGGGCAGCGCTGGGCACAGAGGCCCGTGGCGGCGCAGGTATCGATGCCATGGTACTGGTAGGTGCGCAGCAGTTCGCGGATGTCGACGCCGGCACGCTTCTTCGCCTGGATATCGCGCCACATGACGATGCGCTGGCGTGGGCTGAGGGTCAGCCCTTTCGACGGGCACACCGGCTCGCAGAACCCGCACTCGATGCACTTGTCGACGATTTCGTCGGCGGCCGGCAGCGGCTTGAGGTACTTCAGGTGGATATCCGGATCCTCGCTCAGCACCACATCGGGGTTGAGGATGCCGTTGGGGTCGAGCAGGCGCTTGAGCTGCCACATCAACTGATAGGCGTCCTTGCCCCACTCCAGCTCGACGAACGGCGCCATGTTGCGCCCGGTGCCGTGCTCGGCCTTGAGCGAGCCGCCGAACTCCACCGCCACCAGTTGTGCCACGTCATCCATGAACGCCTGGTAGCGCGCTACTTCCTCGGCACTGTTGAAGCCCTGGGTGAAGACGAAGTGCAGGTTGCCTTCCAGGGCGTGGCCGAAAATGATCGCCTCGTCGTAACGGTGCTTGTCGAACAGCTGGATCAGGCGGTTGACGCCTTCGGCCAGTTGCTCGATGGGGAAGGTGACGTCCTCGATGATCACCGTGGTGCCGGTCTGGCGCACGGCGCCGACGGCGGGGAAGGTGTCCTTGCGGATCTTCCACAGTTGGTTGTACACCGTCGGGTCTTCGCTGAAGGCGACCTTCTGCTCCAGCGGGAACTCGGCGATGGCCGCCATAACCTGGTCGAGCTGTTCGTGCAGCAGGCTCCGGCTGGCGGCGCGGGACTCGATCAGCAGGGCGCAGGCATTGCCGGACAGGCCTTTTACCCAGGCCGGCATACCGGGCATATCCTGCACCGAACGCAGGCTGCGGCGGTCGAGCAGCTCCACGGCGGACACCGGTTGCGGCTTGAGCAGGGTCACCGCCCGGCAGCAGCTTTCCACGCTCGGGAACACCAGCAGCGCGCTGGCCTTGTGCGGGTGGTCGGGCACGGTGTCGTAGGTGACGGCGCTGATGAAACCGAGGGTGCCTTCGGAACCGACCAGCAGGTGCTGCAGGATGTCGAGTGGCTGGTCGTAGTCCACCAGCGCGTTGAGCGACAGGCCCGTGGTGTTCTTCAGTCGGTACTTGTGGCGGATACGGTCGGCCAATGCGAGGTTGGCGCGGGTCTCGCGACCAAGGCGAGCCAGTTCGTCCAGCAGGCCGGCGTGGCTTTGCTCGAACGCGGCGACACTGGCCGGGTCCTCGCTGTCCAGGCGGGTGCCGTCGGCCAGCACCAGGCGCAGGCCGGCAAGGGTGTGGTAGGTGTTCTGCGCGGTGCCGCAGCACATGCCGCTGGCGTTGTTGGCGACGATACCGCCGATCTTGCAGGCATTGATCGAGGCCGGGTCCGGGCCGATCTTGCGCCCGTAGGGGGCGAGCCAGGCATTGGCCTGGGCGCCGATCACCCCGGGCTGCAGGCGGATCTGCGTGCCTTGGCCGCGAATCTCCCGGCCATTCCAGTTGTCGCCGAGCACGATCAGCACCGAGTCGCTGATGGCCTGGCCCGACAGGCTGGTACCGGCGGCGCGGAAGGTCACGGGTACCCGGTCACGCTGGGCCAGTTGCAGCAGCGCGACCACTTCGTCCTCGGATTCCACGCGCACCACCAGCTTGGGAATCAGCCGGTAGAAGCTGGCGTCGGTGCCGAAGGCCAGTGTCGAGGTCGGGTCGTCGAAGCGGCGTTCGGCGGGGATCAGGCGCTCGGCATCACGCAGGAACGCGGCGGGCAGGCTCATGCAGTCTCCTCGCGGGGCCGCGGCGTCTTGTGCGCGGCGTGCCCCGGGCAATCAGGCGTTGGCGGGCGCGTTCAGGCGCCCAGTTCGCGGACCAGCGAGTCGCGGGTGATCTCGCTGATGGACTTGGCGCCGGTCAGTACCATGGCCACGCGCATTTCTTTCTCGAACAGCTCCAGCAGGTTTTTCACGCCCGCTTCGCCATGGGTGGCCAGGGCATAAAGGAAGGCGCGGCCGATCAGCACGGTGTCGGCGCCCAGGGCGACCATGCGCACTACGTCCAGGCCGCTGCGGATACCTGAGTCGGCGAGGATCTTGATATCGCCCTTCACCGCGTCGGCGATCGCCGGCAGGGCGCGGGCGCTGGACAGCACGCCGTCGAGCTGGCGGCCGCCGTGGTTGGAGACGACGATGCCGTCGGCGCCGAACTTGACCGCGTCGCGGGCGTCGTCGGCGTCGAGGATGCCCTTGATGATCATCGGGCCGTCCCAGAATTCGCGGATCCATTCCAGGTCTTTCCAGGAGATGGACGGGTCGAAATTGTTGCCCAGCCAGCCGATGTAGTCGGCAAGGCCGGTCGGGTTGCCACGGTATTTCGAGATGTTGCCCAGGTCATGGGGGCGGCCGAGCAGGCCGACATCCAGCGCCCACTGCGGGTGGGTCATGGCCTGCCACACGCGACGCAGCGGAGCGTTCGGGCCGCTCATGCCGGAGTGGGCGTCGCGGTAGCGGGCGCCGGGCACGGGCATGTCGACGGTGAACACCAGGGTCTTCACGCCGGCCGCCTTGGCGCGTTCCAGGGCGTTGCGCATGAAACCACGGTCTTTCAGGACATACAGCTGGAACCACATCGGCCGGTCGATGGCCGGAGCCACTTCCTCGATCGGGCATACCGACACGGTCGACATCGTGAACGGAATGCCATGGGCCGCCGCCGCGCGCGCCGCCTGCACTTCGCCGCGGCGGGCGTACATGCCGGTGAGGCCGACCGGGGCCAGGGCCACGGGCATGCTCAGGGTTTCGTCGAACAGCCGGGTCTCAAGGCTCAGGTCCGACATGTTCTTCAGCACGCGCTGACGCAGGGCGATGCTGGCCAGGTCCGAGACGTTGTGGCGCAGGGTGTGCTCGGCGTAGGCACCGCCGTCGGCGTAGTGGAAGAGGAAGGGGGGCAGCTTGCGTTGGGCCGCGGCGCGATAGTCGGTGGAGGCGGAAATGATCATGGATTCTCGCAGCGTGGGTTGAAGGTGATGCCGGGCGCTCGCTGGCGCCCGGGCCCTTTCACTTTAGTGATGAACCAGCATGCCGGTCAGCCAATAGGCCTGGATCAGGGTGATCAGGCCGACGATGGTGGCGAAGAACAGGCTGTGCTTGACGGTGAAGCGGAACAGGTCGGATTCCTTGCCCACCAGGCCGGTGGCGGCGCAGGCCACGGCGATCGACTGCGGCGAGATCATCTTGCCAGTCACGCCGCCGCTGGTGTTGGCCGCCACCAGCAGGGTGTCGTTGACCCCGATCTGGTGCGCGGTGGTGGCCTGCAGCGAGCTGAACAGGGCGTTGGACGAGGTGTCGGAACCGGTCAGGAACACGCCCAGCCAGCCCAGGAACGGCGAGAAGAACGGGAATGCGGCGCCTGTGCCGGCCAGCACCAGGGCCATGGTCGAGGACATGCCCGAGTAGTTGGTGACGAAGGCGAAGGCCAGCACCATGCCGATCGACAGGATTGGCCAGCGCAGTTCCCAGAAGGTCTCCTTGAAAGTGGTCAGACCAGTTTTGAAGTTGATCTTCAATACCCACATCGAGATCAGCGCCGAGAGGAAGATCGCGGTACCGGTGGCGGAGATCGGGTCGAGCTTGAACACCGCCGGCATGGCGGTCGGCGCGGTGACGATCGGTGCGGTCTTGATCACCAGCTGGTCGAGGTGCGGGATGGCGAAGTTGAACACGAAGTTGTACATCGCGCCGCCCGGGGCAAAGGCTGCCTTGAACGGCTTCAGGGTCCAGATCGTGACCAGCACGGTCAGGATCAGGAACGGCGACCAGGCCTTGAAGATCTCGCCGAAGCTGTACGGCGAAGGCTGGCTGCCACCCGATTGCACCACGGCGGCGCCGACGCTGCCCTTGGCTTCGGCGAACGAGCGCTTGGGCTGCCAGACTTTCAGGAACAGGGTCAGGGCGATCAGGCTGGCCAGGGCCGAGGTGATGTCCGGCAGCTCCGGGCCGATGAAGTTGGAGGTGAAGTACTGGGTGACGGCGAAGCTCAGGCCGGCCACCAGGGCGGCGGGCCAGGTCTCTTTCACGCCGCGCACGCCGTCCATCATGAACACCAGCCAGAACGGCACGAACAGCGACAGCAGCGGCAGCTGGCGGCCGGTCATGGCGCCGATGTGGAAGGCGTCGATGCCGGTCACTTGCCCGGCGACGATGATCGGGATGCCCAGGGCGCCGAAGGCCACCGGCGCGGTGTTGGCGATCAGGCACAGGCCGGCGGCGTACAGCGGGTTGAAGCCCAGGCCCACCAGCAGCGCGGCGGTGATGGCCACCGGCGCGCCGAAGCCGGCCGCGCCTTCGAGGAAGGCACCGAAGCAGAACCCGATCAGCAGCACTTGCAGGCGCTGGTCGTCGGTGATCGACAGCACCGAGCTGCGGATCACCTCGAACTGGCCGCTCTTGACCGTGAGTTTGTAGAGGAACACCGCAGCGACGATGATCCAGGCAATCGGCCACAGGCCGTAGAGGAAGCCATAGCCCGCGGCGGCCAGGGCCATGTCGACCGGCATCTGGAAGGCGAAGATCGCCACCAGGATCGACAGCGCGAGGGTGATGCTGCCGGCGACATGGCCCTTGAGGCGGAACACGGCGAGGGCGAGGAAGAAGAACACGATGGGGATGACCGCCGCCAGCGCGGACAGGCCAAGGCTACCAAGCGGGGTATAGAGTTGTTGCCAGGTTTGCATATGGGGTGGCCCCTAATTGTTGTTGGTCAAGGCACTGGCATTGGATAATTGGTAAGACCAATTTACAATGGCTGGGCGCTAGGTTAAGAGCGCCGCGCAGGGTGTGTCAATTTGTCCTGTGGAAAACTTTGGTCGGATGCCGATGAGCGGGCATCTGAGCGGCAGGGAAAATCGCCGCCTGATGGGTGTCGGCGCAGGCTGGATAGGCGCAGAATAGGCGCCCCCGGATTCGCATCCCCGGGGTTCGTGGAGAGCAAGCAATGGTTTTTGATCAGGTCCGCCAGCGGCGCCTGTCCGACGACATCGTCGACCGGTTGGAAGGGATGATTCTCGAGGGTACGTTGACTTCGGGGCAGCGCCTGCCCGCCGAACGCGTCCTGGCCGAGCAGTTCGGCGTATCCCGTCCGTCGCTGCGCGAGGCGATCCAGAAGCTCGTGGCCAAGGGGCTGCTGGTCAGCCGCCAGGGTGGCGGCAACTATGTGGCCGAAGCCTTGGGCTCAACGTTCAGCGACCCGCTGTTGCAGTTGCTGGAGCGTAATCCGGAGGCCCAGCGCGATTTGCTGGAGTTTCGTCATACATTGGAGGCGTCGTGCGCCTACTACGCGGCCCAGCGCGCTACCGAACCTGATCGCGAGCGGCTGAAGACGGCATTCGACGCGCTGCAGGATTGCTACAACCGTGTCGGCGAGGTGGATCGGGCGCAGGAGGGGGCGGCCGATGCGCGCTTCCACCTGGCCATTGCCGAAGCCAGCCACAACGCCGTGCTGCTGCATACCATCCGCGGCTTGTTCGACCTGCTCAAGCGCAACGTGGTGACCAACATCGGCGGCATGTACCAGCAGCGCACGGAGACCCGCGACATGCTGATCAGCCAGCATCGCGAGCTGTACCTGGCGATTGTCGAGGGTCGGGCGGACGATGCGCGGGAGGTGTCGAGCCGGCACATCCTGTATGTGCAGGAGGTGCTGCAAGAGGCGCAGCAGGAGGCCCAGCGAGTGGCGCGGGCAGAGCGGCGCAGCGGGCGGTAGGCCAGTGTGGTGGCATTCGCGGGTAAACCCGCTCCCACAGGTATGGCGCCGAATCTGAATTCAGCGACATACCTGTGGGAGCGGGTTTACCCGCGAAGCAGGCGCCGCAATGCGAAAGGCGGCTTACTCTTCCTTGCCCTTGTTGCGCATCGTGCGCTGCAGCTCGCGGTTGGAGTCGCGCTCGCGCACGGTGTCGCGCTTGTCGAACTCCTTCTTGCCCTTGCCGAGCGCGATCTCGCACTTGATCAGGTGCTTGCTCCAGTACAGCGACATCGCCACGCAGGTATAGCCCTTCTGCGCCACGGCCGCTTCCAGGCGCTCCAGCTCACGCTTGTTCAGCAGCAGCTTGCGGGTGCGGATCGGGTCGGCGATGACGTGGGTGCTGGCGGTGGTCAGCGGGGTGATGTGGCTGCCGAACAGCCAGGCTTCGCCATCCTTGAGCAGCACGTAGCTGTCGGTCAGGTGCGCCTTGCCGGCCCGCAGGCTCTTTACTTCCCAACCGGACAGGACCAGCCCGGCCTCGAACTTGTGTTCGATGAAGTAATCGTGTCGCGCCTTCTTGTTCTGCGCGATGGTCCCGGTCGGATGTTTCTTTTGCTTAGCCATAGGGGCGGCATTATAGGGAGAGTCCGCGTCCTCGGCTACGGGGTTTAGGTGTGCTTGAGCCAGTTGTGTGAATCCCGGACAATACATGCCTCGTTCTGCCGTGCAGAACCGTATTCGAGGCGCTGCGACGCGCCGCCCAGATTGGAAGTGACGCCTGGATGACTACCCATATTCAACGCTCCGCCCTGCTGCCGTTCCCTGCCCAGGCGCTCTACGACCTGGTCAACGATGTGGCCAGCTACCCGGAGTTCCTGCCCTGGTGCTCGGCTTCCACCGTGCTCGAGGCCAGCGACACGCACATGCGCGCCAAGCTGGAAGTGGCCAAGGGCGGCATGAGCCAGCAGTTCACCACGCGCAATGTGCTGGTGCCGGGGCAGTCGATCGAAATGAACCTGGAAGATGGGCCGTTCACCCAGCTGCATGGCCTGTGGGTGTTCAAGCCGCTGGGCGAGAAGGCCTGCAAGATCAGCCTCGACCTGTCGTTCGACTACGCCGGCGCCCTGGTGCGGGCGACCCTGGGGCCGCTGTTCAACCAGGCGGCTAATACCATGGTCGATGCGTTTTGCCAGCGTGCCAAGCAGATCAATGGCTGAGTAGTGATGGCGTTGGCCTGATCCAAAGGCTATTCGGCAACGCAATAAAAAGCCCGGACTGGATCCGGGCTTTTTAGTGTCGGCGCAATTACTGCGGCGAGGTTTCCAGCGGGGCCGGCGTCGGGACCGGAGTGGTCTCGATGTTGTCGATTTCTTTCTGCAGCGTGTCTTCCAGCGAGCCTGGCTTGGCCGGCTTCTCGGGCTGGCTTGGCTGCTTGTCCGGGCTGACCGTGGTGTCGCCGCTGCCGCCGAGGATTTCCTGGTCGCGGCTGACACCCGGCATGAAGTCGCCGGAGAGGCTGACCAGTTGGTCGCTCTCGTTGAAGAAGATGCTCATGCGCTCCTGCTGGCGCTGGCCACCGCCGGGCTGCAGGCTGTACAGGTAGTCCCAGCGATTGGTGTGGAAGGTGTCCTGCAGCAGGGGGTTGCCCATGATAAACCTTACTTGCCGGCGGGTCATTCCCGGGCGCAATTGGTCTATCATGTCTTGCGTGACGACATTGCCCTGCTGGATGTCGATTTTGTAAACCCCGGGAAACGAGCAACCGGCGAGTGCGAGCAGTCCCACTAGGGTGAGGCTGGTTAGCAAGAGCTTGGTGTTTTGCATCGGTGGGCGACTTCCACTATCTTGGCTGGACAACGTAAACCCCGATCATACCCGTATTAAGAGAAGCTGCGAAGCAGCATCGGCGAGAAAGCTGACCATGGTTGAAAATAGCGAATTGCGCAAAGCGGGCCTCAAGGTAACCCTGCCTCGAGTCAAGATTCTTCAGATGCTCGACTCCGCCGAGCAGCGTCACATGAGTGCCGAGGATGTCTACAAGGCGCTGATGGAAGCTGGCGAGGATGTCGGTCTGGCGACCGTGTACCGCGTGCTGACCCAATTCGAAGCGGCGGGCCTGGTGGAGCGCCACAACTTTGATGGCGGCCACGCGGTGTTCGAGCTGGCGGATGGCAAGCACCACGATCACATGGTCAACGTGGACAGCGGTGAAGTCATTGAATTCTTCGATGCCGAAATCGAGAAGCGCCAGAAAGAGATCGTTGCCGAGCATGGTTTCGAGCTGGTGGACCACAATCTGGTTCTGTATGTGCGTAAAAAGAAGTAACGATTTAGATCGATATTGATGACAAAGGCGACCCTAGGGTCGCCTTTGTGCTTTCTGGGCCAGCGTACAAATCCCCTTGTAGGAGCGGCCTTGCCGAGGCGTCGGACCGGCCGGAAAGGGCTGCTAGCGGCCCCCTGCAATTTTGAGTCATGCAGAGATCCCGAGGCCGCTACGCGCCCTTTTCGCGGCGCAAGGCCGCTCCTACAGGTATCGCGCAGGCTCAGGCCTTGCTGCTCACCACCATCTTGCGCGCATGGGCCAGCGATTCCTTGGTCAGGTCGATCCCGCCCAGCATCCGCGCCACTTCCTCGACCCGTTCGCGCTTGCCCAGGCTGGCCACGGCGGTGTGCGTGGTGTCGCTGTTGCGCACCTTGTGCACGAACAGGTGGTGATGGCCCTGCGCTGCCACCTGGGGCAGGTGGGTCACGGTCAGGACCTGGCCGCGCTCGCCGAGGCGGCGAAGCAACTGGCCGACGATCTCTGCCGTCGGCCCGCCGATCCCCACGTCCACTTCGTCGAACACCAGGGTCGGAATGCGCGAGGTCTGCGCGGTGATCACCTGGATCGCCAGGCTGATACGCGACAGCTCACCGCCCGAGGCGACCTTGGCCAGGCCCTTGAGTGGCTGGCCGGGGTTGGCGCTGACCAGCAGTTCGACCTGCTCCAGGCCATGGGGCGAGAGGTCGCTGTTGTCGAAGGGCGTGAGCTCGATGCAGAACCGCCCGCCGGGCATGCCCAGGCGCTGGATCTCCTGCTCGACGGCGGTGGCCAGCTGCTTGGCGGCCTGCTGGCGCAGCGCGCTCAGCTCGCCAGCCTTCTCTTTATAGTGCTGGGCGTAGGCGGCCAGTTCCTCGCCGAGGCGCTCGATCGACTCGTCGCTGGCATTCAACCCTTCCAGTTCTTCCATCAGGCGCTGCTGCAGGTGCGGCAATTCGGTGGGGTGCACGCGGTGCTTGCGGGCGAGGGTATAGATAGTATCCAGGCGTTCTTCGAGGGCCTGTAGTCGCATCGGGTCGGCGTCGAAGTTGTCGAGGAAACGGTTGAGCTCGCCGACGGCTTCCTCCACCTGGATCTGCGCGCTGGCGATCAGGTTGACGGCCTCGCCCAGTGCCTTGGGGCCGTTGACGACCGCGGTGAGCCGGTTGAGGCTGACGGTCAGGGCGCTCAGCACGTTGCCCGAGTCGCTTTCGCTGCACTGGTCGATGACCTGGCGGCAGATGCCGAACAGCGCCTCGGCGTTGGTCAGGTTCTTGTGTTCCTGCTCCAGCTGTTCCAGCTCGTTTTCGCCGAGGCCGAGGTTCTCCAGTTCTTCCAGCTGGTAGCTGAGCAGCTGGTGGCGTGCCCGTTGCTCATCGCCGGAATTGCTCAGGCGCTCCAGTTCCTGGCGCGTCTGGTTCCAGCGCTTGGCGGCCAGCTGGACCTGGCGGGCCAGGTCGCTGGCGCCGGCGTACTCGTCCACCAGGCGGCGGTGGGTGTCGGTCTTCAGCAGCGACTGGTGCTCATGCTGGCTGTGGATGTCGATCAGCAGCTCGCCCAGGGCCTTGAGGTCGCCCAATGGGCAGGGGGTGCCGTTGATGTAGCCACGGCTGCGGCCCTCGGCGGTGATCACCCGGCGCAGGATGCACGGGCCGTCGCTTTCCAGGTCGCGCTCGGTGAGCCAGGCGTGCGCCTCGGGGATGTCGACCAGGTCGAAGGTGGCGAGAATGTCGGCCTTGTCGGTGCCCGGGCGCACCACGCCGCTGTCGGCGCGGTCGCCCAGGGCCAGGCCGAGGGCGTCGAGCATGATCGACTTGCCGGCCCCGGTCTCGCCGGTGATGACGGACATGCCACGGGCGATCTCGAGGTCGAGGTGTTCGACGATGGCGTAGTTGTGAATGGACAGGTGCACCAGCATGGGGCGGCTCCCGAAGGGTCGTGTCTGGATATTTATACAGTGCTTTTTGCGAGTCTGCCAATAGCCGGTCGACGAATGTGGAAAAGCACCTCCCCCCTTGAACCTGGTTTTTCCGACCCCATATAGCCGGCAAGACATGGCGAGCCTGGCTCGCACGACAGAAATCGTGGAGGAGAAACCCAATGGCTGACGAACAGCTGGATGAGAAGAACCTGAATTCCGAAGAAGCAGGCGCCGCGAATGCCGATGCCCGTGTCCTGGAGCTCGAGGAGCAGCTGGCCGCCGCCAAGGACCAGTCCCTGCGCGCCGCCGCCGACCTGCAGAACATCCGCCGCCGTGCCGAGCAGGATGTCGAGAAGGCCCACAAGTTCGCCCTGGAGAAGTTCGCTGGCGACCTGCTGCCGATCATCGACAGCCTGGAGCGTGGCCTGGAACTGTCCAGCGCTGATGACGAGACCATCAAGCCGATGCGCGAAGGTATCGAGCTGACCCTGAAGATGTTCCAGGACACCCTCAAGCGCTACAACCTGGAGACCATCGAGCCGCACGGCCAGCCATTCAACGCCGAGCACCACCAGGCGATGGCCATGCAGGAAAGCGCCGATGTCGAGCCGAACAGCGTGCTGAACGTGTTCCAGAAGGGCTACCTGCTCAACGGCCGCCTGCTACGCCCCGCCATGGTGGTGGTCAGCAAGGCGCCCAGCGCCCCGCAGCCTTCGATCAACGAAAAGGCTTGAAATCCTTCCGGGCACCCCCATCTAGGTGTCAAGCCTTCAAGTATTAGTGCAGTTGGCCAAAGCAGTCGCTGCTACCAAATTCAAGTTTCGGGAGAATCAACATGGGTAAAATCATCGGTATCGACCTGGGGACCACCAACTCCTGCGTCTCCGTGCTGGAAAACGGCACCGCCAAGGTCATCGAGAACGCCGAAGGCGCGCGTACCACGCCTTCGATCATCGCCTACGCCAACGACGGCGAGATCCTGGTTGGCCAGTCGGCCAAGCGCCAGGCGGTCACCAACCCGCACAACACCCTGTTCGCGGTGAAGCGCCTGATCGGCCGCCGTTTCGAAGAAGATGTCGTGCAGAAAGACATCAAACTGGTGCCTTACAAGATCGTCAAGGCCAACAACGGTGACGCCTGGGTCGAGGCCGCCGACAAGCAGATGGCTCCGCCGCAGATCAGCGCCGAAGTCCTGAAAAAAATGAAGAAGACCGCCGAAGACTACCTCGGCGAGCCGGTCACCGAAGCGGTCATCACCGTTCCGGCCTACTTCAACGACAGCCAGCGCCAGGCGACCAAGGACGCCGGCCGCATCGCTGGCCTGGACGTGAAGCGTATCATCAACGAGCCGACCGCCGCCGCGCTGGCTTACGGCATGGACAAGGGCAAGGGCGACCACACCGTCATCGTCTATGACCTGGGTGGTGGTACCTTCGACGTATCGGTCATCGAAATCGCCGAAGTCGACGGTGAGCACCAGTTCGAAGTACTGGCCACCAACGGCGACACCTTCCTGGGTGGCGAAGACTTCGACATGCGCCTGATCGACTACCTCGTCGACGAGTTCAAGAAAGAGTCCGGCATGGACCTGAAGAACGATCCCCTGGCCCTGCAGCGCCTGAAAGAAGCCGCTGAAAAAGCCAAGATCGAGCTGTCCTCCGCTCAGTCGACCGACGTCAACCTGCCGTACATCACTGCAGATGCGACCGGTCCGAAGCACCTGAACGTGAAGATCTCCCGCGCCAAGCTGGAGTCGCTGGTCGAAGACCTGGTCAACCGTACCATCGAGCCATGCCGCATCGCCCTAAAGGATGCCGGCATCGACGCCAGCAAGATCGACGACGTGATCCTGGTCGGTGGCCAGACCCGTATGCCGATGGTGCAGAAAGCCGTTGCCGACTTCTTCGGTAAAGAAGCACGCAAAGACGTCAACCCGGACGAAGCCGTTGCCATGGGTGCCGCCATCCAGGGCGCCGTTCTGGCTGGTGACGTGAAGGACGTGCTGCTGCTGGACGTCAGCCCGCTGACCCTGGGTATCGAAACCATGGGCGGCGTGATGACCGCGCTGATCGAGAAGAACACCACCATTCCGACCAAGAAGTCGCAGGTGTTCTCGACCGCCGACGACAACCAGGGCGCCGTGACCATCCACGTGCTGCAGGGCGAGCGCAAGCAAGCTTCGCAGAACAAGTCGCTGGGCAAGTTCGACCTGGCCGACATCCCGCCGGCTCCGCGCGGCGTGCCGCAGATCGAAGTGACCTTCGACATCGACGCCAACGGCATCCTGCACGTCGGCGCGAAGGACAAGGCTACCGGCAAGGCGCAGTCGATCGTGATCAAGGCCAACTCCGGCCTGTCCGACGAAGAAATCGAGAAAATGGTGCGTGACGCCGAGGCCAACGCCGAGGAAGACCGCAAGTTCGAAGAGCTGGCCGCCGCCCGTAACCAGGGTGACGCGCTGGTCCACTCGACCCGCAAGATGATCACTGAAGCCGGTGACAAGGTCACCGCTGAAGAGAAGACCGCCATCGAGGCTGCCGTGGTCGCCCTGGAAGCCGCCGTCAAAGGCGACGACAAGGCCGCCATCGACGCCAAGGTCGAGGAGCTGTCCAAGGTCTCGGCGCCAGTCGCTCAGAAGATGTACGCAGAGCAGCAGGCCGAGCAACCGCAGGGCGGCGCCCAGCAGGCCGAGCCGGAAGCCAAGCACGATGACGTGGTTGACGCCGAGTTCGAAGAAGTGAAAGACAACAACAAGCAGTAATTCCTGCATGTTGTCGGCCGGTTCATCGTCGTTTGCTGGTGAACTGGTAGGATGTCGCCGCGCGGGAGCTTGCTCCCGCGTTGGCGTGTCTGGAACACGAGAATTATTTACGGCATCTGTCACGGCGTATTCGCCTATGACGACAGGTGCTGGTGGCATGGCGCACGATGCGCCGAGGTATGCCGAACGCCCCCAAGAGTGCATATGACCTATGGCAAAGCGTGATTTTTATGAGGTCCTGGGTGTCGAGCGTGGCGCCAGTGAAGGTGATCTCAAGAAAGCCTACCGCCGTCTGGCGATGAAGTACCACCCGGACCGCAATCCGGGCGACAAGGAATCGGAAGACCTGTTCAAGGAGGCCAACGAGGCCTACGAAGTGCTGTCCGATGCCAGCAAGCGCGCGGCATACGACCAGTATGGCCACGCCGGCGTCGACCCGAGCATGGGTGGCGGCGGTGCCGGTTTCGGTGGCGCCAACTTCTCCGATATCTTCGGCGATGTCTTCAGCGACTTCTTCGGCGGCGGCCGCGGTGGCGGTCGTGGGGGTGTCCAGCGCGGCAGTGACCTGCGCTACACCCTCGAGCTCAACCTCGAAGAGGCGGTGCGCGGCACCACGGTCAACATTCGCGTGCCCACGCTGGTCAACTGCAAGCCGTGCGACGGCTCCGGCGCCAAGAAGGGTTCGACGCCGTCGACCTGCCCGACCTGCGGCGGCATCGGCCAGGTGCGCATGCAGCAGGGCTTCTTCGCCGTGCAGCAGACCTGCCCGCGCTGCCATGGCCAGGGCAAGATCATCACCGACCCTTGCGGTTCGTGCCACGGCGAAGGTCGTGTCGAGGAATACAAGACGCTGTCGGTCAAGGTGCCGGCCGGTGTCGATACCGGTGATCGCATTCGCTTGTCCGGCGAAGGCGAGGCGGGCGCCCATGGCGGCCCTGCCGGTGACCTCTATGTGGTCGTCAATGTGCGCGAGCACCCGATTTTCCAGCGCGACGGCAAGCACCTCTACTGCGAAGTGCCGATCAGCTACACCGATGCCGCCCTGGGTGGCGAGCTGGAAGTGCCGACCCTCGACGGTCGCGTGAAGCTGAAGATCCCCGAAGGTACCCAGACCGGCAAGCAGTTCCGTCTGCGCGGCAAGGGCGTGGCGCCGGTGCGCGGTGGCGCGGCGGGCGACCTGCTGTGCCGTGTGGCGGTGGAGACGCCGGTCAACCTCAGCCGCCGTCAGCGCGAGCTGCTCGAGGAGCTGCGTGATTCCCTCGAGGGCGACAGCTCCCATTCGCCCAAGGCCAGTGGCTGGTTCGAGGGCGTGAAGCGCTTCTTCGGCGATCTCTGAGAAGGAACAGGCTATGCGACGTATTGCAGTGATGGGCGCCGCCGGGCGCATGGGCAAGGTGCTGATCGAGGCCGTGCAGCAGCAGGCGCCGAAGGCCGGCCTGACCGCGGCCATCCATCGTCCGGACAGCTCCCTGGTCGGTGCCGACGCGGGTGAGCTGGCGGGGCTGGGGCGCATCGGCGTGACCATCTCTGACGACCTGGCCAAGGTCGTCGATGAGTTCGATGTGCTGATCGACTTCACCCATCCGTCGGTGACCCTGAAGAACCTGGCGTTCTGCCGCAAGGCGGGCAAGGCCATGGTTATCGGCACCACCGGCTTCAGTGCCGAGGAGAAGGCGTTGCTGGTCGAGGCGGGCAAGGAGATCCCGATCGTCTTCGCCGCCAACTTCAGCGTGGGCGTCAACCTCAGCCTCAAGCTGCTGGACATGGCGGCGCGGGTGCTGGGTGACGACGTGGATATCGAGATCATCGAGGCCCACCATCGGCACAAGGTCGATGCGCCGTCGGGTACCGCGCTGCGCATGGGTGAAGTGGTCGCCAATGCACTGGGGCGCGACCTGCGCGAGGTGGCGGTGTATGGCCGTGAAGGCCAGACCGGCGCCCGTGATCGCCAGACCATCGGTTTCGCCACCGTGCGTGCGGGTGACGTGGTCGGTGACCACACCGTGCTGTTCGCCGCTGAAGGCGAGCGTCTGGAGATCACCCACAAGGCCTCGAGCCGCATGACCTTCGCCAAGGGCGCGGTGCGTGCCGCGCTGTGGCTGGACGGGCGCGAGCCTGCGCTGTACGACATGCAGGATGTGCTCGAGCTGCATTGACACCGTCCTCTGTAGGAGCGGCCTTGTGCCGCGAAAGGGCCGCGCAGCGGCCCTAGGATCTCTGAACCATTCAGAATTGCCGGGGCCGCTGCGCGGCCCTTTCGCGGCACAAGGCCGCTCCTACACAGCAGGGGTCGCTGCAATGTCCCCTCTGTCGCAATCCTGCGTTTTGGAGACACATTCCCGGTAGACCCAAAACGCATTTTTCTGTAAGCTACAGCTTTAGTGTGTCCACTAAAAGCGCGCAGACTAATTCAGCATAAAAGCGGGGTGACGTGTCCATACGTCATTCCGCTTTTTTGCAACCTGCGATCGCCCTTTCAGGCTTGATTTACGGGAGGTCTTCTTGACTAAGCCAGCCATACTCGCCCTTGCCGATGGCAGCATTTTTCGCGGTGAAGCCATTGGAGCCGACGGTCAGACCGTTGGTGAGGTCGTGTTCAATACTGCAATGACCGGCTACCAGGAAATCCTCACAGACCCTTCCTACGCCCAGCAAATCGTTACCCTGACTTACCCGCACATCGGCAACACCGGCACCACCGCCGAAGACGCCGAATCGAATCGCGTCTGGTCCGCGGGCCTGGTGATTCGCGATCTGCCGCTGCTGGCCAGCAACTGGCGCAACACCCAGTCCCTGCCCGAATACCTGAAAGCCAACAACGTCGTCGCCATCGCTGGCATCGATACCCGTCGCCTGACCCGCATCCTGCGTGAGAAAGGCGCCCAGAACGGCTGCATCCTGGCCGGCGACAACATCAGCGAAGAGGCCGCCATCGCCGCTGCCCGCGCCTTCCCGGGCCTGAAGGGCATGGACCTGGCCAAGGTGGTCTCGACCAAGGAGCGCTACGAGTGGCGTTCCAGCGTCTGGGAGCTGAAGACCGACAGCCACCCGACCATCGATGCCGCCGACCTGCCGTACCATGTCGTCGCCTTCGACTACGGCGTCAAGCTGAACATCCTGCGCATGCTGGTCGCCCGTGGCTGCCGCGTCACCGTGGTGCCCGCCCAGACCCCGGCCAGCGAAGTCCTGGCGCTCAATCCTGATGGCGTGTTCCTGTCCAACGGCCCTGGCGATCCCGAGCCGTGCGACTACGCGATCCAGGCGATCAAAGAGATCCTCGACACCGAGATTCCGGTGTTCGGTATCTGCCTCGGCCACCAGCTGCTGGCCCTGGCCTCCGGCGCCAAGACCGTGAAGATGGGCCACGGCCACCACGGTGCCAACCACCCGGTCCAGGACCTGGACACCGGCGTGGTCATGATCACCAGCCAGAACCACGGTTTCGCCGTCGACGAAGCCACCCTGCCGGGCAACGTGCGCGCCATCCACAAGTCGCTGTTCGACGGTACCCTGCAGGGTATCGAGCGCACCGACAAGAGCGCGTTCAGCTTCCAGGGCCACCCTGAAGCGAGCCCAGGCCCGACCGATGTCGCGCCACTGTTCGATCGTTTCACCGATGCCATGGCCAAGCGCCGCTGAGCATCCTGCTTCAAGGCCCCGGGCCGGCTCGCGCCGCGCCCGGCAGCGCCTGACCCAGATTGTTCAAAGCGGCTTGCCGACTGACCCCGGATTTGAGTGACAACCATGCCAAAACGTACAGACATCAAAAGCATCCTGATTCTCGGCGCTGGCCCGATCGTGATCGGCCAGGCCTGTGAATTCGACTACTCCGGCGCCCAGGCCTGTAAAGCCCTGCGCGAGGAAGGTTTCCGCGTCATCCTGGTGAACTCCAACCCGGCCACCATCATGACCGACCCGGCCATGGCCGACGCCACCTACATCGAGCCGATCAAGTGGCAGTCGGTGGCCAAGATCATCGAGAAAGAGCGCCCGGACGCAGTGCTGCCGACCATGGGTGGCCAGACCGCACTGAACTGCGCCCTGGACCTGGAGCGCCACGGCGTTCTGGAAAAGTTCGGCGTGGAGATGATCGGTGCCAACGCCGACACCATCGACAAGGCCGAAGACCGTTCGCGCTTCGACAAGGCCATGAAAGACATCGGTCTGGAGTGCCCGCGTTCCGGTATCGCCCACAGCATGGAGGAGGCCAACGCAGTCCTCGAGAAGCTCGGCTTCCCATGCATCATCCGCCCATCGTTCACCATGGGCGGCACGGGCGGTGGTATCGCCTACAACCGTGAAGAGTTCGAAGAAATCTGCACCCGGGGTCTGGACCTGTCGCCGACCAAGGAACTGCTGATCGACGAATCGCTGATCGGCTGGAAGGAATACGAGATGGAGGTGGTCCGCGACAAGAAGGACAACTGCATCATCGTCTGCTCGATCGAGAACTTCGACCCGATGGGCGTGCACACCGGTGACTCGATCACCGTTGCTCCGGCACAGACCCTGACCGACAAGGAATACCAGATCATGCGCAACGCCTCGCTGGCGGTGTTGCGTGAAATCGGTGTCGAGACCGGCGGTTCCAACGTGCAGTTCGGTATCTGCCCGAACACCGGCCGCATGGTCGTGATCGAGATGAACCCGCGGGTTTCGCGTTCCTCGGCCCTGGCTTCCAAGGCCACCGGCTTCCCGATCGCCAAGATCGCTGCCAAGCTGGCCATCGGCTACACCCTCGACGAACTGCAGAACGACATCACCGGCGGCCGCACCCCGGCGTCCTTCGAGCCGTCGATCGACTACGTCGTTACCAAGCTGCCACGCTTCGCCTTCGAGAAATTCCCGAAAGCCGACGCCCGCCTGACCACCCAGATGAAATCCGTGGGTGAAGTCATGGCCATCGGCCGCACCTTCCAGGAATCCCTGCAGAAAGCCCTGCGCGGCCTGGAAGTCGGCGCCTGCGGCCTCGACCCGAAAGTCGACCTGGCCAGCCCGGAAGCCGCCAGCATCCTCAAGCGCGAACTGACCGTGCCGGGCGCCGAGCGCATCTGGTACGTCGCCGACGCCATGCGTTCGGGCATGACCATCGAGGAAATCTTTGCCCTGACCGGCATCGACCTGTGGTTCCTGGTGCAGATGGAAGACCTGATCAAGGAAGAAGAGAAGGTCAAGACCCTGGCCTTGTCGTCGATCGACAAGGACTACATGCTGCGCCTCAAGCGCAAGGGCTTCTCGGACCAGCGCCTGGCCAAGCTGCTCGGCATCACTGACAAGAACCTGCGCCGTCACCGCCACAAGCTGGAAGTGTTCCCGGTGTACAAGCGCGTCGACACCTGCGCCGCCGAGTTCGCCACCGACACCGCCTACCTGTACTCGACCTACGAGGAAGAGTGCGAGGCCAACCCGTCGACCCGCGACAAGATCATGATCCTGGGTGGCGGCCCGAACCGTATCGGCCAGGGCATCGAGTTCGACTACTGCTGCGTGCACGCCGCACTGGCGCTGCGTGAAGACGGTTACGAGACCATCATGGTCAACTGCAACCCGGAAACCGTCTCCACCGACTACGACACCTCCGACCGCCTGTACTTCGAGCCGCTGACCCTGGAAGACGTGCTGGAAGTCTGCCGCGTCGAGAAGCCGAAAGGCGTGATCGTCCACTACGGCGGCCAGACCCCGCTGAAACTGGCGCGTGCCCTGGAAGAAGCCGGCGTACCGATCATCGGTACCAGCCCGGACGCCATCGACCGCGCCGAAGACCGCGAGCGCTTCCAGCAGATGGTCCAGCGCCTGAACCTGCTGCAGCCGCCAAACGCCACCGTTCGCAGCGAAGACGAAGCCATCGCTGCCGCTGGCAAGATCGGCTACCCGCTGGTGGTTCGTCCGTCCTACGTGCTGGGCGGCCGCGCCATGGAGATCGTCTACGAGCTGGACGAGCTCAAGCGCTACCTGCGTGAAGCGGTACAGGTCTCCAACGACAGCCCGGTGCTGCTCGACCACTTCCTCAACTGCGCCATCGAGATGGACGTGGATGCGGTCTGCGACGGCACCGATGTGGTGATCGGCGCGATCATGCAGCACATCGAGCAGGCCGGTGTTCACTCCGGCGACTCGGCGTGCTCGCTGCCGCCTTACTCGCTGAGCCAGGAAGTGCAGGACGAAGTCCGCGTCCAGGTCAAGAAAATGGCCCTGGAGCTGGGCGTGGTCGGCCTGATGAACGTGCAGCTGGCCCTGCAGGGCGACAAGATCTACGTGATCGAGGTCAACCCGCGCGCCTCGCGTACCGTACCGTTCGTCTCCAAGTGCATCGGCACTTCCCTGGCGATGATCGCGGCTCGTGTCATGGCCGGCAAGACCCTGAAAGAGCTGGGCTTCACCCAGGAAATCATCCCGAACTTCTACAGCGTCAAGGAAGCCGTCTTCCCGTTCGCCAAGTTCCCGGGGGTTGACCCGATCCTCGGCCCTGAGATGAAATCGACCGGTGAAGTCATGGGCGTCGGCGACAGCTTCGGCGAAGCCTTCGCCAAGGCCCAGATGGGCGCCAGCGAAGTGCTGCCGACCGGCGGTACCGCGTTCATCAGCGTGCGCGACGACGACAAGCCGCAGGTGGCTGGCGTTGCCCGCGACCTGATCGCCCTGGGCTTCGAAGTGGTCGCCACCGCCGGCACCGCCAAGGTGATCGAAGCGGCCGGCCTGAAAGTGCGTCGCGTGAACAAGGTGACCGAGGGTCGTCCGCACGTGGTCGACATGATCAAGAACGACGAAGTGTCGCTGATCATCAACACCACCGAAGGCCGCCAGTCGATCGCCGACTCCTACTCGATTCGTCGCAATGCGTTGCAGCACAAGATCTACTGCACCACGACCATTGCGGCCGGTGAAGCCATCTGCGAGGCGCTGAAATTCGGTCCGGAAAAGACCGTTCGTCGCCTGCAGGATCTGCATGCAGGACTCAAAGCATGAGCATTACCAAGTACCCGATGACCGTCCAGGGCGCTCGCGCCCTGGAGGAAGAGCATCTGTTCCTGAGCAAGACCGAGCGCCCGCGCCTGAGCCAGGCGATCGGCGAGGCTCGCGAGCTGGGCGATCTCAAGGAAAACGCCGAATACCACGCCGCCCGCGAGGAGCAGGGCATGGTCGAGGCGCGCATCCGCGATATCGAAGGCCGTCTGCAGAACTCGGTGGTGATCGACGTCACCACCATCGCCCACACCGGCAAGGTAATCTTCGGCACCACCGTGGTGCTGGCGAACACCGAGACCGATGAAGAGGTGACCTACCAGATCGTCGGCGAAGACGAAGCCGACGTGAAGCAGGGCAAGCTCTCCAGCGGTGCGCCGATCGCCCGTGCCATCATCGGCAAGGAAGAAGGTGATACTGTCGTCGTCAAGACGCCAAGTGGCACGGTCGAGTACGAGATTGTCGAAGTCAAGCACATCTGACCGGCGCCTGCGGGCGCCATCCCTCGAGGGGATCCTCTGGCAACTGGCCCAGGTGTTCTGGGTCGGCGGCCTGTGGGTGTTCCATGTGGGGCTGGTGCCGGCGCTCAAGGTCAGCGGCCTGGCGCCACTGTTGGTGCACGACGTGGCTGCGCAGATCGACCGCTGGTTGATTGGCGTGGCCATGCTCGGGTTGTTGACCCAGTTGGCGGTGCTGGCGAGGGTGGATGGCCTGGCGGCCTGGTGGCGGCAGTTCCGCGGCCAGATGCTGCTGCTCGGCTTCGGCGCCTGCGTCAGCTACTACACGCTGCGCTACGGGATTTCGGTGGGCGAGCGGTGGCAGATGTTCTGCTTCCTGGTGCTGGGCTTCTCCGGCATTGTGCTGGTGGCCCAGCCGGTCCCGGTCAGGGCTCGGCGCTAGTCGAAGTGTGACGCGGCCTTTGTAGGAGCGGCCTTGTGCCGCGAAAGGGCTGCGAAGCGGCCCCAGGTATCAGCTTCGCTGCAGATATTACCGGGGCCGCTTTGCGGCCCTTTCGCGGCACAAGGCCGCTCCTACATGGGTATGCGCTGTCCTGGACGTTACTTGTAACGGTGAATGTTGGACAGCTGCTTGTTCGGTTGCGGGTTCTTGCGGTAGATCAGCGCTTTCTTGCCGATGGTCTGCACCAGTTCGGCGCGGCCGGCCTTGCACAGCGCGGCGATGGTCTCGGCGCGCTCCTCGCGATCTTCCGAGCGAATCTCGACCTTGATCAGCTCATGGTCGACCAGGGCGCGCTCCAGTTCGGCGATCACGCCTTCATTCAAACCGTTGCCAGCAACGATCAGGACCGGCTTCAGGTCATGACCAATGGACTTGTATTGCTTCTTCTGCTCGTTATTGAGCGGCATAATCTGACCCTTTTCGTCTGATTCTGTAAAATTGACGGGCATTTTACCCGAGGGCCTGTGGCTCCGCCCAGTCAAACACGACGCATATCATCGAGGTGCCCCGTGGTACAACGTTCCAAAAGCAGCGCAAACTGGCTGCGCGAACATTTCAACGATCCTTTCGTCAAGCAGGCGCAGAAGGATGGCTACCGCTCGCGCGCGAGCTACAAGCTGCTGGAGATCCAGGAGAAAGACCGCCTGATCCGTCCCGGCATGAGCGTGATCGACCTCGGTGCGGCTCCCGGTGGCTGGTCGCAGGTGACCAGTCGTCTGATTGGCGGCCAGGGCCGGCTGATCGCCTCGGACATCCTGGAAATGGACTCGATCCCCGATGTCACCTTCATCCAGGGCGACTTCACCCAGGACGAAGTGCTGCAGCAGATCCTGCAGGCGGTCGGCGATTCGCACGTCGACCTTGTGATTTCCGATATGGCCCCCAATATGAGTGGTACGCCTGCGGTGGACATGCCGCGCGCCATGTTCCTCTGCGAACTGGCCCTGGATCTGGCGACCCGCGTGCTCAAGCCCGGCGGAGATTTCCTGATCAAGATTTTCCAGGGCGAGGGCTTCGACATGTACCTCAAGGACGTGCGCAGCAAGTTCGACAAGGTGCAGATGCGCAAGCCGTCGTCCTCGCGAGACCGTTCCCGTGAACAGTACCTGTTGGGCAAGGGTTTCAAGGGCGCATGAAAGGCGTATTGCGGGGTTGCCGATAGTTATTTCCAATCGGCCGCCCCGTCTGGATCGTCCGAACTTCGTGTAGTCTAGCTTTCACAAAGGGTTACAGACGGTGCCTGCGGATGCGTGGGTAATGTAGTAAGTTAGGGCGATGAATATCATGCGAGGCACGGCTGCGTCGTGCGCCGGCCTCAGAGGGTAGCGAATTGAACGACATGGCAAAGAATCTGATCCTGTGGTTGATCATCGCCGCCGTCCTGGTGACGGTGATGAACAACTTCTCCAGCCCTAACGAGCCGCAGACCCTCAACTATTCCGACTTCATCCAGCAGGTCAAGGATGGCAAGGTCGAGCGCGTGACCGTCGACGGCTACATCATTACCGGCAAGCGCACCGATGGCGACAACTTCAAGACCGTGCGCCCGGCCATTACCGACAACGGCCTGATCGGCGACCTGGTGGACAACCACGTCACCGTCGAAGGCAAGCAGCCTGAGCAGCAGAGCATCTGGACCCAGTTGCTGGTCGCCAGCTTCCCGATCCTGGTGATCATCGCCGTGTTCATGTTCTTCATGCGCCAGATGCAGGGCGGTGCCGGTGGCAAGGGCGGGCCGATGAGCTTTGGCAAGAGCAAGGCGCGCCTGCTGTCCGAAGACCAGGTGAAAACCACTCTGGCCGACGTCGCAGGCTGCGACGAGGCCAAGGAAGAAGTGGGCGAACTGGTCGAGTTCCTGCGCGACCCGGGCAAGTTCCAGCGCCTGGGTGGCCGCATCCCTCGTGGCGTGCTGATGGTCGGCCCGCCCGGTACCGGTAAGACCCTGCTGGCCAAGGCCATTGCCGGTGAAGCCAAGGTGCCGTTCTTCACCATCTCCGGTTCCGATTTCGTCGAGATGTTCGTCGGCGTGGGTGCCAGCCGTGTTCGCGACATGTTCGAACAGGCCAAGAAGCACGCACCGTGCATCATCTTCATTGACGAGATCGACGCCGTCGGTCGCCACCGTGGCGCCGGCATGGGTGGCGGTCACGACGAGCGTGAGCAGACCCTGAACCAATTGCTGGTCGAGATGGACGGCTTCGAGATGAACGATGGCATCATCGTCATCGCCGCCACCAACCGTCCCGACGTGCTCGACCCGGCGCTGCTGCGTCCCGGCCGCTTCGACCGGCAGGTTGTGGTCGGCCTGCCGGATATCCGTGGTCGTGAACAGATCCTCAAGGTGCACATGCGCAAAGTGCCGGTCGGCGAGAACGTCAACGCGGCGGTCATCGCCCGTGGTACGCCGGGCTTCTCCGGTGCCGACCTGGCCAACCTGGTCAACGAGGCGTCGCTGTTCGCCGCCCGAGCCAGCAAGCGCCTGGTCGAGATGAAGGAATTCGAACTGGCCAAGGACAAGATCATGATGGGCGCCGAGCGCAAGACCATGGTCATGTCCGAAAAAGAGAAGCAGAACACCGCCTACCACGAGGCGGGCCACGCCATCGTCGGTCGCGTCGTTCCCGAGCACGACCCGGTCTACAAGGTCTCGATCATTCCCCGTGGCCGTGCCCTGGGCGTGACCATGTTCCTGCCGGAAGAGGACCGCTACAGCCTGTCCAAGCGCGCGCTGATCAGCCAGATCTGCTCGCTGTACGGTGGCCGTATCGCCGAAGAGATGACCCTGGGCTTCGACGGTGTCACCACCGGCGCCTCCAACGACATCATGCGCGCCAGCCAGATTGCCCGGAACATGGTCACCAAGTGGGGCCTGTCCGAGAAACTCGGCCCGCTGATGTACGCCGAAGAGGAGGGCGAGGTGTTCCTCGGTCGCAGCGCGGCGAGCCAGCACGCCAGCGTCTCGGGCGAGACTGCCAAGATGATCGACTCCGAGGTGCGCAGCATCATCGATCAGTGCTACGCCACGGCCAAGCAGATCCTTACCGACAACCGCGACAAGCTCGACGCGATGGCCGAGGCCTTGATGAAGTACGAAACCATCGATGCCGACCAGATCGACGACATCATGGCTGGCCGTACCCCGCGCGAGCCGCGTGACTGGGACAATGATTCCGGTACCTCCGGCAACCAGGCTTCCCAGGACGATCGTCCGGAATCGCCGATCGGCGGTCCAGCGGCTCAACACTAAGGGTATCTATGAGCTTGACGCAGTACCCGACCCGGTTGCCTTGCGGCAACCGGGTTCTTGATTTGTCCCGTACCCATGTCATGGGTATCCTCAACGTCACCCCAGACTCGTTCTCCGATGGTGGGCGCTTCAGCCAGCGCGATGCGGCCTTGCGCCATGCCGAGGAGATGGTAGCGGCCGGTGCGACCCTGATCGACGTAGGTGGCGAGTCCACCCGTCCGGGGGCGCGTGCGGTATCGCCCATCGAGGAATTGGAGCGCGTGGCGCCAATTGTCGAGGCGATCAGCAGTCGGCTCGATGTGATCATCTCGGTCGACACCTCGACGCCTTCGGTCATGCGCGAGACGGCCCGCCTTGGCGCAGGGTTGATCAACGATGTGCGCGCCCTGGAGCGCGATGGTGCGCTCGATGCGGCGGCCGATAGCGGCCTGCCGGTGTGCTTGATGCATATGCGTGGCGAGCCGGGCACCATGCAGGACAATCCGCAGTACGAGGATGTGACAGCCGATGTAACGCGCTATCTTGAACTGCGCATGGCCGCCTGCGCGGCGGCCGGCATCGGGGCTGAGCGCATCATCCTCGACCCTGGGTTCGGCTTTGCCAAGACCCTTGAGCATAACCTCAGCCTGTTCAAGCACATGGAAGCGCTCTATCGCCTGGGGCGGCCACTCTTGGTGGGTGTCTCGCGCAAGAGCATGATCGGCCTCGCGCTGGACCGTCCGGTCGGCGAGCGGCTCTACGGTAGTCTGGCCCTGGCCGCCCTGGCCATGACCAAGGGCGCAAGCATCCTGCGGGTACACGACGTCACCGAAACCGTCGATGTCGTGCGCATGATCGCTGCGGTCCAGAGCGCCGAATAAGAACATTGGAGTCACTATGAGCAGAAAATACTTTGGTACCGATGGTATCCGTGGCCGCGTAGGTCAATTCCCGATCACCCCGGACTTCATGCTGAAACTCGGCTGGGCCGCCGGCATGGCCTTCCGCAAGCAGGGCAACTGCCGCGTGTTGGTGGGCAAGGACACGCGGATCTCCGGCTACATGTTCGAATCCGCGCTCGAGGCGGGCCTGTCCGCAGCCGGCGCCGACGTGATGCTGCTCGGCCCTATGCCGACGCCGGCCATCGCCTACCTGACCCGCACCTTCCATGCTGAGGCCGGTATCGTCATCAGCGCCTCGCACAACCCCCATGACGACAATGGCATCAAGTTCTTCTCCGGTGCCGGCACCAAGCTGCCGGACGAAGTCGAGCTGATGATCGAGGAGCTGCTCGACCAGCCGATGAATGTCGTCGAGTCCAGCAAGCTGGGCAAGGTCTCGCGCATCAATGACGCGGCGGGCCGCTACATCGAGTTCTGCAAGAGCAGCGTGCCCAGCAGTACCAGCTTCGAAGGTCTGAAGGTCGTCGTGGACTGCGCCCATGGCGCCACCTACAAGGTCGCGCCGAGCGTGTTCCGTGAGTTGGGGGCTGACGTCACCGTGCTGCACGCCGCCCCGGATGGTCTGAACATCAACGAGAACTGCGGTTCGACCCATATCGAGTCGCTGCAGGCGGCAGTCCTGGTCGGGCATGCGGATCTCGGTATCGCCTTCGACGGCGACGGCGACCGCGTGCTGATGGTCGATCACACCGGCGCCATCGTCGACGGTGACGAACTGCTGTTCATCATCGGTCGCGACATGCAGGAGCGTGGCAAGCTGCAGGGCGGCGTGGTCGGTACCCTGATGAGCAACCTGGGCCTGGAACTGGCGTTCAAGGAACTGGATATCCCGTTCGTGCGGGCCAAGGTGGGCGACCGCTATGTCATGGCCGAACTGCTCGAACGCGAGTGGCTGCTGGGTGGCGAAAATTCCGGTCATGTCGTTTGTGGCAGTCACACCACCACCGGCGATGCGATCATCGCCGCGCTGCAGGTGCTGATGGCGCTGAAACGTCGCGGCGAAAACCTTGCCCAGGCCCGCCAGGCCGTGCGCAAGTGCCCTCAGGTGCTGATCAACGTACGCTTCGCGGCCGGCAAGAGCGACCCGCTGGAGAACCCCCTGGTCAAGGAAGCCAGCGCCAAGGCCACCGAGGCCATGGCTGGTCGTGGGCGGGTGCTGCTGCGCAAGTCCGGTACCGAGCCGCTGGTGCGGGTGATGGTCGAGGGCGACGACGAAAACCAGGTACGTGGCCATGCCGAGGCCCTGGCCAAGCTGGTCGAAGAAGTTTGTGCCTGAAAGAGGCTTGCCAGCGCAGATCGGGTTGGGTAAGATCTGCGCCCACTTTGACCGACGAGGTAAAGCATGCGTCGCCCCATGGTAGCTGGTAACTGGAAGATGCACGGTACCCGCGCCAGCGTCGCTGAGCTGACTCAGGGCTTGGGCGAAATGCTCATTCCCGACGGTATCGAAGTCGCGGTGTTCCCGCCGGCCCTGTTCATCAACGAAGTGGTTGATGGGCTAAAAGGCAAGGGGATCATCGTTGGAGCACAGAATTCTGCGGTACAGCCTGAACAAGGCGCGCTGACCGGCGAAGTTGCACCGAGTCAGTTGGCTGAAGTCGGTTGCAAGTATGTATTGATTGGGCATTCCGAGCGTCGCCAGATTATTGGTGAAAGTGACGAAGTGCTGAATCAGAAGTTTGCAGCCGCTCAGAAAAGTGGTTTGACGCCAGTGCTGTGTATAGGGGAAACTCTTGCAGAGCGCGAGGCAGGTGAGACGCTCGAAGTTGTAGGGCGTCAACTAAGCAGTGTTATCGACGTGTTCGGTATCAAGGCTTTCGCCAATGCGGTTATTGCCTATGAGCCTGTTTGGGCCATTGGTACTGGTTTGACGGCCTCGCCACAGCAAGCCCAGGATGTGCATGCAGCCATCCGCAAGCAGTTGGCGGCGAAGGACGCCGAAGTTGCAGAAAATGTGCAACTTCTCTACGGCGGCAGCGTGAAGGCGGCCAATGCGGCTGAACTGTTCGGCATGCCGGATATCGATGGGGGGCTCATTGGTGGAGCGTCCCTGAACGCAGACGAATTCGGTGCAATTTGTCGCGCCGCAGGAAACTGAACAAATGCTGGAAACAGTCGTAGTTGTTTTTCATCTGTTGGCAGCGTTGGCACTGGTTGTAATGGTGCTGCTGCAACAGGGTAAAGGTGCGGAAGCGGGTGCATCTTTCGGCGCAGGTGCTTCAAATACTGTGTTCGGAAGCCAAGGTTCCGCTACCTTTTTGAGTAAAGTTACTGCTATACTTGCTGCCACTTTCTTTTTGACTGCACTTGGGTTAGGATACTTCGCCAAGCAGCAGGCTCACCAGCTGACTCAAGCTGGTCTGCCAGATCCAGCAGTGCTGGAAGTCAAAGAGCCAAAGCCGGCAGTCAATGATGATGTACCGGTGCTCCAGCAGCAGAAGAGCGAAACCACCAACTCTGGTGACGTACCTCCTCCAGCCAAAGAGCAGCAGTAACGGGTTTCAAGAAGTAGTATTGCCGAGGTGGTGGAATTGGTAGACACGCAACCTTGAGGTGGTTGTGCCCATAGGGTGTAGGGGTTCGAGTCCCCTTCTCGGTACCAATTGAAGCATGAGAGCCCGCTTTAGCGGGCTTTCTTGCAGGTGGAGGTCGGATTGACCCAGCAAAGGGTTCAGTCTTATACTTTCGCCCCAGCTTTGTCGCGGGGTGGAGCAGCTTGGTAGCTCGTCGGGCTCATAACCCGAAGGTCGTTGGTTCAAATCCAGCCCCCGCAACCAGCTTCAGCAGAGCCCCTTTTCAGGGGCTTTTTGCTAGCCGAACAGTTTTCGGCGCCGTTGTCCAACGGCGCTTTCAGGGATGGGCGCTTCGCCCATTTTTTATTTGCACAGCATGCACGAGGGGGTTCAGGTGTCGAGCAAGCTAGAACAGTTGCAGGCCTTGTTGGCCCCGGTGGTCGAGGGCCTGGGCTACCAATGCTGGGGGATCGAATACGTCTCCCAAGGCAAGCATTCGGTACTGCGTATCTACATCGACAAGGAAGGCGGGATTCTGGTGGACGACTGCGAAGCCGTCAGCCGTCAGGCAAGCGCCATTCTCGATGTGGAAGATCCGATCAGCTCTGAATATACCCTCGAGGTGTCCTCTCCAGGCATGGACCGCCCGCTGTTCACCTTAGAACAGTTTGCTGCGCATGCCGGCGAGCAGGTGAAGATCAAGCTGCGTACGCCCTTCGAGGGCCGTCGTAACTTCCAGGGCCTCCTCCGCGGTGTGGAGGAGCAGGATGTGGTGGTGCAGGTAGACCAGCACGAGTTCCTGTTGCCGATCGACTCGATCGACAAGGCCAATATTATTCCCAGTTTTGACTGAGACGTGCCGGGCCCGGTGAAAGATCCGGGGCCAATGGCTTGCGCAAGGCGAGGCGTACGATGAGCAAAGAAGTACTGCTGGTTGTTGAATCGGTATCCAACGAAAAGGGTGTACCGCCCGGCGTCATTTTCGAAGCGCTGGAAGTGGCCCTGGCTACTGCAACCAAAAAGCGTTTTGAAGACGAAGTCGACCTGCGTGTGGAAATCAACCGCCACACCGGTAGCTACGAGACCTTCCGTCGCTGGACGGTCGTCGAAGAAGCGGATCTGGATGATCCGGCAATCGAGGTCTGGCCAGCAAAGATTCAGGAAAGTCATCCTGAAGCCAAAGTTGGCGACGTGATCGAAGAGAAGATCGAGTCGATCGAATTCGGCCGCATTGCTGCGCAAACCGCCAAGCAAGTCATCGTGCAGAAGGTTCGCGAAGCTGAGCGCGCCCAGGTGGTCGATGCTTACCGCGAGCGCGTGGGCGAAATCATCTCCGGTACCGTCAAGAAAGTTACCCGCGACAACGTCATCGTCGACCTGGGCAACAACGCCGAAGCGCTGCTGGCCCGCGAAGACATCATTCCCCGTGAGACCTTCCGTGTCGGCGTACGCCTGCGTGCGCTGCTCAAGGAAATCCGCACCGAGAACCGCGGTCCTCAGCTGATCCTGTCGCGCACCGCGCCGCAGATGCTGATCGAGCTGTTCCGCATCGAAGTGCCGGAAATCGCCGAAGGCCTCATCGAAGTCATGGCCGCCTCCCGTGATCCGGGGTCGCGCGCCAAGATCGCCGTCCGCTCCAAGGACAAGCGCATCGACCCGCAAGGCGCCTGCATCGGCATGCGTGGTTCGCGCGTCCAGGCCGTATCCGGCGAGCTGGGTGGCGAGCGTGTGGATATCGTCCTGTGGGACGAGAACCCGGCGCAGTTCGTCATCAACGCCATGTCGCCGGCAGAAGTTGCCGCGATCATCGTTGATGAAGATGCCCATGCAATGGACATCGCCGTGGCCGAGGACAACCTGGCGCAAGCCATCGGACGTGGCGGCCAGAACGTCCGCCTGGCCAGCCAGCTGACTGCCTGGACCCTGAACGTGATGACCGAGAAGGACATCCAGGCCAAGCAACAGGCTGAGACCGGCGACATCCTGCGCAACTTCATCGAGGAACTGGAAGTCGACGAGGAGCTGGCACAAGTGCTGGTCGACGAAGGCTTCACCAGCCTCGAAGAAATTGCCTACGTACCGTTGGAAGAAATGCTCAACATCGATGGCTTTGACGAGGATATCGTCAATGAGCTCCGCGCTCGAGCCAAGGACCGTTTGTTGACCAAGGCCATCGCTACCGAAGAAAAACTGGCAGACGCCCATCCGGCTGAAGACCTGCTCTCCCTCGAGGGCATGGACAAGGACCTGGCGGCGGAACTGGCGGTGCGCGGCGTGGTTAACCGCGAAGACCTGGCCGAGCAGTCGATTGACGACCTGCTCGACATCGACGGCATCGACGAAGAGCGTGCCGGCAAGTTGATCATGGCCGCCCGAGCCCACTGGTTCGAGTAATTAGGCGCGGCCTGAGGAGAGAAGTGCATGACGCAAGTCACGGTGAAAGAACTGGCCCAAGAGGTCGAGGCACCGGTAGAGCGCCTGCTGCAGCAGATGCGTGAGGCAGGTCTGCCGCACACCGACGCCGGTCAGGTAGTGACCGACAATGAGAAGCAGACCCTGCTGACTCATTTGAAGAGCAGCCACAAGAGCAAGGCGGAAGAGCCGCGCAAGATCACCTTGCAGCGCAAGACCACCAGCACTCTGCGTGTCGCCGGTAGCAAGAGCATCAGCGTAGAAGTACGCAAGAAGAAAGTATTCGTGCAGCGCAGCCCGGAAGAGATCCAGGCTGAGCAGAAGCGTGAGCAGGAAGAACGCCGCGCCGCTGAAAATGCCGCCCGCGAAAAGGTTGAAGCCGAAGTTCGCCAGCGCAACGAGGAGCAGGCACGCCGTCAGGCTGCCGAGGCCCCGGCCGCCGCGCCAGCGCCGAAGGCCGAGCCTGCCCCGGTTGCTGCCCCGGTAGTGGCCAACGCGCCGGTGTCCGAAGACGCCGCCGCCCGTGCCGCCGAGCGCAAGAAAGACGAGACCCGTCGCAACGAAAGCCGTACCCGTGATGACGATCGTCGCGGTGGTGGCCAGGCTGCGGCCGGTCGTGGCGAAGCGCCGCGCATGTCGGTCAAGGTCAAGGTCAAGGAGAAGGAAAAGGCTCCGACTCCGCGCGCTGCACCTCGCACCACCGACGAAGAAAGCGATGGCTTCCGTCGTGGCCGCGGTGGCAAGGGCAAGGGCAAGAAGCGCAATGCGCACGGCTTCCAGAGCCCGACCGGTCCGGTCATTCGTGACGTGACCATCGGCGAGACCATTACCGTCTCGGAACTGGCGCAACAGATGTCGGTCAAGGCCGCTGAAGTCGTCAAGTTCATGTTCAAGCTGGGCACCCCGGTCACCATCAACCAGGTGCTTGACCAGGAAACCGCTCAGCTGGTTGCCGAAGAGCTGGGCCACAAGGTCACCCTGGTCAGCGACACTGCCCTGGAAGACTCCCTGGCCGAATCGCTGAAGTTCGAAGGTGAGACCACCTCGCGTGCTCCGGTCGTGACCGTCATGGGCCACGTCGACCACGGCAAGACCTCGCTGCTCGACTACATCCGTCGTGCCAAGGTGGCCGCTGGCGAAGCCGGTGGTATTACCCAGCACATCGGTGCCTACCACGTCGAAACCGACCGTGGCATGGTCACCTTCCTCGACACCCCGGGCCACGCTGCGTTTACCCAGATGCGTGCCCGTGGTGCCAAGGCGACCGACATCGTCATCCTGGTGGTGGCGGCGGACGACGGCGTGATGCCGCAGACCCGCGAAGCCGTTCAGCACGCGAAAGCGGCTGGCGTTCCGCTGGTTGTCGCCGTGAACAAGATCGACAAGCCGGGTGCCGACCTCGATCGCATCCGTAACGAGCTGTCGGTCGAAGGCGTGACCTCCGAGGACTGGGGTGGTGACACGCCGTTCGTCAAGGTTTCGGCGAAGATGGGTACCGGCGTCGACGAACTGCTCGAAGCTGTCCTGCTGCAGGCCGAGATCCTCGAACTCAAGGCCACTCCGACCGCTCCTGGTCGTGGTGTCGTGGTCGAGTCGCGCCTGGACAAGGGCCGTGGCCCGGTGGCCACCATCCTGGTTCAGGACGGTACCCTGCGTCAGGGCGACATGGTCCTGGTCGGCTCCAACTATGGCCGCGTGCGCGCCATGCTCGACGAGAACGGCAAGCCTGTGAAGGAAGCCGGCCCGTCGATCCCGGTCGAGATCCTTGGCCTGGACGGTACGCCGGACGCTGGCGAAGAGATGTCGGTGGTTGCTGACGAGAAGAAAGCGCGTGAAGTTGCGCTGTTCCGTCAAGGCAAGTTCCGCGAGGTCAAGCTGGCCCGTGCTCACGCCGGCAAGCTGGAAAACATCTTCGAGACCATGGGTCAGGAAGAGAAGAAGACCCTCAACATCGTCCTCAAGACCGATGTGCGTGGTTCCCTCGAAGCGCTGCAGGGTTCGCTCGGCAGCCTGGGCAACGACGAAGTTCAGGTACGCGTCATTGGTGGCGGCGTCGGTGGTATCACCGAGAGCGACGCCAACCTGGCACTGGCCTCGAACGCGGTGCTGTTCGGCTTCAACGTGCGTGCCGATGCCGGTGCGCGCAAGATCGTCGAGCAGGAAGGTCTGGATATGCGTTACTACAACGTGATCTACGACATCATCGAAGACGTCAAGAAGGCCCTGACCGGCATGCTCGGCAGCGATGTTCGCGAGAACATCCTGGGTGTCGCCGAAGTCCGCGATGTGTTCCGCTCGCCGAAGTTCGGCGCCATCGCTGGCTGTATGGTCATCGAAGGTACCGTGTACCGCAACCGTCCGATCCGCGTACTGCGCGATGACGTGGTGATCTTCGAAGGCGAACTGGAATCGCTGCGTCGCTTCAAGGACGATGCCTCCGAAGTGCGTAACGGCATGGAGTGTGGTATTGGCGTCAAGAGCTACAACGACGTCAAGGTCGGCGACAAGATCGAAGTCTTCGAGAAAGTCCAGGTGGCTCGTACCCTGTAAGGGGCGAGCATGGCGCAGGCCCCGTCGCAAGGCGGCTGGCGGCGCCTCACAAGGTAGCGCCCGGTCAGGCTTCAGCCTGACCGGGCGTTTGCCGCTTTACGTTACAGGTAGCAAGAATGGCAAAAGAATACAGCCGTACCCAACGTATCGGTGATCAGATGCAGCGTGAGCTGGCAGAGCTGATCCGCCGTGAAGTCAAAGACCCGCGTGTCGGTCTGGTGACCATCACCGCCGTCGACGTCAGCCGTGACCTGGGCCATGCCAAGGTGTTCATCACCGTGATGGGCCAGGACGGGACCGACGCCGTGCCGCAGACCCTCAAGGCGCTGACCAGTGCCGCGAGCTTCCTGCGCCTGCATCTGGGCCGCGTCATGCAGCTGCGCAGCGTGCCGCAGTTGCACTTCCACTTCGATGAGAGCGTCAGCCGTGGTGTCCACCTGTCGGCACTGATCGAACGTGCGGTGGCCGAAGACCGCCTGCACAAGGATGCCGACGAGCTGGACGCCAAGGAGTAAGCGGTGGCCCAGGTCAAACGTATCCGCCGCAACGTCAGCGGCATCATCCTCCTCGACAAGCCGCTGGGATTCACCTCCAACGCGGCGCTGCAGAAGGTTCGCTGGTTGCTCAACGCGGAAAAGGCCGGCCACACCGGCAGCCTCGACCCGCTGGCTACCGGCGTGCTGCCGCTGTGCTTCGGCGAGGCGACCAAGTTCTCGCAGTACCTGCTCGATTCCGACAAGGGCTACGAGACGGTCATGCAGATGGGGCAGACCACCAGCACCGCGGACGCCGAAGGCGAAGTCCTGCAGACCCGCGAAGTGACCGTTGGTCGCGCCGACATCGAGGCCGTGATCCCGCGTTTCAAGGGTGAAATCCTCCAGGTGCCGCCGATGTACTCGGCCCTCAAGCGCGATGGTCAGCCACTGTACAAGCTGGCACGTGCAGGAGAGGTAGTGGAGCGCGAGGCGCGTTCTGTTACTATTGGCCGCTTGGAGTTGCTCGAGTGCGAAGGCACCCGTGCGCGCCTGTCGGTTGGATGCAGCAAAGGCACCTATATCCGCACCCTGGTGGAGGATATCGGTGAGGCGCTGGGCTGTGGTGCCTACGTCGCTGAACTGCGCCGTACCCAGGCGGGCCCCTTCGAGCTGGCACAGACCGTGACGCTCGAGGAACTCGAACAGGCCCACGCAGAGGGTGGCAATGAAGCGCTCGATCGCTTCCTCATGCCGTCCGACAGCGGGCTGCAGGACTGGCCGCTGGTGCAGTTGTCCGAGCACAGCGCGTTCTACTGGCTGCATGGCCAGGCGGTACGCGCGCCGGACGCGCCGCAGTTCGGCATGGTCCGGGTACAGGATCACAATGGCCGCTTCATCGGTATCGGTGAAGTGAGCGAAGACGGGCGCATCGCGCCGCGTCGACTGATTCGGTCGGAATGACCGGAACCACCGGCAGGGGCTTCGGCTGAAACCGGTGGATACGAGGGTGGCTGTTATTAGGCACGGTCACACCTCTTCTTATTAATACGGGGACTTGTCCCTGGCCTATTGGAGACCGTTCGCGGGATCCGTTTATCAGGAGAAGCCAAATGGCCCTCAGCGTCGAAGAAAAAGCTCAGATCGTTGCCGATTACCAGCAAGCCGCCGGCGATACCGGTAGCCCGGAAGTGCAGGTTGCTCTGCTGACCGCCAACATCAACAAGCTGCAAGGCCACTTCAAGGCCAACGAAAAAGACCACCACTCCCGTCGTGGTCTGATCCGTATGGTCAACCAGCGTCGTAAGCTGCTGGACTACCTGAAGGGCAAAGACACCACCCGTTACAGCGCCCTGATCGGTCGCCTGGGTCTGCGTCGCTAATAGCGGCCTGGCCAGTGGTGTTGCATGGCGTGTCGCATGCATCGGCAGGGTTGCCTGGCAACCCTGGCGTTGGACACGCCACGCGATCTGCGAGGTTGGCAGCCTGGTCCGTCGTGCGGTTCATCCGCCCGGCGCCAGGCTCCCAGCCTCGTGTTGTATCTGGACGGTCAATGGGGCCGATTCCCCGTTCTGCCCAAGAATTCGCAAGAACCAGTTCCCCCAAGAGCCACTGAAGAAGGTAGGAAACCGTGAACCCGGTAATCAAGAAATTCCAGTTCGGTCAATCGACCGTAACCCTCGAAACGGGCCGCATTGCCCGTCAGGCCACCGGCGCCGTGCTGGTCACCGTCGACAACGATGTCACCGTGCTGGTGACCGTGGTCGGTGCCAAGCAGGCTGATCCGGGCAAGGGCTTCTTCCCGCTGTCCGTGCACTACCAGGAAAAGACCTACGCCGCCGGCAAGATCCCTGGTGGTTTCTTCAAGCGTGAAGGCCGTCCTTCCGAGAAGGAAACCCTGACCTCGCGCCTGATCGACCGCCCGATCCGCCCGCTGTTCCCTGAAGGCTTCATGAATGAAGTCCAGGTCGTCTGCACCGTGGTTTCCACCAGCAAGAAGACCGATCCGGACATCGCCGCGATGATCGGTACCTCGGCCGCCCTGGCCATCTCCGGCATTCCGTTCGAAGGCCCGATCGGCGCCGCCCGCGTTGCCTTCCACGAAAGCACCGGCTACCTGCTGAACCCGACCTACGAGCAACTGGCTGCCTCGAGCCTGGACATGGTCGTTGCCGGTACCTCCGACGCCGTCCTGATGGTTGAATCGGAAGCCCAGGAGCTGACCGAAGACCAGATGCTGGGCGCCGTGCTGTTCGCCCACGATGAATTCCAGGCCGTGATCAAGGCGGTCAAAGAGCTGGCTGCCGAAGCTGCCAAGCCGACCTGGGACTGGAAACCTGCCGTTGCCAACACCGAGCTGTTCAACGCCATCCGCGCTGAATTCGGCGAAGCCGTTTCCCAGGGCTACACCATCACCGTCAAGGCCGACCGCTATGCCCGCCTGGGCGAGCTGCGCGACCAGGCGGTCGCCAAGTTCTCCGGTGAAGAAGGCCAGCCTTCGGCCGGCGAAGTCAAAGACATCTTCGGCGAAATCGAATACCGCACCGTTCGCGAAAACATCGTCAACGGCAAGCCGCGTATCGACGGTCGCGACACCAAGACCGTGCGTCCGCTGAACATCGAAGTCGGCGTCCTGCCGAAGACCCACGGTTCGGCGCTTTTCACCCGCGGCGAAACCCAGGCCCTGGTCGTCGCGACCCTGGGTACTGCCCGTGACGCCCAGCTGCTGGACACCCTCGAAGGCGAGAAGAAAGATCCCTTCATGCTGCACTACAACTTCCCGCCGTTCTCGGTGGGCGAGTGTGGCCGCATGGGCGGTGCCGGTCGTCGTGAAATCGGCCACGGCCGTCTGGCCCGTCGTTCGGTCCAGGCCATGCTGCCGGCCGCCGACGTGTTCCCGTACACCATCCGCGTGGTGTCGGAAATCACCGAGTCCAACGGTTCCAGCTCCATGGCTTCGGTCTGCGGCGCCTCGCTGGCCCTGATGGATGCCGGCGTGCCGATGAAAGCGCCGGTTGCCGGTATCGCCATGGGTCTGGTCAAGGAAGGTGACAAGTTCGCCGTCCTGACCGACATCCTGGGTGACGAAGACCACCTGGGCGACATGGACTTCAAGGTAGCCGGTACCGCCAAGGGCGTCACCGCGCTGCAGATGGACATCAAGATCAACGGCATCACCGAAGAGATCATGGAAATCGCCCTGGGCCAGGCCCTGGAAGCGCGCCTGAACATCCTCGGCCAGATGAACCAGATCATCGGCGAGTCGCGTACCGAGCTGTCGGCCAACGCCCCGACCATGATCGCGATGAAGATCGACACCGACAAGATCCGTGACGTCATCGGCAAGGGTGGCGCCACCATCCGCGCCATCTGCGAAGAGACCAAGGCTTCGATCGACATCGAAGACGACGGCTCGATCAAGATCTTCGGCGAGACCAAGGAAGCCGCGGACGCTGCCAAACAGCGCATCCTGGGCATCACCGCCGAGGCCGAGATCGGCAAGATCTACGTCGGCAAGGTCGAGCGCATCGTCGACTTCGGCGCCTTCGTCAACATCCTGCCGGGCAAGGACGGCCTGGTGCACATCTCCATGCTGAGCGATGCTCGCGTCGAGAAAGTCACCGACGTACTGAAGGAAGGCCAGGAAGTCGAAGTACTGGTACTGGACGTGGACAACCGCGGCCGTATCAAGCTGTCGATCAAGGACGTTGCCGCTGCCAAGGCATCGGGCGTCTAAGCCATCACAGGCTGAAAGGAAGGACCCTTCGGGGTCCTTTTTTTATGCCTGTGGTTTTGTCTTGCGGACTTGCATCTTGCATGCAGGATTTTGCCCGGGCTTGCAAAATGCACGACCAGCCATGTAGTGGTTAGTTATTAACTAATTGATTTATAAGATAAAAATTAAAATCAAAAAGCTGGCACACGCCCTGCAACATCACTCCTACCTGACGCCAGGATCCACGGCGCAGACCTTTCGAAAAACAGGAGTGACCCACATGAAGAAGTTCGCCATTGCTGCCGCTACTGCCACCGCTCTGACCCTGACCATGGCTAACGCGGCGTTCGCTGCCCAGTCCACCCAGGCCCCGATGACGCTGGCGGCCGGTGAGGTGACCAAAGCCAAGGAAGCTACTTCCGACACCTGGATCACCACCAAGGTGAAGGCTGACCTGATGACCGAGAAAGGCGTGCCAGGCAGTGACATCAAGGTCGAAACCAACAAAGGTGTAGTGTCCCTGTCCTCGGATGTGGCCATTACCGACGCGCAGAAGGACATGGCGGTCGCCATCGCCAAGAAGATCAAGGGTGTTCAGGCCGTCTCGGCTGATGGCCTGAAGTCCGAATAAGGAATGTCCCGTCGGCCAAAAGGACTTGGCCACCCCTTCAAGCACAAGCCCCGGCATTTGCCGGGGCTTGTGCTTGCGCTTCCCTGTAGGAGATCGCCCAGCGCGTCGGGCTGCGCTGTCGCGCAGGGAACTGTCCCCCTGTAGGAGCGGCCTTGCGTCGCGAAAGGGCTGCGTAGCGGCCCCAGGTTCTCAGTATTGATGCAAAGATCGCCGGGGCCGCTCTGCGGCCCTTTCGCGACGCAAGGGCGCTCCTACACGGGGCGCTATAGCGCTGGATTACGTGCGATGACATCACTCTCGTAGCACACCTGCTCCACGATCAACGGTTCCACCAGCGGCCTGCTGTCCCGGAAATGCGCGGTCTGGGTATGGGCCTCATATGCAGCGTCATCCTGGTAGATCTCGTACAGGTAGATCACATCTGGATTCTCCCGATCCTGGGCCACATCGAACACCAGGCAGCCCGGCTCGGTAGCCACTGAAGCGGCGGCATTGGCCTGGATCGCCGCCAGGAATGCCTCGGCGGTACCGGATTTCACACGTGTCTTGATAAACAGGCAGTACACAGAAAGCTCCTTTTGTTTTAAATTCTATTTTGAATTGTATACAAAAAAAGGAGTCGCGCTCATGTCCGAACTACCTGCCCGTCCAGGTCGCCTGAATGGTCTGCGTCATATCGCCTTGCTGGTCCCCAACCTGGAGGAGTGCGAGCGCTTCTACGTGGATGTGCTGGGCATGGAAGTGCTGAACCGCGCCAATGAAGACCTGGTCTACCTCACCTGCGGCAACGACAACCTGTCGCTGGGGCGTGGTGCAGGGGCGGCCAATGGTTTGCAGACCCTGGATCACTACGGCTTCATCGTCGACAGCGTGGAAGAGCTGGAAGCCTGGTACCAGTACTTCAAGGCCCACGGCGTGACGCTGCTGGATCGCCCCTTCAATCATGGCGATGGAGCGCGCAGCTTCCATCTGCTGGACCCTGCGGGGAACAAGGTGCAGCCGCTGTATCACCCGGCGGTGTCGGGGCAGCGGCTGGTCTGATGGCATCGATTGCCGGTCCTGCCTTCATCGCCGGGTTGGCGGCGATGAAGGCGACTCGGTCGTGAAGGGCTACTCGGCATCCAGGTGCATCGGCGTCACCACCCGCCCATCGCTTTCAGCCTGGCCAAGATTGGTGTCGATGAAGTACACCCGGTCATCTTCCAGCTGGCCCTTGTCCACCAGGTAGTCCTTGATGCTGCTGGCGCGTTCCTGGCCGAGGGTGCGCAGCAGCGCGGTGCTTTCCGCCCAGGACTTGATCACCGCCTCGCGCAGCTTGGTGGTGCGCTCGTCACGGCCCAACTTCTCCCATTCGGCCGGCGGCTGCTGCTTCAGGCGGTTGCGGTAGATACCTTCGAGCATCGCCGGCTTGTCGCTGTCATCTACCACCAGCAACGAGGCGTTGGCCGGCACCTTGTCGCCGCGGCGCTGGAGGATCTTGTACCAGGTGGCCTGGTACTCGCGCTCCAGGCGCTGCTGGGCGATCAGCGGTCCGTCGCTGCTCTGGGCGGCGGTACCCTCGATCTCCAGGCGCAGCTCGGGACGTTCCTTGAGAGCCGAGGCGAGCTTGTCCAGGGACGTCTGCACGTCAGGGGTCAGGTCGCTGGAGCCTGCCGCGAACGAGACGTTGCCCAGGTCTTCCGCGCCGCCGCCCGAAACCAGCCCGCCGAGCAGCTTGAACGGCGCCTGGGCCGCGCGCAACACCAGGTTGCGCAGGGTCTGCCAGACGATCGGCATCACGCTGAACTGCGGGTTGTTTAGGTCGCCCGACACCGGCAGTTCGATGGAGATCCTGCCTTCGGTGTCCTTGAGCAGTGCGACCGCCAGGCGGATCGGCAGGTCCACGGCGTCCGGGCTGTCGACTTTCTCGCCCAGTTGCAATTGTTCGATCACCACCTTGTTCTCGGCCTTGAGCTGGCCGTTGGTGATCAGGTAGTGCAGGTCGAGGTTCAGCCGACCCTTGCGGATGCGCATGCCCGCGAACTTGCCGGAGTAGGGGGTGAGGGTGGTCAGCTCGACACGCTTGAAGCTGGTGGCGATGTCCAGGCTGGCCAGCGGGTTGAACGGGTTGAGCGCGCCTTTGATGGTGACCGGCGCGTAGCGGTCCACCTTGCCCTTGATATCCACCTTGGCCGGCGACGGCTTGCGGTTGTCGATGGTGCCGATCTGGCCATTGAGCTGCTGCACGGCGGTGGCGAAGTTCGGCGTAAGGGTCAGGTCGGCGAAGTTGGCCGAACCATCGTTGATACTGATCTGGCCGATACGAATGCCCAGTTCCTTGCCACTGTCGGACGCCGCCGGTTTGCTCGGCGCCGCAGCAGGCTTGTCCGCGGGTTGCGGGATCAGCAGGTCGTCGACGTTGGTGGTGCGGTCTTCGTTGATGATGAAGCGCGCATAAGGTTGCAGCAGGGTGACCTTGTCGATCGACAGGGCATCGCCGTGCACGTAGGACAGGCCATCGACGTTGACCTGCTGCCATTTGACGAAGTCGCGGTTCTTGATGGTGTCCAAGGTGTGCAGCTGGTTGGCCTGGGCCTTGCCGGTGATGCTGAAGGCCAGTGGCTCGGTGCTCTTGAGGTCGACCTTGAGGTCGCTGGAGAGCATGCCGCTGCGCAGTTCCAGGCGGATGAACGGGCTGATGTAGGCCTGGGCGACGCGCAGGTCGATGTCGCGGGTGGCGACGTCGAGTTTCGCCGTGACCGGTGCCAGGTTGACCTGGCCCGCGGCCTGCAGCTTGCCTTGCTTGCCCACGCCGGTGTCGAGTTTGAGGGTGAAGGGCGACTGGTTGAGGCTGTCGAAGTTCTGCAGGTCGAGGTTGAGCGGGCCGACATCCAGGGCCACGGGCTCCTTCTGGCTACGGTCGGCCAGGTGAACCAGGTAATTGCGTGCCTGCACGTCCTTGAGCAGGACCTGCCAGGGCTTGCTCGGTTCCTTGGCGGCCTGTTGTTCCGGGGTCGGTTCGGCGGCTGCGGGCTCGGCCTTTTCCTTCGGCGTGGCCTTGGCCGGCTGGCTGGCGAACAGCTTCTGCCAGTCGAGCTGGCCGTCCTTCTCCAGGGCCGCCCAGGTCTCCAGCTTCTCACTGCGGATCTTGCCGACGGTGACCAGCTGTTTGGCCAGGTCGATGGAGGTCTCGCTGACTTCCAGGCTGGCCAGGCGGGCCAGCGGGCGCCCGTCCGGGGCCTTGATGGCGAAGGGCGCGACCCGAACCGAGGTGTTGTCGAGCAGCAGCTCGGTTTCCTTGGCGAGGTTGAGTTTGTAGTGGGTGTCGAGGCTGACCATGCCGTCTTCCAGCACCAGCGGCACGGCGTCGCGCACATAAGGCCAGAACAGCTTCATCTTGCCGTCGGTGACCTTGAGGGTGCCTTCGGAGGCGATCGGCGCCAGGCTCAGGGTGCCGCTCCAGTCGATGCGCCCACCGGCCGGACCGTTGGCCACCAGGGTCATGTCGGCGTTGTCGTCGGGCAGGGTGCTGAGGTTCTTCAGCTCCAGGTTCATCGAGTCGTAGAGGAACTCGATCGGTTCGCTCGGGCGCAGGTCCTGGAAGTGCAGGTAGCCCTCGCTGAGCTTGATGCTGGCGATGCGCAGCGGGAATGGGTCACTGGGCGGCTCTTCCGGCTTGGGCTCGCTGGGCGGGAGCTTGAACAGCTGCGCCAGGTTGAGGCTGCCGTCCTTGGCGAACAGCAGCTCGGTACGCGGCTTGTCCAGCTCCACGGCGTCCAGGCGCAGGGCCTTGGTCCACAGGCTGTCGAGGGCGAGGTTGGCGTACAGGCGTTCGAAGCCGACCTGCTCCTTGCCGGGTTCGCCGATCTGCAGGCCCCAGAGGGTCAGCTCGAGGCTGAACGGGTTGAGCTCGATGCGCTGCAGGTGCGCCGGCACCGTGGCGTATTGCGCCAGCTGCTGGTTGGCGATGCGCAGGGCGACACCGGGGAGAATGAAAAAGCCGAGCAGGCCGTACAGGGCCACGAGGGCCAGCAGTGCGCCGAGAGCGCGGGTCAATCCTTTGGGCATGTGTCGCTTCGTCTGTATCAGGCTGGAGTGCTTGGAGTATGGCACGTTAAATCGGTTCCGATGAACGGGGCAAAATACCTCATTCGATGCCCATGCGCCGCCGTGCGCGGTGCGCCGAACCGTTTCGCATGGCCCAGCGCAGCACCGGGGCGGTGTTGTTCAGGCCCAGGCGGATCATGCGCCGCTCGACCGCGCCCAGTTGCAGGCCGAGCATTTCGCTGGCCCATTCGGGCAGCAGGTCGATGCCGGCCTTGAGCATCAGCTTGCCCACCGGCTCGGCCATCCGGCTAGGCGCCGGGGCCTTGAGCAGGATGTCCACCACCTCCAGGCTGCGCGCGTCGCACTGCAGTTGCGGGCGCATGCGGTGCAGGTAGTCGTCGACCTCGGCGCAGGAACGTGGCACGTCGCGTGCGCCGAGACGCTCGGCGATCAGCGCAATCTCGTCGTAGTAGGCGTCCTGCTCGGCGCGTGGCAGACGGGGATTGCGATAACGCAGGTGGGCGGCGAGGAAACTGCTGACTTCGACCACATGCACCCAGGTCAGCAGGTCGGGGTCGCTGGCCGCATAGGGACGGCCATCGGGCGCGGTGCCGGTGACCTTGAGGTGGATGGTGCGGACCTTGTCGATCAGCCACTCGGCGTCACGGGTCGAGCCGAAGGTGGTGCCGGAGATGAACTGGCTGGTACGGCGCAGGCGTCCGAGCAGATCCTGGCGGAAGTTCGAATGGTCCCAGACCCCGGCCAGTGCCAGCGGGTGCAGCAGTTGCAGCATCAATGCGCTGATACCGCCCACCAGCATGCTGGGGAAGTCGCCATGCACCTGCCAGCTGATGCTCTGTGGGCCGAACAGGCCGGGGTCACCCTTGGGCGATTCCAGGTCGAGCTGGCCGAGGGCCAGCCCGGTAAGGCTCATGACCTGGGTTTCGATGCGACGACGTAGGACTTCCATGGCGACCTGTGCTGGCCGCCATGGCGGCCGTCTATGAATTGAGGCGTTTATCGTTCAGCCGGTCATCAGCCGGGCCTGAGGTGGGGAGCGTCTCGAACGCGCCACCCTGGACATGATAAACCGTGGGCTCCTCGGAAAAATACGGCGACAGGTGGGCCATGAAGACCTGGTGGTCTTCACTGGCCTCGAAGCCAGGCGTGTGATCCTCGAGGGATTGCCACTGCACGATCAGGTTGAATTGATGGGGTGCTTCGATCCCTTGCGCGAGCAGGTGGCTGATGTGCCCATCGGCCCGGCTGAGCAGAGGGGCGACTTCGGCGAAGGCGTGCCTGAAGCTGTCGAGATGTGCCGGTTGGATGGGAAGTATGGCGATTTCGTAGATCATGGCGGTTCTCGTTGGATGATGGGGGCGTCAAACGCTGGCTGGGGCGGCTGCAGGCACGACCGCAATGGCGATCTTTCCTTGCAGGCCATTGTTGGGGCTTTGCAGCCGGGCATGGGCGAGCGCAACGTCGGCCAGGGGATAGACGGCGCCCACATGTGGCCGCAGTTGTCCGCGCTCGACCAGTGCGCTCAGCTCATCGAGCTTGCCGCGCTGCTGCCGGGTGAAGACGAAGTGATAGCTCGCGTTCTTGCCCCAGGCCTGGATGAGGTTCTGCGGTTGCGCGATATCCACGATCGACACCACGCGTCCCAACTGGGCCAGGGCGTCCGGGCTGCGAGACAGGGCATCGCCGCCGATGGTGTCAAACACCACATCGACGCCCTGGCCTGCAGTTTCCTTGAGGATGACGTCGACATAGTCCTGGCGCTCGTAGTCGATGACCACATCGGCGCCCATGCGCCGCACGAATTCGGCATTCGCTTCGCGCACCGTGGTGAAGACCCTGGCGCCCATGGCCTTGGCCAGCTGGATCGCCACATGACCGACGCCGCCGGCACCGCCATGCACCAGGATGCGCTCGCCCACCCTGAGCGCCGCGCGGACCACCAGCGCCTCCCAGGCCGTGCCGCCGACCAGGCTCAGGCTTGCCGCCTCGAGATGGCTCAGCGACGGCGGCTTCCGGCCGACGATGCCTTCGGCGGCGACGTGGTATTCGGCATAGCTGCCAGCGCCCTCGAAGATCTGCGGGGTGTACCACACCTCGTCACCGGGGCTGAACGCCGTCACCCCAGGCCCGACGGCTTCGACGACGCCGGAGACGTCGTGCCCGGTAATGGCCGGCAGCGGCACCAGGTCGGGATAGTCGCCGCGGCGCACCTGGTAGTCCAGCGGGTTGACGGAGGTGGCATGCACTCGGACCAGTACCTGCCCGGCCTCGGGCACCGGTTTGGCGATGTCGCGATAGACGAACGCATCCGGGCCGCCGAAGTCATCCAGTATCAACGCTTTCATGGTGTTTCCTCGCTTCGATAAAAAGGGATATCGGGAAATATCGATGCGTTAAATGAAATCAAGCTGTCTTTCAGTTTCTGGGCGCCTGGCAGGCACCTCGGTGATGACTCCTTGGCATCCGTAAAACGGGATATCGGGAAATACCGATATGCAAGAATAAAAGCAAACCCTACAGTTCGCTCCCGATCAGCTCGGCGAGCGCGCTGATGGCCGCTTCGTTGCGCTTGTAGTAGGTCCACTGGCCAATGCGGCGGACCTCGACCAGGCCTGCGCGCTGCAGGGTGGCCAGATAGTCGGACACCGTCGACTGCGACAGCCCCACGCCTTCCTGGATACTGCTCACACAGACACCCACGGTGTGAACGTCACCTTCGTCCTGTGGAGGAAAGTGTTTCACCGGGTCTTTCAGGCCTTTGAGGATCTCGAGGCGTGTGCGGTTCGAGAGTGCCTTGAATACGTCGAGCAGTTCCATGACGCGATAATATCGGCATTTACCGATATGTCAATTCACCGCAGAACGGCCGGCAAAGGCCGTCCTGCGAAGAGGCCTATTGGTTCAGGCGTTTGTCGATCAGGCCCTGGACCACGCTCGGGTCGGCGAGGGTCGAGGTGTCGCCCAGGTTGTCCAGTTCGTTGCAGGCGATCTTGCGCAGGATGCGCCGCATGATCTTGCCCGAGCGGGTCTTGGGCAGGGCAGGAGCCCACTGGATCAGTTCAGGCTTGGCGAAGCTGCCGATCTCCTTGCTGACCAGGGCCAGCAGTTCGGCTTTGAGCGCGTCGTCCGGCACGACGCCGTTCATGGGGGTGACGAAGGCATATACCCCTTGGCCCTTGAGGTCGTGGGGGTAGCCGACCACGGCGGCCTCGGCGACGCTGTCGTGCAGCACCAGGGCGCTCTCCACCTCGGCGGTGCCGATACGGTGGCCGGAGACATTGATCACATCGTCGATGCGCCCGGTGATCCAGTAGTCGCCATCGGCGTCGCGGCGGGCGCCGTCGCCGGTGAAGTAGTAGCCGGGCATCGGCTTGAAGTAGGTGTCGACCATGCGTTGGTGGTCGCCGTAGACGCTACGGATCTGCCCGGGCCAGCTGGCCTTGATCGCCAGCAGTCCGGCGCCGGGGCCTTCGATCAGCTTGCCTTTGTCGTCCAGCAGTACCGGTTGCACGCCGAACATCGGCTGGGTGGCGCAGCCCGGCTTGAGCCGTGGCGTGCCGGGGAGGGGGGTGAGCATGATGCCGCCGGTCTCGGTCTGCCACCAGGTGTCGACGATGGGGCAGCGCTTCTGCCCGACGGCCTCGAAGTACCATTCCCAGGCTTCCGGGTTGATCGGTTCGCCGACGCTGCCGAGCAGGCGCAGGCTCTGGCGCGAGGTACTTTGCAAGGGGCCGGGGCCTTCGCGCATCAGCGCGCGCAGGGCGGTGGGCGCGGTGTAGAAGATGTTCACCCGATGCTTGTCGACCACCTGCCAGAAGCGCGAGGTGTCGGGGTAGTTGGGCACGCCCTCGAACATCAGCGAGATCGCGCCGTTGGCCAGCGGGCCGTAGACGATATAACTGTGGCCGGTGACCCAGCCGACGTCGGCGGTGCACCAGAACACCTCGCCGTCACGGTAGTCGAACACGGTCTTGAAGGTCATGGTTGCCTGCAGCAGGTAGCCGGCGGTGGTGTGCAGCACGCCCTTGGGTTTGCCGGTACTGCCCGAGGTGTAGAGGATGAACAGCGGATCCTCGGCGTTCATCGGTTCAACCGGGCACTCGTCAGCGGCCTTTTCCGTCACCTCGTGGTACCAGAGGTCGCGATCGTCGCTCCAGGCCACCTCAGCGCCGGTACGCTTGATCACGAATACGCTGCTCACCGCCGGGCAGCTGGCGAGGGCCTTGTCGACGTTCTGCTTGAGCGGAACGCGCTTGCCGCCACGTACGCCTTCGTCGGCGGTGATCACGGTACGGCAGTCGGCGTCGAGGATGCGGTCGCGCAGGGCGTCGGGAGAGAAGCCGCCGAACACCACCGAGTGGATGGCGCCGATGCGCGTGCAGGCGAGCATGGCGTAGGCGGCCTCGGGGATCATCGGCATGTAGATGCATACCCGGTCGCCTTTCTTCACGCCACGGGCTTTCAGGGCGTTGGCCAGACGGCAGACCTGGCGGTGCAGTTCGCGGTAGCTGATGGCCTTGCTGTCCGCGGGGTCGTCGCCTTCCCAGAGCAGTGCGGTCTGCTCGCCACGCTGGGCCAGGTGGCGATCGATGCAGTTATGGCTGACGTTGAGCTGGGCGCCGTCGAACCAGCGGGCGCTGCCGGTGTTCAGATCGCATTGCTGCACGCTCGACCAGGGCTTGATCCAGTCCAGGCGCCTGGCCTGTTCGGCCCAGAAGGTGTCGGGATCATCCACCGACTGGCGGTAGAGGCGGCGGTAGTCGTCGTCGCTGAGGGGGGCGGACTGGCTTACGGCCAGGGCCTGGGGATAGTCGCGGATATCGAACATGGCGGGTGGTCCTGCTCTTGTTAGGGGCGAGGGACTGCAACGGCTATTCGATGGACAGTGTAGCTGGATGAGATGTTCAGCCTGTGTCGGCCTCTTCGCGGGTTAACCCGCTCCCACAGGGTTTTCACTGAACCTGTGGGAGCGGGTTTACCCGCGAAGAGGCCGGTGCAGGAAGTGGATCAGCCGCGATGACGGCCGCGGAAGTAGTTGATCAGGCCCTGGGTGGAGCCATCCTCGGCGCTGTCTTCCAGGCTGCCGACCAGGCGCTGGTAGACACCCTTGCCCAGTTCCTTGCCCAGCTCCACGCCCCACTGGTCGAAGGCGTTGATGCCCCAGACCACGCTCTGCACGAACACCTTGTGCTCATACATCGCCACCAGCGCGCCAAGACGGCGCGGGCTGATGCGCTCGACTACGAGGGTGTTGCTCGGACGGTTGCCCGGGATCACCTTGTGCGGCGCCAGCTTGGCGATATCGGCCTCGTTCAGGCCCTTGGCGCGCAGCTCGGTCTCGGCTTCCTCGCGGGTCTTGCCGAGCATCAGCGCCTGGCTCTGCGACAGGCAGTTGGCGTACAGCCACTGATGGTGGTCCGCCACCGGGTTGAAGCTCACCACCGGGACGATGAAGTCGGCCGGGATCAGCTGGGTGCCCTGGTGCAGCAACTGGTGGTAGGCGTGCTGGCCGTTGCAGCCGACGCCACCCCAGATCACCGGGCCGGTGTCGGTCTTCACCGGGGTGCCGTCCTGCAGCACGCTCTTGCCGTTGGATTCCATGTCCAGCTGCTGCAGGTGCTTGGTGATGTTGCGCAGGTAGTGGTCGTACGGCAGGATCGCATGGGCCTGGGCGCCCCAGAAGTTGCCGTACCACACGCCCAGCAGGGCCAGCAGCACCGGCATGTTCTTCTCGAACGGCGCGGTCTGGAAGTGCTGGTCCATGGTGTAGGCGCCGGACAGCAGTTCCTTGAAGTTGGCGGTGCCGATGGCCAGGGCGATCGGCAGGCCGATGGCCGACCACAGCGAGTAGCGCCCGCCGACCCAGTCCCACATCGGGAAGATGTTCTCTTCGCGGATGCCGAAGGCCACGGCCGCGGCCTTGTTGCTCGACACGGCGATGAAGTGGCGGTACAGCTCGGCTTCCGAACCGCCCTGGGCCAGGTACCAGGTGCGCGCGGCCTGGGCGTTCTTCAGGGTTTCCAGGGTGTTGAACGACTTCGACGAGACGATGAACAGGGTGGTCTCGGCGCGCAGGTTGGCCGACAGCTCGTGGAACTCGCTGCCGTCGATGTTCGCCAGGTAGTGGCAGCGCACGCCGCGCTGGGCGTAGGGCAGCAGCGCCTCGGAGACCAGCTCGGGGCCGAGGAACGAGCCGCCGATGCCGATATTGACCACGTCGGTGATCGGTTTTTCGCTGTAGCCGCGCCACAGGCCGTCGTGGATGCGGCCGACCAGCTCGGTGATCTGGTTCAGCACCTTGTGCACTTCCGGCATCACGTTGACGCCGTTCACGCTGAGCTTGTCGCCGACCGGGCGGCGCAGGGCGGTGTGCAGCACCGGGCGGCCTTCGGAGGCGTTGATGATCTCGCCGCTGAACATCGACTTGATGGCCGCTTCCAGGTCGACGTCCTTGGCCAGGTTCACCAGCAGGTCACGGGTCTGCTCGGTGATCAGGTTCTTCGAGTAGTCGAGGAACAGGCCGCAGCTGCTCAAGGAGAACTGCTCGAAGCGCTTGCCGTCGGCGGCGAAGGCTTCGCGCATGCTGAAGCCCTGCATGGCGTCGCGGTGTTGCTGAAGCGCCTGCCAGGCGGGCAGCGCCGTCACATCGTGGGGGGTACGGTAATACGCCATTGCGGGTGGTTTCCTTGGTGCATGGTCAGGCTTGGACAGCGGCATTCGTTGCCGGTTGCAAGCTGGACATTATAGGCATTGGCGCCAAGGCGGGAATGGGGGGAGGCGAACGGTGTGGATTAAAATTGTCACCGGCCTGATACCTGGCGTGCGTGGGGCGGCAGTTCGCCGCGCCCACGCAGGGATCTCAGGCGGTCTGCTCTTCCAGGTGCAGGTAGATGTTGTCGATCAGCCGGGTGTTGCCCAGGTACGCCGCCGCGATCACCACCAGGTCACGGTCGTCGATCATCGCCGGACGCAGGGTCAGGGCATGGCGCACTTCCAGGTAGTCCTTGCGCAGGCCTGCCGCTTCCAGTTGCGCCTGGCCTTCGGCGATCAGCGCCGCGAAGTCGCGTTGGCCACGGCGCAGGGCGTCGGCGATGCCGCTCAGGGTGCGGTACAGCACCGGGGCGGTGGCACGTTGCTCCGGCGTCAGGTAGCCATTGCGCGACGACAGCGCCAGGCCGTCCTCGGCGCGCACGGTCGGCTCGCCGATGATCTGGATCGGCATGTTCAGGTCGCGCACCATGGCGCGGATCACCGCCAGTTGCTGGAAGTCCTTTTCGCCGAACACGGCAAGGTCTGGCTGGACCATGTTGAACAGCTTGCTGACCACCGTCGCCACGCCTTCGAAGTGCCCGGGGCGGCTGGCGCCGCACAGGCCTTCTGACAGCTGCGGCACGCTCACCCGGGTCTGCACCGCCATGCCGTCGGGGTACATCTCCTCGACGGTGGGGGCGAAAAGCAGGTGACAGCCTGCCTGGAGCAGTGTTTCCTGGTCGGCGACTAGGGTGCGGGGGTACTTGTCCAGGTCTTCGCCAGCGCCGAACTGCAGCGGGTTGACGAAGATGCTGGCGACCACGAAGTCGGCGCGCTGGGCGGCCTTGGTCACCAGCGCGGCATGGCCGCTGTGCAGGTTGCCCATGGTCGGCACGAAGGCGATGCGCTTGCCCTCGCCACGGGCGCGGGCCACGGCGGCACGCAGTTCACGGACGGTCTTGACGGTATTCATGCGCTGAACCCATGCTCGCTGCCAGGGAAGCTGACGTCCTTGACCGCACGGACATAGGCGGCCAGGGCACTCTGGATGTCCGGCTGGCCGGCCATGAAGTTCTTCACGAACTTCGGCACGCGGCCGCTGAGCGACAGCCCGAGCATGTCATGCAGGACCAGTACCTGGCCATCGGTGGCGCTGCCGGCGCCGATGCCGATCACCGGAATGCTCACCGCCTGGGTAATCTCCGCCGCCAGCTCGCTGGGCACGCATTCGAGCAGCAGCATGGCCGCGCCGGCCTGCTCCAGGGCGATGGCGTCGGCGCGCATCTGGCGGGCCTGGGCTTCCTGGCGGCCCTGGACCTTGTAGCCGCCCAGCACGTTGACTGTCTGCGGGGTCAGGCCCATGTGCGCGCACACCGGCACGCCGCGCTCGGCCAGCAGGCGGATGGTCTCGCCGAGCCAGGCGGCGCCTTCGATCTTGAGCATGTGGGCGCCGGCGCGCATCAGTTCGGCGGCGTTGGCGAAGGCCTGCTCGGGGGTGGCGTGGGCCATGAACGGCAGGTCGGCGAGGATCAGCGCGCCATCATTGCCGCGTTTGACGCAGGCGGTGTGGTAGGCCATGTCGCGGTTGGTGACGGGCAGGGTGCTGTCATGGCCCTGCAGGACCATCCCCAGGGAGTCGCCCACCAGCAGGACTTCCACGCCGGCCTGGCTGGCGGCCTTGGCGAAGGTCGCGTCGTAGCAGGTCAGCATGGTGATTTTCTCACCCTTGGCCTTCAGGCCGTGCAGGGTGGTCAGGGTTACTTCAGGCATGTAGGGGAATCCTCGTTCAGGCGCTGTGAACAACAACTGCGTACAACGCGTGTATTCATCTTCCGGAGCGGCACATCATCGTCTGTGATGTTCGGGCACAGGTCCGTCCGAGCCTAAATGGGTGATTGCGGCAGAGTGGCGCCGCGGGACGCCTATAGTCGTGAGCGAGGTGGGGGAAGTCAACCAGCCGTGTTACCGCATTGTTACGGCACCGGTGTTACTGGCGTTACCGCCGTCGGAAACGCCCGAATTACAGGCGTTCCAGGCCGACGAACGGACAATCTTCGAGCAGCTGCGCCAGGGCGCGGCCATCGGCGAGGCGGAATTCGGCGGGCACCAGCTCGGCGAGCGGGTAGAGCACGAAGGGGCGGGCGTGCATGTGGTAGTGCGGCACCTGCAAGCGCGGCACGTCGATGACCTGGTCACCGAACAGCAGCACGTCGAGGTCGAGGGTGCGTGGGCCCCAGCGCTCCTGACGCACGCGGCCCTGGTCGTTCTCGATGGCTTGCAGCGCGTCGAGCAGGTCCAGCGGAGCCAAGGCCGTGTCGATGGCCGCCACGGCATTGGTGTAGCGCGGCTGGCCGGGCAGCAGCGAGTCGCTGGTGTAGAGCGCCGAGGCCGCCGCCAGGCGGGTGTCGGCGATCAGGTCCAGCGCCTGCAGGGCGCTGCGCAGCTGCTCGGCGGGCTCATCCAGGTTGCTGCCCAGGCCGATGAACGCACGGGTGTTCATGCTCAGTCCCAGGCCTGCTCGTCATCGCGCTTGCGTTTGCCGCCGCTGCGCTTGCGCTTGCGTGGGCCGGCAGTACCGCCGGCGCCGTCGTCGCGGCTGCCGAGCTCGCGGATCATGTCGCGGCGCTGACTGTCGTTGGCGTCCTGGTAGTCGGTCCACCACTCGCCCAGGCCGTCGGTTTCCTCGCCGGCGCTTTCACGCAGCAGCAGGAAGTCGTAGCCGGCGCGGAAGCGCGGGTTGTCCAGCAGCATGTCGGCACGCTTGCCGCTGCGCCGTGGCAGGCGCTCCTGCATGTCCCAGATCTCGCGGATCGGCAGGGTGAAGCGCTTGGGGATGGCAATGCGGGCGCACTGTTCGGCGATCAGGTCGTGGGCCGCGCCGTTCATGGCCGGGATCGGCGGCACGCCTTGGCTCTGCAGGTACAGCGCACGGCCCGGCAGGGCCGGCCAGAGCAGGGCGGCGAAGAGGAACGCCGGGGTCACTGGCTTGCCCTGCTTGACGCGCAGGTCGGTGTTGCTCAAGGCCTGGCTGATCAGGGTGTGGGTGTAGGTCGGGCGCTCTTCCAGGGCCTGGCTGCTGGCCGGGAACAGTGGCTCGAACAGTTGCAGGTCGACCAGCATCTCGAAGGTGATCGCGCCCTGGCCGTTGAGGAACAGCTTGAGGCTCTCCTCGAACAGGCGCGCCGGCGGGATGTCACGCAGCATGGGCGCTAGCTCGCGGATCGGCTGCACGGTGTGTTTCTCGATGCCGAAGTCCAGCTTGGCGGCGAAGCGCACGGCGCGCAGCATGCGTACCGGGTCTTCCTGGTAGCGGTGCGTCGGGTCGCCGATCAGGCGCAGCAGGCGGTTACGGATGTCGTGGACACCGTTGGCGTAGTCGAGGATGCGCTCGCTGACCGGGTCGTAGTACAGGGCGTTGATGGTAAAGTCGCGGCGTTGCGCGTCTTCTTCCAGGGTGCCGTACACGTTGTCGCGCAGGATGCGGCCACTGGCATTGTGCGACGAGCGGTGGCTATCGGACTGGTCTTCATCCGAGTGCGGGGCACGGAAGGTGGCGACCTCGATGATGTCACGGCCGAAATGCACGTGCACCAGCTTGAAACGCCGGCCGATGATGCGGGCGTTGCGGAACTCCGCGCGGACCTGCTCGGGGGTGGCGCTGGTGGCGACGTCGAAGTCCTTGGGCGTGATGCCCAGCAGCAGGTCACGCACGCAGCCACCGACCAGGTAGGCCTGGTAACCGGCTGCCTGCAGGCGCTCGACGATGCCCACGGCATGGCGGCTGAACTGGCTGCGCTGCAGCGAGTGCTGGCTCTTGTTGATCACTTCAGGCGTGGTGCGCCTGTGGTGCTGGCCACGAACGGGCGGGCGGAACGACTGGAACAGCTTCTTCAGCATGGGATGCACTGTTTGAAGGAATGATCGGCCAAGGATAGGAGAATGGCCGCATGATGGGCGGGGATTCTAGCATTTACTGGGGGAATGGTGTAGGCGGTGTGGCAAGGGCGATGCGAAAGGGAGAAACGACATGGGGAGCCGAAGCTCCCCATCAAAGTCGTTGCGTGCTCTTATTGTTTTTTTGCCGGGCTTCTTGTTTTTGTTGAATGCCCTGTCCACAAATCTCGAAGCTTGTGGACGACCCCCAAACCGGGGGTAAAGAGCAAACGGATTGCTTTGGTCGCCGAGTTGATGCTGATCTGTCGATCCAATCAGTTCAGGTGCTGCTTTTGAGTGCAGTTTTTGTTGTTCTCTGCCTGATCGTGGGGCAAGCCCCAAACACAACGCCTCTCCAAAAGAATCAGTTAGCTGCGCCTCCGCCGTCTTGTTCTTATTGTGCGTGAGCCGTTTCGTCTTGTTCTTATTCTGAGTTGCAGTGCTTGTTATTGTTCTTGTACCAGACATATAGCAGGTGCCGTGCCAACTTTTGAAAACCCAATGAAATCGGGGGTTTCAGCGGTTCAGGCAGGTTTTGGGGCGGGGCAAATGTAGAAATTTCGTTACCTTACGCCTCGGGGGATGTTACGGCTGACAGGGTGGGTAACAGATTTTTGCGGGAACTGATGTGTTACCGCGCAAACGCATCGCGGGGAAAGCCCGCTCCCACGCCACCCTTGCCTGGTGCGTGGGAGCGGGCTTTCCCCGCGAGCTGTCGGCGTTGAATCAATTGTCGCTGGTGGCGTTGCTCTTGCGTCGCGGGATACCCAGGCGCTGGCGGCGTTCCCACAGGCATTTGCGGCTGACGCCCAGCTTGCGCGCCAGCTCGGTCTCGGTCATGTGGTCCTGGTGCTCGAGGACGAAATGCTGGAAGTAGTCCTCCAGCGACAGGTCCTCGGTCGGCTCGTGGCTGGCGCTGTTGGCGCCGGCCAGGGTCGGCAGGTTGTCCAGCACGTCGTCGTCTTCCAGGTCGCTCAGCTCGATGTCGATACCCAGCAGGTCGGCGGAAATCTCCGCGCTCTCGCTGAGAATCACCGCGCGCTCCACGGCGTTCTCCAGTTCGCGCACGTTGCCCGGCCAGCTGTAGTGACGGATGGCCTGCTCGGCTTCGTGGGAGAAGTGCAGGTCGTCGCGGCCGATGCGCGCGCTCTGGCGGGCGAGGAAGGCATTGGCGATCTCGTTGACGTCGCTGCCGCGCTCGCGCAGGGCCGGCAGCTTCAGGGCGATCACGTGCAGGCGGTAGTACAGGTCTTCGCGGAACTGCCCGGCCTTGGCCAGGTTCTTCAGGTCGCGGTGGGTCGCGGCGATCAGGCGCACGTCGACCTTCTGCGACTGCACCGAACCGACCCGGCGGATCTCGCCTTCCTGCAGCACGCGCAGCAGGCGGGCCTGGGCTTCCAGGGGCAGTTCGCCGATCTCGTCGAGGAACAGGGTGCCGCCGTCGGCGGCCTCGACCAGGCCCGCGCGCCCGGCGCTGGCACCGGTGAACGCGCCCTTCTCGTGGCCGAACAGCTCCGATTCGATCAGGGTCTCGGGGATCGCCGCGCAGTTCACCGAGATCATCGGTGCCTTGGCCCGGCGCGAGAGGTTGTGCAGGGCGCGGGCGACCAGCTCCTTGCCGGTGCCCGACTCGCCCTGGATCAGTACATTGGAGTCGGTCGGGGCGACCTTGCGAATCTTGACGTACATGTCCTGCATGGGCGGGCAGGAACCGATGATGCCGATCTCGCCGTTGGCGGCCGCGCTACCTGCCTTGTCGCTGGCGGCCTTGCCGTTGCCGGCGCGTGGCTCGGCGGCTGGTGCGGCCGCTGGTGCGTTCTGCCGGTCGCGCAGGATACGGGCCACGGCCTGGAGCATCTCGTCATGGTCGAAGGGCTTGGCGATGTAGTCCACCGCGCCCATCTTCATCGAGTCCACCGCCGAGCGCAGGCTGGCGTAGCTGGTCATGATCAGCACCGGGGTGCCCTGGCCAAGCTTGATCAGCTCGGTGCCCGGGGCGCCCGGCAGGCGCAGGTCGCTGACGATCAGGTCGAAGGTGGCAATGCTGAAGCGTTCCTGGGCTTCCTGCACCGAGCCGGCTTCGCTGACCTGGTACTGGTTCCGTTCGAGCAGGCGACGCAGGGCCGAACGGATGATGGTTTCGTCTTCGACGATCAGAATGTGCGGCATTGATTCAATTCTCTCGACGGTCTCGAATTTCAGGGGACGTCGCTACGACATGCCGGGGCAGGGTCACGCGGATCCGGGTACCACGTTGGCGCTCGATGTCGGCCGGGCTGTCGATGGTGATTTGCCCATAATGCTCTTCCACGATGGAATAGACCAGAGCGAGCCCCAGTCCGGTGCCTTCGCCCGGGTCCTTGGTGGTGAAGAAGGGTTCGAAGAGGCGGTCCATGATGCTTTTCGGGATGCCGCTGCCTTCGTCCTCGACGATCAGGTCGACGGTGTGTTCGTTCACTTCGCTGCGCACGCGCACGGCGCTGCCGGGCGGGGAGGCGTCGCGGGCGTTGGAAAGCAGGTTGATCAGCACCTGGGCCAGGCGCTGCGGGTCGCCCTCGACCCAGTGCTCCGGGTCGCAGAGGTTGAAGAACTGTACTTCGAAATTGCGCCGGTTCAAGGCCAGCAGACCAATGGCGTCCTGCGCGACTTCGGCCAGGCACACCGGCTCCTCGCTGTTCTGCTGGCTGCCGCCGGCATGGGCGAAGCTCATCAGCGACTGGACGATGCGCGAAACGCGCTTGGTCTGTTCGAGGATCTGGCTGGACAGCTCGATGATCTCGCCGTCGCCCTCGCGCTCCTCACGCAGGTTCTGCGCCAGGCAAGCGATGCCGGTGATCGGGTTGCCGATCTCGTGGGCCACCCCCGCCGCCAGGCGACCGATGCTGGCCAGGCGTTCGGAGTGCACCAGCTTGTCTTCCAGCGCCTGGGTCTCGGTGAGGTCCTCGACCAGCAGCACCAGGCCGCTGTTGCCCGGGGCCAGTGGCTCGTCGATGGCCGCCTTGTGCAGGTTGAGCCAGCGCGGTTGGCCATCGAGGGCCAGTCGCTGCTTGTGCAGGTGTTCGTCGGGCACGTTGATGAAGCCTTGCAGCAGGCCGCGCCAGGGCTCGCCGATGGTCACCAGGCGCGAACCGACCACGTGCTTGGCGGCGATCCCGGTGAGCTCCTCCATGGCCTTGTTCCACATCAGGATCTCCTGGTCCTTGGCCAGCGAGCACACGCCCATGGGCAGTTCCTGCAGGGTCTGGCGGTGGTAGCGGCGCAAGGCGTCGAGCTCGGCGGCAAGGCCGGTCAGACGCGAGTGGTAGTCCTCGAGGCGGCTTTCGATGAAGTGGATGTCCTCGGTGACGTAGTTCTCGTTGCCGGATTTATAGGGCAGGAAGGTCTCGACCATGTCCTGGGCCACGCTCGGACCCATCAGGCCGGAGAGGTTGGCCTCGATGCGGTCGCGCAGGCGGCGCAGGGCGTAGGGGCGGCGCTCGTCGAAGGGCAGGTAGAGGTCGCGCAGGGCCTGTTCCACCTCTTTCTGCGCGGCCTTGGCGCCCAGCGGCTTGGCCAGCTGGGTGGCGAACTCCTGGGGCGAGGCGGCGTGCAGCTCGCGGCGCTGCGGGCGACGCACGTTGTCCACCGCGCAGGCCTCGGCGGCGCTGACTTCTTCGCTGCTGGCGTTGGTGAACAGCGAGATCAGGGTGAACAGCAGGACGTTGGCCGCCAGCGAGGCGATGGCCGCCATGTGCCAGCTGGTGTCGTCCAGCACGTAGATCATGTCCAGCAGCGGGATATAGAAGCCCTGCAGGTTGCCCAGCAGCGGCAGCAGCATGGTCACCATCCACACCAGCATGCCGGCCAGCAGTCCGGCGATGAAGCCGCGGCGGTTGGCGGTCGGCCAGTACAGCACCGAAAGCACGCCGGGCAGGAACTGCAGGGTGGCGACGAAGGCGACGATGCCCAGGTTGGCCAGGCTCTGGTGGGTGTTCTGGGTCAGGTAGAAGATGAAGCCGGCGGTGATGATGGCGACGATCAGCGCCCGGCGGGTCCATTTCAGCCAGCGGTAGATGTTGCCTTCGGCCGGCGGCTGGTACAGCGGCAGCACCAGGTGGTTCAGGGCCATGCCCGACAGCGCCAGGGTGGTGACGATGATCAGCCCGCTGGCGGCCGACAGCCCGCCGACATAGGCCAGCAGCGCCAGCGCTTCGTTGTTGGCGGCGATGCCCAGGCCCAGGGTGAAGTACTCGGGGTTGGTGCTGGCGCCCAGGCGCAGGCCGGCCCACAGCACCAGCGGCACGGCCAGGCTCATCAGCAGCAGGAACAGCGGCAGGCCCCAGCTGGCGCTGACCAGCGAGCGCGGGCTCAAGTTCTCGGTGAAGGCCATGTGGTACATGTGCGGCATGACGATCGCCGAGGCGAAGAACACCAGCAGCAGGGTACGCCATGGCCCTTCCTGCAGCGGCGTGTGCAGGGCGGCGAGGGCGGTCTGGTTCTGCAGCAGCCAGACTTCCAGGCCATGTGGTCCGCCGAACACGCCGTACAGCGCATAGAGGCCGACGCCGCCCAGGGCCAGCAGCTTGATCACCGATTCGAAGGCGATGGCGAATACCAGGCCTTCGTGCTTCTCGCGGGTGGCGATATGGCGCGAGCCGAAGAAGATGGTGAACAGCACGATCAGCACGCAGAAGGCGAATGCCACCCGTGCCTTGACCGGTTCGCCGGTGAGGATGCTGATCGAGTCGGCCACCGCCTGGATCTGCAGGGCCAGCAGCGGCAGCACGCCGATCAGCATGAAGATGGTGGTCAGCGCGCCGGCCCAGGTGCTGCGAAAACGAAACGCCAGCAGGTCGGCCAGCGACGACAGCTGGTAGGTGCGGGTGATCTTGAGGATCGGGTAGAGCAGCACCGGCGCCAGCAGGAAGGCCCCCGACACCCCCAGGTAACAGGCGAGGAAGCCGTAGCCGTACTGGTAGGCCAGGCCGACCGAGCCATAGAAGGCCCAGGCGCTGGCGTAGACGCCCAGCGACAGGGTGTAGGTCAGGGGGTGGCGGATGACCGCGCGCGGGATCAGCCCGCGTTCGCTGATCCAGGCCACGCCGAACAGCACCAGCAGGTAGGCGGCGCTGATCAGGATCATCTGGGTCAGGCTAAAGCTCATCGGCATCTCGTTGGCTCTGCAGGATGAAGGTGACGACGATCAGGATCAGCCAGAGCAGGTAGGGGCGGTACCAGGCACCGGTCGGTTCGATCCACCAGTCCATGATGGCCGGGGAGAACAGGTAGATCCCCACGACCAGAAGCAGGACCAAACGATAGATGTACATGCTGGCCTCGATGGGTTGGGCGCTGCGGGCTTGGACTTATTATTGGCGCAAATGGCTGGGGCGATGCTAGCGGGAATCGGTAGGGTTCGCCAAGGGGTTGAATTTGTTGGGCTTTTGATTTTGATATTGCATGTTCTGGCCCTATCGCGGGGCAAGCCCGCTCCCACGATGCCAATGTGGTCTGCGTGGGAGCGGGCTTGCCCCGCGATAGGGCTGGTACTGCCTCAGCGCAATTCAGCCTCGGGCACCGTCATCTGCCGCGTAATGTGCTCCGGCCGCCACTGCTGCCGGGCCACCGCCAGCACCTCGGCCGGGCTGGCCCCCGCCAGTGCCGGATCGGCCTGCTGCCCCAATGCCCGCAGGGCTCGCAGCAGCAACGGCGTCGCCTGGTCCGCCTCCAGCGGTGGTGAGCGGTACGACTTGCCCAGCTTGTGCCCGTCCGGCTGCACGATCAATGGAATGTGCAGGTAACGTGGCTGCGAGAACCCCAGCAACTCTTGCAGGTACAGCTGGCGCGGCGTGTTGTCCAGCAGGTCGGCGCCGCGCACGATATCGGTGACACCCTGCCAGGCATCGTCCAGCACCACCGCCAGTTGATAGGCATACAGCCCGTCGCGACGCTGGATGACGAAGTCGCCTACCTCGCGGCCCAGGTGTTGCTCGAAGGTGCCCTGGACCCGGTCGCTGAATCGGTAGATCAGCTCCGGCACCCGCAGACGGATCGCCGCGCCTTCGCGAGCGTGCCCGGCGTTGCGGCAAAAGCCCGGGTAGATGCCGTTGTGCCCTTCCAGCTGCTTGCGCGAGCAGGTGCAGGCATAGGCCAGGCCCATGTTGAACAGGCGGTCGACCACCGCGGCATAGGCATCGTGACGCTGGCTCTGGAACACCACCTCGCCGTCCCACTCCAACCCGTAGCGTTCCAGTGTCTGCAGGATCGCGTCACGGGCGCCGGGCATCTCCCGGGGCGGGTCGGTGTCTTCCATACGCAGCAGCCAGCGGCCGTTCACGGCGCGGGCGTCGAGCCAGGAGGCGAGGGCGGCGACCAGCGAGCCGAAGTGCAGGAAGCCGCTGGGGGTGGGGGCGAAGCGGCCGATGTAGCGGGAGTCGTTCATGGATTGCACAGCTATATAAATGAAGACGGGGCGTACCCGTCGTAGAAAGCGGGCTAGCCTGCTTCCACAACCGATACGCCCCGTCTGCGAGGGTCAGGGATCAGCCTTTACCGACAGTCTTTTCCTTCTTCTCCGCAATTTCCTTGCAGTCGAAGCACAGGTCGGCGGTCGGACGGGCCTCGAGGCGGCGCAGGCCGATCTCGATGCCGCAGGAGTCGCACCAGCCGTACTCGTCGGCCTTGATCTTGTCGAGGGTCTTGTCGATCTTCTTGATCAGCTTGCGTTCGCGATCGCGGTTGCGCAGCTCCAGGGCGAATTCTTCTTCCTGGCTGGCACGGTCCGCCGGGTCGGGGAAGTTGGCTGCTTCGTCCTTCATGTGGTCCACGGTGCGATCCACACTGACCATCAGCTCGCCTTTCCAGGCATTGAGGAGCTTGGTGAAGTGCTTCTTCATGGGCTCGCCCATGTACTCCTCACCCTTGGTCTCTACGTAGGGTTCGACACCGTACATGGTCTGGACTTTTTGCTTTTCTACGGTGGACATGAATAGACCGCCTCTCACTCATCTGATCCAATGCGCAGGCTGCTTCCATCTCCGGCGCCCGCCGGCCCTGCGACTGCGAGCCGCCGAACTTACCAGATAGATCCAGGGTGCGCTACCCCGCCCTATGCCTGCTTTTGACAGCGGCTTGACCGGCGCGTTCGTTGGCGTGCACAGGTAGAATCACCAGTTTAGACCCAATTGAGAGAAGGCCCATGGCTCAGCCACACAGTGCGCGCAGTCGCGCCATCGAACCCTTCCACGTCATGGCCCTGCTGGCCCGTGCCAACGAGCTGCAAGCCGCAGGCCACGACGTGATCCACCTCGAGATCGGCGAGCCGGACTTCACCACCGCCGCGCCGATCGTCGCCGCCGGTCAGGCCGCCCTGGCCGCCGGGCACACCCGCTACACGGCGGCCCGTGGGCTGCCGCAGCTGCGCGAGGCGATCGCCGGGTTCTATGGCCAGCGCTACGGTGTGGACCTCGATCCGGAGCGCGTGCTCATCACTCCGGGCGGCTCCGGCGCGCTGCTGCTGGCCAGCAGCCTGCTGGTCGATCCGGGCAAGCACTGGCTGCTGGCCGACCCGGGTTATCCGTGCAACCGGCATTTCCTGCGCCTGGTCGAAGGCGGCGCGCAACTGGTGCCGGTGGGGCCGGACGTCAATTACCAATTGACCGCCGATCTGGTCGATCGCCATTGGGACAAGGACACCGTCGGCGCCCTGGTCGCCTCGCCAGCCAACCCGACCGGCACGGTGCTCGACCGCGACGAGCTGGCCAGCCTTTCCAGGGCCACCCGCGAGCGTCATGGACATCTGGTGGTGGACGAGATCTACCACGGCCTCACCTACGGCATGGACGCGCCGAGCGTGCTGGAAGTGGACGATGAGGCCTTCGTCCTGAACAGTTTTTCCAAATATTTCGGCATGACCGGCTGGCGCCTGGGCTGGCTGGTGGCCCCGCCGTCGGCGGTGGGCGACCTGGAAAAGCTGGCGCAGAACCTCTACATCAGTGCTCCGAGCATGGCCCAGCATGCCGCGCTGGCTTGCTTCGAGCCGCAAACCCTGGCGATCCTCGAGGAGCGCCGCGCCGAGTTCGCTCGCCGCCGCGACTACCTGCTGCCGGCGTTGCGCGGGCTGGGCTTCGGCATCGCCGTGGAACCGCAGGGGGCCTTCTATCTGTATGCCGATATCAGCGCGTTCGGCGGCGATGCCTTCGCGTTCTGCCGGCATTTCCTGGAAACCGAGCACCTGGCGTTCACCCCGGGGCTGGACTTCGGCCGGCATCAGGCCGGTCATCATGTGCGTTTCGCCTACACCCAGAGCCTGCCGCGCCTGGAAGAGGCGGTACAGCGCATCGCCCGTGGCCTGCAGAGCTGGCAGGGCTGACCGATGCAGTTTCCGCCCCTGGAACAGGCGCGCCTGCTGCGCCGCTACAAACGCTTCCTGGCCGACATCGAGCTGGCCAGTGGCGAGCAGATCACCATCCACTGCCCCAACACCGGTTCCATGCTCAATTGCATGCGCGAGGGCGGGCAGGTGTGGTTCAGCCGCTCCAACGACCCCAAGCGCAAGTTGCCCGGTACCTGGGAGATCAGCCAAACGCCCCAGGGCCGTCTGGCCTGCGTCAACACCGGGCGCGCCAACGCCTTGGTGGAGGAGGCCTTGCGCGCCGGCGTGGTCAGCGAGCTGGCCGGCTTCACCACGCTCAAGCGTGAGGTGGCCTATGGCGAGGAGCGCAGCCGGATCGACTTCTACCTGGAGTATGCCGATGGCACCAAGGCCTATGTCGAGGTCAAGAGCGTGACCTTGGGTTACCCCGACACGCCGGTGGCGGCCTTCCCCGACGCCGTCACCCAGCGCGGCGCCAAGCACCTGCGCGAGCTGGCCGCCCTGGCGCGCCAGGGCATCCGTGCGGTGCAGCTGTATTGCGTGAACCTGACCGGTATCGAGGCCGTGCGCCCTGCCGAGGAGATCGACGCCGCCTATGCCCAGGCCCTGCGCGCCGCCGTGGCGCAAGGGGTCGAGGTACTGGCCTACGGCACCCGCCTGGATGCGCAGCAACTGGTCATCGATCGCCGGCTGCCGGTGCTGCTCAATCCGTGAGCCAGATGCCCTGGCTGTCTTCCCGGCAGTCCAGGGCTTCCAGCCACTCGCCCGCGCAGGGGCCGGTGATGCATTCGCCGCTTTCTATCAGGAACTGGGCCCCGTGATGGGCGCACTGGATCAGGCTGGCGCTGTCGTCGAGAAAGCTGTCCGCTGCCCAGTTCAGCGGGATGCCCCGGTGCGGGCAGCGGTTGCGGTAGAGGTGGACCTTGCCCTGGCGGCGCACGCCGAACAGCGGCACGCCGGCTACGCTGAAGGCGCGGCTGTGGCCCTCGGCGAGGTCGTTGGAGGAGCAGAGAAAATGCATTGCAGCGGAGCTTCCGGTTAAGCCGTGTGACAAAGGGATGGCTTGACGCTTCAATGCGAATAATTATCAAATTGCCCGCATTCGCCGCGCCAGGCTGTCTATGGTGCGCACTTGTGCCGCCCGCCACAAGGTGTGCTGCCCGCCCTCTGCAAAGGAATCCGATGATGCGCCGTCCCGCTGCCTTGATTGCCCTGTGCGCCGGTCTTGCCCTGTCCGCCCAAACCATGGCCGCCGAGCTTCCGCAGCGCTGGGTCAGCGCCGGTGGCGCCCTGAGCGAGTGGATCAGCGCCCTGGGCGGCGAGCAGCGGCTGGTCGGTGTCGACACCACCAGCCAGCACCCCGAGTCGCTCAAGGCGCTGCCCAGCATCGGCTACCAGCGCCAGTTGTCGGCCGAGGGCATCCTCAGCCTGCGCCCCGATGTGCTGGTGGGTACCGAGGAAATGGGGCCGCCGCCGGTGCTGGCGCAGATCCGCAAGGCCGGGGTGCGGGTCGAGCTGTTTTCCAGCAAGGCCGAGGTCGGCGCGGTGGACGAGAACCTCAAGCACCTGGGGGCGTTGCTCGGTGACGAGCAGAAGGCCGAGGCGCTGGCCGCCGACTATCGCCGGCAACTGGAGGCGCTGCACAAGCAGGTCGAACAGGCTAAGGCCGGGCACCAGGCGCCCGGCGTCCTGCTGTTGGTCGGCCATGCCGGCGCCAAGCCGATGATCGCGGGGCAGGGTACTGCCGGGGACTGGGTGCTGCGCCAGGCAGGAGGACGCAACCTCGCCGATCACCAGGGCTACAAGAACTTCTCTGTGGAGGCCCTCGCCGCGCTGAATCCGGACGTGGTGGTGGTCTCCGACCGGGCCCTCAGCGGCGAGCAGGCCCTGCAGGCACTGATCAAGGAAAACCCGGCCCTGGCGACTTCGCGCGCGGTGCGCGACAAGCGCCTGCTATCGTTCGACCCGACGCTGCTGGTCGGTGGCCTGGGCCCGCGCCTGCCCGCCACCCTGCATGAGCTGGCCGCCAGTTTTTATCCTGCCGCCAAGGCCAGCTTCAACCCATGAGGCAGCGGGTTCGACCACGTACGCTGTTCATTACCCTGGCGTTGCTATGCCTGCTCGCGGTCTGGCTGTCGCTGGCGCTGGGCCCGGTCAGCCTGCCGTTGCTCGACACCCTGCGCGCCGGCCTGCGCCTGATTGGTTTGCCGGTATCCGGCGAGGGCCTGGAGCAGGCCGAGATGATCCTCGGCCAGATCCGCCTGCCGCGCACCCTGCTGGGGCTGGCGGTCGGTGCCGTGCTGGCGTTGTCCGGCGTGGCGATGCAGGGGCTGTTTCGCAACCCGCTGGCCGACCCGGGGCTGGTCGGCGTTGCCAGCGGCGCCGCCCTGGGCGCGGCGGTGGCGATCGTCGGCGGTAGTTGGCTGGGGGGCATTCCCGACTGGTTCGCGCCTTACCTGCTGTCGCTCTGCGCCTTCGTCGGCGGCCTGGGCGTCACGGCAATGGTCTACCGCCTGGGGCGGCGTGACGGCCAGACCAACGTGGCCACCATGCTCCTGGCCGGTATCGCCATGACCGCGCTGGGCGGCTCGGCGGTGGGGCTGTTCACCTACCTGGCCGACGACGCCACCCTGCGCACCCTGACGTTCTGGAACCTGGGCAGCCTCAACGGTGCCAGCTACGAGCGGCTCTGGCCCTTGCTGCTGGTGGCGGCGGCCGTGGCCCTCTGGCTGCCACGCCGGGCACAGGCGCTCAACGCGTTGCTGCTGGGCGAGTCGGAAGCCCGTCACCTGGGCATCGAGGTCGAGGGGCTCAAGCGCGAACTGGTGTTCTGCACGGCGCTGGGCGTTGGGGCGGCGGTTGCCGCCGCCGGCCTGATCGGCTTCATCGGCCTGGTGGTACCGCACCTGGTGCGGCTGGTGGCCGGGCCGGATCACCGGGTGCTGTTGCCAGCGTCGCTGCTGGCGGGCGGCACTCTGCTGCTGTTCGCCGACCTGATCGCGCGCCTGGCCCTGGCCCCGGCGGAATTGCCGATCGGCATTGTCACCGCGTTCATCGGGGCGCCATTCTTCCTGTTCCTGTTGGTGAAGGTGCGCAGCTGATGCTCGACGTCCAAGGGCTCTCCCTCAAGCGCGGTGGCAGCCTGGTGCTGCACGACATCAACCTGACGCTGCGGCCCGGGCAGGTTCTTGGCGTGCTCGGGCCGAACGGCGCCGGCAAGAGCAGCCTGCTCGGTACCCTGTGTGGCGAACTTGTGCCCAGCGCCGGGCAGGTCCGCCTCGATGGTCGCGGTCTGGAGGGCTGGTCGGGCCAGGAACGGGCACGGCGACTGGCGGTGTTGCCGCAGGTGTCCAGCCTGGGCTTTGCGTTCAGTGTCGAGGAGGTGGTCGGCTTAGGTCGACTTCCCCATGCCAGCGGCCGTCAGCGTGACCGGGAGATCGTCGAGGCGGCGCTGGCGGCGGCGGATGCGGGGCATCTGGTCGAGCGCAGCTACCTGGCGCTGTCCGGCGGCGAACGCCAGCGCGTGCACCTGGCGCGGGTACTGGCCCAGCTGTGGCCCGGCGAGCCGGGTACCACGCTGCTGCTCGACGAGCCCACCTCTGCGCTCGACCCGCTGCACCAGCACACCACGCTGCAAGCTGTGCGCAGCTTCGCCGACCGTGGCGCGGCGGTGCTGGTCATCCTGCATGACCTGAACCTGGCGGCACGCTACTGTGACCATATCCTGCTGCTGGAGCAGGGCCGCTGCCATGCCCTGGACACGCCGCAACAGGTGCTGACGCCGGCGGCGCTGCGGGCAGTGTTCGGTATCGATGTCCTGGTCCAGCCGCACCCGGAGCGCGGCCATCCGCTGATCATCACTCGCTAAGAGGCTTTCGCCATGCGCCATCCCCTGCTGTCCGGCCTGTCCATCTGCCTGGTGCTGGCGCTGGGCGGTTGCCAGGCGAGCCTGCCACCCGTGCCGGCCTGGCAGGGCACCGAGGGCCGTGACAACGCCCAGTTGGGGCGGATCATCGAATTGTCCAGCGGTCAGGCCTTGAGCCCTGGGCAGCTGGTCCAGCGCCTGGCCGATGCGCCACGGGTGCTGGTGGGTGAAAAGCACGACAACCCCGACCACCATCGCCTGCAGCTCTGGTTGCTGCGCGCCCTGGAGAGCCGCCGGCCGCAGGGCAGCCTGCTGCTGGAGATGCTCGAGCCGCAGCAGCAGGCCCTGGTCGATGCGCAGAAGGGCAAGGCCTCGCCGGCAGCCGACCTGCCCAAGGCCCTCGACTGGCAACCCGGCTGGGACTGGGCGCTGTATGGGTCGATCGTCCGCGAGGCCCTGGGCCAACCCTACCCGCTGCTGGCCGCGAACCTGTCACCGGAGGAGGTCCGCCAGGCCTATCGCCAGCCAGTGACACCGCCGGGCGAGCGCTCCAATGCGCCGGCCGTGGTGCAGGCGCTGCTGGCCCAGGTGCGCGCTGGCCACTGCAACCTGCTGCCGGAAAGCCAGCTGCCGGCCATGTTGGCGGTGCAGCAGCAGCGCGACCGACGCATTGCCGAGCGGCTGCTGGCAGCGCCGCAACCGGCACTGTTGCTTACCGGCAGCTACCATGCGCGCAAGGACCTGGGCGTGCCCCTGCATCTGACCGACCTCGACGCCAAGGCCGAGGGCAAGGTGCTGTTGCTGACGGAAGTGGGAGAGACGGTCGAGCCGGGCATGGCCGACTTCGTCTGGTACACCCCGGCGACGCCGGAGCAGGACTACTGCGCCCAACTGCGCAAGGCGCACTGAATCGCGGGCAAAAAAGACCCGGCAAAGTGCCGGGTCAATAACCGTGATTAGCCTGATGAGGAGATAATCTGAGCGTCCGAACCAGGGAGCATTCAGGTTACCCAACCGGTCTCGCGACCAGTTGTGATAATCATAACGATTCTCATTTCGGCGTCAATGCCTTTTGCGAATTATTTTTCGTTTTTCTGTGCCGGGCATTTCGCGTCGAGCTGTTGATTCAGCGCCTGCTTGCGTTCGGCCGGCAGGTCGTTCCAGTGCATGTCCAGCAGGGCCCCCTCGATGGCGTACAACAACACCTTCGAAGCCCGGAATCCTCGCGTTCTCACGGCTTGATAGGCACCCACCGCGCCGAGCCGGCGCAGGTCCGAAGCACTGTGGATACCGACGGCGTGCAGCCATTGCGCAGAGGTCTTGCCAAGGTTTTTCAGATGCTGCAATTCATCGTTCATCGAGCCTCCTTGCGATGGCTGAACGGGTCGTGGGGATAAATCGCGAGCAGGTCAATGAGGAGTGTAGCGGGGGTTGTGAATAACGCGGCCTTTTGCCATCGGGGCCGACGGGATGCAGTACTTTCGCTGGATGGGACCCTACTGGGAGCGGGTTGCGTGGGAGCGGGCTTGTCCCGCGATGGCGATCGCTGGGGCAGACGCTATCGCGGGGCAAGCCCGCTCCCACAAAGTTCCCATCCACAGCCTGGCGCAGGCCAGCCACTTAGCCTTGGCGAGCGCTGCGATAACGCATCCGCGTCCCGAACTTCACCGACATCAGGATCTCGTCGGCGCTGAGCTCGGCCGGGAAGTAGGTCCCGGAGATCTGCGCATGGGCGAGGCTGGCGCCCTCCAGGCCGTTTTCGCGCAGGTCGAGCCCTCGCAGGTCGGCGGCGCGAAAGTAGGCGTCGGTGAAGTCGATGCCGCGCACGTCCAGGTCGCGCAGGTCGAGGCCGCGGAAATCACCGCCGCGAAAGTCGATAGTCGAATCGCTGGGCTTCTCGCGGTTGAACGCCGCGATCTTCTCGTCGCGGATCATCGAGTACAGGACGTTGTCCAGCTGACGGGGCTGATTCATGGCGGCGCCTCCTCCGTGGGGTGTGATGATATTGTAATGACATCACTGGAGGGGCGCCGGACTTCAGGCGTGAACTGTCGACTGCTTCACGCCTTGTGGCTCAAAGGCCGGGCAGGTGCTGGCGGATCTGCTCGATCAGCTGGTCCATGCTGGCGCTTTCCTGGGTGTTCACGCGCTTGCTGTGCTTCTGCTCCTCGGCATCCAGCGGGTCGCGGCTGGCCTGCTGCGCCTGGATCACTTCCAGGGTGGCGTCCGAAGGGTCGATGGCTTCGGCCTGGCGCTGGGCCAGCCAGCTGGCGATCACCGCGTCGGGGGCCTGGCAGTCGAGAATCAGGAACGGCACGCCGGTCTCGCTGGCGACGTCCGCCGCCGCCTTGCGCTGCTCGTGCTTGAGGTAGGTGGCATCGAGCACTACCGGGAAACCGGCATGCAGGATGATCGCCGCCAGCTCATGCAGGCGCTGGTAGGTGGCGATGCTGGCTTCCTTGTCGTAAATGCCAGCCTCGAGCTGACCGGCGTCGGCTGCCGACTGCTTGCCGAACAGGCGCTTGCGCTCCACGTCCGAACGCACGCGTACGGCGCCCAGGGCCTCGACCAGGCGCATCGCCACATGGCTCTTGCCCACGGCCGAGACACCCTGAGTGACGGCCAGCAGGCGCGAAGGGATGGCGCTGTAGCTTTCGGCCAGGTTGGCGTAGTTGCGGTAGGTGCGCAGGGTGGTGGCGCGCTGCACGCCGTCGGCGTCGGGCGACAGGCTGAACAGCGCGACCTTGGCCCGCACCAGGGCGCGGTAGGCCTTGTAGAAGTTCAGCAGCTCCAGGCCTTCGTAGTCGCCGGTCAGCTCCAGGTACTGGCTGATGAAGCGCCGCGACAGGCACTTCAGGCCGCGGTCCTCGAGGTCCATGGCCAGGAAGCCGACGTCGGCGTAGACGTCGGTCAGGCGGAACGGCTCGTTGAACTCGATGCAGTCGAAGATCACCACCTTGCCGTCGATCAGGGTGGCGTTGCCCAGGTGGATGTCGCCGTGGCATTCACGGATGAAACCATTGGCCTTGCGCGCCTCGAGCAGGCCGTGCAGGCGCTTGAAGCTGTCCTGGGCCCAGGCCTGCAGGTTGTCCAGTTGCTGCAGGTCGGCCTTGTCGGTCAGGAACGGGCGGATCTGCTCGAAGTTCTGCTCCACCGGCGCCATGACCGCGTCCGGGGTGCCCAGCGGATGGTCGACCGGCACGTTCGGCGCCTGCAGGTGGAACTCGGCGATCTGCCGGGCCATCTGGTCGATGTGACCGGCGTTCAGCTCGCCGTTGGCCTGCAGGGTGCTGAGCATCTGGTCCTGGGGGAACTGGCGCATCTTCAGCGCGTACTCGATCGCCGGGCCTTCGCCGCCGATCTGCGGGGCCTCGACGCTGCCGGTGATCGGCAGCACTTCCAGATACAGGCCTTCGGTCAGGCGCTGGTTCAGCCGCAGCTCTTCGTTACAAAAATGCCCGCGCTGGTCGAGGCCGGTGAAGTCGAGGAAGCCGAAGTTCATCGGCTTCTTGATCTTGTAGGCGTACTCGCCGGTGAGCAGCACCCAGGAGATGTGCGTCTCGATGAGCTGGAAGCCCGCGACAGGGTGCGGATAGAGGGCGGGGTTCTGCAGCGCGCTGATCAGGGCTTGGCTCACGGATCATCCTTCAGGGGTCAGGGAATTCGAATCGGACATTATGGTCAATGGTGCCGTCCCTGCAAACCGCCGTAGGCGTCTGCCCCCCTTTTCCAAAGTGCGTATAATCCGCCGCCATGACACGTACCCGAAATTCCCGCACCTCTAAAAAACGCCCGACCGGCCGCGCCCGCGCCTGGCTGGGCTGGGCACTCAAGCTCAGCCTGGTCGGCCTGGTGGTGATCGCCGGCTTCGCGGTCTACCTCGATGCGACGGTCCAGGAGAAGTTCTCCGGCAAGCGCTGGACCATCCCGGCCAAGGTGTATGCCCGGCCGCTGGAGCTGTTCGTCGGCCAGAAACTGAGCCGCAACGACTTCCTCACCGAACTCGACGCTCTCGGTTACCGCCGTGAAAGCGCGGCCAACGGCCCTGGCGCGGCGTCGGTCAACGGCAATACCGTCGATCTCAATACCCGTGGCTTCCAGTTCTATGAGGGCATGGAACCGGCGCAGTTCGTGCGCGTGCGCTTCTCCGGCGACTATGTCGCGGGCCTCAGTGGCGCCAATGGCGGCAAGCTCGACGTGGTGCGCCTCGAGCCGCTGATGATCGGCGGCATCTACCCGAAGAACCTCGAAGACCGCATCCTGGTCAAGATCGACCAGGTGCCGCCGTACCTGGTGGAAACCCTGATCGCCACCGAAGACCGCGACTTCTACAGCCACTTCGGCGTATCGCCCAAGTCCATCGCCCGGGCGGTGTGGGTCAACACCTCCTCGGGCGCCATGCGCCAGGGTGGCAGTACCCTGACCCAACAGTTGGTGAAGAACTTCTTCCTCACCAACGAGCGTAGCCTCAGTCGCAAGCTGACCGAAGCGATGATGTCGGTGCTCCTGGAAGTGCACTATGACAAGCGCGAGATCCTCGAGGCCTACCTGAACGAAGTGTTCATCGGCCAGGATGGCCAGCGCGCGGTGCACGGCTTCGGCCTGGCCAGCCAGTTCTTCTTCAGCCAGCCGCTGCAGGAACTCAAGCTGCACCAGATCGCCCTGCTGGTCGGCATGGTCAAGGGCCCGTCCTACTACAACCCACGCCGCCACCCCGAGCGCGCCCTGCAACGGCGCAACCTGGTGCTCGACCTGCTCGCCGAGCAGGGCGTGGCCACCCAGGAAGTAGTCGACGCGGCGAAGAAGATGCCGCTGGGCGTGACCAAGCGCGGCAGCCTGGCCGACAGCTCGTTCCCGGCCTTCCTCGACCTGGTCAAGCGTCAGCTGCGCCAGGACTACCGCGACGAAGACCTGACCGAAGAAGGCCTGCGCATCTTCACCAGTTTCGACCCGATCCTGCAGATGAAGGCCGAGACCGCCATGAGCGAGACCTTCAAGCGCCTGGCCGGGCGCAAGGGCGCCGACGAAGTGGAATCGGCGATGGTCGTCACCAACCCCGAGACCGGTGAAGTGCAGGCGCTGATCGGCAGCCGCCAGTCGGGCTTCGCCGGCTTCAACCGCGCCATCGACGCCGTGCGGCCGATCGGCTCGCTGGTCAAGCCGGCGGTCTACCTGACCGCGCTGGAGCAACCGAGCAAGTTCACCCTGACCAGCTGGGTGCAGGACGAGCCGTTCTCGGTCAAGGGTGCCGACGGCCAGGTGTGGCGCCCGCAGAACTACGATCGCCGCCCCCATGGCACCATCTACCTGTACCAGGGCCTGGCCAACTCCTACAACCTGTCGACCGCCAAGCTAGGCCTGGAAGTCGGCGTGCCCAACGTGATCAAGACCATCGGTCGGCTCGGCGTACAGGTCGACTGGCCGGCATTCCCGTCGATGCTGCTGGGCGCCGGCGGCATGTCGCCGATGCAGGTGGCGACCATGTACCAGACCATCGCCAACGGCGGCTTCAACACGCCGATGCGCGGTATCCGCAGCGTGCTCACCGCCGAAGGCGAGCCGCTCAAGCGCTATCCGTTCCAGATCCAGCAGACCTTCGACCCGGGTTCGATCTACCTGGTGCAGAACGCCATGCAGCGGGTGATGCGCGAAGGCACCGGCCGCTCGGTGTACAGCGTGCTGCCGAGCTCGCTGACCCTGGCGGGCAAGACCGGTACCAGCAACGACTCGCGCGATAGCTGGTTCTCCGGTTTCAGCCAGGACTTGCTGGCGGTGGTCTGGCTGGGCCGCGACGACAACGGCAAGACGCCGTTCACCGGTGCCACCGGCGCGCTGCAGGTGTGGACCAGCTTCATGAAGAAGGCCGACCCGCTGCCGCTGGACATGCCGCAGCCGGACAACGTGGTGCAGGCCTGGATCGATCCGTACAGCGGCCAGGGTTCCGACGGCAGCTGTCCGGGAGCGGTGCAGATGCCGTATATTCGTGGCAGTGAACCGCCCGCTGGCGCCACCTGTGGTGGCGAGCAGAACCCGGCCGAAGAGGTGATGGACTGGGTCAAGGGCTGGATGAATTGAGCGCGAGCTTCTGAAGAGGGTGTGAAGTGAACAAGTGGTGGATTCCTGCCGTGGCGGCAGTGACCGTGCTGCACGGCTGTGCCAGCGTCCCGCGTGGCAACATTCCGGTGGTCGATTCGAGCACCCGGGTCTCCAACAGCGAGCGCGTCTCGGCCAACCGCACGTCGGCCTATCCGACCAGTGGTGGCAGCAGCCAGGCCCGGTCGTTGCCGGAAGACTCCGGCGTCACCGTGATGATCCCGCAGGGGACCGGCGGCGCGCCGATCCAGTCGTTCCCGGCAGGTACCGGCCCGGCGCCGATCAGCACTGGGCCGATCACCCCGGGTCCGGTCAGCAGCGGCCCGATCAGCACCAACCCCAACCCGATCGCCGACGAGCCGTTCGACATCGCCTCGATGAGCAACCCGGCGCCGGTCACCAGCGCGCCCACCGGGATTCCGCGGGGCAATGTCTCCGGCGGCGGCCTGTCCGCCGACGAACAGCTCGACGGCCCGGTGCTGGCGCTGCTGACCACCGCCCAGCAGCAGCAGGGCAGTGGCGACTTCAACGGCGCCGCGTCGAGCCTGGAGCGTGCCCAGCGCATCGCCCCGCGTGAGCCGCAGGTGCTGTTCCGCCTGGCCCAGGTGCGCCTGTCGCAGGGCGACGCCGCGCAGTCCGAGCAGCTCGCGCGCCGCGCCCTGACCTACGCCAACGGTCGTCCCGACCTGCAGGCCCAGCTGTGGAACACCATCGCCCAGGCCCGCGAGAAGCAGGGTGACAGCGCCGGCGCGGCCCTGGCGCGGCAGAAGGCACGGGTCAACCTGTGATGGAACAGCGCATCCTCGATATCGCCGACCATCTGCTGCTGATCGAGCGCGAACTCAAGGTCCAGGGCTGGTGGAGCGATGTCGCGCCCAGCGCCGAGGCGCTGGCCAGCGTGGTGCCGTTCGCCGTCGACAGCATGGCCTTCGAGCAGTGGCTGCAGTGGATCTTCCTGCCGCGGATGAAACTGATCCTCGAGCACGGACACCCGCTGCCCAATGCCTCGGGCATCCTGGTCATGGCCGAGACGGTGTTTGTCGACCGTCCGGAACAAAGCCGCGCGCTACGGCGCTTGTTGGCAGAATTCGACCAATTGATCAGCCCCTCCGCCTGATTTCTTCTCTTTTTCCTTCAAGGGCCGCAGATTGTGGCCCTTTTTTATGAAAATCTTCTTAAATCTGCTGCTGTGAGCCTTTTTAGTGGCTGCAGTGATTCATCTTGCCGAAAAATTGGCAATAATTTCTCTTGACTTGTGCGCGCCGAATCACAAGAATCCAGATTCCGCTGTAGAGGGACTGCCAGAAGCAGACCCGCTAAGCAGATCATGAGGCGCACACCCGCGCCGACTTGTAACACCCCGCAACGCGTTACCTCGCGCTGGGTGGGAAGGCCCGCAACACACCAGGGCACTCCCAATACTTGCTCAGTCAGTGCTGACGTTCGCTCATGCTCTGCTTGGCAGTAAACCTATTAAGACCCGCTCAGTGAGGGCGGTATTCTGGCGTTTTAGAGGTGAACAACGTGGAGCTTTTATCTGGCGCTGAGATGGTCGTCCGCTTCTTGCGTGACGAAGGCGTTAAGCACATCTACGGGTACCCTGGTGGTGCTCTCCTTCATGTTTACGATGCCCTGTTCAAGGAACCGGAAGTCCAGCACATCCTGGTCCGTCACGAACAGGCTGCCACCCATATGGCGGACGGTTACGCCCGTGCCACCGGCAAGGCCGGCGTGGTACTGGTGACTTCCGGTCCAGGCGCGACCAATGCCATTACCGGCATTGCCACCGCCTACATGGATTCCATTCCGATGGTCATCCTGTCTGGCCAGGTGCCCAGCACCATGGTCGGCACCGACGCATTCCAGGAAACCGACATGATCGGTATCTCCCGGCCGATCGTGAAGCACAGCTTCATGATCAAGCACGCCTCGGAAATCCCCGAAGTCCTGAAAAAAGCCTTCTATCTTGCGCAGTCCGGCCGTCCCGGCCCGGTAGTGGTCGACATTCCAAAAGATATGACCAACCCGGCCGAGAAGTTCGAGTACATCTACCCGAAAAAGGTCAAGTTGCGTTCGTATAGCCCGGCTGTTCGTGGTCACTCCGGGCAGATCCGCAAGGCGGCCGAGATGCTCCTGGCGGCCAAGCGCCCGATCGTCTACTCCGGCGGTGGCGTGATCCTCGGCGGCGGCTCCGAAGCCCTTACCGAAATCGCCAAGACGCTGAACCTGCCGGTCACCAACACCCTGATGGGCCTCGGTGGCTTCCCGGGCACCGATCGCCAGTTCCTCGGCATGCTCGGCATGCACGGCAGCTACACCGCCAACATGGCCATGCACCACGCCGACGTGATCTTCGCCGTCGGTGCGCGTTTCGACGACCGCGTGGTCAACGGCCCGGCCAAGTTCTGCCCGAACGCCAAGATCATCCACATCGACATCGACCCGGCGTCGATCTCCAAGATGATCAAGGCCGACGTGCCGATCGTCGGCCCGGTCGAGAGCGTGTTGAGCGAGATGCTCACCATCCTCAAGGAAATCGGCGAGCAGCCCGACAAGGCGGCGCTGGATGCCTGGTGGAAGCAGATCGACGAATGGCGCGGCGACGGTGCGCTGTTCCCCTACGACAAGGGCGACGGCAACATCATCAAGCCGCAACAGGTGATCGAGACCTTGTGCGAAGTGACCCAGGGCGATGCCTTCGTCACCTCCGACGTCGGCCAGCATCAGATGTTCGCGGCGCAGTACTACCGCTTCAACAAACCCAACCGCTGGATCAACTCCGGTGGCCTGGGCACCATGGGCTTCGGTTTCCCGGCGGCCATGGGCGTCAAGCTCAACTTCCCCGACCAGGACGTGGCCTGCGTTACCGGTGAAGGCAGCATCCAGATGAACATCCAGGAGCTGTCCACCTGCATGCAGTACGGCCTGCCGGTGAAGATCGTCAACCTGAACAACGGTGTGCTGGGCATGGTCCGCCAATGGCAGGACATGTCCTACAACGGTCGCCACTCGCACTCCTACGTCGAGTCGCTGCCGGACTTCGTCAAGCTGGCCGAGGCCTATGGCCATGTGGGCATCCGCATCACCAGCCTGAAAGACCTCAAGCCGAAACTGGAAGAGGCTTTCGCGATGAAGGACCGCCTGGTGTTCATCGACATCGCGGTCGACCGGACCGAGCACGTCTATCCGATGCAGATCAAGGACGGCTCGATGCGTGACATGTGGCTGAGCAAGACGGAGCGTACCTGATATGCGGCACATCATCTCCCTGCTGCTGGAAAACGAACCCGGTGCCTTGTCTCGCGTGGTCGGCCTGTTCTCCCAGCGCAACTACAACATTGAAAGCCTGACCGTGGCACCGACCGAAGACCCGACCCTGTCGCGTCTGACGCTGACCACCGTTGGCCATGACGAAGTGATCGAGCAGATCACCAAGAACCTGAACAAGCTGGTCGAAGTGGTCAAGCTTGTCGACCTCTCGGAAAGCGCCCACATCGAGCGCGAACTGATGCTGGTCAAGGTCAAGGCCACCGGTGCCCAGCGCGCCGAAATCAAGCGCACCACGGATATCTTCCGTGGCCAGATCGTCGACGTGACCGCCAGCGTGTACACCGTGCAGCTGAGCGGCACCAGCGACAAGCTGGACAGCTTCATCCAGGCCATCGGCACCGCATCGATTCTCGAAACCGTGCGCAGTGGCGTCACCGGCATTGCCCGTGGCGACAAAGTGCTCAGCATCTAACTTCAAAAACTAGCGATGGCTCCGCTGGGGCCGAGATATAACAGGGGTATTTCATGAAAGTTTTCTACGATAAAGACTGCGACCTTTCCATCATCCAGGGCAAGAAAGTCGCCATCATCGGCTACGGTTCGCAAGGTCACGCCCAGGCGTGCAACCTGAAGGACTCCGGTGTGGACGTTACCGTCGGTCTGCGTAAAGGTTCGGCTACCGTTGCCAAGGCAGAAGCCCATGGCCTGAAAGTGGCTGACGTGGCTACCGCCGTCGCCGCTGCCGACCTGGTCATGATCCTCACCCCGGACGAATTCCAGGGCCAGCTGTACAAGAACGAGATCGAGCCGAACATCAAGAAAGGCGCTACCCTGGCCTTCTCCCACGGCTTCTCGATCCACTACAACCAGGTCGTTCCGCGTGCCGACCTCGACGTGATCATGATCGCGCCGAAGGCCCCGGGCCACACCGTGCGCTCCGAGTTCGTCAAGGGCGGCGGCATCCCTGACCTGATCGCCATCTACCAGGACGCCTCGGGCAACGCCAAGAACGTCGCCCTGTCCTACGCCGCTGGCGTCGGTGGCGGCCGTACCGGCATCATCGAAACCACCTTCAAGGACGAGACCGAAACCGACCTGTTCGGTGAGCAGGCCGTTCTGTGCGGCGGTACCGTCGAGCTGGTCAAGGCCGGTTTCGAAACCCTGGTCGAAGCGGGCTACGCCCCGGAAATGGCCTACTTCGAGTGCCTGCACGAGCTGAAGCTGATCGTCGACCTCATGTACGAAGGCGGTATCGCCAACATGAACTACTCGATCTCCAACAACGCCGAGTACGGTGAGTACGTCACCGGCCCTGAAGTCATCAACGAAGAATCCCGCAAGGCCATGCGCAATGCCCTCAAGCGCATCCAGGACGGCGAGTACGCGAAGATGTTCATCAGCGAAGGCGCCACCAACTATCCTTCGATGACCGCCAAGCGCCGCAACAACGCCGCCCACGGCATCGAAATCATCGGCGAGCAACTGCGTTCGATGATGCCGTGGATCTCGGCCAACAAGATCGTCGACAAGACCAAGAACTGAGTCTTGCGTCGATAAATGAAAAACGCGGCTTCGGCCGCGTTTTTTCGTTTGCGCGGTCAGCTTCTGGTATAAAGCGACCAGTGGCTCGCTGTTAGAACGGTTTTGCCGAGCCCATGTCGAACATATTCCACCCTGTTGCAAGGTACTTTTCATGAGCGAACGTCCCGAAGAGCCGAACAAGCCCTCCGACGCCGAAAGCCTGCTACCTATCGATGAACATGTCGAAGAAGGCCACGATGCCGAAGGGCGCAAGGTGCGTCACCGCGGTATCTATCTGCTGCCCAACCTGTTCACCACCGCGAACCTGTTCGCCGGCTTCTATTCCATCATCAGCTCGATGAGCGCGCAGAGCGCCCTGAGCGCGGGTGATCCGCGGGAGGCGAGCAAGTATTTCGCCTTCGCCGCCATCGCGATCTTCGTCGCCATGGTCCTCGACGGCCTCGACGGCCGCGTGGCTCGCATGACCAATACGCAAAGTGCCTTCGGTGCCGAGTACGACTCGCTGTCGGACATGGTCGCCTTCGGCGTGGCGCCGGCGTTGCTGGCGTTCGGCTGGGCCCTGGGCGACATGGGCAAGGTGGGCTGGATGGTCGCCTTCATCTATGTGGCTGGCGCCGCGCTGCGCCTGGCACGCTTCAACACCCAGGTCGGCACCGCCGACAAGCGTTACTTCATCGGCCTGGCCAGCCCGGCGGCGGCCGGCGTGGTGGCCGGTACCGTCTGGGCGTTCAGCGACTACGGCATCCAGGGCTCCAAGCTGTCGTTCCTGGTGGCGCTGCTGGTGGCGGCTGCGGGCATGCTGATGGTCAGCAACATCAAGTACAACAGCTTCAAGGAGCTCGACCTCAAGGGCCGCGTGCCCTTTGTCGCGATCCTGGCCGTGGTGCTGGTGTTCGCCGTGGTGTTCAGCGATCCGCCGCGCATCCTGCTGCTGATCTTCCTCGCCTACGCCGCGTCGGGGCCGATCCAGTTCCTGTTGCGGGCGCGCCGTCGTAAATCCTGACAAGGATTTAATCGCGGAATAACCTGCCGGCTCCATAGTCTTACGTGTACATCAGTGACCCGTACTGTGGAGCCGCCATGCTCATCAAGCTTCCCCGATCCAGCGACTGCAAGTCGTCCGAGATCACCCCCGAAGGTTTCTACCTCTCCCGTCGCAAGTTGCTGGGCGCCAGCCTTGCAGGTGCAGCCCTGGGCGCCTTGCCCCGGTTGGGCACCGCGGCGGAGGTTTCCCGCTATGCCGATGTCGAGGCGGGCAGCGCGCCAGGCTGGTTCACCGACAAGCTCGGCGCCACGCGCTGGCAGGCAGTCACCGTCAGTGGCGAGGCGATCACGCCGTTCAAGGACGCCACTCACTACAACAACTTCTACGAGTTCGGGCCCGACAAGGGCGATCCGGCGGCCAATGCCGGCAGCCTGAAGACCGAGCCCTGGAGCCTGGTGGTCGATGGCGAGGTGGCCAAGCCCGGGCGCTATGCGCTGGAGGACTTCATCAAGCCTTACCAGCTCGAGGAGCGGATCTACCGCTTGCGCTGCGTGGAGGCCTGGTCGATGGTGATTCCCTGGCTGGGCTTTCCTTTGGCGGAGGTGCTCAAGCAGGTCGAGCCAACTTCGAAGGCGCGCTATATCCGTTTCGAAACCCTGGAAGACCCCAAGAGCATGCCCGGCCAGCGGTCCGGTTTCGCCCTGATCGACTGGCCCTATGTCGAGGGTCTGCGCCTGGATGAGGCGATGAACCCGCTGGCGATTCTGGCGGTGGGCATGTATGGCCGCGAGCTGCCCAACCAGAACGGCGCGCCATTGCGTCTGGTGGTGCCGTGGAAGTACGGATTCAAGAGTATCAAGTCGATCGTGCGCATCAGCCTGGTGGCGGATCAGCCGCAGACCACCTGGCAGGGGCTGGCGCCGAACGAGTACGGCTTCTATGCCAACGTCAACCCGACGGTCGACCACCCGCGCTGGACCCAGGCCCGGGAGCGTCGCCTGCCCAGCGGGCTGTTCAGTCCCAATGTGCGCGATACGCTGATGTTCAACGGCTATGCCGATGAAGTGGCGTCGCTCTATACCGGCCTCGACCTGCGGAAGAATTACTGATGCGTTATCCCTGGCTGCGCCTGGCGATCTTCGTGACTGGTTGCCTGTTCCCCGTATGGTGGCTGTACGAGGCGGCCATGGGGCTGCTTGGTCCTGATCCGGGCAAGATCATGGTGGACCGTCTCGGGCAGGGGGCGCTGATCTTTCTCTTGATTACCCTGAGCATGACGCCGCTGCAGCGGCTGACGGGGTGGTCGGGGTGGATCGTGGTGCGGCGCCAGCTGGGGCTGTGGTGCTTTGCTTATATAGTGCTGCACATGACGGCGTACATGGTGTTCATCCTGGGGCTGGATTGGGGGCAGTTCGGCGTCGAGCTGCGCAAGCGGCCCTACATCATTGTCGGTGCCTTGGGTTTTCTTGGGCTGCTGGCACTG
>NZ_CP081016.1:2040000-5100000 GCF_019646095.1 Pseudomonas sp. 2hn | reverse complement strand
GGTGAATACGTTCCCGGGCCTTGTACACACCGCCCGTCACACCATGGGAGTGGGTTGCACCAGAAGTAGCTAGTCTAACCTTCGGGAGGACGGTTACCACGGTGTGATTCATGACTGGGGTGAAGTCGTAACAAGGTAGCCGTAGGGGAACCTGCGGCTGGATCACCTCCTTAATCGAAGACATCAGCCTGCTGATGAGCTCCCACACGAATTGCTTGATTCATATGTGAAGACGATCAAGACCCTATATAGGTCTGTAGCTCAGTTGGTTAGAGCGCACCCCTGATAAGGGTGAGGTCGGCAGTTCAAATCTGCCCAGACCTACCAATATGCGGGGCCATAGCTCAGCTGGGAGAGCGCCTGCCTTGCACGCAGGAGGTCAGCGGTTCGATCCCGCTTGGCTCCACCACTTTCTGTTGTGTCTACTTGATCAGAACTTAGAAATGAGCATTCGTTGATGAATGTTGATTTCTGACTTTTGTCAGATCGTTCTTTAAAAATTCGGATATGTGATAGATAGACTGAATACCAGTTTCACTGCTGGTTATTCAGGCTAAGGTAAAATTTGTGAGTTCTGCTCAGCAATGAGCGAAATGCGAATTTTCGGCGAATGTCGTCTTCACAGTATAACCAGATTGCTTGGGGTTATATGGTCAAGTGAAGAAGCGCATACGGTGGATGCCTTGGCAGTCAGAGGCGATGAAAGACGTGGTAGCCTGCGATAAGCTTTGGGGAGTCGGCAAACAGACTGTGATCCAGAGATCTCTGAATGGGGGAACCCAGCCAGCATAAGCTGGTTATCTTGTACTGAATACATAGGTGCAAGAGGCGAACCAGGGGAACTGAAACATCTAAGTACCCTGAGGAAAAGAAATCAACCGAGATTCCCTTAGTAGTGGCGAGCGAACGGGGACCAGCCCTTAAGCTGGTTTGAGATTAGTGGAACGCTCTGGAAAGTGCGGCCATAGTGGGTGATAGCCCCGTACACGAAAATCTCTTGCCAGTGAAATCGAGTAGGACGGAGCACGAGAAACTTTGTCTGAACATGGGGGGACCATCCTCCAAGGCTAAATACTACTGACTGACCGATAGTGAACCAGTACCGTGAGGGAAAGGCGAAAAGAACCCCGGAGAGGGGAGTGAAATAGAACCTGAAACCGTATGCGTACAAGCAGTGGGAGCCTACTTTGTTAGGTGACTGCGTACCTTTTGTATAATGGGTCAGCGACTTATATTCAGTGGCGAGCTTAACCGAATAGGGGAGGCGTAGCGAAAGCGAGTCTTAATAGGGCGCTTTAGTCGCTGGGTATAGACCCGAAACCGGGCGATCTATCCATGGGCAGGTTGAAGGTTAGGTAACACTGACTGGAGGACCGAACCGACTACCGTTGAAAAGTTAGCGGATGACCTGTGGATCGGAGTGAAAGGCTAATCAAGCTCGGAGATAGCTGGTTCTCCTCGAAAGCTATTTAGGTAGCGCCTCATGTATCACTGTAGGGGGTAGAGCACTGTTTCGGCTAGGGGGTCATCCCGACTTACCAAACCGATGCAAACTCCGAATACCTACAAGTGCCGAGCATGGGAGACACACGGCGGGTGCTAACGTCCGTCGTGAAAAGGGAAACAACCCAGACCGTCAGCTAAGGTCCCAAAGTCATGGTTAAGTGGGAAACGATGTGGGAAGGCTTAGACAGCTAGGAGGTTGGCTTAGAAGCAGCCACCCTTTAAAGAAAGCGTAATAGCTCACTAGTCGAGTCGGCCTGCGCGGAAGATGTAACGGGGCTCAAACCATGCACCGAAGCTACGGGTATCACCTCTGGTGATGCGGTAGAGGAGCGTTCTGTAAGCCTGTGAAGGTGAGTTGAGAAGCTTGCTGGAGGTATCAGAAGTGCGAATGCTGACATGAGTAACGACAATGCGAGTGAAAAACTCGCACGCCGAAAGACCAAGGTTTCCTGCGCAACGTTAATCGACGCAGGGTTAGTCGGTCCCTAAGGCGAGGCTGAAAAGCGTAGTCGATGGAAAACAGGTTAATATTCCTGTACTTCCAGTTATTGCGATGGAGGGACGGAGAAGGCTAGGCCAGCTTGGCGTTGGTTGTCCAAGTTTAAGGTGGTAGGCTGAGATCTTAGGCAAATCCGGGATCTCAAGGCCGAGAGCTGATGACGAGTGCTCTTTAGAGCGCGAAGTGGTTGATGCCATGCTTCCAAGAAAAGCTCCTAAGCTTCAGATAACTGGGAACCGTACCCCAAACCGACACAGGTGGTTAGGTAGAGAATACCAAGGCGCTTGAGAGAACTCGGGTGAAGGAACTAGGCAAAATGGCACCGTAACTTCGGGAGAAGGTGCGCCGGTGAGGGTGAAGCACTTGCTGCGTAAGCCCACGCCGGTCGAAGATACCAGGCCGCTGCGACTGTTTATTAAAAACACAGCACTCTGCAAACACGAAAGTGGACGTATAGGGTGTGACGCCTGCCCGGTGCCGGAAGGTTAATTGATGGGGTTAGCGCAAGCGAAGCTCTTGATCGAAGCCCCGGTAAACGGCGGCCGTAACTATAACGGTCCTAAGGTAGCGAAATTCCTTGTCGGGTAAGTTCCGACCTGCACGAATGGCGTAACGATGGCGGCGCTGTCTCCACCCGAGACTCAGTGAAATTGAAATCGCTGTGAAGATGCAGTGTATCCGCGGCTAGACGGAAAGACCCCGTGAACCTTTACTATAGCTTTGCACTGGACTTTGAGCTTGCTTGTGTAGGATAGGTGGGAGGCTTTGAAGTGGGGACGCCAGTTCTCATGGAGCCATCCTTGAAATACCACCCTGGCAACCTTGAGGTTCTAACTCAGGTCCGTTATCCGGATCGAGGACAGTGTATGGTGGGTAGTTTGACTGGGGCGGTCTCCTCCCAAAGAGTAACGGAGGAGTACGAAGGTGCGCTCAGACCGGTCGGAAATCGGTCGTAGAGTATAAAGGCAAAAGCGCGCTTGACTGCGAGACACACACGTCGAGCAGGTACGAAAGTAGGTCTTAGTGATCCGGTGGTTCTGTATGGAAGGGCCATCGCTCAACGGATAAAAGGTACTCCGGGGATAACAGGCTGATACCGCCCAAGAGTTCATATCGACGGCGGTGTTTGGCACCTCGATGTCGGCTCATCACATCCTGGGGCTGAAGCCGGTCCCAAGGGTATGGCTGTTCGCCATTTAAAGTGGTACGCGAGCTGGGTTTAGAACGTCGTGAGACAGTTCGGTCCCTATCTGCCGTGGACGTTTGAGATTTGAGAGGGGCTGCTCCTAGTACGAGAGGACCGGAGTGGACGAACCTCTGGTGTTCCGGTTGTCACGCCAGTGGCATTGCCGGGTAGCTATGTTCGGAAGAGATAACCGCTGAAAGCATCTAAGCGGGAAACTTGCCTCAAGATGAGATCTCACTGGAGCCTTGAGCTCCCTGAAGGGCCGTCGAAGACTACGACGTTGATAGGTTGGGTGTGTAAGCGCTGTGAGGCGTTGAGCTAACCAATACTAATTGCCCGTGAGGCTTGACCATATAACACCCAAGCAATTTGCAAAGCGCAGATTGCGGTGGTGAAGACGAAAGAACCGAAAGTTCGCAACATCACAAATCGCATATCCGAATTCGCTGGAGTATCCATCTGGATGTTCTGGCAACAGAATTTCTTGACGACCATAGAGCATTGGAACCACCTGATCCCATCCCGAACTCAGCAGTGAAACGATGCATCGCCGATGGTAGTGTGGGGTTTCCCCATGTGAGAGTAGGTCATCGTCAAGATTCATTTCGCAAAACCCCTATCTGCGCGAGCAGGTAGGGGTTTTGTCTTTTCCGCGTAACAGAAACCAACACCGCCCCCTCCTGTAGGAGCGGCCTCGTGCCGCGAAAGGGCCGCAACGCGGCCCCGGCGATATCAGCGTGATGCACAAATCCTGGGTCTGCTACGCAGCCCATTCGCGGCACAAGGCCGCTCCTACAGGGGAGTAGCGTTGTCTGCGGAAAGTGTGACCCGAACACCGATACAGTTCCTCATAATGGCCATCTCCCACAATTCGAGTCGGAACACTAGAATAGAGCCGACGCATCCATTCAGAATGCCTTTATGCCCAACCCTGTCGATCCCGAAGCGCTCGCGCAGATGCCGCTGGACGAGCTCGTGGCCTGCCATGAGTGCGACCTGCTGATGCGCAAGACCACGCTGCAAAATGACGAGAAGGCCCTGTGCCCGCGCTGCGGCTACGAGCTGTATGCCCATCGCCACAACCTGATCAACCGCAGCCTGGCCCTGGTCCTGACCGCGTTGCTGCTGTATGTGCCGGCCAACTTCCTGCCGATCATGCAGTTGCACCTGCTCGGCCAGACCTCCGACGACACCGTCTGGAGCGGTGTGCTTGGCCTGTACAACTCAGAGATGCGCGGCATCGCCGTGGTGGTGTTCCTGTGCAGCATGGCCATCCCATTGCTCAAGCTGCTCTGCCAGTTGATGGTGCTGTTGAGCATCCGCCTGGACTTCGGCCGCAGCTACGGCCTGCTGATCTATCGTATCTATCACCACCTGCGTGAGTGGGGCATGCTCGAGGTCTACTTCATGGGCGTGCTGGTGGCCATCGTCAAGCTGGTCGACCTGGCCGAGCTGAGTATCGGCCTGGGCCTGTTCTGCTTCATCAGCCTGTTGCTGGTGCAGGTGTGGCTCGAGGTGGTCATGTCGCCGCACCAGATCTGGGTGGCCTTGTCGGGGGAGGATGTCCATGCGGGCGATTGATGCAGGCATCCTGGTCTGCAATGAATGTCACGAGCTGAATCGCCAGGAGCCGGACAGCACCTCGCAGGCCTGCACCCGCTGCGGCGCGGTGGTGCATGCCCGGCGCCCCAACAGCATCGTGCGCACCTGGGCGTTGCTGATCACGGCCATGGTGCTCTACATCCCGGCCAATGTGCTGCCGATCATGACCGTCAGCGCCCTCGGCCAGGGCAGCCCGGACACCATCATGTCCGGCGTCATCACCTTGATGAAGCACGGCATGCTGCCGATCGCCGCGGTGGTGTTCATCGCCAGCATCCTGGTGCCGACCTTCAAGCTGGTTGGCATCGCCCTGCTGCTGTACTCGGTGCAGCGCCACCAGCCGCTCTCGGCGCGCCAGCGCATCCTGATGTACCGCTTCATCGAATTCATCGGCCGCTGGTCGATGCTGGACATCTTCGTTATCGCCATCCTGGTGGCGGTGGTGAATTTCGGCCGCATCGCCAGTGTCGAAGCCAACCTGGGCGCCGTCGCCTTCGCCACCGTGGTGATCCTGACGATGCTCGCCGCTTTAACTTTCGATCCCCGACTGATCTGGGACAACACGGAGTCGGATGACGACCATGAGTGATTTGCCTACGGCTAAAACCCGCCCCGCTTCGAACTGGTCGGCCATCTGGATCCTGCCGCTGATTGCCTTGGCGATTGGTGGCTGGCTGGCCTGGAAGGCCTACAGCGATGCCGGTATCGAGATCCAGGTGCGCTTCGAGAGTGGCGAGGGCATCGTCGCCAACAAGACCGAGGTCATCTACAAGGGCATGTCGGTGGGCAAGGTCGTCGCCCTGGTGCTGGATGACAAGGGGGAAAACCGCGGTGTCATCGCCACCATCGAGATGCGCAAGGAGGCAGGACCTCACCTCACCAAGGGCACGCGATTCTGGCTGGTGAAGCCAAGTGTCAGCCTGGCCGGTATTTCGGGGCTGGAAACACTGGTTTCAGGCAACTATATCGCTGTCGATCCGGGGGAGGGCGAGCAGACCAAGCGTTTCACTGCGCTCAAGGAGGCGCCGCCGTTGTCCGATTCCGAGCCGGGCCTGCACCTCACACTCAAGGCCGAGCGCCTGGGCTCGCTCAATCGTGACAGCCCCGTGTTCTACAAGCAGATCCAGGTGGGCCGGGTGAAGAGCTATCGCCTGTCCGAAGACCAGGGCACGGTGGAGATCAAGGTGTTCATCGCCCCGGCCTACGCCAGCCTGGTACGCAAGCACACGCGGTTCTGGAACGCCAGCGGGGTCAGCATCGACGCCGACCTGTCCGGCGTGAAGGTGCGTACCGAGTCGCTGTCGAGCATCGTCGCCGGCGGTATCGCCTTCGCCACGCCGGAAAACCGCAAGGACAGCCCGCCCACCGATCCGAGCCTGCCGTTCCGCCTGTACGAAGACTTCGACGCCGCCCAGGCCGGCATCCGGGTCAAGGTCAAGCTCAGTGACTTCGAGGGGCTGCAGAAGGGGCGCACGCCGGTGCTGTACAAAGGTATCCAGGTGGGAACGCTGAAGGAATTGAAAGTCGAAGGCGATCTCTCCACTGCCATGGCCGAGCTGACCCTCGATCCGCTGGCCGAGGACTACCTGGTCGAAGGCACCCAGTTCTGGGTGGTCAAGCCGTCCATCTCGCTTGCCGGCATCACCGGCCTCGAGGCGTTGGTCAAGGGCAACTACATTGCCGTGCGCCCGGGTGAGCCAGGTGCCAAGCCGCTGCGCGAGTTCGAGGCGCGACCCAAGGCGCCGCCGCTGGACCTGAAGGCGCCGGGCCGGCACATGGTGCTGTTCGCCGATACCCTGGGCTCGCTGGAAGTGGGCAGCCCGGTGATGTATCGCCAGGTGCGCGTGGGTAGCGTGCAGAGCTACCAGTTCGCCCGCAACAGCAAGCGCATCCTGATCGGGGTGCACATCGAGAAGGAATACGAGAACCTGGTCAACGGCTCCTCGCGCTTCTGGAATGCCAGTGGCATCACCCTGACCGGCGGCCTCTCGGGGATCCAGGTCAAGAGCGAGTCGTTGCAGACGCTGATGGCCGGTGGCATCGCCTTCGATACGCCGAAACCGGATGTGCCGCTCAAGCGCCGCATTCCGCGCTTCCGCCTGCATGAAAGCCAGGATGCGGCCAACCGTGCCGGTACCCTGGTCACCATTCGCGTGGAGCGCGCCGAGGGCCTGAAACCGGGCACGCCGATCCGCTTCCGTGGGCTGGATGTTGGCAGTGTCGAGAGTGTCGACCTGACCGCCGACCTGCAGGCCGTGGTGCTGCGTGCACGGATCACCCAGGCGGCCGAGCGCATCGCCCGTGCCGGCACTCAGTTCTGGGTGGTCAAGCCGGCCTTGGGCCTGGTGCGTACCCAGAACCTCGACACGCTGATCGGCGGCCAGTACCTCGAGGTGCTGCCGGCGCTCAAGGACAAGGGGCCGCAGCGTGACTTCATCGCCCTGAGCGATGCGCCGGAAGTGAAAGGCGAAGAGGTCGGCCTGCCGCTGACCCTGAGCGCGGCGCGCCGTGGCTCGATCAAACCGGGCGTGCCGGTGACCTACCGCGAGGTCACGGTGGGCAGGGTCACCGGCTTCGAGCTGGGCCAGACCGCCGACCGGGTACTTATCCACATCCTGATCGAGCCGCGTTACGCCGGGTTGGTGCGCGGCGGCAGCCGCTTCTGGAACAGCAGCGGCTTCGGCTTCGACTGGGGCCTGTTCAAGGGCGCCACGGTGCGCACCGAGTCGGTGGAGACCCTGATCGAGGGCGGCATCGCCTTCGCCACGCCGGACGGCGAGCAGATGGGTAATCCGGCGCGACCGCAGCAGACCTTCGCCTTGTTCGACAAGCCCGAGGATGCCTGGCTGGAGTGGGCACCGAAGATCCAGATCGGCAAGTGATGCATGCCGGGCCGCCCGCCTGGGTGGCCCGGATTTGCGGGAGGGCGCGCGCCAGCCATGAAACCCATTCACCTCACCCTGGTCTGCCACGCCCGCACCGAGGCGCAGCGGGTGGGCCGCTTCGCGCTTGATGACGAGCCGCTGCGTGATCCTTCGGCGCCGCTATCGACAACCGCCCGTTGCCTCAGCGCGCCGGAGTTGCGTGCCCGCCAGACGGCCGAGGGCCTGAGCGCGACTGTCGATGAGGGGCTGCGCGACTGCGACCTGGGCGAGTGGAAGGGGCTGCTTCTCAAACAGCTGGACGAAGACGCCCTCCAGGCCTGGCTGTCCGACCCGCATGCCACGCCGCACGGCGGTGAGTCGATCGCCGCCTTGTGCGAGCGCGTCGCCAGTTGGATGGACAACGCGCTGATGCCTGGCCAGTGGCTCGCCATTACCCACCCCTTTGTCATCCGCGCCGCGATGCTGCATGCGTTGGCTGCGCCCCTGGCGTCCTTCCACCGGATCGATGTGCCACCCCTGGCCGAGGTGCGCTTCAGCCATTGCGGCCAGTGGCGCTTGCAACTGGCCTAACGGCGAATCAACGCCGGTACGGCGCGGACGTAGATCAACTCGCTGACCAGTTCCACCAAGGTCTGGGTAATCACCGCCGCCGCTGCCAGCGCCCGGATCGACTCTGGCAACGCCAGCGCCAAAGGCAGCACCACCAGCGAATTGCGCGTGGCGGCACTGAAGGTCACCGCCCGGGCCTCGCCTGTGGATAACCTCAATAGCCGCGCCGCAAGCAACCCGAGCAGCGGTGCCAGCAGGGCGAAGCCGACATACACCGGCAGCACCGGCAGCAGGTCGTCGAGACGGCTGGCCACCACGCCGATCTGCGAAGCGATCACCAGCACCAGCACCAGTGCCATGGCCGGCACCGGCAGCCAGGCCCAGGCGTCGTTCCACTTCGCGACCAGGGTCGAGCGCCGCGCCCCGGCGCTGCTGGCGACGGCCAGCAACAGCGGCAGTACGATCAATAGCACGAACGCCTCGACAAAGGGTGCCAGCGAGATTTCCACGCTGCCGGCGCCTTCGAGCATCAGCGCCAGGTACAAGGGCAGCAGCGCCAGTTGCACCAGCAACAGCACCGGCGTGGCGGCAAGGGTCAGGCGCGAGTCGCCTTTACCGATATGGGTGAACACCACCACGTAGTCGATGCACGGCGTCAGCAGCACCAGCAAGGCGCCGACCAGCACGGCGGGGTGTTCGACCAGGCCACGAGTGCCCGCCCACACCAACAGCGGCACCAGTACGAAGTTGGCCAGCAGCAGCGCGCCCATGAAACGCCGGTTGCCCAGGCCCGCGCGCAGGTCGAGGAAGGGGATCTGCAGGAACATCGCGTACATCAGCACGGCGATGGCCGGGGTCACCAGCGCCGCTAGTGGCGCGGCGGCGCCCGGTGCCAGCAGGCCGAGGGCGGCGGCCAGCGCCACGGCAACGAAGTAGAAGGGGATCTGGTTGCGTTCGAGTTGATCTCTGTCCACGGTGTCCTGGTATTTCCGACTGATTTGCTGGGTGGGGCAGGGTACTATCTGGCGCAGTCCATAGGGAGTGATTCGATGCGAATTCTAGTGGTCGGTGCAAGCAAGGGATTGGGACGGGCGCTGGTACAGGGCCTGGGTGGCGTGGGTGATACGCTGGTCGGTGTATCGCGCACCCGGCCAGCGGCGTTGCCGGGCGCGGTACGCTGGATCGAGGCCGACCTCGGCCAGCCGCGCCAGGCCGCCGCGATTATCCACGAGGCGGTGGCCGGGGACGGGCTGGATGTGCTGGTCTACAACGTCGGAATCTGGGAGGCGCGGGCCTTCGACGAGGGCTACAGCTTCCTCGACGACGACGAGGCGCAGATCGAGCGCATGGTCGACACCAACATCACTGCGCCGTTGTTGTTGATCAAGCGCCTGCTGCCGGTGCTGCTGCAAAGCGACCGGCCACGAATCATTCTTACCGGTTCGACCTCCGGCCTGCCAGGAAGCGGGCGCCCAGAGGTGACCTTCGGCGCCAGCAAGTTCGGCCTGCGCGGCATTGCCGAGGCGCTGCGCGAAGGCTTCCGCGACCAGGGCCTGGGCGTGAGTTGCCTGAACCTGGGCTACCTGAACACCGAGGACGGCCTGGATGTGCCGCTGGCCCAGGCCGAGCGGCGCGGGGAGGGGACGTTGATCCCCGTGCACGATGTGGTGCAGGTGTGCCGGATGATGCTGAGCCTGTCGTCGTCCAGCTACGTGCGTGACATCACCTTGCCGGCCTTGCGTGACGAGCGCTTCTGAATCCGTGTGACGCCAAAGGGGCACGGTGGCCCCTTTGGCCCAGGCTACCTGGAGCGATCGACTGGGCGGCTCAAAGCGCCCGGTCGGTCTCGTTGGTCTCCAAGGGTTTGCGCAGATCACGCAGACTGCGCGTCACCGTCCCGGTATTGCACTTGGCCGCCGCCTGTTCCGGCGTCATGTCGCGGATGGTGCGGTAGAACAGCTCGCAGGTCTGCTTCTTCTGGGTCACCTGCCACTTGCTGGTGCAGGCCTGCAGGGTGAGCGTGGCGTCGGCCTGCGGGTTGCGACCCATGCCGGCCTGCCAGCAGGCGGCGGAAAGGTCCTGGCCCATCATCTTCAGGCCCGCGGCGTCGGCCTTGTCCTGGTCGCCGTCGTAGCTTTTCGGGTCGGCGGCGTACCAGATCGCGCTTGGGTGGTTGGCGCCGAGCACAGGCACCTTGGCGCTGTCCGGCTCCGGCGCGATGCTGACCAGTCCCAGCACGTTGACCTTCGGTCCGTACTGCTGCTGGATCCACGCGCGCACCGGCGCGCCGAAGGCGACCATCGGCAAGGCGGTCTTGCCGTCGTGGGTGAGGGCCACTTCCTTGACCATTCGCACCTGGTAGTCGTTGAAGTAGCTGTAGACCCCTTCCAGGTCCTTGCCCGCGCTGGCCGGCGCGGCGATCGGGGCGATGTCGACGATGGTCTGGTAGGCCGGGGTCTGGGTGGCCTCGACGCCGTTGAAGGTCAGAAGCTCGGCCCAGCGGTCGGTGGTGTTGGACTTCAGGTAGTCTTGATAGCGGGTCAGCGAGTAGTCCGGCGGGAAGTGCAGCAGCTCGATGCTGCGGCGGTTTTCCAGGGCCATCCCCAGGGGCAGGAACAGGTACCAGCTGTAGTCCCAGCCGCCTTTCTGGTTGAGGCGGGTGGCGCCCTGGTAGGCCAGGTCGCCGCTGTCGAGCAGCTTGCGCAAGGGTTCGCTGTAGCTGGCCGGCACGCCGGTGATGCTGGCGTGCAGCTTGTCGTTGTCGCGGTTCACCGTGACCTTGGCGTTGGCGTAGCCATCGCGCTGCACGCTCTGGGTGAGGTAGTGCTCGACGGTCTGTTCGAGTGTCCAGTCGCGGTAGCAGATCACGTTGCAGTTGTTGGGGTAGGCGAACAACCGCGTGACCCGTTGGGCGTCGCCCAGGTCGATCTGCGCGTCGGCCATGGCCAGGCCGCTGAAGGCGAGGGCGGCCAGGCCCGATACAGCAATCTTGTGCATGCTTAACTCCTTGTCAGTGGCCGCCAGGACGGCGGGCGCGCCCATGGTGGACGAAGAGGAGGGGGAATGAAAAGCGCCAGGACATGGCTATTGGCTAGCGCGTTGATCGGGCTCGGTGCGGTCCAGGCCGATGAACGCGATGTGTGGATGTTCGCCCAGTGGGCCGGGGATCACGAGAACCGCAGGTTTCGTGAAATGTTGGTGGACGCCCGGCTGTATGGCGTGGTGCCGATCCATCAGCTGCTGCGCTCGGCCTCGGACTGGCGCCTGTGCAACGCCTCGCCGTTCGCGGTGCCGCCAGCGAGCCATTGGCCGGCGGTACGCTCGACGCTGGCCTTGATCCAGACCCTCGACCGACAGGGCATCCTGCGTCAGTTCGAAGTGGTGTCGGCCTACCGCGATCCCCGGCTCAATGCCTGTGCCGGCGGCGCGCCAAGCAGCGCGCACATGCGCGCTTTCGCCGTCGACCTGCTGCTGCCGCGCCGGGCCGAGCCGAGCCCGTTGTGCCGCTTCTGGCAGCAGCACGGCCAGGCCTGGAACATGGGGCTGGGCCGTTACCCTTCCGGGCGTATCCATATCGACACGGCCGGCTATCGCACCTGGGGCGGTGATGGCAGTGCCGGTTCGTCGTTCTGCAGCAAGCCCAGGTGAGCCAGGCAGGCCCGGCACTCGTCGCCGACCCACTGCGCGAAACACTGGCGCTTGCTGCCGTCATCCAGCGGCTGCGGGCTAAGCAGGTGGTAGCCGGAGCCATCGCGCAGGAAGCCGTACGGCGCCTGTAGCTGACCGTTGTCCAGTTCGTCACGGACCATCAGCGCCGAGGCGATGGCCATTCCCATGCCCGCGCTGGCGGCCTGGATCGACAGGTAGAAGTGTTCGAAGTCGCTGCGCGCCGTTTGCCGCAAGTCCTGGCCACTCAGGCGCAGCCAGGTGGCCCAGGCGTCGGGGCGGGTGGCGCTGTGCAGCAGGCGCTGGCTTTGGCGATCCGGCGTGGCGACCGGGCCGATCCACTCATCGCAGATCTTCAGGCTGTGCAGCTGGCGGTCCCAGTGGAAGTCATCGCGGCGCAGGGCGAGGTCGATGCCGCCGCGGGCGAAATCCACCGGGCCGCCGGCCGCCACCAGGTGCAGTTGCAGGTCGGGGTGCCGGGCATGGAAGCGCGGCAGGCGCGGGATCAGCCAGCGCATGGCGATGGTTGGCTCGCAGGACACCACCAGCACGTTGTCGTGAGCTTGCTGGTGCAGACGCTGCACGGCGCCCTCCAGTTGCTCGAAGATCGCCTGGGTGGTGGCCTGCAGGTCGCGTCCGGCGCGGGTGAGGAAGATCGCCCGGTTGCGCCGTTCGAACAGTTCCACGCCGAGGCTTTCCTCGAGCAGGCGCACCTGGCGGCTGACGGCGCCGTGGGTGACGTGCAGGTGCTCGGCAGCGCGCACGAAGCTTTCGGTGCGGGCGGCGATGTCGAAGTAGCGAAAGGCGGTGAGGGGAGGCAGTTTCATGTGCTGGCCTGTCCCGGCCCTGTCGCGGGGCAAGCCCGCTCCCACAAGTGCAGCGTGAAGCACGCGTGGGAGCGGGCTTGCCCCGCGATAGGCCGGTCGATTCAATGCAAATAGGTGAGTAAAACTAGCAGATTAGCCTCACTATAAATCGATTTTTACCCGTTCAAGGCAACAGGATAATCCGGTCTTCCGTGAATTTTCATCGAGGATACCTGTTCGTGAACGAGCTCATTGCCGTCGCCCTCTTCACCCTCCTGGCCGTCATCAGCCCCGGCGCCGACTTCGCCATGGTCACCCGCAGCAGTTATGCACAGGGGTGCAAGGCCGGTCTCGCGGCAGCGGTGGGCATCGCCCTGGGCGTGCAAGTGCATGTGCTGTACACCGTGCTTGGCATCGCCGTGATCATCAGCCAGAGCCCGACCCTGTTCCTGGCCATGAAGGTGGTGGGGGCGGGCTATCTGGTGTACCTGGGCTACAAGTCGCTGACCAATACCACGCGTATAAGCCTCGACGGCCTGGCGCACAGCGAGACAAATGTAGCGAGCGCCTTGCGCACGGGCTTTCTGACCAACGCGCTGAACCCCAAGACCATGCTTTTCGTGGTCAGCGCCTACACCCAGGTGGTGCAGCCCGGCAGCCCGCTGGCGCTGGACTTCGCCTATGGCGCGTTCATGTCGTTCGCCCATTGGGTGTGGTTCAGCCTGGTGGCGGTGTTCTTCTCCAATCACCTGCTGCGTCGGGCGATGATCGAGCGCCAGGTGGTGGTCGACCGGGTCATCGGCGTGGCGTTGATCAGCCTGGGGCTGGCCGTGGTGGTGGCAGGCGTGAAGTAGCTTTTTCGCGGGCAAAGAAAAAGGGCTTATCTTTCGATAAGCCCTTTTAGAAGGTGGTGGCTACACAGGGACTTGAACCCCGGACCCCAGCATTATGAATGCTATGCTCTAACCAACTGAGCTATGTAGCCAACTTGGCGCGCATTATTAGCTCGAATCGCGATCCTGTCAACAACGTTTTTAAAAAAAATTGCCAACCTTTCAAAAACTTAGCCGGGAAGGGCGCTTCAGCGCACGATCAGCCAGTGGCCGAGCAGGTTGTGCAGGCGCAGTTGCTGGTCGGCGGCCAGGCGCTCGAGGCTCTGCGCCGGGTGGTCGAGGTCGAAATCGCCGCTGACGCGCTGATAGGCCGCTTGCTCGTTCAGCAGCCAGACCCGCTGGCCACGGTAATCGGCCAGGCGCTCCAGCACCTCGCTCAACGGCAGGTTCCTGGCCTTCAATTGACCGTTGCGCCAGGCATCGGCCAATTTGGCATCGATCTTTTCGACCGGATTGATGCGGCTTTCGCTGAACGTCACCCGTTCGCCGGCATTGACCAGGCGTTGGTCGCCGCCCTGCAACACCGCAGCCTTGCCGCCGAACACCACCAGTTCGTCGTGGTCGGCATGGCGGGCGATCTGCAGGCGGGTGCCGAACACCTGGATCCGCGTGTCATCGACCTGCACCTCCATAGCCCGGCCATCGAGCATCACCTCCAGGTATACCTGTCCCTGCACCAGGTGCAGCTGGCGGGTGCGGCCACGCAGGTCGACATTCATCGCGCTGGCGCTGTCCAGGTGCAGGGTCGAGCCATCGGCCAGGCGCACGCTGCGGCGCTCGCCGCTGTCGGTGTGCAGTTCGCTGCCCAGACGCTGCATCACCGGCCAGTAGAGCCAGGCCAGTGCGCCCACCAGCAGCAGGAACAGCAGCGCCAGGCACAGCCCGGCCCGGCTGCGACGGACCTTGGCGATGCGTGGTCGCGGGCGTGCCGCCGGCACCTGCAGTTGCTGCCAGTAGGCTTCGAGCTGGGCATAGGCCCTGGCGTTGAGCGGGTCCTGGCACCAGCTGGCGAATGCCTGGCGCAGGGCCTCGTCGCAGTCGGGTTGGCGCAGGCGCGAGAACCATTCCAGGGCTTCCTGCTCGGGGTCGGGCGTGGGCTGCAAGGCGGGCATCGGGCTCATGGGATCGGTCTGCTCGCAGGAGGAGGGCGGTTTTGCCCAGCGTTTACAGGGAAGAGGAGAAGGATGCTAATTATATTGAGAATTATTTACAAGTACGTGTCGGATGGAAGTCTCGGCAAAATAAAAAGGTAGCTTCGTATCTATTTGTTTCACGATAATCGGATCCCAACCCGCGGACGGACATCGAGCCCATGGCCATCAGCAGTACCACCACTTCCAGTGTCAGCAGCCCGGCAAGCCAGGTCTCGCCGCTGGTGATGCGCATCATCGGTTTCTGCGCCCTGGCGCATCTGATCAACGACCTGATCCAGTCGGTGCTGCCGGCGATCTACCCGATGCTCAAGGCCAACTACAACCTGAGCTTCGCCCAGATCGGCCTGATCACCCTGACCTTCCAGATCACCGCCTCGCTGCTGCAACCGTGGGTGGGCTTTTTCACCGACAAGCGGCCCACGCCGAACCTGCTGCCGCTGGGCACGGTGTGCACCCTGGTGGGTATCGTGATGCTGGCTTTCGTCGGCAGCTTCCCGATGATCCTGCTGGCCTCGGCGCTGGTGGGCATCGGTTCGTCGACCTTCCACCCCGAGACCTCGCGCATCGCCCGCCTGGCTTCCGGTGGGCGCTTCGGCCTGGCGCAGTCGAGCTTCCAGGTCGGCGGCAACGCCGGCTCCGCCCTCGGCCCGCTGCTGGCGGCGGCGATCGTGATTCCCTTCGGCCAGACCCATGTCGCCTGGTTCGGCGTGGCCGGGTTGTTCTTCTTCGCCGTGAGCCTGATGCTGCGCCGCTGGTACAAGGAGCACCTCAACCAGGCCAAGGCGCGCAAGGCGGTGCAGGCCACCCACGGCATCTCGCGCCAGCGGGTGATCCTGGCGCTGGTGGTGCTGGGCTTGCTGGTGTTCTCCAAGTACTTCTATATGTCCAGCTTCACCAGCTACTTCACCTTCTACCTGATCGAGAAGTTCCAGCTGTCGGTGGCCAGTTCGCAGTTGCACCTGTTCCTGTTCCTCGGCGCGGTGGCGGCGGGCACCTTCTTTGGCGGGCCGATCGGTGACCGCATCGGGCGCAAGGCGGTGATCTGGTTCTCGATCCTCGGGGTGGCGCCGTTCACCCTGGCGCTGCCGTATGCCGACCTGTTCTGGACCACCGTGCTCAGCGTGGTGATCGGTTTCATCCTGGCGTCGGCGTTCTCGGCCATCGTGGTGTATGCCCAGGAACTGGTGCCGGGCAATGTCGGGATGATCGCCGGGATCTTCTTCGGCCTGATGTTCGGCTTCGGCGGCATCGGTGCTGCGCTGCTGGGGTATGTGGCTGATCTGCGTGGGATCGAGTATGTGTATGGGGTTTGCTCGTTCCTGCCGTTGTTTGGGTTGCTGGCGGTGTTCCTGCCGTCCACTGGCAAACGCTGAAAGTCGGCCGGATGCATTCTTTGTAGGAGCGGCCTTGTGCCGCGAAAGGGCCGCAAAGCGGCCCCAGGATTGTCGCGTTTAACCAAAGATTTCCGGGGCCGCTTCGCAGCCCTTTCGCGGCACAAGGCCGCTCCTACAGGGAAGTGCATCAAGGCCGACGATTGACGATTTGGATCCGCATGGCCTAGAGTGCCGCCTCCTCAATCCCTGCGTAGTCGATGCAATGCGCCGTACCCGTAGTCTCCGCCCGCACCGCCAGCCTGTCGCCCCGACAGCGCGCCGCGCGTGGCCGAGCGACACGGTGCTCAAGCGTCGACGCAGCGTGCTGTTCGCCTTCACTTTCTCGCCACACCTTGCCCTGAACTGATCCGCGCCCCTGCATCCCGCGCCATTGCGGCGTGACTGCGGGCGCCTGCGTTCGAACATCTTTCAGCGGATTTTCCAGTCGGCCAGGGCCAGAGCCCCTGTGCGCCGGCTTGCAAGGAGTGGTACATGAACATGCGTTTGCTGGCGGGCCTGTTGTTCGCCGTGTCGGTGGTCGGTTTCAGCCTCGGGGCGAGCCTGCCACTGGTGTCGTTGCGCCTGCACGAGGCGGGGGCGGGGACACTGGAGATCGGCATCATCTCGGCGATCCCGGCGGCGGGCATGATGCTTTCGGCCTTCATGGTCGACGCCTGCTGCCGGCACCTGACCCGGCGCGTCATCTACCTGCTCAGCTTCAGCCTGTGCACCCTGAGCATCGCCCTGCTGGAATGGGCCTTCGACTCGATGCTGTGGCTGGCGCTGCTGCGCCTGGGGCTCGGCATCGGCATGGGCATCGCGATCATCCTCGGCGAATCGTGGGTCAACGAGCTGTGCCCGGAGCACAACCGCGGCAAGATCATGGCCCTGTACGCCACCAGCTTCACCGGCTTCCAGGTGCTCGGCCCGGCACTGCTGGCGCTGCTCGGCGCCGACAGCCCGTGGCTGACCGGCGTGGTCACCGTCTGCTACGGGTTGGCGCTGCTGTGCATCCTGTTCACCGTGCCCAACGACCATGTCGAGCATGGCGACGAAGGCGAGAAGAGCTTCGGCCTGGCTGGCTTCTTCCGCGTCGCCCCGGCCTTGTGCGTGGCGGTGCTGTTCTTCTCGTTCTTCGATGCGGTGGTGCTGTCATTGCTGCCGGTGTACGCCAGCAGCCACGGTTTTGCCGTGGGCGTGGCGGCGCTGATGGTGACCGTGGTGTTCGCCGGCGACATGATCTTCCAGCTGCCGCTGGGCTGGCTTGCCGATCGGGTCGAGCGCACCGGGCTACACCTGGTATGCGGGCTGGTGGCGATGAGCATCGGAATTGCCTTGCCCTGGCTGCTGCAGATGACCTGGCTGCTGTGGCCGCTGCTGGTGGTGCTCGGGGCGGTGGCCGGTGGCATCTATACCCTGGCGCTGGTGTTGATCGGGCAGCGCTTCAGGGGCCAGGACCTGGTGACCGCCAACGCCAGTGTCGGCCTGCTGTGGGGTGTCGGCAGCCTGGTCGGGCCGCTGGTCAGCGGCGCGGCGATGGATGTGGCGCCCCATGGCTTGCCCATGGCGCTGGCGCTGATGGCAGGGTTGTTCGTGTGTTTCGCCCGGCAGGCATACCGTCGGGCGGGCAGGCTGCAGGCAGCGGTGGACTGAGCAGCCGGGTAGTCCGCTGGTTGGCAGGCGTGGTGCTGGTGGGCTTTGCCCGCGAAACAGCTGCCACGCCATGGGCTAATGCCAGTCAGGTAAGCCAATTGGGGTCGCTGCGCGACCCTTCGCGGGTAAACCCGCTCCCACAAGTACGGTACTCGATTCAGCGTTTGCGCGATCCTGTGGGAGCGGGTTTACCCGCGAAGGGCTGCAAAGCAGCCCCAACCAAGCGCGATGAAGCGCTAACTGACAGGCATTACGCCATGGGCCTTCTTTATATAGGCAATCCACACGTTATTGCAGGCATAAAAAAACCGACCCTAGGGTCGGTTTTTTCGACAAGAACGTCGCTTAGGCAGCTGCAGCTTCTTTCAGCGCCTTGATGTGGCCATTCAGACGGCCTTTGTGGCGAGCAGCTTTGTTCTTGTGAATGATACCCTTGTCGGCCATACGGTCGATTACAGGTACAGCCAGAACGTAAGCGGCTTGCGCTTTTTCGGCGTCTTTTGCGTCGATGGCCTTGACTACATTCTTGATGTAGGTGCGGACCATGGAACGCAGGCTGGCGTTGTGGCTGCGACGCTTCTCAGCCTGTTTTGCACGTTTCTTGGCGGAAGGTGAGTTGGCCACCGTCGAGCTCCTCGAAAGACTTTAGGTAAATAGCAAACAAAATAGGCCGCGAATCATGCCGATGAGTCGAACGGATGTCAAGGCCACCTGCAGGGTTCCGCCGAGTGGTGAGCCAACAGGAGGGAAATATTCCTTTCTGTCGCACGACCTGTAAACTCGGGAATTTTTGGCTCCCCTGCGAAGGCGCGGGAGTATCGCACATTCGGACGCTGTCTGGCAGCGCCCTCTGTCTCTGGCGTGAAACTTTTCGATGAACCTGCTCAAATCCTTGGCCGCGGTCAGCTCCATCACCATGATTTCCCGGGTGCTCGGCTTCGTGCGCGATACCATCCTGGCGCGGGTGTTCGGTGCCGGCATCGCCACCGACGCCTTCTTCATCGCCTTCAAACTGCCCAACCTGCTGCGGCGGATCTTCGCCGAGGGGGCCTTCTCCCAGGCCTTCGTGCCGATCCTGGCCGAGTACAAGACCCAGCAGGGCGAGGAGGCCACCCGTACCTTCATCGCCTATGTGAGCGGCCTGCTGACCCTGGTCCTGGCCCTGGTCACGGTGATCGGCATCCTCGCCGCGCCGTGGGTGGTCTGGGCCACCGCGCCGGGCTTCGTCGACAGCGCGGAGAAATACGAGCTGACCACTTCGCTGCTGCGGGTGACGTTTCCTTATATATTGCTGATCTCGCTGTCGTCGCTGGTCGGCGCGATTCTCAATACCTGGAACCGCTTCAGCGTGCCGGCGTTCACCCCCACGCTGCTCAATGTTGCGATGATCGCTTTCGCCGTGCTGCTGACGCCGTACTTCGACCCGCCGATCATGGCCCTGGGCTGGGGCGTGCTGGCCGGTGGCCTGGCGCAACTGCTGTACCAGCTGCCGGCGCTGAAGAAGATCGGCATGCTCGTGCTGCCTCGCCTGAACCTGCGCGACACCGGCGTGTGGCGCGTGCTCAAGCAGATGCTGCCGGCCATCCTCGGGGTGTCGGTGAGCCAGATCTCGCTGATCATCAACACCATCTTCGCCTCGTTCCTGGTGGCAGGCTCGGTGTCGTGGATGTACTACGCCGACCGTCTGATGGAGCTGCCCTCCGGCGTGCTCGGCGTGGCCCTGGGCACCATCCTGCTGCCGACCCTGGCCAAGACCTATGCCAACAAGGACCGTGAGGAGTATTCGCGGATCCTCGACTGGGGCCTGCGCCTGTGCTTCCTGCTGGTGCTGCCCTGCACCCTGGCCCTGGCCATCCTCGCCGAGCCGCTGACCGTGGCGCTGTTCCAGTACGGCAAGTTCACCGCCTTCGACGCGGCCATGACCCAGCGCGCCCTGATCGCCTATTCGGTGGGCCTGCTGGCGATCATCCTGGTCAAGGTACTGGCACCTGGCTTCTATGCGCAGCAGAATATCCGCACGCCGGTGAAGATCGCGGTCTTCACCCTGGTCTGCACCCAGCTGCTCAACCTGGTGCTGATCGGCCCGCTGGCCCATGCCGGGCTGGCCCTGGCCATCAGCCTGGGCGCGTGCCTGAACGCCGGCCTGCTGTACTGGAAGCTGCGCAGCCAGCAACTGTTCCAGCCGCAGCCGGGCTGGCTGGCGTTCCTGCTCAAGCTGGTGCTGGCCGTGACCCTGATGGCGGGCGTGCTGCTGCTGGGCATGCACTACCTGCCGGCCTGGGAACAGGGCAACATGCTCGCGCGCTTCCTGCGCCTCGGCGGCCTGATCGCGGCGGGCGTGGTGACCTACTTCGGCTGCCTGTTCCTGTGCGGGTTCCGCCCTCGGCATTTCGCCCGCAAGGCGTTGCATTGAGGCGCGAGAGGGGTCAGGCGTCGGTTTTTCGCATTCCACGCCCCATGGGGGCGCTGCTGCCTGTCACCAGCGCCCGGGTGTGGTTATAATCGGCCACTTTATGAGCAAGAAGCGCGTTATGCAGCTGGTTCGAGGTCTTCACAACCTGCGCCCCGAGCACCGGGGCTGTGTCGCCACCATTGGCAACTTCGACGGGGTCCACCGCGGCCACCAGGCGATCCTCGCACGCCTGCGCGAACGCGGTCAGGAACTGGGCCTGCCCACCTGCGTGGTGATCTTCGAGCCGCAGCCGCGCGAGTACTTCGCCCCGCAGAGCGCCCCGGCGCGCCTGGCCCGCCTGCGCGACAAGGTCGAGCTGCTGGCCGGCGAGGGCATCGACCGAGTGCTGTGCCTGTCGTTCAACCAGCGCCTGAGCCAGCTCAGCGCCGAGCAGTTCGTCAAGGCGGTGCTGGTCGACGGCCTGGGCGTGCGCCACCTCGAAGTGGGCGATGACTTCCGCTTCGGCTGCGACCGCGCCGGCGACTTCGTCTTCCTCACCGAAGCCGGCAAACGCCACGGCTTCACCGTCGAGGCGGCCAATACCGTGATCCAGGACGGCCTGCGGGTCAGCAGCACCGAAGTGCGCAAGGCCCTGGCCGAAGGCAACTTCGAGCTGGCCGAGCACCTGCTGGGGCGTCCGTACCGTATCACCGGGCGCGTGCTGCATGGCCAGAAGCTGGCCCGCCAGCTCGGCACCCCCACCGCCAACATCCAGCTCAAGCGCCGTCGCGTGCCGCTGTCCGGGGTCTACCTGGCCAGCATCGAGATCGACGGCAAGGCCTGGCCGGGTGTCGGCAATATCGGAGTGCGCCCCACCGTTGCCGGTGACGGGCGTCCTCACCTGGAGATTCATCTCCTGGACTACGCCGGCGACCTGTATGGCCGGCGCCTGACGGTGGAATTCCACCACAAGCTGCGTGAAGAGCAGCGTTTCGCCTCCCTGGAGGCGCTGAAGTCGGCGATCGACGCGGACATCGCCGCCGCACGTGCCCACTGGCACGCTCAACCGCTAACGAAGAGCCTGAAATGACCGACTACAAAGCCACGCTTAACCTTCCGGACACCGCCTTCCCCATGAAGGCCGGCCTGCCTCAGCGCGAACCGCAGATCCTGCAGCGCTGGGACAGTATTGGCCTGTACGGTAAGTTGCGCGAGATTGGCAAGGATCGTCCGAAGTTCGTCCTGCACGACGGCCCGCCCTATGCCAACGGCAAGATCCACATCGGTCATGCGCTGAACAAGATTCTCAAGGACATGATCGTCCGCTCCAAGACCCTGTCCGGCTTCGACGCGCCGTATGTGCCGGGCTGGGACTGCCACGGCCTGCCGATCGAGCACAAGGTCGAGGTCACCCACGGCAAGCACCTGACCGCCGACCGCACCCGCGAGCTGTGCCGCGAGTATGCCGCCGAGCAGATCGAAGGGCAGAAGACCGAGTTCATCCGCCTGGGCGTGCTGGGCGACTGGGACAACCCGTACAAGACCATGAACTTCGCCAACGAGGCCGGTGAAATCCGCGCCCTGGCCGAGATGGTCAAGCAAGGCTTCGTGTTCAAGGGCCTCAAGCCCGTGAACTGGTGCTTCGATTGCGGCTCGGCCCTGGCTGAAGCCGAGGTCGAGTACGCCGACAAGAAATCCCAGACCATCGACGTCGCCTTCCCGGTGGCCGATGCCGACAAGCTGGCCGCCGCCTTCGGCCTGGGCGCGCTGGCCAAGTCCGCCGCCATCGTGATCTGGACCACCACCCCGTGGACCATCCCGGCCAACCAGGCGCTGAACATCCACCCGGACTTCAAGTACGCCCTGGTCGATACCGGCGAGCGCCTGCTGGTGCTCGCCGAAGAGCTGGTCGAGTCGTGCCTCAAGCGCTACAACCTGGAAGGCTCGATCATCGCCACCGCCCCGGGCTCGGCCCTGGAACTGATCAACTTCCGCCACCCGTTCTACGACCGCCTGTCGCCGATCTACCTGGCCGACTACGTCGAACTGGGCGCCGGTACCGGCGTGGTGCACTCCTCGCCGGCCTACGGTGAAGACGACTTCGTCACCTGCAAGCGCTACGGCATGGTCAACGACGACATCCTCACCCCGGTGCAGAGCAACGGCGTGTACGTCGAGTCGCTGCCGTTCTTCGGCGGCCAGTTCATCTGGAAGGCCAACCCGGCCATCGTTGAAAAGCTCAGCGAAGTCGGTGCGCTGATGCACACCGAGACCATCAGCCACAGCTACATGCACTGCTGGCGCCACAAGACCCCGCTGATCTACCGCGCCACCGCGCAGTGGTTCGTCGGCATGGACAAGCAGCCGAGCACTGGCGAGCCGCTGCGCGAGCGCGCCCTCAAGGCCATCGAAGAGACCAAGTTCGTTCCGGCCTGGGGCCAGGCGCGCCTGCACTCGATGATCGCCAACCGTCCGGACTGGTGCATCTCGCGTCAGCGCAACTGGGGCGTGCCGATCCCGTTCTTCCTCGACAAGCAGACCGGCGAACTGCACCCGCGTACCGTCGAGCTGATGGAAGAAGTCGCCAAGCGCGTCGAGCAGGAAGGCATCGAGGCCTGGTTCAAGCTGGACGCCGCCGAGCTGCTCGGTGACGAAGCCGGCCAGTACGACAAGATCACCGACACCCTCGACGTCTGGTTCGACTCCGGCACCACCCATTGGCACGTGCTGCGCGGCTCCCACGACATCGGCCACGCCACCGGCCCGCGCGCCGACCTGTACCTGGAAGGCTCCGACCAGCACCGCGGCTGGTTCCACTCCTCCTTGCTGACCGGTTGCGCCATCGACGGCCACGCGCCGTACCGCGAGCTGCTGACCCACGGCTTCACCGTGGACGAGAACGGCCGCAAGATGTCCAAGTCGCTGGGTAACACCATCGAGCCGCAGAAGGTCAACGACACCCTGGGCGCCGACATCCTGCGCCTGTGGGTCTCGGCCACCGACTACTCCGGCGAGATGGCGGTTTCCGAGCAGATCCTGCAGCGCAGCGCCGATGCCTACCGGCGTATCCGCAACACCGCGCGCTTCCTGCTCTCGAACCTGTCTGGCTTCGACCCGGCCCGCGACCTGCTGCCAGCCGAAGACATGCTGGCCCTGGACCGCTGGGCGGTCGACCGCACCCTGTTGCTGCAGCGCGAGCTGGAAGAGCACTACAGCGAGTACCGTTTCTGGAACGTCTACTCGAAGATCCACAACTTCTGCGTGCAGGAGCTGGGTGGCTTCTACCTCGACATCATCAAGGACCGCCAGTACACCACCGGCGCCAACAGTGTCGCCCGCCGCTCGTGCCAGACCGCGCTGTACCACATCAGCGAGGCACTGGTGCGCTGGATCGCGCCGATTCTGGCGTTCACCGCCGACGAGATCTGGCAGTACCTGCCGGGCGAGCGCAACGAGTCGGTGATGCTCAACACCTGGTACCAGGGCCTGGCCGAACTGCCGGCCGACGCCGAGCTGGACCGTGCCTACTGGGACCGCGTGATGGCCGTCAAAGCCGCGGTCAACAAGGAGCTGGAGAACCAGCGTACCGCCAAGGTCATCGGTGGCAACCTGCAGGCCGAAGTCACCCTGTTCGCCGAAGAGGGCCTGACCGCCGACCTGAACAAGCTCGGCGACGAACTGCGCTTCGTGCTGATCACCTCGGCCGCCAGCGTGGTGCCGTTCGTCCAGGCGCCGGCAGATGCCGTGACAACCGAAGTCGAAGGCCTCAAGCTGAAAGTGGTCAAGTCCGGCCATGCCAAGTGCGGCCGCTGCTGGCACTTCCGCGCCGATGTGGGCAGCCACCCGGAGCATCCGGAGATCTGCGCCCGTTGCGTCGACAACCTGAGCGGTTCGGGCGAGGTGCGCCACTATGCCTAATGCTCCTGCAGGGCGCTTCGGGCGCCTTGCCTGGCTCTGGCTGAGCCTGGTGGTCCTGGTCCTCGACCAGGCCACCAAGCTGTACTTCGACAACGCGCTGACCATGTACCAGCAGATCGTGGTCATCCCCGACTACTTCAGCTGGACCCTGGCCTACAACACCGGCGCGGCGTTCAGCTTCCTGGCCGACAGCTCCGGCTGGCAGCGCTGGCTGTTCGCGCTGATCGCCGTGGTGGTCAGCGCCGTGCTGGTGGTCTGGCTCAAGCGCCTGGGGCGCAACGAGACCTGGCTGGCCGTGGCCCTGGCCCTGGTGCTGGGCGGCGCGCTGGGCAACCTGTACGACCGCGTCGTGCTGGGCCATGTGGTCGATTTCATCCTGGTGCACTGGCAGAACCGCTACTACTTCCCGGCCTTCAACCTGGCCGACAGCGCGATCACCGTGGGCGCGGTGATGCTGGCGCTGGACATGTTCAAGAGCAAGAAGTCCGAGGAAGCCGTCCATGACTGAGACCCGCATCGGCCAGAACACCGAAGTCACCCTGCACTTCGCGCTGCACCTGGAAAACGGCGACACCGTCGACAGCACCTTCGACAAGGCCCCGGCCACGTTCAAGGTCGGCGACGGCAACCTGCTGCCGGGCTTCGAGAACGCCCTGTTCGGCTTCAAGGCCGGTGACCAGCGCAAGCTGAGCATCGCCCCGGAGAACGCCTTCGGCCAACACAACCCGCAGAACGTGCAGGTGATGCCGCGCTCGCAGTTCGAAGGCATGGAGCTGTCCGAAGGGCTGCTGGTGATCTTCAACGACGCCGCCAACACCGAGCTTCCGGGCGTGGTCAAGGCGTTCGACGACAACCAGGTGACCATCGATTTCAACCATCCACTGGCTGGCAAGACCCTGAACTTCGAGGTGCAGATCCTCGACGTGAAGGCCGTGTGAGCCTGGAGCCGAGCATGCAAATCAAACTCGCCAACCCGCGCGGCTTCTGCGCGGGGGTCGACCGGGCGATCGAGATCGTCAACCGCGCCCTGGAAGTCTTCGGCCCGCCGATCTACGTGCGCCATGAAGTGGTGCACAACAAGTTCGTGGTCGAGGACCTGCGCAACCGTGGCGCGATCTTCGTCGAAGAGCTGGACCAGGTACCGGACGATGTCATCGTCATCTTCAGCGCCCACGGCGTTTCCCAGGCCGTGCGCCAGGAAGCCGCCGGCCGTGGCCTGAAGGTGTTCGACGCCACCTGCCCGCTGGTGACCAAGGTGCATATCGAGGTCGCCAAGTACAGCCGCGACGGCCGTGAGACCATTCTCATCGGCCACGAGGGGCACCCGGAAGTCGAAGGCACCATGGGCCAGTACGACGCCAGCAACGGCGGTGCCATCTACCTCGTCGAGGACGAGGACGATGTCGCCAGGCTGCAGGTGCGCAACCCTGACCACCTGGCCTTCGTCACCCAGACCACCCTGTCGATGGATGACACCAGCCGGGTGATCGACGCCCTGCGCGAACGCTTCCCGAACATCGGCGGCCCGCGCAAGGACGACATCTGCTACGCCACCCAGAACCGCCAGGATGCCGTCAAGCAGCTGGCCGACGAGTGCGACGTGGTATTGGTGGTCGGCAGTCCCAACAGCTCCAACTCCAACCGCCTGCGCGAGCTGGCCGAGCGCATGAGCACACCGGCCTACCTGATCGACGGCGCCGAGGACCTGCAACGCAGCTGGTTCGACGGGGCCGAGCGCATCGGCATCACCGCCGGGGCCTCGGCACCGGAGGTGCTGGTGCGTGGCGTGATCGACCAGCTCAAGGCCTGGGGCGCGAGCGGCGCCGAAGAGCTCGACGGGCGCGAGGAGAACATCACCTTCTCCATGCCCAAGGAGCTGCGGGTCCGCTCGATCTGAGTCAGTCCGGCGCACAGCGGCGGCCCTCGTCGCTGCGCAGGCTGACCCGGCCACTGGGGCTGAGCACCACCTGATGACGGCTGTCGAGGGTGGTGCGCGGGCAGATGTCCAGCGTGGTGCCGACGAAGCCCACCCCCAGCGGCGCACCCCGGGCGCTGAACCTCACGACCCGGTCCGAGGTCGTGGCAATCCTCAGCGGCCTGTGCAGGCGATGCGTCTGCAACAGCTCGCCATCCTGTTCCAGCACCACTCGCCAGCCCTTGCCCCAATCCTCCTCCAGTGGCCGGAGCAGCACGGCCTGGTGCCTTAGCGCCGCCTGATTTCGGGCGCCGCGCAGGGCCTGTGCCAGCTCCCTGGCCACGGCACCGACGTAAAGCTCATCGCTGAACTTGCCGTAGGCCGATATGCCCTGGTGTGTCAGAAGGCTCAGCACGCCCAGTGCGAACATCATTTGTATCAGTGTTACGCCTTGTTGCCCCACGCTGCATTCCTCCCTGGAAGTGCTTCTCTGTAGCTTCCAGGACGCCCGGCAAGGGCGCCAGTCGGCCGGTTCGGGTTGCGGCCTAGGAAAGATCCCAGGAGGGGTTATGGGGGCTAGGGAAGGGGGCATGACACTGCTGGAGGTGCTGCTGGCCGTCACGGTGCTGACGCTGGGGCTGTTCGCATCGGCGGCCTTGCAGCTGCGTGGGTTGCAGGCGGTCGAGGGGGCGCGGCGGGAAGCGCAGGTGTTGCAACTGGCACAGGGCATGTTGGAGCGCGTGAGGGCCGCCGGGGCGCTCGAAGCGGGCGAGGAAGCGGCCTGGCAGTCGCGCCTGACCCAGGTGCTCGGTGGTGCGGCGCAAGGGCGCATGAACCTGGTCGGGGGCGTGCTGGTGCTGGAGGTCGATTGGCCGGACATGGGAGAGGGGCGGCAGTCGCTGAGCGTGCAGGGCAGGGTGCTGCCATGAGGCGTCGGCAGGTGGGTTTCGGCCTTGTCGAGGCACTGCTGGCCCTGGCACTGGGCCTGATGTTGCTGGTGGCCGCCGGCCAGGTATTCGTCTCGGCGTATCAGGCCTTGCAACTCCAGGGCGCGGCGGCGCGCCTGCAGGATGACGCCCGCCTGGCCTTGCAGCGAATGGCCGAGGATATCCGCCAGGCGGGGATGTTCGGTTGCCTGCGTCTTGAAGCCGAGGACTTCGCCGATCCTGGCGCAGCACAGGCCTTCGCGTCGCCCATAGAGGTCACCGGCGACAGCCTGACCCTGGTCGGCGCCGAGTTGCCCGGGTTGCTCGGCACCCCGGACTGGACCGTGCTCAGCGATTGCCGCAGTTGGGCGCGGGTGCAGCCCGGGCAGCACGTCGGGGACGGCGAGTTGTTGGCCCTGCCGGTGCGCCGGGTGACCTACCGGGTGCGCAACGGCAGCCTGATGCTCACCAGCAATGCGCAGCATGCCAGCCTCATCGACCAGGTGCGGGCGCTGGAGGTCAGCCGTGTCGAGGCGGGGGCGGGTGAGCGGCTGGATATCCACCTGACCTTGCATGACCGGCAGCATGGGCTCGAGCAGCGCCATTCACTGAGCGTGGCCCTGCGCAACCCGGGAGCCGAGTCGTGACGGGGCAGCGTGGCGTTGTGCTGTTGCTGGCGCTGGTCCTGAGTCTGCTGTTCGGCCTGCTGGCAACCCTGGCCATGCGCGAGGCGCTTTTGCAGCAGCGCCAAGCAGGCGATCAGCTGGCCGGCGCGCGAGCCTTCGAGCAGGCTGAGGCTGCCTTGATCGAGGGCGCAGAACTGCTCGCAGGCAGCATCCCTGCCCGATGCCAGGCCTGTCCGCCACCCAGTCCACCTGATCCGCAGCCTTCTCCACCCTGGCTGGTGACCCGCAGTGGCTTCGTTTACCTGCAAACCCTGGGAGACAGCTTGCGTGTCGTGGGTCAGCCCGTCGGGGACAGGCTGACGCTGGTCCGGGTGACGGCGGTGGGCCTTCAAGCCCGCGGGCGGCAACTGCTGGAGGCGGTCTATGCCATCGATGATGGCGGCGCGGTGAAGCGGATCAGCTGGCGCCAGCGCCTGGGGGAGGGCTGAGATGCAGCGCGGCCTTGGTCTGATCGAATTATTGATTGTCGTGGCGCTGATCGGCATGCTGGCAGCCATTGCCTACCCCAGCTACAGCGACCAGTTGCGCCGCGCCGCACGAAGCGAAGCGCTCGGCCTGCTGCAGGACGCGGCATTGCGCCTGGAGCAGCACCGCGCGCGCGTGGGCGGTTATGCCGACAACGAGCAGTTGACCACCGTGTTGCCCGCGGGCACACGCTACTACCGCCTGCAGGCCTGGCGCGACACTGACCGGTTCAGCCTGCGCGCCAGCCGTGTGCCCGAGGCCTTCATGGCGGATGACCGCTGCGGCGACTTCCTGCTCGACCAGGCGGGCGTGCGCGATAACACGGGCGCGGGCGACGAGGTGTGCTGGGGAAGCTGAAGATCATGAGGTGCCCAGGCGCCGTGGAATTACTTCAGGTGTTGGATCGAACCATGAGCAAGCAAGTAGTGATTGTCGGCGGCGGTGTCATCGGCCTGCTGACCGCGTTCAACCTGGCCGCGGATGTCGACCGGGTGGTGGTGTGCGACCAGGGCGAGGTGGGTCGGGAGTCGTCCTGGGCCGGTGGCGGGATCGTTTCGCCGCTGTACCCGTGGCGCTACAGCCCGGCGGTGACCGCCCTGGCGCACTGGTCGCAGGATTTTTATCCACAGCTGGGCGAGCGCCTGTTCGCCAGCACCGGGGTCGACCCCGAGGTGCATATCACCGGGCTGTACTGGCTGGATCTGGACGACGAAGCCGAGGCCCTGGCCTGGGCCGCACGCGAGCATCGCCCGCTCAGTGCGGTGGATATCTCGGCGGCCTACGATGCCGTGCCGGTGCTTGGCCCGGGTTACCGCCATGCCATCTACATGGCGGGCGTGGCCAACGTGCGCAACCCGCGCCTGGTGAAGTCGCTGAAGGCCGCGTTGCAGGCATTGCCGAACGTGACCCTGCGCGAGCATTGCCAGATCACCGGGTTCGTCCATGAAGGTGGTCGCGTTACCGGTGTGCAGACCGAGGACGGTGTGATCGCCGCTGACGATGTGGTGCTCAGCGCCGGAGCCTGGAGCGGTGACCTGCTGCAGACCCTCGGGCTGACGCTGCCGGTGGAGCCGGTGAAGGGGCAGATGATCCTGTTCAAGTGCGCCGAGGACTTCTTGCCGAGCATGGTCCTGGCCAAGGGGCGCTATGCGATCCCGCGCCGCGACGGGCATATCCTGGTGGGCAGCACGCTGGAGCATGCCGGCTACGACAAGACCCCGACGGGGGAGGCGTTGGAGAGCCTGAAGGCCTCGGCGGTGGAGTTGCTGCCGGCGCTGGCGGAGGCCGAGGTAGTGGGGCATTGGGCTGGCTTGCGCCCTGGCTCGCCTGAAGGTATCCCGTATATCGGCGCGGTGCCGGGGCATGAAGGGCTATGGCTGAACTGCGGGCATTACCGCAACGGGCTGGTGCTGGCGCCGGCGTCGTGCCAGCTGTTCGGTGATTTGCTGATGGGGCGCGAGCCGATTATCGATCCGGCGCCGTATGCGCCTGGGGGGCGTCTGGGCTGAGCGCATAACCACTGTAGGAGCGGCCTTGTGCCGCGAAAGGGCCGTGAAGCGGCCCCAGGATTTCAGCGTTGACGCAAAGATCGCCGGGGCCGCTTTGCGGCCCTTTCGCGGCACAAGGCCGCTCCTACAGAGGGCGCGTAGGCTGTCAGCGTTGCTGGCCAGGCCCTTGTTCCAGATGCTGCTGGCTGCAGTACCACTCCTGGCCACGCTGCAACGCCCGGTCGTTGGGCAGGTGCACGCCGCAATGGGCGCAGCGCACCATCTTCAGCGGATCCTGCAGGCGCGGCTCGGCAGGTGATTGCTGACTGGTCTTGAACTTGCGCCACAGCCAGAACGCGGCGGCGATCAGGGCGATCCAGAAGAGTAGGCGAACCATGGTGTCCAGCTTGTCGAGAAAAGAAGCCGACAGTCTAGGACGCAGGCATGAAAAAAGGGAGGCCTCGGGCCTCCCTTTCTTTGCGTGCGTGGTATCAGTCGAACAGACCGAAGGTCATGTAGCTGAACCAGGAACGGTCCTTCTCGGCTTCCTTCGGACCTTCCGGCAGGATCGGGTCGCCGTTCTCGTCCTTGGGCAGCAGCTCTTGCGGAATCTCGGAACGGGCGTCCTGGAACTGCTTGACCACGTCCTGGTTGGCGCGGGTCTCGCCCGGCGGCAGCGGCGCCTGGGTGTCGATCAGGCCCAGGGTGGCCTTGGACAGCCACGAGCGGTTGCCGTTTTCATCCACTTTGGCGACGAACTGGCCATCGACCAGGCTCGGGTGGTTCGGGTAGTTGAGCTTGAGGGTCTCGAGGCTGGTGGCCGCCAGCTCGTCCAGGTGCATGCGCTGGTACGACTCGACCATCACCGCCAGGCCATCGCCTACCGACGGGGTTTCCTGGAAGTTCTCCACCACGTAGCGGCCACGGTTGGCGGCGGCCACATAGGCCTCGCGGCTCAGGTAGTAGTTGGCCACGTGGATTTCGTAGGAGGCCAGCAGGTTGCGCAGGTAGATCATGCGCTGCTTGGCGTCCGGGGCGTAGCGGCTGTTGGGGAAGCGGCTGGTCAGCTGGGCGAACTCGTTGTACGAGTCGCGGGCGGCGCCCGGGTCACGCTTGGTCATGTCCAGCGGCAGGAAGCGCGCCAGCAGGCCACGGTCCTGGTCGAACGAGGTCAGGCCCTTGAGGTAGTAGGCGTAGTCGACGTTCGGGTGCTGCGGGTGCAGGCGGATGAAGCGCTCGGCGGCGGACTTGGCGGCCTCGGGCTCGGAGTTCTTGTAGTTGGCGTAGATCAGCTCGAGCTGGGCCTGGTCGGCGTAGCGGCCGAACGGGTAGCGCGATTCCAGGGCCTTGAGCTTGTTCACGGCGCTGGTGTAGCTGGAGTTGTCCAGGTCGGCCTGCGCCTGCTGGTACAGCTCGGCCTCGCTGAGGTTCTCGTCAATGACTTCCTTGTTCGAGGAACAGGCAGCGGTGAGCCCGAGGATGGCGATCAGCAGCAGGTGTTTCACTTGCATGGCGGCTTGCGTCCCTTTGACGGCCGCTGTCTTGGGCGGTGCCGTCCTGTTATGATGAGCGCCCCCGGCCAAACCCCGGGGCAAAAGAAGCCGTATTTAACCACAAGCGCGCAGCCGAAACCAAAGGCTGAACGCCCGTCGATTCGAGCATGTCCGAGATCATTCAACTTAGCGCAGAGGTCCCGTCCGAACTGGGCGGCCAACGCCTCGACCAGGTCGCCGCCCAATTGTTCGCCGAGTACTCGCGTTCGCGCCTGTCCTCGTGGATCAAGGATGGCCGCCTGACCGTCGATGGCGCGGTGCTGCGACCGCGCGACACCGTCCACACCGGCTCCATCCTGGCCCTCGAAGCCGAGCAGGAGGCCCAGGGCGAATGGGTGGCTCAGGACATCGAGCTGGACATCGTCTACGAGGACGACCAGATCCTGGTGATCAACAAGCCCGCCGGGCTGGTGGTCCACCCGGCGGCCGGTCACCCCGACGGCACCTTGCTCAACGCCCTGCTGCACCATGTCCCGGACATCGTCAACGTGCCGCGCGCCGGCATCGTGCACCGCCTGGACAAGGACACCACTGGTCTGATGGTGGTGGCCAAGACCCTGCAGGCGCAGACCAACCTCGTCGACCAGCTGCAAAAGCGTTCGGTCAGCCGTATCTACGAGTGCATCGTGGTCGGCGTGGTGATCGCCGGCGGCAAGATCGACGCGCCGATCGGCCGTCACGGCGGCGAGCGCCAGCGCATGGCGGTGACCGAGGGCGGCAAGCCGGCCGTCAGCCACTACCGCGTGCTCAAGCGCTTCCGTTCGCACACCCATGTGCGGGTCAAGCTGGAAACCGGCCGCACCCACCAGATCCGTGTGCACATGGCGCATGTCGGCTATCCGCTGGTCGGCGACCAGACCTACGGTGCACGCTTCCGCATCCCGCCGGCCGCCAGCGTGGCCATGGTCGAGGCGGTCAAGCACTTCCCGCGCCAGGCCCTGCACGCGCGTTTCCTGGCGCTGGACCACCCGACCACGGGTGAGCGCATGGAATGGAAGTCGGAGTTGCCGGACGACTTCCAGTGGCTGCTGTCGCTGCTCGACCAGGACCGCGAGAGCTTCATCGGATGAGTGGCCTGACGCAGTCGCTGATCCTCCCCGACTGGCCGGCCCCGGCCTCGGTTCGCGCCTGCGTCACCACCCGCGAGGGCGGCGTCAGCCTGCCGCCCTATGAATCCTTCAATCTTGGCGACCATGTGGGCGATGACCCGCAGGCGGTCGCCGAGAACCGACGTCGCCTGAGCGACGAATTCGCCATCCAGCCGGCCTGGCTCAAGCAGGTGCATGGGTTGGTGGTGGCGGATGCCAATCCCGCCGTGGTTGCCGAGGCCGATGCCAGCTGGACCGACCAGCCGGGCATCGCCTGCACCGTGATGACCGCCGATTGCCTGCCTGCCCTGTTTTGCGACCGCGCCGGTACCCGAGTGGCGGCTGCGCATGCCGGCTGGCGCGGGCTGGCCGGTGGCGTGCTGGAGGCCACCCTTGAGCGCCTGGCGCTGGCGCCTGAAGAGGTCATGGTGTGGCTGGGGCCTGCGATTGGGCCGCAGGCGTTCGAGGTGGGGCTGGAAGTGCGCGATGCCTTTACTGCCGTGCATCCCGAGGCGGCTGAGGCGTTTGTCGAGGGCGAGCGCCCGGGCAAGCTGATGGCCGATATCTATCAGCTGGCGCGGATCCGCCTGGCGGCGCGTGGCGTTACCGCCGTTTATGGTGGCGGGTTCTGCACGGTCAGCGATCCACGCTTCTTCTCTTATCGCCGCACCCCGCAGGGTGGGCGTTTTGCTTCGTTGGTCTGGTTGCAGCCGCGCTGACCTTACCCGGCCTACGCGGACATCGCGTGGGAGCGGGCTTGCCCCGCGATAGCGCAGGCCCTGCCACCTCTATCTCATCTGCTGGCGCCATCGCGGGGCAAGCCCGCTCCCACGTTGCCTGACGTCACTGGTGCTGACCTCTGTCAACCCCGCTACGCTTGAATCTTCCAGAATCACCCTTATCTATTGGTCATCTCAGGCAGGTTCTTCATTACAGGTGCTGTCCATCGCTCCGCCTGCCCTTTAAAGGAAGGTATCCCCCATGCGAATAGACCGACTGACCAGCAAGCTGCAACTCGCGTTATCCGACTCCCAATCCCTGGCCGTGGGCATGGACCACCCGGCCATCGAGCCCCTGCACCTGCTGCAGGCGCTGATCGACCAGCAGGGCGGCTCGATCAAGCCGCTGCTGATGCAGGTCGGCTTCGACATCAACAGCCTGCGCAAGGCGTTGACCAAGGAGCTCGACCAGCTGCCGAAAATCCAGAATCCGACCGGCGACGTGAACATGTCCCAGGACCTGGCGCGCCTGCTCAACCAGGCCGACCGCCTGGCCCAGCAGAAGGGCGACCAGTTCATCTCCAGCGAGCTGGTGCTGCTCGCCGCCATGGACGAGAACAGCAAGGTCGGCAAGCTGCTGCTCGGCCAGGGCGTGAGCAAGAAGGCCCTGGAGAACGCCATCAACAACCTGCGCGGCGGCGCGGCGGTGAACGACGCCAATGCCGAGGAATCGCGCCAGGCCCTGGACAAGTACACCGTCGACCTGACCAAGCGCGCCGAGGAAGGCAAGCTCGACCCGGTGATCGGCCGTGACGACGAGATCCGCCGCACCATCCAGGTGCTGCAACGCCGGACCAAGAACAACCCGGTGCTGATCGGCGAGCCCGGCGTGGGCAAGACCGCCATCGCCGAGGGCCTGGCCCAGCGCATCATCAACGGCGAGGTGCCCGACGGCCTGAAAGGCAAGCGCCTGCTGGCCCTGGACATGGGGGCGCTGATCGCTGGCGCCAAGTACCGCGGCGAGTTCGAAGAGCGCCTCAAAGGCCTGCTCAACGAACTGAGCAAGCAGGAAGGCCAGATCATCCTGTTCATCGACGAACTGCACACCATGGTCGGCGCCGGCAAGGGCGAGGGCGCCATGGACGCCGGCAACATGCTCAAGCCGGCCCTGGCCCGTGGCGAGCTGCACTGCGTCGGCGCCACCACGCTCAACGAATACCGCCAGTTCATCGAGAAGGACGCCGCCCTCGAGCGTCGTTTCCAGAAGGTGCTGGTCGAGGAGCCGAGCGAGGAAGACACCATCGCCATCCTGCGTGGCCTGAAAGAGCGCTATGAAGTGCACCACAAGGTGGCCATCACCGACGGCGCCATCATCGCCGCGGCCAAGCTCAGCCACCGCTACATCACCGACCGCCAGCTGCCGGACAAGGCCATCGACCTGATCGACGAAGCGGCCAGCCGCATCCGCATGGAGATCGACTCCAAGCCGGAAGTGCTCGACCGCCTCGACCGTCGCCTGATCCAACTGAAGGTGGAGTCCCAGGCGCTCAAGAAGGAAGAGGACGAAGCGGCGAAGAAACGCCTGGAGAAACTGACCGAGGAAATCGACCGCCTGGAGCGCGAGTACGCCGACCTCGAAGAGATCTGGGCCTCGGAAAAAGCCGAGGTGCAGGGCTCGGCGCAGATCCAGCAGAAGATCGAGCAAGCCCGCCAGGAACTGGAAGCCGCCCGCCGCAAGGGTGACCTCAGCCGCATGGCCGAGCTGCAGTACGGGGTAATCCCGGACCTGGAGCGCAGCCTGCAGATGGTCGACCAGCACGGCAAGACCGACAACCAGTTGCTGCGCAACAAGGTCACCGAGGAAGAAATCGCCGAAGTGGTCTCCAAGTGGACCGGCATCCCCGTGGCCAAGATGCTCGAAGGCGAGCGCGAGAAGCTGCTGAAGATGGAAAGCCTGCTGCATGAACGGGTGATCGGCCAGGACGAGGCGGTGACCGCCGTGGCCAACGCCGTGCGCCGTTCCCGTGCCGGGCTGTCCGATCCGAACCGCCCCAGCGGCTCGTTCCTGTTCCTTGGGCCTACCGGCGTGGGCAAGACTGAGCTGTGCAAGGCGCTGGCCGAGTTCCTGTTCGACACCGAAGAGGCCATGGTGCGCATCGACATGTCCGAGTTCATGGAGAAACACTCCGTGGCTCGCCTGATCGGCGCCCCGCCAGGCTACGTGGGTTATGAAGAGGGCGGCTACCTGACCGAGGCCGTGCGTCGCAAGCCGTACTCGGTGGTACTGCTCGACGAGGTGGAGAAGGCCCACCCGGATGTGTTCAACGTGCTGCTGCAGGTGCTGGAAGATGGCCGCCTGACCGACAGCCACGGCCGCACCGTGGACTTCCGCAACACGGTGATCGTGATGACCTCCAACCTGGGCTCGGCGCAGATCCAGGAACTGGCCGGTGACCGCGAGGCGCAGCGTGCGGCGGTGATGGACGCGGTGGGTTCGCACTTCCGTCCGGAGTTCATCAACCGCATCGACGAAGTGGTGGTGTTCGAGCCCCTGGGCCGCGAGCAGATCGCCGGCATCACCGAGATCCAGCTCGGCCGACTGCGTGGCCGCCTGGCCGAGCGCGAGCTGTCGCTGAGCCTGAGCCCGGAGGCGTTGGACAAGCTGATCGCCGTGGGGTACGACCCGGTGTATGGCGCACGGCCACTCAAGCGTGCGATCCAGCGCTGGATCGAGAACCCGCTGGCGCAGTTGATCCTGGCCGGCGAGTTCTTGCCGGGTGCGGCGATCACCGCGAAGGTGCAGGGCGAGGAGATTGTCTTCGACTGATCACTGCCGTCATGAAGAGCCCCGCGAAAGCGGGGCTTTTTTATGTGGGTCATCCCGACGCCATCGCGGGGCAAGCCCGCTCCCACGCAGATCGGTGCCACAGGTACCCTATGCGCGTGGGAGCGATCAGCGTGGGAGCGGGCTTGCCCCGCGATAAGGCCAGTGCAGGCGCCGCAAACCCCTGATTTTCCGGCTTCCTACCTAACTTGCTGAAAATTTTGAAAAAAGTGCTTGCACAAAATTCAGAGTGCCCCTAATATTCGCCCCGCTGTCAGGCACTGAGCGAATCACCAGCAACATCGGAGATCGCAAAACAACTTACAAATCAGTAAGTTGAATGAAAAAAAGTGGTTGACAAGCAAAACGAAGAATGTAGAATAGCCGGCCTCAGCAGCGACAACGCGAAAGCGAAGCAGCTAAAGAGTTCGAAGCTAACACAGGCTTCGAAGCAGTAAAGATGTACCGAAGTTCAGTTCCGCGATAGCTCAGTCGGTAGAGCAAATGACTGTTAATCATTGGGTCCCTGGTTCGAGTCCAGGTCGCGGAGCCAATCTCGGGGTGTAGCGCAGTCCGGTAGCGCGCCTGCTTTGGGAGCAGGATGTCAGGAGTTCGAATCCCCTCACCCCGACCATTTTCCGGGTCGTTAGCTCAGTTGGTAGAGCAGTTGGCTTTTAACCAATTGGTCGTAGGTTCGAATCCTACACGACCCACCATGTAAAAAGGGCATCTCGACTGAGATGCCCTTTTTCTTTTGTCCGCGTTTTTTGGGTGTGGCATATCCCCGCCCTTGCTACCCTGTGGCCTTTGCCCGCAGGAGCGCCACGCATGTCCCTCAAAGCCCGTGTTTTCATCGCCACCAGCCTGGATGGCTACATCGCCCGTGAAGACGGCGGCCTCGATTGGCTGATGGGCGCCACCCAATCCACCGACGACCATGGCTATGCCGGGTTCATGGCGGGCGTTGATACGCTGGTGATGGGGCGGGGGACTTTCGACAAGGTCATGACCTTTGGCGAGTGGCCGTATCCCGATACGCGGGTCGTGGTGGTCAGCGCCAGCCTCGAGGCCTTGCCCAAGGGCGCACCGGAGCAGGTCGAGCTACACCCCGGGCCGATTCCGGCGTTGCTCGAGCATCTGCAGGGCACGGGGGCGAAAAGCCTGTACCTGGATGGCGGCAAGCTGATTCAGGGGTTCTTGCGTGAGGGGTTGGTGGATGAACTGACCATCACCCGCATTCCCGTGCTGCTGGGGCAGGGGATTCCGTTATTCGGCGGGTTGGCGAAGGATGTGCTGTTGCAGCACATGAAGACGACCAGTTACGAGAGTGGGTTCGTGCAGAGTACGTATCGCGTGGTCAGGTGAAGTCGCCAGCGTGGGAGCGGGCTTGACCCGCGATGGCGTCGGTTCAGGCCACCCGGTTATGGCGGCTGTCGCTATCGCGGGGCAAGCCCGCTCCCACCGGGGAGAGCAGGGCCTGTTATCAGTGCAACTTCAAACGCGGCTCAGTCCCCCGCCCAATCTTGCTACCCAGCATCATCATCGCCGTGCGGAAGAACCCATACAGCGCCATCTGGTGCATCCGGTACAGCGACACATAGAACATCCGCGCCAGCCAGCCCTCCAGCTTCACGCTGCCCATCAGGTTACCCATCAGGTTGCCCACCGCCGAGAACCGCGACAGCGATACCAGCGAGCCGTAGTCCTTGTACTCGTAGGTCGGCAGCGCCTTGTTCTCCAGGCGCGCCTTGAGGCTCTTGGCCAGTAGCGAAGCCTGCTGGTGCGCAGCCTGCGCCCGTGGCGGCACGTTGCGGTCGCTGCCCGGCTGCGGGCAGGCGGCGCAGTCGCCGAAGGCAAAGATATTGTCGTCGCGGGTGGTCTGCAGGGTCGGGCGCACCACCAGCTGGTTGATGCGGTTGGTTTCCAGCCCGTCGATGTCCTTGAGGAAGCCCGGCGCGCGAATGCCCGCCGCCCAGACCTTCAGGCTGGCCTGGATCACTTCGCCGGCCGCCGTCTTCAGGCCATCCTCGGTCACTTCGCTGACTGCGGCATTGGTCATCACCGTCACGCCGAGTTTTTCCAGGGTCTTGTGCACCGGCACGCTGATGCGCTCCGGCAGCGCCGGCAGTACCCGTGGGCCGGCTTCGATGAGGGTGATGTGCATGTCTTTCGGCTGGATCTTGTCCAGGCCATAGGCCGCCAGCTCGTGGGCGGCGTTGTGCAGCTCGGCCGCCAGCTCCACACCCGTGGCGCCGGCACCGACGATGGCCACGCTGATCTTCTCGCTGGCCACATCGCCCGCGTGGGCACGCAGGTAGTGGTTGAGCAGCTGCTGGTGGAAGCGCTCGGCCTGCTTGCGGCTGTCGAGGAACAGGCAGTGTTGCGCTGCGCCCAGGGTGCCGAAGTCGTTGGTGTTACTGCCCACGGCGATCACCAGGCTGTCGTAGCCAATGGTGCGCGCAGGCAGCAGCTCGCGGCCCTCGTCGTCGAGGGTCGCGGCCAGCTGGATCAGCTTGCTTTCGCGGTCCAGGCCGCTCATGCGGCCCATCTGGAAGTTGAAGTGGTTCCACTTGGCCTGGGCCACGTAGTTCAGTTCGTCTTCCGAGGAGTTCAGCGAGCCGGCCGCCACTTCGTGCAGCAGTGGCTTCCAGATGTGCGTCAGGTTGGCATCAACCAGGGTGATCTCGGCCTGTTTGCGCTTGCCCAGGGTTTTACCCAGGCGGGTCGCCAGTTCCAGGCCGCCGGCGCCGCCGCCGACAATCACGATGCGATGAGTCATGGGGATATCTCACAAGTTTTACGGAATTCGTGGACACAAGGTCCGGCCGCATCCAGCACGAGGGGCGGGCGAGCGCAAGGCAGCTCATAGCACCAGTCCACTCAGCAGGCGGCTCAACAGGCCCAGACCGATGGTCACGGCCACCACCAGCAACAGGAGCAGCAACGGCCGGAAGGGCCTGCGCTCTACTTGATGCTGGGGGGCGCTCAGATACTCATCGACGCGACGCTGATCTTCGGGATTCAGGCGGCTGGTCATGGTGGGCCTCGTCAGATAGACGTTTGTGACTGCGTGTACGCCACAGCGTTCACGCAAACGCATGGGTCGAATGATAATGCTTTCTATCCCTGGCGCCGAGTGTACGTGATCGCAAACACACCCGGCACTGGATCAAAGACTGATACCTACGTCGAACACAATGCTGCGCCCCAGGTTGCCGCGCAGGAAATCCGGCGCGTCCGGATGGGCGAACAGCACCCGGGCGAAGGTCGGCCCCACCAGCGACAACGAGCGCCAGCCCTGGCGCAGGTACTCGGTGGGCGGCGGGAAATGGCTGTTGAGGTCGAGCACTTCGCGCTTGAGGCTGGAGAAGGCGATGATGTCCAGCTCACCCAGGTCCAGCCCGCGTTCGCGGTAGTTGTGCGATTTCTTGCGCAGCGTGGGCGCCAGGCGTGCCAGCAGTTCCTGGGCGCTGATCCGCCGGGGGCGTTGTTCGCGGCGCACCAGTTGGCTCAGGGAGAACGCGCTGCGCCGGCGTTGCAGCTCTTCGCGCCACTCGTCATTGAGCCGCCGGCCCTCGTCGAGCACGAAGAACACCTCGAACGCCGCGTCGCGGAACAGCACGTCTGGCGGTTCCTGCCCGGCCGGGGTGAAGTCCTCGCTGCGGTAGGGAATGTTCAGCCCCTGCAGCAGGCGCTGGCAGACCCAACGCTCGCGTTCCCATTTGCGGGCATTGGACAGGAACGCATTGGCTTGTTCGGCCTGGATGGTAAGCAGGCGCAGGTAGTCTGAGTCATCCATGGGGACAAGCTTAGTCGCTAATTGATGACGGTAAGATGCTGTTTGTGCGTGGGAATCAGCCCAGCACCAGCCATTGCTGCACGACCCCGAACAGGTGCAGCAGCCCGCCGCCCACACAAATGGCCGAACTGACCGCGATGAAACGCCGGCTGCGCCCGGTGCCGGCCAGCAAAAGCGGCCCCAGCAGGCCACGGGCCAGGTACACCAGGGTGATCAAGCAGATGATCGGCATCAGCAATGGCAAGGGCGCGATCACACCGGCCGCCGACAGCGCGTAGGCGGCCCAGGCCAGCAGTACCGACGCGATCGCCGCTGTGACCAGGGCAGGGTAGGCGCGCCCTTGTTCCGCGGCCCGGGCCATGCGTTCGCCCGCGCCGAACAGACGGTACCAGCGCGGGCCCACGGCGATGACCATCAGGTGCAGTACCCCCGCGGTGGCGCTGAACAGCGCGCCCAGCAGCAAGGGCAGGTTGATGCCTTCGGTCATTGGGGATGCGTCCTGCAGCGAAAGGAGGTGTCAGCCTATAGCAACCGGACGAAAGGGAGAATGGGTGTAGACTCAGGCTTGTCCACATGGCCGACAGGGATATTGTTCAGGTGATTAGCGCACAGGTCTTGTCCAGCACCAGCCTTACCCTTGGCTGGCTCGGTTACGTGCCCCTGCTGGTCTGGGCCGCCAGCCGCACGCGCTGGGTGGAGTTGTTCGCTGACACCCGCCGCCAGCACCTGCTGTTCGGCACGGTGTTCTGCCTGTTCGTGCTGTGGCTGGTGCGGCGTGATTTCGATACTGGCGTGTCGTACCACTTCATCGGCATGACTGCCGTTACCCTGCTGCTGGACTGGCCGCTGGCGGTGCTCGGCGGCTTTCTCGCCCAGCTTGGCCTGTTGCTGCTCGGCCGCCAGGACCTCGCTGCTATCGGCGTCAACGGCCTGCTGATCGTAGGGTTGCCGGTGCTGGTCACCGAGGTGTGCGCGATCCTGGTCGAGCGTGCCCAGCCGCGTAACCTATTTGTGTACATCTTCTGTTGCGGTTTTTTCCCCGCTGCGCTGACCGTGCTGGTGTGCCTGGCGGCTGGGCTGGGGTTGCTGTGGATGGACGAGCGTTTCGCCATGCCGGAGTGGCTGAGCGACTTTGTTGGTTACCTGTGGTTGATGATGTTCCCCGAGGCGTTCATCAATGGCACGGTGATCAGTGCCTTGGTGGTGTTCTGCCCCGAGTGGCTGGAGACGTTCAACCGCACTCGTTATTTGCAGGCGCCATGGAAGGATGAAGAGAAGTGATGATGTGAATGGCACCGGCTTTGCCGGTGATCGCGGGGCAAGCCCGCTCCCACGTTGTTTCCTCCACGATAACCTTCACCTACAGAAACTCGCTCGTAGCAATATCGATGGATGACGCATGGGCGAGGGTTGGCGTGAGAGCGGGGGGGGCGTGGGAGCGGGCTTGCCCCGCGATTGAGTGACCTCGGCCTGTCGTCTCAATCCGAATCATCACGAAAATAGCGTGAGCGTTTGAACAGCAAGCGCTGGCCGACCAGCATGAACAACATCCCCCACAGGCCGCCATCGAGCTGCAGCACTTGCCGTTCACCCAATTGGGAGCAAGTGGTGATGCCGACCACCATGAAGATGATGTACACAGCCCTTCGCAACCCTTTAGGGCGGCACAGCCAGTCGAGCAGTACGCCCGCCGCCAATCCGTAAGCGATGAAATACAGTTCTGGCATGTTGGCGTCCTGCTCGGATGACCAGCAGCAAGGAGAATGGCTGGTGCATCGAACGATGCCAATGGATAGGGCGAGCGCCTATTCAGCGCGGTCTGATTAACCGGTAAGAAATGTCTGAGGCTTGAACGCCGGCCTCCCAGTTAATGGACGACCGGCGTGGGAGCGGGCTTGCCCCGCGATTGCGGCGGTGCTCTCACCACCAAGCCCAGCTTAGTGCCGTGGCTCCAGATCCCCCGAATACAACTCATCCTCGGACTCTTCCGCCCCCGCGATCTTGTGCTCCTCGGCCGCCCAGGCCCCCAGGTCGATCAGCTTGCAGCGGTCCGAGCAGAACGGCCGGAACGGGCTCTTCTCCCCCCATTCCACAGGCGCCCCACAGGTCGGGCAATCAACGGTCATCGGCTGGCTCATGGCTGGCCTCCTCGCAAAGTCAGGTAAAAGTGGTGCAGGCGGTCGATCTCGTCGTGCAGCGATTGCAGGTCACGATCATTGACCACCACGTCATCGGCATGGCGCAGGCGCTCTTCCCGGGCCAGCTGGGCCTTGAGAATCGCCTGCACCTGCTCGGGGCTGGTGTTGTCCCGTTGCAGGGTGCGCTGCACCTGCAACTCGGTCGGCGCATCGATCACCAGGATGCGCTGGGTCTTGCTGAACTGCCCCGACTCGATCAACAGCGGCGACACATACACCGCATAGGGCGTCTCGGCCTTGGCCAGGTAGCTGAAGATCTCCTGGCCGATCAGCGGGTGCAGCAGCTGCTCCAGCCATTGCCGTTGCGCAGGGTCAGCAAAGATCTGCTGGCGCAGGGCGCCACGGTCGAGCTGGCCGTCCTCCAGCAGTACACCGGGGCCGAAGCGCTCGACGATGCGGGCCAGGGCAGGGCGCCCCGGCTCGACAACCCAGCGCGCCGCCTGGTCGGCATCGACCAGGTGCACGCCCAGCTCGACGAAACGCTCGGCGGCGGCGCTCTTGCCGCTGCCGATGCCGCCGGTCAGGCCGAGAATCCAGGGGGTGAAAGGCGCTGTGCTCATCAGGTTCCAAGCAGTTGCAGGTAAGAAGCGACTATTTCATCACCCCAGAGCACGGCGATCCACCCCGCAATGGCCAGATAAGGCCCGAAAGGCAATGCAGCGCCCATTTGCGTGCGCTTCAAACGCACCAGCGTCAGCCCAATCAGCGCCCCCACCAGGGAGGCCAGCATCAAGGTCAGCGGCAAAATCTGCCAACCGCCCCAGGCCCCGAGCATGGCCAGCAGCTTGAAGTCGCCAAAGCCCATGCCCTCCTTGCCGGTCACCAGCTTGAACACCCAGTACACCGTCCACAGGCTCAGGTAACCCGCCACCGCGCCCCACACCGCGTCGGCCAGCGGCACCAGCAACCCGAAGGCGTTGACCACCAGCCCCAGCCACAACAGCGGCAGCACCAGCACATCCGGCAGCAACTGGTGCTCGGCATCGATCAGGCTCAAGCCGATCAGGCCCCAGGTCAGCAGCATCACCGCCAGCGCCTCCACCCCCGGCCCGAAATGCCAGGCCACCAGCAGCGACAGCAGGGCGGTGGCCAGCTCCACCAGTGGATAACGCGCACTGATTCGCGCTTTGCACCCCGAGCAACGTCCGCGCAAGGCCAGGTAACTCAGTACCGGAATGTTTTCCCACGCCCGGATCGGGCGCTGGCAGTGGGGGCAACGCGACGCCGGCAGGCACAGGTCGAAGCGCTCGTGCTCGGCCTGCGGCAGCCCCAGCACCTCCTGCGCCTCCCGCTGCCACTGGCGCTCGAGCATCAGCGGCAGCCGGTACGCCAGCACATTGAGAAAACTGCCCACCAGCAACCCCAGCACCGCGGCCAGGGCATAAAAGAACGGCGGATGATCGACGATTACGGCCCAGGCATTCATGTTCAGATCAGGCTACCCAACTGGAAGATCGGCAAGTACATCGCCACGACAAGGCCCCCCACCAGCAGCCCGAGGATCAGCACGATGGCCGGCTCCAGCAGCGTGGTCAACTGCTCCAGCGCCTGGCTCACCTGCTCTTCGTAATGTAGCGCGGCCTTGTCCAGCATGGTGTCGAGGGTGCCGCTGGCCTCGCCGACCGCCACCAGCTGGCGCAGCAGCGGCGGAAACAGCCCGTCCGCCTCCATTGCCTGTTGCAGGCTCGCCCCGTTGGCCACGCCCTGGCGCAACGCCAGGATCGCCCGCTCATGCAGGCAGTTGCCACTGACCGGCGCCACCGTTGCCAGCGCATCCAGCAACGCCACGCCCGCTGTATAAGAAGTCGCCAGGCTGCGCGCAAACCGCGCCAACGCTGCCTGCCCGAGCAAGGTGCCAACCACCGGCACCCGCAGCCCCCAGCGCACCATCCACAACCGTGCAGGAAGATGCCGCCGATACACCTCCCGCCCGCCAACCCCCAACACAGTTATCAACAGCACCAGCCACCCCAGGTGATTGCCCAGCCCTGTGGATAAATCGATCACCCACTGGGTGAACGCCGGCAGTGCCTTGTCGAAACTGGCGAACAACCCCTGGAACCGCGGCACCACCTCCAGCAGCAACAACGCCGCCACCCCCAGCCCGGTCAGCAGCAACAGCGCCGGATACAGCATCGCCTTGCGCACCTTCTGCCGCAGCGCCTGGCGCTTCTCCAGCATCCCCGCCATCTGCTCCAGCTGCCGGTCCAGCGTGCCCGACTGCTCGCCCACCCGCACCAGGTTGCAGTACAGCGCATCGAACCACGCCGGATGCCGCTGCAACGCCTCCGCCAGCCCAAGCCCCGCCGCCACATCCTGCTTCAACCGCGCCAGCAACGCCGCCATGCCGCTGTCCACCGTGCTACGCGCCATCACCTCGAACGCCTGCAACAACGGCACCCCCGCCGTCAGCAAGGTCGCCAGCTGCCGGCTGAACCCCGCCGCATCCGCCTTGCCCGCCCGCTGCGGCCAGCGCCACTGCAACCCACCCGCCAACCTCACCCGCGTGGCCCGGATGCCCTGGCGTTGCAGCCAAGCCTGTACAAAGGCCGGGCTGCGCCCCGGTTGCTGGCCGTGTTGACGAGTGCCGGAGGCATCGATGCCCTCCCAGGCGTAGAGGCGGGTAGACGGTGGCATATGAAGGTCCTTTGCAGTGCGGCGACAAGCCCCGTAACAGCTTGCCGGGCCCGAGAGCGGGCGCGTTTCCATGACGCTCACTAGAGTAGTTCAGCGAAGATGACGCCCTGCCGTGCAGGGGTGACAAAAGGTGTCGGTTCAGGCCTACTGCGCGCCTGCCGGCCGGGGCGCCGAAAAGATGAACATGCGCCGACCGCGCCTCCATGTATTACGAAGGAAGAGCGTTCATGAAAGGGCAACGAGGTATCACCCTGATCGAACTGATGATCGTCGTCGCGATCATCGGCATCCTGGCGACCATCGCCATCCCCATGTACACCAACCACCAGGCCCGCGCCAAAGCCGCGGCGGCGCTGCTGGAAATCTCCGCGCTGAAAACGCCGATGGACATCCGCCTGAACGAAGGCAAGGACGTGCCCGACGTCGCCAGCCTCGGCGGCCAGCCCACCACCGCCCATTGCGCGATCACCGCCAGCGGCACGGCGGCCGACGGCACCGCCAGCATCGCCTGCACCCTGGCCGATGCACCGGCCAATGTGCTGGGCAAGACCGTGACCCTGGCCCGCACCCAGGCCGGGTGGAGCTGCGTGACCACGGTGGAGGAAGACCTCGCGCCGAATGGCTGCAAGGCGCCGTGAAAGTGAGGTGAAACAGAGGTTTGCGTAACGGACACGGCAATGGTACGTTGCGCAACACGCCGGTGTAGCTCAGTCGGTAGAGCAGCGCACTCGTAACGCGAAGGTCGCAGGTTCGATTCCTGTCTCCGGCACCAGAAATGTCGATAGTGTTCAGTTAACCTATCGGGCTGATGAACCGCCTTCGGGCGGTTTTTTGCTTTTTAGGTCGGGCAAGGCGTTTCGCCTGCGAGTGGCTGGTCGCTACGCTTGGGGAGGGGTACCCATGAATCCGTTCAAGTCGCGTTCTGATAAGGTCAAAAGCCCCTTCGCTGAGTTCATTCGCAATGCGAAAGCTGACGAGAAAAAGCGTGTTTACACAGCCGTCCTGGTTGAGGCTACTAAGCGACAGAACGAGATCATGGTTGCAGCCCAAGAAAAGAGCGTGTGATCAAAAATGCGTTACACGAAGCCCGGCTTAAAGTCGGGCTTTTCTTTGGAAAAGGGCCAAGGGTAGTCCATGTGGTTGGCTGTGGTGCAGATTGCACAATGGAGTTTTGGCTGAAACCATTCAGTCATAGGCTTCAGCCGCTGACCCGTCAGAATATAAATCTGTCACCTTTTTTATGGTCACTTTTTTATGAAGTCCGCAAACTCAACGTTAGCCAGGAACCACGATGACCATCCTCTTTCGCCCGCAGGGCGCCTTCGGCTGGTTCAGTTACACCACTTCCAGGGACACGATCCTGGACTGGGTGGCCCTATGCTTGAACGAGCGGCGCCTGGCAAATGCCCCCTATGCAATGGCCGGTTTCACAAATCCCTAGTACGTAGTAGCATTTTGCACTAATGAAGGTGCGCAGAAAGCTGAGAACCGACATTGAGTGAACCTGTTCTGAAGTAATCGGAAGTCAATTCATACTCTTCAAGCAAAACTACTGATCGCTACAGCTTCTACTGTAATGTTGCCCGCTTTAATTATGGAGAAGCTCAGGCGTGACGAACCCAAAGGTGAAGCCATTATATGAAAATTGAATTTCTACCCCATAAAAATTATCAAGGTTCTGTCGCCGTTGAAGCAGGTCCATTTAAAAAGTGGCTCAAGATTAATCATCCAGAGATAGAGGTCGCAACACTACAGGATGCGTCTATCTATGATCTTCATGATTATTCATTTATCATGCCTCTGGTGAACCTAGCTAGCGATATGTCCCTGCCAAACTATCTGGCGCTTGTGATTCAGTACTTGGAAACCTACACAAGCAGTCGCCTGGAAGGAGAAAGTGACGAGGTCCAAATCAGTGCTTTTTACCAAGATGGAACCACAACGAAAGAATTTAACTTCAAGGGAAGCACGGATGCACTAAAGGCCAGCATGAAAAAATTTGATCTTACCAAATTCATGGAAACCCCTTGATGTACGGATTAAATCTTCTTTGCGCTGAGCTTCCAGGCAACGAAAGAGCCGTTTACGAAACCCTGAAGCACATAGCAGCTCGAAAATACGACGATGCCTTGAAGCTCGCCAATGAAGCTCAGGCGACAATCGACGCGTACAAAGCCAGCGCAACCGAAGACTCTGTAAAAAACAACTGCTTTATCTATGCTGGATTTTTTGAATTACTCACAAGTCTTGCGTCGTATTGGAAGTTTGTTGAGTCAGAAAAATACCATAATTCTTGGTGCAGGCTCCAAGATGCCCTAGATTGCTTGCGCCAACTTAAAAAATTTTACAAAGATTACAGTGTCACGCTTTGGTACCTCACTCGACAGCTACTCTCCATAGAGAAGGCTTATCCCTATAAGCTCTTCACAAGCTGCGGTTTTATATTTGAGAGATTTGAGTGCAGTATCTGCTCTCAGAATATAGATGGTGACGAGTGCCCGCACATCAAGGGCAATATATATGCTGGTGAAATAGCAGTGGCGATCGCTAGGAAAATAAAAAAAATAGATCATGTATCACTAGTCGAAAAACCTAAAAATAAGCGTCTCGTGGTTGGGCATGAAGATTCAAGTCAGTACTTTGATTTGTTTCGAATGCTGATTGCGGAATTTGATAAAAATAAGTGCTCACCACTAACGTTGTCGCAAGTTCAGATTGTTGAAACAATCCGCGTCGATCCAGGCCACAGGCAAGCCCCTAGGAACTCTCAGTGCTATTGCGGGAGTGGCAAAAAATACAAAATCTGTTGCATAAGGTTCGAAAGAATTCCTCATGTCCATATGAGTATTTCTCTCGGAGAGTTGATTGGCAACTCGCAGCTCCAACTGAGTAAAAATACCACCGCAGTGTAAATCTTAACCAACTTTAGGAGTAGAAATGGCCAAGGTGACGCCAGAGATGAAAATGCCGGAACTCATGGTGTTTTTTCGCACATTAGCGGTTGGTTTTCTGGCAGCAGAAGTCTGGAGGGTGGCATCCTATTTTGGCAACAATTTTTCTCCAGAATTGATTAATGTTAATTTTTGGGTTCAAGTCTCAGTCATCTTAATTATTACAGTCCTCTGCTGCTATTACGCTCTCTGTCGAGGAGCTATTTCAGATACAGCTCGTATAATGCAAAGCTGTAGGATTGACCTGCTCCTTGCAGTAATAGTCGGAGTATGGGCAAATTTTCTTTTGGCACCGAAGCTCAAAAAATTTCACGATATCATTCACGGTGCAGACCCCTACTGGACACCTGCAATACTCGCAATCTTATGCACCATGTTGCTGTCGCCGATAGTCCAGAACTTACGAGCGCGATTAAAAAAAGATAGGTCTCAGCTATATTTCTTATCAGATGATGAAATACAGCAGGGCAAAGAGGATGCATTGAATTGCGGATCGCAAGCTGAGTCATTCGCGAGAACTGTAATGGCTAGCAACGCACATCCAGGCTTGGTGTTCGGTATCGATGGACCTTGGGGTGTAGGCAAAACCAGCTTCATAAACCTTGCAGCTCGTCATTGGGAAGAACACTCTAAAAAAATCATTGTCTGCCGCTTCGAACCCCTTCGCTTTGCTTCTGAGCCTGATCTGACAGACAGACTGATCAAAGAGCTGTCGGCCACTATTCAACGAGAAGCCTACGCGCCCGAATTCCGACCAGCTGCGAATCGGTATTCGCGCCTGATTAAAGGCAAAGCAGATATATCGTTCCTGGGCTTCAAGCTTGCCGTCGAGCCTTCGCAAGAAACCTTGGATGAACTTTTAGATGACATTGACCATGTGCTCCGCCGTATTGGCAAACGCGTTGTCATCGTCATAGATGATCTCGACCGTTTGGATGCCAAGACAGCCAACTCAGTCCTATTTGCTACCCGCAGAACATTCAGACTATCTCAGGCAACTTTCATACTCTGCTATGACACAGAAATTCTAGCTGGCATTCAAGAGGAAACCTCACGCGCACGTGAATTCCTCGAGAAGTTCGTTACTGTAAAACTCAGCTTGTTTGTCGACACTTCGTCAATACGGAATTTCCTAACAAGGGACTGGCACAACGAGGAGCAAAAACTTACATCGGTACCTTCAGACACGATGATACGGCTTGGTGAAGTGCTCAGTGAGCTTGCGGATATTATTGATGGAGATAACGCAGCAAGCTATTTGCCGTTTGTTGGGAATCTTCGAAAGGTAAAACGTTTCGTAAACGCCCTTCTTATTCTACAGATGGAACGCAGCGACCTATCACGAACAGACTTCAACAAGGTTGACTTGATCAATCTACTATTACTCCATCTGTTCTACCCAGGCACCTTCAGGCTAATTTATGCAGAAGAGACAGAAGGTAGATATGGTCGATTCTCTCTGAAGAGAAATCCTGATGCTGACAACTTTATAAACTCACCAGCGTTCTCAGGGCAATTGGAAAAGGAGCCAGTTCAAGCTTTCCTGCTACGTCAACTCTTCGACGCAGAAACTCTTGAACTGCCCGCACGCGCAGACATAGAGCCATCAGTAAGAGCTAGCCGCGCATGCTTTAACCATGAAGGCTCTCGAAACCTAGAAAACTACCTAAAGCTCATTGTAAGATTTGCCACTCCTGAGCCCCAAGACACTTTCGTTCTGTATCAGAAAGCTGTTGAAGAAGTGGTAAGCGGTAAGAAAATCGATATCATCCTTTCATCAGATAACTTCGACCTGGCTGTACATGAGCGAGCCCATGATCAATTCTGGAGACTGCTAGTCAATAGCTCTTCCAGCTTCAATCACGTTGCAGCCGAGGATGCCATTAACACCTTGGTTGAATACCTCCCCCGCTATGCATCCATCGGTCGGTTCGACGGAAGCTTGCGCCATAGATCGATCTACTCACTCTTGAGACTTCTTGATCGAGCCGGTTGGGGGAGGACGGATAGCAAGCGTCTCGAAAACTCCAATGAAAATGTGATAGAGATCGCTCGACGAATTTTTGGCACTGAAGAGTACAAAAATAAGGGGCTGCTTGACCGCCTTGTCTGCGCTGAGCGGGGCGCCTTGGGTTGGAATGACTTAATGCTATTTAGGCTTCAATGCTCGGCAGATCGCCAAGGCCAACTGTATAACCTTCAAAAAGCACTCATAGTGTTTGATCATCCGGAAGCAGCAACTTCTGGAATAGTGAGTGGATTGGCAATTATGGGAATGAGAAGAATCTCCCAAGTGGTGTTTGCCAAATTCAAAGCCGAGTACATTGATAGTAAAGTCAATTTTTACTCTGCGGTTGATGCAATTCCGGTCGAGAATTTTGACACTACGGGGCTTTTGATTGCCAATAAAGACGATCCGGATACTAAAGATGCAGTCCTCAGTAGCATACTTGCCAGCCGCTCAGGCATAAAAAGCTTTGTTATATACCAGTTAAGCAACAGCAAAAAGGCTAATGGCTCTGGAGTCGGCTGCGGTTACTACGATGAATCAGGGGTTGAGGATAATCACGGCATATCAAGACTGATGGGTCATTACATATTCGACTTTTGCTTCAATCCTGATATTGATGAAAATAATGCCCATCACTTTCTTGACTATTGCCTTACTAACCTCACTAATTCGTATTTTGAGGGAATTCCAGGTGATGGCTTTGTGGCCTCAAAAGGCGGTTTGATAGGGCACTTCGATGTTGAGATTATTGCCTTGTATTGGAGAAAGCATGGAGCTTTTGTCCGTGCAAAATCCGAAGAAATCCCCAGTCGGGAAGTGGTGACGTCTAACTATGTCGCTACCTATGCCGAAGATTTGGATGGAGTATTCAAAGTGCTCGATGATATTATGAGCGAAAGCGAGCCAGCATAACTAAAAGCTAGCATGACGAAACGTCTGCCCTGAGTGCGAGAGAACACTGTCCACTTTTGGCCGCTTTCTGCCCGTCACCAAAGGCGGGAGTCGGTCAAAAGCGGCCCTTGGGGTGCTCTTAGTGACTTGGTGCGAAGCGATCTAGTAACCTAGAAACCCGCCTAAGCGGGTTCCTCAGAGTACATTTGTCGGATGCACCTATTTCAGCACTTTATTGATCTTGTCAATAAGGGCCTTGAAATGATTACGTTCGACCTCTGTCAAGTCGTTAGCACTATTCTCACGTGTCCAACGGATATATGCCTTGCCCAACTTGTATTTCGAAAAACTGCTGTTCGCGGAACTGAGTAGGTCAATGACTGGGCGGGCCGGTTGTGCGGCAGCCTCGCTGGTCACATCAATACCTAGCGACTCCTTGGCAATCTTGATCAAGGTATCGCGTAGAAGATCTTCAACTTCTGGCCTGGCGACAGAGCCAGAATAAGTATCCTTAGTCCGTAGGATACTTTTGTTGCCGATAGTATGAACCAGCGTCTCCTGCTGTGCTGCCTGGTCGCCGGCCGTATCAGAATCCAGTAGCGCCGCCACTTTGAAGTTCTGTGCATAGAGTATAGTGGCGTAATACACCACCTTCCCTGCACTGGCAGCTGGGATAAGAGCGATTTTATCGTTCAGGCTGATAATGTTAGCTGCGTTCAGCAGTGCAGAGGTTGCCTCCAGATACCAGTAGTCTGTTAGTCCCTCCAGTACCAAGTTCCGCTCCTGGGTGAACAGGCTCTGCGCTAGGTCGTAGCCCAATGCTTCCTGTAGTGGCAACAGTGCCGCTGGATCTCCCGAGGCAACTGTCGTATGCACCTTAGTGCCGGCCTTGCGATCGGCCATTTCTACCACCCGAACTAGATCCAGTTCGTCAGGGCCGACCAAAAAGGGAGAATGGGTGGTATAGAGCGTCTGGTTGCCTTCAGAAAGTCGACCAATAGTCGAGCGGAACTCGCGCTGCTTTAGCCCATGAAGGGATAGACCTGGCTCATCCAGCAGCAGGATAGCGTTGTTGTGTTTGCCGGCAGCCTCGGCGAAGAACACCACAAAGAATGAAACTAACCATTGGAACCCCTCGGAGCGCTGATGCAGTTCGATCTCGACACCGAGATCATCCTCCACAACCACTTTGAGATATTGCCCGTCGGCTGAGATACGGAGTTTATCAGCCTCGGCTCGTCCTACCCGAGGACGCCAAACGGATCTTATTTCGTCGGTCAACTGCACGCTGGCGGCATTCAGTTGGTAACTACGATTGTCCAATTGGTCACGGTAGCTCTGTAGAGCTGCTGCGTTGTTCGTCGGTGGTGGCGCTGCTTTCCCGAGATCGGAGAGTTGCTGCGCAGTGAAGCCCAACAACTTCAGGAGGCAAACGTTACCATAGTCATATTGATCGTCGTCCAATAGGTTACTAGCGAGGCGCTGGGCCAGATGATCGAGTTGGATTAATGGCTTAACTCGGTAGTAGTTGTTAAATAGCACAAACACCGGTTTGCGCTTGTCCAGTGCCTCTAGCGTAGCGACTCGGTCGAAGTGGGCGTCAGTAATTTTGACTAGTTTGTCGAACCGCTCTTCTTCAGCTTCGCTGCTCTCGTCAACTAGCGGTAGGATTTTTTCCAGCCATGCTTTGAGCGACTTAGCTTGGTCTCCACCTATGGTAGTGGTGCTAGACCATCCCGCAGTTAATGCAGCCAAATCCTCGCTCGGTGCAGGACTTTCGGGAGCGGTTGTTTTAGCGCGAGGATCAATATGAGCGCATAGGCGCGTCAGGTCTTTTGAAATGGAGCCGTAGGTAGGAGTCACAGGGGCATTATTTAGCGAATGCCAGGCAGAGTTATCCAGCCTTCTGCCGAAAACGTACGTCACCCCACGCATGGCCTCCGGAAGGGCGGAGCGGTCTTCGTCATCTAGCTCGAATTCGACCTCAACTACCTTCACGCTCTTTGGGTCAACACGTCCAGTTGTGATGTCGTTGTATTTGGAACGCGGATAGTCACGAAGAGCGTCAAACTTGGGCACATTCTGCGGGGGGTTGATCTGCTGGAGGGCCTGGAGTATTGCCGACTTGCCGGCCTCATTCGGCCCCACGAAAATTGTCTTAGCGCGTTCCAAATCGAACCAGCCGGTATCGACGATGCTTCGATAGTTGGTGACTCTTGCCTGCTTCAACCGCATACAACGTTCTCCTCAATACCTTCCAGTGGTCTCTAAAGTCGAACTGAAGCATACCATGAGCCGTATAGGACCAGACTACCTCAGTCAGACCGATACTATTCGAGAAGGAGCGTCTTAGGCCAGAGGCGCTCAATGTCTAATTTCTGGGAGCTAGGCCTGACACTGAATCAGTTGGCAGTTTGCATAGGTCAGGTTAGAGGCAGCTTCGATTCGATTTCAGCCGGTAACGGGAGGCCGCTTTTGGCGCATGGGTGACAGAATGCTCCACCACCTTCCATCATCCTGTCAGGGCTTTTTACGGCGCTTCGCAATCCGGAAATAGGCTGAGGATAATTTTAGAGATGAAGAGTTTTACGCAAAAGAATAATGACCATTGAATTCAGTCTCTTTCATGTTGATACGATTCCTGTCTCCGCACCAGCTCCCAGAAGTCATCCCCGTCCTTGCAGCGCGGGCGTTTTGTTTCTAGCTATCTCAGCAGGCCTCATCAATGACCAGATGTAGCTAACCTGCACGCGCCTGCTGTGACATGGCTGCTGTACGCAGGAGACCGTCTGATCTACCGGGTTGTCTTTTCCTCGGTTCGCCAATCTGCGTACTACTGCCACCCTCTCCATACGTAGGGCTGTCTATATCGGGTACGTTTCCATCATGGCGACAGTATGTGGGACACCTCAGGTGTGCCGGTCCCTTTCGTCCCGGTCGGTCAACCCACGTACTGTTGCCACCCAGCCCCTCCGTGCAAGCCATTTCCTACGCTTCCCATTGCCATTTCCCATCCCCAAGAACCTTGCACTAGAAGCCCCCAAGGAATAAATTCCCTACCAGTCGCGGCAAATTCCGCGACCGGGTTTGGGATCGTGTCCCGGGAAGTGGTGTAACTCATCATGGCCTTGACCACTGAGTTTGCCGTTTAGTTGATCACGGCCGACAGCTTGGCCTGTGGATTATCGCTGACTGCCTCGAAGGCCTCCAACTGCATATACCGCCGTTGCAGGCACCACTCGTCGTTCTGCTCCAGCAGCATCGCGCCTACCAGCCGTGTGATTGCAGGGTCGTTGGGAAAGATGCCCACGACGTCGGTGCGACGTTTGATTTCAGCGTTGAGCCGTTCCAGTGGATTGGTGCTGTGCAACTGCTGACGGTGCGCTTTTGGAAACGCCATGTGCGCCAGCACTTCATCCTCGCAGCCGTCCATGAGCGTCGCGATCTTGGGGTACTTTTCGCGCAACTGATCGGCGACCAGGCGCCACTGCTGATGACATTCGGCACGGCTGTCCTGGGCGAAAACCGTGCGCAGAAGCGCTGCCACCATGGTGCGCTGACCCTTGCCGACATGGGCCATGGCGTTACGCATGAAATGCACGCGGCAGCGCTGCCAGGTCGCGTTGAAGACCTTGGAGACAGCCGCCTTGAGCCCCTCGTGGGCATCGGAGATGACCAACTTCACTCCACGTAAGCCACGCCGCATCAGGCTTCGCAGGAAGTCCGTCCAGAACGGCTCGGCTTCTGATGGGCCAACACGCATGCCCAGGACTTCACGGCCACCATCGGTGTTCACGGCCACAGCGATTATTACGGCGACCGAGACGATGCGCCCGGCCTCCCGCACTTTGACGTAGGTGGCATCTATCCAGAGATAGGGCCAGTCGCCTTCAAGCGGTCGGTCAAGGAAGGCGTGAACGCGCTCATCGATCTCACCAGCCAGCCGTGACACTTGGCTTTTGGAGATGCCGGTCATGCCCATGGCCTTGACCAGCTCGTCCACCGAACGCGTTGAAACGCCCTGAATGTAAGCTTCTTGGATCACCGCTGCCATGGCCTTCTCGGCGGTACGTCGAGGCTCGAGAAAGCCAGGAAAGTAGCTGCCCTGGCGCAGCTTCGGGATCTTCAGGTCAACGTCACCGGCGCGGGTTTGCCAGAGGCGATCACGGTAGCCATTGCGGCTGTTTGTCCGGTCTGGGCTTTTGACATCGAAGCCGGCGCCGCACAGGCCTTCGACATCGAACTCCATCATGCGCTGGGCAACGAACTGGATCATTTGCTTGAGCAGATCAGCGTCTGCCCCTTTCTCAACCAACTCGGTCAATGCGATAGTGGGCTTGGTCATCGTGGTTTCTCTGGTGAAGGTTAAGTCCGCAAACTCAACGTTAGCCAAGAACCACGATGACCATCCTCTTTCGCCCGCAGGGCGCCTTCGGCTGGTTCAGTTACACCACTTCCTGGGACACGATCAAGTTGCACCATTTTGAGCGCGAGGCACAAACAAGATCCTGAGGTTACAGGCCCAGCATGTCTTATCTAAAGGAGGTTATTTTCCTAGGAAAATTTCCCTCGCTATTTTCGGAAATTTCCTCCTGCCGTAACCGTTGCGCACTGATCCTTCCTGGAGATAGATTCTCCAAGTCGCAGTAAAACCTGCGGCCAGGTGTAGGAACCTGCTGGTAAACTTGGCGCACGCACTAGGCGCCCCATCAAAACGGCTGGCGCCTTTTTTGCGTCTGCTGCGATGTCATGGCGGCTGTGTGTGGGCAGGCTTCGGCCTGGCCGGTTCCAAGTTTCCCGGTATTCCTACCCCACACACAGCTGCCACCCAATCCCGTAGGAAGGATCGTGGTAGCTCCAATCTCAAACTTGGAGTCTCATGCATGCTTATTCGCATTCTGAGCAGGATCCTCGCATCCGCTCTCCGCCGCCCAACCCCCGCGGCCACCCCATCCCCAACCTTCTACCCGATCGACAGCCACTCCCTCGCCACCCGCGCCAACCGGGAGGTGCCCCATGCCTGACCATGAACGCCTGTCTACCCTCCAGAGCTACGTCTGGACCCTCGAACTGCTTGGCGAGGCGCTGGTCCAGCATGACGAGGTGCTGGAGTGCGAGCACAACCCGCAGCTGAGCTTCCGCAACACGGCGGGGATTCACCAGGCGATCCGGATCATCAGCCGGTTGGCCAGCGAGCAGTTCGGCAAGCTGGAGGCAATGAAAGAAGAGTGTGTTTCTAGAGACTGATGCCGCGCATCATCGGGGCCGCTTAGCGGCCCTACTGCGTGGCGTGCCCTGATCGGGGGCCACTTGCACCGCCCGGCTTTCAACCATTCGCCAGAACAATATGGCTGCTTCACCCACCCCCCATCTCGTATCATCAGCGCCTTCGCATCCGGAACGAACTGTGTGAAATCGCCAACTGGGAAAGCGCCAACTGCCGCTGATGGGCCGAAGTGGGACGTCGCCGAGGCTGTCAATCAGCTCTCGTGGGATGACTTGCGCATCATCAAGACGCTCAGTGATTGCGGCAATCGTGCGGCGACGGCCAAGAAGCTTGGCATCAATGTCTCCACCGTTTCGCGCCGGGTTGCCCAGGTCGAGCGTACGCTCGGCATCGCGCTGTTCGACCACCGCAAATCAGGCTATCTGCTCACCGCCGAGGGCGCCGAGTTGCGAGCACTCGCCGAGCGCGTGGAGCTGGATATCGTCAGCGTCACGCGGCGTGTTTCACGTTCAGGCCAAGGCCCCCTGGGGAAACTTCGCATTACCACCAGCGACTCGCTGCTGCTGTACTTCTTCACCCCCATCATCGCGGACTTCAAGGCCCTGAACGAGGGGATCAGCCTCGAGGTGCTGGTGGGCAACGAAACCCTCAGCCTCGCCCGGGATGAATCGGATATCGCCATTCGCGCGACAAGAAAACCTGCGGAAAGCCTGGTGGGCCGTAAACTGGCGAACATTGCCTGGGCACCTTACTGCAGCGCCAAGCAGGTGACTGGCGAGCCCCTGTTCGAAGAGGGGCAGGCGTGGGTGTCCTACTCGGCAGCGCTCTGCGGTTTGAGGGCGACCAGTTATGTCGAAAGCAGGGTCGCAGCTGAGCGCATTGCCTACCGCACCGATTCTGTTGCTGCAGCAAGCGTCGCCATCGCGGCGGGCCTGGGGTATGGATTCCTGCCCTGCATGCTGGGCGACATCACCCCGGGGTTGGTACGCGCAGGCCCAGTGGTGCCAGAGCTTCAGGACGAGTTGTGGCTGCTGACGCACCAGGACATTCGCAAGTCGTGGCGCGTCAAAGCATTCATGACCTTCTGCGCCGCTGCCGTGGCCAGTCAAAAGCCCTTGGTCGAGGGGCAGTCGGTACTCCCGGTCAGCTGATCGCAACCGGGAGTGCAGCTTAGATTTCCCGGGCGCCAATCACGGCCTTGCAGGCGATCTCGATCAGCTGCGGGCGCTGGGCAAGCCTCGACACCCCAATGATATTGCTCGCGCACTGAGGCCGCTCAGTGCCATAGGCCGCCTTGCGCACTTTGCCGACCACCGCGAAGGCAGCATCCATGTCCAGGACATAGAGCGTTTCCTCGACAACGTCTTGCAGCGTCGCGCCATACAAGGCGAGCAGCTTTGAGATGTTGTCGTAGGCGACCTGCATCTGCTTGCCCATCGACGAGAAATCGCTGGGCTTGCCGTCGGCGTTCAGCGGCGCCGGGGCCAGCAGATTACCGGCCTCGTCATGGTTGAACTGGCCTGATACGTAGATCTCGTTGCCTACCCGCCGTGCCTGCGGATAGCCATACGCCTCCTCCCAGGAAACGCCCCAGTAGGCGGTCTGCTTGTTGAACGGTTGTGAAGCTGCCATTGCATTCTCCTGCACATGACGGACCGGCTTGATCCGAATGGAACGGCGAATGCTAGCAGCGCGACCGCGTATTCAATGGCGCAAAAATGAGCCGGTAGAGGCGCAAAAGTGCGCCACCGATAGGCGCTTTGTTTCGTTATCTTTTGCTCGTCCTCAAGCAACGGCGCTGAGGAGCGTACTCGTGGCTACGGCAATGCCCGCAACATGCGGGCCCCGAAACGGGTGCGATCGAACTTCATCAAATTGAAAGGAAACAACAATGAGCAATCCTAAGACTGAAGTCCTGACCCCGTTCAACAGCCAACTGATCTTCATTGATCAGCAGCCGCAGATGGCCTTCGGCGTTCAGAGCATCGACCGGCAAACGCTGAAGAACAACACCGTTGGCCTGGCCAAGGCCGCGAAGATTTTCAATATCCCCACCACCTTCACCACGGTCGAGACGCAAAGCTTCTCGGGCCACACCTACCCCGAGCTGCTCGCGGTGTTCCCGGACGCGCCGCTGCTTGAGCGCACCTCGATGAACTCCTGGGATGACCAGAAGGTGCGCGACGCCCTCAAGCGCAATGGCCGCAACAAGATCATCGTTTCCGGCTTGTGGACCGAGGTCTGCAACGCCACCTTCGCCCTGTCGGCAATGAACGATGCCGGCTATGAAATCTACATGGTCGCCGACGCCTCCGGCGGCACCACCAAGGAAGCCCACGATTACGCCATGCAGCGCATGATCCAGGCCGGCGTGGTGCCGGTGACTTGGCAGCAGGTGCTGCTGGAATGGCAGCGGGACTGGAAGAACCGCGACACCTATGACGCCGTGATGGCGCTGGTCAAGGAGCATTCCGGTGCCTATGGCATGGGCGTCGACTACGCCTACACCATGGTGCACAAGGCGCCTGAGCGCGTTCAGCATGGCCCTACCTTGGCGCCTGTCGCTGCAACTGTCTGAGCCATTGCCAGCCCCTGTCCTGGGGGCTGTTCACTGACGTGCGAAGGGTGCGCGGTGGGCTGATCCGAATCAACGAGCCTGGCCTGGAGCCTCTGGGGTTTCCAGCGCCCAGCGCTGTTCGCGTCAGGCGCTCGCATCCTGCTACCTGGATTGATGGGTGTGTATGAACAAGGACAACTCTACCGTGCTGGCGACGCTGACACTGGCGTCGACAGGGCAGCTCAAATCCTGGCAGTTGAGAACGGCCAAACAGCTGATGCTGGACAGGCTGGATACCTGCCTGTCAGTGACTGAAATCGCCCAAGCGTGCGCTTTGTCGCGCAGTCACTTCTCACGCATGTTCAAGGAAAGTACCCGGATGTCCCCGCAACAGTGGTTGCGTGAGCAGCGGGTGATGAAGAGCAGGGAGCTATTGAAGACTTCCACGATGTTGCTCGCAGAGATCGCGCTGGAATGCGGCTTCTGCGATCAATCTCACTTCTGCCGCACCTTCGTGAAGGCTGAAGGCATGACACCAAAGGCTTGGCAGCAACAAGCCGTCTGCACGTGACCATCTGACTACTGCCTCAACAGAAACAGGGGAAATGAATTGAACGTTTTGACCAAAACACTCGCGGGCTCGCTCCTTGCCTTGTCGATCGGTAACGCATTCGCCGACGCTGGCGTCGAGCACAATACCCAGGCATTCCTCGATGCCTTGAACGCGGGCGGTGGCAAACCCATCGAGCAGCTTTCGCCGAAGGATGCCCGCGCGGTGCTGAGCGGCGCCCAGGCTGGGGTGAAACTGACACTGCCCAAGGCGGATGTCAGCGAGAAGACCATCACCGTCGATGGCCAGGCCCTCCGCTTGACCATTGTGCGCCCGGCGGGTGTGAAGGGGACCTTGCCGGTGTTCATGTACTTCCACGGCGGCGGCTGGGTGCTCGGCGACTTCCCGACCCATGAGCGCCTGGTGCGCGACCTGGTCGTCGGCTCCGGGGCGGTGGCGGTGTTCGTCAACTACACCCCGTCCCCTGAGGCGCACTACCCGACGGCGATCAACCAGGCCTACGCGGCAACCCGATGGGTGGCCGAGCACGGCAAGGACATCAATGTCGACGGCAAGCGCCTGGCGGTCGCGGGCAACAGCGTCGGCGGCAACATGGCGGCGGTGGTCAGCCTGATGGCCAAGGACAAAGGCACCCCGGCCATCAAGTACCAGGTGCTGCTGTGGCCGGTGACCGACGCCAACTTCGAGACCGCGTCGTACAACCAGTACGCCGAGGGGCACTTCCTCACCCGCAACATGATGAAGTGGTTCTGGGACAACTACACCACCGACCCCAAGCAACGTGCCGAGATCTACGCCTCGCCGCTGCGCGCGACCACCGAGCAGTTGAAAGGCCTGCCGCCAGCGCTGGTGCAGACCGCGAGTGCCGATGTGCTGCGTGATGAAGGGGAAGCCTATGCTCGCAAGCTGGACCAAGCGGGTGTACCGGTCACGGCGGTGCGCTACAACGGCATGATCCATGACTACGGCTTGCTGAACGTGGTCAGCCAGGTGCCGGCGGTGCGCGCTGCAATGCTGCAGGCTGGCGAGGCGCTGAAGGTGCATTTGAAGTGACCCCACCCAAGCCCGCAGGTGGATGCCATGAGTGGGCGATCAATGCGGGAAACGAAAAAGCCGCCAGTCAGTTAGCGCTTCGTCGCACTTATTGGGGCTGCTTTGCAGCCCTTCGCGGGTAAACCCGCTCCTACACGTACAGCGCTCGATTCAGCGTTTGCGCAATCCTGTAGGAGATCGCCCAGCCTTTCGGGCTACGCTGTCGCGCAGGGAACAGAGTTCCAGCGTGGGAGCGGGCTTGCCCCGCGATCACCGGCGTAGCCGGTGCCAAACGCCGCATCGCGGGGCAAGGCCGCTCCCACGCTGCCCCAGTCAAATCAAAGAGTTGTGTTTTGTTCCATGAGAGCGGGTTTACCCGCGAAGGTACGCGGAGCGACCCCAATGGGCTTAACTGACTGGCAGTGGGTTTTTGGGGCGGCAACGTATCGTCAGGCGTCCCTACCAGAACCACCCACCCCGCGCGAGCTCCTGCTCGCAACTCCGATACTGCGCCCCGAACACCGAAGCGCGGGTCTGGACCTTCTGCGAGACATTCTTTAACCACGGCTTGGCGTCGTAGCTGCGGTTGCGGTAGCCGCCCCAGCCTTCGTGGTAATTCAGGTACTGGCCATAGGCGTCCCACTTGGACACGCCGTTGACCTGCTGGCTCTTCTGCATATACCAGCCCATGAAGTCGATCGCGTCGGCGAAGTCGTCGCGGGCGGCGCCCCAGCCGCCGGCATCGCGCTTGTAGTCGGCCCAGGTCTCGTCCTTGGCCTGGGCGTAGCCGTAGGCGCTGCTGACCCGGCCCCAGGGGATGAAGCCGAGGAAGTAGTAGCGCGGCGGCAGGGCGTCGTGCTTGAACGAGGACTCCTGGTACATCATCGCCATCGGCACCTGCACCGGCGCACCCCAGCGCGCCTGCATCTTCAGCGCCGCCTCGTGCCATTTCGGCTTCTCGCGGAAGATCTCGCAGAGGTTGTCGGGGTTGGCCGGGGGCTTGGTGGCGCAGCCGGCAAGCAGCAGGAGCAGGGCTGGCATCAAGAGCCGAAGCATGACGGGGTTTCCTTTGGCAGACGTCGGGGGCGCGGGTTGCTGGCGCTTTATACATTCTTTGGCGATGCATATGAATCAGCAGCCAGTCGTGTGCTGAAAACCATGTGGCTGCTCCAGCAACTGATCTACCGCGCTAGGGGGGGGCTGCCGCTGAGACCAAAGTGGCGGAGTTGCTGAGCATGAAGGTCTGCAGCCCTATCAGGCGTGCAAAACTGGGGTTACTGGGCCAGTAGTGGCGACATCCTGGCCGACCTTGAAGAGACGCATGTGGATACAATTGATGAGGCGAGCGTGCGTTGACGCGTTCTTCCTCTCGGCCTATTTTTCGCGCATCCCGCCCAAGGCAGTAAGCCGTCCACTTTTATCCAGGACGTGCCGAGCCCTTGGGCGTTTTGCAATCTGGAGAGCGTCCATGCCGACAATCAGGATCACCAGTCGGTTGGCCGGTGCGGCGTTTGGTCAGCGAGTACAGCTGCGGACCCTTCGCGGGGCAAGCCCGCTCCCACGATGACATCAGTGGGTCTGGGTTGGGCAGTCGAACCGGGCTTCCATCGTCTCAAGGCTTATGGTTTCAACTTCACCCAGGCCGGGTAGGCGTTCGGCGGCAAGCTGATCGGCACGCAGATCTTCGATTTCCGCGGTCATGGCCTGGAACGCCCGAGCATTCATAAGCACTGCCGCAGGTTTGGTGCTTCTGAGAATGAGCATGCGGCGGCCTTCGTTATCGATCACTTCGCCCAACCGTGCCTTGAAGGCTCTCTTCATTACACTGGCCGGTAGTACCCTCAGCTGTTTGTTCATGGCTTAGCTACCTTCATCGTCGCGTCAGTACTTGTGGGTGAATACCGAACGTCATTGCCTGGCGTTCAAAAATGGGCCTTGAATGGGACACCAGCCTCGTCCATTAAAAGTGATGAAGCCACCCCGCCAATCAGCACGTACTGATCGCGATAGCGACTGAAGTGCTGCCCGAAAAGCGTTAGTCCCCTGACCCCAACCATTCCACCCGCTCCCTGAGTTCATCGAGCGCCATCTGGACGCGCTCATCCTGGGCATTGTCCAGGCTCAGGAACAAGGAAGCTGCATCGGCACGGTTGCCGGATGTATCGAGGGTGTCGTAGGCCCAGATTTCCACCCACGCCCGTGTGTCGTCCACCGATTGGCTGAGGCGCAGCAAGCCATCGGCAAGCAGCGCATCAAAACGTCGCTTGGTCATGCCGTAGACGGGCTGCGCGGGTGCGGCCAGGAGCGTTTGGCTGGCCAGGGCTGTTTCACCGGCCAGGAAAACACCCTGGCCGAGAGCTGGTTCGGCGGAAATTGCGACTTTGCGTTTCACCGGGGAGCGCAGGTAAGGCCGAGCCTGTTTGAACAGCTCGGGCGCGCTGGCGCTGAAGGCATAGGCCTGCACCCCGCCTTTGGGTTGGCTGGCGATCAGCAGGCCCGTTTGAAGCAGTTGTTCCACGACCTTCGAGAGGGTCACTCGGCTGTAGCTCAGGTCACCCAGGAGTGCACTGGCCGGGAATGGCGTGTCGTTGATCCCTCCTCGATAGAGGCGGGCCAGCAACATGGCCTGGGCGGCGGGGAGCAGCGTGGTGATGGCGGCCTGCTCGCGGCGTTGGCGAACACGTTCGCGCAGGTCCATGGCCAGTTCAGGGATGAATAGTTGATAGCCAGGCTGGATGAAATTGAGCTGGTGGCTGATCAGGCTGCGCCGGTCGGCAGCGGACAAAGCAGGGCATACGTAAACGGGTGTGGCGTGGGTAGCTTGGCTTATCTGGGCGATGTGTTTGGTAAGGGTAACTGCGCCTGGGTAGGTTGGATTGCAGGGGAAGAGCAGCAACACCACCAGCGGCGCCGGCTTGAACTGGAGGGTGAGTTCGAAGCAGGTGTAGGCGTCCAGAAGATGGTAGGGGAGCCTGGGGGATGTCGGTTTCAGGTGAGTGGTTACACCGAGGACGGACTCAAGGTAGCGCTGGGTTTCCTTGTGTGGGTTGGCCATGTCGAGAGTGTGTCGTGTTAAGTGATTTTTTAACTGTAAGCTTAAGTAGTTAACAAGGCAAAAAAATGGTTTACGCGCGGTACTATTTGTCGCCTATCGCGGGGCAAGCCCGCTCCCACGCCAACGCCCTGTGGTTCTCGCGTCGTTGATGTAGATATTGTCTTCTTGATAGCGGTCGAGCAGAGTCTGCCTACCTTGTCAGGAGACGCCCATGCCACCAGCCGTTTTCGCCGCCGCCCAATGCGCCATCCGTGATGGCGACATCCCCGCCAATCTGGCCTTGCACTTGGCGTTCATGCGTCAAGCCCATGAGCAGGGTGTGGACCTGCTGCTCTTCCCCGAACTGTCCCTCACCGGCTACGCCCCCGCCATGGCCAGTGCCTTGGCGCAGGACCTGGACACGCCGCTGCTGGCGCCACTGCGCCAGTTGGCCCAGGCAGCAGGCATGACCACGGTGGTCGGGATGCCGCTCAAGGTACCGGGCCAGGACAAGCCGCGGATCGCGGCCTGCATCCTCCACCCGGATGGCTCGATTGCGGTCTATACCAAGCAGCACCTGCATACCGGCGAGGACGTGTTCTTCAGTGCGGGGAGCGGCGGTGAGTTGTTGTCCGTCGGCGGGCTGTCCGTGGCCTTGTCGGTGTGTGCCGATTTCAACCATCCGGAGCATGCCGCCCAGGCGGCGCAGCGTGGTGCGCAGGTGTATGCGACCGGCGTGCTGATCGGGGAGACGGGTTATCCGGCTGACAGCGCGTTGCTGCAGGGGTATGCGCAGCGGCATGCCATGGCGGTGCTCATGGCCAATCATGGCGGGACCACGGGCGGCTGGGCGGCGGCTGGGCGCAGCGCGTTCTGGGACGAGCAGGGGCGGTGTGTCGTGGCTGCTTCAGGGGCCGGCAATCGGCTGTTGGTCGTTTCCGGGCAAACGGGTGAATGGCAGGGGCGTGAAGTGTTCGTGTCTCTGGATGCATGGAATTCGAGTCTATAGGTCATCCAGCGTTACCCTGACCCTCTGCGGCGCGGCCAGGCGTTCGCGTACCGTGGCGAGCAATGCTTCGTCCTCTTCGGTCAGCAGCACGGGTTTGAGCGGCAGTTGCCCGTGCTCAGCGACGTATTGCAGTGCCTGGCGCATCAGTTCGGAAGGGGTTACACCCAGTTTTTCCAGCTCACGGTAGGCGCGCACCTTGAGTTCGTCGTCGATACGCACCTTGATGGATGCCATGCTTGCAGCCTCTTTGTAATGACAATTGTCTGTACGGCGAGGCAGGGCCGGCAGTTGAGCAAGAGGGCGACGCGATTGCCGACGAGCGTGTCAACCAATGCTCACAGCCCGCCCACCAACTTCGTCTCCAGCACGCCTTTGCGGCCCACGGCTTCGGAAACCACGTGCAACTTGGCATCGGCGGCGCCAAAGCCCATTTTCATCTCCTGCCAGATGAACAGGTTCTTGCCTGGCTGGGCTTCGACTTTGATCATCCTCAAGGTGCCGCCATCGGAAGCAATGGTGTGCGGCCCAGGCGGTACTTCCGCCACTAGGTAGGTGTGGGCCGCCGTTGCACCGATCATGCGGCCGTCGACCAGCACGTTGTACTTTATGGCCGCGCCCATCGTTTCATTTCGATAGATGTAGATGCGTGTCATGCCTGGAGCGCTTTCAAAGCGCTTCATTCGTGCATCCACTGCCGGATCGCCTTGCGGGACGGTGACACAAGCAGAGAGCAGCAACAGTGCCGAAGCAGCGAGCATCTTCCTCATCGGACTTCCTTATCTTCCCAAAGTGCCAGGTTGCCAAAGGTTATACGCTGTGCGCGGCTGCATTCCAACAAGAGGGAAAGTATCAGTCGTTGAGTTCTGCCGTCGCGCCGACCTGTGTGGTTGGAGGGCTGGTCGTGGTGGTGTCGAACCACACCGGCCACGAACTGCGATGCCGGTTCTCCACCTGCACGCAAGGAATCAACCGCTCGCGCAACACCTCGGTCTGGCCCACGCTCACCGCCAGCCGATACTTGGCACTGTGCACGCACTCCCGGTCACCAAACTCGCAACGGTCCAGGTTCGTGCCTCCGCAGGGGCCGTTCGCCAGGCCTTTGGGGCAGGTCTCGGGGCAGATGTAGAGCGTGTCCTCCAACCGACAGCTGCCGCAGGTATCGCACCCTACCATCGGGCGTTTGATACGCCGCTCCAGGTGATGCAGCCACTGTGCTGCGGTGGGGTTGGCCCAAAGCGGCCGGGTCACGGTCCAGCCGAAGGCCTTGCTCAAGGCCGTGGTGCGGCTGAACAGCTGATGGTGCATCGCCGACAGCAGGTGGTAGCGAACCTTTTCCTTGTTGGAGGCGGTGATCTGCCGTTGCCCGAAGCGCCAGGCATGTCCGGGTGGGTGGAAGGTGACCGGCGTCAGCCCAGGTGCCTGCCAGGCCGCTTCCCAGGCCGGGGCCCAGTCCTGCAGTGAGGTGAACTGCGCTTGCAGCGCGTCGATGGCCTGCTCCAGGGCCTCGAACTGAGCCACCTCGTGGATACCGGACAGGTGCACGCCGGCATAGCCCATCAATTTCAGGCCGATCACCTGCAAGGCCAGGCGATGGTTGGCGCGTTCCTTGGCGTAGGCCTTGGACACCGCCGTTTCGGCGGCCAGCAGCGCGCGCATCGACGGTGTGACGGTTACCCCGGCGACATGATCGAGCATCCCGGCGCGGCCTTCGGTCAGCGCCATGATGCAGGCCATCAGCGGCTTGGGCCGGGGCTGGCGCTGCATCCAGTCGAAGGCTTCCTGGTGTTTGTCGATATCGAAACCGAGCTGCAGGATGAGCAGGTCGGCGCCGGCGGCGAGTTTCTTTTCGGCCTTGCAGTACTGCGCGCCGCCCTCGGCTTCCTGGTACTTGAACGGGTTGAGCGCGGCGGCCAGCAGCCAGTGGGGGCGGGCTTGGCGGACGATCTGCAGGGCGGTGACGGATTCCAGGTAGCGCACCGGCCGTTCGCCCGGGTTGTGGCCGGGCAGGCGGTCGCCGGTGAGCAGCAGCAGTTGGTCGAGGCCGGCGGCGTCCATGCGTTGCAACTGGGCCAGCAGGTCGCGGCGTTCGCGGTCCTTGCCGGAGAAGTGCAGCAGGGCGGGGACGGGGGTCGCGAGGCTGCCGAAGGCCTCCAGCGGCGACATGTCCAAGGCGCTGGAGACGCGGTCGCCGATGGCCACGGTCAGCGGCCAGCTGCACAGCCGGGTGCGCGCCATGAGGGTTTCGAGGGTGGCGAAACGCTCGGCGCCGGGCTTGGGGACGAATTCCAGGATGCAGGTGAAGGCGTTGGCGTCCAGGGTCGTTTTCAGCAGGCTCATGGGGTGCGGGCTACCGGGTTGGGGCAGGGTGGCAGTGTGCGGCAGATTGGTGGGTGGGGCATGTCTGATTGCGCGGAGTACTGTGCTGGTTGAGACATTCACGGCGACTCAGATCCCTGTAGGAGCGGCCTTGTGCCGCGAAAGGGCTGCGCAGCAGCCCCAGGATTTCAGTGTTGATGCAAAGATCGCAGGGGCCGCTTTGCGGCCCTTTCGCGGCACAAGGCCGCTCCTACAGGGTTCGATATTCCTGCCAGCCATCATGAGGAAATTTTTAGTTCATCTCAAATTTAATGAGTTTGTCTCACCTTTGCCTCGCACCCAAAATGCCCTCCATTCATTTCAAGGCTCGAGGGACGACAACATGGCACTGGCACACAACCTGGGGTTTCCGCGCATCGGCCGCGACCGTGAGCTGAAGAAAGCCCAGGAGGCCTTCTGGAAGGGCGAGCTGGACGAAGCTGGCCTGCGTGCCGTGGGGCGTGGCCTGCGCGCCGCGCATTGGCAGGTGCAGAAGGCCGCCGGCATCGAGCTGCTGCCGGTGGGCGACTTCGCCTGGTACGACCAGGTACTCACCCACTCGCTGACCTTCGGCGTGATCCCCGAGCGCTTCCGTGCCAAGGACGGTGCCAAGCCGACCCTGCAGACCCTGTTCGCCATGGCCCGAGGGGTGAGCGACAACTGCTGCGGCGGCGCACACGCCCAGGAAATGACCAAGTGGTTCGACACCAACTACCACTACCTGGTCCCCGAATTCACCGCCGACCAGCAGTTCGCCTTGAGCTGGGAACAGCTGTTCGAAGAAGTCGAGGAAGCCAAGGCCCTGGGTCACACGGTCAAGCCGGTGCTGATCGGCCCGCTGACCTACCTGTGGCTGGGCAAGACCAAGGGCGCCGACTTCGACAAGCTGGAACTGCTCGATCGCCTGCTGCCACTGTACGACCATATCCTCAACCGCCTGGCCGTGCAGGGTGTGGAGTGGGTGCAGATCGACGAGCCGATCCTCGCCCTCGACCTGCCGCAGGACTGGAAGAACGCCTACGAGCGCGTCTACAACATCCTTCAGCGCGCCCCTTTGAAAAAACTGATCGCCACCTACTTCGGCGGCCTGGAAGACAACCTGGGCCTTGCCGCCAACCTGCCGGTCGATGGCCTGCACATCGACCTGGTGCGCGCCCCGGACCAGTACCCGACCATCCTCGACCGCCTGCCGGCCTACAAGGTGCTGTCGCTGGGCGTGGTCAACGGCCGCAACGTCTGGCGCTGCGACCTGGACAAGGCACTGGACGTGCTGCGCCATGCCCACGAACGCCTGGGGGATCGCCTGTGGGTGGCGCCGTCGTGCTCGCTGCTGCACAGCCCGGTGGACCTGGCGCGTGAAGACCAGCTCGATGACGAACTGAAGAGCTGGCTGGCCTTTGCCGTGCAGAAGTGCCAGGAAGTGGCGCTGCTGGCCAAGGCGCTCAACCAGCCCGAGGCGGCCGATGTCGTCGAGGCGCTGGCGCAGAGCCGCGCCGTGCAGCACGCCCGCACCACCTCGCCGCGCATTCACAAGCCGGCGGTGCAGGCCCGCGTCGCCGCGATCAAGCCCGCCGACAGCCAGCGTGCAACCGCCTTCGAGCAGCGCATTGCCAAGCAGCGCGCCGGGCTGAACCTGCCAGCCTACCCGACCACCACCATCGGTTCGTTCCCGCAGACCTCGGCGATCCGCCTGGCGCGCCAGTCGTTCAAGCAGGGCAAGCTGACGGAAGCGGACTACGTCGAGGCCATGCATAGCGAGATCCGTCATGCGGTGCAGATCCAGGAAAACCTCGGCCTGGATGTGCTGGTGCACGGCGAGGCCGAGCGCAACGACATGGTCGAGTACTTCGCCGAGCAACTGGACGGTTATGTGTTCACCCGCTTCGGCTGGGTGCAGAGCTATGGTTCGCGCTGCGTGAAGCCGGCGGTGATCTTCGGCGACCTGAGCCGCCCGAAGGCCATGACCGTGGACTGGATCAAGTATGCCCAGGGCCTGACCCGCAAGGTGATGAAGGGCATGCTGACGGGCCCTGTGACCATGCTGATGTGGTCCTTCCCCCGCGAGGACGTGAGCCGCGAAGTGCAGGCCCGTCAGCTGGCGCTGGCGCTCCGCGACGAGGTGGTCGACCTGGAAGCCGCCGGCATCAGGATCGTGCAGATCGACGAGGCCGCCTTCCGCGAAGGCCTGCCGCTGCGCCGCAGTGCCTGGCCGCGCTACCTGGAGTGGGCCACCGAGGCCTTCCGCCTGTGCGCCTCGGGCGTGCGTGACGAAACGCAGATCCACACCCACATGTGCTACAGCGAGTTCAACGACGTGATCGAGTCGATCGCGGCGATGGATGCCGATGTGATCACCATCGAGACCTCACGTTCGGACATGGAGCTGCTGGAGGCCTTCGAGCGCTTCGACTACCCGAACGAGATCGGCCCGGGGGTGTACGACATCCACTCGCCGCGGGTGCCGAGCAAGGAGGAGATGGTCAACCTGCTGCGCAAGGCGGCCCGGCGGATTCCGGCCGAGCGCCTGTGGGTCAACCCGGACTGCGGCCTGAAGACCCGCGCCTGGCCGGAGACCGAGGCGGCGCTGGTGAACATGGTGGCGGCGGCGCGGGCGTTGCGCGCCGCAGTCTGAAAACCGCGCTGGCTCCCGATGCGGCAGCCAATGCGCTTCAGAAGGTGCCGCGCAGGGTCACCGAGACATTGCGCGGATCGCCCCAGTAGTAGCCGGTCGGCGTCGGCGCCACCTGGCGGTAGTACTTCTTGTCGAACAGGTTGTTGGCGTTCAACTGCAGCGAATAGTTGTCGTTGAAGCGGTAGTTGACCATCGCGTTGTACACCGCATACCCCGACTGCGAGGCTTCGGCGCTGCCGCTGCGGTTGTAGATGTCGCTCTGCGCCTGCACGCCGCCACCCACGGTCCAGGCCTGCAGCTCGCCCGGCAGGCGATAGCTGGTGAACAGGCGCAGCATGCGCTTGGGGTCGGTGGTGCGGATCGGGTTGCCGTTGTTGCCGGTGGTGTCCTTGAGGTATTCGGTGGTGTTGTAGGTGTAGCCACCGGTCACGTTCCAGCCCGGCAGCACTTCGCCGGAAATCTCCAGTTCGAAGCCCTGGCTGCGGTTCTTGCCCGCGGCGACCTTGCAGTAGCCGCTGGTGTAGTTGGGCAGGCAGGGGTTTGGTCCGCTGAGGTCGTCCAGCGCATTGCCGACCTGGTAGATGCGGAAGAACGCCAGCGAGGTGTTCAGCCGGCCCTCGTAGAACTCGCCCTTGATCCCCGTCTCGTACGCTTCGCCGGTGACCGGTTCGAGCACGGAGCCGGCGGCATCGGTGTTGGTCTGCGGGTTGAAGATCTCGGTGTAGCTGGCGTAGGTGCTGAAGTTCTCGTTGAGGTCGTAGATCAGCGCGGCGTACGGCACGAGCTCGTTGTCGACGCTGAACTTGCCGCTGGCCTTGGTGTTGTTCTCCTGCTCGTAGTCGTACCAGTTGGCGCGGGCGCCGATGATCGCGGTGAGCGGGTCGGCCAGGGAGATGCGCCAGGTGGCGTAGGCGCCTTCCTGGGTGGTGCGGGTGCGCACCGGGTGGGCGGTGATATTGATGTTCGGGTTGGCCAGGCTGGTCTTCGGGTCCCAGGTGCGGATGTCGAACACGCCCGACTGCACATTGTTGGTGGCCGAGGCGTAGGAGTCGTTGCGGATGCGCTCGACGCCCAGCATCAGCTCGTGGGTGCGGCCAAGCAAATCGAACGGGCCGTTGAGGGTGGCGCTGAGGTTGTTCTGCAGGCTCTCGCCGCCATCGCCTTCGGTCACCTGGTAGCTCATCAGGTAAGGGTTGCGGGTCGGGTTGGCGGTGCCGGTGGCGCGGCTGAAGTAGGTCTGCTTGAAGCCGTTGTCGTCCAGCTCGAAGTGGGTGCGCTGGGCCATCAGCTTGAGCGTCCAGTCGTTGTCGAAACGGTGTTCGAGCTCGGCGAAGGTCTGCAGGTTGCTGCGGTTCCAGCGGTTCCAGTCGGCGCCCAGGTAGGTGCTGCGGCCGAATGGCAGCGGCGAGCCGTCGTAGTCGGCCGGCAGGTTGCCCCAGGCGCCGGTGGCGTCGAGCTGGGTCCATTCCAGGCCGGTGGTCAGGGTGGTGCTGTCGTCGAGGTCGAAGGCCATAACCCCGTACAGCACGTCCTTGCGCTCCTGGCGCGACTGCTGGAAGTGGTCCTTTTCGTCGTGCACCGCGATCACCCGGCCACGCACGTTGCCGGTTTCGGTCAACGGCCCGGAGAGGTCGGCGACGTAGCGCTGGGCGTCCCAGGTGCCGAGGGTGACGCTGCCTTCGCCCTGGAATTCGTAGGTGGGGCGCTTGCGCACCAGGTTGACGGTGCCCGAGGGGTTGCCGGCGCCGCGCAGCATGCCGGTGGCGCCGCGCAGGACCTCGGCGCGGTCGAGGATCGCCGAGTCGCTCTGGATGAACGAGCCGCCGCCGCTGCTCTGCACCACGGTGGCGCCGTCGTACTGGATGGCGTCGATCTGGTAGCCGCGCGAGTAGTACTGCACCCGCTCGCTGTCGGTGAGGTTGACCACCACGCCGGGGGTCTGTTCGAGCAGGTTGGTGAGGTTGGTGATGTTCTGGTCGTCGATCCGCTGGCGGGTGACCACGGTCACCGACTGCGGGGTGTGGCGGATGCTTTGCGGGGTCTTGCCGATGGTCACCGCCCCGGTGGTGTAGGAGCCGCTGTGTTCAGTGGTCTCGCCCAGGCGGTTGCTGGAGATGCTGGTGGCGCCCAGCTGCAGGGCGTCGCCGACGTCCAGGGCCGGGAGCAGCAGGAAGCTCTTGTCGCTTTCCTGCTGGACTTGCACGTCGCTGCCCCGCAGCAGGATCTGCAGGGCCTGGGCACTGTCATGCCGGCCTTGCACGCCCTGGGTGGTCTTGCCCCGCAGGCTGGTGGCGTCGAACGACAGGTTCAGCCCGCCCTGGCGCGCCAGCTGGTCCAGCGCGGCGGCCAGCGGGCCGGCCGGGATGTTCCAGTCGCGCTGCTGGCTCTGGCTGGCGGGCACGGCAAGGGCGAGGGTCGGCGGCAGGCCGGCGCAGGCCACGCCCAGGCCCAGGACGGCGGCGCGGATGGCATGGCGCAAGGGGGCGTTGCGGGGGGAACACGGGCGGATCATGAAGCGCTCCTGAAGGTTGGCAGACCACTGTTCGGGCTTGTTTCCTTCAGGCCGGACGAGAATGAGATTCCACCTCATTTATTTTTTGCGATGTTTTCAGGCGGCGTCGATGCTCACCCAGAAGCGCGTGCGGTAGTCGACGCGCACCGGCAAGCTGCGGGCTACCAGCAGCAGGATCTGGTCGGTGTCGGCCAGCTGGAAGGTGCCGGAGACCTTGAGCCCGGCCACTTCCGGCGCGCAGCGCAGCAGGCCGGGGCGGTAGCGCGACAGTTCGTCGATGAACTCGGCCAGGGGCATCTGCTGCACGCTGAGCACGCCATCGGTCCAGCCCCAGGGGTCGTTGTGCAGGGTGGCGGGCTGGTAGTCACCTTGGGCGAATACCTGCAGCACCTCGCCGGGCTTGACCTGATGCGCGGCGGCAGAGGCGGGGAACAGCGTCACCTCGCCCCGGCGCACGGCCAGCAGCAGGCCCTGGGCGTTTTCCCGCAGCAGCAGCTGGCCGCCCTGGGTGCTCAAGGCGCCGATGCGGGTGTCGATGCTGAACGGGCGGTTGTCGTTGGCGTTGCCGTCCAGGCTGACCTCGCCGCGCAGCAAGGTCAGCCGGCGCTGCTCGGCGCTGTAGCGCAGGTCGATGGCGCTGGCGGTGTTCAGGCGGATAAGGCTGCCGTCGCTGCCCAGCAGCTCACGGCGCTCACCGGTGGCGGTGCGGCTGTCGGCCATCAGCGCCGGCAGGCCCAGGGGCTCGCGCGCGGCCCAGCCGACGCTGGCGCCGAGCGCGAGCAGCGACAGCAGCTTGAGGTGGTCGCGCCGGCTCATGCGGCGGCGCTCGCTGCCGGCCAGGGTCTGGCGGCTCAGCTCGGCGGGCAGGCTGGCCAGTTCGTCGCCGAGGCTGCTGACCCGCTGCCAGGCCTGGGCATGCTGCGGGTGGCTGGCCAGCCAGCGCTGGAACTGCTGTTCGCTGCGTGGGCCGGGGCTGTCGTAGCGCAGTTTCACCAGCCATTCGATGGCCTGGTCGACCTGGGCCTGGGTCGGGTTCTGGTCAGGCATCGGCGTAGCGGATCCGGTAGCAGACACCCAGGGCCTTGGCCAGGTCGCGCTCGACCGTGGCCCGGGAGACGCCCAGGCGTTGCGCGACCTGGGTGAGGGTGAGGCCGTCGAGCTGGGCCAGCAGGAACGCCTGGCGCACCCGTGGCTTGAGGCGTTGCAGGGCGCGGTCGAGGCGTTCGAGGGTGTCGAGGATCAGCAGGCGCTGTTCCTCGCTGGGGGCTTCTAGCTCGGGCAAGCTGGCCAGGCTCTCGAGGTAGGCTTTTTCCAGGGCGCGGCGGCGGAACTGGTCGATCATAAGGCCGCGGGCGATGCTGCACAGGTAGGCCCGCGGCTCCTTGAGCGGTGAAACCTGGCGTGCCTTGAGCAGGCGTACGAAAGTGTCCTGGGCCAGGTCCGCGGCGTGCTCCCGGCAGCCGACCCGGGCACCGAGCCAGCCGCGTAGCCAGCGGTGGTGCGCCTGATAGAGCAGATCGACCTCGGCCGGTTTCAGCGTGTCTTCGATCTGCATCGTCTGGAGAGCCTGCCCGGATAATGTGATTGTTAATAGTTCTCAATTCTATGCGTGGCGTGGCGGGCGGAGCAATGGTAGGCCAGTAATTCGATGCGCAAGATTGAGCGTTTCACCGATGAACGGTTGGGCTAGGCTAGGGGATCGTGACTTGTGCGAATGCCCTTGATGATCCTTGCAGACCTTTCCCCGCAAGCCTTTGACGATGCCGCCGCCTGGCTGGCCGGGCAGGACCCGGACTGGGCGCGGCATATTGCCGCCGTGGGGCCTTGCCTGCACCGTGCCACGCCCGGGCGCGAGCCGTACGAGGCGCTGGTGCGGGCCATCGCCTACCAGCAGTTGCACGCGCGGGCGGCCGAGGCGATCCTCGGGCGATTGCTGGCGCTGTTTGCGGAGGGGGCGTTTCCCGCGCCCGAACAGTTGCTGGCGGTGACGCCGGAGGCGATGCGCGCCTGTGGGTTTTCCGCGAGCAAGATCGCCACGGTTCACGGGATCGCCCAGGCGCGATTGGAGGGCGTGGTGCCCAGCCGGGACGAGGCGCTGCGCATGTCGGATGCCGCACTGATCGAGCGCCTGGTGGCATTGCGCGGGGTGGGGCGCTGGACCGTGGAAATGCTGCTGATCTACAGCCTGGAGCGATCGGATATCCTGCCGGTGGATGATTTTGGCGTGCGCGAGGGGTATCGGCGCATGAAGGGGTTGGACAAGGCGCCGACGCCTGCGCAGATGCGGGTATTGGGCGGGGCGTGGAGCCCGTATCGCACCGTGGCGGCCTGGTACCTGTGGCGGGCTTGAAGTGTCGTACGCCTGCATGGCCCTATCGCGGGGCAAGCCCGCTCCCACGCCATCAGTGTTCAGCGTGGGAGCGGGCTTGCCCCGCGATAGGGCCCGTGAAAACACCGCAAGAATCGGAGTTCCACGCATCATCCACCCTGCCAGGCTGACGGTATCGAATCCCAGGAGAGGCCCCTGATGAAGCCCGCCCCGACCACCTACACCACCGACGCCGAACGCTGGCACGCCGTGCAGGCCCGCGACACCGCCGCCACCGGCCATTTCGTCTACGCCGTGCGCACCACCGGCGTGTATTGCCAGCCCGCCTGCAAGTCGCGCCTGGCCAAGCGCGAGAACGTCGAGTTCTTCAGCGCCGCCACCCAGGCCGAGGCCGCCGGCTACCGCCCGTGCAAGCGCTGCAAGGGCGGGCAGGGCAGCCGCCGCACCGAGCTGGTGGCCCGCGCCTGTCGCCTGATCGAGGCCAGCGAGACCGCGCCCAACCTCGACCAGCTCGGCAGCGAGCTGAACGTCAGCCCGTTTCACCTGCACCGCCTGTTCAAGGCCGAGACCGGCCTGACCCCCAAGGCCTATGCCTCGGCCTTCCGCGCCCAGCGTCTGCGCGAGCGCCTGGACGCCGCCGGCAGCGTCACCGAAGCCATCTTCGATGCCGGCTACAACTCCAACAGCCGCTTCTACGAAAGCGCCGGCGAGCGCCTCGGTATGCGCCCCAGGGAATACCGTGCCGGCGGCCAGGGCGCGACCATTCGCTTTGCCCTGGCCCAGTGCTCACTTGGGGCGATCCTGGTGGCCCAGAGCGAACGGGGCATCTGCGCGATCCTGCTCGGTGACGAGCCCGAGCCCTTGCTCAAGGACCTGCAGGACAAATTCCCCAAGGCCCAGCTGATCGGCGGCGATGACGCCTTCGAGCGGCTGGTGGCCGAGGTGATCGGCTTTGTAGAGGCCCCGGCCCTGGGCCTGGCGCTGCCCCTGGATGTGCAGGGCACGGCGTTCCAGGAGCGGGTCTGGCAGGCGCTGCGCGAGGTGCCGGCCGGGACCACGGTCAGCTACACCGACATCGCCGAGCGCATCGGCGCGCCCAAGGCTGTGCGGGCCGTCGCCCAGGCCTGCGCGGCCAACGCGATCGCCGTGGCCATTCCCTGCCACCGGGTGGTGCGCCGCGACGGCGACCTCAGCGGCTACCGTTGGGGCATCGAACGCAAGCGCCAGCTGCTGGACCGAGAGACGGCACTCTCCTGAGCCTCCAGACCGCGTAGAATTCACGCCCTGTCGAGTTGTGTAGAGGAGCATTCGATGAGGCGTGTCAGCCTTGACCGATTCTATGCGGGGATTTTCGCCCTGCTGTTGTGCCTGGCCGTGCCTGCCTGGGCCGCGCCAGCCACGCCGGTATCGCGCCTGGCCGTGGCCGAGCAGCAGGTGCTGGACGAGAACGCCAGCCTGGAGGAGTTGAGCGAACGGCTCGACCAGATCCGCCAGGGCGTCACCAGCAACGCCAACGACGACCTGCTTGCGCAGTTGCGCCAGTCGGCCCTGCAGGTGCAGCGCCAGGCCGATGTGCTGGTCACCCAGCGCACCGCCGACGTGCAGCGCCTGGACGACCAGCTCAACGTGCTCGGCCCGCCGCTGGAGGAGGAGGCCGAGAGCCTGACCCGCCAGCGCAAGCAGCTCAACGACGAAAAGAACAAGCTGGTCGCCGAGCAGAAGGACGCCACCACGCTGACCCAGTCGGCCCGTGACTTGTCGACACAGATCGTCAACCTGCGCCGCAGCCTGTTCAACTCGCAGATCACCAGCCGCGCCGCCAGCCCGTTGAGCCCGGCGTTCTGGTCGAGCCTGATCCGCCCCACCGACGACGACGTGGCGCGCCTGCGCGACCTGCGTGGCGAGGTGTCGGACGCCATGGCCAGCGCCTTCAGCGCCGAGCACCGCTGGTTGTTCATCACCGCGCTGGTGGCGGCGGTGCTGGTCTGGACCTTGGTGCGCCGGGTGCTGGAGCGCCTGCTGGCCGACGCCATGATCCGCTGGCTGCCCGAAGGCCGCCTGCGCCGCAGCGCCCTGGCGCTGAGCGTCAGCCTGGCGACCCTGGGCACCATCTCCGGCTCCGTGTCGCTGCTGCGCTGGGGCCTGGAGAGCAGCGCCGACCTTGGCACGGACCTCGCCAGCCTGACCAACCATATCCTCGCCCTGGTGATCTTCAGTGCCTTCATTTCGGGCCTGGGCCGCGCCATGCTGATGCTGCAGCGCCCGTCCTGGCGCCTGCCGCCGATCCCCGACGAAGTGGCCAGCGCCCTGGGCTGGTTCCCCAAGGTCCTGGCCCTGGCGCTGATGGTGCTGCTGACCCAGGAGCGCATCAACAGCGTGATCGGCACCAGCCTGGCGCTGACCCTGGCCACCAACGGCCTGACCGCCCTGGTGGTGTCGCTGCTGTTCGTCGTGGCCCTGCTGCGCTACCGCCGTGCCCGTCGCCAGCATGACCTGGAGCGGCCCAAGGGCCTGGCCGGGCTGATCCCGTTCGTGATCGTGGTGTGGGTGCTGGCGATCCTGCTGACCCTGCTTGCCGGCTACCTGACACTGGCCTACTTCCTCACCGCCAAGCTGCTGTGGATCAGCGTGGTGGTGGTCTGTGCCTACTTGCTGGTCACGGTGTTCGGCGATTTGTGCGAAACCCTGCTGTCGCCCCGCCAGCCCGGTGGCCTGGCACTGGCCTCGGCGCTTGGCCTGCAGCAACGCCACCAGGCCCAGGCCAGCACGGTGCTGGCGGGTATCGGTCGCACGCTGCTGCTGTTCGCCGCCGCGTTGCTGGTGTTCATGCCTTCGGGCACCAGCCCGGGCGAGTTGCTGCTGAGCCTGGCGGACTGGGACGGCACCGGCGGCAAGGTGTTGGGCAACCTGAACATCGTGCCCCAGGACATCTTCCTGGCCGTGGCGATCTTCCTCGGTGGCTGGTTCGCCATCCGCGTGGTCAAGCGCTGGCTGAGCGAGCGACTGCTACCGGAGACCGACATGGACGCCGGCATGCGCGCCTCGCTGGTGACCCTGGTCGGCTACCTGGGCTTCCTGTTCCTGGCCATGCTGGTGATGTCCACCCTGCACATCAACCTGACCAGCCTGACCTGGGTGGTCAGTGCGCTGTCGGTGGGTATCGGTTTCGGCCTGCAGCAGATCGTGCAGAACTTCATCTCCGGCCTGATCCTGCTCACCGAGCGCCCGGTGAAGGTGGGCGATTGGGTGAGCCTGGCCGGTGTCGAGGGCGACATTCGCCGGATCAACGTGCGCGCCACCGAGATCCAGATGTCCGACCGCTCGACGGTGATCGTGCCCAACTCGCAGTTCATCTCGCAGAACGTGCGCAACGTGACCATGGCCAATGCCCTGGGGGTAGTTGGCATCACCCTGACGCTGCCGCTGGAGACTGACCCGGCGAAGGTGCGCGAGGTGTTGCTGGCGGCGTACAAGGAGCATGAGTCGATCCTCGATGCGCCGGCCACGTCGGTGACCTTCAAGGATTTGACCAGCAGTGGCATGGTGATCGGTGTGAGCGGTTACGTGGCCTCGCCGCGGCAGGTGTCGAGCACGCGCAGCGACCTGCTGTTCACCATCCTCGGGCGCTTGCGTGACGAGGGCATCGCCCTGTCGTCGCCGCAGAGCATGGTGCTGGTGCAGGAGAACGGGCGACCGGCCGACGAGCCGGCGTGAGGCCATCGCGGGGCCTGCCCGCCCACGCCCCTGTAGGAGCGGCCTTGTGCCGCGAAAGGGCTGCGTAGCGGCCCCGACGATCTTTGCTCAACACTGAAATCTGGGGCCGCTACGCGGCCCTTTCGCGGCACAAGGCCGCTCCTACAGGGATCGTGCAGGGCAGGTCTCCAGGCGTCAGCCGCAAGAGCAGCGGTTCAATGCATGCTCCGCCAGCGCCCGCCCCATCTGCACGTTGTGTGCGGCGTTCACCAGCATCCCCAGCCCGAGTTCGCCGGACAGGGCGCAGCAGTACTCGTCGATGGTGTCTTCGATACCGCGCATCAGCTGGATGGCGTGAAGCAGCGCTTCGGTGGTGGGCATATCGTCGTTGATGGTGAAGAAGGGGCGGTTGAGCGATTTGGCAGGGGGGGGATCAGGAACGATCTTTTTCATTGCGAATCTCCAGGTTAGTCAGGAGCTGCACGCTGATCCCTCTCACAGGATTGGGTGGCAGCTGTACGCAGGGTGAGAGACCGGAAACCTGGGAACCCGGCCAGGACGAATCCTGCCCGCGCACAGCTGCCGCAAAGGCTGCAAACCAGATCTCAGGCTCTCACACCTGATCGTCAGAACGACGACCTGGGGAAGTTAGTCCTGCTGATGGCCCTCGACAATTCAGACGCGTCGGCAGCGTGCGTAGGGTAATTCCCAAGCTGTTCTGCTTTGAAGCACCTTGTTTCAGGTTCGGAAATGTCTTACGGCTGAAGAGGTGTTGATTGTCGTGGGAGCGGGCTTGACCCGCGATGGGTTCCAAGTGATATCGCGAGAAGGCGACCTTGTCTTCGCCGATAGCCTTGCAGCGCTTATGAGATCGAGCGCCGCCCGCGCGGCGCATCGCGACGCAAGGCCGCTCCTACATCTGTTTCGGGCCAGTCAATCCTGTGCCATTACCGGGTCCGCCTTGTTGGTACGACGCGGTCGCAGCGTGGGCACCACTGGCGCCTCACCTGTCTCAAGACATGCACCAAGGCGGGCAACCATGGCCTGACAGGTTCGGCACGTTGCAACAAATGTAGGAGCGGCCTTGCGTCGCGATGCGCCGCGCGGGCGGCGCTCGATCTCGCAGGCGCTGCAAGGCTGCCGTCGAACACCTGCCAACCTCACGCGTCCTGTGAAAGGGCTCAGCTACTCACCCCAAACACCGCGTTACATGCTTCACCGACTGATACCCCGAAAGCCCCCAAGGCCCAAGCTCTCGGCCAATGCCGCTGCCCTTGGTCCCGCCCCACGAGGTCTCGACGAACACCGCCTGCACCGAGTTGATCCACACATGCCCGACCTCCAGCGCATCGGCCACGCGCTCGGCGCGTTCCAGGTCGGCGGAGCATACGGTGGCCACCAGGCCGAAGCGGCTGTCGTTGGCCTGGGCGATGGCTTCGGATTCACTGCCGAAGCGCCGCGCGCACAGCACCGGGCCGAAGATCTCCTCGCTCCACAGGCGGCTGCTCACCGGCACATCCACGTACAGCGTCGGGCTGACGAACCAGCCGTCGCGGTCCAGCGCCTTGCCGCCGGCCAGGCACTTCAGGCCTTCTTCGCGGGCGGTGGCGAAATAGCCGGCGACCTTGAGCCACTGCGCCTGGCTGGTCAGCGGCCCCATGTCCACTTCTTCCGCCAGCGGGTTGCCCACCCGCAAGGCTTCCAGCGCCGCCTGCAAGCGCGGCAGCAGGGCATCGGCGATGCCGTCCTGCACCAGCAGGCGCGAGGTGGCCGAGCACATCTGTCCGGCGTTCCAGGTGATGCCGGCGACGATCCACTCCACCGCCTGGTCGACATCGCAATCGTCGAACACCACGATGGCCGACTTGCCGCCCAGCTCCAGCGTCACCGGTCGGCATTGGGCCGCGGCGGCGCGCATCACCTGGCTGCCGACGCCGTTGCTGCCGGTGAACGACAGTTTGTCCAGGCCATTGTGGCCACTCAGGGCGGCGCCGGTCTCGGCCTTGCCGTTGACGATATTGAGTACGCCGGCCGGCAGGCCCAGCAGCTCGGCGATCTGGCCGTAGGCCTGCTCGATCAGCGGGGTGACCTCGGAAGGCTTGAGCACCACCGTGCAGCCGGCGGCCAGGGCCGGGGCGAGCTTCCAGGCGCTGGTCACCAGCGGGAAGTTCCACGGCACGATCAGGCCGACCACGCCCACCGGTTCCAGGCGGGTGCGGGCGGTGAAGCCCGGGGCGGCCAGGGGCACGTCGCGGTTCTTCGCCGGCAGTTGCTCGGCCAGATCGGCGTAGTAGGCGAAGGTGGCGATGGCGTCGTCCAGGTCGATTTCGGCCTCGTGGCGCGGCTTGCCGTTGTTGCGCATCTGCAGGGCGATCAGTTCGTCGCGGCGCTGGCCCAGCTGTTCGGCGAAGCCGCGCAGGTAGGTGGCGCGCTCGGCGGCGCTGACCGTCTTCCACGATGCCAGGGCGCGACGCGCGGCGGCCACGGCCTGGTCGACCTGGGCGCTGCTGGCGGCCATCAGTTCGGCGAACGGCTGGCCGTCGGACGGGTTGTGGACAACGATGCAGTCGCTGCCCTGGCCTTCGACCCAGCGGCCGTCGATGTAGTGGGGTGTGGTCATGGTCGGATTCCAGTCAGGCCATTTCGGCGGTGGTCACGGGCTTTACGGGCGTGCTTTTGCAGCGCACCCAGCGCGGGCCTTGTGGGCCATACACGCCAGCGGGTTCAGGAAACAGGTTGAGCAGGATCAGGTACAGCACGGCGGCGATGCCGAGGGTCACCGGCAGGCTCAGGTCGATGCCGCCGGCCAGCTCGCCCAGCGGGCCGACGAACTGCCCCGGCAGGTTGACGAAGCACAGGCCGATGGCCGCGCTGGGGATCCACGCGCCCATGCCGCGCCAGTTCCAGCCATGGTCGAACCAGTAGTGGCCGCCTTGCTGGCCACGGGTGAACACCTGCAGGTCGTCGGCATGGTAGAAGCCGCGGCGGGTGATCAGGCCGAGGATCATGATCACCATCCAGGGGCTTGTGCAGGTGATGATCAGCACGGCGAAGGTCGACACACTCTGCACCAGGTTGAAGGTGAAGCGGCCGACGAAGATGAAGCCGATGGCCAGCACGCCGATCAGCAGGGTGGCGGCGGCGCGGCTGAGCAGGCGCGGGAACACGCTGGACATGTCCAGGCCGGTGCCGTACAGCGCCGTGGTGCCGGTGGACATGCCGCCGATCACCGCGATCAGGCACACCGGCAGGAAGAACCAGCCCGGCGAGATCGCCAGCAGGCCGCCGACGTAGTTGTTGGCGGCGATGTAGTCCGGTGCCTGGCTGGCCACCAGGGTGGCGGTGCACAGGCCGAACAGGAACGGGATCAACGTGGCGGCCTGGGCCAGGATCACCGCCAGCATGATGCGCGACTTGGCGGTTTCGCGCGGGATATAGCGCGACCAGTCGCCAAGGAAGGCGCCGAACGACACCGGGTTGCTCATGGCCAAAATCGCCGCGCCGACGAACGCCGCCCAGAAGCCGGCCTGGCCGAGGTTGACGCTGCCGGCGTAGCCCGCGTCGAAGGGCCCGGCGAAGGCGAAGATACCCAGCAGGAACAGCAGGCTCGAGGCCCACACCGCGATCTTGTTGACCCACAGCATGAAGCGAAAACCAAAGATGCACACCACCAGCACCAGCACCGCGAACAGGCCGTAGGCCAGGCCCAGGGTCAGGTCGGTTTCCGGCAGGCCGACCAGGCGCTTGGCGCCGCCGACCAGGGCATCGCCCGAACTCCACACCGACAGCGAGAAGAACGCCACGGCGGTCAGCAGCGACAGGAACGAGCCGACGATGCGCCCGTGCACGCCGAAGTGGGCGCCGGACGATACCGCGTTGTTGGTGCCATTGAGCGCGCCGAACAGGCCCATCGGCGCAAGGATCAGCGCGCCCACGCCGACGCCGAGCAAAATCGCCCAGACGCCGGCCTGGAACGACAGCCCGAACAGCACCGGGAAGCTGCCCAGCACGGCGGTGGCAAAGGTGTTGGCGCCGCCGAAGATCAGGCGGAACAGGTCCAGCGGGGCGGCGTCGCGTTGATCGTCGGGGATCTGTTCGACGCCATTGGTCTCGATACCGGTCGAGTGGCTCATGGTGATGCTCCAGCGCGAATGTTGTCGGCCGTCGGGCGGCCTTGTTGTGTGTGCGATGGCAGTGCGGCAGGGCCGCTTGAAAGGGGATCAGGCCGGCGAGACGACCGACAGGTGCTCGTGGCAGGCCAGCCAGCGCTCGCCTTGCAGGCGCAAGACGATGGTCTCGCGCTCGTTCAGGTCGAGGGTTTCGCCGGCCACGCGCAGGCGCGTGGCCACATCGTGCATGAAGATCGCCACGTCGCCCTGCAGGCTCACCTGCGCGTTGCTGGACTCACAGCCGAGCACGGCGAATCCATCAGCCTGCCAGCTGGCCCAGAGATCTTCATAGGCGCGGCGAGACATCAGCGGTTGCGGCACGGTGTGGAAAAGGAAGGTGGCGTCTTCGCTGAAGCAGGCGAAGTAGCGGGCGGTGTCGTTGCTGGCGAAGGCGGCGACGAGGTCGGCGGCGGCCTGCCGTACCTGGAGTGTCTGGTCCACGGGAGTGGCCTCACGGTTTATTGTGATTGTTGGTGAAGCGATTCTGGTGGGGGCGGGCGGGGGGAAAAATCGCTGTGGGCAAATAATCAGTTCAGGAAATCGTGAACCAAAGGGGTACTGTGCTTTACCCGGGTGTTGCCACTGGCTAAGGTGTCGGCAGCCTTGACGTCATCAAGCTTCACGATCGTTCCCACGCTTTCAGACCCGATGGACATTCCCATGAGCCAGTATCTGCCGCCACTGACCGTGACACCGCGCATGCTGGCGCTGGTTGCCGATATCAGCGAGCAGGTGGGGGCACTTACGGCCAATCGGGAAGTGGCGCTTACCCCGCAACTGCGGCGGGGCAACCGCATTCGTACCATCCAGGCCTCGCTGGCGATCGAAAACAATACACTGAGCGTCGAACAGGTCACTGCGGTTCTGGAAGGGAAGCGGGTACTCGGCCTGCCGCGTGAAATCCAGGAGGTGCGCAATGCCTTTGCCACCTATGAAGCGATGAGCGGCTGGCTGCCCGAGCGTCAGACTGATCTGCTGGCTGCCCACAAGCTGCTGATGATGGGGTTGATCGACGACGCCGGCCAGTTTCGCCAAGGAGGTGTCGGCATCTATCGCGGCCAGCGCCTGTTGCACATGGCACCGCCTGCCAGTCGCTTGCAGCCGCTGATGCATGACCTGCTGCATTGGCTGGGCGCCAGTGACTGGCACCCGTTGATCAGCAGCTGCGTCTTTCACTACGAATTCGAGTTCATCCATCCTTTCGCCGATGGCAACGGGCGAATGGGTCGTCTGTGGCAGACGCTGATACTGAGCCGCTGGCGCCCGGTACTCGCCTACCTGCCGGTGGAGTCGGTGATCTGTGCCCAGCAGGAGACGTACTACGGTGCTTTGGCGGCTGCGGATCAGGCTGGCGAGGCCACGCCCTTTGTCGAGTTCATGCTCCAGGCGCTGCGAAAGGCATTGGCCGAGGCGAGTGAGACCGACCAAGTAACCGACCAAGTAACCGACCAAGTAGCGCGATTGCTGGAGGTTCTGAAACCGGGTGTCGCGCTGCGCGCCAATGAACTGATGGAGCGCCTCGAGCTGTCTCATCGGCATACCTTCAGAGCGAACTACCTCAAGCCAGCGCTGGCGGCCGGTCTGATCGAAATGACCGATCCGGCAGCTCCGCGCAGTCCGATGCAGCAATATCGTCGTACCTCACAATAACAGTGCCCGCCTCATTGTTCTCCAGATGGAACTCTGAGGGTTCACCCATGGGCCTACCGGCCCGCGCCTCTCCTCTCTACCGTTAGCCCTGTCGCCCGCCTGGCCCCAGGCCGCACGGGTATTTGCCACGGCCCGCCGACTGACGGTCGCTTCGTTCAGCCTGCGTTGCCTACTCTCATAGTCCCCACTGTGGATGTGTGGGGCGCGGCCCGACCGCAGCGGCCAGGATGGCCTGTTCTCCACGCCAAGAGGAGAGAACGATTAGCAATTTCTCGCAAGCTGCCAACGTTGAAGGCCAGGTGCCACGACTCGACCCCGGAAACGCCGCGATGCTGCTGATCGAGAGCTACACCAGGGCCCAGGCCGTCGTCACCGGTCATGAGCAACTAGACTCGCAACGCAACTGACTCTGGCTGTTCCCCATCCAAGCAAGGAGATCCACCATGGCATTCCAATACAAGCGTCTGGACAAGAACAACGCCGCGGTACTGCTGGTCGATCACCAGACCGGGCTGCTGTCGCTGGTGCGCGACATCGACCCGGACCGGTTCAAGAACAACGTGCTGGCGCTGGCCGACCTGGCCAAGTACTTCAAGCTGCCGACCATCCTCACCACCAGCTTCGAGACCGGCCCCAACGGCCCGCTGGTGCCCGAGCTCAAGGAGCAGTTCCCCGAAGCGCCCTACATCGCCCGCCCCGGCAACATCAACGCCTGGGACAACGAGGACTTCGTCAAGGCAGTGAAAGCCACTGGCAAGAAGCAGCTGATCATCGCCGGCGTGGTCACCGAGGTGTGCGTGGCTTTCCCGGCGCTGTCGGCGCTGGAGGAGGGCTTCGATGTGTTCGTGGTCACCGACGCCTCCGGCACCTTCAACGAGCTGACCCGCGACTCGGCCTGGCGTCGCATGGAGGCCGCCGGCGCCCAGCTGATGACCTGGTTCGGCGTGGCCTGCGAGCTGCACCGCGACTGGCGCAACGACATCGAAGGATTGGGCACGTTGTTCTCCAACCACATTCCCGACTACCGTAACCTGATGACCAGCTACAGCAAGCTGGCCAAGTGACGGTGTGTCCGGGCCCCGGTGCCGGGGCCCGGACCCGCCTTGTCGGTTACGAGGTAATGGATGGCTCCACTGATTGCCTATTTCAGGCTTGCCCTGCGCCCCGGGCGCGATGTGCTGCTGTTCGCGCTGCGTACGGTGGTAGCGGGCCTGCTGTGTCTCTACCTGGCATTCGTGTTCGACCTGGAACAACCGAAATGGGCGCTGATGACGGTGATCATCATCAGCCTGCCGCTGGCCGGCATGACCCTCAAGCGCAGCCTCGCGCAGGTGCTCGGCACCGTGGTCGGCGCGGCGGTGGCCGTGCTGCTGATGGCGTTGTTCGCGCAGATGCCGTACACCCTGCTGGTCAGCCTGGCGCTGTGGCTGGGGCTGTGCACCGCCGGTGGCACCTTGCTGCGCTATACCGATTCCCATGCCTTCGTGCTCAGCGGCTTTACCGCGGTGGTGGTGGCCATGCTGGCCGTACCCGAGCCCGAGGGCACCTTCATGCTGGCCGTCACACGGGTTACCGAGACCTTGCTGGCGGTGGCCTGCGTGGCCGTTGTCAGCCTGCTGACGGCCCGCCCGCAGGCGGTGGCCAACAGCTATTTCGCCAAAGTCGACAGCCTGCTGAAACTGATCGCCCAGCATGCCGCCGAGGTGATCCGCACCGAAGAGGACGAGGCCGCATTCGGTCAGCGTCAGGCCCGGTTGATCGCCGAGGTCAGCGCGCTGGAGGGGTTGCGTCGGCACCTGTACTTCGATGCCCCGCACCTGCGCAGCGGCGATGGACTGGTGCAACTGTTCGCCAACCAGCTGGTGCTGCTGGTTTCGCGACTGCTGGTGCTGCGTCAGCAGCGTGAGCTGATCAAGGCGCATTGGCAGGGGCCGCTGCCCGCGGATATCCAGCTGCTGCGCGACGCCGAACTGGCCAGCCTGGATGCGCTGGCGCGTGACGGTATGGCGCTCTCGGCAGCGGACCGCGAGGCCCTGCGCACCCTGCACAAGGGGTTCGATGACGCCGCCGACCGTGCGGAATTTCTCAATGAGCCACTGCCCCCGCACCTGCGCGCCCTGGCCTGGGCCTTGCGCTGGGAGCAGGCGCGCCTGCTGCAGCAACTGGACGAGCTGATCGAGCTGAACGAGGCGATCCAGCAGGGTCGTCTGGCCAGTTGTCCCCAGCAGCAGGGGCGCGCCAGCGCCTTGCACCTGGACTGGCCGCTGGCGGCGATGAACGCCGTGCGCGCCTGCCTGGCCCTGCTGCTGATCGGCGGGTTGTGGATCGAGAGCGCCTGGGATGGCGCGCGTTCGGCGGTGATCCTGATGGGCGTGATGTGTTCGCTGATGGCGACCTTGCCCCGACCGCTGCTGGCCAGCCAGAACTACAACCGCGGGCTGTTGGTGGGCATGGGCTTGTCGGCGCTCTATCAGTTCGCCCTGCTGCCGCTGTTCACCGACTTCGAGATGCTTGCCCTGTGCCTGGCACCGTTGCTGTACCTGGCGGCGGTCGGCCTGGCCAACCCGATGACCGCGGGGATCGGCATGGGCATCGGCCTGATCAGCCTGTTGATGATCGGGCCGCAGAATGTCGGGGCCTATCACAACAGCGATATCCAGTGGTTCGAGTTCGCCGGTGGCTACCTGGTGGCCGGGGTGCTGGCGATGGCCGTGTTTGCGCTGGTCTTTCCGTTCAATGCGCAGAAACGCATCGCCCGATTGTTTCGCCAGACCCGTGAGGATGTGCGCCGCCAGGTGCTCGGGAGCGGTTCGCTGGCCGGGCAGTTCGCCTTCGAGAGCCTGCTGCTTGATCGCCTGTCGGCGCTGATTGGTCTGTTGCCGGCCGCTGCGGACATGACCTCGCGCGAGCGTGTCGAGTGCGCGCTGGTATGCCCGGCGCTGGCCATCGCCCTGGGCCAGGCGCGTGCTTTGTCCAACAGTGATCTGGCGTTGCCATCGGCGACCCGGACACGCTTGCGGGAAAGCCTGCAGGGCGTCGCCGACTTCGTCGGTGGCCAGGGCGCGGTAGCGCTCGATCCGCTGTTACGGGAACTGGACGATCAGGCGCAGTTGCTCGATGCCCTGCATGGCGCGCCAGGGCAGATGGGGCGTGACGCCTTGCGCCGACTGTTCATCCTGCGGGTGGCGCTGGCGGTGGCCGGGCAGTTGCTGGCGCGTTATCGCCAGGTGCTGGAAGCTGAACGATCGCGGCTGTTGCCGGAGGTGGCCAATGCCCATTGATTTCGAGGTGGGCGGGGTCTACCTGCCGCCCATCGCCCAGGCGCTGCTGCTGGCGCTGCCGTTGTTTCTGCTGGTCGATGCCTTGTTGCGCCGGGTGGGCGTGCTGGCATTCGTCTGGCATCCGGCGCTGTTCCAGGGTGCCTTGTACACCGCGATTTGCGCGGCCCTGTTGTTGTGGATGGGAGTGAGCAGGTAGATGTCGTCGATCAAGCCGCTGTTGTCGCGCAGCCTGACCCTGGTCATGCTGACCGTTGCCATCGTGCTGGGCTGGCTGGCCTGGACGCACTATACCCAGGCGCCCTGGACCCGCGACGCACGGGTGCGGGCCGATGTGGTCACCCTGGCGGCGGAGGTCAGTGGCCGAATCGTCGCCCTGCCGGTGCGGGACAATCAGTTCGTGCACAAGGGCGACCTGCTGTTGCGCATCGACCCGGCGCGCTATGAACTGGCCGTGCTGCATGCCCGGCGCGCGGTCGAGGTGGCACGGGCAGCCTTGGGGCAGTCGCAGGCGAACATCGTCGCCAACCAGGCATTGCTCAAGCAGCGGCGTAGCGAGGAACAGCGCCGGGGCAAGCTGCAGTCACTGTCGGCCATTTCCGCCGAGGAGTGGGAAAAGTCCAAGACTGATGTGGCTGTGGCCCAGGCCGACCTGCTGCGCGAGCAGTCCAGCCTCGGCCTGGCGCAAGCCAATGTGCAACTGGCCGAAGCCACGCTGGAACAGGCACAGCTTGACCTGCAGCGCACCGAGGTGCTGGCGCCGGTCAATGGTCATGTCACCAACCTGCTGACCCGCCAGGGCGACTTCGCGCAACCGGGCGCCGCGTTACTGGCGTTGGTGGACAGCGATTCGTTCCATGTCAGTGGCTACTTCGAGGAGACCAAGCTGCCGCGCATCGCCGTCGGCAGCCGGGCGCGCATCGTGCTGATGAATGGCCAGGCGTTGCAGGGCACGGTGGAGAGCATCGCCTACGCCATCACCGACCGTGAGAACCAGCCGGGCAACCGCCTGCTGGCCAACGTCAATCCGAACTACACCTGGGTCAAGCTGGCCCAGCGCGTGCCGGTACGCCTGCGCCTGGAGCCCAAGAATGCCGAGGCGCCTGCTTTGCGGGCCGGGACCACCGCCACTGTGACGATCCTCGAAGAATGACGGATGATGCAGCAGTGAGCCGTGGACGAGTGTTGCCGATGTTCGACCTGAACGACCTTTATCTCTATGCCAAGGTGGTGGAGCACGGCGGCTTCGCGCCCGCCGGGCGCATCCTTGGCCTGCCCAAGTCCCGCCTCAGCCGGCGCGTGGCCAAACTCGAGGAGCGCCTCGGCGTGCGCCTGATCCAGCGCTCCACGCGGCAGTTCCAGGTGACCGAGGTGGGGCTGGAGTATTACCGCCATTGCCTGGGTATGCTCGAGCAGGCCGTCGCCGCCGAGGATGCGGTCGAACGCAACCGCGCCGAGCCCCGCGGCATCGTGCGCCTGGCCAGCAGCACCGCGTTGCTCGATTCGCGGCTGGCGCCGATGCTGGCGCGCTTCATGGCGCAATGCCCGGTGGTCGAGCTGCTGGTCAAGAGCTACAACCGCCGGGTGGATGTGATCGGCGAGGGCTTCGACCTGGTGCTGAGCGTGCAGCACCAGCCACTGGAAAGCAGCGAGCTGGTGATGCGTCGCCTGGCCCCGAGCCGGCAGTGCCTGGTGGCCGCGCCCGGCCTGTTCGCCGAACACGGGCGCCCGCTGTCGCCGGAAGGGCTCCAGGTTCTGCCGAGCTTGAACTGGGGCGCCAATGTGCAGGACGCCTCCTGGATGCTGGTCGGGCCCGCAGGCGCCGAGGCTGCCGTGCGCCATCGACCCCGCGTGGTGTCGGACGACCTCGCGGTGCTGCGCGAGGCCGCCCTGGCCGGCGTGGGCGCGGTGCTGTTGCCCGAGGAGGCGGTGCGCGACGACCTGGCCGCCGGGCGATTGGTGCATGTCCTCGACGACTGGGCGCCACGGGAAGGGGAGGTGGTGGCGTTGTTCCCTTCTCGTCGCGGGTTGATGCCCGCGGTGCGCAAGCTGATCGACTACCTGGCCGATGCCTTCGAGCAGGAGCAGCAGGCCGCTACGCCGGTTCGCGCTCGTTGAAACCAGGCTCTGCGGGTGGGCGGGCCGACCAGAACGCCAGGCCTGCCGCCAACGCGGTCAGCGCGGCGCCGGCCCAGGGGGTGGCCGCCAGCGTCGCCCCGGTGATCACCACGCCGCCGATGGCCGAACCCAGCCCGACACCGAGGTGCATGGCCGACATGTTCAGGCTCATGCCCGCCGGGAAGGTATCCGGGCCACGGGTCGCCAGGTAGCTCTGCACCACGGGCGAGGTGGTCCAGCTGAGCCCGCCCCAGAGCATCATCGCCGACAGGAACAGCCAGGGCGTGCCGACGCTCAGGGGCAGTACCAGCAAGCTGGCGAGATAGAGCAGTGGCGCCAGGGCGATGGAGCGGCCTGCACCGAGCCGGTCCGCCATCCAGCCGCCGGCATAGCCGCCCGAGACGCCGGCGATTCCGAAGGCGGCGAACAGGGCGGCCAGCCATTGCACGGGGATGTCGGCGACCTGCCGGGCATAAGGGGCCAGGTAGGCGAACACCGTGAAGTGCCCGGCGATCATCAACAGCGACACGCCCTGGGCGGCCACCAGGCGACTGTCGCGCAGATGGCGCAGGTAGCTGCCCAGGGCGATGCGTTCGCTGCTCTGCAGTTGCGGCAGCCCGCGCCAGGCCATCAGCAGCACTGCGATCGCCAGCAGGCTCAGGCCAGTGAACACCCCGCGCCAGCCCAGCACGTCACATAGCAGCATTCCGGCGGGAACGCCCAGCACGAGTGAGCTGCAGATGCCCATGAAGATCACGCCAATGGCTCGGCCACGCAGGGCTTCGGGCACCAGGCGCGTGGCCATCAGGGTGCAGGTCAGGCAGGTCAGGGCGCTGGTCGTGGCCATGCCGATGCGGGCGAGCAGCAGCGCGGTATAGCCCGGCGCCAGGGCCGCGGCGAGGTTGCACAAGGCGAACAGGGCCAGGGTGATGCAGAGCAGTCGGCGCAACGGGAAACGGGTGGTCAGCAGGGGAGAGAAGGGGGCGGCGAGGGCGAAGCTCAGGGAGAAGACCGTGGTCAGTTGCCCGGCGATCCCGAGCGGGACCTGCAGGCCATCGGCCAGGGCCGGCAGGATGCCGACCGTGATGTTTTCCGCCATGCCCGTGGCGAATGTCGCCAGGGCCAGCAGCCAGATACGCGGGCTCATGTGTTGCCTCCGATAAACGGGCCGGCCAAGGTCCGGACCCATTTGTCCCGACGGTTGACCGGCAGTGGTCAGGTCCATCGGGTTTCGAGGCAGTGCTTCGGTTATCCCGGTTCAAGCAGGAGGGATTGTAGACGGTTGTGCGCAGGCGATGAAGCTTTGGGTTCTTTCAGGCTGAACAGGACTCCATGGGCTGAGAGGTCGCGCAGGGAATCATCACCAGCGTGGGCTTGCCCCGCGATTATAGGCATGGCACCGGCTTCGCCGGTGATCGCGGGTCAAGCCCGCTCCCACGCTGGTGATGCTGCAAAGCTGTTCCCGATGGGGTAAATCCAAGTCTTCTGGCAGTCAGTCGTGCGAACACTCAACTTTTTCCGCCCAAACGCAACGCGGGGCCAGCCCGCTCCCACAGGCTCAAGGCTGAACCTGTGGGAGCGGGCTGGCCCCGCGAATGCGAAATGCCCTGAAGATCACAGCGTGATCGGCTTCAACTTGAGTCCCATGGCCTGGGCCCGCACCGCCGCGCCGCTGAAGGCCGCCGCATTGCCAGGTGGTGGCGTGGGCCCGTGCACGTGCCCGGCCAGCTCGGTGTTCATTTCCTGAACCAGGTCGAGCAGGTCGCAGAGCACCTGCAGCACGTTCACCGCCTCGGAGCCCAGCCAGGTCTTCGGCGCCTGCAGGCGCTGGCTGATCTTCACCACGCTGTGGCGCAGGCCCTCGATCCGCTCCTGGACGTCGCCGCCAATCGCTGCGTTGAGTTTCTGCCCCACCGCCAGGTTCAGGTCGCGCCCGGTGGCTTGGTGCAAGTCATCGAGGGCAGCCAGGCTGGCGGAGCCGCCGGACAGCAGCTTGAGCGCGCCGAGGGCCTCGATCTTCTTGACCCCGCCGACGGTCTCGGTCGAGTGGTCGTCCACCGTCCGGGCATGGCTCTGGAACTGCTCGGTGTTGGCCAGCGCCTCGACTTCACGCTCGATCGCCTTGTCGCGGATCCGCCCATCGGTCTGACGCAGCCAGTTGCCGTCGGCGTCGGCGCGCTGCTGGCAGGCCTCGCTGTGCTGCCACACCAGGTCGCCCTTCGGCACCTTGGGCAGGCTCAGCCCGTGGGGCAGGATCTGCTGGATGAACGGCTTGTGCGGCAGCCCGTAGGCGAACGACAGCACCACCGTTGTGCCCTCCTCGGGGAAGCCGAACATGCCGCGTTCCTGGCCGCCCATGGGTGCCGGCAGCGGCAGGCTGGTGAACACCGGTAGCGTCGGGTCGGGCTCGCCGTCCGGCAGCAGCACCTGGACATCGACGCCGAAGCGCGGGCGGAAATCGTCGCATAGCCCGGGCGCCGCCGGCGCATCGGGCACCGCGACCACGCGGCCGAAGCGCGGCAGGTGATAGCCGCCGGTGATTTCGGGGAACTGGCGCGCTACGGCGCGGCGGATTGCGTCTTCCATCGTATGGCCATCTGGCTGTCGGCCAGCGCGACATGGGTCACGCGCTCGCCGTGGTTGATCGGTGCGCCCGGACGCAGCCCCGGCAGGGCCGCAATGCTGGCGCTCTGGTTGCCCTGGTAGTTGTCGAACAGCTCCATGGGCAGTTGCAGCGCGGGGCGCGCGCCGAAGTAGCTGTCGGCCCAGCTGCCTACGTAGACCTCGCCGTTGCCCTGCTGCTGCCAGATGAAGTCGGGGATGTCGAAGACCTGGGCCAGGCTTTCCATGGCCTGGAAGCCGGCGGCCAGGCTGTAGAAGAACGGCGCGCGCACCGACGCGTAGGGCCGCTCGGGCACGCGAAAGCGCAGGCCGGTCTGCTGGCCGATCTGGTCGAGCACGCCGCGCAGGTCGACGTGGCGCAGGTTCATCGGCAGCGGCCTGGCCAGGATCGCCGCCAGTTCACGGCAGAACAGCAATTGCTGCCTGGCATTGGCGCTGGTACAGCGCTCGACGTAGCCGATGAAATGCCGCTGCAGCGGGCTGTCGTTGTAGCCGATGTCGAGGGTGACCAGGCCCTTGAGGGGCGCCTCGGCCTGGACGATGAAGGTCGCCCGCCCCGGGTTGCGCAGCTCCAGGCGCACGTCCGCCCTGACCAGCTCGTAACGCTCGCCGCCGACATTGAGTACCTGATGCAGCTTCATGACTTCTCTCCCAGCCAGTCATCCACTTTTTTCAGCAGGCGCTCGAAGCTGGTCAACTCCGGGTCCTTCTCCTCTTCCTCCTCTTTCGCGCCCACCGCCGCCCCCGGAGCGGCCTGGGCCTTGACGCGTTTTTTGGCGCGGCGCTTCTCGACCTTTTCCGGGTTGGAGGTCTTTTCGGCCAGGCCGAACTGTACCCGCCAGCAGGCCAGCGAGTCGTCCTCCCGGGCGTTGACGTTCTCGGCGAAGCGCACCTGGCGGATGCCAAAGGCCTCGGCCGTGTCGTTGACGATGCGGTAGGTCTTGAGCTGGCCGCCGCTCTCGGTAGCTTCGGCCAGGCGCATCAGGCTGCGCAGCCAGGCGCCGTTGACGTAGGGGATGGTCAGGGTGACCGTGAGGGTCTTGGGCTTGAAGCCCTTGTGCGCGGTGTCGGTGTTGCTGGTCTGGCCGGACAGGTCCTCGGCTTCGATGCGCAGGTTGCCGGTGACTTTCAGGGTCTTGCCTTCGACGGGCTGGCCGTCCAACAGTAGCAGTGTCATAAACCCACCATTTCACGAACGAAGCTCAGGCCCTTGGCCGAGCCGACCAGGATCACGCCGGCGCTCATCACCCATTCATGCCCCGGGGCATCGCCTTCGAGCAGCATGCGGCGCAGTTGTGTGTTGTTGCCCGGGCCCAGCAGGCGGGTGCGTACCGAGCTGTCGGCCTGGCCGCCCTCCAGCAGCTGGCGCAGGTCGGCCAGGCGTTGGTCACGGACCTGCTGCTGGTTGGCCTTGCGCGCCGCCAGCCCGGCCAGGTCGCTCATGGGCGAGCTGTCGGCGGCGTAGCTTTCCAGCACCGCGATCTGCCCGGCCAGCGACTGCTGCGCGGCTTTCAGCACTGTGCAGCGCTCCAGCGGCAAGGTTTCCCAGCGCGGCAGGGCGGTGGCCTGGGGAATCTGCCATTTCTCGGTTTCGAGCCGGGCCAGGTGTTCGGCGCGGCGTTGCGCGCGCACCAGTTCGGGGATCGGCATCAGGGCGTTGAAGCGGGCCAGGCCGGCGGCCAGCTGATCGTGGCGGGTACCCAGGAACAGCAGGCACAGTGCGTGCTGCTCACCCTGGGGGCTGCCGTTGTCGGTGGCGTCGGTAAGCTTGTTGGCCAACTGCTGCAGCAGGTTCGGCGCGGACAGGAAGCGCTGGTAGCCACGCCCCTGGCCGATACCGCTCTGGAACGGCGTCACCACCAGGCACCTGGGCACTTCGCCCAGCTGTTCGGCCAGGGCCTGGCGCCCGGCCTCGATCGCGCCCTTGGCTGCGGCACCGACTGGGCCGGGGTTGGTGCTGGCCAGGCCCTGCAGGCCGCTCAGGCGCTGGGCGGTACTGGCCAGCTCGCTGCCGGCCAGGGCCTTGGCGGCGTCGAGCTGGCCCATCCAGCGGGTCGCCTCAGCGGGCCAGCGCAAGGTGACGGGCGACCAGCTCATGCCGGCACCGTCCACTGGATGGCGCGCAGCGTGCCGAGTTTCTTGTCCTGCAGCGCCTTCGCCGCGTCACGCTTGAGTTGGTCGGCGTGTTGCAGGGCCGACTGTTTGAACAGGACCAGGTCCTTGTTAACTTGCAGCAACTGGTCGCGGGTATGGGCCAGGAACTGGCGCACGCCATCGCTGCCGGTGCAGGGGTAGGCGCTGTCCAGGCCGCTGAACACCAGGCCGGTCAGGTTGACCTGGTCCTCCAGCGAACTGCTGTAGCGGTGTGCCTCGCCCAGGGCCGACGAATCGAAGCCGGCCTCGATGTACTGCGCGCAGCCGGTGTTGATCTCGCCCAGCTTCTGCTGGTGGAGCTTGGCCAGAACGGCGGTGGTGTCGTCCACCCATTCGCCGTTCTTCCACACCTGGTCCGGTCCGGGCTTTTTCACCGTGTAACCCGAGGGGACCGGCCCCATGCCGGTGATGGTCAGGGCCTCGGCGGTGGTAATGCTGAAGACCACCAGGCCGTCGTAGTAGTCCACCAGGGACCAGGTCTGGCCATTCCAGTGTGCGGCCTTGTGCTCGGGGATCGACGGCGGCGCCGTCTCCACGCAGCCGCCGGGGATCAGGAACACGCCGGGCTCCAGCGGCGACTCGTCCGCTTCGGCGGTGCCAGTGAACAAGCCCAGTGGGGAGGTCTGGTAGACCGTTTTCGTCTTTGCCATCGGGCACCTCAGTATTTGATGTAGTAGTACAGGGCCATGTTCACGGGGCGTGCTTCGCTACCGCCGGAGGGATCTACCGTTACCGGGTGAGCGTGAACGCCGTCGCCAACGATGTTCAGGGTATGGCTGTGATCGCCGGCGGCTTGGATACGGTTGGTGGCGGCCCAATTCACGCCTGCCTGGTGCATGGCCGCGCCGATCCCGGGGATATCCTGGGTGGTCGGCGTATTCACGTAGTTGAAGGCGTGGGTATGGCTACCCGCGACCGAGGTGGTGCTCCCGCCATGGGCGTGCCAGCCGGCATTGCCCGAGGATGCTGAGTGGGCGTGGTACTGGTTCTGGTTTTGCTGGACCGTGCCTGGTGTTCGTCCAAGATCCAGGCCTTTGCCGTCATCGACATCACGGATGAACAGGCCACGGGTATCTGGCAGGTTGAACGTAGTCGCCCCGTCGCCTGCTCCGAAAGAGGTGCCGATTGCCGCGAACAACGCTGCGAAGGTCGTCCGGCTGACGGCCGCGCCATTGCAGCGAAGCGTGCCCGTCGGTGCCGCATGGCTGAAAGTCTGGACGAGCGTCCCTGGCGGAACGATGGCACCGGGCGTCAGGTTTCCGGTATGGAACACCTCGACGGTTGGGGTCCATTGCCCCTGGTTGGTCGTGGCGCGGGCAAACATGCGCACTCCAGGGCCTCCCTGGCTCATCGCGATCTGAGCCGAGAACTTCTCGGAGTAGTACGGCATGTTGAGCACGCTGCAATAGTTCGCCAGCGAGGTCGCGCCGTCGGCTATTGTGTGAAAGCCGCCGGCCAGTCCGATCGTGTCGACCGGGCTCAGGGAGGCGAAGTTGGTCGCTAATCCATAGTCGCCGCGTTTGATAGCATCGGTGATGCCGTACCCTTGCAGGGTGGTCGGTTTGCCGCTGGTGATCTTGCTCCAGTCAAGGTTGGGGATGTCGATCTGCAGCAGTGCCTCGCTGCCGATGACCTGGCCTTTGCCATTGATCGTGACTTTGGAGTAAGTCCCGGGCACCACGCCGATGTCCGCAAGCGTGGCCTGGATCGCCACGTTCCTGGAGCCGTCGAAGTCCACTCGTCCGACGACATCGCCCTGCAACGCGATCTGACGCGCTTCGGCCAGCTGGCGCGCCTTGCCGGCGGAGGTGACACCGTTCTCGAGGTCCGCAACCGACTTGCGGCTGGCGAAGTGCTCTACCAGCGGGCCGGCGATGGGGGCGGACTTGCGCTTGTCGGCGATGACTCCGGCGCTGGTGATGTCCGCCAGCTGGATGCAGTAGACCCAGCCGTCTGGCGTGACGGAATCCTGCTGGTCGGGCAGGTAGACCACCTTCCAGCTGGGGATCACATCGTTCAGCTTGCGCTGCCAGGTGATGTGCATCCACACTTGGGTCGCCCCTTGCGGCGGGCTCAGCGGCACGGCCTTGGGCAGCTCCAGGCGCATGCCTTCCAGGTAGGCAATGCCCGCTGCCAGTTGGTAGTTGTCACCCACTTTCTGGAACTGCAGACCGTCGCCGAAGAAGCACGCTCGCCCATACACGTCGCGGTTGCTCAGGCGCTCGCGCTCGTCGATGCCTTTCAGGCGCACGGTGAAATCGTGCTGCCAGGTGCTGGCATCGATGGTGATGCCGGTAAGCTCCTGGGCGCCGCTGTACTCCACCAGGATGTTGCGGGTGACGTTGTTGCCGATCTGCAGCGGCGGGATGTTGCGCCGCTTCTGCTGCAGCGGCAGGTAGGCCACGGCGAACAGTACGCCCTCGGCGCTTTCAAGTCCCATCCAGTTCCAGTCGAAGTCGCCGATGTCGCTGCCCAGCATCGAGCTGTAGACGACCTGGTTGGGGTTCACGTAGCCGCTGTTGCCCGCCGGGATGTCGTAGCTGTGCACGATCTGGCTGGCCGGCGGCTTGGTCGCGGCGCGGTCGACCGGCGTGTTCGGGTCGAGCCCGGGTACATTGGCGTAGATGAAGCGGGTGATCTGCAGGACTTCTTTGGCCCCCTGCTTCTGGGCGATCAGGCTTTCGCCCGCGAAAGTGATTCTGGCCACGGCGGACTCCTAAAGCGTGGCGACCAGCGTCTGCTGGTCGTCGTTGAATTGAGCTGCGCCGATGCGCAGGGTGACGGGGGTGATGCTGACGAAGTCGTAGCGGCGGCAGGTCCGGCCGTACTGCTGGATCAGTACCCGCAGCAGCTCGGGGTTCTCCGACAGCTGCGAGTCGGAAAGGCGCAGCAGGACCACGTCCCAGTCGCGGCCGGCCAGGCGTTCGTCGATCTCGACATAGCCCACGCCAAGCCGGCGCAGGATGCGCTTGAGCCCCGCAGTGCTGCCGGCATCGACCGCGTTGATGAAGGCGAACTTCACCCGCAGTCGGTACAGCCTTTCCGGTTCGTCCTTGAAGCGGGTGATGTCCCGCTGCCAGGCGAGCAGGTCCAGCACGGTGAGGTGGCAGGTCTCGGCGTCCATCTGCAGCAGCGGCCAGCGCAGCCACTCGGTCACCCTGGCCCACCAGGCCTGGGCGGCGTCCTTGAGCTTGGTCAGTTCGGTGCCGGCGAGCCAGAACGGCAGTTTCAGCGGGCTCATACCAGGTCCACCCGCAGGTTGGCGATGCGCGCGATGCTCAGCTGCGAGACGATGTCCTCGCTGGCGAAATGCAGCGACTCGATGTCGGCGAAGGCCTGGTGCAGCTCCTCGGCCAGGCGGCTGAAGGAGAACCGCGACTGTGGGTAGGTCAGGGTCGGGCGATAGTCGCTGGCCGTGCTTTCGCGGAACGCCGCACGGATGAACTGGGTGATGCCTTGCTGCAGCGCCTCGCGCCGCTTCGCCGTCAGGTTCGCCTGCGGCCAGACCGTCAGCGCGATGTCGTGGCGGGTCTCGGGCATGACCATCACCAGCAGGTCGTCGCCGTGGCCGTGGTTGCCTTGGTCGCGCACGTGGGCGTTGATCTGCTCCAGGTACGATTCCGCCGGCACGTCGGCGTCGAACAGCACGTAGGCGTTGGCGCTGCCCGGACCACGCGGTGCGTCGTGGAGGAAGTACACGCCATCGGGGCGCACCCCCGGGAAGGCGGCGATCATGGCGCGGTAGACCGCGTCGGTGTGCCACTGGTTGACCGCGCTGAACTGGTTGCGGGTGCGCAGGCGCAGCTGATCGTCGGGCTCGGGGTCGGCTCCGGGCGAGGTCATCCAGCCGTCGTCGTTGACCACCTGGACGATCCCCTGCACCGGCTCGGGCAGGATGGCGTAGTAGCCGGGCGCCAGGTTGTAGCCGCTGCCTACCTGCTGCGCCTGGACCTTGACCGACTGTTGCAGGCGGCCGTCGGGGAACACAGCATCCTCGACCGTCACCAGCTGGTAGACGTGGCCGTTGATCGCGGCGGATTGCACCACCACGCCGGCGCGCATCAGCAGCTCGCCGGCGCTGTTCTCACGGGTGAACAACAGCTGGCCCTGGGCCTTGGTCGCGCCCTTGCGCTCGACGTTCACCGCCCAGGCCAGGCTGTCCAGCCAGGCGCCGCTGGCCGTCTTGACGAAGAAGTTGGGCAGCACGGTGTCGCTGATGAAACCGACCAGCCACAGCACCGGCTTGGTCACCAGCGCCGTCACCACGCGCCAGAACGGCGAGTAGGCGCTGGTGTTGCTGAGCTTGCTGCCCTGGGCGGCCACTTCGGCCTCCCAGGCCTGGTGCAGGGCCGCCTCAGTGGTGGGAATGCCGGCGTCGGCCAGCACCTTGCGAAAGTCCAAGTCGCTCACAGGTATACCTCGATATCACCGAATTTCAGGGTTTTCGCCGTGACCAGGTAGTGGCCCGGATGCTCTTCCAGGACGCGGGCCGTACCCGGCAGCAGGCGCTCGTCGTCCTCCACCAGCAGCTCCAGTTGCAGGATGCAGTCGGCCTGGCGCTGGCGGCTGCGCTCGGCCACCAGGGTCACCAGCAGGCCGCTGTCGCGGATCATGTGGGCGATGTCCTGAGCGATGCTGGCCCGGTCCTCGATCAGCAGCGGTTGGTGGGAAGGGTCCAGGACCAGGTCGTTGTCGTGGATCAGCAGGTCGATGTAGTCACTCATCAGCCCACCGCCATTGCCATCATCTGTTCCAGCTCCAGCGGGTTCATGGCCTTGCTGGTGTTGATCTCCACCTTCTCGACATGCATGCGCCGGTCCTGCGTCTGGGTGGTGTTCTGGATCTGGTTCATCAGGCCTCCCTGGGGAACGCTCGTCGGGCTGGCCGGCGAGAGGTTGAGTGCGGTCTGGGTCATGCGCTGGCGCTGCTGCTCGAGTTGCTCGACCGGCGCGCTGGCCATGCTGGGGGCGAGGGCAGCGGGTGCCATCGAAGCCGTGTGCGGGGCCGCAGGTGGCACCTGCATCAGGGTCTTGAGCAGTGGCTGCGTGCTGCTCATGGGCAGTACGCCGATCGGCGCGACCTGGCTGGCAAGCCCTGGCACCTTGGGTGCTTCCGGCAGATCGGCGAACGAGGTCTCGATGTTGACGCCCGGGATCTTGTTCAACCACTCGATCACCTGGTCGAGTGAACTGCGGAAGATCTTGACGATGCCGTCCCAGGCCGCCTTGGCCATGCCGGTCCAGCCGCCCATGTCGGTGAACCACGTGCTCAGTGCGTCCAGCTGTGCGCTGACCCACTGGAAGGCGGCACTGTCCAGGAACGCGGCCTTGAGCTCGTCCCAGTAGGCAATGACCAGGACCACGGCAGCGACCAACGCGATGATGCCCGCGATGATGAGGATGATCGGGTTGGCCAGGAGTGCGGCGTTCACCAGCCAGAGCGCGCCTTGCCAGGCAAGGGTGGCGAGCCTCACGATCCCCATCCAGGCGTACATGGCGATCAGGCTTGTCAGGAAGATCGACAGCACCAAGGCGTGCCGGAGGAACATGAAGATGCTCTTCAAACCGGTCATGTTGAGCAGGGCCCAGGCGGCCTGTGCCCCCAGCATGGCTATCCGGGCCAGTCCGCTCAGCACTGCAAGCGCGGTCAGCGCGGCGCTGGTGCCAAGGATCGCCAGGGTGGCGATGGCGATCACCCGGGTGATGTTGGGAAACAGCTTGATCCAGCGGACCAGGGTCTGGGCGATCTCGACCAGGCGTGTCATCAGCGGTTGCAGGATGGGAATCAGCGCCTGGCCGAAGGCGATACGCAGCGCTTTCACGGCAGCCCCGAACTGCTGCCAGGGGTCGACCATGGCCTTGGCCATCTGTTCGGCCTGTTCCAGGCCGCGTACCTGGCCGAGTTTGTCGATGCCGTTCTTCAGGCGGTCGGTGTCCTGGGCCAGGGCGCCGATGAGCTGAGCCGCCTCACCGCCGAAGGCCTCGGTGATCTTGGCGTTGGCCGCCGCGCCGCGCAGGTCGCCGAACTTGCCCTGCAGCTTGGCCAGGATGTCGAGCATCGGCAGGACCTTGCCATTGGCGTCGGTGAACTTCATGCCGAGCTTGTCCGAGGCGTCCTCGATGTTCTCGAAGAAGGCTTTGTAAAGCCCGCCGGCCGCGCTGCCGTCCATGCTGCCGGACAGGCTGCCGATCACGGCCATCTGCTCGGCCAGGCCGATGCCGGCGGCGGAGGCCTGGGCACCGGCCTCCTTGAAACCATCCTTCATCTGTTCGCCGCTGGTGCGGAACAGCTGGACCGCCAGGGCGGTCTGCCCGCCCAGGATCTTGACCCATTGGCCCTTGCCCATGGCGTCGGCCTGCTGCTTCTGCAGGTTGTACATCGTGCCGACATACTCGGCCATCACGCCCTGGTCGGACTTGGTGGCCTTGGCCAGCACGCTGCTGGCGTAGGTGAACGTGGCCAACTGGGAGCCGGACAGACCTTTGATCGCGCCCTCGATCTTGTACGCCGAGGCGACGAAGTCCCGGGCGTTCTCGCCATAGGCGATGGAGAACATCAGGGCTTTCTTGTTCAAGGCCTCCAGGGCGTCCTCGGCCACGCCGAGCGAGCGTACATCCCCAAGGGCACGGTTCATTTCCAGGGCGGGCTCAAGGAAGGTGCCAAAGCTGCCGGCAGAGCTTTGCAGCCTCTGCGTGCCCTCGCTGATCTGCTTGATGGCGGCCTGGCTTTTTTCGCTCAGATTGTTGAACCCTTGGGTCATCCTCGCCAGCGGCGCGGTGACTTTATCGGTCAGCGACAGGATGAAATCCAGCCGGCTGATTGCGTTGTTCGCGCTCATGGGATGTCAGCCTCCATTGAATGCACGGGCGATGCCGTTGGCGATGGCGATTTCCATTCGCCGCCAGTGCTCGTCCTCCAGCCACTTGGCCGTGCCCAGGTTCTCGGGCGTGGACGGCGCACCGGGCAGCCAGCGTTCGGCCAGGGCCAGCAGTTGGCCCAGGCCGTCCTCGGTCAGTCGCTCTGCGTGGCCGAGCGCTTTTTTACGGTGACTTCCACGGTTGGGGCGTACTCCTCGACCAGGGCGCCGGCCAGCTGGATAACGGTCATCGGGTTGGCCAGCAGCGGCTTGAGCTGGTCCTTGTGCTCGGGTTTCACGGCGGTGACCAGCAGGTTGTTGGCCGGAGCGACCTTGTTGGAGGGGGTCAGGGCGTTGATGTACTTGGTCATCAGCGCCGGATCGATGGCGAAGTCCAGGGACAGGTCGCCGACTTCCAGGGTGATTTCGGTGCGTTGGGTCATGGGGTACTACTCCATTGGAATACGGGAATCGAAAAGAACGTGGCGGGCGCTGTGTTCAGCGGCCGCGCTCGTGAAGCTGTTGGCAGGGAACGCAGCGGCGCATGCCGCCCAGGGCGCGGCGCGCCTCGGCGATCTCGTCGCCGCAGTCCGTGCAGTGGGTGAGGCTGGGCCCAGTCGCCACGCGTCGGCCACGGACGGCGGCGATCGCCAGATCACGCCTGAGCTGTTCCAGGGCCTGGGCGCGGTCGAATGGGCACACCATCAGCTCAGGCCCTCGACCTCGGCGAAGGACAGGTACGGCACGCCGTTGACGTGGACGAAGTCCGGGCTGGTGACGTCGAACGGCAGCTTGTGCTTGGTCTTCTCGCCGCCCTTGGCGTCGATGTTGAGCAGGTTGGAGATCTTGAGGCGGCAGCCGAAGGCCTCGACGCGGATCTCGTCGGTGGGGGTCTTGGCGTAGAACAGCTGGTCGAAGGTCCCCAGCTGACGGAAGCTGCCGGCCTTGGCGGCGGCTTCGATGATCAGGTTGAAGTTGCTGGTGTCCACCTCCAGCTCGCCGCTGGCGGTCACGTTGCCGGCGACCCAGCCGTCAGGCACACCCTTGGTGTGCGCCACGGCGCTGTTGTCGGTGATGTCGAGGGTTGCGCTCTCAACGTGGATCTTCAGGTCGCCCACGTTGATGTCGAAGTTCAAGCCACTGATCTTGGCCATGGGTTACTCCTGGTTGTCCTGGGAAAGGTCCAGCGCGATGTTCGCGGTGATGTCCTTGGGGCAGTTGTGCGGGCGGATGCGAATGAACACTTCCACCTGGGTGTGGCTTTTCCAGACGATGACCAGGTCGCCGTCGCGCGGTGGCTGGATTTCGCCGGGGAACACTTCGCCGGCGAATTTCACCGCCTTGGCCATCCGTCGCAGCGGCGCCATCAGCGCGCTGGTGTTGGCGGCCATGCTGGCGGGGCTGTTGTTCAGGCGACGGTCGCCGATGCGGCGGATCAGCAGCGGGCGGACCTGGCGGGCGGCCTTGTCGGCCAGGCGCAGGTATTCCAGGACCTGGAAGTCGCTGGCGGCGGTGTCGAGCATGTTGGCATCGCCCCAGTACACGCCCTCGTAGTCCGGGTAGGTCTGCGAGACGGAGAAGCGTGCCTTGTCCAGCTCGCTGCGCACCGCCGATGGCAGTGGCACGCCGTCCTTGTCCGCGGGCACCGTGCCCAGGCCCAGGACAGGGCCGCTGGCGACGCGCATCGGGGTATCGGCGATGCTCCAGGCGGCGTTGGCCAAGCGCCCGGCGAGCACGCCCAGGTCGTTGCCGTGCAGCTGCGGCACCACCACGACACGTGGCGCGGCGATACCGTCGGTGAGCGCCTTCTGCTCGAGCAGGTAATCCGACCAGGTCACGGTCGGCAGGATGCCGGCGGACGCGGCCAGGACGAACGAACGTCGGCCATAGCGGGCGTTCAGCTGTTCGGCGGCGGTGTGCATGGCCAGCAGTTCCGCGCCAGCGGTCGCCGGCTTGGTGATGACGATGCCTTCGACCGAGTAGCCGTGTTGCTGGGCGTACTCCAGGGCGCTTGCCCAGTCGCCTTCGGCGCCGATCGGCGCGGCCAGGCAGGCCCAGCGGTCGCCACCGTTGGCCCGGGCGGCGATCAGTTGGGTCTTCAGGTCGCTGGCGGTCACGCCCAGCTCGTTGTCCAGGTCGCTGTCCGTGTTCAGGGTCAACAGCTTGCCGACGTTCTTGGCGGCGGGGCCGATGAAGAGGAAGTAGCGTTCGATCTCGGTCACGGCACCCTGGCCGAGGTTGAGATTGTTCACGCTGATTTTACCGAGTGCCATAGGTTGCCTCGTTAGCGGGGTGATTGAAGGGGTGTGCCAGGACCTGCCGATCAGGTTGCTGGCGGGGCGGGCGTTACAGCCCGGGTAATGGGTCAGGGGAGGGGGCTGCCCGGCAGGGCGATATCGCCTTGCTCGGCGACCCACAGGTCGTAGGGCTGGAATGACCAGGTCTTGCCGAACACCTCGATCTCGCCGGCCGTGTCCTCGGTCAGGTAAAGCGGCTCGACGAACTCCAGGACCAGCGACACATCGAGCAGGTCGCTGCCCGGGACCTTCTGCTTGACGGCGAGGGCCGGTGCCGGCAGGGCGAACAGGTGACGCCCGGGGTCGTTGGCTTCCAGCCAGCTGCCGGCGAGCGCCATCAGCCGCCCGGGATGACCGCTGAAGTCGTCGAAGTCGAACAGGGCGCGGTAGCGCAGGTTGCCCATGTGCAGGCCCAGTTCGGTTTGCGTCCAGGCCAGTTGCAGGTCCAGCTGCTGGGCCCAGGCGTGCAGTTGCCCGGCAGGCACCAGCTTGCGTTCGAGCAGATAGGTGGTGAGTGCTTTCAACTGGTTCATGGGGAGGCCTCCTTACAGGGCGAGGTGGCTGAGAAATGCATCGTTGAGTACGTGGGGGGATTGCCCGCTTCCACAGGGTTCGGAGAACCGCCGAAGTCATGCTCGGCATTCCAAAAAGCCCGCCATGCAGGCTTTTCAGTAATGCGTTGTCCAACCGCTGGCCACGACTGGTGACGCCATGCGGTTGCGCTTCGAATTGGTGACTCCGACCGCGGCCGTCTGCCCGCCGGAAAACTGATCGTGGTGCTTTACGCTGCACACCCGGGCCAGTTGCCAACCCTCTGAACAGTCGAGGCCTGTTCATCGCTGCCTGTGTAACAACCGGTTGCTGTCCGGCTCGAGACACAGGTTATGCATGTATGCATATGCAGTCAATGCATTTGTGGAAATATTTGGGCATGCAAATTTGCCGATATGCATGTCGGTCTTTGCTGGCGCGGGGTGTAGGGCTTTTCTGCAGGCGAAAAAAAACCCGCCGGAGCGGGTTTTTTTCAGGAGCGGGGCATCAGACGTTGAAGCGGAAGTGCATCACGTCACCGTCCTTGACGATGTAGTCCTTGCCTTCCAGGCGCCACTTGCCGGCTTCCTTGGCGCCGCTCTCACCCTTGAACTGGATGAAGTCGTCGTAGGCCACCACTTCGGCGCGGATGAAGCCTTTCTCGAAGTCGGTGTGGATCACGCCGGCTGCCTGTGGGGCGGTGGCGCCCACGCGCACGGTCCAGGCACGTACTTCCTGCACGCCAGCAGTGAAGTAGGTCTGCAGGTTGAGCAGCTCGTAACCGGCGCGGATCACGCGGTTCAGGCCAGGTTCTTCCAGGCCCAGGGCCTCGAGGAACATGTCTTTCTCTTCACCGTCGTCCAGCTCGGCGATCTCGGCTTCGATCTTGTTGCACACCGGCACCACCACCGCGCCTTCTTCCTCGGCAATGGCCTTGACCACGTCCAGGTGCGGGTTGTTGTCGAAGCCGTCTTCGGCGACGTTGGCGATGTACATGACCGGTTTGCTGGTCAGCAGGTGGAAGCCGCGGATCACCGCCTTGTCTTCGGCGCTCATGTTCTTCATCAGGCTGCGCGCAGGCTTGCCTTCGGTGAAGTGGGGGATGAGCTGCTCGAGGATGGCCTTCTGTGCCAGGGCTTCCTTGTCGCCGCCCTTGGCGTTGCGGGCGACCTTCTGCAGTTGCTTCTCGCAGCTGTCGAGGTCGGCGAAGATCAGTTCGAGGTCGATGATCTCGATGTCGCGCTTGGGGTCGACGCTGTTGGAGACGTGGATCACGTTCTCGTCTTCGAAGCAGCGCACCACGTGGGCGATGGCGTCGGTCTCGCGGATGTTGGCGAGGAACTTGTTGCCCAGGCCTTCACCCTTGGAGGCACCGGCGACCAGGCCGGCGATGTCGACGAACTCCATGGTGGTCGGCAGGATGCGGTTCGGCTTGACGATCTCGGCCAGGGCGTTGAGGCGCGCGTCGGGCATCGGCACGATGCCGCTGTTCGGCTCGATGGTGCAGAAGGGGAAGTTCTCCGCCGCGATGCCAGACTTGGTCAGGGCGTTGAACAGGGTGGACTTGCCGACGTTGGGCAGGCCGACGATGCCGCAATTGAAACCCATGGGTATTCCCCTTTCGTAAAGTGTCAGGCCTTCTGGCTGTGCAGTTCGCGCATGGCCTTGGCGAAGTCGCCGGCCAGCACGTCGGGCATCACGCCGAGGGCAAAATCGATGCTGGCGTCGAGCTTCTCCTGCTCGGCGCGTGGCGCCCGGCCCAGGACGAAGTTGGAGACCAGTTTGGCGTCGCCCGGGTGGCCGATGCCAAGCCGCAGGCGGTGGAAGTCGTTCTGGTTGCCGAGCTGCGCGATGATGTCGCGCAGGCCGTTGTGCCCGCCGTGGCCGCCGCCCTTCTTGAGCTTGGCGACGCCGGGAGGCAGGTCGAGTTCGTCGTGGGCCACCAGGATCGCTTCCGGCTTGATGCGGAAGAAATTGGCCAGAGCCGCCACGGACTGGCCGCTACGGTTCATGTAGGTGGTGGGGATCAACAGGCGAACATCGTTGCCCTGATGGCTGAACTTAGCCGTCAGGCCGAAATACTTTTTGTCAGCGGACAGCGAAACACGCTGGGCGCTGGCGAGGCGTTCAACGAAAAGAGCCCCTGCGTTATGCCGGGTCTGTTCGTATTCGGGGCCGGGGTTACCCAGGCCGACGATCAACTGGATGGCGGTCACGTCAGGGGCTCTTCCTTGGAGTTGGTGGGTTACGGTGCGCGCGGCACTGTAACCCGATCAACGCCGGCGTGCGAGTGGATTACTCGGCAGCGCCTTCAGCAGCTTCAGCGGCAACGCGCGGGGCGTGGACGTTGGCAACAGCTTTGTCATCACCGTGGGCCAGAGCGACGAACTCTACGCCTTTCGGAGCTTTCAGGTCCGACAGGTGGATGATGGTGCCGACTTCGGCCTTGGACAGGTCGACTTCGATGAACTCAGGCAGGTCCTTGGCTTCGCAGGACACTTCGATCTCGGAAACGACGTGCGAGATTTCGCCGCCTTTCTTGATCGGGGCTTCTTCACCGACGAAGTGAACTGGAACCTTGGCGGTCAGCTTCTGGCCAGCAACGACGCGAACGAAGTCGGCGTGCATGATGAAGCCTTTGGCTGGGTGACGCTGCATGGCCTTGACCACGACGTTTTGCTTGGCGCCGTCGACGTTCAGTTCGATCACGTGGCTGAAGGCAGCTTCGTTTTCGAACAGCTTGGCGATTTCCTTGGCCACGATGGTCAGGGATTGGGCTTCTTTATCGCCACCGTAGACAACGGCAGGGATGTTGGCGGAGTGACGCAGGCGGCGGCTCGCACCTTTCCCCAGGTCAGTACGCGCTTGGGCGTTCAGGATGAAGTCAGTCATTTTGTTTCTCCAAATTAGCCTCCCGAAAGGCGTTTGCGACCAGCGCCAGACGGGGACGGCAAAAAAGCCCCGCCCCAACAACCAGTGTTGGGGCGGGGCGCTTTTCGTCAGCGAGTGTTCCGCTTAGCGGAACATCGCGCTGATCGATTCTTCGTTGCTGATGCGGCGGACCGCTTCAGCGACAACCGGTGCGATATCCAGCTGGCGGATACGGTCACAGGCTTGAGCAGCGGCGGACAGCGGCACGGTGTTGGTCACCACCAGCTCGTCCAGTACCGACTTCTCGATGTTCTCGATCGCGCGGCCCGACAGGACAGGGTGCGTGCAGTAGGCGTAGACCTTGGCGGCACCGTGTTCTTTCAGGGCCTTGGCCGCGTGGCACAGGGTGCCGGCGGTGTCGACCATGTCGTCTACCAGGATGCAGGTGCGTCCTTCGACGTCGCCGATGATGTGCATAACCTCGGAGTGGTTAGCCTTTTCGCGGCGCTTGTCGATGATCCCGAGATCGACGCCCAGGGACTTGGCGACGGCGCGAGCACGCACCACACCACCGATGTCCGGGGAAACGATCATCAGGTTCTCGAAACGCTGGTCCTCGATGTCGTCGACCAGTACGGGCGAGCCGTAGATGTTGTCGACGGGGATATCGAAGAAACCCTGGATCTGGTCAGCGTGCAGGTCGACGGTGAGAACACGGTCGATACCCACGACAGTGAGCATGTCAGCGACGACTTTGGCGCTGATGGCTACACGTGCCGAACGCGGACGGCGGTCCTGGCGGGCGTATCCGAAGTAGGGAATCACGGCGGTGATTCGCGACGCTGAGGAGCGGCGGAAGGCATCTGCCATCACGACCAGTTCCATCAGATTGTCGTTGGTTGGAGCACAGGTGGGCTGAATGATGAAGACGTCCTTACCGCGGACATTTTCATTGATTTCAGCACTGATTTCGCCGTCGGAGAACTTACCGACAGAAACATCACCCAGTGGAATATGCAGCTGACGTACGACACGCCGAGCCAGATCGGGGTTGGCATTCCCCGTGAAGACCATCATCTTGGACACGCGCAGTACCTGAAGGCTGAGGGTAACCTGGATGAGTATAAGAAATGGCAGGGGCGGCTGGATTCGAACCAACGCATGGCAGGATCAAAACCTGCTGCCTTACCGCTTGGCGACGCCCCTGTATCTGTTGCTGCGAATTCTTATGAACTCGACTTCTTGATCAGAACTTGCAGCTTGCGATGCAACATCGAAACATTGCTTCCTTTCGCCACAAACCCTGTTTGGGTCTCTGAAAGAAGGGCCAGAACTCTATCAGCTTCGGCTTTGCTTGGGAAGGCCCCAAACACACAACTTCCAGTGCCGGTCATTCGTGCTTCGGTGAATTTACCCAGTGAAATCAGCGCATTGCGAACTTCAGGATACCGTTGCTCTACTACCGGTTGGCAGTCATTTCGACTGTTTCCCTCGGGAACGGGGCGCATCTTAAGGGGGAGGGAATCACGTGTCAACTCCGGATGCGAAAAAATTTCCGCTGTGCTGACAGACACTTGCGGCACCAGCACGACATACCAGGGTTCCTCGGGGTCGACCGGGGTCAGCTGCTCGCCGACACCCTGGGCGAAGGCCGCGTGACCACGGACGAACACCGGCACATCGGCGCCGAGTGACAGGCCCAGGCTGGCCAGGCGGTCTTCATCCCAGTCCAGCTGCCACAGATGGGCGAGCGCCAGCAGGGTGGTGGCAGCGTCGGAGCTGCCGCCACCGATGCCGCCGCCCATGGGCAATACCTTGTGCAGCCAGATGTCGGCGCCGAGCGGGGTGCCGGACTGTGCCTGCAGCAGGCGCGCGGCGCGGACGATCAGGTTGCTGTCGTGGGGCACGCCTTCAATTTCAGTCTGCAGGCGGATCTGGCCGTCCTCGCGCAGGGCGAAGCTCAGTTCGTCGCCGTGCTCGAGGAACTGGAACACGGTTTCCAGCTCGTGGTAGCCGTCGGCGCGGCGGCCGGTGATGTGCAGCCAGAGGTTGAGCTTGGCCGGGGCGGGCAGGGTCAGTTTCTGCATTGTATTAATGCCCCAGCTGGCGTGGCTGCCAGTCCTTGACCACCAGGGTCACGTCGATGTTCTCGCCGTGCAGCTTGAGGCGCTCGGGCAGCCAGTAGCCGTTCTGCTCCACATAGCTCAGGTACTCGACCTGCCAGCCATCCTGGTGAAGGCTGGCCAGGCGACTGTCGCCGTCGAGGGTCAGCTGGCTCTTGCTGTCCGGAGCGGGCAGGCCGCGCACCCACCAGACCAGGTGCGACACCGGCAGGCGCCAGCCCAGTTGTTCTTCCAGCAGCGCCTCGGGGTTGGCGGCCTCGTAGCGGCCCTGGTTGGCCACTTCCAGTATCACGCCGCCGGGGCGCCCGGTCAGGCGCGCCGCACCGCGGCCCAGGGGGCCGGCCAGGCGGATGTCGTAGTAGTCCTGGCGTTGCAGCCAGAACAAGGTGCCGCTGCCGGAGTCGCGTGGGGCGCGGATGCCGACCTTGCCGTTGATCTGCCAGCCGTCGAGGCTGCCGAGCTGCTGTTTGTGCTCGCGCCACAGCTGCGGGTTGCCCTGGCCTTGTACGGCTTCCTTGCTGCCGAAACCGGCGCAACCGGCGAGCAGGGCGATGAGGGTAAAGGTAATGCAATGACGCAGGAACATGGTTTACAGGCTCTCGGATCCGGTCAGGCGCAGCAGGGTCTTGCGCAGGATGGGGCTGTCGGCCTGGGCTTCGAAGCCCTTGGCCCAGACTTGGCGGGCTTCGCGGCGTTTGCCGTTGGCCCAGAGGACTTCGCCCAGGTGGGCGGCGACTTCATGGTCGGGGAAGCGCTCGAAGGCCAGGCGCAGCTGGCGTTCGGCTTCCTCGAGGTTGCCCATGCGATAGGCCACCCAGCCCAGGCTGTCGAGCACCGCCGGGTCGTCGGGGGTGAGCTGGTGGGCCTTGTCGATCAGGGCCTTGGCCTCGCTGTAGCGGGTGGTGCGATCGGCCAGGGTGTAGCCCAGGGCGTTGAGGGCCATGGCGTTTTCCGGCTCGCGGGCAAGGATCGCGCGCAGGTCTTTCTCCATCTGCGCCAGGTCGTTGCGCTTCTCGGCGAGCATGGCGCGGGTATAGAGCAGGTTGAGGTCGTCCGGGTAGCGCTTGATCGCCTGCGCCAGCACTTGACCGGCCTGGGCCTCCTTGCCGTTGTTGCCCAGGCTTTCGGCTTCGATCAGGTACAGCTGGATGGCGTAGTCCGGCTGGGCCTCGCGGGCTTCGGCGAGTATCCGCGAGGCTTCGGCGCTGCGGCCGTTGGCGATGAGGATATCGGCCTGGCGCAGTTGCGCCGGCAGGTAGTCCGGGCCGGGGCCGACCAGGGCGTATTCGCGCAGGGCGGCGGCCGGCTGGCTGCGCTCTTCGCGGATGCGGCCCAGGTTGAGGTGGGCGGCGTCGACGTTGGCGTCACGCTCGACCAGTTCCTGCAGGTAGCCCTCTGCTTCGTCCCAGTGTTTGGTTTCCAGGCACACCAGGGCCAGCGAGTAGCGGATTTCGTCGTCTTCGGGGTACTGCTGCAGCAGGCTTTCGAATTCGGCCTTGGCGTCGTCGATGCGATCCTGCTCGACCAGGGTGCGGGCGTAGGTCAGGCGCAGGCGCTTGTCCTCGGGGTTGTCGCGGATCGCTCCACGCAGCAGTGGCAGGGCCTCGGGGCCACGGTCCAGGGCTTGCAGCAGACGGGCGCGCAGTAGTACCGGGGCGATTTCGCCGTTCTTCGGCGGATGGGCTTCGAGCAGGTCGAGGGCCTGTTGCGGCTTGTCGTCCTGGTTGAGCAGCAGGGCCTTGCCGAACACCAGCTGGCCGTTGTCGGGGTATTTCACCAGCAGGCGGTCGAAGCTCTGCAGCAGGCCGTCACGGGTGCTCTGGTCGGTCTCGGCGGCCGCCAGGGCGAGGAAATCGAAGTGGGTGTCGCCCTGGCCCTGCAGCACCTTTTCCATGTAGGTCATGGAATCGTCGTAGCGTCCGGCGCGGGCCAGCTGGATGGCCGCGGCGCGCTGGGCGTCGAGGTTCTGCGGATCGTTGCGGGCCCAGATCATCGCGGTGTCCAGGGCTGGCTCGTCGGCGCCGAGGTATTCGGCGATGCGATAGGCGCGCTCGGAGACGGCCGGATCCTGGGTCTTTTCGGCCTGGTCGACGTAGTTGGCCAGGGCGATGTCGAAGCGGTTGCGCTGGCCGGCCAGTTCCGCCACCAGCAGGCTGTACAGGGTGTCCTGCTTGAACGATCCGTACACCACGGGCTTTTCCGCGCTCTTGCCGGCGTCGACGGCGGGCGACTGGGCGTCCGTCTTCGGGGCCAGGCTTTGGCAGCCTTGAAGCAGGGCGAGGGCAAGCAGCAATGCGTAGGATTTGTTCATAGAGGCTTATTAAAGAGGCTAAACCGGCGGTCGGAGCATGATGACACAAGCGTGAGGGCAAACCCACCTGCGAAGGTCGTGGTGTGCAGCGGTGCTTCGGAGTATAGGGACAATGAGCCGGAGCGGTGGTTCGCAACCACTCACGGCATCCTGCCCTTGCCCTTGCCCTTGCCCTTGCCCTTGCCCTTGCCCTTGCCGTTGCCCTTGCCGTTGCTTTTGCTTTGCTTCTAAGCGCGCGGTAGTTCAGGCAACGCCAATTGCGACTTCAGGAGGCCGAACGCAGGTCTTGCGGAGGGAGGTGACGGGCATGGATGCCCGTCAAGCGCTGCGCCCCAGGATGGGGCGTTCAGCGCGGTCCTCCCGGGAGCAAGACCGGAGTGAGGGGACCCCGGAGCGAAGCGTAGGGGCCGGATGAACGGAGCGAGGATTTTTTGGTTCCTTTTTGATCCTTCAAAAAGGGACCCGCCGTAAGGGCGGAAAGGTGACTATGCGTCGCCATCGCCAATGAATGAACGTATAACTTTCAAAACCCACGCTCTGAAAATCAAAGTCAAAATCGGTCGGCGCAGGTTTCTACAGGTGCAAGCGCATTCATTTACGATGTCGACGCATAGTCACCTTTTCGCCCTTACGGCAAGTCACTTTTTGTCAAGCGCGTCTGTAGAGACCGGACACATCGCTGACACATGTGCGCATACATGGTTGACACATTATGGTCCGTAATCAGGTTTATTCACGTTGAGGGTGCGGGGCGATAGGCACGCCGCATCGCCACAATAGCGAACGGTGGTTGTTCTAAAACCTGCGAAGTAGGACAATTATCGGCTTCACGTCCCAACCAGCGACCTTGCATGGCCTTTCTTGCACTTGGTATCAACCATAAGACTGCCTCGGTAGACGTACGCGAGCGCGTGGCGTTTACGCCCGAGCAGCTGGTCGATGCCCTGCAGCAGCTCTGCCGACTGACCGCCAGCCGCGAGGCGGCGATCCTGTCCACCTGCAACCGCAGCGAACTGTATATAGAGCAGGACCACCTCGCCGCCGACGCCGTGCTGCAATGGCTGGCCGACTACCACCAGCTGAGCCTCGACGAACTGCGCGCCAGCGCTTACGTCCACGAGGAGCACGATGCGGTCCGGCACATGATGCGCGTGGCCTCAGGCCTCGACTCGCTGGTGCTCGGCGAGCCGCAGATCCTCGGCCAGATGAAGTCGGCCTACGCCGTGGCCCGTGAGGCCGGCACCGTCGGGCCGCTGCTGGGGCGCCTGTTCCAGGCCACCTTCAGCGCCGCCAAGCAGGTGCGCACCGACACCGCCATCGGCGAGAACCCGGTCTCGGTGGCATTTGCCGCAGTCAGCCTGGCCAAGCAGATCTTCTCCGACCTGGGCCGCAGCCAGGCGCTGCTGATCGGTGCCGGCGAGACCATCACCCTGGTCGCCCGCCACCTGCACGAGCAGGGCGTGCGCCGCATCGTCGTCGCCAACCGCACCCTTGAGCGCGCCAGCATCCTCGCCGAGCAGTTCGGCGCCCATGCCGTGCTGCTCTCGGACATCCCGCAGGAACTGGCCAACAGCGACATCGTCATCAGCTCCACCGCCAGCCAGTTGCCGATCCTCGGCAAGGGCGCGGTGGAAAGTGCGCTGAAGCAGCGCCGGCACAAGCCGATCTTCATGGTCGACATCGCCGTGCCGCGTGACATCGAGCCGCAGGTCGGTGAACTGGACGACGTCTATCTCTATACCGTCGACGACCTCCACGAAGTGGTCGCGGAAAACCTCAAGAGCCGCCAGGGCGCGGCCCAGGCCGCCGAAGAGCTGGTCTCGGCCGGCGCCGACGACTTCATGGTGCGCCTGCGCGAGCTGGCGGCGGTGGATGTGCTCAAGGCCTATCGCCAGCAAAGCGAGCGCCTGCGCGACGAAGAATTGCAAAAGGCCCTGCGCCTGCTGGGCAACGGCGGCAACCCCGAGGACGTGCTGATGCAACTGGCCCGGGGCCTGACCAACAAACTCCTGCACGCCCCCAGCGTGCAACTGAAAAAGCTCTCCGCCGAAGGCCGCCTCGATGCGCTGGCCATGGCCCAGGAACTCTTCGCCCTCCACGAGGGCTCGACGGACAAAACCCCGCAATGAAAGCGTCGCTGCTGAACAAACTGGACACGCTCCAGGATCGCTTCGAGGAACTCACCGCGCTGCTCGGTGACGCCGAAGTCATTTCCGACCAGACGCGTTTTCGCGCCTACTCCCGCGAGTACGCCGAAGTCGAGCCGGTGATCGCTTGCTATCAAGGCTGGCGCAAGGTCCAGGACGACCTCGAGGGCGCCCAGGCGCTGCTCAAGGACGCCGACCCCGACCTGCGCGAGATGGCGGTCGAGGAGGTGCGGGAAGCGAAAGAGCAGTTGGTGGGCCTGGAGTCGCAACTGCAGCGCATGCTGCTGCCCAAGGACCCCAACGACGGGCGCAACGTGTTCCTGGAAATCCGCGCCGGCACCGGTGGCGACGAGGCGGCGATCTTCTCCGGCGACCTGTTCCGCATGTACTCGCGCTACGCCGAGAAACGCGGCTGGCGCCTGGAGATCCTCTCCGAGAACGAAGGCGAGCATGGCGGCTACAAGGAAATCATCGCCCGGGTCGAAGGCGACAGCGTGTATGGCAAGCTCAAGTTCGAGTCCGGCGCGCACCGCGTGCAGCGGGTGCCGGAAACCGAATCCCAGGGCCGCATCCACACTTCGGCCTGCACCGTGGCGGTGCTGCCCGAACCCGACGAGCAGGTGGCCATCGAGATCAACCCGGCCGACCTGCGCGTGGACACCTACCGCGCCTCCGGCGCCGGCGGCCAGCACGTCAACAAGACCGATTCGGCGATCCGCATCACCCACTTGCCCACCGGCATCGTGGTCGAGTGCCAGGAAGAGCGTTCGCAGCACAAGAACCGTGCCCGCGCCATGTCCTGGCTGTCGGCGAAGCTCAACGACATGCAGACCAGCGCCGCGCAGAACGCCATCGCCAGCGAGCGCAAGCTGCTGGTGGGCTCGGGCGATCGCTCCGAGCGCATCCGCACCTACAACTATCCACAGGGCCGGGTCACCGACCACCGTATCAACCTCACCCTCTACTCCCTGGACGATATCCTCGCCGGTGGCGTGGAGGCCGTGATCGAGCCGTTGCTGGCCGAATACCAGGCCGATCAGCTGGCCGCCCTGGGGGATTGAATGACCATCATCGCCAGCCTGCTGCGCAACGCGCAGTTGCCAGACTCGCCGACCGAACGGCTGGACGCCGAACTGCTCCTGGCCGCGGCCCTGGGCAAGTCGCGCAGCTTCCTGCACACCTGGCCTGAGCGCATCGTCAGCAGCGAGGCGGCGCAGGTGTTCGCCGATTACCTCGAACGGCGTCGCGCCGGTGAGCCGGTGGCCTATATCCTCGGCCAGCAGGGGTTCTGGAAGCTGGACCTGGAAGTCGCGCCACATACGTTGATCCCGCGCCCGGACACCGAGCTGCTGGTGGAAACCGCGCTCGAGCTCGTGCCGCCCACGCCTGCCCGGGTCCTCGACCTGGGCACCGGCACCGGGGCCATCGCCCTGGCCCTGGCCAATGAGTGCCCGGGGTGGCAGGTCACGGCGGTGGACCGCATCGACGAGGCCGTGGCCCTGGCCGAGCGCAACCGCCAGCGCCTGGGCCTGGGCAATATCCAGGTGCGCGCCAGCCACTGGTTCGATGCCCTTGTGGGTGAGCGTTTCAACCTGATTCTCAGCAACCCGCCCTATATCCGCGCCGCCGATCCGCACCTGGTGGCCGGTGACGTGCGCTTCGAACCCAGCAGCGCCCTGGTGGCCGGCGAGGACGGGCTGGACGACCTACGGGTGATCGTCGCCCAGGCCCCGGCACACCTGCTGCCCGGAGGTTGGCTGTTGCTCGAGCACGGCTATGACCAGGCGCCCGCCGTACGCGACCTGCTGGCGGCGGCCGGCTTCATCGACGTCGCCAGCCGTGTCGACCTGGGCGGCCACGAACGTATCAGCCTGGGGCGCCTGCCATGCTGAGCGACCAGGAGCTGTTGCGCTACAGCCGACAGATCCTCCTGTCGCAGGTGGATATCGACGGCCAGTTGCGCCTGAAGCACGGCAAGGCCCTGGTCATCGGCTTGGGCGGGCTGGGCTCGCCGGTGGCGCTGTACCTTGCCGCGGCGGGTGTCGGTGAGCTGCACCTGGCCGATTTCGACAGCGTCGACCTGACCAACCTGCAACGCCAGGTGATCCACGACAGCGACAGCGTCGGCATGAGCAAGGTCGATTCGGCGATCAAGCGTCTGCGGGCGATCAACCCGGAAATCAGCCTGGTCGCCCATCGCCGGGCGTTGGACGAGGATTCGTTGGCCGCGGCGGTGGCGGCGGTCGATGTGGTGCTCGACTGCTCCGACAATTTCGGTACCCGCGAGGCGGTCAATGCCGCCTGCGTGGCTGCGGGCAAACCATTGGTCAGCGGCGCGGCAATCCGCCTCGAAGGTCAGTTGTCGGTGTTCGACGCCCGCCGCGACACCAGCCCCTGCTACCACTGCCTCTATGGCCATGGCAGCGAGGCCGAGCTGACCTGTAGCGAGGCTGGGGTGATCGGCCCGCTGGTGGGGCTGGTCGGCAGCCTGCAGGCCCTGGAAGCGCTGAAATTGCTGGCCGGTTTCGGCGAGCCGCTGGTCGGCCGCCTGCTGCTGATCGACGCCCTGGGCACCCGCATGCGCGAGCTGCGGGTCAAGCGCGACCCTGCCTGCACCGTGTGTGGCAATCGCCATGGCTGAGCGTTCGGCGCCGGTGGGCGTGATGGATTCCGGCGTCGGCGGGTTGTCGGTGCTGGCCGAGATCCAGCGTCTGCTGCCCAACGAATCCTTGCTCTACCTGGCCGACAGCGGCCATGTGCCCTATGGCGAGAAGTCCCCGGACTACATTCGCCAGCGTCTGCGGCTGATCGCCAGGTTCTACCATGAGCAGGGCGCCAAGGCATTGGTCCTGGCCTGCAACACGGCCACGGTGGCCGCGGTGGCCGACTTGCGCGAGCTCTACCCGGACTGGCCGCTGGTTGGGATGGAGCCTGCGGTCAAGCCGGCGGCTGCGGCAACCCGCTCCGGCGTGGTCGGCGTGCTGGCCACCACCGGTACCCTGCAGAGCGCCAAGTTCGCCGCCTTGCTCGACCGCTTCGCCAGTGATGTGCGGGTGATCACCCAGCCGTGCCCTGGGCTGGTCGAGCGTATCGAGGCGGGTGACCTGGTCAGCGAGCAACTGCGCCAGTTGCTGTCGGGCTATGTCAAGCCGCTGCTTGCGGCCGGTTGCGACACCCTGATCCTGGGCTGCACCCATTACCCGTTCCTGCGGCCCATGCTGGCCGAAATGGTGCCGGCGGATGTGGCGATCATCGACACCGGCGCTGCCGTGGCGCGCCAACTGCAACGCCTGCTGGGCGCCCGTGGGCTGCTCAGTGACGGACCGGCGCAGCCAACGGCGTTCTGGAGCAGTGGCGAGCCGGAGTGCTTGCGCAAGGTGCTGCCGCTGCTGTGGAACCAATCCGGCAGCGTGCAGCGCTTCCTGCCCTGAAGCCTAGGGTCAGCTGTTCTTTGGCAGCGGCCACAGTTCGCTTGGGTTGAGCACCTCCAGCACCAGATCGGCTTGGCGCTCCTCCAGGCGCGCCAGCAACTCCTGCGCCGCGCTTTGCGCCGTCCAGGGCTCCGGAATGGCCTGCACCGAGGTCACCGGGGCCTTCAGCGACTGGGGCGCCACCACTGTCAGGTCAATGCCCAGCGTGTGTAGGACGTTGCGCTGCTCTTTCAGCCACGTCGGCAGGCTGTTGCCGCCGTTGAGCGGCTGGTTCGGTTCGAACAGCTGCAATGCCGAGTAGCGGCTGATAATGGCCATGACCTGCGGCCTCTGGCCCTTGGCCAACAACGGCAGCGCGGCGTTCAGGCTCTGGTGCGTGGCTTGAAGGTTGCTGCTGACGATCTGTTCGAACAGGTCAGCATTCGCCATATTGTCCGGCAGGTAGTCGCAGCTCCCGGCATTTACCAGCAGACAATCCAGCGCCCCCCAGGCGGCCTGAAGCCGCTGGCCGGCATCCTGCAAGGGGCCGAAAAGCCGCTGCAAGCGTGCTCCGTGAAGCTCCCCCAATCTGTCGAGTTCCTGGCTATCCCTGCCACTGGCGGCCACCGTGTGCCCTTGTGCGAGCAACTGTTCCACCAAGGCCAGGCCGAGTCCGTGGCTGGCTCCTGTAACCCAGAAACGACGTGTCATGCTCTATGCCCCCTGATCCTGCCAGCTGGTCAAGCTTTTGAAGGCTTCCAATGCGCGTTGGCGACTACTATCGAGATCGACTATCGGGCCCGAGTAATTATTAGTAGCAAATAGGTCGGCGGATTTCACCGGGTAGTGAATCGATTTATCGTCTTTTCCCTCCAGTTCCGGCAACCACTGGCGGATGAACACCCCTTTCGGATCGAAGCGCTGCGACTGAGTGATGGGATTGAAGATCCGAAAATAGGGCACCGCATCGGTACCGGTCGAAGCGCTCCATTGCCAGCCACCGTTGTTGGCGGCCAGGTCACCGTCTATCAGGTGACGCATGAAATGCCGTTCGCCGTGCCGCCAGTCGATCAGCAGGTTCTTGCTGAGGAACATGGCGACGATCATGCGCAGGCGGTTGTGCATCCAGCCGGTGTGCAGCAGTTGGCGCATGGCGGCATCGATGAGAGGGAATCCGGTGCGGCCCTCCTTCCAGGCCTGCAGGTCGGCGGGCGCGTCGCGCCAGGGCAGCGCTTCGGTCTGCGGGCGGAAGGCGCGGTGCCGGGAGACCCGCGGGTAGCCCACCAGCGTGTGCTTGTAGAACTCGCGCCACAGCAGCTCGTTGACCCAGGTCTGTACGCCGACGCTGCCACTGTCGAATTCGCCTCGGTTGCTGGCCAGTGCCGCGTGCAGGCACTGGCGTGGCGAAATCACGCCGGCGGCGAGGTAGGGGGACAGCTGGCTGGTGCCGGCCTTGGCAGGCAGGTCGCGCAGCTGTGCGTAGTCGTCGATGGTTTCGTCGACGAAGCGCTGCAGCCGCCGCCGGCCTTCATCCTCGCCTGCCGGCCAGTGTTGGCGCAGGGTTTCGCAAGGGGGCGCGAATCCTTCGATCTGCTGGGGGACGGCGTCGCTGCCGATCCCGAGGGACTGCTGGGCCTGTACCGGTTGAGCCAGCGACGGGAGGCTGCGGTGCAGGTGTTCCAGACAGACACGTTTGAACTGGCTGAATACCTGGAAATACTGGCCGGTGCGGGTCAGCACGCTGCCGGGCCTGAACAGCAGCTGGTCGAGGTGGCCGGTGGCGGTGATTCCGGCTTGCTGCAATGCGTCATGGGTTGCCTGGTCTCGCCGGGCCTCGTTGATGCCGTATTCGTCGTTCCAGTGCACGGCCTCGATGCGATGTTGGCGGCAGACCTCGAGCATGCATTCAGGGACGTCGGCCCAGGTGTCGGTGGTGCGAATCAGCAGCGGAATGTTCAATGCCGCCAGCGACTGTTGCAACAGTCGCAGGTTGCGCAGCCAGAAGTCGACCTTGCAGGGCGCATCGTCGTGGGCCTGCCACTGCCCGGGGCTGGCAATCCACAGGGCCACGGTCGGGCCGCGCTGGCGGGCGGCCGCGAGGGCGGTGTTGTCGTCAATGCGCAGGTCGCTGCGCAGCCAGATCAGTTGCATGGGTAACAGGCTCAAGGTCGGGGTTGCTGGAGGCGGCGCAAGGCGGCCTGGGGGCTGTCGAACAGGTGCAGGTCAGGCAGTGACAGTGCGTGCAGTTCCGTCTCATGCAGGCTGACGGTATTACCACCCAGGAGTTTCAGTGTGTTGACGTCCTGCAATGCTCGACCGAGCACGGCGAGGTCGGGGCGACGACCGAGGTGCAGCAGCAGCGCTTGTGGCTGCAGTTGCTCGACGGCCAGCCGCAATTGGCGGGGTTCAACGGACCACTCGAGGATCTCCAGTGGGTAGCCGTTGCTGCTCAGCAGCCAGGCACAGAGCCAGAACTCGGCATCGAAGGCGCAATCGTCGGAGCGGGCGAGCAGCACGCAAGGGCCGCCTAGCGAGTGGCTGTCGTGATAGACCCGCGCCCCCAGCTTGCTGCGCAGCCAGCCCTGAAAGAACACCTGTTCCAGTCGGGCGTCGAAATGCGTTTGCCAGCGCTGTTCGAGGGCCTCGAGCAGCGGCAGCAGCAAGCGCTCGCAGACGGTCACGGCGGGGTAGAGGGCCATCACCTGGTTGATCAACTGGTCCAGTGGGCGTTGAGCAAGGCGAGCGATGGCCGCCATCAGCTGTTCGATGCGTTCGCCCCATTCGCCCTGGATCGGCGCCGTGGCGTGCGCGGTATTGTCCAGCAGTTCGCGCACTTGGCTTACCGCGGCGCCGCGCTCCAGCCAGCGCAGCACGGCCTGGACCCGCTGCACCTGGTCCTGTGGATAAAGGCGATGTCCCTTGGGTGTGCGCTGCGGCTTGATCAGGCCGTAGCGGCGTTCCCAGGCGCGCAGGGTGACCGGGTTGACACCGGTCAGGCGGGCCACTTCGCCGATGGGCAGCAATGGGTCAGATGGCATTGCGCAGTCCGAGGTCTTCCGGATGGGGTTGCAGGTAGGCCTGTTGCAGCAGGTAGGGATCGGGATGGCGGCGCAGGTGGTGCTTGAGCAGGGTCAAGGGTACCACCAGTGGCACCACGCCTTTCTGGTACTGGCCGATGACCTGCTGCAACTCGGCCTTGTCCGCCTGGCCCAGGTCGTTGCGCAGGTAGCCGCTCAGGTGCTGCAGCACGTTGCCGTGGGTGCCGCGGCTGGCGCAGCGGCGCAGGGCCTGCATCAGCTGGCTGAAGTAGCGCGGGCCGAGTTGCATCGGGTCGTCGTCGCGGCTCATGTTGCCGAGCAGGCGGCCGAGGCTGCGATAGGCCTGGGGGTTGTGTGCCATCAGCAGGTACTTGTAGCGGGCATGGAAGCGGATCAGCGCGCCGCGGCTCAGGCCCTGGCGCAGCAGTTGTCGCCAGTCGGCGTAGGCGTAGACGCGGGCGATGAAGTTTTCCCGCAGCACCGGATCGTGCAGGCGGCCTTCCTCCTCGACCGGCAGGTCCGGGCGTCGCTCGCAGAATGCCGCGGCGTAGGCGCCCCGGCCACCTTGGTGGGCCGGACGGCCGTCTTCCTGGTAGACCTTGACCCGTTCGAGGCCGCAGGACGGTGACTTCTGCATGAAGATGTAGCCGCAGATATCGTCGAGTTCGTCGGCCATCTGTGCGCCGTAGGCACGCAGCGGGCCGGCGAAATCGGTGGCGCTGTTGCGCGTGCCGGTGACGGCCGGATGCTCGGGGTCGCCTACCAGGCGGATGGGTTCACGGGGCGTGCCCAGGCCGATGGCGACCTCGGGGCACAGGGGGACCCAGTCGAAATGCTTGCCGAGCAGCTCGAGGCACAGGCTGGAGGCTTTGTGGCCGGCGTTGTAGCGCACGTTGCGGCCGGTCAGGCAGGCACTGATGGCCAGGCGAGGCTTGCCACTGTGTGGGGAAGCGTTCATCGCGGTCTCCGGAATGACTTGTACAGGCTGCACGGTTTGTACAAGTCTATTCCAGCACAGATGAAAACTTATACAAGTATAATTTTTTGTATATATTTTCCGTCGATTATTCCAGATGCTCCAGCAGGCGCCGGGCGGCTTCCTGGCCGCTGAGCCAGGCCCCTTCGACCCGGCCGGACAGGCACCAGTCGCCACAGGCGTACAGGCCCAGGTCGGCATCGGCCAGCGTGCCCCACTCGTGATTGACGGCAGGGCGCGCGTACAGCCAGCGGTGGGCGAGGGCGAAGGTCGGTGCGGGAACGACGCAGCCGACCAGTTCGGCAAATTCTCCCCACAGCTGCTCGATCACTTCCTCCTTGGGCAGGTCGATGTGCTGTTTGCTCCAGCTGGAGGTGGCATGCAGCACCCAGGTGTCGAGGTGTTCGTCGCGGCCCGGCTTGCTGCGGTTGCGGGCCAGCCAGTCGAGCGGGTTATCCTGCACGAAGCAGCCCTGCATCGGGGTTTCCAGCGGTGCCTGGAAGCCCAGGGCAATGGCCCAGGTCGGCTCCATCTGCACCCCGGCGGCAACCGCCGCGAGCTTGGGCGCGGCGGCCAGCAACGGGGTGGCCTGGGGCGCCGGTACGGCGATCACCACCTGGCTGAACGGCCCATGGCTGCAGCCTTCGGTGTCCTGCAGGTGCCAGTACTGCTTGCCGCGGAATACCTCGGTGATGCGACAGCCGAAGTTCACCGTGACATCCTTGAGCAGGCCGCGGGTGATGGCACTCATGCGCGGCACGCCGACCCAGCGGGTCTGTTCGTCGGGGGAGGGGGTCAGTTCGCCATCGCGGTAGTTGTACAGCTGCGGCTTCCACTGCGCGGCCCAGCCGTTGGCCACCCAGTGCTGGACCTGCTCGACGAAGCGCCGGTCGCGGGCGGTGAAGTACTGGGCGCCGAGGTCCAGGGCGCCGGCATCGCTGCGCTTGCTGGCCATGCGTCCGCCGCTGCCGTGGCCCTTGTCGAACAAATGAACGGTCTGCCCGGCCTTCTGCAAGGCCTGGGCGGCGGACAGGCCGGCGATTCCGGCACCGATGATGGCAATAGGTACTGTCATGATGGCCTCTTCGAACCTAGCTATACGCAGCCTACGCTGCCAGGCAAACCTGTACAATGCACAATGTTTGTATAAGGTTATTCCGCTCGATAGGCAGGTTGGCCTATGTTTATCCGAGAGCGTTCGGTCAAAAAAGTGCCTTGATCTTAAAAATAGACCACGGCCGCCCAGTGTGAGGACACAGCCATGCATATATTGCTGACCGGCGGTACCGGCCTGATCGGCCAACACCTCTGCCAGATGTGGCGCCAGCAAGGGCATCGCCTGACGGTCTGGAGCCGCCGCCCCGAACAGGTGGCGAAAATCTGCGGTACCGGCGTGCGAGGCGTGGCCCGACTGGAGGACATTGCCGATGACGACGAGGTCGACGCGGTGGTCAACCTGGCCGGCGCGCCGATCGCCGACCGGCCCTGGACCGCGACGCGGCGCAATCTGCTCTGGGCCAGCCGGGTGACCCTCACCGAGCAGTTGCTGGCCTGGCTGGAGCGCCTTGAGCGCCGCCCGCAAGTGCTGATTTCCGGCTCTGCGGTGGGCTGGTACGGCGACGGTGGCGAGCGTGAGCTCACCGAGGCTTCGCAGCCGGTGAAGGAGGACTTCGCCAGCCAGCTGTGCATCGCCTGGGAGGAAACCGCCCAGCGTGCCGAGGCCCTGGGGATCCGCGTGGTGCTGGTGCGCACCGGCCTGGTACTGGCCGCCGATGGCGGCTTTTTGTCGCGCCTGCGCCTGCCGTACAAGCTGGGCCTGGGCGGGCCGCTGGGCAATGGTCGGCAGTGGATGCCCTGGGTGCATATCGACGACCAAATCGCCCTGATTGATTTTCTCTTGCGGCACAACGAAGCCAGCGGTCCCTATAATGCCTGCGCGCCGGAGCCAGTGCGCAACCGCGAGTTCGCCAAGCGCCTGGGCCGCGCCCTGCATCGCCCGGCGTTCATGCCGATGCCGGCGCTGTTGCTCAAGGCTGGGCTCGGCGAGCTGTCGACGCTGCTGCTCGGCGGCCAGCGCGCGCGCCCGGTGCGCCTGCTGGCGGCGGGCTTCACGTTCCGCTTCAACGATCTGCAATCGGCCCTGGACAACCTGTCCAGCCGCCTCTGACATAGGACGCTGCATGACCGATCACGCCCTGCTGCTGGTCAACCTGGGTTCGCCGGCCTCCACCTCGGTGGCCGACGTGCGCCGTTACCTCAACCAGTTCCTCATGGACCCGTACGTGATCGACCTGCCCTGGCCGGTGCGGCGGTTGCTGGTGTCGCTGATCCTGATCAAGCGCCCCGAGCAGTCGGCCCATGCCTACGCCTCGATCTGGTGGGACGAGGGCTCGCCGCTGGTGGTGCTGACCCGCCGTCTGCAGCAGGCGATGATGGCCCATTGGCCCCATGGGCCGGTGGAGATCGCCATGCGCTATGGCGAGCCGGCTTTGCCGGAGGTCCTGGAGCGCCTGGCTGCACAAGGGGTGCGCAAGGTGACGCTGGCGCCGCTCTATCCACAGTTCGCCGACAGCACCGTGACCACCGTGGTGGAGTTGGCGAAGCAGACCATCGCCGAGCGCAAGCTGCCCTTGCAGACCCGCATTCTCCAGCCGTTCTACGATCACCCTGAGTACATCGATGCATTGGTGGCCAGCGCCCGCCCGTACCTGGAGCAGGATTACGATCACCTGCTGCTGAGCTTCCATGGTTTGCCTGAGCGGCACCTGAAAAAGCTCGACCCCACCGGCAACCACGACTTCCAGGCCGCCGACTGCTGCAAGGACGCCAGCGCCGAGATGCGTGCGGTGTGCTATCGCGGCCAGTGCCTGGCCACGGCCAGGGCATTCGCCGAGAAGATGGGCATCCCGGACGGCAAGTGGTCGGTGTCGTTCCAGTCGCGCCTGGGCCGGGCCAAGTGGATCGAGCCCTACACCGAGACGCGCCTGGACGAGCTGGGCAAGGCGGGGGTGAAAAAGTTGCTGGTGATGTGCCCGGCGTTTGTCGCCGATTGCATCGAGACGCTGGAGGAGATCGGCGATCGGGGCAAGGAGCAGTTCATCGAGGCGGGCGGGAAGGAGCTGGTGCTGGTGCCGTGCCTGAATGATCACCCGGAGTGGGTGAGGGTGTTGGCGGGGATGTGCGAGAAGGCTTGAGCGTGAGTCCGTGGTGCTTCGTGGGAGCGGGCTTGCCCCGCGATGGCGATGGCCTGGGCTGGCGTCATCGCGGGGCAAGCCCGCTCCCACAAAGGTGCTTCTACCTAGTCATTCAAGGCAGCTGATCATCCAGCTTCTTGTTCTTCCAGCCATCGTTGCCCGGCAGGATCAGGTTCAGGGCAATGGCCACCACGGCGCACAGGGCGATGCCTTTCAGGCCCCAGTCGTCCGGGCCGTCGCCGCTGCCGATCAGCACGCCGCCGATACCGAACACCAGGGTCACCGAAACGATCACCAGGTTGCGCGCCTCGGCCAGGTCGATCTTGTGGCGGATCATGGTGTTCATGCCCACCGCCGCGATCGAGCCGAACAGCAGGCAGAGAATGCCGCCCATCACCGGTACCGGAATGCTCTGCAGCAGCGCGCCGAACTTGCCGATGAAGGCCAGGGTGATGGCGAATATCGCCGCCCAGGTCATGATCTTCGGGTTGTAGTTCTTGGTCAGCATCACCGCGCCGGTCACTTCGGCATAGGTGGTGTTGGGCGGGCCGCCGAACAGGCCGGCGGCGGTGGTGGCCAGGCCGTCACCCAGCAGGGTGCGGTGCAGGCCGGGCTTTTTCAGGTAGTCGCGGCCGGTCACGCTGCCTACCGCGATCACCCCGCCGATGTGTTCGATCGCCGGGGCCAGGGCCACCGGTACGATGAACAGGATGGCCTGCCAGTTGAAGGCCGGCGCGGTGAAGTTCGGCAGTTCCAGCCAGGGGGCTGCGGCGATCTTGGCGGTGTCGACCACGCCAAAGGCGAACGACAGGGCGAAACCCACCAGCACGCCGGCAATGATCGGCACCAGGCGGAAGATGCCCTTGCCGAACACGGCGACGATCAGCGTGGTCAGCAGTGCCGGCATGGAGATCAGCATGGCGGTCTTGTACGGCATCAGCGCGGCACCATCACCACCCTTGCCCATCGCCATGTTGGCGGCGATCGGCGCCATGGCCAGGCCGATGGAGATGATCACCGGGCCGATCACCACCGGCGGCAGCATGCGGTCGATGAAACCGGTGCCCTTGATCTTCACCATCAGGCCCATGAAGGTGTACACGAAGCCTGCGGCCATGACGCCGCCCATGGTCTCGGCCAGGCCGAACTGGCCCTTGGCGAGGATGATCGGGGTGATGAAGGCGAAGCTCGAAGCCAGGAATACCGGGACCTGACGGCCCGTGACCAGCTGGAACAGCAGGGTGCCGATGCCGGCGGTGAACAGTGCCACGTTCGGATCGAGGCCGGTGATCAGCGGCATCAGCACCAGCGCGCCGAATGCCACGAAGAGCATCTGCGCGCCCGAGACGACCTGGCGCCAGAGCGGGTCGTTGAAGCCGTCCTGCATGATCAGGCGTCCTTCTGCTTGGTGCCGAAGATCTTGTCGCCGGCATCACCCAGGCCTGGGACGATGTAGCCGTGTTCGTTCAGGCGCTGGTCGATCGAGGCGGTGTAGATCTGCACGTCGGGGTGGGCTTTCTCCACGACGGCGATGCCTTCGGGCGCCGCGACCAGGACCATGGCGCGGATTTCCTTGCAGCCGGCCTTTTTCAGCAGGTCGATGGTGGCGACCATCGAACCGCCGGTGGCCAGCATCGGGTCGATGATCAGGGCCAGGCGCTGGTTGATGTCCGGCGCGAGTTTCTCGAGGTAGGTGTGGGCCTCGAGGGTTTCCTCGTTGCGGGCAACGCCCACGGCACTTACCTTGGCCCCTGGGACCAGGCTGAGCACGCCGTCGAGCATGCCGATGCCCGCGCGCAGGATCGGCACGACGGTGATCTTCTTGCCGGCGATCTTCTCGACTTGCACCTTGCCGCACCAGCCGTCGATCTCGTAGGTTTCGAGCGGCAGGTCCTGGGTGGCTTCATAGGTCAGCAGTGCACCGACTTCCTGGGCGAGTTCGCGAAAATTCTTGGTGCTGATATCGGCACGGCGCATCAGGCCGAGCTTGTGGCGGATCAGCGGATGGCGGATCTCACGAGTAGGCATAGGGGGAGGGCTCCGGGAGGCGGGCAAAAAAACCGCGCTAGATTAATCTATTCAGTCCTTGATGTCGTGCAGTCATTGTGCACGTTAGTCCATAAAGGCTTGATCTGGGACGAGCGGATGCGTACCTTTGCCCGCTTTTCCAAAACGCACCCCCTGGAGAGCGCCATGTCCGCCGATCTCGAGCATATCCGTCAAGTGATGCACGAGGCTGATTGCCTGTACAACGAAGCCGAGGTCGAGGCCGCCATCGCCGAGGTCGGCAAACAGATCTGCCAGGACCTGCACGACAAGAACCCGGTGGTCTTCTGCGTGATGAACGGCGGCCTGATCTTCTCCGGCAAGCTGCTCACCCACCTGCAGTTCCCGCTGGAGGCCTCGTACCTGCACGCCACCCGCTACCGCAACACCACCAGTGGCGGCGAACTGTTCTGGAAGGCCAAGCCGGAAGTGTCGTTCATCGACCGCGACGTGCTGATCGTCGACGACATCCTCGACGAGGGCCACACCCTCAGCGCCATCATCGAGTTCTGCAAGCACGCCGGTGCCCGCGCGGTGCACACCGCCGTGCTGATCGACAAGGACCACGACCGCAAGGCCAGCCCGGACCTGAAGGCCACCTACACCGGCCTGCCATGCATCGACCGCTACATCTTCGGCTATGGCATGGACTACAAGGGCTACTGGCGCAACGCCAACGGCATCTTCGCGGTCAAGGGGCTGTAATCATGCGCCAGCCCGGATTCCTCGATCAGTCGTTGTTCGCCGGGCTGGCAGAGCGGGCCACCGCCAGTCCGCGCGGTCGGCAGAACCACAACTTCCACGAGATGGAGGAGCCGTGCCACCGCATGGCCGTGGGGCTGCAGCCGCGGACCTACATCCAGCCGCACCGTCATCTGAGCGACGACAAGGCCGAAACGCTGATCGTGCTCAAGGGGCGCCTTGGCCTGCTGATTTTCGATGACCAGGGCGCGCTGACCGACAAGCGTGTGCTCGAGGCCGGTGGCGACTGCCTGGGCGTCGACCTGGTGCCGGGGGTCTACCATGGCCTGGTGGTGCTGGAGGACGACAGCATCATGTTCGAGTGCAAGGCCGGGCCGTACCGTGCGGTGGGCGAGGGTGAGCTGGCCGAGTGGGCGCCACGCGAGGGTGAAGCGGGCGTTGCCGAGTATCACGCCTGGATGCGCGCGCAGTTCGATTGAGCCTGCGCCCCTTGTCGTGGGGGGGGGCGGTTCGCCGCTGCGACTTGCCCCGCGACAGGGCCTGTGCGTAGAGTGCCTGCTCATGCCAAGGAGCCCCACATGCGTGCGATCGTCCCCCTCCTGCTGGCGGTGAGCCTGCCGCTTTCCGCTGCGCCGCTGCACAGCCAGTTCCTCCCGCCCGACGACCTCTCCCTGCGCCAGGAGGCTCCGGCCAGCCAGCAACTGCTGCAGGTCACCGACTACAGCGTGGTGGTGGGCACCCAGCGCCAGTCCGACCAGCAACCGATTCCGATCACCTCGTCCCTGCAGATGCGCCTGAAGGGCAAGCCGTTGAGCAAGGGTTCTACCATCGCCCAGGTGTTGCTCAACTTCGACGGCGAAGGCGGCAAGAGCTTGAAAAAGCCGGCCTATGACGACAAGAGCCGTACCCTGACCCTCAACTACCCGATGGCCGACTACCGGGTGATCATGGACTTGCTGCGCAACGAAACCCTGTACGTGCAGTTCCTTACCTACGCCAATGGCCACATCTGGGCCGACCTGCACACCGGTACCGTACGTACGCGTTGAGGGCCGCAGGTTTCGGGGGGTAAACTGCCGGCCTTCGAAAATGTCCGTGATGGTCCAGTTGGAGTCGGCGATGCGTAAAGACAAGAAACAAGTGATTGGTGACGAGATCAGCGACGAGTACATCAAGACGTTCCTGCAGTTCGAGCCGGCCGATGGCCTTACCTCGCCGTCGCATCACAAGCTGATCAAGGGTTATCGTGGCCTGCGCATCGATGATTTCGAGCGTTATGTGGGCTTCTTCGTCGCGGCTGGTTATGACCTGGACGGCAAGGACGAGCACGGCAAGACCTTCGTCGAGGTGATCGCCGACCAGCGCAATGCGCCGGAGTACATCGAGATCATCAATAAGGCCCGAGTTTGATCCGGAGCGTTGCGCGGGAGCGGGCTTGCCCCGCGATAACAGTGGTACAGCCATGGAGATGATCCGGTCTGCACCGGCCAGATCGCGGGGCAAGCCCGCTCCCACGAGGGATCTGCCCGCAAACAAAAAAACGCCCCGAGGGGCGTTTTTTCGTTTCAGCCGGATCAGGCGTAATGCTTGGCCGGGCTGCTTTCCACCAGCTCCAGCGCCACATCGTTGTCGGCGCTGATCTTGTGGTACAGCGCGGCATCGGTAGCCAGGACCTTCTCGCGGGCCGGAAAGATCTCCTTGAGCTTGGCGGCCCAGGCGCCCTTGGCCTGCTCGGGGAAGCAGCGTTCGATCAGCTCGAGCATGATCGACACGGTCACCGAGGCGCCCGGCGATGCACCGAGCAGCGCGGCCAGGCTGCCGTCCTGGGCCGAGACCAGCTCGGTGCCGAACTGCAGGATGCCGCCTTTCTTCGGATCCTTCTTGATGATCTGCACGCGCTGACCGGCCACTTCCAGGCGCCAGTCCTCGGCTTTCGCCTCGGGGTAGAAGCGGCGCAGCGATTCCAGGCGCTGTTCCATCGACTGCATCACTTCGCTGACCAGGTACTTGGTCAGGTCCATGTTGTCGCGGGCCACGGCCAGCATCGGGCCGAGGTTGCCTGCACGCACCGACAGCGGCAGGTCCAGGAGCGAGCCGTGCTTGAGGAACTTGGTGGTGAAGCCGGCGTACGGGCCGAACAGCAGCGACGTCTTGCCATCGACCACGCGGGTGTCCAGGTGTGGTACCGACATCGGTGGGGCGCCGACCGCGGCCTGGCTGTAGACCTTGGCCTGGTGCTGCTTGACGATTTCCGGGTTGTCGCAGCGCAGCCACTGGCCGCTGACCGGGAAGCCGCCGAAGCCCTTGCTCTCCGGGATGCCGGACATCTGCAGCAACGGCAGGGCCGCGCCGCCAGCGCCGAGGAAGACGAAGCGGGCGTCGACTTCACGGCTGCCGCCGCTGTTGACGTCCTTGATGCTCACGGTCCAGCCGCTGCCGTTGCGGCGCAGGCCGACGACCTTCTTGCTGTACTTGACCTGGGCGTCCGGGCTGTTGCCCAGCTGCTTGAGCAGCTTGTTGGTCAGGGCGCCGAAGTTGACGTCGGTGCCCTTCATCACGCGGGTTGCGGCGATGCGCTGGTCGGCCGGACGACCTGGCATCATCAGCGGCATCCACTCCTTCATCACCGCCTGGTCTTCGGTGTATTCCATCTCGGCGAAGGCGTGGTGCTGCTTGAGCAGCTCGAAGCGCTTCTTGAGGAAGGCAATGCCCTTGTCACCCTCGACGTAGCTCAGGTGCGGTACCGGGTTGATGAAGGCGCGCGGCGAGCCGAAGCCGCTCTTGCGGCTCAGGTAGGCCCAGAACTGGCGCGAGACCTCGAACTGGGTGTTGATGTGCACGGCCTTCTTGATGTCGATGCTGCCATCGGCGGCCTGCGGGGTGTAATTGAGCTCGCACAGGCCGGCATGGCCGGTACCGGCGTTGTTCCAGGGGTTGGAACTCTCCGCGGCCCCGGAGTCCATCGCCTCGACGACCTCAAGCTTCAGGGTCGGGTCGAGCTCCTTGAGCAGTACGGCCAGGGTGGCACTCATGATGCCCGCGCCTACCAGTACCACATCAACCGATTCGTTCTGCGCCATTAACGCGTCTCCACAATCTACAGCACCTAATTGACAGCATAGGATCCGTGGGGTGGCCCGGATCGCCATGTCCGACTCTTCGCAGTTCTTGCAACTTCCGCGGATACCGCCAATCAGTCTTGGGTGTTCGGCTATTGAACGCCCTTTGCCACGGGTGCGGCAATTCGACTTATGGTCAAGTGCTCCGTCGTGCGTTATGGACCGGCCTCAGAGGCTCATCGGGGATGAGCGCTTTTGCCGTCTGTTCAGGGCTGTTCGGGACACATCTGCCGCTCTTGCACATGCCAGACTGTTCATTTGCTCGCCACACTCTCGTGAAGTTGTGAAAAACCGTTTTTTCACGCTCTTTTGGAGTCGTGAACCTCAAAAGTGGACTGCGCGATGGCAACCCGCAGGTTCATGCGAAGCAGAAGGCCGGAAACAGCAGGCACGACAGCCAATGCAAGACCTGAGTGGAAGGCTCTCTGTGGGCGAAGCGTCGAGGGTGCCGGGGTGAAGCGGCGAATGCGGGGCCCGATCAGGAGACGTCCTTATAATCGGGGGGAGATTATAACGATGTCGCGGGCGGAAAGGGCGTACTTGTTGGGTTTTTATTGCAGCGTTTGTCAGGCGGACAGGGTGCGTTGCTGCCAACGCTGCGTTGCACGGGCGCAAATCCGGGCGCTGGCTGGCAGCGGGCGACCGAGCCAGGCCAGTTGCGCCTCGTTCACCTGTACCCAGCCGCCGTTACCCGGTGGCGTGGCGCAGTGCTTGAAACCGAGGCAGATGCCGTCGCTGTCGAGGCGGGCGTAGGTGGCGTGGCGCGGGCGGTGGAAGAGCAGGGTCCAGAGCGAGGCCATGGTGGTCAGTCCTGTGTGTGAGGGCTGGCGCCAGAGTAACCGGGGGGCATGAAACGATTGTGACACAGGGGCAGTTGCTGTTTGTGGCTTGCCGCTGGGTATACTGTGGGCCTTTGCCGCTTTTTCTGGAGAAACGCGCATGTTGCAACGTCTGTTGGTCGGTTTGTTCGCGGTGGCCAGCCTGAGCCTGGCCGGTTGTGCCCACAGCCCGCAGCAACTCAGCCCGCAACCCAAGCTTACCCAGCAACTGGCCCCGGTCGGCCACGGCCAGCCGGTGGTGGTCAAGGTCGTCGACGGGCGCGCCTCGCAGTCGCTCGGCACTCGCGGTGGCATGTACCCCGAGACCAGCACCATCACCGTCAATGGCAACGATGTCGTGCCCAAGCTGCAGGCCCAGGCCGAGGCGGCGGTGCGCCTGCTCGGCTTCACCCCGACGCCCAACGCCTACAACGCGCCGCAGTTGACCGTGACCCTGGCCGAGCTCAAGTACCAGTCGCCCAAGGACAAAATGTACGTGACCGAGGCGACCATCGGCGCCACCTTCCGTGCCGACGTTTCCAACGCCAACCGCCGCTACAGCGGCCGCTACGGTGCTTCGCTGGACCAGCGCTTCGGCATGGCGCCGAACCAGGAAACCAACACCAAGCTGGTGAGCGATGTGCTCAGCGATGCGCTGACCCGCCTGTTCAAGGACCCGACCGTCGGTCAGGTGCTGGGCGAGTAAGGCGTTTGCGATGAAGAAAACCCGCTGCCTGTGATCAGGCAGCGGGTTTTTTATTGTCTGTACTGGCCTATCGCGGGGCAAGCCCGCTCCCACGCACGTTGGGGGCTCTGTGGAGCGGGTTTACCCGCGAAGCAGGCAACGTAGATCAGGCAGCCTGCACATTGAAGTCCAGCAGGCTGATCCCGGTGTGCGGGTCGACTTCCGGCAGGTCCTGGTGGGCATGCCCGCCCAACGCGCAGTACACCAGCCACTGGCGGTCCTGGACATTGATCGCGAAGCCATCGATCAGCGCCTGCTGCTCGTCGCTCTGGGCGACAAGGTAGAGGCGGTCCTGGTTTTCGGCGTGCAGCATGACAAGCTCCGGTTCGGTAGAGGCCGACAGGGTGGCCTGCCTGGATGACGAGCGTGTGACAGATGAAATTAAATGACAGCTGGTCGCAAAGTGGCGGTACCAACCCCGAGCTTGGGTAGAATGCCGGGCTTTGCCGCACGTGATACCGAGGTCGCGCAATGTCGTTGCAAGTGTTCTGGGGCTTCCTGGCCGCCCATCCGGCCAAGCTGATCAACCTGCTGGCCCTGCTCATTACCTGCCCTGGCGGGCTGCTGCTGCACAGCGCCCGGCGTCGCGAGGCGCTGAGGCGGGAAAGCCTGGCGGTGGATGAAGGCGTGGTGGATGCGCTGGAGCAGCGAATACCGCGCTATTACTACATCCTGGGCTTCTGCTGCCTGGCGATGGCCTTGCTTTTGTCCTGGTTCAGTACCTGGATCTGAAGGCGATACTTGCTCTGTGTAGGAGCGGGCTTGCCCCGCGAAGGCGTCATATCAGATCACATCATTGCTTGATCTGACGCCTTCGCGGGGCAAGCCCGCTCCTACAGGTGCGTTGTCAGGCTGAGGTGGGCTGACGCTTCACCTGATACTGGTTACGCACCGGCGTCGCATACTGCTGCACCAGATACGGCTGATGCTCGACCGGGCACGCGTCCAGGCGGCGCTGCCACTCTTCCTTCGCCTTGGCCAGCTCGTCGGCCGGGAACAGTTTCTCCGCGCTGGGCACCTCGAGCGCCGCGTCTTTTTCCGCCCACATCGCATAGGCCAGGTAATGCACCGGGAACAGCCGGTAGCCGCCGAGGATCTGCCGATCGATGGCCTGCGCCAGTTGCTTGGTGTCCTCGTGGTAGTCGGTCACCGGTGGCGCGAAGTTGATGTGCACCCGCCCTTTGTAGCCGGTGATGCCCTGGGCGATGCTGTTGTCGTCCTCGCCTGGAGCCTTGGTGTAGCTGCCGGTGGTGGCGCGGATGTACAGCTCGCGGGCCTTGGCCTGGTCGCAAGGGTCATATTCGTAGCTGATCGACACCGGGGTCAGGTTCAGGCTCTGGACCACCGCGCCGAACGGCTCGTCCTTGCGGCTCATGTGGAACATCTTGAGGATTGCCGAGTCGGTACGGTCGTCACCGTCCTTGGCGCGGCCTTCGGCCTGGGCGATCCAGATCGACACGCAATCGTTGCGGATCGAGTGGTTGATGTAGGCCGAGAGCAACTGGTAGGCGGCCAGCTTCTCGCGGCGGCCGCTGATCGAGCGGTGCACGATGAAGCTCTTGTTCAGGCGCATCATGTCGCTGACGAACGGCTTTTGCAGCAGGTTGTCGCCGATGGCGATGCGTGGCGTCGGCAGGCCGGCGTGGTACACCGCGTAGTTGACGAAGGCCGGGTCCATCACGATATCGCGGTGGTTGGCCAGGAACAGGTAAGCGGTACCCGACTTGAGCTGTTCGACGCCGGTATAGGTGACGCCATCGGTGGCGCGGTCGATGGTGCGGTCGACGTAGTACTCGACCTTGTCCTGCAGCGTGGACACGCAGCTTACGCCGGCGAATTCCTTGCGCAGGCGCCGGGCGATCAGCGGTTTGAGCAGCCAGCCGAAGGCGCCAGCCGCGCGCGGGAAGCGGAAGTGGGTGAGGATATCGAGGAATGCCGGGTCGCTGAGCAGGCGTGCCAGAACGGCAGGGACCTCAGCGTCGTCGTACGGTCGGATGGCATCGAATTCGCCCATCATGCTCTCTTGTTGGAAACGGCTAGGGTAATTAGGTAGGGGCGGGCTCCGAAAAACGGCTCGGACGCACACTGGCCCTGTAAACAGACCGGCAATTATACGCACAAGTCACTCCGGAGGCCGCGATGCTGGAAACTGCGATCTACGATTGCCCTTATTGTGGCGAAGAAGTCGAAACCACGGTGGACCTGTCCGGCGGCGACCAGGAGTACATCGAGGACTGCCAGGTGTGCTGCAAGCCTATCCGCTTCGTGCTGCAGGTGCATGGCGAGGAGTGGATGCTCGATGTCTATGGCGAGAACGATTGATGCAAAGGATCTATGAACCGGAAAGCCTGCTGGAGGCGCAGATGCTGGTGGGCATGCTGGCCAGCGAGGGCATCGACGTGCACCTGGTCGGGCGTGACCTGATGGGCGCCGTGGGCGAGTTGCCGATGCACGGGTTGCTCGGCCTGGCGGTACCGGACGAGCAGGCTGGGTACGCACGGCAGTTGATCGATGCGTACAATGCTGCCCAGCCGCTTGCCGGCGACGAACCGGAAAGTTATCCCGGAACCCTGATCTGCTAGGTTTTGATTTCGCCCATGTGTGGACGCTACGCCCTGTTTCGCTGGTCCCAGAGCTTCGCCGGCCTGCCGGGCTTCCCCCCGGGCCAGCAGGCCCAATGGAACATCTCGCCCGGTGCCACGGTGCTGATCCAGCGCCAGCTCGACGGCCAGCTGCAGCTCGCCGCTGCACGCTGGGGGCTGACCCCGGCCTGGCTCACCGACCTGTCCCGCACCCCGGCCCAGGCTCGCGCCGAGACCCTCGCCGAGCAGCCGATGTTCCGCGAGCCCTTGCGCCAGCGGCGCTGCCTGATGCCGGCCAACGGCTTCTACGAATGGCGCGGCACGGCGCGCAAGCGCCCGTACTGGGTGACGCCGGGGGAGGGCGCGTCGCTGTTCTTCGCCGCGCTGTGGGAGGTCTACCCGGTGCAGGAACAGCAATGGCTGAGTTGCGCGGTGGTGACGCAAGCGGCGATGAACCAGCGTCGGCCGCTGATCCTCGACGAGGCCGAGCAGGCGCTGTGGCTGGACCCTGAAACACCGATGGCCAGATTGCACGAGTTGCTGGCCAAGCCGCCGACGGCATTGCGTGAGCGGGCGCTGGCAAACTTCGTCAACGATCCGAAGCTCAATGGGCCGGAGTGCCTGACCCCGGCCTAGGTGGCGCAGGCTACCCCTGTAGGAGCGGCCTTGTGCCGCGAAAGGGCCGCATAGCGGCCCCAGCGATTTCAGCATCTGCGTCCAGATCCAGGGTCCGCTTTGCGGCCCTTTCGCGGCACAAGGCCGCTCCTACAGGGGCGCGCGTGCAGGTCTACACCCTGAATTGATTGATCAACCGCCGCTGCTGCTCGGCCAGCTTGGTCAGCTCGGCGCTGGCCTGGCTCGACTCGTCGGCGCCGCCGGCCACCTCGCCGGCCACCTGGCCGATGTTGATCACGTTGCGGTTGATGTCCTCGGCCACGGCGCTCTGTTCCTCGGCGGCGCTGGCGATCTGCGTGTTCATGTCGTTGATCACCGACACCGCCTGGGTGATGCTCGCCAGCGACTCGGCCGCGCGGCTGGCCTGCTGCACGCTGATGTCGGTCTTGCCCTGGCTGTCTTCCATCACCTTGACCACTTCGCGGGTGCCCAGCTGCAGTTGCTGGATCATCTGCTGGATTTCCTGGGTGGCCTGCTGGGTTTTCTGCGCCAGGTTGCGCACCTCGTCGGCGACCACCGCGAAACCGCGGCCCTGCTCGCCGGCCCGGGCCGCCTCGATGGCGGCGTTGAGCGCCAGCAGGTTGGTCTGCTCGGCAATGGCGCGGATGGTCACCAGGATGGCGTTGATGTTCTCGCTGTCGCGGGCCAGGTCCTGGACCACGGTCACGGCGCGACCGATCTCGGCGGCCAGCTCGCTGATCGAGTGCGAGGTATCGCGGACGATGTCCAGGCCCTGGTTGGCGGCGCGGTCGGCTTCACTGGCGGCCTGGGCCGCTTGCGTGGCGTTGCGCGCCACATCCTGGGCGGTGGCGGTCATTTCATGCACGGCGGTGGCCACCTGGTCGATCTCGGCCATCTGCTTGTGCACGCCCTGGTTGGTGCGGATGGCGATGTCGGCGGTGTGCTCGGACGAGTCACTGACTTTCTGTACCGAGCTGACCACCTGGCTGATCATCGCCTGCAACTTGGCCAGGAAGGTGTTGAAGCCCTTGGCGATGGCGCCCAGCTCGTCGGCCCGGTCGCTCTGCAGGCGCCGGGTCAGGTCGCCTTCGCCCTGGGCGATGTCGTCGAGCATGCTCACCATCTGCTTGAGCGGGCGGGCGATGCCCAGGGCCAGCAGCCAGATCACCAGCAGGCCGAGGGCGGCGATGCCCAGGCCGACCACGGTCATGCCGGCGATATCGGTGCGGCGCTGTTCGGCCAGGTCCTGCTGCAGGCGGTTGACGTCGGCCATGACCGTGCTCAGCGGCAGTTCCAGCAGCAGGGTCCAGCGTGCGTCGGTGCCGGCGATCTTGAACGGCAGGTACAGCTCGATGCGGTCCTTGGCGGCGTCCACTTCATAGTGCAGCGCCTCGCCGCTCAGGTTCTTGAGGGTGTTGGCTTCGTCGCTGTCCAGCACGTCGCCGGCCTTTTCGCCGAACTTGGCCGGATCGCGGGTGTAGGCCACCAGGCGGCCGTTGCTGGAGACCAGCGCCAGTTCGCCGGCGCCGTCGTAGAGCTGGCGGTCGGCGGCATTGAGCAGGTCCTGGATGAAGTTCACCGACAGGTCGGCACCGGCCATGCCCTGGAACTGGCCGTCGATCATGATCGGCTCGACGAACGAGGCGAGCATGACCATCTTGTCGCCCACCTTATAAGGTGCGGGATCGATCACGCAGGCCTTCTTCGACTCCTTGGGGCACAGGTAGTATTCACTGGCGCGCACACCGGTGGCGAGCACCGTGCGGTCGTCGACATCGGCCAGCTTGTCCTGGCCGAGGCTGCCGTCACCATTGCGGAACCACCAGGGCAGGAAGCGCCCGCTGGCGCTGTCGATGCCCACCAGGTGGCTGCCGACGTAACGGCCATCGGCATGGTCGAGGGCGTTCGGTTCCCAACCCAGGTAGGCGCCCAGCACGCTCGGGTTGACCTCCACGGTGCGCTTGAGCTGGTTGATCAGGTGTTCGCGATCGACGCGCATCAGTGGCTGGCCGTCGGCGCCCTGCATGCCGAGCATGGCGTTGCCGGTGGCCAGGCCGCGGGCGATCGCCAGGGGCGCTTCCAGGCCACGCTGGATCTCGCTGACCTGGGTGCGGGCCAGGGCCGAGAGGCGCTGCTCGATGACGGTCTCGAACTGCTGTTGCGTGCGCTGTTGCACCAGTGCCTGGGTCCGCTGCCCGGAGTACACGGCATACAGCACCAACGCCGCGACAATGCTCAGCACGATGGCACCGGCCAGGGCGGCCACGGAAAACTGGATCGACTTGAACTTCATGGCAAAGCTCCGCGCGCAAGGAGGTCGTTACCGAGGGTTATCGGCGGGCTAATACCAAAGCATGAGGGGCTTGTCAGAAATCTTACCTGTGGCTCTGGCAGGCACGGGCGTCAGGGCCTAGGATACGCGGCACGTAAATAGGGAGTGTTTTCATGCGTAAGTCATTCGTTGTCAGCATGCTGACGGCCAGCGTCCTGCTCGGCGGCTGCCAGGCGGTCAATACCACCAGTGGTGGTGCCGTGGGCGTCCAGCGCCAGCAGTACATGTTCAGCATGCTCTCGACCGATGAGGTCAACCAGATGTATGCCCAGTCCTACCAGCAGACCCTCGGCGAGGCGTCGAGCAAGGGCGTGTTGGACAAGAGCAGCAATGATGCCAAGCGCGTGCAGGCCATCGCCAAGCGCCTGATTGCCCAGGCACCGCAGTTCCGGCCGGATGCCGCGCAGTGGAATTGGGAAGTCAACGTGATCAAGAGTGACGAGCTCAACGCCAACTGCGGTCCGGGCGGCAAGATCATCGTCTATACCGGCCTGATCGATCAGCTCAAGCTGACCGACGCCGAGATCGCCGCGGTGGTGGGTCACGAGATCGCCCACGCCCTGCGCGAGCACAGCCGTGAAGCGATGTCCAAGGCCTACGGCGTGGAAATGGCCCGACAGGGCGCCGGCGCGATCTTCGGCCTGGGCCAGGACAGCATGGCCATGGCCGATACCGTGGTGAACTACGCCATGACCCTGCCCAACAGCCGGGCCAACGAGAACGAAGCCGACCTGATCGGCCTCGAGCTGTCGGCCCGCGCCGGCTACGACCCGAACGCCGCGATCACCCTGTGGAACAAGATGAGCCAGGCGTCCGAAGGCGCGCCGCCGGAGTTCATGAGCACCCACCCGGCGTCTAGCAGCCGGATCGCCTCGTTGCAGGCGGCAATTCCGAAGGTGATGCCGTTGTATCAGGCGGCCAAGAAGTAAAAGCAGCTTCAAGCTTCAAGCGGCAAGTAAGGACGCATCTGCTCTTTCTTGCCGCTTGTAGCTTGCCACTTGCCGCTGCTTCACCCTATCCAGCCACTGGTCTTCATCGCCGAATACACCGCGACGATGGCCAGCACGATGAACGCGGTCGCCGCCAGGCGGCGGATCAGCGTCAGCGGCAGTTTCTCCGCCGCGAAGTTGCCCGCCAGGACCACCGGCACGTTGGCGATCAGCATGCCCAGGGTAGTGCCGATGATGACCATGATCAGGTGCGGATACTGGGCGGCCAGCATCACCGTGGCCACCTGGGTCTTGTCGCCGATCTCGGCGAGGAAGAAGGCGATCAGGGTGGTGACGAACGGCCCGAAACGGCGTGCGTTGCTGGTTTCGTCATCGTCCATCTTGTCCGGTACCAGGGTCCATAGCGCCGTGGCGGTAAAGCTCGCGGCAAGAATCCAGTGCAGCACCGACTCGCTGAAGAAACCGCTGACCCAGGCGCCCACGGCACCGGCGGCGGCATGGTTGGCCAGGGTCGCGGCGACGATCCCGGCAATGATCGGCCAAGGCTTGCGAAAGCGTGCAGCGAGGATGAGCGCAAGCAATTGCGTCTTGTCGCCGATTTCGGCGAGGGCAACGATGGCGGTGGGGACGAGTAACGATTCCAGCATCAGGATTCCTACGGGGGCGGGTCGACACGGCTATGACACGTACAGCCTTCCCGCCCCGGGTAAGGTGTGCGTGTCATAGGTCTTGTCAAACCCTGGACCTGTCTGCGCAGATCGTGGGTCGCACGCGCCATGGCCTGTGGGCCAAGTGTGTTGACGCGTGCCGGGCGAGCAGGGCGCTCGCGGGAGACTACTCCCCTAGGACGGAGCGGATTCTGCCTAGGCGAAACGCTTTCGGCAAGCCCTGTTTTTAGCCACGGGTCGCTCGGTAGATGCGAAAGCCTTGTGCCTCGGCGCGGATTTCGCAGTTGCCCAGGGCGCCTTCGATCAGCGGTTGGTAGCGCAGGAAGCTGTTGGCAACCAGCCGCATTTCGCCACCTTTTCGCAGATGTTCGCCTGATTTTTTCAGCAGGTTTTCCGATGCCTGGTAGTCGGTGTGCACACCGGTGTGGAACGGCGGATTGCTCAGGATCAGGTCCAGCCCGGACGGCGCGGCATCGATGCCGTCGCCGCTGATCACCTCGCCTTCCAGGCCGTTGGCCGCCAGGGTCAGGCGGCTGGCCGCGACCGCGAAGGCATCGACATCGAGCAAGGTGACCCGGCTCTGCGGATAACGTCGCTTGATCGTGGCGCCAAGCACGCCGGCGCCGCAGCCGAAGTCCAGGACATGACCGCCGGGCAGGCCGTCAAGGTGTTCCAGCAGCAGCGCGGTGCCCTTGTCCAGGCGCCCATGGCTGAACACCCCGGGCAGGCTGATGACCTGCAGCGGACCATCTTCAAGCGGCAGTTCGAAGCGCTCGGCCAGGCTTTGCAGCGGTGTGGCTTCGGGGGCGTTGTCCACGGTCACCTGCCACAGCTGGCAGTGCCTGGCGCTGTCGAGCTTGCGCGGTTTGCCGAACGCCTGCAGAAGCTTGGCCGCGCCTTCGATGCCGCCGCGCTTTTCCCCCACCAGGTACAGCTCGCGACCGCCCAGGCGCGAGGCCAGGGCGTTGAGCAGGTAGGCAGCCAGCTCGCGGGACTTGGGCAGGAACAGCACGGCGGCGTCGAACGCCACCTCGGGCACCTCGACACCATAGTGGCTGCGCCCGGCGAAACGGCCTTGCAGCAGCGCCTGATCGCCGGCATGCCAGGTCCAGCCATGGGCGCCGGGCAGTTGGCCGAGCAGGCCGTCGGCCTGGGCGCCGGCGATCAGCAGCGGGCCTTGGAACAGTTCCGCCTGGCGGAGCAACACTTCACTGCGCGGGTCCATGGACGACGCCTCCTGAAAAAAAGTGGCGCAGTGTACCAGAGGCGTCGGCGGATCAGCCGACCACCCGCCGCGGCTGGCCGGTGAAGTAGGCCTGGGCGTTCTCGGCCAGCTGGCCAACGATGCGCTGGCGCGACTCCACCGCGCCCCAGGCGCTGTGTGGAGTGATGATCAGGCGCGGGATGTCCGCTGCCAGCAGCGGGTTGCCCTTGGCCGGCGGCTCGACGCTCAGCACATCGGTGGCGGCGCCGCCCAGGTGGCCACGGCGCAGGGCGTCGGCCAGGGCCTGTTCGTCGATCAGTCCGCCGCGGGCGGTGTTGACCACCAGCGCCCCCGGCTTGAGCAGGGCCAGCTCGTTGGCGCCGATCATGTGCCGGGTCTGCTCGTTGAGCGGGCAGTGCAGGGTCAGGGCATCGACCTGCGGCAGCAGCTCGTCCAGCGGCAGGCGATCGGCCCGCGGCGGCCGGCCGGGGATCTGCCCGCTCAGCACGCGCATGCCGAACGCCTCGGCCAGGTGCGCCACCGCGCCACCCAGCTCGCCGTGACCGAGCAGGCCGAGGGTCTTGCCTTCCAGCTCGACGATGGGGAAGTCCAGCAGGCAGAACTGGCTGGCCTTGGCCCATTGTCCGGCCTTCACCGCCTGGTTGTAGTCGCACAGGCGCGTGGCCAGGGCCAGCAGCAGGGCCAGGGTGTGCTGGGCCACCGACGGCGTGCCGTAACCTTGGCAGTTGCACACGGTGATGCCCTGGGCGCGGGCGGCGGCCAGGTCGACATTGTTGGTGCCGGTGGCGGCCACCAGGATCAGCTTGAGGTCGGTGGCGGCGGCCAGCGTGGCGGCATCGAGCATCACCTTGTTGCTGATCACCGCCGTGGCGCCTTGCAGGCGTTCGGCGACCTGATCGGCAGTGGTAGCGGCGTGCAACTGCAGTTCATCGAACTGCGCCTGCAGCGGTGAAAGGTCGAGGTCACCGAGGTCCAGTGACTGGTGATCGAGAAACACGGCACGACGTGGGCTGGGCATCAGGGGCTCCGGTGATTGGGCGGCAGGGCATCGACGCAGTGTCTGGTCCGCCGGCGCCATTCGTCAACGGTGCCGTCCGCACTCATACCTCGCGGGCGCAAATCATTCCTTCGGCTGATTTGACCGGTGCGTCACCGAACTACAGTGGATTACTGAACCGTTCTGCCCGTATTGAAGAAAAGGGATACCCATGTTGCAGACTCGCATCATCAAGCCCGCCGAGGGCGCCTACGAATACCCGTTGCTGATCAAGCGCCTGCTGATGTCCGGCAGCCGCTACGAGAAGACCCGCGAGATCGTCTACCGCGACCAGATCCGCCTCACCTACCCGCAGCTCAACGAGCGCATCGCCCGCCTGGCCAACGTGTTGACCGCGGCCGGTGTGAAGGCCGGTGACACCGTGGCGGTGATGGACTGGGACAGTCACCGTTACCTGGAGTGCATGTTCGCCATCCCGATGATCGGCGCGGTGGTGCACACCATCAACGTACGCCTGTCGCCCGAGCAGATCCTCTACACCATGAACCACGCCGAAGACCGCTTCGTGCTGGTCAACAGCGATTTCATCGGCCTCTACCACGCCATTGCCGGGCAGCTGACCACGGTCGACAAGACCCTGCTGCTGACCGACGGCCCGGACAAGACCGCCGACCTGCCGAACCTGGTGGGCGAGTACGAGCAACTGCTGGCCGCGGCCAGCCCGCAGTACGACTTCCCCGATTTCGACGAGAACTCGGTGGCCACCACCTTCTATACCACCGGCACCACCGGCAACCCCAAGGGGGTGTACTTCACCCATCGCCAGCTGGTGCTGCACACCCTGGCCGAAACCTCGGTACTGGGCAGCCTGGACAGCGTGAGGCTGCTGAGCAGCAACGACGTCTACATGCCGATCACGCCGATGTTCCACGTGCACGCCTGGGGCATCCCCTACGCGGCGACCATGATGGGCATCAAGCAGGTCTACCCGGGGCGCTACGAGCCGGACATGCTGATCAGGCTGTGGCGCGAGGAAAAGGTCACCTTCTCCCACTGCGTGCCGACCATCCTGCAGATGCTGCTCAACTGCCCGTCGGCGGCAGGCCAGGATTTCGGCGGCTGGAAGATCATCATCGGCGGCAGCGCGCTCAACCGCGCCCTCTACCAGGCGGCGCTGGCCCGGGGCATCCAGCTCACCGCCGCCTACGGCATGTCCGAGACTTGCCCGTTGATCAGCGCCGCGCACCTGAACGACGAGTTGCAGGCCGGCAGCGAAGATGAGCGCACCAGCTACCGGATCAAGGCCGGCGTGCCGGTGCCATTGGTCGAGGCCGCCATCGTCGATGGCAATGGCAACTTCCTGCCCGCCGATGGCGAAACCCAGGGCGAGCTGGTGCTGCGCGCGCCCTGGCTGACCATGGGCTACTTCCGTGAACCGGAAAAGGGCGAGGAGCTCTGGCAGGGCGGCTGGCTGCATACCGGCGATGTCGCCACGCTGGACGGCATGGGCTTCATCGACATCCGCGACCGCATCAAGGATGTGATCAAGACCGGTGGCGAATGGATCTCCTCGCTCGACCTCGAAGACCTGGTCAGCCGCCATCCGGCGGTGCGCGAGGTCGCGGTGGTCGGGGTGCCCGATCCGCAGTGGGGCGAGCGCCCGTTCGCATTGCTGGTGGTGCGCGAGGGGCAGAGCATCGATGCGCGTGCGCTCAAGGAACACCTCAAGCCTTTCGTCGAGCAAGGGCACATCAACAAGTGGGCGATTCCCAGCCAGATCGCCCTTGTTACTGAAATTCCCAAGACCAGCGTCGGCAAGCTCGACAAGAAGCGCATCCGCGTGGACATCAGCCAATGGCAGGCCAGTAACAGCGCTTTCCTTTCCACCCTGTAACCCGGGCGCGGGTCGCGCTTTTTCAAGCGCGACCCCGCAGGCTAGACAGGATCGTGCCTTGTCAAACGGCAGAATTGAGCCATGCTTGAGCACTGCCAGCGCGCAGGCCGGCCGATCGGGGTGGGCCGCAAGCAGGACGCGCAAATCACACTTTAGAGGGATCAAGCACCTGTGACCGCTGGCTATAGTCGGGTCAGGGGATTTTCAGGAATGGGGGAGGGCACCACGCGGCAACGCGCGGCGCCACGGGCAGGAGCCTGCTTCACCAGGCGCTCGAGCCGTTTCTGAAAGGACTCACTGCCATAACAAAAAAGTACATGGAGTAGCGTCGATGACATCTGCAAACCTGTTCTGGCGCCGGGCGAAACTGCCCCTGGCCGTCAGCCTCGCTTCCACGCTCGCAAGTCCTGCTTTCGCTGTCAGCTTCAACATCGGTGAAATCGAAGGCCAGTTCGACTCCTCGCTCTCCGTTGGCGCCAGCTGGTCGACTGCCAACCCCAACAAGAACCTCATCGGGGCCAACAACGGCGGCAGGGGGCTGTCGCAGACCTCCGACGATGGCCACCTGAACTTCAAGAAAGGCGAGACCTTCTCGAAGATCTTCAAGGGTATCCACGACCTGGAGCTCAAGTACGGCGACACCGGCGTGTTCGTCCGCGGCAAGTACTGGTACGACTTCGAGCTCAAGGATGAAAACCGCGAGTTCAAGGACATCAGCGACTCCAACCGCAAGGAAGGCGCCAAGTCCTCGGGCGCGGAACTGCTCGACGCCTTCGTCTACCACAACTACAGCATCGCCGACCTGCCAGGCACCGTGCGCCTGGGCAAGCAGGTGGTGAGCTGGGGTGAAAGTACCTTCATCGGGGGTGGCATAAACTCCATCAACCCCATCGACGTCTCGGCGTTCCGCCGCCCGGGTGCGGAGATCAAGGAAGGCCTGATTCCGGTCAACATGTTCTACCTGTCGCAGAGCGTGACCGACAACCTGACCGCCGAAGGCTTCTACCAGATCGAGTGGGACCAGACCGTTGTCGACAACTGCGGCACCTTCTTCTCCCAGCCCGACGTGATCGCCGATGGCTGCAACAACAACCTGGCGGTGCTGGCCAAGCAGGCCAACGTGGCGGGGCGGTTGGGGCCGATTGCCGCGCCGACCATGCGTGCCCTTGCCGCCCAGGGCGTCTCCTGGGGCTCGCCTGACGAAGGTGTGATCGTGCGCCGCGGCCCCGATCGCGACGCCCGTGACGGCGGTCAGTTCGGCTTGGCACTGCGCTACATGTACGAGCCGTTGAACACCGAGTTCGGTGGCTACTTCATGAACTACCACAGCCGTGCGCCGATCTTCAGCGGCCGTGGGGCCAATGCCCGTTTCTACAACCCGAACAACCTGGCCGCCGCACTGGTGGGGGCTGGCGTACCGGGCGGCGCGATCAGCCCGGCCTTGCTCCAGCAACTCATGCCGCTGTATGTGGCGGGCAATTCCAGCTACTACGTGGAGTACCCCGAGGACATCCGTCTCTACGGCCTGAGCTTCTCCACCACCTTGCCTACCGGCACGGCCTGGAGCGGTGAGATCAGCTACCGCCCGAATGCGCCGGTGCAGTTGAACACCACCGATATCCTGTACTCGGGGCTGACGCCGCTTGACCCCAATGCCTCGGTCCTGCGAGGCACGCCGGATACCGATCAGCCAGGCTATCGCCGCAAGGAGATTACCCAGCTGCAGACCACGTTCACCCACTTCTTCGACCAGGTCATGGGCGCCGAGCGTCTGACCATGGTCGGTGAAGTTGGCTGGACGCACGTCGGTGGCCTGGAAAGCACCTCCAAGGCGCGTTATGGCCGCGACCCGGTCTACGGTCCCGGCCCGCTGCCCAACGGCCGCTGCCAAAGCCTCAACGCCACCACGCTGGCAGGCGTCGAGCAGAACAACCTGTCGCGCTACTGCGAAAACGACGGCTTCACCACCTCCGACTCCTGGGGTTATCGCGTCCGTGCCATCTGGGACTACAACAACGTCTTCGCCGGTGTGAACCTGCGTCCGAGCGTGGCCTGGTCGCATGACGTCGACGGTTACTCCCCGGGCCCAGGCGGCAACTTCGAGGAAGGCCGCAAGGCGGTCAGCCTTGGCCTGGACGCCGAGTACCAGAACACCTACACGGCGAGCCTGTCCTACACCAACTTCTTCGATGGCAAGTACACCACCGTGGATGATCGCGACTTCGTCGCCCTCAGCTTCGGCGTGAACTTCTAAGAAATCTGATCCAGGACGACACACAATGAAAATGACCACACGTCTGCTGCAGGCCGGTGTACTGGGCATGTCCCTGCTGGCAACCAGCGTCATGGCTGCGGTTTCCGCCACCGAAGCGGCCAAGCTGGGTTCCACGCTGACCCCGATGGGCGCGGAGAAGGCCGGTAACGCCGATGGCTCGATCGGCCCGTGGGAGCCGCTGTCCAAGAGCGCCGGCAGTGCCGACGCCAAGGGCTTCCTGTCCGACCCCTTCGCCAGTGAGAAACCGCTGTTCACCATCACCGCGCAGAACGCCGACCAGTACAAGGACAAGCTCTCGCCTGGCCAACTGGCGATGCTCAAGCGCTATCCGGACAGCTACAAGATCCCGGTGTACAAGACCCACCGCGGCTCCACGGTGCCGGACGACGTGTTCGCCGCGATCAAGGAAAACGCCACCAAGACCACCCTGGTCGCGGGCGGCAACGGCCTTGAGAACTTCCGCACCGCCGTGCCGTTCCCAATTCCCAAGGACGGCCTGGAGGTGATCTGGAACCACATCACCCGCTACCGTGGCGGCAGCGTGACCCGCCTGGTCACCCAGGCCACCCCGCAGCAGAACGGCTCGTACAGCCTGGTGTACTTCCAGGACCAGTTCGTGTTCCGCGACAAGATGAAGGACTACGATCCGGCCAACCCGGGCAACATCCTGTTCTACTTCAAGCAGGAAGTGACCGCCCCGGCGCGACTGGCCGGGACCGTGCTGCTGGTCCACGAGACCCTCGACCAGGTCAAGGAACCGCGCAAGGCGTGGATCTACAACGCTGGCCAGCGCCGCGTGCGCCAGGCGCCGCAAGTGTCGTACGATGGCCCGGGTACCGCCGCCGACGGCCTGCGCACCTCCGACAACCTGGACATGTACAACGGCGCGCCGGATCGTTACGACTGGAAGCTCGAAGGCAAGAAGGAGATGTACATCGCCTCCAACGCCTACAAGCTGGACGATCCGAAGCTCAAGTACAGCGACATCATCAAGGCCGGGCACATCAACCAGGACCTGGCGCGCTACGAGCTGCGCCGCGTCTGGCACGTGGTCGCCACCCTCAAGCCGGGCCAGCGCCACATCTATGCCAAGCGTGACTTCTACATCGACGAGGACACCTGGCAGGCCGCGGTGATCGACCAGTACGACGGTCGCAACCAGCTGTGGCGCATTTCCGAGGCCCACGCCCAGCCGTACTACAACGTGCAGGTGCCGTGGTACACCCTTGAGGCCATCTACGACCTGCAGTCGGGCCGCTACCTGGCCCTGGGCATGAAGAACGAAGAGAAGAGTGCCTACAACTTCGGCTTCAGCGCCAGCAAGGCCGACTTCCAGCCGGCAGCCCTGCGTCAGGCAGGTGTGCGTTGAGCTGACAGTCGTTACAACTCCGTTTGATCTCCCAGAACGCCCCGGCTTGCCGGGGCGTTTCTGTTCCAGAGGCGCCTGTCCATCAGCATTGTTTCTTTTTGTTGTAGTCTTTTTCGCTCGATGCGTTTCCATCATCTTCAAATGCGCCGCGTTTGCCGCTAGTCTCGCAACCATCCGTACTGCCGCATTACTCCAATCAGAACGAGCCGGCCATGACAGATTTGTCCCGTACGCATGGAGTCGCCAGCCAGGCCCTGGGCCTGCTGGACGGGCGTTTCTTCCGTCCACCCCTGCCGGAGGCTCACGTCCCCCGAGCGCGCTTGTGCCAGCGCTTGCAAGGCGGGCTGGGCGGGCGTCTGCTGTTGGTGAACGCCCCGGCCGGGTTCGGCAAGAGCTCGCTCGCCATCGAGTTCTGCCAGGAGCTGCCCAGCCATTGGCGCAGCCTCTGGCTTGGGTTGAGCCAGCGCGATGCCGACCCGGGCCGCTTTCTCGAGCGCCTGCTCGAAGGGCTGCAGCAGTTCTGCCCGGCGCTCGGCGGGCAGGCCATGGGCCTGTTGAAGATGCGCCAGCGTCATCAGCCCTTCGCCTTCGAGGAATGGCTCGATGGGCTCCTTGATGAGCTCGCGCTCTATCTGCAGCCGGACACTCCCCTGCTGCTGGTCCTGGATGACTACCACCTGGCCCAGGGGCCGGTGCTCGATCGTTGTCTGCAGTTCTTCCTCAACCATCTGCCGGCCGGGTTGGTCCTGCTGGTCACCAGCCGCCAGCGGCCCGACTGGCACCTGGCGCGCCTGCGCCTGTCACGGCAACTGGTCGAGCTCAACGAGCAGGACCTGCGCCTGACCCCCGATGAAGCGCTGGCGGTGATCGGCCGTCAGCCCACCGGCTTGCGCGGCCAGGCCCTGGATAACCTGATCCAGCGCAGCGACGGTTGGGTGGCAGGGCTGCGTTTCTGGCAACTGGCGGCCAGCGAGTCCGGCGAGGACCACGCCTTGCCCCAGGCGCTGCATGGCGGCGAAGGGCTTATCCGCGACTACCTGCTGGAGGAAGTCATCGACATCCTGCCGGCCCCCGTGCAGGCGTTTCTCTACGAGACTGCCTGTCAGGAGCGTTTCTGCGCCGAATTATGCGACGCCCTGCGCGAGCGCCATGACAGCGGCGAAATCCTGAGCTACCTGCAGGCCCACCAAGTGTTCCTGGTGCCGCTCGACGAGCATGGACTGTGGTTCCGCTATCATCACCTGTTCTCCGACCTGCTGCGCAGCCGGCAGGCCAGCGAGCCGCTGGCGGGGCTGCACCTGCGCGCCTGCCGTTGGTTCGAAGGGCAGGGCCTGCTGGACGAGGCGGTGGAGCAGGCCCTGCGCGCGGGCCATCTGGACGTGGCGGCGGACCTGGTGCAGAGCCTGTCCGAGGAGCAACTGCTGGCGGAGCAGAATGTCGGCATGTTGCTGCGCTGGAAGATGGACCTGCCCGACAGCCTGTTGATCAGCACGCCCAGGCTGATCGTCCTGTACAGTTGGGCCCTGGGGTTGGCCTGCCAACTGGACGCCGCCGAGGAGCTGGCGGCCTACCTGAGCCGCTTCCTGCCCGCACCGTCGGCCACGGCGCAGAAGTCGATGCTGGCCCAGTGGCTGGCCCTGAGCGGGGTCATCGCCCGTGGCCGCGGTGATCGCGAGCGGACACTCGCCTACTGTGGCGAGGCGCTGCAGAGCCTGCCGAACAAACGCTACGGTCAGCGCCTGGTGTGCCTGTCGACGCTCTCGAACCTGGCCATCGCCGATGGCGATTTCTGGCGGGCGCGGGGCTGGAACCGCGAGGCCCTGGAGCTGGCGCAACGGGTCGGCAACCCGCTGTTCGAGGCCCTGGCCCATTACGATCGGGCGAGGGTACTGCACGCCCGCGGCGAAGTACTGCGCGCCCTGGACGAAGTGCACCAGGGATTGCAGCGGTTGCAGGGCCTTTCGGGGCAGCGCCTGTATGCCGTGCGCGCGCGCCTGACCTTGTACGAGGGCTACTTGCTGGCGGCCCGACTGCACTGTGCCCAGGGCCGTGCGCGCTTGCGCGCCGGGCTCAGCGAGGCGCGCAGCTGCCGCGACATCAGCGTCCTGATCGGGCATTGCGTAATCGCCTCGCTGGACGGCCGCGAAGGGCGTTTTGCCGAGGCGTTCTCGGAACTGGCCGAGGCGGAGCGGCTGATGCATATCTGGGACGTGCCGCCGATCTTCTACCTGGCCATGATTACCCTGGTGAAGTGCGAGCTCTGGTTAGCCCAGGGGCGGACGGACCTGGCCGAGTCCTGGCTGCTGCGCCTGGGGCAGACCTACGGTGGCGAGCAGCCTGCGGCCGCGCCGGAGTTCCACCCGTTGTTGCCGCTGCACATCGAATTGCAGCAGGCCTTGCTGGAACGGGTGCTGGCCCGCCCCGGCGATGCCGAAGCGCGGTTGCGCACGCTGGTCGAGCGGGGCCAGGCCAGCGGTGGCATGACGCTGGTGGTCAGCGCGCAGTGCCAATTGATTGCCCTGCTGCTGGCCGAGGGGCGTGACGCCGAAGCGGCCAGGTTGCTCACACCTGCTCTGCAGGCGGCGCAGGGTGGTGCCCTGCAGGCCTTCCAACGCTTGATCGAAGAGCAGCCACACTGGCTGCGCGAGCAGTTGACGGGACGTGTGGCCTGCCCGGCGCAGAGCGATCTGCTGGCCCATCTGCCGCAGGCCCTGGCCACCGGCGGCAGTGCCGCCGAGGCCCTGAGCAGCCGTGAGTTCGCCGTGCTGGAACTGATCGCCCAAGGCTGTTCAAACCAGCAGATCAGTGAGCGCCTGTTCATCTCCCTGCACACGGTCAAGACCCACGCCAGCCATATCAACAGCAAGCTCGGTGTCGAGCGCCGCACCCAGGCGGTGGCCAGGGCCAAGTCCCTTGGCTTGCTGGTCTAGTGGCTTGGGGCGAGGACGGCCGTTAAGATAGCGGCTTTAGGCCATCATTCGGCGTTACCTTTCCGGGCTCATCTTTTCTGAACCGCTGCCGATACAGACCTCGGCGGTATGCATCGCCACGCGCCACTTCCCCACTTTTTCAATACAGGTCGTGTTGATGCTGCAGTATGGGCAAAAAAGCTTTCTGATCGTCGACGACTTCACCGACTTCCGCACCTCGACCCGCTCGATGCTTCGCGAGCTGGGCGTGCGCGACGTCGACACCGCCGACAGTGGCGAACAGGCGCTGCGCATGTGCGGGCAGAAGCGCTATGACTTCATCCTCCAGGATTTCCACCTGGGCGACGGCAAGAAGAACGGCCAGCAGGTGCTCGAGGACCTGATCCTCGACAAGCTGATCAGCCATGAATGCGTGTTCATCATGGTTACCGCCGAAAGCAGCCAGTCGATCGTGCTCAGTGCCATCGAACACGAGCCCGATGCTTACCTGACCAAACCCTTCAACCGGGTCGGCCTGGCCCAGCGCCTGGAGAAGCTGACCCAGCGCAAGACGCTGCTCAAGCCCATTCTCCAAGCCCTTGATCGCGGGCGCCCGGCCGAAGTGCTCGCCGCTTGCGCCGAGCTGTGCAAGAAGGACCCGCGCTTCGCCCCTCTGTGCCTGCGCTATCGCGCCGACGCCCTGCGCGACCTCAACCGTTTCGAGGAGCTGGAGAAGTTCCTCAAGAACATCCTCGCCAGCCGCCCGCAGCCCTGGGTCTACGCCGCGCTCGGCAGCCTGTTGCACAAGCGCGGGCAGAATGCCCAGGCCCAGGGTGTCTACGAGCAGGCCCTCAAGGCCTTCCCGATCATGCCCAACCTGTACGATGGCATGGCCGAGGTGCTGGTGGCCCAGGGCGAGACCCGGCGTGCTCAGCACATGCTCGAGGAAGCGGTGCGCCTGTCGCCGCTCGCCGTGCGCCGCCAGGCCGCGCTGGGCAAGCTGGCGCTGGACAACGCCGACTTCGAGAGTGCCTCCAAGGCCTTTCGTCATGCGGTCAACCAGGGGCAGAGTTCGCGCTACAAGGACGCCGAGAGCAACCTGGGGCTGGTCCAGGCGTTGATGAACAAGAACAGCGGCAACGGTCTCGATGCCCGTACCCGGGTCGAGATCAACACCGTGCTCAGCGAGGTGGCCAAGGAAAACGTCGAGGACCAGGGCCTGCAAGTACGCGCGCGGTTGATGAAGGCTGCCAGCCTGCAACAGGCCGGCGATCCGGAGACCGCCGCCAAGCTCACCGAGCAGGCCATGCAGCGCCTGGAGAAGATGGACCAGTTCTTCTCCGTGGAGGCGGCGCTGACGGTGGCCAAGCAGTTGCAGCAACTTGGCCAGGATGCGGCCGGTACCTCGATTCTCAAGGGCTGCGTGGAAACCTACGGCGACGACCCCAAGGTCATGCAGAGCGTCGCCAAGCTCACCGACGACCCGCTGGTGCTGGGGGCGGTGACCGAAGCCGTGGACCTCAACCGCCAGGGCGTGCGCAGCTACCAGGGTGGCCAGCTCAACGAAGCGCTGGGCATGTTCCGCAAGGCGTTGTCGTTGCAGCCGAAGAACATCAGCATCGCCCTGAACACCGCCCAGGCACTGCTGCGCATCGGCGGCGAGACGCCACCGCCGGCGCTGATGCAGGAGTGTCGCGATTGCCTCACCAGCGTGGCCGGCATTCCCGCCAGCGACAGTCGCTATGACCGTTACCGCAAACTGCACATCCGGGTCTTCGGCGCATGAACCAGGACAACCAGGGGCTGGATTTCTCCACGGTGATCGCCTCCACCGTGCACGACCTGAAAAACTCCCTTTCGGCGCTCACCCATGCTCACAGCCAGTGGCTGGCGCGCCTGCCCGAAGAGTTGCGCGGCGGTGTCGAGCAGGGCGTGGTGGAGCATGAGCTCAGCCACTTGAACGGCATGCTCGTGCAGTTGCTGGGGCTGTACAAGCTTGGCGTCAACCAGCTACCCATTTGCCCCGACTACCACGAGCTGGACGACTTCATCGAGGCCCAGCTGGCGGCCCAGGAAGATGTGATCAAGCACCGCGACATCCTTGCCACCTGGCGTATCGAGACCGAAAGCCCGCTGGGTTTCTTCGACCGTGAGCTGGTCGCCTCGGTGGTGGCCAACGTGCTTACCAACGCCATCCGTTATGCCGGCCACGCCCTGTTGATCAGCATCGAGGAGGAGGGCGAGCAGTTGGTGATCAGCGTCAACGACGACGGTGCCGGTTATCCACAGCGCATGCTCGAGCGCCAGCACGACTACGTGCAGGGCATCGATTCGCAGAGCGGCAGTACCGGGCTGGGGTTGTACTTCGCCGCGCGAATTGCCGCGCTGCATGAGCGCAACGGTGTGCGCGGGCGGATCGAGATCACCAATGGCGGTACGCTGGGGGGCGGCTTGTTCCGCTTGTACCTGCCTTGAATCGCGGCACGGCGTTGGCCGCCGTGCCGCCTCAGGCGCGAAGGGGCCGCGAAATGGCCGGTGCAGCCGTCACTCGGCTGCCGCGCCTTCGAGCAGTTCGGCCAGCGCATCCGGCTGGCTCTTGAACGCCCGGGCGAACACGTCGCGGTTCTTGGCCATGTAGATACCGGCTTCCTCGACTTGCTGTTCGCTCAGCGACGGTACGGCTTTTTGCAGTACCTCGGCCAGGCGTTCGGCCAGCTCGAGCATCTTGTCGTGACGGTCTGCTTCGGCCTTATCCATGAACAAGCGCTCCGGGTCGCGGCTGCTGCGGTACACCACTTCGACGGCCATTCATCACCTCTGTGCCTTTTTGCTGATGGGGTTGCGGGTAACTGTATTTTTATACAGTACATCGCCAGGCCATCACCCTGCAACCGCAATGATGGCCCGGCAAACTGAAAATCAGCGTAGCCCACAGGTGCCCTGCGGCAATCGGCCGCCTTCCAAGACAGGGGCCGTGGCCCTTTAACTGCATGGCACAAGACCTTCAGCCGTATCTAGGAATCGAACATCGTGAACATCAAATGGGCAGAAAGACTGCGCAAGGGCCTGCACGGCTCCGCCGACTCGCTGGGCAACCTGTGCGTGGAAGCCTTCCACTACCTGGCGCTGTTCGGCATCGGCGCGATCACCGCCTATGCGGCGGTGGTGACCTTCCTGGACATGCTGGGCAAGGGCGGGGTCAGCGTCGATGACATCCTGCTGCTGTTCATCTACCTGGAGCTGGGGGCGATGGTGGGGATCTACTTCAAGACCAACCACATGCCGATCCGCTTCCTGCTCTACGTGGCGATCACCGCATTGACCCGCCTGCTGATCGGCGATGTCTCGCACCACAAGGCGCCGGATGTCGGGCTGCTGTACGTGTGCGGCGGCATCCTGCTGCTGGCCTTCGCCATCCTGGTGGTGCGCTACGCCTCCTACCGCTACCCGTCGACCAAGGCGCTGGATGCCAGTGGCAAGGAAGTGGACGAGAGCAAGTAGCCCTCAGTTGGCAATGCCGGCGGCGGGAAAGCGCTGTTCGCCATGCCAGGTGCGGGTCAGGGCCGCCAGCACCTCAAGTGGGTTCTGCCCCAGCTCGATGGCCAGGCCCAGGCGGATGCTGTCGATGACCCGCTGCAGGCGCACCGGATCGTTGCGCTGGGCCTGGCTGATCAGGCGCCTGGCGACCACGCCGCTGTCGTCGGACAGGGTAAGCATGATGCTGCCGTCCAGGCGCTCGATGCTCAGGTTGACCCGGTACTCGGGGGCGAAGGCGGCGCTGATGTGATCGAAAGGGTTGTTCATGGTGAAACTCTGTCGTTGCTAGTTGAAGAGTCGACCTGGCGGGCATCGCGTTAGTTCACTGCCACTGGTCAATATCCGCGCAAGGCGGTACTCACAAGGATAATTTCACTCTTGCACATACTGCGATAACCTAGCAAACGCTGACGCGCATAACGAATACAAGGATGGAGATGAATATGCGATTCATAGTTGGAAACCCCAATACTTACAGCGGTGGTGACGCGATTGTTCTATTGCCGAATACGGGCTGGAATGACTACCGATTTGTAACAACTTTTTATGCTTATTTGGTGCGGCGTAATGTTTCGGTACGACTGGGAGAAGTCAAGATCGGCTTTGTGCAGCAGGATCCAAGCGTGGCGACTTATAAGGAGCTCGAACCATCATTTACTGCTTTGGGTGAACGTTATTTTTCGCTCGGACAAAATCCGGAGTATTATGAAAACGTTCGCAGGAAGTTAGGGGCGCAGCAGGATGAATTTTTTATTGCGATGAGAGATGTGGCCTATAATGAGCGCGTAGTGCCACAGGTCTATGAGCAGCGTGTTTTTATTGAGTCGTTGTCGAGATTTGTTAGTGAGTCAAGCATAAAAGGTCACTTTAAGAATATCATTGACGCTGGTGTCCAGCCCAGAGATTATGGTTTTATCTATCATCATGACCAACAGGCATACTTGAAGTTCAGCGTCTCTAGTCAGTCGAAACCTCCGAGTAACGTGCATGCTTTGATAGGGCGCAATGGTGTTGGTAAAAGCCATGTGCTGAAAAGGATTGCCCGCTCTATTGATATGTCCGATGGCGTAGTTACCAGCATGGATGGTCGAGATGTCACATCTTCCGACTTTGGGTTGCTGTTGTACTTTTCGCTCGGAATATTTGGTAACCCGCTGGGGGTCGCTGAGTTTGGTGATGATAGGCTAAAACAGGGGAGAACTAAGAAGCGCTATATTGGTATTTATAAGGAGGATGGCTCTTTAAAACGGGTAGATGAAGAGATGGGTATGGAGCTGTCGGAGTCTATCGCGACCTGTGTGTTAGGTTCGGACGTGAAAAAGAGAAAGTGGTTCAGTGCGGTTAGTAGGTTGCAGGTTGGTGTTGATTTCGGTGATTTGGATGTTGCCGCGCTGGTAGATGTTGAAGATAAAAATGAATTGATTCGGCGTGCAATGGAGATGTTCTCCCTGCTGAGTTCGGGGCATGCGACAGTTCTTTTTTACATGACCAAAGTGGTGGAGTTGGTAGAAGATAAAACCATCTGTCTCTTTGATGAACCTGAAAATCACCTTCACCCTCCTCTTTTAGCAGGGTTCATCAGGGTGCTGTCTGAGTTTCTTTCTGAAAGCAACGGTATCGCTATTCTTGCTACTCACTCTCCGGTAGTGTTGCAAGAGATCCCACGTGGTTGTGTGTGGAGAATCGATGGTGTCGGGCAGTTCATGCGGCCGCACATCGAAACGTTTGGCGAGAGTGTGGGGGACATTACAATGGACGTGTTTGACCTCGATAGGCGGCACTCAGGATTCTATGCGCTTTTAAAACAAGATGCTCAAGAGGTTGGCGACTACGAAGGTGTTATGAGTATATATAAAGGCCAGGTAGGTACTGAGGGGCGTTCGGTTGTGCTGTCGTCCTTGCCGCGGGAGCGGTAGCACCATGAAGAAGCATAGTTTCTACGATGTGTTCGAGGCCTGTGTGAACGGTAAGCGATACCGCAACAGGCCGTTGAGCCATAATGATATGCAAATGTATCGTTTCTTGCGGGCCGCTCAGGAAGTTTTTAAGATTCACTATTATTATGGTGGCGCTTATACTTACAAGGATGAAAGTCTCACGTTTGGCTGGCAGAAGAGTCGATTTGTGGCGCTGTATGAGGAGCAACTCTCCAATAAAAGGGCAGCAGGGCGAAAGTATTATGATGTACTGGTAAGGCTGGCGCCTGATAATAAGTGTCAGGTCTGCTTGCTCGGAAAAGTAGAGAGTTTGGATCATTTTTTGCCCAAGGAATCATATCCTTCGCTATCGATCTCACCCTATAATCTGGTCCCCTGTTGTCTTGGTTGTAATGGTGTGAAGTCGACCTTTAAACCATCCTCGCCAAAGAGGCAAGCTATACATTATAAGTTTGACGATATTTTCAGCTCGGACTGGCTGCAGGGTGAGTATGACTGCGTCAATAGAAAGGTTGTTTTCAGTCCCAATACCTGCTTGTACCCAGAGGGTTCGGTAGCTCACGCTAGAATTGCAACGCATATGGAGGTTCACGGGTTGCACTCGGTGTACGAACTTGAGGCGCTGAGGAAAACTCGAGAAATGGTGGCGTATGCCAAGGTAGAGGGCATTAGCTTGGAGGAACATATCCATTCCGAATTGAGCAAGCTCGCAGATAATGCCAGGTTTTACCCGCGTGCGCGGCATACGTTCGATCATTGGAAATGGGTGACATGTAAAGCGCTTCTAGCGTCTTCAGTGTTTATGCAGAGTGACTATCAATGGTTCGAGAATATGAAGAGATACTACCTTCCTAGTGAAGGTTTTGAGGGGCTGTGACACACTTTGCCCTGTATGTTTTTAGCAGAGACCAGTGTGTTAAACGCCCGGCAATTGGCCGGGCGTTGTTCACCCTTCGGCGTTCTCAGGCATCGGGGTCAGCTAACTCCAGGGCACCGCGCTTGCTGCGCAACTTACCGTAGAAATGCTCCAGGGCGTGGTTCAGTTTGCTGGCGGCGCCATCGACGGCATGTTCCAGCGAGGTGGCGGTGTGGGTCACTGAAATCGGCTGGTGGCCTTTCGGGCGAGCCTCCATCTGGCAGCGTTTGTCGTGGGGACCGGGCTTGGCGCCGTTTTCGTCACGCAGGTGGACTTCAATGCGGGTGAGGTCGTCCTCGTAACGTTCGAGGCTGCTTTGCAGGGTACTGCGGACCCATTGGTCGAGACGGATGTTGCCTTCGATGTGGTTGCTGCTGTTGACCTGGATTTGCATGATTCAATCCTTATTCAGCTTGCTCGCGAGAGGCGTGCCTAGGCCACTGAGGACGTTGGGTTTTCTGCGCCTCTTGACTCTAAAGTCAGGCAACCGCCGGACGAATTCAAGCCCTTTTGCAAAATAAATTTCCTGTTGCAAATCGGCCCGCCCGCAGCGATACCTGCCGATCACTGCAATCAATGATGCTGTGACACTCACCTGGCGGCCCCTAAGCTCGGGCGCATCACTTCATCCCTCGGGAGCGCCGCATGTCCAGCAACCCTCTGTTCCAGCCCTTCACCCTCGGCTCCCTCGACCTGCCGACCCGCGTGGTCATGGCGCCGATGACCCGTACCTTCTGCCCCGGCGGCGTGCCCCACGACGGTGTGGTCGAGTACTACCGCCGCCGCGCCGCCGCCGGTGTCGGCCTGATCATCACCGAGGGCACCACGGTCGGGCACAAGGCCGCCAACGGCTATCCCAACGTGCCGCGCTTCCACGGTGAGGACGCCCTGGCCGGCTGGAAGCGCGTGGTCGAGGCCGTGCATGCCGAGGGCGGGCGCATCGTGCCGCAGTTGTGGCATGTGGGCAGTGTGCGCCGCCTGGGTACCGAGCCGGACGCCAGCGTTCCGGGTTATGGCCCGAGCGGCAAGGAAAAGGACGGCCAGGTGCTGGTCCACGGCATGAGCCGGGAGGATATCCGCGAGGTGATCGCCGCCTTCGCCCAGGCGGCGCGCGACGCCCAGGCCATCGGCATGGACGGCGTGGAGATCCATGGCGCCCACGGCTACCTGATCGACCAGTTCTTCTGGGACGCCAGCAATCGTCGCGATGACGAGTACGGCGGTGACCTGGCAGGGCGCTCGCGCTTCGCCATCGAACTGATCCAGGCCGTGCGCGCAGCCGTCGGCCCGGATTTCCCGATCATCCTGCGTTTCTCGCAATGGAAGCAGCAGGACTACAGCGCGCGCCTGGTGCAAACCCCCGAGGCCCTGGCGGCCTTCCTCAAGCCCCTGTCCGAGGCGGGCGTGGATATCTTCCACTGCTCCACCCGGCGCTTCTGGGAACCGGAGTTCGAGGGCAGCGAGCTTAACCTCGCCGGCTGGACCCGCCAGCTCACCGGCAAGCCGACCATCACCGTGGGCAGTGTCGGCCTGGACGGCGAGTTCCTGCAGTTCATGGTCGCCACCGACAAGGTGGCCAAGCCCGCCAGCCTCGAAGGACTGCTGCGCCGCTTGCAGGACCAGGAGTTCGACCTGGTGGCCGTCGGCCGCGCCCTGCTGGTGGACGCCGAGTGGGCGCGCAAAGTGCGGGAGGGGCGTGAGGACGCCGTGCTGCCGTTCAGCCGTGAGGCGCTGACGACCCTGGCTTGATCACCAGTGGCGGGACCTGTTCGCGGGCGGCCTGCGGCTCGCGGCAGGCACTGTACAGGTAGCCCTCGAACTGCTCGACGATCGCCGGCCAGCCCTGACGGCTGGCGTGCTGGCGGGCGTTCAGGCGCACCCGGCGCAGGGTTTCGCCTTCTTCCAGCAACCAGCAGGCGGCGTCGATGAACGCCGCCTGGTCCCCCGGCATGGCCAGGGCGCCGCTGTGGCCGTGGCGGATATGCTGGGCGGCGGCGGCCTCGTCGTAGGCCACCACGGCCAGTCCCGAGGCGAGCGCCTCGAGCACGACGTTGCCGAAGGTTTCGGTCAGGCTCGGGAACAGGAACAGGTCGCCGCTGGCGTAGTGCTCGGCCAGCACCTCGCCGCGTTGCGCGCCACAGAACACGGCATCGGGCAGTTGCTGTTCGAGCTGGCCACGCATCGGGCCGTCGCCGACGATCACCAGGCGCAGCCGCCGCTGCGGATAGGCCTTGCCCAGCGCCTCCATGCACGGGCGCAGCAGGGCCAGGTTCTTCTCCGCGGCCAGGCGCCCGACATGCAGCACGGCAATGTCATCCACACCCAGCCCCCACTGCTCGCGCAGGGCCTGACTGCGCCGTGCCGGATTGAACAGGCTGGCGTCGACCCCGCGGGCCATCAGGCCGAGCCGTTCGAAGCCGCGGCGCTCCAGCTCCAGGCGCTGGCTGGCGCTGGGCACCAGGGTGATGGCGGTGCGCCGATGGAACCAGCGCAGGTAGTGGGTGAGCAGCCGCGACAGCAGGCCCAGGCCATATTGTCCCGAGTACTGCGGGAAGTTGGTGTGAAAGCCGCTGACCACCGCCACGCCCAGGCGCCGGGCGGCGCGCAGGGCGCTCAGGCCCAACGGGCCTTCGGTGGCGATGTACAGCACGTCCGGGCGTTGCCGACGCCAGCGGCGCCACAGCTTGTGCATCGACACCTCGCCCCATTGCAGGCCAGGGTAGCCCGGCAATGGCCAACCCCTGCACAGCAGCAGGGCCTCGTCGTTGCCGACCCCGTTGTCGGTGGCCTGGCGCGGGCGGATCAGCTCCACCTGGTGGCCGCGCAGGCGCAGCCCTTCGCTGAGGCGGCCAAGGGTGTTGGCCACGCCATTGATCTCGGGTGGGAAGGTTTCGCTGACCAGGGTGATACGCAGGGACGGTGTGCTCATGGGAAAAAGTCTGGGCCGCCCCCGTTGCGCCCATGTGACGCCTTTGTGACGTGCGCATGACGCCTGATTTCCGGCACTGGCACCCGTTTGAATATTTCCTTGCAGCGCACTCAAGAACCCTCGTCACGCAGCCGATGCAGAGGCATTCGACTACAGGAATTCGCTCCGGGAGAGCGGCCATGTTCAACAGCAAACTGAAGAAAGAAATCCAGCAACTGCGCGAAGAACTGATGTCCATCGAGCAGGTCAAGAACAGCCTCGACAGCGAGATGCTGGTGCTCCAGCTCGACCCCCAGGGACGCATCGAGTCGGTCAACAGCAACTTCGAGGCCGAGATGGGCTACCGCGCCGAGCAACTGATCGGTCGCAACATCGAAGAGATCGTGCCGACGCATGTGAAGAAGCTCGATTTCTACCAGCGCATGAAGCACGCCATCACCCGTGGCGAGCACCTCAATGGCGCCTTCCGTCTGCTGCGCGGCAACGGTGACGAGGCCTGGCTACGTTCGATCCTGCAGCCGGTCAAGGACAGCCAGGGGCGTATCAAGTACTTCTCCCTGCACTCCAGCGACCTGACCCGCACCATCGAGACCTCCCGCGAGCACGAGAGCCTGATCAAGGCGCTGATGCGCTCCACCGCGGTGATCGAGTTCAACCTCGAAGGCCAGGTGCTGACCGCCAACGACCGCTTCCTGCAGACCATGGGCTACAGCCTGGAACAGATCCGTGGCAAGTATCACCGGATTTTCTGCGAGCCGGAGGAGGCCAACTCTGCGGCCTACCAGGAATTCTGGAACCGGCTGCGCCGTGGCGAGTTCGTCGCCGAGCGTTTCAAGCGCATCGACGCCCATGGCCGCGTGGTCTGGCTGGAAGCCTCGTACAACCCGATCATCGACGCCCATGACGTGCTGTACAAGGTGGTCAAGTTCGCCACCGTGATCACCGATCAGGTCAACCAGGAACTGGCCGTGGCCCAGGCCGCCGACATCGCCTACACCACCTCGCTGGAGACCGACGACAGTGCACGCAAGGCCACCGATGTGGTGACCCAGACCGTCGAGGTGATGCGTGGCCTGGAAGGTTCGATGCAGGACGCCGCCGATGGCATCCAGGCGCTGGACAAGCAGTCGAAGGTGATCGGCGCGATCATCAAGACCATCAGCGACATCGCCGGGCAGACCAACCTGCTGGCGCTCAACGCCGCCATCGAGGCGGCCCGCGCCGGCGAGCAGGGGCGTGGCTTTGCCGTGGTCGCCGACGAAGTGCGCCAGCTGGCCTCGCGCACCAGCAGCGCCACCGAGGAGATCGCCAAGGTGGTGCAGCAGAACGAACAGTTGGCCCAGGCTGCGGTGGACATCATCGACACCAGCAAGCGCCAGGCCGAGCAGGGCCTGGCCCTGGCCGCCGATACCGGAGGGGTGATCGTCGAGATCCAGGAAGGTGCGAAGAAGGTGGTGGATGCGGTGGGGCAGTTTTCCAGTCAGTTGAGCCACTGACCGAGCTTAAGCCATCGCGGGGCAAGCCCGCTCCCACGCATTCCGCGTGGGAGCAGGCTTGCCCCGCGATGGCTTCATTCAGGTACGCTCACGCACCCAGAACAACGTCGCCCCGGCCACCGCCGCCGGCATCATCAGCACGTTGACTCCCGGAATCATCAGCGCCAGGTAGGTGATCCCGCCAAAGCCCATCGATTGCCAGCGCTTCTGGCGCAACCAGGCCAGCATGTCCTGCCAGCTCATCTTGTTGTTGTCCGCCGGGTAGTCGATGTACTGGATGGCCATCATCCAGATACCGAACACCAGCCACAGCGGCGCGGCGATCACGTTCACCACCGGGATGAACGAGAGGATGAACAAGCCGATGGCCCGCGGCAGGAAGTAGCCCAGTTTGCGCATCTCGCGGCTGAAGGTGCGTGGCACCATGGCCACCAGCTCGGCCCAGCTGAACGGCGGGAAGGTGTCCTGGCCGCGCACCACCACCTCGACCTTTTCCGCCAGGAAGCCGTTGAACGGCGCGGCGATGACGTTGGCCAGCAGGGTGAAGGTGAAGAACACCATCAACAGCACCAGGGCGACGAACAGCGGCCACAGGATGTAGGTGAGAAAGCTTAGCCAGTCGGGCAGGGTGGGCATCAGCGCATCGACCCACAGGCTGAACTGATGGCCGGCGAAGTAGATCAGGCCGCCGAACAGCAGCAGGTTGACCGCCAGGGGCAGCAGCACGAACAGGCGCAGGCTCGGGCTCAGGACCAGTTTCAGGCCCTCGCGCAGGTACTGGGGGCCGGACAGGACGGGGGCTTGCATCGGAATGCTCCGCTTGAGGAAAACGCGCTGACCTTACCGAGTTTGGCGCGCCGACGAAAGGCACCGCGCATCTGGGAAACGGCGTGTAACAAAGCATTGGCACAATGGCTGGCGGATAGAGACTGTCTATAAGGTGGATTGTCGAAGGATATTTCCTTAATCTCTGCGGCCTCGCTACAGTGCGCTCAACTTTTTCGGTTTTGGACCAACGCGTTGTAGCCTTCCCCAAGTGCTGCGTGGGTCCCTTTTAATTCCAGCTGGCGCAACCGGCACCTATGATGCCGGCCCCGTGCGGCCCGCTCGACAGGAGTTCGACATGTCTGAAGTACGTCATTCGCGCGTCATCATTCTCGGTTCCGGCCCTGCCGGTTACAGCGCCGCGGTGTACGCCGCCCGCGCCAACCTCAAGCCGCTGCTGATCACCGGCATGCAGGCCGGTGGCCAGCTGACCACCACCACCGAAGTCGACAACTGGCCGGGCGACCCCCACGGCCTGACCGGCCCGGCCCTGATGCAGCGCATGCAGGAGCACGCCGAGCGCTTCGAGACCGAGATCGTCTTCGACCATATCAACGCCGTCGACCTGGCCAACAAGCCGTTCACCCTGCAGGGTGACAGCGGCACCTACACCTGCGACGCGCTGATCGTCGCCACCGGCGCCAGCGCCCGCTACCTGGGCCTGCCGTCGGAAGAGACTTTCATGGGCAAGGGCGTGTCGGCCTGCGCCACCTGCGACGGTTTCTTCTACCGCAACAAGCCGGTCGCCGTGGTCGGTGGCGGCAACACCGCCGTGGAAGAAGCACTGTACCTGGCCAACATCGCCAGCAAGGTGACCCTGGTACACCGCCGCGACACCTTCCGCGCCGAGAAGATCCTGATCGACAAGCTGCACGCCCGTGTCGCCGAAGGCAAGATCGAGCTCAAGCTCAACGCCACCCTGGACGAAGTGCTGGGTGACAACATGGGCGTGACCGGTGCGCGCCTGAAGAATAACGACGGCAGCTTCGACGAAATCAAGGTCGACGGCGTGTTCATCGCCATCGGCCACACCCCGAACACCTCGCTGTTCGAAGGCCAGCTGACCCTGAAGGACGGCTACCTGGTGGTCCACGGCGGCCGTGAAGGCAACGCCACCGCCACCAACGTCGAGGGCGTGTTCGCCGCCGGCGACGTGGCCGACCACGTCTACCGCCAGGCCATCACCTCGGCTGGCGCCGGCTGCATGGCGGCCCTGGACGTCGAGCGTTACCTGGACGGCCTGGCCAACGCCTGAGTCGGTACCACAGCATGAAAAAACCGGCCCTTTGGCCGGTTTTTTCATGCCTTGAATCTGCTGTGCCTTTACTGGCCTCTTCGCGGGTAAACCCGCTCCCACAGGGGCACCGCGCTTCTGTGGGAGCGGGTTTACCCGCGAAGAGGCCAGTAAAGGCGCCAAGTCTCTTAAAGGCTCAGGCGCATCGACAGGTCCACCGCCTTCACATCCTTGGTCATCGCGCCGATCGAGATGTAGTCGACGCCGGTCTCGGCGATCACCCGCAGGGTGGTCTCGTTGACGCCGCCGCTGGCCTCCAGCTTGGCCTTGCCGGCGGTGATGCGCACCGCTTCGCGCATCTCGTCCAGGGTCAGCTCGTCGAGCATGACGATATCGGCCCCGGCCGCCAGCGCCTGGCGCAGTTCGTCCAGGCTTTCCACTTCGATTTCGACCGGCTTGCCCGGGGCGATGCGGTGCGCCGCCGTCACGGCCTCGGCCACGCCACCGCTGGCGGCGATATGGTTTTCCTTGATCAGGAAGGCGTCGTACAGGCCGATGCGGTGGTTGTGGCAGCCGCCGCAGGTGACCGCGTACTTCTGCGCCAGGCGCAGGCCGGGCAGGGTCTTGCGGGTGTCGAGCAGACGCACCTGGGTGCCTTCCACCAGGTCGGCCAGGAAGCGCGCGCGGGTGGCCACGCCCGAAAGCATCTGCAGGAAGTTCAGCGCCGTGCGCTCGCCGCTGAGCAGCGAGCGCGCCGGGCCTTCGAGGTGGAACAGCACCTGGTTGGCCGTGGCCCGCTCGCCGTCGGCCACCTGCCAGTGCACCGCCACCCGTGGGTCGAGCTGGCGGAATACCGTATCGACCCAGGCGGTGCCGGCGATCACGCAGTCCTCGCGGGTGATGATGGTCGCCTTGGCCAGGCGCTCGGCCGGGATCAGCTGGGCGGTGATGTCGCCGCTGCCGATGTCCTCGAGCAGCGCGCGGCGCACGTTGGCTTCGATTTCGGCGGTCAGGTCGGCGAGGCGTAGGTTCGGCATGGTCGGCTCCACAAGCTAGGTGCCGGCGATTATAGGGCAGGGGGGCTTCGTGTACAGCCGTCGGTCCGATGACCTTTGGTCAGGCGGTTTGAGCATTCTTGCGAACGCACTGTCAGTTGAGGCGTGCGAAAGGCGTGCTGGCAGCTATCAGTGTTTTCACTGATAATAGCGCCCAGTATTTGGCGTCATAGCTTTGACGATTCCCTTCCAGTCGAACAACGTAACATCCAGCAAGGAGTCCGGGATGCATGATGAAGGCAAGGTGGTGCCCCTGGCGGCCGCCATCGACCGGGGTGCGCGCGCGCCCTCGCCATGCCTTCCCGTGCTGCTCCTGCAGGTGCGCGACAAGGCCGCCCTGCAATTGCGCCAGGGCTTGCAGGCGCTGTTCGACAATGCCGATGACACCCTGTTCGAAATGGCCGACAAGGCCAGTGGTCGCCTCGACCAGAACCTGTATTTCGAAGCCATGCGCGACCTGCGCCTCAAGCGCAAGAGCATCGAGCGGGGTTTCCTCGACACCTTCTACGAGGCCTTCGCCCGCATCGGCCAGGGCGACGGGCTCGAGTCCCTGGTCAGGGCGCAGACGCTGGACAAGCCGTCGCTGGAGCGCTCGGTGGCCGTGCAGGCCATGGTCGACCGGGTGCTGTCCCGCGACGGCTTTTTGCTGGAGCAACTGAACCTGCGCTTCACCACGCTGCTGGAGCTGCCGCTGACCAGCGCAGGCAATCCCCTGGGCCCCGGCAACCTGTGTGGCTACTTCCTGGACGCCGGGCGCAACCTCGGGGTCGGCGCCAGCGTCAAGATGGTGCTGCTCAAGCTGTTCGAGCGCTACGTGCTGCGCGACCTCGACCTGCTCTACGGCGAAGCCAGCCAGTTGCTCGCCAGCGCCGGTGTGCTGCCGGAGCTGATGCCCGCCCCGCGGCGCCGCGCCGAGGACCGGCGCAGCATCGCCCGGCGCGTCCCGGCCAGCCCGGCGCTGGGCGGCATGTCCGACTCCGCCGGCCAGGCCTTCTTCGCCTCGGTGCAGACGCTGCTGGCGCCGGTGCGCGGGCGTGTCGCGCCGCGGCTGCAGGCGGCCGGATCCGCGCAGCCGACCAGCACCGGCGACCTGCTGCGCCTGCTCACCCACCTGCAGCACTATGTACCGGCCCCCGGCGAGCCGGATGACTTCAACCTCGGCCAGCAGCTGGAGCAGTTGTTGCTGCGGGTCAGCGTGCGCAGCGGCACGCGGCGACGGATCGCCACCGACGACGAGGACACGATCAACCTGGTCGACCTGCTGTTCGCCTACATCCAGGGCGACGACAACCTGCCGGCCAGCCTGCGGGCGCTGATCGCCCGCCTGCATATCCCGGTGCTCAAGGTCGCGCTGATCGACAAGGGCATGTTCAGCCGCGCCAGCCACCCGGCGCGGCGCCTGCTCAACGAGATCGCTGCCGTGGCCATCGGCTGGGAGAGCGATGCCGAGGGGCTGCGCGACAGCCTGCACCTGCGGGTCGAGCGTATCGTCCAGCGCCTGCTCAATGACTTTTCCGACGACTGCGCGGTGTTCAACGAGCTGCTCGATGAGTTTCTCGCCTTCAGCCAGGACGAGCGCCGACGCAACGAACTGCTCGAGCAGCGCACCCGCGATGCCGAGGAGGGCCGTGCCCGTACCCTGCAAGCCCGCCAGCGGGTACAGCAGGAGTTGAACGACCGCCTGCATGGCCGGGTGCTGCCGCAGGTGGTGGTGCAGATGCTTGTGCAGTCCTGGAGCCAGGTGCTGCTGCTGGCCTGGCTGAAGCAGGGCGAGGCCTCGGCGGCCTGGGCCGACGCCCTGGCGACAGTGGACGACCTGCTGGTCAGCATTGCCCCGTACCGTGAGCCACAGCGCCTGCTGGAGCAGGTGCCGGGCCTGCTCAAGGCGCTGCGCGACGGCCTGGCGGGGGTGGCGCTGGACTCCGCCGCCACGCGTGATTTCTTCCTGCAACTGGAGAAACTGCACCTGCGTGCCTGTGGTGGCACGCCGGAGCCGGACGCCGCATTGGATGAAGTGTGGCTGGAGGAGGCTATCGTGCTGGCGGTCAGCGACGAGTCCGCCCTTGCCCCTGGCCTGCCGCTCGACGACCAGGAGCCGGCATTGCGCCAGGTGCAGCGCCTGCAGGTCGGCAACTGGGTCGAAGTGATGGACGACGACGAGCCACTGCGCTGCAAGCTGGTGGCGCGCATCGACAGCAATGATCGCCTGGTCTTCACCAACCGCACCGGCATGAAGGTACGCGAATGGAACCGCATGGGCCTGGCCCTCGCCCTGCGCCGTGGCGAGGTGCGCCTGCTGGACGACGGCCTGCTGTTCGAGCGGGCGCTGGAAGCGGTGTTGGAGCAGCTGCGTGGGCAGCAGGCGCAGTAACGCTGACTTTCCCTGCACAATCATTTACATGCAAGCGCCGCCCGCCCACGGCATACTGGGCACCTGTCTCGGGCGTCATTTCAGGATCTGCACCATGCAATTGGACCGTGCGACCGGCTGGTTCACCGGCGTCAGCCACTGCCCCTCGCCGAACTTCAACGCCCGCCCCGAGGGCGAGGCCATCGCGCTGCTGGTCATCCACAACATCAGCCTGCCACCGGCCTGCTTCGGCACCGGCAAGGTGCAGCAGTTCTTCCAGAACCGCCTGGACCCGAACGAGCACCCTTACTTCGCCACCATCAACCACCTGACCGTCTCGGCGCACCTGTTCGTCGAGCGCGATGGCGCGGTGACCCAGTTCGTTTCGTTGCTCGACCGCGCCTGGCATGCCGGCGTGTCGCGCTTCGGCGAGCGCGAGGGCTGCAACGATTTTTCCATCGGCATCGAACTGGAAGGCACCGACGAGCTGCCCTACACCGATGCCCAGTACGCCACCCTGGAGCGGCTGACCCGCGAGATCCGCGCGGCATGGCCTGTGATCGACGCCCAGCGCATCTGTGGCCACAGCGATATCGCCCCGCAGCGCAAGACCGATCCGGGGCCGGCCTTCGACTGGCCGCGCTACCGGGCCGCGCTGCAACGCAACGAGGACAAGGCATGAGTTTTCTGGTGTTGGTGCTGGCGCTGTGGGTCGAGAAGTTCTCGGCCCTGCGCCAGCGGTTGCAACGCGATGGCTTCTACCTGGGCGAGCTGGTGCGCCTGGAGCGCAGCGGCAAGGTCCATCCCTGGTGGACGCTGGGCATCCTGGTCCTGGCGCCGGTGGCGCTGCTCGCGCTGCTGCTGCATGTGCTGGAGCCGGTGGCCTACGGCCTGCTGGCGTTGCCGGTGCACCTGCTGGTGCTGGTCTACAGCCTGGGTCGCGGCGATGTGAAGGCGGCGCTCGGGCCGTTTCGCGACGCCTGGCGCCGTGGTGACGACCAGGCTGCGCTGCATGTGGCCGAACGCGACCTGGGCCTGGCCGCCGACGATGCCCAGAGCCTGATCACGCGGGTCCAGGGCCACCTGCTGTGGCAGGCCTACCAGAGCTTCTTCGCGGTGATCTTCTGGTACTTCCTGCTCGGCCCGGGCGCGGCGCTGGCCTACCGCCTGCTGGCGCTGACCATGGACCACAGCCGCCAGCCGGCGTTGCAGACCCTGGCCGGGCAATTGCGCCATGCCATGGACTGGCTGCCGGTGCGGGTGATGACGGTGAGCTTCGCCCTGGTCGGCAACTTCGTCGCGGTGACCCGGGTGATGTTGCACGAGTTGCTCGACTGGCACGTCAGCGCCGGGCACCTGGTGGCCAAGGTCGGTCGGGTGGCCGACGACATTCCCGAGGAGGAGGACCGCCAGCGAGGCCTGGAGCGCCTGGACAGCCTGTGGGAGCTGCTGCTGCGCTGCGCCGTGTTGTGGTATGCCTGCTTCGCCCTGTGGACCGTGCTGGTCTGAGCCGTTCATCAACGCGTTGGTTGCTTAACCATAAGTTACAAACCTTGATTCCAATCTGCGCTATACAAAGCCACTGGCCCTAGATGGCCTTGTGCTACCCCGCAGAACAACAAGAATTCAAGGAGGTGACCTGTGAAGCGTCTGCTCTATCCGGCCATCGCACTGATGAACCGGCTGAGCTTCGGCATGAAGTTCAGCCTGATCAGCGTCCTGTTCTTCCTGCCCATGCTGGTCACCAGCTTTTACCTGGTCCGCGACGCCTACAACCAGCTGCAGGCCACCCGCGGCGAACTCCAGGGGCTGGCGCCGCTGTCCGAGAGCCTGGCCCTGCGCGGGGACCTGGAGACCCTGGGCAACCTGCTGCAGATCAACGCCGTATTAGGCCAATCGGGTCAGGCCGGCGATGTGGAAAGCCGCATCGCCGGTCTGCAGGACAAGGTCCAGGCCCGGCTCGACGGCCTCAAGGGCAATGATCCGGCGCTCGAGGCCAAGCGTGTCGAGCTGGCCGAGGCCTTTGCCCGCGCCCGTGAGGAAAGCTCGCTGCAGAACAAGGCGGCGCTGTTCGACAAGCTGCTGGCCCAGGCCCAGGTGCTGGGCAAGCTGGTCGCCAGCCAGTCGGGCTTGAACCAGGACAGCCAGGCCTCGGTGCGTCAGCTGAGCGAGCTGGTCGGCAACGCCACGGCGCAGGTCACCCAGGCCCTGGGCGAGGGCCGGGCGATGGGCGCGGTGGCCCTCGGCCGCGGCTTCATGGATTCCTCGGGCAGCGCGCGCTTCGAAGACTTGCTGCAGCGTCTGGAGCGGCTGTCCGCCGACTATGCCATCCGCCTGGATGACGTCCTGGCCAGCGATGCCGGGCTCAAGGCCGCGCTGAACAGCGACGCCCAGGCCAGCCAGGCCACGGTCAAGCAGGCCGCGACCCTGTTCGAGGACCAGGTGGTGGTAGCCGAGACCCTGGATGCGCCTTGGGCAGGTTTCTACCAGCAGACCAGCGACCTGATGGCGCAAACCTACCGCTTCAACGACGCCGTCCTCGCCCACCTGCACGGCCAACTGGAAGAGCGCCTGGGCGAGCACCGCCTGCGCACGATCGCGCTGGTCGCGGCCCTGGCCACGGTGTTCGCGCTGATCGTCTACCTCTACGGTGGCTTCTACGTCTCCACCCGGGAAACCCTCGGCAACCTGGGCAACGCCATGGACAAGGTCGCCGCCGGCGACATGACCATCAGCTTCAAGGCCAACAGCCAGGACGAGCTCGGCGAGTTGGGGCGTGGCTTCAACGAGACGGTGCGGCGTATCCGCGGGTTGATCGAGCAGGTCGGCAAGACCGTGACCACGGTCGAGGAACAGGCCGGGCAGGTGCTGTCGGTGTCGAGCCGCAGCAACCAGGCGGTCAGTGGCCAGCGCGAGCAGATCGAGCAGGTGGCCACGGCGATGAACCAGATGAGCGCCACCGCGCAGGAGGTCGCCCGCAGCGCCGCCCTGGCCGCCGAAGGCGCGCAACGGGTCAACCACGAGAGCGCTTCGGGCCGCGACCTGGTGGAAAGCCAGCAGGGCAGCATCGCCCGCCTGGCCGGCGAGATCGACCAGAGCGTGGCGGCGGTGAACCAGCTGGCGGGCGACAGCCAGGCCATCGGCCGGGTGCTGGAAGTGATCCGCAGCATCGCTGAGCAGACCAACCTGCTGGCCCTCAACGCCGCCATCGAGGCAGCCCGGGCCGGCGAGCAGGGCAGGGGCTTCGCCGTGGTCGCCGACGAAGTGCGGACCTTGGCCAGGCGCACCCAGGACTCCACCGAAGAGATTGCGCAGATGATCCAGCGCCTGCAGGATGGCGTGGGCGCGGCGGTGCGGGTGATGGGCAGCAGCCACCAGATGGCTGCCGGCACCGTGGACGAGGCGCGTCAGGTGCAACAGGCCCTGGGCAATATCCTCGGCGCGGTGGGCGGGATCGTCGAGCAGAACCAGCAGATCGCCGCCGCCGTCGAGCAGCAGACCGCCGTAGCCCACGACATCGACCAGAACATCGTTGCGATCAACCGCGCGGCACAGGACACCACCGAGGGCGCCTGCCAGACCGAAGACGCCAGCCGGGCGTTGTCGGCGCAGGTGGTGGAGCTCAAGCGGTTGATCGGGGCGTTTCGGGTCTAAGCAGTGGCATTGAAAAACCGACGCAAGTCGGTTTTTCGTTTGGGGTGTCTCAGGGGGAGGATTGGCGGGCTTCGTAATGACGGGTCTGGTAAGGCAGCAGGGCTTGCGCTTTCAAACCGAGCCCTTCATCAAGTCCCCAGGATGCTGCCAATTCATCACGGCGCTTGCGTACAGCACTCTGTGGCTGGGCAATTGGCATGGCATAAGGAAACAGCTCAAGTGCATGGCGGGTATCCATGACTCGGTGAACTGACGCACAGGAAAAACGCGTCAGCTTTTCCAGCAAGTAACCCACTCGACGGACCTGAAGCTCATCGGGGTGGCGGCTAAGAAATACTCGGGCAGCGCCGACCAGGTCGACATCCGAATACCAGACAGCCTGTGCCACACGGACAAGGGTCGAATCATCCGCTTGACTCAGAGGGAACCTGGCAAGCTTGTTCAGGGCGGATGTAAAGAGGTTGTCGTCAAGACGCTTCGCCATCTTCGGGCTCCAGGAAGTCTCGCAAGAGATGGGTCAATACGGTAGTCGGTGGCTCCTTGGAACCAACATACACATCGATTGCCTCCAGTGCCAGCCGCCGTAGCTCAGTGGTCAGGATCAGGCCAGACCGCAATAGCGCGTGAATGTCGCTCAGGTCCTGTTCGGTCGCCCTGGCCAGCTTTGATATGGCGATGTCGACCGGAGCTGCGATACGAACATGCAAGGGGGAGGTTTCCGGGAACTCTGCCAATGGCAGGCTGCGATCCAGGTAGTCTTCGTGGATCGGCCCGAAAGTGGTGGTGTAATGCAGGTCGTAGTGCAGTTCCAGCACTCGTCCGGACTGGACGTCGAAGAAAGCCTGGGGCACCTCGGCAAGCAGAGCTTGCAGGTCGAAGTGCTCGGCAAGGCTGGTCTCGTAACATTCGCCATCGACATCCATGGACACGCGATGATGGGTGTAGAGATGGACGGCACACCCACCGAAGATGATGATTTTCAATGCGCCTGGCCCGGCTTGCTCTTGTGCCAGTTCCGCCTCTACTGACTTGAACATGGAAATCAGGGCTTGTCCCAGATCGCTGTGGGTGTTCGGGCGTGGAGGCATCAAATCCAGGCTGTCCATTGGCAACTTTGGTTTCCTGTTGATCAGCACAAAGCCTTGCCTGAGCGATGTGCACTCAAGCGCATTTAATGCATCAATCTATTGGGTAGGCCGAGGTACCGGAAACAGGAGAGTGGCTTCTGGATGTTGCCAACGGGCAGGCTTGAACAGCGGTGGTTACCAGCCAAATAGTGCGCAGGCGTTGTGGCTGCTGGCCTCGGCCAATTGCTCGACATCAACGCCGATAACTTCAGCCAGGGCCTGTGCAATTTCTGGTAAATATTCCGGACTGTTGCGCTGCCCTGGGAACATCGCCGGCGCCATGTCCGGCGCGTCGGTCTCCAGCACCACGCTGTCCAGTGGCAGCCGTGGCAGGGTCTTGCGCAGGCGCAATGCCTGGGGCCAGGTGCCGGCGCCGCCGAGTCCCAGCTTGAAGCCGAGCTTGATGTACTCCCGCGCCTCCTCGTAGCTGCCGGCAAAGGCATGGATGATCCCCGCCCGCGCCGGCTTGTAGCGCTTGAGCGTGGCGATCACCTGGGCGTGGCTGCGGCGTACGTGCAACAGCGACGGCAGCTCGAAGTCGCAGGCCAGTTGCAGCTGGGCCTCGAACAACGCCTGCTGGCGCGTTGGGTCCAGCTCGGGCAGGTAGAAGTCCAGGCCGAACTCACCCACCGCGCACAGCCGCGGATCGCCGCGCAGGCGTTCCAGCCAGTCGCGCAGCTGCACCAGGTGTTCAGGGCGGTGCTGCTCGAGGTAGATCGGGTGCAGCCCCAGCGCCGCGTACACGCCTTCGTTGGCGCAGGCCAGGTCCCAGACCCGCTGGAAATTGTCCTGGTGCACCCCCAGCACCACCATGCGCTCCACCCCGCGCGCCGCCGCGTTGGCCAGCAGGCGCGGGCGGTCGGCGTCGAAATCGGGGAAGTCGAGGTGGGTGTGGGTGTCGATCAGGCGCATGTTCAGGCCTTGGCGATCCGTTGCTTGAAGGTACGGCCAATGGCGTGCACACCGGGCTCGTAGCGCTTGTCCTCGATGGCGGCCAGGGCCAGTTCCAATGCGGTGGCGGCGATCAGGCCGTGCTGCTGGGCCATGGCGTTGACCGGCAGCGGCAGGAAATCGAGCAACTGGTTGTCGCCGAAGGTGCCCAGTTGCAGCTCGCGCGAATCCTCCGGGCGCGCCTGGAGCGTGTCGAACACGCCCTGCAGCAGCACGTAGGAGGTGGTCACCAGGGCATCCGGCAGACCGCCCAGTTCATCGATCAGTTGCTGCATCAGGCGCTGGCCGCATTCACGGCTGAAGGCCTCGCCCTGGTAGCGCCGCACGTCGCCGTCGAAGCCTTGCAGGGCCTCGTCGAAGCCACCGGCGCGGGCTTGGCTCACCGACAGCTCGGGGCGGGCGCCGATCAGGGCGATGCTGCGTGGGCGGGTTTTCAGCAGGCTTTGAGCCAGCTGGCGGCTGGCGTCACGATCGTCGCTGATCACCGAGCAGAAATGCGCCGGGTCCAGGCGTCGGTCGATGGCGATCACCGGCAGACCCTTGGCCTGCAGCTCGCGGTAGCTGTCGTCCTCCGGCGGCAGGCAGCTGGCGACGAACAGCGCATCGCAGCGTCGGGCGCGGAACAGCTGCTGCAACTGGCGTTCGCTGTCGGGCTGGTCGTCGCTGCTGGCGATCAGCAGCTGGTAGCCACGGGCACGGGCGCCTTGCTCCAGTTGCTTGGCGATGCGGGCGTAGCTGGGGTTCTCCAGATCCGGGAGAATGAAGCCCAGGGTGCGCGTGTGGCGGCTGCGCAGGCCGGCGGCCTGGGGGTTGGGCGTGAAGCCGTGGGCCTCGACCACCGCACGCACGCGCTCGACGGTGCTGTTGCTGATGCGCTGCTGTTCGGCCTTGCCATTGATGACGTAGCTGGCGGTGGTCACGGACACACCGGCCAGACGGGCGATATCGCTGAGTTTCACCGAATTTTCCTTATTGTTTCCGGGACTGGCCACGGGGCTGGACCGGCTAGTTTCACCCATCCACGGACCCGCGCGCAGACGACCATTGTCGCAATTGTCCGACAGGATGGGGCTTTTTCGTTGGCAGATTATCGAGTAACGTGGCCACTTGGTCAGATTAAACGTTTCAGCAAAACGAAATTTCCTGCCTGGAAATGCGCATTCGCCCGTTGCGCTGATCGTTTTGGCGGCTTTTGCCGTCGAATTCCACAACAATACCTCGGTAGCCGACGGGGCTGCCGCAAAAGGAGAGGGTCATGCTCGAGCTTGCCGTGGAGCAGATTGCCATGGGCCAGCGTGCCGCCGACAAGGGCGAGGCACTGGCGTTGCTGGCCGAACGACTGGTTGCCGATGGCCTGGTCGCCGAGGGCTACCTGGCAGGGCTGCAGGCCCGGGAGGCGCAGGGCTCGACCTTCCTCGGCCAGGGCATCGCCATCCCCCACGGCACGCCGCAGACCCGCGAGCTGGTGCACGCCACCGGTGTGCGCCTGCTGCAGTTCCCCGACGGCGTGGACTGGGGCGACGGGCAGATCGTCTACCTGGCCATCGGCATCGCCGCCCGCTCCGACGAACACCTGCGCCTGCTGCAACTGCTGACCCGCGCCCTGGGCGAAACCGACCTGGCCGAGGCGCTGCGTCGCGCCGGCAGCGCCGAGGCGCTGCTCAAGCTGCTGCAGGGCGCGCCGCGCGAGCTGGCGCTGGATGCCCAGCTGGTCGGCCTCAACCTGGCTGCGGAAGACTTCGATGAACTGGCCTGGCGCGGCGCTCGGCTGCTGCAACGCGGCGGCTGTGCCGACAGCGGCTTTGCCGCCGTGCTGCAGCAGACCGAGCCGCTGCCGCTGGGCGAAGGCCTGTGGTGGCTGCACAGTGAGCGCGAGGTGCGCCAGCCGGGCCTGGCCTTCGTCACCCCACAGCAGCCACTGCGCTACCGCGACCAGCCGCTCAATGGCCTGTTCTGCCTGGCCAGCCTCGGCGCCGCCCACCAGGCCTTGCTCGAGCGCCTGTGCGAGGTGCTGATCGAGGGCCGTGGGCAGATGCTCTACCAGGCCACCAGCAGCCGCGCCGTGCTCGAAGTGCTTGGCGGCGAGGCGCCCGCCGACTGGCCCAGTGTCCGGGTGATGCTGGCCAACGCCCATGGCCTGCATGCGCGTCCGGCCAAGGTGCTGGCGCAGTTGGCCAAGGGCTTCGAGGGCGAGATCCGCATCCGCCTGCAAGACAGCGCCCAGCCCGCCGTCTCGGTGAAGAGCCTGAGCAAGCTGCTGAGCCTGGGCGCTCGCCGTGGCCAGGTGCTGGAACTGATCGCCGAACCGGGCGTTGCCGCCGATGCCTTGCCGGTGCTGCTGGCCGCCATCGAGCAGGGGCTGGGCGAGGAGGTCGAGCCCTTGCCGCAAACGGCAGCAGTGGAGCAGCCGCAGGTCGAAACCCACCAGGCCCCGGCGCCCGGCAGCACCCTGCAGGGTGTCGCGGCCGCGCCGGGCATCGCCAGCGGCCCGGCCCATGTGTGCGTCGAACGCGAGATCGACTACCCGCTGCGCGGCCAGTCGCCCGGCCAGGAGCGCGCCAGGTTGCGAGCGGCCATCGACAAGGTGCACGCCGACCTGCAGGCCCTGGTGCAACGCAGCGACAAGGCCATCGGCGAAATCTTCGTCACTCACCAGGAAATGCTCGCCGATCCGGCCCTGACCGACGACGTCGAGCTGCGCCTGGCCCAGGGCGAGAGCGCCGCCGCCGCGTGGATGGCGGTGATCGAGAGCGCCGCCCGCCAGCAGGAAGCGCTGCACGATGCACTGCTGGCCGAGCGCGCCGCCGACCTGCGGGATATCGGTCGCCGTGTGCTGGCCCAGTTGTGTGGCGTGCAGGCGCTGGTCGAGCCCGAGCAGCCCTACGTGCTGGTGATGGCCGAGGTGGGCCCGTCCGATGTGGCGCGCCTGGACCCGGCGCGGGTCGCCGGCATCGTCACCGCCCAGGGCGGCGCCACGGCCCACAGCGCCATCGTCGCACGGGCCCTGGGCATCCCGGCGGTGGTCGGTGCCGGGGCGGCAGTGCTGCTGCTGGAGAGCGGCACGCCTTTGTTGCTCGATGGCCAGCGCGGGCAGGTCGAGGTCGCGCCGCCCGAGGCCCGCTTGCAACGGGCGCTGGCCGAGCGCGATGCCCGTGAGCGGCGCCTGCAGATCGCCTGGGCCAATCGCCATGAGCCGGCGCAGACCCGCGACGGCCATGCCATCGAAGTGTTCGCCAACATCGGCGAAAGCAGTGGCATCGACAAGGTAGTGGAGCAGGGCGCCGAAGGCGTCGGCCTGCTGCGCACCGAGCTGATTTTCATGGCCCACCCGCAACTGCCCGATGTGGCCACCCAGGAGGCCGAGTACCGCCGGGTGCTCGACGGCCTGGGCGGGCGCCCGCTGGTGGTGCGTACCCTTGATGTGGGCGGCGACAAGCCCTTGCCGTACTGGCCGATCGCCGCTGAAGAAAACCCGTTCCTCGGCGTGCGCGGCGTGCGTCTGACCCTGCAACGCCCGCAGGTGATGGAAGACCAGCTGCGGGCCCTGCTGCGCGCAGCGGACGATCGCCCGCTGCGCATCATGTTCCCCATGGTCGGCCAGCTCCATGAATGGCGCGCCGCCAAGGCCATGGTCGAGCGCCTGCGCCAGGAAATTCCGGTGGCCGACCTGCAGGTGGGCATCATGGTCGAGGTACCGTCGGCCGCGTTGCTGGCGCCGCAGCTGGCCCGCGAGGTGGACTTCTTCAGCATCGGCACCAACGACCTGACCCAGTACACCCTGGCCATCGACCGTGGCCACCCGAGCCTCTCGGCCCAGGCCGATGGCCTGCACCCGGCGGTGCTCAACCTGATCGACATGACCGTGCGCGCCGCCCATGCCCAGGGCAAGTGGGTGGGCGTGTGCGGCGAACTGGCGGCCGATCCGCAGGCCGTCGCCGTGCTGCTGGGCCTGGACGTGGACGAACTGAGCGTCGCCGCCCGCAGCATCCCTGAAGTCAAGGCACTGGTGCGCCAGGCCGACCTTTCGACGGCCCGCGCCCTGGCGCGCGAGGCCCTGCAACAAGACAGCGCCGAGGCAGTCCGGGCGCTGGTGGAGCGTTACTGATGGCCAAGATCCTCACCCTCACCCTCAACCCGGCGCTGGATATCACCATCAGCCTCGATCGCCTGCACCCCGGCGCGGTCAACCGCAGCCAGGCCCAGCACAGCCATGCCGCCGGCAAGGGGCTGAACGTCGCCCAGGTGCTGGCCGACCTGGGCCACAGCGTGACCGTCGGCGGTTTTCTCGGGCTCGACAACCTGGCGCCGTTCGAGGCGCTGATCGCCTGGCGTGGGTTCGCCGATTGCTTCGTCCGCGTGCCCGGCGAGACCCGCAGCAACATCAAGCTGGTCGAGGCCGATGGCCAGGTCACTGATATCAACGGACCGGGACCTGAAGTCGACGAGGCCGCCCGCGATGCCTTGCTGCGCCGCCTGGCCGAGGTGGCGCCGGGGCATGATGCCGTGGTGGTGGCCGGCAGCCTGCCGCGAGGGATCAGCCCCGAGTGGCTGCGCGAGCTGCTGCTGATGCTCAAGTCGCAGGGCCTGAAGGTGGCCCTGGACAGCAGCGGCGAAGCCTTGCGCGCCGGTCTCGAGGCCGCGCCCTGGCTGGTCAAGCCCAATACCGAGGAACTGGGCGAGGTGCTCGGACAGCCCGTGCTTGACCCGGCCGGCCAGCGCGCCGCCGCGCAGCGCTTGCTGGCCAGCGGCGTCGAGCATGTGGTGGTGTCCCAGGGCGAGCAGGGCGTGACCTGGTTCGCCGCCGGTCTGGCGCTGCATGCGCAACCGTCGAAGGTGCGCATCGCCAGCACCGTCGGCGCCGGTGATTCGCTGGTCGCAGGCATGGTCCATGGCCTGCTCCAGGCCGAGGCGCCCGCCGCCACCTTGCGCCGTGCCACCGCCATCGCCGCCCAGGCGGTCACCCAGGTCGGCTTCGGCATCCAGGACCGCGAGCAACTGGCCCGCCTGGAAGCCGCCGTGCACCTGGCAGAACAACAAGAAGAGGGCTGCTGATGAACATTGCCATTGTCACCGCCTGCCCCAACGGGCAGGTGTCCAGCGTGCTCAGCGCCCGCCTGTTGGCCGCCGCGGCCCAGCGTCGGGGCTGGAGCACCAGTGTCGAGGTGCAGGATGCCGAGCACCCCGAGCGTCGCCTGACCACGGCGCAGATTGCCGAGGCCGACTGGGTGCTGGTGGTCAGCACCGGGCCGGTGGACCTGGCGCGCTTCGCGGGCAAGCGCCTGTACCAGAGCACGCCGGCCCAGGCACTGGCAGATCGTGAGGAGTTTCTTGACGTAGCGGCCGCAGGGGCTCGGGTACACGAGTCGTCACCAGCACCGCAGGGCAGCGCGCCGAAAATCGTCGCGGTGACCGCCTGCCCGACCGGCGTGGCCCACACCTTCATGGCCGCCGAAGCGCTGCAACAGGCAGCGCAGGCCATGGGCTACCAGCTCACCGTGGAGACCCAGGGTTCGGTCGGGGCGCGCAATCCGCTGCCGGCCGAGGCCATCGCCGAGGCCGACGTGGTGCTGCTGGCCGCCGATATCGAAGTGCCGGCTGCGCGTTTCGCCGGCAAGCGCATCTACCGCTGCGGTACCGGCATCGCCCTCAAACAGGCCCGTGCCACGCTGGACAGGGCACTGGCCGAGGGCAAGGTGGAGGCTGCGGGGGATGCGCCTGGCGCGGTGCAGCAGGCCGAGAAGGCCGGCGTCTACAAGCACCTGCTGACCGGGGTGTCGTTCATGCTGCCGATGGTGGTGGCCGGCGGCTTGCTGATTGCCTTGTCGTTCGTGTTCGGCATCGAGGCCTACAAGGAGGCCGGCACGCTACCCGCCGCGCTGATGCAGATCGGCGGAGAGGCGGCGTTCAAGCTGATGGTGCCGCTGCTCGCCGGCTACATCGCCTGGTCCATCGCCGACCGTCCGGGGCTGGCGCCCGGGATGATCGGTGGCTTGCTGGCGAGCACGCTGGGGGCGGGCTTCATTGGTGGTATCGTCGCCGGCTTCCTGGCCGGCTACAGCGCCAAGGCCATCGCCCGCTGGGTGCGCCTGCCCAGCAGCCTCGACGCGCTCAAGCCGATCCTCATCATCCCGCTGCTGGCCAGCCTGTTCACTGGCCTGGTGATGATCTATGTGGTCGGCCAGCCCGTGGCCGCCATGCTCGAAGGGCTGACCCACTTCCTCGACAGCATGGGCACTACCAACGCCATCCTGCTCGGGCTGCTGCTCGGCGGCATGATGTGCGTGGACTTGGGCGGCCCGATCAACAAGGCCGCCTATGCGTTCTCGGTGGGGCTGCTGGCGTCGTCGAGCTATGCGCCGATGGCCGCGACCATGGCCGCCGGCATGGTGCCGCCGATAGGCCTGGGCATCGCCACCTTCCTGGCCCGGCGCAAGTTCGCCCAGAGCGAGCGCGAGGCCGGCAAGGCCGCGCTGGCGCTGGGGCTGTGCTTCATCTCCGAAGGGGCGATCCCGTTCGCCGCCAAGGACCCGTTGCGGGTGATCCCGGCGAGCATCGCCGGTGGCGCGTTGACCGGGGCCTTGTCGATGTACTTCGGCTGCAAGCTGATGGCGCCCCATGGCGGGCTGTTCGTGCTGCTGATCCCCAATGCGATCAACCATGCGCTGCTGTACCTGCTGGCGATCGTGGCCGGCAGCCTGCTGACGGCAGTGGTGTATGCCGTGATCAAGAAGAGCGAACAGGTGGAGATGGTGGTGGCGCCGGCCAAGGGCTAGCCAGGCCCGGCGCAATCCCTGTAGGAGCGGCCTTGTGCCGCGAAAGGGGCGCGGAGCGGCCCCAGGATTTCAGAGTCATACACAGTGAATGGGGCTGCTTTGCAGCCCTTTCGCGGCACAAGGCCGCTCCTACAGAGGTGCCGTCACCCCCGGGGCTTGCCCCGCAATGGCTTCAACAGATCGCCCAGCCCGTTGTGGTCGATCTCATGCATCAACGCCAGCAACCCACCCAGCTCTCCGGGCGGGAAGCCCTTGCGGGCAAACCATGCCAGGTAATCGCCAGGCAGGTCGGCGATGATCCGCCCCTGGTACTTGCCGAAGGGCATGGTGCGGGTGACCAGCAGTTGCAGGGATTCGGGTTTCATCGGGCATCGGCCTGTGGCAGGTGAAGCGCCGACCATACTGCAAACTGCACGACGACCCAAGCGGCGATCATGCAGAACGCCATTCCAAGACTTTGTTTATTTAATTACAAGTTATTGATTTTAATAAGTAAATTTATATTCATTGGCCTGGCACGAAGCTTGCTCCGGTAAAGGTGACTATCACCTGCCAAGGAGTTTGTTGCCATGAGCAATCCCAACAAAGACACGATCGACGTACTCAACGACCTGATCGAGTACAGCAAGGATGGTGAGAAAGGCTTCAAGACCTCTGCCGAGGATGTGAAGAATCCCCAGCTCAAAGCTTTCTTCGTGCAGCGCGCCAGCGAGTGCGCCAGTGCCGCGGCCGAGCTGCAGAGCGAAGTGCGCCGGCTGGGTGGCGATCCGGAAACCAGCACCAGTATCAGTGGCGACCTGCACCGTGGTTGGGTCAACCTCAAGTCGATGGTCACCGGCAAGGATGAAGAGGCGGTGCTCAACGAGGTGGAGCGCGGTGAAGACCATGCGCTCAAGGCCTACAAAGAGGCCCGTGAGAAGCTGGTCAAGCTGGGGCGCTCGGCCAATGACCAGAGCTATACGCTGGTGGAGAAGCAGCTGCAGGGAGTGCAGCGCAATCATGACCAGGTGAAAGCGCTGCGCAACGCGGCTCGCGCCCGGTCTTGAGATCTTTGGGGCCGCTCTGCGGCCCTTTTCTGATTTGCCTCGAACATCGTGGGAGCGGGCTTGCCCCGCGATGCAGTGTATGGCACCGGCTTCGCCAGTGATCGCGGGGCGAGCCCGCTCCCACGCTAACCCAGTTGGATCAAAGAATTACATTCAGGCCTGAGGCCCTTCCACCCGATTCCTGCCATTGGCCTTGGCGCGGTACAACGCCTCGTCCGCATCGGCCAACAGCGCCGACAGATCCTGCGCGGTGCCCGGTACATGCAGGCCGATCCCCACGCTGACCGTCACCGACCGCTCATCATCGCCAAACGGCGGCATCGCCTCGACGCTGGCGCGAATGCGCTCGGCCAGCAGCCGGGCGCCGGTCAGTTCAGTCTCCGGCAGCACCACCTGGAACTCCTCCCCGCCATAGCGCGCCGCCAGGTCAGCCGGGCGCCGGATGCACAGCTCCAGGGTCGTGGCCACCTCACGCAGCACATGATCGCCGCCGGCATGGCCATGGCGTTGGTTGAACGCCTTGAAGTGGTCCACATCCACCATCAGTACCGCCAGCGGCTTGCGGTTGCGCTGGGCGCGTGCCCATTCCTGGCGCAACACCTGGTCCAGGCGGCGGCGGTTGGCAAGGCCCGTGAGGCTGTCGGTGGCGGCAAGCGTGGCCAGGCCTTGCTCGGCATCGTGGCGGCGGCGCAATTCACGGCCCAGCAGCAGGGTCAGCCAGAGGATGCCGATGCACAGCACGCCGGTGGCCACGCTGACCACGATCGCGGTGCGGCGCCACGACTGGAACACCTCGTCGGCCGAGTGCGCCACCAGCACGATCAGCGGCAGGTCGGCGACCCGGGCGAAGGTATAGAGGCGCTGGCCCTCGTAGGCCGTCGAGCGGGCGGTGAAGCTGCCGCTGCGCTCCTCGAGGATGCGCTTGAAGTTGGGGCGCTCGCTGAAACTGGTGCCGATCATCGGGTCCTGCGGCCGGGTCGGCTGGCGCGCCAGCAGTTGGCCGTCGGTGTTGAGCAGGTTGATGCTGCTGTCCACGCCGATGTCCAGGCGCTGGAACAGTTCGTTGAAGTAGGACAGGCGCAGGGCCCCGGCGGCCAGGCCCTGGAATTCGCCGTTGGCGCCGGAGATGCGGCGGCTGAAGCTGATGCACCAGTCCAGGTCGCCCAGCCGCGCCTTGAACGGCGGGCTGATCAGCAGGCCCAGGCCCGGGCGGTCGCGGTGGGCCTGGAAGGCCACGGTGTCGGCGAAGTTGGCCTGGCGCGGCACTGCGCTGGTGGAGTCGCCAAGCACGTCGCCCTTGGCGTCGAGCCAGAGGATGTCGCCGCGCACCGGGGCGGAGAAGGCCTGGTTGAAGAGGATCTGCTGGCGCAGCTTGGCGGGCACGTTGAGCAGCTCAGGGTGCTGCACGGCCCAGATCAGGCCCTTGAGCGACTGGTCGTAGAGTTCGACGTTGCGCAGGATATCGCTTTCGATCAACTGCACGATGTTGCTCGAAGAGCGCATTTCCGATTGCTCGACGCTGTCGCGCTCGCGGGCCAGCAGGTAGCTGACGATGGCCACGATGGCGAGCACGGCAAGGCAGCTGCCCAGGTTGAGGACCAGCTCGGGGTGCGACTTGTACAGGGCGGATCGTGGTGATCGGGTGGGCAACGTCATGCTCGCAACTGCATAAGCCCCGGGATCCATGGGGAGTGGGCCGGAAAGCGGCGGCAGTATTTTAGGCAAGGCGGGATTGTCGGACAAGATCAAAGCTGATTTGGCCGACGGAAATGATTCAGTAGGCCCATCGCGGGGCAAGCCCGCTCCCACGCCTGATAAGCCACCTGGCGTGGGAGCGGGCTTGCCCCGCGATCGGTTTCAGATCAGAACACGTTCAACGGGTAATCCACGATCACGCGGAATTCGTCATTGTCCTGGATGTTCGAGTACGCCGCGTTGGCCCGGTGCGTGGCATAGCGCAGCAGCACCGACAGGTCCTTCAGCTGGCCTTGCTGGAACACGTACTTCACGTCGAAGTCGCGCTCCCAGTGCCGGGCATTCTCGCCGTCGGCGTTATAGAAGGCGTAGTACTGGGTGTCCTGGCTGGCCTTGGTCAGGTCGGCCTTGCCGCGCGAGTACGACAGCGAGGTGCTCAGGCCCGGCATGCCGATGCCGGCGAAGTCATAGTCGTACTGCAGCTTCCAGGAACGCTCGTTCGGCGCGTTGAAGTCCGAGTACATGCGCGAGTTGTCGAGGAAGATGCTGTCGCCCAGGTTGATGTAGTCGAACGGCGTGTCGCCGTTGACCCGCTGGTAGGCGGCGGTGACGCTGTGGTACCCAGCGGCCACGGTGAAGTGCACGCTCCAGGTGTTGTTGTCGATGTCGCCCAGCTTCGACTGGCCGGTGTCCTGGGTGTGGTAGAAGTGCACGCCCGGGTTCAGGCTGACCAGGTCGTTGACCTGGTAGGTGTAGTCGAAGTCGGCGTAGTACTGGTTCCAGATGTCCTTCAACTCGGCGGCGTAGACGTTGGCGGTAACGCCTTCGGTGCCGCTCCAGGAGGCGCCGGCCCAGCTCAGGTTCTGGCTGTCCTGCTCGCGCGTCTGGTTGCTGTAGTAGGTGTTGATGCGGCGGTGGCCGCTCTGGTTGTACGGCTTGGTGAAGCTGACCTTGCCGCCTTCGAGCATCAGCCCGTCGATGCTGCGGTTGGTCACGGCGACGCCGCGGAAGGTCTGCGGCAGCATGCGGCTTTCGCCACCGGCGATCACCGGGTTGGTGAGGAACAGGTCACCGGCCTTGAACTCGGTGTCGAAGCCCTTGAGCTTGATCGCGCCGCCGGCGGTGGAGAAGGCGTGGCGTGCCTTGTCTTCCGGCGCGCTCGGCAGGATCGAGGTGCCTGCGCGGCCGCCGCCGCCGTCCAGCTTCAGGCCGACCATGGCGTGGGCGTCGAGGCCGAAGCCGATCACGCCGGGCGTGTAGCCGGACTCGAAGCGCGCCACGGCGCCCTGGCCCCACTCGCGCTTATCCTTGATCGAGGCATTCTTCTCGTTGCGGTTGAAGTAGGCATTTCTGAAGTGCAGGTTCAGCGTGGAACCCTCGATGAAGCCATCAGCCTTGTCTTCATCGGCCTGTGCGGCCACGGGCATCGTTGCGGCCAATGCAACGAACAACGGGGTGAAACGAAACGCAAAAGACACCGGTACAAACTCCTTTGGTCAAGCGATGGGGCAGTTTTTTATTGTCGTGTCTGCAAGTTCTTATTAGAGACGTAACAGCCAGGCTGATATTTTCGACGCATAAAAAAAGCCGCTGAAAGGCAGCGGCTTTGAAAGGCTAACATATCGTCACGGGCACTGCCCATGGTGTAGCCAAGGGAAAACTGGAAACTGGAGTGGGGCCGATCAGCTGTCGGCATCGGTGTCGACAGAGACTTTGGAAGCGGTCTGCCGTGCGTCTTTTACCGCATCGGCCTGTTGCGCGGCGTAGGCTTCGCGAGCCTCCTGGTGAACCGCGGCAAATTCTGCGTTACGGGCGACGAAGGCCGGGGATTCTTCCGCCATGGCCAGGGGCGACAACAACAGGGAAGACAGGACGAACACGCTGGCAATACCCATACTGTTGGACATTTGATGCAACCTTCTTGCGGGGCAAGTGCTAATGGAGACAGGGCTAAAGTTAGTCCTGTAAACAGCGGGGAAACAGAGGCTGTTCAGATAAGCACTGTTGCGCAAAAAGTAATGATCGCGGCAAAAACACTCAGACTTTTACCGCAAACCCGCGTAGTTGAGCGTTCGGCAAGTTGATACCGAAGGTATTGGCCCCGGCTTCGCTGTGCACGAAAACACTGCCGCCGTGCATCAGGGCGATCGCCTTGACGATGGCCAGGCCCAGTCCGTGGTTGCCGCCGCCGCTGTTAGCGCGGGCCGCATCCACCCGGTAGAAGCGCTCGAACAGCATCGGCAGGTGCTCGTCGGCAATTGCCGGCCCCGGGTTGCTCACCGCGATGCTGACCTGTTCCTCGCCCGCCTCGATGCGCACCTGGATCACCTGGTGCGGCGCGGTGTGCTGCACGGCGTTGTTGAGCAAGTTGATCAGCGCCCGGCGTAGCTGGGCCTTTTCGAAACAGGCCTGGGCGTCGCCGCTGACGCTGACGCTGACCTGGGCGTCCTCGAGGATGTAGTCGAGGTAGTCGAGGGTGGTGGCCACTTCCTCGGCCAGTGAGGCGCTGGTCAGCGAGGTGGCCTTGCTGCCCTGGTCGGCACTGGCCAGGAACAGCATGTCGTTGATGATGCTGCGCAGCCGCTCCAGCTCCTCGAGGTTCGATTGCAGCACCTCGAAGTAGTGCTCGGCGCTGCGCCCACGGGTCAGGGCGACCTGGGTCTGGCCGATCAGGTTGGTCAGTGGCGAGCGCAGTTCGTGGGCGACGTCGGCGTTGAAGGCTTCAAGCTGTGAATAGGCCTGGCTGACCCGGTCGAGGGCGGCGTTGAAGGCGCCGGCGAACTGCGCCAGCTCCGGCGGCAGGTCGCGGGTCTGCAGGCGGCCGTCCAGGCGTGGCGGGGCCAGAGCCTGGGCCTCGTCCGACAGCGCCAGCAGGGGCTTGAGGCCGATGCGCGCGACCCAGTAGCCGAGCAGCGAGGCCAGCAGCACGCCGAAGGCGGCCAGGCCGACGATGGCCACCAGCAGGCTGTGCTGGGCCTGCCAGAAGGTCTCGGTGTCGATGCCGATCAGAAAGCGCAGCGGCGGGCGCTCACCCAGCGCCGGCAGTTCGCTGACCAGCACCTTGTACGGGTAGGGGCTGTCGCTCAGGCGCAGGTCGCGCATGCCCGGCGCGCCCTCGGCGAAGCCGCGCACCTGTTCGGTGGGATGGCCGTATTCGAAGGCCGGGTTGCTGCTCACCACCCAGAAGCGGATGCGCCGGTCTTCCTCGCTGAGCAGGTTGAGCTTGTTGTTGATCTTGGCCCAGTGTTCGGGGGTGCCGTAGCGGTTGAGGGTGGATTCGAGCACGCTGAAGCGCGCGTCCAGTTCGGCGGCTGGCAGCAGGTCGAGGCTGCGGTCGACCTGGCGGTACAGGGCGCTGCCGATCAGCACGAACACGGCCAGGGCCACCAGGGTGAACAGGGCCGAGAGGCGCAGGGCGATGGAGTTGCCGGGTTTGGCACGCAAGAGGTTCATGTCCGATTGCCCGTCGGAGGTTCGTGGGAGCGGGCTTGCCCCGCGAGCACCGGCCAAGCCGGTGCCATCCACCGCGGCGTCTGCATCGCGGGGCAAGCCCGCTCCCACGCCATGTACGTAGTGAGCGCGATATCGCGCAGCTTATCCACGGTGCTCCAGGACATAACCCATGCCTCGAATGGTATGCAGCAGCTTGTTGTCGAACGGCCCGTCGAGCTTGGCGCGCAGGCGCTTGATGGCCACCTCGACGACATTGGCGTCGCTGTCGAAGTTGATGTCCCAGACCAGCTCGGCGATGGCGGTCTTGGACAGGATCTCGCCCTGGCGCCGGGCCAGCACGCTGAGCAGCGAGAACTCCTTGGCGGTGAGATCCAGACGCGCCCCCGCGCGGGTGGCCTTGCGCGCCATCAGGTCGATCCACAGGTCGGCGACCTGAATCTGCAAGGGCTCGTGAATGGCGCTGCGCCGGGTCAGCGCCTGCAGGCGGGCGACCAGTTCGAGGAACGAGAACGGCTTGCCCAGGTAGTCGTCGGCGCCTTCGCGCAGGCCATGAATACGGTCCTCGACTCGCTCACGGGCGGTGAGCATGATCACCGGCGTCTGCTTGCGCGCCCGCAGTGCGCGCAACACGCCATAGCCATCCAGGCCCGGCAGCATCACGTCGAGCACGATCACCGCGTAGTCGCCTTCCAGGGCCAGGTGCAGGCCGTCGATGCCGTCGCGGGCCAGGTCGACGGTGAAGCCTTGCTCGGTGAGGCCGCGATGCAGGTAGTCGGCGGTTTTCTCTTCGTCTTCGATGATCAGCACACGCATGGTCTTGTCTCAACTGGCGGTCGGCGCGGGGGCGGCAGCGGCCCGGCGGCGGTGGAACAGGCGCTCCAGGGCCAAGTATATGACCGGGGTGGTGAACAGCGTCAGCGCCTGGCTCACCAGCAGGCCGCCGACCACGGCGATGCCCAGCGGCTGGCGCAGTTCGGCGCCGGTGCCGAAGCCGAACATCAGCGGCACCGCGCCGAGCAGCGCGGCCAGGGTGGTCATGATGATCGGACGGAAGCGCACCAGGCATGCCTGGTGGATCGCCTGCTCGGGCGTCATGCCCTGGTGGCGCTGGGCGTCGAGGGCGAAGTCGATGAGCAGGATGCCGTTCTTCTTGACGATGCCGATCAGCAGCACCACGCCGATCAGGCCCATGATGGTGAAGTCCTGGCCCATCAGCCACAGCAGGATCAGCGCGCCCAGGCCCGCCGAGGGCAAGGTGGAGATGATGGTCAGCGGGTGCACGCAGCTCTCGTAGAGCACGCCGAGGATGATGTACACCGCCACCAGCGCGGCGAGGATCAGGTACGGCTGGCTCGACAGCGAGCTCTGGAACGCCTGGGCCGCACCCTGGAAGTTGCCGGCGATCGAGTCGGGCATGCCCAGCTCGCGCTGGGTGCGTTCGAGGATCTGCACCGCGTCGCCCAGGGCCACGCCGGGGGCCAGGTTGAACGACAGGTTGGCCGCCGGGAACAGGCCGTCGTGGCTGATCGACAGGGGACCGGTGCTGGGCGGCGCGACATGGGCCAGGGCCGACAGCGGCACCATCTCGCCGGACAGCGGCGAGCGCAGGTAGAAGTAGTTGAGGCTCTCGGCCTTGCCGCGCTGGCGGGCGTCCAGTTCGAGAATCACCTTGTACTGGTTGGTCTCGGTCTGGAACTCGCTGATCTGGCGCTGGCCGAAGGCGTCGTACAGCGCCTGGTCGACGTCGGTGGTGGTCAGGCCGAAGCGCGCCGCGGCCTGGCGGTCGATGTCGATGCGGGTGACGCTGGCGCCCAGCTGCAGGTCGTTGGACAGGTCGCGGAACGCCGGGTTCTCGCGCAGGCGCTCGGTCAGGCGCTGGGTCCACAGGTTCAGCGCCACCCCGTCATTGCTCTTGAGCACGTACTGGTACTGGGTGCGCGAGGGGCCGGAGCTGAGGTTGATGTCCTGCCCGGCGCGCAGGTAGAGGACGATGCCGGGGATCTGCATCAGTTTCGGGCGCATGCGGTCGATCCATTCACTGGCCGAAACGTCGCGTTCGCCACGGGGCTTGAGGGAGATCCAGAAGCGGCCGTTGGCGATGGTCTGGTTGCTGCCGGTGACGCCGACCGAGTGGGAGAAGGCGCGCACCGCAGGGTCGGCCTCGATGATCTTCGCCAGGGCCTGGTGTTTCTCGATCATCGCCGGGTAGGAGACATCCGCCGCCGCCTCGGTGGTGCCGAGGATGAAACCGGTGTCCTGCAACGGGAAGAAGCCCTTGGGGATGGCCACGTAGCCGGCCACCGCCAGCGCCAGGGTCAGGCCGAACACGCCGAGGGTGATGCGCCGGTGCGCCAGGGCCCGGTCCAGGCCCTTTTCGTACCAGCGCATCAGGCGCTGGCCGAGGCCGCCGTGCTGCTCCTCGGGTGGGCGGCGCATGCACAGCGCAGCCAGGGTCGGTGCCAGGGTCAGCGAGACCACCACCGAAATCAGGATGGTCGCGGTGGCGGTCAGGGCGAACTCCTTGAACAGCCGGCCGACCACGCCGCCCATGAACAGCAGCGGGATGAACGCGGCGATCAGCGAGAAGCTGATCGACACCACGGTGAAGCCGATCTCGCCGGCGCCCTTGAGCGCGGCGGTGCGGCTGTCGTCTCCGGCCTCCAGGTGGCGGTGGATGTTCTCCACCACGACGATGGCGTCATCCACCACGAAGCCCACGGCGATGACGATGGCCACCAGGGTCAGGTTGTTGAGGCTGAAACCGAACACGTACATCAGCGCGCAAGTGGCGATCAGCGACACGCCAAGCACACTGGAGACGATGAAGGTCGCCGACCACTGGCGCAGGAACAGCGCCATCACCCCGATCACCAGGGCCACGGCAATCATCAGGGTCAGCTCCACCTCGTGCAGCGAGGCGCGGATGGTCTGGGTGCGGTCCTGCAGCACCGAGACCTCGACCGCCGCCGGCAGCATCTCCTGCAGGCGCGGCAGGGCGTCGAGCACCCGGTCCACGGTGTCGACGATGTTGGCGCCGGGCTGGCGGAAGATCACCAGGTTGAGCCCCGGCCGGTCGCCGGACCAGGCCTTCACGTAGGCGTTCTCGGCGCCATCGATCACCTTGGCCACATCGGCCAGGTGCACCGGCGCGCCGTTACGGTAGCTGACGATCAGTTTGGCGTAGTCCTCGGGGTGGAACAGCTGGTCGTTGGCGGCAAGGGTCGACACGCTGTGCTCGCCATACAACGCGCCCTTGGCCAGGTTGAGGCTGGTCTGCTGGATGGCCAGGCGGATATCGGCCAGGGTCAGGCCGATGGCGGCGAGCTTCTCGGGCTGGGCCTGCACGCGGATGGCCGGGCGCAGCTGGCCGGTGATGTTGATCAGGCCGACCCCGTCGATCTGGCTGAGCTGGCGGGCCAGCAGGGTCTCGGCGTAGTCGCTCAGCTCGTTGCCGGGCATCTGCGTCGAGCTGACGGTGAGGATCAGCACCGGGCTGTCGGCCGGGTTGACCTTGCGCCAGGTCGGCGGGCTGGGCATGTCCTGGGGCAGGCGCGCGGTGGCGGTGTTGATCGCCGCCTGGACTTCCTGGGCGGCGGTGTCGATGTTCTTGTCGAGGGTGAACTGCAGGATCAGATTGGTCGAGCCCAGGGCGCTGCTGCTGGTCATCTGGGTCATGCCGGGGATGGCGCTGAACTGTACCTCCAGGGGCGTCGCCACTGACGAGGCCATGGTTTCCGGGCTGGCGCCGGGCAGCTGGGCGGTGACCTGGATGGTCGGGAAGTCGGCCTCGGGCAGGGGCGCCACCGGCAGGCGCGGGAAGGCGATGGCGCCCAGCAGCACCAGGGCGAAGGTCAGCAGCAGGGTGGCGATGGGGTGATCGATGCACCAGGCCGAGACGCCATTGCGGGTGTTCATGGCTGGCTTGCCTCGGGTTTGGTGGTGTCGGTGAAGGCCTCATCGCGGGGCAAGCCCGCTCCCACGCCTTGCTGTGGTTGTCGTGGCAGCGGGCTTGCCCCGCGATTGCCATCCGCCAGGCGCTGCGACTGCTTGCACTGTGACTCGCCACTGAGTTCCACGCGGCTCCCCGGCTTGAGCCGCGACTGCCCATCGAGTACCAGGCAATCCCCGTCCTTGACCCCGGCGATGACGTTCAGCGTGCTGTCCTGGTACACCACCTTGACCGGTACGGCGCTGACCTTGTCGCCGTCCAGGCGGTAGACGAAGTGGCCGTCGATGCTGCGTTGCACCACCGGTGGCGGCACCACCAGGGCGTCCTCGTCCACCGCCGTGCGCAGGCGCACGGTGACCAGCTGGCCGGGCCACAGGCGGCCGTCCTTGTTGTCGAACTCGGCCTTGACCCGCACCGTGCCGGTGGTGGCCGAGACCTGGTTGTCGATCAGCATCAGGTGGCCCCTGGCGAGCAGGCTGCGTTCACCGTCGGCGTCCATGTACGCCTCGACCTCGGCGGCGGTGGGCGATTTCAGCAAACCCTGCAGGACCGGGAGCTGCTGCTGAGGCAGGGCGAACTCCACGGCGATCGGGTCGATCTGGGTGACGCTGAACAGGCTCTGGGTGTCGCTGGTGCGCACCAGGTTGCCGGGGTCGACGTTGCGGATGCCGACGCGGCCGGTGACCGGCGAGCGGATCTGCGTGTAGCTGAGCTGTACCGCGGCATTGTCGATGGCAGCCTGGTTGCCCTTGAGGGTTGCCTGCAACTGGTTCACCAGGGCCTGCTGCTGGTCGAGGGTCTGCTTCGACACGCCGTCGTCGGTGCTCAGCAGCTGGTAGCGCTTGAGGTTGACGTTGCCGACCTGCAACTGCGCCTGGGTCTGGCCGAGCTGGGCGCGGGCCTGGTCCAGGTTCGCGCGGATCGCCCGGTCGTCGAGGGTGGCCAGCAGGTCGCCCTGGCTGACCCACTGGCCTTCCTTGACCAGCACCTGGGTCAGCACGCCCTCGACCTGGGGGCGGACCTCGACGCTGTGCAGCGACAGTACCGAGCCGATGGCGCTGAGGTAGCGCGGCACGTCCTGCTGGGTCACCGCGACCACCCGCACCGGGATCGCGCTGGCGGTGCGGCTGGCCGGGGCCTCTTGGCGTACACCCAGCCAAGTGCCGACGGCGGCCAGCAGGACCAGGGCCAGGGCGGCGAGAACGAGGGAGCGGGACGGACGTCGCATCGGGGCGGGCACCTTGGCCAAGGGGCTGGGAAAAAGATTCGGCTATTGCAGGGTTATAGCGCGCCGACCGGGTCGGCAGCGTGACGCCTGGCTGTCACGGCTGTCAGTTTCGGCGGGTTGATGGCCAAGTGCCAATACCCTGTCGTGGATCAATATTGCACCGACGTTTGCCCCTACAGTCGTACGCCCTGCCGATTTCCCGTACAACAACGAGAGCCTCCGATGAAGTGCAATATGCCTGTTACCGGTCGCGAAGTGGATTACCCCGGCGACGCCAACATCCTGTCCACCACCGACCTGGACAGCCGCATCACCTATGCCAACGACGATTTCCTGCGGGTCAGCGGGTTTTCCCGCGAGGAACTGCTGGGCAGTGCCCATCACATCGTCCGCCACCCCGACATGCCGCCCCAGGCCTTCGCCCAGATGTGGCAGGCGCTCAAGGCCGGGCGTTCGTGGATGGGGCTGGTGAAGAACCGCTGCAAGAACGGTGACCACTACTGGGTGAGCGCCTTCGTCTCGCCGATCAGCAGCGGCGGGCAGGCATTGGAGTACCAGTCGGTGCGGACCAAGCCCGGGGCCGAGCAGGTCGCGGCGGCCGAGCGCTGCTATGCGCGTCTGCGCGAAGGCCGGCGTGGCTGGCGCGAGCGCTTGCCGGTGCTGGAGCTGGGTTCGCGTCTGTCGCTGGCGGTCGGAGCCGTGCTGGCGTTGGTGCTGGGGGCCGGGCAGTGGTGGCTGGGGGCGCCGCTGCTGGAGTCGCTGGCAGAAGTGGCCGCGGCGGCAGGTTTGAGCAGCCTGGCGATCCTGGTGCTGTTGCGCCCCTACGAGCGGCTGCGCCAGCAGGCCCAGGCGATCGCCGACAATTCGCTGAGCCAGCAGTTGTACACCGGCCGGCGTGACGGCCTGGGGCAGATCGAGTTCGCCATGCGCATGCTCAAGGCGCAGCTGGGAGCAGTGGTCGGGCGTATCGGCGATACTTCGTCACGCCTGGCCGGACACTCCGGCTCGCTGGTCGAGGCCCTGCACAGCAGTCACGCCAACAGCCTGGAGCAGCAGAGCGAAGCCGACCAGGTGGCCACGGCGATCCACCAGATGAGCGCCAGCGTCGCGCAGGTAGCCAGCAGCGCGCAGATGGCGGCGATGGCCGCCGACCAGGCCGAGGACGAGACCCAGTCCGGCCACCAGTTGGTCGACCGCAACCGCTGCGCGATCCAGGACCTGGCCGGCTCGCTGGTCGAGGCCAGCGAGGTGATCCATCAGCTGGAGAACCACAGCAGCGAGATCTCCGGGGTGCTCGATGTGATTCGCGGCATCGCCGAGCAGACCAACCTGCTGGCGCTCAACGCCGCCATCGAGGCGGCGCGGGCCGGCGACCAGGGGCGTGGCTTCGCGGTGGTCGCCGACGAGGTGCGCGGCCTGGCCCAGCGCACCGCGCAGTCCACCCACGATATCCAGCGCATGATCGCCGCCCTGCAGGACGGCGCCCGTGCGGCTGTGCAGGTGATGCAGCAGAGCAGCGCCCATGCCGGGCAAAGTGTCGAGCAGGCGCAGTTGGCCAGCGACGCGCTGGACAGCATCAGCGTGCGGGTCAACCAGATCAACGAGATGAGCCTGCAGATCGCCGCGGCGGTGGAGCAGCAGAGCCAGGTCAGCGAGAACATCAACCGCAACATCACCAGCATTCGCCAGGCCAGCGAGGCGACGGTCAGCGTCGGGCGACGCAGCCACAGCAGTGCCAGTGACGTGGCGGACCTGGCCAAGGACCTGCGGCGGTTGGCGGATGAGTTCTGGCGGCGGTGTCAGTGATTGACTGAGTTGTCAGTGCCGGCCCTATCGCGGGGCAAGCCCGCTCCCACAATGTTGGCCTCGAAGCCTCGAAGCCTCGAAGCCTCGACGGGGCAGGGCGTGGGAGCGGGCTTGCCCCGCGATAGGGTCTGTCTAGAAACCGATGAACGCGTAGTAGACCGGCGCTTCGCCCGTCACCTGCAGGCGGTGATCCTGTAGCTCGGTCGCAAGCGCTTCGTCCTGCACATGCACCACCCACGGCCCATCGACCGCCATTGGCGCCTGCCCCAGCACCGCCGCGAACGCTGCCATGTCCGGCAACCACGCGGTAAACCCGTTGCCCTTCAGCGCGCTGGTGGTCATCCCCAGCGCCTGGCAGATCGCAACCTTGGCGGCGATATCGTCGCGGTCCGCCTGGCGCGAGGCCTCGATCAAGGCGCGCAGTCCCTCATCCACCGGCAGGCTGCCATGAATCAGCTCAGGCCCTTGTTCCCAAGCCTCGGGCGGGCAGTCCTTGTTTTCCGGTCGCAGCGGCAGGTGCGGGTTGATCTCCGCCGGGTAGATGCGACAGACCAGTGGCCGGCTTTCATAGATGCCGCACAGGTCGTTGTCGTCAAGGTTGCGGCAGCGCCCCGGGTTGAAGGCGGCGAAGGTGACCGATACGTGCAACTGCCCAGCGCCACAGGGCACCGGGAACGCGCGGCGCAGCACATGCTCGCGCTGGTCCGCCGGCATGCCAGGGCCATCGGCAATGAATCCTTCGATCAGCACCACCACCTGGCCGCCGGAGGCCGCCCACTGACGGGCCTCGGCAAGCGTCAGGGGCACATGATGGCCCGTGCAGCATTTGCCGCAGCCGGTGCAGGCGAAGCGAATACTGTCGCTCATCGCTTGCCGGCTTCCCATTCGCTGGTGAAGGCTTGCTGGCGTTGGCGGTCGTAGAGGCACAGCTCGGTACCGGTGCGGTTCTGCATGTGTTTCTGGGGGTAGGTGCCCTCGATCAGCAGCGCGCTGTAACCGACCTGGTCGTCGAACTCGGCGGGTTTGCCCAGGGCGTGGGCATCCTTGAACTGGCTGGCGGCCAGGCAGGCCTTGAGCATGTGCTGGCGCTGGTCGCTCCAGGCTTGTGGCGTCGAAGCTTGGGCGGAAACGGTTAGTAACGAAAGGCTAAGCAGTATCGAACGTAGCATGGGGCATGACCTCAACAAGAGAGGGAATTATGCCTTCCCATTGGCGCAACGCAAATTGCGAATTTTCCTACGTTTTTAGCGGAAGGCTGAAACTTTATTAGCAAGCATTGCTCGCGCTGGAAAGAGGATAATTCGTGGCTAGTATGGATTCGAAAGCCAACGGGCAACGGTGAGGTCATGGAATGCGTTTCGAGGGATCATTCGCGCAGCTGAAGGAGCGCCTGGAAATATTGGCGCAGGTTGGAACATGGAAAGAACTTAATCCGAACCAGTTTGAGTTTCGCACCCATAGCGGTGGTGTGATGGCTTGGTACCCGGGCACGGGTGAACTGAGTTTTCAGGGGAAGCCGGAGTCATCCCAGGAACTGGAGCAATTGGTAAGAAGGATGCTGTCACAGTCCGGTGAAACCCTGTCCGATGCTAGGCCGCTCATGGAGAGCCTTGCGCACGCTCCTGAAGTTATGAATATGTCCTTCCTGGATGATTCCTATGCGGATTCCGAGTTGGTTCTTGGATTTGTCGGGGCACTGGGAACTGACCTGAAAGTGGTGTGCCAAATAGTCGAAGAACGGCTCAAGGCGTTTCGCTATACCTCACACGTCATTCGTATATCCACTGATGTTATTGCAAAGATCGGGAACGTTCCGGATACCCAGGATCGCGCTGAGCGTATCGACAGGTACATGTGTGAAGGTAATCGGTTAAGGGAGGCGTCTGGAGATAATTCGATACTGGCGTTGGGCGCTGCTGTCGCCATCAGCCAATTGAGAGCTCAGGAGAGTCAGGCGGAGCCTGGTCGAAATGCCTATCTGATCAACTCTCTGAAAACACCGTTTGAGGTGCAGCGATTACGTAAGATCTATGCCGGGGGCTTCTTCCTGATCGGGGTGCATGCGGACCATGAACGTAGAAGTCGCTATCTTCTCGATGACTTACGATTGACCGAGGAGCAGGCGGCGGATCTGATTTCACGAGATGAAAACGAAAAGGAGGCCCACGGGCAGCACACCCGCGACACCTATCATTTGTCTGACTTCTTTGTCAGCTATGACGGCAATCTTGATGCCCTCAAGAATCAGGTCTGGCGGATTCTGGATCTGTTGTTCGGAAAACCCTACGTTACCCCCACCTTCGATGAGTATGCGATGTTCATGGCTTTTTCTGCGTCACTGAGGTCCGCTGATCTGTCGCGTCAGGTCGGTGCTGTACTGACCAAGCACGATTGCATCATCGCAACAGGGGCTAACGATGTACCCAAGGCAGGAGGCGGTCTGTACTGGCCGAGCAAGAATGATGCTCATGAAATTGTGGATGAGGAGGATGGAAGGGACTACAAGCGAGGCGAGGATTCCAATGCTATACAAAAAAAGGAAATAATAGAAAATATTATTCGCTCACTGCCCGAGCATTGTCGGGATGAAGTGGCGCCCTTGATAAAAGACAGCGGAATAAAAGATATCACCGAGTATGGCCGGGTTGTCCATGCGGAAATGGAAGCGCTGTTGTCATCTTCACGGGTGGGGGTAAGTGCGGTCGATAGCACGTTGTATTGCACCACCTACCCTTGCCATAACTGCGCGAAGCACATCATCGCGGCGGGTGTTGATCGTGTGGTGTATGTCGAGCCCTATCCAAAGAGTAAAGCGCAGAAATTTCATTCGGACTCGATTTCCCTGGAGCGTTCGCGTAAAGGGGTATTTTTTGATGCCTTCATCGGCGTTGGACCAAGAAGTTTCTTTGATCTGTTTTCCATGAATCTGGGTAGTGGCTACGCTGTCATACGTAAGACCGAGGATGGGCAAGCGGTTGACTGGACGGCAGCAAATGCTAAATTGCGAACCCAGATGCAGCCTTGCTCATATATCGATCGCGAATATATGGCCGGGTATACTTTGTCAACGTACTTGTAGGGTGATTCCGATGAGCGGAAGTAAAGAGGAATTTCTTCGTTATCTCGATGAGTGCCGCGAGAAGGTCCAGCAATGGCCGGTCTGGAAGCGAGAGGCTGTGAAGGCTCCGAACCGAGAGCCAGTTGTTTTCAAGGAGGCTTCGCAGACCCGCCCTCAGTCGACGAATAGCCGCTGAAACCTCAGAGCCATGCACGAGTGTCCTGTCTCGGAAATAAGCTGTTCACTTTTGGCGGCGTCTTGGGCGCCCGGCCGGCGTTGCCACTCCTCGCCATAGCCTTGCTATGACTCGTCGCGGCGCCTTGGCCGAACACCCAAGCCACTCGCCAAAAGAGAACGTATTTCCGAGACAGGACACTAGCATGGCTCTTCACGCTCTGGCTTTCAGCGCTCCTCGAACACCACCGCCCGCGCCGCCGTCACCAGGCAGTTGGTCAGCTCCGGCGAGGAGAACTTGGTCAGGATCGCATTGGCCCCCGCCAGCTTGGCCTTGTCGCCGCTCATCGCACTGTCCAGCGAGGTGTGCAGCAGGATGTACAAGTGCTGGAAATCGGGCGTTTCACGCAAGGTACGGGTGAAGGCGAAGCCATCCATCTCGGACATCTCGATGTCGGAGACGATGATGTTGATCTCCCTGTCGGTGCCTTGCAGCTCCAGTAAAACGTTGATCGCATCCTTGGCACTGCGCGCGGTATGGCATTCGATGCCGAGGTTGCGCAGGGTGTGCACCGACTGCTGCAGCGCGACCTGGCTGTCGTCCACCACCAGGATGTTGGCGGCGGCCAGCAGGCTGGCGTCTTCCTCGCTGACTTCGCCCGGGTGCGGCTCGTGCTGTGGCGGAGCGATGCCGTGGATGACCTTCTCGATATCCAGCACCTGCACCAGGGTGTTGTCGACCCGGGTCACGCCGGTGATGAACGAGCGGTTGCCCGAGCCGTAGGGCGGCGGCTTGATGTCGGTGCTCAGGCAATGGACGATGCGACTCACCGCCTGCACGTGCAGGCCCTGGCGCGAGCGGCTGATCTCGGTGACGATCAGGCAGCCGCCGTCCGGGTCGGCCAGGGGCATTTCGCCGATGGCGCGGGACAGGTCGATCACCGACAGCGAGTTGCCGCGCAGGGTGGCGACGCCTTTGACGTGCGGGTGCGCCTCCGGCAGCTTGGTCAGCGGCGGGCAGGGGATGATCTCGCTGACCTTGAGCAGGTTGATTGCCATCAGCTTGCCGCTGCGCAGGGTGAACAGCAGCAGGGACAACGAGTCCGCGCGGGCTTTTTGCGTGGCCATGGGCAACCTTCGGTTCGAAATGGGGGAGGATGCCGGGTTATCGGCTTTTTGGCGTCAGGCTTTAGCTTAGTTTGCTATTTGCGGTGCATCGCAAAGCTGTAACTGTAGGAGCGGCCTTGTGCCGCGAAAGGGCTGCGCAGCAGCCCCCAGCAATTTTGATGGTGGCTTGGAATCTGGGGCCGCTGCGCAGCCCTTTCGCGGCACAAGGCCGCTCCTACAGGGGCTGCACATGGCCTGACGCTAGCGCAGTCCCAGTCGCTTGGCCAACCGGCTCAGGTTGGCCCGGTCCAGCCCCAGCTCCCGCGCCGCGGCGGCCCAGTTGTCCCCGTGACGATTCAGGCAGGCTTCGACGATCTGCCGCTGATAGTCATCCACCGCCTCGCGCAACCCGCCCTCGGGCAACGGCGCATCGACCGACGGCACCTCGGTTTCTACCTGTAGGGCCGGCGCCAAATTGCGCAGGTCGAGGTCGGCCGCTTCCAAGGTGAGAATCTTCGGCCGCTGCCCGTGTTGCCCCAGCGCCTTGAGCGCCGAACGGCCGATCAGGTGCTCCAGTTCGCGCACGTTGCCCGGCCAGCCATAGGCCAGCAGCGCGGCCTGGGCGTCGGTGGACAAGCGCAGGCTGCCCAGCCCCAGGCGCGAGCGGTTCTGCTCGAGGAAGTAGCCGGCCAGCAGCAGCACATCGCGACCCCGCTCGCGCAGCGGTGGGACTTGCAGTGGATACACGCTCAGGCGGTGATAGAAGTCGGCGCGGAAGTGGCCACTGCGCACTTCCTCGGCCAGGTCGCGGTTGGTCGCGGCGATCAGGCGCACATCCACCCGGTGCTCGCGATCCGAGCCCAGTCGCTGCAGCTGCCCGCTCTGCAGCACCCGCAGCAATTTGGCCTGCACTGCCAGGGGCAGCTCGCCGACCTCGTCGAGGAACAGCGTGCCGCCGTTGGCCAGCTCGAACTTGCCCCGGCGTTCGCCGTGGGCACCGGTGAAGGCACCGCGCACATGGCCGAACAGTTCGCTTTCCACCAGGGTGTCGGGCAGGGCGGCGCAGTTGAGGCTGACCAGCGGTTTGTCGGCGCGCTGGCTGGCGCGGTGCAGGGCCTGGGCCACCAGCTCCTTGCCGACGCCGGTCTCGCCGGTGATCAGCACGGTCAGGTCGCTGCCGCCGACCAGGCGAATCTCCTCGACCAGGCGCTTGTGCGCCTTGCTCTGGCCGATCAGTTCGCGGTCCTGGCCGCTGGCCTGGCGGTACACCTCGGCGCGCTGGTGTTCGTCCTCGGCGCGCAGGGCCAGGTGCTCGATGCGCTCGGCCACGGTCACCGTGGCGGCGGCCAGGCTGGCGAAGGCCTGCAGGGCGTCGAGCTCCAGGCTCTGGAACTGGCCGGGGGTGAGGGCGTCGAGGGTCAGCAGGCCCCAGGGGCGCTCGTCGACCATCAACGGGCAGCCCATGCAGTCGTGGACTTCGAGGTCGACATGCTCGGCATTGACCAGGCCGTCATAAGGGTCGGGTAGTTGGCTGTCGCTGGCGAAGCGGGTCGGTTCCGGGCGACTGAGGAGTATCTGGAAGCGCGGGTGTTCGCTGACCTTGAAGCGCCGCCCCAGGGTGTCCGGCGACAGGCCGTCCACTGCCAGCGGCACCAGCCACTCGCCGTCCAGGCGCAGCAGCGCCGCGGCATCGCAGGGCAGCAGGCCGCGCATGGCGCCGAGCAGGCGGCGGTAGCGCTCCTGGTCGGGCAGGTCGCAGGAGAGGTCGCTGACCAGGGGGAGGAGGGCGGTGAGCAGGGGCTTTGCAGTCATATGGACTCCTGTTGGTCGTAATGACTATACGCCTGAGTGTGTCTTTATGACACTCATGTGCTCAAGACCTTGATTTCATTGGCGTTTAAAGTTGGCACGATTGCTGAAAAGCCTTACGCAACCATTCGAAGCCAAAGGCTCAGGAGTTGTCGCAATGCTCAATGCCGAACAACGTGCAATCATCAAGGCCACTGTCCCTCTGCTGGAAAGCGGTGGCGAGGCCCTGACCACCCACTTCTACAAACTGATGCTCAGCGAGTACCCCGAGGTGCGTCCGCTGTTCAACCAGGCCCACCAGGCCAGCGGCGACCAGCCGCGCGCCCTGGCCAACGGCGTGCTGATGTACGCCCGCCATATCGACCGGCTCGAGCAGCTGGGCGGCCTGGTCGGGCAGATCATCAACAAGCATGTGGCCCTGCAGATTCTCCCTGAACACTATCCGATCGTCGGCAGCTGCCTGCTGCGCGCCATCGAGGAAGTGCTGGGCAAGGACATCGCCACCCCTGAAGTGATCGCCGCCTGGGCGGCCGCCTATGGCCAACTGGCCGACATCCTGATTGGCGCGGAAGAAAACCTCTATAAAGAGAAGGAGCAGGCTGCCGGCGGCTGGCGCGGTACCCGCGAGTTTCGCCTGGCGCGCCGCGAGCAGGAAAGCAGCGAGATCGTTTCGTTCTACTTCGCCCCGGTCGATGGCCAGCCGGTGCTCAAGGCCGAGCCGGGCCAGTACATCGGCCTGCAGCTGTTCATCGATGGCCAGGAGCAGCGCCGCAACTACTCGCTGTCGGCCCTGTGCGACGGCGAGCAGTACCGCATCAGCGTCAAGCGCGAAGCGGGCGGCAAGGTCTCGAACTACCTGCATGACGGGTTGATGGTCGGCGACACCCTGCAACTGTTCCCGCCGTCCGGTGACTTCACCCTGGCCGCCAGCGACAAGCCGCTGGTGCTGATCAGTGGCGGCGTGGGCATTACCCCGACCCTGGCGATGCTCGAGGCGGCGCTCAAGACCGAGCGTCCGGTGCACTTCATCCACTGTGCGCGCAATGGCGCGGTGCATGCGTTCCGCGACTGGATCGACGGCCTGGCGGCGCGTCATCCGCAGCTCAAGCGCTTCTATTGCTACGCCGAGGACGATGGCAGCCAGGCCGCCGACGCCGTGGGCCTGCTGGACCAGGCGCTGCTGGGCGAGTGGCTGCCGCGTGAGCGTGACATCGATGCCTACTTCCTCGGGCCGAAGGGCTTCATGGCCGCGATCAAGCGCCAGCTCAAGGGCCTGGGTGTGCCGGAAGGGCAGAGCCGTTACGAGTTCTTCGGGCCGGCGGCGGCGTTGGAGTGAAACGCTGAGCCCATCGCGGGGCAAGCCTGCTCCCACGTTGAACCAGGTGGTGCTGGCGTGGGAGCGGGCTTGCCCCGCGATTCATCCCAATCGCTGCGGTTCGGCGTTCTGTCGCGCCGACGGCACCCGGATGCTCCCGGCTGTGGGTAATCGAGAACGAAACGGACGATGACATTCGGCGCTATCGGCGTGGCCGAGCGCCGAACCGCAGCGATTGGGCCTATCCCTTCTCTATATAGAAAGAGATGAACGCCTCTACACCCGCGTTCATCTTTAATCCTCCTTTAATCACTGTATCCTTCACTCCCGGGTGTCGAGGGGCCTGCCTCTGTCCGGCGCTCGGGCTGGCGCATTTTTCATGTCGGCCAGTGAACCGAAACCGACCCGCTCGGTCCTAGGTCATCAATGGATAGCCGCGCACGCCCCTCCTCGATGCATTCAAAGGTCATCTCCAGCGTGTAGACTGGGCGCCCCTCGGGCAGCCCGCGCTGCCACTCTCCATCGAAGGAATCGGCAATGAACGAACTCTCATCGCGCCTGAATCGGGAACGGCGCTTTCTGGTGCTCCTCGGCGTGATCTGCCTGGCGCTGATCGGTGGCGCCCTGTACATGCAGGTGGTGCTGGGCGAGGCGCCGTGCCCGCTGTGCATCCTGCAGCGCTATGCCCTGCTGTTCATCGCGATCTTCGCCTTCATCGCCGCGGCCATGCCCGGGCGCCGCAGCCTGACCTTCTTCGAGGCGCTGGTGGTGCTCAGCGCCATCGGCGGGATCGTTGCGGCGGGCAACCATGTGTATATACTCGCCAACCCGATGGTCAGCTGCGGCATCGACACCCTGCAGCCCATCGTCGATGACCTGCCGCTGGCCAAGCTGTGGCCGCTGGCGTTCCAGGTCGACGGTTTCTGCTCCACCCCGTACCCGCCGATCCTCGGCCTGTCGCTGGCGCAATGGGCGCTGGTGGCGTTCGTCCTGACGGCGGTGCTGGTGCCCCTGGGGATCTACCGAAACCGCCGTCGCGGTTAGACCAAAGTCCCGAATTGACCTGGGTCTATTGCGCGGCGAGATAAGCCGCAGTGCGCACCGCACGATTGATCCAGGTCAGCCACCAGCCCTTGCGCGGCAAGGGTTTCAGGGCTACTGGAAGGGGTGCGACAAACTGTCGCGAAGTTGATTTTTTGACCAGCATTGTTACGCATTCTGTAAAAGACTGTTGCTCAATAAGTCATAGTCATCGTTGAACGACCTATCTACAATCGCCCCCAATTTCCGTTCGGCACTGCTTGCAAGTCGCAGGATTGATGGAAGCCGCAGCGCTTTCCATTTGCTGACTTCGTCAAGTTTCGCCCAACGGCGATACCGGGCGGACCCCCCTCCGCGTTTTCCGCACCAAATGGACTTGGTCTGAAGTACAGGCCTGTTGCCTACGAAACCATAAGCACCGCACACCCGCTTGACGCCTAGATCCTGCAGTCGGATCCCTGGCAGGGGCGAGTACGGGCGCCAATTGCCGCACTTGGCAGGACGAAGTGTTGGCTACCAAAACACAAATTGCATTGAAGCAAGCTGATCTAGAGGTCGTGAGATGAGTAAAAAGCGTTACCCCAGACTGTTTGGCATATTGCCCTTTTTAGGCATGCTTTTACTCAGTGGGTGCAACTGGACCCTGCTCGACCCGAAGGGCCAGGTCGGCATTGAGCAGAAGAACCTGATCCTGATCGCCACCGGCCTGATGCTGCTGGTGGTCGTGCCCGTGATCATCATGACCCTGGCGTTCGCCTGGAAGTACCGTGCTTCCAACAAGGCCGCCACCTACACCCCCGACTGGTCGCACTCGACCAAGATCGAGGCCGCGGTGTGGATCATCCCGATCCTGATCATCATCGCCCTGGGTTACTTCACCTACCACTCCACCCACAAGCTGGACCCGTACCGTCCACTGGATTCCGATGTGAAGCCGGTGCAGATCGACGTGGTCGCGCTGGACTGGAAGTGGCTGTTCATCTACCCGGAGCAGGGCATCGCCACGGTCAACAAGATCGTCTTCCCGGCCAACACCCCGGTCAACTTCCGTGTCACCTCCGATGCCGTGATGAACTCCTTCTTCATCCCGGGTCTGGGCGGCCAGATCTACGCCATGGCCGGCATGACCACCAAACTGCACCTGATCGCCAACGAGAACGGTGTGTTTGACGGTATCTCCGCCAACTACAGCGGCGCCGGCTTCACCGGTATGAAATTCAAGGCTGTCGCCACTTCGCAAGCTGACTTCGATGCATGGGTCGCTGAAGTGAAGGCATCGCCGAAGAAACTGGACCAGGCCGAATATGACGCCTTGGCCAAAGCTAGCGAAAACAACCCAGTCGCGCTGTACAGCGAGGCTCCGGCTGACCAGTTCCAGCGCATCGTCGACAAGTACGAAGGCATGAACCGCGGTCGTCCGAACCACGAAGAAGCAGGCAGCAAAGACCTGGCCACCACCAAGGGTGTGGAATCGAGTATGCAACCAGCTGCCGGTGCAGAGGAGTAAGAGATGTTCGGTAAATTAACTCTGGAGGCGATACCGTATCACGAGCCGATAGTCATGGTGACGCTTGCCATGATCGCGCTCGGTGGTATCGCTGTCGTTGGTGCCATCACCTATTTCCGCAAGTGGACCTACTTGTGGACCGAGTGGCTGACCACGGTCGACCACAAGAAGATCGGCGTGATGTACATCATCGTCGCTATGGTCATGCTGCTGCGCGGCTTCGCCGACGCCATCATGATGCGTACCCAGCTGGCTGCCGCCACCGGTGGCTCCGAAGGCTACCTGCCGCCTGAACACTATGACCAGATCTTCACCGCCCACGGTGTGATCATGATCATCTTCATGGCGATGCCGTTCTTCACCGGCCTGATGAACCTCGCTGTTCCTCTGCAGATCGGTGCGCGTGACGTTGCCTTCCCGTTCCTGAACTCCCTGAGCTTCTACCTGCTGCTGGCAGGCGTGCTGCTGGTCAACATCTCGCTGGGCGTTGGTGAATTCGCCAAGACCGGCTGGGTTGCCTATCCGCCGCTTGCGGGTATCCAGTACAGCCCTGGGGTGGGTGTCGACTACTACATCTGGGCGCTACAGCTCTCAGGCTTGGGTACGACACTGACAGGCGTGAACTTCCTCGTCACCGTGATGAAGATGCGCGCCCCTGGCATGAAGCTGATGGACATGCCGATCTTCACCTGGACCTGCACCTGGGCCAACGTGCTGATCGTCGCTTCCTTCCCGATCCTGACCGCCGCACTCGCCCTGCTGACCGTTGACCGTTATCTGGACTTCCACATCTTCACCAACGAGCTTGGTGGGAACCCGATGATGTACGTCAACCTGTTCTGGGCATGGGGTCACCCTGAGGTCTACATCCTGATCCTGCCGGCCTTCGGCGTGTTCTCGGAAGTCACCTCGACCTTCGCAGGCAAGCGCCTGTTCGGTCACCACTCGATGATCTACGCCTCGGGCGCGATCGCCATCCTGGGCTTTGCGGTCTGGCTGCACCACTTCTTCACCATGGGTGCCGGCGCCAGCGTCAACACCTTCTTCGGCCTGGCGACGATGCTGATCTCCATTCCGACCGGTGTGAAGCTGTTCAACTGGCTGTTCACCATCTACCAGGGCCGTCTGCGCTTCACCGCGCCGATCATGTGGACCCTGGGCTTCATGGTCACCTTCTCCATCGGTGGCATGACCGGCGTTCTGCTGGCTGTTCCAGGTGCCGACTTCGTTCTGCACAACAGCTTGTTCGTGATCGCCCACTTCCACAACGTGATCATCGGTGGCGCGGTATTCGGCTACATCGCCGGCTTCGCCTTCTGGTTCCCGAAAGCCTTCGGTTTCACCCTGAACGAGAAGTGGGGCAAGGCTGCCTTCTGGTTCTGGATCTCCGGCTTCTACGTAGCGTTCATGCCGCTGTACGCCCTGGGCTTCATGGGCATGACCCGTCGTCTGAACCACTCCGACAACCCGCTGTGGGAACCCTACCTGTACGTAGCCGTGGTCGGCGCCGTGCTGATCCTGTTCGGTATCGCTTGCCAGCTGATCCAGATCTACGTCTCGGTTCGCGACCGCAAGGACAACATGGACGTCACCGGCGACCCATGGGGCGGCCGTACCCTGGAATGGTCGACTTCGTCGCCACCTCCGTTCTACAACTTCGCGCACATGCCTGAGCATGTTGGCCTGGACGCCTGGCACGAAGCCAAGCAAGCCGGCGCTGCGTACAAGGCCCCTGCCAAGTACGAAGCGATCCACATGCCGAGCAACACCTCCACCGGTCTGTTCATGGGTCTGCTGCTGACCGTGTTCGGTTTCGCCTTCATCTGGCACATCTGGTGGCTGGTGGGCGCGAGCCTGGTTGCAACCATCGCTGTCTTCGTTCGCCACGCCGCGCGTGACGACCAGGGCTACATGGTTCCGGCCGAAGAAGTGGCGCGCATCGAAGGCGAGCGCATGAAAGCGCTGGCCAAAGCAGGTGCTCTGCCTGCCGGCGCACGTGTCGAATCGTTTGAACGGGTGTAATCAATGTCCAGTCAAGTAATCCACGGTGGCGCGCATGGTCATGACCATGCGCACGACGACCACCACCACGACTCGGGCCAGATGACCGTACTCGGTTTCTGGCTCTACCTGATGACCGACTGCATCCTGTTTGCGTCGCTCTTCGCCACCTACGCGGTGCTGTCCGGCGGTTTCGCCGGCGGCCCGTCGGGTCACGACATCTTCCAGCTCGACTTCGTGCTGGTTGAAACCGCGTTCCTGCTGCTGTCCTCGATCACCTTCGGCTTCGCCATGCTGAAGATGTTCGCCGGCAACAAGGCGGGCGTGCTGGGCTGGTTGGCCGTGACCTTCCTGTTCGGTGCCGGCTTCATCGCGATGGAAATCTATGAGTTCCATCACCTGATCGCCGAGGGCTACGGCCCGCAGCGCAGTGGCTTCCTGTCGGCGTTCTTCGCGCTGGTCGGTACCCACGGCCTGCACGTGACTGCCGGCCTGATCTGGATGGCAATCATGATGTACCAGATCAACAAGCACGGCATCACGCCGACCGCCAAGACCCGCATGAGCTGCCTGAGCCTGTTCTGGCACTTCCTGGACGTGGTCTGGATCTGCGTATTCACCGTCGTCTACCTGCTGGGAGTTCTGTAATGGCTAGCGCACACGACACTCATCACGAAGGTAATCACGGTAGCGTGAAGTCGTACATGATCGGCTTCGTACTGTCGATCATCCTGACCGCGATCCCGTTCGGCCTGGTGATGTACCCGAGCCTGCCGAAGAACCTGACCGTCCTGATCGTGGTGGCCATGGCCGTCATCCAGGTGGTTGTACACCTTGTGTACTTCCTGCACATGGACCGCTCGAAAGAGCAGCGTTCCAACGTGTCGACGTTCCTGTTCACCGTCCTGGTAATTGCACTGCTGGTCGGCCTGTCGCTGTGGATCATGTTCAGCATCCACTTCGAAATGTTGGCCAAGTGAGGTAAGACTGCATGTCCGTGAAGCACTTTATCCAAATCACCAAACCGGGGATCATTTTCGGTAACGTGCTTTCCGTGGCAGGCGGTTTCTTCCTTGCCGCTAAGGGGCATGTGGATTTCGCCCTGTTCCTGGCGGTGGTGATCGGTACTTCCCTGGTGGTCGCGTCTGGATGCGTGTTCAACAACTGCATCGACCGTGACATCGACCACAAGATGGAACGTACCAAGAACCGCGTCATGGTCCAGGGCGGCATGTCGCTGCCCCTGGCGCTGATCTACGCCACCCTGCTCGGGGTGGCGGGTTTCAGCCTGCTGTATGTGCAAGCCAACCCGCTGGCGGCGTTCTGCGCCCTGGTCGGTTTCGTCGTCTACGTCGGTTTCTACAGCCTGTGGCTGAAGCGCAAATCGGTGCACGGCACCCTGGTCGGCAGCCTGTCCGGTGCCATGCCTCCGGTGATCGGCTACTGCGCCGTGAGCAACAGCTTCGACCTGGCCGCGGTGACCCTGCTGGTGATGTTCAGCCTGTGGCAGATGCCGCACAGCTTCGCCATCGCCATCTTCCGCTTCAAGGACTACAGCGCCGCCAACATTCCGGTCCTGCCGGTGGCACGCGGTATCCTCGCGGCGAAGAAGCAGATCGTGCTGTACGTGCTGGCCTTCGTGCTCGCCACCCTGATGCTGACCCTCGGCGGCTACGCCGGCCTGGGTTACCTCGCCGTGGCGGCCGCCATGGGCCTGTACTGGCTGTACATGGCCTGGGGTGGCTACAAGGCCGAGGACGACAGCAAGTGGGCCCGCAAGGTGTTCGGCTTCTCCATCCTCACCGTCACCGCCCTGAGCGTGATGATGGGCGTGGACAGCCAGACTGCGGCCGATGTGCTGATGACCTACGCGCGCTGATACTGCAGCCTGTAACACCAAGAACCCCGGCCATGTGCCGGGGTTTTTTATGCCTGTTTTTCCTGTGGCGGTTTTTTCGCGGGTAAACCCGCTCCCACAGGGTTAGCGCGATCCCTGTGGGAGCGGGTTTACCCGCGAAGAGGCCGGTCCTGAAAACGTAAATCTTTGATTTTCAAAAAATACATCTGAAAATATTAGGCAAAGCAGGAAATTATCCTTTGCAGAAATATTGTTTCGGCATTATCTTCTGAAGCAGGTCGCCGCAGCGGCCAGCGTCGCTCGGACGGTTCCGGGCGCTTACGTCTCTCGAGGAACACATGGCCAACCCAGGTTCGCCGCGCCGCTTCGCGCGCATCGATCGTCTCCCCCCGTACGTCTTCAACATCACCGCCGAGCTCAAGATGGCCGCCCGCCGCCGTGGCGAGGACATCATCGACCTGAGCATGGGCAACCCCGATGGCGCCACCCCGCCGCATATCGTCGAGAAGCTGGTGCAGGTCGCCCAGCGCGAGGACACCCACGGCTATTCCACCTCCCGTGGCATCCCACGCCTGCGCCGCGCCATCTCCAACTGGTACAAGGAACGCTACGACGTCGCCATCGACCCGGAAAGCGAGGCCATCGTCACCATCGGCTCGAAAGAGGGCCTGGCGCACCTGATGCTCGGTACCCTCGACCATGGCGATACGGTGCTGGTGCCCAACCCCAGCTACCCGATCCACATCTACGGCGCGGTGATTGCTGGTGCCCAGGTGCGCTCCGTGCCGCTGGTGCCGGGGGTGGACTTCTTCAACGAGCTGGAGCGGGCGATCCGCGAGTCGATCCCCAAGCCGAAGATGATGATCCTCGGCTTTCCGTCCAACCCCACCGCCCAGTGCGTCGAGCTGGACTTCTTCGAGCGCGTGGTGGCCCTGGCCAAGCAGTACGATGTGCTGGTGGTGCACGACCTGGCCTACGCCGACATCGTCTACGACGGCTGGAAGGCGCCGTCGATCATGCAGGTGCCGGGCGCCAAGGACATCGCGGTGGAGTTCTTCACCCTGTCCAAGAGCTACAACATGGCCGGCTGGCGGATCGGCTTCATGGTCGGCAACCCCGAGCTGGTCAGCGCCCTGGCGCGGATCAAGAGCTACCACGACTACGGCACCTTCACCCCGCTGCAGGTGGCCGCCATCGCCGCCCTGGAAGGCGACCAGCAGTGCGTGCGCGATATCGCCGAGCAGTACCGCCAGCGTCGCAACCTGCTGGTCAAGGGCCTGCACGAGCTGGGCTGGATGGTGGAGAACCCCAAGGCCTCGATGTATGTCTGGGCCAAGATTCCCGAGGCCTATGCGCACCTGGGCTCGTTGGAGTTTGCCAAGAAGCTGCTGGCCGAGGCCAAGGTCTGCGTGTCGCCGGGAATCGGCTTCGGTGACTACGGCGACGATCATGTGCGCTTTGCCCTGATCGAGAACCAGGACCGGATTCGCCAGGCCATTCGCGGCATTCGCCAGATGTTCCGGGCCGATGGGCTGACCAGCAAGTAAGCCGCCAGGGCGCTATCGCGGGTGTAGGAGCGGCCTTGTGCCGCGAAAGGGCCGCGAAGCGGCCCCAGGATGTATGCAGCATTGCCAGGAACCTGGGGCTGCTTTGCAGCCCTTTCGCGGCACGAGGCCGCTCCTACACAGACCTGTGCATGCCGCTTACCTCGGAACGCCGATCAGCGGCGATCTTTTTTTGCTTCCCCCCTCTTCTCAGCCGATCGCGCCTGGATTACAAATAGCGCCGCGGGCGCTCGCCCCGATAACAACAACCTCCTTCCCTGGCCATCATGTCCGATCAGAACCCTTGCCTGACCTGCGGCGCCTGCTGCGGCTACTTTCGTGTGTCTTTCTTCTGGGGTGAATGCCAGTCCGCCGGTGGCGTGGTGCCCGACGACCTGGTGGTGCAGATCAACCCGACCCGGGTCGCCATGATCGGCACCGACGCCAAGCCTTGCCGCTGCGTCAGCCTGGGTGGCGAGATCGGCACGCAAGTGGCGTGCTCCATCTACGAGAACCGCTCCAGCCCCTGCCGCGAGTTCGATGCTTCGTGGGAAAACGGCGTGCACAACCCCAGCTGTGACGACGCCCGGGCGGCCTATGGCCTGCCACCGCTGACACCACCCGGCGCCAACGAGCCGCATTGGCCGGATGAGGGGGCGGAGGTCGCCTGAAGGGATTGCTTGGCCTTGCTGACTGCGGACTGCGTGGGAACGCGCTTGCCCCGCGATTGCGGTGCCGGCGTCATCGCGGGGCAAGCACGCTTCCACAAACCGTTTCACATTCTGGCCATTCGCTATGACCGTTCGTCGGTTGGATCCAATGGCCAAGCGGCTGAAACCCGCGAAACACGTGCCGCCTAGACAAAGTATTAACACCATTTGACCGTCCCCTGCGCCGTACCGCCCGCGCCTGAGCGGCTACACATTCCCTCAAAGGAAATTCGTAGCCATAGATCAGGCGTTTCGGCCGTCGCGTGTTCCACTGCTCTTTCCTGCCCGCTGTGCACGCATTCAAGGACTGAATCGCCTGATCCACGAAGGAGCTCTCCGTGGACAGACGTGCCGCCCCCCGTTCACCCGCCCGTTTCTCGCAACTGTCGCTGGCTGTCAGCCTGGCTGTCGGTGCGATGGCATTTGGTCTGTCCAGCGAACAGGCGCTGGCCGTCTGCAGCGCGGCCGGTTCCACGATCACCTGCAGCGGCGCGGCCAACCCGCTGGCGCCCAGCTATACCAATGGCGGCAGTGGCCTCACTGTCAACGTCAACCCGGGCGCGAGCCTGGGCACCTTGCTGGGCGTGGGCGGCACCTCGCTGTCGCTGGCCGGCAACAACAACACCCTGAACAACTCCGGCACCATCGACCCGACGTTGCTCGGGCTGCTGAGCATCCAGTCCTCCGCCGTGCTGATCGGCAACACCGGTACCGGCAGCACCCTCAACATCAACAACAACGCCACGGGCGTGATCAAGGGCACCGGCGCCTTGCTCGGCGCCAACCTGCTGAACCTCACCGGCATGGCGCTGGATGCGCGCAACGGCGCCGCCGGCACCACCACCATCAGCAACGCCGGCAGCATCGGTTCCTCGGCCTTGGCCAGCCTCACGCTGGTGAGCGAGGACACGCCGGTCATCGCCGTGACCGGTGGCAGCACGGTGAACTTCACCAACACCGGCACCATCCTCGGCCGTGCCGCGTTCGAGGCTTCCGCGACAGGCAACACCTTCACCAACGCCGGGACCCTGACCGGCAGCCTGTCGATGGGTGTCAACAGCACCAACCGCTTCAACGCCATCACCGGCTCCAGCGTGGGGGCAGGGCTTGGCGTCGGCGTGGCCTTGCTGGTCACCAGCAACCCGAACCTTGCCTTCGCGGCGGCCGGCAAGATCGACGGTGGTGCCGGTGGCACCAACACCCTGGCACTGCAAAACGCCATTGGCGGCGGCAGTGGGACCAGTGGCAGCGGTACGATCAACGCCACCAACTACATCAACTTCAGCCGCCTGATTGTCGACGCCGGCACCTGGAGCCTGATCGGCCAGGTGCTCAACGGCACCACCCAGACCACCCTCAATGGTGGTCAGCTCAACTTCGACAACGCCAGTGCCTTCGGCAGTGGCGCCATCACTGTCAACGGCGGCGGGCTGGCGGGCACCGTCGGTGGCCTGAGCCTGGCCAACAACTTCACCCTCAACGCCGGCCTGAACGTCGGCGGCGCCACCGACATGGCCCTCAATGGCGTGGTCTCGGGTGTCGGCGGCCTGACCAAGACCGGTACGGGGCTGCTCACCCTCGGCGCCACCAACACCTACAGCGGCGGCACCACCCTGGCCGCCGGCGGTCTCAACCTGGCCAGCGCCGCTGCGCTGGGCAGTGGCGGCCTCACCGTCAGCGGCGCCAGCAGCCTGCAGGGCAGCGTGCCGCTGGTGCTGAACAGCAACGTGGCATTGAACGCGGCGCTGACCCTGCCTGGCAGCAACGCCCTGACCCTCGGCGGTGTGCTCAGCGGCACCGGCTCGCTGGTCAAGAGCGGCAGCGGTGGCTTGACGCTGAACGGCGTCAACACCTACAGCGGCGGCACGACCCTGGGTAGCGGCACCCTCACCCTCGGCAACGCCAGCGCCCTGGGCAGCGGCACGTTGGCACTGAGCGGCAACGGCACCCTGGACACCACGGCGACCATGACCCTCGCCAATGCCATCAACCTGGGCAGCAGTACCCTGACCTTGCCGGGCACCAACGCACTGACGCTCAACGGCGTGATTGGCGGCAGCGGCAACCTGACCAAGAACGGCACCGCCGACCTCACTCTCAACGGCGTCAACACTTACAGCGGCACCACCACCCTGGGCGGTGGCAAGCTCACCGTCGGCAACAGCGCCGCGCTGGGCACCAGCGGCCTGACCCTGGGCGGCAATGCCAGCCTGGACGCCAGCAGCGCGGTCAGCCTGGGCAATGCGATCAACCTGGGGGCCAACACCCTTGACCTGCTGGGCACCAGCGCCACCACCCTGGGCGGTGTCATCAGCGGTACCGGCGCGCTGGTCAAGAATGGTGCCGGCGACCTGACCCTCAATGGCAACAACACCTTCAGCGGCGGCCTGACGCTCAACACCGGCAAGCTCACCGTCGGCCACAGCAATGCGCTGGGCAGCGGTGCGCTGACCCTGGGCGGCAACGTCAGCCTCGACGCCGGCACCGCAGTCAACCTGGGCAACGCGGTCAACCTCGGCGCCAATACCCTCAACCTGCTGGGCACCAGTGCCACCACCCTGGGTGGTGTCATCAGCGGCACCGGCGCGCTGGTCAAGAACGGCAGCGCCGGCCTGACCCTCAACGGCAGCAACACCTTCAGCGGCGGCACCACCCTCAATGGCGGCGTGCTGACCGTGGGCAACAACAATGCCCTGGGCACCGGCGCGCTGTCCCTGGGCGGCAATGCCAGCCTCGATGCGGGCGTGGCGGTCAACCTGGGCAACGCCATCAACCTGGGCGGTAACACCCTGACCCTGCCGGGCACCAGCGCCACCACCCTGGGCGGCGTGATCAGCGGCACCGGGGCGTTGGTCAAGAATGGCAGCAGCAACCTGACCCTGGGTGGCGCCAACACCTTCAGCGGCGGGCTGACCCTCAATGCCGGCACCCTGACCCTGGCCAGCGCCGCAGCCCTGGGCACGGGCGACTTGACCGTCGGCGGGGCCTCGACCCTGGCCAACACGGCGGCGATGACCCTGAACAATGGCATCAACCTTGGCGCCAACCTGACCCTGGCCGGCGCCAACAACCTCACGCTGGCCGGCAACCTCAGTGGCACCGGCGGACTGATCAAGAACGGCAGCGCCAGCCTGACCCTGAGCGGCAACAACACCCAGAACGGCACCACGGCGCTGAACGCCGGCACCCTGGTGCTGGGCAGCAACACCGCGCTGGGCACCGGCGCGCTCAATGCCGCGGCCAACACCACCCTCGACACCAGTATCGCCGGGCTGAACATCGGTAACGCTCTCAACCTGGCCGGCAACCTGAACCTGCCCGGCAGCAACGACCTGACCCTGAGCGGCATAATCGCTGGCGTTGGCGGCATCACCAAGGGCGGCAACACCACCTTGACCCTGACCGGTGCCAACACCAACAGCGGCTCCACCTTCCTCAACGCCGGTACCCTGGTGGTCGGCAACAACACCGCGCTGGGCACCGGTACCCTCAACACCGCCGCCGGCACCCACCTGGACGCCAGCACGGCCGTGAGCCTGGCCAACGACGCCATCATCGCCGGCCCCCTGACCATCGACGGCACCGCCAACCTGGGCCTGAGCGGCGTGCTCAGCGGCATCGGCTCGCTGGTCAAGAACGGCAACGCCAGCCTGACCCTGAGCGGCAACAACGTCTTCACCAACGGCACCCAGCTCAACGCCGGCACGCTGATCCTGGGCAGCAACACCGCATTGGGCATCGGTGGCCTGACCCTGGGAGGCAACGCGAACCTCGACACCAGCACTGCGGTGGCCGCCACCAACACCATCAGCCTCGGCGCCAACACCCTGACCGTGCTGGGCAGCAACGCCACCACCCTGACCGGGCAGATCAGCGGTACCGGCGCGCTGGTCAAGAGCGGCAGCGCCGCCCTGACCCTCAACGGCAACAACACCTACAGCGGCGGTACCACCCTCAACGGTGGGTTGCTGACCCTGGGCAACAACAATGCCCTGGGCACCGGCGCCTTGACCCTGGGTGGCAACGCCAGCCTCGACAGCAGCGGCACCCTCAACCTGGGCAATGCCATCAACCTCGCCGGCAATACCCTGACCCTGGCAGGCAGCAATGCCGCCACCCTCGGCGGCGTGATCAGCGGTACTGGCACGCTGACCAAGAACGGCAGCACCAACCTGACCCTGTCAGGCGCCAACACCTTCAGCGGTGGCCTCAACCTCAATGCCGGCACCTTGACCCTGGCCAGCGCCGCCGCGCTGGGAACCGGTGCGTTGAACGTCGGCGGCGCCGCCACCCTGGCCAACGCCACGGCCATGACCCTGAACAACGCCATCAACCTCGCCGCCGACCTGTCGCTGCCAACCACCAGCAACCTCACCCTGGCCGGCAACCTCAGTGGCACCGGCGGCCTGGTCAAGAGCGGCAGCGCCACCCTGACCCTGAGCGGCAACAACACCCACAGCGGCGCCACCGCGCTCAACGCCGGCACCCTGGTACTCGGCAGCAACACCGCCCTGGGCACTGGCGCGCTGAATGCCGCCAACAACACCACCCTGGACACCAGCGTCGCAGGCCTGAACATCGGCAACGCGCTGAACCTGGCCGGCAACTTCATCCTGCCCGGCAGCAACGACCTGACCCTGAGCGGCACCATCGCCGGCGCCGGCGGCATCACCAAGAACGGTGCCACCAGCCTGACCCTGACCGGCAACAACAGCAACAGCGGCATCACCCGTCTGAACGCCGGTACCCTGGTGCTCGGCAGCAATACCGCGCTGGGCACCGGCACCCTCAACACCCTGGCCGGCACCCACCTGGATGCCAGCACAGCCGTCAGCCTGGCCAACGACGTCACCATCGCCGGCCCCCTGACCATCGACGGCAGTGCCGACCTGGGCCTGAGCGGCGTGGTCAGCGGCATCGGTTCGCTGGTCAAGAACGGCAACGCCAACCTGACCCTGAGCGGCAACAACCTCTACACCAACGGCACCCAGCTCAATGCCGGCACGCTCACCCTCGGCAGCAACACCGCGCTGGGGATCGGCGCCCTGACCCTGGGCGGCAACGCCAACCTCGACGCCAGCACCGCCGTGGCGGTGACCAACGGCATCAGCCTGGGCGGCAACACCCTGACCGTGCTGGGCAGCAACGCCACCACCCTCGGTGGCCTGATCAGCGGCAGCGGCGCGCTGGTCAAGAATGGCAGCGCCGGACTGACCCTCAACGGCAACAACACCTACAGCGGCGGCACCACCCTCAATGCCGGGCTGCTGACCCTGGGCAACAACAACGCCATCGGCAGCGGCGCCCTGAGCGTGGGCGGCAATGCCAGCCTCGACGGCAGCGGCGCGCTCAACCTGGGCAACGCCATCAACCTCGGAGCCGGTGCCACCCTGACCTTGCCGGGCAGCAATACCACCACCCTCGGTGGCGTGATCAGCGGCACTGGCGCGCTGACCAAGAACGGCAGCACCAACCTGACCCTGTCGGGCGCCAACACCTTCAGCGGTGGCCTCAACCTCAACGCCGGCACCCTGACCCTGGCCAATGCCGCCGCGCTGGGAACCGGTGCGCTGAACGTCGGGGGCGCCGCGACCCTGGCCAACAGCGTGGCGATGACCCTGGGCAACGACGTCAACCTCGGCGCCAACCTGACCCTCGGCGGCAGCAGTAACCTGACACTGGGCGGCGTGCTCGCCGGTACCGGCGGCCTGATCAAGAACGGTGTGTCCGACCTGACGCTGACCGGCAACAACACCTTCAGCGGTGCCATCGACCTGCTCGGCGGCAGCATCACCACGGTCGGCACCACGGCCCTGGGCAATACCTCGGCAGTCAGCGTCGGCGCTGGCACCAGTCTCAACCTCGGCGCCAGCGCCACCATCGGTGGCCTGAGCGGCGCCGGTACGGTGAATATTGCCGGCGGCGGCGACCTGACCCTGGGCGGCAACAACCTCAACAGTGTGTTCAGCGGTGCCCTGGCCGGCAGTGGCGGGCTGGTCAAGACCGGCACCGGCAGCTTCGAGCTGTCCGGGGTCAGCACGCTCGGCGGCAACACCACGGTCAATGCCGGCCAGCTCAATGTCACCGGCTCGCTGGCAAGCTCCAGCGTGCAGATCAACAGCGGCGCCAGCCTCGGCGGCACCGGCAGCCTGCTGGGGGCGGTCGACATCGCCAACGGCGCGCACCTGCTGGCCAACAGCGGCGCGACCCTCGGCACCGGCGCGCTTACCCTGCACAGTGGCTCGATCCTCGACTTCGGCCTGGGCTCGCCGGCCACCGGCGGTACGGCGCTGGTCAACGTCAACGGCAACCTGACCCTGGACGGTACCCTCAACGTCACCGACGTCGGCGGCTTCGGCACCGGTATCTACCGGCTGTTCGACTACACCGGCGCGCTGGTCGACAACGGCCTGCTGGTCGGCAACGTGCCGGGCGCCATGTTGCCCGGCGACCTGCAGGTGCAGACTTCCATTGGCAGCCAGGTCAACCTGCTGGTCGGCGGCGCCTCCGGCACCGTGCAGTTCTGGGATGGCGGGCAGAACGTGCCCAATGGCGTGATCGACGGCGGCACCGGTACCTGGAATGGCAGCAACACCAACTGGACCGATGTCAACGGCGTGCTCAACGGCAGTTGGGCCAGCGACTTCGCGGTGTTCCAGGGCACCGCGGGGGATGTCACGGTGGTCGGCACCCAGGCCGCCACCGGGCTGCAATTCGTCACCAACGGCTACCGCCTGATCGGCGCCGGTGGGCTGGACCTGGTCAACGGCAGCAACGGCGCCTTCGCCGTGCGGGTCGACCCCGGCGTCACCGCGACCCTCAACGTCGGCCTCTCGGGCAGCGGCCAGCTGGCCAAGCTCGACAGCGGTACCCTGGTGCTCAATGGCGCCAACAGCTACACCGGCGGCACCCTGTTCAACGGCGGCACGGTCGTGGTCGGCAACAACACCGCTTTTGGTAGCGGCGCTGTCAGCACCGCCAACGGCACCACCCTGGACAGCAACACCGCCGTGGCCCTTGGCAACGCCTTCAATCTCAGCGGCGCCCTGACCGTCGCCGGTTCCGCCGACCTGGGGCTGTCCAACGTAGTCTCCGGCCTTGGCAGCCTGGTCAAGGCTGGCGGCGCCAACCTGACCCTGGGTAACGCCAACACCTACAGTGGCGGCACCAGCCTGGGTGCCGGCACCCTGACTCTCGGCAACGCCCAGGCGCTGGGCACGGGCGGCCTGAGCGTCACCGGCGCCGCCAGCCTGGACACCACCGGTAACTTGGCACTGGGCAATACCGTCGCCCTGAACGCCAACCTCACCCTACCGGGAACAAACGACCTCACCCTCAACGGAGCGCTCAGTGGCACCGGGGGCTTGGTCAAGACAGGTTCCGGCACGCTCACCCTCAACGGCAGCAACAGCCAGCAGGGCGGCACCAGCCTGAACGGCGGCACCCTCGTGGTAGGCAGCAACACCGCGCTGGGCACCGGTGCGCTGAACGCAGTCGGCGGCACCACCCTGAGCAGCAATGCCAACGTCACCCTGGCCAACCAGCTCAACCTGGCCGGCAACCTGACCATTGCCGGGGCACAGAACCTGACCCTGGGCGGCAACGTCAACGGCGTCGGCGGCCTGACCAAGACCGGCAGCGGCACCCTGACCCTGAACGGCACCAATGGCAACCTGGGCAACACCAACCTCAATGCCGGCACCCTGGTGCTCGGCAGCGCAAGCGCCCTTGGCCTCGGCCAGCTCAACGCGGCGGCCGGTACCACGCTGGACAGCAACACCGCTCTGAACATTGGCAACACCGTCAACCTGGGGGGCAACCTCACCATCACCGGCAGCAACGACCTGGGCCTGGGCGGCCTGGTCACGGGGGCCGGCAGCCTGACCAAGAACGGTGCCAGCAACCTTACCCTCAGTGGTGCCAACACCCTGACCGGCGGCGTGACCCTCAATGCCGGCACGCTGACCCTGGGCAACAACCAGGCGCTGGGCACCGGCACCCTGACCGTCGGCGGCGCCAGCAACCTGGCCACCACCGGCGCCCTGACCCTGGCCAACCAGGTGACGCTCAACAACACCCTGAGCCTGACCGGCAACAACAACCTGGCCCTCAATGGCGTGATCAGCGGCACCGGCGGCCTGACCAAGACCGGCAGCGGCAACCTGATCCTTGGCGCGGCCAACACCTACCAGGGCACCACCACCCTGGGCGGCGGCACCCTGACCCTGGGCAACAACACCGCCCTGGGCACGGGCAACCTGGCGGTGACCGGCAACAGCGCCCTGGCCACGATCGGTGTGCTGCAGGTGGCCAACGCCATCGGCCTCGGCGCCGGTACCACCCTCGGCGTCAACAACACCCAGGCCCTGACCCTCGACGGTGTCATCAGCGGTGCCGGGGCAGTGAACAAACTGGGTGCCGGGCAACTGGTGCTCAATGGCAGCAACACCTACGCCGGCGGCACTTCGCTGCAGGCCGGCAGCCTGCTGCTGGGCAATGCCGGCGCCCTGGGCAGCGGTGCCCTGACCGTCAACGGCGCCGCCAGCCTCGATGCCAGCCAGGCGCTGGCGCTGGTGAACGCCGTCAACCTCGCCGGTGGCAACCTGACCCTTGGCGGCAGCCAGGCGCTGACCCTCGACGGCGTGGTCTCCGGCAGCAACGGCCTAGTCAAGAACGGCGCCGCCACCCTGACCCTCAACGGCAACAACACCTACAGCGGCGGCACCACCCTCAACGCCGGCACCCTGGTGGTCGGCAGCAATACCGCGCTGGGCACCGGCGCCCTCAGTACCGGCGCCAACACCAGCCTCGATGCCAGCGGCGCGGGCGTCACCCTGGCCAACGCCGTGCACCTGGGCGGCACGCTTAACGTGCCGGGCAGTGCCGACCTGACCCTCAACGGCGTGGTGGATGGCGTCGGCGGCCTGAACAAGGCCGGCGCCAGCACCCTGACCCTCAACGGCGCCAACAACTACCTGGGCGGCACCACCCTGAATGCCGGCCGGCTGGTGGTCGGCAACGACAACGCGCTGGGGCAGGGCGCCCTGACCGTTGCCGGGGCCTCGACCCTGAGCAGCGGCGCCAGCACCACCCTGGCCAACAACGTCACCCTCAACGCCGGCCTGACCGTCGATGGCGGCAACGACCTGACCCTCAATGGTGTGATCAACGGTACCGCCGGCCTGACCAAGAACGGCAGCGGCAACCTGACCCTCAATGGCAACAACGGCTTCCAGGGCGGCACCCAGCTCAATGCCGGGCGTCTGACCGTAGGCAACAGCGGCGCGCTGGGCACCGGCACCCTGTCGGTTACCGCCGACGCCACCCTGGCCAACAGCGCGCCCATGGCCCTGGGCAACACCATTGCCCTGAGCAACGGTGCCAACCTGACCGTTGAAGCCGCCAACGCGCTGATCCTCAGCGGCGACCTCGGCGGCAGCGGCAACCTGGTCAAGACCGGCGTCGACGACCTGACCCTGGTCGGTGTCAAGACCTTCACCGGCAACGTCGACATCCAGGCTGGCTCCATCACTACCCTCGGCAGCGGTGTGCTGGCCAACGTCGACACCCTCAACGTCGGCGCCAGCGGCCAGCTCAACCTCAATGGCAACGCCAGCCTCGGCAGCCTCACCGGCAGCGGCCAGGTCGATGTCGGCATCGGCAGCGTTCTCAGCCTGGGCGGCAACAACCTCAGCAGCACCTTCGCCGGTGGTCTCAACGGCCTGGGCGGCCTGACCAAGGTCGGCAGCGGCACCCTGACCCTGACCGGCACCGGCAACCTGGCCGACAACACCCAGGTCAACGCCGGTACCTTGAAAGTGGATGGCACCCTGGGCAGCAACCTGCTGACCGTCGCCAGTGGCGCCACCTTGGCGGGTAGCGGCACCGCCAACGCCACGGTGGTGATCAACAACGGCGGCCACCTGGCCGGGCAGAGCGGCGCCACCCTGGGCCTCGGCAGCCTGGTGCTCAACAGCGGCTCGATCGTCGATGTCGGCCTGGCGTCACCGTCCACCGGCGGTACCGCGCTGTTCAACGTCGGCGGCAACCTGACCCTCGACGGCACGCTCAATGTCGGCAGCATCGGCGGCTTCGGCAACGGTGTATACCGCATCTTCGACTACACCGGCTCCCTGACCGACAACGGCCTGGACTTCGGCAGCCTGCCGCTGGGCGTGGGCCTGGGCGACGTGACCCTGCAGACTGCCCTGGCCAACCAGGTCAACCTGCTGGTCAGCGCCGCCGGCCTGAACATCCAGTTCTGGGACGGCAGCCAGAGCGTGCCCAACGGCCAGGTCGATGGCGGCACCGGCGTGTGGAACGCCGGCAACACCAACTGGACCGACCTCAACGGCGTGCTCAATACCACCTGGGGCAGCACCTTCGCGGTGTTCCAGGGCACTGCGGGCGACGTCACCGTCGACGGCAGCCAGACCGTCAATGGCCTGCAGTTCGTCACCAATGGCTACCGCCTGCTGGCAGGTACCGGCGGTGTGCTCGACCTGATCAACGGCAGCGGCGGCGACACCAGCGTGCGGGTCGATCCCGGGGCCACGGCGACCCTCGATGTCGGCCTGACCGGCGTCGGCAAGCTCAACAAACTCGACAGCGGCACCCTGATCCTCAACGGCAGCAACAGCTACAGCGGTGGCACCCTGCTCAGCGGCGGTACCTTGATCGTCGGCAACAACGCGGCCCTGGGCAGCGGCGCGCTGGACACCACGGCGGGCACTACCCTCGACAGCAACGCTTCGGTCGCGCTGGGCAATGCCATCACCCTGGCCGGCCCGCTGAACATCGGCGGTAGCAATGACCTGGCCCTCAACGGCAACATCGGCGGCGCCGGTGGCCTGGTCAAGGCCGGCAGCGCGCGGCTGGCACTGGGCGGCAACAACACCTATGCCGGCAATACCGCGCTCAATGGCGGCACCCTGGTGCTGGGCTCCAACACCGCGCTCGGCACAGGCAACCTGACCACCGCGCCCGGCACCAGCCTGGACAGCAGCCAGGCGGTCACCCTGGCCAACAACGTCACCACCATGGGCGACCTCACCGTGCTGGGCAGCAACGACCTGACCCTGGGCGGCACTGTCGGCGGCACCGGCCGCCTGCTCAAGGCCGGCCTGGCCCGCTTCGCGCTGATGGGCGCCAACACCTACAGCGGCGGCACCGACCTGCAGGCCGGCACGTTGGTGGTCGGCAACAACGCGGCGCTGGGCACCGGTGGCCTGGAAGTCACCGGTAACGCCAACCTCGACAGCACCAGTGCCGTGACCTTGGCCAACCCGGTCAATGTCAGCGGTGTGCTCAACGTGCTGGGCACTAACGACCTGCACCTGGCCGGCGTGCTCAGCGGCGCGGGCGAGCTGAACAAGAGCGGCCTGGCCGACCTGACCTTGTCGGGCAACAACACCTTCAGCGGCATCCTCAACATCCTCTCCGGCAGCCTGAGCACCATCGGCACCACTGCCCTCGGTACCCAGAGCCAGCTGAACGTCAGCACTGGCGCCAGCCTCAACCTCGACGGCAACACCAGCCTCGGCGACATCGGCGGCACCGGCGCGATCCAGATCGCCGCCGGCAACAGCCTGGCAGTGGAGGGCGGGGTGTTCGACGGCAATATCAGCGGCACTGGTACCTTGAACAAGCTTGGCAACGGCACCCTGGCGTTGAGCAGTACCAACAGCCACTCCGGCACCACCAACGTCCAGGCAGGAGGGCTGCAGGTGAATGGCTCCCTGGCCAGCGGCGCGGTCAACGTGGCCAGCGGCGCCAGCCTCAGCGGTGCCGGCAGCCTCGGCGGCGCGGTGACGGTGGCCAACGGCGGTAACCTCGCGGCGACCAGCGGCAGTACGCTGAACGCCGGTAACCTGGTGTTCGACAGCGGCGCCAACTTCAACGCCTCGCTGGGCACGCCGTCGGGTGGCGGCAGCCCGCTGGTCAACGTGGCCAACAACCTGACCCTGGGCGGTACCCTCAACGTCACCGACATCGGCGGCTTCGGCGCCGGGGTCTACCGGTTGTTCGCCTACGGCGGCAGCCTCACCAACAACGGCATGAGCTTCGGCACCACGCCGGTGCCGATCACCGACCTGACCGTGCAGACCGCCGTGGCCAACCAGGTCAACCTGGTGGTCGGCGGTGCCAGCAACGTACTGTTCTGGGACGGCAGCCAGAGCGTCGCCAACGGCCAGATCGACGGCGGCAGCGGCACCTGGGATGCCACCAACACCAACTGGACCGACGTCAATGGCGTGTTGAACAGCACCTGGAACGACACCTTCGCGGTGTTCCAGGGCGCACCCGGCACCGTCACCGTCAACGGCAGCCACAGCATCACCGGCCTGCAGTTCGTCACCGACGGCTATGTGCTCAACGCCGGTACCGCCGGTGAACTGCTGGGCAACGGCACCACCAACCTGCGGGTCGACAACGGCGCCACCGCCACCCTCAACGTCGCCCTCAACGGCACCGGCAGCGTCGCCAAGCAGGACGGCGGCACCCTGGTGCTCAACGCCGCCAACGGCTACAGCGGCGGCACCGCTCTCAACGGTGGCACCCTGGTGCTTGGCAACAATAGCGCGCTGGGCAGCGGCACCCTGACGGCCGCGGGCGGCACCACGCTGGACAGCAACACCGCCGTCACCCTGGCCAACACAACCGTGCTCAACGGCGCCATGGCCATTGCCGGCAGCAATGACCTGACCCTCAACGGCGTGGTCAGTGGCACGGGCGGGCTGATCAAGAACGGCGCCGGCCTGCTGACCCTGAACGGGGCCAACACCTACAGCGGCGGCACCCAGATCAACGCCGGCGGCGTGGTGGGCAACAGCACCAGCCTGCAGGGCGCGATCCTCAACAACGGCGCCCTGACCTTCGAGCAGAACGCCAACGGCAGCTACACCGGCAACCTCAGCGGCAACGGCACCCTGGCCAAGAACGGTACCGGCGAGCTGCTGCTGACCGGCGTCAACACCTTCACCGGCGCCACCAGCGTCAATGCCGGTACCCTGCTGGTCAACGGTCGCCTCGACAGCACCAGCGTGCACGTCGCTACCGGCGCCCGCCTGGGCGGTAGCGGCACCTACGGCGGTGCCGTGCAGATTGCCAACGGCGCCACCTTGGCCGCCGGCCAAAGCGCCACGCCGCTCACCGTCGGCAGCCTCGACCTGGCGTCGGGCAGCGCCCTGGACTTCAACCTCGGCGCCCCGGCCGCCTCCACCACCGTGGTCAGGGTCAACGGCAACCTGGTGCTCGACGGCACGCTGAACATCACCGATGCCGGCGGTTTCGGCACCGGTGTCTACCAGCTGTTCAGCTACGGCGGCACGCTCACCGACAACGGCCTGGTGTTCGGCGCCATCCCCGGCAGCGTGGTCTTGGGCGACCTCAGCCTGCAGACCGCCATCGCCAACCAGATCAACCTGGTGGTGCAGAACTACGGCGAGGAGCTGCAGTTCTGGAACGGTGGCAAGACCAATCCCGACGGCAGCGTCGGCGGCGGCAGCGGCACCTGGGGCTCGAACACTGGCTGGACCAATGCCGGCGGCACCAGCAGCGAAGGCTGGAGCGGCGGCTACGCGGTCTTTGGCGGCACGTCCGGCACCGTTACCGTGGTTGGCAACCAGTCGTTCGAGGGCCTGCAGTTCCTCAGTGATGGCTACCAGGTCGTCCCGGGCTCTGGCGGCAGCCTGACCCCGGTCAACGATGCCGACGGCAGCCTGGCAGCGGTGCGGGTCAACGCCGGTGCGACGGCCACCGTCAGTGCACCGCTGGTCGGCACTGGCGGTATCGAGAAGCTCGATGCCGGCACCCTGATCCTCGCCGGCGCCAACACCTACAGCGGCGGCACTACCGTCAGCGGCGGTACCCTGGTCGGCAACACCACCAGCCTGCAGGGCAACATCCTCAACAACGCCAACCTGGTGTTTGCCCAGGGCAACAATGGCACCTTCAACGGCACCCTCAGCGGTACCGGCACCACCACCAAGCAGGGCGGCGGCACCTTGTTGCTGACCGGCAACCAACCGTTCAGCGGTGCCTTCAACGTCAACCAGGGCGTGCTCCAGGTGGGCGATGCCGGCAACCCGGGCAGCAACCTCGCCGCCCAGGTCACGGTGGCCAACGGCGCCGCGCTGACCGGCAACGGCACCGTCGCCGGGCTGACCAACAACGGTACCGTGCTGCCGGGGCCGGCCGGCAACCTGAACGTGTCGGGCAACTTCACCAATGGCGCCACCGGCACCCTGGTGATCGACCTCGCCACCTCGCCAGTGAACTACCTGAACGTGGGCGGCACGGCCAACCTCGGCGGCAGCCTGATGGTGGCCAACCTCGCCAGCGGCAACGGCCAGTACACCGTGGTCAGCGCCGCGGGCGGCGTCACCGGTACCTTCGCCACCACCAACCTGGCCAACTCGGCGTTCCTCAACAGTTCGCTGGACTATGGCGCCAACCAGGTGACTTTGTCGGTCAGCCGCAACGGCAACTCCTTCGCCGATGTCGCCGCCACCGGCAACCAGCGTGGCGTGGCCACGGCCCTGAGCAGTGCCGGGGCGCCGGCCGAGCTGGTCAACAACCTGCTGCCGCTGGACCGCCAGGGCGCCCAGGCGGCGTTCGACAGCTTGTCTGGCGAGATCCACGCCAGCACCGCGACCGTGCTGATCGAGGACTCGCGCTACGTCCGCGACGCGGTCAACGACCGCCTGCGCCAGGCCGACTGCAGCAACCAGGACGACCCGCGTCGCACCCTGGCGCCGACCGCCAACCAGCAGCTGACCAGCGAAGGCTGCCAGGGTCAGGCCGTGGGCTGGATCCGCGCCATCGGCGGCTGGGGTACCTACGACGGCAGCAGCAGCCATGCCAGCGTCGACCGCGACCTGTCGGGCTTCATGCTCGGTGTGGACCGTGCGCTGGACGATGAGTGGAAAGTGGGCGCCGCCGCCGGCTACACCCGCTCCAGCATCGATGCGCACCGTCGCCGCTCCGACGCCACGGTGGACAGCTACCACCTGACCACCTACCTCGGCTACCAGCTGGACGCCTTCGCCGCCCGCCTGGGCGTGGCCTACAGCTGGCACGACATCGACACCAAGCGCGATGTCACCGTGGGCAGCTACGACGACCGCCTCAAGGCCAAGTACAAGGCGCGCAGCGCCCAGGTGTTCGGCGAGGTGGGCTACGCCATCGATGTCGGCGGCATTGCCCTGGAGCCGTTCGCCGGGCTGGCCTACGTCAACTACGACAGCGACACCGCCCACGAGAAGGGCGGGGCTGGGCGGCTGGAAGGCAAGGTCGACCAGGACGTGACCTTCTCCACCCTGGGCGTGCGGGCCGGCAAGCGCATCCTGCTCGACAATGGCAGCAGCGTCACGCCGCGGCTGTCGGTGGGTTGGCGGCATGCGTTCGGTGACGACAAGCCCGATGCCGATCTGCGCTTCATCGACGGTGGCGCCGGGTTCAGCACCGAGGGCGTGCCGATTGCCAAGGACGCGGCGGTGGTCGAGGCCGGGGTGGACCTGTCGGTGGGCGCGAGCGGCAAGCTGGGGGTCGGGTACTCCGGGCAGCTGTCGAGCGAGAACCGCGACCATGGTGTGGTGGTGAGCTTCAGCATGGGGTTCTGAGGTAGAATCGCTGGGGCTGCTTTGCAGCCCTTTCGCGGCACAAGGCCGCTCTCATGGAACAGAACATAATTCTTTGATTTGACTGGGGCAGCGTGGGAGCGGGCTTGCCCCGCGATGCGGTGTTTGGCACCGGCTTCGCCGGTGATCGCGGGGCAAGCCCGCTCCCACGATGGAACGCTGGAACGCTCGGGCGCGAGGGCTGTTGACCGCATCAGGGCCACCAGGTGTTCGTCGCAATCCTTGCAGCGCCTACAAGATCGAGCGCCGCACGCGCGGCGCATCGCGGGACAAGCCCGCTCCCACATCTGTTTCGGGCCAGTCAATCCTGTGCCATTACCTGGTCAGCCTTGTTGCTCCGACGCAATTTCAGCGTGGGCACCACTGCCGCCCCGCACGACTTGAGGCATGCACCAAGGCGGGCAACCATGGCCTGACAGGTTCGGCACGTTGCAAAAGATGTGGGAGCGGGCTTGTCCCGCGATGCGCCGCGCGGGCGGCGCTCGATCTTGCAGGCGCTGCAAGGCCATCGCCAAGCACCTGGTGGCCATGACGCGATCAAAACCCTCGCCCCAAACCCCGTAAGACATTTCCGAACTTGAAACCAAATCCTTCAGCCAGACAGCGCTTCGGACCTATCCTACGCGGCTGCCGGAAGGCTCTGAATTGGCCGGGAAATGCATCAGGGGTACCGTCACTGGGTCGTCACATTTGGCGACCGGGTGTGAGAAGCCCGTTGTGTGAACCATGTCGATTCCGTCAATGGCGGTCGTGCGCGTGCAGGCTTTGGCCTGACCGTGGATTCATGGTTACACACGGGCTTCTCACCATGCGTACGACTGCCACCCTAATCTGTGAGAAGGATCGAGGTGGTTGTTCCTGAAATTCAATTTCGAGGAGTAACCATGAAAAAACTAGTACCTGACCCACCCTACCCAATCCCCTTCGTCACCATCATCAGCGACCTCGACCCCGAGGAAGCCATGGCCCACGCCAACAAGCTGATGCACACCCTCAGCGACACCGTCCACGCCTACACCGTCTGCCAGCGCGACGAGCGCCTCGACGTGATGATGGACAGCGTCGAGATCCTCGGCCAACTGGTCATCTCGCTGGTCCGCCACGCCCGGGCCAAGGGGGCGCCGGTATGAGCGACGACTTCAAGCCCGGCCCGACCCAGGGCAAGACCACCTGCCTCGAGATCTTCTGCATCCAGCCCGGTATCCCGTTCGATCACGCCTTCAGCGACCTGTCGGTGCTGCTCGGCTGTGTGGCGCACTTCACCACCGAGGCTGAGATGGAAGGGGACCTAATGGCCGCCAGTGCCGCTCGGATCCTCAGCGGGCTGGCCAAGGGGCTGATCGATGACATGGAATTGGGGCTGAATCGAGCGCGGTGAATGGGGGGCTGCTGCGCAGCCCGTTCGCGGCACAAGGCCGCTCCTACAAGAAAACGCGATCCCCTGTAGGAGCGGCCTTGTGCCGCGAACGGGCCGCAAAGCGGCCCCAGGGATGCCAGACCGGGCCACTGTCGTTAGACTGTCATCTCCCCACCACCGGACAGGAGTCCCGGCGTGCCCGACCCCCGCAGTTTCCCCAGCGACCTGTGCCTTGAAAGCCCACGCCTGCAGCTGCGCCCCATGCGCCATGGCGACGCGCAGCAGTGGCTGACCATCATGGCCGACCCGGAAGTGATGCGTTACTGGTACCACGCCCCCTGGCAGACCCTGGCCGAGGCCGAAAGCGCCCTGGCCGCCGACCGCGAGGCCTTTGCCGCCGGCCAGTTGCTCAAGCTGGGCATGTACCGCCGCGACAACGGCGAGCTGATCGGCATGGTCCAGCTGTTCAACCTCGAGGAGGGCTCGCGCCGTGGCGAGATCGGCTACTGCCTGGCCAAATCCGCCCAGGGCCGGGGCTATATGGACGAGGCGCTGACCTGCTTCATCGACTACCTCGCCCACACCCTGCACCTGCGTCGCCTGGAGGCGGAGATCGACCCGCGCAACCAGGGCTCGGCGCGTACCCTGGAACGCCAGGGGTTCGTCCTGGAAGGCACCTTGCGCGCCCGTTGGTGCGTGGCCGGAGAGCTCTCCGACTCGGGCCTGTATGGGCTGCTGCTCGAACCGCCTGTCGCCTGAGGCACAGGTACGCTATGGTCGGGTTTTGCCGATGATCGACGGAGTCTGTGTTTGCCAGCCTTCTATCTGACCTTCAGCTTGTTGCTGTACCTGTTGAGCCTGGCCTTCGATGGCGCCCTGATGGGGGCGGGCCGGCATATGCCGGCGCTGCAGATGCTGCTCTACGGCCCCTGGGGCATCGCCTTCGGTTTGTACCAGTGGTTCGCCAACCCGCTGCTGGCGCTGGCTATCCTCGGCCATCGACGGTTCCGCCGCATGGCGCTGGTATGCGGCATGGTGGCGCTGTACCTGGCGGCCAGCAGTTTCGCCATCACCCGCTTGCCGGACAACCAGAGCTACGCCTTCCAGGATGTGACCGGCTTTGGCGCGGGCTTCTACCTGTGGCTGCTGGCGATCCTGATGTTCTGCCTGGGGCAGCTGTGGTGGTGCTGGAAGGCGCGCTCGGCGGCAGATGTGCCGGGCTGGGGCTGGCTCGATGTGGCCCTGATCGCTGCCCTGAGCGTGGCGCTGTATGCCGCTACGCAGATGCCGTCGCTGCGTTTCGAGCCACACAAGGTGATCGTGCCGCCGGAGCAGCCGCGCACCTTGTGATGGCAATTGCCCCTACAGGGCAGCGCAATGACTGCGTGGGAGCGGGCTTGCCCCGCGATAGGGCTGCTATGTCAGGCGCTCAACGCGCCGTGCCCCACTGCACCACGATCATCCCGATCACGATCATCCCCACCCCCGCGAGCCGCAACAGGTTCACCGGCCGCTCCGGCAACCCCATCAAGCCAAACTGGTCGATCAGCAGCGACGACAGCACCTGCCCGGCCACCACGCAGACGATAAACCCCGCCGCCCCCAGGCGTGGCGTCAGCACCAGCGCGGCGGTGATGTACAGCACCCCGGCGACCCCACCGAACCAGGCCCACCAGGGCGCGTGGGCCAGTTGCTGCACCTGCGGCAGCGGCGCGCGCATCAGCAGCAGGGCCGGCACCAGCATCAGCAGGCTGACCAGCAACGACACCCCGACGGCCCACAGCGGATGGCCGAGCAGGCGCCCGAGCGCGGCGTTGCTGCCGGCCTGGAACGGCACGGCGGCCCCGGCGAGCAGGGCGATGAGCAAGGGGAGGGCGGCGAAGAGGCTGGCGGGCATGGTGTCTACTCCTGATCAGAACACTGGCCTTAGTCTCGATCATGCATTTCAATGATGGAAATTCGAACTTCGCACAGGTTGTATTCGTACCATGGATGATCTGCGCCGCATCGACCTCAACCTGTTGCTGACCCTGCATGCCCTGCTCAGCGAGCAACATGTCTCCCGCGCGGCCTTGCGCCTGCATCGCAGCCAGCCGGCGGTCAGCCATGCCCTGGCACAGTTGCGCGAGCTCTTCGCCGACCCTCTGCTGGTGCGACGCGGTGGCCGCCTGCAATTGACGGCCCGCGCCGAGGCCCTGCAGGCGCCGTTGCAGGAGGCGTTGCAGCAACTCGACGGATTGCTCGGCACGCCGGGTTTCGAGCCGGCGCGGGCACGGCGCACCTTTCGCCTGGCCATGTCCGACTACGGCGCCCGTGTGGTGCTGCCAGCGCTGATGCGCCTGCTGCGGCGCGAAGCACCGGGCATTGACCTGGTGGTGTCCCAGGGTAGCCGCGAGGCGATGCTCGGCCAGTTGATCGACGGCGAGGCGGACCTGGCGCTGGGCGTGTTCCCGGAGCTGCCGACGGAAATGGCCCAGCAGGTGCTGTTCGAGGAATCCTTCGTCTGCCTGGCCGACCGCGCCAGCCTGCCGTCCCGTGGCGGCCTGGCGCTCGAAGCGTGGCTGGCGCGGCCCCATGTGCTGGTGGCGGTACGCCCCGGCATCGACAACGAGATCGACCAGGCCCTGGCCAGCTTGGGTGTACGCCGGCGCATTGCCCTGACTTTGCCGCATTGGGGCGTGGCCCAAAGCCTCATTGCCGGGACCGACCTGGTGCTCACCGTAGCCCGCCGCAGCCTTGCCGGTGCCCGGCTGGACCCGGTGCTGCGCCAGTTCGCGCCGCCCCTGGCGATCTCGCCGTTCGCCTTCGCCCAGGCCTGGCATTCACGGCGCGACGGCGATGCCGGGCACCGCTGGCTGCGGGCGCGAATCCAGGCGCTGTGCGTGAACGAAAGCGGGGCAGGCTGCTAGGCTGTGCCACGACCCTAAGCGAGAAGGAATGCCCATGTTCAAGCGTTACCTGCCCGGCGTTGCCGCCCTGCTGATCGCGACCGCTGCCCAAGCCGAAGACTATTCGCCCACCTACACCCAGTGCATGGACAAGGCCTCCAGCACCCTGGCCATGGGCGCCTGCATCCAGGCCGAGACCCAGCTGCAGGATGACCGGCTGAACCGCGTCTACAAGCAACTGATGGCCAAGCTCGACAGCCAGCAGCAGAAGGACCTGCGCGAAGTCCAGCGTACCTGGATGAAGTACCGCGACGGCAACTGCGCCTTCCATGGCAAGTTGAGCAACGGCAGCATCTACCGCATCGAAGGCGCGATGTGCGAGATGGACATGAGCAAGGACCGCGCGGCGGAGCTGCAGCGGGTGCTCAGCCCGGGGCAGTAACTGTGGGTTTGCTTGCCCTGTTGCGCAGGGAACTATGATTACCCAGCCAGCGCGTACCCTGTGGGAGCGGCTTTAGCCGCGAAGCAAGCAACGCGGTGCATGGCACCGGCTTCGCCGGTGTTCGCGGCTAAAGCCGCTCCCACAGGTCCCTGCTAAATCAGTAAGTCATTTGTAGTTCCATTGGAGCGGTCTTGCCCGAGCTTCAGGCGCTGCGGTGCGCGCGCAGTGCCCGTGCCTTCAGGTACTCGCGCACCTCCACGCCATCTCCGGCGAACTCGATCCGCTGTGCCTTGGCCGCCCGCTGGTAGGCGTACATCGGGTCGTAGTATTCCTTGAGCAGCCCCTCGATCCACCCTCGGTGCAGGCTCACGTCGCCACTGCGCAACTGCTCCTCCAGCGCCTGGTCGAGCAACGCAGACAGTCGCTGGAAGCGCTCGCCGCCCAGGCGCTTGTAGATATTGGCCATGCTCTGGCGCATGCGCTCGGCGAACAGCGGGCCGCCGGCCTCTTCGCCGTGCACGGCGATGTACTCGGCGCACAGGTTGATCACATAGTCGCGCAGGATGCGTTCCACGCGATGCGCGAAGCTGTCCTCCAGCCACACCAGTGGATAGCGCTGCATGCCCTGGTACAGCTCCAGCGGCACCGCGCAGCTGCCGACCACGCGGCCTTCGTCCTCGAGCACGAACTGGCCGATGCCACGCTCGCGTTTCTTGAGAATGTCGATGGCCAGCGCATTCTCGAAATCGATCTGCGCCGGCTGCGCCGTGGCGCGCTTGCCGAAGCTGGAGCCGCGGTGGTTGGCGTGGCCTTCGAGGTCGAGCACGTTGTCCAGCTGGTGCAGCACATCGGTCTTGCCGGTGCCGGTCAGTCCGCCCACCAGAACGAACTCGCACTGCTGCACCGCCTGCAGCGTGGTATCCATCAGCAGGGTGCGCATGGCCTTGTAGCCGCCCACCACCTTCGGATACTGGATGCCGGCGTCCTTGAGCCAGCCCTGGACGATCTGCGAGCGCAGGCCGCCACGGAAGCAGTAGAGATAGCCCTCGGGATGGGCCTGGGTGAACGCGGCCCAGGCTTCCAGGCGCTGTTGCTTGAGCGCGCCGTTGACCAACTGGTGGCCCAGGGCGATGGCGGCGGCCTGGCCCTGCTGCTTGTAGCAGGTGCCGACCTTCTGCCGCTCCTGGTCGTTCATCAGCGGCAGGTTGACCGCGCCTGGGAAGGCGCCCTTGGTGAATTCGATCGGCGCGCGCATGTCCATCATCGGCACGTCGTCGAGGAACAGCTGTTTCAGCTCGGTGCAGTCGGAGCGCATCAGATCACCTCGACCGCGTGGCTCTGTCGCTCGACCAGCTCGCCGATCGGCGCCAGCTCGAGCCCGAGCTCCCGGGCCACGGCGAGGAATTCGGCCTCGCCCTGCGGGGTAACCGCCACCAGCAGGCCGCCGCTGGTCTGCGGATCGCACAGCAGGTGCTTGTGCTCGTCGCTCAGCGCGCCGATCTTGTGGCCGTAGCTGTCGAAGTTGCGCAGGGTGCCGCCGGGGATGCAGCCCTCGGCCAGGTAGTGTTCGACGCTGGGCAGGCGTGGCACGGCAGCGAACTGCAGGCGGGCGGTGAGGCCGCTGCCCTCGGCGACTTCGACCAGGTGGCCGAGCAGGCCGAAACCGGTGACGTCGGTCATCGCCTGCACGCCGTCGAGCTTGCCGAAGCGGCTGCCCGGGGTATTGAGGGTGCACATCCAGTCACGGGCCAGGCCCTGGTCCTGCTCGCGCAGCTTGGCCTTCTTCTCGGCGGTGGTGAGGATGCCGATGCCCAGCGGCTTGGTCAGGTACAGGCGGCAGCCGACGCTGGCGGTGTCGTTGCGCTTGAGGTGGCGCTTGCTCACCACACCGGTCACGGCCAGGCCGAAGATCGGCTCGGGGGCGTCGATGGAGTGGCCGCCGGCCAGCGGGATGCCCGCTTCGGCGCAGACGGCGCGGCCGCCGCGGATCACCTCGCGGGCGACCTCCGGCGGCAGCACGTTGACCGGCCAGCCGAGGATGGCGATGGCCATCAGCGGGTCGCCGCCCATGGCGTAGATGTCGCTGATGGCGTTGGTGGCGGCGATGCGACCGAAGTCGTACGGGTCGTCGACGATGGGCATGAAGAAGTCGGTGGTCGAGACCACGCCGCGCTCGTCATCCAGGGCATAGACCGCGGCGTCGTCGCGCGAGGCGTTGCCGACCCAGAGTTTCGGGTCGAGGGCCTGGGTGCCGCTTTCGGCGAGGATCACATCCAGGACCTTGGGAGAAATCTTGCAGCCACAGCCAGCGCCGTGGCTGTACTGTGTCAGACGAATCGGCTCGCTCATGTGCACCTCGACTTTTCGTGATGCGCGATTGTAGCAAAGCTGGCCTTTGTGCCTGCGCCTCTTATACTTCCCCCGTTTATCAGCATCGCGGGGCAAGCTCGCTGCCACGCAGACCTGCGATGCGCCATCGACTCATGCCTCGCTATCGAACCGGAGAATCCCCATGCTCAAACGCCCCCTGGCACTGTTTGCCGGCCTCGCGCTGTCCTGCTGCGCGGTGGTCGCCCAGGCCGCCGATGTGCTGCGCGTCAGCGCCATCCCCGACGAGGCGCCGACCGAACTGCTGCGCAAGTTCAAGCCGCTGGGCGAGTACCTCGAGCAGCAACTGGGCATGAAGGTGCAGTTCGTGCCGGTGGCCGACTACCCGGCGGTGGTCGAGTCGCTGGCCAGCGATCGCCTGGACCTGGCCTGGCTGGGGGGCTTCACCTTCGTCCAGGTGCACCTGAAGGACCCCAAGGCCACGCCGCTGGTGCAGCGTGAGCAGGATGCCAAGTTCACCAGCAAGTTCATCACCGCCAACCCGGACGTGAAGAGCCTCAAGGACCTGAAGGGCAAGACCTTCGCCTTCGGTTCGATTTCGTCCACCTCGGGCAGCCTGATGCCGCGTTACTTCATGCTCAAGAACGACAACATCAAGCCCGAGGAGTACTTCAGCCGCGTCGCCTATTCCGGCGCCCACGATGCCACCGCCGCCTGGGTCCAGGCCGGCAAGGCCGATGCCGGCGTGCTCAACGCCAGCGTCTGGGACAAGCTGGTCGCAGCAGGCAAGGTCGACACCAGCAAGGTCAAGGTGTTCGCCACCACGCCGGAGTACTTCGACTACAACTGGACCGTGCGCGGCAACATGGACCCGGCACTGAAAGAAAAGATCAAGCAGGCCTTCCTCGCCCTGGACCCGGCCAAGCCTGCGGACAAGGCGATCCTCGACCTGCAGGCCGCCAGCCGCTTCATCGAGACCAAGCCCGAGAACTACGCGGGCACCGAGCAAGCCGCGCGTGAGGCCGGTCTGCTCAAGTGAGTATCCGTGTTCAGGGCGCCAGTGTGCGTCATGGTCAGGTCCAGGCATTGAGCGCGGTGGACCTGCAGATTGGCCAGGGCGAGCGGGTGGCGATCATCGGCCCGTCCGGGGCCGGCAAGTCCAGCCTGCTGCACCTGATGGGCACCGCCGTGCCGCCCAGTGGCGGGCGCCTGGAGCTGTTGGGCGAGCAGCCCTGGGCATTGTCTGCCCGGGCCCGCCAGCGCTTGCGCGCACGGGTTGGCCTGGTGCACCAGGCGCCGCCCCTGCCGCCGCGCCAGCGGGTGGTCACCGCTGTGCTGGCGGGGCGCCTGGGGCAGTGGGGCACATTGCGCGGGCTGCTCAACCTGATCCACCCCGGCGATGTGCCCGGTGCCCGCGCGGCGCTGGCCGAGCTGGGCATGGCCGACAAGCTGTTCGCCCAGTGCGGGCAGCTGTCCGGTGGCCAGTTGCAGCGGGTCGGCATCGCCCGCGCCTTGTACCAGCGACCTGAAGTGCTGCTGACCGACGAACCGGTCTCGGCCATGGACCCGGTGCTGGCCGACCACAGCCTGGCGCTGCTCAACCGCCATGCCCAGGCCCATGGCGTGACCCTGGTCGCCAGCCTGCACGCGGTGGAGCTCGCCCTGGCGCATTTTCCGCGCATCATCGGTATTCGTGCCGGGCAGGTGGCGTTCGATTGTCCGGCAGCAGCGGTCAGCGAAGCGATGCTCGATGCCTTGTACGCCAACGAGCAACTGGCCTCGCCTGTCGCTGCGACGGCGAGCCTGCAGGTGCAGATCCCGCGATGCTGAGCACTGACCAACGCGATCCCGCTGCCATCCCTCGCTTGCTGCTGACCCTGCTGTGCCTGGCGTTGCTGTGGCCGGGCCTGCGCTTGAGCGAGCTCGACCCCGGCGTGCTGTTGCAGGCCGAGAACCGTCAGCAGATGGCCAGTTTCGTCAGCGCGTTCTGGCCCCCGGCCCATGACGCCGGGTTTCTCGACCTGCTGTTCACCGCCACCGTGCAGACCCTGGCCGTGGCCACGGCGGGCATGACCCTGGCGCTGCTGCTGGCGGTACCGGCCAGCCTGCTGGCCAGCCGGGCGCTGTCGTTGCGGGCGGCTTCCAATGGTGGACGTTTGGAACCGTGGTCACGCGCTGCGCGCCTGCCGGTGCGCAGCGTGCTGATCTTCCTGCGCAGCGTGCCCGAGATCGTCTGGGCCCTGCTGTTCGTCCGCGCCGTGGGCCTGGGCCCGACCGCCGGGGTGCTGGCCATTGCCATCACCTACAGCGGCATGCTCGGCAAGGTCTACGCGGAGATCTTCGAGTCGGTGGACCAGCGCCCGGCCCATGCCTTGCTCCAGGCCGGCAGCAGCCGGTTGTCGGCGTTTCTCTACGGCACCCTGCCCGAGGCCGCGAGCGAAGTGGTGTCCTACACGGTGTACCGCTGGGAATGCGCGGTGCGCGCCTCGGTGGTGATGGGCTTCGTCGGCGCCGGCGGCCTGGGCCAGCAGATCGACTTGTCGATGCGCATGTTCGCCGGTGCCGAGGTGGCGAGCATGCTGCTGACCTTCCTGTTGCTGGTGGTGCTGGCCGACCTGCTCAGCCGCTTCCTGCGTGGGAGGCTCGCATGAGGCGGGTGATCAATGGGCTGGTGATCGTCGCGATCCTGGCGGCGGTGCTGGCGTCGTTCGCCTACCTGGAGCTGGACCTGGCAGCGGTTGTCGGCAGCGGCGGGCCGGCGCAGATGGGCGAATACGCGGCGCGTTTCCTGCACCCGGACCTGTCCGTGGCGCACCTGCTGGCGGTGGGGCAGGGCGCCCTGGAAACGCTGGCGATGTCCGGGATGGGTACGCTCCTGGCGATGTTGCTCGGCCTGTTGCTGGCGCTGCCGGCCGCCGGGCGCTTCGGTTGGCCGCTGCAGGGCGCTGCGCGCCTGCTGCTCAATGCGCTGCGGGCGATTCCGGAGCTGGTCTGGGCGGCGCTGACCGTGCTGGCGGCGGGCCTTGGGCCGAATGCCGGCACCCTGGCGCTGGCGCTGCACACTGCCGGGGTACTGGGGCGGCTGTTCGCCGAGGCGCTGGAGAATGCACCGCCGGAGCCTGCGGCGGCGATCCGCCTGCAGGGCGGCAGCCAGGTGGCGGCGTTCTGTTTCGGCACGCTGCCCAACCTGTGGCCACAACTGCTGGCGTACAGCCTGTATCGCTGGGAGAACAATATCCGCATGGCCAGCGTGCTGGGCTTCGTGGGGGCGGGTGGGCTGGGACAGATGCTCTATGCGACCCTGAGCCTGTTCCAGGAGGCCCAGGCCAGCACGGTGATCATTGCCATGCTGCTGCTGGTGTTGCTGGTGGACGCCCTGAGCGATGTGCTGCGCCAGCGTTTCGTGCGCGCCTGAACGGGCTTGATGCGCTACCTGATCTCTGACTGTAGTCCCGCTCAGGCCTCGCGCCAAGCCCTGTTCGTCAATCCGAAAAATAAACTTCACTAGAGCGTAAAAAGACTTTTTTCAGTCATGGTTTTTGCGGTATCAAGGAACCAGACAGCCGAACCCTGCAGCACAGGTGGCGTCATCCACGCCCTCCTTGCCAGGTGAGCTTCCCGCCCGTAACGACGCGGATACGGGAAGAACGGCAGTCACTCTGCGGCGCAGCCGTTCGCGCCGTGTGGCTTTCACATAAGGTGAACGAGTATGGATGACCAAGGACGCAACCCTTCCTCCAACCAGCCAATCCTGTATGTGCTCGATACCAACGTCCTGATTCACGACCCCAACGCCCTGCTCAACTTCGAGGAGCACCACGTCGCCATACCGATGACGGTGCTGGAGGAACTCGACAAGCTCAAGACCGGTAAACACACCATCGCCGCCGAATGTCGCCAGGCCATCCGCCTGATCGACCAGACCTTGGGCGACGCCTCGCCCAGCGATGTCGAGCAGGGCGTGCCGATCCAGCGTGGCAAGAGTGGGCCCAAGGGTTTCCTGTCCATCCTCATGAGCACGCGCAACGAGCCGAACCGCCTGCTCCCCGAGAACCTCGCCGACAACATCATCATCAACCAGTTGCTGGACCTGCGCGCCAAGCGCAAGGACCTCGACGTGGTGCTGGTGACCAAGGACATCAACATGCGCCTGAAGGCGCGTGCCTGCGGGATCGCCGCCGAGGACTACAGCACCGACCAGCTGGTCGACGACGTGTCCTTGCTGTCCAAGGGCTACCACTCGGTCACAGGGTCGTTCTGGGACCGCGTGAGCAAGGTCGACACCCGCCAGGAGCGCGGCCGTACCTGGCACCGGGTGCAGTTGATCGACAACCTGCCGGCGGTGCACATCAACGAGTTCATCATCGACGAACAAGGATTCGTCGGCTGGATCAAGGGCATTCGCAACGACGAGCTGCTACTGCTCGACCTGCACCAGGAGCCGCTGCTGCACCAGGAAGCCTGGGGCCTCAAGCCACGGGACATCCACCAGAGCCTGGCGCTGTTCGCCCTGCTCGACCCGGATATCCACCTGGTCAACCTGACCGGCGCCGCCGGCTCCGGCAAGACCATCCTGGCGCTGGCCGCGGCCATCGAGCAGACCATGGTCAGCAAGCGCTACCGGCGCATCATCGCCACCCGCAGCGTGCAGGGGCTGGACCAGGAGATCGGCTTCCTGCCGGGCACCGAGGCGGAGAAGATGGAGCCCTGGCTGGGCGCCATCACCGACAACCTCGAAGCACTGCACATGGACGACGAGAGCACCCACGGCAGCGTCGAGTACATCCTCGAGCGGGTGCCGTTGCAGTTCAAGTCGCTGAACTACATCCGTGGCCGCAGCTTCCAGCAGAGCCTGATCCTCATCGACGAGTGCCAGAACCTCACGCCGCACCAGATCAAGACCATCATCACCCGCGCGGGGAACGGGTCCAAGGTGGTCTGCCTGGGCAACCTGGCGCAGATCGACACGCCGTACCTGTCGGCCACCAGCTCTGGGCTGACCTACCTGACCGAACGCTTCAAGGACTTCCCCCACGGCGTTCACATCACCCTGCAGGGCGTGCCGCGCTCGGTGCTGGCCGAGTACGCCGAGTCGCACCTGTAATCCAAGCCCGCTCCCACGATTCGTCGTGGGAGCGGGCTTGCCCCGCGATGCGCTGATCTGCCCTCTGCTCAAAGCTGACCTGCAGGTTTACACTCTGTACTCCCTACCCAGGAGCAGAGCAGTGCTGACTCATCTTGATTCCCAGGGGCGCGCCAACATGGTCGACGTCACTGAAAAGGCCGTGACCGCGCGCGAGGCGATTGCCGAGGCGCGGGTGCGCATGTTGCCGGACACCCTGCGCATGATCGTCGATGGCCAACACCCCAAGGGCGACGTGTTCGCCGTGGCGCGCATCGCCGGCATCCAGGCGGCGAAGAAGACCAGCGACCTGATCCCGCTGTGCCATCCGCTGATGCTCACCGGCGTCAAGGTCGAGCTGGCCGCCGAAGGCGAGGATGTGGTGCATATCGTCGCCCGCTGCAAGCTGGCCGGGCAGACCGGCGTCGAGATGGAAGCCCTGACCGCCGCCAGCGTCGCCGCGCTGACGATCTACGACATGTGCAAGGCGGTGGACAAGGGCATGGTCATCGAGCAGGTGCGCCTGCTGGAGAAGACCGGCGGCAAGAGTGGCCACTACAAGGTGGAGGGGTGATGAAGGTCAAGGTCATGTATTTCGCCCGCTACCGTGAGTTGCTGGGCGTCGATACCGAGCGTCTGGAAGGCGACTTCAAGGTGCTGGCCGACGTGCGCCAGGCCCTGGTGGGCAAGGGCGGGCACTACGCGGTGCTGGCCGAGCAGAACCTGATGTGCGCCCGCAACGAAGAGCTGTGCCGGCTCGATGAGCCAGTGGAAGAGGGTGACGAGATCGCGTTCTTCCCACCCGTGACTGGAGGTTGATCGTGGCCGTACGTGTTCAGCAGGCGGCCTTCGACCCGGGCGTCGAGGTCAACGCCATGCACGCCGCCAATGTCGGCGTGGGCGCGGTGGTCGGTTTCGTCGGCTACGTGCGCGACTTCAACGATGGCCTGGACGTGGCCGGGATGTTCCTCGAGCACTACCCGGGGATGACCGAGAAGGCCCTGGCCAAGATCGTGGTCGAGGCCGAGCAGCGCTGGCCGTTGCTCAAGGTCGAGGTGCTGCACCGCATCGGCGCCCTGGAGCCGGGCGAGCCGATCGTCTTCGTCGGCGTGGCCAGCGCGCACCGCCAGGCGGCGTTCGATGCCTGCAACTTCATCATGGATTACCTGAAGACCCGGGCGCCGTTCTGGAAGAAGGAAAGCACTCAGGATGGGCCGCGCTGGGTGGAAGGGAAGCAGAGCGATCAGGATGCGGCGGGGCGCTGGGAGTCCTAGGGAAAGGCCGCTTTCTGTAGGAGCGGCCTTGTGCCGCGAAAGGGTCGCAAAGCGGCCCCAGGGTTTCAGCATTGATGCAGATATTGCTGGGGCCGCTGCGCGGCCCTTTCGCGGCACAAGGCCGCTCCTACAGGGAGGTAAGCGGCCTTGAAGATCAATGATGCTTGCGCGGCACCGGCTTCAGCAGCTCGTCCGGCGGCATTTCGCACTTGATCTTGCGCCCCAGCAGCTCCTCGATCGCCGGCAGCTGGTACGAATCGTCCTCGCCGGCAAAGCTGATCGACACACCACTGCTGCCCGCGCGACCGGTACGGCCGATGCGGTGCACGTAGTCGTCCGGATCTTCCGGCAGGGTGAAGTTGATCACGTGGCTGATGCCGTCGATATGGATGCCGCGCCCGGCCACGTCGGTGGCCACCAGCACGCTGATGCGCCCCTCGCGGAAATTCTCCAGGGTGCGGATGCGCTTGTGCTGCGGCACGTCGCCCGACAGCTGGGCGGCGTTGATGCCGTCGCGCACCAGTTTCTCCTCGATGCGCCGCACCTCGTCCTTGCGGTTGGCGAACACCATCACCCGTTCCCACTTGTTCTGCGTGACCAGGTTGTACAGCAGCTTGTACTTGTCGCTGCCGGCCACGGCGTAGACGTGCTGCTCGACGGTTTCGCTGGCCACGTTCTCCGGCTCGATCTCGACGATGGCCGGGTCGGTGGTCCACTGCTTGGCCAGGTTCATCACGTCATCGGTGAAGGTGGCCGAGAACAGCAGGGTCTGGCGCTCGCTCTTGGGCGGGGTCTGGCGGATGATCTGGCGGACCTGGGGGATGAAGCCCATGTCGAGCATGCGGTCGGCCTCGTCCAGCACCAGCACCTCGACCATGTCCAGGTGCACCTCGCCGCGCTGGTTGAAGTCCAGCAGGCGGCCGGGGGTGGCCACCAGGATGTCGCAGTGGCGGGCTTCCAGCGATTTCAGCTGCTTGTCGAAGTCCATGCCGCCGACGAAGCTCATCACGTTCAGGCCGCTGTACTTGGTCAGGGCCTGGGCATCCTTGGCGATCTGCACCACCAGCTCGCGGGTCGGGGCGATGATCAGTGCCCGCGGCTCGCCCATGTAGCGTTCCTTGGGCGGCGGCACCTGCTGCAGCTGCGAGATGATCGAGATCAGGAACGCGGCGGTCTTGCCGGTGCCGGTCTGGGCCCGGCCGATGGCGTCCTGGCCACGCAGGGTGTGGCCCAGGACCTGGGCCTGGATCGGCGTGCAGTAGGGGAAGCCGAGGTCGTGGATGGCGTGCATCAGCTCGTTGGAGAGCTTGAAGTCGTGGAAGCGGGTCTTGCCTTCCTGCGGCTCGACCACGAAGTCCTCGGGCTTCCACAGGCTGGCCTGGGGCTTGGGCTTGGGCTTGCGTTCGCGGCGCGGCTTGTCCCGGGCGGGCTGCTCGGCGCGCGGCTGCTCGGCGGGTTGGGGTTCGGCCTGTGATTTCGCAGCGGGCCTGGGCTTGGCGTGCTGGTGCGCTGGCGCCTTCTCGACAGCCGGTTGCGCGGCCGGTGCGGGCGGGGTCACGGCGACGGGCTCGGCGGCCTGCGGCGCGGCGTCTCCCTTGGCGAATATTTTCTTGAGTGCCTTGAGCACGGTCGTCTCGTCAACTGGTTAAGGAATGTACGCCGGGCAGTGTAATGCAAGAATCGGGCGCGGCGTAGTGCAATGCAGCCTGGGCTACACGATCACTTCAGCTGGCGGCTCAGCCAGTCGTGGATGTCGGACAGCTCGGCCACCGCCACTTCGTGTTCCATGGGGTACTCGTGCCACTGGGCAGCCACACCCCAGGTATCGAGGTATTCGAACGCCGTGCGGCCCATCGACGGGATCACCACCGAGTCATGCACGCCGTGCAGGCACAGCGCCGGAGTGCGCTGCTGGCAGGCGCTCAGCTGCTGGGCGTCGGTGAAGGTCGGTGCGTAGGTGGACAGGGCGATCACCCCGCCCAAGGCTTCCTGCCACTTTATATAGGCGGTGTGCAGTACCACGGCGCCGCCCTGGGAGAAACCGGCGAGGAAGATGCGCGACAGGTTGATGCCCTTGGCCTGTTCCGCCTTGATCAGGGCAATGACCTGATCGGCCGATTCCTCCAGCTGCGTTTCGTCGATGGCCCGCGCCGGGGTCATGGCCTTGATGTCGTACCAACTGGGCATTTCGTAGCCACCGTTGATGGTCACCGGGCGGGTGGGGGCCTGGGGCATGATGAAACGCGTACTGAGCAGGCGTTCCTGGAGAAATTCCGCCACAGGTAGGAAGTCGTAACGGTCGGCCCCCAGGCCGTGCAACCAGATCACACAGGCGTCGGCGGTTTTCTGCGGTTCGAGGATCAGCGGGTTGGTCATGACTGCTCCGAAAGAGTGCTTGCGTACTTATGTAGTGCGTAAAAAGAAGGCATTGGAGGTTAATGCCAGAAAAAGATGTCGCAACTCTACAACTTTTACTACTTGACTACCGCTTAATCGCTTAAGCCTTCGACTGTGGTACGCCCTTTGCTACGTCCTTGCCATGCGAAGAGGTGGACCGGTCGCGGTAACACCCCTCGTGTGGATCGAAGGCTGTCATAGAACAGCCCATTGCGCCAATTGACCCAAAAACAAGCCAACAAGGGGTCGGATGCGCCTCATAAGGGTGCGGTGCAATTCCGGCTCATACAACAAGAGCGATTTGGAGGTTGTTGATGAAGATGTTGAAAACCACCCTGGCAGTCCTGACCGCCGCCGCCGCGCTGGGCGCCACCAGCTTCGCCCAGGCCGGCGCCACCCTCGACGCGGTGAAGAAGAAGGGCTTCGTCCAGTGTGGCGTGAGCGATGGTCTTCCAGGCTTCTCCGTGCCGGACGCGCAAGGCAAGATCGTCGGCATCGACGCCGATGTGTGCCGCGCCGTGGCCGCCGCGGTCTTCGGCGACGCGACCAAGGTCAAGTTCAGCCAGCTCAACGCCAAGGAGCGCTTCACCGCGCTGCAGTCCGGCGAAGTCGACGTGCTGTCGCGCAACACCACCTGGACCAGCTCGCGCGATGCCGGGATGGGCCTGGTGTTCGCCGGCGTCACCTACTACGACGGCGTCGGCTTCCTCGCCAACAAGAAACTCGGCGTCTCCAGCGCCAAGGAACTCGACGGCGCGACCATCTGCATCCAGGCTGGTACCACCACCGAGCTGAACGTTTCCGACTACTTCCGCGCCAATGGCCTGAAGTACACCCCGATCACCTTCGACACTTCCGACGAAAGCGCCAAGTCGCTGGAGTCCGGCCGTTGCGACGTGCTGACCTCGGACAAGTCGCAGCTGTTCGCCCAGCGTTCCAAGCTGGCCGCGCCGACCGAGTACGTCGTGCTGCCGGAGACCATCTCCAAGGAACCACTGGGCCCGGTAGTGCGCAAGGGCGACGAGGAGTGGTTCAGCATCGTCAAGTGGACCCTGTTCGCCATGCTCAATGCCGAAGAGGCCGGCGTCACCTCGAAGAACGTCGAGGCCGAGGCCAAGTCCACCAAGAACCCTGACGTCGCCCGCCTGCTGGGCGCCGATGGCGAGTATGGCAAGGACCTCAAGCTGCCCAAGGACTGGGTAGTGCAGATCGTCAAGCAAGTCGGCAACTATGGCGAAGTGTTCGAGAAGAACCTGGGCCAGAGCACCGACCTGAAGATCGACCGTGGCATGAACGCCCTGTGGAACAACGGCGGCATCCAGTACGCGCCACCGGTGCGCTGATGGTTGCACCCCGCGGCGGCATCCTGCCGCCGCGGGTCGTTCGAATCCCTTCTTTTCGGGGCACTTCATGCAAAATCAAATCGGCGCACGGAAAGGGTTTTCCCTTAGTGATCCACGTGTGCGCGCGTGGCTGTTCCAGATCCTCACGGTGGTCTTCGTGGTGGGCCTGGGCTGGTACCTGTTCCACAATACGCAGACCAACTTGCAGCACCGGGGCATCACCTCGGGCTTCGATTTCCTCGAGCGCAGCGCCGGCTTCGGCATCGCCCAGCACCTGATCCCCTACGTGGAATCGGACAGCTACGCCCGGGTGTTCGTCATCGGCCTGCTCAACACCCTGCTGGTGACCTTCATCGGCATCATCCTGGCGACGCTGCTGGGCTTCATCATCGGCGTGGCGCGGCTGTCGCCGAACTGGATGATCAACAAGCTGGCAACGGTGTACGTGGAGACCTTCCGCAACATTCCGCCGCTGCTGCAGATCCTGTTCTGGTACTTCGCCGTGTTCCTGACCCTGCCGGGGCCACGGGGCAGCATCAACATCGACGATACCTTCTTCATCAGCAACCGCGGCCTGAACATGCCCGGCGCCTCGATGGCCGAGGGCTTCTGGCCGTTCGTCATCGCGCTGGCGCTGGCGATCGTCTCCATCGCGGTGATGGTGCGTTTCGCCAACAAGCGTTTCGACGAAACCGGCGAGCCGTTCCACAAGTTCTGGGTCGGCCTGCTGCTGTTCATCGGCATCCCCGGCGTCTGCGCGCTGCTGTTCGGCAGCCCGGTGCACTGGGAAGTGCCGCAGCTCAAGGGCTTCAACTTCGTCGGTGGCTGGGTGCTGATCCCCGAGCTGCTGGCGCTGACCCTGGCGCTGACCATCTACACCGCGGCGTTCATCGCCGAGATCGTGCGCTCCGGCATCCGTTCGGTCAGCCATGGCCAGACCGAGGCGGCCCGTTCGCTGGGCCTGCGCGAAGGCCCGACGCTGCGCAAGGTGATCATTCCCCAGGCGTTGCGGGTGATCATTCCGCCGCTGACCAGCCAGTACCTGAACCTGGCGAAGAACTCGTCGCTGGCCGCCGGTATCGGCTACCCGGAGATGGTCTCGCTGTTCGCCGGTACCGTGCTCAACCAGACCGGCCAGGCCATCGAGGTGATCGCCATCACCATGAGCGTCTATCTCGCCATCAGCATCAGCATTTCGCTGCTGATGAACTGGTACAACAAGCGCATTGCGCTGATCGAACGGTGAGGGTACATCCGTGACAGCCCATGTTTTCAAACCCGACATGCCGCCACCGGTGAAGACCGTTGGCGTGCTCGCCTGGATGCGGGCCAACCTGTTCTCCAGCTGGCTCAACACCCTGCTGACATTGTTCGCCCTGTACCTGGTCTGGCTGATCGTACCGCCGCTGGTGCAGTGGGCGTTCATCGACGCCAACTGGGTCGGCACCACCCGCGCCGACTGCACCAAGGAGGGCGCCTGCTGGGTGTTCATCCAGCAGCGCTTCGGCCAGTTCATGTACGGCTACTACCCGGCGGAACTGCGCTGGCGTGTCGACCTGACCGTGTGGCTCGCCGTGCTCGGCGCAGCGCCCTTGTTCATCAAGCGCTTCCCGCGCAAGGCCGTGTACGGCCTGGGCTTCCTGGTGCTGTACCCGATCCTCGCCTACATCCTGCTGCATGGCGGCGCGCTGGGCCTGGACACGGTGCCCACCAGCCAGTGGGGCGGCCTGATGCTGACCCTGGTGATCGCCACGGTCGGTATCGTCGGCGCCTTGCCGCTGGGCATCCTGCTGGCGCTGGGACGTCGCTCGAACATGCCGGCGGTGAAGGTGGTCTGCGTGACCTTTATCGAGTTCTGGCGCGGCGTGCCGCTGATCACCGTGCTGTTCATGTCGTCGGTGATGCTGCCGCTGTTCCTGCCCGAGGGCATGAGCTTCGACAAGCTGCTGCGGGCGATGATCGGCGTGATCCTGTTCCAGTCGGCGTACATCGCCGAGGTGGTGCGTGGCGGCCTGCAGGCCATCCCCAAGGGCCAGTACGAAGCCGCCGCGGCCATGGGCCTGGGCTACTGGCGGGCGATGGGCCTGGTGATCCTGCCCCAGGCGCTCAAGCTGGTGATCCCCGGCATCGTCAACACCTTCATCGCCCTGTTCAAGGACACCAGCCTGGTGATCATCATCGGCCTGTTCGACCTGCTCAACAGCGTCAAGCAGGCAGCGGCCGACCCGGCCTGGCTGGGCATGGCCACCGAGGGCTACGTGTTCGCCGCCCTGGTGTTCTGGATTTTCTGTTTCGGTATGTCCCGCTACTCCATGCACCTGGAGCGCAAGCTGGACACTGGCCACAAGCGTTAGGAGTTTCGAAATGAGTGAAGCGATCAAGCAGCCTGCCGGCCCCGAAGGCATCATCCAGATGCAGGGCGTGAACAAGTGGTACGGCCAGTTCCATGTGCTCAAGGACATCAACCTGAACGTGCGCCAGGGCGAGCGCATCGTCCTGTGCGGGCCGTCCGGCTCGGGCAAGTCGACCACCATCCGCTGCCTCAACCGGCTGGAGGAACACCAGCAGGGTCGCATCGTCGTCGACGGCGTGGAGCTGACCAACGACCTCAAGCAGATCGAGGCGATCCGCCGCGAGGTGGGCATGGTGTTCCAGCACTTCAACCTGTTCCCGCACCTGACCATCCTGGAGAACTGCACCCTGGCGCCGATGTGGGTGCGCAAGCTGCCGCGGCGCAAGGCCGAGGAAATCGCCATGCACTTCCTCGAGCGCGTGCGCATTCCGGAGCAGGCGCACAAGTACCCGGGGCAGTTGTCCGGTGGTCAGCAGCAGCGGGTGGCGATTGCCCGGGCGCTGTGCATGAAGCCGAAGATCATGCTGTTCGACGAGCCGACTTCGGCGCTGGACCCGGAGATGGTCAAGGAGGTGCTCGACACCATGGTCAGCCTGGCCGAGGACGGCATGACCATGCTCTGCGTGACCCACGAGATGGGCTTTGCCCGCACCGTGGCGAACCGGGTGATCTTCATGGACAAGGGGGAGATCGTCGAGCAGGCCGCGCCGGATGATTTCTTCGACCGGCCGCGCAGTGATCGGACCAAGCTGTTCCTGAGCCAGATCCTGCATTGATGCAGTCGGGGCCGCTTTGCGGCCCTTTCGCGGCACAAGGCCGCTCCTACAGGAACAACGCGATCCTTGTAGGAGCGGCCTTGTGCCGCGAAAGGGCTGCAAAGCAGCCCCAATCAAGCAATATCACTTCTCTTCTTTGGTGGCCACCGGCGCCGGCGGCGGTCGCAGCCCCACCTCGGCCACCAGCTTCAGCTGCTGCCCATTGCGCACCACCTCGATGGTGATCTTCTCGTTGGGCTTGATCCGCGCCACCTGATTCATCGATTTGCGCCCGTCACCGGCTGGCTCGCCGTTGATGCTCAGGATCACGTCACCCAGCTGCAGCCCCGCGCGCGCCGCCGGGCCATCGCGGAAGATGCCCGCCACGACGATCCCCGGGCGGCCTTGCATGCCGAACGATTCGGCCAGTTCCTGGCTCAGCGGCTGTACCTCGATGCCCAGCCAGCCACGGATCACCTGGCCGTGCTCGACGATCGACTTCATCACCTCCAGCGCCAGCTTGACCGGGATGGCGAAGCCGATGCCCTGGGAGCCGCCGGACTTGGAGAAGATAGCCGTGTTGATGCCCACCAGGTTGCCGTTGGCATCCACCAGCGCGCCGCCGGAGTTGCCCGGGTTGATTGCCGCGTCAGTCTGGATGAAGTCTTCGTAGTTGTTCAGGCCCAGCTGGTTGCGGCCGGTGGCGCTGATGATGCCCATGGTCACGGTCTGGCCGACGCCGAACGGGTTGCCGATGGCCAGGGTGACGTCGCCGATATGAATGCTGTCGGAGCGACCGATGGTGATCGCCGGCAGGTTCTTCAGGTCGATCTTGAGCACCGCCAGGTCGGTTTCCGGGTCGCTGCCGATCACCCGGGCGAGGGTCTCGCGGCCGTCCTTGAGGGCCACGACGATCTGATCGGCGCCGCTGGTGACGTGGTTGTTGGTCAGCAGATAGCCTTCCGGGCTCATGATCACCGCCGAGCCCAGGCTCGACTCCCAGCGCCGCTGCTTGGGCAGGTTGTCGCCGAAGAAGCGGCGGAACTGCGGGTCTTCGAACAGCGGGTGGGCGCTCTTGTTCACCACCTTGGTAGTGTACAGGTTGACCACCGCGGGCGCGGCCAGGGTCACTGCATCGGCGTAGGACACCGGGCCCTGCATGATCTTCGTGGTTTGCGGGGCCTGCTGCAGGTTGACGTCCTGGCTGGGCAGGCCGACCCATTGCGGGAAGCGCTGGATGATCAGGATGGCGATCAGCACGCCGGTGAGCAGGGGCCAGCCGAAGTAACGCAGAGCCTTGAACATGAATGAATCCTGGGAGTAGGGCGGGGGCCATGTCAGTTCGGCCCGGGGCGAGCGCGCGCGATCATACACGTGAAAAATCCGGACGGCGACGGTTGGTGTATCGCGGGGCAAGCCCGCTCCCACGCCTTTCGCGCACGGCGTGGGAGCGGGCTTGCCCCGCGAAGGGGAGTACCTGACAGCGGTTCCCCCGAAACCGGCGACGGCCCATAATGGCGGCCATTATAGGGCCTCGCGCCCTGTCGCAACGCCGAATTCGAGGAGATTTTTCATGGCCGTCGCCCTCAATACCCTGGTCGAGGAAGCCGAGCGCTACCTGGGCAGCGCGAAGATCCAGGACTACTGCCCCAACGGCCTGCAGGTCGAGGGCCGCCCCCAGGTCAGCCGTATCGTCAGCGGCGTGACCGCCAGCCAGGCGCTGCTGGACGCGGCGGTCGAGGCCGAGGCCGACCTGGTGCTGGTGCACCATGGCTACTTCTGGAAGGGCGAAAACCCGTGCATCACCGGGATCAAGCAGCGGCGCCTGAAGACCCTGCTCAAGCACGACATCAGCCTGCTGGCCTTCCACCTGCCGCTGGACGTGCACCCGGAAGTGGGCAACAACGTGCAGCTGGCGCGCCAGTTGGATATCACGGTCGAAGGCCCGCTGGACCCGAACAATCCCAAGGTGGTCGGCCTGGTCGGTTCGCTGGCGGAACCGGTGTCGGCGCGGGACTTCGCCCGTCGGGTACGCGAGGCGCTGGGGCGCGAGCCGTTGGTCGTCGAGGGTGAGCAGATGATCCGCCGGGTCGGCTGGTGCACCGGGGGCGGGCAGGGTTACATCGACACCGCCATCGCCGCCGGGGTCGACCTGTTCATCAGTGGCGAGGCCTCCGAGCAGACCTTCCACAGTGCCCGCGAGAACGGCGTGAGCTTCATCGCCGCCGGGCACCACGCCACCGAGCGCTATGGCGTGCAGGCGCTGGGGGACTACCTGGCGCGGCGGTTCGCGGTCGAGCACCTGTTCATCGATTGTCCGAATCCGATCTGATCCACCGCGGACGGCGGATACGGCTTCCTGTAGGAGCGGCCTTGCGCCGCGAAAGGGCTGCGAAGCAGCCCCAGGATTTCAGCGTTTATGCATAAATCGCCGGGGCTGCTTTGCAGCCCTTTCGCGGCACAAGGCCGCTCCTGCAGGGCCCAAACCCCCAGTCATATCGTTAGATTGTTTCGATCTAGGCAGCCTCCTAAATAGAATCAGGTGCTGTGATAAAGTGGCTCGCTCGAACACGGCCCGCAGGCCGTCCATAAGATCGTTTTTCGTGAGTAGCCATGGTCGACAATCTGACGCACTTGAAACAGCTGGAGGCGGAGAGCATCCACATCATCCGCGAGGTGGCCGCCGAGTTCGACAACCCGGTGATGCTGTACTCGATCGGCAAGGATTCCGCGGTCATGCTGCACCTGGCGCGCAAGGCGTTCTTCCCGGGCAAGCTGCCGTTCCCGGTGATGCACGTCGACACCCAGTGGAAGTTCCAGGAGATGTACCGCTTCCGCGACAAGATGGTCGAAGAGATGGGCCTGGAGCTGATCACCCACGTCAACCCCGAGGGTGTGGCGCAGGGCATCAACCCGTTCACCCATGGCAGCTCCAAGCACACCGACATCATGAAGACCCAGGGCCTGAAGCAGGCGCTGGACAAGCATGGCTTCGACGCCGCCTTCGGTGGCGCGCGCCGCGACGAAGAGAAGTCGCGGGCCAAGGAGCGCGTCTACTCGTTCCGTGACAGCAAGCACCGCTGGGACCCGAAGAACCAGCGCCCGGAGCTGTGGAACATCTACAACGGCAAGGTCAACAAGGGCGAGTCGATCCGCGTGTTCCCGCTGTCGAACTGGACCGAGCTGGACATCTGGCAGTACATCTACCTCGAAGGCATTCCGATCGTGCCGCTGTACTTCGCCGCCGAGCGCGAAGTGATCGAGAAGAACGGCACCCTGATCATGATCGACGACGAGCGCATCCTCGAGCACCTGAGCGACGAGGAAAAGGCGCGCATCGTCAAGAAGAAAGTGCGTTTCCGTACCCTGGGCTGCTACCCGCTGACGGGCGCGGTCGAGTCTGAAGCCGAGACCCTGACGGACATCATCCAGGAAATGCTCCTGACCCGAACGTCCGAGCGCCAGGGCCGCGTCATCGACCACGATGGCGCCGGTTCCATGGAAGACAAAAAACGCCAAGGCTACTTCTAATTTCAGGGTTTCCTCCATGTCGCACCAATCCGATTTGATCAGCGAGGACATCCTCGCCTACCTGGCCCAGCACGAGCGTAAAGAGCTGCTGCGCTTCCTGACCTGCGGCAACGTGGACGACGGCAAGAGCACCCTGATCGGGCGCCTGCTGCACGACTCGAAGATGATCTACGAGGACCACCTCGAGGCCATCACCCGCGACTCGAAAAAGTCCGGCACCACCGGCGAGGAAGTCGACCTGGCGCTGCTGGTGGACGGCCTGCAGGCCGAGCGCGAGCAGGGCATCACCATCGATGTCGCCTACCGCTACTTCTCCACCGCCAAGCGCAAGTTCATCATCGCCGACACCCCGGGCCACGAGCAGTACACCCGCAACATGGCCACCGGCGCGTCCACGTGCGACCTGGCGATCATCCTGGTCGATGCCCGCTACGGCGTGCAGACCCAGACCCGCCGGCACAGCTATATCGCCTCGTTGCTGGGCATCAAGCACATCGTCGTCGCGGTCAACAAGATGGACCTCAAGGGCTTCGACGAGCAGGTCTTCGAGTCGATCAAGGCCGACTACCTGAAGTTCGCCGAAGGCATCAACCTCAAGCCGAGCAGCCTGCACTTCGTGCCGATGTCGGCGCTCAAGGGCGACAACGTGGTCAACCGCAGCGAGCGTTCGCCGTGGTACACGGGCCCTGCGCTGATGGAGATCCTCGAAACCGTCGAGATCGCCGCCGACCGCAACGTCACCGACCTGCGTTTCCCGGTGCAGTACGTCAACCGTCCGAACCTGAACTTCCGTGGCTTCGCCGGTACCATCGCCGGTGGCGTGGTGCACAAGGGCGACGAGATCGTCGTGCTGCCGTCGGGCAAGAGCAGCCGGGTCAAGTCCATCGTCACCTACGAAGGCGAGTTGGAGAACGCCGGCCCCGGCCAGGCCGTGACCCTGACCATGGAAGACGAGATCGACATCTCCCGTGGCGACCTGCTGGTGCATGCCGACAACGTACCGTCGGTCACCGACCAGTTCGACGCCATGCTGGTGTGGATGGCCGAGGAGCCGATGCTCCCGGGCAAGAAATACGACATCAAGCGCGCCACCAGCTACGTGCCGGGCTCGATTGCCAGCATCACCCACAAGGTCGATGTGAACACCCTGGAGCAAGGCGCCGCCAGCGCACTGCAGCTCAACGAGATCGGCCGGGTCAAGGTCGCGCTGGACAGCGCCATCGCCCTGGACGGCTATGAGAGCAACCGCACCACCGGCGCGTTCATCGTCATCGACCGCCTGACCAACGGCACCGTCGGCGCCGGCATGATCATCGCCCCGCCGGTACTGCCGCACGGCAGCACCGGTCAGCACGGCAAGCTGGCCCATGTGTCCACCGAGGAGCGTGCCCTGCGCTTCGGCCAGCAGCCGGCCACCGTGCTGTTCAGCGGCCTGTCCGGCGCTGGCAAGAGCACCCTGGCCTACGCCGTGGAGCGCAAGCTGTTCGACATGGGGCGTGCGGTCTATGTGCTCGATGGCCAGAACCTGCGCCACGACCTGAACAAGGGCCTGCCGCAGGACCGCGCCGGCCGCACCGAGAACTGGCGCCGCGCCGCCCATGTGGCGCGCCAGTTCAACGAAGCCGGCCTGCTGACCCTGGCAGCGTTCGTTGCCCCGGATGCCGAAGGCCGCGAGCAGGCCAAGGCGCTGATCGGCAAGGAGCGTCTGGTCACCGTCTATGTGCAGGCGTCGCCGCTGGTGTGCCGTGAGCGTGATCCACAGGGGCTGTACGCGGCCGGTGGCGACAACATTCCGGGCGAGAGCTTCCCGTTCGATGTGCCGTTGGATGCGGACCTGGTGATCGACACCCAGTCGGTCAGCGTCGATGAGGGTGTCAAGTTGGTGCTGGATGTGCTGCGTCAGCGCGGCGCGATCTGAGTAACCGCGTGATCTGAGAAACCCCGCTTCGGCGGGGTTTTTTGTTTGGATCGGGAGAGCTGGGGCTGCTGTGCAGCCCTTTCGCGGCACAAGGCCGCTCCTACAGAACTGCGCGGTCCCCTGTAGGAGCGGCCTTGTGCCGCGAATGGGGCGCAGCGCGCCCCCGGCTTGCTAGATATGTTTCTCCGAAACCGGAATCACCCGCCGCTCCTTCACCGCCTTGTACGAAAAGCTCGAATAGATCTCCTTCACCCCCGGCAACCGTTGCAGCACCTCCCGGGTGAACTCGCCGAACGACTCCAGGTCCCGCGCCAGGATCTCCAGCAAAAAGTCATAGCGCCCGGAGATGTTGTGGCAGGCGACGATCTCGGGAATCTCCATCAGCCGCTGCTCGAACGCCAGGGCCATCTCCTTGGTGTGCGAGTCCATCATGATGCTGACGAACGCGGTCACCCCGAAGCCCAGCGACTTGGGTGAAAGAATGGCCTGGTAGCCGGTGATGTAGCCGTTGTCCTCCAGCAGCTTGACCCGCCGCCAGCAGGGCGAGGTGGTCAAGGCGACCTGGTCGGCGAGTTCGGAGACGGTCAGGCGGGCGTTGTCCTGCAGGGCGGCGAGCAGGGCGCGGTCGGTACGGTCGAGAGCTGAAGGCATGTCTTGCCCTCCTGGTTCTGTTTTTGTTGTTTTTCTTTCAAAACTTGCGCAATTGCGTGGGCAAATTTGGAAAAAGCGCGGCAGCTTGGTGGCATAAGCTTATAACAAACCACAAGAGGCTGTTGCCATGCGCGACTCCAACAAGAACACCGGTTTCTCCACGCGGGCCATCCACCATGGCTATGACCCGCTGTCCCACGGCGGCGCCCTGGTGCCGCCGGTTTACCAGACCGCCACTTATGCCTTCCCCACCGTCGAGTACGGCGCCGCTTGCTTCGCGGGCGAGGAACCGGGGCATTTCTATAGCCGCATTTCCAATCCGACCCTGGCCCTGCTCGAGCAGCGCATGGCGTCCCTGGAAGGGGGCGAGGCCGGGTTGGCGCTGGCCTCCGGCATGGGTGCCATCACCGCCACGCTATGGACCCTGCTACGCCCCGGTGACGAGCTGATCGTCGGCAGCACCCTGTACGGCTGCACCTTCGCCTACCTGCACCACGGCATCGGCGAGTTCGGCGTGAAGATCCGCCATGTCGACCTCAACGACATCCCGGCACTGCAGGCCGCGATCACGCCGAAGACGCGGATGATCTATTTCGAAACCCCCGCCAACCCCAACATGCAGCTGGTGGATATCGCCGCGGTGGTCGATGCCGCCCGTGGCCATGATTTGAGCATCGTGGTCGACAACACCTACTGCACGCCCTACCTGCAACGCCCGCTGGAGTTGGGCGTGGACCTGGTGGTGCATTCGGCCACCAAGTACCTGTCCGGGCATGGCGACATCACCGCCGGTCTGGTGGTCGGGCGCAAGGCGCTGATTGACCGCATCCGCCTGGAAGGGCTCAAGGACATGACCGGCGCGGTGCTGTCGCCCCATGACGCGGCGCTGCTGATGCGCGGCATCAAGACCCTGGCCCTGCGCATGGACCGTCACTGCGCCAATGCCCAGCAGGTGGCCGAGTTCCTCGCCGAACAATCACAGGTCGAGCTGCTGCACTACCCGGGCCTGCCGTCCTTCCCGCAGTACGCGTTGGCCCAGCGGCAGATGCGCCTGCCGGGCGGCATGATCGCCTTCGAACTCAAGGGCGGGATCGAGGCCGGCCGTCGCTTCATGAACGCCCTGCAGCTGTTCAGCCGCGCGGTGAGCCTGGGCGATGCCGAGTCGCTGGCCCAGCACCCGGCGAGCATGACCCACTCCAGCTATACCCAGCAGGAGCGTGCCGAGCATGGCATCTCGGAAGGGCTGGTGCGCCTGTCGGTGGGGCTGGAAGACATCGACGACCTGCTCGCCGACATTGCCCAGGCCCTGAAGGCCTGCGCCTGAACCGCCACGGACGAGGCCTGCGCGATGGTAGCGATGATGAACCCGAACGAGCCGTTGACGGCCCTGGAAGCCGCCCTGGACAGTGACCCCGGGGAAACCGCCGAGTGGTGCGAGGCCCTGTCCTCGACCTTGGCCCATTGCGGCCCGGCGCGGGCGCGCTACCTGCTGCAGCGCCTGCAGGCCCATGCCCTGGAGCTGGGCCTGGAGCGTGAGGCCCAGGCCTTCTCGGCCTACCGCAACACCTTGCCGGTGGAGCAGCAGGGCAACTATCCGGGCGACCTGGAACTGGACGAGCGAATCACCGGCATCCTGCGTTGGAATGCCCTGGCCATGGTGGTGCGGGCCAATCATGCCTACGGCGAGCTGGGCGGGCATATCGCCAGCTATGCCTCGGCGGCGGAAATCTTCGAGGTCGGTTTCCAGCATTTCTTCCGTGGCGAGGGCGGCGGCGCGCAGCGCAGTGGCGATCTGGTGTTCTTCCAGCCGCACTCGGCGCCGGGCATCTATGCCCGCGCCTTCCTCGAGGGGCGCCTGAGCGAGGCGCAACTGGCCAACTATCGCCAGGAGGTCGCGGGCAACGGCCTGTGCTCCTATCCGCATCCCTGGCTGATGCCCGAATTCTGGCAGTTCCCCACCGGCTCCATGGGCATCGGCCCGCTCAATGCCATCTACCAGGCCCGGTTCATGCGCTACCTGCAGCACCGTGGCCTGCTCGACACCTCGGCGCGGCATGTGTGGGGCGTGTTCGGCGATGGCGAGATGGACGAGCCGGAGTCGATTGCCGGCCTGACCCTGGCCGCCCGCGAAGGCCTGGACAACCTGACCTTCATCGTCAACTGCAACCTGCAGCGCCTGGACGGCCCGGTGCGTGGCAACGGCCAGATCATCCAGGAACTCGAAGCGCTGTTCAGCGGCGCCGGCTGGAACGTGATCAAGGTGCTCTGGGGCTCGGAGTGGGACGCGCTGTTCGCCCGGGATCATGAGCATGCGCTGCTGCGCCAGCTGGCGGCGACACCCGACGGGCAGTTCCAGACCCTCGGTGCCAAGGACGGCAGCTACAACCTCGAGCACTTCTTCAAGCAGAACCCGGCGCTGCAGCGCCTGGTGGCGCACATGAGCGCCGACGAGATCAACGCCCTCAAGCGTGGTGGCCACGATTTTCGCAAGCTGCATGCCGCCTATGCCGCGGCCAAGGCCTGCAAGGGCCGGCCGACGGTGATCCTGGCCAAGACCAAGAAAGGCTACGGCATGAGCAGTGCCGGTGAGTCGCGGATGACCGCGCACCAGGCCAAGAAGCTCGATGTGCAGGCGCTGCTGGCCTTCCGCGACCGCTTCCACCTGCCGCTGTCGGACGAGGAAGTGGAGCAGCTGCGCTTCTACCGTCCGCCCGCCGACAGCCCGGAGATGATCTACCTGCGCCAGCGCCGCGAGGCCCTGGGCGGGCCGCTGCCGGTGCGGCGCAGCGATTGCGTCGGCCTGCCCGTGCCAGACCTGGACAGCTTCGCCGGCTTCGCCCTGCGCGCCGAGGGCAAGGAGATGTCCACCACCATGGCCGCCGTGCGCCTGCTCGGCAACTGGCTCAAGGTGCCTGGGCTGGGGCCGCGGGTGGTGCCGATCGTCGCCGACGAGGCGCGGACCTTCGGCATGGCCAGTCTGTTCCGCCAGATCGGCATCTACTCGCCCCAGGGGCAACGCTACGAGCCGGAGGACGCCGGCTCGCTGCTGGTCTACAAGGAAGCGCGCGACGGCCAGTTGCTGGAGGAGGGCATCACCGAGGCCGGGGCGATCTCTTCGTGGATCGCGGCGGCGACTGCCTATGCGGTGCATGGCGAGGCGATGCTGCCGGTGTATATCTATTACTCGATGTTCGGTTTCCAGCGGGTCGGCGACCTGATCTGGGCCGCCGCCGACCAGCGCGCCCGCGGCCTGTTGCTCGGCGCCACCGCGGGGCGTACCACGCTGGGTGGCGAGGGGCTGCAGCACCAGGACGGCTCGAGCCTGGTCATGGCCTCCATGGTGCCCAACTGCCGCGCCTGGGACCCGTGCTTTGCCGGCGAGCTGGCGGTGATCCTCGACCATGCCGCACGGCGGATGCTGGTGGAGCAGCAGGATGAGTTCCACTACGTGGCGGTGATGAATGAAAACTACCCGCAGCCGTCGTTGCCCGAGGACGTGCACGAGGATGTGTTGCGAGGCATGTACCGGTTTGTCCGGCATGCGTCGGCAGCGCCTCGTGGCCAGGTGCGCTTGCTGGGCTCGGGCACCATCCTGCGCGAGGTGATCGCCGCCGGTGAGTTGCTGGCCAGTGATTGGCAGATCGACAGCGAAGTGTTCAGCGTTACCAGTTTCAGCGAGCTGGCGCGTGGGGCAAGGGATGCGCAGCGCCTGGCGATGGCCGGGGAACAGGGGGATTGCCACGTGCGTCGTTGCCTGCCTGGTGATGCCCCGGTGATTGCGGCCAGCGACTATGTGCGTGCCTGGCCGCAGCTGATTGCCGAGTATGTGCAGGCGCCCTACATCACCCTGGGCACCGATGGGTTCGGGCGCAGCGATACGCGTCAGCAACTGCGGCGGTTCTTTGAGGTGGATCGGCACGCGGTGGTGCTGGCGGCGTTGTACGGGCTGGTGTGCCAGGGCGTGTTGCCGGCGGATGTGCTGGGACAGGCGAGGGCGCGGTATGGGATTGGCGAGGAGGGGGCGGCCTGGTATCGGTGAGCTGATCTGGGCCGGCCCTGTCGCGGGGCAAGCCCGCTCCCACGGAAAACATGACTCTGTGAGTTAGATGGAACAGCGTGGGAGCGGGCTTGCCCCGCGATCACCGGCGAAGCCGGTGCCATACACCACAGCAAGCCCGCTCCCCCGCTGGTGCAATTTGCGACGTTTCCCTGCACGCCAGCGCCGCTGAGAGATCTTCTACAGGTATTGAGTGATATGGCGGGTAGATCCTGCCCACAAAAAAGGCCTCTTTCGAGGCCTTCTTCATGTCATCGACTTAGCGCTTGAGCCCGTAGCTCTCGTCGAGCATGCCCGGCGAGTTCGGGGCCTTTGGTGCGTAGTCGCGCGGCACCTCGGCGGTGTCCTTCGGCGGCGTCAGGCGATCACGCGGACCTTGCGCGGCTTCCGAGTGCAGCGCGGCCAGCAGGCGCTGGCGGGTCAGCTCGTCCAGGGCCAGGCGGTTGGCGCCGTCGGCCAGGTGGTCCTGGACGTCCTGGTAGCTCTGGGTCAGTTTCTTGACCAGCGAAGCGGTGCTGTTGAAGTGGGTCACCACTTCATTCTGGTAATTGTCGAAGCGCTGCTGGATGTCATCCAGCTGGCGTTGGGTGTTGCTCGGTGCCGCGTTGGGCAGCAGGCGGGCCAGCGCGAAACCGACGACGACGCCGACAACCAGGGCCAGGGTCGGCAGCAACCAAACAAGGAGCGAGTGTTCCACGAGTCCTTCCTCTATAAACGGCTTTGCTTTACGTTAACGGCTCAGACCTGCGCTGTATACCGCGAGCGATCGCAAATCAGAACAGAATTCCTCAGCTAGACGAGTCGACCCTCCTCGAGGTCACGGAGTAGTGCCTTGCTTATCCGCGAAACACCCTTGTTCATCGATGGCCCGAGCGGCCAGCTGGAAGCCTTGTACCTGGACGTGGCCGACGCCCGTGGCGCGGTGCTGATCTGCCACCCCAACCCGGTCCAGGGCGGCACCATGCTCAACAAGGTGGTGTCGACCCTGCAACGCACTGCCCGCGACGCCGGTTACATCACGTTGCGCTTCAACTATCGGGGCGTCGGCCAGAGCGCCGGCAGCCACGACATGGGCGCCGGTGAAGTGGCCGACGCCGAGGCCGCCGCGGCCTGGCTGCGCGCGCAGCATCCCGAACTGCCGCTGGTGCTGATGGGCTTCTCCTTCGGTGGTTTCGTCGCCGCCAGCCTGGCCGGTCGCCTGGAGGCCGGGGGCGTGGCCCTGCAGCAGCTGTTCATGATTGCCCCGGCGGTGATGCGGCTGAACGAACAGTTCCCGTTGCCCGAGCGCGTCGCCCTCACAGTGGTGCAGCCGGACACCGACGAAGTGGTCGATCCGCAGCTGGTCTACGACTGGTCGAATGACCTGTCGCGTCCCCATGAGCTGCTGAAAGTGGCAGAATGCGGGCACTTCTTCCATGGCAAGCTGACCGATCTGAAGGATCTGCTGCTGCCGCGCCTTTCGAACTGAGCCAAGCCTGAATAAGCGAACACCCATGACCACGCGCATCCTCACCGGTATCACCACCACCGGCACCCCGCACCTGGGCAACTACGCCGGCGCCATCCGCCCGGCCATCCTCGCCAGCCAGCAGCCCGGCGTCGACTCGTTCTACTTCCTGGCCGACTACCACGCCCTGATCAAGTGCGACGACCCGCAGCGCATCCAGCGCTCGCGCCTGGAAATCGCCGCCACCTGGCTGGCCGGTGGCCTGGATCCGAACAAGGTGACCTTCTACCGCCAGTCGGACATCCCCGAGATCCCCGAGCTGACCTGGCTGCTGACCTGCGTCGCCGCCAAGGGTCTGCTCAACCGCGCCCATGCCTACAAGGCCTCGGTGGACAAGAACGTCGAGGCCGGTGAAGACCCGGACGCCGGCGTGACCATGGGCCTGTTCAGCTATCCGGTGCTGATGGCCGCCGACATCCTGATGTTCAACGCCAACAAGGTGCCGGTCGGCCGCGACCAGATCCAGCACGTGGAAATGGCCCGCGACATCGGCCAGCGCTTCAACCACCTGTTCGGCCAGGGCAGGGACTTCTTCGCCCTGCCGGAAGCGGTGATCGAGGAGAGCGTCGCCACCCTGCCGGGCCTGGACGGGCGCAAGATGTCCAAGAGCTACGACAACACCATCCCGCTGTTCACCAGCGCCAAGGACATGAAGGACGCCATCTCGCGCATCGTCACCGACTCCAAGGCGCCGGGCGAGGCCAAGGATCCGGACAACGCGCACCTGTTCACCCTGTTCCAGGCCTTCTCCACGCCGGCGCAGTGCGCCGCGTTCCGCGAAGAGCTGGTGCAGGGCCTGGGCTGGGGCGAGGCCAAGCAGCGCCTGTTCCAGCTGCTCGACGGCCAGCTGGCCGAGAAGCGCGAGCACTATCACCAGCTGATCTCGCGCCCGTCGGACCTGGAGGACATTCTCCTGGCCGGTGCCGCCAAGGCCCGTAAGATCGCCACGCCGTTCCTCGAGCAGCTGCGCGAGGCGGTTGGCCTGCGTTCGTTCTGCACCACCGTGCAAGCCACCACTGAAGTGAAGAAGAAGGCTGCCAAGACTGCCCGCTTCGTCAGCTTCCGCGACGAGGACGGCAGCTTCCGCTTCCGCCTGCTGGCCGCCGATGGCGAGCAACTGCTGCTGTCGCGCAGCTTCGCCGATGGCAAGAGCGCCGGTGCGGTGAGCAAGCAACTGCAGCAAGGTGGCGAGGCCGATGTACGGGTCGAGGGCTTGAGCTTCAGCTTGTGGCTGGAGGGCGAGCAGGTTGCCGACGGGCCGCAGTTCGAGGCCGCCGAGGCCCGTGATGCGGCCATCGCAAGCCTGCGCGAGGCCCTGGCGCCACAGCAGGACTGAGCGCCCACCCTGTAGGAGCGGCCTTGTGCCGCGAAAGGGCCGCAAAGCGGCCCCGGCAATTCTGCATGAAGCGGAGATCCCGGGGCCGCTGCGCGGCCCTTTCGCGGCACAAGGCCGCTCCTACAGGTGCAGGTAATGAGTCAAGTGGTCGCATGTATCATTGCCATCAGGCGGGCCGGTCGCTACAGTGACGGCCCGTTTTTTGTTGCCTCGCTAACGAAATCATGACGCCCCTAGAACGATATCAAGCAGATCTGAAACGTCCCGACTTCTTCCATGACGCGGCGCAGGAAACTGCGGTGCGTCACCTGCAGCGCCTGTATGACGACCTGGTGCGCGCGCAGAACAACAAGCCGGGCATGTTCGGCAAGCTGTTCGGCAAGAAGGAGCAGACGCCGGTCAAGGGCCTGTATTTCTGGGGCGGGGTAGGGCGAGGCAAGACCTACCTGGTCGACACCTTCTATGAAGCGCTGCCGTTCAAGCAGAAGATGCGCACGCACTTCCACCGCTTCATGAAGCGCGTCCACGAGGAGATGAAGACCCTCAAGGGCGAGAAGAACCCGCTGACCATCATCGCCAAGCGCTTCAGCGAAGAGGCCAAGGTGATTTGCTTCGACGAGTTCTTCGTCTCCGACATCACCGATGCGATGATCCTCGGTACCCTGATGGAAGAGCTGTTCAAGAACGGCGTGTCGCTGGTGGCCACCTCCAACATCGTCCCCGACGGCCTGTACAAGGACGGCCTGCAGCGCGCGCGCTTCCTGCCGGCCATCGCCATGATCAAGCAGTACACCGACGTGGTGAACGTCGACAGCGGCGTGGACTACCGGTTGCGCCATCTGGAGCAGGCCGAACTGTTCCACTTCCCGCTCGACGCCGCAGCCCACGAGAGCTTGCGGGCGAGCTTCAAGGCGCTGACTCCGGAGTGCACCCAGGCCGTCGAGAACGATGTGCTGATAATCGAAAACCGCGAGATCCACGCCCTGCGCACCTGTGACGACGTCGCCTGGTTCGACTTCCGCGCCCTGTGCGATGGGCCGCGCAGCCAGAACGACTACATCGAACTGGGCAAGATCTTCCACGCTGTGCTGCTGAGCAATGTCGAGCAGATGGGCGTGACCACCGACGACATCGCCCGGCGCTTCATCAACATGGTCGACGAGTTCTACGACCGTAACGTGAAGCTGATCATCTCGGCGGAAGTGGAGCTGAAGGACCTGTATACCGGTGGACGCCTGAGCTTCGAGTTCCAGCGTACCCTGAGCCGGTTGCTGGAGATGCAGTCCCACGAGTTCCTGTCGCGGGCGCACAAGCCGTAAGAATCTGGGGCCGCTTTGCGGCCCTTTCGCGGCACAAGGCCGCTCCTACAGGAGTCACGCGATCCCTGTAGGAGCGGCCTTGTGCCGCGAAAGGGCTGCAAAGCAGCCCCGGCGATTTTCAGGCTTCCTGCATGAACTGCTGCCGATACTGGTTCGGCGACAGCTCGGTGTGCTGGCGGAACAACCGAGCGAAGAAGCTCGCGTCGTCGTACCCCACCTCATAGCTGATGGTCTTGATGCTCTTGCGCGTGCTCGACAGCAGGCCCTTGGCCGTCTCGATCCGTAGCCGTTGCAAGTAGTGCAGCGGCTTGTCGCCGGTGGCGCTCTGGAAGCGGCGCATGAAGTTGCGGATGCTCATGCCGTGGTTGCGGGCCACGTCCTCGAAGCGGAACTTGTCGGCGAAGTGCTCCTCGAGCCAGTGCTGGATCTGCAGGATGATCAGGTCCTGGTGCAGCTTCTGGCCGCCGAAGCCCATGCGCCCCGGCGTGTAGCTGCGCTGCACCTCGTAGAGGATGTCGCGGGCCACGGCGCGGGCCACGTTGGCGCCGCAGAAACGCTCGATCAGGTAGATGTACAGGTCGCAGGCCGAGGTGGTGCCGCCGGCGCAGTACAGGTTGTCGGCGTCGGTCAGGTGCTTGTCCTGGTTCAGGCGGATCTTCGGGAAGCGCTCGGCGAAGCTGGCGAAGAAGCGCCAGTAGGTGGTTGCCTCCTTGCCATCGAGCAGCCCGGATTCGGCCAACCAGAACACGCCGCTGGCCTCGGCGCACAGCACCGCGCCGCGGGCATGCTGCTCGCGCAGCCAGGGCAGGACCTGGGGGTAGCGTTGCAGCAGGTTGTCGAAGTCGTCCCAGAAGGCCGGCAGGATGATCACGTCGGCGTCGTTCAGGCCGCTGTCGACCGGCAGCTGCACGTTGCTGAAGCTGTCCACGGGCAAGCCGTCCGGGCTCACCAGGCCGATCTCGAACATCGGCTGCAGGCCCAGGCCCAACTGCTTGCTGTAGCGCAGGCTGGCCAGGTGGAAGAAATCCTTGGCCTGCATCAGTGTCGAAGCGAACACTTTGTCCACGGCCAGGATGCTGACGCGCCGCAAGGACGCGGAGGGTTGGGTAAACATCATTGTCATTGTTCTTATAGGGTAGAGTGGTCAATCACCGGCTGGATCGTCTTATTTTTTGGCGATTGTGTCTACCCCGCCAAAGTACGATCTCCATCGCGGGGCAAGCCCGCTCCCACGCCTGCCCCGCGATGGGTTATTGGCTCAAGGCGCCGGGTTCGGTTGCTCCTGATGCACCACCTCGATCGCCGCCAGCAGCTCATCGCCCAGGTTCAGCGCCTGGCTGTCGATATTGCTGCGCAACTGCTCGAGGCTGGTGGCGCCGATGATGTTGCTGGTCACGAACGGCTGGCGCGTCACGAAGGCCAGCGCCATCTGCGCCGGGTCCAGCCCGTGTTCACGGGCCAGCTGCACGTAGCGGCTGCAGGCAGCCACGGTCTGTGGGTTGGAGTAGCGGGCGAAGCGGCTGAACAGGGTCAGGCGGGCATTTGCCGGGCGGGCGCCGTTTTCATACTTGCCCGAGAGCATGCCGAAGGCCAGCGGCGAATAGGCCAGCAGGCCGCACTGCTCGCGGATCGCCACCTCCGCCAGGCCCACCTCGAAGCTGCGGTTGAGCAGGTTGTAGGGGTTCTGGATCGACACCGCCCGTGGCCAGCCGCGGGTCTCGGCCAGGTGCAGGAACTTCAGGGTGCCCCACGGGGTTTCGTTGGACAGGCCGATGTGGCGGATCTTGCCGGCGCGGACCTGGTCGTCGAGCACCTCCAGGGTTTCCTCCAGCGGGGTGAAGATATCCTGGGGCAGGTGCTGGTAGCCGAGCTTGCCGAAGAAGTTGGTGCTGCGCTCGGGCCAGTGCAACTGGTACAGGTCGATGCGGTCGGTCCGCAGGCGCTTCAGGCTCTCGTCCAGGGCGGCGACGATGTGCTGGCGGTTGTGTTTGAGCTGGCCGTCGCGGATGTGGCTGATGCCATTGCCGGGGCCGGCGACCTTGCTGGCCAGGATCCAGTCGTCACGGTCGCCGTTGGCGGCGAACCAGTTTCCGATGATGCGCTCGGTGGCGGCGTAGGTTTCCGGGCGCGGTGGCACCGGGTACATCTCGGCGGTGTCGATGAAATTGATGCCGCAGGCCTTGGCCAGGGCGATCTGGGCGAAGGCCTGCTCCTGGGTGTTCTGCTCGCCCCAGGTCATGGTGCCCAGGCACAGGGCGCTGACGTTGAGGTCGGTACGGCCGAGCTTGCGGTATTGCATCGGGAAGACGCTCCATGGCAAAGAGGCCCATAAAAGCAGGTTGAAATTTTTCCTGCAATCTGGATAATTCGGCCCCTCTCCGTGTGGCGGAAGTGATGCACCACCATGCAGGGGAACCCTTGTCGAACATTGGCGTGCCCGACCCGAGCCCCCAAAAGCGTCAGCGTTCGGCTGCGCGCTTGCCCTTGGCAAGCTGTGCACTATCCAGTAAGATTCGCCGTCTATTTTTCGCTGGGCGGCCTCTGAGGCTTTAGAGAATGAAAACTTTTACTGCTAAACCGGAAACAGTAAAGCGCGAGTGGTTCGTAGTCGACGCCGCTGGTCAGACCCTGGGTCGTCTGGCTACCGAAATCGCTAGCCGCCTGCGTGGCAAGCACAAGCCAGAATACACCCCTCACGTTGACACCGGCGACTACATCGTCGTCATCAACGCCGAGCAAATCCGTGTGACTGGTGCCAAGTCTTCCGACAAGATGTACTACTCCCACTCCGGCTTCCCGGGCGGTATCAAGGAAATCAACTTCGAGAAGTTGATCGCCAAGGCCCCTGAGCGTGTTATCGAAACCGCGGTCAAAGGCATGCTGCCGAAGAACCCGCTGGGTCGCGACATGTACCGCAAGCTGAAAGTGTACGCGGGTGCAGCTCACCCACACACTGCTCAGCAGCCTCAAGAACTGAAGATCTAACGGGATAGTTCATTATGTCGGCGACTCAAAACTACGGCACTGGCCGTCGCAAGACCGCAACCGCACGTGTATTCCTGCGTCCGGGCACTGGCAACATTTCCATCAACAACCGTTCTCTGGACGTGTTCTTCGGCCGCGAAACCGCTCGCATGGTTGTTCGCCAGCCGCTGGAACTGACCGAGACCGTTGAGAAGTTCGACATCTACGTCACCGTTTCCGGTGGTGGTGTCAGCGGTCAAGCCGGTGCAATCCGCCACGGCATCACCCGCGCCCTGATGGAATACGACGAAACCCTGCGTGGCGCCCTGCGTCGTGCTGGCTACGTCACCCGCGACGCTCGTGAAGTCGAGCGTAAGAAAGTGGGTCTGCGTAAAGCGCGTAAGCGTCCTCAGTACTCCAAGCGTTAATACCGCTTCGGCAGTCGAAAAAAGCCCGGTTCCTTTTTGGAACCGGGCTTTTTTTATGTCTTGAACTAACCTCTCTGTCAGTCCGTGGCCGTTTGTCGCATAGACACAGATCAAGCAAAGCGAGGGTTGTAGCCCGACGAGCGGGTAATCACCTTGTCAGCGTGTGGATTTGTTCCTTACCATTGCGGCCAATTTTTAGTGCCACAGACATACCTAAGTAGATGCCTGTTAGAGCAGGCCAAGCAAGCTGATGGGAGAGGACTGAATGAGCAATGACGGCGTCAACGCAGGCCGGCGCCGCTTCCTCGTAGCCGCGACATCCGTGGTCGGGGCAGCGGGGGCAGTGGGGGCTGCGGTACCGTTCGTGGGGTCATGGTTTCCCAGTGCCAAGGCGAAAGCCGCAGGGGCACCGGTGAAGGTCAATATCGCCAAGGTCGAGCCCGGCCAGCAGATGGTGGCCGAGTGGCGCGGTCAACCTGTATTCATCGTGCGGCGAACGGAAGAGATCCTCGGCAATCTGAAAAAGATCACCGGTGAGCTGTCCGACCCCGAATCCAAGGCGTCGGTGCAGCCGACCTACGTCGATCCGCAAGTTCGCTCGATCAAGCCCGAGATCCTCATCCTGGTCGGCCTGTGCACGCACCTGGGCTGCTCGCCGACGTTCCGTCCTGAAGTCGCTCCCGCCGACCTCGGCCCGAAATGGGTCGGTGGCTATTTCTGCCCGTGCCACGGCTCGCACTACGACCTCGCCGGGCGCGTCTACAAGTCCCAGCCGGCGCCTCTCAACCTGCCAGTGCCACCGCACTCGTACGAGTCGGACGAAATCATCGTCATCGGCGTCGATCAGGAGAACGCATGATGAGCAAGTTCATGGAGTGGATCGATGCGCGCTTCCCCGCGACGAAGATGTGGGAAGACCATCTGAGCAAGTATTACGCGCCCAAGAACTTCAACTTCCTGTACTTCTTCGGCTCCCTGGCACTGCTGGTGCTGGTCAACCAGATCGTCACCGGCGTGTGGCTGACCATGAGTTTCACCCCCTCGGCGGAAGAGGCCTTCGCCTCGGTCGAGTACATCATGCGCGACGTCGAGTACGGCTGGATCCTGCGCTACCTGCACTCCACCGGCGCCTCGGCGTTTTTCATCGTGGTCTACCTGCACATGTTCCGCGGGTTGCTCTACGGCTCCTACCAGAAGCCACGCGAACTGGTCTGGCTGTTCGGCATGCTGATCTACCTGGCGCTGATGGCCGAGGCGTTCATGGGCTACCTGCTGCCATGGGGTCAGATGTCCTATTGGGGCGCCCAGGTGATCATCTCGCTGTTCGGCGCGATCCCGGTCATCGGTGACGACCTGACCCAGTGGATCCGCGGTGACTACCTGATCTCCGGCATCACCCTTAACCGCTTCTTCGCCCTGCATGTGGTGGCCCTGCCGATCGTGATCCTCGGCCTGGTGGTGCTGCACATCCTGGCGTTGCACGAAGTGGGGTCGAACAACCCCGATGGCGTGGACATCAAGAAGAAAAAGGACGAGAACGGCATCCCGCTGGATGGTATCCCGTTCCACCCGTACTACACCGTCAAGGATATCGCCGGCGTGGTGGTGTTCCTCTTCGTGTTCTGTGCGGTGGTGTTCTTCTTCCCGGAAATGGGTGGCTACTTCCTGGAAAAACCGAACTTCGAACAGGCCAACGCCTTCAAGACGCCTGAGCACATCGCACCGGTGTGGTACTTCACGCCGTTCTACGCGATCCTGCGTGCGGTGCCCGACAAACTGTTCGGGGTCATCGCCATGGGCGCCGCCATCGCCGTGCTGTTCGTGTTGCCCTGGCTTGACCGCAGTCCCGTGCGCTCCATGCGCTACAAGGGCTGGCTGAGCAAGATCTGGTTGCTGGTGTTCTGCGTGTCCTTCGTCATCCTTGGCGTGCTGGGCGTACTGGCGCCAACCCCGGGGCGTACCTTGTTGTCGCAGGTGTGCACGGTGTTGTACTTCGCCTACTTCCTGCTGATGCCGTTCTACACAAGGCTCGAGAAGACCAAACCGGTTCCGGAAAGGGTGACTGGCTGATGAAAAAGTTGATTGCAGTATGCTTGCTGGCACTGATGCCTAGCCTTTCGTTTGCCGCCGAACATGGCCTGGAGCTGGACAAGGTCGATATTGACCTGACCGACAAGGCCGCGATGCAGGATGGCGCGCGCACCTTCGCCAACTATTGCATGGGTTGCCACAGCGCCAAGTTCCAGCGTTACGAGCGCGTCGCCGACGACCTGGGGATCCCGCATGAGCTTATGCTCGAGAACCTGGTGTTCACCGGCGCCAAGATCGGCGACCACATGAAGATCGGCATGCAGCCCAACGATGCCAAGACCTGGTTCGGCGCCGCGCCGCCCGACCTGACCCTGGTCGCCCGGGTGCGTGGCAACGACTGGCTGTACACCTACCTGCGCAGCTTCTACGAGGACAAGTCGCGGCCATACGGGGTGAACAACAAGGTCTTCCCCAACGTCGGCATGCCCAACGTGCTGGTGGGCCTGCAGGGCAACCAGGTGATCGGTTGCAAGCAGGTGCAGACCGAGGTCGATGGCAAGAAGCAGTTCGACCCGCTGACCGGCAGCCCGCTGACCCATGAGGCGTGCGACCAGCTGACCGTGGAGGAGAAATCCGGTACCCTGACGGCCGAGCAGTTCGACGAGAAGGTCAAGAACCTGGTGACCTTCCTGGCCTATTCGGCCAACCCGGTCAAACTGGAAAGCCAGCGCATCGGTACCTACGTGTTGCTGTACCTGGCTTTCTTCTTCGTGTTCGCCTACTTGCTCAAGCGCGAATACTGGAAGGACGTGCACTGATCACGCAGTAGTTTCTGGTAGTTGAACGCGCCCGGGGGGCTCCAGCGATAGTGCTGGGGCGCCCCGGGCGCGTTTTCATTTAAGTTTTACAAGCATCCCGTGCGAGGAGGCGCTACATGGGCGCAACCAACAGGTTAGCCTGCTATTCCGACCCCGCTGATCATTACTCTCATCGGGTCCGCCTGGTGCTCGCGGAGAAAGGCGTCACGGTGCAGATCATCGATGTCGACGCCAATCGCCTGCCGCCCAAGCTGATTGAAGTGAACCCTTACGGCAGCTTGCCGACCCTGGTCGATCGCGACCTGGCGCTGTACGAGTCGACCGTGGTGATGGAGTACCTCGAGGAGCGTTATCCGCACCCGCCGCTGATGCCGGTCTACCCGGTGGCCCGGGGCAACAGCCGCCTGCTGATGCACCGCATCCAGCGTGACTGGTGCGCCCTGGCCGACACCGTGCTCGATGCGCGCAGCAGCGATGCGGCACGCACCCAGGCGCGCAAGGAACTGCGCGAGAGCCTGACCGGCGTGGCCCCGCTGTTCGGCGAGATGGCCTGCTTCATGAGCGAGGAGCAAAGCCTGGTCGATTGCTGTCTACTGCCCATTCTCTGGCGTTTGCCGGTGATGGGGATCGAATTGCCGCGGCAGGCCAAGCCGCTGCTGGACTACATGGAGCGACAGTTCGCCCGCGAGCCTTTCCAGGCGAGCCTGTCCGCTGCCGAACGTGAAATGCGCAAGGTTTAAGAGGAACCGTTGATGAACTCCAGTCGCCCCTATCTGGTTCGTGCGCTATACGAGTGGATCGTCGACAACGATTGCACGCCGCATATGCTGGTCAATGCCGAGTATCCGGCGGTCCAGGTACCCCAGGGTTTCGCCAGCGATGGCCAGATCGTCCTGAACATCTCCCCCAGTGCCGTGCGCAGCCTGCACATGGACAACGAGGCGGTGAGCTTCGAAGGCCGCTTCGGCGGCGTGGCACACTCGCTCTATGTGCCGGTCGGCGCCATCCTCGGGATCTACGCCCGGGAGAACGGCCAGGGCATGGTCTTCGAGCTGGAGCCGCCGCTCGAGGACGAGGATGACCTTGAAGACGATGCCGTGGAGCCGGATGACCAGGGGCCGCCCGAGCCGCCGCGCCCGAGTGGCCGTCCAAGCCTGAAGGTGGTCAAGTAACTGCGCCGTCAGAAGATCCCGGCCGCTGCGCGAGCCTCATGGAGCGCATGCCTGTGTTTTGTGACAGCTGTTGGCTATTTATTAACGCCGATTGACATATCGTAATCAATTTCAGAAGCTCACGACTTGCAGCCGAAGGCTGCCTCCAGGCCTGAGGCCGAAGTAACCTGGCCAGGGGCGGGAAACCGCCTCTGGCTCGATGGGGCCTTGCGGCCAGGCAATGCAGCGACACACCGGTCGACCCAGGACGGGCGACCCGACAACAAAAACAAGAGAAGTCATCGACATGGATGTGAGATGTGATCAGCTCAAGGCGCTGACGGGCACCCTATGCCTGGCGTTCGCCACCGGACTGCCGCTGTCTGCTGCGGCGGCCGACCAGGAAACCGGTCGCCCGGGCGACCCCGCCAGCTGGCGGTCGGCCGAGTACCAGCAGGACTGGGGCCTGGAGCGCATGCAGGCGAGCCAAGCCTATGCCGCCGGCATCACCGGCGCCGGGGTCAGCATCGGCGCCCTGGACTCGGGGTTCGATGCCGCCCATCCCGAAGCCAGTCCCGGACGTTTTCACTCGGTTACCGCCACCGGCCAGTATCTGGACGGCACTCCGTTCAGCGTGTCCGGGGTGCTCAATGGCGCCAACGACAGCCATGGCACCCATGTCACCGGCACTCTGGGTGCGGCCCGTGATGGCACTGGCATGCATGGCGTGGCCTTCAATGCCCAGGTCTACGTGGGCAATACCAACCACGACGACAAGTTTTTGTTCGGTCCCGGCCCTGACCCCAAGTATTTCAAGGCGGTCTACGATGCCCTGGTGGACGCCGGTGTGCGGGCCATCAACAACAGCTGGGGCAGCCAGCCCAAGGATGTCAGCTACCAGACCCTGGACGGCTTGCGCGCGGCCTACGCCCAGCATTTTCAGCAGGACACCTGGCTCGACGCCGCCGGCGACGTGGCGCGCCGCGGCGTGATCAACGTATTCAGCGCCGGCAACAGCGGCTATGCCAACGCCAGCGTGCGCTCGGCGCTGCCGTACTTCCAGCCGGAGCTGGAAGGTCACTGGCTGGCGGTGTCGGGCCTGGACAAGAACAACCAGCAGAAATACAACCAGTGCGGCATCGCCAAGTACTGGTGCCTGGCGACCCCGGGCGCGGCGATCAGCAGTACCGTGCCCGGTGGCGGCTACGCCACCTACAACGGCACCTCGATGGCCGCGCCCCACGCCACTGGGGCCTTGGCCCTGGTCATGCAGCGCTATCCCTACCTGAACAACCAGCAGGCCCTGCAAGTGCTGCTGACCACCTCGCGCCAGCTCGACGGCTCGCCTACCCAGGGGCCCAGCGAGCGGGTGGGCTGGGGCGTCCCGGACCTGGGCCGGGCGTTGCACGGCCCCGGGCAGTTGCTGGGTGAATTCGACGTCAACCTGGGGCGCGGGCAGGGCGATACCTGGAGCAACGGCATCTCCGACCAGGCCTTGGTGCAGCGTCAAAGCGAGGACGCTGCGGAACGCCAGGCCTGGCAGCAGACCCTCAAGGATCGCGGCTGGGAGCATGGCCTGGCAGCGGGGGCCAGCCAGCAGGATCGCAGCGACTATGCCTTGGGCATGGCCCGCGACGCGGCTGCCGCGCAGCGGGTCTACCAGGGCAGCCTGGTCAAGTCCGGGGCTGGCTGGCTCGAGCTCACGGGGGACAGCAGCTACCGCGGCCCGACCCGCGTCGATGGCGGTCTGCTGGCGGTCAACGGCAGCCTGCAATCGGCGGTGACGGTCAACGCCGGCGGTACCCTGGGCGGCAACGGGCGAATCGGCGCCCTGACCGCCAGCGCCGGGGGCGTGGTGGCCCCGGGTAATTCCATCGGCACCTTGAATGTCGCTGGCAACCTGGACTTGCAGCCGGGCTCGACCTACCGGGTGGAACTGTCGCCCACGGCCAGCGACCGGCTCGTCGTTGCTGGCCAGGCCAGTGTCGGCGGCGCCAATCTCAGCCTGGAGCCCCAGGCGCGGCCCAACCTGTTGGCCGGCGGCCCGGTATCCAGTCTGGTGGGGCGCCAGTTCGACATCCTGCAGGCCGCGGGTGGCGTCAACGGGCGCTTCGCCCAGGTCGAGCCCGACTATCTGTTCCTGGGGACCTTCCTCGATTATTCGGCCAACGGCGTGCAACTGGACGTGACGCGCAGCGCCACGACGTTCGCCAGCGTCGGCGCCACGCCCAACCAGCGCGCCAGTGGCGGTGCCGTCGAGCGGTTGGGGCCGGGCAATCCCGTGTATGAAAGCCTGCTGCTTTCGACCTCGGCGGACCAGGCCCGGGAAGGCCTGCGTCAGCTGGCCGGGGAGATCTACCCGGCGCTGGACTCGATGCTGCTCAGCCAGGGCTCGGTCTTGCGCGACACCTTGGGCGAGCGCATGCAAGGTCCTGCACTGAATGCCAGCGTTTCTGGAACGAGTGCCAGCGAGCCAGGTTCGACCCAGCTCTGGCTCAAGGGCCTGGGCAGTTGGGGGCGCATCGAGGGCGTGGAGGGCAGCGAGTCCTATACCAGCTCCCTGGGCGGTGTGCTGCTGGGCGTGGACCATGACCTTGACGATCAGACCCGGGCCGGCCTGGCCGCAGGCTACAGTGACAGCTCCCTGGGCATGGGCGGCAGCCACTCCCGGGCCACGGTCGACAGCTACCACCTGGGCGCCTATGTCCGCCATGACCTGGACCCGTTGCGCCTGAGCCTGGGTGCCAGTCACAGCTGGCACCGTGCCGAGGTTCGGCGCGACCTGACCTATGGCGAGGTGTCCGGCCGCCAGCGCGCACGGATCGATGCCCGCAGCCAGCAGCTGTTTGCCGAGGCGGCCTATCGCCTGGCGTTACCGGCGGTGCAGCTGGAGCCTTTCGCCAACCTGACCTACCAGCACCTGGACCGCGACGGCTTCCACGAGAAAGGCGATGCCGCGGCGCTGCATGCCGGTGACGAACAGCGTGATGCCTGGCTCAGCACCTTGGGCCTGCGTGGGCGCCAGCAATGGCAACTGGGCCCGCAACAAGACCTGCAGTTGGCGGCAAGCCTGGGCTGGCAGCACCGCCTGAGCGGCACCCAGGATCGCGAGCACCTGGCCTTCGCCGGCAGCGACCTGCCGTTTCGGGTGGAGACTGCGCCGGCCTTGCGCGATGCCGCGCTGGTGGGACTGCAGGCACGGGTAGGGCTGACCCGCGACCTGGACCTGAGCCTGGACTACCAGGGGCGCCTGGCCAGTCGTGAACAACAGCATGGCGCGGGGCTCAACCTGCAATGGCGGTTCTGAAACGCCCTGGCGCGGGTTGGGCCAGGCGTTGCAACACGGAGTGTGACCAACGCGGTACTAAACCAAAACAAAACTAAGGAAGGTTGTAGTGAAGCAAGTCAGAAAGGATGACAGCGCACTCGCGCAGGGCTGGGCCCTGGCCCCGTTGGGGCGGGCATTGATGGGTTGGGCGGCGTTGATGGGCACGGCCCAAGCCGCGCCCTATGTGGAAAGTGGCCGGCTGGGCGACGCCAGCAGCTGGCGCAGCAGCGAGTTCAAGGCCGACTGGGGGCTGGGGGCGATCCACGCCGACAGCGCCTATGCCGCCGGCTACAGCGGCAAGGGGGTGAAGCTGGGGATCTTCGACCAGCCGGTCTACGCCAAGCACCCCGAGTTTGCCGGCAAGGACAAGATCGTGACCCTGGTCACCAGCGGCATCCGCCAGTACACCGACCCCTATATCCCGGTGAAGGCCGGCGATGCGTTCCGTTATGACGGCAGCCCATCGGTGGGCTCGGACGGCAAGCTCGGCTCCCACGGCACCCACGTCGGCGGGATCGCCGCCGGCAACCGGGATGGCGAGTCGATGCACGGCGTGGCCTACGATGCGCAGATCATCAGCGCCGACAACGGTGACCCCGGTCCCGAGGACGGCATCGTCCTGGGCAACGATGGCGCGGTATACAAGGCCGGCTGGGACAGCCTGGTGGCCAGCGGCGCGCGGATCATCAACAACAGCTGGGGCATCGGCATCACCGACCGCTTCGCCAAGGGGGGGCGCAATCCGGACTTCCCGCATTTCACCGTGGACGATGCCCGGGCACAGTTCGCGCAGATCCAGCCGCTGCTGGGCACCTTGCCCGGCGGTGCCTATGACGGGGCTATCGCCGCCGCCCGCAGCGGGGTCCTGACGATCTTCGCCGCCGGCAACGACTACAACCTGAACAACCCCGATGCGATTGCCGGTCTGGCCTATTTCGTCCCGGACATCGCCCCGAACTGGATGACCGTGGCGGCGTTGCAGCAGAACCCCGACACCAGCAGCGCCAACCCGTACCTGGCCAGCACGTTCTCTTCCCGTTGCGGCTATACCGCGAGCTTCTGCGTATCGGCCCCCGGCACCCGCATCTACAGCGCGGTGATCGGCGGCACCAGCCTGGAAGATCTGACCCAGGGCTACGCCAACAAGAACGGCACATCCATGGCCGCGCCCCATGCCGCCGGTGCGGCGGCGGTATTGATGGAGCGCTTCCCCTACATGAGCGGCGCACAGATCGCCAGCGTGCTGCGCACCACCGCCACCGACATGGGCGCGCCTGGCATCGACGCCTTGTACGGTTGGGGCATGATCAACCTGGACAAGGGGATCCGCGGTCCGGGCATGTTGGTCACCGAACAGGATATCCCCGAGGAGTTCCGCATCGCCGGTGGCTACGGCCCGAGCCAGTTCGTGGTCGATCTGCCGGGTGTAGGCGCCGTGGTGGATGCTGGCAGGCCGACCCAGCGAGTCTGCAACGACCTTAGCTGCGTGCTGGACCTGTGGAGCAACGATATTTCCGGCCATGGCGGCCTGACCAAGCAGGGTATCGGTACCCTGGTGCTCAGCGGCAACAACACCTATGCCGGGCCGACCCTGGTCAACCAGGGGCGGCTGGCGGTCAATGGCTCGCTGCAATCGACGGTGACGGTCAATGACGGCGGCGTGCTGGGTGGCAATGGCCGGATCGGCGCGCTGGTGGTCAACCGTGGTGGCGTGGTGGCGCCAGGCAACTCCATCGGTACCTTGCGCGTGGGCTCCGACGTGACCTTCCAGCCGGGCTCGACCTATGCCGTGGAAGTGGATGCCACTGGCGCCGACCGTCTGGTCAGTGATGGCACGGTTTCGGTAAACGGCGCGAACCTGGCCCTGGATCTGCAGAACCCTGGGGTTTCACTGCAGTCGCAGCAGGCAACCAGCCTGGTGGGGCGTCAGTTCGACATCCTGCAGGCCGCAGGCGGCGTGCAGGGCGGTTTCGCCGCTGTGCAGTCCAACCTGCTGTTCCTTGGGGGTGGCCTGGCCTATACCGGCACCGGGGTGCAGCTGGCGGTGCAACGTAGTGCCAGCTTCGCCAGTGTCGGCTTGACCGCCAACCAGCGTTCGGTGGCCGCAGCCGCCGATCAGCTCGGCGCGGGCAACCCGGTCTATGAGAGCCTGCTGTTGTCGGCTGATGCCGGGAGCGCCCGGCAGGCGTTCGACCAACTGTCCGGTGAAATCCACCCGGCGGTGGGCAACCTGCTGCTCAACGACAGTCGCCAGTTGCGCGACGCCGTGGGCGAGCGTACCCGCCAGCAGGGCGTCGCCGCTGCACCGGCCTTGGACGGTCAGGGCAACGGCCTGTGGGTCAAGGCCCTGGGGGCCTGGGGCAAGGCCGACGGTGACTCCGGGCATGCGCGCTACAGCAGTTCGATCGGCGGCATGCTGCTGGGTGTCGATGGGCAGATGAGCGAGGACACCCGCCTAGGCGTCTTCACCGGCTACAGCGACAGCTCGCTGAGCATGGGCGATGGTCGTCATTCTTCGGCCAGCGTCGACAGCTACCACCTGGGTGCCTATGCCGGCAAGGAACTGGAGCAGGTGCGCCTGAGCCTGGGCGGCAGCCACAGCTGGCACCGCATCGAGACCAAGCGCGAGCTGCAGTACAACGAGGTCAGCGATCGCCAGAAGAACAAGCGTGATGCGCAGAGCACCCAGGTGTTCGGCGAGGCCGCCTGGAAGGTCGCGGTGCCGGGCATGGCCCTGGAGCCGTTCGCCAACCTGGCCTATGTGCATATCGCCACTGACAGCTTCAAGGAACATGGCGGCGCCGCCGCGCTCAAGGGTGGGCGGGATAACCGTGATGCCTGGCTCTCGACCCTGGGCATGCGCGCCGGCAAGCAGCTGCAATTGTCCGGCGGCCAGGCGGTGGAGCTTTCCGCCACCCTGGGCTGGCAGCACAACCTGAGTTCCACCGGGTCCGACCAGCACCTGGCCTTTGCCGGCCAGGGCGATACCTACAAGGTCCAGGCGCTGTCCCTGGACCGTGATGCGGCGGTGGTCGGCGCACGCGCGGGGATCAGCCTGGGGCGTCAGGCCCGGGTCAACCTCGACTACAATGGACTGCTGGGTAGCCGCGACAAGAGCCACGGGGTCGGCCTGACCCTGGACTGGGCGTTCTGAGGCCCTGAAAAGCAAAACGCCCGATGCTGTGCATCGGGCGTTTTGCTTGAACAGCCATTCGCAATTACAGGTCCTTGATGCTCTGCACCTGGTCCTTGTTGATGCGGGTCGGCTTGCCGTCCAGTTGCTTGAACTCGTAGAAACCGGAGTTGCGGTCGAAGTGCGGCGTGTCGGTAGTCTGCAGTTCGCGACCATCGTTGAGGGTGATCACGCTCGGGGTGGAGCAGCCGGCCAGGGTGGCGAAGGCGCCGATCAGCAGGGCGGGCAGCAGCAGCTTGTTCATGGGGGACTTCCTGGATCAGAGGGAAAAGGCGAGCGTCATGACGCCCGCCGAAGGGTTGTCAGTCGATGTATTCGAACAATTTGACGATCTTCTGCACGCCCGACACACCCTGCACCACGTTGGTGGCGGCGTTGGCCTCCTGCTGCCGGACCAGGCCGAGCAGGTAGACAATACCGTTCTCGGTGATCACCTTGATGCGCGAGCTGGGGACGCTTTCGTCGGTCAGCATCTGGGTCTTGATCTTGGTGGTCAGCCAGGCGTCGTTGTTGCGCGCCAGGATCGACGACGGTTGTATCACCTGCAGCTCGTTATGCACCTTCTTGACCCGCTGCACCTGGCCGGCGGTCTGCTCGGCAAGGGACTTGAGGTCGGCGCGCGGGGTCTGGCCGGCGAGCAGCACCACGCCGTTGTAGCTGCTGACGACGATGTGCGAGCCCTTGTCCAGCTCAGGGTTGGCCTTGGCGATGTTGACCGAGACCTTGGTCTCGATCAGCGAATCGTCGATCTTGCTGCCGATGGTGCGGGTGCCGCGGTCGTCCTCGATCGGCGAATTGCGGGTCGAGGTCAGCACGGAACTGCACCCGGAGACACCCAGGCACAGGGTTAGGGCCATCAGGCCGAGACGCTTGGAGATCATTCTTCACTCCCGAACAGTTGGCTGTCGATCAGGTCGCACAGACAGTGGATCGCCAGCAGGTGGACTTCCTGAATGCGTGCGGTCACGGTCGAGGGTACGCGGATTTCCACGTCCTCGGGCAGCAGCAGCGAGGCCATGCCGCCGCCATCGCGCCCGGTCAGGGCAACGACGATCATTTCGCGGTCATGGGCGGCCTGGATCGCCTGGATCACGTTGGCCGAGTTGCCGCTGGTGGAGATCGCCAGCAGAACGTCGCCGGGCTGGCCCAGGGCGCGGATCTGCTTGGAGAAGACTTCGTTGTAGCTGTAGTCGTTGGCGATCGAGGTGAGCGTGGAGCTGTCGGTGGTCAGGGCGATGGCCGGCAGGCTCGGGCGCTCGCGCTCGAAGCGGTTGAGCAGCTCCGACGAGAAATGCTGGGCGTCGCCGGCCGAGCCGCCGTTGCCGCAGGCGAGCATCTTGCCGTCGTTGAGCAGGGTGTTGACCATGACCAGGCTGGCCTGCTCGATGTAGGGTGCCAGGATGTCCATTGCCTGTTGCTTGGTGTCGATGCTGTTCTGGAACAGTCGGCGGATTCGGGATTGCATGTCCATCTGGGTGACCTTAAGAGGGGCGGTGGCCTTTGCTACGCGCAACAGTGACCAGCCCGCGAAACATAGAGCTAGAAAATCGAATTGGGTTCAGCATTCGAAGGCATTTTTCAGCCATTGAAGCGGTTGCCCCGCATGCCCCTGGCCCTGCAGGGCGACCACGTCGAAACGGCAGGGGTGGGTGGCTAAGCGGGGTGCTTGCTGCAGGAAGAGGTTGGCGGCCAGCGCCAGTCGCTGCTGCTTGCGCCCATCGATACTGGCGAGCGCTCCGCCGAACTCCGCATGCAACCGGTAGCGGACTTCGACGAATACTACTGTATCGGCATCGAGCATGACCAGATCGAGCTCGCCCCGCTTGCATCGCCAGTTGCGCGCCAGCAGCCGAAGGCCTTGCCCCTGAAGGTACTCAAGGGCGTGGTCTTCGGCGGCCTGGCCGGCATGGCTGGGCGATGCGCCGGGCATCAGCGCGGCGTGTCCGGCAGGCGCTTGACCTGGCCGCCGGCGAACTCGGCCCACGGCAGCTGGCGCTCGACGCGCTGGCTGGCGTTCATGCTCAGGCTGCCCGACAGGCCTTCGACGCGGTTGTCCGGCAGTGCCTTGAGCTGGCCCAGGCGTGGCGCCAGGCTGTAGGCGTCGACGCCCATGGCGTACAGGCGGCCGAGGCTGCCGGCGGCCTGCGGCCACTGCTGCACGACCTGCTGGCGCAGGCTGTTGCTGCTGTCCAGCAGCCACGGCGTTTCGCAGAAGCGGATGCCGTTCATGTCGTTGTACTGGTTCACGTCGCCGCTGGCGCTGTACAGGTTGGAGGTGGCGTACACCGGCACGTCACCGGCGTACTGGAAGTTCAGCGTCGGCTTGATCTGCTGGGCCTGTTGCGGCGTCGAGGCGAGGAAGATGAAGTCGATGTCCTGGCGACGCGAAGGCTGGGCGGCGATGTTGCCGCCGACGGTGCTCTGCAGGCTCTTGGCGCGGCCTTCGCTCTGGCGCAGCTGGAACAGGTCGGCGATCTGCTGGGCGAGGGCGACCGGCTGGGCGATGCGCTGGGCGCTGATCAGGGTGCCGCCATTGCCTTCCCAATCCTGGCGGAAGGCGGCGAGCACGCGGTCGCCCCATTCACCGCTCGGCACCAGGGCCACGGCGCGGACCATGCCGTCGGCGCGGGCGCGGCGGGCGACTTCGCGGGCTTCGTCCTCGGCGGCCAGGCCGAACTGGAACAGTTGCGGCGGGGCTTTCTGGCCGGCGTCAGCGTAGTTCAGGGCCAGGGTGGTGATGGGCAGTTGCGGGTAGGCGGCGAGTTTCTTGACCAGCGGTTTTTCCAGCGGGCCGACCACCAGTTGCACGCCTGCGGCCTGGGCCTGGCGGTAGAAGTCATCGAGGGAGGTGATGCGCGAGCTGTCGAACACTTGCACGGCCGGGGCCGGCTGGCCACCTTGCTGGGCCTGGAAGTGGGCGGCCATGAAGCCGTCGCGCAGGGCGCGGGCGACACCGGCCAGCGGACCCTCTTGAGGCAGCAGCAGGGCGATCTTGGTCAGTGGCTGGCTGGCCAGTTCCTTGAGCTTGACCAGGGCGGTCGGCAGTTGCTTGGCCGCCGGGTGCTCCGGGTGTTGTTGGCGCCAGCTGTCGATGGCGGCCTGTTGCTGTTCCAGGGTGCCGGCGCGCTTCACGGCGAGGGCCAGGCTGGTCCAGCCGGCCAGGGTCTCGTTGGCGGCGGGCTGCTGCAGCTGTTCGGCGGGCAGCGAGGCGACCAGGGCCCAGGTCGCGTCGTTGTTGGCGGCGGCGGCCTGCTCGCTGAGCAGCGGCGCCAGCAGCACGCGCTGTTGGGCGGCGGCCAGGGCCTGGCCGTCGGCCTCGAGGGCGGCGGCATGGACGCTGTAGGTACGTGCCTGCTGCTCGGCCGGCAGTTCGCCGACGCGCTGCAGGCTCGGGTGGCCGAGGGCGGTCAGGGCGGCCTTGGGCTGGTTGCGGCTCATGGCCAGTTCCGCGGCCAGGGTCGAGGCGAACACCTGCTGGGCGGGCTTGAGCGGTTCCAGCTGGACCTGCTCGAGGATCCGGGCCGCGCGCGGGAAGTCCTTCTGCTTGTATGCCAGGTCCGCGGCGCTCAGGCGCAGCAGGGCCGCGTCCTCGGCGGACTTGCTGGAGGCCGCCTTCTCGAGCAGTTGCTCGATGCTGGCGTCCGGGGTGCGCGGCAGTTCGCCCAGGCTGGATGAGGGCGAGCTGGCGCAGGCTGCCAGCAGGGCAGCGAGGCAGAGGGCTGTGAGCAGCCGCAGACAAGCGATCATGTAAAGGTCCTGTTACTCGATCAAGTTGGCCGGCAATTGTACCCAAGCGGGGGGCGGGGCGCGATCTCGTCGACACTGATCCTTCACTATAGGTGGCTGCCGGCTGCGCCGGGGGTGAAGTTCTTTGCGCCCTGTTACCGGCGCTCGGGCTACAATGCGACCTTTGATCCGGAAAGCAGGTGTGCGCAGTGACTGATGTTGCAGGGGTTTCGAAATCCACGTTGGGCAAGCTGTACGTCGTCGCCACGCCCATCGGCAACCTCGACGACATGAGCGCCCGGGCGCTCAAGGTGCTGGCCGACGTGAGCCTGATCGCCGCCGAGGACACCCGTCACTCGGTGCGCCTGCTGCAGCATTTCGGCATCGACACGCCGCTGGCGGCCTGCCATGAGCACAACGAGCGCGACGAAGGCGGGCGCTTCATCACCCGCCTGCTGGCCGGCGACGATGTGGCGCTGGTGTCCGATGCCGGCACGCCGCTGATTTCCGACCCGGGCTATCACCTGGTGCGCCAGGCGCGGGCCGCCGGGGTGCAGGTGGTGCCGGTGCCTGGCGCCTGCGCGCTGATCGCCGCGCTGTCGGCGGCGGGGCTGGCGTCGGACCGCTTCATCTTCGAGGGGTTCCTGCCGGCCAAGGCCGCCGGGCGCAAGGCGCGCCTGGAGCAGGTCAGGGAAGAGCCGCGCACGCTGATCTTCTATGAGGCGCCGCATCGCATCCTCGAATGCCTGCAAGACATGGAGGCGGTGTTCGGCGGCGAGCGTCCGGCGCTATTGGCCCGTGAGATCACCAAGACCTTCGAGACCCTGAAGGGTTTGCCCCTGGCCGAGCTGCGCGCGTTCGTGCAGGACGACAGCAACCAGCAGCGTGGCGAGTGCGTGGTATTGGTGGCTGGCTGGAGCGCGCCGGAGGGCGAGCAGGCGATCAGCGCCGAGGCCCAGCGCGTGCTGGACTTGCTGCTGGCCGAGCTGCCGTTGAAGAAGGCCGCAGCATTGGCGGCCGAGATTACCGGAGTACGCAAGAACCTGCTCTACCAGTTGGCGCTGGAGAAACAGAAATCCCATTAATGGCGTAATGGTATTATTTGTCACATCGCTTGTTCTTGGGCGCGCCTACCGGTAACCTTGGCGGCGGAGAGTCGATCGGACAGTCGCTGCCGTCTTTTGTTCCGCAAGAGGCGGGGGAGGAAAGTCCGGGCTCCATAGGGCAGAGTGCCAGGTAACGCCTGGGAGGCGCGAGCCTACGGAAAGTGCCACAGAAAACAACCGCCTAAGCACTTCGGTGCCGGTAAGGGTGAAAAGGTGCGGTAAGAGCGCACCGCACGGCTGGCAACAGTCCGTGGCTAGGTAAACCCCACTCGGAGCAAGACCAAATAGGGTTCCATACGGCGTGGCCCGCGTCGGAACCGGGTAGGTTGCTAGAGGCGTCCAGTGATGGCCGTCGTAGAGGAATGACTGTCCTCGACAAAACCCGGCTTACAGATCGACTCTCCACCTCTTCCCTCCCTGCTTGAATCGATAGCAGAAGCGTCCTGGTAATACCGAAAAATTCTTACTCTTAATAAATCACTTTAACTTCGCACTCTATCCGCTTGAGTGTGTTTGATTTTTCCCGTCAGTTTTCTTCTCCGGCAATCCTTCCACCTTCCTTTGTTGAGCTAAATCGCCGTCCTGTAAGGGATTTCCTTATGAACGTGCCTTGACGGTGTGGCGGGCGGATTCCTATAGTGTGCGCAAGTGGCAGAAAGTGGGATGAAGTGGGTTTTCTGACACAAAAAAGCTAACATTGTGGGGAATCGCAGCCGTGTTCCGCGGAGCCAACGCCGTCAGCCTCGATGCCAAGGGCCGTCTCGCCATGCCGAGCCGGTACCGTGACGAGCTCGATTCGCGTTGCAATGGTCAACTGATCGTGACCATCGACGCCGTTGACCCCTGTTTGTGTGTTTATCCCCTCGATGAGTGGGAACAGATAGAAGCCAAGTTGCGCGCCTTGCCGTCGTTGCGTGAGGAAAACCGTCGCCTGCAGCGTTTGCTGATCGGTAACGCGGTTGACCTGGAGCTCGATGGCAGCGGGCGTTTCCTGGTGCCGCCGCGCCTGCGTGAGTACGCCAAGCTGGACAAGAAGGCGATGCTGGTGGGGCAGCTGAACAAATTCCAGCTGTGGGATGAGGATGCCTGGAACGCGGTTTCGGCAGCCGACCTTGCAGCTATTCAACAACCGGGCGCCATGCCCGATGATTTGCGTGACCTGATCCTGTGACCATAGATAGCGGCTTCAACCACATCACCGTCCTCCTCGACGAAGCCGTCGAGGCCTTGGCCCTGCGCGCCGACGGTTGCTATCTGGACGGCACCTTCGGGCGCGGCGGCCACAGCCGCCTGATCCTCAGCAAGCTCGGGCCGCAAGGGCGGCTGCTGGGGTTCGACAAGGATCCACAGGCGATTGCCACCGGGCAAGCGCTGGCGGCCGAAGACGGCCGCTTTGTCATTGTGCAGCGCAGCTTTGCCGAGCTGGGCGCCGAAGTGGCCGAGCGCGGCCTGGCAGGCAAGGTCAGCGGCATCCTGCTCGACCTGGGCGTGTCTTCGCCGCAGCTCGATGACCCGGAGCGTGGCTTCAGTTTCCTCAACGACGGCCCGTTGGACATGCGCATGAACCCGAACCAGGGCATCAGCGCCGCCGAGTTCATCGCCACTGCGCCGGTCGAGGAAATCGCCCGTGTGTTCAAGGAGTATGGCGAGGAGCGTTTCGCCGGGCGCATGGCGCGTGCCGTGGTCGAGCGTCGCGAGAAACAGCCGTTCACCCGTACCGCCGACCTGGCCGAAGTGCTCAAGGTCGCCAACCCGGCCTGGGAAAAGGGCAAGAATCCGGCAACCCGCGCCTTCCAGGGTCTGCGTATTCACGTCAACAACGAACTGGGTGACCTCGAGACGGGCCTTGAAGCCGCGCTCGATGCCCTCGAAGTGGGCGGCCGCCTGGCGGTGATCAGCTTCCACTCGCTGGAAGACCGTATCGTCAAGCTGTTCATGCGCAAGCTGGTCAAGGGCGAGGCGGACAACCTGCCGCGCAACCTGCCGGTGCAGCACAAGACCTTCGAGCCGAAGATCAAGCTTATCGGCAAGGCGCAGTTCGCCTCCGAAGCCGAGCTCAAGGCCAACCCGCGATCGCGCAGCGCCGTGATGCGGGTGGCGGAGAAGTTGCGGTGAGCCGGCTGTTTGCCAAACCTTTGCCAGGCGGAAGCTTCCTGATGCTTCTGCTGTTCGTCGCCGTCCTGATTTCGGCCATTGCCGTCTCCTATAGCGCCCACTGGAACCGCCAGCTGCTCAACACTCTGTACGGTGAACTGAGCGAGCGCGACAAGGCCCAGGCCGAGTGGGGCCGGCTGATCCTCGAGCAAAGCACCTGGACCGCCTCCAGCCGTATCGAGAGCTTGGCCTCCGAGCAGCTCAAGATGCGCGTACCCGCCGCTGACGAAGTGCGGATGGTGGCGCCATGATGAAACTCGAGGGGGCACTCTACCCCTGGCGGTTCAGGGTGGTGATCGGCTTGCTGGCGCTGATGGTCGGTGCCATCTGCTGGCGCATCATCGACCTGCAGGTGGTCGACCGTGACTTCCTCAAGGGCCAGGGCGATGCCCGCAGCCTGCGCCATATTCCCATTCCCGCGCACCGTGGCCTGATCACCGACCGCAACGGCGAGCCGCTGGCGGTCAGTACCCCGGTCACTACCTTGTGGGCCAACCCCAAGGAAATGCAGGCGGCCAAGGAACGCTGGCCGCAACTGGCCGCCGCGCTCGGGCAGAACCCGCAGCAGCTGACCGAGCGCCTCACCCAGCAGGCCAGCAAGGAATTCATCTACCTGGTCCGCGGCCTGACCCCGGAGCAGGGCCAGCACGTGCTCGACCTGAAGGTGCCGGGCGTCTACGGCCTGGAAGAGTTCCGCCGCTTCTATCCGGCAGGCGATGTCACCGCGCACATGGTCGGCTTCACCGACCTGGACGACCATGGCCGTGAAGGCGTCGAGCTGGCCTACGACGAATGGCTCGCCGGGGTGCCCGGCAAGCGGCAGGTGATCAAGGACCGGCGCGGCCGGCTGATCAAGGACATCCAGGTAACCAAGAACGCCAAGGCCGGCAAGACCTTGGCGTTGTCGATAGACCTGCGTCTGCAATACCTGGCCACCCGCGAACTGCGCAACGCCATCGCCGAACAGGAAGCCAAGGCCGGCAGCCTGGTGATCATGGACGTCAAGACCGGCGAGGTCCTGGCCATGGTCAACCAGCCGACCTACAACCCGAACAACCGCCGCAGCATGTTCCCGGCGGCCATGCGCAACCGGGCGATCATCGACGTCTTCGAGCCGGGCTCGACGGTCAAGCCGATCTCCATGAGCGCCGCGCTGCAGAGCGGCCGCTGGAAACCCACCGACAAGGTCGAGGTGTATCCGGGCAGCCTGCAAATTGGTCGCTACACCATCAAGGACGTGTCCAGGAGCGAGGGCCCGATCCTCGACCTGACGGGTATCCTGATCAACTCGTCCAACGTCGGCATGAGCAAGATCGCCTTCGATATCGGTGGCGAAGCCATCTACCGGGTGATGTCCCAGGTCGGTCTGGGCCAGTACACCGGCCTGGGCTTCCCAGGTGAACGCGTCGGCAACCTGCCCAACCACCGCGAGTGGCGCAAGGCCGAGACCGCGACCCTGTCGTACGGCTACGGCGTGTCGGTGACCGCCCTGCAACTGGTGCATGCCTACGCCGCGCTGGCCAACGACGGAAAGATGGTGCCGCTGTCGATCCTCAAGGTCGACAAGGCGCCGGAAGCCGTGCAGGCGATCCCCAAGGAAACCGCCGAGACCGTGCAGGCCATGCTGCAGCAGGTGATCGAGGCGCCGCGCGGGGTGTTCCGCGCCCAGGTGCCGTTCTATCACGTGGGTGGCAAGTCGGGTACCGCGCGCAAGGCCACCGTCGGCTCCAAGGGCTACACCGAGAACGCCTACCGCTCGCTGTTCGCCGGCTTCGGCCCGATGAGCGACCCGCGCTACGCCATCGTCGTGGTCATCGACGAGCCGAGCAAGGGCGGCTACTTCGGCGGCCTGGTCTCGGCCCCCGTATTCAGCAAAGTAATGTCGGGCACCTTGCGCCTGATGAATGTACCGCCGGACAACCTGCCGCCTTCGACGCAGCAAGCCAGCGCAGTACCCGCCAAGGGAGGGCGAGGTTGATGACGATGCCATTGAGCAAACTGTTCGCCCATGCCAGCCGCGATCCGTTGATCCGCGAACTGACCCTGGACAGCCGCGCCGTGCGTCCGGGCGACCTGTTCCTGGCCGTGCCGGGGGCCAAGGTCGATGGCCGCGCGCACATCGCCGATGCCCTGGCCCGTGGCGCCGCCGCGGTGGCCTATGAAGAGCAGGGCGCCAGCGTGCTGCCGCTCACCGATGCGCCGCTGATTCCGGTCAAGGGCCTGATCGGTCAGTTGTCGCAGATCGCCGGGCGCTTCTATGGCGAGCCGAGCCGTCAGCTCGACCTGGTCGGCGTGACCGGTACCAACGGCAAGACCAGTGTGACCCAGCTGCTGGGCCAGGCGCTCGACGCCCTGGGCAAGCGCTGTGGCCTGATCGGCACCCTCGGCACCGGCTTCTACGGCGAGTTGCAGAGTGGCCGCCTGACCACGCCGGACCCGATCGCCGTGCAATCGACCTTGAACGACCTGAAAAAGGGCGGCGCCAAGGCCGTGGCCATGGAGGTTTCCTCCCATGCCCTCGAACAGGGTCGGGTGGCCGCGCTGGACTTCGATATCGCGGTGATGACCAACCTGTCCCGTGATCACCTGGACTACCACGGCAGCATGGAGGCCTACGAGGCCGCCAAGGCCAAGTTGTTCGCCTGGCCAAGCCTGCGCGCCCGGGTGGTCAACCTGGATGATGACTTTGGGCGTCGCCTGGCAGACGCTCCTGCCACATCGCGCCTGATCAGCTACAGCCTGCAGGATTCGGCGGCGACGCTGTACTGCAAAGAGGCTGTCTTCAACGATGATGGCGTGCGCGCCGTGATCGTCACCCCGCAGGGCGAGCATGTCCTGCGCAGCCGCCTGCTGGGGCGTTTCAACCTGAGCAACATGCTGGCGGCGGTAGCCACGCTGATGGCGCTGGATTACCCGCTGGATGAAATTCTCAAGGTCACCCCGCAACTGCACGGGCCGGTCGGCCGCATGCAGCGCCTGGGTGGCGGTGACAAGCCGTTGGTGGTGGTCGATTACGCCCACACCCCGGATGCCCTGGAAAAAGTACTCGAAGCCTTGCGTCCGCACGCTCACGGCAAGCTGCTGTGCCTGTTCGGCTGTGGTGGCGATCGTGACGCCGGCAAGCGTGCGCTGATGGCCGAAGTGGCCGAGCGCCTGGCCGACCGTGTGCTGGTCACCGACGACAACCCGCGTAGCGAAGACCCGCTGCGGATCTTCGACGATATTCGCCCCGGTTTCGCCAAGCCTGCGGCCGTCGCGTTCGTCGCTGGCCGTGGCGCGGCCATTGCCCAACTGATCGCCAGTGCCAGTGTCGACGACGTGATCGTCTTGGCAGGTAAGGGGCACGAGGATTACCAGGAGATCAATGGCCAGCGCCATGACTTCTCCGACCTGGTCGAAGCCGACAAGGCACTTGCAGCCTGGGAGGCGCCACATGCTTAAGCCAATGATTCTCAGCCAGCTGACCGGTGCCCTGGGTGCGCGCCTGGCAGGCGCCGACGCCAGCTTCACCGGTGTGAGCATCGACAGCCGCACCGTCGCTGCCGGCCAACTGTTCGTCGCCCTGACCGGCCCGCGCTTCGATGGCCACGACTACCTGGCCGACGTGAAAGCCAAGGGCGCGGTCGCCGCGCTGGTCGAGCGCGAAGTCGCCGGTGTCGACCTGCCGCAGCTGCTGGTCGCCGACTGCCGCGTCGCCCTCGGTCAGCTCGGCGCGCTGAACCGTGCCGCCTTCGACAAGCCGGTGGTGGCCATCACCGGTTCCAGCGGCAAGACCACGGTCAAGGAAATGCTCGCCGCGATCCTGCGCACCCGCGGGCCGGTGCATGCCACCCGGGGTAACCTGAACAACGACCTCGGCGCACCGCTGACCCTGCTGGAGATCGCTCCGGAGCACAGCGCCGCGGTGATCGAGCTGGGCGCCTCGCGCATCGGCGAGATCCGCTACACCGTCGGCCTGACCCGGCCGCAGGTGGTGATCATCAACAACGCCGGTACCGCCCACGTCGGCGAGTTCGGTGGCCCGGAGAAGATCGTCGAAGCCAAGGGCGAGATCCTCGAAGGCCTGGGCGAGGGCGGCACGGCCATCCTCAACCTGGCCGACAAGGCGTTCGAGATCTGGCGCAAACGGGCGGGCGCTCATCGCATCTTCAGTTTCGCCCTGGACAATCCGCAGGCGGACTTCCACGCCAGTGATATCGGGCGCGATGCCCGTGGCTGCCCGTCGTTCACCCTGCACGGTCCGAGCGGCAGCGTCCCGGTGCAGTTGAACCTGCTCGGCACCCACAACGTCAGCAACGCCCTGGCCGCCGCCGCCGCCGCCCATGCCGTTGGTCTGAGCCTGAGCGGCATCGCCGCCGGCCTCGCTGCCGTGCAACCGGTCAAGGGCCGCACCGTGGCGCAGATCGCGCCCAGCGGCGTGCGGGTCATCGACGACAGCTACAACGCAAATCCCACCTCGATGTGCGCCGCCATTGATATACTCGCCGGCTTTTCCGGACGCACCGTTCTGGTGCTCGGGGATATCGGCGAACTGGGACAATGGGCCGAGGAAGGCCACCGCCAGGTGGGCGACTATGCCCGCGGCAAGGTCGACGCGCTGTACGCGGTGGGTACCAACATGGCCCATGCGGTCAAGGCGTTCGGCGCCAATGGCCGCCATTTCGCTACTCAAGCTGAGCTAATCGCTGCCGTTGGCGCCGAGAATACCAGCGATACCACTATCTTGATCAAGGGCTCGCGCAGCGCTGCGATGGAAAACGTCGTGGCCGCACTGTGTGGTGCCAGCGGGGAGAAACATTAATGCTGCTGCTGTTGGCTGAGTATCTGCAACAGTTCCACAAGGGCTTCGCGGTCTTTCAATACCTGACCCTGCGCGGGATCCTGGGTGTGCTGACCGCGTTGTCCCTGGCCCTGTGGTTGGGCCCGTGGATGATCCGTACCCTGCAGATCCGCCAGATCGGTCAGGCCGTGCGCAACGACGGCCCGCAATCGCACCTGTCCAAATCCGGCACCCCGACCATGGGCGGCGCGCTGATCCTGTCGGCCATTGCCATCAGCACCCTGCTGTGGGCCGACCTGACCAACCGCTACGTATGGGTGGTGCTGATCGTCACCCTGGCGTTCGGCGCCATCGGCTGGGTCGACGACTACCGCAAGGTGATCGAGAAGAACTCCCGCGGCCTGCCGAGCCGCTGGAAGTATTTCTGGCAGTCGGTGTTCGGCCTGGCCGCGGCGATCTTCCTGTACAAGACCGCGCCGACCAGCGTCGAGACCACGCTGATCATCCCGATGCTCAAGGACCTGGCGATTCCGCTGGGTGCCGGGTTCATCGTGCTGACCTATTTCGTCATCGTCGGTTCGAGCAACGCGGTCAACCTGACCGACGGCCTCGATGGCCTGGCGATCATGCCGACGGTGATGGTCGGCGGTGCCCTGGGTATCTTCTGCTACCTGTCGGGCAACGTGAAGTTCGCCGAGTACCTGCTCATCCCTTACGTGCCGGGTGCAGGCGAGCTGATCGTGTTCTGCGGCGCGCTGATCGGCGCCGGCCTGGGCTTCCTGTGGTTCAACACCTATCCGGCCCAGGTGTTCATGGGCGACGTCGGCGCCCTGGCGCTGGGCGCGGCCCTGGGCACCATCGCGGTGATCGTCCGCCAGGAAATCGTCCTGTTCATCATGGGCGGCGTGTTCGTGATGGAAACCCTGTCGGTGGTCATCCAGGTGGCTTCGTTCAAGCTCACCGGCAAGCGCGTGTTCCGCATGGCGCCGATCCACCACCACTTTGAACTCAAGGGTTGGCCTGAACCACGGGTGATCGTCCGCTTCTGGATCATCACCGTGATTCTGGTGCTGATTGGCCTTGCCACCCTGAAACTGAGGTAAACGAGCGTGTCACTGATCGCTTCCGACCAATTCCGCATCGTTGTCGGCCTCGGCAAGAGCGGCATGTCCCTGGTTCGCTTCCTGGCGAACCGGGGCATTGCCTTTGCGGTCGCCGACACCCGTGAGCAACCGCCGGAACTGGACACCCTGCGCCGTGAATACCCGCAGGTGGAAGTGCGCTGTGGCGAGCTGGACGTGGACTTCCTGTGCCGGGCCAACGAGCTCTACGTGAGCCCCGGCCTGGCCCTGGCCACGCCTGCCCTGCAGCAGGCCGCCGCGCGCGGCGTGAAGCTGTCCGGCGACATCGAGCTGTTCGCCCGCCACGCCAAGGCACCGATCGTCGCCATCAGCGGCTCCAACGCCAAGAGCACCGTCACCACCCTGGTCGGCGAGATGGCCGCCAAGGCAGGCAAACGTGTGGCCGTCGGCGGCAACCTTGGTACTCCGGCCCTCGACTTGCTGGCCGACGACGTCGAGCTGTACGTGCTGGAGCTGTCGAGCTTCCAGCTGGAGACCACCGACCAGCTCAACGCCGAAGTGGCCACCGTGCTGAACATCAGCGAAGACCACATGGACCGCTACAGCGGCCTGCCGGCCTATCACCTGGCCAAGCACCGGATCTTCCGCGGGGCCCGCCAGGTGGTGGTGAACCGCCAGGATGCCCTGAGCCGTCCGTTGCCGGTCGAAGGCCGGCCGAGCTGGAGCTTCGGTCTCAACGCGCCGGACTTCAAGGCCTTTGGCCTGCGCGAGGTCGAGGGCGAGAAGTACCTGGCGTTCGAATTCCAGACCCTCATGCCGGTGCGTGAGCTGAAGATCCGTGGTGCCCACAACCACAGCAACGCCCTGGCCGCGCTGGCCCTCGGCCATGCCGCCGGCCTGTCATTCGAGCCGATGCTCGAGGCGCTGCGTGAGTTCAAAGGCCTGGCCCATCGCTGCCAGTGGGTGCGCGAGCGCAACGGGGTGAACTGGTACGACGATTCCAAGGCCACCAACGTCGGTGCCGCCCTGGCTGCCATCGAAGGCCTAGGCGCCGATATCGAAGGCAAGCTGGTGCTGATCGCCGGTGGCGATGGCAAGGGCGCTGACTTCGCCGCCCTGCGCGAGCCGGTGGCTCAACACTGCCGTGCCGTGGTGCTGCTCGGCCGTGACGCCGAGCGTCTGGCCGAAACCCTGGGCGATGCCGTGGCGCAAGTCCGGGTCACGACCCTCGACGAAGCCGTGCAGCGTTGCGCCGAGCTGGCCCAGCCGGGTGACGCGGTGCTGCTGTCGCCTGCCTGCGCCAGCCTCGACATGTTCAAGAACTTCGAAGAACGCGGGCGCCTGTTCGCCCAGGCGACGGAGGGGCTGGCATGATCTTCGGCATCCTCAAGCCGTATCCGTCGCCGCTGATCAGCGGCCGTGGCATCGACCTCGACTTCCCGCTGCTGGCCGGTTGCCTGGCACTGCTCGGCCTGGGCCTGGTGATGATCACCTCGGCGTCCTCGGAAGTGGCCGCGGTGCAGTCGGGCAACCCGCTGTACCACATGTTCCGCCACCTGGTGTACGTCACCCTCGGCCTGGGTGCCGGGGTGCTGACCATGCTGGTGCCGATCGCCACCTGGCAGCGCATGGGCTTCCTCATGCTGATCGGTGCCTTCGGCCTGCTGGTGCTGGTACTGGTACCGGGTATTGGCCGCGAAGTGAACGGTTCGATGCGCTGGATCGGCTTCAGCTTCTTCAACGTGCAGCCGTCGGAGATCGCCAAGGTCTTCGTGGTCATCTACCTCGCCGGCTACCTGGTGCGCCGGCAGACCGAGGTGCGCGAGAGCTGGATGGGCTTCTTCAAGCCGTTCATCGTGCTGCTGCCGATGGCCGGCCTGCTGCTGATGGAGCCGGACTTCGGCGCCACGGTGGTGATGATGGGCGCTGCGGCGGCCATGCTGTTCCTTGGCGGGGTGGGGTTGTTCCGCTTCTCGCTGATGGTGGTGCTGGCGGTCATTTCGGTGGTGGTGCTGGTCCAGGCCCAGCCGTACCGCATGGCGCGACTGATCACCTTCACCGACCCCTGGTCCGACCAGTTCGGTTCCGGCTACCAGCTGACCCAGGCGCTGATCGCCTTCGGCCGCGGCGAGTGGCTGGGCGTGGGCCTGGGCAACAGCGTGCAGAAGCAGTTCTACCTGCCCGAGGCGCATACCGACTTCGTGTTCTCGGTGCTGGCCGAAGAGCTCGGCGTGATCGGCTCGCTGCTGACCATCGCGCTGTTCGTCTTCATTACCGTACGCGCGCTGTACATCGGCCTGTGGGCCGAGAAGGCCAAGCAGTTCTTCGCCGCCTACATGGCCTTTGGCCTGTCGTTCCTGTGGATCGGCCAGTTCCTGATCAACATCGGCGTGAACGTCGGCCTGCTGCCGACCAAGGGCCTGACCCTGCCGTTCCTCAGCTACGGCGGCAGCTCGCTGGTGATCTGCTGCGCCTGCGTCGGGCTGTTGCTGCGGATCGAGTGGGAGAGCCGCACGCACCTGGGCAGCGAGGAGCACGAATTCAAGGAGAGCGATTTTGCCGAGGAGACCAGTCATGGCCGCTGACGGCAAGAACATCCTGATCATGGCCGGCGGTACCGGGGGCCACGTGTTCCCGGCCCTGGCCTGCGCCCGCGAGTTCCAGGCCCGTGGCTACAAGGTGCACTGGTTGGGCACCCCGCGTGGCATCGAGAACGAACTGGTACCCCAGGCCGGCCTGCCGTTGCATCTGATCCAGGTCACCGGCCTGCGCGGCAAGGGCAAGCTGTCGCTGCTCAAGGCGCCGTTCACCCTGATCAAGGCCGTGCTGCAGGCGCGGCGCATCGTGCGTGAGCTCAAGCCGGTCTGCGTGGTCGGCTTCGGTGGCTATGTGACCGGCCCCGGCGGTGTTGCCGCCCGGTTGTGCGGGGTACCGCTGGTGATCCACGAGCAGAATGCCCGCGCCGGCACCACCAATCGCCTGCTGCTGCCGTTGGCCGCGCGTGTCTGCGAAGCCTTTCCGGACACCTTCGCCGCCAGCGACAAGCTGCGCACCACCGGCAATCCGGTGCGCCCGGAGCTGTTCATGGACGCGGCGCGCGCGCCCCTGGCCGAGCGCCGTGCGCGCCTGCTGGTCATGGGCGGCAGCCTGGGTGCGGAACCATTGAACAAATTGTTGCCTAAGGCCCTGTCCGAAGTGCCGGAAAACCTGCGCCCCGAGGTGTTCCACCAGGCCGGGAAAAACCACGCCCCCGTCACCGCCGAGCGTTATCACGAGGCAGGTGTCGAGGCCCAGGTCGAACCGTTCATCAAGGACATGGCCCATGCCTATGGCTGGGCCGATATGGTGGTGTGCCGGGCCGGCGCCCTGACCGTCAGCGAACTCGCGGCGGCGGGCCTGCCCTCGATGCTGGTGCCCTTGCCCCATGCCATCGACGACCACCAGACCCACAACGCCCAATACCTGGCTCGTGAAGGCGCCGCCTTCCTGATGCCACAAGCGACTACTGGCGCAGCGCAGCTCGCTGAACGCCTGAACGAGGTGCTGATGCAACCCGAGAAACTCAACGCCATGGCCGGTACCGCCCGCCGCCTGGCCAAACCTGGCGCAACCAGCACCGTGGTCGATATCTGCCTGGAGGTGGCCCATGGTTGAGAGTCAGAAAGCCATGCCCCAACCGAAGATGGGCCGTATTCGCCGCATCCACTTCGTCGGTATCGGCGGCGTGGGCATGTGCGGCATCGCCGAAGTGCTGCTGAACCTGGGCTATGAAGTGTCCGGTTCCGACCTGAAAGAGTCGCCGGTGACCGAGCGCCTGCAGTCGTTCGGCGCGCAGATCTTCGTCGGCCACCGCGCCGAGAACGCCGCCAACGCCGATGTGCTGGTGGTGTCCAGTGCGATCAACCCGGCCAACCCGGAAGTCGCCACCGCCCTTGAGCGGCGTATTCCCGTGGTGCCGCGCGCCGAGATGCTCGCCGAGCTGATGCGCTATCGCCATGGCGTGGCCGTTGCCGGCACCCACGGCAAGACCACCACCACCAGCCTGCTGGCCTCGGTGTTCGCCGCCGGTGGCCTGGACCCGACTTTCGTCATCGGTGGCCGCCTGACCGCGGCCGGCACCAACGCGCAGCTGGGCACCAGCCGCTACCTGATCGCCGAGGCCGACGAGAGCGACGCCAGTTTCCTGCACCTGCAGCCGATGGTCGCCGTGGTCACCAACATCGACGCCGACCACATGGCCACCTACGAGGGCGACTTCAACAAGCTGAAGAAGACCTTCGTCGAGTTCCTGCACAACCTGCCGTTCTACGGGCTGGCGGTGATGTGCCTGGACGACCCGGTGGTGCGCGAGATCCTGCCGCAGGTCAAGCGTCCGACCGTCACCTACGGCTTCAGCGAAGAGTCCGACATCCGCGCCATCAACGTGCGCCAGCAGGGCATGCAGACCCACTTCACCGTGCTGCGCCGTGACTGCGAGCCGCTCGAGGTGTCGGTGAACATGCCGGGCAACCACAACGTGCTCAACGCGCTGGCCACCATCGCCATCGCCACTGACGAAGGCATCAGCGACGAGGCCATCGTCCAGGGCCTGTCGGGCTTCCAGGGTGTCGGTCGGCGCTTCCAGGTGTACGGCGAGCTGCCGGTCGACGGCGGCAGCGTGATGCTGGTCGACGACTACGGCCACCACCCGACCGAAGTCGCCGCGGTGATCAAGGCCGTGCGTGGCGGCTGGCCGAGCCGGCGCCTGGTGATCGTCTACCAGCCGCACCGCTACAGCCGCACCCGCGACCTGTACGACGATTTCGTGCAGGTACTGGGCGATGCCAACGTGCTGCTGCTGATGGAGGTCTACCCGGCCGGCGAAGAGCCGATCCCCGGCGCCGACAGCCGCCAGCTGTGCCATAGCATCCGTCAGCGCGGCAAGCTCGACCCGATCTACATCGAACGCGGCGCCGAGCTCGCGCCGCTGGTCAAGCCGCTGCTGCGTGCCGGCGACATCCTGATCTGCCAGGGTGCCGGTGATGTCGGCGGCCTGGCCCCGCAACTGATGAAAAGCCCGCTGTTCGCTGGCGCCAAGCAGGAGAAGTCGAAATGACCAGCGCCTACGACACGCTGCATTCCACCCTCGACGTCAAGGCCTTCGGCCGCGTCGCCGTGTTGTACGGTGGCAAGAGCGCCGAGCGCGAGGTCTCGCTCAAGTCGGGCAAGGCCGTGATCGAGGCGCTGACCAGCGCCGGTGTCGACGTGGTCGCCATCGACGTCGGTGACGACCTGCTGGATCGCCTGCAGCGCGAGAAGATCGACCGTGCCTTCATCATCCTCCACGGCCGTGGCGGCGAGGACGGCAGCATGCAGGGCCTGCTCGAGTGCCTGGGGATTCCCTACACCGGCAGTGGCATCCTCGCCTCGGCGCTGGCCATGGACAAGCTGCGCACCAAGCAGGTGTGGCAGAGCCTGGGCATCCCGACCCCGCGTCACGCGGTGCTGGGCAGCGAGCAGGATTGTGTTGCCGCCAGTGCGGAACTGGGCTTCCCGTTGATCGTCAAACCTGCCCATGAAGGTTCGAGCATCGGCATGGCCAAGGTGAACAGCGAGCAGGAGCTGGTCGCTGCCTGGAAAGACGCCGCCAAATACGATTCGCAGGTACTGGTCGAGCAGTGGATCCACGGTCCGGAGTTCACCGTCGCCGTGCTGCGCGGCCAGGTACTGCCGCCGATCGCGCTGGGCACCCCGCATGTGTTCTACGACTACGACGCCAAGTACATCGCCAATGACACCCAGTACCGCATCCCGTGTGGCCTGGACAGTGCCAAGGAACAAGAGCTTATCGACCTGACCGCGCGTGCCTGCGATGCCGTTGGCATCGAGGGCTGGGGCCGTCTGGACGTGATGCAGGACGAGCAGGGCCGGTTCTGGCTGCTCGAGGTCAACACCGCACCGGGCATGACCGACCATAGCCTGGTGCCCATGGCGGCCCGCGCCGCCGGCCTGGACTTCCAGCAACTGGTGCTGGCGATCCTGGCCGACAGCGTAGCGAAGCGAGGTTAACCAGCCATGCAAGGCGCGATGATACGTCAGCAACCACCCGTTACCGGCCGCAGCAAGCCGGTGCCGCGTGGCGCCAGCCGACTGGTGGCCGACGAGCCCGTATCGGCGCGCCTGCCTCGGCCGAGCTTCGGCGGCCTCAAGCGCCTGCTGTGGCCGGTTCTGCTGGTGGCCGCGGGCTTTGGCGCCTATGAGGGCGCCATCCGCCTGATGCCCTACGCCGACCGGCCGATCACCAAGATCGACGTGCAGGGCGACCTCAGCTACATCAGCCAGCAGTCGGTGCAGCAGCGGATCGCCCCCTATGTGGCGGCGAGCTTCTTCACCGTAGACCTGGCGGCGATGCGCATGGAACTGGAGCAGATGCCCTGGATCGCCCACGCCGAAGTGCGCCGGGTGTGGCCGGACGAGGTGGTGATCCGCCTGGAAGAACAGTTGCCGGTGGCGCGCTGGGGCGACGAGGCCTTGCTCAACAACCAGGGCCAGGCCTTTACCCCGCGCGAGCTGGCCAACTACGAGCACCTGCCGCAGCTGTTCGGGCCGCAGCGCGCTCAGCAACAAGTCATGCAGCAGTATCAGGTATTGAGCCAGATGCTGCGCCCCATGGGCTTTTCCATCGCTCGCCTGGAGCTGCGCGAGCGAGGCAGCTGGTTCCTGACCACCGGCGCGGGCAGCGCCGGTGCGGGCGTCGAGCTGCTGCTGGGGCGCGACCATCTGGTGGAGAAGATGCGCCGTTTCATTGCCATTTACGACAAATCGCTTAAAGACCAGATCACCAATATCGCCCGCATCGATCTGCGTTATTCCAACGGACTTGCCGTTGGTTGGCGGGAACCGAATGCACCGACGACGGCCCAACCCGCCGTTGCGAAGAATTAGAGAGAGGCAGGACCATGGCAAACGCGCATAGCGGCAAAATGATCGTCGGGCTGGACATCGGCACCTCCAAGGTGGTGGCGCTGGTGGGTGAGGTCGGCGAGGACGGCACCCTGGAGATCGTCGGGATCGGCACCCATCCGTCCCGCGGCCTGAAGAAGGGCGTGGTGGTGAACATCGAATCGACCGTGCAGTCGATCCAGCGCGCCGTCGAAGAGGCCCAGCTGATGGCCGGCTGCCGCATCCACTCGGCGTTCGTCGGCGTGGCCGGCAACCACATCCGCAGCCTGAACTCCCACGGCATCGTCGCCATCCGCGACCGCGAAGTCAGCACCGCCGACCTCGAGCGCGTGCTCGACGCCGCCCAGGCCGTGGCCATTCCGGCCGACCAGCGGGTGCTGCACACCCTGCCGCAGGACTACGTGATCGACAACCAGGAAGGCGTGCGCGAGCCCCTGGGCATGTCGGGCGTGCGCCTGGAAGCCAAGGTCCACGTGGTCACCTGCGCGGTCAACGCGGCGCAGAACATCGAGAAGTGCGTGCGCCGCTGCGGCCTGGAAATCGACGACATCATCCTCGAGCAGCTGGCCTCGGCCTACTCGGTGCTGACCGACGACGAGAAAGAGCTGGGCGTGTGCCTGGTGGACATCGGCGGCGGCACCACCGACATCGCCATCTTCACCGAAGGCGCGATCCGTCACACCGCGGTGATCCCGATCGCCGGTGATCAGGTCACCAACGACATCGCCATGGCCCTGCGCACCCCCACGCAGTACGCCGAGGAAATCAAGATCCGCTATGCCTGCGCCCTGGCCAAGCTGGCCGGTGCCGGCGAGACCATCAAGGTGCCGAGCGTCGGCGACCGCCCGCCGCGCGAGCTGTCGCGCCAGGCCCTGGCCGAAGTGGTGGAGCCGCGTTACGACGAGCTGTTCACCCTGATCCAGGCCGAACTGCGACGCAGCGGTTTCGAGGACCTGGTGCCGGCCGGCATCGTCCTCACCGGCGGCACCGCGAAGATGGAAGGCGCCGTGGAACTGGCCGAGGAGATCTTCCACATGCCGGTACGCCTGGGCGTGCCGCACAGCGTTCGGGGCCTGAGCGACGTGGTGCGCAACCCGATCTATTCCACCGGCGTGGGCCTGCTCACCTACGGCCTGCAGAAGCAGTCCGAGGACCCGTCCCTGACCGGTATCAGCAACAGCAACAGCAGCAACAACAGCTATGGCGATGAACCGAAGGGCCCTGTGCTTGAACGACTCAAGCGTTGGGTCCAGAGCAACTTCTAAGTTTCAAAGCAGTAGTGGTAGGCGCGACAACTAGAGAACTGTAAGGAGAGGGAAAATGTTCGAGCTCGTAGACAACGTCCCGCAGAGTCCGGTCATCAAGGTGATCGGCGTTGGCGGTGGTGGCGGCAACGCCGTCAACCACATGGTCAAAAGCAACATCGAAGGCGTCGAGTTCATCTGCGCCAACACCGATGCCCAGGCGCTGAAGAACATCGGCGCGCGCACCATCCTGCAACTGGGCACCGGCGTGACCAAGGGCCTGGGTGCCGGCGCCAATCCGGAAGTCGGCCGTCAGGCCGCGCTGGAAGACCGTGAGCGCATCGCCGAGGTGCTGCAGGGCACCAACATGGTGTTCATCACCACCGGCATGGGTGGCGGTACCGGTACCGGCGCGGCGCCGATCATCGCCGAAGTGGCCAAGGAAATGGGCATCCTCACCGTTGCGGTGGTGACCCGTCCGTTCCCGTTCGAGGGCCGCAAGCGCATGCAGATCGCCGACGAAGGCATCCGCATGCTGGCTGAGAGCGTCGACTCGCTGATCACCATCCCCAACGAGAAGCTGCTGACCATCCTGGGCAAGGATGCAAGCCTCTTGTCCGCCTTCGCCAAGGCCGACGACGTGCTGGCCGGTGCCGTTCGCGGTATCTCCGACATCATCAAGCGTCCGGGCATGATCAACGTCGACTTCGCCGACGTGCGCACCGTGATGGGCGAGATGGGCATGGCGATGATGGGGACCGGTTGCGCCAGCGGCCCGAACCGTGCGCGCGAAGCCACCGAGGCGGCGATCCGCAACCCGCTGCTCGAGGACGTCAACCTGCAGGGCGCCCGCGGCATCCTGGTGAACATCACCGCAGGTCCCGACCTGTCGCTGGGCGAGTACTCCGACGTGGGTAGCATCATCGAGGCCTTCGCCTCCGACCACGCGATGGTCAAGGTCGGCACCGTGATCGACCCGGACATGCGTGACGAGCTGCACGTGACCGTGGTGGCCACTGGCCTGGGCGCGCGCATCGAGAAGCCGGTCAAGGTGGTCGACAACACCCTGCAGACCGCCCAGCAGGCGTACGAGGCTTCCAACCCGGCGCCGGTTCGCCAGGAGCAGTCCGCGGTCAACTACCGTGACCTGGAGCGTCCGACCGTGATGCGCAACCAGGCCCACGCGGGTGCTGCGGCTGCAGCTAAACTCAACCCTCAGGATGATCTGGACTACCTGGATATCCCGGCGTTTCTGCGTCGTCAGGCCGATTAATGGAATTTATCAGGGGTATTAGGGTGATTGGTGTTCAGCAAAGGCCGGGTCTGTTATCATCCCCAGCCTTTGTTGATACCTGTTCGCAATTTGCGCTGAAGCGGCCAATGCCATGATTAGACAACGCACCCTGAAGAATACCATCCGTGCCACAGGTGTCGGCCTGCACTCCGGGGAGAAGGTCTACCTGACCCTCAAGCCTGCGCCTGTCGACACCGGCATCGTCTTCCGTCGCGCCGACCTCGACCCTGTGGTCGAAATCCCGGCGCGCGCGGCCAACGTCGGTGAGACCACCATGTCCACGACATTGGTCAACGGTGACGTCAAAGTCGATACGGTCGAGCACCTGCTCTCCGCCATGGCGGGCCTGGGCATCGATAACGCCTACGTCGAGCTCTCCGCCTCGGAAGTGCCGATCATGGATGGCAGCGCCGGACCCTTCGTATTCCTGATCCAATCGGCCGGCCTGGAAGAACAGGACGCAGCCAAGAAGTTCATCCGCATCCTGCGCGAAGTAACGGTGGAAGAGGGCGACAAGCGCGCCACTTTCCTGCCTTTCGACGGGTTCAAGGTGAGTTTCGAGATCGACTTCGATCACCCGGTCCTCAAGGGCCAGACCCAGAGCGCGGTCGTCGATTTCTCCAGCACCTCGTTCGTCAAGGAAGTCAGCCGTGCCCGCACGTTCGGCTTCATGCGTGACATCGAGTACCTGCGCAAGCACAACCTTGCGCTGGGCGGCAGCGTGGAGAACGCCATCGTGGTCGACGAGACCGGCGTGCTTAACGAAGACGGCCTTCGTTCCGATGACGAATTCGTCAAGCACAAGATCCTCGACGCCATCGGCGACCTTTATCTGCTGGGCAACAGCCTGATCGGCGAGTTCAAGGGCTACAAGTCCGGGCACGCGCTGAACAACCAGCTGCTGCGCAAGCTGATCGCTGAAACGGACGCTTGGGAAGTGGTCACCTTCGAAGATGCCAGCACGGCACCGATCTCGTACATGCGCCCTGTTGCGGCCGTGTAAGTTCGAACACCCTCTCTAGTGTGATTAAGGCCACCTTCGGGTGGCCTTTTTTATGGCCGCTGATTGCCCGTCACTCGTTAGTACTGCGCGATCCCTGTAGGAGCGGCACAAGGCCGCTCCTACAGAATGATATTCTGGGTGATCAATTCTTGCTCTGCGCATGCGCCGCCAGGCGCTCCAGCGCTGCGCGCAACTTCGGATCGCTGATGCCTTCGGCCGAACCTAGGATGCTGTCTGCGGCAGATTCCGAAAGCTCAGGCCCGTGACCTTCATGTTTTGCCGCCACCAGCGGCGGCTGTACCTTGAACTGGATGCGGCTCAGGTTGGCGAACGCCTCCATGGCTTGCAGCTGGCGTTGCAGGCGCTTTTGCTGGTAGCGCAGGCGGGTGGCCCAATGGCCGTCGGTAACCACCAGCAACAAAGTCCCTTCCTTCCAGGAGGCCACGTGGCAGTGCTCGCGGGCGGCCGGTTGCAGCTGGCTTTCCAGCAGGCGCTGCAGGTGCTCGAGGCGCTCGGCCTGGTTGAGCAGCAGGCGCAGTGGCCGGGCCTTGCGCAACAGGTCGGCGGGGGGGCGGGCAGGGGTGGGTTTGTAGGCCATGGAGGTCTGCAGAGGGTTACAGGATCGACAGTCTACCAGTTGGACATTCATCGCGGGGCAAGCCCGCTCCCACGCCGGCGTGTGGCGAGCGGTCACCGGATCTTGATGCAAGTCATTCGCGATACGTTTCATCTTCGCGCACCTTGAACTTGCGCAAAAAGCCCCTATGTTAGTCAGGCCCCCTAAAAGCGCTGTGCCAGCATCGTGGAAATCCACCACTTTCCTCACCATCGTTTCCGGGTAGAATGCTCGTTCGCATGCGGCCTCAGGGCTGCACGGGCGACTCACGGGGCCGCCCTCCATCCCTACGTGTGGAAGATCCTGCCGATATGTTTGCGCCTTTGTTAAAAAAACTTTTTGGAAGCAAGAACGAGCGTGAAATCAAACGCATGCTCAAGACGGTGAGCACCGTCAATGCCTTCGAAGAGAAGATGGTGGCCCTCTCCGACGAGCAGCTGCGGGGCAAGACCGCAGAGTTCAAGGAGCGTCTGGCCAAAGGCGAGACTCTAGACCAGCTGCTGCCCGAAGCCTTCGCCGTGGCCCGCGAGGCCGGCAAGCGCGTGATGGGCATGCGTCACTTCGATGTCCAGCTGATCGGCGGCATGACCTTGCACGAAGGCATGATCGCAGAAATGCGCACCGGTGAAGGCAAGACCTTGGTCGGTACCCTGGCCGTGTACCTCAACGCATTGTCCGGCAAGGGCGTGCACGTGGTCACCGTCAACGACTACCTGGCCCGCCGCGATGCCAACTGGATGCGTCCGCTGTACGAGTTCCTCGGCCTCAACGTCGGCATCGTCTCGGCCTTCCAGCCGCCGGAAGAAAAGCGCGCCGCCTATGCCGCCGATATCACCTACGGCACCAACAACGAATTCGGTTTCGACTACCTGCGCGACAACATGGCGTTCAGCCAGGACGAGAAGTTCCAGCGTGAGCTGAACTTCGCCGTGATCGACGAAGTCGACTCGATCCTCATCGACGAAGCGCGCACCCCGCTGATCATCTCCGGCCAGGCCGAGGACAGCTCCAAGCTGTACATCGAGATCAACCGCCTGATCCCGCGCCTGACCCAGCATATCGAGGAAGTCGAAGGCCAGGTGACCCAAGAGGGCCACTACACCATCGACGAGAAGAGCCGCCAGGTCGAACTGAACGAGGCCGGCCACCAGTTCATCGAGGACATGCTGACCCAATCCGGCCTGCTGGCCGAGGGCGAGAGCCTGTACTCGGCGCACAACCTTAGCCTGCTGACCCACGTCTACGCCGGCCTGCGCGCGCACAAGCTGTTCCACCGCAACGTCGAGTACATCGTCCAGGAAGGCCAGATCCTCCTGATCGACGAGCACACTGGCCGCACCATGCCGGGCCGCCGCCTGTCCGAAGGCCTGCACCAGGCCATCGAGGCCAAGGAAAACCTGAACATCCAGGCCGAGAGCCAGACCCTGGCCTCGACCACCTTCCAGAACTACTTCCGTCTCTACACCAAGCTGTCCGGCATGACCGGTACCGCCGACACCGAGGCGTTCGAGTTCGCCCAGATCTACAACCTCAACGTGATGGTCATCCCACCGAACAAGCCGTTGGCCCGCAAGGACTTCAACGACCTGGTGTACCTGACCGCCGACGAGAAGTACGCCGCGATCATCGCCGACATCAAGGAAAGCATGGCCCACGGCCGTCCGGTCCTGGTCGGTACCGCGACCATCGAAACCTCCGAGCACATGTCCAACCTGCTCAAGAAGGAAGGTATCGACCACAAGGTCCTGAACGCCAAGTACCACGAGAAAGAAGCCGAGATCATCGCCCAAGCCGGTGCTCCAGGTGCACTGACCATCGCCACCAACATGGCCGGCCGTGGTACCGACATCCTGCTGGGCGGTAACTGGGAGGCCGAAGTGGCCGCCCTGGACAACCCGACCGCCGAGCAGATCGCCCAGATCAAGGCCGACTGGCAGAAGCGTCACCAGCAGGTGCTGGAGGCTGGTGGCCTGCACGTGATCGCCTCCGAGCGCCACGAGTCGCGCCGTATCGACAACCAGCTGCGTGGCCGTGCCGGCCGTCAGGGCGATGCCGGTTCCAGCCGCTTCTACCTGTCGCTGGAAGACAGCCTGATGCGCATCTTCGCCTCCGATCGGGTGAAGAACTTCATGAAGGCCCTGGGGATGCAGTCCGGCGAGGCCATCGAGCACCGCATGGTGACCAACGCCATCGAGAAGGCGCAGCGCAAGGTCGAAGGCCGCAACTTCGACATCCGCAAGCAGCTGCTCGAATACGACGACGTGGCCAACGAGCAGCGCAAGGTGATCTACCACATGCGCAACAGCCTGCTGGCCGCCGAGAACATCGGCGACACCATCGCCGAGTTCCGCCAGGAAGTGCTTGATGCCACCATCAGCCAGCACATCCCGCCGCAATCGCTGCCCGAGCAGTGGGACGTGGCCGGCCTGGAAGCGTCGCTGGCCAGCGATTTCGCCATCAAGCTGCCGATCCAGCAGTGGCTCGACGAGGACGATCACCTCTACGAGGAGACCCTGCGCGAGCGGCTGATCAAGGAAATCACCGACGCCTACAACGAGAAGGAAGACCAGGCCGGCATCGACGCCCTGCGCACCTTCGAGAAGCAGATCCTGCTGCGCGTGCTGGACGACCTGTGGAAAGACCACCTGTCGACCATGGACCACCTGCGCCACGGTATCCACCTGCGCGGCTATGCGCAGAAGAACCCGAAGCAGGAGTACAAGCGCGAGTCGTTCACCCTGTTCCAGGAACTGCTGGAGTCGATCAAGCGCGACACCATCCGCGTGCTCTCGCACGTCCAGGTGCGCCGCGAAGATCCGGCCGAAGAAGAGGCGCGTCTGCGCCGCGAGGCCGAGGAACTGGCCAGCCGCATGCAATTCCAGCATGCCGCCGCGCCGGGCCTGGAAGGCGAGCAATTGGCCGAGGAGGGCGCTGAAGTCGCCGTGGCCTCCGCGCCGGTTCGCAACGACATGAAGCTGGGCCGCAACGAGCCGTGCTGGTGTGGTTCGGGCAAGAAATTCAAGCATTGCCACGGTCAGATTGAATGATCTGAATTCGCCACTGGCTTGAGATCCCGGGGCTGCCTTGCAGCCCATCGCGGCACAAGGCCGCTCCTACAGGAAGCGTAACAACCCTGTAGGAGCGGCCTTGTGCCGCGAAAGGGGCGCAAAGCGCCCCCTAATTCCCCACAATTTTCTAGGAGCGCTCTAATGGCTGTTGGTCTTGGTCCCCTGCCCACCCTGCACCCGGTTCCCGGTTTCGAACTCGGTATCGCCTCGGCGGGCATCAAGCGCCCAGGGCGCAAGGATGTGGTGGTGATGCGCTGCGCCGAAGGCTCCAGCGTTGCCGGCGTGTTCACCCTCAACGCTTTCTGCGCGGCCCCGGTGATCCTTTCCAAGCAGCGCGTGCAGGGCACCGTGCGTTACCTGCTGACCAACACCGGCAACGCCAACGCCGGCACCGGCGCACCGGGCCTGGCCGCCGCCGAGCGCACCTGCGCCAGGCTGGCCGAGCTTGCCGGCGTGCCGGCTGAGTCCGTGCTGCCGTTCTCCACCGGCGTGATCGGCGAGCCGCTGCCGGTCGAGAAGATCGAAGGCGCGCTGCAGGCCGCCCTGGACAACCTGTCGGAAAACAACTGGGCCGAAGCCGCTACCGGCATCATGACCACCGACACCCTGCCCAAGGGCGCCAGCCGCCAGTTCCAGTACGACGGCAAGACCATCACCGTTACCGGCATCAGCAAGGGCGCCGGCATGATCCGCCCGAACATGGCCACCATGCTCGGCTACATCGCCACCGACGCCAAGGTCGCCCCGGCGGTGCTCAAGGACCTGATGCTCGACGGCGCCAACAAGTCGTTCAACCGCATCACCATCGACGGCGACACTTCGACCAACGACTGCTGCATGCTGATCGCGACCGGCAAGGCCGATGTGCCGGAAGTCACCGAGGCCAGCGGCGCATTGTTCGAGGCGCTGAAGAAGGCGGTGTTCGAGGTGTGCATGGAGGTGGCCCAGGCCATCGTCCGTGACGGCGAAGGCGCCACCAAGTTCGTCACCGTGCAGGTCAACGGTGGTGGCAACCATCAGGAGTGCCTGGACGTCGGTTACGCCGTGGCCCACTCGCCGCTGATCAAGACCGCGCTGTTCGCCTCCGACCCCAACTGGGGCCGTATCCTCGCCGCGGTCGGTCGGGCCGGCGTGCCGGCTCTGGATGTCAGCCTGATCGATGTGTACCTGGACAGCGTGTGCATCGCCAGCAAGGGCGGACGCAGCCCGAGCTACACCGAGGACCAGGGCGCCAAGGTGATGGCCCAGGAGGAGATCACCATCCGTATCGAGCTGGGCCGTGGCCAGTGCAGCGAAACCATCTGGACCACTGACCTGTCCCACGAGTACGTGAAGATCAACGCCGAATACCGGACTTGATGCATAGGGGGCCGCTTTGCGGCCCTTTCGCGGCACGAGGCCGCTCCTACAAGGGAATGCGATCTCCTGTAGGAGCGGCCTTGTGCCGCGAAAGGGCTGCAAAGCGGCCCCAATATCCCGAATCCGCTGGAGCCCAATCATGAGCTATCACCTGATCATCGGCGACAAGCTGTATTCCTCCTGGTCGCTACGTGGCGCCCTGGCCCTCGAGCTGGCCGGCGTCCCCTACGAAGAAACCCTGGTCAAGCTCAACCAGCCTGACACCCGCCAGCGCCTGCTGGCCTTCTCGGCCACCGCCAAGGTGCCGCTGCTGCAGAGCGAGCACGGCGTGATCGCCGACTCCCTGGCCATCGCCGAATACCTCAACGAACGCCACCCCGAGGCCCGCCTGTGGCCTGAGGACATCGCCGCCCGTGCCCAGGCCCGTTCGGCCTGCGCGCAGATGCACAGCGGCTTCTTCGCCCTGCGCGGCGCCATGCCGTTCGATATGTCCCGTGACGAAGCACTGGCCGAGGTGCCGCTGGACGTGCAGGTCGATATCGACCGCATCGTCGCCCTGTGGAGCGAATGCCGCGTGGTCGCCAAGGACAGCGGTCCGTTCCTGTTCGGCCGGCCGACCCTGGCCGACGCCTTCTTCGCCCCGGTGGCCGTGCGCCTGCGCAGCTACCGCGTCGCGGTGCCGGCCGAGGCGGCCGCCTACATCGAGACCATCTACCAATGGCCGGCCTTCCAGGCCTGGCAACAAGCTGGCCTGGCGGAGCGTAAAGGGTGAAGCGGATTCATGTAGTCGCAGCGGTCATTCGTGGTGCCGACGGGCGGATCCTGATCGCTCGCCGCGCCGATACCCAGCACCAGGGCGGCCTGTGGGAGTTCCCCGGCGGCAAGGTGGAGGAGGGCGAGGGCGTCGAGGCGGCGCTGGCTCGCGAGCTGCGCGAGGAGTTGGGGATCGAGGTCGCGGCTTCGCGGCCGTTGATCAAGGTCAGCCACGACTATCCGGACAAGCAGGTGCTGCTGGATGTGCGTGAAGTGCACGCCTTTACCGGCGAGCCCCACGGCGCCGAGGGGCAGCCCTTGGCCTGGGTAGCACCGCGTGACCTTGGCCAATATGAGTTCCCCGAGGCCAACAAGCCGATCGTTGCCGCGGCGCGCCTGCCAGACCAGTACCTGATCACTCCGGACGGGCTGGAAGTGCCAGAGCTGCTCAAGGGCATCCAGAAAGCCGTGGCTAGCGGCATCAAGCTGATCCAGCTGCGCGCGCCGGACATGTACGACCCCAAGTACCGCGATGTGGCGGTGGATGCGGTCGGCCTGTGCGCGGGCAAGGCCCAATTGATGCTCAAGGGGCCGTTGGAATGGTTGGGCGACTTCCCGTCGGCCGGCTGGCACCTGACCGCCGCGCAGTTGCGCAAGTACGCGGCCAAGGGGCGTCCATTCCCGAAGGATCGCTGGCTGGCGGCGTCCTGCCACAGTGTCGAGGAACTGGCGCTGGCTGAGCAGATGGGGGTGGATTTCGTCACCCTGTCACCGGTGCAGGCGACCCAGACTCACCCGGAGGCGGTGCCGTTGGGGTGGGATGAGGCGCAGCGGTTGATCGGCGGGATCAGCCATCCGGTGTTTCTGCTCGGCGGGGTCGGGCCTGGTGAGCGGGAGCGGGCCTGGGAGGTTGGGGCGCAGGGTGTTGCAGGGATCCGGGCGTTCTGGCCTGAGATCTGATACATCAGGCCATCGCGGGGCAAGCCCGCTCCCACGCCAGTCCACAATCTGGCGTGGGAGCGGGCTTGCCCCGCGATACGTTCAGGCCGGCTTCTCGGCTGCTTGCCACAGCACTTCATTCACTCCCTGTCGCCGCCCAATGATCCGGGCCGCGACGAACAGCAGGTCCGACACCCGGTTGATATAGGCCAGCCCCACTCCCTCCAGCGGTTCCAGCGCATTCAGCTGCTGGCAACGCCGTTCCGCCGCCCGCGCCGCGCTGCGGCAGACATGGGCCTGGGCCACCAGCATCGAGCCCCCGGGCAGGATGAAATTCTTCAGCGGCCCCAACTCTTCGTTCCAGCGGTCGATGGCCGCCTCCAGGCGTTCCACCTCGGCAATGTTCAACGCTTGGTAGCTGGGCATCGCCAGCTCCCCACCGAGGTCGAACAATCGGTGCTGACATGGCGCCAGCACCTCGATCAATTCGCCAAGGCCAGCCTCGGCCAGCCCGGCAAGCAGCACGCCCAACTGGCTGTTGAGGCTGTCCACCTCACCGATCGCCTCGATCCGCGGATGGTCCTTGGGCACCCGGCGCCCGTCGCCCAGGCCGGTTTCGCCTTTGTCGCCGGTGCGGGTGTAGATCTTCGACAGGCGATAGCCCATGTCATGTCTCCGTCTGGATGGTGGTCGGCTGGGCCGGGTTCAGGGGCAGGCGCAGGGTGAAGCAGGTGCCCTGGCCGGGGGTGGACTGCACTTCCATCTGTCCCTTGTGGTTGTTGGTGATGATGAAGTACGACACCGACAGGCCCAGGCCGGTGCCCTGGCCGATTTCCTTGGTGGTGAAGAACGGCTCGAAGGTGCGCTTGCGCACCGTCTCGGGCATGCCGACGCCATTGTCCTCGACCTGGATTTCCGCCCACGGCGGGTTGAGTCGGGTGCGCAGGGTGATGCGCCCTGGTTCGCTGGGCTGCGGGCGCTGGTGGATGGCCTGGGCGGCGTTTTTCAGCAGGTTCAACAGCACCTGTTCGAGTTCGTTGGCGGTGCAGGGCACCGGGCCCAGTTGCGGGTCGAACTGGCGGACGATGGCCTGGCCCTTGAAGTCGAAGCCGATGGCCAGGTCGAAGTCGTTGCCGGCGATCTCCACGGCCTGGTCGATCAGCGCCGGCAGCTCGCAAGGGGCCAACTGGCGATTGCTGCGGCGGCTGAAGCTGAGCATGTGGGTGACGATCTTGGCCGCCCGGGCGCCAGCCTGCTGGATGCCGTCGAGCAGTTGCGGCACCTCGCGGCTTTCCAGGTAGCGGTTGACGGCCGGCAGGTCGATGCCCAGTTCGCCGGCCTGCTCCTGGTTGCGCGGCAGGTCCGGCGACAGGCGTCGGCGAATGTTCTGCACGTTGTGCAGGATCGCGCCCAGCGGGTTGTTGATCTCGTGGGCCATGCCTGCGGCCAGACCGCCGACCGAGAGCATCTTCTCCGATTGCACCATCATCTCTTCCAGGGACAGGCGCTGGGTGATGTCGTCGATGCGGATCACCACGCCACGGCCAGCGCCACCCATCAGCGGGTAGAAGGTCAGGGCGTAGTGGCGCAGGTCCTCGCCCTTGGGCCAGGTGACCCGTTCGATCTTGGCCACCCGATGTTTCTCCACGCTCTCCTTGAGCTGTGGCAGGAAGGGCTTGAGCGGCTCGAAGGCGAGGAACACCGGCTGGTTCAGCGCCTCGTCCAGCGGTGTGCCGGAGAGCACCGTGGCCTCGTGGTTCCACTGGGTGACGTAGAGCTGCTCGTCGAGGGCAATCAGTGCCGAGGGCATGGAGTCGATGATGCTGTTCAGGTAGTTCTGAAAGCCCGTGAGTTTTTTCTCGATCTTGCTGCGCACCTGGACTTCCAGTTCCAGCTTGCGGTTGGTGTGGCGGGTTTCCTCGGCCAGGCCCTGGGCCTGGTCGTAGGCGTCCTGGAACTCGTCGCGGGTGCGCTTGAGCTGCTGCTCGCGGGCCTCGATGCGCGACAGCATGGTGTTGAACGCCTCGGCCAGGCTGCCGATCTCGTCGTCGTTGCCGCGCTGGGCGCGCAGGGCATAGCTCTCCTCGCGGGTGACCTGGCGGGTCAGCTCTTCGAGGCGATTGATCGGCACGGTGATCAGGCGCTTGATCTGCCGGGCGATGACCAGCCACAGCAGTATGCTGAACACCAGGATGGCCAGGCTGGCGGAGAGGGTGCCGGTGTAGAACGCGGTGGGCAGCTCGCTGCTGGCTACCAGCAGCAGGTGCGCGGGTGGGGCGGCGCTGCGCGGCAGGCGGATCAGCTGGGTGCTGCGAAACTCCATCAGGCGCCAGCCGTCGATGTTGCGGTAGCGCTTGGGCAGGGTCAGCGGGTCGCCGTGCTGCAGCTGGGCCAGCATCTGCCCGTCGCCGCCATAGATCGCGGCGGCGCGCAACGGCGAGTAGCTGTCGAGCTCCTTGAGCAGCGCCGTGGCGTTCTCCGTCGAGTCGCCGGCGCGCGCGGACAGCTGCGGGTTGGAGACCAGCCGACCGATGGTCTGCAGGGCCTGGGGCGCCATGCTTTCCTGGGTGATCCAGTAGGCGGCGCTGATGAAGGCGAGGTTGGCCACCAGCAGGATGGTCACCAGCAGCACCAGCAAGGCTGCCAGCAGTTTCTGCCCGACCGGGAGGTTTTCCAGGCGTTGGCGCAGGGTCATGGGTGAAGAGGTGTCCTGTCCTGTGGATGAATGCCGTCAGTCGCTGCGCAAGCCGCGTGCCTCGAGGTTTACCGCCAGGCGCCGGCGCAACTTTTCCAGATGCGGCACGCTGGCGCCGTGCCGTGCGGCGGCGCGGCAGGCGTGGCCGAGCAGGTAGTGAACCTCGGTGCGCCGGCCATGGCGGACGTCCTGGTACATGGAAGAGTAGTTGGCCGCGGTGGCGAGGATCACCCGCTGCACTTCCTCGTGCAGGTCGTTGGCGGCCTCGGGCTGGCCACAGCGGCGCAGCAGGCCGGCCAGTTCGTCGCACAGCTGGTCGACCTCGGCCAGGTGGCCGAGCAGGCCGCCGTTCTGGCAGTCGTGCAGCACGGTGAGCGGGTTGATCGCGCAGTTGAGCGCCAGCTTGCGCCACAGACGGGTGGGGATATCGAGCGCCCACTGGGCCGGGATGCCGGCGTCGTGCAGATCCTCGAACCAGGATGGGACGTTGGGATTGGCCGGATCACCCAGCCAGTTGAAGCCGTGGCCGGCGAAGCGTACCTGCCAGTCGGCCTCGCGGAACGCGCCCTCGGTGCTGGAGGCGAAGATGCAGCGGGCGTGGGGCACCTGGTCGGCGACTTCGTCCTGGCTGCCCAGGCCGTTCTGCAACAGCACCAGCTCGGCGCCGTTGGCCAGCCGCGGGGCCAGGCGGGCCACGGCGGGCGCGGCGTCGTAGGCCTTGCAGGCGACCAGCAGGCGATGGATCGGGCCGGGGGCGTCGGCAGTCTCCGCGGGGATCGCGTAGTGGTGGGCGCCGTCCTGTTCGACCAGGGTCAGCCCGCCGCCGTGCTCATAGGCGGCCAGGCGCTGTTGGTCACGCAGGATCAGGCGGACCGCCTTGCCGGCGCGGGCCAGGCGACAGGCCCAGAGGCTGCCGAGGCTGCCGGCGCCGAGAATATGCCAGGTGCTGCTCATCTGCGTTTCGCAACCCGTTATAATGAGTCCGCATTTTAACCATCAAACCCGACGCGCTCCATCTTCAGGCCGAGCGCGCTTTTTTTTCTGGAGATCATCCATGCCTTCGTTCGACGTGGTATCGGAACTGGACAAGCACGAAGTGCAGAACGCCGTCGACAACGCCATCAAGGACCTCGACCGCCGTTACGACCTCAAGGGCAAGGGCACCTTCGAGTTCAAGGACAAGGAGCAGACCGTGCTGCTGACCGCCGAGGAGGAGTTCCAGCTCGAGGCGATGCTGGAAATCCTGCGCCTGGCGCTGGTCAAGCGCAAGATCGACGTCAAATGCCTGGAAACCAAGGACCCCTACGCATCCGGCAAGGAAAAGAAACAGGAAGCCAAGTTCCGCGAAGGCATCGACAAGGACCTGGCCAAGAAGATCGTCGCCACCATCAAGGACGGCAAGCTCAAGGTCCAGGCCGCCATCCAGGGCGAGCAGGTTCGCGTGACCGGCAAGAAGCGTGACGACCTGCAGGAAGCCATCGCCCTGCTGCGCACCAAGGAATTCGACATGCCGCTGCAGTTCAACAACTTCCGCGACTGATCCTCTGCGGCCCGGAACCTTGATGGCGCAGTGATGTCCATCGGGGTCCGGGCCGCTTGCTTTGCGTTGCCCGCCTCATCGTGTACTTGCCGTTCGGCATCAGGAGATAAACATGGATTTGAACGCTGAAGTCGATCAGCTGGTCCGCCAATCGCAAACCTGGCTCCCCTTGATCATGGAGTACGGCAGCCGCCTGTTGCTGGCGCTGCTGACACTGGCCATTGGCTGGTGGATCATCAACAAACTCAGCGCCCGCCTGGGCAAGCTGGTCGGCCTGCGTGCCGACGCGGCGCTGCAGGGTTTCATCAGCACCCTGGCCAACATCGTGCTGAAGGTGCTGCTGATGGTCAGCGTGGCGTCGATGATCGGCATCGAGACCACCTCGTTCGTCGCCGCCATCGGTGCCGCAGGCCTGGCCATCGGCCTGGCCTTGCAGGGCAGCCTGGCGAACTTCGCCGGCGGCGTGCTGATCCTGATGTTCCGTCCGTTCCGCATCGGTGACTGGATCGAGGCGCAAGGTGTCGCGGGCACCGTGGACAGCATCCAGATCTTCCACACCGTGCTGCGCACCGGCGACAACAAGACGGTGATCATGCCCAACGGCAGCCTGTCCAACGGCATCATCACCAACACCAACCGCCAGCCGACCCGCAAGGTGGTGTTCGACGTGGGCGTGGACTACGACGCCGACCTGCAGAAGGCGCGCAACGTGCTGCTGGAGCTGGCCCAGGACCCGCGCGTGCTGCAGGATCCGGCGCCGCAGGCGGTGATCTCGACCCTGGGTGACAGCTCGATCACCGTGTCGCTGCGTATCTGGACCAAGACTGCCGACTACTGGGACGTGCTGTTCATGCTCAACGAGCATGCCCGCGACCGCCTCAAGGCCGAAGGGATCGACATTCCGTTTCCGCAGCGGGTGATCCGCGTGGTGCAGGAGACGGCGGTCCAGTAACGCCGCGTCGCTTCCCATCGCGGGGCAAGCACGCTCCCACATGGCCAGTACCGGTCTTGTGGGAGCGTGCTTGCCCCGCGATGCTTTTCAGGACCCTTACACTTGTTCACAGCCGGGTACTGTCATTTCTGGCATATACCTTGATCCTGCCTACAAACCCGATGTCTGCCATGAAACCTTTGCTGTATATCACTCCCTTGCGCGCCTTGCTGTTCGGCCTGACCCTGGCGCTGTTCGAATTGCTGACCTATCTCGCCAGCGACGCGGTCATGCCCGCCATGCCGGTAGTCGTCGGCGATCTTCAGGCCAGTCCCGAATACATTCCCCACGCCCTGAACCTGTACCTGCTGGGCGGGGTACTGCTGCAGTGGCTGATCGGCCCGCTGGCGGATCGCTACGGCCGACGCCCGTTGCTGCTGGGCGGCTGCATCTTCTTCGGCCTGGCTTGCCTGGCGACCTTCTGGGTGCAGGACATCGGCCTGTTCAACCTGCTGCGCCTGTTGCAGGGCATCGGACTGGGCTTCGTGGTCACGGTCAGCTACCCGGCGCTCAACGAAGCGTTCAGCGAAGCCGACGCGGTGCGCATGATGGCCCTGCTGGCCAATATCGCCCTGCTGTCGCCGCTGCTCGGCCCGCTGGTGGGCACCCTGATGCTGCAATGGCTGGACTGGCGCTGGCTGTTCGTGGCGTTTGCCGCGGGCGCGGTGCTGTGCTGGCTGCTGCTCTACCGGCTGATGCCGGAAACCCTGGGGGTGGAGCGTCGCGACGGTTCGCGCCTGCCGTTCACGCCCATCCACCTGCTGCCGTTGCTGGCAGGCTATGGCCAGTTGCTGGGCAATCGGCGCTTCGTGGCCGGCAGTGCGGCACTTGGGCTGGTGGGGCTGCCGTTGATCGGCTGGATCGGCCTGTCGCCGGTGCTGCTGATCCATGACGAAGGCCTGAGCACCCTGGAATACGCATTGTGGCAGTTGCCGGTGTTCGGTGGGCTGATCATGGGCAATCTGATCATCAACCGCATTGCCGATCGCTATCCGCTGCCGGCATTGGTGCGTGGGGCCCTGTGGCCTTATCTGGCGGGGCTGTCGCTGATGGTCGCGGCGACCTGGTGCTGGCCGACGGTGACCAGCGTGGTGGCCGGCATGTCGCTGTACGCGCTGGGGCTTGGAGTGGCCAACGCGGTGCTGTATCGCATGACGCTGTTCTCCAGCGAGCAGAGCAAGGGCCTGGTCTCGGCGATGCTGGGAATGATCACCATCGCCTTGCTGGGGCTGGGAGGCGCCGTGTTGGCGATGCTTGGCGCGGGCGCGAGCCTGATGCACTTTGCCGTGGCGGCAGGCATTGCAGGGGCGCTGGCGCTTTGGCCGTTGTGGTTTGTCGTTGGCGGTCGGCGTGGGGAAGGGGCCGTGGTGCAGTAGAAACATCGCGGGGCAAGCCCGCTCCCACGCAGCTGGTCAACTTGTCAGCGTGGGAGCGGGCTTGCCCCGCGATAAGGCCGGTGACGGCTTAGTTCTGTTCAGCCGCCGGACTCTCCACCGGCACCGGCTTTCCCCGACCAACCTCCTGCCGCCAGTGCAGGGCGATCAGCACCAGTGTCGGCACGCCGAGCAGCGCGGTGATCAGGAAGAAGTCGTGGTAGCCGAACTTCTCCACCATGACCCCGGAATAGCCACCGATCAAACGCGGCAGCAACAGCATGATCGAGCTCAGCAGCGCGTACTGGGTGGCCGAGAACTTCAGGTTGGTCAGGCTCGACAGGTAGGCGACGAAGGCTGACGTGGCCAGCCCCGAACTGAAGTTGTCCAGCGAAATGGTCACCACCAGCATTTCCAGGTTCGGGCCCATGTCGGCCAGCATCAGGAACAGGATGTTGGTCGCCGCCGAGGCCGCGCCGCCGATGAACAGGATCGGCAGGATGCCGAAGCGTACGATCAGCAGGCCACCGGCACCAGCGCCGACCAGGGTCATGATCAGGCCGAAGATCTTGCTGACGCTGGCGATCTGGTCCTTGGTGAAGCCCATGTCGATGTAGAACACGTTGGCCATCACGCCCATCACCGTGTCGGACATGCGGTAGGTGGCGATCAGCCCGAGCAGCAGCAGGGCCTGCCAGCGGTAGCGCGCGATGAAGTCGTTGACCGGTGTGAGCACCGGCGCCAGGCCGCGTCGGCCCAGGGACGACAGGCAGGCCCAGGTCAGCAGCACGTAGAGGATCAGGCGCAGGAAGGCGCGGTCCTCGAGCAGCAGGTCGAGCATGGTCGAGTCGCCGAACACCACGCTGGCCCAGTCGGTGTTGAACAGCTGGGTGAAGCTGGCGGGCACCGAGACCAACAGGATGATCAGCACGAACACCGACGCCAGCTGGTGCATCAGCCCGTAGCGGGCCGCCGACAGCTGGGTGCGCAGGGGCACCGGCGGTTCGCGCATCACCAGGGTGGTGAACAGCGCGGGCAGCATCAGCACGCCGAACAGCACGTAGGTGCCGGTCCAGGCCTGGTGCAGGTAGCTGAAACCGGTGGAGCCGAACCACTCGGCGAAGAACAACGCACCGGCGGTGGCGAGCAGGGCGGCGACCCGGTAGCCTGCCATGTAGCTGGCGGCCAGGGCGGCCTGGCGCTGATCGTCGGCGATCTCCAGGCGGTAGGCGTCGACGGCGATGTCCTGGGTGGCGGAGGCGAAGGCCACCAGCACCGCCAGGGCGATCAGCCACGACAGATGCTTCTGCGGGTCGCAGAAGCCCATGCCGACCAGCCCGAGCACCACCAGCACCTGGGACAACAGCAGCCACGAACGACGACGGCCCATGCCGCCGAGCAGCGGCAGGCGCCATTGGTCGAGCAGCGGCGACCAGACCCACTTGAAGGCGTAGGCCAGGCCGATCAGGCTGGCATAGCCGATGGTCTCACGCGCCACACCCGCCTCGCGCAGCCAGACCGAAAGCGTCGAGAACACCAGCATGTACGGCAGGCCGGCGGCGAATCCGAGCAGCAAAAGCACCAAAGTTGACGGGCTGGCATAGGCAGCGAGCGCAGCGCGCCAGGTTTTACGGGGCATGGGCCAACATCTGCCTCAAGGTTTGCGAAAACAAAGCGCGCACTCTAACCGCTGTGCTCCATTGGACGCCAGCCATGGCGTGCCATATCCACACGATTATTGGCCACATTCACGCCTTCTGCGCGCAAGCGGGCGCGTTGTTCGTCGCCCGATGGAGTGCCCAGGGCAAGGCTCAGTCGGCCACCGGCACCCAGCACCCGGTGCCAGGGCAGGCGGGTGTCCGCCGGCAGCTGCCCTAGGGTGCGTCCGACCCAGCGCGCCGCGCGGCCGAGGCCGGCCAGTTCGGCCAATTGCCCATAGCTGACCACCTTGCCAGCGGGGACCTGGCCCAGCACCGAGTACAGTGCCATTCGTCGGGCCTCGGCATCCTCCGGCACAGCGGGCGGTGGCGTCGAGGTCACGGGGTATTTGGCCTGTGAATGAAATCGGACAGGCGGTCCGGGCAAATGCGAGTGGAACTCATCGGCATGGTCTGGGTCTGTCCTTGCTCAGGTTGTCGGTATCTGGATAATGCCCGGCTTTTTCGTCGAATCGAACCCGTATTGCGCTTATGTCTTCTAGAACCCTGCTTTGCCTCATCGCCGCGTCCCTCTGTACCCCCGTGCTCGCCGACACCGTATGGATGAAGAACGGTGACCGCCTGAGCGGCAAGATCAAGGTATTCGACGGCGGCAAGCTGCTGCTGGAGACGCCCTATGGCGGTTCGATCGCCCTGGACTGGAAACAGGTGCAGACGCTGGAGAGCGACCAGGAACTGCTGGTCAAGCAGGACGCCTACTCCGGCGAGAAGGCCAAGTCGCTCAAGGCCGCCGAACCGGGCAAGGTGACCCTGGCCAACGGCGATGCGCCGAAGACCGTCGAGTTGGCCAGCATCGAGCAGATCATGAAGCCACGGCCGGTGGTCGAGGACTTCCTGTGGAAGGGCAATGTCGATGTGGCCATGGACTACAAGCGCGCCGAGAACAACACCGACGACTACGACGTCAGCTTCAAGACCACCGCCCGCCATGGCCGTTGGCGGCACAACGCAGAGGGCGAGTACAACCGCGAGACCAAGGACGACGTCACCACCACCAACAACTGGAGCGCCGAGTACGCCCTGGACCGCTTCATCACCGAGAAGTGGTTCTGGCAGGGGCGCCTGGAGTACAAGCGCGACCATATCGAGGACCTGGCGCGCCAGCGTACCGTCGGTACCGGCCCGGGCTACCAGTTCTGGGATGACGAACTGGGCGCGTTCTCGCTGGGTTCGCTGATCAATCGCACCGATTTCGAATACCGCGATGGCGGCAAGGACAACTTCTATGCCGCCGCTGTGAAGTGGGACTACAACCGCTACCTGATCGGCAAGAAGGTGGAGTTCTTCACCAACGGCGAGGTTGGCAAGCCGCTGGGTGGGGTGGCCGAGTACGCGCTGGATGCCGAGATGGGCCTGCGCTACAAGGTCACCGAGTGGGCCTCGCTCAACCTGAAGGCGGAAAAGGACCTGATCAAGGGCACCCGCGACAGCGACCTGGACAAGACCCGCTATACCGCCGGGTTTGGTGTTACCTGGTGAGTCGATCCGGTAGAGCGCTGTGCGTGCTCTTTGTAGGAGCGGCCTTGCGCCGCGAAAGGGCCGCAAGGCGGCCCCGGCGATGTCTGCCTCATCGCTGAGATCCTGGGGCTGCTATGCAGCCCTTTCGCGGCACAAGGCCGCTCCTACAGGGGTATGCGTAGATCTACACGGCAGCAGACCCAGTGGCAGACGCAGGTGATAATGCTTATCTTGTCACCCATCCAGTCCGCCGCCAGGAGCCTCTCCAGTGAGTACCAACGCCCTCCGCCCCGCCCGGGAACTGCTGCTCAAGGAATACCGTGGCGTTCTCTCGACCCACTCCAAGTCCATGCCTGGCTATCCCTTCGGTTCGGTGGTGCCTTATTGCCTGGACGCCGAGGGCCATCCGCTGATCCTCATCAGCCGTATCGCCCAGCACACCCACAACCTGCAGAAAGACCCCAAGTGTTCGCTGCTGGTGGGAGAGCGCGACGCCGAGGACGTCCAGGCAGTCGGGCGCCTTACGGTGATGGCCGAGGCGCGCAAGCTGACCGACGAAGCGGCCATCGAGGCTGCCGCGGCCCGCTACTACCGGTACTTCCCTGAATCGGCCAATTACCACAAGGCCCACGACTTCGATTTCTGGGTACTCCAGCCGGTACGTCACCGCTACATCGGCGGCTTCGGCGCAATCCACTGGCTCGATCAGGTGACCCTGGCCAACCCTTTCGCGGGTGAGGTTGAAAAAAGCATGATCGAGCATATGAACGATGACCATGCCAATGCCATTGAGCACTACGTAAAACTGGCAGGGTTGCCACGCTCGGCGCACATGGTCGGCATCGACAGCGAGGGTATGCACCTGCGTATTGGCCAGGGTATTTACTGGTTGCCTTTCCCCGCTTCCTGCAACACGCCGACACAAGTCCGTGAGGCCTTGGTTTTACTGGCACGCGCTGACAAGTGGCCGGATTCGACGCAAGCAGAGGGTTGAAAACAGGCGTCGAGGCATCCATCTGATGGTCTTACAGGAAGATTCTCTTCCGTCGAGGAACCCTTGATGCGTGCTTTTCTACTGCTGTTATTGCTTTTTCCCGTGCTGGAGCTGTTCGTCTTCGTCAAGGTCAGCGCGGCCATCGGTTTCTTTCCGGCGCTGCTGCTGATCATCGCCGGTTCCGCCCTGGGTGTGCTGGTGATGCGTGTGGCCGGTCTGGCCACCGCCCTGCGTGCCCGTGAGAGCCTGCAGCGCGGCGAACTGCCGGCTGAGGACATGTTCCAAGGCCTGATGCTCACCGTTGGTGGTGGTCTGTTGCTGTTGCCAGGCTTCATCAGCGATGTGCTGGGCCTGCTCTGCCTGTTGCCGTTCACCCGCCGCCTGGTTGCCGGAAAGCTGCGTCGTCGCGCCGAGGAACAGGCCCTGCGCCAGCGCGCGTTCCAGGATGACCCATTCCAGGCCCAGCCCCGCGATGGTGGCCATCGTCCGAACGTGATCGAGGGCGAGTACGAGCGCCGCGACAAGTAACCCGCGAAAAGGTCTCGGAATGCGTGGGAGCGGGCTTGCCCCGCGATGGGGCCGGTCGCCCTGATCGCGGGGCAAGCCCGCTCCCACGATGATTCTCACACCTTGTGAAAATTTTTCTGTAGCAAGCCTTGTAATCGAATATCCCGGCCTCATGTATGTGTCACCGCAAGGTTTCTGGTGGCGACACCAGACATGACATAGGTGGTTCGCCCTGTGCGGGCCACGCCCGGCAACGCCGGATCGAATCAACCCGCCGGTGTCGACACCGGCCGATGAAAACCACAATTTGGGAGAGATCGACAATGAAGCTTCGTCCTCTGCATGACCGCGTCGTCATCCGTCGCAGCGAAGAAGAATCGAAAACCGCTGGCGGTATCGTCCTGCCGGGTTCGGCCGCTGAAAAACCAAACCGCGGTGAAGTCGTTGCCGTCGGCACCGGTCGTATCCTGGACAACGGCGAAGTACGCGCGCTGGCCGTGAAAGTGGGTGACAAAGTGGTTTTCGGCCCTTACTCGGGCAGCAACACCGTGAAAGTCGATGGCGAAGACCTGCTGGTCATGGCCGAGAACGAAATCCTGGCCGTTATCGAAGCCTGATTTCCCCGACTTCCCGTTACTCCAAAGAATTCCAAGGATTAAACGATCATGGCTGCTAAAGACGTAAAATTCGGCGATTCCGCCCGTAAGAAAATGCTGGTTGGTGTCAACGTTCTGGCTGACGCGGTAAAAGCGACCCTGGGCCCGAAAGGCCGCAACGTGGTCCTGGCCAAGAGCTTCGGCGCGCCGACCATCACCAAGGACGGCGTTTCCGTCGCCAAAGAAATCGAACTGAAAGACGCCTTCGAGAACATGGGCGCCCAGCTGGTCAAGGAAGTCGCTTCCAAGGCCAACGACGCTGCCGGTGACGGCACCACCACCGCTACCGTCCTGGCCCAGGCCATCGTCAACGAAGGCCTGAAGGCCGTCGCTGCCGGCATGAATCCGATGGACCTCAAGCGCGGTATCGACAAGGCCACTGCTGCCGTTGTTGCCGAACTGAAAAACCTGTCCAAGCCATGCGCCGATTCCAAGGCCATCGCCCAGGTCGGCACCATCTCCGCCAACTCCGACAACTCCATCGGTGAAATCATCGCCGAAGCCATGGAAAAAGTCGGTAAAGAAGGCGTGATCACCGTTGAAGAAGGCTCGGGCCTGGAAAACGAACTGTCCGTCGTCGAAGGCATGCAGTTCGACCGTGGCTACCTGTCGCCGTACTTCGTCAACAAGCCGGACACCATGGTTGCCGAGCTGGAAGGCGCTCTGCTGCTGCTGGTCGACAAGAAGATCTCCAACATCCGCGAGCTGCTGCCAGTACTGGAAGCCGTTGCCAAGGCCGGCCGTCCGCTGCTGATCGTTGCCGAGGACGTCGAGGGCGAGGCCCTGGCCACCCTGGTGGTCAACAACATGCGCGGCATCGTCAAGGTTGCCGCGGTCAAGGCCCCGGGCTTCGGCGACCGCCGCAAGGCCATGCTGCAGGACATCGCCGTCCTGACCGGCGGTACCGTGATCTCCGAAGAGATCGGCCTGTCCCTGGAAACCGCCACCCTGGAGCACCTGGGTAACGCCAAGCGCGTGATCCTGTCCAAGGAAAACACCACCATCATCGACGGTGCTGGCGAAGAAGCCGACATCCAGGCTCGCGTCACCCAGATCCGCGCCCAGGTTGCCGACACCACTTCGGACTACGACCGTGAGAAGCTGCAAGAGCGTCTGGCCAAGCTGGCTGGCGGTGTTGCCGTGATCAAGGTCGGTGCTGGCACCGAAGTCGAGATGAAAGAGAAGAAAGCCCGCGTTGAAGACGCCCTGCACGCTACCCGTGCAGCCGTCGAAGAAGGCGTGGTGCCTGGCGGTGGCGTTGCCCTGGTTCGCTCCCTGGCTGCCATTGTCAACCTCAAAGGCGACAACGAAGACCAGAACGTCGGTATCGCCCTGCTGCGTCGCGCCGTCGAAGCCCCGCTGCGCCAGATCACTGCCAACGCCGGCGACGAGCCAAGCGTTGTCGCTGACAAGGTCAAGCAAGGTTCGGGCAACTTCGGCTACAACGCCGCTACCGGCGAATACGGCGACATGATCGAGATGGGCATCCTGGACCCAGCCAAGGTCACCCGTTCGGCCCTGCAAGCCGCAGCTTCGATCGGCGGTCTGATGATCACCACCGAAGCCATGGTTGCCGACCTGCCGGAAGACAAGCCAGCTGCTGGCATGCCTGACATGGGCGGCATGGGTGGCATGGGCGGCATGATGTAAGCCAGCCTTACCCCCTGCACCAAGAAAAAGCCCCGCCTAGTGCGGGGCTTTTTCGTTTGCCATGTCTGGCATCGTCGCAAGCGTGGGAGCGGGCTTGCCCCGCGATTGCTCATCAGACGGCGCGGTGTTCGGCCACCGGTGCCCTGGCAACGCCTCTGCGATACAGCACCAGGTAGTACGACCCCAGCCCGATCAACCAGCAGAACACCGCCGTCCACACGTTATGCGACAGGAAATGCGCGCCCTGCATCATCCGTCCGATCGACAGTACCGAGCCGGCCACGAAGGCCACCCCCAGCGCCACCCGTGCCAGGCGCGGACGGCGGTCGCGCAGCATGAAGAACAGGCCGAACAGACAGAACCCGGTCGCGGCATGCCCACCCGGCCAGCACAATCCGGGCTTGTCGGTGGCAGGGCGCGGCTCCAGCAGCTTGCTGTAGGTCTCCTTGCCGCCGAACTGGGTCAGGCTCCAAGGGCATTGCACCTGGGTCACCTTCTTCAGCGGCGTGACGAAGGCGGTCGACAGCCCCAGCGCCAACACCAGGCAACCCAGCTCGCGGCGCCAGCCCAGCAGCCGCTGCCAGAAAAAACTCAGGGCGAAGCCGACCACGGCCAGCAGCCCGAAGACGATCACGCCCTGCTTGACCCGGTCATGCAGGATGGTCTCCAGCAGGTAGCTGTGGCGACCGATGAACTGACTGGCAACCGGGTCGTAGAACAGGTTGGCCACATCCATGTCCAGCGATGTCCATTCGAGCAGGATCAAGGCCACGGCGGTGACGAAAGGGATGCCCAGGTACAGCCACGGGTTGATCGGGCGAGGGCGCACGGATGCCTGCATGGTGACTCCAGAGGATGGAAAAGACCGTGCATTGTCAGGTGCCCGCTATCCTGAGTGCGTGAATGATCGGTGAAAAAACTGTCAAGTTCGGAGATTTCGAGCCAGGGCATGGCACCATGCAGGCATTGGCCGTAAGCTGCGCCTGCCGCGCCCGGCGAAGCGCCGCACAGGAGACCTCGATGCGCATTCTTTTGGTTGAAGACAACCGCGATATTCTGGCCAACCTGGCCGACTACCTCGGCATGAAGGGCTACACCGTCGACTGTGCCCAGGATGGCCTGTCCGGCCTGCACCTGGCCGCGACCGAACACTACGACCTGATCGTGCTCGACATCATGTTGCCGGGCATCGATGGCTATACGCTGTGCAAGCGTCTGCGCGAGGATGCCCGGCGCGACACGCCGGTGATCATGCTCACCGCCCGCGACCAGCTGGACGACCGTCTGCAGGGCTTCCGCTCGGGCGCGGACGATTACCTGCTCAAGCCGTTCGCGCTATCCGAACTGGCGGCGCGCATCGAGGCCGTGCTGCGCCGCGCCCAGGGTGGAGGGCGGCGTACCTTGCAGGTCGCCGACCTGAGCTACGACCTCGATACCCTGGAGGTGACCCGCCAGGGGCGCCTGCTCAAGCTCAACCCGGTCGGCCTGAAGCTGCTGGCCGTGTTGATGCAGAAGAGCCCTCATGTGTTGCGTCGGGAAGTACTCGAGGAAGCGCTGTGGGGCGACGACTGCCCGGACAGCGACAGCCTGCGCAGTCACGTCCACCAGTTGCGCCAGGTGATCGACAAGCCGTTCGACAAGCCCCTGCTGCATACCGTCCATGGCGTCGGCTATCGCCTCGCCGAGGGTCGCGATGGAGTTTAAGCAGAGCCTTGCCCAGCGCATCATCATCGCATTCGCGTTGATGAGCGCGCTGGTGGCCGGGGCCTTCGCCTTCGGCATCGTCGCCACGGTGCACCTGGTCGAGGAACGCTTGATCTCCTCGGTGCTCGGTGGCGATCTGCAGCGCCTGCTGCGCATGGACAGCGTCAGCGACTGGAGCCACCGGCCACGCCCCGACCAGCTGTTCTATTTCAGTGGCGGGCGCGATGACTTCGAGTTGCCCAAGGACCTGCGTCACCTGGATGCGGGCTTCCACGAGGTGTTTCGCGACCAGCTTTCGTACCATGCCATGGTCGAGATCGTCGACGGGCGGCGCTATGTGCTGCTGCAGGACCAGAGCGATTTCGAGGAGCGCGAGCGGGTGCTGTTCGCCGTGGTGGTGGTCGGCTTCGTGCTCAGCCTGGCCCTGGCGGTGATCCTCGGCTGGTTGCTGGCGCGGCGGGTGATGGCGCCGGTGATCCGCCTGGCGCGCCAGGTGCGCCACCGTGACCAGTTGCTGGGCCTGGCGCCGCCGTTGGCGCCGGACTACGCGGCGGACGAGGTCGGCCAGCTGGCCGTTGCCTTCGACGATACCTTGGGGCGTCTTCGGGACGCCCTGACCCGAGAGCGGTTGTTCACCAGCGATGTCAGTCATGAGCTGCGCACGCCGTTGATGGTCCTGGCGACCTCTTGCGAGCTGTTGATGGAAAACCCCGGCCTTGATGTGCGGGCGCGCAGCCAGGTCGAACGCATTGCACGGGCAACCGAGGAAATGCGCGAACTGGTGAAGACCTTCCTGATGCTTGCCCGTGCCCAGCGCGATGAAGGTGCCGTCGCTTCACGGGCAAGCTTGCGCGAGGTGGGCGACGATCTGATAGGGGTATGGCGTGACACCATCGAACAGAAGGGGCTGGCGCTTTACTACGATGGTCGAGTCAGTGCCAGCCCGGTGCTGTACAACGCCACGTTCCTGCAGTCGGTGATGGGTAACCTCTTGCGCAACGCGGCGCATTACACCGACAGCGGCTATATCCGCCTGAGCCTTGAGGCCAACGGTTTCAGTGTCGAGGACAGTGGCGTGGGGATTCCGGAGGAGCAGCGCGAGGCGATGTTCCGGCCGTTCGTGCGAGGCGACGAGCGCCGTGGCGAGGGCCTGGGCCTGGGGTTGTCGCTGGTGCAACGCATCTGTGACGACCAGGGCTGGCGCGTCACCCTGACCGCGACGCTGCCCCATGGCTGCCGCTTCCAGGTCGACCTGAGCCAGGGTACGAAAGTGGTGCAGGACGGTGAAGGCCGGGATGGGCTATTGGATCCTGATTAACGTCCTGTAACACCTGCATTGGGCGCTGACAGATTTTTCACATCGACATGACCTGATTCCAACGCTTGCCTACCTAAGGTGAGCGCACTGGAGTCAGGAGATGTCCAATGCGTAGCCCCATCAAACTCGAATTCTCGGACAAGTACGACCGCAATCACGCCCGGGAATACTTCCTCAAGCATCAGGATGGCCTGGCTCGACGCCTTTCCCACCAGCGTGACGAGCAACTGGCCCGCCGCGCCCTGGCGCTGGCCGGTGAGCCTGGCCTGGTGCTCGACCTGCCCTGCGGCGCCGGACGGTTCTGGCCGCTGCTGGCCGAAAAGGCCAACCGCGTGATCATCGGTGCCGACAATTCGGCGGCGATGATCGAGACAGCCTGTGCGTCACAACCGCCAGAGGTGGTTGCGCGGGTACGCCCCTTGCAGACTTCCGCGTTCGCCATCGACCTGCCGGACAACGCGGTCGACAGCATCTTTTGCATGCGCCTGTTCCACCATATCGGTGATCCGGCCCATCGGAAGACAATTCTTTCGGAGTTTCAACGAGTTAGCCGCGACAGCGTAATCCTTTCACTGTGGGTGGATGGCAATTTCAAGGCCTGGCGCCGCCGCAAGCTCGAAGCCAGGCGCAGTGCCCGGGCCGCGCAGGACAGCTACCAGAACCGCTTCGTGTTACCGGCGGCTACAGTTGAAGAAGAATTTGTGTCAGCGGGATTCAGAATTCAGGAACGACTCGACTTTCTGCCGTTCTATGCCATGTGGCGAGTGTACGTATTGCGCAAGGGGTAATGAGTGATGGCGGTAGTCCAGAATCAGTCCAGGCAGTTCGACTACTACTGGCAGCAGCAGGGGGAGTGGGTCGAGGAGCCCAACCAGCGGCGTGGTGGCGAAAGTGGCGTGCAGCGCCTGAGCGACGGCGATGGCCATCTGCTGTATGCCAAACGTCAGGTCGGGCACATCTACCGCAGCCTGCTGCATCCGTTCGGGCGCCCCACGGTGTTGCGCGAACTCGATGCGCTGAACAGTTTCGAGCAACTGGGCGTGCGGGTACCGCGAATCGTCTATGCCGGGGCCGAGCGCGATGCGGATCATCAGTGGCGGGCGTTGTTGGTCAGCGAGGCGCTCGATGGTTTCGTCGACCTCGATGCCTGGCATGCCTCGGGGGCCCGCGAGCATTACCCGCAGGCGGTGCACGAGCGCATGCTCAAGGATTTGGCCGACAACCTGGCGCGCATGCACCTGGGGCATTGGCAGCATGGCTGTCTGTACGGCAAGCATGTGTTCGTCAAGGTACTGGGCGAGGGCGACCAGGCGCGTGTGGAAGTGGCGTTGCTGGACCTCGAGAAATGCCGGCGGCGGATCAGTTGCCAGCGGGCGGCCTATAACGACCTGCGGCAGTTGCGCCGCCACTCGTCGTTCAACGAGGCGGAATGGCAGACCTTGCTCTATTTTTACCAAATGGCGTTTGGCAGCGCGGTCAAAGGTTTAGAGCAATGAAACTAGAAATCGCTCGAGCTTTATTCCTGGTCGCGGCGTTGGCGGTGACCACGGCGGCGGCGGCGGCCTGGGAGCAGCCGCGGCCTACGGTCTTCAGCAAGGCTGAGGTCGGTGGGGTGTGTCCGTTACCACGGGTGGCCAGGGAAGAGCGGGGGCGGGCTGAGCCGGATCATGATCTTCTGTTGTTCTTGTTTGGGATGAGGCAGGGGTTGCGGCCGTTTGGTTGACGTGGGTTATGTGTTTTGCGCCAGGGGTTTGTTTATGGATCTCTGGCGTTTGTTTATTTGGGGTTCGTAGTTGGTTGGTTGGTTGGTTGGTTGGTTGGTTGGTTGGTGTTTTGTTTTTGAAGTTGTATGCGCATTCATTTGCGATGTCGACGCTTATTCACCTTTCCGCCCTTACGGCGGGTAACTTTTTGAAGGATCAAAAAGTCACCAAAAAATCCTCGCTCCATTCATCCGGCCCTACGCTTCGCTCCGGGTCCCCTCACTCCGGCCTTGCTCCCGGGAGGACCGCGCTGCAGGGCCCATCCTGGGCCCCAGCGCTTGACGGGCATCCATGCCCGTCACCTCCCTCCGCAAGTCCTGCGTTCGGCCTCCTGAAGTCGCGAAGTTACGAGCGGCGCCTGGACTTGCGCAGCTGTCGCTAGTTTAAACTTAATTCATCTCTCGATCGCATCGCGGGGCAAGCCCGCTCCCACGCAATAGTCGCCGTGATATAAAACCCTGTAGGAGCGGGCTTGCCCCGCGAATGGGTCGGAACAATTAGTACATAACTAACTGTCAAATAAATAACTTTGAATTTCTTGCTCTTGCTCTTGCTCTTGCTCTTGCTCTTGCTCTTACTCTTGCTCTTGCTTCTAAGCACGCGGTAGTTCAGGCAACACCAATTGCGACTTCAGGAGGCCGAGCGGAGTTCTTGCGGAGGGAGGTGACGGCCATGGATGGCCGTCAAGCGCTGCGCCCCAGGATGGGGCGTTCAGCGCGGTCCTCCCGGGAGCAAGAACGGAGCGAGGGGACCCCGGAGCGCAGCGTAGGGGCCGGATGAATGGAGCGAGGATTTTTTGGTTCCTTAATGAGATGGTCACCCCGGCACCCTGCGAGGCGTACGCTTTCGCAGGGTGTTTTTTCTTCGGAGACCGTCATCATGAGCACCGTGACACTGATCGGCATCGACATCGGCAAACATACCTTCCACCTGCATGCCCAGGACAAGTTCGGCAAAGAGGTATCGCGCAAGAAGTGCTCAAGGCTGCAGATGATGCGGTTTCTGGCCAATCATCCTCCCTGCACGGTGGTGATGGAGGCCTGTGCCTGTTCGCACTATCTGGCTCGAGAACTCACGGCGATGGGGCATGAAGCCAAGCTGATCTCGCCTCAGTTTGTTAAGCCTTTCGTCAAGAGCAACAAAAACGACTTCGTTGATGCGCAAGCCATCTGCGAAGCTGCTTCCCGGCCTTCCATGCGCTTTGTGACGCCAAAATCGCCTGAGCAGCAAACGCTCTCTGTTTCTCATCGGATGCGTGAATCATTGATCCGCGACCGAACCAAGACGGTGAACCAGATGCATGGGTTCCTGCTCGAATTCGGCGTCAGCCTGCCGACCGGACTGGCAGTGGTCAAACGCCTCGCTTCTGTGCTTGAAGAGCACGACTTGCCTGTACGTCTTGTCGCATTGTTGCAGCGGCTACATGAGCATTTCGTCTACCTGAGCGAGCAGATCAAGTTGTTGGACGAAGAGCTGGTGAGCCAGCTGACTGACGATGATCTGGGTAGTCGTTTGCTGAGTATTCCGTGTGTCGGACCGATCACCGCCAGCCTGCTGGCTGTGGAAATGGGCGATGGCCAGCAATACGGCAGTAGCCGGGACTTTGCGGCCTCTGTAGGTCTGGTGCCCCGTCAGTACAGTACCGGTGGCAGACAGAATTTGCTGGGGATTAGCAAGCGCGGCGACAAGAACCTTCGACGCTTGCTGGTGCAATGCGCACGGGTTTACCTGATGCGTTTGAAGTACCAGAAAGGCCCATTAGCCGATTGGGTGCGCTCACTGCTCGCTCGACGTCACTCCAACGTGGTGGCCTGCGCGTTGGCCAACAAACTGGCACGCATCGCTTGGGCCATTACCACTCGGCACACGCAATATAAAACGGAGCCAGGCGCCATGAACGCCTGACCCCGTAGTGCTGCACCGTGTTTCACCATCAGGTTTTGCGATAGCTGTACAACAGATGAAACAAACGGCCGATCGGCCTGACGATGATCCTGGGATCAAAAATGGCTCTTGGAAGCCGCTTACTTTTTAAGGATTGTCAGGTGCGAACGCTCATCGTGGCGCGGGCGGATACGAGCCCATCAGACGCCGGATAGATTTACGCAAGCCATCCATTTCATCTGATGAACAGTATTGCAGAAAACGGGGTGACCATAGATTTTGATCCTTCAAAAAGGGACCCGCCGTAAGGGCGGAAAGGTGACTATGCGTCACCATCGCCAATGAATGCGCATACAAAACCAAAAACAATCACCCACGAACACCAACCCCTCCCTTATGCGCCAAAACACTATAAATACAAGGCAAAACAAACAACGTAAACAACGTCCCAACCGACATCCCGGTAGCAATCACCATCCCGATATCAAACCGGCTGACCGCCCCGGCCCCAGAGGCCAAAATCAAGGGCACCATGCCAAACACCATGGCCGCCGTGGTCATCAGCACCGGCCGCAGGCGAATCGCGGCAGCTTCCTCGATCGCCTCCCGTACCCCAAGCCCCCGCTCATCCCGTAGCTGATTGGCAAACTCGACAATGAGAATCCCATGCTTGGTGATCAGCCCGATCAGGGTCACCAACCCCACCTGGGTATAGATGTTCATGCTCGATACCCCCAGGAACAAGGGCAACAACGCCCCGCAGATCGACAACGGCACCGTCACCAGAATCACCAGCGGATCCCGAAAACTCTCGAACTGCGCCGCCAGCACCAGGAAGATGATCGCCAGCGCCAGGCCGAAGGTCACCCACAACGCGCTGCCCTCCTGGACGAATTGCCGCGCCGTCCCGGCATAGTCCAGCGAGAACCCCTCGGGCGCCTCCTCGCGAGCGATGGCGCGCACGGTTTCCAGGGCCTCGCCCATGCTCACCAGCGGCACCCCCTGGATGATCGCTGAGTTCAACTGCTGGAACTGGTTGAGCTGGCGCGGCCGGGCGCGGTCGCTGAGGGTGATCAGGGTCGCGAGCGGCAGCAGCTGGCCCTGCTCGTTCTTCACGTAGTAGTTATTTAGCCAGCCAGGGTTGGCCCGGTATGGGCGCTCGACCTGGGCGATGACCTTGTAGCTGCGGCCTTCGAGGGTGAAGCGGTTGATCTCGGCCTCGCCCAGCAAGGTCGCCAGGGTGCTGCCCAGGGTGTCCATCGACACCCCCATCTGCGCCGCCTTGGCGCGGTCGATGTCGATCACCACCTCGGGCTTGTCGAAGGCCAGGTCGATGTCGAGGAAGGCGAACTTGCCCGACGCCTGGGCGCGCTCCTTGACCCGCTGGGCCACCTCCAGCAGGGCCGGGTAGTCACCGGCGGTGTTGATCACCAGCTGGAACGGCAGGCCCTCGCCGGTGCCGGGCAGCGACGGCAGGTTGAAACCGAAGATCTGCAGGCCGCCGATCTGCTCAAGCTCGGCCTGCACCAGCGGCAACAACTGCATCTGCGTACGCTCGCGCTCGTTCCAGGGCTTGAGCAGGAAGCCGCCGATCCCGCTCTGCACACCGTTGAAACCGTTGATCTGGAACGACGAGTAGTACTCGGGGAAGCGCTTGAAGATCGGCGTGAACTGGTCGGTGTAGGCGTTGAGGTAGTCCAGGTTGGCGGTCTGCGGCGAGCTGCTCATCATGAAGATCACCCCCTGGTCCTCCTCCGGCGCCAGTTCGTTGCGGGTGAACATCAGCAAGACCGGAATCAGGCACAGGATCAGCACGGCGAACACCAGCACCACCGGGCGGCTGTTCAGGGTGCCGTGCAGCAGGCGCTGGTAGCACACCTTGAGCGCGTCGAAAATCAGGTCCAGGCGGTGGGCCAGGCCACTGGGGTTCTGCTCGTGGCGCAACAGCAGGGCGCACATCATCGGCGACAGGGTGAGGGCGACGATGCCGGAGATGACCACCGCTCCGGCCAGGGTCAGGGCGAACTCCTTGAACAAGGCACCGGTCAGCCCGGTGAGAAAGCCGATGGGCGCGTACACCGCGGCCAGGGTGATGGTCATCGACACCACCGGCAGGGCGATCTCGCGGGCACCTTCCAGGGCCGCGTCGAAGGGCGTCTTGCCCTCCTCGATATGACGGTGGATGTTTTCCACCACGACGATCGCGTCGTCCACCACCAGGCCGATGGCCAGCACCATGGCCAGCAGCGTCAGCAGGTTCAGCGAGTAGCCCATCATCTGCATGAAGAACAGCACGCCGATCATCGACAGCGGGATGGTCACCACCGGGATCACCACCGAGCGCAGGGCTCCGAGGAACAGGAACACCACGACTATGACGATCAGCACTGCTTCGCCGAGGGTCTTGATCACCTCGTCGATGGACGCCTGGATGAACAGGGTGGCGTCGTAGGCGATGGACACCTTGAGGCTCGAAGGCAGTTCCTCTTCCAGCTGCGGCATGATCCGTCGCACTTCCTTGATCACCTCCAGCGGGTTGGCCGCAGGCGTCGCCTTGATGCCGATGTACACCGACGGCGTGCCGTCGAACGAACTGACCGTGTCATAGTTTTCCGCGCCCATTTCCACCCGTGCCACGTCGCCCAGCAACACCCGGCTGTCGCCGCTGGTCTTGACCGGCAGGGCGGCGAAGGCCTCGGCGGATTTCAGCTCGGTGGTGGCGTTGATGCTGGTGACCACGTACTCGCCCTTCACCTCGCCGGCGGCGGAGAGGAAGTTGTAGCGGCGCACGGCGTTGGTCACGTCCACCGCCGACAGGCCGAAGCCGGCCAACTTCACCGGGTCGATCCAGATGCGCATGGCGAACACCTGGTTGCCGAGGATCTCGGCCTCGGCCATGCCCGGCAGGGTGGCCAGTTTGGGCTGGATGACCCGGGACAGGTAGTCGGTGATCTGCGGGTTGCTCATCTCGTTGCTGTAGAAGCTGATGTACATCAGCGCCGAGGCATCGGCGGCCTCTTTGCTCAGCACCGGGTCCTCGGAGTCCTGGGGCAGCTTGTTGCGCACCTCGTTGGCCTTGGCCAGCAACTGGGTGAACAGGCGGTCGGTGTCGGCGCCGATCCGCGCGTAGACCGAAATGATCGAGAAGTTCTGCCGGCTCACCGAGGTCATGTAGTCGATGCCGTCGGCGCTGGCCAGGCTCTGCTGCAAGGGCTGGGTGATGTAGCCCTGGATGGTCTCGGCATTGGCCCCGGGGTAGGCGGTGGTCACGGTGATCAGGGCGTTTTCCATCTGCGGGTACTGGCGGATCTGCAGCTTGCTCCAGGCCTGCAGGCCGAGCAGCAGGATCAGGAGGCTGACCACGCAAGCCAACACCGGGCGGCGGATGAACGGGTCGGTGAACGCCATGGTCGCCTCCCGTTCACTTCGCGCCGGGCGCGGCGGGCTTGAGGGCGGTGTCGGCGCTGATGCGGATCGCCGCGCCGGGGGTCAGCTTGAGCTGGCCGGCGGTGACCACCTGATCGCCAGCCTGCAGCCCTTTGAGCACCACGACCCAGCCCTCGCGGCGCTCGCCGGTCTGCACGGTGAGCTGCTCGGCGATCAGCTGCGGCTGGCCGTTGGCGTCACGTTGGGGCTGGCCGTCCTCGCCCTTTTTCTCGCTGACCCGGTACACCGAGTTGCCATAGAGGGTGTAGGTGATGGCGTTCTCCGGCACCACCACCTGCGGCTGCGGGTCGGGCAACAGCACTTGCAGGCTGGCGAACATGCCCGGCAGCAGCTTGCCATCGGGGTTGGCCAGGGTGGCACGGACCAGCAGGTTGCGGGTGCTTTCCTCGACCTTGGGGTTGATCGCGCTGAGGCTGGCGGGGAAGGTCTGCTCGGGATAGGCGGCCACCTGTGCCAGCACCCGCTGGCCGAGGCTCAGGTGCGGCAGCGCCTGCTCGGGCACATTGAAATCGACGTAGAGGCTGGACAGGTCCTGCAGGGTGGCGATCACCGTGCCGCTGGCCAGGTAGGCGCCGACGTCCACCTGGCGGATGCCGATGGTGCCGCTGAACGGGGCACTGATGCTCTTTTTCGCCAGCGAGGCCTTGAGCTGTTCGACCACCGCCTGGTTGCGCCGGTACTGGGTGGTCAGGCGGTCGAACTCGCCGCGGGAGATGGCTGAATCACCGACCAGCTGGCTGCCCCGACCGAAGTCGACCTTGGCCAGCCCCAGGTCGGCCTGGGCGGTGCCGAGCAGGGCGGTCTCCTGGTCGCTGTCCAGTTGCAGCAACAACTGGCCGGCCTTCACCTGTTGCCCGGACTCGAAGTGCAGGGACTTCACCGTGCCGGCGACTTCCAGGCTCAGCTCCACGCCTTGATAGGCCTTGAGGCTGCCGACCGCCGGCAGGCGCTCCTGCCACTGGCGCAGCTCGGCCTGGGCCGCGGCCACGCTTACCGGCGGCCGGGGCTGCGAGAACATCTGCACCTGCTGGTAGATGGAAAAGGCCTTGATGCCCCCCAGGATCAACACGATCAGCAGGACGACGGCCAACATGATCAGCATGCGGCGGCGCAACATGGTCCGGTTCCCTGGATGTGGGTTTGTTATTCACTGGGCACGACCACGGGCGATCTGGCCCACGTGCGGTGGGGGAAAGTATTGTCGGTTTTTGCGAAAAGGGGAGGGATAAACTTGCCCCGCGATGGCTTTTACGACAAATCAGACCAGATGCAGGTGATTGTCCCAGAAGCCCGAAGGCAGGTTCATCGGCTGGCCGATCAGCTCCGCCTTGCGGCAATCGTAGAACCGGCAACGCCCCTGCCCGGAGGTGACGACGAAGCCATCCTTCACTGCCCCGACCCCGGCGCAATCGGGCATCGGCGCATCGAGTTTCACCGCGCCGCTGTCCAGGTCCCAGATGAACAGGCGATTGGCCCGTGGCGCGGTCAAGGCCACCAGGCGCAGGTCGCTGTGAATCGCGACGCTGGCGGTGTACTGGGCCATCGACTGCAGCTGGCGCTCCGGCACCGGGAAGGCCTTGAACGGCTCGCCAGGACGCTTGATCGCCAGCAGCTCGGCGGTCTCTTCCGAGCCACCCATGAACTGCTGGCAGGCGGCGATGGTGCCATCGTCGCCCACCGCCAGGTGGCGCACGCTGTTCATCTGCTGGGCCAGGGTCTCCTTGCTCAGCAGGGTGCCGTCGCGCTGCATCAGCACCAGGCTCGGCTCCATCGCGTCGAGGTTCATTTCCACCCGACTCTCGGCCTCGGTGCGGATACCGCCGTTGGCCACCACCAGGGTCTCGCCATCGGGCAGCCAGGCCACCTCATGAGGGCCGATGCCGTGGGTGGAAAGCTCGCCGCTGTGCACCAGGCGTTCGCCTTCGAACCGATAGACGCCCAGGACGCCGCGGCCGGGATCGGTGGTGTCGTTCTCGGTGGTGTACAGCCACTCGCCATCCTTGTGGATCACCGCATGGCCGTAGAAGTGCCGCTGCGCTTGCGAGGCGAGGGTCTGCAGCAGCCGGCCGTCGCGCAGGTCGACCAGGTAGCTCTCGGTACCGGGCCGGCGCGCGACGAACAAGGCGATCGGCAGCGTCGGGTGGTTGATGATCGCATGGCAACGCTGGGCCACCTGGGTGCTGAACACCTGGGTGCCGTCCAGGCGGAAGCCGACGGCATAGTGCTTGCCGTCGCCGTCGTCGCGCGCCGACAGCAGCAAGGGTTCGCTGCCCTTGCCGCGGAACAGGCTCCAGCCGCCCAGGGTCAGGGCGCTGAGCAACACGCTACCGAGTTTCAGGGCCTGGCGTCGCAGCATGATCAGTCACCGTCGTTGGCATTGAAGCCCAGCTGGATGTTCAACGCCTTGGCCAGCTCGCCTTCGTGCAGGCGGTGGACGACGTTGAGCGCGTCGTAGATCTGGTTGAGGGTCTGCTTGCCGGCGTCGTCGGCAAGCAACTCGCCCAGGGTCTTCTGGTTGTCGGCCAGCAGCTTGATCGCCGCAGCGTAGGCATCGTCGATCTTTTGCACCAGTGCCGCCTGATCCTTGCCCAGCAGGCCGCGCAAGCCCTGGTTGTCGACCCCGACCCAAACGGTCTGGGCGGCCTTGAGCGAGGCTTCCAGGCTCTTGATCGACGAGTGGCTGCGCCAGGCCTCGGCCTGCAGCGGCTGCGCGATCCCCTTGCTCTGCCGGCCCATCGGCGCGCCGAGTTTCTTCTTCAGGGTGTCCAGGGCGGTGACCTGGGCCCGCAGCAGGTCGGCAATCGCCTCGTGGGAGTCGGCGTAGCGCTGGTTGGGGAACTTGGTCATTTGCGACAGCATGCCGTCGGTGCTGTTCCAGCCCTTGAGGATCTCCTCGGCCAGGGCCTTCTGGTGTTCACCGATGGCCACCAGCAGCGGGCAGTAGCGGGCCTTCTGCTCGGCGCTGGCGATGTCCGGCTTGCTGTCGAACAGGATGTATTCGTAGGCCGACAGGCCACGCACCACCACGCTGGCCTTGCCCAGCGACTCGGCGGTGACCGCCTGTTCGCCGTTGACCAGCTGCTCGACCTGGCGACCGACCAGGTTCTTCTTGTCGGGCCAGAACTGTACCTGCCAAGGGCGGTTACCCTCGGCCAGCGGGCCGACCAGCAGCGGCTGCAGCTCGGCCCAGGCCTTCTGCGCGTCGAGGAAGTCGGCGCGGGCGGTCTCCAGGGACTGTTTGCCTTCGCAGTAGGCCAGGGCGCTGGCGGCCAGCTGCCGGTCGGCCTCGACCCAGCGGCTGTAGGTCGGCAGGATCACCTGCTTGGCGATGGCCGCGGAGGTCACTGCCTGCGGATCTTGCGGCGAGCAGGCGCCGAGGGCGAGGGCGGCGAGGCTGGTGAACAACAGTTTGGGTCGGAACATGCCCGGCTCCTTGTGCGGTTTAAAGGGAATTCAGAAACGCCAGCAGCGCGGCACGCTGCTCGGCATTGAAGGTCAGTACGTGATCGCGCGCCGCCTGGGCCTCGCCACCGTGCCAGAGCACGGCTTCGAGCAGGTTGCGGGCGCGACCGTCGTGGAGGAACTGGCTGTGGCCGCTGACGGTTTCGCTCAGGCCGATGCCCCACAGCGGTGGGGTGCGCCAGTCCTGGCCATTGGCGGCGAATTCGGTGCGCTCGTCGCTCAGGCCTGGGCCCATGTCGTGCAGCAGCAGGTCGCTGTAGGGGCGGATCACCTGGCCGGCCAGTTCCGGCTCGGACGCATCGGCGGCGGTGGTGAACTGCGGCGTGTGGCAACCCTGGCAGCCCGCCTGGTAGAACAGGTTCTTGCCCGCGAGCACCTGCGGCGCATCGACGTTGCGCCGCGCCGGCACGGCGAGGTTGCGGGTGTAGAAAGTGACCAGACGCAGGATGTTGTCGCTGACTTCCTTCTCGCCACCCTGGCCGTCGCCGTTGGGCGCGGCCAGGCAATCGACCTGCGCCGCGGTGCAGTCGTCCTTTGGCAGCAGGGTGGTGGTCAGGCCCATGTCGCCGGCGAAGGCGTGCACGTTCTGCTGGTTGACGTTGGGCTGCCCGGCCTTCCAGCCGAAGCGGCCGATCACGGTCTTGCCCTGGGCGTCGTCCCAAACTCGGTTGGCGCGGCCGCGAATACCGTCGCGGTTGAGGTCGTCCGGGTCTTCGTTGGCCAGCAGGTCGGCCTCGGGGATGGCTTCGAGCAGGCCCAGGCCGATCATCGGCGGGGCGACCCGGGCCGAGAAACGGGTGTCCGGGTGCAGCGGGCCGTAGCCGAGCTGGGTGATCTGCAGGGTCGGGCGGCGCAGTTCGACCTGGTGGCCGTCCTTGAAAGTGACGCTGTGATTGTCGTAACTCACCCGTACCTTGCCTTCCGGGGCCACGCCGGGGATGGCCATGTCCTGCAGCTGGGTGCCGTAGACCGGTTCGGGGACCACGCCCAGGCGCTCGATCTCGCGGGCGTAGTAGGGCTGGTCGGGGATCGACAGGCGCACCAGCATCGACACCGCGTTGCTGTCGTCCGGCTCCGGCGGATGGCCGCGACCGTCGCGCACGTGGCAGTTCTGGCAGGCGTTGGTGTTGAACAACGGGCCGAGGCCATCGCGGGCGGTGGTGGTGGAGGGGGCGATCACCCAGGGGTTGCGAAAGAAGCTATTGCCCACGGCGAAATCCAGGCGCCGCTCGGGGGTGAGGTTGGCCGAGGGCAGAGAATAGGCGTTGCGGTCGCTGCGTTGCACCGTGGCCTTGCCGCCGGAGAGGGCTTCGCCGGGCTCGGCCTGGGTGAAACGCGGAGCGTCGTCACAGGCGGCGAGGGCGAGGGCCAGCAGCAGGGGGCTTAGGCGGAGCAAGGACATCGAGGATCCTGGGCATGGGCGAAAAACCGGCGTGCAAGCTTATCAGGCCGGGGGTGTTTGAATAAGAGCAATTTGCAATTGCTGGATGAAATCCATGTCAGCTGGCCACGGTGCCTGTAGGAGCGGCCTTGTGCCGCGAAAGGGCCGCGAAGCGGCCCCAGCAATCTTTGCGTCAACACCGAAACCCTGGGGCCGCTTCGCGACCCTTTCGCGGCACAAGGCCGCTCCTACAAGGGGGCGGTGGTGTTGCTGGAAAACAAAAAGGCGGCCCGAAGGCCGCCTCTGCTGAACCGCGACGCTGATCAGAACTCGTGATCGGCGGTATCCGGGTTCAGGTTGTCGATGCCCAGCTTGCCCGCGGCCTGCTCGATCGCGCCGGTCTGCTTGACCAGCGAGGCGATGGCGTCACGCACGATCTGGTTGCCGGCGGCGTTGTCGGCGGCGATCAGCTGGTCGTAGTGCTCGCCCTTGAGGGCGTGGTCGACGATCACCTGGATCTTGGCCTCGGTGGCTTCCAGGTCGGCCTTGAGGGTGGCGTCGGTGGCCGGGTCGGCCTTGGCCACCAGCGACGACAGGCTCGGGCCGCTCAGCTTGGTGCCGTCGACACGGGTGTACTCGCCCAGGTAGACGTTGCGGATGCCCTTGGCGTCGTAGAAGTGCGAGTAGTGGGTGTTGTCGCTGAAGCAGTCGTGCTCGTCTTCCGGCGAGTTGGCTTCCAGCGAGACCTTCATGCGCTCGCCGGCCAGTTCGCCCAGCGACAGGCTGCCCATGCCGAACAGCATCTTGCGCAGGCCGTCGTTGGCCGGCTCGCCTTCGAGGGTGGCGCGGTAGTTGTCGGCGACGTTCGGCGCCCAGTTGCCGACCATCTCTTCGAGGTCCTTGACCAGCAGGTCGGTGACCGCTTTCAGGTAGGCGCGGCGACGGTCGTTGTGGCCGCCCGTGGCGCCCTTGCCCTCCAGGTAGTCGGAAGCCGGGCGGTTGCCCGCGCCCGGGCCGGTGCCATTGAGGTCCTGGCCCCAGAGCAGGAACTCGATGGCGTGGTAGCCGGTGGCGACGTTGGCCTCCGAGCCGCCCAGCTCGTTGAGGGTGGCGAGCTTCTCGGGGGTGATGTCCTTGACGTCGATCTTGTCTTCGCCGACCTGGATCTCGGTGTTGGCGATGATGTTGGCGTTGGCCGCCGGGTTGCCCAGGGCGTGCTCGTAGCTCTTGTCGACGTAGTCGATCAGGCCTTCGTCCAGGGGCCAGGCGTTCACCTGGCCTTCCCAGTCATCGATGATGGTGTTGCCGAAGCGGAACACTTCGCTCTGCAGGTACGGCACGCGCGAGGCGACCCAGGCGTCACGGGCGGCCTTCAGGGTCTGGTCGTTGGGCTTGGCCAGGAACGCGTCGACGGCGGTCTGCAGTTGCTTGGCGGTGCTCAGCGAGTCGCTGTACACGGCATGGACCATGTCGGCGTAGTGCTTGACCACGGCCTTGGCGGCCGCTTCATCGACAGCCCCCGGCGCTGCGGCGGTGGTGCTGGCGGCTGCAGGTGCCTGGGCTTGCGGTGCGGCGGCCTTGTCGTCCTTGCCTTCGCCGCAACCGGCGAGAGCGATGGCGATGGCCAGCAGACTGGCGGAGGCCAGAGGCATTCGAATCATTGTTGGTTTCCTGCGTCGTGTGGTTGGACCAAGGGTGGACCGTGCGCCGTGGCACGCGAAACCGCCACATCATGCGAAAGATTTGCATTTGCTGTAAAGAGTCGGGCGCGCATTTCATGCAAACGCCCGTTCGCGGTGCATCGCCAAGATCGGCGGGGGCTTACAGGGCGGAAACCTGGTTGCGTTGCGCCTGCTTGAGGAAACTGGTCAGTTCGCGCGCGGACAACGGCTTGCTGTAGTGGTAGCCCTGACCCTCGTGGCAGCCCTGGGCGATGATGTAGCTCTCCTGCTCGGCGGTCTCGACGCCTTCGGCGATCACCTGCATGCCCAGGCTCTTGCCCAGCTGGATGATGGCGCGAACGATGGTGGCGTCGTCGTCATCGTCGAGCAGGTCCTGGACGAAGCTCTTGTCGATCTTGATCTTGTCCAGCGGCAGCGATTTCAGGTAGCTGAGCGAGGAATAGCCGGTGCCGAAGTCGTCGATGGCGATCAAGGCGCCGGAGCGGCGCAGGCTCAGCAGGTGCTGGGCGGCGGTGCTGATGTCTTCCATCAGGCCAGTCTCGGTGACTTCCAGTTCCAGGCTGCGCGGCGGCAGGCGGTAGGCCTGCAGCAGGTTGTTGACCACCCGCGGCAGCTCGTTGTGGTGCAGTTGCACGGTGGACAGGTTGACTGCCATGCGCAGTTCGCTGAAGCCCTGGTCATGCCATTCGCGCAGTTGTCGGCAAGCCTGGTCGAGCACCCATTCGCCGATGCTGATGATGCTGCCGTTCTGTTCGGCCAGGGGGATGAACTGGTCGGGCGGGACCATGCCCAGCTCCGGGTGCTGCCAGCGCAGCAGCGCCTCGACGCCGACCACGCGGTGGTCGCGGTAGCTGATCTGCGGCTGGTACACCAGGTACAGCTGGTTGCGCGGCAGGGCTTCGCGCAGGTCTTTTTCCAGCTCGCGGCGGCGGCGCATTTCGCTGTCGACGCTGGCGATGTAGAACTGGTAGCGGTTGCGCGAGCGGGCCTTGGCCAGGGTCATGGTCTGCTCGGCCTTCTGCAGCAGCTTTTCGGTGCTGTCGCCGTCCTCGGGGAACAGGGTGATGCCGATGGTGGCGCGCAGGCGGATCTGCTGGTGGTCGAGGTCGAAGGGCGCCTCGAGGTCGTCGAGGATGCTCTGGGCCAGTTCGGCGGCTTCGTAGGGCTGTTCGATGTTGGCCTGGACCAGGGCGAACTGGTCGCCGCCCAGCCGGGCCAGGGCGCCGAGGCGGCCGCTGTGGGCGCGCAGGCGGTCGGCCAGGGCCAGCAGCAACTGGTCGCCGACCTGATAGCTGAACTGCTCGTTGATGCCCTTGAAATCGTCCAGGCCCACGCACAAGACGGCGACGCGGCGTTGCAGGCGGCCACCGTCGTCCAGGATCTTGTCCAGTTGCTGCTGCAACTGCTGGCGGTTGGGCAGGCCGGTGAGGAAGTCGTACTGGGCCATGCGCTGCAGGCTGTTCTCGGCCTCGTGGCGCAGGTGGGTGTTGCGTTCGATGGAGGCCAGCAACTGGTTGGCGGTGTTGACCCAGAGGCCCAGCTCGTTGCGCTCGTGGCCCTTGAGCTGCGGAATCTGGTGCTGGCTGGGACGGTCTGGGTTTATCTGGGTCAGGTGGTCGATGATCTTCGACAGTGGCTTGGTCAGCAGCCAGTGGTACACCAGGTACAGCACCAGGCCCATGGCCAGCGCCCTGAGCACGCCGGAGATGAAGATGATCACGGCGTTGATCAGGAAGTCCTCGCCGTAGGAGGAGGTGTCGAGGGTGATGCTCAGGTCGCCGTAATACTCGCTGTACGGGCCGCGGCCGACCAGCTGCGTGGTGTAGGTACGCTCCTGGCCGAGGATCAGGTCGGTCAGCCAGCGCATGGACATGTCCTGCAGCGGCCGGGATTTTTCCGCCAGCATGGTTTCGTTGGGGTGGCCGATGGAGGCCATGCGCACCGACTCGTCCTGGAACAGGCCTTCCATCACCTGCATGCCCATTTCCCGGTCGAGGCTGTACACCGCCTGGGTCGATGGGTCGCGGAACATGTCGAGGATGCGCTGGGCATCGTTGTTCACGGACTGGCGGGTCTTGTAGGCGTCATAGACGATCTGCGCACAGCTGAGTACGACGCCGACAGCCAGCGCCGAGAGCAGTACGACCCTCAGCAGCTTGACCGATAAGCTGTTTCGAAATTCCAGCTTCAATGGGGTTTCCTTAATCCATGCGCATGCCATTATTTTGCCATCAACCATGGCGTGAGACTATCGACCTGATACCCCGGCAGGCAACCCGTCCGTCGACGGAATTGCCCTTGGCTCTGTATCGGTCGAACGGTCATGCGACTTGAGTGCGCTGCGTCAACTTTCCAGAAGGTTGATGTTAGCGCGCTATGCGGTCTGAGCAAGAGCGCGTGGATCGGTTGCAAACATTTCTGTCAGGTATGTCGTTGCCGAATGCGACGGTGTCATGCCAGGCAACAAAAAACCCGGCACTCAGGCCGGGTCTTTTGCATTCAAGGCGAACAATCAGGCCTTGAAGGTCTTGCCTTCGAACTGCTCGGCAACGAAGGTCCAGTTGACCAGGTTCCAGAACGCCTCGACGTACTTCGGACGCAGGTTGCGGTAGTCGATGTAGTAGGCGTGTTCCCAGACGTCGCAGGTCAGCAGCGGGGTGTCGCCACTGGTCAGCGGGCAGCCGGCGCCGATGGTGCTGGCCAGGGCCAGGGAGCCGTCGGCCTTCTTCACCAGCCAGCCCCAGCCGGAGCCGAAGGTGCCGACCGAAGTCTTGGTGAACTCTTCCTTGAACTTGTCGAACGAGCCGAAGGCGGCGGTGATGGCCTCGGCCAGGGCGCCGGTCGGCTGGCCGCCGCCGTTTGGCGACAGGCAGTTCCAGTAGAAGGTGTGGTTCCAGACTTGGGCTGCGTTGTTGAAGATGCCGCCCGAAGAGCTCTTGACGATCTCTTCCAGGGTCTTGCCTTCGAATTCGGTGCCTGGGACCAGGTTGTTCAGGTTCACGACATAGGTGTTGTGGTGCTTGTCGTGGTGGAACTCCAGGGTTTCCTTGGAGATGTGCGGCTGCAGGGCATCGTGGGCGTACGGCAGCGGCGGCAATTCAAAAGCCATGGTGGATCTCCTGATTCAGGTCTGTTTGCGGTTTGCGCCAGGCCTCACGGGTGGCCTGATGAGCGTCGGCGAGTTTGTACCCTTTGCGACGCAAGGGCTGGATCATAGCACCGGCCCGGGCGCTTAACCACGCAACATCTGTGGGGAATAGAGGTTCCAGAGCGGTTGGCGGGTGCCGACCGGTGGTCAGCCAGGAGCATTGCCGCAGACGGTCATCAGTCCATCGGGATACGCATTCGAGCAGGAAGTAGAGTTGCAAGCTTTACCAGCATGGGAGCGGGCTTGCCCCGCGAACACCGGCACAGCCGGTGCCAGGCACCGCATCGCGGGGCAAGCCCGCTCCCACGCTGGTGATCTGGTGTCTTCAATTGAAGATCAACTGCGCCGCCACCGCGAACATCATCACCGCCACCATCAGGTCGAGCATGCGCCAGGTCGCCGGGCGTGCCAGCCACGGCGCCAGCCAGGCGGCGCCGATCGCCAGGGTCGAGAACCACACCAGCGAGGCGCTGGCGGCGCCGGCCACGTAGGCGCCGGGTACGGTCTGCTGGGCGCCGAGGGAGCCGATCAGCAGCACGGTGTCCAGGTACACATGCGGGTTGAGCAGGGTCACCGCCAGCGCGCTCAGCAGCACCGCGCGGCGCGATCGCATGCCCTGGCCTTGCTGGTGCTGCAGGCTCTGCTTGGAAAACGCGCTGCGCAGCGCCTTGGCGCCGTACCAGATCAGGAACACCGCGCCACCCCAGCGCGCCACGGCCAGCAGCGTGGGATTGTGCGCCAGCACCGTGGCCAGGCCGAAAACCCCGGCGGCGACCAGCAGCGCGTCGCAGACCACGCACAGCGCCGCCACCGGCAGGTGATGCTCCCGGCGCAGGCTCTGCGCCAGGACGAAGGCGTTCTGCGCGCCGATGGCCATGATCAGGCCGAAGGCCACCAGCATGCCGTTGAGATAGCTTTGCCACATAGCGGGAACACTCCACGGGCACCGATGCGGGCATCGGCGCGGATCAACAGGAAAGATGTAGCCATTGTGGCGGCTGCGGCGGTATAAGAAAAACAAATAGAGCTGATCAGTCATTAGAGAAATCGATGTTCGACTACAAGCTGCTCGCCGCCCTTGCCGCGGTGATCGAACAAGGCGGTTTCGAGCGCGCCGCCCAGGTGCTGGGGCTGTCGCAATCGGCCATCTCGCAACGCATCAAGCTGCTCGAAGCGCGGGTCGGACAGCCGGTGCTGGTGCGCGCCACGCCACCGAGCCCGACCGAGGTCGGCCGGCAGTTGCTCAACCATGTGCAGCAGGTGCGCCTGCTCGAGCGCGACCTGCAGCGTCAGGTGCCAGCGCTGGACGAGGAGGGCATGCCCGAGCGCCTGCGCATCGCCCTCAACGCCGACAGCCTGGCGACCTGGTGGGCCGGTGCGGTGGGGGCCTTCTGCGCGCAGCAGCAGGTCTTGCTGGACCTGGTGGTCGAGGACCAGGAGGTCGGCCTCAAGCGCATGCGTGCCGGCGAGGTCGCGGCCTGCCTGTGCGGCAGCGAACGTCCCGTGGCTGGAGCGCGCAGCCTGCCGCTGGGGTCGATGCGCTACCGGGCGCTGGCCAGCCCCGCATTCATGGCGCGCTACTTCCCCCAGGGTTTCGCGGTCGAGCGGTTGGCACGTGCTCCGGCGATCGTGTTCGGGCCGGACGACTTTCTCCAGCATCGCTACCTGGCGTCGCTGGGCGTGCAGGAAGGTTTCCTGCATCACCTGTGTCCCTCGTCCGAAGGTTTCCTGCGCATGACCGAGGCTGGCCTGGGCTGGGGGCTGGTGCCGGAGCGGCAGGTGGCCGAGCAACTGGTCCGTGGCGAGCTGGTGGAAATCTGCGCCGATACTCCCATCGATGTGCCGCTGTACTGGCATCATTGGCGCAATGGCGGGCAGTTGCTCGCCCAACTGACCGATCATCTGCGCCATTCGGCGCGGCAGTGGCTGGTGCCCTTGTAGGCACATCGGGCGTCATTTGCATCCGAAATCTGGCAAGGCGGAGTCTTACATGCGAATTCTGGTCACCGGCGCGAGCGGCTTCATTGGCGGGCGCTTCGCGCGTTTCGCCCTGGAGCAGGGCCTGGAGGTGCGGGTCAACGGCCGGCGGGCGGAGGGCGTGGAACACCTGGTCAAGCGCGGGGCGCAGTTCATCCCGGGCGACCTGGGCGACGCCGAATTGGCCCGGCGCCTGTGCCAGGGCGTGGATGCGGTGGTGCATTGCGCTGGCGCCGTGGGCACCTGGGGCCGCTACCAGGATTTCCACCAGGGCAATGTGGTGCTGACCGAAAACGTGGTCGAGGGCTGCATCAAGGAGCATGTGCGGCGCCTGGTGCACCTGTCGTCGCCGTCGATCTACTTCACTGGCCGTTCGCGCCTGGATATCCGCGAGGACCAGGTACCACGCCGCTTCCATGACCATTACGCGCTGACCAAGCACCTGGCCGAGCAGAAAGTGTTCGGCGCCCAGGAGTTCGGCCTGGAAGTGCTGGCGCTGCGCCCGCGCTTCGTCACCGGCGCCGGCGACGCGAGCATTTTCCCACGGCTGATGCGCATGCAGGCCAAGGGGCGCGTGGCGATCATCGGCAATGGCCTGAACAAGGTCGACTTCACCAGCGTGCACAACCTCAACGAGGCGTTGCTCGGCGCATTGTTCGCCGAGGAGCAGGCGCTCGGCCAGGCCTATAACATCAGCAACGGCCAGCCCCTGCCTCTGTGGGATGTGGTCAACTACGTGATGCGTCGCATGCAACTGCCGCAGGTCACCCGCTACCGCTCCCCCAGCCTGGCCTACGGCCTGGCGGCGCTCAACGAGGCGGCCTGCCTGCTCTGGCCCGGGCGCCCGCAGCCGACCCTGAGCCGCACGGCGGTACGGGTGATGAGCACCGATTTCACCCTCGATATCAGTCGCGCCCGGCAGTACCTGGACTATCGACCCAAGGCCGATGTGTGGTCCGCGCTGGATGAATTCTGTGCCTGGTGGCAGGCGCAGGCAGGGCAACGCTGAACCTGTGGGCGGGATGATGGTCATCAGTGCGCCGCCCAGGCGGTTTATACTCATGTCTCTTTGCTACCACCGCGGTTGAATGCACCCATGCGTAATGACGCCCACGATGATTTTGACGATGTGCCCACCCTGCGTGCCGGCACCCCCGATGACGATGAACTGCTGCCCGCCCATGTGGCCCGCAGTCGCCAGAAGGCGGTACGTCCGCGCAATAACGGCCCGCTGTGGGCCTTGCTCGGCGCCTCGTTCATCGCCCTGGGCGGGCTTGGCTGGTGGAGCTTCCAGCAGATCACCCTGATGGAGCAGCAACTGGTGGCGACCCAGGAGAGCTTTGCCCGCATCAGCGAAGAAGCGGCCGGGCGCCTGCAGGCGATCAGTGGCAAGGTCGATGCCAGCGAGTCCAGCAACAGCACCGGCAGCGAGGCGTTGAAGCTGCAGATTCGCCAGTTGCAGGCCTCGCTGGCGGAGCAGGGCAAGCAGCAGCAGGGCGTCGCCGGGCAGGCCGGGGACTTGGGCAAGCGTCTGGAGCAGGTGCTGGCCGACACCCGCGAACAGCAGAAGGCGGTGACCGAGTTGCAGGGCCAGTTGCAGGCGCAGCTCAAGGCGGTCAACGCGGAGCTTGCGGCGCTCAAGTCGGGCCAGGTGGATGGCGGCAAGCTGGATGGTCAGCTCAAGAGCCTGAGCAATGAAGTGGCGGCGCTGAAGAAACAGGGCAACCCGAGCGCGGCCATCGAGAGCCTGGAGCAGGATGTGCTGGTGCTCAAGAGCCAGGTGGACAACCGCCCGGCCACATCGGCCGGCGGTGCCTCGGTACAGGAGTTCGATGCCTTCCGCGGGCAGGTGACGCGCAATATCAGCACCCTGCAGAGCCAGATCCAGAACCTGCAGCAGCAGATCAACGCCCGGCCCTGAGTCCTTGGATGATCGCGGGGCAAGCCCGCTCTCACGACGACGGACCTGCCCTGCGTTCGTTTCACTCACATCCGTGGATAGTCGATGTAGCCCACGGGCCCCTTGGCATAGAAGGTTTCCGGACGCTGCGCATTGAGCGGAGCGTCGGCGGCCAGGCGCGCGGGCAGGTCGGGATTGGCGATGAACGGAATGCCGAAGGCCACCGCATCGGCCTTGCCGCTGGCCAGGGCCGTGTTGGCGCTGGTCTTGTCGAAGCGCTCGTTGACAATGTACGGGCCAGCGAACGCCGCCTTGATCAGCGGGCCAATGCTGTCGTCGGCCTCTTTCTCCCGTGAGCAGATAAAGGCGATGCCGCGCTTGCCCAGCTCCCGGGCCACGTAGGTGAAGGTCTCGGCACGGTCGGCGTCGCCCATGTCGTGGGCATCGGCCCGTGGTGCCAGGTGCACGCCTACGCGGCCCGGACCCCACACCTCGATGGCGGCGTCGGTGACCTCCAGCAGCAACCGCGCGCGGTTCTCCAACGAGCCGCCATAGCGATCGGTGCGCTGGTTGGTGCTGCTCTGCAGGAACTGGTCAAGCAGGTAGCCGTTGGCGCCGTGGATCTCCACGCCGTCGAAGCCGGCGGCCTTGGCGTTCTCGGCGCCGCTGCGGTAGGCCTCGACGATGTCGGCGACCTCTTCGGTTTCCAGGGCCCGTGGCGTCGGATAGTCGCTCAGTGGGCGCACCAGGCTGACATGGCCCTTGGGCTGGATCGCGCTGGGGGCCACCGGCAGCTCGCCGTTCAGGTACGACGGGTGGGAGATGCGTCCGACATGCCACAACTGCAGGAAGATCCGCCCGCCGGCGCCATGGATGGCCTTGGTCACGTTATGCCAGCCACGTACCTGCTGGTCGTTCCAGATCCCGGGGGTGTCCGGATAGCCGACGCCCATCGGCGTGACCGAGGTCGCCTCGCTGAGGATCAGGCCGGCGCTGGCGCGTTGCACGTAGTACTCGGCCATCAGCGCGTTGGGCACGCGGCCTTCGTCGGCGCGGCAGCGGGTCAGCGGGGCCATGATGATGCGGTTGGGCAGTTCCAGGTCGCCCAGGGTGATCGGATCGAACAGCGTAGTCATGTGCAAAGCCTCGCGTGGATCAGGTCAGAGCTCTTGGCTCATTTGCTCGAGGAACGCCTTGATGGTCGCCTCGTTGCGTTTGAAGAAATGCCACTGGCCTATCTTCTGGCTGCTGATCAGGCCAGCGCGTTGCAGGGTGGCCAGGTGGGCGGATACGGTCGACTGCGACAGGCCGCAGCGTTGGTCGATCTGCCCGGCACACACACCGTGCTCGGTGCTGTGGTGCTGCTCGGGAAACTGCGCGGCCGGATCTTTCAGCCAGTTGAGGATGTCTCGCCGGACCGGGTGGGCCAGGGCTTTTATGATTTCGTCGAGATCGAGGGGCATGGTTGGCTCGTGGTGTGCAGCGGTATATCGCGATGGGGCGAAATATAAATCGCTGCATCGCGATATACAAATATGAAAGGGTTCTGAGGCAAGCGTCATTGGCTATATCGGTTCATGACGATATGGGGGTGGGCGGTGCTAGACTGGCGCCATGAACTACCTCGCGCACCTTCACCTGGGCGGCCCCGCGCCGCAACAACTGCTTGGCAGCCTGTATGGCGACTTCGTCAAAGGCACGCTGGAGGGACGTTTTCCGCCGGCGCTGGAGGCTTCGATCCGGCTGCACCGGCACATCGACAGCTACACCGACAGCCACCCGCTGGTGCTGGCGGCGCTGGCGCGGTTCCCGCGCGAGAGGCGGCGTTTTGCCGGGATCGTACTGGATGTGTTCTTCGATCATTGCCTGGCCAGGCACTGGGGGGAGTACGCGGAGCAGCCGTTGACGCAGTTCACCGGCGACTTCTACAAGGTGCTGCTGGCCGAGCCGCAGCTGCCGGGCCGGCTGGCGCGGATCGCGCCGTTCATGGCGGCGGATGACTGGCTGGGCGCCTATGGCGACTTCGCCACCCTGGAGCAGGTGTTTGGCGGTATTGCCCGGCGCTTGTCGCGGCCCGAGGGGATGGATGGGGTGATGGGGGAGCTGGAGCGTCTGTATGAACCATTGCTGGCGGATTTTCGCGAGTTCTATCCGCAGTTGCAGGCATTTGCAGCAGCGCGAAGGGTGGCGGGCAGCTGATTCTCGCTAGCCTGTGCTGGCCTCTTCGCGGGTAAACCCGCTCCCACAGGGGCACCGCCAACTTCAGGTAGTGCGCTGTACCTGTGGGAGCGGGTTTACCCGCGAAGAGGCCGGCCCAGGTGATGTCAATGGTTCAGGCCGCCTTGGCCTGACGACGCGGCTCGACTTCTTCTATGCCGAACAATGCCTGGCGCACCGCCTGTTGCGCCTGGAACGCCAGCGCAGCGCGTTCCTGGCCTTCACTGCCGATCGGAGGCAGCAGTTGGATCACCACTTCACCTCGGTCTTGCCCGAACAGCCGCATCAGATGGGACGCCAGATCGTCCTCGCCAATGAACGGCGCAATTGGATCGGGTTGGCCTGCGCGCAGATACTGGATCGCCACTGGCTGCAGCGGCGTGCCCTGGTCGATGGCCCCGGCCAGCAGGCGGCCATGGAAGGTGCGCAGGGTGCGCCCGTCGGTGGTGGTGCCTTCGGGGAAGATCAGCAGGGGACGTTGCTCGCCCAGTTGATCACTGATCTGCTGGCGCAGGCGCTGGGCATCGCCACCGCCACGGCGGATGAACAGGGTCCCGGCCTTCTCGGCCAGCCAGCCGGCCACCGGCCAGTGCCGCACCTCGGCCTTGGACAGGAACGACAGCGGCGTGAGCATGCCGAGCAGCGGGATGTCGGTCCACGAGACATGATTGCAGACCCAGAGCATTGGTCGTTGTGGCAGTTCACCCCTGACCTTTACCTCGAAGGGCAGGGCGGCAACCAGGCGGCCCATGAACAGGCATGTCCAGCGCTGGCGGCGTTCGATCGAGGCCTTCAGGCCCAGGCGTTCGCCAAGGGCGATGATGCTGGCCATTGCCAGCCCCAGCGCCAGTACCAGGAACAACCTCAGCAGGCGGGCACTGGCCCGCAGGCGCGGCATCAGACCGCCGCCTTGAAGTGACGGGCGTAGCGCGGGCAGAGGTCGTCGCGCTTGAGCAGGATGAACACGTCGGCGACCTGGAAATCTTCGTCCCAGCAAGGCTCGCCGCAGATCTTCGCGCCCAGGCGCATGTAGGCCTTGAGCAGTGGAGGCATCTCGGCAATGACATTGTTCGGCAGCGGCAGGCTCGGTAGTGGGTTCTTCGGTTCGGCGCGCAGGTGCTCGGTGCACAGGTAGCGTTCGCGCAGGCGTTGCATGATCGCGTGGGCCTGCACGCCGCCGTCCTGCATGGGGATGCTGGCGCAACCCATCAGGTAGCTGTAGCGGCCTTCGTTGAGCACTTCGGCCAGCTCGCTCCAGAGCACGGCGATGGTGCCGCCGTTGCGGTAGGCCGGGTCGACGCAGGTACGGCCCAGTTCGAGGATCGGGCCCTGCAGTTGCAACAGCCCGTGCAGGCTGAATTCTTCTTCACTGTAGAAGCGGCCCAGGCTGCTGGCGGCCTGGTGGTCGAGCAGGCGGGTGGTGGCAACCAGTTGGCCGGTGGCCAGGTCGCGCACGCCGATGTGGCGGCAGTGGATGTCGTAGTCGTCCATGTCCAGGCCGTGTTCGGCGCCCTTGAGCTTGGCCTTGAATTCGGCGCTGAACACCTTGAAACGCAGGGCCTGTGCTTCCTGCAGGGCCGCGGCGCCGACCAGGCGTTCGGCTTGCAGACGGCGTTCAGTGCTGTTGTCGCCAGAGCGAGCGATCCGAGTCATTGCGAGTCTCCATAAGCCAGCCAAAGGGTTGCGGCCGGTCGGCTTTGTTGTGCAAAGTCAGCCTAGGTACGCCCGGTGTCACCCCTGTGAATCTTTGGTGATGCTTGCGTGACACCCCACAAGGAGCTTGCGATGGCCTGGTTGCAACGACTCAACGACCCCTTGCGCCACCCGCTGGCGGCGACCCTGGGGGAAACCTACGCGGCAGTGCTCGAGCGCCTGGGCGCCGTCGCGCCGTTCGAGCTGGCGGTGCTGGGCGGGCGCGCCATGGCCACGCCGGGCCTGGCGTTCCTGCTCGGTTACCAGGCGGCGTTGCGCGTGCTCTGGCCCAGCGCGCCCGCCAGCCTGGGGGCGTTGTGCGCCACCGAGCGGCGCAGCGTGCGCCCGGCGGACATGCACACCCGCCTCGATGGCCTGCGCCTGAGCGGCAGCAAGGACTTCGTCACCGCCGGGCTGGACGCCGAATGGCTGTTGGTGGCGGCGCGCCATGAAGGGCCGGGCGAGTCGCCGCGGTTGCAACTGGCGGTGGTCTATCCGGGGGAGCCCGGTGTCAGCCTCGAGGCCTTGCCGACCCTGCCGTTGATGCCCGAAGTCGGCCATGGCCGGCTGCTGCTCAAGGAGGCTGCGTGCGAGTTGCTTGCCGGCGATGGCTGGGACGCCTACGTCAAACCGTTCCGCTCCCTTGAAGACCTTTATGTGCTCGCCGCGCTGGTGGCCTGGCTGCACGGCGTAGCCCAGGAATGCGCCTGGCCGCAGGACTTGCGGCTGCGGTTGATCGGGCTACTGGCCGGTTGTGCCGAGGGCAGCCGGCAATGCCCGGACAGCGTGGCCTGCCACTTGTTGCTGGGTGGCCTGTTTGCCCAGTTCCAGGGTTTGCGAGGGGAGATCGACCAGGCGTTGGCCGCCGGGCCGGAGCACTGGGCGCAATTGTGGCAGCGCGATCAGGGCCTGCTGGCGCTGGCCGGCGTGGCCCGTGATAAACGCCTGGCCAAGGCCTGGAGTGCCGCCGGACTGTCATGAAAGCCTGAGAGACTGGGGGCACCTTTGAACCTGGGCCGCTGTGCGCCCCATCGCGGGACCTGTGGGAGCGGGCTTGCCCCGCGATGGGCGCACAGCAGCCCTTTGCAGGTTGCTCCCCATGAAGGCACTATTGCTTGCCCTGGCCATGACCGCAGGCCCCGCCTGGGCCGAAGACTGGCCCTCGGCGCAGTGGCCAGTCGATAACGCCGTCATCGATTGGCAGGCCGTCGACACCTACGCCTTCGCGCCGCGCGCTGCCGAACGCGGAGGCATTCGCACCGACGCGCTGTTGATCATCCGCGATGGTCGCATTGTGCATGAGCGCTATACCGAACCAACCCGCGCCGACACACCGCACCTGACCTGGTCGGTGAGCAAGAGCGTGCTGGCCACGGTCATGGGCGTGGCCTACGGCGAGGGGCGCTTCAAGCTCGATGACCCGGCGGCCCGCTACTACCCGGCCCTGCAGCGATATCCCGGGTTGCGGCTGGCTGACCTGCTGCACTGGGCCAGCGGCCTGGCCTGGCAGGAAGACTACGAATACGCGCCCTTGAAGTCGTCGGTGGTGGCCATGCTCTATACCCGCGGCCGCGCCGACATGGCGGCCTACACGGCGGCAATGCCTGCCGTCAGTGCGCCCGGCACGCAATTCGCCTATTCCAGCGGCGACAGCAACCTGCTCGCCGCCAGCCTGCGCGGCATGCTCGACCCCGCGCGCTATGCCGACTACCCCTGGCAGGCCCTGTTCACTCCGCTGGGTATAGAAAGCGCGGTCTGGGAGCGGGATGGCGCGGGTACCTATGTCGGCTCTTCCTACCTCTATCTCGACGCCCGCGACCTGGCGCGCATCGGCCTGCTGATGCAGCGCGACGGTCGCTGGCGCGAGGGGCGATTGCTGCCGGCCGAGTGGGTGGCGTTCAACCGCACCCTGTTCAGCGCCGCCCAGCCGGTGCCGGGCGAAGCCAACCCCGGTGGTCACTGGTGGCTCAACCAGCCGCTGCCCGGGCAGCCGGCGCCGTGGCCGGATGCGCCAACGGACACCTTCGCCGCGCTCGGCCATTGGGGCCAGGCGCTCTATGTGCTGCCCTCGCGCAAGCTGGTGATCGTGCGCTACGCCGATGACCGCGACGCCAGCTTCAGCCACAACGAACTGCTCAGGCGGGTGCTGGCCGCCGTGGCCGGGGAGGGCGCATGAAGCGGGTCGTGCTCGTGCTGTTGCTGGCCGGGTTGGCCTGGGCCTGGCATGAGCGCCAGGCGCTGGCGGACTTCCCGGGCATTCTCTCGGCCTATTCGGCGAAGGAGTACTGCTCGTGCCGCTTCGTCATGGGCTTCGCTGAAACCTACTGCCGAGGCTATGTGCAACAGTACCTGCCCCTGGGCCTGCTGGAGGAGGACGGCACCCGGCGCCTGGTCACCGCCGAGGGCCTGGGCCGGCGCAACCAGGCCGCCTGGCAGGGCGTGCGCGAGGGCTGCCGCTTGCTGCCGTGAAACCGTGCGGGTAAGGTTGACGGCCTTGATTTACAGGATTTCACATGTTCAAGCCGTCCCGTCTGCTGCCCGCCCTCCTGCTCGCCCTGTGCCTGCCCGCTCACGCCAACTGGCACCTGGACGGTGAATCCTCGCGCCTGTCCTTCGTCACCGGCAAGAACGGCAATATCGCCGAGGTCAACCGATTCCTGGTGCTGCACGGCAAGGTCGACCGCAAGGGCGCGGCCGAGGTGAGCATCGAGATGGACTCGATCAGCAGCGGTATCCCGCTGCGCGACGAGCGCATGCGCGACAACCTGTTCGCCTTCGAGCAGTTCCCCGAGGCCACGGTACAGGCGCAGATCGACCTGCGTCCGATCAACGACCTGGCCAACGGCGCGCAGCTGGAGCTGCGCCTGCCGGTCAGCGTCACCCTGCACGGCCAGACCCGCAGCTACAACACACTGCTGCTGGCCACGCGCCTGGACGAGCGACGTTTCCAGGTGGTGACCCTCGAGCCGCTGATCCTGCGCGCCTCGGACTTCGGCCTGCTGCCGGGCCTGGAAAACCTGCGCAAGCTGGCCGGGCTCAAGTCGATCAACCCCTCGGTGCCGGTGAGCGCGGTGCTGATCTTCACCGCCCGCTGACATGCCGGGGCCGGTCTTCCCCTGGCGGGATGGTAACCAGTTCGAACTGCTGATCGACGGCCCCGAGTTCTTTCCGCGCATGCTGCTGGCGATCGTGCGCGCCGAGTTCCAGGTCGACCTGGAGCTTTATCTGGTCGAGGGCGGCGCCTGCGCCGAGGCGGTGGTCGAGGCCCTGGAGCAGGCGGCGCGACGCGGCGTGCGGGTGCGCTGCCTGTTCGACGACTACGGTTCGCTGGCCTTCCCCGCGGCCCTGCGCGAGCGTCTGCTGGCGGCGGGTGTCTACCTGCGCTGGTACAACCGCCTGCGCTGGCGCCGGGGCCTGCGCAACCTCTATCGCGATCATCGCAAGCTGCTGCTGGTGGATGAACGGTTGGCGGTGGTCGGCGGCACCGGGGTGACCGATGAGTTCTGGATGCCGGGCGAGGAGGCCAGCGAATGGCACGAGGTGATGGTGCGCATGCACGGGCCGATCGTCACCGACTGGCAGCTGTTGTTCGATCGCCAGTGGCACGCCAACCAGCGCCGCACTGCCTGGCGTCCACCCGAGGGCTTCGGCCTGCCGCGTCTGCCCCAGGTCCCGGCCCAGGGCCAGGGCATGGGCCGGGTGGCCTACGCCGACGCCCGCCAGCACAAGGACATCCTGCATGCGCTGGTCCGCGCCCTGAACAGCGGCCAGCGCCGTATCTGGCTGGCCACGCCGTACTTCCTGCCGACCTTCAGCGTGCGCCGCTCGCTGCGCCGCGCCGCGCAGAAGGGCATCGATGTGCGCCTGCTGCTGACCGGGCCGCGCACCGACCACCCGGCGGTGCGCTATGCCGGGCACCGCTACTATCCGCGACTGCTGCGTGCCGGGGTGCGGATCTTCGAGTACCAGCCGTGCTTCCTGCACCTGAAGATGGTGCTGGTGGATGACTGGGTCAGCGTGGGGTCGTGCAACTTCGATCACTGGAACCTGCGCTTCAACCTCGAAGCCAACGTCGAGGCCCTCGACCCGCCGCTGACCGCTGCGGTGGCCGCCAGTTTCGAACGTGATTTCGCCCAGAGCCTGGAAGTCGATCTGGCGCGCTGGCATGCGCGGCCGTTGTGGCGGCGGGTGCAGCAGCGCCTGTGGGGCTGGCTCGACCGGGTGGTGGCCAACCTGTTGGATCGACGCGACTAGTCGCGTATATCGCGCTCGGGCAAAGCGGACTATCGTGCAGGGATTGTTCCCAGACAACCGAAGGAGTGGATGCGATGACGGCGAAGAAAATTCTCATGCTGGTGGGCGACTACGTCGAGGACTACGAGGTCATGGTGCCATTCCAGGCCCTGGCCATGGTCGGCCATACCGTCCATGCCGTCTGCCCGGAGAAGATTGCCGGGCAGACGGTGCGCACGGCGATCCACGATTTCGAGGGCGAGCAGACCTACAGCGAGAAGCCGGGGCACAACTTCGCCCTGAACTACGACTTCGTCCAGGTGCGCGCCGAAAGCTATGACGCGTTGCTGATCCCCGGTGGCCGCGCCCCGGAATACCTGCGCCTGAACGAGAGGGTGCTGGAACTGGTCAAGGCTTTCGACCAGGCTGGCAAGCCTATCGCGGCGGTGTGCCATGGGGCCCAGTTGCTGGCGGCGGCAGGCGTGCTCGAAGGGCGTGAGTGCAGCGCCTATCCCGCCTGTGCGCCCGAGGTGCGGCTGGCGGGCGGGCGGTTCATCGATATCGCGGTGGACCAGGCTCATGTGGATGGCAACTTGGTTACCGCGCCGGCCTGGCCTGCGCATCCGGCTTGGCTGGCGGCGTTCCTGAAAGTGCTGGGCACCCGGATCTCCTGACTGATACGCTGAACTGTAGGAGCGGCCTCGTGCCGCGAATGGGCCGCAATGCGGCCCCAGGATTTCAGCATTCATGCAAGATCGCCGGGGCCGCGTTGCGGCCCATTCGCGGCGCGAGGCCGCTCCTACAGGGATCGAGCATTGGTAGCGGTCATGGAGAAATACCTGTCGCGCAGGGGAAAGGCCGTGGGGCAGGGGGGATGCTAGGGTGGGTCTCAGTCATGCCCATCGACAGGACGACCGCCCCGCATGGAAATACGTCTGCTCCATGGCGCCGCCATCGCGCCTTACATCGATGACCTCGCACATCTGCGTCTGACGCTGTTTCGCGAGTTTCCCTATCTCCTGGACAGCTCCCTGAGCCACCAGGCCGATTACCTGTCCAGCTACGCCGAGTCCGGACGCAGCCTGGTAGTGCTGGCGCTGGACGGCAGCCAGGTGGTGGGCGCCGCCACCGGCCTGCCGCTGGTGGATGTCGATCCCGAGTTGCAGCAACCGTTCCTCGCCCAGGGGCGTGATCCGGCCTCGGTCTACTACTTCGGCGAGTCGGTGCTGCTGCCGGCTTACCGTGGACAGGGACTCGGCGTGCGCTTTTTCATCGAGCGCGAGTCCTATGCGCACAAGCTGGCCGAGTTCGATTGCTGTGCGTTCTGTGCGGTGGAGCGTCCCTCCGGACACCCACGTCGTCCGGCGGACTACAAGCCATTGCAGGGCTTCTGGCGCAATCGCGGTTTTCTGCACGAGCCGTCGCTGCGTACCGCCTACCGTTGGCGGGACCTCGACGAGCAGGCGCAGTCGGCGAAGATCATGTCGTTCTGGCTCAAGGCGCTGCCTGTCTAGAAATCTAGGGCTTTGAAACGACGACGGCCCCATCGCGGGTCAAGCCCGCTCCCAGACTTCAGCGTGGGAGCGGGCTTGCCCCGCGATGGGGCCGTCGCAGCTACAGCGGAGGCTTACTTCACTTCCACTGCCAGGCTCTCGGCGATCTTGCTTTGCCACAGCGCGGGACCGGTGATGTGCACCGACTCGCCCTTGCTGTCCACCGCGACGGTGACCGGCATGTCCTTCACTTCGAACTCGTAGATCGCTTCCATGCCCAGCTCGGCGAAGGCCAGGACCTTCGACTTGCGGATGGCCTGGGCTACCAGGTAGGCGGCGCCGCCGACGGCCATCAGGTACACGGCCTTGTTGTCCTTGATCGCCTCGATGGCGGTCGGGCCGCGCTCGGACTTGCCGATCATGCCCAGCAGACCGGTCTGCTCGAGGATCTGGCGGGTGAACTTGTCCATGCGGGTTGCGGTGGTCGGACCGGCCGGGCCCACCACTTCGTCACCGACCGGGTCGACCGGGCCGACGTAGTAGATGAAGCGGCCCTTGAGGTCGACCGGCAGTTCTTCGCCACGATTGAGCATCTCGACCATGCGCTTGTGCGCGGCGTCGCGGCCGGTGAGCATCTTGCCGTTGAGCAGGATGGTCTCGCCCGGCTTCCAGCTGGCGACTTCTTCAGGGGTGATGTCGTCGAGGTTGACGCGACGGGCGCTCGGGCCGGCTTCCCAGACGATTTCCGGGTAGGCGTCCAGCGATGGCGCTTCCAGCTCGGCCGGGCCGGAACCGTCCAGCACGAAGTGGGCGTGGCGGGTGGCGGCGCAGTTGGGGATCATGCACACCGGCAGCGAGGCGGCGTGGGTCGGGTAGTCCATGATCTTGACGTCGAGCACGGTGGTCAGGCCGCCCAGGCCCTGAGCGCCGATACCCAGCTGGTTGACCTTGTCGAACAGCTCCAGGCGGATTTCCTCGAGGCGGTTCTGCGGGCCACGGGCCTTCAGCTCATGGATGTCGATGGATTCCATCAACACTTCCTTGGCCATCACCGCGGCTTTCTCGGCGGTGCCGCCGATGCCGATGCCGAGCATGCCAGGCGGGCACCAGCCGGCGCCCATGGTCGGGACGGTCTTCAGCACCCAGTCGACGATCGAGTCGGACGGGTTGAGCATGGCCATCTTCGACTTGTTCTCCGAGCCGCCGCCCTTGGCCGCGACATCGACCTCGACCTTGTCGCCGGGGACGATGGAGTAGTGGATGACGGCCGGGGTGTTGTCCTTGGTGTTCTTGCGGGCACCGGCCGGGTCGGCCAGGATCGAGGCGCGCAGGACGTTCTCGGGCAGGTTGTAGGCGCGGCGCACACCTTCGTTGATCATGTCGTCGACGCTCAGGGTGGCGCCGTCCCAGCGTACGTCCATGCCGACGCGGATGAACACGGTGACGATACCGGTGTCCTGGCAGATCGGGCGGTGGCCGGTGGCGCACATGCGCGAGTTGATCAGGATCTGGGCGATCGAGTCACGCGCGGCTGGCGACTCTTCACGCAGGTAGGCTTCGTGCATCGCCTGGATGAAGTCGACGGGGTGGTAGTACGAGATGAATTGCAGGGCGTCGGCGACGCTCTGAATCAGGTCGTCTTGCTTGATCACGGTCATGCAGCGCGCTCCTCTTAAAGACGGGAACATTCGAAAAGGCATTCCGACAGTGCACACCTGTATGTCAGGAACGCCTGGCAAGGCGCCGGCTGGTCGGGCCGGCACAAAAAGGCGCGGCAGTATACCGTGCCGGGCCTTTGGAAACACCTGCACGTGGTCTGGACCAAGGTCGGCAGGGGAAGGGCATCCTTTTTGCTGCAAAGCCTTCGCCGTTTTCACGGCGCAAGGCCATTCCTGCATGAGATCGCGTACCCTTGTAGGAGCGGCCTTGTGCCGCGAAAGGGGTGCGAAGCGCCCCCGACAATCCCTCTGTATGCGGAGACCAGCCGAGGATGCCCGAACTTTGCGTGGGCGAGCGTCAATGGACAGTGCCTAGCGGCAGCAACCTACTGGATGCCCTAAACGAGGCGGGCCTTAGTGTGCCCTACAGCTGCCGCGCGGGCAGCTGCCACGCCTGCCTGGTGCGCTGCCTGGACGGTATCCCCATCGATGCGAATCCCGAGGCGCTGGCGGCGGACAAGCGCGAGCAGGGCTGGCGCCTGGCTTGCCAGTGCTCGGTCGCCAGTGACTTGCGGGTGGCGCTGTTCGACCCCCGAAGCGATGGCCTGCCGGCCACGGTGATCGGCCTGGACTGGTTCGCCGATGTGCTGCGCCTGAGGCTGCGAACGGAGCGGCCATTGCGCTACCAGGCCGGGCAGCACCTGGTGTTGTGGAGCGTCGGCGTTGCGCGGCCCTATTCGCTGGCGAGCCTGCCGGGCGAGGACGACTTCCTCGAATTTCACCTGGATTGCCACCGTCCCGGCGCGTTCTGCGACCAGGCAAGGCAGCTTCGCCTGGGGGATGTGCTGAGGCTCGGCGAGCTCAGGGGCGGTGCGTTGCACTACGACCCGGACTGGCAGGCGCGGCCGCTCTGGCTGCTGGCGGCGGGCACCGGGCTGGCGCCGTTGTGGGGCATCCTGCGCGAGGCGTTGCGACAGGGGCATCAGGGGGAAATTCGGGTGCTGCACGTGGCACACACCGCTGAGGGGCACTATCTGGCGCAGTCGTTACAGGCGCTGGACGGAGTGACGGTCGAATGGGTGTTGGCGGCGCAGCTGGATGAAGCGCTGGCTGGATTGAAGCTGATGTCGCGTCAGACCATGGCGCTGGTGTGCGGGTCGCCCGGGAGCGTGGAGCGCTTTGCCCGACGGCTGTTCATTGCCGGGGTGCCACGTAATCAGATATTTGCGGACGTATTTACCGAGCATGTTTGAGGGCTGAAAAGCATCGCGGGGCAAGCCCGCTCCCACAATGCCGACACCGGTGTGGGAGCGGGCTTGCCCCGCGATAGGGACTGCCGAGGGATCAGCCGACCAGCGGATCACCGACATGCAGGATCTTCATGCCGTTGGTGCCACCGATGGTGTGGTAGCTGTCGCCCTTGGTCAGGATCACCCAGTCACCCTGCTCGACCAGGCCACGCTTGAGCAGCTCGTCGACCGCCGCCTGGCTCACCTTGTCGGCCGGCAGCGAGGCCGGGTCGAAGGCGATCGGGTAGACGCCGCGGAACATGTTGGCACGGGCCTGGGTGGCACGGTGCGGCGACAGGGCGAAGATCGGCACGTGCGAACGCAGGCGCGACATGATCAGCGGGGTGTAGCCACTTTCGGTGAGGGCGATGATCGCCTTGACGCCCGGGAAGTGGTTGGCGGTGTACATGGCCGCCAGGGCGATGGACTCGTCGCAGCGCTCGAAGGTGGTGTGCAGGCGGTGGCTGGACTTCTGGCTGGTCGGGTGCTTCTCGGCGCCCGAGCAGATACGGGCCATGGCCTGTACGGCTTCGATCGGGTAGGCACCGGCGGCGCTTTCGGCCGACAGCATCACCGCGTCGGTGTTGTCGAGCACGGCGTTGGCCACGTCGGACACTTCGGCGCGGGTCGGCATCGGGTTCTGGATCATCGACTCCATCATCTGGGTCGCCACGATCACCGCCTTGTTGTTGCGGCGGGCGTGCTGGATGATCTTCTTCTGGATGGCGATCAGCTCGGCGTCGCCGATTTCCACGCCCAGGTCGCCACGGGCAACCATGACGGCGTCGGAAGCGAGGATCAGCTGGTCGAGGGTCTCGTCGTCGGCGACCGCTTCGGCGCGTTCGATCTTGGCCACCAGCCAGGCGCTGCCGCCGGCTTCGTCACGCAGCTTGCGCGCGTATTCCATGTCGCTGGCGTCACGCGGGAACGACACGGCCAGGTAGTCCAGGTCCATTTCCGCAGCCAGCTTGATGTCGGCCTTGTCTTTTTCGGTCAGGGCCGGTGCGGTCAGGCCGCCACCTTTGCGGTTGATGCCTTTGTGGTCGGACAGCGGGCCACCGATGATCACCACGCAGTGCAGGGCATCGGCGGTGGCGGTTTCGACGCGCATGACCACGCGGCCGTCGTCGAGCAGCAGTTCGTCACCGACGCCGCAGTCCTTGACCAGGTCGGGGTAGTCGATGCCGACGATATCCTGGTTGCCTTCGGTCAGCGGGTGGGCGGTGGAGAAGGTGAACTTGTCACCGACTTTCAGTTCGATGCGCTTGTTGGCGAATTTGGCGATGCGGATCTTCGGACCCTGCAGATCGCCCAGCAGCGCGACATGGCGGCCGTTCTTGGCGGCGATGTCACGGATCAGGCGGGCGCGGGCCTTGTGCTCGTCCGGGGTGCCGTGGGAGAAGTTCAGGCGTGCCACGTCCAGGCCGGCAAGGATCAGCTGTTCGATCACTTCCGGCGAATTGCTGGCGGGGCCAAGGGTGGCGACGATTTTGGTACGGCGGATGGTCATGCACAGACTCCTATAGTGAAGCGCAGCGAAAGGCTACTCCTCAATTGCGCTGTAGTCATTGTTCCGTTGCACTACCCGCACACGAAGGAGGGTTGCGTTTGAACGGTACGGGTATGCTTGCAAATGGCGGTGAAGATTTGTCGTGAAAGGCCGATACACTGCCCATCAAAGGAGAATTCCCATGCGCACCCTGATCGTTTTGACCATGGCGGCCAGTGTCGTCGGCTGCACCCGCTGGTCCATGGACCACCACTTGAACAACGCCTACCGCGCCTACGACCGTGGCGATTGCGCGAAAGTCATGCTGGAACTGTCGCAGGTCGACCGCACCAGCCGCGCCCGTCCGTTCATCCACCCGGAGGTGTCGCTGCTGCGTGGCCAGTGCCTGGAGCGGCAGAAGCTCTTCGTCGACGCGGCGCAGACCTACCAGTACCTGATCCAGCAGTACCCGCGCAACGAGTACGCCTACCGTGCCCAGGCCCGTCTGCAGACGCTGGAAAAGCTCGGGCACCTGCGCGGCAGCGAGGCGACGGTGGCCAGTCCGGTGAACACTACACCTTGGCGTTAATCCTAATGTGTCGATGATTTCATGTAGTCCGTCCGTCGGACTGGGCTAATCTGTTAGAGAGTTGTCACGATCATCGCCAGTACCTTGTCTTCCTGGCCCCAGGTACAGGATTTCACTGCGATCATGTTTATCGAGCGACACATACAACGTCATCAACTGCCTTGCGTGCTCAAGGTGTTCAACCGCTGCACCGACCAGCAGATCGGCTATCTGGGCAACGCCTCGGAAGACGGCCTGATGCTGATCAGCCAGTTGCCGGTGCTGGTGGGGCCGGACTTCGAACTGCAGCTACGGGTGCCCCTCGCCGGCGGCGGCCTGCAATTTATCAACCTGACGGCCAGTTGCCTGTGGTGCCGCGAGGATGAGACGCCGGGGCATTTCGATGCCGGCTTCATGCTGCTGCAGGCACCGCAGGAATACGATGAGTTCGTCCGCTCCCTGCGTGACTTCTTCAGCTTCCGCCCCATGAACGCCTCCGCCTGAGGCTGGCCCAGCCCTCCCACGTGCCGTTAGACTCTGGTCGACCTCGATACAGGAAGACCCCGTGAGCTCCAGCATTTTCTGGCATGACTACGAAACCACCGGCATCAATCCGCGCAGCGACCGCCCGCTGCAGGTGGCCGGTGTGCGCACCGACCTCGACCTCAACGAGATCGAGGCGCCAATCAGCCTCTACTGCCGCCCCTCCGACGATATCCTGCCGCATCCGGCGGCCTGCCTGGTGACTGGCATTACCCCCCGGCAACTGGCCGACCAGGGCCTGTGCGAAGCCGAATTCATGACCCGGGTGCACGATCAGTTGGCCCGTCCCGGCACCTGCGCTGCGGGCTACAACACCCTGCGTTTCGACGATGAGGTCACCCGCTACAGCCTCTACCGCAACTTCTTCGACCCCTACGCCCGGGAATGGCAGGGCGGCAACAGCCGCTGGGACCTGATCGATGTGGTCCGCACCGCCTATGCGCTGCGCCCCGAGGGGATCGTCTGGCCACAGCAGGATGGGCGCACCAGTCTGCGCCTTGAACTGCTGAGCAAGGCCAATGGCATCGACCACGGCCATGCCCACGAGGCGCTTTCCGACGTGCGGGCGACCATTGCCCTGGCCCGCTTGATTCGCGAGAAGCAGCCGCGGTTATATGCCTGGCTGTTCCAGTTGCGCAGCAAGCACAAGGTCATGGAACAGGTTCGGCTATTGCAGCCACTGGTACATGTATCCGGACGTTTCTCGGCCCAGCGCAACTATATCGGCGTGGTACTGCCTTTGGCCTGGCATCCGCGCAACCGCAACGCGCTGATTGTCTGCGACTTGCAACAAGATGCTTCGCCGCTGCTCCAGGAAAGTGCAGAAGCATTGCGCCAGCGCCTGTATACGCGGCACGAAGACATGGCCCAGGGCGAACTACCGGTACCGCTGAAGTTGGTGCATATCAACCGCTGCCCGGTATTGGCGCCACTATCGGTATTGCGCCCGGCCGACCAACAACGCCTAGGGCTCGAGTTGTCGGCATTGCAGGGCCGGGCGGAGCAATTGGCCAATCAGCAGGCCATTTGGGCAGACAAGCTGGACATCATTTATCAGGAAGAAGGCTTTGCCCCCAGCGAAGACCCGGAGCAACAGTTGTATGACGGTTTTTTCGGTGACCGGGACAAGCGCCTGAGCGAACAAGTGCGGCGTGTGGATCCGGCGCAATTGGCACATGGACAATGGATGTTCGATGACCCGCGACTGCCGGAACTGTTGTTCCGCTATCGCGCGCGAAACTTTTCCGACACCCTTGATGAACAAGAGCGCGCGCGTTGGCATGCGTTCTGTCAGCAGCGGCTTACTGATCCTTCTTACGGTGCGCCTAATACCCTGGCGGACTTCGAGCAGGCATGCCAGAGCAGTTGGAGCGACGCCAGCGAAGCGGGACGGCAGGTGCTGGAGGCCTGGCAAACCCATGTCCGGCAACTGAAAGTGCAGTACCAGCTTTGAAATGTGCAGATAAACAAAAAACGCCGGCAAGTGCCGGCGTTTTTCATGTTGAAACCAACGCGCCTTTCAGGCGAATCAGTCCAGCAGGGTAGCCCAGCTTTCGACGACGTCGCCGCCCCACTTGGCTTTCCACTCTTTCAGGGTCTTGTGGTTGCCACCCTTGGTTTCAATAACCTCGCCGTTGTGCGGGTTCTTGTATTGCTTGACCTTGCGCGCACGCTTGGTGCCGGTGGCCTTGACTGCGCCGCGCGGGGCTTTGCTCAGTTTGCTTTCCGGATCGAGCAGGGCGATCACGTCACGCAGCGACTTGCCGTTTTCGGCCATCAGCTCGCGCAGTTTCTTTTCGAACTCCAGCTCTTTTTGCAGCTTGCCGTCTTGCGACAGGTTGGCCAGGCGGGCTTGAAGTTCCTTGATGGCTTCTTCGGTGGCGCGGTATTCGTTGATCAGGGACATGGTGTGTTCCTTAATGCATGTTCAGAGAGAGACAGTGGGGCAATAATAGACAGGCGAAACTCTCAAGTAAACAATTTAATATTGATCACTGATTTAATAGTAGGCACTGACTGCGCAGTCATTAGGTTAAGAAAAATTTACAATTTGTCTGGGCCACTGGCCATTTCCCCTTGGGAAGAAGGGAATAGGCCTGTGCGACTGTGTCCTTGAGCTTGCTGATGCGAGGGTGTAGATGCTTACTGCGTTTTTCCCGGCAGGCCGCTAGAATATGCGCCTTTGCGAAGTTCTGGAGTCTCCCTCATGCGCACCTATCGACTGGTGATTGCCTGCCCCGACCGCGTCGGCATCGTGGCAAAAGTCAGTAATTTCCTGGCCCTCTACAATGGCTGGATCAACGAAGCCAGCCACCACTCCGACGAGCAGAGCGGTTGGTTCTTCATGCGCCATGAGATTCGCGCCGAGTCCCTGCCGTTCGGTATCGAGGCTTTCCGCGAGGCGTTCGCCCCGATCGCCGAAGAGTTCTCCATGACCTGGCGGATCACCGACTCGGCGCAGAAGAAGCGCGTGGTGCTGATGGCCAGCCGTGAGTCGCACTGCCTGGCCGACCTGCTGCACCGCTGGCACACCGACGAGCTGGACTGCGAGATCCCTTGCGTGATCTCCAACCACAATGACCTGCGCAGCATGGTCGAGTGGCACGGCATTCCATTCCACCATGTACCGGTCGATCCCAAGGACAAGCAGCCGGCGTTCGCCGAGGTCTCGCGCCTGGTCGCCGAATACGACGCCGACGCCGTGGTGCTGGCGCGCTACATGCAGATCCTGCCGCCGCAGCTGTGCCAGGCATACGCGGAAAAGGTCATCAACATCCACCACAGCTTCCTGCCCTCGTTCGTCGGTGCCAAGCCGTACCACCAGGCGGCACTGCGCGGCGTGAAGTTGATCGGCGCGACCTGCCACTACGTGACCGAAGAGCTGGACGCCGGCCCGATCATCGAGCAGGACGTGGTGCGTGTCAGCCACGCCGACAGCATCGAGGACATGGTGCGCTTCGGCCGTGACGTGGAGAAGATGGTCCTGGCCCGTGGCCTGCGCTACCACCTGGAAGACCGCGTGCTGGTGCATGGCAACAAGACCGTGGTGTTCAACTGAGTCGAGGGCCATGGCATGGCAGACCCGCGTGACAAGGCCGGCGCCTCGGCGCCACCGACCTTGGGCGAAGGCTGCCTGGCCCGCTTCGACCCCGAGGCGTTGAGCGATGAGGACGGCACCGAGTTTCCCGGTGCCGCCGAACTCTGGGGGCGACTCAACCCGTCTGGCGACGACGCTCCAGTCGTGGACGCGCCAGCAGGTACAGGAACACCGGCCCACCCGCCAGCAGATAGAAGTAATAGGTAACCGCGCGCCAGATCAGGATCGCCGCGGCTGCCGTCGAGCTGCCCACCAGCGGTGACAGCAAGGTCGCCGAGGTCAGCTCCGCCGCGCCGGCGCCGCCCGGCAACAGGCTGAACTGCCCGGCACTGAGCGAGAGCATCTGCACCAGGAAACTGGCAATCCACGCCAGGTCCACCCCCAAACCCCGCAATGCCAGATATAGCACGCTGTAGCGCAGGCACCAGTGCGCGCAGGTGAGGGTGAACACCAGCGCCAACGTGCGCCGAGGCATGCGCCAGGTCTTGGCCAGGGCATGGAAAAAGCGCAGCAGCTTGCGCGCCCATCGCCTTCGGCGTGCCGGCGCCATGCCCAGGCGACGCAACAACCGGCCGTTGCCACGCATCAGCGCGCGTCGATAGCGCAGCAGCAGGAAGATCCCCGCAAGTACCGCACACAGCAGCAGGGCGCTGCCCAGCAGCATCTGTGCCTGGCTGTGGCCGAGGTGGTGGAACAGGGCATAGGCGGAAATCGCCAGCATTGCGCAGAAGAAGAACAGCAGGTCATTCAACTGGTCCATGGCGAACACCGCGCCACTGCGTGATGGCGTGATGTGCTTGCGCGCCAGCAGTGTCATCAGGGTCAACGGGCCACCGCTGCCGCCGGGCGTGGTGCAGATGGCGAACTCGGTGGCCATCACCACGCCCAGGCTGTGCATCCGTCCCACCTGCGCGCCCTGGTCACCCAGCAGCAGGCGTAGCCGGGCGGCATTGAGGGTCCAGCACAGCAGGATCATCGCCAGCAACAGCAGCAGCAACCCGGGGTCGAAGGCGCGCAGGCGCGGGAGCAGGTCGCTGCCGCCGAGCAGGGCGGGTACCAGCACTGCCAGCAGCAGTGCCAGGGCCAGCCAGCCCAGGCGCTTCATGAGTCGGCCTGGCGCGCCAGCCAGGCAGACTTGGTCAGTGGCTCACGGCCTTGGGCCAGCAGCTGGTGCAGGGTATCGAGCCAGTAATTGCGTGCGCTGGCGTGGCGCATGTCGACCGGGTGCAGGCCCAGGCGCAGGGTGTCGGCTTCGCGCCAGCGGCGGCATTGCCAGTCGCTGACCACCCTCGACAGGCCGCGGCGCCAGGCGCTGCGGGCACTCCACACCAGTCCCGGGGCATCGAAAGCAGTGAAATCCGGCAGCCGGTACAGGTGGCGCGGCGAACTGGTATAGCGCAGTGGCAATTGTCGCAACGCCTGGCGCGTGCCTTCGCTCATCAGCCAGGCGGGGGCGACGAAGCCTGCCACCGGCCAGCCCTGTTTCTCGAACAGTGCCAACCCGGCCTGCAGGCGTTGCAGGGCATCTGCCTGGTCCAGCCCATGGAACTCGCCTTCGTGGGTATAGATCCGGCGCATGAAATATTCGCCCGGTCCGCGCGGTGGCGGGCCATCGTCGGCGTGGTAGTAGCCATGCAGGGCCAGCTCGTCGCCCTGGGCCAGGCGACGCTCGAGCAGGCGGCAGAAGGTGGGTGAGCGCATCAGCGGGTTGCGGTGGTGGAAGTCCGGCACCACCAGCCAGGTCATGGGCACCCCGCCCAGGGCGTCGATGGCCTGGACGAAGGGTTGGTAGTCCGGCCAGGTTTCCGGCGCGATATCGTGCAGCACCAGCATCAGGCTGCGCGTGTCGGCGTGGCCCTCAGCCATGGGCGCGCACCGGCAGCGGGTGGCCGAGCACCGCCTGGTAATGCTGGAGCAGGCCGTTGACCACGGTGTCCCAGCTGTAATGGCGCTCCACGTGTTGGCGTGCCTGACGGCCCAGTTGGTCCACACCGCTGTCGAACGCTTCGCGCACGGCTGCGGCCATGGCTTGGCCATCGTTGGGTGGGCACAGCCGGCCGCAGCGTTCGTCGATGATTTCGCTGAAGGCGCCGGCACGCACGGCCACCACGGGCGTCGCGCTGGCCATGGCCTCGAGGATCACCAGGCCGAAGGTTTCCTGGTCGCCGGCATGCACCAGCAGGTCTGCGCTGGCCAGCAGCCGGGCGACCTGCGTGGGCGGGCAGAAGTGATCGATCACGCTGACATTGCCCGGCACGCTGGCCGGCATGTTCGAGCCCACCAGCAGCAGGTGGTAGGGCTGGCCGAGCGCGTGCATGCAGTCGAGCAGCACCGGCAGGTTCTTTTCCCGCGAGCCGCGGCCGGCGAACACCAGCAGGCGGCTGGTATCGGCGATGCCCAGCTCGGCGCGCAGGCCAGGGTCGTGCCGGTCTGGGTTGAACAGCGCCAGGTCCACGCCCAGGCGCTGCACGTGCACGTTCTCCACGCCCAGCCGGCGCAGCTTGTCGGCCATCACCTGGCTGGGTGCCAGGACCCGGTCGAAATGCCCATAGAGCTTGCTGACATAGGCCTCGACATTGGGGGTGAACCAGTTGCCCATGCGGTTGCTCACCAGCAGGGGCAGGTCGGAGTGATAGAAACCGATCACCGGCACATCGAGCTTGCGCCGCGCCTCCAGGGCCGCCCAGGCGGTGAGGTAGGGGTCGCCGACCTCGATCAGGTCGGGCCGCAGGCGGCGCAGTTCCTTGCACCAGGGTGCCAGGCGCACCGGGAAGCGGTAGCCGTTGCCGAAGGGCAGGGGTGGAGCAGGTACGTGGTAGACACCATCGACCTGGCTGGCATTGGCTCCGGGGATCAGCAGACTGTGGCGAACGCCGGGCATGGCGTCGAGGTGGCGGTGTTTGGCATCAAGATAGGTTCGCACGCCGCCGCTGGCCGGGGCGTAGAACATGGTGATGTCGGCGATGTGCACGATCAGCATCCCTCCGGGATCGTCCTCGGGTGTGTCATCCGGCGGTAATGAACCGGTGATGACGCGCCTGAGGGTTGACCTACTTGAAGGATAGTTTGTTCGATCGAGGTTGGGCGGGGGGCCGGTGCCGGGCAAGCCCGCTCCCATGAAGGGAGCGGGCGGCGGGTCAGATGCGGAAGCTGCCGACCAGCTGCTTGAGGCGGCCGGCCTGTTGCTCGAGGTCCGAGCAGGCGCGCAGGGTGGCCTGCAGGTTCTCGACGCCTTCCTGGTTGAGCATGTTGATCTCGTTGATGTCCATGTTGATCGAGTCGACCACGGCGGTCTGCTCTTCGGTGGCGGTGGCCACCGACTGGTTCATGCCGTCGATCTCGCCGATACGCTGGGTGACGCTGCCCAGGCGTTCGCCGGCCTGGTTGGCGATGTCCATGCTGTCCTGGCTGTGACGCTGGCTCTGGCCCATGGTGTCGACCGACTCGCGGGCGCCGACCTGCAGCTCCTCGATCATGGTCTGAACCTGCTGCGCCGACTCCTGGGTGCGGTGCGCCAGGTTGCGCACTTCGTCGGCGACCACGGCAAAACCACGTCCGGCCTCGCCGGCGCGGGCAGCCTCGATGGCGGCGTTGAGGGCGAGCAGGTTGGTCTGCTGGGAAATGCTGGTGATCACTTCGAGGATCTGGCCGATGTTGACGGTCTTGTTGTTCAGCGTCTCGATATGCTCGCTGGAGGTGACGATCAGGTCCGACAGGCGGTTCATCGCATCGATGTTGCGCTGCACCACCTGCTGGCCTTCCTCGGCCAGCAGCCGCGCCGAGCTGGCATGCTGCGAGGCCTGGGCGGCGTTGCCGGCGATCTCCTGGGCGGCGGCGCCGAGCTGGTTGATGGCGGCGGCGACGCTGTTGGTGCGGTTGGACTGCTCGTCGGAGTTGCTCATCGACGAGTTCGAGGCGCTGATCACCCGCAGAGCCACTTCGTTGACCTGCTCGGTGGCCGAGGACACTTCGCGGATCGAACCGTGGATGCGCTCGACGAAGCGGTTGAAGGCGGTACCGAGGATGCCGAACTCGTCGTGGTTGTGGATTTCCAGGCGGCGGGTCAGGTCGCCTTCACCCTCGGCGATGTTCGACATGGCGCGGGTCATGGTGTGCAGCGGCTGCATCAGCACGCGGATCAGCAGGCCGAGCAGGGCGATGATGATCACCACCGCCACCAGCGTGGCGATCACCGCCGAAGTGCGGAAGGTGCTGAGCATCGAGAAGGCCTTGTCCTTGTCCACCGACAGGCCGATGTACCAGTTGGCCGAAGGCAGGCCCTTGACCGGAGTGAAGGTCAGCAGGCGGGTTTCGCCGTTGAGCGTCACTTCGGTCAGGTTGCCGGACAGCCTGGGCGTGTTCTGCGGGAACAGGTCCGACAGCGATTTCATTACCAGGTTCTTGTCCGGGTGCACCAGGATCTTGCCCTGGTCGTTGACCAGGAAGGCGTAGCCCATGCCGCCGAAATCCAGCGAGTTGATGATCTGCACCAGGCCGTCGAGGGCCAGGTCGCCGCCGACCACGCCGACCGAGCGCGAGGCGGTGCTGATGATCGAGATGACCAGCTCGTTGGTGGCCATGTCGATATAGGGCTCGGTGAGGATCGGGCCGTTGGCGTTGAGGCCGTCCTTGTACCAGGGGCGCACGCGCGGGTCGTAGCCGTCGGGCATCTTGGTGTCCGGGCGCACGGTGAAGGTGCCGTCGGGCTGGCCCAGGTAGATGGTCTGGAAGCTCGAAGTCAGCGCGTTCTGGCCCAGCAGGGTGCCGGTGTTCTGTGGGTACTGGGCAATGTTCTGGGCGACGTTTTCGACCAGCTTGATACGCCCTTCGAACAGGTTGCGGATATTGGTGGAGGTGGACTCGCCCATCTCAGCCAGGTAGTTCTCCAGGTCTTCGCGAATGGCGTTACGCTGGAGGTAGTCGTTGTAGAGGGTGAAGAGGCTGAAGGCGAGTATCACGATCAGTGATGCCGCCAGAAGAATCTTGTGGCTGAAACGAAGGCTTTTATTCATAACGTGATCGTGTCCGCTAAGGTTTTTTATCGGGTCGTTCGCACAAAGCACGGTTGGAAAACAGTGCAACAATTCCCGTGGGTCCTTTTCGGGTTGTTACTGTCTTTCTGGGTAGAATCATTTTGAAATATCGGCTGTCACGCGACGGAACTTGAGCAGGGGATGAAAGAAGATGTCAGATTCCTTACGAATGGTAGTAGGAGCAGGTCCTGATGGTCAGCCGGTATCCCAGTCCATGCGCCTGGCCAACCGGCACGGCCTGGTGGCCGGCGCCACCGGCACTGGCAAGACGGTCACCCTGCAACACCTGGCCGAGCTGTTCAGCGATGCCGGGGTCGCGGTATTCGCCGCGGATGTGAAGGGCGACCTGTGCGGCCTGGGCGCGGCCGGGGCGCCCCAGGGCAAGGTGGCCGAGCGGATTGCCGGCATGCCCTGGCTGAACCACAAGCCCCAGGCTTATCCGGTGAGTCTTTGGGATATCGCCGGGCAATCGGGGCATCCGTTGCGCACCACCCTGAGCGAAATGGGACCGTTGCTGCTGGGCAACCTGCTGGAACTCACCGACAGCCAGCAGGCTGCCTTGTATGCGGCGTTCAAGGTGGCCGATCGCGAAGGTCTGCTGCTGCTCGACCTGAAGGACCTCAAGGCCCTGCTCGCGCACCTGAAGGACAACCCCCAGCTGCTGGGCGAAGACAGCGCCTTGATGACCAGCGCTTCCACGCAGGCCTTGCTGCGCCGACTGGCGACCCTGGAACAGCAGGGCGCTGAAGCGCTGTTCGGCGAGCCGGCGCTGCAGCTGGAGGATCTGCTGCGCCCGCAAGGCGACGGTCGCGGGCGTATCCACCTGCTCGACGCCAGCCGCCTTGTACATGACGCGCCCAAGGTCTATGCGACCTTCCTGCTGTGGCTGCTGGCTGAACTGTTCGAGCAGCTGCCGGAGCGCGGCGATGCCGACAAGCCGGTGCTGGCGCTGTTCTTCGATGAGGCGCACCTGCTGTTCAACGGTACGCCCAAGGCGTTGCAGGATCGTCTGGAGCAGGTGGTGCGGCTGATCCGCTCCAAGGGCGTTGGGGTGTATTTCGTCACCCAGTCGCCGGGCGACCTGCCGGATGCGGTACTGGCTCAGTTGGGGCTGCGTATCCAGCACGGCCTGCGGGCATTCACCGCCAAGGAGCAGAAGTCGCTGCGCGCGGTGGCCGATGGTTTCCGACCCAACCCGACGTTCGACAGCCTGGCGGTGCTGACTGAGCTGGGCATTGGTGAGGCTCTGGTCGGGACGTTGGAAGAGAAAGGCACGCCTGCCATGGTCCAGCGGGTGCTGATCGCGCCACCGCAGTCGCGGATCGGGCCGTTGAGCGCAGTCGAGCGGCAGGCCCTGATCGCGGCATCGCCGCTGGCCGGGCGCTATGACAAGCCGGTCGACCGTGAGTCGGCCTATGAAATGCTTACCCAGCGCAAGGGCGAACCGGTGGAGCCGGCGCCCCAGGCCAAGGCCGATGAGGACAGCTTCGCCGACAAGGCCGGTGAGTTCCTGCAGAGCGCGGCGGGGCAGGCCATCAAGTCGGCGGTGCGCCAGGCGGCCAATCAATTGGGGCGGCAGTTGGTGCGTGGGTTGATGGGGTCGTTGTTGGGAGGAAAGAAACGCTAGGCCCGTCCTGGCCCCTGTCGCGGGGCAAGCCCGCTCCCACGTGTAAACCTTATTCAGGACGGGACAACGGATACAAAAAAGGCGCCCCGCAAGGGGCGCCTTTTTCAGTTACTGCATCAGCACTCAGCCGATGGCCTTGGTGGCCAGCCAGAACAGGCCGGCGGCCAGGCCCATCGTTGCCGGCAGGGTGAGCACCCAGGCCAGCAGGATGGTCTTCACGGTGCCGCCCTGCAGGCCGCTCTTGTTGGCGACCATGGTACCGGCGACGCCCGACGACAGCACGTGGGTGGTGGACACCGGCAGGCTGAACACGTTGGCCATGCCGATGGCGCAGGCCGCGGTGATCTGTGCCGACATGCCCTGGGCGTAGGTCATGCCCTGCTTGCCGATCTTCTCGCCGACGGTCAGCACCACGCGCTTCCAGCCGACCATGGTGCCCAGGCCCAGGGCCAGGGCGACGGCGACGATCACCCAGAACGGTGCGTACTCGGTGGTGGCGGTCAGGTCCTTGCGCAGTTTCTCCAGGTCAGCCTTTTCACGGGCCTGCAGACCCGGCAGCTTGCCGACCTTCTTCGCCGTGTCGTCCAGGCACAGCAGGTAGCGACGCACTTCGACGCGCTTCTCGGCGCTCAGGGCGCGGTAGTCGGTCACCCCGGCCAGCGACGATTGCAGTGCGGCGATGGTCGGCTCGGTCTGCTGCGGGTTGCAGCTGAACTGTTCCGGCAGGTCGCTCGCCTGCGCCTTGCCCAGCGCCAGGAACTCGCCCAGGGTGGCGGCGTTGCGCTGGTAGAACTGGCTCAGGTGCAGGGTGGCGTCGCGGGTGCGTTCGATCTGGTAGGTGGTGCTGTTCAGGTCGAGGACGAACTTGGCCGGGACGATGCCGATCAGCACCAGCATGATCAGGCCGATGCCTTTCTGGCCATCGTTGGAGCCGTGCACGAAGCTTACGCCCATGGCCGAGATCACCAGCACCAAGCGGTTCCAGAACGGTGGGTGCTTCTTGTCGTCGAGCTTGCGGCGCTGGTCCGGGGTCTTGTGCATCTTCGACAGCGGACGCCACCATTTCAGGCCGATCAGCAGCAGGGCGGCGACAGCGAAGCCGGCCATGGGCGAGAGCACCAGGGACATGCCGATGTCGATCGCCTTCTGCCAGTTGACGCCGTCGCCCAGCGGAATGTCGCTGAGCAGGGCATTGGCCAGGCCGACGCCGAGGATCGAACCGATCAGAGTGTGCGAGCTGGAGGCCGGGATACCGAAGTACCAGGTGCCGAGGTTCCAGGTGATGGCCGCGGCCAGCAGCGAGAAGACCATGGCCAGGCCGTGACCGGTGTTCACATTGATCAGCAGTTCGACCGGCAGCAAGTGGACGATGGCGTAGGCCACCCCGACACCACCGAGCAGAACCCCGAGGAAGTTGAACACACCGGAGAAGAACACGGCCAGGTGCGGTGGCATGGCCTTGGTATAGATGACAGTGGCTACCGCGTTGGCGGTGTCATGAAAGCCATTGATGAACTCGAATGCGAGCACGAAGGTCAGAGCGAGCGTCAGGCTCACGATAACCCAGGCATCCAGTCCGCTGAATAAATCGATCATGAAGGTTGTCTGGCGGTCTTAGGGGGGGCGGATTATGCCAGAAAACCATGGCAATCGATGCACCCGCCACTGACCGATGGCAGGGGAATGGCGACCCCGCACCTGCATGGCGCAGGTGAGCTTTCGCGCAAAATCGTCGTAAAAAATCGATAAATCTCAGAAAAATCAGCGATTTGAGACGATTTTTGTAGAGAGTCCGCAATTTAAACGCTTGTATGAAATTTGTGTGATTCCATTTCATATCGAGCATTTTCACCCAGGATGCCTTGCCGCAATCGTTGCTCGATAGTGGCGCTATGACATCTCTTGGCTTCACTCGCCGTCGCTGCGCAGTTCCTTTTCGATCTTCTCGATTTCCTGGGCGAAGGCCTGGTCGAGAATGCTGGCGCGTTTACGCCAGGGTTTGCGTTCCGGGTCGGGTTGTGCGGCATAGGTGGTGACTTCACCACCGTATACATCCTTGTAACGTTCGGCCTGGCGCTCGAGTTCCGCGCGCAGTTCTTCTTTCGTCACAGTAATACCTGAATAAGTTGAAGTTGGGCGTCAGCCGTTAAATACACACGCAGGATGTGGAAATTCGGCAACGCGAACACATCGTTGCACTGCAAGGACAGGGTGTGGAAGGGCGACCTGCGGCGCACCACACGACAAGCCACTGCTCAGGCAGCGGGCAGGCGTCAGGAAGGCAACGAAAGTTTGTCGATTGGATCCGTTATACAGCGCAGACAATCAACATGAACCGAGTATAGCAATCGGCAATTCGAAGGCTATCGTTCTTTACCCGCCATTGACAATAGACCTGAAGTTATTCTTTGAGAGGTTTTGTCCGAGCGGACTGCTGAAAGTTCAAGTTGTTGTGGTAGGCAAGTTTGCCGGTGGGTGTCGGAAATGAAAACGGCCTCGCTGGGAGGCGAGGCCGTTGCCTGGGACTTCTACGGTGGGTACCTGACCAGTCTCTCCAAAGAAGCCACATGTGGCAGGGGAAAGGTATAAGCAAAAGTGTCAGCGGTCAATTGCGATTATCGGCCGTTCGTTCGATAATCGAACGAGGTAGCGATTTTTTTGAGGCATGTCCATGAGCGAAGAAACCAGCGGCCCGCCAGCGAACGAGCCCGCGCGCAATACCAGCCCCACCCTGGCACCACCGATCGTGGCGTCCGCGGCCAAGCGCATCCAGGCCTTCACCGGTGATCCGGATTTCATGACCTCCCTAGCTCGTGGCCTGGCGGTGATCCAGGCGTTCCAGGAGCGCAAGCGGCACCTGACCATCGCCCAGATCAGCCACCGTACGGAAATACCCCGGGCGGCGGTGCGGCGTTGCCTGCATACCTTGATGAAACTGGGTTACGCCACCACCGACGGGCGCACCTATTCGCTGTTGCCCAAGGTGCTGACCCTTGGCCATGCCTACCTGTCGTCCACACCGCTGGCGGTGTCGGCACAGCCCTACCTCGACCGGATCAGCGACCAGCTTCACGAAGCGGCCAACATGGCCACGCTGGAAGGCGACGACATCCTTTATATAGCGCGCTCGGCTACGGTCGAACGGTTGATCTCGGTCGACCTGTCGGTCGGCGGGCGGTTACCGGCCTATTGCACGTCGATGGGGCGTATCTTGTTGGCGGCGCTGGACGACGCAAGCCTGCACGAGTACCTGGAACGGGCGGACCTCAAGGCGCGGACCAGCCGTACCCTGCACGACCCGGCATCGCTGTTCGCCTGTATCCAACAGGTGCGCGAGCAGGGCTGGTGTGTGGTCGACCAGGAGCTGGAACAGGGGTTGCGTTCGATTGCCGTGCCGATCTATGACGCCTCGGGGCAGGTGCTGGCGGCGTTGAACGTGAGTACTCATGTCGGTCGGGTCAGCCGTGGGGAACTGGAGCAGCGCTTCCTGCCGATCCTGCTGGCGGCCAGCCGGGACCTGTGTCACCAGTTGTTTGGCTGAACAACACCGGGGGCGCGCTGCGCCCCATCGCCGGTAAACCGGCTCCTGCACCGGGTGCGCTGAATAGTCGAACACGGGCTGCCGTTTCCTGTTCGATAAACGCACAGTGTCGTTCCCGACGAATTGCGCCGCCCACGCCTGCTGATTAATGTCTGTCGCACGAGTCGGCTTCGCCGACCGGACAATAACAACAGGCCCGAGGGCATCCCCATGAAGACCATCCCTTCGCTGTCGCGGCCGCACCCGCGCGCAGTGCTGCTTCACGCCGGCTGATCCCCAGTCGTCGTATCCACCGTTTCCTGTTCCTGCGCATCAGCGATGCGCGGTAGCCTGCCTGTGCCCAACTCCCGGATAACAACAATGAACAAGCCACAATCCGCTGTCGGCAACTGCCTCGATGTCCAGTCCCTCATCAACGACCAACCGCTGTCGCGATATCAATGGCGGGTGGTGATCCTGTGCTTCCTGATCGTCTTCCTCGATGGCCTGGACACTGCCGCCATGGGTTTCATCGCCCCGGCGCTGTCCCAGGAATGGGGCATCGACCGTGCCAGCCTCGGCCCGGTGATGAGCGCCGCGCTGATCGGCATGGTGTTCGGCGCCCTCGGCTCCGGGCCGCTGGCCGACCGCTTCGGGCGCAAGGGCGTGCTGGTGGGGGCGGTGCTGGTGTTCGGCGGTTTCAGCCTGGCCTCGGCCTACGCCACCAATGTCGACCAGTTGCTGGTGCTGCGCTTTCTGACCGGCCTGGGCCTGGGGGCGGGCATGCCCAATGCCACCACCTTGCTCTCCGAGTACACCCCGGAGCGGCTCAAGTCGCTGCTGGTGACCAGCATGTTCTGTGGTTTCAACCTGGGCATGGCCGGGGGCGGTTTCATCTCGGCCAAGCTGATCCCGGCCTACGGCTGGCACAGTCTGTTGGTGATCGGCGGGGTGCTGCCATTGCTGCTGGCGCTGGTGCTGCTGGTCTGGCTGCCGGAGTCGGCGCGGTTCCTGGTGGTGCGCAACCGCGGCACCGAGAAGGTACGCCGGACCCTGGCACCGATCGCCCCGGCCCTGGTGGCCCAGGCCGCGAGCTTCAGTGTGCCGGAGCAGAAGGCGGTGGCGGCGCGCAACGTGTTCGCGGTGATCTTCTCGGGCACCTATGGCCTGGGCACCGTGCTGCTGTGGCTGACCTACTTCATGGGCCTGGTGATCGTCTATCTGCTGACCAGCTGGCTGCCGACCCTGATGCGTGACAGCGGCGCGAGCATGGAGCAGGCCGCCTTCATCGGCGCATTGTTCCAGTTCGGCGGCGTGCTCAGCGCGGTGGCCGTGGGTTGGGCGATGGACCGGTTCAACCCGCACAAGGTGATCGGCGTCTTCTACCTGCTGGCGGGTGTATTCGCCTATGCCGTGGGGCAGAGCCTGGGCAACATCACCTTGCTGGCCACGCTGGTGCTGGTCGCCGGCATGTGCGTGAACGGCGCGCAATCGGCCATGCCGTCGTTGGCGGCGCGGTTCTACCCAACCCAGGGGCGCGCCACCGGGGTGTCGTGGATGCTCGGGATCGGTCGCTTCGGTGCAATCCTCGGTGCCTGGAGCGGGGCGACGCTGCTGGGTCTGGGATGGACCTTCGAGCAGGTGTTGACCGCGCTTCTGGTGCCGGCGGCGCTGGCCACCATCGGCGTAGTGGTCAAGGGGCTGGTAAGCCACGCCGACGCGACTTGAGGCAATAGGGGCGCGTTTAATAGCAGAGTAACAAATGGTTCGATAATCGCACAAAAGTGCGATTATCGGATTGTTACCACCCCGACAGCCGCCGTAATCTGGGCCCATCGCAGCGACGCAATGGCCCGCTGCTCACTGACTCGACTCGACCTGACCAGGAGTCTCCAATGGCAGCAATCCTCTCGCTTCACGAGGCCGTGAAGCAGTTTATCCAGGATGGCGACAGCGTCGCCCTTGAAGGTTTCACCCACCTGATCCCGACGGCGGCCGGTCACGAGATCATCCGCCAGGGCAAGCGCGAGCTGACCCTGGTGCGCATGACTCCGGACCTGATCTACGACCAGCTGATCGGTGCCGGCTGCGCGAGCAAGCTGATCTTCTCCTGGGGCGGCAACCCCGGCGTCGGTTCGCTGCACCGCCTGCGCGACGCGGTGGAGAAGCAGTGGCCGCACGCCATCGAGATCGAGGAGCACAGCCACGCCGACCTGGCCAACGCCTATGTCGCCGGCGCCTCCGGCCTGCCGTTCGCGGTGCTGCGCGCCTACGCCGGCTCCGACCTGCCGAAGGTCAACCCGCTGATCAAGAGCGTCACCTGCCCGTTCACCGGTGAAGTGCTCGCCGCCGTGCCGTCGGTGCGCCCGGACGTCACCGTGATCCACGCGCAGAAAGCCGACCGCAAGGGCAACGTGCTGCTGTGGGGCATTCTCGGCGTACAGAAGGAAGCGGCCCTGGCGGCCAAGCGCTGCATCGTCACCGTCGAGGAGATCGTCGATGACTTGAATGCGCCGATGAATGCCTGCGTGTTGCCGACCTGGGCGCTCAGCGCGGTGTGCCTGGTGCCCGGCGGCGCCCACCCGTCCTACGCCCACGGCTACTACGAGCGCGACAACCGCTTCTACCAGGCCTGGGACCCGATCGCCCGCAACCGCGAGTCGTTCACCGCCTGGATCGACACCTTCATCCGTGGCACCCGAGACTTCACCGAATTCCAGGCCAGGCTGGCCAGCACCGCGGAGGCCGCGCAATGAGCTATTCCACTTCCGAGATGATGACCGTCGCGGCGGCCCGCCGCCTGCGCAACGGTGCCGTGTGCTTCGTCGGTATCGGCCTGCCGTCGAAGGCCGCCAACCTGGCGCGCCTGACCTCCTCGCCCGATGTCGTGCTGATCTACGAGTCCGGCCCGATCGGCGCCAAGCCGAGCGTGCTGCCGCTGTCCATCGGTGACGGCGAGTTGGCCGAGACTGCCGACACCGTGGTGCCGACCGGCGAGATCTTCCGCTACTGGCTGCAGGGCGGGCGCATCGATGTCGGCTTCCTCGGCGCGGCCCAGGTCGACCGCTTCGGCAATATCAACACCACGGTGGTCGGTGACTACCACGCGCCGAAGACTCGCCTGCCGGGTGCCGGCGGCGCGCCGGAGATCGCCGGTTCCGCCAAGCAGGTGCTGATCATCCTCAAGCAGTCGCCGCGCGCCTTCGTCGACAAGCTCGATTTCATCACCTCGGTCGGCCACGGCGAAGGCGGCGACTCGCGCAAGCGCCTGGGCCTGCCTGGCGATGGGCCGGTCGGCATCATCACCGACCTGTGCATCATGGAGCCGGAAGCGGACACCCATGAATTCGTGGTCACGTCGATCCACCCGGGCGTGACCCGCGAGCAGATCGTTGCCGCCACTGGCTGGGCGATCCGCTTCGCCGACGACGTGCAGCAGACCGCAGCACCCAGCGACGTCGAGCTGTCCGCCCTGCGCGACCTCGAAGCGCGCACCGCCGCCGCCCATGGCCAGACGGCAGGAGAAGCCTGATGCGTGATGTCTTTATCTGTGACGCCATCCGTACCCCCATTGGCCGCTTTGGCGGCGCCTTGGCCAGTGTGCGCGCCGATGACCTGGCGGCGGTGCCGCTCAAGGCGCTGGTCGAGCGCAATCCGCAGGTGCAGTGGGAGCTGCTCGACGAAGTGTTCCTCGGCTGCGCCAACCAGGCCGGCGAGGACAACCGCAACGTGGCGCGCATGGCGCTGCTGCTGGCAGGCTTGCCGCAGAGCATTCCCGGCGTGACCCTCAACCGCCTGTGCGCCTCGGGCATGGACGCCATCGGCAGCGCGTTTCGCGCCATCGCCAGTGGCGAGATGGAACTGGCCATTGCCGGTGGCGTCGAGTCGATGTCCCGCGCGCCGTTCGTGATGGGCAAGGCCGAGAGCGGCTACTCGCGCAACATGAAGCTCGAGGACACCACCATCGGCTGGCGCTTCGTCAACCCGTTGATGAAGGCGCAGCATGGCGTGGACTCCATGCCCGAGACCGCCGACAACGTCGCTGACGATTACCAGGTGTCGCGCGCGGATCAGGACGCCTTCGCCCTGCGCAGCCAGCAGAAGGCCGCCGCCGCGCAGGCTGCCGGTTACTTCGCCGAAGAGATCGTGCCGGTGCGTATCGCCCATAAAAAAGGCGAGACCGTGGTCGAGCAGGATGAGCACCTGCGCCCGGACACCACGCTGGAGGCGCTGAACAGGCTCAAGCCGGTCAATGGCCCTGACAAGACGGTTACCGCAGGCAATGCCTCGGGCGTCAACGATGGCGCCGCCGCATTGATCCTGGCCTCGGCCGAGGCGGTGAAAAAGCATGGCCTGACCCCACGGGCCCGGGTGCTGGGCATGGCCAGTGCCGGCGTGGCACCGCGGGTAATGGGTATCGGCCCGGTGCCGGCGGTGCGCAAGCTGACTGAACGGCTGGGTGTGGCGGTGGCGGATTTCGATGTCATCGAGCTCAATGAGGCGTTTGCCAGTCAGGGGCTGGCGGTGCTGCGCGAGCTGGGCGTGGCGGATGATGCGCCGCAGGTCAATCCCAACGGCGGTGCGATCGCCCTGGGGCACCCGCTGGGGATGAGCGGGGCGCGGTTGGTGCTGACGGCGTTGCATCAGCTGGAGAAGAGTGGCGGGCGCAAGGGGCTGGCGACCATGTGCGTGGGCGTCGGTCAGGGCCTGGCGTTGGCCATCGAGCGGGTTTGACCGGCACCGGCCCAATCGCGGGGCAAGCCCGCTCCCACGCTGTTTCCTGGCAATTGCGCGGGCAATCGTGGGAGCGGGCTTGCCCCGCGATTGGGCGACAGTGGAACGAGATTGTTACTGGGTATGTCTAGACTTTGCAGTGACCTCCCAGGAGTAAAAACACCATGACTTCCAGTTATTACACCGGTGAAGAACGCAGCAAGCGGATCTTCGCCATCGTCGGCGCTTCGTCGGGCAACCTGGTGGAATGGTTCGACTTCTATGTCTACGCCTTCTGCGCGATCTACTTCGCCCCGGCCTTCTTCCCCTCCGACGACCCCACCGTGCAGTTGCTCAACACCGCCGGCGTGTTCGCCGCGGGCTTCCTGATGCGCCCTATCGGTGGCTGGATCTTCGGCCGCCTGGCCGACCGCCACGGGCGCAAGAATTCGCTGATGATCTCGGTACTGATGATGTGCGGCGGCTCGCTGATCATCGCCTGCCTGCCCACCTACGCCAGCATCGGCGCCTGGGCGCCGGCGCTGCTGCTCCTGGCGCGGCTGATCCAGGGCCTGTCGGTGGGCGGCGAGTATGGCACTACCGCCACCTACATGAGCGAAGTGGCCTTGCGCGGCCAGCGCGGCTTCTTCGCCTCGTTCCAGTACGTCACCCTGATCGGCGGCCAGTTGCTGGCGGTGCTGGTGGTGGTGATCCTGCAACAGCTGCTCAGCGAGGAGGAGCTGCGGGCATACGGCTGGCGCATCCCGTTCGTGGTCGGTGCCATCGCCGCGCTGATCTCGCTGATGCTGCGCCGCTCGCTGAAGGAGACCAGCAGCGCCGAGACCCGTCAGGACAAGGAGGCCGGTACCATCCGCGGACTGTTCCGTAATCATGCCGCCGCCTTCATCACCGTGCTGGGCTACACCGCCGGTGGCTCGCTGATCTTCTATACCTTCACCACCTACATGCAGAAGTACCTGGTCAACACCGCCGGCATGAACGCCAAGAGCGCCAGTTTCGTCATGACCGGCGCGCTGTTCCTGTTCATGATCCTGCAGCCGGTGTTCGGCATGCTCTCCGACCGCATTGGCCGACGCAATTCGATGCTGCTGTTCGGCGCCCTCGGGACGCTCTTCACCGTGCCGCTGCTGATGGCGCTGAAGACCGTGAGCAGCCCGTTCATGGCCTTCGTGCTGGTGACCCTGGCGCTGTGCATCGTCAGCTTCTACACCTCCATCAGCGGCCTGGTGAAGGCCGAGATGTTCCCGCCACAGGTCCGTGCGCTGGGGGTGGGGCTGGCCTACGCGGTGGCCAACGCGGTGTTCGGCGGCTCCGCCGAATACGTGGCGCTGGGCTTGAAAACCTTAGGCATGGAGAACACCTTCTACTGGTACGTGACCGCGATGATGGCGGTGGCCTTCCTGTTCAGCCTGCGCCTGCCCAAGCAGGCGGCGTATCTGCACCATGACCACTAAGGACGTTGCATGAGCAACCAACTGTTCGATGCCTACTTCACCGCGCCGGCGATGCGCGAGATCTTCTCCGACCGTGGCCGGCTGCAGGGCATGCTCGATTTCGAAGCCGCCCTGGCCCGCGCCGAGGCGGGTGCCGGACTGGTGCCGCACACGGCGGTGAGCGCCATCGAGGCGGCCTGCAAGGCCGAGCGCTACGACGCGCGTGCCCTGGCCGATGCCATCGCCACCGCTGGCAACTCGGCGATTCCGCTGGTCAAGGCCTTGGGCAAGGTGGTTGCCAGCGGCGTGCCCGAGGCCGAGCGCTACGTGCACCTCGGCGCCACCAGCCAGGATGCGATGGACAGCGGCCTGGTGCTGCAACTGCGTGACGCCCTGGGGCTGATCGACCGTGACCTCGGCAAGCTGGCCGACACCCTGGCCCGCCAGGCGTTGCAGCATGCCGACACGCCGCTGGTGGGGCGTACCTGGCTGCAGCATGCGACGCCGGTGACGCTGGGGATGAAGCTGGCCGGTGTGCTCGGCGCCCTGACTCGTCATCGTCAGCGGCTCAAGGAGCTGCGCCCGCGCCTGCTGGTGCTGCAGTTCGGCGGCGCCTCCGGCAGCCTGGCGGCGTTGGGCAGCAAGGCCTTGCCGGTGGCCGAGGCCCTGGCCGCGCAGTTGAAACTGTCCTTGCCCGAACAGCCGTGGCACACCCAGCGGGACCGCCTGGTGGAATTCGCCTCGGTACTGGGCCTGGTCGCCGGCAGCCTGGGCAAGTTCGGCCGGGATGTCAGCCTGTTGATGCAGACCGAGGCGGGCGAGCTGTTCGAGCCCGGCGCGCCGGGCAAGGGCGGGTCTTCGACCATGCCGCACAAGCGCAATCCGGTGGGCGCGGCGGTGCTGATCGGTGCCGCCACCCGCGTGCCGGGACTGGTCTCGACACTGTTCGCCGCCATGCCTCAGGAGCACGAGCGCAGCCTTGGCCTTTGGCACGCCGAATGGGAAACCCTGCCGGAAATCTGCTGCCTGGTCTCCGGCGCCCTGCGCCAGGCGCAGCTGATCGCCGAGGGCATGGAGGTGGACGCCGCCCGCATGCGCCGCAACCTGGACCTGACCCAGGGCCTGGTGCTGGCCGAGGCGGTCAGTATCGTGCTCGCCCAGCGCCTGGGGCGCGAGCGTGCCCATCACCTGCTGGAGCAATGCTGCCAGCGCGCCGTGGCCGAGGGGCGCCACCTGCGTGCCGTGCTCGGCGACGAACCGCAGGTCAGCGCCGAACTGTCCGCTGACGAACTCGACCGTCTGCTCGACCCTGCCCATTACCTCGGCCAGGCCCGTGTCTGGGTGGCACGCGCCGTGGCCGAACATCAACGATTCACTGCCTGAAAGGAGACCGCTGTGGCGCACCTGCAACTGGCCGATGGCGCATTGCATTACCAACTCGACGGTCCGGCCGATGCGCCGGTGCTGGTCCTGTCCAACTCGCTGGGCACTGACCTGCACATGTGGGATGCGCAGGTCCCGGCATGGGCCGAGCATTTCCGTGTGCTGCGCTATGACACCCGGGGGCATGGCGGTTCGCTGGTCACTGAGGGCCCCTACAGCATCGAGCAACTGGGGGGCGACGTGTTGGCTTTGCTCGATGCCCTGGATATCGAGAAGGCCCACTTCATCGGCCTGTCCATGGGCGGCCTGATTGGTCAGTGGCTGGGCATCAACGCGGGTAACCGCCTGCTCAGCCTGACCCTGTGCAACACTGCGGCGAAGATCGCCAACGACGAGGTGTGGAATACCCGCATCGACACCGTGCTTGCGGGCGGCCGACAGGCCATGGCCGATTTGCGCGATGCGTCCATCGCTCGCTGGTTCACCCCGGCGTTCGCCGCCGCCGAGCCGGAGCGCACCCTGCGTATCTGCCAGATGCTGGCGCAGACTTCGCCGGAGGGCTACGCGGCCAATTGCGCCGCGGTGCGCGATGCCGATTTCCGTGACCAGCTCAACCATATCCAGGTGCCGACCCTGATTGTTGCTGGCACCGCCGATGCGGTGACCACCCCCGAGCACGGTCGCTTCATGCAGGCCGGGATCCTCGGCGCCGAGTACGTCGAGTTTGCGGCGGCGCACCTGTCCAATGTCGAGATAGGCGCGCCGTTCAGCCGCCGTGTGCTCGACTTTCTGTCGAGCCGCTGAGGAGTACACCGTGGACGAGAAACAACGCTACGAGGCGGGCATGCAGGTGCGCCGCGCGGTACTGGGCGACGCCCATGTCGACCGCAGCCTGGAGAAACTCAATGACTTCAACGGTGAGTTCCAGGAGATGATCACCCGGCACGCCTGGGGCGATATCTGGACGCGTCCGGGGTTGCCGCGGCATACCCGCAGCCTGATCACCATCGCCATGTTGATCGGCATGAACCGCAATGAAGAGCTCAAGCTGCACCTGCGCGCCGCCGCCAATAATGGCGTGACGCGGGAGGAGATCAAGGAGGTGATCATGCAAAGCGCGATCTACTGCGGGATCCCGGCGGCCAACGCCACGTTCCACCTGGCCGAGTCGGTGTGGGATGAGTTGGGGGTGGAGTCGCGGCTGTAGGCTTGCATGCTTCCCTGTAGGAGCGGCCTTGTGCCGCGAATGGGCTGCGCAGCAGCCCCATCGCGGGGGACGCTGAAGCTGGCGGGGCCGCTTTGCGGCCCATTCGCGGCACAAGGCCGCTCCTACAGGCCTCAAGGTGGGGTCAGATCGCCGCTTTCTTCTGGCGGATGGCCACCGGCCCGGCATTGGCCTCCACGGCCTTTTTCAGCTCAGGGCACAACCCGGCCATGAACGCCAGCTCAGCCACCACGAACAGCGGCCCGATGATCAGCCCGCTCAGGTCATCGACGAACGCCGGCTTGCGCCCTTCGTACCAGTGGCCGATGAACTGGATGATCCAGCCCACCACGAACGCCCCCAGCCCGGCGCTCAGCCACAGCCCGGTGCCCTGCACGGCCAGTGCCTGGCCGGCCCACAGGCACAGCCCCAGCAGCAGGCCCATCAGCAGCCCGAAGCGCAGGTCCAGGCGCAGGTAGAACCACACCGACCAGCCCGCCAGCAACAGCGCCGGCGACAGCCAGATGCCGGCCAGGTCCCAGCCGGGACGCGACATCAGGATGGCCACGGCCAGCACGATCAGCGGAATGCCGATGAAGTGGGTGGCGATGTTGCGCGGATCGCGGTGGTAGGCCGCGTATTGACTCAGGTGCTCGACGAGGTTTTTCATTGTTGTTCCTCCATCAGGGGTGAGCGCAGCTTGCCCCTGTTCAGTCACCGTCGTCTGTCGCCTGGCCGACAGAGTTCGTTTTGCGAGGCGCCATGCACGACCCGCGTATCCAGCTGCTGCATGGCCAGTGGTTCCGGCAATTGCCCGCTACCGTTCAGGATAGCCTGCTGGCCCTGGGCCGTGCGCGCGAGCTGGCGCCGGGGCAATGCCTGTTCCAGCGCGGCGATGCGCCCTGTGGCCTGTATGCGGTGCTCGAGGGGGCGATGCGGGTCGGCGCGGTCAGCAGCGAGGGCAAGGAGGCACTGCTGACGCTGGTCGAGTCACCCCACTGGTTTGGTGAGATCAGTCTGTTCGACGGTCAGCCGCGTACCCACGACGCCTATGCCGAAGGGCCGACGCGCCTGCTGTGGATCCCCCAGGCGCCGCTGCTCGAGTGGCTGGCGCGCGAGCCTGTGCATTGGCGTGAGCTGGCGTTGCTGATGAGCCACAAGTTGCGCTGGGTGTTCGTTGCCCTGGAGCAGCAGAGCCTGCTGGCCGCCGCGCCGCGGGTGGCCCAGCGTCTGCTGCAGATGGCCGAAGGCTACGGTGAGCGCGATGTCGCCCAGTGGCGGCTGCAGGTGTCCCAGGAACAGCTTGCCCTGATGTTGTCGCTGTCGCGCCAGACCATCAACCAGATCCTCAGGAGCCTCGAGCAGTCCGGCGTGGTACGCCTGGGCTATGGCGAGGTGGAGATTCTCGATGCCCGGCGTCTGCGGGCGATGGGGCAGCATCCAGGCTGACCAGGGTGTCGATCATCGCCCGCGCCGCCGGTGACAGGCGATAGCCGCTGCGACTGATCACCCCGCAGCATACGCTGAGCACCTCCAGGCCCGGGGGCAGGTTGCGCCAGTGCAGGCGCACCAGGTCGCCGGCGGCCAGGTCCTCGGCCACTGCTTCCTCGCTGGCCGTGCCGATGGCATCGCTGGCCAGCACCACGCTGCGCAGCACCGCCAGATGCTCGGTCTGCAGGTGCGGGATGAAGTCGCTGCGTCCGCTGAGGTTGGCCAGGCGCTTGCGCACGCCCGGTGCCAGCAACGCGCTGGCCAATGGGTAGGCGAACAGGTCGTTGGTCGACAGGCTGTCCTTGGCCAGCAATGGGTGCCCCGGGCGGCAGAAGAACAGGCCGGGGCGCGGGGTCAGCGCTTCGGTGTGGAAGTTAGGATCGGCCTCGAAGGGGCGCACATCATCGACGAAGAACTCGATCTGCTCGCGCCGCAGGGCCTGGCCCAGGCGTTCGGCGTTGTCCACCAGCAGCGCGGTGCGGATGCCTGGATGGCGCTCGATGAAGTGTTGCAGGGCCTGGGGCACCAGGCGCACGGCCAGGGCCGGGCCGCTGCCGAAATGCAGTTCGCCGGCATCGAGCTTGGTCATCTGCAGCACTTCGTTGTTCAACTGCGCGGCGCCTTGCACCAGGCGGCGGGCGTGTTGCAGTACCACTTGCCCCTCGGGAGTTGGGCGCAGTGACTTGTTGGCGCGATCGACCAGGGCGCAGCCGAAGGCCTGTTCGAGGTTCTGGATGGCGCGGCTGAAGGCGGGTTGGGTGATGCCCATGGCTTCGGCGGCGCGGACGAAACTGCGGTATTCGGTGAGGGCGATGAAATAGCGCAGTTGGCGGAGGTCCATGCTCGGGCTCTGGTGCGGGGATCAGGGCTCGGTTTTAGCGGGTTGCCATATATAACGTCAAAGAATGTTATTTGATTTATATATTCCTTTAGATTCTTTAGTGTGGCCACCGGCCTCTTCGCGGGTAAACCCGCTCCCACAGGTATAACACTGGACTCCAAGGCTGTGCTGTCCCTGTGGGAGCGGGTTTACCCGCGAAGAGGCCAGACCTGCTAAAGCAGGTTGAGCGGATAGCTGACGATCAACCGGTTCTCGTCGAACGCATTACTGCTGAAATCCCTGCGCATGGTCGAGTTGCGCCATTTCACCGACAGGTCCTTGAAGGTCCCTGCCTGCACTACATAGGCAAGCTCGGTCTCCCGGGCCCACTCCTTGCCATCGTCCACCCCGCCCGCATGCACGTTGTCACCCTTGATGTAGCGGTTCATCAGGGTCAGCCCGGGGATGCCCACGGTGACGAAGTTGAAGTCATGGCGCACCTGCCAGGAGCGCTCCTTGGCATTATCGAAGCTGGCGTTGTAGCTATCGTTGGCCAGGGTGCCGCCGCTGGTGCCGTTGACCCGCATCCAGGCGTCATCGCCACTGACCTTCTGCAGGCCGACGTAGAAGGTGTGGCCCTGGTAGCGCGCCGAGAGCATGGCCGAGGCGGTGCGGTTGTCGAGGTCGCCGGCGCGGGCGCTGCCGTCTTCCTTGCCGAGGAAGTAGCCCAGGTTGGCGCCCAGGGTCCAGTCGCCCAAGGGTTGGCTGTGCACCAGGTTCAGGTACTGCTGGCGGTAGATGTCCTTGAGGCGGGCGTCCCACAGGCCGACCATCGTGCGCTTGTCGTTGAAGCTGTATTCGCCACCGGCGAAGTTGAAGCGGTCGGAGGTGATGCCGGCGCGTCCCTGCATGAACATGTCTTCCATGCTCGCGTCGTTGCGCGGGCTGTTGCCGCGGAACTGGCCGGCATAGAGGGTCAGGCCGTCGATCTCCTTCGAGGTGAGCTGGCCGCCGCGGAACGTCTGCGGCAGCGAGCGGCCATCGTCCGAACGCAGGATCGGCAGCACCGGCATCCACTCGCCGACCTTGAGTTCGGTCTGCGACAGGCGCGCCTTCAGCGCCACGCCCAGGCGGCCGAAATCATCGGCCGGGCGGCCATCGTCATGCACCGGCAGCAGGTGGGTGCCGGCCGTGCCCTTGCCACCGTCGAGCTTGACCGAGTACAGCCCCAGCACGTCGATACCGAAGCCGACGGTGCCCTGGGTGAAGCCGGAACGGGCGTCGAGGATGAAGCTCTGGGTCCATTCCTCGGCCTTGCCCTGGGGGTTGGCCGGGTCGACGAAGTTGCGGTTGATGTAGAAGTTGCGCAGGTTGAGGCTGGCCTTGGCGTCCTCCAGAAAGCCGCTTTCGGCGGCGACGGCGGGCAAGGCGCAGGACAGGGCCAACAGGCCCGGCAGCAGCTGGCGTGCGGGTTGCAAAGTGCTCATCTGTCGTGGATCTCTTGTTTTTATTGGGCGAGCCGGGGCGCTGCGGGTGCGGGCCGCAGGGTCGGGCGTCTTAAGAGAGAGCTTGTGCAACGTTGCGTGGGCGATGGTGCGGGGGAGGGTGGGGGCGAGGCAATTCGTGGAACGCGGAATGGGGCGATTATCGAACGTAATGTTGGCTGACTGGTATCGCGGGGCAAGCCCGCTCCCACGGATACCTCAGGTTGAAGAGCAACGTGGGAGCGGGCTTGCCCCGCGATGAGGCCCGTACCGGCAACAAAAAGCCCACCGCAAGGGTGGGCTTGATGCGTTACCGGTCCAATCAGCCTTTCGGCGTCTGGATCGAGGCCTGCTGCTGGGTCTGCTCGTACCAGCCGCCACCGAGGGCCTTGTACAGGTTGACCTCGCTGACCAGCTGCGACAGGCGATCACCGATCAGCGACTGCTGGGCGCTGAACAGGTTGCGCTGGGCGTCGAGGAAGGTCAGGTTGCTGTCGATACCGATGCGGTAGCGGCGCTCGGCCAGTCGGTAGTAGTCCTGGTTCGCCGCCACCAGGTCGCGTTGCGCCTGCAGCTGCTCTTCGAACGTCTTGCGTGCGGCCAGGCCATCGGCGACTTCCTGGAAGGCGGTCTGGATGGTCTTCTCGTACTTGGCGACGTTGATGTCCTTCTGGATCTTCGAGTAGTCCAGGCTGGCCTTGAGGCTACCGGCATTGAAGATCGGCAGGTTGATCTGCGGCTGGAACAACCAGGTGCCCGAGCCACCCTTGAACAGCCCGCCCATGTCCGGGCTCAGGGTACCGGCGTTGGCGGTCAGGCTGATGCTTGGGAAGAACGCGGCGCGGGCGGCGCCGATGTTGGCGTTGGCGGCCTTGAGCAGGTGCTCGGCTTCCTGGATGTCCGGACGGCGCTGCAGGATGTCGGACGGCAGGCCCGCCGGCACTTCGGCCAGCTGGTCGGCATTGAGCTCCAGCGGCTTGGGCAGGTTGGCCGGCACGCCGGTACCCACCAGCACGGTGAGGCTGTTCAGGTCCTGGGCGACCAGGCGTTGGTACTGCGACAGCTTGACCCGCGCGCCTTCGACGGCGGTGCGGGCCTGGCTCAGGTCAAGTGCCGAGGCCACACCCACCTCATTGCTGCGGCGGGTCAGGTTGTAGCTCTCTTCGTACGTCTTGAGCGTTTCTTCGGTCAGCTTCAGCAGCGCCTGGTCGGCCTGCCAGGTGTAGTAGGCGTTGGCCACGCTGGCCACCAGGCTGATCTGCGTGGAGCGGCGCGCCTGCTCGCTGGACAGGTAGGTTTCCAGAGCCTGCTGGGTCAGGCTGCGCACGCGACCGAACAGGTCCAGTTCGTAGGCGCTGACACCCAGGGTGGCCGAGTATTGGCTGGTGATGTTCGCCTCACCGGTCTGCGACATGTTCGCCGGCACACGCTGGCGGCTGCCGCTGCCATTGGCCGACACGGCCGGGAACAGGTCGGCGCGCTGGATGCGGTACTGGGCGCGGTAGGCGTCGATGTTCAATGCCGCGACGCGCAGGTCGCGGTTGTTTTCCAGCGACGTCTGGATCAGCTGCTGCAGCGCCGGGTCGTGGAAGAACTGGCGCCAGCCCTGTTCTGCAGCGGCGACGTTGGCCGACTCGGTCGGCGAGTACGCAGGGCCTTGCGGCCACTGCGCGGCCACCGGCGCCTCGGGCGTCTGGTAGTCGGGGATCAGCGAGCAGCCGCCGAGGATGAAGGCGGTTACCGCCAGGGACAACAAAGACTTGGTCATTGCCCAGCCTCATAACGTGGAGTTTCAGGGGTGGCGTGTTCTTTCGGCTCTTTGCTGCCGAACAGCGACGACACTGCGACGAAGAATAGCGGTACCCAGAAGATGGCCAGCACGGTCGCACTGATCATGCCGCCGATCACGCCGGTACCGATGGCGTGCTGGCTACCGGCGCCGGCGCCGCTGGCGATGGTCAACGGTACCACGCCGAGGATGAACGCCAGCGAGGTCATGATGATCGGGCGCAGACGCATGCGGCACGCCTCGATCGCCGCGTCGTACAGGCTGCGGCCTTGCTCGTGCAGCTCCTTGGCGAACTCGACGATCAGGATGGCGTTCTTCGCCGCCAGGCCGATCGTGGTCAGCAGGCCGACCAGGAAGTACACGTCGTTGGACAACCCGCGCAGGCTGGTGGCGAGCAGGGCACCGATGATGCCCAGCGGTACCACGAGCACGACCGCGATCGGGATCGACCAGCTTTCATACAGCGCCGCCAGGCACAGGAACACGAACAGCACCGAGAGGGCGAACAGCGCCGGCATCTGCGAACCGGAGAGCTTTTCCTCGTAGGACATGCCGGTCCAGGAGTAGCCGATGCCGGTTGGCAGTTCGCCGGCGATGCGCTCGACTTCGGCCATGGCCTCACCGGTACTGTAGCCCGGGGCCGGGGTACCGAGGATCTCGACCGCTTCAACGCCGTTGTAGCGCGACAGCTTCGGCGAGCCATAGCTCCATTCGCCCTTGGCGAAGGAGGAGAACGGCACCATCTCGCCCTTGCCGTTGCGCACGTACCACTTCTGCAGGTCTTCCGGGCTCATCCGCGAGTTTGGCTCGCCCTGGATGTAGACCTTCTTGACCCGACCGCGGTCGATGAAGTCGTTGACGTAGCTACCGCCCAGGGCGATCGACAGGGTGTTGTTGATGTCGGCGATGGTCACGCCCAGGGCACTGGCGCGTTCGTCGTCGATGGTCAGCTGGTACTGCGGCTCGTCGTTCAGGCCGTTCGGACGCACGGCGCTGAGGATCTTGCTCTGCGCGGCCTTGGCCAGGAACTGGTTGCGCGCTTCCATCAGTTTCGCGTGGCCGACGCCGGCGCGGTCCTGGAGGAACACGTCGAAGCCGGTGGCGTTACCCAGTTCGAGTACCGCCGGCGGGGCGAAGGCGAACACCATCGCGTCGCGGAAGCTGAAGAAGTGCATCTGCGCGCGCTGGGCGAGGGCGAACACGCTGTTCTCCTTCGAGCGCTCGTCCCACGGCTTGAGCATGATGAACGCCATGCCCGAACTCTGGCCACGACCGGCGAAGTTGAAGCCGTTGACGGTGAACACCGATGCCACGGTGTCGGCTTCCTTGTCGAGCAGGTACTCACGCATCTGGTCGACCACCACCTGGGTGCGCTCGGCACTGGAGCCGGCCGGGGTCTGCACCTGGGCGAACAGCACGCCCTGGTCTTCCTCGGGCAGGAACGCGGTGGGGATACGGGCGAACAGCCAGATCATACCGACCACGATCAGGGCGTAGGCCAGCAGGAACGGGATCTTGTTGCGCAGGATGGTGCCGACGCTGCGTTCGTAGCCGACGACGCTGCGGTCGAAGTTGCGGTTGAACCAGCCGAAGAAGCCGCGCTTGGCCACATGGTGCTCGCCCTTCTTCAGCGGCTTGAGCATGGTGGCGCACAGGGCCGGGGTGAAGATCAGCGCCACCAGCACCGACAGGCCCATGGCCGAGACGATGGTGATGGAGAACTGGCGATAGATCACACCGGTGGAACCGCCGAAGAAGGCCATCGGCAGCAGTACCGCCGACAGGACCAGGGCGATACCCACCAGGGCGCCCTGGATCTGCTCCATGGAGCGCTTGGTTGCCTCCTTGGGCGGCAACCCTTCCTCGGACATCACCCGCTCGACGTTCTCCACCACGACGATGGCGTCGTCCACCAGCAAGCCGATGGCCAGGACCATGGCGAACATGGTCAGGGTGTTGATGCTGAAGCCCGCGGCGGCAAGGATGCCGAAGGTACCCAGCAACACCACCGGCACGGTCATGGTGGTGATGATGGTGGCGCGGAAGTTCTGCAGGAACAGGTACATTACCAGGAACACTAGGACCACGGCCTCGATCAGGGTGTGGATCACCCCGCTGATCGATTCGGTGACCACCGGCGTGGTGTCATACGGGAACACGGCCTTCACGCCCGGCGGGAAGAACGGCTCCAGGTCGCTGATGGTCGTGCGCAGCGCCTTGGCGGTGTCCAGGGCGTTGGCGCCGGTGGCCAGCTTGACCGCCAGGCCCGAGGCCGGTTTGCCGTTGTACTGGGCGCTGATGGCGTAGTTCTCGCCACCCAGGCCGACCGTGGCGACATCGCCCAGGCGTACCTGGGAGCCGTCGTTGTTGACCTTGAGCAGGATCTTCTCGAACTGCTCGGCGGTCTGCAGGCGGGTCTTGCCGATGATGGTCGCGTTGAGCTGGGTACCCGGCAGTGCCGGCAGGCCGCCGAGCTGGCCGGACGAGACCTGGACGTTCTGCGCGGCCACGGCGGTACGCACGTCGACCGGAGTCAGCTGGAACTTGTTCAGCTTGGCCGGATCCAGCCAGATACGCATGGCGTACTGCGCACCGAACACCTGGAAGTCACCGACGCCCGCAGTCCGCGAGATCGGGTCCTGCATGTTGGAGACGATATAGTTGGCCAGGTCGTCCTTGCTCATGCTGCCGTCTTCGGACACCAGGCCGATCACCAGCAGGAAGTTCTTCACGGCCTTGGTGACGCGGATACCTTGCTGTTGCACTTCCTGCGGCAGCAGCGGGGTGGCCAGGTTCAGCTTGTTCTGTACCTGGACCTGCGCGGTGTCGGAGTTGGTGCCCTGCTCGAAGGTGGCGGTGATGGTCATGCTGCCGTCGGAGTTACTTTCCGACGACACATAACGCAGGTTGTCGATACCGTTGAGCTGTTGCTCGATCACCTGCACCACGGTGTCCTGCACGGTCTGCGCCGAGGCGCCCGGGTAGGTCACGGAGATGGCGATGGCCGGCGGGGCGATGCTCGGATACTGGTTGATCGGCAGCTTCAGGATCGACAGGGCGCCGACCAGCATGATCACCAGGGCGATCACCCAGGCGAAGATCGGGCGATCGATAAAGAACTTCGACATGGTTTACTCCGCTTTGGCGTCGGCTTTGGCCGTGTTGGCCTGAGCAGGGCCGGCCGGCTTCTTGACGTTGGTGGCTTCGCTGACCTTGACCTCGACGCCCGGGCGCACGAACTGCAGCCCTTCGGTGATCAGACGGTCGCCCGGGTTCAGGCCTTCCTCGATCAGCCAGTCACTGCCCAGGGTGCGGCTGGCCTTGAGCTGGCGCAGTTCGACCTTGTTCTCCTGGTTGACCACCAATGCGGTCGGCGCGCCCTTGAGGTCGCGGGTCACGCCCTGTTGCGGGGCCAGGATGGCGTTGGCGTTGACCCCGGCCTTGAGCCGCGCATGGACGAACATGCCGGGCAGCAGGGTGTGGTCGGGGTTGGGGAAGATCGCGCGCAGGGTGACCGAGCCGGTGGTCTCGTCGACCGCGACTTCGGAGAACTCCAGGCGACCCTGTTGCTTGAACAGGCTGCCGTCTTCCAGCACCAGCTGCACCTGGGCGGCGTTGTCGCCGGCCTTCTGCAGTTGGCCGCTTTCCAGGTCACGGCGCAGCTTGAGCAGCTCGGCGGTGGACTGGGTGACGTCGACGTAGATCGGGTCGAGCTGCTGGATGGTGGCCATGGCGTTGGTCTGGCCGTTGTTCACCAGGGCGCCTTCGGTGACCGAGGAGCGGCCGATACGGCCACTGATCGGAGCCAGCACCTTGGTGTAGCGCAGGTCGATCTGGGCGCTCTTGAGCGACGCCTCGGCCTGCAATCGTTTGGCATTGGCGTCGTCGTATTCCTGCTTGGAGACGGCCTGCTCGTCGATCAGTTGCTTGTAGCGTTCGGCCAGCGAGCGGGTAGCCTGCAGGTTGGCCTGGGCGTTGGCCAGGGTCGCCTCGTAGACGGCCGGGTCGATCTGGTAGAGCTGCTGCCCTTCCTTGACGTCGGTGCCTTCCTTGAACAGGCGCTTGAGAATGATGCCGTTCACCTGCGGGCGAACCTCGGCCACACGGTAGGCGCTGGTGCGCCCCGGCAGTTCCGAGGTCAGGGTGAAGGCTTGCGGTTGCACGGTCACGACGCCGACCTGAGGAGCCTGCGGCGCAGGCGCTGCTTCCTCTTTCTTACAGCCACTGAGCAGGGTTGCCAGGGCCACGGCGGAAACCAGGGCGGTTACGGCTGGCTTGAATTGCATGAGGATCCTCGGGTCGCAGGAGCAAGGGAGCTCAAGAATATAGTGGAAGAGTCTTAAGAGAAAAACGCTATCCGGTGGATAAATAGCTTGCTAAGGAATATACTTACATTCATGGTTGTTTGTAAATACCGTCGGTGAGTCGCCGCGGATCGTCCACATGCACCCGGGAGTGGCCCATGAAGCGCTCGCCCCGGCCCGATTCCCGTCCGCCAGCTGAGCGGGCGGGGCCTGATGAGGTTGTACTGCCATGGTCCGTCGAACCAAAGAAGAAGCCCAGGAAACCCGTGCCCAGATCATCGAGGCGGCGGAAAAGGCCTTCTACAAGCGCGGGGTCGCGCGTACCACCCTGGCCGACATCGCCGAGCTCGCGGGGGTTACCCGCGGGGCGATCTACTGGCATTTCAGCAACAAGGCGGAACTGGTGCAGGCGCTGCTCGACAGCCTGCACGAGACCCATGACCACCTGGCCCGGGCCAGTGAAAGCGAGGACGAACTCGACCCGCTCGGCTGCATGCGCAAGCTGTTGCTGCAAGTGTTCAACGAGCTGGTGCTCGATGCCCGTACCCGGCGTATCAATGAAATCCTGCATCACAAGTGCGAGTTCACCGACGACATGTGTGAGATTCGCCAGCAACGCCAGGGCGCGGTGCTGGACTGCCATCAGAGCGTTGCCCTGGCCTTGGGCAATGCGGTACGTCGTGGCCAGTTGCCCGCCGAGCTCGATATCGAGCGGGCGGCGGTGGCCATGTTTGCCTATGTGGACGGCCTGATCGGCCGCTGGCTGCTGCTGCCGGACAGCTTCGACCTGTTGGGCGATGTCGAAAAATGGGTCGACACCGGGCTGGATATGCTGCGCTTGAGCCCGGGCTTGCGCAAATGACACTTTGTTAAGGATTGTGAGGAAGTGTTACTCCTTTCCGGTTAAGGCAGAATTAATACTGTGGGAGCAGGCTTTTAGCGCCCACGCAACTGCCGGTCCGGCAGTGCCAGCGCCGCCAGCAGCCCGATAAGCGACGCTCCGGCGCTGACCAGCAACAGGTCGCGGAAGGTTTCCAGCAAGCGCGCCTGGGTCTGCGGATCCGCCTCTCCCGCTTTGAGGCTGCCCAATAGCGGATTGCCCAACATTTCGAAACCACCCTGGTGCAATAGCGCTAGCAGCAGGCTGGACATGCACGCCACCCCCATCGCCCCGCCAAGCGAGCGGAACAGGTTGGTGGTACTGGTCGCCACGCCGATGTCCCGGCTGTCCACCGCGCTTTGCGTGCCCACCAGCGAGGTGGGGAACTGCAGGCCGCAGGCGATGCCGGTGAGCAGCATGAACAGCGCGCCGAGCAACTCCGATTGCGGCGGCGTCAGCGCCATGGCGGCGATGGCCATTGGCATCAGCAGCGCTCCGGTGAGGATCTGTGGCTTGAAGCGGCCGGTGCGGCTGGTCATGCGCCCGCCGGTGAAGGCGCCGATGGGCAGCCCCATGGCCAGCGGCAGCAGGTGCAGTGCCGCGCTGTCGGCGCCGGCACCAGTGATACCCTGGAAGCGCAGGGGCATGAGCATGGTCAGCGAGATCGACTGGAAGCTGGCGAAGAAGATCACGCACCAGCACAGCACCGCGACCCGGTTGCCAAACAGGCCCAGCGGCAGCAGCGGCTCGCGGCAACGGCGCTCGTGGGCGATGAACGCCAGCAGCCCAAACAGCGCGCAGCCCAGCAGCGCCAGCACCTGCGACGACAGCCAGGCATGCCCCTGGCCGACCAGGGTGATGCCCAGCAGCAGGCTGCCCAGGCCGAGGATCATCAACACTGCGCCCAGGTAGTCCACACGGGCCTCGCGGCGCTTGACCGACAAGCCGTCCAGCGCCCGGTGGATCACCCACAGGGCGACCAGCCCCAGCGGCAGGTTGATCCAGAACACCCAGCGCCAGGACAGGTACTCGGTGAGCCAACCGCCGAGCACCGGCCCGGCGACACTGGCCAAGGCATACATGCTGCTGAAATAGCCCTGGTAGCGCCCGCGCTCGCGGGGCGGCACGAAGTCGCCGATGATCGCCTGGCTCACCGACACCATGCCGCCGGCACCGATGCCCTGGAGCACCCGCGCCAGCACCAGCTGCGGCATGTCCTGGGCCAGGCCGCAGGCCACCGAAGCCAGGGTGAACAGGGCGGTGCCGGTGAGGATCATGCGCCGCCGGCCATACAGGTCGCCGAGCTTGCCGTAGATCGGCACGGCGATGGTCATGGCCACCATGTAGCCGGAGATGACCCAGGCCAGCAGCCCGACATCATTGAACTGCGCGGAAATCGCCGGCATCGACACGGCGACGATGGTCTGGTCGAGGGCGCCGAGAAAGATTGCCAGCATCAGGGCGGTCAGGACGCTACGCAGGACGGTGGGGGGCAGGGCGGCGGTCACGGTGGATACCTTGTGGTCAGCGCTGACGCGATCGCGAGGCATCGTGGGAGCGGCGGTGCGCCGATGCGACTTGCCCCGCGATGGGCTCATTCATGGTGGAGCATTGTAACCTGAGTTACATAGCTACCTATGTACTCCATGCATCCCCTATGCAAGATCGGCATTGGCGCATTCATCCAGCGCTGCATGACCGCGTGATATCGTGGCAGGGCCGCAGAGGCTGAAATCCGGGGCCTGCACCAGCATGGTGCAGCCATTTGCCGCAGGGTTTCGCGTCGCTGTATGTCCACACCTTCTATTCCTCTGCCTGCATGTCGAGCATGACCGCCCAGATGGCGACGGTTGGAACAGTCAGGTAGACCCGATACAGGGGTCGGTAGTCAGCCGTTCACCATTTCTCATTGTTCAAGCGGAGTGATCATGCCCAAGGCTTCCCACCACGATCTGCGTTTTGCCTTCCGCGAGCTGCTTGCTTCAGGTTCGTGCTATCACACCGCTTCGGTCTTCGACCCGATGTCCGCCCGTATCGCCGCGGACCTGGGCTTCGAAGTCGGCATCCTCGGCGGCTCGGTCGCCTCGTTGCAGGTCCTGGCCGCGCCGGACTTCGCCCTGATTACCCTCAGCGAGTTCGTCGAGCAGGCCACCCGTATCGGTCGCGTCGCCCAGTTGCCGGTGCTCGCCGACGCCGACCACGGCTATGGCAATGCGCTTAACGTGATGCGCACGGTCATCGAACTGGAGCGCGCCGGCGTGGCCGCGCTGACCATCGAGGACACCTTGCTGCCGGCCCAGTTCGGCCGCAAGTCCACCGACCTGATCTCGGTGGAGGAGGGCGTGGGCAAGATCCGCGCGGCGCTGGAGGCGCGTGTCGACTCGGCGCTGGCGATCATTGCCAGGACCAATGCCGGCGTGCTCACCACCGAGGAAATCATCGTCCGTACCCAGAGCTACCAGAAGGCCGGCGCCGATGGCATCTGCATGGTGGGGGTGAAGGACTTCGAGCAGTTGGAGCAGATCGCCGAGCACCTGAGCGTGCCGCTGATGCTGGTCACCTACGCCAACCCGAACCTGCGTGACGACGAGCGCCTGGCGCGCCTGGGCGTGCGCATCGTGGTCGATGGCCATGCCGCCTACTTCGCCGCGATCAAGGCCACCTACGACTGCCTGCGCCAGCAGCGCGGCCAGCAGCACAAGTCGGACAGCCTCGGCGCCACCGAGCTTTCGCACACCTACACCCAGCCCGAGGACTACATCCGCTGGGCCAAGGAGTACATGAGCGTCGAGGAGTGATGCACTCTACCTGACGGCGCTCAGCGTTGCGCTGTGGGGAACGCAGTGCTCGTGGACGCAGCTGGCGGCCGCGTTGGGCTGGCTGCGCAGCAGCTCGACCCGCCAGCAGGCCGAGCCGTAGAGCCCGGCCACCGCGACCAGGGCGAAGACGAGGGCGCAACGCCTGGATTTGATGCTCATGGTGCGGACCTCCTGTTGGTGCAACAGGTGATACCTTCAAGCATAGGCCTTGTGCGCGGATCTGCATGGCCTGGACTCAGCTCAATCCCTTGTCCCACTCCGGCTCGTCGCCGAACCGCTGCGCCAGGAAGTCCAGCATGCTGCGCAGCGTCGCCGGCATGTGCTTGCGCGAGGTGTATACCGCATTCAGGGTCAGCTCCCGTGGCCTGGCATGCGGCAACAGCCGCACCAGCTCGCCACTGCGCAACGCGGCCGCCGCCTGATAGGTGGGCAACATGGCGATGCCGGCGTGGGCCAGGGCGGCTTTCTGCAGGGTCATGGCCTCGTTGGCGCTGATATTGCCCTGCACCGGCACGGCGACGTTCTGCCCATCCACCTCGAAATGCCACAGGCTATGACCGAAGTAGGCGTGGGTCAGGCAGTTGTGCCGGCTCAGCTCCTCGACCTGGCGCGGCGTGCCGTGCTCGCGCAGGTAGGCAGGGCTGGCGCAGACCACCGAGCGGCACACGCTCAGGCGCCGGGCGATGAGGTTGGGGTCGACATCGTTGCTGGTGCGGATGGCCAGGTCGATGCGCTCGTCCACCAGGTTGACGGTGCGGTCGAGCATCTGCAGTTCCACCTTCACCCCGGGGTAGCGTTTGACATAGGCGGCCAGTGCATCCACCAGCTGGGCTTGGCCGAACGAAGTGCTGACGCTGATGCGCAGTTCACCGCGGGGGGCGTCGTCCGGCTGGCGCACGGCGTTCTGCAGGTCGCCGGCCAGCTCCAGCAACTGGCGGCAGCGGGGCAGGGTTTCGAGACCCGCCGCCGTCAGACTGAGCTTGCGCGTGGTGCGTTGCATCAGGCGCGCGCCGACCCAGTCCTCGAGCTCCGCCAGGTAGCGTGATACCACGGGCCTGGAAAGCTCCAGATGATCCGCCGCGGCCGACTGGCTGCCCAGGTCGACGACGGTGACGAATACGCGCATGGCGTTGAGGCGGTCCATGATCTGTCCGATTTCAGAAACAAACTATGTCGAAGCATCGCATTTTTTGTATTGGTTCGGGCAACTAAGCTTGCCTGCATCGTCCCACTCACAGGATCTTGCGATGTCTCTTCTCACTCCCCTGCGCGGCCTGCTGCTGGCTTGTCTCACCCTCGGCGGCCAGGCCATGGCCAGCGAACCGCTCAAGCTCGAAGCCTACAACCCTGGTCACGCGGCGATCTTTCCGGTCAGCTCGGTGATCGTCAGCGGCGCCCACGATGCCATCCTGGTCGACGCGCAGTTCGGCAAAGGCCAGGCCGAGCAGGTGGTCGAACGCCTGCGTGCCAGCGGCAAGCAACTGACCACTATCTATGTCAGCCATGGCGATCCGGATTACTACTTTGGCCTGGACACCATCACCCAGGCGTTTCCCAAGGCCCGGGTGGTCGCCTCGGCCGCCACTGTCGAGCACATCCGCAAGACCATGGACGCCAAGCTGGCCTACTGGGGCCCGCAGATGGGCGCGGACAAGCCGGCACGCCTGGTGGTGCCGCAGGTCCTCAAGGGCAATCGCCTGGAGCTGGAAGGCCAGGCACTGGAGGTTGTCGGCCTGGACGGTCCACAGCCGGACCGCAGCTTCGTCTGGATTCCCTCGATCAAGGCAGTGGTCGGTGGCGTGGTGGTTTCCGAGCACATCCACGTGTGGATGGCCGACACCCAGACCGCGCAATCCCACACCGACTGGCTGAGCACCCTGGCGAAGATCGAGCAGCTTGCTCCGCGCACGGTGATCCCTGGGCATTACCTGGGCGACAGCAGCCGCTCGCTGGACGCGGTGCGCTTCACCGCCGGCTACATCCGGGACTTCGATACCGAAGCCGCCAAGGCCGCCGATTCCGCCGCGCTGATCGCGGCGATGAAGCAACGCTACCCGAACCTTGGCGACGAGAGCTCCCTGGAACTGGGGGCCAAGGTCGCCAAGGGCGAGATGAAGTGGTAATCCCTTTCAACCTGTTGGAGTGTTTCCCATGAGCAAGATCGCAATCATCGGCGCCACCGGGCGCGCCGGCAGCCAATTGCTGGAAGAGGCCTTGCGCCGTGGCCACAGTGTGGTGGCCATCGCCCGGGATCCAGGTAGCCTGCAAGGCCGTGACGGCGTGACGGTCAAGGCGCTGGATGCCAAGGACAGCGCTGCCCTGCAGGCGGCCGTGGCGGGCTGCGACGCGGTGCTCAGCGCGGCGCACTTTTCCACTATCGAGCCGGGCGCGATCATCGAGCCGGTCAAGCGGGCCGGGGTCAAGCGCCTGCTGGTGGTGGGCGGGGCCGGCAGCCTGCTGCTGCCGTCCGGGCACCGGGTGATCGACAGCCCGGACTTTCCTGAGGCCTACAAGGCCGAGGCCAGTGCCGGGGTGCATTTTCTTGAAGCGCTGCGCCGCGAGCCGACCCTGGACTGGACCTTCCTGTCGCCGTCGGCGGAGTTCGTCGAAGGTGAGCGCAGCGGGCACTACACCCTGGGCAAGGACCACCTGCTGATCGGCGGCGATGGCAAAAGCTGGATCACCTTTGCCGACTACGCCATCGCCATGCTCGACGAGCTGGATAAACCGGCGCATTCGCGGGCGCGGTTCACAGTGGGCTACTGAGTCGCGCGGTACCTGTAGGAGCGGCCTTGTGCCGCGAAAGGGCTGCAAAGCAGCCCAGGATTTCAGCGACAAATCAGAAATCGCCGGGGCCGCTATGCGGCCCTTTCGCGGCACAAGGCCGCTCCTACAGGGGATGCGCAAGGCTTGAGGCACGCGCCTGCAGCCACTCCATCAACTCGACCAGCCCCGCGGGCATGGTCTTCGACGGGCTCACCAGGTAATAGCCCTTCCCGGTCGTCACCTTCAGCTCGAACGGCATGCACAACCGGCCCGTGCGCAGGTCGTCGCCGATCAGCGAGAAATCGCCGATGGCGATTCCCGTCCCTTGAGAGGCCATGGCCATCGCCATGTCCAACGTCTCGAAATGCTGCTTCGGCCCCTGGGGCTCGAACCCGGCATCGGCCGCCTGCAACCACAGTCGCCAGTCATGTTCGTCCCTCGAAGGGTGCAGCAGCATCTGCCGCGCCAGGTCCCGCAACTGCAAGGGGCCGCTCGATAACGATGGCGCGCAGACCGGCGTCAGCTGTTCGTCGAACAGTTTGCGTACCTGCAGCCCATGGTTCGGCGCCGCGCCATACACCACGGCCGCATCGAAGCCCTCGCGGCGAAAATCCACGCCATGCTGCACCGTGGTGGTCAACTCCACCGGCACATCCGGGCGCAGTGCCTGCCATTCCAGCAAGCGTGGCAGCAGCCAGCGCATCACACAGGTCGGCGCCTTGAGCTGGAGTGTCGCGCTGCGTCCGCCGACCTCGCGCACGCCTTGTTCGATCAGGGTGAAGACCTGCTGCACTCGGGGCAGCCAGTCCTGTCCTTCGCGGGTCAGCGCCAGGCCTCGGGCCTGGCGCTGGAACAGCGCGTAGCCCAGGTGTTCCTCGAGCCCGGCGATCTGCCGACTGACCGCGCCCTGGGTGATATGCAGCTGTTGCGCGGCGCGGGTGAAGTTGCAGTGCTGGGCGGTCACCAGGAAGGTGTGCAGGGCGGGGAGGGGCGGCAGGCGTTTCATCGTGACAAGCCATGATGTGGGGTCATGGCTAGTATGTGTTTTTTTGCATTGTGGCGGTAGTCGGCGCTTGGTTCCATGAGCACAGGTCTCAACAAGAATCGGGTACTCGATGATGGCAACCTGTGGTGAAGTGCTGGTCAAACTCCTCGAAGGCTATGGCGTCGATCATGTCTTCGGCATTCCCGGTGTGCATACCGTGGAACTCTACCGCGGCCTGGCCGCCTCTTCGATCCGTCACATCACCCCGCGCCACGAGCAGGGGGCCGGGTTCATGGCCGACGGCTACTCGCGTACCCGGGGCAAGCCTGGGGTGTGCTTCATCATCACCGGCCCGGGCATGACCAACATCACCACTGCCATGGGCCAGGCCTACGCCGACTCGATCCCGATGCTGGTGATTTCCAGCGTGCAATCGCGCAGCCAACTGGGCGGCGGACGCGGCAAGCTGCACGAACTGCCCAACCAGGCCGGCCTGGTCGCGGGGGTGGCGGCGTTCTCGCACACGTTGATGAGCGCCGATGACCTGCCCGAGGTGCTGGCCCGCGCCTTCGCCGTGTTCGACGGTGCCCGCCCGCGCCCGGTGCATATCGAGATCCCGCTGGATGTGCTGGTGGAACCCGCCGATCACCTGTTGCCGGGCCGGGTGGTGCGCACCACCCGTGCCGGCGCCGCGCCACAGACCGTGCAGCGCATGGCCGTGCGCCTGGCCAAGGCGCGGCGTCCGCTGATCCTCGCTGGTGGCGGTGCGCTGGAGGCGGGCGCCGGGCTGGTGCGGCTGGCCGAGCACCTGCAGGCGCCGGTGGCGCTGACCATCAACGCCAAGGGGTTGTTGCCCGCCAACCATCCGCTGCAGATCGGCTCGACCCAGACCCTGCCGGCCACCCGTGCGCTGGTGGCCGAGGCCGACGTGGTGCTGGCCATCGGCACCGAACTGGCCGAAACCGACTACGACGTGACCTTCAAGGGTGGTTTCGAGATTCCCGGCAGCCTGTTGCGGATCGATATCGACCCGGACCAGACGGTCCGTAACTACCTGCCCGAACTGGCCTTGGTGGCCGATGCCGCCCAGGCCACCGAAGCGCTGTTGGTGGCCCTGAACCTGCAGGCGCAACCACCGCGCGATAGCGATTGGGGCGCGGCGCGGGCCGCCCGCCTGCGCCAGGACAATGCAGCCAGCTGGGACCAGCCGACCCTGAGCCAGACCCGTCTGCTGACCAGCATCCTGCAAACCCTGCCGGACGCCATCCTGGTGGGCGACTCGACCCAGCCGGTCTATACCGGCAACCTGACCCTGGACATGGCCAGGCCGCGTCGCTGGTTCAATGCCTCGACCGGTTACGGCACGCTGGGCTACGCGTTGCCGGCCGCCATGGGCGCCTGGCTGGGCAGCGCCGAGTCGCCCGCCGCACGCGCACCGGCGGTTTGCCTGATCGGTGACGGTGGGCTGCAGTTCACCCTGCCCGAGCTGGCCAGCGCGGTCGAGGCGCAGGTGCCGCTGATCGTGCTGCTGTGGAACAACCAGGGGTATGAGGAAATCAAGAAGTACATGGTCAACCGGGCTATCGAGCCGGTCGGCGTGGACATCCATACCCCGGACTTCATTGGCGTGGCGCGGGCGTTGGGGGCCGAAGCCGAGAACGTGGGCGATGTGGGGCAGTTGCAGGCGGCGTTGGGTCGGGCAGTGGAGCGTCAGGGACCGACCTTGATCCATGTGGATCAAGGTCAGTGGCAGCGGGCGGTTCAGGGCTGAAGCTTTAGCGAGGGCTTTGCCCTCGATCGCGGGGCAAGCCCGCTCCTACAGTTGCCCGATGTTTGTCTCTTTTCAGCTGGCGCTGGCGCGCAGGCGCGCCACGTCGCGAATCGGCGGCGCGCCGTACAAGCGGCTGTACTCGCGGCTGAACTGCGACGGGCTTTCATAACCTACCCGGTAGCCGGCCACCGCAGCCTCCAGTCCGTCGTTGAGCATCAGTCGCCGCGCCTCCTGCAGGCGCAGCTGTTTCTGGTACTGCAACGGGCTCATCGAGGTCACCGCCTTGAAACGGTGGTGCAGGGTCGAGGTGCTGAGGTTGACCTCGCGTGCCAGGTCCTCGATGCGCAAGGGCTCCTGGTAATGCCGGTTGAGCCAGGCGATGGCCTGGCATACCCGGTGGGTCTGGCTGCTGGACAGGGCGATCTCGCACAGGCGCCAGCCCTGGGGGCCGCGCAGCACACGGTACATCAGTTCGCGGCGCACCAGTGGGGCGAGCACGGCGATATCCCGCGGGCTGTCGAGCAAGCGCACCAGGCGCAGCAGCGTGTCGAGCAGTTGCGGATCGCTTTTCTCCACGAACAGTCCACGGCCGGAAGCCTGGCCAGGGACCAGTATCGGCCCGCTCTCGGCTATCAACTGGCTGATCTGCGCCGGATCGATGTCCAGGCGCAGGCCCAGACAGGGATTCTCTGGGCTGGCTTCGAGCAGGGCGCCGGTGATGGGCAGCGTCACCGAGACCACCATGTAGTGCAGCGGGTCGTAGGTATAGCGCTCGTCGCCCAGAAACAGGGTCTTGCTGCCCTGGGCCAGGATGCACAAGGCTGGTTGCGCCAGGGCCGGCATGCCGCGCACATCCTCTTCGTAGCGCGTCAGGTACAGGTCTTCGATGGCCGACACCGAGCCATGGGGGCCTTGGGCGTGACGCCGGATCAGCCCGGCCAGCTCCTGGCGTTGCTGCTCCAGAAGCGGATCGAGGGGCGTGGATGAAGTCATGGCGGGATTCCTCTGCTGACCGACGCAGCATAGGTTTGGGCAATGGCAGATGCTAGTCGAAAGCTGCAGATCGATTGCCTGATCCTGCCGCGCTGCAGGATCAGGCAATCGGCCGGCAGTAATGGCCTAACGGCCCGCGCGGGCGAACCCCTAACCTTGGCAGCCTGGTTTTCCCGTCCGTAGCGCTTCAAGGAGATCGTTCATGACCCAGCAGCAACCGGTCACACACCTGGCTTTCATCCGCGCCAGCAACGGTCGTTCCGCGGAACTCGGCGTGCGCCTGCGCGACCTGCTCGAGCCGTCGCGACGTGCGCCGGGCTGCCTGAGCTTCAGCGTGCAGCGCTCGCAGGTCGATGCCGACCTGTGGCTGCTCAGCGGCAGCTGGTGCGACCAGCAGGCGATGAGTGGCTATTTCGCCTCGCCCACTCTCGACGTGTTCGGGGAGCTGGTGCAGGAGCAGGTGGTCAGCAGCCTCGACCTGCATACTTTCGCCTAGCGTGTAGAATGCCGCCCTCGATCACACAGGCGCAGAGCGACATGGCACGTAGAGAATTCCCCCACTTCGAAACGGTTTCGGCAATGGTTCCGGTGCAAGGCGGCGGCTACCACGCGGCGATCGCCGTGAAGGCCCTGGGCATGGGGGGCGCGCCGCGCTTTCACAAAGTGCTGGATGGGCAGGTGTTCCAGTCGGCGATCACCGCCGACGAGGCCGCGTGTGCCGAACTCGAACGCCTGCAGGGCGTGAGCGAGGAAGGTGAACTGATCTTCTGATCAGACCTGTGGGCGCGCCATCTTGAACAACTCGCCCAGCGCAAAGTAGTCGGCCGGGCCGCCGCCACGCAGGATCGGCTCGGCGGCGGCGGTGTCGTAGATACCGTCTTTCAACAGGTGCTCGGCAATGTGCACCGCCACCACCTCGCCGAGGATCAGCCAGCTGGGCACCGGCTCCTGGTCCGCACGCTTGAGCTGGACGATCTGGCTGACCTTGCATTCGAAACTCACCGGGCTTTCGCCGACACGCGGCACCTTGACCACCTTCGAGGCGGTCGGGGTGAGGCCGCTGAGCACGAACTCGTCGACATCCGCCGCCACGGCGGCGCAGCTCTGGTTCATTCGCTCCGCCAGTGGGCGGGTGGCCAGGTTCCAGACGAACTCACCGGTCTGCTCGATGTTGTTCAGGCTGTCTTTGCGCCCGACGCTGCAGAAACCGATGATCGGAGGGATGTAGTTGAAGGCGTTGAAGAAGCTGTAGGGCGCCAGGTTCAGACGGCCTTCGCGGTCGTGGCTGGAGATCCAGCCGATGGGGCGTGGGCCGACGATGGCGTTGAACGGGTCGTGGGGCAGGCCGTGGCCTTTTGCGGGTTCGTAGTAGTACATCTGCGCAAGGCCGCGAGGCCCTTCCTGGTGGGGGACAAGGCGCCTAGTGTGCCAAGGCTTGGCCCGGCTGCAAATGATCAAGCCCGGCCGAAGCCGGGCTGGTTGCACGCATCAGCGATCAGCTGATGCGGTGGCCGTTGGTGCGGTCGAAGCCATCTTCGGCGAAGCGCTGGCCGCCGGTGCGGTCGAAGCCGTCTTCTGCGAAGCGTTGGCCGCCGGTGCGGTCGAAGCCGTCTTCGGCGAAGCGTTGGCCGCCGGTGCGGTCGAAGCCGTCTTCTGCGAAGCGTTGGCCGCCGGTGCGATCGAAGCCGTCTTCTGCGAAGCGCTGGCCGCCGGTACGATCAAAGCCATCTTCTGCGTAGGTGGCCGATTGGCTCTGCACGGCAGCGAAGGTGTGGGCGCCGGTACGATCGAAGCCGTCTTCGGCAAAGGCACCAGTGGTCAGAACAGAGAGGGCGAGGGTGAGGATCAGTTTGTTTTTCATGGTCGTTGCTCCGGTGAGTTGCTAGGGGTTGTTGTTTCTATGGGTTCAATGCTACGCCTATAAAATCGATAAAAAAGCGCAAAAAATAGCGCATACGAATCTGTTTATTCGATTGTTTAGGGTGCGGCTATCCCTGGCCTGCAGTGGGCATCGCGTGTGGCGTGCAGCACGACCGCCAATGAATTTTCCAGTTCGACAAAGATGAAAGGCGGAAATTAATGGGGAGTTAAGGGCACGCGAGCCTGGGGATTAAGCAATCAACGGATTTTTCATGCGGCTCAAACCGATTTTTCAGGCTTCGCTCGCCACCATCGCCGCACTTGAACCCCTGGAGCGGCACACCCATGAACAAACTCCCGCAAATCACCTTGGCCTTCTGGGTCATGAAGATCTGCGCCACCACCCTCGGCGAGACGGCCGGCGACCTGCTGTCGATGACCCTGGACATCGGCTACGCCATGAGTTCGCTGTTGCTCATCAGCGTGTTCCTGGTGACCCTGGTCACACAGCTCTACTCACGCCGTTACCACCCGATGCTGTACTGGCTGGTGATCCTCTCCACCAGTACCGCCGGTACTACCATGTCCGACTTCATGGACCGGACCCTGGGCCTGGGCTACGCCATGGGCTCGGCACTGCTGATCGGCATTCTCCTGCTGACCTTTGCCCTGTGGCGCCTGAGCGGCAACCCGCTGGACGTCAGTCGCATCCGCAATCGTGGTGGCGAGCTGTTCTATTGGGTTGCGATCCTGTTCTCCAACACCCTGGGCACCGCCCTGGGCGATTACCTGGCCGATGATTCCGGCCTGGGCTTCGCTGGTGGCGCGCTGCTGATCGGCTCGGCGATCGCGCTGGTGGCCGCAGCCCGCTACTGGACGAAGATCTCGGGCGTCGTGCTGTTCTGGATCGCCTTCGTTCTCACTCGTCCGTTCGGTGCCACGCTGGGCGACGTGCTGACCAAGTCACACGAGAAAGGCGGGTTGGACTTCGGCACAGTGGGTTCTTCGCTGGTGCTTGGCGGCGTGCTGCTGGTACTGGTGCTGATGGCCACCTATTACCAGCGTCGCGAGCCGCAGCGGGTGGCCGAGCTGTCGTAACCATGGATTGGCCGGCTTGACCGGCCTTGCTCAGATCTCTTGAGTATTGATCCTGTAGCGGGTGCTGCGCCCACCGCCGGGCAGGCGAACCAGGCAGTGCTTGTCCAGCAGGTCGGAAAGGTGTCGGGTGGCCGTGGCCTTGGAGACCTTGGCCACCGCCTGGTACTGGCTGGCGCTGATACCGGCCTCGAACCCGCGAGGCCCACCATCGAGCAGGCGGTTGAGCACCTTGACCTGTTCGGGCAACAAGCCGTCGCCACGATGGATCAGCCAGAAGCGTGCCTTGGCCAGCACCCGGTCGATGCGCACCAGCGCTTGCTGGAGGCTGCGCAGCAAGGTGGCAAGGAACCAGGCCAGCCACTGTGTGACGTCCAGGCCGCCGCGCTGGCTGCTTTCAAGGACTGCGTAGTAGCCGGCCCGGTCTTCCAGGATGCTGCTGGACATGGCGTAGAAACGGACCGCCCGTTGCTCGCCCTGGGCCAATGCCAGGTCTGTGATGGCGCGGGCCAGACGGCCATTGCCATCGGCGAAGGGGTGCAAGGTGACGAACCAGAAATGGGCGAGCCCCGCGCGTAGCAGGGGGTCGAGTTGCCGATCGCTGCGGCTGTTCTCGAACCAGTCGAGAAACTGCCGCACCCGCTGCTCCAGGCCGGTACGCGGCGGTGCTTCGAAATGCACCCTGGGTTTGTCGATACGCCCCGACACCACTTGCATTGGAGCATCGTCGCGCCATTCACCGACTGGCAGGGGCGGTGCGAGTGAATCGTCATGTTCGGGGAACAGCCAGCAGTGCCACAGGAACAGGCGTTGCTGATCCAGTGGCCGAACATAGCCCATGGCCGCGTCCACCATCAGTTCGGCCAAGCCCTCGCTGCGTGTCGTGGTCGTCCCCGGCTCAGCGATGCCGAGCCGGCGGGCCAGGGAAGAGCGAACGGACTCTACATTGAGCTGCTCGCCCTCGATGGCCGAGGACGTGACAATGTTCTGCAGCAGGGTATCGAGCGTATCGAGGTTGGCATTGGCCTCGGTCACCGCCCCCGCTCTGCCCAGCAGGCAGCCCTGCGCCTGGACGCAGTCCCTGAGCAAGGTTGCCAATTGCGACGCATCCCAACGAAAGTCGGGCCAGTCGGCCTGCTGCCAGACCCAGGCGGTGTCTGCAGCCGTGTGCGCTTTTGGGTTCATGAGCCAAATAATAGCGCCATTCGGCTCAGTATGTGAGCCGAATGGCGCTATTATTCGGCTCACAATCCATTAAAAAGGGGCGCCCGGTCATCCGGAGCGCCCCTTTTCACGTTCGGCGAGCAGGGATCAGTCGGTGGTGATCCGCGAATGCTGCTTGGTGTCCTTCATGGTCGCGTAAACCAGCAGCGAACAGGCGATGCAGGCGGTGACGTACCAGTAGAAGCCGGTCTCCATGCCGATGCTCTTGAACCACAGGGCCACGTACTCGGCGGTGCCGCCGAAGATCGACACGGTCAGTGCGTACGGCAGGCCGACGCCCAGGGCGCGGATCTCGGTCGGGAACAGCTCGGCCTTGACCACTGCGTTGATCGAGGTGTAGCCGCTGACGATGATCAGCGCGGCCATGATCAGGAAGAACGCGCCCCACCAGGTCTGGATGGTGTGCAGGGTGCTGAGGATCGGCACGGTGAAGAGGGTACCAAGCACGCCGAAGGCGATCAGGATCGGGCGTCGGCCGATCTTGTCGGACAGTCCGCCGATCACTGGTTGCAGGCACATGAACAGGAACAGCGTGGCCGCCGAGATGGTGGTCGAATCGCTGATGCTCATGCCCACGGTGTTGACCAGGTACTTCTGCATGTAGGTGGTGTAGGTGTAGAAGGCCAGGGTGCCGCCCATGGTCAGGCCGACCACGGTCATCAGCTCCTTGGGGTGACGCAGCAGGGTGCGCATCAGGTTTTCCTTGGACTTCTCCTTCTTGGTGAAGGACGCGGTCTCTTCCATGCCGCGGCGCAGGTACAGGGCGACCACCGCGCACAGCGCGCCGATCACGAACGGTACGCGCCAGCCCCAGGCATACAGCTCCTCGGTGGTCAGGGTGTTCTGCAGGACGATCAGCACCGCCAGGGCGATGAGCTGACCCGAGATCAGGGTGACGTACTGGAAACTGGAGAAGAAACCACGGCGTTCCTTGCTGGCCATCTCGCTGAGATAAGTGGCCGAGGTACCGTACTCACCACCTACCGACAGGCCCTGCATCAGGCGGGCGACGACCAGCAGGATCGGCGCGGCGACGCCGATGGTCTCGTAGCCCGGCGTCAGGGCGATGACCAGGGAGCCTGCGCACATCAGCAGCACCGAGGCCATCAGTGCCGCCTTGCGGCCCTTGCGGTCGGCATACAGGCCCATCAGCCAGCCACCGATCGGGCGCATGAGGAAGCCCACGGCGAAGATCGCGGCGGTGTTGAGCAGTTGGGCGGTGGTGTCGCCGGCGGGGAAGAAGGCCTTGGCGAAGTACAGCGAGAATGCGGCGTAGACGTACCAGTCGTACCATTCGACCATGTTGCCGATGGAACCACTGAAGATCGATTTGAGGCGGCTGGCGGTGGACTTTTGCGCGGCGGGCGCAACGGCCGCCCCGGTGGGCAGAGTGCTGGCGTTATCCATCAGGGATACCTTCTCGTTGTTTTTGTGGAGCGCGCTCGAGGCGCAGCTTGAGAAGGGTTTTGCAGGAGGTGTGCCAGATGAGTGCGTGGTGATCCATTCGAGGGCGTCGCGGGGCAAGCCTGCTTCCACGCAAAGCCTGTGCCGCCTGCGTTTCAGGGACCTTCGTGGGAGCGGGCTTGTCCCGCGATGAGGTGTGAAACAACGGCACCAGATAGGCGGTTTTCCGCTTGTTGGCCTGGGTTGCTGAGCAATAATCCGCTCATTCGCGCTCAAGAAAGTCCTCTCTCACCAACCCATGGCGCTGCATCTTTTCATTGAGTGTGCGTCGCGGCAGTTGCAATGCCTCCATCACGCCCTTGATTTCGCCCTTGTGCTGGCGCAGTGCTGCGCGCAGGCACTGGGCTTCGAACGATTCCATCTGCTCGACCAGGGATTGCCCGCCGGACTCGATCTCCAGGGCCGGCGAGCCCAGCCCCAAGGCATGTCGTTCGGCGGCATTGGCCAGCTCGCGCACATTGCCCGGCCAATCGTGGGCCAGCAGGCGCGCCAGCTGCACGCCGCTCAGCGGCGGGGCGCTGCGCCCGAGGCGTTCGGCGGCGGCGCGGGCGAAATGCTCGAACAGCAGCGGGATGTCCTCACGCCGTTCGCGCAGCGGCGCCAGGCGCAGCTCGGCGACGTTCAGGCGGTAGGCCAGGTCTTCGCGAAAGCGCCCGGCGCGAGCTTCCTCAAGCAAGTCCGGCTTGGTCGCGGCAATGATGCGCAGGTCGACGCTGATGCTCTGGTTGGCGCCCAGCCGCTCGAGCTTGTGCTCCTGGATCACCCGCAGCAGCTTGGCCTGCTGGGCCAGGGGCATGCTCTCGATTTCGTCGAGGAACACGGTGCCGCCATTGGCGTACTCCAGTTTGCCGATACGCTTGCCCTGGGCACCGGTGAACGCGCCGCTCTCATGGCCGAACAGCTCGGCCTCGAACAGCGTCTCGGGAATGGCCGCGCAGTTGAGCGCGACGAAGGGCTTGTCGGCGCGCGGGCCGAAGTCATGCAGGCAACGCGCCACGCGCTCCTTGCCGCTTCCGGTTTCGCCACGAATCAGCACGTTGACCGGCAGGCCGGCCAGCTCCAGCACCTGGCGGCGCAGTTGCTGCAGCCCTTGGGACATGCCCAGCAGGGTGTTCTCCAGTTGCGCCTTGAGGTCGGCCTGTTCATGCAGGCGGCGGTTCTCCAGGACCAGCTGGCGCTTTTCCAGGGCGCGGCGCAGGCTGCCCATCAGGTGTTGCGGGGTGAAGGGTTTTTCCAGGAAGTCATAGGCGCCATTGCGCATCGCTTCCACGGCCATGGGCACGTCGCCATGGCCGGTGAGCAGGATCACCGGCAGGTCGGGGTCGCTCGCCTGCAACCGTTCGAGCAGCTGCAGGCCGGACATGCCGGGCATGCGCACGTCGCTGAGGATCACCCCGGGGAAGTGCGGCTCGAGCCTGTCCAGGCAGTCCTCGGCGCGGGCGAACAGCTGCACGCTGAAGCCCGACAGGCTCAGCCATTGTTCCACCGCGGTGCGGATGCTCGCTTCGTCGTCGACGACGATCACCGAATTCAACATACAGGCTCCAGGTCGCGGGGCAGGGTGAGGCTGAAGCGGGCACCGCCCGGCAGGTTCTCGACCTGCAGGCGGCCACCGGCGTCGATGACGATGCCATAGGAGATGGCCAGGCCCAGGCCCAGCCCTTCGCCGACCGGCTTGGTGGTGAAGAACGGATCGAAGACCCGGTCCAGGTCGCAGTCGAGGATGCCGCCACCGGAATCGAGCACGCTCAGGCGCCACTGCGCATCGTCGGCCTCGATGCGGATCTCCAGGCGTTTGTAACGCTTGTCGGCCATGGCGTCGATGGCGTTGCGCAGCAGGTTGATCAGCACCTGCTCCAGACGGATCGCGTCACCGCGTACCCAGGCCGGGCGCGCCAGGTACAGCGCCACTTCGACGCCTTCGGCGCGGATGCGGGTGTCCAGCAGGTGCAGCGCCTGGTCGACCACCGTGGCCAGGTCCAGGCGCTCGCGCAGGCCGCCGGGGCTGTTGCGGGCGAAGGTTTTCAGGTGGCCGGTGAGCGCGGCCATGCGGGTCAGCATCTGCTCCAGCGGTTCCAGGGCCTGGCGCGCTTCGTCATGGCGGCCATGGTCGAGGAGCAGGCGCAGGGTTTCCAGCTGCATGCGCTGAGTGGTCAGCGGCTGATTGATCTCGTGGGCCAGGGCTGCCGACATCTGCCCCAGTGCCGCTAGTTTGGCCGATTGCACCAGGCCTTCCTGGGCGGTATGCAGTTCGCGGGTGCGCTCCTCGACCAGGCGCTTGAGCTCTTCGCGGCTGCGTTGGCGCAGGCGGGCCAGGCGCAGGCGCTGGCTGACGAACAGCACGGCGAACACCAGGCTCAGCCAGATTGCCGCAGCGGCGAGGGCGGCGTTGCGCCCGTCCTCGGCGACCTGCGGCTTGCGCAGCAGGTGCAGGGTCCAGCCTTCGGCCTCCAGGGGCAGGCGCTCCCACAGGTACTCGGCGGTGCCATCCGGGCCCTGGACGCGGGTCAGGTGGCTGGTGTCGGTGAAGCGGGTCAGGGCCTGGTGCTGCAGGGGCACCAGCGGTTGCTTGTCGTACTGGCGGGTTTCGGCCAGTTCGGCGCGGTCGGCGCCGGACAGCGGTTGCAGCTCGCGGTAGCGCCAGCCGTCCTGGTTGGCGATGAAGGTGATGCCGCGGGCATCGCTGACCAGCAGGATATCGCTGCCCTGGCGCCACTCGCGCTCGAGCTCGGGAAACTCCAGCTTGACCACCATGGCGCCAAGGAAGCGGCCGTGTTCGTCGTTCACCGCGCTGGACAGGAAGTAGCCCGGCACGCCGCTGGTCACGCCGACGGCGTAGAAGCGGCCGCTACCCTGGCTGCGGGTCTGCTTGAAATAGGGGCGAAAGCCGTAGTTGGAGCCGACGTAGGTGGTCGGCAGGCGCCAGTTGCTGGCGGCGATGGCCAGGCCCGTGCGGTCGAGCAGCTCCAGGGTGGAGGAGTTGGCGGCGCCGTTGATGCGTTCGAGCTTGCGGTTCAGGGCGTCCTGCACCGGCTCGGTGACCGGTCCGCGCAGGGCGGCGATCAGCTCCGGATCCAGCGCCAGCACCGCGGGCAGGGCGCGGTAGCGCTCGATCAGGGTGTGCAGGGCGTTGGCATACAGGCCCAGTTGCTCGCTGGCCCGGCGGGCGTCGGTTTCCATGGCCTGGCGCTTGGCCTGGTGCATGGCCCAGCCGGCGCTGAGGGTGGTGCCGACCAGGATCAGCAGGATGATCAAACCCAGGCGCAGGGCGCGGAAGGATGAGGGCATGGGGCGGATCCGGGATCTCGGTTGTCTGTGCCGGCCTCATCATGGGCAAGCCCGCTCCCACACAGGACATGCATAACCCTGTGGGAGCGGGCTTGCCCGCGAAGGGGCCGAACCTGCTTAACGCAGCTCGAAGCTCTGCTGCTGCACCGCCTGCGAGTCGAGGCCGATCTGCACATTGAACTGGCCAGCTTCGGCGACGTGCTGCAGTTGGCCATTGTAGAACTTCAGGTCCTGCTCACTGATGTCGAAGGTCAAGGTTCGCGCTTCGCCGGCCTTGAGCATGACTTTCTGGAAGTTCTTCAGTTCCTTGACCGGGCGGCTCATCGACGCGCTCTGGTCCTGGATATACAGCTGCACCACGGTCTCGCCGTCGCGCTTGCCGGTGTTCTTCACCGTCACCCTGGCCTGCAGGGTGCCGCCACGCTTGAGTTCCTTCTGCGACAGCGCCAGCCCCGACAGCTCGAAGCTGGTGTAGCTCAGGCCGTAGCCGAACGGGTACAGCGGGCCGTTGGGTTCCTCGAAGTACTGCGAGGTGTAGTTGCCCGGCTTGCCCGGGGTGAACGGGCGGCCGATGCGCATGTGGTTGTAGTACATCGGGATCTGCCCGACCGAGCGCGGGAAGGTGATGGCCAGGCGACCGGACGGGTTGTAGTCGCCGAACAGCACGTCAGCGATGGCGTTGCCGCCTTCGGTGCCGCTGAACCAGGTCTCGAGGATGGCGTCGGCCTGCTCGCGCTCCCAGGCGATCGACAGCGGACGGCCGTTCATCAGCACCAGCACCAGGGGCTTGCCGGTGGCCTTCAGCGCCTTGATCAGGTCACGTTGCACAGCCGGGATCTCGAGGGTGGTACGGCTCGACGATTCGTGGGACATGCCACGGGATTCGCCGACCACGGCCACCACCACATCCGACTGCCTGGCGGCCTTGACCGCTTCGTCGATCAGCACGGCGGCCGGGCGTGGATCATCGACGATTTCCGGCGCGTCGAAGTTGAGGAAGTTCAGGTAGTCGAACATGGCCTTGTCGCCGGTCACGTTAGAACCCTTGGCGTAGACCAGCTTGGCCTTGCCCTCGACGGCGCGGCGCAAGCCCTCGCGCACGGTGACCGAGTGCTGCGGTTTGCCGTCGGCGGCCCAGCTGCCCATCATGTCGATCGGCGCATCGGCGAGGGGGCCGACCAGGGCGATGGTGCCGGACTTCTTCAGCGGCAGGGTCTGCTCGCGGTTTTCCAGCAGCACCAGGCCACGGCGTGCCACGTCGCGAGCGGCGTCACGGTGCAGGCGGTCGTCGGCGTAGTAGTCCTTCAGGTCGGTATCGGCCTTGGGAATGCGTACATAGGGGTCCTTGAACAGTCCCATGTCGTACTTGGCGCCCAGTACTTCACGCACCGCCTGGTCCAGCTCGGCCTGGCTGACTTCGCCGGACTTCAGCAGCCCAGGCAGTTCCTCGCCGTAGAGGGTGTCGTTCATGCTCATGTCGATGCCGGCCTTGATCGCCAGCTTGGCCGCTTCGCGGCCGTCGCGGGCCACGCCATGGCGGATCAGTTCCTGGATGGCGCCGTGGTCGCTGATGGTCACGCCCTTGAAGCCCCACTCCTTGCGCAGCAGGTCGTTCATCAGCCAGGTGTTGGAGGTGGCCGGCACGCCGTTGATCGAGTTCAGCGCCACCATCACCCCGCCGGCACCGGCGTCGAGGGCGGCGCGGTAGGGCGGCAGGTAGTCGTTGTACATCTTCGGCAGGCTCATATCGACCGTGTTGTAGTCGCGCCCGCCCTCCACCGCGCCATACAGGGCGAAGTGCTTGACGATGGCCATGATGCTGTCGGCGTTGGCCGGGCTCGAGCCCTGGAACGACTTGACCATCACCTGGCCGATTTTCGAGGTCAGGTAGGTGTCCTCGCCGAAGCCTTCGCTGGTGCGGCCCCAGCGCGGGTCACGGGCAATGTCGACCATCGGCGCGAAGGTCATGTCCAGGGAGTCGGCGGCGGCCTCGATGGCCGAGGTGCGGCCGACCTTGGCGATGGCGTCCATGTCCCAGGACGAGGCCAGGCCCAGGCCGATCGGGAAGATGGTGCGTTCGCCGTGGATGGTGTCGTAGGCGAAGAACATCGGGATCTTCAGGCGGCTGCGCATGGCCGCGTCCTGCATTGGCCGGTTCTCGGGGGCGGTACGCGAGTTGAAGGTGCCACCGATGCGCCCGGCGGCGATTTCCTCGCGGATCTTGTCGCGGGGCATCTCGGGGCCGATGCTGATCAGGCGCAACTGGCCGATCTTCTCGGCCTCGGTCATCTGGCCGACCAGATGGTCGATGAACGCCTGCTTGTCTTGCAGGGGCGCGGCGGTGGGGGCGGCAAGGGCCGCCTGACTGGCAAGGCCCATGGCCAGGCCCAGCAAAGACAGTTTCATCATCAATTCCGTTGTCGAGTGATAAGCGGCTGGCCGAGACGTTTCGTACGCCTGTTGTTGTCGCGTCCGCTGGCGGTTCTGTGGATCATTCATCCATGATCCGGCGCAGTCGCGGATTATGCCTTATATGAGGCGTTTGTTGAGATACACTCTCGCCCACCCGATTGCCGGGATAACAACGATAAGAACGCTCGAGAGACGAAGGCATGACCGAATACGAACAGCGCCAGATCGCCGAGGCGATCGCCCGCGCCGAGCGGCGTACCGATGCGGAACTGGTGACCGTGCTGGCCCGCCGCGGCGACGACTTCCCCTATTTGCCGTTGCTCTGGGCGGCCCTGTTGGCCTTGCTGATCCCCGGCGCGTTGCATTTGTGGCTGGGCGGTATTGGCGTCAACGGCCTGCTATTGGCGCAGATGCTGACCTTCATCAGCCTCTGTCTGCTGCTGCGCCACCCGCGCCTGGCGGCCTGGGTGGTGCCGTCGGTGCTGCGGCGCCGGCGTGCGTCGGGGCTGGCCCGCCAGCAGTTTCTCGAGCTCAATCTGCAGCGTACCGCCGGTGCCACGGGGGTGCTGATCTTCGTCAGCGAAGCCGAGCGTCATGTCGAGATCCTGGTCGACGAAGGCATTGCCCGGCACCTGCCGGAGCAGGCGCGCGAGGCGATCGTCGCCCGCTTCACCGACCAGGTGCGCCAGGGCCATACCCTGCAGGGGTTCGTCGAATGCATCGAGGCCTGCGGTGAGCTGCTCAGCGAACACGTGCCGCCCACCCATGCGCGCAATGAGCTGCCTAACCGCTTGGTGATTCTCGACTGATTCTTGTGGTCTGAATCAATGCCTGTTGTCGTGGGAGCGGGCTTGCCCCGCGAACACCGGCGAAGCCGGTGTCATGCATCGAGTTATCGGTTTCGCGGGCAAGCCCGCTCCCACAGGGGTTCGCGATGGCCGGACATCAACGTAGAATGCCCGGCATTGCGCATAGCGCCCCCCGCATTCCGAGGCACCCGTTCCCATGTCGTCCCCTTCTTCCGCCCCCACCGCGCCGGACGCGCGTGCCCAGTTCCTGAGCCTGCTCGCCGATGCCCTGGCCGATGGCAGCCTGAGCAAGCTGGTGCTGGCCCGTCATGTCGGCGCCGACCAGACCCTGCAGCGGATCATCGCCAAACCGGTGCAGATCAAGGGCCAGGCCTGTCTGTCGCTGGTCTACCGTCACCAGACCCGCGACATCACCCGCAACCTGGGGCTGGACCCGGCGTTGGCGCTGGTGGCCGAGCTGCTGCCGGAGAGCTTTCGCAATGCGCACCTGTTCACCGCCGCCGGCGAGGTGCAACTGGAGTTCAGCAAGAAGGGCAAGCCGATGCTGCGCCGCCATCTGGCCCAGGCCCAGCCGGCGCCACGCGAGACGGGGGCTGGCGGGCACGACCGCGAGAAAAAGCGCTACCTGGAACTGTCACGACCCTTCCTGCGCGACCTGGGAGTGACCGACGCGCAAGGCGCGCTGATCCCGTCGATGTCGCGCAAGTGGAAGCAGATCAACAAGTTCATCGAAGTCTTCGACCATGCCTTGAGCGGCGCGCCGGTGGACGAACAGCAGTGCCTGAAAGTCGCCGACTTCGGCTCGGGCAAGGGATACCTGACCTTCGCCATGCACGACTACCTGCGCAATACCCTTGGGCGTGAGGCGCAGGTCACCGGTGTCGAGTTGCGTGCGGACATGGTCGAGCTGTGCAACGCCGCCGCCGCGCGTCTGGAGCATCCGGGCCTGGTGTTCGAATGCGGTGATGTGCGTAGCGTAGTGCCTGATGCCATCGACGTGATGATCGCCCTGCATGCCTGCGACATTGCCACCGACTACGCCATCCACACCGGCATTCGCTGCAACGCCGCGATCATCATGTGCTCGCCGTGCTGCCACAAGCAGGTTCGTCCGCAACTGCGCAGCCCCGGCTTGTTGCAGCCGATGCTGCAGTACGGGCTGCACCTGGGGCAGCAGGCCGAAATGCTCACCGACAGCCTGCGGGCGCTCTATCTTGAGGCCTGTGGCTACGAGACCAAGGTGTTCGAGTTCATCTCGCTCGAGCACACCAACAAGAACAAGATGATTCTTGCGGTCAAGCGCCGACAGCCCCAGGACAATGCGGCGTTGCTGGAGAAGATCGCCGAACTCAAGGCGTTCTATGGGGTACGCGAGCATTGCCTGGAAACCCTGCTGCAGGCGGATGGCCTGATTGCTGGGTGATTGAACCTACAGCACCTTCCCAGTTTCGGTTAGGCCCTTTCCGAAAGAGTCTTTCTGAGCCTGTTGCAGCCTCCCTGGCACCTAGTCTGGCTTGTGGTGACGCCCGTCGGCGTTGCATGGTTGTCACTTGACAACCTTTTTTTCATGCCCATACTGGAGCTCAATCGATGGCCCGTCCTCTCCATCCAAACAAGGAAGTCGAGCAGTCCCTGGTTCACGCTGAGGCGCAGGGCTGGAAAGTCACGGTGCGGGGTGGCCATTGCTGGGGGCGGATCTATTGCCCCAACAACGACCGCGAATGCCGCTGTGGCGAGTTCTGCATCACCAGCGTGTGGAGCACACCCAGAAATCCGGGCACCTTCGCTCGCCAGTTGCGCCGGGTCGTGGACAACTGCACGTCGATGCGCGGGATCGTCAATCAGCCAGTGGAGCGAAAGTGATGGAGTACGAATTCACCCTCAAGTACCAATTGCACGACGGCGTGGACGTCGATGCACTGATCGAGCTTCTGGGAGAGGCCGGTTGCGATGACGCGGTGGTCGGTAGCGGTCAGCCCGGCCGCCTGGCGCTGGCCTTTGCCCGCGAGGGGAAGTCTGCATGGGAGGCGATGCACAGCGCCCTGGAGAATGTCCGGCAGGTCTTGCCGGAGGCCCGCCTGATCGAGGCCTGTCCCGACCTGGTCGGCCTGACCGATGTGGCGGCGCTGGTGGGGGTGTCCCGGCAGAACATGCGCAAGCTCATGCTCACGCATCACCGCACTTTCCCGGCCCCGGTACATGACGGCAGCCTTTCGCTCTGGCACCTGGCCGACATCCTGGCCTGGATGCAGGAGCGGGGTACCCACGCCGTTGCCCAGGCGCTCCATGAACTGGCTGTCGTGGCGATGCAGGTGAATGTCGCCAGGGCACAGGAGCGGGTGGCGAGCGGCAGGTGATGCAGTCCATTGCATCATCGCCGTTGCGCAGGATCAGAAGAACCGGGTCACGCTGATCTTGGCATTGCGCCCCTGGGTGTAGGCGTTCTCGCCTGACAGCTCCGGCCGGATGGCCTTGTTGAACAGGTTGTCCACGGTCAGGTTGACCTCGGTGCCCTTGAGGTACGGCTGCTGCGGTTTCCAGTTGGCGAACAGGCCGTGGATCTGGTACTTCTCGTTGCCGAAGTTGTCGTAATAGCGGTCGCCGAGGGCACTGGCCGGGCCCTCGAAGTACTTGTCACTGGGCAGGTGGTGGGTGGCGCCGACGAACTGTGCGGTCCAGCCGACACGGGCGTCCCAGGACGGAATCTTGACCCCCAGGGTGGTGATCCATTTCGGCGCCGGCACATCCTTGGCCCACACGTCGGGGCCCCAAGGATTGGTGTAGGCGCCCTCGTGGCGGCCTTCCATCCACGAGTACGAAACCGCCCCGAACCAATAGGTGGCGTCGTAGAAGGTCTCGATCTCGAAGCCCTTGTAGGTCACGTCACCGATATTGCGGTAGTTGCCCATCAGTCCGTCGCCGCAGGTGTTGGCGATGGTGCCGCCGTTTACCAGCTGTTCCTGGCAGCCGATGCCGGTGGCCTTGAAGATCTCGTCAGTGACCTTGTTGTGGAATGCCATGGTGCGAATCTGCGCGCTGTCACCCTGGCTGAACACGTTGGTGAAGGTGCTGATGCTCCCCACCCGTACACCGGTAATGCGCTCGGGGTCGAGGTTGCGGCTGGTGGCGGTGCGGCTGCCGACACCCTGCACTTCATACTGTTCATCAAGCACCGGGGCGCGCCAGGTCTTGCTGTAGTCGGCGAACAGCGCGGTCTGCTCGTTCATTTTCCAGAACAGCGACAGACGTGGCGACCAACCGCTGTAGGTCTTGTCGCTGTAGTCGTGGCCAGCCGCCGGATTGTTGTAGTACGGCGCCTGGTTGGGCTTGCCCTCGTTGGTCACGTGATCGTAGCGCAACGACGGGGTGACGGTCAGGTCGCCGAAGGTGATGGCGTCCTGCAGGTAGTAACCTTGGCTGTCGACCTGGCCGCTGGGCATGAAGTACGGCTGGTAGTGGCCATAGTTGTACTTGGGTACTTCGTAGGTCTTGCCGGGCATCCACATCTGCGTGTCCCGGTCATGGCGGCGCACCTGCACGCCGGCGGTGAAAGCATGTTCCAGGGGGCCGGTGAGGAAGGTGCTGGTGTTCTTCACATCGAGCATGCGGTCCTTGTACTCGGTATCCATCTTGCGCCCACCGGTGGCGGGCTGGAAGAACGCCGTAGCGTCGCGCTCATCGGTCTGCTTGGTGTCCGATTCGGAGTACTTCACCTGCAGGTCCACCCACGGGTTCTCGATCGGTTGGTACTTGTAGGTGGCCGACCAGGTGGTGTCGATGGTGCGGCGGTTGGCCAGGAAACGCTTGAGGGCAGCTTCGTATCCGTATTTCTTGATATCCGCCGCGGTGGGCGGTGTGCTGAAGGCGGTCGATGAGAACGTGGTCCAGCGCTGGCTTTCCGATTGCGCCCAGGACAGTCCCAGGCTGTGCTCGTCGGTGAAATGGATGTTGGTCTTGAGCAGGGCGCCGTCCAGGTCCAGGGCACTGTAGGGAATGCGCTGAGGGTTGATCGGCCATTTGCCGGTGGGGTCGGGCAGGCTATCGGCCATCTTCAGGTTGCCGCCATCGCGCTTGGTGTAATACACCAGGCCGTCGATGCGACCGTCGTCGGTACGGCCGAACAATGCCGAGCTGTAGATCTGCTGGTGGTCGTTGCTGCCATAACCGTATTTGAGCATCGCACCGCTGTTGCGACCCTCCTGCAGCAGGTCGCCGGCGTCCTTGGTCTCCATGTTGACGCTGCCGCCGAAACCGCCATTGCCGGTCTTGACCGAGTGCGGTCCTTTTTCGACCTCGATGTGTTTGATCAGCTCGGGCTCGATGAATATGGTGCCTTGTTGATAGCGCTCGAAGCCGCTTTTGGGCGCACCGTCGAGGGTCATCGGCACGTCCTCGGCGTCGCCGAAGCCCCAGATGTTGATGGTCTGGCCGCCGGGCTTGGACGAGCCGCCCATGTTCACGCCCGGCAGGGTCGCCAGCACGCTTGGAATGTTGCTGGGCTGGTAGCGGTCGATCTGCTCCTGGTCGAGGGTCGAGCGCCCGACGTTGCCTGCGTCGACTTGCTGGCCGTCACCGACGATGCTCACGGCCCCAAGTTGCAGGCTGTTGTCGGCAGTCGGGTCGTCCTCGCGCAGGCGCACCACGTAGGTGTTGCCCATGCGCACGACACTGAAGCGGCTGCCCAGCAGCAGGCGCCCGATGGCCGCCTCGGCCTCGAAGTCGCCCTTGAGCGCCGGTGCCTGGGCGCTGCCGAGCAGGGCCTCGTCGAACAGCAACTGGACCTTGGCCTGCTGGGCCAACTGGCTCAGCGAGCGGGCCAGCGGTTGCGCCGGCAGGTCGAAGGGTACCGGCGCGGCTTCGGCGGCCAGGCTCATGGCCAGGCACAGGGCCAGCAGGGTAGGTCGGGCAGGCAGGCAGTGCAATGGACGCAACGCGGACAACATGGATTCCCCCAAACGGCAAAAGGCCGGAAAAAGCCCGCCATCACGCGGCAGGCGGGGAGGAAGACGCGGCGTTGCGACAAAACCTCACCTGCGAATGATAAAAATTCTCAAATTATTTTTAGCGTCGCTCTATGCGCAGGCGCCCGTCGGCGAGCAAGGTGGTCTTGACCGGCAACAGCGCGGGCAGGGCATTGAGCAGGGCGTCCGGATCGTGCACGTCGAGATTGCCGGACACCTTGTAGTGGCCGAGCGCCGGATCGGCCAGCACCACCGGGGGCTGGCGATACAGGCCGAGCTCGTCGACCAGGCTGGCCAGTTCGCGGTTGCGGAAGCTCACATGGCCCTCGCGCCAGTCGGCGACCTGCTGCTCGCCGAGTTCGTGGCGGGTCAGGCTGCCGCGGGCCAGGTCGTAAGTGGCGCCCTGATGGGCACCAAGCAGCACGGGCGGGTTCCGCTCACCTGGTGTATCGAACGCCACCTGGCCATGGGCGACCGCCACCACCAGCTCGCGCTCGCCACGACGCAGGTCGAAGCCGGTGCCGACCACGCGTACTCGGCCGCTGCCGGCGTCGACGAACAGGGGGCGCTCCTTGTCCGGCGCCACCTCGATGTACAGCTGGCCGTGATCGAGATGGATCAGCCGGCGCTCGGCGCTGAAGTCCAGGCGCAGGCGGGTCTGGGCGTTGACGAAGAGCTGGCTGCCGTCGGGCAGTTGCAGGGTCTGCAAGGCCTGGCCGGCGGCGATGCGCTGGCTGAAGGCGGTGCTGCCCGCCCCCAGGTTGCCCGCCAGCACCGCGCAGAGCAGGGCCGCCGCGGTTGCCAGGGCCGGGCGCCAGCGTGGCGCGCGGCGTACCGGCAAGGGCACGGGGCGGTTGGCCTGCTTGAGCGCGGCCAGGTCATCCCACAACTGCTCGAACTGGCGGTAGGCGCGGGTGTGCTCGGGCGTCTGCATCCACAGGGCGAACGCCTTGCGCTCCTGGCGCGACGGCTGGTTGCGGTTGCGGCTGAACCAGCTCGCCGCCTGGGCGTCGATCGGGCGCGGGTCGAGCTCGTCGGTGGGGGTCATGGGAACTGCTCCGTGCCGTTGTCACTGTCCAGGCGTTGCTTACATTGCAGCAGGGCGGCGGCGATGTGCTTCTCGACCATGCTGACGGAAATGTTCATGCGTTCGGCGATCTGGGCCTGGGTCAGGCCTTCGAAACGGTGCAGCATAAGGGCTTCGCGGCGTCGCGGCGAGAGTTCGCTGAGCACCTGGCGCAATTGATTCAGCCGTTGTTGCTGTTGGGCATGGTCCAGCGGGTCATTGGCCGGTGGTTCATGTGCTTCGGGCAGGTTGTCGTCGGCCAGCACCGCGTGGCGGACTTTCTGCCGTCGCCAATGGTCGCTCAGCAGGTTGCGCGCCACCTGGAACAGGAACGCGCGGGGCTGCTCCACCTTGGCCCGGTCCCGGTAGCCCAGCCACTGGGCGAACACATCCTGGGTCATGTCAGCGGCATCGCTGGCATTGTCCATGCGCTTGCGCAGGAAATGCAGGATGTCGGCATAGAAACCGTGGGCGACAGGGTCGGGCTTGGGGCGCTGCATGCACGCTTTCCGGGCTGGCGTGGAGGAAAGGGTGCGGATCTTATCGAGAATTATTTACATTTGCAAAGTTGCCGATTCAATGTCGACGAGCGTGACTGGCGGGCACGGTAATCGCCAGTTCGGCCAACCCCAGGGGATGACTGGCTGAATCGAAGAAATGCAGGGGAATTTGGTCAAGATCGGCGAAACGGTCGATAAAGTGCTGCTTCTGGTTGATGATCGAGGCCTCGCTCAATGGCCGGATGGCGATGGCCAGGTGCCGGGGCCGTGCCTGGCGGATGGCCTCGAGCAGGTGCTGGTCGCTGGCGTCCAGATGCTGGCCGAACAGGCACAGGCCACCCTGTTCGCGGGCCAGCTGGCCCAGGCTCCAGGACAGGTAGTCCGAGTGGCGGATGGCGCGCAGTTTGTCCTCGCTGCGGCTCTCGTTGACGAACAGCGGCACTTCGCCGGGGATGTTGACGGCGAAGCCTTCCAGCAGTTCGGCCTGCTCCGCGCTGCGCTGGCGAGTGCTGCCGTCGGGCAACTTGAGCAGGTGCATGCCGCCATGCAGGTGCAGCACACGAATGCCTTCGACCTGGCTGCGGCGCACATCGAAGAAACCCTGCTCGTCGAACAGGCTGGCGAAACCTTGCGCATCCTGGGCCATGGCCCAGGGCAGGATCAGGTCGTAGTTGCTGGTGTAGACGGTGCGGTACTGGCGCAGCGCCTGGTTGATGGCCGTGCGCGCCGCGTCGGGGAACAGCGGCCAGGGCAGGTGCACGGCGCGCACCGCGTGGATCAGCGCTTCCTTGATCGAGTAATAGCGGTTAAGCGGCGCGGTGGAGTTGATCGCCAGTGCGGCGTTGGCCCGTACCGTGGTGTTCAGGGTGCTGAGCACTGGCTCGAACAGCTCGCTGCCCAGGGCCTTGAACAGCGCCTGGTCGCTCACGCCCAGCGCCTTGTGTCGCACCTGCTGGGCTTGCTCGAACAACGAGAAGTAGCCGAACGGTTTCCACAGCGCGCGGCTGGCGCCGTTGCCCAGCAGCAGGGCCGTGCTGGGGTGGCGCTGGTTGAGGTCGGCCCAGGAGGGCAGGTGGGCGTCGAGAGCGGGCATGGGCGGTCCGTTGGGTGTGGCGGAAAACGCCGGGGACTTTAGCATGTCATGCAGAGTGTGCGAGGCTTGCGCCTTCAAGGACTGCACCGTTGACCTTGCCGGCGTCTTCCGGAGGCCGGCCCCGATCTGCAAAGGACTCCCCATGTACAAGCCCCTTCTCCTGGCCACCCTGCTGGCGAGCACTGCCGCCCATGCCACTGACGGCAAGGCCCTCGCCAGCGCCCAGGACATTCCTCATCCGGCCGTGATCGCCCATCGCGGCGCCTCGTTCGACGCGCCCGAGTCCACCACCCCCGCCTACCTGCTGGCCCGAGAGCTGGGCGCCGACTACCTGGAAATGGACCTGCAGCGCACTCGCGATGGCGTGCTGGTGGTGGTCCACGATGATGTGCTGGCCCGCACCAGTGATGTCGCGGAACGTTACCCCGAGCGCAAGGCCAGCCCGGTCAGCGCCTTCACCCTGGCCGAGCTCAAGGCGCTGGACGCCGGCAGCTGGTTCAACAAGGCCTATCCCGAGCGTGCCCGGGATGCGTTCAAGGGCCAGCGCATCCTGACCCTGGACGAGGTGATCGACATTGCCGAAGGCAACCCCGAGCGTCACCCCGGCCTGTACATCGAGACCAAGGAGCCGGCCCAGTTCCCCGGCATCGAGCAGGACCTGAAGAAGCGCCTCGAAGCCCGCGGCTGGCTCGACAAGCCGGGCCGGGTGGTGTTGCAGACCTTCGACCGCAACAGCCTCAAGCTGCTGCACGAAGCCATGCCGCAGGTGCCGAAGATCCTATTGCTGTGGGTGGCCAAGGGCAGCATCGAACCGGCCTCCGGGCAGGACTTCGCCGAGTCCGGCGAGCAGGACAAGTCGGCCTTCTACGCCCGTCAGCAGCCAAAGGACCGCGCCGAGTTCGAGCGCTGGCTCGACTACGCCAAGGCCGGCGGCGCCATCGGCACCGGCCCTTCGGCGATCCGCACGCACCTGGGCGAGCAGAGCTATTCCGACTTGATCCAGCCCTGGATGAACCAGGCCAGCCATGCCAAGGGCCTGCTGGTGCATGTGTACACCCTCGACGAGGCGGTGGACTTCGACAAGGCGATGAAAGCCGGCGTCGATGGCATCTTCACCAACCGCGCCGCTGAGCTGATGCGCTTCTATGGCAGGCCGTTGCCGCAGAACGAGGGCCAGTTGCTGCGCAAGCTGGGTTACTGATCGACAAGATGATTGCTAGTGTCCTGTCTCGGAAATAAGCTGTTCACTTTTGGCGGCGTCTTGGGCGCCCGGCCGGCGTTGCCACTCCTCGCCATAGCCCTGCTATGACTCGTCGCGGCGCCTTGGCCGAACACCCAAGCCACTCGCCAAAAGAGAACGTATTCCCGAGACAGGACACTAGCGATGGCCGAATGACATGTGTGAGAATGATAGGGATTCCTATTAACGGCCCTCGCCACATCCGCAATGACCTCCCTTTCCAGCGTTTGGCGCGCCCGGCCGGCCCTCAAGGCGGCCGTCGACGATCTGCTCGCCCATTACAGCGATCTGCGCCGCTACCTCTGCGGGCGGCTGCGCAATCCTGACGACGCCGCCGACATTGCCCAGTCCAGCTTCGCCCAGGCTTATGCCCATGCGCTCAACGCACCGGTGATCAATGCCCGTGCCTTGTTGTTCCAGGCGGCGCGCAACCTGTGCATCGACCAGTACCGCCGGCGCAGCACCGAACTGGCGGCGCTGGAAGACTGGCTGGCGCGGGCCGATCGGCTCAGCCCCAGCGTGGAAGAGATCATGATCGCGCGCGAACAGCTGCAGCACCTGATCGCCCGCATCGAACGCATGCCCAGGCTGCGTCGCGAGGTGTTCGTCCGCGTGCGCCTGCACGGCTACAGTCATCGAGAGGTGTGCGAGGCCCTGGCGCTGTCGGCCAAGTCGGTCGAGCTGCATATCGCCCGGGCGGTCTTCGACCTGTCCGAGCTGCGCCTGGCGAGCCGTCATGACTGAGCCGGCCGCGCCGCGCAAGGTGCAGCAGGCGCTGGTCTACCTGGCGGCGCTGCAAGGGGACGATCCGGAACGCGTGCGCAAGACTCACGGCCTGGCGCAGCGCTGGCGCGGGCGCAGCGTTGAGCATGAGCGCGCCTGGCTGGAAGCCGAGCAGCGCTGGCAGATGGTTCACCGCCTCGCGCCGCAACTGCGTGGCGCGTTGCAACCGCAGGCCTGCGATGTCGGTCGTCGGCGGGTGCTGCGCCAGGGCGGCGCGCTGGCCGTGCTGCTGGCCGCAGGTGGCTGGCTGGGCTGGATGTACAAGCGCACCGCGCCGCTCCACCACGACCTGCAGACGGCCCACGCGCAGGTGCCGCAGGCCCTGGCACTGCCCGATGGCAGCCAGTTGCTGGTGGCGGCCGAAAGCAACCTGCGCGTGCGTTTCGATCATGGCCAGCGCCAGGTCCTTCTGCTGCACGGCAACGTGTTCTTCGATGTCGCCCATGAGCTGTGGCGACCGTTCCTGATCAGCACGCGCCTGGGCGTGGTGCAGGTGCTGGGCACCGCCTTCACGGTCAGCAACCGTGGCGACCGGGTCCAGGTGGCGGTGGCCAGGGGACGGGTCCAGGTGCGCGACCTGCAGGGAGGCGAGCAGGTGCTGCAGGCCGGCGAACGCATCTGCCTGGATGGCCAGGGACGGCTGGGCAGCTTGCGTAGCGGTGGCCGGTTCGGCCCGGACCTGGCGCACTGGCAGCGGGGATGGTGGTCGTTCACCGACCAGCCGCTGGTCGAGGTGATCGGCGAGCTCAATGCCTATGTCGGGCGGACCGTCCGGGTCGATCCGGGGGTGGCCAACCTGCGCTTGACGGGCAGTTTCCCGAGCGACCGCCCCGAGGTGTTGCTCGAAGCGTTGCCGGGGATCCTGCCGGTCAGGCTGCTGGAACAGGGGGCGCAGCGCCTGGTCGCACCGCGCTGAAATCCCGCGAAATTGTTTTGAGGGGTAAACCGCCGCTGCCGCGTCATCAGCAGTGAACCCACCTCCTGCAAGGACCGATCATGTCGCTTTTCACCTCCCGCTTCCCCGGCACCCTGCGGCGCCTGGCCATGGCCTGCGCCCTCGGCGGCAGCGGCCTGGCCCTGGCCGACAGCCCGCCGCTGAACCTCGACCTGCCGGGTCAGTCGCTGGAGGCCACGGTGCATGCCCTGGCCCATGAGTCGGGGGTGGCGATCGCCGCCGACAGCCGTGTACTGGCCGGGCGCAGCGCGCCAGCCTTGCAGGGCCGCTACACGGTGCTGCAGGCCCTGCGCCAGCTGCTGGCCGGCAGCGACCTGGTGGCGGTGGAAGAAAACGGTGTGATCATCCTGCGCGGCCCGACCGACCAGGGGGCCCTGACCCTGGGGGCGACCACGGTCAATGCCTCGGGCTTCAACAGCGACCTGCCGGAAAGCTACAGCGGTGGCCAGGTGGCCCGGGGCGCGCGCATCGGCATGCTGGGCAACCGCGACCTGATGGACACCCCCTTCAGCGTCACCGCCTACACCGCCAAGACCATCGAGAACCAGCAGAGCGGCACGGTCGGCGCGGTGTTGCGCAATGACCCGTCGATCCGCTTCAGTACCGGTGAAGGGCATGCCTACGAGAACTTCATGATCCGTGGCTATGCCCTGGACTCCACCGAGCTGGCGCTGGGGGGGCTCTACGGCCTGGCGCCCGATGGTCACGTACCGACCGAATTCCTCGAGCGCGTCGAGGTGCTCAAGGGGCCGGGCGCGCTGCTCAATGGCATGGCGCCCAACGGTGGCGTGGGCGGGGTGGTCAACCTGGTGCCAAAGCGTGCCGGTGATGCGCCGTTGACCCGCCTGACCACCAGCTACGTGTCCGATGGCTATGTCGCCGAGCATGTCGATGTCGGCCGGCGTTTCGCCGATGGCCGCTTCGGCATTCGTTTCAATGGCGTCTATGGCAGCGGCGACACGGGCGTCGACGAACAGTCCAAGGACCGCACCCTGGCGGCACTGGCCCTGGATTACCGTGGCGATGATTTCAAGCTCGAACTGGATGCCTACGAAAACCACGAGAAACTGGAGAACGGCAGCCCGATGATGGCCGGTTTCAGTGGCCTCAATCATGTAACCCGTGCACCCAAGCCGGACACCAACATCCTTGAAGGCATCCACGCCCGGCAGATCAGCAAGGCCGTGGTGGTGCGTGGCGAGTACCAGCTGGATGACAGCTGGACCGCCTACGCCAGCGTCGGTGGCGCCCGCACGCGCTACGACGGCTTTCTCAACGGCACCCGGGTGGTGGTGAACAAGGCCGACGGCACGGCCAAGGGGGAAACCTACAACCAGGCCGGATACACCCACAGCCTGTCCACCGAGGCCGGTCTGCGCGGCAACTTCATGACCGGCCCGGTCAGCCACCAGATGGTGCTCAGCACCACCTTGCTGCACCAGGATATCGGTCGTGCGCCGACGGTCACCGGAGCCAAGTACCCCACCAACATCTACCACCCGGGCAAGGCGATCATCGCCGGCGACCACGGCAGCAGCACCAAGACCGGCGACAACACCCTGTCGAGCTTTGCCGTGGCCGATACCCTGGGCTTCATGGACGAGCGTGTGCTGCTCACCCTCGGGGTCCGCTCCCAGCGTGTGCGGCAGAAGATGAGCAACCCTTCGTACGACGAGCAAAAGCTGACCCCGGCCGTGGGTATCGTGTTCAAGCCCTGGGACGCGCCGGTGTCGTTGTATGCCAACTACATCGAGGGCCTGACCCAGGGCGGCATGGTCACCGACCAGAAGGCCGCCAACTACGGCGAGCAGTTCGCGCCGTATGTCGCCAAGCAGATGGAGGCCGGGGTGAAATGGGACCTGGGCGACTTCACCCACACGCTGGCGGTGTTCCAGATCGACAAGCCCAGCATGATCTACGACAAGCCCAGCAATCGCTACAACGATGACGGCGAGCAGCGCAACCGTGGCGTGGAGTGGACGCTGTTCGGCGAAGTCGTCCCCAGCGTGCGCCTGCTCGGTGGCGTGACCTACACCCGCGCCGTGCTGAGCAAGACCGCCAATGGCGCCATGGACGGCAACACCGCCCGCGGCGTGCCGGCCTGGTCTGCCAACCTTGGCGCCGAGTGGGACCTGCCTGGGGTCGAGGGCCTGACCTTGACCGCCTTGGGTATCCACAGCAGCTCCCAGTACCTCGATTCCGCCAACCAGTTGAAGATCCCACAGTGGACCCGCTACGACCTCGGCGCCCGCTACGCGACCAAGGTGCTGAGCAGGGAGGTGACCCTGCGCGCCAGTCTGGAGAACGTCGAGAACCGCGCCTATTGGGCCGGGGTGTTCAACGATGGCTACGCCACCGTCAGCGAACCGCGCACGCTCAAACTCTCCGCCAGCGTCGACTTCTGAGGTGAGCATGCAGCGATTCAAGCGCCTGAGCGGTGCATGGCTGCTGGCCGCGCTCTGCTCGAATGCGGCCTTGGCGGCCGCGCCCGCCGATCTCGAGGTAGGAGAGCCGGTCGCCGGTCAGGTTGATGCTGCGCATCCGCCCGTCTGGCAGTTGGCCCTCAAGGCCGGGGATCTGGTGCGGGGCCGGGTCGACGGTGATGTCAGCCTGCGCCTGCTGGACGCCAAAGGGGGGCCGTTGCGCCTGCTGATCGACGGCCTGGACCAGCCCCGCGAGTTCCTCTTCGTCGCGCCGCGGGACGGTCGCTACGCGGTGCGCGCCGAACCCCTGGCGATCCGCCCGGCGGCGCGCTTCAGCCTGAGTCTGGAGCAGGTCCTGCCTGTCGGCGAGCAACGCCGTACGCCCGCGCCCCTTGGCAGCCCGACCTTGCTCGCCCTGCAGCAGCACCTGGCAACTGGAGGCGCTACCGATGTGTTCTGGCAGGCCCGTGCCAGTGAGGGAACGCCCTTGGTCGAGGCCGTCCCCGGGCAACCCGGCAAGCGCCTGGTCACCTTCCTCTGGCGTGGGGCGCGGGACAACGTGCGGATGTTCGGCGCCCCCACAGGCAATCACGAACCGCTGTCCCGGCTGGGCGCGAGTGATGTCTGGTTCCACAGCTTCGAGGTGCCCGCGGCCACCCGCCTGAGTTACCAGATGGCACCGGATGTGCCGGTGTCCGATGACCGTCGGGTGATCCTCGCCAGCACCCGGCGCGACCCGCTCAACCCGAATACCTTCGCCGACGCCAGCGGCGATGCCTGGTTGTCGCGCTCACGGCTGGAGCTTGCGGATGCGGCGCCCCAGCCATGGGTGGCCGAGCGTGCCGGGGTGGCCCGTGGCAGCCTGGAGCGCAAGCGCCTGGCCAGCGAGGTGCTGGGCAACGAGCGCGATATCTACCTCTACCGCCCGGCGGGCTGGCGCCTGGGCAAGGCCGACCAGGCCTTGCTGGTGCTGTTCGATGCCCATGCCTACACCCGCCAGGTGCCGACCCCGACGATACTCGACAACCTGATGGCCGACGGCCTGATCCCACCCACCGCGGCACTGATCATCGCCAACCCCAGCAGCGAAAGTCGCGAGCGGGAGTTGCCGCCCAACCCATTGTTCGCACGGTTCATGGCCGAAGAACTGATGCCCTGGGCCAGCCGCCAGGGATTGGCGGCGCCGGCTGCGCGCACCGTGGTCGCGGGGTCCAGTTACGGCGGCCTGGCGTCGGCCTACATGGGCCTCAGGCATCCGGAGCTGTTCGGCAATGTGCTGAGCATGTCCGGTTCCTACTGGTGGCCGATGGCCGGCGACGAACCTGGCTGGTTGACCCGCGAGTACGTCAAGGCACCGCGTCAGCCGTTGCGGTTCTACCTGCAGGCGGGACTGTTCGAGGGACCGAGGATCCTCGACACCAACCGCCATCTGCGCGATGTGCTGCTGGCCAAGGGGTACCGGGTGGAACAGGTGGAGTTTCCTGCCGGCCATGACTACCTGCAGTGGCGGGGGAGCCTGCCCTGTGGGTTGATCAGCTTGCTTGGGCAGGGGACACAGGCTGTTGCGCGGGCTTGTGTGCCGTAAGCGTTTGGCGATGGATCCTCTGCGCCTACAAGATCGAGCGCCGCCCGCGCGGCGCTCGATCTTGTAGGCGGTGCAAGGCTATCGCCAGGCACCTACTCGCCCAAATGGGTTTCCCTCAATCCGCCTCTCCCTCCCGCCGAACCCTGTTACGCCACACCCGATACGCCCGAATCCCCGCCCGTACCGAGCCGAACAGCAGCTTGTCCTCCATCTCCCGCGCCATCCCGGAACGCACCAGCATGCGCAGGAAGGTGCCACGGGCGCGGGCGATGGCGAAGTGGATGCCCTGGGCGGCGAGGGTGTCGCGCACTTCGCGCAGGGCCGCCACGCCACTGACGTCGATGCTGGTCACGGCTTCGGCGTCAAACAGCACCACCTGTGGTTTCTCCACTCCCTGCACGGCTTCGAGCAGGCGCATCTTGAAGTAGTCGGCATTGAAGAACAGGATCGCGTCGTCGAAGCGGTACACCACAAGGCCTGGCACGGTGCGGGCGTCCTTGTGCTGGCGCACGTCCACCTGGCCCTCGATGCCTGGCACCCAGCCCAGCACGGCGTCGGTGGGCTGGTAGATGCTGTAGAGCAGGCGCAGGATGGCCAGGGTCACGGCGAACACGATGCCCGGCAACACGCCCAGGCCGAGCACGCCGACCGTGGTCAGCAGGCACAGCCAGAACTCGAAGCGGCTGAGCTTGCGGATGGTCTTGAGCGACTTCACGTCGATCAGCCCCCAGCCGGCCATCAGCAGCACCGCGCCCAGCGCGGCCTGGGGAATCCAGGCCATGGGCGCGGTGAAGAACAGCAGGATCAGGGCGATCACCAGGGCGGCGATGATGCCCACCAGCTGGCTCTTGCCGCCGACCATGTCGTTGACCGCGGTGCGCGAGTCGGCGCCGCTGATGGCAAAGCCCTGGGATATGCCGGCGGCCAGGTTGCTCACGCCCAGGGCGAGGAACTCGTGGTTGGCGTTGATCGCGTAGCCGTGGCGGGCGGCGAAGCTGCGGGCGGTGAGCATGGCGCTGCAGAAGCTGATGGTGGCGATACCCAGGGCATCGCGCAGCAGGCTCTTGGTTTCCGCCAGGCTGCTCTGCGGCCAGGCCAGCTCCGGGATGCCCGCCGGCACCGGGCCGAGGATCGCTACCCCGTAATGGTCAAGACCGAACAGCCCGGCCAGGGCGGTGAACACCACCACGGTCACCAGTGCCGCCGGCAGTCGCGGGTAGCGTCGCGGCAGCCAGATCAGCAGGCCCAACCCGGCCAGGCCGATGGCCAGGGTCAGCCAGTGGATTTCGCCCAGGCGCTGGAGGAAGTTGATCAGACTGAGGATGAACCCGTCGCCTTCGATCTTGAAGCCCACTACCTTCGACAACTGCCCGGCGAGCAGGCTCAGGCCAATGCCGTTGAGGTAGCCGATGAGGATCGGCCGCGAGAAGAAGCTGGCGATGAAGCCGGCCCGGGCCACCCCGGCGGCGATCAGCATCACGCCCACCAGCACGGTGACGATCACCGACAGTTCGGCGATGCGGTGCGGGTCGCCCATGGCCAGTGGCGCCACGGCTCCGCCGATCATGGCGCAGGTGGCGGCGTCCGGGCCGACCATCAACTGGCGTGAGCTGCCGATCAGGGCATAGACCATCATCGGCAGCACGCAGGCGTACAGACCGTACTGCGGTGGCAGGCCGACGATCTGCGCATAGGCGATGGCGATGGGGATCTGGATCGCGGCCACCGACAGGCCGGCCTGCAGGTCAGCGTGGAACCACTCGCGGCGGTAGTGCAGCAGGTTGGCCAGGCCCGGTAGCCAGCGGGAGAGAAACATGCGCAGTCCTTTGGAAATGTTTCAGAAAGCGTAGCGGTTATGCGCCGCGAATCACTGGGCATTCAAGCCAATCGGCGCGGCGCTGGCCATGGGCCAGATCAAGAAAGGAACGCTGGAAACGAAAAAAGGAGCCGAGGCTCCTTTAGACAGTGACGACGTTGTTGGAACGTCGTGCAGGGAATGCGAGTTGGAGCGGGTAGAGGGAATCGAACCCTCCTCAATAGCTTGGGAAGCTATAGTTTTACCAATAAACTATACCCGCTTCGAAGCACGACTTTTTACCAGAACCCTCCCCGAATGAGAAGCCCAAGGCTGTAAAAAAGCCTGTCGGCGGCCCGTAGCCTGCGGTGGTCGAGGGCTACAGGACGCCGATGCGCTCAGATGGCCAGTGCATGCTGCCCCGCTTCCTGTGTGTAGCGGTTGCGGGTTTCGCGCAGCGCCGGCTTGAGGAAACCGAGCATTGCGCTGCGGGTGTCCTCGCAGGCGGCCTTGTGCTCCATGTCCAGGAAGTGGCCGGCGCCCTGGATCACGCTGAAGTGGCTGCGCCCGACATGACGGCTGAACTGGCGGGCATCCTCGACGGTGGTGTACTCGTCGCGTTCGCCGTTGATGAACAGCACCGGGATGTCGATGTTGCGCGCGGCCTTCAGCGCCCGCTCCAGGTCATGTTCGAGCACCTGGTTGATGTGGAAGTGCATCTGCGCGTACTCGTGGCTGTCCAGGCTGCTGACGTGCCGGTAGTTGAAGCGCTTGAACAGCGACGGCAGGTGCTTGCCGATGGTGTCGTTGACCAGGTTGCCCACCTGGTAGCGGTCGCAGGCGGCCAGGTACCGGCAACCGCGCTCCAGGTAGTCGCGCATCGGTTCGTTGATCACCGGCGAGAACGAGCTGACGATGGCCTTCTTCACCAGCCGCGGCTGGTGCGCCAGCGCCAGCAGGGTGCAGGCGCCGCCCCAGGAGAACGACATCACGTGGTCGGCACGGAAGTGTTCGATCAGCTCGAGCAGGATGTGTGCCTCGGCTTCCTTGGTCAGCAGCCGTTCATGGCGGTTGTGGGGTTTGGACTTGCCGGCGTACGGCTGGTCGTACAGCACCACGTTGAACTGTGGGTGCAGGTTGCGCACTGTCTGTGCAAAGGACGCCGTGGTGGCCAATGAGCCATTGATCAGGATGATCGTCTTCTCGGCGCCTTCCGCGCGATGGAACTCCGTGTAAACCCGGTACTGCCCTTGGATATCAAGTACAGCGATTTCTGGCCTCATGTCATCGACTCCTGGCGCAAAAAGGGTATTCGCGTCACCTGGTGGCGTGTGCGATCGGCAGGCGGGCTAGGCGCCGAATCGACCGGACAGGCCATTAGGGTGCACGTGCTTTATGACAGGTAGGCATTCGCCTGGAACTGAAACCGGTGGGCCCTTGTGTCGATCCTTGACGCTTGTAGACGACGGTATTGTTGTGCGGGCGATTACCGTGCCCCAGGGCATCGAGACCCCGGGTGGCCGGTAAAGGGCGTCTTGGACTGCGGTTGTGACCGATGAGTCACATGCAGACCGACGAGTTAGCAGTCAAGCAGGGAGGGCGGGATCGCGCAAGTGCCGTTGGGGCAATCTTTCGTGGGAAACCGCCGAATGGCGGGTCCGCTCAGACCGAGGCGATTTCCTCGGCGGTCAGCGCCCTGAACTCTCCCGGATGCAATATCGGGTCCAGTGTGATTGACCCCATGCTTTCCCGGTGCAGCCCCACCACCTTGTTCTGGAAGTGCCCGAACATCCGCTTCACCTGGTGATAGCGGCCCTCGACGATGGCCAGGCGCGCGCTGCGCGGGCCGAGGATGTCCAGCTGCGCGGGCAGGGTGGTGAGGTCTTCGAAGGCGAAGTAGAACCCTTCGCGGAACCGATCGATGTAATGTGCACCGATTTCGTCCTCGGTGTGCACCAGATAGGTCTTGGGCTGCTTGGTCCGTGGCTGGGTCAGGCGCCGAGACCACTGGCCATCGTTGGTCAGGATCATCAGCCCGGTGGTGTTGTAGTCCAGGCGCCCGGCGATGTGCAGGTCATCGCGCAGCGCTGCCGGCAGAAGGTCGAGCACGGTGCGGTGCTGCGGGTCCTGGGTGGCGCTGACGCACCCGGCGGGCTTGTGCAGCATCAGGTAGCGCGCTGGACGCCCGGCCTGGAGCACCTGCCCGTCGACCTCGACGCGGTTGAACTCGCGCACCTCCAGCAGCGGGTCGCCGGTCGGCAGGCCGTCCACGCTCACGCGCCGCTGCGCCAGCAGCAGGCGCACTTGCTGGCGGTTGTAGCAGGGCAGGTTGCCGAGGAATCGGTCGAGGCGCATGGGACGGGTCGCTTGCGGGAAATCGGCGCGCAGTCTAGCGGATCGTGCGCGCTGGTGCTGCCTTGAGCTGCTCGTCCACCTGCGCGCAGCGCGGGCACAGGCAGGCCTTGTCGCGCAGTTCGGCAGGCAGGGCCTCGATCAGCGCCGGGTCGATGGCCACGTCGAAGCACCAGCAACCTTGCGCGGCATTGCGCGGGTCGGCCAGGCCGCACTGGTTGAGGGCGCCACAGGCGGGGCAGCATTGAGGATCAGGCATGGTCGGGTCCGGGCATTTCGCTGCAGACGCGGTTGCGTCCGCCTTGTTTGGCACGATAGAGCGCGTGGTCGGCGCGGGTCAGCAGGTTATGCAGGCTGTCGTCGCGCTGCAGGGCGGACAGGCCGATGCTCACGGTCAGGCGCAGTGGCTGGTCGGCATGGCTGAAGGTCAGTTGCTCGGTGCGTCGGCGGATCTTTTCCGCCACCTCGATGGCCTGGCGGCCTTCGGCTTCGCGCAGCAGCACGACGAACTCCTCGCCACCCCAGCGGCACAGTATATCGGACTGGCGCAGGCTGCTCTGCAGCACATTGGCGAACTGGCGTAGCACTTCGTCGCCGGCCAGGTGGCCATGGGTGTCGTTGAGGGTCTTGAAGTGGTCGAGGTCGATCAGCAGGGCGACCAGCGGCGCGCTGTCGCGCTGGGCTTCGATGAGTGCCTGGCCGGCCAGCAGGTCGAAGCTGCGGCGATTGGGCAGACCGGTGAGGCTGTCGAGGGTGGCCAGCGCTTCGGCGTTGTCCTGGTGCCGCTTGATCATGGCGTTGAGCAGCGACAGGACCACCAGGGTGATCATGGCGCAGATCGCCAGGTTCAGGTACAGCGACTGGCGGATGCGGTCCAGGGCGCCGGTTTCGCGCTTGTCCACCAGCAGGTACCACTCCAGTTCCGGCAGCAGGCGCACGTTGAGGAAGTGGCTGTGGCCGTCGTTGTCGGTGTACTCGTGGCTGCCGCTGGCCGGTGTCGGCATGCGTGCCAGCAGGTCCTGCCACTGGCTGCTATCGGCCAGTTGCTGTCCGGCGCGCAGGCCATGAGGGCCGCCGTCGGAGCCGGTCAGCAGGACCTTGCCCCGGGCGTCGGCGAACAGCACCGAGCGCTGGTAGCGCCGTTGGTAGTCGTCGATCAGGCGGACCACCGACTCCACGCTCAAACCCACGCCGGCGGCGCCGATGAAACGCTGCTGGTAATCGAGCACCCGGTGGTTGATGAACACGGTGAGCTTGTCCTGGTTGGCCATGTCCAGGTCGACGTTGATCTCGTAGGGCTTGCTCGACTGGCGCAGGCGAAAGTACCAGGCGTCGCGCCAGGCGTCGGCCCGCACCTGCTTGAGCACGCCCTTGGCCTGGTAGTAGGTGAGGCTGCGGTCGGAGACGAAGAAGCTGGTGCAGGTGGCCTGGCTGCCCATCACCGCGCCCAGGTAGCGGGTGATGCGCCCGGTGTCCTGCTCGCCGGCCAGCACCCAGTCGCGCAGGAAGGTGTCCTGGGCCATCATCGAGGCGATCAGCACCGGGCGGATCAGGTCTTTCTGGATCTCCGAGTAGACGCTGTCGGAGGTCAGCGGCAGCTCGGTATTGATGATGCCGTCGCGGATCGCCCCGCGCGAGGCGTAGTAGCCGAGCAGCGAGGTGGCGAGGAAGCCGCCGGCCAGCAACAGCAGCAGGGCGAAGATCAGCGAGCGTTGCGAGAACAGGGCGGAAGGCGAGGGCATGATCGTCCCGTGAGGTGTGCCGGTGGCCACATTCTAGTGAGATGACTGAAAAATGACTGCATGTTTTTCAGGGGTATAGGACCTGTTTCAATTTGTTGCGCAAATGGCACTGAACCTTGTTGCGACGGTCTTATCCTGTGTCGACCAACAGCTTGTCGTCGACGCCCGCCAGCGCCGCTGTGCCGGGCACCCCTGCGGTCCAGGAGGCCGCCATGTACCCACGAATCCTGCTCGTCGTCCTGCTCGGACTGCTGACCTCCGCCTGCGCCCCATACTACGAGAGCGGCGGCTACTACCGCAGCGACTACTACACCAGCGATCGCTACGTTTACCCAGGCTACTACCGTCAGGACCGCTATTACGTGGTACCGCAGACCCGCTACTACTACCAGCCAGCGCCGCGTTACTACAGGCCGGCGCCGGTGCCGCAGTACCGACCTTATCCAGCGCCCGGCATGCAACCGCGCTGGCACGGGAATCCGCGTTACGACTATGGCAACCGCCAGCGCTACGACTACGGTCGGGACCGCGACCGCCACGACTACCGCAATGACGATCGCCGGGGCGATCGCTGGCATTCCAACGGGCAGGGCAACCGCGACCGTCGACCCGATGGGGGCCGGGGTGGCGAGCGGAGCTGGTCGCGTTGACAGGGCACTGACGTCATCCCAGTTCCGCCAACGGATGCCGCCCCTCCCAGACCTTGCTGAAGTGCGCCTCCACCACCGCCGCTGGCACCTGCGCCACATCCGGCCAGTGCCAGCGGGGAGTGTTGTCCTTGTCCAGCAGACGGGCGCGCACCCCTTCGCTGAACTCCGGGTGACGGCAGCAGTTCAGGCTCAGGGTGTATTCCATCTGGAATACCTGCGCCAGCGACAGGTGCCGCGCCCGACGGATCTGCTCCCACACCAGGTGCGCCGTCAGCGGGCAACCCTCGTGCAGGCGCTGGCCGGCCGCCGCCAGCAAGGGATCGGCGTGCGTGGCCAGGCCGGCCAGGGCCCGCCAGGCCGCCACCGGGTCGGCCACGTCGAGCGCTTCGTCGATCACCGCACGGCGCGCCAGCCACTGGCCTTGCGGCAGTTCGGCGCAGGCGCGGTGCTGCTCGGCCTTGAGCAGGCTGTTGAGCTGCAGGGCGGTCTGCTCCTGCCAGTTCAATTGCAGCAGTTCTTCGATCAGCGCCTCCTGCTGGTGTTCGCCCAGGAAGCGATCGGCCAGGTCCAGGTCCAGCGCGTCGCGGGCGTTGAGCGGGGCCCCGGTCAGCCCCAGGAACAGGCCGAGCTTGCCCGGCAGGCGGGCGAGGAACCAGCTGGCGCCGACATCCGGATACAGGCCGATGCTGATTTCCGGCATCGCCAGGCGGCTGCTGGGGGTGACTATGCGTACCGCAGCGCCCTGCAGCAGGCCCATGCCGCCGCCCAGTACATGGCCGTGGCCCCAGCACAGCAGGGGTTTGGGGTAGGTGTGCAGGCGATGGTCGAGGCGGTACTCGCTGGCGAAGAAGGTAGCGGCCAGCGGCGGCACACTGCCGGGATGTTCGCGGCAGGCCTCGACCAGGGCGCGGACATCGCCGCCGGCACAGAAGGCCTTCGGCCCATTGCCGCGCAGCAGCACGCAGACGATCCCGGGGTCGCTGGCCCAAGCGTGCAGCCGTTCGTCGAGCACTTCGATCATGGGCAGCGTCAGGGCGTTGAGCGCCTTGGGCGCGTCCAGGGTGGCGATGCCGATACGGGCGCCGTCGGCGCCGGTCAGTACCTCGCATTGAATGGACATGGACTACCTCGCGCAGGTCATCCCCTCAGTATGGCCTGCCGCGGCGAAGCTGCCGGTCGTCGGTCGGATCGATTGACAAGCCGGCCCGGCTTTCCTAGTGTCGCGGCACTTTGCTTTTGGATGCCCCCATGACCGACGACGATCGCATCAAACTCGAACCCAGCTGGAAGGCCGCGCTGCGCGCCGAGTTCGACCAGCCCTACATGCAGCAGCTGCGCGAGTTCCTGCGTGCGGAGTACGCCGCCGGCAAGGAGATCTACCCACCTGGGCCGCTGATCTTCAACGCCCTGAATTCCACGCCGCTGGAGCAGGTCAAGGTGGTCATCCTCGGCCAGGACCCGTACCACGGTCCGGGCCAGGCCCATGGCCTGTGCTTCTCGGTGCAGCCGGGTATCCCCACGCCGCCGTCGCTGGTCAATATCTACAAGGAGCTGCAGCGCGACCTCAACCTGCCGATCCCCGCCCATGGCTACCTGCAGAGCTGGGCCGAGCAGGGCGTGCTGCTGCTCAACACCACCATGACCGTGGAGCGCGCCAATGCCGCGTCCCACGCGAAGAAAGGCTGGGAGTTCTTCACCGACCGGATCATCCAGGTGGTCAGCGAACAGTGCCCGAACGTGGTGTTCCTGCTCTGGGGTGCCCATGCACAGAGCAAGCAGAAGCTGATCGATGCCAGCAAGCACCTGGTGCTCAAGTCTGTGCATCCGTCACCGCTGTCGGCTTACCGTGGGTTCTTTGGTTGTGGGCATTTCAGCCGCACCAACAGCTTCCTGGAGCAACGCGGGATGGCGCCGATCGATTGGGCGTTGCCGCCGTTGTGATTGGCTGAAGGATTGCGCGGGCCTTTTCGCGGGTAAACCCGCTCCCACAGGTACAGCGCAGGCCCTGAAAGGCAGCGCATTCTCTGTGGGAGCGGGTTTACCCGCGAAGAAGCCAGCACATCTCTATGGGCTGGCGTTCCAGCGCCGGAACAACGGCTCGGCCAGGAACAGCACGAACAACAAGCGCATCACCTGCAGCGCCGTCACCAGCGGCACGGACAGTTGCAGGGTCTCCGCCGTCAGGCTCATCTCGGCGATGCCCCCGGGCATCATCCCCAGCGTCAGCGAGCGCAGGTCCAGGTGCGTCAGCAGGCTCAACGCCCAGGCCGCGCCTGCGGCGATCAGCATGCACAGCGCCGTGGCGAGCAAGGTCCGGCCAAGGAACGACGGCGCCCGGCGGAAGAACGCGCGGTTGAAGTGACAGGCCAGGCCGCTACCGATCAGCCACTGGCCGATCTGGCTGGCGCCGTTGGGCAGGCCGATCTGCAGGTTGCCCGCCAGGCTCACGCTGGCTGCCACCAGCAACGGCCCGAACAACCAGGGATTGGGCTGGCGCAGGCGCTGCCAGAGCAGCGCCACCAGCACTCCCAGCGGCGCGATCAACGCCAGCCAGCCCCAGCTCATGCTGCCGGCATGGTTCAGCGGCACGCCATCGCCGAGCAGGAACTTGAACAGCGCCGGCACGCACAGCACCACCGCCAGCACCCGCAGGCTCTGCGCCGCGGCCACCTGGCTGAGCACCGCGCCGTTGCGCGCACCAAGATTGACCATCTCGCCCGAACCGCCCGGCATGCTGGCGAAGAACGCCGTGGCGCGGTCTTCACCGGTGCGCCGCAGCAGCCACACGCTGATCACACTGGAGAGGGTGGTGAACAACGCGCCGAAGAAGATCAGCGCGAAGTGGCTGGCCACCTGCTCGATCACCGCCGGGGTGAAGTGCAGGCCGATGCCGATGCCGATGATCCATTGCCCGCATTTGCGGCCGTTGGGGATTTCGCTGAGCTGCCAGGGGGTCAGGCAGCGCACCAGGATGATCGCCAGCAACGAGCCGACCATCCACGGCAAGGGCCAGCCGACCTTGCTGGCGGCGAAACCGCCCGCAAGACCGACCAGCCCGGTGGCCCAGAACAGAGGCAACGACCGATCAGGCATCGGCCATGGCCCGGCGCTGCAGGGCACGTTTGCGCCAGATGCGCAGCAGCGGCAGGCTCAGCATGCACACCACCAGCACCCACACGCCCATGCTGATCGGGCTCGACCAGAGGATGCCCAGTTCACCGTTGGAGATCGACAGCGCGCGGCGCAGGTTCTGCTCCATCAGCCCGCCGAGGATGAAACCCAGCAGGATCGGCGACAGCGGGAAGTCCAGCTTGCGCAGGATGTAGCCCATGATGCCGATGCCGACCATCAGGAACAGGTCGAAGGTGGTGGCATGCACCGCGTACACGCCGATCGCGGTGATGATCGCGATCACCGGCACCAGCGCCCAGTTCGGCACGGCGAGGATGCGGGTGAAGACACGGATCATCGGCACGTTGAGGATGATCAGCATCAGGTTGGCGATGAACAGCGAGGCGATCAGGCCCCAGACGATGTCCGGCTGTTGTTCGAACAGCAGCGGGCCGGGGGTGATGTTGTACAGGGTCAGCGCGCCGATCATCACCGCAGTGGTGCCGGAGCCTGGCACGCCGAGGGTCAGCATCGGCACCAGGGCGCCGCAGCAGGAGGCGCCGATGGCGGTTTCCGGCGCGGCCAGGCCACGAGCGTCGCCCTTGCCGAACTTGCCTTTGTCGCCGGCGATGCGTTTTTCGGTCATGTAGGCCACGGCACTGGCCAGGGTCGCGCCGGCACCCGGCAACACGCCCATGAAGAAGCCCAGCAGGCCGCAACGGATGTTGACGAAGAACACCGACGCCGCTTCCTTGAGGTTGAACAGCATGCGCCCGGTGGCCTTGACCGCCACGTGACCATGGTGGGTTTTTTCCAGCAGCAGGAGGATCTCGCTGATGGAGAACAGGCCCAGCACCAGCACCACGAACTGGATGCCGTCGGCCAGGTGCACGCTGTCACCGGTGAAGCGGTACACGCCGCTGTTGGCGTCGATGCCCACCGCCGAAAGGAACAGGCCGATCAGCGCCGCGATGAAGGTCTTCAGTGGCTTGTCGCCGGCCATGCCACCGAGGGCGACGATGGCGAACACCATCAGCACGAAGTACTCCGCCGGCCCGAAGGCAATCGCCCATTTCGCCAGCAGCGGGGCGAACAGCACCATGCCGCAGGTGGCGATGAAGGCGCCGATGAACGAACTCCAGGCCGACAGCGACAGGGCCACGCCGGCCAGGCCCTGGCGAGCCATGGGGTAGCCGTCGAGGGTGGTCATCACGGTGGAGGCTTCGCCGGGGATGTTCAGCAGGATCGAACTGATCCGCCCGCCGTATTCGCAGCCCAGGTACACCGCGGCCAGCAGGATCAGCGCCGACTCCGGCGGCAGGCCGAGGGCGAAGGCGATGGGGATCAGCAGGGCCACGCCGTTGATCGGGCCCAGGCCCGGCAGCAGGCCGACCACGGTGCCGATCAGGGTGCCGGTCAGGGCGGTGACCAGGTTGTATGGGCTCAGGGCGACGCCGAAGCCCTGGCCCAGGTAGCTCAAGGTATCCATGTGTCAGTTCTCCAGTACGTCGAGCAGGCCGAGGGGCAGGGGCACGTCCATCACGCGGTCGAACAGCCAGTAGAGGAACAGGCTCATGCCCACCACCACCAGGGCGCTGTGCAGCCAGCGGCCACCGTACAGGCGGGCCATGGGTACGCCGACCAGGATGGCGCTGAGGATGAAGCCCAGGGCTTCGAAGGTGCTGGCGAAGACGATCAGCAGGCCGACGCAGGCGACGATCTTGATCAGGCTTTCGCGGTCCAGTTCCGGTTCGTCGTCCTTGCGCACGATGGGCGTGGGGCGGATCGCCAGGTACAAGAGGCCCAGGCTCATCAGGCCGAGCATCAGCAGCGGGTAGGCGCGCGGGCCCACCGGTTCATAGGAGAAGGCGGCCTGGTAGGGCCAGGCCATCACGGCCAGCACGGCGCACAGCGCCAGCAGGGCCAGGGCGAAGAGGCGTTGCAGGATCATGGAAGAATCCTCGGTAATGTTCGACACGGCGCGACCCCTTGTAGGAGCGGCCTTGTGCCGCGAAAGGGCTGCGCAGCAGCCCCAGCGATTCATGCCTTGACGCTCAGAATCCGGGGCCGCTTCGCGGCCCTTTCGCGGCACAAGGCCGCTCCTACAGAGGGAGCTGTGTGAGTGGCTTACTGGATCAGCCCGAACTCACGGGCCAGCGCCTTGTAGTCCGCCACCTGCTTCTTCACATAGCCGTCCAGCTCCTCGCCGGTCATGGCGAACGGGAACAGCTCGCGCTGGTCACGCAGCTTGGCGAAGTCCTCGGAGGCCAGCAGCTTGTCGAACGAAGCCTTCCACCAGGCATAGTCCTCGTCGCTGACCTTCGGCCCCAGGTAGAAGCCGCGCACCACCGGCCAGACGATGTCGTAGCCCTGTTCCTTGGCGGTGGGGATGTCCTTCATTTCCGGCTCGTCCAGGCGCTTGTCGGAGAACACCGCGAGGATGCGCATGTTGCCGCTCTGGATGTGCGGCATGGAGTCGGAAATATCGGTGGAACCGACCTGGATGTGCCCGCCCAGCAGCGCGGTGGCGATCTCGCCGCCGCCCTCGAGGGCCACGTAGCGCAGGTCGCGCGGGTTGATCCCGGCGGCCTTGGCGATCAGCGCGGTCTGCATCCAGTCCTGGCTGCCGACGGTGCCGCCGGAGCCGATCACCACCTTGCTCGGGTCCTTTTTCAGCGCCGCGACCAGGTCGTCGAGGGTCTTGTAGGGCGAATCGCTCTTCACCGCGATGGCGCCATAGCTGGTGCCGACCGCCGCGAGCCACTTCACCGCGTTCTCGTCGAAGCGGCCGAACTTGCCCTGGGCCAGGTTCAGCAGCGAGCCGCTGGACCAGGCCACCAGCGTGCCGGCGTCGGCCGGGCGCTGGGCGACCACGGCGTTGTAGGCCACCGCGCCGACACCGCCGGGCATGTAGGTCACGCGCATGGGCTTGCTGAGGATCTTCTCGTTGACCAGGGCGCTCTGCACCAGCTTGCAGGTCAGGTCGAAACCGCCGCCGGGCGAGGCCGGGGCGATGCATTCGGGGCGTTTCGGTTCGGCGGCCAGGGCGTTGCCGGCCAGCAGCAGGCAACCGGTGGCCAGGACGAGGCGGCGCAGTGAAAAGGTCATCGTCTATCTCCGTGAGCGTTGTTGTTATGGGTTACCACAGAGCCACGCTGTAGCTCACCAGCAGCCGCACCTCGTCCGCGTCGCGGCTGAAGTTGGAGCGGAAGGTGGCGTTGCGCAGGCGCACGGCGACGTTCTTCAACGGGCCGCTTTGTACCACGTACTTCAGTTCGGTGTTGCGTTCCCACTCCTTGCCCTCGCCACCGGCGGCGCGGCTGACGTTGTCGCCGCTGATGTAGCGGGTCATGAAGGTCAGGCCGGGGATACCGAGGGCGGCGAAGTTGTAGTCGTAGCGCGCCTGCCAGGAGCGTTCGTCGGCGCCTGCGAAGTCGTTGATCTGGACGAAGTTGACCAGGTACGGGTCGGCGCCATCGACGTAGGGGAAGGCGCTGTCGCCGGACAACTGCTGCCAGGCGCCGCTGACCTTGTGCCCGCCCAGGGTGTAGCTGAGCATGCCGTTGACGGTGGTGTTGTCGATCTTGCCGGCCTTGGCCGCGCCGGCGTCGTCGCTGACCGCCAGGCGCAGGTCGGCGCCGAAGGTGCCCGGGCCCCAGGGCTGGGTGGCGAGCAGGCCGATGAAGTGCTGGCGGTAGATGTCGTCGAGCTGGGCGAAGTGGTAGCTGCCGGTGATGCGGTCGGTGAACTGGTAGTCCAGGCCGCCCATGTCGAAGTTGTCGGCGCTGAAGGTGCCGCCGAAGCGGCCGTTCTTGTTGTTCAGGGCCAGGTCTTCCCAGTTGCTGTCGTCGCGGTCCTTGGCCTTTTCCAGGCGCCCGCCGGTGAAGGTCAGGCCCTTGATCTCCTTCGAGGTGACCAGGCCGCCTTCGAAGGTCTGCGGCAGGATGCGCCCGTCGTTGGGCTGCAAGGTGGGCAATTCGGGGATCAGCGTGCCGATCTTCAGCTCGGTCTGCGAGACCTTGACCTTGCCGGTGAGGCCCAGCTTGGAGTACTCGTCGGCGGCCTTGCCGTCGTCGTGGGTAGGCAGCAGGCCGGTGCCCGTGCGGTCCTTGCTGGAGTCGAGCTTGACCCCGACCATGCCCAGCGCGTCCAGGCCGAAGCCCACGGTGCCCTCGGTGTAGCCGGACTCGAAATTGAGCATGAACCCCTGGGCCCATTCGTCGCGCTTGGATTGCTGCGCGCTGGTGCCGTCGCGGAAGTCGCGGTTGAAGTACATGTTGCGGGTTTCGAAGGTGGCCGTGCTGTCTTCGAAGAAGGCGGCCTGGCTCATGGGCGCGACACCGGCAAGGGCGAAGGCGCTGGCGAGGGCGGAAGGTCGGGCGGCGAACGAACGGGTAGGCGCGAACGCCTGCGGCTGCATGGACAGCATCGTCGGTGACTCCAATTATTGTTCTTATGTGTTGCACCTTGCTGGTGCTTTTTGCGGCGCGCGGGGCGACCGTGGTGCGATGCTAGGCAACCAACCTTTCGCTAACCTTTCAGCGTGAAAGGTTTCCGGCGAGGGCTTCACAGCACCCGCCACGGCGTTACACTCCGCGCAAAAAGCCCAGCCGAACAGGGAGAATCCAATGCGTGTGCTGCTGGTCGAAGACCATCTGCAACTGGCCGAAAGCGTGGCCCAGGCCCTCAAGAGCCAGGGCCTGACCGTGGACGTGCTGCATGACGGCGTGGCCGCCGACCTGGCCCTGGCCAGCGAGGACTACGCCGTGGCGGTGCTGGATGTCGGCCTGCCGCGCCTGGACGGCTTCGAGGTGCTGGCGCGCCTGCGCGGGCGCGGCAAGACCCTGCCGGTGCTGATGCTCACCGCCCGCAGCGATGTGAAGGACCGCGTGCATGGCCTGAACCTGGGGGCCGACGACTACCTGGCCAAGCCCTTCGAGCTGACCGAGCTGGAGGCGCGGGTCAAGGCCCTGCTGCGTCGCAGCGTGCTCGGCGGCGAGCGCCAGCAGCGCTGCGGCCCGCTGGTCTACGACCTGGATACCCGGCGCTTCAGCCTGGGCAGCGAACCGCTGACCCTGACCCAGCGTGAGCAGAGCGTGCTCGAGGCACTGATCGCCCGTCCCGGCCGGGTGATGAGCAAGGAGCAACTGGCGGCCCAGGTGTTCGGCCTCGACGAGGAGGCCAGCCCCGACGCCATCGAGATCTACATCCACCGCCTGCGCAAGAAGCTCGACGGCCACCCGGTGGCCATCGTCACCTTCCGTGGCCTGGGCTATCTGCTCGAGCACCGCGATGCGTGACAACGGCAGCCTGCGCGGGCGCTTGCTGGGCAACCTGGCGCTGCTGCTGGTGGTGCTGATGCTGGCCAGCGGCCTGAGCGCCTACTGGAACGGTCGCGAAGCCGCCGACACCGCCTATGACCGGACCCTGCTGGCCTCGGCACGGACCATCGCCGCCGGCCTGTCGCAGCGCGATGGCACCCTCAGCGCCGACGTGCCCTACGTGGCACTGGACACCTTCGCCTACGACAGCGCCGGGCGCATCTACTACCAGGTGCTGGACATCCACCAGAAGCTGATTTCCGGCTACGAGAACCTGCCGCCTCCGCCTGCGGGCACCCCGCGCACCGACGACTATCCGGCGCTGGCGCGTTTCTACAACGCCACCTACCTGGGCCAGGACGTGCGCGTGGTCAGCCTGCTCAAGGCGGTGAGCGAACCGAACATGAACGGCATGGCCGAGATCCGCGTGGCCGAGACCGAGGAGGCGCGGGTGCGCATGGCCCGCGGGCTGATGACCGATACCCTGCTGCGCCTGGGCATGCTGGCCTTCGGCGCGCTGGTGATGGTGTGGTTCGCGGTGAGTGCCGCGCTGCGCCCGCTGGAGCGCTTGCGCACGGCGGTGGAGGAGCGCCAGCCGGACGATCTGCGCGCCCTGCCGGTGGTCCAGGTGCAACGCGAGCTGGGGCCGCTGGTGCGCGGCCTCAATCACTTCACCGAGCGCTTGCGGGGCCAGTTCGAACGCCAGGCGCAGTTCATCGCCGACGCCGCCCACGAGCTGCGCACACCGCTGGCGGCGCTCAAGGCGCGGGTGGAGCTGGGGTTGCGCTCACGGGAGCCGGATGAATGGCGCAAGACCCTGGAGGCAGCGGCCCAGGGCACCGACCGGCTGACTCACCTGGCCAACCAGCTGCTGTCGTTGGCGCGGGTGGAAAACGGCGCCCGCGCCATCGCCGAGGGCGGCGCCCAGCGCCTGGACCTGAGCCAGCTGGCCCGTGAACTGGGCATGGCCATGGCGCCCCTGGCCCATGCCCGCGGCGTTGCCCTGGCGCTGGAGGCCGAGGCGCCGGTGTGGCTCAAGGGCGAGCCGACCCTGCTCAACGAGCTGCTCAGCAACCTGGTGGACAACGCTCTGGCCCACACCCCGCCCGGTGGCGATGTGGTCCTGAGGGTACTGGCGCCGGCCGTGCTCGAAGTCGAGGACGACGGGCCGGGGATTCCCGAGGAGGAGCGTGAGCGGGTGTTCGAGCGCTTCTACCGACGCAGCGCCCAGGGCAGCGGGCTGGGGCTGGCCATCGTCGGCGAGATCTGCCGGGCGCACCTGGCGCAGATCAGTCTGCACGACGGCGAGCGGGGCGGGCTGAAGGTGCGGGTGAGTTTTATCGCGGATTGATGGGTTGTCCCTACAGCCCTATTCGCGGGCTTACCCGCGAAGGGGGCGGCGCAGACGGGGCTCGATCAGCGCAGCATGCTCCGCGCATCCAGCAGCTCGGCGATATCCAACTCGGTGCCATAGGGCAGCCCCAGGTGGCGGTAGGCGGGCAGGGCGGCCAGGGGCCGGCTGCGCTCGCGCTGGCTGATGCAGCGGGCGATCTGCACGATGTCGATGTAGTCGATCTGGTCGGTGCGCCGGTCCAGGTCCTGCACCTGGCTGGGTACGTTGACCAACTGCTCGGGGAATTCCCAGGCGCTGAGGATCTTGTCGCCCAGCACCGGCTGGATCTGCTCGATCACGAAATGCAGGCAGATCGGATCGGACAGCAGCTCATTGTGCTCCTCGGCATAGATCAGTACCGGCAAGGCGCCGATCTGGTGCACCAGGCCGCCGAGGGTGGCCTGGTCGGGCTTGAGCTGGGTGTAGCGTCGGCACAGTTCATAGCTGATGCCCGCGACTTCCAGGCTGTTGGCCCAGATATCCCGCAGCTTGTGTTCCACCGCCGGTGCGCGGGCATGGAAGATCTGCTCGATCACCAGGCCGATGGCCAGGTTGCAGCTGTAGTTGATGCCCAGGCGGGTGATGGCGGTGTGCAGGTCGGTGACTTCGACGGCGGCGCGCATCAGCGGGCTGTTGACCACCTTGATCAGGCGGGCCGACAGCGCGGCGTCGCGGCCGATCACCTTGCTCAGGGCGGAAACGCTGATCTCGCTGTCTTCGGCGGCTTCGCGGATGCTCAGGGCGACTTCCGGCAGCGTCGGCAGGACCAGGTCGTCCCGGTCGATGGCGGCGAGCAGTTGCGCTTGGACCTTCTCGGCCAGCTTGTTCATGGACTTCTCTACGGCAAAGGTGGTGCAGCCCCGGCATGCCGCCGGGGCGGGCTGGTCAGCGCTGGATTTCCCGGTCGCGGTCCAGTTCGTAAGGCAGGTCGAGCAGCGTCAGGCGCGGGCCTTCCAGGCTGCCCAGGTGCAGGTTGTCGTCCGCCACCGCCTCGGCGCTGAGCACGGCCAGCAGTTCGACGGCGCTGCCGGTGCTGGCCCCGATCACCACTTCGCCGACCGACGAGCCGTGGGTCGGCGAGAAGATCTCGGCGCCCGGCTGGGGTACCGCTGTCTCGGCCAGCGCCAGGCGATATTGGCGGCGCTTGAGCTTGCCCAGGTACTGCATGCGGGCGACGATTTCCTGGCCGGTGTAGCAGCCTTTCTTGAAGCTCACGCCATCGACGGCCTGCAGGTTGATCATCTGCGGGATGAACAGCTCGCGGGTCGGGCCCATGACCTGGCCGATGCCGGCGCGGACCTGGCCCAGCAGCCAGTCGTTGAGCGTGCCCTCGGGCAGTGTGGCGGCGAGTTTTTCACGAACGGCGCCAGCCTGATCGGCGGGTACCCACAGTTCGACCCGGCCGGCCGAGGCGCGGACGGCGATCAGGCCATCATGACGGGCGGTCGCGCCGGCCTCGTCCGCCACGGACAGGCTCAGCGCCTGCAGGGTGGCGTCGCCCTGCTGCAGGCCGAAGCGCGTCCAGGCGGCGCTGTCGTCGCTCAGCGTGGCCTTGGAGAACACCGCGTACTTCTTCAGGTCGGCCAGTTGCGCCTCGAGCAGCTCGCTGGCCATGGCCAGCAGGTAGCCATTGCCCTCGGGCAGGATACGGAAGCTCGACTGCATGCGGCCCTTGACCATGCAACGGGCACCAAGGCTCGCGTGCTGGTCACTGAGGTAACCGATGTTGCAGGTCAGCTGACCTTGCAGGAACTTGCCGGCGTCGGAGCCGCGGACGGCGAGGATGCCCTCATGGGAGAGGGTACAGAAGAAAGCGGAATCGGCCATGGGTCATCGCGGTAGCTAAAGACTGGCGGCCATCATAGAACGCCGGTAACAAAATAGGTAGGTGACTAGACCAACGCCTCGTGCCGCTTCGTTCGCTGCGCGGTATACTGCGCGACCACTCGAGGAGGGCCCCATGGTCGAACAAACTGAACTCAACCGGCTTTTCTGGCACAGCCGCCGCGGCATGCTGGAACTGGACGTGCTGCTGGTACCTTTCACCCAGGAGGTCTACCCGAGCCTGAGCGAAGCGGACCGCGAGCTGTATCGTCGCCTGCTGACCTGCGAGGATCAGGACATGTTCGGCTGGTTCATGGAGCGCAGCGAGTCTGAGGACCCGGAGCTGCAGCGCATGGTCCGCATCATCCTGGATCGTGTCCAGCCCAAGTGAATGCTTCGAGTGCCGTTGGCAAGGCTCGCGCCTGCTGCTGACGGCCTACCTCGCCAGCCTGGCGCTGGCACTGCTTACCCTCGCGCTGATAGCGCTGCCCGGATGGCTGTGCGGCCTGCTGGCCGTCGCCTGTCTTGCCCATGCCTGCTGGGCCATTCCCCGGCGAATCCTGCTGATACATCCCGAGGCCATCACCGGCCTGCGCCGTGACCTGCGTGGTTGGCGTATATATAGCCGCGCCCGGGGCTGGCAGCCGGCGCGTCTGTGCCGGGATAGCGTCGCCCTGCCGACCCTGGTGGTTCTGCGGTTCGTGCCCAAGGAGCGCAGGTTCAGCCAGAGCCAGTGCATCCCCAGGGACGCACTGGATCGTGAGGCGCACCGGCGATTGCGGGTGCGCCTGAAGTTCAGCCGGCGCCGCTGGGCCGCGCCGGCCTGACCCTCAGACCCCCTGCGGGATCTCTTCGCCGCCCAGGGCTTCGAACAGCACCGGCAGGAACTCGGTGAAGGTCATCATCATCAGCTGGAAGCTGGCGTCGAACTGTTGCTGGGCCTCGTCGCCGCCATCCTGTTCGGCCTGCTCCTGCAGCAGCTCCTCGAATTTCAGGCGCTTGATCACCATCTTGTCGTCGAGCACGAACGACAGCTTGTCCTGCCAGGCCAGGGCCAACTGGGTGACCAGCTTGCCGGTGCTCAGGTGCAGCTGGATTTCCTCGCTGGTCAGGTCCTGGCGTTTGCAGCGCACGATGCCGCCGTCCTCCGCGGTGTCGCGCAGTTCGCACTCGTCGAGGACGAAGAAGCCCTCGGCGGCCTGCTGCGACTTGACCCAGTCGGTCATGGTCGCGCTCGGCGCGATCTTCACGGTAGCTGGGCGCACCGGCAGCGAGCCGATCACTTCACGCAGGGTCGACAGCAGGTCTTCGGCGCGCTTGGCGCTGGCCGAGTTGACCAGGATCATACCCAGGCGTGGGGCGATGGCGGCGAAGATCATCGAGCGACGGATGAAGGCGCGCGGCAGGAAGGCCTGGATGATCTCGTCCTTGATCTGGTCGCGTTCCTTTTTATAGACCTTGCGCATCTGCTCGGTCTCGATCTCCTCGACCTTCTCCTTGACCGCGTCGTTGACCACGCTGCTGGGCAGGATGCGTTCTTCCTTACGGGCAGCAATCAGCATGAACTCGCCACTGACGTGGACCAGGGGCGCGTCCTCGCCCTTGCCGAACGGCGCGACGAAACCGTAGGTGGTCAGTTCCTGGCTGGCACAGGGGCGGGCCGGCTTGCTGGCCAGGGCGGCCTCCAGGGCCTCGGCCTCGAACGGTACTTCCTGGGTCAGGCGATAGGACAGCAGGTTCTTGAACCACATGAGGGGGAATCTCTCCTTAATACATAAGGCGGGCATTATTCTCCGAGGTGCGGTTCCAGGCCAACCCTGTCATAGGGCCAGCAGTCTTATATAGAGGAAGAAAATCGCGGCGCGGCTAGGTCTTTGAAAGGCCTGGAAATTTTTTTCAAAAATTTTGAAGAAAGTGCTTGCCAGGGTAGGAGGTCCTCCGTAGAATGCGCGCCACACCGAGACGAAGGGTGATTAGCTCAGCCGGGAGAGCATCTGCCTTACAAGCAGAGGGTCGGCGGTTCGATCCCGTCATCACCCACCACTCGATGTATAGCGCGGCGGTAGTTCAGTCGGTTAGAATACCGGCCTGTCACGCCGGGGGTCGCGGGTTCGAGTCCCGTCCGCCGCGCCATATTTAGCTTCCAGGGCCCACTGAACACCCGGAAGCAACAGAGAAAGCGACCTTAGGGTCGCTTTTTTTGTTTCTGGCATTGCGCCAGAATGCCCCTGTCCGCCGCATGTGGCCAGCAGGCCCCGCGTCGGTTCCTATCGCAAGCCAGAGACCGATCATGCAGGATGCCAGCCTCTCCAACGCCCCCACCTATTCCACGCCACTGCTCGGTATCGACCTCGGCACCACCAACAGCCTGATTGCCGTCTGGCAGGACGGTGAAGCTCGGCTGATCCCCAATGCCGTGGGTGAAGTGCTCACCCCTTCGGTGGTCAGTGTCGATGACGACGGCTCGATCCTGGTCGGACAGGCCGCCCGGGCGCGATTGACCACGCACCCCGAGCGCACCGCGGCGGCGTTCAAGCGCTTCATGGGTAGCGACAAGCGCTATGCGCTGGGGGAGCATCGATTCACGCCTGAGGAATTGTCGGCACTGGTGCTGGGCGCATTGAAGCAGGATGCCGAGGCGTACCTGGGCTGCCCGGTCAGCGAGGCGGTGATATCGGTGCCGGCCTATTTCAGCGACGAGCAGCGCAAGCGCACGGTGTTCGCGGCTGAATTGGCCGGACTGAAGGTCCAGCGGCTGATCAACGAGCCGACCGCCGCGGCCATGGCCTATGGCCTGCATGAGCAGAAGTTCGAGCGCACCCTGGTATTCGACCTGGGCGGCGGCACCTTCGATGTCACCGTGCTGGAGTACGCCTTGCCGCTGATCGAGGTGCATGCTTCCACCGGCGACAATTATCTGGGCGGCGAGGATTTTACCGACGCGTTGTTGCAGGCCTGCCTGCGCGACTGGAACCTCAAGGCCGAGGAACTTGCACCCCAGGCCCTGGCCAGCCTGCATGATGCCATCGAACAGCTCAAGCGCGAGGCGGGCGAGGGCAGCCGCGTGCTGGACTGGCACGATGGCGTGCAGTCCCGCGAGTGGCGGCTCGACGACCTCAAGCTGCAGGCGATCTGGGCGCCCTTGCTGACCCGGGTGCGAGCGCCCATCGAACAGGCTCTGCGCGATGCCCGGTTGAGCCCGCGCGAGCTGGACAGCCTGGTGCTGGTCGGCGGCGCCACGCGCATGCCGCAGGTGCAGCAACTGGTGGCCAAGCTGTTCGGCCGCCTGCCGTACCGGCACCTGGACCCGGACACCATCGTCGCCCTCGGCGCCGCCAGCCAGGCCGCCTGCAAGGCCCGCGACGCGGCCATCGACGAATTGATCCTGACCGATGTCTGCCCCTACACCCTCGGTGTGGCCTCGTCCCGGGGCGAGGACGTCACCGGGGCGTTCTCGCCGATCATCGAGCGCAACACGGTGATCCCCACCTCGAAGGTGCAGCGCTTCTACAGCAGTCACCCGGAGCAGAAGTTCGTGCGCATCGCCGTATACCAGGGCGAGCGGCCGTGGGTGCGTGACAACATCCTGGTAGACAGTTTCGAGATCCCCTTGCAGTCGACCGGCGAGATCCAGTCACTGGACGTGCGTTTCAGCTACGACATCAACGGTCTGCTGGAAGTGGACGTGACCTTCCTCGAAAGCGGCCAGAAGCACAGCCACAGCATCGACCGCAGCCCCACCGGGCTGGATGCCGAGGCGCGCCAGGCCAGCGAGGAGCGCCTGGCGCGGCTGAAGATCCACCCGCGTGACACGTTGCCCAACCGGACCTTGCTTGCCCGTCTGGAACGGGCCTGGATGCAGAGCCTGGGCGACGAGCGCGAGCTGATCGGCAACTGGCTGGACGCCTTCAACGCCGTGCTCGCCGGGCAGCAGGCCGGTGAGATCAGCCGTGAGCGCCAGGCGTTGAGCCAGGCGCTGGACGAACTGCGCTACTGACCGTTGAGCCGGCGCAATGTGGCCTGCAGGCCACCTTCCAGTGCCGGGCCCTTGCCGGGTACCGGGCCGTAGCGGTTCGGCAGCTTGTCCCCGGGCAGGCCCAGCAGCACCAGTGACGAGAAGGGCAGCACCCGGGTCAGCAGCATCACCACCATCAGGGTCGGCACACCGTGGCCGAGATCGCGCAGGCGACGCAGGAAGCCGCTGATTGCCAATACGCTGATCGCCACCATCACGCCAGGTACATGGAGCATCAGGCTGGCGAACAAGGCGATGAGCGCGACATGCGCCGCCAGGCCGGTGCGGTTCAGGCGACTCTTGAGCTTCCAGAAGGCCCATATCGGCGCCGCTGGCTCCTTGATCTCATTGAGCAGCATGCGTTCGCTCCAGGACAGTACGGCCATGATCGCGCAGCGCAGGCCGGGATCCTGCTCGGGATCATCCTTGACCTTCTGCAGGGCGCGCAGCAACCGGGTCCTGGGTGGCGTGCACTCGTCGAGCAGGCTGCGCAGCGCATCCTGCACGTCGGTGAACGCACGGCTGTCGATGCCTTGAGTACCAAGCACGCCGATCGGCGGTCGCCGGGGTCGGCCGTCCAGCAACGCCTGGCGCCATGCGTCGAACCAGGCATCCTCAAGCTGTGCGGCTTCAATGCGTTGGCGCAACCGTGTGCGTTGTTGTTCGTCCAGTGATCGGTCGTGGTACAGCACCGCGCAGAACAGCAGGTAGCCCAACAGATAGTCGCTGCGCAGGGTGCCGTTGTCGTTTTCCAGGCAGGCCAGCAGTTGCTGGGCGCTTGGCAGGCGGGTGCTGTTGAGCGCCTGCTGCAGGGTCAGCAGGCGAGCCGAGATCATCGCCTGCACAGGGTCGTGGATGTCCAGGCTGCCGAGCAGCCCAATACTACCGTCAGGGCTGGCCAATTGCTGGCAGAGCAGGGCGTGTGCCGCGGCGAACGGGTGTTCGACCGGGTAGTGCAATTGCCCGGGCAGCACGGGATCGATCAGTGCCAGCCAGCGCGAGGGCTGTTCCAGCAGGGCAAGCATGAACAAGTGCTGGCGGTGCCAGTTCCACAGCGCGTCACCCTCGGGCATGGCCGGCAGCAGTACGCCGGTCTCGGCGAGCGTGTCCTGCAGTTGCAGGGCGAACGGCGTGGTGAACAGGCGGCGCATGTCGAATTGCGCATTCAGGGCGTGCAGGGCGTGGGCCGGGTAGACCCGCATGCGCCGCAGCCATTCGCGGCAGACCGGGCGAATGGCGTCCTCGGTCAAGGCCTCGGGCAGCACCGCCACCGGGTCGTCGCTGGCGCAGAAGTCCACCAGCACCTTGACCACCGGGGCCTGTTCAAGCCAGTGCAACTGTTGGCTGGCCTGGCGCTGGAAGCCTTCGAGGATCAGCGCGTCGAGGGCATCTTCGGCGAGCGGTTGGGCGAGCACCTGGCGCAGCAGGCCGGCTTCCCCGCGTTGCAGCGCCCAGGCCTGCCAGTACAGGCGGTGCAGGTCGTGGTCCTGCGGGTCCTGCAGCAGCCAGGCGAGCAGCGGCAGTTCGTCGTCGCCGTCCAGCCGCCAGTCGACGAAGGTCGCGGCGATGCCTTGCAGTTCCAGGCGCGAGGCTTCGGACCAGCGCGCCAGGGTCTGCGGGGACTGCCCGGGGCTGCCCCAGTTCTGCGCGGGGTCGTCCAGCTCGGCGGGCCAGCCGGCCGGGGTGTGCAGGCGGTCGAAGGCCTGGATCAGCAACGGCAGGCGCTGGGGCTGGTGACGGGCGCAGAGGTCGATCAGCCAGCGTTCGGCCTGTGGGTGCTGGTGTTCGCGATACAGCCGCAGCCAGCAGTCCAGGGCCTGTTGCTCGGCGCCCAGGGCATCGGCCTGGCGAGCCAGCAGGTAGAGCAGGTCGGCATCGTCCGGGGCCTGTTGCTGGCGCGCCTGGAGCAGGTCGTGGAAGGTCCGGCTAGGGATGCCGGCCTGGCTGAACTGCACCAGCAGGCGTTGCACCAGGGCGGGGTCATCCGGCATGGCCAGGCAGGTATGCACGCCGGCGAACTGCTCGTATTCGAACAGTGGGCGCTGCTGGTAGCAGTACTCGAGGCTGCGGAAATACCACAGGCTTTCCATCTGTGCGCTGGCCGGCCAGTCGCGCATGCAGGCGGTGTCGAAGGGATCGGGCTCTTCCAGGCGGTCGAGGAAAGCCTCCACTTCGTGGCGGTCGTCCAGGCGCAGCAGCTGTTCGGCCCAGCCCAGGCGCCGGGCCAGCAGGCTCGCGCAGTGGTGGGACAGCGGTCCGCAGTCGCGCAGGGTGTACAGCAGTTGCCAGCCGAGATCGTCCAGTTCGTCCAGCGGCAACTCGTCCAGTTCGGCGATAAAGCTCTGCCAGGCTTGCGGGTCGAAGCGCAGGGCCGGTTCCTCGAGCAGGGTGTGGAATTGCTTGAGTGCCGGATGGGGGGCGTCTTCCTCGGCGACGGGCTCGGCCTCCCGGGGCGCCTGATCGTGGGCCAGGCGCAACGCTTCCTCGTAGGCTGTCCGCAATGCCTGGAACCCTTCGGGGTCGGTTTCCGGGTGGTGCGAGGGCAGGCGGCCGCGATAGGCCAGGCGGATGGCGTCCAGGTCCTGGGTCGGTTCGATTCCCAGGCGAATCCAGCAACTCATGACCAGCAGTCCTCTTCCAGCGTGGTGGGCCGTGCGGGCTCGGGCAGGGGCATGTCCCAGGGCAGTCCGGCCAGCAGGTCATGGGCGCCGAGGCGCAGGTTGAGCACGATGCAGCGGTTCCAGTGCTCGCTGCCCTGGCGCTCGAGGTTGGCGGCCAGGGTTTCGTCGCTGCTGTCGCTGGCATTCCACAGTGCCTTGCCGAACAGGTAGCCGGCCAGGTAGCCGTCCCAGCGGTTGTAGTAATGGCGGGCGCGCAGGGCCAGGCGGTAATGCAGGTAGAGGCTCTCGTCGCGATCGATCAGGCCCTTCTTGACCCCGGCACGCAGCAGGAAACCCATGCGCCCCAGGTCCCAGGCACGGGTGCCGCCCGGGCCGCAGTCGGGGAAGGTGCGGGCGGCGTATTCGTGGCGGATGCGCTCGCGCGGGGGCAGGGTGTCGAGCAGGGCCTGCCACTGGCTGGGCAGGCAGCGCTGGTACTGCCAGTAGGCCTCGCTCATCTCGGTGGCGTGGCCGTTGTCGGCCATGCTCAGCATGTCCAGCAACTGGGCGCGGTTGCTGATGCCCCACCAGCGCTCGAGGTCGGTCTGGTCCTCGTCCTCGAAATAGTCGGGGGCGGTGTAGCTGGCGCCGTTGAGGGCGGCCATGGGGGCGGAGAGGGCATGCAGCCAGTGCTGCGCGGTTTCGTCCATGAAAAGGGTCCTGGAGGCGCTGGGAACTGGCCGGGATTGTATAGGAAGATGCCCGCCGGGTTGTCAGGGATAGGTCCCGAGTCGATAGGCCTCGGCCACTTCGCGGAGCACCTCGCACACCCATTGCGCCGGCAGGCTCTGGGGCAGGGCCGCATTGCGGCAGATGCCCACCGACCCGCCCGGTTCGCGCACACCGAGGTCGAGTTCGGCCAGCTCGCCACGCCCGAGGTCGATCAGCACGGCGTCTCGTGGCGCCACCCAGACCGCCTCGCTGCCCAGCACATAGCGCCTGCTCAGGGCCAGCGACAGGGTTTCCAGGCGCTGCGCCGGCAGTGCAATGGCGCATTGCACGAACAGGCTGTCGGCATGCTGGCGAATGGTCGTCCCCGGTGGCGGCAGTACCAGCGGATAATCACCGACCTGCCTGCGCTCGACGGGCCGCTGCGCCAGCAATGGATGCCCGGGCCGCACCACCAGGGTCATCGACTCGCTGTACAGGTGCTCGAACGACAGCCCCTGGATCTGCGGGCTGTCGGTCATCCGCCCAACCACCAGCTCCAGTTCCCCCAGGTGCAACTGGCCGAGCAACTGGGCACTGGCCCCGGTCACCACGCTGATCAGCAACGCTTCGTGACGCTGGTGCAGGCGGCACAGCACCTCGGGCATCAGCAGCCCTTCAACGGTCGACAGCACGCCGATGCGCACCTGCGACGGCGCCCGCGCCTCGCCGCGCACACTGCCGACCCCGTCGCGTAACGCCTGCACGCTGGGGCCGGCGTAGCGCATGAAGCGCGTGCCGGCCGGGGTCAGGGTCACGCCGTTGTGGCCACGTTCGAACAGGCGTGCCTCGAGCAGGTCCTCCAGCTCCTTGAGGGTCTTGGAGATCGCCGGCTGGCTGATCGCAAGCACGTCGGCGGCCCTGGCCAGGCTGCCCTGCCGGGCAATCTCCAGGAAGCACAGCAGGTGGCGGAACTTGATGCGGGTATCGAGGTTCATGCCCGGCAGTGTATCCGTGCGGGCCAGACCTGCAACGTCTGGGTGATGTTCGTCACCGGGCGGCGGTTCCTCCCTTGCAGGCGAAGCCCTGAAGCTTTAGCGTGTGCCACTTCGATGCATGGAGCTGCGTTATGACCGCCTACCTGACCCAGGATCTGGTCCTCGAACTGGGCGATGAAACACCCGAAGACACCACCATGAACATGCTGACCTTCCGTCAGCGTGGCACCACCCTGGTGATCGCTCGCAGTCCGCTGGCGGCCGGGCAGACGCTGGAGGCGCTTTACCAGCAGCAACTGGCGCAGTTGCGTGAGCGCCTGGGGGCGGTCGTCAGCGAACCGCAGCCGGTCAGCGCAGGCCTCGATAATGGCATCCACGGCTTGGAAGTCAGCCTGCAATTCAAGCGCGGCGAAGTGGTCTCGTACCAGCGTCAGTTGGCTTATGCGCCAAGCGGACACGCCCGTTTCGTGGCAATCAGCTATAGCAAGGAAACACCGCTGGCGGCGGTCGACCTCGCCCATTGGGAAGCCATCAAGGCAGGCTTGCGGCTGAACTGACCCGGGCTGATTTGAGGCTGTAACATGATCGACCTGGAACAAACGCTCGAGCGGATCGGGCAGACTCGATTCTTCGATAATCTGGGCAAGCCCGACATCCACGATCCGCAGGTGATTCTCATCGCCTCGGTCGAGGCGGTGTTCGTGACCCCCTCGGACCAGGCGTTTCAGGGCTTGTACGATGCCACTCAGTGGCTCCCCACCTCGCCGGGCGAAGACGACCCGTACTACCCGCGGCAAGAGACGCCCAAAGCGCTGAGCGAGCAGCGCATGGCGCTGAACAGGGCAGTGATGGCCGCCACCCGCACGCTCGACAAGGCGCCGTTCACCTGCCGCCCGCACGACTTCAGCGAGGCCGCTCGCGGCGGCGCGGCCTATGCGTTCCGTCAGTACGCCACCGAGCAGTTCTTCGGTCTGGGCGATCACTGGCGTCGGGTGGTCGACCTGTACCTGGCCGGGCACTGGCCGGTGGGGCATGCCCCCGGCAAGCTGATTGTCATCTGAGCCCTTGTCCCAGTTCGACCGTCACACCATGGATACGCACCGGCCACACCGGTAGGCGCTGTGTCGGATCTTCCAGGCAGTTGCCGTTTTGCAGGCAGAAATGCTGCTTGTACAGCGGCGCCGCTACCACCACGGTTGCTCCCAGGCTGGCCACCAGCCCACGCCCGATGATGTTCGCGCCCGAACGCGGGTCACGGTTACCGACGGCGTACAGCTCCTGCCCTTGTCCCGGCAGGTAGAACAACGCCACCTGCTCGCCCTCGTGCCACACCACCACCCCGGAGTCGGCGACCAGGTCGCTGGCCTGGCACACCGCCTGCCAGCGGGTTTCACTTGCTACTGCCGTGTTGGACGGGCTCATCACATCGCCTCCTCATGGGTGGGAATCAGCTGCAGTGGCGCCGCCGGCCGGCGCTGGCCACGCTCGCGCACGAAGTGCACATCCGGATCGGCGCGCTGGTCGTTGACGAAGGTGCGGAAGCGCTTGAGCTTTTCCGGATCGCCCAGGGCGTTGGCCCATTCGCATTCGTAGCGGTCGACTACCTGCTGCATCTGTGCCTCGAGTTCGGCGGCCAGGCCCAGGCTGTCGTCGATCACCACCTGCTTGAGGTAGTCGAGCCCGCCTTCGAGGCCCTCGCGCCACACTGAGGTGCGCTGCAGCTTGTCGGCGGTACGGATGTAGAACATCAGCACGCGGTCGATCAGCCGTACCAGGGTTTCGTCGTCGAGGTCGGTGGCGAACAGTTCGGCGTGGCGCGGGCGCATGCCGCCATTGCCGCACACGTACAGGTTCCAACCCTTGTCGGTGGCGATCACGCCGATGTCCTTGCTTTGCGCTTCGGCGCATTCGCGGGTGCAGCCGGACACCGCGAACTTGAGCTTGTGCGGTGAGCGCAGGCCCTTGTAGCGCTCCTCCAGGCGCAGCGCCATGGCCACGCTGTCCTGCACGCCATAGCGGCACCAGGTGCTGCCGACGCAGGATTTCACCGTGCGCGTCGATTTGCCGTAGGCGTGTCCGGTCTCGAAGCCGGCGGCGATCAGTTCACCCCAGATCAGTGGCAGTTCATGCAGCTGGGCGCCGAACAGGTCGATGCGCTGGCCGCCGGTGATCTTGGTGTAGAGGTCGTATTTCTGCGCCACCTGCCCGATGACGATCAGTTTCTGCGGGGTGATTTCGCCACCGGGAATGCGCGGCACCACCGAGTAGGTGCCGTTCTTCTGCATGTTGGCCATGAAGGTGTCGTTGGTGTCCTGCAGCGGCACCAGCGCCGGGTCCATGATCGGCTGGTTCCAGCACGAGGCGAGGATGTTGCCTACCGCCGGCTTGCAGATGTCGCAGCCCACGTGGCCTTTGCCATGGCGTTCGAGCAGCTCGCCGAAGGTGCGGATGCCTTCCACCCGCACCAGCCCGTAGAGTTCCTGGCGGGTGTAGGCAAAGTGCTCGCACAGGCTCTTGTCGACCGTCACGCCACGGGCGGTCAGTTCGTGCTCGAAGACCTGCTTGAGCAGCGCCGCGCAACCACCACAGCCGCTGGCGGCCTTGGTGCAGCCCTTGACGGCGGCGAGGTCGCCGCAGCCACTGTCGATGGCGGCACACACCGCGCCCTTGCTGACGTTATGGCAGGAGCAGATGGTCGCGCTGTCGGGCAGCGCATCGGCGCCCAGGGCCGGCGCGCCACCACCTTGGGGCAGGATCAGCGCGGCCGGGTCGGCCGGCAGGGCGATGCCGTTCTGGGCATACTGCAGCAAGGTGTCGTAGTAGCTGTTGTCGCCCACCAGCACCGCGCCGAGCACGTGCTTGCCGCTGGCATCCACCACCAGCCGGCGGTAGGCGCTGTTGGCTTCGTCGATGAAGCGGTAGCTGCGTGAGCCGGGCGTGGCGCCGTGGGCGTCGCCAATCGAGCCGACATCCACGCCCAGCAGCTTGAGCTTGGTCGACATGTCGGCGCCGGTGAAGTCGTCCGCCGCCTCGCCCAGCAGCCGCGCGGCCAGGTTGCGCGCCATGGCGTAGCCGGGGGCGACCAGGCCGAACACGCTGCCGTTCCACGACGCGCACTCGCCGATGGCGAAGATCTGCGGATCGCTGGTCCTGCACTGGCTGTCGATCATCACGCCTCCGCGCGCGGCGATCTCCAGGCCACAGGTCCGGCCCAGGGCGTCCTGTGGGCGGATGCCGGCGGAAAACACGATCAGGTCGGTCTCCAGGTGTTCGCCACCGTCGAAGTTCATCCGGTAGCGATACTGTTCGCCAGCGCTGATCGACTGGGTCGAGCGGGACAGGTGCACGCCCACGCCGAGGGCCTCGATCCGCGCCTTGAGCGCCGCGCCGCCTTCGCTGTCCAGCTGTACCGGCATCAGGCGTGGGGCGAACTCCACCACATGCGCCTCCAGGCCCAGGGACTTCAGGGCGTTGGCTGCCTCGAGGCCGAGCAGGCCGCCGCCGACCACCACGCCACGGCGGGCATCTGCGGCGGCGGCGCGGATCGCGTCGAGGTCCTCGAGGGTGCGGTAGACCAGGCGCGCATTGCCGCTGGAACCTTCGATTGGCGGCACGAACGGATAGGAACCGGTAGCCAGGATCAACTGGTCGTAGCCCAGGCGGCCCTCGGCGGTGACCAGCTCCCGGCGCTCGCGATCGATGTCCAGCACCGTCTCGCCCAGGTGCAGGTGCACGCCGTGGCGGCTGTAGTAATCCGGGGCGCACAGGGCCAGGGTCTCGGCGCAGCTACCGGTGAAATACTCCGACAGGTGTACCCGGTCGTAGGCACGCTGGCGCTCCTCGCCGAACACATGCAGCTCGAAGTGTGCCGTGGCGCCGCGTTCGATCAGTTGCTCGACGCAGTGATGGCCGACCATGCCATTGCCGACGATCACCAGTCGTGCTCGTTGTGCCCCGTTCGCTGTTGCCTGCATAGCCGATCCTCGATCACGGAAAACGAAAAAGGCGCCTGGAGTCGAAGCTCCAGGCGCCTTTGCCTGTACTCATCAGTGTGAGGCCCCTGTCGACCGCCGTTGGTCGTTGGGGCTGTTGTGCATTATGTGAAGCAGGGAGTGTGCCAGGCTCCCGCGCATCGCTGGTCAAACCAGCTCCCATGAGGGTTGCAGCGTGTCAGGCTGCCTTTAGGTATGAGCTGCCCAGGTGGTGCGGTCGCACAAGCAGGGTGCAGCCCTCACCACCGTGGTGCATCAATACACATCCCGCCGGTAGCGCTTGTCCCGTCCCAAGCCTTCGACATAGGCCGCTGCCGCGCTCTCGTCCAGGCCGCCGTGCTGCGCCACCACCTGGTGCAAGGCCGCATCCACATCCCGGGCCATGCGCTGGGCATCGCCACAGACATACACATGCGCGCCGTCCTGCAGCCAGCGCCACAGTTCGGCGCCCTGTTCCAGCAGGCGTTGCTGCACATAGATCTTCTCCGGCTGGTCGCGGGAGAACGCGGTGCTCAGGCGTACATGGCCCTGCGCTTCCCAGGCCAGCAACTGCTCGCGATAGTAGAAGTCGTGTGCCTCGTGCTGCTCGCCAAAGAACAGCCAGTTACGGCCACTTGCAGCGCGTGCCTGGCGCTCTTCGAGGAACGCCCGGAAGGGCGCGATGCCGGTGCCGGGGCCGATCATGACGATGGGCGTGCCGTCGTCGTCGGGCAGGCGGAAGTGTTTGGATGGTTGGGCAAAGATGGCCACTTCGACGTCCGCCGCACGATCAGCGAGAAAGGCCGAGCAGACCCCCTTGCGTTCGCCGTAGCGCACCGTGGACACCGTCAGGTGCACCTGCCCCGGATGCGTCTTGGGGCTTGAGCTGATCGAGTACAGCCGTGGCTGAAGGGGCTTGAGCAGTTCCAGCCAGCGGGCCAGTGGCCATTGCCGGGGAAACTCGCGCAGCACATCGACCAGTTGCCGGCCCCACAGCCAGTCCTTGAGCGCGGTCTTGCATTCTGGCTGCAACAGCTGTTGCAGAAATGGCGTGTTTTCGCTGAACGCTTCGAGCTGTCGTGGCGTGACACGGGTAATGTCCAGCTGCCGCTCCAGCGCCAGGCTCAGGGGCATCGGTTTCTGGCCTTCAAGCTCGACCACGGCCTGGCCATCGAGCTGCATCAGGCCAAGCAGTTCCTCGACCAGCGCCGGGCAGTTGCGCGGCCACACGCCCAGCGCATCACCGGGCTGGTAGTCCAGGCCGCTACCCGCGAGATCGAATACCAGTTGGCGGGTCTCCTTGGTCGAGCCGGGGCCATTGAGCAGGCGGTTCTGCACCAGGCGCGCAGGCCATGGCTGGTGTCTGCCCTGAGATTCGGCGGTTGCTGGTGCCGATATCGCGGGGGTGTTTGTGCCAAGGGCCGCCAGCAGGGCCTCGAGCCACGCACTGAATGCGGCATCGAAATCCGGCTCGCAGTCGATCCGCTCCAGCAGGCGCTGGCCGCCCAGTTCCGCCAGGCGCTGGTCGAGCTTGCGGCCGAAGCCGCAGAACTGATCGTAGCTGGAGTCGCCCAGGGCCAGCACCGCATAGGGCAGCTTGGCGCAGTCGGCGTCGCTCGCGCCCTGCAGGGCCTGCCAGAACGCGGCGCCACTGTCCGGGGCGTCGCCGTCGCCGAAGGTGCTGGCAATCAGCAGTACGCTGGCGCAGCCGCGCAGTTGTGTCGGACTGACGCTTTCCATGCTGCTGAGCTCCACCTTAAGCCCCGCCTCGCGCAGGCGTTGGGCGCAGCGTTCGGCCAGCGCCTCGCCGTTGCCGGTCTGCGAGGCCCACAACACGCGATGGCAAGGTACTGCTACCTGCGCTTGGGGCTGGGCAAACAACCCCGCCAGCAGGCCATCGACGAACAGGCGCCGGGCCGGCGCCAAGGGTGCGGTGGCCGGGAGGCTTGGCACACCCTCGGCGCGAGTCTGCTGCAGGCCAAGCAGGAAACCTTGCAGGTAATGGCGCTCCTCTTCGGCGAGCACCGGAGCAGGTTGTGTCTCCAGGCCCAGCAGTCGGGCGAGGGTGGCGGTCGGCATGGGGACGGGCTCCGCAGGAATGGTGACGTCCAGGTCGAGGACCTCGATGCGTTCGCCCGCGACCCGTTCGAGGGTCACGGCGCAGTACTTGAAGGCCGGTTGCAGCGAGGTGGGGTCGACGGCGTCGCAGGTCACCGCGTTGATCGCCAACTGCTCGCCGTACAGGTCATTCCAGTGGAACGGCGCGAAGCAGCCGCCGGGCAACACCCGGTCGCTGAGGCGGGCCGGCAGCAGCGCCTGGCCTCGGCGTGAGCGGATCGCTACCTGGTCCTTGTCGCGGATGCCCAGGCGGCGGGCATCGTCGGAATGGATCTCGACGAAGGGGCCGGGTTCGAGGCGGTTCAGACTCGGGACCTTGCCGGTCTTGGTCAGGGTATGCCAGTGGTGTTGCACGCGGCCGGTGTTGAGGACGAAGGGGTAGGCGTCGTCCGGCAGCTCGGCGGGCGCCAGCCAGGGCCGCGCGTGAAAGCGTGCCTTGCCGCTGGCGGTCGGAAAGGCCAGCGTCGCTGGCTGGCCGTGTTCGTCGTAGCGATAGCGCAGCGGGCTGCGGTCATCTTCGCGCCCCGGCGCGCAGGGCCACTGCCGGGGGCTGGCGCGCAGCCCGGCATAGTCGATGCCGCGCAGGTCGTAGCCGGTGTCCGGGTTATGGAAGCGGCGGATCTCCTCGAACACCGCCTCGGCGTCGGGGTAGTCGAAGGCATGCGCGTAGCCCAGGGCACAGGCGATGCGCGCGATCAGGCGCCAGTCCTCAAGGCTCTCGCCGGGCGGCTCGACGGCGCGGGGCATCAGGGTCAGGTTGCGCTCGCTGTTGATCATCACACCTTCACCCTCGGCCCACAGCGCCGCCGGCAGGAGAATGTCGGCGTAGCGGTTGGTCTCGGTGTCGAGGAAGGCGTCCTGGCTGATCACCAGTTGCGCCTGGTTCAGGCCGTCGATCACTTGCTGGCGATTGGCGACGCTGGCCACCGGGTTGCTGCAGATGATCCAGCAGGCCTTCACCTCGCCGCTCTTGAGCTGTTCGAACAGCGCCACGGTGCCTTCGCCGCCCTCGCTGCGCAACGTGCCGGGCGTGAGCTGCCATTGCCGCTCGACGAAGGCGCGGTCCGCCGCCACCTGCGCCGAACGCTGGCCCGGCAGACCCGGCCCCATGTAGCCCATCTCGCGACCGCCCATGGCGTTGGGCTGGCCGGTCAGCGAGAACGGCCCGCTGCCGGGGCGGCAGATGGCGCCGGTGGCCAGGTGCAGGTTGCACAGGGCATTTGTGTGCCAGGTGCCGTGGATGCTCTGGTTCAGGCCCATGGTCCAGCAGCTCATCCATTCACCGGCCTCGCCGATCAGGCGGGCGGCTTCGCGGATGTCGGCCTCGTCCAACCCGGTGATGGCCGCGACCCGTTGCGGGCTGTAGTCCTCGAGAAAAGCCGGCAGGTCCTCCCAGCCCTCGGTGTGGCGAGCGATGAAGTCCGCGTCGGTGTGGCCGTTGGCATGCAGCAGGTATAAAAGACCATTGAGCAGCGCCAGATCAGTGCCCGGGCGCAGTTGCAGGAACAGGTCGGCCTTGTCGGCGGTGGCGCTGCGCCGGGGATCGACGACGATCAGCCTGGCCCCGGCCTTGAGCCGGTCGAGCAGACGCAGGAACAGGATCGGGTGGCAGTCGGCCATGTTCGCGCCGATCACCAGGAACACCTCGGCGCGCTCGAAGTCCTGATAGCTGCCCGGCGGTCCGTCCGCCCCCAGCGACTGCTTGTAGCCGCTGCCGGCACTGGCCATGCACAGCCGCGAGTTGGACTCGATATGGCGGGTACGGATGAAGCCCTTGGCCAGTTTGTTGGCCAGGTACTGGGCTTCCAGCGACATCTGCCCGGACACGTACAAGGCCACGGCATCCGCGCCATGGGTGTCGATGATCGCGCGCAACCGCGCGGCGGTTTCGCTGATGGCCGTGTCCAGGCTGCGGCGCGCCGGCTGCTGGTTGCGCTGGTCGCGCACGAAGGCGTGGGCCATGCGCCCGGCCTGCAGCGGCACATGGGCGCTCTGGCCCTTGGTGCACAGGCGGCCGAAGTTGCTCGGGTGCTGCTTGTCGCCACTGACCTTGACCACCTTGCCATCGCTCACGTGCATGACGATGCCGCAGCCGACCCCGCAATACGGGCACACACTGCGCACTTGGCTGTCGCTCATCGGCAATCTCCTGCTGATGAAACGACAAAGGCGCCGGCTGCCCGGCCTGCAAACGGCAAGCGGGGCAACACGGCGCCTTCGTCGTGATGGGAGGGGACCATCGGCGTTGATGGTCTCGATGGCGTATGGGGAGCAAATCCCGGGCCATGTCATCGCGGGGCAAGCCCGCGCCCACGCTCAGCGAGGTGGCATGGGCTTGATCTGTGACGGGTGTGCACCGATACGGGGAGCCACGCACCAACGGATGACACATGCAAACGGACGGATATATGATTCGAATACGTTTCATATATAGGTAGCAACACATGGGCATCGTCAAGATCTCCGACGACCTCCACGAAGACCTGCGCGTGGCCAGCGCCGCGCTGTCGCGTTCGATCAACGCCCAGGCCGAGCATTGGATCCGCATCGGCATGCTGGCCGAACTGCACCCGCAAGCGACCTACCAGGAACTGCTGCGCCAGTTGCTGCGCCAGGAACAGGCCAACCTCAAGGAGTTGCTGCAATGAGCAAGGTCATCCTCAAGGACGCCGCCGAGCTCGAGCTGATGCGCAACGCCGGTCAGCTGCTGGCCCGGGTGTTCGCCGACCTCGACGGTTTCATTCGCCCCGGGGTGACCACGATGCAGATCAACGACCGCGCCGAGGCCTTCATCGTCGAAACCCTCAAGGCCCGCCCGGCGAGCAAGGGCCAGTACGGTTTCCCCTATTCGCTGAACACCTCGGTGGACCATGTGGTCTGCCATGGCATGCCCAAGGTCGACGAGGTGCTCAAGGAAGGCTCGATCGTCAACGTCGACATCACCCTGGAGCAGGGCGGCTACATTGCCGACTCGTCGAAGATGTACTGCATCGGCAAGATCGGCGACGAGGCCAGGCGTCTGGTCGACACCACCTATGCCGCCTTGTGGAAGGGCATCGAGCAGGTGCGTCCCGGCGCGACGCTCGGCGATATCGGCCATGCCATCCAGGCCCATGCCGAGGCCGCCGGCTACAGCGTGGTGCGTGAGTACTGCGGGCACGGCATTGGCCGGCAGATGCACGAGGCACCGGAGGTGCTGCACTACGGCCAGCGCGGCCTGGGCATGGCGCTGCAAGCGGGGATGGTGTTCACCATCGAGCCGATGATCAACCAGGGGGGGCGTGGCACGCGCGGGTTGCGCGATGGCTGGACGGTGATCACCCGCGACCACAGCCTGTCGGCGCAGTGGGAGCACACGGTGGCGGTGACCGAAAGCGGGTTCGAGGTGCTGACGCTGCGAGAGGAAGAGCAGCGGCCTGTGTGAAATTCTTCCGGCAACACGCCCTTGAACCGTCAATACTGGCCATTGGCTTCAAGCGCCGAGGATGAACAACCTTTCACCCAGGAACTTCCTGCGCGCAACCCGCTCTTATGCCGGTAGCCATTGGTCGCGGCCGCCTGCTAAGCTCGCGGCTTTACCCTGATTGCCCTCATGGCGCATGAACAAGGAAATTACATGAAACAGCATCGTTTGGCGGCCGCGGTTGCCCTGGTAGGCCTGGTCCTCGCGGGCTGCGACGCCCAGACCAGCAGCGTCGAGCTGAAGACTCCGGCACAGAAGGCCTCCTACGGTATCGGCCTGAACATGGGCAAGAGCCTGGCCCAGGAAGGCATGGACGACCTGGACTCGAAAGCCGTCGCCCAGGGCATCGAGGACGCGGTAGGCAAGAAAGAGCAGCGCATCAAGGACGAAGAGCTGGTCGAAGCCTTCACCGCCTTGCAGAAGCGCGCCGAGGAACGCCTGGCCAAGGCCAGCGAGGAAGCTGCCGCCGCCGGCAAGAAGTTCCTCGAGGAAAACGCCAAGAAGCCTGGCGTGATCACCACCGCTTCGGGCCTGCAGTATGAAGTGGTCAAGAAGGCCGACGGCCCGCAACCCAAGCCGACCGACGTGGTCACCGTCCACTACGAAGGCAAGCTGACCGACGGCAAGGTCTTCGACAGCTCCGTCGAGCGCGGCAGCCCGATCGACCTGCCGGTCAGCGGCGTGATCCCGGGCTGGGTCGAAGGCCTGCAACTGATGCACGTCGGCGAGAAGTACAAGCTGTACATCCCGGCTGAGCTGGCCTATGGCGCCCAGAGCCCGAGCCCGCTGATCCCGGCCAACTCGGTCCTGGTCTTCGACCTGGAACTGATTGCCATCAAGGATCCGGCCAAGGCCGACCAGGCACCGGCCAAGTAATACCCGGCCCGTTGCAAGAAGACGCCCCGTTTCGACGGGGCGTCGTCGTTTTCAGCTCGGCTTGACGCGAACCGTCGGCGTCATTCACTGTCGCAAGCTGTAGCCGCGCAGACACGGGTGCCGGTGTCGCAAAACGTTTGCGCGGTTGAAACGGTTGTGTAAAAAACGCCCGATTCGTACCTGGCCCTTGCCCGGCGGGCACCACGCGGCGCCAATGTCGCCCTGTTCACAAGGTTATCCACAATAAATGTGGATAACCCCTGCTCCTCTGGAGGTCCCATGAGCGCACCCTGGAATTTCGCCCGCTTCCTGCCCTTGGCCGAGCGCCTGCTCAGTCGTGGCCGGCTGCCGGCCCTGCTGTTCGCGGTGGCCCGCAAGGGGCCGAAGCTGGGCCAATTACGCGAGGACCTGCGCCTGATGCAGGCGCTGTGCCTGGCCTGGTGGCGTGGCGAGTACCGCGCCGTCAGCCCCAGGGCGCTGGTGACCATCGTTGCCGGGCTGCTGTATTTCGTCAGCCCCCTGGACGCCATCCCCGACTGGTTGCTGGGTGTCGGCCTGCTCGATGACATCGCCGTGCTGGGCTGGGTGCTCAAGACCGTGGCTGATGAGCTGGGCCGTTTCAAGGCCTGGCGCGATGCCCAGTCGCCGGAACGGCTGCGGGTGGTCGAGCGTCTGCCTGATACTCCCGAGGCCCTGCGCCTTGAGCGTCCTGGCAGCTGATTCCGCACAGACCCCCGAGGTTGGTAATATAATTGGCATAAGGGTTATGCCTACGGATTACATGCCGTAATCCAACGTCAAGGGGGTTGTATGGGTATTCAGGTCATCAGCCGGGACGGTCAGCCCGAGTACGCAGTGGTTCCCTGGGAGCACTATCAGAAGTTGCTGGCGGCCGCAGGCCAGGCGCCGGCCGTAGCTCCCGACTCAGTCAGTCCCAACGAGAGCACTCAACCGAGCGCCAGCCTGTCCTCCCTGGACCAGCTGGCGTCCTTGCGTGAGGCCAAGGGCCTGGCCCCGGAGCAACTGGCACGCAGTGTCGGCATCAGCCCGGCCTACCTGGCGATGATCGAGTCCGGGGAGCGACGCCCGGACGCTGCGATCCTGCGCAGCCTGGCCTGGCACCTGGGCGTGGCCGGCTGGAGCGAGCCGTCATGAGCCAGGTCAGGATCAGCCGTCAGCAGTGGCAGAGCCTGCTGACCGAGCTCGACCTGGCCCGCCGTCAACGCCACCTGCTCACGTACCGTGCGCTGCTCGAGCGTCTGCAATTGCCCAGCCCGGCCATGCAGACCCTGACGGCGGCCCTCGAGTACCTGGCGACCCTCGACGCCCGCGCCGAGCAGCCGCTGCGCAGTTCGCTGGTGATCAGCCAGGGGGCCAGCCGCCTGCCGCGCACCGGGTTCTTCGAGTGTGTCGAGCGCCTGGGGCGGTTTTCCGGACCGGTGGATGGCATGGAGGCGGCATCCTGGCATGCCTCGGAAGTGGTGCGGGTGTTCGAGTATCGCTACCCGGAAGAAGCCTGACAGGCATCGCGGGGCAAGTCGCATCGGCGCACCGCCGCTCCCACGCATTTCCCGGCGAGTCGACGGGCGATCATGGCAACACGGTGGTATCGATCAGGCTCAGGCCTGAACCACCGCCATCCTTGGCCTGGCGCTTGGCCTGGGAGGCGAGCTCGGCCAGTTGACCGGCATCCAGCCCGTCGCTGCTGCCCGGCTCCAGCCAGACCACGCCGATCGACAGTGACAGCAAGGCGAACGTCTCCCGCTGTCCCTGGCGGTTGTGGGCGATGAAGCACCCGGCCTCCAGGTGTTCGCTGCGGTAGAAGCGTCGACATTGCCGGCCAAAGGCCTCCAGCAGCAATTGCAGGCGCTCGCGCCAGTCCGTCGAGCCCAGCACCAGCATGAAGTCGTCGCCGCCGATATGGCCGACGAAATCCCGGCTCGGATCGACGCAGTCGTTCAGGCACTGGGCCAGGCACAACAGCACTTCATCGCCTCGGGCGTAGCCATAGATATCGTTGAAGGGCTTGAAACTGTCGATGTCCACGTAGCACACAGCTGCCTTGCGCCGCTGCAACAGCAGGCGCGCCAGGCACTGCTGGATCGGCACGTTGCCCGGCAGCAAGGTGAGCGGATTGGCATGCCGTGCCTGCTGGATCTTCTGCTCGGTGATCAGCTTGAGCACGTCGATCACCCGCCCCAGCCCCAGGTAACGCCCATTCTGGGTGATGATGAAGTCCTCCTCGATACGCTGGCGCGCACGGCTGGTAAGCAGGCGGCTGACCTGCTGCAGCGACTGGCCGCGCTCGACGGCGAGAAAGTCCTGGCTCATCAGGCGGCTGATCGGCTTGCGCGCGAACAGGTCGGTGCCGAAGGGCTTGAGCAGGGCGTCGGCGAGCAAGTGGCGGTGGACGATGCCACAGGGGCGGCCTTGCGCGTCCAGCACGGCGAGGGAATTGAGGTTGGCCTGTCGACGGAAAGCGTCGAGCACCTGCTGCGTGGCGGTGTCGAGGGTGACCGAGGGTTGCTGGATAAGCAGGGCGCTGAGGTCGCGGCTGTCCTCGCACAGCGCAACGCCCGAGCCTGTCATTGGCGGCGGCAGGCCGAGGCTGTCCACGACCGGAAACTCCTGGGGGCGGCCGAGCAGGTAGCCCTGGACCAGGGTCACCCCCATGTCGCCCAGTACCGCCAGTTCCTCGGCCAGTTCGATGCCCTCGGCGATCACCTGGGCGCGGGAGGCGCGGGCGATCTGCAGGATGGAGCCAACGAACTCGCGCTTGAGCGGGTCCTGGTGGATGCCATCGATGAAATGACGGTCGATCTTCACATAGTCCGGGCGCAGCTCCGACCACAGGCGCAGGCTCGAGTAGCCGGCGCCCAGGTCGTCCAGGGCAATGGAAAAGCCCATGTCGCGGTAGTGGTGCAGGGCGTTGTACAGCAGCTGGAAGTCTTCGGTGGGCGTCTGCTCGGTCAGTTCGATGACTACCCGGCTGGGCGCCAGGCCGAGCTGTTCGAGCATTTTCAGGGTGCGCCCGGACGGGTAGTCGGGTTCGACCAGGGACTCGGGCGAGACGTTGAGGAACAACTGGCCCGGCAGGTTAAGCTCGCTGAAACGGCGGCAGGCGGTTTCCCGGCACAGCACCTCCAGTTCGGCGAGGCGGCCGGCCTGGCGGGCGATGGCGAACAGGTTCAGCGGCGAGTGCAGCGGGCTGTTGGACGGGCCGCGGCTCAGGGCCTCGTAGCCGAGGATGCGCCTTTCAGAGAGGCAGACGATGGGTTGGAACAGACAGTGGACGCTGCGTTGAGCCAGGATGGCGCTCAATGCGCTGAGCTGTTCGGTGACGGTCATGGACTGCTTCCTGAAGTGAAAAAGGCCGGACGCTTGCACGTCCGGCCCTTCCATTTCACGACAGTCCGGTGACTGTTTGATGACAGGTCACATTATTTCGCCATCATTTCAGTGCTTGGCCACCGACGTGCTGAGGCCCAGATAGTCGAGCAGGATGCGACCGGTCTCGGACAGGTAGGCATCGTCCTCGGGCTTGGTGTCGTCCGGCTCGGCGGGCAGGGCGTCCTCGTCTTCCTTTTTCAGCTCCTTGAGCGGCTCTTCGCCCTTGGCCTTGCGGCGGATGTTCTCCAGCGCCAGCTGTTTGGCCTCGATCTCATCGTGGCGGGCGCGACGTTGCTGCTCGTTGAGGCTGACGGTCTTCTCGTTCATCAGCTTCTGGGTCAGCGCCAGGCGGTCGCGGATATAGACGAACTCGGCATCCTTGTCGCTGCGCGCCTCATGCTGCGCCTTGAGCTGGGCCAGGAACGGCTTGAACGGATCGGAAGCCGGTTTGACCACCGGGCGGATGGTGTCCCACGGCATGGCCTCCGGCAGGGCGCTTTCGCCGATTTCCTTGGTGTCGATGATCGACGGATAGGCGATGTCCGGCAGCACGCCCTGGTGCTGGGTGCTCTGCCCGGAAACCCGGTAGAACTTGGCCAGGGTCAGCTTGAGCTCGCCGTGGTTGAGCGGCTGGATGGTCTGCACGGTACCCTTGCCGAAGGTCTGGCCGCCGATGATCAGCGCGCGGTGGTAGTCCTGCATGGCACCGGCGAAGATCTCCGAGGCCGAGGCCGACAGGCGGTTCACCAGCAGCGCCAACGGGCCTTTGTAGAAGGCGCCCGGGTTCTCGTCCTCGAGCACGTCGACACGGCCGTCGGCGTTGCGCACCAGTACGGTCGGGCCCTTCTCGATGAACAGGCTGGTCAGCTCGGTGGCTTCCTGCAGCGAGCCGCCACCGTTGTTGCGCAGGTCGATGACCACGCCGTCGACTTTTTCCTTCTGCAGCTCGGTGAGCAGCTTCTTGACGTCGCGGGTGGTGCTCTTGTAGTCCGGGTCGCCAGCGCGATAGGCCTTGAAGTCCAGGTAGAAGGCCGGGATCTCGATGATGCCCAGCTTGTAGTCACGCCCGTCCTGCTTGAGCTTGAGCACCGACTTCTTCGCCGCCTGCTCTTCGAGCTTGACCGCTTCGCGGGTGATCGAGACGATCTTGCTGGTCTGGTCGTTCGGCGCGTTGCTGGCCGGAATCACCTCCAGGCGCACCACCGAGCCTTTCGGGCCGCGGATCAGCTTGACCACTTCGTCCAGGCGCCAGCCGACCACGTCGACCATTTCCTTGTTGCCCTGGGCCACGCCGATGATCTTGTCGGCCGGGGCCACCTGCTTGGTCTTGGCGGCAGGGCCTGCCGGCACCAGGCGCACGATCTTGACCTGGTCGTTGTCGCTCTGCAGCACCGCGCCGATGCCCTCAAGCGACAGGCTCATGTTGATGTCGAAGTTCTCGGCGTTGTCCGGCGACAGGTAGTTGGTGTGCGGGTCGTAGGACTGGGCGAAGGTGTTGATGTAGGCCTGGAAGATGTCTTCCGCGCGGGTCTGGTCCAGGCGCGCCAGCTGGTTCTTGTAGCGCTTGATCAGGGTTTCCTGGACCTGCTTGAGTTCCTTGCCGGAGATCTTCTGGCGCAGCACCTCGTCTTTCACGCGCTTGCGCCACAGGTCGTCGAGTTCGGCCTGGTTCTTCATCCACGGCGCGTCCTTGCGGTCGACCAGCAGGTCTTCCTTGACGCTGAAGTCGATCTTGTCGACGCCCTTGTTCAGTTCGCCCAGGGCATAGTCCAGACGCTGCTTCACGCGGTCCAGGTAGCGTTTGTAGATGGTGAAGCCGGGCTCGAGGTTGCCGCTCTTGAGGAAGTCGTCGAACTGGGTCTTCCATTTGTCGAATTCGGCGATGTCGGCCGCGGTGAAGTAGCTGCGCGAGGGGTCGAGCAGCTTGATGTAGCTGTCGTAGATGATGACCGAACGGGCGTCGTCCAGCGGCGGCTTGCTGTAGTGGTGGCGCTTGAGCAATTCGACGATGTTGAGGCTGGCCACGACCTCGTCGCGGTCCGGCTGCAGGCTGTCCCACTTGTTGGCGGCGGCCGCATTGCCACCGAGCGTGAGGCTGCCCAGGCCGATCATGAGGGCGAGGGCGGTGCTGGGGAGGAAATGCTTCATGCTGATTCGACGTGGAGGCAATTGATCACGCATAGTAGGCCGTCTTATCCGTTCGCCGGTTCCATCGGAGCCGGACGCATACTGCAAAAAGCCTGGGACTTGGCGTTCCCAGGCTCGGTCATATGATTCAACTATGGAGGCACTGTGAAGGCATTGCAAGGCGTTGACGGACATGTGGCGTGGGTCGAGGCCGAGCGCCCGGCCTGCGATGCCGGGCAGGTGCGCATTCGCGTGGCCGCCGCCGGGCTGAATCGTGCCGACCTGCTGCAGCGGGCCGGACTGTACCCGCCGCCGCCCGGCGCCAGCCCCTATATGGGCCTGGAGTGCTCAGGGATCATCGAGGAGGTCGGAGCCGGCGCCGACTGGCGCGTGGGCGACCGGGTCTGCGCGCTGCTGGCCGGTGGCGGCATGGCCGAGGAAGTCGTGGTCGACGCCCGGCATGTGTTGCCGGTGCCTGAAGGCCTGAGCCTGCACGAGGCGGCGGCGGTGCCCGAGGTGTATGCCACGGCCTGGCTGAACATCTTCCAATTGGGCGCATTGAAAGCCGGTGAGAAGGTGCTGGTGCATGCCGGTGCCAGTGGCGTGGGTTCCGCGGCGATCCAGCTGTGCAAGGCGTTCGGCAACCCGGTGTGGGTCAGTGTCGGTTCGCCGGAGCGCCTGGCCTATTGTCAGGCCCTCGGGGCCGCGGGCGGCGTGGTGCGCAATGGCAACCTCGACGACCTGGAGCAGCTCGGGCCGTTCGACGTGATCCTCGACCCGGTGGGCGCCAGCTATGGCCCGCTCAACCTCAAGCTGTTGGCTCGTGACGGGCGCTGGGTGATCATCGGTCTGATGGGCGGGCGCAAGGTCGAACTGGACCTTGCGCTGGTGCTGGGCAAGCGCCTGGAAATTACCGGTTCGACCTTGCGCAATCGCGATGACGCGTTCAAGGCAGAGTTGTTGCGCGAGCTGCGCCAGCAGGTGTGGCCCCTGTTCGCCGAGGGGCGCCTGTCGCCACAGCTGGTCGACACCTACCCGGTGGCGTTCGCCGAGGCGGCCTATGCGGAACTGGCGAGCAACCAGGTGTCCGGCAAGCTGGTGCTGGTGATCGATCCGACACTCGTGTGATCTGGCGCATGGCCCTGTAGGAGCGGCCTTGTGCCGCGAAAGGGGTGCGAAGCACCCCCATCGATTGATGCGTTATCGCTGATATCCTGGGGCTGCGTCGCAGCCCTTTCGCGGCACAAGGCTGCTCCTACAGGGATCGCGCAGACTGCCTACGGCACCAGAATGGTGTCCCGGGCCTCGGGCAGCATCCCCGGGTAGTCCAGGGTGTAGTGCAGGCCCCGGCTTTCCTTGCGTTGCATCGCCGAGCGGATCATCAGCTCGGCCACCTGCGCCAGGTTGCGCAGCTCGATCAGGTCGCGGCTGACCTTGTAGTTGCTGTAGAACTCGTCGATCTCGTCCAGCAGCATGCGTACCCGGTGCTCGGCGCGTTGCAGGCGCTTGCTGGTGCGCACGATGCCTACATAGTCCCACATGAACCGCCGCAGCTCGTCCCAGTTGTGGGCGATGATCACGTCCTCGTCCGAGTCGGTCACCTGGCTTGCGTCCCAGCAGGGCAGGGCGCGGGGCATGGCCACCTGGTCCAGGCGCGCCTCGATGTCGGCGGCGGCGGCGCGGCCATAGACGAAGCATTCGAGCAGTGAATTGCTGGCCATGCGGTTGGCACCGTGCAGGCCGGTGAAACTGGTCTCGCCGATGGCGTACAGGCCGGGCACGTCGGTGTGGCCGTGCTCGTCGATCATCACCCCACCGCAGGTGTAGTGGGCCGCGGGCACCACCGGGATCGGCTGGCGGGTGATGTCGATGCCGAAGGTCAGGCAGCGTTCGTAGACCGTCGGGAAGTGGCTGGTGATGAAGTCGGCCGGTTTGTGGCTGATGTCCAGGTAGACGCAGTCCACGCCCAGGCGCTTCATCTCGTGGTCGATGGCGCGGGCGACGATGTCCCGTGGCGCCAGTTCCTCGCGCGGATCGAAGCGCGGCATGAAGCGCTCGCCGTTGGGCAGGCGCAGCAGGGCGCCCTCGCCGCGCAGGGCCTCGGTGATCAGGAAGCTCTTGGCCTGCGGGTGGTACAGGCAGGTCGGATGGAACTGGTTGAACTCCAGGTTCGCCACCCGGCAGCCGGCGCGCCAGGCCATGGCGATGCCGTCGCCGCAGGCGCCGTCGGGGTTGCTGGTATACAGGTAGACCTTGGCCGCGCCGCCGGTGGCCAGCACGGTGAAGCGTGCGCCGAAGGTGTCCACCTCACCGGAGTTGCGGTTCAGTACGTAGGCGCCCAGGCAGCGGTCGCCGTCCAGGCCAAGGCGGCGCTCGGTGATCAGGTCGACGGCCACGCGCTGTTCGAGCAGCTCGATGTTCGAACGTTGCCGGGCCTGTTCCAGCAAGGTGGTGAAGATCGCGGCGCCGGTGGCGTCGGCGGCATGGATGATGCGCCGGTGGCTGTGGCCGCCCTCGCGGGTCAGGTGGAATTCGAAGCCGCCGTCGTCGACGCTGTAGTGTTCATCACGGGTGAATGGCACGCCTTGCTCGATCAGCCACTGGATGGCCTCGCGGCTGTGCTCGACGGTGAAGCGCACGGCGTCCTCGTGGCACAGCCCGCCACCGGCGTTGAGGGTGTCCTCGACATGGGACTGCACGGTGTCGGTGTCGTCGAGTACCGCGGCGACGCCGCCCTGGGCCCAGAAGGTCGAGCCGTTGGCCAGGTCGCCCTTGCTCAGCACGGCGATGCGCAGGTGGCGCGGAAGGTTAAGTGCCAGGCTGAGACCGGCGGCACCGCTGCCGATCACCAGGACATCATGTTGGAATTGTTGGCTCATGTCGGGACACTAGTAATCTTTGGAAGGGGCACGGCACAATAGTCGAGCGCAGATGGCACTGTGAAACTATCGTGAAACCTGGCCGGGATGCCTTTATAGCAGCCCCGGGCGCCTGATTTCCAATGGCGCATATGGGGTGGTGGCGATCTTTTTAGGAACTTTCCGATACTCTTGGAAATCCTATGAAGGCTGCCCGTACGCCACAGATTGCCGCGGCGACGCAAGGAGGCAGCTCTATCTTGGGCTGACACCTGCGTAACGAAACCAGATTATCGACGCAGCCGGCCGTGACCGCGCTGCGTCTTTCGTGCGAGCCGACCAAGGGCCGCAGGAAACTTGCTTGGAGGGGAGAACTTTTGCGCAAAGCCCGAGTCTATGGTTGCAAGCCTGAACGATGGCTGTTGCAGCGCTCCTTCGAGATCACTGAGGAGTGTTCATGCTAACCCAGGAAGAGGATCAGCAGCTTGTCGAGCGCGTGCAGCGTGGCGACAGGCGAGCTTTCGATCTGTTGGTGCTGAAGTATCAGCACAAGATTCTCGGGTTGATCGTGCGTTTCGTACACGACACCCATGAGGCGCAGGACGTGGCGCAGGAAGCCTTCATCAAGGCATACCGGGCGCTTGGGAATTTTCGCGGTGACAGTGCTTTTTATACCTGGCTGTACCGCATCGCCATCAACACGGCGAAGAACTATCTGGTGTCCCGCGGCAGACGGCCACCAGACAGCGATGTGAGCTCCGAGGATGCGGAGTTTTACGACGGCGATCATGGTCTCAAGGATCTCGAGTCCCCAGAGCGCGCGTTGTTGCGGGATGAAATCGAAGGCACTGTCCATCGCACCATCCAGCAACTGCCGGAAGACCTGCGTACAGCATTGACGCTGCGCGAGTTCGATGGACTGAGTTACGAGGACATTGCCAGCGTCATGCAATGTCCGGTGGGTACCGTGCGCTCTCGAATCTTCCGCGCTCGGGAGGCCATAGACAAAGCCCTGCAACCCTTGTTGCAGGAAACCTGAGACAGCGGCGACAGCCAAGAGAGGAACCGCCATGAGTCGTGAAGCTTTGCAGGAATCGCTGTCCGCGGTGATGGATAACGAAGCGGACGAATTGGAACTGCGTCGCGTGCTGAATGCCGTCGACGATGCCGAAACCCGTGCCACCTGGTCGCGTTACCAGGTCGCCCGCGCAGCCATGCACAAGGAGCTTCTGCTGCCCAAGCTGGACATCGCCTCGGCGGTTTCCGCAGCGCTGGCTGACGAGGCCGTGCCGGCCAAGGTCAAGCAGGGCCCGTGGCGCAGCCTCGGCCGCCTGGCCGTGGCCGCTTCGGTGACCGTTGCCGTGCTGGCCGGCGTGCGTTTCTACAACCAGGACGAGATCACCGGTGCCGAACTGGCCGCCCAGCAGCCTGCCCAGCAGGGCCTGAGCATGCCACAGGCGCAAGGCCCAGCCGTATTGGCAGGCTATAGTGAAGGCAACGAGCAACCGACCGGGCCGATGGCCAACGGTGTGCTGCAGAACCAGGCCGGCTGGGATCAACGCCTGCCGGGCTACCTGCGCCAGCACGCCCAGGAGTCCGCGCTGAAGGGCAACGAGACCGCGCTGCCTTACGCCCGCGCCGCCAGCCTGGAAAACCGCTAAGTTAAGGAGGATCATGCGCGCGCTACCTCTCCTGTCGCTGCTGCTTGGCAGCAGCCTGACGGTGCAGGCCCTGGCCGCAAACTCATCGCCCGAGGCGAGCGAGTGGCTGAACAAGCTGGCACGGGCCGAGCAGCAGCAGAGTTACCAGGGATCCTTCGTCTACGAACGCAACGGCAGCTTCTCATCCCACGATATCTGGCATCGCGTCCAGGACGGCAAGGTCAGCGAGCGGCTGCTGCAGCTCGACGGCTCGGCCCAGGAAATCGTGCGGGTCGATGGCAAGGTGCAGTGCGTCAGCGGCAACCTGGTCAGCAGCGTGGGCACACCGCCGGACAGCGCTCCGCGGGTGCTTGATCCCCTGAAGCTCATGGGCTGGTACGACCTGAGCGTGGCAGGCAAGTCACGCGTCGCCGGGCGCGACGCGGTGATTGTCGCGCTCACCCCGCGTGACCAGCATCGCTATGCCTTCGAATTGCACCTGGACCGCCGCACCGGCTTGCCCCTGCGTTCGTTGATGCTCAACGACAAGGGCCAGTTGCTCGAGCGCTTCCAGATGACCCGCCTGGACACCGACGCTGTGCCAACCGACGCCGAACTGGCTGCCGGTGCCAGCTGCAAGCCAGTCGAACGTTCAGTGGCCGGCACAGCCGAAACCGTCGCCGGATGGCGTTCGGACTGGCTGCCGCCGGGGTTCGAGCTGGTCAATAGTTCGGTTCGCCGCGACCCTGAGCGCAAGAGCAACGTCAGTAGCCTCATGTATGACGACGGCCTGGCCCGTTTCTCGGTGTTCCTCGAGCCGATCGGCAACGAGGCCGGTGTCGATACCCGTGCCCAGCTCGGCCCCACCGTCGCGGTGTCGCGGCGCCTGAACACACCCAAGGGCAAGGTAATGGTCACCGTGGTCGGCGAGATCCCGCTGGGCACCGCCGAGCGTGTCGCCCTGTCGATGCGGGCCCAGGATGCCCAGGCGCGTCAATGACGGCGCGCCCTCTGACAGCTCTTGTTACACAGAGCTGACATGAAATTAAGGCATTGTCATTTGCAATCCTGCCGCAAATTTTCTATAGGTCAGGCTTCTCGGAGTCTGGCCTTTCCTGCGTCTGCGGGAACCTTACTGCTAACTACGCTCGTTGTGACGGGAGCCGTATGTCAATACCACGCTTGAAAACCTACCTATCGATGTTCGCCGCCGTGCTCATGCTCGGCCAGGTGCTCAGCGCCCAGGCCGAGGAGTCCCTGCCGGACTTCACCACCCTGGTCGAGCAGGCCTCGCCAGCGGTGGTCAACATCAGTACCAAGCAGAAACTGCCGGATCGCCGCGTCGCCGCCGGGCAGATGCCGGACCTCGAAGGCCTGCCGCCGATGTTCCGCGAGTTCTTCGAGCGCAATATGCCGCAGCAGCCGCGTTCGCCCCGTGGCGACCGCCAGCGCGAGGCGCAGTCGCTGGGTTCGGGCTTCATCATCTCCAGCGATGGCTATGTGCTGACCAACAACCACGTGGTGGCCGACGCCGACGAGATCATCGTCCGTCTGTCCGACCGCAGCGAACTGCAGGCCAAGCTGGTAGGCACCGACCCGCGCACCGATGTGGCCCTGCTCAAGGTCGAAGGCAAGAACCTGCCGACCGTCAAGCTGGGCGACTCGGAGAAGCTCAAGGTTGGTGAGTGGGTGCTGGCCATCGGCTCGCCGTTCGGCTTCGACCATTCGGTGACCAAAGGTATCGTCAGCGCCAAGGGCCGTACGCTGCCCAACGACACCTATGTGCCGTTCATCCAGACCGACGTGGCCATCAACCCGGGTAACTCCGGTGGCCCGCTGTTCAACATGAAAGGTGAGGTGGTGGGGATCAACTCGCAGATCTTCACCCGTTCCGGCGGCTTCATGGGCCTGTCGTTCGCCATCCCGATCGATGTGGCGATCGATGTGTCGAACCAGCTGAAGAAAGACGGCAAGGTCAGCCGCGGCTGGCTGGGCGTGGTGATCCAGGAGGTCAACAAGGACCTGGCCGAATCCTTCGGCCTGGACAAGCCGGCCGGCGCCCTGGTGGCCCAGGTCCTGGAAAACGGCCCGGCAGCCAAGGGCGGCCTGCAGGTGGGTGACGTGATCCTGAGCATGAATGGCCAGCCGATCGTCATGTCCGCCGACCTGCCGCACCTGGTTGGTAGCCTCAAGGACGGCGAGAAGGCCAAGCTGGAGATCATCCGCAACGGCAAGCGCCAGAACCTGGATGTCACCATCGGCGCATTGCCCGAGGATGACGCCGACATCGGCCTGGGCGCGGGTGCCGATGGCAGCGCCGAGCGCAGCAGCAACCGCCTCGGTGTGTCCGTGTCCGACCTGACCGCCGAGCAGAAGAAGTCGCTGGAACTCAAGGGCGGTGTGGTCATCAAGGAAGTCCAGGATGGTCCGGCGGCCATGATCGGCCTGCGTCCGGGTGATGTCATCAGCCACCTGAACAACCAGGCCATCGCCTCGGCCAAGCAGTTCACCGAGATCGCCAAGGAGCTGCCGAAGAACCGTTCGGTGTCCATGCGCGTGCTGCGTCAAGGGCGTGCGAGCTTCATCACCTTCAAGCTGGCTGAGTAAGCGGGTTGAACGGTAGGGAAAGGGCAGCTTCGGCTGCCTTTTTTCATGAGCAGCAGGCTTGATGGTCCTGCGTGGGAGCGGGCTTGCCCCGCGATGTGGCTCGATCAGGCAACATTTTCAGCTGATCGGACGCCATCGCGGGGCAAGCCCGCTCCCACGCTAACCGATAGGCAGGTGACAAGGGTTCTCCCATATCCCTCCGGCTTGAGGTACAATTCCCGGCTATTTTTCGGCGGGCGTCCGGCTCGCAGCCTTTTCGAGTGTTGACCCGTGAGTGATTTGAGTCATATCCGCAATTTCTCCATCATCGCCCACATCGACCATGGCAAGTCGACGCTGGCCGACCGTTTCATCCAGATGTGCGGTGGCCTGACTGCGCGCGAAATGGAAGCTCAGGTTCTCGACTCCATGGATCTCGAGCGCGAGCGCGGTATCACCATCAAAGCCCACAGCGTCACGCTGCACTACAAGGCTCAGGATGGTAAGACCTACCAGCTGAACTTCATCGATACCCCCGGCCACGTCGACTTCACCTATGAAGTCTCGCGCTCGCTGGCGGCGTGCGAGGGTGCGCTGCTGGTGGTCGATGCCGGTCAAGGTGTCGAGGCCCAGTCCGTGGCCAACTGCTACACCGCCATCGAGCAGGGCCTGGAAGTCATGCCCGTGCTGAACAAGATGGACCTGCCCCAGGCCGACCCGGACCGCGTCAAGGACGAGATCGAGAAGATCATCGGCATCGACGCCACCGACGCCGTGGCCTGCAGCGCCAAGAGCGGCATGGGCGTCGACGAGGTACTCGAGCGCCTGGTGCAGACCATCCCCGCGCCGGAAGGCGAGATCGATGCGCCGCTGCAGGCACTGATCATCGACTCCTGGTTCGACAACTACCTGGGCGTGGTCTCGCTGGTGCGCGTGCGCCAGGGCCGCGTCAAGAAAGGCGACAAGATCCTGGTCAAGTCCACCGGCAAGGTGCACCTGGTCGACAGCGTCGGCGTGTTCACGCCCAAGCACACCCAGACCGCCGACCTGAAAGCCGGTGAAGTGGGCTTCATCATCGCCAGCATCAAGGACATTCACGGCGCGCCGGTCGGTGACACCCTGACCCTGTCCAGCACCCCTGAAGTCGAAGTGCTGCCAGGCTTCAAGAAGATCCAGCCGCAGGTCTACGCCGGCCTGTTCCCGGTCAGCTCCGACGACTTCGAGGATTTCCGCGACGCCCTGCAGAAGCTCACGCTGAACGACTCGTCGCTGCAGTACATGCCGGAAAGCTCCGACGCCCTGGGCTTCGGCTTCCGTTGCGGCTTCCTCGGCATGCTGCACATGGAGATCATCCAGGAGCGCCTGGAGCGCGAATACGACCTGGACCTGATCACCACCGCGCCAAGCGTGATCTACGAGCTCGAACTCAAGACCGGCGAGACCATCACCGTCGACAACCCGTCGAAGCTGCCGGACGTCTCGGCGGTCAACGACTTCCGCGAGCCAATCGTCACCGCGACCATCCTGGTACCCCAGGAGCACCTGGGCAACGTCATCACCCTGTGCATCGAGAAGCGTGGCGTGCAGCGCGACATGCAGTTCCTCGGCAGCCAGGTGCAGGTGCGCTACGACCTGCCGATGAACGAAGTGGTGCTGGACTTCTTCGACCGCCTGAAGTCCACCAGCCGCGGCTACGCCTCGCTGGACTACCATTTCGACCGCTACCAGTCGGCCAACCTGGTCAAGCTGGACGTGCTGATCAACGGCGACAAGGTCGATGCCCTGGCCCTGATCGTGCACCGCGACAACGCCGCCTACAAAGGCCGTGCGTTGACCGAAAAGATGAAGGAACTGATCCCTCGGCAGATGTTCGATGTGGCGATCCAGGCAGCCATTGGCGGCCAGATCATCGCGCGGACAACCGTCAAGGCGCTCAGAAAGAACGTACTGGCCAAGTGCTACGGCGGTGACGTCAGCCGTAAGAAAAAGCTGCTGGAGAAGCAGAAGGCCGGTAAGAAACGCATGAAGCAGGTGGGTAACGTGGAGATTCCACAGGAAGCCTTCCTTGCCGTGCTCAGGTTGGATAGCTAGGTCCTATGTCGCTAAATTTCCCGCTGTTGCTCGTCATCGCCGTCGCCGTCTGCGGTCTGCTGGGTCTGATCGACCTGCTGTTCCTGGCCCCGCGCCGGCGGGCGGCGATCGCCAACTACCAGGGCAGCGTCAGCCAGCCCGAAATGGCCGTGGTCGAACGCCTGAACAAGGAGCCCTTGCTGGTTGAATACGGCAAGTCGTTCTTCCCGGTGCTGTTCATCGTGCTGGTGCTGCGTTCGTTCCTGGTCGAGCCGTTCCAGATCCCGTCGGGGTCGATGAAGCCGACGCTGGAAGTGGGCGACTTCATCCTGGTGAACAAGTTCTCCTACGGCATTCGCCTGCCGGTGATCGACAAGAAGGTCATCGAGGTGGGCGATCCGCAACGCGGGGATGTGATGGTGTTCCGCTACCCAAGCGACCCCAACGTCAACTACATCAAGCGTGTGGTCGGCCTGCCGGGCGACGTGGTGCGCTACACCAGCGACAAGCGACTGTTCGTCAACGGCCAGTCGATCGCCGAGCAACTGGTCGGTAGCGAGCCGGGTACCCTGGGCAGCGCCGAGCTGTACAAGGAAAAACTCGGTGAAGCCGAGCACCTGATCCGCAAGGAAATGACCCGCTACCGCATGCCGCCGGACCAGCAATGGACCGTGCCGGCCGGTCATTACTTCATGATGGGCGACAACCGCGACAACTCCAACGACAGCCGCTTCTGGGATGACCCGAACATTCCCAAGGAGCTGCACGGCATGGTTCCGGACCACAATATCGTCGGCAAGGCGTTCGCGGTCTGGATGAGCTGGCCCGAGCCAAAGCTCAGCCACTTCCCGAACCTGTCGCGGGTCGGGCTGATCCATTGAGTAACGACGGCGCTGTCCACGGACAGCGCCGATTGCATTTCTGACATAGGCTGTGTTCTCAGGGAGCGAGAGCTTTCGCCGTTTCCGGCGACAGACCGCAGTCAAACCGTCTTTCAGGATGTTGATTTGAACAACGCGTTGAACATTGCACGGGTGGCCCCATGAGCGCTTCCCTGGCCCGCCTGGAGCGCAAGCTCGGCTACACCTTCAAGAACCAGGACCAGATGCTGCTGGCCCTGACCCATCGCAGCTACGCCGGGCGCAATAACGAGCGCCTGGAGTTCCTCGGCGATGCCATCCTCAACTTCGTGGTCGGCGAGGCGCTGTTCGAGCGCTTCCCGCAGGCCCGCGAAGGCCAGCTGTCGCGCCTGCGTGCCCGCCTGGTCAAGGGCGAGACCCTGGCCCGCCTGGCCCGTGGCTTCGACCTGGGCGAGTACCTGCGCCTGGGCTCGGGCGAACTCAAGAGCGGGGGCTTTCGTCGCGAGTCGATCCTCGCCGACGCCCTCGAGGCCCTGATCGGAGCCATCTACCAGGACGCCGACATGCAGACCGCCCGCGAGCGTATCCTGGCCTGGCTGACCGATGAATTCGACGGGCTGACCCTGGTCGACACCAACAAGGACCCCAAGACCCGCCTGCAGGAGTTCCTGCAGTCGCGTGCCTGCGAGCTGCCACGTTACGAAGTGGTGGACATCCAGGGCGAACCGCACTGCCGGACCTTCTTCGTCGAATGCGAAGTGGTCCTGCTGAACAAGAAAAGCCGCGGCCAGGGCGTGAGCCGGCGTATCGCCGAGCAGGTCGCCGCCGCCGCCGCATTGATCGCCCTGGGCGTGGAGAATGGCAATGACTGAGAACACTTCGACCCGCTGCGGCTACGTGGCCATTGTCGGTCGCCCGAACGTGGGCAAGTCCACGCTGCTCAACCATATCCTCGGGCAGAAGCTGGCAATCACCTCGCGCAAGCCGCAGACCACCCGTCACAACATGCTCGGCATCAAGACCGAGGGTGACGTGCAGGCGATCTATGTCGACACCCCTGGCATGCACAAGGCCAACGACAAGGCGCTGAACCGCTACATGAACCGCAACGCCTCGGCGGCCCTCAAGGACGTCGACGTGGTGATCTTCGTGGTCGACCGTACCAAGTGGACCGACGAGGACCAGCTTGTGCTGGAGAGGGTGCAGTACGTCACCGGCCCTCTGATCATTGCGGTCAACAAGACCGACCGCATGGAAGAGAAGGCCGAGCTGATCCCGCATCTGCAATGGCTGCAGGAGCAACTGCCGAACGCCGAAGTGATGCCGATCTCCGCGCAGCAGGGGCACAACCTCGAAGCGCTGGAAGCCCAGATCGCCAAGCACCTGCCGGAAAACGAGCACTTCTTCCCGGAAGACCAGATCACCGACCGCAGCAGCCGCTTCCTCGCCGCCGAACTGGTGCGCGAGAAGATCATGCGCCAGCTCGGTGCGGAGCTTCCGTACCAGATCACCGTGGAAATCGAGGAATTCAAGCAGCAGGGTCATGTGCTGCACATCCATGCGCTGATCCTGGTCGAGCGTGACGGGCAGAAGAAGATCATCATTGGCGACAAGGGCGAGCGTATCAAACGCATCGGTTCCGAGGCGCGCAAGGACATGGAAGTGCTGTTCGACTCCAAGGTCATGCTCAACCTCTGGGTGAAGGTCAAGGGTGGCTGGTCCGACGACGAGCGCGCCTTGCGTTCGCTGGGTTACGGCGACCTGTAAGCCTCAAACCCTGCTTTTGCTCCTGTGGGAGCGGGCTTGACCCGCGATGGCGATCGCGGGGCAAGCCCGCTCCCACAAGCATTTCTGGTATCGAGAGAGCCGAATGGACCAACCCACCCCCCAACCCGCCTACGTGCTGCACAGTCGCGCCTACAAGGAAACCAGTGCGCTGGTGGACTTCCTCACCCCCCAGGGGCGGGTGCGGGCGGTGCTGCGCCGGGCGCGGGGCAAGGGTGGCAGCCTGGTGCGGCCGTTCGTGCCGCTGGAAGTCGAACTGCGCGGGCGCGGCGAACTGAAGAACGTCGGTCGCCTGGACAGCATTGGCATCGCGGCCTGGCTGCACGGTGACGCGCTGTTCAGCGGGCTCTACCTCAACGAGCTGTTGATGCGCCTGCTGCCCGCCGAGGCGCCGCACCCGGCGTTGTTCGAGCACTACACCCTGACCTTGCAGGCCCTGGCCGCCGGACGTCCGCTGGAGCCGCTGCTGCGCTCCTTCGAATGGCGCCTGCTGGACGAACTGGGTTATGCCTTCGCTTTGGACCATGACGTCAACGACAGCGTCGTTGTCGCCGAGGGGCTGTATCGCCTGCAGGTGGACGCTGGCCTGGAGCGGGTCGAGCTGTTCCAGCCTGGGCTGTTCAAGGGCAGCGAGTTGCTGGCCCTGGCCCAGGCCGACTGGGACGCGCCCGGCGCCTTGCTCGCCGCCAAGCGCCTGATGCGCCAGGCCCTGGCGGTTCACCTGGGGCCCAGGCCGCTGGTCAGCCGGGAACTGTTTCGCAAGCGCTGAGCACGACGTATGCTGTGGGGCTCAATCTTCAGGAGAGCCCCTTCGTGACTCACAGCAACCGCATGCTTCTCGGCGTCAACATCGACCACGTGGCGACCCTGCGCCAGGCCCGGGGCACCCGCTATCCGGATCCGGTCAAGGCCGCCCTGGACGCCGAGGAAGCGGGTGCCGACGGCATCACCGTGCACCTGCGCGAAGACCGCCGGCATATCCAGGAGCGCGACGTGCTGCTGCTCAAGGATGTGCTGCAGACCCGCATGAACTTCGAGATGGGCGTCACCGAAGAGATGATGGCCTTCGCCGAGAAGATCCGCCCGGCGCATATCTGCCTGGTACCGGAAACCCGCCAGGAACTGACCACCGAAGGCGGCCTCGATGTGGCCGGCCAGGAGGCACGGATCAAGGCGGCGGTCGAGCGCCTGTCGCGCACCGGCGCTGAAGTATCGCTGTTCATCGATGCCGACGAGCGGCAGATCGAGGCCTCACGTCGCGTCGGCGCACCGGCCATCGAACTGCACACGGGGCGCTACGCTGACGCCGAGACGCCGACCGAGGTGGCCGAGGAGCTCAAGCGTATTGTCGATGGCGTGGCATTTGGTGTTGGCCAGGGGCTGATCGTCAACGCCGGCCATGGCTTGCACTACCACAACGTCGAGGCCGTGGCCGCGATCAAGGGCATCAACGAACTGAACATCGGCCATGCGCTGGTGGCCCATGCGCTGTTCGTCGGCTTCAAGGCGGCGGTAGCAGAGATGAAGGCACTGATCGTCGCCGCTTCGCGCTGACCAGCGCTCTTCAGTACCGGCCCTTTCGCGGGTGAACCCGCTCCCACAGGTAATGGGCAAGCCCAAGGGCTGTTGAGATCCCTGTGGGAGCGGGTTTACCCGCGAAGAGGCCGGCGCTGGCGGTGGATCACTCGGCCTGGAAGACCAGGGTGAAGCGAGTCGGGCCCGCTGGTTGGCTTTGAACCTCCACTCGCCCCCCATGCAGCTGCATGATCGACTTGACGATCGCCAGCCCCAACCCCGTCCCGCCTTCCAATCGCGAACGCCCGGCCCCGGCCCTGTAGAACCGCTCGAACAGGTGTGGCAAGTATGTCTCGCCAATCCCCGGCCCGCGATTTTCCACCCACACGCCGATCTGGTCGCCGATTCGCTCGATGCCCACGGCCACTGGCTGACCTTCAGGGCCATGGCGAATCGCATTGCTGAGCAGGTTCGACAGCGCCCGCTGGAACATCAGCTTGTCCGCCATCGCGGTACCCCAGCCTTGCAGGTGCAGGGAGATGCCCTTGAGTTCGGCGCTGAAGGTGAACAGCTCGCTCACCCGCGCCACTTCGTCCGCCAGCGCCACGGGAACCAGGGCCACCTGGGTCTGTGGCTGGCTGACCTGGGCCAGGAACAGCATGTCGTTGATGATGCGGTTGAGCCGAGTCAGCTCCTCTACGCTGTCCTCCAGGGCTTCGCGGTACTTGTCGCCGTCACGCCCGCGGGCCAGGGTCACCTGGGCCTTGCCCATCAGGTTGCCGATGGGCGTGCGCAGTTCGTGGGCCAGATCATCGGAGAACTGCGACAGCTGGCGCACGCCCTGGTCGAGCCGGTCGAGCATGACGTTGATGGCGCGGGCCAGGTCGGCCAGTTCGACGGGCAGGCCCTCATCCGGCAGGCGATGCGCCAGGTCCTGGGTCGAGACTTGCCCGGCGATCCGGCGAAAATGCCGCAGCGGACGCAGGCCACGCTGCACCAGCTTCCACGCGGCGATGCCGATCAGCACCAGCAGCAGCGGCAGGGCCAGCAGGGTCGAGTTCAGGTAGGCCTGCAACAGGCTGTTGTCGTCGCTGCGGTTGAGCGACATCAGCACCTTGACCGGGGTGTCGTCGCGCAGGCGCATCAGACGGCTGGCCGTGAGGATCTGATTACCATCATCGTCGCGCCAGGTATGGAAGGTCAGCTGGTTGTCGGCCTCCTGGTTCAACAGGTGCTGCGACTGCAGCGCCGGCCCCAGGCTGAGCAGGGCGGGGTGGCGGCCGTTGACGGCCAGCACGCTGAGGCTGAGGTTGTCGTGGCCCATGACCAGGTCGAGCAGGGGGTGGGCGCGGGCGCCGAGGTCGTCGCTGCGCAGATCGACGCGCAGGTTGTGTTCGACCTGCTGCATCTTGCGCGCCAGGTCCTTGCGCGCCCGGCTGTCCAGCTCATGATCGAGGGCGAATACCGCCAGGCACGCCAGCAGCAAGACCAGCGCCGCCCCCAGCAAGGTGACGGTCAGGCCCAGGCGCAGCGACAGGCTGGGGCGCTTCACGTCCGCGCCTCGAGCACGTAGCCGACGCCGCGCAGGGTGTGGATCAGCTTGTCCTCGAACGGGTCGTCGATCTTTGCCCGCAAGCGGCGGATCGACACTTCCACCACGTTGGTGTCGCAATCGAAGTTCATGTCCCACACCAGCGAGATGATCTGTGTACGCGACAGCACCTCGCCGCTCTGGCGCATCAGCAGGTGCAGCAGGGCGAACTCCTTGGCGGTCAGGTCGATGCGCTGGCCGCCGCGCCAGGCGCGGTGGCGGCCGGGGTCAAGCTCAAGGTCGGCGACTTTCAGCGTGCTCGGCTGCAGGTGCTGGTCGTTGCGTCGCAACAGGCTGCGGATACGCGCCAGCAGTTCGGGAAACTCGAAGGGCTTGAGCAGGTAGTCGTCGGCGCCCAGGTCCAGCCCCTTGACCCGGTCGGCCAGACGGCCATGGGCGGTGAGCATCATGATTCGCGTCGAAGACTCGGCGCGCAGGCGCTGCAGCACGCCCCAGCCATCGAGCCCGGGCAGGTTGACGTCGAGGATTACCAGGTCGTACGCCTGCTGGCGGGCCAGGTGCAGGCCGTCGGTGCCGGTGTGGGCGCAGTCGACCACGTAGCCGTTCTCGCGCAGGCCCTGTTGCAGGTAGTCGGCGGTGCGGGGTTCGTCCTCGATGATCAGTAGGCGCATGGTCGGGCTCTGTGTGGAAAGGGGGCGATTCTCGACCCTGTAGTGACATCAGGGTCAAGCGGCGAGGATGTTACTGGATGCGAATGGGCAAGCGGCGGGAATAACGGATTTGTAATACGCGGGTCATGTGCCTGACAGGGCCGTCGCCATCATGGGGCAAGCCCACTCCGAGAAAGCCAGCAGGATCCCGTGGGAACGGGCTTGCCCCGCGATGCGGCTCTCTTGCAAGACTGTAATGTCCGCCTCACCTTGGCGTTAGCTGCCGCTTGCGATGATGGCCCTGTCGAAACGGTTATCACGAGGCAAGCACGATGAACCTGACCAAGTACCTGCTGCTGGCGATTCTCGCCCTGGGCAGCACCAGCGTTTTCGCCGAAGGCGGCGCGGAGCGTTCGAAGCAATTCTGGCAAGCGTTCCGCGACGACCAGGCGCGCCTGTACGGCGACAAGCAGCAGGCGCTGGCCGAGCGCGAGCGCAAGGCCGAGGAAAAGGCCCGCGAACTGGCCGAGGACTGAGTACCACACACCTGCGCCGCGACAGCTCCTCGCCGCTGGTGAACCTGGGCGCCCGAATGGGCGCCTTTTTTATTTGCGTGCCAGCAATGTGGCGCGGCGCGGGGCCGGCAGGCCCTCGACGGTCTTGCCGTGGTCGTTCGGGTCGAGGAAGTCGCCCAGCGACTGGTAGCGCATCCACTCGGTGCTGCGCTGCTCCTCGACGCTGGTGACACTGACATCGACGCAGCGCACATCACTGAAGCCGGCGCGGCGCAACCAGAGCTCCAGGGCCGGCACCGACGGCAGGAACCAGACGTTGCGCATCTGCGCGTAGCGGTCCTCGGGTACCAGCACCTGGTTTTCGTCACCCTCGATCACCAGGGTTTCCAGCACCAGTTCACCGCCCTTGACCAGGCAGTCCTTGAGCGCCAGCAGGTGCTCGATGGGCGAGCGGCGGTGGTAGAACACGCCCATGGAGAACACGGTGTCGAAGCCTTCGAGGTTGGCCGGCAGCTCTTCGAGGGCGAATGGCAGGTGCCAGGCCGGCAGTTCAGGCAGGTACTGCTGCACGGCCTGGAACTGGCAGAAGAACAGCCAGTTGGGGTCGACGCCGATGACCATGTCGGCGCCGGCGCCGAGCATGCGCCATTGGTAATAGCCATTGCCGCAGCCCACGTCGAGCACGCGCTTGCCCTTGAGGTCCAGGTGCGGGCCGACTCGCGACCATTTCCAGTCCGAGCGCCACTCGGTGTCGACATGCACGCCGAACAGGTCGAACGGGCCCTTGCGCCAGGGTGACAGGCCCATCAGTGCCTGACGCATCTGCGCCCGGGTGGCGTCGTCGCAGTCGCAGTCCAGGCGCAGGCCGTCGACCAGGTCGATTTCGCTGGGGGTCAGCCGCGGCAGTGCCTCGAGGGCGCCGCGCCAGCGGTCGAGGTCGCCGTGGCCCTTCTCCAGCTTGGCTTCGAGTTGCGCCTGCAGGCCGTGGGACCAGGTGGCAAGGGGCGTGCCCGCCAGGCGGCGGACAAGGGGGGACAGATCGATCATGGCAGGGCTATCAGCGAGGCGAAGTTGAGGCATTGGAACCAGGGCACGACCTTGGAGAAGCCGGCGGCGCGCAGGCGCTGCTCATGGGTTTCCAGGGTGTCGGGCTTCATCACGTTCTCGATGGCGCTGCGTTTCTGGGCGATTTCCAGTTCGCTGTAGCCATTGGCACGTTTGAAGTCCAGGTGCAGTTCGTTGAGCAGGTCCTGCTCCTGCGCGTCGGTGAAGCGCAGTTTTTCCGAGAGGATCAGCGCACCGCCCGGCAACAGGGCCTGGCGGATGCGGCCCAGCAGCTCCAGGCGCTGCTCGGGGGCGACGAACTGCAGGGTGAAGTTCATCGCCACCACCGAGGCGGGCTCGAAGGGCAGGGCGAGGATGTCGGCCTCCAGCACCTGCACCGGCAGCAACTCCTGGAACATCGAGTCCTGGGCGGTGAGGTACTGGCGGCAGCGCTCGACCATGGCCGCGGAATTGTCCACCGCGATGACCCGGCAGCCGTCCGTGCGCACATGGCGACGCAGCGCCTGGGTCACCGCGCCCAGCGAGGCGCCGAGGTCATACAGCGCGGAGTTCGGCTGGGCGAAGCGCGCGGCCAGCACGCCGAGGTTCTCGACAATGGTCGGGTAACCGGGCACCGAGCGCTTGATCATGTCCGGGAACACCTGCACCACGTCTTCGTTGAAGACGAAGTCGGGCACCTGCTCCAGGGGTTGGGCGAAAAGGCGGTCGGGTTGTTTGCTCACGGGTGGGTCCAGGCGGCTGGCAATCTACAGGGGCGGCATTCTAGCCAAACCACGGCAAGCTTGCATGACTCACTGACCGGCGCCGTCCGCTCACTTCACCCGGATGGCGCAATCGAAGGTCTGCACCGGCCGCACTTCAGGGGCCCAGGGCTGCTGGTAGACCAGGATCAGGTGACCCTCGCCTGCGGCCTTGGCCTGGAAGCGCCAGGAAGAAAGCCCGCCGCTGCCGACGATGCCGGCCTGTTCCGGGGAGCTGTACACCTCGGGGCCGAGGCTGCGCAGGATCTCCGGCGCCGGGTTCTGCAGCAGCCAGCGGTAGCCGGTGGTGGGGTTGCTGGGCAGGGTGAGGGTCATGGTCTGGCCGACGACCAGGCGCGTGGGGCACTCGCTTTCGCCGTCCAGTTCGACGGTGCGTTGCGGTTGCTGGGCGCAGGCGGTGAGCAGGGCCAGGCCCAGGGGAACGAGCAGACGAGGGGCGGACATGGTGGCTCCTGAGGCTGAAGTTGCCTGAGGATAACCGAAGCAGATGGAAGTTTGTGATGGCAGTGTTGGCGTCTCATTGCCATGCACGAGCCCTGTAGGAGCGGCCTTGCGTCGCGAAAGGGGTGCGAAGCACCCCCAGGGTCTCTGGCCTACTTTGAAATAGCCGGGGCCGCTGTGCGGCCCTATCGCGACACAAGGCCGCTCCTACAGTGGCCCGGCTGGGCGTTCAGAACAGCACTTTCGCCACGTCGGCAAAGCGCTTGGCGAAATGCACGGTCAAGCCGTCCTTCAGGTACTCCGGCAACTCCTCGAAATCGCCGCGGTTGGCCTCCGGCAGGATCAGTTCGAAGATCTTCTGCCGGCGCGCCGCGATCACCTTCTCGCGCACCCCGCCGATCGGCAGTACCTGGCCGGTCAGGGTCAGTTCGCCGGTCATCGCCACGCCTTTCTTCGGCGCCTGGTCCCGGGCCAGCGACAGCAGGGCGCTGGCCATGGTCACGCCGGCGCTGGGGCCATCCTTGGGCGTCGCGCCTTCAGGGACATGCAGGTGGATGAAGGCCTCGTCGAAATAGCCGGGCGTGCCGCCGAACTGCTTGAGGTTCGAGCTGACATAGCTGTAGGCGATTTCCGCCGATTCCTTCATCACATCACCCAGCTTGCCGGTGAGCTTGAGGCCGCGGCCGAGGGTGTGGATGCGCGTGGCCTCGATCGGCAGGGTGGCGCCGCCCATGCTGGTCCAGGCAAGACCTGTGATCACGCCCTTGCCGGCCAGTACCTGCTCGCTGCGAAACACCGGCATGCCCAGGGCGGGCTCGAGGTCCTTGGTGCCGATCTTGAGCTTGGCCTGCGGATCCTCCAGCAGCTTGACCACCGACTTGCGCACCAGCTTGCCCAGCTGTTTCTCCAGCTGGCGCACACCGGCTTCGCGGGCATAACCTTCGATCACCGCGCGCAGCGCGGCGTCGTTGATGCTCAGGCTGGCCTTGGCCACGCCGGCCTTGTCCAGCTGCTTGGGCCACAGGTGGCGCTTGGCGATGGCGAGCTTTTCCTCGGTGATGTAGCCGGACAGGCGGATCACTTCCATGCGGTCGAGCAACGGGCCGGGGATCGAGTCGAGGGTGTTGGCGGTGCAGACGAACAGCACCTTGGACAGGTCCAGGCGCAGGTCCAGGTAATGGTCGAGGAAGTCGACGTTCTGCTCGGGGTCGAGGGTCTCCAGCAGTGCCGAGGCCGGGTCGCCCTGGTAGCTCTGGCCCATCTTGTCGATCTCGTCGAGCATGATCACCGGGTTCATCACCTCGACTTCCTTCAGCGCCTGCACCAGCTTGCCCGGCTGTGCGCCGATGTAGGTGCGGCGGTGGCCCTTGATCTCGGCCTCGTCGCGCATGCCGCCGACACTGAAGCGGTAGAACGGCCGGCCCAGGGATTCGGCGATGGACTTGCCGATGCTGGTCTTGCCCACGCCCGGCGGACCCACCAGCAGCACGATGGAGCCACTGATCTCACCTTTCCAGGCGCCCACGGCGAGGAACTCGAGGATGCGCTCCTTGATGTCGTCCAGGCCCGCGTGGTGACGGTCGAGTACCTTGCGCGCGTGCTTGAGGTCGAGCTTGTCCTTGCCGTACACGCCCCAAGGCAGGGCCGTGGCCCATTCCAGGTAGTTGCGGGTGACGGCGTACTCCGGCGAGCCGGTTTCGAGGATGGCCAGCTTGCCCATCTCCTCGTCGATGCGTTTTTTCGCCTGGTCAGGCAGGGTCTTGCCCTCCAGGCGCTGCTGGAACTGCTCCAGGTCGGCGCTGCGGTCGTCCTTGGTCAGGCCCAGCTCCTGCTGGATGACCTTGAGCTGTTCCTTGAGGAAGAACTCGCGCTGGTGCTCGCCGATCTGCCGGTTTACCTCGGCGGATATCTCGTTCTGCAGCCGGGCCACCTCGACTTCCTTGCGCAGCATCGGCAGGACCTTTTCCATGCGCTTGAGCATGGGCACGCAGTCGAGCACTTCCTGCAGCTGGTTGCCGGTGGCCGAGGTGAGGGCGGCGGCGAAGTCGGTCAGCGGTGACGGGTCGTTGGGGCTGAAGCGGTTGAGGTAGTTCTTCAGCTCTTCGCTGTACAGTGGGTTGAGCGGCAGCAGTTCCTTGATCGCGTTGATCAGGGCCATGCCGTAGGCCTTGACCTCGTCGGTGGGTTCCGCCGGCTGGCGTGGGTAGTCGACTTCCACCAGGTAGGGCGGACGATGGTGCTTGAGCCAGGTGCGGATGCGCACCCGGGTCAGGCCCTGGGCGACGAACTGCAGCTTGCCGCCTTCGCGGCTGGCGTGGTGCACCTTCACCAGGGTGCCGTACTCGGGCAGGGCCTTGGTGTCGAAGTGGCGGTGGTCTTCCGGCGGGGTGTCCATGAAGAACAGCGCCAGGGAGTGGTGCGGGGTCTTGGCGACCAGGTCGAGGGTTTCGGCCCAGGGTTCTTCGTTGACGATCACCGGCAGCACTTGCGCGGGGAAGAACGGGCGGTTGTGGATCGGGATTACGTAGACCTTGTCCGGCAGCTGCTGGCCGGGCAGGGCGAGGTGGTGGCCGGGGGCGGCCGAGGGATCGAGGTGTTCGACTTCGCTGTGTTCGTCGGGATGTTCCGGGAAATCCTGCTGGTCGCTCATGGGGCACCTGCGTGAATGGCTATGGTGCTTAGATGGGGCAGGGGAGGATGGGTTTCAATGGTAGACGAACGGGGTGAAACCATCGCGGGGCAAGTCGGGGCGCCGAACCGCCGCTCCCACGAGCCCCATACAGGCTGCGTGGGAGCGGCGGTTCGGCGCCTCGACTTGCCCCGCGATGAGGCTTACTCGGCCAGTTTGTAAGCGATGATGTAATCACCCATGCGGGTGCCCAGCGAGCCATGGCCGCCGGCGGTCACCAGCACGTACTGCTTGCCGTCCTTGCCGGTGTAGGTCATCGGCGTGGCCTGGCCGCCTGCCGGCAGGCGGCCCTTCCACAGCTCCTGGCCGTTCTTCACGTCATAGGCGCGCAGGTACTGGTCCAGGGTGCCGCTGAGGAAGCCCACGCCACCGGCGGTGACAATCGAGCCACCCATGCTCGGCACGCCCACCGGCATGCCGATCGGCACCGGGGTGCTGTCGCGGGTGGTGCCGTTCTTGTGCTTCCACACTACCTTGTTGGTGAACAGGTCGATGGCCGCCACATAGCCCCAGGCTGGCGCCTGGCACGGGATACCGAGCGGCGACATGAACGGGTGCATGGTCACCGCGTACGGCGCGCCGGCGTTCGGCTGCACGCCGCTGGTCTCGCTTTCGCGCTTGCTGCCTTCGGCCACCTGCTCGCGCGGGATCATCTTCGACACGAAGGCCATGTAGTTCGGCGAGGTGAAGAGGATCTGGCGCACCGGGTCGACCGACACGCTGCCCCAGTTGAACACGCCGACGTTGCCCGGGTAGACCAGGCTGCCCTGCTCGGACGGCGGGGTGTACTGGCCTTCGTAGCGCAGGCTGCGGAACTGGATGCGGCAGAGCATCTGGTCGAACGGCGTGGCGCCCCACATGGCCTGTTCGGTCAGCTCGGGGCCGAGCAGGTTGAGGTCGGAGCGGGCCTGGGTCGGCGCGGTGTGGTCGCCTTTCACGGCGCCCTGCGGTACCGGGATCTCGCGAATCGGCACGATCGGCGTGCCGTCGCGGCGGTCGAGCACGTACAGGCTGCCTTGCTTGGTCGGCACGATGACCGCCGGCTTGACGCCGTCATCGGTCTTCAGGTGAACCAGGGTCGGCTGGCTGCCGACGTCCATGTCCCACAGGTCGTGGTGGGTGAACTGGTAGTTCCAGCGCGCCTTGCCGGTGGCCAGGTCCAGGGCGACGATGCCGGCGCTGTACTTCTCCGCGCCCGGGGTACGGTCGGCGCCCCACTGGTCGGGGGTCTGGTTGCCCAGCGGCAGGTAGATCATGCCGAGGTCTTCATCGACGCTGGCGATCGACCACATGTTGGCCGAGTTGCGGCTGTAGAACTTGCCGTCGGCCAGGGGCTTGGTGTCGTCCGGGTTGTTGCTGTCCCAGTTCCACACCAGGTGGCCGTCGTGCACGTCGTAGGCGCGGATCACGCCGGACGGCTCGTTGGTCGATTCGTTGTCGGTGACGTGGCCACCGATGATCACCAGGCTGCGGGTGATCGCCGCCGGCGAGGTGGAGTAGTAGCCACCGGCGGTGAACGGGCCGATACCGCGGGTCAGGTCGATCACGCCCTGGTTGGCGAAGCCTTCGCAGACCTTGCCGGTGTCGGCGTTGATGGCGATCAGGCGGGCATCGGCGGTGGGCAGGTAAAGACGGCGCGGGCAGGCCTGGGCCACGGCCTGGCCTGCGTCGGTGATCTTCGGCGCGGGGCTGCCGTCACGGCTGACGTAGCTGTTCTCGTCATAGTACGAGACGCCGCGGCAGGTCATGTGGGCGAAGCCCTTGAAGGTGCCGGTGGGGCTCTTGACCTGTGGGTCGTAGCGCCAGATCTCGGCGCCGGTGTCCGGGTCCAGGGCCAGCAGGCGGCTGTGGGCGGTGCAGGCATAGAGCATGCCGTTGACCTTCAGCGGGGTGTTCTGGTTGGTCAGCTCCACTGGGTCGTTTTCAGTCGGCAGGTCGCCGGTGCGGATGCGCCAGGCCTCTTCCAGGCGGTAGGCGTTCTGCGGGGTGATCTGGCGCAGCGGCGAGTAGCGGTCGCCGTGCTCGGTGCGGCCGTAGGCCTGCCATTCACCGTCCGGCATGGCCGGGGCGGCGCTGCCCATCTCGCTGTTGTCGCGGGTGAACTCGCCACGGATCTCGCCCGGGTGGGTGAACTGGCTGGCCACGGCGGTGGCGCCGGAGGCGACCACGGCGACGCTGAGCAGGGCGGTGTTGACCTTCGACGCCGGGCCGACCAGCGGGCGGCGCGCCCACGGCAGCAGCAGGACCACGCCGATGGCGAACCAGATGGCCAGGCGTGGCACCAGCTGCCACCAGTCCAGGCCGACTTCCAGCAGCGCCCAGGCGGTGCTGCCCAGCAGCACCAGGCCATACAGGCCCAGGGCGATACGGCGCTTGGCCAGCAGCAGGATGCCGGACAGGGCGAAGCCGATACCGGCAATCAGGTAGTAAAGCGAGCCACCCAACTGGCTCAGCTTGATGCCGCCGGCCAGCAGGGCCAGGCCCATCAGCAGCAGCAATACGCCCATCAGGCGCGGTAGCCAGCGGGTTCCATTCTTGGCACCGTCAGTGCTCATCGTCTGTTCTCCGTAGTGTGAAAGGGTCGGGTTAGAAACTGCTCTGGATCTTCAGGCCACCGATCAGGGCGTCGTCGACCCGCGACACCCCGCCCGGATGGCGGATGTACTGCAGGTTCGGACGCACGGTGAGCCAGTCGGCCAGGTGGATGCCGTAATAGAGTTCGGCGCTGTACTCGGTGTCCTGCACGGGCAGGAAGCCGGGGTTGTCGTAGTCGTCCAGGCCGTTGGCCTGGTTGATGAGGCGGGCGTTCTTGCGGTAGCCGGGATTGACGTGCACGCGGGCCAGGGCGAAACCGATGTCGTCCTTGGCGCGGGCATCGAAGGGCCCCTTGTAAACCACACCTGCCTGCACATAGTTGTCGATGGCATTGGTCTTCTTGTCGTGCACCGTGGCATTGGCGAACAGGCTCAGGCCACGCGACTGGTCCGAGGCCAGCGCGGTCACCTGCTGCTGGGCGCCCAGCCACAGGCCATGCTTGCTCGAGCTGCTGCGGTAGGCGGCGCCGCTGATGGCGGCTGGCGCGCCGTTGCTGTCCTTGAGTACATCCTGTGCCTTGGCATTACTGTAGTAGTAGCCGGCGCGATATTCCCCTTTCAGGCCATTGACCCGTGGGCTCCAGACCAGTTCGATCGGCATCACCGCGCCCTGGGTGCCGCTGCCGCTGAGCTTGAAGCCGTTGCCGCTCTCGAGGTTGGAGGGGTTCTGCTCGAACACGCCGACCTGGGCGTAGAGTTCGTCGTTCAGGTTGTAGCGCACGCGCAGGGCCCACTGGCTGACCGGCCAGTTGTACCAGATGCCACCGACCCAGTTGCCCACTTGCGAGCCGCAGAAGGCCAGGTTCTGGAAGTCGCAGGGGAAGCTGTTGAAGTCCTCGCCTTCGCCGAAGCGGCCGAATTTCACATCCAGCGCGCCATCGAAGTATTTCTGCTTGATCCACATCTGCGTCAGTCGCCAGGTCTCGCCACGGCCCCAGACTTCCTGGGCCGAGGTGAAACCGCCGACGCGCGGGTCGTTGATGCGGTCGTTGCTGATGTTGTCGCCGTGGCGTTCGGTGACGGTCAGCTGGAACTCGGTGTCGTGCCAGCCGAGGATCTTCTGCAGGTCCATGTTCACGCCGAAGGTGAACTGGTCGCTGTAGCGTGCCGCGCGGTCATGGCTGTAGCCGCCGTGCAGGTTGCTGCCCATCTCGCCGGTGTAGCCGAGGGTGAAGTCGTAGCCTTTCTCCAGCAGCTCGCTGCGGGTCCCGCCCCAGTCGCCGAGCATCCACGGCGAGTCCTTGGCGAACATCTCGCTGGCGCTGGTGGTGGGGGACAGGGCGCCGAGCAGGGTGGCGAGGGCGAGGCCGGAGTAGCGGGTATTGGGCAGCTGGAGCATGAGATAGCGCTATCTTTTGATTGTTGAGGAAACGGCAAGCGCAACGAAGTGCGAGATCTTCGAAGGGAAATGACTGCGTTGGGAAACGAGTGAAGCGATTCAGCTTGCGGCGGGGAGGATATAGGGGAAGTTGTAAGAAAAAAAGACAAAATGTCGCAGGGGATTGTTGCTGATGGGGTAACAGTTCGAAGTGCCGGGCCAATGTGGGAGCGGGTTTACCCGCGAATGCAATGTTGAATCCACTACCGCATTCGCGGGTAAACCCGCTCCCACAGAGGAACCTTAGAAGGAAGTACGCAGCCCTACCTGCACACTACGCCCCGGCGCCGGCGCGATATCGCGCAGGATCGAGCTGGCATAGCGCACGGTCTGGTCGGTGAGGTTCTCGCCGCGCACGAAGGCCAGCCATTCACTCTGGCCGATGTCGAAGCGATACCCCAGGCTGGCGCCGAGGGTGGTGTAACCGTCTGTGCGGGTCTCGTTGGCCGGTTTGCGCTGCTGTGACGCGGCGTGCTGTACATCGACCCGCGCCTGCCAGCGGTCCAGCTCCCAGACCAGGCCACTGTTCAGGCGCAGCGGGGCGATGCGCGGCAGCGGCTCGCCGCTGTCGAGGTTCTTGGCCCGGGTGTAGTCGCCGGACAGTTCCAGGGCGAAGCTGCCGTAGCGGTTTTCCAGCAGTTGCCAGCGGTCCTGGGCCTCGATGCCGTAGAAGCGTGCCCGCACGCCCTGGTAGGCATACTCGGGGATATCGCCGTGGTCGTGATCGTGGTCATGATCGTCATGGTCGTGATCATGGCCTTCACGCAGGTTGCCGGTGCCGATCAGGCCGATGTAGTTGCGAAAGTGGCTGTAGAACACGCCGACGCTGCCCTTGTGTGTGCCGTTGTCGAAGCGCAGGGCCAGGTCGGTGGAGATGGCCTTTTCCTTGTTCAGGTTCGGATCACCGATCTCGTAGGCGCCGGTGGCCACGTGGGCACCGTTGGCGTACAGCTCGTAGAAGGTCGGCGCGCGCTCGGTGTAGCCGAGGTTGGCGGCCAGCGACCAGACCGGGTCGAGCTGGTACACCGCGCCCGAGGACAGGCTGAAGGCGTTGAAGCTGCTGGCGCTGTCGGCGCCGGCGAAATTCTCGTTGCCCTTGGCGTCCGGATCGACCCGGGTGTGTTCCAGGCGCGCGCCCAGGCTCAGGTTCAGGCGTTCGCTGGCCTGCCATTGCTCGAGCAGGAACAGCGCCAGGCTGTCGGTGTCGGTGTGCGGGACAAAGGCTTCCTCGCCCAGCGCGGAGAATTCGTTGCGGCTGACCTGGGCGCCGATCACCCCCTCGACCGGGCCCAGCGGCTGGTGACGGGCCTCGATGCGCGCCTCGTAGCCCTTGTTCTTGAAGGTGGTGTGCACCTCGCCGCTTTCGATCTCGCGGTGCTGGTAGTCGGTGTAGCCGGCATCGACCTTGACCGAGCTGAACGGCCCGTCGAGGTCGCGCAGTTCCGAGGCGAAGCCGTAGTGGTCCTGCTGCATGTCCAGGCGCACGCCGGGCTCGGCCACCGAGCCGTAGTTGCTGTCGTAGCGGCTGTAGGACAGGCCGGTGTAGCCATGGTCCCAATGGTAGGAACCGCCGATCGCACCGCCGTCCTGACGCCCATCGCTGTTTTTCAGGCGATGCTTGCTGCCGGGCTCGTCGGCATCGCGAACCTTCGAGCTGCGGGCGTAGCCGGGGATGCGCAGGTCGTTGAACTGGCGGCTGTTGGCGTCCAGGTGCAGGGCGAAGGCACCGTTGCCGGCCTCCAGCTTGCCGGCGCTGCTGCGGGTGGTGTCGGCGCCGCCGTAGCGCAGCTCGCCCGCGCCGTGGATGCCGTCGATGGGCGAGTCGGGGATGCGGTTGTCGAAGGTGTTGACCACGCCGCCGATGGCGTTGCCGCCATACAGCAGGGCGGCCGGGCCGCGGACGATCTCGACTCGCTCGACGGTCACCGGGTCCAGTGGCACGGCGTGGTCGTAGGACAGCGACGAGGCGTCCAGGGCGCCAACGCCGTTGCGCAGGATACGGATACGGTCGCCGTCCAGTCCGCGGATCACCGGGCGGCTGGCGCCGGGGCCGAACCAGGTGGAGGCGACGCCAGGCTGTTTGTTGAGGGTTTCACCGAGGCTGCCGTGCTGCTGTTGCAGCAGGTCGTCGCCTTCGAGGACGGTACTGGGCGCGGCCAGCTGGGCGTTGCCCAGCGGGTTGGCGGTGATCACCTGGGGTTGCAGTTCGACGGCCTGGCTGGAGGTGGAGGCCAGCCAGAGCGCGACGGCAAGGGGAGAGAGGTACAGCGGCGTGTGACGCATGGGGATGTGGCGTTCCTTGGCAGAATTGTCATTGGTTACTTTATAACATTTCATCACAAGCTGTTTGCCACTGGCCAGTACTTTGTGAGGTGGCGCGTTTACCCTGTAGGAGCGGCCTTGCGCCGCGAAAGGGGCGCAAAGCGGCCCCAGGATCGTGGCCATGGCATAGATCGCCGGGGCTGCTTTGCAGCCCTTTCGCGGCACAAGGCCGCTCCTACAGGCAGGCTGCAGATGCCACTACCCCACTACACTCGTGTAAGGTGCGCACCTTCCCGAACCTGGAGCACTGGCATGAGCACGGCCAATCACAACGCGCTGCACGGCAAGACCCTCGAGCAGATCCTCACCGAGCTGGTGGCGCACTACCAATGGCAAGGCCTGGCCGAGCGCGTCGACATCCGCTGCTTCAAGAGCGACCCGAGCATCAAGTCGAGCCTGACCTTCCTGCGCAAGACCCCGTGGGCACGGGAAAAGGTCGAGCAGCTGTATGTGAAGCTGCAGCGCAAAGGCTGATGGCGCGCCGCCCCTGGCTGACCCTGGCGGCCGTCCTCGGCTGGACCGGCCTGGCGATCCAGTTGTACCTGGTGCTGCTGGCGCGCTGGCAGGAGCAGGCCAGCCTGATCGGCGGGCTGGTCAACCTGTTCTGTTATTTCACCGTATTGAGCAACACACTGGTGGCCACCGTGCTCAGCCAGGCCGCGTTCGGCCGCGAGTCGGCGGCCAGGCGCTGGTTCCTGTCGCCGGCGGTGAGCGCGTGCATCGCCGCGAGCATCCTGCTGGTGGCGCTGGCCTACAGCCTGTTGCTGCGCCACCTGTGGCAGCCCCAGGGCTGGCAGTGGCTGGCGGACGAACTGCTGCACGATGTGATGCCGCTGGTGTTCGTCCTGTACTGGTGGCTGGAGGTGCCCAAGGGGCGGTTGCGGCTCTGGCACCTGGCGGCCTGGACGTTGTACCCGGCGCTGTATTTCGCCTTCGTGCTGTTGCGCGGGCATGAGATCGGGGTCTATCCCTACCCGTTCATCGATGTGGCACGGTTGGGATATGGGCAGGTGCTGGGCAATGCCCTGATGGTGCTGGCGGGGTTCTGGGGGATCGGGTTGGTATTGTTGGGGTTGGATCGCTGGCGCAGGCTGTCGTGAGGTTGCCGATATGCAACCCGTGTAGGAGCGGCCTTGTGCCGCGAAAGGGCCGCGCAGCGGCCCCAGCAATTTCTGACCTGGCGCTGAGACCCCGGGGCCGCTGCGCGGCCCTTTCGCGGCACAAGGCCGCTCCTACACCGGGGTGTGCAGATTCTGATCATTCGTTGTCGACGGTACCGTCAGCTCGCCAGTAAGCCGCTGCCTTGAGGGCATCCTCGGGCACGCCTTTCTCCAGCAGCAGCGCCTTGGCCTGGCGGGTCAGTGCCTTCTCCAGTGCCACCCAGCCATACAACCGGCCCTGGGGCAACGCCAGGTGCTTGACCCGTTCCAGCACATCTTCCTGGTGCCGGCGCACCCAGATCACCTCGACCTGGGCCTTGCTCGTCAGCGCCTGGCGCTCCTGCTCGTCCTCGATCTGGATCACCGCCAGCACCTGGCGGCCCGCCGGCAGTTCCTCCAGGCGCCGGGCAATGGCCGGGATCGCCGTCTCGTCGCCGATCAGCAGGTAGCTGTCGAAGATATCCGGCACCACCATCGAGGCCCGCGGGCCGGCGATGTCCAGGGTCTGGCCAGGCGCGGCCTGGGCTGCCCAGGTAGAGGCGGGGCCGTCGCCATGCAGGACGAAATCGATATCCAGCTGGTTGTTCACCAGGTCGATGCGCCGTGGCGTGTATTCGCGCATGGTCGGCCGGGCGCCGCCGTCGCGGCCCAGGTGGCGCGCGTCGATGGCCTGCTGCTCTTCGGGCGTGCAGGCGAACAGCAGCTTGATGTGGTCGTCCGTGCCGACACTGGTGAAGCCGGCCAGCTCCGCGCCACCGAGGGTGATGCGGCGCATGCGTGGGGTGAGGTCGGTGACCCGCAGCACTTCGAGGCGGCGCTGGCGGATCTCGTGGTTGACGCGATGAATGGTGTCGCTCATGGGGTGTTCTCCGTAACAGGGGTGGCCGGCCCGGAGGCGATGGCCTTGGCGGTGTCGTTGAGCAGGTTGCGCACCCGCTCGATCTCTTCGCTGGTCCAGCGGCCACTGTGCATGTGCAGGGCGTGGCGCAGGTTGCCGACGGCTTCGTGGATTTCCGGCGGCCGGTCGTGGCCGCGCAGCGCACGCTTGCTCACCTCGATGCGCATGCGCACGCCGTCGAGGGCGACGGCCTGTTCCTGCAGGGCACTGCGGCCGGCATCGGTGATGGCGTAGAGGCGCTTGCTGCCCTGGATGGCGCCGGTGACCAGCTCGGCTTCCTCGAGGTAGCTGAGGGTGGGGTAGATCACCCCGGGGCTGGGGCTGTAGCTGCCGTCGAAGAGGGTCTCGATCTGGCGGATCAGGTCGTAGCCGTGGCCGGGTTGCTCGGCCAGCATCGACAGCATCAGCAGCTTCAGGTCGCCCGGGGCGAACACCCGCGGGCCACGCTCGCCGCGGCCGGGGCGGCGTTCGAAGGGGTCGTGGTCGCGCATGGGGAAGGGCTCCGTCTGTTTAGATATATCGTAAGATATTACTCAAGATATATCTAAAGACAAGCCTTCAAATGCAGATGATTATCATCTAATTTCTTGATGGTTCAGGACTGGCCCGTCACCTGCGGCGCCTTGCAGGCGGTGGGGTTGCCCGGCTCCAGGTACGGCATGAGGATCGGCGCCATGCCCTTGAGCACCTGAACCGGCAGCGCCGAGGTGAACGTGAAGGCTTCTGCCGAGCGCCCCGGGACGAACGCGGTGAGGGTGCCGAAGTGGTTGTCGCCGAGGAAGAACACGAAGGTCGCGGTGCGGTTCAGCGAACGCGAGCCGATCAACCGGCCGCCGGCGCCGAAGCTTTCGATGCGGTTGTCGCCGGTGCCGGTCTTGCCGCCCATCACCAGCGGGGTGCCGTCGTGCAGCTTGAAGCTGCCGGAGATGCGCCGCGCGGTGCCGGCGTCGACCACCTGCGACATGGCGCCCTTGAGCGCCCGGGCGACTTCCACTGGGAGGATCCGCTGGCCACGGTCCGGGTCGCTGATCAGCTGCGTCTCATAGGGGGTGTTCTGGGCGAAGTGCAGGGTGTCGATGCGCAGCGTGGGCAGGCGCACGCCGTCGTTCTGGATGATCCCGACCAGTTCGGACAGCGCGGCCGGGCGGTCGCCGGAGCTGCCAATGGCGGTGGCTAGCGACGGCACCAGGTGATCGAACGGGTAGCCGACGCGCTTCCAGCGCTGGTGGATATCGGTGAACGCCTCGATCTCGACCATGGTGCGGATGCGGCTGTCGCGGGCGCCCTGGTGGCGGCTCTTGAACAGCCAGCTGTAGACCTCCTGGCGCTCGAAGCGGCTGGCGTTGAGGGCGTCCTTGAGCGAGGCGCCGGGGTTCTTCAGCAGGTAGCCGAGCAGCCACAGGTCCAGCGGGTGGACCTTGGCGATATAGCCCTGGTCGGGCAGGTCGTACTTGCCCGGGCCGTAGGCTTCGTACATCTCCACCAGGCGGCCGTCGGTGAGCTTGGCCATGGCCTTCTTGTCTTCCTTGCTGTGGGCGCGGACGAAAGCGTTGAAGGTCTCCTGGCCGGCCTCGGGGAACAGGTAGCGGTGTACCGCGGCCAGGCGCTGCGGGGTCACGCGCATGCTGTCGAGGAAGGTGTCCAGGCGCTGCTGCGAGGTCTTGCGCTGGTACTTCTTCCAGAAACGCATGGTGTAGTTGGAGCCTTCGCGGTCGGCGAAGCGCGCCAGGTATTCCTGGCGGCGCGGGTCGCTGTCGTCCCTGAGCAGTGGTTCGCGGTTGAACGGCTGCTGGTAGGTGACGTAGCGCACGATGTCGCGCATCAGGCGGATGAACGGCAGGTTGATCGACTCGCGCAGGGCATCCTTGAGGGTCGGGTTGCGGTTGTTGTCTTCCTTGCGGAAGTTGTTGAACACATGCATGCCGCCACCGGTGAAGAAGGCCTCGCCGGTGTTGGCCGAGTACTTGCGTTCGAGCGCCGCGTCGAGCATGGCGTCCAGGCTCTGGTTCTTGCTGTTCTGCATCAGCCATTCCAGCGACCACTGGGTGAGGCGGTCGAGTTCGGCCACCGGGACCTTCTTCAGCTCGGCTGCCGGCTTGCCGGCGTACTTGTCGTGCAGCTCGGCGATGATTTCCAGGTAGGTGGTCAGCACCCGCAGCTTGGCGGTGGAGCCCAGTTCGAGCTTGCTGCCTTCGTTGATGTCGAAGGGCTGGTTGGTGCTGTCGGTCTGCACCCGCACCCGCGAGCCGTCGGCGGTGCGTTCGAACAGGGTGAAGCTGTAGCTCACCTGGTCGGTGGTCTTGGCGGTGAGCAGGCGTTCGCCGATCAGGCCGATCTGCGCGGCGAACTCCGGGTCGGCGAGGTTCTTCAGGTACTGGCTGACCTGCACCTGCAGGTCGGCCTGCAGGGTACTGGTGGCCGACAGGTCGAGGCGGTCGAGGTCGTACAGCGGCCGGTTGAGCATGGCCGCCAGGCGATTGCGGGCCAAGCTGATGCCTTTGTTGGTGATGATCGGCACGATGGTCGGTTGGGCCACCCAATCGCGGTACACCGCCTTGCTGGCCAGGGCGGCGTCGGCCAGGGGGCGCTCGATGATGCCGTTTGCCGCCAGCACGCGGATGTGTGAGTCGGTGAGCTCGGCCAGCTCGATGCGGCCCTTGGACAGGTAGTGCGAAGGGCGGCGCTGGGCGATCATCAGCGACAGCACCTGACGCAGGGCCAGGCCGCGCTCGCCCATGCTTTTTTCGTCGCTGGCGGTGGAGGTGAGGGCCTGGTTGACCTGGTCGAAGTCGGCGCCGTACCACACCCGCAGACCCTCGGCCATGCCGTGCACCTCGCCGTGACCGGGTACCGCCGACAGCGGCACGCTGTTGAGGTAGTCGCGCACGATGCGTTCGCGGGCCTCGGTGGTGTCCGGGCCGCCCTGGTAGGCGCGCACGCTGGCGGAAATCATCTGGCGGATCTTCTCGGCGCCCGAGACGGTCAGCCCGTCGGGCGAATGCCGGTACTTCTCCAGCTGGGTGGCCAGGGTGCTGCCGCCGGCCGACTGCCCGGGCAGCGCCAGGTACTTGGCCACCTGGCTGTAGGCGGCCTTGGCGAAACGCGGCCAGTCCACCGCCGGGTTGTTCTGCGGGTCCTTCGGGTCGAGCAGGTCGCGGTTCTCGATGAACAGCAGGCTGTTGACCATTACCGGCGGGATCGCCGCGAAGTTCGGGTACAGGTGCTGCGGGTAGTTGTACTGGTAGAGCATGTCGCCGCGGCAGTCGGTGATCGACAGGCCGGCCTGGATCTTCTCCACGTAGGGCACGAACAGGCCGTGATCGACGTAGTTCATCAGCGCCGGGGAGAAACGCACCTGCTGGTTGATCAGGTAGTCGCGCTTGAGCAGTCGCGGCAGGAACTCGCCCAGGGCGCTGTAGCCCAGGCGCCTGTCGAAGGGGCCCTCGCCCGGGTAGACGATGGCGTCGCTCGGGCCGGGCTCCAGGGCGTAGGTGAGGGTGCCGGCCAGGCGGCTGAACTCGCGCGATTGCAGGCGTGAGGTCTGGAACTCGTCGTAGGCTGCCAGGCCCACCGCGACCAGGCCGATCAGCAGGATGAGCAGGATCAGGCGCCACCACAGGCGGCGCTGACGTGGGGTCTTGGGCAAGGGGGCTTCAGCCTGAGGTGCTTTGGGTGCTTCCGTTCCGGTTGGTTCCGATTGCCACAGTGCGCCCATAGTCTTAAGTCCGGCCAAGTGTTTTCGCGTTACTTGTCTGAAGCTTAGACGCTGGCCCAGTTTGGTGAAAAATTTGTAAGAAGCTTCTAGCAATCGCGTATGAACATGCGCCTTTGGTGCGACTTCCATTCTTCGGCAATGTTGTTAATGTAGCTGCCCCATTCCTGTGCATGGGCGGAGCGAGGCCAGAATGCCCCTCCGGTGAAGGGCTTTTTGCCGAGAATTCTCGCCAAATATCCCGCTGTATATAGTGAAAAGCCCTGCAAGTGGCTTCCTATACTGCTCGCCCCCTTCGACCCGCCGGCGCCCCGCGCCCGGTGGACAGGCCCGCCCACAAGGCGGCCTGGCGAGACGACGCCCCGCCTATCGGCGCGGCCGGTGCTGCACGAAGGTCAAATCCAATAACAAAATGAGGTTGTATTGCTATGCCAGTCGGCAACCATCCTGCCCCCGACGAGTCCGTCCAGGGCGGCCCGCTCAAGCGCGAGCTGGGCGAACGGCACATCCGTCTGATGGCCCTTGGCGCCTGTATCGGCGTCGGCCTGTTCCTGGGATCGGCCAAGGCCATCGAAATGGCCGGCCCCGCCATCATGCTCTCCTACATCATCGGCGGCCTGGCCATCCTGGTGATCATGCGCGCCCTCGGCGAGATGGCCGTGCACAACCCGGTGGCAGGCTCCTTCAGCCGCTACGCGCAAGACTACCTCGGCCCCCTGGCGGGCTTCCTCACGGGCTGGAACTACTGGTTCCTGTGGCTGGTGACCTGTGTCGCCGAGATCACCGCGGTGGCCATCTACATGGGCATCTGGTTCCCCGACGTGCCGCGTTGGATCTGGGCGCTGATGGCCCTGGGCAGCATGGGCGCGATCAACCTGATCGCGGTCAAGGCGTTCGGCGAGTTCGAGTTCTGGTTCGCCCTGATCAAGATCGTCACCATCATTGCCATGGTGCTCGGCGGCATCGGCATCATCGCCTTCGGCTTCGGTAACGACGGCGTGGCCATGGGCATCTCCAACCTGTGGAGCAACGGCGGCTTCATGCCCAACGGCGTGACCGGCGTGCTGATGTCGCTGCAGATGGTGATGTTCGCCTACCTGGGCGTGGAAATGATCGGCCTGACCGCCGGCGAAGCGCGCAACCCGCAGAAGACCATCCCCCAGGCCATCGGTTCGGTGTTCTGGCGCATCCTGCTGTTCTACGTGGGCGCGCTGTTCGTGATCCTGTCGATCTATCCGTGGAACGAGATCGGCAGCCAGGGCAGCCCGTTCGTGATGACCTTCGAGCGCCTCGGCATCAAGACCGCCGCCGGCATCATCAACTTCGTGGTGATCACCGCCGCGCTGTCGTCGTGCAACGGCGGCATCTTCAGCACCGGGCGCATGCTCTACAGCCTGGCGCAGAACGGCCAGGCCCCGGCCACCTTCGCCCGCACTTCGAAGAACGGCGTGCCGCGCAACGCGCTGCTGCTGTCGATCGCCGCGCTGCTGCTGGGCGTGCTGGCCAACTACCTGGTGCCGGAGAAGGTGTTCGTCTGGGTGACCTCGATCGCCACCTTCGGCGCGATCTGGACCTGGGTGATGATCCTGCTGGCGCAGCTCAAGTTCCGCGCAGGGCTCACCACCGCCGAGCGCAACGCGCTGAAATACCGCATGTGGCTGTGGCCGCTGAGCTCGTACCTGGCGCTGGCGTTCCTGGTGCTGGTGGTGGGGCTGATGGCGTACTTCCCGGATACCCGCGTGGCCCTGTACATCGGCCCGGCATTCCTGGTGCTGCTGACGGCGCTGTACTACACCTTCCGCCTGGCGCCGAAAGAGGCCCAAGGCGTGGCGAGTACCGCCTCCTGATGAACAAAGCCCCGGCCAGTGCCGGGGCTTTGTTTTTGTATGGCCCTCATCGCGGGGTTGGCGTGGGAGCGGGCTTGCCCCGCGATGAGGGGCGATCAGGCCGCCACCTCGCTATGCGGCTCGAAACTGTCGGCCCGGGCCAACTGCCACATCCGCGAATAGAACTGCCCATTGACCTCGCCGGTCAGCAACTCGCCCGGCTTGAGGAACACGTGCATCTGCGAGAACAGCTTGATCTCGGTGGCCGAGATCCGCCGCACCAGGTGCTTGGCCTCCAGTTGCGCCGGATGCTCCAGGCCCGCCGCGGCGAGCATCTCGGCCAGGGCGCGCAGGGTGTTGTGGTGGAAGTTCTGCACCCGCTGGGCCTTGTCCGGCACCACCAGCGCACGCTGGCGCAGGGCGTCCTGGGTGGCCACGCCGGTCGGGCACTTGTTGGTGTGGCAGCTCTGCGACTGGATGCAGCCGATGGCGAACATGAAGCCGCGCGCCGAGTTGGCCCAGTCGGCGCCGATGGCCAGCACGCTGGCAATGTCGAAGGCGCTGACGATCTTGCCGCTGGCGCCGAGCTTGATCTTGTCGCGCAGGTTCAGGCCGACCAGGGTGTTGTGCACGAACAGCAGGCCCTCGCGCAGCGGCACGCCGATATGGTCGGTGAACTCCACCGGGGCGGCGCCAGTGCCGCCTTCCTTGCCGTCGACGACGATGAAGTCGGGCAGGATGCCGGTTTCCAGCATGGCCTTGGCGATGCCCATGAATTCCCACGGGTGGCCCAGGCAGAACTTGAAGCCCACCGGCTTGCCGCCGGACAGTTCACGCAGCTGGGCGATGAACTGCATCATCTCGATCGGGGTCGAGAAGGCGCTGTGGCGTGATGGCGAGATACAGTCCTCACCCATCATGACGCCACGGGTCTCGGCGATTTCCCGGGTCACCTTGTGCTTGGGCAGGATGCCGCCATGGCCGGGCTTGGCACCCTGGCTCATCTTGATCTCGATCATCCGTACCTGCGGGTTCTGCGCCTGGGCGGCGAAGCGTTCGGGGTCGAAGCGGCCATCCGCGGTGCGGCAGCCGAAGTAGCCGCTGCCCAGTTCCCAGACCAGGTCGCCGCCGTGTTCGCGGTGGTAGGGGCTGATGCTGCCTTCGCCGGTGTCGTGGTGGAAATTGCCCAGCTTGGCGCCCTGGTTGAGGGCCCGGATGGCGTTGGCGCTGAGCGAGCCGAAGCTCATGGCCGAGATGTTGAAGATCGATGCCGAGTACGGTTGGGTGCACTGCGGGCCGCCGACGCTGACGCGAAAGCTGGCCGGGTCGGCCAACGGTGCCGGGCGCATGGAGTGGCCGATGAACTCGAAGCCCGACTCGTAGACGTCGATCAAGGTGCCGAAGGGTTTGTCCGAGGCTTCGTTCTTGGCCCGGGCGTAGACCAGCGAGCGCTGGGCGCGGGAGAAGGGCAGGGCGTCGCTGTCGGACTCCAGCAGGTACTGGCGGATCTCCGGGCGGATGCCCTCGACCAGGTAGCGGATGTTGCCCAGGATCGGGTAGTTGCGGCGTACCGCGTGGCGTTGCTGGAGCAGGTCGAACACGCCGATCAGGCTGAGCACCCCGGTGGTCAGGGTGAACGGCCACAACCAGTCGTGGGCGAGGAACGGCAGGCTGGCGAGGGTGAACAGCACGCAGGCGGCGAAGAAGGCGTAACGGCTGAGGAGTGACAGGCTCATACGGTGTCCTTGCGAATGGCTCGGTCAGGCTCAGGGGCCTGGGGCAAAGCCCGACCATAGCCCGGTTGGGCGCCGGTATGCCAGCGTGGGGCGGACGAGAAAAATGAAAGTTGGGGTATCGAAAATCATTCGCAATGAGATATGTTATAAAGTAACCGCTACTCGCAGGAGATTGCCCCCATGAAAGCTGGTATCCACCCCGCCTATCGCCCCGTGCTGTTCCACGACACTGCCGCCGATGTGTTCTTCCTGATCGGCTCGACCGTCGAGACAGATCGCACCCAGGTGCACAGCGACGGCCAGACTTACCCCTATGTGGCGCTGGATGTGTCCAGTGCCTCGCATCCGGTGTACACCGGGCAGCAGCGCAAGACCACGGTCGAAGGGCGGGTGGCCGGGTTCAACAAGCGCTTCGCCGGTTTCCAGGCCAAGCGTTGATCTTGCAGGCGATCACCTGGCCTTTTGGGCTGCGCTGTCGCGCAGGGCGCACCGCCGCTCCCACGATGGTGATGCCTCCAGCTGTACCCTGTGTAGACCCCTTCTACAGCGCAGGTGTGTCGCGCAACAGATGCTGGCGCCATTGCGTCTGTTCGGTGGCGGTCGAGTCGACAAGAAACTGGTACTTGCCCGCCACCCGAGTGGCCACCGCGACACCCGCCCGGTACAGCACGCGGTTACCCGCCACCGCCGGTACCTTGGCCCCCGGCAACAAGGTACCCACCAGGTTCAACGGATCGCAGCCGCTGACCACTACCAGCTCGCCTTGCGGTAAGCGCCTGCGTACCTGGCGCAACAGCCCCACGGCTTCGGGCAAGGCGAACTGCTCACCCGCCAGCCCGGCGATAAAGCGCCCACCACGGATTTCGCCACGGGCCTCGAGGCGGTGGTAGCAGCGCAACAGGTCGCGCCATGGCGGCAGCACATCGCTCTCGCGCTCCAGCAGGCGCCAGCAGACGACGCCATAGCGGCGCAGCAGGCTGCGGGCCACATGTTCCAGGCGCAGGTCCTTGTCCACGGCGGTGCTCGAACGACGCAGCAGTGCCCAGCGTCCGGCGTGGACCATGCTGCTCGACAGCGCTGGATGGCCACGGCGGCTGTTGCGCGAAGTGCGCTTGGCCGCCGGGGTTATCAGGCTGCGCAGGCCGCTGAAACCATCGGCGCTGGCCAGGCCCGAACCGACCAGCTCCTGCAGGGCTGTCTCCAGCTCGCTGGGTAGCAGATGAGCTTCGTGGGCCAGTTCATCGAAGAACAAGGCGCCTTGTTCCTGCAGCGTCTGCAGCACCCGTCGTGCGCGTGCACCCAATTGTTCGAGGTCGGCTGTGGGCGCCAGGCTGCGCCACAGCCCCAGGTGTTCGCGTGGCAGCAGCACCAATGGCGTGCTGGTCAGGGTACTGGCTGATTGTGTGGAGGCCAGTCGGCTCCAGGCCCACTGGCCGCTGCGACAGGCATCGTCCAGCCAGTGCGGGCTGTAGTCCTTGATCCGTGCTGGCAGCAGGTCGCTTTCCCAGGCGCCGGCGGCAGCGGGGAAGCCTTGCAGCTGGGCGAGCACTTCGCTCAGCGCCTGCGGCCCGCGCAGGCGGGTTTCGCCACCCAGGTGCTGCCAGTCGAACAGAAAGCGCAGGAAGTCCTGCAGGCTGACCGGCTCGATTTCCTGGCGCAGGCGCTTGACCGTGTAGCGGTGGATGCGCGCCAGCAGGTGCCGCTCGCACCACTGCAGGCCAGTCTGGCCTGGGCTGAAGTGGCCACGCATCACATAGCCTTCGCCTTCCAGGCGGGCCAGGGCCTGTTCGGCATTACCCGCCGCCTGTGCAAGCGGGTCGATGATTTCGGCCAGGGTCAACGGGCCGAAGCCACTGAGCCGTGCGCGCAGCAACTCGACCAGGGCCGTGTCGAGGTCGGGCGGATCGGTGAAACCCGGCAACACCGCAACGTCCGGGTGCGGGCGGGCGTCCGGATACAGGATCAGCATCGCCTGCAGGCGCTCGCGGGCGAACCACAGGCGTTGCTCCCCGGCATCCAGATGACAGGCGCGCCCGGCCTTGGCCAGTTGCAGCAGCAGTTGCGGCCAGCCGGGATTATCCTCGACTTCAGGTTGGGTAATGGCGCCCAGGCTCATCAGCGCCTCATGCATTTCGTCGGCGTTGTTCGCCTGCGGCCAGGCCTCGGCCTGCACCGCGGCGATGGCGTCTCCGTCCAGTGCACCCAGGTCGTCGGCGCTGTGCACGTCGTTCCAGCGTCGGTTGAGCACGGCCTGGGTACGCCGCTCTTCAAGCGGCGCGTCGTCGAGGAAGGTGTAGGGCCGGGCGTTGAGGATGGCCGAAGCCAGCGGCGAAGGGGCCGGCAGATCGCGACTGAGCAGGCGTACCTCGCCATTTTCCATGCGCCGCAGCAATGCCAGCCAGCCCTCGCTGTCCATGGCCTCGTGCAGGCAGTCGTCGAGGGTCTGTTGCACCAGCGGGTGGTCGGGGATCTGTCGCTCGCCGACGATATTCTCCAGGCAGGCGATCTGGTCGGGGAACACGGCGGCCACCAGGTCCTCGCTCTTCATCCGCTGGATCTGCGGCGCCACCTTGCGTCCGCCCACATAGCGCGGCAAGGCCAACGCCACCGCCGCGTTCCAGCGCCAGCGCACGCCGAACAGCGGCGCATCGAGCAGGGCCTGGACCAGGATCGGCTCTGCGCTGCGGCTGTGCAGGTAGCGCCATACCTCGTCCAGCGCGAAGCTGTGGCTGGTGGACAGCGACAGCACGATGGCGTCCTCGCTGGCCGCCGCCTGCAGCTCGAAATTGAACGCACGGCAGAAGCGCTTGCGCAGGGCCAGGCCCCAGGCCCGGTTGATGCGGCTGCCATAGGGCGAATGGATGATCAGCTGGGTGCCGCCGGACTCGTCGAAGAAGCGCTCCATCACCAGCGTTTGCTGCGAGGGCAGGGCGCCCAGCACCTGCCACGTGCGCCCCAGGTAGTCGAGCAGTTGCTCGGCGCAGCCTTCATCCAGGGCGTATGTCGCTTGCAGCCAGGCGCGCACTTGCTGGCCATCGCCGGCCTGCAATTGCTGGTCGATCCGCTGCTGCAGGCGGGCCACCGCGACGGACAGCTCGTCACTGCGCCCCGGTGCCTCGCCCAGCCAGAACGGGATGGTCGGCGACAGGCCGTGGGCGTCCTCGACCCGTACACGTCCCGGTTCGACCCGCAGGATGCGATAGGAGGCGTTGCCCAGCTGGAAGATATCGCCGGCGATGCTCTCCACCGCGAAGTCTTCGTTGACGCTACCGATATTCAGCGCCTGGGGTTCGAGCAGCACCGCGTAGTCGGCGGTCTCCGGGATGGTGCCGCCGCTGGTCAGGGCGGACAGCTGGCTGCCGCGGCGCCCGCGCAGGGTGTGGTTCAGCGCATCACGGTGCAGGTAGGCGCTGCGAATACCCTGGCGGCCGTTGAAGCCTTCGGCAAGCATGCGCAGCAAGGCCTGATAGTGGCTTTCGTCGAGCTGGCCATAGGGACTGGCGCGGCGCAGCAAATCGAACAGCGCCCGCTCGTCCCAGGGCTGGTTGCTGACTTCGGCAACGATCTGCTGGGCCAGCACATCCAGTGGCGCCACCGGGATATGCAGTTCGTCCAGCTCGCCCTGGCGCACGCAGTCGAGCAGGGCGACACACTCGATCAAATCGTCTCGCGAGGTGGGGAACAGGCGCCCCTTGGGCACGCCGTCGACCTGGTGGCCGGAACGCCCGACCCGTTGCAGCAAGGCGGCGATCGAGCCCGGCGAGGCGATCTGGCAGACCAGGTCGACCTCACCGATATCGATGCCCAGCTCCAGTGAGGCGGTGGCCACCAGCACCTGCAGTTCGCCGCCCTTGAGGCGCTGCTCGGCGGCCAGGCGATGCTCCTTGGCCAGGCTGCCGTGGTGCGCGGCCACGGCGTGATTGCCCAGGCGCTCGCCAAGGTGGCGGGTCAGGCGCTCGGCCAAGCGCCGGGTGTTGACGAACACCAGGGTCGTGCGGTGCTCGCGGGCGAGGCTGGCGAGGCGGTCGTAGACCAGGTCCCAGACATCCGTGGCCATCACCGCGCCCAGCGGCACGGGCGGCACTTCCAGGGCCAGGTCGCGATGGCGGACATGGCCGATATCGACGATGGCGCAGGGGCGCTCCTGCCCGACCAGGAACCGCGCCACCCGCGCCACCGGACGCTGGGTGGCGGACAGGCCGATACGCCGCAGCGGTCGGCCGGCCAGGGCCTGCAGACGCTCCAGGGTCAGCGCCAGGTGGCAGCCGCGCTTGTTGCCGGCCAGCGCGTGGATTTCGTCGACGATCACCGTGTGCACGCTGGCCAGTCCCTCGCGACCCGAGGCCGAGCCCATCAGTACATAGAGCGACTCCGGCGTGGTCACCAGGATATGCGGCGCCAGCTTGCGCATGGCCGCGCGCTCCTTCTGCGGGGTGTCGCCGGTGCGCACGGCGGTGGTGATGCGCGGGGCCTTCAGGCCAAGCTGTTCGAGCTGTCGGCTGATACCTTCGAGCGGCACATCGAGGTTCAGGCGGATGTCGTTGGACAGCGCCTTGAGTGGCGAGACGTAGACGACCTGGGTCTGCGCCGGCAGTTCGCCGTCGTGCGCCAGGCCCTCGCGGAACAACTGGTCGAGCACGGCGAGGAAGGCGCTGAGGGTCTTGCCCGAGCCGGTCGGTGCGGCCAGCAACATCGACTGGCCACCGTGGATCAACGGCCAGGCGCCGGCCTGGGCTTCGGTGACCGTGGCGAAACGCTGACGGAACCAGGTGGCGACGGCGGGGTGGAACAGGTCGAGCACCGGGTGTTGGTGGGCAGGGAGGTTCATGGGGGGGTTATGGCGGGTTGCCAGCGGATTGGCAAGGGGCCGTTCGTCCGGGAAGCCTATCGCGGGGCAAGCCCGCTCCCACGCGTATTCGGCAGGGCTGTCGTGGGAGCGGGCTTGCCCCGCGATAGGGCCTTGTCAGGTATCCTGCGTCCCTTCATCTGTCTGTGAGTCCACCATGCCCAACACCATCCGCATCGCCGCCGCCCTGCTCATCGACGCGCAAGGCCGCACTCTGCTGGTGCGCAAGCGCGGCACCCTGGCGTTCATGCAGCCCGGCGGCAAGATCGATGCAGGCGAGTCGCCGGCCCAGGCGCTGGTACGCGAGCTGCACGAGGAGCTGGGCCTGCGCGTCGATCCGGCCCAGGCCATTCACCTGGGCCGTTTCAGCGCCCCGGCCGCCAACGAGCCGGGCTTCGAGGTGCAGGCCGAGTTGTTTCGCGTCCAATGCACCGCGACGGTAAACCCGGCGGCGGAAATCGAAGAGGTGACCTGGCTGACCGCCGACCAGGCGACGGACCTGAACCTGGCCCCCCTGACTCGCGACCTGATCCTGCCGCTGTGGCGCGAAGGCCTCAACGCACCGCGCTGACCCCGTCCAGGGTGGCGAACGAGGTGTCCTTGGCGGTCAGCAGGAAGTCGCGCATGTACGGCGCATCGAGCATGTCGGTGCGCACTGCGGCATAGAGCGTGGCGAACAGCCCTTTCTCGCCCAGGCGCTTGCCCTTCACATAGCCTCGCGAGCTGTACTCGTGCAGCGCCCAGTGCGGCATGCCGCACACGCCGCGGCCGCTGGCCACCAGTTGCATCATCATCACCGTCAGCTCCGAGGTGCGCACCGCCGCCGGCTCGATGTCGGCCGGCTCCAGGAAGCGGGTGAAGATGTCCAGGCGGTCGCGTTCCACCGGGTAGGTGATCAGGGTCTGGTCGAGCAGGTCCTGGGGCACGATGTATGGCTTGCTGGCCAGCGGGTGCTGGTTGGCCACGGCGAGCATGGCCTCGTAGGTGAACAGCGGCACGTAGGTGATGCCGGCCAGGTCCACCGGGTCGGAGGTCACCACCAGGTCCAGGTCGCCACGGGCCAGGGCCGGCAGCGGGGCGAAGGCGAAGCCCGAGGCCAGGTCCAGCTCCACCTCCGGCCAGGCGTCGCGGAACTGGTCGATGGTCGGCATCAGCCACTGGAAGCAGCTGTGGCACTCGATTGCCATGTGCAGGCGTCCGGCGGTGCCGCCGGCCAGGCGGGCGATGTCGCGCTCGGCGCCGCGCAGCAGCGGCAGGGTGGCGTCGGCCAGTTGCAGCAGGCGCAGGCCGGCACTGGTGAAGCGGATGGGCTTGGTCTTGCGCACGAACAGCGGCAGGCCCAGGCGTTCCTCCAGCTCCTTGAACTGGTGCGACAACGCCGACTGGGTCAGGTGGAGGCGCTCGGCGGCCTCCACCAGGCTGTCGGCTTCGCGTAGGGCATGAAGGGTTTTCAGGTGGCGGATTTCCAGCACGACGGCTCCGTGAGCATTCTTTGAGCTAAAACGAGGTTTCGTTGAGTTTCCCTCATGTTGCCCTGCGCTGTCGACAACAGGATGCACACGACCGCTCGGCAAGGTTCATGAAACTGTCACGGTTTTGTGGCAGCGCGCCCGAACGGATTTCATCAGACTCGCGCTCTACTGGGGATCTGCATTCTGGTGTTTCTTTCATGCGGGCTTTACTACTTTTCTTCTTGCTGCTGGTCAGCGTGCCGGCGAGCTTCGCCGAGGGTCGCTGCGACGTCCATGTGCCGGTGCAACGGGCCGAGCTCGGTGAGCTGAGCCTGGTCTACCAGAGCGTCGGCGCGCCCCGCGATCCGGCGCTGTTGCTGGTCATGGGCCTGGGCGGGCAGCTTATCCACTGGCCGGACGATGTGGTCGAGGCGCTGTGCCGCCAAGGCTTTCGGGTGATCCGCTACGACAACCGTGATGTCGGCCTGTCGCGCTGGAACCAGCTGCCGGCCTCGGCCAACCTGACCGTCGAACTGCTGCGCTACAAGCTGGGCCTGCCGGTGTCGGCGCCCTATACCCTCACCGACATGGCCGGTGACGGCCTGGGCCTGATGGATGCCCTGGGGATCCGCCAGTTCCATGTGCTGGGCGTGAGCATGGGTGGCATGATTGCCCAGCATCTGGCGGCCATGGCCCCGGAGCGGGTAAGCAGCCTGACCCTGGTGATGTCCAGTTCGGGGGCCGCCGGCCTGCCGACGCCGGATCCGGCGCTGGTGCAGTTGCTGGCGCGGCGCAGCGCGCCGAGTCGCGAAGTGGCCATCGAACAGCAAGCCGACCTGCTGGCGGCGCTGGGCAGCCCCGAGGTGCGGGATGATCGGGCTGCGCTGCTCGAACAAGCCGCCGTGGCTTATGACCGGGCGTTCAATCCGGAAGGGGTCAAGCGCCAGATCATGGCGATCCTTGCCGAACCCAGTCGGGTCGAGCTGCTCAACCAGCTGCGGGTGCCGACGCTGGTGGTGCATGGCACCGCCGATCCGTTGCTGCCGGTGATGCACGGGGTGCATCTGGCGGCGCATATCCGGGGCAGTCAGTTGCGGCTGATTCCGGGGCTGGCGCATCGTTTCCAGGAGCCGTTCAAGGCGCCGTTGCTGGGGGCGGTCCTACCCTACCTACAGGCGCATCGGCAGGATGTCACGCATATCGCCCGGCTCTAGTGTCCTGTCTCGGAAATACGTTCTCTTTTGGCGAGTGGCTTGGGTGTCCGGCCAAGGCGCCGCGACGAGTCATAGCAGGGCTATGGCGAGGAGTGGCAACGCCGGCCGGGCGCCCAAGACGCCGCCAAAAGTGAACAGCTTATTTCCGAGACAGGACACTTGAGCCCATCGCGGGGCAAGCCCGCTCCCACGATAGCCCTGCGGTACGCTCAGTGCATTCTTACCCAAACGCTTACCAGCACCGTCGCCGCCACCAGCCAGGCCACCGTGGCCAGTGCCAGCGACGCTTCCAGGCGCAGGCGGTCGACCAGCACGTACAAGGTTGCCAGGTACACGAAGTACGGAATGATCGACCACATCCCGAACAGGATGGTGGTCTTCAGGTCTTCCAGCGATCGCCCCTTGCCGACGATGTAGTGGGCGATCAGGGCAAAGGTGGGAAACAGCGGCACCAGGCCGGCAATGTAGTAGTTGCGGGTCTTCGACAGGATCGCCAGGAGCACCACCACGCCGGCGCCCAGGGCCGCTTTGAATACCAGGTCCACGTTGAACTTCCAGGGTCAGGTTGCCGATCAGCCGAGGCCGTACTTCTTCACTTTGTCGAACAGCGTGGTCTTGGCCATGCCCAGCTCCTGGCTGGCCTGGCTCAGGTTGCCGCCGGTGCGCTGCAACGCGTCGCTGAGTAGGTTGCGTTCGAACGCTTCGACCGCCTCGGCAAAACCCAGTCCCTGGCTGGCACCACCACTGGGACCCTTCTTGAACGCGGGCAGGCCCAGGGCATGGCGCTCGGCGACGTTGCGCAGCTCGCGCACGTTGCCCGGCCAGTCGTGGGCCATCAGCCGCGACAGGGTCTGGCTGTCCAGCTCCGGCGCCTCGCGATCGAAGCGCAGGGCCGATTGCTGCAGGAAGTGCTCGAACAGTTGCAGGATGTCTTCGCGGCGCTCGCGCAGCGGCGGCAGCTCCAGGGTGACCACGTTGAGCCGGTAGTACAGGTCGCTGCGGAACTGGCCGCTCTGGCCGAGCGTGGCAAGGTCGGACTTGGTCGCGGCGATCACCCGGCAGTCCACCGGGATGCTCTGGTTCGAGCCCAGGCGTTCCAGGGTGCGCTCCTGCAGCACGCGCAGCAGCTTGATCTGCAGGTTGATCGGCATGCTCTCGACCTCGTCGAGGAACAGCGTGCCGCCATTGGCATGTTCGATCTTGCCGATGCGGCGCTTGCCGGCGCCGGTGAAGGCGTTGGCCTCGTGGCCGAAGATTTCGCTTTCGAACAGGTTCTCCGGCAGGCCGCCGCAGTTCAGCGCCACGAATGGCTGGCCCTGGCGCCGGCTGAAGTCGTGCAGGCAACGGGCGACCAGCTCCTTGCCGGTGCCGGTCTCGCCTTCGATCAGCACGTTGGCCGAGGTGTCGGCGACGTTGGCGATCAGTTCGCGCAACTGCTCCATGGCCGGCGAACGGCCGATGATGCGCCCTTCCAGGCTGCTCTGCTCGGCCAGTTGGCGGCGCAGGGCGAACACCTCGCGAGACAGGCCGCGCTGTTCAAGGGCGCGGCGCACCACCTCGACCAAGCGCTCGGGCGAGAACGGTTTCTCCATGAAGTCATAGGCGCCGTTGCGCATGGCGCCGACCGCCATGTCGATGTCGCCGTGGCCGGTGATCAGCACCACCGGCAGGCTGCGGTCGCGGGCCTTGAGGCGGTTGAGCAGTTCCAGGCCATCGATGCCCGGCAGGCGGATATCGCTGACGACGATACCGGCAAAGTCGTCGCCGATGCGCTCCAGGGCCTGTTCGGCGCTGCCGACGCCTTCGCAGGCGATGTCTTCCAGGGCCAGCGCCTGCTGGCAGCCGAGCAGCACGTGCGGGTCGTCTTCGACGATCAGGACGGTGAGAGGGGCTTGTTTCATAGAGGCTCAGCCAATTCGCTAGGGGGCGTGACCAGGGGCAGGGCAAGCACGAACGCGGTGCCGCCACCGGCGGGATGTTCGACGCTCAGTGTACCCTTGGCGGCGGTGGCCAGGCTCGCCGACAGGGTCAGGCCCAGGCCCAGGCCATGCTCGCCCGGTTTGGTGGTGAAGAAGGGTTCGAACAGGTGCTTGCGCGCCTCGGCATCGATGCCGTGGCCGTTGTCGAGCACCCGCAGGCGGTACTTGTCGCCCTGGACTTCGCCTTCCAGCCACAGTTGCGGCAGGGGTTGGGTGGCCATGGCGTCGAGGGCGTTGCCGATCAGGTTGACCAGGATCTGTTCCAGACGGGTCTGGTCGATGGCCAGCAGCTGGTCGTCGAACTGCCGGTGCAGTTGCAGATGACAGGCGCTGATGCGGTTGGCCAGCACCTGCAAGGTGGCCTCCACGGCCTTCTCCAACGAGGCCTGGCCACTGTCGTCGCCACGTCGGGCGAATGAGCGCAGGCTGGCGGTGATGCGGCCCATGCGGTCGATCAGGTCGTTCATGGTGCGCAGGTTGGCGCTGGCGGTTTCCAGCGCGCCGCGCTCAAGGAAGCGCACGGTGTTGCCGGACAGGGTGCGCAGGGCCGCCAGCGGCTGGTTCAGTTCGTGGGCGATGCTGGTGGACATCTGCCCGATGGCTGCCAGCTTGCCGGCCTGGACCAGTTCATCCTGGGCGTGGCGCAGGGTCTGCTCGGCGTGGCGGCGCTCGCGGATCTGGCCCTTGAGCCGTTCGTTGCTGGCGCGCAGGTCGGCGGTGCGCTCGGTGATCTTGCGTTCCAGCTGGCTGTTGGCTTCTTCGAGCGCCTCGCGGGCGGCCAGGCGGGTGGCGATCACCTTGCGCCGCTCGTTCCAGGCGATGGCCAGGATCGCCAGCAGGGCGAAGGCCACGCCCACCAGGATCCCCTGCATCATCGATTCGCGGCGCAGGTCCTGCAACGGGGTGAGCAGGGTGAAATGCCAGGGGGTGTCGACCAGGCGGCGGGTCTGGGCCAGGTAGGACACCTCACGTTGCTTGCCCTGGTCGGTCTCGCTGTTGGCCGGGAAGGTGAGCTTCTCCACGCCGTCGGCCAGGGTTTCGCGGGCCAGCGGTTGCAGTTCGTTGAGCGGCCACCAGTAGTACTGCAGGCTGCGCGCCAGGCGTTCCTTGATCTGCGGCGTCAACGGGCGTACCGATTTCAGGCGCCGGGCCGGGTCGCTGGAGAGGATGATGATGCCGTTCTCATCACTGACGAAGGCCTCCAGGCGGGCACGCTGCCAGCGCTCCTCAAGGGTGTCCAGGCGCACCTTGATCACCGCCACGCCGATGATCTTGCCGTGCTCCTCCAGCCCGTGGGCCAGGTAGTAGCCGGCCTCGCCCGTGGTGCTGCCGATGCCGTAGAAGCGCCCCGGCTCGCCGCGCACGGCGACCTGGAAGTAGGCTCGGAACGCCAGGTCTTCGCCGAGGAAGGAGTCGGCGTCGCGCCAGTTGCTGGTGGCCTGGACCCGGCCGTTGGTGTCGAGGACGAAGATCGCCCGGCTGCGGCTGCGCCGGTTCAGGCCTTCGAGGTATTCGTTGACGGTCTGGCGGTCACCGGCCTCGGGGTCGGTGAGCAGGCGCGAGACGCTGTCTTCCAGCTCCAGCAGGCTGGGCAGGTAGGTGTACTTGCTGATTTCGCTTTCGACGGTGCGGGCATGCAGCTCCAGCTGACGCTCGCCGTTCTCGCTGAGAGTGCGGATGCCATTGCTCTCGCTGATCAGGAAGGCGGCGAAGCCCAGCCCGACCATCAGCAGGATGACCAGGGGCGGGACAAGCAGTTGGCGGATCAGACGGGATTTCACGGCGGGCTGGGCAGGGCGAAGGAGCGAAGGATCGCATTTCATCACAGTGGCCTTGTCACGACCAGCATCCGCTGCCCGGCAGGTGGCCGGGCAGCGTCACTGTAGCCGACTCAGTGTTGCAGGATCTTGCTCAGGAAGTGCTGGGTGCGCTCGTGGCGGGCGTTCGGGTTGCCGAAGAAGTCTTCCTTCTGGCAGTCCTCGATGATGTTGCCCTTGTCCATGAAGATCACCCGGTTGGCGACCTTGCGCGCGAAGCCCATCTCGTGGGTCACGCACATCATGGTCATGCCTTCGTGGGCCAGCTCGACCATCACGTCCAGTACTTCGTTGACCATTTCCGGGTCCAGCGCCGAGGTCGGTTCGTCGAACAGCATGACGATCGGGTCCATCGACAGGGCGCGGGCGATCGCCACGCGCTGCTGCTGGCCGCCGGACAGCTGGCCGGGGTGCTTCTTGGCGTGGGCGCCCAGGCCCACACGATCGAGCAGGGCCAGGCCCTTCTTGGTGGCTTCCGCCTCGCTGCGGCCGAGCACCTTGCGCTGGGCAATGGTCAGGTTCTCGGTGATCGACAGGTGCGGGAACAGCTCGAAGTGCTGGAACACCATGCCGACCCGCGAACGCAGCTTGGGCAGGTCGGTCTTCGGGTCGGCGATGGAGGTGCCGTCGACCACGATGTCGCCTTTCTGGAACGGCTCCAGCGCGTTGACGCACTTGATCAGGGTGGACTTGCCCGAGCCGGAAGGACCGCACACGACCACTACTTCACCCTTCTTGACCTCGGTGCTGCAGTCGGTCAGTACCTGGAAGTCCCCGTACCACTTGTTGACGTTCTTGATGGAAATCATACGGTGATCCTTTTTTGCAGGCGCTTGACCAGCCAGGAAGCGGAGAAGCTGATGAGGAAGTAGACGACACCGGCGAAGATCAGGAACTCATGGGAGCGTCCGATGATGTCGCCGTTGGAGCGGGCCGAGTTGAGGAAGTCGATCAGGCCGACGGTGTAGACCAGCGAGGTGTCCTGGAACAGGATGATGCTCTGTTGCAGCAGCAGCGGGGTCATCTTGCGAAACGCCTGGGGCAGGATGATCAGGCGCATGCACTGGCCGTAGCTCATGCCCAGCGCCTGCGCGGCGCCCATCTGGCCCTTGGAGATCGACTGCACGCCGGCGCGGACGATTTCGCAGAAGTAGGCCGCCTCGAACATCATGAAGGCCACGACGCAGGAGGTGAACGCGCCCACCGGGGTGTCTTCGCCAGTGATCCAGCGCAGCACGAACGGCACCGCCAGGTAGAACCAGGTGATCACCAGCAGCAGCGGGATGGAGCGGAAGTAGTTGACGTAGGTGCCGGCGATATTGGCCAGCAGCTTGTTCGACGACAGGCGCATCAGGGCGAGGATGGTACCCAGGGCAATGCCGCCGACCACGCCCATGACCATCAGTTGCAGGGTCAGGACCATGCCGTCCCACAGGGCGGGCAGGGCCGGGATGATTTCACTGAAATCCATGTCCATTTACTTGCCTCCCACGGAAATCAGGCCCGGTACCGCGACTTTCTTCTCGACCATGCGCATGAGCAGCATCAGGCCCATGTTCAGGGTGAAGTAGATCAGGGTGGCCAGGGTGAATGCTTCGAACAGGTTCGCGGAGAACTCGGCGGTCTGCTTGGTCTGCGCCAGCAGCTCCATCAGGCCGATCAACGAGGCCACCGAGGAGTTCTTGAACACGTTCAGGAATTCCGAGGTGAGCGGCGGAATGATGATCCGGTAGGCCTGGGGCAGCAGCACGTTCATGTAGATCTGCGGCAGGCTGAAGCCCATCGCGCGCCCGGCCGACTCCTGGCCGCGGGGCAGCGCCTGGATGCCGGTGCGCACCTGCTCGCAGACACGGGCGGCGGTGAACAGGCCGAGGCAGATGACCACGCTGATCAGCGCCGAGGTGGTCGGGTTGAGATCCTGCTTGAACCACTCCTGCAGGCCTTCGGGCAGCAGGTCCGGTACCAGGAAGTACCAGATGAACAGCTGCACCAGCAGCGGCACGTTGCGGAACAGCTCGACGTAGGCGGTGGCAATCCCTGACACCAGACGATTGGGTACGGTACGCATCACGCCGAGCAGCGAGCCCAGCAGCAAGGCGATGATCCAGGCGGAGATGGCGATGGCGATGGTCCAGCCCAGGCCGGTGACGTACCAGTCCAGATAGGTTTCGCTGCCCACGCCGGTGGACTTGAAGAACACGCCCCAGTCCCAGTTGTAATTCATCGGGATTTCCCCTCAGACGGTTGTTTCACGGGCACCTCGATACATCCGGGGGCGTTCGACGCCCTCGGATGTAAAGGTTAGACACTAACTAAGTGGCCTGTTGGATGGATTCGCGCGGATGCGCTTCAGGCCACTATTTGCCGGAGGTCAGGACTTCTTCTCGTCCGCCGCCTTGTCGGTCGGCTCGGCGATCAGCTTCTTCAGCTCGTCGCTCATCGGGAACTGCAGGTTCAGGCCCTTTGGCGGAATCGGCTGCTGGAACCACTTGTCGTAGCTCTTGTTGACGTCACCCGACTTGAAGTAGGCGACGATGGCCTCGTCGACCGCTTTCTTGAAGGCCGGGTCGTCCTTGCGCACCATGCAACCGTAGATTTCGTACGACTGCGGCGTGCCGGTGATGACCCAGTCGGAAGGCTTCTTGGCCTTGGCCATTTCACCTGCCAGCAGGGCGTCGTCCATCATGAAGGCCACGGCGCGGCCGCTTTCGAGCATGTTGAAGGCTTCACCGTGGTCCTTGGCGGAGATCACGTTCATCTTCATCTGCTTGTCGGCGTTCATCGCCTTGAGGATGCGCTCGGAGGTGGTGCCGGCGGTGGTCACCACGTTCTTGCCGGCCAGGTCGGCGAAGTCTTTATAGGAGGGCTGGCCATCCTTGACCTTGGTCAGCAGGCGGGTGCCGACTTCGAAGATGCCCACCGAGAAGCCGACCTGCTGCTGGCGCTCGACGTTGTTGGTGGTGGAGCCGCACTCAAGGTCCACGGTGCCGTTCTGCACCAGCGGGATGCGGGTCTGCGAGGTGACCAGGTTGTACTTGACCTTGATGTCGGTGCCCAGTTGCTTCTTCAGGGCTTCGACGACGGCCAGCTGGATGTCATGGGAGTAGCCCACTGGTTCCGGTTTGCCGGCCAGGTAGGAGAACGGGATGGAGGAGTCGCGATGGCCCAGGGTGATGGTGCCGGAGTCCTTGATCTTCTTCAGGGTGCCGGTCAGTTCTTCGGCCATGACAGGCGACGAAATGATTGCTGCCGCGATGGCGGCGCCCAGCAATTGACGAACGATGCGCATCAAATTTTCCTCGACGTGTTTGTTTTTTTTATGGAGCCGTTGGCGGACTCTTTCGTTCAACGAATACAGCATGAAGCGTGGTGCATTCGGCTTCCAAGTGTAGAGCATGAGTCGTGCCAAGCCCCAACCTTGATGATAACGCCGCGAAAATACTAGGTATTACTCTTTGTTGAAGGTTTTTGGGTGTCATTTGATGTCCGTCAAACCGAACGCGTTGTGAAATGCCGTTCGGAAATCCGAATGAAGACATGCAACTATCTACCGACAGGGCTTGGCCGGTCGCGGGTCAACTGTGGCTTTTCCCATCAGGAGAAGCTGGATGAGTCTTCATGAGATTGCCCCCGATTCCATCGATGCGTTGATTGCCAAGCGTTTGCCGGCTTGGTTGCAAACCGCCGCGGTCGACCGCTTGCAGGGACTGCATCGCGCACTCAAGGCGCAGCAGAAAAGTGCCGAGAAGATGCGTGAATTGCTGGCGCCCGTGCCCGCGCTCGATACGTTTGCCGAGCCCTTGCTCAGGCAGGCGCTGCTCACACAGCTCAAGCTCGATACCAATGTGCGCGCCAGCAGTGTGAAGATCGTGCAAGAGGCCTATCACCCGGTGCCGCTGAATTCGGCGCCCAAGCTGTGGTATCGGCGCACCACCAACCGCGAGCTGCTGAGTGCGGCGCTGCACAACTACACCGAGGATCAGACCACGCCTGGCGTTCTGACGGTGGCCACATTGCTAGGGGCGGATAAAAAGCAGTTGAATGTCAGCTTCACTCAGTTCGCGAAACTCTGCCGCAGACTGGACCTGGGCGGTCAGTACCAGAAGTTGCTAAAGGCGTGTCTGCAGCCGAGCGACTCGCTGGCGAAGGAGGCCGTTCATGCGCAGATCGAAGAGGACATTCGGGCCCGCATGGAGGTCGCCGTGCGTCGCGCGATTCTCCAAGGGCACATCGATGAGCGTGCCTACCTGCAACTGCTGCCATCGTGTGTGCCTCAACCGATCGTTCCCGGCGATCCGGCCATATTGACCTACCGCCAGCTGAACCTGCTGGGCAAGCGCATGGAAGGTGTGGTGACCTTGGAAGTCCGGGAGCAGGCTGCGGGTGCTGCTACGGGTATCCTGAGCTGGATTCCGGACGACCCGGTACAGCCCATCCAGCATCATGCCTCCTGGTCTGCGTTGTACCTGACGCTGGCCAGGCGCATGCGGCAACCCTCTTATGTCGATTTCTTCATGCGTTTCATCCGAGAGCGAGACAGGCCAGTGTTCGCCACTGTCCTCAAAAAGCTGCTCAAGGATACGGATAGCTGCCGGGATGTCGAACTGGATGGGCGTCATCTGGCGTTCGAAGGCACGTTGATTGCGTATCTGCGCAAGTTGCGTATCGAGAAAATCCTGGATGACGCGCGTGTGCTTGCGGTGCCCACCGCGGAAGCAGACGCCGACGCGTGTCGCGAGCGATTCGAGCGTTATCTGGAAGCCGGGCTTACCCTGCTCAATCTGGCGGGCTTCTTCGTGCCAGTGCTTGGCGAGGTCATGCTGGGGGTGGCCGCCGCCCAGATCGCCAACGAGGTGTACGAGGGCTACGAGGACTGGGCGATAGGTGACCGTCAGGCCGCCTTGCAGCATATGTTCGGGGTGGCCGAGAACCTTGCGGTGGCTGCCATCCTTGCCACGGGGGGAGTGGCGGCCGGGAAGGTGATGGAGCGTTCGCTGAAGGTAGACAACCTGGTACCGATAGTCGATGACGCCGGGCAGACGAAGTTGTTCAAGGGCTCAAAGGAACCCCATGAATGGTCCGGCACAGGCCTGTTGATGCGTCGGCTAGGCCGAGAACTGAGTGACATGACCGATGAGCAGGCCCTGCGGCTGGCCGAAGGTACCGGTTTTGGCGAGGAGCACCTGCGTCGATTGCATGTGCAGCAGGCTTCACCTCCCGCCCGGTTGCTCGATGCCTGGGAGCGCTATCAGCTGCACGAGCAGTTTCCCTCGTTGCGTGACGAAGCCTTTGAAGCCGAGGTGCGATCCAGGCAAGGTACCGAGACTCCAGAAGCGTTGCTGTTGAGACGGGACTTCCCCGGTCTGAGCCACCGTGGCGCGCAGGAAATCATCGAACAGGCCAATGGGCGGCAGCTCGCAGAGATGCTCGATAAGCAGCGTATCCCGCTGGAGCTCGCCGAGCACGCGCGCTGGTTTATGCGTGACAGTCGGTTGGATCGGGCTTGCGCTGGCTTGCGCCAGGCAAGCGCGGTGAATCTGGACAGCGAGCGTCTGGCCCTGGGGTTGGTCGACCAGCAAGCTCCGTGGTCTGAAAACGTGCGCGTTGAATTGCGCGACGGTTCTCGTGAGGGGATGTTGCGCACGCAGGTCGGCAGTGCGGAGGCCGCAGATACTCGCTATATCGTTCGCGGCACCAAGGGTTATCAAGCCCAGGATGGTAACGGCATCCCGTTACCGCAGGCGTCGGAGCAGGACAGTCTGATCCAGGCGATATGCCTGCATCTGGATTCGTCGCAGAAGCTGTTGCTGGGTGATGCCTCGCTTGGCGAAATGGCATTGACAGACAAGCTGGCAGCATTGGCGGGTACCCAGCGTGAGCAGGCAGCCATATTGATCAGGCAGGCGCCGGTCGGAGAGGGAATCCGCCCGCCGGCTCGTTTCGCCGACGGCCGCCTGGGATATCCACTATGTGGCCGTACTCCAGGTGGTCGGCAGGCGAGTCGACGGGGGATTCATCAGATCTACCCGACCCTTGGCGAGGAGGAGCTGGAAAACTACCTGCTGGACCTGCTGGCCAGGCATGTCGATCCGTGGGTGCACTACAACCAGCTGAAACATCAGTTGAACCGTCTACGAGAGGGCTTGCAGAGCTGGTGCAGCGCAGGCGGCGGCATACTCGCCAAGCTCAGGCGCCGGCGCGTGGCCACCGTCATGCGTCGTTGCTGGCGCCGCAAGAGTCGGGTCCTGGGCGATGGTGGACATTGGCTGATGGTCCGTGGCGAGCAGGTCGGCAGCCTGCCGAGCCTGCCCGCAGGCATCAGCTATGGCCATGTGACCCGTTTGACCCTGCGCGACATGGACCTTGCCGACGTCGATGCGGACTTCCTGTCACGCTTCACCGGGCTGGTGGAACTCGACCTGCGGGAAAACCGGCTGACCCAGGTGCCGGCGGGCATCGAGCGCCTTACCTCGCTGCGCTACCTGCGACTTGGGTACAACCAGATCGCCATGGACAGTGCCGGCAACCAGCGCCTGCTGGCCCTGGTCAATCTGCGGGAACTCGACCTGGGCCATAACCCGCTCGGTTGGGCCCCGGATGTGAATGGGTTGCGGCACCTGCGTCGGTTGTCGCTGCATTCGGGCGAGATCGCCACGTTGCCCGAGCGGGTTCAGCAGTTGCCCTGGCAGGGTGTGGTCGACCTGCGCAACAACAGCATTCAGCATGTGCGCCAGGACTTGCACAACCTGCAGTTGCGTCTGCAGCGGATGGTCCTGCATGACAATCCGCTGGATGAAGCCAGCCAGGCGCTGGTGAACCTGGCGTCCCGTGAGCCCGTCAATCGCCATCCCATCGAGCACCAACTGATCGATCAGGCGGCACGGGAGCTGTGGTTGGCCGGCAGCACGGGCAAGCTGCGTAGTCGGCGTGAAGCCCAGTGGCTGAGGCTGCGCGAAGAACCTGAATCGACGGCGCTGTTCCAGTTCTTCGCCGATTTTGCCCGGACCGAGGATTTTCGAGAGCATGCCGATTTCTATCGCAGGCGCATCTGGCGAATGATCGATGCATGCGAGCAGAACACCGAGCTGCGTGCAGTGATGTTCGCCCAGGCTGGCGGGGAGCGTGCCTGCGAGGATCGCTTGTTGCTGATCCTCAGTGAGCTTGAGGTCACGTTGTATGTGGAGCGTGCTTCGGCGGGGAGGCGTCTGGCCGAGCGCGAGGAGGCATTGCTGAAGGCCGGTCGGGCGTTATATCGGCTGGATGAGGTCAATACCCTCGCTGCACGCAAGGTGCAGGAGCTCGAACGTCGGGGCGGGGAGGTGGACCCGATCGAAGTCTACATGGCCTACCGGACGCATCTTGCCGGGCCATTGGGCCTTCCCGCCCAACCTGACGGTATGTATTACCTGACGGATGCCAGGGTGTCACCGGGTGATCTGAATACGGCCATGCTCAAGGTCCGGCGGGAAGAGACACCGCAACGGCTGAGCGAGGCTTTGGCGCAACGACCATTCTGGGACAGCTTTGTGCATGCGCGCTATCCGGAGAAGGTAGATGCCTTGGTCTCTGCCCTGGATGAGCAGCTTACACAGGCCGCGGCGCTCTCCGAACAGATGTACCTGGTTCGTTCCGAGGCCCTGCGGGTTAAGTACGAAGCCTCGTTGCAGGCGCTGCGCCTGAGCCTGGCACAGGAGGCGTATGCTCGCCTCCTGCCGGTCGTACCTGCCGTCGAGGGGTGATCAGGCGGCCTGGACGCGAGTCTGGTTCTGCAGCAGGTACTCCTCGAGTGCCTGCTGCTCGGCGGCCGAGGTGAACAGACCGAGCTTGGTCCGGCGCCAGAGGATGTCGGCGGCGTCAACCGCCCATTCCTGCTCGCGCAGATAGTCCACCTCACGGCTGAACAGCCCGCCGCCAATCGATTGCCCCAGGCCTTCTGGGCCTTCCACGCCTTCGAGCAGACGCCATACGCGGCTGCCGTAGGTCACGGCCCAACGCTTGGCAATATCCACCGGCAACCAGTCATGGCGTGCCAGCACGGCATCAACCAGGGCCTGGACGGTAGTCATGCTTTCGCCGCCCGGAAGGGGGGCACCGGCAGTCCAGCTGCCACGCATCTGGGTGAAGAACGGTTGCAGTTCGGCCATGGCCGACTCGGCGAGTTTGCGGTAGGTGGTCAGCTTGCCACCGAATACCGACAGCAGCGGTGCCTCGCCCTGGGCAGCGGACAGTGCCAGGGTGTAGTCGCGGGTCACGGCCGACGGGTTGTCCGACTCGTCGTTGCACAGCGGACGTACGCCGGAATAGGTGTGCAGGATATCGGCGCGGCTGAGCTGGTGGTTGAAGTGCTCGTTGACCACCTTTAGCAGGTAGTCGGTTTCCTGATCGGTGATCGCTACTTTGGCCGGGTCACCGCTGTATTCGCGGTCGGTGGTGCCGATCAGGGTGAAGCGATCCAGGTAAGGAATGCAGAAGACGATGCGTTGGTCTTCGTTCTGCAGGATATAGGCGTGCTCGCCTTCATACAGGCGCGGCACGATCAGGTGGCTGCCCTGGATCAGGCGGATGCCGTACGGTGCGTCGAGCTTGAGATCGTCCTTGATGAAGCTGGCGACCCAGGGGCCGGCCGCGTTCACCAGTGCCCGGGCGCGGATGCTCTGCAGGCTGCCGTCGGCATGCTGCAGTTCTACCTGCCACAGGCCGTCGACGCGCTCGGCGCGCAGGCAGCGGGTGCGGGTGTGGATGTGCGCGCCCTTTTCCCGTGCGGCCATGGCGTTGACTACCACCAGGCGCGCATCGTCCACCGCGCAGTCGGCGTATTCGAAGCCGCGGGTGATGGCCGGCTTGAGCGGGTAGCCCGGGCCGAAGCGCAGGCCGCGCGAGGCGCCCAGGCGCTTGCGCTTGCCCAGATGGTCATAGAGGAACAGGCCGGCGCGGATCATCCACGCAGGACGCAGGTGCGGGCGATGGGGCAGCACGAAGCGCATGGGCTTGACGATGTGCGGCGCCTTGGCCAGCAGTACTTCGCGCTCGGCCAGTGCTTCGCGCACCAGGCGGAACTCGTAGTGTTCCAGGTAGCGCAGGCCGCCGTGGATCAGCTTGCTGCTGGCCGAGGAGGTGTGCTGGGCCAGGTCGTCCTTTTCGCAAAGGAGCACCTTCAGGCCGCGCCCGGCGGCATCGGCAGCGATACCGACGCCATTGATGCCACCGCCGATCACGGCGAGGTCGTAGCAGTCCTGGAGCGGTGGCTGGGACGAAACGGGCTGGGACACGGGCAAGGCCTCCTGGGGCTGTTCACATCGAATATGAACATTGATGTTCGTTTTCGAAAATACTAGCGCAATGAACAGGCGGCTGCCAGTCAGTCTTTATAGAAAAAACTGATCGGATGACAGGTAAATGAACATTTGTGAAAAAGGTGGGGTGAAAAATAGGTGATCTTCAGGGTCGCCGAAATCGAGCGCCGCGCGGGTGGCGCTCGATCTCGTGGGTGACACAAGGGGAGGCATGCGGTCACGCCCAGGGCGTCAAACCACCTCGAGACGAATCTTGTACTGGTTGAGCAACTGAGTCAGGGCAGGAGAGGGGGCCTGATCGGTCACCAGGCAGTCGATCAAGCTAATAGACCCGAGGCGGACCATGGCATTGCGACCGAACTTGCTCGAGTCCGCCGCCAGCAGCACCTGGCGGGCGTTGGCAATGATCGCCTGGGATACCCGCACCTCCTGGTAGTCGAAGTCCAGCAGGCTGCCGTCCTCGTCGATACCGCTGATGCCGACCACGGCGAAATCGACCTTGAACTGGTTGATGAAGTCGACGCTCGCCTGGCCGACCACGCCGCCGTCGCGACGAACCGTGCCGCCGGCCACCAGCACCTCGAAGTCGTCCTTGGCCGCCAGGATCGCCGCCACGTGCAGGTTGTTGGTGATGACCTTCAGGTGGTTGTGATTGAGCAGGGCGCGGGCGATGGATTCGGTGGTGGTGCCGATGTTGATGAACAGCGAGGCATGGTCGGGAATCTGCCGGGCCACGGCTTCGGCGATGCGCTGCTTCTCGTCGCGCATCTGGTCGGCGCGCATGGCGTAGGCGGTGTTCTCGATGCTCGAGTCGTAGGCCGCGCCACCGTGATAACGGCGCAGCAGGTTGCCCTCGGCGAGCTGGTTGATATCGCGGCGGATGGTCTGCGGGGTGACGACGAACAGCTGCGCCATCTCCTCGATGCTGACGTAGCCGCGTTCGCGGACCAGCTCGAGGATTTGTTGTTGGCGTGGAGGCAGATTCATGGGCGGTCCTTTGGGGCAGCCGGACAAATTCTGCAATGATGCCGTAGGAAGGGGATGACGACCAGTAGGCCTTTGGTCAACTGGGGCTGCGCAGCAGCCCCGGCATTCCTCAATCAGGCGTCGTGATCTTCCCAGTCACGGGTGCGATCGACAGCCTTGCGCCAGCCCTTGTACAGCTTCTCTTTCGCCGCTTCATCCAGCTGCGGGCTGAACTCGCGCTCGATGATCGCCTTGTCGCGCAGCTCGTCCAGGCCGCTCCAGAAACCGCAGGCCAGGCCTGCCAGGTAGGCCGCGCCCAGCGCCGTGGTCTCGCGCATTTTCGGGCGCTCGACGCAGGTGCCGAGAATGTCGGCCTGGAACTGCATGAGGAAGTTGTTGGCCACCGCGCCACCGTCCACCCGCAGTTCGCTCAGGCGCTGGCCGCAGTCCTGCTGCATGGCGTCGAGCACGTCGCGGGTCTGGTAGGCGATCGATTCCAGGGCGGCGCGGATGATGTGATCGACCTTGACGCCACGGGTCAGGCCGAACAATGCGCCGCGGGCGTACGGATCCCAGTAGGGTGCGCCCAGGCCGGTGAAGGCCGGTACCAGGTAGACGCCGTTGCTGTCCTTGACCTTGCTGGCGAAGTACTCGGTGTCGTAGGCGTCGTTGACGATCTTCAGTTCGTCGCGCAGCCACTGCACGGTGGAGCCGCCATTGAACACTGCGCCTTCGAGGGCGTAGGCCACCTCGCCGCGTGGGCCGCAGGCAATGGTGGTGAGCAGGCCGTGGGACGACTGGACCGCCTTGTCGCCGGTGTTCATCAGCAGGAAGCAGCCGGTGCCGTAGGTGTTCTTGGCCTGGCCCGGCTCCACGCACATCTGGCCGAACAGCGCCGACTGCTGGTCGCCAGCGATACCGGCGATGTCGATGCCGCTCTTGGTCTTGCCATAGACTTCGGACGATGGGCGTACCTCAGGCAGCATCTGACGCGGAATGCCGAGGATATCGAGCAGCTTCTCGTCCCACTGCAGCGTATGGATGTTGAACATCAGCGTGCGCGAGGCGTTGGTGTAGTCGGTGACATGCACCTTGCCGCCGGAGAATTTCCAGATCAGCCAGGTATCGATGGTGCCGAACAGCAGCTCGCCACGTTCGGCGCGTTCGCGGGCGCCTTCGACATTGTCGAGGATCCACTTGAGCTTGGTGCCGGAGAAGTACGGGTCGGTGACCAGGCCGGTGGCCTCGCGGATGTACTGCTCGTGGCCGTCGCGCTTGAGCTGGGCGCAGATGTCGGTGCTGCGGCGGCACTGCCAGACGATGGCGTTGTACACCGGGCGGCCGGTTTCCTTGTCCCAGACGACGGTGGTCTCGCGCTGGTTGGTGATGCCGATGGCGGCGACCTGGGCGTGGCTGATGCCGGCCTGGGCCAGGGCCTCGACCATGGTCGCGCTCTGGGTGGCGAAGATTTCCATCGGGTCGTGTTCGACCCAGCCCGCCTGCGGGTAATGCTGGGCGAATTCACGTTGCGAGGTGCCCACCACGTTGGCGTCGCGATCGAAGATGATGGCGCGCGAACTGGTGGTGCCCTGGTCCAGGGCGATGATGTAGTTCTTGTCCAGGGTATCGGTCATGTCGGTGGCCTTGCGCGAATATGGGAGTAGGTCAGGGCGTGGCGGGCGCCGGCCTTGCGGTCCGGGCCCGGCGCTGGCATCAGGAAACCTGGGTATCGCCCTGAGGATTATCGTCTGTCTGTTGGGCCGCGGCCTGGGTGGCTGGCAAGTTGCGGGCGATCAGCCCGCGGTACAGGGCCGCGCCCAGGCTGGCACCGAGGATCGGCGCGAACACCGGCACCAGGAAATACGGAATATCGCGCCCGCCGGTGAAGGCGACTTCGCCCCAGCCGGCCAGGAAGGTCATCAGTTTAGGCCCGAAATCCCGCGCCGGGTTCATCGCGAAGCCGGTCAGCGGGCCCATGGCGCTGCCGATCACGGCGATCAGCAGGCCGATCAGCAGAGGGGCGGTGGCGCCGCGTGGCAGACCGTTGTTGTCGTCGGTCAGGGCCATGATCACGGCCATCAGGATGGCGGTGATGATCACTTCGACCAGGAAGGCCTGGCCGGTGGACAGCGCCGGGTGCGGGTAGGTGGAGAATACCGAGGCCAGCTCCAGGCTGGCCTGGCTGCCGCGTACCATGGCGTGGCTTTGTTCGAAATCGAAGAACAGGTTGCTGTACAGGAAGTACACCAGGGCGGCGCCGCAGAACGCGCCGCACACCTGGGCCAGCATGTAGAACGGCAGCTTGCGCTTGTCGAAACCGGCGAATACGGCCAGGGCGATGCTGACTGCCGGGTTCAGGTGCGCGCCGGAGACACCGGCGGTCAGGTAGATCGCCATGCTCACGCCGACCCCCCAGATGATGCTGATCTCCCACAGGCCGAAGCTGGCGCCGGCGACCTTGAGCGCGGCGACACAACCGGTGCCGAAGAAGATGAGCAGGGCGGTGCCGAGAAATTCGGCCAGGCATTGGGCGGATAACGTGGGTTCGCGTAGAGCAGTTGTCATGTGTGACCTCGGTTCTTGTTGTTGTGAGGCGCTGGGCGCTCGACAGCAAAAAAGCCCGGAGTCGATCCCCATTGACGCCGGGCGGGTACAGTAAGTGCACCTTATAGGTGCACCATGTATTCATAAACGAAAAAATATAGACAAGAAACGCTGATGTCAAAGGTCGAAAATGAACGCTCGGCCACAATCTGACTGGCGCACCGGGTCGTGAATCCATGGCCGCTGCTCTAGCCTGGGACCTGCGCTGGCTGCACGGGTGGAATTGCCCTAAAGTACCGGGCGACTTGTGATCGAGTGGAGCCGTTGATGACCCCCGCCCTGGACCTCTTGAAGAAGGCGCGCGCCGAGCACCGCGTGCACAGTTACGAACATGATCCGAAAACTGCCTCGTATGGCCTGGAGGCGGCGGAAAAGCTGGGCCTTGATCCGCTGCGGGTGTTCAAGACCCTGCTCGCCAGCAGCGAAAAGGGCGAGCTGCTGGTGGCCGTGGTGCCGGTGGTCGGCACCCTCGACCTCAAGGCACTGGCCCACGCGGCGGGGGTGAAGAAGTGCGAAATGGCCGATCCGCAGGCCGCCCAGCGCGCCACGGGCTACCTGGTCGGAGGGATCAGCCCGCTGGGGCAGAAGAAGCGCCTGCGCACCTTTATCGATCAATCCGCGCAACAACATGAAACGATTCATGTGAGCGCTGGTCGCCGTGGCCTCGAAGTGGAACTGGCCGCCGTGGTGCTGGCCACCCATACCCAGGGACAGTTCGCCGAAATCGGTCGCGGCTGATCATCTGTACTGATTTAAATTCCACGACTCTGTCACTGTCGGGCCTTGGCGGCATGCCGCATGCTCGGGGCCTTTCCCGCCAGATACAGGAGTCGTGGCATGCAGTTGCATTTTCATCAGGTGGACGCCTTCAGCGACCGTCCCTTCGCCGGCAACCCGGCCATGGTCTACCACCTGGAGCAGTGGCTCGACGATGGCCTGATGCAGCAGGTGGCCGCCGAGCACAACCTCGCCGAAACCGCCTTCGTGGTGGCCGAGGGTGATGGCTATCGGATCCGCTGGTTCACCCCGAGCACCGAAGTCCCCTTGTGCGGTCACGCCACCCTGGCCAGCGCCCATGTCCTGTTCGACGTCTACGGTGAGCGTGAGCCGCGCCTGGACTTCCAGAGCCGTTCGGGCCTGCTCAGCGTCAGTCGTGAGAACGATCGCCTGTGGTTGGACTTCCCGCGCATCGACCCGCAGCCGCTGGTCGAGCCAGTGTCGGTAGCCGAGGCGCTGGGGTGCGAGGTGCGCGAGGTCTACCAGACCCGCGAGCTGTTCGTGGTGCTCGACTCGGAACAGGCGGTACGCGATTGCGCGCCGGACATGGCGGCGCTGGCTCGCCTGCCGGGCTTGGGGGTGATCGTGACGGCTGCGGGTGAGCGACATGATTTCGTATCGCGCTATTTCGCTCCGGGCATCGGCATTGCGGAGGACCCGGTCACCGGCTCCACCCATTGCTCGCTGATTCCGTACTGGGCGGCGCGGTTGGGCAAGCACGAATTGCAGGCGTTCCAGTGTTCGGCCAGGGGTGGTGAACTGTTCTGTCGCCTGGAAGGGGAGCGGGTGAAGATCGGCGGAATGGCTCGGCGGGTGGCCAGCGGTACGCTGATGTTGTGAGCCGAGCCTTGTCGAGCAAGGTGCAGGGTTGAAAACATCATCTGCGTGGGAGCGGGCTTGCCCCGCGATGGAGTATGGCACCGGCTTCGCCGGTGATCGCGGGTCAAGCCCGCTCCCACGCTGTCCCAGCCAGATCAAAGTGATAGGGGCGGGCAAGCCCGCCCCAAAAGGATGTTTTCAGTCCCAGTGCATCAATGCGCGGAACTCACGCGCCGCACGCCCTGCTCATGACTGGCCAGCTGCGCGGCAACGCTGCCGGGCACCGCGAACAGCACCAGGTGGTCCGCCGCTACCGCGATACCGACGTCCTGGCCGACCTGATGGTCGTTGTGGCTGGGGAAAATCGCCTCGAGCTGGCTGCCGGTGGGCAGTTGCAGGCGATACAGCGTCGAGGCGCCGAGGAAGCTCTTGCCGATGATCCGTGCCCGCAACGGGCTGTCGGGGGCATGGATGATGTCATCCGGACGCAGCAGCACGTCCACCGAACTGCCAGGAGCCATGGTGTAGGCGCGGTTGCCGCGCAGCTCGCCGAGTTCGGTGGTTACTGCCTCATGGCTGCTCATCTGGCCGCGAATGAAGTAACCCTGGCCGATGAAGCTGGCGACAAACGGGGTCTGCGGTTCGTGGTAGAGGTTGTAGGGGGTGTCCCACTGTTCCAGGCGACCCTCCCTGAACACGCCGACATGGTCGCTGACGGCAAAGGCTTCCTCCTGGTCGTGGGTGACCAGGATGGCGCTGGTGCCGCGGCTCTTGAGAATGTCGCGCACCTCATGGCTCAGGCGCCGACGCAGCTCCACATCGAGATTGGAGAACGGCTCGTCGAGCAGCAGCAGCTGCGGCTCGGGCGCGAGTGCCCGGGCCAGGGCCACGCGCTGTTGCTGGCCGCCGGACAGCTCGTGCGGGTAGCGCCCGCCCAGGCCGCCGAGCTTGACCAGCTCGAGCATCTCGTCGACTACCGCCGCCTGGCGCGGGTGCTTGCCGATGCCGAAGGCGATGTTCTGCGCCACGGTGAGGTGGGGGAACAGGGCGTAGTCCTGGAACACCATGCCGATCCGGCGCTTTTCCGGGGCCAGGGTGAACCCGGCGCGGGAAATGACTTCCCCGGCCAGCTGGATCTCGCCGTCGTGCACCGGCTCGAAGCCGGCGATGGCGCGCAGCGTGGTGGTCTTGCCGCAACCGGAGGACCCCAGCAGGCAACCGATGTCGCCTGCGTTCAGGTGCAGGTTGAGGTTCTGGACGATGCGCTGCTCGCCATAGCCGCAGGCGAGGTTGCGCAGGTTGAGCAGTAGCTGTTGACTCATGCGTGGTGGTAAGCCGGTTCTACAAGGAATTCCAGAAGGGCCTTCTGCGCATGCAAGCGGTTTTCAGCTTCGTCCCAGGCGACCGAACGGGGGTCGTCGAGCAGGTCCTGGCTGATTTCCTCGCCCCGGTGGGCGGGCAGGCAATGCATGAACAGGGCATCGGGTGCCGCCAGGTCGAGCAGTTCGCGGGTGACCTGGTAAGGCGCGAAATGCGCCAGGCGCCGTGCAGTTTCCTCTTCCTGGCCCATGGAAGTCCAGACATCCGTGGTCACCAGATGAGCGCCGCGCACGGCTTCCTTCGGATCACGGATGATCTGCACACGGTCACCACCCAGCGCCAGGAAGCGTTGATCAGGCTCGTAGCCTTCAGGGCAGGTGATGCGCAGTTGGAAATCGAACTGCACGGCAGCTTCGATATAGGAGTTGCACATGTTGAAGCCGTCGCCGACCCAGGCCACGGTCTTGCCCTGGATCGCGCCACGGTGCTCGAAGAAGGTCTGCATGTCGGCCAGCAGCTGGCAGGGGTGCGACTCGTCGGAAAGGCCGTTGATGACCGGTACCTTCGAGTTGGCAGCGAACTCGGTCAGGGTGCTGTGGGCGTGGGTGCGGATCATCACCGCGTCGACCATGCTCGACAGCACGATGGCGCTGTCGGCGATCGGCTCGCCGCGGCCCAGCTGGGTGTCGCGCGGCGACAGGAAGATGGCCTGGCCGCCGAGCTGGATCATGCCGGCTTCGAAAGAAACCCGGGTGCGGGTCGAGGACTTCTCGAAGATCATGCCCAGCACGCGGTTCTTCAGTGGCTCGAACAGCACGCCTCGTTTGCGCAGGTCCTTCAGCTCGATGCCTCGACGGATCACGCCGAGCAATTCGTCAGCGGTGAAATCCATCAGGGAGAGAAAGTGCCTTGCGCTCATGATTGACTACCTTATCTGCAACGTTCTGCAGGTCGACCGTATGGGTTTTGTTGACAACGGGGGTGACCTGCGGCGTAAGCCGCACGGGGCGGACGGAATAGGGGAAGGCGCAATACTATAATTAAATGTCGCCTAAAACCAAGAGGGGAAACAGCGCCACTGTGTCAAAGGGTGTCGTAAGCCCTTGCCGGCTGGCTGTTTTTTATTTGCTACAGCGGTTGTACACGGCTCGGAGCGTATTTGGCAAACCCGTTGTCGCGAATCGCCCGCCTGATGTCGTCCGATTCACGACGCGAACCTCGCTGGCGAGCCCCGGTCGGCAGGCGCATAGTCGAATCTCGACAATAACAAGGCAGAGGCGGCCATGACCAAGACCCTGCATCACCGAGCCTGTCACCTGTGCGAGGCCATCTGCGGCCTGAACATCGAAGTCACCCACGAAGCCGAGGGCCCGGCGCGGATCAGCTCGATCAAGGGCGACCCGCAGGATCCGTTCAGCCGCGGCCATGTCTGCCCCAAGGCGGTCGCCCTGCAGGACATCCAGGAGGACCCCGACCGCCTGCGCCAGCCCCACCGGCGCATCGGTGACCAGTGGCTGCCAATCAGTTGGGACGAAGCCTTCGCCCTGGCCGCCGAGCGGCTGTGGGCGATCCAGCAGGCCCACGGGCGCAACGCGGTCGCCGTGTACCAGGGCAATCCCAGCGTGCACAACTATGGGCTGATGACCCACAGCAACTACTTCCTCGGTTTGCTCAAGACCCGTAATCGCTTCTCGGCGACTTCGGTGGACCAGTTGCCGCAGCACCTGACCAGCCACTTGATGTACGGCCATGGCCTGCTGCTGCCGATTCCGGACATCGACCAGACGCAGTTCATGTTGATCCTGGGGGGCAATCCTTTGGCCTCCAATGGCAGCATCATGACCGTGCCGGACGTGGAGAAGCGCCTCAAGGCGCTCAAGGCCAGGGGCGGGCAACTGGTGGTAGTGGATCCGCGACGCAGCGAGACAGCTGCGCTGGCCGACCAGCACCTGTTCATTCGCCCCGGTGGCGACGCGGCGCTGCTGTGTGGGCTATTGCATACGCTGTTCAGCGAGAACCTGGCTCGGGGCTCGCATCTGCCGGTTGCGGGCCTGGAGCAGGTGCGCGAAGCCATCCTGCCGTTCGATGCGTCTGCCATGAGTGCGTTGTGCGGTATCCCGGCCGAGGCGATCCGCCAGCTGGCGCGGGATTTCGCCGCTGCCGACAAAGCGGTGTGCTATGGCCGGATGGGGGTATCGACCCAGGCCTTCGGTTCGCTGTGCCACTGGCTGGTCCAGTTGATCAACCTGGTCACCGGCAATCTAGATCGGGAGGGCGGTGCCCTGTGCACGGCGCCTGCGGTCGACCTGGTCGCCAGCACTTCCGGCGGGCATTTCGACCAATGGCGTAGCCGGGTATCCGGCTTGCCCGAGTATGGCGGCGAGTTGCCGGTCTCGGCACTGGCCGAAGAGATCCTCGAACCCGGGGAGGGGCAGGTGCGGGCGCTGGTGACCGTGGCGGGCAACCCGGTGCTGTCCACGCCCAACGGGCGACGCCTGGACGACGCCCTGGCCGGCCTCGACTTCATGCTCAGCATCGACCTGTATATCAACGAGACCACGCGCCATGCCGACCTGATCCTGCCGTCGACTTCGGCCCTGGAGAACGATCACTACGATTCCACCTTCAACCTGCTGGCGGTGCGCAACGTTACCCGCTTCAACCGGGCGATCTTGCCCAAGCCCGATGGCGCGCTGCACGACTGGGAGATCTTCGTGGGGCTGGCCAGGGCCTTTGCCGAGCGTGCGCAGGTCGAGCTCAAGGCAACCCTGCCGCCGGCACAGATGATCGACTTCGCCCTGCGCAAGGGGCCTTATGGCGAGGAGACGCCCTGGAAGCTCTCGTTAGGCGTGTTGGACGCGCATCCCCATGGCCTCGACCTCGGGCCGCTACGGGCCAACCTTACGACGCGCCTGCGCACGGCCAGCGGCAAGGTCGAGGCGGCCCCGGGAATACTGCTCGAGGACCTGCGGCGCCTCGCCCGTATGACCGTGCCTGCGGATGACCAGTTGCTGCTGATCGGCCGTCGACACGTGCGCAGCAACAATTCGTGGATGCACAACTACCATCGGCTGGTCAAAGGCAAGCCGCGCCACCAGTTGCTGATGCACCCGGACGACCTGCGCCGGCGTCTGTTGCAGGACGGCCAGATGGTGCGGGTGCGCTCGCGCACGGGGGTGATCGAGGTGACGGTGCAGGCCAGCGAGGAGATGATGCCGGGCGTGGTCAGCCTGCCCCATGGCTATGGCCATGGGCGCCAGGGCGCACGGTTGCAGGTGGCCGCTGCACAGCCGGGGGCGAGCGCCAATGACCTGACCGACGAACACCTGCGTGATGGCGTTTCCGGCAATGCTGCCCTCAATGGCGTGCCGGTGCAGGTCGAAGCCGCATGAAGCACGGCAAGGCCGAGCATGCTGCTCGGCTTTCCGATACAATGCGTCACCGTGCCGACGACCCTGTCGGAAAGTTCAGCCGAGGTGCTTCATGGATATCATCGATACAATCAAAGAGCAGATTGCCAACAACACCATTCTGCTTTACATGAAAGGTTCGCCGAATGCGCCGCAGTGTGGCTTCTCGGCCAAGGCTTCGCAGGCAGTGATGGGTTGCGGCGAGAAGTTCGCCTACGTCGACATCCTGCAGAACCCGGAAATCCGCGCCAACCTGCCCAAGTACGCCAACTGGCCGACTTTCCCGCAACTGTGGGTGGCCGGTGAGCTGGTCGGCGGCAGCGACATCATGCTGGAAATGTTCGAAAAGGGTGAGCTGCAGACCCTGATCAAGGAAGCGGCCGCCAAGGCCAAGGCTTCCGAGGCCTGATCCGGCGCTTGCCGCAGGTAGCAAAAAGCCCCGCCTAGGCGGGGCTTTTTCGTTGCTGGCGAAACTTATTCTTCGCCCATCTGCGACTGCAGGTAGTTCTCGATGGTGATCTTGTCGATCAGGCCCAGCTGGGTTTCCAGCCAATCGATGTGCTCTTCCTGGTCTTCGAGGATGTCTTCGAGCACATCGCGCGAGCCGAAGTCGCCGGCGGTTTCGCAGTGGGCGATGGCGGCCTTGAGGTCGGCATGGGCCTTTTTCTCAAGCTTAAGGTCGCAGTCGAGCATCTCCTTGGTGTGCTCGCCGATCATCAGCTTGCCCAGGTCCTGGACGTTGGGGATGCCTTCGAGGAAGAGGATGCGCTTGATCAGCTTGTCAGCGTCCTTCATCGCCTGGATGGACTCTTTGTACTCGAGCTTGCCGATCCTGTTCAGGCCCCAATCTTCATACATGCGCGCGTGCAGGAAGTACTGGTTGATTGCGACCAGCTCGTTTCCGAGGATCTTGTTGAGATGCTGGATGACGCTTACGTCGCCTTTCATGATGGGGTCCTGCCCTGTAGAAGTTGAGCCAATACAGAGAAGTTTGAGCCCGACCTATTCCTATGTCAAACCTAAGTTATTGAATAATAAGTGAAAATTAATCGGAATAAGAATGTTTGTGAACCGCGTTCGAGCGCTAACTTATTGAATTGCAGGCATAAAAAAACCGGACACTGGGTCCGGTTCTTCAAATTCGGGAAAATTACGCCGCGTTGAATTCAACGGGGTAGGGCAGGGCGGCCTGCTGGCTCAGTTGCAGCTCGGTGAGGGTTTCGCGTACCACCTGCTTGGCGAGGCAGGCGCACTTGCCGCACTGGCTGGCCACATTGGTGGCGGCGCGCACTTCCTTGTAACTGCAGCATCCTTCGTAGATCGCATCGCGGATCTGTCCATCGGTGACACCGACACAGAGACACACATACATAAAGGCTGACCGTCGCGGGTTGAGTCGATGCGTTGGAGAGTAATGGTAATGAGAATGCTTGTCAAAACACTTTGTGTAAGGTGCGTGCCAGAGCGACCGGCGGTCGAGATTCGGCCTGTCACGCAAAGCTGTGTATGATGGTCGGCCTTTGCTGGATCCGGGGGAACGTGTTCCGCCCGGGCAAGGTTTTTCACCCCTCATCAGGAGAGATCGAATGAGCGTACTCGTTGGCAAACAAGCCCCGGACTTCACCGTTCCAGCCGTGCTGGGCAACGGCGAGATCGTCGACAGCTTCAACCTGGCCTCGGCCATCAAGGGCAAGTACGGCCTGGTATTCTTCTACCCGCTGGACTTCACCTTCGTCTGCCCGTCCGAGCTGATCGCCCTGGACAACCGCATCCCTGACTTCCAGGCGCGCAACGTGGAAGTGATCGGCGTGTCGATCGACTCGCACTTCACCCACAACGCCTGGCGCAATACCCCGGTCAACAACGGCGGTATCGGTCAGGTCAAGTACACCCTGGCGGCCGACATGACCCACGAAATCTGCAAGGCCTACGACGTCGAGTCCGAAGGCGGCGTGGCCTTCCGTGGCGCCTTCCTGATCGACACCAACGGTGTCGTTCGTTCGCAGATCGTCAACGACCTGCCACTGGGCCGTAACATGGACGAGCTGCTGCGTCTGGTCGACGCCCTTCAATTCCACGAAGAGCACGGCGAAGTCTGCCCGGCCAACTGGAAGAAAGGCGACAAGGGCATGAACGCTTCGCCGGAAGGCGTTGCTGCTTACCTGAGCGAGAACGCTGGCAAGCTGTAATTGCCACGCGTATAAAAAAACCGGCCCTGGTGGCCGGTTTTTTTATGCCCTGCGAGCATGTCGCGGGAGGTGGGCTTAATCGTTGAAATCGCGCCAGCCGCCCATCTCTTTCCAGCGATTGACGATACCGCAGAACAGCTCGGCGGTCTTCTCGGTGTCGTAGCGCGCCGAATGCGCCTCACGGCCGTCGAAGTCGATGTCCGCGCTCTGACAGGCCCGCGCCAGTACCGTCTGGCCGTAGGCGAGGCCGGCGAGGGTGGCGGTATCGAAGCTGGAGAACGGGTGGAACGGGTTGCGCTTGATGTCATTGCGCGCCACCGCGGCATTGAGGAAACCGAGGTCGAAGCTGCTGTTGTGCCCGACCAGGATCGCCCGTTTGCAGCCATTGGCCTTCAACGCCTTGCGCACGCCTCGGAAGATATCGGTCAGCGCGCTTTCCTCGCTCACCGCCATGCGCAGCGGGTGGTCCAGCTTGATGCCGGTGAACTCCAGCGCGGCGGCCTCGATATTGGCCCCTTCGAACGGTTCTACCCGGTGGAAGTAGGTGTGCTCGGGGAACAGGAAGCCCTTCTCGTCCATGCCGATCGTGACGGCGGCGATCTCCAGCAGTGCGTCGGTGGCGCTGTTGAAGCCGCCGGTCTCGACATCTACCACCACCGGCAGGTAGCCACGGAAACGCTCGGCCATCGGATGGCGCGAGCCGCTGCTAACCTGGCTGTCCTGGTCGTCTTCGTAAAGATCTTCGCTCACGCGTTGTCCTCCAGCAGGCGCCAGCGCAACTTCTCACCGGCGCGCAGGGGAATCACGGTGTTGTCGCCGAACGGCAGGCTGTCTGGCGCGGTCCATTCTTCGCGCACCAGGGTGATGGTGTCGGTGTTGCGCGCCAGGCCGTAGAAGTCCGGGCCGTGCTTGCTGGCGAAGCCTTCGAGCTTGTCCAGCGCGTTGCGCTGTTCGAACGCTTCGGCGTACATCTCGATGGCGGCGTAAGCGGTGTAGCAGCCGGCGCAGCCGCAGGCGGCTTCCTTGGCATGCTTGGCGTGGGGCGCCGAGTCGGTGCCGAGGAAGAACTTCGGGTTGCCGCTGGTGGCGGCATCCAGCAGCGCCACCTGGTGGGTGTTGCGCTTGAGGATCGGCAGGCAGTAGAAGTGCGGGCGGATACCGCCGACCAGCATGTGGTTGCGGTTGTACAGCAGGTGCTGGGCGGTGATGGTCGCACCGACGTTGGCCGGTGCCTCGCTGACGAACTGCGCGGCGTCGCTGGTGGTGATGTGTTCGAACACCACCTTCAGGGTCGGGAAGCGCTCGACCAGACGGCGCATGTGTTCGTCGATGAAGCGTTTCTCGCGGTCGAACACGTCGATCTCGCTGCGCGTGACTTCACCGTGCACCAGCAAGGGCATGCCGGTTTCGGCCAGGGCCTCGATCGCCGGGAAGATATTGTCGATGCTGGTCACGCCCGAATCGGAGTTGGTGGTGGCGCCGGCCGGATAGAGCTTGGCGGCGTACACGATCCCGCTGGCCTTGGCGGCACGCACATCGTCGGCGCTGGTGCGGTCGGTGAGGTAGAGCACCATCAGCGGCTCGAAGCGGCTGCCGGCAGGGCGTGCGGCAAGGATGCGCTCGCGGTAGGCAGTGGCCTCGACGGCGTTGCGCACCGGCGGAACCAGGTTGGGCATGATGATGGCGCGGGCGAAGGTGCGCGCCACGTCACCGACGGTGTGGGGCAGGACGGCACCATCGCGCAGATGGATGTGCCAGTCGTCGGGGCGCAGGAGGGTCAGGCGATCGGACATTGGAGATTCCAGGCGGGTCGAACTCAGAAGCCAATGCTACCGGAAAACCCCTGTTGGAGCACGGCTATCAAGTTTTCCGACGGGCGACCGATAGCGTTCAGGTAAGCCGTCGAAATTTGTGGAGCCGCCCGTGCGCCAGCGTTATCTAGCCCTGTTCACCCTCGTTGCCAGCCTGCCGGCCGGGGCAATGACCTTCCAGACCCGCGTGGAGAACGTCGCCTGGAAAGTCGAGGGTGACCAGTTCGAATGTCGCCTGATCCAGCCGATCGACGGTTTCGGCAGCGGTGAATTCGTGCGCCGTGCCGGCGAGCAGCCGACCTTCCAGCTGCGCTCGGACAGCAATGTCCTGGGCGCCGGTTCCGCCACCCTGCTGGCCGCTGCGGCGCCCTGGCAGCCCGGGCGCGGCGACATCAACCTCGGTGCGGTGCACATGGCCCGTACCGGCGTGCTGTTCACCTCCAGCCAGGGCCAGGCCAGCCGCCTGATCAACGGCCTGCTCGATGGTCGCAGCACCGTGGTGCGCAACTACCGCGGCGAAGGTGGTCGGCCGATGGAAGTGCATGTGATGCCGGTCAGTTTCGCCAAGGCCTACAGCGACTACCAACTGTGCGCCGCCAAGTTGCTGCCGATGAACTACGACCAGATCCGCCAGACCCAGGTTGGCTTCCCCGGAGGCGGGATCGAGCTGGACAGCTCGGCGCGCGCCCGTCTGGATGTGCTGCTCGACTACCTGAAGGCCGATCCGACGGTCAACCGCATCGAACTCAACGGCCACTCCGACAACAGCGGCAACCGCCTGACCAACCGCGACACCTCGCGCCGACGGGCGCTGGCGGTGGCCGATTACCTCAAGGCCCATGGCGTGCCGGAAGAGCAGATCAGCGTACGCTTCCATGGCGAGCGCTATCCGCTGGCCAAGAACAACAGTGCCGCCAACCGCGCGCGCAACCGCCGGGTGAACATCCAGCTCGAGCGCGTGACGCCGGTCGAGAAGCCGGTGGAGAAACCGGCAGCGCAGGTGCCGCCGTCGTCAGCCCCGGCACCCGCCGCCGCCACGCCTGCGCCAACGACGCCTGCAGCCGCTGCCACGCCGTCCGCACCAGTGAAATCCTGAGTGCGACAGCGGGTCGCGCCCTCGACAATTCCTGTCGCTTTGTCGTCACAAGCTGTCGCCCCATTGTAAATTTTTCGGTAACGCCGGTAGAATCATCCGCTTTCCGTACAACCCCGTGGAGTGATGGCATGGCGGACGTAAAAAAGGTCGTATTGGCGTATTCCGGCGGCCTTGATACTTCGGTGATTCTCAAGTGGCTGCAGGACACCTACAACTGTGAAGTGGTGACCTTCACCGCTGACCTCGGCCAGGGCGAGGAGGTCGAGCCGGCCCGCGCCAAGGCCCAGGCGATGGGCGTGAAAGAAATCTACATCGACGACCTGCGCGAAGAGTTCGTGCGTGATTTCGTCTTCCCGATGTTCCGCGCCAACACCGTCTACGAAGGCGAGTACCTGCTGGGTACTTCCATCGCCCGCCCGCTGATCGCCAAGCGCCTGATCGAGATCGCCAACGAAACCGGCGCCGACGCCATTTCCCACGGCGCCACCGGCAAGGGCAACGACCAGGTGCGTTTCGAGCTGGGCGCCTATGCGCTCAAGCCAGGCGTCAAGGTCATCGCCCCATGGCGCGAGTGGGACCTGCTGTCCCGCGAGAAGCTGATGGACTACGCCGAGAAGCACGGCATCCCGATCGAGCGCCACGGCAAGAAGAAGTCGCCGTACTCGATGGACGCCAACCTGCTGCACATCTCCTACGAAGGCGGTGTCCTGGAAGATACCTGGACCGAGCACGAAGAAGACATGTGGAAATGGAGCGTCTCCCCTGAGAACGCCCCCGACCAGGCCACCTACCTCGAGCTGACCTACCGCAACGGTGACATCGTCGCCATCGACGGCGTCGAGAAGAGCCCGGCCACCGTGCTGGCTGACCTCAACCGCATCGGCGGCGCCAACGGCATCGGTCGCCTGGACATCGTCGAGAACCGCTACGTCGGCATGAAGTCGCGCGGCTGCTACGAGACCCCGGGCGGCACCATCATGCTCAAGGCCCACCGTGCCATCGAGTCGATCACCCTGGACCGCGAAGTCGCTCACCTGAAGGATGAGCTGATGCCCAAGTACGCCAGCCTGATCTACACCGGCTACTGGTGGAGCCCGGAGCGTCTGATGCTGCAGCAGATGATCGACGCTTCGCAGGTCAACGTGAACGGTGTTGTACGCCTGAAGCTGTACAAGGGCAACGTCACGGTCGTTGGCCGCAAGTCGGACGACTCGCTGTTCGATGCCAATATCGCGACCTTCGAGGAAGACGGCGGCGCCTACAACCAGGCCGACGCCGCAGGCTTCATCAAGCTCAACGCACTGCGCATGCGCATCGCGGCCAACAAGGGCCGTTCGCTGCTGTAAGCCTTTGGTGTACCTGAAAAAACCCGGCTTCGGCCGGGTTTTTTCATGCCCGGGATTCAGGGGGAGGCGGGGCCTCGCCTTCCTGCATCGGCGACACCGAGAGGTGGATGCAGGTTCGCGTATCGAGGTTGTACAGGATCCAGCGCCGCTGTTGGCAGTGGGGGCGCTCGATCATCCGCAGCACATGGTTTTCGATGAGCTTTCGACTGTCGGTGCCGGAGATGGCGATGATCATCGCCCCTTTGTCCCGTGCGGCAGGTGGGTATGGGGGCCTGTCCATCCCCGTGGCGCGTCTGTCCGGGGCAAACAGCGACCCGTTGTTGAAGTTGAGCGTAAGGAAGAACAGCACGGTAAGGAAGAACGGAAACCCTACCAGGAACCAGGTGTAGACAGTCTGGCTGTCGTCGCTGAGAAACGGCAGCGAGGCCAGGGCGGACGCCTCGATCACACCGGCAAATACAGCGATAAGGGTCAACGGACTGATAGGGTCGCGATTCATGATGAGTGCCTGGCCATGCTTTGCCCATCAGTAGCTCGTTTTCCCGATTGCGATAAGCGTGGATCATTTCCCTGCCGGGTGATGCCACAGGCTACGGCAGCGCTTTTTATCCAGTCTGTACAGTCGAAATTTCCTGCATGAAGTGTCACCTGGCGGCACTTGGATCCAATTCTGCCGACTGTTACTTTTTGGGGGCGATGAACATGCATCTATTACATTTTGTTAATTAGCTGCTTGTAGGAAGAATCTCTATTAACAGTAGTCCACTTCTTTCGGTGAATTTGCCAGGGAAACCGCTGCATAAATAATCGTTATGCTCGGGTGTGGTGGTCTATCGAACTAAAAATAACGTATCAATGGGAATCGCATGAATAAAGTGCTGATCGTGGATGATCACCCGGTCATTCGCCTGGCCGTACGCATGCTGATGGAGCGGCATGGCTACGAGGTGGTGGCGGAGAGCGACAATGGTGTGGATGCCTTGCAACTGACGCGGGAGTATTTGCCGGACATTGTCATTCTGGATATCGGGATCCCCAAACTGGATGGGCTTGAAGTGATTGCCCGGATGACCCTGGCAAGTCCCGGGACCAAGGTGCTGGTGCTGACCTCCCAGGCGCCGGGGCATTTCTCGATGCGCTGCATGCAGGCGGGGGCGGCGGGTTATGTGTGCAAGCAGCAGGAGTTGACCGAACTGCTCAGCGCGATCAAGGCGGTGCTGTCCGGCTACAGCTATTTCCCCAACCAGGCGCTGCACAAGGGGCGCTCGGGCGTGAGCGGCGCCACGGAGATGGAGATGGTCGAGCGGCTTTCCGGGCGGGAGATGATGGTGTTGCAGCAGCTTGCCCGGGGCAAGAGCAACAAGGAGATCGCCGACAGCATGTTCCTCAGCAACAAGACGGTCAGTACCTACAAGACGCGCCTGCTGCTCAAGCTGAATGCCCGCTCGCTGGTGGACCTGATCGAGCTCGCCCAGCGTCATGGGCTGGCCTGACAGCATCATTGAAAAAGCCTCCACTGGGGAGGCTTTTGCGTGCTTGTTCTACAAGTCGTAGTCGAAGTCGGCCAGTTGCTTCTGCAGGCGTCGTTCCTCGAGCATGTTGTCGATGGTGCGGCGTTTGCTCAGGTTGGTCTTGGCCGGTTCGGCCTGCGGCTCCACATCGTCGTCCGCACTCTGGAAATCGTCGTCGATTGCCAGCTCTTCTTTATCGGTGCTCATGCGTCACTCCAAGCCAAAGGGCCATTGGCCGTCCTTATAACGGGAATCGCAGAGCGGGTAAAAAAGATTTTTTCAATTGCCTCGAGCAGGTTTCAGCTATTGCCTCAATCGTCGGAGGTCTTGTGCTTGTATTCGCACAGGTCTTCGATCCGGCAACTGCCACAGCGCGGTTTTCGGGCCAGGCAGACGTAACGGCCATGCAGGATCAACCAGTGGTGGGAATCGAGCAGATAGTCCCTGGGCACGAACTTGAGCAGCTTCTTTTCCACCTCCAGCACGGTCTTGCCCGGTGCGATACCCGTGCGGTTGCTGACCCGGAAGATATGCGTGTCGACGGCCATGGTGAGCTGGCGAAAAGCGGTGTTGAGCACCACGTTGGCGGTCTTGCGGCCGACGCCGGGCAGGGCTTCGAGGGCTTCGCGGGTCTGCGGGACTTCGCCGGCATGTTGTTCGACCAGCAGACGGCAGGTCTCGATGACGTTCTTGGCCTTGCTGTTGTACAGGCCGATGGTCTTGATGTACTCGCTCAGGCCGTCGACGCCCAGGGCGTGGATGGCCTGCGGGGTGTTGGCGACCGGGAACAGGCGGGCGGTGGCCTTGTTGACGCCGACATCCGTCGACTGGGCCGAGAGGATCACGGCAATCAGCAGTTCGAAAGGGCTGGTGTAGGCCAGTTCGGTCTTGGGCTCGGGATTGTCTTCATGCAGCCTGCGAAAGATCTCCAGGCGTTTGGCGGCATTCATGGGGTCAACGGGTTCCTTGACGACGTGAGGCGGTATTCGATGGACGCAGGTGATTGTACAGGCCTAGCAGCAGGCCGAGCAGTATCAGCGCGCCGGGCGCCAGCGCGGCGAGGTGCAGGCCGAGACCGTCGGCCAGCAGTTGGCGGCAGATGCCCAGGGCCAGGCAGGCCGCCAGCAAACCAAGCAGTCCGAGCCCCAGGAGGCGATATCGGCCAGGCTGTGCCGGAAGTTGCTCGATGGCCAGGCAGGGCAGGGCCAGCAGCAGTGGGTAGAGGCCAAGCTGTTTGGCCAGGGGCATTGCCCAGGCTTGCAGGCCGAGGTGCAGGCAGGTCACCAAGGCGGCGGCAAGTACAGTGCTCGTCCACAGGCGGGGGGCTTGTTCCAGGTGGCGGCGCAGAGGCGTCATCAACGCCTGGTGCAGGCCCACCAGCAGTATTGTGCAAAGGCTGATCGCAAGCGCCTGGACGATGCTGCTGGTCGCGCCGAGCAATGGCGCCAGGCTGATTGGCAGAAGCCAGAAACGGTTCATGGAGGCGTCTCACCGAGCAATGCGGGGCGATGCTGGTCAAAATAGCGCAGTGCATCCTGGATCGCCTCGATGACCGCCCGCGAGGTTACCGTCGCCCCGGCCAGCTGGTCGAACGCACCCTGGTCACGCTTGATCGCCCAGGCCTGCTCGGGCGTATCGCGCAGTGTCCGGCCGATGAACTGGTCCAGCCAATGGCGCGCCGGGTCGACCAGTTGATCGCCAAGGCCTGGGCTTTCCTGCTGTGCGAGCACGCGCACGCCAATCAGGCGGCCCTGGGGGGCGATGGCGATCACCAGTTCGATGGCTCCGCCATAGCCCTGGACGCTGCTGTGCAGCAGAACAGCGCTGGTGACGCCCGCCAGGCTGGCGCGGTAGCCGGCCAGCAGATGGCTATGGCTCAGCTTGGCCTCTGTCAGGGCCACGGGGGTTTGCAATGGTCGGTTGTCGTAGCTGCCCGGCGGCAGCACCTCGAGCCACTGCTGTTCTTGCCACTGTCGCGAGGCCTCGGCAATCGGCCCGGCGGTGAATCGCTGCCAGGCCAGCGTCGCGGCAATCGCCAGCCCTGCCACCAGTAGCAGCATTGCGGTACTGCGCCAGCGGGCGGTCATGGACAGGCCTGCTGGCGGCGTTCCGCCCAGCGATCCAGGGTTGGGGCGGCGAGGTTCATCAGCAGGACGGCGAACGCCGTGCCATCGGCGAAGCTGCCCCAGGTGCGGATCAGGTAGATCAGCAGGCCGGTGCCGATACCGAACAGCAGGCGGGCCAGCGGCTGCTTGCAGCCAGATACCGGTTCGGTGGCGATGAAGAAGGTGGCCAGCATGGTCGAGCCGGACAACAGGTGCAGCAGTGGCGAGCCGTTGGAGTCGGAGCCTGAGCCATTCCAGCCCAGCAGGCTGGACAGGAACAAGGCGCCGAGCAGGCCGACGGGGGCCTGCCAGCCGAAGACCTTGCGCTGCAGCAGGAACACCCCGCCGAGCAGGAACGCGAGGTTGACCCACTCGGTGCCACGCCCACCCAGGTTGCCGAACGCCGGGTGGCTGGCGAACAGTTCGTCGATGGTCAGGCTGCGGTTGTGGCGCAGGACATCGAGCACCGTGGGGCTGGCCCAGGCGTCGATCCGTTCGCTGGCGCCGAAAGCAAGGTTCAGACTGTCGACGAGCCCGGGGGCCTGGCCGGGCCAGTGGTTCAGCTGCAAAGGGAAGCTCAGCAGGACGAACGCATAGCCGAACATGGCGGGGTTGAACAGGTTGCGCCCGACCCCGCCGAAAGCCTGTTTGCCCAAGCCGATGGCGACGCAGGCCGCCGTCACGGGCAGCCACCAGGGTGCCTGGCTGGGCAGGGCTGCGGCCAGCAGCGCGGCGGTGACCAGCGCACTGCCGTCGCCAAGGGCACAGGCGACCGGCATTCTCCGCCAGCGCAATAGCACAGCCTCGGTGGCCAGCGCCGCACAACTGCTCAACAGCAGGTTGATCAGCACCCCCCAGCCATGCAGCCAGAACAGCACCAGCAGGCCAGGAGCGCAGGCCAGCAGAACCAGCTGCATGGTGCTGCGCAGGCGCGGATCAGTAGTCGGCATGGGTTTGCAGGTCCTCGAGGTGTTGTACAGCGATGGCTTCCGTTGCCGGGGGCAGGGCGATGCGTGGACCCAGGTTCATTGGGTGAAGAGTCCGTTGAGTCCCGAAAACGCCATGGCCATCACGCCTGCCCCGATCAGCTGGATGGGCAGGCCGCGCAGGGCTGCGGGTATCTCGGCATGGCGGCAGCGGGCGTCAAGATCGGCATACAGCACCAAGGCCAGCCAGAATCCCAGCGCGCCGACAATGGCCCACGCCAGAATCCCCCACCCGTCCACGCTGTCGCTGCCAAGCAATAACAGCAAACCTAGCACCACGGCGTTTGCGCTTAGCAAGGGTTGCAGGTCGTGCAGGGGCCAGTCTGGACGAAAGCGTCGGAGCAGGTTTGGCAGTGTCCAGGCCAATGCCGCCAGCAAGGGCAGGAAGATGAACAATTGCAGGTCCTGCAACCCCAAGGGCAGGAGAAATTGCCGGTGCAGCCAGACGCCTGCAGGTAGTGCAACGAGGATCAGCAGGGCCGAACACAGGCCCAATGCATGCAGGCGCGCACGCTCGACCGGCTCGGCCTGCAGGACCAGGTGATTGACCAGCGCGGCGCTGACCAGGATCAGGACGTAGTCACTCATGGCGATGCCGAAAATCGGAGGGTGCCATCATTATCGGGCAGCGGGTGGCAGATGCAACTGCCCCGGCCAATTGGCCGGGGCAGGAGGGCTTACTTGATACGCTGGCCTGGCTTGGCGCCGCTGTCGGGGCTGAGCAGGTAGATCTCTTCACCGCCAGGGCCGGCGGCCATGACCATGCCTTCGGAAACGCCGAAACGCATCTTCCGCGGCTTGAGGTTGGCCACCATCATGGTCAGGCGGCCTTCCAGCTGGGAAGGGTCCGGGTAGGCCGACTTGATGCCCGAGAACACGTTGCGGCGCTCGTCACCGATGTCCAGGGTCAGCTGCAGCAGCTTGTCGGCACCGGGCACGGCTTCGGCCTTGACGATCAGCGCCACGCGCAGGTCGACCGCAGCGAAGGTGTCGAACTCGATCTCGGCCGACAGTGGGTCCTTGGCCAGTTCGCCATTGCCCGCCGGAGCGGCCTTGGCTTCGGCGGCCAGCAGGTCTTCCTTGCTGGCGGCGACCATGGCCTCGACTTTGGCCGGTTCGATGCGGCTCATCAGGGCCTTGAACGGGTTGAGCTGATGGTTTTCCAGGCGCGACAGGTGGTCGTCCCAGGTCAGCGGGGCGATGTTGAGGAACGCCTCGGCGTCCGCTGCCAGCAGCGGCAGCACCGGCTTGAGGAAGATCACCAGATGGCGGAACAGGTTGATGCCCTGGGCGCAGATGGCCTGTACTTCGTCCTGCTTGCCTTCCTGCTTGGCCAGCGACCACGGCGCCTTGTCGGCGATCCAGGCGTTGGCGCGGTCGGCCAGGGCCATGATCTCGCGCATGGCGCGGCCGAAGTCGCGGGCCTCGTAGGCCTCGGCGATCGACGGCGCGGCGGCGAGGAAGGCCTCGGTCAGCTCGGGCGCGGCATCGCCGGCAACCATCACGCCGTCGTTGCCCTTGTGGATGAAGCCGGCGCAGCGACTGGCGATGTTGACCACCTTGCCGACCAGGTCGGAGTTGACCTTCTGCACGAAGTCCTCGAGGTTCAGGTCGAGGTCGTCGACGCCGCGGCCCAGCTTGGCGGCGTAGTAGTAGCGCAGGTATTCCGGCTGCAGGTGGTCGAGGTAGGTGCGCGCCTTGATGAAGGTGCCGCGCGATTTCGACATCTTCGCGCCGTTGACGGTCAGGTAGCCGTGCACGTTGACCGCGGTCGGCTTGCGCAGGCCGGCGCCTTCGAGCATGGCCGGCCAGAACAGGGCGTGGAAGTTGACGATGTCCTTGCCGATGAAGTGGTACAGCTCGGCCTTGGAGCCTTCGTTCCAGAACGCGTCGAAGTCCAGCTCCGGACGGCGGTCGCAGAGGTTCTTGAAGCTGGCCATGTAGCCGATCGGCGCGTCCAGCCAGACATAGAAGTACTTGCCCGGCTCGCCCGGGATCTCGAAGCCGAAGTACGGCGCGTCACGGGAGATGTCCCATTCCTGCAGGCCCGAGTCGAGCCATTCGGCGAGCTTGTTGGCTACCGCGTCCTGCAGGGTGCCGCTGCGGGTCCACTGCTGCAGCATGGCCTGGAAGTCCGGCAGCTTGAAGAAGAAGTGCTGCGAGTCGCGCAGCACCGGGGTGGCGCCGGAGATCGCCGACTTGGGGTTCTTCAGTTCGGTCGGGGCATAGGTGGCGCCGCATTTCTCGCAGTTGTCGCCGTACTGGTCCTCGGCCGCGCACTTGGGGCAGGTGCCCTTGATGAAACGGTCGGCGAGGAACATGCCCTTCTCGGGGTCGAAGTACTGGGTGACCGAACGGGTGGCAATGTGCCCGGCGTCGCGCAGGCGAGTGTAGATCAGGCTCGACAGTGCGCGGTTCTCCTCGCTGTGCGTGGAGTGGTAGTTGTCGAAGTCGACCAGGAAGTCGGCGAAGTCGGCGCTGTGCTCGGCCTGGACGTTGGCGATCAGCTGCTCCGGGGTGATGCCTTCCTTTTCCGCGCGCAGCATGATGGCCGAACCATGGGCGTCGTCGGCGCAGACATAGATGCACTGGTTGCCGCGCAGCTTCTGGAAGCGCACCCACATGTCCGTCTGGATGTACTCCAGCATATGGCCAAGGTGGATCGATCCATTGGCATAGGGCAGGGCGCTGGTGACGAGAATCTGACGTGGCTCGGACATGGTGGCTCGGCTACTTATCTGGCTACGGGGTAAAAATGAGGATGATCGGCCACTATAAAGGGCTGGCGAATTTATTTCACCCCAAGGACGCATCTGCTGACGATTGACGGGTTAGCATAGGCGCCTGTTCCGTATCCAGTTTGCCAATGGGAGCCTCCATGAGTGCCGTCACCCGTGCCGCCGTCGAAGGCGTGCTTCGCCAGTACACCGACCCCTACCTGAACCAGGACCCGGTCAGCGCCGGTTGCGTGCGCGCCATCGACATCCAGGGCGGGCAGGTCAGCGTGCAGTTGCAGCTGGGGTATGCCGCCGGCCTGTTCAAGGGCGGCTGGGAGCAGGTGCTGCAGACCGCGATCGGCAACCTTGATGGCGTTGCCTCGGTCAGCGTGAGCATCGACTGCGTGATCGCCACCCACAAGGCCCAGGCCCAGGTGCCGGCCATGGCCAACGTGAAGAACATCATCGCCGTGGCCTCGGGCAAGGGCGGGGTAGGCAAGTCGACCACCGCGGCCAACCTGGCCCTGGCCCTGGCCCGCGAAGGAGCCCGGGTGGGCATTCTCGATGCCGACATCTATGGCCCGAGCCAGGGGGTGATGTTCGGCATCGCCGAAGGCACCCGCCCGCAGGTGCGCGATCAGAAGTGGTTCGTGCCGATCAAGGCCCATGGCGTCGAGGTCATGTCCATGGCGTTTCTCACCGACGACAACACGCCGATGGTCTGGCGTGGCCCGATGGTCTCGGGGGCGTTGCTGCAACTGGTGACCCAGACCGCCTGGGACGACCTCGACTACCTGGTGATCGACATGCCGCCGGGCACCGGCGACATCCAGCTGACCCTGGCGCAGAAGGTGCCGGTGGCAGGCTCGGTGATCGTCACCACGCCTCAGGACCTGGCGCTGCTGGACGCGAAGAAAGGCGTGGAGATGTTCCGCAAGGTCAACATCCCGGTGTTGGGTGTGGTCGAGAACATGGCCGTGCATATCTGCTCCAACTGCGGCCATGCCGAGCACCTGTTCGGCGAAGGCGGTGGCGAGAAGCTGGCGGCGCAGTACGGCGTCGAGCTGCTGGCTTCGCTGCCGCTGTCGATGCTGATCCGCGAACAGGCCGACAGCGGCAAGCCGACCGCCATCGCCGAACCGGAAAGCCAGATCGCCATGGTCTACCAGGAGCTGGCGCGGCAGGTGGGGGCGCGGATCGTGCTGCAGGAAGCGGCGGCGCCGGCGATGCCGAGCATTACCATCAGCGAAGACTGACGCGTTACCTGTAGGAGCGGCCTTGCGCCGCGAAAGGGGTGCGAAGCGCCCCCAGAATCTGTGTATCAAGCAGATATTGCCGGGTCCGCTCTGCGGCCCTTTCCGGCCGGTCCGACGCCTCGGCAAGGCCGCTCCTACAGGGGCCGGCGAATAGTTTTTGAACAGGCACAAAAAAACCCGCCAATGGCGGGTTTTTTTTGAAAGCGAGGAAGCGAGATCGACTTAGGCGATCTGAACTTCTTCAGCCTGCATGCCTTTCTGGCCGCGGGTAGCGACGAAAGTAACAGCCTGGCCTTCTTTCAGGGTTTTGAAGCCGTCAGCTTGGATGGCTTTGAAGTGCACGAACAGGTCGTCGCCCGACTGAGGGGTGATGAAGCCGTAGCCCTTCTCATCGTTGAACCACTTGACAACACCGGATTGACGGTTGGACATTTTTCTGTCTCCTTGGACAAAGTTGATAACGGTCAGGAAACACCCTGACCGGGACTGAGCGCAAAGAGAGCAGAAAATTCAGCGATGGGCCGATCAGGATCGTGCATCAAACTAGAGATTCTCGGTGTCACGTGCAGCACAGTGGCGCCACCTTAACCCACTTTCCACAACCTGCCAATGGCCAAGAAGCGCTTTGATGAAATTCGGATCGACGGCCTGTACAGGCCCCGTCCGGCGCGGGATAGGGCGAGGAAACTTTAACCCGGGCGTCGGGACCGGTAAGATGCACCTCTCGTTTTTTACCCCGCACTCTTCAGGACACCCCGCCATGAGCATCAAATCGGACAAGTGGATTCGCCGCATGGCGCAGGAACACGGCATGATCGAACCGTTCGTCGAGCGCCAGGTGCGCGGCGAGCAGGACAGCCGGGTCATTTCCTTCGGTGTCTCCAGCTACGGCTACGACGTGCGCTGCGCCGACGAATTCAAGGTTTTCACCAACATCAACTCGGCCACCGTCGATCCGAAGAACTTCGATGCCGGCAGCTTCGTCGACATCAAGAGCGACGTGTGCATCATCCCGCCGAACTCCTTCGCCCTGGCCCGCACCGTCGAGTACTTCCGCATCCCGCGCGACGTGCTGACCATCTGCCTGGGCAAGAGCACCTATGCCCGTTGCGGCATCATCGTCAACGTCACGCCGCTCGAGCCCGAGTGGGAAGGCCATGTGACCCTGGAGTTCTCCAACACCACCACGCTGCCGGCAAAGATCTACGCCAACGAAGGCGTGGCGCAGATGCTGTTCCTGCAGTCCGACGAGGCATGCGAAGTCTCGTACAAGGACCGTGGCGGCAAGTACCAGGGCCAGCGCGGCGTCACCCTGCCACGCACCTGAGCCGACAAAGCGCGGGAATTGTTTCCGCGCCCGGCACTCCAATGAGAAGTCCCGGCGCGCATGCCGTGCGCCGGGCCTCGTCAGGAGCCGCCGATGAAACTCGACCCCGCAATCAGTGCCAAGCTGGCCGTCCTGCAGCCGAACCAGATCGGATTGCTGGCCTGGTCGCTGATGGCCCACCCGCCGATCCACACACCGCTGCCGATGCAGGCCGGTGGCGTGCCGCACCAGCCCGATCCCGACACGCCGCAGCCGCCGGAACCCGGCGAGCACCCGCCGATGGAGCCGGGCGAGCCGACCCTGCCCGACGAGCCGCCTCCCGCCCCAGTGGCCTGATTTTTCTCAGTTGCCCAGCAGGTAGCCGCTGCGGCAAACCTGTTCACCGGCCACATGGGCAACCACCATGCCCGCCGTGGCCATGCGCCGGATGCTGCGCGCATAGAGCAGCCCGGCCTGGGTATTGCGCAGGGGCGTGACCCGGTCGTTGAGCGGGTCGATGACCTCGGCAATCAGTTCACCGGCTTGCAGGTACTGGCCGGGCGCGGCGTGGAACACCAACAGCCCGCCGAGTGGCGTCATGACCGGCTCCACCGCCGCCAGCGGCGTCGCCGGGTGCACCAATGCGGGCATCGGGGCCGGCTGGCCCTCTATGACCCCGGCATGGGTAAGGAAGTCGAGGATCGCCTGGCAGTCCCGGGTCGCCAGGGGGTGGCTGACATCGGCCTGGCCGCGCAGCTCGATGGTCACCGAGAAACTGCCCTGGGGGATCGGGAAGCGTTTGCCGAAGCGCTGCTGCAGCTGCCACCACACCAGGCTGAAACACTCATCGAACGACTGTCCGCCCGAGTCGGTGGCCAGCAGGCTGGCCTGCACGCCCAGATAGCGGGCCAGCGGCTCGACCTGGGGCCATGCCTCCGGGGTGGTGTACAGATGCTCGACGGCCTCGAAGTCGCAATGCAGGTCGAGCACCATATCGGCGTCGCAGGCCAGGCGTTGCAGGGTCAGGCGCTGCGACTGCAGCGGCGTGTGCGCGGGGTGGGCATCCAAACCCCGGCGCAGGTATTCGCGTATCAGCGCCAGGTTGTGCGCCGGATCCTGGGTGAGATGGCCTTCGATCTGGTCGCCGATGCTGTCGGACAGGTCGACGAACCTGCGGTTGAAGTTCTCGCCGCTCTGCAGTTCGAAACGGCCCAGCGGCGCGTCCAGCAGCACCTGCTCCAGGCCCACCGGGTTGGCCACCGGCACCAGGATGATCTCCTTGTGCAACCGGCCCTGCTGCTCCATTTCCCCGAGTCGCTGCTTCAGGTGCCAGGCTACCAGCATGCCCGGCAGCTCGTCGGCGTGCAGCGAGGCCTGGATGTACACCTTGCCGGCGCCACGCGGGCCGAAATGGAAGCTGTGCAACTTGCGGGCGATACCCGGAACAGGGGAGAGCAGGTCATGGGTCGAGTGGTGCATGGTGGTCCTGATGTCAGCGTTTTAGGGCGAAGGCTGGGATCAAGGATAGAAGCATAACTTCGGGAGTGGCGCACTATTCAGATCGCGGAACCGAGGAGCACGGTACAGACACGGACTACCTGAAATGAAGAAATGCTGAACCTTCAGGTGTTGTTTACTGGGGCTTCATCGCAATGCGCAACAGATATGTTGCGTTTGCGGCCTGTTTGCTGCATTTTCTTCTGGTGCACCCATGAAGTACAGCGAGCTACGTCGATGGCTGCGGTCCCAAGGCGCCACCTTCGTTCCTGCCAAAGGCAGCCATTTCAAGGTTTACCTGGGTGATCGACAAACCATCTTCCCCGATCATGGCGCCAAGGAAATGGGTGAAGGGTTGAGGAAGAAGATCCTCAAGGATCTTGGGTTACGCGATTGACCACGCAACGAGGTGACGAAATGAATTTCGATTATCCGGTGAACGTGCACCGTGATGCAGGCAGTGTCTGGATCAGTTGCCCGGATATCCCCGAGATGGCCAGTGCGGGGGATACGCTCGATGAGGCGCTGTTCGATGCGGTGGATGCCCTGGAGTCAGCGCTTTCACTGTACGTAGATCGTCGGGTCGCCATTCCGTTGCCTTCGTCATTGCAATCAGCCGAGGCTGTAGTCAGGTTGCCGGCGTTGACCGCCGCGAAGGCTGCCTTGTGGAACACCATGATTGCCCAGAACGTAACCAAGACGGAAATGGCCCGACGGCTTGGCGTGAACCGGCCTCAGGTGGATCGCCTGGTCGATCTGTTGCATCGCTCCAAGATCGAGCAGGTCGAGCATGCCTTGCATGTGTTGGGGCAGCGCATCGAACTTGCAGTGGTGGCTGCCTGAGGTGGCTCCGGGAGCTTACCTCCCGGCTAAGTTTGTAGTGTGGTCCATCCAGGATTACCCCGGATGAACCGGATAGGACTTATTTCCCAGGCACTAGCGTCAACCGCTGACTACCATATGCCCTTGCAAAATTTTGCGGTTGCAGCGGCAGGCTGCTGAAGCGGCCTTTGAACCAGGCATCGAGCCCGTCGCTGTAGTGGCGGCTGGCCGGGTTGCCGGACTGGCCGTTGCTGGTCAGTACCTGCAGCGGTTCGGCCTGGCCGAAGTCGACGATCATCCGCGCCGAGGCCGGCAGCTGGGTGTCGAAGCCGTTCCCCCAAGCATAAGGGGTCAGGGCCAGGGTGCTGAAGTCGCCGCCCGCCGCCAGGGGCACACGGTCGAGCTTGTCGCCCAGGCCGTGGTAGGCCGGTGCCGGCCAGCGGTACTGGTGCAGCTTGCCCCATTGCCAGGCGCGGCGATCGGTGCCGAGCTGGGCGGTGCCGGTATCCACCGCGGCGGCCAGGCTGCGGGCGAGGATGGTCGGCTTGTCTTCCTTCTGCGGCGTGCCGCGATCATCCCAGAACGGGCTGTCCTCGCGCCCCAGCAGGTGATCGACCTGGGCGGAGTAGGACAGCTGGGCATTGCCGACGAAGGCCTGCCAGGCCGGGCTGGATTCTGGGCCCAGCTCGTCGAGGAAGGTCTGCCGGGTGACCGCCTGCAGGAACAGTTCATACAGCGCGGCATCGGCCGAGACCGGGCTCAGCCGACCATCGAAGGTTTTGAGCCGGGCCAGGGCATCGCGGGCCTTGTCGCGCTGAGCGGCGGGCAGGGCATCGATGGCCTGCTTGAGCGGCTGGGCCATGCCGGGCGCGTCGAACATCTGCTTGAGCTTGTCAGCCAGCAGCGTCACCTGGTCGTTCTGCAGGGCCATCAGGCTACGGCTGTCGTGACGACCGTTGCCGGCCAGCTGGGCCATGCGCTCGGCACGCTCGGGGTAGTACCAGCTGCTCGACAGCTGCATGCCATAGCCCTTGGGCAGGCTGCGCTGGTTGGCGTGGCCGATGAAACCGGCGGGCGGATCCTGGTCGTAGGGGTGCAGCATCGCGTCGGCGTAGCCGTCCCAGTCATAGCGCCCGTCCCAGCCCGGCGAGGGCAGCAGGCCCTGGCCTTCGCGGCGGTTGGGGTAGCGGCCGCTGACCTGCCAGCCGATGTGCTGGGGCTCGGCGAACACGAAGTTCAACGCCGCCGCAGCGACCTCGCGGGTGCTGTCGAAGGCGCGCTCGATGTTCTGTGCGCGGGTCAGGTCGAACAGCGCGTCGAGGCTGCGATCCTCCTTGAGCTGCGGCAGGTGCAGGGCCAGGGCCAGGCTGCCATGGCCCGGCAGCAGGGTGCCGTGGCGGGTGTCGTACATCACCTCGCGCTGCGGGCGCTGGCCGCGGACGAGGAAGGTTTCGTTGCGTGCGCGGGCCTGCTGCCACTTGCCGTCGGCGAGGTAGCTCAACTGGTTGCCCTGGCGGCGTACCTGCTCGAGGAACAGGTCCTGGTTGTCGGCCATCACCGCGCTGCTGCTCCAGGCCAGCTTGCCGTTGTAGCCGGCCAGCACGATCGGCAGGCCCGGCAGCGACAGGCCGGCGACCCGGTACTTGGTGGTATGGATCTGCACCGGGCTCAGTGCCCAGGTGGCGCGGCTGTCGCTGGCCAGCAGGCTCTTGCCGCTGCGGCTGCGCTGGGGCGTCAGGGCCAGGTTGGCCGAGCCGGGGGCGCCCAGCAGGCCGAGGTCGGCCAGTTGCTGGCCGGCGGCGGTGAGTGCGCCGAGCCCTGGTAGCTGGCTGGCCAGGTTCACGCCCTTGAGTTTGTCGATCTCGCCCTCTGCCAGTGGCTCGTCGGGGGCGCCGGGCAGCAGCCAGGCGAGTTTGTCGGCACCGACCTTCTGCGCCAGGGTCAGGGCGGACAGTTCTTCCTGCAGGTTCACTGACTGGCTGAAGGCATAGAGGCTGAAGATCAGCGCCGAGTCTTCGGGTTTCCAGTATTCCGGGCGGTAGTCGCTGCGGGCGAGCTCGCCCGGCAGCTTGTCGCGGTAGCGGAACAGGTAGGCGTTGACCCCGCGGGCGTACACCTCGAAGAAGCGCTTCAGGCGCGGCGAGGCATCGGCGTAAAGCTGGCCGGCGCTCTGCTTGAGGTTGGCGGCGCGCATCAGGCGGTCCATCTCCAGGGCGTCGGCCCCGGCCAGCTCGGCCAGGCGTCCCTGGGCCAGCAGGCGCATGGCGACCATCTGCTCGATGCGATCCCCGGCGTGCAGGTAGCCCAGGCTGAACAGCGCGTCATGGAAGCTGCTGCTTTCGATCAGCGGCGCGCCCATCGCGTTGCGCCGAACCGAGACGTTCTGCGCCAGGCCCTTGAGCGGTTGCACGCCGGTCGTCGGCAGCACACTGTCCTGGTGACCACCCATCTGGCAGCCGCCGAGCGCGAGCAGGCCAAGCAACGCGGCAGCACTGCCGAGGCGGAGAGGGAAGGGCGGAAGGACGGGGGCGGCCATGACTAGGCTCCTGCAGGGCGTGGCGGGGTTCTGAATGGCGCTAAGGTAGTGAGCGCGCAGTCGCCGTGCAAGGTGCCGGGGAGCTTTATTTACCAGTGGTAGTGCTGGTGCGTGCAAATCGCGGGTCAAGCCCGCTCCCGCGACGATTTGCCGGAGAGCGGGCTTGACCCGCGATGGCCTGCTTCGACGTCGATCAGGCGCCGTGGCACTTCTTGAATTTCTTCTCGCTGCCGCACGGGCAAGGGTCGTTGCGGCCGACGTCCTTCAGGGCGTTGCGCACCGGCTCCTGGTGGCCGTGGTTGCAGTGCGGGCCGTGCACATGGCCATGGTCGTGGTCGTGGTGATGGTCGTGACCGTGGTTGCAGTCGGGGCCATGGACATGGGGTTGCTGGGTCATTGCGGGGTTACTCCGGTTGTAGATCGCCGGGGATTATCTCACCCCTTTGCGACAAGTGCAGGTCCCGATGGACGATCAGCCCGGTGGCCAGCTCGCCGCGCAGTTGGTATTGCAGGGGTTGCCCACTCTTGAGCAGCTTCGCCAGGGGCTTGAGGTGCTGCCAGAGGTTGGTGCGCACGGTGATCTTGAAGGTACGCCGAGCCTGGCCGCCGACGCTGCGCCAGAGGCTGGCCTCGTCCTCGGCCAGGAGCAGGTCGCCCAGGCGCACCGAATAGGTCAGATGGCGGATGAACAGGCGGCTGTCGTTTGGGTTGTCGACCCGCAGGTGCAGGACGAACTCCTGCTGGTGCAGACGCATCTTCACCGGCTTTACCTCAAGCAGGTGCAGCTGTGGCTCGCGCCAGGTGTCGTCGCCCCAACTGGCGCAGCCCGCCAGCCAACCCAGCAGCAGGCCGAGTGTGAGCAGGCGGGCCAGGGGGCGCATGTTCAACTACCGAGGTAACTGGCGCAGCATTTCTTGAACTTCTGCCCGCTGGTGCAAGGGCAGGGGTCGTTGCGGCCGGCCTTGAGCGCCACGGTCGGGTCGATGAAGTACCAGCGTCCGGCATGCTGGACGAATGCCGAGCGCTCGCGGTGCTGGTGGTCGCCTTCCAGGTCGTGCCAGCGCGCGGTGAAGGTGACGAAGGCGTGCTCGGGTTGCCCGCCCAGTACCTCGGCGCTTTCCACCTCCAGACCCAGCCAGGTGCTCTGCGCGCTCCAGGCTGCCATGGCGGCGCGATCCAGCTCGGCCTGCTGGGCCGGCAGGGTGGTATCGACCAGGTAGTCCACCAGGCCCAGCACGTAGGCGCTGTAGCGCGAACGCATCAGGGCCTGGGCATCCGGCGCCGGAGTGCCGCTGTGATAATGCCCGCAGCAGGCGTCGAGCAGGTTGCCGCTGCCGCAGGGGCAGATCGAGACACTCATCCGGTCACCACCAGTACTTGCCGAAGTTTTCAGGGTTGGCCCAGAACTTCGCATTGAGCCAGTCCGGGACCTGCTTGTAGTCATGCAGATCATAGGTGAACAGGCTCAACACCTGTTCGTCACGCTGGAATTTCTCGCTGGCCGAGAGTGCCAGCGAATAGAAGTCGGTGTCCTGCCAGCCGCAGGCGTTCAGATCCGCCAGCACTGCGACGCGGCTGGCGTTGAGGTTGCGGATGCCGCCCAGCAGCTCCAGGCCGGTGCGCTTGGGCAGGTGCTCCAGGCAGTCGACCAATACCGCCAGGTCGAAGCGTCGGGCCGCCTGTTCGGCGGGGAGCGGACCGGGTGCGGCGACCTCGATCCGGGTCTCGGGATGTGCGGCAGCGAAGGCTTCCAGAGCTGGGAAGCGACTGCCCACCAGCAGCAGCTGGCGCGGGGTGAAGCGATCGAGCAGGGCGGCCAGGGCCTGCTGCGGCGTGCGTTGTGAGAAAACCTCGGTCATTGCCATTCCTCGTTCAGGTCGCTCAAGACTAGCGGTCCTGGGCGATCGGGCAAAGAGGCGCGTCGCCACGTCGGGGCTTATTGCTGGCAGAGCGGTAATCGCCGGTCTTTACTCCCAGGGCATCGGTAATGCACCGATTCCCCCTAGGAGAAGCAACAAGATGAGCATAGTACGCACAGCGATACCCCTGGTTCTGCTCACCAGTGTGTTGACTGGTTGTGCAGGTTTGCAGAAAACCGACTGGCCGAAGTGCGCTGCCGTCGGGGGCGTGGGCGGCGCGGCCCTGGGCGCGATCGAGAGCTCCAGCTGGGCTGGCTGGGGCGCATTGCTCGGTGGTGGCCTGGCGGCCGGCTATTGCTGGGCCCACGGCGATGGCGACGAAGACGGCGATGGTGTGCCGGACAGCCGCGACAAGTGCCCTGGCACTCCGCGTGGCGTGCAGGTCGATGCCAACGGTTGCCCGCCTGAGCCGGCGCCGGTGGTCGAGGAAGTGGTGGTGCAGAAGGAAGAGGTCATCGTCATTCGTGACGTTCACTTCGAGTTCAACTCGGCAAGCCTGACTCTCAAAGACAAAGATCGCCTGGATAAAGTGGCCAGTCGTCTGAAGCAGGAAGCGCCGAGCGCTCGTCTGAGCGTGACAGGTCATACCGACAGCGTCGGCTCCGATAGTTACAACCAGAAGCTTTCCGAGCGTCGTGCCCAGTCGGTGACCAACTACTTGGTCGAAAGCGGCGTGCCGCGAGCCAGCTTCATTTCGGTGGGGGGCTCGGGTGAGACCCAGCCGGTCGCTGACAATGCCACGGCCGATGGCCGGGCGATGAACCGCCGCACCGAGATCAAGATCCAGCGTTGAGTGCCGTATGCCCGCGCCTTGAGAAGTGACGCGGGCGCGTCTTTACTCCTGTGTGACCGGTAGCGGCCGGTGACACAGGAGCAATCACCATGCGTGTTTTGTCGAAAGCGGCACTGCCGTTGGTGGTGGCGACGAGCCTGCTTACAGGCTGCGCCACCCACAGCGATGGCAGCGCGCCCCTCAATCAAAGGACCTGGCCTATCTGCAGCCTGCTTGGCGGACTGGTCGGCGGCGGCCTGGGCGCCATCGAGAGTTCCGCCTGGGCGGCCGGCGCTGGTGCTGCCGGAGCCATTGCCGGTGGCCTGATCTGCTATGCCCAGGATGGCGACGAGGATGGCGATGGCGTGTTCGACCGCCGCGACCGCTGCCCGGACACCCCGGCAGGCACCCAGGTCAATCACATGGGCTGCCCGTTGCCGCAGTATCCGGCGTCGGCACCTCAACCGGAGCCGGCGGCAACCCCGGAGGTGATCACGCTCGATGACCAGGGCCAGGTGCTGTTCGCCTTCGACTCCGCCGAGCTGACCCAGGGCGCTCAGCAGCGCCTGCAAGGTTTGCTGCCCAAGCTCAACGACCCCGGCGTGGCCAGTGTCAAGGTCATCGGTTTCACCGACAGCGTGGGCTCGGACAGCTATAACCAGCGCTTGTCCGAGCGTCGTGCCAATGGTGTTGCCGAGTACTTGATCAGCCAGGGACTGGCGCTGAACAAGGTGACCAGCCAGGGGCGTGGCGAGAGTGAGCCGGTGGCTGACAACGACACCGATGAGGGTCGCTCGCGCAACCGACGGGTGGAGCTGCACCTGAACTGAACCCCTCTGGCGCATGCCCTGGCAGTAGGGTTACTGTTGCCGGCGCGGCCCGCTCGAACGGGCCGCGCCGACATAACAACAATCCATGGGGGCCGGACATGAAGTTCATCCTGGGCCTGGGCAAGGCTCTGACGGTGGCGTTCTGGGGCGTGGTGCTGTTCAACCTGTTCATGCCACAGCCGTTGCCGCTCAATCTGCTGATCAATGCCGCGGGTATCGTCCTGCTGTCGCTGCATGCGCTGGAGGTGCTGTTCTTCAATGGCAGCCTGCGCGGGCGCAGCCATCGCTGGTTCGACCGCCTGCAGATCCTGCTGACCGGTATCTTCCACGTCATGTCCATCCCCCGTCCGCAGGAGGCGTCGAGCCATGCGTAAACTGATGTTGCTGGCCGCACTGGCCAGCCCCCTGGTCCAGGCCGAAAGCCTGGAGGTCGCCGCCCATTCGATGCTGCGTCTGCCCAACAAGGCGGCCAGCGTGTACCTGGAGCAGTTGCGGGTGGCCGACTCGGCGACGCTGTTGCTGCCGGCCACGCTTACCGAACTGAAGATCGACCGGCTCGAATTGGGGCGCGATGCGCGGATCGCCATTGCGCCGGCCGAGCGGGACCTGAGCATCGAGGCTTTGAGTGCCTACCTGGGCGAGGGCAGCGAATTCAGCGCGCCTGGGGCGCCCGGGACCTATGAGCGCGCGGCGCGGCCGGGGCGTAACCTGGATCTGCGGTTGCAGGCGCTGGAGGCGGATCGGCTGTCGATCGATGCCCGGGGCGGGGCGGGGGCGCCTGGGTATGTTGGGCTTGATGGGGCCAATGGCAAGCCTGGGGGTTGTACCTGGGGGCAGGCCAGCCGGGGGGCCAATGGTGATGATGGTGGTAATGGGCATGATGGGGCTTCCGGTGGGCGGGTTCGTCTGGCGGTGCCTGAAGGGTTTGCGCAGGAGCGGATTGTGGTGAGGCTTGATGGTGGTGCGCCGGGCAAGGCGGGGGCTGCTGGGAAGGCTGGTTTGGGTGGGGCCAGTAAGGGGTGTCTGGTCTATCGGACTGATGCTGGGGGTAATGGGCGGCCTGGGCAGGCCGGGCAGCCTGGGTTGGCTGGGGGGGCGGGGGAGTTGATTCTTCAGCGGCTTTGAATTTTTTGGATTAGTGTTGTTTGGTTGTTTGGTTGTTTTAGTTGGTGTTGAGAGTTGTATGCGCATTCATTTGTGATGTCGACGCTTATTCACCTTTCCGCCCTTACGTGAACTGACCCCCGAAAGTTGGACACCTGATTCCAACCGGAGGGTGTTCCATGACGAAATACAATCTAGCGCTCAAGCAAGCACTCATCGAAGAGTGCCTTTCTGCACGGAGTGTTCATGAGGTAGCACTGAAGCATAGCCTGAGTCCATCGTTGCTACGCCGTTGGATAAAGGGCTATGAGCAACACGGCGCAGCAGGTCTGACTACCAAGTACAGCCACTACGACGCCCAGTTCAAGTTGAAGGTTTTGCAGTGCATCGAGCAAGACGGACTGTCAGCCCAGCAAGCCTGCATACAGTTCGATATCCGTGGCCCGAGTAGCATCAGGCAGTGGAAAAGGCTGTACGATGAAGGCGGACTAGAAGCACTTCACCCGCATCGTGCCCGAGAATCCCGAATGCCCCGCAAAGCATCAAAACAACCCAGCATAAGTCCGGCTACCCCTGCAGATACCGAGCTGACACCTGAGCAGATGCTCGAAGAGCTGGAATATCTGCGTGCGGAGAATGCCTATCTAAAAAAGCTCGATGCCTTGATCCAAGCGGATCCCCGCACTGCGCAATCAAGAAAGCGCAGGCCGTCCAAGGATTGAGGCATGAGCATCGACTGGCTTTGCTTTTACGCGCGGCAGGGCTGGCGCGCAGCACCTTCTATTACCAAAGCAAAGCGTTGGTGACCGACAAGCATGCGGCCCTCAAAGAGCGCATCAATAGCCTCTATCACAAGCACAAGGGGCGGTACGGCTATCGCCGCATCACCGCAGTACTTGAGCGCCATGGCGAGGTGATCAATCACAAGAAGGTGCAGCGGTTGATGCAGATGATGGATCTAAAATCGCTGGTAAAAGTGAAGAAATATCGCTCCTACCGAGGTTCCGAAGGGCTTGTTGCATCTGATCTGCTCAAGCGTGAATTCAAGGCGGAAGCCCCTAATCAGAAATGGGTAACCGATGTAACAGAGTTCAAGGTGAAAGGGCAGAAGCTGTATCTTTCACCTGTGATGGACCTGTACAACGGCGAAATTCTTGCCTATCAGATCAATCCGCGCCCTGAGTTCAAGATGGTCTCGACGATGTTGGAGCAAGCTTTCGAGCGGCTGAACCCAGATGACAAACCGATATTGCACTCCGATCAAGGTTGGCAATACCGACAGCCTGCTTATCGACATATGCTGGGCGGAAAGGAAATCCAGCAGAGCATGTCGCGTAAGGGCAACTGCCTGGACAATGCCGCGATGGAAAGCTTTTTCGGTACACTCAAGAGCGAGTTTTTCTATCTGGAATCGTTTGACAGTGTTGAGCAACTGGCATCAGGGCTAGAGGACTACATCGCCTACTACAATCAAGAACGTATAAGTCTAAGACTGAATGGCTTGAGCCCGGTACAATTTCGGACTCAAGCGCTGAACCCATAGCGTACCCCGTCCAACTTTCGGGGGTCAGTTCAACGGCGGGTAACTTTTTGAAGGATCAAAAAGTCACCAAAAAATCCTCGCTCCATTCATACGGCCCTCCGCTTCGCTCCGGGTTCCCTCACTCCGGCCTTGCTCCCGGGAGGACCGCGCTGTAGGGCCCATCCTGGGCCCCAGCGCTTGACGGGCATCCATGCCCGTCACCTCCCTCCGCAAGACCTCCGTTCGGCCTCCTGAAGTCGCGAAGTTACGAGCGGCGCCTGGGCTGGCGCAGCTGTCGCTAGTTTAAATCTAATTAATCTCTCGATTGCATCGCGGGGCAAGCCCGCTCCTACACGACAGTCGTCGTTATATATAACCCTGTAGGAGCGGGCTTGCCCCGCGAACGGGTCGGAACAGCCAATATATAACTAACTGTCAACCAACTAACTTTGCATCTCTTGCTCTTGCTCTTGCTCTTGCTCTTGCTCTTGCTTCTAAGCGCGCAATAGTCCGGGCAACACCAATTGCGACTTCAGGAGGCCGAGCGGAGTTCTTGCGGAGGGAGGTGACGGCCATGGATGGCCGTCAAGCGCTGCGCCCCAGGATGGGGCGTTCAGCGCGGTCCTCCCGGGAGCAAACAAAGGCGTGAGGGAATCCCGCCACGAGCGGGACGGATGAACGGAGCGGAACGGTTTTGCCTACTTTTCCCTAGAGAAAAGTAGGTCGCCGTTGAACTGACCCCCGAAAGTTGGACACCTGATTCCAACCGGAGGGTGTTCCATGACGAAATACAATCTAGCGCTCAAGCAAGCACTCATCGAGGAGTGCCTTTCTGCACGGAGTGTTCATGAGGTGGCACTGAAGCATAGCCTGAGTCCGTCGCTGCTACGCCGTTGGATCAAAGGCTATGAGCAACACGGTGCAGCAGGTCTGACTACCAAGTACAGCCACTACGACGCCCAGTTCAAGTTGAAGGTTTTGCAGTGCATCGAGCAAGACGGACTGTCAGCCCAGCAAGCCTGCATACAGTTCGATATCCGTGGCCCGAGTAGCATCAGGCAGTGGAAAAGGCTGTACGATGAAGGCGGACTAGAAGCACTTCACCCGCATCGTGCCCGAGAATCCCGAATGCCCCGCAAAGCATCAAAACAACCCAGCATAAGTCCGGCTACCCCTGCAGATACCGAGCTGACACCTGAGCAGATGCTCGAAGAGCTGGAATATCTGCGTGCGGAGAATGCCTATCTAAAAAAGCTCGATGCCTTGATCCAAGCGGATCCCCGCACTGCGCAATCAAGAAAGCGCAGGCCGTCCAAGGATTGAGGCATGAGCATCGACTGGCTTTGCTTTTACGCGCGGCAGGGCTGGCGCGCAGCACCTTCTATTACCAAAGCAAAGCGTTGGTGACCGACAAGCATGCGGCCCTCAAAGAGCGCATCAATAGCCTCTATCACAAGCACAAGGGGCGGTACGGCTATCGCCGCATCACCGCAGTACTTGAGCGCCATGGCGAGGTGATCAATCACAAGAAGGTGCAGCGGTTGATGCAGATGATGGATCTAAAATCGCTGGTAAAAGTGAAGAAATATCGCTCCTACCGAGGTTCCGAAGGGCTTGTTGCATCTGATCTGCTCAAGCGTGAATTCAAGGCGGAAGCCCCTAATCAGAAATGGGTAACCGATGTAACAGAGTTCAAGGTGAAAGGGCAGAAGCTGTATCTTTCACCTGTGATGGACCTGTACAACGGCGAAATTCTTGCCTATCAGATCAATCCGCGCCCTGAGTTCAAGATGGTCTCGACGATGTTGGAGCAAGCTTTCGAGCGGCTGAACCCAGATGACAAACCGATATTGCACTCCGATCAAGGTTGGCAATACCGACAGCCTGCTTATCGACATATGCTGGGCGGAAAGGAAATCCAGCAGAGCATGTCGCGTAAGGGCAACTGCCTGGACAATGCCGCGATGGAAAGCTTTTTCGGTACACTCAAGAGCGAGTTTTTCTATCTGGAATCGTTTGACAGTGTTGAGCAACTGGCATCAGGGCTAGAGGACTACATCGCCTACTACAATCAAGAACGTATAAGTCTAAGACTGAATGGCTTGAGCCCGGTACAATTTCGGACTCAAGCGCTGAACCCATAGCGTACCCCGTCCAACTTTCGGGGGTCAGTTCACGTAAAGGCGAAAAGGTGACTAAATGTCGACATCACCTACGAATGCGCATACAAAAACCAAAACAATCACCAAGGAACCAGAACCCGAACCCCCTCAAACCCAAACCCGCGAACTGGCCACCCCCACCACCAACACCCCAATCAACAAATTAACCCCCACCAACCGCCGAATCCGCCCCAGCACCCCAGCCCCCGAAGCCCAATCCCCAGCCTCCACCGCCGTCCGCAGTTCAGGCAGCAACAAAGACTGAACCCGCATGAACAACGCAAACATGACAATCCCCCCGCCAATCATCACCTGCACGTAACGAGGCGCGGTCTCGAACCCGGCAAACCGCAGGTGAATCATCCCGACCCCACTGACAGCCAACACCGCCACCGCCAGCCAGACCCATCTGAAGAATCGCTGGAAAACCTCCACCCACAACCGCAGCCGCGCAGGCCCCTCAAGCGCGGCAACCGTTGCCGGTCGCAGCACCAGCCAGGCGAAGAACATCCCCCCGACCCAGACAAGGGCGGCCAGGACATGCAAGGTGTAGGGCAGGGCAAAGGCAAGCATCCGGATCTCCATGCGGCACAAAGGGCAATAGCGGGGTATGATAGCCGGCCCATGCGAAACACTGAAAATATATCCAGCCCTCCGGGCGCCTGCAGACCATGATCAGCAACGAACTCAAAGCTACCATCCAGGGCGCCTACTCGCGTTTCCTCGAAGCCAAAAGCCTCAAGCCACGCTACGGTCAGCGCCTGATGATCGCCGAAGTGGCCAAGGTGCTCGGCGACATCGCCTGCGACGACGACGGCCGCCGTGCCGGCGAGCCCGCGGTGGTGGCCGTCGAGGCCGGCACCGGTACCGGCAAGACCGTCGCCTACAGCCTGGCCGCGATCCCCGCGGCCAAGGCCGCCGGCAAGCGCCTGGTGATCGCCACCGCGACCGTGGCCCTGCAGGAGCAGATCGTCTTCAAGGACCTGCCCGACCTGATGCGCAACAGCGGGCTGAACTTCAGCTTCGCCCTGGCCAAGGGCCGCGGCCGCTACCTGTGCCTGTCCAAGCTCGATGTCCTACTGCAGGAAGGCCATGCCCAGTCGGCCACTGCCCAGCTGTTCGAGGAAGAAGGCTTTCGCATCGAGGTCGACGAGCGCAGCCAGAAGCTGTTCAACAGCATGATCGAGAAGCTCGCCGGCAACCGCTGGGACGGCGACCGCGACAGCTGGTCCGAAACCATCGAGGACCAGGACTGGGCCCGCCTGACCACCGACCATGGCCAGTGCACCGGCCGGCATTGCCCGAACTTCCAGCAGTGCGTGTTCTACAAGGCCCGTGAAGGCATGGGCAAGGTCGACGTGATCGTCACCAACCACGACATGGTCCTGGCCGACCTGGCCCTGGGCGGTGGCGCCGTGCTGCCCGACCCGCGCGACACCATGTACGTGTTCGACGAAGGCCACCACCTGCCCGACAAGGCCATCGGCCACTTCGCCCACTATTCGCGCCTGCGCTCCACCGCCGACTGGCTGGAGCAGACCGCCAAGAACCTGACCAAGCTGCTGGCCCAGCATCCGTTGCCGGGCGACCTTGGCAAGTACATCGAGCAGGTCCCGGAGCTGGCGCGGGAAGTCCGCACCCAGCAGCAGTTCATGTTCACCCTCTGCGAGCAGGTGGCGGATTTCCGCGCCGGAGAGGACATGGAAGGCCGTGACCGCCCGCGCTACCGTTTCGAAGGCGGGGTGGTGCCTGAGCAGATCCGCGAAGTCGGCATCGAGCTCAAGAAAGGCTTCGCCCGCCTCAACGACCTGTTCACCCGCCTGGCCGACCTGCTCAAGGAAGGCATGGACGGCGAGAACAACATCGGTATCGCCAGCCACCAGGCCGAGGAGTGGTACCCGCTGTTCGGCAGCCTGGTGACCCGCGCCCAGGGCAACTGGGAGCTGTGGACCGCGTTCACTGCCGAAGACCCGGAAGACAACCCGCCCATGGCCCGCTGGCTGACCCTGGCCGAAAGCGGCGCGCTGTTCGACATCGAGGTCAACGCCAGCCCTATCCTGGCCGCCGAGATGCTGCGCAAGAGCCTGTGGAACGTCGCTTATGGTGCCCTGGTGACCTCGGCGACGCTTACCGCCCTGGGCAAGTTCGACCGCTTCCGCATGCGTTCGGGCCTGCCCCGCGACGCAGTGCAGTGCGTGGTGCCCAGCCCGTTCGTGCATGGCGACGCTGGCCTGCTGCGGGTGCCCGACCTCGGCGCCGACCCGCGGGACGCCACGGCGCACACCGCGGCGATCATTCGCGAGTTGCCGGGTATCGTCGAGGACGCGCGTGGCGCACTGGTGCTGTTCTCCTCGCGCAAGCAGATGCAGGACGTGTTCGACGGCCTGGACCGCGACTGGCGCAAGCTGGTGCTGATCCAGGGCAACCTGTCCAAGCAGGAGACCCTGAACAAGCACAAGGCGCGGGTCGATGACGGCCAGCACAGCGTGCTGTTCGGCCTGGCCAGTTTCGCCGAGGGTGTCGACCTGCCGGGCGCCTACTGCGAGCACGTGGTGATCGCCAAGATCCCCTTCGCCGTGCCGGACGATCCGGTCGAGGCCGCGTTGGCCGAATGGATCGAGGCCCGTGGCGGCAACCCGTTCATGGAAATTGCCGTGCCCGATGCCTCGCTGCGCCTGATCCAGGCCTGCGGGCGCCTGCTGCGCACCGAGCAGGACCGTGGCGTCATCACCTTGCTCGACCGCCGTCTGGTCACGCAACGCTACGGCAAGGCTATCCTCAATGCGCTGCCACCTTTCCGACGGGAAATCGGCTGAGCGCCGGAGCAAGACGCACAACCCGTTGTCCATTACTCGATTGCGAGCCCATGACGGGCTCCAAAGGAGAGTCATCGCCCTATGATCCGCCGCACCCTGCCTGTCGTGTTCTCCCTGTTGTTTAGCGCGCCCTTGCTGGCCGGGCAACAGACGTTGTTCAGCTTCGTGCGCCCGGCCTCGGTGGTGAATGTCGTCACCCAGGACGCCAGCCTGCCGCAGTACAACGCGGAACAGACAGCCGAAGGCGAAGTGTTGCGGCGGGTGGTGTTCAACCCAGTGGCGCAGCCGACCCTGCGCCTCGCGCCGCAAGGCGGAGCCTGGGACTGGAGCGCCGGTCAGGCACTGACCCTGCGCCTGCAGAGCGGGATGGACTGGGCGCTGACCGTCGATGTGACGGTGCAAAGCAGCGACGGGCGCACCCTCACCAGCCGCATCGACCTGCCGGCCGGGCCCGCGCAGACCGTGATGATTCCGCTCAAGGCCAGTTCGCCGCTGAGCCAGGGCATGCGCGCCGGGCCACCGATGCCCTGGACCTTCGAGGGGCAACGCCTGCTGCTCACCAGCAGCGAAGGCGCGGTGGACCTGGCGCAGGTCACTTCGATCAGCCTGAGCATTCCCCGCCCCAAGGTGGCCCAGAGCCTGTTGATCGAGAAAGTCGGCCTGCAGGATGACGATCAGGCGCTCAAGGCCGCCTACAGCGAGTTGATCGATGCCTATGGGCAGTCGACTCGGGGCCGCTGGCCGGAGAAGATCGTCGGCGATGAGCAGCTCAAGGCCGCCGACAACCGCGAACAGGCACAGCTCAAGGCCTGGCTGGCCGAGCGCGAAAAACTCAAGCTGGACACCTATGGCGGCCTGCTCGCCGGGCCGGCTTTCGAAGCCAAGGGCTTCTTCCGTACCGAGAAACGCGACGGCCGCTGGTACCTGGTGACGCCGGAGGGGCATCCGTTCTATTCGCTCGGCGTCAATGCCGTTGCCGCCGATGGCGGGCGTACCTATGTCGCTGGCCGCGAAGGCATGTTCAAGGCCCTGCCGGGCGAAGGCGACGCGATGAGCGCCTTCTATGGCGAGGGTAACAACGACGACGGCAATGCCTCGTCCCAAGGCCGGGGATTCAAGCAAGGCCGCTGGTTCGATTTCTATACGGCCAACCTGCAGCGCACCTACGGCAAGCCTTGCCCGCAGGAAGGCGTGGCTTGTCCGACACCGGTCCTGGACGCCCAGCGTTGGCAGGCCCATACCCTGGACCGCTTGCAGGCCTGGGGCTTCAACACCCTCGGCAACTGGAGTGACCCGGCACTCGCTCAAGCCAAGCGCCTGCCGTTCACCTTGCCATTGTCGATTGTCGGTGACTACGCCAGCATCAGTACCGGCATGGACTGGTGGGGCCGCATGCCCGATCCGTTTGACCCGCGCTTCGCCATGGCCACCGAGCGCGCCGTGGCCATCGCCGCCCGGGATCACCGCGACGACCCCTGGCTGATCGGTTATTTCGCCGACAACGAGCTGGCCTGGGCTGCCCCCGGCGACGATCCCAAGGCACGCTACGGCCTGGCCTACGGCACCTTGCGCCTGACCACCGATGTGCCGGCCAAGCGCGCGTTCCTCAAGCAGCTGCGCGACAAGTACCGCAACCAGCAAGGCTTGTCCAAGGCCTGGGGGATCGAGTTGACCGCCTGGGAGCTGATGGAAGACCCAGGCTTCGAGGCGCCCTTGCCCAACCCGGAACACCCGGAAATCGAGCGTGACTACCAGTATTTCCAGCAGGTGTTCGCCGAAACCTATTTCAAGACCATTTCCGATGCCCTGAAATGGCATGCGCCCAACCATCTGCTGCTGGGCGGGCGCTATGCGGTCAGCACGCCCGAGGCGGTAAAGGCCTGCGCCAGGTTCTGCGATGTACTGAGCTTCAACTTCTATACCTTGAAGCCTGAAGACGGCTACGACTTCGCCCGTTTGACCGAGCTGGACAAGCCGGTGCTGGTCTCGGAGTTCCAGTTCGGTTCCCGCGATCGTGGCCCGTTCTGGCCAGGCCCGCTGGAGGTGGCTCGTGAGGAAGACCGCGGCCCGGCCTATGCCAACTTCCTCAAGGCCGCCATGGCCCAGCCGATGATCGTTGGCGCGCACTGGTTCCAGTACCTCGACCAGCCGGCCAGCGGCAGGCTGCTGGACGGCGAGAACGGCCACCTGGGCCTGGTGGCCATTACCGACGTGAGCTACCCAGGCTTCGTCGAGGCGGTGCGCCGGAGCAACCTGCAGAGCCTCACGCAGCTACGCACCGAACTGGACAAGCCCGCTCCCAAAAAATGAGTGCTGTCCCCAGGAGCGCTTTCGTGGGAGCGGGCTTGCCCCGCGATAGCGTCAGACCAGGGAATATAGGCAGGCCCCTGACAACCACCCAGCCATATCCAGTTTGCAAATCGCCCAACTACTGAAACAATGCACCCCTTTGCAAGCCAGGCCGTACAGAGAGGTAGTCGGGTGCAGATCCAGGGTCACTATGAGCTGAAGTTCGAGGCGGTGCGCGATGCCTTCGCCGCGTTGTTCGAGGATCCCCAGGAGCGTGGTGCCGCATTGTGCATCCAGGTCGGCGGCGAGACCGTGGTCGACCTGTGGGCCGGCAGCGCTGACAAGGACGGCCGCGAGGCCTGGCACAGCGACACCATTGCCAACCTGTTCTCCTGCACCAAGACCTTCACCGCCGTCACAGCCCTGCAACTGGTGGGCGAGGGCAAGCTGGCCCTCGATGCGCCGGTGGCACGCTACTGGCCGGAGTTCGCCCAGGCCGGCAAGGAGCAGGTCACCCTGCGCCAGCTGCTCAGCCATCGCGCTGGCCTGCCGGCCATTCGTGAGCTGCTGCCGGCCGAGGCGCTGTACGACTGGCAGGCCATGGTCGATGCCCTGGCCGCCGAAGCGCCCTGGTGGACGCCCGGCAGCGAACACGGTTATGCGGCGATCACCTATGGCTGGCTGATCGGCGAGTTGATCCGTCGCGCCGACGGTCGTGGCCCGGGCGATTCGATCGTGGCCCGCACCGCCCGGCCATTGGGGCTGGATTTCCATGTCGGCCTGGCGGACGACGAATTCCACCGTGTGGCGCATATCGCCCGCGGCAAGGGCAACCCCGGCGATGCCGCGGCCCAGCGCCTGCTGCAGGTCACCATGCGCGAGCCCGAGGCCCTGTCGACCCGGGCCTTCACCAACCCGCCGGCGATTCTCACCAGCACCAACAAGCCCGAATGGCGGCGCATGCAGCAGCCGGCGGCCAATGGCCACGGCAACGCCCGCAGCCTGGCGGGCTTCTATGCCGGCCTGCTCGACGGCAGCCTGCTGGAGTCCGAGCTGCTCGACGAACTGACCCGCGAGCACAGCCTCGGCCAGGACCGCACCCTGTTGACCCAGACCCGCTTCGGCCTGGGCTGCATGCTCGACCAGCCAGAGGTGGCCAACGCCACTTTCGGCCTTGGCGCACGGGCATTCGGTCATCCCGGCGCGGGTGGCTCGGTCGGCTTCGCCGACCCCGAACACGACGTGGCCTTTGGCTTCGTCACCAATACCCTGGGCCCCTACGTGCTGATGGACCCGCGTGCCCAACGCCTGGTGCGGGTCCTTGGCAGTTGCCTTTGATCGGGTAACGCGGGTATTGCCCGGACCCTTTGACTATCCTCAATGCCAACGCCTGACGCGTATGGGCAAAATTTCTTTCTATTTCATGGTGTATCGCTGATGTCTTCACATAAAACCTTAGCACTCGCCCTGTGCCTGGCCATGACCGGCTGCGCCAGCCATTCCCAGGACGCTTCCAAGGACAGTGGCCTGAACTGGTGGCCCTTTGGCTCGGACAAGGTCGCCGACAAGGAAGTGAAGGAGGCCGTCGTCGAAAACGTCGCCAAGGCCGATGCCAAGTCCGAAAGCGCCAGCCGCTGGTGGTGGCCGTTCGGTAGCGACGAGAAAAAGGACAAGGTCGCGGCGGTGCCGAAGATCGACCAGAAGGCCACCCAGGCCTGGCTCGACCAGTACGAGCCGAAGGTCCGCGAAGCGATCAAGGGCAGCAAGTTCGAACTCGAACGCCGTGAAGATGTGCTGGCGGTGACCATTCCGGTAGACAGCTCCTACAACCCGGACCGCCCGAACATGCTGCTGCCGGTCACTCTCGGCCCGATCACCCAGGTGGCCAAGGCCATCGAGACCGACACCAAGACCGCCGTGCTGATCCTCGGCCACGCCGACAGCAGCGGTGCCACCGTCGCCAACCAGAAGCTCAGCCTCGAGCGTGCTGCTTCGGTGTCGGCGATCTTCCGCCTCAGCGGCCTGCAGCGTGACCGCCTGATGCTCAAGGGCATGGGCTCGGTGATGCCGCGCGCCGCCAACGACAGTGCCGAGGGCCGCGCCCTGAACCGCCGCGTCGAGCTGTTGCTGACCCCGCAGAACACCATGGTCGCGTTGCTGGCCAAGTACCAGCAGGCCGCCCCGGCACCGGCCCCGGCGGCGATGGTCGCCACCCAGGACGCCAAGGCCCCGGCCGCCAAGCCAGCCGTCAAGGCCGCTGCCAAGCCGGCTGCGAAAAAACCGGCCGCCAAGGCCAAGGCGCCGGCCAAGGCCAGCACCGCCGCGAAGAAGAAAGCCGCTCCGGCCAAACCTGCCGCGAAGAAGGCCGTCACCGACAAGAAAGTCGCCGCCAACAGCCCTGCGAAGACCAACTGATCGTCAAGGAAACGCAGTCATGACCCAATCCCTGGCCGATATGCGCCGCGACTACACCCGTGATGGCCTGGCCGAAGCCCAGGCCCCGGGGGAGCCGTTCGCGCTGTTCCACCACTGGTTTGCCGATGCGGTGAAGACCGAGCAGCTACCGGTGGAAGCCAACGCCATGACCCTGGCGACTGTCGATGCCGACGGCCGCCCGCATTGCCGGGTGCTGTTGCTCAAGGCCTTAGATGCCCGAGGGTTCACCTTCTTCACCAACTATGAAAGCGCCAAGGGCCAGCACATCGCGGCGAACCCGTTCGCGGCCATGACTTTCTTCTGGCCGGCGCTGGAGCGCCAGGTGCGGATCGAAGGGCGGGTGGAAAAGGTCACGGCCAAGGAGTCGGACGATTACTACCAGGTACGTCCGCTGGGCAGCCGCCTGGGCGCCTGGGCGTCGCCGCAGAGCCAGGTGATTGCCGACCGCGAGGAACTGGAAGGGCTGGTCAAGGCCACCGAGGCGCGCTTTTCCGATACGCAACCGCATTGCCCGGAACACTGGGGTGGCTATCGCCTGGTGCCGGAGCGTGTCGAGTTCTGGCAGGGGCGGGCCAGTCGTCTGCACGACCGGCTGAACTTCCGGTTGGTCGATGGCCAGTGGCTGCGCGAGCGTTTGGCGCCCTGACATCTGGGGCCGCTGCGCGGCCCATCGCGGCACAAGGCCGCTCCTACAGGGATCGCGTAACCCCTGTAGGAGCGGCCTTGTGCCGCGATGGGCTGCAAAGCAGCCCCAGCATTACCGATACCCGGCCGCCTCCCGCTCCAGCCACGCCGCCAACTCCTTGCGCCGCACCTTCTCGACCCGCGCCCGCTCCAGCAACTCGAGCATGAAATCCCGCTTCGCCGGATCCTCCCCGGCCAGCGACAGCGCCAGGTCCCGGTCCATCCAGCGCCGCATGCGCACATACAGCCACCCGTGAAAATACAGGCCGGCGATAGTCACCACGACGACGATGAAGTAATCCATGGCTATCCTTGGTCTCACGTAAAAGCCCGCCACACAGTTGGCATAGGCTGTACCTGGGCTGAATGAAAACAATTTTATAACGTTTGCGCCGTGACACTTGTCAAGGCGCGGAGTCTAATGGACACCTGTCTTATGGAGATTGACCCCATGCGTAAATCCGCTTTGCTGCTGGCCAGCTTCACCACCGTGTCGCTGCTGCTGGGCGGCTGCCAGTCGTCGCTGACCGGCGACAGCTACTCCCGTGATGAGGCTCGCCGCGTGCAGACCGTGCGCATGGGCACCATCGAATCCCTGCGTCCGGTGAAGATCGAAGGCACCAAGACCCCGATCGGTGGTGGTGCTGGCGCCATCGTCGGTGGTGTCGCCGGTAGCGCCATCGGTGGCGGCCGTGGCAGCGTCGTGGCTGCGGTGATCGGTGCCGTGGCCGGTGGCCTGGCAGGTTCCGCCGCCGAAGAGGGCTTGACCCGCACCCAGGGTGTCGAGATCACCGTGCGTGAAGACGACGGCAGCATGCGCGCCTATGTGCAGCAAGTGCAGCAGAACGAGGTTTTCCGCGTGGGCGAGCGTGTGCGCATCATGACCGTCGATGGCACCAGCCGCGTCACTCACTGATCGCCGTACAAAAGAAACCCCGAACGGGCCTGGCCTGTTCGGGGTTTTCTTTTGCCTGTAGCCGCGATCGGATTACAGGCCGAGCATGTCTCGCGCCACCGCTTCGGCGATACGGATGCCATCCACGCCGGCCGAAAGAATGCCGCCAGCGTAGCCCGCGCCTTCGCCCGCCGGGAACAGGCCCTTGAGGTTGAGGCTCTGCAAGCTGGCATCACGGGTGATGCGCAGCGGCGACGAGGTGCGGGTCTCGATGCCGGTCAGCACCGCGTCGTGCAGGTTGTAGCCCTTGATCTGGCGGTCGAAGGCCGGCAGCGCCTCACGGATCGCCTCGATGGCGAAGTCCGGCAGGCTCGGGGCCAGGTCGCCGAGGGTCACGCCCGGCTTGTAGGACGGCTCGACGCTGCCCAGCGCGGTGGACGGGCGGCCTGCGACGAAGTCGCCCACCAGCTGCGCCGGTGCCTGGTAGTTGCTGCCGCCCATCACGTAGGCATGGGCCTCCAGGCGTTCCTGCAGCTCGATGCCAGCCAGTGGGCCGCCCGGGTAGTCGCGCTCGGGGTCGATACCGACGACGATACCGGAGTTGGCGTTGCGCTCATTACGCGAGTATTGGCTCATGCCGTTGGTGACCACGCGGCCCGGTTCGCTGGTGGCGGCGACCACGGTGCCGCCCGGGCACATGCAGAAGCTGTAGACCGAGCGACCGTTCTTGGCGTGGTGCACCAGCTTGTAGTCGGCGGCGCCGAGTTTCGGATGGCCGGCGTACTTGCCCAGGCGCGCCTTGTCGATCAGCGACTGCGGGTGCTCGATACGGAAACCGACCGAGAACGGCTTGGCTTCCATGAACACGCCCTTGGCGTGGAGCATACGGAAGGTATCGCGGGCGCTGTGCCCCAGGGCCAGCACCACATGCCGCGAGTGCAGCTGTTCACCGCTCTGCAGTACCACGCCGGTGAGCTGTTCGCCGTCGATCAGCAGGTCGGTAACCTTCTGCTCGAAGCGTACTTCACCGCCCAGGGTGATGATTTCCTCGCGCATCTTCTCGACCATGCTGGTCAGACGGAAGGTGCCGATGTGCGGCTTGTTGATGTAGAGGATCTCGTCCGGCGCGCCGGCCTTGACGAACTCTTCCAGTACCTTGCGGCCGTGGTGGTTCGGGTCCTTGATCTGGCTGTACAGCTTGCCGTCGGAGAAGGTGCCGGCGCCGCCTTCGCCGAACTGCACGTTGGACTCGGGGTTGAGTACGCTCTTGCGCCACAGGCCCCAGGTGTCCTTGGTGCGCTGACGCACTTCCTTGCCGCGCTCGAGCACGATCGGCTTGAAGCCCATCTGCGCCAACAGCAGCCCGGCGAAGATACCGCAGGGGCCGAAGCCGACCACGATCGGCCGTTGCGTCAGCTCGGCCGGGGCTTGGCCTACGAACTTGTAGCTGACATCCGGGGCCACGCCGATCTTGGCGTCGCCTTCGAAGCGGCGCAGCAGCTCGGCTTCGTTGCTGGTTTCAAGGTCGATGGTGTAGATGAACAGCAGTTCGCTGTTCTTCTTGCGCGCATCGTAGCTGCGCTTGAACAGGGTGAAGCCGAGCAGTTGCTCATCGCTGATGCCCAGGCGCTGGACGATGGCGGCGCGCAATTCGTCGTCGGAGTGGTCCAGGGGCAGCTTCAGTTCGGTGATTCGTAGCATGGCAGGGTCCAGTATCCCGGCCATGGGCGGCCGGCGGCTTTACACAAACCGCCAAGTATAAGCTGTTAGCCGCCCCGACTGGCAGGATAAAAGTGCCTGGCGATCAGAGGTCGCGGGCGCCGCCGTAGTAGGCGCAGCCCTGCAGGGTCTTGCCGTCGATGCGCAGCTCGGCCTTGAGGTGGCGGATGGCACCGGTGGCGCCGTCGACGCAGCGCTGCGGCGCGACCCACAGCTCGACGCGCTGGCCGTTGGCCTCGCTGGACAGACTCAGGCCACCGCCGGGCATTGCCTCTTCCAGGTAGGGCAGCGCCAGCGGATCCTGGCCGATGCGGTTGAGCACCATGCCCTTGCCGCTGGCCTTGATGTCCCAGTCCGGCTCGTGGCCGCCGGCACGCAGGGTCAGCTGCTTGAAGTTCGGATCTTCGCAGCCGGAATACTCGGAGGTTTCGAGGCGGTACAGGCGGGTCACGTCGAGCTGGCCGTCGCTGCCGGCCTGCTTGCTGCCGGTCATGCGCGCGCGGACGTCGGCGAACAGCTTGTCACCGGCGTCGTCGGCCAGGTTGGCGGCTTCCTGCAGGATGCCGGTGGCGGCAACGTCGTTGACGATGAAGCGACGGCTTTCGCTGCAGGGCTTGAACAGCAGATGACCGCCGGCCGCGCTCAGTTCACCTTGCATGCGGGTGGTGCCCAGGTTCGGGTCGACCGGTTTTTCGGCCAGCATCTGGCAGCCGGCGAACAGCGGCAGCAGGGCGGTAAGCAGCAGGGAAGGGGTGAGGCGCATGCGGCGGGCTCCGGGAAACTTTGCAAAAGAGCTGGCCACGTTACGCAGGGTGCGCATGGATCACAAGGGCCTCATCGCGGGGCAAGCCCGCTCCCACGCTGCGATGAGGCCTGTGCAGGCGCAAGAAAAAAGGGCCCGAAGGCCCTTTGATCATTCAACCCCCCAGATACGCGTCGCGCACCTTCGGGTCGGTCAGCAACGCTTCACCGGTACCCTGCATCACCACCTTGCCGTTCTCCAGCACATAAGCCCGATCGGCGATCTTCAGCGCCTGGTTGGCGTTCTGCTCCACCAGGAACACCGTCACGCCATCGCGGCGCAGCTGTTCGATGATGTCGAAGATCTGCTGGATGATGATCGGCGCCAGGCCCAGCGACGGTTCGTCAAGCAGCAGCAGCTTGGGCTTGCTCATCAGCGCCCGGCCGATGGCCAGCATCTGTTGCTCGCCGCCGGACATGGTGCCGCCGCGCTGGATGTAGCGTTCCTTCAGGCGCGGGAACAGCTGCAGGACCTTGTCCAGCTGCTCCTGGTAGTCGCCCTTGTCGGTGAAGAAACCGCCCATGGCCAGGTTCTCCTCGACGGTCAGGCGCGAGAACACGCGGCGGCCTTCCGGCACCACCGCGATGCTCTTGCGCATGATGTGCGAGGACGACTGGCCGACCAGTTCCTCGCCCAGGTACTTGATGCTGCCGCTGCTCGCCTGGGGCGAGCCGCAGAGGGTCATCAGCAGGGTCGACTTGCCGGCGCCGTTGGCACCGATCAGGGTGACGATCTCGCCCTGGTTGATCTCCACGTTGACGCTGTGCAGCGCCTGGATCTTGCCGTAGAAGGTGGAAACGTTCTCGAACTTCAGCATTTACGCCTCCCCCAGGTAGGCCTTGATCACATCAGGGTTGCCGCGAATCTCTTCCGGCGTGCCATTGGCCAGGGGCGTGCCCTGGTTGATCACCACGATGTGGTCGGAAATGCTCATCACCAGTTTCATGTCGTGCTCGATCAGCAGCACGGTCACGTTGTGGGATTCGCGCAGGTAGGCGATGAGGGCCTTGAGGTCCTCGGTCTCCTTGGGGTTGAGGCCCGCGGCCGGTTCGTCGAGCATGATGATCCGCGGTTGGGTCATCATGCAGCGGGCGATTTCCAGGCGCCGCTGTTGGCCGTAGGCGAGGGTGCCGGCGGTACGGTTGGCGAACTCGGTCAGGTTGACCTTCTCCAGCCAGTACTGCGCGCGCTCCATGGCCTGCTTCTCGCTGCGACGGAAGCTCGGGGTCTTGAACAGGCCGGCGAAGAAGTTGGTGTTCAGGTGACGGTGCTGGGCGATCAGCAGGTTTTCCAGCGCGGTCATTTCCTTGAACAGGCGCACGTTCTGGAAGGTCCGCACCACGCCCTTGCGGGCGATCTGATGGCCGGCCAGGCCCTGGATCGGCTGGCCGTCGAGCAGGATGGTGCCGCCGCTGGGCTTGTAGAAGCCGGTGAGGCAGTTGAACACGGTGGTCTTGCCGGCGCCGTTCGGGCCGATCAATGCCACCACCTGTTTTTCCTTGACGGTCAGGCCCACGCCGTTGACCGCCAACAAGCCGCCGAAGCGCATGCTCAGGCCGCTGACTTGCAGAATTTCGCGGCTCATCGAGGCAGCTCCATGTGCGGACGTTGCATGGGCAGCAGGCCCTGCGGACGCCAGATCATCATCAACACCATCAGCGCACCGAACATCAGCATCCGGTATTCGCTGAACTCACGCATCATCTCCGGCAGCAGGATCATCACGATGGCCGCGAGAATCACGCCCAACTGCGAACCCATGCCACCCAGCACGACGATGGCGAGGATGATCGCCGACTCGATGAAGGTGAACGACTCCGGTGTCACCAGCCCCTGGCGGGCGGCGAAGAAGCTGCCGGCGAAACCGGCGAAGCAGGCACCCAGGGTGAACGCCGAGAGCTTGATCACGGTGGGGTTCAGGCCCAGCGCGCGGCAGGCGATCTCGTCTTCACGCAGCGCTTCCCAGGCCCGCCCGATCGGCATGCGCAGCAGGCGGTTGATGACGAACAGCGCCAGCAACGCCAGCAGCAGGGCCACCAGGTAGAGGAAGATCACCTTGTTGATCGAGTTGTATTCCAGCCCGAAGAACTCGTGGAAGGTCTGCATGCCCTCGGCGGCGCGGCGTTCGAAGGTCAGGCCGAAGAACTCCGGCTTGGGGATGTTGCTGATGCCGTTGGGGCCGCCGGTCCAGTCGGTGAGGTTGCGCAGGAACAGGCGGATGATCTCGCCGAAGCCCAGGGTCACGATCGCCAGGTAGTCGCCGCGCAGGCGCAGCACCGGGAAACCGAGCAGGAAGCCGAAGGTGGCGGCCATCAGGCCGGCGATCGGCAGGCACACCCAGAAGCTCCAGCCCAGGTAGTGCGAGAGCATCGCGTAGCTGTAGGCGCCGACGGCGTAGAAGCCGACGTAACCCAGGTCGAGCAGGCCCGCAAGCCCCACCACGATGTTCAGGCCCAGGCCCAGCAACACGTAGATCAGGATCAGCGTGGCGATGTCGACCGCGCCGCGCGAGCCGAAGAATGGCCAGATCAGCGCCGCCACGATCAGCCCCATGATGACCCAGCGCTGGGTCTTCGGCAGGGTGAGGAAGTTGGTCACCGAAGGCGGTACCAGCTTGCGCTCCGAGCGGCGGCCCATCACCGCGCTCCACTGCTTGTCGAACAGTACGCGCAGGAACATCAGCACCGAGCACGCGGCGATGATGCTGATGGTGAACGAGCCCTGGCTGTGCACGATCAGGCTGATGCCGTCGATGCTGAGTTTCAGGCCCAGCACCGGGAAGGCCACGGCCCAGACCAGCAAGGCGCTGAAGAACGCCTGTTTGAGATTTCTGTTCATACTTTTTCAACCTCCGGGCGGCCCAGGATGCCGGTCGGCCGGAACAGCAGGACAAGAACCAAAAGACCGAATGCCACCACGTCCTTGTACTGGTCGCCGAAGATGTCGGCGCCGAACGCTTCGGCCACGCCCAGCACCAGCCCGCCGAGCATGGCGCCCGGGATGCTGCCGATGCCGCCCAGTACCGCCGCGGTGAAGGCCTTCAGGCCCACCAGGAAACCGGCGTTGGGGTTGATCACCCCGTACTGCATGCTCAGCAGCACGGCCGCCACCGCCGCCAGCGCGGCGCCGATGACGAAGGTCAGGGCGATGATGTTGTTGGTGTTGATGCCCAGCAGGTTGGCCATCTTGATGTCCTCGGCGCAGGCGCGGCAGGCGCGGCCCAGGCGGGAACGGGAGATGAACAGGGTCAGGCAGGTCATGGCGACGAGGGTCACCACGAACACCAGGATCTGCATGTACGAGACCAGCACTTCCTCCGCGCCCCCCGGGCCGAACGAGAAGCTGCCGGGGATCAGGTTGGGGATGGACTTGTCCTTGGAGTCCTGCGACAGCAGGACTGTGTTCTGCAGGAAGATCGACATGCCGATGGCGGAGATCAGCGGGATCAGCCGGTTGCTGTTGCGCAGCGGCCGGTAGGCGACCCGTTCGATGCTGTAGCCGTAGGCGCTGGTGACGAAGATCGTGGCGACGAAGGCCACGGTCATCAGGATCGGCAACGAGTGGATGCCCATCATGGCCAGCCCGGCGAGGGCGATGAAGGCCACGTAGGAACCGATCATGTACACCTCGCCGTGGGCGAAGTTGATCATGCCGATGATGCCGTACACCATCGTGTAACCGATGGCGATCAGCGCGTAGGTACTGCCGATGGTCAATCCGTTAACCAGTTGTTGTAGGAAATGGTAGATCTCAGGCATTACAGCGCTCCTAAAAACCTGATTTGCATTTCTCTGGCGGGGGATGACCCCGGCCCATGTTCTCGTGGTCTACGCCACGTGATCTTGTGCGGGCACAACCAGGAAACCGCGGGTGACGGTTTTAAGATTTTCAGGTGAACCGGCTCCCGGATCACGGGAATCAGGTCCATAGAACCTCGTAAAACAAAGCCCACTGCTCGCACAGTGGGCTTCTCGGTCAGCTATTAGTCACGCAGTTACTGAGGGGAGACTTCGGTCTTCGGCTTGCCGAAGTGCCATTCGTAGACCACGAACTTGAAGTCTTTCAGGTCGCCTTTATCGTCGTAGGACAGGTCGCCGGTCGGGGTCTTGAAGGTACCGGCGTGGATGGCGGCAGCCACCTTGTCGGTGTCTTCGGACTTGGCAGCCTTGATGCCTTCGGCGATCAGCTGGACAGCCGAATAGGCCGGGAACACGAACGGACCGCTCGGGTCCTTGCCGTCGGCCTTGATGGCGTCGACGATGGCCTTGTTCGCAGGGTCGGCGTCGAACGACTTCGGCAGGGTGACCAGCAGGCCTTCGGAGGCGCCCTGGGCGATCTGCGAGATGGAGTCGTTACCCACGCCTTCCGGCCCCATGAACTTGGCTTTCAGCCCCTTCTCTTGCGCCTGGCGCAGGATCAGGCCCAGCTCCGGGTGGTAGCCGCCGTAGTAGACGAAGTCGACGTTGTTCTGCTTGAGCTTCTGGATGATCGAGGAGAAGTCCTTGTCACCGGCGTTCAGGCCTTCGAAGACGGCGACCTTGGTGCCTTTCTTCTCGAGAGTGGTCTTGACCGCGGTGGCGATGCCTTCGCCGTACTGCTGCTTGTCGTGCAGGACCGCGACGACCTTCGGCTTGACGTGGTCGGCGATGTAGTTGCCGGCGGCCGGGCCCTGGGCGCTGTCCAGGCCGATGGTGCGGAAGACCATCTTGTAGCCACGGCTGGTGATGTCCGGGGAGGTGGCGGCGGGGGTGATCATGATCACGCCTTCGTCTTCGTAGATGTCGGACGCAGGCTGGGTGGAGCTGGAGCACAGGTGGCCGATCACGTACTTGACGCCATCGTTGACCACTTTGTTGGCGACGGCCACGGCCTGTTTAGGGTCGCACGCGTCGTCGTATTCCTTGGCTTCGAGCATCTTGCCATCGACGCCGCCCTTGGCGTTGATGTCCTTGATGGCCTGTTTGGCGCCGACGAACTGCATGTCGCCGTACTGGGTCACCGGCCCGGTCTTGGGACCGGCGATGCCGATCTTGATGGTGTCGGCGGCAAACGAATGGCTGGCGACTCCGGCCAGAACCATCGCGGCAAACAGCTTGGAAATCTTGATCATAGTGCTCCACTCATTCTGTTGTAATTCTTATAGTCCTGAGGCCAGGGCTACAGACCGGGCGGGATCTACGGCCTGGCTACGCCATGCCGTGAGCCCACCTTCCCCCGGAACATGTCCCGGAACTGTACCGGTACAGTGTAGAGCGCCGTCCGAGCGCTTGAAAAGCGGGCGAAAAGCGTCTGTTTCGAGGGGTGTCGCCTGGTCGACATAAAGATACAGAAAAGCGCCATCACTTTGCCTGTATCTGCGGCTCGCCCCCACAAGTTCGGGCCTGATCGACCAAATTACGTATTTGAAACCAGGTTTTTCTGCAAAAATGCCGGCCTTTTTGTTGGACGATCTTTGCGCAGGTAAACCCATGACTGATCAAGTAAGCACCCTCTATGCCAAATTGCTCGGCGAGACCGCCGTCATCGAGTGGAAAGCCCTGGAGCGTTTCTGGGCCAAGGGTGACCTGATTTGGGTCGACCCCAGCCTCGACCTCATCACCGTTGCCGAGGCGATGGCCGAGAATCGCAGCGAGATCTTTGCCAAGTGGCGTAGTGATGGCACTGTCGGGCCGGTTTCCGCCGAGCAGGCGCTCGACCTGCAAACCCGCGATCCAGAGATCTGGGCGGTGGTGGTTTCGCCGTTCATCGTGATCCAGGCGAAGAAAGCGGAATAAGCACGCGCTTTTTTAGTGCGCAAAAACGCGCAGATGCCCCACGCTGGTGCGCGTTGACGCTCACGTAAGGTGGAAGTTGGTAACAGTGGCGGGGTGATTTGGCGGGCCGGTAACAGTTTACGGCATGCGTAACTGGGGCTGCTGCGCAGCCCATTCGCGGCACAAGGCCGCTCCTACAGGAGGGCGCGATTTCCTGTAGGAGCGGCCTTGTGCCGCGAAAGGGCCACTAAGTGGCCCCTGCTCTATCAGTAATCCACGCGCCCGGTATGGCTGTTCAGCGAAATCACCCGGGTCTTGCCGATGCGATGGCGGAAGATCTCGCGCAGGTACTTCACCGCCTTCTTCACGCACTCGCGCGACAGGCGGATATCGTTGATCGAGACGAACCTGCTCTTGTCGTTGATCAGCTCGCGGTATTTCTTCTCGTACATCGGCTTGATCGCGTACCAGTTGGTGTCGAGGATCTTCGCCGGGTTCTCGAACTCGTTGAGCAGGTCGTCGATGCTGTCTTCATCGAAGTGCTCGCTGGTGATGAACTCCAGGATCGCGTTGTCCATGGTGTCGTCGAAGCGGTACGGGTTGCGCGCGAAGCAACGCTTGATGAACGCCACGATCAGCGTCAGGAAGTCGTCCGACAGGCACGGGCTCTTGGCGATCAGGGTGGTCAGCGAGAGGTTGGCCGAGGCGCCGATCACCAGCGCGTAGCGCTTGAGCGTGGTGTTGGGGAACAGGCTGTTGAGGTGGGTCTTGAGCCGGTTCAGGTCCATGTACGACAGCTTGTAGTCCTTGGGCAAGGATACGATCGACACCACCGACGAGCAGTTCTTGAAGAAGTGCAGGTCGTGCAAGGCCGCGGCGTCGTAGCCCGAGGCCTGGTACTGCTCCAGCGCGGCGCGGTAGCGGCGCGACTCGATCGGCAGCAGGCTGATGCCCTCGATGGCCTGGGTCTGCTTGTTGAAGTGCGGCAGGTCGATGGAGCGGAAGAACAGGTCGTCGATGTCCAGGCGCGGCTGCTCGCGCTCGAACACCTTGAACTTGTCCGACCCCGCCGGCGGCACTTCCGGCACCACCGATTCGGCGTAGGCAATGGCCACGGGGCCGGCCAGGCTCATGAACAGGTCGTTGGCGTCCAGGCGGATGGTCTCGCCGATGTCGATGCCGGCGCGACGGAAGTAGTTCTGGTCGTAGTCGGTGGTCACCGCCTGGGCGGTGAGGATGTTGAAGATCTGCTGGGAGATGTACTGGTTGGCGTGCTTCTCCATGGCGTTGACGTCGATGTTCTGGATCGTGCCGTCATCGCTTTCTTCGGCGTAGCGCATGATGTCGTTGGAAATCAGCATCATCGCGTTCCACGGGCGGATGCGGCCCATGACGCTGGCTTCGCTGCTGTCTTCGTTGTCGAAGTTGTACGAGAAGTCCCATTCCTCCGACAGGTATTTGCACAGCAGGCGGCCGGCGTTGATGTGCAGCGCCTCGGACATCTCGCTGCGGTGGTCGGAGGCGTTGGGCAGCACGCAGATGCCGCTGGTGAAGATCGGTTCGAAGACGAACGAGTGCCCGCTCTTGCCGTCGTTCTCGTCGGCCGGCTTGGTGTCGAAGGTCTTGTTCATGTACGAATACTGCTGGGCCAGGCCGAACTCCGAGGCCATCCCCGAGCCGGTGCCGCCACCGGCGCTGAAGATGTAGAAGTACAGGCGCGACTGGTTGGCCTTGATGCCGCAGGAGTCGATCAGGTACGAGTGGATCAGCTTCCAGTCGGCGCTGGAGAAGCGCTGGGTGTCCTTGTTGAGGATGATCTTGGCCAGGTACTGGCCAAGGATCGGCGCGTTACCGGCGCCCCCGGCATGCACCTCGGACAGGTCCATGATCTTCATCTTGCTGTAGTCGCGCAGGAAGCCGCCGCGCTCGCCCTTGCGCGAGAAACGGATGCGCCCGGCGATGTCCTTGTCCAGGTCACCCAGCATCACCAGCGGCTCGACCAGGAACACCGGCTTGGCGGCCTTGTTCTGCACCAGGCGCAGGTTCTGGCGGATCCAGCGCGCCGGGCTGTAGCCGGCCTCGCCCTTGAAGCGGTCCTCGTTGTTGTACTCGTTGAGGAAGAAGGTGCGGGCGTTGTACACCAGCTCCGCCACGTCCAGGGCGATGTTCGAGCCGCAGCGGCCCAGGCCGATCAGGCACACCGACGGGAACTGCTGCTCCAGGCGCAGCTGGTCCTCGTCCTCGACGTGCAGGTTCGGCGGGAACACCAGGTCGCGCAGGCCGTCGAGGTTGTCGAGGATGCGCTGGATGTCCTGCTCGGTGAAGTACAGGTACTGCTGCGCCGGCATGCTGCGGGCGGCGGGTAGGTCTCGAGCACTGCCAGCGGTCAGCGAGGTGGGGCTGAGGGTCGGCTCGGGAGCCGCATTGGCAGAAGTGTTCGTAGAGGTCATAGTGCGCCATTTGCCTGGTGTGGTTGGCTTCCCGGTGATGCATGTCATCTAGCCATCACGGAGAAATTTCGCGACTTTATCAGTGCGTCTTTTTCTTATGCGATAGGGGGTTTCCTTAGTCGGACTAAGGTTTTTCCCTTCGCACCCGCATTGCATCGTCCGTTTGTCACGCTTCTTTAATCTGGAGTCGCTCATGAGTACTGCATTGCCTTCGCTGGGGTTTGCCGGAATCGGCCTGATGGGCCTGCCGATGTGCCGTCGGCTGCTGGCCGCCGGGTATCCGCTGACTGTGTGGAACCGCAGCCCGGACAAGTGCGCCGAGCTGGTCGCCGCTGGTGCGCGACTGGCCGCCAGCCCCGCCGAGCTGTGCCAGGCGACGGACATGGTGCTGCTTTGCCTGGCCGACACGGCGGTGGTGCGCGAGGTGGTGTTCGGCGAGCAGGGCGTCGCCCAGGGCGGGCGCAGCGGTCAGTTGCTGGTGGACTTCTCCAGCCTTGAGCCGACCGCCACCCGGGAGATGGCCGCCGAGCTGGCCGCCCTGTGCGGCATGGCCTGGCTCGATGCGCCGGTGTCCGGTGGCACGCCGGGGGCCGAGGCCGGCACCCTGGCGATCATGGTCGGTGGCGAGGCGGATGATCTCGAGCGGGCGCGGCCGGTGCTGCTGACCCTGGGCCAGCGGGTCACGCACATGGGCGCGGTGGGCGCCGGCCAGGTGACCAAGGCGTGCAACCAGATGATCGTGGCCTGCAATGCATTGGTAATCGCCGAGGTAGTGGCGCTGGCCGAGCAGTCAGGGGTCGATGCGCGGCTGATCGCCGAGGCGCTGGCGGGTGGGTTTGCCGACTCCAGGCCGCTGCAGATCCTTGCCCCGCAAATGGCCGAGAGCCGCTTCGAGCCGGTCAAGTGGCACGTGCGCACCTTGCTCAAGGACCTCGACACCGCGGTGAAATTCTCCCGCGAGCAGGGCTCGGCGACGCCGCTCAGTGGCCTCGCCGCGCAGTTGATGCGCCTGCACGGTAGCCAGGGTTATCTGCAAAAAGATCCGGCGACCCTGGTAGCGCTGTATCGCAACAAGGACTGAGTTCGCCCGGCTGGCGGTCGAGCCGTTCGAGGATCGGCCGCAGCTCGGACAGCGGCACCGGCCGGCTGAGCAGGTAGCCCTGCAGGTAGTCGCAGCCGTGGCTGGCGAGGAACTCGTGCTGCTCGACGGTCTCGACGCCCTCGGTGACCACCTTCAGGTGCAGGGTGTGGGCCATGATGATGATCGCCTGGACGATCTCCCGGTCCTTCTGGCTGCCCGGCACGTCCTGGATGAACGAGCGGTCGATCTTCAGCACGTCCAGCGGCAGCCGTTTGAGGTAGGCCAATGACGAATAGCCGGTGCCGAAATCGTCGATCGACAGCGCCACGCCCTGGGCGCGGATGCGCTTGAGCAGGCTGATGGTGTGATGAATGTCGCCCATCAGCGCGTTTTCGGTGACCTCCAGTTCCAACTGGCGCGGCGCCAGGCCGGCCTGGAACAGCGCCATCTCCACCTCGGTGGCCAGCTCTTCGCGGCCGAGGGTGAGCGCCGAGCAGTTCACCGTGACCTTCAGTTCGCCATAGCCATGGCGATTGAGCTGGGCCAGGTCCTCGCAGGCACGGCGCAGTACCCACAGGTCCAGTTCGGCGATCAGGCCGTTGGCCTCGGCGATGCAAATGAAGCGGTCAGGGCTGAGCAGGCCGTGTTGCGGGTGCTGCCAGCGCACCAAGGCCTCGAGCTTGGCCACCTGGCCGCTGCGCAGGTCGAAGATCGGCTGGTAGTGCACGCACAGGCCGCGTTCCTCGAACAGCGCCACACGTAGTTCCTCCTCCAGTTGCAGCTCCAGGGTGGCGCGGGTCTTCAGGCCATTGTTGAAGAAGTTCAGGCTATTGCGCCCGCAACCCTTGGACTGGTACAGCGCCAGGTCGGCGTTCTTCAGCAGTTCCTCGGTGCTCTGGCCGTCGTCGGGGAAGATGCTGATGCCGATGCTGGTGGTCATCACCATGCGCCGGCCCGCCAGGTCGATCGGCTCCTTCATCCGCTGCATGATGCGCTGGGCCAGGTGGCGGGCCTCGTCGCGGCTGTTGAGGCTGGTGACGATGCAGAACTCGTCGCCACCGAAGCGCGCCACCAGGTCCTGGCCGCGGGTGGCGGCCTTGATATGGCCGGCGATGACCTTGAGCAGCTCGTCGCCGGCAGCATGCCCGAGGCTGTCGTTGATGCGTTTGAAATGGTCGATGTCGAGGAACATCACTGCCAGCATGCCCTCATGGGCGGCCTGTTCGGCCAGGCGCTCGGCGAACACCTGGTTGAAGCCGCGGCGGTTGACCAGATTGGTCAGGGCATCGTAGTGGGCGGCCTGCTGCAGCGAGGCCCGGGCCTGGTCGAGCTGGCTGAGCAGCACATTGACCCGGCGCAGGTCGTGCTCCTTGCTCTGCAGCTTCTTGTCGGCCAGCGCCGCGCTGATGCTGCCGCCGCTGATCAGCAGGGTGATGACGGCGATGGTCAGCGCCAGTTGCAGGCTGTTGTCGGCCGAGGGCAGGCGCAGGGCGGTTTCGCCGGGAATCACCAGGGTCATGGCGGCCATGCCGGTGAAGTGGGTCAGCACGATGCCGCTGGCCATCAGCAGGCTGGCGCCGTACTTGAGCAGCAGGTGCAGGGTGCCGCTGCCCTTGTTGAAGTAACGGGCCATCAGCAGCGCGACCAGGCTGGCGAGCACGGCAATGGCGACGGAGGCGAACAGCAGGCCGGTCTGGTAGTACTGCTGGGCGCTGGTCTGCAGGGCGGCCATGCCGGTGTAGTGCATGACACTGATGCCCAGGCCGATGAACAGTGCGGTCTGCAGGTAGTGACGCAGGCGCATTTCACTGCGGTTGAGGCTGTTCATCGCCAGCCAGGCGGCGAGCAGGGCCACCAGCAGCGACAAACCGGTCAGCGGCGCGTCGAAGTGGATCTCCAGCGGTGCCTGGAACGCCAGCATGCTGATGAAGTGCATGGCCCAGATCCCGCCAGCCAGGCAGCAGGCGCCGAGCACTCGCCATTGCCGACGGGCGAAGCGGTCTTCGCAGTGGCTCTGGCGTTCGCTCATGTCCAGGGTGGCGAAACAGGCGGCGCTGGCCACGATGAAGGCGAGCAGCACCAGGAAGGGGTTGTGTCGGCAGTCGAGGATGATCTGTCCGGTCGCCGGCAGCTCGGCGAACAATTGCAGTCCCAGCCACTCCATTGCAGGCCTCTTCATCGAGTCTTCACTCGTCCCCAAAAAGCACGGATGGAGACTGTTCCTGCAGGAGTATAGAAACGGGTGCTTAAGCCTTCCTGATTAATGGCACTTTGATTTCTACCATTTGGATATGAGGGCAATAGCTGGATGGTCTAAATGGATATCGCTGAACCGCACAAACCCTGTAGGAGCGGCCTTGTGCCGCGAAAGGGCCGCGCAGCGGCCCCGGCGATCTTTGCATGAACGCTGAAATCCTGGGGCTGCTTTGCAGCCCTTTCGCGGCACAAGGCCGCTCCTACAGAGGAAGCGTGAGTCCTGATCAACCCGCGACAAGCACCCGGATCGCCTCAAGGCGCAGCGCCGCTTTGTCCAGCGCCGCCAGCCCTTCTTCACGCTGCTTGCGCAGGGCATCGATCTCGCTGTCACGCACGCTCGGGTTCACGGCCTTCAGCGCGGTCAGGCGCGCCAGTTCCTCGTCGGCCTCGGCGGTGAGCCGCTGCCGGGCCTGGGCCACGCGTTCGTCGTGGGTCGGCAGGACCTTGGCCTCGCCGGCGGCGATGCGCTTGGCCAGCACGTCGCGCTGGGCCTGGACGAACTTGTTGGCGCTGGCCTTGGGCACGCTTTCGAGCTGGTCGTTGAGGGTTTCGAACGCCACCCGCGGGCCCAGGTCGTTGCCATTGGTGTCGAGCAGGCAGCGCAGCGCGGCCGGCGGCAGGTAGCGGCCCAACTGCAGGCTGCGCGGGGCGACCACCTCGCTGACGTAGAGCAGCTCGAGCAGCACGGTGCCGGGCTTGAGCGCCTTGTTCTTGATCAGCGCCACCGCTGTGTTGCCCATCGAGCCGGACAGCACCAGGTCCATGCCGCCCTGGACCATCGGGTGCTCCCAGGTGAGGAACTGCATGTCCTCGCGCGACAGCGCCTGGCCACGGTCGTAGGTGATGGTCACGCCTTCGTCGTCGCCCAGCGGGAAGCTGGCGTCGAGCATCTTCTCGCTCGGCTTGAGGATCAGGGCATTTTCCGAATGGTCCTCGCTGTCGATGCCGAAGGCGTCGAACAGGGTTTCCATGTAGATCGGCAGGGCAAACTGGTCGTCCTGTTCGAGAATGGCCTCGACCAGCGCCTGGCCTTCGCCGGCACCGCCGGAGTTGAGCTCCAGCAGCCGGTCGCGGCCGGTGTGCAGCTCGGCTTCCAGGCGCTCGCGCTCGGCGCGGGCCTCGGCCACCAGCTTGTTCCAGCTCTTCTCGTCACTGTCGGCCAGCAGCGGCAGCAGGCGCGGGCCGAACTGGTGCTGCAGGGCGTTGCCGGTCGGGCAGGTGTTGAGGAAGGCGTTGAGGCCTTCGTGGTACCACTGGAACAGGCGCTCCTGCGGGCTGTCCTGCAGGTACGGGATGTGCAGCTGGATCGTGTGCTTCTGGCCGATCCGGTCGAGGCGGCCGATGCGCTGCTCGAGCAGGTCGGGGTGGGCCGGCAGGTCGAACATCACCAGGTGATGGGCGAACTGGAAGTTGCGGCCCTCACTGCCGATCTCGGAGCAGATCAGCACCTGGGCGCCGAATTCCTCGTCGGCGAAGTAGGCGGCGGCGCGGTCGCGTTCGAGGATGCTCATGCCTTCATGGAACACCGTGGCCGGGATGCCGGAGCGCACGCGCAGGGCGTCCTCCAGGTCCATGGCGGTCTCGGCGTGGGCGCAGATCACCAGGACCTTGGTGCGCTTGAGCATCTTCAGGGTGTCGATCAGCCAGTCGACCCGTGGGTCGAAACGCCACCAGCGCTCGTCGTCGCCGGTCTCGCCCTGGGCCTGGAAGGCCACTTCCGGGTACAACTCGGCGCGCTCGCCCGAGGGCAGCTCGGCGTAGGCGTCGGGGTTGGCCAGCGGGTAGGGGTGCAGCTGGCGCTCGGGGAAGCCCTGGATCGCCGCGCGGGTGTTACGGAACAGCACGCGGCCGGTGCCATGGCGGTCGAGCAGCTCGCGGATCAGGCGGGCGCTGGCCTGGCTGTCGCCATCGCTGACCGCGGCCAGCAGGGCTTCGCCTTCGGCACCGAGGAAGCCTTGGATAGTCGCGTGGGCCTTGGCCGACAGACGGCCTTCGTCGAGCAGTTCCTGCACCGCTTCAGCGACCGGGCGATAGTTTTCGCTCTCGGCACGGAACGCGGCCAGGTCGTGGAACCGGTTGGGGTCGAGCAGGCGCAGGCGGGCGAAGTGGCTGTCCTGGCCAAGCTGTTCCGGGGTGGCGGTGAGCAGCAGCACGCCCGGGATGACCTGGGCCAGTTGCTCGACCAGCGCATACTCGGCGCTGGCCTGGTCCTCGTGCCAGACCAGGTGATGGGCCTCGTCGACCACCATCAGGTCCCAGCCGGCGGCGAACAGCGCGTCCTGGGCCTTCTCGTCCTCGACCAGCCATTCCAGGGCGACCAGCGCCAGCTGGGCATCCTCGAACGGGTTGCTGGCGTCGCTCTCGATGAAGCGCTCGGCGTCGAACAGCGCCACCTGCAGGTTGAAGCGCCGGCGCATTTCCACCAGCCACTGGTGCTGGAGGTTCTCGGGCACCAGGATCAGCACGCGGTTGGCGCGCCCGGACAGCAGCTGGCGGTGGATCACCAGGCCCGCCTCGATGGTCTTGCCCAGACCCACTTCGTCGGCCAGCAGGACCCGTGGGGCGATGCGGTCGGCCACTTCACGGGCGATGTGCAGCTGGTGGGCGATAGGCTGTGCGCGCACGCCGCCCAGGCCCCACAAGGAGGAGAGCATCTGCTTGCTGGTGTGCTGCAGGGTGTTGTAACGCAGCGAGAACCACGACAGCGGGTCGATCTGCCCGGCGAACAGGCGGTCGCTGGCCAGGCGGAACTGGATGAAGTTCGACAACTGCGTCTCGGGCAGGGTTCGCGGCTGGTTCTGGCCGTCGATGCCGTGGTAGACCATCAGGCCGTCGATGTCCTCGACCTCCTGCACGGTCAGCTTCCAGCCTTCGAAGTGGGTGATCAGGTCGCCGGGAGAGAAGCGCACGCGGGTCAGCGGCGCATTGCGTAGCGAGTACTGGCGGGTGTCGCCCGTGGCCGGGTAGAGCACGGTCAACAGGCGGCCATCCTGCGCCAGGATGGTCCCAAGACCGAGCTCGGCTTCGCTGTCGCTGATCCAGCGTTGCCCCGGTTGATACTGCTGCGCCATACTGCCAAAACTCCCGCGATGAAAAAGCCGACTATGTTAACGGATCGGCTTCGCCAGACCAATGAATGTGAAGAGTCTAGCGCTTTCATCGACGAACACCGTCCCGTCACGAGGGCCACGCGCCAACATGGTTGCCAAGCACCGCTGGTTGAACGTCACCCTGGGCCTGGGCAGCCTCGCGCTGTTGGCTGCCTGTGAACAGAAGAGCTTCGAAGTCCTGCCGCCGATTCCGGTCGAGCAATTGGAGGTGCTCGGTGTGCAGACGCCGATCAAGAGCGTGCACTTCCATGACCTCGAGGGTGAAGGCCTGCTGGTGCTTAGCCGGGTCGACGGTCAGGCCACCGACCCCGACACCGAAGAGGAAGTCGACAAGGTGGTGCTCAAGGCCACCTTGTATGGCCGCGCCGCCGGCGGTGATGCTTTCAAGGCGCGCTGGCAGATCGAGCAGGAGACCACCTGCGCCGGGCTGGACCTGGACGTCGACTTCTATACCGATGTCAGCGATGTCGGTGACCTGAACAAGGACGGTGTCGCCGAAGTGACCGTGGCCAGCCACGCCTTCTGCGGCGGCGGCATCGATCCCCACGACATTGCCATCGAGATGCGCGAGGGGCAGGCGATCTACACCATCACCGGTCAGTCACTGATCAGCCCGCCCGGTGAAGACGCGTTCGGCGGCGAGCGCGAGGACAGCGCCTCGCTCAAGAGCGCCCCGCAGGACGTGCGCGAGCACATGGACGCGGTCTGGCAGCAGGTCTACAAGCGGCCCTGGAGCGAGTCGAGCGCCGCGCCCGACGACGACCCGGACGACGAGGCCGAGTAAGCCCGCGCTATACTTCAGCCCGGTGCGGCGCTGTGACACGCCGCACACCTTCGACCGCGGGCATTCAAGGCGGCGCACCACCAGCCGATAACAAGGCTACAGGAGACCCACCATGCTGCCGCCGATCATCCCGCTCAGTGCCGCCCCCGTGACCTCGCAACAGGATCCGGTCAAGCCGCCGCCGACCATCCCGCCGGTAGTACCCGCGCAGCCGACCTCCAGCGACGGCACCATCGATCTCAAGCACCACCGCGACCCCGAGGAGCAGACCCTGCTGCTGCGCGAGGAGCAGCGCCGCCAGCAGCAACGGCGCAAGCAGACCGAAGGGGAGCGCTATGAAGCCGTGCCCGGCGAGGAGCTCAACGCCGACAACACCGTGCCGGTAGCGCCTATGGGCGAGCGCACGCGCCAGGGGCTGTTGGTGGATATCGAAGTCTGACTAGTCAGCACCGTCGCTTGCCTTCATCATGAAGGCCTCTGCTGTCCGTCGAGCCCGCCATGAGCCAAGACAACCTGATCGACTTCGGCGCCGAACGCGCCAAACGCATCCATGACCTCAACGACAAGCGCCTGAACGACATGCGCCAGGCCTTCGAGCAGGCCATGCCGCTGACCCAGGCCAAGAAGAAAAAGCCCAAGGGCAAACCCAAGAAGCGCTGAAACTTGATGCAGGTCAACCCTGCACCCGCCTCGCGCGCCCGGCCCCGGGCGCCATTGACTCCGGTCAATTTTCCCCCTCCCGGCATTGGTTACCTTGCACCCATCGGATGACGGCACATCAAGGGAGGGGCCGACATGTTCTTCGACAACGTGGTTATCGCCGGTGTGGTAACGGTCGGGTTGATGTTGGCGTTCTTCGCCGGTCTGGGCATTTTCATCTGGAAGGACTCGAAAAAGCGCAATCAGCGCTGATCCTTCCCGATTCACGAGCACGCAAGGCATTTAGGGCGACTTCGGTCGCCCATTTTTTTTTGCCTGGATTTTCATCGCGGGGTGGGGCTTGTCGACGAGCGGGGCGCATCCCTCTCAGGGCTGCTGGGCGGTCGCCGCCAGCACGATCTCGCGAATGCACACCTGCTGCGGCTGCTGGTAGGCCCAGACGATCGCCCCGGCCACATCCTCGGCGCTCAGTACCACGCCGCCCATGTCATTGGCCTTCCACGCCTCGTAGTCGCGCTTGATGCCCTCGTCGGTGGTGTGTCCGAGCAACTCGGTCTCCACCGCGCCCGGCGCGATGGTCACCACCCGCACATTGTGCGGCGCCAGCTCCTCGCGCAGGTTCTCCGACAGCCCGTGCACGGCGAACTTGCTGCCCACATAGGCCACATGGTTGGGGAAGGTCTTGCGCCCGGCCACGGAGCTGACGTTGATCAGCGTGCCATGGCGCCGCTCGATCATCCCGCCGAGCAGCGCATGCACGCCGTTTAGCAGGCCCTTGACGTTGATGTCGAACATGCGCTCCCACTGCTCCGGGTCCTGTTCGTGCATCTGCCCCAGCAGCATCACGCCTGCATTGTTCACCAGGGCATCGGCCGGGCCGTACAGCGCTTCGGCCTCGGCCACGGCGGCCACCAGCGCCGCCCGGTCGCGGATATCCACGGCGCGGCACAGGCAATCGGGGAGTGCCAGCGCCTCGAGGCGTTCCAGGCGTCGGGCGATCAGCAGCAGCGGATGCCCCGCAGCGCTGAAGCGCTGGGCGGTGGCGGCGCCGATACCGGAGCTGGCGCCAGTGACGATGATCAGGGGTTTGTTCATGGTTGCCTCCCAGGCATAATCGCTTTCGATGGCCAAGATTCTAGATAGCGCTAGCGGCCATGAAAAACGGCTTTTTTCGTTGGCTGGCATCGGTTCTATCTATGGATATCCGTCATCTCAAGGCATTCATCGCGGTCTTCGAAGCGCGCAACATCACTGTCGCCGCCCAGCGGCTGTGCGTGGCCCAGCCGACCTTGTCGGTGACCATTCGCCAGTTAGAGGAAGACCTGGGCGTCGAACTGTTCCTGCGTCAGGCCCGCGGCGTCGAAGTCAGCGAACAGGCACGCGAGCTGTATCCCCAGGCCTGCCGCATGGTGGCCGAGGCCGAGGCCCTGCGCCTGCGGTTTCGCCAGGGACAGGAGCGGGTGCCGTTGGCGCTGGGCATCGAGGCCGACATCGCGCCGGCCCAGGTCGAGGCCTGCGTGCGCCTGGCCAGCCAGGCGGTGGTGGGTCTGCAGTTGACCCTGCTGGAAGGCTGCGACGGCGACGCTCGCCTGGCCGACGAGGCCCAGCGTTGCGAGGATGAACTGTTCCTGCCGCTGTGGGAGGAAGCGTTCGTGCGGGTGATGGCCACCGGCAGCCAGCCGGACGGTCGCTGGATCACCTGCCCGCAGCATCCCTCGCACCAGCGCTTGATGGGCTTGTATGACGGGGGCGAGCAGGTCGGCCAGGCCGGTTCGTTGCAACGGGTCCTGGCCATGGTCGCCGCCGGGCAGGGCGCGGCCTGGTTGCCGCAGTCGCTGGTCGAGCGTTGCCCGGGTGTCTACTGGCAGCCGGGCAGTGGCCTGACGCTGCGCCGTCGGGTCGGGTTGTGCATGTCCCATGAGGCCTTGGCACTGCCCGCCGTGGCGGCGCTGCATCAGGCCCTGAGCCGCGCTTGAAGGGTGGTAGGCGTTTCTCCGTGTAGGAGCGGCCTTGTGCCGCGAAAGGGCTGCGGAGCAGCCCCGGGATTTCGGCGTTGATGCAAAGATTGCCGGGGCTGCTGCGCAGCCCTTTCGCGGCACAAGGCCGCTCCTACACAGGAACTGCGCATCGACTGGGCAACGCGTGCCTAGAGAAACATCCCCCCAGACACCTCCAGCCGCTGCCCGGTGATCCAGCCATTACCATCCTCCAGCAACAGGGCGATGGCCGCTCCGATATCGTCGGGCAGGCCGACGCGTCCCAGCGCCGTGTTGCCGGCGATATAGTCATTGACCTGCTGGTTGTCGCGCACCACGCCACCGCCGAAGTCGGTCTCGATGGCGCCCGGCGCGAGAATGTTCACGCGGATGCCGCGCGCGCCCAGCTCCTTGGCCTGGTAGCGGGTCAGCACCTCCATGGCGCCTTTCATGGCCGCATAGGCGGCGTAGCCGGGCAGGGCGAAGCGGGTCAGGCCGGTGGAGATGTTGACGATGCGCCCGCCGTCGGCCAGCAGCGGCAGCAGGTGCTGGGTGAGGAAGAACGGCCCCTTGAGCTGGATGTTCAGCAACTGGTCGAACTGCGCCTCGCTGGTCTCGCTGAAGGGCACGTTCAGGCCGATGCCGGCGTTGTTCACCAGGAAGTCCAGCTGACGACGGCCGAACTGTTGTTCGAGGGTGTCGCCCAGGCGCTCGGCGAAGGCGGCGAAGCTGGCGCTGTCGCTGACATCCAGTTGCAGCATGGCGGCGCGCACGCCGGCCTGCTCCAGCGAGGTGGCCACGGCGTGGGCCTCGTCGGCCTTGCTGTGGTAGGTGCCGATGATGTCGATGCCGCGAGCGGCCAGGTGTTCGGCGGTGTTCTTGCCCAGGCCGCGGCTGGCGCCGGTGATCAGTGCGATCTTGCGAGTCATGTCGGTTACCTCGGTGGGGTGGTTGTTGAATGACAGGTTATTGATCGGTTGATGGCTGTTAAATCCACGGATTCCGGAAATACTGTTCGTATTGAATGGACAATCGGAGCCCGTGATGAACAAGCTGGAGCTGTTGCGCACCTTTGTCAGGGTCAGCGAACTGAGCAGTTTCACCCTGGCCGGCGAAAGCCTGGGCCTGCCGCGCTCGACCGTCTCCGAGCAGGTGCGTGCGCTGGAGCGGTTGCTCGGCACGCGCCTGTTCAACCGCACCACGCGACGGGTGCAGACCACCCAGGACGGCGCCTTGCTCTACGAACGCAGCAAGGACCTGCTGTCGGGCATGGACGAGATCGAAAGCCTGTTCAGCGCCGACGATGCCGAGCTGGCCGGGCGCCTGCGCATCGACCTGCCGACCATGATGGCGCGGCGGCTGATCGTGCCGGCGCTGCCAGGGTTTCTCGAGCGTTTCCCGCGTCTGGAAGTGGAACTCAGCTGCACCGACCGCCAGGTCGACCTGCTGCGCGAAGGCTTCGACTGCGTGATGCGCATCGGCGCGCTCAGCGACCTGGACGTGGTCGCCCGCCCGGTGGGGCGCCTGAGCATGCGCAACTGTGCCAGCCCCGCCTATCTCGAGCGTCACGGCGTGCCACGGAACCTGCAGGATCTGGCCGGCCATCGGTTGGTCCACTACGTGCGCAACCTCGGTGCCCGCAGCGCCGGGTTCGAATACGAGCAGGAGGGCGAGCTGCGCTTCCAGGCCATGGCCGGCGTGGTCACGGTGAACAATGCCGAAGCCTACTCCGCCGCCTGCCTGGCCGGGCTCGGGCTGATCCAGGTGCCGGCGGTGGGTGTCGATGAACACCTGCGCAATGGTGAACTGGTATCGCTGCTCGAGCCCTGGCAGGCGCGGGCCATGCCGGTGTCGCTGCTGTATGCGCGGCAGCGCCATGTGCCGCGCCGGGTCCAGGCGTTCATGAACTGGCTGGCGGCGCTGCTGGCGTCGCAGGTCGACCCGGTGGCGGCGCCAACCGGCTGAAACGGGAAGGGGCGAGAAAGCGTGGCGAAGGTTCCGGCAGTTGCGTTAGGCTGGCACCTGCGCGTCGCCCGCCAGAGGTGACCGTTCCCTGCGTGCGTCACTTCCGAATTTTGCGAGGTTACGCCATGGCCATCACTTCCCAGGACATCTGCAACGCCGCCGACCAGCTCAAGGGCTTTGTCGGCTTCCACGGCAAGCGCGGCATTCATATCGTGCGGTTTTCCGAAGATTCGTTCGGCATGGACGTCGCCGACGACAGCATCATCCCCTGCAACGAGTTCGTCTGGCGCCCCGAGGCCGACACGCGCATGGCATTGTGCCGGGAGCGCCTGGCCTTGTTGCTGGAGCAGCACGTGGACGACCGGCTGAACATCGGCGAGCCGCTGCGTATCTACCTAAAGCGCACCGACCTGCCGGAGATCGTGGCCGAGCGCAGCCTGCGCTGAAGGCATGCATCACGAGGGGCTCAGGACACATCCTGCTGGCGCACCTCCCGGCCCGCCAGCAGCGCCTCGAACCCCGCCCGGTCCACCGGCTTGCTCAGGTAGTAGCCCTGGACCTCATGGCATTGCTCCCTGTCCAGCGCCTGCAACTGCTGCTCGGTCTCCACCCCCTCGGCGGTGACCGTCAGCCCCATGGCCTTGCCCAGGTTGATGATGGCCTGGACCACTGCCCGGTCGTTGCCGCTCTGGCTGCTGAGCCCGGCAATGAAACGCTTGTCGATCTTGATGCTGTCGAAGGGGTAGGTACGCAGGTAACCCAGCGACGAGTAACCGGTGCCGAAATCGTCCATGTTCAGGCGCACGCCCAGCTCCTTGAGTGCGAGCATGGTGCCCAGGGCGCCTTCGATGTCGTTGAGCATCACGTTCTCGGTGATCTCCAGTTCCAGGCGCTGGGCCGGGAAGCCGGTGTCCAGCAGCACCTGGCGCACATCGGCGACCACATCGCTGCGGGAAAACTGTGCCGGCGACAGGTTGACCGAGACCAGCAGTTCGTCGGGCCAGTCGCGGGCATTGCGGCAGGCTTCGGCCAGCACCCAGCGGCCGAGGGGCACGATCAGGTCGCTCTGTTCGGCCAGGGGAATGAAGGTGTCCGGCCCGAGCAGGCCTTCTTCGGGATGCTGCCAGCGCAACAAGGCCTCCACCGAGACGATGCTCAAGTCGTCCAGGCGGTAGCGCGGCTGGTAGTGCAGCACGAACTCATGCTGCTTGATGGCCCGGCGCAGGTCGTTTTCCAGTTGCCGGCGGTACTGGATCTGCTGGTTCATCTCCGGCGAGAAGTAACGCCAGGTGTTCTTGCCGTCGGCCTTGGCCTGGTACAGGGCAATGTCGGCGCAGCGGATCAGCTCCCCGGCATCGTAGCCCTGGACCCGGGTCTGGGCGATGCCGATGCTGGCGCCGATGTGCAACTGATGTTCCTCGTAGGCGATGGGTTGCTGCAGCAGGTCGAGCAGGCGGGCGCAGAAGCGGTCGATTTCGCTGCGGTTGTCCAGGCCATGCAGCACCAGGACGAACTCGTCGCCGCCCAGGCGGGCCACCAGGTCGTTGTCGCGGGTGGTGTCGCGCAGGCGGCCGGCCACCTCCTGCAGCACCGCGTCGCCGGCCGGGTGACCGAGGGAGTCATTGATCGGCTTGAAGCTGTCCAGATCGAGCAGCAGCAAGGTCAGCGGCGGTGAATCGCTGCCGCGCAACAGCGCCTGCTCGAGATGGCGCGACAGCTTGTTGCGGTTGGCCAGGCCAGTCAGGGCATCGTGCATCGACAGGTGCTGGATGCGGGCGTGGGCGGCGACCTCGTCGGTGATGTCGCTGGCGGTGCCGCGAAAGCCGGCGAGCTTGCCCTCGTAGACGATCGAGCGCGCCGAAACGCGGCAGTAGCGGTTCTGCCCGCTGGCGTCATCGTAGTTGCAGCGCAGGTTGGCCAGTTGCTGCGGGTTTTCGTCGGCCTGGCTGTCGAGCCACGGCAGCAGGGGCGTGGTGTCGCAGGCCAGCAGCTGGTTGAGCGGCTGGCCTATCCAGTCCTCGAGCCGGTAGCCGGTGACGCTGACGAAGCGCTGCGACAGGTAGGTCAGGCGGTGCTGGCGGTCGGTTTCCCAGATCCAGTCCGACGCGGCCTCGGCCACTGCGCGAAAGCGCTGCTCGCTGGCCTCCAGGGCGCGGTTGCTCTGCTGCAGGCGCAGCAGGCTGTCATCGATGGCGCGGGAACTGCGCAGGGCATGGCGGAACAGGTAGAGCAGCACCAGGCCGAGTACCAGCAGCACCGCCAGCAGCGGCGGCAGGAAGGCGTGAAGCAGCTGGCGACCCGGCAATGGCGTGTTCCAGGCCAGGTGATAGCCGGTTTCGCCCAAGGCGATATGCGGTTGTCCGGCCTGGGCGGCGCCGTTCTTCTCCAGGCGCATGCCGGTCAGGCCCGCGCCCTTGCCCAGCACGGCGAGCTTGGCTTCGGTCAGTTGGTCGACGAACACCATCACCGGCGCCTGGCGCACATCCGCCTCGGTCACCTCTTTATCCGGGCGCACCGCCGCCGCGCTGAGCACCGCCGGCCAGCCGTTGAAGCGCACGAAGTGGGTCACCTGCTCGCGGGCCGGGGCCGCCTTGCGCGCCGCGTCGATGATCGGCGCCAGGGGGCTGTCGATATGGGCACTGGCCGGCGAGTCGGTGGGTTTGCCCTTGAACAGGGCGTAGGTAGTGCGGCCATCCTCGACCACGAACACGCCTTCATAGCCGCTGGCGCTGTACAGCGACTCGCCGACGTTCTTCTCTTCGTACGCCCACTGCCAGTCGACCTTGCCGACCAGATGTTCGTAGGCGACGTCCCAGACGGCGTAGCTGGAGAGGAACTGGCGCGAGGCCACCAGCCGCTGCTCCAGCGCCTGGGTAGCCTGGAAGGTACTCTGCTCCTGCGCCTGGCGGTCCAGCGTGGTGGCGATGTTGAACAGCGCCACCAGGGTGAACACGCAGGCGAGCCCGAACAGCGCGCAGAAGCCGCCGACCAGGCGGCGCACCTGCAGGCGCGAGGTGGGGCTGGAGGATGAAAGGTCGACGTTCCTGTCCATGTACGGGCGACTCCTTCAACTGCTGTCTGCGCCCGGGGCCCGGGCGAAGGTTCAGTCAGGATAGGCCAGCTTGAGCAGGGCGGCCTCGCCGCGGGCGAAATTGACCTGATCGCGCCCCTGGTGCTTGGCGGCGTACAGGGCCTTGTCGGCCTGTTCCAGCCAATGCTCGGGCGAGGCGAGGGTGGTGCGAAAGTCCGCCAGGCCGATGCTCAGGCTGATGCGCAGGTCCGGCAGCTGCGGGTTGCGGTAGGCGCCGACGCGTTCGCGCAGGCGCTCCATGGCCTGGCAGGCCTGGGCCTCCTGCGCGCCGGGGAGGATCACGCAGAACTCGTCGCCGCCGTAGCGCCCGGCCAGGTCGTCCTCGCGCAGGCTGCGCCGCAGTTCCTGGCTGAGCTGGCGCAGCACGCAGTCGCCGACCACATGGCCGTAGGTGTCGTTGATGGTCTTGAAGTGGTCGATGTCGATCAGGGCGATGACCGCCGGCAGCTGTTGTTGCTGGCAGATCTGGAACTTGAGCAGCAGCAGGTCCTTCCACGAGCCATGGTTGAGCAGGCCGGTGAGGCTGTCGGTGCGGCTCAGGGCGCTGAGCCGGCGCTTGTGCTCGGCCAGCTTGATCGCCAGTTGGTAGCACACCCAGCCCAGGGCCAAGGGGTAGAGAGTGAGCATCGGCAGGCAGGCGAGCACCTGCAACTGCGTGGCCTGGGGCTGCAGGCCGGTGCCGAGCAGGGCGCTGGCCAGCAGCATGCCGCCCAACTGGGCCAACAGCCCGCGCAGCAGTACCCGTTTGCCACCGGCGGCGACGTTGTTCATGGTCATCATCGACAGGATGGTCACCGTGGGCAGCGGGTTGAAATGCATCGCTGCGGTCCAGAACCCGCCCATCAGCGAATCCAGCAGGATGTTGCGCTGTTCGGCCTGGTAGGGCGTGGCAGAGCGCCGGGCCCATTGATAGGCCACATGGGGCCAGAGCAGGCCATTGAATAGCAACAGGGCCCAGGCCCACTGCGGCGGGTTCAGCGGGGCGATGGCCGCCATCACGCTGAACAGGCCGATCCCCAGGCCGATGATGCGCGGCAGGTAGATGCGCTTGACGAAAGAGAGCCCCTTGCCGCTGCGGTTGTCGATCATGGTTGTCGTTCTTCTGTGGGGCGCCGTTTATCGCATAAGTCGTGTGAATATTGTTGAACAATCGTTCATCGGCGAAAAATGACCTTACAAGCCATTTCACGGTTGATCCGACCCTGTGGAGTAATATGAAGGCCTTCTTCATTTGCGGAGTGCTGTTGCTCATGGTCCCCATGGCTACCCCCGCCGGCGAGCCGGCACCGCACCGGGACGGACGCTTTCACAACCAGGTCGAGCTGCCCCGGGATGGCGTGCTCAAGAAACTGCGCATCGGCGTCAAGTACCTGCTGCTGCGCAAGCCGCCGCAAACCCGGCCAGACGCGGCGCTGAGCCTGCAGCCGATGACCCGCCAGCAGGTGGCCGACGCGCCGGATCACAGCCTGTGGCGCCTCGGCCACTCCACCGTACTGCTCAAGCTGCGCGGGCGCTTCTTTATTACCGACCCGGTGTTCGCCGAACGCGCCTCACCGGTACAGTGGGCCGGGCCGCTGCGCTTCCATGCGCCACCGCTGACGCTCGACGACCTGCCGCCGCTGACCGCGGTGATCCTGTCCCATGACCATTACGACCACCTCGACGAGCAGGCAATTCGCCGGTTGGCGCCGCGCACCGAGCACTTTCTTGCGCCGCTGGGGGTAGGCGACCTGCTCATCGAGTGGGGTGTGCCGCCGGCCAAGGTGCGGCAGCTGGACTGGTGGCAGGAGACCGAGGTCGAAGGCGTGCGCTTCGCCGCCACGCCGGCGCAGCACTTCTCTGGGCGTGGGTTGTTCGACAGCAATCGCAGGCTGTGGGCGTCCTGGGTGATGATCGACGAAGGGCTGCGGCTGTTCTTCAGTGGCGATACCGGTTACTTCGCCGGATTTCGCGAGATCGGCGAGCGCTACGGGCCCTTCGACCTGACCTTGATGGAGACCGGCGCCTACAACGTTGCCTGGCCCAATGTGCACATGCAGCCGGAGCAGACCCTGCAGGCGCACCTGGACCTGAAGGGCCGTTGGCTGCTGCCGATCCACAATGGCACCTTCGACCTGTCGATTCACAGCTGGCAGGAGCCCTTCGAACGTATCCTGGCACTGGCCAGTGCCGCCCAGGTGGAGCTGAGCACGCCGCAGATGGGCGAGCGGGTCAGCCTCGACTCACCGCATCCGGGGCAGAACTGGTGGCGACCGCGGCCATTGCCGCAGCGGGGCAGGGCGTCCGAGCGGGCGGTTGCCGCGCGTTAGTCTTGTTATAAAAGGCGTCTGCGCGACGATCATGCTGCGTTGAGAGCAAGGCCATAAGTCTTCCCGCAGTTTCGACGGTATTTATGAGTGTGGCACAATAAGCTTGAATTCACTCGTGCATGAAGCCTTAGAATCAGTGGCGGTTGCTACCTGATATTCAAGTACCAGCTTCTTGTCTGGATGCTTCTTCAGCCTTGTCCTGTCCAGCCAGAATGAAAAGCCTCCGTTGTCGACGGCATCCTGATCCGCTTGCGTCCCTAGAACGAAATTGTCCATGCGATTTTCACCTAGATAGATGCTTGCAAATAGCAGGCAGTTGTCTTCAAGTGTCATGCCTTTATAGGGGACGTCTACACGTACCCCCCTAATGTCACCCTTGTCGGGATCGAGCGTGCTTCCGGAGGCGTCGGGTACGATAGGGCCGGCAAGGAAGCTGCTAGAGTTATGAGCGAGTATGACCTCGAAGTGTTGCTGTTTAGACTCATAGAGCACTTCATCATTTTTTTCATTCAGGACAAAGAATCGAGTCTTAATAAATTTGTATGACGTGATGTGGCTAGCTGACATCTCTTGGCTAGTCAGGTTTGCAGTGGGGTCGATTGGTTTGACGAATATTTGTTCTCTGTAGTGCGTGTTGGTTAAGTATCCACGCCACTCAAATTTAATCCTCCCCCCGATCCCCGGTTGAGGGAAGACAATTAACCTGCTGGGGCTTAGTGATACTTGATTCTTGCCTATTTTTTTCTGGTGAGAAGGGTATACATGCAGATTTAAAGCTTCTTTTGTTTGCGGAGTCGTAGTCATTTTTCGTGCCTCATGGTCAATGTTAAAAACGATGAGCGAGCGCGAACTGTCCGTTGAGCCTTCCACGCGACTCTTCTGGACGGAACATGTGAAGTGTTTTACACCGGGTACGAGTTTCAAGGAACTAGCAAAAATGATAGGTGATGCTCCCTGGTGTCCTGTCTCGAAAATAAGCTCTTCACTTTTGATGGCGTCTAGGGGGCCCTGACTACGTTGCCAATCCTCGCCATAGCCCTGTTATGACTCGTCGCGGCGCTTGGGACGGACACCCAGTCACTCGCCAAAAAAGAACGTTTTTTCCAGACAGGACACTAGTCCTTGGCCTGTTTATCGTCCTTCAATAGTTTCGAGGGCGACTTGCCGCTGTCGCTGCGTACCTGGGCATGGCTGATCAAGGCGAAGATGAAACTGCCGCCAATGATGTTGCCGGCCAGGGTGGGTAGGGCGAAGTCGAGCCAGAAGGCGCTCCAGCTCTGCTCGCCAGCCCAGACCAGATAAGACACCTCGACCGAGCCCACTACTATATGAGTGAAGTCGCCCAGGGCCATGAGGTAGGTGATCATCAGGATGATCCAGATCTTGGCGTGCTCCATGGACGGGATCATCCAGACCATGGTGGCGATCATCCAGCCCGAGACGATGCCCTTGGCGAACATCTGGCCGATGCCGTTCTCCATCACCTTGCGGCCCACATCCAGGAAGGCGACATCGGTCTTGCTGTCGAAGATCGGCAGCTCGAGCATCACCCAGGCCACCAGCAAGGTGCCGGCCAGGTTGCCGAGCAGGACGATGGTCCACAGGCGCAGCAGGCGGCCCAGGTTGGTGAGGGTGGGGGTGGTCATCAGCGGCAGCACGGCGGTCAGGGTGTTTTCGGTGAACAGTTGCTGGCGGGCGAGGATTACTGCCAGGAAGCCTGCGCTGTAGCCCAGGCTGGCGATCACCTGGGCGCTATCGCCTTCGGGCAGGCGGGCATAGAACAGCCCCATGGCCATCAACGACAGGCCCATGGTCAGGCCCGCCGCCAGCGCCGACCACCACAAGGCGGCAAGGGTGCGCTCCAGTTCCTGGTCACCCTGGGCGCGGATGATCTCGTGCAGCACCGCCGCCCGGGGCGGCTGGTTGTGGCTGACTTCCTGCTCTTCGTCCGGCGACAGCCCCGGGGTCTTCTCGCTCTGTGCATCACTCATGGCCAGCCGCTCCGCTTGCGTGTTTCTCTACAGAGCGGCAATCGCGTCGAATAGTTGCCGAGCGGCCGCCGGATGGCGATCGAAAGTTTTTTCCGATCAAGGTGTTGACTCTGAAATCAAACCGCGTATTATTCGCCTCCTCGCAGCGTTGAACGCCACGAGGCAAGCGGTAAGTTGTTGAGGTTGAAGGTGTTTTGCAAAAAGCAGCTTCGAAAAAAACTTCAAAACAACGCTTGACAGAAAATGAGGAAAGCGTATAATGCGCGCCTCGGTTGAGACGAAAAGCTCTTAGCCAAACGCTCTTTAACAAATTGAATCAAGCAATTCGTGTGGGTGCTTGTGAGTACGGACTGATAGTCGCCAAGATTATCAGCATCACAAGTGGCCATGCGAGAAATCACATAGTCATTTGAGATTGCTGAGCCAAGTTTAGGGTTTCTTAAAAACCCAAGCAGTATTGAACTGAAGAGTTTGATCATGGCTCAGATTGAACGCTGGCGGCAGGCCTAACACATGCAAGTCGAGCGGATGACGGGAGCTTGCTCCTTGATTCAGCGGCGGACGGGTGAGTAATGCCTAGGAATCTGCCTGGTAGTGGGGGACAACGTTTCGAAAGGAACGCTAATACCGCATACGTCCTACGGGAGAAAGCAGGGGACCTTCGGGCCTTGCGCTATCAGATGAGCCTAGGTCGGATTAGCTAGTAGGTGAGGTAATGGCTCACCTAGGCGACGATCCGTAACTGGTCTGAGAGGATGATCAGTCACACTGGAACTGAGACACGGTCCAGACTCCTACGGGAGGCAGCAGTGGGGAATATTGGACAATGGGCGAAAGCCTGATCCAGCCATGCCGCGTGTGTGAAGAAGGTCTTCGGATTGTAAAGCACTTTAAGTTGGGAGGAAGGGCAGTAAGCTAATACCTTGCTGTTTTGACGTTACCGACAGAATAAGCACCGGCTAACTCTGTGCCAGCAGCCGCGGTAATACAGAGGGTGCAAGCGTTAATCGGAATTACTGGGCGTAAAGCGCGCGTAGGTGGTTCGTTAAGTTGGATGTGAAAGCCCCGGGCTCAACCTGGGAACTGCATCCAAAACTGGCGAGCTAGAGTATGGTAGAGGGTGGTGGAATTTCCTGTGTAGCGGTGAAATGCGTAGATATAGGAAGGAACACCAGTGGCGAAGGCGACCACCTGGACTGATACTGACACTGAGGTGCGAAAGCGTGGGGAGCAAACAGGATTAGATACCCTGGTAGTCCACGCCGTAAACGATGTCAACTAGCCGTTGGAATCCTTGAGATTTTAGTGGCGCAGCTAACGCATTAAGTTGACCGCCTGGGGAGTACGGCCGCAAGGTTAAAACTCAAATGAATTGACGGGGGCCCGCACAAGCGGTGGAGCATGTGGTTTAATTCGAAGCAACGCGAAGAACCTTACCAGGCCTTGACATGCAGAGAACTTTCCAGAGATGGATTGGTGCCTTCGGGAACTCTGACACAGGTGCTGCATGGCTGTCGTCAGCTCGTGTCGTGAGATGTTGGGTTAAGTCCCGTAACGAGCGCAACCCTTGTCCTTAGTTACCAGCACGTTATGGTGGGCACTCTAAGGAGACTGCCGGTGACAAACCGGAGGAAGGTGGGGATGACGTCAAGTCATCATGGCCCTTACGGCCTGGGCTACACACGTGCTACAATGGTCGGTACAGAGGGTTGCCAAGCCGCGAGGTGGAGCTAATCTCACAAAACCGATCGTAGTCCGGATCGCAGTCTGCAACTCGACTGCGTGAAGTCGGAATCGCTAGTAATCGCAAATCAGAATGTTGCGGTGAATACGTTCCCGGGCCTTGTACACACCGCCCGTCACACCATGGGAGTGGGTTGCACCAGAAGTAGCTAGTCTAACCTTCGGGAGGACGGTTACCACGGTGTGATTCATGACTGGGGTGAAGTCGTAACAAGGTAGCCGTAGGGGAACCTGCGGCTGGATCACCTCCTTAATCGAAGACATCAGCCTGCTGATGAGCTCCCACACGAATTGCTTGATTCATTGTGTAAAGACGATGCTGTAACGCGACCCTGTTATAGGTCTGTAGCTCAGTTGGTTAGAGCGCACCCCTGATAAGGGTGAGGTCGGCAGTTCAAATCTGCCCAGACCTACCAATTACTTGGTGCGGCCTAGTAAATGGGGCCATAGCTCAGCTGGGAGAGCGCCTGCCTTGCACGCAGGAGGTCAGCGGTTCGATCCCGCTTGGCTCCACCACTCTTTCAGGTTTCGCAGCACTGCTCAGAACTTAGAAATGAACATTCCGGTGTGAATGTTGATTTCTGACTTTTGTCAGATCGTTCTTTAAAAATTCGGATATGTGATAGATAGACTGAATACCAGTTTCACTGCTGGTTATTCAGGCTAAGGTAAAATTTGTGAGTTCTGCTCAGCAATGAGCGAAATGCGAATTTTCGGCGAATGTCGTCTTCACAGTATAACCAGATTGCTTGGGGTTATATGGTCAAGTGAAGAAGCGCATACGGTGGATGCCTTGGCAGTCAGAGGCGATGAAAGACGTGGTAGCCTGCGATAAGCTTTGGGGAGTCGGCAAACAGACTGTGATCCAGAGATCTCTGAATGGGGGAACCCAGCCAGCATAAGCTGGTTATCTTGTACTGAATACATAGGTGCAAGAGGCGAACCAGGGGAACTGAAACATCTAAGTACCCTGAGGAAAAGAAATCAACCGAGATTCCCTTAGTAGTGGCGAGCGAACGGGGACCAGCCCTTAAGCTGGTTTGAGATTAGTGGAACGCTCTGGAAAGTGCGGCCATAGTGGGTGATAGCCCCGTACACGAAAATCTCTTGCCAGTGAAATCGAGTAGGACGGAGCACGAGAAACTTTGTCTGAACATGGGGGGACCATCCTCCAAGGCTAAATACTACTGACTGACCGATAGTGAACCAGTACCGTGAGGGAAAGGCGAAAAGAACCCCGGAGAGGGGAGTGAAATAGAACCTGAAACCGTATGCGTACAAGCAGTGGGAGCCTACTTCGTTAGGTGACTGCGTACCTTTTGTATAATGGGTCAGCGACTTATATTCAGTGGCGAGCTTAACCGAATAGGGGAGGCGTAGCGAAAGCGAGTCTTAATAGGGCGCTTTAGTCGCTGGGTATAGACCCGAAACCGGGCGATCTATCCATGGGCAGGTTGAAGGTTAGGTAACACTGACTGGAGGACCGAACCGACTACCGTTGAAAAGTTAGCGGATGACCTGTGGATCGGAGTGAAAGGCTAATCAAGCTCGGAGATAGCTGGTTCTCCTCGAAAGCTATTTAGGTAGCGCCTCATGTATCACTGTAGGGGGTAGAGCACTGTTTCGGCTAGGGGGTCATCCCGACTTACCAAACCGATGCAAACTCCGAATACCTACAAGTGCCGAGCATGGGAGACACACGGCGGGTGCTAACGTCCGTCGTGAAAAGGGAAACAACCCAGACCGTCAGCTAAGGTCCCAAAGTCATGGTTAAGTGGGAAACGATGTGGGAAGGCTTAGACAGCTAGGAGGTTGGCTTAGAAGCAGCCACCCTTTAAAGAAAGCGTAATAGCTCACTAGTCGAGTCGGCCTGCGCGGAAGATGTAACGGGGCTCAAACCATGCACCGAAGCTACGGGTATCACCTTTGGTGATGCGGTAGAGGAGCGTTCTGTAAGCCTGTGAAGGTGAGTTGAGAAGCTTGCTGGAGGTATCAGAAGTGCGAATGCTGACATGAGTAACGACAATGCGAGTGAAAAACTCGCACGCCGAAAGACCAAGGTTTCCTGCGCAACGTTAATCGACGCAGGGTTAGTCGGTCCCTAAGGCGAGGCTGAAAAGCGTAGTCGATGGAAAACAGGTTAATATTCCTGTACTTCCAGTTATTGCGATGGAGGGACGGAGAAGGCTAGGCCAGCTTGGCGTTGGTTGTCCAAGTTTAAGGTGGTAGGCTGAGATCTTAGGCAAATCCGGGATCTCAAGGCCGAGAGCTGATGACGAGTGCTCATTAGAGCGCGAAGTGGTTGATGCCATGCTTCCAAGAAAAGCTCCTAAGCTTCAGATAACTGGGAACCGTACCCCAAACCGACACAGGTGGTTAGGTAGAGAATACCAAGGCGCTTGAGAGAACTCGGGTGAAGGAACTAGGCAAAATGGCACCGTAACTTCGGGAGAAGGTGCGCCGGTGAGGGTGAAGCACTTGCTGCGTAAGCCCACGCCGGTCGAAGATACCAGGCCGCTGCGACTGTTTATTAAAAACACAGCACTCTGCAAACACGAAAGTGGACGTATAGGGTGTGACGCCTGCCCGGTGCCGGAAGGTTAATTGATGGGGTTAGCGCAAGCGAAGCTCTTGATCGAAGCCCCGGTAAACGGCGGCCGTAACTATAACGGTCCTAAGGTAGCGAAATTCCTTGTCGGGTAAGTTCCGACCTGCACGAATGGCGTAACGATGGCGGCGCTGTCTCCACCCGAGACTCAGTGAAATTGAAATCGCTGTGAAGATGCAGTGTATCCGCGGCTAGACGGAAAGACCCCGTGAACCTTTACTATAGCTTTGCACTGGACTTTGAGCTTGCTTGTGTAGGATAGGTGGGAGGCTTTGAAGTGGGGACGCCAGTTCTCATGGAGCCATCCTTGAAATACCACCCTGGCAACCTTGAGGTTCTAACTCAGGTCCGTTATCCGGATCGAGGACAGTGTATGGTGGGTAGTTTGACTGGGGCGGTCTCCTCCCAAAGAGTAACGGAGGAGTACGAAGGTGCGCTCAGACCGGTCGGAAATCGGTCGTAGAGTATAAAGGCAAAAGCGCGCTTGACTGCGAGACACACACGTCGAGCAGGTACGAAAGTAGGTCTTAGTGATCCGGTGGTTCTGTATGGAAGGGCCATCGCTCAACGGATAAAAGGTACTCCGGGGATAACAGGCTGATACCGCCCAAGAGTTCATATCGACGGCGGTGTTTGGCACCTCGATGTCGGCTCATCACATCCTGGGGCTGAAGCCGGTCCCAAGGGTATGGCTGTTCGCCATTTAAAGTGGTACGCGAGCTGGGTTTAGAACGTCGTGAGACAGTTCGGTCCCTATCTGCCGTGGACGTTTGAGATTTGAGAGGGGCTGCTCCTAGTACGAGAGGACCGGAGTGGACGAACCTCTGGTGTTCCGGTTGTCACGCCAGTGGCATTGCCGGGTAGCTATGTTCGGAAGAGATAACCGCTGAAAGCATCTAAGCGGGAAACTTGCCTCAAGATGAGATCTCACTGGAGCCTTGAGCTCCCTGAAGGGCCGTCGAAGACTACGACGTTGATAGGTTGGGTGTGTAAGCGCTGTGAGGCGTTGAGCTAACCAATACTAATTGCCCGTGAGGCTTGACCATATAACACCCAAGCAATTTGCAAAGCGCAGATTGCGGTGGTGAGGACGAAAGAACCGAAAGTTCGCAGCTTCACAAATTCACATATCCGAATTCGCTGGAGTATCCATCTGGATGTTCTGGCAACAGAATTTCTTGACGACCATAGAGCATTGGAACCACCTGATCCCATCCCGAACTCAGCAGTGAAACGATGCATCGCCGATGGTAGTGTGGGGTTTCCCCATGTGAGAGTAGGTCATCGTCAAGATTCATTTCGCAAAACCCCTATCTGCGCGAGCAGGTAGGGGTTTTGTCTTTTCCGCGTTCCGAAAAGCAACGTCACCTCTGCTGTGGAATACACAACGTGGGAGCGGGCTTGCCCCGCGATTAGGCCAGCCCAGGCAACATCACCGCCTGATCCGGCCTAATCGCGGGGCAAGCCCGCTCCCACGTCGTGTGTTCCTACAGGGGATCCGTTTGCTGACGATCACGCAAATATCCTTTGCTCGTCGGCTACCTCACATCGCCTCGTCACAGGTGCGACAATATTGCCGTCACAATTACGTGACTTCCCCGTACCTACCCTGCGTCAAGGCTTAGGTTCGGGGCAATCCTGGCACCCGGACCGAGCGATGCCAGCGTACCGTGCTGCGCATTTCTGGACTTTCACCGTCCTATTACTTGAGGTTAGAAGCAAGATGGCCAAGGCCGCCGATGTCGTTGTGCAATGCCTGGAAAACGAAGGTGTCGAGTATGTGTTCGGCATTCCCGGTGAGGAAAACCTCGACCTGCTCGAGTCCCTGCGCAAGTCGAAGATCAAGCTGGTACTGACCCGCCACGAGCAATCCGCGGGCTTCATGGCCGCCACCTACGGCCGCCTGACCGGCAAGACCGGCGTCAGCCTGTCGACCCTCGGCCCTGGCGCGACCAACCTGGTGACCGCCAGCGCCTACGCCTACCTGGGCGGCATGCCGATGATGATGATCACCGGCCAGAAGCCGATCAAGAAGTCCAAGCAAGGCCGTTTCCAGATCATCGACGTGTGCGGCATGATGGACCCCATCACCAAGTACACCCACCAGTTCGCCTCGGCCGACAACATCCCTGCGCGCATGCGTGAGGCCTTCCGCCTGGCCGAAGAAGAGAAGCCGGGCGCCGTGCACCTGGAGCTGCCGGAAGACATCGCCGCCGAGCAGACCGACGCCCTGCCGATCCCGCGCAGCCTGCACCGTCGCCCGCTGGCCGAGCACGTGGCCATCGAAGCCGCCGTGCAGAAACTGCAGAACGCCCGCAACCCGATCCTGGTGATCGGCGCCGGCGCCAACCGCAAGATGACCGCCAAGGTCCTCAAGCAGCTGATCGACAAGACCGGTATCCCGTTCATCACCACCCAGATGGGTAAAGGTGTGGTAGACGAGCGCCACCCACGCTTCCTGGGCAACGCCGCGCTGTCCTCCGGTGACTTCGTGCACCGCGCCGTCGAAGCCGCCGACCTGATCGTCAACATCGGCCACGACGTGATCGAGAAGCCACCGTTCTTCATGGTCCGTGGCGGCACCGAAGTCATTCACGTCAGCTTCCGCTCGGCTGAAGTCGATGCCGTGTACTTCCCGCAGGTGGAAGTGATCGGCGACATCGCCAACGCCGTGTGGCAGATCAGCGAAGCGCTGACCGACACCAGCCACTGGGACTTCACCCGCCTGATGGCCATCCGTGAAGCGAACGAAGCACAGATCGCCGAAGGCGCCGACGACGACCGCTTCCCGGTCTACCCGCAGCGCATGGTCGCCGACATCCGTCGCGCCCTGCCGTCCGAAGGCATCGTCGCCCTGGACAACGGCATCTACAAGATCTGGTTCGCCCGCAACTACAAGGCCCATAAGCCCAACACCGTGCTGCTGGACAACGCCCTGGCGACCATGGGCGCCGGCCTGCCATCGGCCATGGCCTCGCACCTGGTGTATCCGGATCGCCCGGTCATCTCGGTATGCGGCGACGGCGGCTTCATGATGAACAGCCAGGAGCTGGAAACCGCAGTACGTCTGGGCATGCACATCACCGTGGTGATCCTGCGTGACGACGGCTACGGCATGATCCGCTGGAAGCAGGCCAACATGGGCTTCACCGATTTCGGTCTGGACTACGGCAACCCGGACTTCGTCAAGTACGCCGAAGCCTACGGTGCCAACGGCCACCGCGTGGAAAGCGCCGAAGGCTTCCTGCCGCTGCTCGAGCACTGCATCAAGACCCCGGGCGTGCACGTGATCGACTGCCCGGTGGACTACAGCGAGAACGACCGCATCCTCAACAGCGAGCTGCGTGAGCGCGCGCTGGCGGTCTAAACGCTGACGACCCATCGCGGGACAAGCCCGCTCCCACGCCATCCGTTCCCATAGCGCTATTACAGGCCTGTGGGAATGGGGGCGTGGGAGCGGGCTTGCCCCGCGATAGCGTCAGTTCAGGCAACGACACACGCAGCACCACCCTACACATCTACCGTTCCCCACCTCCCTGCTCTCGGCATGCTCAGGCTCTTCACCTACCCTGAGAATCCGAAACCATCACCATCAGATCAACGCAAAATCTCCTGCGCCCATGTCGTTGAGCCACCCTTTGCCATCGATCTTGGAAACACCCGCATACAAAGATGGATGACAGACAGGAATGCACTTGGCTGTGCGAAATTGTACCGGGCAGGCGCCTATTACGACGCGGTAAGCCTGATGAACTACAACCGTGACCGGAGTGCCCATTCAGGGCTCTACCTCGCCGGGGAGTCTTTCTCTGTCGATGCCGGCTGGACCGAGCCGTGTCTGCGCACTGCCATCGACACCGTGATCAACCTCTGCAACAACACCGGCGCATGTTTCAAGGGGGGCTTCAGCCTCGAGCACTATCCGCATTATCAGGTGCCTCGACAGGCGCTTTGAAACAACTTTGTAGGAGTGCTCCTCCACGTCTTTTCGCAATCTCCCTCAGTTCCAGAGGATCCTGCTGACTGTCGCCCCACCTGCCATGCCCGTTCTACTGGCGGCCTTCCACAACAACCAGAACAGGAAGCCGCCATGCAGGAACACACCACTCCCGTCAGCCCCGTACGCATTGCCGTCATCCAGTACGACCCGCAGGTCGGCCTGGACCACTGCGATGGCAACCTGAGCCGTGGCCTGGCCCTGGCCCGCCGCGCCGCACGTGAAGGGGCGAACCTGATCGTGCTGCCGGAGCTGGCCAACACCGGCTACACCTTCAACTCCCGCGCCGAGGCCTATGCCCACGCCGAGACGCTGGAGGATGGACGATGCCTGCAGGCCTGGGCGGAGTTCGCCCGTGAGCAGCAGGTGTATCTGGCCGCAGGCTTCGCCGAGCGGGACGGCCTCAAGCTCTACGACAGCGCCGTGCTGTTCGGCCCGCAGGGGCTGCTCGGGCATTACCGCAAGGCGCACCTGTGGAACCAGGAAAAGCTCTGGTTCACCCCCGGAGACCTGGGCTTCCCGGTGTTCGAAACGCCCATCGGCCGCATCGGCCTGCTGATCTGCTGGGACATCTGGTTCCCGGAGGTGCCACGGCTCATGGCCGCGCAGGGCGCCGACATCATCTGCAGCCTGAACAACTGGGTCTGGACGCCGCCGCCGCTGTTCGACGAGGCCGGACGCTGCATGGCCTCGTACCTGACGATGACCGCGGCCCACGTCAACAATGTCTATATCGCCGCCGCCAATCGCATTGGTCGCGAACGGGGCGGGCGCTTCCTCGGTTGTTCGCTGATTGCCGGCACCAACGGCTGGCCCATCGGCGAGGTGGCCAGTGCCGAGGAGGAATGCATCCTCTACGCCGACGTCGACCTCAGTGCCGCCCGCTCGGCGCCGATCTGGAACAGCCTCAACGACCTGCCGCGTGACCGGCGCACCGACCTCTACGACGCCACCCTGGGGTATCGGCTGCATGCGCCGATGCCACGTTGAGGAGGCGTCATGGAACAGCGCCTTTCCTTACCACGACAACGGTCGTCATCGCTGATTCTCCTGGGCCTCGCACTGCTTTGCGTTGCCAGCCTGATGTTGGGTGGATGGCCCGACTATGCGCAGCTCGTCGCAACCCTCGACCAGCCGTTGAGCAGGCTGCGCTGGATTGTCGGCGATATCAGCGAGGTCGCCTTCTACAAGCACGAGTTGCCGGCACTGGGGCTGCTGCTGGGGGCGAGCCTCGCGCATTGGGCCCAGCAGCGCGGGTATCGTTGGCAAGGCTTCGCCATCTGCTACGGCACCGGGCTGTGGCCCTGGCTGATCATCAGCTCGCTGCTCGGTCTGCTGCTCAGCCATGCGTTGTGGGGCTGGACGCTGGAGGGTGGTGCCTGGCAGCCGACCTTCGTCGCCTTCGTCTCGCTGCCGGCGGCCATGGTCCTGCTGTTTGGCGGCTGTTGGCGCGTCGCGATCAATGGCGCGCTGCTCGGTGCCGTGCTAGTCACGCCGGCCAGCCTGCTGCTGGTCAACTACCTGTGCTACCCGCTGCAGTTGCCGGTGGTGATCGGCAATGTCAGTGGCATGGCACTGGCCAGTGTGCTGGCGTTCCTGCTGTGCAAGCGCTTCCCGGCGCTGGTTCGCGATGGCCAGCGTCCAGTGGTCGCCGCGACGGCCAGCCAGCCCGACTATGGCGTGGTCTGGACCCTGCGCCGGGTACTGGCCGATTTCAGCGAAGCGCCGTTCTTTGGCAATGAACTGGCCAGCCTCGGCTTGCTGCTGGGCGTCTTGCTGGCTTATGTACTGGCCCCGGCGGCGCCGGCCTATGGCTCGCAACTGGTGCTGCAGATGGTGGCCGGGCAGGCATTGGCATCGCTGGTTGGTGTGCTGTTCTGGCGGCGGCAATGGCAAGAACGGGGCTGGTATCCGACCTATATTCCCATCGTGTCGATCGTGCCCGCCGCCGTGCTGACACTGGGCGGCAGCTGGCAGGTGATCGTCGCCAGCGCAGTGCTTGGCGCGCTGATCGCGCCACCGCTTGCCGTGGCCATCAGCCAGCGCTTGCCGGGCTACATGCACGGCTATATCGGCAATGTCCTGTCCATGGCCATCAGCACCCTGGGCATCGTGCCCCTGGTCGGCCTGCTTGCGGGAGGTAACCCATGACAGCACCACGCGTTTCGATCGCCAGCCTGGGTGGCACGGTCAGCATGCAGTCCGCGGCGCCGGGGCAGGGTGTGACACCCCGGCTCGATTGCGCCGCGCTATTGGCGTCCCTGCCGCAACTGCAGGCACTGGCGCAGATCAGCACCACCACGTTGAGCCTGGTGCCGAGCGCCTCGCTGGCGTTCAGCGACATGCTGGGTGCGCTGGCCTGGGCAAGCGCCCAAGTGCAAGCGGGGGCCCAGGCCGTGGTCCTCACCCAGGGCACCGATACGCTGGAGGAGACCGCGTATTTCCTCGACCTGCTCTGGCCCCATGACACCCCGCTGATCCTGACCGGCGCCATGCGTTCGGCCAGCCAGCCGGGCGCGGATGGTCCGGCGAACCTGCTGGCGGCGGTGCAGGTTGCAATCGCCGATGGCAGCCGGGGGCGTGGCGTGATGGTGGTGATCAACGACCAGATCCACCTGGCCGCGCGGGTGCGCAAGACTGCCAGCCTGGCGATGGCGGCCTTCGAGTCGCCTGGCGCTGGGGCGATAGGGGCGGTCGTGGAGGGCAGACCACTTTATCGCCAGGCTGCCACGCCACGGCGGGTGTTGCCCCTGCCGGCGCAGGTGGATCACCAGGTCGTCCTGCTGGAGGCCTGTCTCGATGCCGATACGAGGCTGCTGCAAGCGCTCGGAGGCCTGGGCTATTCAGGGCTGGTGGTTGCCGGCTTTGGCGCAGGTCATGTCTCTGAAGCCTGGGCCGAGGCGTTGGGGCGCATCGCCGGCAACATGCCGGTGATTATCGCCACCCGCACTGGCAATGGCCCGACAGCCCTTGGGACCTACGGATTCATCGGCGGTGAGATCGACCTGCAGGACCGGGGCCTGCACATGGCCGGCTGGCTCTGCCCGCGCAAGTGCCGACTCTTGCTGTGGCTGCTGATCGGCAGCGGGCGGCAGGCCGACCTGGCGCACTGGCTGCAGCAATAGCCCGATGCCCGTTCCCGTGATGGGAGCGGGTAGGCGTTGCCTGTGCTAGGGTGCACGCAAATTTCCGCCCTAGGACACCCGCCCATGCTCCCCGCGCTCAGCGAAAAAGAACTCGACCGTCTCGAAGACCTGCTGATCACCTACGGCAACGACTATTCGGTGCTCAACCTCGCCGAACTCAACGGTTTCTTCACCGCTCTGGCCAGCTCCCCTAGGAAGGTCAATCCCGAGCAATGGCTACCCTCCGTCGCCGGCGGCAAGGTGCCGAAGTTCAAGAAGCCCGCCCATGAAGAGGCCTATACCGCGTTGATGCTGCGTTACGCCAGCCAGGTGGCGCAAGCGCTGGCCGACGACCTCGAGCACTTCGAACCGCTGTTCGAGGAGAGCGAAGGCGAGGAAGGCCCGGCGATCATTCTCGAGGAATGGTGCTTCGGCTACATGCGCGGGACCCAGGTGGCCGAGTGGAGCGAGCTGCCGCCGGAGCAGGATCGTCTGCTCAAGGCCATTTCCCTGCATGGGCTGGAAGACAACTTCGAGCTGCTCGATTCGATGAGTTTCGATGAGCTCCAGGCCTGTGTGCCGCTGGTGGTCGAGGCGGCGCGGGGGTTGTATCAGTACCAGAAGCAGCACCGTCATTGAGATCGTAAGTGCGGGCTCGCGGGAGCGGCGATGCGGCGACCCGACTTGCCCCGCGAGTGTGATTATTCCACCTGCCGAAATACTGGATTGCTCCCAGCACTGATTCTGCTGTCGGGCAATCCAGTGCAGCATGTCCTCCAGCAGCGCCACTCCCGGCGCTGATCCGGAGCCCCGCACATGCCAAGCCCGATCAAGCTGTACAACTTCCCCAAGTCCGGCCACGCCCACCGCATCGAGCTGATGCTGTCGCTGCTCGAACTGCCCACCGAGCTGGTCTTCGTCGACCTGGCCAAAGGCGAGCACAAGCAGCCAGAGTTTCTCGCCATCAACCCCTTCGGCCAGGTGCCGGTGATCGATGACAACGGCATCGTCATCGCCGATTCCAACGCCATCCTGGTCTACCTGGCCAAGGCCTACGGCGGTGAGCGCTGGTTGCCTGCGGATCCGGTCGGGGCCGCCCGTGTGCAGCGCTGGTTGTCGGTCGCGGCGGGTCCCCTGGCCTTCGGCCCGGCGGCGGCACGTCTGGTGACGGTGTTCGGTGCCTCGTTCAACACCGATGAAGTCATTGGCCGCGCCCACACCCTGCTCAAGGTGATCGACGCCGAACTGGCCAAGGGCCCGTTCCTGGTCGGTGACCAGGCGACCATCGCCGATATCGCCAACTACTCGTACATCGCCCACGCACCGGAAGGCAACGTGTCGCTGGAGCCTTACCCCAACGTGCGCGCCTGGCTGGCCCGTGTCGAGGCGCTGCCAGGCTTTGTGCCGATGCCGCGTACGGTCATCGGTTTGCAGACCACCCTCTGAGCCCCGAGGAATGCCGCCATGCAATCGCCCTGGCATGCAGGTGAAAAACAGCTGCAGGAGCACGTCGGTGTTGCCGAGCGCATGGAGGCGTTCGGGCAGAAGGTCATTCGTGACTACATGCCCGACCAGCATCGCACGTTCTACCAGCAGTTGCCGTTCATGGTGGCCGGTGCCGTGGACGCCGCAGGCAAACCCTGGGCGACGCTGCTCGAAGGCCCGGAAGGCTTCGTCAGCTCGCCCGATCCACGGCAGCTGCTGATCGGCACCGATCTCGCCAGCGACGATCCGGCCACGCCGGGCCTGGTGGCGGGTGGCGCCATCGGCCTGCTGGGGATCGAACTGCACACGCGGCGGCGCAATCGCCTCAATGGCCTGATCCGCCGGGCCAGCGCCGACCAGCTGGAAGTGGTGGTCGAGCAATCCTTCGGCAACTGCCCGCAGTACATCCAGATGCGCAAGTACACCCGCGTCGACGAGCCGCCGCAGGGGCGACGGGATTCAGCGGCACTGGATGCCGCGACCCGCGCCATCATCGAAAGCGCCGACACCTTCTTTGTCGCCAGCTACGTCGATCAGGACGCTGGCCAGCGCTCGGTGGACGTGTCCCACCGCGGTGGTCGGCCCGGTTTCGTCAGGGTCGAGGGCAATCGCCTGACGATTCCCGACTACGCCGGCAACCTGCATTTCAATACCCTCGGCAATCTGCTGGTCAATCCGGTCGCCGGCCTGCTATTCGTCGACTTCACCACGGGCGATGTGCTGCAGGTTTCCGGGCGTACCGAAGTCATTCTCGACAGCCCGCTGATCAGCGCCTTCGAAGGCGCCGAGCGGATCTGGACCCTGGACATCGAGCAGGTGGTGCTGCGCCGGGCTGCCGTGTCGCTGCGCTGGGCCTTCCAGGCATACGCACCCACCAGCCTGATGACCGGCACCTGGCACGAAGCCGAGCAGCGCCTGCAACAGCGCGAACGGCAGCGTCAATGGCTGACCTGGCGGGTACTGCACATCGAGCAGGAGAGTCGCGATATCCGCTCGTTCCATCTGCAACCCGAGGATGGCGCCGCAGTGGCCTTCGCCCCTGGCCAGCATATTCCCGTGCGTTTGCGCATCGATGGAGAGACGCCGCTGATCCGTACCTACAGCCTGTCCAGCGCGCCGTCCGATGGCTTCCTGCGCATCAGCGTCAAGGCGCAGGGGCCGGCGTCACGCTATCTGCACCAACAGGTGAAGGTCGGCGATCGGCTGGAGGTGCGCCAGCCCATGGGCAGCTTCACCCTGGATCAGCAGAGCGACCGGCCACTTGTACTGATTGGCGCGGGCGTCGGCATTACCCCATTGATCGCCATGCTCCGCGAGCAGCTGGCCAAAGGGCAGGAGCGGCGCATCCATCTGTTCCATGGCGGGCGCACACTGGCCGACCTGCCCTTCCAGCAGGAGCTTGCCGCACTTCAGCAACACGCCAATGGCTTGCTGAGCATCCATCGTGCCCTGAGCCAGCCCGAGCCACAGGCCGTGCTGGAGCATGACTACCAATTCGCCAGCCGTCTGGGCATCGAGCAGATCAAGGCCACGCTGGCATTGGATGACTACGACTTCTACCTCTGCGGCCCGGCCAGCTTCACCCAGGACCTGTACGAAGGCTTGCGCGGCGTGCATGTGCCCGACGCCCGCATCCATGCCGAAGCCTTCGGCCCCTCGACCCTGCGCCGCCACACCGACGACAACCAGCCGACGCTGCAGCAGCCCCCACCCGCCAGCGAGCCGGTGCCGGTGTACTTCGCCAGCTCCGCCAAGGAAGCGCGCTGGGCGCCGGACAGCGGCACGCTGCTGGAACTGGCGGAAAGCCGTGGCTTGTCGCCGGACTTCAGTTGCCGAGGGGGCTCCTGCGGTACCTGCAGGACCAAATTGGTCAGCGGCCAGGTCCACTACCCGAACCCGCCCGCCGAACTGCCCGAGCCCGGCAGCGTGCTGATCTGCTGTGCCATCCCCGCCCAGGCCGAGGACGGCGTGCAGCCCCTGGTACTGGAGCTCTAGCGTGACCACGGCGATAATCGCCCCACGACAACGCGTGGGGCGCGGCATGGACCAGATCCACCTGATGAAAGTGTTCGTGGCCGTGGGCGAGCTGGAAAGCTTCGCCGCCGCCGCCCGCCGCCTGGCCATCTCGCCGGCGGCGGTGACCCGCGCGGTCACTGCCCTTGAGGAACAGCTCGGGGTCAAGCTGCTGCTGCGCACCACCCGCAGCGTGCGCCTGACCGAGGCCGGCGGGCGCTACCTGGAGGACACCCGGCACATCCTCGCCAGCATCGTCGAGGCCAACGAAGCCGCCGCCGGCATCAACGCCGCGCCCAAGGGCGACCTGGCGGTGACCGCGCCGATCCTGTTCGGCAAGAAGTTCGTCATACCGTGCATCGTCCGTTACCTGCAGCAGTACCCCGAGGTGGATGTGTCGGCGTACTTTCTCGACCGCGTGGTGAACCTGGTGGAGGAGGGCATGGACGTGGCCGTGCGCATCGGCCAGTTGCCCGACTCGGGCCTCAAGGCATTGCGGGTGGGCAAAATGCGCCGGTTGTTGTGCGCCTCGCCCGAGTACCTCGAACGCCACGGCACGCCGCGCCATCCCTCGGAATTGCAGAAGCACGAAGTCATCGCCGCCGGAACCCTGTCACCGCGCACGGACTGGCGCTTCGGCGCCATCGACGACCCGACGCTGATCCGCATGAAGCCGCGCCTGACCGTGACCAGCAACGACGCCGCGATCGCCGCGGCCAGTGCCGGGCTGGGGATTGCACGGTTGCTGTCGTACCAGGTGGCGGATGAAGTGGCGGCCGGGCGTTTGCAGGTGATCCTGGCCGAGTACGAGGAAGCGCCGTGGCCGATCCATATCCTGCATCGGGAGAGCAAATATGGCTCGACCAAGGTGCGGACCTTTATCGATATGTTGGCCGAGCATTTGCGTAGCCAGGTGCACTTGGCCTGATCCAGATAGCTGGGGCTGCTGCGCAGCCCTTTCGCGGCACAAGGCCGCTCCTACAGGCGAACGCACATCTCTCTGTAGGAGCGGCCTTGTGCCGCGAAAGGGGCGCAAAGCGCCCCCGGCATTCAAGCGCCTGAAAGCGCCGCACACTCCGCCAGCACCCTCAACCCGCCCATCACCTCCGACGTAATCACCCGCCCCAGGCATACCCGCAACCCAGTGCCACATTCCCCATCGGCAAAGAACATCCCGCTGGCGCCGACATTGCAGCCACGCTCCGCCGCAAGCCGCTGCAGCGCCACCATGTCCGTCCCTTCCGGCAATTCGATCCAATGGATAAATCCACCCTGCGGCGCCACATAACGCGTCCCCAGCGGAAACGCCGAGCGTACCAGCGTCTCCATCACCCCGGCCTGCGCCGCCAGCCGCCCGCGTAGCTTCGCGCAGTGCTCCTCCATGTACCCCCGACCGATAAACTCATCCAGCACCCGCTGGGCCAGGCTCGACACCGCCAGGTTGCGCGAAAACAACTGGGCCAGGATCGCATCCCGATACCGCCCCGCCACGCACCAGCCCACCCGGTACCCCGGCGCCACGGTCTTGGAGAACGACGAGCAATAGATCGTCTGCCCGGTCTCGTCGTAGTGCTTGATCGCCTTGGGCCGCTGCGCCTCGTCCACCAGGTCGAAGAAGATATCGTCCTCGATGATCGGCACATCCGCTGCCTGCGCCAGCTGTGAGAGCCGTGCCCGCGCCGCGTCGGGCATGATGAAGCCCCGTGGGTTCTGCAGCGTCGGGTTGAGGAACACCACATCGACCTTGCCACGCTTGAGCGCCCATTCCAGGTGCTCGAGGTCCATGCCGCTGTCGGCGTGGGTGCGGATGGGCAGGGCGCGCATCCCCAGACGTTCTATGGTCTGCAGGATGCCGTAGTAGGTAGGTGTCTCGATGGCCACCGTGGCCCCTGGCCGGGCGACGGCTTCGAGGGCCAGCTCCAGGGCCACGGTGTCGCCCGAGGTCACCAGGATATCGTCTGGCCCGCAGGTCACGCCGCGTTGCAGCATCAGCCCGGCGATGCGCCGGCGCAGCGAGGCCAGGCCCGGCGGGGCGATCAGGCCGGCCAAGGGTTGGTCGGTCTTGGCGGCCAGTGTCGCCAGGCACTTGTTCAGCAGCACCTGGGGCGTGAGCTCGTCGTGCAGCACCGCCGAGCTCAACGACAGCGCGGTATTGCTGGCCGCCTGGGCGAGCATGGCGACCACCGCATGGTTGACGTTGACGGTGACACTGGCCAGGTCGAACCCCTGTACCTGGGCCGCGCCCTTGGCGACGAAATAGCCGATCCGCGGCGTGGCCTGCACATAGGCATTGGCCTCCAGCTCCGCCAGGGCCCGCTGCACGGTGGCGATGCTGCTGTCGAACAGCCGCGCCAGCTCGCGCACCGAGGGCAGTTGCGTGCCGCTGGGCCATTCGCCGCTGTCGATCTGGCGCAGCAGCCAGGCGTTGACGGTGTGCCAGCGTTTGTCGGGCTTGGGGTTCCGGTCCATGGGGGCCTTGTGTCGTGTCAGGCGGGGGCTCCGGAAAGGTAGAGCAAAACCACGCCGGTTGCAGCCACGACGACGATGTTCAGCAGTACCAGGGCAAAGCCGAAGCGGATCAGCCCGTGCTCCTCATCACGGTTGGCCCCGGCCAGCCCGATGATCAGCGACAGGATCGACAGCGAGCCCAGCGCGCCATGCCCGGCGGCGCTGTTGACCATCGCCGCCAGCCACGGGCCGTGGACCGTGGACAGCGCGGCGATGGAGGGCATCACCAGCGTGTTGCCGCCGACATTGGAGCCGGTGACATAGCCGGCCAACCCCGCCAGCAGCGACACCGTCGACGCCAGCGACACCCCGGACAGCGCCTGCAACGCCCGTTGCGCCTCGACCAGGAAGCCGGCCTTGACCATCACCTGCGACAGCAGCAGGAACAGGAAGATCGTCGCCACCGGGAACCGTGCCCGGGTGACCAGCGCCTGCCATGGGAAGCCCGCGCCCTGGCGCCCGACCATCATCAGCACCACCAGCAGCAAGGCCAGCCCCGGCGAAGCCAGTGGCTTCCACGACACGTTGGTGCCATGCACCACCCACAGCCCGTCCCACCCCGACAGCAGGAACAGCCCCCGCGAGATGATGATCACCGCCAGCAGGGCCAGGTACGGCCATGCCGCCTGCGGCCAGCGCACCAGCGCCCCGCGCCGTGCCCAGGACATCCCCAGGCCCACGCCGGCCACCGCCAACCCAGCCAGCACGCCCGACGCCTCCGGCCCGATCCAGCGGTTGACCGCATACAGCACCGCGCTGAACAGCAACGAGACCAGCGCCAACCCCAGCCAAGCCTGCAGACTGCGAATCCCCGCCAGCACCAGCGCCACGGCGGCCAGGCCGAGGAACACCGGCGCGCTGACCAGCGCCGAATGGCTGCCCAGTTCCTGCGCCGGCACGTGGGCCAGCAGCGCGCCGATCACCGTGGCCAGCCCGAGCGTGCCCCAGGGCATCACCACCATGCCGGCCAGCGCCATCTTCATGCCGACCTGGCGCGAGAACAGCCCCATCAGCAGCGGCACCGTGGCGATCAGCGATACGCCGAACCCGGTCATCGCCTCCAGCAGCGGCGCTAGGCCCAGCACGATGAAGATCACCTGCATCGGCGGCGTCCAGCCCAGCTCCCGCACCCAGGCGCCGATCGCCTGCGGGGCGTTGGCGCGTTCGACCAGGATGACGAAGGCCAGCCCCGGGACGATCACGCAGGCGGTACTGAGGAACAGGATCAACGTGTCTTGCAGGATGGCGCCGGACACCGCCGCCGACAGCGGCTGCGCAGCGCCCAGGCCCCATAACAGCAAGACACCGGCCACACCGGCCAGCGCGGCCTGCACGGGTGGGCGGCGCAGCAGCAGGATCAAGGCGATCACCAGGCCAATGGGGGACATTTGCAGCAGCAGGGCAGCCATGATGCGGGTTCCTTCAGCCATCCAGGGAGTGAGGTGGAGGGTGAAGGGCGGGCGCCTGCTGAAACAGATACAGCGCCCGGGCGATTTTCAATACAGCCCGGGCGGGGTTACTGCGGTGTCAGCAACCGGTCCCGGCAGGCCTGGAGAATGTCGTCCGCCAGCGGCGAATCGTCCGGGCAGGCGCGGGAGAGCGTGATGGCGCCCACCAGGGTGGCGATCACGCCCAGGCGCCGGGCGCGTTCGGCCTGCTCGTTGGCGGCATCCGTCGGCTCGCTGGCGGCCTGGAGCGTTGCCAGCAAGCGCTCGAGCCCGTCGGCAAACACCGTCTTCACGGCGTCGGGCTGGCGCGCGGCATCGCTGGCCAGCGCCGCCAGGGTGCAACCTGAGGCCGGGTTGTCGCGGTGCTCCCTGGAGAGGTACTGGCGCAGGTAGTCCGCCACACCGCCACCTTCGGTGCCGGAGGCGTTCTGCGACAGCCCGCAGGCCGCCGCCTCGGCCATGAGGTCGGCCTTGGAGCCGAAATGCTTGTAGAAGCCGCCATGGGTGAAACCGGCGGCCGCCATCAACTCGGCGACGCCGACCCCGTCATAGCCCCGCTGGCGGAACAACGAGGACGCTGTCTCGACGATGTGGGCGCGGTTGGCCTGGGCTTGTGCCTTGGTGACTTTCATGGCGGATGACTCCTGCGCCGTGGGGATGAGGTTCATCATACATTGATGTCAGTCATCATCAAAATGTTGACATGGTTAGATGATGGTCGTAATCATAACGGCCAGGCCCACCCCGATCGGGTGTCGCCACTCACCTTGAGGATTTGCCATGAGTGCCTTGCCTACCGTTCTCGTCACCGGTGCCTCCAGCGGTATCGGCGCCACCTATGCCGAACGCTTCGCCCAGCGTGGTCACGACCTGGTGCTGGTCGCCCGCGACCAGGCGCGCCTGGAGGCCCTGGCTGCCCGCCTGCGTGAGCACTTCGCTGTCGCCGTCGAGGTGCTGGTCGCCGACCTCACCCAGGCCGATGCCCTTGCTCGGGTCGAAGCGCGGTTGCGTGAAGATGCGCGTATAGGCGTGCTGATCAACAACGCCGGGCAAGGTCAGTCAGGGGGCTTCCTGGGGCAGGATGGCGCAAGCCTCGAGCGCCTGATCGGCCTGAACGTCACCGCCGTCACCCGCCTGGCTGCCGCCATTGCGCCGCGCCTGGCCGAGCAGGGCGCTGGCGCGATCGTCAACATCGGCTCGGTGGTGGGGCTGGCGCCGGAACTGGGCATGACCGTGTATGGCGCCACCAAGGCGTTCGTGCAGTTCCTGTCCCAGGGGCTGGCGCTGGAGCTGGGGCCGAAGGGGGTCTATGTGCAGGCCGTGCTGCCGGCCGCGACCCGCACCGAGATCTGGTCGCGTTCCGGATTGGATATCAACACGTTGCCAGAAGTGATGGAGGTGGAAGACTTGGTCGATGCTGCGCTGGTGGGTTACGACCGCCGCGAAGCGATCACCATTCCGCCCTTGCAGCACGCCGACCGCTGGGCTGCGCTGGATGGCGCCCGGCAGATGCTGATGGGGGATTTGCGCCAATCCCAGGTCGCCGAGCGCTATCGCAGTGCGCAGTGAGTCACGGGAGATCTCAATGAAAGCTTTCATCATCGATCGTTATGGCAAGGATGTCGTCGGGCGTATCGCCGAAATGCCCGTGCCCACCCTGGGGGATGACGACGTGCTGGTGCGGGTCCACGCCGCCGGGGTGAACGCCCTGGACGTGAAGCTGCGTAACGGCGAGTTCAAACGGGTGCTGCCGTACCGCCTGCCGCTGATCCTGGGCAACGACCTGGCCGGTACCGTGCTGCGCGTGGGGGCCCGTGTCACCCGCTTCAAGCCCGGCGACGAGGTCTATGCACGGCCCGGGCAGGCACGTATCGGCAGTTTTGCCGAACAGATCGCCGTCACCCAGCAGGCGCTGGCGCGAAAGCCCGCCAACTTGAGCATGGAGCAGGCCGCCGCGCTGCCCTTGGTGGCCTTGACCGCTTGGCAGGTATTGGTGGAAACCGCCCAGCTCAAGCCGGGGCAGAAGGTGCTGATTCATGCGGGCTCCGGTGGCGTGGGCAGCATCGCGATCCAGTTGGCCAAGCACTTGGGGGCGTTCGTCGCCACGACCACCGGCACGGGCAATGTCGAATGGGTGAAGGCCTTGGGCGCGGATGTGGTCATCGATTACAAGCGCCAGGATTTCACCCGGGAATTGCGCGACTACGATGTGGTGCTCAGCGGGTTGGAGGCAGGCACCTTGGAGCGCTCGGTGCAGATTCTCAAACCGGGTGGCCAGCTGATTTCCATTTCCGGGCCGCCCACGCCTGAGTTCGCGGCCGAGCAAGGGATGGCTTGGCCATTACGTCAGGTGCTTCGCCTGCTCAGCCGCCGCATCCGCAAGCGTTGTGAGGCCTTGGGCGTGCGCTATCGGTTCGTGTTCATGCGCGCCGATGGTCGACAGTTGGAGGCCATCACCCGGCTGGTGGAGGAGGGGATCCTGACGCCGGTGCTCGACCAAGTGTTCGCCTTCGAGGCTACCGCACAGGCGTTGGCGGCGGTGGCAGGTGGGCGGAGCAAGGGCAAGGTGGTGGTGCGGGTGGCTTGAGCTGCGCGTCCAGCCCTCGGGAGGGGTGTTTATTCAAAGCCCCTCGCCAAGATACAGGCGGTGTACTTCACCGATTCGCTTACTGGCTGAGGTTGGCACCCCAGCGTCCTGGGCAAACTGCGGCCATTGTGCGACGGCTTCGCAGACTTCCTTGATGATCCGCCGTGCGTCCATGCCACGCACTTGGCTGGCAACGCTTAACAGATCGTCGAGGGTGAAGTCGTCGCGTTTGCCGTTCACGGTCATCTGGTGGGTATCGACCCAGAAGCTGCCAGGCAGGTAGGAATAGGACACGTCATACGCCGGCGTCAGGTACCAGGTGCCGTCGGTGTCCATCATGAAGGCCGTGTTCTTGGTGTGGTCGTCCTGGTTGCGTGCCACCAGGTTGAAGACCATCCGGCGGTAGAACTGTTCGGCGCCGTCGCGGGAAATCCGCAGTGCGCGCATCACCGCGAAGGCCTCGGCATAGGAGTATTGGCCAGGCTTGCGGAAGTCGGCGTGGTCGAGTGCGCACAAGGTCGCCACGTGGATCTTTTCACCTTCGGTCGTGCGGTCGAAGCGCCGGGTCATGAAATGAGCGCGTCCCCCTTCCTCCAGCAATCGGCACTCGGTCATGGTGATGCCGGCCGCCTTGGCCATCAGGTGGTAGGCGTACTCGATGCGCCCGTAGCCTTGCGAGTCCGCCAGTACGGTCGAGTCCTTGGCCACATCGAACTTGAGCAACCAGTACTCGAAGCCCGGCGGCGCGGTGACCTGGCCCGAACGGATCTCGCCTTCGGCATTCATGGCGATCACCGCCTTGGCCCGGGCACCGCCCGCGCTGGTACCGATCTGGATGAGGTGCTGCAGGGCGCTGTCGTCCAGCGACGGGTCCTTGGCATCCAGGCGCTCGGCGATCGATTCGCGTTCGGACAACACCTCGCTGGCCAGGCGCACCAGGGCATCGATATGGATGCTCTCCCCCTTGTCCCGCTCGGTGGCCATCGCCGGACGATATTCCAGGGCGCCCATGCCGCGCTTGCCCTGGTACAGCAGGCGTTCGACCGGGGTAAACGTTGCCTTGTCACGCCCCTGCTGGGCCAGCCAGGCATCGATCAGCGCGTTGCCGAAATCATCGGGTAGGGAGTCGGCGAGGATCGAGGGCAGGCCCTTGAAGGTTTCGCGGTCCAGCCCCTGGAACACATAGGTGTAGTCCTGGCGCAAGGGCATATGGAGCGGCGAGATCTCAAGGCCGGTCCTGACGAACTCGGGGGTGTATTCGAACTCTCCGATCTGGGTCTGCGTGTTCCAGTTGAGCGCGCCTACATACACATCCCAGAGATAGATCCGTGCAATCACCAGCTGTCATCCTTGTCGGGTTTCGGGCCACCAATGAGCGTGGGCTTGCCGATAGGCGTCCTGATTCCGTGTTCAGGCGCCGGCGGTGTAGCCCGTGTGACGGTCGCCCGCATTCGCTGTTTGCCCTGCATTTTTGCCAGTTGCACGGGGCTGGTCCTGACGTCCTCGATGAGGGAGGCGAGACGATTAAGCTCTCCCAGCACCCTCAGCACGGCAATCACGTTCACCAGGGTGCCTTTGCCTGCCGTGAGCTTGCGGTAGGTCTCCCGGGAAATCCCGGCTTCATGGGCGACGATGTCCTGGCCAATATTACGCTTCAGGCGGATAGCCTCAATGCGTTGGCCGATCTCGTTGGCGATAGCGTCGTCAGTCATTGATATGGCTTTCATAACGCCTGGGATCCTATGCTTAAAACGCCGTTATTGACCTGCATGCCTAGGATTCTAGGCTTTGTATAGTGCACTTGAAAGGAAAATCAGCTACTCGATAAAGACTAGTTTTCTAGGCGTTGAGCGTGCATTTTAGTTTTTTTGCCAAGAATTCTAGGCGTTGTCTGATCCTGGTTTCCGCAGCGGATTTCAGCGATTGCTTTACCACATTTCGTTTCGCGCAGAACGGGCTACCGCATCGAACGTCCTGAAGTGACCAAACCTGCCAGCACCTTCTCCAGTTTCACCACCGCCGCCCTCATCTCAGCGGGCGTCAGTGCCGCAAACCCCATCAGCAAGCCGGCATCGTTCCTCGGCATTGCGTACAAGCTGCCCAGCCCCAACAGATCGATCCCCACCCCGCGTGCTGCCCTGACCACGGCGTCTTCAGACAGGCCCTGCACGAAATGGCAGGGCATCTGCAGCCCGCCGGCGGGCACCTGCGGCACGAGGAACGCCCCCAGGTGCCTGCGCAGCAGATCCGCCAGCACATCCCGGCGCTCGGCGTAGAGCGCGCGCATGGCCCGCACATGGGCGTTGAAGTGCCCGCCTTCCATGAACCGGGCCAGGGTCAGCTGGGCGATGGAGGCGTTATGCCCGTCCTGCAATGTACGGGCGGCGGTCATCGGTGCGACGAGCTGGGGTGGCAGCAGCAGGTAGCCGATGCGCAGCCCGGCGAACAGCGATTTGGTGAAGGTGCCGATGTACAGCGTGCGCTCGTGCGAGTCCAGGCCCTGCACGCAGGCGGTGGGGCGGCCGGCGTAGTGGAACTCGCTGTCGTAGTCGTCCTCGATGATCCAGGCGCGTTGCTGCCGGGCCCATTCGATCGCCAGCAGGCGCCGGTCCAGTGCCAGGGTCGCGCCGGTCGGGTATTGGTGCGAAGGGGTGAGGAACACCGCCCGGGCATCCGGCGCCAGCGGGGCCATGGCGTCCACCTGCAGGCCGTGCGCGTCCACCGGGACCGGCACGCATGCCAGGCCGGCGGCGGTGACGGCCTTGCGGGTGCCCTGGTACAGCGGGTCCTCGACCAGCACCTGGTCGCCGGCGTCCATGAGCACCTGGGCGCACAGGCCAAGGGCCTGCTGCGAGCTGGTGAGGATCAGGATGCGTTCGGCGGATGCCTGGGCCCCGCGCTCGAGGTTGAGGTAGTCGGCGATTGCCCTGCGCAAGGGGGCCATGCCCTGCGGCTCGCTGTGCTCCAGCGCCCGTGTACCGTATTCCTTGTACACCTGCCGCTCCAGCTTCTCCCAGATGGCCAGGGGGAAGTGCCGGGTTTCGGCCACGCCCGGGGCGAAGGGGCGGGGCGACTGGAAGTTGTGGACGCCACCGCTAAGCAACACCGCTTCACCTCGGCGGCTCAACTGCACGGGGGCTTCGGTGTGTGCCGGACGCTGGCGCTTGCGCGACGGCAGGCAGCGGGCCCGTTGCGACACGAAGCTGCCGCTGCCCACGCGCCGCTCGATAAAGCCCTCGGCGTGCAACTGGCTGTAGGCCGACTCCACGGTATCCCGCGAGACGCCCAGGGACTGGGCCAGCGGGCGAGAGGCGGGCAGCGCCTTGCCCACCGGCAGTGCGCCGTCGAGGATCAACTGACGGATCGCCCGCTGGATGCGCACATGCAAGGCCAGCGCGGCGTGTGCGGGGTCGTTGATCCAGGCTTTCACCGATTCCAGCTGCGCGTGTTTGAACATTGGCCTGATTCCCTGGCTGATGGACCTGATTAATGGCTGCCAATGCCGGGGCCGCTTCACGCCCCTTTCGCGGCACAAGGCCGCTCCTACAAGGGACCGCGCCCCCTGTAGGAGCGGCCTTGCGCCGCGAAAGGGCTGCAAAGCAGCCCCGGCAATCCCGAGCCTTACGCCCTTCCAGAACCCTAAAATGGTCTGGATATTCACGACTAATTGGCAGGTAAAAACCAACCATTTATCCGCTATAAAACCCCAGCCCGCAAGCAACCACCAAGGAAGGCAAGCGCTACGGGCAGGCCGGCCCCCTCACTCATCCACACTGCTTTGCCCAAAAAGGGGTTCCACCAATGACCACCACCCAACCACCCGTCTTCATCCGCGAAGTGAAGCAAACCGACCTTCAGCCCTGGCACGACTACTGGTCGCAATACCAGGCCTTCTACCAGGTAGACCTGGGCCCAGCCATCACCGAGCGCACCTGGGCCCGCTTCTTCGACCCGACCGAACCCATGCACTGCGCCGTGGCCACCGACGGCGAACAGCTCTTCGGCTTCGTCCACTATGTGTTCCACCGCTCGACCTGGGGGCGCAACGACTTCTGCTACCTGGAAGACCTGTACGTGTGCCCGAGCGCCCGGGGGCGGATGATCGGCAAGCAACTGATCGAGTACGTTCAGGACCAGGCCCGGCAGCAGCAGTGCGACCGGCTGTACTGGCATACCCAGGAGACCAACCGGACTGCGCAGCGGTTGTATGACTGGATTGCCGAGAAGCCGGGGGTGATTGAGTATCGGATGCCGTTGGATGTTGCTCACTAAGGCCATTGTGCTAAGTCCATTGTGAGCGGATAAGGGCGTGGGAGCGGGCTTGCCCCGCGATCGGGACGGCAAGGTTGTCGTAGTTGCCTGTACTGACGGGCAGACACCGGCGAAACCGGTGCCATCCCCTGCACGGCTCTTTCAGCAATACGTACAGCTCGTTTCAGCCCTTTCCTCGGGCTGAGGCGGGCGTTGACTGCCCACACGCTCCATCCACAATCTTGCGCATCCACCGAGGCATCCTGCAGCGCATCAATCTCTCTGCCTCTCCGGTATCGAGCCTGGATAGAATCGTCTGAACCATCGCGCCCGTCAGTTCGCGTCTGCCGATATAGAAAAGCTCACACAGCGCCAAGCCGGCCTGACTACCCGCACATTGCAACTTATCCGCTGATACATGCCGCAAGTGGACGACCGCATCACCCACCCGTAGATCACGACTGGAGCCACTGGTGTAGTACATCGGCCGCACCTGAACCTGCGTGCTGAGCCTGAACCATCGAACTGCTTCGGCCCCATGCACTTGGATGATCTCGCCACGTGCCTTGGCCATTGCCATCATCACGGTGACAGGCCCCGGTCGCACCTTGCCCACATAGGGGCTGCTCTTTGGGCGCATGTACACACCTCGCGCCACCCGCTCCAAGGCGCTCGCCCGGACAAGGCGGGCCAGGGCCTTGTCCACGGCGGAGCGTGATCCGAACTTCGTGAAGTGTTGAACAGAGAACGGCTTGCCTCGGGCCAGATAACGAATGTAGCTGGCAATCGCCTGCGCTACCGACACGCTTGCCTTCTCATCGACCTGGTTGAAGCCTCAAGCTGGTCAATCCCCCACCCCATGCAACCGCAACGCCCGCTGCGCACATTCCTTCCAGCTCAACTTGCGCCGCTCGGGCACCACCACGGGCAACTCCGCCGCCATCACCACCGGCATATCCCGCATCCGTACCCAAGGCTCACTCTGCCAATACAACAGACTCGCCGTATGCCCACCCGGCCAGCACATCCTGCACAGGCGCGGCAGGTCTTCCAGCGCCGAGTCCTGCCCATCGCGCAGCACCGCCACCACCTCATGGGTCAGCCAGTGGCGCAGGTGGCGGTTTTCCGGAATGTGATGATGGGCCAGCAGGGTATAGGCCCCGGACTCGCTGACCATGGTGGTCTCGCTGTACTGGCCGTAGCGCAGCAACTGCACGGTGCGATGCTGGTCCGGGTCGAGCTTGCGGATGCAGTGCTCGTCGAAGAAGCGCCCGGTCATCCGGCCGAGTTCGTGGGCGCAGAACCAGGCTTGGGATTCGAGCCAGAGGGTGTGGAGGGGGCGGTTGTGGCGGGTGAAGAGGGTGGAGCTGTAGTGAGTCATAGTAGGCTATCCAGATCAAGGAGAGCCGTTTCTAACGGGAACGGGATTCCGCTACGTGAGCGTTTCTTAGGCGCGATTGGAAGGGTAGACTAGTTTATGGTTATATCAAATATATAAATTTGTTTCGGCAAGCTGAGTGGCTTCAGCTTGCCGAGAGAGTTAAATCAACTCACCTTGAACACATATTTGGTCTTGATTTTGAATTGCACGTATTTCATCAATGACTAGGTTGGTGAAGGACTCAGTGTGTATTTGGTCACGATCAAGTCCATCTGGAGTAAGCCGATCTATCAGTTCTCTTGCTTTACTTAAATTGAGGGTAAATGAGGTGTCATCCCAGAGGTTTTCTATGAAACGTTCGGTTGTGCGCAACGCCGCTTTAGAGTTAAGGACTGTGCCGATGTGTCCGACCATGAACGTTCTTATGGCCATAAGTAGCAAGTATCGTGCGGGTTTATACTTTGAGTCAATTATTTGGTTGCGAAATGCGTAGTCTAGTTTGTAGTGCGTGTACGCACTTGCGTAGTACGCCTCTAAGATATGGTTTTTCTCGAAAATATCTTTGCCGATAGAAGAGATCAGTGTTGCATAACCTCTCTGGGTTCTGTGAGGTTTCTCTAGGTAGATAGAAGAAAATGCTCGAATTAAAGTTGTTTTGTTTATTATTCTTACTTTTTCGATGTTGTCGACATGATTGTATTGTCTTGTTCTGCGCTCATAGAAAAGTTTTTTCTTGCCATCATATGAGCTGAATAAGACTTCGAGTTTCTTCTGGAAGTCAGATACCGCAAGGAGTTCTTCCTCAGTGACTTGAGTCTGTCTGTTAGTAGCTTTGGTGATCGCAGCGCTAATTTCATCATTTGTAGTAGATATTAGGCGCAAGGGAACAAAGGTTTTTTCGGTGATCTTTGTTTTGAATAGATGAAGTACATGGCTGGTCTGGCAGCCGTTAACTATTTGATAATCTTCGATGTTAAATTTGTCGCCGGTCCGTTGAAGATATTTTGCAATCACGGTGACGCCATTGTTGAGAATTGCGAAGCGCGCATTTGGCTCGTTGTTCTCTAGGGTTCGTCCGATTTCTTCGTTGACGGTGTTAAGGTCCTGCCAGTCGCGGACATTGTCGTTAAAAACGGATTTTATTATTCCGCCATTTTCATCTTCAATAAGTTTTAGGAACTCGAATGCGGGTAGAGCGCCGATGTAAGCTTCTGTGACACCTGGCATCTCTGGCATGGTTGCATATTTTTCAAATAGTATTTCGCGCTTGATGGTGTTTTTGGTGCTGTTGTACATCGCGTGCAAGTTATCGGAGTCAATGCATTCAATTTCGACTTTCCTGAACATGCCTAGCATTTCAATGGAAGACTTTATTTTTTGTCTTCTCAGTTCGAAGGCTTTCTCTTTAAGATATTTTCCGGTCGTTGCGTAGTATAGGAAGCACTGAGGCTTTCCTCGTTTGAAACTAGAGCTTAGGTTGAATATTTTTTCAACTATAAGCGAAGGCCTCGTAATGGCTGTACTATTCTCCTGGTACTCGGAGTCCTCAAAAAAATCTTTGGCGCAATCACCGAAGTGACCAAGTTTTTTTAAGTCAAAGCTCTGGGAGGTTTCAGATTGTATAAGTATGAACGAAGCGTCTACATAGCCGTTGATTTGACGGAGCTCTTCAACTTCTTCGTATGAACTGACTATTGAGCCGTTGACGATTATTGCTATCGCATCTATACCTATTTCGCCGTTGCCACCAACAACAATATCTTGTGTGTCTATCCCTTCGTCGTAGTGCTGTGCAACCAGAATGTAGCTGCAGAAGTGTTCAAATGCTTTGCTTTGATCTAGTTTGGTCAAAGAATTTAACTCGGTGAATTCTTTGAGTAAAGCCTTGGTGATCCTATCCACTATTCATCCCTTTTTGTTCGAGTAACCACTCAATCTTACTAATTTTTCATTGTAGTGGCTATTTAATACTAAAAAGGGCTGCCAATTGGCAGCCCTTTAATTTGAGAGGGATCAATCCCAGCTCAACGCCCCACCAGTCTGATACTCAATCACCCGAGTCTCAAAGAAGTTCTTCTCCTTCTTCAAGTCCATGATCTCACTCATCCAAGGGAACGGGTTAGTCGTCCCCGGATACTCTTCCTTCAGACCAATCTGAGTCAGTCGACGGTTGGCAATGAACTTGAGGTAGTCCTCCATCATCGCCGCGTTCATGCCCAGCACGCCGCGTGGCATGGTGTCACGGGCGTATTCGATCTCCAGCTGGGTACCCTGCAGAATCATCTGGGTAGCCTCTTCCTTCATCGCGGCATCCCACAGGTGCGGGTTCTCGATCTTGATCTGGTTGATCACGTCGATGCCGAAGTTCAGGTGCATGGACTCGTCGCGCAGGATGTACTGGAACTGCTCGGCGACGCCGGTCATCTTGTTGCGGCGGCCCATGGACAGGATCTGGGTGAAGCCGCAGTAGAAGAAGATGCCTTCCAGTACGCAGTAGTAGGCGATCAGGTTGCGCAGCAGCTCTTTGTCGGTCTCGACGGTGCCGGTGTTGAACTCCGGGTCCGAGATGGCGCGGGTGTACTTCAGGCCCCAGGCGGCTTTTTTCGCGACCGATGGGATCTCGTGGTACATGTTGAAGATCTCGCCTTCATCCATGCCCAGCGACTCGATGCAGTACTGGTAGGCGTGGGTGTGGATCGCCTCTTCGAAGGCCTGGCGCAGGATGTACTGGCGGCACTCGGGGTTGGTGATCAGGCGGTACACGGCCAGGGCCAGGTTGTTGGCCACCAGGGAGTCGGCGGTGGAGAAGAAGCCGAGGTTGCGCATGACGATGCGGCGCTCGTCTTCGGTCAGGCCGTCCATGCTCTTCCACAGGGCGATGTCGGCGGTCATGTTGACCTCTTGCGGCATCCAGTGGTTGGCGCAGCCGTCGAGGTACTTCTGCCAGGCCCAGTCGTACTTGAACGGGACCAGCTGGTTGAGGTCGGCGCGGCAGTTGATCATGCGCTTTTCATCGACCGCGACGCGGGCCGAGGAGCCTTCCAGCTCGGCCAGGCCTTCGGCGATGTCCAGGGCGTCCAGCGCAGCCTTGGCGCGCTTGACGGCGTCGGAGTCGGCGGCGGTGGCGGCGCGAGCTTCCAGGGCGGCGGCACCGCCGGCGCTGTCGAGCTTGTCGAGGGTGGTGGCGGCTGCGGCCTGCGCGGGGGTGTTGCCTTTGGCGGCGACTTCACCGTCTTCTTTGTCGAATTCGTCCCAGCTCAGCATGGTCCTGGCTCCTGCTAGAGGGTTGCGCGGGGCAACCGGTTGGATTTTGAAGTGATGCCTGTACGGCGCGACGCCAACGGGCGCTGCGGCAAGCAGTGAGAGCGGGCTCTCGTCACGTTTGAAGGTGTTCGGGTCGGCGCCTGGCCTGCACTCGGGCGAGGGGGCAGGGCACCTGGAAGCTGTACGGCAACGATAAAACCTGCGGTGTGGCCCCGGGGGGCTTGCTTCACGCAGTCGATCATTGGCTCATCCCTTTTTGGGGCCGCGAAGTATACCGGAAATCACTTTGGATCGGGGCGGCGCAGGGGGCGCAGGGCGGTAAATTTTCGACCTGCATTACGTGCTTCCGTTCACTGGATACCGGTGGTTCGTCACGGGGTAAGAGTCTAGCCCTAAATGGGATTAGATCCTATATGTAGTAGGATTTTTTTTGTTTGGCGCTACATATGGTGTTTTGATCTTGGTCAGGGCCTAGGGGGTGTATTGCCTGTAGGGGCCCTGTCGCGGGGCAAGCCCGCTCCCACGTGCCGTTCCCACGCACCGCTCCCGCAGGGGGATGTCGGGGCGCAAAAAAATGCCGCCTCAGCCACCCGTGAGGGCGATTGAGGCGGCATGTTCAGCTCAGCGCTGCGAAGGCCTTATTGGCAGGCTTCGCAATCCGGCTCGTCGATGGCGCAGGCCTTCGGTACCGGGGCAGGGCCCGCGGCCTGGACCGGGGCGCTGTCGCCGCCGCTCGACACGGCGTTGAGCTTGCCGGTGTTGATGGTCGACTTCTCGGTGCTGGTCGCGGCCAGGGCACGGAGGTAGTAGGTGGTCTTCAGACCACGGTACCAGGCCATGCGGTAGGTCACGTCCAGCTTCTTGCCCGAAGCGCCGGCGATGTACAGGTTCAGCGACTGGGCCTGGTCGATCCACTTCTGGCGACGGGAGGCGGCGTCGACGATCCACTTGGTCTCGACTTCGAACGCGGTGGCGTACAGGTCCTTCAGCTCTTGCGGGATACGCTCGATCTGCTGCACGGAACCATCGTAGTACTTCAGGTCGTTGATCATGACCGAGTCCCACAGGCCACGGGCCTTGAGGTCGCGGACCAGGTACGGGTTGATCACGGTGAATTCGCCCGACAGGTTCGATTTCACGTACAGGTTCTGGTAGGTCGGCTCGATGGACTGCGACACGCCGGTGATGTTGGCGATGGTCGCGGTCGGCGCGATGGCCATGATGTTCGAGTTACGAATACCTTTCTTGACGCGCTCGCGCACCGGTGCCCAGTCCAGGCTCTCGGTCAGGTCGACGTCGATGTACTTCTGGCCACGGGCCTCGATCAGGATCTGCTGGCTGTCCAGCGGCAGGATGCCCTTGGACCACAGCGAACCCTGGAAGGTCTCGTAGGCGCCGCGCTCGTCGGCCAGGTCGCAGGAAGCCTGGATCGCGTAGTAGCTGACCGCTTCCATCGACTTGTCGGCGAACTCGACGGCAGCGTCCGAGCCGTACGGGATGTGCTGCAGGTACAGCGCGTCCTGGAAGCCCATGATGCCCAGGCCGACCGGACGGTGCTTGAAGTTCGAGTTACGCGCTTGCGGCACCGAGTAGTAGTTGATGTCGATCACGTTGTCGAGCATGCGCACGGCGGTGTTCACGGTGCGTTGCAGCTTGGCGGTGTCCAGCTTGCCATCGACGATGTGGTTCGGCAGGTTGATCGAGCCCAGGTTGCAGACCGCGATCTCGTCCTTGTTGGTGTTCAGGGTGATCTCGGTGCACAGGTTCGAGCTGTGGACCACGCCCACGTGCTGCTGGGGCGAGCGCAGGTTGCACGGGTCCTTGAAGGTCAGCCATGGGTGGCCGGTCTCGAACAGCATCGACAGCATCTTGCGCCACAGGTCTTTGGCCTGGATGGTCTTGAACACCTTGATCTTGTTGTACTCGGTCAGGGCTTCGTAGTACTCGTAGCGCTCTTCGAAGGCCTTGCCGGTCAGGTCGTGCAGATCAGGCACTTCCGACGGCGAGAACAGGGTCCACTTGCCGTCATCGAAGACGCGCTTCATGAACAGGTCAGGGATCCAGTTGGCGGTGTTCATGTCGTGGGTACGACGACGGTCATCACCGGTGTTCTTGCGCAGCTCGATGAATTCTTCGATGTCGAGGTGCCAGGTTTCCAGGTAGGCACACACGGCGCCCTTGCGCTTGCCACCCTGGTTCACGGCGACGGCGGTGTCGTTGACCACTTTCAGGAACGGCACGACGCCTTGCGACTTGCCGTTGGTGCCCTTGATGTACGAGCCCAGGGCACGCACCGGGGTCCAGTCGTTGCCCAGGCCACCGGCGAATTTCGACAGCATGGCGTTGTCGTGGATCGCGTGGTAGATGCCCGACAGGTCGTCCGGCACGGTGGTCAGGTAGCAGCTGGACAGCTGCGGACGCAAGGTGCCGGCGTTGAACAGGGTCGGGGTCGAGGCCATGTAGTCGAAGGACGACAACAGGTTGTAGAACTCGATCGCACGGGCTTCCTTGTCTTTCTCTTCCAGCGCCAGGCCCATGGCCACACGCATGAAGAACACCTGCGGCAGCTCGAAGCGCACGCCATCCTTGTGGATGAAGTAGCGGTCGTACAGGGTCTGCAGGCCCAGGTAGGTGAACTGCTGGTCGCGCTCGTGGTTGATCGCCTTGCCCATGCGCTCCAGGTCGTAGCCTTTCAGCGCCGGGTCGAGCAGTTCGAACTCGACGCCTTTCTCGACGTAGGCCGGCAGGGCCTTGGCGTACAGGTCGGCCATCTCGTGGTGGGTGGCGCTGTCGGCCACGCCCAGGAAGCCCAGGCCTTCGGCGCGCAGGGTGTCCATCAGCAGGCGGGCGGTGACGAACGAGTAGTTCGGCTCGCGCTCGACCAGGGTACGGGCGGTCATCACCAGGGCGGTGTTGACGTCCTTCAGGGCCACGCCGTCGTACAGGTTCTTCAGGGTGTCGCGCTGGATCAGGTCGCCATCGACTTCGGCCAGGCCTTCGCAGGCTTCGCTGATGATGGTGTTCAGGCGGGCCATGTCCAGGGGCGCGAGGCTGCCGTCGGCGAGGGTGATGCGGATGCTTGGGTGCGGCTCGACCACGGCGTCGGCGTTGTAGCGGGTAGCGCGCTCTTTTGCACGCTGGTCGCGGTAGATCACGTAGTCGCGGGCGACTTTCTGCTCGCCGGCGCGCATCAGGGCCAGTTCGACCTGGTCCTGGATTTCTTCGATGTGGATGGTGCCACCCGATGGCATGCGACGCTTGAACGTGGCGGTGACCTGCTCGGTCAGGCGCGCGACGGTGTCGTGGATGCGCGACGAGGCGGCGGCGGTGCCGCCTTCAACTGCGAGGAACGCCTTGGTGATGGCCACGGTGATCTTGTCGTCGGTGTAGGGGACGACAGTGCCGTTGCGCTTGATCACGCGCAGTTGGCCAGGCGCGGTGGCTGCCAGATCCTGATTGGAATCGGCGGCCTGCGGCGCTTTGCCCTGCGGGTTCTCGCGAGTTGTGTCGGTTTGCATGGGTGGGTGTCTCCACAGTTTCTAGTTTGTTCAGGCGCCTTGTTGGGGCGCCCACCGTTCCGTCCACTTGCTCGATGGCCCGGGCGGGGAGGCGTCATGCACGCGCATACGCCCGCTCGGGCTTACCGACTTCGGGACAGACTCAGGAATAAGGGGCAATAACCTGCCGCTCCCTGGCCGAAGTCAAAGGTTCTGGGCGTACCCAAAATCTGTTGCTGATGAGTGGCAAGGCATTGCCTGCAACACTCATACCCGAACAAGGCCGTCTGCGGCTTGCCTCGGTCGCCCTCCGCAGGAGCGGTTTGGCTGTTGAAATCACGTTAAGTTCAGTCGGTAAATTCGCTTGAATTTGCCTGGCGACTTGTGTTTGTGATTTTGCGCGAAACCCAACATCTAGTGGTTCGCTGCGATAGGGATACAAGATAATGCGGTCTCGGGGGCTTTGCAAGGTGAGCGCCTGTGGATAACTTGTGGGTACTTTGTGAGTGATCCGTGGGTATTCGCTGTAGCCCTTGTCCCAAGAGGTTTGCACTATTTTTTGTCTGTGCTACGCCGTCGCGCAGATTTTTTCGGGCGCGCACCCTATCACAAAAAACGGTTCAGTCGTGGGGCGTTCTGGGTGGTTGGCAGGGGTGGGGGCGGCACGTAGTATCCGGGGCTGATGTTGCGCTTTGGTGAAGGTGGAATTTCGCTGGAATCAAAGGGTTGTACCGGCCTCATCGCGGGGCAAGCCCGCTCCCACGCTGAATATAGAAGCATGCGTGGGATACAGAGTCATGCGTGGGAGCGGGCTTGCCCCGCGATGAGGCCGCTACAGCCAACCGCAAGGCCCGACAAAAACCAGAAGAAGGGTAAGGCCATGGACCAGCCAATCAACCGCATCCTCATCGTCGAGGACGACCAGCGCCTCGCCGAGCTCACTGCCGAGTACCTCCAGGCCAATGGCTTCGAGGTGGCGGTGGAGGGTGATGGCGGCCGTGCCGCGCGGCGCATCATCGACAGCCAGCCGGACCTGGTGATCCTCGACCTGATGCTGCCCGGCGAGGACGGCCTGAGCATCTGCCGCCGGGTGCGTGGCCAGTATGGCGGCCCGATCCTCATGCTCACCGCCCGCAGCGATGAGCTGGACCAGATCCAGGGCCTGGACCTGGGCGCTGACGACTATGTGTGCAAGCCGGTGCGCCCCCGCGTGCTGCTGGCGCGCATCAATGCCCTGCTGCGCCGCAGCGAGGCTCCGGAGCGGCGCCAGGAACTGACCTTCGGCCCGCTGCATATAGACAGCCGCCAGCGCGAGGCGCGTCTGGACGGCCAGCTGATCGAGCTGACCGGCGCCGAGTTCGACCTGCTCTGGCTGCTGGCCAGCAACGCCGGGCGGGTGCTGTCCCGCGAGGAGATCTTCACCTCGCTGCGCGGCGTCGGCTACGACGGCCAGGACCGCTCCATCGATGTGCGCATTTCCAAGATCCGCCCCAAGATCGGCGACGACCCGATCACCCCGCGGCTGATCAAGACCCTGCGCAGCAAAGGCTACCTGTTCGTCGGCGAGGCGCCATGAATTCGATCTTCCTGCGCATCTATGGCGGCATGCTCGCAGTGCTGGTACTGGTGGCCGTGCTCGGCGTGCTCAGCCTGCACCTGGTCAACGAGATCCGCGCCGGCCAGCACCGCGAGCGCCTGGCCCAGGGTACCTTCAGCCTGATGGCCGACAACCTGGCGCAGCAGAATGCGGTGGAGCGCACCCGTTCGCTGGTGATCTGGGAGCGCCTGCTCGGCGTGCCGCTGGACCTGCAGCCGCTGTCGGCGTTCAACCTCGACGGTGGGCAGCGGGCGCGGCTGTACCGCGACCTGGTGGTGGTGGAAAAGACCGGCCCGCATGCCGCCCGGGTGTTGCGTCGGGTCGGCCACGAAGACCTGCTGCTGGTGGCCGAGGTCAAGCAGATCAGCGAGCAGTTGGCCCGCGCCACGCTTTATCTATTGGCCGACGAGCTGGTGCGCTACCCGGTGACCGAGCAGCAGGCGCGCCTGGCGCAGCTGCGCCAGAGCAAGGGCTTCGGCTTCGACATTGCCTTGCAGCGCATCGAGCGCGCCGCCCTGGACGACGACCAGCGCCGCCGGGTGGAGGAGGGCGACACGGTGATGGCCCTGGGCCGGGACGGCGATTCGATCCGCGTGTTCGCGGGGCTGTCCGGCTCGCCCTGGGTGCTGGAGATCGGCCCGCTGTACCAGCTCAACCCGTATCCGCCGCAGTTGCTGATCCTGATCGCCTTCCTCGGCCTGTGCCTGATCGGCCTGGTGGTCTACCTGCTGGTGCGTCAGCTGGAGCGGCGCGTGTCGGGCCTGGAGGTGGCGGCCACGCGCATCGCCCAGGGCAGCCTCGACACCCGCGTGCCGGCCGGCGACGCCGACTCGGTGGGGCGTCTGGCCGAGGCCTTCAACGGCATGGCCGAACACCTGCAGCGTTCATTGACCATGCAACGCGAGCTGGTGCGGGCGGTGTCCCACGAGTTGCGCACGCCGGTGGCGCGGCTGCGCTTCGGCCTGGAGATGATCGAGAGCGCCAGCACCGACGAGGCCCGGGCCAAGCACCTGGCCGGCATGGACGGCGATATCCAGGACCTGGACAAGCTAGTCGACGAGATGCTGACCTACGCCCGCCTCGAGCAGGGCGCGCCGGCCTTGCATTTCCAGGTGGTGGACCTGGACGAGCTGCTGGCGCGGGTGATCGAGGAGCTGGCGCCGCTGAGGGCCGATGTGCGGGTGGTGCGCGGAGTGTGCCACGGGCTCGACGGTGGCGACGCCCGGGTCGAGGCCGAGCCGCGCTACCTGCACCGGGCCCTGCAGAACCTGGTGCGCAATGCCATGCGCCATGCCGAATCGGAAGTGCGCCTGAGCTATCAGATCGGCCAGCAGCGCTGTCGCATCGATGTGGAGGATGACGGCCCCGGGATTCCCGAAGGCGTGTGGCACCGCATCTTCACCCCGTTCACCCGTCTCGACGACAGCCGCACCCGGGCTTCGGGCGGGCATGGGCTGGGGCTGTCGATCGTGCGGCGGATCATCTACTGGCACGGCGGCCGCGCCCTGGTCGGGCACAGCGAGCACCTGGGTGGGGCGTGTTTCAGCCTGAGCTGGCCGCGTGAGCAGCCGCGCGACTAGACGCTGATCAAGCTGAGCAGATGGCCGTCCTGCAGGCAGAACTGGCCATCGAGTTCGACGCCGTGCTGCCACTCGGGCGACAGGTCGGTGAGCAGGCGCAGGCGTGCATGGCCGTCGGCGGACCAGGCGAGCAGTTCGGCGTGTTCGAAATAGAAGCGCTGTTTGGTGAGCGGATAGAGGGTCTTGAACAGGCTTTCCTTGAGCGAGAAGGTCAGGGTCACGGCCAGGGCTTGCTGGCTGCGGTCCAGGCGCTCCAGCTCGGCGGGGGTGAGGATTTCCCCGGCCAGGCGTTCGGCGCGCTCTTCGCTGAGCAGGGTTTCCTGGTCCAGGCCCAGGCCACGGCATTGGCCGTCGGCTGCGACAACCGCGGCGGCCCAGCCTTGGCCGTGGGTGATCGAGCCGTGGATGCCGGCGGGCCAGATCGGCGAGCGGTCTTCATGAGTGGCCGGTACATAGTCGCGGCCATCCAGGCGTTGCAGTGCCTCGCGGGCGCAGACCCGGCCGGCCAGGTACTCGGCCTGGCGCTTGGCCACCGAGCGTTGCAGGCTGGCGGTCTGCTCGATGCCGGCGCGCTGGAAGTCGTCGGCGGCCAGGCGGGCCGGGTCGAAGGCGCAGCTGACCAGCACCGCGCCGGGGACAGGGCGGGGCAGCGGCCAGTGGTGCTGGAGCGGGGCGCAGCAGGTGGGGAGTCTGTTCATGGTCGGTATTGTGCCAGTCGCGATAGCTGGCGCAAATCACCGGAACGTCATCGCGGGGCAAGCCCGCTCCCACGAATGGCGTTGTTTTCCGGCGTGGGAGCGGGCTTGCCCCGCGATGAGGCCTTCAGTCAAACGCGATTTTCAAGAACGCCTGCATATCCTTCCACGAGCTCTCGTCAGCCGCCTTGTCATACCCGATATCCGGCCCGCCATGCCCGCCATGCCCCAACCGATCCGCATCCGGGTTGGTAAACCCATGCTTGGCCCCCGGAATCCCGACGAACTGGTAGTCGGCCTTGGCCGCATCCATCTCCGCCTTGAACGCCGTCACCTGCTCCGGGGTAACCATGCTGTCGGCCTCGCCGTGCTCCACCAGGATCTTCGCCCGGACCACCCCGGGCTTGGCCGGGGTCTGGGTCACCAGCGCACCATGGAAGCTCACCACGCCATCGAGCTTCTCGCCCCGGCGCGCCGCATCCAGCACCACCTTGCCGCCAAAGCAGTAGCCGATGGCCGCCAGCTGGTGCTTGTTGGTGTTGGGCTGGATCTTCAACAGCTCAAGCCCGGCGTCGAAGCGCCGGGCAGCGGCTTTCGGATCCTTCATCGCCGCCGCCATGAACGCCTGGGCGTCGGCCGGGTGCTCGGTGTTCTTGCCGTCGCCATACATGTCGATGGCCAGGGCGTTGTAGCCCAGCGCCGCGAGGTCGCGGGCGCGGCGCTTGGCGTAGTCGTTCAGCCCCCACCATTCATGCACCACCACCACGCCCGGGCGCTTGCCCTCGATAGCGTCGTCGTAGGCGTAGTAGCCGACCAGGCGGTTGCCGTCGGCATCCTGGTAGGGAATCTCGCGGGTCTGCACCGCCGCCTGGACAAGGCTGGCGCTGCACAACAAGGCCAGGGCAAGCAGGGTACGCATGGTCGAGCTCCTTCTTCGGTTCGTTCAGCCAAGGTTCAGGCCGGGTTCAGCAGGGGTTCAGGGCGCCCTCCCTACTCTAGCCCCCAGACAGCAACAACGCATCCAACCCGGAGTAACTGAACCATGAAAACCCTCAACACCCTGATCGCCGCCATGGCAGTTTGCGCAGCCGGCCTCACCAGCGTTGCCCAGGCCGATGACAACTTCGCCAGCCTGACCTACGGCCAGACCAGTGACAAAGTGCGCAAGTCCGGCCTGCTGCAACGCAACACCGACGGCCTGAACGCCGACGGCATCATCGGCAAGGACAGCACCTGGGGCGCGCGCCTGGGCAAGATCAACGACCAGGGCCGCTACTACATCACCTACGACAACGTCTCGGGCGATCACAGCGGCGTCAAGCTGCGCCAGGAGAACCTGCTGGGCAGCTACGACCTGTTCCTGCCGGTGGGCGATACCACCAAGCTGTTCGGCGGCGGCAGCCTGGGCATGACCAAGCTGACCCAGGATTCGCCGGGCGCCCGCCGCGATACCGACTACGGTTACGCCGTCGGCCTGCAGGCCGGTGTGATCCAGGAAGTCACCGACAACACCTCGGTGGAGCTGGGCTACCGTTACCTGCGCAGCAACGCCGCCACCGAGATCGGCGCCCACGGCGGGCCGAAGGACGGAACCCTGCGCCTGACCAGCAGCGCGCAGACCTACCTGGCGGCTACCTACAAGTTCTGAGGTCGCTGTTATCCTGTACCGGCCTCTGCATGACCCGTGGGAGCGGGCTTGCCCCGCGATGAGGCCGGTACAGGCATTCCCTATTGAAAGGAGATCCACATGAAATTGCTGGTGGTCGAGGACGAGGCGCTGCTGCGTCATCACCTGTTCACCCGCCTCGGCGAAGGCGGCCATGTGGTACAGGCGGTGGCCAACGCGGAAGAAGCCTTGTACCAGGCCGAGCAGTACAACCACGACCTGGCGGTGATCGACCTGGGCCTGCCGGGCATGAGCGGGCTGGACCTGATCCGCCAGTTGCGCAGCCTCGGCCAGACCTTCCCGATCCTCATCCTCACCGCCCGCGGTAACTGGCAGGACAAGGTCGAGGGCCTGGCCGCCGGCGCCGACGACTATGTGGTCAAGCCGTTCCAGTTCGAAGAGCTGGAGGCCCGCCTGAACGCCTTGCTGCGCCGCTCCAGCGGCTTCACCCAGTCGACCATCGCCGCCGGGCCGCTGGTGCTCGACCTCAACCGCAAGCAGGCGACCCTGGACGAGCAGCCGCTGGCGCTGACCGCCTACGAATACCGCATCCTCGAGTACCTCATGCGCCATCACCAGCAGGTGGTGGCCAAGGACCGGCTGATGGAGCAACTGTACCCGGACGACGAGGAGCGCGACCCGAACGTCATCGAGGTGCTGGTCGGCCGCCTGCGCCGCAAGCTCGAGGGCGACAACGGCTTCAAGCCGATCGACACCGTGCGCGGCCTGGGCTACCTGTTCACCGAGCGCTGCCGATGATCCGTTCGCTGCGGGTGCGCCTGATGCTGGCGGCGGCGTTGCTGGCGCTGCTGTTCATGCTGGCGCTGCTGCCGGCCTTGCAGAAGGCCTTCAGCCTGGCGTTGCAGGAGTCGATCGAGCAGCGCCTGGCCTCGGACGTGACCACCCTGATCTCGGCCGCGCGCATCGAGCGCGGCCAGCTGCAGATGCCGGCGCTGCTGCCGGACGAACGCTACAACCTGCCCTACACCGGCCTGCTCGGCTACATCTTCGACCGCCAGGGCACGTTGGTGTGGCAGTCGCGGGCCACCCGCAACCGCAATATCAACTACCACCCCCGCTATGACGGGCGCGGCAACGAGTTCGCCCGCATTCACCAGGACGACGGCGACGAGTTCTTCGTCTACGACGTCGAGGTCAAGCTGCTCGGCGGCAAGAGCGCGGCGTTCAGTATCGTCGCGCTGCAGCCGGTGCGTGAGTACCAGGACACCCTCAACGGCCTGCGCGAGAAGCTCTACCTGGGCTTCGGCGCGGCGCTGCTGGCGCTGATGGTGCTGCTCTGGGCCGGCCTGACCTGGGGCCTGCGTTCATTGCGCCGGCTCAGCTCCGAACTCGACGACGTGGAGAGCGGGGCGCGGGACGGTCTCAGCCGCGAGCACCCGCGCGAACTGCTGCGCCTGACCGGCTCGCTCAACCGCCTGCTGCGCAGCGAGCGTGAGCAGCGTCAGCGCTACCGCGACTCGCTCGACGACCTGGCGCACAGCCTCAAGACCCCGCTGGCGGTGCTGCAGGGCGTTGGCGAGAGCATGGAGCAGGGCGACCGCGAACAGGCGCGGGTGCTGCAGAGCCAGATCGAGCGCATGAGCCAGCAGATCGACTACCAGCTGCAGCGCGCCAGCCTGCGCAAGAGCGGCCTGGTCCGCCACCAGGTCGAGCTCAGGCCGTTGCTCGACAGCCTGTGCAGCACCTTGGCCAAGGTCTATCGCGACAAGCGCGTCGAGGTCAGCCTCGACATCCCGGCCCTGGCGCGGGTGCCGATGGAGCAGGGCGCCTTGCTGGAGCTCTTGGGCAACCTGCTGGAAAACGCCTACCGGCTATGCCTGGGGCAGGTGCGGGTGAGCCTGCAGCAATCGCCGGGGCTGTTGGCGCTGTGCGTCGAGGACGACGGGCCGGGCGTGCCGCCGGATCAACGCGAGCGGATACTCGAGCGCGGCGAGCGGCTGGACCGCCAGCACCCGGGGCAGGGGATCGGGCTGGCGGTGGTCAAGGACATCATCGACAGCTATGACGCCGAGCTGAGCCTGGGCGATTCGCCGTTGGGCGGGGCTGCGTTCCGCATCGCTTTCCGACTCGATTGATTCTGCCTTTCCAGTGCAGGGGGGGGCGGGGGAGCGGGTTAGCCCCGCGATCCGGCGAAGCCGGTGCCATCCGGCGCAGTCCTCATCGCGGGGCTAGCCCGCTCCCACTGAATACCTCTGAGGCGGATTCCCGCCAACCCACCCTGTACGATTTCCGCCATCGGGCGGAAATCCGCCATTTCCTACGGGGTTCTTCGCCCCGTCCCGGGGCATTCACACCCTGTAATCATTGGCTGTGCACCTCAAGTGGGCACTTTGGCATCGCCCTTGCTATTCAGCTGGCAGAGGCCTGCCCAGGCACTCGCCCACAACGACAAATCCCTCCGGGTACAGGAGGGTTCGCGATTCAGGTGCCCCGACATCCTGGGAAGGATGCGCCGGCCCACTTGAGGAAAAACTAGCCATGACGACTCGTCAGCCGCTGTACAAATCGCTGTATGTCCAGGTGATCGTCGCCATCACCATCGGTATCCTGCTCGGCCACTACTACCCGGAAACCGGCGTAGCCCTCAAACCCCTGGGTGACGGCTTCGTCAAGCTGATCAAGATGGTCATCGCCCCGATCATCTTCTGCACCGTGGTCAGCGGCATCGCTGGCATGCAGAGCATGAAATCGGTCGGCAAGACCGGCGGTTACGCGCTGCTGTACTTCGAGATCGTCTCCACCATCGCCCTGATCATCGGCCTGGTCGTGGTCAACGTGGTCCAGCCGGGCGCCGGCATGCACGTCGACGTCAGCACCCTGAACGCCAGCAGCGTGGCCGCCTACGCCGCCGCCGGCGCGCAGCAGACCACCGTGGGCTTCCTGCTCAACGTCATCCCCAACACCGTGGTCGGCGCCTTCGCCAATGGCGACATCCTGCAAGTGCTGATGTTCTCGGTACTGTTCGGCTTCGCCCTGCACCGCCTGGGCAGCTACGGCAAGCCGGTGCTGGACCTGATCGACCGCTTCGCCCATGTCATGTTCAACATCATCAACATGATCATGAAGCTGGCCCCGATCGGCGCCTTCGGTGCCATGGCCTTCACCATCGGCCAATACGGCGTGGGCTCGCTGGTACAGCTGGGCTACCTGATGGCCTGCTTCTACATCACCTGCGTGCTGTTCATCCTGGTGGTGCTGGGTGGTATCTGCCGCGCCCATGGCTTCAGCGTGATCAAGCTGATCCGCTACATCCGTGAAGAACTGCTGATCGTGCTGGGCACCTCGTCCTCCGAATCGGCCCTGCCGCGCATGCTGGCCAAGATGGAGCGTCTGGGCGCGAAGAAATCCGTGGTTGGCCTGGTGATCCCGACCGGCTACTCGTTCAACCTGGACGGTACCTCGATCTACCTGACCATGGCCGCGGTGTTCATCGCCCAGGCCACCGACACCACCATGGACATCACCCACCAGATCACCCTGCTGCTGGTGCTGCTGGTGGCCTCCAAAGGTGCCGCGGGCGTCACAGGTTCCGGCTTCATCGTGCTGGCCGCGACCCTGTCGGCCGTCGGTCACCTGCCGGTGGCGGGCCTGGCGCTGATCCTGGGTATCGACCGCTTCATGTCCGAAGCCCGCGCCCTGACCAACCTGATCGGCAACGCCGTGGCCACCGTGGTCGTGGCCAAGTGGGTCAAGGAGCTGGACACCGACACCCTGCAGGCGGAACTGGCGTCCGGCGGTTCGCCGCTGGTCGACACCCGTCCGACTGACGACCTGGGCGTGGCCGAAGGCCCGGCGCGTTGATCGACGTGTGAAATGCAAAAAGGCGACCTTCGGGTCGCCTTTTTTGTGTCACTAGCATAAGCCTACCCCCCCTGTAGGAGCGGCCTTGTGCCGCGAAAGGGCCGCAAAGCGGCCCCAGGATTTCAGCGCTGATGCAAATATCGCCGGGGCCGCTGCGCGGCCCTTTCGCGGCACAAGGCCGCTCCTACAGGGACGTGCCCGGTAACTACTCGACGCGGGTTTCGCCGCTGTACACCAGAATCTCCCGGCACCGCCGGCACAGATACCGCCGGCCCTGGTGCACCAGCTTGTGCCGCTGGGCGGTGAACGGAAAGTCGCTCTCCGGGCACGGGCAGCGGTAGATGTAGCGCGTCGCCACCCGCCGCTGCACCTCGTAGTTGTGGCAACGGTTTGGCGGCAGTTCGTACACCCCGCGCATGATCAGCTGCCACTCCTCGCCATGGGCCTGGATGCGGTCACCGAACAGCTGGTGGGCCACCAGGTGGGCGACCTCGTGGGCCACGGTCTGGCGCAGGAAGTCTTCCTGGTTCTCGCGGTACAGCTGCAGGTTGAAGCGCAGCAGGTTCTCGTGCAGGTGGGCGACACCGGCCTTCTGGCCGCGCAGCTTGAAGCTGACCTGCGGGCGCGGAAAGGGGCGTTTGAAGAAGGTTTCGGCTTGCTGGTAACAGGTTTCGACGCGTTGTCTGAGCAGCTCGGGCATGGCGGGGTAGTTCTCCTGACCGGGCATTATGCCGCAGGCACAGGCCGGCTGCCGAGCCGCCGGTCAGGCACACGAAACGAAGCCGCCTTGCGGCGGCCTCGGGTGATGCCCCAGTGTTGGTTGGATCTATAGGTATGCGTCAGTTGGTATAGACGGGCCCCACGCCCAGTCCCCAGATGATCACGGTCGCGGCCATGATCGCCACCAGTACCACCAGGCCCACCGCCAGCACCGAGCTTGAGAACAGGAAGCCTTCATCCGACGGTATGTTCATGAACGTCGGCAAGCCGACATACAACAGGTACACGGTGTAGCAGATGGCCGCCGTGCCGATCAGCATGCCCAGCCACAGGTGCGGGTACAGCGCCGCGAGTCCGCCGATGAATAGCGGGGTGGCGGTGTAGGTGGCGAAGGCGATGCACTGCGCCATGCTCGGGTTGGCGTCGTAGGTGCGCGCCATCCAGTGGATGAAGGCGCCCATCACCGCGACCCCGGCGAGCATCGCCAGGTACGACATGATGCTCATCCACAGCGCGCTTTCCATGGTCAGCATCACCGCCGGCCGTTCGCCGATCACCCAGCCGACCTGGGTGGTGCCGATGAACGCCGAGACGGCGGGGATCGCCGCCAGGATCAGCGTGTGCGTCAGGTACATGTGGCTGATGCTTTCTTCCTCGCCACGGATCTCCCGCCACTCCTGGTCAGGGTGGGTGAACAGCCCTACAACGTGATGAATCATACGGGTCACTCCTATCGTCGTTGCCAAACGCCCCCCGGATGGAGCGCCGATGGCCCGAGGCCAGGACACCAAGTACTGCGCCAATGTGGCCTTATGTCGCAGTATAGGAAGCCGTTCCCCGCGTAAAACCGGGTTTTTAGAGCAAATTGCGCTGTCAGGCGCGGTGCTGATTCCCTTGAAGTCTTTATCGGATTCACCTACTGCGCCGTGCGGTTTGTGCGTAAAATAGCCGGCTTTTGTCACACCTCGCGGATCCAAGCGCTATGGGCACCCTCTCGGTCAACCAGAACAAACTGCAAAAACGCCTGCGTCGTCTCGCCGGCGAAGCCATCACCGACTACAACATGATCGAGGATGGCGACAAGGTCATGGTCTGCCTGTCCGGCGGCAAGGACAGCTACACCATGCTCGACGTTCTGTTGCACCTGCAGAAGGTGGCGCCGATCAAGTTCGACATCGTCGCGGTGAACATGGACCAGAAACAGCCGGGCTTCCCCGAGCACGTGTTGCCGGCTTATCTGAAAGAGCTGGGCGTCGAGTACCACATCGTCGAGAAGGACACCTACTCGGTGGTCAAGGAGCTGGTACCGGAGGGCAAGACCACCTGCTCGCTGTGCTCGCGCCTGCGTCGCGGCACCCTGTACACCTTCGCCGACGAGATCGGCGCGACCAAGATGGCCCTGGGTCACCACCGCGACGACATCGTCGAGACCTTCTTCCTCAACATGTTCTTCAACGGCGCGCTCAAGGGCATGCCGCCGAAGTTGCGCGCCGACGATGGCCGCAACGTGGTGATCCGCCCGCTGGCCTACTGCAGCGAGAAGGACATCCAGGCCTACTCGGACATGAAGGAATTCCCGATCATCCCGTGCAACCTGTGCGGCTCGCAGGAGAACCTGCAGCGCCAGGTGGTCAAGGACATGCTGGTGGAGTGGGAGCGCAAGCACCCGGGTCGCACCGAGAGCATCTTCCGCGCCTTGCAGAACGTCGCGCCGTCGCAGCTGGCCGACCGCAACCTGTTCGATTTCACCAGCCTGAAGATCGACGAGAGCGCCACCCCGCGTTTCCTCGACGTGCTGAACATCTGAGCCCATGCGCGACTATCAGTGGTTGCACGAGTACTGCCTGAACCGCTTCGGTTCGGCCCAGGCGCTGGAAGCCTTCCTGCCGCAGCCGCGCACGCCCGCGCAGCTGCGCGACATCCCTGACGACCGCTACCTGTCGACCCTGGCCTTGCGCGTGTTCCGCGCCGGGCTCAAGCACAGCCTGGTGGACGCCAAGTGGCCGGCGTTCGAGCAGGTGTTTTTCGGTTTCGACCCGCAGAAGGTGGTGCTGATGGGCGCCGAGCACCTGGAGCGGCTGATGCACGACGAGCGCATCATCCGCCACCTGGGCAAGCTCAAGAGCGTGCCGCGCAATGCGCAGATGGTGCTGGACGTGGCCAAGGAGAAGGGCAGTTTCGGCGCGTTCATCGCCGACTGGCCAGAGACCGATATCGTCGGGTTGTGGAAGTACCTGGCCAAGCATGGCAACCAGTTGGGTGGGTTGTCGGCGCCGCGGTTCCTGCGGATGGTCGGCAAGGATACCTTCATTCCCACCGATGACATGGCGGCGGCGCTGATCGCGCAGAAGATCATCGACAAGCCGCCGACCAGCCAGCGTGACCTGGCACTGGTGCAGCAGGCGTTCAACCAGTGGCATGCAGAGAGCGGCCGGCCGCTGTGCCAGTTGTCGGTGATGCTGGCGCATACCGTCAATCATTGAGATCGCGGGGCAAGCCCGCTCCCACGCCCTGTCCCCAATTGCGGGAAGGGGCGTGGGAGCGGCGGTGCGCCGATGCGACTTGCCCCGCGATGGCGTTCAGCTTCCTTCACCCGCCAGGCGCCGCTCCTGCTGGAACTTCCAGCGCACGAACAGCAACCCGCTGACGAACAACCCCAGGCTCACCAGCACCTCGACCCAGCCGAACAGCGCCCGCGCCGGATCGAACGCCGCCAGCACGCCCTTGATGAAGTAGATGTTCACCACGAAGCAGGTCCAGGCATGCGCCCGGGCGCTGCCCATCAGCATGCCCGGCAGCAAGAGCAGCAGGGGGATCAGCTCGATGGCCATGATCACCTCGACCCGCGCCCCGTGCAGGTCGGCGAACCACAGGTTGTTCACCACCAGCAGGGCGATCAGGCCGAAGAAGCAGGCCAGGCTCAGGGCGCGGGTAAAGCGCACCCGCGGGGCCAGCCAGTCCAGTGGCGGCAAGACCTTGGGCTTTCTAGCCACGTTCGCCACCCAGGGCCTTGGCCGTCTTCGCCAGGCGCTGCCCGAGCGCGCGGCACAGGGTGATCTCGTGCGGGTCCAGCTCACGCTTGCCGTCGGCGCCGGCATGGTGGCTGGCACCGTACGGCGTGCCGCCGCCACGGGTTTCCAGCAGCGCCGATTCGCTGTAGGGCAGGCCGGTGACCAGCATGCCGTGGTGCATCAGCGGCAGCAGCATCGACAGCAGGGTGGTCTCCTGGCCGCCGTGCAGGCTGGCGGTGGAGGTGAACACCGCCGCCGGCTTGCCCACCAGCTCGCCGCCCAGCCACAGACTGCTGGTGCCGTCGAGGAAGTACTTGAGCGGCGCGGCCATGTTGCCGAAGCGGGTCGGGCTGCCCATGGCCAGGCCCGCGCAATGGCGCAGGTCATCGAGGGTGGCGTACAGCGCGCCGCTGGCCGGGATGTCCGGGGCCACGGCTTCGCATTCGGTGGAGATCGCCGGCACGGTGCGCAGGCGCGCCTCCAGGCCGGCCATCTCGACGCCGCGGGCGATATGCCGGGCCATCTCGCTGGTCGAGCCGTGGCGGCTGTAGTACAGCACCAGAATGTAGGGTTCGCTCACGGCAGGATCTCCAGGACCTTCTCCGGCGGGCGGCCGACAACGGCCTTGTCACCGGCCACCAGAATCGGGCGCTCGATCAGCTTGGGATGCTCGGCCATGGCCTTGATCAGCTGGGCGTCGCTCAGGGCCGGGTTGGCCAGGTCGAGGGCCTTGTATTCGTCTTCGCCGGTGCGCAGCAGCTGGCGCGCGCCGATGCCCAGCTTGGCCAGCAGCTGTTCGAGGGTGGCGGCGTCCGGCGGGGTCTCGAGGTAGCGCACGATGGTCGGCGCCAGGCCGCGTGCCTCGAGCAGTTCCAGGGCGCCGCGGGATTTCGAGCAGCGCGGGTTATGATAGAGGGTCAGATCGGTCATGACGGGTCGCATCCAGCTGGGTGTGGCGGCTATTCTAACCGCAGCGACCGACTTCAATGCTTGAAAACTTCGAGAAGGATTGACCCATGGCAAGGCGTTTGGCAGCTGCACTGGCCATCACCGCGAGCCTGTTGCTCGGCGGCTGCGGTGCGGACTACGGCGTGGACCAGCACGGCAACACGGTAAAGGCCGAACAGATCGACGGGCACTGGCTGGTGCTCAACTACTGGGCCGAATGGTGTGGCCCGTGCCGTACGGAAATCCCTGAACTCAATGCCGCCGCCAAGCAGTGGGAGGCACAGGGCATTCGCGTGGTGGGGGTGAACTTCGATGGTCTGCAGGGGCCGGACCTGAAAGCCGCCGCCGATACCCTGGGCATCGGTTTCACCGTGCTGGCCCAGGACCCGGCCGAGCGCTACGAGCTGCCGCGCAGCGAGGCGCTACCGGTGACCTACATCATCGATGACAAGGGCAAGGTGCGTGAGCAACTGATGGGCGAGCAGACGCTTGAAGGGTTGCAGGCGAAGATCAGGGCGCTCAAGGGCGGCGCCTGAGTTCCAGCATCGCGGGGCAAGCCCGCTCCCACGTGGGAGCGGGCTTGCCCCGCGATGGTTTCAGCCTTCCTCAGGCCAGAACCGTAGCGGCTTGCCTTCAACCGGCCAGAAGCGGATCTGCTCGATCGGCGACACATCCCAGCGCTGCACCGTTTCCAGCGCCTGCAGGAAGCGTTTTTCCTGGTCCATCAGCGCTGGCGCGCACAGCTTGCGGGTCTTGCCGACCTTGCCGAAGCTGATGCGCTCGCCATCCAGTGTGTAAGGCGCGAACCAGTGGTTGCAGCCGCCGTTGCCATAGGCGCGACCATCGCTGGCCAGGGTCAGTGTCAGGTGGCTGTAGTCGATCAGCGGGCGCTCACCGATCCACTCCAGCACGTAGCTCTGCTCCTGCTGCAGCTTCGAGGGTTGTGCGGCGCAGCCCATCAGGCCGCAGGCGATCAGCGCGCCGGTCAGCAGCTGTTTCACTCAACCACGCTCCCGGCACTGCGGGCACAGGTGCTTGTCGCCCTTGCTCGCCCAGCCCAGTTCCTGGATACGCGCGCTGGCGGCCGGGGCCTGGCCCTTCTTGCCCAGCTTGGCGTCGTTGGCGAACTCGAAGTCCAGCACCGCGTCGCAGCTGTCGCACTTGACCTGCCAGTTGAGGATTTCCAGCTCGTTGAACGCCGGGCCCTGGGCCACGGCGACCCACTGGCCGTGCGGGTTGATCAGGTGGCGCACGGTCTCGACGGTCAGGCGCATGGACAGGTCTTTGCTGCCCTTGAGGGTGACCAGCAGGACGTCGCCCTTCTGGATCGAGCCGCCGTTGCCGGTGACCTGATAACGGCCCGGCACCAGCGCGCGGCACTCGATCAGGGTGTGTTGCGGGTTGAAAAGGGTGTAGCGGAAATCGTGTTCGACCATGGGTCCTCCAAAATTGCCGCGTATCCTAGCATCAACCGTTTACAAGATTGTGTGGATTGCCTGCCGCCCAGCGGTTGATGTTGTCCAGGGTGGTCGCGGCGATGGCGTCCAGGGCCTCGCGGGTGAGGAAGGCCTGGTGGGCGGTGACGATCACGTTGGGGAAGGTCAGCAGGCGTGCCAGCACGTCATCCTGCAGCGGCAGGTCGGAACGGTCCTCGAAGAACAGCTGCGCCTCCTCTTCATACACATCGAGCCCCAGGTAGCCGAGCTGGCCGCTCTTGAGCGCGTCGATCAGCGCCGGGGTGTCGACCAGCGCGCCGCGGCCGGTGTTGATCAGCATGGCGCCGGGCTGCAACTGCGCCAGGCTCTGGGCGTTGATCAGGTGGCGGGTGTGCTCGGTCAGCGGGCAGTGCAGGCTGATGATGCGTGCCTGGCGCAACAGCTCGGGCAGTTCCAGGTAGCGGGCGCCGAGGGCGACCAGCTCGGGGTTGGGGTAGGGGTCGTAGGCCAGCAGCTGGCAGCCGAAGCCGGCCATGATGCGGGCGAAGGCGGCGCCGATCTGGCCGGTGCCGACCACGCCGACGGTCTTGCCATGCAGGTCGAAGCCGGTCAGCCCGTGCAGGGTGAAGTCGCCTTCGCGGGTACGGTTGTAGGCCCGGTGCAAACGGCGGTTGAGGGCCAGGATCAGGGCCACGGCGTGCTCGGCGACGGCGTGGGGCGAGTAGGCCGGGACGCGGACCACGGTCAGGCCCAGGCGCTGCGCCGCGGCCAGGTCGACATGGTTGTAGCCGGCCGAGCGCAGGGCGATCAGGCGCGTGCCGCCGGCGGCCAGGCGCTCCAGCACCGGGGCGTCGAGCTCGTCGTTGATGAAGGCGCAGACCACCTCGAAGCCCTGGGCCAGGGGCGCGGTATCGAGGGTCAGGCGGGCGGGCTGGTAGTGCAGCTCCACGCTGCCCGCACTGGCGGCGCGGGTGAAGCTTTCCTGGTCGTAGTGTTGGCTGCTGAACAACAGGGCGCGCATGGTCTGAGTCCTATCTGAAATGCCACCAGTCTAGCCATAGGGCTGGTTTTGGCGTTGACCTGTGTCTCCTACGCGCTCTGGCGCGCCTGCTCGGCCAGTCGGTTGATGGCCTGGTCCAGTTCGTCCAGGGCCTGCAACGCCTGGGGGCTGTCCTGCTTGAGCAAGGTTTCGCTGCGCTGGCAGGCCGCCCGCAACTGCGGCACGCCGCAATAGCGCGAGGCGCCGTTGAGCCGGTGCACGCGCTCGATCATCGCCGTGCGGTCGGCGGCATTGCGCGCGGCCAGGATGGCTTCGCGGTCGGATTCCAGCGAGGCCAGCAGCATGGCCAGCATGTCCGCCGCCAGGTCTGGCTTGCCGGCCGCCAGGCGCAGGCCTTCCTCCGGGTCGAGCACCTTCAGCTCGCTGCTGTCGGGCAGGCGTTCGCTGGCGCGCTCCGGTGGCGGTGAGCCCAGGCTCAGGCCGGTCCACTTCATCACCACTTGGGACAGCTGGCGCTCGCTGATCGGCTTGGTCAGGTAGTCGTCCATGCCGCTGTGCAGCAGGGCGCGTTTTTCGTTGGCCATGGCGTGGGCGGTGAGGGCCACGATCGGCAGGGGTGGGCCGCTCTGGCTGCTTTCCCACTGGCGGATCTGCTCGGTGCAGGCGCGACCGTCCATGCCGGGCATCTGTACATCCATCAGTATCAGGTCGAAGGGTTCGTCCTGCACGGCCTGTACCGCGCCGTAGCCGTTGTCCACCGCCAGCACCTCGGCGCCCATGCCTTCGAGCAGGGTCTGCACCAGCAGCAGGTTGGCCGGGTTGTCGTCGACGCAGAGGATCTTCGGCATGCGCTGGCCACCCTGGTTGCGCTGCTCGCACACTGGGCGGCGCGGCTGCACCAGTTCCAGCAGCAGGCGGCGCAGCTTGCGGGTGCAGGTCGGCTTGGCCAGCAGTTGGCCATGGGCATTGGGCAGGTAAGGGTGGTAGAGCGGCTGCTCGGTGGTCGGGCAGAGCACCACGCACTGGCAGCCGAGGCGTTCGAGCTGCTGGTGGTACTGGCCCAGCTGTTCCGGGGCCAGGCTGCCCAGGTTGACCCCGAGCACGGCGAACTCGAACGGCTGCCCGGCCTGGCTGGCGGCCTGCACGCCTTGCAGCAGCTGGTCGCAGGAGGCGAACACGCTGACCGCCAGGCCGCAGTCCTCCAGTTGGTGCTCCAGCGCCTGGCGTGCCAGGTCGTGGCCGTCGACGATGGCCACGCGGCGGCCGAGCAGGGCCTGGGCGGGTTGTTCCTCGGCGTCGTCGTGGGCCTTGGGCAGGTTGAGACTGATCCAGAACTGCGAGCCTTCGCCGGGCGTGCTGTCGACGCCGATCTCGCCGCCCATCTGCTCGATCAGGCGCTTGGAGATCACCAGCCCCAGGCCGGTGCCGCCGGGCTGGCGCGACAGTGAGTTGTCGGCCTGGCTGAAAGCCTGGAACAGGGTGCGCACATCCTGGGGCGAGAGGCCGATGCCGGTGTCCTGAACGCTGATGCGCAGTTGCACGCTGTCTTCCTGTTCGTCCTCGAGCATGGCGCGCACGACGATGGTGCCTTCGCGGGTGAACTTGATGGCGTTGCTCACCAGGTTGGTGAGGATCTGCTTGAGCCGCAGCGGGTCGCCCACCAGCGACAGCGGCGTGTCGCGGTAGACCAGGCTGAGCAGTTCCAGCTGCTTGGCGTGGGCGGCCGGGGCGAGGATGGTCAGGGTGTCCTGGATCAGGTCGCGCAGGTTCAGCGGGATGCTGTCGAGCACCAGCTTGCCGGCCTCGATCTTAGAGAAGTCGAGGATCTCGTTGATGATCCCCAGCAGGTTGTCGGCGGACTTCTCGATGGTGCCGAGGTAGTCGAGCTGGCGCGGGGTCAGCTCGCTCTTCTGCAACAGGTGGGTGAAGCCGAGGATGCCGTTGAGCGGGGTGCGGATCTCGTGGCTCATGTTGGCGAGGAACTCGGACTTGATGCGGCTGGCCTCCAGGGCCTCCTTGCGCGCCATGTCCAGCTCGATGTTCTGGATCTCGATGGTCTCCAGGTTCTGGCGCACGTCCTCGGTGGCCTGGTCGATGCTGTGCTGCAGCTCTTCGTGGGCGCTGTGCAGGGTCTCGGCCATGCGGTTGATGCCGGCGGCCAGCTCATCGAGCTCATGGCTGCCCATGGCCGGCAGGCGCTCGTCCAGGTGGCCGTCCTTGAGCTGGTTGACCGCGTGCTTGATGCGGTTGATCGGGTTGTTGATGGTGCGGCTCATGCTTAGGGCCAGCAACGCGGTCAGGCTCAGGCAGGCGAGGATCAGCAGCAGGCTGGTGAACAGGTTGCGGTAGCCGCGCAGCAGGGTGCCGTCATGGGACAGCTCGATTTCCACCCAGCCGAGCAGGCGCTCGGCCTCGGCGGGCACGGCGTCGGTGGCCAGGTCGCGGTGATGGCCGAACACCGGCATCAGGTAGCGGGTGGCGTCGTTGCCCGTGCGCTGCAGCAGCTGCGTGCCGGTGCCGCCGCTGGGCGGCTGGTTGAGCATGCTCGGGCCGGCGTGGGCCAGGCGCGTGCGGTCGGCGGCGAGGAACGCCACGGCGCGCACGTCGGCCTGCTCCAGGGCCTGGGCGGCGATGCGCTCCAGTTGCGCCGGGGCCTGGCGGGCGAGGGCCGGTGCCGCCAAAGGCGCCAGCTGCTCGGCGATCATCTTGCCGCGCTGCAGCAGTTGCGTGCGCAGGTCGCTCTGTTGCAGCCAGGTGAAGTAACTGCCCAGTACCAGGGCCATCAGGCTGGCGGGCAGCAAGGCCAGCAGCAGGACGCGGCTGCGGATTCCCAAACGGTCGAGCACACCTGTCTCCTGTCATGTGCTGTTAAAGGCGCGGTTCGCGCATCAGCGGGAACGTTACTCTGCGCTGAGGGGTAATGCACAGGATTTGTAGTGGTTTTTGCTTTTCTCGGCTGGCGTTGCCGGCGCGGCCACTTCGAGGTCGCGCCAGTCGGACGACGGTTGCCTTGTTCGGACCGCTTGTCCAATAATCGCGTAACTGAGAATTGATGGCAGTTGCCAATGCATCCTGAAGCGATTCACGCGACCAACATCCTCGCCATCGAGGACGATCCCGTGCTGGGCGCCTACCTGCATGACGAGTTGCAGCGCGGCGGCTTCCAGGTGACCTGGTGCCGCAATGGCCTCGAAGGCCTGGAGGCGGCGGGCCGGCAGGTGTTCGACCTGGTGCTGATGGATATCCTGCTGCCCGGCCTCAATGGTCTGGACGCCCTGGCCAGTCTGCGTCGGCGCAGCGCCACGCCGGTGATCCTGATGTCGGCGTTGGGCGCCGAGGCCGACCGCATCAGCGGCTTCGAACGCGGCGCGGACGACTACCTGCCCAAGCCGTTCAGCTTTGCCGAGCTGCGCGTGCGCATCGAGGCGATCCTGCGCCGGGTGGCCTTCGAGCGACGCGCTCGGGCGCCGCGTGAGGTGGAAACCGGGCAGTTGCATTTCGACGAGCAGGCCACCGATGTCAGCCTCGCCGGAGCCTGTGCCGGTCTGACCCCCAGCGAATACCGTCTGCTCGACACCCTGCACCGCAGCCAGGACGAGGTGCTGAGCAAGCCCTTCCTTTACCAGCAGGTACTGCAGCGCGGCTACTCGCGGCATGACCGCAGCCTGGACATGCACGTCAGCCAGATCCGCCGCAAGCTCAAGGCCATCGGCTACCACGAGCGACAAGTGCGTACCGTGTGGGGCAAAGGCTATGTGTTCGGCGCGGGCGAGGCCGACTGAACCGTGCTTGACCGTCACTCGCTGTTCTGGAAACTGACCGTCCTGCTGGTGGGCTTCTGCCTGCTGATGATTGGCCTGAGCTACAGCTGGGGCCGGCACATGGAAACCCAGGATGCTTTCCTCTCCGAGCCGGCACGGCAAGTGTTGCGCGGCTATGCGGCCGAAGCCGAGCAGGCCTGGCGCAGCGGCGACCGTGAGGGCGTGGACGCCTGGCTGGCCACCATGCGCGAGCGCGAGCGGGGCTGGGTGGGCGTGCTCGATGGCGATCTGCAGCCGCTGGGCAGCGCCGACCTGACTGCTGGCCAGGCCCAGCGCCTGACCCGCCTGCGTGGCGTCGACTGGCCCATGAGCCGGCGCACCATCGGCCAGCCCTGGTTGCGCCTGCCGTTCCCCGGCGCCCCGGAGCAGGGCATGCTGGTGATCGAACTGCCGGAGCGCTTCAACCCCGGCCAGTACCGGTTGTTCTGGCGCGTCGTCACCAACGGCATCATCCCCGGGCTGTTCACCTTGCTGCTATGCGTCGGCCTGTACCGCATGTTGATCGTGCCGCTCAACCAGTTGCGCGAGCAGGCCAATGCCTGGCGCGCCGACCAGCTGGCGGCGCGCCTGGATTCGCGTACCACCCGGCGCAAGGACGAACTGGGCGAGCTGGCCCGCGCCTTCGACCAGATGGCCGAGCGCCTGCAGGGTACCGTGGCCCTGCAGCAGCAGTTGCTGCGCGACCTGTCCCACGAGATGCGAACGCCGCTCAGCCGCCTGCGCGTTGCCTGCGATGGCGAGACCGACCTGCAGCGCCTGCGCGAACGCCTGCACCGCGAGGTGGATGGCATGCAGCAGCTGGTCGAGGACACCTTGCAACTGGCCTGGCAGGACGCCGAGCGCGCGCCGGTGAACCTCGAGCCGATCCAGGTGGCGGCGCTGTGGGACCTGCTCAGCGAGAACGCCTGCTACGAAAGTGGCTGGGCACCGCGACGGCTGCGTTGCGAGCTGTCGGCCGACTGCTGGGTGCAGGGCAGCCTCAACGACCTGGCCCAGGCATTGGAGAACATGCTGCGCAACGCCATTCGTCATTCACCCGAGGCGGGCCTGGTGCGCCTGAGCGGTTGGCGAGAGGGCGGGTATTGGCGTATCGACCTGGAGGACGAGGGCGGTGGCGTGGCCGAGGATGACCTTGAGCGGATCTTCGCGCCGTTTTCCCGGCTGGAGGGTTCGCGGCCTGGGGACGGTGGTTTCGGTTTGGGCTTGAGCATTGCCCGCAATGCCATTCGCCGCCAGGGTGGGAGCGTGTGGGCGGTCAATGGCGAGCATGGCCTGCGCTTGTGCATGCGCCTGGCTGCGGGGGAGTCGAGCCCATCGGGGGAAAAAAACACTCTCACAAAGGCTCCGCACACCCCGTAGGAAATTTGCGTTGCCGCGCTGTGAACTGTCCCCCTGTGGGAGCGGGTTTACCCGCGAACACCGGCGGAGCCGGTGCCATACACCGCGCTGGATTCTTCGCGGGTAAACCCGCTCCCACAGGGTCAAGCTAAATCAATGAGTTACGGTTTGTTCCATGAGGGCGGGCTTGCCCCGCGATCACCCGCAAAGCGGGTGCCAGGCCTCCGCGCTTATAGCCACCCGTTATAACATCCAGCAATTGCGTGATATGGCCACGCTGGGTTTGCCGGTATGATAGTCGCCCCTGCCGTCCGGATTGCGAAAACGCCCATGACCCTGCAGTACCCAACCATCGCCGATTGCATCGGCCATACGCCACTGGTTCGCCTGCAGCGCATCGCCGGGGACACCAGCAACACCTTGCTGCTCAAGCTCGAAGGCAACAATCCGGCAGGTTCGGTCAAGGACCGGCCGGCGCTGTCGATGATCACCCGCGCCGAGCTGCGTGGCCAGATCAAGCCCGGCGACACCCTCATCGAAGCCACCTCCGGCAACACCGGCATCGCCCTGGCCATGGCCGCGGCGATCAAGGGCTACAAGATGATCCTGATCATGCCGGACAACTCCACCGCCGAGCGCAAGGCGGCGATGACCGCCTACGGCGCCGAGCTGATCCTGGTGACCAAGGAAGAGGGCATGGAGGGCGCGCGCGACCTCGCCGAGAAGATGCAGGCCGAAGGCCGCGGCCTGGTCCTTGACCAGTTCGCCAACGGCGACAACCCGATCGCCCATTACAACAGCACCGGCCCGGAAATCTGGCAGCAGACCCAGGGCACCATCACCCATTTCGTCAGCTCCATGGGCACCACCGGCACCATCATGGGCTGCTCGCAGTACCTCAAGGAGCAGAACCCGGCGGTGCAGATCGTCGGCCTGCAGCCGATGGAAGGCTCGGCCATCCCCGGCATCCGCCGCTGGCCCCACGAATACCTGCCGAAGATCTTCGACGCCACTCGGGTCGATCGCGTGGTCGACATGTCCCAGCAGGAGGCCGAGGAAACCACCCGTCGCCTGGCCCGCGAAGAGGGCATTTTCTGTGGCGTATCCTCCGGCGGTGCGGTGGCGGCGATGCTGCGCCTGTCCCGTGAAGTCGAGAACGCGGTGATGGTCGCCATCATCTGCGACCGCGGCGACCGTTATCTCTCCACCGGCCTGTTCGATCCGACCTGATGTCCAGAAAGAAAAGCAACACCGGCCTGCGTTTTCAGCCGGCCGGCGGCAACCGTGCCGCACAGGTGCCCGTGGGCAAGAAGCAGCGTCTGTCGATCGAGCGCGTGGCCGGTGACGGTCGCGGCATCGCCTTCATCGAAGGACGTACCTGGTTCGTCAGCGGCGCGTTGGCCGGCGAGGACGTCGAGGCGCGGGTGCTCGCTGCCCGTGGCAAGGTGGTCGAGGCGCGCCTGGAGCGCGTGTTCCAGGCCAGCCCCGAGCGCCGCGAAGCACCTTGCCGGCACTACGCCCGCTGCGGTGGCTGCAACCTCCAGCACCTGCCCCATGACGGCCAGCTGGCACTCAAGCAGCGCCTGCTCGCCGAGCAGCTGCAGCGGGTGGCTGGCGTGCAGCCCGAGGAGTGGGCTGTTCCCCTGAGCGGACCGGAATTCGGCTACCGCCGTCGGGCGCGGGTCGCGGTACGCTGGGACACCAAGGCGCGCCAACTGGACGTGGGGTTCCGCGCCGAGGCCAGCCAGGACATCGTCGGCATCGACGAGTGCGCGGTGCTGGTACAACCCTTGCAGTCGATCATGCGCCACCTGCCGACCGTGTTGCGCAGCCTGGGCAAGCCGCAGGCGCTGGGGCACGTGGAGCTGTTCAGCGGCAACGCCGAGGCGGTGCTGGTGCGGCATGTGGCGCCATTACCCAGTGAAGACCTGGCGCGGCTCGAGGCGTTCTGCCGCGAGGCCGGCGCCCAGCTGTGGCTGCAGGGCGAGGGCGAGCCGGCGCCGGTGGATGCCGCAGCGCAACTGGGCTTCGCCCTGGAACCCTGGGGCCTGGAACTGGCCTGGCGGCCGGGTGATTTCGTCCAGGTCAACGCCCAGGTCAACACATTGATGATCCAGCAGGCCTTGGCCTGGCTGGCGCCCGAGGCGCACGAGCGGGTCCTGGACCTGTTCTGTGGCCTGGGCAACTTCGCCTTGCCCCTGGCTCGCCAGGCGCGCGAGGTGGTGGCGGTGGAGGGCGTGCAGGCCATGGTCGAGCGCGCCGCGGCCAACGCCGACGGCAATAATGTGCATAACGCTCGGTTTTTTCAGGCCGATTTATCGCAGCCTTTGGCAGGCGCCGGATGGGTCGCCGAGGGCTTTTCTGCGGTACTCTTGGATCCACCGCGCGACGGGGCTTTCGAGGTGGTGCAAGGCATCGCCCGACTGGGCGCGAAGCGGTTGGTCTACGTATCGTGCAACCCGGCCACGCTGGCGCGAGATACGCAAGTGCTGGTCGGGCAGGGGTACCGGTTAAAAAGGGCCGGGATTCTCGACATGTTTCCTCAGACGGCGCATGTCGAGGCCATGGCGTTATTCGAAGCGGGCTAGCCGGGCTGGCCCTCTTGGTGCGCCCTTCAGGGAGTGAGGGACGCACAGGTGATAGCCAGTGCACCCGCGTGGTGCGCTGTATGGAAAGGTAGAACATAGATGGTACAGGTGAGAGTGCACCAGCCGGTCAACAACGACGGCAGTATCAATCTCGAAGCATGGCTCGATCATGTGGTGAGCGTCGATTCGCAGCTCGATCGCCCGGGGCTGAAAGAGGCCTGCGAGTTCGCCCATGAAGTCGAGAAGAAAGGCAATCCGGCCAAGCATTCCTGGGCCGACGGCACGTCCAGTTTCCAGGCGGGGCTGGAGATCGCCGAGATCCTCGCCGACCTCAAGCTCGACCAGGATTCGCTGGTGGCGGCGGTCATCTACCGTTCGGTGCGCGAAGGCAAGGTGACCCTGGCCGAGGTCGGCCAGCGTTTCGGCCCGGTGGTGTCCAAGCTGATCGACGGCGTGCTGCGCATGGCGGCCATCAGTGCCAGCCTCAGCCCGCGCCAGTCGCTGGTGCTCGGTTCCCAGGCGCAGGTCGAGAACCTGCGCAAGATGCTGGTGGCCATGGTCGACGACGTGCGCGTGGCGCTGATCAAGCTCGCCGAACGTACCTGCGCCATCCGAGCGGTCAAGGCCGCCGATGACGAGAAGCGCCTGCGCGTGGCCCGCGAGGTGTTCGACATCTATGCGCCGCTGGCGCACCGGCTGGGCATCGGCCATATCAAGTGGGAACTCGAGGACCTGTCGTTCCGCTACCTCGAGCCCGACCAGTACAAGCAGATCGCCAAGCTGCTGCACGAGCGCCGGCTGGACCGCGAGCGCTTCATCAGCGACGTGATGAACCAGCTGCAGAACGAGCTGCTGGCCACCGGTGTCAACGCCGACATCAGCGGCCGGGCGAAACACATCTATTCGATCTGGCGCAAGATGCAGCGCAAGGGCCTGGAATTCAGCCAGATCTACGATGTGCGCGCGGTGCGCGTGCTGGTGCCGGAAGTGCGCGACTGCTACACCGCGCTGGGCATCGTGCACACCCTGTGGCGGCACATTCCGAAGGAGTTCGACGACTACATCGCCAACCCCAAGGAAAACGGCTACCGCTCCCTGCATACCGCGGTGATCGGCCCCGAGGGCAAGGTGCTGGAGGTGCAGATCCGCACCCACGCCATGCACGAGGAAGCCGAGCTGGGCGTGTGCGCGCACTGGCGCTACAAGGGCACCGACGTCAAGCCCAGCTCCAACCACTACGAAGAGAAGATCTCCTGGCTGCGCCAGGTGCTGGAGTGGCACGAGGAACTGGGCGACATCGGCGGCCTGGCTGAGCAGCTGCGCGTCGATATCGAGCCGGACCGAGTCTATGTGTTCACCCCCGACGGCCACGCCATCGACCTGCCCAAGGGCGCCACGCCGCTGGACTTCGCCTATCGGGTGCACACCGAGATCGGCCACAACTGCCGTGGCGCCAAGATCAACGGCCGTATCGTGCCGCTGAACTACAGCCTGCAGACCGGCGAGCAGGTGGAGATCATCACCAGCAAGCACGGCAACCCGAGCCGCGACTGGCTGAACTCCAACCTGGGCTATGTGACCACCTCGCGGGCCCGGGCCAAGATCGTCCACTGGTTCAAGTTGCAGGCCCGCGACCAGAACGTGGCCGCCGGCAAGACCCTGATCGAGCGCGAACTGAGCCGCCTGGGCCTGCCCCAGGTGGACTTCGAACGCCTGGCGGAAAAGGCCAACGTCAAGACCGCCGAGGACATGTTCGCCGCCCTTGGCGCCGGCGACCTGCGCCTGGCGCACATGGTCAACGCCGCCCAGCAGCTGCTCGAACCCGAGCGCCTGGAGCCGGTCGAGCTGATCCCGCGCCAGGCCCGGGGCATCCGCGCGGGCAAGCGCAGCGACATCCAGATCCAGGGCGTCGGCAACCTGCTCACGCAGATGGCCGGGTGCTGCCAGCCGCTGCCGGGCGATGCCATCGTCGGCTACATCACCCAGGGCCGTGGCGTGAGCATTCACCGCCAGGATTGCGCCTCGGTGCTGCAGCTGGCGGGCAAGGAGCCGGAGCGCATGATCCAGGTCAGCTGGGGACCGATCCCGGTGCAGACCTACCCGGTCGACATCGTCATCCGTGCCTACGACCGCCCGGGGCTGCTGCGCGACGTGTCGCAGGTGCTGCTCAACGAGAAGATCAACGTGCTGGCGGTCAACACCCGCTCGAACAAGGAAGACAACACCGCGCTGATGTCGCTGACCATCGAGATCCCGGGCCTCGACGCCCTCGGGCGCTTGCTGGGGCGGATCTCGCAGTTGCCCAACATCATCGAGACGCGGCGTAATCGTACCCCTTGATACCGCCATCACGGGGCAAGCCCATTCCCACCGTGGGAGCGGCGGTGCGCCGATGCGACTTGCCCCGCGATGAGGCCGGTAAGGACAACCCATGACCTACACCCTTGAAGACCTGCTGCACCTCATGGCCCGCCTGCGCGACCCGCAATATGGCTGCCCCTGGGACCTCAAGCAGGACTACGCCAGCATTGTCCCGCACACAATCGAGGAAGCCTACGAAGTCGCCGACACCATCGAGCGCGGCGACTTCGAGCACCTGCAGGGCGAACTGGGTGATTTGCTGTTCCAGGTGGTCTACTACAGCCAGCTGGCCCGCGAAGAAGGGCGCTTCGAGTTCGACGGCGTGGTCGATTCGATCACACGCAAGCTGATCCGTCGCCACCCCCATGTATTCCCCACCGGCGAGCTGTACGCGCCGCTGGACACACCCAAGCTCGACGAGGCCCAGGTCAAGTCGCGTTGGGAGGAGATCAAGGCCGAGGAGCGTGCCGAAAAGAGCGAGCCCGAGCAGTTGTCGCTGCTCGACGACGTGCCCGCGGCCTTGCCCGCCCTGTCCCGCGCCGCCAAACTGCAGAAGCGCGCTGCCACGGTCGGCTTCGACTGGCCCGAGGCGTTGCCGGTGCTGGACAAGGTCCGCGAGGAGCTCGACGAAGTGCTGCAGGCCATGGCCGACGGCGACAGCGACGCGCTGGAGGACGAACTGGGCGACCTGCTGTTCGCCACCGTCAACCTGGCCCGGCACCTCAAGCACGACCCGGAAAACGCGTTGCGCCGCGCCAACCGCAAGTTCGAGCGGCGCTTCCGATTCATCGAACAGGCATTGCGCGAGCAGGGCCTGAACATCCAAGATCGTACCCTCGACGAGCTGGACGCCCTCTGGGGCGAGGCCAAGCGTCAGGAAAAGAACCTGCCCAGCTGCGGCTGAGCCGATGCATAAGTGAGTGAACACCCATGAGCCTTTCCCTTCGCGACCAATTGCTCAAAGCCGGCCTGGTCAACCAGAAACAGGTCTCGCAGACCAACAAAGCCCAGAAGAAACAGAAACGCCTGGAACACAAGGGTCAGGTGGAGGTGGACGACAGCCAGCAACGCCTGGCCAAGGAAGCCATGGCCGAGAAGGCCAGGAAGGACCAGGAGTTAAATCGCCAGGTCCAAGAGAAGGCCGAGCAGAAGGCCCGTGCCGCGCAGATCAAGCAACTGATCGAGGCGACCCGCCTGCCCAAGCTGACCACCGAGGACTACTACAACTTCGTCGATGACAAGAAGGTCAAGCGCATCGCCGTCAACGCCCTGATGCGCAGCAAGCTGAGCAATGGCGCGCTGGCCATCGTCGCCCACGGCGGCGGCTACGAGGTGATCCCGCGCGAGGCGGCGGTGAAGATCCAAGAGCGCGACCCCAACCGTATCCTGCTGCTCAATACCCATGTCGAGGAGGCGGACGAGGACGATCCGTACGCGGCCTACAAGATCCCTGACGATCTCATGTGGTAAGCACGAAAAACCCCGCCTTGGCGGGGTTTTTTGTTGCAGGGCCGGGTCACTGCGCCGGGCGTTGGCGCTCGAGGTACTCCAGCTCCATGCGGTATTGCTGAGCCTGTTGCTCGTCATGGAACATGCCGACCAGCTGGCCTTGTTGATGCACGTCCCAGATCCGCAGGCCAGCGGCCTGGCCTTCGTGGGACATTTTCGATTCGTCGCGTTCGGTTACCTGGACTGTCATCGTCAAACTCCACTGCTTGGTTGGCTGCGGCACTCTGTCGCAGGACTCCTTTATAGAATTTGTTAGCAGGCTAAGTAAATAAAACAGCGATGAAACAAGTTTCATGTAGGAGCGGCCTTGTGCCGCGAAAGGGCTGCGCAGCAGCCCCGGCAATTTTGCATGATGCCAAGATCCTGGGGCCGCTGCGCAGCCCTTTCGCGGCACGAGGCCGCTCCTACAGGAGAGAGCGGTGTGCAGCAAAAAAGAAGCCCCGCACAAGGCGGGGCTTCGGGCATTGCAGGCAGCGGTATCAGTTACCCTTGACCGCCTTGCCATCGACCGTGCCATCCTGCAGCACGATCACGTACTCCTTGCCATCGGTCTCGACCTGGCGCAGTTGCACCAGCAGGTAGTCCCAGTCCTTGGCGAACCACAGCTCGGTGATGCGCTTGCTCTGGCTCGGGTCGCGAACGCGCTCGACCTTGATCGCGTCGACCTGGCCGGTCTTGGTGGTCACTTTTTCGGTGCCCAGCACGCGGAAGTCGTAGGTGTCGATCTCGTCACCGTCGACCACCTGGTAGGTCATGCTCTTCTTGCCGGCGGCCACGTCATGCTGCAGGGCCAGCTGGTAGGACGATTTGTCCAGCACGCCGCGGTTGAGCGGCAGGTTGATGGCGTCGCCACGGTCGCTGCCGGTGATCTTCTTGCCGGCCCAGTCGAAGTTAAGGTCGACCTTCTTCGCCTTGCCCAGGCCGCCGCGCTCGAAGTGATACTGCTGCGGCAGCAGGGTGTCGTTCTCGAACTTGAGGGTGCTTTGCTCGGTCAGGCTGGCGATCATCATCGAAGCCTTGAAGTTCAAGCTCCAGGTACCGTTGGCGTTCTTTTCCAGGCTGCGCGCGGCGGTGCCGCTCATCGGCAGCTGTTTCCAGTCGGCGGTGTAGCTGGCCGCGAAAGGCTTCAGATCAGCTGCCTGGAGGGGCAGGGCGAGCACGGCGAGAGCCAAGAGCAGGGCGCGACGCATAAATTCTCCTAGGATCGAATCAAGTGACCGCTGGCCGCCAGCGGCTGGCCATCCAGTAATGCACCCTGTTCGCCCAGACGCAAGCGTCCTTCGGCGAACCAGCGCACCGCCAGCGGGTAGATCTGGTGTTCCTGCAGGTGCACGCGCTGGGCGAGCGTCTGCGCGGTGTCGTCCGTTGCCACGGGCACCACAGCCTGTACGACCAGAGGCCCGCCATCGAGTTCCTCGGTGACGAAGTGCACGCTGCAGCCGTGCTCGGCGTCGCCCGCTTCCAGCGCGCGCTGGTGCGTGTGCAGGCCTTTGTACTTCGGCAACAGTGACGGATGGATGTTCAGCAGGCGGCCCTGGTAGTGGCGCACGAAATCGCCACTGAGGATACGCATGAAACCGGCCAGCACCACCAGGTCGGGCTGGAAGCCGTCGATCAGCGCCATCAGCGCCGCGTCGAAGGCTTCGCGACCGTCAAACCCGGTGTGGGACAACACGGCGGTTTCGATGCCGGCGGCCTTGGCGCGCTCGAGGCCGTAGGCATCGGCACGGTTCGAGATGACCGCGCGGATGCGTGCCGGGCTGTCGCTGGCGCTGTTGCTGTCGATCAGTGCCTGCAGGTTGCTGCCGGAGCCCGACAGCAACACGACTACATTGCAGGGCATCAGTGTGCCTTGAGGTTCTGCAGCTCGACCTGGGCGGCGCCTTCGGCGGCCACGTCGATACGGCCGATCACCCACGGTTGCTCGCCTTCGGCGCGCAGCACGTTCAGGGCGTTGTCGACCTGGTCCTGGGCCACGCAGATGACCATGCCCACGCCGCAGTTCAGCACGCGGTGCATTTCATGCTCGTCGACGTTGCCTTTTTCCTGCAGGAAGTCGAATACCGCCGGACGCTGCCAGCTGGCCACGTCGACCACGGCCTGGGCGCCTTTTGGCAGTACGCGCGGGATGTTGTCCAGCAGGCCGCCGCCGGTGATGTGGGCCATGGCTTTGACCGCGCCGGTCTGCTTGATCAGCTGCAGCAGCGGTTTGACGTAGATGCGGGTCGGCGCCATCAGCAGGTCGGCCAGCGGCTTGCCGTCGAGCTGGGTGTTGTCGATGTCGGTGCCGGAAACCTCGAGGATCTTGCGGATCAGCGAGTAGCCGTTGGAGTGCGGACCGGAGGACGGCAGGGCGATCAGGGCGTCGCCGGTGACCACTTTCGAGCCGTCGATGATCTCGGCCTTTTCCACCACGCCGACGCAGAAACCGGCCAGGTCGTAGTCTTCACCCTCGTACATGCCTGGCATCTCGGCGGTTTCACCACCGACCAGCGAGCAGCCGGCCAGTTCGCAACCGGCGCCGATGCCGGTGACCACGGTGGCGGCCACGTCGACATTGAGCTTGCCGGTGGCGTAGTAGTCGAGGAAGAACAGCGGCTCGGCGCCGCACACCACCAGGTCGTTGACGCACATGGCGACCAGGTCCTGGCCGATGCTGTCGTGCTTGTTCAGGTTCAGCGCCAGGCGCAGCTTGGTGCCGACGCCGTCGGTGCCGGAGACCAGCACCGGCTGCTTGTAGCCGGCCGGGATCTCGCAGAGGGCGCCGAAGCCGCCCAGGCCACCCATGACTTCAGGACGTGCGGTGCGCTTGGCGACGCCCTTGATGCGTTCGACCAGTGCTTCGCCGGCGTCGATGTCTACACCGGCGTCTTTGTAGCTCAGGGAGGGTTGCTTGCTCATTGATCCAGGCCTTTAGGAGGGAGGGATTCAGAAAAACGACCGGGACGGCCAAGGCCGGTTTCAGAAACGGCGGCTGCCTGTACGTCACTGGTCTGCGAAGGCGCGCGATTTTATCAGGGTTGCCCCAAGGCGGCCATCCTCAGGCCGACGGGCAGGCGGGAAATCTGGGCAAAAAACCGTGTTTCACCCCGTGCGACTGGTTGCCGCGCCGGTGCCTGTATAAGGTATAGGCATGGCGACCCACGCAACGGGCTGGCAACGCGGAGCATTTTCCATGGTTGCGCGGTCACAGCCGACAGGCAAGGGCGTGTCGCCCCAAGGTCATCTGGACAGGAATCCTCAATGCGTCTTCTCAATTTCCTCGCGGGTGCCTGCCTGGCTGTGGCCGGCAGCGTCGCCCAGGCCGAAACCGTCTCTGGCTTGTATCAGGTGCGCGAACCGGTCGAAGGGCAGGGCGGCGAAGCCCGCGCCCAGGCCACCGGCAAGGCCCTGGATACCTTGGTGTTGCGCCTGACCGGCGATCCCAAGGCGGCGCAGAACCCGGCATTGGCCGCCCTGCGCAAGGACCCGCAGCAGATCATCAACCAGGTCGGCACCGAGGCCGGGCCGCCGGAGTCGGTGCTGGTCGAGTTCGACCCCGGCAGCACCGAGCGCGCCCTGCGCCAGGCTGGCCTGGCGCTGTGGGGCAGCAATCGGCCGTCGATCCTTGGCTGGTGGCTGAACGACAGCGTCGAGGGCAGCAGCCTGGTCGGCGATGGCCAGACCGTCGCCGAACCCCTGCGCCGGGCCGCCCAGCACCGTGGCCTGCCCCTGCGCCTGCCGTTGGCCGACCTGCAGGAGCAACTGGTGGCCAATGCCAAGCTGCTCGAAGGCAACGACCCGGCGCCGCTGCGCGAGGCCTCCGAGCGCTATGGCGCCGATGCGCTGCTGGCGGTGCACGCCCACGAGGCCGACGGCAAGTGGCAGGGCAAGTGGCAGCTGTGGCTGGGCGATCAGCGTGAGCAGGGCAGCGCCGAGGGCGCCGACCAGGCAGCCCTGGCCGATGCCGTGCTGCTGGCGGTGAGCAACCGCCTGGCGCCGCGCTACGTCACCCGCCCCGGCGCCAGCAGCGACCTGCAGGTGCAGGTCCAGGGCATGAACCTGGCGCGCTACGCCGAGCTGAGCCGGGTGCTCGAGCCTTATGGCGCGCGCCTGCAGATGGCCGATGGCGGTACCCTGACCTATCGCGTCAGCGGCAATCGCGAGCAGCTGCGCGCGCAGTTGAGCCTGGCCAAGCTCCAGGAGCTGCCCGCCGAGCCTGTGCCCGCCACGCCTGCGCCGAGCACGCAGGATCCGGCCGGCGCGACGCCACCGGCCACCGCCGCCAAGCCGTTCGACGGCCTGCGTTTTCGCTGGTAAGGAATACTTGAATGATTGATATGCGTCGTTGGATCTGGCTGGGCGCGGCTTTTGTGATCGCCGTGCTGCTGTACTTCCTGCACAACATCCTCTCGCCGTTCCTGGTGGGCATCCTGTTGGCCTACCTGGCAGACCCGCTGGTGGATCGCCTGGAGCGGCTCGGCCTGTCGCGCACCTGGGGCGTGGTGGTGGTGTTCAGCCTGTTCACCTTGATCTTCCTGGCCCTGCTGCTGGTGCTGGTGCCGATGCTGGCCAAGCAACTGTTGCGCCTGTACGAGCTGGCGCCGCAGATGCTCGATTGGTTGCAGCATGTGGCGCTGCCCTGGGTGCAGAGCCGCCTGGGCCTGGCCGATGGTTTCTGGAAGTTCGACAAGATCAAGGCCGCCATCGGCGAGCACATGGGCCAGACCACCGACATCGTCGGTGTGCTGCTGTCCCAGGCCACCGCTTCGAGCCTGGCGCTGATCGGCTGGCTGGCCAACCTGGTGCTGATCCCGGTGGTGGGCTTCTATCTGCTGCGCGACTGGGACCTGATGATGGCCAAGCTGCGCAGCCTGCTGCCGCGCCAGCGCGAGCCGCAGGTGGTGGGGCTGGCCGGCGAGTGCCACGAGGTGCTGGGGGCCTTCGTGCGCGGGCAGCTGCTGGTGATGCTGGCACTGGGCGTCATCTATTCCACCGGCTTGATGCTGGTGGGGCTGGAACTGGGCCTGCTGATCGGCATGCTCGCGGGGCTGGCGGCGATCGTGCCGTACATGGGCTTCATCATCGGCATCGGCGCGGCGCTGGTCGCCGGGTTGTTCCAGTTCGGCGGTGAGCTTTACCCGATGCTGGGCATCGTCGCGGTGTTCATGGTTGGGCAGGCGCTCGAAGGCATGGTGCTGACACCGCTGCTGGTGGGCGACCGCATCGGCCTGCACCCGGTGGCGGTGATCTTCGCGATCCTGGCCGGCGGCGAGCTGTTCGGCTTTACCGGGGTGTTGCTGGCGTTGCCGGTGGCGGCGGTGATCATGGTGCTGCTGCGGCATGTTCATGACCTGTACAAGGAATCGGACATGTATGCCGGGGAGATCGACCCGGAGCTTTGACCGATCGCGGGGCAAGCCCGCTCCCACGCCGACCTGTGAGGGGTATCTGCGTAAGAGCGGGCTTGCCCCGCGATGCTTGTAAAGTAGTGCAACTGATTGATTTTACTTGCGCTATTCCCCTCGCCGATTGTGCCGTCCGCGCTGCGGGTATAGACTTTGCACACTGTTCATCAAAGGCCCCCTGTGGTCCCCGCGACCGCCCGCGAGCATGAAACCGATCCAGTTGCCCCTGGGTGTGCGTCTGCGCGACGACGCCACCTTCATCAACTACTACCCCGGCGCCAATGCTGCGGCACTGGGCTATGTCGAGCGGCTGTGCGAAGCCGACGCTGGCTGGACCGAAAGCCTCATCTACCTGTGGGGCAAGCAGGGCGTGGGCCGCACCCACCTGTTGCAGGCCGCCACCCAGCGTTTCCAGCAGTTGGGTCAACCCGCCGTCTACCTGCCCCTGGCGCAACTGCTCGATCGCGGCGTCGAACTGCTCGACCACCTCGAACAGTACGAACTGGTGTGCATCGACGACCTGCACGTGATTGCCGGCAAGGCGGACTGGGAAGAGGCGATGTTCCACCTGTTCAACCGCCTGCGCGACAGCGGCCGGCGCTTGCTGCTGGCGGCGTCCAGCTCGCCACGGGAACTGCCGATCAAGCTCGCCGACCTGAAATCGCGGCTGACCCTGGCACTGATCTTCCAGATGCGCGGCATGTCCGACGAGGACAAGCTGCGCGCCTTGCAACTGCGAGCCTCGCGCCGCGGCCTGCACCTGACCGACGAGGTCGGCCACTTCATCCTCACCCGCGGCACGCGCAGCATGAGCGCGCTGTTCGACCTGCTCGAGCGCCTCGACCAGGCTTCCCTGCAGGCCCAGCGCAAGCTGACCATCCCGTTCCTCAAGGAAACCCTCGGCTGGTAACCCTGAGAGCACGGTGCCAGAGCGTCAAAACAGAAAAGTCACATCTTTTTCGATAAAATTTGCAAATGGGTCCGATAGAAGGCATAGTTTCCCCCTTCTAAAGGACTACAGACACGGTCGTGCCCATGCTGAAGCGCTTCGCACCCCTCGTGCCACTTGCACTTGTCACTCTTCTTTACGGCTGCGCCTCCACCGGCCCGGTCGAACCTTCGCAGGACCACCGCGTGGCCACCGAGCAATCGGTCAAGGCCAAGGCTTCCGCCTCTTCCGTATTCACCGAGGAAGAGCTGGCCAGCGAAGACGACCTCGACGCCTTCTCCAGCAACGGCAAGCCGTACCAGCTGCCCGTGCTGGCCGACAGCATTCTCGAGCGCGGCATGGCCCTGATCGGTACCCGCTACCGCTTCGGCGGTACCTCCGAGAAGTCCGGCTTCGACTGCAGCGGTTTCATCGGCTACCTGTTCCGCGAAGAAGCGGGCATGAACCTGCCACGCTCGACCCGCGAGATGATCAACGTCGACGCGCCAAAGGTCGCCCGCAACAAGCTCAAGCCCGGCGACCTGCTGTTCTTCAGCACCAACGGCCGTGGCCGCGTGAGCCATGCCGGTATCTACCTGGGTGACAACCAGTTCATCCACTCCAGCAGCCGCCGCAGCGGTGGCGTGCGCATCGACAGCCTGGGCGATCGCTACTGGAGCAAGACCTTCATCGAGGCCAAACGCGCGCTCGCCATGGCGCCGACCACGATCTCGCGCAATTGATTTGATATCAAAATGCTGTAACCTCGCACGGCGGCGTAGCTGAAAAGCTCGCCGCCGTGCGCATTTACAGAAAGCGTCTAATCTAAATTCTCAACTATTTTTACCTTCGGCCGTGGCCGTCGGGATTTCGACAGGACGTTCGCATCATGGCGATGTTGGCGCGCTTCGCATTCCTTTCCCTGGTGGCCCTGCTTGCGGCCTGCTCCAGCCGTGCGCCCGCACCGGCACCGGTACCCAAGTCGCCGATGGTGTTCAATCAAGCGCCTTCCTCGCCTGCGGCTGACGATGTGCTGTTCCGCGCCATCGGCCTGGTGGGCACACCGTATCGCTGGGGTGGCAACACACCGGATGCCGGATTCGATTGCAGCGGCCTGATCGGCTATGTCTACCGTGATGCGGCGGGTATCAGTCTGCCACGCTCGACCCGGGAGATGATCGTCATGCGCGCGCCAAATGTGGATATCAATTCGCTGCAGTCGGGCGACCTGGTGTTCTTCGCCACCAGCGGTGGGTCGCAGGTCAGCCATGCCGGCATCTACGTCGGTGAAGGGCGCTTCGTGCATGCGCCGTCGACGGGCGGCACCGTGCGCCTGGACTACCTGTCCAACAGCTACTGGGCCAAGGCCTACCTCCAGGCCAAACGGGTGTTGCCGCCGGGGCATCTGGCGCAGAATCCCTGATACCTACCGGCGCGGGCAGGGTATGAGCTTGGTCCAGTATTGCCCGGTTGGCATCAGGCCTGTTTGAGCAGAAGCGCCACCCCGGGATAGTACTGCCCCAGTTCGTTGTGCAGCTTGCGGTAGGCATACGGGAAGTACCAGGCAATCGCACAGGCGGTGTGTTTCTGCAGGTCGTCCACCAGGTCCTGCAGTTCCTCGGGACTGGCGTGCTGGCCGGCCTTCCACGGGGTGACGAAGAGCGCCCCGGCCTTGAGCTGGCTGCCATAGGCGATCGGCTTGGCCAGGGTGGCGGTTTCCTGCAGGGCCGCTGTCAGGTCGAGGCGGGCGATACGCGGCCAGCGCTGGCCGGCGTGCAGGTACAGCGATTCCTCGGCGCTGCTGATCGACAGGTCGCAGCGCCCATCGCGCTCGCCCTCGTCGCGCTGCTTCTTGCTCATGTGCCGTTCCAGCGCCACCAGCTCACCCTGCCAGGCGGCAGCGGCGAGCAGGCCGACGTTGGTGGCCGTGCCGTGCCAGTAGGGGGCCTCGTTGTCGCCCTGCAGCTGGTTGAAGCGGTCGATGCAGTCGACCCAGCGTTCGAGGGCCGGGCGCAGGAACTCCAGGCGCGTGTTGTTGATGATCAGGCCTTGCATGCTGCGCTCTCCTTGTCATTGTGATCGAGGTCAGCCGAAAATAGTGGCTATGTGATATCACTGCTTTCAGTGTGGCACAAGCTGGCGGATCGGCCATTGATCCAGGCCAGATCGGCCCTCGTTCGATTGACGCTCCCGATTCAACCCTCTAACCTTCGCGGCGTGTTTCAGGTGCCCTGCGAGCCGCGGTTCGGCAGGGTGAAACTGGGAAGCCGGTGGGCGCCAGCAGGCGCGAGTCCGGCGCTGCCCCCGCAACGGTAGATGAGTAGACGGTTACGCAAGGCCACTGGATGTCCATGTCCGGGAAGGCGCGTGGCCAGGGCCTGCGCCCGCTCATGAGCCCGGAGACCGGCCTGTCACTGCCAAACGGCATCACGGAGGGTGATGCGCGGTGCGATGTGGCTGTTGCCATGCCCCTGCGCGCTCCTCGTCTGCCTGCCTTTTATCTGTCGCCGCCGCCGCGACAGCCTGCGGAGACCCCTGATGAGCGAATCCATCGAACGCGACGAACGTCACCTGGCGCGCATGCAGCGCAAGAAGGCGATCATCGACGAGCGCATCGCCAATTCCCCCAACGAATGCGGGCTGCTGCTGGTGCTGACCGGCAATGGCAAGGGCAAGAGCAGCTCGGCCTTCGGCATGCTCGCCCGCGCCCTGGGCCATGGCATGCAGTGCGGCGTGGTGCAGTTCATCAAGGGCCGCAACAGCACCGGCGAGGAGCTGTTCTTCCGGCGTTTCCCCGAGCAGGTGCGCTATCACGTGATGGGCGAGGGCTTTACCTGGGAAACCCAGGACCGCCAGCGTGACATCGCCGCCGCCGAGGCCGCCTGGGCGGTCTCGCGGCAGTTGCTGCAGGATCCGTCTATCCAGTTCGTCGTGCTCGATGAGCTGAACATCGCCCTCAAGCACGGTTACCTGGACCTGGATCAGGTGCTTTCCGATATCCAGGCCCGCCCGCCGATGCAGCATGTGATCGTCACCGGTCGCGCCGCCAAGCCGGAAATGATCGAATTGGCCGACACCGTCACCGAGATGGGCATGCTCAAGCACGCCTTCCAGGCCGGTATCCGCGCGCAGAAGGGCGTCGAACTGTGAGTGAGTCGCGCCACTGTCCCGCCGTGCTGATCGCCGCCCCGGCCTCGGGCCAGGGCAAGACCACGGTCACCGCCGCCCTGGCCCGTTTGCACCGCAACCTCGGGCGCAAGGTGCGGGTGTTCAAGTGCGGGCCTGACTTTCTCGACCCGATGATCCTCGAGCGTGCCAGCGGCGCGCCGGTCTACCAGCTCGACCTGTGGATGATCGGCGCCGACGAGAGCCGCCGCTTGCTCTGGGAGGCGGCGGGTGAGGCCGACCTGATCCTGATCGAGGGCGTGATGGGCCTGTTCGACGGCACCCCGTCGAGCGCCGACCTGGCGCGCCACTTCGGCGTCCCGGTGCTGGCAGTGATCGACGGCACGGCCATGGCCCAGACCTTCGGCGCCCTGGCCCTGGGCCTGGCGCGCTACCAGCCCGACCTGCCGTTCGCCGGGGTGCTGGCCAACCGGGTCGGCAGCCTGCGCCATGCGCAACTGCTTGAAGGCAGCCTGACCGAAGGCCTGCGTTGGTACGGCGGGTTGTCCCGCGAGCGCGGCATCGAGCTGCCCAGTCGTCACCTTGGCCTGGTCCAGGCCAGCGAGTTGAATGACCTGGATGCACGCCTGGATGCCGCCGCCGAAGCACTGGGCGACAGCTGCGATGCCGCGTTGCCGCCTCCGGTCCGTTTTGCCGGGCCTGAGCCGGTGAGTATGACCTCGTCGCTAGCTGGGGTGCGTATCGGCGTGGCCCGTGACGAAGCCTTCGCCTTTACCTACGGCGCCAACCTCGAGCTGCTGCGTGGCCTCGGCGCGCAGTTGGAATTCTTCTCGCCGTTGCATGATCGCGAGCTGCCCGTGGTGGACAGCCTCTACCTGCCCGGCGGCTACCCCGAGCTGCATCACCAGACGCTGGCCGCCAACGCACCGATGCTGGAAGCGATCCGCGCTCATCATGCCGCCGGCAAGCCATTGCTGGCCGAGTGCGGCGGCATGCTCTACCTGCTCGATGCACTGACCGACGTGGCAGGCGAGCGCGCCGCGCTGCTGGGCCTGCTGCCGGGTGAGGCGACCATGCAGAAGCGCCTGGCGGCCCTGGCCCTGCAGGCGGTCGAGCTGCCCGAAGGCACCCTGCGTGGCCACACCTACCACCATTCGCTGACCAGCACCGAGCTGGCGCCGATCGCCCGCGGCCTGAGCCCCAACGGTGGGCGGGGCAACGAGGCGGTCTATCGCCTGGGGCGCCTGACCGCCTCCTACGTGCACTTCTATTTCCCCTCCAACCCCGACGCGGCGGCGGCGCTGCTGCGACCATGAGCCGACACGCCTACAGCGAAGCCGAGCGCCAGGCCATCTACCGGGCCATTGGCGAACGCCGCGACATGCGCCATTTCGCCGGGGGCGAGGTGGCCCCCGAGTTGCTCGGGCGCCTGCTCGCCGCCGCCCATCAGGCGCCCAGCGTGGGCCTGATGCAGCCGTGGCGGTTCATCCGTATCAGCCAGCGTGCCTTGCGCGAGCGGATCCAGGCGCTGGTGGAGCAGGAGCGGGTGCGCACCGCCGAGGCCCTGGGCGAGCGCTCCGATGAATTCATGAAGCTCAAGGTCGAAGGCATCAACGACTGCGCCGAAGTGCTGGTGGCCGCGTTGATGGACAAGCGCGAGGCGCATGTCTTTGGCCGCCGCACCCTGCCCGAGATGGACCTGGCCTCGCTGGCCTGCGCCATCCAGAACCTGTGGCTGGCGGCACGCGCCGAAGGGCTGGGCATGGGCTGGGTGTCGCTGTTCGACCCCGAGGCCCTGGCCGAGCTGCTGGGCATGCCCGTAGGCGCCAAGCCCATGGCGGTGCTGTGCCTGGGGCCGGTGACCGAGTTCTATCCGGCGCCGATGCTGGTACTGGAAGACTGGGCCGAGCAACGGCCCTTGAGCGAGATGCTGTACGAGAACCATTGGGGAGAGCGCCCATGAGCGTGGCCTTGCTGACCGTGGCGGGCGTGGCCCTGGATGCGCTGCTGGGCGAGCCGCGCCGGCGTCATCCACTGGTGGGCTTCGGCAACTTCGCCTCGCGCCTTGAACAACGGTTCAACGCCGGTGGGCGCGGCTGGCGCAGCCATGGCGTTACCGCGTGGTTCCTGGCGGTGGTGCCGCTGACCCTGCTGGCGCTGATCCTGTCCTGGCTGCCGTACATCGGCTGGCTGGTGGATGTGCTGGCGCTGTACTGCGCCCTGGGCCTGCGCAGCCTGGGCGAGCATGTGCTGCCGGTGGCCCAGGCATTGCGCCAGGGGGACCTGGCCGAGGCGCGGCGGCGCGTCGGTTATCTGGTCAGTCGCGAGACCCGCGAGCTGGACGAGCCCGCCGTGGCCCGGGCGGCCACCGAGTCGGTGCTGGAAAACGGCAGCGACGCGGTGTTCGCCGCGCTGTTCTGGTTCGTCGTGGCCGGTGCGCCGGGGGTGGTGCTGTACCGCCTGAGCAATACCCTGGATGCCATGTGGGGCTATCGCAACGAGCGCTTCGAACGCTTCGGCTGGTGCGCGGCGCGCATCGACGATGGGCTGAACTATATTCCCGCCAGGCTGGTGGCGCTGACCTATGCGCTGCTGGGCAAGACCCGCCTGGCCCTGGCCTGCTGGCGCAACCAGGCGCCGCTGTGGGACAGCCCCAACGCCGGCCCGGTGATGGCGGCGGGGGCTGGCGCTTTAGGCGTGGAACTGGGCGGCCCGGCGGTGTATCACGGCGAGTTGCACGAACGGCCGCGCCTGGGTGAAGGGCCGATGGCCGACGCCGAGGCCATCGAGCGCGGCTGGAGCCTGGTGCAGCGCGGCGTGTGGCTGTGGGTGCTGTTGATCTGCGTGGGAGCCTATCTGAATGCTTGAACACGGTGGCCGCCTGCTGCGGGCGGTGAAACAGTACGCCATCCCACGGGAGCAGTGGCTCGACCTGTCCAGCGGTATCGCGCCATGGCCTTACCCGATACCGTCGATTCCGCTGGAGGCTTGGGCCCGCTTGCCGGAGACCGAGGACGGCCTGGAGACGGCGGCGCGGCAGTACTATGGCGCGCAGCCGTTGCTGGCGGTGGCCGGTTCCCAGGCAGCGATCCAGGCCTTGCCGTACCTACGCCCGAGCGGGCGGGTCGGGGTACTCTCGCCTTGCTATGCCGAGCACCCGCATGCCTGGGCACGGGCAGGGCACACGCTGGTCGAGCTGGACGAGAGCAAGGTCGAGGAGGTGCTCGACAGCCTCGACGTCCTGGTGCTGGTCAACCCCAACAACCCCACTGGCCACCGGGTAACCCGCCAACGCCTGCTGGCCTGGCATAGGCGTCTGGCCGAGCGCGGTGGCTGGCTGCTGGTGGACGAAGCCTTCATGGACACCGCGCCCGAACACAGCGTGGTCGAGCAGGCCGGGCAACCGGGCTTGATCGTATTGCGCTCGTTCGGCAAGTTCTTTGGCCTGGCCGGTGTGCGGTTGGGCTTTGTCGTCGCCCAGGCCGATGTGCTGCGGCGCCTGGCCGAGGCACTCGGGCCCTGGACCGTCAGCGGCCCGACCCGTGTGCTGGGGCAGGCCTGTTTCGCCGACGACGCGGCGCATAAGGCGCAGATTGCCCGTTGCGCCCAGGCCAGCCAGCGCCTGGCTTCGTTGCTCGACGACGCAGGCCTGCCACCCAGCGGCGGCTGCGATTTGTTCCAGTACGTGCGTGATGAGCGCGCCGCGCACCTGCATGACTTTCTCGCCCGCCGCGGCATCCTGGTGCGCCTGTTCGAGCAGCCGCCCGCGCTGCGTTTCGGCCTGCCCGCCACGGCCGCCGACGAACTACGCCTGGCCCAGGCCCTGGCGGACTACCAGAAGGAATCGGCATGACCACCCTCATGGTGCAAGGCACCACCTCCGATGCCGGCAAGAGCACGCTGGTTACCGCCCTGTGCCGCTGGCTGCTGCGCCAGGGCATCGCCGTGGTGCCGTTCAAGCCGCAGAACATGGCGCTCAACAGCGCCGTGACCGCCGACGGCGGCGAGATCGGCCGCGCCCAGGCGGTGCAGGCCCAGGCCTGCCGGCTGGCGCCGCACACCGACATGAACCCGGTGCTGCTCAAGCCCAACAGCGACACCGGCGCCCAGGTGATCGTCCATGGCCGCGCGGTGACCAGTATGAACGCCGTCGCCTACCACGACTACAAGTCCATCGCCATGCAGGCGGTGCTGGCATCCCACGAGCGCCTGAGCGCAGCCTACCCGGTGGTGATGGTCGAAGGCGCCGGTTCCCCGGCGGAGATCAACCTGCGTGCCGGCGACATCGCCAACATGGGCTTCGCCGAGGCGGTCGACTGCCCGGTGATCCTGGTGGCCGATATCAACCGGGGCGGCGTGTTCGCGCACCTGGTCGGCACCCTGGAGCTGCTGTCGGCGAGCGAGCAGGCGCGGGTCAAGGGCTTTGTCATCAACCGTTTCCGTGGCGACATCGCCTTGCTGCAGCCGGGCCTGGACTGGCTGGAGCAGCGCACCGGCAAGCCGGTGCTGGGCGTGCTGCCCTATGTCACCGACCTGCACCTGGAGGCCGAGGACGGTATCGATACCCGCCAAGGGGCGAAGGGCGAGCGCGTGCTCAAGGTGATCGTCCCGGTGCTGCCGCGGATCAGCAATCACACCGACTTCGACCCGCTGCGCCTGCATCCGCAGGTGGACCTGCAGTTCATCGGCCCGGGCCAGCCGATCCCGCCCGCCGACCTGATCATCCTGCCAGGCTCCAAAAGCGTGCGAGGCGACCTGGCGCAACTGCGCGAGCGTGGCTGGGACGCCGCCATCGCCCGGCACCTGCGCTACGGCGGCAAGCTCATCGGCATCTGCGGCGGCCTGCAGATGCTCGGCGAGCAGGTGCATGACCCACTGGGCCTGGAAGGGCCCGCCGGTTCCAGCGCCGGTCTCGGCCTGCTGGCCTACAGCACCGTGCTGGAGGCCGAGAAGCAACTGCGCAACGTGGCAGGCCTGCTCGGTCTCGAGCAGGCACAGGTGTCGGGTTACGAGATCCATGCCGGGGTTACCCACGGCCCGGCGCTGGAGCGTCCGGCGGTGCAACTGGCCGATGGCCGCGCCGACGGGGCCATCAGCGCCGACGGGCAGATTCTCGCCACCTACCTGCATGGCCTGTTCGAGGGCACACAGTCGTGTGCCGCGCTGCTGCGCTGGGCGGGTCTGGCCGAGGTGCAGCCTGTCGACTACGAGGCCCTGCGCGAACACGATATCGAGCGCCTGGCCGACCTGGTCGAGCAGCACCTGGACACCGCGCGCCTGCGCCAACTGTGTGGAGTCGCCTGACATGCGCAACCTGATCCTCGGCGGCGCCCGTTCGGGCAAGAGCCGCCTGGCCGAGCAACTGGCCGAGGCCAGCGGCCTGCCGGTGACCTACATCGCCACCAGCCAGCCGCTGGATGGCGAGATGAATGAACGCGTGCGCCTGCACCGCGAGCGCCGTCCGGCCCATTGGGGGCTGGTGGAAGAGCCCGTGGCGCTGGCCAAGGTGCTGCGCGCCGAAGCCGCCGAAGGGCGCTGCCTGCTGGTGGACTGCCTGACCCTGTGGCTGACCAACCTGCTGATGCTCGAGGATGACCTGCGCCTGGCACAGGAGCGCGATGCGCTGCTCGATTGCCTGGAACAGCTGCCGGGCACCCTTGTCCTGGTCAGCAATGAAACCGGCCTGGGCGTGGTGCCCATGGGCGAACTGACCCGTCGCTACGTCGACCTGGCGGGCACGCTGCACCAGGCCGTGGCCGAACGCTGCCAGCGCGTGGTGCTGACCGTGGCCGGCCTCCCTCTCATGCTCAAAGGACCTGCCCTATGACCCAGATGTGGTGGCGTGACGCCTGCCAACCCCTCGACACCGCCGCCATGGACCAGGCCCGAGCCCGTCAGCAGCAGCTGACCAAACCCGCCGGTTCCCTCGGCCAGCTCGAAGGCCTGGCGATCCGTCTGGCCGGCCTGCAAGGGCGCGAACGTCCCGGCCTGGAGCGGGTCGCCATCACGATCTTCGCCGGTGACCATGGCGTGGTGGAGGAGGGCGTCTCTGCCTACCCGCAGGCGGTGACCGGGCAGATGCTGCGCAACTTCGTCGGCGGCGGCGCGGCGATCAGCGTGTTGGCGCGCCAGTTGGAGGCGGACCTTGAGGTGGTTGATCTCGGTACGATCGACCCGACGCTGCAACTCCCAGGTGTCCATCACCTGAATCTTGGGCCCGGCACCGCCAACTTCGCCCGTCAGCCGGCGATGACCGACGCACAACTGGCTGCGGCGCTGCAGGCCGGGCGCGACAGTGCCCTGCGCGCACTCGACAACGGCGCCCAGCTGTTCATCGGCGGCGAAATGGGCATCGGCAACACCACCGCCGCCGCCGCGCTGGCCAGTACCTTGCTGGGCTGCCCGGCGCGCGAACTGAGCGGCCCGGGCACCGGCCTGGACAGCGCCGGTGTGCGGCACAAGGCCGAAGTGATCGAGCGTGCCCTGGTGTTGCACGGTCTGCGCGCCGATCAGCCGCTGCAGGCGCTGGCCTGTGTCGGAGGCTTCGAGATCGCCGCGCTGGCCGGTGCCTACCTGGCGTGCGCGCAGCATGGCGTGGCGGTGCTGGTCGATGGCTTCATCTGTAGCGTCGCCGCCCTGGTGGCGGTCCGCCTCAATCCGCAGTGCCGCCCCTGGCTGCTGTTTGCCCACCAGGGCGCCGAGCCGGGGCACAAGGCCCTGCTGGCGGCCCTGGAGGCCGAGCCGCTGCTGGTCCTGGGGCTGCGCCTGGGCGAGGGCAGCGGCGCGGCGCTGGCGGTGCCGCTGATCCGCCTTGCCTGCGCGCTGCACGGGCAGATGGCGACCTTTGCCGAGGCGGCGGTGGCGGATCGCCCGGCATGATCCTCGAACTGTTGCGTCACGGCGAGACCGAACTGGGTGGCGGCCTGCGCGGTAGCCTCGACGACGCCCTGACCGAAACCGGCTGGGCGCAGATGCGCCAGGCCGTCGCCGACGCCGGCCCCTGGGACGTGCTGGTCAGTTCGCCGTTGCAGCGCTGTGCGGTGTTCGCCGATGAGCTGGGGGCGCGGCTGAACCTGCCGGTGCTGCGCGAGGCCGGTGTACGCGAGCTGCACTTCGGCGAGTGGGAAGGGCAGAGCGCCGCGCAGATCATGCAGGTCGACGCCGATGCCCTGGGGCAGTTCTGGAATGACCCGTATGCCTTCACCCCGCCGGGCGGCGAGCCGGTGCTGGCTTTTGCCGAACGGGTGCTGGCGGCGGTCGAGGGCATGCGCCGTGCATACGCAGGCAAGCGCGTGCTGATGGTCACCCATGGCGGGGTGATGCGTCTTCTCCTGGCGCGGGCACGTGGCTTGCCACGTGAGCAATTGCTTCAGGTCGAGGTCGGGCATGGCACGCTGGCTCGTCTGATGCTGGAGAACGACGGCCAGATACGCGAGGTGGGTTGAGATGTTGCCGTTCTGGATCGCCCTGCAGTTCCTCAGCAGTCTGCCGGTGCGCTTGCCGGGCATGCCGGAGCCCCGGGAGATGGGGCGTTCGCTGTTGTGCTATCCGCTGGTAGGGCTGCTGTTTGGCCTGTTCCTGTGGCTGGCCAGCCATCTGTTGCATGGCACTGCAGCGCCCTTGCACGCGGCCTTGCTGCTGGCGCTGTGGGTGCTGCTCAGCGGCGGGCTGCACCTGGACGGCCTGGCTGACAGCGCCGACGCATGGCTGGGGGGCTTCGGTGATCGCGAGCGCACCTTGCAGATCATGAAGGACCCGCGCAGCGGGCCGATTGCCGTGGTCACGCTGGTGCTGGTATTGCTGCTGAAGTTCTGTGCCCTCTGGGTGCTGGTCGAGCGGGGCGCTGGCGGCCTGCTGGTACTGGCGCCTGTGGTGGGAAGGGCGGCGATGCTTGGGCTGTTTCTCGGCACGCCTTACGTGCGTGCGGGTGGACTGGGTGCGGCCCTGGCCGAACACCTGCCCCGGCGCGGCGCGACCTGGGTATTGTCGGTTTCTGCGCTGGCCGGACTGGCATTGGGAGGCTCGGCGGTGCTGTGGCCACTGCTGGCGGCGTTGGTGGTATTCGTGTGGCTGCGTAAGCTGATGTGCCGTCGCTTGGGTGGAACCACAGGAGATACGGCCGGGGCGCTGTTGGAACTGCTGGAATTGACGGTGGTAATTACCCTGGCACTACGCGCATAGCTTCAGACCGACACGTTCCCCTGTGTAGGAGCGGCCTTGTGCCGCGAAAGAGCCGCCTAGCGGCCCCAGGATTTCAGCGTTAATGCAATGATCGCCGGGGCCGCTTTGCGGCCCTTTCGCGGCACAAGGCCGCTCCTACAGAAAGCGGACGTGTCCTGCATGGATCTCGGAAACCATCCCCACGTATTGCGGCTATCCTCGTTCGCCCCTCCAAATATCAGGAGCCCCTGCCATGCACCCCTGGATACTCGCCAGCCTGCTGGCCCTTGCCGCCATACCCGCCACCGCCGCCGACCTGATCGATTTCTGGAACACCCCCCGCCACGGCGGCAACAGCTTCAACCGCCTGCCCCCGGACCAAACCTACTTCGATGCCCTGAAAGGCTACGGCGCCAGCTGGGTGCGCCTCTCCTACGATAAATGGCACCCGGCCGAACGCGATTTCCTGCTGGGCAACGCCGACGATTACCAGGGCTTGGCCGACGCCGACCTGAAGCAGCTCATTGCGGCGCTGGATCGCGCCCACGCTGCCGGCCTCAAGGTGGTCATCACACCACTGTCGCTCCCCGGCATGCGCTGGGCGCAGAACAACCAGAATCGCTTCGACGACAGGCTATGGCAGGACAAGCGCTACTGGACCCAGTCCGCCCGTTTCTGGCGAGACGTTGCCCAGGCCCTCAAGGATCACCCGGCCGTTGCCGCCTACAACCTCATCAACGAGCCCGCACCCGAGAAGCACGGCGGCCTGGCCGAGCACGCCGACCTTGATCGGATGAAGCAGTGGTACGCCCGCGAACAGGGCGGGGCGCGTGACCTGCCGGCGCTCTATCGGCAGTTGCTGGCGGCGATCCGTGAGGTCGACGGCAAGACGCCGATCATGGTCGATGCTGGCTGGTACGCCGCGGCCGATGCCTTCGGCTACTGGCCCAAGGCACTGGAGGATGAGCGTGTGCTGTACAGCGTGCACATGTACGAACCCTATGCCGCCACCAGTGCGCCTAATCTTGCCCGCCAGCAACCCTTCGCCTATCCGGGGCCAGTGCCGTTTGCCGGGCAGACCCGGCAGTGGGGTGCCGAACAGGTAGCCCGTTATCTTCAGCAACCGGTGGACTGGGCTGATTCGATCAAATTGCCGCGTTCGCGGCTGGTGGTGGGCGAGTTCGGCTGCATGCGCCGGCTGCCCGGGTGCCAGCAATACCTGGAGGATGTGCTCACAGTGCTGGATCGCCAGCAATTGCATTGGGCCTTCTACAGCTTCCGCGAGGACAGTTGGGATGGCATGGATTACGAGTTGGGTTCGGCCAAGGTGCCGTGGCGCTATTGGCAAGCCATCGAGAACGCCGCGCCGGACCCTTTGCCGCGCAAGGCCACGGCCGAGTTCGAGCCGATCCGCCAGCGCCTGCAGCCTGACCCGACACCGTGAAATTTCTTGCAACATCCATAATGCGGGTATATACACGTAACCATGCTGACCAGTGAATGCATCTGTACCCATCTGCGTCGCGCCGCCCGTGGGGTGAGCCGGCATTACGACGAGGCCCTTGCCGGCTTCGGCATCAATGTCGCCCAGTTTTCCCTGCTGCGCCATGTGCAGCGCCTCGACCGCCCCAGTATCACCTGCCTGGCCGAGGCCATGGGCCTTGAGCGAAGCACTCTGGGCCGCAACCTCAAGGTGCTCGAGGCCGATGGCTTGGTGCGTCTTGCCGACGGCGACGACCAGCGCAACCGCGTGGTGCTGCTGAGCGAGGCGGGCAGAGCGCGCCTGGACGCCGCCTACCCGGCCTGGCAGCAGGCCCAGGCGCAGTTGGTGGAGCGACTGGGTGAAAGCCAGCGTGACGAGTTGGTGCGCTTGCTGGAGCAGCTTGCCTGAACGACTACGACATAAAGCGGGTATATACCCGTATCAACCTTGCGATGGGCTGGAGACAACGACAATGACTTCCCTTTGGCGGAGCAGCGGTTGGGTACTTCTGGGGGCGGCGCTGATCCTGGCGCTGTCGCTGGGGGTGCGACATGGTTTCGGCCTGTTCCTGGCGCCGATGAGCGCCGAGTTCGGCTGGGGCCGCGAGGTGTTCGCCTTCGCCATCGCCCTGCAGAACCTGATCTGGGGCTTGGCCCAGCCGTTCACCGGCGCCCTGGCCGACCGCCTGGGCGCGGCCAAGGTGGTGGTGATCGGCGGCATTCTCTACACCGCCGGCCTGGTGATGATGGGCATGGCCGATTCGGCCTGGTCGCTGTCGCTGAGCGCCGGCCTGCTGATCGGCATCGGCCTGTCCGGCACCTCGTTCTCGGTGATCCTCGGCGTGGTCGGGCGCGCGGTGCCGCCGGAAAAGCGCAGCATGGCCATGGGCATCGCCAGCGCCGCCGGCTCCTTCGGCCAGTTTGCCATGCTTCCCGGCACCCTCGGCCTGATCCAGTGGCTGGGCTGGTCGGCGGCGTTGCTGGTGCTGGGCCTGATGGTGGCGCTGATCGTGCCGTTCGTAGGTATGCTGCGTGACCGACCGCTGCCCAGCCATGGTGCCGAACAGAGCCTTGGCCAGGCGCTGCGCGAGGCCTGCTCGCACTCCGGTTTCTGGCTGCTGGCGTTGGGCTTTTTCGTCTGCGGCTTCCAGGTGGTGTTCATCGGCGTGCACCTGCCGGCCTACCTGGTCGACCAGCACCTGCCGGCGATCACCGGCACCACCGTGCTGGCGCTGGTCGGCCTGTTCAACATCGTCGGCACCTACACCGCCGGCTGGCTCGGCGGGCGCATGTCCAAGCCGCGTTTGCTGACCGCCTTGTACCTGCTGCGCGCCGTAGTCATCGTGCTGTTCCTCTGGGCGCCGGTGACCCAGTTCAGTGCCTACCTGTTCGGTATCGCCATGGGCCTGCTGTGGCTGTCCACGGTGCCATTGACCAATGGCACCGTGGCTACGCTGTTCGGCGTGCGCAACCTGTCGATGCTCGGCGGCATCGTGTTCCTGTTCCACCAGTTGGGCGCGTTCCTGGGTGGCTGGCTGGGCGGGGTGGTGTATGACCAGACCGGCAGCTACGACCTGGTGTGGCAGATCTCGATTCTACTCAGCCTGCTGGCCGCGGCGTTGAACTGGCCGGTGCGCGAGCGCCCGGTCGCCCGCCTGCAGGCCCAGGCCGCATGAACCGCCTGCTCGGGCGTGGCCTGCTGCTGGTCGCCGCAGTGCTGGTGCTGGCGCTGGTGTGGTGGGGCTGGCACAAGGGCGGGCTGGCGTTGATGCAGTTGGGCATGAGCCTGTGTTAAGCGCTACCCTGCACAGTCAAGGAACCATGTGCAGGAGACCGCTATCATGCATGCCCGTTGGCTGACCCTCCCCCTGCTGGCCCTGGCCGCCGCCACTTCGAGCTGGGCGGCCGATTGCCCGGCGCTGCTCCAAGGCAGCCTGCCGGAGCTGCGCGGCAAGGAGCAGATCGACCTGTGCCAGCGCTTTGCCGGCAAGCCGCTGGTGGTGATCAACACCGCCAGCTACTGCGGCTTCGCCCCGCAGTTCGAAGGCCTCGAAGCGACCTACAAGGACTACCGCGAGCAGGGCCTGGAAATGCTCGGCGTGCCGTCCAACGACTTCAAGCAGGAAGATGCCGACAGCGACAAGACCGCCAAGGTCTGCTACGCCAACTACGGCGTGACCTTCACCATGACCAAGGCCCAGCCGGTGCGCGGCAAGGACGCGATCCCGCTGTTCGTCGAACTGGCCCGGCAGAGCAGCGCGCCGAAGTGGAACTTCTACAAGTACGTGGTGGACCGCAAGGGCAAGGTGATCGGCAACTTCTCCAGCCTGACCAAACCGGATGATCCGGCGTTCAGGGCGGCGATCGACAAGGCGATTGCTTCGCAGCCTTCAGAGCAATAGGTCCGGCCTGGGCCGGTAATGACCTGATATTTTTGCCAGTTTTCCTCGGTGGCGAAGGGGTTCAGCCTTGCTGAAACATCTCGTTCGCCCGGAGGGCATCATGGCAATGAACTATCTAACGGCATGCGATCAGCAACATTCCGTTCTGGCGACGGCAGATACTGCTCGAAGCTATCCGCCTTATGGTGCATTGTCAGCAGCTACTGGCCCACGGTTGGCATACTGTGGGCAACTCCGTGAGACATTGACGGGGGCTTATTACCTGGGTAATGGACATCGCAGTTACACCCCCCGTTTGATGCGGTTTATATCTCCAGATGCGTTAAGCCCGTTTGCAAAAGGAGGGGTTAATGCGTACGCCTATTGTACGGGCGATCCGATAAACTATCAGGATCGTACTGGTCGTGCGCCTGGGCCCGTGCTTCGACGTAATTATACTTTGCCGGACATTGGTGAGCCTGGTTGGAATCTTCGAGGTAATATGTTCCGTAACGTTACTGGATCTGAGGGTAATTACCCAATATCGAGCTCGACGCAAACTTATAGCTCGAGCTCTGAGTCCGTGCTGGTAGATCCCTCGTGGGGAGATGATGCTGCTCAGGCATGGATGTATAGTTCAGCAGCTTTAGCCGTTGGTCATACATTGGCTGGATTTAGACAGATGAGCCATAACCCAAGGGCAGCGGTTGCTAACTTTGGCGCAGCAGGTGTTCATGCCGTCGGTACCGGAGTCGCGGGGGTAGTATATTCAATGGGGGTAGCTGGTTCTTTGCCGATGAGTACTGCTGATCAATGGTTATATGGGCTTGGTTCCGGTCTTGTGCTGGGGGCACAGATTGCAAGTACCAGTGCTGCAGTTCACATGTCTAGGTCTACGCCAAGTGCTAATGGCGGGCGGTCGGATAATAGTGTCGAAATGCGAGTATTAAATTCAGGTGATAGTTCTTCGACAGTTCCAGCTGGAAATAGTGATGCGAGCAGGCTACTGCGCGAAAACAACTGAGCACCTTTTGGAAACAGTCAAAATCGAAAGGTTCGTCCAGATTCCAGGGGCCGGGTGACGACTTTACTGCATCGGCGCACGCTTGTTGGGGTGTGAAGTTCATGCTTATGGATCTGGGCGAACAATGGCCTGTGCAGGCATGAAAAAACCGCCACGAGGGCGGTTTTTTCATGCAGCGGGTGCCACTCAGAAGCGGTAGGTCAGCGAAGCACCAACGCCGTGGGCGCTGTTTTCGTACTTGGCCTGGTAGCTGCCCTTGAGGCCAGCTTCGGTCGCGCTGTGCGGCTGGTTGTTGACCTTGGTGTCCTCTTCCCACAGGTAGGAGTAGGCCACGTCGATGGTCATGTCGTCGGTCGGGCTCCAGCCGGCGCCGATGCTGAAGATCTTGCGATCGCCAGTAGGGATGCGCGGGGAGCGGTTGGTATTGTTGGTCGGCGACTGGTCAACCGAGAAGCCGGTACGCAGGACCCACTCCTTGTTCACCTTGTAGGAGGCGCCGATGGCGTGAGCCCAGGTGTCGTGCCAGTTCTGTTCCTCGGTGATGGTCGCGAACTGCCCGGCAGGGCCTGCCGGCACTTCGTTGTTGACCGTGATGTTCTCCAGGCGGCTCCAGCGGGTCCAGGTGCTGCCCGCGTACAGGGTCCACTGGTCGTCCAGTTCGTGGGTGACCGAGAAGTCCACCGACTCGGGGGTCTTGATCTTCAGGGTGGCATCGAACTTGTTGCCGTCCAGGCCGAGCAGCGGGTAGCTGACCTTGGTCTTGCCTTCGAGCTTGTAGTCGACCATCGAGTGGTAGGTCAGGCCGACGCGTGTGCGATCGGTGGCCTGCACCAGGATGCCGATGTTGTAGCCGACGGCGGTGTCGTCGCCCTTGATCTTCACCTCGCCATCAGCCGGACGCAGCGGCGAGATACTGGCCAGGTTCGAACCCAGCTCGCCCTTGATGCGGTTGATGGTCGGGCCGAAACCGATCGAGACCTTGTCGTTGAACGCATAGCTCACGGTCGGCTGGAAGGTCACGACCTCGACATGGCTCTTCTTGCCCCAGTAGCGTGCGGCATCGTCGCTACCGTAGTCGGTGACCAGGCCGAACGGCACGTAGACGCCGAAACCGACGCTCCAGTGATCATCGATGGACTTGACGTAGTAACCCATCGGCACGCCGACCACGGGCACCATGTCACCGTCCATTTCCCCCCCTTTGTTACTGCCGCGTCCGGAAATATCGGACTTGGCGATGACCGCGGCACCACCGACGGTCATCTGGTCGCGCTTCAGGCGGGCCATGCCCGCCGGGTTGCCATACACGGTGCTGGCATCTTCGGCAGAAGAAGAACGACCCGCGAAACCTGTCCCCATGCCGCTGACGCTCTGTTCGTTCAGGGCAAAGCCGCTGGCGAGCAATTGGCTGGAAGCGAGGGCAACGGCAATGCCGAGAGAGGTTTTGAGCATAACTTTTTTCATTATTAGAAAACTCCTTGGGATCTCCGGGGCGAAAAGCTACCAACAAATGCCGCGCTGCGCTATAGGCTGAAACTCAGGAGATAGAGCGGTTTTGTAGGACAATCCGACCAAAATTCCGTTTATTCCGGTTGTAGGACGCGGTTGCTCAGGAGGCTGGGGTGAGCATCGGTTCGATACAGTGGTGCCAAGCCTGGGTGAAATCCCGCAGGCGCCCCTGGGGCTGGAAGGTCTGCCGCCAGATCCGCGCCAGGCCCAGCAGATCGTCGGCCGCCGGCAAGGGCATGGCCTGCTCTTCGATCAGCATCCAGGCGATGGCGGTGGCGTAGCGCAGGTTGACGGTGAGTTCGAGGTGCGGGCCGCCGAGGAAGGCGTGCTGACTGGCCAGGCCACGCACCAGGCTGGCCAGATCGGGATCGCGGGCCAGGTATTCGTCCCACAAGCAACGGTGACGATTCCCACCGATCCTGTAGAGTCCATGGCCACGTCGGTCATGCAGGGCGGCGCCCAGTGCGGACTGGCTCGCGGCAACGCCCAGTAACAAAGCTTCGGCGCTGTCGCAGTGGCGACCCAGGTAGATCAGGGTCGGCCGGATCACGTATCGACTCAACTCGTTCGCAGCGATGCCCATGATGCCCTCTGCTGGATGCCCTCTGCTGGAAAGGGCCGACGGGCGCTGGAGCTTGGCAGCTGGTGAGTGGTCAGGCCCGCCGGAAGCGGCAGGAGCCGCTCGAGTTGAAGTGTAGTGTGATAACTGTGGTGTAAAGGGCTGTTTTTAAATCGATTGCAGCCCGAAGGCGCGGGGCATATGCCCGCTGGCGATTAGGCCAATTACCTTCAGGCTGGGTGTTGCATGGCGTATTCATGGCGTGAATCACCCGCCATTCGTTCATGCGGTCAGCGACTGGCGGGTGCGCTCGATCACCGCCTGCAGCGGTTCGGCCCGGTTGTATTGTTCCGGGTAGAGGCGCTCGCTGTGGCAGGCGATGCCATGCTCGTCGACCAGGGTGAAGCTGAAGCTGCCCTTGCGAGGGGCAACGATAAGGCACTTCAGTGGGGCGAAGGCCTGGGAAAGGGTGCCAAAGGCAGCCTGGATCTGTTGATGGTTACTCATATTGTTGGATGTTCCTGCGTAAGACACGGTGTTTGATCCGTGCACAATAGAAACGTTCCAGTGACGTCTTTATTAAGGAGACGCAGAACCTGACTGGAACAGGGCAGCCAGAGGGGCGCATGCAATAGGTGGGCGCTGGGCTGACTGGTAGGTACGACAGAAGGCAGGCAGCACACCGACACCAGGGTTCTGGGCGTCGGGGAAGATCCTGATCAATCTGAAACGTGATTCGTGCTGGGCAAGGTCTGCCGAGTGAATCATCGAATGGGCCGGTCCCGATGGGGCAGCGTCTGCTCGGTGTCGAGCACAGTGCTGCAGGGACTGAGTGGCCAGAATGACTTCAGCTGGGTACTAACGGGGCGCAACCCTACACGAACTTTTCGGGGTTGGCAAGCTTTTGGCTTTTCTGGCGGGAAGCCGATCATTATGTCGTCAATCGTGCCTGCTGTGAAGAGGGGGAAATGCCCGGCCAATTGCCCGCTTGTCCCGTTTTCGTGCACTGCGATGCCGTTTGTTGGTGCAGTTGTACACACTCGGCTGAACAGTTGTAACCCTCCTGCAACATCCTGTGGACGGCTCGCCAATGACTTGACTGGGGGCTTAAGTCAATGAAAAAAAACACTAATTTTTGCTGGTGAAAAAATCGACAGTTTGACTGAAAGCCCCATTTCACAGGGGTTTGCGGGCTGCCTCAAGGGGTTGTCCACCGAGTTATCCACAGGTTCTGTGGATTGTCCCGGGCGCTTGCTCTAGTACGGGCGTGCCAGCTGTTTCATCGATTGTCCGACAATTGGTGGGTGAGGGTGGCATGCGCATTTTCCCTGGGAAAACGTCAAGAAAAAATCATGGAAAAAAATGTCGATCAGCCGAAAGTCGCTCGGGCCAGTCCGCAAAAAATGGAGTAGAGTGGCGCGCCTCTCGAGTCACCCTTGCTGTTGGTCATGAAGCTTCGCGGTAAACACCTCGCCAGTCCTGATGCCTCGTCATCGCTGCCTTCCCCCAAGCGCTTTTCCCTGAAAGTGGCCCTGTGGCTGCTCGACAGCCCGCGTCTGGGCGACAAGCCCAGCGTCAAGCACCTGGCCGGGCGCATGCTCAAGCAGCCGGCGCGCCAGGGCGTGGTGGTGGCGCAGAGCCGCCTGGGGCAGATGCTTTGCCGCGATTGCGGCAATGCCCGCGACCGGCGCATCGGCCATGAACTGCTGCGCCAGGCGGCCCGCGCCGGTGATCGCCGGGCCCAGTTGGAATATGGGCGGTTGTGCCAGGCCCAGGAGCCGGAGCAGGCCCGCTATTGGCTGGAGCTGGCGGCGGGGCAGGGCTCGCAGGAGGCGCGGCGGTTGTTGCGCCAGTGGTTTAGTTGTTAGCCGGATATCAATTTTCGCGTTCCCCCCTGTAGGAGCGGCCTTGTGCCGCGAAAGGGCCGTGCAACGGCCCCGACGATCTTTGCGTCAACGCTGAACCTCGGGGCCGTTAGACGGCCCTTTCGCGGCACAAGGCCGCTCCTACAGGGGGCACCGACCAGGCAACCCCGCCACCAGGCTGATAAGCTGCGCAGCATTCGTCAATGTTCGATCGGGGTAAGCATGACAGTGGATCTGACCAGCATTCTGCTGGGCTTGGTGGCGGGCGCCGTGCCCTGCCTGGGCTGGGTCATGCAGGTGCAGCGCGGCCAGGGCGCGCGCAAGGCCGAGCAGGCCTTGCTCGAAGAACGCCTGAATGCCGCCCAGCTGACCCAGGCCGGCCTGCAGGCGCAGCTGGAGGCCAGCCGCGACGAGATCAGCGACCTCAGCGAGGCCAACGCCGTCAAGCAGACCCAGCTGGCCGCCCAGGGGCGGGAACTGGAACTGCTGCAGATCGACCGCGACAACGCCCGTGACGCCGCCCATGCCTGGCACCTCGAGCGCGCCAACCGTGAGGCCGAGCTGCGCCGTCTGGAAGCCCAGACTGCGCGCCTGGAGGCCGAGCTGCGCGAGCAGCAGGAGAGCCACCAGCAACGCCTCGAGGACTTGCAGGAAGCCCGCGACACCCTGCGCGCGCAGTTCGCCGACATGGCCACCAAGATCTTCGACGAGCGCGAGCAACGCTTCGCCCAGACCAGCCAGCAGCACCTGGGCCAATTGCTCGACCCGCTCAAGGAGCGTATCCAGGCGTTCGAGAAGCGCGTCGAGGAAAGCTACCAGCAGGAGGCCCGCGAGCGCTTCTCCCTGGGCAAGGAACTCGAGCGCCTGCAGCAGCTCAACCTGCGCCTGTCCGACGAGGCCACCAACCTCACCCAGGCGCTCAAGGGCCAGAAGACCCAGGGCAACTGGGGCGAGCTGATCCTGGAGCGGGTGCTGGAGCACGCGGGCCTGGAGAAGGGCCGCGAGTACCAGACCCAGGTCAGCCTGCGCAGCGCCGATGGCGAGCGCTTCCAGCCCGATGTGCTGATCATGCTGCCGGGCGACAAGCAGGTGGTGGTGGACGCCAAGGTCAGCCTGACGGCCTACCAGCAGTTCGTCGGCAACAACGACGAAGCCGCGCTCAAGCAGCACGTGCAGTCGCTGCGCAACCACGTCAAGGGCTTGTCGAGCAAGGACTACAACCGCCTGGAAGGCCTGCACAGCCTCGACTTCGTGCTGCTGTTCGTGCCTATCGAGGCGGCCTTCTCGGCGGCACTGCAGGCCGAGCCCAACCTGTTCCAGGAGGCCTTCGACCGGCAGATCGTCATCGTCAGCCCGACCACCTTGCTCGCCACCCTGCGGGTGATCGACAGCTTGTGGAAGCAGGAACGCCAGGGGCAGAACGCCCGGGAGATCGCCGAGCGCGCCGGCTGGCTGTACGACAAGTTCGTGCTGTTCATCCAGGACCTGGACGAGCTCGGCGCACGCCTGGCCCAGGTGGACAAGGCCTACGCCGCGGCGCGCAACAAGCTGTGCGAGGGGCGCGGCAACCTGGTCAGCCGCAGCGAGCAGCTCAAGCTGCTCGGCGCCCGGGCCAGCAAGAGCCTGCCGGCCGATTTGATCGAGCGCGCCCTGAGCGACGAGGCGCTTACTGAACCAGGCTCAGATGCCGATTGAGCAGGGCGCGCAGGGCCGCCGGCTTGACCGGCTTGGCCAGGTAGTCGAGGCCCGCGGCATGCACCAGGGCGATGGTCTCGTTGCGTCCGTCGGCGCTGATCACCACGCCGGGCACCGGCTCGCCCAGGCGCGCCCGTAGCCAGCCCATCAGCCCGGTGCCGGTCTCGCCGTCATCCAGGTGGTAGTCCACCAGTGCCAGGTGCGGGCGCAGGCCCTTGCCGAGCAGGGCCTCGCATTCGGCCTGGTTGCGCGCGGTCCACACCTGGCAGCCCCAGCGGCTGAGCAGGCTGTTCATGCCGATCAGGATGCTGTCCTCGTTGTCCACGCACAGCACCTGCAGCCCGGCCAGGGGTTGCCCGGCCTGCTCCACGGGGGCGGGCGTCGCGGGCGCGGGGCTGTGGGCGATGGGCACGCTGACGCGGAACACGCTGCCCTTGCCCGGCCAGGAGCGTACCTCCAGCGGATGCCCGAGCACCCGGCACAGGCCGTCGGCGATCGCCAGGCCCAGGCCCAGGCCCTTCTCGGCGCGGGTCTGGTGGCTGTCCAGGCGCTTGAACTCCTGGAAGATCACCTGCAGCTTGTCGTCGGCGATGCCCGGGCCGCGGTCCCACACCTCCAGCCACAGGCGTCCGCCCTGGCGCCGCGCACCCAGCAGCAGCGGGCTCTTGCCGTAGCGAAGGGCGTTGGTGAGGAAGTTCTGCAGCACCCGGCGCAGCAGTTTCATGTCGCTGTCCACCCGCAGGCGGCTGCCGCGCAGGCGGAACTCCAGGCCTTTCTCGGCGGCCAGCACCTTGAACTCGGCGCCGAGGGTGTCGAACAGCTCGTTGAGGGCAAAGGGCTTGATGTCGGGGGTGACCTTGCCGTTCTCCAGGCGCGAAATGTCGAGCAGGTCGCTGATCAGCTCTTCGGCCGAGCGCAACGAGCTGTCCATGTGCTGCACCAGTTGCCGGGCCTCGTCGTTCATGGCCTCGGCCTGCTGCGACAGGGCGGCGGAGAACAGCCGGGCGGCGTTGAGCGGCTGCATCAGGTCGTGGCTGACGGCGGCGAGGAAGCGGGTCTTGGACTGGCTGACCGCCTCGGCGCGGCTCTTGGCCTCGGTCAGCGCCTGGTTGAGCTGCGAAAGCTCATGGGTGCGCTCGGCGACGCGCTGCTCCAGGCCCTCGTTGGAGTCGCGCAGGGCCTGCTCGGCCTCGCGGAACGGGGTGATGTCGGTGAAGCTCATGACGAAGCCGCCGCCGGGCATGGGGTTGCCGATCAGCTCGATCACCCGGCCATTGGGGAACAGCCGTTCGGAGGAGTGGGCGCGCCCCTGGCGCATCCAGTGCAGGCGCCGCGCCACATGCACCTGGGCCTCGCCCGGCCCGCACAAGCCGCGCTCGGCGTTGTAGCGGATGATGTCGGCAATCGGCCGGCCGACGCTGATCAGCCCGTCGGGGTAGTTGAACAGCTCCAGGTAGCGGCGGTTCCAGGCCACCAGGCGCAGGTTCTGGTCGACTACGCTGATGCCCTGGTTGATGTTCTCGATGGCGCCCTGCAACAGCGCGCGGTTGAACTGCAGCACCTCGCTGGCTTCGTCGGCGATGCGCACCACGTCCTCGAGCTGCATGTCGCGGCCTTCGATGGCGGCCTTGACCACGGCGCGGGTCGAGGAGGTGCCGAGTACGCCGGCCAGCAGCCGTTCGGTGTGCTCGATCCAGTCGCCGTCGGCGTTCTGGTTGGGGTTGAAGCCCTTGCCCTGGCGGTAGGCGAAGCGGATGAAACTTTGCCGGGCGCGCTCCTCGCCGACGAAGCGCGCGGCCAGCTTGAGCAGGTCGTCGATCTGCACCGCCAGCAGGGGTTTGCTGGAGGGGCGGGCGCTGGTCTGCTGGCCGATGAAGCGTCCGGCCTGCCAGTGTTCGGAAACCCGCGTGCGCGACAGGATCGAGACCCAGGCGAACAGGGTGAAGTTGCCCGCCAGCGACAGCACCACGCCCTGGGTGAGCGGGGTGATCGGCAGGTTGAGCGGGTTGCCGTGCAGCCAGGCCAGGCCCGGGAACAGTTGCAGCGACCAGCCCAGGCTGTGGGCGGCGATCGGCAGCACCAGGGTGTAGAACCACAGGAAGATGCCGGCGGCCAGGCCGGCGAACACGCCACGGCGGTTGGCCTGCTTCCAGTACAGCGCGCCGAGCATCGCCGGGGTCAGCTGGGTCACCGCGGCGAAGGCGATCTGGCCGATGGTCGCAAGGCTTGCGGTGGAGCCGAGCAGGCGGTAGCTGACGTAGGCCAGCAGCAGGATGACGACGATGGTCACCCGGCGCACCGAGAGCATCCAGTGGCGGAACACCTCAAAGGGTCGCTCGGCGTTGTTGCGCCGCAGCAGCCAGGGCAGCAGCATATCGTTGGAGACCATGGTCGACAGCGCCACGGCCTCGACGATGACCATGCCGGTGGCCGCCGAGGCGCCGCCGATGAACGCCAGCAGGGCCAGGCTCGGGTGGGCCTCGGCCAGCGGCAGGCTGATCACGAACGAGTCGGAGATCACCGTGCCCGGCAGCAGCATCTGCCCGGCCAGGGCGATGGGCACCACGAACAGCGCGGCCAGGGCCAGGTACAGCGGGAACACCCAGCGCGCCAGGCGCATGTCCTGGGGCTCGATGTTCTCCACCACGGTGACGTGGAACTGCCGTGGCAGGCAGATGATTGCCATCATCGCCACGGCGGTCTGCACCACCATCGACGGCCAGTTGATGGTCTCTTCCCAGTAGTCGCTCAGGTGCACCGACTGCTGGGCCTGGGTGAACAGGTCGTCGAAGCCGTCATACAGGTTGAACACCACGAAGGCGCCCACGGCGAGGAAGGCCAGCAGCTTGACCAGCGACTCGAAGGCGATCGCCAGGACCATGCCGCGGTGGTGCTCGGTGACGTCCAGGCTGCGGGTGCCGAAGACGATGGCGAACAGCGCCAGCACCAGCGACACCACCAGCGCGGTGTCCTGCACCCGGCTGCCGGTGGCATCGGCGTTGGCGCCGATCAACAGGTTCACCCCCAGCACGATGCCCTTGAGCTGCAGGGCGATGTACGGCAGCACGCCGACCAGGCAGATCAGCGCCACCACCACCGCCAGGGTCTGCGACTTGCCGTAGCGGGCGGCGATGAAGTCGGCGATCGAGGTGATGTTCTGCTGCTTGCTGATCAGCACCATCTTCTGCAGCACCCAGGGCGCGAAGATCAGCAGCAGCACCGGCCCCAGGTAGATGGGCAGGAACGCCCAGAGCTGCTCGGCGGCCTGGCCGACCGCGCCGAAGAAGGTCCAGCTGGTGCAGTACACCGCCAGCGACAGGCTGTACACCCAGGCACGCAGGCGCGGCGGCAACGGCGTGCTGCGGCGGTCGCCATAGAAGGCGATGGCGAACATGATGGCCATGTAGGCCAGGGCGACCACGGCGATCAGCCCGCTGGACAACGACATGCAAACTCCGGAGCAAAAATAGAAACGCGGTCCCGATCAATCAGTCTGGCACGCAGGGCGCGGTTCGTCAGCGCCGACCATGGTCGCAGTGGCAGGACGTCGCAGGGCCCCGCGCTGGCATCACTCGGGTCGGCGCGTCCCCAGCCAGTAGAACACACCTGCCAGTATCACCGACCCGATCAGCAGATAGAACACCGCCACCGGCACCAGGTGCCCCAGGGCGGCGCCCACCAGCACCGGCCCCAGTGCCGCGCCCAGGTTGCCCAGGTTCTGCGCGCCGTAGTAGATACCGCGCAGGTGCTCCGGGGCGATCAGGTCGATGAACATGTACTCTGCCGGAATCACGATGATCTCGCCCAGGGTGAACACCAGCATCGCCAGGCACCAGGCCAGCGCCGTGCCGGCCAGGGAAAAGCCCAGCAGCCCGGCGACGAACAGGCCCATGCCGGCCATCAGCCAGGGCATCAGCCGGCGCCGGTCGATGCGCTTGCCGATCAGGTACTGCAAGGCGATCACCGTCACTGCGTTGGTGGTCACCAGGTAGCCGACCAGCCGCGCCGCCTCGGCGGGGTTGCGGGTCACCACCAGGTACTGCGACAGGTAGGCGGTGAACTGGCCGAACACCACCGCGCTGAGCACACCGCCCAGGGTGAAGCACACCAACCGCCGGTCGCGCAGCAGGCCCAGGGCCACCTGGCCGAAGCCGGCGCCGGGTTGCGGCCGGTCCTGGGGCTGCAGGTCGCGAACGCCCAGGCGTTGGTAGGCCAGGCACATGGCGAGGCCGATCAGTGCCGAGACCACGAAGGGCAGGTGGCCGTCCACCTCGATCAGGGCCACGCCGAGCATCGGCCCCACGGCATAGGCGATGTTGCTCAGGGTGTACTTGATGGCGAACACCTCGGCGCGCTGCTCCACCGGCAACAGGGCGCAGAAGGCGGCCTTGGCGGCGATGTCGACCAGCGCCAGGGCCAGGTTGATCACCACCAGGCAAAGGAAGAACAGCGCGGCTGAGCGACTGGCGATGGCGCCGACGAAGGCCAGGGCGAACACCAGCAGGCTGGCGATCACCAGGGTGTGGTTGCGCACGGTGTCGACCAGGTGTCCGCCGTACAGGCTCAGCAGCGAGGCGACGATCAGGGCGCCGCCGATCACCAGGCCGATACGGCCGACCGAGAGCTGGAAATTGTCGGCCAGGTAGACCACCAGGTAGGGCAGGGTGATCGCTCGGGCCATGGTCAGGGTGAAGGTGGTGAGCAGGAGCAGGCGTACCGGGTTGGGGTAGCGCTTGAGGGCGGTGAGCATCGACAGGTCCTTGTCATTATTGTCATCAGGAAAACCGCGCCAAGCATATTCCAGGGGCTATACGTTTAGCTATATCTGCAAAACAGATAACAGATAGAGAAATTACCCGTTATATAGATATTCTTCGAAGGCATAAGATAAATCCACCTTACACAAGGCCAGGAGACATCCCATGCCATGCACCCAGACCCGCGCCCCCTCGTGGCGCCCGTTGAGCCATCTGGCCCATCCCCGCGAAGTGATTCGCCAGTTCACCCCCAACTGGTTCGCCGCGACCATGGGCACCGGCGTGCTGGCCCTGGCGTTGCACCAGGTGCAGGTGCCAGTGCTGGATACCCTTGCCCAGGGCCTGTGGTGGCTGACCATTGGCTTGTTCACCCTGTTCTGCGTCTTGTATGGCGCCCGTTGGGTGATGTTCTTCGACGAGGCGCGGCGGATCTTTGCCCACTCCACCGTATCGATGTTCTTTGGCACCATTCCCATGGGCCTGGCCACCATCCTCAATGGCGCCCTGGTGTTCGGCCTGGCGCGTTGGGGCGAGGCGGTGGTGCCGTGGGTGGAAATGCTCTGGTGGCTGGACGTGGGCCTGGCGCTGCTGTGCGGCGTGGCCATTCCCTACCTGATGTTCACCCGTCAGGAGCACAGCATCGACCAGATGACCGCGGTGTGGCTGCTGCCGGTGGTGGCGGCGGAAGTCGCCGCCGCCAGTGGCGGCTTGCTGGCGCCGCACCTGGTGGATGCGCATCGGCAGTTCCTGGTGGTGATCACCAGCTATGTGATGTGGGCGGTGTCGTTGCCGGTGGCGTTCAGCATCCTCACCATCCTCATGCTGCGCATGGCCCTGCATAAATTGCCGCCGGCGAACATGGCCGCCTCCAGCTGGCTGGCGCTGGGCCCGATCGGTACCGGCGCGCTGGGCATGCTGGTGCTCGGCGGCGATGCCCCTGCAGTATTTGCCGCCAATGGCCTGGGCGGCCTCGGCGAGGTGGCCCGCGGGTTGGGGCTGGTGGCCGGTATCGTGCTCTGGGGCGCCGGCTTGTGGTGGCTGCTGACGGCGGTTCTGATCACCGTGCGCTACATGCGCCAGGGCATGCCGTTCAACCTGGGCTGGTGGGGGTTCACCTTCCCCCTGGGGGTGTACTGCCTGGCCACCCTGAAGCTGGCGGCCTGGTTGGGACTCGGTTTCTTCAGCGTGTTTGGCCTGGTACTGGTGGTGGCGCTGGCCTTGCTCTGGGCGGTGGTGGCCAGCCGTACCGTGCAGGGTGCCTGGCGCGGCGAGCTGTTCGTATCGCCGTGTATCGCGCAGCACTGACTTTATTGTGCTTTGTGGGGGGCTTTGTGGGAGCGGGCTTGCCCCGCGATAGGGGCGACAGGCCTTATCGCGGGGCAAGCCCGCTCCCACAAACCCGCCCTCACAAGTTCCTTGTGCCTATGGACATTCCCGTGCAGATTTGTGGCTTATCACGCTGTACGTGCCTCCAATGACAAAGCCCAACCAGGTACAAGGACGATGAGTCACCCCTCGCAATTCACCCTGCTCGGCAAGCGGCGCTTCCTGCCGTTCTTCATCACCCAGTCGCTGGGCGCCTTCAACGACAACCTGTTCAAGCAGTCGCTGATCCTGGCGATCCTCTACAAGCTGAGCCTGGAAGGCGACCGCTCGATCTGGGTCAACCTCTGCGCCTTGCTGTTCATCCTGCCGTTCTTCCTGTTCTCGGCGCTGGCCGGGCAGTTCGGCGAGAAGTTTGCCAAGGACCGGCTGATCCGCGCGATCAAGCTGGCCGAGATCGTCATCATGGCCATCGGCGCGACCGGTTTCGTTACTCATCACCTGGAGTTGATGCTGGTGGCGCTGTTCGCCATGGGCACCCACTCGGCATTGTTCGGCCCGGTGAAGTACTCGATCCTGCCCCAGGCCCTGCGTGAGGAGGAACTGGTGGGCGGCAACGGCCTGGTGGAGATGGGCACCTTCCTGGCGATCCTGGCCGGGACCATCGGCGCCGGGATGCTGATGTCCTCCAGCCAGTACGCGGTGCTGGCCGCCGTCGGGGTGGTGGGCACCGCCGTGCTGGGCTACCTGGCCAGCCGCTGGATCCCCCGCGCCGCCGCCGCCGCGCCACAGATGAAGCTGGACTGGAACATCTTCAAGCAGTCCTGGCTGACCCTGCGCCTGGGCCTGGGCCAAACCCCGGCGGTGTCGCGCTCGATCGTCGGCAACTCGTGGTTCTGGTTCGTCGGCGCCATCTACCTCACGCAGATCCCGGCCTACGCCAAGGACTGGCTGCACGGCGACGAAACCGTGGTGACCCTGGTGCTGACCCTGTTCTCGGTGGGCATCGCCGTCGGTTCGCTGCTCTGCGAGCGCCTGAGCGGGCGCAAGGTGGAGATCGGCCTGGTGCCGTTCGGCTCGTTCGGCCTGACCCTGTTCGGCCTGCTCTGGTGGTGGCATTCGGGGGATGTACCGGTTGGCGTCGTGCCCCACGACTGGCTGGCGTTGCTGGGCATGAGCCAGGCCTGGTGGATCATGCTGTCGATCGTCGGCCTGGGCATCTTCGGCGGCTTCTACATCGTGCCGCTGTACGCCCTGATCCAGGCGCGCACCCCGGAAGACCAGCGGGCCCGGGTGATCGCCGCCAACAACATCCTCAACGCGCTGTTCATGGTGGTGTCGGCGATCATCACCATCGTCCTGTTGAGCCTGGCCAAGCTGAGCATCCCGCAGCTGTTCCTGGTGGTGTCGCTGCTCAATATCGCGGTCAACGCCTACATCTTCCGCATCGTGCCGGAATTCACCATGCGTTTCCTGATCTGGCTGCTCAGCCACTCGATGTACCGGGTCGAGCACCGCGAGCTGCAGCGCATTCCCGACGAGGGCGCAGCGCTGCTGGTGTGCAACCATGTGTCGTTCGTCGATGCGCTGCTGATCGGGGGGGCGATCCGCCGGCCGATCCGTTTCGTCATGTACTACAAGATCTACAACCTGCCGGTGCTCAATTTCGTGTTCCGCACCGCCGGCGCCATTCCCATCGCTGGGCGCGGCGAGGACGAGGCCACCTACGAGCGCGCCTTCGCCCGTATCGCCCGGTACCTGGCCGACGGCGAGCTGGTATGCATCTTCCCCGAAGGCAAACTGAGTTCGGACGGTGAGATCGATGTGTTCAAGGGCGGGGTGAACCGCATCCTGCAGGAGACGCCGGTGCCGGTGATTCCGCTGGCGTTGCAGGGGCTGTGGGGCAGTTTCTTCAGTCGCGACCCGAACAAGGGCTTCTTCAAGCGCCTGTGGTCGCGGGTGACCCTGGTGGCCGGCGCCGCCATCCCGGTGGAGGCGGCGCAGCCCGAGGCGCTGCGCGAGCAGGTGAGCCTGCTGCGCGGCGACGTTCGCTAAGAGAAACGGAGGAAGGTCAGCTGGCGCTGACCTTCAGGCCGACCAGGCCGGTGATGATCAGGGCGACACTGGCCAGGCGGATCAGCGCCATGGATTCGCCGAACAGGATGATCCCTGCGATCACCGTGCCGACCGCGCCGACGCCGGTCCAGATGGCGTAGGCGGTGCCCAGCGGCAGTTCCTTCATGGCCAGGCCCAGCAGGCCAAGGCTGATGACCATGGCACCGACGGTGAGGATGGTCGGCATCGGGCGAGTGAAACCGTCGGTGTACTTGAGGCCGACAGCCCAGCCGACTTCGAACAGGCCGGCGAAGAACAGGATGATCCAGGACATGGTGAGTCTCCATCGATTCAATGATGGGGCCGTCCCCGGTATGTTCACGCACAGCGTCGTGAGGCCGTCCTCACAGTGCGCACTACACTGCACATTTGTGGCGGGAGAGGCAAGTGTGACGGATCAATGGTGCCTGTGCCGGCCTCTTCGCGGGTAAACCCGCTCCCACAGGATCACCACAGGCTTGATGCTACGCAATACCTGTGGGAGCGGGTTTACCCGCCAAAGGGCCGGTTCAAGACCAGCTCAGAATCGGCCAGCCATTGATCTGCGCATGCTCGCGCAGCACCGGGTCCGGGTTCACCACGTGCGGGTGATCGACCTTCAGCAGCAGCGGCAGGTCGTTGCGTGAATCCGAGTAGAAACTCGCGCCCTCCAGGTTCTCCTGCTCCTGGTCCAGCCACTCCAGCAAACGGGTGATCTTGCCCTCGCGGTAGGTGAGCACGCCGTGGGTCTTGCCGGTGAACACGCCGTTGACCGCCTCCAGCTCGATGGCCAGGTACTCATCGACACCCAGGCGCGCCGCGATCGGCCCGACCAGGTGGGTGCCGCTGGCCGAGATGATCAGGATCCGGTCACCGCGCTTGCGGTGTTCGGCGATGCAGCGGCAGGCGTCGCCGTAGATGATCGGCTCGATCACGTCCTCCACCCAGGGCTCGACCAGATGCTCCACCTCTTCCAGGGTACGTCCGGCGATGGGCTCCAGGCTGAAGGCCATGTAGTCCTCCATGGCCAGGTGGCCCTTGCCGTAGGCTTCCATCAGCTCATGGTCGCGCTTGAGGAAGGATTTGCCGTCCACCCAGCCCAGCCGGGCCATCTGCTCGCTCCACAGCGACGCGCAGTCACCGTGGATCAGGGTTTCGTCCAGATCGAAGATTGCCAGTGCCATGCGTTGCTTCTCCTTAGGCCACTTCCCGTAGCGCCGTGGGGTCGATCGACAAGGATACCCGCTGGCCGTCTGCGTGCAGGTCGGCCGCGCAGCGGTTGAGCACGTCCACCACCAGCTCGACGTCGCGCACCCGTACCCGGTAGCGGATGACGTTGCCCAGCAGGCTGTGGCTGCGGATCTCGCCGTCCAGTTCACCGTTCAGGCCCAGGGTGATGGACTCCGGGCGGATCGCCAGGCGACCGCTGACCGGGCGTTGCAGCAGGCGGCTGGCGCTGTCGGCGTCGAGCAGGTTGTAGTTGCCGATGAAACCCGCGGCGAACAGGTCCACGGGCGCGGTGTAGAGGGTCTCGGCATCGCCGCTCTGGACGATGCGACCCTGGTTCATCAGGACGATGCGGTCCGACATGGTCAGCGCCTCTTCCTGGTCGTGGGTGACGAAGATGGTGGTCAGCCCCAGCTCGCGCTGGATGGCGCGGATCTGTTCGCGCAGGTGCTTGCGGATGCGCGCATCCAGCGCCGACAGCGGCTCGTCGAGCAGCAGCAGGCGCGGGCGGGTGACCAGCGAGCGAGCCAGGGCCACGCGCTGGCACTGGCCACCGGACAGCTGGTGCGGGTAGCGTCCGGCGAAGCTGCCGAGTTCGACCAGATCGAGTACTTCACGCACCCGCGCCTGGCTTTCGTCGGCCTTGACCTTCTGCATGCGCAGGCCGAAGGCGACGTTCTGCTCCACGGTCATGTTGGGGAACAGCGCGTAGCTCTGGAACACCATGCCGATGCCGCGCTTCTGCGGGCTCACTGGCACGATGTCCTGGCCGTCGAGCAGGATCCGCCCGCTGTCCACCGGGGTCAGCCCGGCGATGCAGCGCAGCAGCGTGGACTTGCCGCAGCCCGACGGGCCAAGCAGGGTGACGAATTCGCCGCGCTCGATCTGGCAGTCGATGTTCTCGAACACCGGGCTGCCGGCGTAGCTCTTTTGCAGTTTCTGTACGCTGACGAAGCTCATGTCAGGTCTTGTCCTTGTTCAGGCGGTTGGCGACCCAGGTCAGTACCAGCACGAAGGCGAAGTAGGAGATGACCAGCGCGCTGTTGAAGTGGCCGCTGCTGTTGCGCATGTTGTTCAGGTACACCTGCAGGGTCTCGTAGCGGGTGCCCACCAGCAGGTTGGCGAACACGAACTCGCCGAACAGGAACGAGAACGACAGCAGCAGCGCCACCATCAGGCCCTTGCGCAGGTTGGGCAGCACCACCAGGAACGCCGCCTGCCAGGTGCTGGCGCCGAGCAGCTGGGCGGCGTCCATCAGGTCGCGCAGGTTGATGGCCTGCAGGTTGTTGGTGATGGCCCGGTACATGAACGGCAGGGCGATGGTGAAGTAGCAGCCGATCAGGATCCACGGGGTGCCGACCATGGCCATTGGCCCGCTGCCGTACAGCTGCAGCAAGCCCACCGACGACACCACCGGCGGCACGGCGAACGGCAGCAGGATGAGGATGTTCATCAGCGCGTCGAGCTTGGGGAAGTGGTAGTGGACCACGAACAGCAACGGCAGGATCAGCAGCACCGACAGCAGCAGCGCGCCGACGCACACCAGCAGCGACTGGCCGAAGGCGGCGAGAAAGCGCGGCTCGCTCCACAGCGCGAGGTACCACTTGAAGGTCAGCCCGCTGGGCAGCAGGGTCGCTGACCAGCTGGTGGCCAGCGAGTAGAGCAGGGTGCCGGCCAGCGGCAGCAGCAGGATGAGGAACAGCAGGTACACCACCACTCGGTGGTAGAGCCCGCCGGCGTTGTTTTCAGCGCGCATGGTAGCTCCTCTTGAGCAGCCATTGATGGACCACCGTGACCACGGTCATCAGGCCCACCAGCACCATCGCCAGGGCGCTGGCCAGGTTCGGGTCGAGGCTGATGTCGCCGGCCACCAGGCCCGCGATGCGGATCGGCAGCACGTTGAAGTTGCCGGTGGTCAGGGCGTAGACGGTGGCGTAGGCGCCCAGGGCGTTGGCCAGCAGGATGACGAAGGTGCCGAGCAGCGCCGGGGTGAGCACCGGCAGGCCGATATGCCGCCAGAACTGCCAGTGGCTGGCGCCGAGCAGTGCGGCGGACTCGCGCCAGTCCTCGCGCAGGGCGTCGAAGGCCGGGTAGAGCAGCAGCACGCCGAGGGGGATCTGGAAGTAGGTGTACACCAGGATCAGGCCGGTCTTGGAGTAGATGCTGAAGTCACCGAGCAGGCCCATCTGCTTGAGCAGCAGGGTGAGCGCGCCATTGAAACCGAGCAGGATGATGAAGGCGAAAGCCAGGGGCACGCCGGCGAAGTTGCTGGTCATGTTGGCGAAGGCGCTGACGAAGTCGCGCAGTTTCGAGTCGACCCGGCGCAGCGAATAGGCGCCCAGGGTGGCGATGACGATGCCGAACAGGCTCGACCAGAAGCTGATCTCCAGGCTGCGTTGCAGCGCCTGCAGGTAGAACTTCGAGGCGAAGATCTTGCTGAAGTTGGCCAGGCCCCAGCCGCTCTCGCTCTGCAGGCTGTTGAGGGCGACCCAGGCCAGCGGCGCGACCTGGAAGATGATGAAGAACACGGCGAACGGCAGCAGGCAGAGCAGGGCCAGGTAGCGGCCGCGATGGCTTGCATTCACTTGAGCAGCTCCCGGCAGACCGGTTTGTCGTGGGCGGCGCCGAGCAGCTCGCAGATCGTGCCACACAGCTCGGTCTGCAACGGCTTGGCCGCGGGGTCGAGGCTGAACGCCTCGCCGAACACGAACAGCGGCACTTCGCGTTCCTCGGCCAGCAAGCCGTTGTGCGAGCGGTCGTTGTTCATGCCGTGGTCGGCGGTGACCAGCACCTGGTAGCCCTCTTCGAGCCAGCGCGGCAGGTAGTCGGCCAGGAGGATGTCGGCGTTGCGCGCGGCATTGCGGTACTGGCTGCTGTCCAGGCCGTGGCGGTGGCCGGCGTCGTCGATGTTCATCGGGTGCACCAGCAGGAAGTTCGGCGCATGGCGGCGGCGCAGGTATTCGGCGTCGGCCAGCAGGTGCGAGTCGGGGTAGTGGTCGGCGTAGTAGAACAGGCCGTGCTGGATCGGCAGCTTCGGCGCGTGGGTGTGGCGGTCGCGCAGCGGGTCGAAGGGCGAGCGGTTATACAGCTCGCTCATCCAGTGATAGGCCGCCGCCGCAGTGCCCAGGCCGGCCTCGCGAGCGTAGTGGAACACGCTGCGCTGGTTGGACAGGCGATTGACGTTGTTGTGCACGATGCCGCTGTCGATCGGCGGCACGCCGGTGAGGATGCATTCGTACAGCGGTCGCGACAGTGACGGCAGTTCGCATTCAAGCCGGTACAGCGCGGCGCGGTCGGCCTCGACGTAGGCGTGCAGATGGCCCATGGCATGGTGCGCGACCTGGTGGTTGAGGCCGTCGAGCAGAACCAGGATGACGTTGTGTTGCATGTTGGCTCCAGGGAAACGAGGCTTCGTGGGAGCGGGCTTGCCCCGCGATGGCGATCACGGGGCATGCCCGCTCCCACGAGGATGATGGCGTTTATTCCATCTCGATGATCACCTGCTCCTGCCACTTCTGCGGCAGGGCCTTGGAGGTCGCTTCCCAGGCTTCGGCGTTCTTGATCGGCTGGGCGGCCTTGTACTGCTCGTTGGGCAGCAGCTTGGCCTGCACATCCGCCGGCAGTTTCAGGTGCTCGGCGCGGATTGGCCGGGCGTGGCCGATGGCCAGGTTGGTCTGTCCGGCATCGCTGAAGATGTACTCACGCGCAAGCTTCGCCGCGTTCGGGTGCTTGGCGTACTTGTTGATGATGGTGGTGTAGCCGGAGGTGATCGAGCCGTCCGATGGGATCAGCACCTCGAAGCGTTTCGGGTCGATCTGGTCGCGGTAGCTCAGGCCGTTGAAGTCCCACACCACGCCGACTTCCACCTCGCCCTTCTCGAGGGTCTGGATGGTCGGGTTGGCCAGCGACAGGCGCTTTTGCTGGGCCAGCTTGGTGAACAGCTGCAGGCCCGGCTCGATGTTGCTCTCGTCGCCCTTGTAGGCGATGGCGGCGGCGAGCACGCCATTGGCGGCCTGGGCGGCGGTGCCGACGTCACCGATGGCGACCTTGTACTTGCCCTTTTCCAGGTCGTGCCAGGTGGTCGGGCGCTCGCCTTCCTTGACCAGATCCTTGTTGATGATGAAGGCGATGGTGCCGGTGTAGGCCAGCGCCCAGTGGCCGTCCTGGTCCTTGGCCCACGCCGGCACCTGGTCCCAGGTGCTCGGCTTGTAGGCCTGGGTGACGCCCTTGGCGACCGCGATCGGGCCGAAGGCGGCGCCGACATCGCCGATATCGGCGCTGGCGTTGTCCTTCTCGGCGTCGAACTTGGCGATCTCCTGGGCCGAGCTCATGTCGGTGTCGCTGTGCTTGAGGCCGTATTTTTTCGCCAGGTCTTCCCAGGTGCCTTTCCAGTTGGCCCAGGCATCGGGCATGCCCACGCTGTTGACGGTGCCTTCCTTGCGGGCGGCGTCTTCAAGGGCCTTGAGGTCCTGGGCCATGGCCGAGGTGCAAAAAGCGATGGCCGAACCGAGCAGTGACGCCATGAACAACTTTTTCATCCGAAGCTCCTTTGGTGGGTGCCTTGCATTCGTTGTTATGAACAGAAGCGGTGCTTGCGAACCCTTGGTCTAGGTCAGCAAACCTTGAGCCAAGGTAGGCCTGTTGCGTGACAGTTTGATGTAAGGAGAGGGCGTGGGTGGCAGGCCGATGGCTCTGGGAATACAGCGTAGACCACATCGAAAGCCTTGAATCGCGTGGCCTGGCCCGGATCTGGCAAGTCCCTGTACGAGGCTTTGTCACAGGATGTTCATCAGCCTTGCCTAGGCTTGTAGCCATCGCCACATGCCCCTTTATGGGGCTGGACTAGTCCAGATAGGTAACCTTTGATGCAAGCGACGCCACCGCGCGCGGTAACAGCCATCTGCCATGCCCTGCAGGAGCAGATCGAACACGGCCTGCTGGCTCCCGGCGGCAAGCTGCCGGCCGAGCGCAGGCTCAGCGAAGTGTTCGACACCACGCGCATCACCCTGCGCGAGGCGCTGGTGCAGCTGGAGGCCCAGGGCCTGATCTATCGCGAGGAGCGCCGTGGCTGGTTCGTCGCGCCCGAGCGGCTGACCTACGACCTGATCGAGCGCAGCCACTTCCATGCGATGGTGCGCGACCAGGGGCGGGTGCCGAGCACCGAGTTGCTGTCGGCGCGCCTGCAGCCGGCCTCGGCGGCGATCTGCGCGCGCCTGCGCCTGTCGGCGTTGTCCAGCGTGGTGCGGATCTGCCGTCTGCGCCGCATCGACGGGCGTGCGGTGCTGTATGCCGAGCACTATCTCAACCCGCGCTACTTCCCGGGGATCCTCGAGCTGGACCTGGCGCGGTCGCTGACCGAGATCTATGCGCGGGAATATGCCATTCACTATGGAAAGGTGTGCTTCGAGATCCTGCCGACCGCGTTGCCGGTGGCGGCGGCGGGGGCACTGAAGGTTTCGGCGGGCAGCCCGGGTTTGCACATCACCCGGGTCAACAGTGACCAGCATGGGCATCTGATCGACTGTGACCTGGAATACTGGCGGCACGACGCGATCCGCATCCGTGCCCAGGCGGGATAAGGTGCTGGATTCTTCGCGGGTAAACCCGCTCCCACAGGGACCCCACAATTTTCGAATGTGTGGCAATCCTGTGGGAGCGGGTTTACCCGCGAAAGGGCCCTAACTGGAGGACCCGGTTTCCGCCATCTGGCCCCCTCCGGCCGTCACCACCTGCACCGACAACCTTGGCGTCGCCAGATCCAGCCCCGCCTCGTCCAGCTGCCTTTTCAGCGCCAGGTTGAACGCCCGCGACACCTCCCACTGCTTGATCGGCGCGGTCTTGAACCGCGCCCGCAGGATCGCCGAGCCCGACTCGAAGCTCTCCACCCCCTGAAGCTCCAGCGGCGACCAGATGTTGCGGCGCATCAGCGGGTCGTTGCGCAGCTTCTGGCCCACTTCGCGGATCAGCGTGATGGCCTGGTCGATGTTCATGCTGTGCGGGATGGCCACGCGGAAGATCGCATAGCCGAACTCCCGCGAGTAGTTCTTGATGCTCTTGATCTCGCTGAACGGGATGGTGTGCACGATGCCGTCGATGTCCCGCAGGCGCACGGTGCGGATGGTCAGGCCCTCGACCGTGCCCAGGTGGCCGCCGACGTCGACGTAGTCGTCGATCGCCAGCGAGTCCTCGATGATGATGAACAATCCGGTGATCAGGTCGGCCACCAGCGACTGGGCGCCGAAACCGATGGCCAGGCCGATGACGCCGGCACCGGCCAGCAGCGGGGTGACGTTCATGCCCATGTTGGCCAGGGCGACGATCACCGCGATGATGAAGATCACCACGAACATCACGTTGCGGATCAAGGGCATCATGGTCTGCGCCCGGGCGTTGGCCAGGCCGCGGCGCGAGCGCACCAGGGCATGGTGCACGGCGGTGTCGGCGAGGATCCACACCAGCCAGGCGACGATCAGCGTGCCGGCCAGGCCCAGCAGGCGCAGGCTGACTTCATGGCCGTCGCCTTCGGCGAAGCTGATCATCGAGCGGCCCCAGACGCGCAGGCCCAGTTCGATGAACACCAGCCAGATGAACAGGTGTACCAGCACGTAGCCGAAGTTGCGCAGGCGCTCGGTGTAGACCGCCTGGCGCTTGTTGGCGCGCCGGGGCTTGGCGGCGTGGCGCCGGACCAGGCCGTTGAGCACCATGCACACCACCACCAGCACCGTGCACATCAGCGACTGGCGCAGGGCGGTGCTGGTGTCGCCGGCGGAGACGAAGGTGGCGAACAGCGAGATCGCCACCAGGATCAGCGCCGGGACGTACCAGAAGCTGCCGAGCAGCTCGATGGTGTCGCTCAGGGTGCGCCGGGTCAGGCGTCGGGACAGCGGCTGGTTGCGGATCAGGTGGGCGATCGGGCGGCGAAAGCGCAGGATGAACAGCCCGGTGCACAGCGCGGCGACGACGTTGGCCAGGGTGGCCAGGGCATGGGCCAGGTGGCTGCCCAGGGCGGTGGTCAGGCGCGGGTCGCTCATCGCCTCGCCGAACGCGGCGAAGCTGCCGATCAGCCACAGCGGACGAAATGCCTGGTGGCGCAGGATGTACAGGGCGCGGTGGCGGTGCGGGCCGTCGAGGAGCGAGAAGGCGATCACGCAGATCGCCGAAAACAGCGTGCCGACCACCAGCGCGTAGGCCAGCACCATGGCCATCGACTTGCCCAGCGAGGAGGGCAGGGCAAAGCTCAGGTACACGGTGAACACCAGCGCCACCAGCCACGGCCCCAGCTTGCGCAGGGCGAAGCGCACCAGGTCCCAGGTGCGCGGGTGCTGGGGCAGTTCCTCGGTCAGGCCGAAGCGCAGGCGCACGCGGTGGCCGATCCAGTTGAAGGCGTAGGCCAGCAGGCTCCAGACCAGGATCACCCCGGCGAAGCCGAACAGGATCGCCGGCCACTGGTGCACCGGCACCACCAGCGCGGCCAGCTCGTCCTGTGCCTGGTCGATTTCCAGCGACCAGCGCTTGAACGGGCTGGCATCGCCGCTGAACTGCTGCTCGAAGTCATGCAGGGCGCCGCCGATCAGGCCGAGCACGCCCTGTTCGACGGTGGGTTGCGATTGTTTGCTGGCGTCGCGTAGCTTCTTCAGGTCGGCCAGCAGCTTGGCCCGTTGCTGGTCGTTCTCCAGGTTCTTGATCACCTCGTCCAGCGACTTGCCCAGCGGTTCGCTGGCTTCGGGTTGGGCGGGGGGGCTGGAGCCGAGCAGGCCCGGCAGGCCGGCGGCGTGCACCGGGGTGACGAACAACAGGAACAGCAGCGTGATGCAACGCAGGAGGGCTGGCACCGGAAACTCTACCTCAGGTCAAACGTTTGCCCGAGTGTAGTGGTTTACGACGGCAGTTTCTCGAGGATCTTCCAGCAGGTGAGGCCGAAGATGCCGAGGGTGCCGATCCACATCATCAGCACGCCGACATTGCGCTCGCGCAGGCTGAAGCCGATGGTCAGCAGCATCAGGAACAGGAACACCGGCACGAACAGGGACAGGAAGGGGGATGACATGGACGGCAATCCTTTTGCTGTGGGGCATGTCTTAAGCATAGCGCTTTGCAAGCGCAGCGGATTGATCGGGGGCAGGCAACTCCCGAATCGCGGGGCAAGCCCGCTCCCACGGGCCTTTGGGAGCGGGCTTGTCGTCAGGGCAGTTCGCGGCTGCGGTAGAAAGCCGAGAGGACTTTCACCAGATGCGCCAGGTCATGGCTGCCGCACAGCTCGCGGATCGAGTGCATGGCGAAGGTCGGCAGGCCGATGTCGACCGTGCGCACGCCCAGGTGGCTGGCGGTGATCGGGCCGATGGTCGAGCCGCAGCCCATGTCGCTGCGCACCACGAAGCTCTGCACCGGTACTTCCTCGGCCATGCACAGGTGGCGGAAGAACCCGGCGGTTTCGCTGTTGGTGGCGTAGCGCTGGTTGTTGTTGACCTTGATCACCGGGCCTGCGTTGAGCTTGGGGCCGTGGTTGCCGTCGTGCTTGTCGGCGTAGTTGGGGTGCACGCCGTGGGCGTTGTCGGCCGAGACCATCAGCGAGCGCTGGATGGTGCGCACGTAGTCGTCGCCCTCGGGCAGCAGGCGCTGCAGGGTCTGCTCGAGCATCGGGCCGTCGGCGCCGCAGGCCGAGCACGAGCCGACTTCCTCGTGGTCGTTGCACACCAGCACGCAGGTCTCGTCGCTGTCGGCGCCCAGCAGCGCCTGCAAGCCGGCGTAGCACGACAGCAGGTTGTCCAGGCGGGCGGCGGCAATGAAGTCGCCGTTCAGGCCAATCAACGCGGCGTCCTGGGTGTCGTAGAAGCTCAGCTCGTAGTCGAGCACCACGTCGGCGTTGAGGTCGTGCTCGCGGGCCAGCTGCTCGGTGAGCAGGGCGCGGAAGTCGACGCGCTCGTCGCCGGCCACCTGGGCCAGGATCGGTGGCAGCTCGGTCTGCGGGTTGATCTGCCAGCCTTCGTTGGCGGTGCGGTTGAGGTGGATCGCCAGGTTCGGGATCACCGCGATCGGCAGCTTGAAGTCGATCAGCTGGCTCTCGACCTTGCCATCACGGCGGAAGGTGACCCGGCCGGCCAGCGACAGGTCGCGGTCGAACCAGGGGGCGAGCAGGGCGCCGCCGTACACTTCCACGCCCAGTTGCAGGAAACCCTGGCGTTGCAGCTCGGGCTGCGGCTTGACCCGCAGGCACGGGCTGTCGGTGTGGGCGCCGACCATACGGATGCCGCCCAGCAGCGGGGAGAGCTTGCCGAGCTTGATGGCGATGATCGAGGAATCGTTGCGGGTCACGTAGTAGCGACCACCGGGCACGGTGGCCCAGCTGTCGCGTTCGTCCAGGCGCTGGTAGCCGGCGGCCTCGAGGCGCTGCGCGAGGCTGGCGGTGGCATGGAAGGGCGTCGGGGAGGCCTTGAGGAATTCGATCAGGCCGGCATTCAGGGCATCGCGCATAAGTCACTCCAGACAGCAGTGGCGCGAGTTTAGCGTAAATACTCGAAAATTTGTGTCGGCGCTATCGCGGGGCAAGCCCGCTCCCACAGGTACCGCGCAGATTTCAAGTTAGGCACTCTCCTGTGGGAGCGGGTTTACCCGCGAAGAATCCAGCGCCGATGGATCAGAACGGTGCCGGACACTCGAACTTCAACCGCTCGCCCGAAACCGGATGGGTAAAGCTCAGCATCGACGCATGCAGGCACAGCCGTTCATGGGCCGCCAGCGCCTCGGGGTTGGCGTAAAGCCGGTCGCCCAGCAGCGGGTGGCCGATCGACAGCATGTGCACGCGCAACTGGTGCGAGCGCCCGGTGATCGGTGTCAGCTCGACCCGGCAATGATCGGCGCAGCGTTCGACGATGCGCCAGAAGGTCAGGGCGTGCTTGCCCTGTTCGTGGTCGACCACATGGCGCGGTTTGGTCGGCGGGTCGTAGCGCAGCGGCAGGTCGATGCTGCCGCTGTCCAGGTTCGGTTGGCCCCAGCACAGCGCGGTATAGGCCTTTTCCGTCTCGCGGTCGTGGAACTGGCGCGACAGTTCGCGGTGGCTGTCGGCGTCGCGGGCGAGCAGGATGATCCCCGAGGTTTCCCAGTCCAGGCGGTGGACGATCAGGGCGTCGGGGTAGCCGTTTTCCTGCAGGCGGGTGATCAGGCAGTCCTTGTTGTCCTCGGCGCGGCCCGGCACCGACAGCAGCAGGGTCGGCTTGTTGATCACCAGGATGGCGGCGTCTTCGTGAAGGATCTGGATGTTCGACAGCGGCATGTTCAGGTGTTCTCTGCAAAGCATTGTGGGAGCGGGCTTGCCCCGCGATGGCCATTGAAGGCCATCGCGGGGCAAGCCCGCTCCCACAAGGTAACCCTGAGCTACTGAAAGATCAGCGCTCGGGCAGGGTGATGTTCAGCTCGAGGATCGAGCAGCTGCCCTGGTTCTCCAGCGCCACCTGCACATCGTCGTTGCCGATGTTGACGTACTTGCGGATCACCTCGACCAGCTCCTTCTGCAGGGCGGGCAGGTAGTCCGGGGTGCTGCGCTGGCCGCGCTCGTGCGCCACGATGATCTGTAGACGCTCTTTCGCTACCGACGCGCTGGTCTGTTTCTGTCTGCCACGAAAGAAGTCAAAAAGGTTCATGGTTTACTTGCCTCCAAACAGACGCGCGAAGAATCCTTGCTTCTGCACGTCAATGAACCGCAGGGGCTTCTCTTTGCCCAGCAGACGGTCGACGGTGTCACTGTACGCCTGGCCGGCATCGCTCTGGTCGTCAAGGATGACCGGGATGCCCTGGTTGGAGGCCTTGAGAACGGCTTGCGACTCGGGAATCACACCCTTGAGCTTGATCGCCAGGATCTCTTCGACGTCGGCGATGCTGAGCATTTCGCCCTTCTCGACGCGCTCGGGGTGGTAACGGGTGATCAGCAGGTGTTCCTTGATCGGCTCCTCGCCGTTCTCGGAGCGGCGCGACTTGCTCGACAGGATGCCCAGCATGCGGTCGGAGTCGCGTACCGAGGAGACCTCGGGGTTGGTCACGACGATGGCTTCGTCGGCGAAGTACATCGCCAGGTGCGCGCCTTTCTCGATACCGGCCGGCGAGTCGCAGATGACGTAGTCGAACTGTTCTTTCAACTCCATCAGGACCTTTTCCACGCCTTCCTGGGTCAGGGCGTCCTTGTCGCGGGTCTGGCTGGCGGCCAGCACGAACAGGTTCTCCAGGCGCTTGTCCTTGATCAGGGCCTGCTGCAGGTTGGCCTCGCCGTTGACCACGTTGACGAAGTCGTACACCACGCGGCGCTCGCAGCCCATGATCAGGTCGAGGTTACGCAGGCCGACGTCGAAGTCGACGATGACAGTCTTGTAGCCGCGCAGTGCGAGGCCGGTACCGATGGCGGCGCTGGTAGTGGTCTTGCCCACACCCCCCTTGCCGGAAGTGACGACGAGAATCTTGGCCAAGGTGTTTCACCCCTAAATAAACGGGACGCGGGTCCCTGCAAATACAAAAAACGGCAACGGGAAAAAAGTTGCGCTAAAAATGCCGGCAAGTATCCGTTAAAGACGGGTGATGTTCAACACGTCACCGGACAGGCTGACCTGCACGCCCGAGCCCCACAGCGGGTCGCGGCGCAGGTCCTCGCAGACCTTGTACTGGCCGGCGATGGAGACCATTTCCGCGGTCATCTGCTGGCAGAAGATGCGCGCCTTGGTGTTGCCCTTGATACCGGCCAGGGCGCGGCCGCGCATGGCGCCGTACACATGGATGTTGCCATCGGCGAGAAGTTCCGCGCCGGGGCTGACCGAGCCTGTCACCACCAGGTCGCCGCCCTGGGCGTAGATCTGCTGGCCGCCGCGCACCGGCGAGGTGATGATGCGGGTCGGGCGCACCTCGGGTTCGGCCGGCGCCGCTGGTGGAGCGGGTGCAGGCTCGGGCGTCTTCACTTCCGGCTCGGGTTCCAGCGGGCGTTCGCGGGCGCCGGACGGCGGCAGCACCGGCAGATCGATGGCGATCGCCGCGGCGATGTCCTCGATGCGGCTGGCACGGATCGCCAGGGTGCGCAGGCCATGATGACGGCAGATGCGCATCAGCCCGGGCAGGTCGATGGCGCCCGAGTCATGGGGCAGCTTGTCCAGGGCCAGCACCAGCGGGGTGTTGCTGAAGAAATTCGGCGCCTGCGCCACCTTCGCCGCCAGCTGGCGGTCGAGGGATTCGAGGTCGTTGCGCGCCAGTTCCAGCACGGTGATGGCAAGCATGCTGCCCTTGAGCTGGAACACGGGGGCGTTGTCGGGTGTCTGGTTGGGGCTCATGGTCTGCATAGACGGCTTGTTGCGAAAAAAGTGCCCTGACTTATAGCGATAAGACCGATTGCCCGCAACCGATGTAGAATGCCGGGCTCATGTCTTGCCGGAAGCTTCAATGGAACGCCCGCGTTTTCGATCCTCATTCCTCCACCCGCGATTCTGGGGCCTGTGGCTGGGCCTGGGCCTGCTATGGCTGGTCGCCCAGCTGCCGTACCGCGCCCTGCTGGGCCTGGGCCGCGCCCTGGGCGCGGTGATGTACCGGGTGGCCGGCGAGCGCCGGCGCATTGCCGCGCGCAACCTCGAACTGTGTTTCCCCGAACTGTCCGGCGACGAACGGCAACATCTGCTCAAGGAAAACTTCGCCTCCACCGGCATCGCCTTCTTCGAGATGGCCATGAGCTGGTGGTGGCCACAGGCCCGGCTGGCGCGCCTGGCTCACATCGAAGGCATCGAGCACCTGCAGGCCGCCCAGCGCGAAGGCGAGGGCGCCATCCTCATGGCCGTGCACTTCACCACCCTGGAGATCGGCGCCGCGCTGCTGGGCCAGGCCCATACCATCGACGGCATGTACCGCGAGCACGGCAACCCGGTGTTCGACTTCATCCAGCGCCGCGGCCGCGAGCGCCACAACCCCGATTCGCTGGCCGTGGAGCGCGACGATGTGCGCGGCATGCTCAAGCTGCTGCGCAAGGGCCGGGCGATCTGGTATGCGCCGGATCAGGACTACGGCATCAAGCAGAGTATCTTCGTGCCGCTGTTCGGTATCCCGGCGGCCACCGTCACCGCCACCACCAAATTCGCCCGGCTGGGCAAGGCCCGGGTGATTCCGTTCACCCAGCGGCGCCTGGAGGACGGCAGCGGCTATCGTCTGGTGGTGCATCCGCCGCTAGAGAACTTCCCCGGCGAAACCGAGGAGGCCGACTGCCTGCGCATCAACCAGTGGGTCGAAGGCGTGCTGCGCGAGTGCCCGGAGCAGTACCTGTGGGCGCACCGACGCTTCAAGTCGCGGCCCGAGGGCGAGCCCCGGCTGTACGACAAGAAGAAACGCTGACTGTTGCTATAGCAGGGCCGGCCTCTTCGCGGGTAAACCCGCTCCCACAGGGGGTATGTATATGCTAAGGCCGGCACTGTACCTGTGGGAGCGGGTTTACCCGCGAAGAGGCCAGACCTGTCAACCATGATCCAGGAAGGAAGCATGTCCCCAACCACCGGCCTGATCCTCTCTGGCGGCGGTGCCCGCGCCGCCTACCAGGTCGGCGTGCTGGCCGGCATCGCCGAACTGCTGCCCCCTGGGGCGGCGAACCCCTTCCCGGTGATCGTCGGCACCTCCGCTGGCGCCATCAACGCCGTCAAGCTGGCCAGCGGTGCCACCCGCTTCGCCGAATCGGTGCAGCACCTGACCGCCTTCTGGCAGAACTTTCGCAGCCACCTGGTGCTGCGCAGCGACTGGCCCGGGGTGATCCGCCAGGCCAGCCGCTTCGTTGGCCACAGCCTGCTGGGGCTCGGCGGCCAGGTGCCGGTGGCGCTGCTCGACAGCCGCCCGCTGCGCCGCCTGCTGCATGAGCACCTGGACCTGGACGGCATCGCCCACTCCCTGGCGGCCAATCAGCTGCGCGCCATCGCCGTGACCGCCTTCGGCTACGAGTCCGGCCAGGCGGTGACCTTCTACCAGGGCCGCGACACCATCGAACCCTGGCTGCGCCACCGGCGCATCGGCATGCCCACGCCGCTGACCATCGACCATCTGCTGGCCAGCTCGGCAATCCCGCTGCTGTTCGCGCCAGTGCGCCTGGGCGATGAGTTCTTCGGTGACGGCGCGGTGCGCCAGTCGGCACCGATCAGTCCGGCGCTGCATCTGGGCGCCAGTCGCGTGCTGGTGGTCGGCGTCAGTGGCAACCCCCAGCGCCCGGCGCCGCCCTTGCCGACCCAGCGCGTGTTCAGCGGCCAGCAACCAAGCCTGGCGCAGATCGGTGGACACATGCTCAACAGCACCTTCATCGACAGCCTCGAGGACGATATCGAACTGCTGCAGCGGCTCAACCACCTCAGCCACCTGATGCCGGCGCACCTGGACGCCCGGCGTCTGGGGCTGGCGCCGATCGAGGTGCTGGTGGTGGCGCCCAGCCAGCCGCTGGACGAGATCGCCGCCCGTCATCGGCGCGAACTGCCGGCGGCGTTGAGGCTGTTCCTGCGCGGGCCTGGCGCTACCAAGACCAGCGGCGCGGGGGTGCTGAGCTACCTGCTGTTCGAGGCGAGCTATTGCAGTGAGCTGATCGAGCTGGGGCGCAAGGATGCGTTGGCCAAGAAGCGGGAGTTGTGTCAGTTCCTGGGATTGCCCGGCTGACCCTGTAGGAGCCTTGTGCCGCGAAAGGGCCGCAAAGCGGCCCCGGCGATATGTGCTTTGGCTAAGAACTTGGGGCCGCTGCGCGCCCCTTTCGCGGCACAAGGCCGCTCCTACAGGGGATCGGGGTTGCGCTTACTCGGCAATCTGCAACTTGCGCGCCTGGGTATACACGTACCGCAGTTTCTCGTACTCGAACGGCGAGTTGGTCTGCCCGTAGCGGAAGTTGGTGGTGTAGCGCTTGTCCACCGCCCGCAGCACGGTGAGTTCCGGATGGTCACTGGCGGTGTCGGGCACGTTCAGGTAGTTGATCTCCTTTTCCCCCACGTAGTCGACCACCAGCCCGGTGGTATCGCGCAGGTTCGACGGCCCGAGGATCGGCAGCATCAGGTATGGCCCGTCCGGCACCCCGTAGAAGCCCAGGGTCTGGCCGAAGTCCTCGCTCTGGCGGGGCAGGCCCATCTTGGTCGCCGGGTCCCACAGGCCGCCGACACCGATGATGGTGTTGAACATCAGCCGCGCGGTGATTTCCGCTGAACGCTTGGGCTTGAGCTGCAGCACGCTGTTGAACAGGTTGGGCACATCGCCCAGGTTGTTGAAGAAGTTGCTGACCCCGGTACGCACGAAACCGGGGGTGACGTAGCGGTAGCCATCGACCACCGGCAGGAACACCCATTGGTCGAAGCGGTAGTTGAAGTGGTAGATGCGCCGGTTCAGCGACTCCAGCGGGTCGTAGATGTTCAGTGCGGCCAGGGTCGAGCGTTCGAACTCGCGCTGGTCCAGGCCAGGGTTGAACTTGAGCTCGCGCAGCGGATCGACGAAACCGTCGGCCTCCACGGTGAGGGTTTCGGTCTTGTCGGCCTCGACCACGCTGGCACGCGGCGCGACTTCCTCGGCCAGGGCGCAGCCGCTGGCGAGCAGGGCGGTGACGAGCAGCAGTCTGTTAACCACGGAAGAACTCCAGCATGGCGTCGCTGTTGACGCGGTAGTTGAGGTTGCCGCAATGGCCGCCATGGGGGTAGAGCGTCAGCCGTTCGCCGAACACCCGGCGCAGGAAACCGATGTCGCCGGGGCCGAGGATCACGTCGTCGGCGTTGTGCATCACGGCGATCTTGGGGCTGGCGCGCAGGTAGTCCTCCAGCGCGTACAGGCTCACCTGGTCGACCAGTTGCAGCAGGCTGTTGCCGTCTGTGCGCGCTCGCCACATGGGGATCACCTGCTCGGTCAGGTAGCAGTCGAAGTCGCATTGCAGCGCCCGTTTGAAGAAGGGCTCCAGGCTGCTGCCCTCGGTGATCGGGAATTTCGGCGGAATGATCAGGCCGCGGCGGTTGATCAGGTCGGAGGTGAAGGCAATGTCGGCGGCCGAGAAGCGGAACGAGGTGCCGATGAGCATGGCCATCTGTTCGTTGGAAAGGTGCTGGCGCGACTTCTGGAAGTCATACAGCAGCGCTTCGTTGAGGTCGATGTAGCCCTTGTCCTGGAAGTAGCGGGTGAGTTTCTCCAGCATCAACTCGTAGAAGGTGGTGCTGCGGTCGATGCCCTTGACCCGGGTCTGCACCAGCTTGTCCAGGTTGGTGATCGAGGTGTACAGGTTGACCGGCGGGTTGAGCAGCAGCACGCGCTTGAAGTTGAAGCTCTGGCGGGTTTCGTCGAGCTTGCTGACGAACGCGGCGTCCAGCGCACCGAGGCTGTAGCCGGTGAGGTAGTACTCGCTGACCGGCAGGTGTGCCTGCTGGGCGCGCACTGCCTGCATGACCCGGTACAGGTCCTTGGCATCCTCGCTGGTCACCCCGGGGGTAGCGAAGCGCGAAGCGGCGCTCATGAAGTCCCAGCTGGTCGGCGACGACAGCTGCACCACGTGGTAGCCGGCCTGGTAGAACAGCTTCTTCAGGTACTCGTTGATGCTGCTGGAATAGGGCGCGCCGGTACCGGCGATCAGGAAGATCAACGGCGCCTCGTGGTCCTGCTTGGCCAGGCGGTAGCGCAGTTTCTTCACCGACCAGAAGTTGTCGGGCAGGGTGAACTCGCGCTCCGGGCGCAGGGTAAGGCTGTAATCGGCCTGGTCGATGTCGTCGTCGCTGGGCAGCGTCGGCCGCTGCTCCGGCGGCGTGGTGGCGATGGTCGCCTCGAACGGGTTGGTCAACGGATAGCCGTAGCTCGCCGCGTCTATATCCCGCGCCGATGCGGCCGCAGCCATGAGCAGGCCGCCGAGCAGGGCGGCGAGGCGCAAAGATCGAAGCATTTATGTCCCCCAGGGAAAACGCAAGGTCGTGCAGTACGCAGGCTAGGACCACGGCATGTCGGACAAAGTTGCCCGTCGCCCTGTCGTTCGTCGCACAAGATGTTGCCGCGCCGGACAACGTTTGTCTTGTGCAACATAGCTGCAGGGCCATGATTTTGCCTTGTCGCGGCCCCTGGGCGATCATGCAACGTTTCGATTACCGCTATTGGAGATCCGCATGGCGCGTTGGTGGCCGGTCGTTGCCCTGTTGCTGTTCCTGCCGCTGTGGCTGGCGGCCAGTTATGGCGTGCGTTATGGGCTGATGGAAGATGCCCGGTGGGTCGGGCTGTGCAGCGTGCCGGGGGAGGTCTGGCAATGCCAGGCGCGATCGCTGCTGGGCCTGGGGATACATTTCCAGATCATTGCCTGGGGGGCATTGGGGTTGGCGTTGCTTTGCCAATTCGTGTCTGACCGAGGTGGGTGGTGGCTGGCGGCGCTGGCGCTGCTGTTCGGGATTCCGGCGCTGGTGCTGTATACCGCCAGCATTGCGGTGTTTGCCGTGGTGCTGGCGGGGTTGCGGCTGGTGCGGCGATCATCCGTTGCCTGACAGGGCCCTATCGCGGGGCAAGCCCGCTCCCACGTTGAGGACAACGTCTTGTTTGAGCGTGGGAGCGGGCTTGCCCCGCGATGGGCCATCAGGCTTTGCGCAAGCTGCGCCACAACGCGCCAACCATCAACACGCTGACCACTGCCCAGCTCCAGGCCTGTCGATTCGCCAACCCTTCCTGGAACAACTGCGGCGCCACCCCGGCCCCCACGATAAAGGCCAGCAACGCCACCTCCGCCCGTCGCGCCGGCACCGGCCGCAGCAGATAGACCACCGCCGGCAGCAGCAACGCCGCGCTGGGGAAGCTGCGATAGCGCGGGTCGAACACCATCGCCAGCATGCTCACCGCCGCTGCGAATCCGGCCGCCAGCAGCCATGTGCCGGCATGCTTTTCCAGCCAGGCGAACAACCGTTGGCGCCAGCCGTCTCGACGGGCCAGGGCCAGCGCGCCATGGGCCAGCACCAACAGGTTCAAGCCGGCCAGGGCCACCGCCCACAACCATTCCCCGGCAAAGCGGGCATTGGTGCGCATCAGTTCCCCCCACAGTCCCAGGCTGCCGGCACCCAGGGCCGCCAGCAACGGCAGCAGCAGGGCGGCGCGGCGGCTTGCCGGGCGTCCGGCCAGGGCCTGGGTCGCCAGCATCAGCAACACGCTGGCCAGCAACCACTGCGGCCACCGCGCCAGGTTGCTCACCGGCCCTTCGAGCACGCCCTTGTCCTGGCGGTCGGCATCGTACAGCCCCCAGTAGCCGCCCACGGCACCTTCGCTGGCGCGCTTCCAGGGCTGGTCGAAGGCCTCGATCAGGTTGTAGCGCCAGCCGTTGGCCTCGGCCAGGGCGACGAAGCCACGGATGAAACGCGCCTCGTTGACCCGGCTCGGTTCCGCCGTCTCGCGCTGGCGTCCTTCGCTGGGCCAGCCGGTCTCGCCGATCAGGATGTCCTTGGGCGCGAAGCGGTTACCGAACACCTGGCGCACCTCGGCCACATGGGTCAGCGCCGCATCGATGCCACGCGGGTCGTCCTCCCAGTAGGGCAACAGGTGGATGGTGAGGAAGTCCACCGCCGGCGCGATCTGCGGGTGTTGCAGCCAGAATTCCCAGACGTCGGCGTAGGTCACCGGTACCTTCACCTGGCTTTTCACTTTCTTGATCAGCCCGGCCAGGCGCTCGCCGGTGACTTCCTTGCGCAGCAGCGCCTCGTTGCCGACGATCACCGCGCTGACCACGTCGGGGTTGGCGTTGGCCGCGGCGATCAGCAATTCGATTTCCTTGTCGGTGTCCACGGGGCTTGAGTTGACCCAGGCACCGAGCATCACCTTCAGGCCGTGCTTGCGGGCCAGCGCCGGGATGGCCTCGAGGCCGGTCATCGAATAGGTGCGGATGCACTGGAATCGCTCGCTCAGCAGCGCCAGGTCGGCGTCCATGCGCGCCGGGCGCAGGCGAAACGGCTGGTCGAACGGCGACTGGTCCTTGTCGAACGGGGTGTAGGACGCGCACTGCAACTTGTGCGTCGGGCTCGCCGCATCGGGCAGGTGCACCGGCTTGCCGAGGCCGTACCAGAGCGCCCACAGCCCGATGAGGGCGAGCAGGCAGGCGAGCAGGTACGCAGGCAGGAGCAGTCGGGTGTTAATGGGCATCGGGCGGTCCGTCGGCAAGCACAAAGGGCTAGATGATAGCCGCAAATGACCGGCGCCAAGCCTTTGGCATGCAAGGATCGCGCAGGCCGCTCGGGTGGCATGACGTTAATGGCACAGTGCTGTCGCTGATCGTTCGCTGGAGGTCGCTGACAGAGCAGGTCGTGCGCGGGGGCAGGTCGATGATGCTCTCTCCAAGACCTGACGAGGGGATGCTTTGATGGCGACTTTTACAAGAGTACGACGTTTCCTGAGTGTGGGCGCCGCCCTGGTATTGACCATGAGCACTGCGCAGGCCATGGCCAAGGAAGTGAGCATCGGTTACGTGGACGGCTGGTCGGACAGCGTGGCCACCACCAACGTGGCCGCCGAGGTGATCAGGCAGAAGCTTGGCTACGACGTGAAGCTGCAGGCCGTGGCCACCGGGATCATGTGGCAGGGCGTGGCCACCGGCAAGCTCGACGCCATGCTCTCGGCCTGGTTGCCGGTGACCCATGGCGAGTACTGGGCCAAGAACAAGGACAACGTCGTCGACTACGGGCCGAACTTCAAGGACGCCAAGATCGGCCTGATCGTTCCCGAGTACGTCAAGGCCAACAGCATCGCCGACCTCAAGACTGATACCAGCTTCAAGAACAAGATCGTCGGCATCGATGCCGGCTCCGGGGTCATGCTCAAGACCGAGCAGGCCATCAAGGACTACGACCTGGCCGGCTACAAGCTGACCGCCAGCTCCGGCGCGGCGATGACCGCCGAGCTGGGCCGCTCCTACGCCAAGCAGCAGTCCATCGCCGTGACCGGCTGGGTGCCGCACTGGATGTTCGCCAAGTGGAAACTCAAGTTCCTCGAGGATCCCAAGGGCGTGTACGGCGCCGCCGAAACGGTCAACAGCATCGGCAGCAAGGAGCTGGCGAGCAAGGCGCCGGAAGTGGCCGAGTTCCTGAAGAAGTTCCAGTGGCAGTCCAAGGACGAGATCGGCGAGGTGATGCTGGCGATCCAGGAAGGCGCCAAGCCGGAGGCGGCGGCCAAGGACTGGGTGGCCAAGCATCCGGAGCGGGTCAAGGAGTGGACCGGCAAGTAACCCCGCCGTAGAAGCCAGTACGACTATTTCGCGGGTAAACCCGCTCCCACAGGATCACCACAAACTTGAACATTGTGGCTTACCTGTGGGAGCGGGTTTACCCGCGAATGGCCCTACTCGGGTTTTGGTTGTTGCGAAATCTGTAAAACACCGTTGCATCTAAGACTAAGGTCGTCTGGTTGGCGTCCAGCGGCAGCATAAAGTTGGAGTCGGGTTCTCCCTACTCTGTGCTGCTAGGACAAAAACAATGAATGACAGCATTTACCAATCGATACAGAACAGTCCGCGCTTCAAGGAACTGGTCACCAAGCGCGAGCGCTTCGCCTGGATTCTCTCGGCGATCATGCTCGGCCTCTACTGCGCCTTCATCCTCCTCATCGCCTATGGCCCGCACGTGCTGGGCGCCAAGCTCAGCCCCGACTCGTCGATCACCTGGGGCATTCCCCTGGGCGTCGGCCTGATCGTCTCGGCCTTCGTGCTCACCGCGCTCTACGTGCGTCGCGCCAACGGCGAGTTCGATGAACTGAACAAGGCCATTCTCGAGGAGGCCAAGCAATGATCCGTCACGCCAAAACCCTGGCCGTCCTGGCCTGCGGTGCCTTCGCACCCGCCGTGTGGGCCGCCGATGCCCTGACCGGCGAGGTGCAGAAACAGCCGCTGAACGTCTCGGCGATCGCCATGTTCGTGGCCTTCGTCGCCTTCACCCTGGGCATTACCTACTGGGCCTCCAAACGCAACAAGTCGGCGGCCGACTACTACGCCGCCGGCGGCAAGATCACCGGCTTCCAGAACGGCCTGGCGATCGCCGGCGACTACATGTCGGCGGCCTCGTTCCTGGGTATTTCCGCGCTGGTGTTCACCTCGGGCTACGACGGCCTGATCTACTCCATCGGCTTCCTGGTCGGCTGGCCGATCATCCTGTTCCTGATTGCCGAGCGCCTGCGCAACCTGGGCAAGTACACCTTCGCCGACGTGGCCTCGTATCGCCTCGGGCAGAAGGAAATCCGCACCCTGTCGGCCTCGGGCTCGCTGGTGGTGGTGGCGTTCTACCTGATTGCGCAGATGGTCGGTGCCGGCAAGCTCATCGAGCTGCTTTTCGGCCTGGACTACCACGTGGCGGTGATCCTGGTGGGCATCCTGATGTGCCTGTACGTGCTGTTCGGCGGCATGCTCGCCACCACCTGGGTGCAGATCATCAAGGCGGTGCTGCTGCTGTCCGGTGCCAGCTTCATGGCGCTGATGGTGATGAAGCACGTCGGCTTCGACTTCAACACCCTGTTCTCCGAGGCGATCAAGGTGCACGCCAAGGGCGAGGCGATCATGAGCCCGGGCGGCCTGGTCAAGGACCCGATCTCCGCGTTCTCGCTGGGCTTGGCACTGATGTTCGGTACCGCGGGCCTGCCGCACATCCTGATGCGCTTCTTCACCGTCAGCGACGCCAAGGAAGCGCGCAAGAGCGTGCTGTACGCCACCGGTTTCATCGGCTACTTCTACATCCTGACCTTCATCATCGGCTTCGGCGCGATCCTGCTGGTCAGCACCAACCCCGACTTCAAGGACGCCGCCGGCGCCCTGATCGGCGGCAACAACATGGCGGCGGTGCACCTGGCCGATGCCGTGGGTGGCAGCGTGTTCCTCGGCTTCATCTCGGCGGTGGCCTTCGCCACTATCCTGGCGGTGGTCGCCGGCCTGACCCTGGCCGGTGCCTCGGCGGTGTCCCATGACCTGTACGCCAGCGTCTGGCGCAAGGGCAAGGCCAACGACAAGGACGAGATCCGCGTGTCGAAGATCACCACCATCGCCCTGGGCGTGCTGGCGATCGGCCTGGGGATTCTGTTCGAGAAGCAGAACATCGCCTTCATGGTCGGCCTGGCCTTCTCCATTGCCGCCAGCTGCAACTTCCCGGTGCTGCTGCTCTCGATGTACTGGAAGAAACTGACCACCCGCGGCGCCATGATCGGCGGCTGGATGGGCCTGGTCAGCGCGGTGGGCCTGATGATCCTCGGCCCGACCATCTGGGTGCAGATCCTTGGTCACGAGAAAGCCATCTACCCGTACGAGTACCCGGCGCTGTTCTCGATGATCATCGCCTTCGCCGGCATCTGGTTCTTCTCGGTCACCGACAAGTCCAAGGCTGCCGAGAACGAGCGCGCGCTGTTCTTCCCGCAGTTTGTCCGTTCGCAGACCGGCCTTGGGGCCAGCGGGGCGGTTTCCCACTGATCCTGGTTGCTGTCTGAACGACGCCCCGGCTTGCCGGGGCGTTTTCGTTCAACGGGGAGCCAGCTGCAATGCCTGGCTCATATCCGACCGAGCAGCAACAGGATCAACAACACTACCAGCACCACGCCGATGATGCCGGAAGGACCGTAGCCCCAGCTGCGCGAGTGCGGGAAGACCGGTAAGCCACCGACCAGCAGCAGGATCAGGATGATGATGAGGATCGTGGTCATGATGGAGTCCTTGCGTGGTTGAGGGTCAAGGGCCTCGGAATGCTGGGCGCTTACTGTTCCGACTGTGGGCGGTGGGCAAAGATTCCATCGGCTGTGCAGGCCCGGGTGGATGAATCCCCATTCAGCATTCTGATGCTGCACCGCTGTGGCCCGCGTTCTGGCTAGACTCCAGGCCAATCCCACTGTTCAAGGCAGCTGACCATGCACAACCGAATGATGATCACTGGCGCAGGCTCCGGCCTTGGCCGCGAGATCGCCCTGCGCTGGGCCCGCGATGGCTGGCGCCTGGCCTTGGCCGATGTCAATGAAGCGGGCCTGCGCGAGACCCTGGAGTTGGTGCGTGGCGCAGGCGGTGATGGCTTCATCCAGCGCTGCGACGTGCGCGACTACAGCCAGCTCACCGCCCTGGCCCAGGCCTGCGAGGAGAAGCTCGGCGGCATCGACGTGATCGTCAACAATGCCGGGGTGGCTTCGGGCGGGTTCTTCGCCGATTTGTCCCTGGAGGACTGGGACTGGCAGATCGCGGTCAACCTGATGGGCGTGGTCAAGGGCTGCAAGGCGTTCCTGCCGCTGCTCGAGCGCAGCCGCGGGCGGATCATCAACATCGCCTCCATGGCCGCCCTGATGCAGGGGCCGGGCATGAGCAACTACAACGTGGCCAAGGCCGGGGTGCTGGCCTTGTCCGAGAGCCTGCTGGTGGAGTTGCGTCAGGTCGAGGTGGCGGTGCACGTGGTCTGCCCGTCGTTCTTCCAGACCAACCTGCTCGACTCGTTCCGCGGGCCGGATCCGGCGATGAAGGCACAGGTGGGCAAACTGCTGGAAGGCTCGCCGATCAATGCCGCCGATATCGCCGAGCACATCTATCAACGGGTCGCCGCCGGCGAGTTCCTGATCCTGCCCCATGAAGCCGGGCGCCAGGCCTGGCAGCTCAAATGCCAGGCGCCTCAGCGGCTGTACGACGAGATGGCGGACATGGCGGTGAAAATGCGGGCGAAGGCACGCAAGACCGCGCATTGAGGGAAGTTTCTGTAGGTTTTTTTACCTTCGCCGGTAGGTTATGTCTATTTATCCGAAGAAGGATTGAGTAGGCCAAAGCTGGCGGGGCAGTCTCCGATTTTCCATTGAGCGGGAGGATCGGAGCATGCTGGTAATCGGACGAGAAGTGGGCGAGGTCATCGTCATTGCCGAAAACATCAGGATCCAGGTGATGTCCGTGGAGAACGGCCAGGTCCGTTTCGGTATTTGCGCGCCGCGCGAGGTGGAGGTGCACCGGGTCGAGGTGTACAAGCGCATCAAGGCACTGGAGCTGGAGAAGCAACAAGCTTGAAGGCCTGCTACTCGAACAACTCCTGCGGCACCTCATGCTTGGCCAGCAACTGGCACTGCTGGCTGTCCATGTCGAACAGGATGAACGCCTGCCCCTTGGCCAGGGCCTGGCGCACCCGCAGCACGCGGGTTTCCAGCGGCGTGTCGTCGCCGTTGTCGGTGCCGTCGCGGGTGACGAAGTCTTCGATCAGGCGGGTCAGGGTTTCGGCTTCGAGTTGGTCGTAGGGGATCAGCATGGTCTGGGCGGCGGTTGTGGGAATGGGGGCATGCTACGTGAATTTGCAATTCCCTTGTAGGAGCGGCCTTGTGCCGCGAACGGGCCGCAAAGCGGCCCCGGCAATATCAACTTGATGCACAGATCTGGGGGCGCTTCGCACCCCTTTCCGACCGGTCCGACGCCTCGGCAAGGCCGCTCCTACAGGGGTAGGCGTATGAGCTTAGCCTTTGTTGCCCACCAGGCTGTCCACCGCCGGCACACGGGTATCGCTTTCCATCTGCGCGTCGTGTTCCAGCTGGTGGCTGAAGCGCTCCAGTGAGGCATTGGCCGGCTGCGAGTCGCTGGCGAACACCGGCGGGCTGAGCAGGTAGGCGCCGAGCAGCCGGCTGAGCGCCGCCAGGCTGTCGATATGGGTGCGCTCGTAGCCATGGGTGGCATCGCAGCCGAAGGCCACCAGGGCAGTGCGGATATCATGCCCGGCGGTCACCGCCGAATGGGCGTCGCTGAAGTAGTAGCGGAACAGGTCGCGGCGTACCGGCAAATCAGCATCGCCGGCCAGCTTCAGCAAGTGGCGCGACAGGTGATAGTCGTAGGGCCCGGACGAATCCTGCATGGCCACGCTCACCGCGTGCTCGCTGGATGCCTGCCCCGGCGCCACCGGGGCGATGTCGATGCCGACGAACTCACTTACGTCCCAGGGCAGGGCGGCCGCGGCGCCCGAGCCGGTCTCCTCGGTGATGGTAAACAAGGGGTGGCAGTCGATCAGTGGTTGGCGACCGCTTTCCACCACGGCCTTGAGCGCCGCCAGCAAGGCCGCCACGCCGGCCTTGTCGTCCAGGTGGCGGGCGCTGATATGACCGCTTTCGGTGAACTCCGGCAGCGGGTCGAAGGCGACGCAATCACCGATGGCGACCCCCAGCGCCTCGCAGTCGGCGCGGGTGGCGCAGTAGGCGTCCAAACGCACCTCCACGTGTTCCCAGCTGATCGGCATCTGGTCGATGGCGGTGTTGAACGCGTGCCCGCTGGCCATCAGCGGCAGTACGCTGCCGCGGTAGACGCCGGTGTCGGTAAACACGCTGACCCGGCTGCCCTCGGCGAAACGGCTCGACCAGCAGCCCACCGGCGCCAGGGCCAGGCGACCGTTGTCCTGCAACTGGCGCACGCTGGCGCCGATGGTGTCCAGGTGCGCCGAAACGGCGCGGTCGGGCGAGCTCTGGCGGCCCTTGAGGGTGGCGCGGATGGTGCCGCGACGGGTGAGCTCGAAGGGGATGCCCAGTTCGTCCAGGCGCTCGGCGACATAGCGCACGATGGTGTCGGTGAAACCGGTGGGGCTGGGGATGGCGAGCATCTCCAGCAGTACACGTTTGAGGTAGTCGAGATCGGGTTCGGGGTGTTTCGCAGGCATCAGGATTACTCCTTTGATTCGAGGGCCTCATCGCGGGGCAAGCCCGCTCCCACGTGGTTGCGTGGGTTCAGGCCAAAGCCCGGCTATGCGGGAACAGCAGGTCGACGAAGCGCTCAGCCGTAGGCTGCGGTTCATGATTGGCCAATCCCGCACGCTCGTTGGCCTCGATGATCACGTAGTCCGGGTGCTCGGCATCTCGGACCATGAAGTCCAGGCCCACCACCGGGATTTCCAGGGCGCGGGCGGCGCGTACGGCGGCATCGACCAGCACTGGGTGCAGGCGCGCGGTGACATCCTCCAGGGTGCCGCCGGTGTGCAGGTTGGCGGTGCGGCGCACGGCCAACCGTTGCCCGGCGGGCAGGATGTCGTCGTAGCCAAGCCCGGCGTCCTTGAGCGTGCGCTGGGTTTCTTCGTCCCGCGGGATTCGGCTCTCGCCACCCGTGGCTACCTGGCGGCGCCGGCTCTGGGCCTCGATCAGTGCGCGCAGGCTCTGCCTGCCGTCGCCGATCACCTGGGCCGGATGGCGGATCGCCGCGGCCACCACCTCGTAGCCGATCACCACGATGCGCAGGTCGACGCCTGCATGGAAGCTCTCCAGCAGCACGCGGCTGTCGAAGGCGCGGGCTTGCTCCACGGCGTGGCTCAGCGCTTCGAGGGTGGTGATATTGACCGCCACCCCCTGACCCTGCTCGCCATCCACCGGCTTGACCACTACCGCGCCATGCTCGTCGAGGAACGCCTGGTTGTCATCGACGCTCCCCGCCAGTTGCTGCGCCGGTACCTGCAGGCCAGCGTTGTGCAAGGCCTGGCGGGTCAGGCGCTTGTCCTGGCAGAGGGTCATGGTCACGGCGCTGGTCAGGTCGCTCAACGATTCGCGACAGCGGATGCGTCGTCCGCCCAGGCTCAGGGTGAACAGCCCGGCATCGGCGTCATCCACCTGGACCTCGATGCCTCGGCGCAGCGCTTCGTCGACGATGATCCGCGCATAGGGGTTGAGCCCGGCTTCGGGACCGGGGCCGAGGAACAACGGCTGGTTGATGCCGTTCTTGCGCTTGATGGCGAAGGTCGGCAGGGTGCGGAACCCCAGCTTTTTGTACAGCCGCTTGGCCTGGCGGTTGTCGTGCAGCACCGACAGGTCGAGGCAGGCCAGGCCACGACTCATGAAGTGCTCGATCAAGTGACGCACCAGCACTTCGCCAACGCCCGGGCGGGTGCAGTGCGGGTCCACCGCCAGGCACCACAGGCTGCAACCGTGCTCGGGGTCATCGAACGCCTTGCCGTGGTCCAGGCCCATGACGCTGCCGATCACCGCGTGGCTGTCTTCGTCCTCGGCCAGCCAGTACACCGGCCCGCCGAGGTGGCGGGGGGTGAGCAGCTCGGGATCGACCGGCAGCATGCCGCGGGCCTGGTACAGCGCATTGATCGCCTGCCAGTCCGCCGCACATTGCGCCCGGCGAATGCGAAAGCCGCGGAACACGCGCTGCGCCGGTCGGTAGTCGGTGAACCACAGGCGCAGGGTGTCCGACGGATCAAGGAACAGTTGTTGCGGCGCCTGGGCCAAAACCTGCTGCGGGGCGGCGACGTACAGGGCAATGTCGCGCTCGCCGGCCTGTTCTTGCAGCAGCGCTTCGGCCAGGCTGAGCGGATCGGGGTAGGTATGCCCGATCAGCAGCCGCCCCCAGCCGCAATGCACGGCCCGCGGTTGGTCGTGGGGCTCGCTGCCGTCGCCGGCCAGGCGTGCCTGCAGACGCTCATAGGATGGCGCCTGGCCGCGCAGCAGGCGCTGGCCATAGGCGATCTCGTGGGCTTTCATCGGTCAGATTCCTTGTTCGCTGAGCCACAGGTTCAGGGCTGCCAGCTGCCACAGCTTGGAGCCGCGCAGCGGGGTGAGCTGGCCGTGGGGGTTGCTCAGCAGGCGGTCGAGCATGGTCGGGTCGAACAGCCCGCGATCCTGGCTGGGGTCGGTCAGCAGCTCGCGCACCCAGTCCAGGGTAGCGCCTTGCAGGTGCTTGAGGCCGGGCACCGGGAAGTAGCCTTTCTTGCGGTCGATCACTTCGTGGGGGATGACCCGGCGCGCCGCCTGCTTGAGTACCTGCTTGCCGCCGTCAGGCAACTTGAAGCGCGCCGGGATGCGCGCCGACAGCTCCACCAGGCGGTAGTCGAGGAACGGCGTGCGCGCCTCCAGGCCCCAGGCCATGGTCATGTTGTCCACCCGCTTGACCGGGTCGTCCACCAGCATCACCGTGCTGTCCAGGCGCAGGGCCTTGTCCACCGCGTCCGGCGCGCCGGGGCGGGCGAAGTGCTCGCGGACGAAGTCGCCGGCCGCGTCGTTGTCCAGGCGCCACGGCGCCTGCACGGTGTCGCGGTATTCGGCGTGGCTGCGGTCGAAGAACGCCTCGCGATAGGCAGCGAAGGCATCCTCGGCGCCGTTCACCTGCGGGTACCAGTGGTAGCCGGCGAACAGCTCATCAGCGCCCTGACCGCTCTGCACACCCTTGCAGTGCTTGGCCACCTCCCGCGAGAGCAGGTAGAAGGCGATGCAGTCATGGCTGACCATCGGCTCGCTCATGGCACGGAAGGCCGCCGGCAACTGCTCGATGATCTCGTGCTCGGCGATGCGCAGCTTGTGGTGGCGGGTGTGGTAGTGCCTGGCGATCAGATCGGAGTACTGGAACTCGTCGCCGCGCTCGCCGCCGGCGTCCTCGAAACCGATGGAGAAGGTCGACAGGTCGTCCACCCCGGCCTCGCGCAGCAGGCCGACCAGCAGGCTGGAGTCGACGCCGCCGGAGAGCAGCACGCCGACGTCCACCGCGGCGCGCTGGCGGATCGCCACGGCGTCGCGGGTGGCGTCGAGCACGCGGCTGGTCCAGCCCTCCAGGTCGAGCTCGCGCTCGTCCGGGTTCGGGCCGTAGTGCAATTGCCACCAGGTCTGGCGCTCGACCTCGCCATGGCGGTCGATGCGCATCCAGGTGCCGGGCTCGAGCTTTTGCACATTGGCCAACAGGGTGCGTGGCGCCGGCACCACGGCGTGGAAATTCAGGTAGTGGTTCAGTGCCACCGGGTCGATCATCGGGTCGATATCGCCACCCTTGAGCAGCGCCGGCAAGGTCGAGGCGAAGCGCAGGCGCTCGCCGTTGCGCGACAGGTACAGGGGCTTGACCCCCAGACGGTCGCGGGCCAGGAACAGGCGCTGGCTGTCGCGCTCCCAAATGGCCAGGGCGAACATGCCGTTGAGCTTGGGCAGCAGCGCCGCGCCCCAGGCGTGGTAGCCCTTGAGCAGCACCTCGGTGTCGCCATCGGACCAGAAGCTGTAGCCCAGGGCCTGCAGCTCCTCGCGCAGTTCGGGGAAGTTGTAGATGGCGCCGTTGAAGGCCAGCGCCAGGCCCAGGGTGTTGTCGACCATGGGCTGGGCCGAGCCGTCGGACAGGTCCATGATTTTCAGGCGCCGGTGGCCGAGGGCGATCGGGCCCTGGCTATGGAAGCCCCAGGCGTCGGGGCCGCGGGGCGCCAGGTGGTGGGTGATGCGCTCCACCGCGGCGAGGTCCGCCGGGCGTGGGGCTTGGTCGATGGGGGTGAAACGTAACTCTCCTGCTAATCCGCACATAAGTCCTTACCGGTTTTGCCGTTGGGGAGGGTGTGCCGCAAAGGTGGGCACTTAGGTAGGGACCTGGATGGATTGCGAGAGTTTTAGATCGATCTGTTATATGTGAATGTCGGGTACTGGGACCGCTATGCGGTCCATTCGCGGCACAAGGCCGCTCCTACACAGGCGACCTCGATTCCCTGTAGGAGCGGCCTTGTGCCGCGATAGGGGCGCAAAGCGCCCCCGGCGATCTGGCTATTTACCGCGAATCAGCCGGCGCAGCGCGAAACGGTTGGGATGACAGGCCTCGGCCACCGCCCTGGGCAGCGGCAAGGGCTCGCCGCTGGCCCAGGCGGCGATCAGTTCGCCCGACAACGGCGCGGTGATCAGCCCCCGCGACCCATGTCCACTGTTCACATACAGCCCCTCCAGCCATGGGCAGGCTACCTCGGGTACCTGTCGCGCATCCTTGGCCAACATGGCGTAGGCCTTGTTGAACGCCTCGGCATCGGCCAGCGGCCCGACGATAGGCAGGTAGTCCGGGCTGGTGCAACGGAACGCCGCGCGACCTTCCAGTTGCTCGGCATCGAGCTTGCCGACGGCCAATCGCTCGGCCAGGTCCGTGGATATCTCGTCCAGCATTGCCAGGTTGCCCTGGTGCTCGGCTACGGTCGGTGTGGTGTCCTGGCTGTGGAAGTCGAAGCTGGCGCCCAAGGTGTGCTCATCGCCACGTGGCGGCGCCACATAGCCTTCGGCGCACACCACCGTGCGCAGCTCCCGGCTGGCCACGGTGGCCGGCAGGCGGGTGATCTGCCCGCGAATGCGCTTGAGCGGCAGCCCGGCGCAGGCCGGGAAGTCTCGGACATCGGCAGCCCCGGCCAGCACCACCAGCGGCGCGCTGGCCAGCAGGCGCTCGCCGTCCCAGGCCTGCCACAGGCCGTCGGCCTTGCGCAGCGCGATGACGTCGGCGTGGCCGAGCAGGCGGATGCGCGGATGCTCCAGCTGCGTCTGGCACAGCGCCGGCGGGTGCACCCAGCCCCCCTCGGGGTAGAACAGGCCGCCGCTGGCCAGCGCCACGCCTGCCACGGCTTCGGCCTGCACGCGGTCGAGCTGGCGCAGCAGGCTGTTGTCGAAGGCGCTCGCCAGCTTGGCCTGGCGTTCGCCTTCCTTGTCGTCGAAGGCCAGTTGCAGCACGCCGCAGGCGTCCCAGTCCTGGCCGCGTTGCAGGTGCTCAAGCCAGCGACGGGTGTAGCCGAAGCCGGAAAGGATCATCTGCGACAGGGCAGTGCCGTGGGCGGACAGCTTGAGGTACAGCACGCCCTGTGGGTTGCCCGAGGCCTCCTGGGCCGGCCCATCGTGACGCTCCAGCACGCTGACCTGCCAACCCCGGGCCGCCAGGCTGCGCGCCGTGGCGCTGCCCGCCAGGCCGGCACCGATCACCAGCGCCTCGCGTGGCCCCGGCAAGGGCGCCGGGCGGGCGTACCAGGGCGCCGCGGGGGCGGCTGGCGCGCCGCTGTAGACACCGTGCATCACTTCCCATTTCTTGCCGATACCGGGCACCTTCTTCATGGTGAAGCCGGCCTCGATCAGCGAGCGGCGCACCCAGCCGGTGGTGGTGAAGGTGCCGAGGGTGGTGCCGGGGTACGACAGCCGTGCCAGCTGGGCGAACAGCTCCGGCGTCCACATGTCGGGGTTCTTCGCCGGGGCGAAGCCGTCGAGGAACCAGGCGTCGATGCGCGCGTCCAGTTGCGGCAGTTGCTCCAGCGCATCGCCGATCATCAGCGTGAGGGTGACGCGGCCGTCATCGAGGCTCAGTTGCTGGAAACCCGGATGGATCGCCACGTACTGATCGAGCAGGGGCCGGGTGAAGGGCTCCAGCGCCGGCCACAGTTGCATGGCGCGCTCCAGGTCGTCGCGGCTCAGGGGGTACTTTTCCACGCTGACGAAGTGCAGGCGCGCCTCGGCGTGGGCCAGCTCGGCGAACAACTGCCAGGCGCAGAAGAAGTTCATGCCGGTGCCGAAGCCCGTTTCCCCGATCACCAGGCAGTCCCGCGGCGCCAGCTCGGCGAAGCGCTGGCGCAGGTGGTTCTGCTCGATGAACACGTGCAGGGTCTCGTCGATGCCTTCGTTGATGGCGAAATAGACATCGTCGTATTGCCGGGAGTGGGGGCGGCCCTGGTCGTCCCAGTCGATCTGGGCGTGCTGGGGGAGGGTGGTGTCGGACATGGTCGGCTCGGTTGCAGCGGATCACGGATTTTAAGCGATCCGCGCGGCAAGTGTCGGCCTTATCGCACGGCGCGACAGGATCGATACGGATGGCGCAAATCCGCTAATCTTGCTTATCCATTGAAGGAGCCCTCCATGTTCGAATCCGCCGAAATCGGTCACAACATCGACAAGGACACCTACGAAGCGGAAGTCCCCGCCCTGCGCGAGGCGCTGCTCGAAGCCCAGTACGAACTCAAGCAGCAGGCGCGCTTCCCGGTGATCGTGCTGATCAACGGCATCGAGGGCGCCGGCAAGGGCGAGACGGTCAAGCTGCTCAACGAGTGGATGGACCCGCGGCTGATCGAGGTGCGCACCTTCGACCAGCAGACCGACGAGGAACTGGCCCGGCCGCCGGCCTGGCGCTACTGGCGGGCGCTGCCACCGAAGGGGCGGATGGGCGTGTTCTTCGGCAACTGGTACAGCCAGATGCTCGAAGGCCGCGTGCATGGCCAGTTCAAGGATGCCGTGCTCGACCAGGCCATCGCCGGCGCCGAGCGCCTGGAGCAGATGCTCTGCGACGAAGGCGCGCTGATCATCAAGTTCTGGTTCCACCTGTCCAAGAAACAGATGAAGGCGCGGCTCAAGGCGCTCAAGGAAGACCCGCTGCACAACTGGCGCATCAGCCCGCTGGACTGGCAGCAGTCGGAAACCTACGACCGCTTCGTGCGTTTCGGCGAGCGGGTGCTGCGCCGCACCAGCCGCGATTACGCGCCCTGGCATGTGGTCGAGGGCGTCGACCCGCATTACCGCAGCCTGGCGGTGGGGCGTATCCTGCTGGAGAGCCTGCAGGCGGCCCTGGCCAACAACCCCAAGGGCAAGCATCAGGGCAACGTCGCGCCGCTGGGGCGCAGCATCGACCAGAAGAGCCTGCTCGGCGCCCTGGACATGACCCTGCGCCTGGGCAAGCACGACTACCAGGAACAGCTGGTCACCGAACAGGCGCGCCTGGCCGGCCTGCTGCGCGACAAGCGCATGCGCCGCCATGCCCTGGTGGCGGTATTCGAAGGCAATGACGCGGCCGGCAAGGGCGGGGCGATCCGCCGCGTGGCGGCGGCGCTGGACCCGCGTCAGTACCGCATCGTGCCGATTGCCGCGCCCACCGAGGAAGAACGCGCCCAGCCGTACCTGTGGCGGTTCTGGCGGCACATCCCGGCGCGGGGCAAGTTCACCATCTTCGACCGCTCCTGGTATGGCCGGGTGCTGGTGGAGCGGGTCGAGGGCTTCTGCAGCCCGGCGGACTGGATGCGCGCCTATGGCGAGATCAATGACTTCGAGGAGCAGCTGAGCAACGCCGGGGTGGTGGTGGTCAAGTTCTGGCTGGCCATCGACCAGCAGACCCAGCTTGAACGCTTCGAGGAGCGCGAGCAGATTCCGTTCAAGCGCTACAAGATCACCGAGGAAGACTGGCGCAACCGCGACAAGTGGGATGTTTATTCCGAGGCGGTGGGCGACATGGTCGACCGCACCAGCACCGAGATCGCGCCATGGACCCTGGTGGAGGCCAACGACAAGCGCTGGGCGCGGGTAAAGGTGTTGCGCACGATCAACCAGGCGTTGGAGGCAGCGTTCGCCAAGGACAAGAAATAATCCGCGCTGGCTTCATTCGCGGGTAAACCCGCTCCCACATGGGGAACGATGATCCCTGTGGGAGCGGGTTTACCCGCGAAGAGGCCAGCTCCGTCGTTCAGGGCATGCCCCCGAGGAATGACCTGATGAAATCTTTTCCCGCCACACGTTCCCCGCCAAGCCCGTAGACTGCACCTTCCCCCACCAAGGCCCGACTCGAGGACACCATGCACATTTCTTCCGGACGCTGGGTCCAGGGCCTTCTGCTGGCGCTGTTGACCGCGTTGCTCTGGGGCATCCTGCCGATCAAGCTCAAGCAGGTGCTGCAGGTGATGGACCCGGTTACCGTCACCTGGTACCGCCTGAGCGTGTCCGGCGGCCTGTTGTTCGCCTGGCTGGCGGCCAATCGGCGGCTGCCTTCGTTCAGCCGTCTCGGGATGAAGGGCAAGGGCCTGGTGGCCGTCGCGGTGGCCGGCCTGGTCGGCAACTATGTGCTGTACCTGGTTGGCCTGAGCTTGCTCAGCCCCGGCACCGCGCAACTGGTGGTGCAGCTGGGGCCGGTGCTGTTGCTGGTGGCCAGCGTGTTCGTGTTCAAGGAGCGTTTCAGCCTGGGGCAGGGCCTGGGCCTGCTGGTGCTGCTGATGGGCTTCGGGCTGTTCTTCAACCAGCGCCTGGAAGAGCTGCTCACTTCGCTCGGCACCTACACCACCGGCGTGTTGACCATCATCCTGGCGACCAGCATCTGGGTGTTCTATGCCCTGAGCCAGAAGCAGCTGCTGACGGTGTGGAACTCGCAGCAGGTGATGATGGTGATCTACCTGTGCTGCGCGCTGCTGCTCACGCCCTGGGTGCATCCGCTGGAGGCGTTGCAGCTCAGCCCGTTGCAGGGCTGGTTGCTGCTGGCCTGCTGCCTGAACACGCTGGTGGCCTATGGCGCGTTCGCCGAGGCGCTGGCGCATTGGGAGGCCTCGCGGGTCAGCGCGACCCTGGCGCTGACGCCGCTGGTGACATTCGTCGCGGTGGCGCTGGCGGCCTGGCTGTGGCCGGATTACGTGCATGCCGAGCAGATCAATGGCCTGGGCTATGTCGGGGCGGTGACGGTGGTGCTGGGGTCGGCGTTGGTGGCGTTGGGGCCTTCGCTGATCGCTGGGTGGAAGGTACGTCGGTTGCGGGTTGATTGATAATTTCATCGCGGGGCAAGCCCGCTCCCACGCAGCGGTTGGTGGCTGGCGTGGGAGCGGGCTTGCCCCGCGATGAGGCCTCTGGATCAGCCCTTGCCGCCAGGCGCCAGCATGTTCTCTGGCCTTACCCACTGGTCGAACTGCTCGTTGGTCAGGTACTTCAGCTCCAGCGCCGCCTCGCGCAGGGTCTTGCCTTCGCTGTAGGCCTTCTTGGCGATTTCCGCCGCCTTGTCGTAGCCGATGTGCGGGTTCAGCGCCGTCACCAGCATCAGCCCGCGCTCCAGGTGCGCGGCCATCTGCCCGGCATCCGGCTCGATGCCGGCCACGCAGTGCTGCTGGAAGTTGCGACAGCCATCGGCCAGCAGCTCGATCGACTGCAGCAGGTTATGGATGATCACCGGCTTGAACACGTTCAACTGCAAGTGGCCCTGGCTTGCGGCAAAGCCGATCGCCGCGTCGTTGCCCAGCACCTGGCAGGCCAGCATCGACAGCGCCTCGCACTGGGTCGGGTTGACCTTGCCGGGCATGATCGAGCTGCCCGGCTCGTTGGCCGGCAGGCGTACCTCGGCAAGCCCCGCGCGCGGGCCGGAACCCAGCAGGCGCAAGTCGTTGGCGATCTTCATCAGGGCCACGGCCAGGGTCTTCAGCGCGCCAGCCAGGCTGGTCAGCGGCTCGTGGCCGGCGAGGGCGGCGAACTTGTTCGGCGCGGTGACGAACGGCAGGCCGGACAGCGCCGCCAGCTCCGCGGCGATGGCTTCGGCGAAACCGTGCGGGGCGTTGAGGCCGGTGCCCACGGCGGTGCCGCCCTGGGCCAGCTCGCAGACCGCCGGCAGCGTCGCGCGGATGGCGCGCTGGGCGTAGTCGAGCTGGGCGACGAAGGCCGAGACCTCCTGACCGAAGGTGATGGGCGTGGCGTCCATCATGTGCGTGCGCCCGGTCTTGACCAGGTGCGTGTGGCGCGCCGACAGCTCGGCCAGCCCCGCCGACAGCTCGGCGATCGCCGGTAGCAGCTTGTCGTGCACGGCCTGGGCCGCGGCGATGTGCATGGCGGTGGGGAAGCAGTCGTTGGAGCTCTGCGAGCGGTTGACGTGATCGTTCGGGTGCACCGGCAGCTTGCCGCCGCGGCCCTTGCCGGCCAGCTCGTTGGCGCGCCCGGCGATCACCTCGTTGACGTTCATGTTGCTCTGGGTGCCGCTGCCGGTCTGCCACACCACCAGCGGGAACTGGTCGTCGTGGTCGCCGGCGAGCACTTCGTCGGCGGCTTGCTCGATCAGCCGGGCGATGTCGGCGGGCAGGTCGCCGTTGCGATCGTTGACCCGGGCAGCGGCTTTCTTGACCAGCGCCAGGGCGTGCAGCACCGCCAGCGGCATGCGCTCCTTGCCAATGGCGAAGTTGATCAGCGAACGCTGGGTCTGCGCACCCCAATAGGCGTCCTCTGGAACTTCGACCGGGCCCAGGCTGTCTGTCTCGATACGGCTCATGCTGCGCTCACTCCTTTGTAGTCAGAAATCGCAGTTTAGGCCCTGATTCGACACAGCGGTTCAGTCGCTCGTCGTGCCACTTGAGCACTTCGCCATCACGGCGCAGAATGCTCTACCCTGAGGTACTCGCCTCCCTTTCTTGAAGGAAATGCAATGACCCGTCTTCGTGTCCTCTTTGCCGCCGTTGCCCTGGCCTGCGCCAGCGGCCAGGTACTCGCCGCCACCGCGAGCCACAATGCCGCCGCCGAGAAATTCCTGACCCTGGCCAATGCCGACAAGCTGGGCACCCCGGTGTACATGCAGGTCCAGCAGATGTTCGCCCAGCGTTTCGAACAGACCAAGGCGCCGGCCGCCAAGAAAACCGTGCTCGACAGCTACCAGGCCAAGGCCAACGCCGCCCTGGACAACGCCATCGGCTGGAAGAAGCTCAAGCCGAAGATGGTCGACCTGTACACCGCGACCTTCACCGAGGCCGAGCTGAACGACCTGGTCAAGTTCTACGAGTCGCCGCTGGGCAAGAAAGTCCTGCGCGAGATGCCCAAGGTCACCCAACAGTCGGCCCAGCTGACCCAGCAGAGCCTGGAACCGGCGGTGCCGGTGGTCAACAAGCTGCTCGACGACATGACCAAGGAACTCGACCCGAGCGCCGGCAAGGCAGCCGCTCCGGCGAAAAAGTGAGCCTGACGCGATGAACATGCAGCAACGCATCGAGCAGCAGCTGGCGCCGCTGGGCACCGACCACCTCGAAGTGCACAACGAAAGCCATATGCACAGCCGTGGCCAGGAAACGCACTACAAGGCGGTGCTGGTCAGCGAGCAGTTCGCCGGGCTGAACAGCGTCAAGCGTCACCAGAAGGTCTACGCCACCATGGGTGATCTGATGGGCGAGATCCACGCCCTGGCGATTCACACCTACACGCCCGAGGAATGGGCGGCGGTCGGCGTGGCGCCTGCCTCGCCGGTGTGCGCCGGTGGCGGCAAGCACTGAATCCTTTCCGGGATTCTGGTAGACTGCACGCCTCACAGACATCCTGTCGACGCCATCGCGGGGCAAGCCCGCTCCCACGCCAGCCACTGAGCGCAGCGTGGGAGCGGGCTTGCCCCGCGATGGCGTCGCCATGATTGCATTTGTCATTCCGGTCCGCCCCTTACGAGGGTGACCACCTGGAGATTCAACGCAATGACCCAACCGATCGTCGTGGCGGCGCTGTACAAGTTCGTCACCCTGGAAGACTACGTCGAACTGCGCGAGCCGCTGCTCAAGGCCATGGCAGACAACGGCGTCAAAGGCACCCTACTGCTGGCCAACGAAGGCATCAACGGCACCGTCTCGGCCACCCGTGAAGGCATCGACGCGCTGCTGGCCTGGCTGCGCAACGACCCACGCCTGGTGGATGTCGACCATAAAGAGTCTTACTGCGACGAGCAGCCGTTCTACCGCACCAAGGTCAAGCTCAAGAAAGAGATCGTCACCCTCGGCGTGCCGGGCGTTGACCCGAACAAGGCAGTCGGCACCTACGTCGATCCGAAAGACTGGAACGCCTTGATCAGCGACCCGGAAGTGCTGCTGATCGACACCCGCAACGACTACGAAGTGGCCATCGGCACCTTCAAGGGCGCCATCGACCCGAAGACCGAGACCTTCCGCGAGTTTCCCGACTACATCAAGGCCAACTTCGACCCGAGCAAGCACAAGAAGGTCGCCATGTTCTGCACCGGTGGCATCCGTTGCGAGAAGGCCTCCAGCTACATGCTCGGTGAGGGCTTCGAAGCCGTCTATCATCTTAAGGGCGGCATCCTGAAATACTTCGAGGAAGTAGCCCAGGAAGAAAGCCTCTGGGACGGCGACTGCTTCGTCTTCGACAATCGGGTCACCGTGCGTCACGACCTGAGCGAGGGCGAGTACGACCAGTGCCATGCCTGCCGCCACCCGATCGACGTGAAGGACCGGGAGTCGGAGCACTATTCGCCAGGCGTGAGCTGCCCGCATTGCTGGGACAGCCTGAGCGAGAAGACCCGGCGCAGCGCCATCGACCGCCAGAAGCAGATCGAACTGGCCAAGGCGCGCAACCAGCCACACCCGATCGGCTACAACTACAAAGCCGAGGCTTGATGCATGTCCGCACGCCTGCTCTATGTGATGGACCCGATGTGTTCCTGGTGCTGGGGTTTCGCCCCGGTGGCCGAGGCGCTGATCGCCCAGGCGCGTGAGGCGGGTGTCGTCACCCGCCTGGTGCCCGGTGGCCTGCGCAGCGGCGGCAGCGCCCTGGATACCTCGACCCGCAAGTACATCCTCGAGCACTGGCAGGCGGTGCATGACGCCACCGGGCAGCCGTTCCGTTTCGACGGCGCGATGCCCGACGGCTTCGTCTACGACACCGAGCCTGCGTGCCGCGCATTGGTTGCGGCGCGTGAGCTGGACGATGAACGGGCCTGGACGCTGCTCAAGCTGATCCAGCGCTCGTTCTACGAGCAGGGGCTGGATGTCACCCGCGCCCCGCAGCTGGTGGAGCTGGCCGAACAGGCCGGTTTTGACCGCGAGTCGTTCTCGCAGCGCTTCACCAGTACCGATACCCGCGCCGCCACCAGCGCCGACTTCGCCTGGGTACAGGACCTGGGCATCGCCGGTTTTCCCACGCTGCTGGCCGAGCGCAATGGCCAGCTGGCGTTGCTGACCAACGGCTACCAGTCGCTGGACAGCCTGCAGCCGCTGCTCGGCCGCTGGCTGCAGCAGGCCGCCTGTGCTTGACCTGCCAGGGTCGCCAGACCCTGTGCCAGGGAAGTCCCCCGCTGTGCCCGATCGCCTGAGCTGGGCGGAAATCCGCCGCCTGGCCCTGCACCACAAGAAGGCTTTGTGGACCGCCAATCTGGTGGCCGTGCTCGCCGCCCTGTGCAGCGTGCCCATTCCCTTGCTGCTGCCGCTGCTGGTGGACGAAGTGCTGCTGGGCCATGGCGACGCCGCCCTGAAATGGATGAACAACTTCCTGCCCGCGGGCTGGCAGGTGGCCGCGGGCTATATCGGCCTGATGCTCTGCGCCACCTTGGGCCTGCGTCTGGCGGCGCTGGCGTTCAACGTGGTCCAGGCCAAGCTGTTCGCCGGTCTGGCCAAGGACATCGTCTACCGCCTGCGTATCCGCCTGATCGAGCGGCTCAAGCGTATTTCGCTCAAGGAATACGAAAGCCTGGGCAGCGGTACCGTGACCACCCATCTGGTCACCGACCTGGACACCCTCGACAAGTTCGTCGGCGAAACCCTGAGCCGCTTCCTGGTGGCCATGCTTACGCTGACCGGCACCGCCGCCATCCTGATCTGGATGCACTGGCAGCTGGCGCTGCTGATCCTGCTGTTCAACCCGCTGGTGATCTTCTTTACCGTGCAGTTGGGCAAGCGCGTCAAGCACCTGAAGAAACTCGAGAACGACAGCACCGCGCGCTTCACCCAGGCGCTGACCGAGACCCTCGATGCGATCCAGGAGATCCGTGCCGGCAACCGCCAGGGCTACTTCCTCGGTCGCCTGGGTCTGCGTGCCCGCGAGGTGCGCGACTACGCGGTGGCCTCGCAGTGGAAGAGCGACGCCAGTGGCCGGGCCAGCGGCCTGTTGTTCCAGTTCGGCATCGATATCTTCCGCGCCGCGGCGATGCTCACCGTGCTGTTCTCCGACCTGTCGATCGGCCAGATGCTGGCGGTGTTCAGCTACCTGTGGTTCATGATCGGCCCGGTGGAGCAGTTGCTGAACCTGCAATATGCCTACTACGCCGCCGGCGGCGCGCTGAGCCGGTTGAACGAGCTGCTGGCGCGGGCCGACGAGCCGCAGTACCCGGCGGCCAGCGACCCGTTCGCCGGGCGCGACACGGTCGGCATCGAGGTGCGCGACCTGCGCTTCGCCTACGCCGACGAGCCGGTGCTCGACCAGCTGAACCTGGCCATCGCCCCGGGCGAGAAGGTGGCCATCGTCGGCGCCAGCGGCGGCGGCAAGAGTACCCTGGTGCAGTTGCTGTTGGGGTTGTACAGCGCCCAGGCCGGGACCATCCGCTTCGGCGGCGCCAGCCTGCAGGAGATCGGCCTGGAGACCCTGCGCGAGAACGTCGCGGTAGTGCTGCAGCACCCGTCGCTGTTCAACGACAGCGTGCGCGCCAACCTGACCATGGGCCGCGATTGCAGTGACGATGCCTGCTGGCAGGCGCTGCGCATCGCCCAGCTGGACGCCACCATCGCCGCGCTGCCCCAGGGTCTGGACAGCATCGTCGGGCGCTCCGGCGTGCGCCTGTCCGGCGGCCAGCGCCAGCGCCTGGCGATCGCCCGCATGGTGCTGGCCGAGCCAAAGGTGGTCATCCTCGACGAGGCCACCTCGGCGCTGGACGCCGCCACCGAGTACAACCTGCACCAGGCCCTGGCGCGGTTCCTCAGTGGCCGCACCACGCTGATCATCGCCCACCGCCTGTCGGCAGTGAAGCAGGCTGACCGTGTGCTGGTGTTCGACGGCGGCCATGTGGCCGAGGACGGCGGCCACCAGCAGCTGATCGCCGAGGGCGGCCTGTACGCCAAACTCTACGGCCATCTGCAACAAACCTGAGCCACCTACGTCCGTGTAGGAGCGGCCTTGTGCCGCGAAAGGGCCGCAGAGCGGCCCCCGGCGATCTTGTGGGGCTGCTGCGCAGCCCTTTCGCGGCACAAGGCCGCTCCTACAGGGCTTCACCACCTATTCCCTGTCATCAAAAACCACGTCACAGGCATGGCAAATGGCCTACGCTGTGCTTGTCTAGGTCGATTCGTGCCTTATCTGCCGCCATGACAGGGACTACATGAAGGGAAATCGGACTCTCGAAGCGCCAAGGCTGCTGGGCATCATCTGGCCCTTCGTCGCGGTTGTGGTTTTCCAGGTACTGCTGGGCAGTCTGAGCCTTTATGCATTGTCCGCCGTGCGCGCCTACGTGGCGGGCGAGAGCCTGTGGTCCAAGGCACAGAAGGACGCCATCTATTACCTTAACCTCTATGCCGACGACCGCGATCCGCTGACCTACGCCCGCTACCGCCGGGCGATCCTGGTGCCCCAGGGCGACCACAACCTGCGCCTGGCCCTGGACCGACCTGAACCGGACTTGGAAGCAGCGCGCCAGGGTGTGCTGCAGGGCGGCAACCATCCCGAGGACGTCGCCCGGATCATCTGGTTCTACCGCAACTTCCGTCATATCAGCTATATGGAAACCGCCATCGATTACTGGGACATCGGTGACGATTACCTGAACCAGCTCGACGTGCTGGCCCAGCAGATGCGCGAAGGCTTCGCCAGCGGCGTGATCGACCCGCACCAGGTGGCCAACTGGAAGGCGCGCATCGTCGCCATCAATGACGGTGTGACCCCCGCCGCCAAGGCCTTCAGCGATGCCCTGGGCGAAGGCTCGCGGATGTTGCTCAAGGTGCTGATGCTCACCAACCTGGCCACCGCGCTGTTCCTGATCGCCATGGCCTGGCGCCGTTCGAGCAAGCTGCTGGCCCAGCGGCAGGCGTTTGCCAGTGCGTTGCAGGAGGAGAAGGAGCGGGCGCAGATCACCCTTGAGTCGATCGGCGATGCAGTGATCACCGCCGATGTCGACGGTTGCATCAGCTACATGAACCCGGCCGCCGAGCAGTTGACCCACTGGCAGGCGGTGCAGGCCCAGGGCTTGCCGCTGGCCGCTCTGTTCAGCCTGGTCGACGAGAACGCCGAGGGCGACAGTCTGACGCTGGTCGAGCAAGTGCTCAGCGGCAGCCTCAAGGGCGGCGCCGAGCATGCCCGGCTGATCCAGCGCCTGGACGGCAGCACGGTGTCGGTCAACCTGGTGGGCTCGCCCATCCTCACCGAAGGGCAGGTCAGTGGCATCGTCGTGGTGCTGCACGACATGACCCAGGAGCGCCAGTACATCGCCAACCTGTCTTGGCAGGCGACCCATGACGCCCTGACCGGGCTGGCCAACCGCCGGGAGTTCGAATATCGCCTGGAGCAGGCGCTCAACGGCCTGGCCCGCCAGGCTGGGCGCCATTCGCTGATGTTCCTCGACCTCGACCAGTTCAAGCTGGTCAACGATACCTGCGGCCATGCCGCCGGCGACGAGTTGCTGCGGCATATCTGCGCGGTGCTGCAGTCGGGCCTGCGCGAGGGCGACACCCTGGCGCGCCTGGGTGGCGACGAGTTCGGCGTGCTTCTGGAGAACTGCCCGCCGGAGCAGGCCGAGCGGATTGCCGAGCAGTTGCGCCAGGCCGTGCAGAGCCTGCATTTCGTGTGGAAGGGGCGCCCCTTCGTGACCACGGTCAGCCTCGGCCTGGTACACATCGCCCAGGTGCCCAGCACCCTGGAGGCATCGTTGCGCGCGGCGGACATGGCCTGCTACATGGCCAAGGAGAAGGGCCGCAACCGGGTCCAGGTGTATCACGCCGACGACAGCGAGCTGTCCATGCGCTTTGGTGAGATGGCCTGGATCCAGCGATTGCACGTGGCGCTGGAAGAGAACCGCTTCTGCCTCTATGCCCAGGAGATCGCGCCCCTGCACCCCCACGAGGGTCCCGGGCATATCGAGATCCTCCTACGTCTGCACGACGAAAGCGGGCGCACCATCCTGCCCGACAGCTTCATTCCTGCAGCGGAGCGCTATGGCCTGATGACCGCGCTCGACCGCTGGGTGGTGCGCAGCGTGTTCCAGGTGATCCGCCAGTGCCTGGACGAGGGCCGGGAGGGGCCTTTGGCGATGTGCGCCATCAATTTATCGGGTTCGAGCATCGGCGATGACAAGTTCCTCGAGTACCTGCAGCGGTTGTTCGGCGAATTCGACATCCCGCCACGGCTGATCTGTTTTGAAATTACTGAAACCAGCGCCATCGCCAATCTGGGCAGCGCGATCCGATTCATCAATGAATTGAAAGGACTGGGCTGCAAATTCTCCCTCGACGACTTCTGCGCCGGAATGTCGTCATTCGCCTATTTGAAGCATTTGCCTGTAGACTTCCTGAAGATCGACGGAAGTTTCGTCAAGGACATGCTCGATGACCCGATCAACCGGGCGATGGTCGAAGTGATCAATCACATCGGCCACGTCATGGGCAAGCGGACCATTGCCGAGTTCGTCGAGACGCCGCTGATCGAGCAGGCTTTGCAGGAGATCGGCGTGGACTACGCCCAGGGATACCTCATCGAACGCCCGCAGGTCTTCACCTGCGACAGCCTGCAGCGCCAACGGATTGCCGCGAGGCCCCTTCTGCACCGGGCGCCGGGGACCTTTCGCTGAACAACGCCCGGAAATCACAGGGAATCAAGGAGCTGACAGTGATCGACGCGTTCGTAAGGATCGGACCATTGATGGATCCGGCCAGTTATCCGCAGTGGGCCCAACAACTGATAGAGGATTGCCGCGAAAGCAAGCGCCGGGTGGTGGAGCATGAGTTCTACCAGCGACTGCGCGATGGCCAGCTGAAGCAGTCGACCATCCGCCAGTACCTGATCGGCGGCTGGCCGGTGGTCGAGCAGTTCTCCCTCTACATGGCCCACAACCTCACCAAGACCCGCTACGCCCGGCACCCCGGCGAAGACATGGCGCGCCGCTGGCTGATGCGCAACATCCGGGTCGAGCTCAACCATGCCGACTACTGGGTGCACTGGTGCCAGGCGCACGGTATCCACCTGCACGAGCTGCAGTCCCAGGAGGTGCCGCCGGAACTCAACGGCCTCAACGACTGGTGCTGGCGGGTATGCGCCACCGAGTCGCTGGCCATCGCCATGGCAGCCACCAACTACGCCATCGAGGGTGCTACCGGTGAGTGGTCGGCGGTGGTCTGCGCCGAGGACACCTATGCCCAGGGCTTCCCCGAGGACACCCGCAAGCGCGCCATGAAGTGGCTGAAGATGCATGCGCAGTACGATGACGCGCATCCGTGGGAGGCGCTTGAGATCATCTGCACCCTGGCGGGCGAGAGCCCGACGCTGGGGCTGCGCACCGAGCTGCGTCGGGCGATCTGCAAGAGCTACGACTGCATGTTCCTGTTCCTGGAGCGTTGCATGCAGCTCGAGGGGCGCCAGCCGGGGCGTATGCGTCCGGCGTTGGCGGCGGGTTGAGGATAGTTGTTGGATTTGCAGGCCTATTTGCCGGCAAACCGCACACTCAATGAACTTGCACGTCCGCTGTAGGAGCGGCCTTGTGCCGCGATAGGGCTGCACAGCAGCCCCAGCCATTACTGCTCAACGCTGAAATCCTGGGGCTGCTGCGCAGCCCTATCGCGGCACAAGGCCGCTCCTACAGTTGTCGTGCAGCATATGTGGGAGCGGCGGTTCGCCGATGCGACTTGCCTCGCGATGGTTTTTACTGCGCGTTCAACGCCTGCCCGTTCACATCCTTGCTGTCCGGCCCCATCAGATACAGGTACACCGGCATGATGTCCTCGGGCAGCGGGTTGTTCTGCGGGTTTTCGCTCGGGTAGGCCTGGGCGCGCATCGCCGTGCGCGTGGCGCCCGGGTTGATGCTGTTCGAGCGCACCGGCGCCACGCCTTCCAGCTCGTCAGCGAGGGTCTGCATCAGCCCCTCGGTGGCGAACTTCGACACACCATAGGCGCCCCAGTAAGCCCGACCCTTGCGCCCGACGCTGCTGGAAGTGAACACCACCGAGGCGTCCTCCGACAGTTTCAGCAGTGGCAGCAGGGTGCTGGTCAGCATGAAGGTGGCGTCGACGTTGATGTGCATCACGCGCATGAAGTTGTCGCCCGACAGTTGCTCCAGCGGCGTGCGCGGGCCGATGATCGAGGCGTTGTTGAGCAGGCCGTCGAGGCGGCCGAACTGCTCCTCGATCATCACCGCCAGTTCGTCGTACTGGTGGGGCAGGGCGGTTTCCAGGTTGAACGGGATCACCACCGGCTGCGGGTGGCCGGCGGCCTCGATCTGGTCGTAGACCTCGTTGAGGTTGGCCTCGGTCTTGCCCAGCAGCAGCACGGTGGCGCCCAGGGCGGCATAGGCCTTGGCGGCGGCGGCACCGATGCCGCGGCCGGCGCCGGTGACCAGGATGATCCGGCCCTTGAGCAGGTCGGGGCGGGCGGTGTAGTCGAACATAACGGGTTCCCTGTTGATGGCATAGTGCCGTGGGAGCGGGCTTGCCCCGCGATGGCGTCAGGGCGGACACCATCATTGCCTGGGCGGGCAGCCTCGCGGGGCAAGCCCGCTCCCACGGGCGTCTATGACTGTTGGTTCTTCAGCAGCCGCACAGCGCGCTGTCGATCACCTTGCGCAGTTCCAGCGGGTGGTCCACCACCACGTCGGCGCCCCAGTTGTTGGGGTTGTCCTCTGGATGAATATAGCCGTAGCGCACTGCCGCGGTGCGGGTGCCGGCGTCGCGGCCGGACTCGATGTCGCGCAGGTCGTCGCCGACGAACAGCACGCTGGCCGGGTCCAGGTCCAGGGTCTTGCACGCCAGGATCAAGGGCTCGGGGTCGGGCTTGCTGTTCTTCACGTGGTCCGGGCAGATCAGCAGGGCCGAGCGCTCGGCCAGGCCCAGGCGCTGCATGATCGGCTCGGCGAAGCGCACCGGCTTGTTGGTGACCACGCCCCACAGCAGGTTGCCTTTCTCGATGTCGGCCAGCAGTTCCGGCATGCCGTCGAACAGCTTGCTGTGCACCGCGCAGTCGCGCTGGTAGCGCTCGAGGAATTCCAGGCGCAGGGCCTCGAAGCCGTCGGCCTCGGGGTCCATGGCGAAGGTCGCGGCGACCATGGCGCGGGCACCGCCGGAGATCACTTCGCGGATGCGCTCGTCGTCGATGGCCGGCAGGCCGCGGTCAGCGAGCATCGCCTGGCAGATGGCGATGAAATCCGGCGCCGTGTCCAGCAGGGTGCCGTCCATGTCGAAGAGTACTGCTCGCAGGCGCATGCTCATTCCTCGCGCAGGGTCTGGATCATGTAGTTGACGTCGACGTCGTTGTTCAGCTTGTAGTGCTTGGTCAGCGGGTTGTAGGTCAGGCCGATGATGTCCTTGACCTCGAGGCCCGCGGCCCGGCTCCAGGCGCCCAGCTCGGAGGGGCGGATGAACTTCTTGAAGTCATGGGTGCCGCGCGGCAGCATCTTGAGGATGTACTCGGCGCCGATGATCGCCAGCAGGTAGGCCTTGGGGTTGCGGTTGATGGTCGAGAAGAACACCTGGCCGCCCGGCTTGACCATGCGGTAGCAGGCGCGGATCACCGAGGAAGGATCGGGCACATGCTCGAGCATCTCCAGGCAGGTGACCACGTCGAACTGCTCGGGCATCTCCTCGGCCAGGGCTTCGGCGGTGATCTGCCGGTACTCCACCGCCACGCCGGACTCCAGCTGGTGCAGCTGGGCCACCGCCAGCGGCGCCTCGCCCATGTCGATGCCGGTCACGGTGGCGCCGCGCTGGGCCATCGCCTCGCTGAGGATGCCGCCGCCGCAGCCGACGTCCAGCACCTTCTTGCCGGCAAGGGCGACGCGCTCGTCGATCCAGTTGACCCGCAGCGGGTTGATGTCGTGCAGTGGCTTGAATTCGCTCTCGCGGTCCCACCAGCGGTGGGCCAGGGCTTCGAACTTGGCGATTTCGGCGTGGTCGACGTTGCTCATCTGAACAGTCCTCTGAAGCTTCTATGAAAGTGTCACGGGGCGCCAGCCGTGGCTGGCGCCCGGTTATTCGTTGCGCCCGCCGATGCGGGCTCCCCAGGCGCGGGCATTGGCGGCCAGGGCCTGCTCGTCCATTCGCGTCAGGCGGCGGTCCAGCACCAGGGCGTGGCCGGCGACCCAGACGTCCTTCACGCACTCGCGGCCGGTGGCGTAGATCAGTTGCGAGACCGGGTCGTGCACCGGCTGCTGCGCCAGCCCCGACAGGTCGAAGGCGACCAGGTCGGCGGCCTTGCCCACCTCGAGCGAGCCGGTCGTCGCCTCCAGGCCCAGCGCCCGGGCGCCGTTGAGCGTGGCCATGCGTAGCGCCCGGTGGGCGTCCAGGGCGGTGGCCGAGCCGGCGACGGCCTTGGCCAGCAGCGCGGCGGTACGGGTTTCGCCGAGCAGGTCGAGGTCGTTGTTGCTGGCGGCGCCGTCGGTGCCCACCGCCACGTTCACTCCGGCCTGCCACAGGCGCTCCACCGGGCAGAAGCCGCTGGCCAGCTTGAGGTTGGACTCGGGGCAGTGGACCACGCTGGTGTTGCTTTCTACCAGCAGGGCCAGATCCTCGTCGCTGACCTGGGTCATGTGCACCGCCTGCAGGTTCGGCCCCAGCAGGCCCAGGCGGGCGAGGCGGGCCAGTGGGCGCTCACCGTTGTCCTTGAGCGCCTGCTCGACTTCGCCGGCGGTCTCGTGGATATGCATGTGCAGCGGTGCGTCGAGCTGGTCGGCGATCACCCGGATCTTCTCCAGGTTCGTATCACTGACCGTGTACGGCGCGTGCGGGCCAAGCGCGACGGTAATGCGCGGGTGGTGGCGCAGGTCGCCGAACAGCTCGATGGCCAGGTGCAGGCCCTCGTCCGGGGTGCGCGCGCCGGGGATCGGGAAGTCCAGCAATGGCACGGCGATCTGCGCGCGGATACCGCTGTGGTGCACGCGGTCGCAGGCCTCGCGGGGGAAGAAGTACATGTCGGCGAAGCAGGTGATGCCGCCCTTGAGTTGCTCGGCGATGGCAAGGTCTGTGCCGTCACGCACGAAGGCTTCGTCCACCCAGCGGCCCTCGGCCGGCCAGATGTGCTCCTGCAGCCAGGTCATCAGCGGCAGGTCGTCGGCCAGGCCGCGGAACAGGGTCATGGCGGCGTGGCCGTGGGCGTTGACCAGCCCGGGCGTCAGCACGCAGTCGGGCAATTCGCGTACTTCCCGGGCCCGGGGCGCCCGCTCGCGGGGGCCGAGCCAGGCGATCCGGCCGTCCAGCACGCCCAGCGCATGGCCTTCGAGCACCACGCCGGCCGGCTCCACGGGGACCAGCCAGTCCGGCACAAGCAGCAGGTCGAGGAGGGGAGTGGCGGTGGGCATGCGCGGCATATACCTGGGTCGGTTCGACTAAACGCGCAGTATACCCGAGCGTCCGCGGCTGAGGGTCGCTATAATCGCCGGCTTTTGATGCCAGGGCGACGGGGAGAGGCGATGCGCGAGCAACTGATGGCGGCGGAGACGGTGACGGGCATCGAATGGCGCGACGGCGTGCTGTATCTGCTCGACCAGCGCCTGCTGCCGCTGGAGCAGTGCTGGCTGGCTTGCACCGAGGCAGCCGAGGTGGCCGAGGCGATCAGTGACATGGCCGTGCGCGGTGCCCCGGCGATCGGTATTTGCGCCGCCTATGGCCTGGTGCTGGCATTGCGCCAGCGGCTGGCCGAGGGCGACGGTTGGGAGGAGTCTCTCGAAGAGGACTTCATGCTGCTGGGCGAGGCGCGTCCGACCCCGGCCAACCTGTTCTGGGCGCTCAACCGCATGCGCGAGCGCTTGCAGCGCCTGCGTCCCGGCGAGGACGTGCTGGCGGTAATGGAAGCCGAGGCGGTGGCCATCCACGAAAGCGATCGCGAGGCCAACCTGACCATGGCCCAGTTCGGCGTCGAGCAGATCCGCCGCCATCAGGGCAGCGAGCAGGCCCTGCTCACCCATGGCAACGCCGGCGCCCTGGCCACCGGCGGCTTCGGCACCGCCCTGGGGGTGATTCGTGCCGCCACCCTGGAAGGCATGGTCGAGCAGGTCTATGCCTGCGAGTCGCGGCCCTGGCTGCAGGGCTCGCGCCTGACCGCCTGGGAGCTGGCCGCCGACGGCGTGCCGGTGACCGTGGTCGCCGACGCGGCCATGGGTCACCTGATGAAGACCAAGGGCATCACCTGGGTGGTGGTCGGTGCCGACTGCATCGCCGCCAATGGCGACGTGGCGGCGAAGATCGGCACCTACCAGATGGCGGTGAACGCCATGCACCACGGTCTGCGCTTCATGGTGGTGGCGCCGAGCACCAGCATCGACCTGAACCTGGCCACCGGCGAGGATATCCCGCTGGAGACCCGCGGCGAAGAAGAGCTGCTGGAAGTGGCGGGCATCCAGGTGACGGCCGACGTCGAGGCCTACAACCCGGTGGTCGATGTCACCCCGGCGGACCTGATCGACGTGATCGTCACCGAGAAGGGCGTGGTCGAGCGCCCGGACACGGCGAAAATCGCCCAGTTGATGTGCCGCAAACGCCTCCATTGAGGCGTTTTTTCACCCGTTTGGATGGCGCGGCAAGGCAACCTGCCACATCTCCCATGCGTCCCGTGTTTGTGATACCATCCGGCAGTTTCCAAGGCTGCTCTTTGCGGTGGCCTTCATTGCGCAGATCCATGGCACAACTCATTGATTTGTCGTAAGTCGTCGCACCCTATATGCGCTGCGGCGGCGAGCTTCGTTCGTCCTTCGAGGGATCAGGCGAAGTTTCACCAGAAAAAGGAATCAGGCTTCTCATGGGCGAACTGGCCAAAGAAATCCTCCCGGTCAATATCGAAGACGAACTGAGACAGTCTTACCTCGACTACGCGATGAGCGTTATTGTCGGGCGAGCGCTGCCCGATGCGCGTGACGGCTTGAAGCCCGTGCATCGCCGCGTTCTGTATGCGATGAGCGAACTGGGCAACGACTGGAACAAGCCGTACAAGAAATCCGCCCGTGTGGTCGGTGACGTGATCGGTAAGTACCACCCGCACGGCGACACCGCCGTGTACGACACCATCGTGCGCATGGCCCAGCCCTTCTCGCTGCGCTACCTGCTGGTCGATGGCCAGGGCAACTTCGGTTCGGTGGACGGCGACAACGCCGCGGCCATGCGATACACCGAAGTGCGCATGGCCAAGCTGGCCCACGAGCTGCTGGCCGACCTGCACAAGGAAACCGTCGACTGGGTGCCCAACTACGACGGCACCGAGCAGATCCCAGCGGTCATGCCGACCAAGATCCCCAACCTGCTGGTCAACGGTTCCAGCGGTATCGCCGTGGGCATGGCCACCAACATCCCGCCGCACAACCTCGGCGAAGTGATCGATGGCTGCCTGGCGCTGATCGACAACTCCGACATCACGGTCGATGAACTGATGCAGTTCATCCCGGGTCCGGACTTCCCTACCGCCGGCCTGATCAACGGTCGCCAGGGCATCATCGAGGCCTATCGCACCGGCCGTGGCCGCATCTATATGCGTGCCCGTTCCGAGATCGAGGACATCGACAAGGTCGGTGGCCGCCAGCAGATCGTCGTCACCGAGCTGCCGTACCAGCTGAACAAGGCGCGTCTGATCGAGAAGATCGCCGAGCTGGTCAAAGAGAAGAAGATCGAAGGCATCACCGAGCTGCGCGACGAGTCCGACAAGGACGGCATGCGCATCGTCATCGAGCTGCGCCGCGGCGAGGTGCCGGAGGTGGTGCTCAACAACCTCTACCAGCAGACCCAGCTGCAGAGCGTGTTCGGCATCAACATCGTCGCCCTGATCGACGGTCGCCCGCGCCTGCTGAACCTCAAGGACCTGCTCGAGGCGTTCGTTCGCCACCGTCGCGAAGTGGTTACCCGCCGCACCGTGTTCGAGCTGCGCAAGGCCCGCGAGCGTGGCCACATCCTTGAAGGCCAGGCGGTCGCGCTGTCCAACATCGACCCGGTCATCGCCCTGATCAAGGCTTCGCCGACCCCGTCCGAAGCCAAGGAAGCTCTGATCAGCACCGCCTGGGAATCCAGCGCCGTGCAGGTCATGGTCGAGCGCGCCGGCGCCGAGTCCTGCCGTCCGGAAGACCTGCCGGAACAGTACGGCCTGCGTGAAGGCAAGTACTACCTGTCGCCGGAGCAGGCCCAGGCCATCCTCGAGCTGCGCCTGCACCGCCTGACCGGCCTGGAGCACGAGAAGCTGCTGGCCGAGTACCAGGAGATCCTCGAGCAGATCGGCGAGCTGATCCGCATCCTCAGCAGCGCCGAGCGCCTGATGGAAGTGATCCGCGAAGAACTCGAAGCGATCCGTGCCGAGTACGGCGATGCCCGCCGCACCGAGATCCTCAACGCCAGCCACGACCTCAACTACGGCGACATGATCCCGGAAGAAGTGCGCGTGGTGACCATCTCCCACGGTGGTTACGCCAAGACCCAGCCATTGTCCGCCTACCAGGCCCAGCGCCGCGGCGGCAAGGGCAAGTCGGCGACCGGCGTCAAGGACGAGGACTACATCGAGCACCTGCTGGTCGCCAACAGCCACGCCACCCTTCTGCTGTTCTCCAGCAAGGGCAAGGTGTACTGGAAGAAAACCTACGAAATCCCCGAGGCCTCCCGCGCCGCCCGCGGTCGTCCGCTGGTCAACCTGCTGCCGCTGGAGGAGGGTGAGCGCATCACCGCCATGCTGCAGGTCGACCTGGAGGCGTTGCAACAGCACGCAGATCCCGACGAGGAGCTGGAAGACAGCGACGACAGCGTGATCGAAGGCGAGCTGGTGGAAGTCGAAGAGATCGACGAGGAAGACGGCGACACCCCTGAGTGGGTCGCCGAACCGACTGGCGCCTACATCTTCATGGCCACCGCCTCCGGCACCGTGAAGAAGACCCCGCTGGTGCAATTCGCCCGTCCGCGCTCCAACGGCCTGATCGCCCTGAAGCTCAAGGAAGGTGACACCCTGATCGCCGCGGCCATCACCGACGGCGCCAAGGAAGTCATGATGTTCTCCGACGCCGGCAAGGTGATTCGCTTCGCCGAGAGCGTGGTGCGCGAAATGGGTCGTACCGCCCGTGGCGTGCGCGGCATGAAGCTGGGCAAGGGCCAGCAGATCATCTCCATGCTGATTCCCGAGTCCGGCGCGCAGATCCTCACCGCCTCCGAGCGTGGCTTCGGCAAGCGCACCCCGCTGTCCAAGTTCCCGCGTCGCGGCCGTGGTGGCCAGGGCGTGATCGCCATGGGTACCAAGGGGCGCAACGGCTTGCTGATCGGCGCCATCCAGGTGCAGGAAGGCGAGGAGATCATGCTGATTTCCGACCAGGGCACCCTGGTGCGTACGCGGGTCGGCGAAGTGTCCAGCCTGAGCCGTAACACCCAGGGTGTGACGCTGATCAAGCTGGCCACCGACGAAACGCTGGTAGGCCTGGAGCGTGTCCAGGAGCCATCCGAGGAAGAACTCGACGACCTGGTCGAGACGGACGAGGAGGGCGCCCCGCTCGATGCGGTGGACGAGGACAACGCAGGCGCCGAAGAGGCACCTCAGGAATAACCGAAGCAACAACCCGAACGGGGCGACCAAGGTCGCCCCGTTTGACTGATAAGGGCCTGGCCCGATCCGCAGGTTGGTCGCATGACCTGTGGGAGCGGGTTTACCCGCGAAGAAGACACCGCGGTGCATGGCAAGGGCTTCGCCCTTGTTCGCGGGTGAACCCGCTCCCACAGGGTTTCCGCTGGCATCGATGATTTACGATTTGTTCTATTTGGCAGAGCGAGAGTGGATGTGAGCAAACGAGCCTTTAACTTCTGCGCCGGCCCCGCCGCGCTTCCCGATGCTGTCCTGCAGCGTGCCCAGGCCGAAATGCTGGACTGGCGCGGCAAGGGCCTGTCGGTGATGGAAATGAGCCATCGCAGCGACGACTACGTGGCCATTGCCGAAAAGGCCGAGCAGGACCTGCGCGACCTGCTGTCCGTCCCCTCCAACTACAAGGTGTTGTTCCTGCAGGGCGGCGCCAGCCAGCAGTTCGCCGAGATCCCGCTGAACCTGCTGCCGGAGAACGGCACCGCCGACTACATCGAGACCGGCATCTGGTCGAAGAAGGCCATCGAGGAAGCGCGTCGCTTCGGCAGCGTCAATGTCGCCGCCAGCGCCAAGCCTTACGACTACCTGGCCATCCCGGGCCAGAACGAGTGGCAGCTGACCAAGAACGCAGCCTATGTGCACTATGCGTCCAACGAGACCATTGGTGGCCTGCAGTTCGACTGGGTGCCCGAGACCGGCGACGTGCCGCTGGTGGTCGACATGTCCTCCGACATCCTCTCGCGTCCGATCGACGTGTCGCAGTTCGGCATGATCTACGCCGGCGCGCAGAAGAACATCGGCCCCAGCGGCCTGGTGGTGGTGATCGTTCGTGAAGACCTGCTGGGCCACGCCCGCAGCAGCTGCCCGACCATGCTCGACTACAAGATCGCGGCCGACAACGGCTCGATGTACAACACCCCGGCCACCTATTCCTGGTACCTCTCGGGCCTGGTGTTCGAATGGCTCAAGGAGCAGGGTGGCGTCGAGGCCATGGAGCAGCGCAACCGCGCCAAGAAGGACCGCCTGTACGGCTTCATCGACAGCAGCGCGTTCTACACCAACCCGATCAGCCACAACGCCCGTTCGTGGATGAACGTGCCGTTCCGCCTGGCCGACGAGCGCCTGGACAAGGCCTTCCTGGCCGGCGCCGACGCCCGTGGCCTGCTCAACCTCAAGGGGCACCGTTCGGTCGGTGGCATGCGCGCCTCGATCTACAACGCCCTGGGCCTGGAGGCTGTCGAGGCGCTGGTGCAGTACATGGCTGAATTCGAGAAGGAGCACGGCTGATGTCCGACCAGGAACTCAAGGCCCTGCGCGTGCGCATCGACAGCCTCGACGAGAAGATCCTCGAGCTGATCAGCGAGCGCGCCCGTTGCGCCCAGGAAGTGGCCAAGGTCAAGACTGCGTCGCTGGCCGAAGGCGAGGCGCCGGTGTTCTATCGCCCCGAGCGTGAAGCCGCGGTGCTCAAGCGCGTCATGGAGCGCAACAAGGGGCCGCTGGACAACGAAGAGATGGCGCGGCTGTTCCGCGAGATCATGTCCTCCTGCCTGGCCCTGGAAGAGCCGCTGAAAGTCGCCTACCTCGGCCCAGAGGGCACCTTCACCCAGGCGGCGGCCATGAAGCACTTCGGTCACGCCGTGGTCAGTCGTCCGATGGCGGCCATCGACGAGGTGTTCCGCGAAGTGGCGGCCGGTGCCGTCAACTTCGGCGTGGTGCCGGTGGAAAACTCCACCGAGGGCGCGGTCAGCCATACGCTGGACAGCTTCCTCGAACACGACATGGTCATCTGCGGCGAGGTGGAGCTGCGTATCCACCACCACCTGCTGGTGGGCGAGAACACCAAGACCGACAGCATCACCCGCATCTACTCCCATGCCCAGTCGCTGGCCCAGTGCCGCAAGTGGCTGGACGCCCATTATCCGAACGTCGAGCGCGTGGCTGTCTCCAGCAACGCCGAGGCGGCCAAGCGGGTCAAGGGCGAGTGGAATTCGGCGGCGATCGCCGGCGACATGGCGGCCAACCTGTACGGGCTGACCCGCCTGGCCGAGAAGATCGAGGACCGCCCGGACAACTCCACGCGCTTCCTCATGATCGGCAGCCAGGAAGTGCCGCCGACTGGCGACGACAAGACCTCGATCATCGTCTCCATGAGCAACAAGCCGGGCGCGCTGCATGAACTGCTGGTACCGTTCCACGAGAACGGCATCGACCTGACGCGCATCGAGACCCGTCCGTCGCGCAGCGGCAAATGGACCTACGTGTTCTTCATCGACTTCGTCGGCCATCACCGCGATCCGCTGATCAAGGCGGTGCTGGAGCAGATCAGCCAGGAGGCTGTGGCGCTGAAGGTGCTGGGGTCGTATCCGAAGGCGGTGCTCTGACGTATGTTTCAAGGTTCATCGCGGGCCTCGTGGGAGCGGGCTTGTCCCGCGATGGGCTTACAGGCTGTCTTGATTTCTGAACAGGGTTCGCACTCGTGGTTGATGCTGTAACAAACAAATCCGCACCGATTGTCGGTCGCCTGGTCGTGGTCGGTCTCGGCCTGATCGGCGGCTCCTTCGCCAAGGGCCTGCGTGAGAGCGGCCTGTGCCGCGAAGTGGTTGGCGTCGACCTGGATGCCGAGTCGCGCAAGCAGGCCGTGGCGTTGGGCGTAGTCGATCGTTGCGAGGCAGATCTCGCCGCCGCCTGTGTCGGCGCCGATGTCATCCAGCTGGCGGTGCCGATCCTGGCCATGGAGAAAGTCCTGGCCCGCCTCGCCCAGCTCGACCTGGGTGACGCGGTGATCACCGACGTGGGCAGTGCCAAGGGCAACGTGGTGCGCGCAGCGCGCGAGGCCTTCGCCGAGCGCCTGCCGCGCTTCGTGCCCGGGCACCCGATCGCCGGCTCCGAGCAAAGCGGCGTGGAAGCCTCCAATGCCGCGCTGTTCCGTCGCCACAAGGTGATCCTCACGCCGCTGGCGGAAACCGACCCGCAGGCGCTGGCCCTGGTCGACCGTCTCTGGCGCGCGCTGGACGCCGATGTCGAGCACATGCCGGTGGAGCGCCATGACGAAGTCCTGGCCGCCACCAGCCACCTGCCGCACCTGCTGGCCTTCGGCCTGGTCGATTCGCTGGCCAAGCGCAATGAAAACCTGGAGATCTTCCGGTACGCTGCGGGGGGCTTTCGCGATTTCACGAGAATCGCCGGCAGCGACCCGATCATGTGGCACGACATCTTCCTCGCCAACCGCGAGGCGGTCCTGCGCACTCTCGATACATTTCGCAGCGACCTCGACGCCTTGCGCGACGCGGTCGATGCTGGGGACGGGCACCAGCTGCTGGGTGTGTTCACCCGCGCCCGGGTTGCCCGCGAGCATTTCAGTAAAATCCTGGCCCGCCGGGCCTATGTGGACGCTATGAACGCCAACGATCTGATTTTCCTGGCCCAACCGGGTGGCCGCGTGTCCGGACGGATCCGCGTACCTGGCGACAAGTCGATTTCCCACCGCTCGATCATGCTCGGCTCGCTGGCCGAAGGCACCACCGAGGTGGAAGGTTTCCTCGAGGGCGAGGACGCCCTGGCCACCTTGCAGGCCTTCCGTGACATGGGCGTGGTCATCGAAGGCCCGCACCACGGCCGCGTGACCATCCATGGCGTTGGCCTGCACGGTCTCAAGCCGCCACCCGGGCCGCTGTATGTCGGCAACTCCGGTACCTCGATGCGCCTGCTGTCCGGCCTGCTGGCGGCGCAGTCGTTCGACACCACCATGACCGGCGACGCCTCGCTGTCCAAGCGCCCGATGAATCGCGTGGCCAATCCGCTGCGCGAAATGGGCGCGGTGGTCGAGACCGGCCCTGAAGGGCGTCCGCCGCTGACCATTCGTGGTGGCCACAAGCTCAAGGCGCTGAACTACACGCTGCCGATGGCCAGTGCCCAGGTCAAATCCTGCCTGTTGCTGGCTGGCCTGTACGCCGAAGGCACCACCACCGTCACCGAACCTGCGCCGACCCGTGATCACACCGAGCGCATGCTGCGCGGCTTCGGCTACGCGGTCGAGTCGAACGGTCCGGTGGCCTCCCTGCAGTCCGGTGGCAAGCTCACCGCTACCCGCATCGAAGTGCCGGCGGACATTTCCTCCTCGGCGTTCTTCCTGGTGGCGGCGTCCATCGCAGAAGGTTCCGAGCTGGTCCTGGAGCACGTCGGCATCAACCCGACCCGCACCGGCGTGATCGACATCCTGCGCCTGATGGGCGGCGACATCACCCTGGAAAACCAGCGTGAAGTCGGCGGTGAACCGGTGGCTGACCTGCGCGTGCGTGGCGCCAAGCTCAAGGGCATCGACATCCCCGAGCACCTGGTGCCGCTGGCCATCGACGAGTTCCCGGTACTGTTCGTCGCCGCCGCCTGCGCCGAAGGGCGCACCGTGTTGCGTGGCGCCGAAGAGCTGCGGGTCAAGGAGTCGGACCGCATCCAGGTGATGGCCGACGGCCTGATCGCCCTGGGCGTGAAGTGCGAGCCGACCCCGGACGGCATCATCATCGACGGCGGCCAGATCGGCGGCGGCGAAGTGCACGGCCACGGCGACCACCGCATCGCCATGGCCTTCAGCATCGCCTCGCTGCGCGCCAGTGCGCCGATCGTGATCCATGACTGCGCCAACGTCGCCACGTCGTTCCCCAACTTCCTGGCGCTGTGCAAGGAAGTCGGCATCCGCGTCGCCGAAGAGGGCAAGTCGTGAATTCGCAAGCACCGGTCATCACCATCGACGGGCCGAGCGGCTCGGGCAAGGGTACCGTGGCGGGCCTGCTGGCCCGCGAGCTGGGCTGGCGCCTGCTCGACTCCGGCGCCCTGTACCGCCTGTTGGCGTTCAACGCCAGCAACCATGGCGTCGACCTGACCAATGAAGAGCTGCTCAAGGCCCTGGCTGCCCATCTGGATGTGCAGTTCATCGCCGCCGAGCCGGGCAAGCTGCAGCAGATCATTCTCGAGGGCGAGGATGTCAGCCACGTCATCCGTACCGAGACTGTCGGCGCCGGCGCCTCGATGGTCGCCTCGCTGCCGGCCGTGCGCGAAGCGCTGCTGCAGCGCCAGCGCGCCTTCCGCGAAGCCCCAGGCTTGATCGCCGACGGTCGCGACATGGGCACCGTGGTGTTCCCCGACGCGCCGCTCAAGGTGTTCCTCACCGCCAGCGCCGAGGAGCGTGCCCGTCGCCGTTACCTGCAGTTGAAGGGCAAGGGTGAAGATGTTAGTCTGTCAAGTCTGCTAGATGAGATCCGTGCGCGCGATGAGCGTGACACCCAGCGCGCAGTGGCCCCGCTCAAGCCGGCGGCCGATGCCATTCAGCTGGATTCCACGGAGTTGTCCATCGAACAGGTGCTGCAACGCATCAGAAGCGAGCTCGCCCTGCGCGACCTGGCCTGATGGAGAGGAGAGCGGGCAGGGGCACCAGTCAACGTCCTGTCAGCGCTTCTTAACTTAACGAAACCCACATTGTCTGGAATGTGGCTATGGGCGTCTTTTTCGCCCGAATCTACAGGAATTAAAATGAGCGAAAGCTTTGCAGAACTCTTTGAAGAAAGCCTGAAAACCCTCAATCTTCAGCCGGGTGCAATCATCACCGGTATCGTTGTCGACATCGACGGCGACTGGGTTACCGTACACGCTGGCCTGAAGTCCGAGGGTGTCATCCCGCTCGAGCAGTTCTACAACGAAACTGGCGAACTGACCATCAAGGTCGGTGACGAAGTTCACGTTGCGCTGGACGCGGTCGAAGACGGCTTCGGCGAAACCAAGCTGTCCCGTGAGAAAGCCAAGCGCGCCGAGTGCTGGATTGTTCTGGAAGCTGCTTTCGCTGCTGAAGAAGTGGTCAAGGGCGTTATCAACGGTAAGGTTAAAGGCGGCTTCACTGTCGACGTTAACGGCATCCGTGCGTTCCTGCCGGGCTCCCTGGTTGATGTCCGCCCAGTGCGCGACACCACCCACCTCGAAGGCAAAGAGCTGGAATTCAAGGTCATCAAGCTGGACCAGAAGCGCAACAACGTTGTCGTTTCCCGTCGCAGCGTCCTGGAAGCCGAAAACAGCGCCGAGCGCGAAGCTCTGCTGGAATCGCTGCAGGAAGGCCAGCAGGTCAAAGGTATCGTCAAGAACCTCACCGACTACGGTGCGTTCGTTGACCTGGGCGGCGTCGATGGTCTGCTGCACATCACCGACATGGCCTGGAAGCGTATCAAGCACCCGTCGGAAATCGTCAACGTTGGTGACGAGATCGACGTCAAGGTCCTGAAGTACGATCGCGAGCGCAACCGCGTTTCGCTGGGTCTGAAGCAACTGGGTGAAGACCCATGGGTTGCTATCAAAGCCCGTTACCCAGAGAGCACTCGCGTGACTGCTCGCGTCACCAACCTGACCGACTACGGCTGCTTCGCTGAGCTGGAAGAAGGCGTTGAAGGTCTGGTGCACGTTTCCGAAATGGACTGGACCAACAAGAACATCCACCCGTCGAAAGTCGTTCAGGTTGGCGACGAAGTGGAAGTCATGGTTCTGGACATCGACGAAGAGCGTCGTCGTATCTCCCTGGGTATCAAGCAGTGCAAATCGAACCCATGGGAAGACTTCTCCGGCCAGTTCAACAAGGGTGACAAGATCACCGGTACCATCAAGTCGATCACCGACTTCGGTATCTTCATCGGCCTGGACGGCGGCATCGACGGTCTGGTTCACCTGTCCGACATCTCCTGGAACGAAGCTGGCGAAGAAGCCGTGCGTCGCTTCAAGAAGGGCGACGAGCTGGAAACCGTCATCCTGTCGGTTGACCCAGAGCGCGAGCGCATCTCCCTGGGCATCAAGCAGCTGGAAGACGATCCGTTCTCCAACTTCGTTGCTGTCAACGACAAGGGCGCTATCGTCAAGGGTATCGTCAAGGAAGTTGACGCCAAGGGCGCTATCGTGACCCTGGCCGACGACATCGAAGCTACTCTGAAAGCTTCCGAAATCAGCCGTGACCGCGTTGAAGACGCCCGTAACGTGCTGAAGGAAGGCGAAGAGATCGAAGCCAAGATCATCAGCGTCGACCGCAAGTCCCGCGTCATCAGCCTGTCCATCAAGTCGAAGGACGACGCTGAAGAGCGCGAAGCCATCCAGAGCCTGAAAAACGCTCCGGAAGCGGCTGCCGACACCACCATGGCTGCGCTGCTGCGCGAAGCAATGGCCAAGCAGAACTGAGTTCTGTTTGATCGGTAAAAAGGGCGACCCTCGGGTCGCCCTTTTTTTGCCTGCGATTTGCTTGTTTGGGTCAATGCAGCTTGTTCCTACAGGGTTTTTAGCTATTTCTGAGGTCGTGCGCGGTGTGTGGGCGGTAGGCTTTCCCGCTCGCCTGCATAGTCGCGCCGCAGTGCGCTCGCGCTCATGTGGGGTGGCGATCGCCCGCGCTGCGCCTTATCTTGAATTTTTTTGTTTAGTCAAGAACCACCCTGTTCAAATCCGCCGGAGCGTGCTACAAACTGATTAAGCAATGATCTAGCTGCTTGATAACGAAGGGAAAAATATGACGAAGTCGGAGCTGATCGAACGTATTGTCACCCATCAGGGGCTGCTCTCGTCCAAGGACGTCGAGCTGGCCATCAAGACCATGCTCGAGCAGATGTCGCAGTGCCTGGCGACAGGGGATCGTATCGAGATCCGTGGCTTTGGCAGTTTTTCCCTGCACTACCGCGCACCGCGGGTAGGGCGTAATCCCAAGACTGGCCAGTCGGTCAGCCTCGAAGGCAAGTACGTGCCGCACTTCAAGCCCGGCAAGGAGCTGCGTGATCGGGTCAATGAAGACGATATGCCAAGTGAGGGCTAATGGATGCTTAAGTTCAGGCGTTTGTTTTCAGTGCTTCTATTGTTGCTCTTGGTATTGAGTGTTGTTGCATTTGTTCTTGAGAATCAACAGCAAGTAACAATATCGATTCTAGGGTGGTCGATGGCGAGTATTCCGGTTGCGTTGGTCGCATTAAGTGGTGTAGTGCTTGGGCTTTTGCTGGGAATGGTTCTATTCGCCCTTCATTCTTTGGCTACACAGAGGAAGAGGGCTGCTCGCGTTCGTTGAGCGATCCTGGCCCATTTTGGTTTTAGCGTGATCTGCTGTGGATTCGTTATAACTCCGTTGACTTGCGTAAGGCGCCGCTCCCTCTACAGATTACCCCTGAATCTTGTGCTATCTATCGGGTAGATGGCCACTGGCCTGCTTATGCCTGCACGTTATCAGTTGAAGAATGTTCCTACAGAAATTTAGGAACTATTCAGTGAGATTTAGTCTTAACTGAGCAAGGTGAGTTGTTAGAATCCTTCTGTACGAGCCTGTTTCGAATTATTTTGAGCGGGTGTGGGCAAGATTAAGCTTTGTGCTGAAGGGGTGGGTCGATGGCTATTCAGGAAAATGATAATGGCAGAAGAGCATCAACTTCGTAGTGAGGCCGGGTTGTACTTCGGGGTGTTGGTGGAGAGGGTGTGGGAGCAAAAAATGCTTGTATTGCTCGTCACCGGATTGTTTGTGCTGGCGGGGGCTGCCTATGCATTGTTGGCTGCCCCGGTCTACGAAGCTAAGGCCTACCTTCAGAAGCCAAGCATCGCAGACGTTGCCGCGTTGAATCAGGGGCGTGGAGCCAGTGACTTGGTGCCCAGGCTGACGGCCAAAAACGTCTACGATGCTTTTCTTGGCACTCTCCAGTCCGAGCAGTTACGTCGAGATTTTTTCGTTCATGGGTATCTGCCGCGTCTTGCTGAGCAAGAGCGCCAAGAGGGTCGCGAAGAGCTTTATGCGCAGTTTGTCCGGCAGTTCGTGTTTGTCGTTGACAGGCAGGACGCGGGTCGGTTGTTGATGACTGTGCAGGCTGATGAGCCGCAAAAGGCGGTGCAGTGGCTAACGGATTATCTGGCGCAGGCGCAGAAACAGGCCAAGAAAGAGATTCTTGAGGATGTGCGTTCAGGGGCTGCGGCGATGGCGGCCTCGCTCGCCCGTAGTATCTCGGAGGGGCGTGAGAATGCCCGCAAGGAACGGGAGGATGAAATTGCACGGCTGGGTGAAGCGTTGAAAGTGGCCGAAAGCGTTGGTCTGCAGAAGCCGCCCATGATCGGTACGGGTCTTTCTGCCGAGGTATCGTCGGGAATGACAGGCACGCTGTCCTATCTCCGTGGAGTGACGGCACTCAGAGCGGAGTTGGAAAATCTGCGCAGTCGTAAGTCTGATGATCCCTTCGTGCCCAAACTACGCCAGATGCAGGCTGGTATGGCGTTCTATCAGGGATTGGAGGTCGATCCATCTGCGTTTCAGATCTATCGACTCGATGGTCTTGTAGAAGAGCCTGTCACGCCGCTCAAACCGCGTAAGGCGCTGATTATTGTGTTGTCTCTCATCGGTGGGTTGCTGGTGGGGATGATTGTTGCCTTGCTGCGGGTCTTTGCTCGACTCACCAAGGGAGGGGTGTCTGTCAAGTCATAATTGATCTTGCAATGGCCTTGGTTGGTGCTAGAGTACAACGCTTTTTCAAGCGGAAGTCGCCGAGCGCACTTTGCGCGCACCTTTCTGGTGCGTGCCATTCAATACTTTAATCCAAGGCAGGTTCAGCGTGAGTAACATGGAGCATTACACTCCCTCTCCTTTGGCGGATGGGGTGGGCACGGCCCAGATTATCCGGGCGCTGTGGGGGCAACGGATTCTGGTGGCCTTTGTTGCGGTCGCCATTGCCGGACTGGCATTGGCATATGCGATGCTCGTACAGCCCGTCTTCCGTGCTACAACCGTGCTTCAGCCTGTTTCAATTGCCCAGCTTGAAGCATTAGGTCGTTCCGGGCTGTACGACTTGACTCCCTCTTCCGCTTTGAGTCGTATTGCCTCGGCCCTGGACTCATACGAAGCGCGTTCGGGTTATTTCAAGGAGTGGGTCGCTAGCCACCCCTCCAGTGCGGATAACCAAGATATCGACAAGATGTTTCTCAAGTACGACAAGGCTTTGGATGTTACCGTCAGTGATGTGGCCAAGTCGCCTCGCCCTCAGGTAGTGGTGGCGTTCGATTACGCGAACGGGGTAGCAGGTGCTGATTATCTCAATGGTTATGTCAATTACGTTCTAGATCGCGAAGCTGCAGCGATCAATCGTGAAATCAAGTCGATCATCGCAGAGCGGGTAAAGGAGGCCGAGTTGGCGCTGGGCACGGCGAGGGCCGCCTACCAGGTCTCCAAGGCTTCGCGTATCGCGCAGCTTCGTGAAAATGATGATATTCGCAGGGCTCAGCTGAATGACGAACTCAAAGCGTTGCGTCAGCAATTGAAAATTGCTCGTCAGGATCGTATTGCCTTGCTGGCCGAGGCAGAAGGGATCGCTCGTAGTCTCGGGATCCAGAAGTTGGTCACGCCGTCCTCCCTGGCGCAATTGTCGGGTAGCGGCAACGTTATTCGTGCCGAGCTGAACTACAATCAGAACCCGCTTTACTTCATGGGTGTCGAGGCGCTGCAGGCGGAGCGCAATGCGCTGGCGTCTCGCAAGTCGGATGATTTCACCGAGCCGCGCATTGCACAAATTGTAAAGGAGCTCGCCATGCTGAGCTCCAACCGTGAAGCTCAAGCCATTGCAGAGCGTGTTGATGCAGATCTGTTCATTGCTGATGCCGAGGCATCCCGTCGCGAGTTGGCGCGCCTTCAGGCGCTGGAAAAATCCATTGAAATCGGTGTGATCGCCAAGGTCGACAGGCCCGCGTTCGTTTCGGACGAGCCAGTCAAGCCGAATCGTTTCGCGATCATTACGATGGGGGTGATCTTCGGAGTCGTCATCGGGCTGTTGGTGGCCTTGGTACGGTTCTTCATGATGCAGGCCTCGCGCGTTGGACAATCCGGCTTGCTGCGCGCGCCTGCTGCGCCTTTGGTTCAGGCCACATCAGGGGCAGCTCTGTTGCGTGATTGACCTGATGGGCGCTCGCTGCGTGGCCTGCGCTATGAGTGTAGGCTTCGCAGGGCGCGCGACCTATAATGGCCTTCCCATATTCAAGCATTGCTCGCCGTCGAACAGGGACGGTGCAGTTACTTATTTGGTAATGCATCGGGTTCGAGCGTGGCCCACCGCGATTGAAAGAGATGGAGTGAAAACGTCTTGAGATTTACGCAAACCAGCATTCCAGAAGTAGTGGTGATCGAGCCGACAGTTTTCGATGATGACCGTGGCTGGTTCATGGAGAGCTTCAACGAACCTCTCTTTCACAAGGCATTGCGCGGGATGGGCTTGCCGGTTCCTCGTGCCTTCATTCAGGACAACCACTCCGTCTCGAAGAAGGGGGTCGTGCGGGGGTTGCATTTCCAGCGTCCCCCTCATGCCCAGGGCAAGTTGGTGCGGGTTGTGCGGGGGGCTGCGTGGGATGTTGCGGTGGATGTTCGCAAAGATTCACCGACCTATGGTCAGTGGGTGGGCGTCGAGCTGAGTGCAGACAACCGCAAGATGCTGTGGATTCCTGAAGGCTTTGCCCACGGTTTCATCGCCTTGGAGGACGATACCCATTTCCTCTACAAGACCACCGATGTCTACCACAAGGCAAGTGAGGGTGGCTTGGCATGGGACGACGCCGACCTGGCGATTCAATGGCCCCAGGCGGGCGGGCTGATAGTCAGTGCCAAGGACCAGGAACTGCCGTCTCTGCGAGATTTCGAAGGGGTTGACGTACCGGATGCCCAATCGGGGATCTCCGAGCACGATTTCAGGGTCATAGGGGATGAGCGCGGGAGTCTGGTCTCGTTGGAGGGGGCGGGTAACGTACCATTCGATGTGAAGCGCGTTTACTACATCTTCAAGACCCAGCCGGATGTCAGTCGAGGTTTTCACGCCCATCGGGACCTCCAGCAGATGGCCATTTGCGTGTCCGGAAAGTGTCGCATGAGCCTGGATGATGGTGTCACACGACGTGATGTCTGGTTGGACGCTCCAAACAAGGGACTGTTGATCAAGAATCTAATCTGGCGCGAGATGCATGATTTCAGTGATGATTGCGTCTTGATGGTCCTGGCCAGTGGTTGCTACGACGAGTCTGATTATATTCGTGATTATCCAACCTTCCTCAAAGAGGTGCAGCGTGGAAAAGAATAAGAAATTAGTGATTGTGGGTGCAGGTGAGTTGGCGATGATTGCCTACGAGTACTTCACCTATGATTCAACCTACGAGGTTGTCGGCTTTGCCGTCGAGCGTGAATATCTCGATGAAAGCACCCTGTATGATTTGCCTATCATCGCGCTCGAGGAGGTCGTCACGCACTTTCCGCCAGCGGAGCACGAGGCGTTCGTGGCGATCCCTGCCAGCGGGCTCAATCGCCTGAGAACCAGGCTTTACCATGTGGTAAAAGAGTTGGGCTATACCTGTGCCACTTATATCAGCTCCCGTGCATTTGTGTGGCGTAATGCCAAGATCGGTGAGAACTGCTTTATTTTCGAGCACAACACTGTTCAGCCGTTCGTTGAAATTGGCAATAACGTAATTCTCTGGAGTGGTAATCATATCGGTCACCGTAGTGTTATCGAAGATCATTGCTTCTTGTCATCCCATGTGGTGGTGTCGGGTTATTGCCGTGTTGGAAGTTCCACTTTTATCGGGGTCAATGCGACCATCAATGATCGTATTGAAATCGCCTCTGATTGCGTGATCGCTTCCGGCTCGCTGGTGAATAAGCATCTACAGACCCCGGAGCGCATCTACTACGGAGCTCCCGCCCAAGAGCTTCCCAAGAAAAGCGCGCTCAAAGTCAAGTTTTAGGACGTCTCATGAATTGGAAGAAACTCGGGCGCGATGATCAAGCCATTCTGTGCTACCCACGACGGTCCACTGTGAAAGATCACATCTATTGCTTCTGTAACGGCAATAACATGGACGCTGAAGGCTTCGGTGTAGTGGAGTTGCTGCAGTCATGAAGTGTGTTGCCTACAGCAGTGAGTATCGACAGGCTTGGGATGAGTGGGTCGCGTCATCGCGGACCCCGCTGTTCTTCTTCAAGCGTGACTTCATGGAATATCATGCAGACCGTTTCCAGGATGCCTCGTTCATGTTCTATGACGAGGATAAACTGGTTGCGGTGTTCCCCGCGTCGCGCCGTGATGGAGAAGTAGTCAGTCATGGTGGTTTGACCTTTGGTGGCATGTTGTATAACGCCAAGGTGCGTGCCGACACCGTCATCACTTCGTTCCAGGTATTGCTGGACCGCCTGAGGGAAGATGGATGCACGAAGTTGCTCTATAAATCCATCCCGCACATCTTCGCCGATCAAGGCGCACAGGAAGATCTGTTTGCGCTCACCCAGCAGGGGGCGCAGCTGGTGCGCCGAGACCTGTCGAGCGTCATCCACCTGGAGAACCGGCCCAAGCTGTCCAAGGGGCGCAAGTGGCTGATCGCGCGTGCGGCCAAGTTCGGCCTGGAGAGCTCGGACTCTGACGACTGGCAGGCATTCCATGATCTGCTCAGCGAGGCCCTTGAGCGCCATGGCGCCGAGCCTGTCCACAGCGTGGCCGAGTTGCGACTGCTGCATGAGCGATTCCCCGAAAATATAGTACTGAAGTCTGTGCTCCATGAGGGGCGCATGATTGCTGCGGCATTGTTGTTCCGCTTTGGACGAGTGACCCACACCCAATACCTTGCGACCAACGACGAGGGCAAGGAAGCGGGCGCTCTGGATGCACTGATCGAAAAGTGCATCCAGGACAGCGCAGCACGGGGAGAAAAATTTTTCAGTTTTGGCATTTCCACTGAAATGGGCGGTAAGGTCCTCAATTCCGGTCTGATCAATCAGAAAGAAAATTTTGGCGCCCGTGGCATGGTTCTGGATTTCTACGAGGTCGACCTAAAGTGATCAGCTTCCTTGATTTGAAAAAGCTCAATAGCGTGTATGCCGAGCAGTTGCGTGAAGCCTGCGCCCGGGTGATCGATTCGGGCTGGTTCATCGGTGGACAGGAACTGGCGAACTTTGAACGAAGCTTCGCTGAATATTGTGGGGTGGAACACTGTGTCGGTGTCGCCAATGGCCTCGATGCGCTGACGCTCACGCTTCGCGCCTGGAAGGAAATGGGTAGGCTCGAAGAGGGTGACGAGGTCATCGTCCCGGCCAATACCTACATCGCAAGCGTCCTCGCAATCACCGAGAACCGGCTCAAGCCAGTGCTGGTGGAGCCAGATCCTCAAACGTTCAATCTGAGCGCCGAGGGCGTACAGGCGGCGCTGACCGACAAGACTCGGGCGGTTGTCGCCGTGCATTTGTACGGTCAGATGGCTGACATGAAGGGCATCATGGCCCTGGCCGATCAACACGACCTGCTCGTGTTGGAAGATGCTGCGCAGTCGCACGGTGCAAGTATCGATGGTCGGCGGGCAGGAAGCTGGGGTCATGCGGCCGGCTTCAGCTTCTACCCGGGGAAGAATCTAGGCGCCCTGGGCGACGCAGGTGCGTTGGCGACTCATGATGAGGCGTTGGCGAAGATGGTGCGTGGTCTGGGTAACTACGGTAGTTATCGCAAGTACGAGAACGAGTTCCAAGGCGTCAATAGCCGCCTGGACGAGATCCAGGCGGCCATGCTTTCCGTCAAGCTCGTACATCTGGATCGGGAGATCGTGGCGCGGCGCAAGGTGGCCACGGCCTACCTGGAGGGCATAGACAACCCAGGCGTACGCTTGCCTCATCTGAATGCCCCGGAGCAGCATGTCTGGCACTTGTTCGTGGTCCGTTGCGAGCGCCGCGAGGAACTCCAGCGTCACCTGCACGACAGTGGTGTGCAGACATTGATTCACTACCCGATCCCGCCGCACAAACAGCAAGCGTATAGCGCGTTTGGAAACTTGTCCCTGCCGTTGACCGAGGCCATTCACCGGGAAGTGCTCAGCCTTCCGATCAGTCCTGTCATGAGTGAGGATGAGGTCCAGGCAGTTGTGCGAGCGGTGAACGCATTCGTTTGAGCGCTTTGCGCAATGATCGGGGCGCTTGCCCCGATCATTCAAGAGTATTGGCTGCTGCTGGTGGTGAGCTATACGATTTATTCTTTCTTCTGCGCCTTTGTGGCTGCTCGTTACATTAAAAAGATGTAAACCGGCAAACGGCGTCATACTAGCTAAGGAGTACCCCGCGTAATGGCAATGATCAGTGTCATGATGCCGGTTTGTAAAGTAGAAAAATATATCGCTGCGGCTCTTCATTCGCTTCTTCCGCACGTTAACATCGTTGTGGCCGATGATGCATCCACTGACAGCACAGCGCCGATCATTCGCGATTACGCTGAGCGCTATCCTGACAGGGTCAAGGCAATTTTCGATGCGCAGAACGTAGGGGTTGCGGCAGCCTGCTTCAACCGTTACGTGCCGGATGGTCGATGGCTCATGGGAGCGGCGACCAAGCGCTTGAAATATGTGCTCAAGCGGATGGCGGGCTGAGAACATGGGTAATCCTGTCGTCATCTTCGGATCGGTTTGGGGTGGAGTGTTATTGCTCTATTCCTTGGGCGCTACCTCCAATCTTGTGCCATTCAATGTGCTGGGCCTGAGTCTGGTGCTGCTCAATATGCTGAGCATGGGCCTGTTCTATTTGCTGATGGTGGCAGGTCGTCCGATTCCTCGCATCAGCCCCACTCAAGCATTGGACTATCGGCAGGCTGCAAAGACCTACGCGAAGATCCTGTTCGTTCTCTGGTTTTTAGGCACCTGTTTCGAGATTTACGTGCAACGGGGTTTTCCGCTGTACTGGAACTGGGTCGGCGATGGCCGACTGTACACGGATTTCGGCATTCCTTCGTTCCACGGGATCATGAATGCCATGTACCTGCAGTTGGTGACGGCGCTGGCCTACCTGTATTTCGTGCGGCCACGTCGAGTGATTATCTTCATGCTGCTGTTGCTGGCGTGCTGGCCTGTACTGATGCTCGGGCGGGGTATTCTGCTCAGTGTCGTCGTGCAGATCACCGCGGTATTCTTCCTGATGCGCAGGCTAAACCTTAAAGTTATCTTTGTTTTGCTATTGAGTGCACTCGCCGCTGTTTTCCTTTTTGGTTATGTCGGGGATTTGCGTCAAGTGGTGAATCCGTTTTTCTACTTGGTTGAGCCGCCCTACGTCGACTTCTTTTCTGCGCTGCCCAGCGGTTTCCTGTGGTTCTATGTTTACATGACCTCGGGTATGAGTAACATGTTTTTCAATATTGAAACCGTGCAGCCTGCCTACGGTTTTGGGTATTCGCTGTATAATCTGCTGCCTAGCGCTATCAAACTTTGGCTCGGCTTTGATGGGCGTAATGACCTGTTTGTCTTTGTTGATAACAACCTGAATGCGGCAACCTTTTATTCAGGCTATATTTCCGACTTCGGTGCGGTCGGTGCGTTCTTTCTCGCGGCCTTCGTGCAGTTCTGTTGCTGCTTGGCCTATGCGGTAGCGCGAAAGAGGCGTCCATGGGGGGTCTTTGCCTACGCCGTGGCATTCCAGATCTTAATATTCTCCATTTTTTATGATATGTTTTTTATTTTGCCGGTACTTTTCCAGTTCGTTCTGGCAATCCTTTTCTTTAGCGCTTGTCGACTCAAGCGCCTACTAATAACGCCAGCGGCGAAGCAACTGGCCGAGCGCGCTGATAGTCCGCGGACGTACTGAGTTTCAGGAGATATACATGTCGCAACACGTTCTGGTCACTGGTGGTGCAGGTTTCATCGGGTCCCATCTCATTCCGAAATTAGTGGCATGTGGCCATCGTGTTCGGGTGCTGGACTCTCTCTCGGCGCAGATTCACGGTACGGTCCCGCGTGACCTTGAGTGGTTGCAAGGGCCGGGCATCGAATTCATTCGCGGTGACGTCACTGTTCGCGAGGATTGGCAGCGTGCCCTGCAAGGTATCGATGCGATCGTGCACCTGGCTGCGGAGACCGGAACTGGGCAGTCAATGTACGAGATCGCTCGCTACAACGAGGTCAACAGCCAGGGCACGGCGCTCATGTTTGATGTACTCGGCAAGCTTGGCGAGCACCAGGTCAAACGCGTCGTCCTGTCCTCGAGTCGTTCGATCTATGGTGAAGGCGCCTATCTTCACCCGACCACTGGTGCGCGCGCGTATCCAGGTGCACGGAGCGCGGAGCAGTTGCGCGAACAGCGTTGGGATCCGGTGTGCAGCGAGACCGGAGCGGCATTGCAGTTGGTCGCCACGCGTGAGGACGATCTGATTTCGCCAGCCTCCATCTACGCGGCAACCAAGTACGCCCAGGAAGACCTGGTGCGTATCGGTTGTCAGGCCATGGGCCTGGGCTACGCGATTCTGCGCCTGCAGAACGTCTATGGCGAGCGTCAATCCCTGAACAATCCTTACACCGGCATTCTGTCCATCTTCTCTACCAAGATCCGTCGCGATACACAGTTGCCTCTGTTCGAAGACGGTGAAGAGAGCCGCGATTTTGTTCATGTGGATGATGTTACCGACGCGCTGCTGGCTTCGGTGACGGTCGAGAAGGCGCCTGATACCGCGATCAACGTGGGCAGTGGCTTGGCCACATCGGTGAAGGAAGTCGCTTCAGAGCTGTCTCGCGCTTTCGGTAAAACGCCGAATGTCGCGGTGACCGGGCAGTTCCGCGTCGGCGATATTCGCCATAACTATGCCGACATCGAGCGCCTGCGCACGCTGCTTGGTCTCACTCCCAAAGTATCCCTCAAGGAAGGCCTGCAGCGCTTTGCCAAGTGGGTCAGCAGTCAGCCGCTTCCCGAAGATCAACTGGAGAAAGCCAATCGGGAACTTCGTGAACGCAAGCTCATGAACTGAGGCGCACCGTGAAATTGGATGATATCGGATTGGCCTCACTTCTGTTGGCCGATGCAAGAAGACACCGCGCCCTGTTTGGCGCCGAACCCAATGTATCGCGGCTTCGGTTGAGCCTGGGCATGCTGTCCCCAAGGTTCGCGCCTGTCTTGCTGTATCGGCTGGCTCACGCCTGCCAGCGTGTCCACCTGTCGCCATTGGCCAAGGTGTTCTCGCTGTTGAATTTCATGGTCTTCGGTATCGAGATCGCGGTGTCGTGCCGGATCGGCCCTGGACTGTTTTTCCCGCACACCCAAGGCACCGTGATTGGCGCGGTGAGTATCGGCAGCAATGCCGTTATTTATCAGGGTGTGACCGTTGGCGCCCGGGACCTGGACTTTACCTACGACGAAGCTCATCGACCCGTCATCGGCAATGATGTGATGCTGGGTGCGGGGGCCAAGGTTCTGGGGGGGATTCGCCTGGGTGATGGAGTAACGGTGGCCGCCAATGCAGTCTTGCTCATGTCGGTACCGGACAACGCGGTAGCCGGAGGAATTCCGGCAAAGATCTTGAAGCAGCGGGATGAGCAGGCGTGAAATTATCTCTGTCAGACAAGAAAGTCCTGCTGGTGGCACCGCAGTTCTTCGGGTACGAGCAAGACATCCGCAGCGAATTGGAGCGGCGGGGGGCCAAGGTTGATTTTCTGCTCGACCGTCCTTTTGCGTCGGCGTTTCTCAAAGCGTTGACACGTTGGCGTCGGCAGTGGGTTATCGGAGCCGCGCAGCGTTATTACCAACGCCACACAGACGTGAACGCGGATTACGATTATGTATTCGTGGTCAATGGGCAGACCCTGTCCAGTCATGTTCTGGAGCAATGGCGGGAACAATTTCCGAACGCCCGTTTCTTCCTCTACATGTGGGATTCGTTCGGCAATCGCAAGGATGTAGTCGCCAACTTGCGTTATTTCGATCATGCGTTCACGTTTGACCGTCAGGATGCGCTCGACCATGGCATTCACTTCCGGCCGTTGTTCTTCTCCAGCGGCTTCGAGAACCCTCGCGTGGCCGAAAAGCAATGGGACATCAGCTTTATCGGCACGGCGCATACCGATCGCTATTCCATCGTCTCGAAGGTGTCAGCGGGGCTGGCGCCATCAGTTCGTCGCTACTGGTATCTCTACCTGCAGGCGCCTTGGGTTTTCTGGCTTTACCGACTGATCAATCCTGGCTTCAGGTCTGCTGAAAAGTCGTCGTTCCGCTTCGATCCGCTGACAAAGGCCGATGTGCAATCGGTATTCTTCGGTTCCACGGCTGTCCTTGACATTGAGCATCCCCAGCAGACGGGGCTGACCATGCGTACGTTGGAAACACTCGGTGCGCGCAAGAAACTGATCACCACCAATGCCAGTGTGCGGGCTTACGATTTTTTCAACGAAGACAACATATGTGTCATCGATCGAAACGCCCCGATCGTGCCCGCAGGTTTCCTCGAAGCCGCCTATACGGATGTGGATGCAGCGATCTATCAGCGCTATCGGCTTGAAGGCTGGTTGGATGAAATCCTTGAAAAGGAGTGTTCATGAAAGTTCTGGTGACCGGAGCAAGCGGTTTCATCGGTCAGGCGGTATGCCGTGCGTTGCTCGATCGGGCAGACCAGGTCATTGCCTTGGTGCGTTCTGATTGGACTCTTCCTGGCGTGGAGGTGGTGCGGGGTGATCTGGACGACGAGCCTGCTCTCAGGAAGGCGCTGGCTGGGGTTGATTGTGTGGTTCACCTGGCTGGTCGTGCTCATTTGCTCAACGATTCGGCGGCCGACCCGTTGGCTGAGTTTCGCCGGGTCAACCGTGACGCCACGGTTCGGCTTGCGCAATATGCGCGTGACGCGGGTGTCAGGCGATTCGTGTTCCTGAGCTCCATCGGGGTCAATGGCTCACATACTGAAGGCCGACCTTTCGATGAACGCAGTGATGTTCGGCCTCACGCGCCGTATGCAATCTCCAAGTTGGAAGCGGAACAGGAACTGGCGGACTGCCTGGCGGGCTCTGCCACCGACTATGTGATTGTTCGTCCACCGCTGGTTTATGCCGCTCACGCCCCAGGGAATTTCCAGCGCTTGCTGAAACTGGTGGCAAGCGGTATGCCTCTGCCGTTCGGCCTTGTACGCAATCGGCGAAACATGGTGTCGCTGGCCAGCCTCGTGGATTTCATTCTGCTCTCTACCGAGCGGCCCGATGCGGCAAACGAGTGTTTCCTGGTCGCCGATGACGAGGCAGTGAGCACGCGTGACATTGCTGCTTGGCTTGGCGAGGGGATGCAGCGACGAGTCGTGAACCTGCCTGTGCCCGAAGCGCTGCTTGGCGGCCTGTTGTCTTTGGTTGGCAAGGCATCGCTGCGCACCCAGTTGTGCGGATCGCTGGAAATCGACAACCGCAAGGCCCGCAGTCTGGGGTGGGTGCCGCGGACATCGGCACGCCAGGCGTTGGTTGCCACCGGGCAGGACTATCAGCGTGATTGAGATTTGCGAAGTGATCATTGTATCGACCAGGTGTTTCTAATGGATGTTTGGCTATTTACCCTACCGTTGATTGCAGGCGTCTCCCTGATTGTCACTGGGCTGCTGCGCCGTTATGCGCTTTCGCACAGTTTGATCGACGTACCTAACGCCCGGAGCTCGCACACCCAACCCACACCGCGTGGCGGAGGTGTCGCGATCGTCGTCAGTTTCCTGCTGGCGCTACCCGTTGCCATGATGCTAGGGCTGCTTGGCTTCGATGCAGGCATAGCCTTGCTAGGCAGTGGGGCATTGGTGGCGATCATCGGGTTCATGGATGATCATGGACATATCGCGGCCCGTTGGCGGCTGCTCGGTCACTTCATCGCTGCTCTTTGGGCGCTCTACTGGTTGAATGGTTTTCCTCCGGTCAGCCTGTTGGGCATGGAGCTGGACCTGGGGTGGGCCGGTATCGTATTCGCCGCGCTGTACCTTGTATGGATGCTCAACCTCTACAACTTCATGGATGGCATCGATGGACTCGCAAGCGTGGAAGCCTGTAGTGCGACGCTTGTCATGTGTATTATCTATGTAGCGGCAGGCCATGTGCAGTTGGTCTGGCCTGCACTGGCGCTGGGCTTGGCTGTTGCCGGATTCCTGTACTGGAACTTTCCTCCAGCGCGGATCTTCATGGGTGATGCCGGGAGCGGTTTCCTGGGTATCACGCTGGGAGCGCTGTCGCTGCAGGCAGCATGGGTCGATAGTCGCCTGTTCTGGGCCTGGCTCATCATCCTGGGAGTGTTCATCGTGGACGCGACGCTGACGCTGATCAGGCGTCTATTGCGTGGACAGAAGGTTTACGAAGCGCACCGTACTCATGCCTACCAGTACGCCAGTCGTCGTTTCGGCCGGCATCTGCCGATCACGCTCTCGGTACTGGTTATCAACGCGGTATGGTTGATGCCGATCGCATGGGCCGTGGCTTGCCTGGGGCTCGACGGTTTGGTCGGGGTGCTGTTGGCCTATGTGCCCCTGGTGCTGCTCGCACTTCGATTCGATGCCGGGAAACCCGAAGTGCGGTGAGCGACGGTCTCTCTCTTCAACGGGCGCGGTATTGCCGCCATGCGGCTGACAAGGCCGCTTCAAAGGATAAAAAGTGATGTTTGACGGAGCGATGGGCAAGCTTAGATCCTATCTTCTGGATTTGCCCCGTGGCAGTAAGCGCCTGATTCAGGTAGCAGCCGATATCGTGCTGGTTTGGCTGGCCCTCTGGTTGGCATTCGCCTTACGTCTGGGGCTGGACGAGATGGGCAATCCGATCACCACGCATCCCTGGTTGTTCATCGCGGCGCCTGCCCTCGCCATCCCGCTGTTCATTCGCTTCGGCATGTACCGCGCGGTAATGCGTTATTTCGGCAATGACGCGCTCGTGGTCATCATGAAGGCGGTAAGCCTGGCATCGCTGTTTTTGACGCTGGCCCTTTACTGGTACAGCAACCGTAATGCGGTGGTGCCGCGCTCCATTATCTTCAACTACTGGTGGCTCAGCCTCATCATGATCGGTGGGCTGCGTCTGGCGATGCGCCAGTACTTCCTGGGGGACTGGTTCGCCGCCGCGCGCCATGTGCCTTTTTCCAATCGCGAAGATGGCTTGCCCAAGGTAGCTATTTACGGAGCGGGCGCGGCCGGTAACCAGCTGGTTGCGGCATTGCGCATGGGGCGGGTGATGCGGCCGGCGGCGTTTATCGACGACGATCCCGCGATCACGGATCGGATCATTTCCGGCCTGCAGGTATACAGCCCCGGTGATATCAACAAGCTCATAGATGTCTGTGGCATCCAGGAAGTGCTGTTGGCGGTACCGTCCGCCACGCGCGCCCGGCGCCGGGAAATACTGGATTACCTCGAGGGCTTTCCGCTGCACGTGCGCAGCGTTCCTGGCTTCATGGACCTGGCCAGCGGTCGTGTCCAGGTCGATGACATCCAGGAAGTGGATATTGCCGACCTGCTGGGGCGAGATGCGGTTCCGGCTCAGGAGGCACTGCTGGAGCGTTGTATCAGCGGCAAGGCGGTGCTCGTCACGGGTGCTGGCGGCTCGATTGGTTCTGAATTGTGCCGACAGATTCTTTCATGCGGACCGACCACGCTCTTGTTATTCGAGCACAGCGAGTACAACCTGTATTGTATTTTGGGCGAACTTGAGCGCCGTATCGCTCGAGAATCCCTGTCCGTGCGACTGGTGCCAATTCTAGGATCGATTCGAAACCCTTCCCTGTTGCTGGACGTCATGCAGAGCTGGCGCGTCGACACGGTCTATCACGCTGCGGCTTACAAGCACGTACCCATGGTGGAGCACAACATTGCCGAGGGCGTGCTGAACAATGTGATAGGCACCTTGAACACCGCCCAGGCTGCCTTGCAGGCCAGGGTCGCCAATTTCGTGCTTATCTCGACCGACAAGGCAGTGCGTCCCACCAATGTCATGGGTAGCACCAAGCGCTTGGCTGAAATGGTGTTGCAGGCATTGAGCAAGGAGCCTGCACCGGTGTTGTTTTCGGACAGCACGAATGTTGCCCAGGTGAACAAGACGCGTTTCACCATGGTTCGTTTCGGCAATGTACTCGGCTCGTCTGGCTCGGTCATTCCTCTGTTCTATCGGCAGATCAAAGCGGGGGGGCCATTGACGGTGACCCATCCGAAGATCACGCGTTACTTCATGACCATTCCCGAAGCCGCTCAGCTGGTTATCCAGGCCGGTTCCATGGGGGTCGGCGGGGATGTTTTCGTGCTGGATATGGGGGAGCCGGTCCGTATAGTCGAGCTTGCAGAAAAGATGATCCACTTGTCCGGCCTGAGCGTGCGCTCGGAGAAGAACCCCCTTGGGGAGATTGCCATCGAGTTCACAGGCCTGCGTCCAGGCGAAAAACTCTACGAGGAACTGCTGATCGGTGAGAACGTGATTCCGACGACGCACTCGATGATCATGAGCGCCAATGAAGACTACCTGTCTTGGGACGTGCTCAAGGTGAAGATTGCCGACCTGATCGCTGCCATCGAGAAAGACGATTATCCGCGGGTTCGACAGTTGCTTCGCGAAACGGTCAGCGGATACGCGCCTGATGGCGAAATCGTCGACTGGATTTATCAACAGCGACGGGTCTAGTGTCCTGTGGAAATGCTTGCCAGCTTTGTAGGAAGCAGGGAAGGGCTGGGTCGGCAATAGCGCCACAACCCGCATGAAAGGATCGTGGCGCCGTCTCTTCCAATAGGGACGGTTGGGATGGGGGGATTGCCCTGCTTGTGCAGGTCAAATCTTGAAAACTTTGATTGCGCCAGTGTTTCTCCGGATGCGCTAGGTTTTCGGGGCAGCCACGGAAATGCTGCCCCATCCCGCCACAGGAGTGAGCATCATGCGCAATACCATCCTTTCTTACCTCTTCCTACCGCTTTTTGCGGGTTTCTCCGTTTCTGCTTCCGCTGCACCCACATCCGCCGTCAACTCTACGCCAGTGGTAGTCGCGGCAGAGTCGGAGGGTAGCTTGAAGTCCCAGAGAGTGGATCTCAATGCTGCGGACGCCCCGACGCTGCAAAAGGAACTGAACGGCATCGGCAAAGCCAAGGCTGAAGCTATAGTGGCCTATCGTGAGGCTCATGGTCCGTTTGAGACTGTAGATGAGCTGCTGGAGATCCAAGGGATCGGCAAAGCATTGCTTGAACGCAATCGTGAGAAATTGACGGTCGAGTAGGCACGGGCGTATCCGGCCGATCAAGCGTCGGCCGGATTTTACAGGTTGTCATCGTTATCAACGATCTGCCGCGTCCTTTGCATCGGCCTCAGCATTGCGCTCATGCACTTTCTTGAGTTGCTCCTCCGTCAACGGCAACTTCTTCGCCGTATCCCGTAGCAGCATCAACCCGCCGACAATCGACCCGAGAGCAACAAGCAGTATCAACCAGGCATACCAAGGCATCGAGATTCTCCTGAAAGCGTACAGGGCACCGCTTACATGGCATTCGAGCCATTGCCGCAGCCGTTGGTTCAATTATAGGAGCCGCCCCCGCCCGGGCCAAATCTCATGACCCACGGCCCCCAAACCCCGCGTCACTTCGTTTACAATGCGCGCCGTTTACGACTTGCCAAGAGACCCTGCCCATGTCCGCCTGCCAGACGCCCCTGATCGTCGCCCTGGATTTCCCCACCCGTGACGCCGCCCTGAAGCTGGCCGACCAGCTCGACCCCGCCCTGTGCCGGGTCAAGGTGGGCAAGGAACTGTTCACCAGCAGCGCTTCAGGTATCGTTGAAACCCTTTGCAGCAAGGGCTTCGAAGTGTTCCTCGACCTCAAGTTCCACGACATCCCCAACACCACCGCCATGGCGGTCAAGGCCGCAGCCGAGATGGGTGTGTGGATGGTCAACGTGCACTGCTCCGGTGGCCTGCGCATGATGTCGGCCTGCCGTGAAGAGCTGGCCAAGCGCAGCGGCCCGCAGCCGCTGCTGATCGGCGTGACCGTGCTGACCAGCATGGAGCGCGAGGACCTGGCCGGCATCGGCCTGGATGTCGATCCGCAGGAGCAGGTGCTGCGCCTGGCGGCGCTGGCGCAAAAAGCCGGCATGGACGGCCTGGTGTGCTCGGCGCTGGAAGCGCCGGCACTGAAGGCGGCGCACCCGTCGCTGCAGCTGGTGACCCCGGGTATTCGCCCGGCGGGCAGCGCCCAGGATGACCAGCGCCGGATCCTGACTCCGCGCCAGGCGCTGGACGCCGGTTCCGACTACCTGGTGATCGGGCGTCCGATCAGCCAGGCGGCAGATCCGGCCCAGGCGCTGGCTGCCGTGGTGGCTGAAATCCGCGGTTGAATCAGGGACTGTGGGAGCGGGCTTGCCCCGCGATGGCATCAGCCCAGGCAATCGCCATCGCGGGGCAAGCCCGCTCCCACAAAGCGCCTGGCTGCTGATCTCAGACCTTCAACACCAGCTTGCCGAAGTTCTCCCCGCTGAACAGCTTGAGCAGCGTCTCGGGGAAGGTCTCCAGGCCCTCCACCACATCCTCCTTGCTCTTCACCTTGCCGCTGGCCAGCCAGCCGGCCATTTCCTGCGCGGCCTTGCCGTACTCCTTGACGTAGTCCATCACCACGAAGCCTTCCATGCGCGCACGGTTGACCAGCAGCGACAGATAGTTGGCCGGGCCCTTGACCGCCTCCTTGTTGTTGTACTGGCTGATGGCGCCGCAGATCACCACCCGGGCCTTGAAGTTCAGGCGCGATAGCACGGCATCGAGGATGTCGCCGCCGACGTTGTCGAAGTACACATCCACGCCATTGGGGCATTCACGCTTGAGACCGGCCAGCACGTCCTCGGCCTTGTAGTCGATGACCCCGTCGAAGCCCAGCTCATCCAGCAGGTACTGGCACTTCTGCGCGCCACCGGCGATGCCCACCACGCGGCAGCCCTTGAGCTTGGCGATCTGCCCGGCAATGCTGCCGACCGCGCCGGCGGCACCCGAGATCACCACGGTTTCGCCGGCCTTGGGCTGGCCGACATCGAGCAGGGCGAAGTAGGCGGTCATGCCGGTCATGCCCAGTGCCGACAGGTAGCGGGGCAGGGGCGCCAGGCGTGGATCGATCCGATGCAGGCCCTGGGGTTCGCCGGTGAAGTAGTCCTGCACGCCAAGGGCACCGCTGACATGGTCGCCGGGCTTGTAGTCCGGGTGATTGGAGCTGACCACCTCGCCGACGCCGAGGGCGCGCATGACCTGGCCCAGGCCCACGGGAGGGATATACGACTTGCCTTCGTTCATCCAGCCGCGCATGGCCGGGTCCAGCGACAGGTAGAGGTTTTTCACCAGCACCTGGCCTTCGCCCGGCTCGCTGGCGGGCACCTGCTCGTAGGTGAAGTCGTCACGACGCACGGCGCCGACCGGGCGGCGGGTCAGCAGGAAGCGGCGGTTGGTGTGGGGCATGGCGAGTTCTCCTGAACGAGTGTGAGGGGTGATGATCGGCGGGTTGAATGGGCCGCGTCACGCAAGATCACCGCGAACGATAGTAGTCCAACCGTGCCCTTGATGATGCTGCCCAGCCCGGCGGTGCCCTGACTAGACTCAGCCACGACTTCCCATCCTTTTGCAGGAGCCAGTGATGAGCATGACTTTCTCCGGCCAGGTTGCCCTGGTCACCGGTGGCGCGGCGGGTATCGGCCGGGCGACGGCCCAGGCATTCGCCGCCGAAGGGCTCAAGGTGGTGGTGGCCGACCGTGACGCGACCGGCGGTGAAGCCACCGTGGCGCTGATTCGCCAGGCTGGCGGCGAGGCGCTGTTCGTCGCCTGCGATGTCACCCGCGACGACGACGTGCGTCAGCTGCATGAGCAGGTCATCACGGCCTATGGCCGGCTCGACTATGCCTTCAACAACGCCGGTATCGAGATCGAGAAGGGGCGCCTGGCGGAGGGTAGCGAGGCGGAGTTCGACGCGATCATGGGGGTCAACGTCAAGGGTGTGTGGCTGTGCATGAAGTACCAACTGCCCCTGCTGTTGGCCCAGGGCGGCGGCGCCATCGTCAACACCGCCTCGGTAGCCGGCCTGTCGGCGGCGCCAAAGATGAGCATCTATGCGGCGTCCAAGCATGCGGTGATCGGCCTGACCAAGTCGGCGGCCATCGAGTATGCGAAGAAGGGCATCCGGGTCAACGCGGTGTGCCCGGCGGTGATCGACACCGACATGTTCCGCCGCGCCTACGAGGCCGATCCGCGCAAGGCCGAGTTCGCCGCGGCGATGCATCCGGTCGGGCGCATCGGCAAGGTCGAGGAGATCGCCAGTGCGGTGCTGTACCTGTGCAGCGATGGCGCAGCGTTCACGACGGGGCACAGCCTGACCGTCGATGGCGGCGCGTTGGCGATTTGAGCAGTATTTTTGGCATCAGCGCGGTCCCTGTGGGAGCGGGTTCACCCGCGAAGAGGCCCGCGAGGTTTTCCACAGGCCCAATGCCACGGCGGCACAGCCCACCAGCAGGACGCCGCCGAACACTTCCAGCGCCGTGCGCGAGCCAAGCCGATCACTGAGCAGCCCGGTAAAGATCACCGGCAGGCTGAACCCCAGGTAGGCGAGCAGGAAGAACCCGGCACTGGCCCGGGTCTTCTCGCTCCCGGCCAACTGATTCACCGCCGCCAAGCCGCCCAGGTAGATGAAGCCATAGCAGGCGCTGCTCGCTGCCACTGCGCCCAACAGCACACCCAGTAGATTGCCGCTGTCGGCCCCCCAGGCCAGCAGCGCGTAGCTGCACGGCAGGATCAGCAGCCCCAGCAAGGTCGCCCGGGCACTGGCCATGCGCCGGGCCAGTGGCTGGAACAGCAGGCCGCAGCTGATCACGCAGAAGGTCGAAAACCCCGACCAGGCGCTCAGCCCGTGCTGGCGCAGAATCCCAGGCAGCAGGGCGATCACCAGCCCGACACAAGCCCAGGCCAGCAGGATCGCCAGGCCATAGGCCAGGCTGCCGGCGGGGTAGCAGGGCAGGCGCAGCATGGCGCTGCGCTGCGCCGGGCGAGGGTCGGGCAGGCGCCAGACCAGCAGCAGGGCGACGGCGGCCAGCGCCAGCTGCAGGTGGAAGCTGCCGGGGGTGAGGGTCGGCCCGCTCAGCAGGAACAGGCTGGTCAGTGCCGCGCCCAGGCCGAAACCGAGCGACGTGCTGGCGGTGACCCAGGTGGCGGCGCGGCCACCGGCATCCGGCGCCATCAGTTCGCTCATGTAGGCGGTGGCGGTGGCCGAGGCAAGGCCTGTGCCCAGCCCCAGGAACAGGCGCGCCAGGCCCAGCATCTGCAGGCTCGGCGCCAGCAGCATGAGCAGCGTGGCGACCATCGACAGGGCTAGCGCGACCAGGATCAGCGGGCGCCGACCTACCCGATCGGCCAGGCCTCCGAGGGCCAGCAGCACCGGCAGCACGCCGAGCACATAGCCGGAGAAGGCCACGGCGGTCGCCGCCGCGCCTTGCCCGGACAGGTCGGCGTAGGTGATGTACAGCGGGGCCTGCAGGTTCACCGCCAGGGTGATCAGGCACAGGGCGAAAGCCAGCAGGGCAGGGGCATTACGAGTGGGCATCGGGACGGATCCGCAAGGCAGTGACAGTGACTGGCAGCATCGGCCTTGGCAGCGGTGCTCGCCAAGGCACACTCGCGGGGCATTTATGCTTAACTGTTTGCCTGAAAACAGCGAACACTTGCCATGCATTTTCATCTTGATCGCGATCTTCCCATCCCCTTGGTCCAGCAACTGACCGAGCACCTGCAGGCCTGGATCGAACAGCAGCGCCTGCGTCCCGGTGCACGCCTGCCGTCGATCCGCGCGCTGGCCAAGGCCCAGGCGGTAAGCGCCTCCTGCGTGATCGAGGCCTACGACCGCCTGGCGGCCAACGGCTGGCTGGAGGCGCGACATGGCGCGGGCTTCTTCGTCGCCGAGCGCAAGCCGGGCCTACGGCCCGACCCCGGCGAGCCCTGGGGCGAGGCGATCGACGGCAGTTGGCGGCAGTTTCGCGAAGGGCATGAACAATTGCTCAAGCTCGGCTGCGGCTGGCTGCCGGTGGCCTGGCGCGCCGAAGCCGAGCTGGCCCAGGCCATCCGCCAGGTCAGCCGCGGCGCGCCCGAGGCGCTGTTCGACTACTGCCCGCCCCAGGGCCTGGCCAGCCTGCGCCTGCAACTGCACAAGGGGCTGGCGCGACTGGACATCGCCGCCGAGCCGGAGCGGATCGTCACCACCCAGGGCGCCAGCCATGCCCTCGACCTGCTGGTGCGGACCTTGCTGAAACCGGGCGACACGGTGCTGGTGGAGCGCCCCGGCTACTACAACCTGTACAACTTGTTGCGCCTGCACGGTGTGCGCATGCTCGAGGTGCCGCGCACCGCCATTGGCCCGGACCTGGTAGTGCTCGAGCAGTTGCTGGCCGAGCACCAGCCCCGTTGCCTGTTCATCAACAGCCTGTACCAGAACCCGACTGGCACCTGCCTGACGCCGAAGGTCGCCTACCGCCTGCTGGAGCTGGCCCGCGAGCATGACCTGCGAATCGTCGAGGACGATCTCTACGCGGACTTCCAGGACGGACCGGCCACGCGCCTGGCGACCCTCGACAGCGAGCAGCGGGTGATCTATCTGGGCAGCTTCTCCAAGACCCTCAGCAGTTCGTTGCGGGTCGGCTACCTGGTGGCCGACCCGCCGTTGATCGCCCGCCTGGCCGAACTGAAGATGGTGGCTGGCATCGGCACCTCGCGCTTCGCCGAGCAGGTGGTCGGGCAGATGCTCGCCAATGGCGGCTACCGCAAGAGTGTGCAGCGCCTGCGGCTGCGCCTGGGGCAGCACCGGGCCAGGACGCTGGGGCAATTGGAGGCCTGCGGCTGGGAGGTGTTCTGCGAGCCGGTCGGCGGCATGTTCGTCTGGGCCCGGGTGCCCGGGCGCGACTTTGCCGAGCTGGAGCGGTTGGCGCTGGAGCATGCGGTGCTGCTTACCCCGGGCAGCGCCTTCGATCCTCAGGGGCGGGCCAGTGACTGGCAGCGCATCAATGTCGCCTATGGGCAGGATTCCCGGGCCCAGGCGTTCTTCCGGCATGCGGGGCGACCTTTGGCGGTCTGAAAGCGACACGCTCATAGCTAAATGACACCATTCGCGCACGCGGCCCTTGTGACGAGGTCGGCGCCATTGTCACTCTTGTCGCTGGCGGAGGGCCAAAAAGCGAGGAGGGCGGTGATGACGGCGACCAAGCACGGTGTATTGGCTAACCTGGGCATGGCGCGCAAGCTGGGCCTGGGTTTTGCCCTGGTGTTGCTGCTCACCCTGGTGGTGGCCGCCATCGGTGTGTACGCCCTGGCCAACGTCGGCCAGCGCTTCGAGGGGTTGCGGCAGATGGCTCAGTTCAATACCGACCTGTTGAAGCTGCGCCAGCACGAGCAGGCCTTCGCCCTGCGTTCGGACGTCAAGGAGGCCGATGCCCTGCGTACTGGCCTGCAGGGGCTGGTGGAGCGGGCCCGCGCGGTGCCGGCGCTGTCTTGGGCCGAGGCCGACCTTAACGCCTACGGGCAGGCTTTCGACCAGTTCGTCCAGGCGGTGCAGGCCAAGGAGCTGGCGCTGGACATGGCCAGTTGGTCGGTGTCGAGCGTGGCCAACAACCTCGATGTGCTGCAGGCCGGCCTGACCGATGACGGCACCTATACCCTCAAGCAGTCCCAGGGCCAGCAAGGCAGCGAGTTCCTCGAGCAGGCCGGGCAGGTGGCGCAGGTGTCGCGGCTGATGCTGCAGGCGATGGACGAGGCCCGGGTGCGCCTGGAGCAGAGCCGCAAGGGCGGCGAGGCCGTTGCCGAGGGACGCATCGCCCAGACAGTGGAGGCGGCCGGCCTGGTGGAGCAGCTCAAGTCGGCGGTGACCGACGCCGGCTACCAGAGCGTGCTGGGCGAAGTGGCCGGGCATATCGCCAGTTTCTCCGAGAAGCTCAACGAATACACCGACCTGCTGGGCCAGGAGCGGGGGATCAAGGACCAGCTGCAGGCCCGGGCCGAGCAAGTCACCACGCGGGTCGACCAGGCCTACGTCGTCCAGGAGCAAGCCATGCAGGCGGAGCTTGCGCGCAACACCGTGGCCATCGCCGTGGCCACGGCCCTGGCACTGCTGGTGGGCGTGCTGGCGGCCTGGTTGATCACCCATGCCGTGGTCGCGCCGCTCAAGCGGGTGATCAGCCGTGCCCGGCGTATTGCCGCGGGTGAACTGGGTATCGAGGCCGAGCCGCCGCGTGCCGACGAGGTCGGTCAGCTGCTGCAGGCCATGCAGCAGATGGCCGAGGGGCTGTCCGGTATCGTCAGTGGCCTGCAACAGGGCATCGATCAGCTGGCCGGCAGCGCCCAGGCCTTGTCGGCAGTCACCGAGCAGACCAACCGCGAAGTCGGTAGCCAGAAGGACGAGACCGAGCAGGTGGCCACCGCCATGCAGCAGATGACCGCGACGGTTCACGATGTGGCGCGCAACGCCGAGCAGGCGGCCCTGGCGGCCCAGGATGCCGATGACAAGGTCGAGTCGGGGCAGCAGGTGGTGCGCCAGAGCATGCAGCGCATCGAGCAGCTGGCGGTGGCGGCCGAGACCGCCAGCAGCGGCATCGACAGCCTCAGCGCCGAGATCCATACCATCGGTGACGTGCTCGAGGTGATCAAGAGCGTGGCCGAACAGACCAACCTGCTGGCGCTCAACGCGGCGATCGAGGCGGCCCGCGCCGGCGAGCAGGGCCGTGGCTTCGCCGTGGTGGCCGACGAGGTGCGCGCCCTGGCCCGGCGCACCCGGCAGTCCACCGAGGAGATCGAGCGCCTGGTCGCCAGCCTGCGCGGCAACGCCCAGCAGTCGGTGACGCAGATTCGCGGCAGCACCGAGCTGGTGCGCCTTGCGGTGGCCGACACGCTGCAGACCGAGAGCGCCCTGGGCAGCATCGCTGCGGCAGTGTCGTTGATCCAGCAGATGAATCAGCAGATCGCCGCGGCGGCCGAGCAGCAGAGCTCGGTGGCCGAGGAGATCAGCCGCAGCGTCACGCAGATTCGCGGCAGTGCCGACCAGGCGGCGCTGGCGATGCAGGACAATGCCCGCTCAAGCGTCGAGTTGGCGCAGCTGGGGATCGACCTCAAGAGCATGGTTGGCCATTTCAGGCTGTGAAGGACCCTGTAGGAGCGGCCTTGTGTCGCGAAAGGGCTGCGCAGCAGCCCCAGGATCTGAGCGTCGAGCAGAGATTGCCGGGGCCGCTTTGCGGCCCTTTCGCGACACGAGGCCGCTCCTACAGTGGATCTGGGTTGGGCCTCAGCCCCTGCGCGGACTGAGGATCAGCAAGGTCAGCACCCCCGCCACGATCCCCCAGAACGCCGAGCCGATCGAGAACAGGGTGAACCCCGACGCCGTGACCATGAAGGTGATCAGCGCCGCCTCGCGTTCGCGCGCTTCGCCCATGGCCACGCTCAGGCCGTTCATGATCGAGCCGAACAGCGCCAGGGCGGCGATCGACAGCACCAGCTCCTTGGGCAGGGCGCCGAACAGCGCCGCCAGGGTCGCGCCGAAGGTGCCGGCGATACCGTAGAAGATCCCGCACCAGACCGCCGCCGTGTAGCGCTTGGCCGGGTCTTCATGGGCATGCGGCCCGGTGCAGATCGCCGCGCTGATCGCCGCCAGGTTGATGCCGTGGGAGCCGAACGGCGCCAGCAGCAGCGAGGCGAACCCGGTGGCCGAGATCAGCGGCGAGGCCGGCACCTGGTAGCCGTCGGCGCGCAGCACGGCAACGCCGGGCATGTTCTGTGAAGTCATGGCCACCACGAACAGCGGGATGCCGATGCTGATGGTCGCCGCCAGCGAGAAGCTCGGCGTGGTCCACACCGGGGTGGCGATCTCCAGCTGGAAGCCGCTGAAGTCCAGCAGCCCCAGGGCGCCGGACAGCGCCGTACCGACCAGCAGCGCAGCCAGCACGCAGTAGCGCGGTGACAGGCGCTTGACCAGCAGGTAGCTGAAGAACATCCCCAGTACCAGCACCGTGCGGTGCTGGGCGGCGACAAAGATTTCGCTGCCGATCTTGAACAGGATGCCGGCCAGCAGGGCCGAGGCGAGCGAGGCGGGGATGCGCCGCACCAGGCGCTCGAAGCTGCCGGTCAGGCCGCATATCAGCACCAGCACGGCGCAGGTGATATAGGCACCGATGGCCTCGCCGTAGGTGACGCCGCCGAGGCTGGTGATCAGCAGCGCCGCGCCGGGTGTCGACCAGGCCACGGTGACCGGGGTACGGTAGCGCAGCGACAGGCCGATGCTGCACACCGCCATGCCGATCGACAGGGCCCAGATCCACGACGAGATCTGCGCGCTGGTCAGGCCGGCGGCCTGGCCGGCCTGGAACATCAGCACCAGCGAGCTGGTATAGCCGGTGAGCATGGCGATGAAGCCGGCGACGACTGCCGACGGGGAGCTGTCCGCCAGCGGCCGCAGGCGCGCGGAGGTGGCATCGGTCATGGGGGAATTCCTTGTACAGGTGTAAGCAGTTTTTTCAGGCTACCGTGCAATGGCGTGATCCTTGCCATACAGCAGGCATTGCATTTAGCCGTACAGTCGCCAACTATGGGGTATTACTGCGCAACTGCGTAAAAAGGGGAGGGGCGATGTACAAGGTGTATGGGGATTACCAGTCGGGCAACTGCTACAAGGTCAAGCTGATGCTGAGCCTGCTCGACCGTCCGTATGAGTGGCACCCGGTGGATATTCTCAAGGGCGAGACCGAAACGCCCGAGTTCCTGGCCATGAACCCCAACGGCAAGGTGCCGGTGCTCAAGCTCGAGGACGGCACCTGCCTGTGGGAGTCCAACGCGATTCTCAACTACCTGGCCGATGGCAGCGAGTTCCTGCCCAGCGAACCACGCCTGCGTACTCAGGTGCTGCAGTGGCAGTTCTTCGAGCAGTACAGCCACGAGCCGTACATCGCGGTGGCGCGCTTCATCCAGTTCTACCTGGGCTTGCCGCAGGACCGGCTGGAGGAATACAAGGGGCTGCACAAGGGCGGCTACAAGGCGCTCAAGGTGATGAACAAACAGCTGGAAATGACGCCCTACCTGGTCGGTGAGCAATATTCGATTGCCGATGTGGCGTTGTATGCCTATACCCATGTGGCGCATCAGGGCGGCTTTGACCTGACTGAATATCCGGCGGTGAAAGCCTGGCTGGCGCGGGTGGCCAGCCATCCACGGCATGTGCCGATGGTGGATTGACTCGCTGCTGCCCCACCCCTGTAGGAGCGGCCTTGTGCCGCGAAAGGGCCGCAAAGCGGCCCCGGCGGCCCATGCGTCAACGCGAAGATCCTGGGGCTGCTTTGCAACCCTTTCGCGGCACAAGGCCGCTCCTACAGTGTGGGGCGTACGTGCTGTCAGACCGCCGCGAAGCGCTTGTCCAGATAGGCAATGATGTCCTTGGACTCATACATCCAGCTCACCTTGCCGTCCTCCTCGATCCGCAGGCACGGCACCTTCACCCGGCCGCCGCCTTCGAGTAGCGCCTGGCGGTGCTGGGCATCGTTCTTGGCATCGCGCAGTGCCACCGGCACGTTCAGGCGGTGCAGGGTACGACGGGTCTTCACGCAGAACGGGCAGGCGTGGAACTGGTACAGCGCCAGGCCCTTGGCCTGTTGCTCGACCTGGGCCTGGGCCGCGGCATCGCGCTGCTTTTTCGCCGGGCGGCTGATCCAGTCGCCGAACACGATTAGCTGGCCGACGCCGACCCGCAGGGCTTTGACGATCATGGGCAACTCCTGAAATGAAAAAGCCGACCCCATGGGGTCGGCTCGGGACACAGGCCGATCACTTGATCAGGCTGAGGAACTCGCTGCGGGTGGCGGCGTTGTCGCGGAATTCGCCGAGCATCACCGAGGTGAGCATGGTCGAGTTCTGCTTTTCGACACCGCGCATCATCATGCACATGTGCTTGGCCTCGATGACCACCGCCACGCCCGCGGCGCCGGTCACCTGCTGCACGGCCTCGGCGATCTGGCGGCTGAGGTTTTCCTGGATCTGCAGGCGACGGGCGTACATGTCGACGATTCGCGCCACCTTGGACAGGCCCAGCACCTTGCCCTTGGGCAGGTAGGCCACATGGGCCTTGCCGATGAACGGCAGCATGTGGTGTTCGCACATCGAGTACAGCTCGATATCCCGGACCAGCACCATTTCGCTGTTGTCGGAGGTGAACAACGCGCCGTTGGTCACTTCTTCCAGGGTTTGCTCATAACCGCGGCAAAGGTACTTCATGGCCTTTGCGGCCCGCTTGGGCGTGTCGAGCAGGCCCTCGCGGGAGACGTCCTCGCCGATCTGGCTGAGGATCGCGGTGTAGTTCTGTTCCAGGGACATGGATCTACCTGTGGAAAATTTCGCAAAGACGAAGGGTACGGCGACGACGGCGGCGCTGCAAGCGCGATGTCACTCGTCGCGGCCTTCGAGCATGGTTCGCTTGAGCATCACGTACACCGCGCCGGTGCCGCCGTGGCGGGCCTGGCACGAGGCGAAGCCGAGCACCTGCGGGTGCTGGCGCAGCCAGGTGTTGACGTGGCTCTTGATCATCGGGCGCTTGCCGTCCAGGCGCGCGGCCTTGCCGTGGGTGACGCGCACGCAGCGTACTTCGAGCTTGGTCGCTTCGGCGATGAAGGCCCACAGTGTCTCGCGGGCCTTCTCGACGCTCATGCCGTGCAGGTCGAGGCTGCCCTCGAAGGCGATCTGGCCGAGCTTGAGCTTGCGGATCTGGGTTTCCTGGACGCCGTCACGGCGCCACATCAGTTCGTCCTCGGCGCCGACGTCGATGACGAACTGGTCGGACAGGCCGTCGATCACCAGCGGCTGGTCGCTGCGGACGGTCGCCGCCTGGCGCAGGCCGGCCAGCTGCTTGCGGTCGGCCTTGGGTTTGCCGACTTCGGCGCGGTCGTGCTTGATCGGCTTGACGCCCTGCACTTGGCTGCGGAAGAGGGAAAAGTCGTCGTCTTGCATGGTGCCTCCACGTGGGCGGCGTAGTTTACGCGACTGTGCGTCGGAGTGAAGCCCTGAGCTGTGTGCGGTTTGTGTAGGAGCGGCCTCGTGCCGCGAAAGGGCCGCAACGCGGCCCCGGCGATCTATGCATCGAAGCGCAAATCCTGGGGCTGCTTTGCACCCCTTTCGCGGTACAAGGCCGCCCCTACACGGGGACGTGTAAGTCTGTCAGTCGTGCTTCTTCATCAGGTGGGGCGACAGGTTCAACTCCCGGCCACGGCGCAGGCGGATGCGGCTGCGTCGCCAGACGCGCACGCCGATCCACAGCAGCAACAACCCGACCACGACGAGAATCGCCGCCAGCGGGCGGTTGGCATTGAGCTCGGCCAGCGCGGCGTAATTGCCCAGCAGGCCAGCGAAACCGGCCATGGCGAGCAGTATGCCCAGGGTGGCCAGCAGCACGGAAAGGGCGGCGGCAACCCGCGCGCCCCAGTTGCTCGGCTCGCGCTGGCGCAGGCGCTTGGCATCGAAACTGCCTTTGAGCTTCATTCGAATTCCTCAGGATCTGGTAGAGCTGATCCGGATTTCGACCTGCGGGTCACCGTGGGGTTCCGCCCGTCCGCCGGGCGGTCGTGGCTCAGACCAGGCTGGCGGTGGGGGCGACGCAGGCGAAGTTGTCGGCCATCACGGCCATTTCGCACTGGTGGATCTGCGCGGCGGGGATCACGGTGTCCTTCAGGGCCAGGTCACGGGTCGCCGAGGCGTCCTCCACCAAGGTGCAGCGATAACCATAGTCCTTGGCGCGGCGCACGGTGGTGCTGACGCTGGAGTGGCTCATGAAACCGCAGACGATCAGGTCCAGCGGGCCGAAGGCCTGCAGCGTCTCGTGCAGCTTGGTGTTCTTGAAGGCGTTGGGCATGCGCTTGTCGATGATGGTTTCACCGGCCAGTGGCTCCAGGCCAGGGATGAACTCGCCCGCCGGGCCCTGGGGGTCGAAGCGACCGCCGACGGTGCCGAGGTGGCGCACGTGGATGATCGGGCGGCCGGCCTTGCGGGCGGCATCGAGCAACCTGGCAATGTTCGCCACGGCCTCGTCCATGCCCGACAGCGCCAGCGGACCGCTCAGGTACTCCTTCTGCGCGTCGATGACGATCAGGCTGGCTTGGCCCAGCTTGGCCGGCGGGTAGTCGCGGCCAGTGAGGCGGAACATCGTGGTTGGAACGGACATCAAGGGCTCCTTGGGTAGGGCTTTTGTATACCTATTCTCCCTTGCCTTGACGTCAATGTGAATGGTTGACAGCGCAGACAGCGTGGTTGCTGGCTTGTGGCTATCGGTTTGGCTATCGGAGGAAACAAATGTGCGGTGTGGGCTGTTAGACTTTTGTCCTGTCTGAAAAGGAGTACCCCGTGATCACATCCCGCCTGCGCACCCTGCGCGACCATATCCGCTGGGCGGTCAGCCGCTTCCATGAACACGAGCTGTTCTTCGGCCACGGTGCCGACAACGCCTGGGACGAAGCCCGCCTGCTGGTGCTCGGCGCGGTGCACCTGCCCTGGGAGGTGGCCGACAGCTACCTGGACTGCGCGCTGGAGGATGACGAAACGGTACGCCTGCAGCACCTGCTCAAGCGCCGCATCGAAGAGCGCGTGCCTACCGCCTACCTGCTGGGCGAGGCCTGGTTCTGCGGCATGTCGTTCATCGTCGACGAGCGGGTGCTGGTGCCGCGCTCGCCCATTGGCGAGCTGATCGAGAAACGCTTCGAGCCGTGGCTGGCCGCGGAGCCTGCGCGCATCCTCGACCTGTGCACCGGCTCAGGCTGCATCGGCATCGTCGCCGCCGAGGTGTTCCAGGACGCCGAGGTGGTGCTGGCCGACCTGTCCTTCGACGCGCTGGAGGTGGCCAACCAGAACATCGAGCGCCATGGCCTGGATGAGCGGGTGTACACCGTGCAGGGCGATGGTTTCGCTGGCCTGCCGGGGCAGCGCTTCGACCTGATCCTGTCCAACCCGCCGTACGTCGATGCCGAGGACTTCGGCGACATGCCGGCCGAGTACCACCACGAGCCCGAGCTGGGCCTGGCCTGCGGCAACGATGGCCTGGACCTGGTGCGGCGCATGCTGGCCGAGGCGGCCGACCACTTGACCGACAAGGGCCTGATGATCGTCGAGGTGGGCAACAGCCAGGTGCACGTCGAGTCGCTCTATCCCGAGGTGGACTTCGCCTGGCTGGAATTCGAGCGCGGTGGCCACGGGGTATTCATGCTGACCGCCGAGCAGTGCCGGCAGCATCAGGAGCTGTTCAAGGCGCGGGTCTGACGGATTCACGCCGCGCCCCTGTAGGAGCGGCCTCGTGCCGCGAAAGGGCCGCAAAGCGGCCCCAGTGATCTTTGCATCTGGGGCTGCTGCGCAGCCCTTTCGCGGCACAAGGCCGCTCCTACAGGGATCGCGCAGGGCGGGTCAGCGGGTGGCAATCCAGATCAGCAACCCGGCCTGGAACACCGCGAACGCCACCAGGCAGGTGATGGTGAAGCGCAGGCCGCTGTCTTCGCGGCGGTACTTGGCCACCCGCTCGTCACGCTCGCGCAGCTGGGCTTCCTTCTCCATCAGGTTCTGCTCGGCCTGCTGCAGCATGCCGGCGGCCTCGAGGTTGTCCACGCGCTGCACCTTCTCGGTGTTCCAGCCGCCCTTGAGCTGGCCCACCGGGGTTTCCACCACGCGGCCTTTGAGCAACTGGCCGTCGGTGTACTCCACCGCCAGGCCGACGCTGCCCAGCACATGGTCGCGGCGCAGGCGGGTGTCTTCGTTCAGGGCGTCCTTGTTCGGCAGGCTCATGCCCTCGACCCGGTAGTGTGAGCAACGCTGCTGCAGCCACTGCACCGCCTGCGCCAGCAGGTAGCGGCCAAGGCCACGGTTCAGCGGCTCCAGCTGCAGGCCAGCCGCGTCGCCGATACGTACCGTGCGCGCTTCGTGGTCGACGCGGATATCCAGCTGGTTCTGTTCCTTGCGCACCTTCTGCCCCGGCAGGCGGATTTCCATGCGCAGCAGGCTGTGGGCCTTGTCGTGGCGCTCGGCGTAGCCGAACTGGACGAAACGCAGCGGGCGGGCGCCGCTGTTGCGGTCGGTCGGCAGCGGCGCCAGGCGCAGCAACTGGAAGTGCTCGGCGGCAAGGTCCGCCCAGGGCAGCGGGGCGCTGTCCGGGGCTTGTTCTTCGGTCGCCTCGGCGGCGGGGGCATCGGTCATCAGGGAATCCTCAGGTGCACGGCGGCCGGGTGCCGGTACCTGCAAGGACATCGCAGATGTGGGCTAGCCCGCGATCGGGGCGCGCATGCCCCCGGATCACTGCCTTCTTAGCCGCGTTATCGGCAGGCCTGGCCAATACCTGAGGGCACTTTCAGGCCTGCGGCAGCCCGTGGATGAACAGGACGATGCGCTCCCCCAGCTCACGGGCCAACGGCAGCTCGGGATTGCGGTAGCTGTCCCGCTGCAGGTCCATCTCCCGCGGGCTGATGCGCAGCATGTGGTTCATGCCGTCGATCAGCGCCAGCTGGGCGTCGGGCTTGGCGGCCTTGAGGCGCTCGGCGTCGGCCACCTCCACCTGGATATCGTTGCGGCCCTGGACGATCAGCGCGGGCACCGTGAGCCGGGCGAATGCGGCCGCCGGGTCCTGGTGCAGCAGGGTGATCAGGTACGGCTGCACGCTGGGGCGAAACACCTGGCGCAGCGGGGCGGGCACGTCGAGGCTGGTCTGCCCGGCCTGCAAACGGTCGATCAGCGCCATGCCACCGGCCAGTTGCGCCGGGGGCAGGCGCTGGGCCAGTTGTTCGCGCAGCACGTCGGCCACCGGCCGGCCGCTGCCGGCCAAGGTGATCACTGCGCTGGCGCCGGCCTGTTCGGCGGCGAGGCTGGCAATCAGCGCGCCTTCGCTGTGGCCGACCAGAATCAGCGGGCCGAAGCGCGGGTCCTGGCGTAGCGCGCGGCCCCAGGCCACCACATCGGCGACATAGCGTTCGACGCTGAGGTCGCGTTCGTCGGGAGTGGCCGGCTGGCTGGCGGCCACGCCGCGCTTGTCGAAGCGCACGCTGGCGATGTGCTCGCCGGCCAGCAGCAGGGCCAGGCGCTTGAGGTTGTCGATGCGTCCGGAGGCGGGGTTGTTGCCATCGCGGTCGGTAGGGCCGGAGCCGGCAATGATCAACACCACCGGCGGCGGGGTGGCTTGTTGCGGCAGCAGCAGGCTGCCATGCAGCACGCCCTGGCCGGTGTCCAGGTCGATGGGGCGCTGCAGCACGGTGGGGGCGGCCTGGGCGAGGCTGGCGCAGAACAGCAGGAGCAGGGCGGCGAGGCGCGACTTCATGGAGGGGTACTACATGGCTAGGTGTCATTGAGACATTGCAGGGCGATGAAGGTTCGCATGGCTCGCTTGCCGTGCCGGCCTCTTCGCGGGTAAACCCGCTCCCACAGTGAGATGGGCCGGCCTGTGGGAGCAACTGTCTTGCTCAATTTTTAGAATCTGGCGCGATCCCTGTGGGAGCGGGTTTACCCGCGAAGAGGCCGGCATGGGCAACCCATCCTGTAGCGTTTTCCGTATACTGCCGCTTTCGATCACCTCAGGCAGATTCGCGGAGCGTCCATGTCCGGCAATACCTACGGCAAGCTGTTCACTGTCACCACCGCTGGCGAGAGCCATGGCCCGGCGTTGGTCGCCATTGTCGACGGCTGCCCGCCAGGCCTGGAAATCTCCCTCGCCGACCTGCAGCACGACCTCGACCGGCGCAAGCCCGGCACCAGCCGGCATACCACCCAGCGCCAGGAGCCGGATGAAGTGGAGATCCTCTCCGGTGTGTTCGAAGGGCGTACCACCGGTTGCTCGATTGGCCTCCTGATCCGCAACACCGACCAGAAGTCCAAGGACTACTCGGCGATCAAGGACCTGTTCCGCCCGGCCCACGCCGACTACACCTACCACCACAAGTACGGCATCCGCGACTACCGCGGCGGTGGCCGCAGCTCGGCACGCGAGACCGCCATGCGCGTGGCGGCCGGCGCCATCGCCAAGAAGTACCTGGCCACCCAGGGTATTCGCGTGCGCGGCTACATGAGCCAGCTCGGCCCGATCGAGATCCCGTTCAAGACCTGGGACTCGGTCGAGCAGAACGCCTTCTTCAGCCCCGACCCGGACAAGGTGCCGGAGCTCGAGGCCTACATGGACCAGCTGCGCCGCGACCAGGACTCGGTGGGGGCGAAGATCACCGTGGTCGCCGAAGGCGTGATGCCGGGCCTGGGCGAGCCGATCTTCGATCGCCTCGACGCCGAGCTTGCCCATGCGCTGATGAGCATCAACGCGGTCAAGGGCGTGGAAATCGGCGCCGGCTTTGCCAGCGTTGCCCAGCGTGGCACCGAGCACCGTGACGAACTGACCCCCGAGGGCTTCCTCGGCAACAATGCCGGCGGCATCCTCGGCGGTATCTCCTCGGGCCAGCCGATCGTCGCCCACCTGGCGCTCAAGCCGACCTCGAGCATCACCACCCCGGGCCGCTCGATCGACGTCGACGGCAACCCGGTCGAGGTGATTACCAAGGGCCGTCACGACCCATGCGTGGGCATCCGCGCCACGCCGATCGCCGAGGCGATGATGGCCATCGCCTTGATGGACCACCTGCTGCGCCACCGGGCGCAGAATGCCGACGTGAAAGTGGGCACCCCGGTACTGGGCCAGCTCTGACTTAGCCAGGGTCGGCCTCTTCGCGGGTAAACCCGCTCCCACAGGGATCTCCAATGCTGTGAGATCCCTGTGGGAGCGGGTTTACCCGCGAAGAGGCCGGTGCAGGCTCACACAAGGCCCATCCCATGCCCCCGATCCCCTACTGGCGCCTCTCCAGCTTCTACCTCTTCTACTTCGCCCTGCTCGGCTCCACCGCGCCGTTCCTGGCCCTGTATTTTGATCACCTGGGCTTCTCCCCGGCGCGCATCGGCGAGCTGGTGGCCATCCCCATGTTGATGCGCTGCATCGCTCCCAACCTGTGGGGCTGGCTGGGCGACCGCAGCGGCCAGCGCCTGCTGATCGTGCGCCTGGGCGCGCTGTCGACACTGGCGACCTTTTCGCTGATCTTCTTCGCCAAGAGCTATGCCTGGCTGGCGATGGTCATGGCCCTGCACGCGTTCTTCTGGCATGCGGTGCTGCCGCAGTTCGAGGTGATCACCCTGGCCCACTTGCATGGCCAGACGGCGCGCTACAGCCAGGTGCGGTTATGGGGCTCGATCGGCTTCATCCTCGCGGTGGTCGGGCTTGGGCGCCTGTTCGAATGGCTGAGTCTGGACATCTACCCGGTGGCGCTGGTGGCGATCATGGCCGGGATTGTCGCCGCCAGCCTCTGGGTGCCCAACGCGCAACCCGTGGAGCAGACCGAGCGTCGCGGGGCAGGGGGCTTCCTCGCGCAGGTGCGGGCACCCGGCGTGCTGGCCTTCTATGTGTGCGTGGCCCTCATGCAGCTCAGCCACGGGCCGTACTACACCTTCCTCACCCTGCACCTGGAGCACCTGGGCTACAGCCGTGGTGCCATCGGTCTGCTGTGGGCGCTCGGAGTGGTGGCCGAGGTACTGGTGTTCATGGCCATGAGCCGGATCTTCGCCCGTTTTTCCGTGCGCAAGGTGCTTCTGGCCAGCTTTGTGCTGGCCGCCTTGCGCTGGCTGCTGCTGGGCAACCTGGCGGATCTCCCGGCAGTGCTGGTGTTCGCCCAGGTGCTGCATGCGGCCACGTTCGGCTGCTTCCACGCCGCGGCCATCGCCTTCGTCCAGGCCAGTTTCGGCGCCCGCCAGCAGGGCCAGGGCCAGGCGCTGTACGCGGCGCTCTCGGGCACCGGCGGCGCGTTGGGCGCCCTGTACTCGGGCTACAGCTGGAAATTGCTGGGCCCGCACTTCACCTTTGGTATGGCCAGCGTCGCGGCGCTCGCGGCAGCCGCTATCATTGCCTTCCGACTCAAAGACAGCAGGAACCACCCCTGATGAGCATCCTCAGCGTATTCGACCCGTCCAGCCCGGAACTGCCGCACAAGGTGCTGACCCACCACGACGACATCGCCGCGACCCTGGCCGAGCAGGGCGTGCGCTTCGGCCGCTGGCAGTCTGGTGCGCGGCTGCGCCCGGGCAGCAGCCAGGATGAGGTGGTCGCCGCGTGCCGTGGGCCGCTCGACCAGTTGATGACTGCCTATGGCAGCGGGGTGTTCGGCGTGCTCAGCCGCGATGGCGTCGACCCGAGCCAGGCTGACCTGCGCGACGAGCATGTGCATGACGGCGAGGAAGTGTTCGCGCTGATCAGCGGGCGCGGCCAGGTCAGCCTGCGCCTGGGGGATGCGGTGTACGCCGTGCTGTGTGAGAAGGATGATGTGCTGGTGGTGCCGGCCGGCACGCGCCGCTGGCTGGACCTGGGCGCCACGCCGTTCTGCCTGGCCCTGCGTCTGTTCGCCAGTGACTCGGCGGTGCAGCCGCGGTTCACCGGCGATGCCACGGCCCGGCAATTTGCCGGACTCGACGAATTCTAAAGGAATTGGCTCGCGGGGCCGCCTGTGCTCACGCTGTCCTTGGGTGAGCGCAGGCGTGCCCCGCGAAGAGGGTTGCGCGATCAGCGGTAGGTCGGCAGGGCGAAGCGCTGCTGGCTCTGCAGCATCGAGATTACCGGCAGCTCGCTTGGCTGCCCGGCCAGGTCACGGCGGATGGCGCTGATCGCCCAGGACAGTTGCTCGGCGCTGTGCAGTTGCGCGTAGGTCAGCACGCGGCGGGTCACCACGCCGTCGCTGGCGCGCAGGGTCAGCAGTACACCCCCGTCCGGACGCGGTTGAGTGGTGACCTGGTAGGCGGCGAAGACCGAGGCGAATTTTTCCTGGATGAGGTCCATATCAACTCCTGACTGTTGTACTGGCAGACTTGAGTTGATGATTGCAGTGACCGTGCCAGCCTTTTATTTGGATAAAATCCTTTTAAATCAATGAGTTAAATTTGTTTGCTCAAGGTTGTGCATTGCAATCTGCACGCCCGTGCATTTTGCACAGTGCATTTTGCACGGTCATAGACTGGCTCTCTGCAGCCGATAGAATCTGAACCTTGGACCGCTCGCCGCTGCCTGATGGACACTTGGCCCATTGCCAGATGCCAGGAGGTTCCCGATGTCCGATCACCAGCCCGCCACCATGACCGCCGAAGAAACCGCGGCCTTCGCCGACGAGGTCTTCGAGCGCGCCCGCCGCGGCGACGCGACGATGCTCGGCCGCTTGCTTGACGGTGGCCTGCCCGCCGACCTGCGCAACCACAAGGGCGACACCTTGTTGATGCTGGCCAGCTACCATGGCCACCACGACGCCGTGCGGGTGCTGCTGGCCCATGGCGCCGATCCGTTGATTGCCAATGACAACGGCCAGTTGCCGATTGCCGGCGCTGCCTTCAAGGGCGACCTGGCCATGATCCGCCTGCTGCTCGAGCACGGCGTGCCGGTGGATGCCGCCGCCGCGGACGGCCGCACCGCGCTGATGCTGGCGGCGATGTTCAACCGCCTGGAGATCATCGACTACCTGCTGGCCCAGGGGGCCGATCCGGCACGGCGTGACGCGGCCGGCGCCACCGCGCTGACGGCCGCGCGCACCATGGGCGCGGTGGATGCCGCCGCACGCCTGGAGGCGAAGGCCGGCTAACCCTTAGGGGGCGTTTGCGGCTATCCTTGGCGCCTTTCACGTCAATCCGCAGGGCCCCCCATGAAAGACCAGTTGCTCGAATTCATCAGCCTCATCGGCGCCGGCTGCATGCGCGACGAGGACATCGAGCGCATCGCCGCCGAGGCCGCCCAGGCCTACGCCGACCCCGCCGCCTTCCTCGCCGCCAACCCGGACATCAACTACGACGACACCTTCCCGTTCCCGCTGGGCGAATGGGTGGTGGTCGGCAGCCTGCCCGATACCGTGCTGTTCCAGGCCGACAGCTACCAGGACCTGTTCCAGCGGATCAGCGACTCGTTCGACAAGAGCGTGCCGTTCACCCTCAAGCCCAAGCAGCTGGCGCGCACCGAGGCGCTGACCGCGCTCAACCGCATCCAGGTGCAGATGGGCGCGCTGAACAAGGAAGCCGGTGGCTACGTGCTGCTGAACTTCAGCCAGCTGCTCGATGACGAGCTGCAGATGGTGATGGTGGGGCAGAACGACCTGGCCCGTGTGCTGGAGTTGGGCGAGGCCGTAGGCATCAAGGTGGAGCCGGCGCTGGAGGCCTTGAAGGTGGCGGTGCACGTCTGAGTCGTGTGCTGGCCTCTTCGCGGGTAAACCCGCTCCCACAGAATCTCCAATGCTGCGAGATCCCTGTGGGAGCGGGTTTACCCGCGAAGAGGCCGGTGCGGATTGTCGACGGCCTCAACCCAACGCGGTATCAAGAAACATCATCACCGCGAACCCGCCCATCAGCCCTAGCGTCGCCGCGGTCTGGTGCCCATTGCGATGGGTCTCCGGGATCACCTCGTGGGACACCACGAAGATCATCGCCCCCGCCGCCAGGCCCATGCTGATCGGATAGGCCAGGGCGAAACCGGTGGAAATGCCCAGGCCGATCACCGCGCCCAGCGGCTCCATCAGGCCCGAGCCGATCGCCACCATCATCGCCTTGAAGTTCGACAGCCCCGTGGCGCGCAGGGCCAGGGCCACGGCCAGGCCTTCGGGGATGTCCTGGATGGCGATGGCGCTGGTCAGCGGCAGGCCGATGTTCATGTCGCCGTTGGCGAAGCTTACACCGATGGCCATGCCCTCGGGCAGGTTGTGCAGGGTGATGGCCAGCACGAACAGCCACACCCGGTTGACCCGCTCGGCCTGCGGGCCACAAGGCCCGGTGCTTTCATGCTCGTGCGGGGTGAAGCGGTCCAGGCCCAGCATCAGCAGCACCCCGAGGCCCATGCCCAGGACCACGGTGAAGGCCGCCGCCGGGCCGTTGCCGGTGATTTCACGGGCGGCGTCCAGGCCCGGCAGGATCAGCGAGAACGAACTGGCGGCGAGCATCATGCCGGCGGCAAAGCCCAGCATCACGTCCTGGGTGCGGGCGTTGACGTCGCGCAGGATCACCGCCAGCACGGCGCCCAGGGCGGTGGCGCCGAAGCCCGACAACCCGCCGAGCAGGGCCAGGTGCAGGTTGTCGGCGTGGTCGCCGTTGACCGCGTTCCACAGGCTCGCCAGCAACAGCGCGGCGACGGCCAGCAGGCTCAGGGCCAGGCCGGCGCTGAGCCAGGGCGTTTCCTGGGCCTGTTGCCGCCAGGCGTTGAATAGTGAGTCGGGGGCGGCGTTTTGGGTGTGGGCAGGGGGCATGCGAACCTCGGAGCAGTGAATGACAGCAGTCTATCCACTGACCTGTGCGCCAGGCCAAGGATTCCCTTCTATCGGGGCCATAGCCAGCTATGCTCTTGAACACATTTACCGTGCGGGAGCGCCACCATGGGGTCCACCTTCAACAGCCTGGTCGGCCTGATCATCCTGGCCCTGGATATCTGGGCCATTCTCAATGTGCTCAAGAGCGGCGCGGAGGTCGGCATCAAGGTGCTGTGGATCCTGCTGATCCTGCTGCTGCCGGTGCTGGGGCTGATCATCTGGGCAATCGCCGGGCCGCGGGGCAATGTGCGGATCTGACTATGGGGACATGGCACCGGCGTTGCTTGTTGATTTAGTTGGTTTAACTGGAGCAGCGTGGGAGCGGGCTTGCCCCGCGATGCGGTGTTGGGCACCGGCTTCGCCGGTGATCGCGGGGCAAGCCCGCTCCCACGCTGGTGATGCTGGCAACCCAGTTCCCTGCGCGACAGCGCAGCCCGAAAGGTTGCGCGATCTCCTACAGGTTATGTAAGCGATAGTTGCTCTCGACAAAATTTTCACACTCGATTTTTGAAAATCCGCGCCGCACAATGCGGCCTTGGTCTCGCCTCGCGTTCGAGGGCCGACCACCAGGCTGTCGGCGACTTCGCCTTCCCGCAAACCGCAATCCTAGGACCTCTCCATTCATGGCTAACACGGACGCCTTGAAGCAACAGGGCGTGCGAGGCTCGTTCTCGCCGACCCTGAAATCCCACCTGGCCTACACATTGCTCAGTGGCCTGGTGATCATGCTGATGCTCAGCCTGGTGCGCCTGGCGCTGCTGGTCTACAACAGCGACATGATCGGCGACACGCCGAACTCGACCGTCGCCGAAGGCTTCCTCAACGGCCTGCGCTTCGACCTGCGGGTGGTGGTGTACATCAGCATCCCGTTGCTGCTGGCGTTGCTCAGCCCCTGGCTGATGGCCCGCCGCGGCTTCTTCCGCTTCTGGCTGACCATCGCCTCGAGCGTGGTGATGTTCCTCGGCCTGATGGAGATGGACTTCTACCGCGAGTTCCACCAGCGCCTGAACGGCCTGGTGTTCCAGTACATCAAGGAAGACCCCAAGACCGTCATGAGCATGCTCTGGTACGGCTTCCCGGTGGTCCGCTACCTGCTGGCCTGGCTGGTCGGCACCTGGCTGCTGAGCCTGCTGTTCAAGGGCATCGATCGCCTGACCCGTGGCGAGCAAAGCCTCCAGCCCGCCGGCAGCCGCAAGCTCGCGCCGTGGTACGGCCGCCTGGCAGTGTTCATGGTCGTGCTGCTGGTGGCCGTGGTCGCCGCCCGCGGCACCCTGCGCCAGGGCCCGCCGATGCGCTGGGGCGATGCCTTCACCACCGACTCGAACTTCGTCAACCAGCTGGGCCTGAACGGCACGCTGACCCTGATCGACGCCGCCAAGAGCCGCTTCGGCGAGGACCGCGCCAACATCTGGAAGCCGGTACTCGAGCAGCCGCTGGCCACCCAGACCGTGCGCGAGCAGCTGCTGACCGCCAACGACACCCTGGTCGATGCCGACGAGGCGGCGATCCGTCGTGACTTCGTGCCGCCTGTGGCGAACACGCTGCCGGTCAAGAACGTCGTGGTCATCCTCATGGAAAGCTTCGCCGGTCACTCGGTGGGCGCCCTGGGCAGCCCGAACAACATCACCCCGTACTTCGACAAGCTGGCCAAGGAGGGTCTGCTGTTCGACCGCTTCTTCTCCAACGGCACCCATACCCACCAGGGCATGTTCGCCACCATGGCCTGCTTCCCCAACCTGCCGGGCTTCGAGTACCTGATGCAGACCCCGGAAGGCGGCCACAAGCTGTCCGGCCTGCCGGCGCTGCTCAGTGCCCGCGACTATGACGATGTCTACGTCTACAACGGTGACTTCGCCTGGGACAACCAGTCCGGGTTCTTCGGCAACCAGGGCATGACCACCTTCATCGGCCGCAACGACTTCGTCGACCCGGTGTTCTCCGACCCGACCTGGGGCGTGTCCGACCAGGACATGTTCAACCGCGGTAACGAAGAGCTGGCCAAGCACGATGGCAAGAAGCCGATCTACGCGCTGCTGCAGACCCTCTCCAACCACACGCCGTACGCCTTGCCCAAGGACCTGCCGGTGGAGAAGGTCACCGGGCAAGGCCGCCTGGACGAGCACCTGACCGCCATGCGCTATTCCGACTGGGCGCTGGGCCAGTTCTTCGAGAAGGCCCGCAAGGAGCCGTACTTCAAGGACACCCTGTTCGTCATCGTCGGCGACCATGGCTTCGGCAACCACCAGCAGGTCACCGAGCTGGACCTGGGCCGCTTCAACGTGCCGCTGCTGCTGATCGCCCCGGGCATCCAGGAGAAGTTCGGCGCGGTCAACCACACCGTGGGTACCCAGGTCGACATCGTGCCGACCATCATGGGCCGTCTCGGTGGCCAGGCCCGTCACCAGTGCTGGGGCCGCGACCTGCTCAACCTGCCTGAGGGCGACCAGGGCGTGGGCATGATCAAACCGTCGGGCAGCGAGCAGATCGTCGGCCTGGTGCAGGGCGACCGCATCCTCATCGAGTCCAAGGACATGACCCCGCGGATGTACCGCTACCAGCTGGGCCGCGAGTTCAAGGCCGAGCTGATCGAAAGCCCGGACCAGCCGGAAATGCTCAAGAAACTCGAGGCCTATATCCAGACCGCGACCAAGAGCCTGCTGGACAACACCGCCGGTGTCGTCCACGGCACGCCGAAGTAAGGCCGCCGTCAGCCTCATGAAGCCCGCCCTGAACCGGCGGGCTTTTTTCATGCGGTTTCATGTGCATGGCTGAACATTCATCCCTGGGCCATGGTCAAGTGAGTACGCCGTTCCATTCACCGTTGCGTCAGCGAGGGTTGATCGATGAAAGCATGGGAAGTCAGCTTTGCCGACCAGAAGGGCGAGCCGCAGACGCTGCTGCTCAATGCCGAGCAATGCCCCAGCGAGGAGGATGCCGCCCGCGCGATCCGTTCGCGGCTGTTTCCGCTCATGGACGAACTGGACCTCAACGACTTCCAGGACCGCAGCTTTTCCCCCACGGCACGTTGGCTCAAGGAACAGAGCGGCGTGACCATCACCACCATTCGCGAAGCGCCCTGAATCGGGTGTCTCTGGCGTAGCGCCAACCCAGGCGCTACGCTCAAGTCAGGCGCCGGCCTTCTCTGCGGGCCGCCGCCGTTTTCATCGCGTCTTGCAATCCGCTCGTATTGTCAGGCATTCCTTGTGTGCCAGGCAGGTGCGTTGTGCACGGAAAGTCTATCCATTGCTTTGCAGGAGGACGTTTCATGAGCAGCCAGAACGACGACATCAGCAGCAGTGTCCTGCGCCAGATGAAAGCTGGCGGTTTCGATTTCACCCGCATCCACCCCATCGAGTTCTATGCCGTGTTCCCCAGCGAGGCCGGTGCCCGCAGGGCGGCGGGGCAATTTCGTGGCGAATCGCTCAACGCCCAGGTGAGCGAGCGCGACGACGGAGCCTGGCACCTGGAACTGAGCAAGGTGATGTACGCCACCCATGGCGGCATCGGCGCCTTCGAGCAGGCCTTCGAACGGGTCGTGTCACCCTATGGCGGCGAAGTCGAGGGCTGGGGCGTCAAGCAGGAAAGGCCGATCGCCTAGGCCCTGCGAGGCCATTAGTGCGTTTTGCGCCCCGCCATATGCTTCAGGTACGCCAGCACGGCATCGAGCGCCGGCTCATCCAGCACCTGGCTGGAAAACCCGGGCATCTTCGCCTGTGGCCAGCGCCGCAGGCTCTGCGGGTCGCGAATGTACTGGCGCAGGTAGGCCGGCTGGAAATACTCGGTGGGGTTGTGCGGCAGGTTCAGGTCCGGGCCCAGGTGCGCGTCGCCGGCGCCATTGAGGCGATGACAGGCCAGGCAGTTCTGCTGGAACAGGGCAAAACCCTGGCGCACCGGGTCGTTCTCGGCCACGGCGGGGTCGGGCAGCAGGGCGGGGAAGCGCGTCTCGACCGGGGGCAGGCGGCGGATGCTGGCGATCTGATACGGCCATTGTTCCGGGCGAATACCGCTGGCCTGGGGTTGGGTCCATACCAGGTAGAACGGCCCTGCGCCTGGCTTGCCTTTGCTCAGCGCGGGCCAAGGGTGGCTGGGGTCTTCGATGGCCAGCCAGGCCTGCGCGGGGCCCGCCTGCAGCAGCGGTCCGGCGGGCATCTCGGCGGCGAAGCCATCGAGGGCCACGGCCTGCAGGTGATCGCTCGGGTTCACGCCCTGCAGCAGCACCGCCAGGGGCACGGCGCGGTAATGCAAGGTGCGCTTGTAGGCCACGTCCTGTTCGATGGTGATGTTTCGCGCCTGCGGATGGGCAAGTAGCTGTTCACTGCTCCAGTGCCGGCTGTCGCCACCCAGTTCGAGGTTCAGCTGCGCCGCCGACAATGTCGGAGCGAGCAGCAGGCAGAGCAGGGCAAGACACAGGCGCATGGGCAATCTCCAACCGTCAAGGTCGGAAGATTACCCACGCGTGGTCGGAAAAGGCCACCGCCGCGTTCAGCCGAACAGCCGGGTGAGGTTCGGCAGGATCAGTAGCAGCGTCGTGGCGAAGAGTATGAGGCCGGCTTGGCGTACCTTGGATTGTCTGAACATGGCGGACCGCCTTCTTGTTGTTATTCCTGAATAACCCTTGGCTTCCTTGTCTAGCGTCGGGTCGATCGCAGCGGCGTGATGCCACGCCGTTCCTGCTTGCCGCGTGTATCTGGATATACAACCAACAGTAGGGCCCGCGTCATCCCTGTTTCAGAACCCTTTGTTCTAAGATTTATCATGTCGATTCCTCATGGCTTTAAGGCCACTGGCCACCCCGCTGGCACGCTCAGGCTAGACGAGTGCGCGGCAGGGGTTACCAAGGGTTACAGGGCCTACCGTTCGTCCGGACATCCTACTTGCTTGTACGGCCCTTTCGCGTCAGTCTCTACAGCAAATCCCACCCACATGTCGTTCAGGACTACCCCTATGTCGTTACGCATCTGCATCCTTGAAACCGATGTCCTGCGACCGGAGTTGATCGCGCAGTACCAGGGCTACGGAAGGATGTTCGAGCAGCTGTTCTCGCGTCAGCCGATCGCGGCCGAATTCGATGTGTACAACGTGATGAACGGCGACTATCCCCCGGACGGCGAACGCTTCGATGCATACCTGGTGACCGGCAGCAAGGCCGACTCGTTCGGCGACGATCCGTGGATCCAGACGCTCAAGGCCTACCTGCTCGAGCTCTACGAACGTGGCGAGAAGCTGCTGGGCGTGTGTTTCGGTCACCAGCTGCTGGCGCTGACCCTCGGCGGCAAGGCCGAGCGCGCCGACAAGGGCTGGGGCGTGGGGGTTCACCGCTACAGCCTGGCGGCCCATGCGCCGTGGATGGACCCGCAGGTGTCCGAGCTGACCTTGTTGATCAGCCACCAGGACCAGGTCACCGAGCTGCCTGAAGGGGCCACAGTGATCGCCTCGAGCGACTTCTGCCCGAACGCCGCCTACCACATCCGTGACCAGGTGCTGTGCTTCCAGGGGCACCCGGAGTTCGTCCATGACTACTCCCGGGCATTGCTCGACGCCCGACAGGCGTCGCTGGGTAATGAAGTCTATGAGAAGGCGGTGGCCAGCCTTGCCACCGAGCACCAGGGGGATCTGGTGGGCGAGTGGATGCTGCGCTTCGTCCAGCAGTCCGGCACTCGCGCGACCTGAGATCCGCATCGACGCCAATCGCGGGCTCGCCCGCGATTGGCGTTACAGCCAGCCCGAACGCTTGAAGCTGTAGTACAACCCCGAACAGCCCAGAGCGATCACCCCCAGCACGCCGAAGTAACCGTAGCGCCATGCAAGCTCCGGCATGTTCTCGAAGTTCATCCCGTAGATGCCGGCGACTGCCGTGGGAAACGCCAGGATCGCCGCCCAGGCCGCGAACTTGCGCTGGGTGATGCTTTGTCGTGACGACTCAAGCAGCATGCCGATCTCGATGGTCTGGCTGGCGATGTCGCGGATCCCGGCCAGGTCTTCCATCTGCCGCGTGACATGGATCTGCACATCGCGAAAGTACGGGCGCATGTTCTTGTCGATGAACGGGAAGCTCAGGCGCTGCAGCTCCTCGCTGATCTCCACCATCGGCGCCACGTAGCGGCGCAGGCGCAGGATGTCGCGGCGCAGGCTGTGCAGGCGCTGGATGTCCTCTTCCTTGAGCGAATTGCTCAGCACGCTCTGTTCCAGCTCTTCGATCTCGCCGTGGATGGCCTCGCTCACCGGCTGGTAGTTCTCGGTGACGAAATCCAGCAGGGCGTAGAGCACGAAGTCCTCGCCGTGTTCGAGCAGCAGCGGGCGCGCCTCGCAGCGCTGGCGCACCAGGGCGTAGGATTTCGAGTGGCCGTTGCGGCAGGTGATGATGTAGCCGTTGCCGGCGAAGATATGGGTCTCGATGAACTCGAGCTTTCCCTCGTGGCGTACCGGCGAGTAGGTGACGATGAACAGTGCGTCGCCGAAGGTCTCGAGCTTTGGCCGGCTGTGTTTTTCCAGGGCGTCCTCGATGGCCAGCTCGTGCAGGCCGAACTGGCGCTGCAGGTTGGCCAGTTCCTCGGCGTTGGGCTCTTCCAGGCCGATCCAGACGAAGTGCCCGGGCTTGCGCGCCCATTCAGCGCCCTCGTCGAGGCTGATATTGGTGACCTTCCTGCCGGCGCTGTACACCGCCGATGCGACGACTCGACCCATGGTTGTCCGCTTATCCGATTGAACACGCTACACAGCTTGGGCTGTGTAGCGGCACGGGGCAAGTCCGCACGCCGATCAGGGCGCGGTGAGCTCGCTTTCCATATGGTCGATGCAATGCTGCATCTGGCTGCGGCATTGCTCGATCAGCGCGGGCAGGTCCTGCTGGGTCAGGCCCGCGGTGGCGATAGGGGCCAGCGAGCGAATCACCACGGTGCGCTGGCGCCAGCTGTTCAGGCCCAGGCGCTGGGTATAGCGGCTGACGCACACCGGCACGATCGGCACACCGGCCTCGATGGCCATGTGGAAAGCGCCTTTCTTGAACGCCAGCAACTGCTCGCCGGGGTTGCGCGTGCCTTCGGGGAAGATCCAGATCGAGGTGTCGTCGCGCAGGGTCCGGGTGGTGGTCTGCATGGCCTTGCGCGCCTGGTAGGCGTTCTTGCGGTCGACCAGCACATTGCCGCCCAACCAGAACAGCTGGCCGAACAGCGGAATCCAGCCCAGGCTCTTCTTGCCGATGGCCACGGTGCGGCGCGGCACGACCTGGCCGAGGATGAACAGGTCATAGTTGGACTGGTGGTTGGCGATGATCACGCAGCCGGGGGGCTGGTCCCACAACGGACCGACCTCGGCCTTGACCTTGATGCGCATGAGCCAGGCGGCCGGCACGCTGTACAGGCGGGCGAACAGGCGGCTGTTGTCGGGATTGAACGGGCGCAGCAGGCCGATCACCAGACCGACGACACCTACGAGCAGGAAGTGCAGCGCCAACAGGAGCATGCGAAGCATAAAAAGCATGGTACGACTCACACCGGACAGTCGCGGCGCAGTGTACGGGTGTGCACTGTCAGGGGCAAATGCTCGACAAGCGTCAGGCAGGCCCTTGTAGGAGCGGGCTTGTCCCGCGAACACCGGCGAAGCCGGTGCCACGCACCGCGTAGATGGTGTTCGCGGGACAAGCCCGCTCCTACAGAGAAGTAGACTCGGCAATCAGCCCAGATGGTTCTGGTCCGCCAGGATCGCCTCGTCCAGCGCCTCCAGCAGCGCCTTGCGTACCTTCAGCTTGGTGTTCTTGTGCGCCAGCATGTTCAGCTTCTTGAATTCACGGGCCGCAGCCAGGGCGGTTTCCTGCAGCTGCTCGGCGGGCACCACCTTGTCGAGGAAGCCGGCTTCACGGGCGCCCTGAGGGTCGAACACCTCGGCGTTGTTCACCGAACGCTGGAACGCCGCGCGGCCCAAACGGTCGCGGGCCAGCTCGATACCGGCGTGGTGCATGGTCATGCCGATCTGCACTTCGTTCAGGCAAATCTTGAAGGGGCCTTCGACCCCGATCCGGTAGTCACCCGACAGCAGCAGGAAGGCGCCCTTGGCCACGGCATTGCCGGGGCAGGCGACGATCACCGGAAACGGGTGCGACAGCAGGCGGCGGGCCAGGGTGGAACCGGCGGTGACCAGGCCGACGGCCTCCTTGGGGCCGGCGGTCATCACCTTGAGGTCGTAGCCGCCGGAAAGAATGCCCGGCTGGCCGGTGATGATCACCACCGCGCGCTCCTCGATGGCGCGATCGAGCGCGGCGTTGAAGGCTTTGATGACATCCGGGGAGATGGCGTTGACCTTGCCGTTGTTCAGGGTCAGGGTGGCGATGCCGTCTTCGGCATGGTAGGTAATCAGCTCGCTCATGGCAGAGTCCTTTGGAGGGCGTGGCGATGACGTTACCCAGCGGCACCGGCCAGGTAAAGCGCCAAGACTGACTGGTCAGTCAGCGCCGCGTCCTTGTGCCCTGTGCCACCGGGGCGGGGGCACGAGGGGCGGGAAAAGCGCTGGGCACAATGGCAGCATTGCCCTGATTGCCCCGGTTTTTCGGTCGATTGGCTTAAGCGCATGAAAATTCTGAAAAAAATGCTTGCCAAAGGAAAAGGCTTCTACTAAATTAGCGCGCCTCGACAGGCTGAATAGCTTGAAGGGAAAACGGTGAAGTGTCCGAGTGGTCGAAGGAGCACGCCTGGAAAGTGTGTATACGAGAAATCGTATCAAGGGTTCAAATCCCTTCTTCACCGCCACATTCTACGAAAAGCCCCCGAATCGAAAGGTTCGGGGGCTTTTTGTTTGTCTCGCGTTTTTGTTGAGGCCCTGATCGCGGGGCAAGTCCGCTCCCTTTGGCGTGGGAGCGGGCTTGCCCCGCGATGGCGCTGTCAGAAACTGACGGAAGCCGACAGGCGTGCCGTGCGCGGCGCCCCCTGGAACAGGTAGTTGTCGCCCAGATAATCGCCCACGTCGCGCCAGTAGCGCTTGTCGAAGACGTTGTCCACGGTCAGGCGCAGCACCGTGTCGTAGCCGCCGATGGTCGTGCGGTAGCGGCTGCCGACGTCGAACACGGTATAGCCGCCGACTTCTGCGTCGCCCGTGTGGCTGGCGTACTTGCTGGCGCTGTAGCGGGCGCCGCCGAGCAGGGCCAGGCCGGGCACGGGCAGGGCGTAGTCGGCCTGCAGCGCCGCGCGCAGGCGCGGGACGTTGATCGCCTGGTGGCCTTCGTAGGCGTCGGTGTCGCTGTTCTGCACGCGGGCGCGGATCGCCGCGGCGCTGGCCTGGATCTGCAAGTTGGAGGTCACCCAGCCGCTGGCGCCGAGTTCGAGACCGGTGTTCTTCTGCTGGCCCGACTGCACGTAGGTCGGCGCCGGGGTGTCGTCGGGGCGGGCATATTGGTAGGCCTGGCGGATCTGGAACAGCGCCGCGCTGAAGCTCATGCCCTGCCAATCGCGCTTGATGCCGACTTCGAGCTGGCGCGACAGGGTGGGGGCGAGGATCTCGGCGGCGTTGCTGGCGAACCAGGGCGCAGTGCCGCCGGCGGAAAGGCCCTTCGAGTAACTGGCATAGAGCGTGGTATCGGGCTGCGGCTTGTAGATCAGTGCCGCATTGGGCAGCAACTGATACTGCCGGGTATGCCGTCCGGCGACACCGTTCTCGTTCCAGGTCTTCTCGTCCAGCCGCACCTCCCGGGCACCGATCACGGTCTGCCAGTGCTCGTCGAAGGTGATGCGGTCGCTGAAGAACAGGCCGTACTGGCGGCTGTCAAGGCGGCGTTCGCTGGCGCCGACCGGTTTGCCGGAGGGCTCGTAGGCTGGCGCATTCGCGTTGATATTGCCGCTGCCGATCCATTCGTTGTAGTACGGCCGCTGATCCAGCGTACGGCGTTGCGCGCTGGTGCCCACGGTGAGCTCATGGCTCACGCCCAGGGCGTCGAAGCGTCCATCGAGTGTGGCCTGTGCCTCGTCGATTCGCCGGGTGTCGTCGGGGCTGCGGAAATCATAGATGTCGTAGTCGCCGTTGCTGCCGAAGAAGGCGCCCTCGCTCGAGCCCCAGGCAAACGCACTGTAGTCATCGATCACCACCTTGCTGCGCGAAGCGCTCAAAGTGCCGTTCCAGTTGTCGTTGATCTGGTACTTGAAGCGCCCGCCCAGGTTCAGCGAGTCGTTCTGCACCGGCTTGGCCCAGGACTGCCAGGCCAGATGGTCCTTGGGGTCGACGCTGTGGGGCAGCTGCTTGCCGCCGAGCAGTTGATAGCCCGGTACCGAGTATTGCTCGCGGTGCTGGTACTCGGCGTCCAGTTCCAGCACGGCATTCGGGTTGATCTGCCAGTCGAGCGCCAGGGAGGCGAAGTCCCGCTTGCCGTCAGCGTGGTCGACATAGGAACGGATGTCCTCGTGGGCCAGGTTCACCCGCAGGCCGAACTGGCGCTCGGCGCCGAACCAGCCACCCAGGTCGGTGGCCAGGTAGCGTTCGCCCTGTTCGTTGGTCGAGACCGTGACCGAGCGCACGTCCTCGGCGCGCTTGGTCACGTAGTTGACCAGCCCGCCGGGCTCCGACACGCCGCTCTGCAGCCCCGACAGCCCCTTCAGCAGCTCCACCTGCTGCTTGTTTTCCAGCGCCACGTTCTGTTCTCCGGCGATGGTCTGGCCGTTGATCCGGTAGCTGCTGGCGGCATTGAGCTCGAAGCCGCGCACGTTGAAGTTCTCGTAGTAGCCGATCGGCGCGTAGCTTTCGCCCACCGAGGCATCGCTTTGCAGCACCTCGCTCAGCTTGCGCACCTGGCGGTCGTCCAGCAGCTGGCGGCTGAACACGCTGACCGAGGCCGGGGTGTCGAGCAGCGGCGCGCTGTGCAGGCCGCCGACCTGGGCTTCGCGTGCCTGGTAGCCGCTGTTGTCCTGAACCTCGGAGATGCGCACCGGGGCGAGGGTCACGCTGTCCTCGGCCAGGCCCTGGCCACTGTGCAGGGCCAGGCCCAGGCCGAGCAGGCCAAGGGGCAGGCGGGGGCGAAGCGGGGTCATGCAAGGCTCCTTGAAAAGTGGACGCGCCGTTATCGCTCGGCAGCTGTCGGGCAGGCAAAAGGGCGCCATGGTAGCAGGCTGCCAAGGGGGGATTCGATGTTTCAGGGGAAACGTTCGTATGGCTGATGCATGCCCTGTGGGAGCGGGCTTGCCCCGCGATTGCCTTGGTGCGTTGCATGGCACCGGCTGCGCCGGGGTTCGTGGGGCAAGCCGGCTCCTACAGATGCATCTGCCCCTGTGGGAGCCGGCTTGCCGGCAATCAGGCCTGTAATGTCAGAACGAACGAAGCAGCCGTGGATTCAGGCCGCGGCCGGCCTCTGGTGTCGGCGCCAGTTGTCGTCGATCTTCGACCAGGTCTTGCCGTCGGTGATGGCCAGCAGCTTGCGGCCATCCTTGAAGGTGGCGAGGAAGGTGACTTCCTCCTCCTTGCCGCCCAGCAGCAGACCGGCCAGCAGGCCGACCGGACCGGCCACCAGGGCACCGGCCACGCCCCAACCAAGGGCGCTACCGAGGCTGCGGGTCGATTCGAGGTTGGCCAGCTTCAGATCCTCGATCCGCGCCAGCGAAATGCGCTCGCCGGGCGAGGGGCTGCGCGGGGTCTTGAGTGTGAGCGCTCCATTGCGATACTCGCCTTCACCTTGCAAGAAATCGCCGGATTGCACCGTGAGTCTTGTCATTGTGTCGTCCTGTCAGGAAGGGGTCGTTGACCAACGCCTACTGAGCGCTTGCCACGCTGGCAAGTCAACGAGCAGGCGACGGAGGGTCGTGTGGCGGGTTGTCGCGCAGTAAAGCGCATAGACGAGCGAGCGGCGGCGCTCAACAAGTGAAAGTCGCATTTTCGAAAGTAAACTTCGAACCGTTGTCTATAACTGCCATGGGGCATGACTGTAACTAATGCTTGTCGCTGGCGCCTTTGATCCATCGCAGTTTGCGCAAATTAGTGCGGCGCAGTTTAATTTTCGAAAACGAAAAAATGACGCCAAAAAACGCTGGACATCAAGTTTCAATGTGTGTCAGTTTTTTTGCGCCTCATAAAGGCGAGTGACAGGAAGTTCTCGCCCGGTGGGAGAACCCTGTCGGACATCAACTGCTTTTTTGTACACAAGGAAGTAATCTGCATGTCGAAAGTCAAAGAAAACGCCATTGTTTCCGCCGTTTCCGCACTGCAACCGAAGGGGCCAAGTTCTTCCTTCGGTCTGATCGACAGCTTTGCCCACCAGTACGACCGCGGCGGCGCGAACATCAATGGCAAGAAGTCCTTCACGGCCGACCAGGCCGCCGATCACATCCTGCGTGACGGCGCTGCCTGGAAAGACCTGAACAAGGACGGCACGATCAGCCTCACCTACACCTTCCTGACCAAGGCACCGGCGGACTTCTACAGCCGCGGACTGGGCACCTTCAGCCAGTTCAGCGACCTGCAGAAGCAACAAGCCAAGCTGTCCATGCAGTCCTGGGCTGACGTGGCCAAGGTCACCTTCACCGAGGCGGCATCGGGTGGCGATGGCCACATGACCTACGGCAACTTCAGTGCCAGCAACGGCGGCGCGGCATTTGCCTACCTGCCGTTCGACGGCCCGGGCTCGCACAAGGGTGAATCCTGGTACCTGATCAACAGCGGCTACCAGGTCAACATCAACCCGGGCACCGGCAACTACGGTCGTCAGACCCTGACCCACGAGATCGGTCACGTACTGGGCCTGTCCCACCCCGGCGACTACAACGCTGGCGAGGGCAACCCGACCTACAAGGACGCCGACTACGCCCAGGACACCCGTGGCTACAGCATCATGAGCTACTGGAGCGAGAGCAATAACGGGCAGAACTTCGTCAAGGGCGGCGGTCAGTACTACGCCTCGGCCCCGCTGATGGACGACATCCTGGCGATCCAGAAGCTCTACGGCGCCAACTACGCCACCCGTGCCAACGACACCACCTACGGCTTCAACTCCACCGCTGATCGCGACTTCTACTCGGCCACCTCGGCCTCGTCGAAGCTGGTGTTCTCGGTGTGGGACGGTGGCGGCAACGACACCTTCGACTTCTCCGGGTTCACCCAGAACCAGAAGATCAACCTCAACGAAGCGTCGTTCTCCGACGTCGGCGGCATGGTCGGCAACGTTTCCATCGCCAAGGGCGTGACCATCGAAAACGCCTTCGGCGGCTCGGGCAACGACCTGCTGATCGGCAACGCGCTGGCCAACGTGCTCAAGGGTGGTGCCGGCAACGACATCATCTACGGCGGCGGCGGTGCAGACCAGCTGTGGGGCGGCACCGGCTCGGACACCTTCGTGTTCGCGGCCGTCAGCGACTCCACCAAGGCGGCGCCGGATCGCATCATGGACTTCACTTCGGGCGTGGACAAGATCGACCTGTCGGCCATCTCCGCGTTCGCCGTGAACAAGCTGCCGCTGCAGTTCGTCAACGCCTTTACCGGTCATGCCGGCGAGGCGCTGCTGACCTACGACCAGGCCACCAACCTGGGCAGCCTGTCCATCGACTTCACCGGAAACAGCTCGGCTGACTTCCTGGTGACCACCGTTGGCCAGGCCGCTGTCACCGACATCGTGGTCTGATGCAACAGGGGGGCGGCGCTCGCGCGTCGCCCCTTTTGCCGGTGAGGCGAAGCAATGAAAGCAAACCTGAGAACGATCGCGCTGGCCGCGGTCCCCATGATGTCGATGACCGAGGTAGTCATGGCGAGCAGCCTGTTACTCCCCAACGCCGCGCAACTGGCCGGCCGTTGGCAGCTTTACCCCGAACAGCAGCAAGCGCAGGCCTGCGACCTGCGTCTTGGCGCCACGGAAGGCGAAATCGAAGGTGATCTGGAGTGTGCCAAAGGGCTGATAGGCCTGCGGCCCGGCAGCTGGCTGGTGACCCCCGACACCCTGGCCCTGGTGGGCGGTGACGGCAGCAGTGTGGTGCATTTCAGCCGCGAAGGCGCCCAGCGCTACGCCTGGACCACCCCGGACGGCAAGCAACTGGTGCTCGAGCGCCTCGACAAATAATTCCCACCTGGAACTAAAAAGTTCCGGGCGAGCCAGGGCGAAACATGAAACTACCGAGCAAAAAGCCCGGGGCGCCTTTGTGGGCGGCACTCGGCGAACATAAGTCGACCTTGATCAGCGTGGGCTGTTTCACGGCATTGATCAACTTGCTCATGCTGGTGCCGTCGATTTATATGCTTCAAGTGTACGACCGTGTACTGAGTTCGCAGAGCACCACAACTTTGTGGGTGCTTACCCTGATGGTGGTCGGCTTCTTCGTTTATATAGGCGGGCTTGAAGCAGTCCGCAGTTTCATTGTCATCCGCGTGGGCAACCAGTTGGAGAAAAGTTTCAACTTGAAGGTCTACCGCGCCGCCTTCGAGCGCAACTTGCGCCAGCGTGACGGCGCCGCCGGCCAGGCCCTGGGTGATCTGACCCAGCTGCGCCAGTTCATCACCGGCCCCGCGCTGTTCGCCTTCTTCGATGCGCCTTGGTTCCCCATCTACCTGGCGGTGATCTTCGCCTTCAACGTCTGGCTGGGGGTGATGGCCACGGTCGGCGCGCTGTTGCTGATCGCCCTGGCGATCCTCAACGAACGCCTCACCCACGCCACCCTGGCCGAGGCCAGTGGCTTCCAGCAGCAATCGACGCAACTGGCCGGCAGCCAGCTGCAAAGCGCCGAGAGCATCCAGGCCATGGGCATGCTCGGTGCCCTGCGCCAGCGCTGGTACACCTTGCATGGGCGCTTCCTCGACCTGCAGAACAAGGCCAGCGACACCTCGGCGGTGATCACCGCCACCAGCAAGGGCCTGCGCCTGTGCCTGCAATCGCTGGTGCTGGGGCTGGGCGCGCTGCTGGTGATCGAGGGGCAGATGACCCCGGGCATGATGATCGCCGGCTCCATCCTGATGGGCCGGGTGCTCGCCCCGATCGACCAGCTGATCGCAGTGTGGAAGCAGTGGAGCGGCGCGCAGCTGGCCTACCAGCGCCTGGACGTCCTGCTGCGCGAGCACCCCGAGCCGCCGACGCCGATGCCCCTGCCGGTGCCCACCGGGCAACTGGCGGTGGAGCAGGTCAGCGCCGGCCCGCCCGGGCGCAACCTGGCCACCCTGCAGCAGGTGAACTTCGCCTTGGCGCCGGGTGAGCTGCTCGGCGTGCTGGGCGCTTCCGGCTCGGGCAAGTCGACCCTGGCCAAGGTGCTGGTCGGCGTGTGGCCGACGATCAGCGGCCATGTGCGCCTCGACGGCGCCGAGCTCAGTCAGTGGGACCGCGATGCCCTGGGCCCGCACATCGGCTACCTGCCGCAGAACATCGAACTGCTGCGCGGCAGTATCGCCGAGAACATCGCCCGCTTCGGCGAGCTGGACGGCGTCAAGGTGGTCGAGGCGGCCCGCTTGGCCGGCGTGCACGAACTGATCCTGCGCCTGCCCCAGGGCTATGACACGCGCCTGGGCGAGGAGGGCGTCGACCTCTCCGGTGGCCAGAAGCAGCGTATCGCGCTGGCCCGCGCCCTGTACGGCGATGCCCGGCTGATCGTGCTCGACGAACCCAACTCCAACCTCGACAGCCACGGCGAAGCCGCGCTGGCCAGCGCTATCGTCCAGCTCAAGGCCCAGGGTCGCACCGTGGTCCTGGTGACCCACCGCAGCGCGGCGCTGGCCCAGGCCGACAAGCTGCTGGTGATGAACGAAGGGCGTATGCAGGGCTTCGGCCCGGCCCGCGACATCCTCCATGCCATGGGCCAGGCCCCGGCGCAACGCCCGCTGCAAGCCGGAGGTGGCGCATGAGCCAGCACACCCGTGATGCACGTTTCCATGTTCGCCTGGGGTGGCTGCTGACCCTGGTCGGTTTTGGTGGTTTCATGGCCTGGGCCAGCCTCGCCCCGCTTGACCAGGGCGTGCCGGTACAGGGCACCGTGGTGGTTTCGGGCAAGCGCAAGGCGGTGCAGTCGATGGCCGCCGGCGTGGTCAGCCGCATTCTGGTCAGCGAAGGCCAGTTGGTGCGCCAGGGCGAACCGCTGTTCCGCCTCGACCGCACCCAGGTGCAGGCCGATGTCGATGCGCTGCAGGCCCAGTACCGCATGACCCGCGCCGCCCTGGCGCGTTGGCAGAGCGAGCGCGACAACCTGGGGCAGGTGCAGTTTCCAGCAGAGTTGCTGGAGGCTTCCGACGCTCGCCTTGCGCTGATCGTCGAAGGCCAGCGCCAGCTGTTCGACAGCCGCCGCCAGGCCCAGGCCCGCGAGCAGGGCGCCCTGGCTGCCAGCATCGACGGCTCCCAGGCCCAGCTGACCGGTATGCGCCGCGCGCGCAGCGACCTGCAGGCCCAGGCCGATTCGCTGCGCGAGCAGCTCGACAGCCTGCGCCCCCTGGCCGGCGACGGCTACATCCCGCGCAACCGTGTGCTCGAGTACCAGCGGCAACTGTCGCAGGTGCAGCGCGACCTGGCGCAGAACGCCGGCGAGAGCGCGCGCCTGGAACAGGTGATCGTCGAGGCGCGGCTCAACCTGCAACAGCGCCGCGAGGAGTACCAGAAGGAAGTGCGCACGCAGCTGGCCGACGCCCAGGTCAAGGCCGCGACCCTGGAGCAGCAGCTCAACTCCGCGCACTTCGAGTTGCAGCACAGCGAGATCCTGGCGCCGGCCGACGGCGTGGCGGTCAACCTCGGCGTGCACACCGAGGGCGCTGTGGTGCGTGCTGGCGATACCCTGCTGGAAATCGTGCCCCAGGGCACCGCGCTGGAGGTGGAAGGGCGCCTGCCGGTGAACCTGGTGGACAAGGTGGCGCCGCAGTTGCCGGTGGACATCCTGTTCACCGCCTTCAACCAGAACCGCACGCCACGGGTGACCGGGGAGGTGGCGCTGGTGTCGGCCGACCAGTTGATCGACGAGCGCAGCGGCCAACCGTACTACGTGCTGCGCAGCACCGTCAGCGAAGAAGCGCTGGCGCGTCTCGAAGGGCTGGCGATCCGCCCGGGCATGCCCGCCGAGCTGTTCGTGCGCACCGGCGAGCGCTCGCTGCTCAACTACCTGTTCAAACCCCTGCTCGACCGTGCAGGCACCGCCTTGACCGAACAATAAGGACCGCCAGTGAAGAAGTTCCCACTGATCGGGCTGCTGCTGGCCTGCGCCTGGCTGCCGACCGCCGCCCAGGCGGCCATGGGGCCGTTCCAGGTGTACGAGCAGGCCCTGCGCCGCGACCCGACCTACCTGGCGGCATTCAAGGCCCGCGAGGCCGGCCAGGAGTACCGGGCCATCGGCCGTGCCGGGTTGCTGCCGAACATCTCGTACAGCTACAACAAGGGGCGCAACGATTCCGAGGTGCGTTACCTCGGTGATTCGCGCCGGCAGAAGGAGGACCGCAACTACAACAGCATGGGTTCGACCTTCATCCTCCAGCAGCCGCTGTTCGACTACGAAGCCTATTCGAGCTACCGCAAGGGCGTGGCCCAGGCGCTGTTCGCCGACGAAAGCTTTCGCGACCAGAGCCAGCAGTTGCTGGTGCGGGTGATGACCAGCTACACCCAGGCGTTGTTCGCCCAGGACCAGATCGCCATCAGCGTGGCCAGCAAGCAGGCCTACCGTCAGCAATTCCAGCAGAACCAGCGCCTGTTCGACGCCGGCGAAGGCACGCGCACGGACATCCTCGAGGCCCAGGCCCGCTACGAGCTGGCCGATGCCGAGGAGATCAAGGCGCGCAACGAGCAGGATGCCGCGCTGCGCGAGCTGGGGGCGCTGATCGGCGAGCCGGCGGTGCGGGTAGAAGACCTGGCGCCGCTGCGCCTGGGCTTCGCCCTGCCGGTGGTCGACCCTAGCGGCTACGAGGCCTGGCAGGAGCGGGCCCTGGCCAACAACCCGCAATTGGCCTCGTCACGCCAGGCGCTGGAAGTGGCGCGGTACGAAGTCGAGCGCAACCGTGCCGGGCACCTGCCCAAGGTCACCGCGTTCGCCACCTCGCGGCGCCAGGAGTCGGACAGCGGCAACACCTACAACCAGCGCTACGACACCAACACCGTGGGCATCGAAGTCAGCGTGCCGATCTTCGCCGGGGGCGGCGTGCTGGCCTCGACCCGCCAGGCCAGCCGCCACCTGGAGCAGGCTGAGTACGAGCTCGACGGCAACACCCGCAGCGCGCTGATCGAGCTGCGCAGGCAGTACAACGCCTGCGAGTCCGGCGCCAGCCGCCTGCGCGCCTACGAGCGGGCGCTGGTGGCGGCCGAGGCGCTGGTGGTGTCGACGCGCAAGAGCGTGCAGGGCGGCGAGCGGGTCAACCTGGATGTGCTTAACGCCGAGCAGCAGCTGGCCACCACCCGCCGCGACCTGGCCCAGGCGCGTTACGACTACCTGCTGGCGTGGATCAAGCTGCACTACCAGGCCGGGGTGTTGAGCGAGACACAGCTGGCGCGGGTGGATGAGGCGTTCATCGAGGGCAAGTCAGGCTGACCAGGCATGCACAAATCCCTGTAGGAGCGGCCTTGTGCCGCGAAAGGGGTGCGAAGCAGCCCCAGGATTCGAGCATCAAGCTGATACTGCCGGGGCCGCTACGCGGCCCTTTCGCGGCACGAGGCCGCTCCTACAGGGGGGACATCCCGGCGCTCAGGCGTTTCCCGCGCTTGCGCTCGGCCAACCCCCATACCACCAGCGCAAGCGCCCCGATCACCAGCCCGGCCACCACGATCCCGTCCCAGCCATGCACCTCGAACAGCTGCGTCCCCAGCAACGACCCCAGCGCCCCGCCGATGAAGTAGCAGGTGATATACCCGGCATTGAGCCGCGTCCGCGCCTCCGGCCGCAGCACGATCACCGCGTTCTGGTTGCTCACGTGCACCAGTTGCACCGCCAGGTCGAGCAGCAGCACCCCCACCAGCAACGCCGCCAGCGACTGCTGCGCAAAGCCCAGCGGCACCCACGACAGCAGCAGCGCTACCAGCCCCACCGTGGTCCCCAGTGGTCCCTTGCCGCGATCAGCCAGGCGCCCGGCCCAGTTGGCCGCCAGCGCGCCGACTGCCCCGGCCAGGCCGAACAGGCCGATCACCGCGTCGGAATAGTGGTAGGGCGCATTGCTCAGCAGGAACGCCAACGGCGTCCAGAACAACGCGAACAGGCTGAACGCCAGCAACCCCAGCAGCGAACGCAGGCGCAGCACTGGTTCCTCGACGAACAGGCGGAACACCGAGCCGATCAGCGCCGGGTACTTGAGCCCCGCATGGCTGTGGTGTTGTGGCAGGCTGCGGTAAAGCGCGAGGGCGCTGATCGCCATCAGCACCGCCGCCAGCACATAGATGCTGCGCCAGCCGCCCAGTTCGGCCATGAACCCGGCGGCGGTGCGCGCCAGCAGGATGCCCAGCAACAGCCCGCTCATCAGCGTGCCCACGGCGCGGCCGCGCTGCTCTGGGGCACTGAGGGCGGCGGCCATGGGCACCAGCACCTGGGCCACCACCGAGAACAGCCCGGTCAGCGCGGTGCCGAACAGCAGCCACGGCAGGCTCGGCGCGCAGGCGCTGATCACCAGCCCGGCAGTGGCGATCAGCACCATGGTGACGATCAGCCGGCGCTGCTCGAACAGGTCGCCCAGTGGCGCCAGCAACAGCAGCCCGGCGCCGTAGCTGAGCTGGGCGGCGATGACGATGGTGCCGGCGCTGGCGGTGCTCAGGCCGAACTGTTGGGCGATGCTGTGCAGCAGCGGTTGGGCGTAGTAATTGCTGGCCACGGCCAGGCCGGTGGCGGTGGCCATCAGCAGGATCAGGGCGCGGCCGAGAGTCGGGGTGTTCATGGGCAGTCTCGTTGCAGGCAAGGTTGTGTGGTGACAAGTATCAGGAAGTGTCTAGCATGACGCCAATGTATAGTTTTCAACTTATCCATCTTGAAAGCAGATAGATCGATGAATCTCAAGCAGCTCGAATATGCCCTGGCCGTGGCCGACACCGGCAGCTTCACCCGCGCCGCCGAGCGCTGCCACGTGGTGCAGTCGGCCCTCAGCCACCAGGTGGCGCGGCTGGAGGCACAGCTGGGGGTGAGCCTGTTCGAGCGCAGTTCGCGGCGGGTGCGCCTGACCCCGGCGGGCGAGGCCTTCGTGCTCAGCGCCCGGCCGGCGGTGGCGGCGGCGCGGCGGGTGGCCGAGGATGTTGCCGCCGCCTGCGGGCAGGTGCGTGGACGGCTGTCGATCGGCGAGATCAGCTCGCTCACCGCGCTGGATCTGGTCGATCTGCTGGCGGTGTTTCATGAGCGTTATCCGGATGTGGACGTGCGCTGGTTGACCGCCAAGAGCGAGTTGCTGATGGCGGATGTCTGCGAGCGGCGCCTGGACGTGGGGTTTATCGGCCTGTGGCAGGGCGAGGCGCTGAACGGCGTGCAGCATCGCCTGCTGGCGCGGGAGGAGCTGGTGGCGGTGCTGCCGCCCGGCCATCGGCTGGCGGGCAGGGCGCAGCTGGCCCTGGCCGACCTGGCCGACGAGGTGCTGGTGGACTTTCCCGAGGGCACCGGGGCGCGCCGGCAGACCGACGAGGCGTTCCAGGCGGCGGGGTTGCGGCATCGGGTGCAGTTCGAGATCGGCCATATTCGCCTGGTGGAAAAGTTCGTCCAGCGCGGGATGGCGCTGGGGTTGGTGCCCGAGCGCATTGCCCGGGGTTTTCAGGGAGTGGCCACGGTGCCACTGGTGGATGCGCCGGTGCGGCATTTGTATGCGGTCTGGTCGCCGAGCCCCACGCCCGCGGCGCGGGCTTTTCTCGACGTCATGGAGCAGAGCCTCCCTTCGACCTGATGCTCCCTCTGTAGGAGCGGCCTTGCGCCGCGAAAGGGCCGCGCAGCGGCCCCGACGATCTATGCGTCGACGCTGAAAACCTGGGGCTGCCTTGCAGCCCCTTCGCGGCACAAGGCCGCTCCTACAGGGGAATGGCACCTCAGGCCGCAAATCCACCATCGGCCAACAGGCTCGCCCCGGTGATGTACCCCGCTTCAGGCCCCGCCAGGTAAGCCACGAAACTGGCGATTTCGTCCGCCTGCCCGTAGCGCCCGATGGCCATCAACGGAATCAGGCTCTCGGCGAACTCGCCGCTGGCCGGGTTCATGTCGGTGTCCACCGGCCCCGGCTGCACATTGTTGACGGTGATCCCCTGCGGCCCCAGGTCCCGGGCCAGGCCCTTGGTCAGGCCGACCAGCGCCGACTTGCTCATGGCATAGGGGGCGCCGCCGGCGAACGGCATGCGCTCGGCGTTGGTGCTGCCGATGTTGATGATCCGCCCACCCTTGCCCATGTGCTTGATCGCTGCCTGGGTGGCCACGAACACGCTGCGCACGTTGATCGCCAGCAGGCGGTCGAAGTCGGCCAGGTCGAACTCGGCCACCGGCGCCACCGCCAGCACGCCGGCGTTGTTGACCAGGATATCGAGGCCGCCGAAGGCCTTGGCGGTGTCGGCCACGGCCTGTTGCACGGCCTGGATATCGGCGCTGTCGGCGCGCAGGGCCAGGGCCTGGCCGCCGGCGTTGTTGATTTCACCGGCCAGGGCCTCGGCGCTGGCGCTGGAACTGACATAAGTGAAGGCGACCTTGGCGCCGTCGCGGGCCAGGCGGCGGACGATGGCGGCACCGATACCGCGCGAACCGCCCTGGACCAGGGCCACCTTGCCGGTGAGAGGAAGTGCTTGGGACATGCTGATCTCCTGCAGTGAAGCAAGGCCGGATGCCTTGGGATGGACGCAGTATCCGCGCTCGATTACCTGTTGATAAGATGGCAATCGAGTTACTCAGAATAAACCAGGAGTTGATAATGGCCGTGGTGGAATCCTTCAGCAGCCTGGAGTGCTTCATTCGCAGCGCCGAAGTCGGCAGCTTTGCCGAGGCGGCCAGGCGCCTGTCGCTCACCCCGGCGGGGGTCGGCAAGAACGTCGCCCAGCTGGAAGCGCGGCTCGGTGTGCGCCTGTTCCTGCGCAGCACGCGCAAGCTGACCCTGACCGAGGCCGGGCAGCGCTTTCTGGCCGAGGTGAGCGAGAGTTTTCGCACCATCCAATACGCCGTGTCTAACCTCGCCAATTGCGAAGGGCATCCGTCGGGCGTGCTGCGGGTCAGCATGGGCACGGTGTTCGGGCGCCTGTATGTGCTGCCGCTGCTGGGCGAGTTCCTGGCCCGTTATCCGGCAGTGACGGCGGACTGGCATTTCGACAACCGCCAGGTCGACCTGATCGGCCAGGGCTTCGACGCCGCCATCGGTGGCGGTTTCGAACTGCCGCCGGGGGTGGTTGCGCGCAAGCTGACCCCGGCGCACAGGGTGCTGGTCGCTTCGCCGGGCTACCTGCAACAGCACGGGCCACTGACCCGCCCTGAGCAGTTGCAGGCATGCGCCGGCATCCTTATCCGCTCGCCGCAGACCGGCCGGGTGCGCAGCTGGCCGCTGACCAGTCGCTGGCAGGAGCAACAGCCGCTGCAATTGCCCCAGCGCCTGACCATGAGTGATTCGGACGCCGCCTGCGCGGTGGCCGAGCAAGGCCTGGGCATCGCCCTGGTCAGCCTGCCGTTCGCCTTGCCCTACCTGACCGCCGGGCGCCTGAGCCGGGTGTTGCCGGACTGGTACGTGGACGATGGACATATCAGCCTGTACTACGCCGAGCGCAAGCTGTTGCCGGGCAAGACCCGGGCCTTCATCGATTTCGTGGTGGAGCAGTTCGCCGAGCAGGGGCTGGCGCAGCGATTCGATGCGTTGCAGCGCCATTGATGGCCTTTCGCGGGGCAAGCCCGCTCTCACGACGGCACTGCATCGAGCTCAGGAGTCACGGTCTTGCATGATGACTCAGGCTCCTGTTGGCTGCGTGGGAGCGGGCTTGCCCCGCGATGGCGCTTGCTCAGGCGATATCGATGATGAACTGCACCTGCGCCACCCCAGCCACCACCAGGCTCACTTCGTCATCCACCCGCTTGCCGAGCAGTTGCTGCCCCAGCGGCGCGCGTGGCGTGATCACCGTCACCAGGCCATCCCCCTCGCCAACCTTCAGCCCAGCCCCTTCCGGCCCGAGGAACAGCCGACGCCGCTGGCCCGCTTCATCTTCCAGGGTCACCAGGCAGCCGATCTGGATCCCCCGCGCCGGGTCGTAATCGCGCAGCGCCAACTGCTGGTAGGTCAGCAACGCCTGGCGGATCTCGGCCGTGCGCCGCGCCTGCCCGGTGGCCAGGTACGACGCCTCCAGCCCCCGGGTGTCGTACTTGTTCTCGGCGATGTTCTCTTCGGCGGTGGCGGCCTCGTAGGCGGTCTGGGCGGCGCGGCGCAGCACCTCCATGTCATGCTCGAGGGTGGCGATGATGCGTCGCAGCAGGCTGGCCTTGTCCATGGTCAGTAGCAGAACTCCAGCACGTTGGCCTGGCTCTTGTCGGTCGGCGCGGTGCGGTTCTGCTGCAGCCAGAACTGGCACTTGGGGCTGTTGAGGTTGCGCGGGTTGCCCTGGGCGGCCTCGGCGGCCTGTTGCAGTTCCTGCTCGTGCAGGATCTCCTTGTAGTGCTCGAACATCTGCGCCTGGGCGTCGGCCGGTTGCGCCGGCGCGGCGGCAGGCGCAGGCTGGACCACGGCGGGGACGGCGGCCTCGACCAGTGGCTGCACCTGTGCCGGCCACAGGCGCAGGGCCAGCCACAGGCTCAAGGCGATGGCCACGGCGCCGAGCCACAGACCCAGGGCGACGCACAGCACCAGTTGCACGGGTCTGAGGGTGATCTTCAATTCGCGGGGGCGGGGCATGGCGGCCTCCTGGCAGGCGGGTCGGGGGTGTCATTCTCGCATGGCGCGACAGGTTTTTTCAGCGCCGCGCTTTTGCTGGCGGGCAAATATCCGCAAAATCCGCGGTCTTTTTTCGCAGGTAACGGAACGTGGCGATGAAAACCACCTGGGACATCTTCTGCACGGTCGTCGACAACTATGGCGACATCGGCGTCACCTGGCGTCTGGCGCGCCAGCTGGTGGCCGAGCACGACCTGGCGGTGCGCCTGTGGGTGGACGACCTGCAGGCCTTCGTGCGCCTGTGTCCCGAGGCAGACAGTCAGGCTCCGCAGCAGTGGCAGCAGGGCGTCGAGATACGCCACTGGCCTGGCACGTGGCAAGGTGCGCAGCCAGCCCAGGTGGTGGTGGGTGCCTTTGCCTGCCAACTGCCAGACGGCTACGTCGAGGCCATGGCCCGTCAGCCCACGCCGCCCTTGTGGTTGAACCTGGACTACCTCAGTGCCGAAGACTGGGTGGAGGGTTGCCATGGCTTGCCGTCGCCCCAGGCCAATGGGCTGCGCAAGTTCTTCTTCTTCCCGGGTTTCACCGAGAACACCGGTGGATTGCTGCGTGAAGCCACCTTGCTGCCGCGTTGCCAGACCTTCCGGCAGTCGCCTGACGAGCGGGCGAAATTCCTGGCGGGGCTGGGTGTGCAGCCCCAGGATGGGGCGCGGTTGATCTCGCTGTTCGCCTACGAGAACCCGCAGCTGGGCAACTGGCTCGATGTGCTGGCCGCCGATGTGCATCCCACCCACCTGCTGGTACCGCAGGGGCGCATCCTGGGTGACCTCGGCAACTGGCTGGGCGAGGCAGACCTGCCTGTGGGCGCGCTGCATCGGCGCGGGGCCTTGACCGTGCAGGTGCTGCCTTTCGTCAGCCAGGACGACTACGACCGGCTGCTGTGGAGCTGCGATTTCAACGCCGTGCGCGGCGAGGATTCCTTCGTGCGCGCGCAATGGGCTGGCGTGCCGATGCTCTGGCACATCTACATCCAGGAAGAGAACGCCCACTGGGAAAAGCTCGAGGCATTCCTCGCCCTTTATCGCCAAGGCCTGTCGGCCGCCGCCGGGGAGGCGCTGACCGAACTGTGGCGCGCCTGGAACATGGATCGCCCGATGGGCCAGGCCTGGCAGGCGCTGCAGCCGCACTGGGACGAAGTGCGCGAACACGCCCGCCAGTGGCAGGCCGCGCAGGCCGCTCGGCCGGACCTTGCCACGAGGCTGGTACAGTTTTACCGAAATTCGCTATGATACGCGGCCTCGATTTTTATAAATCCATCCAGATTCGGATACTTCGTAATGAAAACTGGTAAAGAGCTGAAACCCGGTACCGTACTGCGGATCGACAACGACCCGTGGCTGGTTCAGAAAGCTGAGTTCACCAAGTCGGGCCGTAACAGCGCGATCATGAAGACCAAGCTGAAGAACCTGCTGACCGGCTACAAGACCGAAACCGTATACGGTGCGGACGACAAGCTGGACGACGTGATCCTGGATCGCAAAGAAGCGACCCTGTCGTTCATCAGCGGTGACTCGTACACCTTCATGGACACCACCGACTACACCATGTACGAACTGAACGCCGAAGACATCGACGCCGTTCTGCCGTACATCGAAGAAGGCATGGAAGACGTCTGCGAAGCCGTGTTCTTCGAAGGCCGCCTGGTATCGGTAGAACTGCCGACCACCATCAGCCGCCAGGTCGTCTACACCGAGAACGCCGCACGTGGCGACACCTCGGGCAAGGTCATGAAGCCTGCCAAGCTGAAGAACGGTACCGAGATCTCGGTTGCCGACTTCATCCAGATCGACGAGTGGATCGACATCGACACTCGCGACAACAGCTTCAAGGGCCGTTCCAAGAAGTAATCCTTCTTGCGATGAGCACGAAAAAACCCGGCCTCGGCCGGGTTTTTTTATGGCGGGTTGTCTGGCCCCTGTAGGAGCGGCCTTGTGCCGCGAAAGGGGCGCGAAGCGCCCCCAGCCATGATTCAGGCAAACCGAAGAAGCTGCCCTCGTGCATTCCGGGACCGCTCTGCGGTCCTTTCGCGGCACGAGGCCGCTCCTACACATCGATCGCGTATCACACCGTCACATGCAACCGCACATCCACATTGCCACGGGTGGCGTTGGAGTAAGGGCAGACCTTGTGCGCCTTTTCCACCAGCCCTTCGGCATCGGCCTGGGCCAGGCCCGGCAGGTTGATGTGCAGGTCGATGTCCAGGCCGAAACCGCCCGGGATCTGGCCGATGCCGACCTTGGCGGTGATCGACGCATCCGCCGGCAGGGCCTTTTTCTCCTGGCCGGCGACGAACTTCAGCGCGCCGATGAAGCAGGCCGAGTAGCCGGCGGCGAACATCTGCTCGGGGTTGGTGCCGTCACCACCCGCACCGCCCAGTTCCTTGGGGGTGCTCAGCTTGACTTCCAGCTTGCCGTCGCTGGAGCGGGATTTGCCATCACGACCACCGGTGGAAGTGGCTTCTGCGATGTACAGCGGAGTGACCTTTTGCATCTTGAGCCTCGCTAGGGTGCTGTGCGCCGTCGGCGCTGAGTGGGTATGGAGTTAACTTAGCGCGCAATTATTTAGTGCGCAAGTTAAATATTCGACCATTCATCCGAACAGCCATCTCACAGCTTAGACGTCAGAGGTTTTCTTGCAGCTGCGCACGCAGGGCGAGCAGGTCGGCCTGCAGCTTGCGCAGTTGCTCGGCGCTGTGACCGCTGGCCTGCAGAATGCACGGCGGCACGCGCTGGGCCTCGGCCTGCAGGGCGCGGCCCTGGTCGGTCAACTGCACCAGCACCACCCGTTCGTCCTCGCGGCTGCGGCTGCGCTTGAGCAGGCCTTCGCTTTCCAGGCGCTTGAGCAGCGGCGTCAGCGAGCCGGGGTCGGTGAGCAGGCGCTGGCTGATCTCGCCCACGGTCAGGCCGTCCTGTTCCCACAACACCAGCATGGCCAGGTACTGCGGGTAGGTCAGGCCCAGCGCCTGCAGCAGGGGCTTGTAGACCTTGGTCATCAGCAACGAGGTCGAGTGCAGGGCGAAGCAGACCTGGTTGTCCAGCAGCAGCGCGTCGCAGGGGGCTTGGGTGTCGGCGTTCATGCAGGTCCTTGGAATCGGTAAGGGTTAAAATCTAGCACGCCAAAGCTTGGTGCGCTCATTACCAGCGCAGCTCGCTTCTCAGCGCCAGGTCCCAGGGTGGCACCGGGCTGAAACGGCTCTTGAGGAATTCGAGCAGCAAGCGGCTGCGAGAGTTCGTTTCATGTTCCAGGCGCAGGGCATAGATGCCGCTGGTCTCGGGCTCCGGCACGCCGTTGTCGCAGAACAGCGGGACCAGTTCGCCGCGCAGCAGGTAGTCGCTGATCAGCCAGGTCGGCAGGTGGGCGATGCCCAGGCCGGCCAGGGCGCCGAACAGCAGGGTCTCGGCGTTGTTGGCGGCCATGCGCATGCGTGCCGGGCGGTACAGGCGGGTCTGGCCGTCGACCGCGAAGCGCCAGGCGAACGGCGGGGCCAGCCCGTCCCAGTCGAGGCCGTCGTGTCCGGGCAGCTCGCTGGGGCAGGCCGGCACCCCGCGGCTGGCCAGGTACGCGGGGCTGGCACAGGCGATGCGCACCATGTAGGCCAGCGGCGTGGCCACCAGGCGGGTGTCGGCCAGGGGGCCGGCGCGCAATACCAGGTCCACTTCGCCCAGGTGGCTGCCGTGCAGGTCGACGAAACTGTCGATCAGGCGCAGCTGCACGTCGAGCCCGGGGTAGGCCACCAGGAAGTCGGCGATGGCCGGGGCCAGGTGACGGCGGCCGAAGGCGGCTGGTGCGTCGATGCGGATCAAGCCTTCCGGGGCATTGCTCAGCGACACCGCCTCGGCCCGCGCCAGGCGCAGCTCCTCGATGATGCGTCGGGCCCGCTCTGCAAAGGCGTTGCCAGCCGGCGTCGGGCGCACGGCGTGGGTGCTGCGCGAGAACAGGCGGCTACCCACCGCGCTTTCCAGGTTGTCGATGCGCCGCGCCACGGCGGAGGGCGTCAACGGGTGGCGCCGGGCGGCGGCGGAGAAACTGCCGGTTTCCAGCACGTCGAGGAACAGGCTGAGTTGTTCGGTAAGGATGTCGGGGCTCATGGCGGCTCGATGCTTGTGCGAAATGCGCAAAGCCATTGTGCGCTGCTGTGCGTTTCCCCGCCAGCCGCGACTGGCTAGCATGCCCTCATTCTCTGAAAGCAGGCGGATGAGGCGCTGATGATCGAGTGGGTGATGTATATCGTGCTGGGGGCCGCGCTCGGCACCCTGGGTGGGCTGTTCGGCATCGGCGGCGGATTGATCGCCATTCCGGCGCTGGGCGTGCTGTTCGGCCTTGACCAGCAACTGGCCCAGGGCACCGCCCTGGTGATGGTGGTGCCCAACGTGCTGCTGGCGCTGTGGCGCTATCACCAGCGCAACCGCATCGAACTGCGCCACGCCGTGCCGTTGTCGCTGTGCAGCTTCGTGTTCGCCTGGCTGGGGTCGATCTGGGCGGTGGGCATCGATGCCCAGTCGATGCGCCTGTACTTCGTCGGTTTCCTGGTGGCGCTGGCGATCTGGAACGTGGCGCGGATGTTCCTGCCGGTGCGGCCGCCGAGTAATCAGCTGCGCTATCCGTGGCCCTGGCTTGGCGTGCTGGGCAGTTTCGCCGGGACCATGGGCGGGCTGTTCGGCGTGGGCGGGGCGGTGGTGGCTACGCCGATCCTGACCTCGGTGTTCGGTACTACCCAGGTGGTGGCCCAGGGGCTGTCGCTGGCATTGGCGGCGCCGAGCACCATGGTGACGCTGTTGACCTACGGGGTGCACCAGAGTGTCGACTGGAGCATCGGCGTTCCGCTGGCGGTGGGTGGGTTGCTGAGCATCAGCTGGGGGGTGAAGCTGGCCCATGCGTTGCCGGAGAAGGTGTTGCGCACACTGTTCTGCGGGTTTTTGGTGGTGTGCGCGGTGATGCTTGGGTTCGAGCTCTAGCGAGCCGGGGCCGCGTTGCGGCCCATCGCGGGACAAGCCCGCTCCTACACGGGGCGGGCGGGATGCTTATTTGAACCCTTCGACGATGTATTCGGCCATGCAGTCGGTGATCGGCGAATGCTGCTGGTCGTTGCGCAACAGCATCACATTGGCCATGTGCAGCTGCGGCAGGCCGTCGTCCGCGCCGAGTATGCGCAGGTCGCCGCCGATCAGGCTCTGCAACTGCGCGGTCACCGCCAGCCCGGCATGCACGATGGCGAAGATCGCCGCCAGGCTCGGGCTGGTATAGGCAATGCGGTACTCGATGCCCTGGCGCTCCAGGGCGTTGCAGGTCCAGGCGCGGCAGAAGCAGTCGGTGTTGAACAGCGCCAGCGGCATCGGCCGCTGCTCGTGGGGGCAGAAGCCCTTGGCCGCGGCCCACACCAGGCGCTCCTGGCGCAGCAGTTGGCCGACCTCGTTGCCCGGCTCGCGGGTGACGATGGTCAGGTCCAGGTCCTGGCGCAGCATCAGTTGCCTGGACGAGTCGCAGTGAACCTCGACATGAATCAGCGGGTACGCCTGGGCGAAGCGGGTGAGGATGCCCGGCAGGTAGCGCATGGCGTAGTCGTCCGGGGTGCCGATGCGCACCACCCCGACCATGTGCGGCATGCGCAGGGTGTTGAACACCTCGCCGTGCAGCTTGAGGATGCGCCGGGCATAGCCCAGCAGGACCTGGCCCTCGGCGGTGAGGCGTACCTGGCGGCCGTCGCGCTCGAACAGCTGGCGCTGCAGGATGTCCTCTTCCAGGCGCTTCATCTGCATGCTCACCGCCGACTGGGTGCGGTTGACCACCTCGCCGGCACGGGTGAAGCCGCCTTGCTCGGCGATGGCGACGAAGGTGCGCAGCACGTCCGCGTCGAGGCTCTGATACTGGGACATGGCATCAATCTCCGAGATGCATGACATCAGAAACATTCGTTGGATTGATCTTAGGCCTGGGCAGAGACTGGAGCCATCCACAAGGAGGGCGTCAAGATGAAAGGTCATTTCAACGTTGCTCACCAGCCTGGGTCTACCCTCGGCCACCTGTTGCACGATGCCGGCGGGCGGCTGCTGCGCTGGTACGAGCTGCACCGTCAGCGCGATGAGCTGGCGCGCCTGAGCGATGCCACGCTGCACGACCTGGGGTTGTCGCGGGCCGATATCCAGCAGGAGGCCGACCGGCATTTCTGGGAGGATCCGTTGCGTAAATGAAGAGGGCTACAATCGCGGGACAAGACCGCTTCCACAACCGTGCGTGGGAGCGGGCTTGCCCCGCGATTGCGTCTTTACTGTCTGAACATCAGACGGAGCCCACCTCATGTCCCTCAGCCTGTCCATTTCCCAGGCCCGCCGCCTGGCCTTGTCCGCCCAGGGCTTCGGCAAGTCGCCCGGCGGCCCGCCGACCCTCGCCAGCCTCACGCGGATGTTCCAGCGCCTGGGCGTGGTGCAGATCGACTCGGTCAATGCCCTGGTGCGCTCCCACTACCTGCCGCTGTTCTCGCGCCTGGGCGACTACCCGCACGACCTGCTCGACCAGCTCGCCTGGGGCCAGCGCCGCCAGCGCCGGTTGTTCGAGTACTGGGGCCATGAAGCGTCGCTGCTGCCGCTGGCGTTGTACCCGCTGATGCGCTGGCGCATGGCCCACGCCGCCGACGGCAAGGGTATCTACCGGCAACTGGCCGCGTTCGGCCGCGAGCGGCGCGAGGTGATCGAGCGGGTACTGGCGGCGGTGCGCGACCAGGGTGCGTTGGGCGCGGGCAGCCTGTCCACCCGCGAGGAGCGCGCCGGCCCCTGGTGGGACTGGAGCGAAGAAAAGCACGCGCTGGAATGGCTGTTCGCCGCCGGCGAGGTCACCGTGGCCGGGCGTCGCGGTTTCGAGCGCCTGTACGACCTGCCCGAGCGGGTGCTGCCGGCGGCCATCCTCGAGCAGGCCCAGCCCAGCGAGCTCGAAGCGCACCAGGGCTTGCTGCTGCATGCCGCCGTTGCCCTGGGCGTGGCCACCGAACAGGACCTTCGCGATTACTTTCGCCTTTCGCCGCAGCAGAGCAAGGCCGCCCTGGCGGTGTTGGTCGAGGACGGCCGTCTGCAGGCCTGCACGGTGCAGGGCTGGAAACAACCGGCCTATGTCGCGGGTGTGCCACGGATACCCCGGCGCATCGAAGCCAGCGCCTTGCTCTCGCCGTTCGATTCGCTGGTCTGGGCGCGTGAGCGTACTGAGCGCCTGTTCGATTTCCGCTACCGCCTGGAGATCTATACCCCGGCGCACAAGCGTGTGTACGGTTACTACGTGCTGCCGTTCCTTCATCGGGAGCGCATTGCCGCGCGGGTGGACCTGCGCGCCGAACGCGCCCACGGGCGGTTGGCGGTGCATGCAGTGCACGAGGAACCGGCAGGGCTGGACGGGGAAGGGGATCTGGCGCTGGCGGCCAACTTGCAGCGGCTAGCCGCCTGGCTGGGGCTGGAGAGGGTGCAGCTCAACTGCCCCCGCACCGAGGGCAGCCGGCTGCGTCAGGCATTGCTCAGCGGCGTACCTGCTTGAGGGTTTCGGCGATCAGGAACGCCAGCTCCAGCGACTGGTCGGCGTTCATCCGCGGGTCGCAGTGTGTGTGGTAGCGGTCGGACAGGGCGTCCTCGGTGATCGGCCGGGCGCCGCCGATGCACTCGGTGACGTTCTGCCCGGTCATCTCGATATGGATGCCGCCGGCGTGACTGCCCTCGGCCTGGTGCACCTGGAAGAACTGCTTGACCTCGTCGAGGATCTGCGCGAAATCGCGGGTCTTGTAGCCGCTGCTGGCCTTGATGGTGTTGCCGTGCATCGGGTCGGAGCTCCACAGCACCTGGCGGCCCTCGCGCTGCACGGTGCGGATCAGCCCCGGCAGGTGGTCGCCGACCTTGCCGGCGCCCATGCGCACGATCAGGTTCAGGCGGCCCGGGTCGTTGTCCGGGTTGAGCACGTCGATCAGGCGGATCAGCTCCTCGGGGTTCATGCTCGGGCCGACCTTGACCCCGATCGGGTTGTGCACGCCGCGCAGGAACTCGACATGGGCGCCGTCGAGCTGGCGCGTGCGGTCGCCGATCCACAGCATGTGCGCCGAGCAGTCGTAGTAGTCGCCGGTCAGGCTGTCACTGCGCACGAAGGCTTCCTCGTAGTTGAGCAGCAACGCTTCGTGGGCGGTGAAGAAGCTGGTTTCACGCAGTTGCGGCGCGGTGTCCAGGCCGCAGGCGCGCATGAAGGCCAGGGTCTCGTCGATGCGGTTGGCCAGCTGGTGGTACTTGTCGGCCAGCGCCGAGTTGGCGATGAAATCCAGGTTCCACTTGTGCACCTGGTGCAGGTCGGCGAAGCCGCCCTGGGCGAAGGCGCGCAGCAGGTTGAGGCTGGCGGTGGCCTGGTGGTAGGCCTGCAGCAGGCGCTCCGGGTCGGGGACGCGGCTTTTTTCGTCGAAGCCGATGCCGTTGACGATGTCGCCGCGGTAGGCGGGCAGGGTGATGTCGCCGATGGTCTCGTCATTGGCCGAGCGCGGCTTGGCGAACTGGCCGGCCATGCGCCCGACCTTGACCACCGGGCAGCCGGCGGCGAAGGTCATGACAATGGCCATCTGCAGCAGCACCTTGAAGGTGTCGCGGATCTTCGCCGCGGAGAACTCGGCGAAGCTCTCGGCGCAGTCGCCGCCCTGCAGCAGGAACGCCCGACCCTGGGTCACTTCGGCGAACTGCCGGCGCAGCTCGCGGGCTTCGCCGGCGAACACCAGCGGCGGGTAGCTGGCCAACGTCTGCTCCACCTTCAGCAGGTGCGCAGCGTCGGGGTAGATCGGTTGCTGCTGGATCGGCAGGGCGCGCCAGCTGTCAGGGGTCCATTGTCGGGTCATCGCAAGCTCTATCCATAAGTGTCGTTAAGGCCTGCCAGCCATGGTACGCCCGGGTGTGCTTGTTGCACCACCGGCATTGGCGGACAATGGGCGTTTTGCGCGGGCAGGTGGTAAGGATGGCGACGGAGCGGGAAGAGCGGCTGCTGGCACGGGTCGAGGACGCCTTTGGTGTCATCAGCGTGTACGAGGTGGATGACTATCGCTTCCTCGAGTTCGGCGACGCCATCGAGCAGAGCTGCACCTTCACCGCCGATCCGAGCTGGCTGGAGTACGACTACACCCGCGCCATGCTGGTCGGCGCGCTGTGCCACGGCCAGCCGGAGAGCGCGCTGTTTCTCGGCCTTGGCGCCGGCACCCTGACCCAGGCGTGCCTGAAGTTCCTGCCGCTGGAGGATGTCGAGGCCATCGAGCTGCGCCCCGACGTGCCGCGCCTGGCCATGGAGTACATGGGCCTGGACGACGACCCGCGGCTGTATGTGCGGGTGGGCGACGCCCTCGAGCTTTTGCCCAGCGCGGAGAAGGCCGACCTGCTGTTCGTCGACCTGTATACCGACTATGGCCCTGGTGTCGGCCACCTGGCCTGGGGCTTCCTGGAAAACTGCCAGAAGCAGTTGAATCCCGATGGCTGGCTGGTGATCAACCAGTGGGCCGGGGACGACGGCAAGCCGCTGGGCGCGGCCTTGTTGCGTGGTTTGTACCACCGCCATTACTGGGAGCTGCCGGTGAAGGAGGGCAACGTGATCCTGCTGGTGCCGGCGGACCTGGAGCAGGCGCTGGATATTGATGCCGTGCGGGCCCGGGCTGCAGCCTTGGCGCCGCGCCTGGGCTATTCGCTGGAATACCTGATCAAGGAAATCCGCCCGGCGACCTGATCCGAGTGTGCGCCCCCTGTAGGAGCGGCCTTGTGCCGCGAAAGGGCCGCACAGCGGCCCCGGCGATCTTGAGGTAGGCACACATCCTGGGGCCGCATTGCGGCCCATTCGCGGCACAAGGCCGCTCCTACAGGGAAACGATTCAGCCTGGATCCAATGTGGGTCGTCACTGTCGAAATATTTCTCACAATTCACGGCTATTTCGGGTATAGTACGCGCCGGTCTTTTAGCGGACCTCAAAATCAGGTGGTGCAAATCCTCCGAATCCAGCTTCGGCTGCGCGTCCGCTAGGCGGACCTTCCCAAGACGTTCCTATTTCAATCGTTTTCGCAAATCCCCGCCGCCAAAGCTGCCTGGGTGACCGACTGGTCTTTCAAGGCATGTGCAGCTTTGGAGCATGGGTCTTTGCGGATGCACCTAGAGGCAGACCCATGACCCAGGAAACCGGCGGATTCGCCGCTCTCGAACTCAATCCGAACATCGTTGCTGCCGTCCTGGCCACCGGCTATGAAGAGCCGTCGGCCATCCAGCAACAGTCGATCCCGATCATCCTCGCCGGTCACGACATGATCGGCCAGGCGCAGACTGGCACCGGCAAGACCGCTGCCTTCGCCCTGCCGATCCTCAACAAGATCGACGTGAGCAAGCGCGAACCGCAAGCCCTGATCCTGGCGCCAACCCGTGAGTTGGCGCTGCAAGTAGCCACCGCTTTCGAAACCTACGCCAAGCAGATGCCGGGCGTTAACGTGGTGGCCGTGTACGGTGGTGCCCCGATGGGCCCACAGCTGCGTGCCATTCGCAATGGCGCACAGATCGTCGTCGCCACCCCGGGCCGCCTGTGCGACCACCTGCGCCGCGACGAGAAAGTCCTGTCCACCGTCCAGTACCTGGTACTCGACGAAGCCGACGAGATGCTCAAGCTGGGCTTCATGGATGACCTCGAAGTGATCTTCGACGCCATCCCTGCCACCCGCCAGACCGTGCTGTTCTCCGCCACCCTGCCGGCCTCGATCCGTGCCATCGCCGAGCGCCACCTGCGCGAGCCGAAGCACGTCAAGATCCAGAGCAAGACCCAGACCGTGACCGCGATCGAGCAGGCCCACCTGATGGTCCACGCCGACCAGAAGATCCCGGCCGTGCTGCGCCTGCTGGAAGTGGAAGAGTTCGACGCGCTGATCGCCTTCGTGCGCACCAAGCAGGCCACCCTGGACCTGGCCGCCGCCCTGGAAGCCAAAGGCTACAAGGCTGCCGCGCTGAACGGCGACATCGCCCAGAACCAGCGTGAGCGCGTGATCGACTCGCTCAAGGACGGCCGCCTGGACATCGTCGTCGCCACCGACGTCGCTGCCCGTGGCCTGGACGTGCCGCGTATCACCCACGTGTTCAACGTCGACATGCCGTACGACCCGGAGTCCTACGTGCACCGTATCGGCCGTACCGGCCGTGCTGGTCGCGATGGCCGTGCGCTGCTGCTGGTCACCCCGCGTGAGCGCCGCATGCTGCAGGTGATCGAGCGTGTCACCGGTCAGAAAGTTGCCGAAGCCCGCCTGCCTAACCCGCAAGCCGTGCTGGATGCGCGCATCAAGAAACTGACCAAGAGCCTGGCGCCGCTGGTGGCCGAGTCCGAAGCCAGCCACGGCGAGCTGTTCGACCGCCTGACCGCCGACCTGGGCTGCACCCCGCGCGCGCTGGCCGCGGCCCTGCTGCGCAAGGCCACCAACGGCCAGGCGCTGGACCTGGCTTCGGTGGAGCGCGAGCAGCCGCTGGTGCCGACCTACACCCCGCGTGAGCGTGGTGAGCGTACCGAGCGCGGCGAGCGTCCGGACCGTGGTGACCGCGAGCGCCGCGCGCCGATGCCGCTGGCCGAAGGCCGCGTGCGTTGCCGTACCGCCCTGGGTGCCCGTGACGGCATCGCCGCCAAGAACCTGCTGGGCGCGATCCTCAACGAGGGTGGCCTGGCGCGTGACGCCATCGGTCGTATCCAGGTGCGTGACAGCTTCAGCCTGGTCGAGCTGCCGGAAGACGGCCTCGAGCGCCTGCTGACCAAGCTCAAGGACACCCGCGTGGCCGGCAAGCAGCTGAAGCTGCGTCGCTACCGCGAAGACTGATCCTGGCGCTGCAATAAAAAATCCCCGGCCTTTTGGCCGGGGATTTTTTTTGCCTGACGCTCAACTGAACCCGCCCCCTGTAGGAGCGGCCTTGTGCCGCGAAAGGGGCGCAACGCGCCCCCGGCGCCCTTCAATCGAACCGATAAATATCCATTCCCAACGCCCCCAGCGTAAACCCCTGGTGCACGATGCCAAACCGCCCACCAGCCCCCATGGCGAAGAACAGCGGCAACAGGTGCTCATCACTGGGATGGTTACGCACCGCAAACGGCGCCTGCCGCCGATAATCCACAAGCGCCGCCTCATCCCCCGCGTTCAACCGCTCCACCACCCAATCACGAAACGCCAGCGCCCAGGGCTCGACCGCATCCGGCCCGGCATGCCAGTCAAGCTCGCCCAGGTTATGGGTGATGCTGCCCGAGCCGACCAGCAGGATGCCTTCTTCGCGCAGTGCCGACAGCGCCCGACCAACCTTCAGTTGCAGATCAGGACCGGCCTGGCTGGGCAGCGACACCTGAACCACCGGAATATCCGCCTCGGGATACATCAGCGACAGCGGCACCCAGGCACCATGGTCGAAGGGCCGCTGCTCATCCAGCCGGGCCCCGAGAAGTTCGGACAGCCGCCTGGCCAGCGCCGGTTCGCCGGGCGCCGGGTACTGCACCGCATACAGCGCTGGCGGAAAACCATGGAAGTCATGCCAGGTCGGCGGCTGCGGGTTGCCCATCACCAACAGCTCGCGGCTCTCCCAGTGCGCCGACACCACCACGATCGCCTTCGGCCGGGGCAGGGCGCGGGCCAGCGCGGCCAGGGCCGGGCCGCTGGCGCCGGGTTGCAGGGCGAGCATGGGCGATCCATGGGAGATGAACAGGCTGGGCAGCATGGCGGGGTCCTGGCAGGTAAGATGCAGCCATCTTCGATCAGCCTTTGATCGAGATCCAATATAAGTTTTCACAGGCTTTGATCGAAAAACCGGGAGGAATCATGGAGCCAGCGTTCTGGCACAAGCGGTGGGCGGACAACCAGATCGGCTTTCACCAACCCCAGGTGAACCCGTACCTGCAGGCGCACTGGTCGACGTTGGGGCTGGCCCCTGGCGCGCGGGTGCTGGTGCCGCTGTGTGGCAAGAGCCTGGACCTGCTCTGGCTGGCCGCCCAAGGCTATCGGGTGCTGGGGGTGGAGCTGTCGCGCAGGGCAGTGGCGGACTTCTTCACCGAACATGGTTTGGTGGCGCAAATTTCTCGGCACGGTGCCTTCGAGGTGTGGCGCAGCGACGAGGTGGAGCTGTGGTGCGGGGATGTGTTCGCGCTGCGCGCCGAGGATCTGGCGGATTGCGCGGGGGTGTATGACCGGGCGGCGCTGATCGCCTTGCCGCTGGCGATGCGCGAGCGCTACATGGCGTTGCTGAGCGAGCAACTGCCGGCGACCTGTCGGGGGCTGCTGGTGACCCTGGATTACGACCAGGGATTGATCGACGGACCGCCGTTCTCGGTGCCGGACGCCGAAGTGCGGGCAGGGTTTGCCGGGTGGCGGGTTGATGAGGTCGAGGCGCGGGAGATTCTCGACGAGAGTCCGAAGTTTCTCAAAGCTGGTGTCGAAAGTTTGGTTGAGCGAGTCTACAGCGTTCGGCGTTGAAGCCATCGCGGGGCAAGCCCGCTCCCACGCCTGCACTAAACGGGCTGGCGTGGGAGCGGGCTTGCCCCGCGATGGGGCCGGTACTGGCAATGAAAAAGGGCGACCGAAGTCGCCCTTTCTTGTTGCTGCCTGGATCAACCGCGACGGCGCAGGGCGTCGATGCGGTCTTCCAGCGGCGGGTGGCTCATCAGCAGGCCGGCCAGGCCATGCTTGAGGCCGCCATTGATGCCGAAGGCCTTCATGGTGTCGGGCATGTGCACTGGCAGGCCCTGTTCCGAGCGCAGGCGCTGCAGTGCGCCGATCATCGCGCCGGTGCCGGCCAGGTGGGCGCCGGCTTCGTCGGCGCGGAACTCGCGGCGACGCGAATACCACATGACGATGATGCTGGCGAGGATGCCCAGTACCAGCTCGGCGACGATGGTCGCGATGAAATAGGCGATGCCGTGGCCTTCTTCGTTCTTGAAGATCACCCGGTCGACGAAGTTGCCGATGATGCGGGCGAAGAACATCACGAAGGTGTTCACCACGCCCTGCACCAGCGCCATGGTGACCATGTCGCCGTTGGCCACGTGGCCGATCTCGTGGGCCAGCACCGCACGCACCTCGTCGGGCGAGAAGCGCTCCAGCAGGCCCTGGGAGACGGCGACCAGCGCGTCGTTGCGGTTCCAGCCGGTGGCGAAGGCGTTGGCCTCGTAGGCCGGGAAGATCCCCACCTCGGGCATCTTGATGCCGGCCTCGCGGGACAGCTCCTCGACGGTCTGCAGCAGCCACTGTTCGTGGCGGGTGCGGGGCTGGGTGATGATCTGGGTGCCGGTGGTCATCTTCGCCATCCACTTGGAGATGAACAGCGAGACGAGCGAGCCAGCGAAACCGAACACGGCGCAGAAGACCAGCAGCTGGCCGAGGTTGAGGTCAACCCCGTTGGCCGCCATGAACCCGTTGAAGCCGAACAGGCTCAGGGTAATGCTTGCAACCAGCACCACCGCGAGGTTGGTGGCTACAAACAACAGAATGCGCATCATGGTTGTTACGTTCTCCTGACGGATAAGTTCGTTGCGTACTGCGGGGTATATAAGGGGGAGGGCGCGGCTATTCAACCGGGCGACTATTTCAAACTGTGTACGCGAGGAGTATGGCAGAGGATGCCGGGCGTACCGTGGGATAGAGCGTTGCAGGATGTAAGGCGAAAACATCGCGGGGCAAGCCCGCTCCCACGCTGGGCCGCGTGGGAGCGGCGGTGCGCCGATGCGACTTGCCCCGCGATGACGGTATCGCTTACTGCGAGTAAGTGCGCAGGAAATTACCGATCCGGCCAATAGCCTGTTCCAGGTCATCCACCCGCGGCAGCGTCACCACGCGGAAGTGGTCCGGCCATGGCCAGTTGAATGCCGTGCCCTGGACGATCAGCAGCTTTTCCGACAGCAGCAGGTCGAGCACGAATTTTTCGTCGTTGAAGATCGGGCAGACCTTCGGGTCGATCTTCGGAAACGCGTACAGCGCGCCCATCGGCTTGACGCAGCTCACCCCTGGGATGGCATTGAGCAGCTCGTAGGTGCGGTTGCGCTGCTCCAGCAGGCGGCCCGGCGGCAGTACCAGGTCGTTGATGCTCTGGTAACCGCCCAGGGCTGTCTGGATCGCGTGCTGGGCCGGCACGTTGGCGCACAGGCGCATGTTGGCCAGCATGTCGATGCCTTCGATGTAGCTCTGGGCGTGGTGCTTGGGCCCGGAGATGATCAGCCAGCCGGAGCGGAAGCCCGCCACCCGGTACGACTTGGACAGGCCGTTGAAGGTCAGGCACAGCAGGTCCGGGGCCAGCGACGCGGTGCTGATGTGCACGGCCTCGTCGTAGAGGATCTTGTCGTAGATTTCGTCGGAGAACACCACCAGGTTGTGCTGGCGCGCCAGCTCCAGCATGCCCAGCAGCAGCTCTTTCGAGTAGACCGCGCCCGTCGGGTTGTTCGGGTTGATGATCACCAGGGCCTTGGTGTTCGGGGTGATCTTGGCCTTGATGTCATCCAGGTCCGGGAACCAGTCGGCCTGCTCGTCGCACAGGTAGTGCACCGGCTTGCCGCCGGCCAGGCTCACCGCGGCGGTCCACAGCGGGTAGTCGGGCGCCGGGATCAGCACCTCGTCGCCGTTGTTGAGCAGCGCCTGCATCGACATCACGATCAGCTCGGACACGCCGTTGCCGAGGTAGATGTCCTCGATGGTGACGCCTTCGATTTCCTTCTGCTGGCAGTACTGCATCACCGCCTTGCGCGCGCTGAACAGGCCCTTGGAGTCGCTGTAGCCCTGGGCGGTGGGCAGGTTGCGGATCACGTCCTGGAGGATCTCGTCCGGCGCCTCGAAACCAAACGGCGCCGGGTTGCCGATGTTCAGCTTGAGGATGCGGTGGCCTTCCTCTTCCAGGCGTTTGGCGTGCTTGAGCACTGGGCCGCGAATGTCGTAGCAGACATTGGCGAGCTTGTTCGATTTGCTGAACTGCATGATGAGATCCCGAGTGAGAATACGCGCCGCCCTTGCTCGAAAGGTTTGAAAGGGCGGGAAGCGGGTGCCAGACTGGCTGCCTTGCACACGAAGCCAACTAATATACGTGCCACCCGCGCCAGGGAAAAGCCGGTGCGAGGTGAAAATCAGCCTGCCGAGGTCCCATCATGCAAAAGATCGACAAAACCCTGGACGAATGGCGCGCCATGCTCGATCCGGCCCAGTACCAGGTGTGCCGGCTCAAGGGCACCGAGCGGCCGTTCAGCGGCAAGTACAACAGCGAGCGCCGCGACGGCATCTACCACTGCATCTGTTGTGACCTGCCGCTGTTCGACGCCAAGACCAAGTTCGATTCCGGTTGCGGCTGGCCGAGCTTCTACGCGCCGATCGAGGAGGCCGCGATGATCGAGATCCGCGACACCTCCCACGGCATGATCCGCACCGAAGTCACCTGCGCCCAGTGCGACGCCCATCTGGGCCATGTATTTCCCGACGGCCCGCCGCCGACCGGGCTACGCTACTGCATCAACTCGGTGTGCCTGGACCTCAAGCCACGCGATTGACGGAGAGCGAACATGGCCGATGCGCTGCTGGACATCCCCTGCGTCACCCTCGGTGGCGAACAGAAAGTGCTGGGCGACTTTACCGGCAAGGCGCTGCTGGTGGTCAACACCGCCAGCCAGTGCGGTTTCACCCCGCAGTACAAGGGCCTCGAACGCCTGTGGCAGGAGTACCGCGACCAGGGCCTGGTGGTGCTGGGCTTCCCCTGCAACCAGTTCGGCAAGCAGGAGCCGGGCGACGCCCGCGAGATCGCGCAGTTCTGCGAGCTCAACTTCGGCGTGAGTTTCCCGCTGTTTCGCAAGATCGAGGTCAACGGCCCCGGCGCCCATCCGCTGTTTGCCGAGCTCAAGCGCCGCGCGCCGGGCGTGCTGGGCACGCAGAAGATCAAGTGGAACTTCACCAAGTTCCTGGTCGACCCGCGCACCGGCAAGGTCAGCCGCTTTGCCCCGACCACCAAGCCCGAGGCGCTGAAATCGGCGATCGAGCCGCTGCTCAACCGCTGACCGGCACCCAGTGCTCGATCAGCGCCAGCAGTTCCTCACGGCGGAACGGCTTGGCCAGGTAGTCGTTCATGCCCGCGGCGCGGCAGCGCTCGCGCTCCTCGGGCATGGCGTTGGCGGTCAGCGCGACGATCGGCAACTCCGGCCAGCGGCTGCTCTGGCGAATGCGCCGGCTGGCCTCGTAGCCATCCATCACCGGCATGTTGCAGTCCATCAGCACCAGGTCGAAGCTGCCTTGCTCCAGGCAGTCCAGGGCTTCCTGGCCGTGGGCGGCCACCTGCACCTGACAGCCGAGCTTGCCCAGCATGCCCTTGGCCACCAGCTGGTTCACCGGGTTGTCCTCCACCAGCAGGATGCGCGCCCTGAGCTCGCGCGAGGCCGGCACCTCGTGGGGCAGTGGCGCGTTGGGCTCGCCCTGCAGGGTGCGGCGCAGGGTCTGGTACAAGGCATTGCGTGCCAGGGGCCGGGCCAGTTGCTGCAAGGGCGCCAGTTGCTCGGCCTGCTCGGTGGGCAGGAAGTTGCCGTAGGCGGTCACCAGCAGGATCGGCGCCTCGATGGCCGGGCGCAGGTCGAGCACGTGGTCCAGGTCGTCGGTGATCAGCAGGTCGACGGCCGTGCCGGCCAGGTCCTTGGCATCCTCATGACGCGCGTATTCCAGCCCCCAGCGCGGCAACAGCCCCTCCAGCAGCTCGGCCAGGCCACTGCCGGGGTTGCCCAGGGCCACCACCCGCCCGTTCAATGGCGCCGGCGGGATCGCCTCGGTGTGCGCCGGTAGCGGCAGGTCGGCGCTGAAGCGGCTGCCGAAGCCGGTTTCGGACTGGATATGCAGATGCCCCTGCATGGCCTGGCACAGGTTGCGGGTCAGGGCCAGGCCCAGGCCGGTGCCGCCGTACTGGCGGGTGATGCCGGCGCCGGCCTGGGTGAACGGCTGGAAGATCCGCGCCTGGGCTTCCTCGGGGATGCCGATGCCGGTGTCGCTTACCTCCAGGCGGATGCCGCCGACGATGCTGCTCAGGCGCACGTCGACGCGGCCGAAACGGGTGAACTTGAGGGCGTTGGACAGCAGGTTGCTGACGATCTGCCGCACCCGGGTCGGGTCACCCAGTACCGTGCTGGGGAAGTCCGGGGCGACCAGGCAGGTCAGCTCGACGCTGGGCGCGGCATTTTGCGACAGCAGGTTGGCGGTGTCCTCGACCATGGCGCCGAGGTCGAACGCAATGCGCTCGAGCTCCAGCTGGCCAGCGTCGAACTTCGACAGGTCGAGGATATCGTTGAGCAGCTCCACCAGCACCTTGCCCGAGTCGTGGGCGATGGACAGCTGCTGGCGCTGCTCGGGCGCCAGGCCACTGTCCAGGGCCAGGGCGATCATGCCCAGCATGCCGTTGAGCGGAGTGCGGATCTCGTGGCTCATGTTGGCCAGGAAGGCAGCGCGGGCCTGGGCCATGTCCAGGGCGCGCTGGCGCGCTTCGTCCAGCTCCTGGTTGGACAGGCTCAGGCGGTTGTTGCTGGCCTTGAGCTCGGTGGTGCGCGCCGAGACGATGTCTTCCAGCTCGTTGAGATACTGGGTCAGGCGGTTCTCGGCGGTGCGCCGCTGCTGGATCTCGGTGGCCATGCTGACGAACTGCTGGTTGGCGACCCGCACCAGCACGCCAATCTCGTCGTTCTCGTGGCCCCTGGGGCAGTCCACGCGGTTCTGCCTGGGCGTGCGCGCATCGTTGCCGCTGAGCGCGCCGATCACCGTCACCAGCGGCTTGGTCAGCATCAGGTAGAACAGCCCCAGGAGGATGCCGGTGAGCACCAGGCTGCGGGCGAAGCCGTTGACCAGGGTGACCCCGGCCCGATCGAGGAAGCGCCCACCAAAGGTGTAGGTGTCGACATCCAGGTAGAGGGTGCCGAGGTACTCATCGGGCATGTGGGCGAGGAACAGCCGGTCCTGGAACTGACGTTGCTCGCCGAACAGAAAGTCCGACAAGGCTCGGTAGCGGCTTTCCATGCTGGGCCGTTGCACGTCGGCCAGCACCGTGTCGTTGTTGTCGATCAGCCGCGCGCGGATCAGCGCCGGCGATTTCAAAAGGCCGCCGGTCAGCTCCTGGGCCAGTTCCGTGTCGATGTTGTAGGCGATGCGCGAGGCCGTGTCGTGGCTGATCTTCAGCAGTGCCTGAATTTCACGGTTGATGGACGCGTCTTCGCTGGCATAATCGATGCCGATCTGGATGAGACTGAGCAATGTTCCCAGGATGAAGCCGACCAGGACTGTCAACCGGGCTTGCTTGTATGACAGGCGATTGGTGAACTTGATATCCATGGGTCCCAAGCCGGTTACTTGCTCCGTGCGCTGCGCAAGCATAGCCGATCAGCCCTGGCTGCTGGCGGGTCTGTCGAACATTCAGCTTTTGTCCGTGCCGGCCCCTTCGCGGGTAAACCCGCTCCCACAGCGGGCAGTGGATCCTGTGGGAGCGGGTTTACCCGCGAAGGGGCCGGCACGGTACCGAAACCTGATTTGCAGGAGCCCTCATGGACACCCGCCTTACCGCTTTCCTCGACCGCGCCGAATCGGTCCTCGCCCGCCTCGAACCCTTGCTGCCGGCCCCACGCCCGGACATCGACTGGACCCGCACCCTGGCCGCCCGCTGGCAGCGCGACGGCCGCAGCGGCTACCTGATGCCGCTGGAGGTCAGCCTCGACATCCGCCTGTCCGACCTGATCGGCGTCGACCAGCAGCGTGAACAGCTGGGCCGCAATACCCACCAGTTCATCAACGGCATGCCGGCCAACCATGCTTTGCTGTGGGGTTCGCGCGGCACCGGCAAGTCGTCGCTGGTGCGCGCCCTGCTGGCCGAGCATGCGGGCCAGGGCCTGCGCCTGATCGAAATCGAACGCGACCACCTGGCCGACCTGCCGCGGGTGGTCGAGCAACTGCACAAGCTCGAACAACGCTTCATCCTGTTCTGCGACGACCTGTCGTTCGAAGCCGGGGAGGGCGACTACCGGGTGCTCAAGAGCGTGCTCGACGGCTCGCTGGAGCAGGCCCCGGACAACGTGCTGCTGTACGCCACCTCCAACCGCCGCCACCTGGTGCCGGAGAAACAGAGCGACAACGAGAACTGGAAGATGGTCGACGGCGAGCTGCACCCCAACGAGGCGGTGGAGGACAAGATCGCCCTGTCCGACCGCTTCGGCCTGTGGCTGTCGTTCTACCCGTTCAGCCAGGAGCATTTCCTCAATGTGGTCGAGCACTGGATCGGCCAGCTGGCGCGCCCGGCCGGGCTGCAGTGGCAGCGCAGCGAAGCGCTCGACATCCTCGCCGTGCGCTGGGCCACCGGCCGCGGCAACCGTAATGGCCGTTGTGCCTATCAGTTCGCCCGCTACTGGGTCGGGCTGCAATTGCTGGAGCAGAAATAAATGATCGACCTCAACGCCAGTGGCCAAGGCCTCGACGGCTACGACCTGCTGGCCGCGCAAGTGCAGGCGCTGTTCGCCGACGAGCGCGACTTCATCGCCAACGCCGCGCAGTTCTCGGCGTTTCTCTACAACCAGGTAGAGGACCTGAACTGGGCGGGCTTCTATATCAACCGCAACGAAGAGCTGGTGCTCGGCCCGTTCCAGGGCCAGGTGGCCTGCGTGCGCATCCCGTTCAGCCGGGGCGTGTGCGGCGCCGCGGCGGCCACCCGCACGACCCAGCGGGTCGAGGATGTGCATGCGTTTCCCGGGCATATCGCCTGTGACAGCGCGTCCAACAGCGAGTTGGTGATCCCGTTGGTCAAGGCCGGCAGGCTGATCGGCGTGCTCGACCTGGACAGCCCGAAGCTGGCCCGCTTCAGCGAAGTCGACCAGGCGGGGCTGGAGCGGTTGGTCGAGGTGTTCCTCGAGTTGACCGACTGTTGAAATGAAGAAGGGGCCTGCGAAGGCCCCTATCTTTTGGATTGTGGGAGCGGGCTTGCCCCGCGATAGGGCCAGCGCTGTCAGTCGTAGATGACCTTCTTCTTCCAGGTCTCATCCTCATCAGTCTTGAGCCCCTGGGTCAGCGCATTCTGTTCATTCTCCGCCGGCTCCATCTGGTCCAGCACCTGGGCATTGGCCCGGTTCAGCAGTTTCTCAAGGTAAGTCAGCTGCTCTTCATACTGCTTCGGCTCAGGCTGCTTGCGCAGGTACTGCACGCCGCGCTCGAACGCCAGGCGCGCCTGCCCCGGCTGGTTCTGCTGCAGGGCCTGCTGGCCGAGGTTGTTGAAGAATTCGATATGCAGCAGCACCAGGATATGGCGGATCTCCTTGACCCAGTACTTGCCTTCGTTGGTCGCGAGGAACCCCTCCTGGGTGGCACGCACGATCTGGTTGTGCAGCAGTTCCAGCAAAAAGCGCACGTCCTTGGCCTTTACCTCGGTCTGGATGGGCGAGGGCGGGTTGCTGACCGGGATTCTCTCACCCTGGCCGATCAGCCCTTCAAGCTCGGCGATGCGCGCCTTGAGGTCGCCACTGTGCTTGTCCAGGGCTAGCTGACGCTGGTTGAGGTTCAGTTCGAGGCGGGTCAGCAGCAGCTTGAGCGCGGGCGTCATGAACTGCCCGGGGAAGGTCTCGGTGATTTCGCCGCAGCGGCGCAGGCGGTCAGCCAGCTCGACCTTGAGCCGTGCACGCTCGAGCTTACCGTTCTCGACCACGTTGTTGAGGTAGCCGATCACGATCAGCAGCGCGATACCCGCAACGATAAGCAGGGTGATCAGAAGTGGTGTCACCGTTAACGCCTCATGAAGAAGTTTTGCATCTATCGAGAGTGTAGTGAGTCCGCCCGAAAGCGAACAGTGCAGCCTGGCGGAACAGCCCTGCGCTCCCTTGAATCCGTGAAGCATTCGTGGGAGCGGGCTAGCCCCGCGATGAGGCCCTCAAGCCTTGCCTATATGTATCGGCCCGTAATCCAATACCTACAGATAGTGGCACATCGCTACGAGCTTGCCGAGCCAACGTCAGAAAAGCAACGCCAATCCCCGGACGCATCCTGCACCACCGCCCATGACGACGGGAAGTCATTGATTTAAATAAATTTCTACAAAGGGGTTGACGACCTCCCAAGGCATCCATAGAATGCGCGCCACTTGCAGCGTAAAGCACACAGCGAAACGCGGCAGGGAGTGAAAGCAAGCAGTACTTTAATAGGTAATGCGAGCAGCGTGTCCCCTTCGTCTAGTGGCCTAGGACACCGCCCTTTCACGGCGGTAACAGGGGTTCGAGTCCCCTAGGGGACGCCATATTGCGGGAATAGCTCAGTTGGTAGAGCACGACCTTGCCAAGGTCGGGGTCGCGAGTTCGAGTCTCGTTTCCCGCTCCAGTTTCTCCGGCACTGCTTCGGCAGGGCAGGAAAAGAAAATCCAGGCTGAATCGTGAGGTTCATGTTCTGGTGCGCTGAAAAGCGTCGGCTTAGTCCCCTTCGTCTAGTGGCCTAGGACACCGCCCTTTCACGGCGGTAACAGGGGTTCGAGTCCCCTAGGGGACGCCATATTTGCGGGAATAGCTCAGTTGGTAGAGCACGACCTTGCCAAGGTCGGGGTCGCGAGTTCGAGTCTCGTTTCCCGCTCCAGTTTCAACGCATCGTTCCGACGGTGCCGGTGGTGAAGGTCGTCAAGGCGCTTCACGCCACATGCGGTAAAGCTTCACCCTGCGGGAATAGCTCAGTTGGTAGAGCACGACCTTGCCAAGGTCGGGGTCGCGAGTTCGAGTCTCGTTTCCCGCTCCAAATTGAAAACGCCACTTCGTTTGAAGTGGCGTTTTTTTTTGCTCGCGTGGTTGGTTTTTGGGGCGAGCTGGCTCAGCACACCTATCAATTTTGCTAGTTGGCGAATGTCGTCTGAGGGCGTACAACGGCATGGCGCTACTCGTTACGTGCCCGATGTTCGTACTCATACCATCAGTTATTACTCTGTCGGGGGAGAATGTTGGGCGCGCCTGATCCCACTCCATTCTGCCTTGAACAAGGAAGGAGCAATGACCGTGACGATCGAAAAGACGGATTTGGAAGTCCAGCTGGAGATATGTAAACGGGCGGTCGATGCGTGGAGGCGTTATGAAGAAAGTAAAGGGCAGCAGTCCCCTTCGCAGGTAGAACGACTTCGACTGGAAGCAGAGTTCTTATGTTCTTCGGCGCATCATTTTTTTGGGGGTAAGGCTAGGATTCCCCCTGATTTGCTAGATCGTGATTTGGCGGAGTGAATTCACTTGTCCCGCTCAGGTGATTGGGGTTCCCGGCCCAGATGGGGCCGGGATGCATCTACATCAGTGAATATCACCCTGAGCAGGCTTAGCCAGCAGTTGCTTTTCTTGGTGCCAATCAAACGCTTCACCGTTCTGCTCGGCCTCGTACCGTCGCTCTTCCAGCGTCTGGTAAAGCTCCAGCTCGTCATCCGGCATGAAATGCAAGCAATCCCCGCCAAAGAACCACAGCAGGTCACGTGGCACCAGATGGGCGATCTGCGGATAACGTTGAATCACCTGGCAGATCAGGTCCTGGCCCAGGTACTGGCTTTCCAGCGGGTCCTGGGGCAGCAGGGTGAGCAGTTCGTCGAAGCGCTCGAGGAACAGGGCGTGGCTTTCCTCCGGGACCTGTTCGGCTTCACCCAGCGCGGCCAGGATGGTGCGCAGGTGGTGGAGCAGTTGCAGGTGGTATTCCAGGTGGGGGTTGGCCATGGCGGCGGTCCTCGGGGTGGTTGAAACGGGGGGCGGAGTATACGCCGGTTTTGCATGGGCTGGCAGCGCAGCTGCCTGTGCTGGCGCTATCGCGGGGCAAGCCCGCTCCCACGAAGCGTTAGACGCCTTGTGGGAGCGGCGGTGCGCCGATGCGACTTGCCCCGCGATGCGGTTGACCAATCCTCAGCGCACTTTGCCTGCCTCGGGCAACAGCACGTCCTTGTCGAACGCATCCACATCGATCACCACTCGGCGTGCCTGCTCGGCCTGATGCAGGCGCTGGCCTTCCTCCGCCTGCAAGACGCCCGCTTCGATGGCGGCGTCGATCACCAACTGTCCCGGTGCCGCCTGCACCTTGCCTTCCTTGACCGCCTGATGCAGCGCCTTGTGCAGTGGAGCGGCATCGTCCAGCAGGTCGCAGGCCGTCTGCAGCGCGGCCACCGGGTCGCCCTCGGCCTGGGGCCTGAAGCAACCCGCCAGCAGCTCTTCCAGCGCCGGGTCGCCTTTGCGGCGGCCGATCAGCGCCGCCACCTCGGCATCCAGCTCATCGCTGGGGCCGGTATGCCGGCGGCCGAACGGGAACACCAGCACCCGCAGGGCGCAGCCCAGGAGGCGGTTGGGGAAGTTGTCGAGCAGCGTGTCCAGCGCTTTCTCGGCCTGCCCCAGGCTTTCTTCCAGCGCCCAGCGCAGCAGCGGGCGTAGGTACTCGGGCGAGCCGAGGTCGTGGTAGCGCTTGAGCGCGGCGCTGGACAGGTACAGGTAGCTGAGCACATCGCCCAGCCGGGCGCTCAGCCGTTCGCGGCGCTTGAGCGCGCCGCCCAGCAGCATCATCGACAGGTCGGCCAGCAGGGCGAACGCCGCCGCCTGGCGGTTGAGGGCGCGGAAGTAGCCCTGGCTCAGGGCATCGCCCGGAACCTTCTCGAAATGCCCCAGGCCCAGGCCCAGCACCAGGGTGCTGGCGGCGTTGCCGGCGGCGAACAGGATGTGCTGCAGCAGCAGGTCGTCGAACTCGTTCAGCGCCTGGTCGTGGTCCTCGCGCCCGGCCAGGGCCATTTCCCTGAGCACGAACGGGTGGCAGCGGATCGCGCCCTGGCCGAAGATCATCAGGTTGCGCGACAGGATGTTGGCCCCCTCGACGGTGATGAAGATCGGCGCGCCTTGCCAGTTGCGGCCCAGGTAGTTGTTCGGGCCCATGATGATGCCCTTGCCGCCGTGCACGTCCATGGCGTGCTGGATGCACTCGCGGCCGCGTTCGGTGAGGTGGTACTTGAGGATCGCCGACAGCACCGAGGGTTTTTCCCCGAGGTCCACGGCCTTGGCGGTGAGCAGGCGGGCGCTGTCCATCAGCCAGGCGTTGCCGCCGATGCGCGCCAAGGACTCCTGGATGCCTTCGAAGGCGGCCAGCGGCACGTTGAATTGTTCGCGCACCCGGGCGTACTGGCCGGTGACCAGGCTTGTGTACTTGGCCGCGCCCGTGCCGACCGCCGGCAGGGAGATCGAGCGGCCCACCGACAGGCAGTTCATCAGCATCATCCAGCCCTTGCCGAGCATGGCCTGGCCGCCGATCAGGCAATCCAGCGGCACGAATACGTCCTTGCCGCTGTTGGGGCCGTTCATGAACGCAGCCCCTAGCGGCAGGTGCCGCTGGCCGATTTCCACGCCGGGGAGGTCGGTGGGGATCAGCGCCAGGCTGATGCCCAGCTCGGTCTGCTCGCCCAGCAGGTGGTCGGGGTCGTAGGCCTTGAAGGCCAGGCCCAGCAGGGTGGCGACCGGGCCGAGGGTGATATAGCGCTTTTCCCAGTTCAGGCGCAGGCCGATGACCTCTTCACCCTGCCACTGGCCTTTGCAGATGACGCCGGTGTCGGGCATGGCCCCGGCGTCGGAGCCGGCCAGGGGGCCGGTGAGGGCGAAGCAGGGGATATCGTCGCCACGGGCCAGGCGTGGCAGGTAGTGGCTGCGTTGTTCGTCGGTGCCGTAGTGCAGCAGCAGTTCGGCCGGGCCCAGGGAGTTGGGCACCATCACCGTGGAGGCCAGGTCGCCGCTGCGGGTGGCCAGTTTCATTGCCACCTGGGAGTGGGCGTAGGCCGAGAAGCCCTTGCCGCCGTATTCCTTGGGGATGATCAGAGCGAAGAAGCCGTGCTGCTTGATGAAGTCCCAGGCTTGCGGCGGCAGGTCGAGGTCCTGGCCGATCTGCCAGTCGCTGACCATGGCGCACAGCTGCTCGGTGGGGCCGTCGATGAAGGCCTGCTCTTCCTCGGTGAGCCTGGGCGCGTCGTAGTCGAGCAGGGTGTTCCAGTCGGGGCGGCCGCTGAACAGGTGGCCGTCCCACCACACGGTGCCGGCGTCGATGGCTTCGCGCTCGGTCTGCGACATCGGCGGCAGGGTGCGCTGGAACCAGCTGAACATCGGCGCGGTGAACAGCTTGCGGCGCATCTCGGGCAGGACGAAGAAGGCGGCCTTGAGGGCGATCACCACCCAGATCAGCGTCAGCAGCCAGCCTGGCGCCGTGCTGAACAGGCCCATGAGCAGGGTGTAGGCGGCGATTGCCGCGAGGATCTGCAGTGGCGCCAGGCGCCGATGCAGGAGATACGCGGCGCCTAGCACCAGGACCAGCAACCACAACAGCAGCATGATTCTTCCTCCTTGGAAGCGGGGGGCGGGGGCGATCCACAGAGCTTAGACGTGTTGGGGTGGATGGCCTGCCTAGGAAATGACAGGGTGGGGCGCTGGGAGTTCGGTGGGGAATGTCATGCAGTCATCGCGGGGCAAGCCCGCTCCCACGCCAGATATGCAATGCGGGCGTGGGAGCGGGCTTGCCCCGCGATGCGGTCATCAGATCATCTGGAGCGGTTCAACCCCACCTCCATGTCATCGATCAGCGCCTTGGCCATCGCGCTGAGGATCCGCGCCGAGCTGCCGGCCAGCAGGTCGCCTTCCATCTCCGCCTCGCAGGTCAGGTGGCGGATACAGCCGAGCAGCACCGACAACTCGCTGAAGGCGTCCTCGAACGTAACGCCCGGCTCGACCTTGAACAGGTCCAGGCAGGTGGTGCGGCCCGCGGTATGCCCGCGGGTCATGGCTGCACCTGCGGCTTGTGCTCGAGCAGGGCGCAGGCCAGCTGGCCGAGGTAGTCGCTGGCGGTGAACAGGCGGTCCTGGGCTTCGCCGGGCTCGGTCTTGAAGTAGATGTCGAGGACGTCGGAGATGGCGGTGGCCACTTCGACGGCGGCGGCCATGGCGTCGTCGCGGGGGAGAGTGGGGCGGATGGTGAGGAAGTGGGAGAGACGGGGTGGGTCTGGGACGATTTTTTTCATGATTAGAGCCTTATGCGGGTCATTGAAAACCACCATCCAGGTCTTTTCTCACGAGATGAGGGTGGCGGCCGTGCACGAGGTGAGAAATCCGGGGCATAAGACAAACCCGGCCAGACCGAAGTCTGCCCGTACACGGCCACCATGAAGGGAGCCGTTGTTGTGTTATGCAGCTCGGGTTTCTCACGCCCGGTCACCAAATGCGGCGACCCAGTGAAGTTATCCCTGGGGTATTTCCCCGACAACGCGGCCGCTTCCGGCAAGCGCGTAGGATAGTTCCCAAGCTTTGCTGGCTGAAGCATTTGGTTTCAGGTTCGGAAATGTCTGACATAGGATTTGGGGGCTCAGGGGTGTTCGCCGAGAGAGGTTCTGCGCCTGGGAGATCGAGCGCCGCCCGCGCGGCGCATCGCGGGACAAGCCCGCTCCCACATCTGTTTCGGGCCAGTCAATCCTGTGCCATTACCTGGTCCGCCTTGTTGGCCCGACGTGGTTTCAGCGTGGGCACCACTGCCGCTCCACCTGTCTCAAGACATGCACCAAGGCGGGCAACCATGGCCTGACAGGTTCGGCACGTTGCAACAAATGTAGGAGCGGCCTTGCGTCGCGATGCGCCGCGCGGGCGGCGCTCGATCTCGAACACTCTACAAAGCTATCGTCGAACTCGGCGCTCGATCTCGAACACTCTACAAAGCTATCGTCGAACTCGGCACTCGATCTCGAACACGCTACAAAGCTGTCGTCGAACTTGGAGTAGACTGACCCCCTCCCGCATTCATTAAGGACGTTGCCATGCTGAAGATCTGGGGCCGCAAGAATTCGAGCAATGTGCGCAAGGCGTTGTGGATCGCCCACGAGCTGGGCCTGGACTTCGAGTCCATCGATGCCGGCGGCGCCTTCGGCGTGGTCAACGAACCCCACTACCGGGCGCTCAACCCCAACGGCCTGGTGCCCATGCTCGAAGACGGCGACCTGGTGCTGTGGGAGTCCAACACCATCGTGCGCTACCTGTGTGCCGAGTACGGCGAAGAACAAGGCTGGTACCTCGACGACCCGCGCCAGCGCGCCCTGGCCGACAAGTGGATGGACTGGACCACCTCGTCCTTCGCCGGCCCCTTCCGTCCGCTGTTCTGGGGCCTGCTGCGTACCGCCGAGGACCAGCGCGACTGGGTGGCGATCAACGCCGCGCACAAGCAATGCGCCCAGTTGCTGGCCATCGCCGACGAGACCCTGGCCAAACAGCCGTACCTCTCCGGCGAGCAGATCGGCATGGGCGACATTCCCCTGGGCAGCTTCATCTACGCCTGGTTCGAAATGCCGATTGAACGCCCGGCCATGCGCCACCTCCAAGCCTGGTACGAGCGCCTCAAGCAACGCCCGGCCTACCAGGCGGCGGTGATGAGCGCCCTGACGTGACGCCACTTCGATAGTCATTATCAATAGATGTGACTGTACTTGTGCGGCCAGCCCTTGCACCATGGCCGCACTCACTGCGCCAGTGACTTCACCTGGCGTGTCCCGCACCCTTTTCTCGGTACCCGACCCGCTATGAGTTCCGCCCTGTCCATCCGACAGCTGACCAAGACCTACGGCAACGGTTTCCAGGCCCTCAAGGGCATCGACCTGGACGTTTCCGAAGGCGACTTCTTCGCCTTGCTCGGCCCCAACGGCGCCGGCAAGTCCACCACCATCGGCATTCTCTCGACCCTGGTGAACAAGACCAGCGGCACGGTCAACGTGTTCGGCCACGACCTGGACCGCGAGCCCGCGGCGCTCAAGCGCTGCCTGGGCGTGGTGCCCCAGGAGTTCAACTTCAACCAGTTCGAGAAGACCTTCGACATCGTCGTCACCCAGGCCGGCTACTACGGCATTCCGCCCAAGGTGGCCAAGGAGCGTGCCGAGCAGTACCTGACGCAGCTCGGGCTGTGGGACAAGCGCGACGTGCCGTCGCGTTCGCTGTCCGGCGGCATGAAGCGCCGGCTGATGATCGCCCGGGCGCTGATCCACGAGCCGCGCCTGTTGATCCTCGACGAGCCGACCGCCGGGGTGGACATCGAGCTGCGCCGTTCGATGTGGAGCTTCCTCACCGAGCTCAACCAGAAGGGCATCACCATCATCCTCACCACCCACTACCTCGAAGAGGCCGAGCAGCTGTGCCGCAACATCGGCATCATCGACCACGGCACCATCGTCGAGAACACCAGCATGCGCCAGCTGCTGGGCAAGCTGCATGTCGAGACCTTCGTCCTCGACCTCAAGCACGACCTGCCCGCCGCGCCTGAGCTGCAGGGTTACCCGTGCCGGCTGATCACCCCGCACACCCTGGAGGTGCAGGTGGACAAGGACATCGGCATCACCGCGCTGTTCGGCCAGCTGGCGCTGAAGAACATCGAGGTGCAGAGCCTGCGCAACAAGACCAACCGACTCGAGGAGCTGTTTGTGTCCCTGGTGGAAAAGAACCTGTCGAAGGTGGCCGTATGAGTGTGGAGCTGCGCACCAACTGGGTCGCCCTGAACACCATCGTCTACCGCGAAGTGCGGCGCTTCTTGCGCATCTGGCCGCAGACCCTGCTGCCGCCGGCGATCACGATGGTGTTGTACTTCGTGATCTTCGGCAACCTGATCGGCCGGCAGATCGGCGACATGGGCGGCTTCACCTACATGGAGTACATCGTGCCGGGGCTGATCATGATGTCGGTGATCACCAACTCCTACGGCAACGTGGTGTCTAGCTTCTTCGGCAGCAAGTTCCAGCGCTCCATCGAGGAACTGATGGTATCGCCGGTGTCGCCGCACACCATCCTCGTCGGCTATGTGCTGGGCGGCGTGCTGCGCGGGCTGGCGGTGGGGGTGATCGTGACCATGCTGTCGCTGTTCTTTACCCACTTGCAGGTGCATCACCTGGGCGTGACCATCGTCGTGGTGCTGCTGACCGCGACCATCTTCTCGCTGCTGGGCTTCGTCAACGCGGTGTTCGCCCGCAACTTCGACGACATCTCGATCATCCCGACCTTCGTGCTGACGCCGCTGACCTACCTGGGCGGGGTGTTCTATTCGATCAACCTGCTGCCGCCGTTCTGGCAGACCGTGTCGCTGGCAAACCCCGTGCTGCACATGGTCAACTCGTTCCGCTACGGCATCCTAGGGGTGTCGGACATCAGCATCGGCACGGCGATCAGCTTCATGCTGGTGGCCACCGCGCTGCTCTACCTGCTGTGCGTGCGCCTGCTGGTCAGCGGCCGCGGCATGCGTGCCTGAGCTGCGGGTGAGGGCACAGCGGCACTGGCGCCGGCGCCACTGCCGGCCCACCCACCAGCGCCAGTAGCCCATGGTGGTGAAGTAGGCGAGCACGCCGAGCACCACCCCGCACACCACCGAGCCCAGCAGGAATGGTTGCCAGATCGTCGCCAGCTGGTCGGTGACCCAGTCGACGGTGATCTCGTCGGGCAACGTGCGCGGCGGCACCTGCATCAGCCAGGCGCCGGTCATGTAGGTGACGAAGAACACCGGCGGCATGGTCAGCGGGTTGGTCAGCCACACCAGGCTCACCGCGATCGGCAGGTTGCCGCGCACCGGAATCGCCAGCGCGGCGGCCAGCAGCATCTGCATGGGAATCGGGATCAACGCCGCGAACAGGCCGACGCCCATGGCCCGCGCCACCGAATGGCGATTGAGGTGCCACAGGTTGGGGTCGTGCAGCAGCTTGCCGAAAAAGCGTAAGGACTTGTGTTCGCGGATGCTGGTCGGGTCCGGCATGTAGCGTTTGAACAGACGGCGCGGCATGTGGGCTCCCGGCGGGGTTGAAGGGCGTCAGTATGCCTTGATTGAAGCGCAGCCTCGTTCAGAGTTTGTGACAATTGATTAGCAGGTTTTTCCCGCCGATCGGCTAAGCCTCAGGGGCCGTTTTCGCTTCTGGAGCTCTATCTCATGCGCACAGGGATGCTGGCGCTGGTCCTCGGGCTGTTGAGCCTGCGCTTTTTACCTGCCTTGCCACCGGTCGGATGGCTGATTCCATTGCTGTTGCTGGCCCTGGCCAGCCTGCGTACCCGGGCCTGGCCGCTGGGTTGGTGGGTGCTGGGTGTGTGCTGGGCCTGCTGGTCGGCGCAGCAGGCCCTGGGCGACCGCCTGCCGGCCGCGCTGGACGGTCGCACGCTGTGGCTGGAGGGGCGGGTGGTCGGCCTGCCGACCCGTACCGAGCGCGGCGTGCGTTTCGAGCTTGAGCAGCCGCAGTCGCGCCGGGCCCGGTTGCCCCAACGCGTGCAACTGAGCTGGTTCGACGGGCCGCCGCTGCGGGCGGGGGAGCACTGGCGGCTGGCGGTCAACCTGCGTCGGCCGCAGGGCCTGCTCAACCCCCATGGCCCCGATCAGGAGGCCACGCTGTTGGCGCGGCGGGTCGGTGCCACCGGCACGGTCAAGGCCGGTACGCGCCAGGGCGAGGCGGCCAGCAGTTGGCGCGACGGCCTGCGCCAGCGCTTGCTGGCCACCGATGCCCATGGCCGGGAGGCGGCGTTGGCCGCCCTGGTGCTCGGGGATGGCGCAGGCTTGGCGCGGGAGGACTGGCAGGTGCTGCAGGCCACCGGCACGGTGCACCTGCTGGTGATTTCCGGGCAGCACATCGGCTTGCTGGCTGGATTGATCTACGGGCTGGTGGCGGGGCTGGCGCGCCTGGGGGCCTGGCCCCGGCGGTTGCCGTGGCTGCCCTGGGCCTGCGGCCTGGCGATGGCGGCGGCGCTGGGTTACGGCTGGCTGGCGGGGTTCGGCGTGCCGGTGCAGCGGGCGTGCCTGATGCTGGCGGTGGTGCTGCTCTGGCGCTTGCGCTTTCGCCACTTGGGCGCCTGGGTGCCGTTGCTGATGGCGCTGTCGGGCGTGCTGCTGGTCGAGCCGCTGGCCAGCCTGTTGCCGGGGTTCTGGCTGTCGTTCGCTGCCGTGACGGTGCTGGTGTTGTGCTTCGCCGCCCGGCTGGGCGCCTGGCGGCCCTGGCAGGCCTGGACCCGCGCCCAGTGGGTGATTGCCGTGGGGTTGTTGCCGGTGCTGCTGGCCTTGGGGCTGCCCGTCAGCCTCAGTGCGCCGCTGGCCAATCTGCTGGCCGTGCCGTGGCTCAGCCTGGGCGTGCTGCCGCTGGCGATGCTGGGCACGGCCCTGTTGCCGGTGCCTGGGCTGGGGGAGGGGATGTTGTGGCTGGCGGGCCTGTCGTTGGACGGCTTGTTTGCCGTGCTGACGCGATTGGCGGGCCTGCAGCCGGCCTGGATACCCGAGCCGCTGCCGTTGTGGGCCTGGCTGCTGGTGTGCCTGGGCGCCGTGCTGGTGTTGCTGCCCCGGGGCGTGCCGTTGCGGGCGCCGGGCACGGTCATGCTGCTGGCGCTGTGGGCACCACGCGAGCAGGTGCCTCCGGGGCAAGTGGAGGTCTGGCAGCTGGATGTGGGGCAGGGCCTGGCGGTGCTGCTGCGTACTCGCAATCACGCGCTGCTGTATGACGCAGGCCCGGCCCAGGGTGGCCGTGACCTGGGCGAGACGGTGGTGCTGCCGACCTTGCGCAAGCTGGGGGTGAAGGCGCTGGATGTGATGCTGATCAGCCATGGCCATGCCGACCATGCTGGTGGGGCGGCGGCGGTGCGGCGAGGGGTGCCGGTGGCACGGGTGCTGGCCGGCGAGGTTGCCGGGCTGGAAGCGGCGTCGCTTTGCCGCAGTGGCGAGCGCTGGCAGTGGGATGGCGTCGATTTCGAGCTTTGGCATTGGCCGCAGGGGGCTTCCAGCAACGAGCGTTCCTGTGCGTTGCGGGTGCAGGCCAAGGGCGAGCGCCTGCTGCTGGCCGGGGACATGGAGGCCGGCGCGGAGCGGGCGTGGCTGGCCGCGACCGATGATCCTCGGGTGGACTGGTTGCAGGCGCCGCACCATGGCAGCCGCACGTCGTCCAGCGAGCCGTTCGTCCAGGCCACGGCGCCGCGCGGGGTGTTGGTTTCCCGAGGGCGGCACAATGGTTTCGGGCATCCCCATGGGCAGGTGATCGAGCGCTATCGGCGGCATGGGGTGGCAGTGCATGACACGGCGGTGGAGGGGGCGTTGCGGTTGGTGCTGGGGAGTCGGGGTGGGGTGGAGGGTGTGCGCAGGAAGCGGCGGTTCTGGCGTGAGGTTGACGAGGGCTGAGCCGACGCCATCGCGGGGCAAGCCCGCTCCCACGCAGGTCCGCTCACACGATGGTTTCGCGTTGGCGTGGGAGCGGGCTTGCCCCGCGATTACCCGGACCGAACGTTTCCCTGACCTCCGGCAGATGAGCCCCAGGCGGTCCTATGGTAGAGTGGCGGCCTTTTTCCGAGGGGATGCTAACTGTGTGGGAATTGGTCAAGTCCGGTGGCTGGATGATGCTGCCGATCATCCTGAGCTCCATCGCCGCCATGGCGATCGTCGTCGAGCGCCTGTGGACCCTGCGCGCCAGCCGTGTCACCCCGCCGCACCTGCTGGGCCAGGTGTGGATGTGGATCAAGGACAAGCAACTCACCAGTGACAAGCTCAAGGCCCTGCGCGCCGACTCGCCGCTGGGCGAGATCCTCGCCGCGGGCCTGGCCAACTCGCGCCACGGCCGCGAGATCATGAAGGAGTGCATCGAGGAGGCCGCCTCGCGGGTCATCCACGAGCTGGAACGCTACATCAGCACCCTCGGCACCATCGCCGCCATGGCCCCGCTGCTGGGCCTGCTGGGCACCGTGCTGGGCATGATCGACATCTTCAGCGCCTTCATGGGCTCGCAGATGACCGCCAACGCCGCCGTCCTGGCCGGGGGGATCTCCAAGGCCCTGGTCACCACCGCGGCCGGCCTGATGGTCGGTATCCCGGCGGTGTTCTTCCACCGCTTCCTGCTGCGCCGCATCGATGAGCTGGTGGTGGGCATGGAGCAGGAGGCGATCAAGCTGGTGGAAGTGCTGCAGGGTGACCGCGAAGTGGAAGTGGCCGGAGGCAAGGCGTGAAGTTCCGGCGCAATCGCCAGCGCGAGAACGTCGACATCAACCTGGCGTCGTTGATCGATGTGGTGTTCGTGCTGCTGCTGTTCTTCGTGGTCACCACCACCTTCACCCGCGAGACCCAGCTGCGCGTCGAGCTGCCCGAGGCCAGCAGCGCCGAGCAGCCGCCGGCCGACCAGGGCAAGCTGGTGGAGATCACCATTAGCGCCGACGGCGTGTACTCGGTGAACAACCACCTGCTGCCCAAGAGCGACCTGGACACCCTGACCGAGGCGATCGAGAAGGAATCCGGCGGTGACATCACCCTGCCGCTGGCCATCAGCGCCGACGGCAAGACCCCGCACCAGGCTGTGATCACCGCAATGGACGCGGCCGGCAAGCTCGGCTTCAGCAAGTTGCGCATGACCACCGTCGAGGCCGCGCAGGGCAAGCCCTGATGGCCTTCGCCGACCGTCTGCTCGCCGCCTGGTACGCCGGGCACCCGGCGCTTGCCCTGTTGCGCCCGCTGGAGGCGCTGTACCGCCGCGTGGTGATACGCAAGCGCGCGCGCTTCCTCAGTGGCGAAAGCCCCAGCTACCGTGCCCCGGTACCGGTGATCGTGGTGGGCAACATCACCGTCGGCGGTACCGGCAAGACACCGATGATCCTCTGGCTGATCGAGCACTGCCGCCGGCAGGGGCTCAAGGTCGGCGTGGTCAGCCGTGGCTATGGCGCCAAGCCGCCGCAACATCCTTGGCGTGTCCAGGCTGACCAGCCTGCGGAGCAGGCCGGTGACGAGCCCCTGCTGATCGTCCAGCGCACCGGTGTGCCGCTGGTGATCGACCCCGACCGTTCCCGTGCCGTGCAGGCCTTGCTGGTCAGCGACGCGCCGGACCTGATCCTGTGCGACGACGGCATGCAGCATTACCGCCTGGCCCGCGACCTGGAGCTGGTGCTGATCGACGCCGCCCGGGGCCTTGGCAATCGTCGCTGCCTGCCGGCCGGCCCGTTGCGCGAGCCGGCCGAGCGCCTGGGCGAGGCGGACGCGGTGCTGTTCAACGGCGCTGAGACCGACCGCGACGACGGCTTCGCCTTCCGCCTGCAACCTTCGGCGCTGATCAACCTGCGCAGCGGCGAGCGCCGCGACCTTGACCTGTTCCCGCCTGGCCAGGCGCTGCACGCCGTGGCCGGCATCGGCAATCCGCAACGTTTCTTCAACACCCTGCTGGGGCTACACTGGCAGCCGGTGCCGCACCCTTTCGCCGACCATGCGCCCTACAGCCGTGAAGTGCTGTCGTTCAGCCCACCGCTGCCACTGGTGATGACCGAGAAGGATGCGGTGAAATGCCGGCCCTTCGCCGCCGACGACTGGTGGTACCTGGCGGTCGACGCCGTGCCGACGCCCGCCTTCAGCGACTGGTTCGACGCCCAGCTCGACCGCCTGCTGCCCGGCCGCCCCTGAGCCTTTTTTCATTTTCCGTCGCAAGGACACCTCCATGGACACCAAACTGCTCGATATCCTGGCCTGCCCGATCACCAAGGGCCCGCTCAAGCTCAGCGCCGACAAGACCGAGCTGATCAGCAAGGGCGCGGGCCTGGCCTATCCGATCCGCGACGGCATCCCGGTGATGCTGGAAAGCGAGGCGCGCACCCTGACCGACGAAGAGCGCCTGGACAAATGAGCCTGGACTTCACCGTGGTGATTCCCGCCCGGCTGCGCTCCACGCGCCTGCCGGGCAAGCCATTGCTGCCGATCGCCGGCAAGCCGATGGTCCAGCATGTGTGGGAGCAGGCGCGCAAGAGCGGCGCCAGCCGCGTGGTCATCGCCACCGACGATGCCAGCATCGTCGAGGCCTGCCGGGCGTTCGGCGCCGAGGTGCTGCTGACCCGCGCCGACCATGAGTCGGGCACCGATCGCCTGGCCGAGGTGGCCGCCCAGCTGGGCCTGGCCGCCGATGCCATCGTGGTCAACGTGCAGGGCGACGAGCCGCTGATTCCGCCGGTGATCATCGACCAGGTGGCGGCCAACCTCGCCGCACACCCGGAAGCCGGCATCGCCACCCTGGCCGAGCCGATCCACGCCCCGGAAACCATTTTCAACCCCAATGCGGTCAAGGTGGTCAGCGACAAGCATGGCCTGGCCCTGACCTTCAGCCGCGCGCCGCTGCCCTGGGCGCGGGATGCCTTTGCCAAGGATCGTGAGCAGTTGCCGGAGGGCGTGCCCTATCGCCGCCATATCGGCATGTACGCCTACCGCGTGGGCTTCCTCCAGGACTTCGTCGCCTGGGGCCCGTGCTGGCTGGAGCAGACCGAATCGCTGGAGCAGCTGCGCGCCCTGTGGCACGGCGTGCGCATCCATGTCGCCGACGCCATCGAGGCGCCGGCGGTGGGTGTGGACACCCCTGAAGACCTGGAGCGCGTAAGGCGCTTGCTGGAGGCCTGATGCGCGTCCTGTTCGTCTGCCTCGGCAATATCTGCCGCTCGCCGACCGCCGAAGGCGTGCTGCGCCACCAGCTCGAGGCCGCAGGCCTGGGTGAGGTGGTGCAGGTGGCCTCCGCCGGCACCGGCGACTGGCATGTCGGCAAGGCGCCCGACAGTCGCACCTGCAAGGCGGCCCTGGCCCGTGGCTACGACCTGTCGCGCCAGCGTGCCCAGCAGGTCAAGGCGGCGCACTTCGCCGACTACGACCTGGTCCTGGCCATGGACAAGAGCAACCTGGGCAACCTGCAGGCCCTGCGCCCGCACAACGCCAAGGGCGAGCTCGACCTGTTCCTGCGCCGCTATGGCGCGGCCCTGGACGAAGTGCCGGACCCTTACTACGGCGGTGCCGAAGGCTTCGAGCAGGTCCTGGACCTGATCGAGGCGGCCTGCCGCGAGCTGGTCGTGGAAATCAAGGGGCGGTTATGACGGCGCACTGGCAGGAGCGCGTGTCGCTCAAGCCCTACAACACCTTCGGTATCGATGTCAGTGCCCGCTACTTCACCCAGGTGCATGACGACGACGAAGTCCGCCAGGCCCTGGCCCAGGCCGCCGAGCGGCAGGTACCGGTGCTGGTGATCGGCGGTGGCAGCAACCTGCTGCTGTCCCGCGATGTCGAGGCCCTGGTGCTGCATATGGCCAGTCGTGGCCGACGCCTGCTCAGCGACGATGGTGAGCGGGTGGTGGTGGAGGCCGAGGCCGGCGAGCCTTGGCACCCGTTCGTGCAGTGGAGCCTTGGGCAGGGCTTGTGCGGGTTGGAAAACCTCAGCCTGATCCCCGGCACCGTGGGCGCCGCGCCGATGCAGAACGTCGGTGCCTATGGCGTGGAGATCAAGGATGTGTTCGCCGGCTTGACCGCGCTCGACCGCGAGACAGGCGAGCTGCGGGACTTCTCGCTGGAAGAGTGCGCGTTCGGCTATCGCGACAGCCTGTTCAAGCGCAACCCCGGGCGCTGGCTGATTGTGCGGGTGCGCTTTGCCTTGAATCGCACGTTGCAGGCACACCTGGACTACGGCCCGGTGCGTCAGCGCCTGGCGGAGCAGGGCGTCGAGCAGCCGACCGCGCAGGCAATCAGCGACGCGATCTGCAGTATTCGTCGGGAAAAGCTGCCGGATCCGGCTGAGCTGGGCAACGCCGGGAGCTTCTTCAAGAATCCGGTGGTGTCCGCTGCGTTGGTCGAGCGTATCCGTGCCGGGCATCCCGGCGTGGTGGCCTATCCCCAGGCTGATGGCCAGGTGAAGTTGGCGGCTGGCTGGCTGATCGAGCAGGCGGGGTGGAAAGGCTATCGCGATGGCGATGCCGGGGTGCACCGCTTGCAGTCGCTGGTGCTGGTGAACTACGGCCAGGCGAGCGGGGCGCAGTTGCATGCGCTGGCTCGGCGGATCCAGGCGGATATCCTCGAGCGCTTCGGGGTGGAGCTGGAGATGGAGCCGAACCTGTACTGATGGGTTGGCCTGTGCCAGCCCTATCGCGGGGCAAGCCCGCTCCTACAGGTAGGGTGTTGCCCTTGTAGGAGCGGGCTTGCCCCGCGATCACCGGCGAAGCCGGTGCCATCCACCCGGCAAAGAAAAAGCCCCGCCAGTTCGCACTGGCGGGGCTTTTTCATTCAGCCGAGGCTATCAACCGTGATGAGGCTTGTGCTCGTCAGCGGTTTCCAGGGCTTCGGCCGGGGCGGCGGCGGCCAGGGCAGCAGCGGCTGCTTCGGCTTCACGCTTGCGGCGACGCACTTCACGCGGGTCGTTCGGCGCACGGCCGTTCGGCAGCATGATGGTGGACGGCTCGGCCGGCGCTTCTTCGGCAACCACGGCTGGCGCAGGCTCGGCCACCGGGGCTTCGACCACTTCAGGCTGGGCTTCGACGGCTTCGGCCACCGGAGCAGGTTGCTCGGCGACTGGCGCCTGGGCTTCGACCACTTCGGCAACCGGTGCCTTCTCGATCTCGCCCGCTTCCACCACAGGGGCTTCCAGGACCGCTGCAGGCTCGACAGCTGCCTCGACAACGGCGGCCGGCTGCTCGGCGGCGGCTTCTTCGACCACAGGCTGCGGCGCCACTTCGACGACAGGCTCGATGCTCGGCTCGGCGGCGACCACTGGCTCGCTGACAGGCTGCTCGACCACCGGGGCGATGGCGACCTGCTCGGCCACGACTTCGGTGATTTCCACCTGGGTCTCGGCGACAGCGGCGCTGGCGCGCTCGGCCTGCTGGTTGGCTTCGGCCTCGGCGTCGGCGCTGATGTTGCTGGTGGCAACGGCAGCGATGACGGCAGTGCCGGCGGCCAGTTCGGCACCCAGCTCGGTGGCCTGGTGCTGTTGTGGCTGCTCTTCGCCGGCGTCTTCGTCGCCGCCTTCGATCAGCTCGCCATTGGCGTTGCGCTGGCGCTCACGACGGTTGCTGCGACGACGCTGGCCACGCGAGCGGCGGCGTGGACGCTCGCCATCGGCGCCTTCCTGCTCGTCCTGCAGCAGCTCTTCGTTCGGCAGTTGCTCCTCGGCGAGCTCCACGGCCTGTTCGGCGGCCTGCACCTCAGGGCGCAGCTGGCGCTCTTCGCGTGGGGCGCGTTCCTCACGTGGCGCACGCTCTTCGCGAGGGGCACGTTCTTCACGCGGTGCACGCTCTTCACGAGGGGCGCGTTCTTCACGCGGTGCGCGCTCTTCGCGAGGAGCACGTTCTTCACGCGGTGCGCGCTCTTCGCGAGGAGCACGTTCTTCACGCGGTGCGCGCTCTTCGCGAGGAGCGCGTTCTTCACGCGGTGCACGCTCTTCGCGTGGAGCGCGCTCTTCACGGGCTACGCGCTCTTCACGCGGGGCGCGTTCTTCGCGGGCGACCGGTGCGGCGTCCAGCGGCTCGCGCAGTTCGCGCACGCGCTCTTCGCGGTTGCCGCGGCGGTCTTCACGTGGCTGGCGCGGTTGACGCTCTTCACGTGGCGCGCGTTCTTCACGCGGGGCACGCTCTTCGCGAGGCTGACGCTCTTCACGCGGGGCGCGCTCGCCGCGCTCTTCGCGTGGCTTGCGGTCTTCTTCGCGACGACCGTTGCGGTTGCGGCTCTGCTGGCGACCGTTGCGACGCTCTTCATTGCGTGGCGAGCGCTCGGTGGCAGGCTTCTCGGTGGCGGCGGCCGGTGCGGCGGCAGGTTCTTCCTTGCCGGCGAACAGGCTGACCAGCGACTTCACCAGGCCCTTGAACAGGCTCGGTTCGGCGGCGGCAGGGGCGGCGACCGGCGTGGCAGGTGCCGGCTGCTCTTCAGCGGCGGCTGGCACCGGGGCGTTGGCGCGGGCCGGCGCGGTCTTGACCGCGGCTTCCTGGCGTACCAGGGTGCGGGTGGCGGTCGGCTGCGGCGCTTCTTCGGTCTCGGCCGAGGCGATCTCGTAGCTGGACTGGTTGTTCAGCACGTCCGGGTTGTCGTCGCGCAGGCGCTGGACTTCGAAGTGCGGGGTTTCCAGGTGATCGTTCGGCAGGATGATGATGCGTGCGCGAGTGCGCAGTTCGATCTTGGTGATCGAGTTGCGTTTCTCGTTGAGCAGGAAGGCGGCGACCGGGATCGGCACCTGGGCGCGTACTTCGGCGGTGCGGTCCTTCAGCGCTTCTTCTTCGATCAGGCGCAGGATCGCCAGCGACAGCGACTCGACGTCACGGATGATGCCGGTGCCGGAGCAGCGTGGGCAGACGATGCCGCTGCTTTCGCCCAGCGATGGACGCAGGCGCTGACGGGACATTTCCAGCAGGCCGAAACGCGAGATGCGGCCTACCTGCACGCGGGCACGGTCGGCCTCGAGGCACTCACGCACGCGCTCTTCGACGGCGCGCTGGTTCTTGGCCGGGGTCATGTCGATGAAGTCGATGACGATCAGGCCGCCGATGTCACGCAGGCGCAGCTGGCGGGCGATCTCTTCGGCCGCTTCCAGGTTGGTCTGCAGGGCGGTCTCTTCGATGTCGCTGCCTTTGGTGGCGCGCGCCGAGTTGATGTCGATGGACACCAGGGCTTCGGTCGGGTCGATGACGATCGAGCCGCCGGACGGCAGGTCGACCACGCGCTGGAAGGCGGTTTCGATCTGGCTTTCGATCTGGAAGCGGTTGAACAGCGGCACGCTGTCTTCGTACAGCTTGACCTTGCTGGCGTACTGCGGCATCACCTGGCGGATGAAGGTCAGGGCTTCTTCCTGGGCGTCGATGCTGTCGATCAGCACTTCGCCGATGTCCTGGCGCAGGTAGTCGCGGATGGCGCGGATGATGACGTTGCTTTCCTGGTAGATCAGGAACGGCGCGGCGCGGTCTTGCGAGGCTTCCTTGATGGCGGTCCACAGCTGCAGCAGGTAGTCGAGGTCCCACTGCATTTCTTCGCTGCTGCGGCCCAGGCCCGCGGTGCGCACGATCAGGCCCATGTCGCCCGGAACGGTCAGGCCGTTCAGTGCTTCGCGCAATTCGTTGCGCTCTTCGCCTTCGATGCGGCGGGAGATGCCACCGGCGCGCGGGTTGTTGGGCATCAGTACCAGGTAGCGGCCGGCCAGGCTGATGAAGGTGGTCAGGGCGGCGCCTTTGTTGCCGCGCTCTTCCTTCTCGACCTGGACGATGACTTCCTGGCCTTCGCTCAGGACTTCCTTGATGTTGACCCGGCCTTCAGGGGCTTTCTTGAAGTATTCGCGGGAGATTTCCTTCAGCGGCAGGAAGCCGTGACGTTCGGAGCCGAAGTCGACGAAGGCGGCTTCGAGGCTGGGCTCGATCCGGGTGATCTTGCCTTTGTAGATGTTGGCCTTTTTCTGCTCGCGGGCGCCGGACTCGATGTCCAGGTCGTAGAGACGTTGGCCGTCCACCAGGGCTACACGCAACTCTTCGGGCTGAGTTGCGTTAATCAGCATTCTTTTCATGTTGTACCGTCGGTTTCCGGGCTGCCGGAAACGGCGTGCGGCACACACGACTTCTCAGGGTCGGTGCCAAGGTGCGCAAAGGGTGGCGGGCCACCCCCGTGTCTGGCGACGTTCGGCACCAGCCGGTTGCCCAGCCTGCCGTTGTCGCGACGACGCGTCCTGTTTTGCGGTGCCAAAAGACCTGTCGAGCTTTTCGAAGGTTATCCGAATCAATCGAGCGGGCCTGGTGCACTCAGTCAGGAGGAGGAATCAACCGGTCGTCCGTGGACGCCACGAGGGCGTCTGTTCAGGACCTTGTCCGCTCATCGCCCGTTGAGTGGGGCGCTGGTGCGGGTTCGGTGCCACACGGTCCGAGGGCTGTACGTCTCCACCCTGCACGTATCCCTTGAAAATTCGGTGCTGCCGCGCGCTGAATCCGCAACGGGTTGCATTTTTCGCCAGCCCGGTTCCGGGCTGGCGCCATAACATATCCAAGGCAGGTATTTCCGAAGCATTCGCCCGAATGCGCGGAAACGACGGTGGCGGGCAGAGGTACGGCGAAAAGAATCGGGTAAGCAGGTGAAACACCGCACTTGTCGTTTTTTTTCGGTCTTCTCTACACAGCGCTGGTGGCGATTCCAGGCATTTAGTTAAACTGGCGAACGCTCCGTAGGACGGCCTCGCGTCCTCGGGAATTGCGATGGTCAGGGCCGGCGTAGAGCCTGGTGCCGCTGGCCTGCCGCTTTTGGCGGCGTTCGCGACTATAGCAGTAATGATTAAGTGCTTCAATTCCATAAAAAATTGTTATGATCCCGCCATGACGACCAATACCCCCCCGACTTCCGGCGTTCAGCTGATCGAAGTCCCGCCGGAGCTTGCCGGCCAGCGCATCGACAATTTCCTCATCACGGCCCTCAAGGGCGTGCCCAAGACCCTGGTCTACCGCATCCTGCGCAAGGGTGAGGTGCGGGTCAACAAGGGCCGGATCAAACCCGAGTACAAGCTGCAGGCCGGCGATATCGTGCGCGTGCCGCCGGTGCGCCTGCCCGAGCGCGACGAGCCGGCGCCGGTGGCCCAGGGGCTGCTGCAGCGCCTGGAGGCCGCGATTGTCTACGAGGACAAGGCGCTGATCGTGATGAACAAGCCGGCCGGCATCGCCGTGCACGGCGGCAGCGGCCTGAGCTTCGGCGTGATCGAGGCGCTGCGCCAGCTGCGCCCGGACGCCAAGGAGTTGGAGCTGGTGCATCGCCTGGACCGCGACACCTCGGGCCTGCTGATGATCGCCAAGAAGCGCAGCATGCTGCGCCACCTGCACGCCGCCCTGCGCGGCGATGGCGTCGACAAACGCTACATGGCGCTGGTGCGCGGCCACTGGCCGACCTCCAAGAAGCAGGTCAATGCGCCGCTGCAGAAGAGCAACCTGCGTTCCGGCGAGCGCATGGTCGAGGTCAACGACGAGGGCAAGGACGCGCTGACGATGTTCCGCGTGCTGCGCCGTTTCGGCGAGTTCGCCACCATCGTCGAGGCGCGGCCGATCACCGGGCGTACCCACCAGATCCGTGTGCATACCCTGCATGCCGGGCACATGATCGCCGGCGACAGCAAGTACGGCGATGAAGACTTCACTCGCGAGATCCGCGAGCTGGGCGGCAAGCGTCTGTTCCTGCATGCCTACCAGCTGACCGTGCCGCTGCCCGACGGTGGCGAGCTCAAGCTCGAGGCGCCGGTGGACGAGATGTGGGCCAAGACCATCGAGCGGCTGGCGTCCTGATCCATGAATAAATGTTATGACCTGCTGATTTTCGATTGGGACGGCACCCTGGCCGATTCCATCGGGCGCATCGTCGAGGCGATGAACGTGGCCGCCGGGCGTGCCGGCGAGGCCGCCAGCAGCGACGAGGCGGTCAAGGGCATCATCGGTCTGGCGCTGGGGGAGGCGATCGCCACCCTGTACCCGCACCTCGATGTGCCGCAGGTCGAGGCATTCCGTCAGCACTACGCCGACGTGTACATGGCGCTGGACCAGCAGCCGTCGCCGTTGTTCGACGGCGTGGTCGAGTCGCTGGAAGCGTTCCGTGCCGAGGGGTATCGTCTGGCGGTGGCCACGGGCAAGGCGCGGCGCGGCCTGGATCGCGTGCTCAAGGCCAATGGCTGGGAAGGCTATTTCGACATCACCCGGGCTGCCGACGAAACCCGTGGCAAGCCGCATCCGCTGATGCTCGAAGAGATTCTCGCCCATTGTCGGGTCGAACCCGGGCGGGCGCTGATGGTCGGAGATTCGGCGTTCGACCTGCAGATGGCCAGCAATGCCGGCATGCATTCGGTTGCCGTGGGCTACGGCGCCATGCCGCTGCAGGCCCTGGCCGAATACGGGCCGCAGGTGTGCATCGAGCATTTTTCCCAGTTGCGCGAATGGCTGGCCGAGCCTGCGCAGATCAATTTCCAAGGTAGGTGAGCATGACTGACGAATGGAAGGCGCCCGAGCCGGACGAAACCGGCGAGGAGCGCAAGAGCTGGAAGCTGCTGGAGAAGACCTTGCTGGCCGGCGTCCAGGAGCAACGCCGGGCGCGGCGCTGGGGGATCTTCTTCAAGCTGCTGACCTTCGTTTACCTGTTCGGCATCCTGTTCCTGTTCACGCCGTTGATGGATGTGGACAAGGCGGCCTCGCGCAGCGGCAACCACACCGCGCTGGTCGAGGTGCGCGGGGTGATCGCCGACCAGGAGCCGGCCAGCGCCGACAATATCGTCAAGAGCCTGCGCGAGGCGTTCAAGGATCCGAAGACCAAGGCCGTGGTCATGCGCATCAACAGCCCGGGCGGCAGTCCGGTGCAGTCGGGCTACGTGTATGACGAGATCCGTCGTCTGCGCGCCGAGTATCCGGCCATCAAGCTGTATGCGGTCATCAGTGACCTGGGCGCGTCCGGCGCCTACTACATCGCCAGCGCCGCCGACGAGATCTATGCCGACAAGGCCAGTCTGGTCGGCTCCATCGGTGTCACCGCGGCCGGCTATGGCTTCGTCGGGACCATGGACAAACTGGGGGTGGAGCGTCGCACCTACACCGCCGGCGAGCACAAGGCGTTCCTTGATCCGTTCTCGCCGCAGAAGCCCGAGGAGACCGCGTTCTGGCAGGGCGTGCTGGATACCACGCATCGCCAGTTCATCGCCATGGTCAAGCAGGGGCGGGGTGAGCGGTTGAAGGACAAGGAGCATCCGGAGCTGTTCAGCGGGCTGATCTGGTCCGGCGAGCAGGCCAAGGCGCTGGGGCTGGTGGATGGGCTGGGCAGTGCCAGCTATGTCGCCCGCGACATTGTGGGCGAGAAGGAGCTGGTGGACTTCACCGTGCAGGAGTCGCCATTCGATCGCTTCTCCAAGCGCATTGGTGCCAGCGTGGCTGAGCGTCTGGCGCTGTACATGGGGTTCCAGGGGCCTTCGCTGCGCTGAGCTGAATCGGCGTGGCATTCATCGCGGGGCAAGCCCGCTCCCACGGGGCGCTCATCGGTCTCGTGGGAGCGGGCTTGCCCCGCGATTGCATGTTCAAGGCACCTGCACACCCTCCTTGTGCAGCATGTCCACCAGTCTAATCAGAGGCAGTCCGATCAGGCTCGTGGCATCACAGCCATGGGTGCTCTGGAACAGGCTGACCCCCAATCCCTCCGCCTTGAAGCTGCCGGCGCAGTCCAGCGGCTGCTCGGTCGTCACGTAGCGCTCCACGCGCTCCCGGTCCAGCTCGCGCATCGTCACGGTAAACGGCACGCAATCGACCTGGCAGTGGCCGGTGGCGCTGTTCAGCAGCGCCAGTCCGGTGAGGAAGGTGACCTGCTGCCCGCTAGCCTCCAGCAATTGCTCGCAGGCGCGTTCGAAGGTGTGGGGCTTGCCGAGGATCTGCTCGCCCAGTACCGCCACCTGGTCGGAGCCGATGATCAGGTGGTCGGGGTGGCTGGCGGCCAGGGCCTCGGCCTTCTCTCGGGCCAGGCGACGGACCAGCTCGACGGCGGGCTCGCCATCGAGGCGCCGTTCGTCAAGGTCGGGGCTCGCCCAGGTGAAGGGCAGGCGCAGGCGGGTGAGCAGTTCGCGGCGGTACGCAGAGCTGGAAGCCAGTAACAAGGGAAGCATGGTAGACTCCTGGGCAATTACCCCGAATTCTAACATGCGAGATGACACCTAATTTCCTTTGACAGGGAGGGGGTGCATCCCTAGAATGCTGCGCCTATGTTGAATGACCCGATTCCACCTCACGTTGACCCGCGCAAATTGGCTGATCGTGGCGTAACCCTCGAAGGTTCGCTGCAACTCGCTGATTTGGAAAGACTCTGCGACCCGCTTTCCGACAATGTCGGTACGGTGCAGGCGAAGTTCGATTTTGAACGAGATGAACAGCACGTGGTGGTTATCCACAGCGCGCTGGACGTCGAAGTCAAGATGGTTTGCCAGCGTTGTCTTGAGCTGGTCACCCTGCCGATTCACAGCGAATGCACATACGCCGTGGTGAAGGAGGGTGCGAACACCCAGTCGTTGCCGAAAGGCTATGACGTGCTGGAACTGGGCGAAGATCCTTTGGATCTGCAGGCGTTGGTCGAGGAAGAGCTGTTGCTCGCCCTGCCGATCGTGCCTGCTCATCATCCGGAAGAATGCCAGCAGCCGGCGGGACTCGATGAGCCCGAGCCGAGCAAGGACGAGGTATCGCGGTCCAACCCGTTCAGTGTATTGGCGCAGTTAAAGCGTGACCCAAACGTTTAGGAGTTAATCAATTATGGCTGTTCAGCAGAACAAAAAATCCCGCTCTGCCCGTGACATGCGCCGTTCGCACGACGCCCTGTCGGCAGAAGCTCTGTCGGTAGAGAAGAGCACCGGTGAAGTACACCTGCGTCACCACGTATCGCCAGAAGGCGTATACCGTGGTCGCAAAGTGATCGACAAGGGCGCCGACGAGTAATCCTTGTCCGCTCAGATCATCGCGATTGACGCAATGGGCGGGGACTTCGGTCCCCGCAACATTGTCCAGGCTAGCATTGCCTGCCTTTCGGCTACCCCCTCGCTGCACCTGACCCTCGTCGGTCAACCCTCCCTCCTTGAAGATCTCGTCAGCGGCCTTGCGGCTGCGGATCGCGCGCGCCTGCAGATTGTCGCGGCCAGCGAAGTGATCGGCATGGACGAGCGGCCATCGCAGGCGTTGCGGGGCAAGCCGGACTCGTCGATGCGCGTCGCCCTCGAACTGGTGCGTGATGGCAAGGCCCAGGCCTGCGTGAGCGCCGGCAATACCGGTGCGCTCATGGCCCTGTCGCGCCTGGTGCTCAAGACCCTGCCCGGCATCGATCGCCCGGCGATGGTGGCGGCGATTCCGACCCAGGCCGGCTATTGTCAGCTACTCGACCTCGGCGCCAATGTCGATTGCAGCGCGGAAAACCTCTACCAGTTCGCCGTGATGGGCTCGGTGGCTGCCCAAGCCCTGGGCGTGCACCGGCCGCGGGTGGCGCTGCTCAATATCGGCACCGAGGACATCAAGGGCAACCAGCAGGTCAAGTTGGCCGCCAGTCTGCTGCAGAACGCCCGGGGCCTGAACTACATCGGCTTCGTCGAGGGAGACGGGCTGTACCGTGGCGAGGCGGACGTGGTGGTGTGCGACGGTTTCGTCGGCAATATCCTGCTCAAGTCCAGCGAAGGCCTGGCGACCATGATCGGTGCGCGCATCGAGGCGTTGTTCCGTGGCGGGCTGCTGGCGCGGGCGGCGGGGGCCATGGCCATGCCGTTGCTCAAGCGCCTGCAGGCCGACCTGGCGCCGGCGCGACACAATGGCGCAAGCTTCCTGGGGTTGCAGGGCATCGTCATCAAGAGCCATGGTTCGGCGGGCGTGCAGGGCTTGCAGAGCGCGATCCAGCGGGCGCTGATCGAGATCCAGGAGAACCTGCCGCAGCGCCTGCATGGGCGTCTGGAGGACTTGCTGCCGTAGCCTGTGCCGACCTCTTCGCGGATAAATCCGCTCCCACAGGTACCCTGCAACCTTCAGGCCTGTGGCAATCCTGTGGGAGCGGGTTTACCCGCGAAAGGGCCGGCACAGGCAAACAAAGACCTTAGGCATATCGCCGATGAAGTGCTTAAATGTGACCGCTTGGTCTGTGTATCCATCCAAGCTTTCAGATTGCGCGCCCGGCCCACGGCCCGGCGCACCCTATCCGACGACAAGATCATAAGGGCTTGTTCAATGTCTGCATCCCTCGCATTCGTCTTTCCTGGTCAAGGTTCCCAGTCGCTGGGCATGCTCAAAGAGCTGGGCGCCGAAAAACCGGTAATCGTCGAGACCTTCAAGGAAGCGTCCGAGGCCCTGGGCTACGACCTGTGGAAGCTGGTCCAGGAAGGCCCGGAAGAACAACTCAACCAGACCGACAAGACCCAGCCGGCCATCCTGACCGCCTCGATCGCCCTGTGGCGCCTGTGGCTGGAAGAGGGTGGCGCGCAGCCTGCGTACGTCTCCGGTCACAGCCTGGGTGAATACAGCGCCCTGGTCGCCGCTGGCAGCCTGTCGCTGAAAGACGCCGTGCGCCTTGTCGAGCGCCGCGGTCAGCTGATGCAGGAGGCTGTGCCGGCCGGCCACGGCGCGATGGCCGCGATCCTCGGCCTGGACGACGCGGTCGTGGTCGAGATCTGCGCCAAGGCCGCCGAAGACCAAGTGGTCAGCGCGGTGAACTTCAACTCCCCTGGCCAGGTGGTCATCGCCGGCAACAAGGCGGCGGTGGATCGCGCCATGGAGCTGTGCAAAGAGGCCGGTGCCAAGCGCGCCCTGCCGTTGGCGGTCAGCGTGCCGTCGCACTGCGCGCTGATGAAGCCGGCCGCCGAGCGGTTCGCCGAGTCGGTCAACGCCATCGAATGGAAGGCCCCGCAGATCCCGGTGGTGCAGAACGTCACCGCCGCCATCGCCGCCGACCTCGACGCTCTCAAGCAAGACCTGCTGGCTCAGCTGTACCAGCCGGTACGCTGGGTAGAGTGCGTGCAGGCCCTGGCCGAGCGCGGCGCGGTGAACCTGGTCGAATGCGGCCCGGGCAAGGTCCTGGCCGGCCTGAACAAGCGTTGCGCCGACGGCGTGACCACCTACAACCTCAACACCCCAGACGCCGTCGCCGCCACCCGTGCGGCGCTGGCCTGAATTCGGAGAAGCTTGCATGAGCCTGCAAGGTAAAGTTGCACTGGTCACCGGCGCCAGCCGTGGTATCGGCCAGGCCATCGCCCTCGAGCTGGGCCGTCAGGGCGCGACCGTGATCGGTACCGCCACCACCGCGTCGGGCGCCGAGCGTATTGCCGCCACTCTGAAAGAGCACGGCATCAACGGCACCGGCCTTGAGCTGAACGTCACCAGCGCCGAGTCCGTGGACGCGGTGCTGGGCGCCATCGGCGAGCAGTTCGGTGCACCGGCCATCCTGGTCAACAACGCCGGCATCACCCGCGACAATCTGATGCTGCGGATGAAGGACGACGAGTGGTTCGATGTGATCGACACCAACCTCAACAGTCTCTACCGTCTGTCCAAGGGCGTGCTGCGCGGCATGACCAAGGCCCGCTGGGGTCGTATCATCAGCATCGGCTCGGTAGTGGGTGCCATGGGCAACGCCGGCCAGGCCAACTACGCGGCCGCCAAGGCCGGTCTGGAAGGCTTCAGCCGTGCCCTGGCCCGTGAAGTGGGCTCGCGTGGCATCACCGTCAACTCGGTGACCCCGGGCTTCATCGACACCGACATGACCCGCGAGCTGGCCGAAGCGCAGCGCGAGGCCATGCTGAAAGAGATTCCGCTGGGCCGCCTGGGCCAGGCCGAGGAGATCGCGAAAGTGGTTTCCTTCCTGGCTTCCGACGGCGCAGCCTATGTCACCGGCGCCACCGTGCCGGTGAACGGCGGGATGTACATGTAAAAACCGCAACTCAATGTGACGGATTGCTTCAAAAAAGAGTCATACTGCGAGCCTAAAATCCGTTATAAAGCTGCAACCAGATTCCGGGCAGAGGGCCCGGTGGCCTGGTGGAAGGCGCGTTACGCTTGAAAAGCAGGCGTCTTCCTATAAACTTGGTCACCGGCCAGCTGCCTGACATATGTCCATTAGGAGTGAAAACTAGGTATGAGCACCATCGAAGAACGCGTCAAGAAAATCGTCGCCGAGCAACTGGGCGTCAAGGAAGATGAAGTGAAGAACACCTCTTCCTTCGTTGAGGACCTGGGTGCCGATTCGCTTGACACCGTTGAGCTGGTGATGGCTCTGGAAGAGGAATTCGAGACCGAAATCCCTGACGAAGAAGCCGAGAAGATCACTACCGTTCAAGCTGCCATCGACTACGTCAACGCCCACCAGGCCTAAGACGTTTCAGTCGACGCTACTTGTCGGGAAAAACCGCACTGCCGTCGCCGGCGTGCGGTTTTTTCTTTGCAAGCCCTGCAATCAGCGGAGTCTGTTGCCAGGCCATTGGCCGCGCCAGTGCACTGGCAAGAGACTCTGTAATTTGGAAATGAGGAGAGTACTGTGTCGCGTAGACGCGTCGTGGTCACTGGTATGGGTATGCTGTCGCCACTGGGTACCGATGTACCGAGCACCTGGCAGGGCATTCTGGCTGGCCGCAGTGGCATCGGTCCGATCGAGCATACGGATCTGTCTGCCTACTCCACCCGTTTTGGCGGCTCGGTAAAGGGCTTCGAAGTCGAGCAGTACCTGTCGGCCAAGGAGGCCCGCAAGCTCGATCTGTTCATCCAGTACGGCCTGGCGGCCGGCTTCCAGGCGGTGCGCAACGCCGGCCTGGAAATCACCGACGCCAACCGCGAGCGCATCGGCGTGGCCATGGGCTCGGGCATCGGTGGCCTGACCAACATCGAAGAGACCAGCAAGACCCTGCACGAGCAGGGGCCGCGCCGGATTTCGCCATTCTTCGTGCCGGGCTCGATCATCAACATGATCTCCGGCTTCCTGTCGATCCACCTGGGTCTGCAAGGGCCGAACTACGCGATCGCCACCGCCTGCACCACCGGCACCCACTGCATCGGCATGGCCGCGCGCAACATCGCCTACGGTGAAGCCGACGTGATGATCGCCGGCGGTGCCGAAATGGCCGCCTGCGGCCTGGGCATGGGCGGCTTCGGCGCGTCCCGCGCGCTGTCGACCCGCAACGACGAGCCGGCCCGTGCCAGCCGTCCGTGGGACAAGGGCCGTGACGGCTTCGTGCTGTCCGACGGCGCCGGCGCCCTGGTGCTCGAAGAGCTGGAGCACGCCAAGGCCCGTGGCGCCACCATCTATGCCGAGCTGGTCGGTTTCGGCATGAGCGGCGACGCCTACCACATGACCTCGCCGCCCGATTCCGGCGAAGGCGCCGCCCGCTGCATGGCCAACGCCCTGCGCGATGCCGGCATCCAGCCTGAGGACGTCAGCTACATCAACGCCCACGGTACCTCGACGCCGGCCGGCGACATCGCCGAAGTGGCCGCGATCAAGCGTGTGTTCGGCGAGCACGCCTACAAGCTGGCAGTCAGCTCGACCAAGTCGATGACCGGCCATCTGCTCGGCGCCGCCGGCGCGGTCGAGGCGATCTTCAGCGTTCTGGCGATAAACAGCCAGATGGCGCCGCCGACCATCAACCTGGATGAGCCCGACGAAGGTTGCGACCTGGACTTCGTGCCGCACCAGGCGCGCAGCATGCCGATCGACGTGGTGCTGTCCAACTCGTTCGGTTTCGGTGGCACCAACGGTTCGCTGGTATTCCGTCGGTTCGCCGACTGATGCACAGCTGGATCGATGGCCAGGACGCGGCTGCGGTCAATCTGCAGAACCGCGGCCTGGCCTACGGCGATGGCCTGTTCGAGACCATCGCCGTGCGCGGCGGCAGGCCCAGCCTGCTGGCCCCGCACCTCGACCGCCTGGCGCTGGGTTGCCAGCGCCTGGCGATCGAGGCCGACCTGACGCTGGTTCGCAATGAACTGTTGCAATTCGCCCAGCTGCTGGGCGAGGGCGTCGCCAAGCTGATCCTGACCCGCGGCGACAGCCAGCGCGGCTATGCTCCGGTGGCTGGCGCCCAGGCGCGGCGCATCCTCCAGGGCAGCCCCTTGCCGGCCTATCCCGCCGAACACGCCGAACAGGGCGTGCGCCTGTACGCCTGCCAGACGCGGCTGGCGGAACAACCGCTGCTGGCCGGGCTCAAACACCTCAACCGCCTCGAGCAGGTGCTGGCCCGCGCCGAATGGCAGGATCCGGCGTTTGCCGAAGGCTTGATGCGTGACGGCCAAGGTCGGGTGATCGAAGGGGTGTACAGCAACCTGTTCCTGGTGCGTGACGGCGTGCTGCTGACCGCCGAGCTGAGCCGCTGCGGCGTTGCCGGGGTGATGCGCGCGACGTTGCTGGAGCAGGCGGCGTTGCTGGGCATTCCCACCCAGGTGCGGGACTTGCCGCTGGAGGTGCTGGAGCAGGCCGACGAAGTGTTCGTCTGCAACAGTGTCTACGGCATCTGGCCCGTGCGTGAATTCGCCGCGCTGAACTGGCCGGCAGGGCCGCTCACCCGTAAACTGCAGGCCGTTGCCCGTACGTTACTGGATACCTGATTCGTGAGACGCAAATTCCTGCTGCTGCTGGAAATGAGCTTGATCCTCGCCGGCCTGGCACTGGGCTGGGCCGCCTGGAAGGTCAACTCGGTCCTGGAGCAGCCCCTGCAAGTGGCGCAGGAGCGCCTGCTCGACGTGCCCAGCGGCACGACGCCCAATCGTATGTTTTATCGCATGCAGAGCGAAGGCCTGCTCGACGACCCGCTGTGGCTGCGCCTTTACTGGCGCTTCAACATGGCGGGCACGCCGCTGCATACCGGCGAATACCGCGTGACCCCGGGCATGACCGTGGGGCAGCTGTTCGACGCCTGGAAGCGCGGCGACGTGGTGCAGTACAACATCACCCTGGTCGAGGGCTGGACCTTCCGCCAGGTGCGTGCCGCGGTAGCCAAGCATGAAAAGCTCAAGCACACCCTCGAAGGCTTGTCCGATACCGAGGTGATGGACAGGCTCGGCCATACCGGCGTGTTCCCCGAAGGCCGCTTCTTCCCCGACACCTATCGCTTCGTGCGCGGCATGAGCGACGTCGAGCTGCTGCAGCAGGCCTACATGCGCCTGGACGAAGTGCTGGCCAAGGAGTGGGCCGAGCGCAGCACCGACCTGCCGTATCGCGACCCTTACCAGGCGCTGATCATGGCCTCGCTGGTGGAGAAGGAAACCGGCATTCCCCAGGAACGCGGGCAGATCGCCGGCGTGTTCGTGCGGCGCATGCGCCTGGGCATGATGCTGCAGACCGACCCGACCGTGATCTACGGCATGGGCGAGCGCTACAACGGCAAGATCACCCGCGCCGACCTGCGCGAGCCGACTCCCTACAACACCTACACCATGACCGGCCTGCCGCCGACGCCGATCGCCATGGTCGGGCGCGAGGCGATCCACGCCGCGCTCAACCCCAGCGACGGCTCGAGCCTGTACTTCGTCGCCCGTGGCGACGGCAGTCATGTGTTCTCCGACGACCTGGACGATCACAACAGCGCGGTGCGCGAGTTCCAGCTCAAGCGGCGGGCGGATTACCGTTCCAGCCCAGCGCCGAGGATCGAGCCCAGTGTGGATGAGCATCAAGGTTCCCCTGCAGAGCTTGATCCGCAGGTGGCAGACCCACCTACATCCAGTCAAAGACTCGAGGGGGCTGGCACTACCTCTGAGCCGGCTCCGGAAAGTGGCCGGTAGCACAGGGCTAGGCCCTTCGACCATCAAGGACGATGCAGATGTTCAGGAAAATCACGGTAAACGAGAAGAAAAGCTGTGCGGTCGTGCGATTGCTCGAAGGGGAGTCGCAGCCATCCACCTGGATTACGGTAATGGTCGGCCAGAATGGTGTTCGCAAGAGTTACGTGCTGCGAGCCTTGCTGGATGTCGCCTTGGGACAAAGTGGGGCCCGTACAGGTGGCCGACTGATCGAGGTAGAGGGTGGGGGTAGGCCAAGTTGCGTGGTGTGTCTTTCTGGGACGCCGCTTGACCGTTTTCCGAGGGCGAGCAGTAATAGTTTCTTTGGCGTGCTGAAGGAGTCCCTAGGTGTACCGCTTCTATACTTCGGCGCCAGGGCGACTAACGGGATGGCAGGGACAGCGCAAAGCGAGCGGGCGCTCATTGCCGCGTTACTCAATAATATTGAGGCCGTCCGCCAACGTGGCCACTTGTTGGAGCGGGTGTTTTCACATTTAGGGTTACGCGCTCGTATGGATATTCGGCTGAAGCTCTCCAAGGCTACGGCTGACGATCACAAGTTGTGGCTCAACACGCCGATTGACAAGCAGCACATGGTCAGGGAAGACGTCGAAAAGCGAGCGAGCCAATTACTGGCTCGATTCGCCGAGGCACAGTCGGCGAGGGGCTGGGACGAAACTGTCGAGCGAGCCTATGGCAGGTTCATGGCTCTTGATTACCTTGTCATATACAAACTGCTGACGGGGATCAACAAGAGTCACGCTTTGCCGGTGCTGACCCTGTTGGATGGTGAGCTTTCTGTTGCGCCATCTTACTGGGATGCATACGGATGGGGTGTCGGCGAATGGCTGGTTCTGTTGAAAGCCGGTTTTCTCGATACGGCAGGTACCTCTTTCTTTCGTTTGACCGACGTCGCAGAGAATAGCGGTGACGAGGAAAAGGACGAGGCGCTCAAACTGAAAGGGCAAGATTTGAGCTCTGGACAGTGGGGGTGGCTGGCAGGTTTCGCCGGGTTATGTGCAGAGCTACGGCCAGGCAGCCTGGTGCTGGTGGACGAGCCTGAGAATAGTCTTCATCCCAAATGGCAACAACAATATACCTCCATGCTTAACAGCATCTTCCGAGAGTGCGGGGAGGTACAGGCTGTCATTGCTACCCATTCACCCCTAGTTGCGTCGGGGGTTGATCCTGAGTGGGGTAGCGTCGTCGCGCTGAGGTCCGGAATGAGTTTGGATGATGGCGTGCTCGAAATCCGAAGTGAAGCCATGGAGAGTACGTTCGGGTGGAGTGCCTCAGATGTCTACGAGAATATTTTCGGTATCGATTCGACGCGTGCGCCTGGATTCACTGCCACGGCAGATATCGCGCTGTCGTTGATCAGGGAAAAGAAACCAGTGACGCAACGTGAAATCGAAGTCATCAGAAAGGAATTGTCTGAGGGGCGGGAGACGCTGCCCATGCACGACCCGATGCGTAATGTGATTACCAGCATCCTGCAGCGTTTTTCAGGTCAGCAGGAGTCCTGAGATGGAGCTGTTCGAAACATTGGATTTTGAAGAACAGGATCTGCCTCTGCTAACCGCTGTTCGGGCGCATGGTGTTGCAGGGAGGGCGTGGTCCATCAATACGGATGTCGGTAATCTGCGTTCGAGGTTGCTCACTTTGCAGGGGTATCGTTGTGCTTATTGCCAGGTACCCATCGACAGAGATGAGGTTGGGCATCGAGAGTTGGATCATATTCTACCGAAATCCGCATCAAGCGAATGCACGCAAGCGAAAGGAAAGAGTAATGCGTTTGGTGACCGGCAACATACCTTTGGCTATGGGCAATTCACCTTCGAGCCTTACAACCTGATCCTCACGTGCAAGGCCTGTAACGCCTTCAAGAAGAGCTTTGATCCTATGCGTGATCGGCAGGGTTACGTGGTCTCTGACGACTACCCCGATGGCAGGCAACTGCTATGGTTCTATCCTTACTCGCAGAGATACTCGGATCATATCGAACGGGGTGATGATTGGATTTATAGCAAGGTGACTGACGAAGGCGATGCAGTTATAAGAACCTGCAAGCTTGACAAGGTCGCAGTGCTGACTATCCGTTTTCAGGGGCGCGCACTGGCACTTGCCAGCAACGCAGGAAACCTGCGTCTCGCCCTGATGGCCTTGGGTACCCAAGTAGCGATGGGTAACTGCAGTAAGACAGACGCCCACATTGCCCTTGTCGATGCGCTGCTATTGGATGAAGACCAAGCCATTTATTATCTGAATATAGTCACTAACTACTTGGAGAACGGTAATTTTTCCGATCTGGAAAAGATCGAGCGCTTAATGGCTGCGGCGCTGGAGCGAGCTCATGTGAGTCCACAGGTTGCCGCTGACGTCATCGCCACAGTGACGCATTGATTCAAGCCTGTTCCGTCAGTGCGTTGGCCGGATCTCCTGCCAGGCGTCGGCTACTCGATTCGCCAAGGCCTGGAGCGTGGAGTCGTTCATGATCGTCGTATCCCCCGGCTGTTGCGCGATTCCTGACTCCGAGCTGTGTGGATTCACCAGCTGAGAATTCGGGCGTTTGATGTGCCATATTTTGCCGTTATGGCTACGCAGGTAACTGGCTTCGTTCTCGAAGCGAATATCCTTGATGATGATGGTATGGACGTGGGCCGGTAGGGGCGCAAGCGGACGTGGTGCCACTGTGGGCAGGGTAGCGCGTTTACTTGAGTAGCCCGGGTATAGCAAGTGAGCCTTCCGGGATAGCAGCTCGACGATTTCTTGCGGGCGCACACCCCAATAGGCGTCGAGCTGGATCGAGCATTGCTCGTCCCACACCTGGGCACTGGTGAAGCCGAAAAACGCCTGTGCTGCCAGTCTGAAGGGGGCGTCAATGCTCTCAAGCGTCGTAATGTTGGCCGGCTCAGATGATTCAATCGGCGGGTTGATCGCCAGTTCCGCTCGCTTCAGCCAGTGATCGGCATTGAACTCACGCATCCATTCTGTGCCCACTTGTTGGAAGAGCTCACGGGGAGAGCGCCCCCACAAAGGGATCGTCTGTTCTTTCAGGGCGTCGGACCATGCTTGCTCGTCCGTCAGTCCCCACAGCACCTGGCAGCCCATTTTCAGCGGATCGGCCAAGGCATAGGCTGCGACACCTGGATTATTGAGCAGGATGGCGGCAACAGTGTCCTTGCCTGATCGGGCGGGGGCGGCCAGGCCGATGATTGTCCTCACGGGGTCTCCGGTATGTTTGAGCAGGCGGAAGCGTTAGAATGCGCGATTTAAGGGCGATTTTAGTTTGCCGGGCCGCATGATTGCAAAGATTCGAGCCTGCCTGCGTGGGCACATTCGTAACGCTGAGAGAGGTCTGTATGGCTGATGCCTACCCCTGGCAGCAGGTGCTCTGGCAACAACTGGCCGGGCGCGCCCAGCATGCCCATGCCTACTTGCTGCATGGCCCCCAGGGCATCGGCAAGCGCGCCCTGGCCGAGCGTCTGATGGCACGGCTGCTGTGCCAGCAGCCGCAGGGCCTGGATGCCTGCGGCCAGTGCAAGTCGTGCCTGTTGCTCAAGGCCGGCAGCCACCCGGACAACTTCGTCCTGGAGCCGGAAGAGGCCGACAAGCCGATCAAGATCGACCAGGTGCGTGATCTAGTGTCGTTCGTGGTGCAGACTGCCCAGCAGGGCGGGCGCAAGGTGGTGTTGATCGAGCCGGTGGAGGCGATGAACATCAATGCCTCCAACGCCCTGCTCAAGAGCCTGGAGGAGCCTTCCGGCGATACCGTGCTGCTGCTGGTCAGCCACCAGCCCAGCCGCCTGCTGCCGACCATCAAGAGCCGCTGTCAGCAAGTCGCCTGCCCGCAGCCGAGCCTGGAGCAGAGCCGCGCCTGGCTGGCCGGCGCCCTTGTCGACAGCGGTGAGGAAGAGCGCGAGGAGCTGCTGACCCTGGCCGCCGGTTCACCGCTGATGGCCTTGAGCCTGCAGACCCAGGGCGTGCGCGAGCAGCGGGCGCTGGTGACCGAGGGGGTGAAGAAGCTGCTCAAGCAACAGCAGTCGCCCAGCCAACTGGCCGAGGCCTGGAACAGCGTGCCGTTGCTGCTGCTGTTCGACTGGTTCTGCGACTGGTCGCACCTGATCCTGCGCTACCAGTTGACCCAGGATGAGGAAGGATTAGGCTTGGCCGACATGCGCAAGGTGCTGCAGTACCTGGCGCAGAAAAGCCGCCAGGGCAAGGTGCTGGAGGTCCAGGCGTGGATCCTCGAGCAGCGCCAGAAGGTGCTGGGCAAGGCCAACCTCAACCGTGTACTGCTGCTCGAAGCCTTGCTCGCCCACTGGGTGCAGCTGCCGGGCATGCGCTGATTTCCACCGTTCATTCATGTGTGTCGTGTTCCCATGCTCGTAGATTCCCATTGCCACCTCGACCGTCTCGACCTGAGCGCCCACCAAGGCTCTCTCGACGCCGCCCTGCAGGCGGCCCGTGAACGCGGGGTAGGGCACTTCCTGTGCATCGGCGTGAGCGCCGAGAACGCTGGTGCGGTCAAGGCGCTGAGCGAGCGCTATGCCGACGTGGACTGCTCGGTGGGCGTGCACCCGCTCGACCTGGCGCCCGGCGAGACGCCGGCGCTGGAGTGGCTGTTGCGCGAACTGGCCCATCCGCATGTGGTGGCCATCGGCGAGACCGGGCTGGACTACCACTACGAGCCGGAGGCCGCCGAGCTGCAGCAGGCCTCGTTCCGCCTGCACCTGGAGGCCTCGCGGCAGACCGGCAAGCCAGTCATCGTGCACACCCGGGCGGCCCGCGAGGACACCCTGGCGCTGCTGCGCGAGGCCAACCTGCCCCAGGCCGGGGTGCTGCACTGCTTCACCGAGGACTGGCCGATGGCCAAGGCCGCGCTGGACCTGGGCTACTACATCTCGCTGTCCGGCATCGTCACCTTCCGCAATGCCGACGCCCTGCGCGAAGTGGCCCGGCAGTTGCCGGTGGATCGCCTGCTGGTGGAGACCGACTCGCCGTACCTGGCGCCGATCCCGCATCGCGGCAAGCCGAACCTGCCGCAGTACGTGCGGGAAGTGGCCGAGTATGTGGCGTCGTTGCGTGGGGTGAGTTACGAGCAACTGGCCGAGCAGACGACCAGCAACTTCAAGCGACTTTTCCCGCTGGCAAGGGTGATCTGAAGTCGTTGTGCTGACACTATCGCGGGGCCAGCCCGCTCCCACGCAATGATCGCATTCGCGGGAGCGGGCTTGCCCCGCGATAGCGTTGGCCCAGGTAAACCTGAAACCGCCTCCCGACGCACCCCGAACCGGACAAAAAAAACCCGGGTTCTGGGGGGGGAATCCGGGTTAAGACCATTAGGAGTAAAACAAAGGCACACGGTCCCTGGGCACCTTTATCGGCGCGCCACTTGGGGGGATGCGCCGCGCCAACACTTCAAGTATTGGCCAGGATTGCCGCCCCGCCAGCGGTGATTGATCGTTTTTTAAACAGATTTGGAATACGTCTGCAGCCCCTTGCGCGCTCAATGCATGGCGATTTGCCGGACCTGTCGCAGTACTTCGTCGATCAGGCGGCGGTCGGTATAGAAATGTGGGGAAAACCTTACCCCAGGGCCGCGTACGGCGCACATCACTCCGTTACTGCTCAGGGCTCGATAAATGTCGGCGTTGGCATGGCCGTCCAGGCTGAAACTGACGATGCCGGCCCGCCGTGAAGGATCGCCCGGGCTGTGCAACTGCGCACCAGGGATGGCCGTCAGCCCTCGATGCAGCTGCTCGACCCGCTGCTCCAGCTGTACGGCGACCACCGTCATGCCGACATCCTCCAGCAGCGACAGGCTGGCCTCCAGCGCGCAGGCGCCGAGCATGTTCGGGCTGCCGCACTCGAAGCGCCGCGCACTGCGCGCCGGTTGCCACTGGCGGCGTTCGAAGTCGCCAAGATGTTCGAGCATATGCCAGCCATAGGCATGCAGCTTCAACTGCCGACGCAGCTCGCTACGGCAATAGAACACCCCCAACCCCTCGGGGCCGAGCATCCACTTGTGGCCGTCGGCCATGGCGAAGTCGCATTGGTAGTGCTGCACATCGAAGGGCAGGGCGCCGACCTGCTGGATCGCGTCGACGCAGAACAGCACGCCGCGCTGGCGACAGGCGGTGCCCAGGCGTGCCAGGTCCAGGCGCAGGCCGCTGGCGAACTGCACGGCGCTGACCGACAGCAAGCGCGTTCGCGGGCCGCAGGCGGCGAGCAGCGCCGCTTCCGGGTCGGCGCCGACAAGGCTTTCCTCGAACACCTCGACCCCGCGATCGGACAGGGCCTGCCACACCACGCGGTTGGAGGGGAACTCCTCGTCGCTGATGACGACCTGGTCGCCGGGCCGCCAGTCGAGGCCAAAGGCCACCAGCGACAGCGCCTGGGAGGTGTTGCCCACCAGGGCGATATCGCCGGTGCTGGGCGCATTCAGCAAGCGTGCCAGGCGTTCGCGCAGGCGGCGCTCGGTGGCCAGCCAGGCGGGATACTCGCGGGCCCCCAGGCGGACATTATCCTGGGCGAAGCGCGCCACGGCCTCGGCGGTGCGGCGCGGCCAGGGGGCGATCGCCGCGTGATTCAGGTAGCACAGGCCCGGCGCCTGCTCGAACTCATCAAGAAACACAGACATGGTTGGAAGATCCGTGCAATTTGCCGCCAGTTAGGCATAATAATCCGCTTCGATTGTCATCCCAGTCCTTCTTTATGCAGAAAGAACCTCGCAAGGTCCGTGAGTTTCGCCGTCGCGAACAAGAGATCCTCGACACGGCGCTCAAGCTGTTTCTCGAACAGGGTGAAGACAGCGTCACCGTCGAGATGATCGCCGACGCCGTCGGTATCGGCAAAGGCACGATCTACAAGCACTTCAAGTCCAAGGCGGAGATCTACCTGCGCCTGATGCTCGACTACGAGCGTGACCTGAATGAGCTGTTGCATTCGGCTGACGTCGACCGCGACAAGGAAGCCCTGTCGCGCGCCTACTTCGAGTTCCGCATGCGCGACCCGCAGCGCTACCGGCTGTTCGACCGCCTGGAAGAGAAGGTGGTCAAGGGCAATCAGGTGCCGGAAATGGTCGAGCAGCTGCACAGCATCCGCGCCTCCAACTTCGATCGCCTCACCCAGCTGATCAAGGGGCGCATCAGCGAGGGCAAGCTCGAGGACGTGCCGCCGTACTTCCACTACTGCGCGGCCTGGGCGCTGGTCCACGGCGCGGTGGCGCTGTACCACTCGCCGTTCTGGAGCAATGTGCTCGAGGATCAGGAAGGTTTCTTCCAGTTCCTCATGGACATCGGCGTGCGCATGGGCAACAAGCGCAAGCGCGACCCGGAAGCCGCGAACTAAAGCCGTTCAATGCCCACCCGCCGAGTTTTCGGCGGGCGCGTTGCATCCAGGCTTCGACGGGAGGGCTTGCAAAAACCTGATTTTTGAGTCAGGTTTTGCCCGCCAGAATCTTCCACGCCGGAGTCATCCATGATCGTCGATCGTCAAGGCAGGCGCTTTCGCAACCTGCGCGTCAGCCTGACTGCTGCCTGCAACTATGCCTGCACCTACTGCGTGCCCGATGGCAAGCGCCTGGTGGCGGCGCAGGACGAGCTCACGGCGGATGCCCTGGCTCGGGGCGTGGCCTACCTGGTGGAGGCGGCCGGGGTCGAGCGGCTGCGCATCACCGGCGGCGAGCCGCTGGTCAGCCCGCGACTGCAAGCCTTTCTCGGCGCGGTGGCGGGCCTGGGGCTGGAAGACATCAGCCTGACCACCAACGGTCAGTTGCTCACCCGCAAGCTGCCGCTGCTGCGTGATGCCGGCATCCGCCGGCTCAACGTTTCCCTCGATACCCTCGACGCCAGTGCCTTCCGCCGGATCGCCCGGGGCGGTGACCTGGCCAGCGTCCTGACGGGCATGGAGCAGGCCAGTGCCGCGGGCATGGCGATAAAGGTCAACATGGTGCCCATGCGCGGGCAGAACCTTGATCAGGTGCTGCCGCTGCTCGACTATTGCCTCGAGCGCGGCTACGAGCTGCGCTTCATCGAGCTGATGCGCATGGGCCACCTGGCGCGCGACGGCAATGCCTTCCTGCAGCAGTTCGTCGGCCTTGAGCAACTGCTGGCGCTGATCGGCCAGTCGTACAGCTATGAGCAGGCGCCGCGCCCATTGGATGCCACGGCCCTGCGCTACCGCATTCCCGGCAAGGGCCATTTCGGCGTGATCGCCAACGAGAGCGTGCCGTTCTGCCGCACTTGTTCGCGCCTGCGCCTGTCGTCCACCGGCTGGCTGCATGGCTGTCTGTCGTCGAGTAACCGTCACTTTATCGGCGACCTGCTCGACAAGCCTCGCCATCAGGCGCTTCCGGCGCTGCAACGGCTGCTGGTCAAGGCCCTGGCGGACAAGCAGGATGTGGCGTTTTCCGGCGATGTGATGGTGATGAAGGTGATTGGCGGCTGACTCTGGCGCAAAAGCTGCATCCTGCGGCTATTCGCCGGTTTTTCGTCACCGGTTTCTGGAGGAAAGATGCGTAGCCTGGTCTTGCTGCTGGCGCTGATGGCGTTGGGCGGCTGCATGAATGTCAGCGATATGGGCGAAGGCGTCCGTTACCACATGAGTGATGCGGGCCTGCTGGACCACAGTGACACCACCCGTACCCTGTCGATCCGTCTGCAGCCGGACTCGTTCATCTTCATCGGCCAGGGCGCCTTCGTGCCGCCGGGCAAGGGGCCGGTGCCGCAGCAGAATGCGGTAGCCGAGGAGGCCTTCAAGAGCTTCGTCGAGTACTTCCCGCTGGTGCGCCGCGCCCAGGGCCCGCTGGGTCTGGAAGACGCGATCGCCGAGGCCCGCGCGGTAGGTGCCGACTATGTGCTGTACACCCGTTTCGCCCGCACCGACGACCGTATCGGCAACGGTGACGAGTGGTATGACGAGCAGGCTGTCGATCGCCTGGGCTGGGACCGTGGCGTGGTGCAGATGATGCTGATCGAGACCAGCACGCGTTACCTCATCGACACCGCGCGGATCAAGAGCCGTGGCGGTTTGTTGACGTTCCACGACAACACGCCACAGGATTTGCTTGCCGCGCCGATGCGCGAGTACGCTCGTAGCCTTCTGGGCATGAGCAACTGAGCGAGCGTGTCATGAGCGATTCCGGCAAGGCCAACGATCTGCTGGCGCAGATCCCCGCGCACAAGGGGCTGCCCCCGGTGCACCTGTGGAACCCGGATTTCTGCGGTGACATCGACATGCGAATCGCCCGGGACGGGACCTGGTACTACCTGGGGACGCCGATCGGGCGCAAGCCGATGGTGCGGTTGTTCTCTACCATCATTCGGCGTGACGGGGATGATTACTTCCTGGTTACGCCGGTGGAGAAGGTCGGGATCCGGGTCGATGATGCGCCGTTTGTTGCCGTGCTGCTGGATGTCGAGGGCAGTGGGGAGCAGCAGGTGTTGCGGTTTACCAGCAATGTCGACGAGCAGGTCGAGGCTGGGCCTGAGAATCCTCTGCGGGTCGAGCTTGATCCGGTTACCCAGGAGCCTTCTCCCTATGTGCTTATGCGCGGGAACCTGGAGGCGTTGATTCATCGCAATGTGTTCTATCAGTTGGTGGAACTGGCGGTGGCGCGGGAGATTGATGGGGAAGTTTGGCTTGGGGTTTGGAGTCGGGGTGAGTTTTATCCGATTGGGCGTAGTGTCTAGTACCTGTTTCTGAATCCCCGTTTCATTACAGATACAACAGCCCAGCAATCAACTCATATTTCTTGATCTTGATCTTGATCTTGATCTTGATCTTGATCTTGATCTTGATCTTGATCTTGATCTTGATCTTGATCTTGATCTTGATCTTGATCTTGATCTTGCTTCTAAGCGCGCGATAGTTCAGGCACCGCCAATTGCGACTTCAGGAGGCCGAACGCAGGGCTTGCGGAGGGAGGTGACGGGCATGGATGCCCGTCAAGCGCTGCGCCCCAGGATGGGGCGTTCAGCGCGGTCCTCCCGGGAGCAAGACCGGAGTGAGGGGACCCCGGAGCGAAGCGTAGGGGCCGGATGAATGGAGCGAGGATTTTTTGGTTCCTTAATGAGATGGTCACCCCGGCACCCTGCGAGGCGTACGCTTTCGCAGGGTGTTTTTTCTTCGGAGACCGTCATCATGAGCACCGTGACACTGATCGGCATCGACATCGGCAAACATACCTTCCACCTGCATGCCCAGGACAAGTTCGGCAAAGAGGTATCGCGCAAGAAGTGCTCAAGGCTGCAGATGATGCGGTTTCTGGCCAATCATCCTCCCTGCACGGTGGTGATGGAGGCCTGTGCCGGTTCGCACTATCTGGCTCGAGAACTCACGGCGATGGGGCATGAAGCCAAGCTGATCTCGCCTCAGTTTGTTAAGCCTTTCGTCAAGAGCAACAAAAACGACTTCGTTGATGCGCAAGCCATCTGCGAAGCTGCTTCCCGGCCTTCCATGCGCTTTGTGACGCCAAAATCGCCTGAGCAGCAAACGCTCTCTGTTTCTCATCGGATGCGTGAATCATTGATCCGCGACCGAACCAAGACGGTGAACCAGATGCATGGGTTCCTGCTCGAATTCGGCGTCAGCCTGCCGACCGGACTGGCAGTGGTCAAACGCCTCGCTTCTGTGCTTGAAGAGCACGACTTGCCTGTACGTCTTGTCGCATTGTTGCAGCGGCTACATGAGCATTTCGTCTACCTGAGCGAGCAGATCAAGTTGTTGGACGAAGAGCTGGTGAGCCAGCTGACTGACGATGATCTGGGTAGTCGTTTGCTGAGTATTCCGTGTGTCGGACCGATCACCGCCAGCCTGCTGGCTGTGGAAATGGGCGATGGCCAGCAATACGGCAGTAGCCGGGACTTTGCGGCCTCTGTAGGTCTGGTGCCCCGTCAGTACAGTACCGGTGGCAGACAGAATTTGCTGGGGATTAGCAAGCGCGGCGACAAGAACCTTCGACGCTTGCTGGTGCAATGCGCACGGGTTTACCTGATGCGTTTGAAGTACCAGAAAGGCCCATTAGCCGATTGGGTGCGCTCACTGCTCGCTCGACGTCACTCCAACGTGGTGGCCTGCGCGTTGGCCAACAAACTGGCACGCATCGCTTGGGCCATTACCACTCGGCACACGCAATATAAAACGGAGCCAGGCGCCATGAACGCCTGACCCCGTAGTGCTGCACCGTGTTTCACCATCAGGTTTTGCGATAGCTGTACAACAGATGAAACAAACGGCCGATCGGCCTGACGATGATCCTGGGATCAAAAATGGCTCTTGGAAGCCGCTTACTTTTTAAGGATTGTCAGGTGCGAACGCTCATCGTGGCGCGGGCGGATACGAGCCCATCAGACGCCGGATAGATTTACGCAAGCCATCCATTTCATCTGATGAACAGTATTGCAGAAAACGGGGTGACCATAGATTTTGATCCTTCAAAAAGGGACCCGCCGTAAGGGCGGAAAGGTGACTTTGCGTCACCATCGCAAATGAATGCGCATATAACTTTCAAAACACATGACTCTAAAAGTCAAAGTCAAAGTCAAAGTCAAAGTCAAATGCGAACGGCGTGGGTTTTTACAGGTGTAAGCGCATTCATTAGCTATAATGACGCACAGTCACCCTTTCGCCCCCCGGCGAGTCACTTTTTGTCAAACGCCCGGAGCGCCGGCCGGACAAAAGTAACCAAAAAACGCTGCGCTCCATTCATCCGGCCCTGCGCTACGCTCCGGGTCCCCTCACTCCGGCCTTGCTCCCGGGAGGACCGCGCTGTAGGGCCCATCCTGGGCCCCAGCGCTTGACGGGCATCCATGCCCGTCACCTCCCTCCGCAAGGCCTGCGTTCGGCCTCCTGAAGTCGCGAAGGTACGGGCGGCGCCTGGGCTGACGTAGCTGTCGCTAGTTGGGTATGGCGCTAAACTTTTGATCGGCAACGGCAACGGCAACGGCAACGGCAACGGCAACGGCAACGGCAACGGCAACGGCAACGGCAACGGCAACGGCAACGGCAACGGCAACGGCAACGGCCAAAACGATAAACTGGCAATCGGCCTCCAGTTTTTTCCGCGAATTGGCCATTTGCCCCTCACCACCCTGGGCTTAACCTGCAGGCAGATACCCCTCAGGAGAAACCCCATGCGATCCATCCGTCTGCCCATTGCCCTACTGACGTTAGGCCTGCTCGCCCCGTTGTCACCCACCTGGGCCCACGGCGAGAATCCCGACCAGGTCAAGATTCTCCAGGAGCAACTCCCCACCAACGCCCCCGGCAAGAAAGCCGTGATGCTCACGGTCAGCTATGGCCCCGGCCAGGCGTCGCCCGCCCACCAGCATCCGGGAGCGGTCATGGCTTATGTATTGGACGGGGCGGTGACCTCCAAGCTCAATGACGAACCGGAGAAAACCTACAAGGCCGGCGAGTTCTGGTACGAGGCGCCGGGCACCGTGCACAGCGTGTCGCGCAATGCCAGCAAGACCGAGCCAGCAAAGTTGCTGGTCTGGAGCCTGGTGGACGAGGGGCGGCCAGTGACCGAGCCCCTGTCCCAATGATTGACCGAGGGGCTTACAGCGCGCCCTTCGCAGCCTGGATCAGGGCGTCGTCCAGCACCTGGCTGGGGGCGACCTGGACGCTCTGGGTGTAGAAGGGCGGCAGCTTCTGCGCCAACTGCGCCACGGCCTGCGGCGTCACACCCGGGTGCAGCAGCACGTATTGCAGATTGGACGGGAACGACTGCGGCACAGGCCCCTCCATGGTCGAGCCGTACGCACCGAAGGTCATCACTGCCTCACTGGTGCGCGGATCGGGGATGTACAGGAAGACGAACGTGCCGTACTTGGGATGGGTGAGGTATTGCTGCGCCTCGGCGCGGACCTGTGGGTCGTTGCTGTTCATCAACTGCCAGCGCATCAGGGCATAGCGGCGCGTGGTTTCCATGAACGCCGTGCGGATGGGCGACTGCTTTTCCTGGCCGCCAAGGCAGGCCAGCAGGTTACCGAACGGATCCAGCAAGGCCACGGCATTCATCGTATCGGCATGGCGCGCGGTTTCCGTCAGGGGCTTGGCCAAGGCAGCACCTGGCATGCGCGGGTCGTCGAACTTGACCGTCAATGCCCATGGGCTGAGTTCGGTCAATGCCTTGCGCACCGCGCTGTTGGCCGGCAGCGATGCCGGGTTTTTCAGCTTGTCAGGCGCCAGGCCACTGTTGTTGCTCGCATCGCGTACCGTGTTGACGCTGGCGTCGAAGATCGAGCCGGTCAGGCTGAATACCCGCGCGTCGATGGTCTCCTTCGCAAAGACGGGGCCTGTCGAGCCTTGGTACTGCCGATCGATAGGCTTGTCTACCGCGTAGTAGCCCCAAGTCTGCTGGGCTTTCTGGCGGACTTCCGGCGGCAGGGTCGGGAAGTCGAACTGGCTGTTGTAGTTGACCCCGGCATAGGTGTCTATGGCGCTGACCGCCACATTGAAGCCTGCGGTCAGCAGCGAGCCTGCGCACATCGCGCAGGGATCCAGGGTGGTCACCACGGTGAGCGCGCTGGGCGGCGGCAGGTTCAGGGCCTGGCGATTGTCGTAGTACCACTGCACCAGTTGGCGTTCGCCGTGGGCTGTCGGGTCATGGGGCAGGAACGGGGGTTGTGCGGTGCTGTCGGGGTAGGGCATCAGCACATTGTTGTGCATGGCCTTCAACACCTTGCCGGTGGCATTCTCGATGATGCAGCCGCCTACCGCGAACGTCTTCTGCTGCGCGGCGAGGATGGATTGATCGGCGACCACTTCCACGGCTTGCTGGGCATTGCGAACGGTGTCCATGTTGACTCCCTGTCGTTGCTGCGCGAGGTGCGCAGGCAGACGATAGTCCAGGGCAGTCGGAAAACAAGCGGCAGATCCTGAAAAGAAAAAACCTCCAGTGCTTGCGCATCTGGAGGTTTTCAGTGTTTGGCTCCGCGACCTGGACTCGAACCAGGGACCCAATGATTAACAGTCATTTGCTCTACCGACTGAGCTATCGCGGAATCTGCGCTTATCTTACCGACTGCCCGGGGGAAGTCAAGCTTCCCCCAAGACAATCAAGCAGTTACAGCACTTCGACGATGGCCTTGGTGACCACGTGAATGTTGCTCTGGTTCAGCGCGGCGACCGCGATGCGGCCGGTGTCCAGGGCGTAGATGCCGAAATCGTTCTTCAGGCGCGCCACTTGCTCCACGGTCAGGCCCGAGTAGGAGAACATGCCGCACTGGCGACCGACGAAGCTGAAGTCGCGCTTGGCGCCGTATTCGGCCAGCAGCTCGACCATCTGCTTGCGCATGCCATGGATGCGCTCGCGCATCTCGGCCAGCTCGGTTTCCCACATCTGGCGCAGCTCGGGGCTGTTGAGCACGGCGGCGACGATGCTGGCGCCGTGGGTCGGCGGGTTGGAGTAGGTGGTGCGGATCACACGCTTGACCTGCGACAGCACGCGGGTGCTCTCGTCTTTCGAGGCGGTGACGATCGACAGCGCGCCGACGCGCTCGCCGTACAGCGAGAACGACTTGGAGAACGAGCTGGAAACGAAGAACTCAAGGCCCGATTCGGCGAACAGGCGCACGGCGAAGGCGTCTTCGTCGATGCCGGCACCGAAGCCCTGGTAGGCCATGTCCAGGAACGGGATGTGGCCCTTGGCCTTGACCACTTCCAGGACGTTCTTCCAGTCGTCCAGCGACAGGTCGACACCGGTCGGGTTGTGGCAGCAGGCGTGCAGGACGATGACCGAGCCGGCCGGCAGTTTGTTCAGGTCCTCGAGCATGCCGGTGCGGTTGACGTCGTGGCTGGCGGCATCGTAGTAACGGTAGGTCTGTACCGGGAAGCCGGCGCTCTCGAACAGGGCGCGGTGGTTTTCCCAGCTCGGGTCGCTGATTGCGACCACGGCACCCGGCTGCAGGCGCTTGAGGAAGTCGGCGCCGATCTTCAGCGCGCCGGTGCCGCCCACGGCCTGCACGGTGACCACGCGACCGGCGGCCAGCAGCGGCGACTCGGCGCCGAAGATCAGCTTCTGCACGGCCTGGTCGTACTGGGCGATGCCGTCGATCGGCAGGTAGCCGCGGGAAGCGTGCTGGGCGGCACGGGCAGTCTCGGCCTCGATCACCGCGCGCAGCAGCGGGATGCGGCCTTCCTCATTGCAGTACACGCCCACGCCCAGGTTCACCTTGTCGGTGCGTGGGTCGGCGTTGAATGCTTCGTTGAGGCCCAGGATAGGGTCGCGGGGTGCCAGCTCGACAGCGGAAAACAGGCTCATTGTTACCTTGGCTCTGATAGGAGAGTGATAGGGGTCGCCACGCTCCAGCCGAAGGCACTGAAGCGGTGCGCAAACGGGGAGTCAGTATAGTGATACCGACCGGTCACTGCGACAGTCTGGCGCAGCTTTTCCGGCTGTTTGCGCAAATATTTTTCGACCATTGGTCGAATTGCCCGGTCCATTGACATGAACGTTCACAGGTCGGGCTTGAATCCGGCGCCCAGGGGGCGCATTTGGGTATAGACTACTGGCTAAATTTACAGTTGCCGCGACATCCACGAGGTCCGTCATGTCCGAGTTCCAGCTCGTCACCCGATTCCAGCCGGCCGGCGACCAGCCCGAGGCCATCCGCCAGATGGTCGAGGGCATCGACGCGGGCCTGTCGCACCAGACCCTGCTCGGGGTGACCGGCTCGGGCAAGACCTTCAGCATTGCCAACGTCATCCAGCAGGTGCAGCGCCCGACCATGGTGCTGGCGCCGAACAAGACCCTGGCGGCGCAGTTGTACGGCGAGTTCAAGGCGTTCTTCCCGAACAACGCGGTGGAGTACTTCGTCTCCTACTACGACTACTACCAGCCCGAAGCCTACGTGCCGTCGTCGGACACCTTCATCGAGAAGGACGCGTCGATCAACGACCACATCGAGCAGATGCGCCTGTCGGCGACCAAGGCGCTGCTGGAGCGACGCGACGCGATCATCGTCACCACCGTGTCGTGCATCTACGGTCTGGGCAGCCCCGAGACGTACCTGAAGATGGTCCTGCACGTCGATCGCGGCGACAAGCTCGACCAGCGCGCCCTGCTGCGGCGCCTGGCCGACCTGCAGTACACCCGCAACGAGATGGACTTCGCCCGTGCCACCTTCCGTGTGCGCGGCGACGTGATCGACATCTTCCCGGCCGAATCGGACCTGGAGGCGATCCGCATCGAGCTGTTCGACGACGAGGTGGAGAACATCGCCGCCTTCGACCCGCTCACCGGCGAGGTGATCCGCAAGCTGCCGCGGTTCACCTTCTATCCCAAGAGCCACTACGTGACCCCGCGGGAAACCCTGGTCGAGGCCGTGGACGGGATCAAGGAGGAGCTCAAGGAGCGCCTCGAGTACCTGAATTCGCACAACAAGCTGGTGGAGGCCCAGCGCCTGGAGCAGCGCACCCGTTTCGACCTGGAGATGATCCTCGAACTGGGCTACTGCAACGGCATCGAGAACTACTCGCGCTACCTCTCCGGGCGCCCGGCCGGCGCGCCGCCGCCCACGCTCTACGACTACCTGCCGGATGACGCGCTGCTGGTGATCGACGAATCCCACGTCAGCGTTCCCCAGGTCGGCGCCATGTACAAGGGCGACCGCTCGCGCAAGGAAACCCTGGTGGAGTACGGCTTCCGCCTGCCGTCGGCACTGGACAACCGGCCGATGCGTTTTGATGAATGGGAGGCGGTCAGCCCGCAGACCATCTTCGTTTCCGCCACGCCCGGCCCCTACGAGGCCGAGCACGCCGGGCGGGTGGTGGAGCAGGTGGTGCGGCCGACCGGCCTGGTCGATCCGCAGGTCGAGGTGCGCCCGGCATTGACCCAGGTGGACGACCTGCTGTCGGAGATCGGCAAGCGCGTGGCCATGGGCGAGCGGGTGCTGGCCACCACGCTCACCAAACGCATGGCCGAGGACCTCACCGACTACCTGGCCGACCACGACGTGCGGGTGCGCTACCTGCACTCGGACATCGACACCGTCGAGCGGGTCGAGATCATCCGCGACCTGCGCCTGGGCACCTTCGACGTGCTGGTGGGGATCAACCTGCTGCGCGAGGGCCTGGACATGCCCGAGGTGTCGCTGGTGGCGATCCTCGATGCCGACAAGGAAGGTTTCCTGCGTTCCGAGCGCTCGCTGATCCAGACCATCGGCCGTGCCGCGCGCAACCTCAATGGCAAGGCGATTCTCTACGCCGACAACATCACCGGCTCCATGCAGCGGGCCATCGACGAGACCGAGCGGCGCCGGGCCAAGCAGGTGGCGTTCAACGAAGCCAATGGCATCGTGCCCAAGGGCGTGGTCAAGGACATCACCGACATCATGGAAGGCGCCACGGTGCCTGGAGCGCGGAGCAAGAAGCGCAAGGGCATGGCCAAGGCGGCGGAGGAGGCCGAGCGCTACGAGGCCGAGCTGCAGACCCCGGCGCAGATCACCAAGCGCATCAAGCAGCTGGAAGAAAAGATGTTCCAGTTCGCCCGCGACCTGGAGTTCGAGGCCGCCGCGCAGTTGCGCGACGAGATCGGCAAGCTGCGCGAGCGCCTGCTGACCAGTTGAGCAGTGTCTATCAGTAACGGCCTCTTCGCGGGTAAACCCGCTCCCACAGGTTCAGCGTCAACGCGAATCCTGTGGGAGCGGGTTTACCCGCGAAGAGGCCGGCAGCCGCACGACAGATTCTGTTTGTGAACTGTGTCAGTGCGCCTCACCCGCCTTCAACCCCTGCGGCAACGTGCGCGTCAGCAACACCGCCAGCGTGCTCACCGCCAGCCCGATCCCGACAAAATGGAAGGCATCGTTATAGGCCATGATCAAGGCCTGCTGGTGGGTAATCTCGGACAGCTTGCCCAGCGCCGCGTTATCGCTGCCCAGCCGCTCTGCCAGCTGCGCCAGTCGCTCCGCCACCTGGGGGTTGCTCGGCACCACCGCCTCGCGCAGGTAGTCGAAGTATTCCTTGGTTCGTGCATCCAGCAGCGTCGCCAGCAAGGCAATGCCGATGGCGCCGCCCAGGTTGCGCAGGATATTGAACAGGCTCGACGCCGAGCCCGCGTCCTGGGGCTGGATGTAGGCCGTGGCAATCAGCGAGATGGTCACCATGATCATCGGCTGGCCAAGGGCGCGGATTACCTGGATCTGATTGAACTGCGGGCCGGCGAAGTCCGGGTTGAGCACCCCGGAGCCGAAGCTGGCCGCGCCGAACAGGCAAAAGCCCAGGGCGCACAGCACCTTGGGCGGGATCACCTTCATCAACTGCGGCACCAGCGGGATCAGGAACAGCTGCGGCACCCCCATCCACATGATCACCTCGCCGATCTGCAGGGCGTTGTAGCCCTGGATCTGCGCCAGGTACAGCGGCAGCAGGTAGATCGACCCGTACAGGCCGACGCCCATGCCCAGGCTGGCGATGCTCGACAGGCCGAAATTGCGGTTGCCGAGGATGCGCAGGTTGATCAGCGGGTGCGGGCGGGAGAACTGCAGGATCACGAACAGGATCAGGCTGAGCAGGGCGACGCTGCCGAGGCTTACGATCAGGTTCGATTCCAGCCAGTCCTTGCGATGCCCCTCCTCGAGAAACACCTGCAGGCAGCCCAGGCCCAGGCCGAGGGTGGCGATACCGGCGTAGTCGGTGCTCTTGAGCAGTTCCCAGTGTGCTTCCTTTTTCTCCAGCCCGTAGAGCAGGCCGGCGATCATCACCAGCCCGGGCGGGATGTTGATGTAGAAGATGTATTCCCAGCCCCAGTTCTCGGTCAGCCAGCCGCCCAGGGTCGGGCCGATGGAGGGGGCGAAGGTGGCGGTCATGGCGAACATGGCCATGCCCTTGGCGCGGTGGTGTTCGGGCAGCTTGATCAGGGTCAGGGTGAACGCCAGCGGGATCAGCGCGCCGCCGGTGAAGCCTTGCAGGGCGCGAAACACGATCATGCTCTCGAGGTTCCAGGCCATCGAGCACAGCAGCGACGACACCAGGAAGCCCAGCGACACCCACACCGCCAGGCGCCGGGCCGAGAGCAGCTGCACCAGCCAGGCGGTCAGCGGGATCATGATGATCTCGGCCACCAGGTATGAGGTGGAGATCCACGAGCCTTCCTCCAGGGTCGCCGACAGCGCGCCCTGGATGTCCTTGAGCGAAGAGTTGGTGATCTGGATGTCCAGCACCGCCATGAAGGCGCCGAGCATCACGCTCATCACCGCGATCCAGTCGCGCCGGGTCGGCTCCGCGGTGGGGCGCAGCAGCGGGTCACCGGCCATCCGCATCCCCATCGCGCAGGTCGACCGTGGCGGTGACCGACATGCCTGGGCGGATGCGTCCATGCAACGGGTTGTCGGCGGCGAAGGTCAGCTTGACCGGAATGCGCTGCACCACCTTGGTGAAGTTGCCGGTGGCGTTGTCTGGCGGCAACAGGCTGAACTGCGCGCCGGAAGCGGCGAACAGGCTGTTCACGCGGCCTTCGATCGGGGTGTCGGGGTAGCTGTCGAACAGCAGTTCGGCACGCTGGCCGGGGTGCATCCGGCCGATCTGGGTTTCCTTGAAGTTGGCCTGCACCCAGATGTCCTCGTCGGGGACGATCGACAGCAGGTAGGCGCCGGCCTGCACCACCTGGCCGTTGCGGGCGCTGCGCTGGCCGATGGTGCCGCTGATCGGCGCGTGGATCGCGCAGCGGGTCAGGTTCAGCTCGGCCTGGGCCAGGTCGGCGTGGGCATTGGCGATCTGCGCGTCGAGGCGCTTGAGTTCGGCGTTCAGGGCGTCGACCTGCTGGCGCTGGCCCTTGAGGTCGGCCTGGGCCTTGTCCACCTGGGAGCGGGCGACATGGCTTTCCGCCGACAGGGTGGTGACCCGCTCTTCGGAGACGAAGCCTGGCTTGCGCAGGGCCTGAGCGCGGTTGAGGTCCAGCTGCGAGCGGTCGAGGGTGGCCTGGCTGGCGGCGACCTGGGCTTGGCCGGCGGCGATCAGGCTGCCTTGCTGGGTCAGGCGGCTGCGCGCCTGGGCCAGTTCCGCCTCGCGGGTGGCCAGGGCCGCGCGGGCGCGCTCGACGGCCAGTTCGAAGTCGGCGGCTTCCAGGCGCACCAAAAGGTCGCCCTTGCGCACGTGTTGGTTGTCCTCGACCCGCACCTCGTCGATGCGCGCGCCCAGCTGGCTGGAGATGCGGGTGATCTCGCCCTGCACATAGGCGTTGTCGGTGCTCTCGAAGAAGCGCCCCTTGAAGTACCAGTGGGCCAGGAAGGCGAGGCCGACCAGCAGCACCAGGGAGAGGAAGACCAGCAGGCGACGTTTGAGTGGAGTGGGCATGGGAGGCAGTCATTGCGAAAATGTAAGCAAATATAACAGCGCTCGACCGGACGCTCACAAGTGACGATCGCGCCATTGCTGGAGCCCGGTGCCCGCTCCCTGCTAACATTCCGCCTTTGTTTCTCTTTGTCCGAGACTCTCCATGACCACCGTTCGTACGCGCATCGCGCCATCGCCCACCGGCGACCCCCATGTCGGCACCGCCTACATCGCCCTGTTCAACTACTGCTTCGCCAAGCAGCACGGCGGTGAGTTCATCCTGCGGATCGAAGACACCGACCAGTTGCGCTCCACCCGCGAGTCCGAGCAGCAGATCTTCGACGCCCTGCGCTGGCTCGGCATCGAATGGAACGAAGGCCCGGACGTCGGCGGCCCGCACGGCCCGTACCGGCAGAGCGAGCGTGGCGAGATCTATGCCAAGTACGCCAAGCAGCTGGTCGACGCCGGCCATGCCTTCTACTGCTTCTGCACCGCCGAAGAGCTGGAGCAGATGCGTGCCGAGCAGATGGCCCGCGGCGAAACCCCGCGCTACGACGGCCGCGCCCTGTTGCTGAGCGACGAGGAAGTGCAGCGCCGCCTGGCCGCTGGCGAGCCGCACGTGATCCGCATGAAGGTGCCGAGCGAAGGCGTCTGCGTGGTACCGGACATGCTCCGTGGCGACGTCGAGATCCCGTGGGACCGCATGGACATGCAGGTGCTGATGAAGAACGACGGCCTGCCGACGTACTTCCTGGCCAACGTGGTCGACGACCACCTGATGGGCATCACCCATGTGCTGCGCGGCGAAGAGTGGCTGCCGTCGGCGCCCAAGCTGATCAAGCTGTATGAGTACTTCGGCTGGGAACAGCCCAAGCTGTGCTACATGCCGCTGCTGCGCAACCCCGACAAGAGCAAGCTGTCCAAGCGCAAGAACCCGACCTCGGTGACCTTCTACGAGCGCATGGGCTTCATGCCCGAAGCGATGCTCAACTACCTGGGGCGCATGGGCTGGTCGATGCCGGATGAGCGCGAGAAGTTCTCGCTGGCCGAGATGGTCGAGCACTTCGACCTGTCGCGCATCTCCCTGGGCGGTCCGATCTTCGACATCGAGAAGCTGTCGTGGCTGAACGGCCAGTGGCTGCGTGAGCTGCCGGTGGAAGAGTTCGCCGCGCGCGTGCAGAAGTGGGCGTTCAACAGCGACTACATGATGAAGATCGCCCCGCACGTGCAGGGCCGGGTCGAGACCTTCAGCCAGGTCGCCCCGCTGGGTGGCTTCTTCTTCGAGGGCGCGCTCAAGCTCGACGCCAAGCTGTTCGAGAGCAAGAAGCTGTCGGCCGACCAGGTACGCCAGGTGATGCAGCTGATCCTGTGGAAGCTGGAAAGCCTGCGTCAGTGGGAAAAGGACCGTATCACCGGCTGCATCCAGGCCGTGGTCGAGTCGCTGGAGTTCAAGCTGCGCGATGCCATGCCGCTGATGTTCGCCGCCATCACCGGCCAGGCCAGCTCGGTGTCGGTGCTCGACGCCATGGAAATCCTCGGTCCCGATCTGACCCGCTACCGCCTGCGCCAGGCCATCGACCTGCTCGGTGGCGTGTCGAAGAAGGAAAACAAGGAGTGGGAGAAGCTGCTGGCGAACATCGCCTGATCCAGCTTTCACCGATTCTGTAGGAGCGGCCTTGTGCCGCGAAAGGGCCGCATGGCGGCCCCAGTGATTTATGCACTGATGCTGAAATCGAGGGACCGCTTTGCGGTCCTTTCGCGACACAAGGCCGCTCCTACAAGGGAACGGCGCTCTGATTCAGCAGGGCAGGGCGGTAAGTGATTGTTATCTGTGAAAAAAATTTTGAATATTTTCAAAAATTCGTTTGACAGCCCTGCAATCCGATCTTAATATGCGCCCCGTCCACAGCGATGAGCGAAAACGAAACGCCAGGCACCCAGCCAGCGCTTCGGTTCAGAGCGACATTGTGGGGCTATAGCTCAGCTGGGAGAGCGCCTGCATGGCATGCAGGAGGTCAGCGGTTCGATCCCGCTTAGCTCCACCAAATTCCGACTGATGGCCAAGGCCGTCAGGCAAGACCGGTTCCAGCAAACTGGTCTTGAAGGTAAGAAGGTTCGTCCCCTTCGTCTAGTGGCCTAGGACACCGCCCTTTCACGGCGGTAACAGGGGTTCGAGTCCCCTAGGGGACGCCAGTTTCACACAAGCGATGTTTCACGATGTCGCTGGGCCGCGAGGCTAGAAATCCGGGGCTATAGCTCAGCTGGGAGAGCGCCTGCATGGCATGCAGGAGGTCAGCGGTTCGATCCCGCTTAGCTCCACCAATTTTGCCGCGATTCGCGAAAGCGGGTCGGCACGAAGGTTACGTCCCCTTCGTCTAGTGGCCTAGGACACCGCCCTTTCACGGCGGTAACAGGGGTTCGAGTCCCCTAGGGGACGCCACTTTTACCCGCGTTTGCGGGAGTTGAATGGCTCATCATCCAGATCGGTGAGTCATTTGTTTTACTCGGGGCTATAGCTCAGCTGGGAGAGCGCCTGCATGGCATGCAGGAGGTCAGCGGTTCGATCCCGCTTAGCTCCACCAATTCGCCACGATTCGCAGCAGCGAGTCGGCACGAAGGTTAAAGTCCCCTTCGTCTAGTGGCCTAGGACACCGCCCTTTCACGGCGGTAACAGGGGTTCGAGTCCCCTAGGGGACGCCAATTTTTTACCTGCGTTTTGCAGGACTTATAAGGCTCATTCGATTATTGAATGGGCCTTTTGTTTTTTCTGCCTCCCGAAAACTGTCGCTGCGCCGATCAATGGCCGCAGATTCCGCTTGCCAGAAAATATTATGAGCATAATATGATAGGCATAATGTTTTGAGGTGAGCCATGAGCGACAAGAAGAGCAAGACCCGCGAACGCATCCTTGATGCCGCCCGTAGCGCGCTGGTCCAGCAGGGGCCGGCCGAGCCGAGCGTCAGCCAGGTCATGGGTGCCGCGGGGCTGACAGTCGGCGGCTTCTATGCCCACTTCGACAGCAAGGACGAGCTCATGCTCGAGGCGTTCAGCCAGTTGCTCGGCGAGCGCCGCGCCTTGCTCGCTCAGGTCGATCCCGCCCTTGACGGCGCCGGGCGTCGGGCCCTGGTCGCGGCCTTCTACCTGTCGCGCAAGCACCGAGATTCCGAGGTGCAGGCGTGTCCGATCCCCAATGCGCTGAGCGAGATGCAACGTCTGCCGGAGGCGTTTCGCAACGTGCTGGCCGAACACATCGAGCTGATGACCGCACAGATGGTCGATCGCCCCGAAGACATCGACAAGGCGCTGGCCGATTTCGCCCTGATGGTGGGTGGCCTGGCCGTGGCCCGTGCCCTGGGCGATGGCGAGCTGTCCGACCGTATCCTGCGCGCCGCCAAGTCGGCGGTGATCTGAGCAACCTGACCCTGGAGCAAGGCGATGACTACTTTGAGCTGGATTCGTGGCGTCAATGGCACCCTCGGCCACCTGGTCCCCGAGCATGTCGCCGGCAAGATGCGTCGTGCCTTCATGACGCCGCGCACCTTGCCGCCCAAATCCTGGGAGCTGCCGCTGCTGGCCCGCGCCGAGCGCATTACCCTGCGCTTCGGGCTGTCGGCGCTGCGCTGGGGGCAGGGACCGACGGTGTTGCTGATGCACGGCTGGGAAGGGCGTCCGACCCAGTTCGCGGCGCTGATCGAGCGGCTGGTCGACAGCGGCCACACCGTGGTGTCGCTGGAAGGGCCGGCCCATGGGCGCTCGCCCGGCGAGCAGGCGCATGTGGTGGCGTTTGCCCGGGCCTTGCTGGAGGCCGCCGCCGAGCTGCCGCCGTTGCGGGCAGTGATTGGCCACTCCATGGGCGGCGCCAGCCTGTTGCTGGCCCTGCAATGGGGGCTGCGCACCGATGCGGCGGTCAGCATCGCCGCGCCGGCACGCCTGCTTGGCGTGCTGCGCGGCTTCGCCCGGCGTCTTGGCCTGCCGGCCCGGGCCAGGGCCGCGTTCATCCGTCAGGTGGAGCGGGATGTCGGCGTCCAAGTGGCGCGCCTGGATGTCAGTGGCTATCAGCTGGATGTGCCGGGCCTGGTGGTGCATGCCGAGGACGATCCGGTGGTGCCGGCCGGCGAGGCGCCGGTGATTCACCAGGCCTGGTTCGACAGCCGTTTGCTGCTGCTGGAGGAGGGCGGCCATCAGCGGGTGCTGGCCGACCCGCGCCTGGGCGAGGCGGTGATGGAACTGCTGGCGCGCTCCAGCCAGCGCGCGCGGCAAAGCGCCTGAGCATCCGTTACACTCTGCCCGGTCACTGAACACCGGGAGCGGGCATGAGTTGGGATCTGGCAGCACCATTCATCATCGACCTACGCGTCGGCAGCGAGGACATCGACGGCCTCGGCCACGCCAACAACGCCGTCTATGTCACCTGGCTAGAGCGCTGTGCCTGGCGCCATTCCCAGCGCCTGGGGCTGGACCTGGCCGAGTATCGCCGGCTGGACCGGGCGATGGCCGTGGTCCGCCATGAAATCGACTACCTCGCCGCCGCCTATGAGGACGACGAGCTGCAGCTGGGCACCTGGATCGTCGACTGGGACCAGCGCCTGCGCATGACCCGACGCTTCCAGCTCAAGCGCCCGAGTGATGGCGTCACCTTGCTGCGGGCGCAGACCACCTTCGCCTGCATCGAGCTGTCCAGCGGCAAGCCCAAGCGCATGCCGGCGGAATTCCTCGATGGTTACGGTCCGGCGCTGACCGGCCGCTGAAGCGCGGCGGTTTTTTGCTAGACTGCCGCCTTTTGCGTGGCGAGACCCTGAAATGCAAATTGCCCTGGCCCCGATGGAGGGGCTGGTCGACAACATCCTGCGCGACGTCCTGACCCGGGTGGGCGGCATCGATTGGTGCGTCACCGAGTTCATCCGCGTCTGCGACCGCCTGCTGCCGGCGTCGTCGTTCGACAAGCTGGCGCCAGAGCTGCGCCAGGGCGCGCGCACCGCCGCCGGCGTGCCGATGCGTGTACAGCTGCTCGGCTCGGATCCTGTGTGCCTGGCTGAAAACGCGGCCCTGGCCTGCGAGCTGGGCGCGCCGGTCATCGACCTGAACTTCGGTTGCCCGGCCAAGACCGTCAACAAGTCCCGGGGCGGGGCGGTGCTGCTCAAGGAGCCCGAGCTGCTGCACGCGATCGTCCGCGAGGTGCGTCGCGCGGTGCCGGCGCATATTCCGGTGACCTCGAAGATGCGTCTGGGCTACGACAGCCCCGACGGCGCGCTGGACTGCGCCAGGGCGCTGGCCGAAGGCGGCTCGGCGCACCTGGTGGTGCATGCGCGGACCAAGGTCGAGGGCTACAAGCCGCCGGCCCACTGGGAGTGGGTGGCGCGGGTGCAGGATGTGGTCGCGGTGCCGGTGTTCGCCAATGGCGAGATCTGGACGGTCGATGATTGGCGGCGCTGCCGCGAGGTCAGTGGCGCCAGGGATATCATGCTGGGCCGTGGGCTGGTGTCGCGTCCGGACCTGGCCCTGCAGATCGCCGCGGCCCGCGATGGCGTCGAGTACCAGCCGATGAGCTGGGACGAGTTGCTGCCGCTGCTGCGCGAGTTCTGGCGCCAGGCCCAGGACAAGCTGTCGCCGCGCTACGCGCCGGGGCGGATGAAACAGTGGCTGGCGATGCTGACCCGTGGCTATCCCGAGGCGGTGGCGCTGTTCGCCGAGTTGCGTCGGGAGGATGACTGCCAGCGGATCAGTGGGTTGCTGGGGATGGAGTTGCAGGCCGTCGAGGCTTGTGTCGCCTGAGCTGGCGCGATCGCGGGGCAAGTCCGCTCCCACGAAGCCATACCCAGTCGAAAATTTTTTCAGGCCAGCCCTTGAAAGCCTTTTGGCCGGACATATCTCTTGAGTACGCGATGCCGAAGTCGGGTCGCGTAGTGACTTTACTTGCTGAAATCTCAGGAGTTAATGACCATGACTACCGCTTTCTCTCTCGCACCGCTTTTCCGCAACTCCGTCGGTTTCGACCGTTTCAACGACCTGTTCGAAGCCGCCGCCCGTAACGAGGCTGGTAGCAGCTACCCGCCCTACAACGTGGAAAAGCATGGCGATGACCACTATCGCATCGTGGTTGCCGCAGCCGGCTTCCAGGAACAGGACCTCGACCTGCAGGTCGAAAAGGGCGTTCTGACCGTGACCGGCGGCAAGCGTGACAACACAGGCGAAGGCGTCACCTTCCTGCACCAGGGCATTGCCCAGCGCGCCTTCAAGCTGTCGTTCCGCCTGGCCGACCATATCGAAGTCAAGGGCGCGGGCCTGGCCAACGGCCTGCTCAGCATCGAGCTGCTGCGCATCGTGCCGGAAGAAGCCAAGGCCAAGCGCATCCCGATCAACGGCGAGAAGCCGGCGCTGAACTGAGTTCGGCGGGATGAAACAAAGGGCACCTTCGGGTGCCCTTTCTGCTTTGTGCCGGGGATGAATGCCCTTTGACTGGCGTGGGAGCGGGCTTGCCCCGCGATTGCAATGCTGGGTCTCATACCGCAATCGCGGGGCAAGCCCGCTCCCACGCCATGCGTGAACTGTTACCAGGCCAGTTCAGTAATCCGCCGGCGCCTCCAGCAGCATCTGGCGGAACTCCGGCAACGGTAGCGGCCGGCTGTGCAGGTAGCCCTGGTACAGGTGGCAACCCAGCCGCTCGAGGAATTCCAGCTGCTCGGTCAGCTCCACGCCCTCGGCAATCACCGCCAGTTCCAGGCTGCGGGCCATGGCGACGATGGCGCGGACGATCTCGGCGTCGTTGGGGTCGACCGGCGCGTCGCGCACGAAGGTCTGGTCGATCTTCAGCGCATCCACCGGCAGGCGCTTGAGGTAGGTGAGCGAGGAATACCCGGTGCCGAAGTCGTCCATGGCGAAGCTCACGCCGTAGCCCTTGAGCTCGCGCATCTTGCTGATGGTGTCCTCCAGGTTCTGGATGACGATGCCTTCGGTGATCTCCAGCGTCAGCATGCGCCGCGGCAGGCGGTAGTCGTCGAGGCTGCGCAGCACCCGCTCGACGAAGTCGTTCTGGCGGAACTGCCGCGGGCTGATGTTGACGCACAGGCTGAAGTCGTCGGCGTCGATCAGGCCGTCCGCGAGCATGCGCGCGCAGGCATCGCAGGCCTCGTCGAGGATCCAGCTGCCGACTTCGAGGATCAGGCCGCTTTCCTCCAGCACCTGGATGAACTGCGCCGGCGGTTGCTGGCCCAGTTGCGGGTGGTGCCAGCGCAGCAGCACCTCGGCGCCGACGATGCGGTTGTCGCGGGCATCGACCTGGGGCTGGAAGTGCAAGGCCAGTTCGCCCCGGGCCAGGGCCAGGCGCAGGTCGCTTTCCATGCGCAGGCGCTCGCTGGCGGCCTTCTGCATGGTGGTGTGGAACAGCTGGGTGGTGTTGCGGCCGGAGTCCTTGGCCCGGTACAGGGCGATGTCGGCGCGCTTGAGCAGGTCGGCGGGGGTGGCGCCATGGTCGGGAATCAGCGCCACGCCGATGCTCGGCGTCACCTGCAGGCGCTGGCCGTCCAGCGACATCGGCTCGGCCAGCAGCTCGCGCAGGGTGTCGGCCAGCTCGCGGACCCGGGTCTCGACCACCTCGCGGCTGCCCTCCAGGCCGCTGAGCAGCACCACGAACTCGTCGCCACCCAGGCGCGCCACGGTGTCCTCAAGGCGCACGCTGGCCTCGAGGCGGGCGGTGATGATCTTCAGCACCGTGTCGCCCACCGGATGGCCGAGGGAGTCGTTGATGTGCTTGAAGTGGTCGAGGTCGAGGAACAGCAGCGCGCCGCGCAGGTTGTGGCGCTTGAGCAGGGCGATCTGCTGGCTCAGGCGGTCCATCAGCAGGGCGCGGTTGGGCAGGTTGGTCAGCGGGTCGTGGTAGGCCAGGTGGCGGATCTGCGCCTGGGCGTTCTTCAGCAGGCTGACATCGCGGGCGGTGAGCAGCAGGCAGTCGGTTTCGTTGAGGCTGATCGGCTCCACCGAGACTTCCACGGTGAGGATGTCGCCGCGCTTGTTGCGCCCGAGCATCTCGCGGTGATGCACGCGGCCGCGCTCGCGCAGTTCGTTGAGCAGGGCGGCGCGCTGTTTTTCGTCGGCCCAGATGCCGATCTCGTAGACCGTGCGCCCCACCACTTCCTCGGGGCTGTAGCCGGTCAGCCGGCTGAAGCCGTCGTTGACCTCCACGTAGCGCCCGCTCTGGCGTTCGGTGATGGTGATGGCGTCGGGGCTGGAGTGGAACGCCTTGGCGAATTTCTCTTCGCTGGCCTTGAGCGCCGCCTCGGCGCGTTGCTGCTGGGTGATGTCGCGCAGGGTGGTGACGCTGCAGGGCTGGCTGTCGACGCTGATCAGGCGACTGGAGATCACGCAGGTCAGCGGCGTGCCGTTGCGGTGGTTGACCACCACCGCCACGTTGCTCAGGGCCTGGTCGCGGATCACCCGCTCGATGCGCTGGGCGCGCTCGGCCGATTCGGCCCACAGGCCGATCTCCTCGGCGGTCTGGCCGAGGATCTGCTCCGGGTTCCAGCCGAAGGTCTGGCTGAAGGCCGGGTTGATCTCGATGAACTGGCCGGTGTCCTGGCGGGTCACGCAGATCGGGTCGGGGCTGACCTGGAACAGGCTGGCGAATTTTTCTTCCGAGGCGCTCAGGCGTTGTTCGCGCTCGACCTGGTCGGTGATGTCGAGCAGGGTGCCGGCCATGCGCAGCGGGTTGCCCTGGTCGTCGCGATATAGCCGGGCGCGGCTTTCGATATAGCGCGAGGCGCCGTTGTCCAGTTGCACGCGGTAGGTGATCTGGTAGTTGCCCGCCGGCCCCTCGCGCAGGCTGCGGTAGGCCTGGCGCATGGCGCTGCGCTCGTGTTCGGGCACGCCTTCGAAGAACGCCTCGAACGACTCGTGGAACGGTACCGGGTCCAGCCCGTGCAACTGGGCGGCGCGGGCCGAGCCGTAGAGCATGCCGCTGGGGATGTGCCAGTCCCAGGTGCCGAGCTGGGCCGAGTCCAGGGCCAGGTCGAGGCGCTCCTGGCTGTCCTTGAGCGCCTGTTCGGCGCGTTTGCGCTCGGTGGTGTCGACGAAGGTGCTGATCAGGTAGGTGACGCCTTCGAGTTCGATGCCCTGGGTGCAGAGGATGCCGTCGTGGATCTTGCCGCTGGTGGCACGGAACTGCACCTCCAGGGTGAACGGCCCGCTGCCGGCGCGGGTGGCGTCCATCACCAGGTGGCGCTGTTCGGGATTGACCCACAGGCCCAGCTCCAGGCTGGTCTTGCCGACCACCTGGGCGCCCGGCCAGCCGAACATGTGCTCGAAATGCTGGTTGACCTCGATGATCAGGCCGTCATGGCGGCGGGTCAGGAGGATGGCGTTGGGGCTGAGGTGGAACAGGGTGGCGAAGCGCTTTTCCGAGTTGATCAGCGCGGTTTCCCGCTCGCGCTGGCGGGTGATTTCGCGAATGACCCCGATCATCTGTGGCCGGCCATGGGGGTCGTGGGTCAGGCTGCCGTTGATCTCCAGCCAGTGCACGCTGCCATCGGGCCAGCGGATGCGGTGGCGCATGGCCTGCTCCACCGGCTCGCCGTTGACCACGGCCTGGAATGCCTGGCGGGTGCGGGCGCGGTCTTCCTCGGGAAGCAGGTCCAGGTAGTCGACGTCGTTGGGCAGCGGGCGCTGCGGATCGAAGCCGAACAGTGCCTGGGTGCCCCGTGACCAGCTCACCCGGCCACTCTCGATGTCCCACAGCCAGGCGCCCAGGCGCGCGCCGTTGAGCGCGGCCAGCAGCTGGGGAGCGTTCTGCCAGGCCAGCTCCGATTCCTGGGGATCGGCCGCAGGGATGCGTGGCAGGCGCGGAAAGCGGTTTGCTGATTTGGGCATCGGTACCAGACCTTTGGCGGAAAACGCGTCCTTGTGGATGTCATGCCGTACTGACGAGCGGTCAGGCGGACCCTGCATGGCTGTCGAGCAAGGCCATGAAGGCCCTGGCCGCGTTCGACAGCGTGCGTTCGGTATGCAGTATGTAGCCTAGCTGGCGTGACAGCTGTATGCCGGGCAGGGCGATGGGCGCCACCTGTTCATCGAGCATAGTACGTGGCAGCACGCTCCACGCCAGGCCGATCGACACCATCATCTTGATGGTTTCCAGGTAGTTGGTGCTCATGGCGATGTTCGGCACCAGGCCCTGGCTCTCGAACAGGCGCTGGACGATATGGTGGGTGAAGGTGTTGCCGCCGGGGAACACCGCCGGGTGGCGCGCCACGTCGGCCAGGCTGACCGCGCCGTTGCTGGCCAGCGGGTGCTCGGGCGAGGCGACGAAGTCCAGGGCGTCGTCCCACACCGGCACTGCCCGTACCAGGTGGTGCGGCTCGGGCGCCAGGGTGATCACGGCAATTTCGGCGCGGCCGTGCAGTACTTCGTCGTAGGCCGCCTCCGAGTCTAGGAACTGGATATCCAGGGCCACCGCCGGGTACTGGCGGGTGAAGGCACGCAGCAGCGGCGGCAGGCGGTGCAGGCCGATGTGATGGCTGGTGGCCAGTGTCAGGCGACCGCTCACCGCCCCGGTGAGGTTGGTCAGGGCGCGGCGGGTATCATCGAGTACGTTGAGGATTTGGTAGGCGCGGGGCAGCAGGGCGCGGCCGGCCTCGGTGAGGGTGACCTCGCGGCCCAGGCGGTCGAACAGGCGCACGTCCAGTTGCTGCTCAAGGCCGGCGATGCGTTTGCTGATGGCCGGCTGGGTCAGGTGCAGGCGTTCGCCCGCCCCGGAAAAACTGCCGGTTTCGGCGATGGCGATGAAGGCGCTGAGGTTGGCCAGGTCCATCTATTTGAATTCCTAATGGTTATGCAAAGCATGAAAATTATGAATTTGAGTTATTCAATCTATCGCCATAGCATCGTCCGTACAAGCCAAGGGGTCTTTGGCATAGAAAGACGCTGATGAGGAACAGTCTGATGGCTGGCAAAACGCTCTACGACAAACTCTGGGAAGCTCATGAGGTCAAGCGCCGCGATGACGGCTCGTCCTTGATCTACATCGACCGCCACATCATCCACGAAGTGACTTCGCCCCAGGCTTTCGAAGGCCTGCGCCTGGCCAGCCGCAAACCGTGGCGCATCGACGCCAACATCGCCACCCCCGACCATAACGTGCCGACCACGCCGGAGCGCAAGGGCGGTATCGAGGCCATCGTCGACCAGGTGTCGCGCCTTCAGGTGCAGACCCTCGATGAGAACTGTGACGAATATGGCATCGTCGAATTCAAGATGAATGACGAGCGTCAGGGTATCGTCCATGTCATCAGCCCGGAGCAGGGCGCGACCTTGCCGGGCATGACCGTGGTCTGCGGCGACTCGCACACCTCCACCCACGGTGCGTTCGGCGCCCTGGCCCATGGCATCGGCACCTCCGAGGTCGAGCACGTGCTCGCCACCCAGTGCCTGGTGGCCAAGAAAATGAAGAACATGCTGGTGCGCGTCGAGGGTGAGTTGCCCGCCGGCGTCACCGCCAAGGACATCGTCCTCGCCGTGATCGGCAAGATCGGCACCGCCGGCGGCAACGGCCACGCCATGGAGTTCGCCGGCAGCGCCATCCGCGAGCTGTCGATGGAAGGCCGCATGACCATCTGCAACATGTCCATCGAAGCCGGGGCCCGGGTAGGCCTGGTGGCTGTCGACGGCACTACCGTCGCCTATGTCGAAGGCCGTCCGTACGCGCCGAAGGGCGAGCAGTGGACGCAGGCCGTCGAGGCCTGGAAAGCCCTGGTGTCCGACGCCGATGCCGTATTCGATACCGTGGTCGAACTCGACGCCGCGCAGATCAAGCCGCAGGTCAGCTGGGGTACTTCGCCGGAGATGGTCCTGGCCGTCGACCAGCGCGTGCCGGACCCGGCCGCCGAGCCCGACCTGATCAAGCGCGGCTCGATCGAGCGCGCCCTCAAGTACATGGGTCTGGCCGCCAACCAGGCAATCACCGACATCAAGCTCGACCGCGTGTTCATCGGCTCGTGCACCAACTCGCGCATCGAAGACCTGCGCGCCGCGGCCGAGATCGCCAAGGGCCGCAAGGTCGCCGCCAATGTCAAGCAGGCGCTGGTAGTGCCGGGCTCGGGCCTGGTCAAGGCCCAGGCCGAGCGCGAAGGGTTGGACAAGATCTTCCTCGAGGCCGGTTTCGAGTGGCGTGAACCGGGCTGCTCGATGTGCCTGGCGATGAACCCGGACCGCCTGGAGAGCGGCGAGCACTGCGCGTCCACCTCAAACCGCAACTTCGAAGGCCGCCAGGGCGCCGGTGGTCGTACCCACCTGGTCAGCCCGGCCATGGCCGCCGCCGCCGCGGTGACCGGCCACTTCATCGATGTCCGCGAGTTGATCCAAGGGAGCGCAGCATGAAAGCCTTTACCCAGCACACCGGTCTTGTCGCGCCATTGGATCGTGCCAACGTCGACACCGACCAGATCATTCCCAAGCAGTTCCTCAAATCGATCAAGCGTACCGGCTTCGGCCCCAACCTGTTCGATGAGTGGCGCTACCTGGACGTCGGTCAGCCTTACCAGGACAACAGCAAGCGTCCGTTGAACCAGGATTTCGTGCTCAACCATGCGCGTTACCAGGGTGCCAGCGTGTTGCTGGCGCGGGAAAACTTCGGTTGCGGCTCGAGTCGCGAGCATGCCCCGTGGGCGCTTGACGAGTACGGTTTCCGTAGCGTGATCGCGCCGAGCTTCGCCGACATCTTCTTCAACAACAGCTTCAAGAACGGCCTGCTGCCGATCATTCTCGACGCTGCCGAGGTCGACGAGCTGTTCAAGCAGGTCGAGGCCACCCCGGGTTACCAGCTGACCATCGACCTCGAGGCCCAGGCCGTGACCCGTCCGGACGGCAAGGTACTGAAGTTCGAGATCGACGCGTTCCGCAAGCACTGCCTGCTCAACGGCCTGGACGATATCGGCCTGACCCTGCAGGACAGCGACGCGATCAAGGCGTTCGAGGGCAAGCACCGCGCCAGCCAGCCCTGGTTGTTCCGCGATTGATCGACGGCCTCATCGCCATGCGTGGGAGCGGGCTTGCCCTTCGATGAGGCCCATTGGACACTGAGTTTATCGGCGCGCCGACAGGGCGCGCCGCTTGATTGGATAGAGGAACGCATGAGCAAGCAGATTCTGATTCTCCCAGGTGATGGCATCGGTCCGGAAATCATGGCCGAGGCGGTCAAGGTGCTGGAGCTGGCCAACGACAAGTTCCAGCTCGGCTTCAGCCTCACTCACGACGTGATCGGCGGCGCGGCCATCGACAAGCACGGCGTGCCGCTGGCCGACGAGACCCTGGCGCGCGCGCGCCAGGCCGACGCCGTGCTGCTGGGCGCCGTGGGCGGCCCGAAGTGGGACAAGATCGAGCGTGACATCCGTCCGGAGCGCGGCCTGCTGAAGATCCGTTCGCAACTGGGCCTTTTCGCCAACCTGCGCCCGGCCATCCTCTATCCGCAACTGGCCGATGCCTCGTCGCTCAAGCCCGAGATCGTTTCCGGCCTGGACATCCTCATCGTCCGCGAGCTGACCGGCGGTATCTACTTCGGCGCGCCACGCGGCCAGCGCGAGCTGGAAGGCGGCGAGCGCCAGGCCTACGACACCCTGCCGTACAGCGAGAGCGAAGTGCGCCGCATCGCCCGTGTCGGCTTCGACATGGCCCGCGTGCGCGGCAAGAAGCTGTGTTCGGTGGACAAGGCCAACGTCCTGGCGTCCAGCCAGCTGTGGCGCGAAGTGGTCGAAGAGGTGGCCAAGGACTACCCGGACGTCGAGCTGAGCCACATGTACGTGGACAACGCCGCCATGCAGCTGGTGCGCGCGCCCAAGCAGTTCGACGTGGTGGTGACCGACAACATGTTCGGTGACATCCTGTCGGATGAGGCTTCCATGCTCACCGGCTCCATCGGCATGCTGCCATCGGCGTCGCTGGATGCCGACAACAAGGGCATGTACGAGCCGTGCCACGGTTCGGCGCCGGACATCGCCGGGCAGGGCATCGCCAACCCGCTGGCGACCATTCTCTCGGTGTCGATGATGCTGCGCTACAGCTTCAACCAGACGGCCGCCGCCGAGGCGATCGAGCAGGCGGTGAGCCGGGTGCTGGACCAGGGCCTGCGCACCGGCGACATCTTCTCCGAGGGCTGCCGCAAGGTGGGTACGCAGGAAATGGGCGACGCAGTAGTCGCAGCGCTGCGGAATCTGTAATCTCTCTGGCCCGCCACCAAAAACTCCCGGTGGTGGCCCACTTTTAGCAAAGGTGTAGTTGCGATGAAACGTGTAGGTCTGATCGGTTGGCGTGGAATGGTCGGTTCCGTGCTCATGCAGCGGATGCTCGAAGAGCAGGACTTCGACCTGATCGAGCCAGTGTTCTTCACCACTTCCAACGTCGGTGGCCAAGGCCCGAACGTGGGCAAGGACACTGGCCCGCTCAAGGACGCCTACAGCATCGACGAGCTCAAGACCCTCGACGTGATCCTGACCTGCCAGGGCGGCGACTACACCAACGAAGTCTTCCCCAAGCTGCGCGAAGCCGGCTGGCAGGGCTACTGGATCGACGCGGCCTCGTCCCTGCGCATGCAGGACGATGCGGTGATCATCCTCGATCCGGTCAACCGCAAGGTCATCGACCAGCAGCTGGACGCGGGCACCAAGAACTACATCGGCGGCAACTGCACCGTCAGCCTGATGCTGATGGGCCTGGGCGGCCTGTTCGAGGCTGGCCTGGTCGAGTGGATGAGCGCCATGACCTACCAGGCGGCCTCGGGCGCCGGCGCGCAGAACATGCGTGAGCTGATCAAGCAGATGGGCGGTATCCACGCGGCGGTCGCCGACGACCTGGCCAACCCGGCCAGCGCGATTCTCGACATCGACCGCAAGGTGGCCGAGGCCATGCGTGGAGAGGGCTTCCCGACCGACAACTTCGGCGTGCCGCTGGCGGGCAGCCTGATTCCGTGGATCGACAAGGAGCTGCCGAACGGGCAGAGCCGTGAAGAGTGGAAGGCCCAGGCCGAGACCAACAAGATCCTTGGGCGCTTCAAGAGCCCGATTCCGGTCGACGGCATCTGCGTGCGGATCGGCGCCATGCGTTGCCACAGCCAGGCGCTGACCATCAAGCTGAACAAGGATGTGCCTTTGGCGGATATCGAAGGCATGATCAGTCAGCACAATCCCTGGGTGAAACTGGTGCCGAACCAGCGTGAGATCAGCATGCAGGAGCTGAGTCCTACCCAGGTGACCGGGACCCTGAACGTGCCGGTCGGGCGTTTGCGCAAGCTGAACATGGGGTCGCAGTATCTTGGGGCCTTCACTGTTGGCGACCAGCTGCTGTGGGGGGCTGCGGAGCCGCTGCGGCGGATGTTGCGGATTCTGCTGGAGCGGTGATCAGGGTGGTTTGAGTTTGGATTTTGAAGAGCCCGTGTTGCGTGAGTGATGCGGGTTTTTTTATTGATGTTAGATTGGTTGTTGGTTGTTGGTTGTTTTGAGTGTTTTGTTCGGATTCTTTTTCAGCGGCTACGCTGAGATCGCTGTTTCGCCTTGCGGCGACTTACTTTTGTCTTGGCAAAAGTAAGCAAAACCGCGCGCTCGTTCATCCGGCCCCTGCGCTTCGCTCCGGGGTTCCCTCGCTCCGGCCTTGCTCCCGGGAGGACCGCACTGACGGGCCATCCATGGCCCGCAGTGCTCGACGGCCATCCATGGCCGTCGCCTCCCTCCGCAAGGCCTGCGCTCGGCCTCCTGAAGTCGCGCAAGATGCGGGCGGCGCCTGGGTTGGCGCAGCTGTCGCTAGTTGAAAGTTTAGTTAATCTCTCGATCGTATCGCGAGGTGGCCAATACATATCTAAAAGTCAAACAACTAACTTCGAGCTTCTTGCTCTTGCTCTTGCTCTTGCTCTTGCTTCTAAGCGCGCGGTAGTTCAGGCAACGCCAATTGCGACTTCAGGAGGCCGAGCGGAGTTCTTGCGGAGGGAGGTGACGGCCATGGATGGCCGTCAAGCGCTGCGCCCCAGGATGGGGCGTTCAGCGCGGTCCTCCCGGGAGCAAGAACGGAGCGAGGGAACCCCGGAGCGAAGCGCAGGGGCCGGATGAACGGAGCGGAACGGTTTTGCCTACTTTTCCCACGAGAAAAGTAGGCCGCCCGTTGAACTGACCCCCGAAAGTTGGACGCCTGACTCCAACCGGAGGGTGTTCCATGACGAAATACAATCTAGCGCTCAAGCAAGCACTCATCGAAGAGTGCCTTTCTGCACGGAGTGTTCATGAGGTAGCACTGAAGCATAGCCTGAGTCCATCGTTGCTACGCCGTTGGATAAAGGGCTATGAGCAACACGGCGCAGCAGGTCTGACTACCAAGTACAGCCACTACGACGCCCAGTTCAAGTTGAAGGTTTTGCAGTGCATCGAGCAAGGCGGACTGTCAGCCCAGCAAGCCTGCATACAGTTTGATATCCGAGGTCCGAGTAGCATCAGGCAGTGGAAAAGGCTGTACGATGAAGGCGGAGTAGAAGCACTTCACCCGCATCGTGCCCGAGAATCCCGAATGCCCCGCAAAGCATCAAAACAACCCAGCATAAGCCCGGCTACCCCTGCAGATACCGAGCTGACACCTGAGCAGATGCTCGAAGAGCTGGAGTATCTGCGTGCGGAGAATGCCTATCTAAAAAAGCTCGATGCCTTGATCCAAGCGGACCCCAGCACTGCGCAATCAAGAAAGCGCAGACCGTCCAAGGATTGAGGCATGAGCATCGGCTAGCTCTGCTTTTACGCGCGGCAGGGCTGGCACGCAGCACCTTCTATTACCAAAGCAAAGCGTTGGTGACCGACAAGCATGCGGTTCTCAAAGAGCGCATCAATAGCCTCTATCACAAGCACAAGGGGCGGTACGGCTATCGCCGCATCACCGCAGTGCTTGAGCGGCACGGCGAAGTGATCAATCACAAGAAGGTGCAGCGGTTGATGCAGTTGATGAATCTGAAATCCCTGGTAAAAGTGAAGAAATATCGCTCCTACCGAGGTTCCGAAGGACTTGTTGCATCTGATCTGCTCAAGCGTGAATTCAAGGCGGAAGCCCCTAATCAGAAATGGGTAACCGATGTGACTGAGTTCAAGGTGAAAGGGCAGAAGCTGTATCTTTCACCTGTGATGGACCTGTACAACGGCGAAATTCTTGCCTATCAGATCAATCCGCGCCCTGAGTTCAAGATGGTATCGACGATGTTGGAGCAAGCTTTCGAGCGGCTGAACCCAGATGACAAACCGATATTGCACTCCGATCAAGGTTGGCAATACCGACAGCCTGCTTATCGACATATGCTGGGCGGAAAGGAAATCCAGCAGAGCATGTCGCGTAAGGGCAACTGCCTGGACAATGCCGCGATGGAAAGCTTTTTCGGTACACTCAAGAGCGAGTTTTTCTATCTGGAATCGTTTGACAGTGTTGAGCAACTGGCATCAGGGCTAGAGGACTACATCGCCTACTACAATCAAGAACGTATAAGTCTAAGACTGAATGGCTTGAGCCCGGTACAATTTCGGACTCAAGCGCTGAACCCATAGCGTACCCCGTCCAACTTTCGGGGGTCAGTTCACGTAAGGGCGGAAGGGTGATAATGCGTCGACATCGCCAATGAATGCGCATAAATAAATCAAAACCCACACTCTTAAACCCGAACCCGAACCCGAACCCGAACCCGAACCCGAACCCGAACCCGAACCCGAACCCGAACCTACCTCCCACCCCACAATCCAAGTAAAGTGCCGCTCCCCCGCCGTACCCCCGCAGAAAGGAACCGATCCCATGACCACCCCCGCCCTAGACATCGCCGTAGTCGGCGCCACCGGCATCGTCGGTGAATCCCTCGTCCAGATCCTCGAGGAAGTGGCCTTCCCGGTCTCCACCCTGCACCTGCTGGCCAGCATGGAATCCGCCGGCAGCAGCGTCATGTTCGCCGGCAAGAAGCTGAAAGTCCGCGAAGTGGACAGCTTCGACTTCTCCCAGGCGCAACTGGTGTTCTTCGCCGCCAGCCCCGCCGTGAGCCGCAGCTTCGCGCCCAAGGCCATCGCCGCCGGTTGCGCGGTGATCGACCTGTCCGGCGCCCTGGACGGCGCCACCGCCCTGGTCCCGGAGGCCAACGGCGAGCGCATCGCCGAACTCGCTCGGCCCGCGCTGATCACCAGCCCGAGCGCCGGCGCGGTGGCCCTGGCGGTGGCGCTGGCGCCACTCAAGGGGCTGCTCGATATCGAGCGCGTGCAGGTCAACGCCTGTCTCGCGGTTTCGGAGCAGGGCAGGGAGGCCGTCAGCGAGCTCGCCCGGCAGACCGCCGAGCTGCTCAACGCACGCCCTCTGGAGCCACGCTTCTTCGATCGCCAGGTCGCCTTCAACCTGCTGCCCCAGGTCGGCGCCCCCGACGAACAGGGCCACACAGCGGTGGAGCGCCGCCTGGTCGGCGAACTGCGCCAGGTGCTCGACCTGCCGCAGCTGAAGATTTCCGTGACCTGCATTCAAGTCCCGGTGTTTTTCGGCGATAGCTTCAGTGTGGCGGTGCAAAGCCGTAATCCGGTCGACCTGGCGGCCGTCAACGCCGCGCTGGAGGCCGCCGACGGCATCGAGCTGGTCGAATTGGGGGATTATCCGACACCGGTAGGTGACGCAGTGGGCCAGGACGTGGTCTATGTTGGTCGTGTACGCCATGGCGTCGATGAAGACCAGCAGCTGAACCTGTGGCTGACCACCGACAATGTGCGCAAGGGCGCGGCGCTGAATGCCGTGCAGGCGGCACAATTGTTGATAAAACACATGGCGTAAAAGATACTGCGAGCAATTTTGTCCTGCACCGCGCAAAGGTTTTCGGGACGCTTCATACAAGGGAAGAGTTCATGCTTCGAATTCGCAAACTGGTTCTGGCCATCGCGGCAGCCTCGGCGCTGTCGTCCGGCATGGCTAACGCTCTGGGGTTGGGCGAGCTGACCCTCAAGTCGGCGCAGAACCAGCCGCTGGATGCCGAGATCGAACTGCTCGACGTGCGCGACCTCACCGCAGCGCAGATGGCGCCCAGCCTGGCGTCGCCGGAAGAGTTCGCCAAGGCCGGGGTGGCCTTCCCGCCGTACCTCGAAGACCTCACGTTTACCCCGGTGGTCAACCCCAACGGCAAGAGCGTGCTGCGGGTCACCTCCAGCAAGGCGCTGCCGGAGCCGGTGGTCAAGTTCCTGGTCCAGGTCATGTGGCCCCAGGGCCGCCTGCTGCGCGACTACAGCGTGCTGCTCGACCAGGCACAGGCCCAGGGCAGCCAGCCGACCCAGGCCAATATCAACCCGGCGGTCAGCGCGGGCAGCTACACCACCAAGCGCCGCGACACCCTCTGGCAGATCGCCGCGCGTAACAGCAACGGCGGCTCGATCCAGCAGACCATGCTGGCCATCCAGGCGCTGAACCCGGATGCCTTCATCGGCAACAACATCAACCAGCTCAAGACCGGCCAGGTGCTGCGCCTGCCCGATCAGCAGCAGGCACAGAGCATTCCCCAGGCCCAGGCCAACCGCGAAGTGGCCGAGCAGTACGCCGCCTGGCGCGAAGGCCGTCGCCTCGGCCCGCGCGCACGGCAACTGGACGCCACCCGCCGTGGCGAGGCCGGCGCCGCGCCGGCACGCATCGCCCAGGGCGACAACCTGCGCCTGGTGGCGCCGGGCGGCAAGGGCGCGGCCGGTGAGGCCAAGGCGCTGGGCGACAAGCTGGCCGTGGCCCAGGAAAGCCTCGACACCAGCCGTCGCGACAACGAAGAACTCAAGAGCCGCATGGTCGACCTGCAGAGCCAGCTGGACAAGCTGCAGCGTCTGATCGAGCTGAAGAACGACCAGCTGGCGCGCCTGGAGGCCCAGGGCGCCGCGGCACCGCAGCCGCCGGCCGGCGCGCTGCCGGGCGAGCCGGCGCCGGCACAGCCGGCGGTAAACGCCCAGCTGACCCCGGCCGAACCGGTGGTCGCTCCGGCGCCTGCCGCCGCCGACGCCGTGCCGCAGGATGTGGCCGCCGAAGCGCCGGCCAGCGAAGAGCCGGGCATGCTCGACCAGTTGCTGGGTAATCCGCTGCTGCTGGGCCTGATCGCCGGTTCCGCGTTCCTGGTCCTGCTGTTGCTGCTGCTGCTCCTGGCGCGCAAGCGCAAGGCCCAGCAGGAAGCCGAAAAGCACCTGCGCATGGCGCGTGCCCTGGCCGAGGATGGCGAGCGTGGCCCTGACCTGGAGCTGCCACCCAGCAGCTTCGAAGGCCTCGACGTGTCGGCGCCAAGCGTGACCCTGTCGCCAGCGGTGGTGGCGGCCTCGGCCGCTGCGGCCGTTGCCGCGGAAAAGCCTGCGGCCGCCGTCGAAGCCGCCGCGCCGGCGGTCGATCCGCGTGCCGCGCTGCTGGCCGAAGTGGACGACAGCCTGGCCCGTGGCCGTCTCAACCATGCCGCCGACCTGCTGGAGGCGGCGGTGGCCTCCGAGCCGCAGCGCAGTGACCTGCGCCTGAAGCTGATGGAAGTCTATGCCCGCCAGGGCGACCAGGACGCCTTCGCCGGCCAGGAACGCAAGTTGGCGGTCAATGACGCGAACCAGGCCGAGGTCGCCGCGCTCAAGGAGCGCTTCCCGGCCATGCTGGGTGTCGCGGCGGTGGCGGCAGGCGCTGCCGGGGCTGCAGCCCTGGCCGCCGAGCTGGATGAGCAGTATGTCCAGGACCTGCTGCAGGACAAGGAGCTGGAGCTGGGCGAAAGCGCGCCGGAACTCGTCGTGGAGCCGGAACCTGAGCCTGTCGTGGCGGCCGAGCCGGAACCTGAGCCTGTCGTCGAAGAGGCCGATCTGGACAGCGCCTTCGACCTGAGCCTGGGTGATGACCTGCCGGTAGATGATCACCTGGACATGGCCGGTCTTGAGGACCTGGTTGTCGAGGCGCCCGAGGTCCAGGCCGAGGTCGCGCCTGCGCCTGCGGTTGCCGAAACCGATGCCGACGACGACTTCGAGGCTTTGCTTGCCCAAGCCCAGGCGACGCCGCAGAACGTCGACGACCTGGCCGAATTCGACCTGGATGTCGCCGAACAGCCGGTGGCCCCGGCCAGCAGCGAGGAAGCCCCGGTGGATGTGGCGGCGGAGCTCGCAGCCTTCGAGGCCATCCCGGAGTTCGACCCGATCTCCGAGCTGGAGCTGCCCGAGGACTTCGACCTCTCGCTGTCGCTGGACGACGACTCGCCGGCGGCGAAGAACTTCGCCTCGGAACTCGATGACGTCAACGCCGAACTCGACAAGCTGTCGCAGAACCTCGATGTCCCGGCAGCGGCGCCTGAGCCGCAGTTCACCGCCGACGACGCGGCGCTCGAGCCGGAGCCGCTGGACGACCTGGACTTCGACTTCTTCTCCGGCGCCGACGAGGTGGCCACCAAGCTCGACCTGGCCCGCGCCTACATCGACATGGGCGACCACCAGGGTGCCCGTGACATCCTCGACGAAGTGGTCAAGGACGGCGACGACAGCCAGCGCCAGGAAGCCAACGAGATGCTCTCGCGCCTGGTCTGAGGCGACGTTGCACCGCGCGGGGCAAGCCCATTTCCACAGAACACGTGGGAGCGGGCTTGCCCCGCGATCATTTCGGCCCCTGCACGGTTTGCCGGTATACTCCCGCCTTTCGTTTCAGCATCAGGTTTGCCGCTCTTGGACATCATCGACACCGCCGCCGCCGAATCGGCCGCCGAAGGCTACACCCGCATCGCCCTGGGCGTGGAATACAAAGGCTCGCGTTATCGCGGCTGGCAGCGCCAGGCCAGTGGCGTGCCCAGTGTCCAGCAGGCCCTGGAGCAGGCGCTGTCGACGGTGGCCAACGAGCCGATCTCGGTGATCTGCGCCGGGCGTACCGATGCCGGCGTCCATGGCTGCGGGCAGATCGTGCATTTCGACACCCGCGCCGTGCGCGACGAGCGCGCCTGGACCCTGGGTACCAACTTCAACTTGCCCCACGACATCAGCGTGGTCTGGTCGGCGCCCATGCCTGCGCACTTCCATGCTCGCTTCAAGGCCACCGCGCGTCGCTATCGCTACGTCATCTACAACGACCCGATCCGCCCGGCGCACCTGGCCGAGGAAGTGACCTGGAACCACCGCCCACTGGACGTCGAGCGCATGGCCGAGGCCGCGCAGTATCTGCTGGGTACCCATGACTTCAGCGCCTTCCGCGCCAGCCAGTGCCAGGCCAAGTCGCCGATCAAGCATATCCACCACCTGCGCGTGACCCGTCATGGCCGGATGATCGTGCTGGACGTGCGCGCCACCGCGTTCCTGCACCACATGGTGCGCAACATCGCCGGCGTGCTGATGACCATCGGCGCCGGCGAGCGTCCGGTGGAGTGGGCCCGGGAGGTGCTGGAGGGGCGCAACCGCCGTGACGGCGGGGTGACCGCGCACCCTTACGGCCTCTACCTGGTGCAGGTGGAGTACCCAGAAGAATACGCGCTGCCGCAGCGTTACATCGGCCCACACTTTCTTACCGGCTACGAGGCGCTGGCGGACTGACGGGGCACGGGTCATTTGCTACCATCGACGCTTTCCCGATCACCCAAGGTTCGCCGTCCATGAGCAATGTTCGCAGCAAGATCTGCGGGATTACCCGCATCGAGGATGCCCTGGCCGCGGTCGAGGCCGGCGCCGACGCCCTCGGTTTCGTCTTCTATGCGAAAAGCCCACGGGCGGTGGACGTGCGCCAGGCGCGGGCGATCATCGACGCGCTGCCACCGTTCGTGACCACCGTTGGGTTGTTCGTCAACGCCTCGCGCTGCGAGCTCAACGAGATCCTCGAAGTGGTTTCCCTGGACCTGCTACAGTTCCACGGCGATGAGACCCCGGCCGATTGCGAGGGCTACCACCGGCCCTGGATCAAGGCCCTGCGGGTGCGCCCCGGGGATGACCTGGAGGCCGCCTGCCGGCATTACGCCGGCGCCCGCGGCATCCTGCTGGACGCCTATGTGCCGGGCGTGCCGGGGGGAACCGGCGAGGCCTTCGACTGGTCACTGATTCCGCAGCGCCTGAGCAAACCGATCATTCTTGCCGGTGGTCTTTCGGCCGACAACGTCGCCGCGGCCATTCGCCAGGTGCGCCCGTACGCGGTGGATGTCAGTGGCGGCGTGGAGCAGGCCAAGGGCATCAAGGATGCGGCAAAGATCGAAGCCTTCATGCAGGCGGTGAAACACGCGTGAACGCGGATGTGACGGCTGGCCGCGCGCCATCGTCCATAGCTTTCGCAGCCCGGTGCTGCCAGGCCGCGCCAGAGCGCGGGGCATGCCGGGGAAGAATTGGAGGTGGGGCGGTTGTAGCCGGCCCATCGTCGCTTTACAGAAGAATTTGAGCTCAAGGGCAGGGCGGGGCCGCGCAGGTCTCCCCGGCCAATACTGGAGAAAGCAAGCATGAGCAACTGGTTGGTAGACAAACTGATCCCTTCGATCATGCGTTCCGAGGTGAAGAAGAGCTCGGTGCCGGAAGGGCTGTGGCACAAGTGCCCGTCCTGCGAAGCCGTGCTGTATCGCCCGGAGCTGGAAAAGACCCTCGACGTCTGCCCTAAGTGCAACCACCACATGCGTATCGGCGCCCGCGCGCGTATCGATATCTTCCTCGATCCAGAAGGCCGTGCCGAGCTGGGCGCCGACCTGGAACCGGTCGACCGCCTGAAGTTCCGTGACGGCAAGAAGTACAAGGACCGCCTGACCGCCGCGCAGAAGCAGACCGGCGAGAAGGATGCGCTGATCTCCATGAGCGGCACCCTGATGGGCATGCCGATCGTGGTCAGCGCCTTCGAGTTCTCCTTCATGGGCGGCTCCATGGGTGCCATCGTCGGTGAGCGTTTCGTGCGCGCCGCCAACTACGCCCTGGAAAACCGCTGCCCGATGGTCTGCTTCTCCGCTTCCGGCGGCGCGCGCATGCAGGAAGCGCTGATTTCGCTGATGCAGATGGCCAAGACCTCCGCCGTGCTGGCGCGCCTGCGCGAAGAAGGCATTCCGTTCATCTCGGTGCTGACCGACCCGGTCTACGGCGGCGTTTCGGCCAGCCTGGCGATGCTCGGCGACGTGATCGTCGGCGAGCCGAAGGCGCTGATCGGCTTCGCCGGTCCGCGGGTGATCGAACAGACCGTGCGCGAGAAGCTGCCCGAAGGCTTCCAGCGCAGCGAGTTCCTGCTGGAGCACGGCGCCATCGACCTGATCATCTCCCGTGACGAACTGCGTCCGCGCCTGGCTCGCCTGCTGGCGCAGATGACCGGCCAGCCGACCCCGGAAGCGGCCAAAGAGGTCGCTGCGGTCGCGTGATGAACCAGCGCAGCCTGGGCGACTGGCTCGCCTACCTCGAACAGTTGCACCCCTCGGCCATCGACATGGGCCTGGAGCGCTCGCAACAGGTGCTGGCGCGCCTGGGGCTGGGCAAGCTGGCGCCGCGGGTGGTGACGGTGACCGGCACCAACGGCAAGGGCTCGACCTGCGCCTTCGTGGCTTCGTTGTTGCGCGCCCAGGGGCTCAAGGTCGGGGTGTACAGTTCGCCGCACCTGCTGCGTTACAACGAGCGGGTGCTGATCGAAGGCCGCGAGGCCAGCGATGAGCGCCTGTGTGAAGCGTTCGCCGCGGTGGAAGCGGCACGCGGCGAGATCTCGCTGACCTATTTCGAAATGGGCACCTTGGCGGCGTTCTGGCTGTTCAAGCAGTCCGCGCTGGATGCGGTGGTGCTCGAGGTCGGCCTGGGTGGCCGGCTGGACGCGGTCAACCTGGTGGATGCCGACGTGTCGCTGGTCACCAGCATCGGCGTCGACCACGTTGACTACCTGGGCGATAGCCGCGAGTCGGTGGCCTACGAGAAGGCGGGGATCTTCCGCCAGGGCAGGCCTGCGCTGTGCGGTGACCTGGATCCGCCGCAGCCTTTGCTGGACAAGGTTCGTGAGCTGGATTGCCCGTTCTTCCTGCGCGGGCGTGATTTTGACCTGGATAGCAGTGCCGAACACTGGCATTGGCGTGGTCGCCAGCTCGACGGTTTGCCCGTTGAGCTGCGCGACCTGCCGTTGCTCGACCTGCCCATGGAGAATGCCGCCCTGGCCTTGCAGGCTTTCCTGCTGATGGGCCTGCCGTGGGATGCCGGCACGGTTCGCCAGGCCTTGCTGGATACGCGTATCACCGGCCGTCTCGACCGGCGCGAGCTGCTGCTGCAGGGTAAGCGCGTGGAGCTGCTGCTGGATGTCGGCCACAACCCGCACGCCGCCGAATACCTGGCCCGCCGCCTGGCTGCGCGCCCGGTGAAGGGGCGGCGCCTGGCGGTGTTCGGCCTGTTGGCCGACAAGGACCTGACCGGTGTGCTCGCGCCGCTGCGCGACCAGGTCGCTGACTGGGCGGTGGCGCCGCTGGACACGCCGCGCAGCCGCCCGGCCGCGGAACTGGCGGATGCCTTGACGAACCTCGGTGCGACGGTGAAGTCTTACGCCAGTGTCGCGGCTGCCCTCGAAGGGCAGTGCGCCCAGGCGACGGCGGATGACCAGATCCTGCTGTTCGGTTCGTTTTTCTGCGTCGGCGAGGCCCTGGCCTGGCTCGAGCGGCAGGTCCCCGAGGATGGAGTAGATGGCAGTGCTGGATAAAGGGATGAAGCAGCGCATGGTCGGTGCGCTGGTGCTGGTGGCGCTGGCGGTGATCTTCCTGCCGATGTTGTTCACTCGCGAGGACGAGATGCGCCAGGTGCGTGTTGAGGCGCCGGAGGCGCCGGCCATGCCCAGCCTGCCCCAGGTGCAGGTGGAGCCGGTCCAGGTGCCGGAACCGCAACCGTTGCCGGAGCAGAACGAGCAGCCGCCAGTGGTGGTCAACGAGTCCACGGCGCCGGTGACGACACCGAGCCAGCCGATCGCGCCGGTAGCGAGCGTGGCGCCGCCCGTGCAGCCCAAGCCACAGACGCCAGTGCCGACGCCGCCGGTGGCCAAGGTGGAGGCGCGTCCGGCGCCTGCGCCCGCCGCTCCTGCCGCCAAACCAGCCGCGCCGTCGAAGATCGATGCCAACGGCCTGCCGGTGAGCTGGTCGATCCAGTTGGCCAGCCTGTCCAACCGGGCTGGTGCCGAGAACCTGCAGAAGACCCTGCGCAGCCAGGGCTACAACGCCTATATCCGTTCGGCGGATGGCATGAACCGGGTGTTCGTCGGGCCGCTGATCGAGCGCGCCGAGGCCGAGCGCCTGCGTGATGTGATCAGTCGCCAGCAGAACCTCAAAGGCATCGTGGTGCGCTTCCAGCCGGAGCGTGGCTGACGCTTATCTGACGCCCTCCCTGTAGGAGCGGCCTTGTGCCGCGAAAGGGCCGCAACGCGGCCCTCGCTCACACCTTGGGGCTGCTGCGCAGCCCTTTCGCGGCACAAGGCCGCTCCTACAGAGTCCGCGCAGGCCAGGCGGTCTGTTTCAGGGCGTAAAGCTGTCCCCAGAGTCAGCCCGCAGCCCTTCAAACGCCTGACATTCCGCTTACCCCAAGCCCCCTGCCTCTGGTAAAATGCGCCGCCTCAAACGTCGGCAGGCAACACCGTGGCATTTACCTGGGTTGATTGGGCGATCATTGCGATCGTCGTCATTTCATCACTGATCAGTCTCAAGCGCGGCTTCGTCAAGGAAGCCTTGTCCCTGCTCATCTGGATTGTCGCCGGTGCGGTGGCCTGGATGTTCGGCGGCTCGCTTGCGCAGTATCTTGAAAGCTATATCCAGATGCCTTCAGCACGGGTCATTGCCGGCTGCGCCATTCTTTTCGTCGCCACGCTGCTGGTCGGGGCGATGCTCAATTTCCTCATCGGCGAACTGATCCGCGTGACCGGGTTGTCCGGCACCGATCGCTTCCTCGGCATGGCCTTCGGCGCCGCGCGCGGGGGCCTGCTGGTGGTGGTGGCGGTCGGGCTGCTGAGCCTGGGGCCGGTGCAACAGGATCCGTGGTGGCAGGAATCACGCCTGATACCACAATTTCTATTGGTAGCCGATTGGTCGAAGAACCTCATACTCGGGTTCAGTGGCCAGTGGATGTCCAGTGGGGTCAGCGCACCCGTTGACCTTCCGTTCAAGGAGCAGCTGCTCGGGCCGACCAAGCCCTGAGCGCTCTTCACTCAAGTTTCATCAAAGTAGGGGTTGCGTCGCATGTGTGGCATCGTCGGTATCGTCGGTAAGTCGAACGTCAATCAGGCGCTGTATGACGCGCTTACGGTCCTCCAGCACCGCGGCCAGGACGCTGCCGGTATCGTGACCAGCCATGACGGCCGGTTGTTCCTGCGCAAGGATAACGGCCTGGTGCGCGACGTCTTCCAGCAGCGCCACATGCAGCGCCTGGTCGGCAGCATCGGCATCGGTCACGTGCGTTACCCGACCGCCGGCAGCTCCACCTCGGCCGAGGCCCAGCCGTTCTACGTCAACTCGCCCTACGGCATCACCCTGGCGCACAACGGCAACCTGACCAACGTCGAGCAGCTGGCCAAGGAGATCTACGAGTCCGACCTGCGCCACGTCAACACCAACTCCGACTCCGAAGTGCTGCTGAACGTGTTCGCCCACGAGCTGGCCGTGCGCGGCAAGCTGCAGCCGACCGAAGAGGACGTGTTCGCTGCCGTTTCCCACGTGCACAGCCGCTGCGTCGGTGGCTACGCGGTGGTGGCGATGATCACCGGCTACGGCATCGTCGGCTTCCGCGACCCCAACGGCATCCGTCCGGTGGTGTTCGGCCAGCGTCACACCGACGAAGGCGTCGAGTACATGATCGCCTCGGAAAGCGTGGCCCTGGACGTGCTCGGCTTCACCCTGATCCGCGACCTGGCGCCGGGCGAGGCGGTGTACATCACCGAAGGCGGCCAGATGTTCACCAAGCAGTGCGCCGAGAACCCGAAACTGCAGCCGTGCATCTTCGAGCATGTCTACCTGGCCCGTCCGGACTCGATCATCGACGGCGTCTCGGTATACAAGGCGCGCCTGCGCATGGGCGAGAAGCTGGCCGAGAAGATCCAGCGCGAGCGCCCGGACCACGATATCGACGTGGTCATCCCGATCCCTGACACCAGCCGCACCGCGGCGCTGGAACTGGCCAACCACCTGGGCGTCAAGTTCCGTGAAGGCTTCGTCAAGAACCGTTACATCGGCCGTACCTTCATCATGCCCGGCCAGGCCGCGCGCAAGAAATCGGTACGCCAGAAGCTCAACGCCATCGAGCTGGAATTCCGCGGCAAGAACGTGATGCTGGTGGACGACTCGATCGTGCGCGGCACCACCTGCAAGCAGATCATCCAGATGGCCCGTGAAGCCGGCGCCAAGAACGTCTACTTCTGCTCCGCGGCCCCCGCGGTCCGCTACCCCAACGTCTACGGCATCGACATGCCGAGCGCTCACGAACTGATCGCCCACAACCGTACCACCGAACAGGTGGCCGAGTTGATCGGCGCCGACTGGCTGATCTACCAGGACCTCCCGGACCTGATCGACTCGGTCGGTGGCGGCAAGATCAAGATCGAGCATTTCGATTGCGCGGTGTTCAACGGTGAGTATGTCACCGGCGATATCGACGAAGCCTACCTCGATCGCATCGAGCAGGCCCGTAATGACCTGGCCAAGGTGAAGAACCAGGCAGTCAGCGCGATCATCGACCTGTACAACAACTGATTTGGGAGCGACGGCATGACCGATCAATGGGATGCCGGTCGACTGGACAGTGACCTCGAGGGTGTCGGTTTCGACACCCTGGCGGTGCGCGCCGGTCAGAACCGTACACCGGAGGCCGAGCACAGCGAAGCGCTGTTCCTGACCTCAAGCTATGTCTTCCGCACGGCCGCCGACGCCGCCGCGCGTTTTGCCGGCGAAACGCCGGGCAACGTCTATTCGCGCTACACCAACCCGACCGTGCGCGCCTTCGAGGAGCGCCTGGCGGCCATGGAAGGCGCCGAGCAGGCCGTGGCCACCTCCACCGGCATGGCGGCGATCCTCGCCGTGGTCATGTCGCTGTGCAGCGCCGGTGACCATGTGCTGGTGTCGCAGAGCGTGTTCGGCTCGACCATCAGCCTGTTCGAGAAGTACTTCAAGCGTTTCGGCGTGCAGGTGGATTATGTGCCGCTGGTCGACCTGAACGGCTGGGAAAAGGCCATCAAGGCCAATACCAAGCTGCTGGTCGTCGAGTCGCCGTCCAACCCGCTGGCCGAGCTGGTGGACATCACCGCCCTGGCCGAGATCGCCCATGCCCGAGGCGCCATGCTGGTAGTGGACAATTGCTTCAGCACCCCGGCCTTGCAGCAGCCGCTCAAGCTCGGCGCTGACATCGTGTTCCACTCGGCGACCAAGTTCATCGACGGCCAGGGCCGTTGCATGGGCGGCGTGGTGGCCGGACGTAGCGAGCAGATGAAGGAAGTGGTGGGCTTCCTGCGTACCGCCGGCCCGACCCTCAGCCCGTTCAACGCCTGGGTCTTCACCAAGGGCCTGGAGACCCTCAAGCTGCGCATGCGCGCCCACTGCGAGAGCGCCCAGGCGCTGGCCGAGTGGCTCGAGCAGCAGGATGGCATCGAGAAGGTCCACTACGCCGGCCTGCCAAGCCATCCGCAGCATGAACTGGCCAAGCGCCAGATGAGCGGCTTCGGCGCGGTGGTCAGCTTCGAGGTCAAGGGCGGCAAGGAAGGCGCCTGGCGCTTCATCGATGCCACCCGGGTGATCTCCATCACCACCAACCTCGGTGACAGCAAGACCACCATCGCCCACCCGGCGACCACCTCCCATGGGCGTCTGACGCCGCAGGAGCGCGAGGCGGCGGGTATCCGTGACAGCCTGGTGCGCGTGGCGGTCGGCCTGGAAGACGTGGCCGACCTGCAAGCCGATCTGGCCCGCGGCCTGGCGGCGCTGTGATCGACTGGAAGGGTGGCGAGCCCGGCCATAACGGCCGGGTGGCCCTGGTGACCGGTGCCGCTCGTGGCATTGGCCTGGGTATCGCCGCCTGGTTGATCTGCGAGGGTTGGCAGGTGGTGCTGAGCGACCTGGACCGCCCGCGCGGCACCAAGGTCGCCAAGGCCCTGGGCGACAATGCCTGGTTCATCACCATGGACGTGGCCGACGAGGCCCAGGTCAGTGCCGGGGTGTCCGAGGTGCTCGGGCAGTTCGGCCGGCTGGATGCACTGGTGTGCAACGCGGCGATCGCCAACCCGCATAACCAGACCCTGGAAAGCTTGTCCCTGGCTCAGTGGAACCGGGTGCTGGCGGTCAACCTCAATGGCCCGATGCTGCTGGCCAAGCATTGCGCACCTTACCTGCGCGCCCATGGCGGTGCGATCGTCAACCTGACCTCCACCCGCGCCCGGCAGTCCGAACCGGACACCGAGGCCTATGCCGCCAGCAAGGGCGGCCTGGTCGCCCTGACCCACGCCCTGGCCATGAGCCTGGGGCCGGAAATTCGCGTCAATGCGGTGAGTCCGGGCTGGATCGATGCCCGTGATCCTTCGCAGCGACGCGCCGAGCCCTTGACCGAGGCCGACCATGCCCAGCATCCGACGGGCAGGGTAGGGACGGTCGAGGATGTAGCGGCGCTGGTGGCGTGGCTGCTGTCGCGCCAGGCGGGGTTCGTCACTGGCCAGGAGTTCGTGGTCGATGGCGGGATGACCCGCAAGATGATCTACACCTGAGCTGTAACCTGTTGAGATGAAAGAGAAAGGGGGCGAAAGCCCCCTTTTTTGTCGGTTGTGCCGGCCTTGTCGCGGGGCAAGCCCGCTCCCACGCTGTGAGCATCTGGTTGCAGGAGCGGGCTTGCCCCGCGACAGGGCCGGCAAGAACAACCGGCTTTTTTGCCCTTTTTGAAAAAAACTTCAATGGGGGTATTGACTTAGCATCGGTACCTGCGTAAATTTCGCGGCCTCAGCGAAGCAAACGCAACAAGCAACATCGCGGGGGTGATTAGCTCAGCCGGGAGAGCATCTGCCTTACAAGCAGAGGGTCGGCGGTTCGATCCCGTCATCACCCACCACTTCCTGAGGCGTTCTTGGTTCAGTGGTTTCGAAAGAAACACGCTGGCAGAGAGGAACAGGACGCAAGTCCAACTATGCGCGGCGGTAGTTCAGTCGGTTAGAATACCGGCCTGTCACGCCGGGGGTCGCGGGTTCGAGTCCCGTCCGCCGCGCCATTTTTCTCCAGATGGGTGCTTGCACCGGTCTGAGGCCGCAAGGCCAGATCCCAGTTTCAATCAGGCGCAAGCCTGAACGATACGCAGCGGTAGTTCAGTCGGTTAGAATACCGGCCTGTCACGCCGGGGGTCGCGGGTTCGAGTCCCGTCCGCTGCGCCATCTTCTGCCAAGAGTCCCATGAACGCTCAAGGCAAAACAGAAAAGGCGATATCAAAGTCGCTTTTTTTGTGCCTGGCTTTCGCGCCGCAGCGCTTGAAAGCTCAGATCCCAGTTTCAATCGGGCGCAAGCTCGAACGATACGCAGCGGTAGTTCAGTCGGTTAGAATACCGGCCTGTCACGCCGGGGGTCGCGGGTTCGAGTCCCGTCCGCTGCGCCATCTTCGCCTCGAGGTCCCTAGAACACTTCGAAGCAACGAGAAAGCGACCTTCGGGTCGCTTTTTTCGTTTCAGCGTCTTGCGCAGTCATGGGCAAGGATTTACACCAAGCTGACAGAGTCTTCACTGATCAATGGTTTCAGCCACTGATCGATGTGTTGCACAATACGCCCCATTCGTTTCTTCCCGGAATTGGCAATGTCTAGATCAACCGTCTATGGCGCGCTCGGGCTGGCCCTCGTGCTGGCGGGTGTGTCCGGCTGTTCCTCGAAAAAGGCCGCCGTCTACGAGCACGAGAACTTCGATGACTCGGGCACCTTCTCCCGCAGTTTCGCCACCAGCGAGGCGGGCTCCTGCGAGGCGGCACGGCGCGCGCTGCTCAGCCAGGGCTACATCATCACCAGCAGCGACGCCAACCAGGTCGCTGGCAACAAGAGCTTCCAGCAGAACGCCGAGAACCACCTGCAGATCAGCTTCAACATCACCTGCGTGCCGGATATGAGCGACAAGCAGCGCTCGACCATGTTCGCCAACGCCCTGCAGGACCGCTACACCCTGAAGAAATCCAACACCTCCGCCAGCCTTGGCGTCGGTGTGCTGGGTTCGGTGTCGATGCCGATCGGCTCCACCGACGACTCCATGGTCAAGGTCGCCAGCGAGACGGTCACCGCCGCGCAGTTCTACGATCGTTACTTCGCCTTGGTGGAAAGCTACCTGCCGAAGCCGAAGAAGCCGGAGAAGACCGAACCTGCCGCCGAGCCGAAGGTGGAAAAACCGGCCGCCGACCTGGGCTTGCCGGAACCCGCGCCCGCTGCCCTGGCGCCCGCGCCGCAGTCTGCCGCGCCGGTCGCCGAGAGCGTGGCAGAGGCCCCGGTACCGACTCCGGTTGCCGTCGCCCCTGCCGCTGCGCCCGCGCCTGTTGCCGCTCCAGCGGCTCCTGTACCGGCCAGCGAAGCCCCAGCGGCCCCGATTGTTGACGACAGCAAGGGCTCGCAGCCCATCGCGCCGCCCGTCGAGCCAACGCCGATCCAGGTACAGCAGGAAGCGCCGGCAGTGGAGCAGGCCCCCGCGCCACTCTGACGCGTCGATAACTTCCCGCTCGCCTGCTACGTTTATCGTTCATAGGGCTGTAATCATTTGGTCATTCCGCTGCCTTAGGTTGGCGCAATGACCAAAGAACGATGAATCAAAGGGGCGAGAAGATGGACGATTATCAGGAAGAACTGCTCGAATTCCAGGCCTATGAACTGGACCTGCCGGAGCCGGCCGACGACGCCACCGAGCTCTAGCCCACCTGCCGCTGATGGCGGCGAAATTCCCCCGGTGTCAGCCCCGTCCAGCGCTTGAATGCGCGCTGGAAGGCCTCGGCCGAGGCGAATCCCAACAGATAGGCGATCTCGCCGAAGGCCAGCTCCGTGTCGCGGATATAGGTCTCGGCCAGGTCGCGCCGCGTGTCGTTGAGCAGGTTGCGAAAGCGCGTGCCTTCCTCGGCCAGTTTGCGGCGCAAGGTCCAGGTCGGCAGCTGCAGGTGCCGCGCCACTTCTTCCAGATCCGGCTCGCGCCCACCGTTCAACAGCGGCCCCAGCAGGTGGGTGATGCGTTCGCCCAGGCTGCGCACGCGCGTGCGCTGGGCCAGTTCCGCCTCGCACAACTGCAGCAGGTGCTGCCAGGTGCTGGGGCAGTGCTGCGGGTTGGGCAGGGCCAGGGTGGCTTGGCTCAGGCGCAGCTGGTTGGCTGTGGCGCCGAAATGCACCGGGCCTGCGCACAGGCTTTGGTACTGAGCGGCGTAGGCGGGGGCGTCGAACTCGATTTCCAGGCGCTCGGCCTGCACCGGCCTGGCCGCCAGGGCGCCAAGCTGGGCCAGCCAGCCAGCGAGCAGCGAGTCGACCACGAAACGGTTGTAGTCGTTGTAGGGGCTGATGGAGTAGAACCGCAGCCAGGCGCCCTGGGCGTCTTCGTGAAAGCTCGACTGCCCGCGGTAGTTGGCGGCATAAAGCGGCTCGAAACGTAGCAGGGTACGGGCGGCGTCGCCGAGTGTCGGGGCCTGGGCGGCGGCGACGCCGGCCAGGCCGGCTTGGGCCAGGCGGCTCAGGCGCCCCATGTGCAGGCCCAGCGCCGGCTCGGCGGACAAGGCGATCGCCGCGTGTCCCAGGTGCATGTAGCGCGGGATCGACAGCCGCGCGCCCGGTTCGGCCAGGCGCCTGGCGTCGAGGCCATAGCGCAGCAGCAGGGGGTGCGGATCGTGGTCGAGTGCCGTCAGCGCCTCGGCCAGGGGCTGGACGAAACCGACCGACAGTTCACCCAGGCGTACGCGGGGGCGGGGCATGTCGTCACAGCCACAGGTTGAGCAGGCGCGCGCCGTGGCTGTCGTTGCCGACCCACAGCGTGCCACCCTGGCTGGCGAAGCCCTGTCCGTCGCTGCCCAGCTCCCAGAACTGACCGCGCATGAACACGCTCATGCTCGGGGTGGCGGCGTTGGCGGCCAGGGGCAGTTGCTGCCAGGCGCGCTGTTCGCTCACTGCGCCGCGGCGCAGCGGCAGGTCGGCGGCCTCGGCCTGGTGGCGGTTGCCACGCCAGGGCGCCAGCCAGCTCTGCTTGCCGCTGAGGAATACCGGGTTGGCGACCAGTTGCACCGATTGCGCGGCCAGTTGCCGGTAGTTGGCGGGGTACCAGCTGTCGCTGCCGATCAGTACGCCCAAGCGTCCGGCGGGGGTTTGCAGCACCTGCAGCGGATGCTGCTGGCCGTCGTGGATGTAGCGCCGGCTTTCGCTGTCGGGGTACTGCTGATGCTGGGGCTGCCCGAGCACCGAACCGTCGCTGGCGAACACCAGGCTGCTGTTGTACAGCGGGCCGTTGCCGGTGCGCAACACGCCGTTCTCCACATAGGGTGCGGGCAGGACGATGGAGCCGGCGACCAAGGTGACGCCGAACTCCCGGGCCAGGTTGCCGAACACTTGCTGGTAGTCGGCGGCCATCTGCGCGGCCTTCATGCGCAGGTGCGCGTCCGAGCGGCGATCGTCACCGCTGGCGGCGAGCATCGCCAGGCCGTAGCGCAGCGGGTTGCTCAGCTCCAGCCACTGCCAGGCCTCGTTGCGCTGGGTGACCTGGTACAGCTCGCGTTTCTCGCCCCGGGCCCACAGCCAGGTGCCGATATGCTCCGGCAACACCACCACGGTGCGCGGGTTGACCAGGCCCTGGGCACGGGCCTGCTCCAGGTAGGCCGAGAGCTTGCGGTGCAGGCGCGTGAGGTTCTGGTAGTCCCCCGGATACAGCAGCGGCTCGACTCCCAGCAGGTTGCCGTGCTCGCCCGGCACGCCCTGGTTGAGGGCCAGTTCGATGCGCAGGTCGGACAGGTAATGACCCTCCGGGCGCTGCAGGGTCCAGAAGCCGTAGCCGCAGAGGGCGGCAAGGGTGACCAGCGCCAGGGCGCCGGCTAGCAGTTTTCGCATGGAGCGGTCCAGCGCTGTGCAGAAGGAGTGCCCTAGGGTAGTCCTGCTGTGCAGCAGGATCAATAAGTTGTCAGTTTCGATCATTGAGCGTGTTCAAACGCCTGTTTAATGTCGACCTCAGACAAACGACGGGCCCCGCCACGCTGCTGTAGAGGCTTGGTAGAGGTGCCCGCATTCCGTGATCACGCCACCTGTGGAGTCCATCCATGGCTACCGACCGTTACCCGCACCTGCTGGCCCCCCTCGACCTGGGCTTCACCACCCTGCGCAACCGCACCCTGATGGGCTCGATGCACACCGGCCTCGAGGAGCGCCCGGGCGGCTTCGAGCGCATGGCCGCGTACTTTGCCGAACGCGCACGTGGTGGCGTCGGGCTGATGGTCACCGGTGGCATCGCGCCCAACGATGAAGGCGGCGTGTATTCCGGCGCGGCCAAGCTCAGCACCGAGGAAGAGGCCGACAAGCACCGGATCGTCACCGAGGCGGTGCATGCCGCCGGTGGCAAGATCTGCCTGCAGATCCTGCATGCCGGACGCTATGCCTACAGCCCGAAACAGGTGGCGCCCAGCGCCATCCAGGCGCCGATCAACCCGTTCAAGCCCAAGGAACTGGACGAGGAGGGCATCGAGAAGCAGATCCGCGACTTCGTCACCTGCGCAAGCCTGGCCCAGCGTGCCGGCTACGACGGCGTCGAGATCATGGGTTCGGAAGGTTACTTCATCAACCAGTTCCTCGCCGCCCACACCAACCACCGCACCGATCGCTGGGGCGGCAGCTACGAGAACCGCATGCGCCTGGCGGTGGAAATCGTGAGCCGGGTGCGCGAGGCGGTTGGGCCGAACTTCATCATCATCTTCCGCCTGTCGATGCTCGACCTGGTCGAGGGCGGCAGTACCTGGGACGAGATCGAGCTGCTGGCCAAGGCCATCGAGCAGGCCGGCGCCACGCTGATCAACACTGGTATCGGCTGGCATGAAGCGCGCATCCCGACCATCGCCACCAAGGTGCCGCGCGCGGCGTTCAGCAAGGTCACCGCCAAGCTGCGTGGCGCGGTGAAGATCCCGCTGATCACCACCAACCGCATCAACACCCCGGAGGTGGCCGAGGCGGTGCTGGCCGAGGGCGATGCCGACATGGTCTCGATGGCCCGGCCGTTCCTGGCCGACCCGGACTTCGTCAACAAGGCCGCTGAAGGCCGTGGCGACGAGATCAACACTTGCATCGGCTGCAACCAGGCCTGCCTGGACCACACGTTCGGCGGCAAGCTGACCAGCTGCCTGGTCAATCCGCGAGCCTGTCATGAGACCGAGCTCAACTACCTGCCGGTGCGGGCGGTCAAGCGCATTGCGGTGGTCGGCGCCGGTCCTGCGGGCCTGGCGGCCGCCACCGTGGCCGCCGAGCGCGGCCATGAAGTGACGTTGTTCGATGCTGCCGCTGAGATCGGCGGGCAGTTCAACGTGGCCAAGCGCGTGCCGGGCAAGGAGGAGTTCTACGAGACCTTGCGTTACTTCCGCAACAAGGTGAAGTCCACGGGTGTCGACCTGCGCCTGAATACCCGTGTCGATGTGGCTGCGCTGGTGTCTGGCGAGTTCGACGAGATTATCCTGGCCACCGGCATCGCCCCGCGCACGCCGGCCATTCCCGGTATCGACAACGCCAAGGTGCTGAGCTACCTGGACGTGCTGCTGGAGCGCAAGCCGGTGGGCGAGCGGGTGGCGGTGATCGGTGCCGGTGGCATTGGTTTCGATGTGTCCGAGTACCTGGTGCACAAGGGCGTGGCCACCAGCCAGGACCGTGAGGCGTTCTGGAAGGAGTGGGGCATCGATACGCGTTTGCAGGCCCGTGGTGGTGTGGCCGGGGTCAAGGCCGAGCCTCATGCGCCGGCGCGTCAGGTGTACCTGCTGCAGCGCAAGAAAACCAAGGTCGGCGATGGCCTGGGCAAGACCACCGGCTGGATTCATCGCACGGGGCTGAAGAACAAGCAGGTGCAGATGCTCAACAGCGTCGAGTACCTGAGCGTGGACGATGCCGGCCTGCATGTACGGGTTGGTGAGGGCGAGCCGCAGTTGTTGGCGGTGGACAACATCGTCATCTGCGCTGGGCAGGATCCGCTGCGCGAGTTGCATGATGGCCTTGTTGCGGCCGGGCAGTCGGTGCACCTGATCGGGGGCGCTGATGTGGCGGCTGAGCTTGATGCCAAGCGGGCGATTAACCAAGGGTCGAGGTTGGCGGCGGAACTGTGATTGTTTGAATCGTTGGTGAGTCAACTTCCTCGGTTGAGGTGGTGATACACCTTTTCTTTGGAAGTTGGCTTTCCAACGAGTGGCTGTAACTAAATAAATATTGCCAGCACTCCACACTTACTCCATGTCTGTTGATCTTGATCTTGATCTTGATCTTGATCTTGATCTTGATCTTGATCTTGATCTTGATCTTGATCTTGATCTTGATCTTGATCTTGATCTTGATCTTGATCTTGATCTTGATCTTGTTTCTAAGCGCGCGATAGTTCAGGCGACGCCAATTGCGACTTCAGGAGGCCGAGCGGAGTTCTTGCGGAGGGAGGTGACGGGCATGGATGCCCGTCAAGCGCTGCGCCCCAGGATGGGGCGTTCAGCGCGGTCCTCCCGGGAGCAAGAACGGAGCGAGGGAACCCCGGAGCGAAGCGTAGGGGCCGGATGAATGGAGCGAGGATTTTTTGGTTCCTTTTTGATCCTTCAAAAAGGGACCCGCCGTAAGGGCGGAAAGGTGACTATGCGTCACCATCGCAAATGAATGCGCATATAACTTTCAAAACACATGACTCTAAAAGGCAAAGTCAAAGTCAAATGCGATCGGCGTGGGTTTTTACAGGTGTAAGCGCATTCATTAGCTATAATGACGCACAGTCACCCTTTCGCCCCCCGGCGAGTCACTTTTTGTCAAACGCCCGGAGCGCCGGCCGGACAAAAGTAACCAAAAAACGCTGCGCTCCATTCATCCGGCCCTCCGCTACGCTCCGGGTCCCCTCACTCCGGCCTTGCTCCCGGGAGGACCGCGCTGCAGGGCCCATCCTGGGCCCCAGCGCTTGACGGGCATCCATGCCCGTCACCTCCCTCCGCAAGGCCTGCGTTCGGCCTCCTGAAGTCGCGAAGGTACGAGCGGCGCCTGGGCTGGCGCAGCTGTCGCTAGCTGGGTATGGCGCTAGACTCCTGATCGGCAACGGCAACGGCAACGGCAACGGCAACGGCAACGGCAACGGCAACGGCAACGGCAACGGCAACGGCAACGGCAACGGCAACGGCAACGAGCAGCACATCTGCATCTGCGCGATCAGATAAACTGCCTTCATGTCCGATTTTTCTCTCCCCCAAGCCCCCCTGCAACGTCTCGACCTGCCTTGGTTGCGCCACGCGAGAATCGAAGCCGCGGTCCTGCGCCTGGACCTGATCGACCCGCTGATCAGCGGCAACAAATGGTTCAAGCTGCGTCATCATCTGCTCCAGGCCCGCAAGGCCGATGCCCCGGGCCTGATCAGCCTGGGCGGCAACCATTCCAACCATCTCCATGCCCTGGCGGCGGCCGGCAAACGCTTCGGTTTCGCCACCGCCGGCCTGTTGCGCGGCCACCCCCAGGAAACGCCGACGGTACAGGACCTGCGCGCCCTGGGCATGGAACTTCACTGGCTCGGTTTCGGCGGCTACCGTGCCCGCCATGAGCCCGATTTCTGGCAGCCCTGGCAAGCCCGGTATCCGGGCTGGCACTGCATCCCCGAAGGCGGTGGCGGCCTGGCCGGTGCCCAGGGCTGCGGGTTGATCATCGAGCAGTGCCGGGCGCAACTGGCAACGCTCGGCTGGACCGACTACGACGCCTGGTGGCTGGCAGCGGGAACCGGCACCACCCTGGCAGGGATGGTGCTGGAGGAGGCGGGCAGGCATGCCGTCCATGGCGCTCTCGCCGTGCCGCTTGGCCATGGCGTGCCGGAGACCGTCGCGGCGCTGTCCGGTGTGCACGGCTATCAGTTGCACGACGCCAGCCGCAGCGGCTTTGCCCGTATCGACGATGCGCTGCTGGCGTTCATCGCCGACACCGAACGGCAAACCGGCATGCCGCTGGAGGCGCTCTACACCGGCAAGGCCCTGCTGGCCCTGCGCGACCAGGTCGAGGCCGGGCGTTTCGCCCCCGGCACCCGCCTGGTGTTCCTGCACACCGGAGGCCTGCAGGGACGACGCGGTTACTTGTAGGGCAGCATGCGCAGCAGCGTGTTGTCGCGCCGCACATAGTGGTGATAGAGCCCGGCCAGCGCGTGCAGGCCGATCAGCCAGTAGCCCCAGCTGCCGATGCGCTCGTGCCAGCCCTTGATGAACTTGCTCAGGTCCGGATCGGGGGCGACGATCGCCGGCAGTTCCAGGCCATAGAACGGGATCGGCTTGTCGGCGGCGCTTAGGATCGCCCAACCGGCCAGCGGCAGGCCGATCATCATCAGGTACAGCAGCAGGTGCACCAGGTGCGACAGGCCCGTCTGCCAGGCTGGTGGCCTGGGCACGATCGGCGGAGTGGGGCGCGACAGGCGCAGGGCCAGGCGCAGCCAGACCAGCACGAACACGGTCAGCCCGAGCATGAAGTGCAGGTCTTTCATCAGGTCGCGTTCGGCGCTGCCCTTGGGGAACAGGCCGCGCAGTTCGATGCAGGCGTAGACGGCGGCCAGCAGCACCAGCATCAGCCAGTGCAGGGCGATCGATAGCCGCGCGTAATGTGCCGCGGGAGTGGATGAAACCATGGTAGGTCCTCGTCATCAGGTCGGAAAGGGCGCTCTTGCTGGCGCTCAGGTACAACTGTAATGGCAGTCGGGAGTCGATCCTTGCGCCAGGTCGGTGAAAATTGTGTTGTCTGCTCCGGCCTCTTCGCGGGTAAACCCGCTCCCACAGGATCTTCACCACATTTGAAGGTGACACGATACCTGTGGGAGCGGGTTTACCCGCGAAAGGGCCACCTCAAAGTCCGGGCAAGTACGGCCAGCTGTCCGCCACCAGAAACACACGCTCGGCCTCCTGCCAGGCGCCGTCGCCATCCTGTTCCAGCCGTACCAGCAATTGTGCGGGGGCGAACACATCCAGCTCAGTCAACCAAGCGTCGAACTGGCTCGTGGGCCAGGATGTCTCCACTCGCGCCGGCGCCAACCACCCATGCCGGGGCAGTGGCTGCCAGCGTCCGGGCGGGCAGTGCTCAAGGTATTCCGCCCAATCCCGCCGATGCAGCCAACGCCCACGCAAATGCGCCGGATGAGCACCGACAGGCGCCTCGGCATGCTCGGGCCAGGGGTAGAACAGATAGCCGCCGAGCCACAGGTGGGCCTCGACCTCGGCGATTCCCAGTCCGTCCAGCGCGGCACGGCTATGGGGCTGGCCGGAAATCGTCAGTTGATGCCCGGCCAGGTGCGCCAGCTTGGTCCCGAGGCGGTCGTGGCAACCGGGGCCGAGCCAGTGCGCCGGGTCCTGCCCATCGCCGGCAGGCGGGCCGAGGTAGAGCTTGATGGCCAGCTCCAGGTGATGATCGCCGTCACGGTCGCGCAGCAACAGGTCGAGTTCGCCCAGGGTGTGCCCGCCGTCACGGATCGCCAGGTTGGCCGCCAGCAGCTCGATGCCCGGCGCCTGCTGCAGGGCGAACTGCCACAGGCTTTCGTAGTACAGGCCCAGCCGCCGACTGTTCAGGCGTGCCAGCCAGCTCAGCAGCGGTGCAGGCGCCTGGTCGAGCGCCGCGAGCCAGTGGTCCAGGCGCTGCGGATCATCGGCCCAGGTGCTGCCCTGCAGCGGGTGGCGCTGGGGGCAGCCGGCCTGGGCCAGCAGCGGTGGCGACAGCAGCGCCCAGGCCAGGTCGCGCACGGCAGGGTGGCGCAGCTGGCGGGGCAGGGACTCGAGGTCGGCGAAGGGCATCATCCTGCGAGCATAGCCGGTTTGCCGCTGGCCGGTCCTTTCGCCCATAATCCCGGCATTGTCACCCCGCCGCAGAGCCTTGCAGGAGCACCATGGAGCAATTTCGCAATATCGGTATCATCGGACGCCTTGGCAGCTCCCAGGTGCTCGACACCATTCGCCGACTGAAAAAATTCCTCCTCGAGCGCCACCTGCACGTGATCCTCGAGGACACCATCGCCGAAGTCCTGCCCGGCCACGGCCTGCAGACCTCCACGCGCAAGCTGCTGGGCGAGGTCTGCGACCTGGTCATCGTGGTCGGCGGCGACGGCAGCCTGCTTGGCGCCGCCCGCGCCCTGGCCCGGCACAACATCCCGGTGCTGGGCATCAACCGCGGCAACCTGGGCTTTCTCACCGACATCCGCCCCGACGAGCTGGAAGAGAAGGTCGCCGAGGTACTCGACGGCCACTACCTGGTGGAGAACCGCTTCCTGCTGCAGGCCGAGGTGCGCCGCCACCACGAGGCCATCGGCCAGGGCGATGCGCTCAACGACGTGGTGCTGCACCCAGGCAAGTCGACGCGGATGATCGAGTTCGAGATCTACATCGACGGCCAGTTCGTCTGCAGCCAGAAGGCCGATGGCCTGATCGTCGCTACCCCGACCGGCTCCACCGCCTACGCGCTGTCGGCCGGCGGCCCGATCATGCACCCCAAGCTCGACGCCATCGTCATCGTGCCGATGTACCCGCATACCCTGTCGGGCCGACCGATCGTGGTGGACGGCAACAGCGAGCTGAAGATCGTCGTGTCCAAGGACCTGCAGATCTACCCGCAGGTCTCCTGCGACGGCCAGAACCACTTCACCTGCGCCCCCGGCGACACCATCACGGTCAGCAAGAAGCCGCAGAAGCTGCGCCTGATCCATCCGCTGGACCACAACTACTACGAGGTCTGCCGCACCAAGCTCGGCTGGGGCAGCCGCCTGGGCGGCAGGGACGACTGATGCTCGATCCGGCGCGCAGTTTCGACATCATCGGTGACGTGCACGGCTGTGCGCTCACCCTCGAACGCCTGCTCGACGCGCTCGGCTACAAGCGGGTCGGCGGGGTCTGGCGCCATCCTCGGCGTCAGGCGCTGTTCCTCGGCGACATCGTCGACCGCGGCCCGCGCATCCGCGAGGCGCTGCACATCGTCCACGATATGGTCGAGGCCGGCCAGGCCTTCTGCATCATGGGCAACCACGAGTACAACGCCCTGGGTTGGGTCACCCCGGCACTGCCCGGCAGCGGCAAGGCCTTCGTGCGTGAGCACACCCCGCGCCATGCCCGGCTGATCGACGAGACCCTCACCCAGTTCGCCCAGCACCCCGGCGACTGGCACGATTTCATCCAGTGGTTCTATGAGCTGCCGCTGTTCGTCGACGCCGGACGTTTCCGCCTGGTGCACGCCTGCTGGGACCCGCGGCTGATCGAGCCGCTGCGCCAGCAGTACCCCACGGGCCGCATCGACGAGCACTTCGTGCAGGCGTCGGCGGTGTCCGGCAGTTTCGCCGCCACGGTGTGCAATCGCCTGCTGCGCGGTACCGACATGCGCCTGCCGGACGGCCTGACGCTGACCGGCGGCGACGGCCTGACCCGCGCCTTCTTCCGCACCAAGTTCTGGGAGGAAGACCCGCAGACCTACGGCGACATCGTCTTCCAGCCCGACGCACTGCCCGACGAGGTGGCCCGCACGCCCCTCAGCCACAGCCAGAAGAATGCCCTGCTGCGCTACGACGAGGACGAGCCGCTGCTGTTCGTCGGCCACTACTGGCGCAGCGGACGCCCGGCACCGATCCGCGCCAACCTGGCGTGCCTGGACTACAGCGCAGTGCTCTACGGCAAGCTGGCGGCCTACCGCCTGGATGATGAAACGCGCATCGATCCGCACAAGTTCGTCTGGGTCGACGTCGACCGTCCGCAGGCCAGCCAATGAACGTGATCGAAGTGCTGCGCCTGCCGCTGGCGGTCGATCTCAGTGGTTTCGTTGCCTTGCTGCGGCGCCTGCAGGTGCCGCACCGGGTGGTGGAGGAGGGCGAGGAGCAGGTGCTGTGGGCGCCGCCGGCCATGGCCGGGGATGTGCTCGAGCTGTACCGGCGTTTCCCTGACGGCAATGCCGATCTGCAAGCCATGCCCGAACCTATGGAGGGCGGCCCGACGAATGCCCCGGCGCCGCCTTCGCTGAAGGAGCAGGCCTTGGCCTGCAAGGTCACCGCCGCGGTGCTGATCCTGAGCCTGGTGGTCGCCGGGGTAACCGGCCTGGGCGACAACCTGTCGACCATCGGCTGGTTCACCTTCCTGTCGTTCAAGGTGCAGGGCGACTACCTGTACTTCACGCCGTTGCTCCAGGGCCTGGCCGAAGGCCAATGGTGGCGCCTGGTGTCGCCGATGCTGCTGCACTTCGGCGTGCTGCACCTGGCGATGAACGGCCTGTGGTACTGGGAGCTGGGCAAACGCATCGAGTTGCGCCAGGGCCCGTGGATGTTGCTGGGGTTGACCTTGCTGTTCAGCCTGGTATCCAACCTGGCCCAGCATTTCACCAGCGGCCCGAGCCTGTTCGGTGGCCTGTCCGGGGTGCTCTACGGCTTGCTCGGGCATGTCTGGCTGTACCAGTGGCTGGCGCCCAATCCGCAGTTCAACCTGCCCAAGGGCGTGCTGGTGATGATGCTGATCTGGCTGGTGGTCTGCCTGAGCGGCGTGGTCGGCCAACTGGGATTCGGCCAGATTGCCAACGCCGCCCATGTCGGCGGGTTGCTCATCGGATGCCTGACCGGCCTCTTGGGCGGATGGCTTGCCAGGCGTAGACTGTCGGCCTGACTGAGGAGACACCATGTCCACGTTCGCGCAAATGATCGAAAACATCACCCCCGAGATCTACGAGAGCCTGAAGACGGCCGTGGAGATCGGCAAATGGTCCGACGGCCGCAAGCTGACCGCCGAACAGAAGGAGCTGTCGCTGCAGGCGGTGATCGCCTGGGAGATGAAGAATCTCCCCGAAGAGCAGCGCACTGGCTACATGGGCCCGCAGGAGTGCGCCTCGAAGTCGGCGCCGATCGCCAACATCCTGTTCAAGTCGGACTCGGTACATTGATCGAACTCGCTCGTGGCTCTTTGAGCAAGATGGCGGTGCGCCTGGACGCACCGGTCGTTCAATACAGTTTCCGCCTGGATGACGCCGAGGTGCCGGTCAACCCGCTGATCGGCCAGGCGATCCGCCTGGAATACCTCGGCGCGATCCACTGCACCCATTGCGGCAAACGCACTAAGACCAGCTTCAGCCAGGGGTACTGCTACCCGTGCATGACCAAGCTGGCCCAGTGCGATGTGTGCATCATGGCCCCGGAGAAATGCCACTACGACGCCGGCACCTGCCGGGAGCCTTCGTGGGGCGAGCAGTTCTGCATGACCGACCACGTGGTCTACCTGGCCAACTCGTCGGGCATCAAGGTCGGTATCACCCGTGCCACCCAGCTGCCCACCCGCTGGCTCGACCAGGGCGCCAGCCAGGCGCTGCCGATCATGCGCGTGGCCACCCGCCAGCAATCCGGGCTGGTCGAGGATGTGCTGCGCAGCCAGGTGCCGGACCGCACCAACTGGCGCGCACTGCTCAAGGGTGACGCCGAGGTGCTCGACCTGCCGGCCATCCGCGAACAGATCTTCGACGCCTGCGCCGACGGCATCCGCGCCCTGCAGGAACGCTTTGGGTTGCAGGCCATCCAGCCGCTGCCCGACGCCGAGGTGGTGCAGATGCGCTACCCGGTCGAGGCCTACCCGAAAAAGATCGTCAGCTTCAACCTCGACAAGGACCCGGTCGTGGAAGGCACACTGTTGGGCATCAAGGGCCAGTACCTGATCTTCGACACCGGCGTGATCAACATTCGCAAGTACACGGCCTACCAGCTGGCCGTGCTCCAGTAAAAGGATCGTCACCATGCGTACCGAACAACCGCAAGTGATCTACCTCAAGGACTATCAGGCCCCCGAGTACCTGATCGACGAGACCCACCTGACCTTCGAACTGTTCGAGGACCACAGCCTGGTCCATGCGCAGCTGGTCATGCGCCGCAACCCCGAGCGCGGCGCCGGCCTGCCGCCGCTGGTGCTCGATGGCCAGCACCTGGAACTGCTGAGCGTGCAGCTGGACGACCAGGCGCTGGGCACCGACGACTACCAGCTCGACGACGACAGCCTCACCGTGCAGCCGAAGCGTGAGCGCTTCACTCTGGACACCAGCGTGAAGATCCACCCTGAGAGCAACACCGCGCTGGAAGGCCTGTACAAGTCCGGCAAGATGTTCTGCACCCAGTGCGAGGCCGAGGGCTTTCGCAAGATCACCTACTACCTCGACCGGCCGGACGTGATGAGCACCTTCACCACCACGGTGATCGCCGAGCAGCATCGCTATCCGGTGCTGTTGTCCAACGGCAACCCGGTCGGCAGCGGTCCGGGTGATGACGGCCGCCACTGGGCGACCTGGGAAGACCCGTTCAAGAAGCCGGCCTACCTGTTCGCGCTGGTGGCGGGTGACTTATGGTGCGTCGAGGACACGTTTACCCGTCAGTCTGGCCGTGATGTGGCGCTGCGCATCTATGTCGAGCCGGAAAACCTCGACAAGTGCGACCACGCCATGGTCAGCCTGAAGAAGTCGATGCGCTGGGACGAAGAGGTCTACGGTCGCGAGTACGACCTGGACATCTTCATGATTGTCGCGGTCAACGACTTCAACATGGGTGCCATGGAAAACAAGGGCCTGAACATTTTCAACTCCAGCTGCGTACTGGCCCGCGCCGAGACCGCCACCGACGCCGCCCACCAGCGGGTCGAGGGCGTGGTCGCCCACGAGTACTTCCACAACTGGTCGGGCAACCGTGTGACCTGCCGTGACTGGTTCCAGCTGTCGCTCAAGGAAGGTTTCACGGTGTACCGCGATGCCGAGTTCAGCGCCGACATGAACTCGCGCACGGTCAAGCGCATCGAGGATGTCGCCTACCTGCGCACCCACCAGTTCGCCGAGGACGCCGGCCCCATGGCCCACCCGGTGCGCCCGGCGAGCTTCATCGAGATCTCCAACTTCTACACCCTGACCGTGTACGAGAAGGGCGCCGAGGTCGTGGGCATGGTCCACACCCTGCTGGGCGCCGAGGGCTTCCGCAAGGGCAGTGATCTGTACTTCGAGCGTCATGACGGCCAGGCGGTGACCACCGACGACTTCATCAAGGCCATGGAAGACGCCAACGGCGTCGACCTGACCCAGTTCAAGCGCTGGTACAGCCAGGCCGGCACGCCGCGCCTGGAAGTCAGCGAGGCTTATGACGCCGCCGCGCAGACCTACAGCCTGACCTTCCGCCAGAGCTGCCCGCAGACCCCGGACAAGGTCGAGAAGCTGCCGTTCGTGATCCCGGTGGCCCTGGGCCTGCTGGACGCCGAAGGCAACGACCTGCCGCTGCGCCTGGTGGGCGAGGCGCAGGTCGTCGGCAGCAGCCGCGTGCTGTCGGTGACCGAGGCCGAGCAGACCTTCACCTTCGAGGGGATCACGGCCAAGCCGCTGCCGTCGCTGCTGCGCGGCTTCAGCGCGCCGGTCAAGCTGAGCTTCCCGTACGACCGCGACCAGCTGATGTTCCTCATGCAGCATGACAGCGACGGCTTCAACCGCTGGGAAGCGGGGCAGCAGTTGTCGGTGCAGGTACTGCAGGAACTGATCGGCCAGCACCAGCGTGGTGAAGCGCTCAAGCTCGACCAGCGTCTGATCACCGCCCTGGGCACCGTGCTGGGCAACGAAGCGCTGGACCCGGCCATGGTCGCCGAGATGCTTTCGCTGCCGGGCGAGGCGTACCTCACCGAGATCAGCCAGGTGGCCGATGTCGATGCGATCCACGCCGCCCGCGAGTTCGCCCGCCAGCAGATCGCCGAGCAGCTGTTCGACGCCCTGTGGGCGCGCTACCAGGCCAACCGCGAGGTCTCGCGCAACACCGCCTATGTGGCCTCGGCCGAGCATTTCGCCCGGCGCAGCCTGCAGAACATTGCCCTGTCGTACCTGATGCTGACCGCCAAGGCGCCGGTGCTCGAGGCGACCCTGGAGCAGTTCGAGCACTGCGACAACATGACCGAGCGCCTGACCGCCCTGGCAGTGCTGGTCAATTCGCCGTTCGAAGCCGAGCGGACCAAGGCACTGGAAGCCTTCGCCGAGCACTTCAAGGACAACCCGCTGGTCATGGACCAGTGGTTCAGCGTGCAGGCGGCCAGTGCGCTGCCAGGTGGGCTGGCGCGGGTCAAGGCGCTGATGCAGCACCCTGCCTTCACCCTGAAGAACCCCAACAAGGTGCGGGCGCTGGTCGGCGCCTTCGCCGGGCAGAACCTGGTCAACTTCCACGCTGTCGATGGTTCGGGGTACCGCTTCCTGGCGGACCTGGTGATCGAGCTCAATGCGCTGAACCCGCAGATCGCCTCGCGTCTGCTCGCACCGCTGACCCGCTGGCGCAAGTATGACGATCAGCGCCAGGCGCTGATGAAGGGCGAGCTGGAGCGGATCCTCGCTTCCGGGGCGCTGTCCAGCGATGTGTATGAGGTGGTGAGCAAGAGTCTCGCTTGAGACCCCTGGGGCTGCTGCGCAGCCCCTTCGCGGGACACGCCCGCTCCTACAGTTTCTGTGGCGCCTGCCAGCCTCCACCCAGAGCCTTGTAGAGCGCCACGCTGCCGCGCAACTGCTCCAGGCGCAACTGCGCCTGCTGGTCCTGGGCCAGGTACAGCGTGCGCTGGGTCTCCAGCGCCGTGAGCAAGGTCTCGGCCCCGGCGGCATAGCGTTGCTGGGCCAGGTCGAAGGCGATGCGCGCCTGTTCCACTTCCTGGTCCTGCCAGCGACGTTGACGCTCCACGCCGGCAATGGCGTTCAGGGCTTTCTCGACATCCGCAAATCCCGCGAGAATGCTGGCGCGATACAGCTCCAGCAATTCCTGTTGCTCGGCGCTGGCCTGGTCGCGCGCGGCGCTCAGGCGGCCATTGTTGAAGATCGGCGCGGTGAGACCGGCGGTCAGGGTGTAGTACGGGCTGTCGAAGAGATTGGGCAAGGTCCGGGCGCCACTGCCCAGGTCCGCCCCCAGTATCAGCCGCGGCAGCATCGCCGCCCGCGCCACCTGGACGTTGGCGCTGGCCGCCGCCAGGCGCGCCTCGGCGGCGGCGATGTCCGGACGGCGGCCGAGCAGCTCACTGGGCACGCCGCTGCCGATGCCGGGCCACTGAACGTTGCCGATGGTTTCGCGAGGAACAGGCAGTGCCTGCACCGGGTCGCCCAGCAAGGTGGCGAGGACGATGCGGTTGTCCTGGCGGCGCTGTTCGAGCAGCGGCAGCTGGCGCTCCTGGGCGGCCACCAGGCTGCGCTGCTGGGCCAGTTCCAGGCGGGTGGCCGAGCCCGAGCGTTCGCGGGCTTCGACCAGGCCCAGCACATCGCGGGCGTTGTCCAGGTTGAGGCGGGCGATGCGCAGTTGCTCGTCGAAGGCCAGGCCCTGCAGGTAGCTGTCGGCCACGGCGCTGACCAGGGTCAGCTCCACGGTCTGGCGGTCGAAGCGGCTGGCGTCGAGGCTGCGCAGGGCGCTGTCGCGGGTGGCGCGCAGGCCGCCCCAGAAGTCGATCTCGTAGCTGGCGCTCAGGCGAGTGCCGAACGAGGTGCTGGTGCGTTCGTTGCTGCTGGCGTCAAGCTGGCTGTTGCCTTCGCCGCGCAACAGGCGCTGGCGGCTGCCGTTCAGGCCCAGTTGCACCTCGGGCAGCAGCGGTGCGCCGGCGATCACCGCGCTGGCCTGGGCCTTGCGTACCCGCGCGGCGGCCGCCGCCAGGTCGTGGCTGTTCAGGCGGGCGCGTTCGACCAGACGGTCCAGCTCGGCGCTGGCAAAGGCGCGCCACCACTGGCTGTCGGGCAGGGGCTGGGCCGTGGTCGGCCCCTGCCAGGCGGCTGGCGTGTCGATGTTCGCCGCCGTGGGGGGCGGGCTGCTGCAGGCGGCCAGGCAAAGGCTCAGGGTCAACAGGCTGATGCGGCTGGGGATGGTCATGAACTATTCGCTGGTAAGGGCCTTGACCGGGTCGAGGCGGGCGGCCTTGCGGGCCGGCATGAAACCGAACACCACGCCGGTGATCACGGCGCAGGCGAAGGCGCCGAGGATGGCGGGCAGGGCGAAGGCCACGGCGATGTCGGCCAGCAGCAGGCTGGCGCCGATGGCCAGGGCCAGGACAATGCCGGTCACGCCGCCGACCATCGACAGCATCACCGCCTCGGTGAGGAACTGGCGCAGGATGTCGCGCTGGCGTGCGCCGGTGGCCATGCGGATGCCGATCTCGCGGGTGCGTTCGCGCACGGTCATGAGCATGATGTTCATCACGCCGATGCCGCCGACCAGCAGCGAGATCGCGGCGATCGCCCCGAGCATCAGCGACAGGCTGTTCTGGGTGCGGGCCTCGGCCTGGATCAGCGCGGCGTCGTTGGTCAGGACGAAATCGTACTTGCCCTGGTGACGCTGCAACATGAGGCGTTCGATTGCCTGCTCGGTTTCCTTCACGCGGCTGGAATCCTGGGCGGCGATGGTGACGTACTCAGGGTCGCGGCTGCCGAACAGTCGGATGGAGGCGGCGGAGTAGGGCACCACCACGCGCTCGTCGCTGTCTTCGCTGCCGGAACTGGCACCCTTGCCCTGGAGTACGCCGATCACCTGGAACGGCACATTGCCGATCAGCAGGTACTGGCCGAGCGGGTTGCTCCCTGCGCCGAACATCTTCTCGCGCACCTTCTGGCCGATCACGGCCACGGCGGCGGCGTTGGCTTCGTCGGCCTCGCTGTAGAAGCTGCCTTCGACCACCGGCCAGTTGAAGATCTCGGGGAACCAGGTGTTGTTCCCGCCGACATAGAATTGCTCGCCCTTGTTGCCGTGGCGCACCATGAGCTTGTCGCCGATGACCGGCATGACGCGCTTGACCTGCGGCAGTTCGCCGATGGCGTCGACATCGTCGAGGGTGACGATGCCCATCAGTTCCTCGGAGGAATGCTTGCCATTGAGGTAGAGGATGTTCGAGCCGAAGGCGGCCATCTGCGCCATGACCTGGCGCTTGCTGCCTTCGCCGACCGCCAGCATCACCACCACCGAGGCCACACCGATGATGATGCCAAGCAGGGTAAGAGCGGTGCGGAAGCGGTTGATCCACATTACCCGCCAGGCGGCCTGCAGGGACTCGACCAGCTCGCCCTTCCAGGCGCCGCGCTGGGTGGCGCCGAAGTCCAGGCGCTGGCGCAGGTCGTCCGCCTGCACCTGTCGGGACGGTGCATCGACCGAGGACGGAGTGGCCGAATCGCTGACTACCTCGCCGTCGCGCACCTCGATGATCCGCTGGGCGCGGGCCGCGACTTCACGATCATGGGTGATGAGGATGATCACATGGCCCTGGCTGGCCAGCTCGTCGAGCAGGGTCATCACCTCGGCGCCGCTTTGGCTGTCGAGTGCGCCGGTGGGCTCGTCGGCGAGGATGATGTGCCCGCCGTTCATCAGCGCGCGGGCGATCGACACCCGCTGCTGCTGGCCGCCGGACAACTGGTGCGGACGGTTGCCGGTGCGGCTGGCCAGGCCCAGGCGTTCGAGCAGGGCGTGGGCGCGCGCATGGCGTTCGGCGGGCGGGGTGCCGGCGTAGATGGCCGGCATCTCGACGTTCTCCTGGGCCGAGCCCGAGGGGATCAGGTGATAGCCCTGGAACACGAAACCGAAAGCTTCGCGGCGCAGCCAGGCCAGCTCGTCGCTGTCCAGCTCGGCCACGTCCCGGCCTGCGAAGCGATAGCTGCCCGAGGTGGGGCGGTCGAGGCAGCCGAGGATGTTCATCAGGGTCGACTTGCCGGAACCCGAGGCGCCGACGATGGCGACGAACTCGCCGGGGTGGATGCTCAGGCTGATGCCGCGCAGCACCTCGACCCTGGGCGAATCGACACCGCCGTAGACCTTGCGGATGTCGCACAGCTCGATCAGGGGCGTGGACATCTCAACCCCCACTGGCGGCGGGTAGGCCGATGACCAGGCGCTCGCCTTCGTTCAGGCCGTCGAGGATCTGCACCCGCAGGCGGTCACTCAAGCCGGTGCGTACCTGACGCGCCTCGATCTGGCCCTTGCTGTTCAGCACCTGGGCCAAGCGCAAGCCCTCTTCGGGCGTCTCGTCCAGCGCGGCCAATGGCACGCTGAGCACCTGGCTGGCCTGGCCGGCGACGAAGAACACCTGGGTGGTCATCTCCGCCATCAGGGCGCCGTCGGGGTTGTCCACGTCCAGCAGCACGGTGTACTGGACCACCTTGGTGCCCGTGGTGCCGGCCGTGGCGCTGGCCGGGCTGCCCCCGCCCTGGCTGGATTGGTCCAGGGGCTTGGGTGGCACCGGCAGGATCTGCCGCACGGTGCTGGTCCAGCGCCGCTTGCCGCCGGCCAGGGTGTTGAAGTAGGCGGTCATGCCCGGCTTGACCTTGCCGATGTCGGCTTCGGACACCTGGGCCCATACGGTCATCGGCGACAGCTTGGCGATGCGCAGGATCAGCGGCGTCTGCTGCTGGGCGTTGAGGGTCTGGCCCTCGCGGGCGTCCACCGCCACCACGGTGCCGCTCATGGGCGCGTAGATCCGCGTGTAGCCCAGCTCCGCTTCGTCGCTGCGCAGGCTGGCCTGGGCCTGGCGGATCTGCGCCAGGTACATGTCAATGCGGGCCTGGGTCACCTTCAACTGCGCCGCGGCCGTCTGCAGGTCTTCCTGGCGGCTGGCGCCGGTGGCGGCCAGATCCTGCTGGCGCTTGTACTGCTGCTGGGCGAGCAGATACTGCGCTCGTTGTTCGGCGAGCTGGGCCTTGAGGTTCTCGATCGAGAAGCGTCCGGCATCGAGCTTGGCTTGTTGCGTTGACGGATCGATTTCAACCAGCAACTGGCCCTGACGCACCTCGTCGCCGGCCTCCACATGCAGCTTGCGGATCTGCCCCGAGGCCTGGGCGCCGACATCGACATAGCGACGTGGTTGCAGGGTGCCCAGGGCGGTGACGCTGCTCTCGATATCGGCGCGGGTCACCGGCACGGTGCTGACCGGTGCGCCGCCGAGCGGCAGTACCTGCCAGGCCACCAGGCTGCCGAGGCCGGCCAGGCCCAGGGCGCCGATCAGCAGACGGCGACGAGTATTGGATGTGCGTGTCATGCGGGCTTCCAGCCGGAGGTAGTGGCCGAGTGCCGCGACGGGGCATGCGCTCGGGGGTCCCAGTTAAACGAATGATATCGATGACGATTTAGCGCAGCGCGGGGTGGTCTGCGTGTTGCTGCGAATAATTATAATTTGTAAGATCGCACGCTGATATCATCCAGAACTCTGCCCCTGACTACCAACGTTCGAGCAGGGTGACGCCAGGTGCCGTCGTGGAACATTACTATCGCGAATTGGTGAGCTTCCTGTCCGCCCGACTCGGTAATCGCCAGACGGCCGAAGACGTCGCCCACGATGCCTATATCCGGGTGCTGGAGCGCACGGAGGGCGAGCAGATCGAGCACCCACGCGCCTTCCTGTATCGCACGGCCATGAACCTCGTGGTCGATCATCATCGTCGACATCTGGTGCGTCAAGCCGAGCCGCTGGAGGTACTTGACAGCGATGAGCGCTGGCATACCCCTGCGCTGACGCAGAGCATGCAACTCGACCAGCGTCTGTCGATGATGCAGCAGGCCTTGGGCGAACTGAGCGGGCCTTGCCGCGACAGTTTCCTGCTGCGCAAGCTCGATGGCCTGTCGCACCAGCAGATCGCCGAGCGCTTGGGTATTTCCCGCAGCCTGGTGGAAAAACACATTGTCAACGCCATGAAGCATTGCCGCGTGCGCATGCGCCAGTGGGAGTCCTGAGCGAGCCGTGCGCAGATGTGAAAATTCCGTGAGTGGGCGACTTGATTTCTCCCCGGTTCACGACAACTATCAATAAAGACCCCCCGTTCAGGCGTCCCGCCTGACGTTGCCGTTGCCGGCGCAGTATGGTCATGGAGCTACCGTCACCACCCAACTGCCCAGGTCCGGACGATGCCTAACAAATCCATGCGCATCCTCATCGCCGACGAGCACCCTGGCCAGCGCCTGCAGCTGGAGAAGATGCTCAATGGCCTGGGTTATTACCGGATCGCCCCGGTGGAAAGTTTCGACGACTTGCAGCGCCTGGTGCACAGCGCCCTGGAACCCTTCAACCTGCTGGTGGGCAACATCGAGCTGGCCAGTCATGCCGGGGTCGACCTGGCGCGTTTTTGCCGGGTCAGCTCGCAGATCCAGCACGCGCTGCTGTACCACTCGCCACACCTGAAAGTGCCCGCCGTACCGCCGAGCGATCGCCACGCCGTCAGCATCAGCCTGCCCCATGCCCCCGACAGCGAGGCGCTGGAGTCCTTCATGGCAATCATCGACATGCCCGTGCTGGTCGGGCAGTTGCCCTTGCCGCCGGGGTTGGCGGGGGCGTCAAGCCATGCACGGCGGCGCACCAACCTTGCGCAGACGGTGTTCTGCCGCAATCCCTGAGCAGCAGGGGGATTTGCTATCCTCTGGCCTTTTGCCTCGTTGCGGAAGCTGCCATGACTGCCATCGATACCACCCGCCCGCCACGGTTCAGCCGTCGCGACCACCGGACCCTGGGGTTGGCCGCGCTGGGTGGCGCCCTGGAAATCTACGATTTCATCATCTTCGTGTTCTTCGCGCTGACCCTCAGCCAGCTGTTCTTCCCGCCTGAAATGCCGGAATGGCTGCGCCTGCTGCAGAGCTTCGGGATCTTCGTCACCGGCTACCTGGCCAGACCGCTGGGCGGCATCCTCATGGCCCATTTCGCCGACCACCTGGGGCGCAAGCGGGTGTTCAGCCTGAGCATCCTGATGATGGCGCTGCCGTGCCTGTTGATCGGGGTGATGCCGACCTACGCCGACATCGGCTACGCCGCGCCGCTGATCCTGCTGGCCCTGCGCATCCTGCAAGGGGCGGCGGTCGGCGGCGAGGTGCCCAGCGCCTGGACCTTCGTCGCCGAACATGCGCCGTCTGGTCGTCGCGGTTATGCGCTGGGCTTCCTGCAGGCGGGGCTGACCTTCGGTTATCTGCTCGGGGCGCTGACCGCAACCTTGCTGGCGCAGCTGTTCACGCCCCAGGAAATCCTCGATTACGCCTGGCGCTATCCCTTCCTGCTCGGCGGCGTGTTTGGCGTGATCGGTGTCTGGCTGCGCCGCTGGTTGAGTGAAACTCCGGTGTTCCTGGCCCTGCGGGCGCAGCAGGAACAGCCGGTGGCCTTTCCCCTGCGACGGGTGCTGGGCACTCATCGACGGGCCCTGGTGCCGGCGGCGCTGCTGACCTGTGTACTGACCTCGGCAGTGGTGGTGCTGGTGGTGATCACCCCGACCGTGATGCAACAGCGGTTCGGCATGACGGCCGGGCACACCTTCGCCCTGAGCAGCGTGGGCATCGTCTTCCTCAATATCGGCTGTGTGCTGGCCGGCTTGCTGGTGGACCGTATCGGTGCCTGGCGGGCGCTGATGTTCTACTGCCTGCTGTTGCCGTTGGGCATCGGCGCCTTGTACGCCAGCCTGGTGGGCCAGTGGGGACAGCTCTGGGCGGCCTATGCCCTGGCCGGCCTGTCTTGTGGCGTGGTGGGGGTGGTGCCGTCGGTGATGGTCGGGCTGTTCCCGGCCGAGATCCGGGTATCGGGCATCTCCTTCACCTACAACATCGCCTACGCCTTGTGGGCCAGCACCACGCCGCTGGCGCTGATCGCCCTGATGCCCTGGAGCCCGTGGGTGTGTGTCGGCTTTTGTCTGGTCATGGGCATGGTCGGGTTGCTGACGGCGCTCTATTTCGGACGTCGTGAGCCGTTGGGGTTTGGGGCGGAGCCGTTGGCGCTCATGTGTGGTGACAAATGAAGCGGTAAAGGCCGCAGGGCAGTGAGGCAGACTTCCGGGCGGGGGTTATTGGAATAACCTATTGGCCGAAAATAACCTGGAAGGTTAATTTCTCATGGAGAAAAGAACGCCGCACTGTACGTTGGAGCGAATAAAAGCGCTGCTCGCAGCCGAGCGAGTAAGGGTAACCTCTACCGCGCTTCGAGGAGCCAGGGCTCTGGGGCTGGATTACCCAGGTATGCTTGAGGTGATCAGCAGGCTGGAGCGTGCTGATTTCTACAAGAGCATGACCAGCTATGCCGATCACCTGGTCTGGCAGGACGTCTATCGACCGCTCACAGCAGTGGGGTATGTGTATCTCAAACTGACGGTTGTCGATGATGTTCTTATCGTGTCCTTCAAGGAGCTGTAAACATGAGATGCCCGATTTGTGGTGGTGCCGAGCTTGCACCGGACACTCAGGACATGCCCTATCGCTACAAGGGCATGTCGACGCTTATTCCGCATGTCAGTGGTGATTATTGCCCTGCCTGTGGTGAGGCGGTGTTGAGTCATGCCGAAGCCATGCGTGTCAGTGACCTGATGGTGGAGTTTGATCGGAAGATCAATGCTGAGGCTATTGACCCTGCCTTCATTGTTGCCGTGCGCAAGAAGTTCGACCTCGACCAGCGTGAAGCGGGTGAAATCTTCGGGGGAGGCGTCAATGCGTTCTCTCGTTATGAAAATGGCAAGACCCGGCCGCCGGTCGCTTTGATCAAGCTGTTCAAGCTCCTGGATCGCCATCCGGAACTGTTCGAGGAAGTCAGGACTGCCTGATACGTCCAGGCAGTCAACAGGTCCTACAGGCAGGGTAGGGATTTTGAGCGTCGGCAGCTCTGCCCCCCTACAGCGCCTTCAAGGTTGTGCACGTAATTTCGACTGATCGTTGACGGACCCTTCCGTTCATACAGTCAGGAGAAATATACATGTCCAGTTTCAGCATCACCTGGATGACGCGGGCCCAGCTGCCTGCGTTTCCACCACAGATGAGCTTTTCGGCTGCCAATCCCGCCAGCACGAAACCGGATGATCAGGCCAGGACTCCGGTTATCCGCTGGGGCCGAAGCCTGGCCTGCGTGCTGGAGTCCCGCAACCACCACGACCAGGCCTGGGTGGTGGTCTACGGTGATGGCAAGCAATTGACCGGCGTACACCCGCTACATGACTTTCGCCATATCAGCCGTATCCAGCTGGCCGCCAACAGCCATGCCGTGTTGTTGACCGACAGTGCGCAGCGTCAGCAAACAGTCGAATTCACCCAACTGAAGGCACTGGATGGCAGTGGTGGTGCCGGGAACAATATAAACGGCCTACCCAGTGGTATCCCGTTCATGCTCACCAACGGCCATGATTACCTGATGGCGGATGAGGGCGGCGTGTATCTCGCCGTGAATCCGGATCCCAAGGCCATGCAATGGATCTACAAGGACGGACAACTGGTCAATGTCACCACCGGGCAGGCCTTGGGGCTCGGGATCTGCGGCAAGGTGAGCGCAGCCTCGGGAGATCGCTGGCGGCTGTCTTCCAAGGGCGAGCTTCTCTATGGCGACGGCAGCCGTACGTTGTGCGGTGCACCGACTTCGGGTGAGGTCTGGCTGCAGCGACGCAGCGAGGCGCTGCCTTCCGAAGCCTGGCGGGTGCAACTGCCTCAGCTTCCCAGGCGGGGGCAGGTACCGAGCATGGTCATTGACAAGCTGAGCCTGTGCCTCGCTGTCTCTGCCGACTACAGTGCCGGAACGGGCGATACCCTCTCGTTCTCGATCAATGGCAGTGAGCACCGCCAGCCGTTGGCTGGCAACTTCGAGCGTGGGGCGCACTTCAAGGTCGAGGTCGACCTGGTCAAGATGTTCCAGCGCAGTGTGATCTATGCCGATGAGCTGCATACGGTCGAGATCTACCAGGCCAGTGCCGGGGGGTACGGCCCAGCCTGGAAGATGCAGTCGCTGGACCTGAAGGTCAATGACCAGCTGAGCAACCGCGTCGTTGGGAGCGACAACCGTTGGGTCGAGGCCAGGGACGGCGTGGCATGGCAAGGCCGGGTGAACTGGCTGGACTGGCGCAAGGCTGATATCTCGGCGCCTCTGGACTTTGCCGGTTACACCTACCCGGTGCAATTGCAGCAATGGTTGATCGACGTGCTGAAATGGCGCAGCTATCGGCCTGAAACCCTCGATGGCGTCTGTCAGCTGATCGGTGAAGAACGGGGTCAGATACTGGCTTATGAGCTCAAGAGCGGAAGATTGATCTATCTGCGTCCCAATACTGCCCAGGATGCCTACACCTGGGTCTACACCCCGCAAAAGAGCATTCTGGTCAAATTCTGGGATCAGTCCCTCGATCGGACGCATTACACCCGGCACAGTCAGCTTGGTGGTGGGCAGCCGGTGGTATGCGCCGGAGAAATGCGGATCGACCGCAAGACCACCAGCAATGCGGTGAGCGACATACTTGGCCTGGTCAACGATGCCTCCGGACACTACAAACCCGATGGCGGGCAGTGCCTGGGACATGTCCTGGAGCGGCTCGCGCAGTTGGGGCTGGACACCGCGCACACCGTTGTTTCGTACAAGCGGTAGCGTCTTTGCCATGCAAAAGCCCCCGGGCCTCACGGCCAGGGGGCTTTTGCTTGCCGCAATGGCAGGGCTTACATGTTCGGGTAGTTCGGCCCGCCGGCACCTTCAGGGGTGACCCAGGTGATGTTCTGGGCCGGATCCTTGATATCGCAGGTCTTGCAGTGCACGCAGTTCTGCGCGTTGATCTGGAAGCGCTTGTTGCCGTCTTCCTGGGTGACCACTTCGTACACGCCGGCCGGGCAGTAGCGCTGTGCCGGCTCGTCGTACAATGGCAGGTTGCTGGCGATCGGGATGTTCGGATCGCTCAGCTTCAGGTGGCAGGGTTGTTCCTCTTCATGGTTGGTGCTGGAGAGGAATACCGAGCTGAGCTTGTCGAAGCTGAGCTTGCCGTCTGGTTTCGGGTAGTCGATCTTCTGCGAATCCGCCGCAAGCTTGAGGCAGGCATAGTCCGGCTTGGTGTCGTGCAGGGTGAACGGCAGCTTGCCGCCGAACCAGTTCTGGTCGATGTAGTTGAACGCACCACCGAGCAACGGGCCGAACTTGTGCAGGGCCGGGCCGAAGTTGCGGCTGGCGAACAGCTCTTCATGCAGCCAGCTGGCTTTGAAGGCGCTGACATAGCCGTTGAGCTGGTCACCGCCTTCGCTGCCGGCGATCAATGCGTCAGCCACCGCCTCGGCGGCGAGCATGCCGGATTTCATCGCGGTATGGCTGCCCTTGATCTTGGAGAAGTTCAGGGTGCCCAGGTCGCAGCCGATCAGCGCGCCACCATTGAAGACCATCTTCGGCAGCGAATTCAGGCCGCCTTTGCAGATGGCGCGGGCGCCGTAGCTGATGCGCTTGCCGCCTTCGAGGTACTGGGCCATCACCGGGTGGTGCTTGAGGCGCTGGAACTCGTCGAACGGCGACAGGTAAGCGTTGGAGTAGGACAGGTCGACGATCAGGCCGACCACCACCTGGTTGTTTTCCAGGTGATAAAGGAAGGAGCCGCCGGTGTTCTCGGCGCTCACCACGTCCAGCGGCCAGCCGGCGGTGTGCACCACCAGGCCCTGCTCGTGCTTGGCCGGGTCGATTTCCCAGATTTCCTTGAGGCCGATGCCGTAGTGCTGGACGTCGGATTCATTGTCCAGGTCGAAGCGCTTGATCAGCTGCTTGCCGATATGGCCACGGCAGCCTTCGGCGAACAGGGTGTACTTGGCGCGCAGCTCCATGCCCGGGGTGTACAGGCCGTCCTTCGGGTTGCCTTCGCGGTCGACACCCAGGTCGCCGGTGACGATGCCGCGGACCACGCCGTTCTCATCGAACAGTGCCTCTTGCGCGGCGAAGCCCGGGTAGATCTCGACGCCCAGGTTCTCGGCCTGCTGGGCCAGCCAGCGGCACAGGTTGCCCAGGGAGATGATGTAGTTGCCGTGGTTGTGCATGGTCTTGGGCACGAACAGGTCGGGGACCTTGGTCGAGCTGTCGGCACTTTTCAGCACATAGATGTCGTCGCGCTTCACTTCGGTGTTCAGCGGCGCGCCGAGGTCTTTCCAGTCGGGGAACAGTTCGTTCAGGGCGCGCGGTTCGAACACCGCACCGGAGAGGATGTGGGCGCCGACTTCGGAGCCTTTCTCGACCACGCAGACGCTGATCTCGCTACCGGCTTCGGCGGCCTTCTGCTTCAGGCGGCAGGCGGCGGACAGGCCCGCCGGGCCTGCGCCGACGATGACCACGTCGAATTCCATGTATTCGCGTTCCACAGGTTCTCTCCTACTCAAGGCTCATCGCGTTGCTTGTCTTTTATGGGTGTTCACGGTCACATGCGGCGTGCAGAGGCTGTAGCTTCGCAGGTGATGGACTACACCGTTTTGTCTTGGCCGCGCATTATATCTACACCACTTGGCGGGTCCAATACAAACGTTTGTTTGAATTTGCCGGAGGCCCGTAGAATCGCAGGTAGGCGGCTGGAGGCTGGCCAATTTGCCGTATTGACCGGATTGGGTGTTACGGTCAAGATACGAGCGCTTTCGCGTTCGCCGTAGGCTGACCGTCGGGCGCAGGTGCACCCCTAAAGACCAGGCGTGGAGCAGGGTTTACGGGCCGAATCAGGTTTTGTAGTGGAGTCTACACGCCACGACAGGAAATGACCCGTGGGTTTTGCCCGCAAGGGTCGAAACAGGACTGATCGGTCAATTGAACTTTGTCGGCGTCGGAACGTTTTTAGAGGTGCCCTTGTACCCACGCGCATTCGCCGGGCAGTCCCCAGGCGATCTTCTTTTCACCGGAGAGTAACGAGGAATCCATGAAGGTTCTTGTAGCTGTCAAACGAGTGGTCGACTACAACGTCAAGGTTCGCGTCAAGGCGGACAACTCCGGCGTCGACCTTGCAAACGTCAAGATGTCCATGAACCCCTTCTGCGAAATCGCCGTGGAAGAAGCCGTCCGCCTGAAAGAGAAGGGCGTGGCGAGCGAAATCGTCGTCGTCTCCATCGGCCCGACCGCCGCCCAGGAGCAACTGCGTACCGCCCTGGCCCTGGGCGCCGACCGCGCCATCCTGGTCGAGGCCGCTGACGAACTGAACTCCCTGGCCGTGGCCAAGGCGCTGAAAGCCGTTGTCGACAAGGAGCAGCCGCAGCTGGTGATCCTCGGCAAACAGGCCATCGACAGCGACAACAACCAGACCGGCCAGATGCTGGCCGCGCTGACCGGCTTCGCCCAGGGTACCTTCGCCTCCAAGGTCGAAGTTGCTGGCGACAAGGTCAACGTCACCCGTGAAATCGATGGCGGCCTGCAGACCGTCGCGCTGAACCTGCCAGCCATCGTTACCACCGACCTGCGCCTGAACGAGCCGCGCTACGCGTCGCTGCCGAACATCATGAAGGCCAAGAAGAAGCCGCTGGAGACCATCACTCCAGATGCGCTGGGCGTGTCCATCGCCTCCACCAACAAGACCCTCAAGGTCGAAGCGCCTGCTGCCCGCAGCGCCGGTATCAAGGTCAAGTCGGTGGCCGAACTGGTCGAGAAGCTGAAGAACGAAGCGAAGGTAATCTAAATGACTATCCTGGTTGTCGCTGAACACGAGAACGGTGCCGTAGCCCCGGCCACCCTGAACACTGTCGCCGCTGCCGCCAAGATCGGTGGTGATATCCACGTGCTGGTCGCAGGCCAGAACGTCGGTGGCGTCGCCGAGTCCGCCGCCAAGATCGCTGGCGTAGCCAAGGTGCTGGTTGCCGATAACGCCGCCTACGCCCACGCCCTGCCGGAAAACGTCGCGCCGCTGCTGGTCGAGCTGGCCAAGGGTTACAGCCATGTGCTGGCCCCGGCCACCACCAATGGCAAGAACATCCTGCCGCGCGTTGCCGCGCTGCTGGACGTCGACCAGATCTCCGAGATCATCGCGGTCGAATCCGCCGACACCTTCAAGCGTCCTATCTACGCCGGTAACGCCATTGCCACCGTGCAATCGAGCGCTGCGGTCAAGGTCATCACCGTGCGCACCACCGGCTTCGACGCCGTGGCCGCCGAAGGTGGTTCGGCCGCTGTCGAAGCTGTCGCTGCCGCCCACGACGCCGGCAAGTCGGCCTTCGTTGGCGAAGAGCTGGCCAAGTCCGACCGTCCTGAGCTGACCGCCGCCAAGATCGTCGTTTCCGGCGGCCGCGGCATGGGCAACGGTGACAACTTCAAGCACCTGTACGCCCTGGCCGACAAGCTCGGCGCCGCCGTCGGCGCCTCGCGCGCCGCGGTCGACGCAGGCTTCGTGCCGAACGACATGCAGGTCGGCCAGACCGGCAAGATCGTCGCGCCACAGTTGTACATTGCCGTCGGTATCTCCGGCGCGATCCAGCACCTGGCCGGCATGAAGGACTCGAAAGTGATCGTCGCGATCAACAAGGACGAAGAGGCGCCGATCTTCCAGGTCGCCGACTACGGCCTGGTCGCCGACCTGTTCGAAGCGGTTCCGGAGCTGGAAAAGCTGGTCTGATCCGCCTGCTTCACTTATAAAGAACCCGGCCCGCCCTTGGCGGTCCGGGTTTTTTCATGGTTTTTTCAGGGGCGGGGAGAGGTTGCATGGCGTTTCGCTGGAGCAAGGGAGGGCTGGCCTGTGCGCTGGTGCTGTTGTCGACGCAGGCCTTGGCGCTGGGCAAGTGCGAGCGTCTGGTGGCTACCGGCAGCCCGGATGCGCCGCCGTACTCCTGGCAGGACCCGCAAGACCCGAAACACCTGATCGGCGCCAATGTCGACCTGCTGCGCCAGGTGGCGGCCGAGCTTGGGGTGAAGGTCGAGGTGCTGCACGCAGGCAGGCGCGAGCAGGCCCTGGAAGAGGTGCGCAGCGGGCGCATGGACCTGCTGCTCGACACGCCGATGCAGGTCACCCAGCTGACCAGCCTGGATTACATCCATCCGGCCCTGCAGCTCAATGAATACCTGGTCTGGACCCGCCACGACGCGACTCTGGTGTTCGATGGCCCGGCCGACCTCGCCCAATACCAGGGTGCCCTTTCCGAAAAGGCCCGCCTGACCCCGGCTTTCGACGCCTTCGCCAAGACGCAGCTTAAGCTGGAGCCTGCGCAGAACCTGACGCAGGCCTTCCAGAAGCTGGTGCTCGGCCAGGTCGACTATGTGTTGGCCGGGCGCTACTCGGGCATGGCCATGGCACAGAGCCTGGGCGTGGGCAACGACCTCATCGCCCGGGGCTTGCCGGTGGACCGTCCGGGGTTGTACCTGGCGGTCTCGCACAATTCGGCGTGCAACGACAGCTGGTTGCGCGGACAACTGGCGAAAAAACTGACAGAATTGCCGATCTCCGGGGCGAGCGAAGCTGTGCTGCAGCGCAATGTCGAGCGTTGGAAGGCGCAGATGCAGGCGTCGCAGGGTGCCCCCAAACAGTAGGAAGCGTGAGTGAGAATCCAACCCTTGATGCTCGCCCTGGCCGTGCTTGGCCTGGCCGGCTGTGCCAACGACCCGGCACCCAATGAACAGCTGCGCCTGTCGGAACAGGCGCTGGAGCAGGCCAAGGCGGTCGGTGCCAATGAGCAGGTGCCGGAGTTCAAGCTGGCCGAAGACAAGCTGGCCCGGGCCAAGAGCAACATGCTCGGCGAAAGCCACCGCGATGCGCGCATGCGCGCCGAGCAGGCCGAGCTCGATGCGCGCCTGGCCGAGGCACGGGTGCTGAACCAGAAGAGCGAGGAGCAGCTGCAGGCGATGCAGTCGCGGATCAAGCGCCTGCGCAAGCAGCTGGAGGTGCAGCCATGAAGCGCCTCAAGCCCATGGCGGCCTTGGCCTTGCTGGCCCTGGTCGGTTTGCAGGGTTGCGCCAGCCAGCGCAGCGAGTCGGCGCTGGATGATGCCAGTGCCGCGTTCCAGAAGGTCAAGGACGATTCCGATGTGCTGCGCAGTGCGCCTCGCGATGTGATCCGCGCCGGCGAGTCGTTGGCCCGTGCGGAGCGTCTGGCAGGTTATGTCGGCACTGGCAGTGATGTCCGTCATTACGCCTACCTGAGCCAGCGCTACAGCGAGATTGCCAGTGAGCATACCAAGCTGGCGTTGAATCAGGAGCGTCTGGCCAAGCTTGATCTGGAGCGCCAGCGCCTGCAGTTGGCGCTGCGCGAGGCCAAGTTGGCCAGCGTCCAGCAGCAGGGCAAGTTCGTCGAGGCGCAGATTGTCGCGCTGGCGTCGGAGCAGACCGATCGTGGCCTGGTGATGACTCTGGGTGACGTGCTGTTCGATACCGGCCAGGCCGACCTGAAGAATTCGGCCAGCCGTACTGTACTTAAGCTGGTGCAGTTCCTTCAGCTCAATCCGCGGCGGGTGGTGCGGATCGAGGGTTATACCGATAGCACTGGTGCTGCGGAAGAGAACCTCAAGCTGTCCCGTGATCGCGCCCAGTCGGTCGCCGACATGCTGGTCGATCTGGGGGTAGATGAGAAGCGTATCCAGGTCGAGGGGTATGGCGACCAGTATCCGGTGGAGGCCAACGCCTCGGAGCGGGGCAGGGCGCAGAATCGTCGGGTCGAGATCGTCTTCTCCGATGACAAGGGCAAACTCGCGCCAGCGCGTTGAGTTCTGTTTTGATTTCGAGCAAGCCCGTTCCTACAAGAAGTTATACCTAACTTGTAGAAGCGGGTTTGAGCGCGATAGGACTCATCCAGTCAAATCATTGCCAACCGGCTAGCTACTACTTCGTTTCTCTTGATCTTGATCTTGATCTTGATCTTGATCTTGATCTTGATTTTGGTTGTTTGGTTGTTTGGTTGTTTTAGTTGGTGTTTAGGGTTGTATGTGCATTCATTTGCGATGTCGACGCTTAGTCACCTTTCCGCCCTTACGGCGGGTAACTTTTTGAAGGATCAAAATCTATGGTCACCCCGTTTTCTGCAATACTGTTCATCAGATGAAATGGATGGCTTGCGTAAATCTATCCGGCGTCTGATGGGCTCGTATCCGCCCGCGCCACGATGAGCGTTCGCACCTGACAATCCTTAAAAAGTAAGCGGCTTCCAAGAGCCATTTTTGATCCCAGGATCATCGTCAGGCCGATCGGCCGTTTGTTTCATCTGTTGTACAGCTATCGCAAAACCTGATGGTGAAACACGGTGCAGCACTACGGGGTCAGGCGTTCATGGCGCCTGGCTCCGTTTTATATTGCGTGTGCCGAGTGGTAATGGCCCAAGCGATGCGTGCCAGTTTGTTGGCCAACGCGCAGGCCACCACGTTGGAGTGACGTCGAGCGAGCAGTGAGCGCACCCAATCGGCTAATGGGCCTTTCTGGTACTTCAAACGCATCAGGTAAACCCGTGCGCATTGCACCAGCAAGCGTCGAAGGTTCTTGTCGCCGCGCTTGCTAATCCCCAGCAAATTCTGTCTGCCACCGGTACTGTACTGACGGGGCACCAGACCTACAGAGGCCGCAAAGTCCCGGCTACTGCCGTATTGCTGGCCATCGCCCATTTCCACAGCCAGCAGGCTGGCGGTGATCGGTCCGACACACGGAATACTCAGCAAACGACTACCCAGATCATCGTCAGTCAGCTGGCTCACCAGCTCTTCGTCCAACAACTTGATCTGCTCGCTCAGGTAGACGAAATGCTCATGTAGCCGCTGCAACAATGCGACAAGACGTACAGGCAAGTCGTGCTCTTCAAGCACAGAAGCGAGGCGTTTGACCACTGCCAGTCCGGTCGGCAGGCTGACGCCGAATTCGAGCAGGAACCCATGCATCTGGTTCACCGTCTTGGTTCGGTCGCGGATCAATGATTCACGCATCCGATGAGAAACAGAGAGCGTTTGCTGCTCAGGCGATTTTGGCGTCACAAAGCGCATGGAAGGCCGGGAAGCAGCTTCGCAGATGGCTTGCGCATCAACGAAGTCGTTTTTGTTGCTCTTGACGAAAGGCTTAACAAACTGAGGCGAGATCAGCTTGGCTTCATGCCCCATCGCCGTGAGTTCTCGAGCCAGATAGTGCGAACCGGCACAGGCCTCCATCACCACCGTGCAGGGAGGATGATTGGCCAGAAACCGCATCATCTGCAGCCTTGAGCACTTCTTGCGCGATACCTCTTTGCCGAACTTGTCCTGGGCATGCAGGTGGAAGGTATGTTTGCCGATGTCGATGCCGATCAGTGTCACGGTGCTCATGATGACGGTCTCCGAAGAAAAAACACCCTGCGAAAGCGTACGCCTCGCAGGGTGCCGGGGTGACCATCTCATTAAGTCACCAAAAAATCCTCGCTCCATTCATCCGGCCCTGCGCTTCGCTCCGGGTTCCCTCACTCCGGCCTTGCTCCCGGGAGGACCGCGCTGCAGGGCCCATCCTGGGCCCCAGCGCTTGACGGGCATCCATGCCCGTCACCTCCCTTCGCAAGACCTGCGTTCGGCCTCCTGAAGTCGCGAAGTTACGAGCGGCGCCTGGACTTGCGCAGCTGTCGCTAGTTGCAGCTTAATTAATCTTTCGATCGCATCGCGGGGCAAGCCCGCTCCCACGCAATAGTCGCCGTTATATATGACTCTGTAGGAGCGGGCTTGCCCCGCGAAAGGGCCGGAACAGTCAATACATAATTAACTGTCAAACAACTGAATTCGCATTTCTTGCTCTTGCTCTTGCTTCTAAGCGCGCGATAGTCCAGGCGCCACCAATTGCGACTTCAGTAGGCCGAGCGGAGTTCTTGCGGAGGGAGGTGACGGCCAAGGATGGCCGTCAAGCGCTGCGCCCCAGGATGGGGCGTTCAGCGCGGTCCTCCCGGGAGCAAGAACGGAGCGAGGGAACCCCGAAGCGAAGCGTAGGGGCCGGATGAATGGAGCGAGGATTTTTTGGTTCCTTTTTGATCCTTCAAAAAGGAACTCGCCGTAAGGGCGAAAAGGTGACTATGCGTCACCATCGCCAACGAATGCGCTTACATCCATCAAAACCAACCCCCTGAAAGCCCAAGCCGAATCAAATCAAGGCATCACCCCAACAGTCCCATTCCCCGCCTTAGGCTGCCGATAAAGATCCAGCAACACCTGATCGAGAACCTGCGAAGCCCCCCAAGGCTTTGGATCATTGAGAATGGCCGCCACCGCCCAGGTGTGCCCGTTACTGTCCCGGCTGAACCCGGCAATCGCCCGCACGGTATTGAGGGTCCCGGTCTTGATGTGCCCTTCACCGGTCATGGCCGTGCGCTTGAGCCGCTTGCGCATGGTGCCGTCCATCCCCACCAGCGGCATCGAGCTGATGAACTCGGCCGCGTAAGGGCTCTTCCAGGCCGCCTGCAACAGCGCCGCCATCTCGCGGGTGCTGACCCGCTCGGCACGGGACAGCCCCGAGCCGTTCTCCATCACCAGGTGCGGCGAGGTGATGCCTTTCTTCGCCATCCACTGGCGCACTACGCGCTGGGCGGCACGGGCATCGTCGCCGTCGGCGTCGGTACGGAACTGCGCGCCAAGGCTCAGGAACAGCTGCTGCGCCATGGTGTTGTTGCTGTATTTGTTGATGTCGCGGATGACTTCCACCAGGTCCGGCGAGAAGGCGCGGGCCAGCAGGCGGGCGCTCTTGGGCACGTTCTCGATGCGGTCGCGGCCCTGGATGCTGCCGCCCAGCTCGTTCCAGATCGCCCGCACGGCACCGGCCGCGTAGGTCGGGTGATCCAGCAGCGACAGGTAGGTCTGCGAGTTGCAGCCGTCGGCGAGCTGGCCACTGACCGTCACGCTGACACCGTCCGGCTGGACTACCGGGTTGTAGCGCACCTCGCCGGTGCACTGCTTGCCGGCCACGGCCTTGACCTGGTTGTCGATGCGGATGCTGGCGATCGGTGGCTCGACCGAGACGTTGACCTTGCCACCGTCGTTACGGGCAACGAAGCGCAAGGCCTTGAGGTTGACCAGCAGCGAGTCGGGCTTGACCAGGAACGGTTTGTTCTCGTCGCCGCCGTCGTCATCGAACTGTGGCAGGTTGGGTTGCACGAAGTGACTGCGGTCCAGGGCCAGGTCGCCGGTCACGGTGCGCACACCATTGGCGCGCAGGTCGCGCATCAGCAGCCAGAGCTTTTCCATGTTCAGCTTGGGGTCGCCGCCGCCTTTGAGGTACAGGTTGCCGTTCAGCACGCCGTTGCTCAGGGTGCCGTCGGTGTAGAACTCGGTTTTCCACTGGAAAGTCGGGCCCAGCAGTTCCAGCGCGGCATAGGTGGTGACCAGCTTCATGGTCGAGGCCGGGTTGACCGACACGTCGGCGTTGAACACGGTCGCCGTGCCCGGGCCGTCCAGCGGCAGCATGACCAGCGACAGGGCCGAATCCTGCAGTTTGTTGGTCTTGAGCGCCTGCTGCACCTTAGGCGGCAGGCTGGTGTTGACGGTGGCGGCCTGCACGGACAGCGACAGGGGCAGGAACAGGCCGGCGAGCAGCAGTGGGCGGAGCGTCTTGATCATAAATGGACAAACCCTGCAGGCGAGGGAAAAAGACAACGGGGCTGTAGGAGGTGATGGCCCCAGGACAAAATGTAGCGCGCATTATGCCCCAAGCAGAACGTGCATGGGCTTCATTCGACGGAAAAGCGCCGTTAGGCAGCGGAAACTGGTAAAGTGCCGCGCGTAATTAATTGAGAGGATTGTTTCATGGCTACCAACCGTTCCCGTCGCCTGCGCAAGAAACTGTGCGTGGACGAATTCCAGGAGCTGGGTTTCGAACTGAACCTGGGCTTCAAGGAAGACCTGTCCGATGAAGCCATCGATGCCTTCCTCGACGCCTTCCTGGCTGAAGCCATGGATGCCAACGGCCTGGATTACGTCGGTGGCGACGACTTCGGCCTGGTCTGCAAGGCCACCCGTGGTTCGGTCAACGAAGAACAGCGCGCCGCTGTCGAAGCCTGGCTCAAGGGCCGCAGCGAACTGACCAATATCGAAGTCAGCCCGCTGCTGGACGCCTGGTACCCGGAAAAACCGGTCAACCCGGCTTCCTGATGAATGTCGGCGGTACGCCCTGTACCGCCCTCATCCGGCTTCGGCCAGGCGCTCCCGCTGCCTGGCCAGGGCTTTCTCCACGCGGCGCATATGCCGCGCCAGCGCCTGGCGGCGCCGCTTAAGCTCAGCCTGGGGCAGGCCCGTCTCCTCCAGTGCCTCGCACGCCTCGATCAATGCCTGTGCATCCAGCATCCTTCCCGCGCTGAGGATCTTGTGTGCTTGTAATGCCAGCTCGGCGCTTTCGTGCCTCGGGTCGATGGCCATCAGCACCTGCAGGTCCTGGCGCAGGCTCAGCAGCAGGGTGTCGAGGATACGGTCGCGGTCGGCGAGGTTGTCGCCGACGATCGCTGAAAGACCGTCGAGGTCAAAAGGCACTGCTGGCGTATGGCGCTTGTCAGCCTGGCGGGCAAGCCGCGCAATCGCGTTCAGTCGCTGCCCCAGCACTTGCAGGCCTATGGGTTTGAGCAGGCAGTCGTCCATGCCGGCGTCGAGGCACTGCTGGCGCACCTCGGGCTGGGCGTTGGCGGTGTAGCCGAGGATGGTGCAGGGTGGTCGCTCGTGCAGGCGTTCTTCCATGCGCACGGCCCTGGCCAGTTGGTAGCCATTCATCTGCGGCATGTTGCAATCAACGATCAGCACGTCGAAACAGCCTTCGCGCCATTTGCGCAGCCCCTCGCATCCGTCCTCGGCGCTTTCCTGGCTCAGGCCCAGGTAGTTCAGTTGCTGGGCCATCAGCAACAGGTTGGCCGGGTGGTCGTCGATCACCAGTATGCGCAGTTGCCGGTCGGGCTGGAGGATTTCAGTGGCCGGTCGTGGCAAGGCTGCCACCGGCTCGATGCATTGCAGCGGCATCACCAGGCGCACGCGGGTGCCTACGCCCTGCAGGCTTTGCAGGGTGAGTTCACCGCCCATCATCGCGCACAGGTCGCGGCTGATGACCAGGCCCAGCCCGGTGCCGGCCCGGGCGCCATCGCTGTAGGGGTTGGCCTGCACGAAGGGCGAGAACAGGCGTTGCAGGTCCTGTTCGTGGATCCCTATGCCGCTGTCGCGCACCTCCAGGTCGAGGGTCGGCACCGCCGGCTCGCCGTCGTTGCGCAGGCGGACGCTGATGCGTACCTGACCTTGTTCGGTGAACTTGATCGCATTGCTCACCAGGTTCGACAGCACCTGCTTGAAACGCAGCGGATCGAGCATCGCATGGCAGCGGGCCTCGCGGGCAATCACCACATCCAGCACCAGGCCCTTGTGCCGTGCCAGGCCATCGAACACGCGGCCGACCGACTCGACCAGGGCCGCGAGGTCTACAGGCTCGGGGGCCAGGGACATTTGCCCGGATTCGATCCGGGCGATATCCAGGATGTCGCCGATCAACCCCAGCAGGTCGCTGGCCGAATGATGGGCGACTTCCAGCGCGGGGCGGTCCAGCTTGCCCTGGTCGGCGCGCTTGAGGGCCAGTTCCAGCATGCCGATGAGGGCGTTCATCGGCGTGCGGATCTCATGGCTGATGGTGGCCAGGAAGGTGCTCTTGGCCCGATTGGCGTCATCGGCCTGTTGCTTGGCCAGGCGCAGGTCCTGGACCAGATTGCGGCGTTCGCTGATATCGATCCAGCCACCGATGATGCCCTGCATCTCGCCCAGCGAGTCGCGGTAGGGCAGGATCCAGTGATAGATCGTCAGCTCACGGTCACGCAGGCGCAGGGGGCGATCGAGGATCAAGGGCTTGCCCTGGGCCATCACCCGCTGGTAGTCGTCCTGGACCTGGCGGGTATAGTCGCAGTCGCTGAAGGGGGCTTCGTCCAGGCTCTTGCCCAGGACTTCCTCGAGACTGGCGCCAACGGCCTGCAGGTAGCTGTCGTTGCAGCTTTGCAGGCGCCCGTCACGGTCGCGGACATACATCGGATGGGGCGTGCCATTGAGCAGCGCACCCATGAATTCCAGCTGGTCGTTGAGTGCTCGTTCGGCCCGCTGGCGCTGCTTGATCTGACGGCGCAGCCGGGCATTCCACACCAGTGCGAGGACCAGCAGCACCGCGATACCCCCCGCCACCTGAAGGATCAGCCGACGGTAGCTGCGCCAGTAGGCGTCGTCACGCAGGCCATGGTCGCGCCAACGGCTGTTGATCACCCCCAGTTCCTCCGGCGAAATGCTCAACAGCGCCTTGTCGAGGATCGCCGCCAGTTCGCTGGCACCCGCGGCGGTCGCCATGGCGAAGGCTGCCGGTTCCGTGCCCACGGTGCTGCGGATCACCAGGTTGTTGCTGGTGGCGAGCATGTGGTTGGCGTCGATCAGGGTGGCGATCGCCGCATCCACCGCGCCGCTGCCGAGCAGCACCATGGAGTAGTAGGTGCTTTCGGTGGCGACCTGGTGAATCCGTGGGTGACGTGCCGCGAGCAGGGCGGCCACGCTGCTGTCGCGGGGCACGGCGACGCGTTTGCCCTTGAGTTGCTTGAGGCTGTTGGGCTGGTCGTCGCCGGTGTGGCTGACCAGCACGTAGGCGCTTTCAAGGTACGGGCGGCTGACCTGCAGCGCGCTGCCGCGACGGGCGTCGGTGGAGAGGCTGGCGATGATATCGGCGCGGCCGGACTCGAGCTGGTCGATCATGTCGCCATCGCCACTGGCGCGGCGGATCTCGAAGCGCAGGCCGGTGCGCAGGCGGATGAGTTCGAGCAGGTCGGCGACGATGCCGCGCAGGCGGTCATTGTTGTCGAAGAAGGTCAGGGGCGCGGCGGTGTCGTTGACCACCACGCGCATGATCGGATGCTCGCTCAGCCACTGTTCCTCGCGCGCCGACAACTGCAGCTTGCGATCGGTCAGCAGGCTACCGCTGCTGGCACTCCAGCGCTTGAAGATATCGTTGCGGGTGGTGTTGGGCTGGGCGTCGAGGGCGGCGTCCACCAGGGACTGGAGAGTGAGCGCGTCCTCGCGCATGGCGAAGCTGAAACCCACGGCTTCGTGCTTGCCGAAGTTGGCCATGCGCAGGTGCGGCAGGTGCCCCTGGCTGATGAGGTAGTGGGTGGAAATGGTATCGCCGATGAACACGTCGGCCTGCTCGAAGGCCACGGCATTCAGCGCCTGGGTGGACGATTCGAAGGTCAGCAGCTCGGCCTTGGGGTAGTTGGCGTGAATCTCCCCGGGCGGCAGGTAGTGATACAGCATGCTCAGGCGCATGCCCGTCAGGCCCGTGTCCAACGCCCGGGTTTCATCCTCGCGGGTCACCAGCACCGGTTGGTCGATGGCGTAGGGCCGCGACAGTGCCAGGCCCTGGGTCACCGCTTCGTAGCCGTTGGCGCTGCCCAGCAGGTCGATATGCCCACTCTTGAGCGCGGCGACCGCCGCCGGCCGGCTGGGAAAGCGCTGCACCCGCACTGGCAGGCCCAGGGCGCTGCCGATCAGGCCGGCGTAGTCGGCCGTCAGCCCCTGGTATTCGCGCCCGCCCGTGGCGATGTCGAACGGCGGGTAGTCAGGGGCCGAGGTGCCCAGCACCAGTTCCCGGCGTTGCGCGAGCCAGTCGCGCTGGGCCGGTGTCAGGCCGGGCTGGACCGATGCCGGCGCCGAACGGCTGAGCAGGGTGTAGGTTCGCCCCGTGTCGACGGTCACGCCGGCACCTTGCAGCGGCATGCCCAGGCACAGCAGCGATGTAACGATGCACCTCCACATCATGACCTCAAACCAGCGCGTTGCGTTTGGCGACGTCGATCAATTCCACCAAAGTGCTGGCGCGCAACTTGTGCATGAGACGTTTCTTGTAAGTGCTGACGGTCTTGTTGCTGAGAAACATGCCCTTGGCGATCTCCTTGTTGCTGCGCCCCTGGGCAAAAAGTTGCAGGACCATGAGTTCCCGATCATTGACCTGGCGGAACAGTTCCAGCTCCTGGTTGCTGCCCGTCGGCGGTGGATTGAGTGCCTGGCTGGGGAAATAGTTGTAACCGGACAGTACGGCCTTGATCGCGCTGAGCAGTTCGCTGAGGTCTTCCTGCTTGCACACGTACCCGGCCGCGCCGGAGTGCATGCAGCGCACGGCGAACAGGGCCGGCGATTGGGCTGTGAGCACCAGGACCTTCAGCGGGATGGCCATGGCCTGCAGGCGCGAGAGCATCTCCAGGCCATCGAGCTTGGGAATGCTGATGTCGAGGATGACCAGGTCCGGCGGAGTCTCGCGGATCAACTGCATGGCGTCCACGCCGTTGTCCGATTCCCCGACCACCTTGTATCCCTGGTTTTCCAGCAACATCCGTATCGCCAAACGTATGACGGGATGGTCATCAACTATAAAGACTGAGTGCATATTCAACATTCCATGCGGCGCGTGAAGGCAGCCGGCACATTAGCTCAGTTGAATGTCGACGGGCAGGGAAGTAGCTGCCAAAACCGGGATATAGGAATTTACTTACAGTGTTGGCGAAACATTGCTACGAGTGATGTAGATATTGAGAGGGAATTGTCAGGGTTTGATCGTTTTTGTGGGTTTGCGTGGTGAGCGTGTTTATTGGATATCGACATTACGTGGGAAATTTCATGCGTATTAAACGTGGGTGGCAAACAGGCGCCTGCCACCCCCGTCCGCCCTTATTTCGGACTGGAACGCCCGGTCATTTCCAGAGCCATTTCACTGGCGTAGCTGTCGGTCATGCCGGCGATGAAGTCGATCATGCGCAGGAAGGCGTCGTGCAGCGAACCATGCGGGTCGGGGGCGTTGTTGCCGATCAGGTCCAGCACCCGCCGGCTCTTGAACGATGGGGTACGCCCGCCATGCTGTTCCAGGGCCGCACCGCAGAAGGTATTGAGCAGGATCTCCAGGGTCGTGTAGGCGCCGATCTCGTGCAGGGTCTTGCGCTTGTCCTGGAAGATCTTCTTGCGCGCCATGTCCTTGGCCTGCAGCACGCAGCGTTGCGCCGGGCCGTGCATGTGCTCGACCAGGTCGCCTGCCAGGCTGCCTGCGAGCAGGGCCTGCTGCTGTTCGACGAAAGCCTGGGCGGCGGCGTTGGTCAGGTGCTCGATGGCCTTGCCGCGCAGGATCGCCAGCTTGCGTCGACGTGATTCGCCGGGCCCCAGCAGGCGATAGGTTTCCGGCAGGTCGTCGCCCACCAGGTCCAGCAGCAGTGCCTCGACCTCGGCGTATTGCAGCAGGTCCATCTCCAGCCCGTCCTCGAGGTCGATCAGGGCGTAGCAGATGTCGTCGGCGGCCTCCATCAGGTACACCAGGGGGTGACGGGCCCAGCGCTGGTGCTCCAGCTGCGGCAGGCCCAGTTTGCCGGCGATCTGCTCGAGCAGCCCCAGTTCGCTCTGGTAGCAGCCGAACTTGTGTTTCTTGTAGCCCAGGGCGTCGGCGTGGCGTGCCGCCCACGGGTACTTGAGGTAGGCGCCAAGGGTGGCATAGGTCAGGCGCATGCCGCCGTCGAACTGGTGGTATTCGAGCTGGGTGAGTACGCGAAAGCCCTGGGCGTTGCCTTCGAAGTTGAGGAAGTCGGTACGCTGGTCATCGCTCATGTCATCCAGCCAGCCGCGCCCGGCGGCCTGCTGGAACCAGTGGCGGATGGCGTCCTCGCCGGAATGGCCGAACGGCGGGTTGCCGATGTCGTGGGCCAGGCAGGCTGACTGCACGATCATCCCCAGGTCGCTGGGCTCGCACCAGGCCGGCAGTTGCTCGCGCAGGGTCTCGCCGACGCGCATGCCCAGCGAGCGGCCGACGCAGCTGACCTCCAGGGAGTGGGTCAGGCGGGTGTGGATATGGTCGTTGCTGGATACGGGGTGCACCTGGGTCTTGCGCCCCAGGCGGCGGAAGGCGCCGGAGAAGATGATGCGGTCGTGGTCCTTGTGGAACGGACTGCGGCCGAGTTCCTCGGGGCTGTAGAGGGCCTTGCCCAGTCGTTCGCGGGTCAGCAGGGTGTGCCAGTCCAAGGCGTGATCTCCCATCGTAGAGTAGGGATAGCTTCCTGCGTCCGGCGCGCCCGTGCAAGCGTCAGGCGCGCCGTGATCTCAGGGGCGGCGGCTGTTGCCGAGGAACAGGCGGATCAGCGGCACCAGGCTGGTGCCCAGGCGTACCAGGCGCGTCAGGTTGCCGCTGCGCACGCCCTTGCCGGTGAGAAAACCCAGGGCGACGACGGCGCCGATGCCCCACAGCGAGCCGTGCTTGACCCCCAGGCCCTCGCCGAACGAGCTGCCCATGCCGCGCAGGCGGCGGACCGGTTCGAGCAACTGGCCGGACTCGTGGCGGATTTCCTGGCGGTGCATTTCCATGCGCAGGCGCAGCAGGGCCTTGCGCAGCTCACGTGGGTTACGGGTGTTGGGCAGTTCGGGCAGGCTCATGGCAACAGGCGCTCCCGATTCTTGGCCAATTCCTCGAGGGTGGCGTTGAACGGCGAGGATTCATCGAACACCGCGGCTTTCAGGCGCAGGCCGCAGTACAGCGCGGCGAGCCCGTAGAACACGCACAGGCCGATGATCCCGGCCAGCCGGTAGCTGTCCCACAGCAGCACCAGCAGCAGGCCCGACAGCGCGGTCAGCAGCAGCAGGGCGAACACAAGGGCCAGGCCCGCGAACAACAGCAGGCTGAGGGTGCGGGCCTTCTGCTCCTGCAACTCGATGCCGAACAGCTCGATATGGCTGTGCAGCAGGCCCAATATGGCCGCGCCCAGGCGCCGACCGGAGGCGCCCGTGCCGATGGCGTCGTTGTCCATGCCGGCTCCTCAGCGCTTGGCCAGCAGGCCGATCAGCAGGCCGACGCCGGCGGCGATGCCGATGGCTTGCCACGGGTTCGCCTGCACGTACTCCTCGGCGCTGCCGAGGGCCGCCTGGCCGCGGGCGCGCACCGAGTCCTGGGTCAACTGCAAGGTCTCACGGGCCTGCACCAGGCGTTCGTGGATCTGCTCGCGCAGTTCGTCGGCCTGGTCGCCGGCCAGGTTGGCGGTGTCGGCGAGCAGCTTCTCGGTGTCGCGGACCAGGGCCTGGAAGTCAGCCATTAAAATTTCCTGTGCAGTCTTTGCCGATTTGCTGGCCATGGATGGGCCTCTCCCTGTGGATGTGTACTGGCTATTTCGAGTGATCGGTGGCGCGGAAGGTTCAGCGGGATGTGTTGGTACAGCGCTTGCTAAAAAGCGGTGCGTGTCCGCCGAGGCTTGCGCCGAAACCATGCGCCAGCGCTGCGGATACTGCTAAACCTTAACCCAATCCACGACAAACCCAAGAAAAAACCACGCAGGCGCCGCCCGGCTCACCGAAACGGGGCAGGGGCCTGGCACCGATCCGGTGCATGGATGCCGGTTCTTGAACTGTCCTGGTGCCTTTTTGCAGGTCTGCCTCTTCATGGAAAACATGCACAGCGCGATGGACTCCCTGGTCCATGGCTCCAACACCTTGTTCATCCTCATGGGCGCGATCCTGGTCCTGGCCATGCACGCGGGGTTCGCCTTTCTCGAGGTCGGCACGGTGCGGCACAAGAATCAGGTCAACGCCCTGTCGAAGATCCTCAGCGACTTCGCCATCTCGGCCCTGGTGTATTTCTTCATCGGCTATTGGGTCGCCTATGGCGTGAGCTTCCTGCAGCCGGCGGCGACGCTGGCCAGCGATCACGGCTATGCGCTGGTCAAGTGCTTCTTCCTGCTGACCTTCGCCGCGGCCATTCCGGCGATCATCTCCGGCGGTATCGCCGAGCGCGCGCGCTTTGCGCCGCAACTGTGCGCGACGGCATTGATCGTGGCGCTCATCTACCCGTTCTTCGAAGGCGTGGTGTGGAATGGCAACTTCGGCCTGCAGGCCTGGTTGCAGGCGCGTTTCGGCGCGCCGTTCCATGATTTTGCCGGGTCCGTGGTGGTGCACGCCATGGGCGGCTGGCTGGCGCTGGCGGCGGTACTGCTGCTAGGCGCGCGCCGTGGCCGCTACCGCGAGGGGCGCCTGGTGGCGTTCGCGCCGTCGAGTATTCCGTTCCTGGCGCTGGGCTCGTGGATCCTGATCATCGGCTGGTTCGGCTTCAACGTCATGAGCGCGCAGACCCTGCAGGGGGTGAGCGGGCTGGTGGCGATCAACTCGTTGATGGCCATGGTCGGCGGCACGCTGTCGGCCCTGCTGGCCGGGCGCAACGACCCGGGCTTCCTGCACAACGGCCCACTGGCCGGCCTGGTGGCGGTGTGTGCGGGCTCCGACCTGATGCATCCGGTGGGCGCGCTGGTCACCGGGCTGGTGGCCGGTGGCCTGTTCGTCTGGTGCTTCACCGCCGCGCAGAACCGCTGGAAGATCGACGACGTGCTGGGCGTGTGGCCATTGCACGGCGTGTGTGGCGTATGGGGCGGCATCGCCTGCGGCGTGTTCGGCCAGGCTGCCCTGGGCGGGTTGGGTGGCGTCAGCCTGGTCAGCCAGTTGCTGGGGAGCCTGGCGGGCGTGCTGGTGGCGCTGGCCGGCGGTTTTGCCGTGTATGGCCTGATCAAGGCGCTGCATGGTCTGCGCCTGAGCCATGAGGAGGAGTTCCAGGGAGCGGACCTGGCCGTGCATCGGATCGGCGCCACCAGCCAGGATTGAGCCAGGTCAGGTGCGCGTTGGCGGGGACGGACCTAGAATGAGCATCCATTCATGCGAATTACGGATGTCTGCATGCTCCCTGAAACCCAGTTGTTCGGCACCGTGGGGTGCCACCTGTGCGAAGTGGCCGAGGCTGTGCTGATGCCGTTCGTCGAGCACGGCCTGCTGGTCGAGCTGGTCGATATCGCCGACAGCGAGGCGCTGTTCGAACGCTACGGGCTGAGCATCCCGGTGCTGCGCCGTTGCGATACCGGCGCCGAGCTGGGCTGGCCGTTCGATGCCGAGCAGGTAGTGGCCTTCCTCGGCTGAACCGTGCATTGACGAGCGGGTGGGTCGCTCCGTATGCTGTATATAAATACAGTATCCGAGGTGAAGCCATGCTCAATGTCGAGCAACTCAAGTACAGCATCAATCACATGGCTCCCGAGCGTGTGTGCGAGGCCGTGCTGGAATTGCGCCTCGACGGCATCGTCACCGACGAGCGCACGCCGTTCGGCAAGGTGCATTTCAACACCTGTTTCGCCGAGATCGAGGCGCTGTTCCAGCGCGCCGGCTTCCACCGTCCGCTGGATGTGGTGGGCTACCAGGGCCTGAGCTACGCCCTCTACGATCCGGGGCGCTGGGACGCGGTGCAGGTGCTGCGCTGGCTCAAGGCGCGTTGCGAACCGGCCAGCGAGGCTGGTTGAGGGGCGCGAGCTGGGGGATAATGCCAGCCCCGCAGAACCGAGCCCGACGATGACCACGCCTTTCGACCCCGCCCACCAGCAAGCCAGTACCGTATGCCTGCCTCCGGGGCCCTGGGCAAACGTGCTCGACTGCCTGTGCGATCATTTCAAGGGCATCACGCGTGAGCAATGGCTCGACCGCTTCGCCCGGGGCCGGGTGTTGAATGCCGATGGCCAGCCCATTGCGGCGGATACGCACTATCGGCGAGGCATGCGCTTGCACTATTTCCGTGAAGTGCCCAACGAGAAAGTGATCCCGGTGCAGGAAGAGATCCTGCATGTCGACGAGCACCTGGTGGTGGCGGACAAGCCGCACTTCCTGCCTGTCACCCCCACCGGCGAGTACGTCGAACAGACGCTGCTGCGCCGGCTGATCCGGCGTCTGGACAACCCGCACCTGGTGCCGCTGCACCGCATCGACCGGCACACTGCCGGGCTGGTGCTGTTTTCCGCCAACCCGCAGAGCCGTGGCGCCTATCAGCGCCTGTTCCCTGAGCGGCGCATCGACAAGCACTACCAGGCCATCGCCGCGGCCATGCCGCAGCATGACTACCCGTTGGTGCACCGCAGCCGTTTGGTGCATGGCGAGCCGTTCTTCCGCATGCATGAGGTGCAAGGGGCCGACAACAGTGAAACCCACGCCTGTGTGCTGGAGAAGAATGGCGAGCTGTGGCGCTATGGCCTGTCACCGGTTACCGGCAAGACCCACCAGTTGCGCGTGCACATGGCGGCGTTGGGCGCGGGGATCTGCAACGATCCGTTTTACCCGCAGCTGGTCAACGAGCAGGATGATTACGCACGGCCGCTCAAGCTGCTGGCCCATAGCCTGCGCTTCGAGGATCCATTGACGGGTGAGGTGCGTTATTTCGAGAGCCGGCTGACGCTCGACTGGTAAAAGCATCGCGGGGCAAGCCCGCTCCCACTGGCCTGGCGCTATGCACAGGACTTGTGGGAGAGGGTTTGCCCCGCGATGACGCCTACCGATTTCAGCGGTTGAAGCGCTCCACCAGCGAGTACTGGGTACCCGCCGTGCTGGTCAGCTCTTCGCTGAGCAGCGCCGAGCGCTGGGCCTGGCCGGAGGTCTGGTCGGCCAGGTCGGCGATGGTGCTGATGTTGCGGCTGATCTCCTCGGCCACCGCGCTCTGCTCTTCGGTGGCGGCGGCGATCTGGGTCGCCATGTCGGTGATGTTGGCCACGGCCTCGCTGATGCCCACCAGCGCCTGGTCGGCCTGCATGACCCGCTCGACACCTTCCTGGGCCTGGCGGTGGCCGGTCTCCATGGTCTGCACCGCGTTGTTGGCGGTTTGTTGCAGCTTGGCGATCAGGGTGTGGATCTGCCCGGTGGATTCGGCGGTGCGCTGGGCCAGCTGACGGACCTCGTCGGCGACCACGGCAAAGCCACGGCCCATCTCCCCGGCGCGCGCCGCTTCGATGGCGGCATTGAGCGCCAGCAGGTTGGTCTGGTCGGCAATGCCCTTGATCACATCGACCACGCCGCCGATCTCGTCGCTGTCCTTGGCCAACTGGGTGACGGTCAGCCCGGTCTCGCCCACGGCGGCGGACAGCCGCTCGATGGCGTCACGGGTTTCGCCGGCGATGTTGCGGCCCTGGCTGGTCAGGCGGTTGGCTTCCTGGGTGGCGTCGGCGGTACGCTGGACATGGTTGGCCACTTCCTGGGTGGTGGCGGCCATCTGGTTGACGGCGGCGGCGACCTGCTCGGTCTCCACCCGCTGGCGCTCCAGGCCCGACGAGCTCTGGTGGGCGAGGGCGTCGGACTGGCGGGCCTGGTCGCTGAGCTGCTCGGCGCTGTCCTGCAGGCGGGTCAGGCAGGTCTTCATCCGTGCGTCCTGGCTGAGCATGGCCATTTCCAGGCGTGCCTGGACACCGCGGCTGTCGGTGTACATCTGCGCGATCAGCGGGTCGGAGGTGGTCTGTTCGGCCAGGCGCAGCAGGCGCTTGAGGCCGCGCTGCTGCCAGCTCAGGCCGAGCAGGCCGAGCGGCACCGACAGGCCGGCGGCCAGGGCGAAGCCCCAGGAATGGCCGAGCCAGTTGCCGATCAGGAAGCCGATCTGGCTGACCAGGATGAACGGCAGCCAGTCCTGCAGCACCGGCAGCCACTTGTCACGTTTCGGGATGGCCGAGCGGCCCTGGTTGATGCGCTGGTACAGCGCTTCGGCGCGGCGGATCTGCTCGGCGGTGGGCTTGACCCGCACCGACTCGTAGCCGACCACCTGGTTGCTGTCGAAGATCGGCGTGACGTAGGCATTGACCCAGTAGTGGTCGCCCGACTTGCAGCGGTTCTTGACGATGCCCATCCACGGCAGGCCTTGCTTGAGGGTCTGCCACATGTGGGCGAACACGGCCGGCGGTACATCGGGGTGGCGCACCAGGTTGTGCGGCGCGCCCATCAGTTCCTCGCGGGAAAAACCGCTGATCTCGATGAAGGCATCGTTGCAGTAGGTGATCACGCCCTTGGCGTTGGTGGTGGAAATCAACCGCTGCTGGGCAGGGAAAGTCCGTTCTCTCTGGGTAATCGGCTGGTTGTTACGCATTGGCTGTTCAATCCGCAAGGCTTTCGACGGGTATCGGCAAGCCTCTGGTTTTATTGAATGAATATTTAACTGGCTTGATCTGGGGCAAGGTGCCATCAGTGCGGCTGAGCTAATGCAGCCCACCTGATCGCAGCCGTTGCCGCCAATATTGCAGTTTTCTTTATAAATGATGACGATCAGGTCTGATCATGACCGATTGTTCAATTCGGGGCCAGCATCGGGTAGCTGAAAGCGGCAAAGTGCGCCAGGTTGACGCAGGTGTGGCAGAGCACCGCCGCCGCCAGTCCACCATGGCGATAGGCCAGACCATACCCCACCCCGGCCAGGGTGGCCAGGTAGAACCACTGCCAGCCAGCGGCGAGGTGCGCGAGGCCGAACAACAGCGCGGCCACCAGCAACGCCAGCCCTTCATGCCTGAACAGACGTTGCAGGCCGCCCTGGATATAGCCGCGGAACAGCAGTTCCTCGGTCAGGCTCACCAGCAGCAGGTTGTTCAGCAGCCACAGCCAGGCCTGGTCCGGCCATTTCGGTGCCCAGGCCAGCATGCCCAGGGCCCAGGCGCCGCCCAGGCAGGCGAGCAAGGTCAAGGGCAGGGTCAGCGCCAGGCCCGGCAGCAGGCCGCGTGGGCGCAGCATGACCAGCCACGGGCAGGCCAGCAGCAACCACAGGCCGATCAGGGGCTTGTCCAGGTTCAGATACATCGAGAAAGGCACGGAGCCGTCGCTGAGCACGGCCTTGTCGATCACCTTGGCGCTGTGGAAGCCGGGTAGCCAGTGCAGGGCCAGGGCGAGGGCGAGGAGGATGAACAGCAGGTGGCCGAGGCTTTGTTGCCAGCGCACCGGACGGCGGGCGAGCAATGCACTGCACAGCAGGGCAAGCAAGGCGGGCAGGGCGGTGAGGCCGAGGCTGCCGTAGGTCAGGGCGATCGCATAGCCGAGAGCGAGCAGGATCAGGGCGATCCAGTGGGGAAGAGGCATGACATTTCCTTAGTGCCGGTGAATCCGAGGAGGGTAGGACTTACACCATGGCCTTCAGGACACCTGGATGTTTGTGCGCTTGGGCGGGTAATGCCGGGACCGCGTTGCAGTCCTTTCGCGGCACAAGGCCGCTCCTACAAGAGATCGCGTTCCCCTGTAGGAGCGGCCTTGTGCCGCGAAAGGGCTGCGCAGCAGCCCCAGCAAGCTTCAGGCAAACTTACAGCAAAGCCCGCTTTACTCCGCGATCAATTGCCGCAGCACATAATGCAGGATCCCCCCCGACTTGAAGTACTCCACCTCATTGAGGGTATCGATCCGGCACAGCACCTCGATCTGCTCCTGGCGTCCGTCCTCGCGGGTAATGCGCACCGGCAGGCTCATGCCCGGGCGGATCTGCGCGCCGCCAAGGCCCAGCACATCGATGCGTTCCTTGCCGGTCAGCCCAAGGCGCTTGCGGTCGTCGCCGGCCTTGAACTGCAAGGGCAGCACGCCCATGCCCACCAGGTTGGAGCGGTGGATGCGCTCGAAGCTCTCCGCCAGCACCGCCTTGACCCCCAGCAGGTTGGTGCCCTTGGCCGCCCAGTCGCGGCTGGAGCCGGTGCCGTATTCCTGCCCGGCAATCACCACCAGCGGCGTGCCATCCTGCTGGTAGCGCATGGCGGCATCGTAGATCGACATCTTTTCACCGCTGGGCACGTACAGGGTGTTGCCGCCTTCCTCGCCACCGAGCATTTCGTTGCGGATGCGGATATTGGCGAAGGTGCCGCGCATCATCACCTCATGGTTGCCGCGCCGTGAGCCGTAGGAGTTGAAGTCCCGTGGTTCCACGCCCTTGTCGCGCAAGTAGCGGCCGGCCGGGCTGTCGGCCTTGATGTTGCCGGCCGGAGAGATATGGTCGGTGGTCACCGAGTCGCCGAGCAGGGCAAGGATGCGCGCGCCGTGGATTTCGCCGATTTCCGGCAATGGACCAGCGATGTCGTCGAAGAACGGCGGGTGCTGGATATAGGTGGAGTCGTCCTGCCAGACATAGGTGGCCGCCTGGGGCACCTCGATGGCCTGCCACTGGGTGTCGCCGGCAAACACTTCGGCGTATTCCTTGTGGAACATGCGCGTGTCGACATTGCGCACGGCCTCGGCGATCTCTTGCTGGCTTGGCCAGATATCGCGCAGGTACACGGGCTTGCCGTCCTTGCCGGTGCCCAGGGCGTCCTGGGTCAGGTCCAGGCGCACGCTGCCGGCCAGGGCATAGGCCACCACCAGCGGCGGCGAGGCCAGCCAGTTGGTCTTGACCAGAGGGTGCACCCGGCCTTCGAAGTTGCGGTTGCCCGACAGTACCGAAGCCACGGTGAGGTCGGCGCTGCCGATGGCCTTCTCGATCGCCTCGTCCAGGGGGCCGGAGTTGCCGATGCAGGTGGTGCAGCCATAGCCGACCAGGTCGAAACCGAGCTGATCCAGGTAAGGCGTGAGGCCGGCAGCCTTGAAGTAGTCCGTCACCACCTTGGAGCCTGGGGCCAGCGAGCTCTTGACCCAGGGCTTGCGGGTCAGGCCCTTCTCCACGGCTTTTTTCGCCACCAGCCCTGCGGCCATCATCACGCTGGGGTTGGAGGTGTTGGTGCAGGAAGTGATGGCGGCGATCACCACGGCGCCGTCGCGCAAGGTGTGGGTCTGGCCGGCGTGGCTGTAGTCGATCTCGCCGGCCTGGTCGGCATTGCCCACCGCCACACCGCCGCCGCCTTCGCTTTCCAGGCGGCCGACCTCCTTGGCCAGCGGCTTGGGCTGCAGCTCGATGAAATGGTCGAAGGCCTGGGCGACCTGGCCCAGGGCGACCCGGTCCTGCGGGCGCTTGGGCCCGGCGAGGCTGGCTTCGACGTCGTTCATGTCCAGCGCCAGGGTGTCGCTGAACAGCGGCTCCTGGCCCGGCAGGCGCCACAGGCCCTGGGCCTTGCTGTAGGCCTCGACCAGTTGCACGGCCTCCTCGGGGCGCCCGGACAGGCGCAGGTAGTCCAGGGTCACTTGGTCCACCGGGAAGAAACCGCAGGTGGCGCCGTACTCAGGGGCCATGTTGGCGATGGTGGCGCGGTCGGCCAGCGGCAGGTCGGCCAGGCCGTCGCCGTAGAACTCGACGAACTTGCCCACCACGCCCTTCTTGCGCAGCATCTGCGTCACCGTCAGCACCAGGTCGGTGGCGGTGATGCCCTCGCGCAGCTTGCCGGTGAGCTTGAAGCCGATCACCTCGGGGATCAGCATCGACACCGGCTGGCCGAGCATCGCAGCCTCCGCCTCGATACCACCGACGCCCCAGCCGAGCACGCCCAGGCCGTTGATCATGGTGGTGTGCGAGTCGGTGCCGACCAGGGTGTCGGGGAAGGCGTAGGTGCGCCCGTCCGCTTCACGGGTCCACACGGTGCGCCCCAGGTACTCGAGGTTGACCTGGTGGCAGATGCCGGTGCCCGGCGGTACCACGCGGAAGTTGTCGAAGGCGCTCTGGCCCCAGCGCAGGAAGGCGTAGCGCTCGCCGTTGCGCTGCATCTCGATGTCGACGTTCTGGGCGAAGGCGCTGGGGCTGGCGTAGCGGTCGACCATCACCGAGTGGTCGATCACCAGGTCTACCGGCGACAACGGGTTGATCCGCTGCGGGTCGCCGCCGGCCTTGGCCATCGCCGCGCGCATGGCGGCCAGGTCGACCACCGCCGGCACGCCGGTGAAGTCCTGCATCAGCACCCGCGCCGGGCGGTACTGGATCTCGCGGTCGGAGCGGCGCTCCTGCAGCCACTGGGCCAGGGCGCGCAGGTCGTCGCCGGTGACGGTCTTGCCGTCTTCCCAGCGCAGCAGGTTTTCCAGCAGCACTTTCAGCGACATGGGCAGGCGCTGCAGGTCGCCGAGCTGGCGCGCGGCGTCGGGCAGGCTGAAATAGTGGTAGGCGCGGTCGGCCACCTGGAGGGTCTTGAGGGTTTTCAGGCTATCGAGCGAGGGCATTTACAACTCCTTGTGCTCCGGTGCCCGGCGATTGCGGGTCGCTCGCCGGTGTCACCGCTCTGGACCGGTCCGCACGGCACGGACCTGGCTGAACAGTCAGGTTAGACCGGTTTGCCTGGCCTGACCCTTTTCTGGACCGATGGGGCGTGTCGTCGGTTCCGATCTTCCTTTATCATTCGCCGCCCTGGCGCCGTCTGCGCCAGTGATGTGGAGTGAGAAATGAATACCCTGTTCATGCATTGCCGGCCCGGCTTCGAGGGCGAGGTCTGCGCCGAAATCAGCGAACATGCCGCCCACCTGGGCGTGGCCGGCTATGCCAAGGGCAAGCCGCAGAGCGCTTGCGCCGAGTTCGTCTGCAGCGAGGCGGACGGCGCCGAACGCATGATGCAGACGCTGCGCTTTTCGCAGCTGATCTTCCCGCGCCAGTGGGCCCGCGGCGCCTATGTCGAGCTGCCGGAGACCGACCGCATCAGCGTGCTGCTCGAGCACCTGGCCGGGCTGCCGGTGTGCGGCAGCCTGTGGCTGGAAGTGCTCGACAGCAACGATGGCAAGGAGCTGTCGACCTTCTGCCGCAAGTTCGAGGTGCCGCTGCGCAAGGCCCTGGAAAAGGCCGGGCGGCTGGTGGACGACGCCCGGCGGCCGCGCCTGCTGCTGACCTTCATCAGTGGCCGGCGGGTGTTCCTGGGGCTGGCCGAGGCCGACAATTCGGCGCTCTGGCCGATGGGCATACCGCGCCTGAAGTTCCCCCGCGAGGCCCCCAGCCGCTCGACCCTCAAGCTCGAGGAGGCCTGGCACCAGTTCATCCCCCGCGAGCAGTGGGACCAGCGCCTGAACGACGACATGACCGGCGTCGACCTGGGCGCCGCCCCCGGCGGCTGGACCTACCAGCTGGTCAAGCGCGGCATGCTGGTGACCGCCATCGACAACGGGCCGATGGCCGAAAGCCTGATGGACACCGGCCTGGTCACCCACCTGATGGCCGACGGCTTTACCTGGAAGCCGAAACAGACCGTGGACTGGATGGTCTGCGATATCGTCGAGAAGCCGGCGCGCACCGCGTCGCTGATCGAGACCTGGCTGGGCGAAGGACTGTGCCGCGAGGCGGTGGTCAACCTGAAGCTGCCGATGAAGCAGCGTCACGCCGAGGTGCGCAAGTTGCTCGACCGGATCGAGGAAGGCTTCAAAGCGCGCAAGGTCAAGGTGTCGATCGCCTGCAAGCAGCTGTATCACGACCGCGAGGAAGTGACCTGCCACCTGCGCCGGCTGGACCTGAAACCGCGTTAAACGGGTTTGCCCGGCCACTGTAGGAGCGGCCTTGTGCCGCGAAAGGGCCGCAAAGCGGCCCCAGGATTTCAGCGTGAAAGCAGAAATTGCCGGGGCTGCTCTGCAGCCCTTTCGCGGCACAAGGCCGCTCCTACAGGGGGCTTCGGTTCTCAGCCCTTGGAGCACCTCGACGGATGCGCCACAATGACGATCATTTTGCGGAGCCCTACATGACCGATTTCACCCACGACGCGATCCTCGACGCCACCGGCCTGAACTGCCCGGAGCCGGTGATGATGCTGCACAAGCACGTGCGCGAGCTGGCCGGCGGCGGCGTGCTCAAGGTGATCGCCACCGATCCGTCGACCCGTCGCGACATTCCCAAGTTCTGCATCTTCCTCGGCCACGAGCTGCTAGGCCAGCAGGAAGAGGCCGGCACCTACCTGTACTGGATCCGCAAGAAGGCCGACTGAGCCGCCTGCGATCGCGCTACACTGCGCTCCCCTGACAGGAGAGCGCCATGCTGATAGTTGCCGACGAGAATATCCCGCTGCTCGATGCCTTCTTCGCCGGTTTCGGCGAGATCCGCCGTTACCCCGGCCGGGCCATCGACGCCGCCTGCGTCAAGGACGCCGACGTCCTGTTGGTGCGCTCGGTGACCCGCGTCGACCGGCAACTGCTCGAAGGCAGCCGGGTGCGTTTTGTCGGCACCTGCACCATTGGCACCGATCACCTTGACCTCGAGTACTTCACCCAAGCCGGTATCCACTGGAGCAGCGCGCCGGGCTGCAACGCCCGTGGCGTGGTGGACTACGTGCTGGGCAGCCTGCTGACCCTGGCCGAACTCGAAGGCGTTGACCTGGGCAAGCGGGTCTATGGCGTGGTCGGCGCCGGCGAGGTCGGTGGGCGCCTGGTGCGAGTGCTGCATGGCCTGGGCTGGAAGGTGCTGGTGTGCGACCCGGTGCGCCATGCCAACGAGGGCGGCGACTTTGTCGACCTTCAGACGATCCTCGAACAGTGCGACGTGATCAGCCTGCACACGCCGCTGCAACGCGGCGGCGAGCACCCGACCTGGCACCTGCTCGACCAGCAGCGCCTGGCGCGCCTGCGTGCCGGCGCCTGGCTGATCAACGCCAGCCGCGGCCCGGTGGTGGACAACGCAGCCCTGCGCGAATTGCTGTTGGATCGTGAGGATCTGCACGCGGTGCTGGATGTGTGGGAGGGCGAACCGCAGGTGGACCTGCAGCTGGCCGACCTGTGCACCCTGGCCACGCCGCATATTGCCGGCTACAGCCTGGACGGCAAGCAGCGGGGCACGGCGCAGATCTACCAGGCCTTCTGCCGCTGGCGCGGCGAGCCCGAGCAGGTGCGCCTGGCCGACCTGCTGCCGGCGCCGTGCCTTGCACAGATCGCGTTTGACTCGAGCGCGGATCCGGCATGGGCATTGGCCACCCTGTGCCGGGCGGTCTACGACCCACGTCGTGACGATGCGGATTTCCGTCGCAGCCTCAGCGAAGATCCGGCCGAACAGCGTGCGGCGTTCGACCTGCTGCGCAAGCACTACCCGGTAAGGCGTGAAATCGAGGGATTGCCGGTGCGCATACGCGGGGAAGTACCCCAATTGGCGCAGCTGGTCAGTGCATTGGGCGCGGTGCTGGCCTGAGGACGCAGAAAGGCAGGGCAATAAAAACCCGGCGCGAGCGCCGGGTTGCACGCAATTCGGGGGTCAGGCCTTGCCGACTTTCTTGACCCGGCTCTCTTCCAGGTCCTTGCAGGCCTTCTGGATCATCTGCTCGGTAATCGGGACCTCGCGGCCCTGGGCATCGATGATCGAGCCGCAGACCTGAGGTTGCGGACGGTTCTGGTTCTTGGGCGTATCGGTATGCTGCAAGCTCATGTCCTGTCTCCTCTTTCAGGTTCAAGCTCAAGGTAGCGCTTCGCCGTGACTGGTCTGTGACAGTTTCTTCGGCGTCATGCCGGATCAGTCCAACAGAAACGGCGGTAAACCTCCAGTCGCAGGTTAGAACGAATGGGCATAGTCACTGCCGCCCCGTTCGATCATGGGACGGCGTCGCATTTCCAGACGTTGCACGGGGTCGACGAGTGGTAGTCTTGGTCTGGTCTCAGCACAGAACGACCTTCGCCATGCCCGAGCCGATCTCGCCCCGCCAGCGCCGCGCCCTGCACCTGGGCTGGCGCTTCGTCCGTCCCTATCGCCGCCAGGCGCTGCTGGCCTTGCTGGCACTGGTGGTCACCGCCGCCATCACCCTGTCCATGGGGCAGGGTATCCGCCTGCTGGTCGACCAGGGTTTCATGACCGGCTCGGCGCACCAGCTCAACCAGACCATCGGCCTGTTCCTGCTGCTGGTGCTGGCCCTGGCGGTGGGGACCTTCGCCCGTTTCTATCTGGTGTCGTGGATCGGCGAGCGCTGCGTGGCCGATATTCGCCGGGCAGTGTTCGATCACCTGATCGGCCTGCACCCGGGTTTCTTCGAGGACAACCGCAGTTCTGAGATCCAGTCGCGGCTGACCGCCGACACCACCTTGCTGCAGTCGGTGATCGGCTCGTCGCTGTCGATGTTCCTGCGCAACGCGCTGATGGTGCTGGGCGGGGTGATCCTGCTGTTCGTCACCAACCCCAAGCTGACCAGCATCGTGGTGCTGGCCTTGCCCTTGGTGCTGGCGCCGATCCTGCTGTTCGGGCGGCGCGTGCGCAGCCTGTCGCGGCAGAGCCAAGACCGGGTGGCCGACGTGGGCAGCTATGTCGCCGAGGCCCTTGGCCAGATCAAGACGGTGCAGGCCTACAACCATCAGGGGCATGACCAGGCGCGCTTCGCCGAGACCGTGGAGGCGGCGTTCGGGGTGGCACGCAGACGCATCGCCCAGCGCGCCTGGCTGATCACCCTGGTAATCGTGCTGGTGCTGGGGGCGGTAGGGGTGATGCTCTGGGTCGGTGGCATGGACGTGATCGCCGGGCGCATCTCCGGCGGCGAGCTGGCCGCCTTCGTGTTCTACAGCCTGATCGTCGGCAGCGCCTTCGGCACCCTGAGCGAGGTGATCGGCGAGCTGCAACGGGCTGCCGGCGCCGCCGAGCGCATCGCCGAGCTGCTGGCGGCACAGACGGCGATCCTGGCGCCGGCGCAACCACAGGGGCTGGCGCAGGGCCGTGCCATGGGCGATATCCAGCTGAGCGACGTGCGCTTCGCATACCCATCGCGCCCCACGGCGGCGGCCATCGATGGTCTTAGCCTGCACATCCGCCCGGGCGAGACCGTGGCCCTGGTCGGGCCGTCGGGGGCCGGCAAGTCGACCCTGTTCGACCTGCTGCTGCGTTTCTACGACCCGCAGGGTGGTGCGATTCTGCTCGATGGCCAACCGATCACCGGTCTGGAGCCGGCCGAGCTGCGTCGCCAGTTCGCCCTGGTGGCCCAGCAGCCGGCGCTGTTCCGTGGCACGGTCGAGGCCAACATCCGCTACGGTCGGCCCGACGCCAGCCTGGCCGAGGTCGAGGCGGCGGCGCGCAGCGCCCATGCCCATGAGTTCATCGCCCAGTTGCCCCAGGGCTACCAGACGCTGCTGGGCGAGGGCGGCCTAGGGTTGTCCGGCGGCCAGCGTCAGCGCCTGGCGATCGCCCGGGCGCTGCTGGTGGATGCGCCGATCCTGCTGTTGGACGAAGCCACCAGCGCCCTGGACGCGCAGAGCGAGCACCTGATCCAGCAGGCGTTGCCGCAGCTGATGGCCGGGCGCACCACGCTGGTCATAGCCCACCGCCTGGCGACGGTGCAGCATGCCGATCGCATCGCGGTGATCGACAAAGGCCGACTGGCGGCAGTCGGCAGTCATCGACAATTGATCGAGCAAAGCCCACTCTACGCACGCTTGGCCGCTCTGCAGTTCAACCCGGCCTGAGCGGCCATCGCTGTCACTGTTTTGTAACAATTTTGTAGCAATTGCCTGAGACTATCTGCCTCGGCCGTTGCGCAGGTGCTCGCCCTGGTTGCCATCGCCCGATGGCGGCGTTTTCGGGCCAGCGAACGAGGACAAGGATGCCTCCGTCGGCGGTGCCGTCGTGCGCCGTTTTCCCTCTTCCTTGTTCCGAGATCCGCAATCTTGCGTAAATCCCTCAGAGTGCAAATTCTCTCCCTGCTCGGTGGCAGCCTGGTGGCGATCCTGCTGATCGCCCTGGTGTGCTTCCAGTTCCTGTCGTCCAGCGTGCGCGGCTATGCCGAGCTGGTGGACGGGCCGTTGCGTGCCTCGCAGCTGATCGACGAAGCCAACCTGCAGTTCAAGATCCAGGTGCAGGAGTGGAAGAACGTGCTGCTGCGTGGTCGCCAGCCGGCGGAGCTGGACAAGTACTGGCAGCAGTTCCAGGCCCGCGAGCAGCAGGTGCAGCAGTTGCTGGGGCAATTGATCGACAGCAGCGAGCCGGCGCTCAAGGCGCGCCTGGAGCAGCTCAAGGCCAGCCACCGGCAGTTGGGCTCTGCCTATGCGCAGGGACGCCAGGCGTTCCTGGCCGCCGGCGGCGACCCGGTGGCGGGCGACCTGGCGGTCAAGGGTGTGGACCGTGCCACCAGCGACCAGATGAGCGCGCTGGTGGAGCAGTTGCGCGCCGACGCCCACGGGCGTGCCGGCGCCATCAGCGCCAGCGCCGAACGCACGGTATGGCTGGGTGTGCTGGTGATGCTGGGCTCGGCCGTGCTGGTCGGGCTGTTCAGCCTGTGGCTGGTCAACCGCAGCCTGGTCGAGCCGATTCGCCAGCTGATCGACTATGTCGCCCAGCTCAGCCAGGGGCGTTTCGCCGCCCGTGTCGACAGCCGCCGCGAGGATGAGCTGGGGCGCCTGGCGCTGGCCGCCAACACCCTGCGTGACTTCCTCGCCGACACCGTCGGCCGCCTCAAGGACAATGCCGAGGAGCTGGAAAGCGCCAGCGACCGCCTGCGCAGCATCGCCGGTGACATGGCCCATGGCACCCACGACCAGTTCCAGCGCACCGACCAGGTCGCCACGGCCATGCACGAGATGTCGGCCACCGCCCAGGAAGTGGCGCGCCACGCCGCCGACGCCGCCCGCGCCGCGGACGAGGCCGACCACAGCGCCCAGGCCGGCGAGCAGGTCATGCAGCGGACCATCGACACCATCGCCGTGGTCAACCGCGAAATCGCCGGTACCGCGGCGGTGATCCGTCACCTGGAGCACGACAGCACGCGCATCGGCAAGGTGCTCGAAGTGATTCGCGGCATCGCCGAGCAGACCAACCTGCTGGCGCTCAACGCCGCCATCGAGGCCGCCCGTGCCGGCGAGGCCGGGCGCGGCTTCGCGGTGGTTGCCGACGAGGTGCGCAGCCTGGCCCAGCGCACCGCGGCGTCGATCGCCGAAATCCACCAGATCATCGAAGCGGTGCAGTCGGGCGCGGTGGAGGCGGTCAAGGCCATCGAGAGCGGCCAGCAGCGCAGCGAGGAGGGCGCCGAGCAGGTGCAGCAGGCCGGGCAGATGCTGCAGCGCATCACCACGGCGGTGGAGGCGATCCGCGACATGAACCGGCAGATCGCCACTGCTGCCGAGGAGCAGACCAGCGTCGCCGAGGACATCTCGCGCAACCTGGTCGAGATCACCCGCATCGCCACCGCCAACCAGGAGGCCGTGCAGCATACCGAACAGGCCGGACAGCGCTTGCACGGGTTGTCGGGACAGCTGGGCGAAGTCACTTCCCGCCTCACTGCCTGACAAGCCTGCACGATCCCTGTGTAGGAGCGGCCTTGTGCCGCGAAAGGGCCGTGCAACGGCCCCCGGGATTTCAATGTTGACGCAATGATCGCCGGGGCCGCTTTGCGGCCCTTTCGCGGCACAAGGCCGCTCCTACAGGCGTTCGGGGGAAATCCGCCATTCCTCAGGCAAAGTACCCATCCATTTGGCGGATTGCCGCCAACCCGCCCCTGCCAAGCCCACTGCGCCATTGGCCCAGGCCAACCTGGCACACTCCCTGCTTTACGGCGCCCCGGGCCACGGCCCGAGGCGATCGTGCCCCGATTTCGCAAGACTCCTGCTGACCAGAACAACAACATCCGGGCGTGCACGCCGGGGGCAACGACTGCCAGTCCTTCACTTCAATTGGATTGAGCTAATGAAAAAAATCCTGCTGACGCTCCTGTGCCTGGGCGTCATCGGCTGCTCCAAGCCCGCGGAGCCACAGAAGTCCGTCGATGTCCTGCTGATCGGCGGCGGCATCATGAGTGCGAGTCTTGGGACCTACCTCACCGAGCTGGAACCGAACTGGAAGGTCGACGTCTACGAGCGCATGGACCAGGTCGCCGAGGAAAGCTCCAATGCCTGGAACAACGCCGGCACCGGCCACTCGGCGTTCTGCGAGCTGAACTACACCAGCGTCGGCAAGGACGGCAGCATCGACATCAGCAAGGCGGTCAACGTCAACGAGCAGTTCGAGGTGTCCAAGCAGTTCTGGGCCTACCAGGTCGAGCAGGGCGTGCTGAGCAACCCGCGCTCGTTCATCAACAATGTGCCGCACATGAGCTTCGTCTGGGGTGACGACAACGTCGACTTCCTGCACAAGCGCGTCGAAGCCCTGCAACACAGCTCGCTGTTCCGCGGCATGGAAATCACCGAGGATCACGAGCAGATTCGCAAGTGGGTGCCGCTGGTGATGGAAGGCCGAGATCCTGCGCAGAAGGTGGCCGCGACCCGCATGGCCATCGGCACCGACGTGAACTTCGGCGAGATCACCCGCCAGCTGTTCGCCTCGATGACCCGCAACCCCAATGTGCAACTGCACCTGAGCCATGAAGTGCGCGACATCGTGCGCAATGACGATGGCAGCTGGAACGTGGTGGTGGCCGACCTGGCCAACGGCGGCAAGGAGTCCGCGGTCAAGGCGAAGTTCGTCTTCATCGGTGCCGGTGGTGGCGCGCTCAAGTTGCTGCAGAAGTCCGGCATTCAAGAGGCCGAAGGCTATGCCGGTTTCCCGGTCGGAGGCCAGTTCCTGATGACCGACAATGCCGACCTGGTCGCCCGCCACAAGGCCAAGCTGTACGGCAAGGCCTCGGTCGGCGCGCCGCCGATGTCGGTGCCGCACCTGGACACTCGGGTGATCGATGGCAAGGAAGTGCTGCTGTTCGGCCCGTTCGCGACCTTCTCCACCAAGTACCTCAAGCACGGCTCGCTGCTGGACATGTTCAGTTCGCTGACTACCCACAACATCAGCCCGATGATGCACGCCGGGATCGACAACATTGACCTGAGCACCTACCTGATGGGCCAGCTGATGCTTAGCTTCGATGACCGCATGGCGGCCCTGCGCGAGTACTTCCCCAACGCCAAGAACGAAGACTGGAAGCTGCTCCAGGCCGGCCAGCGGGTGCAGGTGATCAAGAAGGATCCCGAGCACGGTGGCGTGCTGCAGTTCGGCACCGAAGTGGTGGCCGCCGAGGACGGCAGCATTGCCGCGCTGCTGGGTGCCTCGCCCGGTGCCTCGACCGCCGCGCCGATCATGCTGAGCGTGCTGGAGAAGACCTTCAAGGATCGGATCAAGAGTGCCGAGTGGCAAGCCAAGCTCAAGGAGATCGTGCCGACCTACGGCCAGAAGCTGAACAACGACCTCGAGCTGACCAACAAGACCCGTGAGTGGAGCAGTGCGCGCCTGCAACTGCTGTACGTGCCGGTGTTGCCGGAGTAACCGCGTAAGCTAAGCGTGGGAGCGGCGCCAACCTGTAGGAGCGGCCTTGTGCCGCGAAAGGGCCGCAAAGCGGCCCTGGCGATCTTTGCAACAACGCTGAAATCCCGGGGCTGCTGTGCAGCCCTTTCGCGGCACAAGGCCGCTCCTACAGGGCCCAGTGTTGCCTGATGCAGGGCGCCACCTGGCCTTTTCGCAGGCAACAAAAAACCCGCTCGAGGCGGGTTTTTTGCGGGATATGGTCGGAGAGACAGGATTCGAACCTGCGGCCTTCTCGTCCCGAACGAGACGCGCTACCTGGCTGCGCTACACTCCGATGTCCAAAATGCTACTGCATCGCTTTTTTCAACGCAACCCCTTGTTGCAAAAAGGAGTTGCGTCCAAAAGCAATGCTGGATCACAGCTCCTTGACGGTGCGGATCTGGTCCTTGTTGATGCGCGTGCGCTTGCCGTCGAGCTGCTCGAATTCGTAGAAGCCGGAGTCGTCGTCATAGGAAGGGGTGTCCACCGCCTGGATCTCGCGGCCGTCGTTGAGGGTGATGACGGTTGGCGAGGCGCAGCCGGCGAGGGCGCCCAGGCCCAGGGCAAGCAGGAAGGCGGGAAGGGTCCGTTGGATCATCGTGTTTCTCCAGTGCGATGGTGCTAGATGTCATTAAGACGCAGGGCGTCCACGCAAGTTCCTTGCACAGTGCAGCATAGCGCCATCGCGGCGGCATTGACCAAGAACAACGCCGCAGGCGGCCTGTGATATAACAGCGCACATTCCCAGTTACCCTGCGACGGACTCCCATGAAAGCCAAGGCAGATACCCCTTTCGTTGCGCTGAACATCGCCGTGCTGACGGTCAGCGACACCCGCACTTTCGACACCGACACCTCCGGCCAGCTGTTCGTCGATCGCCTGGGCGCCGCCGGCCATCGCCTGGCCGAGCGCGTGCTGCTCAAGGACGACCTGTACAAGATCCGCGCCCAGGTCGCGACCTGGATCGCCGACGACCAGGTGCAGGTGGTGTTGATCACCGGTGGCACCGGCTTCACCGGCCGCGACAGCACCCCGGAAGCCGTGGCGTGCCTGCTGGACAAGCAGGTCGAGGGCTTTGGCGAACTGTTCCGGCAGATCTCGGTGGCCGATATCGGCACCTCCACCGTGCAGTCCCGCGCCCTGGCGGGGCTTGCCAACGGCACCCTGGTCTGCTGCCTGCCGGGTTCGACCAACGCCGTGCGCACCGGTTGGGACGGCATCCTCGCCGAGCAGCTGGACGCCCGTCACCGGCCGTGCAATTTCGTGCCGCACCTGAAGCAGGCGGCGGCCTGTGACAGCCGTGGCTGAGGTGGCCCGGCCCTTGATGCCGGTGGAAGAGGCCCTGGAGCGCCTGCTGGCGCTGGCCGACACGGCGCCCATCGCCGAGACCGAACAGGTAGCGCTGGCCGAGGCCGAAGGGCGGGTCCTGGCCCACGAGCTGGTGGCCGGCCTCGACCTGCCGCCGTGGCCCAACAGCGCCATGGACGGCTACGCCCTGCGCCTGGCCGACTGGCAGGGCGAACCGCTGCGGGTGACCCAGCGCATCTTCGCCGGGCATGCGCCACAGCCGCTGGAGCCTGGCACCTGCGCACGGATCTTCACCGGCGCGCCGCTGCCGGAAGGCGCCGATTGCGTCGAGATGCAGGAAAACACCGAGGTGCTCGAAGACGGCCGGGTGCGCTTTCTCGAGCCCCTGGCGCTGGCGCAGAACGTTCGCCCCAAAGGCCAGGAAACCCGTGTCGGCGAACAGGTGATGAGCGCCGGCACGCGGCTGGGCCCGATCCAGCTCGGCCTGGCCGCGACCCTGGGTTTCGCTACGCTTGAAGTGCGGCGCCGGCCCCGGGTGGCGGTGCTGTCGACCGGCGACGAACTGGTCGAGCCGGGCCTGGCCCTGGGGCCCGGGCAGATCTACAACAGCAACCGACGCCTGCTGGTCAGCTGGCTGCAACGCCTGGGCTGCACGGTGGTCGACGCCGGCATTCTCCCGGACGATCTCGAGCGTACCCGCCAGTGCCTTGGCGGGCTGGGTGATGTCGACCTGATCCTGTCCACCGGCGGCGTGTCGGTGGGCGAAGCCGATTTCCTCGGCCTGGCCCTGCGCGAGGCGGGCGAGCTGGCGCTGTGGAAGCTGGCGATCAAGCCGGGCAAGCCGCTGACCTTCGGCCATTACCAGGGGGTGCCGGTGATCGGCCTGCCGGGCAATCCGGCCTCGACCCTGGTCACCTTCGGCCTGCTGACCCGGCCCTACCTGCTGCGTCGAATGGGCGTGGCCCATGTCGCGCCGTTGCGCTTCAGCGTGCCGGCGGGCTTCGACTGGCCCAAGGCCGGGACGCGCCGCGAGTACCTGAGGGCGCGTATCGAGGAAGGTCGCGTGCGCATCTACAAGAACCAGAGCTCCGGCGTGCTGCGCAGCGCGGCATGGGCCGATGGCGTGGTGGAAGTGCTCGAAGGCACGACGCCGCAACAGGGCGATGCGGTGACGTTCATTCCGTTCAGCGAACTACTTGGCTAGCACGCTACCGGCGGCCGCCGCGCCAGCCGGCGCCAGCTGGGTCAGGCGCATGTGCACGTTCTCCAGCTGCTGGGCGGCGACGCTCCAGTCATGACGCTGGCGGGCGAACTGGCGCCCGGCCTCGCTGAGCTGGCACATGCGCCATGGCTGGTTGAGCAGTTGGGTGACCAGCAGCGCCAGCTGGCCACTGTCGTCGCTGCCCAGGTAGTGCTCGCCGTTGTTCATGGCCAGGCCCGAGGCGCCCTTGCTGGTGGTGATCACCGGCAACCCGGCGGCCATCGCCTCGAGGATCTTCACCTTGGAGCCGCCGGCATGGCGCAGCGGCGCGAAGAACAGCGCCGAGCGCCGTTGCAGTTCGCGCAGGTCGGGGCGATAGCCCACCCACTCGATGCGCGGGTCGTTCCAGTGCAGCTTCCAGCTGGCCGGCAGGGCGTGGCCGGCAATGGCCAGGCGCACCGCCGGGTTGCTCATCCACACCTGGGGCAGGATTTCCTCCAGCGCCCATTCGATGGCCTCCAGGTTGGCGCCGTACTCGAAGTTGCCGACGAACAGCAGGCGCTGGCTGTGCGGCGTGGGGCGCACGTCCTGGTAGTGGTCGCAGTCCACTCCATTGACCACCACGTTCACCGGGCGCCCGCTGATCTGGCCGATCAGCTCGGCGTCGTGGGCGCTGACCGCCACCACCTCGGTGGGCTGGCGCAGTACCCGCTGCTCCCAGCGCCGGTAGCGCCAGCGGTCGAAGGCGTTCAGCGGCCGTAGCCACAGGGGCAGGCGGTCGTGACAGGCGGCGCCCATCACCGACTCCAGGTAGTGCTCGCTGAGCATGTAGGGCAGGCCACGGGCCTGCAAGGCCTTCTCGAACGGCTGGAAGCTGTAGCTGTGCTCGATCTGGATCACGTCCCAGGGTTCGTCCAGCAGTTGCTCGAAGCGGTGCCTCAGGCAGGGCGCCAGGCCATTGATGATGGCCCGCATGGGGTAGTCGATGATGGGCGAGGCCAGCAGGTTCAGCGGGCTGTGCAGTGCGCGCCGGGGCAGCACCACCAGGCGCTCCACCAGGGGTTCCAGGGCCTCGCGCGCCGCGTCGCTCAAGGGTACCTTCGACTGCACCAGCAAGGTGATCCGGTGGCCATGCTGCGCCAGGGCGCGCAGCAGGTGGAATTGCCGGGTCTTGCTGCCGCTGGTGGTGGGCCAGGGCAGGTAGGGCAGGGTCCAGAGTATGCGCATGAGCCCGAATCCTCGCGGTTGGCCGGGTGTCGGCCCTGGATGGCAAAACGCGCCCTCTGGCAGTCAAGCAGGTGCTGCTGCTGCCGGGGCGCGTCCATAGATATCAGTAAAGCGCACGATGTCGTCTTCGCCCAGGTACTCGCCACTCTGCACCTCGATCATCACCAGGTCGATGACGCCGGGATTGGTCAGGCGATGGCTGCGGCCGGGCTTGATGAAGGTCGACTCGTTGGTGTCGAGCAGAAACTCCTCTTCACCGTTGGTCACGCAGGCCATGCCGCTGACCACGATCCAGTGCTCGCTGCGGTGATGGTGCATCTGCAGCGACAGCGATTCGCCGGGGCGGACCATGATGCGCTTGATCTTGAACCGCGGCCCTTCCTCGAGCACGGTGTACAGGCCCCAGGGGCGGGTCACGGTGCGGTGCAGGCGGTAGGCATCGTGGCCCTGGCGCTTGAGTTGCTGGGCGATCACCTTGACCTCCTGGCTGCGCGCGGCATCGGCGATCAGCAGGGCGTCGGGGGTGTCGATGACGATCAGGTTGTCCAGGCCCACCGCGCCTACCAGCCGGCGTGGCGAGTCGATGTAGCAGTTGCTCACGTCGTGCAGCACGGTTTCGCCGTTGCAGTGGTTGCCCTGGCTGTCGGCCGGGCGCAGCTCGCGCACCGCTTCCCAGCTGCCGATGTCGCTCCAGCCGATGGCGCAGGGCACCACGGCCACCTGGGTGGAGGGCTGCATGAGGGCGTAGTCGATGGAGATGTCGGGGGCCAGCGCGAAACTGTCGGCGTCGAGTTCCACCTGCTGGCCGCATGTCCCCTCCTTGAACGGGCTCTGCACCAGGCAGTGGGTCACGTTGTGCAGTACCTCGGGGGCATGGGCCTGCAGCTCCTGCAGCACGGTGCCCGCGCGCAGGCAGAACATGCCGGCGTTCCACAGGTGCCGGCCACCGTCCAGGTAGGCCTGGGCGGTGTCGGCGTCGGGCTTTTCGACGAAGTGGGCGACCCGGTAGCTGTCGCCGTCGAGCGGCTGGCCCAGTTCGACGTAGCCGAAACCGGTTTCGGGGCGGGTCGGCAGCAGGCCGAAGGTGGTCAGCCAGCCTTGTGCGGCCAGGGCCATGGCCCGCTGGACGGCCGCCTCGAAGGCGTCCTGGTCCTGGATCAGGTGGTCGGCGGGCAGTACCAGCAGCAGGCTGTCCTCGCCATGCAGGCGGGCGCAGTGCAGCGCCGCGGCGGCGATGGCCGGGGCGGTGTTGCGCCCGAAGGGTTCGAGGATGAAGTCCAGCGCAATGCGCTGGGTGCCGACCTGGCGATACTCGTCCTGGGTACGGAACACCACTTCGCGGTTGGTCACCGTGAGCACGCGTTCGACGCCGGGCAGGCTGCTGGCGCGGCTGAAGGTCTTCTGCAGCAGGCTCATGCCATCGGGCAGGCGCATGAAGGGCTTTGGCATGGCCTCGCGGGAGACCGGCCACAATCGGGTGCCGGCGCCGCCAGCGATGATGCAGGGGATCAGAACGCTCATAGTCACAGCCTCGAATCAGGGCGCCGGGGGCAGCGCAATGCAAGGAAATCACGACCTGTCAGGCGTCTGGCGGCACAAAGTCAATAAAATGACTTTTCGAGTCGGCTTCGTCCGTGATGGCCAAATATTTGTCAGATGATGCACCTGTGGCGATCAGCTTTCAATGGCAATTGTGTGAAGTGGCGGTTTTTCGGCGTCGTCGGGAGCAATCTGCGTGCGGCAGTGGTCGAGATTGCAGTAGGGCATTTCTATTCGGGGAGAGCGGCATGAGCGAGCGCAAGGCACTGTTGATCCTGCATGGCAAGCAGGCTGGCAACGAAGAGGTGCGAGCTGCGGTGGGCCAACTGCGCGAACGGGGCTGGACCTTGGATGTGCGCCTGACCTGGGAGGGCGGCGACGCCCAGCGCCTGGTCGGCGAAGCCTTGGCGGCGGGCTATGGCCAGGTGGTGGCCGGTGGCGGTGACGGCACCTTGCGCGACGTGGCTGAAGCCATGGGCCTGGCCGCCACCCAGGCCAGCCTGGCGCTGCTGCCACTGGGCACCGCCAACGACTTCGCCAGGGCAGCCGGCGTGCCCCTCGAACCGCAGGCGGCGCTCGACCTGCTGGAGGTGCCGGCGCGGCCGATTGACTTGGGGCGGGTGGGCGACCAGTTGTTCCTGAACATGGCCACCGGGGGCTTCGGCAGCCAGGTCACGGCCAACACCTCGGAAGACCTGAAGAAAGTGCTGGGCGCGGCGGCCTATCTGTTCACCGGCCTGTCACGCTTCAGCGAACTGCAGGCTGCCTCGGTCGAGCTGCAGGGGCCTGGCTTCCAATGGCAGGGCGAGTTGCTGGCGCTGGGCATCGGCAATGGCCGCCAGGCCGGCGGCGGGCACGTGCTGTGCCCGGAGGCAACAGTAGATGACGGCCTGCTGGATATCGGCATCCTGCCGGCGCCGCAGGAGGTAGCGGGGGCCTTGCGCGACCTGCTGGCCGGTGACGGCCTGTTCGTCCGCGCGCGTTTGCCCTGGGTGGAAATCAAGGGCGCCCAGGGGCTGGACATGAATCTCGACGGCGAGCCGCTGCAGGCCGCCAGCCTGCGCTTCGAGGCCATGCCACGAGCGTTGCGCGTGCACCTGCCGACGGACTCGCCGCTGCTCAGTCGTCCAGGCTGATGATCTTCTCGCGTACGGCGAACAGCACCAGCCCCGCCACGTCGTAGATCTGCAGGCGCTTCATGATCTGCGAGCGGTGGGTCTCCACGGTCTTGATCGACAGGCCCAGGCCGGCGGCAATCTCTCGGGTCGACTTGCCGCGCACGATCAGGCGCAGGATCTCCAGCTGGCGACCGGTCAGGTTGTGACCTTCGCTGCTCGGCTGGCGGCCGCTCTGGGCGCGCAGCAGCGCCTGGTTGATGACGGTGTGGGCGATGGCCGGGCTGAGGTAGCGTTCTTCGTTGCGCAGCGCGGTAAGCGCCTGTTCCAGCTCGGTGGCCGTGGTGTCCTTGAGCAGGTAGCCGTGGGCGCCGCTTTCCAGGGCGCGCATGATCATTTCCGGGTCGGTGTGCATCGACAGGATCAGGACCTTGCAGGTGCAACCGTTTGCGCGCAATTGCGTCAGCGCGTCCAGGCCGCTGGTCGAACGCATGGAAATGTCCAGCAGGACGATGTCCGGCGCCAGGCGCAGGACGTGCTCCAGAAGCTGGTCGCCGTCGTCGGCCTCGCCGATCACGGTGTAACCGGGGATGTCCGATACCAGTGCCCTGACGCCTGCGCGAATCAGGGAGTGGTCGTCCACCAGCAGTAATCTACAGGTCATCGGAGGCAGGGGTCCTGGCGCGTTCTTGGCTGCGGGGCGGCCACGGAAAGAGGGCTTCGATCTGGGTGCCCTGGCCGGGCTGGCTGGTGATGGTCAGGCTGCCTTGCAGCGCGGTCACCCGCTCCTGCATGCCGGCCATGCCGCGCTGGCCGTACTCTGCGGGGGACTGGGCCGGTACGAAGCCGCCACCGTCATCGTGGATCGACAGGGCGAGGCCGGCCGAGGTGCGTTGCAGGCGAACCACCAGGTTGCGGGCGTCGGCGTGGCGCAACATGTTGGTGACCGCCTCCTGGGTGATGCGGAAGGCGGCCATGGCCACCTCTTCGCTGATGCCGCCCAGACGCTGCTTGCATTCCAGGCTCCAGTGCACCTCGGTGTTTTCCAGGGTGCGTAGCAGATGCGCGCGCAGGCTCGCCTCCAGGCCCAGGCTGGCCAGCTGGCGCGGGTTGAGAATGGTGGAAACGTCGCGCACGTTGCTCAGGGTCAGGTCCAGGGTACTGCGCAAGGTGCTGCAGTGCTCCTGCAGCTCGGGCGGCACCCGGCGTTGCAGCCAGTCGACCTGAAGCTTGGCGGCAGTCAGCAGCTGGCCGATATCGTCGTGTAGCTCGCGGCTCAGGCGCTGGCGTTCGCTTTCCTGCACCTTGAGCATGCGCGTGGCCAGTTCCGCCGGGCGCAGGCTGATCGAACGCGCCCAGTGGCGCAGGTGCCAGCCGACGCCGATCATCGCCAGCAGTTGCAGCAGCAGCAGGCTGGCCGACAGGGGCTGGGTGCTCAGGTATACCACCAGGTTCGCCGCCAGCGATGCAACGCACAGCAGCGCGGTCGTCCAGCGCAGCAGGGCAACGCTGGAGCGGCAACGCTGGAGAAACTTCAAGCGTGGGAGCATAGATAGGGAAGCCACTGAGTTATAGCGGTTAGGGGCATTGCACACGTCTGACCAGAGGTTTTACCGCCCCGCTTGCAATCAAGTGCGCAATGCGGATCCAATCGCCCGATAACCTGGGCGCGCATGTTCGAATGCGCGCATGTTATCACTTTGATTGAATTTGGTCGCGGGGGGATAACTGCTTGAAACCTCGTATTTTCCGGGCTGTGGCGGGCCTGGTGGTCGAGGGCTTGGCTAGCAGAGTGCCATTATTAAATGATGTTTCCAATGCGCCTGGGGCAACTAATAATCCCGCTGCGCAAAAACATTTGGAAAAACTTGTCCAACTTTGCAAGTTTCACCCTGAGCCGACCTTAGTTGTGACTCAGTTGGCCGCATTAGGGTTTGTACGAAAAGGGCCTGCGCGACGATCATGCTGCGTTGAAAACAGGCTCGGAATGCTCATTTGCACCCAGCAAACTCCGCTTCCTCGCCTGTTTTCGCCTTGCCTGATCGCCGCTCGGCGACTTTTCCTACAAACCCTAGTGTTGCCGGTCGGACGCGTCGATGCCGTTGTCTGCCGTATGAGGGTGGGCGCAGTACACCCCCGTCTGCTGGCAGTCCGCGCACAGCTGCGTGGACGGCTGGCCCAGGGAGGTGGCCAGTTCGCCTAGCAGCAGCCGTTGTTCGTCGGTGTCCATGCCCAGTTGGCCGGTCCGCGGGTCGAGCAGCTCCAGTTGCCAGTCGAGCAGGGTCAGGCAGGCGTCCAGTGCAGGCAGGCTGCTGCCGTGCAGGTGCTGCTGGGCGCAGGTGGGCGCGAGCAGCTTTTGCAGGGCGAACGCATAGTGGGCGACCTCGAGCAGGCCGAGCGCGTCGGCGCGGCGGGCGAGGGTGTCGAGTGCCGTGGTGAGGCTGTGGCAGGCGTCCGGGTCGTTGGCGATCAGTTCCAGGTGCTGCAGGCATTCCTGGGACCTGGCCAGCAGGACCTGCGCATCTTGCAGGAAGGCCGCCACGGCGGCGTTGTGCAGTGGTGTGCTATCCATCATGGCGCCCCGTGGTCAGGGATTGGCCGTACCAAGATGATCGCTCGCAAAAGCCTGACTCCGTTCATGCAGTGAGAATGGCGTCACATTAATGGCTAATGGATATTGCGAACATCAGGTTGCACCCGATTGCTACTAGGGGATTCCCTGATGAGGATTCAGGTGGGTCGTTCGTTGCGAGCGACGGACGCGGTGGGATGTGGCAGCAGTAAAGCATGATGGTAAAGTGATATCAATCACCCGGTGCGGCTTTTTCCATCAGGGGTCAAGCTGCGCGCGCATCCGCCGATACAGGGGGATGCATTCAATTTTTACCGACTCACGCCTGGGGGCTTTCCAATGGCTGGCATTCTCGACACGGTAGACCAACGCACGCAACTGGTGGGTGAGAACCGCCTGGAAATCCTCATGTTCCGCCTGGCCGGCCGACAGTTGTTCGCCATCAACGTGTTCAAGGTCCAGGAGGTGCTGCAGCTGCCCAAGCTGACCCTCATGCCACAGCGTCATTCCTTCGTCTGCGGCGTGGTCAACCTGCGTGGCCAGACGCTGCCGGTGATCGACCTGTCCCAGGCGATCGGCATGCGCCCGCTGCAGCCGGGACCGGACAGCACCATCATCGTCACCGAGTACAACCGTTCGGTGCAGGCGTTCCTGGTGGGCGGCGTCGATCGTATCGTCAACATGAACTGGGAAGCCATCATGCCGCCACCGGCCAGCGCCGGTCGCCAACACTACCTCACGGCGATCACCAAGGTCGACGAGAAGCTGGTGGAGGTCATCGACGTGGAGAAGGTGCTGGCCGAGATCGTGCCGTACAGCGCCAAGGTATCCCGCGACAAGCTGGAAGACCCGGTGCTGGCCCGTGCCCGTGGCCGCGAAGTGCTGCTGGTGGACGACTCCAGCGTGGCCCTGGCGCAGTTGCGCGACACCCTGTCGCAACTGGGGGTGAAGCTGCACGTGGCCAGCGACGGCCTCAAGGCCCTGCGCCTGCTCAAGGGCTGGGCCGACGCCGGGGAGAATGTCTGCGAGAAGCTGCTGATGATCTTCACCGACGCCGAAATGCCCGAGATGGATGGTTACCGGCTGACCACCGAGATCCGCAACGACCCGCGCCTGCGCGGCCTCTACGTGGTGCTGCACACCTCGCTGTCCGGCAGCTTCAACGAATCCATGGTCAAGAAGGTCGGCTGCGACAACTTCCTGTCCAAGTTCCAGCCCGACCGCCTGGTGGATGTGGTGCGTCAGCGTCTGAACATGGATCACGCCTAGGTGTAAGCTTGGCATTTCCACGGATGCCAGGTGAGCAAGGATGTTTCTGAGTGCGTTGTATCGATACCCGGTGAAATCGGGACGGGCCCAGGGCCTGCAGGCGTCCGCGGTCGGCAATCTGGGCCTGGACGGTGACCGCCGCTGGTTGGTGGTGGAGGAGGAGAATGGCCGCTTCCTGACCCAGCGGGCCTGGCCGCGGCTGGGGCAGGTTGGTGCCGATTATGGCGATCAGGGCCAGTTGTTGCTCCAGGCGCCGGGGCAGGCGCCCTTGGAGGTGCCGGTGCCGCCCGCCGACGAGGCGCTGCGCGGCGTCACCATCTGGCGCGACACCTTGCGCGTACCCGATGCCGGCGATGCCGCCGCAGCCTGGCTCAGCGAGCTGCTGGGCAAGGCGGTAAGGCTGGTGCACTGCCCCGAACAGCGGGCCCGCTACCTGCCCAGCGGCTACGGCCTGAACAGTGACCGGGCAGCCTTTCCCGATGGTTTTCCACTGCTGCTGATCGGCCAGGCTTCACTGGATGAGCTGAGCCGTCGGGTGGGGCGCCCCATGGAGATGCTGCGTTTTCGCCCGAACCTGGTGGTCGAGGGGGCCGAGGCTTTTGCCGAGGACCGCTGGAAGCGTATCCGTATCGGCGACATGACCTTTCGCGTGCTCAAGCCGAGCGTGCGCTGCATCCTCACCACCCTTGATCCCGCCACGGGCGAGCGCAGCCCGGACCGTGAGCCGTTGACCACGCTCAAGACGTTCCGCGAGAAGGAGGGGGATGTGCTGTTTGGCCAGAACCTGGCGGTGGATGGCGAGGGGGAGCTGAAGGTGGGTATGGCCGTCCAGGTCCTCGAATAGTGCTATCGCGGGGCAGGCCCGCTCCCACGCACCGTGGGAGCGGGCTTGCCCCGCGATAGGCTCCGATCACATATCGTCGAAATACCGCTCATGCCAATCCACCAGCGGCTGCGGTGAATTGAGCTTCTGCCCGTAGATGACCGAATACGACAGCACGTTCTGCACGTACTGGCGCGTCTCGTCGAACGGAATCGACTCGACCCACACATCGAAGCTCAGGTGCTTGGCGCCCTTGAGCCACTGGCGCACGCGCCCGGGGCCGGCGTTGTAGGCGGCCGAGGCCAGCACGCGGTTGCCGTTGAACTGGCCGTGCACCTGGCTCAGGTAGGCGGCGCCGAGCTGGATGTTCTTGTCCGGGTTGAACACCTGCGCCGGCGAGGCCAGCGGGATACTGAACTTGCGTGCGGTCTCCTTGGCCGTACCCGGCATCAGCTGCATCAGGCCGCTGGCGCCGACGCTGGAGCGGGCGTCCTCCATGAAGGCGCTTTCCTGGCGGGTGATGGCGAACACCCAGCTTGAATGCAGGCCGCGGACCTTGGCTTCGCGCACCAGGGTGTCGCGGTGGGCCATGGGGAAGCGAATGTCCAGGTCGTCCCAGTACTGGGCCTGGCTGATGGTGCGGATGGCCGGGAAGTACCAGCGCATGTCATAGGCCAAGCGGGCCTGGGCGACCATCTCGTCACGGTTGAAGTGGCGGCTGACGTGGTACCACTCGCGGCGTCCCTCGACGATCTGGCCGCGGGCATGGAACTCCAGGGCGCGACGCACGCCCGGGGTATTGCGGACCTTGTTGATCACCGCCTGGCTGAGCGCCAGCGGCTTGTTGTTCAGCTGGTAGGGCGTCTGCGCCCGGTCGGCGGCGAGGAAACCATAGAAGTCGCGCTCGCGGGCGACGGTCTTGTACAGCAGCGGGACCTGCGGGTTGTTCGGCTGCGCCAGCTCCAGGCTGCGCGCCTGCCAGTACTTCCAGCGGTTGCTGCTGGCCAGGTCCTGGGGCAGGCGTTTGGTCAGCTCGTAGGCGTCCTCCCAGCGGCCCAGGCGCAGCAGCAGGCGCAGGCGCCATTCGCTGACGGTGTTGTCGCGCAGCTCGGGGTCGTAGCGGGTCATCAGGTCGAGGGCGCGCGGGTCGTAGCGCCGGGCCAGGGTCAGGCCGATCTCGCGGGCGATGGCGACTTTCTCGTCACGGGAGAAGTGCATGCGCTGGGCGTAGTCGTCGAGCAGCGCCATGGCCTGCTCGGGGTCCTGGCGGGCCAGACGGCGCAGGCCGAGGCTGACCACGTCGGACATGGCCTCGTTGACCGGGGTGAAGCGCGACGGCTGGTTGAGCAGCTCGGGCTTCTGCGCCACATCGATCAGCAGCTTGCCCTGAGGGCCGAGGGTGGTGAGGGTCTTGACCAGGTTGCTGGCCAGGCCGTAGTTGCGTGCCTGGGCCGCCAGCTTGGCGCGCTGCCAGCGCTTGGCCTCGGTCAGCTGGCCTTCGGCCGCCCACATGGAGAACAGGGTATCGCAGGCGGTGGGCTGCGACTTGCCGACGTTCCACAGCTTGTCGGCGGTGGCGAAGCCTTCGGCGCGCAGGCCGTGGGAGAGCTGGTACTGACCGTTGAGGCAGTCCAGTTCGGTGAAGTTGAGCTTGGGGTCGTAGTAGCGGGTGAAGGTGTTCCATTCGCCGCGCTCGGCCAGCCAGCGCAACCAGCGCAGTTTCATCCAGTTGGCCTGGGGCAGGTCGCCGTGGGCCTTGAGGAAGCCCTCGATCTCCTCGTTGCTGGCGCTCTTCAGGCGGGCGGTCAGCTCGTCGTAGGTGAGGTAGGGCGTGAGCGGGTAGTCGCGCAGCGCCTGCGCGTAACGCAGGTAAGGGCCCTTGTCGCCCTTGGCCAGGGCGCGCTTGGCCTCGTCGTAGTACTGACGCTGCTGGGAAATGTCGATGGCCTGTGCGGCGCTCGCGGCGGTGGCGGTGAGCAGCAGGCAGGAAGCAATTTGTAACAGGCGGCTGCGCATGATACGTCCGGGCAGTAGAACCATGGAAAGTGACGGCGGAGCCAGCACTGTTGGGTATTACTGCCTAGCTTAGCCGTTTGCCGGTGGCCGGTGAAAGCACTGTGCTTGTATCGAGTTGTTATCCGATGTCCTGCTGCCGGCGATGGGCTTTTGATGCCGTGAAGGGCCAAGTCGGGTAGAATGCGCGCCCGGTTTTTGGAGATGATCATGACCCTGCTCAAATTCAGCGATGTGTCCCTCGCGTTCGGCGCCATGCCGCTGTTGGACAAAGTGTCCTGGCAGATCGCCCGTGGCGAGCGGGTGTGCATCATCGGCCGCAACGGCACGGGCAAGTCGAGCATGCTGCGCCTTGTCAAGGGCGAGCAGAAGCCCGACGACGGTGATATCTGGCGCGCGCCGGGGCTCAAGATCGGCGAACTGCCACAGGAACTGCCGGTGGCCGACGAGCGCAGCGTCTTTGACGTGGTGGCCGCGGGCCTGGATGGCGTGGGCGAGCTGCTGGCCGAGTACCACCACCTGAGCCAGAACATCCACGGCGACGAGGACCTGGAAAAGCTCATGCACGTCCAGCACGAGCTGGAGGCCCGCGACGGCTGGCGCCTGCAGCAAGTGGTGGAAAGCACCCTGAGCCGCCTGCAGCTACCGGCCGACAAGACCCTGGCCGAGCTCTCCGGCGGCTGGCGCCGTCGCGTGTTGCTGGCCCAGGCACTGGTGTCCGAGCCCGACCTGCTGCTGCTCGACGAGCCGACCAACCACCTGGATATCGGTGCCATCGCCTGGTTGGAAGAAGCCCTTAACGGCTTCAACGGCGCGGTGCTGTTCATCACCCACGACCGTTCCTTCCTGCAGAACCTGGCCACGCGCATCCTCGAGCTGGACCGTGGCGGACTGATCGACTGGAACGGCGACTACGCCAGCTTCCTGGTGCACAAGGAGGCCGAGCTTGCCGCCGAGGCTACCGCCAACGCGCTGTTCGACAAGCGCCTGGCCCAGGAAGAGGTGTGGATCCGCCAGGGTATCAAGGCCCGGCGTACCCGCAACGAAGGCCGTGTACGTGCGTTGAAGGCGTTGCGCGTGGAGCGCGGCGAGCGCCGCGAACGCCAGGGCAAGGCCAACATCCTTATCGAGGTGGCGGACAAGTCCGGCAAGCAGGTGATGGTGCTTGAGGACGTCAGCTTTGCACACAAGGATGGCCCGAAACTGGTCAAGGACTTTTCCATGGTCCTGCAGCGCGAAGACCGCATCGGCCTGCTCGGCGCCAACGGTACCGGCAAGACCACGCTGCTCAAGCTGATGCTCGGTGACCTGGAGCCGACCAGCGGCAAGGTCGAGCGTGGCACCAAGCTTGAAGTGGCCTACTTCGACCAGATGCGTCATCAGCTGGACCTGGAAAAGACCGTCATCGACAACCTGGCCGAAGGTCGCGACTTCATCGAGATCGATGGCCAGAACCGCCACGTGCTGAGCTACCTCGGCGACTTCCTGTTCAGCCCGCAGCGTGCGCGCACGCCGGTCAAGGCGTTGTCCGGTGGCGAGCGTGCGCGCCTGCTGCTGGCCAAGCTGTTCAGCAAGCCCGCCAACCTGCTGGTGCTGGACGAACCGACCAACGACCTCGATGTCGAGACCCTGGAGCTGCTCGAGGAAGTGCTGTCCAACTACAAGGGCACGGTGCTGATGGTCAGCCACGACCGGGCTTTCCTCGACAACGTGGTGACCAGCACCCTGGTGTTCGAGGGTGAGGGGCGCGTGCGCGAGTACGTCGGTGGCTACGAGGACTGGATCCGCCAGGGTGGTTCGCCGAAGCTGCTGGGCGTGACTGAAAGCAAGGGCGGCAAGTCCGAGCTCAACAGCGCGGTGGTCGCCAAGGCGGTTGAAGAGCAAGCGCCTGCGGCCGTCGCCGCGCCCGCTGCCGATGCCAGCAAGAAGAAGCTCAGCTACAAGCTGCAGCGCGAGCTGGAAGCGCTGCCAGGGCAGATCGATGCGCTGGAACAGCAGATGGCCGAGGTGCAGGAAGAGGTCAATGCCTCGAACTTCTACCAGCGTCCGATCGATGAAACCACCGCAGTGCTGGCCAAGCTGGAGAAGCTGCAGGGCGAGCTGGACGTGCTGGTGGAGCGCTGGGCCGAGCTGGAAGGCTGATTTCCTGTCCCGGCCTCTTCGCGGGTAAACCCGCTCCCACAGAGTTACCACTGCCTCAGGAGCGGTGACCAGCCTGTGGGAGCGGGTTTACCCGCGAAGAGGCCGGAGCAGGTTGACTTATTCTTTCTTCTGCAGCCTTACCGCCAGTACATCGCACGGCGCGCCGTGCAGCACGTCATTGGCGGTGGAGCCCAGCAGCAGCGCCAGGCCATGGCGGCCATGGCTGCCGACCACGATCAGGTCGCAGGCTTGTTTCTTGGCAAGTTCATGGATCTCCTGGCGCGGCTGGCCATAGACCAGGTGCGAATCGCCTCGCTGGATGTCCGGGTACTTGTTGAACAGGCGTTCCATGCGCTCCTTGGCCTGGTCGAACTGTTGCTGCTGCAACTGCGAAAGGTCCATCGGCACGTCGCCGCCGAAGGCCATGGCCATGGGTTCGACGATATGCACCAGGGATACCTTGGCGCCGCTGGCCAGGGCGATGGTCTTGGCCCGCTTGATCACCGGGTCGCATTCTTCGGTCAGGTCGACGGCGACCAGAAGATGTTCGTAGGACATGTGCAGTACTCCTGACAATCGCGATAGTAGAAGTATGGTCGCTTTCGGGCCGGGCGTTCGTGAAACCTGGATAACCCGCTCATTTGCAACGCTTTATAAGGTCTACAGATATGACGGTATGGCTGGTGGTGTCAATCCTTGCGCTGATGCTCAGCCCGCTGGCCTGGCTGCGCCAGTCGCGCAAGCAGGGTGAGCAGATGAGCCTGCGCCTTGAAGGGCGGCGCATGGGCCTGGCCATGCAGCTGGCGCCGCAGCAGTGGCCGCACTGGCTGGAAAAGGAGCCGCCCAGCCCCTGTCCGCAATACCATCGGGCGCGGCGCAAGGGCCGCGAGGACTGCTGGTGCTACTGGCAGATCAGCCCAGGCGTGTGGTGGAACCAGTGGCGCGAACCCTGCGAGGACCCGCGCCTGGCCGAGGTCTTCGCCCGCCTGCCGGAAACCGTCTACAAGGTCGAGGCCGACCGGCGCATGATCGCCCTGTACTGGAGCGAGCGGGGCGATAAATCTGTTTTGCAGGATATTGCCCAGGCCCTCGATACCCTCGCCTGAACCTGACCAACGCAAAACGGCGCGCAGGAGCAATCATGCTCTTGCGCGCCGTTTTGCGTTCTGCAGCGCAGAAAAAGGCCAGGCAGGCCGGAAACACTTTCATGCAGACCCAGTGTAGCCATGGTTGGCGGATGCGTTTAGAAAAAAGCGCCGTCCGCGGTCGGTGATGGTCTATCGCTGACATGAATGGTCGGCGATCACTGTCATCATGTTTCGTACCCGGCGGGTAGAAGATGACTGGAAAGTCGCGTTTTCACGGTGTTCGCGAGCATTTGACAACGCCGTTCATTTCGGAGAATGTGTGCACACCCAAGTCAAACGGGCGTATGAATTGAGCGTTTGTATGTCAGACGGCTCTTACAGAATCCCGATTAGCGCGTCGACGGGTGTGCCTGGGGCGAGGGACCGGTAGACCGGCTCTTGCGCCAGCGTTCGACGTGTACTGTTCAGCTTCCATATCGTGGAGATCAGTTGATGATTTACGAAGGTAAAGCCATCACGGTTAAGGCTCTTGAAAGCGGCATCGTCGAACTGAAGTTCGACCTCAAGGGTGAGTCCGTCAACAAGTTCAACCGTCTCACTCTGAACGAGCTGCGTCAGGCCGTGGACGTGATCAAGGGCGATGCCTCGATCAAGGGCGTGATCGTCAGCAGCGGCAAGGACGTGTTCATCGTCGGCGCCGACATCACCGAATTCGTCGACAACTTCAAGCTGCCCGAGGCCGAACTGGTCGCCGGCAACCTGGAAGCCAACCGCATTTTCAATGACTTCGAAGACCTGCAGGTGCCGACTGTCGTCGCCATCAACGGCATCGCCCTGGGTGGCGGCCTGGAGATGTGCCTGGCCGCCGATTACCGGGTCATGTCCAGCAGCGCCAAGATCGGCCTGCCGGAAGTCAAGCTGGGCATCTACCCAGGCTTCGGCGGCACCGTGCGCCTGCCGCGCCTGATCGGCTCGGACAACGCCATCGAGTGGATCGCCTCGGGCAAGGAAAACCGTGCCGAGGACGCCCTGAAGGTCGGCGCCGTCGACGCCGTGGTGGCGCCCGAGCTGCTGCAGGCCGGTGCCCTGGACCTGATCAAGCGCGCCATCAGCGGCGAGCTGGACCACAAGGCCAAGCGCCAGCCCAAGCTGGAAAAACTCAAGCTCAACGCCATCGAGCAGATGATGGCGTTCGAGACCGCCAAGGGCTTCGTCGCCGGCCAGGCCGGCCCGAACTACCCGGCGCCGGTCGAGGCCATCAAGACCATCCAGAAGGCGGCCAACTTCGGCCGTGACAAGGCCCTGGAAGTCGAGGCCGCAGGCTTCGCCAAGCTGGCCAAGACTTCGGTCGCCGAGAGCCTGATCGGCCTGTTCCTGAACGACCAGGAGCTCAAGCGCAAGGCCAAGGCCCACGACGAGATCGCCCACGACGTGAAGCAGGCCGCCGTGCTCGGCGCCGGCATCATGGGTGGCGGCATCGCCTACCAGTCGGCGGTCAAGGGCACGCCGATCCTGATGAAGGACATCCGCGAGGAAGCCATCCAGCTGGGCCTGAACGAGGCCTCCAAGCTGCTCGGCAAGCGCGTCGAGAAGGGTCGCCTGACCCCGGCGAAGATGGCCGAGGCGCTCAACGCCATTCGTCCGACCCTGTCCTACGGCGATTTCGCCAACGTCGACATCGTCGTCGAGGCCGTGGTCGAGAACCCGAAGGTCAAGCAAGCGGTACTGGCTGAAGTGGAAGGCCAGGTGAAGGAAGATGCCATCCTGGCCTCCAACACCTCGACCATCTCCATCAACCTGCTGGCCAAGGCGCTCAAGCGTCCGGAAAACTTCGTCGGCATGCACTTCTTCAACCCGGTGCACATGATGCCGCTGGTCGAAGTCATCCGCGGCGAGAAGTCCAGCGAAGTCGCGGTCGCGACTACCGTTGCCTACGCCAAGAAGATGGGCAAGAACCCGATCGTGGTCAACGACTGCCCGGGCTTCCTGGTCAACCGCGTGCTGTTCCCGTACTTCGGCGGTTTCGCCAAGCTGGTCAGCGCCGGCGTCGACTTCGTGCGCATCGACAAAGTCATGGAGAAGTTCGGCTGGCCGATGGGCCCGGCCTACCTGATGGACGTGGTCGGCATCGACACCGGCCACCACGGCCGCGACGTGATGGCCGAGGGCTTCCCGGACCGCATGAAGGACGACCGTCGCTCCGCCGTCGACGCCCTCTACGAGGCCAACCGCCTGGGCCAGAAGAACGGCAAGGGCTTCTACGCCTACGAGACCGACAAGCGCGGCAAGCCGAAGAAAGTCGCCGACGCCAGCGTGCTCGACGTGCTCAAACCAGTGATCTTCGAGCAGCGTGAAGTCAGCGACGAGGACATCATCAACTGGATGATGGTGCCACTGTGCCTGGAGACCGTGCGCTGCCTGGAAGACGGCATCGTCGAGACCGCCGCCGAAGCCGACATGGGCCTGGTCTACGGCATCGGTTTCCCTCCCTTCCGTGGTGGCGCGCTGCGCTACATCGATTCGATCGGGGTCGCCGAGTTCGTCGCACTGGCCGACAAGTACGCCGACCTGGGGCCGCTGTACCACCCCACTGCGAAGCTGCGCGAAATGGCCAAGAACGGCCAGCGCTTCTTCAACTGAGCGCCCAACGAGCTAGAGCGAGAATATTGATATGAGCCTGAATCCAAGAGACGTGGTGATTGTCGACTTCGGTCGCACGCCGATGGGCCGTTCCAAGGGTGGCATGCACCGCAACACCCGTGCCGAGGACATGTCCGCGCACCTGATCAGCAAGCTGCTGGAGCGCAACGACAAGGTCGATCCGAAGGAAGTCGAGGACGTGATCTGGGGCTGCGTCAACCAGACCCTGGAGCAGGGCTGGAACATCGCCCGCATGGCTTCGCTGATGACCCAGATCCCGCACACCTCCGCCGCCCAGACCGTCAGCCGCCTGTGCGGATCGTCGATGAGCGCGCTGCACACCGCCGCCCAGGCGATCATGACCGGCAACGGTGATGTGTTCGTGGTCGGTGGTGTCGAGCACATGGGGCACGTCAGCATGATGCACGGCGTCGACCCCAACCCGCACATGTCCTTGCACGCCGCCAAGGCTTCCGGGATGATGGGCCTGACCGCCGAGATGCTCGGCAAGATGCACGGCATCACCCGTGAGCAACAAGATCTGTTCGGCCTGCGTTCGCACCAGCTCGCCCACAAGGCGACGGTCGAGGGCAAGTTCAAGGACGAGATCATCCCGATGCAGGGTTACGACGAGAACGGCTTCCTGAAGGTCTTCGACTACGACGAGACCATTCGCCCGGAAACCACCCTCGAAGGCCTGGCGTCGCTCAAGCCGGCGTTCAACCCCAAAGGTGGCACCGTCACCGCAGGTACCTCCTCGCAGATCACCGACGGCGCCTCGTGCATGATCGTCATGTCCGGCCAGCGCGCCATGGACCTGGGGATCCAGCCACTGGCGGTGATCCGCTCGATGGCGGTGGCCGGTGTCGACCCTGCGATCATGGGCTACGGCCCGGTTCCGGCGACGCAGAAAGCCCTCAAGCGCGCTGGCCTGACCATCGCCGACATCGACTTCTTCGAGCTCAACGAAGCCTTCGCCGCACAGGCCCTGCCGGTGCTGAAGGACCTGAAAGTGCTCGACAAGATGGATGAGAAGGTTAACCTGCACGGCGGCGCCATCGCCCTGGGCCACCCGTTCGGTTGCTCCGGTGCGCGGATCTCCGGCACCCTGCTCAACGTCATGAAGCAGAATGGCGGTACCCTGGGCGTCGCCACCATGTGTGTCGGCCTGGGCCAAGGCATCACCACTGTCTTCGAACGCGTCTGATCGCGTCGCGGGACAGCAGCCGGGGCCATGTGCCCCGGTTTTTGTTTTTTACAGGATTTGTTCAAGAGGGCGAGTGACATGCAGATACAACCTGGTGTGTACCGGCATTACAAAGGCCCTGAATACCGCGTGTTCAGCGCGGCGCGGCATTCCGAGAGCGAAGAGTGGATGGTCTTCTACCAGTGCCTGTATGGTGACTACAGCTTCTGGGTCAGGCCACTTTCGATGTTCCAGGAGTCCGTCGAGGTTGACGGCGAGCAGGTGCCACGCTTTGCTTTGGTCAAGGCCGAAGAGGGGCTGGGCGAGCGGCTTGGCAAGGCGCACGAGTGATCGACCACGCTTGACCTCACTCTTTTGCCACTATATATAGCGGTGCCGCGTCCGGCACCTGACGCGTTTTTCATCTTCAGATTCAGGAATACTCCGATCCATGGGCAAATCGCTGGTCATTGTGGAATCCCCGGCCAAGGCCAAGACCATCAACAAGTACCTGGGCAGCCAGTACGTGGTGAAGTCGAGTATCGGCCACATCCGTGACCTTCCCACCAGCGGTTCCGCCAGTGCGAGCAAGGAACCGGCGGCCAAGCGCGGCAAGGCCGCGGCCGAGGCTCCGGCCTTGTCGCCGAAGGAGAAGGCGCGCCGCACCCTGGTCGCGCGCATGGGTGTCGACCCGGAGGCGGGCTGGAAGGCCAAGTACGAGATCCTTCCCGGCAAGGAGAAGGTGATCGAGGAGCTGCGCCGCCTGGCCAAGGATGCCGACACCATCTATCTCGCAACCGACTTGGATCGCGAGGGGGAAGCCATTGCCTGGCACCTGCGCGAAGCCATCGGTGGTGACGACAGCCGCTACAAGCGCGTGGTGTTCAACGAGATCACCAAAAAGGCGATCCAGGAAGCCTTCTCCCAGCCGGGCGAGCTCGATATCGACCGGGTCAACGCCCAGCAGGCGCGGCGCTTCCTCGACCGCGTGGTCGGCTACATGGTCTCGCCGCTGTTGTGGGCCAAGATCGCCCGCGGCCTGTCCGCCGGCCGCGTGCAGTCGGTGGCGGTGAAGCTGGTGGTCGAGCGTGAGCGCGAGATCCGCGCGTTCAACCCGGAAGAGTACTGGGAAGTCCACGCCGACCTGGGCACCGCCAAGAACGCCAAGGTGCGTTTCGAGGTGGCCCGCGAGAAGGGCGAGGCCTTCAAGCCGCTCAACGAAGCCCAGGCCATGGCCGCGCTGGAAAAGCTCAAGGCCTCCAGCTACAGCGTGAGCAAGCGCGAGGACCGGCCGACCAGCAGCAAGCCGTCGGCGCCGTTCATCACCTCCACCCTGCAGCAGGCCGCGAGCAACCGCCTGGGCTTCGGGGTGAAGAAGACCATGATGATGGCCCAGCGTCTGTACGAAGCCGGCTACATCACCTACATGCGTACCGACTCGACCAACCTGTCGACCGACGCCGTCGAGATGGCCCGCAGCTACATCGAGAAAGAATTCGGCAAGCAATACCTGCCCGCCGCGCCGATCGTCTACGGCAGCAAGGAAGGCGCCCAGGAGGCGCACGAGGCGATTCGTCCGTCGGACGTGAACACCCATCCGACCAAACTCAGCGGCATGGAGCGTGACGCCGAGCGCCTGTACGAGCTGATCTGGCGCCAGTTCCTGGCCTGCCAGATGCCGCCGGCGCAATACCTGTCCACCAGCGTCACCGTGGTGGCCGGCGAGTTCGAGCTGCGTGCCAAGGGCCGCATCCTCAAGTTCGACGGTTACACCCGCGTCCTGCCGCAACAGAGCAAGCCGGGCGAGGACGACGTGCTGCCGGAAATGGCCCAGGGCGAGGCGCTCAAGCTGATCCAGCTCGACCCCAGCCAGCACTTCACCAAGCCGCCGGCGCGCTTCACCGAAGCGAGCCTGGTCAAGGAAATGGAAAAGCGCGGCATCGGCCGTCCATCGACCTATGCGGCGATCATCTCGACCATCCAGGATCGCGGTTATGTGACACTGCACAACCGCCGGTTCTACTCCGAGAAGATGGGCGACATCGTCACCGAGCGCCTGTCCGAGAGCTTTGCCAACCTGATGGACTACGGCTTCACCGCCGGCATGGAAGAGAACCTCGACGATGTGGCCCAGGGCGAGCGTGACTGGAAAAACGTCCTCGACGAGTTCTATGGCGACTTCAGCAAGAAGCTGCAGACCGCCGAGTCCAGCGAGCACGGCATGCGCGCCAACCAGCCGACCCTGACCAACATCGCCTGCAAGGAATGCGGCCGGCCGATGATGATCCGTACCGCCTCCACCGGCGTGTTCCTCGGCTGCTCGGGCTACAGCCTGCCGCCGAAGGAGCGCTGCAAGGCCACGGTCAACCTGGTGCCGGGCGACGAGATCGCCGCCGACGACGAAGGTGAGTCCGAGTCGCTGGTGTTGCGCGGCAAGCACCGCTGCCCGATCTGCTCGACGGCGATGGACGCCTACCTGCTCGACGAGAAGCGCAAGCTGCACATCTGTGGCAACAACCCGGATTGCGCTGGCTACGAGATCGAGGAGGGCAGCTACCGCATCAAGGGCTACGAAGGCCCGAGCCTGGAATGCGACAAGTGCGGCAGCGAGATGCAGCTCAAGACCGGCCGTTTCGGCAAGTTCTTCGGCTGCACCAACCCCACCTGCAAGAACACCCGCAAGTTGCTCAAGAGCGGCGAGGCAGCGCCGCCGAAGATGGACAAGGTGGACATGCCGGAGCTCAAGTGCGAAAAGGTCGACGACACCTATGTGCTGCGCGACGGCGCCTCGGGCCTGTTCCTGGCCGCCAGCCAGTTCCCGAAGAACCGTGAAACCCGCGCGCCACTGGTGCTGGAGATCGTCCCGCACAAGCACGAGATCGATCCGAAGTACCACTTCCTCTGCGAAGCGCCGCAGAAGGACCCGGACGGTCGCCCGACGGTGATTCGCTACAGCCGCAAGACCAAGGAGCAGTACGTGCAATCCGAGGTCGACGGCAAGCCGACCGGCTGGAAGGCGTTCTACGACGGCAAGGCGTGGAAGGTCGAAGACAAGCGCTGATCTGAGTCTCAGGCTCATCGCGGGGCAAGTCGCATCGGCGCACCGCCGCTCCCACGAGGTTCTGCTTGGACCTCGTGGGAGCGGGCTTGCCCCGCGATCGTTTGTGCTTGCGGTAACGCTTGGCAGCCCCGAAACTGCGATATCGCCTTGCTGCCCATGGGAGGTCATGGAAAATGGCCCAGGAACTCTACACCCGCACCAACCAGAAACTGTTCTTCGCCGGCCTTGCCCTGGAATCCATGGCCAAGGCCGCCGACAGCCAGGCCATGAACGCCCAGGGCCTGCTCCAGGCCGAGCGCGAATCGGCGCTGTTCCACCTGTATGGCGCGCTGCTGGGGCTGTGTCACGAGATCGCCGGTTTCTACCGCTTGCCCCAGGCCTCGGCGTCACGGGCCGAGCTGCTGTTCAGCGACGAGGTGCTGCAGAGCGTGGCGATACCGGAAATGGCCGAGTTGCTGGAGCTGGCCCGTCAGCCGGAAACCTGGCTGGCGCGCCTGCTGGCCGCTTATGCCGATTTGTTCCGACCGCCGGTCGCGAAGAAAGCCGTGAAGGGCGACGTCACCCAGCCGCTGATCCAGGCCGTCAATCTGGACGAGCCCGAGCCGGCCGAGCTTTCCCGCGAGGAGCTTGAAGCCTGGCGGCAGAACCTGAAAAGCCTGGTGAGACGATTCCGCGAAGCGCTGAGTGAGTGCTGACCGCCGCCATGGCTGGTACACTGATGGCCTTTCGTGAAAAGTAGGCCCTTTATGTCAACGTCCTTTCTAGAAATTGTCGAGTTGCCTGATGGCCGGATCGAGCTGCGCCGTGCCGAGGATGAAGGCTCCCTGGTGACCTTGGATTTCTCCGAGGATGCCAAGGCATTCCTGCAAGGACAGCATGTGGAAGTGGCCAAGGCCATGCTCAGCGTCGGCGTGCAGATGGCCGGCCGCCTCGTCGAGGGTGACTTCGAGCGTGAAGAGGGGCCGCGCGTCCTTCACTGAGGCAGGTTACCTGCCCAGGGTTTCAAGCGTTTGACAGGCAAAGCCTGAACATCAGCCGAGGCGGATGTTCAGGCTTTGTGCGTTTCCGCTGGCGGCGGCGCGCTGCAGCTGTTGGCGAGCGCTGCCGTTGAGGGTGCCCAGCCAGCTGACCACGGTGTGGCTATGGCCCAGGCGCAGCGCTTCGCAGGCCAGTTGCAGGGCGGTCTGGTTGCCACCGGGTTGCAGCAGCAGGATACGTTCACGGTTGAGACCTGCATCGCGCAACCAGGCCTGGGTGAGGCTGCCGGGCGGGGCGATGAGCGTCAGCCAGCGGCTGTCGTCTTCTTCGCTGAGTTCGCGCAGGACCGGCGCCAGCAGGCTCTGGCAATGCCCGGGCGCGCCGCGCAGGGCCAGTTCGCTGAACAGCTCGGGCTGGCTGCTCTTGCGCGCTGCCGGAGCGGGCTTGAGGCCGGGTAGCACCGGCTGGGCGAGAAAGGCCTCGAACAGCGGCAGCTGGGCTTGCTGGGGTGCATGGGTGAACGGCTGCATGACGCCTCCTGGTTCAGCGGCGCAGGACGCCGACGCTCAAGCCCTCGATCACCAGCTCCTGTTCCTTCAGGTCGACTTCGATGGGGGCGAATTCGGGGTTTTCGGCGATCAGCCAGACCTTGCTGCCTTCGCGCTTGAAGCGCTTGACGGTCACTTCGTCGCCGATGCGGGCCACCACCACCTGGCCGTTGCGGGCTTCGCGGGTGGTGTGCACGGCCAGCAGGTCGCCGTCGAAGATGCCGATGTCCTTCATGCTCATGCCGTGCACGCGCAACAGGTAGTCGGCGCGGGGATGGAAGAAGGCCGGGTTGATGTTGCAGGATTCCTCGATGTGTTGCTCGGCGAGGATCGGCGCGCCGGCGGCGACCCGGCCGATGATGGGCAGGCCGCTGTCGTCGCTTTTCGGCTCCAGGCCGGGAATGCGGATGCCGCGGGAGGCGCCGGGGGTCATCTCGATGGCACCCTTGCGGGCCAGGGCCTTCAGGTGTTCCTCGGCGGCGTTGGGCGACTTGAAGCCCAGCTCCTGGGCGATCTCGGCGCGGGTCGGCGGGAAGCCGTTGTCTTCGAGGCAGCGCTTGATGAAGGCCAGAATCTCGGCTTGGCGTGGCGTCAGTTTCAGCATGGGCGAGGGCTCTGTCTTTTTATACAGTGACTGGAATTATATACAGTGGCTCGCGGCCTGCAACCCACCCGGACCAAGAAAGATCGAAACGCCGACGCATCTTGTCGCTTGCAGCCTGACTCTTGGCGCTTTTAAATGGCGACCGACCGGTCACCCAGCCTTGACATCGGCAGGCCTGAAACGTATGTTTCAAACAACTGTTTGTCAGGCGGAGTAGTCATGGCCCAATCGGAAACCGTTGAACGCATCCTCGATGCGGCGGAGCAGCTGTTCGCGGAGCGCGGGTTCGCGGAAACCTCATTGCGGCTGATCACCAGCAAGGCCGGGGTCAACCTGGCGGCGGTGAACTACCATTTCGGTTCGAAGAAGGCCCTGATCCAGGCGGTGTTCTCGCGCTTCCTGGGGCCGTTCTGCGCGAGCCTGGAGCGCGAGCTGGAGCGTCGTCAGGCGCGTCCCGAGCAGAAGGCCTCGCTCGAAGAGCTGCTGGAGATGCTGGTGGAACAGGCCCTGGCCGTGCAGCCGCGCAGCAACAACGACCTGTCGATCTTCATGCGCCTGCTGGGCCTGGCCTTCAGCCAGAGCCAGGGGCACCTGCGGCGCTACCTGGAAGACATGTACGGCAAGGTGTTCCGCCGCTACATGCTGCTGGTCAACGAGGCCGCGCCGCGCATCCCGCCGCTGGAGCTGTTCTGGCGCGTGCACTTCATGCTCGGCGCCGCAGCGTTCAGCATGTCGGGGATCAAGGCCCTGCGGGCCATCGCCGAGACCGATTTCGGCATCAACACCTCGATCGAGCAGGTCATGCGCCTGATGGTGCCGTTCCTGGCCGCCGGCATGCGCGCCGACAGCGGCGTCACCGACGAGGCCATGGCCACGGCGCAGTTGCGTCCGCGCAGCAAGTCCGCCGCCCCCGCCAAGGCCTGAGCACTGGGCGGGGCAGGGCGCTTGCGCTAAGCTAGCGCGCATGTCTGACCTTGTCTCTCGCCGCATTTTCCGCCAGCACGGCCGCTTCGCCACTGAACCATCGGGCACTTCGTTGTCCGATGCTTGCGTGCGCCCGCGCCACGGCGAAGCGCCCCTGGACCTCCCATGAAGGACTCCCTATGACTGCCAGCCTGCAAGGCTCCCTGATGGTGGATATCGCCGGTAAATGGCTGACCGCCGAAGACCGCCATCTGCTGCGCCAGCCCGAAGTGGCCGGCCTGATCATCTTCGCCCGCAACGTCGACAGCCCGCGCCAGGTGCGCGAGCTGTGCGCGTCGATCCGCGCGATTCGCCCCGAGCTGATCCTCGCCGTGGACCAGGAAGGCGGGCGGGTCCAGCGCCTGCGCCAGGGCTTCGTGCGCCTGCCGGCCATGCGCGCGATCGCCGACAACGCCAATGCCGAGTACCTGGCCGAGCAGTGCGGCTGGCTGATGGCCACCGAGGTGCTGGCGGTGGGCCTGGACCTGAGCTTCGCTCCGGTGCTGGACCTCGATCACCAGCGCAGCGCCGTGGTTGGCAGCCGCGCCTTCGAAGGCAATCCACAGCGTGCCACCGAGCTGGCCGGTGCGTTCATCCGCGGCATGAACGCCGCGGGCATGGCTGCCTGCGGCAAGCATTTCCCCGGCCACGGCTGGGCCGAAGCCGACTCCCATGTGGCGATCCCGGTCGACGAGCGCAGCCTGGAGCAGCTGCGCGCCGCCGACCTGGTGCCGTTCACCCGCCTGGGTGGCCAGTTGGCGGCGGTGATGCCGGCCCATGTGATCTATCCGCAGGTCGACAACCAGCCGGCCGGCTTCTCCCGGCGCTGGCTGCAGGACATCCTGCGGGGCGAGCTGGGCTTTGACGGGGTGATCTTCAGCGACGACCTGTCCATGGCCGGCGCCCATGTGGTGGGCGATGCCGCCAGTCGTATCGAGGCGGCCCTGAGCGCCGGCTGCGACATGGGCCTGGTGTGCAACGACCGGGCGGCGGCGGAGCTGGCGTTGAGCGCGGCGCAGCGGATGAAGGTCAAGCCGTCGCCACGGATCGCGCGGATGCGCGGGCAGGGCTTCGCGCGTACCGATTACCGCCAGCAGCCGCGTTGGCTGGAGGCGCTGGGGGCGTTGAAGGAAGCCCAGCTGGTCGATTGACCGCGTTGGCTTCTTCGCGGGTAAACCCGCTCCCACAGGTAAGGCGTCACCCTCAAGGAATACGCCGTCCCTGTGGGAGCGGGTTTACCCGCGAAGAGGCCGGCACGGGAAAAGCCTGGCTTAACGCCCGCGCTTACCCGGCAGCGGCGCGAACAGCGCCTCGATCTCGTCATCCCCCAGCCGCCATTGCCCGGCCTGCCCGCCATCGAGCAACCCGGCCGCCAGCGCCGCCTTCTCCTGTTGCAACTGCTGGATCTTCTCCTCCACCGTGCCCCGGGTGATCAGCTTGAACACGAACACCGGCTTGTCCTGGCCGATGCGGTAGGCGCGGTCGGTGGCCTGGTTCTCGCTGGCCGGGTTCCACCACGGGTCGTAGTGGATCACGGTGTCGGCGGCGGTCAGGTTCAGCCCGGTGCCGCCGGCCTTGAGGCTGATCAGGAACACCTCGCTGTCGCCGTTCTGGAACTGTTGCACCGGCGCGCGGCGGTCGCGGGTGTCGCCGGTCAGCAGGCTGTAGCGGATGCCGCGCTTCTCCAGCTCGAACTCGATCAGCGCCAGCATCGAGGTGAACTGCGAGAACAGCAGCACCTTGCGCCCCTCGCTGAGCAGCTCCTCGAGCATTTCCAGCAGGCTGCCCAGCTTGCCCTTGTCGGCGAACGTGCCCTTGGTCTCGGTGCCCTTGACCAGGCGCAGGTCGCAGCACACCTGGCGCAGCTTGAGCAGCGCGTCGAGGATGACGATCTGGCTGCGGGCGGCGCCATTGCGGGCGATCTCGTCGCGGACCTTCTTGTCCATCGCCACCCGCACCGCTTCGTAGGTGTCGCGCTGGGCGTCGCTGAGCTCGACCCAGTGGATCATCTCGGTCTTGGCCGGCAGTTCGGTGGCCACCTGCTCCTTGGTGCGGCGCAGCAGGAACGGGCGGATGCGGCTGGCCAGGTGGGCCATGCGCTCGGCATCGCCGTGGCGTTCGATCGGGGTGCGGTAGTCCTGGGTGAAGCGCTTGCTGTCACCCAGCCAGCCGGGCATCAGGAAGTGGAAGATCGACCACAGCTCGCCGAGGTTGTTCTCCATCGGCGTGCCGGTCAGGCACAGCCGCTGGCTGGCCTGCAGCTCGCGCACGGCCTGGGCGGCCTTGCTGGTGCTGCTCTTGATGTTCTGCGCCTCGTCCAGCACCAGCAGGTGCCAGGGCTGGGCCTTGAGGTGTTCCAGGTCGCGGGGGACGAGGGCGTAGGTGGTCAGCACCAGGTCGTAGTCGGCCAGGTTGGCGAAGTGCTTGTTGCGGCCGGGGCCGTGCAGGGCCAGGACGCGCAGGTCGGGGGCGAAGCGCCGGGCTTCGTCTAGCCAGTTCGGTACCAGGCTGGTGGGCATCACCGCCAGTGCCGGGTGGGCCAGGCGTCCGGCTTCCTTCTCCAGCAGCAGGTGGGCCAGGGTCTGCAGGGTCTTGCCCAGGCCCATGTCGTCGCCGAGGATGCCGCCGGTGCCCATCTCGCGCAGGGCCTGCAGCCAGTTCAGGCCTTGCTGCTGGTAGGGGCGCAGGGTGGCGTTCAGGCCCTTGGGCGGTGCCACCTGCAGATCGCGGGCGTCGCGCAGGCGCCGGCCCAGGTCGCGCACCTGGCTGCCCCCTTCCCACTGCAGCGGCAGGTGGTCGATGTCGTTCAGTCGCGCCGCGTCGGCGCGCTCCAGACGCAGGCTCGGGCCGCTGACGTCGTCGTGCAGGTACAACTCGCCCAAGGTGCCCATCACCGCCTTGATTCGCCCATAGGGCAGGGCGACACGCAGCGCCGGGCTGTCGTGGCGGGCGCGGTTGAGGTCGATCAGCAGGTGTTCATCGTCACTGCGCCGCGCCAGTTCGCTGGGGCGCAGCAGCTCGGGGCTGGCGCGCAGCAGCTGCAGGACGATCGGCAGAAGGCTGTGGCGCTGGCCCTCGACGACGATGCCCAGTTCCAGGTCGAACCATTCGTGGCCCGGTGCTTCATCGATGGTGGCGTACCAGTCGTCGACCTCGTGCAGGTTGAAGGCGAAGTCGCGGTGCACATCGATGGCCCAGCCGGCCTCACGCAGGCGCGGCAGGCCTTCGCGGGCGAAGCGCAGCCAGGCTTCGTCGTCAGGCAACTGGAGCATCTCGCCGGCGCTGTCGGGCAGGGCCTTGCTCTGGCGGGTGGCGGGCTTGAAGCCATGCTCGCGCAACACCTTGCGCAGGGCCTGCTCGGTCTGGGGCTGGCGGCGGATGCGCTGGCTGGTGCTGCCCACCAGGCGGCTCAGTGGCTTGTCGTCGCCGCCACTGGCGCGCAGGCCGTCGTAGTCGAACGCCAGCGCGGCGCGGTGCTGCATCTGCCGTTGCATGCGTCCGGTCTTGGGCGTGTAGGCGCTGAATTCGAGGCTGCCGAGGGTCAGGTGCGGGGTCGGCTGGATGTCGTCGAGCTGCTCCTGCTGCACGGTGGTGGGCGTCGGCAGGTGATGATTGAGGGCGTTGAGCTTGTGGCTGAGGGGCACGATGAGGTGTTCCGGTACATCGGGAGCAAGGGACAGCTGCAGGGCAGTGTGCGGATCCAGGTCGTGGCCGACGGTGCCGACTTCCTTGGTATCGATATCGAAATAGAACAGCGGTATCAGCGGCAGTATGCAATTTAGCGGCTGCTCGCCGCAGTACCACATGCCCCGGTAGTCACCGTTGTCCAGGCGAACCCAGCGGAACTGTGCCCGGCGCTCTGCGCCCTGCAGCAGCAGCGGCAGCTCTTCAATGAACATCAGGCGCCCGGTGTCCAGCACCCGCTGCAGCAATTCGCCGCCTTCATGACCTTTGAGCGTGTAGCCGCGTTCCTGGCCATAGGGCGCGTTCTGCGCGGAGAGCTGGCGCAGGATGCGCAGGTCTTCCTCCTTGACGTACTTCGGCGGCTCGTAAAGTAATTCGTATAACGAATGGATGCGGCTGTAGCGGATGCCGTGCTCTTCGCGAGTACCCTTGCGCACGCGCAGCGCGCAGCTGCTGTGGTCATCGACGAGCATCAACTCGTAGCAGACCATGCGCCCGCGCCGGTCTTCAGCGCCGTCTTGCCTGGGCGCAGGCGGCTCCAGCCCCTGCAGCCAGTGCTGCAGGTGATGGGGCAACTGGTCGCCGTTGGCCGCGACGTGTCCGTAGCTGTTGGCCAGGGTATAGAGCGCGGCGGCGCAGTGCTTGCAGTTGGTGCCGACCGGGCAGGAGCAGTCGCCGCGCACATGGCACTGCCCGGAGGGGCCGGCAGTGATGATGATCCGCTGGCGATAGACATTGCCGCCGCTGCCGTGGCAGGTGGACGCGATGCGCGAGTCGCCGTGGGACTGGATCTGCACCAGGCCCTGTTCGGCGTACCGTTCACCACGTTGCAGGGTGGCCGCGGAAAAATCGCGCTTCCAGCTCGGGTTCTCGGCCGCCAGCTTCTGCACATCGGCGTTCACGGTTTCACTGCTCCATCATTTCCGGATCCGGCAGCGGGATCTTGCGCATGCCGGCCGGCGAAACCCTGAGCAGCAGCGCCAGATGCCCGCCATCGAAGAAGGTCAGCTGGCCGGCCTTCATGTTGCTGTTGCTCTGCTTGAGCTGTTCGCTCTGCATCACGCTGCCGTTGCCGTCGAGCTGGTTGACCCAGAAGTTGGCGTCGACGGCGATGAAGCGATCTTCGCTGATGCTCAGGTTGCCTTCGATGGGGAAATGGCCGAATTGCTCGTCACCGGCGCTCACGGCGACGGTATCGCCGTCCTGCTGCCAGGCCTTGTGCAGCAGCACGGTGTAGTCGGCGGTGGCCTGCAGGCGGGTGACTTCGTCACCCAGGCCGGTCGGGCGCTCGGCGCCTTTTTCCAGGCGCGGCGCGCCGGCGCTCCAGTCTTCCGGGGCGAACGGGCTGGTGATCGCCGGCACGGCGTTCTGCCGCACCAGGATCATTTCCACCTGGTAGGGGCCTGCGGCGAAGGCAGCTGGCGCGAGCAGGGCCAGCAGCAGGGTCAGGCAACGGATGGCACGCATGAAGCTTCCTTATGGATTTTGTGGGGTGAGGCGCTCGAACAGCGCTTCCAGGGTGTTGAAACGTTCTTCGGGGCGTTCCATCGGTACCAGGAAGCGGAACTGGGTCGCGCCTTCGAACTTGTAGCGTTTGGGCTGGCCCTGGATCAGCTTGATCAGGGTCAGTGGGTCGACCGGGGTCTCGGCCTCGAACTCGAGCTTGCCGCCATTGGGGCCGGCATCGACTTTCTTGATACCGAGCTTTTCCGCCTGCAGCTTGAGCAGGGTCAGGCGCATCAGGTTCTTGGTCGGCTCGGGCAGCAGGCCGAAGCGGTCGATCATTTCCACCTGCAGGTCCTTGAGGCCCTCTTCGTCGGCCGCCGAGGCGATGCGCTTGTAGAGGATCAGGCGCGCATGCACGTCGGGCAGGTAGTCCTCGGGGATCAGCGCCGGCAGGCGCAGGTTGATCTCCGGGCCGCCGCCGAGCGGCTGCTCGAGGTTCGGCTGGGTGCCCTTGCGGATGGCCTTGACCGCGCGCTCGAGCATTTCCATGTACAGGGTGAAGCCAACCGCCTGGATCTGCCCGCTCTGGCCTTCGCCGAGCAGCTCGCCGGCGCCGCGGATCTCCAGGTCGTTGGTGGCCAGGACAAAACCTGCGCCCAGGTCCTGGGTGTTGGCGATGGCCTCCAGGCGCTTTTCGGCATCGGCACTGATCTGCTGGCGCGGCGGCGTCAGCAGGTAGGCGTAGGCCTGGTGGTGGCTACGACCTACCCGGCCGCGCAGCTGGTGCAGCTGGGCCAGGCCGAACTTGTCGGCGCGTTCGATGACGATGGTGTTGGCGCTGGGCACGTCGATGCCGGTCTCGATGATGGTCGAGGCGATCAGCACGTTGAAGCGCTTGTGATAGAAGTCGCTCATCACCTGTTCGAGTTCGCGCTCGCGCATCTGCCCGTGACCGATGCCGATGCGCGCCTCGGGCACCAGTTCGGCCAGTTCCGCGGCGCACTTCTCGATGGTCTTGACGTCGTTGTGCAGGTAGTACACCTGGCCACCGCGCAGCAGTTCACGCAGCAGCGCCTCCTTGACCGTGCTCTTGTTCTGCTCCATGACGAAGGTGCGCACCGACAGGCGCCGGGCCGGCGGGGTGGCGATGATCGACAGGTCGCGCATGCCCGACACCGCCATGTTCAGCGTCCGTGGAATGGGCGTTGCGGTCAAGGTGAGGATGTCCACCTCGCTGCGCAGGGCCTTGAGCTGCTCTTTCTGGCGCACGCCGAAGCGGTGTTCCTCGTCGATGATGGCCAGGCCCAGGTCCTTGAAGCGCACGTCGTCCTGCAACAGCTTGTGAGTGCCGATGAGGATGTCGATCTTGCCTTCGGCCAGGTCCGCCGCGGCGCTGGCGACTTCCTTGGCCGACTTGAAGCGGCTCATCACCTCGACCTTCACCGGCCAGTCGGCGAAGCGGTCGCGGAAGCTGTTGTAGTGCTGCTGGGCGAGCAGGGTGGTGGGTACCAGCAATGCGACCTGGCGTCCGCCGTGCACGGCGATGAAGGCGGCGCGCATGGCCACCTCGGTCTTGCCGAAGCCGACGTCGCCACACACCAGGCGGTCCATCGGCTGGCTGGCGAGCATGTCGGCGCGTACCGCCTCGATGGCGGCTTGCTGGTCGGGGGTTTCCTCGAACGGGAAGCCGGCGCTGAAGGTGGCGTAGTCGGCGGCCGGATCGGCGAAGGCATAGCCTTTGCGCGCGGCGCGGCGGGCATAGATGTCGAGCAGCTCGGCGGCAACGTCGCGCACCTGTTCGGCAGCCTTGCGCTTGGCTTTCTGCCAGGCTTCGGAGCCCAGCCGGTGCAGTGGCGCCAGGGCGTCGTCGCTGCCGGTGTAGCGGGCGATCAGGTGCAGGTTGGCGACCGGCACGTAGAGCTTGGCGCCCTCGGCGTATTCGAGGGTGAGGAACTCGGCGGCCTGGCCGTCGATCTCCAGGGTCGCCAGGCCCAGGTAGCGGCCCACGCCGTGGTCGATGTGCACCACCGGGGCGCCTTCGCGCAGCTCGGTGAGGTTCTTGATCACCGCGTCGTTGGCCGCCTCGCCACGTTTCTCGCGGCGCCGGCGCTGCATCACGCGCTGGCCGAACAGCGGGCTTTCGGCGACCAGGGCCAGGCTGGGGTCGTCCAGCAGCAGGCCGTCGTCCAGCGGCGCGATGGTGATCGCCAGGCGTTCACCGCCACTGACGAAGTCGGCCCAGCCGTCGACGGTGTGCGGGCGCAGCTTCAGGCGTTCGAGCAGTTCCAGCAGCACTTCGCGCCGGCCCGCCGATTCCGCCGTGAATAGCACGCGGCCGGGGAACTGGTCGAGGAAGCTCGCCAGCTCCGCCAGCGGCTGGTTGGCCTTGGCTTCGATGGCCAGGTTGGGCAGGGCGCGGGCCGGGAAGCGCTCGCGGCCGACGCCGGGCTCGACGTCGTCGGCACCGATCACCACCCGTGGCCATTGCTTGAGGCGGGCGAAGCAGTCCTCCACCGGCATGAACAGCTCCGCCGGCGGCAGCAGCGGCCGGCTGAGGTCGCCGCGACGCTCTTCATAGCGCCCGCGCACGTCGTTCCAGAAGTGCTCGGCGGCCTGCTCCACGCCCGGCAGGGAGAACACCTGGGTGTCCGTCGGCAGGTAGTCGAACAGGGTGGCGGTCTCTTCGAAGAACAGCGGCAGGTAGTACTCGATGCCGGCGGGGATGATGCCGCTTGTCAGGTCCTGGAAGATCGCGCTGCGGCGAAAATCCACGTCGAACCGTTCACGGAAGCGCGCCTTGAAGCGCGTCACCTCGTCCTTCTGCATGGGGAACTCGCGCGCCGGCAGCAGGCGAATCGAGTCGACCTTGTCGATCGAACGCTGCGACTCCGGGTCGAAGGTGCGCAGGGTCTCGATCTCGTCGTCGAACAGGTCGATGCGGTACGGCTGCTTGCTGCCCATGGGGAACAGGTCGATCAGCGCGCCGCGCACGGCGAACTCGCCATGCTCGTAGACCGTGTCGACGCAGCGGTAGCCGCTGGCCTCGAGGCGCGTGCGCATCTGCTCGACGTCGATCTTCTGGCCGACGTCCAGCACCAGGCTGCTGCCCAGCAGGAAGCGCGTGGGGGCCAGGCGGTGCAGGGCGGTGGTGATCGGCACGACGAGGATGCCGTGGTCCAGTTCCGGCAGCCGGTAGAGGCTGGCGATGCGCTGGGAGATGATGTCCTGGTGCGGCGAGAACAGGTCGTAGGGCAGGGTTTCCCAATCGGGGAACGGCAGCACCGGCAGCGCCGGCGCGAAGAAGCGCAGCTCCTGCTCGAGGCGATCGGCCGCCTGGCTGTCGGCGGTCAGCAGCAAGGTGAAGCGACCGGCGGTACTGGCCGCCTCGGCGATGGCCAGGCTCAAGGCGGCGCCGGGCAGGTTGCCCCAGGTTTGTTTGCCGGCCGTGGCCGACATTTGCGGTAGGCGCAGAACTGACACGGGAGATCGGACTCCAAGCGTTGCGGCAAAGAGGTCGATTGTACCGGTGCCGGGGCTCGCTGTCAGGCTCGCGAGGGCATGACGACGGGGTCTGGCGTCGGCGACAGGCGCTCATTGCCCGATACGCCGAGGGGCGTCATAATGTAGCCCCTTTTTTGTTCCCCTACATGTGGAAGGTTACCGTGACTCAGAAGCCCGACCAGTGTCTTGGTGAGTGGATCGATCGTGAAGCCCTGGCTGAAGCGATGATCCCGCTTATCGGTCAGCTCTACCGCAACAACAACGTGGTGAGCTCGATCTATGGCCGCAGCCTGATCAACCGTTCGGTTATCTCGATCCTCAAAGCCCACCGCTTTGCCCGTCACCGTCAGACCGACGAGACCGAGCTGTCCGTCCACGAGACATTCCCCCTGCTCAAGGCCATGAGCGAGCTGAAGCTGGGCGCCGCCTCGGTGGACCTGGGCAAGCTGGCCAACAAGTTCAAGGTCGAAGGCAATGGCCGCAGCGCCGAGCAGTTCGTCCGTGACGAACTGGCCGATGTCGTGGGTCAGCAGAACGCTTCCGCACGCAAGGGCACCGACGTCGTCCTGTACGGCTTTGGCCGCATCGGCCGCCTGCTGGCGCGCATCCTCATCGAGAAGACCGGTGGCGGCGACGGCCTGCGCCTGCGCGCCATCGTCGTGCGCAAGGGCGCCGAGAACGACCTGGTCAAGCGCGCCAGCCTGCTGCGCCGCGACTCGGTGCACGGTCCGTTCGACGGCACCATCGTCATCGATGAAGCCAACAACACCATCACCGCCAACGGCAACCTGATCCAGGTGATCTACGCCAAGAGCCCGAGCGAAGTCGACTACACCCAGTACGGCATCCACGATGCGCTGATCGTCGACAACACCGGCGTATGGCGTGACGCCGATGGCCTGGGCCAGCACCTGGCCTGCCCGGGCGCTGCCCGCGTGATCCTCACCGCACCTGGCAAGGGCGCGCTGAAGAACATCGTGCACGGCATCAACCACGGCGACATCAGCGCCGACGACAAGATCATCTCGGCGGCGTCCTGCACCACCAACGCCATCGTGCCGGTGCTCAAGGCCATCAACGACCAGTACGGCATCGTCAACGGTCACGTCGAAACCGTTCACTCGTTCACCAACGACCAGAACCTGATCGACAACTTCCACAAGGGCAGCCGTCGTGGCCGCGCCGCGCCGCTGAACATGGTCATCACCGAGACCGGTGCCGCCACCGCCGCCGCCAAGGCCCTGCCGGTGCTCAAGGGCAAGCTGACCGGCAACGCCATCCGTGTGCCGACGCCGAACGTGTCGATGGCCATTCTCAACCTGAACCTCGAGAAGGCCACCACCCGCGAAGAGCTGAACGAGTACCTGCGCCAGACCGCCATGCACTCCGAGCTGCACAAGCAGATCGACTACGTCAGCTCCCAGGAAGTGGTATCGACCGACTTCGTCGGCTCGCGCCACGCCGGTGTGGTCGACGCCGAGGCGACCATCTGCAACGACAACCGCGTTGTCCTGTACGTCTGGTACGACAACGAATTCGGTTACAGCTGCCAGGTGGTGCGCGTGATGGAAGACATGGCCGGTGTGAACCCGCCAGCGTTTCCACGCTGATCCGCTTGTAATGCGTTGAAAAAACGGGAACCTTCGGGTTCCCGTTTTTTTTCAGGATTCGATGGCCCTATCGCGGGGCAAGCCCGCTCCCACGCCGGCCGATGTGCGATCTTAGTAAGTAGTGAGCCGGCAGTGCAGCCGCGCAGGAAATAGAGCGACAAGCATCACCAGCGTGGGAGCGGGCTTGCCCCGCGATAGGGTCAGTCCTGACAGTCGAGATCTAGAGATTGCGTGCGCTTTTAATCTTCATCCTCATCCTGATGTCCGCCTGCGAGCCAACTCCCACCCTAGAACGCTTCGGCGGCCCTACCATGGGCAGCAGCTACAGCATCCAGTACGTGCGCCAACCCGGCGGTCCGGCGCCCGAGCAGGTCCAGGCCGAGGTCGAGGCCATCCTCCAGGCCATCGATGCCCGCTACTCCACCTACCGCGGCGACTCCACCGTCAGCCGTTTCAACCAGCTTGCGGCCAACCAGTGCCTGCCCATCGACGCCGACCTGTTCGAGCTGGCCAGCTTCGGCCAGCACCTGGCCGAGCAGAGCCAGGGCGCCTTCGACCTCACCGTCGAGCCGCTGCTCGACCTCTGGGGCTTCGGCCCCCAGGCCCGCGAGATGCACGTGCCCGACCCGCAGGCGCTGGCCCGTGCTCGCCAGCGCGTGGGCTACCGCCACCTGCGCATCGAGGGCGAGGCCCTGTGCAAGGACGCCGCCATCGAGCTGGATTTCAACAGCATCGCCGCCGGCCACGCCGTCGACCTGATCGCCCAGCGCCTGCGCGCCATGGGTATCGAGGCGTTTCTCGCCGAAGCCACCGGCGAGCTCAAGGCCGTGGGCCGCAAGCCCGACGGCAGTGCCTGGCGGGTGGCCCTGGAGTTGCCGCGCGAGGACCGCCAGATCGCCCGCCAGGTCATCGACGTGGAGGACATGGCCGTGTCGACCTCGGGTGACTATCGGCATTATTTCGAGGACAATGGCCGGCGCTATTCGCACACCTTCGACGCCCGTCTCGGGCGCCCGGTCGAGCACGACCTGGCGGCGGTGACGGTGCTCGACGCCTCGGCGCTGCAGGCCGACGGCTACTCGACCGTGCTGTTGATCCTCGGGCCGCAGCAGGGCTGGGACTTCGCCATCGCCCACGGCATCGCCGCGGTGCTGGTGACCCGGGTCGAGGGTGGTTTCGTCTCCCGTTCCACGCCGGCCTTCGAGCGGCTGGTGAAAGGCGAGTGAAAGGCAAGCCACGGATGATCAATGCCATGGATACGGTGAAACGACATGTAGTGCAGGCAATAATGGCCTACGACGCGACCAAGGGTTAATGTGCGCGGCGTTCACGCTTGATTAGACTGCACCCGAATTTTCTCATGGCGCCCCGGCGACATGATCGCGCCCCGCGGCCATCCGGCCGGCGGGCCAGTTCTGAAGGAGTACGCATGGCTGTCTACAACTACGACGTAGTGGTGCTGGGTTCCGGTCCGGCCGGAGAAGGCGCGGCAATGAACGCCGCCAAAGCAGGGCGCAAGGTGGCCATGGTCGACAGCCGTCGCCAGGTCGGCGGCAACTGCACCCACCTGGGCACCATCCCGTCCAAGGCGCTGCGTCACTCCGTGCGGCAGATCATGCAGTTCAACACCAACCCGATGTTCCGCGCCATCGGCGAGCCGCGCTGGTTCTCCTTCCCCGACGTGCTCAAGAGCGCCGAGAAGGTCATCAGCAAGCAGGTTGCCTCGCGCACCGGCTACTACGCGCGCAACCGCGTCGACGTGTTCGTCGGCACCGGCAGCTTCGCCGACGAGCAGACCGTCGAAGTGGTCTGCCCCAACGGCGTGGTCGAGAAGCTCAACGCCAAGCACATCATCATCGCCACCGGCTCGCGCCCGTACCGCCCGGCCGACATCGACTTCCACCACCCGCGCGTCTACGACAGCGACACCATCCTCAGCCTGAGCCACACCCCGCGCAAGCTGATCGTCTACGGTGCCGGGGTGATCGGTTGCGAATACGCCTCGATCTTCAGCGGCCTGGGCGTGCTGGTCGAGCTGGTCGACAACCGCGGCCAGCTGCTGAGCTTCCTCGACTCGGAAATCTCCCAGGCGCTGAGCTACCACTTCAGCAACAACAACATCACCGTGCGCCACAACGAGGAATACGACCGCGTCGAAGGCCTGGACAACGGGGTGATCCTGCACCTGAAGTCGGGCAAGAAGATCAAGGCCGACGCCTTGCTGTGGTGCAACGGTCGTACCGGCAACACCGACAAGCTGGGCCTGGAGAACATCGGCATCAAGGTCAACAGCCGTGGCCAGATAGAGGTCGACGAGACCTACCGCACCAGCGTGTCGAACATCTATGGCGCCGGTGACGTGATCGGCTGGCCGAGCCTGGCCAGCGCCGCCCACGACCAGGGCCGCTCGGCCGCCGGCAGCATCGTCGACAACGGCAGCTGGCGCTTCGTCAACGACGTGCCGACCGGCATCTACACCATTCCGGAGATCAGCTCGATCGGCAAGAACGAGCAGGAACTGACCCAGGCCAAGGTGCCCTACGAAGTGGGCAAGGCCTTCTTCAAGAGCATGGCCCGCGCGCAGATCGCCGGCGAGCCGCAAGGCATGCTGAAGATCCTGTTCCACCGCGAGACCCTCGAGGTCCTCGGCGTGCACTGCTTCGGCTACCAGGCTTCGGAGATCGTCCACATCGGCCAGGCGGTGATGAACCAGCCGGGCGAACAGAACAACCTGAAGTACTTCGTCAACACCACCTTCAACTACCCGACCATGGCCGAAGCCTATCGGGTAGCCGCCTACGATGGTCTGAACCGGCTTTTTTGAGCGGCTCCGACCGGTGGCCTGAGCCGGTCGGGGAGACCGATTTCAGCCCTACCCGAGGGTGGTCCTGGCCAAACCGGGAAAGTCTGTAATCAGGCTGTCCACGCCAAAGTCGGCGAGCCGGCGCATCAGCGCCGGTTCGTTGACCGTCCATACCGACACGTGCAAGCCCTGGCGCTGCGCCTTGATCAGGCGCTCGGGGGTGCACAGCGTCCAGTTCAACGCCAGCATCTCGCAGTCGTAGTTCTGCGCGACCTTCAGCGGGTCGAGCCAGGCGTACTCGGCAACCAGTCCGCGCTTGATGTCGGGCACCAGCTCCTGGGCGGCACCCAGCACTTCCCGTGAGCTCGAGGTGATGGTGACCTTGTCCAGCAGCCCGTATTGCTGGGCCAGTTCGCGGATCGCCAGCACGGTGCTGGCGGCACGGGTGCGCGAGGCGCTCTTGACCTCCAGCTGCCAGTGCTCGAACGGGCACTTCTCGAACAATTCCTCGAGCCGTGGGATGGGGCAGGGCTGCACATGCCCCGGGCCGCCCTTGCGCGCATCATAGGTGACCAGCTCGGCCGCCGTGTGCTCGACCACCTTGCCGCGCCGGCCGGTGGTGCGCTTGAGGGTCGGATCGTGGATCACCATCAGCTCGTTGTCGGCCGACAGGTGCAGGTCGAGTTCGCAGCGGTCCACGCCATGGGACAGGCACTGGCGGAAACTCTGCAGGGTATTCTCGGGCGCTTCGCCCTTGGCGCCGCGGTGGCCATAGATCAAGGTCACGTTCGTTCCTTCAAATCAGAGAGAAAAGGGCTTCAGGAAGCGGGGTCGTTCTGTTCCAGCGCCTGGCGTCGTTGCTGTTGCTGGCGCTGCAAAATGTAGCGGGCCAGCAACTGACGCTGGGCGTCGGTCATGTCGATGAACTCGGTACCGACCTCGAAGTCGCCGTCGGGGCGCGGGTCGCAGTGGGTGACCCGGCCGCGCAGGAGCAGGCCGTGGGCGCGGGGCATCAGCACCATCTTCACCTTGACCCGGGTGCCAGTGGCGATCTTCTGCGCCTGGGCGAACTCGATGCCGCCTTCAGAGATGATCACCGGCTGCGGCTGGCCGATTTCGCCGATCAGGGTCTGGGCGACCACGGCGCTGAGCAAGTCGAGACGTTTGTTCTGGGCGCGCAGGAAGGCGGCCAGGGTGCGGTCTTTTTCGCTCAGCTGGCGCAACAGGTGCTGCGACTCGAAGTCCGAAAGGTGCAGCTCGCTGAGCAGGTTGAACAGCTCGGAATCATCCTGCAACAGTTCTGTTTCAAGGGCTTCGGCCGCGCTGAGGGGGCTGATTTGAAGTGCGATCCGATCTTCGATGCGGTAGTATTCGCGGCGATCTTCTTCGTCTAATGTCGTCATGGCGAACCCAAGGTTACGGCGGTGGTCCGAGTGTAAAGCCGCCGTAGGCGCCTCGCCACAAGGACGTTCCCTTTCATCCGAACAAGCCCCGACATGTTCAGACCTCTATTCGTATTCATTGGTACGCGCTACACCCGTGCCAAGCGCCGCAATCACTTCGTCTCGTTCATTTCGCTCACCTCGATGATCGGCCTCGCCCTGGGCGTGGTGGTGATGATCGTGGTGCTCTCGGTGATGAACGGGTTCGACCACGAGATGCGTACCCGCGTGCTGGGGATGATCCCCCACGCCACGCTGGAGACCGGCCAGCCGATCGACGACTGGCAGGCCCTCGCCTCTAAAGTAAAGCAGAATCCGCAGGTGCTGGCGGTCGCGCCGTTCACCCAGATGCAGGGCCTGCTGACCCATGAAGGCAAGGTGCAGAAGGTGCTGCTCAACGGCATCGACCCGGCCCGCGAGCGCGAGGTGTCGATCATCGACAAGTTCGTCCTCGACGGCAGCCTCGACAAGCTGGCCCCGGGCGAGTGGGGCATCATGATCGGCGACAGGGCCGCGCAGAAGCTGGGCGTGGGTATCGGCGACAAGCTGACCTTCGTCGCCCCCGAGGTCAGCGTCACCCCGGCGGGGATGTTCCCGCGCATGAAGCGCTTCACCGTGGTCGGCACCTTCCACGTCGGCGCCGGCGAGATCGACGGCTACCTGGGGCTGACCAACATCGCCGACCTGTCGCGCCTGCACCGCTGGAAGGCCGACCAGGTCCAGGGCGTGCGCCTGAAGTTCGACGACCTGTTCCAGGCCCCGCGGGCCGCCTGGGCCATCGCCCAGCAGTTGGGCGAGCAGGAGTTCTACCCGCGTGACTGGACCCGCACCCACGGCAACCTGTACCAGGCGATCCGCATGGAGAAATCCATGATCGGCCTGCTGTTGCTGCTGATCGTCGCGGTGGCGGCGTTCAACATCATTTCCACCCTGGTGATGGTGGTCAACGACAAGCGCGGCGACATCGCCATCCTGCGCACCCTGGGCGCCACGCCTGGGCAGATCATGGCCATCTTCATGGTCCAGGGCACGGTGATCGGCGTGGTCGGCACGCTGATCGGCGCGGTGCTGGGCATCCTCGGCGCGCTCAACGTGAGCGCGGCCATCGCCGGCATCGAGACCCTGATCGGGCACAAGTTCCTCAATGCCGACGTGTACTTCATCGATTACCTGCCGTCGCAGATCCAGGCCCAGGACGTGTACATGGTCTGTGGTGCGGCGCTGGTCCTGAGTTTCTTCGCCACCCTGTATCCGGCCTGGCGCGCCTCGCGCACCCAGCCGGCGGAGGCGCTACGTTATGAGTGAGTCGCGCATGAGTGATAAAGCCGTGTTGAGCTGCCGCAACCTGGGCAAGAGCTACGAGGAAGGCCCGGAGTCTGTTCAGGTATTGTCGGGGTTGAACCTCGAGCTGCACCCGGGCGAGCGGGTGGCCATCGTCGGCAGCTCGGGCTCGGGCAAGAGTACCTTGCTCAATCTGCTCGGCGGCCTCGACACGCCGACCCAGGGCAGTGTCTGGCTGGCCGGCGAGGAGCTGTCGGCGCTGGGCGAGCGGGCCCGTGGCCTGCTGCGCAACCGCGCACTGGGCTTCGTCTACCAGTTCCACCACCTGCTGGCGGAGTTCACCGCCCTGGAAAACGCCTGCATGCCGCTGCTGATCGGCAAGACGCCGATCGCCGAGGCCCGCGAGCGCGCCGAGGCACTGCTCAAGCGCGTCGGCCTGGGGCACCGGCTGAATCACAAGCCCGCCGAGCTGTCCGGTGGTGAGCGTCAGCGCGTGGCGATCGCCCGCGCCCTGGTCAATCGTCCGGGCCTGGTGATGCTCGACGAGCCCACCGGCAACCTCGACCACCATACGGCCATGGGTATCCAGGAATTGATGCGCGAGCTGTCCACGCATTCGCAGACCGCCTTCCTGGTGGTGACCCACGACCTCAACCTGGCGCGCCAGATGGACCGCGTGCTGAGCCTGGAAGACGGGCGCCTGGTGGCGATCTGAATCGCTTGCGCGGGGCGCCTTGAGGCGCTCCGGTTCACACTTAGATTGGGTATCCCTGTTCATGTTCAGACCCTTGTCCTTGTTCATCGGTGCTCGCTACACCCGTGCCAAGCGCCGCAACCACTTCATCTCGTTCATCTCCATGACCTCGATGATCGGGCTGTCGCTTGGCGTGCTGGCGATGATCACGGTGCTGTCGGTGATGAACGGCTTCCAGCGCGAGATGAGCTCGCGCGTGCTCGGCCTGGTGCCCCATGCCGCGATCCTCGGCGCGCAGCCGCTGGACGACTGGCGCAAGGTCGCCAGCACCGCCGAAGGCAATCCGGCGGTGATGGCCGCGGCGCCGATCACCGAGATGGAGGGCATGCTCTCGTACAAGGGGGCGATGCAGCCGATCCAGGTCGCGGGCATCGACCCGGCCGAGGAGGGCAAGGTCTCCATCGTCACCCAGCATATCGTCCAGGGCAGCCTGCAGGACCTGGTGCCGGGCGAGTACGGGGTGGTCATCGGTGAGCTGACGGCGCGACGCTTTCGCCTGAACACCGGCGACAAGCTGACCCTGATCGTTCCGGAGATCAGCAAGGAGCCGGGCGGCATCACCCCGCGCATGCAGCGCCTGACCGTGGTCGGGATCTTCAAGGTCGGCGCCGAACTGGATGGCTCCCAGGCCTATATCCATATCGCCGACGCCGGCGAGATGCAGCGCTGGGCACCGGGCCAGGTGCAGGGCGTGCGCCTGAAACTGCACGACCTGTACGCCGCGCCGCAGGTGTCCAAGGCCATCGCCGCCGGGCTGGGCGACGGCTACCGCGCCGACGACTGGTCGCACACCCAGGGCAGCCTGTTCAGCGCAATGAAGATGGAAAAGACCATGATCGGCCTGCTGCTGATGATGATCATCGCCGTGGCCGCCTTCAACATCATCGCCACCCTGGTGATGGTGGTGAACGACAAGGGCGCGGACATCGCCATCCTGCGCACCATCGGCGCGACGCCGGCGCAGATCATGGGCACGTTCATGGTCCAGGGCAGCCTGATCGGCATCGTCGGCACCTTGATCGGCGGCGTGCTCGGGGTGCTCCTGGCGTTGAACGTCAGCGCCGTGGTCGGCTGGGTCGAGCGGGTCAGCGGGCAGCACATCTTCACCTCCGACATCTACTTCATCAGCAGCCTGCCGTCGGAGCTGCAGTGGGGCGACGTGGCGATCATCTGCGTGGCCGGGCTGGTGATGAGCTTCCTGGCGACCATCTATCCTGCCTACCGGGCCTCGCAGATCGAACCGGCGATGGCGTTGCGTTACGAGTAAGCGCTATCGCGGGGCAAGCCCGCTCCCACGCCGGTCTTTGATGCCTGCAAGTATGAGGTCTGGCGTGGGAGCGGGCTTGCCCCGCGATGCTTGTACACGAACCATGAAACATCCGGTACCGCTTCCCTTCGCTGTCGCTTGCATTGGCCATCTACCTTGAGAATTTTACTTCAAGGAGATCGACATGGATCGTCCCGCTTCCCACCGCCTGCGCCACGGCAGGTGTTCCGAGCCTAGCCGGGTCTACTTGCTGACTAGCACGACCAGGGACCGCTTTCCATTTTTTGAAGATTTCCAAGCTGCTCGTTGCTTGCCTTTCCATTTCAATCAGGCTGAGCAGGAGGGGTCTTTGTGCAGCCTCGCATGGGTGGTCATGCCTGATCACTTTCACTGGCTGATCAAGTTGGGAGATGACACGCTCGCTACGATTATGCGGCGATTCAAGTCGCGCAGCCGATGTTCGCTGTTCAAGCTTGGAAAACTGAAAGGACCATTATGGCAGCCGGGCTATCACGACAGAGCGCTGAGGCGGGAGGAAGATCTTCGCGAATTTGCCAGGTATGTGGTGGCTAATCCCTTGAGGGCAGGTTTGGTCAGGCGGCTGGGGGATTATCCTCATTGGGATGCTATCTGGCTATAGTCCATCGCGGGGCAAGCCCGCTCCCACGCCAGACCTCCTGTTTCCAGGCATCATAATCTGGCTCCCACGCCAGACCTCCTATTTCCAGCCATCATAATATGGCGTGGGAGCGGGCTTGCCCCGCGATGAGGGCTACGCAGGCAACTCGATCACGAACCGCGTCCACCCACCTTCGCACTCCGCCCGAATCTTCCCGCCGTGGGCCTGCACGATCGAGCGGGTGATGGCCAGCCCGAGCCCTGCATGCTCACTGCTGCCCTCCTGGCGCGCCGGGTCTGCCCGATAGAAACGGTCGAACAGCCGCTCCAGCAGTTGCGGGGCGATCGCCGGGCCACTGTTGGCCACCTCGATGCGCAACCCCGGCGCAAGGCTCACACGGATCTCGCCGCCCGCCGGGGTGAAGCGCAGGGCGTTGTCCAGCAGGTTCGACAAGGCCCGGCGCAGCATGTGTCGGTCGCCCTCGGTATGCGCCTGACCCTCGCGAGACAGCCTGACCTCGGCTTCCTCAGCCAGCGGCGCGTAATACTCCAGCAGCGCATCGACCTCGGTCGCCAGGTCCAGCGCCTGACTATTGGGCATCAGCAGGCCATGGTCGGCCTTGGCCAGGTAGAGCATGTCGTTGACCAGCTGGGCCATCCACTGCAGTTCCTCGAGATTGCCATGCAGGGCCTCGCGGTATTCCTCGAGGCTGCGCGGGCGGGTGAGGGTGACCTGGGTGTGGGTCAGCAGGTTGGACAGCGGCGTGCGCAACTCGTGGGCGATGTCGGCGGAGAATGCCGACAGGCGCTGGAAGGCGTCGTCCAGGCGCTGCAGCATGGCGTTGACCGTGCCGGCCAGTTCGGCCAGCTCTTCGGGCATCTCGGCGGCCGGCAGGCGGATGGTCAGCGAGCGGGCGTTGACGCTGGCGGCGACCTTGCCCATCCGCCGCAGCGGCTTCAGGCCACGGCGCACGGCCCAGGCACCCAGCAGCGCGGTGACCAGCGCGCTGAGGCCGACCGTGAGCCAGATCAGGCGCTGCATGCCTTGCAGGAAGTGCTGGTGATGGGTGATGTCGAGGAACAGGGTCAGCTGCGGCGAGGCGGGTCGGGTTTCGTCCAGCGGCAGGCTCAGCCCGCGGTAGTCGATGCCCTGGGTATGCAGGGTGGCCAGGCCGGGCTGATCCGGGGCGTCGGGCAGGTCGCTGCGGCTGGCGAACCAGGTGGTGCCGTCGACCGCGCGCACGCGCAAGGCCAGGTCGGACTGGTGGCTCAGCTCATTGAGCAGTCCCGGCAGGCGCGTGGCCAGTTGCTCGGGGCTGGTGACGCCGTCGAGCAGGCTGCGCATCAGCGACAGGCGGCCGCTGAGCAGCTGCTGGTCGAGTTCGACGAAATGCTGCTCGCTGGCGCGGCTGAACAGCAGGCCGGCGCCCAGCGAGACACTGGCGGTGCAGGCGGCGAACAGCAGCGCCAGGCGGCTGCCGAGTGACAGGCGGCGCATCAGTCCTGGCGCTCCTCGAGCACATAGCCCATGCCGCGCACGGTATGGATCAGCTTGGTGGCGTGGTGGTCGTCGATCTTCAGGCGCAGGCGGCGGATGGCCACCTCGATGACGTTGGTGTCGCTGTCGAAGTTCATGTCCCACACCTGCGAGGCGATCAGCGACTTGGGCAGCACCTCGCCCTGGCGGCGCAGCAGCAGTTCGAGCAGGGCGAATTCCTTGGCGGTCAGGTCGACGCGCTGGCCGGCCCGCTCGGCGCGCCGGCGAATCAGGTCAAGGCGCAGGTCGGCCAGGCTCAGGCAGGTGTCCTGGCTGGCGCTGGCACCCCGGCGCAGCAGGCTGCGCACGCGGGCCAGCAGCTCGGAGAAGGCGAACGGCTTGACCAGATAGTCGTCGGCACCCAGCTCCAGGCCATGGACACGGTCCTCGACGGCATCGCGGGCGGTGAGAAACAGCACCGGCGTGTCCAGTCCGGCCTGGCGCACGGCCTGGAGGATCTGCCAGCCGTTACGCCCCGGCAGCATCACATCGAGGATCAGCAGGTCGTGGTCACCGGTCAGGGCCAGGTGCTGGCCTGTGTCGCCGTCGATGGCCAGCTCCGTGGCGAAACCGGCTTCGCTCAGGCCCTGGCTCAGGTATTGGCCGGTCTTGGCCTGGTCTTCGACGATCAGCAGTTTCATGTGTTTACCAACGGTTAGGGCCAACGTGATGCCGAAATGATACGTGACGATCCGGCGGCCTGCCCAAGCTGACAAAGTTGTAATCTTCCCGTCAGCCAGCTGCCAGCCAGCCTTTTCGAGAATGGCCTCATTCTCCCAGAACGACCCGGAGTCACCCATGAAACACCTGTTCATCGCCGCCGCCCTCGCACTGGTCAGCCTGCCGAGCTTCGCCGACAGCGGCAAACCCTTCGCCTTCGGCGAGCCGGCCGAGGCGGCCAAGGCCACCCGCACCGTCGAGGTGGTGCTCAAGGACATCGCCTTCGAACCCAAGAGCATCAAGGTCAAGGCCGGCGAGACCGTGCGCTTCGTGCTGGTCAACCAAGGCAAGCTGCCCCACGAGTTCAACCTGGGCGACAAGGCCATGCACGCCGAGCACCAGAAGGAAATGATCGCCATGCAGGGCAAGATGTTCACCGCCGGCATGAACCACGAAGGCATGGACCATGGCCAGATGGATCACGGCCAGATGGGCGCTGGCCACGGCCATGACGGCGGCAATACCGTGCTGGTGCAGCCCGGCCAGCGCGCCGAGCTGACCTGGACCTTCCGCAAGTCGGCGCCCATCGAGTTCGCCTGCAACGTGCCGGGCCACTATCAGGCAGGCATGGTCGGCCCGCTGACCATCGAGTGACAACGGCTCCAAGGCGGGGTGCAAAACCGGTAGACTAGGGGCAATTTCGAACCTTCAGGTCAGTTTCCATGCATCCCGCCGCCGAACACTCCCCGCTGGGCAAGTCCAGCGAATACATCGCCACCTACACCCCCTCGCTGCTGTTCCCGATTCCCCGCCTGGCCAAATGGACCGAGCTGGGCGTGAGCGGCGATGCGCTGCCGTGGCAGGGCGTGGACTTCTGGAACTGCTTCGAGCTGTCCTGGCTGCTGCCCTCGGGCAAGCCGGTGGTGGCCATCGGTGAGTTCGCCATCCCGTGCGATTCGCCGAACATCATCGAGTCCAAGTCGTTCAAGCTGTACCTCAACTCGCTGAACCAGACGGTGTTCGAGTCGCTGGAGGCATTGCAGGCGTGCCTGGTGCAGGACCTGTCCGCCGCAGCCGGCAAGCCTGTCGGGGTCAAGGTCAGCACCCTGGCCGAGGTCGAGGGGCAGGGCGTGACTGCGCTGCCGGGCGAGTGCATCGATGCGCTGGATGTGAACATCAGCAACTACGAGCAGCCGCAACCGGAGCTGCTGCGTTGCGCGTCGGAGCGCGTGGTGGAAGAGACCGTGCATAGCCACCTGCTCAAATCCAACTGCCCGGTCACCGGCCAGCCGGACTGGGGTAGCGTGGTGGTGGAGTACAAGGGGCAGGCGCTGGATCATGCCAGCCTGCTGACCTACCTGATCAGCTTCCGTCAGCATGCCGACTTCCACGAACAATGCGTGGAGCGGATCTACCTGGACCTGAAGAACCTGCTCAAGCCTGAGCACCTGACGGTGTATGCGCGGTATGTGCGCCGGGGTGGGCTGGATATCAACCCGTACCGCAGCACCGGGGCGATCAGCCCGCAGAATCTGCGACTGGTGCGTCAGTAGTACGGGCATCGTGGGAGCGGGCTTGCCCCGCGATGGATGGCACCGGCTACGCCGGTCTCGCGGGGCAAGCCCGCTCCCACGTCCCTGTTTGTGCGCGACAGCGCAATGTGATCAGATCCCCATGCTGTGCAGGTGATTGGCGATATTGCGCAGGATGGCGGTAAGGTCTGGGTGATCGGCCTCGAAGCGTTCGACGGCGGTATTGACCCCATCGACCAGGTTGTTGTCCTTGGTCGCTTCTTCGAGTTTGATCTGGGCTTCGATCTGCTGCATCAGTTCATGCAGGTGGTCGCGCTCTTCCAGCGAGAGCGGTGGATTGCGGTCCAGTTGCTCGCGCAGGCTATCGAGTTGCTCTTGCAGTTCGCGGGCAGGCATTGTTCGTTCTCCATCAATGACTTGGCAAGCCATGGACCTCGGCGACACGGTAAAGGTTCTGGCCTGCCTTCTAGCGTAATCCACCTGCCGCTGCTTTGCATGACCCGTATCAACGGGGATGTATCAGGGTTTCTCGCCCTTGTGCCGGCGCTGGGCGATGTCCGCCAGGCACGTGTCGAGGGATTCCAGGTGATCGATCACCGAGTGCACGCCCAGGCCGAACAGCGCCAGGGTCGCCTTGCCACGGGTGCGCTCCTGTTCCTGCCGGGTCATGGCCTGCCATTGGCTGGAGCCCAGGTCGCAGGCCGCCAGACCCACCGTCCACAGGCCGGCGTTGAGCCCGGCCTGCAGCAGCCGCGGCTCGCCGCTGACCAGCACGCAGCCTTCCAGGCGTTGGCTGTCGAGGCTCATCAGCGCCTGCCAGCAGGCGTTGGGCGCCGGCCACTTGCAGCCATTGACCAGATGGCCCGGCAGCCAGTCGGGCAGCACGCTGCTCAGGCGCTTGCCCTGGTTGGCGCTGAGTTCGTCGAGCCAGATGCACGGCACCGCCTGTGAGCGCAGGCGGTGAAGGGAATCGAGGGCGCCGGGGGCGGGCAGGGGGCCGCCGTCGGTTGCCTGGACCAGGCAGCCGCGCAGTCCGAACAGCACGGCGGTGAAGGCGGGTGCGTCTTGCATGGCAACGTCCCTAAATACCCCGCAAGCTACCCGGCGATTGTGACCAAGGGATGACGACTACAGTTGTTCACGAAATATTGACAGAGATATGTAAAACTACCGTTCAGCCAGCAAGCCAGTATACTTGCGCCCTATCGAGCAGCGCGCCAAAGGCCGTTGCCGCCGTGAAATCCGATGGAGAAACATCTATGCGTAGGATCGGTGCCGGAGTGATCGAGCGAGTCACCCAGGCCTGTGTCTGCGCCAGCTTGCTGCTGGCGCCCGTGGCAGTCACCCAGGCGGCCACCGAGGAGGATCCGTGGGAGTCGGTCAACCGACCGATCTTCAAGTTCAACGACGTCCTCGACACCTATGCCCTCAAGCCGCTGGCCCAGGGTTACCAGTATGTCACCCCGCAGTTCCTCGAGGATGGCATCCACAACGTCTTCCGCAACCTGGGCGACGTCACCAACCTGGCCAACAACGTGCTGCAGCTCAAGCCTCGAGCGGCGGGTATCGACACGGCGCGGCTGATCGTCAACACCACCTTCGGCCTGGGCGGCTTCTTCGATGTCGGCACCAAGATGGGCCTGCAGCGCAACGACGAGGACTTCGGCCAGACCCTCGGCTACTGGGGCGTGCCCAGCGGGCCGTACGTGGTCATTCCGTTCCTTGGCCCGAGCACCGTGCGTGACGGCCTGGCCAAGTACCCGGACACCTACACCGAACCCTACCGCTACATCGACCATGTGCCGACCCGCAACTCGCTCATGGCAGTGGACGTGATCGACACCCGCGCCAGCCTGCTGTCGGCGGAGAAACTGATCCAGGGCGACAAGTACATCTTCCTGCGCAACGCCTACCTGCAGAACCGCGAGTTCAAGGTCAAGGACGGCCAGGTCGAAGACGACTTCTGATCGACCGGCTCACGTAAAAGGCGACCTTCGGGTTAATGCCAGTCAGTTAGCGCTTCATCGCACTTATTGGGGCTGCTTTGCAGCCCTTCGCGGGTAAACCCGCTCCCACAGGATCGCGCAAACGCTGAATCGAGCGCTGTACCTGTGGGAGCGGGTTTACCCGCGAAGGGTCGCGCAGCGACCCCAATTGGTTTAACTGACTGGCATTAACCTTCGGGTCGCCTTTTTCGTAACAGTTCAATGCATGGCCAGGATGCGCAGGCCGAACTTCTGCGCGCCGCCGGGCTGGTCGGCGATCCACACCACCTCGGTGCTGGCATGCAGGCCGGCAAGGGCGGCATGGTCGGAGTCGATGCGCACCTCGAGCTGGTCGCCCACCTTGAACCGCTGCGGTGCCTGGACCTGCATGCCGCTGCTGGAGAGGTCGATGCACACGGCGCTGATCACCTGGCCGGCGTGCAGCAGGCTGACCTCGGTTTCAATGCGCATGCGTATGAAATCGCGTTTTTCGCTGTAATCCACGGGGGGCTGGGACATGCTTGCATCCTTTCGTCAGGTTGCGCCGATGTGCTTTCTTATAACGCCGGGTGATTTGCCCTGTAAAGTGCGCGGAAGTCTTCCTTGCCATGCTTGAAACGCCAGGCGGATGGGAGTACCGTCAGCGCCTTACAGGGCACCTCGCTATTTGCCGGACCAGTCTTCTTGTCCTACAACTCAAATAGAGAGTGGCTAGAGAGCATTCCAGTAGCCGTCTGTCGGTCCTTCGCAGCCGCTACGCCAACCCAAATCTGGCGCCGTTCGCCCACATGCAGAAACCCAGTGCAACGCTGCTGATCATCGATGACGACGAGGTGGTCCGTGCCAGTCTCGCCGCCTATCTGGAAGACAGCGGCTTCAGCGTCCTCCAGGCCGGCAACGGCCAGCAGGGCCTCCAGGTCTTCGAAGCACACCAGCCCGACCTCGTGATCTGCGATCTGCGCATGCCGCAGATGGGCGGCCTCGAACTGATCCGCCGGATCAGCGAGCGCGCGCCGCAGTTGCCGGTGATCGTGGTGTCCGGTGCCGGCGTCATGAGCGACGCGGTCGAAGCCCTGCGCCTGGGCGCGGCGGACTACCTGATCAAGCCCCTGGAAGACCTGGCCGTGCTCGAGCACTCGGTGCGCCGCGCCCTCGACCGCTCGCGCCTGGTGCTGGAGAACCAGCGCTACCGGGAGAAGCTCGAAGCCGCCAACCGCGAGCTGGAGGCCAGCCTGCACCTGCTGCAGGAGGACCAGACCGCCGGTCGCCAGGTGCAGATGAACATGCTCCCGGAAAACCCCTGGGTGGCCGGCGAGTTCGCCTTCGAGCACCAGATCATCCCGTCGCTGTACCTGTCGGGTGATTTCGCCGACTACTTCCGCGTGGATGACCGGCGCATCGCCTTCTACCTGGCGGACGTCTCCGGCCACGGTGCCTCGTCGGCATTCGTCACGGTGCTGCTCAAGTTCATGACCACGCGCCTGCTGTTCGAATTCAAGCGTGGCGGCAAGATGCGCGAGTTCAAGCCTTCGCAGGTGCTCAGCCACATCAACCGCGGGCTGATCAACTGCAAGCTGGGCAAGCATGTGACCATGGTCGGTGGCGTCATCGACGAGGACACCGGCCTGCTCACCTACAGCGTCGGCGGCCACTTGCCGCTGCCGGTGCTGTACACCCCGGGCCAGGCCCGCTACCTGGAAGGCCGCGGCCTGCCGGTGGGGTTGTTCGACGAGGCCAGCTACCAGGACCAGGTGCTGGAGCTGCCACCGCAGTTCAGCCTCACCCTGATGTCCGATGGCATTCTGGACCTTTTGCCTGGGGACACACTCAAAGATAAGGAAGCGGCCTTGCCGGAAATCGTCAAGGCGGCGGGTGGTAGCCTGGAGGGGCTGCGCCAACGATTCGAATTGGCTACGCTTGGGGAGATGCCGGATGATATCGCCCTATTGGTGTTGAGCAGGAACCTTGAATGAGTACTGGTAGAATCCAGTTCGCCGAGCAGAGCGGGACCTTCGTTCTGAAATTTGTCGGTGAAGTGCGCCTGACCCTGTGTTCGGCGCTGGATGCGACGATCGAGAAGATCTTCACCGCGCTGAACTTCTCGGCCATCGTCATCGACCTGACCGAAACCGAGAGCATCGACAGCACCACCCTCGGCCTGCTGGCCAAGCTGTCGATCCTGTCCCGGCAGAAAGTCGGCCTGCTGCCGACCGTGGTCACCACCAACCCGGATATTTCCCGCCTGCTGCAGTCCATGGGCTTCGACCAGGTGTTCAACATCGTCGACCGCCCGGTGCCGTGCCCGGAATGCCTGACCGACCTGCCGTCCCAGGACCAGGACGAGAGCGTGGTGCGTTCCAAGGTGCTGGAGGCGCACAAGATCCTCATGGGCTTGAATGACTCCAACCGTGAGGCGTTCCATGACCTGGTGAGCGCGCTCGAGCGGTCTTGATCCTGCACTGGACCTGCCGACGCCATCGCGGGGCAAGTCGCATCGGCGCACCGCCGCTCCCACAGGAAACAATGGTGTTCATTGTGGGAGCGGGCTTGCCCCGCGATGGCGTCACTCCTGGATGAACGCCGTAGCCGGCGAACCATCCGCATTCAACTGATACACCCGCTCCGGCCGCCCCTGGCCATCGAAGAACACCTGCCCCAACCCCGCGCTGTTCCACAACCGCTCCCCTGCCTTGCTCCGGCTGGGCGTGCGCGGCACCACCTCCATTTCCCGGCGCTTGGTAAACCAGTTGAGCGGCGATCGCGGCGAGTACAGCCAGCGATTGAGCCGGTCGAGCACATCCAGCAGGCGCCGGGGAAACTCGTTCTTGATCCCGCTGCTGGTCACCTGCCACAGGTGCGGGCTGCGCTGGCGGTGGCGGATAAGCACCTCATAGACGAACGAGTAGTGCACGTCGCCCGACAGCACCACGTAGTGCCCCGGCGTGCGCGAATGGCGGAAGATGTTGAGGATCACCTGCGCCGCGCCGCGATGGGCCATCCAGTTCTCCGCATCCACCAGCAGCGGGTAGCCCAGGGCGCTGAACACCCGCTGCACGGTCTCGATCAGCTTGACCCCGAAGATCGGCGCCGGCGAGACGATGATCGCCGAAGGATGGTCGAGCAGCGCCTGCTGCAGTTCGCTCAGCGCCTCCCAGTCCAGCAGGCCGGAGGGCTTGGCCAGGCTGCTTTCGCTGCGCCAGCGGCGGGTGCGGGTATCGAGCACCAGCAGCGGCGGGTTGCTGGGCAGCGCGTACTGCCAGCCCTGGAAGCGCAGCAGCTCGCCGATCAGCTCGTCCCGTGCCTCGTTCAGTTGCCGGCATTGCCCGACCAGCGCCGCGCAACCGTCCGGGTCGTTGCCCCAGCCCTGGCACAGCAGGTAGCCGAGCAGGGCGTTGCCGATGATGCGCCGCGAGAACGGGTGGCCGTAGGCGGTCTGTTCCCATTGCGCCGACAGGTTCCAGTCGTCGGTGATGTCGTGGTCGTCGAAGATCATCAGGCAGGGCAGGTGAGCCATTACCCGCGCCACCTGGCCGAGGCCGTCGCAAAAAGCCTCGATCAGCGGCAGTTCGCACTGATAACGGGCCTGGCGCTGCTCGGTCAGGCCCTCTGGCATGTCCATCCGCACCAGGGTCCACGGCAGCGGCGACCAGACCAGCAGGTACATGGCCATGACCTCGGCGAAGGTCACCAGGTGATTGTCGGCGTTGCTGGACGAGAAGATCGGCTTGCGCTTGCCGCCGAAGAAGCGTTCGCGCAGGGTCTCGTTGCCTTCCTGGGCCGGCAGCAGGTCGGCGCGGTGGTAGTAGCAGGCCGGGTGGCGATAGAGTTCGGCGCCGCTGTCGACCAGGGCGCCGTCGAGGGCTTCGTCGAACAGGCCCAGGCGCTCGATCAGTGCGTGGATGGCACGCAGCATGGGGCCGGCGACATCGTCGGCATAGACCTGGTCGCCGCTCATCAGCAGCACGGCGGGGCGTTCTTCTGGGCGCGGGTTGGCGGCAAGCAGGCGGTCGGCGCACAGCAGGCCGTCGGCAGCCGGGTGATGGGGCTTGCGGCAGGATCCGTGGAGCAATTGGTCGAGGCGCTCGCGCAGCACGAAGCTGGGGCGGCTGGCGCCGGGGTAGAGCAGGTGCGGGGCCCAGTCGGCGATGCCCTGGCCGTTGGCCAGGCGCAGGTCGTAGTCGAGCGCCACGTTGCTGGGCAGTGGGTGGTCGAAGTGGATGTCCAGCAGATGGATGAAGGCGTGCACACCGACCGCGATCACCTCGCAGCGCGTGGTGACGCCTATGCCGGCCTGGTCGAGGAGGAACTCGGGTTGCAGCGGTTGCGAGCCGACCAGCCAGATGGCCAGGCGTTGCGGTTCCAGGCGGCGGAGGATGGGGCCGGCGAGGACGAGGGGGAGCGACGGGGTAGGTGTCATCTATCTTGAGCAAAACATGAGAGGTGGGTCTGGCTCAGGCCCTGTGGGAGCGGGTTTACCCGCGAAGAAGGCACTGCGGTGGCTGGCACCGGCTGCGCCGGTGTTCGCGGGTAAACCCGCTCCCACAGGGTGCGTGTTATGGCCTGGTACGAAAACGGGCGGGAAATGCTCTGCATTAACCGCCCGTCGATCAAGCCGAAGATGTATCAGGCTTTGTCAGCCAGCCATCAGCGCTTCCAGCTTCTCCTGGTCGCGGGCGAACTGGCGGATGCCTTCGGCCAGCTTCTCGGTGGCCATGGCGTCTTCGTTCATCGCCCAGCGGAACTGGCTTTCGTTCAACTGCTGCTTGGCTTCGCCGGCATTGCCCGGCTTGAGCAGGCGTGGCAGTTCGCCCTGGTCGTCCGACAGTTGCTGCAGCAGTTCGGGGCTGATGGTCAGGCGGTCGCAGCCGGCCAGTTGCTCGATCTGGCCGATGTTGCGGAAGCTCGCGCCCATGACCACGGTGTCGTAGCCGTTTGTCTTGTAGTAGTCGTAGATGCGGGTGACCGACTGCACGCCCGGATCCTCGGCGCCGACGTATTCCTTGCCGGTGCTCTTCTTGTACCAGTCGTAGATGCGCCCCACGAACGGCGAGATCAGGAACACCCCGGCATCGGCGCAGGCCTGGGCCTGGGCGAAGGAGAACAGCAGGGTGAGGTTGGTCTGGATGCCTTCCTTCTCCAGCTTCTCGGCGGCGCGGATGCCTTCCCAGGTGGAGGCCAGCTTGATCAGCACGCGGTCTTTCGGCACGCCGGCCGCTTCATACAGCTCGATCAGCTGACGGGCCTTTTTCAGCAGCGCCGGCTCGTCGAACGACAGTCGCGCGTCCACCTCGGTGGAGATGCGCCCCGGAATGACCTTGAGAATGCCCGAGCCCACCGACACGGCGAACTTGTCGCAGGCCAGGTCGACATTGCCCTTGGCATCGGCCTTGACCTGCTTGAGCAGGTCGGCGTAACCCGGGATGGCGGCGGCTTTGAGCAGCAGTGAAGGGTTGGTGGTGGCGTCGACCGGCTTGAGGCGGGTGATGGCGTCCAGGTCGCCGGTGTCGGCGACCACGGTGGTGAACTGCTTGAGTTGTTCCAGCTTGGAGGTCATGGGCGTGCTCTGTCCTGTGCAATGACTCGACATTACCCGAGCCCCGACAGCCACTCAAGGCCCGTCGCAGGCGTATCGGGAAACCCTTCGAAGCAGCCCGCTCCCGTGTGTAGGAGCGGGCTTGCCCCGCGAAGGGCTGCAAAGCAGCCCCGGCCAACGCCAGGGCCACGGTAAAAGGCTAACCCTTCGAGTGCCAACCCCGCCCCAGGTTCCCTCAGCGCCCCTGCAACAGCTCGGCGGCCTGGTCCAGCACCTTCAGCGGTTCGCTGGTCTTGTGAATGTCCGCCGACAGCAACTGCCGGAAGCGCCGCGCTCCCGGGAAGCCCTGGCCCAGCCCAAGGATATGCCGGGTGATGTGATGCATCGCGCCGCCGCTTTGCATGTGCGCGACGATGTACGGACGCAGCTTTTCCATCGCCTCGGCCCGGCTGACCACCGGCGCCGTGCTGCCGAACAGTTGCTGGTCGACCTCGGCCAGCAGGTACGGGTTGTGGTACGCCTCGCGCCCCAGCATCACGCCGTCGAAGGTCTGCAGGTGGGTGCGGCACTCGTCGAGGGTCTTGATACCGCCGTTGAGCACCAGCTCCAGGTCCGGGAAGTCGGCCTTCAGCTGCGCCGCCACGTCGTAGCGCAGCGGTGGGATCTCGCGGTTCTCCTTGGGCGACAGGCCTTCGAGGATGGCGATGCGCGCATGCACGGTGAAGCTGCGGCACCCGGCGTCGCGCACCTGGCCGACGAAGTCGCACAGCTCGGCGTAGCTGTCGCGGCCGTTGATGCCGATGCGGTGCTTGACCGTGACCGGAATGCCGCCCGCGTCCTGCATGGCCTTGACGCAATCGGCCACCAGCGCCGGATGGCCCATCAGGCAGGCGCCGATCATGTTGTTCTGCACCCGGTCGCTGGGGCAGCCGACGTTGAGGTTGACCTCGTCGTAGCCGGCCTCCTCGGCCAGGCGCGCGCAGGCGGCCAGGTCCGCCGGCACGCTGCCGCCCAACTGCAGGGCCAGCGGGTGCTCGGATTGGTCATGGCGCAGGAAACGCTGGGCGTCGTTGTGCAGCAGGGCGCCGGTGGTGACCATTTCGGTGTAGAGCAGCGCATGCTGGGAGAGCAGGCGCAGGAAGAACCTACAGTGTCTATCTGTCCAGTCCATCATGGGTGCCACGGAGAAGCGGCGGGATGGCTCGGGGCGCAGGGTGGCGGGTGTGGCGGCTTGAGAATGCATAAGTCTGGGACACGAACTCAGCGAAGCCAGGCGGCGGGGTGCGCTGGCTGGCGATGGAAAGAGTGAATGGCTGCCAGTTTACCAAGCATGGCGGGATTCGTCCGGTTTGATCGGCGATCAGCCTCTGCGGCTTTCCCATCTTTCGCGACACAAGGCCGCTCGTACAGGTGACCGCGCCCCTGTAGGAGCGGCCTTGTGCCGCGAAAGGGTCGCAAAGCGACCCCGGCAGTTCCAAGCCGAACACCAATGCTCAACACCTTGAAAGGGCTGACCTTCAGCGGCTCATCCCCAACTCCGCATCATCCATCAGCGCCTTGGCCAATGCGCTCAGGTAATACGCCGCCCAGAGCATCTGCGGCTTCTCCTCCATGATCCCGCTGATGGTCAGGTCGCGCACGCAGCCCATCAGTTCCGAGGCCTGATCCCGCGCATGCTGGCAAGGGATCCCGGGTTCGATGCAGAACAGCGGGTCGGTCTGGCCTTCGCCCTGGTAGAACTTGGTCTTGCCCACGGTGGTATGGGGCGTGGTGGTCTCTGTGGTCATCATTGAATCTCCCTGAAGTGTTCCGCTGCCTGGTCTGTCGCTATCGCGGGGCAAGCCCGCTCCCACGTCGGGACGCAATGGCGTGGGAGCGGGCTTGCCCCGCGATGACGTCAACTCAGGCGCCATATGCCTTGTGATCTAGTGCAACGGACGCGGCTGTGGGTTCGGCATCTGTACCTGGATCAATGCCGATTCCAGTAGCACGCGCAGTGCCTCCATCTCATGCATGGAGGCCAGCATCAGAATTGAGGCCGGTGACTTGGGCTGCAGCAGAACAGCCTGATGCGCCACGCTTTGCGCGCACAGGGCGTACTCGGTGGCCTGGATGAGGGTGTCTTCGAGGGAGTGGTGGTTGTGGGGTGGGTCGGGGACGATCTTCAACATCACGATTTTTCTCAATGATGCGGTCACCTGCCTGCTGTCAAACAGAAGGGTGGCAGCTGTACGTGGGTTGACAGACCGGCGAAAATCGTAAAATTCCGGCGCACGCAAGCGTGCCCGCACATACAGCCGCCATAAACGGCAAGCCATACACGATTATTCGTCACAGCCTGTCAAAGCTGTGTCGTTGATATTCAACGACAGCCCGAGACTAGAGCTCTGCCCAAGAGGTCGCAACGGAAAAAACGCGGCAGGAGTATGTTTGGGAAATGGACTACAAGGAAGGGGTTAAATCTGATTTCTGCCGCTATTCCAGCAGCTACAACTGCAGCGGGTCGATCAACTGCGGTCCTTCGTTGCGTGCGTTCCCTACCGGTTTACCAACGGGGGTACCACTTGAAATACGCGGCAGACGCGCACCCATTGATGACAACCAGATCGAGGGCCAACTGCCGGAGGTCGTCGTCCATGCTCTCGTAGATCGCGTACCGCCCACCCATACCCCACCTCGCTCGTTTGTCGGCTACATCGCATCCGCGCATTGACCTAGGAAAGGTCTGACAGTTTACTGTATGAATATACAGTCATTCATTTGAGTTGATCTGCCATGACCATCACCTTCCTCGGCGCGCCGACGGGCGGCCCTGCGCTGCTGCCGGTGTATTCGTTCCGTGTGCCGGCCGGATTCCCTTCGCCGGCGGCGGATCATCTGGAGCGTCATATCTCCCTCGACGAGCTTTTCGACCTGCGTGCCCCTCACGTGTACCTGGTGCAGGTGGAGGGCGACAGCATGCAGGGCGCTGGCATCTTCTCGGGCGACCTTCTCATCGTAGACCGCAGCAAGGAGGCTGAGCACGGCGACATCGTGATCGCCGCGATCAACGCCGAGCCCGTCTGCAAGCGCCTGTATCGGCGCAATGGCGTGCTGATCCTGCAGTCGGAGAATCCCGCCTACCCACCGCGGCACGTCATGGAAGGCGACGACCTGGTCATCTGGGGTGTGGTTCGCTACAGCGTGCGCGACCATGCCCAGTGACCAGGTGTTCGCGCTGATCGACTGCAACTCGTTCTACGCGAGCTGCGAGCGCGTGTTCCGGCCGGATCTGGCCAAGACCCCTATCGTGGTGCTGAGCAACAATGACGGCTGTGTGATCGCCAGGTCATACGATGCCAAGCCCTACGTGAAGATGGGCGAGCCCTACTTCCAGGCCAAGGAGAAGCTGCGGCGGCATGGCATTGTGGCGTTCTCGTCCAACTATGCGCTGTATGGCGACATGAGCGAGCGGGTCATGTCGCTGATCGAGTCGATGGTGCCGGCAGCCGAGGTCTACTCGATCGACGAATGCTTCGCTGACCTCACGGGCGTGCAGGGGAGCTTGACCCAGTTCGGCCGGGATGTGCGCGCCAAGGTGCTGCGCTGTACCGGCATCCCCGTCGGTGTAGGGATCGCCCGCACCAAGACCCTGGCAAAGCTCGCCAACCACACTGCGAAGCGCCTGCAGGCGCATACGGGTGGGGTGGTCGATATCACCGATGACTTCAAGCGCGATTGGGTATTGCGCAACACCGAGGTGAAAGAGGTCTGGGGCATCGGCCGGCGAATGACGGCGCACCTCGAGGCGATGGGCATCCGCATGGCCATGGACTTGGCGAAGGCAGATCCGCAGATGCTGCGCGGCAAATTCAGCGTGGTGGTGGAGAAGACCGCACGCGAGCTCGCCGGCACCCCTTGCCTCGAGCTGGATGAGGCTGACCCGCCGAAGCAGGAGATCTGCTGTAGTCGGATGTTCGGCAAGCGGCTGACGGAGCTGGCACCGATCAAGCAGGCGGTGGCCACCTACGCGGCGCGAGCGGCGGAGAAGCTGCGCACCCAGGGATCGGTATGCAAGCGCATGCGGGTCAGCATCCGTACCGGGATGTTCAATCCCGGCGAAGCCAAGTATGCCAAGGGCGCCTTGGTTGAGCTGCCATACCCAACCAACGACACGCTGCTGCTCACCAGGGCGGCCACCGAAGCGGCGGGGCAGGTCTACCGCTCAGGCTTCCGCTATAGCAAGGCCGAGGTTCTGTTGATGGATCTGCGTCAGCCGGGTGAGTTCAGCGATGATCTATTCGCCGTGACGCAGCCGGCGGCATGCGATCGGTTGATGTCAATGCTGGACGAGATCAATGGCAAGTACGGCCGAGGGACGATGCGTACGGCCAGCGTCCCCGACACCCCTGACTGGGGAATGCGGCGCGAGATGATGAGCCGTTCGTACACCACGCGGATCGATCAGCTATGGCGAGTCCGGTAGGAAGGCAGCCCAGGTCATGGGGTAAAAATGGGGCAAACTGAGCACCATTCCATGCCCCTCTATGCCCTTTGGACTCTTCACCGGCAGGTAGAGAAATGCGCCCAAGCCCTTTGCGTATGGGGTTTGGGCGCATTTTCTCGTCAATACTCCAGCACAATCTGGGTGTGCTTGTGTAGACCTCCCGCTTAAGGTAGGCCGGGGATGGTCGAATGACAAGGCCCGAAGCCGTTTAGCCTGACCTTCAGAAGCCCAGCTGAGAGCTGGGCTTTTTCTGGTTATCGTAAAAGGTGGTTGGTGCAAAATTGGTACGAATAAATGTTTGGTGTGCTGAGGCCCCCAATATACAAGCTCAGACACTGTGCGTGGCAGAGCTGGTGGAGGTGGATGTTTCAGTGCGCCGGGACGTCCATTTGTTCCGGACGATCCGCCTAGCAGGCTCTTCAATCAAATAATACCCTGCGGCCGATAGCACGATGAGGCATATAAACGCACAAACAATAAGGGTTTTTCCTTCTGCTAACGCTGGAATCATGGTTGTGATTTCTTTGTGATAGCTAATCATTGATAGCACAATCAATGCTTGGAATGAGTAGAAGCAGTAACTGACCTTGCCGAGCCAAACGAACAAGGGGCGCGAAAGGACCCACGCGACAGGGCCGCGCCCGGTCGCCAACGTACAAAGAGTAATGGCGACAACTGGGATGACTATCCAGTTATGCCCAGTGTAAATCGGCATCACCGCGCCGAAATGACCCAGGTAGGCAAAAAACACTGCGATGCTGGCAAGCTGAATGATCCAAGTAGATGGAGGCAAAGGATGCCTTTTGGAAAGTATGAATACGCAGGCTCCGATGACGAACTCTGGGAAACGGAAAACAGGCATCGCGTAGAAAACCGGAATTCCATATTGACCGTACGCCTTTACGGATATTCCTGGCATCAGGGACACGCAGTAGCAGGCAAAAATGACCATCAATACTGTGCGGGTGGATGACCGACAGATGAATTTTACAAGCAGGGGGAACATGGCATAGCAGAAGGCTTCTACTGATATCGACCAGCTGCCGCCATTGTTCCAGAGGCTGAATAGTTGCGGGAACCAAGCTTGGATCAGAAAAATGTTAGCGATAAAAATAAAAAAGATCCTGAGGGTAGATAGGGCTATTTCCGCAGTGTCACCAGCCAAGCTAACTCCAAGCCATGGGAGTGTTACAAGTCCAGCAACGAAATAGATGGGGTAAATCCTGGCTACGCGATTGACAAAATATTCTCTAATGCTGCTTGAGTTGCTATAGGTCAGCATTAAGAGATAGCCCGAGAGCATGAAGAATGCACTCATGCCAATGGCCCCTTCATTGAAAATGTTACTTAGGAAGGTAGTGTCGGTTACGGGCCAGCGAATCTGTATGTGGAAAATGAAAACATACAATGCTGCGATAAATCTCAATCCTGTCAGGGGCAGGATTTCCCTTTGATGTTCCACGCTTTGTCCTTGTTATCAATATTATCAGTCGCGCATATTACTATAGATAGACGACCGGTTCACCGTCGAGCGGACCTTAGTGTGGTGTTTAAGAAGAACCTTTAAAAATTTGGGCTAGTGGCCTGTCTCGGAAATACGTTCTCCTTTAGCGAGTGGCTTGGGTGTTCGGCCAAGACGCCGCGACGAGTCATAGCAGGGCTATGGCGAGGAGTGGCAACGCGGGCCGGGCGCCCAAGACGCCGCCAAAAGTGAACAGCTTATTTCCGAGACAGGACACCCAGTCAAAGCAGGCACGATGATGGCACCAAGCGTGGCTCGGCCACAAGGGACTGCAGATTCACCTCATAAGATGGCGAAAAATGACGGGGCTTCGATGAGCGATATGATATTCGCGGGAAAAAAGATGAAGCGGCGCGGGCAAAGCTCGGGATCGTTGGGGAGGAGCTTGGTACAAAATTGGTACGAGATCGGAGCTGGTGCTGTGAGGGCTATAGAATATGTGGGCTTGGAGGTGTATATGCCCAATCCATCATCGGTGCCACGGAGAAGCGGCGTGATGGCTAGGTGCGCAAGGAGGAAGCGGCTTGAGATTGCATAAGTCTGGGACACGAACTCAGCGAAGCCAGGCGGTGGGTCCCGCTGGCAAGCGATGGAAAGGTTGATGGCCCCCAGTTCACCAAGCATGGCGGGACTCGTCCGGTCCGATTGGCGATAAGGTACCGGCTGGTACGCAGGGCGTTATTCCCGTCCTCCTTAGGAGCCGGGCTGCCGGCGAACAGGGCCCGGCCCTGCTTCAACATTCCAAGCGCTACCCGGCTGGGCGCCTCCAGGCCAGGAATGCTCTGAAGCTAATGCAAAAAGCCCAGCACGAGGCTGGGCATGGAATCGTGGATCTCTCAGCTTACCGATCGTTCTTGGACGAAGACCGGACCGCGTTGCTCAGGCCCTTCTGGTTATGATCCCCAGGGGTTGTCTGCGAGACGGCGGTGGATTTGGACAGGCCGCGGGTATCCTTGGAGTGGGCTACGCCAGAGGTAACGGAACCATGGCCATTGTCATCATTGCGCAGGCTGCCGTATCGGTTGCCGCTGACGCCGTGATCGCGACTGGCCTTGCCTGCGTGATCACCACCAAAGCCGGAACGACCACCCTCGTGTCCACCCATGCCGCCGCCGTGGCCGCCACCGTTCCCACCACCATGACCGCCACCGCCACCGCCACCGCCACCGCCACCGCCTTTGGCATAGGCTGAGCCAATGGGTGAGACATCCGCAGGCAACAACGCAGTAGCGCCAAGCGCCAATGTACAAGCGAAGATGGCCACCAGTTTATGTTTCATGGTCTGTACGCCTCCGAGGGGCGAGGGTTTGGGGTGCAAATCAGACCCAGGGCCGTACTTTTAGTTCTCATGGTCCGACGGAGTGCGTGCTCCCCATGGCAACGCCTGTTATTCAGGCCCAGCTTTGAAATCGTGTAGCGCCTGGAGACTGAGCGCTACCCCAGCCCGCTCGCTCTCACAGAGGGGGTGCTGTGGGGTGGGCGGGGGAGGATCTTCAGCATTACGGTTTTTCGATGATGCTGGGACAATCGGGAGGGTGGGACGGGAGTTCGAATAAAGCGTTCAACTGCTATCGCGCAAATTTCTATCGTGAAAGCCAGCAGGCCTAATATCTTCAGCGGGTGCTGAAAGGTAATGGATTTCAGCCTGTTGTAGAAAGTGCTATTCTGGCTATTACTTTAGTGTGATTGTTACTTAAGTTTTAATTGAGGGGTGAATAGCTTTTAGCCACTACTCACTAATTCCCAATGATTCTAAGCACTCCGTAGCATATTTTTTTGTGATGGCTAAGCTCGTAGTCGCGCAACGGATGTTAGGGACGTACGCGCGTCTATCATGCTGCATCTACTAAAGGACTATCCCATGGAAAGCTTCGCTATCGCAGCCTCACAAATAAACTGGAACGGTGGCCAACGGATCACTTTGACTCCGGGTGATACGGCTACCTGCACGACGTTGCGCCCTGGCCAGATTTACGGGATTTTCATCTATAACTCTGCGGGTAGTGACAACAATGCCACTGTCAATGTGGTATGGAGCAATAGCCAACCCCCTGCACGCATTACTGTTCCAGGCACCACTGCCAATGCCGGCTTGGCCTCGATGGGCTTTGTTTCGGGTACCGACACCCAGACCATTTCGGTTTCGCTGCCCAGCAACAGTGGCATCGCACAGGTCGAACTGTGGCTGGGCAGTACCAGCATGCCGACCAATACAAGCGGGCTGAACAATAATCAGCTGCAGGCTAATGGTGAGCAGTATCCGTTCAACAAATATAATCGCTATTATTCGGTGCCTCCGTCAAAGTGGATGAATCTGACCATCGTTAGCAAAATTACTCAGTTTATCTCGTGCCAGTTCCGGGAAGCGGCTGCTACTGTGTTTGTTGTTAATGAAACCTCCAATGGCCTGCTGTCTGGTCAAGTCACCAATATTGGGCCTACGGCTTCGGAACAAGGAGCCGTCACCATTGTTGCGACTCAGATTCAAAGTGTGAGTAATAACTTGCAAGGCGACGGTACGCAGTGGGTCTGGATGGATGCTGATAGTCAGCAAGACTCTACGAGCGCTAGTATTTCTCTGCAATCACTTTAAGAGGGTGGCAAGCTGAAATAAAAGAGCCACGCAGTGCGTGGCTCTTTTATTTTGAGAGGGCTTACCTGTTGCAAGGTAAGCCCAAGTCTTCTCCCGCTTCAGTGGCTCATGCCCAGTTCCGCATCATCCATCAGCGCCTTGGCCAACGCGCTCAGGTAGTACGCCGCCCAGAGCATCTGCGGTTTCTCCTCCATGATCCCGGTGATGGTCAGGTCGCGTACGCAGCCCATCAGTTCCGAGGCCTGGTCGCGGGCGTGCTGGCAAGGGATACCGGGTTCGATGCAGAACAGTGGGTCGGTCTGGCCTTCGCCCTGGTAGAACTTGGTCTTGCCGACAGTGGTGGGGGTGTCGTCTGTAATCATGATTCTCTCCCTGAGATGGTCGGTGCCTGTGCGGACCTCTTCGCGGGTAAACCCGCTCCCACAGGTACAGCGCTGGCTCCAAGGCACAGGTGATCCTGTGGGAGCGGGTTTACCCGCGAAAGGGCCCGACCAGGCAACACATGCCTTGCTGTCTAGTGCAATGTCGGCGCCTGTGCTGGCATCTGCACCTGGATCAATGCCGCTTCGAGCAACACACGCAGCGACTCCATCTCATGCATCGACGCCATCATCAGGATCGCGGCGGGCGACCTGGGTTTTAGCTGTACGGCATGATGGGCCACGGTCAATGCACACAGGGCGTACTCGGTGGCCTGGATGAGGGTGTCTTCGAGGGAGTGGTGGTTGTGGGGTGGGTCGGGGACGATCTTGAGCATGTACTTATTCCTTTCGAAGGGCTGCCACCTGCCTGCTGTCAAACAGTAGGGTGGCAGCTGTACGTGGGTTGACAGACCGGCGGAATAAGCAAAGTTCCGGCGCACGCAAGCGTGCCCGCACGTACAGCCACCATCGAAGGCTAGCCGTATGCTTAATACCGTTGCGGCCTGTCAAAGCCGGTCGCTGAACACCAGCGACTCGCCCGAGACTAGAGCCCGATCAGAGCAGTCGCAACGGAAAAAAGGCGGCAGCAGTATGTTTGGGAAATGGACTACAAGGAAGGGGCTTAATCTGATTCTCGCTGTCTTTCTGAGCGTTCTATAAGTTGTGACTGGCAAAGGGCTTGGGCAATGGGTGTACATCGCATGTAAGGTGGTGTTCCATGCCGAACACCCGTGTTCCTGCTGATGCACCTCAACCTCAAAGGCCAGCGAGATGCCTGATTTTGTCGACCTGATTTGCCAGTGGTATGGCGCAGACGAACTGGAGTCTGTCGACGCGATAGCACGTTTGATTCCGGCGCTGGAGTTCGTTGCCATGACCGCAACACAGCAGGAGCAAGCGCTGCCGGGTTGCTTGGCCTGCGAGGTGTGGAACGCCAGGATGCGTCATGTACAGGACGCGCTTCAGGTCGTCGGTAATGCCTTGCCTGATTCGATTGCGGCGCCATTGAACCGCGTATGGGCGCTCTATGCGTCGATGGGCGACGGCGACCTGCCTTGCCATGATCGGTCGATCTTTCAGCGTGGCCACTGGCAACCGATGCGCGAGGCCGCCACGCAGGTTTTGAGTGCCATGGGGCCTGAGGCGGTCAAGACGTTACTGGCAGACCTCTCCCGTTGAGGCAGTTGCAGGGCAGGTTATATCGAACAAAACATCATTCAGTAGCTTCGCCATGGTGAAGTGGCTTCCTGCGAAGCGCATTGAATACCGCCTCGGTGTACCAGATTTGCGGCCCGATCAGGATGGCGTCCAGTGGGTCGGCATGTAGCTCGATCTGTGTCGTGATACCTTCGATGGCGAGCAATTGCCGGGCATCTTCAAGTTGCCGGCGGATACCCTTGAACCACAGCCGGCCTGCCCCCTTCAGAAGGAACAGGGTGTCGGGATAGGAGTAGGCGAGCTTCTGTCGCAGATTGATCACCGCCGTTCTGCTCTCACGAGTAAACGAAGGCGCCAGCACATAGGTTTTGCCCGCTGCGGCATGGAGGTCATCCTTGTCCTGCAGGTACTCCTCGATAGTGAAGCAGTTGGCGACCGTTTCGAGCGCGCCGCTGTTCACATCGACCAGATGGGCGTTGACGCCGACATAGCAATACTCGGTCTTGCCATGCACCACGCAGCCCTCGCTGTTGCAACGAACTACCCAGTAGTCACCCTTCGCGGTGAGTTCACAGGACTGAATGACGAACCGTTCCGGGCGGCCATCTCGGATGACGTCTTTAAGAAAGTTGAGGACGATGGCGCTGGCTTGGTGTGCGGATAGCATCTGCTGGTACTCGGGTAATCGTCGCGTCAGGATAGTCATTTCCGAATGAACGGCATCGATGGATGTTCACCGGCTCATCGAGCCCCGTTCACAAGTGAATCGCGAGTAATGAAACCATGTTTGACCACTACCTGAAACGATGGGGGCTGACCCTCGACGGGGACGCGTTCGAGTCGTTGAACGGCCATCTTCTCCCGGTTCGCCAGGGCGATACACCCGCCATGCTGAAAATCGCGCAATCACCTGAAGAGCAGGCCGGCAACCAGCTCATGGCCTGGTGGGGCGGTGATGGTGCGGCTCCGGTGCTGGCTCACGACTGCGAAGCGTTGTTGATGAAGCGGGCGCAAGGCTCGGCATCATTGGCGCAGATGGCTGCCGATGGCCGGGATGACCAGGCCACACGCATCCTCTGCGCGGTGGTAGCCCGCCTACACGCCCCACGCGCTGAGCCAATGCCTGCGCTGGTTCCGCTGGCGCAATGGTTCGAAGCGTTGTGGAGTGCGGCGGCGACTCACGGCGGGGTGTTGGAACACAGTGCCAGGGCGGCGAGGGCGCTTTTGGCCGAACCGCAGGATGTGGTGGTGCTGCACGGTGATATCCATCACGGCAACGTGCTGGATTTCGGGTCGGCTGGATGGCTCGCCATCGATCCCAAAGGGTTGTACGGCGAGCGCGGCTTCGATTACGCCAACATCCTCTGCAACCCGGACGATGCGAGCGCGCTGGCACCGGGGGTCTTTGCACGTCGGATAGCGATTATCTCGGCTGCTGCCGGTATTGATCGTCGCAGGCTTTTGCAATGGGTGCTGGCATGGGCAGGGTTGTCAGCGACCTGGATGATAGAGGACGGTATCGAGCCGGACAGCAGGCTTGAGATGGCCAAGCTGGCAGCTTCGGCGCTCGACTGCGGCGTCCAGATTTCTGATTGAGCCGGTGCCTCAAAAAATAAACGAGTTGCTATGCTGCTGGCGGTCCGGGCATACGCATTCGCCAGCGCCGGATGGTATTGCCAATACAAGGAGGTTCACATGCAAGTCACATTACCCCTGAGTGTCAGCGACTGGAAATACAAGACGGCCAGCGGTGGTGGTCTGACGGTGATGTTCGCCGCCGCCAGCGGCGGTCTGCTCACCCTGACCGATCCCGACAAGGCCGAACAACAGTTTCGCTACGGCTCGCTCGGGATCGGGGTGGGCGTCGGCGCGCGCCTGCCGCGGGTCGGCAAGATCAACTTGCTGGTACGTGGCAAGAGCGTCGGCGCGGTGGGCGCGAACGAAGACTTCCCGGCGATCGGCACGGTGCTGGTGGCTGACTCGGTCGCTGGCCGTGGCCTGGTCCGCGACGATTTCAAAGGTGGATGCGTGTTCCTCGAAGGCGGGCTGGGCCTGGTCGGTGGTGGCAGCGGGTCGGGCGTGCTGTTCGGTCTGGACCCCAAATTGCTGATCATGAGCACCGCCGCAGTGGGGGCGGGTGGTGCGCTTCTGCCACAGGACACCCTGCCGCGTCTTCTGCGCTCGGCAAAGGGTGTGATCTTCTCCGCCGGATTCAACATCGGGGTGCAGGCTGGTGGCGGCTTGACGTTGACCATGGGCGGGCTGTTCTGATCGAGGGCAACGTGAGGGGGCGATACGTTCCCCACGCACCCGATCGCGCCCTGCTGGCGCTGATCCCATCAAGGAAGATAAAAACAATGAAAACACTGCTCGGCTTCTTGCTCTCCATCTGTTTCAGCCTACCGGCGTTTGCCGGCGAAACACCCATCGGTTTCCGGACCTCGACCCTGGCAGACCAGCAAAATAACCGCCCGCTGGAGCTGGCGGTCTGGTACCCGGCTACAACCACCGCCACGCCGCAACTGATCGGTGATACACCGGTGTTCGTCGGCGATCCCGCCGTGCCCGATGCGCCTCCGGCCAAAGGCGCACACCCCTTGGTGGTGTTGTCCCATGGCTACCGCGGCAACTGGGGAAACCAGTCATGGCTGGCCAGCGCGCTGGTTCGGCAGGGTTACATCGTGGCGGCGGTCAACCATCCCGGCACCACCACCCGCGATCGCGACCCTGAAGCCGCGGCACAGTTGTGGCAGCGTCCCATCGACCTGCAACGGGCCATTGATGCGGTGATGGCTCAGCCGGCAAAGTTCGGAGCGGTGGCGGTGGGCAAGATCGCGGTGGCAGGCCATTCGCTGGGCGGCTGGACGGCCCTGGAAATCGCCGGTGCCCGGTTCGACGCCGAGCGCTTTGCCCAGGACTGCATTGCCCATCCGCAGCTGGCCAGTTGCAACGTATACAAACAGATCAACCCCGACCGCAGCCCGGCATCGAAAGCCCGATTGGACGACGATCTGCGTGACAAGCGTGTCACGGCCATCGTGACCCTGGATCTGGGCCTGTCACGGGGCATGACCAATGCCAGTCTGGCGGCATTGCCGGTACCGACGTTGGTGATCGCGGCGGGCGCGCCCTCCGAAGACCTTCCGGCGCAGCTGGAGTCCGCCGACCTGGCCAAGCGTTTGCCTCAGGCGACGAGTCGTTATGTCGAGATCGAGGACGCCAGCCACTTCAGCTTCTTGTCCATGTGCAAACCCGGCGCATTGGCGTTGCTCGAAGAGGACGCGCCCGGTGATGGCGTCATTTGCCGGGATGGCGATAACGCTCGGCCACGGGCGCTGATCCAGCAGCAGCTTGCCTTGCAGATCACCGAGTTTCTGGCGCAGTCATTTCATGACTGAAGACGATCCATCATGGGCGGATCAATGGTTGCGCAGCTGATGCAGGCAATCGATCCGTTCATGAAAGGCTATCCAGCAATGTGAGCGTACCTGCCACCATTCCCAATCCTGCCCTCACTGAGTACACTTGCGACAAATTCTTATTCGCACCTGGTAATCTTTTGGGGGAGGGCGTGATGTCCACCGTTGTTCCCGCCGGCACTGTCCACTGCGGCCTGGAAACGCTCTACCGCGAGCACAGCACCTGGCTTCACGGCTGGCTGCGCCAACGCCTGAACAGCTCCGCCGATGCCGCCGACCTGGCCCAGGATACCTTCATCCGCGTGCTGCTGGCGCGCACTGCCGGCACCCTCAACCAGCCCCGTCACTACCTGGCCACCATCGCCCGGGGCCTGGTCATCGACCTCTATCGCCGCCGCAGCCTGGAAACCGCCTATCTCGAAGCCCTGGCGCTGCAGCCGGAGAACTACGCACCTTCCGCCGAAACCCACGCCGCCATCCTCGATACCCTGATGGCCATCGACCGGATGCTCGACGGCCTCGGCCCGCGCACCCGGGCGATCTTCCTTGCCGTGCAGCTGGACGGATTGAGCTACGAAAAGGCCGCCGAACGCCTCGGCGTTTCGGTGAGCACCGTGCGCAAGCACCTCGCTCGCGGGCTGATGCATTGCCTGCTGGTCGAGGGGGCATGAAGGCCATTCTTGCCGAGGCCGTGGACTGGTACGTGCGCTTGCACGACAGCAACGTCGACGCCGCCACCCGCGCCTCCTGGCAAGCCTGGCGCGCCGCCGACCCTCGCCATGCCGCCGCCTGGGCGCGGCTGGAGGAGCTGCAAGGCCGCCTGGGCAATGCCCCCGGCGGCGCCGCGCAGACCCTGGAAATCGCCCGACGGGATCGGCGCCATGCCGTGAAGGCACTGGTGCTGTTGCTCGGTGCCGGTGTGGTGGGTTGGCAGGGCTATCGGATTTCGCCGTGGAGCACCGATTACTCGACCCGGACCGGCGAGCGGCGCCGAGTGACCTTGGCCGATGGCACGCGCCTGGACCTCAATACCAACAGCCGCGTCGATATCCGCTTCGACGCTGGCCAGCGGCTGATCCACCTGCGCCAGGGCGAGATCCTGGTGGAGACCGCCAAGGACCCGCGCCCGCTCAGTGTGCGCACCGCTGAGGGCGTGATCCTTGCCCTCGGGACCCGCTTCAGCGTGCGTCAGGACGCGGGTACGAGCCACGTGGCGGTGGCTGCCCATGCCGTGGAAGTGCGGCCAGGGCAAACGTCGCAAGTGGTGCGTATCGATGCCGGGTATGGGCTGAGCTTCGCTGCCGATAGCATCGGGCCGTTGCGTCCCTTGGCGCCCGGTACCCAGGCCTGGGCGCAGGGCATGCTGGTCAGCGTTGATTGGCGCCTGGGCGATGTGGTTCGTGAGTTGGGGCGCTATCGGCCTGGGTATCTGGGGTGTGCGCAGGAGGTTGCCGGGTTGCGGCTGTCGGGGGCGTTCAATCTTGATGATACCGATGTCGCGTTGGCCAGTCTGGAAGACGCGTTGCCGGTTCGGGCAAGGCGGGTGACGCGCTATTGGGTGCGGCTGGAGCCATGGGGTATGGGGTAGGGCGATTTCAGGCTATTGCAACCCATCCACCCGACAACCTATTCGTGGGAGCGGGCTTGCCTCCTATGGAACAACACGTAACCCATTGATTTAGCTAGACCCTGTGGGAGCGGCTTTAGCCGCGAAGAATCCAGCACGGTGCCTGGCACCGGCTCCGCCGGTGTTCGCGGGTAAACCCGCTCCCACAGAGATAACAGTTCCCTGCGCGACAGCCCAGCCCCAAAGGGCTGGGCGATCTCTCATCCTTCCACGCCTCGAATCCTGTGCGACAACACAGGTTGAAAGTCTGGGTGATTGCTCATCCTCTCTCAACATTCGAGAATTTTTCGCATTTGGGGTAGCAGATTTTTCGTGCTGCTTCGGCTCTTCAGGGCGCGCGCTTCAAGCGTGCCCATGCCAACCAGTACAGGAACCCCTTTTCATGTCCGCACGCCGTACCTCGCTAGCCTGCAGTATCCGCCAGGCGACCCTCGCATTGAGCCTTTGCGCTGGCGCACTGGCGACCTCGACCGCTTGGGCCGCCCCGCAGCGCTACGATATCCCGGCCGGCAGCCTGGCCGCTGCGATCAGCCAGTTCGCCGCCGCCAGCGGCGTGACCATCAGTTTCAGCAACGACGAAACCAGCGGGCTGCATTCATCGGGGCTGCAGGGCAGCTTCGAGCTGGAGCAAGGGTTTGCGACGCTGCTGCAGGGCTCCGGGTTGCGGGTGCAGCAGGTGGGCGAAAAGCGCTATGTGCTGAGCAAGGTGCAGAACGACGGCGCCGTCGAACTTGGCGCGACCAGTGTCGATGCCCTGGGCCTGGGCAGCACCACCGAAGGCACCGGCAGCTACACCACGGGTTCCGCCAGCACCGCGACCGGCCTGCGCCTGTCAGCGCGAGAGACGCCGCAGTCCGTCAGCGTGGTGACCCGCCAGCAGATCGAAGACCAGAACCTCACGGACGTGACCCAGGTGCTCGAGCAGACGCCGGGTGTGGTCGTCGACAGCATGGGGCCGGCCGGTAGCGACGCCAACCATATCTACGTGCGGGGTTTCCAGGTCGGCAGCATCCAGGTCGATGGCGTCAACCGCCCGGATAGCTACGGGTTCCGTGACGACCTGGCCGACATGGTGTCGTATGACCGGGTGGAAGTGGTGCGCGGGGCCACCGGCCTGATGTCGGGCACCGGCGATCCCGGCGCCACGGTCAACCTGATTCGCAAGAAGCCGACCGTCGAGACCCAACGCAAACTGACCCTCAAGGCCGGCTCCTGGGACAACTACCGCACCGAGCTGGATGTGTCCGGCAAGCTGTCGGAAAGCGGCCATGTGCGTGGGCGTTTCGTGGCCTCGACCACCGACAGCAAGAGCAATGTCGACCGCCAGTCGCTGGACCGGCAGGTGGCCTACGGCGTGGTGGAATGGGACGTCACCGACAGCACCCTGCTGACCGTGGGCGCGGAATACCAGGAGATGGACAACGACGGCGCGGGCAACCACGGTTTTCCGATGTACAACGCCGATGGCAGCCACTTCAAGCCGTCGCGCTCGTTCAACTCGGCGTCCGACTGGAGCTACCACAAGCGCAGCGCGAAAACCCTGTTCACCACCCTGGAGCACCAGCTGGACAACGGCTGGCAACTGAAGCTGAACGCCGAGCACAGTCGGCGCAGCTATGATGACGCCTTTGCCACCGCCGCCAGCGGCACCGTCAAGCCCGACGGCAGCGGCATCAGCACCTGGACGGGGCGTTGGGCAGGGGACCCGCGGCAGACGTCGTTCGACCTGTCGGCGTCCGGTCCGTTCGAGCTGTTTTCCCGTGAGCATCAGGGGTACCTGGGAGCCAGCCACTATCGCGCCTACTACCGTAACAACGGTTACCCGCTGTGGTCGTTCCAGACCATCGACAATATCCACACCTGGGACGGTTCGCTGGCAATCCCGGCGGCCATCCACACCAAGTCCACGGAGGATGCGCTGGATGAAACCCAGGACGGCCTGGTGGCCTCGGTACGCTGGAGCCTGACCGATGAACTGGCGCTGATTACTGGTGCGCGGCTGATCGACTGGAAACGCGACGAAAGCCATACCACCCTGGCCACCGGCGCCACCACGCGCACCTCGCGCAGCGAGACCGGGGTGGTCACGCCCTATGTGGGGCTGGTCTACGACTTCGCCGAGAACTGGTCGGCCTACGCCAGCTATACCGCCATCTTCAAACCGCAGAGCCGGCAGGATGCCAATGGTGGCTATATCGAACCGCTGGAGGGCGTGAACTACGAGCTGGGCATCAAGAGCGAGTTCTGGGACAAGCGCCTGACCACCGCCTTCAGTGTCTTCGAAGTGCAGCAGGACAACCTGGCTGTTGCCGACGGCGACAAGCTGGCACCGGACGGCAACCAGGCCTACCGCGCCGAGTCCGGCACCAAGACCCGTGGTTTCGAGATGGAGGCGGCCGGGCAGATCCTGCCCGACTGGCAAGTTTCTGCCAGCTACACCTATGCCCAGGCCGAGGACGCCGAAGGCAAGCGCCTGCTCACCGAAGTACCCCGCGATACCTTCAAGCTCTTCACCAGCTACCAACTGCAGTCCCTGCCGCAGCTGAAAGTCGGCGGCGGCGTGCGCTGGCAGGGCATGGAGTACAAGAAGAAAGCGGGGCCCCATGGCGAGACGTTCACCCAGGACGCCTACAGCGTGGTCGACCTGATGGCGCAGTACGCGATCACGCCGCAGACCAGCGTCTCGTTGAACCTCAACAACGTGCTGGACGAGAAGTACTACTCGGCGATCGGCGCGCGTGGTTGGTATGGCACCCCGCGTAGCGCCACGGCGACGTTGGTCTACGCGTTCTGATACAGATGAGGCGTGGCTGATGGCCCCTGTGTGGGGCCATCGACCGCTACCGTCAGAACATCATCTGCCACTGCGCCGTCAGCGCCTGGTTGCGGCTATCGCTGCCCAGTTCGCCGCTGTACCCCAGGTTCAGGCTGTGCCGTGCCGACAGGCCAATCCCCACCCCGGCCTCGAGCATCAGGCTGTCACGATCCAGCGCGGTGCCTTCGACGCTGAAGGCGCTGCCGCCGGAAACGAAGGCCTGGCGCACCTCACTGTCCACGCCGCCATACACATGCCGCCAGCCGAGGCTGGCCCGTGGCGTCAGGCTGATGCCGTTGTCCAGTTGGCTCAAGTGTGCCAGGCGTACGCCGAAGGTGCTGCTGAAGTTGTCCTGGCTCTGCCCGTCGACGTCCAGCGCGGCGATGCCGCCTTTCTCCCGATAGCTGTCGCGGTGATAGCGCTGGTAGCCGAGGTTGGCGAAGGGCTCGACATTCAGGCGGCCGCTGCCGAGGTTGTAACCCAGCTCGACGAAGGCCTGCTGGCTGTCGGCGTCGTAGTCGCCCTTGGGGCGCTCGCTGAAGCGCTCGAATTCGATGCGCCGCTTGCTGTCGCCGTCGTGCCGGCTGTAGGCGGCGCCCAGGCGCAGGGCCAGCGGACCGCTTTGGCGCAAGGCATAGAGGCCGGCGTGCCAGCTGTCCAGGGTGCCCTCGTCGGCACCGCTGTCCAGGCGGGTTTTCGAATAGCCGCCCAGCACGCCCAGGCGCCAGGTGTCGTCCAGCGCCCAGTCGACGCCGAGCAGGGTGCCCTGGGTGCGTTGCTCCAGGCCGGCGCTGCCGTGGGCGCCATCCAGTTTGCCGTAGCCGCCGATGCCCTGCAGCCACACCCGGCCACGGGCGTGCGGGTCGTTGAGGTTGCGCAGCTCGCTGGGCACGCCGGTGGCGGCGACGCTCGGGGCCTGCACCGGGTCGAGCGCCAGGGCCAGGCCGGCGCCACTGCCCATCTGGTACATGGCCGCGAGCATGCTCGTGCCGACCTGGGCGCTGCTGCCGAGAATCGCGGCACCGAGGTTGGCGTTGCCGCTGCCGGCCAGTTGCTCCAGGGCCGAACTGGCCGTGGCGGGGCTGGCGTAGAGCAGGGCGCCGTAAACCGGAGTGTTGGGATCGCTCTCCCACCAGTTGTAGTTCGGTCGGATGCTCTCGGCCAGCCGCTGGCTGTTAGGCGTGGTGGCGTACTCGGTCATCTCCACGTCGTTGCGCGTCAAGGTCATGTTCACGCGGGTGTCGGTGTAGCTTAGCTCCGGAGTCAGGAACGCATAGTAAGTATCCTGAACCTGAGCGAAACGGCCGACGACCTGGCCGGCTTCGAGCAAGGTGTAGTGGCTGTGCCATGGCCATGGCGTATCACCGAAATTGGGGGTGATACGCAGGCTGGCGTCATTGAGGTAGGCGGTGCCGCCCACCCGCAGCGTGCCGCTGCTGCCCTCCGGGTTGACGCCGATGTCGACGGTAGCCTGGTTGCCCAGGGTCAGGTTGCCGATGACCCGGGTGGCGCCTTCGGGTTTGCTGTACAGCGTGCCATTGACATTGAGATGGCCGACCGAGCCGCCGCCGGCATAGGTGCCCAGTTGATCGACATCCACGGTGCCGCTGAGGGCGCCCTGGTTGACCAGGTGCGCGTAGTCGAACACCCGGCTGGTGTCGCTGAAGTCGCCCTGGCTGGTGACGGTCCAGGTTCCGCCCAGGACCTGCAGGGACTCGAAATTGCGGCTGTTGCCGAAGCTGCCGCTGCCTGACCAGTCGTATTTGCGCCCCAGCTCCACGGTGTCATGGCCGCCGCCCCCGTCGACGAGGCCTTCGAAGCGGCCCCGCGTGGAGACCTGGAGGAGGTCGTTGCCGCCGCCCAGGTCCAGCGCCAGGCCGTTGTTGCCCCTTATCAGGCCATCGTTGACAAGCCTGTCGTCGAACGCGCCGACGAACTTGACGCCATGGCCGTTCAGTCCCTGGATGGTGCCGACGTTGCTCACCCAGGTGCCGCCCAGCGCCGCGCCATCGCGGTTGCGCGCGCTGCCGATCGTCACGCCGTTGTCAGCGCCGACGATCAGGGCGTCCGGGCCGTTGACCAGCCGGCCGCCACCCAGAACGACGCCCTCGCTGGTGTTCGCGAGGCCGTTGCGATCAAGGCCAGCGGCACCTTCGCCGCGAATCGTGCCGCTGTTGGAGACCTCGCCGATGCCGGCGATACGCACGCCATCCCCGTCACCGTAGGCCTGCGCGCCATTGGCGCCACCGACGATCAGGCCACCATAGTTGAAGACGTTGCTGTCGCCAGACGAATTGAACCCGGCGTCGTTGCGGCCAATGACCGTGCCGAAGGTGCTGAGCGTTCCATTTGCATCAGCGTTGACGCCATGCCGACCGCCATCGATCTGTCCATGGTTGGTGACATAGGTACCGGTTGCGGCGCGCAGGTTGACGCCGTCGAAGCCATCGCTGGAGATCTCGCCGAAGTTGTCGATCCTGGCATTCGAGCCTGTGGTCATGCCGTCGGCGGCATAGGCACGAATCACGCCGCCGCGTGCATTGGTGACGTAGGTGGTGTAGTAGCTGCTGCCGACCATTGCATCAAGGTTGATGCCCTGGCCGAAGGCGGAGCTGATAGTGCCGCTGTTGACGATATCCAGGGAGCCGTAGGAGGTGGTGTTGTTGATGCGGATGGCATCGCCGTTACCCTGGATCAGTCCGCCGGCGTGGTTGTTGATATGGTAGTGCCCCCCGGTGTCAGGCAGGTCGAGGGTGTCGATAGCCCGGGCGACGGTGGAGGTGATCGTGCCCGCGTTGTCGACCCAAACCGAAGGGACGTAGTTGCGGTTGTTCAATGTCACCGCCGGTCCGGTGGTGACGATGACGCTGCCGGCGCTGCCGACATTCAGCCTGTCGGTACTGCCTAGCTCCTGGGTGAAATAGGTGGCGGTGTCGATGAAATACTCCGCCCCTTGGGCGTGCAGTGAAGTGCCACTGGAGACGACAAGGGCAATCTGCAGGGCAAGACGGTTTTTACGGGAACGGTGCATTTGAAGTAAACGGTCCATGTTTGCCAGATTCGGATCCGATATTCCTGCTGGCGATTTGCTATTGCAAGCCGCTCTTTTATAAAAAATCGAAATAATTCTCTGGTGAGTGAGGCGGGGGCGATAGGACCCGCGGCGAAGGTGATATTGCTGACCGCCCAGCCTTGATGAAACATCCAGCTAATCCTCGAAAGCACCTGTTACACACACGTCTAACGCAGCTAATCCCGTCAAGCCATAGTTCATCCGCACGTGTCATCCGCATCTCGACATGGCTGATGCGCCGCTGGTCGGGTGAATCGACCTGAAGGTGGATTCATTCAGGGTTTTGTACGAATATTTTCGTATTGGCGAGGAAGGATCATGCCAAAGGGTTTCAGGGCCGTCAGGAGCGCAGTAGTCGCCGCACTCGAGTCCGGCAACTATCTGCACGTTTCAAGGGGCGATATCGAGGTCAAGAACCTGCTGGCCATTGGGGAGGTCGGCGCAGGTGAAGTCATCGACATCATCCATTCCTGCGACGGTAGCCACTACAGCAGCCGTCCGCATCATGTCGTGCCGGCCATCGAGGTCCATGTGCTCAAGCGTCGGGGCTGGGTACATCAAGTTCTATTTCATCGAACCGCAGACGTGGTTCATCAGCGTTCACCAATGAGTAATCCGACCATGAAGATCCTGTTTGAAGGCGACACCGGCCAAGCCCTGTGCGAGCGCTGCCAGGCGCTGGTCGGCATGCATTACACCCGGCGTGACGTGCCCTTCAGCGATGGCCAGGGCATTGCGCGGGATATCCTGGTGGGCGTTTGCGATGGCTGCGACACGGTGGTGGCCATCCCGCCGCAGTCCACCCCGGCGATTCGCGAGGCACGCAAGCAGCAGCTCAAGTCCATCGAGGCGCGGCTGCCGGCGGTCTATCTTGATGTGCTGGATGCGGCGATGCAGGCCGTATGCAGTGAGGCGGGGGCGCACCTGCGCAAGCTGTTCCTGGCCCATTACTTCCAGTGGCTGGTGCAGGCGCGCCAGGGCATGGGTTTGCAGCCTGGCCACGAGGCCTTCGTGACGGCCCTGGAGGCGCAGCAGCGTCAGCGTGGGTTGCAGGCATCGGGGGCTACCCGGCGCCTGTCGATGAAGGTCAACACGCACATGGCCGAGGACTTTCTGGCACTGCTGCAGCAGACCCGGATGAGCCAGACCGAGCTGCTCAAGGCGGTGATTGCGCGGATTCAAATGGATGTGCTCGAAGTGCGCGATCCGCAGGTGATCGAGGTGTTACAGCGGTTGGTGCGGGTGGCGGGGTAGGGGCTCACATGTGAGACTTGCGAACGTCACAATCCAGGCGTAACGTACCTCACATGTGAGACAAGGACACCCCTCGATGGCAGGCAAGAAAAGCTCCACCGACTACATGCGCGACATGCGCGCCCGCCTCAAGGCCGCGGGCCTGGTCAAGCGTGAGTTGTGGATCCTGCCAGAGCATGCCGCCGCCTTGCGCGGTATCGAGAAGGCTTTACGTCAGCCCCTCGCGGGCAAACAGGTCAGAACGGAGGATTTCATGACCGAGCACAACCATTGGACGATCGAATCGCTGCACGGCGCCCTCCAGGGTCTCGAGGATGTACGCGGCGGCGCGATCGGCCTGTCCCTGCAACAGGGCGCCGAACCCAGCCTGAAGCTGACAATGCACGAGCTGGACGGGCTGCCGCTGTACATCGCCGTGGCCGGCGAGCAGATCCTGGTCGACACGCTGCTGGTTGAAGCCAGCCAGGTGAAGGACGCGGCAGCCTTCAACGATGCGGTGCTGCGCACCCGCGACGTGTTCCCGCTGTCGTCCATCGGCCTGCACAGGCTGCCCTCGGGCGAGTCGGTGTACACCATGTTCGGCGCCCTGAGCGCGGCCTCGTCACTGGACAACATCGTCCAGGAGATCCACACCCTGGCCGACAACGTCATCACCGCCGCCGAAGACTTCGAAGACTACTTCACCCACTGATTCCGGAGATTGCCCCATGAGCCTGTTGAAAAAGATCGTCACCGCCCTGCGTGGCGGCGCTTCGGAAGTCGGTGAGGCGATCGTCGACTCCCAGGCCCTGCGCATCCTCGACCAGGAGATCCGCGACGCGGACAACAACCTGATCGATGCACGCAACCAGCTGGTCAAGATCATGGCCAAGCACAAGACCGCGCAGCAGCGCATCACCGAGTTCGACAAGACCATCGGCGACTGGGAACAGAAGGCCATCGCCGCCCTGGACAAGGGCGAGGAAGGGCTGGCCCACGAGTGCGCGGCGCGCATCGCCGACCTGACCAACCAGCGCGATTCCGAGCAGGCGCTGGCCGACCAGTTCGGCGCGTCGGTGGCGACCCTGACCGCCACCGTGAGCAAGACCGAGGCGCAGATCAAGGGCCTCAAGCAGCAGGTGGACCTGGTCAAGGCCCGCGAGAGCGTGCAGCGCGCCCAGGTGAGCGCGGCGTCGGCCACCGGCGGCGCCAATGGCAGCCTGGAGACGGCGGTCGGCTCGCTGGACCGCATCAAGAAGCGCCAAAGCGAGCGCGCGGCCGAGCTGGAAGCGGCGGCGGAGCTGGCCGGCAAGGCCGATGGCAGCGACCTGGAGGCACGCCTGAAGGCGGCCGGGATCGGCGCCAGCAACAGCGGCGCCGATGATGTGCTGGCGCGCTTGAAGGCCAAGGCGGCGAAGCCGGCGGAGTGATCCGCTGAGTGGGCCGGCCCCATCGCGGGGCAAGCCCGCTCCCACGGGTAAAATCTGCAGCGGCTTTGTGGGAGCAGGCTCCCAAGGGTAAAATCTGCACCGGCTTTGTGGGAGCAGGCTCCCAACGGTAAAATCTGCAGCGGCTTTGTGGGAGCGGGCTTGCCCCGCGATGAGGCCGGTCCGGCTGGCGCAAAACCTTGCCCCAGACCCGTTGGCGGCGCGCACGAAAAGCAGTATCGTGTCGCCCCCGCCAAAGGACTGCCGCGACCCAAGGGATCTTCAATGTCGCCTTCTCCCCGCAGGCCCTGCCTGTTCGCTTCAGCACCTGGATTGGCTCCGGTTCCGTCACCCTCTCAAGGAAATGCCCCGTGGGTTGGTTGAAACGCTTCATGGGCTTCGAAGCCCCCAAACCTGCCGCCGGCAGCCAGGCCCAAGGCAACCTGCCGTTCGGCCTGGGCAGCGGGCGCATGCTCAAGCTCGACCCCTCGCTCAAGCTGCTGCTCGACGGCCACTCCGAGCTGGAAGTCCCCGAGCAGGAAGTGGTCTGGGCCGTCGGCGAGGTCGACCTCGGCCAGTCGGTGCGCCTGGCGCGCTTCTACATGGAAGACGAAGACTACTGGCTGCAGGTGGTGATGAGCGGCACTTCCGCCGAGGACGTGCGCGATATCATCCTGTTCGGCTACTACAGTGTGCTGCCGATCAACAGTGACGCCGAACTCAAGCGCCTGGTGGGCCCTGAGTCGACCATCGGCCTGCCGTACTACGAGCACGAAGGCTACGAGTTCGTCCGCCAGTGGGGCAGCGAAGAAGGGCAGACCGAGCTGACGCCGATCAGCGAGCGGGTCACCAGCCCCGAGACCAGCTACCGCATCCAGCACCTGTCCATGCTGTATGCCCGCGAGACCGGCCTGACCGATCGCCGCGAGTTCCTCCTGCTGTCGGTGGAGGAGGACGAAGAAGGCAATGTCAGCCTGACCACTTCGGTGGGTGTCACCCTGCAATCAACGGACTTCAACGTCATCTGACAAGGATTCACCATGCTCGACGCTCTTCGCATGTCGCTCAATGCCCAGGCAGTGATCGGCTTCATCCTCTACATCAGCGTGGCGCTGGTGCTGTTCTGGGTGTTCCAGTTCATCTACACGCACCTCACCCCGCACCGCGAGTTCGCCCTGATCCGCGACAACAACAGCGCCGCGGCCATCGCCCTGGGCGGCGCGCTGATCGGCTTCTCGCTGCCGGCCAGCAACATCATCGCCTACAGCGTCAGCCTGCTCGATTTCGTGGTCTGGGTGGTGATCGCCGCGGTGGTGCAGTTGCTCGCCTTCGGCATCACCAGCCTGGTGCTCAAGGGCCTGGCCAGCCGGATCGCCAAGGGCGAGATGGCCGCCGCGATCTACGCCGCCGCCGTGGCGATCAGCGTGGGCTTCCTCAACTCGGCCTGCATGACCCCGTCGGTCTGAGCCGTTTGCGCGCAAGGAGCCCTACATGAGACGAAGTTCCGTCAAGCTGGTGCTGGCCAGCTCCCTGCCGCTGGCGCTTACCGCGTGCAGCGCGCCCGAGGAGACCTACACGGTCAGCAAGCGCAGCAACTACACCACCGTCCAGGCCTGCGTCGATGACAAGATGCCGGTGGATGTGTGTTCCGACGCCTACATGGAGGCGCTGGCCGATCACCGTCGAGTCGCCCCGACCTATGGCGACAAGGCAGCCTGCGAGGCCGATTTCGTGCCCGATTACTGCCAGGTCACCAGCGACGGCCGCTACATGCCGCGCCTGGGTGGCTTCGAGTTGGCGGTGTCGGGTGAAGTAAGCCAGTCGCAGGTTGACGCGGCCCGCGCCCAGGTCGAGAACAGCGGCCAGGCCGTCAGCGGTGGCAGCAACTTCAACGGCCTGCTCACCGGCCTGTTGCTGGGCCAGATGATGAGTGGCGGGAGCCGCCAGTATTATTCGCAGCCGGTGTACCAGTACCGCGACAGCCGCGGCGACTACCGCACCACCACACTCGGCCAGCAGATCGACCAGGGCAAGCGCTTCGAGCGCTCCGACCAGGCCCAGCAGAGTGGCGGCAGCTACAGCAGCTACTACTCCGGCAACTCCGGCGGTGGTAGCAGCTACAGGTCCAAAACCTCGACCCGCTCCAGTGTGTCCTCGTCGATCTCCCGCGGCGGCTTCGGCAGCCAGGCCACTGCGCGCAGCGGCTGGGGCGGCAAGAGCAGCGGCGGCTTCAGCTTCGGCGGTTGAGCATGCGCAAGATCAGCATCGACGAACGCCCGGACTGGCGCGCCACCGCCGAACGCGAAGGTTTTTCCTTCCACACCATCGACGGTGAGCGCTACTGGGACGAGCGCGGCTACTACCAGTTCAGCGAGGCCCAGGTCAGCCGTGACCTGGAGGCGCCCACGCAGGAACTGCACGCCATGTGCCTGGATGCGGTCGAGCGCATCGTCGACAGCGAGGCATTGATGACCCGCCTGGCGATCCCGCCGGCGTTCTTCGACCTGGTGCGCCGTTCGTGGAAAGAGGGGCATCCACACCTCTACGGGCGCTTCGACTTCAGTTACGACGGCCACGGCCCGGCCAAGCTGATCGAGGCCAACTACGACACGCCGACCTCGCTGTACGAGGCGGCGGCGTTCCAGCTGATCTGGCTGGAGCAGCAGATCGAGCGCGGCGTGCTGCCGGCCCATGCCAGCCAGTTCAACACCCTGGCCGAGGACTTGGTGCAAGCCTTCGGCACCTTCGAGCGCGAAAGCCCGTTCTACTTCTCGGCCATCGCCGGCTCGGTCGAGGACCGTGGCACCACGGATTTTCTGCGCAAGATGGCCGGGCACGTAGGTATCAGCACCCGGCATATCGATGTGGAGGACATCGGCCTGAATGGCGAAGGGCGTTTCGTCGACCTCGAAGGCCGGCCGATTCCACGCCTGTTCAAGCTGCACGCCTGGGAGCATATCTTCCACGAAGACTTCGGCCAGGCCATCGCCGGTTGCGATACCCAGTTCGTGGAACCGGCGTGGAAGGCGCTGATCTCCAACAAGGGCATCCTGCCGCTGCTGTGGGAATGGCACGAAGGGCACCCGAACCTGCTGCCGGCGCTCCTCGACGAAGACCCGCAACGCCCGGTACCCAAGGGCTGGGTGCGCAAACCGTACTTCTCCCGCGAGGGGGCCAACGTGGATATCCGCACCGTCGACGACCAGCGGGTGTTCGAGGACGGGCCCTACGACGATGCGCCTTACATCCTCCAGGGCTTTGCGCCGTTGCCGAAGTTCGGCGACAGCTACACCCTGATCGGCTCCTGGGTGATCGGTGACCTGGCCTCGGGGATCGGCATTCGGGAAGACGACACGCTGATCACCAAGGACAGCTCGCGCTTCCTGCCTCATGTAGTGGTGGACTGATCGCCTGCGCTGTCGCGCAGGGAACGATGATTGCGCAGCCAGCACGCACCCTGTGGGAGCGGGTTTACCCGCGAACACCGGCGGAGCCGGTGCCATACACCGCGCTGGATTCTTCGCGGGTAAACCCGCTCCCACAGGGTCAAGCTAAATCAATGGGTTACGTGTTGTTCCAAAGGGGCGGCCAGCTCGTGGCCCAGTTTGCCCCCTCCGGTGGTCGGTTTCAGGACGCGCCGGGTCGCCCGCGCACAACCCCCTCGCGCAATAACTGCCATGCTCTGAGGATGCCCGTGGACCGAGCGCAGCAAGACGCCCGGCCACGGACAAGGAGGGTGCCCGGCCTGCCGCCACCGTGACCTGGCCCGCGCACCGCAGCTGAACACCGCCGGACCGCCGCCCGCCAACGGGCCGCCCCGGGATGCCGAGGTCTGCTGTATGCCTGATGACTTGAACCACCTGCCGTTGATCCAACGCGTCCTGGCCCGTGAGCAGGATACCCCCGGCGCCCTGTTGCCGATCCTCCACGCCATCCAGGCCGGCGCCGGCTACATTCCCGACAGCGCCGTCGCCGAGATCGCCCATGCCCTCAACCTCAGCCAGGCCGAGGTGCGCGGGGTGATCAGCTTCTACCACGACTTTCGCACCACGCCAGCGGCCCGCCATACCCTGCGCCTGTGCCGCGCCGAGTCTTGCCAGAGCCGTGGCGCCGAGGCGCTGGCCGCGCAGTTGCGCGAGCAGCTCGGGCTGGAGGATCACGGCCGCACCGAGGATGGCGCGCTCGACCTGCGCCCGGTGTATTGCCTGGGCGCCTGCGCCTGCTCGCCGGCCCTGGAGCTCGATGGCCGGCTCTACGCCCGCGTCACCCCCGAACGCCTGCGAGCGCTGGTGGACGCTTGCCGCGAGGAGGTGAAAGCATGCTGAGCCTGTGCATCCCCTGCGATTCGCTGGCCTGCGCCGTCGGCGCCGACCAGGTGGCCGAGGCATTGACCCGCGAAGCCGCGCAGCGGCGCCTGCCGCTGCATATCAAACGCACCAGTTCCCGTGGCCTGTACTGGCTGGAGCCGCTGGTGGAGCTGGACACCGCCCAGGGCCGCCTGGGCTTCGGGCCGGTCACCCCCGAGGATGTGCCCGGGCTGCTCGACGCCCTGGCGGGCGACCCCGGCAGCCATGCCCTGGCGCTGGGGCCGGTGGAAGCGATTCCCTACCTGAAGACGCAGCAACGCCTGTTGTTCGCCCGCGCCGGCATCACCCGGCCGCTGTCGCTGGACGACTATCACGCCAACGGCGGTTTCGAAGGCCTGCGCCAGGCCACGTTGCTGGACGGCGACGAGGTGGTCGCCGCGGTGCTCGACTCCGGGCTGCGGGGCAGGGGCGGCGCGGCGTTTCCGGCGGGCATCAAGTGGCGCACCGTGCGCCAGGCGCCGGCCGGGCAGAAGTACGTGGTGTGCAACGCCGACGAAGGCGACTCCGGCACCTTTGCCGACCGCATGCTGATGGAGGGCGATCCGTTCCTGCTGATCGAGGGCATGATCATCGCCGGCCTCGCCGTGGGGGCGAACAAGGGCTACATCTATGTGCGCTCGGAATACCCGGATGCCGTGCGTGCCCTGAACGAGGCCATCCTGCTGGCCCGCGAGGCCGGTTACCTGGATGTCGCCGGCAACGGCGTGGCCTTCGACCTGCAGGTGCGGGTGGGGGCGGGGGCGTACATCTGCGGGGAGGAAACCGCGTTGCTCGAATCCCTCGAGGGCAAGCGCGGCATCGTCCGGGCCAAGCCGCCGCTGCCGGCGCTCGAAGGCCTGTTCGGCCAGCCGACGCTGGTGCACAACGTGCTCACCTTGGCCTCGGTGCCGATCATCCTGGCCAGGGGCGCGGCGTTCTACCGCGATTTCGGCATGGGCCGCTCGACGGGCACCTTGCCGTTCCAGCTGGCCGGCAATGTCCGCCATGGCGGCTTGGTGGAGCGCGCCTTCGGCCTGACCCTGCGCGAGCTGGTGGAAGGCTACGGCGGCGGCACCGCCAGTGGCCGGCCGATCAAGGCGGCGCAGGTCGGCGGCCCGCTGGGCGCCTGGGTGCCGCCCGCGCAGTTCGACACCCCGCTGGACTACGAGGCCTTCGCCGCCCTGGGCGCGATGCTCGGCCACGGTGGTGTGGTGCTGGCCGACGACACCCTGAACATGGCGGGCATGGCCCGCTTCGCCCTGCAGTTCTGCGCCGAGGAGTCCTGCGGCAAGTGCACTCCGTGCCGGATCGGCTCGACCCGTGGCGTGGAGGTGGTCGATCGATTGATCGCCAGTACCGACCCGGCCTACCGCGCCAGCCAGGCCGGCCTGCTGCGCGACCTGTGCGACACGATGCAGTACGGCTCGCTGTGCGCCATGGGCGGGATGACCCCGTACCCCGTGGTCAGCGCCCTCAAGCACTTCCCCGCCGATTTCGGCCTGGAGGCCGCGCAATGATCAACTACTTCGATCCCCGCAACGACATCGACCTGGGCACCCCGGAACGGGTCAGCGAGGTGCAGGTCAGCCTGGTCATCGATGGCCGATCGATCAGCGTGCCCGGCGGCACCTCGGTGATGCGCGCCGCCGCCATGCTCGGTACCAGCATTCCCAAGCTGTGCGCCACCGACAGCCTCGAGGCCTTCGGCTCGTGCCGTATGTGCATGGTCGAGATCGACGGCATGCGCGGCTACCCGGCCTCGTGCACCACGCCGGTCAGCGAGGGCATGGTGGTGCGAACCCAGACGCCGCGCCTGGCCGACCTGCGGCGCAATGTGATGGAGCTGTACATCTCCGACCATCCGCTGGACTGCCTGACCTGCTCGGCCAACGGCAACTGTGAGCTGCAGAGCGTCGCCGGACAGGTTGGCCTGCGCGAGGTCCGCTACGGCTATGACGGTGCCAATCACCTGAGCGAACAGAAGGACGTGTCCAACCCGTACTTCGACTACGAGCCGAGCAAGTGCATTGTCTGCAACCGCTGTGTGCGTGCCTGCGAGGAGATCCAGGGCACCTTCGCCCTGACCATCACCGGGCGTGGCTTTGATTCGCGGGTAGCGGCGGCCGGCGGCGACGATTTCCTCAGTTCCGAATGCGTATCGTGCGGCGCCTGCGTGCAGGCCTGCCCGACCGCCACCCTGAGCGAGAAGAGCCTGGTTCAGCTGGGCCAGCCCGAGCGGGCAGTGATCACCACCTGCGCCTATTGCGGCGTGGGTTGTTCGTTCCGCGCCGAGATGAAGGGCGAGCAGCTGGTGCGCATGGTCCCGGACAAGAACGGCGGCGCCAACCATGGCCATGCCTGCGTCAAGGGGCGTTTCGCCTGGGGCTACGCGACCCACCCGGACCGCATCACCAAGCCGATGATCCGCAAGCACCTGGAAGACCCGTGGCAGGAGGTCAGCTGGGACGAGGCGGTCACCTATGCCGCCAGCGAGTTCCGGCGGATCCAGCTCAAGTACGGGCGCGATTCCATTGGTGGCATCACCTCCAGCCGCTGCACCAACGAAGAGGCGTACCTGGTGCAGAAGCTGGTGCGCACGGCCTTCGGCAACAACAACGTCGACACCTGTGCGCGAGTCTGCCATTCGCCGACCGGCTATGGCCTGAAGCAGACCCTGGGCGAGTCCGCCGGTACCCAGAGCTTCGACTCGGTGATGCAGGCCGACGTGGTGCTGGTGATCGGCGCCAACCCCACCGACGCGCACCCGGTGTTCGGCTCGCAGCTCAAGCGTCGCCTGCGCCAGGGTGCCCGGTTGATCGTCATCGACCCGCGGCGCATCGACCTGGTCGATTCGCCCCACGCCCGCGCCGAGCTGCACCTGCAGCTGCGACCGGGCACCAACGTGGCCATGCTCAACGCCCTGGCCCATGTGATCGTCACCGAAGGTCTGCTGGCCCAGCGCTTCGTCGATGCCCGCTGCGAGCCCGAGGACTTCGCCCGCTGGCGCGATTTCGTCGCCCAGCCCGACAACGCCCCTGAAGTGCTCGGCCCGGTGTGCGGCGTGCCCCCCGAGCAGATCCGCGCCGCCGCCCGGCTTTACGCCACCGGCGGCAACGCGGCGATCTACTACGGCCTGGGCGTGACCGAGCACAGTCAGGGCAGCACTGCGGTGATGGGCATCGCCAACCTGGCCATGGCCACCGGCAACATCGGCCGCGAAGGGGTGGGGGTCAACCCGTTGCGCGGGCAGAACAACGTGCAGGGTTCGTGCGACATGGGCTCGTTCCCCCACGAGCTGCCCGGCTACCGGCATATCTCCAACGAAAGCGTGCGTGCCGAGTTCGAGCAGGCCTGGGGCGTGACCTTGCAGCCCGATCCGGGCCTGCGCATCCCCAACATGTTCGAGGCCGCGCTGGACGGCAGTTTCAAGGCGCTGTACTGCCAGGGCGAGGACATCGCCCAGAGCGATCCCAACACCCAGCACGTCACCGCCGCGCTGCTGGCGATGGAGTGCGTGGTGGTGCAGGACATCTTCCTCAACGAGACCGCCAAGTTCGCCCATGTGTTCCTGCCGGGCAGCTCGTTCCTGGAGAAGGACGGCACCTTCACCAACGCCGAGCGGCGCATCTCGAGGGTGCGCAAGGTGATGGAGCCGCTGGCCGGCAAGGCCGACTGGGAGGCCACCGTGGCCTTGGCCGGTGCCTTGGGTTACCCCATGCACTACCGCCATCCCTCCGAGATCATGGACGAAATCGCCCGCTTGACCCCGACCTTCCGCCGGGTCAGCTATGCCGAGCTCGACCGTCACGGCAGCCTGCAATGGCCCTGCAACGACGCCGCGCCCGACGGCACGCCGACCATGCACATCGACCAGTTCGTGCGCGGCAAGGGGCGCTTCATGCTCACCGGCTATGTGCCCACCGACGAGAAGGTCAACAGCCGCTACCCGCTGCTGCTGACCACCGGGCGCATCCTCAGCCAGTACAACGTCGGCGCGCAGACCCGGCGCACCGACAACGTCGCCTGGCACGACGAGGATCGCCTGGAGATCCACCCCAGCGATGCCGAGAGTCGGGGTATCAGCGACGGTGACTGGGTGGGCATCGGCAGCCGCTCCGGGCAGAGCGTGCTGCGCGCCAGGGTCAGCGGCCGGGTGGCGCCGGGTGTGGTGTATACCACCTTCCACTTCCCCGAGTCCGGCGCCAACGTGATCACCACCGACAACTCCGACTGGGCCACCAACTGCCCGGAATACAAGGTCACTGCGGTGGAGGTGGCGAAGGTGTTCCAGCCGTCGGAGTGGCAGAAACGCTACCAGCGCTTCAGTGACGAGCAGCGCAGGTTGCTCAAGGAGCGGCGGCAAGCGGAAGCGGCGGAGGTGCGTCGATGAGCAGTGACAACCTGGTGAAGATGGCCAACCAGATCGCCCATTATTTCGACAGCGAGCCGGATCATGCCAAGGCGGTGCAGGGGATGAGGCAGCATCTGCAGAGCTTCTGGACGCCGGCCATGCGCCGGCAGTTGGGTGAACGATTGCTGGCCAAGGGAGACGAGGGGCTGGATGCGTTGGTGCGCGAGGCACTTCAGCCGGTGGTTTGATTGCGCAATTCACGCCTGCCCATGTAGGAGCGGCCTTGTGCCGCGAAAGGGCCGCAAAGCGGCCCCAGCGATCTTTGTTCGGCAGTGAAATCCTGGGGCCGCTACGCAGCCCTTCGCGGCACAAGGCCGCTCCTACAGGGCGCGCGATAGGGCCCTAGAATTCTGGCTCAATCGCATCGCCAGAAATAGACCTGCTCCGGGTCCCCTTCGTCGAGGTGCTCGACAACGCCACTCTCGACAAAGCCCCGGTGCTCCAGCAAGCGGCGCATTGGATCATTGGAGCGGTTGGTCGAGGTGAACAGCTTCTGCCCCGCGTAATCGGCCTGTATGCGGGCCAGTAGCGCGGCCCCCAGCCCACTGCGTCGATGGTCCTGGCTAACCATCAGCATCTCGATGAAAGCGCAACCGAAGAAGTGTTGGTGTATCACCGCGTAGGCAGCCACCGAACCTCGCACCTCGGCCACCAGGCAGGCGTACTGCCCGAGCCAGTCGGCAATCTGTTCGGCACGCAGCGGGTCCTGGTGGACGACGCTGTCGATGGCGATCAGGGCGGGTAGATCCTGTAGTCCAGCAAGACGAATGTTCATGGCCTGGTTCTGCGGTGACGGTGCCGCGATTATCCGCGCCCTGACAAGTCCTGCGCAGATGCTGGCGCAGCGCATGGCCAGGATGAAATGTCCGTCATGTTTGCAGGGTTAATGCATGTCCGGTGCTACGCTCGCAAAAATAGCCTCTACGGACGCGCACCATGGACATGAACTGGCACCAGGCCCTGCAAGAGAGCCTGAGCTGGCTGGCAATCGCCTCGTTGGTCACCCTTGTCTGCTTCACCATTACCGCCTTGCTGGCGGTGCGCTACACCCGCTGGGGGGCTCAGTTCTGGCAACTGGCCGGACCCTATTTCAGCTTGCGTCGCAGTTGGCGGCCCTTGCTGGCCTTCGCCCTGCTGCTGGTCCTGACGCTGTTCGCGGTGCGCCTGAACGTGCTGTTCTCGTTCTGGTACAACGGCTTCTACAGCGCCTTGCAGGCACTGGACCAGACCGCGTTCTGGTACCTGCTCGGGGTGTTCGCGGTGCTGGCGACCATTCATGTATTGCGCTCGCTGTTCGCCTTCTACGTCACCCAGGCGTTCAACATCCGTTGGCGGGTGTGGCTCACCGAGCGCCTGACCGCCGACTGGATGCACGGCGATGCCTACTACCGTGGGCAGTTCCTCACCGAGCCGGTGGACAACCCCGACCAGCGTATCGAACTGGATGTGAACGCCTTCGTCACCGGCTCCGTGTCGCTGGCGCTGGGGGCGGTGAGCGCACTGGTGTCGCTGGTGGCCTTCACCGGCATTCTCTGGGGCCTCTCCGCGCCGCTGGCGGTGGCCGGCATCGAAGTCCCCCGGGCGATGGTATTCGCCGTGTATGTCTATGTGCTGATCGCCACCTGGATTGCCTTCCGCCTTGGCCAGCCGCTGATCCGCCTCAACTTCCTCAACGAGAAACTCACCGCCAACTTCCGTTACGCCTTGATGCGCCTGCGCGAGAACGCCGAGAACATCGCTTTCTACCAGGGCGCGCAGGTGGAGCGGGGCACCTTGCTCGGGCGCTTCTTCGCGCTGATCGGCAACGCTTGGGCGCTGGTGTTCCGGAACCTCAAGTTCAGCGGCTTCAACCTGGGCGTCAGCCAGGTGGCGGTGGTGTTCCCGTTCATCCTCCAGGCTCCGCGCTTCTTCAGCGGCGCGATCAAGCTCGGCGACGTGATGCAGACCGCCCAGGCGTTCGGCCAGGTGCAGGATTCGCTGTCGTTCTTCCGTGAGTCCTACGACACCTTTGCCCAGTACCGCGCCACTTTGGATCGTCTGACCGGTTTTCTCGACGCCAACCAGCAGGCCAGTGAGTTGCCGCGCGTAGTCAGCGTGGATCAGGAGCACGCATTGAGGATCCAGGGCTTGCAGGTGCGTCGCCCCGACGGCCACGCGTTGATCGCCGATCTCGACCTGAATTTGCACAGCGGTCAGGCGCTGCTGATCAAAGGGCCATCGGGCAGCGGCAAGACCACCTTGCTGCGCGCCCTGGCGGGCCTGTGGCCTTATGCCGAGGGCGAGGTCAGGCGGCCGTTGGGGACGCAGGCGCTGTTCCTTTCGCAGCGCCCGTACCTGCCGCTGGGCGACCTGCGCACCGCCATCGCCTACCCGGCACAGGGCGCCCCAGGGGACGATGCGCGCATGCAGCAGGCCCTGCGCCAGGTCAACCTCGCCCATCTGGCCGAACGGCTGGACGAGCAGCGCGACTGGTCGCGGATCCTGTCGCTGGGCGAACAGCAGCGCCTGGCGTTTTCCCGGGTGCTGTTCAACCGGCCGCAGGTGGTGTTCCTCGACGAGTCCACCTCGGCGATGGACGAAGGGCTGGAACATGCGCTGTATTCGCTGCTGCGCGCGGAGCTGCCGGCGACGCTGCTGGTCAGTGTCGGGCACCGCAGCACCCTGGCGGGGTTCCATTCTCATCGGCTGGAGGTGGATGGGCAGGGGGGATGGTCGTTGCTGGAGCAGCAGCCTGCGGTCGGTACGCCTGCCTGATTCCGCGATTGTGCCGGCTCAGTCATGGGGGCCGGTTTTGATGGTTTTCGTACGGTGCTGGCTCATTTCTCCACGGCCCAGGATGCCTGGTCTTGTCGATGTTTAATTGACGTCAAATTGATGTCAATTTAACATCATTCGCTTTATCGATTTTGCACCAGCATTTTTTCGAAGGATCGAGGATGTACTTTTCCACCTCAGGCGCACGCCTGTGCGCCGATGGCCCCTCCAATCGCCGCGGTGGCTGCCTGCGCCACCCGCCTACCTGCCGTTGCATCGACATGGCCACGCACCTGCAGCTGGCCAGTCTGCCCTGAACGGCTGCGCATGCCCGCGCCTGATGTGCTCCAGCCACTGTGGCTGGCGCGATGGCCTGCGCTGAAACTTCGTTCTGCTGCTCCAACACCGTTTTACAACCGAGATGCCCGACATGGATGTTCGTCAGTTCACCTTCCTGGCCCGCCAGCCTTCCGCTGCCCTGAAACCGCGTGACACGTTCTGGGGCCTGTCCAAGCGTGGCCTGGCCTTCATGTTGGCGAACATGATGTTTTGGCAGCCGCTGGTGGCCATGGCCGACGGCATCGTGGTCAACGGCGGCGCGACGCAACTGGGTCAGGCCGGCAACGGCGTGCCCATCGTCAACATCGCCACGCCCACGGCGAGCGGCTTGTCGCACAACACGTTCAACGACTACAACGTCGGCCAGCAGGGGGTGATCCTCAACAACGCCACCGGACGCACCCAGTCCACGCAGTTGGGCGGGATCATTCTTGGCAACCCCAACCTGGCCGGCCGCGCAGCCAACGTTATCCTCAACGAGGTCACCGGCAGCAATCCCAGCCAGCTCAAGGGCTACACCGAAGTGGCCGGACAGTCGGCCCATGTCATCGTCGCCAACCCCTACGGCGTATCTTGCAACGGTTGCGGTTTCATCAATACCCCGCATGTCACCCTGACTACCGGCAAACCGGTGATCGAAAACGGCCAGTTGCAGCGTTACCAGGTGGAACAGGGCAGCGTCGCCATTGAGGGGGGCGGCCTCAATGCCGGCAATGTCGAGCAATTCGAGATCGTCACCCGCAGCGCAAAGATCAACGCCGAGATCCAGGCCCGAAACCTGGCGGTGATCGCCGGTGCCAATGATGTTGACGCCGCCACGCTGCAAGCCACCGCGCGCGCCGCCAACCCGACGGACGCGCCGCGATTGGCGATCGACTCCTCGGCCCTGGGCGGCATGTATGCCGGGGCCATCAAGCTGGTGGGCACCGAGGACGGTGTCGGGGTAAAGCTCGACGGTCAACTGATCGCCAGTGGCGGCGATATCCGGCTGGATGCCAATGGTCAGTTGCACATGGCCGAAGTCAAAGCCGAAAAAGGCGCGGTGGATATCACCGCCCGCCAGCTCGAAGCCCAGGGCGCGGTGTACGCCGGTACCGAGCTGCGGGTAGCGACCCAGGGTGACCTGGATAACCGTCAGGCCCTCGCCGCCGCCGGGCGCATCAGCCTCGACAGCGGCGGCCGCCTGACCAACCACGGCATCATCGAAGCCGGGGTCAACCTCGACAACAGCCGTAATGCCAGCGGCGATGTGCAACTGAACGCGCAAACCGTGGACAACCGCGGCAAGCATGTGGTGGCCAGCCGCGACCTGGCCGTCAGCGCCGCCCAGCGCCTGGACAACCAGGGCGGGAGCTTGAGCGCTCAGCGCCAGCTGACAGCCAACGGCGGGGCACTGGCCAACCGCGAGGGTCGCCTGATAGCCGGTCAGGCACTGACACTCACTGCCGCCAGCCTCGACAACAGCCACGGCACGCTCACCAGCGAGGGCGCGCTGCAGGCCGTGATCCAGGGGCAAATGCTCAACCAGGCCGGGTTGCTGGCGGCCAACAGCCACCTGAGCCTGAACGCCTCCAGCCTGGACAACCAGGTCAAAGGCCGGATCACCGGCCAGCACACCCTGGCTCTCAGTGTCGGCCACTTCGACAACCGCAATGGCATCGTTTCGGCCCACGATGCGCTGACGGTCGAGAGTGCGCGACTGGACAACCGCGAAGGTGGCCTGGTCAATTCGGGGCAGGCCATGAACCTGGCTGTGCAGACCCTGGACAACCGTGAGGGCGAAGTCTCCAGTGTCACCGACCTGACCTTGGCCGGCAGCGAGCTCGACAACAGCACCGGCGGTCGTCTGTTGGCCAACGGCGATATGCACCTGACCTTGCAGCGGCTGGACAACCACCTCAAAGGTCTCGTATCCGCGCAGCAGACGGTCGATCTGCATGCGGTGCAGTTGGACAACAGCGAGCAGGGCAGTCTGTATGCCAGGCAAGGCCTGTCGATGCAACTGCGCGCCGGGCTGAACAACCGCCAAGGGACGCTGCGCAGCGATGGTGGCCTGACCTTGCAAGCCGCCAGTGCCGACAATGACAGTGGCCGTACCAGCAGCGCCGCGTCCCTGGTGCTGGGCACCACCGGAGCATTCAGCAACCAGAAGGGCGAACTGCTCGGCGCGGGTGCCGTGAGCCTGACCAGTGCAAGCCTCGACAACCGCGGCGGGACCCTGAGCGGCGACGGCGACGTGCAGGTTACCACCGGCACTCTGGACAACCGCCAAGGGCGGTTCACCAGTGCCGAGCGGCTGACGCTGGTGGCGGCACAGGTGGACAATCGCCAGGCCGGCCGTATTGCCGGCAGCCAGGTGCTCGATGCCCGCATCAAAGGCCTCGATCAGCGAGATGGCGGCAAGCTCTACAGCACCGGGGCCCTGACCCTCGACCTGCAAGGCGAGTACCTGAACAACGCCACCGGCCTGATCAACGCCCATGGCCCGCTGCTGTTCAAGCACCTGGCCCAGGTCGACAACCAGGGCGGCGAAATCTCCAGCCTGCAAGGCTTCACCCTGGCCGCACGCGGTCTCGACAACAGTGGTGGCAAGCTGCTCAGCGACCAGGCCCTGTACATTCGCCTCAAGCAGGCGCTGCGCAACGTCAAAGGGCAGGTGTCGGCGGCCGGGTTGAATGCCACGGCCACGAGCATGGACAACAGCGACGGCGTGTTCGGCAGCCGCCAAGGGCTCGACCTGACCCTGGCGGGAGAACTGCTCAACATCGACGGCGAAGTCTCGAGCAGCGGCGCCGGCGTAATCAACGTCGCGACCCTGAACAACCGGGCTGGCCAGGTCATGGCCGATGCCGGCCTCGCCCTGACCAGCCGTGGCGCGTTGCTCAACCAAGCCGGCACCCTGGGGGGCAAGCAACAGTTGCACGTGGGCGCGGCGAGCCTGGACAACAGCCAGGCCGGCAGTCTGGTGAGTGATGGCGGCCTGACCGTGAAGGTGGATGGCCTGCTGGACAACCAGGCCAAGGGCAGCATCCAGGCCAAAGGCGCGATCGACCTGCAGGCCACGCACCTGGACAACCGTGGCGGGACTCTGCGCACCAACCAGGGCCAGGTATTGCAGGTCGGCCTGCTGGACAATCGTGAAGGCGTGCTCAACAGCAAGCAGGGCCTGACCCTGACCGGCCAGCATCTGCGCAACCAGCAGGGGCTGGTCAATGCCGAGGGGCCGGTGACCCTGACCCTGGACGCCATCGACAATGGCAAGGGCCGAATCTCCAGCAAGAACGACCTGCGAGCTACCGTGGGAGTGCTGGCGCAGCAGGGTGGCGAACTGGTCGCCCAAGGCGACCTGGACCTCACAGGCAGCAGCCTCGACAACCGTGATGGCGGCATGGTCGGGGCGAAAAAGGCACTTAAACTCAAGGTCGAGCACATCGACAACCGCGCCGGCGAGCTGTCCAGCCAGGCCGGCGCCGAGGTCGCTGGCCAGCATCTGGACAACAGCGCAGGCAAGTTGATCGCCGGCACGAACCTGCAACTGACCGTCGCCGCGCTGATCAACCAGGCCAAGGGGCTGGTGTTCGCCAAGGATGTCCACCACACCGGCAGCCGCCTGGACAATGCCGGGGGCCGTTTCGGCGCCGGGCAGGCCCTGGCGGTGCAACTGACGGCGGGGCTGGACAATACGGCGGGCAAGCTCAGCAGCGAAGGTACCCTGAGTCTGCACGGCCAGCGCATCGACAACAGCGACGGTCGTCTCTCCAGTGATGGTGTGCTGAATATTGTCAGCGCCAGCGAGTTGATCAACCAGGGCGGCGTCATCGAGAGCGCCAATGCCCTTACGTTGACCAGCGCCAGTCTCGACAACCGTGGCCAGGGGCTTCTCAAGAGCGAGAGCTTTGCCACCTTGGGCCTCGACCACTTCGACAACCGCGACGGCGGGCGCGTGATTGTCGCCGGCAGCCTCGACCTCAAGGCCAAGCAACTCGACAATGACGGCCGCATTGCCAGTGCCGGCATGTTGACCGCCAACCTCGGCGGCCTCGCGCAGCAAGGTGGCGAGCTGAGCAGCAGCGCCCAGCTCGATCTGGACATGAACGGCGCCGACCTGCACAACGCCGGTGTGATCACTGCGCCGCTGCTGGTACTCAAGCAGCTCGGCGGTATCGACAACCAGCACGGTGAGATCTCCAGCCAGCACGCCTTCACCCTGGCAGCCCGAAGCCTGGACAACAGCAACGGCAAGCTGGTCAGCGACCAGGCCCTGACCCTGCGTGTCGAGCGGGTGTTGAGCAACCTCAAAGGCCGTATCAGCGCCAACGGCCTGGACAGCCGCAGCGCCAGCGTGGCCAACGCCGATGGCGTGATCAGCAGCCTGGACGGCCTGCAGGTCGCCGTCGACGGCCTGCTGGACAACCAGCGCGGCACCCTTGTCGGCGATGGCGCGGCGCAGGTGCGCGCCAGTCACCTCGACAACCAAGGCGGCAGCCTGCACGGCAAGGGTGCGCTGAGCGTCGAAGCCGCGCGCCTGGACAACCAGGACGGCAAGCTGATCGGCACCGACACCCTGCGCATCAGTGCTGCCAACCTGGATAACCGCAACGGCCTGATCGGCGCTACAAAAGCGCTGGAACTCGACGTTGCCAGCCTCGACAACCGAGCGGGCGAACTGACCAGCAACGCCGACCTCAGCGTGACCGGCCAGACCCTGGACAACAGCGACGGTGGATTGCTGAAGGCCGACCAGCACCTCAACCTGGGTGTCGCCCAGTTGCTGAACGGCAATGGCGGTAAACTCAACGGCCAGCGCCTCACGCTCACCGGCACCGGGTTGGACAACCGCGGTGGCAGCCTGCGCAGCCAGCAGCCCCTGGTGCTGCGATTGGCGGGCGAATTGGACAACCGCGACGGCCTGCTGAGCAGCGAAGGCACCCTGGTGCTCGAAGCTGCCAGCCTCGACAACCGCCAGGGCCAACTGTCCAGCGCCAAGGACCTGAAGGTCGAAGTCACCGGCCAAGTGCTCAACCAGCACGGCGAGCTGGCCACCGACGGCACCCTGGCCCTGCGCAGCGCCGGCCTGGAAAACCAGGACGGGCGCCTGAGCGGCAAAGGCGCGACGACGCTGACCACCGGCACCCTGAACAACCAGGGCGGCCGCCTCGACAGCGGCGACACCCTGAACCTGACCACCGGGCAACTGAACAACGGTGGCAGCATCGGCAGCGCCAAGGCCCTGACCGCCAGCGTCAGCGGCCTCGACCAGCAGGGTGGCAAGCTGTTCAGCGATGCCGGCCTGACCCTCGACCTGCACAACGGCCAGTTGAACAACCAGGGCGGCCTGATCAACGCGCTCGGCCCGCTGCAACTCGACAACCTCGCCGGCGTCAGCAACCACGAGGGCGAGATATCCAGCGCCCAGGCCTTCACCTTCGCCGCCCGGCACCTGGACAACGCCCAGGGCAAGCTGCTGAGCAACCAGGGCCTGACCCTGCGTATCGCCCAGTTGCTGGACAACACCAAGGGCCTGGTTGGCGCCGCCAGCCTCGATGCCCGCGCCGCGTCCGTGGACAACCGCGGCGGCACCTTGAGCAGCCGTGGCGACCTGCTGCTGAGCAGCGACGGCCGCCTCGACAACCGCGACCAGGGCCTGATCAGCGCCAGCCAGGCCCTGACTCTGCGCGCCATGGCCCTGGACAACAGCGCCAACGGCCTGGTCAACAGCCAGGGCCGACTCGAGCTGCACGCCGGCAACCTCGACACCGGCAGCGGCGGCGAAGTCTCCGCCAAGGGCGCGATGGCCCTGGACCTCGGTGCGATCACCCTGGCGGGCGGCCGCCTGGTCGGTGAGGGCGCCGTCACCCTGGACCTGAACGGCAATGACCTGGATAACCGCAAGGGCAAGATCCTCGTCCAGGGGCCGCTGACCCTGGAGCGCCTGCGCGCCATCAACAACCAAGGCGGCGAGCTCTCCAGCCAGCACGCGCTGGCCCTGAACACCGGCCTGCTCGACAACACCGACGGCAAGCTGATCAGCAGCCAGGAGCTGACCGTCAACGCCGCCAGCCTGCTCAACCAGAACGGCCTGGTGTCCGGCTGGCAAGGCCTGGCCGTGACCGGCGCGAGCCTCGACAACCGCAACCAGGGCACGCTGTCCAGCCGCAACGGCGCGCTGGACGTGCAGTTGTCCGGCACCCTGCTCAACAGCACGGCCGGCGCCCTGGTCAGCCAGGGCCGGCTGAGCGTCGCGGCCGCCAGCCTCGACAACAGCGCTGGCATCCTCTCCAGCGGCGCCGGCCAGCGCCTGACAATTGCCGGTGAGATGAACAACAGCGCCGGCGGCCTGATCGACAGCGGTGCCGATCTCGACCTGCAAGCCGCCACCCTCGACAACCAGGGCGGCACCGTCAATGGCCAGCAGGCCATGACCGTCACCGCCACCGACCTGCGCAACCAGGCCGGCACGCTGGCCAGCAACGGCGGCCTGACCCTCGACCTGCTCGGCAAACTGGAAAACGCCAACGGCAAGCTCGCCAGCGGCGGCCCGTTGCTGCTGCAGCGAGCGACCCAGGTCGACAACCAGGGCGGCCAGATCGCCAGCCAGGGCCTGCTGACCCTGCGAGCCGGCGGCATCGACAACCGCCAGCGCGGCACGCTGGTGAGCAACGGCCGGATGGCGATCACCACCACCGGCATCCTGCGCAACGACGCCGACGGCCTGATCTACAGCGAAGGCGCCGAGCTGCAGGTAACGGCGGCCGGGATGAGCAACCTCGGCGGCCTGATGCAAGGCCAGGGCGGCCTGAACTTCGCCACTGATGGCGAGCTCGACAACCAGGGCGGCAAGCTGCTGGCCAGCACCGGGGACGTCGACGTCAAAGCCAGCACCTTGAGCAACCAGGGTGGCACCCTGGCCAGCCTCAAGGGGCTGCTGCGCATCGAGGCCGACCAGAAGCTGCTCAATGGCCAGGACGGCGTCGGCAAGGGCGGTGCCCTGCATGGCCAGCGCCTGGACCTGACCGCAGGCAGCCTCGACAACCAGCACGGTCGTATCGCCGCCCAGAATGGCGATGCGCTGATCAAGACCGCCGCCTTGGTCAACACCAACGGCGGCCTGTACGCCAGCAACCTGGTGCAGCTCAAAGGCACGACCCTTGACAACAGCGCCGGCCAGATCGCCGCCGGGCGGGTCGAACTGGGGCTGAGTGGCCAGCTCGGCAACCGTGCCGGGGTGATCGAAAGCGACAGCACCCTTGCCGTGAAGGCCAGCGGCGTCGACAACCAGGATGGCCAGTTGCGCGCCCTGGGCATCGATGGCAAGACCGACCTGCAGATCGGCGGCGTGTTCGACAACCGCAACGGCCACCTGGAAACACGCAACAGCGACTTCACCCTGAAAGTCGCCGGCCTGCGCAACCAGGGCGGCAGCCTGTTGCACGGCGGCGCCGGCACCTTCGACGTCGCCACCGCCAACCTGCTCGATGCCGGCGGCAGCGTGCTGACCCGAGGCGGACTGACGCTGACTGCGGACATCTGGACCAACAGCAGCGTGATCCAGGCCGGGCGCCTGACCCTCAACGTCAAACAGCTGAACCAGACCACCCAAGGCCAGTTGCTGGCCTCGGACAGCCTGGTCGGCACCGGCGGCAACTGGAGCAACGACGGCCTGATCGCCAGTGATGGCTCGGCACAGTTGACCCTTACCGATAGTTACACCGGCAACGGCCGCTACAGCAGCCTGGGCAATCTTGGCCTGAACGCTCGGCAACTGGAGCTGGGCGCCACCGGTAGTGTGGCGAGCGGGCGGGACGCCACCCTCAACCTCGCTGGCCAGCTCAACAACGCCGGCCGCCTGACCGCCGCCGACAACCTCACGCTGACGGCAGCCGGCGTCAATAACAGCGGCACCCTGGCCAGCGGCGAAGACCTGACCCTGACCACCCCGGCGCTGCTCAACAGCAAGGGCCTGATCACCAGCGGCGGCGACATGCGCCTGCTGGCTGCCACATTCACCAACAGCTACGCCGACGTCTATGGCCTGGGCAACGTCCTGATCGCCGGCGACGCGGGCCAGGCCAAGGCCGACCTGCTGGACAACCGCTCGGGCACCATCGAGAGCGGCCGTAACCTGACGATCAACGCCACTACCGTCAACAATGTGCGTGACGTGCTGGAGCATACGAAGCCGGAAAAAGTCTCGGTTACCATCAGAGAACTCGATTGCAACCTGATCCCCGGCCCCGGCTGCGATTTCCGCAAGAAAGGCCGGCGCAACGGCCTGTGGCAGATCGATGAAATCGACCGCCTGACCGTCACCCGCAGCAGTGCCGCCGCCAACCTCAACAGCGGCGCCGACCTGCTGATTGACGCCCAGACGTTGAGCAACCACAGCAGTGCGATCAGTGCCACCGGCAACCTCACAGCCAACGCCGTCACCATCAACAACGAAGGTTTGCAAGCCCAGGAGATCAAGACCACCCGCAAATACTGGAACTTCGTCAAGCAGATCCACTCGGCGTTACCGGCCGCGGCCAATTTCAACGCCCGCAACAGCCCCACGCCATCGGCGACGGTCGAGGCCGAGCTCAGCAGTTTCCTGAGCCTGATGGGCGGTGGCATGTTGTCGAAGGTAGTCACCAACAGCAACGGCGATGGCCAGGCCTATGACGCGGTGATCCAGGCCGGCGGCAACGTTGCCCTGAATGCCGCGCAGAACATCAGCAACAGCGTGATCCGCCCGCACTATGCCTACGTCTCGGCGGGGCGCACCAAGACCGACACCGGCGCTGGCAGTGGCTACTCGACCGCGGTCTCGATCAACACCCAGCTACCACCGGACCTGGCCCAGCAGCAGGTCAATCCGGTGACCCTGCCGGGCTTCAGCCTGCCTACAAGTCAGAATGGCCTGTTCCGCCTGAGCGAGCAGGGTGCCGACAGCGCGCAGGCGGCCCAGGGCAGCAGCAGGTCGCAGAACTGGACCCTTGGCGGGGCCAGCGTCGACCTGGCCCAACGCCAGCAATTGCCCGACAGCCAAGGCCGGACCCTCCAGTTGGACGCGGTCACGCCGCTGGCCGCCAGTACCCGCACGGTGACCGTCGAGGCGCGCGAAACCGGTGACATCGATGCCGCCGCCCATGCGATCGAGGTTCCCAGCGTGGGTGGCATCGACGTCGGCACGCTGCAGCCGGTGCGCGCCCAAATGGGTGATATCGCCTCCGTCGAAGGGATCGAGGCGCTGCCACCGCAGGTCGATGGCGTGCAGAGGCCGCAGGTCTCGCGGCCAAGCAGCGAACCGTCGCTCACACTCGTCAGCCAGACCGTCAGCCGCGTCCAGGGCCTGCCCGAACGCCAGTCGCAACCGCAGCCGCACAAGTACCTGGTCGAAACCAACCCGGTACTCACCGACCTCAAGCAGTTCATGAGTTCGGACTACCTGCTCGCTAACCTGGGCTACAACCCCGACCAGAGCGCCAAACGCCTGGGAGATGGCTTCTACGAGCAACGCCTGATCCGCGACGCGGTAATGGCCCGCACCGGTCAGCGCTTCATCGACGGCCAGAACACCGACGAGAAGCTGTTCAAGTACCTGATGGACAACGCCATCAAGAGCAAGCAGCAGCTCAACCTGGCCGTGGGCGTGAGCCTGAGCGCCGAGCAGGTCGCGGCCCTGACCCACGACATCGTCTGGCTGGAAAAGACCACGGTGCGCGGCGAGGAAGTGCTGGCGCCGGTGCTCTACCTGGCCCACGCCAAGCAACGCCTGGCGCCCAACGGCGCGCTGATCGCCGGTAACAACGTCAACCTGATCGCCGGCCACAACCTCGACAACGCCGGCACCCTGCGCGCCCTCGAAAAGCTCACCGGCACGGTCGGCAACGACCTGGTGAACAGCGGCCTGATCGAAGCGGGCGGCCGCCTGGACCTGCTGGCCGGCAACAACATCGTCAACAAGGCCGGCGGCATCATCGCCGGGCGTGACGTGTCGCTGGTCGCGGCTAACGGCAGTGTGCTCAACGAACGCAGCGTCACCGTGCACCAAAGCAGCGACGGTGTGATCAGCGAGCGCACCGACTTCCTGGACAGCGCGGCCCGCATCGAGGCGGCCAACGACCTGAGCGTCAAGGCCGGGCGCGACCTCATCAGCAGCGCCAGCGTGTTGCAGAGCGGACGCGACCTGACCTTGCAGGCCGGGCGCGACCTGAGCCTGGGCGTGGTCGAGCAAGTGGGCAGCAATGCCAACGCTGCGGCGCGCCACAGCAGCTCGACGATCACCCAGCACGGCTCTTCTATCACGGCCGGGCGTGACCTGTCGGCGGTCGCCGGCCGGGACCTGGCGGCGATCGCCAGCCAGATCGAGGCCAAGCGCGACGTGGCGATGTCGGCCGGCGCTGGCCTGAGCCTGATCTCGGCGGCCAACGAGCAGCATTGGGCGGCGAACACCAAGAAAGTCAAGGTGCTCGAAGATCACGTGCAACAGGTGTCCACCACCGTCAAGGCAGGTGGCGACGTGGCCCTGGTCGCCGGCCAGGACCTGGCGATGAGCGCCAGCCGGGTCGAGGCCGGGGACGAGGCCTACCTGGTCGCCGGTGGCCGGCTGGGCCTGCTGGCGGCCGAAGACAGTGATTACTCGCTGTATGACAAGAAGAAGAAAGGCAGCTTCGGCAGCAAGAAGACCCAGCGTGATGAAGTGACCAAGGTGACCCAGGTTGGCAGTGCCGTCAGCGCGGGTGGCAACTTGACCATCAAGAGCGAGGGCGATCAGCAGTACCAGGCTGCCAAGCTGAATAGTGGCGAGGACCTGACGCTGGAGAGCGGCGGCGACATCACCTTCGAAGCTGTAAAGGACTTGCGCCAGGAAAGTCACGAGAAGTCCAAAAGCAGCATGGCCTGGACCAGCATGAAGGGCAAAGGCAGCACGGATGAGACCCTGCGCCAGAGCGAATTGATCGCCCAGGGTCAGTTGGCCATTCGTGCTGCGGGGAAGATCCACATCGACATTAAGCAGGTTGACCAGCAGACGGTCAGCCAGACGATCGATGCAATGGTCGCAGCAGAACCTGGCCTCGCTTGGCTCAAGGATGCAGAGGCGCGTGGTGATGTCGACTGGAGGCTGGTCAAGGAGGTTCACGAGAGCTGGAAGTATAACCAGTCGAGTCTGGGCGCTGCCCCTGCGCTGATCATTTCGATCATCGCCAGCTTCTACCTTGGGCCTTTGGCTGGCGCTTTCGCTAGCAACCTCGCCGTGGGTACCATCAACGGTGGTGGCGATCTCGGTGCCGGCTTGAAGTCCGCCACCAGCATGCAAGCCATCAAGGGCTACGCCACGCAGTGGGCTACCGGAATGGCCTTGGGCAAGCTGGATAGCCTGGTGAGTGGCTGGAATACCGATGGCGCGTTGATCCTGACCAAGAGTGGCGTCAACAACCCAGGCTATACCTCGCAGATGCTCAGCCTGGACAACATCGGGCAGAACCTGTTGCGTAGCGGCAGCCATGCCTTGGTGGCCGGTACCATCAGTACGGCGATCAATGGCGGTAGTCTCAAGGACAACCTGGGCGGAGCCCTGGTTTCGGAGGGCTTCGACCTGCTCGCCGCAGGCAGCAACAAGGAACTGGGTGACTTCGCGGATTCGCTGGGGATCGACCCCGGGACGGCCTCGAAGGTCATGATGCATGCGGTGCTGGGTGGGGCGTTGGCCGAGGCACGTGGTGGCGACTTCACGAGTGGCGCCATGGCGGCCGCAGCGTCGGAAGGCCTGACGTCCATTGCAAGCGACAAGCTGGGCAAGTACCTGGATCAGCGCTTTGCCACCAACGATCAGTTCCGTGTTGGTACCGCGCAGGTCATCGGTGTACTCGCCGGCGCATTGGCAGGCAGCGATCCGCAGATCGCCAGTTGGGTTGCCGGTAACGCCGAGCGTTATAACCGCCAGTTGCACAACGACGACAAGTCCCTTGCCACGCGCTTGGCGGCGCGTAGTAATGGGCGTTTCACGGTCGGGCAGATCGAAGAGCAGTTACGCCTGGCCTCGACCCGGGACGGTGTGCTCAACCCGGCCAGCGACATTGTGGCTTCCGCTGGGCAGATCTACGACAAAGATGGCCATTGGGTGAGGACGGGCGCGGATACCTACGTCCAGACCCTCGCCAGGCTTGACCCTGCTGTCATCGATTACATCAAGGCCAACTCGGACCGCTACAGTTGGACGACGCCATCGGCGCAGCCCTACGAAGGGCAGGCTGGTGTGGGGGCTGGCAATGGTCGGGATCGTCTGACCGGTTATGTGCTCGATGAAAAGGGTGGCTATCGCGCCAGTGTGGAAGTCGAGGGCAAGGTCTTCACTCCGCGGTATTTTCCTTGTGGCAGCGCGGAATGTATTGCGGCGGGAAGTAACGTTGACCCGAATGATCCGGAGACGCAGCGCTGGATTGAGGCAACAAATGCCAAGGCGATCAGTGATGCCAGTGTGGCGGCGACGCTGTTGCCTGTACCTGGCGGTCCTTTGCTTGGGAAATTGTTGGGGCCGTTGCTTGAGCGGATAGGGGTGAAAAGCGCTGCAGAGGTTGTGGGGGCAAAAAGTGCGGTAGAGACCAGTAAGCTTCTTGATGACGCGACCCGACAGCTGGAAGCGTATATCGGTACTTTTGGGAAATACAAGCCACCTACCGCAATTGGCGCTGTAGACCCTCTGACAGGTAAGATAGTAACGGCATCGAATGGGGCCGTTCCGGATATAATCGCGCCCGAGCTGGTTGCATATGCTGAACGTTTGGGGGGGTTGGGCGTTAAAACAGCTTGTGGCAACACGCTGGGTCGTTGTGCTGAGTTTAGGGCTGCTAATGAGTTGCTATTGAATAATTCAAGATTGAAATTGAGTGACATTAAATTTACTTCTGCGATACGTCCGCGAACAGGCGAGGTGGTTCCTCGTTGTGATAATTGCATTGGCATGTTTGGAGTTGAATGATGGAAATGGATGATGAGTTCTTAGAGGTTAATGATCTCGACTGGTTTGCTTCCTTTCAAGATGGCATGCTGGCGCATTTCGCGACGGGAGGGCGAGGCTACATTCCTGTGCAGATAAGGGAGTCAATTGCTGCATATGAGAAAAGTCTTGATTATTTTTTGTCCGTAGAGGGCGGCGTCGGGGTATTGGTTATTGAGGAAAATTTGCCGAAATTTAATAGCGCCCTGCAGCGGGAGCGATACTTGAAATCATTTATCGCTATGGCTGGTAGAGGTTTGTTTAGTTATGATGTTAATCAGTTGGGGGGGTACAGTTTGATCGCTAGACCTCAAGCGGGACTACGTCTTTGTGAATTGCCTGGGGATATTAGGGGTGTTATTCATGTTCTATCACTGCGCTTTTCTTCTCGTATAGATGTCAGTAGTATGATTTAATGCTTGGGGCGATGGTTGGGTTGGAGGAAAAGGGGACAGATTTATTTTTCCTACTCTAAATTCGGTTCCTGGAGCGTAGCGATCTAGCTGTTAGGCAGGGTAGGCCGAAATTAGAGTAGAGAAAATACATCTGTCCCCTTTTTCTCCTTTTTTCTCCTTTTTTCTCCGATTTGTAAAAGACTCCAAGGTGTTCTTTAATTCGACCACCAACAACGCTGTTGTGCTCGATGCGTCAGGAGGTTTTGTGACGGGCTTTAAGCTCTCGCCAGGAACTCAGCAGTTTGATAACTTTGTTAAAAATGGAGTTCTACGATGAGTCTTACTCTCTTGGAGTTTGCAAGATCGTATGTGGCCGGAAGGCTGACAGCCGAAGTTTTTTCTGAGGCGTATATTGAACTTTGGAAAATTGAGCGAGATAGGAATCTCCTTCAACTAGATGAGCCTTCGCTGAGCGAGTGCTTGTCCAGCATTTTTTGTGCTGCGGATATGTACGAGTCAGATGAATCAAGGGAAGAGTATGAGTTCGACGATGTAATGCTTAAATCCAAAGTCGCGAGCTTGATGCAAGAAATAGTCGCTGGTTAGTTGGTGCAAAAGGAGAATTGTGGAGAATTCAGTCACCTATTCCAAAAGTAGATGTCAAAAATGATTTTATGATGAGTGTGTCCAATGGGGGTGCTACTCTTAGGTACGGTAATCCTGAGGGCGTAGCAGGATTGGTCGTGAATGTGGATAAAACGGGAGTGCTGGGGTTTGAGATTCGTGCAGCACAAAATCACCCCTATTACGATGCATCAGGCACTGATATGTTCGCGAGCGCAATGCAAGAAGGAAAAGGGGACGAAGGAAAAGGGGGCAGATTTATTTTTCCTACTCTAAATTTGGTTCCTGGAGCGTAGCGATCTAGCTGTTAGGCAGGGTAGGCCGAAATTAGAGTAGAGAAAATAAATCTGTCCCCTTTTTCGCTTTTTCGTCATTCTTCCGTGAGTCCTACGACACCTTCGCCCAGTACCGCGCCACCCTCGACCGCCTGACCGGTTTTCTCGACGCCAACCAGCAGGCCAGCGAGTTGCCGCGCGTAGTCAGCGTGGATCAGGAACACGCATTGGGGATCCAGGGCTTGCAGGTGCGCCGCCCCGACGGCCACGCGCTGATCGCCGATCTTGACCTGAATTTGCACAGCGGCCAGGCGCTGCTGATCAAAGGGCCATCGGGCAGTGGCAAGACCACCTTGCTGCGTGCCCTGGCGGGCCTGTGGCCGTATGCCGAGGGCGAGGTCAGGCGGCCACTGGGGACGCAGGCGCTGTTCCTCTCGCAGCGCCCATACCTGCCGCTGGGCGACCTGCGCACCGCCATCGCCTATCCAGCGCAGGGCGCGTCCGGCGATGATGCGCGCATGCAGCAGGCCCTGCGCCAGGTCAACCTCGCCCATCTGGCCGAGCGGCTGGACGAGCAGCGCGACTGGTCACGGATCCTGTCACTCGGCGAACAGCAGCGCCTGGCGTTTTCCCGGGTGCTGTTCAACCGGCCGCAGGTGGTGTTCCTCGACGAGTCCACCTCGGCGATGGACGAAGGGCTGGAGCATGCGCTGTATTCGCTGCTGCGTACGGAGCTGCCGGCGACGCTGCTGGTCAGTGTCGGGCACCGCAGTACCCTGGCGGGGTTCCACTCTCATCGGCTGGTGGTGGACGGGCAGGGGGGATGGTCGTTGCTGGAGCAGCAGCCTGCGACGGAGGTGCCTGCCTAGCGTCTATACGTAGCACGGTGCTTCTTTCGATCCGCTATAATCGCGATGTGTTCACCCATCAAGGTGTGTAAAGGTGAAAGGGATCAGCCTGGAAACCAAGAAGGCTTACTGTGCCAAGACACGTCGCTCTAACTATGTAGCCAGCCTGCGGCTAGAGGGCTTCACCGTGTCACCGGACGCGGCTGAGCGTGAGCTTCCCACCCGGGAGGAACTGCTGCGTAAATACCGCAAGCAGAGCTGACGTTGGATAAATACGGGGTCGGGCAGGATGCTTATTGCTATGCCGGCACCTCGGTTTTGCGCAATCGGCTCGGTATTCATGATGACGATGAGCTGTGCAGGGCCGAGCGGGACTTCTCCGAGCTGGCCGCGAGCGAGATCGAATTCAGTCTGCCACCCTATGATCTTGCCTACTTGAAGCAGATTCATCGTTCGCTTTTTCGGGATGTCTACGATTGGGCGGGCGAGCTGCGTGTTCTCGATATTTCGAAAGGCCAGACCCGTTTTTGCAATCTAAGTCGGATCGAGCCCGAAGCCGGCAAGGTCTTCGCCAGGATGGCAAACAGGCAGTGGTTCGAGGGGCATGATCGTGGCGCCTTGGTGGCCGCTGTTGCTGAAAGCTTTGGGGATCTGAATATGATTCATCCCTTCCGAGAGGGCAATGGGCGGGCACAGCGCATACTGTTCGAGCATCTACTGCTCAATGCGGGTTTTCAGATCGATTGGTGGCAGGTTGAACCCGATGCATGGGTCGAAGCGAACATTGCCGCAGTTGTTTGTGATTACTCGGCGCTGGAGCGCATTTTTCACCAATCCCTGGGTTTGTCGGCAATCAAGTGAAGTCCGATTTCCGCGAGCTGATTTAAACCTTTGTAGGAGCGGGCTTGTCCCGCGACAGCTTCAGCACAGGTAACGAGGCTGCTCTTCATGGCCTATCACCGGGTAAGCCATAGCCCCATCAGCGTGACCAGCGCGAAAGCGCCCCCCACCATGAACGTCGCCTGATATCCCACCCAGTCCCACAGCCCTCCGGCCAGCACACTGGCCACCAGCAACGCCACCCCCGTCACCAGGTTGAACACGCCAAACGCAGTCCCGCGCAGATCCTCGGGTGCACTGTCGGCGATCAAAGCGCTGAACACGCCTTGGGTGAACCCCATGTGCAGCCCCCACAGGATCACGCCCAGTGTCAGGCCGGACAGGCCCGGCAACCAGGCCAGCAGCAGATCGGCCAGTACCAGCAGGGCCAGCCCGAGCATCAACACACCGCGTCGCCCAACCTTGTCGGAGAGTGCCCCGGCAGGATAGGCCGACAGTGAATACGCCAGCGACATCAGCACCAGCACCGCTGGTGCCCACAACGGGGCAAGGCCAAGCGCCTGGCCGCGCAGCAGCAGAAATGCTTCGCTGAAGCGCGCCAGGGTGAACAGCGTGGCCAGGATGAGCAGGCGCCAGTAACCGTTGCCCAGCCGGGCCAGTTCGCGAAGTGCCAGAGGCACGGCCACTGTGTCGAGCGCAGCCGGTTTTTCGGGCTCGCGGACGAAGGCTACCAGCACATAGAGCGCCATGAACGCCGGAATCACCGCCACCCAGAACACCGTCTGGAAGTGGCTGGCGGTCAGCCACATCAACAGGATCGCCAGCAATGGCCCGAGAAACGCCCCGACCGTATCCAGCGCCTGGCGCAGGCCGAATGCCGCGCCGCGCAGTGCGGCGGGGGTGACATCGGCGATCAGCGCGTCCCGTGGCGCGCCGCGGATGCCCTTGCCGACGCGGTCGACGAAGCGTGCCGCGGTCAGCCATTCCAGCCCGGGGGCCAGCGGGAAGATCGGCTTGGTCACGGCGGCCAGGCCGTAGCCGATCACCGTCAGCCGCTTGCGCTTGCCCAGGCGGTCGCTGAGGGCGCCGGAGAACACCTTGGTGATCGCCGCCGTCGCCTCGGCGATGCCTTCGATCAGGCCCACGGCCAGCACCGAGGTGCCGAGCACGGTGACCATGTACAGCGGGAGCAGGGCGTGGATCATCTCGGAGGAGATGTCCATCAGCAGCGAGACGAAGCCTAAAGCCCAGACGCTGCGGGGGATGGGGCTGTGGTTGGGCATGGTGCTCTCGAGGATGGTGTCGAGTTCACTGTAGCCGAGCCATGCGCAACCCCTGTAGGAGCGGCCTTGTGCCGCGAAAGGGGCGCGTAGCGGCCCCAGGATTTCAGCGGTGATGCAGAAATTGCCGGGGCCGCTTTGCGGCCCTTTCGCGGCACAAGGCCGCTCCTACAGGGCCCGCGTGAAGCCAAAGGTCACGACTTGAAGCGTCCCACCAACCCGTTCAACTCGTCTGACAGCTGCGCCAGCCTGCCGGAGTCGGCCTGGGCGGAACTGGCCAGCCCCTCCACCAGCCGTGCCTCGTCGTAGATCTGCTGGATATGCCGGTTGATCTCCTCGGCCACGCTGTGCTGCTCCTCGGCGGCGGCAGAGATCTGCAGGTTCTGGTCGCGGATCTCGTTCACCGAGAGCTGGATGCCCTCGAAGCTGTCCCGCGCGCTTTCGATCGACGACACGCTGGCCCGCGACAGGTCCAGGCAGCTTTCCATCTTCTGCGAGACCTCCTGGGTCTTGCCGCCCAAGGTGTTGAGCAACTGGTCGATCTCGCCGGTGGAGTCGGCGGTGCGCTTGGCCAGCGCCCGCACCTCGTCCGCCACCACCGCAAAGCCACGGCCCTGGTCGCCGGCCCGGGCCGCCTCGATGGCGGCGTTGAGCGCCAGAAGGTTGGTCTGCTCGGCGATGGCGCGGATGGTGCCGAGGATCTGGTTGATGCTGCGGCTGCCTTCCTCCAGCTCGACCATGGCCTGGGACGACTCGCTCAGGCGCCGGCCCAGGCGATTGACGTTGTCGGTGGTCGCCTCGATCTGCTGCTTGCCCTCGGCCACCCGGCGGTGGCCGTGCTCGGCGGCGTCGGCGGCGCTGCTGCACGAGCGCGCCACTTCGTTGGCGGTGGCGACCATCTCGTTGAACGCGGTGGATACCAGCTCCACTGCCTCGCGCTGACGCCCGGCGGCCTCGTTCATGTTGCCGGCCATCTCGCTGTTACTGCGCGAGGCTTCGTGCAGGTTGGTCGAGGCCGCGCCAATGCGCTGGATCAGCTGGCGGATGGCGGCGAGGAACTTGTTGAACCAGCCGGCCAGCTCGGCGGTTTCATCCTTGCCCTGGACCTGCAGGTCGCGGCGCAGGTCGCCTTCGCCCTCGGCGATCGACTGCAGGCCGATGCTGACCTGGCCGATCGGCTTGACGATCACCCGCGAGAACGCCGCGGCCACCAGGGCGAAGATCAGGGCCAGCACCACCACGATCAACGCGGTGACATAGGTCATGCGCGTCGCCGCGGCCATCACCTCGTCGTACTCGATCAGGCCGATAAAGCGCCAGCCCAGGCCCGGTGAGGTCCACACATTGGCCATGTAGCGCACACCGTCGATCACCACGTCGGTGGATCCCTGGGAAGTGGCGGCCAGTTGCGCGTAGGGCGCGCCGAGGTCCTTGAGCTGCTTGAAGCCGTGGCTGGCGTTGCGCGGGTCGACCAGCACGGTGCCGTCCTCGATCAGCATCACGTAGCCGCTGTCGCCCAGCTTGATGCTCTTGACCAGCTCGGTGAGATTCTTCAACGACACGCTGACCACGAACACGCCCTTGGCCTTGCCGGCCTCGTCGAGCAGTGCCCGGGCGGTGCCGACCAGGGCCACGTCATCCTTGTCGTAGTAGTAGGCGGCGGTGCGCACGGTCTTGTCCGGGCTGGCCATGGCAGCCTTGTACCAGGGGCGGGTGCGCGGGTCGTACTTGGCCAGTTGCGGGTCGTCCGGCCATTTGGCGTAGCTGCCGTCCTCGAGGCCGATGGACAGGATCGCCGCGGCCGGGTGAGTGGTGCCGTAGCGGGCGAAGGCGTCGATCACCTTCTGCGCGGCTTCGGGCATTGGCTGGCGGGCGGCATCGGCGCCGGTGTAGTCCTTGAGCGAGGTGACCGAGGTGTATACAGGATCCTTGGCCATTTGATCGACGTTCTGCAGCGTGCCATCGAAGAACTGGCGCATGTTGCCGTCGATCTGGCGGATTTCCCGGGTGCTGCCGTCGAGGAACTGGTCCACCGCCTCGCTGCGGATGTTCAGCACCGAGATCCCGCCGACCAGGGCCACCGGGATGAAGGCCACCAGTACGAAGGCCAGGATCAGTTTGTTTTTTATTTTCATGGTGACGCCCATCCGTGAGAGTGAAGGGTGTACATGGCCGCTTCGATGGAGTGGTGGCCACTTGCTACCTTTTCTGTTTCGGCGGGCGGAATATAAACCTTTAGTAGATATTTCGTGTACAGGAAAATAAGAAATTGTCCTGACTTTCAGGGCAAGTAGCAGGGCAAATAGGAGGAAATGCGTGGGAGCGGGCTTGCCCCGCGATGAGGCCAGGACAGTTGTTTCAAGCGGATTACTAAGACTTTCCCTATTTCACGTAGGACGTTTCCCAAGCATGCTTTTACGGCCTTTCAGCTGTTGTTCTGGCCAGTCGCATTCCTTAGTCTCGGCCTGTCGTTGCTGATTCAACGACCGGGTGTGCAAGCCCGTACAGGTACAACGCGAAAGCGCTTTTGGGCCTTGCCGGCAGTCTGCGGTTCGGGCCCTCCAATGGCGGCTATGCGTGGGAGGCCCTTGGGCCTGCCGAGTTCCTGTACCCTCGGTCTTGCACACCTGCGTATAGCTGCCACCTATTCGAGTGCAAGCGGATTCAGGCAGTTTTCCCATGACGGTACAGGAGTGCTGAACCATGCTGAAAATCGTGCCCGACCCACCCCGCATCTTGCCCCGGGAGGTTCGCCCATGACCCTCGATACGACCCCTCGAACCTCCCGCCCCACCACGGCCCACGCCAATTTCGGCACCTGCCACGACGCCCATCCACCGATGTTCTCGGTGCATGCCGGTATTGATGGCGAGGATGCGCTGGTGTGCGCGGTGGCGGCCTTGCAGGCGGCCTACGAAACCAATGCCATGGCCCTGGAGAAAGCCAGCGAACCACTGCGCAGTCTGCTGGTGGCGACGGAGAACTCCCTGGAAAAAGGGCTGGCCTTGGCGTCGGCTGTGCTGGATGGGATAGAGCGGGGTTAGTCGATGGCAGCGAGGGCCGCCTGTGCGGCCCGACCCTGCACCTGCCCGTCAGTGATCGAGCATCTTGTGATAGGTCACGAAGTCCTGCTCGGCCACATACCCCAGTGACTCATACAGCGCCCGGGCGGCGAGGTTGGTCCGGGCGGTGTCCAGGCTCAACCGCTGCGCGCCCTCGGCCTGGAAAATCTCGGTCAGTTGCTGCATCAGGTAGCGGGCATGACCGCCCCTGCGGGCGTGCGGGGCAACGAACAGGTCATACAGCCAGTAGAAGCGCTTCATCGCCAGCGAACAGGTGGCCGGGTACAGCTGGGCAAAGGCGATGGCCTGGCCGTCGGCGTCCAGCAGCAGGTAGATACGCGAGTTGCCGGTTTCGAGGTTGGTCTTGAGGAATGCGCGGGAAGCGGGGAGGTCATCCGCCTCCTGGTAGAACATCCGGTACTGGTTGAAGAGGTCCGCGGCGGCGTCCAGGTGGTGCAGATCACAGGCAATGACGTTCATGTCGGGGCTCGCAGGAGGGTGGTGCACCGTGTGGCGCAGTGCGTGAAGAAAGGATCTGTTGCAAATCCCACGGCCAGTGGCCGCTGGTGCGGACTACGCTTTCGACTGTGGCGTGGGCAGGGGCTTCCGATGGTCGCAAGACATTTGAGGCGGGCGCCCCGAGCACGTAGCATCAACTCATCAGCGTACTGGAGGTAGTCATGGCTCGATACGCACCTGCAAAGCAGGACAATACCTTTGTTCCCAAGCAAAAGCGAAGCGGCAAAAGTGATGAAGAGGTTCTTCGACAGGGTGCCCGTTCAAGCGAGGCGCTGCTTGATTATGTCGAAAAGCATGGAAAGCTGCCTGTAACCAAGTGAGGGGCCGTGCCGTCTGTCAAAGTCTCTGAGCTGTTCAAGCTGGGATTTGAAGATTGGTACGATCTCTACGTCGATTTCCATGCCTACAAAGTCGGTGGCATTCAGCCGAAGACGTTTGGCAGGGACGCACCACTTGAAGATAAATTCCAGCTTTACCATATCCATCTGGCCACCTCCCAACCGGTCATGCTGCGTTGGGCGTCAATCGACGAGCCATTTCGTCGGACACATCGCGTCGATGAGCCCGAAAACGACTATTGGCTGATTTATGCCTATGACGAGTACCTGGACGAGTACTTGATGTTGAGGCTGATGGGACCCGGTGCACACAATCGCAAAGGATGGGGTTCATTGCTGCGCAACATCGTGAGTGAAATCGTAGAGCCCTGGTCATTGGGTCGGGTCACTTACGATGAGCCAGATTAGCGCTCTGGTAGAGGGGCCGCAGGTGCGGCCCGGTTCTTCAAGGCTTGTGCCAGGATGCCTGCCCCCTTAAATTCGTCCCCTTCATTTACGGCCATACACAACCCATGGCCGGCTCCAGGATCAAGGACGAATGTTGCCGTTGCTTTCCCGTTTCCTGCTGCACGCATTGGCCTGTGTGGCGTTTCCCTTCCTCTTGGGCCTGGGCTTCGACCTGTACCGACAGCATGTCGGCCCGCCCATGGCGCGAGGCGTCAGCGTCGGCTTGGCGACGATGATGGTGTTCTACGCCTTCGTGCTCTTCAACCTGCTGATGGTGGCCATTCCAAGGGCGGCAATCCGCTACGGCTTGGCGCTGTTGCTGGTGCTGTTGGTGCTGGCGTTCTTCAATACCCTGCACCCGTTGCGGGCGCTGGGTTTCGCACTGTTATGCGGTGGTTTGTGCGCAGCGGCGATCAGCATGACGCCCACAGTGACATCGCTGTTGAACAAGTGCCGCAAGTGAGGACCCCAGCGCAGTGGATCAGCAGACCAGCACGCGTCGCTCTTCGAGCCATCGTTCGAAGCAGGTGAAGGTCTCGACCGCTGCCTTTACCGTCTGGGCCTGGGCGGCAGGCTCCTGCTCGGCGCCAGCCAGTCGATCGAGGAAGCTGCGCCAGCGTGCGCCGGTCTGCGCGCCGTAGACGTCGAGAAACGCACCGCCGCTGTCGGCGTCGATGCCCAGGCGTTCAGCCATGGCTCGCTTGAGTACCTGGCCGCCCAGGGTGGAGCCTTCAAGTACATACATCACACCGAGTGCACTGGCTTCATCGTCGATGCGAGGCAGGGCGTGGCACAGCGGCAGTGCTTCGACATCGATGGCCAGGGCGCTCAGGTCGCGGGACAAGGCGGGTGTCTTGTTGCGTTCGGCGGCCTGGTACCCGGCCAGCAAGGTATCCAGCGGCGCATGGAAACCGTGGTAAGCCGCAAGCAGGCGCGCATAGGCCGTCCGGTCGAAGCCTTCGCTGAAAAACGGCAGGCGCGCCTCCAGCCCTTCGTGGCAGGCGCGGGTACCCTCGCGCAAGGCAAGCAACAGCGGGCTGACGGTAGCGGACATGACGCAGGCTCTGAACAGGACGCAACCGATACTGCCAGATCCCATGGCGCCACCACCACTGCCGATTTTCCGCACCTGGCATTTGATCTGTGGAATCATTGCGCCGCCTCTGGAGTGAGGCTTTCACGGCTAAGACAGGAATGCAGCACGATGCGCGCAACAACAAGGAACTGGCTGGCCCTGGGGCTGGCGTTGCTACCGGGCCTGGTCGGCGCGGCGGAGCCAGAGCCGGTACCGGTGTACCGGGAGATCAAGGACTGGGTGGTGGGCTGCGACAACACGCGTTTTTGCACCGCGGTGCTGGCCGATCATCCGGAGTTAATGCGGGTGGGCATGCTGGTGCAGCGCGAGGCGGGTGCCTGGGGCAACCTGCACCTGACCCTGGTGGGCAGCACCGACTGGTCGGGCGAGCCCCTGCTCGACGGCCAGCTGCTGGTCGCCCCTTGGCGCATGACCCGCGGCGTCGAGACCACCCTGGAGCTGGAGGGCGCCGATGCCTATGCCGTGTTGCGGCAATTGCGCAATGGCCAGCGCCTGGTGGACGACACCCGGCCAGGGGAGCGCGTGAGTTCGCTGCAAGGCCTGAGCGCCGCCTTGCTGCTGATGGATGCGGTGCAGGGCCGGGTCGGCCACTACAGCGCGCTGGTGCGACCCGGTGACAGCGTCGCCGACGCCCAGTTGCCCATTCCGGCCAAGCCCCGGGGGCCGGCCTTTGTGGCAGCCACGCCGCTTAGCGAGCAGGAACTGGCGGGCATCAATCCGGTGGTGATGGCCAAGGCGGCCGCCGAAGACCAGCTGAAGAACGAATACGATGTCGCTCCCAAGCTAGAGCTGCATGCCCTGGACGACCAGCACGCCCTGGCGCTGCTCAGCTACAACTGCAACGATTTCCATTGCCTCTACGCGTTGTACAAGGTGTCGCGCAAGGCGCCTTATGCCCTTGGGCCGCTGGAGTTCGAGGCACCGTCCAGCCCGGTACTGATCAGCCGGATGCGCGACGCCATCGAGTTCTACCCCAAAAAGGGCGAGCTCCACAGCTATGCCAAGGACGACTATCCCGGCAGTTGCGGGGTCGAGGAAAGCTGGCGCTACGACGGCATGCGCATGCGCCTGGTCAGGTTGGCGCGGATGGACCGATGCGCCGAAGTGGGCACTGACAGTTGGCCGGTACTATGGCGCAGCGAAGGCTGAAAACGTGAAAGGGACGTCAGGGGCAACCCCATGCAATGGATGAAACACCATCGTGCGGCACTGCTGCTGGTGCTCGTGGCGCCACTGGCCGCGCAGGCTGAAAGCACCCAGGCAGCGCTCGAAGCGGTGCCGCTGTACCGGCAGGTCAAGGACTGGGCGGTCGGCTGCGACAACACCCGTGCCTGCACCGCGCTGCTGGCCATCGACGACGAGCTGATGAGCGGCCTGCAGACCATCGTCCGGCGCGAGGCGGGGCCGCAGGGCAAGCTCGAGCTGACGCTGCGTGTCGGGCCGGCGTTTGCCGACCAGGTGCTGCTCGATGGCCAGGAACTGCCGGCTCAATGGCGGCGGATCCAAGGTGAGTACGATTTCGACCTGCAGCTCGAAGGCGATGCGGCTCTGGCGCTGATCCGTCAGATACGCAACGGCAATCGCCTGAGTTCGTTGACCGAGGATGGCGAGCTGGTCGCGTCGTTGCAGGGGATCAGTGGCGCGTTGCTGGCCATCGATGCGGTCCAGGGGCGGGTAGGGCATGTCGATGCGCTGGTGCGGGTGGGTGACGCCCCGGCTGCCGAGGTGCCTGACGCTCCTGTCGCGGCGGCGTTGCCACGGTTCGTCGCCGCGCCGGGCATGAACGACGAGCAGGCTCATGAAATCGGCAGGACGGTGAAGCACCAGGCGGATGTCGAGGGTGATGTGCCGGGCCTCAGCTTCAGCCACTATGAGGTGTACCCGCTTGACGCTGACAGCGCCCTGGTCATTCTCAATGTCGGGTGCAGTGGCGAGTTCTGCGCCAATTACCTGTATCGGGTGTCCCGCACCGCCCCTTACCAGATCAACAAGATAGCGTTCGAGACCCCGATGCCGTTACTGGCGCCGCTGCTCAGTGGTCATGTTGCGTTCGATCCGCAAAGTGGCCAATTGCAGGCCACTGATAAAAGCCTGTTGGAGCGTGGTTGCGGGCTGGTCCAGCAATGGCGCTATGACGGTGAGCGCATGCGCCTGGAGCGCGTGGCCCGGCTGGATCGCTGTGGGTATGTGAAACCGGAGTTCTGGCCGGTGCTATGGCGCCGTGGTTGACGCGTTCCCTGTAGGAGCGGCCTTGTGCCGCGAAAGGGGCGCGAAGCGGCCCCGGCGATCTTTGCGTCAACGCTGAAATCCTGGGGCCGCTGCGCAGCCCTTTCGCGGCACAAGGCCGCTCCTACAGGGTCTGAGGGACGGTTCAGAACGCCAGCTTGTAGCCGATCAGCAACAGCATGGTCGCCAGGCAAGGCCGCAGCACGCGGTCGGAGATGCGCCCGGTCAGGTGGCTGCCCAGGTAGATCCCCGGCAACGAGCCCAGTAGCAGGTAGCCCAACAGCGACCAGTCCATGTTGCCCATGCCGGCATGACCCAGGCCCGCCACCAGGGTCAGCGGCACGGCGTGGGCGATCTCGGTGCCGACCAGGCGGCGGGTGACCAGGAACGGATACAGCAGGAACAGCGCCACGGTCCCCAGCGCGCCAGCGCCGATGGAGGTGAGGGTGACCATCACGCCCAGCACCACGCCGGTGATCACGGTGAGGATGTTCAGGGTGCGGTCGCTGAGGTGGTAGTGATCGCCGGCATGCTTGCTGGCGAAGGCCTGCAGGCGCGACTTGAACAGGATTGCCAGGGCGGTGAGGATCAGCACCACCGCCAGGCCTTGCTTGATGATGGCGTTGAGCGCGGAGGTGTCGGCGTGCAGGGTGCTGAGGAACCACAGGGTCAGCGCGGCGGCCGGGACGCTGCCCAGGCTCAGCCAGCCGGTGATCTTCCAGTCGATGTTCTTGTTGCGGCCATGCACCCAGACGCCACTGGCCTTGGTGATGGCGGCGTAGAGCAGGTCGGTGCCCACGGCGGTGGCCGGGTTGATGCCGAACCACAGCAGGATCGGGGTCATCAGCGAACCGCCGCCGACGCCGGTCATGCCGACGATGAAGCCCACAACCAGGCCCGCAATGGTGAAACCGAAAGAACCTACATCCATACGCTACTCGACGCCCAGCTTGCCCGTGATCGGATGCATGCCAGCATATAGGTTTTTTTATAGCCAAATAGACTTGTTGGTTATTAGGTTATAACCGATGACCGAAACAAGCCCGAGCGTGCTTCCCAGTGGTGCCCGAGTGGTCGATGTCGCCAGCGTGAAGCGAACTCGTAGGCCAAGGGTGCAATGCGGCGTTTATTCATGTGAGGTGATTAGGAGTCTCCCCGAGTATCGAAGATGACATGGGGGCCGGAAGTGCTTTCTTCCATACCATTGACAGACCACACGGAATGTCCATGGCCGACGTGACTTCCTGCGAGCAGATTATGTTTTGGGATAATGACTTTCCATTCCTTGCCTACATCGCTACTCGTAACGATGTGCTCGAATTCGAATAATGTTTGAGGAACCTCGGATTCGTTTCCTTCTTCGTGATTGCTTCTGCTAATTTGAACCTGGCGGAGCTTTAATTTATCACCCACCTTTAGATTTGGGTATGGAGGTGCGATAAATGCGACCTCATGTGCCATGATGAAATCTCGGGTGAATTTTCCGAGTTCCGGCATCGGGCTGTATTGCCCTTCTGGCAGATTTTTCCTGCTGGTGACAGCTTCTGACATGATTCTTCTCCTGGGGTTTTCCGAACGGTCTAAATACAAGAGTCTTCATCTTCACTCGGGAGGCATCTATTGACCGTTCTGCTCTTGTGGTTTCTTATGGCCGCCAGGCGATAGTCGCGTAATTGTCCCAAGTTGTAACCTGATAAAATTACTAGGTAGGGTAGCGGCGGATCTGACTAACACCATAAGTATTACAAACGGTTCAACACATCTTCGGTTGGAGGCTGATGGCGCCATACGGTCGAGGTACCATCACCTGCGTCATTCGTGTTGACCTTTCCTTGGGTTGTCGACGACAGGGGGATTTCAGAGGAACTGCACTAACGATCGGTCATCACCACCATCACCTGCGCATCGCCGCCATCCTCGCTCTCCGACAGGTATATATGCCCCACCTGGCTGTCGAAATACGCCGTCTCCTGCGGGCCGATACTGACCGTTTCGCCGGTCTCGAACTCGATACGCACGCGTCCGCTGATGACCATGGCGAACTCCTGGCCGGGGTGGCGGATAAAATCGTCGAACTGGCCGCGTTCACGGGCGATGATGCGGGCATAGGCCGGGGTCATGCGCCGCTCGGGGAAGGCGCCGGCGATCGGGTAGTAGTCGTAGGTGCCGGTGGAATAGCCCGCCACCGTTGCCAGCGAATCGACCACCACGGTGGCCGGCTGCGGTGCGCCCACCGGGCCGCTGGCGCGGAACAGCTGGGCAATGTCCAGGTTCAGGGCGCGGGCGGCGGCGGCCAGTTTTTCATAGCTTACAGAGACCTGCGCCAGCTCCATTTTCGACAGCGTGGACAGCGGCACGCCGCTGAGCGCCGACAGCTGCTTGAGCGTCATCTGCCTGGCCTTGCGCACCTGGCGCAGGCGCGCGCCGACTTCACTGCGGTCGAGCGGGGGGCGGGTGGAGGGGACGTCGGGCATCGGGGCTCTCGGGCTGTGCTTTGGTCGGGCATCTTACCTTGGCGCCTTGCGCAATCCTAAATTCTCATATATTAGAATTCTCACAAATGATAATTAGCGCCGGAGGAGCGTGCATGGGACAGGTCCACGACATTCTGATCATCGGTGCCGGCATCGCTGGCGCCTCCCTGGGTTACCGCCTGGCCGGCCAGCGCCAGGTGCTGCTGCTCGAGCGCGAGGCGCAGCCGGGCTATCACGCCACCGGGCGCTCGGCGGCGATGTTCATGGAGGCCTACGGCACCCCGCAGATCCAGGCCCTGACCCGCGCCAGCCGGGCGTTCTACGAGCAGCCGCCGGCGGGCTTCTGTGAACACCCGCTGCTAGAACCCCGCGGTTGCCTGTATGTCGCCAGCCATGAGCAGCACGATCTGCTGGAAAGCACCTACGCCCAGAACCTGGCCAATGGCACCGCCGTCAGCCTGCTCGACAGCGCGGCGGCGCTCGAACTGGTGCCGAGCCTGCGCGGCGAACTGCTGGCCGGCGCCGTGCACGAGACCGGGGCGATGGACCTCGATGTGCACGCCCTGCACCAGGGCTTCCTGCGCGGCCTGCGCCAGGCCGGTGGCGAGCTGCGCTGCAATGCCGAGCTGGTGCAGGCGTACTATCGGGATGACCTGTGGCATGTCGAGCTGGCCGACGGCAGCCGCCTGCGTGCGCGGCTGCTGGTCAATGCCGCCGGCGCCTGGGCCGATCAGGTGGCGGGGCAGTGCGGGGTCGGCAAGGTCGGCCTGCAGCCGTGTCGACGCAGCGCGTTCACCTTCCCCGGCCCTGCGCAGCACGACTTCGCCCGCTGGCCGGCGGTGATCGGTGTCGACGAGAGCTTCTACTTCAAGCCCGACGCCGGCCAACTGCTGGGCTCGCCCGCCAACGCCGACCCGGTCGAACCCCAGGACGCGGCGCCCGAAGAGCTGGACCTGGCGCTGGGGATCTACAACATCGAAGCGATGACGACCCTCGAGATCCGCCGGCCCAGCCACAGCTGGGCGGGGCTGCGTTCGTTCGTCGCCGATGGCGACCTGGTGATCGGCTTCGACCCGGTTTCACCCGCGTTCTTCTGGCTGGCGGCCCAGGGCGGCTATGGTATCCAGTCCGCCGCCGGGGCCTCGCGCCTGGCGGCCGACCTGTTGCTGGGCCTACCGCTGTGCGCCAGCCTTGTCAGCCAGGGGGTCGAGCCAGCACGGCTGTCCCCGGCCCGTTTCATCCAACCCTGAATGGAGCATCCCATGAGCAATGAAATCCAGCGTTTCCCCAGCAGCCTGCCGTTTCCCTTTTCCCGCGCAGTGAAGGCCGGGGGTTTCCTGTTCCTGTCCGGGCAGGTGCCGATGAGCCCGGGCGGTGAGGTGGTGCGTGGCGATATCCAGGCACAGACCCGGGCGGCCTGCGAGCGTATCGCCGAGAGCCTGGCGGCGTGCGGCGCGCGCTTCGACCAGGTGGTGAAGTGCACCGTGTGGCTGTCGGACATGAGCCATTTCGCCGGTTTCAACGAGGTCTACAAGGAGTTCTTCGGCGCGGCGCTGCCGGTGCGTTCGACGGTGGCCTCGGCACTGGCGCTGGGCGTGGATGTCGAGATCGAGGTGCAGGCCTACCTCGGTCAGGACAACTGACACCGTGGCAGCGGGCTTGCCCCGCGATGGCTGTATCGCGGGGCAAGCCCGCTGCCACGACAACCTGCTACGACCCGACACAACAATAAAAACCAGAGGTGCACATGCAAGGGCAGCTGAAGATCGCCGGCGCATTCGTCGGCGTGATCGTGGGGGCGGGCTTCGCGTCCGGGCGGGAACTGCTGTTGTTCTTCGTCGATTTCGGCGTCTGGGGCCTGGTCGGCGCGCTGGTCAGCGCCGCGTTGTTCACGTTCCTCGGCATGGCCCTGGCGGGGCTGGGCAACCGCCTCCAGGCCACCTCGCACAAGGCGGTGATACAGGCCATCTGCGGTCGCCACCTGGGCGTGCTGGTCGACTGGCTCATCACCTTCTTCATGTTCGGCGTGACCGTGGTCATGCTCGCCGGTGGCGGCGCGCTGCTCGAACAGCAGTTCGGCATCCCGGCGCTGGCCGGCAGCGTGCTGGTCACCGTGCTGGTGGTGGCCATCGTCTGCCTGGATGTGCAGAAGGTGATGGTGGCCATTGGCGCGATCACTCCATTGCTGATCCTGGTGGCCTCGGCCATCGCGCTGTATGCGGTGTGCACCCGCAGCTTAAGTTTCGCGGCGCTCGACCAGGTGGCCAGCCAGCAGGAGGCGGGCACCCATCACTGGTTGCTTGGGGCGTTCCTGTATGTCTCCTACAACATCGTTGCCGGGGCGCCGATCCTGGCAATCCTCGGCGGCTCGGCGCGTAACGGGCGGGTCGCCGTGGTCGGCGGCCTGCTGGGCGGCGCGGCGCTCGGCGGGTTGATGCTGGTGATGAGCGCGGGGCTGCTGTCGCGCCTGGACAGCGTGGCCGCGCTGCCGATGCCGATGCTGTCGATCGCTGGCGAAGTGTCGCCGCTGCTGGGGCTGGTGATGTGCCTGATCATCTTCGGGATGATCGTCAACACGGCGGTGGGGACGCTGTTCTCGTTCCTGTCGCGGCTGTTGCCGGCGGGCACGGTGAAGTTCCGCTGGGGAGCGGTGGCGGCCGGTGGGGTAGGGTACGTCTGCAGCCTGGTGGGGTTCATCAGCCTGGTCGGGCAGGTGTATCCGCTGTTCGGCTACCTGGGATTCGTGCTGATGGCGGCGGTGCTGGTGGGATGGTTACGGCGGGGCAGGGGGGCTAAGGTGGCGGTGGCCTGAGGCAAGCCCGCCCCCGCAGTGCATGCGGGAGCGGGCGGCAGGTCAGATGCGGAAGCTGCCGACCAGTTGCTTCAGGCGCCCGGCCTGCTGGCTCAGGGCGTCGCAGTGGCGCAGGGTTTCGTTGAGGTTCTCCACCCCTTGCTGGTTCAGCGCGTTGATCTGGGTGATGTCCAGGTTCAGGCTTTCGACCACGGCGGTCTGCTCTTCGGTGGCGGTGGCCACCGACTGGTTCATGCCGTCGATCTCGCCGATGCGCTGGGTGACGCTGGCCAGGCGCTCGCCGGCCTCGTTGGCCACCTGCACGGTCTCTTCGCTGGAGACCTGGCTGGTGTTCATGGTGTGCACCGCCTCGCGCGAGCCGACCTGCAGGCTGGTGATCATGCGGTGGATCTCTTCGGCCGACTCCTGGGTGCGGTGGGCCAGGTTGCGCACTTCGTCGGCGACCACGGCGAAGCCACGGCCGGCCTCACCGGCACGGGCGGCCTCGATGGCGGCGTTGAGCGCCAGCAGGTTGGTCTGCTGGGAGATGCCCTTGATCACGTCGAGGATCTTGCCGATCTCGTCGGTGCTGGCGTTGAGGGTCTCGATCTGCTCGCAGGACTCGCTGATGCGCTCGGACAGGGCGGTCATGGCGCTGATGGCCTCTTCGACCACCTGGCGGCCACCGTTGGCCTGTTCGCTGGCGCCACTGGCGTGTTGCGAGGCATCGGCGGCGTTGCGGGCGATTTCCTGGGTGGCGGCGCCCAGTTCGTTGATGGCGGCAGCGACGCTGTTGGTGCGCATGCTCTGCTCTTCGGAGCCAGTGAGCGAGGCGTTGGAGGCGACCACGACCTTTTCCGACAGGTCATGCACCAGGCGGGTGGCCGAGGACACTTCGCTGATCGAGGCGTGGATACGCTCGACGAAACGGTTGAACGAGATGGCCAGCTCGCCGAACTCGTCCTTCTGCTCGACAGTCAGGCGGCGGGTCAGATCACCTTCGCCTTCGGCGATGTCCTGCATGGCGCGGCCCATGGTGGTCAGCGGGCGCATCAGCACCGGGATCAGCAGGCCGAGCAGGCCGGCGATGACGGCCACGGCGATGAGCATGGCGATGATGGCCGAAGTGCGGAACTGGCTCAGCGGGGCGTAGGCCTTTTCTTTGTCGATCGACAGGCCGATGTACCACTGCGCCGACGGCAGGCCGTCGACCGGGGCGAAGGAGATGATGCGTTCCTTGCCATCCAGGCTCACTTCCTGGATGCCGGTTTCCACGCGCAGCGGCGAGCCCGGGTAGATGTCCTTGAGGTTCTTCATCACCCGGTCCTTGTCCGGGCTGACGATCACCTGGCCATTGCGGTCGACCAGGAAGGCGTGGCCGATGCCGCCGAAGTCGACGGCGTTGATGATGTCGACCAGGGTGTTCAGGCTCAGGTCACCGCCGACCACGCCGATCAGCTCGCCGCTGCCCTTGGCCTTGACCGGCATGGCGATGGTCACCACCAGGCCACCTACCGCCGCCATGTAGGGCGGGGTCAGCATGGTCTGGTTGGCGGCCACGGCCTGGGTGTACCAGGGGCGCTGACGCGGGTCGTAGCCATCGGGCATCTTGGCGTCGGGGCGCTGGGTGAACAGGCCGGTGTTCTGGCCGAAGTAGGTGAACTGGAAGTTGCTGGTGTACGACGGTTGGTCGACCAGGCCCGGCACGTTGCTGCCGGCACCCTGCTGGGCGATGTCCTGGGCCAGGTTCTCCAGCACCAGGATGCGTCCGCTCATCCAGTTCTGCACACTGCTGGCGGTCTGCGCGCCGGCCTGGCGCACCGAGGACTCGATGTTCTGGCGGATGGTGTTGCGTTGCAGGTAGTCGTTGTAGAGGGTGAACAGCGCAAAGGCCAGTACGACGACGGCGCAGGCACTGAGCAGGATCTTGTGGCGGAATTTCAGGTTCATGTTTCGAGACCTTGAGCCAGTGAAAGGAGGGCGCCGCGTGCTTGTGGCACGAATGGCGGAGCCTGTTGCAACGCTATCGGCCGAGTCTGAAAAATGTTGAAAGACTAAATGTCGCAATGCTTGGCCGAATCGCCTTCAGTGGGTGACAAGTTGTTTCGATGCCAGCAAGCCAACCAGCGCTCTGGCCGCCTGACCGAGGGGTTGCTGCTTGAGCCAGAAGGCATTCACCGGCAGTTGCAGTTCGTTGCGGGTATTGTGGAATTCCAGTCGCACCAGGCGCCCGGCGTCGATCAGCGGCGCAACCCGCGACAGGGGCAAATCGCCCCAGCCCAGGCCCGCCTCGACCATCTGCACGGCGAGGTCCAGGCTGTCGGTGCGCCAGTGCGAGGTGCCGATCAGCGAGCGTGGGTCGGACAGCGGCAGGTCGCGGCTGCGTACCAGGATCTGGCGCAGGTTGACCAAGTCTTCAAGGTGACGGATGCGCCCTTCGCGCAGGGCGGGGTGCTGCGGCGACAGCGTGGCCACCAGCGATTCCATGGCGATGTGCTGGAAGCTGCGCCGCGGGTCCACCTGCAACCCGGCGAAGGCCAGGCACAGGCCGGCGCGACCGCTGTCGAGCAACTGCAGGGCCTCTTCCTGAGGCGCGGCGAGCAGTTCGATGTCCAGCAGCGGATAGCGCTCGCCAAGGCGGGTGATGGCGTCGAGCAGCGGGCGCTGGTCGATGTCCGGGACCACGGCGATGGCCAGGCTGCTTTCCAGCCCGCGCGACAGCTCCAGCGCGTGCACCTCCAGCAGCCCAAGCTGTTCGGCGATCAGCCGGGCATGGGGTTCCAGGGCCTGGGCCTGGGCGGTCGGGCGTGCTTCGCGCGAGCCGCGCTCGAACAACGGGTAGCCGAGTTCCGCCTCGAGGTTGCCGATGGCCATGCTCACCGCCGAGGGCACGCGCCCGAGGGCCCGCGCGGCGGCGGAAAACGAGCCGCGGTCGAGCACGGCGAGAAACAGCAGGATGGTGTCGCTGGAAAAGTTCATGGCAGTCTCCTTTCAGTAAATCTGAAGGCTGCCGACTTTTTCTGTCAAGTGTGTTGATGCATTCTGCGCGCCTTCGTCATACCCGCAGCAAGGTAATCCCGTGCAAGGACTCAAACGCAAACTGGTCTACGTGACCTTCTATGAACTGATCGGCCTGTGCATGTCGACCCTGGGCCTGGCCTACCTGTCCGACACCCAGGCCTCGCACACCGGCCCCCTGGCGGTAATGATCACCACCATCGCCATGCTCTGGAATCTCATCTACAACACCTTGTTCGAACGCTGGGAGAGCCGCCAGGCCAAGCGCGGCCGCAGCCTGGGCCGGCGGGTGGCGCATGCCATCGGCTTCCAGCTGACCCTGGTGGTGTACCTGATCCCGCTTATCGCCTGGTGGCTGGACATGACCCTGCTGGAGGCACTGTTGGTGGACCTGGCGTTCATTATCCTGGTGCCGTGCTACACGTTCGTCTACAACTGGGCGTTCGACCGGATCTTTGGGCTGCCGAACTCGGCGTTGGCGACAGCGTGAGCCTTTTGTAGGAGCGGCCTTGTGCCGCGATAGGGCTGCGAAGCAGCCCCGGCGATCTATGAATAAATGCTGAAATCCAGGGGCCGCTTCGCGCCCCTTTCGCGGCACAAGGCCGCTCCTACAGGGGGTGCGTTGCCTGCAGATCATGGCGTTCGGTAACCCAGCAAACTGTCCTCCACCTGCCCCGACAGGTAATACACCCCGGCCATGGCCCCGCTCTGGCGGTTCTCCATCAGCTCCTGCCATTCCTGGTTCAGCGCCACATTGAGGATCACCCGCAGCTGCTCGACCATCTGCGGCTGCTCGCGGTCATGGGTGATGATGCCGTAGCCGGTTGCCGCCACCGAGATCAACGCCCCCGCCGCCTTGCCCACCGCCGCCGCGATCGCGCTGGCAGCGCCGCGCGGGGCCAGGGTGGCGCCGAGTTTTTCGCTGGCCTGGGTGGCCACCGACGACAGCCCCGCCTCGGTCTGCCCGGGGCCCTTGGCGGCCTGCTGGTGCAGGTGCTGGCGCAGCGACTGCCAGGCCGGTTGCTGGTCCAGCGACTTGGCCCGCAGCAGTTGGTAGAGCGAGGCGTTGCGTGCGTCCGGCGGCCCCAGGGCGATGATCGGGATGCGATTCAGGCGCTGACTGAACTGCTCGGGCGGCGCGTTGTAGCGCTGGATGATCGCCGGTAGCTGCTGGCCGAGCAGTTGCAGGTAAAGCTCGCTGGCGCGGTCGCGGATGCCCTCGGGGTTGATCTGCTCGGCCACCGGGTCGATCACCCGTTCGCGGTATTGTGCCTGCAGATACAAGCCCAGGCGCTTTTCCGGCGGCTCGTTGCCGTTGCCGCTGTTCATCGTGTACCAGGCCACCTTGAGCGTGAGCCATTGTTGGGTCCAGTAGCCGGTGAACCAGGGGATGAAGTCGTTCTCGGTGCGTTGTTGCACCTGCTCTTTCCACACGCGCATGGAGCGTCGGGCGTAGTCGTTGGCCGAGCCTGCGGCAGCGACCGAGGCCTCGATGATTTCCTGGTCGATGCGTTGCCAGACGGCGGGGGGCAGGTTCTGCGGTGGCGGTGGGGCCGTGGGGCGTTTGCCGGCGCAGCCGGCGAGGGCCAGCAGGAGGCAGAGCGCAAACATCACGAGGATTGATTTCACGCGGATTGCCCCCTTGGCGAGAGGCTGGGTGGTTATCCGAAGTATAGGTTTGTCTTGAAGGCCTCATCGCGGGGCAAGCCCGCTCCTACAGGTACTGCACAATACCTGTAGGAGCGGGCTCGTCCCGCGATGGGCCGCAAAGCGGCCCCCTTTGCAGGCGTGAATGACATGCTCACCCCTCCAGCTTCAAGTGCAGCAATGGATACGGATCGCCCTGGCCATCCACCTCGGAACGGCCGACCTGGACGAACCCCTGTTTCAGGTAGAACCCCACCGCCTGCGGGTTCTGTTCATTGACGTCCACCTCACGCACGTCCAACTCCTCGACCACAGTGGCCAGCAGCGCCTTGCCGATGCCCTGGCCGCGGCAGGCGGGGTCGATGAAGAGCATTTCCAGCTTGCCGTCATGCACCCCGGCAAACCCCTGGATATGGCCGTCGCTGTCGCGCCAGGCACGCAGTTCGACAAACCCCAGGTACTGCTCGCGCACCAGCGGCCGCAAACGTTCGATGTAGCCATCGGGAAGAAAGTCATGGGTCGCCCGTACCGAGGCTTCCCACAGATCGGCCAGCCGATCGAAATGTTCCGCGCCCACCGGCGCGATAGCGTGTTTCATGTTGGCCTCCAAGGCACTGTGATGAATCGGCGGTCATGGTACGGCGCGCCTTGGGGCTGCGCTATGCTCGGCCTTTCATCTCTCGCCGTGGAGCGCCGCATGCCCGCTGAACCGATCCCCCGGGCCGAGGCCCTGTTGCTGGTGGACGTGCAATGCGCGTTCATGGAAGGGGCCAACGCCGTCCCCGGTCACCTCGCCCTGCAGGCAAGCATCGCCCGCTTGCTGGCGCGGGCACGGCAGGCTGGCGTGCCGGTGATCTTCCTGCAGAACGACGGCGCGCCCGACAGCCCGGACGCCCCGCACACAGCGGGCTGGCAGCTGTATTTTCCGGCGGGCCGGGGTGAGCACGTGCTGTTCAAGACCGAGGATGACGGCTTTGTCGAGACCAGGCTGCAGGCCTTGCTGGATGAGCTGGGTGTCCAGTGCCTGGCCCTGTGCGGCCTGCTCTCTGAAATGTGCCTGGCCGCCACCGCGCGCGCCGCGCTGCAACGGGGTTTCGAGGTGTTGTTGGCGCACGACGCCCACGCCACCTACGACGTGCCGCCCGGCCCAGGCGGCTCGCCGGGTGTGCCCGCCGCCCTGGCGGCGCGGGCGGCGGAATGGTCGCTGGGGGACGAAGTGCTGATCCTGCCTGGCGTCGACTCGGTGGCGTTCAGCCCGGTCGATGCAGCAGGTGGAACGTGACAGGTCTCAGATCAGCACCTGGTACGGCGCATAGGGCCAGTCTTGCGCCAGCATGATCTCGCCGGTCTGAGGCTCCAGGGTCTTGAGATGGCCATCCAGGTCCAGGAACAGGTTCACCGCGTGCGCCTCGTCGCCGCACGTGCCAGCAATCCAGCCCACGGCGTAGGGGTAAGTTGCATTGCCGTGGTAGGCGTCGAGTGAGGCCTGGCCTTTGTAGACGAAGGCGAAGTCATCGCAGTCGAAGCTTTCGCTGCGCCAGCGGCAACGGCCAAGGCCCGTGTCTTGCCAGATTTGCCTGGCGTGGTATGACGAGATGGCCTGGTAAGCGCTGTCGGCTTCACAAAGCGCGTCGGCGGCAACCGTCGGCCAGGTCGTCTTGATGAGGTCGAACAGGCGTTGGCCGGTGATATGGTAACGATGCAGGGTGAAACGCGTGGGTTCCTTTGCGGGGCTTGCCAGGTACAGCCAGTCCCAGGTGCTGTTGCCGGCCTTGAAGGCTTTGCGGTCACCGTCGATTTCGACCTGCAGGGTGAATTGCTGGGCGTCGTTGCCGTGGCTGACGGGGCACAGCTTGATGCGCGGATAGCCTGGCCAGTTTTGGCCGGAGGCGAACAGCCAAGGGTCCCTGCCGATGGGACCATTGGCGTAAAGGCTCCAGGGGCGATCGTTCGCCGAGACGTCCAGTGTGGCTAGGCGCCTGTGGCCAGTGGCCGACACGGCGATGTAGAGCACATCCGAGTTGTAGGTGTCGAAGTCGCCCAGGTAGGCCCAGCCCCAGGATCCTTGCTGCTGGGCGCACAGGACTCGCCCGTGTTCGTCGAACAGTACATACGACTCGTCACTGGCCAGTGTGTCCAGCGACATTGCCGCGCTGAGTTCACCACCCGCCGGGCTTGGTCTTGGCGTTGGCGCGGCCTCCGGCGGGGCCGTGGGAATGCGATCGGGTGAATGGCTGACTGATTGGGCAAGGGTTGCAGTTGTGTTCATGGCACCTTCGGCTGGACAAGCCCGACGGGATGTCGGGATGCCCTGGAGTCTCGCCCGGATCCCGCCGCACGATCATACGGCACGGCTTCCCTTGGGCCCGTCCAGTTCCAGCTTGTCCTCCAGGCGATCCAGGTGCTCGTGCATCAGGCTCAGGGCGGTCTGGCCGTCGCCACTTTCCACTGCATCGATGATCGCCGCGTGCTCCTGCCACGCGCAGTGCTCGCAGTACGGTGACTCATAGCGGGCGATGATCAGCGAGGTCATCGGCACCAGGCCGTTGAGAAAACGTGCCAGCGGCGCGTTGGCGGCCATCTGCGCCAGCTTCATGTGAAACTCGCCGCCCAGGCGGATCGCCGTGCAGCGTTCGCCGCGCTCATGGTGCTGGCGCTCGCGCTCGACCAGCTGGCGCAGTTGGCGGATCTGCGCCGGTCGGGCGCGCTGGGTGGCCAGGCCGATCAATGTGGTCTCGGCCAGGCGCCGGGCGCTGAGCACCTGGCGCGCCTGCTCGGGGTCGGGCGCGGCCAGGTGCGCGGTATGGCTGGGGCGCTGCACCACCACCTGCTGGTCGGACAGACGCCCGAGCACCCGGCGGATCACCGTGCGGCTGACGCCGAAGGCATTGCCCAGCGCCTGCTCGGGCAGGGCGCTGCCGGGTGGCAGGCGCTGTTCGAGGATGGCGTCGAACAGCCGGGGGTAGATCTGCTCCGCCGACAGGCGGGTCTCGCCGGCACCGAGCAGGGCAGGCAGGCGGGGGGCGGCTTGGGCGCAGGCGGTCATGGTCGCTCTCCTTCTTTGTTCAGGTGCCTGGTTGGTCGTCCGGGATGTTCAGGGCGATGCCCATGCGCTGGCCTTCGGCGAGGATGTGCTGGCGCATCTGCTGGCTGGCCTTGGCGCTGTTGCGCTCGCGGATCGCGCGCACCACCGCCTCGTTTTCGCTCAGGCGTGCGGCCAGGTGCTCGGGGGAGTTGCGCAGCATGGCGGCGCTCTGCTTGAGGGCATTGCCGGTCTGCTGCACCACGCTCTGGAAGATCGGGTTGGTGGTCAGGGCGAACAGCGCTTCGTGGAAAGTGATGTAGGCGTTGATGCCGGCCTCGCTGTCACCGGCCTCGAGGGCTTCGCGCATGTCCATCAGGGTCAGGCGCAGCTGGCCGATGTCCTGGCTGCCGGCCGATTGCGCCACCAGCCCGGCGATGAAGGGCTCGAGGGTGTAGCGCAGCTCCAGCACGTCGGCCAGGCTGGCCTCGGCGACGGTGTCCGCTTCCTGCGCCTGGGCGGCGTCGGCATCCAGCACCAGTACGCCCTTGCCGGGCATCGAGCGCACCAGGCCCAGGGTTTCCAGGACGATCACCGCCTCGCGCAGGCTTGGTCGGCTTATCCCCAGTTGTTCGGCCAGCTCGCGCTGGCCGGGCAGCATGTCGCCGCTGCGCCACTGGCCGCGGGCCAGGGCCTGGCGGAGTTTCTCCACCACTGAATTGACTACGGTCGAAGAGCTGATCACGGTTCGCTCCTTGGTTGACGCGGCATCTTTGCGCTTGGCCGGCCGGCGCTGGGCGCCGTCGGCCTTGGGCTTAGAATTCCTGTTGATGGGGTTGGCCCTGCTTGCGGGTGATCGGGGCGAAGCCAGGCTTGTTGGCCAGCACGTTATGGGCGCGCTCCAGGTCGATGTCCTTCTCCCAGCGGGCGATGGCCACGGTGGCGACGCAGTTGCCGATGAGGTTGGTCAGCGCCCGGCCGATGCCCATGAACCAGTCCACGGCCAGCACCAGCACCAGGCCCACCACCGGAATCGCCGGTACCGCGGTCAGGGTGGCGGCCAGGATCACCAGGGCCGAGCCTGGGATGCCGTGGGCACCCTTGGAAGTCACCAGCGACACCAGAAGAATGGTCAGCAGGTCGGTCATCGCCAGCGGCGTGCCGGTGGCGTTGGCGATGAACACGATGGCCAGGGTCAGGTAGATGGAGAAGCCATCGAGGTTGAACGAGTAGCCGGTGGGGATCACCAGGCCGACGGTGGAGCTGCCGATGCCGAGGTGCTCGAGCTTGCGCATCACCTGGGGCAGCACGGCGTCGGAGGAGGCGGTGCCGAGGACGATGGACAGCTCCTCGCGCAGGTACTTGATGAGCGGCAGCAGCCTCAGGCCCGACAGGCGCATCACCGTGCCGAGGATGATCAGCACGAAGCCGGCGCAGGTCAGGTAGAACAGCGCCACCAGGCCGCCCAGGTGCTGCAGCGAGCTCAGGCCGTATTTGCTGGTGGTGAAGGCGATGGCGCCGAACACGCCGATCGGGGCCAGGCGCACGATCATGCCCATGATGCGGAAGATCACGTGGCTGAGTTCGTTGATCAGCCGCGAAATGCCCGAGGCCGACTCGCCCACCAGGTTCAGCGCGCTGCCGAACAGCACCGAGAACAGCAGCACCTGGAGGATGTTGTTGTCGGCGAAGGCGCCCACCACCGAGGTGGGGATCAGGTCCATCAGGAAGGTGGTGGTGTTGTGGATGTGCGCGCCGCGCTCGGCCAGGGCGCCGGCGTCGGCGCTGGACAACTGGTCGAGGTGGATGTTGGCGCCGCTGCCGATGCCGGTGGAGAAGGCGAACACCAGGCCGATCACCAGGGCCAGGGTGGTCAGCACTTCGAAGTAGATCACCGACTTCAGGCCGATGCGTCCGACCTTCTTCAGGTCGCCGGCGCCGGAAATACCGCTGACCACCACGCAGAACACGATCAGGCCGATGAGCATCTTGATCAGCTTGATGAAGCCGTCGCCCAGGGGTTTGAGTTGCAGGGACAGGTCGGGGAAGCTCAGGCCGCAGACAATGCCGAGGGCAAGGCCGAGCACAACCTGGAGGAAGATCGAACGCGAACACCATTTGAGCATGGGAGGAGTCTCTGGTCGGTGTCCTTGCCCCCCAAGCCACACGGAGCGAAAGAGCGCAGGACTTAATTATTGTGGTCTTACCGGTTTGTTCACTGCCAAGCCATAAAACGCCGATTTTTTTCACTTTGCAAGTGATTTCGGCCTTACCGGTCTGACCAGTTGTGGTGCAGTGAAGAGGCTTCTGCTCTAGTGTGGTGCGTGGGGGGATTTCAGGGCTTGGAAAGCACCTGATCGACGGCGGCGATCAATTTGCCGAGGTCCTTGGGAGGGGCGTTGTGGATCACGCCGAAGAGGTAGGCGCGCTGTTCGTCTTCGTCGTCGGGATCGCTGAAGAACACTTTCGGCTTGACTCCCAGGGCCTCGGCGAAGCTTACCAACGACTCGATGCTGGGGTAGTAGGTACCGGTTTCGAAACGGCTGATGGTCTTGGGGTCGAAGCCGGTTCGCTCGCCCAGTTGCGCCTGAGTGAGGCCCGCCAGTTTGCGGTAGCGGCGCAGGGCTGGACCTAGACCTGTTCTCGTCATCGCTCAATTCCCATTTAGAATCAAGCACTTAACGATATATGTCGATATGGCGCAACGCCATGATTCGTCACCTTTATTTGCAAAATGTGATGGAATTCGTAGAATTCGCCGCTTTGATTGATCAGTCATTCAAGTTGTCGTCCAGGGCGATCCGGCCATTTGCCGGCTCGTGTGCAAGCGTTGTCGGACATTGGAACTGATCCAGGATGAACGGTTCCGGCGCCCCTGGCCTCCTGTCAGGCCATGCGTCGGGCCGTGTATGAACGGAGTCTCATCGTGCGTCAGAACCTGCCGGTCAATCCGGTCGAGCAAAGCTTTCCCGAGCACCAGCGGCTCATTTCGGCGACCGACACGGCCAGCCTGATCACCTACTGCAACGCCGAATTCGCCGCCATCAGCGGCTACAGCCAGGACGAGCTGATCGGCAGCCCGCACAACCTGGTGCGTCACCCGGACATGCCCGAGGCGGTGTTCGAGCTGATGTGGCAGTACCTCAAGGCTGGCCGCAGCTGGATGGGCATCGTCAAGAACCGCTGTCGCAACGGCAACTTCTATTGGGTCAACGCCTACGTCACGCCGATGCTCGACAACGGCCAGGTGGTCGGCTACGAGTCGGTGCGCGTGCGTCCGACCCGCGAGCAGGTGGCCCGCGCCGAAGCCCTGTACGCCCGGCTGCGTGAAGGCAAGGCGGCGCTGTCGCCGACTCGGCGCCTGGCCCTGCTGGGGCGGGCCATGGCGCTGCCGCTGCTGGCGGGGGCCGTGGCCATTGGCGCCGGTCAGGTATTGCCGGACCTGCCCGCCCAAGGCCTGACCCTGGCGCTGTTCGCCGGCGTCGGCCTGTGGGCGCAGAGCCGCATGGGGCGCCACTTGCGGCGCATCGTTCAGGTTGCGGACAACACCTTCAGCGACCCGGTCGCGGCCTTGACCTATAGCGACCTGCCCGGTGCCGCCGGGCAGCTGGAGCTGATCCTGGTCAGCGAGGAGGCGCGTCTGAAGACCGCGCTCACCCGCCTGAGCGACCTCGCCGTGCAGATGGCTGGCGCCGCCCAGGATGCCGGGCGCTTGTCGCGCAGTACCGAGTCGGCGCTGCTCGAACAGCGAGCCGAGACTGACCTCACCGCCACCGCCATGACCGAGATGGCCGCCTCCATCGGCGAGGTCGCCGGCCACGTGCAACTGACCGCCGAGCAGGCGCACACCGCGCACCTGCTGGCCGGGCAGGGCAGCCAGGTGGCCGACGCCAGCGGCGCGGCGATCCAGAGCCTGGCCGGCACGGTCGGGCAGATCAACCAGGCGGTCAACGATCTGGCCGGTCAGACCGGTGCCATTGCCGAGGCAGCCGGAATGATCCGCGCCATCGCCGAGCAGACCAACCTGCTGGCGCTCAACGCCGCCATCGAAGCGGCCCGCGCCGGCGAGCAGGGGCGCGGCTTCGCGGTGGTCGCCGACGAGGTCCGCGCCCTGGCCGACAAGACCCGCCAGTCGACCCTGCATATCCAGTCGATCATCGACAGCCTGCGCGGCGGTGCAGAGCAGGCGGTGAGCATCGCCAGCCAGGGCCTGGAAGGCGCGCAGCAGGGCGTGACCCAGGTCGCCCTGACCCGGGAGGCCCTGCAGGGCATCCAGCACGCGGTGCAGCGCATCAGCGACATGAGCCAGCAGATGGCCGCGGCCTCGCAGGAGCAGTCCAGCGTGGCCGAGGATGTCTCGCGGCAGATCAACGGCGTGGCCGGCACGGTGCAGCAAAGTGCCCGCCGCGCCAATGCCGCGGCTGTGCGCGGCGCGGAACTGGAGCAAGTGTGCGCCGGGCTGCGCGCCCTGGTGGAGCGCTTCAACCGCTAGGTTGCGAGGCTTATGGACGATAACTACCGCGCGGCCGTCGATGCGGCCGCGATCTTTTCCGAAACCGACCTGCGCGGTTGCATCACCTACGTCAACCAGCAGTTCTGCAGCATCTCCGGCTACAGCCGCGAGGAACTGCTGGGGGCCAACCACCGCATCCTCAATTCCGGGTTGCACGAGCCGACCTTTTTCCTCGAGATGTGGCGCGCCCTGGCCGCGGGCCGGGTGTGGAAGGGCGAGATCTGCAACCGCGCCAAGGACGGCTCGCTGTACTGGGTGGACAGCACCATGGTGCCGCTGATCGACCCGCACACCGGCCAGGTGCGCAAGTACGTGTCGATCCGCTTCGACGTCACCGAGAAGCGCCAGTTGCTGCACACCCTGCAGTGGCGCGTGGGGCATGACGTGCTGACCGGCCTGCCGAACCGCGCCTACCTGTCCGACCTGCTCAACCAGGCCTTGGCGTTCTCCCGGCGGGAAAGTATTCCGTTGGCGGTGTGCATGCTCGACCTCGATGGCTTCAAGGCGGTCAACGACGGCTACGGCCATGCCACCGGCGACCTGCTGTTGGTGGAAGTCGCCCAGCGCCTGCAGAACATCCTGCGCGGCGGCGATGCAGTGGCGCGGCTGTCGGGCGACGAGTTCGTGCTGATCTTGCGCCATATCGAAGGCCCGCAGCAGTTGCATGCGGCGTTGCAGCGCATTCTCCAGGCGCTGGCCGCGCCCTATGTGGTGCGCGAGCAGTCGCTGAGCCTGAGCGCGAGCATCGGCGTGACCCTGTTCCCGCAGGATGACGAGGATGCCGACACCCTGGTGCGCCACGCCGACCAGGCCATGTACGTGGCCAAGCAGCGCGGGCGCAACCGCTACCACCTGTTCGACGTGTCCCAGGAGCTCGAGCTCAAGGCCACCCACCAGACCGTGGCGCGGGTGCGCCAGGCCCTGCGCCAGGGCGAGCTGTGCCTGCACTACCAGCCCAAGGTGAACATGCGCAGCGGCCAGGTGATTGGTTTCGAGGCGTTGCTGCGCTGGATGCATCCGTCCAAGGGGCCGGTACCGCCAGGGGAGTTCCTGCCTTTCGTGGAGCAGACCGACCTGATCGTCGAGCTGGGCGAGTGGGTCATCGACCAGGCCCTGACCCAGTTGCAGCAGTGGCAGCTGTCCGGGCGTGACTGGTCACTGAGCGTCAACATCGCCGCTCGCCAGCTGCAACGCGGCGACTTCGCCCAGCGCCTTGAGCGCCTGCTGGCGCGTCACCCCGGGGTGTCGCCCGGGCATCTGGACCTGGAGATCGTCGAGTCGGTAGCGATCGACAACCTGCCGCGGGTTGGCCGTTGCCTGGATGCCTGCCGAGCCCTGGGTGTGCGTTTTTCCCTGGACGACTTCGGTACCGGCTATTCCTCGTTGAGCTACCTCAAGCGCCTGCCGGCGCAGACCATCAAGATCGACAAGTCCTTCGTGCGCGACATCCTTCATGACCATGACGACCTGGCCCTGACCGGAGCGGTGATCGGCCTGGCGCGGGCGTTCGGGCGTGAAGTGATCGCCGAGGGGGTGGAGACTGTCGAACACGGGCGGGTGCTGATGGGGCTGGGCTGCGAGCTGGCCCAGGGTTACGGCATCGCCCGGCCGATGCCGGTGGAGGCGGTGGCGCAGTGGGTGGCGGACTATCGGCAGCCGCAGCAGTGGTGCTGAGCGTGCCCCTGCAGGAACGGACAAACCCATTCCTGCAGGGGGAGTGCCTGTTCACGCCTGCGGCGCCGTGCTCTTCACCGCCGCCAGCTCAGGATGCGCCACCAGCTTGTCGATATGCAGCTCGTCGTTGTTCATCCAGGTCTCGGTCAGCACCCGGTAATGCTCCATGTCGCGGCAGCGCATGCGCAGGCTGTAGTCGAAGTGCCCGCTGATCAGCTGGCACTCGTAGACCTGCGGGCAGGCGCGCACGGTGGCCTCGAAGGCCCGTTGCGCCGAGCGCCCGCTCTGGTTGGACAAGGCCACCAGCACCAGTAACGACAACCCGGGGGAGACCTGCTGCAGGTCGATGATTGCCCCGTAACCGCGGATCACCCCGCGCCGCTCCAGCTTGCGCACCCGTTCCAGGCAGGGCCTGGGGGTCAGGTGCACGAGGGTGGAGAGCTTCTCGTAGGTGATCCTTCCTTGGTGTCGCAGCACGTCGATGATCGCTTCGTCGATGCGATCCAGCGGTGCGGCGGCGGGGGTGATGGCCTTGGTATCCATATGCGGCGTGACTTCACTTCAGACGATTGGAGAGGAACTGCCGCAGGCGCTCGCTCTGTGGCCGGTCGAGGATCTCGGCGCTGCCGCTTTCCTCGACCAGGCCCTGGTGCAGGAACAGCACCTGGCTCGACACCTGGCGGGCGAACCCCATTTCATGGGTGACCATGAGCATGGTACGTCCTTCCTCGGCGAGCGTCTGTATCACCTTGAGCACTTCGCCGACCAACTCGGGGTCCAGCGCCGAGGTGGGCTCGTCGAACAGGATGATCTCCGGCTCCATCGCCAGCGCCCGGGCGATGGCCACGCGCTGCTGCTGGCCACCGGAGAGAAACGCCGGGTACTGGTCGGCGGCGCGGGCCGGCAGGCCGACCTTGTCCAGGTACTTGCGCGCCCGCGCCTCGGCTTCGCCGGCGCTGATGCCCAGCACCTTGCGCGGCGCCAGGCAGATGTTCTCCAGCACCGTCAGGTGGCTCCACAGGTTGAAGTGCTGGAATACCATGGCCAGGCGCGTGCGCAGGTTCTGCAGCTGGGCCACTGGCGGGGTGCCCTTGCTCAGGTCGAGGGTCTGGCCGTCGAGGGTGATGCTGCCGGCGTTGGGCTTTTCGAGGAAGTTGATGCAGCGCAGGAAGGTGCTCTTGCCCGAGCCGCTGGCGCCGATCAGGCTGATCACGTCGCCCTTGCGCGCCTGCAGCGAGACGCCCTTGAGCACCTGGTGCTCGCCGTAATGCTTGTGCAGCCCCTCGACGCTGAGCTTGGTGGCGCCGGCATGGGCGCGCGCCTGGGGAGCCTGTTCGAAGGTGGTGAGTGGCAGTGCGGTAGCGGTCATGGGTTCAGCCTCGTACAGGGTCAAGGAAGCGCATCCAGCGACGTTCGGCCACGCGGAACAGGCCGACCAGGGCGAAGGACAGCAGCATGTACAGCAGGGCGGCCACGCCGAAGGCCTGGAAGGTCAGGAAGGTCGCGGCGTTGGCGTCGCGGGCCACCTTGAGGATGTCGGCGACGGTGGCGGTGAAGGCCAGCGAGGTGGCGTGCAGCATCAGGATCAGCTCGTTGCTGTAGGCCGGCAGCGAACGGCGCAGGGCCGCCGGCAACACCAGGAACAGGTTGAGCCTCCAGCCACGCAGGCCATAGGCCTGGGCCGCTTCCAGCTCGCCGGCGGGCAGATTGCGGATGGCCCCGGCGAAGATCTCCACGGTGTAGGCGCAGGTGTTGAGCACGAACGCCAGCAGGGTGCAGTTGAGCGCGTTGCGGAAAAACTGGTCGAGCAGGGCATGCTCGCGCACCACCTGCAGGCCGTAGAGCCCGGTGTAGCAGATCAGCAGCTGGATATACAGCGGCGTGCCGCGGAACACGAAGGTGTACAGCTGCACCGGCAGGCGCAGCCAGGCATGGCGCGAGGTACGCGCCAGGGCCAGCGGCAGCGACAGGGCGAAGCCCAGCACCATGCTGGCCAGGAACAGCCAGAGGGTCATGGCCAGGCCCGACAGGCCGCTGCCGTCGTGGTACAGGTAAGCCAGGCCGTATTCCTGAAGGAGTTCGATCATCGCGCCAGCTCCTTGATGCCGATGTTGTAGCGCCGCTCCAGGTGCTTGAGCAGGCGGTTGGACAAGGTGGTGATGAGCAGGTACACCAGGCCCGCCAGGCACAGGAAGAACAACACGTCGTTGGTGCTCTTGCCGGCGTTCTGCGCGGCCTTGACCAGGTCGGCCAGGCCGATGATCGACACCAGCGCGGTGGACTTGAGCAGCACCAGCCAGTTGTTGCCCAGCCCCGGCAGGGCGAAGCGCATCAGTTGCGGGAACAGCACCAGCCGAAACCGCTGTGCCCGGCTCAGGCCGTAGGCGGTGGCGGCCTCCAGCTGGCCGACGGGCACGCTGAGGATGGCGCCGCGAAAGTTTTCGGTGAAATACGCGCCGTAGATGAAGCCCAGGGTGATGACCCCGGCGCCGAACGGATCGATCTCGACATAGTCCCAGCCCAGCGCCTCGGTGAGGTCGTTGAGCCAGATCTGCATGCTGTAGAAGATCAGCAGGATCAGCACCAGGTCCGGGACGCTGCGGATCAGCGTGGTGTAGAGGGTGGCCGGCAGCCGCAGCAGCCGGGATCGCGACAGCTTGGCGCTGGCGCCGATCAGGCCGAGCGCGAGGCTCAGCGCCAGCGACAGCAGGGCCAGCTTGACGGTCATCCAGGTGCCCTGGGCCAGCAGCGGGCCGAAGCCTTGCAGGCCGCTTGTGAGGAAGTCGTGCATGGGAGGGATCTCGCGGGGAGGCTATCGCGGGGCCAGCCCGCTCCCACAGGGGAAGGCGGGCGGCCTGCCGGGTCACTCGTTGTAGATGTCCAGGTCGCCGACGTATTTCTTCTGGATCTCGGCATAGGTGCCGTCGGCGTGGATCATGGCGATGCCCTTGTCGAGCAGGGCCTTGAGCTCGGGGTCGGTCTTGCGCAGGCCCATGGCGATGTCCAGCGGCAGTGTCGGGTCCTTGATCGCCGGGCCGCTCCTGAAGTCGGCGCCCTCGGGCTTGGAGAGGAAGTTCAGCTGGGCTTCGAGCTTGTCGGTGACGGTGGCGTCGAGGCGGCCGTTGAGCAGGTCGGCGTAGTTCTGGTCCTGGCCCTGGTAGGCCTTGACCTGCGCGCCCAGCGGCGCCAGCACGGCGCGGGCGTAGGCCTCCTGCAGCGAGCCCTGGAGCACGCCGACCTGCTTGCCCTTGAGCGATTCGGCGCTGTCGCCGAAGTCGGCCGACTTGCGCACGATGACCGAGGTGGGGCTGAGGAACAGGCGGTTACTGAAATCGATCTGCTTCAACCGCGCCGGGGTAACGGCCATCGACGACATGATGGCGTCGAACTTGCGGGCGCGCAGGGCGGGGATCATGCCGTCGAATTCGTTATGCACCCAGGTGCACTTGACCTGCAGCTTGGCGCAGATGGCATTGCCCAGGTCGATGTCGAAGCCTTGCAGGCTGCCATCGGCGGCGACGGATTCGAACGGTGGGTATTCGGGGAACACGCCGAAGCGGATCTCGGTCCACTCCTTGGCCTGGGTGAGGGTGGTGGCGCACAACGAGAACAGCAGCACGCCGAGGCGTTTTCGCATGGTGGGCATGGTCTTGGGTCCCTGGGTGTTGTTATTGGTAGTAGGGCGATTAGCGCGTGTAGGTCCGTCGGTGACTCATGGGTCGGGCTCAGAATGCGCGAGATAGACAGGTTTTTTGTGTCGTTTGCCTGCGCGTGGGCTGCCGGATTCGGCTGTAAAGTTTCTTTTTGCAGCCGAATCGGCTGTCCCGACAAAGATTTATGGAAGTGCGACAGCGGTTTCTGTCATTGGTACCGCCCAAGTGGCGTCCATTGGGCTTATGCGTACCCTGTAGGAGCGGCCTTGTGCCGCGAAAGGGCCGCATCGCGGCCCCAGGATCTCAATATTGAACACAGATTGCCGGGGCCGCTTTGCGGCCCTTTCGCGGCACAAGGCCGCTCCTACAGGGGGGCGGTCAGGCGGCGTTGACCTTACGTGCCGCCGCTTTGGGCTGCAGCAGGGCAAACAGATCCTTCGGATTCTCAAGCGCCGGCACCAGCGCGATATCGCGCCCGATGTCCAGCGCCCTGGCCACATCCAGCACATAGCGCAGCGCCGAGTAGTCCTCCAGGGCGAAGCCGACCGAGTCGAACAGCGTCACCTGTGCGGCACTCTCGCGCCCGGCAGCGATCCCCTCGACCACCTGCCAGAACTCGGTGGTCGGCGAGTCCGCCGGCATCTGCTGGATCTCGCCCTCGATCCGGCTCTGCGGTTCGTACTCGACGATCACCCGCGCCCGCTCGACGATGTCGCGGTGCAGCTCGGTCTTGCCCGGGCAGTCGCCGCCCACGGCATTGAGGTGCATGCCCGGCTCGATCATCCCTGGGGTGAGGATGGTGGCGTAGGCCTTGTCGGCGGTGACCGTGGTGACGATGTCGGCGCCGCGTACCGCCTCGGCCACGCTGTTGGCGATGATCAGCTTCAACTGTGGGAAGTCGGCCAGGTTGGTCGCCAGTTTCTCCGAGGCCTTGCGGTCGATATCGAACAGGCGAATCTCCTCGATGCCGAGCAGCGCATGGAAGGCGATGGCCTGGAACTCGCTCTGCGAGCCGTTGCCGATCAACGCCATGCGTTTGCTGTCCGGGCGCGCCAGGTAGCGGGCGGCCAGGGCCGAGGTGGCGGCGGTGCGGATGGCGGTGGTCAGGGTCATCTCGCTGAGCAGCACCGGCGCGCCGGTGTCGACATCGCCCAGGGCGCCGAAGGCCATCACGGTGAGCATCCCGTTGCGGGTGTTCTTCGGGTGGCCGTTGACGTACTTGAAGGCGTACAGGTTGGCGTCGGACACTGGCATCAGTTCGATCACCCCGTCCGCCGAGTGGTTGGCCAGGCGTGGGCATTTCTCGAAGTCGTGCCAGCGCAGGTAGTCCTGGCGGATGTATTCGGCCATCTCGGCCAGGCAGGTGGGCAATCCCTTGCGGTTGACCAGGTGAGCGAGGTCGTGCACGTCGATGTAGCGGGTCATGATGATTCTCCTTGTCGAGTCAGTGGCGCGAGGGCAGGTGGACTTCGGCGAGCATGCAGCGCGCGCTGCCGCCACCGATGCGTTCGATATGGTCGATGTTCACCACCAGTGGGTGACTGTGCCGCTCGACCTGGCGGCGCTGCTCGGCGTCGAGGGCATTCCAGGCGCTGCGCGACATGACCAGCAGGGAGCGGCCGTCACGGTCATGGACTTCGAGCATGTTGCCGGCGAAGTTCTCCAACTGGTCGAAGTTCAGCGCCAGCACCTGCTTGCCGGTATCGCGCAGCGAATGCTCCAGGGCGCGGCGTTCATCGTGGCGGGGCAGGGCGTCGAGGCAGGCCACGGCGAGCTGGCGGCCGACGTTCATCATCACGTTGCTGTGGTAGATCGGCGCCTGGCGGCGGTCGACGGCGTGGAACAGGCACAGGCGGTAGTCCAGGCGCTCGGCGAACTGGCGCAGGGCGTGTTCATGGGTGCGCCCGGAGTGGCAGGCGTAGCTGATGCGGTGTTCACGGTCCAGGACCATGCTGCCGGTGCCTTCGAGGAACAGATTCTGCTGTTCCAGCGGGCTCAGGTCGATGGTGCGCTGGATGGCGAAGCGCTCCTGCAGCACGCCCAGCACGCCCTTGCTGCGTTCCAGGCGGCGGTTCTCGCCCTCCATCGGGTACAGCACCAGGCTGCCATCGGCGTGGCTGCTCCACCAGTTGTTGGGGAAGATCGAGTCGGGCGTGTGGGGTTCGGGGGTGTCCTGCACCACCAGCACGTCGACGCCGTGCTGGCGCAGGGTGTCGACATAGCCGTCGAATTCTTCCAGGGCCTTCTCGCTGGCGGCCTGCGGGTCCGGCGGCGCCTGCTGGAAGCGGTTGTTGGCGGCGGTGTCGGGGTTGAAGGCGAACCGCGCCGGGCGAATCATGAGGACGGTATTTGTTGTTTGCATTGGGCACGCATCCACGGGTGGGCTGTGTGACCATTGTGTGGTGGTTTGCGGTGAGATCCCGGCTGAAGCGGGCGGGGCGGGCAGCGGGTCCAGCTGAAATGGCTTGTTTGACAGCGGAATCGGCTGACGCTGCAGGAAAGGTCGCCATCCTCGTGGGAGCGGCGATGCGGCGACCCGACTTGCCCCGCGATGGCGTCGACAGATCCATCGCTATCGCGGGGCAAGCCCGCTCCCACGAAGTGCGCAAATGAAAACGGCGCCTCGAGAGGCGCCGTTGCGTCATTGCCGGAACAACCTACTTGTGCAGCTCTTCAGCCGCATACAGGGTGTTCTCCAGCAGGCAGGCGCGGGTCATCGGGCCCACGCCGCCCGGCACCGGGGTGATCCAGCCGGCGCGGGGCAGGGCGGTCTCGTAGACCACGTCGCCGACCAGCTTGCCGTCGTCCTGGCGGTTGATGCCGACGTCGATGACGATGGCGCCTTCCTTGACCCACTCACCCTTGACCAGGCCCGGCTTGCCGGCGGCGACCACCACCAGGTCGGCGCGGCCGACGTGGCCGGCCAGGTCCTTGGTGAAGCGGTGGCAGACGGTGACGGTGCAGCCGGCCAGCAGCAGTTCCATGGCCATCGGCCGGCCGACGATGTTGGACGCGCCGACGATTACCGCGTTCATGCCGTACAGGTCCTGGCCGGTGCTGTGCAGCAGGGTCATGATGCCCTTCGGCGTGCACGGGCGCAGCAGCGGGATGCGCTGGGCCAGACGGCCGATGTTGTAGGGGTGGAAACCGTCCACGTCCTTGTCCGGGCGGATGCGCTCGAGCAGCAGGGAGGCGTCCAGGTGCTCAGGCAGCGGCAACTGCAGCAGGATGCCGTCGACGGCCGGGTCATCGTTGAGGCGATCGATCAGGTCGGTCAGGGCTTGCTGCGTGGTCTCGCTGGGCAGGTCGAACGCCTGGGAGATGAAGCCGACCTCTTCGCAGTCCTTGCGCTTGTGCGAGACATAGACTTGGGAGGCCGGGTCGGTGCCGACCAGGATCACCGCCAGGCCTGGCGTGCGCAGGCCCTGCTGGCGGCGCTCGGCGACACGTTGGGCGATCTGCTGGCGCAGGTTGGCGGCGATCGCCTTGCCATCGATTAGGTGTGCAGTCATAGACGCGTGATTAACCATCGAGAAGGGAACATATATAAGAAGCGCGCATTCTCGCACGACATGGCCCAAGGGCAAAGGCGCGTGGTCGGGCAAATCCCCTAACCCCTTCAATAATTTAAATTTTTTTGCGAAAGGTGTTGACGACCTGCAGGGTCGCCTATAAGATTCGCCGCACTTGTCGGGCACTGCCTGGCACGGGTTGGCAAAGTCGGGCAGAATAAGCGGTTAGTTTGTTCGGCTGGACTGTAAGCTTAAGCGCCCGTAGCTCAGCTGGATAGAGCATCCGCCTTCTAAGCGGATGGTCGCAGGTTCGAGTCCTGCCGGGTGCGCCATCAAGGCCTGGGCAAGTAAGCAGTACCGCAATATGGTGGGCGTAGCTCAGTTGGTAGAGCGCCGGATTGTGATTCCGGTTGTCGTGGGTTCGATTCCCATCGTCCACCCCAGATTCTGCAGGGGCGCCTCGATTGAATGATCCGGCGCCTTTGTTTTTGAGTTTCATGCGGACGTGGTGAAATTGGTAGACACACTGGATTTAGGTTCCAGCGGCGCAAGCTGTAAGAGTTCGAGTCTCTTCGTCCGCACCATGTTTCTGTAAGGCTGTACCGCAACACTGCATTATGGTGGGCGTAGCTCAGTTGGTAGAGCGCCGGATTGTGATTCCGGTTGTCGTGGGTTCGATTCCCATCGTCCACCCCATATTTGAAGAAGGCGCCCGGATCGGATGATCGGGCGCCTTTTTCGTTTTCGCCGTACGGCCCTCGTGGCTACTGGTGGTGGAGCGATAAAAGCTGATAGATTTCAGCCGGTTGAAGGGCTGGCCGAGATGCCGGTAGAGGAATAGCGCAGATGATCGCAAAAGAAGCGCGCCAGGCCCTGGCGCTGCAACGTTTCGCCGAGGCCAATCCGCAGCTGCTCGAGGAGATCCGCGAGCTGGATGCCCGCGAGCAGGCCCAGCAGATCGAGTGGGCGTTCGAGGATGCGGCGCAGGAGCAGGGCGTCGAGCCCTGGGAGTACGCCTTGCAACTGATCGCCGAGTCGCCGGAGCAACTGCAGGCCATGCGCCTGGAGACTCATCGCGAGGTGGCCGAGGCGCTGGGCATGGCCTGGGAAGAATACTGCCAGTTCAACGACCTCGATCCGCAGTAAGGCGGGCGATCGTCCTGGCTGTTGTTTGTTTGACAAGGTTTTACAACCGCGCGGGCCAAAAGGGTCTGCGCGGCCGTGAATGAGACAGGCTTGACGCCAAGGCGGGCGGGCCTTTCAAGGAAATCGACCGGCGCGGTCCGCCGACAATCCGGGTGGGGTGACTTCTGCTTGATGAGTCACTAGAATGTTTGCCCTTGATTCTGGAGTCGGGCTATCGCCGGCTAACGTCTGTGCAACGAGGAATATCCATGCAAGTTTCTGTTGAAAACACTTCCGCTCTCGAGCGCCGCATGACCATCGCCGTTCCGGCCGAGCGCGTCGAGAACGAAGTCAACAAGCGTCTGCAGCAGACTGCCAAGCGCGCCAAGGTTGCCGGCTTCCGTCCGGGCAAGGTGCCAATGAGCGTGATCCGCCAGCGTTTCGAGGCCGATGCCCGCCAAGAGGCCTTCGGTGATCTGGTCCAGGCTTCCTTCTACGAAGCCATCGTCGAGCAGAAGCTGAACCCGGCTGGCGCACCTGCCGTCGAGCCAAAGTCGTTCGAGAAGGGCAAGGACCTCGAGTTCGTCGCCATCTTCGAAGTCTTCCCTGAGTTCACCGTTGCCGGTTTCGAGTCGATCGCCGTCGAGCGCCTGAGCGCCGAAGTGGCTGACGCCGACCTGGACAACATGCTGGAAGTCCTGCGCAAGCAGAACACCCGTTTCGAGGCCGTCGAACGCGCCGCTGCCAATGACGACCAGGTCAACATCGACTTCGTCGGCAAGATCGACGGTGAAGCCTTCGCCGGTGGTTCGGCCAAGGGCACCCAGCTGGTGCTGGGTTCCGGCCGCATGATCCCGGGCTTCGAAGAAGGCCTGGTCGGTGCCAAGGCCGGTGAAGAGCGCGTGGTTAACGTGACCTTCCCGGAGGACTACCAGAACCTCGACCTGGCCGGCAAGGCCGCCGAGTTCACCATCACCGTCAACAGCGTTTCCGCCCCAGTGCTGCCTGAGCTGAACGAAGCCTTCTTCGCCCAGTTCGGCATCAAGGAATCGACCCTGGAAGGTTTCCGCGCCGAAGTTCGCAAGAACATGGAGCGTGAGCTGCGCCAGGCCATCAAGGCCAAGGTCAAGAACCAGGTCATGGACGGTCTGCTGGCCGCCAACCCGGTCGACGTGCCGAAAGCCCTGCTGGAAAACGAAGTCAACCGTCTGCGCGTGCAGGCCGTCCAGCAGTTCGGTGGCAACATCAAGCCTGACCAACTGCCGGCCGAGCTGTTCGAAGAGCAAGCCAAGCGCCGCGTCGTGCTGGGCCTGATCGTCGCCGAAGTGGTCAAGCAGTTCGACCTGAAGCCGGACGAAGCCAAGGTTCGCGAAGTCATCGAAGAGATGGCCTCGGCCTACCAGGAGCCTGAGCAGGTCATCGCCTGGTACTACAAGAACGACCAGCAACTGAACGAAGTTCGTTCGGTTGTGCTGGAAGAGCAAGTTGTAGATACTGTCCTGCAGAAAGCGACTGTGACCGACAAATCGGTCTCGTACGAAGAAGCCGTCAAACCAGCACAGGCTCCTGCCGCCGCTGAGTAACAGGCTACTCTCGTAGGAAACCCCCACAAGCCAGCCTTCGCGCTGGCTTGTGCGTATTCAAGCCATGACTATTTGGGAGCGAGTGCAGGACATGTCCCGCAATTCTTATATTCAGCAAAGCTCTGACATCCAGGCCGCAGGCGGCCTGGTCCCGATGGTTATCGAGCAGTCCGCCCGTGGCGAACGTGCCTACGACATCTACTCGCGCCTCCTCAAGGAGCGCGTGATCTTCCTGGTCGGCCCCGTAGAAGACTACATGGCCAACCTGGTGGTGGCGCAGCTGCTGTTCCTTGAGGCGGAAAACCCGGACAAGGATATCCATCTTTATATCAACTCCCCGGGCGGCTCGGTAACTGCCGGCATGTCGATCTACGACACCATGCAGTTCATCAAGCCGGACGTCTCGACCATCTGCATCGGCCAGGCCTGCAGCATGGGCGCCTTCCTGCTCGCGGCCGGTGCCGCCGGCAAGCGCCACTGCCTGCCCAACTCGCGGGTGATGATTCACCAGCCGCTGGGTGGCTTCCAAGGCCAGGCGACCGACATCGAGATCCACGCCCAGGAAATCCTCAACATCAAGGCGCGCCTGAACGAGCTGCTGGCTCATCACACCGGCCAGGACCTCGAGACCATCAAGCGCGACACCGAGCGCGACAACTTCATGAGCGCCGCGCGCGCGGCCGAGTACGGCCTGATCGACTCGGTCTACGACAAGCGGCAACTGGCATCCTGAAGCAATGCGCCAGAGCGCGCGGGCGCGGATTGCGCCCGTGCGCGGACTTGAAAAAGCCAGCGATTGCCTTCATCTTGTGTTTCAAGCCTACCGGATTGGATCGATCGAATGACTGACACCCGTAACGGCGAGGACAACGGCAAATTGCTCTACTGCTCTTTCTGCGGCAAAAGCCAGCATGAAGTGCGTAAATTGATTGCCGGCCCCTCGGTATTTATCTGCGACGAGTGCGTCGACCTGTGCAATGACATCATCCGTGAGGAGGTGCAGGAAGCCCAGGCCGAGAGCAACGCGCACAAGTTACCCTCGCCGAAAGAAATCAGCGGCATCCTGGACCAGTACGTCATTGGTCAGGAGCGCGCGAAAAAGGTCCTGGCAGTAGCGGTGTACAACCACTACAAGCGCCTGAACCAGCGTGACAAGAAAGGCGACGAAGTCGAACTGGGCAAGAGCAACATCCTGCTGATCGGGCCGACCGGCTCGGGCAAGACGCTGCTCGCCGAGACGCTCGCGCGCCTGTTGAACGTGCCGTTCACCATTGCCGACGCCACCACCCTGACCGAAGCCGGTTATGTCGGTGAGGACGTCGAGAACATCATTCAGAAGTTGCTGCAGAAGTGCGACTACGATGTGGAAAAGGCCCAGATGGGCATCGTCTACATCGACGAGATCGACAAGATCTCGCGCAAGTCGGACAACCCGTCCATCACCCGTGACGTCTCGGGCGAGGGCGTGCAGCAGGCGCTGCTGAAACTGATCGAAGGCACCGTGGCCTCCGTGCCGCCGCAAGGGGGGCGCAAGCACCCGCAACAGGAGTTCCTGCAGGTCGATACCCGCAATATCCTGTTCATCTGCGGTGGCGCCTTCTCGGGCCTGGAAAAGGTCATCCAGAACCGCTCGACCAAAGGCGGCATCGGCTTCAGTGCCGAAGTGCGCAGCAAGGAAGAGGGCAAGAAGGTCGGCGAGTCGCTGCGTGAGGTCGAGCCGGACGATCTGGTCAAGTTCGGCCTGATTCCGGAGTTCGTCGGCCGCCTGCCGGTGCTGGCGACCCTGGACGAGCTGGACGAGGCTGCGCTGATGCAGATCCTCACCGAGCCGAAGAACGCGCTGACCAAGCAGTACGCCAGGCTGTTCGAGATGGAAGACGTCGACCTCGAGTTCCGCAGCGATGCACTCAAGGCCGTGGCGCGCAAGGCCCTGGAGCGCAAGACCGGCGCCCGTGGCCTGCGTTCGATCCTCGAGGGCGTGCTGCTCGACACCATGTACGAGATTCCTTCGCAGAAGGATGTCAGCAAGGTGGTGATCGACGAAAGCGTCATCGAAGGCTCGTCGCAGCCGCTGCTCATCTACGAGAACAGCGAGCCGCAAGCCAAGGCCGCTCCCGACGCCTGATCGGGCAAGGGGCAGCACGCACGAAGGGGCCTTTTTGGCCCCTTTTTGCATTTCATGGCCTGGGCGCTTGTATTTTGCCAGGCCTGCCCCCACATTAGCCCCAAGCACCATTTCCAACGGTTTCCGGCCACCACGGCCGCTGTAGAGGCGAAATCATGAAGACCACCCTCGACTTGCCTCTTTTGCCATTGCGCGACGTCGTCGTCTATCCGCACATGGTCATCCCACTGTTCGTGGGGCGTGAGAAGTCCATCGAAGCCCTTGAGGCGGCGATGACGGGCGAGAAGCAGATCCTCCTGCTGGCCCAGAAGAATCCGGCCGACGATGATCCGGGCGAAGATGCCCTGTATCGCGTCGGTACCGTCGCCACTGTGCTGCAACTGCTCAAGCTGCCCGATGGCACCGTCAAGGTGCTGGTCGAGGGTGAGCAGCGTGGCGCCGTGGAGCGTTTCAACGAAGTCGACGGCCATATCCGCGCCGAAGTCAGCCTGATCGACGAAGCCGAGACCGCCGAGCGCGAGTCCGAAGTGTTCGTGCGGACCTTGCTGTCGCAGTTCGAGCAGTACGTGCAGCTGGGCAAGAAGGTCCCGGCCGAAGTGCTGTCCTCGCTCAACAGCATCGAGGAACCGGGCCGCCTGGTCGACACCATGGCCGCGCACATGGCGCTGAAGATCGAGCAGAAGCAGGAGATCCTCGAGATCGTCGACCTGCAGGCCCGCGTCGAGCACGTGCTGGCGCTGCTGGACGCCGAGATCGACCTGCTGCAGGTCGAGAAGCGCATCCGTGGCCGGGTCAAGAAGCAGATGGAGCGCAGCCAGCGCGAGTACTACCTGAATGAGCAGATGAAGGCCATTCAGAAGGAGCTCGGCGATGGCGACGAAGGCCACAACGAAGTCGAGGAGCTGAAAAAGCGCATCGATGCCGCCGGCCTGCCGAAAGATGCCCTGGCCAAGGCCCAGGCCGAGCTGAACAAGCTCAAGCAGATGTCGCCGATGTCGGCCGAGGCCACCGTGGTGCGCTCGTACCTCGACTGGCTGGTGCAGGTGCCGTGGAAGGCCCAGAGCAAGGTGCGCCTGGACCTGGCCAAGGCCGAGGAAATCCTCGATGCCGACCACTACGGCCTGGAAGAGGTCAAGGAACGTATCCTCGAGTACCTCGCCGTACAGAAGCGCGTGAAGAAGATCCGTGGCCCGGTGCTGTGCCTGGTCGGTCCGCCCGGTGTGGGCAAGACCTCGCTGGCCGAATCGATCGCCGCCGCCACCAACCGCAAGTTCGTGCGCATGGCCCTGGGCGGCGTGCGTGACGAGGCCGAGATCCGTGGCCACCGCCGTACCTACATCGGTTCGATGCCCGGTCGTCTGATTCAGAAAATGACCAAGGTCGGTGTACGCAATCCGCTGTTCCTGCTCGACGAGATCGACAAGATGGGCAGCGACATGCGCGGCGATCCGGCCTCGGCGTTGCTGGAGGTGCTCGACCCCGAGCAGAACCACAACTTCAACGACCACTACCTGGAAGTCGACTACGACCTCTCGGACGTGATGTTCCTGTGCACCTCGAACTCGATGAACATCCCGCCGGCGCTGCTCGACCGCATGGAAGTCATCCGCCTGCCGGGTTACACCGAGGACGAGAAGATCAACATCGCGGTCAAGTACCTGGTGCCCAAGCAGGTCAAGGCCAACGGCCTGAAGAAGGACGAGCTGGAGGTCGAGGTCTCGGCCATCCGCGACATCATCCGCTACTACACCCGCGAAGCCGGGGTGCGTGGCCTGGAGCGCCAGATCGCCAAGGTCTGCCGCAAGGTGGTCAAGGAGCACACCGGGGCCAAGCAGGTGAAGGTCAAGGTCAGCGGCGAGCAGCTCGAGCAACTGCTGGGCGTGCGCAAGTTCCGCTACGGCCTGGCCGAGCAGCAGGACCAGATCGGCCAGGTAACGGGCCTGGCCTGGACCCAGGTGGGCGGCGAGCTGCTGACCATCGAGGCCGTGGTGATCCCGGGCAAGGGCCAGCTGATCAAGACCGGCTCGCTCGGCGACGTCATGGTCGAGTCGATCACCGCCGCGCAGACGGTGGTGCGCAGCCGTGCCCAGAGCCTGGGGATCGCTGCAGACTTCCACGAGAAACGCGACGTTCACATCCATATGCCCGAAGGCGCCACGCCCAAGGACGGCCCGAGCGCCGGTATCGGCATGTGCACCGCGCTGGTGTCGGCCCTGACCCAGATCCCGGTACGCGCCGACGTGGCGATGACCGGTGAGATCACCCTGCGCGGCCAGGTCCTGGCCATCGGTGGCCTCAAGGAAAAACTGCTGGCGGCACACCGGGGCGGGATCAAGACGGTGATCATTCCCGAGGAGAATGTTCGCGATCTGAAGGAGATTCCGGAAAATATCAAACAGGATCTTCAGATCAAACCGGTCAAATGGATTGACGAAGTCCTCCAAATTGCGCTGCAATACGCCCCGGAGCCCTTGCCAGATGTGGCTCCGGAGATTGTCGCGAAAGATGAGAAGCGCGACGGCGATGCTAAGGAAAGAATCAGCACGCACTAGTACGTATTTCGCTGGGGGGCTTTGGTTGACAGCATTTTCGGCCCCTTGCTATAAAACGGCACGCCAGTGTCAACAGGCCACCCAGCGCTCGTTTCATTAAGCTTTTCATTACATACTTAGAAACAAACTCAATAGAGAAATAAGGGGACTTAGAGTGAACAAGTCGGAACTGATTGACGCTATCGCCGCATCTGCTGACATCCCGAAAGCTGTAGCCGGCCGTGCGCTGGACGCAGTCATCGAATCCGTCACCGGCGCCCTGAAGCAAGGTGACGATGTGGTACTGGTTGGTTTCGGTACCTTCTCGGTCAAGGAGCGCGCCGAGCGCACCGGCCGCAACCCGCAAACCGGCAAGGCGATCAAGATCGCTGCCGCCAAGGTTCCAGGTTTCAAGGCTGGCAAGGGCCTGAAAGACGCCGTCAACTAAGTCGTCTTTCAGCCGGCCCGGGCATCGTCAGGGCCGACCGCGTGACGGCGGGTCGCAAACGTTCCCGCTGGCACGCTCGCTTCGAAAAGGCGCATCCACTGGATGCGCCTTTCTTCTATCAGGATTCTACCCACGCTCCGCGGTTGTCGACGCAGTGGTACAGCCGTTTCTGGGGGACGCATGCTGCAGAATATCAGGGACAATTCACAAGGTTGGATTGCCAAGACCATCATCGGCCTTATCGTCGTGTTGATGGCGTTGACCGGCTTCGAGGCCATTTTCCAGGCCGCCAGCCATAGCCAGGACGCCGCCAAGGTGAACGGCCAGACCATCAGCCAGAACGAGCTGAGCCAGGCCGTGGACATGCAGCGCCGCCAGCTGATGCAACAGCTGGGCAAGGATTTCGACCCTGCGCTGCTGGACGAGAAGATGCTGCGCGAAGCCGCGCTCAAGGGGCTGATCGATCGCAAGCTGCTGTTGCAGGGTGCCGAAGATGCCAAGTTCGCTTTTTCCGAGGCCGCGCTGGATCAGCTGATCCTGCAGACGCCTGAATTCCAGGTCGATGGCAAGTTCAGCGCCGAGCGCTTCGACTCGGTCATCCGCCAGATGGGCTACGGCCGCATGCAGTTCCGCGAGATGCTCGCCCAGGAAATGCTGATCGGCCAGCTGCGCACCGGCCTTGCCGGCAGCAGCTTCGTCACCGACAAGCAGGTCGAGGCCTTCGCCCGCCTCGAGAAGCAGACCCGTGATTTCGCTTCGCAGACCTTCAAGGCCGACCCGGCCGCGGTCAAGGTGAGCGATGACGAAGTCAAGGCGCACTATGACCAGCACGCCAAGGAATTCATGACCCCGGACCAGGTGGTCATCGATTACCTCGAGCTGAAGAAGTCGGCCTTCTTCGACCAGGTCAAGGTCGACGACGGCGAGCTCAAGGCCCTGTACGAGAAGGAGATCGCCAACCTGGGCGAGCAGCGCCATGCCGCGCACATCCTGATCGAGGTCAACGACAAGACCGACGATGCCAAGGCCAAGGCCCGTATCGAAGAGATCCAGCAGCGCCTGGACAAGGGTGAGGACTTCGCCAAGCTGGCCAAGGAATTCTCCCAGGACCCGGGTTCGGCCAATACTGGCGGCGACCTCGGCTTCGCCGGCCCTGGCGTGTATGACCCGGCCTTCGAGGACGCGCTGTACAAGCTGAACAAGGACCAGGTGTCCGCACCGGTGCGCACCGAGTTCGGCTACCACCTGATCAAGCTGCTGGGCGTGCAGGCGCCGGACGTGCCGAGCTTCGCCAGCCTGAAGGACAAGCTGACCCACGAGCTGAAGACCCAGCAGGTGGAGCAGCGCTTCGTCGAGGCCACCAAGCAGCTCGAGGACACCGCCTTCGAAGCCTCGGACCTGGCCCAGCCGGCCCAGGACCTGGGTCTGAAGGTGCACACCTCGGCGGCCTTCGGTCGTGAGGGTGGCGAAGGCATCACCGCCAACCGTGCAGTGATACAGGCCGCGTTCGGCGAGCAGGTGCTGGAAGAAGGCGCCAACAGCAACGCCATCGAGCTGGATCCGGAGACCGTTGTGGTGCTGCGCGTCAAGGAGCACCGCAAGCCTGAGCAACTGCCGCTGGAGGCCGTGGCCAAGAACATCAGCGAGCACCTGGCCAAGGAGAAGGCGATTGCCGAACTCAAGGCCAAGGCTGACAAGCTGATCGCCGGCCTGCGCGAGGGTTCGGCCAAGGCCGAGGGCCAGGGCTGGAAAGTCCACGAAGCGGTCACCCGCGGCCAGGACGGTATCGACCCGGCCGAGCTGCAGGCGGTGTTCCGCCTCGGCAAGCCTGCGGCCAAGGACAAGCCGGTCTACGGCAGCGTGGTCCTGGCCGACGGCAGCCTGGTGGTCCTGCAGCTCAAGGGCGTCAACGAAGGCGCCGCCGCCACCGACGAAGAGAAGGCGCAGATCCGTCGCTACCTCGCTTCGCGTGCCGGCTCGCAGGACTTCGCGGCCTATCGCAAGCTGCTTGAAGGCAGTGCCGACATCACGCGCTACTGAGTGGCGCGCTGATCACGAAACAGGCCGCGTATGCGGCCTGTTTTGTTTCCGATGATCTGAACGCTCTGCTGCCTCAACTCTCTTTCTCTGTAGGAGCGGCCTTGTGCCGCGAATGGGCCGCAAGGCGGCCCCAGGATTTCAGCGTTGACGCTGCAATTGCCGGGACTGCTGCGCAGCCCTCTCGCGGCACAAGGCCGCTCCTACAGGGCGCGCGCATAGCTACCGCCGAACCCCTTCATGATTGTCCAGCGTATCCCGCGCAACCTCCCGCCCCAGGGCGATCAGCTCCGGCGCCTTGTAGAACTCGAAGAACCGGCACACGCGCTTGGGCACGTTGATCAGCACGTCCGGCGGGTAGCCGGCGATCTTGTATTGCGCCAGTGACGTCTGCATCACCTCGAAGCTCTGGTTGATCAGGTCGAGCAGGGAGGCGGGCCCGACGTTGTCGACGATGAAGGATCCGGTAGCCGATTTCGGCGCCCCCTCGCTCTGCGGCGCGGCCGCCGGCTGTTGGCCCTCGGGGGCGGCGCTTTCAGCGAGCCACGGGTTGGGGCTGGCCAGCCCCTCGGCGGTGATTTCCTGCTCCAGGCGGATCAATTGCTCGGCCGGCTTGCGGCGAAACGGCAGGCGCGAGCCGAGCGAACTGATCAAGGCATCGAAGCGCATCTTGAACGCCGCCGGGCGTTCGATCACCGGCAGTTGGTATTGTTTCTGGTTGGTGGCGTTGAGGTTGACGGCGATGATCAGGTCGCAGTGGCTGGACACCACCGGCACGATCGGCAGCGGGTTGAGGATGCCGCCATCGACCAGCGTGCGGTTGCCTTGCACCACCGGGGTGAACAGGCTGGGAATGGCTGCCGAGGCGCGCATGGCCTGGTGCAGACAGCCCTCCTGGAACCAGATCTCCTGCTGGTTGGTGAGGTCGGTGGCGACCGCCGTGTAGGGGATGCGCAACTGCTCGATGTTGATCTCGCCAACGATCTTGCGGATCTGCCCGAACACCTTGTCGCCGCGAATCGCCCCCAGGCGGAAGCTGACGTCCACCAGGCGCAGCACGTCGAGGTAGTCCAGGCTCTCGATCCAGCTGCGGTATTCGTCGAGTTTGCCGGCAGCGTAGATGCCGCCGATCACCGCGCCCATCGAGCAGCCGGCGATGCAGCCGATCTCGTAGCCGCGCCGTTCGATCTCCTCGATCACGCCGATGTGCGCGTACCCCCGGGCACCACCGGAGCCCAGCACCAATGCCACGCGTTTGCCCATGACCTTTTCCCCCGCAGCTGTGCCACCATGGTCCAACAATGCACCCATTACCACCTGTGCTTCAATGTAGTCCGCGCTGGACTACGCTGAGCAGGGCACTTTTCGTTTGCTTTGCCGTCGAACGGCCACCTTAGTTTTTCACCCTCGAGGTATTACCGATGAAAGCCTGGATCACCCTTCCTCTGATTGCCCTGGCCCTGGCCGGCTGCGCGGGCAAGACGGCCTATCGCGACAGTTGCGCGACCCAGCTCGATGCCGCCTGGAAGGAACTGGACCTGGCCAAGGCCGAAGGCTTTGCCGGCACCGTGAGTTACTCCAAGGCGCTGTCGCTGTTGACCGGCGCCAAGACCCAGCAGCAGTTCGAGGGTTTCGAGGGCTGCACCCGCAAGGCCGAGAAGGCCCGTTTCTACATTCGTGAATCCCGCGCCGGGCGTTGACCGAGGAGCTGCCCATGTCCGCCATGCTCGATCATGTGGTCGGCCAGATCCTGACGCTGCAGGTGCGCCTGCTGGCCTGCCGCGAACGCCTGGCCGCCGACACCGACCGTGAGGCGTTGCACGACCTGCGCATCACCTTGCGGCGTCTGCGCAGCCTGCTGCGGCCGTTGCGTGGCCTGCCGGGCGTCGAGCAGCTCGAGCAGGCGGCCGGGGCGCTGGGCACGCTGACCACGCCGCTGCGTGACCGCGAGGTGCTGGCGGCGCAGCTGATCGGCCGTGGGCACGTGCAGGCAGGCGAACGTCGCCAGGAGGGCAGGGCGCGCACCTATGCCGGTGTCGCGGCCAGCGCCCAGCTCAACCGCGTGCTGGCGATTCTCGATGCGTTCCCGATGTTCCTGCGTGCCGCCGGCCGTGAGGGGTTGGCGGCGAAGCTGGGACTGCGCATCGACAAGCGCCTGCACAAGCAATGGCACAAGCTGCAGGCGGCCCTGGCGGACCCTGCCCACGACCGCCACCGCCTGCGCCTGCTGATCAAGCGGGTGCGCTATGGCGACCAGGCCTACCCACAGCTCGAACACGCCGGCAACAAGCTGCAGCGCCTGCTCAAGGCGGCCCAGGGCGACCTGGGCGACTGGCACGACCGCATGCAGTGGTTGCTGCAGGTGCGCGAGCACAGCGACCTGCTCGGCTGCAAGGTGGCCTGGGAGCATGAGCTGCATGCCGCCGAGGCGCGTTCCGACCTCACCCTCGAAGCACTGCAAAAGGCTCTGGCGCGCCGTTAGTCCCGGCAAATGACCGATATGCGGGCTGTGGCTGGCGTGATCGCTGGTTACTATCGGTTCTTTTCCCGCAGGAGCCCTGGCACATGAACTTCACAGAATTGCTGACAGCCGCCCGCGCGCACCCCGAGGCCATCAGCGTGCCCGCCGGCTGGGCCCAGGGGCGCGCGGTATTCGGCGGCCTGATGGCAGCGATGGTGCACGAAGCGATGCGCCAGAAGCTGGGCGACGACCGACCGGTGCGTTCGCTGGCCATTACCTTCGTCGGCCCGGCGGCGCCGGATCTGCCGATCAGCCTGGAGGTCGAGGTGCTGCGCGAGGGCAAGGCGGTCAGCACCTTGCTCGGACGCGCCGTGCAGGATGGCCAGGTAGTGACCCTGGTGCAGGGCAGCTTCGGTGCCGGCCGCCCTTCGGTGGTGGCGGTCGACGCGCCCGCCGCGATGCCGATGAAGCCGTTGCAGGAGGCGGCGCCGGAGTTGCCCTTCATCAAGGGCATCACACCGCAGTTCATGCAGCACGTGGCGTTTCGCTGGGCGGTGGGCGGCCTGCCGTTCAGTGGCAACGACTCACGCCATATGGGTGGTTGGGTACGCCTGCGCGATGTCGCCGAGGAGCCGGTCGGGGTGGCGCACCTGCTGGCATTGGTCGATGCCTGGCCGCCCAGCCTGCTACCGTATCTCAAGCAGCCCGCCGCGGGCAGCACGCTGACCTGGACCATCGAGTTCGTGCAGCCCACGCCGCAGCTGTCGACCCTCGACTGGTGCCGCTATGTGGTCGAGACCGAGTATGCCCGTGATGGCTATGGGCATGCGGCCGCAGCGTTGTGGACGGCAGAGGGTGAGCTCCTGGCGTTGAGCCGGCAGACGGTGACCGTGTTCGCCTGAACCATCTCATCAAGTCAATCGCGGGGCAAGCCCGCTCCCACGCCGGGTGATGTTTTCAGTCAGTGGCGGTGCTTGTGGCGCTCGCGCCAGGCCCGCCACCAGGCGCCGCTCAGCACGAAGCGCGGGAAGGTGATGAACTGCTCGGTGAGCAGGCGCTGCACGGCGTCCTTGCGGTCGGTGAACGGCTCGGGTTGCTCGGCTTCCAGGCGGTGCCCCTGGCGTTGCAGGCCCAGCCCGGCCGCCAGGGCGATGATGCCCACGGCGATCTGCGACAGGTCCAGCGCGAACAGCCCCGACAGTACCAGCAGCGCGCCGAGGATGAACAGCGGCACGGCGATCAGGTGCAGCACCAGGTTGGCGGGGTGGCGATGGTTGTGGTGATAGCCGCGCCATTGCCAGGCGGGCAGGTTGGGCAGTCGTTTGCTCATGGACAGATCCTCTGGGGCCTGACCAAAGCTTAGTGCGGCCCCCGGGCGGGGGCCAATCGAGGCTGGCTATGGTGGCCATAGCCGGCGAAGGTCACAGCTTGAGCTGGCCGATCGCCTTGTTCAGCTCACCGGCGAGGGTTGCCAGCTCGCTGCTGGTGGTGGCCGAGCCCACCGTCTGCTGCACGGTTTCCTCGGTCACGTCGCGGATACTGACCACGGCGCGGTTCATCTCCTCGGCCACCTGGCTCTGCTGCTCGGCAGCCACGGCGATCTGGGTGTTGCTTTCGCGCATCTGCGCCACGGCGCTGGTGATCTCGGCCAGGGCTTCGCCGGCTTCGCGGGCCTGCTTGACGCAATCGTCGGCCTTGTACGAGCTTTCCTGCATGAAATCCACCGCATCGCGGGTACCGGCCTGCAGGTCGGCGACCATGGTGGTGATCTCGTCGGTGGAGGTCTGCACGCGCTTGGCCAGGTTGCGCACCTCGTCGGCGACCACGGCGAAACCGCGGCCCAGGTCACCGGCGCGGGCCGCCTCGATGGCGGCGTTGAGGGCGAGCAGGTTGGTCTGTTCGGCGATGCTGTGGATGACCCCGACCACGCCGTTGATCTTCTGGCTGTCGTCGGCCAGCTGGCGGATCATCTCGGCGGTCTGCTGCACGCCGCTGGACAGCCCGGCAATCGAGTCCTGCACCCGGCTGACCACGGCTTGGCCGCTGCCGGCCAGGGTGTCGGCGGTCTGCGACAGGTCGCGGGTGGCGCCGGCATGCTGGGCGATGTGGTGGACGGTGGCGGTCATCTCGTTGATGGCGGTGGCTGCCTGGTCGGTCTCGCTCTGCTGGCCGATCATGCCGTGGCGCACCTCGTCCATGCTGCCGGCCAGGCGCGCAGCGCCAGAGTCCAGCTGCGCGGCGGTGCGCGCCACGGTGCTGACCACGCGGTGGTAGGTGGTCTGCATGGCGTTGAACGCGCCGGCCATCTGCCCGACTTCGTCGCCGCAGGCCAGTGGCACCCGGGCCGAGAGGTCGCCGGTCTTCTCCACGTGCAGCATCACGTCCTTGAGGGTGTTGAGCTGGCTGAGCAGGAAACGGATCAACAGCTGCGAGGCGCAGAGCATCGCCAGCATCAGAATCAGCACGCACACGGCGTAGTTGCTGAAGCGGTCGAAATAGACCTGGCGCAGGCTCGGCGACTGGGCGATCAGCGCGAGCTGCTGGTCGCCCCGGCGCAGTACCTGGGCGCCGCGCAGCGGGTTGTCGCCGAGGATCCAGGCACCGGGCAGCTCGACCCAGCCCTGGCCGTCGCGCAGGGCTTCGAGGGGTTCGCCGGCGAACTGTGGCGTTTGCCCATTGCGCCAGGTGATCAGGTTGGCCTGGGCGGGCAGGGCCTGCCCGGCGGGCCAGGCCGCCAGCAGTTCGGCCTGGGCCTGGACTTTTGCCTGGGCGCCGGTGGCGCGGGCCTGCTGCTCCAGGTACACAGCGTAGAGCACCAGCATCAGGGTGGTGACGAAGGCCACGGCATTGACGGCCCAGAACTTGTATTTGAGGGAAACGTTGCTAAGCCAGGCACCCATGGCAGGTCTTCTCTGAGTTGGCGGAAACATTATTGGCAAGGTGCCATCATTGTGCCCGCCAAGGCCAGGGGCCTTGTTGATATGCGTCAAGAAACCTCAGGCAGGCCAAAGAACGCGCGGGCGCAGGCGCTGGTGTGGGCGGCGGTGTGCGCTGCGGTTTCATGGCGATGCAGGGCCACTTCGCGCAGCACCTCGGGCAGGAAGGCCGGCTCGTTGCGACCGTTCTTCGGCTTGGGCCGCAGGCTGCGGGGCAGCAGGTAGGGCGCGTCGCTTTCGAGCATCAGGCGGCCCTCGGGGATGTTGCCGACCAGGGGATGCAGGTGGGTGCCGCGGCGCTCGTCGCAGATCCAGCCAGTGATGCCGATGTGCAGGTCGAGGTCGAGGTAGGCGAACAGTGCCTGGCGCTCGCCGGTGAAGCAGTGCACAACGGCGGCGGGCAACTGGTCGCGGTAGTCCTTGAGGATTGCCAGCAGGCGCTCGCTGGCCTCGCGCTCGTGGAGGAACACTGGCAGGCGCAGCTCGACCGCCAGCGCCAGCTGCGCTTCCAGGGCCTTTTCCTGGGCTGGGCGCGGGGAAAAGTCGCGATTGAAGTCCAGGCCGCATTCGCCCACGGCCACCACCCGTGGCTGGGCGAGCAGTTCGCGCAGCTGGCGCTCGCTGCCGCTGTTCCAGTGGCTGGCGTCGTGGGGGTGCACACCGGCGGTGCTGAACAGGCGCTGACCGGGCTCGTCCAGGCGCTGGCACAGTTCCAGGGCTTCGGCGCTGACGTCCAGGCTGGTGCCGGTAAGGACCATCTGCGCCACGCCGGCTTCCACGGCGCGCTCGACGATGGCGGCCTGCTGGTCGTGGAAACTGCTGTTGGTCAGGTTGACGCCGATATCGATCAGTTGCATGGTGCTACCTCGTGCCGCGGGGCGGCCAGCATAGCAAAAACCGGGATATCGAGAAAAAACCAAGAACTTCAAACGTTTGCCGTGGTCTGTTGCGGTCATTTATCACGGATCGATCACAGCACATGGTGCCCGCCAACCGCTCTCGGACCCTTTTCCCCATGTTGCGAACCTTTTTGACTGGCCTGTTGCTGTCCGGGCTGCTGGCCGGCGGGCCTGCCGCTGCCGCTGATGCCGGGCCGCAGCAACATGTACCGACCAGCCAGGCGCGCGACCTGGCGCAGATCCGTTCGAGCAAGGTGCTGCGGGTGCTGGTCAACCAGAGCCGCAACAGCTCCGGCGAGGTCAAGGGCGAGCCGGTGGGCGTCGAGTACTACCGCTTGCGCGCCCTGGAGCACGCCCTCAATGCCCGGGTCGCCGACGGCCAGGAAATCACCCTGAAGATCATCCCCCGCGCCAAGGAGCAGCTGCTCGCGGCCTTGCAGCGCGGCGAGGGCGATCTCGCCGCCCCCGGCGAGCTGCTCGACCCGAGCGTGGTGCGCGGAGTCGGCGTCAGTGCCCCGGTGGTCGACCAGGTGCCGCTGCAACTGGTCGGGCGCAAGGGCGAACGCGGCTACAGCCGCCCCGAGCAGCTGTCCGGGCGCACCGTCGCGCTGACCACCGCCAGTGCCGCGGGCGCGGCGATCCAGGCGATCAACCAGCAGTTGGCCTTGCGCAAGCGGGCGCCGATCAAGGTGGAATGGGTCGACCCGACGCTGGCGGTGGAGGATGTGCTGGAGATGGTCCAGGCCGGCATCTACCCGCTGACCGTGGTGGAGCGACCGATCGCCCAGCGCTGGGCGCGGGTGATGCCGCGCCTGCGGGTGGACAGCAAGCTGCAGCTGGCCCCGCCCCAGGCCATGCGCTGGTATGTGCGCCAGGACGCGCCGATGCTGCAGGCGGCGGTGGATCGCTTTCTCGCCACCTACCGCGCGCCCGACAATCAGGACGCGGCCTTCGAGCGCATCTATCGGCGCCAGTACCGGGTGCACAACCCGCTGGCTCGACAGGATCGCCAGCGCCTGGAGTCGGTGCGCCCGGTGCTGCAGAAGCACGGTGGCGACCAACAGTTCGACTGGCTCAACCTGGCCGCCCTGGCGTTCAAGGAGTCGACCCTCGATCCCAAGGCGCGTGGTACCGGTGGCGCCCACGGGCTGATGCAGATCACCCCGTCGGCGGCCCAGCGGGTGGGGGTGAGCAACACCACCACGGTGGACGGCAATGTCCAGGCCAGCGCCCGCTACCTGGCGCTGATCCGCCGCAAGTTCTTCGCCAGCCCGCAGCTCAACGAGCGTGAGCGCATGGCCTTCATCCTGGCCGCCTACAACCTCGGCCCGGAGCGGGTCCAGGCCATGCGTGCCGAGGCCCGGCGACGGGGTCTCAATGGCAACCAGTGGTTCTTCCAGACCGAGCGCATCGCGATGGAGCAGGTGGGCATGGGGCCGGTGAACTTCGTCAACAGCGTCAACAAGTACTTCCTCGCGTTCAACCGCGAGCGGGCTTCCCTGGAGCGTGTGGCGAAGCGCTAAACAAATCGAATTACTCGATAGAATTTACGCGATTATTGCGATTTTCTTATTCGATGATTTGATTAAGATGGCGCTCATCCAACACACACCTGCTCAAACAAGGAAGCAAACATGAATCACTCCCTCAAAGCCCTGTTCACCACCCGCGCCGGTTATGGCCTGAGCGTCGTGCGTATCCTGGTCGGCATCATCTTCATGGCCCATGGCGCACAGAAACTGTTTGGCCTGTTCGGCGGCTACGGCCTGGAAGGCACCGGCCAGTGGATGGAAAGCATCGGCCTGGCCCCGGGCTACCTGATGGCCCTGCTGTCCGGCAGCGCCGAGTTCTTCGGCGGTCTGGCCCTGGTGGTCGGCCTGCTGGCCCGCCCGGCGGCGCTGGCGTTGAGCGTGACCCTGGTGGTGGCGATCTTCTCGGTGCATATCGGCAACGGGCTGTTCATGTCCAACAACGGTTACGAGTTCGCCCTGGCGCTGATGGCCGGTACCGTGGCGGTGCTGATCGAGGGCGCGGGTCGCCTGTCGCTGGACCGCCTGATCGCACGCTGATTATCGATTGCGGGCCCAGCCCGCTCCCACGAAACGTGTGGGAGCGGGCTGGGCCCGCGATTGCGTTTGCACAAGCGCTTGTAACTTCCTGCGTCAGCCTCTAGCATACCGATTGCGCCGATTTAAACAGCTACTTGCGGGGCGCAGGAGAGGCCCCGACGGGTCATCCGAAATACCGCTAAAGCGCTGGTTCGGTGACGCCTCCCACCGCTGCCCAGCGGGAACAGCGAGGCGGAGAGAGACTCCATGAGTTGCCCACGTACCAGTGTCTGCTTGACCCCCCTGGCCAAGAACCAGGCTTCCCGTACCCCGCGCATCCTGCTCGGCGGCCAGCATCAACCCACGCTTTTGCGCAATCTCGACGGCTTTTCCCGGCGCAAGGGCCAGGCCTGTGCCTTCCTCATCCAGTTCTCCGACAGCTGTGAACAGCTCGACCAGTACGGCAATGATCGCTTCGACTTGGCCGTGATCCAGGCGCCCGCGGCAGAAGAGGCTGCCGAGGTCATCGGCCAGCTCACCCGCATCGCTCGCCAGGGCCTGATCACCCGCCGTTGAGGGCGTGTCGCGTCCAGTCGTTTTTCGTTAAGCTCGGTCTCCCGGTGGGCGCATGACGCTCGCCGTGGATGCACTGAGGAGACAGTCGTTGAGCACCAACATCATCACCGTAGAAGGCCATGCCGCGCTGAAGCAGGAGCTTGATCACCTGTGGCGGGTCTATCGCCCGGAAATCACCCAGAAGGTCACCTGGGCGGCCTCGCTGGGCGATCGCAGCGAGAACGCCGACTACCAGTACAACAAGAAGCTGCTGCGCGAGATCGACCGCCGCGTGCGCTACCTGCGCAAGCGTCTGGAAGACGTCAAGGTGGTCGAGTACTCGCCCCAGCAGGAAGGCAAGGTGTTCTTCGGTGCCTGGGTGGAGATCGAGAACGATGACGGCGAGCAGCTGCGCTTTCGCATCGTCGGCTATGACGAGATCCACGGGCGCAACGACTACATCTCCATCGACTCGCCCATGGCCCGGGCCCTGCTCAAGAAGGGGGAGGGCGACGAAGTGCTGGTGCACACGCCCACGGGCGAGGCGACCTGGTATGTGAACAGCATCCGCTACAACCTCTAGCTGGCGATTCCTGTAGGAGCGGCCTTGCGCCGCGAAAGGGCCGCGCAGCGGCCCCAGCAATCGTTGCCTTGGTGCTGATATCCCGGGGCTGCTTCGCAGCCCTTTCGCGGCGCGAGGCCGCTCCTACAGGAGAAAGCGTAAGCCTCCGATCACTGCGCAAGGCTTCATTTTCAACCCTCGCGCAACACCGCCAGCGGGCTGGCATTGAGCGCGCGACGCGTGCCGACCACTCCGGCCCCGCCCACCAGTACCGCCCCGGCCAGCGGCAGCGCCAGCAGCCACGGGTGCGGTGCCCAGTGCAGGTCGAAAGCATAGCGGTACAGCGCCCAGGTGATCAGCTCGCACCCCAGCGCCGCCAGCACGCCGCTGGCCGCGCCGAGCAGGCCGAACTCGATGCGCCGCGCCTTGACCAGCAACGGGCGCGCCGCCCCCAGCGCCCGCAGCAGGGCGCCCTGGCGGATGCGCTCGTCGAGGGTCGCCTGCAGGCCGGCAAACAGCACCGCCAGCCCCGCCGCCAGTACGAACAGCAGCACGTACTCCACCGCCAGGGTGACCTGGGCGAGGATGCTGCGCAGCTGCGCCAGCAACGCGTCGACCTGCAGCACGGTCACCGCCGGGAAGGCCCGGGACAGCGCGACGATCTCCTGGTCGTGGCCCGGCGCCAGGTAGAAGCTGGTCAGGTAGGTGGTGGGCAGGCCTTGCAGGGTGCCTGGCTGGAAGATCATGTAGAAGTTGGGCTGGAAGCTGTCCCAGTGCACGCTGCGCAGGCTGCTGACCCGCGCCTGGCGCTGCTGGCCGCCGATGTCGAAGGTCAGCAGGTCGCCCAGTTGCAGGTGCAGGCTCTGCGCGAGCTCCGCCTCCACGGAAACTCCGGGGACTTCATCGTCGGCGGGCGTTTGTTGCCACCATTGGCCGGCGCTCAGGGCGTTGCCCTGGGGCAGCTCGGCGGCCCAGGTCAGACTGAGGTCACGCTGGATGGCGCGCTCGCCGGTGGACTCCTTGCTGACCAGCTGGCGTACCGGCTGCTCGTTGATATGGGTCAGGCGGCCGGGGATCACCGGGTACAGCGGCGCGGCGCTGGCGTTGATCTGGGCCAGGCGCTCGGCGAACGGCTGGCGCTCGTCGGGCAGGATGTTCAGGGCGAAATGGTTGGGCGCGTCCTTGGGCAACTGCGCCTGCCAGGTGTCGAGCAGTTCCGCGCGCAGCAAGGCGACCAGGCCCATCGCCAGGAGGATCAGGCCGAAGGCCAGGGCCTGGCCGGCGGCGGCCAGCGGGTGGCGCAGCAATTGCCCAAGGCCCAGGCGCCAGGCCAGCGGCGCGCCGGCCAGCAAGCGGCGCAGGCTGCGCAGGCCGAGCAACAGCAAGCCACCCAGCAGCAAGGCGGCGATCAGCCCGCCGCCGAGCAGGGCGAAGGTCAGCAGCAGGTCCAGGCTCAGGCGCCACATGATCAGACCCAGGGCAAGCAGGGCGGCGCCGTACACCAGCCAGCTGCTTGGTGGCAGCGGCAGCAGGTCGCGGCGCAGCACGCGCAGCGGCGGCACCCGACCCAGGGCCGCCAGCGGCGGTAGGGCGAAGCCGGCCAGGGCCACCAGCCCGGTGCCGATGCCGGCCAGCGCCGGGGTAAGGCCGCCGGGTGGCACCTGGCTGGGCAGCAGGCCCTCGAGCAGGCGGAACAGCCCCAGCTGCGCCAGCCAGCCGAGCAGGGCGCCGGCCAGCGCGGCGGCGACGCCGAGCATGGCCAGTTGCAGGCTGTAGAGGCCGAGGGCCTGGTGGCGGGACAATCCCAGGCAGCGCAACAGGGCGCTGGCGTCCAGGCGCCGCGCGGCATAGCGGCTGGCCGACAGGGCCACGGCGACGCCGGCCAGCAGCACTGCCACCAGGCTGGCCATGTTCAGGTAGCGTTCGGCCTTGCCCAGGGCGCCGCCGATCTGCCGGTTGCCGTCGCGGGTGTCGAGCAGGCGCTGGTTGGCGGCCAGGCTTTTTTCCGCCGTCTGCCGGTACTGTTGCAGGGCATCGATATCGCCGCGCCACAGGTCGCGGTAGCTGACCCGGCTGCCGGGCTGGATCACCCCGGTGGCGTCGAGGTCGGCGAGGTTCATCAGCACCCTTGGGGTCAGGCTGTAGAAATTGTTGGCGCGGTCGGGCTCGTAGGTCAGCACGCGGCTCATGCGCAGCGTCTTCATGCCCACGTCGATGCTGTCGCCGATGGCCAGGCCCAGCGCCGCGAGCAGGCGCGGCTCGACCCAGGCCTCGCCCGGCGCGGGGCCGCCGCCGGGCGTTTCCTCGGCGTAGGGCGCCGCCGCGCTGCGCAGCTGGCCACGCAAGGGATAGGCGGGGTCGGCGGCCTTGATGCTGGACAGTTGGATGCCGCTGTCGCCGCCGACCACGCTGGTGAACTCCACCACCCGCGCATGGCTCAGGCCCAGCGCCGTGCCATCGGCGATCTGCTGCGCGCTGGGCGGGGCGCTGCCCTGCAGGACCAGGTCGGCGCCGAGGAACTCGCTGGCGCGCAACTGCATGGCGCCATTGAGGCGGGCGCCGAAGTAGCCGATGGCGGTACTGGCCGCCACCGCCACCAGCAGCGCGAAGAACAGCACGCGCACTTCGCTGGCGCGAGCATCGCGCAGTAACTGGCGCAGGGCCAGGACACACAGTCGCGGGAACGATAGGCGGGTCATCAGGGCTCCAGGGGCGCCACCAGGCGACCGGCATCCAGGCGGATCAGGCGGCGGCAGCGCTTGGCCAGGCGCTCGTCGTGGGTCACCAGCACCAGGGTGGTGCCGCGCTCCTGGTTCAGTTCGAACAACAGGTCGCTGATGCGCTCGCCGGTGTGGCTGTCGAGGTTGCCGGTGGGCTCGTCGGCGAACAGCACCGCCGGCTGCGCGGCGAAGGCGCGGGCGATCGCCACCCGCTGCTGCTCGCCGCCGGAGAGCTGGCGCGGGGTGTGGCTCAGGCGCTTGCCCAGACCGACCCGCTCGAGCAGGTCGCGGGCGTGTTCGCGGGCATCGCGCCGACCGTCGAGTTCCAGCGGCAGCATGACGTTCTCCAGCGCGTTGAGGCTGTCGAGCAACTGGAACGACTGGAACACGAAGCCCACGTGCTCGGCGCGCACCCGGGCGCGCTGGTCCTCGTCGAGCGGGCCGAGGTCGTGGCCGGCGAGGATCACCTTGCCGGCGCTGGGTCGGTCGAGCCCGGCAAGCAGGCCCAGCAGCGTGGACTTGCCGGAGCCGGAGGCACCGACGATGGCCAGGCTGTCGCCCTGGGCGAGGTCGAGGGAGAGGGCGTGGAGGATGGTCAGGTCGCCTTCCGCGCTGGGGACCACTTTGCTAAGGTTCTGCGCAACGAGAATGCTGGGGGCCATGGAGAATCCGATGCGAATGTGGTGGTTGAGTGCCGGTCTGGCCCTGTGTTGCCTGGCCCAGGGCGCGGCGGCGGGAACGCTGCTGGTCGTCGGCGATAGTATCAGCGCCGGTTTTGGCCTGGATACCCGCCAGGGGTGGGTCAGCCTGCTGCAACAGCAGTTGAAGAAGGAGGGTTTCGACGACCAGGTGGTCAATGCCTCGATCAGCGGCGACACCAGCGTAGGTGGCCAGGCGCGGCTGCCTGCGCTGCTTGCGGCGCACAAGCCGGACCTGGTGGTGCTGGAGCTGGGAGGCAACGACGGCCTGCGCGGACAGCCGCCGCAACAATTGCAACAGAATCTTGCCGCGATGATCGATCAGTCCCGCCAGGCCGGTGCCAAGGTGGTACTGCTGGGCATGCGCCTGCCGCCGAACTATGGCGTGCGCTACACCACGGCGTTCGCCCAGGTCTATGAACAGCTGGCCACCGATAAAAAGGTGCCGCTGGTGCCGTTCTTCCTCGAAGGCGTGGGCGGGGTGCCGGAGTTGATGCAGGCCGATGGCATCCACCCGGCGGCGGCTGCCCAGCAGCGCCTGCTGGAAAATGCCTGGCCGACGATAAAACCCTTGCTGTGACGCTTTTATCGGGGGCCGCTTTCGGCTAATGTTGCGCCCCCCGTTTCGAGTGCCCCCGATGCCGCGCCCCGCCTGGTCCCTGTACGCCTACCAACTGATCGAGCCCGATGAGCAGCTCGACCTGTTTGCCTGCCAGGAAGTGCGCATCCACCTGGCCGCCCGCCAGCTCGAGCTGGGCGTGCCGGTCGACCGTACCTTGTGCGGCGGCCTGCTGCCGGCGCAACCGCGCTGGTCGGGGGTGGAGCGGGCGATCTACCGCGACGAGCGCCTATGCCCGCTGTGCCGGGCGATCCTCGATGCCCAGCGGCGCGGCATGCGTCCGGTGTGGCCGGAACTCTGAACGCCTTTCATCATCTGAAACGCATGCGCCTCCCGCTCTTTATAGGCGCGGGTGTACAATCGTCGTCTTGACTGATCTTTCGAAGGATTTCCCGGATGTTGCCGCGCTTTCCCGCCGTCACCCGTAGCCTGACCCTGGCCGCCATGCTGGCGACAGGCCCCGCTGTTGCGCTGGAACTGCCGTTGCCACCTCCCGGTGAAGACGTCGTCGGCCAGGTCCACACCATCAAGGCCAAGTACGAAGACACCTTCGCCGATATCGGCACCGCCAACGACCTCGGCTACCTCGAGATGATAGCCGCCAACCCGGGCGTCGACCCCTGGCTGCCGGGCGCCGGCACCGAGATCGTCCTGCCGACCCGCTACATCCTGCCGCCGGGCCCGCGTGAAGGCATCGTCATCAACCTGGCCGAGTACCGCCTGTACTACTACCCGAAAGGGCAGAACGTGGTGCACACCTTCCCGCTGGGCATCGGCCGCGAGGGTTGGGGTTCGCCGATCGCCAACACCAAGATCACCGCCAAGACCCCGAACCCGACCTGGACCCCGCCAGCCTCGATCCGCGCCGAGCATGCCGCCGATGGCGACATCCTGCCGGCCGTGGTGCCGGCCGGGCCGGACAACCCGCTGGGGCCATTCAAGTTCACCCTGGGTGTGCCGGGTTACCTGATCCACGGCTCGAACAAGAAGTTCGGCATCGGCATGCGCACCAGCCACGGCTGCTTCCGCATGCTCAACAACAACGTGCTTACCTTGTCGAAGATGGTTCCGGTGGGCACTCCGGTGCGCATCATCAACGAGCCGTACAAGTTCGGTATCAGCGCCGGCAAGGTCTACCTTGAAGCGCACACGCCGCTGGACGACCACGGCAACCCGTCGGTGGTCGACAAGCACACCGCGGTCATCAACGCCCTGCTCAAGCGTGAAGACCTGGCCAACAACTTGCGCATGAACTGGGACATGGTTCGCGATGTGGTGGCGGCCGAGGACGGCATGCCGGTCGAGATCGCGGTGCCAACCAATGGCGCAAGCGCGCCGATGGTATCGAGCATTCCGCCAGAACTGCAGTAAGCGATTGCCCGCTGGCAACTAGCGGGGCACTTTGGGGCCGCTTTGCGGCCCATCGCGGGACAAGCCCGCTCCTACAGGTACGGCGAACGCCATGCCTTTAGGCGTAGGCTTGTCCCGGGGTGGGTCGCCAGGCGGCCCCAGTTGTTTGGGTGGCACCGTCCGGCTTTTGTCCAGGCAATAAAAAAGCCGACCCACAAGTGGGTCGGCTCCATAACAATCCGTGAGGATTATTACTTGCGGCTGGCTTTGTCCAGCATACGCAGAGCGCGCTCGTTGGCTTCGTCAGCGGTCTGCTGAGCCTTCTGAGCAGCTGCCAGAGCGTCGTCAGCTTTGCGGTAGGCTTCGTCTGCACGAGCCTGGGCGCGAGCTGCTGCGTCTTCGGTAGCAGTCAGGCGAGCTTCGGTTTCTTTGGATACGCTGCTGCAACCGGTAGCCAGAACTGCGGCCAGAGCCAGAGCAGAGAATTTCAGAACGTTGTTCATCGTGTTCCCCTTCAAGGACTTTCTATTAAATAGCCATCTCTCGGAAAAGAGAAACTGGCCGGCGTACATAGTACCCATTACTTGTAGTAAGTAAACTGACTGAGCGCAAGAACTGCAAAAAAAATGCTGCGCAGGCCTCCGGCGACGGGGTTTGTAAACAAACTGTGAAAATCCGGGCTAGCCTTCGCAAGCGATTGTAGTACAGGAACTTTTTGTTGAACTAAGGGTGACTTTAACTGTCGGCGGGCGTCATAGCCCAAGAACATCCGGTTGCTGTTGCCGGGCCTTGGGCGGGAGGCTGTCAGCATTTTCATTCTGCGCAGCTTGAGCATTCTCGCCGGCGGCGCCTACTATTTGAGGGTGCCATCGACGCAGAACGATCCCAGTCGCGCTGCTGTCCAAGGGGCAACAGGTGGCGTAGAGGTTCCTCCGCCGGATAAACCACATCGGTAAGGTAAGGGTCTGCCGACAAGACCTGCGAGGAGTAGTGATGAGCGAAACGCTGACCATCCACCATGACCAGGCCGGTCATCAGTTCGAGACCACCGTGGACGGTCACCGGGCCTATCTGACGTACATGGACCTGGGCAAGCAGACGCTGGACATCTATCGCACCTTCGTGCCCAACGCCTTGCGTGGTCGCGGAATCGCCGCGGCGCTCACCGAGCAGGCCCTGGCCTATGCCGAGCAGATGGGCTACACCGTGATTCCGTCGTGCTCCTACGTCGAGCGCTACATGGAGCGCCAGCAGCGCCATTCAAGCAAGGTCTAAGCTACCCACACATGAAAACGCCGGGCATTGCCCGGCGTTTTCGTTTGCGCAAGAAGTCAGCCGCGCTGACGCTTGGGCAGCACGTCCTTGAGCTTGGCGTGCATGCTGCGCAGGGTCTTCTCGGTGGCCGCCCAGTCGATGCAGGCATCGGTGACCGACACGCCGTACTGCAGCTCGTCGAGGTTCTTCGGAATGGCCTGGCAGCCCCAGTTCAGGTGGCTCTCGACCATCAGGCCGATGATCGACTGGTTGCCTTCGAGTATCTGGTTGGCGACGTTCTCCATGACCAGCGGCTGCAGGGCTGGGTCCTTGTTGGAGTTGGCGTGGCTGCAGTCGACCATGATGTTGGGCTTGATCTTGGCCTTGACCAGGTCCTGCTCGCACAGGGCGACGCTGACCGAGTCGTAGTTGGGCTTGCCGTTGCCGCCGCGCAGCACTACGTGGCCGTAGGCATTGCCCTTGGTGGTGACGATGGACACGCCGCCTTCCTGGTTGATGCCCAGGAATCGGTGCGGCTTGGATACCGACTGCAGGGCGTTGATGGCCACGGTCAGGCCGCCATCGGTGCCGTTCTTGAAGCCGACCGCCGAGGACAGGCCCGAAGCCATTTCACGGTGGGTCTGGGATTCGGTGGTGCGGGCGCCGATGGCCGACCAGCTGATCAGGTCCTGCAGGTATTGCGGGGAGATCGGGTCGAGCGCTTCGGTGGCGGTGGGCAGGCCCTTCTCGGCCAGGTCCAGCAGCAGTTGGCGACCGATGTGCAGGCCGTCCTGGATCTTGAACGAGTCGTCCAGGTACGGGTCGTTGATCAGGCCTTTCCAGCCGACGGTGGTCCGCGGCTTCTCGAAGTACACACGCATGACCAGGTACAGGGTGTCGGAGACTTCCTCGGCCAGCACCTTCAGGCGCTCGGCATACTCGTGGGCGGCCTTGATGTCGTGGATCGAGCAGGGGCCGACCACCACGAACAGGCGATGGTCCTTGCCGTCGAGGATGTTGCGCACCACTTCACGGCCGGCAGTCACGGTCTGCAGGGCCTTGGCGCTGAGGGGAATTTCCTTCTTGAGCTGATCGGGGGTGATCAAGGTCTCGTTGGAGGCAACGTTAAGGTCATCGATCGGTAAATCAGCCATCGTGTTACTCGTCAGGTCACGGGTGCCGGCCGCCAACGTTCCCCGTGCGGCCCAGCAGCAGATTATTCGCAGCGGGGAGGCCGAACCTTAGCGCGTTAGCGGGGGCGCGACAATGGGCTGGGGCCCGTCGATACGGGGTTTTTGCCCATCGGCTGGCAAATGCGGGCAGGTACGCAGGTATAGTGGCTGTCCAACAACAATGACTCTCGACCAGGAGCACGGCATGGCGTCCCTCGACCCTCGCATTGGCAATCCCCGCATCGGCATCATCGGCAGCGGCGCAATCGGTGGCTTCTACGGCCTGATGCTGGCTCGCGCCGGCTTCGACGTGCACTTTCTGCTGCGCAGCGAGTACCAGATTGTGCATGAGCAGGGGCTGCGGCTCGACAGCACGGTACACGGCCAGGTGCACATGCCGGTGCAGGCGTACGCCCGTGCCGCCGACATGCCGCCCTGCGACTGGCTGCTGGTAGGCGCCAAGGCCACCAGCAACGCGGAGCTGGCGCCCCTGATCGTGCAGGCAGCGGCGCCCGACGCCCGGGTGGTGTTGCTGCAGAACGGCCTTGGGGTCGAGGAGCAGTTGCGCCCGGCCTTGCGCCCGGACCTGCACCTGCTCGGCGGCCTGTGCTTCATCTGCGTCAACCGCGAGGGCCCAGGCGAAATCCGCCACCAGTCGCTGGGCGCGGTGAACCTGGGCTATCACAGTGGCCCGGCGAAGGATGGCGGGGCCGCCGTGGTGGAGGAGGGTGCCGGGCTGTTCCGGGCCGCGGGCATCGACTCCCAGGCCATGGCCGACCTCGACCAGGCGCGCTGGCAGAAGCTGGTGTGGAACGTGCCCTACAACGGCCTTTCGGTGTTGCTGCAGGCCAGCACCACGCCCTTGATGGGCGATGCCGACAGCCGCACGCTGATCCAGGCGCTGATGGCCGAAGTGGTGACGGGCGCCAAGGCCTGTGGCCGCGAGCTGCCGGCGGGCTACGCCGAGCACCTGTTCCGCATCACCGAGAAGATGCCGGACTACTGGCCGAGCATGTACCACGACCATGTCCAGCAGCGGCCGCTTGAGCTGCAGGCGATCTATGCCGAGCCCCTGGCCCGGGCCCGTGCGGCCGGTTGCGCGTTGCCGCGCATGGAGGCGTTGTACCAGGCCCTGGCGTTCATCGACCGGCGCAGTCGGCAGGCCTGAAGCCCGCGGCAGCTGTGCGCCGGACGGCCAGGCGACCGCCGATGGCGCTGCTAAGCTCAAGCTTGCTCTGCCGTCGCGGCAGTCGAGGAGGTCGAATGATCCGTTCCATGCTGTTTGCCACTGACCTCGGTGTCTATGCGCCCTTTGTCATGCAGCACGCCCTGGCCCTGGCGCGGACCTTCAACGCAGAGCTGTATGTGATCCATGCCGTGGAGCCCATGGGCCAGTTCGCCGAATCGTTGCTGCAGAGCTACCTCGATGAGCAGACCCTCGATGCGCTGCACAGCGAGGGCGTCAACACGGTCATGGCCAATATCGAGCAGCGGGTGCTGGAGAACTTTCGCGACGAGATGACCGAGCCGGCCGACCTGGCATTGATCCGCGCGGTGCGGGTGCGCCAGGGCGACCCGGCCCAGGTGATCCTCGAGCAGGCCCAGCGGTTGTCGGTCGACCTGCTGATCTTCGGCAGTCACAGCGCCGGCGCGGGAGTGGATGTGCCGATCGGTCGCACGGCGGTGCGGCTGCTGCAACTGTCACCGGTGCCGGTGTACATGGTGCCGTTGGCTCACCATCTTGGACGTAGGAAATCGTGAACCTAGCGGTAGGACTTTTTCCAGCGAACGTAACAAAATAGTTCTAGATTTATTTCTCAAGCCACTAATATAGTTATAACTCGTCGCTGCCGGCGCGCCGGTGACCTACCGCCTTTGAGGGATATCTATGAAGCTTCAGCAACTGCGCTACATCTGGGAAGTGGCGCACCATGACCTCAACGTTTCCGCGACGGCGCAGAGCCTGTACACCTCCCAGCCGGGCATCAGCAAGCAGATCCGCCTGCTCGAGGACGAGCTGGGCGTCGAGGTCTTCGCCCGCAGCGGCAAGCACCTGACCCGTGTCACCCCGGCGGGCGAGCGCATCATCAATACCGCCGGCGAGATCCTGCGCAAGGTCGAAAGCATCAAGCAGATTGCCCAGGAATTCTCCAACGAGAAAAAGGGCACCCTGTCGATCGCCACCACCCACACCCAGGCGCGCTACGCGCTGCCGCCGGTGATCAGCAACTTCATCAAGCAGTACCCGGAAGTCGCCCTGCACATGCACCAGGGCTCGCCGATGCAGATCGCCGAGATGGCGGCCGACGGCACCGTCGACTTCGCCATCGCCACCGAGGCCCTGGAGCTGTTCGGCGACCTGATCATGATGCCGTGCTACAAGTGGAACCGCTGCGTGGTGGTGCCCCAGGGCCACCCGCTGACCAAGCTGCCGAAGCTGACCCTGGAAGCGGTGGCCGAGTACCCGATCGTCACCTACGTGTTCGGCTTCACCGGCCGTTCCAAGCTCGACGAGGCGTTCAACCACCGCGGCCTGACGCCGAAGGTGGTGTTCACCGCCGCCGACGCCGACGTGATCAAGACCTATGTGCGCCTGGGTCTGGGCGTGGGCATCGTGGCCAAGATGGCGGTCGACCCGAAGCTCGACAGCGATCTGGTGTGCCTGGATGCCAGCGAGCTGTTCGAGGCCAGCATCACCAAGATCGGCTTCCGTCGTGGCACCTTCCTGCGTGGCTTCATGTGCGACTTCATCGAGAAGTTCGCGCCGCACTTGACCCGTGAGGTGATGGCCAAGGCGATCCAGTGCCATAACAAGCAGGAACTCGAAGAGCTGTTCGAGGGTGTTGAGCTGCCGGTGCACTGATCTGAAATAGCTGGGGCCGCTTTGCGGCCCTTTCGCGGCACAAGGCCGCTCCTACAGGGGATCACGTTTCCTTGTAGGAGCGGCCTTGTGCCGCGAAAGGGGCGCGAAGCGGCCCCAACTATTTCAAGCCTTGCTGATCAGGTTGCCGGCGTGCAGCCCACATTCCTTCTGCGTCGACTCTTCCCACCACCAACGTCCTTCGCGCTCGTGCTGGTTCGGCAGTACCGGGCGGGTGCACGGCTCGCAGCCGATACTGATGAAGCCGCGCTCGTGCAGGCTGTTGTAGGGCAGCTCGAGCATGCGGATGTAGCCCCAGACTTCCTCGCTGGTCATCTGCGCCAGCGGGTTGAACTTGTACAGGGTGCGCTCCGGGGTGGAGAAGGCGCTGTCGATCTCCAGCGCCGCCACCTGGCTGCGGGTGCCGGGGCTCTGGTCGCGGCGCTGGCCGGTGGCCCAGGCGCTGACGGTGGCCAGCTTGCGGCGCAGCGGCTCGATCTTGCGGATGCCGCAGCACTCGCCGTGACCATCCTTGTAGAAGCTGAACAGGCCTTTTTCCTTGACGAACGGGTCGAGCTTGTCGCGGTCTGGGCTGAGGATCTCGATGGGCAGGTTGTACTGCTCGCGCACCTGGTCGATGAACCGGTAGGTCTCCGGGTGCAGGCGCCCGGTGTCGAGGCTGAACACCTTGACCTGCTTGTTCAGCTTCCAGGCCATGTCCACCAGCACCACATCCTCGGCACCGCTGAAGGAGATCCACAGGTCATCGCCAAAATGCTCGAAGGCGAGCTTGAGGATCTCCTGCGGGGACTTGCTGGCGTAGGTCGCGGCCAGGGCGGCGACGTCGAAGGGTTGGCTCATCAGGCGGTTTCCATCGGTTGAGTGGCGCTGTGCGCTCGTAGTGGTCAGATGGTAACAAAAAATGGCGGGGCAGACGCCTGGCGATCGCGGGGCAAGCCCGCTCCCACGGAGTCTTACAGGGCCTGCAGTGTTTCCATCAGCACCCGCACCTTGGCGATCGACTCCTCGTACTCGGCCTGCCAGTCCGAATCGGCCACTACCGCGCCGCCGCCCCAGCAACTGACCTGGCCATCCTTGACCAGCAGGCTGCGGATGGCGATGGAGCTGTCCATCTCGCCGCGCACATCGAGATACAGCAGCGAGCCGCAGTACAGCGCCCGGCGCGCCGGCTCCAGCTCGTCGATGATCTGCATGGCGCGGATCTTCGGGGCGCCGGTGATCGAGCCGCCGGGGAAGCTGCCGGCGATCAGGTCCAGGGCGTCCTTGTCGGCGGCCAGGCGGCCGACCACGCTGCTGACCAGGTGATGAACGTTGGGGTAGCTCTCCAGGCTGAACAGCTCCGGCACCTTCACCGAGCCGGTCTGGCAGGTGCGGCCGATGTCGTTGCGCAGCAGGTCGACGATCATCAGGTTTTCCGAGCGGTCCTTGGGGCTGGCCAGCAGCTCGGCGGCGTTGCGCGCGTCCTCGGCCGGGTCGGCGGCGCGTGGGCGGGTGCCCTTGATCGGGCGGGTCTCGACCGCGCCCTGGCTGACGCGGATGAAGCGCTCGGGGGAGAAGCTCAGCAGCGCCGTGCCTTCATCCAACTGCTGGTAGCCGGAGAACGGCGTCGGGCAGGCGGCGCGCAGGGCCTGGTAGGCGCGCCACGGGTCGCCCTGGCAGGGGGCGCGAAAGCGCTGGGTGAGGTTGATCTGGTAGCAGTCGCCGGCCTGGATGTAGCGCTGCACCTGGTCGAACGCCGCCCGGTACTGCTCGGGGCGAAGGTCACCGGTCATGGGCGCGAGCAGGTGGAAGTCGCCGCTATCGCCGGGGATGCTGTTCTCGAACAACGTGATGAGCCGTTGTTGCTCGGCCTCGGGCAGGCTCGGGTGGAACACCAGCTGGCTGCTGCACAGCCGATGGTCGGACACCAGTGCCCAGGCATACAGCCCCAACCGAGCGTCGGGCAGGCCGAGGTCGTCGACCGCGTGCGTCGGCAACTGCTCCAGGCGCCGGCCGAAGTCGTAGCTCAGGTAGCCGATCAGGCCGCCGGCGAACGGCAGCTCGATGCCCTCGGGCAGTTGTGCCGTCCCCAGGTCGGCCAGGGCCTGGCGCAGGCGCTGCAGGTAGTCGCGACCGTCTTCCTCGGGGTGTGCCTGCAACTGCTGCAGCGGCCAGGCGCTGAGCAGGTCGTAGCGGCCGCGTTCGGCGCCTGGTCGGGCGCTGTCGAGCAGGATCGCACCGGGCGCGCGGCGCAGGCGTTCGAAGTAGAAGGCGGGGTCGGGCTGGTAGGGCAGGGGGTGGAGCGTACAGGTCGGCATCAGGATGGACGGCGATGAACAAGCGAGGTGGGCGATTGTAGACCTGTGGGGGAAATGCGCCTAGCGCTGGCAACGACATTCGCCATCCGGATTTGCGCAATCCCCCTGTAGGAGCGGCCTTGCGCCGCGAAAGGGCTGCAAAGCAGCCCCGGCGATCTTCGCATCAACGCTGAGATCCTGGGGCCGCTTCGCGGCCCTTTCGCGGCGCAAGGCCGCTTCTACACGGGAAGCGCGGTTAGAGCGGATTGACGTGCCCGAACAACCCCTGCGAGACCTTCACGCGCTGTTCGGCATCCTCGCTGCGACCTTCCTTGGCCAGCATCTCCAGGTGCGCCTCGATGGCGTGGGTGCGCTGGGTCAGGCCGCAGTCATTGGCGATCTGGATGTTCAGGCCGGGACGTGCGTTGAGCTCGAGGATCAGCGGACCCTTGTCCTGGTCCAGAACCATGTCCACGCCGATGTAGCCCAAGCCGCACAACTCGTAGCAGCTGGCGGCGAGCTTCATGAAACCGTCCCAGTTCGGCAGTTGCACGCCGTCCACCGCGTTGGTGGTGTCCGGGTGCTTGCTGATGATCTTGTTCAGCCAGGTGCCGCGCAAGGTCAGGCCGGTGGCCAGGTCCACGCCCACGCCGATGGCGCCCTGGTGCAGGTTGGCCTTGCCGCCGGACTGGCGGGTCGGCAGGCGCAGCATGGCCATCACCGGGTAGCCCATCAGCACGATGATGCGGATGTCCGGCACGCCTTCGTAGCTGATGCTCTTGAAGATCTGGTCCGGGGTGACCCGGTACTCGATCAGCGCGCGGTCGCGGTGCCCGCCCAGCGAGTACAGGCCGGTGAGGATGCTGGAGATCTGGTGCTCGATCTCCTCGTGGCTGATGATCTTGCCCGACACCGTGCGGTAGCGGTCCTCGAAGCGGTCGGCGATCACCAGGATGCCGTCACCGCCGGCGCCCTGGGCCGGCTTGATGACGAAGTCGCTGCGCCCGCCGATGATCTCGTCGAGTTTCTCGATCTGCTTCTCGGTCTCGATGATGCCGTACATTTCCGGCACATGGATGCCGGCCGCCAGGGCGCGCTCCTTGGTGATGATCTTGTCGTCGACGATCGGGTACAGGTGGCGCTTGTTGTACTTCAACACGTAGTCCGCGTTGCGCCGGTTGATACCCATGATGCCCCGGGCCTCCAGGGCTTTCCACGTCTTGATCAGGCCAAACATCAGGCGTCAGCCTTCTTCAGGAATGCCTTGAAGCGCACGAGCTCGGTCAGGCGGTAGCCGCGGTAGCGACCCATCGCCAGCATGAAGCCCACCAGGATCAGCAGCACCGCCGGGAAGGTGAAGACGAAGTACACCGCTTCCGGCACGGTCATCAGCAGGTGCGCGATGGAGGCGGCGAACAGGGTGCCGACGGCCACTTTCATGGCATGGCCGCCGCCACGCTCTTCCCAGGTGATCGACAGGCGCTCGATGGTCATGGTCAGGATCACCATCGGGAACAGTGCCACCGACAGCCCGCGCTCCAGGCCCAGCTTGTGGCTGAACAGGCTGATGGCGGCGATCAGCACCACGACGAAGGTCAGTACCACCGACAGGCGCGGCAGCATCTGCAGCTTGAGGTGCTCAAGGTATGAGCGCAGCGACAGGCCCAGGGCGGTGATCACCGTGAACAGGATGATGCCAAAGCCCAGCTGGGTCTCGCGGAAGGCCAGGGCGATCAGCACCGGGGTGAACGTACCCAGGGTCTGGATGCCGATCAGGTTGCGCAGCACCAGGATCACCAGCACGCCGATCGGGATCATCACCATGATCATGAAGGTCTGCTGGGTCTGCAACGGCAGGCCGTACAGCGAGTATTCGAGGAAGTCGGCGTCGGTGTTCTCGTCGGTCAGCTTGGCCAGGCGGATGGCGTTCATCTCGCTGTTGTTCATGCTGAAGGTGACGGTGGCCTTCTTGCCGCCATCGACGGTGATCAGGTTGTCGTCACCGGTCCACCACAGCAGGCGGTCGCTGGGCAGGCCCTGCTCGCCGGTCTCTGGGTTGAAGTACAGCCAGTCGTTGCCGTTGAAGCTGCGCAGCCACAGTTCGGGGCTCTGCGGGGTATCGGCCACCAGGCGGATGGTGTGGACCTTCTCCAGCGGCACGTGGGCGATGGACAGCAGCAGGTCGATGACCTGGGCTTTTTTCAGCGGCGAGTTGTCGCCGGCCAGCAGCAGCTTGGCGTTGTCGTCGTTGGCATTGTTGACCCGCTTGATGGTCTCGCTGACGAAGGTCTCGACGTCGGCCGAGTGCTGGCGGATCGGTGCCATCAGCGCATCGGCGGCGATTTTCTCCGGGCCCTCGACGGCCAGGCTGTCGCGGAAGGTCGGGCCCTTGATCTTGGTCTTTTCGTTGCTGTAGCGCTTGGTCAGCACCAGGCGGTAGTAGAGGGTCTGGTTGCCGCTGGCGCGACGGGCCGACCAGGTCACCTTGCGGTTGCCGTCGGCGCGGTTGACGCTGACCCCGTAGTTGTTGGAGATGAAGCTCTCGTTGAGGCTGACGTAGTCACGGTTCAGCGGGGGCACGAACATCTGCACCTTGACCGGGTCCTTGGCGCTGGCGACGAACTCGACCTTGGCGTCGATGTTCCACAGGTCGTCGGTCTCGTCCTCGGTCACCGGGATGCCGAGGGCGAAGATCTGGTAGGCCGTGATCGCGATGCCCAGCACTACCAGGACGGTGATCAGGACTTTCAGGTGAAGGGTAAGAGAGCGCATCGGAATTACTCTGCTTTGGGAGCTTCGGTGGCGCAGGCAGGTTTGCCGGCCGCGTATTTAAGGCTTGGGTCGACCAGCGCACCGAAGTGCTTGAGGGCCTCGGAACCGATCAGCAGCGGGAACTGGAAGGCGCTGCGGTCGGTGAGGTTGACCTCGATGGTGCGTTGCGTCTGGCCCATGCAGATCTCGAGTTCGATGACCGGACGGGCGGTGTAGGCCTTGCCGGATTCGGCATCATAGTCCCCGGCGCGGCGCTTGATCTTGCTGACGCGGGCCAGGGGGCGTTCGATGGGGTGTTTGTGCGCGGCGTCGATGGCCAGGTAGAAGCGCACCCAGCTCTCGCCGTTGCGCTTGAAACGCTTGATGTCGCGGGCGCTGAGCGAGGCGGTCTTGGCGCCGGTGTCGAGCTTGGCCGCCACTTCCAGGTCAAGGTCGCCCAGGCGGGCGTACTCGTTCAGACCGTACACGGTCTTCTCGGCCGCGGGCGCGAGCGCCGGCAGCAGGGTCAGGCAGAGCAGCAATAAAGCGGGTTTGAGTCTCATAATCCTGGCGCGGTGCTGTGCAGGTTTCAGGGCAAGGCGACTGGCCAAGCGTCCTCATTGATCTGTCAACAACATGAAATGATGACAGACACACTATCCATGCTCCCGAAGGAGCGCGGCATTCTATCACGCCGATGTCTTGACGCCAGCGCGCCCGCGATCAGACCCCATGAAAGCGGGGTAAGTTCGTTATTAGACGATTGTCGACAATATTCTTTTTGTCTTTGACTCCAGTCCTCTATTTGGCTAGTTTTGGCGTCACTGATTCTGAAGGTGTCGACAATCATGCTGGACACAGCCCCGGCCACCCCATTGCCCCAGGACGAGACCGAGACCCTCTCGGAGCACGTCTTCCGCTGCATCCAGGCCGCCATCGTCAAGGGCGACATCGCGCCCGGCAGCAAGATCTCCGAGCCGGAGCTGGCGCGCACCTACGGCATCAGTCGCGGCCCGCTGCGCGAGGCGATCCATCGCCTGGAGGGCCAGCGCCTGCTGGTGCGCGTGCCCCATGTCGGCGCCCGGGTGGTGTCGCTGAGCCATGCCGAGCTGATCGAACTGTACGAAATCCGCGAATCCCTAGAAGGCATGGCCTGTCGCCTGGCCGCCGAGCGCATGAGCCAGGCGGCCATCGACGAGCTGCGCCACGTGCTCGACACCCACGAGCGCGATGCCGCGTTCCAGGCCGGGCAGGGCTACTACCAGCAGGAAGGCGACTACGACTTCCACTACCGGATCATCCAGGGCAGCGGCAACCAGACGCTGTACAAGATGCTCTGCGGCGAGCTGTACCAGCTGGTGCGCATGTACCGCATCCAGTTCTCCAGCACGCCCAACCGCCCGCGCCAAGCCTTCGCCGAGCACCACCGCATCCTCGATGCCATCGAAGCTCGCGACGGCGAACTGGCAGAACTCCTGATGCGTCGCCACATCGGCGCATCCAAACGCAATATCGAGCGCCACTACCAAGGTGCCGACAACAATAGCCCACGAGGTGAGTCATGACAGTGAAGAGCACGCCCGGCCAGCGTTTCCGTGACGCGGTCGCCGCCGAACATCCGCTGCAGGTGGTCGGGACCATCAACGCCAACCACGCCCTGCTGGCCAAGCGCGCCGGCTTCAAGGCCATCTACCTGTCCGGCGGCGGTGTCGCCGCCGGCTCCCTGGGCCTGCCGGACCTGGGCATCAGCGGCCTGGACGACGTGCTCACCGACGTACGGCGCATCACCGACGTCTGCGACCTGCCGCTGCTGGTGGATGTCGACACCGGCTTCGGCGCCTCGGCCTTCAACGTCGCCCGCACCGTCAAGTCGATGAGCAAGTTCGGCGCCGCCGCCATTCATATCGAGGACCAGGTCGGCGCCAAGCGCTGCGGCCACCGCCCGAACAAGGAGATCGTCTCGCAGCAGGAGATGGTCGACCGCATCAAGGCCGCCGTGGATGCCCGCAGCGACGACAGCTTCGTGATCATGGCGCGCACCGACGCGCTGGCAGTGGAAGGCCTGAACGCCGCCCTGGACCGCGCTGCCGCCTGCATCGAGGCCGGCGCCGACATGATCTTCCCGGAAGCCATTACCGAGCTGTCGATGTACAAGACCTTCGCCGACCGGGTGAAGGCACCGATCCTGGCCAACATCACCGAGTTCGGCGCCACGCCGCTGTACACCACCGAGGAACTGGCTTCGGTCGACGTGTCGCTGGTGCTGTACCCGCTGTCGGCCTTCCGCGCCATGAACAAGGCGGCCGAGAACGTCTACACCGCGCTGCGCCGCGACGGCACCCAGAAAAACGTGATCGACACCATGCAGACCCGCATGGAGCTCTACGATGCCATCGGCTACCACGCCTTCGAGCAGAGCCTCGATGCATTGTTCGCCCAGAAGAAAGGGTAGAAAGGCCTGACGCTGTACCTGTAGGAGCGGGCTTGCCCCGCGAATGCGCTGGTACAGCCACCCCTGATTAGCCAGAAAAGACTTCGATAACAAATTCAAGAAAGGAGAAACACCATGGCCGAAGCAAAAGTACTCAGTGGCGCGGGCCTGCGTGGCCAGGTGGCCGGCCAGACCGCGCTGTCGACCGTCGGCCAGGCCGGGGCCGGCCTGACCTACCGCGGCTATGACGTGCGTGACCTGGCCGCCGGCGCCGAGTTCGAGGAAGTCGCCTACCTGCTGCTGTACGGCGAGCTGCCGAGCAAGGCGGAGCTTGCCGACTACAAGCGCAAGCTCAAGGGCCTGCGCGACCTGCCGCAAGCGCTGAAGGAAGTGCTCGAGCGCATCCCGCGCGACGCCCACCCGATGGACGTGATGCGCACTGGCTGCTCGGTGCTCGGCACCCTGGAGCCGGAACTGACCTTCGACGCCCAGCGCGAGAAGACCGACCGCCTGCTGGCGCTGTTCCCGGCGGTGATGTGCTACTGGTACCGCTTCACCCACCACGGCGTGCGCATCGACTGCACCAGCGACGAGGACACCCTCGGCGGCCACTTCCTGCACCTGCTGCACGGCAAGAAACCGAGCGCGCTGCACGTCAAGGTGATGAACGTCTCGCTGATCCTCTACGCCGAGCACGAGTTCAACGCCTCGACCTTCACCGCCCGGGTCTGCGCCTCGACCCTGTCCGACCTGTACTCCTGCGTGACCGCGGCCATCGGCTCGCTGCGCGGCCCGCTGCACGGCGGCGCCAACGAAGCGGCGATGGAACTGATCGAACGCTTCCAGACTCCGCAGGAAGCCACCGCCGAGCTGCTGCGCATGCTCGAGCGCAAGGACAAGATCATGGGCTTCGGCCATGCCATCTATAAAGAGTCCGATCCGCGCAACGAGGTGATCAAGGGCTGGTCGAAGCAACTCGCCGACGAAGTCGGTGACAAGGTCCTGTACCCGGTTTCCGAAGCCATCGACAAGACCATGTGGGAGCAGAAGCGCCTGTTCCCCAACGCCGACTTCTACCATGCCTCGGCGTACCACTTCATGGGCATCCCGACCAAGCTGTTCACCCCGATCTTCGTCTGCTCGCGCCTGACCGGCTGGGCCGCGCACGTGTTCGAACAGCGCGCCAACAACCGCATCATCCGCCCGAGCGCCGAGTACGTCGGCGTCGAGCAGCGCCAGTTCGTGCCGATCGAGCAGCGTTGATTAGAAGAGTCAGGCTGTAGGTCTGTTGTGGGAGCGGGCTTGCCCCGCGATTGCGCCAGCAGGTTCAACCTCGCTGGCGCATGCGACGCAATCGCGGGGCAAGCCCGCTCCCACGAATCTGCCGATGCCTGCCCAGGTAAACCGTGACCGAGCCCGATAACGATATGAACACCGCATTCCGCAAGAACCTGCCAGGCACCGCCCTGGACTACTTCGACGCCCGTGCCGCGGTCGAGGCGATCAAGCCCGGCGCCTACGACGGCCTGCCGTACACCTCCCGCGTGCTGGCCGAGAACCTGGTGCGCCGCTGTGACCCAGCCACCCTCAACGCCTCGCTGGAACAACTGATCGAGCGCAAGCGCGACCTCGACTTCCCCTGGTTCCCGGCCCGCGTCGTGTGCCACGACATCCTCGGCCAGACCGCCCTGGTCGACCTGGCCGGCCTGCGCGACGCCATCGCCGACAAGGGCGGCGATCCGGCCCAGGTCAACCCGGTGGTGCCGGTGCAGCTGATCGTCGACCACTCGCTGGCCGTCGAATGCGGCGGCTTCGACCCGCAGGCGTTCGAGAAGAACCGCGCCATCGAGGACCGCCGTAACGAAGACCGTTTCCACTTCATCAACTGGACCAAGCAGGCGTTCAAGAACGTCGACGTGATCCAGCCGGGCAACGGCATCATGCACCAGATCAACCTGGAGAAGATGTCGCCGGTGATCCACAACGATCGCGGCGTGGCCTACCCGGACACCTGCGTCGGCACCGACAGCCACACCCCGCACGTGGATGCCCTGGGTGTGATCGCCATCGGCGTCGGCGGCCTGGAAGCCGAGAACGTGATGCTCGGCCGCGCCTCGTGGATGCGCCTGCCGGAGATCGTCGGTGTCGAGCTGACCGGTCGCCTGGCACCGAACATCACCGCCACCGACCTGGTGCTGGCGCTCACCGAGTTCCTGCGCAAGCAGAAGGTGGTCGGCGCCTACCTGGAGTTCCACGGTGCCGGCGCCAGCGCGTTGACCCTGGGCGACCGCGCCACCATTTCGAACATGGCCCCGGAATACGGCGCCACCGCGGCGATGTTCGCCATTGACCAGCAGACCATCGACTATCTCAAACTCACCGGCCGCGATGACCAGCAAGTGCAGTTGGTGGAAACCTACGCCAAGGCCACCGGCCTGTGGGCCGACAGCCTGGCCAAGGCCGAGTACGAGCGCACCCTGAGCTTCGACCTGTCGAGCGTGGTGCGCAACATGGCCGGCCCGTCCAACCCGCACGCCCGGGTGGCCACCAGCGACCTGGCGGCCAAGGGCATCGCCGGCCAGTGGCAAGAAGTGCCGGGGCAGATGCCGGATGGCGCGGTGATCATCGCCGCCATCACCAGCTGCACCAACACCAGCAACCCGCGAAACGTGATCGCCGCCGGCCTGCTGGCGCGCAACGCCAACAAGCTCGGCCTGGTCCGCAAGCCATGGGTCAAGTCGTCGCTGGCGCCGGGCTCCAAGGCCGTGCAGCTGTACCTCAAGGAAGCAGGGCTGGAGCAGGAACTGGAGCAACTGGGCTTCGGTATCGTCGCCTTCGCCTGCACCACCTGCAACGGCATGTCCGGCGCGCTGGACCCGGTGATCCAGCAGGAAATCATCGACCGCGACCTGTACGCCACCGCCGTGCTTTCGGGCAACCGCAACTTCGACGGGCGCATCCACCCGTACGCCAAGCAGGCGTTCCTGGCTTCGCCGCCCTTGGTGGTGGCCTACGCCATTGCCGGCACCATCCGCTTCGATATCGAGAAGGATGTGCTGGGCGTGGTCGACGGCAAGGAGATCCGCCTGAAGGACATCTGGCCGAGCGATGAAGAGATCGACGCCGTGGTGCGTGCCTCGGTCAAGCCCGAGCAGTTCCGCCAGGTGTACATCCCGATGTTCACCATCGAGGAAGACAAGGGGCCGAAAGTCGCGCCGCTGTATGAATGGCGCCCGATGAGCACCTACATCCGTCGCCCGCCGTATTGGGAAGGCGCCCTGGCCGGTGAGCGTACCCTGCGTGGCATGCGCCCGCTGGCGGTGCTGCCGGACAACATCACCACCGACCACCTGTCACCGTCCAATGCCATCATGCTCGACAGCGCTGCTGGTGAGTATCTGGCGAAGATGGGCCTGCCGGAGGAGGACTTCAACTCCTACGCCACCCACCGCGGTGACCACCTGACCGCCCAGCGCGCCACCTTCGCCAACCCCAAACTGTTCAACGAAATGGTGCGCAAGGACGACGGCAGCGTGAAGCAGGGTTCGCTGGCGCGCCTGGAGCCGGAAGGCAAGGTGACCCGCATGTGGGAGGCCATCGAGACCTACATGGAGCGCAAGCAGCCGCTGATCATCGTTGCCGGTGCCGACTACGGCCAGGGCTCGTCCCGTGACTGGGCGGCCAAGGGCGTGCGCCTGGCTGGTGTCGAGGCCATCGTCGCCGAAGGCTTCGAGCGTATCCACCGCACCAACCTGGTGGGCATGGGCGTGCTGCCGCTGGAGTTCAAGCCGGGCACCGACCGCAAGACCCTGGGCCTGGACGGCAGCGAGACCTACGACGTGCTCGGCGAGCGCACGCCACGGGCGACGCTGACCCTGGTGGTGACGCGGCGCAACGGCGAACGTGTCGAGGTGCCGGTGACCTGCCGCCTGGATACCGCCGAAGAGGTGTCGATCTACGAGGCGGGTGGCGTGTTGCAGCGCTTTGCCCAGGACTTCCTGGAAGGCGCGGCCTGAGTGAGCGGGGCCGCGTTGCGGCCCTTTCGCGGCACAAGGCCGCTCCTACAGGTGATCGCGTGTCTCTGTAGGAGCGGCCTTGTGCCGCGAAAGGGCTGCAACGCAGCCCCAGGGATGTTCGCCGAAACGAAAAGATCAGGAAACACGACAATGGCCCACGTACCCCAAGTAAGAATCCCCGCCACCTATATTCGTGGCGGCACCAGCAAAGGCGTTTTCTTCCGCCTCCAGGACCTGCCCGAGCGCGCCCAGGTCCCGGGCCCGGCCCGTGACGCCCTGCTGCTGCGGGTAATCGGCAGCCCCGACCCGTACGGCAAGCAGATCGACGGCATGGGCGGCGCCACCTCCAGCACCAGCAAGACGGTGATCCTGTCGAAGAGCCTCAAGGCCGACCACGACGTCGACTACCTGTTCGGCCAGGTGTCGATCGACAAGGCCTTCGTCGACTGGAGCGGCAACTGCGGCAACCTGTCCGCCGCGGTCGGCTCGTTCGCCATCAGCGGCGGGCTGGTCGATGCCAGCCGCATCCCGCGCAATGGCATCGCCACCGTGCGGATCTGGCAGGCCAACATCGGCAAGACCATCATCGCCCATGTGCCGATCACCGAAGGCGAGGTGCAGGAAACCGGCGATTTCGAGCTCGATGGCGTGACCTTCCCGGCCGCCGAGGTGCAGCTGGAGTTCCTCGACCCGGCCGCTGACGATGACGGTGACGGCGGGGCGATGTTCCCCACCGGCAATCTGGTCGACGACCTCGAGGTGCCGGGTGTCGGCACCTTCAAGGCGACCCTGATCAACGCCGGCATCCCGACCATCTTCGTCAATGCCGCCGATATCGGCTATACCGGTACCGAGCTGCAGGACGCCATCAATGGCGATGCCGCGGCATTGCAGCGTTTCGAGACCATCCGTGCCCATGGCGCGGTGCGCATGGGGCTGATCGAGCACATCGACCAGGCCGCCGGGCGCCAGCACACGCCAAAGGTGGCGTTCGTCGCGGCGCCGACCGGCTATACCTCCTCCAGTGGCAAGGTTGTCGCCGCCGAGGACGTCGACCTGCTGGTGCGCGCGCTGTCGATGGGCAAGCTGCACCACGCGATGATGGGTACCGCGGCAGTCGCCATCGGCACCGCCGCGGCGATCCCGGGTACGTTGGTCAACCTTGCCGCCGGTGGCGGCGAACGAAGTGCCGTGCGTTTCGGTCATCCGTCCGGGACGTTGCGGGTCGGGGCCGAGGCGCGTCGAGTGGACGGGCAATGGACCGTGACCAAGGCAATCATGAGCCGAAGTGCTCGGGTGCTGATGGAGGGCTGGGTGCGCGTGCCCGGTGATAGCTTCTAAACGCACCATCAGCGCTCGGCTTTTCTGGCCCATCGCGGGGCAAGCCCGCTCCCACGCAAAATATACGGTTGGCGTGGGAGCGGGCTTGCCCCGCGATGGGCTGCACAGCAGCCCTTTTTCAAGGAGCCACGAATGAGCGCAAACGTAGACCTCAACACCCGCCCTGACTACGACCAGGTCCTGCAGACCCTCGCCGACTACGTGCTCGGCTACCACGTGGATTCCCCCGAAGCCCTCAGCACCGCCCGCCATTGCCTGATGGACACCCTGGGCTGCGGCCTGCTGGCCCTGCGCTTCCCCGAATGCACCAAACACCTCGGCCCGCTGGTCGAGGGCACCATTGTTCCACATGGCGCCCGCGTGCCCGGCACCAGCTACCGCCTCGACCCGGTCAAGGCCGCCTGGGACATCGGCTGCATTGTCCGCTGGCTGGACTACAACGACACCTGGCTGGCGGCGGAGTGGGGCCATCCCTCGGACAACCTCGGCGGCATCCTGGCGGTCACCGACCACCTGTCGCAACAGCGCGTGGCTAATGGCGAGGCGCCCCTGGTCATGCGCGAGGTGCTCGATGCCATGGTCATGGCCCACGAGATCCAGGGCGTGCTGGCGCTGGAGAACTCCTTCAACCGGGTCGGCCTGGACCATGTGCTGTTGGTCAAGGTCGCCTCCACCGCGGTCTGCGCCAAGCTGATGGGCGCCAATCGCGAGCAACTGCTGTCGGCGCTGTCCCACGCCTTCGTCGATGGCCAGGCCCTGCGCACCTACCGCCATGCGCCCAATGCCGGCTCGCGCAAGTCATGGGCGGCGGGGGATGCCTCCAGTCGCGGCGTGCGCCTGGCCGATATCGCCCTGCGTGGCGAGATGGGCGTGCCCGGTGCGCTGACCGCCAGACAGTGGGGCTTCTACGATGTGTCGTTCAGCCACACCAACAAGGACCTGGCGCTCAAGCCCGAACCGCTGCGTGAACTGCGCCTGCCGCAGCCATTGGGCAGCTACGTGATGGAAAACGTGCTGTTCAAGATCAGCTTCCCCGCCGAGTTCCACGCCCAGACCGCCTGCGAAGCCGCGGTGACCCTGCACCCGCAGGTGCGCAACCGCCTGCACGAGATCGACCGGATCGTCATCACCACCCATGAGTCGGCGATTCGCATCATTTCCAAGGAAGGGCCGCTGGCCAATGCTGCGGACCGTGATCACTGCCTGCAGTACATGACCGCCGTGCCGCTGATCTTCGGCGACCTGGTGGCTGAGCACTACGAGGATGCCTTCCATGCCGCGCACCCGAGCATCGACCGGCTGCGCGAGAAGATGGTGATCGTCGAGGAGCCGCGCTTCAGTCGCGAGTACCTGGAGGCCGACAAACGCTCCATCGCCAATGGCGTGCAGGTGTTCTTCAAGGACGGCTCGCACACGCCGCAGGTGGTGGTGGAGTACCCGATCGGGCATCGGCGTCGGCGGGAGGAGGGGATGCCGTTGCTCGAGGCCAAGTTCCGCGAGAACCTGGCGACGCGATTTGCGCGGCAGCGCTGTGAGCAAATCTTCGAACTGTGCAGGGATCAGCAGGCGCTTGAGCAGATGGCGGTGCACTGCTTTGTTGAACTGTTCGTGATCTGAGCTGGCCTGTACCGGCCTCTTCGCGGCTAAAGCCGCTCCCACAGAAGACCCGAAATCTTCAAGATTCCGATGGGCCTGTGGGAGCGGCTTTAGCCGCGAAGAGGCCAGCAAAGCCAGCACAAACAGCACAAAAAAGCCCCGGCATTTCTGCCGGGGCTTCTTCTTGTAGTTTGCAGCTTACAACTTGCCGCTCAGCTTACGCCTGAACCACCGGGATCTTGGCGTTGGCGGCCGCTTCGCGGAACTCGGCGATCTGGTCGAAGCTCAGGTAGCGGTAGACGTCGGCAGCCATGCTGTCGATGTCTTTCGCGTACTGCATGTACTCCTCGACGGTCGGCAGCTTGCCGATGATCGAAGCGACCGCAGCCAGCTCGGCCGAGGCCAGGTACACGTTGGTGGCGTCGCCCAGACGGTTCGGGAAGTTACGGGTCGAGGTGGAGACCACGGTGGAACCGGTCTGCACACGTGCCTGGTTACCCATGCACAGCGAGCAGCCTGGCATTTCCATGCGCGCGCCAGCCTTGCCGTAGATGCCGTAGTAGCCTTCCTCGGTCAGCTGGTGGGCGTCCATCTTGGTTGGCGGAGCCAGCCACAGACGGGTCGGAATGCCACCCTTGACCTTGTCCAGCAGCTTGCCGGCGGCGCGGAAGTGACCGATGTTGGTCATGCACGAGCCGATGAACACTTCGTCGATCTTCTCGCCCTGTACCGAGGACAGCAGGCGGGCATCGTCCGGGTCGTTCGGCGCGCAGAGCACAGGCTCCTTGACGTCGGCCAGGTCGATCTCGATGATCTCGGCGTATTCGGCATCGGCGTCGGCCGACAGCAGCTCAGGCTTGGCCAGCCAGGCTTCCATGGCCTGGGCGCGGCGCTCCAGGGTGCGGGCATCGCCGTAGCCTTCGCCGATCATCCAGCGCAGCAGGGTGATGTTGGACTGCAGGTACTCGGCGATGGCCTTCTCTGGCAGCTTGATGGTGCAACCGGCGGCGGAACGTTCGGCCGAGGCGTCGGACAGCTCGAAGGCTTGCTCGACGGTCAGGTCGTTCAGGCCTTCGATCTCCAGGATGCGGCCGGAGAAGGCGTTCTTCTTGCCTTTCTTCTCGACGGTCAGCAGGCCTTTCTGGATGGCGTAGTAAGGGATGGCATGGACCAGGTCACGCAGGGTGATGCCAGGCTGCAGCTTGCCCTTGAAGCGAACCAGGATCGACTCCGGCATGTCCAGCGGCATGACGCCGGTGGCGGCGGCGAAGGCTACCAGGCCGGAACCGGCCGGGAACGAGATGCCGATCGGGAAGCGGGTGTGCGAGTCGCCACCGGTGCCGACGGTGTCAGGCATCAGCATGCGGTTCAGCCAGCTGTGGATGATGCCGTCGCCTGGACGCAGCGACACGCCGCCACGGGTGCGGATGAAGTCTGGCAGGGTGTGGTGGGTGGTGACGTCGATCGGCTTCGGATAGGCCGCGGTGTGGCAGAACGACTGCATCACCAGGTCGGCGGAGAAGCCCAGGCACGCCAGGTCTTTCAGCTCGTCGCGGGTCATCGGGCCCGTGGTGTCCTGGGAACCGACGGTGGTCATCTTCGGCTCGCAGTAGGCACCTGGACGCACGCCCTGGCCTTCCGGCAGGCCGCAGGCGCGACCGACCATCTTCTGCGCCAGGGTGAAGCCCTTGGTCGAAGCGGCTGGCTGCTCGGGTTTCTTGAACAGGTCCGATGGGGCCTGGCCCAGTTCGGCGCGGGCTTTCTCGGTCAGGCCACGGCCGACGATCAGCGGGATACGGCCACCGGCGCGAACTTCGTCGAGCAGTACTTCGGTTTTCAGCTCGAAGTTGGTGACCAGTTCGTCGCTGCCGTGACGGCGTACTTCACCCTTGAACGGGTAGACGTCGATGACGTCGCCCATGGCCAGGTTGGTGCAGTCGAATTCGATCGGCAGGGCGCCGGCGTCTTCCATGGTGTTGTAGAAGATCGGAGCGATCTTGGTGCCGAAGCAGAAACCACCGGCGCGCTTGTTCGGAACAAACGGGATGTCGTCGCCGAAGAACCACAGCACCGAGTTGGTGGCGGATTTACGCGAGGAGCCGGTACCGACCACGTCACCGACGTAGGCAACCGGGAAGCCTTTGGCCTTGACCGCTTCGATCTGGGCCAGCGGGCCGACCGAACCTGGCTGCTGCGGCTCGATGCCGTCGCGGGCCATTTTCAGCATGGCCAGGGCGTGCAGCGGGATGTCAGGGCGCGACCAGGCGTCCGGGGCAGGGGACAGGTCGTCGGTGTTGGTTTCGCCAGGTACCTTGAACACGGTCAGGGTGTACTTGTCGGCGATCGCCGGACGGCTGGTGAACCACTCGCCGGCAGCCCAGGACTCCAGTACGGCCTTGGCGTGGGCGTTGCCCGCCTTGGCTTTTTCGGCCACATCGTGGAAGGCATCGAACATCAGCAGGGTGTGCTTGAGCTGTTCGGCCGCGACGGCGCCCAGTTCGGCGTCGTCCAGCAGCGCGACCAGCGTCTCGATGTTGTAGCCGCCCTGCATGGTGCCCAGCAGCTCGGTGGCGTGCTTGCGGTCGATCAGCGGGGACTTGGCTTCACCCTTGGCGACGGCGGAGAGGAACGCGGCCTTGACGTAGGCGGCTTCGTCCACCCCTGGCGGAACGCGGTTGGTGATCAGGTCTACGAGGAAGGCTTCTTCGCCGGCCGGCGGGTTTTTCAGCAGCTCGACCAGGCCTGCAGTTTGTTCGGCGTTCAGCGGCTGGGGCACGATACCCAGAGCGGCACGCTCTTCGATGTGTTTGCGGTAGGCTTCAAGCACAGTTATTACCCTCATCAGTGGTCCCTAAAGGGAGTCCGGGACGCTCATCCAGCATTCCCATGCACCCATGCGCTCAAGACGGCTTTTTGGGCCGGCAAGCCAGGGTCGCAGAGAATCCTTACAGAAGCTGCTTTCAAAGTTTTACGCCTGTAGAACGGAAGGCTGATGAGGGGTTGGCCGTGACCATGCGCGCTTGCATGGACAGGGCCAACGCCGTTCTACCGGATGAACTGTGCTCGTGACGCTTTGAAAACAGCTTCCAACGGACATTGTTGCCTTGAAAAGGCGGAGTGATTCTACGGCAAAAATAAGCCGAAAGTAAGGCGGCGTAGATGACTTTAACGGGTGACCCTGGTTAGACAAAGGGCTAACATGAACCGGTGTTCCACCGCCAAGCCGTTGTTTCTACATGTCCAACCAATCCATCAAGACCCCTTGCGTCGGCCTGTGCTCCACGGTCTACGGCGACCTGGTGTGCCGCGGCTGCAAGCGCTTTCACCACGAAGTGATCCACTGGAACGGTTACGACGACGAGCAGAAGCGCGCGGTCTGGCTGCGCCTGGAGCAACTGCTGGTGCAGGTGATGATGGCCAAGCTGGAAGTGTTCGACAAAGCGCTGCTGCGCCAGCAACTGGAGCAGCGTTCGATCCGCTTCGTGGCGCATCAGTCGGAGTATTGCTGGGCGTATCAGCTGATCGCCCGCGGGGCGCGGATGATCCGTGACCTGGAGGCGTACGGGATGGCGCTGCTGCCGGAGTTCCGCGATTGGGAGTTGCCGCAGTTGCGCGATGCCATCGACCGGGAGTTCTTCCTGTTGTCGGAGGCGCATTACCAGCGCTATATCGCGCCGAGCTTTTTGCGTGATGCCCTGGATCGCGGGCAGGACTGAAGCGCTGGAGTGATAGTGCTGGCCTCTTCGCGGGTTTACCCGCGAAAAGGCCGGTGCAGATCAGTCGCCAGTGTACTCGCAACCGCTGGTGCAGGTCTCGTGGATACGCACCTTCGACAGCTCCGGCAGCAGCGGCTTGACCTGGTCCCAGATCCACTTGGCGATCACTTCGCTGGTGGGGTTTTCCAAGCCGGGAATATCGTTCAGGTAGTTGTGGTCCAGTTGCTCGTAGATCGGCTTGAAGATCGCCTTGATCTCGGAGAAGTCGCGGATCCAGCCGGTGTGCGGATCGAGCGGGCCGGTCAGGTGCAGGGCGACCTTGAACGAGTGACCATGCAGGCGACCGCACTTGTGGCCGGCAGGGACGTTGGGCAGGCGGTGAGCCGATTCGAAGGTAAATTCCTTAAAGATTTCCACGCTGGCATAACTCTGTGTGAATCAACGATGCGCGCAGTCTACCAGCATGCCCGCTACAAGGCTTGCAACCGATCCTGCAACCGCCCGGTGGCGATCAGCTCCAGCAGTTCGTCGCCCAGGCGCCGGCTTTCGGCCATGGCCTGGTACCAGTAGCGCCTGCGGCCCGGCGCATCGCCCATGAAGCGCTTGAAGTCGTTGCGGTCCGGCAGCTTGCCGTAGGGCAGGGCGGCCAGGTACTGCGGCGACGGGGTCATCAGCAGCACGTTCTGCAGGCGCGTGGCGTCGCCCTTGCGCCAGGGCAGGGCCTTGTCGAACCAGCCGGGCACCACCTTGTCGGTGAAGTGCGGGTAGAGCACCAGGTCGTCGCCCTGGTAGGGCAGGTCCAGGTGATAGTCGAGCAGGCCGCCGTCGCGGTAGGTGCCAGCGCCGGCGCCGGGGATGTCGCGCACGCCTTCCATGACCATGGGGATCGAGCCCGAGGCGAGCAGGGCGTGGCGCAGGTTGGCCAGGTCCAGCGGCAGGCTGCGCGACGGGAAGTCGGTCAGTGGCTCAAGCGGCGGGGCGGCGCGTTGGTCGTGGAGGATGACCCGCTCGAAATGCCGGCCCAGGCGCGAGCGCCCCAGCAGGTTGCTGGCAATCACCGAGGACAGGCCCATGCCCAGGCGGCCGCGGTGGTCGTGGGCGAGCTGGCCATGGCTCTTCACCACCAGGATGTTCAGGCGATAGTGCGGGTTGGCCAGGACCTGCCCGTCGCGGCCTTGCAGCAGGTCGTCGAGCATGCGCTGGCAGCTCTGGCTGATTTCTTTAGGTGTCACGCCCTTGGCGAAGTCCTGCTCGGTGTACAGCTCGCCCAGACGGCGGATGCCGGCGACCGGGTCGTCGAGGCAGGCGCTGGCGAAGCGCCAGGCACCGATCGAGGCGCCGATCAGCGCACGCTGGCGCGGCGCGCTGGGCAGCCATTCACCGAACAACGCCAAGTCCAGGCCCTGGATCCCCAGCGGCTTGGGGCCACCGGCGGCGCCCGGCAGCACACCGACATCTTCGGCCCGCAGGCCGCGCTCGCGGATCTGGCGCAGGGCACGCTGGCCGGCCTTGAAGGTCAGGGCGGGGTACTTGATGTGGATGGCGCTCATGGCGGGGTCTCGGGTGGGGCAGGCGGGCAGTATAGAGTGTATCGCTGGGCTGGACGTACACATCCCCCTCTGTAGGAGCGGCCTTGTGCCGCGAAAGGGCTGCGCAGCAGCCCCGGCGATCTTTGCATCAACGCTGAAATCCCGGGGCTGCTTTGCAGCCCTTTCGCGGCACAAGGCCGCTCCTACAAAGGGACTGCGCATGGGCACCAAGAGCTGCGCTATCATGCGGCCAGCTGTTTTCAGGTTGAGTTAAGGACCGGTGGTTAATCTTAACCCCGTAGACAAATTACATATCTCGCTGGAGAGAACCTCATGAAAACGTTGACTGCCCTGTTCACCGCCGCTGCCCTCGCTTTTGGTGCCAACGCCGCCTTCGCCAAGGACGTGCAGCCCGACGAAGTGGTCAAGCTGGTGAACGCCAAGACCATCAAGTCGCTGGACGAGCTCAAGGCCGCCGCCGTCGCCAAGCACCCCGGCGCCACCGTGACCGACTCGGAACTCGAAAACGAGTATGGCCGCTACATCTACAAGGTCGACCTGCGCGATGCCCAGAACGTCGAATGGGATGTGGACCTTGACGCCAAGACCGGTGAAGTCCTGAAGGACGAGCGAGACAACTGATGCCTGCACTACCGCGAACGGCACGCTACCTGGCCTTGGCCCTGATGGTCGTGTGTTCGCTGGCCGCCGCGCGCGACCTGGATCAGGATGAAGCCCTGGCCCTTCGGCAAAAGGGCATCATCCTGCCGCTGGAGCAACTGCTCGAGTCCGCCCTGGGGCGTTACCCCGGGGCGCGGCTGTTGGAAGCGGAGCTGGAAGAGAAGCACGAGCGCTACGAGTACGAGGTTGAACTGCTGACCCCGGCTGGCGTGGTGCGCGAGATCAAGCTCGATGCCCGCACCGGCGAGTTGCTCAAAGACGAGGAAGACGACTGAATGCGCCTGCTGCTTGTCGAGGACAATGTCCCCCTGGCCGACGAACTGACCGCCGCCCTGCAACGCCAGGGCTACGCCGTGGACTGGCTGGCCGATGGCCGCGATGCGGTGTACCAGGGCCAGAGCGAACCCTACGACCTGATCATCCTCGACCTCGGCCTGCCCGGCTTGCCGGGGCTCGAGGTGCTGGCGCAGTGGCGCGCGGCCGGCCTGGCCACCCCGGTGCTGATCCTCACCGCCCGCGGCTCCTGGGCCGAGCGGATCGAGGGGCTCAAGGCAGGCGCCGACGACTACTTGAGCAAGCCGTTCCACCCCGAGGAGCTGCAACTGCGCATCCAGGCCCTGCTGCGTCGGGCCAAGGGGCTGGCCAACCAGCCGAAGCTGGAAGCGGCCGGCCTGCACCTGGACGAATCGCGCCAGTGCGTGAGCCGCGAGGGTGTCGATGTCCAGCTCACCGCCGCCGAGTTCCGACTGCTGCGCTACTTCATGCTGCACCCGGGGCAGGTGCTGTCCAAGAGCCACCTGGCCGAGCACCTGTATGACGGCGAAACCGAGCGCGACTCCAACGTGCTGGAAGTGCACGTCAATCACCTGCGACGCAAACTCGGCCGCAGCGTGATCGAGACCCGTCGCGGCCAGGGCTACGTGTACGCCGGGAGCGCCGCGTGAAGTCGATCCAGGCGCGCCTGAGCCTGGGCCTGGTGGCGGTGCTGGTGGTGGTGGGGCTGGCCCTGGCGCAGTTGACCCTGTGGCTGTTCGAGGCTGGCCTGCAACGCTACCTGGAAGCCGGCCTGCGCAAGGAAAGCGAGAACCTGCTGGTGGCGCTGGTGCGTGGCCCGTCCGGCCTGCAACTGGACGAGCGACGGCTGTCGGCGGCTTATCAGCAGCCGTTCTCGGGCTATTACTTCCGTATCGATTTCGACCAGGGCACCTGGCGCTCGCGTTCGTTGTGGGACATGGATATGCCCAAGCCCGGCAAGCCGGGGCTGGACGATGGCCACGAGCTGGGCCCCGAGGGTCAGCAACTGCTGGCCTATCGTGGTGATTACCGGCGCCTGGGGCAGGACATCTCGATCAGCGTGGCCCAGGATTATTCGCCGGTGCGCGAGGGCTTCCGGCACATGCAGCAGATCGGCCTGGGCCTGGGCCTGGTGGCGTTGCTGCTGGTGCTGGTGCTGCAGCGCATCACCGTGACCCGCTCGCTGCGCCCGCTGGAGCGGGCGCGCCAGCAGATCGCCCAACTGCAGCAGGGCCAGCGTTCGCAACTGGACGCCGAGGTGCCCAGCGAGCTGCAACCACTGGTGGACCAGATCAACCACCTGCTGGCCCACACCGAGGACAGCCTGCGCCGCTCGCGCAATGCCCTGGGCAACCTCGGCCATGCCTTGAAGACGCCACTGGCGGTACTGCTCAGCCTGGCCGCCAGCGAGCGCCTGCAGGGGTTGCCCGAGGTGCGGGCACAAATGCGCGAGCAGCTGGAGCAGATCCAGCAGCGCCTGGCACGCGAGCTCAACCGTGCGCGCCTGGCCGGCGACGCGCTGCCGGGCGCGCAGTTCGACTGCGACGCCGAGTTGCCGGGGCTGCTGGCGACCCTGGGCATGATCCATGGCGAAGGCCTGCTGCTCGAACGCGATGTACCGCCCGGGTTGTTGCTGCCCTGGGACCGTGAGGACCTGCTGGAGTTGCTCGGCAACCTGCTGGACAACGCCTGCAAATGGGCCGACAGCGAGGTGCGCCTGGGTATCGCGCCGATCGCCGAGGGTTACCAACTGTGGGTGGACGACGATGGCCCGGGCATCCCCGAGACGCAGCGGCTGCAGGTGCTCGAGCGCGGCTCGCGGCTGGACGAGCAGGTCGACGGCCATGGCCTGGGGCTGGGCATCGTGCGCGATATCGTCGAGGCCTGGGGCGGGCGGATTGCGCTGCTGGAAAGCCCACAGGGCGGGCTGCGGGTCAGCATTGATCTGCCGCGCAAAGGACGTTGATCCGGGCTATGCAAGGCCCTGTAGGAGCGGCCTTGTGCCGCGAAAGGGCTGCGCAGCAGCCCCGACGATTTTGCATGATGTAGAGATCGTGGGGCCGCTACGCGCCCCTTTCGCGGCACAAGGCCGCTCCTACAGGGGATGCGCATAAGCGGATCAACCCTGCAAAAAAATTGCAGCACAGCCGCAGTTTTTTGAATTGGCCCGTCACTGTCCACTCCCGGCACAATCCCTCCCCACGAAACCCTGCGGTTTCCATCTCTCCATGGACGGAGTCCCTTGCGCCATTGCATTGCGCAACACAGGGCCCAGGCCGGTCGCGCTGGGCTTTCTTTTTCCGCACAAGAACACGATCCGAATACCTCGATGCCTGCCTCGCGTCCCCCATCCCGCTTGCAGCGCCTGCTTCCGGCGCCCCTGAACATTCCCCCAAAAGAGTGGCTGCGCGCTGGCCTCGGCGCGCTGCTCGGCCTGTTTCTCGCCGGCTACCTGTGCAGCCTGGCCTACGGCCCATCCATCGCCCTGCACCTGCTTGGCCCGTTGGCCGCCTCGGCGGTGCTGGTGTTCGCCGTGCACTCCGGGCCCCTGGCCCAGCCCTGGCCGGTGCTGGGCAGCTATGCCGTGGCCGGCGTGGTGGGCCTGGCCATGCGCCACGGTTTCGGTGATGGCCTGTGGGTGGCGGCCGCCGCGCTGGGTGTCGCGATCCTGGTGATGTGCCTGCTGCGCTGCCTGCACCCGCCCGGTGGCGGCGTGGCGGTGAGCGCGGTGCTGGCCGATCCGGGCCTGGTGGCCATGGGCGACCACCTGCTCGAACCGGTACTGCTCAATGCGCTGGTGCTGGTGGGCGTGGCTGTGCTGTACAACCGCCTGACCGGGGTTCGTTACCCCAAGGGAGCGGCGCCGCGCAAGGACCTGCACCATACCCACGATCCATTGCCAGGTGAGCGGGTCGGTATCCGTGGCGAAGACCTGGACCAGGCCCTGGCAGAGATCGGTGAATTCGTCGACGTCACCCGCGACGAGCTGGAACGCATCATCCTGGCCACCGAGCAGCATGCCCTGCAGCGCAGCCTGGGCGGCATCACCGCGCGCTCGGTGATGTCCCGTGACGTACAGGCCGCCACCCCGGCCACCACCCTGGAGCAGGCCTGGCGGATACTCGCCGATCATCACCTGAAGACCCTGCCGGTGCTGGAAGATGGCCGCCTGGTCGGCATCGTCAGCCTCAGCGACCTGATCGGCGCGGCAATGGCCCGTGGGCGGTTCAGCTGGCGTGGTCTGTTCCGTCGCCAGCCCGTGCGCCTGGAACAGGTGATGAGCCGCCAAGTGGTCAGTGTCGACGGCGAGCAACCCCTGGAACGCTTGCTGCCGTTGCTCAGTGAACAAGGCTTGCACTGCCTGCCGGTACTCGACGGCGAGCGTCTGGTGGGAGTGATCACCCAGACCGACCTGATCGCCGGCCTCAAGCGACACCTGCTCAGGGCCGCCGCGTCGGGCTTAGATCAGCGGGTCCCAGCGTTGTGACCAGTCACTCTCGCCGGCGGCCACCAGCCGGCGCAGTACCGCGAAGGCCCGCTGCAGCGCCTCGCTGTCACGCTCGCGGGCATGCACCAGGAAGGTCGGGTAGGTGAACTCCGGCGCCTGGGGCACGCGCTCGAACACGCCGCTTTGCAGGTAGGCCTGCACCACTCGCGTGCGGAAATAGCCGCTGCCGCCGCGGTCGAGGATGAACTGCAGGGCCAGTGGCCCAAGGTTGAAGCTCAAGGCCGGGCGTGACAGGTCGGGTAGGGCGGCATCGTGCTGGCGGCGGAATGCCTCGCCCCAGTCGATATAGACATACGGATCGGGTGCATCGACCCGACGCACGCGGATCAGCTTCTCTTCCATCAGTTGCTCGACCTGCAGGCCCGGGCCATAGGTCGGTTGGTAGACCAGCGCGGCATCGAGCAGCCCCATCTGCACCTTGCGCAACAGCGATTCGCCGTCGCTGACCTCGCTGCGGATGGCGTGGCTGGGCAGCTCGCAATGCAGGGCGCTGACCCAGTCGAGCAGCATCGGATTGCCCAGGCTCACCTCGGCGCCCACGTGCAGCACCTGCTGGCAGCCCTGGGGCAGCGGCAGGTCGCGGCGTGCCGCTTCCCAGGTCTGCACCAGCTGGTTGGCATAGCTGACGAACGCCTCGCCGTCGCTGGTGAGGCTGGCGCCATTGCGGCTGCGCACGAACAGCTGGCAGCCCAGTTGCTGCTCCAGGCGCTGGACCCGGGCGCTGATCGCGGTCTGCGACACGAACAGGCGCTCGGCGGCGGCGACCAGGCTGCCGCAGCGGACGATTTCCAGGAAGGTGCGGGCCTGCTCGATATCCATGGGGCGGTTCTGTGGCGGGAGGGGTGGCCTATTCTAGAGGCTTTGCACCGTTGTGGGGCGCTTAACCGCGCAATTGCGCCTCCAGGCTGGCGAAGGACGGGCGAGCCATCACATCGGCCTGTTGGCAGCTTAGCGCCAGTGCCAGCAACACGTGCTCCTGCGCGGCGCACTGCTGCAGCAGTTCCTCCAGGAGGATGCCGAAGGCGCGCACCTCCAGGCGTTCGAGCGCCTGGGCCTGGGCGCCGCCGTCCTGCGGATGGAACGAGGCGGCGCCGAAGTCACCCAGCAGGCACTGGCCATCGTCGTCGAACAGGATGTTGTGGGCATAGAGGTCGCCATGGCTCAAGCCACGCTCATGCAGGTGGGCGCAGACCGAGGCGATGCCACCGACCAGGCGGCGCAGGGCGGGCAGGGTCAGGGGGCGGTTGTCCGGGTAGCGGTCGCGGGTGCAGCTGTCGAGGCTGGGAGGACCGGCCAGGTTCGACCAGTGCGCGTCGATCAGTTGCATCACCAGGGCCGGTAGCTGTTGCGGGTGGTCGTCGATGCGTCCGGCCAGGCGCACCAGTTGCGGGTGGTCACCGGCGGCGATGCAGGCGCTCATTTCCGCCAGCGGCGAGCCATCGCTGGTGATCGCGCCCTTGTACAGCTTGACCGCCACCGGGGCATCCTGGTCGCGCAGGTGGGCACGGTGAATCACCCCGGAGGCGCCGCGGCCGAGTTCCTGCCCAAGGTCGATGTCCTGCCAGTGCAGCACAGGGCAGTGCCCGTCCGCGGCGGGCGCCACCAGGCCCGGCGGCAGTGGGTTGTCGGCATACGCCAGCCAGGCCAGGCGTGGCATGCGCAGCAGCCAGTCGGGCAGGGCCTGCAGGCGGTTGCTGGCGATGCGCAGCAGCTCCAGCCGTTCGCAGCGCGCCAGGCTTTGCGGCAGGCCGCGCAGGCGATTGCCGGCGAGCATCAGTTTCTGCAACTGAGCACAGTCGCCCAAGGCTTCGGGCAGTTGCTCCAGCGCGTTGTCGGTGAGCACCAGCGAACGCAGCGAGGGCGGCAGCGCCTGTGCGTCGACCCGGGTGATGCGGTTGCCCCTGAAACCTGCGGTCTCGAGCACCTGGCAACGGCCGATGGCGTGGGGCAGGTGGGTGAAGCGGTTGTTGGAGCAGAACAGCACCTTGAGCCGGGTCAGGCGGTGCAGGTCTGCGGGCAGGTCGCTCAGCCTGTTGCCGGTGAGGTCGAGCACCTCGAGGCTGTCGGCCAGGTCGAAGATCTCCCGGGGGAAATCGGTCAGTTCCTGGCAGAGGTTCAGGCGGGTGATGCCGCGCAGGCGGCCGGCGCGCAGGTCGTCGAGGGTATGCATGGGACTGTTCTGTGTTCGGGGCCGAGCATTGTAAGCGCTCGGGTGCGGCAAATCTGCATATGGGTTGCGACTTAAGTCCGATGGCGGCGCTGTCACCCCGGTCCATACTCAAGGTTCGCCCTTCAATAACAACAAGTACCGGGTTGCGAAACAATGACCTATCAGCACAGCTACGCCCATTCCATTTCCGATCCCGCCGCCTTCTGGCAGGCCCAGGCCGAGCAGCTGGCCTGGCAGCGCAAGCCGACCCAGGCCCTGCAGCAGAACGCCGACGGCACCCACCGCTGGTTCGCCGACGGCCGCCTCAACAGCTGCCACCTGGCCCTCGACCACCAGATCGAGCAGGGCCGTGGCGAACAGCTGGCGCTGATCTACGATTCGCCGGTGACCGGCGTGCAGCAGACCTTCACCTACCACCAGCTGCGCGACGAGGTGGCGCGTCTGGCCGGGCTGCTGCGTTCGCTGGGCGTGGGCAAGGGCGACGGGGTGATCATCTATATGCCGATGGTGCCCCAGGCGGCCATGGCCATGCTCGCCTGCGCCCGCATCGGCGCGGTGCATTCGGTGGTATTCGGCGGCTTTGCCGCCAACGAGCTGGCCCTGCGCATCGACGATGCCCGGCCGGCACTGCTGCTCACGGCCTCGTGCGGGCTGGAGTTCGACCGGGTGATCGAATACAAGCCCCTGGTCGACCGCGCCCTGCAGCTGGCCCTCCATCAGCCGCGGCATGTACTGGTGCTGCAACGCCCGCAGGCGCGTGCTGAGCTGCAGGCCGGGCGCGACCTGGACTGGCAGCAGGCGCTGGTCGGCGCCGAGCCGGTGGCACCAGTGGAGCTGGACGCGGGTGACCCGCTGTACATCATGTACACCTCCGGCACCACCGGCAAACCCAAGGGCATCGTTCGCGAGAACGGCGGCAACGCGGTCGCCCTGTGCTATGCCATGCGCCATGTCTACGGCATGCAGGCGGGTGATGTGTGGTGGGGGATTTCCGATGTGGGCTGGGTGGTCGGCCATTCGCTGATCGTCTATGGGCCGCTGATGAGCGGCTGTACCACGGTGTTCTACGAGGGCAAGCCGATCCGCACCCCGGATGCCTCGGCCTACTGGCGGGTGGTGGAGCAGTACAAGGTCAACGGCTTGTTCTGCGCACCCACCGCCATGCGTGCGATCCGCAAGGAGGATCCGGAAGGCGAGCTGATCCGCCGTCATGACCTCGGCTCGCTGCGCCAGCTGTTCCTGGCCGGAGAGAAGCTTGATTCGAGTACCCATGAATGGCTCGAGCGGGTCAGCGGCAAGCCGGTGCACGACCACTGGTGGCAGACCGAGACCGGCTGGCCGGTGACCGCGCCCTGCGTCGGCCTCGAAGGCAGCGCGGCGCGGCCGGGGTCGAGCAACCGCGCGGTACCGGGTTATCACGTGCAGGTGCTGGACGACGACGGCAAGCCGCTGGGGCCCAACCAGCAGGGCGCGATCGTCATCGCCCTGCCGTTGCCGCCGGGGTGCAGCCAGACGCTGTGGGGCGACCACGAGCGCTACCTGCAGGCGTACCTGCACAGCTACCCTGGCTATTACCACACCGGTGACGGTGGCTACCTGGACGAGGACGGCTTCGTCTACATCATGGGGCGCACCGATGATGTGATCAACGTCTCCGGGCATCGGTTGTCCACCGGTGAAATGGAGGACCTGGTGGCGCGTCATCCGGCAGTGGCCGAGTGCGCGGTGATCGGCGTGCACGACGAGATCAAGGGCCAGGTGCCGTTGGCACTGGTGGTGCTCAAGGACGGCCAGGGCATTGGCGAGGCGCAGTTGCAGGGCGAACTGGTGGCCAGCGTGCGCGAACAGATCGGTGCGCTGGCCTGCTTCAACCGGGTGCGCCTGGTCAAGCGCCTGCCCAAGACCCGCTCGGGCAAGATCCTGCGGGCGGTGCTGCGCAAGATCGCCGATGGGCAGGACTATGTGCCGCCCTCGACACTGGATGATCCGGCGGTGCTGGCTGAAATTGAAGGCGTGCTGGCAGACCTGCCCAGGGCAGGTTGAAGTCATCGCGGGGCAAGCCCGCTCCTACAGGGGGAGTGCAATCCTCTGTAGGAGCGGCCTTGTGCCGCGAAAGGCTGCAAAGCAGCCCTGGCAACTCCAAGCCGGGCGCCCTTGAAAAGGCTGGTGCTTAGGCCCCCACCTGATGCAACTGCCCCAACCGGCTGCGGGTACGCATCAGGTCGGCCAGCGACCCGCCCAGGCTCTGCTCCAACGGCCGTTTGCCGATCACCGTCACCTGGCGATCCTGGTCATACAGCACATCCACCAGGTTGACGAAGCGCTGCTGCGCCGCCAGCGAGCATTCGGCCAGGTCGTCCAGGCCCACGATGATCCAGTGGTCATAGTGCTCGGCCAGCGCCAGGTAGTCGATCACCGCGGTGGGCTGCTCGCAGAGGTCGTCGAAGGCAAACATTACCAGCCGTTCCTCGCAGGCCAGGGCGCGCAGCGGCCGTTTGTTGATCTCCAGCACGCATGGCGAAGTTGTCGGCAGCGCCATCGCCTGACACTGCTCCGGGGTGCCCGGCCAGACATAATGCCCCTGGGTAAACCGCTGATGCGCGCGGTTGGCCGGCAGGCTGCGAAAATCCGTGTCCCCGTTCACTTCCAGCACCTGCATGCGGCTGTTGATCAGGCGGATCACCGGCAGGAAGCGCTGGTGGTACAGCGGATTGGGCAGCAGCCCCTCGGGGGCGTAGTTGGAGGTGACCAGCAGGAACACGCCACGGGCGAACAGGGCATCGAACAGCCGGGTGAGCAGCATGGCGTCGCCGATGTCGTGGACGTGGAACTCGTCGAAACACAATACCCGGCAATCCCCCAGTAGCTCGTCGAGGGTCGCCTCCAGGGCATCGTCCAGCGCCCGATGGCGATGCATCCCCTGGTGCAGGCGGGCGAAGAAATCATGGAAGTGCAGGCGACGCTTGGCCACGGTCGGCACGGCCTGGAAGAAACCATCGAGCAGCCAGCTCTTGCCGCGTCCGACCGCACCGTGCAGGTACAGGCTGCGTGCCTGGCCCGTCGCGAGTGCGGCCAACAGCGTGGCCATTGCCGCGATTACCCGGCGTTGCCCGTCACTCAGGGTGTAGCCGCGTTCGGCCGCGCGGTCCTGGAAGTAGCCCGCAAGGGCGGTGTCCGCAGGTGGTTCGTGGCGCAGGCGCTGGCCGAGCAGGCGCAAGGGCGCGGGAATCCAGGTGGACAAGTGGCGGGCTCCTCGGGGCGGATCTGGGGCAGGGCGCAGCTTGCGCGACGCCGGGCATTTTGACCAATCGAGAATGTGCCGGGCAATGATCGTGAAATGCGATAGGTCAGGCCTTGTGCTCCAGCTGTCGCTCGATCATGTACTTGATCGCCAGGCGGCGCTCCTTGAGGTGGCGCAGGTCGTCGTCCTGGAAATTGCCCGCCGAGATCGACTCGGCGGCCAGCACCTGGTTGTCGATGTCCATGTACTCGTCGAGCAGGCGGTCGAGCTGCGGGTCGTGCTGGCGTCGCTGCTGGACGATCTCGCGGGGGTAGTGCAGGTCCTGGTAGAGGTCGTGGGAAACAGGCATGGCGTCCTCCTTGTGATGCGCCGATGGGGTCTATCTGGTTGGAAGGGAGGAATGCGATTGTGTTGAAGCGAGGCGGGGGAATTGCGACGAATGGTTGTCGTGGGGACTGTCGCGGGGCAAGCCCGCTCCCACGCCAAAACACTTTGGCTGTGGGTAATATTGCGCAGAGCATGGCGCTAAAAGCATCGGCAGCGTGGGAGCGGGCTTGCCCCGCGATAGGGCCGGCAGAAACAACACAAAATCGGGCTGGCATAACTAACCTTCTGTTTTTCTGCGTATTTTTCAAAAAAAAGCTTCCCACCTCGAAAAAAGGTTGTTAAAGTGCCGGCCATTCCCGAGCAGCAACACACGGAGCTGCAAAGGGGTTGTCAGTGAGGCGGTGAATCAGTCACTCGCCAGATCCGATACAGGGGCGTCGCCAAGCGGTAAGGCAGCAGGTTTTGATCCTGCCATGCGTTGGTTCGAATCCAGCCGCCCCTGCCATTTTCAAGCTATACCATCTCCCTAAATCGCCTCTCGGCGATTTTTTCGTTTCTGCCTACCGGTTTTCCAGCAACTCGGCCAGCGTCTGGGCGAGGGCGTGTTCGTGCACCGGTTTCTGCAGCACCTGGCACCCCGGCAACTCCAGCCCCTGCAACTGCGCGTAGCCGGTGAGGAACACCACGGGCAGCCGTGGGTAGCGCTCGCGGGCCGCCAGGGCCAACTGGGCGCCGTTGAACTCGGGCATGGCGAAGTCGGTAAGCAGCAGGTCGATGCGCTCGTCGAGCAGCGCCATGGCCTGCTTGCCGTCGTGTGCCTGTTGCACCTCGTAGCCTTGGCGTTGCAGCAGGTCGCAGATCATTTCGCGCACCAAGTGGTCGTCATCCACCAGCAGAATGCGCCGTTCGCTGCCTTGCCTGGACAGCGGACGCAGTTCGTCCTGTCCCACCGTCAAGGTGTCGGCGCGGGCCTTGACCGCCGGCAGGTAGACACTGACCAGGGTACCGCGGCCCGGTGTCGTGTCGATGCGTACGCCGCCGCCGGACTGTTTGGCGAAGCCGAACACCTGCGCCAGCCCCAGCCCCGAGCCCTTGCCGATGTCCTTGGTGGTGAAGAACGGCTCGAACGCCTTGGCCAGCACGTCCTCGCTCATGCCGCAACCGTTGTCGCGGATGTTCAGCACCACGTAGTCGCCGGGCTCCGGTTCTTCCGGACGTTGCGCACGGGTGCTGACCCGGGTGTTGCGTGTGGCCAGGGTCAGTTGGCCACCTTCGGGCATGGCGTCGCGGGCGTTGATCGCCAGGTTGAGGATGATCATCTCGGTCTGGGTCGGGTCGGTCAGGGCCTGCCACAGACCGGCGTCCAGCTCCAGGCGCACGGTGATGCTGCCGCCCAGGGTGCGGCGCAGCAGCTCTTCCAATCCTGCGAGGGTCTGATTGAGGTTCAGCGGCACCGGTTCCAGGCGCTGCTTGCGGGAGAACGCCAGTAGCTGGGCGGTTAGCTTGGCCCCGCGCTCGCCGGCCTCGCGGATATGCTGCAGACGCTTGCTGGCCTTCTCCAGCTGGCCCTTGTCCAGGTCGCTCTGCAGGAAACTGGCGCCGGTGAGAATCACCGTCAGCAGGTTGTTGAAATCGTGCGCCACCCCGGCGGTGAGCTGGCCGACTGCTTCCAGGCGCTGCATCTGCTGTAGCGCGGCCTCGATGCGTTCACGCTCGGCGATCTGCTCGCGCAGGCGCTTGTTGGCCTCGGCCAGGTCCAACACCGCCTCGCGTTCGCTGGAGATGTCGCGGGCGACCACGTGCAGCAGGTTGTCGTCCGCCACCACCACCCACGACAGCCAGCGCTGCTGGCCTTCGGCATGCAGGATGCGGCCGACGAAGCGAGCGCTGGTGCGTCCCTGGGACAGCGTGGCCAGTTCGGTGAGGAAGCTTTCCTGGTCGGCCTCCGGCAGCAGATGCAGCAGCGAGATCTGCGCCAGGCGCTCGCGAGGGAAGCCCAGCGCCGTCTCCCAGGCCGGATTCAGCGCGACGGGGGTCAGGTCCTTGTTGAGCACGGCCAGTAGATCCTGGGACAACTCCCACGCACGGTCGCGTTCGCGGGTGCGACGCTCGACCCGTTCGCCGAGCATCTCGTTGAGCTGCTCCAGCGCCTGGGTGGCCTGGCGTTGCGGGTGGATGTCCTGCAGCACGCCGGAAAAGCGCACGCACAGGCCGTCGACGAACTGGGTCTGGCCGGTGGACAGCAGCCAGCGGGGCTCCAGCGCGCCGGCCGGGGCAATGCGGAACTCGGCGCGGTAATGGCCGTCGCTGTCCGGGCGCATGGCCTGCTCCACAGCGTCGCGCACGCGCGGCAGGTCTTCGGGATGGATGCCGGCGTAAAACACCTCGAGGTTCATCCGCGTGTCGCTGGGCAGCCCGAACAGCATCTTGCAGCGATCATCCCAGACCATCTGCCCATCCTGCGGACGGTAGTCCCAGGTGCCCATGCCGGCGGCGTCGATGGCGATGCGCGCGCGCGCCTCGGCCTCGGCCAGGGCTTCCTCGGCGCGGCGCCGGCGCTGGCGCTCCTGCACCTCGGTCAGTGCCCGGCGCACCGCCTTGGGCAGCAGCGGCAGGTTCTTCTTCAGCACGTAGTCGGTGGCACCGAGGCGGATCATCTCCACCGCGTGCTCCTCACCATAGATGCCCGAGAGGAAGATGAACGGTATGTGCGGGGCGATGCGCTGGGCGGTGGCCAGCACGTCGGCGCCGGAGGAGCCCGGCAGCACACAGTCGCACAGGATCAGGTCGTAGGGGGCTTCGCGCAGGGCGTGCTCGGCGCCCACATGGTCGAACACCAGCCGCGACTGCACCTGCAGCCCGCTGCGCTCCAGGCGCACCAGGATCAGCTCGGCATCCATGGCGCTGTCTTCGACCATCAACAGCTTCAGCGGGGTGTGCTGCATCGTGTTCGCCTCAATTGCTGCCGCGTCGGTTCAGGCGCAGCGAACCGGGTGGTGGTTCATTGAGCACCGCCCAGAACATGCCGAGGTCGGAAATGGCGGTGACGAACTCCTTGAATTCCACCGGCTTGACCACGTAGGCGTTGACCCCCAGCTCATAGGCCCGGCGCAGGTCGGGGCCTTCCCGCGAGGAGGTCAGCATGACGATGGGGATGCTGCGCAGCTCGGCGGTGTCGCGCACCACCTTGAGCACTTCCAGGCCATCGACCTTGGGCAGCTTGAGGTCCAGCAGCATCACCGCCGGGTTGCCGTCATCGCGTTCGGCATAGGCGTTGCGTCGCAGCAGGTAGTCCAGCGCGTCGGCGCCGTCGCGCACGACGATGACCTCGTTGGCCAGCTGGCTGCGCTCCAGGGCGAGCAGCGTCAGTTCGAGGTCCCTTGGATTGTCTTCGACCAGCAGGATGGGCTTGAGCATGGTGTCCGGCCTCAGGCAGACGTGGGGTGGAGGGGGAGGGTGAAGTGGAAGCTGGCGCCTTGGTCGATGCGGCCCTCGGCCCAGACCCGGCCATCGTGGCGCTCGATGATCCGCCTTACGCTGGCCAGGCCGATGCCGGTGCCCTCGAACTCGTCCATGCGGTGCAGGCGCTGGAACACGCCGAACAGCTTGTCGACGTAGGCCATGTCGAAACCCACGCCGTTGTCGCGCACCAGGAATTCGATCTCGTGCCGGTGGCGCACGGCGGCGATCTCGATGCGCGCCGGGTCGCGGCCACGGGTGTACTTGATGGCGTTGGCGATCAGGTTGTGCAGGACCATGTTGATGAAGGCCGGGTCGGCGATGACCTTGGGCAGCTCGGCGATTTCCCAGGTGACGGCGCGGCCTGCGTAGTCCGGGGCCAGCTCCGTGCGGATGGCATCGATCAGGGTGTTGAGGTCGACGTCGGTCAGGCGCAGCGCCGAGCGGCCCATCTGCGAGAAGTTCAGCAGATTGTCCACCAGGGTGCCGGCAAACTGCGCGGCGTCCTCGATATGGCCGAGAAAGCGCTTTCCGCGTTCCGACAGTTTCGCGCCCTCGATCTCGCCGAGCAGTTCGCTGTAGCCGGCGATGTGCCGCAAGGGTGCGCGCAGGTCGTGGGACACACTGTAGGAGAACGCTTCGAGTTCCTTGTTCGAGCGCCTCAGTTCGCCGGCCAGTTGCGCCATTTCCTCGGCCTTGCGCAGGACGATGCCGAGCACCGCGCCGCGCAGTTCCTGCACGCCTTCGATGATCAGCGGATCCCAGGGCGCGCTGAAGCCGCGCACTTCCTCCTGCCAGCGCTCGAAGCTGTGCCGTGGGTTGAGGTTGCCCTGGGGCGCCACGGTCTTTTCCGGGCGGCCGGCCCAATTCACCGTGTGGGCCTGCTCGGGGCGGAACCACAGCAGGTAATGCGAATGGATCTGCGAGATCGCCACCGCCAGCACGCCGGCGGCATGCCGGGCCAGCTCCGGCAGCTCGTCGACGTCGCGCCGCACGTTTTCGGTATGGAACACTGCGTCGCCGCCACGCTGTGCCAGCCAGTGCGCCAAGGCGTTGACTTGCGCCGCCGGCGGCGTGGCGCCGATCAGGTCGCAGCGCTCGGCGCTGATGATCGCCGCGCCCGTGGCCCCGGCGAACTGCAGCATCACCTCGGGCAGGGCCAGCAGGCCGTCGCTGACACTGTCGTGGTCGGCCATCGCGGCGAGCATGCGCACGATGCGCTGGCGCAGGTCGAGCAGCTGGCGGGTGCTGTCGTGCGACTCGATGGCCTCGATCTGCAGCGACAGCACGTTGGCCAGCAATTCGCAGGCGGTGCGGGTCTTGAAGTCCACCGGGCGCGGTTGCTCGTGGTGGCAGGACACCAGCCCCCAGAGCTGGTCGTTGACGACGATGGACAGCGACATCGAGGCCAGGGTGCCCATGTTGCGCATGTACTGCAGGTGCACCGGCGAGACGCTGCGCAGGGCGGCGAAGCTCATGTCCAGGGCCTTGCCGGTGCGCGGGTTGGCGGCCGGCACCAGGGGCGAGGGCTGGTAGTTCGCGTCCTCGATCACCCGGATACGGTTGATCCGGTACAGCTCGCGGGCCTGGCGCGGGATGTCCGAGGCCGGGAAGCACAGGCCCAGGTAGCTGGGGTAGCCAGGGTCGGCGTCCTCGGCCAGGACCGTGCCGGTGCCCTCGCTGTCGAAGCGGTAGGCCTTGACCCGGCCGAAGCCGGTGATGCGCTTGATCTGCCGCACCGACTGCTGCAACAGCTCGTCGATTCGGGTGGCCTGGTGCAGGGTGCTGACGAAGGCGCGGACCAGGGGGTAGTAGTCGTCCTTGCCAGCGTTGCCCGGCGAATCGCGGTGGGGTTCGAACTCGAGGATCAGCACCTGGTCGTGACGGTGGGCCAGCACCCGCAGTGCGGCGGGCCAGGGGGCGCCTTGGTGCAGCCGTGCATCGCCGATGTGGAACGGGAAGATTTCATCGTCGGGCAGGTTCGCCAACTGTTGGCGCAGGTCGAAACCTTCGCCGACCAGTTCGGCGAAGGCCTGGCCGATCAGGGCGCGGGCCGGCACGCCCAGCCAGCGCTCGGCGTTCTCGCTGGCCTGCAGCACGCGCAGGTCGGTCTCGTCCAGCACCAGCAGGAAACCCTGGGGCTGAATGCTGCCCGGAACCTGGATCGGCTCCTGGGCACAGCGCTCGATTGCCTGGTCGAGCGAGGTCGGGTCGGTCGTCACGGGACTCTCCTGTAGGGTCCGTCCACGCATGGGGCATGCGTTTGCACAGGATGTTGCTGCTGAACGGTATCAGAATGGCGGCCGCTTTGCCGGGGTCTGGTTATTTGAAAGGTGATGGGCGCCAGGGTTTCGTGGTCGGGGCGGGAAATTTTCTGGGGCGCCTGTGCACTGGCCTGGCTACCGACTCCGTCCTTTTCATTAATGCCAAAGAGGGGTAGGCCCACCCCGGCCCGGATCCAATCGCGCTGCTACGCTCAAGCTCAACCCATACGCACAAGGATCGACCGGTGACGGAGCGCTTAGTGGCCATGCTGTTGGGCCTGTGGTTGAGTGGCAACGCCATGGCAGCGGATTTTCTCGTTGAAGTGCAGGTGCGCGTGCAGCGCGGCTGCATGCTGGTCACCCAGCAGCGCGAGGCCGGCCCGCAGGCGCTGGGGCGCATCGACCTGGGCAGCGTGGCGCGCCTGGACGGCCCAGGTGCGCCGGCCAGCGGCGTGCTGCTCGCCCAGCGCCCGCCGCGCCTGGAGTGCAACCCGGACACCCCGTACCAGGTGCGTGTCGATGGCGGCCAGCATGGTGGCGTCGGCGAAGTGCGCTACCTCGCCAGCCCCGATGCCCAAGCCCGACCGATTCCCTACCGCCTGTTCCGTGACGCCGCCTGGCGCCAGCCGCTGGCGGTGGACGTGGCGCAATCGGCACGGGTGCCGGACAGCGGCTCGGCGGAGCTGCCCCTCTACGCACGGATCGACACGCTGGCCTGGGCGCCCCGCGCCGGGCTGTACGCCGACCTGCTCAAAGTCACGGTCACCTGGTAGGGAGGCTGCATGCTCATGGACGCGTTGCACCGTGGTTCGATCCTGCTGCTGACCCTCGGCCCGCTGCTGCTGCCCAGTGGCGCGGCCCACGGCACCACCACCGGCTTCATCCAGGCGCGGCTGGTGATCAGCGCCGCCTGCCAGATCAGCAGCGACCCGCAACCGGCCACCCTGGGCAACCCGGGCCTGATGGACTTCGGCGCCCGCGGGCCGACCTGGGACCAGCCGCTGACCAGCCGGGTCGACGAGGCCGGCGGCGAGGGCAGCCTGCAGATCAGCTGCTCGCCGCAGGTGCGCGCCTTCAGCGTGCGCATCAACGGCGGGCAGAACGGCAATGACGGCGTGCGCCGCCTGAGCAACGGCCGCGAACTCATTCCCTATCAACTGGCCATCGATCCCGGTGGCAACAGCCGCTACGGCATCGGCCAGGCCCGTACCTTCACCATCAGCGGCACCCAGCAGGTGCCCGTGCCCATCTACGGCGTGGTGGTCGCGCAACCGCGCGCGCTGCCTGCCGGGCTGTATCGCGACACCCTCAGGGTGACCCTGGACTGGTAACACGCAAGGAGATTCCGATGCCCAAGCACCTCACCCGCTGCATCTTCGCCGGCCTTGGCCTGGCCCTGGCCGCCCAGGCCCAGGCCGCCACCGTGACCGGCACCATCAGCTCGACCCTGACACTGACCGCCGCCTGCCAGGTCAACGGCAGCGGCGGCACCTCGGGGCTGAACTTCGGCAGCCTCAACTTCGGCACTCAGGACTCGCTGTTCACCACCGCCAATGGCCAGGTGCTCGGCGGCGGTGGCGGGGCCATGAGCATTCTCTGCTCGGCAGGCACGGTGCCGACGATCAAGGTGCGTGCCGGTACCCACGACTCGCAGTCCGCCGGCGGGACCCGGGCCCTGGCCGATGGCGCGGGCAATTTCGTGCCCTACGACTTCTACACCGACGCCGGGCACACTCAGCTGCTGGCGATCGACGGCACCATCACCCTGCCGACCAGCACCGGCGTGGCGCAGACCGTCAACCTGTACGGCCAGGCCCGCGGCAAGGCCGGCCTGCCGGCCGGGGTGTACACCGACACGGTGGCGGTCGAGCTGAGTTTCTGAGCCATGCCGGGCACGGCGCGGCTGCTGGCCGTCGGGCTGTGCCTGGCGCTGACCCAGGGTGCCCACGCGGTCACCACCAGCACCTTCCAGGTGACGGCGCAGATCGTCGCCGGCTGCCTGGTGGTCGGCGGCGTGACGGCCTATGGCGTGCTCGACTACGGCACCAGCTCGGCGCTGTCCACCGCCACCCTGAGCACCTCGCTCGGCGGCAGCACGGTGACCTTCCAGTGCACCCCCGGCGTGGCCCTGAGCATGAGCCTGGATGGCGGCCAGAACAGCACCAGCGGCACGCGCAACCTCAAGCGTTCGGGGGGCACGCAGCTGCTGGCCTACCAGCTGTACCGCGACGCCGCGTTCAGTCAGAGCCTGGGCATCGGCAGCAGCGTGGCGGTGAGCTACAGCGACCCGACGGCGATCAAGCTGCCGGTCTATGGCCGTACCACCCTGACCGGCACCCTGCCGGCCGGGACCTATACCGATGTCGTGCAAGTGACGGTGACCTGGTGACAGGCCACTGCGGATAACCGAGAAGGAGAGGGGCATGGGGGCAGGCGCGAAACGGGCGCGTGGGATCATCGGGCTGCTGCTGTTGGCCAGCTGCGCATCGGCCTTCGCGGCCACTTCGGTGCTGATCTGGCCGATCGACCCGGTGCTGGAGGCCGACCAGAAGGCCGGCGCACTGTGGCTGGAAAACCGTGGCTCGGCGCCGACCAGCCTGCAGGTGCGGGTGTTCGCCTGGCGCCAGGGCGAGTACCAGGAGCAGTTCCAGGCCCAGCGCGAGATCATCGGCAGCCCGCCGGTGGCCACTATCGCGCCGGGGCAGAAGCAGCTGATCCGCCTGACCCGCACCGGCAGCTCGCCGGCAGGGCAGGAGCAAGCCTACCGCATCATCATCGACGAGATCCCTTCGCCGCTGCCGGCCGATGCCGCCAGCGAAGGGCCAAAGGCGGCGATCCGCCTGCAGATGCGCTACTCGGTGCCGCTGTTCGTCTACGGCGAGGGGCTGTGGGGCAAGCCCGACCCTGAGGGCAAGCGCAGCGTCGAAGGCGTGGGCAAGCCGCAGTTGAGCTGGCGCGCGGTGACGGTGCAGGGCAAGCCCTATGTCGAGCTGCGCAACACGGGGCCGGTGCATGCGCGGCTGACCGACGTGGTGTTGCAGCAGGCCGGCCAGGACCGGCCGCTGGTCGAGGGGCTGCTCGGCTACGTGCTGCCTGGCGCCAGCATGCGCTGGCCGGCACCGGCCGCGCCGGGCGCCGCCAGCGTGCTCAAGGGGCGGGTCAACGGCCAGGAGGTGGCCCAGGCCATCAAACAGGGGCAATGAGCCGCGCTTGAACGGATCACAGGGGCCAGGGAGGACCCGGTAATGGTTGGAAGTCGTGTGTGAGCTGGGTGCGGGTGGCAACGCACCGATTGTGCCTGGGCCTGGCGGTGCTGGGGCCCGGCCTGGGCGTGGCCGACGACCTGCCGCCGCCGCCCTCGGAACAGGCCGCCATCGCCGACGCCACGCTGTACCTCGACCTGCAGGTGAACCAGGTGGCCAAGGCTGAGCTGGTGCCGGTGCAGCAGCGCGCCGGGCGCCTGTACCTGGCCAGCGAAGTGTTGCGCGAGGCGGGCATCAGGCTGCCGGGCGAACCCCAGGGCGAAGTGGCCCTGGACGAGATCCCCGGCCTGCACAGCGACTACGACAGCCAGAACCAGCGCCTGCTGCTGCAGGTGCCGCCGGCCTGGCTGCCCAACCAGCAGGTCGGCGAGCGCAACCTGTACCCGGCCAGCGACGCGCGCAGCAGCTTCGGTGCCTTGCTCAACTACGATGCCTACCTCAACGATACCGACGAGGGCGGCAGCTACCTGGCCGCCTGGAACGAGCTGCGCCTGTTCGACGACTGGGGTACCTTTTCCACCACCGGGCAGTGGCGCCAGTCGTTCAATGGCGCCCAGGCCCAGGGCCGCCAGGGTTTCCTGCGCTACGACACCACCTTCCGCTACACCGACGAGCAGCGCCTGCTCACCTATGAGGCCGGCGACCTGGTGACCGGTGCGCTGCCCTGGACCACCTCGGTGCGGGTGGGCGGCCTGCAACTGTCCCGCGACTTCGGCGCCCGTCCCGACCTGGTCACCTATCCGCTGCCGGCCTTTGCCGGCGAAGCCGCCGTGCCGACCTCGCTGGACCTGTTCATCAACGGCTACAAGAGCAGCAGCACCGAGCTGCAGCCGGGCCCCTATACCTTGACCAACGTGCCGTTCATCAACGGCGCTGGCGAGGCGGTGGTGGTGACCACCGACGCCCTCGGCCGCCAGGTGTCGACCACCTTGCCGTTCTATGTCACCAGCAGCCTGCTGGCCAAGGGGCTGTCGGACTTCTCGGTGGCTGCCGGCAGCCTGCGCCGCGACTATGCCGTGCGCGATTTCGCCTATGGCCCGGGCGTGGCCTCGGCGACCTTGCGCCACGGGGTGTCCGACTACTTCACCCTGGAAACCCATGCCGAGAGCGCCGAGTCGATGATGCTCGGCGGCCTGGGCGGCAACCTGCGCCTGGGCACCTTCGGCGTGCTCAACGCGGCGCTGACCCAGAGCCGTTTCGAAGGCGATACGGGTCAGCAGGTGGCGCTGGGCTACCAGTACAACAGCCGGCGCATCGGCTTCAACTACCAGCGCGTGCAGCGCCACGGCGACTACGCCGACCTGTCGCTGGTCGACAGCCCCTTCACCCGCCTGAGCCAGCGCAGCGAGCAGGCCACCCTGAGCCTCAACCTGGACCGCTATGGCAGCCTTGGTGCCGGCTATTTCGACGTGCGCGCCGGCGACGGCACGCGCACGCGGCTGATCAACCTGAGCTGGAGCAAGCCGCTGTGGCGCAACAGCAGCCTGTACCTGTCGGCCAACCGCGAGGTCGGTGACAGCCAGTGGGCGGTGCAGGCGCAGCTGGTGATCCCCTTCGACCTGCGCGGCACCCTGGCCTTCAGCGCCGAGCGCAGCAAGGACGGCCAGGACCTGCAGCGGGTCAACTACAGCCAGGCGGTGCCGGTGGGCGGCGGGGTGGGCTACAACCTGGGCTACGCCACCGGCGGCAACCGCGACGACTACCGCCAGGCCGACCTGACCTGGCGCCTGCAGTCGGTGCAGTTGCAGGTGGGCGCCTACGGCAGCGGCGGCGAGATGACCCGTTGGGCCGACGCCAGCGGCTCGCTGGTGTTGATGGACGCAGGCTTGTTCGCCGCCAACCGCATCGACGACGCTTTCGTGGTGGTCAGCACCAGCGGCTACGCTGACGTGCCGGTGCGCTACGAGAACCAGCAGATCGGCCGCACCGACCGCAACGGCCACCTGTTGGTGCCGTACAGCAGCGGCTACTACCGCGGCAAGTACGAGATCGACCCGATGGACCTGCCCGCCGATGTGCTGGCGCCGCAGGTGGAGCAGCGCGTGGCGGTACGCCGTGGCAGCGGCTATCTGCTGGAATTCCCGCTCAAGCGAGTGCTGGCGGCGAGCCTGGTGCTGGTCGATGCTGACCAGCAGGAACTCAAGCTGGGCAGCCGGGTACGCCATCAGGAAAGCGGCGGCGAGGCGGTGGTGGGGTGGGATGGGCTGGTCTACCTGGAGAACCTGGCGCCGCACAATCGCCTGCAGGTGGACAAGGCCGATGGCGGCCAGTGCCAGGTGGCGTTCGACCTGCCTGAAGGGCAGGGGCCGATCCCGCTGATCGGCCCGCTGGTGTGCCGATGAACCGGCTGGCCAGCGGTTGCCTGGCGGGGTTGCTGTCGCTGCCGGGGACCGCCTGGGCGCTGTGCTCGGCGGTGGCCACCGCGCCGGCGGCGTTCGGTTCGGTCAACTCGACGCTGGTGCGCACCACGGTACAGAGCGCCTCGAGCACCAACGCCGGCCTGCAATGTACCGGTTCGCTGTTGTCGTTGCTGGTCAGCAGCGACCATTTCTACGCCACCATCACCTCTTCCAGCAGCGGCCTGGTGGGGCCGACCGGCGATGTGATCCCCTATACGATCTACGCCAACAACACCACCAGTTACCCTATCAGCCGGGGCGTGCAGTTCGACTTTGCCCGCAATGGCATCATCGACGCACTGGGCCTGCTCAACGGCAGTACGCCCAGGACCGTGCCGCTGTACCTGAAGACCGTGGTCGGCGCCAACGTCGCCGCCGGCCTGTACCAGGAAACCCTGAACATCGCCTGGAGCTGGAACTACTGCTCGGGTATCGGTATCGGCAACATTTGCCTGGGGCGTGACATCGGCAGTGGTAACCAAACCCTGCTGGTCAGCCTTACGGTGACCAACGACTGCCAGATCACCACGCCCAACATCAGCTTCGCCAGCGCGCCGGTGGTGGCCGGGTTTGGCACGGTGAACCAGAGCGTGAGCGTGTCGTGCACCAAGGGCAGCAACTACACGGTAGGGCTGGATGACGGGCAGAACGTCTCGGGCGGGCGGCGGCGGATGAAGTCCAGCGCCAACAACTACCTGGCCTACGATATCTTCAAAAGCGCCGGCGTGGTGCGCTGGGGCTCGGTGGGCGCGGCGCGGCGTTCGAGCAGCGATGCCGAGGTGAACCCCGGGGCGGGGACCGGGACGGGGAGCCAGGTGTTCAACTACAACGCCAAGGTGTACACCGACCAGGCCACGCCGCCGGCGGCGACCTATACCGACAGTGTGATCCTGGATGTGCAGTTCTGAGTAGGCTTCCTCGCCTTCCACGGAACAGAACGTAACGGGGCAGCGTGGGAGCGGGCTTGCCCCGCGATGTGGTGTATGGCACCGGCTACGCCGGTGATCGCGGGGCAAGCCCGCTCCCACGCTGGTGATGTTCCAACATTGCTCTCTGTACGACAGCGCAGCCTGAAGGGCAGGGCGATTTCCGATAGGAGATCGCGTTGCTCAGCGCAAATCGTCGACCATCTTCAGCAACGTCTCCAGCACCGCCCCGGCCAACGCCTTCGAGCGCTCGCCCGACCAGCCGGTGCGCGGGTTCGGCGCATCGTCGTGGTCCTTGAACGGCATCTCCAGGGTCAGCGACAGGCAGTCATGGGCCTGGCCCACGGCATTGCAGGCCAGGGTCATGTTGGCCTGGCCCGGCTCGTCGCGGGTGTAGCCGTACTTGGTCTGGAAGTCCGGCGTCAGGCTGCACAGGGTGCTGCGGAACTGCTCTTCCAGTTTGGCGATGCGCGGCGTGTAGCCGGGGTTGCCCTCGCAGGCCGCGGTGAACACATGGGGGATCTCCTCGTCGCCATGGGCATCGATGAAGGCATCCACGCCATGCAGCTTCATCTGGCTCTGGGCGAAGAACACTTCGGGGCTCAGTTCAACGCTGGCGTCCTGCCAGGCGCGGTTCAGGTCCTTGCCCTTGAAGTTGGTGCGCAGGTGGCCAAGGAAGGCGCCGTCCGGGTTCATGTTGGGGATCAGGTACAGGTCGGCCTTGGCCAGCAGTTGCCGGATGACCGGGCCGTTGGCTTCGAGGGCGTCGATCACGCCTTCCATGAACCATTCGGCCATGTGCTCGCCCGGGTGCTGCTGGGCGATGATCCACAGCTTGCGCTTGCCGTCCGCGCCATTGCCCGCGCGCAGCAGCGGAATGTCGCGCCCCTGCACGCTGCGCCCGCTGGCCAGCAGTTCGACGCCCGGGATCTGCTTGGCGCGCTCGATCAGCTGGTTGTGACGGGCGCGCGGGTAGGGCTCGAAGTAGGCGAACCAGGCCTGCGCCTGTTCAGCCTTGAAGTCGAAGCTCAGGGCCTTGCCGTCGAACTGGCTGGGCACGCGGAACCAGGTCTGCTGGTCGTAGGAGGCCACGGCGTGGTAGCCGGTCCAGGCGTTCTTGTAGGAGGACTCGGCAGCGTTGTCCAGGCTGAAGCGATGGACCTGGCCCGGGGTCAGGCCGCTGGCCTTGAAGTGGAACCACTGGAAGTGGCCACTGTTGGTGTCCGGGCGGATGTTCAGGTGGACATGCGCAGGGTTGCTGGCGTCCAGGACCAGGATGTTGCCGGAGTCGAAATCGCAGTCAATGTGCAGCGGGGAGAGCGTCACGGTCATTGCCAGCCTCCTGTTGGCGTTGTTGTGGGAGGTACTCTACACCGCGAAAGGTGTTCAGGGTGTCACTTTGTTCGTGGCCTGTGAGTCGGTGGAGGGCTCAGGGGCGGTGCGGGATTCGCGGTCTATGGCTTCCGGCCATTGCACCCTGGGGGCTAATCGGCGAATGGGGGTGAGTTCGAAGTCATTGTCCCAATCGCGGGGTGGGCGAACAAAGGTGGGAAGTGCGTCTGGGCCCTGTTGCATGAACAGTCTGATGATCTCCCAGTATTGCTTGCCATCCTCAAGGTCATGACTGAAGAACAGGCGGTCGATTATTTCGTTGGTACCTGTCTTGCGTACGGCGATGACGATATTCTCAACGAGTCCGCCGTTGCCCATCGGGGCATAAAGGCTATAGACCTCGGCGATGAGGTCGCTCCAGTTATAAACGACAGGGCGTACCCCCCCAGTGCTTTTTGCTGAGTACCCGAACCCTGTCTTGTCTGTACTCGTAAAAATAAACTTTTTGTCGGAGCCGGTTAAAACGGATTGGCTCGTCGCGCGGTAGCTCAATGTCCAGGCGTACGAGAGGTATCGTTACCCAGTAGGCAGCGGTAATTATGGTTAGAATTATTGCGAAGTCTAATCCAATTTTCTCTCCTTCGATTAATGTGGTATGAACTAAGGTTAAGATTGGTAGTAAACCCAGCAGCATGGCGATGCTTCCACCGATGAGGCCGATGCCCCTGATTTTTAGTGTTGATCTTGGGATCTCTATATAAATATTATTTATTTTGTTTGGAGTGGGTGGTAGTAAGGTTGCGTTGAGTTTCTGTGTGGGCTCCTCATTGGGAGGAGGTAGGTCATACTTCCAGCCTAGAATACGCTCAGGTAAGTCGTCATTGGAGGTAGTCATTTGTGGGTTTCCAGGATTTCCAGATTTGCATAGGCCTCTGGGGAATTACGATCTGGCCAGTAAGTGACGTTTAAAGTTGCAGCCTGTATGCTGTGCCTGCCAAGGCTTGGGGTGAGTTCTATGTGGCCGGTTATGAACTCGGTGGTAGTGGAATCACCGGAGTGCAACACTGCGGATTTTTTGCTGGTGTTTTGGATGAGGGTATCTGCTCTGTAGTCTTTCACTTTGCGAGAGGGGCGCGACGACGGCTTTTTTGCGAGGTTGGCAATGGATGTAAAACTGCATGGGATCCTGTGGCGATGATCTCGCCGCTCGTGTAGTTGGACGGAACCCCATCGCCATGTCGGTGAACGGTCAGGGACCAGTGATAGCTGTAGCTTGAAGCATTGATATTGGGCAGCAATATCTTGAATGTTAGTTTTTGCTCGGTGGCTGCCTGAGCAATCCATCCTATTTTAGCCGTGAGCGTGGGGTCGGCTCTTTGGGATTCGAATTTTACGCCCGCCTCAACACCCAATGTGGCGGCGTTTAACGCTGCAAAAGCGATGTCAGCATGCTCAGGGAACTCCCAGTGGATGGCAGGGGTTTCATTGGCTTTGCCGAAATAACACCGTCTTGCCCAACGCTCTAATGGGGTTGATTCTTTGCCCTCTGCCCACTTTTTAGTGCTGTAAGCACCTATTGCAAGGGTGATTGCTATACCTAGTGGGCCAAATAGTGCTGGGCTGAAAACTGCATAAATAGCATAGATTGTTCCGGCTAATGATATAAATGCCGTCGCACTATAAGCATTCCGAGCGGTTGTATCCCCATTCGCCCATGTTCGCCTTGAGGCAAACACTGCCTGTGCCGTATCGTAAATTCCGGCCACGGCTCCCATGACGGCACCTACCCTGACCGTTGCCCGCCCCATTTCTATGACAGTGGCCATCCGGGCCGTCCCCGCAGGTGTCATGGGTATCCTGGTGTTGATCTGCGTGGCGCCGGTCCTGATGATTAAACCCAGTGCCTCGATCCCTCCGCCAAGAATCGCCAGCTTGGACCCATGCAACGCCATCACCGCTTCCCTGGATTTCTCGCCGATCTCGATTTCCGCTTTTTCCAGATTCTTCGCCAGGCTATCGTGGGTCAGGTACAAGCCGCCCAGGGCCAGCAGGAGCTCCCAGCTGCCGGCCACGCCGCGCAAGCCGGTGAAGCTGGTGTGCACCAGCTGCGCCGCCTGCTTCGCGGTGATGCGCATACCGTGGAGCAGTTGGCGGGCGTTGGCGTCGAGGGTTCCTGCGGCGACCGAGAGGTTGACCAGGCTGATCTGCGCGGCGTCGCTGAGCTGGTTGACGCGCAGACCGGCTTCCTGGGCCAGGCGCTCCTGCAGCACGTCGGCGGTGCCCTCGACCCAGACGCTGACGGTGACGACGCTGTGCGCCAGCTTCGGGTCGAGCACTGCCAGGCTCAGCAGCCCGTGCTGGATGACCGGCCGCACCCAGCGCCTGGACGCGCTCACCTCGGCATCGAATTCGCGCAGGCCCAGGAGCATGCGCTCGCGGGCCTTGGCGGTCTGCGCGCTGGCCTTGTGCTGCAGTTCGCGCAGGTGGGCGCTCTGCAGGGCGTAGTACTCGCTGAGCTTCATCTGCACCTGTAGCTCGATCAGTTGCACGCCGTTGTACAGCCACTGGCTGGCGCTGTTCAGGCGCATCACGGCGCGCTGCACGCCGGGCGGCAGCAGGGGCTTCAGGCGCAGGCTGGCGCCATTGATCGCGCCTTGCGTCTCGGCGATGGCCTGGCGCAGGGTGTCACGCAGGTTCAAGCCGGCATCGTCACTGGCGATGACCTTGCTCAGCGCCCCATAGAGCTTCTCGCTGTCGCCCCAGTCGGTGGGGTCGGTGGTGGAGAAACTGGGCAGCAGCGCGGCGAGCACGGCCCGGTCGCGCAGGAGCACGGCGCGGTAGGGCGGGCTGTTGGGATCCTGCAGCCAGCGCTGCCACAGCGCCGCGCTGCTGCCCGGGTCAGGGGCGCGGGCTTCGCCGTCCGCGTCGGGGGCCTCGGTGACGCCGCCGGCCAGGCACAGGGCCATGGTCTTGCTGTAGGCGATGCCGGACTCGCGGTCGTCGCCGTCGTAGTCGTGTTCCTCGATGGCGTGGAACAGGCTGCTGTCGCAGAGCTGGGTGTAGGCCTGGGTATTCAGGTCGATGTAGCGCTGGTACTCGGCTTCCTGGCGCTCGTACTCGGCTTGAAAACCCGCGCGCAGGGGCTCGTGGTAGCGCTCCTCGAGCCGGGCGACGCCGTCCCGGGCGCGCCGTTCGACCTCGCGCTGGCGCTCCACCTGCGGGTCGACGAACACCGGCGGGCCATCGCCGCTGTGGGGCTCGAAGGACGGGGTCCGCTGCTCGGCCCAGGGCCATTGCATGGCGCGCAGGGTCAGCAGGATCTGCGAGGTCTGCAGCTGATAGGCGCGCAGCGGGTCCTCGCGCCATTGCTGGCGTCGGGCGATCCAGTTGAGGCGCTGGTGGTTGTACTCCTGGACCAGGCCGACGGTGTCGTCGAGCACCAGGGCGAGCACGCCGTGTTCGAGCTGGTGGCGGGCAATGGCGTTGATCAGGTAGCCGCGGGTGGCGGTCTGGCGCAGGAGGCGGCTGTGAAAGCCATGGACACTGTCGAAGGCGCCGGGCAGTTGCTGGTTGTACTCGAAGACCTGGCGGTCCACCTGCAGCTCGCTGAGGGTCATGGCCATGCCCACCTGGGCGGGGGCGCTGCGGGCGAGGGCGAGGTCCAGCACTTGGAAGCGCTCGGGCGGGGTCTTGGCGTTGCGGTAGGCATTGAGCACGCTGGGCGGCCAGGCGTCGCTGCTGAAGGCGATCCAGGCAGTGGAGAAGGCCTCGGTGTCGACGGTGAGGAAGGAAGAGGGGATGTCGTGGTTTTCGCCCAGGCACTGGCGGGCGAGCAGGCGCGGCGGCGCGGGTGGCGGCTCGAGGGGGTTGAAGCGGCGCAGGTGGGCCTCGTCGGTGACTTCGTAGGCGTACCAGATGCGCTGGTCGAGCAGGACATACAGGTAGCCGGTGCGCAGGGTGCGCAGCCCCATGCGGGTGGCGACCTGGTCACCGCCGGCCAAGGGGTAGCGGTAGGCCGGGCGCAGGTCCGGGACCAGGGCGCGACGCAGGGGCAGGATGGGCAGGCCCTTGCGTTCGCAGGCCTGGCACTGGTCGTGGGGCAGGACGGATTCGGCGATGACGTGGGCGATTCGCTTGCTGAGGGTCATGGGCGTACCCCCTTTGAGTATCGTTGGGGCAGCATGAGTCGCTGGCGCGGATAGCAGGAAGGCGCAATCTCGCAGTTGGTTGTAGCGATGAAGGGGTTTGACCTGTAGCGCAGGTCGGAATGGTTAAGCATGGCGGTCCCTGTCCATTGTTGTCGGGCGCCTCAATGTGGAGAAGCGCGCTCGATGCGTGGCACAAGGCTAGGACCATAGGGGGCGTGCGGGAGGAAGTCTTGCCAACGGCTTCCTACATTGCTGTAGGAAAGTTCTCTTTGAAGGGCTGTTATGACTTCAAACCACCGGCTAGAGCGGTCGGGGCAGGAATTTTCGGGGGGCTGCGCCCCGGGTTCAGGTCAGCAGTCCCAAAGCCACGAGGGCGGCAACACCAAGCCCGACGGCAATCGAGCAGCCACCCAGCGACAGCGCCGCACGCCCTTGCCGGTACCAGCCGTCATGGCCGAGCTGTCGCGCCGGGGCGAGCAGGCTGCGCCAGCGCAGTTCGGTTTCGTGGAAGGCACGCAGGTGGTCGGGGTCGGCATCCAGCCAGCGGCGGAAGTCGATGCGTTCGCTGGCGGTCACCTGCGGGCTCTGCAGGCGCACGTACCATTGGCCGGCGATGCTGGCCAGCGCGTCGCCGGGGGCGCGGGCGGTCTGCAGGGCCTGGTTCATGTGGCGCTCGATGCTGATCAGCGGCAGGTCCAGGCGTTCGGCGATGGCGGCGAAGCCCTGTTGGTCGAGGCGGTTGAGCAGGAAGACTTGCTGGACCCGGCGCGGCAGGCGCTTGAGCGCGTGCAGCAGCGCGTCTTCGCCATGCTGTTCGGCGGTGTGCGGGTCATGCTCGAGGGGCAGCAGCAGGCGGGTCATGGACAGCTCCTTGCTCATGAAGGAAAGGGGTGGGGGCGTCTTCCTTGACGCGAAACCAGCTTAGGCTAAACGAGATTGATTCTCAAGTGCTGATTCCGCAAAGATTTGTAATGAGCGTTCACGTCCTGACACAGTTTTGCTATCATCGCCGCCATCAACGATCTTCATTAGCCTGAAGAGCCAAAAAAAATGACCCGGCAAAAAGCCGGGTCAAAAACCGTGATTAGCCTGATGAGGAGATAATCTGAGCGTCCGACCTGAGGACGTTGCAGGTTATCCAGCGGGTCTCGCGACCTGCTGAGTGCAATAATAATCGTTATCATTTGCCAGTCAAATGATTTTTCCGCGATTTGCAAAAAATTATCTAACTGACGCACGCCTCGTCCCCGGCAATCGGGGCTTTTGCCGTTCGTCGGCCATCACGTTCTCCCTTCAGATCGATGCCTTTTCCGTGGCGTGGCACTGCTCCAGCAGGGCCCGGGCCATGTTGACCATGTGCATCAGCGCAAACACCACTTCCCGCGTCGTGCCCTGCAGATGATTGCCGGTTTCCTGTGCCGTGGCCGACGCGCAGCGCAGCAGGGCCATGGCATGGTCGCAGGCCTGGGCGTTGCTGACGCCATCGCGCAGGGTCCATAGAGAACGCTCCAGGTCGCGGGGCGTGGGGGTGGGGTTGAGGTAGAAATCGAGGGCGCGGCGGGCTGCTTCTTCGTCGAGATCTGTTTCTTCTTTTGTCGAGTTGCTCATGACTGCTCCTGTGAAATCCCTTCGAGGACAATGAGCGTTGATGTTAGGTCAATTTGTATTATTTTTGAGTTCTGAGATAATTCAGGATGTGTATTGATGCCGTTCATCCAGTCCGTATCGTTCACAGCCATGGAAAACTGGATCGAATTTCTCTCGCGCTACCAGCGCGAGCACAACCTCAAGCAGCATCAACTGGCCGAACGCCTGGGCATGACCCAAGGCGGTGTCGGCCATTGGCTGCGTGGCACGCGCAGACCCACCCTGGTGACAGTCAACGAGAAGCTGGAAAAGCTCGGGCTGGTGTGCCTCGAAGCGCGGGTGATGGTGGTCGAGCGTGACACCACGGTTCGCGAGACCAGAGGTGTCTATGCCGTAGAGCGGCCGCAATCGGTCAATGCCTTGCGCCATGCCAGTTTTCGCTTTCCAGTGCTGGGCTGGGCCGATCTGGACGGGCCTTTGCCGCAATCCAGTGAAATTCACGAGTTGACCGATTACATGCCTGCGGGCAACGCGTTCTGGTTGCCGGTCGAGAACGATTCGATGAATGCCGCCAGTGGCAGGAGCGTGCCGCAGGGGATGCGGGTGCTGGTGGATGCCGGGGTCGAGGTGACGCCGGGCAGGCTGGTGGTGGCTCGGCAGCCCGGTAAGCCGGCGGTGTTGCGTGAGTTGATCGAGGAGGGTGGGCAGCGGATGCTCAGGCCGCTCAATACCTTGTATCCGACGGTGTTGTGCGAGGAGGGGTGCGAGTTCCTTGGTGTTGTGGTGCGGATGCACGGGGTGCTCTAGATCGCCGGGGCTGCTGTGCAGCCCTTTCGCGGCACAAGGCCGCTCCTACAGGAAACCGAGCTTCCCTGTAGGAGCGGCCTTGTGCCGCGAAAGGGGCGCAAAGCGCCCCTATCTCAACCTTGAAAGCTCGTTATGCCTCCAGCTCGACCAGCACTGTCCCTTCGCTAACCATATCCCCCTCCTGGCAGAACAGTGCCTTCACCGTCCCGGAGTGGGGCGCCCGAATGCTGTGCTCCATCTTCATCGCCTCCAGCACCACCAGCGCGGTACCGGCCTCGACCACCTGCTCCGGCTCCACCAGCACTCGCACGATGCTGCCATTCATGGGCGCGCCCAGCCCGCCCTGATGGCTGTGGCTGGCTTCCGCCGCTGCAATCGGGTCATGGACGCTGATGGCGTGCAACTCGCCGGCCCACTGCAGGTATAACGTGCCACCTCGACGCACCGCCAGATGCCGACGGCGCAGGCCGTCCTGGTCATGACACAGCTGCTCCCCCTCCAGCCGATAGGTCGAAGGCGCGATGCGCTCCAATGCCACCGCCTGTTCATGCCCTTCGCACTGCAAGTGCAGGCTGCTGCGCGCCGGCAAGCCCAGGCGCAGGCCGTCGCGGGCCGCCCACGGTGAAGCGCGGTCGTCCTGGCGCTGCAGTGCAGGCTCGCCTTGCAGCCACGCCTCGGCAGCAGCCTCCCAGAACTGCGCCGGCAGCGCCTGCGGCGCCGGCAGCAACACGTCCTGGTGACGCGGAATGAATCCGGTGTCCAGCTCCGCCTCGGCAAACGCCGGGTGCGCAAGGATGCGGCGCAGGAAGGCGATATTGGTCTTCACCCCGCCAATGGCGAACTCATCGAGCATCGCCAGCAAGCGCAGGCGCGCCTGCTCGCGGTCCTGCCCCCAGGCAATCAGCTTGCCCAGCATCGGGTCATAGAACGGCGACACCACGTCGCCTTCGCTGACGCCGCTGTCCACCCGACGGCCTTCGCCCGGCGCCGACTCGCGGTACAGCGCCAGGGTGCCGGTGGCCGGCAGGAACTCGTTGGCCGGATCCTCCGCATACAGCCGCACCTCGATGGCATGGCCGATCAGCGGCACCTGCTCCTGGGTGATCGGCAGCGACTCGCCGCAGGCCACGCGGATCTGCCAGGCCACCAGGTCGAGCCCGGTGATGGCCTCGGTGACCGGGTGCTCCACCTGCAGGCGGGTGTTCATTTCCATGAAGAAGAACTCGCCACGGGCATCGAGCAGGAACTCGACGGTGCCGGCGCCCACGTAGCCGATGGCCTGGGCGGCGCGCACCGCGGCCTCGCCCATGGCCTTGCGCAGCTCGGGAGAGAGGCCCGGTGCCGGGGCTTCCTCGACCACCTTCTGGTGGCGACGCTGGATCGAGCAGTCACGCTCGTTGAGGTACAGGCAGTTGCCGTGCTGGTCGGCGAACACCTGGATCTCCACATGACGCGGCTTGAGCACGTACTTCTCGACCAGCATCCGCGCATCGCCGAACGACGACTGCGCCTCGCGCTGCGCCGAGGCCAGGGCGTCGGCCAGCTGGCTCTCGTCCTCGACCACCTTCATGCCCTTGCCGCCACCCCCGGCGCTGGCCTTGAGCAGCACCGGGTAGCCGATGCGCTCGGCGGCGGCGCGGAAGGTCTCCAGGTCCTGAGCCTCGCCGTGGTAGCCCGGCACCAGCGGCACGCCGGCGGACTCCATCAGAGCCTTGGCCGCCGACTTGCTGCCCATGGCATCGATGGCGCTGGCCGGTGGGCCGAGGAAGATCAGCCCGGCCTGTTCGATGGCGCGGGCAAAACCGGCGTTCTCCGACAGGAAACCATAGCCCGGGTGGATCGCCTGGGCGCCGCTGGCCTTGGCGGCGGCGAGCAGCTTGTCGATCACCAGGTAGCTTTCGGCGGCCTTGGTGCCACCGAGATCGACACGGATATCGGCCTCGCGGCTGTGGCGCGCGTCGCGGTCGGTGGCGCTGTGCACGGCCACGGTGGTCAGGCCCATGGCCTTGGCGGTGCGCATCACCCGGCAGGCGATCTCGCCGCGGTTGGCGACCAGCAGGGTGGTCAGCGTGGGTCGGCTCATGGGCGCGGCTCCTTGTTGTCTTGCCAGGCGGGGCGGCGTTTTTCCAGGAAGGCGCGCAGGCCCTCCTGGCCTTCGGCGCTGACGCGGATGCGGGCAATGGTGTTCTCGCAGTAGCGGCGCAGGGCCGGGCTCAGCTCGCCGGCGTCCACCTCGCGCAGCAGGTCCTTGGTGGCGCGCAGCGCCTGCGGGCTGTTGTGCAGCAGGTTGTCGACCCAGGCTTCGACCTGGGCGTCCAGCTCGCTGGCCGGGTACACCTCGGCCAGCAGGCCCAGCTCACGGGCGCGCACGCCGCTGAAACGCTCGGCGGTGAGGGCGTAGCGGCGGGCAGCGCGCTCGCCGATGGCCTTGACCACGAACGGGCTGATCACCGCCGGGGCCAGGCCGATGCGCACTTCCGACAGGCACAGCTGCGCGTCCTCGGCGCCGATGGCCATGTCGCAGCAGCTGATCAGCCCCAGCGCGCCGCCGAAAGCGGCGCCTTGCACCACGGCCAGGGTCGGCACCTTGAGCCGGTGCAGGGCGTACATCAGTTCGCCCAGTTCGTGGGCGTCGTCGAGGTTGGTGTTGAAGTCCAGCTGCGCCGACTGCTGCATCCAGGCAAGGTCCGCGCCGGCGCTGAAGTGCCGGCCACGGCCGCGCAGCACCACGAAGCGCAGGCTGGCGTCCTCGGCCAGGCGGTCGAGGGCGACGATCAGTTCGCGGATCATCTGCGCGTTGAAGGCGTTGTTCTTGTCTTCCCGGCTCAGCCACAGGGTGGCGAAGCCGCGAGGGTCCTTGACCAGTTCAAGGGTGGCGAATTCGCTCATGGGTCACATCCGGAAAATGCCGAAGCGGCTCTGTTCGATCGGGGCGTTCAGCGCGGCGGACAACGCCAGGCCGAGCACATCGCGGGTCTGCGCCGGGTCGATGACGCCGTCGTCCCACAGCCGGGCGCTGGAGTAGTAGGGGTGGCCCTGGCGCTCGTACTGGTCGAGGATCGGCTGCTTGAGCTTCTTCTCGTCTTCGCTGCTGAACACTTCGCCACTGCGCTCGCTCTGCTCGCGCTTGACCTGGGCCAGCACGCCGGCCGCCTGTTCGGCGCCCATCACGCCGATGCGGGCGTTGGGCCACATCCACAGGAAGCGCGGGTCGTAGGCGCGGCCGCACATGCCGTAGTTGCCGGCGCCAAAGCTGCCGCCGATGATCACCGTGAACTTCGGCACCTGGGCGCAGGCCACTGCGGTCACCAGCTTGGCGCCGTGCTTGGCGATGCCACCTTCCTCGTACTTCTTGCCGACCATGAAGCCGGTGATGTTCTGCAGGAACAGCAGCGGGATGCCGCGCTGGCAGGCCAGCTCGATGAAGTGCGCGCCTTTTTGCGCAGCTTCGGCGAAGAGGATGCCGTTGTTGGCCAGGATCGCCACCGGGTAGCCGTGCAGGTGGGCGAAGCCGCACACCAGGGTGGTGCCGAACAGCGCCTTGAACTCATCGAACACCGAGCCGTCGACCAGGCGGGCGATCACCTCGCGCACATCGAACGGCTGCTTGGCGTCGGCCGGGACCACGCCGTACAGCTCTTCGGCGTCGTACAGAGGCGCGATCGGCGCCTGGCACTGCAGCTTGCCCTGCTTGTGCCAGTTGAGGTTGGCGACGCTGCGCCGGGCGATGGCCAGGGCGTGCTCGTCGTTGTCGGCGTAATGGTCGGCCACGCCGCTGGTGCGGCAGTGCACGTCCGCGCCGCCGAGGTCCTCGGCGCTGACCACTTCACCGGTCGCGGCTTTCACCAGCGGTGGGCCGGCGAGGAAGATGGTCGCCTGCTGGCGCACCATGATCGCTTCGTCAGCCATGGCCGGCACATAGGCGCCGCCTGCGGTGCACGAGCCCATCACCACGGCGATCTGCGGGATGCCCAGGGCGCTCATGTTGGCCTGGTTGAAGAAGATCCGCCCGAAGTGCTCGCGGTCGGGGAATACCTCGTCCTGGCGCGGCAGGTTGGCGCCGCCGGAGTCCACCAGGTAGATGCACGGCAGGCGGTTCTGCAGGGCGATGGTCTGGGCGCGCAGGTGCTTCTTCACCGTCAGCGGGTAGTAGGAGCCGCCTTTGACCGTGGCGTCGTTGGCCACGATCATGCACTCCACGCCTTCGACACGGCCGATGCCGGCGATCACGCCGGCGGCCGGCACGTCTTCGCCGTAGACTTCATGGGCGGCCAGCTGGCCGATCTCGAGAAACGCCGAGCCCGGGTCGAGCAGGCGGTCGATACGCTCGCGGGGCAGCAGCTTGCCGCGCGAGGTGTGCCGCTCCTGGGCTTTCGGCCCGCCGCCCTGGCTGACCTGGGCGAGCAGGCCGCGCAGGGCCTGGACCTGTTCGAGCATGGCCGCGCTGTTGCAGGCGAATTCCGCCGAGCGCGGGTTGATCTGGGTATGCAAGGTAGCCATGTGCGCCCGTTCCTTGTGCTCAGCGGGTTTCGTTGAACAGTTCGCGGCCGATCAGCATCCGGCGGATCTCGCTGGTGCCGGCGCCGATTTCGTACAGCTTGGCGTCGCGCAGCAGGCGGCCGGCCGGGAACTCGTTGATGTAGCCGTTGCCGCCGAGGATCTGGATCGCCTCCAGGGCCATCTGCGTGGCGCGCTCGGCGGTGTACAGGATCACCCCGGCGGCGTCCTTGCGGGTGGTTTCGCTGCGGTCGCAAGCCTGGGCCACGGCGTACAGGTAGGCGCGGCTGGCGTTGAGCTGGGTGTACATGTCGGCGATCTTGCCCTGGATCAGTTGGAACTCGCCGATGCTCTGGCCGAATTGCTTGCGGTCGTGGATGTACGGGACGACCAGGTCCATGCAGCTCTGCATGATGCCGGTGGGGCCGCCGGCGAGCACCACGCGCTCGTAGTCCAGGCCGCTCATCAGCACGCGCACGCCGCCGTTGAGCTGGCCGAGGATGTTCTCCTCCGGCACTTCGACGTCGTCGAAGAACAGTTCACAGGTGTTGGAACCGCGCATGCCGAGCTTGTCGAACTTGTTGCTGCGGGTGAAGCCTTTCCAGTCGCGCTCGACGATGAACGCGGTGATGCCGTGGGGGCCCTTGTCCAGGTCGGTCTTGGCGTAGATCACGTAGGTGTTGGCGTCGGGGCCGTTGGTGATCCAGGTCTTGCTGCCGTTGAGCACGTAGCGGTCGCCGCGTTTTTCGGCGCGCAGCTTCATCGACACCACGTCGGAGCCGGCGTTGGGCTCGCTCATGGCCAGGGCGCCGATGTGCTCGCCGCTGATCAGCTTGGGCAGGTACTTGAGCTTCTGCTCGTGGGTGCCGTTGCGGTTGATCTGGTTGACGCACAGGTTGGAGTGGGCGCCGTACGACAGGGCCACCGAGGCCGAGGCGCGGCTGATCTCTTCCATCGACACCACGTGGGCCAGGTAGCCCAGGCCGGCGCCGCCGTATTCTTCCGGCACGGTGATGCCCAAGAGGCCCATGTCGCCGAACTTGCGCCACATGTCGGCGGGGAACAGGTTGTCGTGGTCGATCTGCGCGGCGCGCGGCGCCAGCTCGGCGGCGACGAAGGTGCGCACCTGGTCGCGGAGCATGTCGATGGTCTCGCCCAGGGCGAAGTTCAGGCTGGGGTAATGCATGTGCGGGCACCTTCTTGTTCTTGAAATGGGAGCGGTTGCTGCGGCGTTGTGGGAGCGGGCTTGCCCCGCGATGCCCGTCAGAACGGCCAGCGGTATTGCCTGGTCCGGCCTCATCGCGGGGCAAGCCCGCTCCCACAACGCCGTCATGTCTGCGGTTGACGTTAACGTAAACCTGCCTTCCAGGACTGTCAATCGGAACATCACCTTTACGTAAACGTAAATCTGCGCCAGAGTAATTGCCGCCTGCTTCAGTCATGCCCAGAACAACCACAAGAAGGGACAACCATGCCTCAACCAAGCTACACGCGCGGCCGTCAAGACAAATCATTGCTCACCCTGACCATCGGCCAGGCCTTCGATGCCACCGTCGCCCGCCACGGCGAGCGCGAGGCGCTGGTGGTGCGCCACCAGGGAGTGCGCTACAGCTGGCGCGAGCTGGCCGCCGAGGTCGACGTGCATGCCCGGGCCTTGATGGCGCTGGGCGTGGAGGTCGGCGAGCGGGTCGGCATCTGGGCGCCCAACTGCGCCCAGTGGTGCATCCTGCAACTGGCCACGGCCAAGGTCGGCGGGATCCTGGTCAATATCAACCCGGCCTATCGGGTGGGTGAGCTTGAATACGTGCTGCGCCAGTCCGGCTGCCGCTGGCTGGTGTGCGCCGATGCCTTCAAGACCTCCGACTACCACGCGATGGTGCAGGAATTGGTACCTGAGCTGGCGGTCCATGCCTTGGGCGAGCTGGCCAGTGAGCGCCTGCCCGAGCTGCGCGGGGTGATCAGCCTGGCCGTCGAGCCGCCCACGGGCTTCCTGCCCTGGACCGCGCTGGCCGGGCGGGCAGGGCAGGTGCAGCTCACCGCCTACGAGGCCCGGCAACAGGGCCTGCAGTTCGACCAGCCGGTGAACATCCAGTACACCTCCGGCACCACCGGCGCCCCCAAGGGCGCGACCCTGAGCCACTACAACCTGCTCAACAACGGCTACATGGTCGGCGAGAGCCTGGGCCTGACCGAGCACGACCGCATGGTGATCCCGGTGCCGCTGTACCACTGTTTCGGCATGGTCATGGGCAACCTCGGTTGCATCACCCATGGCAGCACCCTGATCTACCCCAACGACGCCTTCGACGCCGAACTCACCCTGCGCGCCGTGGCCGAGGAGCGGGCCAGCATCCTCTATGGCGTGCCGACCATGTTCATCGCCATGCTCGACCACCCCAGCCGCGCCGCGCTGGACCTGTCCAGCCTGCGCAGCGGCATCATGGCCGGCGCCACCTGCCCGATCGAGGTGATGCGCAAGGTCATCGAGCAGATGCACATGGCCGAGGTGCAGATCGCCTATGGCATGACCGAGACCAGCCCGGTGTCGCTGCAGACCGGACCCGACGACGGCCTGGAGCTTCGCGTGACCACCGTGGGCCGCACCCAGCCGCAGCTGGAGACCAAGCTGGTGGACGCCGACGGGCGCATCGTTGCCCGGGGCGAGATCGGCGAATTGTGCACCCGGGGCTACAGCGTGATGCTCGGTTACTGGGACAACCTGCAGGCCACCCATGACGCCATCGATCCAGCCGGCTGGATGCACACCGGCGACCTGGCGGTGATGGACGACGAGGGTTACGTGCGCATCGTCGGGCGCAACAAGGACATGATCATTCGCGGTGGCGAGAACATCTATCCGCGCGAGCTTGAGGAGTTCTTCCACACCCACCCGGCGGTGGCCGAGGCGCAGGTGGTGGGGATTCCGTGCAGCAAGTATGGCGAGGAGGTGGTGGCGTGGATTCGCCTGCACCCCGGGCACAGTGCCAGTGCCGAGGAACTGCAGCTGTGGTGCAAGGCGCGGTTGGCACACTTCAAGACACCGCGGCATTTCCGCTTCGTCGATGAGTTTCCGATGACGGTGACGGGGAAGGTGCAGAAGTTCCGGATGCGCGAGATCAGCGTGGAGGAGCTGGGGGGCTAGGTATCGCCTTGAAGACCAGGTCAACCAGTTCGGCAAAGGTGGTGTAGGTCTGGACTTGATCGGGGATGAAGATGCCGAATGTCTCCTCCACGATGGCTTGCAGCTCCACCACGTCGAAACTGTCGGCGCCCAGTTCGTCCATGGCGATGTTCGGCCGGATCCGGTGCAAGCTCTGTTCAAGGAAGCAGGCGAGGATCCATTGCAGATGGAAGGCGATGTAGAGGCGCGAGCGCATGCCGGAGGTGACCGTCAGAGGGCGGTGCTTCTCTTTACGTGGCTTTATGAGCGGGCGCCACTGGCAGAAATGCCAGGTGCATCGGGCGCAGCTTTGTGCTGTCAGGACCGGCCTCATCGCGGGGCAAGCCCGCTCCCACGCAGGCGACACGGCACTTGTGGGAGCGGGCTTGCCGGTTCAGGCGGTCAACATTCCACAACCTTGTCTATCCTCTACCTTTCACCGGCGGCTCCTCGCTCGGCGGGTCGCCCACGGTCGGCGGCACGGTCGGCTTGATCGGCAGCTCGTCCGGATCCTCCTCGGGCACCGGCGGCGGCAAGGTCGGGTCGTCGATGTTCGGGTCGGGTGTCTCCGGTGGAATGGGAATGTTCATGGGCCTGGCCTCGCGGGATGAATGAAGAGGTGTCGCAGGCTTTGACCCAGGCCTGCGCCCGACGCTCATTTTTTTTGAACCCCCGCGCGCCAACACGGCTCTGAACCCTTACCGCCACCAGCCCAGGGGAGCAGGTCGATGTCTGGTAAAGAGCCGTTCGAAAGCGTGCCCATGGCCAACGATCACCCGGACCAGGCCATCAGCCTGTCCCAGGCGCTGCTGGCGCCGCGCATCGTGATCGAGGACGCAAGCCCGGTACTCGACGGTGGCACCTTCGCCGCCAAGGCGGTGCGCGGGCACAAGGTCGAGGTGACGGCCAAGGTCTACAGCGATGGCCACGACCGCCTGGCGGTGAGCCTGAACTGGCGCCAGGCCCACAGTCGGCGCTGGCACTGCGTGGCGATGCACTCGCCGGGTAACGACCTGTGGCTGGCAGACTTCACCCCCACCGAGCTGGGCTTGCACCTGTTCAGCATCGAGGCCTGGATCGACCCTTTCGCCACCTACTGCCACGACCTGGAGAAGAAGTACGCCGCCGGTGTGGATGTGAAGCTCGAACTGGAGGAGGGCCGGCTGCTGCTGGGCCAGGGCATCGAGCGCAGCGACGGGTTGCTGCGCGAGCAGCTTGAGACCTTGCAACAGCGCCTGCCGGATTTGCCGGTGGATGACCAGGTGATGTTGCTGTTGCACCCCGACGCGGCCCAGCTGATGGCCGAGGCCGAGCACCGCAGCTACCTCACCCGCAGCCGCGAGTTTCCCCTGGATGTGGACCGCGAGGCGGCGCTGTTCGCCAGCTGGTACGAACTGTTCCCGCGCTCGATCACCGACGATGCCGAACGCCACGGTACCTTCGACGATGTGCACCAGCGCCTGCCGATGATCCGCGACATGGGCTTCGACGTACTGTACTTCCCGCCGATCCACCCCATCGGCATGAAGCACCGCAAGGGCCGCAACAACGCCTTGCAGGCCGAGCCCGGCGACCCCGGCAGTCCCTACGCCATCGGCAGCCCGGAGGGCGGGCACGATGCCATCCACCCACAGCTGGGCAGTCGCGAGGACTTCCGCCGGCTGGTCGCCGCCGCCGCCGAGCATGGCCTGGAGATCGCCCTGGATTTCGCCATCCAGTGCTCCCAGGACCACCCCTGGCTCACGGAGCACCCCGGCTGGTTCAGTTGGCGCCCCGACGGCAGCATCCGTTACGCCGAGAACCCGCCGAAGAAGTACCAGGACATCGTCAACGTCGACTTCTACGCCCCCGAATCGGTGCCGAGCCTGTGGCTGGCCTTGCGCGACGTGGTGGTCGGCTGGGTGGAGGAGGGCGTGAAGACCTTTCGCGTCGACAACCCGCACACCAAGCCGCTGCCGTTCTGGCAATGGCTGATCGCCAATGTGCGCAGTCAGCACCCCGAGGTGATCTTCCTCGCCGAGGCCTTCACCCGCCCGGCGATGATGGCGCGCCTGGGCAAGGTCGGTTATGCGCAGAGCTACACCTATTTCACCTGGCGCAACAGCAAGCAGGAACTGCGCGAGTACTTCGAGCAGCTCAACCAGCCGCCGTGGAGCCAATGCTACCGGCCCAACTTCTTCGTCAACACGCCGGACATCAACCCATTCTTCCTGCAGACCTCGGGCCGTCCCGGCTTTCTCATCCGCGCCGCGCTGGCGACCATGGGCTCGGGCTTGTGGGGCATGTACTCGGGCTTCGAGCTGTGCGAGGGCACGCCGCTGCCGGGCAAGGAGGAGTATCTGGATTCGGAGAAGTACGAGATCCGCCCGCGCGACTTCACCCAGCCCGGCAACATCGTCGCCGAGATCGCCCAGCTCAACCGCATCCGCCGGCAGAACCGCGCCCTGCAGACTCACCTGGGGGTGGTGTTCCTCAACTGCTGGAACGATCAGATCCTGTATTTCGCCAAGCGCACGCCAGAGCGTGACAACGTGATCCTGGTGGCCATCAGTCTCGACCCGTACAACGCCCAGGAGGCCAGCTTCGAGCTGCCGCTGTGGGAGCTGGGGCTGGACGACAACGCCGACACCCAGGGCGAGGACCTGATGAATGGCCACCGCTGGACCTGGCATGGCAAGACCCAGTGGATGCGCATCGAACCGTGGCACCAGCCGTTTGGTATCTGGCGCATCGAAAGGGCCCAGTGATGGCCTTGCGCGATCCCTGTGGGAGCGGGTTCACCCGCGAACACCGGCAAAGCCGGTGCCATGCACCGCGGTGTCTGTTTCGCGGGTGAACCCGCTCCCACAGGGATCGTGCAAGGCCGAGCAAGCAAATCTGCAATTGAAAGGAGTCGCACATGGCCAAGCGTTCCCGCCCGGCAGCCTTCATCGACGATCCGCTGTGGTACAAGGACGCGGTGATCTACCAGTTGCACGTGAAATCGTTCTTCGATTCGAACAACGACGGCATCGGCGATTTCGCAGGGCTCATCGGCAAGCTCGACTACATCGCCGAACTTGGCGTCAACACCCTCTGGTTGCTGCCGTTCTACCCTTCGCCCCGGCGCGACGACGGCTACGACATCGCCGAGTACAAGGCCGTGCACCCGGACTACGGCAGCATGGCCGATGCCAAGCGCTTCATCGCCGAGGCGCACAAGCGCGGCCTGCGGGTGATCACCGAGCTTGTCATCAACCACACCTCCGACCAGCATCCCTGGTTCCAGCGCGCCCGCCACGCCAGGCGCGGCAGCAAGGCCCGGGACTTCTACGTGTGGTCCGACGACGACCAGAAATACGATGGCACGCGGATCATCTTCCTCGATACCGAGAAGTCCAACTGGACCTGGGACCCGGTCGCCGGCCAGTACTTCTGGCACCGCTTCTACTCGCACCAGCCGGACCTGAACTTCGACAACCCGCAAGTGCTCAAGGCGGTGATCGGCGTGATGCGCTACTGGCTCGACATCGGCGTCGACGGCCTGCGCCTGGATGCCATCCCGTACCTGATCGAGCGCGACGGCACCAACAACGAGAACCTTCCCGAAACCCACACCGTGCTCAAGGCGATCCGCGCCGAGATCGACGCCAACTACCCCGACCGCATGCTGCTGGCCGAGGCCAACCAGTGGCCGGAAGACACCCGCCCGTACTTCGGCGAAGGCGACGGCGACGAGTGCCACATGGCCTTCCACTTCCCGCTGATGCCGCGCATGTACATGGCCCTGGCCATGGAGGACCGCTTCCCGATCACCGATATCCTGCGCCAGACCCCGGAGATCCCGGCCAACTGCCAGTGGGCGATCTTCCTGCGCAACCACGATGAACTGACCCTGGAGATGGTCACCGACCGCGAGCGCGACTACCTGTGGAACTACTACGCCGAGGACCGCCGCGCGCGCATCAACCTTGGCATTCGCCGACGCCTGGCGCCGCTGCTGCAGCGCGACCGGCGGCGCATCGAACTGCTCACCAGCCTGCTGCTGTCGATGCCCGGCACCCCGACCCTGTACTACGGCGACGAGCTGGGCATGGGCGACAACATCTACCTGGGCGACCGCGACGGCGTGCGCACGCCCATGCAGTGGTCGCCGGACCGCAACGGCGGTTTCTCCCGGGCCGATCCGCAGCGCCTGGTGCTGCCGCCGATCATGGACCCGCTGTACGGCTACCAGACCATCAACGTCGAGGCCCAGGCCCACGACCCGCATTCGCTGCTCAACTGGAACCGCCGGCTGCTGGCGGTGCGCAAGCAGCAGAAGGCCTTTGGCCGTGGCAGCCTGAAGATGCTCACGCCGAGCAATCGCCGGGTGCTGGCGTATATCCGCGAATACACCGATGCCGACGGCAACGGCGAAATCGTGCTGTGCGTGGCCAACGTCTCGCGGGCGGCCCAGGCGGCGGAGCTGGACCTGGCGCAGTACGCCGACAAGGTGCCGGTGGAGATGCTCGGCGGCAGCGCCTTCCCACCCATCGGCCAACTGCCGTTCCTGCTGACCCTGCCACCCTATGGCTTCTACTGGTTCCTGCTGGCCAGCCACGACCGCATGCCCAGCTGGCATGTCCAGCCCGCCGAGGGGCTGCCCGAGTTGACCACCCTGGTGCTGCGCAAGCGCATGGAGGAGTTGCTCGAAACGCCGGCCCGCGAGGCATTGCAAGGCGCGATCCTGCCGCAGTACCTGCCCAAGCGCCGCTGGTTTGCCGGCAAGGAAGGACCGATCGACCAGGTGCGCCTGAGCTATGGCGTGCGCTTCGCCACCACGGCGCTGCCGGTGCTGCTCGCCGAGCTGGAGGTGCACAGCGAGGGCGTCGTCACTCACTACCAGTTGCCCTTTGGCCTGCTGCCCGAAGAGCAGATCAACGCGGCGCTGCCTCAGCAACTGGCGCTGTCGCGGGTGCGTCGTGGCCGCCAGGTGGGGTTGATCACCGACGCCTTCGTGCTTGAACCGTTCATTCGCGCCGTGCTCAAGGGCTGCCAGGAGGGCCTGCGCCTGCCCTGTGGTGATGGCCTGGGCGAGCTGCATTTCCATCGCACCGAGGCCTTGGCCGCGCTGCAGCTCGATGAGCAGAGCGAGGTGCGCTACCTGGGCGCCGAGCAGTCCAACAGCTCGGTGGTGGTCGGCGGCAGCCTGGTGCTCAAGCTGATTCGCCGGGTGAACCCAGGGGTGCATCCGGAGCTCGAGATGAGCGCGTACCTGACCGCCGCGGGCTTTGCCAATATCTCGCCCCTGCTGGCCTGGGTCAGTCGTGTCGATGACAGTGGCCAGCCCCATCTGCTGATGATCGCCCAGGGCTACCTGAGCAACCAGGGCGATGCCTGGGACTGGACGCAGAACACCCTGGAGCGGGCGATCCGCGACCAGATGGAGCCCGGCAGCGCCGAGCCGGAGGCGCATACCGATGCCCTGGCCGAGCTGACAGGTTTTGCCGCCTTGCTCGGCCAACGCCTGGGCGAGATGCACCTGCTGCTGGCCGCGCCGAGTGATGATGTGGCGTTCCAGTCTCGTCCGAGCGATGCCCGGGACAGCGAGCGCTGGAGCCGGCAGATCAGCGCCGAGCTGACCCGTGCTCTCGACCTGCTGGCCCAGCACCGCGACACCCTGGACCGCGACAGCCAGGCGCTGGTCGACGACCTGCAGCAACAGCGTGAAGGCTTGCAGCAGCACGTCGACAACCTCGCCCGGCAGGCCCGGGGCGGCCTGCTGATGCGCGTGCACGGCGACCTGCACCTGGGCCAGGTGCTGGTGGTGCAGGGCGACGCCTACCTGATCGATTTCGAGGGCGAGCCGGCGCGCCCGCTCGACGAGCGGCGGGCGAAACACAGCCCGTACAAGGATGTCAGCGGCGTACTGCGCTCCTTCGACTATGCTGCTGCGATGATCCTGCGCAGCGCCTCGGCGGTCGACCTGTCCGACGCGGCGCGCCAGGCCCGGCAGCGGGTCGCCCGGCAGTACCTGCACCAGTCGCGTCACGCCTTCGTCGAAGCCTACGGGCTGGCCACCGCCGCCATGCCCCACGCCTGGCAGCAGGCCGAGGGCGAGCGCGCGGCGCTGGAGCTGTTCTGCCTGGAGAAGGCCGCCTACGAAATCACCTATGAAGCCGAAAACCGGCCAAGCTGGCTGGCCGTGCCTTTGCATGGCCTGCATGGACTGATCAGTACCTGGGGAGAGTCATAAATGAACGCAACCACGCGTGACAACGGCGGCCTTCGGCAACGGGACCTCGATGCCCTGGCCCGCGCCGAGCACGCCGATCCATTTGCCGTGCTCGGCCCCCATGGCGACGGCGCGGGCGGCCTGTTCGTCCGCGCTTTCCTGCCCAATGCCCTGAACGCACGACTGCTGGCGCGCGACGATGGGCAGGTACTTGCCGAAATGGTGCAGGGCAGCGTACCGGGGCTGTTCACCGCGCACCTCGATGAAGCACGGGCCTACCTGCTGCAGATCGGCTGGGCCGGCGGCGAGCAGGTCACCGAGGACCCTTACAGCTTCGGCCCGCAATTGGGCGACATGGACCTCTACCTGTTCGCTGAAGGCAATCACCGCGACCTGTCTGGGCGTTTCGGCGCCCAGCCGACCGTTGCCGACGGTGTCGCGGGCGTCTGCTTCTCGGTGTGGGCGCCCAACGCCCGGCGGGTCTCGGTGGTCGGCGATTTCAACAACTGGGACGGTCGCCGCCACCCCATGCGTCTGCGCCACAGCGCCGGGGTGTGGGAGCTGTTCGTGCCCAGGCTCGGCGTGGGCGAGACCTACAAGTTCGAAGTGCTGGGCGCGGACGGCGTGCTGCCGCTCAAGGCCGACCCCCTGGCCCGCGCCACGGAGCTTCCGCCGAGCACTGCCTCGAAGGTGGCCGGGGCCCTGGCCCACGACTGGCGCGACGGCCAGTGGATGGAGCAGCGGTCCCAGCGCCACGCCTACAGCGCGCCACTGTCGATCTACGAACTGCACGCCGGCTCCTGGCGTTGCGAGCTGGACGATGTCGGCGAAGTCGCGCGCTTCTACAACTGGCGCGAGCTGGCCGAGCGCCTGGTGCCCTACGTGCAGGAGCTGGGCTTCACCCATATCGAGCTGATGCCGATCATGGAGCACCCCTTCGGCGGCTCCTGGGGCTACCAGCCGCTGTCGCTGTTCGCGCCGACCTCGCGCTATGGCAGCGCCGAGGACTTCGCCTTCTTCGTCGATGCCTGCCATCAGGGCGGCATCGGCGTGATCCTCGACTGGGTGCCGGCGCATTTTCCTACCGACGAGCATGGCCTGGCGCGTTTCGACGGCACCGCCCTGTACGAATACGACAACCCGCTGGAAGGCTTCCACCAGGACTGGAACACGCTGATCTACAACCTCGGCCGCAACGAGGTGCGCGGCTTCATGCTGGCCTCGGCGCTGCACTGGCTCAAGCACTTCCATATCGACGGCCTGCGCGTGGACGCGGTGGCCTCGATGCTCTACCGCGACTATTCGCGCAAGGCCGGCGAATGGGTGCCCAACCGCCACGGCGGGCGCGAGAACCTCGAGGCCATCGATTTCATCCGCCACCTCAATGGCGTCGCGGCCCATGAAGCGCCGGGCGCGCTGATCATCGCCGAGGAGTCCACCGCCTGGCCCGGCGTCAGCCAGCCGGTGCAGCAGGGCGGCCTGGGCTTTGCCTACAAGTGGAACATGGGCTGGATGCACGACACCCTGCATTACATCCAGAACGACCCGGTGCACCGCACCTATCACCACAACGAAATGAGCTTCGGGCTGATCTACGCCTATTCCGAGCATTTCATCCTGCCGATCTCCCACGACGAGGTGGTCCACGGCAAGCATTCGCTGATCGACAAGATGCCCGGCGATCGCTGGCAGAAGTTCGCCAACCTGCGGGCGTACCTGGCGTTCATGTGGACCCATCCGGGCAAGAAGCTGCTGTTCATGGGCTGCGAGTTCGGCCAGTGGCGCGAGTGGAACCACGACCAGCAACTGGACTGGTACCTGCTGCAGTACTCCGAGCACCAGGGCGTGCAGAAGCTGGTGGCCGACCTCAACCGCCTGTACCGCGAACTGCCGGCGCTGCACGAGCAGGACTGCCGGGCCCAGGGCTTTCAGTGGCTGATCGGCGACGACGCGCAAAACAGCGTGTATGCCTGGCTGCGCTGGAGCAGCCAGGGCGAGCCCTTGCTGGTGGTGGCCAACTTCACCCCGGTGCCGCGGGAGGGTTACCGCATTGGCGTGCCGTTTGGCGAGCACTGGCAAGAATTGCTCAATAGCGATGCCGAGTTGTATGCCGGGTCGAACGTGGGGAATCTGGGGGCGGTGGCCAGTGAGGTGATCGCCAGCCATGGCCAGCCGTTGTCGCTGGCGCTGAACCTGCCGCCGTTGGGGGTGTTGGTGATGAAGCCGGCCTGATGGTTTCCTCTCTCCCTGTAGGAGCGGCCTTGTGCCGCGAAAGGGCCGCAAAGCGGCCCCAGGGTTTCAGCGTTTACGCGTCGATCGCCGGGGCCGCTTTGCGGCCCTTTCGCGGCACAAGGCCGCTCCTACAGGAGTGCGGTGGTCGTCTACCAACGCATCCTGACCCCCAGGCTACCAATCAACCCATTCAGGTCATTGTCATCCACATCGGAGCTGTAGTCGGCACTGACGAACAGCGCCACGTTTGGCGTCACCCGGGCCACCAGGCCCAAGCCCAGTTCAACCGTGGCGGCGCTGCGCGAGCTGGAGATCTTGTCGACCTGGTCCAGCTTCACCGGGTCGGCGTTGCTGAAGTCGTACCAGACGTTGGTGCGCACATAGGGTTCGATGGGCATGCCGCGCACTTCGTAGCGCGCCGACAGCCTGGCGCCGACCCGGCCGCTCCAGCTGGGCTGGCTGTCGAAGGCCTGCAGGGTTTCTTCCTGCACCTGGCTACCGGGGAAGAACTGCTGGTTGATCAACTGCGCCTGGGGCTCGATCACCCAGCCGGCGCCCAGGCCGATGGGGTAGCCGCCTTCCACCGAGAAGGTCATCGCGTGGCCGCTGTCGTCGAGCCGCTGGCCGGCCTGGGAGCGGCCGTTGACGTCGATGCGCGTGCCCATGGCCACGGCGTCCACGTGCCAGCCCTGCTCGTGGGTCATGCTCCAGTACACGCCCAGGCTCTCGCCGCTGAGGTTGACCGCGTCACGCTGCTTGTCGCCCAAAAGCGGGCGCATGCCGTTGAAGGTGCTCTGCAGGTTGTTGTGGCCGACGAAGATCCCCGCGCGGTGCACGTTGCCGCCACTGGTTTCACGCACGAACAGGTCCGGGCCGATCATCATCTGCTGGCTGGGCGCCTCCACCTGCGCCGGCGGCTGGGCGCCCTGGCGCGGCGCGCCGGGGAAGAACTGCGCCCACTGGCTGGCGATATGGTCGCCGTCGGGCTGGCCGTGGCGTTCACCCATGCGCTCGGAGAACGCGCTGAGCAGGCCCTGGTTGAGGCCGCTGGCGCTGACCGGATCGAGCGACAATCGCGGCACCTCGGGCTGCGCCAGGACAGGGGCGAAGGGTTCACCCTCCTGCGATTCGAAGGCGAAGGTTTCCACCGGGGTTGCCAAGAGCAGCGACGTGGAAACCGCACAGAAAAAAGCGTCGAAGCGCGAGGGATTCGAGGTGCTTTTCATGGCGGATCTCCTGTTGATGTATGAGATGAACAGCCCAAGACCTGGCCTGATGTCACGAGCTGTACGACAAGAACAGGGGGCGACCCAAACCAGCGCGCCAGCTTCTTGGAACGCGCACGAGGGCGCGAGCTAGAGGCCCGGCACGAGATTTTCCATCTGGTGATTACTGTTCAGCTAAGGAGAGGACGGCACTTGCGTCAAGAAATCGTGAAAGGATCGAAAAATGCCTGTTTGACCAATTAACTTATTGAATAATGACAAGTTTTAAGTCGGTATATCGACAATGGCGATTTCCCGCCGCGTGGCTATGCCGAATCGTTGCTACAACCGCACTTCCACCGCCAGCGGCAGGTGATCGGACAGGTGGGTCCAGGGCTTGTTGCTGAGGATTCTCGGCGCGTGGCTGTCGGCATTGCGCAGGTACACGCGGTCCAGGCGCAGCAGGGGCAGGCGGGCGGGGTAGGTGCGGGCGAGCAGGCCATGATGGCGCTCGAACGCCTCGTGCAGGTCGCGGTGCAGGTGCAGGGTACGGTTGCCGCGCAGCTGCCAGTCGTTGAAGTCGCCGGCGATGATCACCGGGGCGTCGGCGGGCAGGGCGTCGAGCAGCCTGCGCAGCAGTTGCAGCTGTTGCTGGCGGTGGCGCTCGAGCAACGACAGGTGCACGCAGATGGCATGCACCTGGCGCTGCCCGGGCACGTCCAGCACGCAGTGCAACAGGCCGCGGCGCTCGGGGCCGGTGATCGACACGTCGAGGTTGCGGTGCTCGATGATCGGGTACTTGGACAGCAGCGCGTTGCCGTGGTGGCCGTCGGGGTAGACCGCGTTGCGGCCGTAGGCGAAGTCGCTCCACATGCTGTCGGCGAGGAATTCATACTGCGAGGTCCGTGGCCAGCCGGGGTAGCGCGCGGCGTGGCGGTCGTGGCTGCCGAGCACTTCCTGGAGGAACACGATGTCGGCCTCGGTGCTGCGCACCGCCTCGCGCAGCTCCGGCAGGATGAAGCGCCGGTTGAAGGCGGTGAAGCCCTTGTGGGTGTTGACCGTCAGCACCTTGACCCGGTGCACGGCCGGGGCCTGGTTGACGTTGGCGAAACCTGGACTGCCGGCTTCGAGTTTCACAGGCGCTCCTCTGGGTAACGTGTGCGTCGTGGGAGCGGGCTTGCCCCGCGATGACGGCAGAGGCCCTATCGCGGGGCAAGCCCGCTCCCACGGTACAAATTAGGACCGGACGTCCGCTCCTGGGTTCACTCCTCCTCGCGCTGCAGCACCATCAGCAGCAACGACCGCCCCTTGACCTCGAACACCGTGTCGAACGCCAGGTGCTGCGGCTTGCGCAGCTCGGGCCGGTCGGTGTCCACCAGGCAGCTCCAGTAGTCGCCCTCCGGCACCGCCGGCAGGGTGAACGGCACCACGTCGTGGTAGGCGTTGACGATCAGCAGCATGGTCGCCTCGGCACCGGGCCGGGCGATGCCGCTGACCTGGGCGCGGCCGTCCATGAGCATGCCCAGGCAGCGCCCGTGCGGGTCCTCCCACTGCTCGACGGTCATCTCGCTGGCGTCCGGGGCCAGCCAGGTGACGTCCTTGACCCCGATCGCCTCGTTGTAGTCGCCGACCAGAAAACGCGAGCGCCTCAGGATCGGGTAGGCCAGGCGCAGGCGGGTCAGGCGCTTGACGAAGGCCATCAGCGCCTTGCCGTCCTCGTCCAGGTCCCAGTTCACCCAGCCGATCTCGCTGTCCTGGCAGTAGGCGTTGTTGTTGCCGTGCTGGGTGCGGCTGAACTCGTCGCCGGCGACGATCATCGGCGTGCCCTGGGCCAGCAGCAAGGTGGCGAAGTAGTTGCGCATCTGGCGCATGCGCAGGGCGTTGATCGCCGGGTCGTCGGTGGGGCCTTCGACGCCGCAGTTCCACGACAGGTTGTTGTCGGTGCCGTCCTGGTTGTTCTCGTCGTTGTCCTCGTTGTGCTTGTCGTTGTACGACACCAGGTCGCGCAGGGTGAAGCCGTCGTGGGCGGTGACGAAGTTGACCGAGGCGTAGGGGCGTCGGCCGCGGTTGTTGAACAGGTCGCCCGAGGCGGTGATGCGCGCGGCGAAGTCGGCGAGCATGCCTTCGTCGCCTTTCCAGAAGCTGCGCACGGTGTCGCGGAAGCGGTCGTTCCATTCGGCCCAGCCGGGGGCGAAGTTGCCCACCTGGTAGCCGCCCGGGCCACAGTCCCAGGGTTCGGCGATCAGCTTGGTCTGGCTGAGCATCGGGTCCTGGCGGCAGGCGACGAGGAAGCCGTGGCGCTCGCTGTAGCCGTCGTGATAGCGGCCGAGAATGGTCGCCAGGTCGAAGCGAAAACCGTCCACGTGCATCTCGCCGGCCCAGTAGCGCAGCGAGTCGGTGACCAGTTGCAGCACCCGTGGATGGCTCATGTCGAGGGTATTGCCGGTGCCCGAATCGTTGATGTAGAAACGCCGGTCGTCGGGCATCAGGCGGTAGTAAGAGGCATTATCGATGCCACGCATCGACAGAGTCGGGCCGCGCTCGTTGCCCTCGGCGGTGTGGTTGTAGACCACGTCGAGGATTACCTCGAGCCCGGCGTCGTGCAGGTGCGCGACCATCTCCTTGAACTCGGCGATCTTGCCGCTGGCCAGGTAGCGCGGATGGGGCGCGAAGAAGGCGATGCTGTTGTAGCCCCAGTAGTTGTTCAGGCCCTTGTCCAGCAGGTGCTGGTCGTTGACGAAAGCGTGGATCGGCAGCAGCTCGATGCTCGATACGCCGAGTTCCTTGATATGCGCCAGCAGCTCGTCGTTGGCCAGCCCCGCGAAGGTGCCGCGCAGGTGCTCGGGCACCGCCGGGTGGCGCATGCTGATGCCGCGGGTATGGGCTTCATAGATGATGGTGTGCTCCCACGGGATCGACACGCGCTGGTCGCGACCCCAGGTGAAGGCCGGGTCGATGACCTTGCACTTGGGCACGAACGCTGCGCTGTCGCGCTCATCGAACGACAGGTCGGCATCGGGGTGGCCGATGGTGTAGCCGAACAGCGCCTCGGACCATTTCAGCGTGCCCACCAATTGCTTGGCATAGGGGTCGATCAGCAGCTTGTTGGGGTTGAAACGGTGGCCGTTCTCCGGCTCGTAGGGACCGTACACCCGGTAACCGTAGACCAGGCCCGGGTGGGCGTCGGGCAGGTAGCCGTGGTAGATCTCGTCGGTGTACTCGGGCAGCTCGATGCGCTCGATTTCGTTTTCGCCGCTGGCGTCGAACAGGCACAGCTCGACCTTGGTGGCGTTGGCCGAGAACAGCGCGAAGTTGACCCCCAGGCCGTCCCAGGTGGCGCCGAGTGGAAAGGGCAGGCCCTCGCGAATGCGCGACGGGGCGACGGAGCGGGTCTTCTTCGGGGTGCGGGGGCTCATGGCGGTCCTCATGGTCCGGGGATAGGGATCGCGGGGCAAGCCCGCTCCCACGTTCTGATCGCGTCACATTCCATGGTGGGAGCGGGCTTGCCCCGCGATAAGGCCGGTACAGGCTTGCAAAAGCCTCAACCAGCAGCAGGCTTCTTCGCCGCTCGCGGTTTTTTAGCCGCAGCAGCCGGCTTCACGCCTGGCAACGCCGCCACCTTGGGGTCTGCCGGTGGCTTGGGCTTGGCCGCGGTCTTCTTGCGTGGTGGCGCCTTGGGGGCGAGCGCCTCGGCTTCGGCCAGCTTGCGCGCCTTGTCCCAATGTTCCTCCTCGCGCCCCTCGGGCTTACCCTCCGACTCCCAGATCTGATAGGCGAACTCGCGAATACGCTTTTCTTCGACACTCATCTCGACGCTCCTGAATGCAGTTAGGCATGTTCAATCAACACATTGACCGGAAACTCCATCAGCACGGTGCTCAACATCAGCTCCCTTGAAGGGGTGACAGCACCGCCGCCGAAAAGTCCCGAACAGTTGGCAGGCGACAAGGCAAACGGCAGTACAAGCCGGGTATCGTCCCAGTTCGGAGCCGGGATCAACGGGGTGGCGGCCGCGCCCAGCAGCGCGCTGGCCAGCCGTGGTACGACGATGATGGCGCGTTCGCCCTGGCCCAGGCGGGCGAAGGCCAGCACTTGGTTGGCGTGGCGACCCTGCACGGTCAGCGGCAGGTAGGCGCCGCGCTGGAACAGCTCGGGATGGGCCTGGCGCGCGTCCAGCACGCGGGCCACCAGGGCCTGCTTGATGCGGCCATCGCGCCAGTGGGCGAGCAGCTCGGTCAGGGGGGTGCCGTCGTCGAGGCTGGCGCGCCTTGCCGGGTAGTCCACCGGGCGGCGGTTGTCCGGGTCGACCAGCGAGAAGTCCCAGTACTCGTTGCCCTGGTACAGGTCCGGCACGCCGGGCGTGGTCATGCGCAGCAGGCACTGCACCAGGCCGTTCAAGGCGCCAGGGCATGCCAGGCGGCGCGCCGCCTCGTGCAGGGACTGACGCAGCTGCTGGTTCTCGTCGTCCAGCAGCAGGCCGTCGACATAGGCCGCGCAGGCCTGCTCGTAGCGTTCGTTCGGCGCGGCCCAGCTGCTGCGCAGCTTGGCTTCGCGCAGGGCCTTGCGCTGCCATTGACGGATGCGTTCGGCATAGGCGCGCAGGGCCGGTGTGTCATGCAGGTCGAGGGACAGCGGCCAGCTGCCGAGCAAAGTCTGCAACAGCAGCAGTTCGTCAGCGGGGCTGGGGGCCTCGCCGTCGTCCAGCGCTTCGCGCAGCGGCGCGGCCAGCTCGCGCCAGTGCTCGACGCGGCTGGCCAGCCAGGGACCGTGCTCGCTGAGCACGGCCAGGCGCGCCCGGCAGTCCTCGCCGCGCTTGTGGTCGTGGGTGGCGGTGGCCAGCAGGTTGTCGGGGAAGTCGCGCAGGCGGCGCTGGGCCTCGTTGTGGAACCAGGCCGGCGCGGCGCTGAAACGCTCGGCGTCGAAGCCCACATCGTTGCGCGACAGCAGGCGGGCCGAACGATAGAACGCGGTGTCCTCGACGGCCTTGGCGGCGCTGGGCGCGGTCAGTTGCTGGAAGCGCACGCAGGCATGGCGCAGGTGCTTGCGCGGTCGGCCCGGCGGCAGGCGGCGCCACGGCTGGCCACCGAGCCAGCGCTCGAGCTGCTCGAGCAGCGGCCAGTCGGCTTCACCCAGCGACTGTCGCGCCCCGGCCAGCGCCTGCTGGAAAAACGCCTCGTCCTCGGCGGGGCGGCCACAGGCGTTGATGTAGGTGCGGTACACCGGGTAGTGCTCGACCAGCGCCTGCAGCGCCCGGCGAATGGCGCCGAGGGTGAGGTCGCGGGTCATCAGGTCGTCGCGGGCCACCTGCAGCAGGGCCTGGGCCACCGACTCGCAGTCGCCGGCCAGGCTGGCGTTGAGCACCAGATGGCGGGCCGTGCGCACCTCCTCGGCGAATTCAGGGCGCTCGCTGACGGCGCTCCACAGCTCGCCCAGCGGCCCCTCGCCGGCGGGATCGTGCTGCAGCAGCGACACCTGGTTCATGAACTCGTAGCCGGTGGTGCCGTCGGTGAGCCAGTCACGGTGCAGGTGTTCGTCGGCGCCGAGGATCTTCTCCACATAGATCGGGAAGTGCGCCAGCGCGGCATCCAGCGGCCGTCGCGCCAGCAAGCGGTCGACCCGGCGGCGCAGGTTGCGGCAGTAGCGGCGCGGGTCGGCCAGGCCGTCGATATGGTCGATGCGCAGGCCGTCCACCAGGCCACGTTCGATCAGCTCGAACAGCTTGGCATGGGTGGCCTCGAACACCACCGCGCGTTCCACGCGCAGGCCGCCGAGTTCGTTGATGTCGAAGAAGCGCCGCCAGTTGATGTCGTCGGCGGCAGTGCGCCAGCTGGCCAGGCGGTACGTCTGGCGTTCCAGCAGCAGGTGCAGGTGCTTGAAACCGGCCTCGGTGCGGCTGTCGAAGGCGCCGAGGGCCGATTGCAGGTTCGCGCCGGCAGCGCTCAGGCGGGCCAGTTCGCGGTGCAGGGGCAGGGCCTCGGCCAGTGGGTCGTCGGCCTCGCCGAGGGCGCTGAAGTGCGCGGCCAGTGCCTGCAAGCGTGGGTCCCCGGCCTGACCGAGGATGCGCCCGTAGTCCAGCGGGCAGATCGGGAAGCGATGTTCATGGTGGGCCACCTCGAAACGCCCCTGTGGCGCGTCGAAGGTCAGCGGGATCTCGCCGTTCTGCAGGGCCGCGCCGTAGTCGCTGCCAAGGAACGGCAGTAACAGCTGCCCGGCCAGCAACGGGTCGCTGGAATGCCACTGGATATCGAAGAATTCCGCATAGGGGCTGCGCCGCCCCCAGGCCAGCAGGCTCTGCCACCAGGGATTGTCGGCGCCGCCCACGGCCATGTGGTTGGACACGGTGTCGAGGATCAGTCCCATGCCGTGCTGGCGCAGGGCGGCCACCAGGCGTTCGAGCGCCGCCTCGCCGCCGAGCTCGGGGTTGACCCGGGTCGGGTCGACCACGTCGTAGCCATGCCGGGAACCGGCGCGGGCGGTGAGGATCGGCGAGGCATACAGGTGGCTGATGCCAAGGCGGGCGAAGTAGGGCACCAGCGGCACCGCGTCATCCAGGGTGAAGTCGCTGTGCAGTTGCAGGCGCAGGGTCGCGGTCAAGGGTTTCATCGATCACGCTCCCAGGCCTGTTCGCGGGCCTGGGCCAGCAGCTCCAGGCGGCGGGCGGCGTCCTCGTCGTCGAGCAGGTCGCGTACTGGCGCCTGGAAGCGCCGGCGCCAATTGGGGTGGCCTTCGGTGGTGCCGGGCAGATTGGCTTGCTCGTCGCTGCCCAGCAGGTCCTCCAGCGGCACCAGCACCAGCGGCGCGCGGGTATGGCCAACATAGCGGATCGCCGCATCGATCAGCGCGTCGTCGCCGCGCAGTGGCCCGTAGTTCTGCTCCAGGGTGCGGCGCAGGCCATCGCGTTCCAGGGCCCGGGTATGGCGCCAGTGCAGTTCGGTGGCGGCGTCGATCAGTTGCAGGCGATGGCTCCAGTCGATGTCGCGGCCTGCCAGCCAGCCGGCCAGGGGCGCCAGGTCATGGGTGCCGGTGGTGGCCAGGGCGTTGTCCGGCCAGTCGAGGATCGGCTTGAACTGCCCGGGCGCGGCCTGCTCGAACGGCAGCACGCGCATGCCCAGCACGGCCTTGTCGGCCAGGCGTTCGCGCAGGCCCTCGGGCACGGTGCCCAGGTCCTCGCCGAGGATGATCGCCTGGTGCCGCGCCGACTCCAGCGCCAGCAGGCGCAGCAGGTCGTCCAGCGGATAGTCCAGGTAGGCGCCTTCGCTCGGCTTGGCGCCACGGGGGATCAGCCACAGCCGGCGCAGGCCCATCACATGGTCGATGCGCAGGCCGCCGGCATGGGCCAGGTTGGCCCGCAGCATCTCGATGAAGGCGCGGTAGCCGTTGCGCCTGAGGCCCTCGGGGGAGAAGGCGCAGATGCCCCAGTCCTGGCCGGAGCGGTTGAGGATGTCCGGCGGCGCGCCGACCTTGAGCTCGGCCAGCAGTTCGTCCTGGCGGCTCCAGGCCTGGCTGCCGGCGCCGTCGGCCCCCACCGCCAGGTCGGCGATCAGACCCACCGCCATGCCGTTGCCGCGCGCCGCGTCCTGGGCCCGTTGCAGGCTGCGTTCGGTCAACCACTGGCAGAAGGCGTGGAACTCGACCCGCGCCGGGTAGGCGTTGGCGAAGGCCTCGACCTCAGGGTGATAGGGATCGTGCCAGGCCTTGGGCCAGCGGCGCCAGTCGGCGCCAAGGCCCGTGCTGACCGCTTCGGCCTGCAGCACTTCGAAGCGGCAATGGTGCTCCAGCTGCTCGCCGGCGCTGGCGCGGAAACTGTCGAAGTCCTGGCGAAGCGGGTGCTCGCCCTGGCTGAACTGCCGGTAGAGCGCCTCGAGCAGGCGCAGGCGGGCATCGGCGGCCCGTGGCCAGTCCACCAGCGCCTGCTGCTCCAGCGTGTCGAGAGTCGCCTGCAGGTCGCAGGCCTCGATGGCCATGCGCACCTCGCGCTCGCCAAAGACGACACCGGGGCTGGCGTAGAGCACATTACGCAGCAGCCGGCTGGAGGGCGAGTAGGGGCTGAAGTGGCGCTGGTCGAACGCCGACAGGGCGTGGATCGGGCTGATCGCCAGGGCATCGGCGCCGCGCTCGGCGGCGTTGCGCGCCAGTTGCTCCAGGGCCAGGCAGTCGCCGTAGCCGCCGTCGCCGGGGCGACGCAGGCTGTACAGCTGCGCCGCGATGCCCCAGCAGCGCGGCGGTTGCTGCTCGACGCGGTCCTCCAGGGCATGGCAGCGCGGCGGCGCCACGGCCACGCTGAAGCTGCGGCCATCGATGTCCACGCGGTGGTAGCCCAATGGCAGCTCGCCCGGCAGGCGCGCCTGGGCGTCCAGGGCCAGGTTGCGCTGGCTGCCGTCCTCCAGGGTGCAATGTGCCTGGCGACCGGCGCTGAAATAGCGCTGCAGGTCCAGGGGCTGGCCGACATCGACGGTCAGCAGCGGCGGCAGGTGTTCGCTGTCCTCGGCCTGCTCGACGGCGCGCAGGCTGGCGGCGATGGCGGCGGCATCGTCGGCCGGGTGGCCGAGGCCTGCTAGCACCCGGCGCAATGCCTCGTCGCTGACCTGCTGCGGGCGGTTGTTGGCGTCGATCCAGTCGCGGGCCAGGCCGACCCGCGCGGCCAGGCGGTGGAGGGGCTGTTCGCTCATGGCGTCTCCTGGTCGGGGGGCAGCAGGCTGACCACGCAGCTGTGCGCGGCAAGGGTCGAATCGGGGTGGGCGTTGTCGCTGCTGTCATACAGGCGCCGTTGCAGGGCGGGCAGCGCGACCGGCTGGGGCTGGGCGGCGAGGTTGAGGTCGATGCGCAGCTCGCAGCCGTTGCCCAGGCGCCAGCGGGCGGTCAGCGCCTGGTCGCCGAGCACCTCGGCGCCGAGGGCGCGGGTGCCGGGCAGGTACGCGATGATATGGCGCCGGCGCAGGTCGAGCAGTTGCTGGTACAGGCCGTGCCAGCCGGCCAGCACATCCTGGTGCCGGGGCCGGGACGAGGTGAAGGTCGCCTCGGCATTCGGGTCGGGGATCTGTTCGCGTTTGTGCGGGTCGGCAAAGGCGTCGAAATGGGCGAACTCGCCGCGCCGCCCCTCACGCACCGCGTCGGCCAGCTCATCGTGAAAGTCGGTGAAGAACAGGAACGGCTCGCGGCTGCCGTCCTCGTCGCCCATGAACAGCAGCGGGATCATCGGCGCCAGTAGCAACAGCGCGGTGGCAGCGCGCAGGGCCGGCGGCGGGCAGAGGCGGGTAAGGCGTTCGCCCAGGGCGCGGTTGCCGACCTGGTCGTGGTTCTGCAAAAACAGCACGAAGGCGCTCGGTGGCAGGTGGCCGCTGGGTTCGCCCCGTGGCGTGCCGTGGCGGTCGGGCTGGCCCTGGAACACGAAGCCTTCGGCCAGGCAGCGGGCCAGCTGGTCGATCGGCCGGTCCTTGTAGTCGGCGTAGTAGCCTTCGGTCTCGCCGGTCAGCAGCACATGCAGGGCGTTGTGGCCGTCGTCGTTCCACTGCGCGTCGAAACCCTGTTGCAGCAGCCCGGCCTGGTTGTGCTCGTTTTCCAGCACCAGCCATACGTGGCGGCCCGGCTCCACAGCCGCGCGTACCCTTTGTGCCAACTCGATCAGGAAGTCGGGCTGGTCGATGGCGTGCACGGCATCCAGGCGCAGCCCATCAAAGCGGTAGTCGCACAACCACATCAGGGCGTTCTGGATGAAGTACTCGCGCACCTGCGGGCGACGGAAGTCGATGGCTGCACCCCAGGGAGTCTGCCGATCCTCGCGAAAGAATGGGCTGGCGTACTGCTGCAGGTAATTGCCGTCGGGGCCAAAATGGTTGTACACCACATCGACCAGCACCATCAGCCCATGGCCATGTGCCTGGTCGACCAGCTCACACAATTGCTCGGGACTGCCATAGGTGTTTTGCGGCGCATAGGGCAGCACGCCGTCGTAACCCCAGTTCCGCTCGCCAGGGAACTGTCCCAGCGGCATCAGTTCGACGGCGCTGATGCCCAGTTCGGCCAGACGCGGCAGGTGCCGGGCCACCCCGACATAGCCGTCGAGCAAGCCGACATGTAGCTCCTGGATGACCGCCTCGTGCCAGGGGAGGCCTTGCCAGGGGTGTCGCCAGGCGTAGCTGGCCACATCCACCACCTGGCTTGGGCCCTGTACGCCATCGGGCTGGTAGCGCGAGGCCGGGTCGGCCACCTTCAGTGCACCGTCGATACGGTAGTGGTAACGGTCACCGGCCCGGCACGGGGCCACGCCGGTGTACCAGCCGTCACCGTCGGGCAACAGCTCGATCGCCGGCTGATGCTCCAGTTCCACGCTCACGCTGCGCGCATCCGGCGCCCAGAGGGCGAAGCGCGCCGACGTGGCGTCCAGCAGGTGTGCGCCATGCTTGTGCATCGCCAGCTCTCCGCTCAGTAGTGGACGTGCTGCGCCTGCTTGACCAAGTCCTCGTATAGGCGTGCATAGGGCTCCACCGCCTGGCACCAGTTGAACGGCTGGGTCATCGACAGGCAGCGCATGGCGTTCAGCAGGTTCTTCTTGCCGTACACATAGAAGGCGCGGGCCAGGGCCTCGCGGTAGCTGTCGACGGTCGAGTCGTCGAACAGAAAGCCTGTTACACCGTTCTCGATGGTGTCGGCCAGCCCGCCGGTGTTGCGCGCCACCGGCAGCGAGCCGTAGCGCTGGGCGTACATCTGGCTCAGGCCGCAGGGCTCGTAGCGCGACGGCATCAGCAGGAAATCGCTGCCTGCGAACATGCGCCGGGCGTCGGTCTCGTTGAAGCCGATGCGCACGCCGATACGGCCCGGATGACGCAGGGCCAGCTCGCGCATGGCCTGTTCCTCCTCGGGTTCGCCGCGGCCGATGATGGCGATCTGGCCGCCCTGCTGGACGATGTAGTCGGCCACCCCCAGGGTCAGGTCCAGGCCTTTCTGGTAGACCAGCCGCGACACCACGGCGAACAGCGGCCCGTCCGACGGCTCCAGTTCGAACAGCTCGCGCACCTGCTGGGCATTGCGTGCCTTGCCGGCCCAGTCGTTGAGGCTGAAATTGTGTTTCAGGTGCTGGTCGGTGGCCGAGTCCCAGCTTTCGTCGATGCCGTTGGGGATGCCGCCGAGCAGCCCTTGCTGGGCCTTGCTGGCGAGGAAGCCGTCCAGGCCGCAGCCGAACTCGGGGGTGGTGATCTCCCGGGCGTAGGTGGCGCTGACCGTGGTGATGTGGCTGGAGTAGGCCAGGCCGGCCTTGAGGAATGACAGCTTGCCGTAGAACTCCATGCCTTCCTGCTGCATGGCGTGGTCGGGGATCGCCAGCTCCGGGCTGCAGCCGCGGCTGTACACGCCCTGGTAGGCCAGGTTGTGGATGGTGAACAGGGTCGGCGTGCTCAGGCCGCGCCAGTGCATGTAGGCCGGGGCCAGCCCGGCCGGCCAGTCGTGGGCGTGCACCAGGTCGGGGCGCCAGTGGGCCATGCCTTCGCCGGCGGCGATTTCCGCCGCCGCCAGGCCCAGGCGGGCGAAGCGGATATGGTTGTCGGGCCAGTCGCGGCCGTTGTTGGCGCCGTAGGGCGTGCCGTCGCGCTGGTACAGCTCGGGGCAGATCAGCACGTAGATCACCAGGCCGTCGGCCAGGTCCATGCGCCCGATCTTGCACGGTGGCAGGGCCGCGTGGCCGCCCAGTTCGCCGACGAGATGGATGGGGTTGTCGCTTTCCATCACCTGGCGGTAACCGGGGATCAGCACCCGCACGTCGTGCAGGTGCGCCAGGGCGCGGGGCAGGGCGGAGGACACGTCACCCAGGCCGCCGGTCTTGACCAGGTCGGCGATCTCCGAGGTGACGAACAGGATCTTGCGCTTGTTCGGATTGTGCTGGCGCTGGGCGCCGGGTGCCTTGACTGTCGGGGCGAGCGCCGATGGCAGCGGCTCGCGGCTATCCGGGTTGAATGACTCTACGTGAGGTTCGACAGCGGCACTGATCATACTTCTCTCCGTCCCTTGTTCTGGTGTGTGCTTAACGTTGGCTCGTGGGTGTGCTCTCTGATCGTTGTTGCATCTTCGTAGTGCGGTCCTTGCCCCAGATTCGTGCGCGCAGGCACGGCACGTTCGGCATTCCGGCCGAAAGACGTATGGACTGGTTGGGGTGGGCGGGCCTGACGTGAGGAAGTCCTTTTGCGTCGGCCCACTTAAGTCCTGACCTGCCCGTGTTCTGCAAAGTTCGACTTTTTTACGTCACTTTTTTATGAGCAAAACGCGGGCCGAAACTGGAGTGTAGGAGACGAAATGCGAGAAAAGTGACCCGTTGGTCATTTTTCTCGAGGGCGTTTGTCCGCGCAAACGTTGGCTAGTTGTTGCAAAATATGAGGGTCGCAGCGCAACGCAACGGGTTCGACCCGCGACGGGCGTGATACGGCAACAGGAAAGGTCGTCAGCGAGAGGGTGGGAGCCAGGGCGCTCCCACACGGGATGGGTGGATCAGAGACCGGCGGCCTTGCCTTGCACGCGGGCCTGCTCCAGCAGCAGGTTCAGCTGGGCGACCTGCTGGCGCAGCTGGTCACGTTCGTCCTTCAACTGGCGCAGCTCGTCGCGGCGCACGGTGACGTAGAGGGTCTGGGTGGGAGTGGCTGGCATCAGGGTACCCATGGCACACCTCGCATGGCTGGTGACAATTTGAAGCGTAGTCGCTTCGCGCGGCGCGCATTCTGAATTCTTCGCAGGCCCTTGGGAACTTTTTTGTTTATCGTTGTCGCCCCGTTCGTCGGTGAACCCTACGCCAGAACGCTGGACTAATCTGAAATCGTCAATTGTTGTAAAGCAAAACCAACGGGAGCGTCGTCACATGCAACTGGGAATCATCGGGCTTGGCCGCATGGGCGGCAATATCGCAAGGCGCCTGATGCGCGCAGGTCACAGCACTGTGGTCCACGATCGCAACCGCGAAGCCATCACCACCCTGGAAGGCGAAGGTGCCGTGGGCGCCCACGACCTCGGTGCGCTGGTGCAGAAACTCAAGGCGCCGCGGGCAGTGTGGGTCATGCTGCCGGCGGGTGAAATCACCGAGCAGACCATCGCCCAGCTGGCCGACCTGCTCGAGCCGGGCGACGCCATCATCGATGGCGGCAACACCTTCTACAAGGACGACGTGCGTCGTGCCGCCGAGCTGGGCAAGCGTGGCCTGCACTACCTCGACGTCGGCACCTCCGGCGGCGTGTGGGGCCTGGACCGTGGCTACTGCATGATGATCGGCGGCGAGAAGGCGGTGTTCGAACGCCTGGAGCCGCTGTTCAAGGCCCTCGCCCCGGGCGTTGGTGACATTCCGCGCACCCAGGGCCGCAGCGGCGAGCACGAGCGCGCCGAGCACGGCTACATCCACGCCGGCCCGCCCGGTGCCGGCCACTACGTGAAGATGGTGCACAACGGCATCGAGTACGGCCTGATGCAGGCCTACGCCGAAGGCTTCGACCTGCTGCGCAGCAAGGGCGGCCCGGAACTGCCGGAGGACCAGCGCTTCGACCTGAATGTGGCCGAGATCGCCGAAGTGTGGCGCCGTGGCAGCGTGGTCACCTCCTGGCTGCTGGACCTGACCGCCGACGCGCTGGTCGCCGACCCGCAACTGACCGAATTCAGCGGTTCGGTGTCCGACAGCGGCGAAGGCCGCTGGACCATCGACGCCGCCGTCGAGCAGGCGGTGCCGGTGCCGGTGCTGTCCAGCGCGCTGTTCGCCCGCTTCCGCTCGCGCCAGCAGCAGGGCACCTACGGTGACAAGATCCTTTCCGCCATGCGCCTGGGCTTTGGCGGCCACGTCGAGAAGAAGAAGGACTGAATGAACAAATCGACCATCCCCGCTGCGCCGCCGTGCACCCTGTTCCTGTTCGGCGCCAGCGGCGACCTGGTCAAGCGCCTGCTGATGCCAGCGCTGTACAACCTCAGCCGTGACGGCCTGCTCGATCGCAACATGCGTATCGTCGGGGTCGATCACAACGCCGCCACGGCCGAGGCGTTCGCCGAGCGCCTGCATGCCTTCATGGCCGAGCGTGACGCCGGCAAGTGCCTGGACGAAAAACTCTGGGCACGCCTGGCCAAGCGCCTGGACTACCAGACCGGCGATTTCCTCGATCCGCAGACCTACCAGGCCCTGGCCCGGCGCATCGACAAGACGCGCCACGGCAACGCCATCTTCTACCTGGCCACCTCGCCACGCTTCTTCCCCGAGGTGGCCCAGCGCCTGGGCGATGCCGGCCTGCTCGACGAGTCGGGCGGGGGCTTTCGCCGGGTGGTGGTGGAAAAGCCCTTCGGCACTGACCTGGCCAGCGCCGAGGCGCTCAACGCCCGCCTGCTCAAGGTGATGAACGAGCGGCAGATCTACCGCATCGACCATTACCTGGGCAAGGAGACCGTCCAGAACATCCTGGTCAGCCGTTTCTCCAACGGCCTGTTCGAATCGTTCTGGAACAATCATTACATCGACCACGTGCAGATCACCGCCGCCGAGACCGTCGGCGTCGAGACGCGCGGGGCGTTCTACGACAACACCGGCGCCCTGCGCGACATGGTGCCCAACCACCTGTTCCAGCTGCTGGCCATGGTCGCCATGGAGCCGCCGGCGGCCTTCGGCGCCGACGCCGTGCGCGGTGAAAAGGCCAAGGTGATCGGCGCCATCCGCCCCTGGTCGCAGAAGATGGCCCTGCGCAATTCCGTACGTGGCCAGTACAGTGCCGGCAAGCAGGGCCGCAAGCAGCTGCCCGGCTACCGCGAGGAGGCCAACGTCGCCCCGCACAGCCAGACCGAGACCTACGTCGCCCTCAAGGTGATGATCGACAACTGGCGCTGGGCCGGGGTGCCGTTCTACCTGCGCACCGGCAAGCGCATGAGCGTGCGCGACACCGAGATCGCCATCTGCTTCAAGCCGGCGCCCTACGCGCAGTTTCGCGAAAGCGAGCTGGAGCGGCCCAAGCCGAACTACCTGAAGATCCAGATCCAGCCCAACGAGGGCATGTGGTTCGACCTGCAGGCCAAGCGCCCGGGGCCGGAGCTGGTGATGGAGAATGTCGAGATGGGCTTCGCCTACAAGGACTTCTTCAAGATGACCCCGGCGACCGGTTACGAGACGCTGATCTACGACTGCCTCACCGGTGACCAGACCCTGTTCCAGCGTGCCGACAACATCGAGAACGGCTGGCGCGCGGTGCAACCGTTCCTCGATGCCTGGGCGGCCGAGGGCGGCGAGGTGCACGGGTATGCGGCGGGGGAGGATGGCCCCGAGGCCGGCGACGAGCTGCTGGCGCGGGACAAGCGCGAGTGGCATACGCTGGGGTGACGCCAGCGGAGATAGCGACCTGCCGCCGTTGCAGCACGGCGGCAGGATTTCAGAGCAGCCCTACAAGGTAAACGACAGCGCCGAGAACACCATCCCGCCACTGCCCGCCCAGCCCATGCAGAACTGGCCTGGCTCGGCTTCGCCGCGGCTCATGGCATCAAAGATGCCGAAGGGAATCGACGCGGTAATGATGTTGCCGGTCTTGTGCCCGACGTGATGCAACTTGTGATCGACGCCGATCATCTGGCCAATGTGTTCCCACATCTTTGGCGAGCCGGTATGGATGAACACCTTGTGCACGTCGTCCGCGCTGAGTTTCTGCAGGTTGAAGACTTTGATCGCTTCGTTGCGCCCGTCTTCATGCAAGGCGGCGGCATAGGAGTTGAACTGGTACTGGCCACCGGTCGGTTCGATCTTGGCGATATCGGCCTCGTTGCAGAACAGCTTCCAGTCCGGCAAGGAGATCGTCGACAAGTCACTCAGGTCGGGCCTATTGATATAGGAGAACTTGAAGTTCCCCGGTGCCTCGTTACTCAGGATGGTGACGACGGCGGCCTCGCCAATGGTAAAGCTCGGGAACTTGTAGGCCAGTTCGGCCGACGACTGCAACGAGAAGTTCTTGGGCATCACCGGCCCGCCTTCCGACATGCCGAACTCCATGTTGACGATGGCGGCGTAGCGGATTTCACCGGCTTGCATCTTGCTGTTGATGACGTCCATGGCCGTCACCCAGCCGTTGCAGGCATCGACCACATCGAAGTTGCGGCAGTTCAGGCCCAGCGCCTTGGCGATGAAGGTACTGTTGGCCGGCTCGATGAAGCCGCGGGTGACATTGGGATAGATCAACAGGTCCAGGTCGGCCTTGCTGATATTGGCCTGGGCCAGCGCCGCGTCGAACGCCGTTTCCATGAGTGCCATCGGCGTCTCGTCAGCCGCCAGCCAATGGCGGGTGTCGCTGCCGCTTTTTTCCAGCAACTTGCCGATGGTCTTCAAGGTTTTCGGCAAGTCCTCCTGGAAGGTGTCCCTGGAGTGTTGTTCGACCAGGTCGATGACGTCCTGGTTGGTGACTTGGCGTGACGGCAGTATTGCGGAAAGTCCGACGATCTTCATATAACGTCCTTGTTGAGGGGGTTGATCCTGCGCGGTATATGCGCATGAGTGGAGGCGTGCTCATCCGTGTAAGCAGCCAATGGCCTGATGCCAGTCGGTTAAACGAAAGGGGCTGCGTAGCAGCCCCGGTGACGCCAACTGACCGGCATATTTCTAGCACAGGGCAATGTCCCACCCATGCCGTGGATCAATGTTCTTGCGTCTCGCCAGCGGCATGCGATTGAGCGTGTAGATCAAATCCTATGCGGCTGGGGGCGTGGTATTGCACATCACTTGGGGCATTCACTTAACGCTCTCGGTCGGACATGCAAGTGCAACTGTATGGTTAACCAAAGAAGTACCGCCGTCTAGGAGCAGGCTACTGAAAACTGGTGGAAAGCTTTATTGCGATGGTCATACTGGCTGGCGACGGTGCCTGTGGTTATTGCTTTTACTGCAGCACCAATAGGCGGTAGTGAGATTTCAATGGTTTTCAGACAGATGCTAGTGCTCTGCCTCGGAAATGCGTTCTGTTTTGGTGAGCGGCAACGCCGGCCGCGCGCCCAAGACCCTGCAAAAAGTGAACAGCTTATTTTCGAGGTAGGACACTAGAGTGGTAATGGTATGATGGGGTGAGTTATTTTCTGGAGGCTAATGTAAAGTATTTTAGGCCTCAATTTAGTCTATTTTCCAACAGTTGTCTTCGTTCTCTAATACTCCTCCATGGTTGGTTAAGTCCCCTGCGCGCGCAACGGGGGATCCCGCTATCATCATTAATGATGAACCGCTTACTATCACTGCTCCACAGTCAAGGTGATCACCCACGCAAGCAACGGGCCGGTTATTGATGGTAACTGACTTCGCTCCACTGGTAACGGTCGTGAGGCCACAGCGTGGGCAATTGTGCGAGTGGCCGACTAAAATTATGGCAGGCATATTGAATGGCTCAAGGTTTATAGTGAGAGGGAGTGCCGTTGAGAAAGGAGTCGAATAATAAACGATCCTCTTCCATCTTCTTCATTTCTGCGGTTGAATAGCGGTAGTATTTTCTTGGTGTCGCAGGTGTGCTGTGTCCTGGAGGGAGGTCAAAGCGGCGCATCCACAAATTACTTGTGCGGACGTTGAGACGAATTTCGCCTGAGGTGGAACCATAATGTAAAGAGCCGATGTTGGTGACCCTGAGAGGTTTAATAACTTCGTTCACTTTTACGTATAGCTCTGGTAGAGGATTTGTGTCCGACTTTCCTAAGGCTGGCCAGTTGCCAGCTTTGATGATTGTGGTGGGGGCGTCCTCTGTAATTATTATACGTGTGTCTTTGAGTAGCTCTGTGAGTGGTTTCTGGATAGTCAGTGAGCTGATCCAGTCATTGTTAATGTAAGTGTACCAATTCAATCCTACGTAGCCGGTGCGCCAGCTTTCATTTGTAATGAGTAAGCTTAAGTCTACGCCTCTATATGCGCTCAATATTTCGCGTTCGGTGTGCTGGTAGTTTTGATGTTCATGGCAGTTCTGTATGCCAAAGCCTGCGCTGCCGTGTAGCGGCTCCAGCAGACGGCATAGGGATTTTATCAGTGTGTCGAAGACGCTTGCATTTTCTCGCAGTGCGTCGATAGGTAAGTAAACTCTAACAACGCTCAGTGCATGATGAATCTGTTCAAACCAGTCGGCTGGTGAGAATGCTTGAAATAAAAAATCACCCGTAGTGTTAAAGCCTTTCGCGGAAGACCACATGAATGATACTGGTTCTGAAGGGCTTTCAGAACAAGTATAGGTTATGCATTTTTGCTTAATTGTGGCGCTGAATTCATGTGTTGTAATAGTTTCACCGCCCATGTAACCCCAGTTAAGTTTCTCCTCGTAAAGCTGGCAGTAGATCTTGAATGCTTCGGCGATCGCCATCCGCTTTAAGGGGGTGTATGCACCTTTCATGTAGAAGGCGGCAACAATTCCTACCTGGACAACAGGTTGGTCGTCGTGTGCTTCATCTGCATATACAAGATCCCAGTGGTGTTTGTCGAAATTTTCAAAAAAATCAATTTCAGTCATGTAGTTTCTCCGGAAGATTTTCCCAAATTACGTAGTTTTGAAGAGTGGTGGACTGATGGCGTTGGTAAGTATTCCATTGCTCTATTTGAATAGTTGATGTTTGATTGCCTGTAGTGGAGGCTGGAAGGTCATTGGCGGTTGCGAAAGCGGGTGAAGCTGCACCCGCTCCTAATATTCCAGTAATTAATTCTTTGGGCGAAATATTTAGCAATGGGGCGATGCGGACCGCCTGGCCGCCAGCATGCGCAACTAACGCACTCCCCTCAGAGGCCGCTGCCACAGGAGTTGCTGCGATCGCCATCATTGCAGCACCTACCGCAACAAATGGGGCGGCGAGGGTAAGTTCAATCCCGGCCATAGCTCGTCGATTTTCAATCGAAGAAACGTTTTTAGGCGTGGCGCTCAACTGTGGTCCGGAAGCTGATGGCTGCGAAGTTAGTAGCCTTATGGCTAGCGCATGCTCCGCATCGATCTGGCCGATTAGCAGCTTGTGTTTTTCAGCGGACGCCCTCGATGCCAGGCTCATGACCTGGCCAACCGGTCGGTATACGGGTTCGCTAACATTGGCTCTTACCCATTCACGCCATTTCTTCTTATCCCCAATTTCGCACTGCTTTGTTTCGAGCAGTCTCAGGTTTCCGGGGTCTCCTGCAATCCGTTGGTAAGCCAGTTGTTGAGCGGGTGACAAGGTATCGCCTGGAAATTTCATCTCTATCACAGATAATAGATTTTTTTGGCTGTATTGAAGTTTTCCTGGTTGTTGGAATGACTTCAGTCTTACGACGTCTGGTATTCTTACGAGCCCTGTGAGTCTTTTTTTTGAGTCTGGCTGAAAAATCTCCGTTTTAGTCGGAAAAATGCTAGATAGGATGGACTCTAGCTCAGGCTTGCTTAGGAGGTCTGTTTCGATCTTTAATGTTGGGAAATTTCCAAGTAATTTGTTTGTTATTTGTTGGTACTGTGAGATGGGGAATGTGCTAGGGCGGAACGGTTCTCGTTCGCTCATTATGGGTTGTGGTGGGCTTACAGTCATGTTGTACCCTACCTCTCCGCAGTAAGGGAATTTATAACGGAAGGAGATATTGTCAGCTCTTATGAGTTGCGATACGGTACGTTGGTACATGGGCCGACTGTCTTTCGCACGTCTGAATGGCGTGTTTTTTGCGTAGGCCGCTTTCTCGCATAGATACCAGAGGTCGAAAGGGTTTGTTACAGGAAGTGGGGTTCCGGTCGCTGTAAGCTTGGTGGTCGTACGCCTTTCTCCAGTGGGGGTGGAGGTTGTTTTTAGGGGTGGTGTGCTGGAGTTCATTTAGGAACCTGATTTTTTCTTAGGTTTTGGCAAAGTCGAGATCTGCAACTGAGAAACTGTCCCAATAGGAGGCTTCGATGATCAGCGTGTCATCGGGGTTGTGAAGTGCTTGGGCATTGATGATCTCTGTCTCGGCTGAGATGACTGTTTGTGTTCTACCATTTCCATCTGTAATGCCTCGGAAAATATGCCCGCTCTCTCTACGTATTTCGTAAGGGTGACCAATCAGCGGCTCTCCAGATTCGGCGCTTTCCAAAAAGAAAAAAGCCTCAAGACTGCCTGTTGCTGGCTTGCCATCACCTATCCAGGAAATATCGCCGCGGCCATCGCATGGAACACTTATTTCTCCTTTTATTGTGATTGATAATCCCTCGATGCTTACACCAGAGTCATCTAGTGTGATGCGCCCTCCCGGGCTTTGTAATGTGATGCTCTGGCCCGCGCTGACTTTTAGATGCTGAGTGAGCTGCTCGATTTCGTGGTCTGCTTTAAGTGTGAGTTTTCCTAGCGTGTGGTGAATTGTGTTGCCTTCAGTTAAAGTGTGGTGATTGTTTTTTGTTTTTTCGTGGCGATCATTGCCAACCGTGTCAGTTTTATTTTTCTGGGTGATGGATTCGTAGTTTCTGCCAGTTTGACGGATGTAGTCTTGGTTGGTGCGCTGGATTTTGTCGTTTCCAACGTTATTTTCATCGTTTCTTTCAATGTGACAGTATCTGTTGTTGCCAATTTTTAAGGTTTCATTATTTACAACCTCCTCATTGCGGTCATTGCCGACAACGGTGCTTTCGTTGTTCTTGACGACGTTGTTCTGGTCCTTTTCGGCATGGATGAATACCTCCTGCTTGCCCAGTTCATCCTCAAAACGTAGTTCGTTGAAGCCTTTGCCCTTGTGGGTCTGGCTCTTGATGGTCATGCGGGTCTTATGATCGGGCAGGTCGTAGGGTGGCAACTGGTCGCCGCAATAGGTGCGCCCGGTGATCATGGGTTGGTCAGGGTCGCCGTTGACGTACTGGATGATCACATCCTGGCCAATGCGCGGAATGGCCATCGAGCCCCAGCTTCCCCCGGCCCATCCTTGGGACACGCGGACCCAGCACGAACTGAACTCATTGTTCTGGCTCTCCCTATCCCAGGGAAAACTGACTTTGACCCGGCCCCATTCGTCGCAGTAGATCTCCTCGCCGGGTGGGCCGACCACGGTGGCCATGTGCGGGCCATCGACGCGGGGCTTTTCCTGTGGAGCAGGGCGCCACTCGACCCGGCCGGGAACCAGTACGGCGGTTTGCGCGTAGCGCGTGCCCTGATCGGTGCCGGCGACTTCTTCCTGCAGGCTGGTGAACTGGCTGCCCTCGTGGGTGATGGTGCTCACCCGCCAATGCACGTTCAGGTCTTCGCGTGGGTGGCCTGTGAGGGTGAAGCTCAGGCCTGGCTGCAGGCGCACATCGTCGCCCGTGACCTCGGCAATACGGACATCGTGGCGCAGACCAGTGATGCGGTTTTCGGTGAAGGGTTTGCCGACGGCATCGCGCTTGTAGCGGCCGGGATAGTCGAAGCGTTCGTAGTCGGTGGACTGATGTTCAAGGTGGCGGCCGAATGCTCTGTGCTCCTGGCGGTAAGCCGGGTTGGTGAAGGTGTAGTCGCGCTGCACCTGGCGGGCAGTACGGACCTGCTCGCTATAGCACAGGCGATGCAGGCATGGCTTAGCCTGGTCGCCACCGCTGTTGGCCTGGTACAGCACGGTGTAGGGCTTGGCGGGGGCATCGTCATCGACGAAGCCTTCCTCGTCGTCATCTGCATTGCACGTGATGTGGCCTAACGTCAGCAGCCGGTCAGTGATGATCAGCGTGTGGTGTTTTTCCGTGTGCTCGAATCGGTAGATAAGGCCTTCTTCGGCAGCGATGCGGGCGAAGAAATCGAGGTCGCTTTCACCGGCCTGAACACAGAACTCCCGGGTGTGATAATCGAAGCCTTTACCGAACCGGTACTGGACGATGCCTTGGCGCTGGAGGATCAGGTCAAGAATCTGCGGGGCGGTCTTGTGCTGGAAGATGCGCCAGTTCGAGCGCAATCGGGCGCGGGCCAGCTGTGGCTCGACCAGGGCGTGGTAGTAGGTGCGGTGAAAGCCGCTCTCTCCCTGGCTGAAACGGCTGACCAGGCCATGGACATGCCGCACGGGGAGTTCGCCGCGCCAGATGGTGAACAGCACGGGCTTGTCGAGCAGGTGGCCAAAGTCGACATCATCTTCGAAGCTGATCAGCTTCAAGGCCAACTCGAAGGGTTGGCTGATCCCTTCCTTGAGCTCGAACGACACCACTTCGAACTCGGCTTCACCAACCAAGGGTTGGAAGCTGTAACGCAGATCGGATTGGCTGGGCATGTGCACTCCTTTCCCGGTCCGACGGTTGCCCAGGAGGGCACCGATAGTGAAGTAAGAAGACCGTAAAGAGAGCTAAAGAGAATGTATTGCCGGCAAATTCCGTATGGTGCGTGGGAAATTTCCTAAGTTGGCGATATGAGAACCGGGCAAGAGGTCATCTCGCGATGAGTGGCAGCCCAAAACCAAAGCTAACTCCTACCCTGACGGGGTGTGACAGTTGGCGCATAGGCGCACAGTTGAGCAGGGCCGGCTTGCCGGAAGCGGGGTGTCACTCGTCGGAACAAGCACACCTAACTTGGCATCCAACCTCAGACCCACCCACCAGAGGATGCCCGATGTCCGCACCGATCGAAGGCTACGCCCTCATCGGCAACTGCCGTAGCTCCGCCCTGATCAACCGCGACGGCGCCCTCGACTGGCTGTGCCTGCCACGCTTCGATGCCCCCGCGGTGTTTGCCGCGCTGCTGGGCAACGAGGAAAACGGCCGCTGGCGCATCGCCCCCAGCGACCCGGTCGAGCACAGCACCCGCCGCTACCTCGACGACACCCTGGTACTGGAAACCACCTGGACCACCGCCAGTGGCCGCGCCCGGCTGCTCGACTGCATGCCCCTGGGCGAGCGCAACGCCGTGCTGCGCATCGTCGAGGGCCTGGCCGGCGAGACGGCCTTCGAGATGGACCTGGTGCTGCGCTTCGACTACGGCCGCAGCGTGCCCTGGGTGGAAAAGATCGACCCGCTGACCCTGAGCGCCGTCGCCGGCCCTGATCGGCTGATCCTGCGCAGCAGCACCGAAACCCATGGCCGCGACCACCACAGCGTCGCCCGTTTTCGCGTGCGCGCGGGGCAGCGCCAGGTGTTCAGCCTCTGCCACCAGGCCTCGCACCTGCCCGTGCAGCCCGATTGCGACATCGACCACGACTTCGAACAGACCCTCGAGCAGTGGCGGGCCTTCGCCGCCCGCTGCCCTGATGTCGGGCCTTACACCGACCGTGTGCGTCGTTCGCTGTTGACCCTCAAGGCCATGACCTACGCACCCACCGGCGGCATGGTCGCCGCCGTCACCACCTCGCTGCCCGAGCGCGTCGGTGGCGAGCGCAACTGGGACTACCGCTACTGCTGGCTGCGCGACGCCACCATGACCCTGCTGGCGCTGATGAACCTGGGCTATTTCGACGAGGCCCAGGCCTGGCGCGAATGGCTGCTGCGCTCGGTGGCCGGCAACCCCGAGCAGATGCAGATCATGTACGGCCTGGCGGGGGAACGTGACCTGCCCGAATTCACCTTGCCCTGGCTGCCGGGTTACGAAGGCTCGCAGCCGGTGCGGGTCGGCAATGCCGCCGCCGGCCAGTTGCAGCTGGACATCTACGGCGAACTGGCCGACGCCATGACCCAGGCGATCAAGGGCGGCCTGCCGCGCCACCCGCGTAGCGCGGCCATCGCCCGTGCGATCCTGCCGTACCTGGAAGGCATCTGGCGCGAGCCGGACGAGGGGCTGTGGGAGGTGCGGGGCGGTCGCCAGCACTTCGTGCACTCCAAGGTCATGGCCTGGGTCGCCTTCGACCGGGCGGCGGGCCTGGCCGACACCACCGAGGAGGGGCGTGAGCGCAGCCGGCATTACCGCCAGGTGGCGGACGAGATCCGTGACGAGGTCTGCCGGCGCGGGCTGGACGCTGGCGGCCGGCACTTCGTCCAGGCCTACGGCTCGACGGAGCTGGACGCGAGCCTGCTGCAGATTGCCCTGACCGGCTTTCTGCCGGCCGACGATCCACGCTTTCTGCGCACCCTGGAACAGATCGAAAGGCGCCTGCTGCGCAACGGCCTGCTGCTGCGCTACGACAGCGACAGTTGCAGCGACGGCCTAACGCCGGGGGAGGGGACGTTCCTGGTGTGTTCGTTCTGGCTGGCGGATGTGTATGTGCTGCTGGGGCGGCAGGACGAGGCGCAGGTGCTGTATGAGCGACTGACGGGGTTGTGCAATGACGTGGGGCTGCTGGCCGAGCAGTACGACCCGGCGGGGAAGCGCATGCTGGGGAATTTTCCGCAGGCGTTCAGCCATATCGGGATCATCAATACGGCGTTGAACCTGCACCGGGCGCAGTGTCCGGTGCGGGATCGGGCGGGGAGCAGTTGATGGAGAGAAAATAGGGTTGCCTTTGCCCTGGTTGCACTCCAGTGGTGAGGGCGTCTTTTCTTTACTCGTAGTAGCCCACGGTGTCCCTTAACTGATCAGCGAATTCATAGATGTCGTCTAATGAGTTAATGGGGTGGCGTGTCTCATTTTTATCTTTGTCGAAAATACCGATGTATTTTTGTGAACGGTTGAAGTGAAGCCGGGTGATCGGTTTCCGGTTGTTGTCGTCTAGTAAAATCCCAAAATAACTCTGCGTATCTCGGTGGATGACACGTTTGGAGTCCACAGTGGTACGGACAATAGCTTTGACTATGTGGAAACCTTCCAACTCATCCATTGTGGTTTGAATGCGATCTTCTGCGCTATCCGCGGACTCACTCTGCGTTTCGGTAACAACCTTTTCAGCAGGGGTTGGGTAAGAAACACCACTCATGGCTGACTTCAGGCGATCGTTGATCTGGTCATTCAAAAATTGAGAGGCTGCCTTGCGAGTCAGCAAACTGAACTGCTCTCTTACTTTTTGAGTTATGACACCATCGTAGACGCGTGAGGCGAAGAATTTTATGAAGTCATCGTCAGGTTGGCTGAATTGTGACGCGATGACCCGTTTGATCTGCCCGACGTACTTGAGCTCTCCTGCCGCATTGATTATTGAGTCAACGTCGAAGGCTGATTTTGTAAGTTTCTGCAGCTCCGGGATAACGTGCTCATCAATATCAAGAAGGTCGATTTCCAAAAATGGCTTTTCATCCATTTTGTTCGGTGCGTCAAGGTCTGTGAAGAAGCGGTAATGCCGCCCATTCGTCAGTATTGAAATTCTGGCCGTTGTGACGTGGAAGTAACGGAATAATTGGCTCGCATGGTTGATGTTGAGGGGCTCGCCTATTTTCTTCGTTTCGATGAGGATCTGTATTTCACCATCTTTCAAGATGGCGTAATCAATTTTCTCACCCTTCTTTGTGCCCACGTCACAGACGTATTCTGGAACAACCTCGGACGGATCGAAAACGTCGTAGCCCAGGACGGAGTGGATAAAGGGCATGATGAATGCCGTTTTAGTAGCTTCTTCAGTTTGAATGCTCGAAGCCAGTTGGTTGACCTTGGCGGCCATCGCGTTGAGACGTTCTACAAATTCCATTTGCGCTCCAGTGCGTGCTCGCCCATCCGGGCGGTAGAGGCAAGACGCTACTATGGTGGATCAGCTTGCCGCTACTGTCGTTTCATCCATGCTGGATACCCGAACAGGCAGGTGAAAGCACAATTTAGCTGCCTGAAAGTTAATCCTAAATCCGCAGAACGATCAGATTTTCCTCATTGCTTGTAGTCCATTTCCGAATCATCCTTTTGCCCCTCCTCAGCCATTGCTACGGTTTTCTCAGCAATCTAGGCTCCTTCGGTCGTTGCCAATTCAACGACCAGGTCTGCAAGCCTGTGTGTGATAGGAAGCCTAGCGCTAACCGCTATGCCGCCGGCGTATGTCTGTGGCTGATTTATGGCGGTTGTGTGTGGGTGGCCCTCGGGCCAGCCGGGTTTTCTCCTATTGCCCCGGTCTTGCAGCCCTGCACACGACCGCCACCATTACTTGCAAGGTAGTGAATGGCGGCATCTTCCAAGCAAAGGGAGCAGTGCCATGTTGAAGATCGTCCCCGATCCACCGCCATCCAATCCTTCCCCTCATCACCTTGAAGACACCCTGATCCAGGCCACGGAATATGTGCGTTGCGCCCTGATCGTGGCCCATCAGTCGGTGCTGGCCTCACATCCGCATTCGCTCGGTGCAACGCTGGCGCTGACGGCGGTGCACGAGATGGAAACCGTGCGCGCGCTGCTGGACTCCGCGTTAACGCAGGTGCAGGTGCCAGTTCAGGTGCAGACACACCATTGAGTTTGCGCATCTCGCGTGGAATGTAGTGGTTGAAGTGGGCATGTCTGGCGATGATTGACGTTGGCTGCGTGGGTGGCCGCGCTGGCGCTATCGCGGGGCAAGCCCGCTCCCACAGAGGTGCAGTTCCCAGAGCGACAGCGCAGCTCTAAGGTCCGTGCGATCTTCTACAGATGCCGTGCAGTTTTTGGGTCGCTGGTCAGGCCAGGGCCGACGGCTATGGCACGGACTGAGTGGAAGCAGGTATATGCAGATGCTTTGGACAAAGGGTGGCGTGGGGGGGCGGCTTGAACTGCGTTGGTACGTCATCCAGGCTTTCCAGGCGCCAGGCCATGGAGGGAGACAGGTCGTAGTGCATATCGACGACCCAGAGCCAGTTCTGCTTGAGCAGGTCATGTACAGATTTGTACCCAGCCTTCAATTGCTGGATCTGTGAGGGGCTTGCCGGGGTGACCAGGTAGCGAATCAGCTGCTCTTCCCGGTCTTCCTCGCTTTCGTACCAGAAATATAGGAGGACACCGCTGCCAAGCGTGGTGAATATCTTGGGGCCGTCGAAGTCGTAGAGGACCTCCACAATGTGCCAGCCCCTCAAACGACTGTGTGCAGATAGGGGGCGAGGCAATGGGCCACATCATGCTCAAGTCTCCGTCATAAAGAATGGAAGGCTGTACTTGACGTTCTTCAGCGGTCACCAGGTATGCGGGGGGGGGGGCTGATATTGTCGGCGTCTGGAGAGACGTTCTGTGGCTTGGATCGTGTCTGGCATTCTAGGTCCATGGGCGTAGTGCGTCCTTGTAGCATCTTTGCCGAAGTCTGTTCGCATGCCTGATGCATCGGACATGACTGTAGATTCAAATGGATGAGACTGGGGCTGATCTGAGCGTCAGAATCTCTCTCTTCGTTGTAGGGCATTTCCGTGCCGCTGCTGGCGCCATCGTTATCCCGCAATGACGCTGCATGGTTCCGATACTCACCAATGGATTGCGCAGGCCTCACCTAGGCGAATGAAGTGGCAGCTATGGCATGATGTCCGGCCCCGCACGCGATAGACGCCTGCCATGAAAGGAATACTCAGATGCCCTCGACCCCACCCAACGGCCTGCCGGTCTATCGCCTGATCACCGGCAAGGACGATGCCAGTTTCTGCCAGCGCATTTCCGAGATCCTGGCCTTGGGCTATCAGCTTTATGGTTCGCCCAGCCTGACCTTCGATAGCAGCAAGGGATATGTAGTGGCTGCGCAGGCGGTGCTGTGGCCGGTAGCCAGGGACTGAGACGGATGGATGCCGCAATCCGCCTGCGCCGGGCCATGCCCGACGACGCTGATGAAGTTGCCGTCCTGGTCGCAGAGGCCTACAGCCCCTACATCGCGAGGATCGGTCGGGTACCTGCGCCGATGCTTGATGACTATCGGCAAGTCGTGCAGGACGACGAGGTGTTCGTTGCCATTCAAGACACGCGAATCGTCGGGGTGCTGGTGTTGCGCCAGGAGGGCAGTGTGATGCTGCTGGTCAACGTCGCGGTGCTGCCGGACTGTAAAGGGCAGGGGATTGGCAGGCGGTTGATGGCGTTTTGCGAGGAGCATGCCCGTGCAACAGGTTGCATGGCCGTTCGGCTCTACACCCATGAGCGGATGGTGGAGAACATCGAGATTTACAGGAAGGCGGGCTATCGCGAGACGCATCGGGCGACAGAGGATGGGTTTGCCCGGTTATTTATGAAAAAGACTATTTTGTTGCCCTGAGGGGTAGGCCTTTTAGGGAAAATGGGCGCTATGGCTATAGACCGAGTGAGGGCCGCAAGGTGTCCGCCGCAAGCCTTGCAGCGCCTATCAGATCGAGCGCCGCCCGCGCGGCGCATCGCGGCGCAAGGCCGCTCCTACATCTGTTTCGGGCCAGTCAATCCTGTGCCATTACCTGGGCCGCCTTGTTGGCACGACGCGGTTTCAGTGTAGGCATCGTTGCCTTCTCACCTGTCTCAAGGCATGCGCCAAGGCGGGCAACCATGGCCTGACAAGTTCGGTACGTTGCAACAAATGTAGGAGCGGCCTTGCGTCGCGATGCGCCGCGCGGGCGGCGCTCGATCTGATAGGCGCTGCAAGGGTTGCGGCGGACACCAGGCAGCCTGAAGCCCCCGCAAGGAGCAGCTACGCTTGCGTGCTATAGGTCACGCAAGGCCAGGGAGCTGCCTGATGAAACGCCTGTACTACCTGCTGTTGTCGCTGCTGTTGCTGATACCCGCCGCCATGGCCGACGACGCCGATGGCACAGCACCTGTCGCGGCGCAGTTGACGGTAGCCAATCGCACGGTCTTCACCTTCCACGCCAGCGTGCTCGGCGAACCCCCGGCGGTGCGTGCGCAGCGCGCCCGGGCGGTGGTCGACGAGGCCCTGCGCGGTGCCGAGGGGCTGCAGGTGAGGGTCGATCCGATGATGGACAGCCAACTGGTCCTGATCGGTGACCGGCGCGCCTTCATCGTTGCCCCGCAGGACCTGCCGGGCGGCTCGGGCGATACCCGGGCGGCGGCCGAACAGGCCGCCGTGGTGCTGCGCCAGGTGGTGGACGAAACCGGCGAGGCGCGCAGCCTGCATTTCCTGTTCGTGGCCCTGGGCTACTCGCTGCTGGCCACGCTGATCTACGTCGCGCTGCTCAAGGGCGCCCATGTTGCCCGGCGCAAGCTCACTGGCCTCTTGCCCAGGCTGATGCGCAACCGCGCCTACCAGCTCAAGGTGGGGCAACTGCCGTTGTTCGACATGCAGTACGTCTATGCCCTGGTCGACCGCTTGCTGCGGCTGTTCTACTGGCTGCTGGTGGCGCTGTTCAGCTACCAGTGGCTGAGCTTCGTGCTGTCGCGATTCCCCTACACCCGTCCTTGGGGCGAGAGCCTCAACCTGCACCTGCTCGACCTGCTGCGCTACCTGCTCGACGGGATCGTGCATGCCATCCCGGGCATCGCCGTGGCGATCACCATCTTCTTCATCGCCCGTGGTATCAGCAGCTTCAGTCGCCGCCTGCTGGAGCGCCTGGCGCGCCCCGGCAGCGTGCCCTGGCTGACCGGCGAGACCCTGCAACCGACCACGCGCCTGACCTCCCTGGCCATCTGGCTGTTCGCCCTGGTGATGGCCTACCCGTACCTGCCGGGCTCGGGCACCGATGCGTTCAAGGGCTTGTCGGTGTTGCTGGGCCTGATGATTTCCCTGGGCGCCTCCAGCGTGGTCGGCCAGGCGGCGGCGGGGTTGATCCTCACCTATTCGCGCACGCTCAAGGCCGGCGAGTACGTGCGGGTCGGCGAGCACGAGGGGACGGTGACCGAGGTGGGGATGTTCAACACCACCATCCGCACCGGGCTGGGCGAAGTGCTGACCTTGCCCAACTCGATGATCACCGGTTCCGTGACCCGCAACTATTCACGGGCGGTGCAGGGGCCGGGGTATATCGTCGATACCGTGGTCACCATCGGCTACGACACGCCCTGGCGCCAGGTGGAGGCGATGCTGACCGAGGCGGCACGGCGCACCGACGGCATCCTCGCCAGCCCCAGGCCGCAGGTGTTCCAGACCGGGCTGTCGGACTTCTACCCGGAATACCGCCTGGTCGCCCAGGCGGTGCCGAGCGAGCCGAGGCCGCGGGCGGAGCTGCTGAGCCTGCTGCACGCCAATATCCAGGATGTGTTCAACGAATACGGCGTGCAGATCATGTCGCCGCATTACCTGGGCGACCCGGCACAGGAGAAGTGGGTGCCGCCCGAGCGCTGGTACAGCGCGCCGGCGCAGGCGCCGGATGCGCCCGGGGAGTGAGACCAGCGGCGCCGTTACAAAGGGCGCCGCCGATTCAGGGTTTGGCTATCAGGCCACCGCCTCGCGACTGGCACTTGCCGCCTTGGTGTGCCAAAGGGTCGGCACCATGAATGCGATTGCCAGCACGCACGCACTCACCAGCAGCACGAAGCCGCCGTCCCAGCCGAAGTGGTCGACGGTGTAGCCCATCGCCGCGCTGGCTGCGACCGAACCGCCCAGGTAGCCGAACAGGCCGGTGAAGCCGGCCGCGGTGCCGGCGGCTTTCTTCGGCGCCAGTTCCAGTGCCTGCAGGCCGATCAGCATCACCGGCCCGTAGATCAGGAAGCCGATGGCGAACAGCGCGATCATGTCGACGGTCGGGTTGCCCGGTGGGTTGAGCCAGTACACCAGGGTGGCGACGGTCACCAGGGCCATGAACACGATGCCGGTCAGGCCGCGGTTGCCGCGGAAGATCTTGTCGGACATCCAGCCGCACAGCAGGGTGCCGGGGATGCCGGCCCACTCGTAGAAGAAGTAGGCCCACGAGGTGGTGTCGACGCTGAAGTGCTTGGCTTCCTTCAGGTAGGTTGGCGCCCAGTCGAGCACGCCGTAGCGCAGCAGGTAGACGAACACGTTGGCCAGGGCGATGTACCACAGCAGTTTGTTGCGCAGCACGTACTCGACGAAGATCTGCTTGGCGCTGAATTCCTGCTCGTGGCTCTCGTCGTAGCCTTCCGGGTAGTCGTTCTTGTACTGCTCGACCGGCGGCAGGCCGACCGATTGCGGGGTGTCGCGCATGGTGGCGAAGGCGAACACGGCCACCAGCACCGCCACGGCGGCGGGCACGTAGAAGGCGGCGTGCCAGTCGTTGGTCCAGCCCAGGCCCAGCAGGAACAGCGGGCCGATCAGGCCGCCACCGACGTTGTGGGCGACGTTCCACACCGAAACCACGCCACCGCGCTCCTTCTGCGACCACCAGTGCACCATGGTCCGGCCGCTCGGCGGCCAGCCCATGCCCTGGGCCCAGCCGTTGATGAACAGCAGCACGAACATGATCGTCACGCTGGACGTGGCCCAATGCGCGAAACCGAAAATGAACATCACCCCGGCCGAGATCAGCAGGCCGAAGGGCAGGAAATAGCGCGGGTTGGAGCGGTCCGAGACCAGGCCCATGAGGAACTTGGACAGGCCGTAGGCGATGGCGATGGCGGAAATCGCCACGCCCAGCTGGCCGCGGGTGTAGCCCTCTTCCTCGATCAGGTAGGGCATGGCCAGGGAGAAGTTCTTGCGCAGCAGGTAGTAGCCGGCATAGCCGAAGAAGATCCCGGCGAAGATTTGCCAGCGCAGGCGGCGATAGGTGCTGTCGACGCGCTCGTCGGGCAGCGGCGCCTGGTGCGCGGCAGGGCGGAAGAAGGCAAACATGTGAAGCTCCCAACTTGTTATAGGTATGCGAAAACGAATTTTACATTTTCGTTACAGAAAAAATATCTGTTTCGCGGGGAGCAGGTGTTGTTTTGTGAAAATTGCCGTGTTTCTCGACGACAGGTTGATGGCAGATACCTGACACGAATAATGGCAAATGGCTACAGGCTGATCGGAAGTGAACCACTTTTCCGGCTCGACTATGGATAGAAGAGCCGAAACACATGGATATTCACGTAACGCAAGCCGAGCCCACCAGCACCGCCCCCCGCGACACGCAACTGCCCATCCTGCACATCACTACGGACCACTTCCGTGCCTGGCGCCTGGCGGCCGATGTGCTGTTCAGCACGGCGGCCAGCACAGGCGATGCCTTCGCTGTCTCGCTCGAGGTCTTTCATTTCCAGCGTTTTTTGTTGTGCCGTGGTTACCTGGAGGGCGCCCGCTATGATCGTGACGCGCACCGTCTGGGCGGCTGCGACCTCGATCACTATGTGCTGCACCTGCCGCTGCAGCGTGGCCTGGCAGCTGGCAATGGCATACGCGTACGGGCGCGGGATGTGGTAGTGCTGGACCTGACACAGCCGGCGGCTTTTGCCATGGCCGGCGGCGAAGGCCTGAGCCTGGTGATACCCCGTACCGCGCTGGGGCACCCCACATGGCAGTTGCATGGCCTGCGCCTGGGGCGGGAGAGCACGATGGGGCGCCTGCTCGCCAGCCTGCTTTTGTCGCTCGCCACGGCCGCGCCACAATTGACCCAGGAGCAATTGGTACATCTTGGCCAGCCGCTGGTGGGGGTGATCGGTGCCTGCCTGATCAGCGCGGCAGCCTGCAGCCAGGTCAAGGCCATGCCCACACAGGGCGACCTCGGTCGCCGGGCACGCAGTTACATCGAGCGCAATTTGCAGCGCAACGACCTTACCCCGACGCTGCTGGCCAAGGCCATGGGAACCTCGCGCAGTCAGTTGTATCGGGCATTCGAGCGATTCGGCGGGGTGCGCCACTACCTGCTGCAACGGCGCCTGCGCCGCTACCTGCAGGCGTTGGGCGAGCCCGGCAATGCCGGGCGGCGCATCGGCGATCTGGCCTATGACCATGGTTTCACCGACGAGGCGCACTTGCGCAAGGTGTTCCGCAAGGCCTTCGGCCTGTCTCCCCGCGCGGCGCGTACCGCCTTGCAGCGGGGCGAGCTGGCCTGCGCGGATGCGCGGGTTGGCGAGCCGCCCTCGATGGCGCGTTGGCTACGCGAGTTGGCCAGTCATTGATTCGGGACGGCTGACCCTGTTTTCGGGACGCACGCCCCCGGACACCCCCCGGGCCCATCCGTAATCTGGGCTCACCTGGTAACCCAACCATCCATCCAACCCGGTGCCGTCGTCAGGGCCTGAACCCTGCAACGCGTGGGGCATACCGAAGCCACCCGGACGGCATCGGCACCGCATGAGACAAGGAGCGTCGGTCGTGGCGAATCAATCCCTCCATCACCTCATCCAGAGCATCGCCGGCGCGGTCGCCGAGGCGCAGGACAAGATCCAGCGCTTCCAGGTATCGACGGTGCGCCAGTACTTCGACGAGGACAACCGGCCGGTCAGCATCGATGTGCGCCTGCCGTCCCATTCGCCCGAGGCGAGGGACGGCGAGGAGCGCGTGGTACGGGTCCCGCTGCTGTCGCTGGTGGGGGCGCGGCTGATGGCCGTGAAGGACATGGAAATCTCGTTCGAGGTAGGGCTGAACGCCGATGACGGCTCGGCCGCGAACGTCGGCCCGGCGACTGCCGGTGATGACGACTCGGGCTGGCCGAGCGAGACCCACAAGGCTCTGAACGTCGACCTGGGCGTTCGCCGCAATGGTGAAGGCGGGCCGCTGGCGCGCGTCACCCTCAAAGTCGAAACCCAGCCCCCTTCGGAGGGGATGGCTCGGCTGCTGCAAAACCTCGATAAATTGATCTAGGAGAAACACAAATGGCTAACTTCTCGATGGGTGACCAGTTCCGCGGCCTGCCTATGGGCGACCTGATCGGCGGTCCTCTCACAGCCGCTTGCGACGCCCAGGTCCGCCTGGCCAATGCCACCGCCGACTTCATCAAGGTGATCGGCTTCCTGCCTGACCCCAACAACCCGACTGACCCCAACGCGGTGGGGGATGTGCGCACGGTCAGCTTCCGCTTCGACCGTCCGTCCACCAGCAAGCCCGATGACGGCACCATCCCGATGGAACGGGTGGAGCTCGAAGTCCCGTTGCTGGCGGTGGTCAAGGTGCCGAACCTGTCGATCAACAAGGTCGACATCACCTTCGACATGGAGGTGAAGAACTCCGAGCAATCGCGCGAAGCCACCGACGCCCAGGCGGCGATGTCGGCGGAGGCCAGCGTGGGCTGGGGGCCGTTCAGCGCCAAGGTCAACATCTCCGGCTCGGTGTCCTCGCACAAGGAGAACACCCGCTCGACCGACCAGTCGGCCAAGTATCACGTCGAGGTCCACGCGGCCGACGACGGTATGCCGGAAGGGCTGGCCCGGGTGCTGGACATGATCTCGCAGTCGGTCGCGCCCAAAGCCATCACCCAGCAGTAAGCGGTGATCGGCCCAACGCCAGCCCTGTGGGCGTGTGAGCGCTAGCCAGGGGTTGGCCGTCAGACTTTTCCGGAAAGGAGTTCCGTGATGTTCGATCTAACGGACGTGGGATATGTGAAACGCATCGTCGTCGGCAGCACCGATCCGGAGAAGCTGACGTCGCACGAGCTGATCCAGGCGCAGACCGCGTTGCTCAACCGCTGCCTCAGCGAGCCGCCCAAGGGGCGCATCGTCGGCATCGAGAAAACCTTCAACCTGCTCAACATCGGCGAGCACCAGGTGGTGCTGCAGTCACTCATCTACCACGTGGGCTTCGCCCGTCGGCCGTTCTGGCTGGCCGACGAACAGGAGGCCTCGTGATGAACCACTTCGCAGAGTTCGTCCACGCGCTGGGCGGCGCCGTGCAGTGCGCGCGGCAGGCCACCGGGCAACGCTGGCCGGGGATCCGGATCGCAGAGATGCAGGTGGTGCTGGCCGCCACCCTCGAGCCCGGCGATGCGCCGGGGAGGCTGGCACTGCGTGTCGGTCGCGCGCCACGGCGCAATGAAACCTTGCATGAGCTGAGTATCAAGGTGCCCGGCGATGCCGGTGAGGCGATTGTCGTTCGCCTCGATGGCGAGCTGTTCGGCCACTACGGGAGGCCCGGTGATGGCCAGGCCGACTGAGCGCTCGATGCGTTTGCTGCTTTCAACCCAGGAGACCCGAACCATGCGCACGATTCTCAAGAACAAACCAGGCCAACCGGCTCGGATGTCCATCGGCAAGCGCGTGCTGTGCGCCATTGGCGCAGCCGCATTGTCGGCGCTGGTGGCGTTGGGGGCGATCCAGCCCGACCTGGCCCTGGCCATCGCCAAGTGGGCGGGGCTGGTGCTGGCGTTCTGAACCCATGAATCACCCAACAAGGAGAGTCACCATGAGACATCTGGCAACCGCACTGGCCGGTGCCCTTGCACTGGCCGGCCTGGGATCGGCGTGGGCCGACGAGTACCAGGGCACGCTCAAGGACAACGGCACCAACGTGCCGGTGCTGCTGAACATCGATCCTGGCGCAGGCTTGGGCAAGAACGCCGGCAAGGTGCGCTTCGGCGCCGGATGGGCGTGCGATTTCGCCCTGGAGTTCAACGGCGCGGATGGGCCGGAGCGCAGCTACAGCCTCAAAGGCGGTGGGGCGGGCCGTTGCGGACCGCTGACCCTGGGCTACCTGCAGAGTCGCCAGGGCAGTGATGGCCTGCAGATCCAGTTGTTCACCCAGGCCAACAAGCTCGCCTACAGCGCCACCCTGGTGCCGCCCGCCAGGTAGCCGCCACAACCAACCGTCATCCATTCGCTTCGCCTTCAAGGCACGGCCTGGCCGCTGCCCCACGGGGAGCGGCTTGCCTGAAAAAAGGAGCTGACCATGTGCATCACCAACACCGTAGGGGCGGGCGGCAACAACGCCCCAGCCGATGTGCGCAGCCTGCAGCTGCTGCTCAACCTCAACAGCGGTCAACGCGGCTTCAGCTGCGCGCTTGGCATCGATGGCCTGTGGGGGGGCGGCACGCGCAGTGCGCTGGACACCTTCCAGCAGATCATCGGCAGCCCGCAGGGCAAGCCGGTGGCGCCGGGCGATGCGACCCTGGCCGCCTTGCGCGTGGGCCTGCCCGGTGGGCTGGTCGCGCCCAAGTTGTGGCTGGCGCTGATCAATGCCAGCGGCGCACGTATCGATGCCTTCCACCAACCGGTGCTCGACGTGCTGACCCGCTACCGCATCGACACGCCGCTGCGCATCGCCCACTTCCTTGCCCAGATCGCCCATGAGAGCGGCTGCCTGCGATACACCGAGGAGCTGGCCTCCGGGAGTGCCTACGAGGGCCGCAAGGACCTGGGCAACCTGCAACCGGGCGACGGGCCGCGCTTCAAGGGACGCGGGCTGATCCAGCTGACCGGTCGCGCCAACTACCGCCAGTACGGCCAGTACTGCAAGCGCGATTTCGAGAGCAAGGACGATCCCTCCCTGGTCAGCAGCGACCCGGCCCTGGCGGTGGACGTCGCCGGTTGGTTCTGGGCGAACCGCAAGCTCAACGACTGGGCCGACAAGGATGACCTGCGTGAGGTCACCCGCCGCGTCAATGGCGGTTTCAACGGTCTCGACGACCGCGCCGCGTACCTCGCCCGGGCCAGGTGGCTGCTGATCGGCTGAACTCCATTCCCCCTTTTCGCCGGCAGCGGCGGAACCCGAGGACAACAACGTCCTGTCACCGTAAAAAAGGAGCTTCATGATGAAAAAGACTTTCGTATTCCCACATGCACGCGCCGCGCTGGCTGGGTTGGCGGTCATCGGCAGCCTGGCGTTCAGCCTGGTGCCGGTGGCGTCCGCCCAGGCCGCCGTGGCATGCCCACAGCCCAACTCGGGCGGCGTGCCGGCGGTCAATCAACAGCATGTGTTCTGCGGCGAGGTGGCCAACAACCGGGCCAAGGGCTTCCACAGCAGGCCTGGCGGACAGTTGCCCGCCACCGTGGCCTTCACGGCGGCGACCACCAATACACCGGTCGGGCCGGCCGGGATCTATGTCCTGCGCAGCTTCAACATCACCCAGAACGGCGTGACCGCGAGCAAGTCCATCTCCACCATGTTCCCGGACAGCTGCTCGCAAGCCAATGTGGTGGCGGCCATCCAGAATGCCTACAACAACCGCACCTCGCTGAACGGCAACGAGTTCCGCGGACCGTCGGGGGCTCATTGCGTGGCCGGCAACCCTGGCGCATCGTTCAACATCGTCGGTTATCTGAATGGGGCTGGCACGGTGGTGACCACCGCCTATCCTGACTACTGATCCTGCGTCACCCTCACCAGGGCCGGGCATCATGCCCGGCTCTTCCGTATCCCTGGCAAAGGAGCATGCTCATGTCCAACCCCCGCCCCCCAGGCCTGCAGCAGTTCCTCGACGACGAGGTGACGGCCGTGGCACTCGAGCACTTGCTCGAGAAGGCCCTGGCCGCACGTCGCAACCGGATGGTGGAGGCCTACAGCGGCAACGCCTACCACGTTGCCTTCGAAGAGGACGCCGTGCTGATCGAACACCATTACAGGGAGGACTGGCCTGCGGTGCGCCTGCCTTTGGACAGTTTCATCGAGACCCTGCAGGGTTGGCAGCCGAAGGCGCGCTACTGAAACCCTGCGTCGGGCCGGCACGCCGGTGGTGCTTGCCACGTTTTTGCGGGCCTGTGAAGGTCAATCGAGCACTGGCCGCAGGAAGTTGCGTTCGTAGCTGAGGATGAAACGTTGCTCGTTGGCCAGGGCGAAGGCGGCGATGCATTGCGGGTCGGTTTCCGAGGCTTTGCGGTACTGCTCGTAGGCCGCCAGGCTGGGGAAGCTGAACAGGGCGTAGGCGACATTGTTGGCGCCTTCGCTGGGCAGGAAGTAGCCGTGGTGGGTACCGCCCATGCGGTTGACCAGGCCGATCCACAGCTTGCCATAGGCCTCGAAGGCCGGGATCTGGTAGGGGTCGATGATGTACTTGAGGTGGCAGGTGATCATTGCACGCAATCCTTTGGGTGAGCCGGGTGGCTCACCTTACAGGGGCGGATGGCGGCCGTCACTGGGGGGCTGGTTGTCGCCAGATCAGTTGGTCGGTGGGATAGCCTTGCCGGCGTGCCAGCTCCAGCAGCTGTTCTCGGGTCTGGGCGCTGACGGTCGGTGAGCGCGACAGCAGCCACAGGTACTCGCGGTTCGGATGGCCGACCAGCGCCACACGATAGTCCGGGTCGTGGTAGAGCACCCAGTACTCGCCTTTGGTCAGGCCGGGGGCCAGGCGGCTGAACCAGTTGTCAAAGCGCACCCAGAGCTTGTCGGTGCTTCCGGCCACCTGCGGCTCGGCGACGCCTCGGGCTTCGTTCCACTGGCCGTCCTGCTCCAGGCAGCGATTGGTCACGTCGATACGGCCGTCCTTGCGCAGGCCATAATGGGCCTCGGATTGCACGCAGTGACGCTGGAAGAACATCGGCAGGCGCGCCAGTTCGTACCAGGTGCCCTGGTAGCGCTGCAGTTCGACCTGCTGCGTGGTGGGCGGCGGTTCATCGCGGGCGCTGGTGCAGCCCGTGAGCGCGAGGGTGAGGCAGCAGCAAAACGGCACGGCCAGGCGCATCGCCATGGGAAACCTCCTGAAGGGGGGAAAGGGTCACATGGCTTTCGATGCGCGGGCCGGCCAAAGGTTTTACTGGGCTGGGCGTGAGGTCTCCACGCTCAGCACTTCGGTATAGATGGCTTCGACGGTCTGGTCGAGCTTGAGATTCTTCATGCGTGCCTGCAGTTCGGGGTCCTCGACCTTGACCACCTGCAGCTTGCCTTCCGGTGGCAGCAGGGTGACTTCGTGGGTGTTGAGGTCGATTTTCTTGATCTGCGAGGTGACCTTGACCTGGCGGAAAGCCTCGCCACCTGGGTTGGGGTTGGCCGCGGTGGCGCGGATGGTGCCCGATTCCTCGGAGGCCTTGGGCGCGCCGCCGACATCGGTGTTCAGTACATAGGCGATGGCACGGGTGACTTTGATGTCGACCTGGTCACCGACCTTGAGGTTGGGCAGGGCCTTGGCCTGTTCGGTGAGCTGGAAGGTCACGTCCTTGTCGTGGGGGCCCTTGACCGTGACCTGGCGGTTGGGCAGGTCGATCTTGGTCACTTCGGTGGTGACATGGCTTTCCAGCGCTTCGCTGGCGATGGGCAGTTCGGCGGCGTGGGCGGTGAGGCTGGCGGCAAAGATGAGCGAGGCGAGAGCGATGGCGCGGGTTGGGTTCATTGGCCTGTCTTCCTTGTGGTCGATACCGGTGGGTGTATGCGAGAAGAAGCATAGACACTGGTTGGCAGATGTGTGGCCAATGCTTGCCCCGCGATGAGGCCGGTTCAGGCACTACAAAGGTTGATGATCACGCTCGCGCTTGGCCCCGGACACACTCACCGCCCCCGGCAAGCTCACGGCGTTCTTCGCCGCCAGCACTTCGGCCATCACGCTCACCGCGATTTCCGCCGGGGTCTTGCTGCCGATGTAGATGCCGATGGGCCCATGCAGGCGTTCGAGGGACTGTTCGGTTTCGCCGAAGTGATCGATCAGCCGCTCGCGGCGCAGCTGGCTGTTGCGCCGCGAGCCGATGGCGCCGATGTAGAACGCCGGGCCGTGCAGGGCTTCGAGCAGCGCCAGGTCGTCGAGCTTGGGGTCGTGGCTGACGGCGATGATGCAGGTGCGCAGGTCGGCCTTGAAGTCGCGCACCACATCGTCCGGCATGCCCTTCAGGTATTCGACGCCGGCGACCGACCAGGTGGCCATGTGCTCGGGCCGGGGGTCGCACACCGCCACCCGGAAGCCGTTGAACAGGGCCATGGTCGCCAGGTACTCGGCCAGCGCGCCGGCGCCGATCAGCAGCATGCGGTAGCCGGGGCCGAGGGTGTTGGTCATCTGCCGGCCATCGAAGCAGAACTGTTCCGGGGTGGCGGTGGGTTCGAGCTCGACCGCGCCGTCGGCCAGGGTCAGCTGGCGACGCATCAGCTGGCCGTTGTCGAGCTGCTCCAGCAGGTGTCGCAACGAGGCGATGGCGGGCATGAACTCGAGAATCAGTTCCAACGTACCGCCGCATGGCAGGCCAAAACGGTGGGCGTCATCGGCGCTGATGCCGTAGCGGATCACCTCGGGCGCCCCCTCGGGCAGGCCGGGGCCGCCGTAGGCGGTGGTGTAGCGGTGGATCAGGTCGTCCTCGATGCAACCGCCGGACACGCTGCCGACCACCCGGCCGTCGTTGCGCAGGGCCATCATCGAGCCGACCGGGCGCGGCGACGAACCCCAGGTGCGGGCGACGGTGGCGAGCAGCACGCGATGGCCGGCCTGGAGCCAGTCATGGGTGGTGCGCAGGACCAGCAGGTCGATGCTTTCCATGGTGTGTGAAACCTCGTTTTGCCGAGTGCCTATGGAGCAACTGTCTTGCTCAATTTCTGAAAGCTGACCCGATCCCTGTGGGAGCGGGTTTACCCGCGAACACGGGCGAAGCCCGTGCCATCCACCGCAGTGCCTGCTTCGCGGGTGAACCCGCTCCCACAGCACTGCTCAGCGCATATGCAGGATGATCGGGCTGCTGCTGGCCGGGTCGGTATGCCCGCGCAACGTGCCCACCGCCTTGGCCTCTACCGCGCCGCCGTGATTGCCCCACGCACTGCGGGCGAAACTCAGCACCTGGGCGATCTCCTGGTCCGACAACTGCTCGCGGAACGCCGGCATGCGGTAGGCATCCGGCACCCCGGCGGCGACGATGCGCTGCGAGCCGTTGAGGGTGATGTTGATCGCCGAGGCATTCTCCGTGGCCAGCATCGAGGTGGCGCCCGCCAGTGGCGGCATCCACTCGGCCTGGCCCTTGCCGTCCAGGCCATGGCAGCTGGCGCAGCGGGTCGCGTAGGTATGCGCCCCCGGCGTGTCGAGCCCCGTGGCAGTGGTTTGATACTGCCAGGGTGCGCCGTCACGCCCCGGGTCGCCGGGCAGCGACTTGAGGTAGCGGGCGATCGCGTTCAGGTCGTCGTCGCTCATGAACTGTGTGGAGTTGTTGAACGCCTCGGTCATCGAGCCGTACACCACCGCGTGCTTGTTCCGCCCGGTCTTGAGGAACTGCACGATCTGCGGCTCGCTCCAGCGCCCGAGCCCGGTGTTGTGGTCCTGGCGCAGGCTCGGCGCGTACCAGCCATCGAGCAGGGCGCCGGCGAGGAACGGCGCGCCGCTTTCGTCCAGGGCCTTCTCGTTGAAGGCCAGGCCCCGAGGCGTGTGGCAACTGCCGCAGTGACCGGGGCCCTGGACGATGTAGGCGCCGCGATTCCACAGCGGGTCCTGGTCGGCCTTCTGCGCATAGGCGCTGGTCGGCGCGAACAGGCCGTTCCACAGGGCAATGGGCCAGCGCAGGTTAAGCGGCCAGGGAATGTCGCTGGGGACATTGGCCTCGGCGGCCGGCTGCACGCCCTTCATGAAGAACGCATAGAGCGCCCGCACATCGTCGTCGCTGAGCTTGACGTAGGACGGGTAGGGCATGGCCGGGTACAGCCGTCGCCCACCCGGCGCGACGCCCTGGCGCACGGCGCGGTCGAAGTCGGCCAGGCTGTAGGTGCCGATGCCGTGCTCGCGGTCGGGAGTGATGTTGGTGGCATGAATGGCGCCCAGCGGCGTGTCCATTTCCAGGCCGCCGGCAAACGGCGCCTTGCCCGGCAGGCTGTGGCAGGCCACGCAGTCGCTGAGCCGGGCGACGTATTCGCCGCGGCTGACCAGGGCGGCGTCGGCGCTGTCCGTGGCGCTGAAGGGCGAGGCGGGCTCGCGGGTGACGTACCAGGCCAGCAGGCCTGCCGCGACCAGGCACGGCAAGGCCAGCCAGCCTGCGGTTCTTGCGAATCGGCTGTTGTTCATGGGCTGTCCTTGTCGTGTCAGCTGAAGGTATGGCGGCTCAGGGGCATGCTGCGCACGCGCTGGCCGGTGAGCCGTGCCACGGCGTTGGCCACCGCGGGCGCCACCGCCGGCAGCGGTGGCTCACCGATGCCGCCCATCTTCGCCCCGCTTTCGACGATGCGCACATGCACCCGGGCCATGCGCGACGGCGGCAGCACCGGGTACAGGTCGTAGTTGCGCGCCCGTGGCATGCCGTTGAGCCACACCGATTCCTCCAGCAGCACCTGGGACAGGCCCAGGGACACCGCGCCGTTGACCTGGGCCTCGATGATCGCCGGGTTGACGATGCTGCCCGGGTCGATGGCCTGCCAGATGTCGTGCACCTTGACCTGGCCGGCCTCCAGTGACACCTCGGCGATCACCGCCGCCTCCGAGCCGAACGGCGAGGCCATGGCCACGCCACGGGCGCGCTTGCTGCCGTCCTCGGCGGTGAACGGGCCGCGTTTCCAGCCACCGGACAATTCCGCCACCGCCTGCAGCAGGGTGGTCAGGCGCGGGTTGCCCTGCAGCAGTTGCAGACGCAGCTCGAAGGGGTCATGGCCGCCCTTGTCGGCCAGCTCGTCGAGGAACGACTCGTAGAAGAAGTCGTTCAGCGAGTTGCCCACCGAGCGCCAGTAGCCGAGCATGGCCGGGCCTTTGACATAGATCTGCGCGGTGCGCTTGTTGGCGATGGCGTAGGCCTTGCCCGACAGACCTTCGAGGGCGGTGGGGTCGACCTTGTCGCCCTGCTTGCCGGCGAGCGCCTCGGTCGGACCTTCGGTGGCACTGATTGCCTCGATGGCCACCGGCAGGCCTTTGTCGTCCAGGCCGGCGCGGAACTTGACCACGGCCATTGGCCGCATGGCATCGCGCAGGAACTCCTCCTCGCGGCTCCAGATCAGTTTCACCGGCCGGCCCACGGCCTTGGCCAGGGCGATGGCCTGCGGGTAGGGGTTGGCCGAGTCGTACAGGAAGTGGCGGCCGAAGAAGCCGCCGAGCAGCGGCGAGTGCAGGGTGATCCGCGCCGGGTCCAGGCCGGTGCGCTTGGCGATGTCGTCGCGGAACATGTCCTGGGCCTGGTTCGGCAGCCACACCTCCAGGCTGCCATCGGGGTTGAAACGGGCGGTGGCGGAGGGCGGTTCGAGCTGCGCGTGATTGAGGTACTGGTTGTGGTAGGTGGCCTCGACGGTGGTCTTGGCGCTGGCCAGGGCGCCCGCCACGTCGCCCTGGTTTTCCTCGTCACGGCTCGGCCCGGTCTGGGCGGCCAGGTGGTCGCGCCAGCCGTCAGTGGAAAAATCGGCGGGCATTGGCCGCACCTGGCTGTCGGCTGCCGCCTCCTTCCAGTCTACTTGCAGGGCCTCCACCGCGCGCTTGGCGTTGAACCAACGCTCAGCGACCACCGCCACGGCACCGGGCAACTGGTGCACCGAGTGCACCCCCTTCATGGTCTTGACCTGCTCTTCGTTGCGCAGGCTGCCGACGGTCATGCCCAGGCGCGGCGCATGCTGCACGGCGGCGTGGAGCATGCCGTCGACCTTGATGTCGATGCTGTAGATGGCCTTGCCGGTGGACTTGTCGTAGGCGTCGAGGCGCTTTACCGGCTTGCCGATCCAGCGGAACTGGCTGGGGTCGCGCAAGGTGACGCTGGCGGGGTCCGGCACCGGCAGGTCCATGGCCGTTTCGGCCAGTTCACCGTAGCCGAGCGAACGGCCCGAAGCGGCATGCACTACCTTGCCCGGCTCGGTGGTCAGCTCGCTCACCGGCACGCCCAACTGCTGGGCACCGGCCTGCAGCAGCATGGCCCGGGCCAGGGCGCCGAGGCGGCGCATGGTCGGGTAGCTCATGCGTACTGACATGCTGCCGCCGGTGATGCGCAGGCCGTTTTCCATCACCACGTAGGCTTCGCCGGCGGGCGCGCTTTCGACCAGGAAGCGGGCAGGATCGAGGTCCAGTTCCTCGCCGACGATCTGCGCCATGGCGGTATTGACGCCTTGCCCGCCCTCCATGAATGGGCTGAGCAGGCGCACGCTGCCGTCCGGGCGCAGCTCCAGGAAGGCCGGTACCTGGGTACCGCGCTCCGCGGTGCTGGCGGCCTGTACGCGTGGTGCGCCCACTGGCAGACCGAAGCCGAGCACCAGCGCGCCCACGGTGGTGCCGACCAGGAAGCGCCGGCGCGACAGGTTGACGGTTTCGCCTGCTGGCAGTTTCAGCAAGTCTTCGGGGGTATCGATGCGTGTGCTCATCAGGCTTTACCCCCTTCGGCCAGTTCCTGCACGGCGGCATGGATCGCGTTGTAGGTGCCGCAGCGGCACAGGTTGACCATGGCCGCGTCGATCTGCGCAGTGCTGGGCTTGGGCGTGTGCTTGAGCAGCGCGGTGGCCGCCATCACCTGGCCGGACTGGCAGTAGCCGCACTGGGCCACCTGGTGCTCGACCCAGGCGGCGACCACGCGCTTGCCCACGGCATCGTGCTCGATGGCCTCGATGGTGGTGACCTCGCGGCCGACCACGCCGGCCACCGGGGTGACGCAGGCGCGCACCACGTTGCCGTCCACCAGCACCGAGCAGGCGCCGCACTGGGCCAGGCCGCAACCATACTTGGTGCCGGTCAGGCCCAGGTCGTCGCGGATCACCCAGAGCAAGGGCGTGTCGGCGTCAGCCTCGACCTGGTAGGTCTGCTGGTTGATTCGTAGTTCCATGGGCTCACCTGCTGATCATCGGTTGTGGAAGTGGGGAATACGCTGTTCCCCAATCCAGAAACGCTAGCACAGCGGCCCATTGCGCAACCGATACACCCCGCAGATTCAGAGGATCAGGCAAGCAATCCGGCGGAATGCGCAAGTAGCCCTCAATCGATGCGCGGATGCTGCTCTGCGAGGGTCTTGCGCCTGGCCTCGAGCTCGGCGATCTGCGCGTCGATGTCCTCGATCTTCTGCTCGATGTTGTCGTGGTGCTCCTGCAGCAGTTCGCGGGCTTCCTCGATATCCGAGGCGGCCGGTGCGGCGCCGCGCAGCGGGCGGTTGGCGGTCTCCTTCATGGTCAGGCCGGTGAGCAGGCCGATCACGGCGATGACCATCAGGTAGTAGGCCGGCATGTACAGGTTGTCGCTGGTTTCCACCAGCCAGGCGGCCAGGGTCGGGGTGAGGCCGGCGATCAGCACCGAGATATTGAAGGCGCTGGCCAGGGCGCTGTAGCGGATATGGGTGGGGAACATCGCCGGCAGGGTCGAGGCCATCACGCCGATGAAGAAGTTCAGCAGCACGGCGAGGATCAACAGGCCTGCGAAGATCACCGCCAGCTTGCCGCTGGTGATCAGCATGAACGCCGGGATCGCCAGCAGGAACAGGCCGACGCTGCCGATGATGATGAACGGCTTGCGCCCCCACTTGTCGCTGAGCAGGCCGATGATCGGCTGCACGAAGAGCATGCCGACCATGATCGCGATGATGATCAGCACGCCGTGGTCCTCGCTGTAGTGCAGGTTGTGCGAGAGGTAGCTGGGCATGTAGGTGAGCAGCATGTAGTAGGTGACGTTGGTGGCGATCACCACGCCGATGCAGGTCAAGAGGCTGCGCCAGTGCTGGGTGGCGACTTCCTTGAACGACACTTTCGGGCCACTGGCCAGGCCTTCGCGGTCACCTTGCTCGAGCTTGTCGACGTGTTGCTGGAACGCCGGGGTTTCTTCCAGGGCGTGGCGCAGGTACAGGCCGATCAGGCCCAGCGGCAGGGCCAGGAAGAACGGCAGGCGCCAGCCCCATTCGAGGAACTGCTCCTCGCCGAGCACCGTCGAGATCAGCACCACCACCCCGGCGCCGAGGACGAAGCCGGCGATCGAGCCGAAGTCCAGCCAGCTGCCGAGAAAGCCGCGCTTGCGATCCGGGGCGTACTCGGCGACGAAGATCGATGCCCCGGTGTATTCGCCGCCCACCGAGAAGCCCTGGGCCATCTTCGCCAGCAACAGCAGGATCGGCGCCCAGATGCCGATGCTGGCGTAGGAGGGGATCAGGCCGATGGCGAAGGTGCTCAGCGACATGATCACGATGGTCGCGGCCAGCACCTTCTGCCGTCCGTAGCGGTCGCCCAGGGCGCCGAAGAACAGCCCGCCCAGCGGGCGGATCAGGAACGGCACGGAGAAGGTGGCCAGGGCGGCGATCATCTGCACGCCGGGGCTGGCGTTGGGGAAGAACACCTTGCCCAGGGCATAGGCGACGAAGCCGTAGACACCGAAGTCGAACCACTCCATGGCATTGCCCAGGGCGGCGGCGGTGATGGCCTTGCGCATCTTGGCGTCGTCGACGATGGTGATGTCCTTCAAGCCGATGGGCTTGACGGGTTTCCTGCGTGATTTCATGGGCCGTTGTCCTTAGAAGGCTTGGGGCGTGGCCATGGTTTGGCCAGCCTTGTACCTAGGGTCAGATACAACGGCGCGCTAAATAATTCCCTGCGGGGTCATTTGCGTGGGGTAAACCATGCACGATTCGTGTAGGAGATTGCCCAGCCCTCCGGGCTACGCTGTCGCGCAGGGAACAGAATTCCAGCGTGGGAGCGGGCTTGCCCCGCGATGCGGTGTTTGGCACCGGCTACGCCGGTGATCGCGGGGCAAGCCCGCTCCCACGCTGCCCCAATCAGATCAAAGAATTATGTTTTGTTCCATGTGAGCAGCGCTGGTCAGAGCGTGCGAGACATCAACCAATGGCTATGCCCCCAGGCCTCGAACGGCGCCATGCGCGTCCAGCCGCGCTTGGCGTAGTACGTATCCTGGTCGTGGGTATGCAGGTAGAGCGTGGCAACTCCGTTGCTGCGTGCATGCTCGCAGACACCTTCGATGAGCTGCTCCGCCAGGCCTTGGCCACGCGCCTCTGGGGCGACGAACACGCAGGCCAGCCAGGGACCGAGGTCGCTGCGCCCGGGCAGGTCGTCGCTGGCCAGGGCCGCACTGCCCAGCAGGCGGTCGCCGTCCAGGGCGACCAGGCATTGCCATTGCCCGTTGTGCTGGCCTTCGGCGAATTCACGTTGCCAGTCGGCCAGCGGCACGTCCGCGTACTCATAGTGAAACTGTTGGTGCAGCCACTGGGCGAGGGTGTCGCTGTGGGCCATGTGGTGTTTCAGCCAGTCCAGGCGGAGCATGACGATGTCCTTTTCAGGGGCAGGAGGGGCGGAGCTTTGCGCGAAGCATACACCGCGATGCGTGCTCGCCGAGGGTGATGGCGTTTTGATTTTAAGCGCACGCAGCCGCTATCCTTGCGCCTGCATTCATCAAGGAAGAACCATGCGTCTGTCGTCCTGCCTCAAATCGCTTATCGCCCTGTCACTTGCCAGCCTGCTCGGTGCCTGCTCCAACTACCACTACAAGGAGTACCAGGGTGACTGGGCGCCTGAGACGATGACGCCCTATGATCTGTCCGGCAACCAGGCCGACGCACCGGTCGTGTACTTCGCTACCGTCCGTTACCGCGCCCTGGGCGTGCCGTTCCATCGCCTGCTGCTGGCCACCCATGTCGATGACCAGTTGCTCGAAGGCGCCGGGCGGCGCTCGATCCTCGATATCGCGGGCAAGCAGGCGCTGCGGCTGACGCCGGGCAAGCACTCGCTGAGCTGGTGCTGGGCCTCGATGAACGCGTTGGGCACTGGTGGCGGCAAATGCGGTTTCACCGCGCGCGACGTCGAGTTCCGCGCAGGCAAGCGCTACATCGTCGACTTCGACACCGTCGATGCCATCAATGGCCCGCCCGGTCGAGAGACGATGACCATCACCATCACCTCCGAGATTCGCGACCTCGATACCCGAGAGGTGGTCTACCCGCCCAAGGGCAGCGAAGCGTTGACCAAGAGCATGGACGGTTGAGGATGTGCTCTGATGCAGACTTACTGGCCACTGTTCTGGCCCAATGACAGCAAAGTCGATCACAGCGCCCCGCAGGTGCGTCTCGATGCGCTGTTGCCGGTTGTCGGGGCGGTCACGCTCGCTTATTTCGAGCGCAATGAGCGCATTCAGGTTGATGAAACCGTTCGGCTCATCTGGTGCCCAAGTGTTTCCGACCTCAATGGCTGGAGTGAGCAACCTTCTGAAATCGCCTTTAGCCATGTGCTGCACGCCAGGGTGGTTGCACTCGATGCTGCCCCTGAATCGACGATCGACTCTGTGCATTTCGGTCTGCGCGGGCACATGCTGCAGGTTCTGTCCCTGGAGCGATTGCTACCGGCCTTGTGTGGATGGGCAAACGGTACCGGGGCTTGGGCGTTGCCTCAAGCAGCGACCGAGAATGGCAGCCTGCAGTTATGGGCGGAACTGAGCTGGTGCGGTTGGGCAGAGGTGGCGGGGTACATTTATCTTGTCGGTAGTACGCGAGCCGAGTCGCATCTGGAACTGATCTTCGAACGTGATGGCGATAACCTTGTCGGCTTGTTCCATGTACAGCGAAATCCAGCCGGGACCTTTTTCGACTTCGGGGCGACGTATTTCACCGAATTAGAACGTTGCTTGCTGGAGCGGGTGCTGAATAGCGCTCACCCCTTGTGTGATACTCACCCCCTTTATCTGGTGGAGTAGTCCGGTGTACAGAAAATTTGATCAGTGATACGACGTTGAGCTTTCTATTGATGTTCGCCAGACTTTCCTTCTGCTCGCAAGCCGGAAAGTTTAACCAGCAGGTCACGTACGACTAAAGTCCGGTGTCTCTCACTCGTTTCTACAAGTACCGTGGGGCCTGACAGTCATCAAGTTGGATTGTTGGACAATTCGATCTCGTCAACCCATATACCCGCTTTACTACAGGCTATCCAGTGACCCTGCGGTCATGCCCAGAGCCATGTAGTAATTAGCAGTCGTTAACTTTTCCGCGAGCGTTTCAACAAACAACGCTCAACTTTCTAAAGTTATTGCGCGTGTGCCGATAACCCTCGGTGACCGTGCTGGGAAGTTCCAAGTACTGCGATTCTCGCTGTGCCTTTGCCTGCGAATGGGTGTTGTATGTCGTACCTGTCTGCTGTTGATCGTCGTCAATTAACGCTGTCTGTCGTACTGGCGTGCCTGTGCGCCGGCAACCTGCATGCCGAGACATTTACCCCCGGCCAGGAAGTGCTGCGCCAACAGCAACAGCAGCAACACGACCTGCAGCAACTGCAACTGGAACAACGTCGCCGGCAACTGCAACGCGGCGCGTTCACCGCGCCCGACACCACCCCACAGGCTCCCAAGGCCGCGGCCCCGGATGCGCGCTGCTGGCCGCTGGCCGGGGTGCGCATCGGCGGTGTCACGTTGATCGACCGCGCCACCCTCGATGCCCGCATCGACCCCCTGGTGGCCGCGTGCATGGGCGTGGGGCAGATCAATCAGCTGCTGGCGGGCATCACCGCGCTGTACCTGGAAAAGGGCTATATCGCCAGCCGCCCCTACCTGAGCAGCGCTCCGGCGGCCGGGCAGTCGCTGGACATCCTGGTGGACGAAGGCTACCTGGAAGCCATCGAACTGGCCGACCAACGCCTGCCGGTATCCCTGGCCGGGGCCTTCCCCGGCATGCTCGGCGAGCCGTTGAACCTGCGCGACCTGGAGCAGGGCCTGGACCAGCTCAACCGCCTGCGCTCGGTCGACCTCACCGCCGACATCGCCCCCGGCAGCCAGCCGGGCGCCTCGCGGATCATCCTGCGCCCGCGCAGCGCCGGCCAGCCACGGGTTTCCGTGGGCCTGGGCCTGGACAATCTCGGCAGCGCCAGCACTGGCCGTGACCGCAGCGTGTACAGCCTGAGCCTGGACAATCCGCTGGCGCTCAACGACCTGCTCAGCCTGTCGGCCAGCGACACCCTCAACCAGGGCGATCGCTACAGCCGCAATGCCAGCCTGTACTACGCGATTCCCTACGGCTACTGGACGTTCAGCCTGTTCGCCAGCCATGCCGAGTACCGCTCGCCGATCAAGCTCAGCACCCTGACCCTGCACAGCACCGGCATCACCGACCAGCTCAGCCTGCGCGGCGAGCGCGTGCTGTGGCGCGACCAGCGCCATCAACTGAGCGCCAGCCTGCAACTGGCGCACAAGGACGTCGACAGCGAATTCGCCAAGGTCCGCCTGGACGTGCAGAGCCCGACGCTGACGGTGGCCGAGGCCGGGCTCAACCTGTTCTGGCTCGACAGTGCGGTGTGGAACCTGGACCTCAACTACGCCCAGGGACTGCACTGGTTTGGCGCCGACGACGATGCCGATCGGCCAGTGCCCGACCTGCCCATGGCGCAGTTTCGCAAGTACCGCGCCGGCCTCGGCCAATGGCGCAACGGCCAGCTGCTGGGCCAGGCCTGGCAGTGGCAGAGCCAGCTCAACCTGCAGTACAGCCCCGACCCGCTGCCGGCCATCGAGCAGTTGCTCGGCACCGACGATTCCGCCGTGCGCGGCTACCGCCTCAGCAGCCTGTCCGGGGCCAGCGGCGCGGTGTGGCGCAACACCCTGCGCCTGCCGCTGCAGCCCCAGGGGCCGCTGACCGTCACCCCGCGGCTGGGGCTGGACCACGGCTGGATCAAGGCCGACCACGGCGCTGCCAGCCAGCGCCTGAGCGGCGCGAGCCTGGGCCTGAACCTGAGCTGGAAGGCGCTGCAGCTGGACGTTGACTACCAGCGCAGCCTGACCACCCCCAGCGGTTACCACCGCGAGCCAGAGGTCTGGCTGTTCAGGGCCGCCGTGCAGATGTGAGCGCACCGAATTAGCAGTACCGACATGGAGAGTGACCTATGCCCAAGACCCCCTTTACCTTCAACCTGTCCCCGCAAGGCAAGCTGCGCTGGGCGATAGCCAGCCTGTTCCTGGCCGCGAGCCTGCCCCAGGCGCTGGCCGGCGGCGTCGTGGTCGCCCCCGGCCCCGGGGGCACGGCACAGTTGCAGACCCAGGGCGGCGTGCCCATCGTCAATATCGTCGCCCCCAACGGCGCGGGCCTGTCGCACAACCAGTTCCTTGACTACAACGTCGACCGCCAGGGCCTGGTGCTGAACAACGCCCTGCAGGCCGGCCACTCGCAGCTGGCCGGTGAGCTGGCGGCCAACCCGCAGTTCCAGGGCCAGGCGGCGAGCGTGATCCTCAACGAAGTGGTCAGCCGCAACGCATCCGCCATCAATGGCGCCCAGGAAATCTTCGGCCGCGCCGCCGACTACGTGCTGGCCAACCCCAACGGGATTTCGGTCAACGGCGCCAGCTTCATCAACGCACCCAATGCCAGCCTGGTGGTGGGCCGCCCTGAACTGGACGCGGGCCGACTCAAGGCCCTGGGCACCCAGGACGCCAACGGCCAGTTGCAGGTGCAGGGCGCCGGCCTGCGTAACGACGGCGGTTCGGTCAACCTGATCGCCCCGCACATCGACAGCCAGGGCCGTCTGGATGCCCGTGACCAGCTCAACCTCACCGTGGGCCGCAACCAGGTGGACTATGCCAGCGGCCAGGTCAAGGTCGTCGACCGCGGCGCGGCCAGTGGCGAGCAGCGTATCGATGCCAGCCTGTTCGGCGCGATGCAGGCCGGACGCATCAATATCGTCAGCACCGCGCAGGGTGCCGGGGTACGGGTCGGGTCGGGGCAGATCGACGGCCGCGACGGCGTGCGCATCGACTCGGCGGGAGACCTGAACGTCAGCGGCGCTGCCGTGGCCGACTCGCTGGAAGCGACCCGTGCCGGCGTGCGCAGCAGCCAGGGTGATGTCGAACTGCGTGGCGCCCAGGACCTGACCCTGGCCGCCGCCGACGTGGCCGGGCGTGACGTCAAGCTCGACGCCGGACGCAACCTCACCCTGAGCACCGTGCAAAGCCGCAAGCTCCAGGAAAAACGCGAGAACTGGCGCAGCGGCGCACTGGGCATCGACTGGGAGACCTACCAGCGCACCCAGACCGACAGCGACACCCGCGAGCACGCCACCCGGGTCGTGGCACAGCGTGATGCCGGGTTGCACGCCGGCCAGGATCTCACCCTCAGCGCCGCCAGCCTCGAGGCGCCCGGCAAGCTGAGCCTGGACAGCGGCGCCGACCTGCGTCTGACCGCCGCCACCGAGCGCCAGGTGCAGACCGACCAGGGCAAGCACACCAAGGGCTTCTGGAAGGCCGACTGGGACAACCGCAATGAAACCCAGCGCAGCGTCACCAGCCAGCTCAAGGGTGGCGACATCGCACTGCACGCCAAGGCCTCGGTGCTGGCCGAAGGTGCCCAGCTGACCAGTGGCCAGGACATCCGCATCGCCGGCAAGCAGGTGCAGATCAGCAACGCCTCGCGCACCGACCAGCGCGACAGCCAGAACCAGCAGAGCAAGTTCTTCGGCGTCAGCCACAACGAAGCCAAGCAGAACAGCCGGGAAAGCACCGCGGTGCGCAGCGAGCTGGTGGCCGGTGGCAACGTCGGCCTGAGCAGCGCCGAGGGCATCGACGTGGTCGGCTCGACGGTCAAGGCCACCGGTGCGCTGAACGCTGAGGCGGCGGGCGATCTGAAGGTCGCCTCGGCCCAGGACACCCGCGAACACAACAGCGCCAGCAGCAGCCGTGGCTTCGTTGCGTCGGCCAAGGAGACCGCGCCGGGCTCCGGGCAGTATCGTGCTGGCGTCGGCTATGCGAGCGATCGTCAGAGCACCAGTGGCAGCCAGGTCAGCCAGCAGGGTTCCAGCCTCAGCGGCAGCGAAGTTCAGTTGACCGCCGGCGGTGACCTGAGCGTCAAGGGTGCAGCGGTGAAGTCCACCGCGGGCGATACCACCCTGGCCGGCAAGCAGGTGTCGCTGCTGGCCGAGCAGGACAGCCGCAGCGAGTCCCGCGACAGCAGCCACACCGGCGGTGGCGTCTACCTTACCGCCGGCCTGGACCGTGCCGGCGCCGGGGTCGACTTCGCCCATGGCACCCAGCAGGACACTTCCAGCAGCACCACGGCGAAGACCACCGGCCTCGACAGCGCCGGCAGCGTGAAAATCAAGGCCGACACCCTGGCCAGCGAAGGCGCGCAGGTGAACAGCGCCGGCACCCTGAGCATCAGCGCAGGCCAGGTGGACAACCGTGCGGCCCGCGACACCACCAGCAGCAGCCACCAGCAGAGCAGCTGGACGGCGGATGTCGGTGTCAACGTCGAGTACAAGGACATCGCCCGGCCGATCGCCGGGGCGGTCAAGGACGTGGTGGACGGCAAGGTATCGGTCAAGGATGCGCTCGACGGCAAGCTGCCGCTCAACGACGTCAAGGACGTGCTGGACGGCAAGACTTCGCTGACCGCCGCGCTGGGCAAGCTCGGCACGCCGAACCTGGGCGTCGACCTGGCCGTGGGCCATGCCAGCCAGCAACAGGGCGAGCAGACCGGCACTGCGGTGGTCAGCCAGTTCAATGGCCAGGGCGTGCAGCTGGACGTGGCCGGCGCGCTGAAGGACCAGGGCTCCCGCTACAACGCCAACGGCGGCGCGCTGGACATCAAGGCCGGTTCGTTGCAGGCCGACGCGGCCAGCAACACCCACAGCCGCAACGAGCAGCAGGTGAACGCTGATGTGTCCGCCCGGATCTACACCAAGACCGGCGAGGACCTCAACGTGACCGCCAATGGTTCCGGTGGCAGCAAGCACCTGAGCGAAGATACATCCACTGCCGTGGTCGGTACGTTCAGTGGCAACCAGGGCCTGAACATCCAGGTCGGTGGCGATGCCCGCTTCGAAGGCAGCCGTCTCGACGGTGGCCAGGGCGCGGTGGCGGTCAACACCGGCGGCAAGCTGGCCCTGGACCAGGCCAGCAACCAGGCGCGTCGCGACACCGGCAGCCTCGGTGGCAGCGGCTCGCTGACCGTGGGTACCTTGCCGGTGGGCGACAAGGTCGACCTGGGCGCTGGGTTCCAGCTGGACCATGCCGGCGAGCACAGTGTCGACAGCAAGGCCCAGGTGGCGAGCATCAGCGGCAACGGCCCGGTGCGCCTGGGCAGTGCTGGCGACCAGACCTTGCAGGGCACGCGCATCGACGCGAACGGCCCGGTCGAACTCAAGGCCGGTGGCGCCCTCGACCTGCAGGCCGCCAGCGACACCCGGACCGTCAGCGGCAGTCATCTGGGCGGTGGCCTCAACCTCGGTGGCAAGGCTGCCACCGGTGAGCAGGGCCGTGACCTGAGCGGCAAGCTGGGCGGCAACTTCAATGTGGGCCAGACCAACGAACGCTCGCAGACCCTGGCCGGCGGTCAGCTGAACAGCCGTGGCAACGTGGACCTGGCCGGCCAGTCGGTGCATCTGCAGGGCACCCAGGTCGGTGCCACGGCCGTCAACGTCGGCGCAGGCGAGGGTGGCCTGGCGCTGGAGTCGGCGCAGTCCACCCAGGGTCGTACCAACTGGGGCGTCGAGGTGAAGGCCGGGAGCAACCTGAGCCGAAATACACCGGCGGACGCCGGGCAAAAGGTCAGCTCGTCCCATGACTTCGACCTGGGCGGCAAGGTGCAGGTGGACCATCTGCAGGCCACCACCCAGCAGAACAGCCATATCACCGCTGGCGATGTGACCCTGAACAGTGCCGGTGCGGCGCAACTCAGCGGCGCCCGGGTCGACGGCCAGCAGGTCGGCGGCAAGCTGGCGGGCGGGTTGACGGTAGCGGAACGCCAGGACACCACCACCTCGGTGCGGGTCGACCTGGGCGCGGGCCTGGCCGGCAAGCCGGGCGAGGCGAAGGAGGGCCAGGAGAAGCCAGGCTTCGACTACACGCCATCGTTCAATGCCCAGGGCGAGTTCGTGCGCAAGGCCGGGGTCACGCAGGCTTCGGGCATCGCGGCGCAGCGTGGGCTGGAGCTGCAGGTCAAGGGCGTGGAGCAGGGCGGTACCACGCTCGGGGCCGAGGTCAAGCCGCTCGGCTACCAGGTCAAGGCCACCCTTGACCTGCCCAAGCTGCCGGAGGCCGGCCTGCCCAGCGTGTCGCTGGAAGGCGGCAAGCTGAAGGTCGGGCCGGTGACGGTCGAAGGCCAGGTTGATGGCCTGACCAACAAGGGCTGACAGGGCGCGCCTCGTGCCCCCAACCTGAAGAGAGACTACGTGGGAGCGGGCTAGCCCCGCGATCACCGGCAACGCCGGTGCCATGCACCGCACCGCCTGAATCGCGGGGCAAGCCCGCTCCCACGCAGCGCTCGTCATCTTCTGCCCCCTGCAAGCGGGCTAGTCCCGCTTTGCAGGCTTGTCCGATCCCACCCCCCTCGCTGTCCGCCATTGCCCTGAACCGCCTGCCCGTCCCCGCCGTACTGTTGCCCCCTACCCACCACAAGAAAACACCGTGCCCGATCACGGTAGAAGAGGGGAGCACCATGCCGTTTTTCCCACCGCTGCCGTGCGCAGCCGCCCTGACCACCCTGGCCCTGCTGCTCGGCGGTTGCCGCGACGACAGCAAACCCGCCGCCAGCCTGGCCGCCCCTGCGGACCCTGCGTTGGCCGCGCTGTACGCCAGCACCTGCCAGACCTGTCACGCCAACCCCGCGTCCGGCGCGCCCTTGGCAGGCGACGCTGCGGCCTGGGCGCCGCGCCTGGCCCAGGGCGTCGACCGCCTGCTGGAGCACAGCATCAACGGCTACCAGGGCATGCCGCCCATGGGCCTGTGCATGCAGTGCAGCGAGGCGCAGTTCCTTGCCCTGATCGGCTACATGTCCGGCCAGCCCCTCCACTGAGCGCAAGGTACTCCCATGACGATTCACCTGTCCCGTCGTCGCTGGCTGCAACACACCAGCGCGGCCTGCGCGTTGCTCGCGCTTTCCGCCAATCCGGCACTGGCACAACTGTTGCGCGCGCCACGGCTGATCCCATGGCGCAACTGGTCCGGCGCGCAAAGCTGCCTGCCCGAGGCGCGGCTGGCGCCGCAGAGCCTCGACGAACTGGCCCAGGCCATCCGCCAGGCCCCCGGCAGGGTGCGTCCGGTCGGTTCGGGGCACTCCTTCAGCGCCCTGGTGCCCAGCGACGGCACCTTGCTGTCGCTGGGCTACTTCAACGGCTTGCTCGACCACGACCCCACCACCCTGCAGGCCGAGTTCGCCGCTGGCACGCCGATGTCGGCGATGGGCGCGGCGCTCAAGGCGGTCGGCCAGGCGCTGCCGAACATGGCCGACATCGACTACCAGACCCTGGCCGGCGCGATCGCCACCTCGACCCATGGCACCGGCGTCGGCTTTGGCTCGTATTCCTCGAAGGTCACCGGCCTGCAACTGGTCACCGCCAGCGGCGAGGTCCTCGACTGTGACAGCCATCGGCACCCCGAAGTGTTCGCCGCGGCGCGGGTGTCCCTCGGCGCGCTGGGCGTGGCCACGCGGATCCGCCTGCAGAACCGCGAGGCCTTCCGCTTGCGCGAACGGCAATGGATCGCCCGCACCGACGAATTGCTGGAGGACGTGGAGAAGAACACCCGGGAAAACCAGCATTGGGAAATGCTGGTGATCACCCATTCCGACTATGCGCTGTCCATCGCCCTCAACGAGACCAATGATGCCGCCACCGCTGACCAGGATACGGCCGGCGGCAGTGGCAACGAATTCGTCAGCCTGATCGAGAAGCTCGACAAGTACGGCAGCGACTTTCCCGAAGCCCGGCGCCTACTGCTCAACAGCCTGCGGCATGTCGCCAGCTTCGACGAGCGGGTCGGTGACTCGTACGAGATCTTCGCCAATGTGCGCAACGTGCGCTTCAACGAGATGGAGTACTCGGTGCCCGCCGAGCACGGCCCGGCCTGCCTGCGGGAGATCCTCGCGCTGATCCGCGAGCGCGACCTGCAAACCTGGTTTCCCATCGAGTACCGCTACGTCAAGGCCGATGATATCCCGCTGAGCATGTTCGAAGGGCGCGACAGTTGCTCGATCTCGGTGCACCAGCACTACAGCATGGACCACCACAATTTCTTCGCCGCCATCGAGCCGATCTTCTGGAAATACGCCGGGCGCCCGCACTGGGGCAAGCTGCACACCCTCAATGCGCGCACCCTGCAGCCGCTGTACCCGCGCTGGAAGGCGTTCACCGAGGTGCGCCAGGCGCTGGACCCGACAGGCAAGTTCCTCAATGGCCACCTGGCCTCGATCCTCGGCGTGGCCTGAGCACAAGGAGATGTGATGAACAGACGCAAATTCCTGGTCGGCGCGGCCGGTGCCGGCGTGCTGCTGGCCGCTGCCGGCGCCTGGCTGCGCCCTGGCGCCCAAGGGGCGCCGCACGACGACTATTTCGCCAGGTTGCAGCGCGAGCTGCGCGAGCACGGGCCGATGCGCCCGGTGATGCTGATCGACCTCGACCGCCTGGACCACAATATCGATGTGGTGACCCAGTCGGTGCGCCGTGCCGGCAAGCAGCTGCGCCTGGTGGAGAAGTCGCTGCCCTCGCCGCAGTTGCTCGACTACATCGCCCGGCGTGCCGATACCCGCCGGCTGATGTCGTTTCACCAGCCGTTTCTCAACCACGATGCGCTGCGCTTCCCCGAGGCCGACATCCTGCTTGGCAAGCCGCTGCCGGTGCGTTCGGCGCAGCTGTTCTATGAAGCGCATCGCGGCGCATTCGACCCGGCCAGGCAACTGCAGTGGTTGCTCGACACCCCCGAGCGCCTGCAACAGTACCTGGCGCTGGCCCAGGGACTGGGCACCCGGCTGCGGATCAATATCGAGCTGGATGTCGGCCTGCACCGTGGCGGGGTCAAGGACTCGGCGCAGCTGGAGCGGATGCTGGCCATCATCGCCGCCAATCCCCGGCACCTGGCCTTCGCCGGCTTCATGGGCTACGACCCCTTCGTCGGCATGGGCGTGCCGGGTATCCTCGGATCACCACAGGCGCTGTTCGCCAAGGTCATGGGCTTGTACGACGGCTTCGTCGACCATGCCCGCAGCCGCTACCCCGGGTTGTGGCACTCGGACCTGACGCTCAACACCGCCGGCAGCCCGAGCTACCGCATGCACGAGCACGAACGCACCAGCAGCGAGGTATCGGTGGGCTCGGCATTGCTCAAGCCCACTCACTACGACCTGCCGTCGCTGCAGGACCACCAGCCGGCGGCCTATATCGCCACGCCGGTGATCAAGCGCACGGGTGCGGTGCAGATTCCGGCGCTGGACGGCAAGTCGGCGTTGTTCGCCTGGTGGGACCCGAATCAGCGCGAGACCTTCTTCATCTATGGCGGCAACTGGCTGGCCGAGCCCGAGTCGCCCAAGGGGCTGCGCTTCAACGGCCTGTACGGGCGCAGCTCCAACCAGGAAATGCTCAATGGCTCGGCGGCGGTGGGCCTGCAGGTCGACGACCAGGTGTTCCTGCGCCCGACCCAGTCCGAGGCGATCCTGCTGCAGTTCGGTGACTTGCTGGCGGTACGCGGCGGGCGGATTGTCGAGCGCTGGCCGGTGTATGCGTAGTGGGTTGCTGCGCAGTCAATAACTCATGCATTCCCCTGAATGGGCCATCCCTTTCAAGTTCAAGATTGCCGGGGTCGCTTTGCGACCCTTTCGCGGCACAAGGCCGCTCCTACAGGCGACCGCACTCCCTGTAGGAGCGGCCTTGCCGAGGCGTCGGACCGGCCGGAAAGGGCTGCAAGGCAGTCCCGGCGATCAAGGCGTAAACGCTGAAAATAGCAACGGATCGGCCCTCACAAACTAAACGGCAAACTCAGCTTGACCCACAGCATCTCCCCCTCCGGCCTGTTGCGCACCGCGAACTCCTTGGCCCAGCGCGCCTCGATGCTGGCGTACTCGAGGAAGGTGTAATGCAGCGCCGGGCCGATGGCGAACACCTGCCCGCGCACCCCATCATCGACATCCTCACCCATGAAGCTCACGGTCCTGCCGAACTGCTTGTCGTCGGTAGTCTGCTTCACGTAGTAGCCATTGATCCCCAAGCGCAGGTTGTCGGTCACTCGGTAGCTGGCCGAATAGTCGAAATGGAACAGCTGCCCCGAGCGGTAGTCAGTGTCGTGGTTCTCTTCGTTGAAGCTGTAGGTGGCCTTGACCGATACCTCACTGCGTTCACTGGGCAGCCAGGTCGCCGACAGCAGCGGCTTGTAGGTATAGAAGTTGTTGCTGGTGTTGGCCATGCGCGTGGCTTCGTAGTCGCCGGTGGGCAGGGTGATCTCCAGCGCCGCGCCGAGGGTGAGGTCCGCGCCCATGTCCCACAGGATGATCGGTGCGATGGTGACATCGCCCTGGCTCTCGCGGCGGCTGCGCTGGCCGAACATCGCTACCTGCTGGCGGATGTAGGGCTGTGCCACGTAGCCGCCAACCCGCCCGCCGAACAGGCGCAGCGGGCTGAGGTAGTCCAGCCGCGGGATGATCGCATCGGAGGTGATCTTCACCTGCTCGACCTTGCCGCCGAGCGAGCTGATATCCAGCTTTCGCGCCTGGTAGTGGTTGTAGTAGAGGTTGAAGGCGAACATGTGCGCCGGCAACTGGTCGACGTTCAGCGGCAGGACGAAGAAACCGTCGGTGCCGGGGCCGATGTTGTCCACGCCGTTCTCGGTGGCATGGGCGGGGAGAGTGAGGCTGGCGCTGAGCATGCAGGCGGCTGCCGGGGGCAGCCAGGCGTGGCGGGTCGGGTTCATGGTCGGGCTCGTTCTTATTGTTGTGGGCGAGCGGCGTTGTGCCGCCCTATACAAATAAGCGCTGGCCGCCGGGGGGCGCAGGGCCCTGCCGGACAGGCAGGGGGGCTTTGCCGGACACTCTGCAATATTTTGTTACTCTCGCCGTCGGGGCACGCCCCTGCGCGATATGATGACGGCGCCGAGCGCAGTGCCCCCGACAACTAGAACCTCAGGCGCCTCGGCCCGGGAGTAGCCTTTCATGCCCAGTACCCCCCTCGACCCGCAACTCGACCTGGCGCTGGCGTCGCCGTTCATGTTGCAGACCCTGATCCAGCTCGCCAGCGACCGTGGCCTGGACGGCGAGCGGTTGTGCCGCGGCCTGGGTTTCACCCCGGCCGAGTTGCAGGATCCGGCCCAGCGCATCGCCTGCCGCCAGGCGGTTGCGTTGATCCAGCGCGCCCTGCAGGCCTTGCCCGGGCAGGGCCTGGGGCTGTGGGTCGGGCATCGCAACGTGCTGGGCACCCTGGGCCTGCTCGGCCACGTGCTGTCGTTGTGCAGGACCCTGCGCGACGCCTTCGAGGTAGGCGTGCGCTACCAGCACGCCAGCGGCGGCATCGCGGTCTACAGCCTGCACGAAGGCGCGCAGGAGACCTTTATCGAAGTCGACTGCCGGCTGCCCTACGCCGAGATCCAGGTGTTCGCGGTGGAGGAGTTCTTCGCCAGCATGCTGGTCTACGGCCGGGCGCTGATCGGTGCCGAGTTCCAGCCGTTGCGCTTCGAGTTCACCCATGCCGCGCCGGCCTATCGGGACAGCTACGTGCAACTGTTAGGGCCGGCGGTGACGTTCGGCTGCCTGCACAACCGCATGGTGATCGCCAGCGGCTGGCTCGACCAGCCGTTGCCCGGCCATCAGCCGGTCGCCCTGCGCCAGGCGCTCAAGCTGCTGGAGCTGGAGTGCGCGCCGTTGCAGCACAAGGCCAGCCTGCTGCAGAGCGTGGAGCGCGCCATCGCCCGCGATCTGCCTGAGGGCTGCCGGATCGACAGTGTCGCCGCCGACCTCAACATGAGCAGCCGTACCCTGCGTCGGCACCTGACCGAGCACGGCGTGACCTTCGAAGGTTTGCAGGAGCAGGTGCGCCAGTCGCGGGCGATGAGCCTGCTGGGTAACCCGAACATGCCCATCGAACGCATCGCCGAGGCACTGGGCTACAGCGATGTGCGCGGCTTTCGCCGGGCGTTCAAGCGCTGGACCGGGCAGAGCCCCTCGGGTTGGCGCGACAGCCCGGCCCTGTAGGGTGTTCGCTCAGACTGCCGAGAACACCGACCCGGTCATCCGCTCGCTCAACAGCTCCAGCGCCCGCAGCCCTGCCAGCGAGTTGCCCGAGGCGTTCAGCGCCGGCGACCACACGCAGATGCTGTAGCGCCCCGGCACCACCGCGACGATGCCGCCGCCCACGCCGCTCTTGCCTGGCAGGCCGACCCGGTAGGCGAAGTTGCCGGCCTCGTCATACAGCCCGCTGGTGGCCATGATCGCGTTCACCTGTTGCGCCTGACGCGGGCTGAGTACCTGCTCGCCGCTGTGCGGGCAGTAGCCGCTGTTGGCCAGGAAGGCAAAGCCGCGGGCCACGTCGGCGCAGCTCATCGACAGCGCGCAATGGTGGAAGTAACTGCGCAGCACCGCATCGACATCGTTGTGGAAGTTGCCGAAGGCCTGCATGAGGTAGGCCATGGCTGCGTTGCGCGCGCGGTGCTGGTATTCCGACTCGGCCACCACGGTGTCGCTGACGATGCGCGGGTTGGCCGCCAGGCGACGGACGAAGTCGCGCATCGACAGGGTGGGGGTGGCATAGCGCGACTGGTTGATGTCGCAGATCACCAGTGCCCCGGCATTGATGAACGGGTTGCGTGGCCGGCCTTTCTCCACCTCCAGCTGCACCAGCGAGTTGAATGCCTGGCCCGAGGGCTCGTAGCCCAGCCGCGACCAGATGTCCTCACCGCTGTGGTTGATCGCCTGCACCAGGCTGAACACCTTGGAGATGCTCTGGATCGAGAACGGCGTGTGCGCATCGCCCGCGCAGTGCAGCTGGCCGTCCAGGCTCTGCACGGCGATGCCCAGCTGGTTCGGGTCGACCTGGGCGAGGGCGGGGATGTATTGCGCCACCTGACCCTGGGCAAGCAGGGGGCGGACGTGGTCGAGGATCTCTTGCAGGAGTGCTTGCATCGGGAAACCTGGTGCGAAGGAAAGGCGCGATCGAAACGTTCAGGTAGACGATGGCTGCTGGCTGCGGAGCACATCTGTTCGCGTTGGCTCGCGCGATGATGCGCAACCTGTAGGAGATCACACAGCCCGTCGGGCTACGCTGTCGTGCGGGGCACAGGGTTCCAGCGTGGGAGCGGGCTTGCCCCGCGATGGCGTCGGCGTGACAAGATTGTGGCTGCCGACGCCGTCGCGGGGCAAGCCCGCTCCCACAGGGGATGGTTCCCTGTGGGATAGAGCAGCCCGGAAGGGCTGGGTGATCGCCTATAGTGACCGTGTTTACGCGTTGGAGGTTGCCTCGAACGCCGTGGAGTATTGCACGCTGCCCTGCGGTACATCACCGCTGAAGGCCAGGGCCTGGAAGTACTCGGCCGGTACGCCCGGCAAGCTCAGGCCCGGCTGGGCCTTGAAACCGAAGCGGCCATAGTACCCCGGGTCGCCCAGCACCACGCAGCCCTGGCCACCCAGCCCGTGCAGGCGGGCCAGCGCGGCGTTGATCAGCGCCGAGCCGATGCCCTGACCCTGACGCTGCGGTAGCACCGAGACCGGTCCCAGCCCATACCAGCCCTCGGCACCGGACGACAGGGTCACCGGGGAGATCGCCACATGGCCGACGATGACACCAGCCTCCACGGCCACCAGCGATACCGTGAGCGCTCCGGCCCGGCGCAGGGCGGTGACGATGAACTGCTCGGTGTGGCTGCTGTGTTCGGCGTTGGCGAAGGCGGCCTCGGTCAGTTGGCCGATGGTGTCGGCGTCCTCGGGGCGCTCGTCACGCAGGGTGATGCCATTGTCGAGATGCCGGCGCGTATCGGCGTCGATCAGGCCGCGCAGGGCCTCGAACAGCGGCGTGGCGGCGGTGTAGCGCTTGCCGTAATCGAGGTTGAAGGCATAGTCGAAGCCCGGCGGGTTGCGGCCCTGGTTGTGCTGCAGCAGGGTCTCCAGCTTGTCGAGGGCCTTGACTGCCTGCGCCTCGGATGAGGTCGCGGCCTCGTATTCCTCCCACAACGCCATGATCTCGTCGCGCAGGACGGTGTCCAGACTCGACATCAGGTGCAGCAGGTCTTCGCGCTCTTGCCGGCTCTTGTCGGGGAAGCCCTGTTTGCTGACGGCCGGGACATCGCCGCTGATGGCCTCGCCCAGGTCGTGGACCAGGCACATCTTCAGCACCTTGAGCAGGTCGAGGTCGCCCAGTTCGTCGGCGAAGGTGATGGCCATCAGGCACAACCGCCAGGTGTGCTCGGCGGTGCTTTCGGCGCGGCCGCTGGAGGTGTGGGCGCTGCGGATGACGCTCTTGAGTTGTTCGGCCTGGCGCAGGAAGGCGAGGCGGTTCTGCAGTTTTTCGATATTCATGGTGACTCCATGTCCTGGGGCGGGTTCAGCGCGTCTGCATGACGAACAGATGATACCCGTACTCGCCCAGGTGGTTTTCGTGGATCTCGAGTTCGCGGCGGATGTCGGCCAGGGCCTGGGAGGCGAAGTCCTCGTCCGCCAGGCTGGCCACGCGTTCGCGCAGCGGCTCCAGATAGTTGGCCCAGGCCTGCGCGCTCAAGGGAAAGTGCGACAGGGTGCGATAGCCCAGGCGGGTGATGGCGGCCAGGCGCGTGTCGACGCTGTGCAGGTCGGGGTAGGCGGCCTGCCAGAACGCCTCGGCCGACGGGGCGAGCTTTTCGGCCACCCGCACCAGGTCGCTGACCACCAGGTAACCCTGGGGTTTGAGAAAGGCGCGCCAGTACGCCAGGGCGTTGTCGAAGCCCATGATGTAGGCGCAACCCTCCGCCCAGATCGCGTCGAAGTGCCGAGGCGCGAACGGCAGCTGGGTCATGCTCGCGCAAATCGGCGTGACCTGCGCCTGCAAGCCCTTGGCGACCAGGGTCGCGCGCAGGCAACCCAGGCTGTGCTCGTCGTTGTCCAGCGCAGTGATGTGCGCCTGGCTGTGTTCGGCCAGCAGCACGCAGGAGGCGCCACGGCCGCAGCCGATGTCCAGCAGCGTCGCGGGGGCGTGGGGCAGGGCGTGCAGTGCTTTGAGTGAGTCCTGTGCCGAGCCCGGGCCGAGGTACTCGAGGCCATCGAAGATGCGTTCGAAGTCGGCCATGTAGCGGTCGTGTTCGTTCATGTCGCGGGACAGCCATTTCAGGCGCAGGGCCTGTTTCTCATTGAATCCCTGCCGGCGCAGCCACGCCAGGTGGGCGCCGGGTGCCTGCTGCTCGAGGGCCTGGTGCCAGGGGCGCATGGACGACAAGCCGAGCATCGCCGCCAGCAGGTCACGCGAGCGTTGCCGGGCAGCGATCTCTTCGTCCAGGGTGTGCAGGCGTTCGAGCAGGGCTGCGCGGTCCAGGCGCGCTTCCAGGCAGGCCTGGCATTCCTTGAGGCTCAGGCCGCCGGCCTGCAGTTGCTGCAACAGGCGCAGCTGCTGCAGGTCCTGCTCGCCGTAGGTGCGATAACCGTTGGCCTGGCGCCGCGAGGACACCAGCCTGAGTTTTTCGTAGTAGAGCAGCGTGGAGCGGCTCAGGCCCACCTTCGCCGCCAGTTCGGAAATGCGATACACCAGTCTTCCCCTCATGCAGTGGGGCGATGATGAACTATGAAGTTATAGACAGGTAAAGCGGGTTCTCGCAGATACGGGTGTTTTTTTCAGGTGTTCTCCCAATCTTTGGGATTGCGCCATTACGCAGGCAACGGCGTTGTCGGCATCACCTGCGTGGGAGCGGGCTTGCCCCGCGATGAGGCCAGGCCGGCGCACTCAACCCCAGGCCTGCTGTCGTGCCAGCACCGACGCTGCCGTCTCGCCCACCAGCTCTGCGTACAGGCTTGGTGCCGTGGCCCCTTCGGTGCTGATCAACAGCACCCGCGAGTCGCGACCGAGTCCCACCTGGGTTGCCAGACCAGGCTGTGCCATCAAACGGGTCAACCCCGCCAGTCCGGCCACCGCCGACTCACCGGCGAGCAACGGGATGTCTCGGGCGCTGCCCTGTGCCAGGCGGCGCATTGCGGCAACCGCATCGACGTCTTCCAGGGTCATGAAGAAATCGACGCTCGGTTGCAGGAATCGCCACGCCTGCGGCGATGCCTGTCCGCAGGCCAGTCCGGCCATCAGCGAGTCCACCGAGCCGCTGGCGGCACGCGCTTGCCCGGCCATGGCGCTTTGCAGGAGGCAGTCGGCTTGCTCGGGCTCAACCACGATGAAGGTCGGGCGTCCCTCGCCATGAAGCTCCCAGAGGTAGCTGACGACGCCCGCCGCCAACCCTCCCACGCCCCCTTGCAGGAACACATGGGTGAAGGTCGGAGCCCGCTCGCCAAGCTCGGCCAGTTCGGCGACCAGGGTACCGTAGCCTTGCATCACGTCCCCAGGGATCTGTTCGTAACCATCGTAGGATGTGTCCGAGACCACCTGCCAGCCATTGGCCTGGGCCAGTGCCGCGGCATGCGCCACCGAGGCGTCGTAGTTGCCCTCGATCCGCACGATCTGCGCGCCATGGGCGGCGATGGCCTGTTCCCGTTCGACGCTGACCTGGGCGTGCAGAACGATGATGCAACGGCAGCCGATGCTCTGAGCGGCGGCTGCCAGGGCGCGCCCATGGTTGCCGTCGGTAGCGCTGATCACGCTGAAATCGCCCAACTGAGTGGCGTGCCGACCAGCGAACAGGCCGGCGGCGCTGAAGCCAAGCGCGGGGAAGGTGCGCAGGATCAGGCGTACCAGGGCGATGGGCGCCCCCAGTGCCTTGAAGCTGCCCAGCGCCGAGCGCACCGACTCGTCCTTGAGCAGAACCTGCCCGACACGCAGCTCGGCGGCAAGGTCTGGCAGGTTATGGAGCGGTGTGCCGGTGGCGCGCAACTGCGGCCAGTGCGACAGCCACTGACGGCTTTCGTTGGCCCGGCGAATGCTCATCAGGGCTTGCAGGGAGGCGGGGTAGGGCGTGCGTGTGGCGTTGGGGTTGGTGAACAGCATGGGAAATTTCCTTTCGACAGACAGCGATGGGGCAGGCTTCAGCGCCTGGCCCCCAGGCGTTGGGTGACCACGTCCAGCAACACCCGCGCGCCATTGAGCAACTGGTCGTCGTCGGTGTGCTCACGCGGGTTGTGGCTGATACCGCCACGGCTGGGCACGAAGATCATCGCCGCTGGAGCGATACGCGCGATCATCTGCGCATCGTGGCCGGCGCCGGACGTCATGCGCCGGTGGCTCAGGCCCAGGCGCCCGGCGCTGGCCTCGATGGCATTTGCCAGCGTGGCATCGAAAATCACCGGCTCCAGACGTACTTTTTGCTCGGTTTCGATGACCACGCCTTCGGCTTCGGCAAGTTGCCGCAGAAGATCTGCCAGGTGTGTCTCGGCCTGTTGCAGGCGCTGTTCGTCCGGATCGCGCAGGTCGACGGTAAAGGTGGCGCGACGCGGGATCACATTGATCACATCGGGCTCGAAGCGCATGCAACCGGTGGTGGCCAACGTCGTGCCGCTGTCGCGCGCCAGGCGCCGCATTTCGGTGACCACGGCGCAGGCTGCGTAACCTGCGTCATGCCGTAGCCGGGTCGGGGTGGTGCCGGCATGGTTGGCATTGCCTGTCACCGTCACTTGCTGCCAGGAAATCCCTTGCAGGTTCTCCACCACTCCGATCAACGTATCCTCGGCTTCGAGAATCGGCCCCTGTTCGATGTGCAGCTCGAGGTACTCGTGGGGCATGATTGCACCGGGTTCCAGATCGCCGGCATAGCCAATGCGTCGCAGCTCATCACCCAGGCGCGTGCCATCGCTGCTGAGCGTGTCCAGCGCCGCTTGCAGCGCCAGTCCACCGGCATGGACCAGCGAGCCCATCATGTCCGGCTGGTAGCGCACGCCTTCCTCGTTGCTGAAGGCTGCCACGGTGATCGATCGTGCCGGAAGCGCACCGGCTTCGCGGTAGGCGCGTTGCACCGCCAGTCCGGCCAGCACCCCGTAGCAACCGTCCAGCGCCCCGGCATGGGTGACACTGTCGATATGCGAGCCAATCATCAGAGGCGCGGTGTCGTCGCAGGCGCGCAGGGTGCCGAAGATGTTGCCGATGCGATCGACGTCGATCTCCAGTTCAAGCTCGTGCATCCAGGCCACCAGCTGGTCGCGACCGGCCTTGTCGGCGTCGGTGAAGGCGATGCGGGTCCTACCGCCGCCGAGTGCATCGGCGCCGATCTTGCCCAAGGCGTGGATTTGCTCCAGCAGTTTCGGGCCATTGAGGTAAAGCTCGCTCATGGGGTTCTCCGGAAAGCGTTTCATGCGGTGTTGCTGAAATGGTATTCAGTGGTTGTGAACTGAAATATTGATTTTTCGACATGAGGCGTAATTTCATTGCGTTTTCATGCGCCTCTCAGGACCTATGCCATGAGCCTCGATTCCTTCGACCGCGCACTGCTCGACGCCGTGCAGCGTGACGCCAGCACTTCGCAGATCGAGCTGGGTGCGCAGGTGAACCTGTCGTCAGCTGCGGTCAATCGCCGGCTGAAGAAACTCACCCACGACGGCGTGATCCAGCGAACCGTGGCCCAGGTGGACGCAGGCGCATTGGGCTACAGCCTGACCGTGATCACCGAAGTGGAGGTGGAGAACGAGCGACTCGACCTGCTCGACGCCATGAAGCGCACCTTCATGGCCTGCCCACAGGTGCAACAGTGCTATTACGTGGCGGGGGAATGCGACTTCGTGCTGATCATGCTTGTGCGGGACATGGAACAGTACACCCAGCTGACGCGAGCGCTGTTCTTCGAGAGCAACAATGTCAAGCGGTTCAAGACACTGGTGTCGATGAGCAATGTGAAGACAGGCATGCAGGTGCCTGCGGCCTGAGTCAATGCTGACGTGATCGATTCAGCCGCTTTGCAACAGGTGCGCGAAGCGCTCCGCAGGCCATTCCTTGCGGTCGTGCTCCTGGCCGTTGCCAAGTTCCACGAACGGTAGACTGGGACGGGTATCAGTCCACCCCGATTTCTTCCATGAATTCGGCCAGGAACGACGCCAGCCGCTGATGCCTGAGCGCGGCCAGGCGCGCGCCTTCGCCGGTCTGCAAGCCCGAGGCGAGCTTGAGCAGCTTGGTGTGGAAATGTTCGATGGTGAAGCGGTTGTCGCGATAGTCCCGGCCTGCGGCGGTAGGGTTCTCGACGTCGTAGAGCGCCGATCCCATGCGCCCGGACACATAGAAGCAGCGGGCGATGCCGACGGCGCCCATGGAGTCCAGGCGATCGCTGTCCTGGAGGATCTTCGCTTCCAGGCTCTGCGGTGAAAGGCCCGCCGAGTAGCTGTGGGTCATCACCGCATGGGTCACCTGCTCGATGCGCGGTTGCGGCCAGCCCATGTCGGCAAGGATCGCGGCGGCGCGTTCGGCCGACAGCGTCGAGGCCTGCGCACGCAGGGGCGAGTTCTTTTCCACCGCCACGCAATCGTGCAGCACGGTGGCGGCGAGCAGCACTTCAAGGTCGCCGCCTTCCCTGGCCTGGATACGCCGGACATTGCTCCAGACCCGTTGCAGATGGGCAAGGTCGTGGGAGCCGTCGTTACTGTCGGCGGGCAGGTGGGGCAGCAACTCGGCCGCGAGGGTCTGCAAGGGGAAGAAGGGCGTGTTGGTCAATGAAGGGCTCCAGCGGATCAGGGGAAAGGCGCAACGTCGAATTGCCCCAGCAACAGCATCAGTAGCAGCAAGAGTACGACAAGGCCGATGGCCGCTGTCCACTCGGCCTCGGCGCGCTCGGTGTACCAGGCGCCCCTGGACGGGTACCTGCCCAGCGTGGCCAGCTTCACCAGTGGCCAACCGAGCGGATAGCACAGGCTGCGGAACAGGACATGAACGGACAGTTCGCTGATCATCGGATGCTCCTGCGGCCAGGGTAAGGACGGTGCCAGGCTGCCCACTGCCGTCAACTGGCGTACTGGGCGATACCGTTGCCGAACGACCAGTTCTCCTTGCGCACCTCGACCAGGTTGATGAACACATCCTCCGGTCGCACCCCGGCCTCGCGCTCGAAACCTTCGGCGATGGCCTGGTACAGCGCCTTCTTCTGCTCCAGGGTGCGGCCTTCGTTGAGGGTGATCTGGATGAACACCTGGCCGTCGGAGCGTTGGATGCCCAGGTACTGCGGGTCGTTCACCAGGCGGTCGCCGTCGTGTTCGGTCAGGATCTGGAAATTGTCGTGCTCGGGCACATTGATCGTGCGCCGCATGCAGGCGTAGACGATCTGGCCGAGTGTGCGCAGATGAGCCGGGTCGGGGTGGCGCTTGATATCGATGCGTACCAGTGGCATGTGGACTCCTTGGACGATGGCCAGGCGAGACGCAGAAGCTGGTAGGGCAGGATCAGGCATGAGCCCGGACAGGCGCCGGGCTCGGGAAAGCAACTACCGTTACTGTGGCAGCAGCTTGAGGGCACGCTCGCTGGCGTTATTGAAGACCTCGATCAGCCTTTTCGCCAGGGCGTCTTCGATGGCCGCGGCGGTGAGCAGGCCCTGGGTGAAACCGATGCCCTGGTCCTTGGCGACAGCCAGCTGCTGGCTGTTCTCTGCCTCGGCCATGTCGCCCAGGTAGTGGGCTGCACGATAGGCGTAGCGCTCGGGGAGTGTCAGCTGTTCGAGGTCCTTCAGCGAGAGGGCGAACTGGCTGGCGGCGGCGGGCTTCAGGCTGAGTTGCTCGAACTGGAGCAGGCTCAGGCGATCGGTAGTCAAGGCGAATCTCCGTTTCATTGCGGGAACACCCGGTTACTGTCCTGCCTTTTGCCGGTCAACGCAAGGGTGGCCAGGGCAGTGGCGCGAAAAGAATCCGCTTTCCCACGGCATGGGTGGTCCTGCTGGAGGGAAAAGGCGCTGCTTGGCTCAGGTGCTAAAACGTTCTAGCCTTCGCGTTTTGCTCATTTTCTCAAGGAATGCCTGCATGATCACCACCCTCAGCCGTCGCCGCGTGCTCCAGGGCGCGCTCGGCTGCTCGGCCCTGCTGACCCTGCCCACCTGGGCGGACAATTCGCTGCGCCAGGCGATGCAACAGCTCGAGGCAGCCAGCGGCAGCAGCATCGGCCTGTGGGCCCTGGACACCGGCAGCGGTCGGCAGCTGGCCTGGCGCGGCGAAGAGCGCTTTGCCTTCTGCAGCACGTTCAAGGCCGTCCTCGCCGGCGCCGTTCTGCACCGCAATGAGGTCGAGCCGGGCTTGCTGGCGCGGCGTATCGCCTATGGCACCGAGCAGCTGGTGGTCTATTCGCCGGTCACCGAAAAGCATGTCGGGCCTGGCATGACCGTCGCCGAACTGTGCGCCGCCGCCGTCCAGTACAGCGACAACACCGCTGGCAACCTGCTGCTCGAGCTGGTCGGCGGTCCGCCCGGGCTGACGGCGTTCGTCCGTGGCCTGGGCGATCCGACCTTCCGCCTCGATCGCAACGAGCCGACGCTGAACACCGCCTTGCCGGGGGATCCGCGTGATACCACCACGCCCCTGGCCATGGGCATGACCCTGCAGCGCCTGCTGCTCACCGATGGCCTGCCCGCCGCCGCGCAACAACAGCTGCAGGCCTGGCTCAAGGGCAACACCACGGGCGATGCCCGTATTCGTGCCGGGCTGCCGAAGGACTGGGTGGTGGGCGACAAGACCGGTTCGGGCGACTATGGCGTGGCCAACGATGTCGCGGTCATCTGGCCCAAGGGCCGGGCGCCGTGGATCCTGGTGGTGTTCAGCCGCAGCACGAAACAGGATGCGCCGTGGAACAGCGAGACGATCGCGGCGGCCACGCGGGTGGTGGTGGAGGCCTGGAAGGGCTGAGCAAGTGTGCGGGCCACATCGCGGGGCAAGCCCGCTCCCACGAGTGGTTGCGCGCGCTCATTTGCGTGGGAGCGGGCTTGCCCCGCGATGTGGCCACAACAGGCCATCACCCCACCCGCACCCGCCGCCGCTTCTTGCGGTACATCTCGCCATCGGCATGGCTGAGCAAGGTGTCGGCATCCTCGCCATCGGTGGGATAGCAGGCCACGCCGATGCTGCAGGACGGCATCCTGACATCGCCGAACTCGGCCCCGAGCGGCTCCTCCATGACCATGGCGATCTGCTCGACCACCTCGAACACGGCGTCCTCCGACGGCACGTCGGTCAGCAGCACGATGAACTCGTCGCCACCGATCCGCGCCACGGTGTCCGCTTCCTGCACGCTGTCCTGCAGGCGCTGGGCGATGGTGCACAGCACGCGGTCGCCGGCCGCATGGCCGTGCACATCGTTGATGCCCTTGAAGTCGTTGACGTCGAGAAACAGCAAGGCCAGTTGGCGCTGCTGATGGCGGGCGGCGCGCAGGGCGGTGGCCAGGCGGTCGTTGAACAGCGAGCGGTTGGTCAGCTTGGTCAGCGGGTCGTGATGGGCGAGAAAGCGCAGCTCCTGCTCGGCCTGGGTGAGGGCGGTGATGTTGCGTGCGACGCCGATCCGCGCCCCTACCTCGTCGGACCAGAAGGCCGCCCAGAGGATATGCACGATCTCGCCATCCTTGCGCACATAGCGGTTGCGAAAGTCGAAGTGCGGGGTGCCGTCCATGACCCGGACGATCGAGGCGCGGGTGGCCTCCAGGTCGTCCGGGTGCATGTAGCGGGTGATCGGGGTGCCGGTCAGTTCGTCGGCGCGGTAGCCGAGCAAGGCTTCGCAGGCGTTGCTCACGAACACGATGGTGTCCTCCCGGTCGACCACGAACACGGTGTCCAGCATCAGGTGGATCAGCCTGGGGTAGAGCGCTTGCAGGTCGACGGGCATAGGGCAGGGGTGTCCGATACGGGTAGCCCGGTCATGGTCCGATCACGCAGGGCGGCCGCGCGAGGTCCTGCAAGCCGCCGGGGGGGCGCTCGCCGCGCCCGTGCAGCATACACAGGACCTGGGGCGGGGCACTACCTGGGCGGGCGCAAAACCCTCGGCGTTTGTCGCCTGAGGACATGCGCACTGTAACGCACCGCGAACGCGAGCCGGTGCACCATGTGCTTGCAGGATCGCCTTGAAAAAAAGCGGCGAACATTGGCAAACCCTTGCAAATCAAGGGCTGCGGCAATATGGCCCGAAGGTTGCTCATGTCGCATCCATCCTTGGATACAAGATGGAGCCCTGTATGCAAACCCACACCACCCCCTTCACCGGCTGGACGCTTCACGACTGGCAACGCGCGTACCGCGACGAAGCCCTGAGCCCCGATGTGCTGTTCGAGGTGTTGCAGCAGGCGCGAGCTGACGACCCGGCCTGGCTCAGCCTGGCCTCGGCCGAGCAACTGGCCCGGCGCCTGGCACTGTTGGCCGAACAGCTGGCGGCGGTACAGGGCGACCTGGGCAAGCTGCCGCTGTATGGCGTGCCGTTCGCGGTCAAGGACAACATCGACGTCGCCGGCTGGAGCACCAGCGCCGCCTGTCCGGCGTTCGCCTACCAGGCCGAGCGTGACGCCACCGTGGTCGCTCGCTTGCAGGCCGCAGGTGCGGTGCTGATCGGCAAGACCAACCTTGATCAATTCGCCACCGGACTGGTCGGTACCCGCTCGCCGTTCGGCGCGGTGCCCAATGCCTTCAACCCCGACTATGTCAGCGGTGGTTCCAGTTCCGGCTCGGCGTCGGTCGTCGCCCGCGGGCTGGTGGCGTTTGCCCTGGGTACCGACACCGCCGGGTCCGGGCGGGTGCCGGCCGGCTTCAACAATATCGTCGGCCTCAAGCCGACCAAGGGTTGGTTGTCCACCCACGGGCTGGTGCCGGCCTGCCGCACCCTGGACTGCGTGTCGGTGTTCGCCTTGAGCGTGGCCGACGCCGAATCCGTCGCCGAACTGGCCGGTGGCTACGATGGCGCCGATGCCTATTCACGTCGCAACCCGGGCACAGCTCCGGTGGCCATTGGCACCGCGCCACGCCTGGCGATTCCCGATACCCTGGAATTCTTCGGCGACCAGCGTAACCAGGCGGTGTTCGAGCAGACGCTGCAACGCCTGGGCGAGATGGGCATTGAATTGGTGCCTGTCGACTTCACGCCGTTCCGTGCTCTGGCCGAGCAGCTCTATCAGGGGCCTTGGGTGGCCGAGCGGACCGTCGCGCTGACCGCCATGCTGGAGTCGTCGCCGCAGGCTATCGACCCCGTCGTGCGTAGTGTCGTCGAGCAGGGCTATCGCTACGACGCCCGTGATGTCTATCGCGCCGAGTACCTGCGCGCGGAGCTGAGCAGAACCATCAACCAGGTGTTGGAAGGTTTTGACGCACTGCTGGTACCGACCTCGCCAACCCTGCGCACGCTCGAGGAGATGAAGGTTGAGCCGGTTCTGTTCAATTCGCAGTTCGGCACCTACACCAACTTCACCAACCTCGCCGACCTGAGCGCCCTGGCCCTGCCAGCGGGCATGCGCGATGACGGGCTGCCGGCGGGCATCACCCTGCTGGCACCGGCCTGGCACGACCATGCGCTGGCGTCGCTGGGCAAGCGCTTGCAGGCGGCCTTCGACCTGCCCCTGGGCAACACCGGACGCTCGCTGCCACCTATGGCCAAGCCGCAGCCGGCTCCCGAAAGCGTTCGTGTCGCCGTCGTCGGTGCGCACCTGAGCGGGATGCCCTTGAATTTCCAGCTGCGCAATCGCAACGCGGTGCTGGTCGAGCAGACCCTGACCGCTCCCGACTATCGGCTCTACGCCTTGCCGGGCTCCGTGCCGCCCAAGCCGGGGCTGGCCAGGGCCGTCGAAGGCGCGTCGATCATCGTCGAACTGTGGGACATCCCGCTTGCGCGCTTTGGCGAATTTGTCGCCGAGATCCCGCCACCGCTGGGCATCGGCAACCTGCAACTGGCCGACGGCCGCTGGGTCAAGGGGTTCATCTGCGAGCCCCTGGCACTGGCAAGCGCCGAAGACATTACCGCCTTTGGCGGATGGCGCGCCTTCATCGCCAGCCGCAAACCTGCTTGAGGAGCGTGCCATGTTCGATACCGTACTGATTGCCAACCGCGGCGAGATCGCCGTGCGCGCCATCCGCACCCTCAAGCGCCTCGGCGTGAGAAGCGTTGCCGTGTATGCCGACCCGGATCGCAACGCACAGCACGTGCGCGATGCCGACATCGCCATCGCCCTGGGTGGCGACAAACCCGCCGACAGCTACCTGCGTGTCGACAAGATCCTGGAGGCTGCCCGCCAGAGCGGCGCCCAGGCCATCTACCCAGGTTATGGCTTTCTCTCCGAAAGCGCCGAGTTCGCCGACGCCTGCGAAGCCGCCGGCATCGCCTTCATCGGCCCGACCGGCCAGCAGATCCGCGAGTTCGGCCTCAAGCACCGGGCGCGTGAGCTGGCGGCGGATGCACGGGTGCCGATGGCGCCGGGTACCGGCTTGTTGCACAGCCTCGACGAGGCGCTCGCCGCCGCCGAGCGGATCGGTTACCCGGTGATGCTCAAGACCACCGCCGGTGGCGGCGGTATCGGCCTCACCCGCTGCGCGGATGCGGCCGCGCTGGGCAGCGCCTATGACAGCGTCAAGCGCCTGGGCGAGCAGTTCTTCAGTGATGCCGGCGTGTTCCTCGAGCGTTTCGTTGATCACGCCCGGCACGTCGAAGTGCAGATCTTCGGTGATGGCCGTGGCCGCGTGGCGGCCCTTGGCGAGCGTGACTGCTCGCTGCAACGGCGCAACCAGAAAGTCGTCGAGGAAACCCCGGCGCCCAACCTGCCGCAAGCGACGCGCGAACGCCTGCATGGCGCGGCCATCGAGCTTGGCCAGTCGGTCAACTACCGCAGCGCCGGTACGGTCGAATTCATCTATGACGCGGCGCGTGATGATTTCTACTTCCTTGAAGTCAACACACGCCTGCAGGTCGAGCACCCGGTCACCGAAATGGTCACCGGGCTCGACCTGATCGAATGCATGCTGCGGGTCGCGGCGGGCGACCCTGTCGATTGGCCGGCGCTGATGCGCGCACCCGAGGGCGCGGCCATCGAGGTGCGTATCTACGCCGAGGATCCGCTGAAGAATTTCCAGCCAAGCCCAGGCTTGCTCACCGACGTACATTTCCCCGAAGGGGTGCGGATCGACGGTTGGGTCAGCACTGGCAGCGAGGTGTCTCCCTTCTACGATCCGATGATTGCCAAGTTGATCGTGCATGCCCCCGATCGCGGGCAGGCCATCGCGAAGATGCAGGACGCCCTGGCAGCCACGCGGCTGCATGGCATCGCCACCAACCTCGACTACCTGCGCCAGGTGGTCGCCGACCCGCGACTGCACAGCGGGCAGGTGTGGACGCGGCTGCTCGACACCTTCGAGTACCGCCCCCAGGTGATCGAAGTGTTGGAGCCCGGGACCTATTCGAGCGTTCAGGATTACCCCGGCCGCCTGGGTTACTGGGACATCGGCGTACCGCCATCCGGTCCGATGGATGACTTCGCCTTCCGCCTGGCCAATCGCATCGTCGGCAACCACGAAAGTGCCGCAGGGCTCGAGTTCACCCTGCAAGGGCCGACATTGCGTTTCCACAGTGACTGCCTGATTGCCCTGGCCGGTGCCGATTGCCCGGCGCAACTGGATGGCGAGCACATGCCGTACTGGGCGCCCATCAGCGTCAAGGCCGGGCAGGTGCTGAAACTCGGGCGGGCGCAGTCGGGCTGTCGCAGCTACCTGGCGGTGCGCAACGGCCTGGATGTGCCGGTCTATCTTGGCAGCCGCTCGACGTTCGCCCTCGGCCAGTTCGGCGGCCATGCCGGGCGCACACTGCGCCCCGCCGATATGCTCGCCATCTCCCAGCCGCATTTGCCCGCCTGCACCACGCCGGCGCCGGTCAACCCACCGCAGGCCCTGGACGACAGCCTGGTCCCGCAATATGGCCAGACCTGGAACATTGGCGTGCTCTATGGCCCCCACGGTGCGCCGGATTTCTTCACCGAGGAGGCGATCGAGGCGTTCTTCGCCAGCCAGTGGCAGGTGCACTACAACTCCAACCGTCTCGGCGTGCGCCTGTCGGGCCCGAAACCCGCCTGGGCCCGCGCCGATGGCGGCGAGGCCGGGCTGCATCCGTCCAACGTCCATGACTGCGAGTACGCCATCGGCGCGATCAACTTCACTGGCGACTTCCCGGTGATCCTCGGCAAGGACGGCCCCAGCCTGGGCGGCTTCGTCTGCCCGGTGACCATCGCCAAGGCCGAACTGTGGAAGGTCGGCCAGTTGAAGCCCGGCGACACGGTGCGCTTCCAGCCGATCAGCTTCCAGCAGGCGCGCAGCCTCGAGCAGGCGCAGCTGGGCTGCATCGCTTCGCTGGCGGCGATCTCGGCGGTGACCCTGGCCGCGCCGAGCTTGCTACCGGGTGACACCCCATCGGCCACGGTGCTGGCGCAACTGCCTGCCAGCGGCAAACGGCCTCAGGTCAGTTATCGCCAGGCCGGGGACGCCTATGTGCTCCTCGAGTATGGTGACAATGTGCTCGACCTGGCCCTGCGTCTGCGCGTTCATCTGCTTATGGAGGCACTCAAGGCCGAGCCGTTGCTCGGGCTGGAAGAGCTGGCACCGGGGGTGCGTTCGCTGCAACTGCGCTACGACAGCCGGGTCCTGCACCAGCGTGCGCTGGTCGAGCACCTGCTGGCGCTGGAGGCGCGCCTGCCGGACGTCGACCAGGTCAAGGTGCCGACGCGGATCGTCCACCTGCCGATGGCCTTCGAGGACAGCGCCACGCTGAATGCCGTGCAGCGCTACCGCGAAACCGTGCGCAACGAAGCCCCCTGGCTGCCCAACAACGTCGACTTCATCCAGCGCGCCAATGGCCTGGCCAGCCGCGAGCAGGTGCGCGACATCCTGTTCGACGCCAGCTACCTGATCCTCGGACTGGGCGACGTCTACCTCGATGCGCCCTGTGCCGTGCCGCTCGATCCGCGCCACCGCCTGCTCAGTTCCAAGTACAGCCCGGCGCGCACCTTCACCGCCGAAGGCACCGTGGGAATCGGCGGCATGTACATGTGCATCTATGGCATGGACTCGCCCGGCGGCTACCAGCTGGTGGGGCGGACCCTGCCGATCTGGAACCGCTTCGGCAAGAACCCCCAGTTCAAGGATGGCCAGCCTTGGCTGCTGCACTTCTTCGACCAGATCCGCTTCTATCCGGTCAGCGAAGCCGAGCTGGAGGTCTTCCGTGAGGCGTTCCGTGAGGGCCGTGCCGAAATCCGCATTGAGCAGGCCGAGTTCGACTTCGCCGAGTACCAGCGCTTCCTTGCGGACAACGCGGTCGATATCGACACCTTCAAAGCCCGGCAGCAGTGCGCGTTCGAGGCCGAGGTCGCGCGTTGGCAGGAGGATGACGAGCCACAGTGCCTCCAGGCGCTCGCCCAGGACTACGCTGAAGACGGTCACGACTCGCACGTGGTCAGCGCGCAGATGTGCGGCAGTGTCTGGAAGGTGTTGGTCGAGCCCGGCCAGGCCGTGCAGGCCGGCGCGCCGCTGCTGGTGGTGGAGGCGATGAAGATGGAACTGGCGGTCACCGCGCCGGTCAGCGGCACGGTTCGCGCCGTGCGCTGCCAGCCCGGCAACGCCGTGTCACCCGGCGATACCTTGATGCTGCTGGATCCCGTGGCCTGAGGAGGCACCATGCAATTTTCCATCGACTCGAACCAGGCCGCCAGGGGGCGGCCTGACAACCTCGCCGATCGCCTTTACCAGCAGATCAAGGAGGACATCTTCGAGTTCCGCCTGCTGCCCGGCGATCGCTTCAGCGAAGGCGAGGTGGCCACGCGCATGTCCGTCAGCCGCACCCCGGTGCGCCAGGCGCTGTACAGGCTCGAGCGTGAAGGCTATCTGGAGGTGCATTTTCGCAGCGGTTGGCAGGTGGTGCCCTTCGACTTCGAGCGATTCGAGGCGCTCTACGACCTGCGCATCGTGCTGGAACAGGCGGCGGTCAGGTGCCTGTGCGATCTGGACGTCGAGCTCAGCCAGCGGCTGCAGGCGCTGGTGGGCGTTTGGCTGGTGGAGGAGGACCAGCGCCAGCAGGACGGGCGCCTGGTCAGTGAGCTGGACGAGGCGTTCCACTGCGCGCTGGTGGCGGCAACGGGCAATCGTGAGATGGCCCAGGTGCATCGCGAGGTCACCGAGAAGATCCGTATCATTCGCCGCCTGGATTTCACCCAGCGGCCACGGGTCGCGATCACCTACGAGGAGCATGGCGATATCCTCAGGGCCATCCTGCAGCGTCGCGCGGAGCTGGCCTGCCAGTTGTTGCGCTCGCACATCGAGATCAGCAAGGCCGAGGTGCGCAAGATCACCCTGCACATGCTGCACAGCGCGCGGCAGCGCTTGCAGATTAGACGTGTCACACCTTGAAGCTATGCACGTTCTCAGGTCGGCTGGATGGGAAACGGCAACCGCCCCAGCAACTCGACGATTGTCGTCGCGCAGCGCCCATCGGGGTCCAGGTCGGGGTCGAAGACCGTGACCGTCATGCCCCGGCAGCGTCGATCCGCCACGAACGGGGTGAGGATCCTCACCAGGTCGTCGGGGGCGATGCCTGGTGACCCCGGGCTGTCGACTGCGGGCATGGACACGTTCTCGCCAGTCAGGAACCATCGGCCTGGCTGGCCATCAGTGCGTTGAGTTCACCATAGCTGTGGGCCTTCAAGCCGTGGGTGTCGAGCTGGCCGCTTTCCAGGAAACGCTGGGCCAGGCCGCTCATGGCGCCATAGAGAAACTCGGCGATGCTCGAGCCGGCACTCAGGCGGCGAACGCCAAGTCGTTGCAGTTCGGCGGGGGCGGGCAGGCCTGCGCGCCAGAGCAGGTTGACCGGCAACGTCACCTCCCGGCACAGCGTGGCGATCTCGCCGGGCTCGACCACGCCGGCGGCAAACAGCCCGTTCGCGCCGCCAGCGGCATAGCGCGCGGCGCGCCGCAGGAGCTCCTCGAGGCGCTGCTCGGCGGGCAGCAGGTTCTTCAGGTAGACATCGCTGCGCACGTTGATGAACAGGTCGACCCCGCGCCGGCTCGCGGCGTTTCTGGCGGCGTCGAGCTTGCGCAGGAGCTGTTCGGGAGGCTGCGTGCCGTCCTCGATGTTGATCCCCACCGCGCCGGCGGCGATGACCGTGTCGACGACCTTGGCGACCTGTTCGGGGGCGTGCGAATAGCCGCCTTCGATATCCACCGTCAGCGGCACGCTGAGCACCCTTGCCATCGACTCGACGGTGCCGGCCAGCAGTGACAGGGGCAGCTTGTCGCCGTCCTGGTAACCGTGCGACCAGGCCACGGCGGCGCTGCTGGTGGCGACCGCCTGGCTGCCCTGGCGCTCGACCAGGCGCGCGCCGCCGGCGTCCGCCACGTTGGCCAGAAGTAACAACCCTTGCTGGTGAAGACCATGAAATACGCGATCCAGTGCTGCCATGACGACATGACTCCCTTGAACATCCTGTTGATGGTTCACTGCGGGGCCTAGATTGCCATTTTCCCTGGGGTTCGACGAGCGTGTTGCAACGCCTCGAAAGGACCAGCCCTCAGAGCCTGCCGATCTTCTCCAGTTCAACCCCAAGCTGATCGCGCCCGAGGCGGTCCAGGGGCAGGGCGAGGAACGCCCGGCAGCGCCGTTCGATATGCGCCAGGGTGGCGCGGAAGGCGGCGTCGATGGCCTGCTCGTCGCCCACCACCTCGGACGGGTCCGCCAGCCCCCAGTGGCATTTCAGGGCCGGGCCGAAGTATACCGGGCAGGTTTCTCCGGCGGCCTTGTCGCACACGGTGATGACGATGTCCGGCGGGTTGTGCGCGAAGGCGTCGTTGCCTTTGCTGCTCAGCCCCTCGATGGCGATGCCGGCCTGCTGCAGGGTGCTCAGGCTGCGCGGCAGCACCTGGCCCCTTGGAAAGCTGCCGGCGCTCACGGCCTGCAAGCCCGGCGGCGCCAGGTGGTTGAACAGGGCTTCGCTGAGGATGCTGCGGCAACTGTTGGCCGTGCACATGAACAGGACTCGCATGGGGCGCTCCGGGTATCAAAGGCTCAGGCGCAAGGCCAGGGCCGAGAGGGTGATCAACAGGACCGGCAGGGTCAGCAGGATGCCGACCTTGAAGTAGTAGCCCCAGGTGATGCGCATGCCCTTGCGCTCGAGCACGTGCAGCCAGAGCAGGGTGGCGAGGCTGCCGATGGGGGTGATCTTGGGGCCCAGGTCGCAGCCGATGACGTTGGCGTAGATCATCGCCTCGCGCACCAGGCCCTGGGCATCGCTGGCCTGGATCGACAGCGCGCCGATGAGCACGCTGGGCATGTTGTTCATCACCGACGACAGCAAGGCGGCGAGCAGGCCGGTGCCGAGGGTGGCGCTCCACAGGCCGTGCGCGGCCAGGCGGTCGAGCAGTTGCGTGAGCAGGTCGGTGAGGCCGGCGTTCTTCAGGCCGTACACCACCAGGTACATGCCCAGCGAGAAGATCACCACCTGCCAGGGCGCCTCGTGCAGCACGCGGCGGGTGGAGATGCGATGTCCGCGGGCGGCGACGGCGAACAGCATCGCCGCGCACACCGCCGCCACCGCGCTGACCGGCACGCCCAGCGGCTCAAGGGCGAACAGCCCGACCAGCAGCACCACCAGCATCCAGCCGCCGACCACGAAGGTGGCGCGGTCATGGATCGCCGCCTCAGGTGCCTTGAGCGCATCGAGGGCGTAGTGACGGGGCAGGTCGCGGCGGAAGAACAGCCAAAGCACGCCGAGGGTGGCGGCGACGCTGACCAGGTTCACCGGGACCATCACCGCGGCGTACTCGCCGAAGCCCAGGCCGAAATAGTCCGCCGAGACGATATTGACCAGGTTCGACACCACCAGCGGCAGGCTCGCGGTGTCGGCGATGAAGCCGGCGGCCATGACGAACGCCAGGGTCGTGGCCGCCGAGAAGCGCAGGGCCAGCAGCATCGACATGACGATGGGGGTTAGGATCAACGCGGCGCCGTCGTTGGCGAACAGTGCCGACACCGCCGCGCCCAGCAGCACGCAGAAGGCGAACAGCCGGTAGCCGCTGCCATTGGCCCAGCGCGCCACATGCAGGGCGGCCCATTCGAAGAAGCCGGCTTCGTCGAGCAGCAGGCTGATGATAATGATGGCGATGAAGGTGGCCGTGGCGTTCCAGACGATGGCCCAGACCGCCGGGATATCCTGCAGCGAGACCGCGCCAACGGCCAGGGCGATCAGCGCGCCGAGTGCCGCGCTCCAGCCCACGCCCAGGCCACGGGGTTGCCAGATCACCAGCACCAGGGTGAAGACGAATACCGCGATCGCGATCAGCATGGGTGTTTTCCGGGGGCAGGTTCAGCAGCAGGCGGCGCGTTGCGGGCGGCCGTCCATGAGCTGCAGGCGGGTGGTGTTGTCGTGCAGCCAGGTTTCGTTGGCCCGCAGGGTCAGTTGCAGCAGGTCATGCACCCAGGCGGGGAGCTGCGGGGCGAGGCGGTAGTACACCCACTGGCCCTGGCGGCGGTCCTGCAACAGGCCGCAGTTGCGCAGTTGAGCCAGGTGGCGGCTGATCTTCGGCTGGCTGTCACCGAGGGCGCACATCAACTCGCAGACGCACAGCTCGCCCGACTGGGCGATCAGCAAGGTGGCACGGGCGCGGGTCTCGTCGGCGAGGCATTTGAATACCTCGGGGGGCGTGAGCATGGTGATGGCCTGTACATATGGAAAATCGAATATACGAATTTCCATATGTAAAGCGCAACCCCATCGCGGGGCAAGCCCGCTCCCACGCTGTGCAAGCTAAATCAGCAAGTTATGTTTTGTTCCAGAGGGAAGCAGGCAGCGCATGGACTGTTCAGCGGCGATAGTAGCGGTGGTCGTCGTCATAGCGATGTCGCAGGGCGCGTTCGTGATGGCGCTCCCAGTAGCGTTGCCGTTCCATTTCGCGGCGGTGCTGTTCCCGGCGCCATTGTTCGCGGCGCCACTGCTCCCGACGCCAGTCGTCGCGGTGATCGTGCCAGCGCTCGTCGTGCCGGTAGCGGTCGTCATGGGCCAGCAGCGGCGCCGAGGGCGTGCTGGCCAGGCTTGGCCAAGGGTTTTCGCTGGCCTGGCGGTCCGCCAGTTCGAAGGTGTGAGGTGTCGAGGTCTTCATCGGTGCGGCGGATGCCGAGCCTGCGGCCGCGAGTGCGAACAGGCCAACGAGCAGCATGCATGGGGCAGGGAATTTCATGAGTGAAGACAACCTCTGAATGGCAGGAGAGCGTGCGTTCGGTGGCTGTTGGAGCAACCGAGGAAAGCACTCACCCAATAGACCGGGAAAATGGAAAAAGTTCTGGAGGGGGGGTTGCTTCGGGAGGTGTTCGCCACAGCCCTTGCAGCGCCTATGAGATCGAGCGCCGCCCGCGCGGCGCATCGCGACGCAAGGCCGCTCCTACATTTGTTGCAACGTGCCGAACCTGTCAGGCCATGGTTGCCAGTCTTGGTGCACGTCTTGAGACAGGCGAGGCGGCAGTGGTGCACACGCTGAAACCGCGGCGTACCCACAAGGCGTACCAGGTAATGGCACAGGATTGACTGGCCCGAAACAGATGTAGGAGCAACTGTCTTGCTCAACTGCTAAAGCATCCGCGACCCTGGTGCAGATGCTCGATGGCGTGGCATCGATCGCATCTGGTCCGGCAGCTCCGGTGACACTGGGCGCCGGTTGGCAGCAACTGTTCGGCGACACGGAACGCACTCCGAGGGTCGCATTGCCAGCCGGTGCCGGAGCCTGGACCCACGGACACCTGGTGGTCGAGCGCATGCCCCTGGCCGAGGTGCTCGAGGAACTCGACAACTATCGTCCCGGCGTGCTCAGGTGCGACCCGCGGGTCGCGCGATTGCAGGTCAGCAGGTCATTGTCCCTCGACCAGCCGGATGCCAGCCTGATGCTGCTGACCGAGATCCTGCCGGTCCGGGTCCAGCGGGTGCTGGGGTTCTGGGTCAACGTGGTGCCGGCCTGAGCCCACTCATTTCACCTGGCCGTTGTACACCACGGTCGCGGCGCCATCCTTCTTGATGGTCAGCTTGTTGCCCTCGGCCATGCTTTCGACCATTTCCGAACAGCCATCCACTTCGGCCTTTCCATCCACGTACTCGCCGCTGGTGTCGAAACTGAAGACATAGGTGGACGCCGGGCAGGCATTGCCGCCTTCGCCCGTGGACACCACCAGCACATAACGGTTGGGGCCGAAGGCGTAGGCCTTCTCGATGGCGACGTAGCCGGTGGCTTCGGCGTCGGCGACGATGGACTCCATGACATTCATCACGCCTGCCCGGGACTGGTAGTTCAACGCGGTGCCCAGTTCCATGCTCTGGACGCTGAACGGACCGGCGCCTTCGTCGCTGATCGGCAGCGGTGCATAGGCGATGCTTGGCGCCAGCGGCGCGGTGACGGCGGGCTTGGCCAGCAGCGCGGCCTGGGGCTGCGGGTTGACGCACTGGCCGCTTTCACAGATGCGCTCACCCTTGCAGTCGGTGTCCTTGGCGCATTGGCCGGACACCGCGGAGGTCTGTTCGGCCTTGTCGCAGCCGGCGATGGCCAGGGTGAGGAGGGTGAGGGCAAGCAGTCGCTTCATCAGCGAAGTCCTTTTCATGGATGAGGGCTGCGTAGTATCGCCAATCCGCGGGCGGATGTCGTGGGGCTAGTTGTTCACCAACAACTCCGGCCCCAGGTACCGGTTGATCTGGTCGATGTCATCATCCCCCAGGCTGCCCACCGCCGAGGCCAGGCGCAGGCGCGACATCAGGTAGCGCAGCTTGGCCTCGAACAGGTCATGCCGTGCCACGAACAGCAGCTCCTCGGCGTCGAGCACATCGGCGTTGGTGCTGGTGCCGCCGGCACTGAAGCCCTTGCGTGCCGACAGCAGCGAGCGTTCGTTGGAGGCCACCGCCTTTTCCAGCGCGTGCACGCGCAGGGCGCCGCTTTGCACGCCACGAAACTCGCGGGTGGTGCCGGTGATGACTTCCTGTCGCGTGGCATCCAGTTCGTCCAGGGCCTTGGCGCTGTTGGCGCTGGCCTGGCGGCTCAGCGCACTGACGCCGCCGCCACTGTAAAGCGGAATGTTCAGCTCCAGGCCGATCGAGCTGTAGTGGTTGCGCTGGTTCAGCTCGGAGATCGACTGGCTCTTGCCGGCGGTGTAGCCGGCGACGAAGTCCAGGGTCGGCCAGTGGCCGGCCTTGGCGCGTTTGACCTCTTCTTCGGCCAGCGCGTAGCTGTGCCGGCGCGCCTGGATCACCGGGCTGTCGGCCTGGGCCCTGGCCAGCCAGTCGCGCAAGTTGTCCGGCAGCAGCGGCGGGGTGGCGAAGTCCGCCTGCAGGGTGGTCAGCGACACGGGTGTCTCGCCGATGTACTCGGCCAGCTTGCGGCTGGCGTTGGCCAGGTTGTCCTGGGCCTCGATCAGTTCGGCCTCGGCGAGGTCACGGCGGGCCAGGGACTCGTCGATATCGGTGATGGTGCCGGCCCCCAGCTGCATGCGTCGCCTGGCCGAGCCGAGCTGCTCCTCGAAGGCGCCGAGCTTGGCCCGGGCCAGGTTGATGGTCTCGCTGGCCAGGAGCACGTCGAAGTAGCTGTCGGCCAGGCGCACGGCGGCGTCCTGGCTCTTGGCGTCGAACACCGCCACGCTGTAGTCGGCGCGTTGCTGGCCCTGGCGGTATTCGGCCATCTTCTGCTTGTTGAACAGCGGCTGGCGCAGGCGCAGGTTGGCGCCGGTGGCGTCATAGTCGAGGTCGTTGTCGATGCCGTGCTGGCGCTGGCTGCCGTCGATGCGGTTGGCGTAGGCCGAGGCGTTGACCTGCGGCAGCAGGCCGGCCTGGCCGATGGCGCGGTTTTCCAGACCGGCCTGCTGTTCATGCACCGCGGCGCGGTAGATCGGCCCCTGGTACTGCAGCAGATCCCAGGCTTGCTTGAGGTCCATGGCGCCTGCTGGCGACGCCAGCGCCAGCAGGCACAGGCCAAGGCAGTGGCGGTTCATCTCATTGCTCCTTGAACGCGGCGTCGACGCGTTCGAGCAGGGGTTTGAGCAGGTAGCTCAGCAGGTTGCGCTCGCCGGTCTTGATGGTGACGGTGGCGGGCATGCCGGGGCGAATATGGTTGCTGCCGAGCAAAGCCATGCCCTCGGCTGTGACCTCCACCTGGGCCAGGTAGAACGGCTGCTTGCTCTCCTCGTCGAGTAGACGGTCGGCGGAGACGGTCAGCACGCGCCCGGGAATGTTCGGTGTGCTGGCGTGGTTGAAGGCCGGGAAGGCGATGTCCACGGCCAGGCCCGGGGTCATGCGGTCGATGGCCTGCACTGGGATCATCGCGTCGACCTGCAGCGGCTCGTCGAGCGGGACGACCTCCATGATCCGGCTGCCGGGTTGGACCACCCCGCCGACGGTGGCGATGCTCAAGGCCTGGACCATGCCGTCGATGGGCGCGCGGATGATCGTATGGGTCACTTCGTAGTCCAGGGCGCGCAGGCGATCGGCCAGGGTGGTGCTTTCCTTGGCGGTGTCGGTCAGCTGCGACTGCACTTCCTTGAGGTAGTCGTGGCGGCGCTGCAGGACGCGCAGCCTGAGCTCGTTGATCTGGCTGCGAACCCGGGCGATGTTGTTGAGGTTCTCGGCCTGGCCGGCGGAGAGGTCGGCGTTGCTGCGCTCAAGCTCCAGCAGGCGGTTGCGCGGCACGTAGCCTTCGGCCGCGAGCATGCGCGTGCCTTGCAGCTCCTGGCCGAGGAAGCCGATCTGCGAGGCGCGGGCGCCATACACCTGCTGCAGGCCCTTGAGCTGCACCGCCGAGGCGGCGAGGTTCTCCTCGAGGATGCCGATCTCGCCGGCCAGGCCCGCGCGGCGGGTCGCCAGCAGGTGCTGTTGCAGGTCCATGGCCGCCAACAGGCGCGGATCGTCTTCGAACTGGCGCAGCAGGGCAGGGGCGAAGGTCACCGTGTCGTGGCCGTCGCGCTCGGCCTCCAGACGGTTCTCCACGGTCTTGCTGACAATGTACTGGGCGCTGACCGCGCCTTGCTCGGCCACCGCATGCAGGGCGTCGAGGCGTACCAGCGCCTGGCCTTTGTTCACCCGCTCGCCCTCGTGCACCAGGATCGCCTCGACGGTGCCGCCGGTCAGGTGCTGCACGGCCTTGCGGTTGCTGGTGACCTTGACCGTGCCGGTGGCGACCACGCCAGCGTCCAGGGGCGCCAGCCATGACCACAGGAGGAAGCCGCCGAAGCCGGCGAGCGCCAGCCACAGGCCCCAGCGCACGGGTTTGCCGACGTCGAGGTCGATCGGATTGGCGTCGCTGGGCAGCAGTTCGGTTTGCGTGGAATGGATCATGATCGGTCACTCCCGTACCTTGACGGCGGCCAGCGGGGTCGCGGCGCCAGCGGGGATCACGCTGGCCGTGCGCAGGGCGGCGAACACTTCTTCACGGCTGCCGAGCATCTGCACGGCGCCGTCGCGCAGCATCAGCACCTTGTCGACGGCGCAGAGCACGTTGGGGCGGTGCGAGATCAGCACCACCGTGGCGCCGCGGCCCTTGAGCTCGGCGAGGGCGTCGACCAGGGCCTTCTCGCCGAGGTCGTCGAGGTTGGCGTTCGGTTCGTCCAGCACGATCAGGTTGGGTTCGCCGTACAGCGCGCGGGCCAGGGCGATGCGCTGCTTCTGGCCACCGGACAACGGGCCGCCGTCGCTGTCCAGGCGGGTGTCGTAGCCCTGGGCAAAGCGCAGGATCATGTCGTGCACGCCGGCGCTCCGGGCGGCGCGAATCACTGCCTCGCTGTCCACTTCGGCGAAGCGGGCGATGTTGTCGGCGATGCTGCCTTCGAACAGCTCGACATCCTGGGGCAGGTAGCCGAGCCAGGGGCCCAGTTCGCGCTTGTTCCAGGTGAAGATGTCGGCGCCGTCCAGGCGCACCTTGCCGGCCTGGGCTGGCCACACCCCGACCAGCAACCGCGCCAGGGTCGACTTGCCAGAGGCGGACGGGCCGATCACCCCGAGGCTTTCACCCGGCGTCAGGCTCAGGCTGACGCCGCGCAGGATGGTGCTGCTGGTGCCGGGCGCGCCGGCATAGACGTTCTCTACCGCCAGCATGCCCAGCGGCCGTTGCAGCGACATGCTCGGCGGGCGCTGCGGGTAGTCCTGCAGCAAACCGTTGAGCCGCCCCCAGGCCAGGCGGCAGCCGAGCAGCGGCTTCCACGCGGCGATCACCTGTTCCACCGGACCCAAGGCTCGGCCGGTCAGAATCGAGCAGGCGATCATCATGCCCGGGGTGATCTTGCCCTCGATCGCCAGCAGGGCCCCGGTGCCGAGGATCAGCGACTGCAGGGTGATGCGCACGAAGCGCCCGATGCTGCCGATGACGGCGGCGCGGTCGGAGGCCAGGGTCTGCATCTGCAGGATGCGCAGGTGGCTCTGGAACCAGCGCTGGCTGATCGACGGCAGCATGCCCATGGCCTCGATCACCTCGGCGTTGCGCAGGTTGTTGTTGGCGTAATGGGCGCAGGCGAGGGCGGCGTGGTTGGCCTCGCCCAGGGGCTGCTTGGTGGCCTTTTCGGTGAGCCAGGCCAGGGCCGCGAGGATCAGCGAGCCGACCAGGGTGACCAGGCCGAGCAGCGGGTGGATCAGGTAGGCGACGAGCAGGTAGATCGGTGTCCAGGGCGCGTCGAAAAAGGCGAACAGGCCGTTGCCGGTGAGGAACTGACGCACCTGCGCCAGGTCCTGCAGCGCTTGGCCGGGGCTGCCGCCGGCACGACTGAGGTTGCGCTCGAAGGCGGCGCTGAACAGGCGTCGGTTGAGTGCCATGTCCAGGCGGTTGCCGACCCGCACCAGCACCCGGCTGCGCAGCAGCTCCAGGGTGGTCATCAGCAGGAACAGCCCTACCACCAGCACCGTCAGCATGCCCAGGGTCGTGAGGTTGCGGCTGACCAGCGCGCGGTCGTACACCTGCAGCATGTACACGGCGGGCGTCAACATCATGACGTTTATCACCCCGCTGAACACCGCCAGGGCATAGAAACTGCGTCGCAGTTGAAACAGTGCCTCGGCCAGCTCGGAGCGGGTACCTGTCTGCCTGGTCATCGGGGGAGCCTCCCTCTGCGCAAAATGCCGGCCGCCGTTGCGGTGGTCGGGCTAAAAGCCTTGTGGTTGCTGGCCTGCAGAAGGTCTGTCGCTCTTGTGGCGGGTTATTCCGAATACGCTGCAGGGAGCCCACAAACAGCAGAGTAGGTTGCGTAGAAATATCTTGTAATATCTTTTTGCTCTATATGTTCCTTCAAGTTCCTATTAAAAACAGTGGCTTGAGAAGCATTATCGATGCGAGATATTTTTTGCTGACGAAATATTGACAAGATTTTGCCGCGCAACTTTAGTCTTAATCAGTTCGTGGGAACTTTCGCCGCAGGCCTGCTGTCGCCCCGACCCCTCGCGAATCCTTGTCGACATTCCTGTGGGAGCAGAACATGACTCGTCTCCTGTTCTTGTACCGAGTGAATGGGCTCTACAGGACGTTCCCCTGCCATTCGAGAAACCATGGCCCGCCCCGGGCCCGGGAGCGCCGCGCCTGAGCGACGGCGAGCCCTGAACCTTCGCGAATCCGAGGCACGTAGCCCGCACGACGGGTAACGCTGTCGCGCACCCGTATTCGCCATAAAAAAACCAACCGCATGACCGTGCACGCCACCGACCGGGCGCGACGGGCGCCTGCGCCTCGCTCCCGACAGACAGAGGTCAACCATCATGGCCAATTTCAGCAAGTCCGACCTGCAATTCATCCTCCAGCAGATTTTCATCGCCGAGGCCCACGCCCAGGGCGCCAGCCTCATCGACCTGCTGCCCAACAGCCAGGTGCCGTTCGGCCTGCGTACCGTCGATGGCAGCTACAACAACCTGGTGACCGGGCAAAGCGAGTTCGGCGCCTCGGACAACGCCTTCCTGCGCTTGATGGATGCCCAGTACCGCGCGGCGTATTCCGGCACCGGCACGGTGAGCGACAGCCAGCCGCGCACCATCAGCAACCTGATCGTCGACCAGACCGCCAACAACCCGGCCGCGGTCGATGCCAACGGCGGCGCCGCCCCGGTGCTCAGCCCCGGCATCGACGGGGTGTTTGGCACCGCCGATGACAAAGAGGTGTTCTTCATTCCCAACCAGTCGCCGGATGCCGGCCTGACCGCCGGCTTCAACGCCTGGATGACCTTCTTTGGTCAGTTCTTCGACCACGGCCTGGACCTGGTCACCAAGAGCAGCAGCCAGATGGTGTTCATCCCGCTGCAACCGGACGACCCGCTGTACGTGGCCAACAGCCCGACCAACTTCATGGTGCTGCCGCGTGCCGTGCGCACGGCCGGCGCCGATGGCGTGGTCGGAACCGCCGACGATGGCCAGCCCAACACCACCTCGCCCTTCGTCGACCAGAGCCAGACCTACAGCTCGCACCCCTCGCACCAGGTATTCCTGCGCGAGTACGCCCTCGATGCGGCCGGTCACCCGGTGGCCACCGGGCGCTTGATCACCAACCGTGACCTGGGCGCCGATGGCAAGTTCGGCACCAGCGACGATGGCAACGGCGAGAACGGCGGCATGGCCACGTGGGCCGTGGTCAAGGCCCAGGCCCGCGACATCCTCGGCATCAACCTGACCGACGCCGACGTGCACCGGGTGCCACTGCTGGCCACCGACGCCTATGGCAACTTCCTGCGTGGACCCAACGGCATGCCGCAGGTGGTGATCCGCGTGGGCAATGGCGCCGACGGCATTGCCGGCACCGCCGACGACGTCACCCAGCTGGTCGAAGGCAACCGCGCCGCGCCCATCAGCCTGGCCAATGCCGTGAGCAGCGGCCATGGTTTTCTCGACGACATCGCCCACAACGCCGAGCCGGTGTTGGTCGGCGGGGTGCTGCAGGCCGATGCCGACAGTGCCGTGGGCAATGCCCAGCCCATGGGCCCGGGCGGCAACAACCTGACCTACGACAACGAACTGCTCGACGCCCACTACATCGCAGGTGACGGCCGGGTCAACGAGAACATCGGCCTGACCGCCGTGCATCACGTGTTCCACTCCGAGCACAATCGCCTGGTCCAGCAGACCAAGGACACCATCCTCGCCTCGGGCGACCTGGCGTTCCTCAACGAGTGGCTGATCGACGATGTGGCCGCCTTGCCCGCCACGCCCGCCGAGGTGGCGGCGCTGGTGTGGAATGGCGAACGCCTGTTCCAGGCGGCCAGGTTCGGTACCGAGATGCAGTACCAGCACCTGGTGTTCGAGGAGTTCGCCCGCACGATCCAGCCACAGATCGACGAGTTCCTCGCCCCCAGTGGCTACGACACCTCGATCAACCCGGCGATCCTCGCCGAATTCGCCCATGTGGTGTACCGCTTCGGCCACTCGATGCTGACCGAGACCGTCGACCGCTTCGACCCGGCGTTCAACCCGATCCTCAGCGATCCGGACAACCCGGACCAGCAACTGGGCCTGATCGCCGCCTTCCTCAACCCGCTGGCCTTCGCCGGCAGCGGCGCCACCGCCGATGAAGCGGCCGGGGCGATCATCCGTGGCGTGACCCGCCAGCTTGGCAACGAGATCGACGAGTTCGTCACCGAGGCGCTGCGCAACAACCTGCTCGGCCTGCCCCTGGACCTGCCGGCGCTGAACCTGGCCCGTGGCCGCGACACCGGCATCCCCTCGCTCAACGAGGCGCGGCGCGAGTTCTACACCATGACCGGCGACAGCCAGCTCAAGCCCTACATCAGCTGGGTCGACTTTGCCGACCACCTCAAGCACCCCGCGTCGCTGGTCAACTTCATCGCCGCCTACGGCACTCACGCTTCGATCACCTCGGCGACCACCCTGGTCGACAAGCGCGCCGCCGCCCTGGCCCTGGTGCTCGGCGGCAGCGGCGCGCCGTCCGACCGCCTGGACTTCCTCAACGGCACCGGCGCCTGGGCCAACGTGACCAAGGCCGGCAAGGACGGCGTGCTGGGCACCGCGGACGACCTGAGCGGGGTGACGGTGACCGGGGTCGACGCCATCGACTTCTGGGTCGGCGGCCTGGCCGAGCAGAAGATGCCCTTCGGCGGCATGCTCGGCTCGTCCTTCAACTTCGTCTTCGAGACCCAGCTGGAGGCCCTGCAGAACGGCGACCGCTTCTATTACCTGTCGCGTACCGCGGGCCTTAACTTCGGCGCGGAGCTGGAGAACAACTCGTTCGCCAAGCTGATCATGGCCAACTCGGATGTCACCCACCTGTCCAACACCGTGTTCCTCACCCCGACCTTCACCCTCGAGGTCAACCAGGCCAACCAGTTCACCGGCCTTGGCGGCGACGGCCGCGCCGACCCCACCGGAGGGATCGAGATCAACGGCGTGGAGATCGTGCCGCTGGTCATTCGCGACAACCCCGACACCGTGGGGCCGGACGGCAACTACCTGCACTACACCGGCGAGGACCATATGGTGCTCGGCGGTACCTCGGGCGATGACATCATCCTTTCCGGCGAAGGCGACGACACGCTCTATGGCGATGGCGGCAACGACTACCTCGAGGGCGGCGCCGGCAACGATGCCGTGCTCGGTGGCGCAGGCGACGACATCATCACTGACGCGTTCGGCGACAACCGCCTGGAAGGCAACGCCGGCAACGACGTGATCGTCGCCGGCAGCATGCTCGCCGCCGGCAACCTGATCCTCGGCGGCGACGGCCAGGACTTCATCATCACCACCGAGGACATCAGCACCACCTTCGGCGGCCAGGGCGACGACTTCATCCTCGGCGCCAAGACCAACCTGCCGCCCACCGGCAACGAAGGTGACGACTGGATCGAGAAGGGCACCCAGGACGGCGCGCCGGGCGACAACTTCGCGCCGCTGCTCACCGATGAAGTGGTGGGCAACGACATCTTCGTCGGCGGCGGCGGCTTCGACGAAATGATCGGCGAGGGCGGCGACGACATCTTTGTCGGCAGCGATGCCCAGGACAAGATGGACGGCATGTCCGGCTTCGACTGGATCACCTACAAGAACGACCAGGTCGGCGTCACCGCCGACCTGAGCCTGGCCGCGCTGGCGCAGCCCCATGGCAACGCGCCGAACCAGAACGCCGGGGTGTTCAACCCGGTCGGCGCCTCGCCGGCGTCGATCCTCGATCGCTTCGCCGAGGTCGAGGGGCTGTCCGGTTCGCGCTTTGCCGACGTGCTCAAGGGCGACGACGTCGATGCGGTCACCATCCTCAACCATGGCGGCACCACCGGCAGCGCCCTGAGCAATGTCGCGCTGATCCGCGGCTTGGCGCAGTTCCTCGCCGACGCCGGGCTGCCGACCACGGGCTTTGCCACCGGCAACATCCTGCTGGGCGGCAATGGCAGCGACCTGATCGAGGGTCGCGGCGGCGACGATCTGATCGACGGCGACAAGTGGCTCAACGTGCGTATCGCGGTCTACGCCGCCGATGACGTCGACCACACGGGGCCAGAAATCGCCAGTTTCGACAGCATGGTCGAGATGATCCCGTTCATGCTCGACCGCACCTACAACCCCGGCCAGCTCAAGGCCATCCGGGAAATCCTGCCCGGCACCTCGACTGGCGGCGCGGCCTTCGACACCGCGGTGTTCTCCGGGGTGCAGGCCGAGTATGTGGTGACCCAGGACACCCGCGGCACCGCCGATCTGGCGGACGATGTATGGACCGTGGCCGATACCGTGGCCGGGCGTGACGGCACCGATACCCTGCTGCACATCGAGCGCCTGCAGTTCGCCGATGCCCAGCGCGTGCTGGTGCCGGGCCTGAACGCGCAGCCGACTGGCAGCCCGAGCCTCAGTGACGGCAACGGTGGCGCGATCACCGTGGGCGATATCCTCAGCGTGAGCATGGCCGGGGTGCGCGACGGCGACAACGTCACGGCGGGCAACCCGCTGGGCACCCTGGCCAATGCCTCGGTGTCCTACTACTGGCAGTTCGAGGCCGACCCCGGCAGCGGCGTGTTCCAGGACATCATCCTGCTGCCGGCCGGCGACCTGGCGTTCCAGAGCGCCGATGGCACCGCGTTCAAGGTGTCGCCGGACCTGGTCGGCCTTTCGCTGCGGGTCAAGGCGATCTACCAGGACGCCCACGGCACCACCGAGGTGCTGTTCTCCGCGCCCACCAGCGTGGTCGAGGCCGGCGCGCCGGTGGTGCCGACCGCGCCCACGCCGGTGGTCGATGCCAGCGCGGGGGGCGAGGGCCTGCACATGGTCCGTTCCGACCTCAACTTCATCCTTGCCCAGATCAAGATCGCCGAAGCGGATGCCGCCGGGCAGGACATCCTCTCGCTGATCCCCAACATCCGCGCACCCTTGGGCCTGCGCGCGGTCGACGGCTCGAACAACAACCTGATGAACCTCAATGGCCATGACCACACCGAGTATGGCGCCGCCGACAATGTCTTCCCGCGCCTGACCGACCCGGTGTTCAATGCCGCCGAGGGCGCGCCTGCCGGGTTCTTCGGCCCCGGCTCACCGGCCATTCCCGGCTCGTCGTACCAGCAGACCAGCGGCTACGTGTTCGACTCGCAGCCGCGCACCATCAGCAACCTGATCGTCGACCAGACCTCGAACAACCCGGCGGCCTACGCCAGCGCCTACGACCCCGGCGCCAACGGCGTGCTGGACTTCGGCACGCCGGGCAACGACGACCAGCTCAAGGACGGTGTGCGGGTGGTCGCCAGCCCAGGCATGGACGGCCAGTTCGGCACCGGCGACGACCATGATGTCTTCCTGTTCGAGAACACCTCGGCGGATGCCGGGCTGTCGGCGCCGTTCAACGCCTGGATGACCTTCTTCGGCCAGTTCTTCGACCACGGCCTGGACCTGGTCACCAAGGGCGGTTCGGGGACCATCTTCATACCCCTGCAGCCGGACGACCCGCTGTACGTGCCGGGCGGTGCCGCCAACTTCATGGTGCTGACCCGGGCCACCAACCTGCCGGGGCCGGACGGCATCCTCGGCAACGCCGACGATATCCACGAGCACACCAACACCACCACGCCGTTCGTCGACCAGAACCAGACCTACAGCTCGCACCCCTCGCACCAGGTCTTCCTGCGTGGCTACCAGCTCACCGCCAGTGGCCCCATCGCCACCGGCCGGCTGATCACCAACCGTGACCTGGGCGCCGACGGCAAGTTCGGCACCGCTGACGACAGCGAGATCGGTGGCATGGCCACCTGGAAGGTGGTCAAGGCCCAGGCCAACGACATCCTCGGCATCCACCTGACCGACGCCGACGTCGACAACGTGCCGCTGCTGGCCACCGATGCCTATGGCAACTTCATCAAGGGGCCGCATGGCTATCCGATGGTGGTGATGAAGGGCGCCGACGGCCTGGGTGGCACCGCCGACGATGTGCTGGTCGAAGGCAACCCGCTGGCGCCGATCGACCTGACCCACGCCGTGCGCACCGGCCACCAGTTCCTCGCCGACATCGCCCACAATGCCGTGCCGGTGTCCATCGGCGGCGTGCTGGCGCCGGATGCCGACAGCGCCACCGGCAACGCCGTGCCGGTCAACCCGCACACCGGCGCCAACCTGGCCTACGACAATGAACTGCTGGACGCCCACTACATCGCCGGCGATGGCCGGGTCAACGAGAACATCGGCCTGACCGCGGTGCATGCGATTTTCCATTCCGAGCACAACCGGCTGGTGGCGCAGACCCAGGACACCGTGCTCGACTCGGGCGACCTGGCCTTCCTCAACGAGTGGCTGCTGACCCCGGTCAGCGCCTTGCCCGCCAGCCAGGCCGAGATCGACGCCCTGGTGTGGAACGGCGAGCGGTTGTTCCAGGCAGCCAAGTTCGGCACCGAGATGCAGTACCAGCACCTGGTGTTCGAGGAATTCGCCCGGACCATCCAGCCGCGCGTCGACCTGTTCTTCGCCCCGACTCAGGTCTACGACGTCGACCTCGATGCCTCGATCGTCGCCGAGTTCGCGCACACCGTGTACCGCTTCGGCCACTCGATGCTGACCGAAACCGTCGACCGCTTCGACATCGACTTCAAGGTGATCGGCGACCCGGCCAGCGCCAACCCCGAGCAGCAGATGGGCCTGATCGCGGCGTTCCTCAACCCGCTGGCCTACGCCGCCAGCGGCGTGACCCCCGAGGAGGCGACCAGCGCCATCGTGCGCGGGGTGACCCGCCAGGCCGGCAACGAGATCGACGAGTTCGTCACCGAGGCGCTGCGCAACAACCTGCTCGGCCTGCCGCTGGACCTGCCGGCGATCAACATCGCCCGTGGCCGCGATGTCGGCATCCCCTCGCTGAACGCCGTGCGCCGCGACATCTTCGGGCAGACCGGCGATACCCAGCTCAAGCCCTACACCAGCTGGGTCGACCTGGTGCAGCACCTCAAGCACCCGGAATCGCTGATCAACTTCATCGCCGCCTACGGCACCCACGGCTCCATCACCTCGGCCACCACCCTCGACGGCAAGCGTGCCGCGGCCCTGGCCCTGGTGTTCGGTGGCGCGGACGCGCCGTCCGACCGCCTGGACTTCCTCAACGGCAGCGGCAGCTGGGCCAACGTGACGCTGGCGGGCAAGGACGGGGTGCTGGGCAGCGTCGATGACCTCAAGGGCGTGACGGTGACCGGCGTCGATGCCATCGACCTGTGGATTGGCGGCCTGGCCGAGGCCAAGACCCCGTTCGGCGGCATGCTCGGCAGCACCTTCAACTTCGTGTTCGAGAACCAGCTGGAGAAACTGCAGGACGGCGACCGCTTCTATTACCTGGAGCGCACCGCCGGCCTGTCGATGAACGCCGAGCTGGAAAGCAACTCGTTCGCCAAGCTGATCATGGCCAACACCTTGGCCACGCACCTGCCGGGCCTGGTGTTCTCCGACCCCGGGTTCTACCTGGAGCTGGATCGCAGCAAGCAGTACAACGACGGCCTGGGCAACGCCGACCCGCTCGGCGACAACGGCCAGCAGGTGGTGTTTCGCGACAGCCCGCTGACCGAAGGGCCCGACAGCAACTACATCCGTTATGCCGGTGACCAGCACATCGTGCTGGGCGGCACCCAGGGCGACGACATCCTGGTTTCCAGCGAAGGCGACGACACGGTCTGGGGCGACGGCGGCAACGACCGCATCGAAGGCGGCTACGGCAACGACCAGCTGCGCGGCGGTGCCGGCGACGACATCATCAGCGACATGGGCGGCGACGATAACATCCAGGGCGGCGACGGCAACGATGTGCTGCATGGCGGCAATGGCGTCAACCTGATCATCGGCGGCTTCGGCAACGACTTCATCGTCACCGGCGAGGATGCTTCCGAGGCCATCGGCGGCCAGGGCAACGACTTCATCCTCGGCAGCAAGGCCAACGAGCAGGACATGGGCAACGAAGGCGACGACTGGATCGAGAAGGGCACCTCGGACGGCGCCCCCGGCGACAACTTCGACCCCCTCGGCAACGACCCGGTGATCGGCAACGATGTGTTCGTCGGCGGCAACGAGAACGACAAGTTCAACGGTGAAGGCGGCGACGACATCATGGTCGGCAGCCTCGGCTTCGGCGATCGCTACATCGGCGGTTCCGGCTATGACTGGGCGACCTTCAAGGGCCTGGCCCAGGGCGTGACCGTCGACTACAGCGACCGCTTCTTCGATGTGCCGCCGGTACCGGGCTCGGGGGCTTCGGCGCTGGTGCGCTTCGACATCATGGAAGGGCTGTCGGGTTCGGCGCACGGTGACTTCCTGCGCGGCGACAACGAGGACGCCACCTCGCTGCCGACCGCCGGGGCCACCGGCAGCGTGCTCACCAACATCAGCCTGATCAACGGCCTGGCCGGGCTGCTGCCCGTCGGTGCGACCTTCTACGACGGCGGCAACATCATCCTCGGCGGCAGTGGCAGCGACCTGATCGAAGGGCGTGGCGGCGACGATATCCTCGACGGTGACAAGTGGCTGAACGTGCGCATCAGCGTGCGTGCCAACAATGACGGCAGCGGGCCGGAGATCGCCTCGTTCGACAGCATGGAGCCGATGGTGCCGCTGATGCTCAAGGGCACCTACAACCCCGGCCAGCTGGTGATCGTGCGGGAAATCCTCAGCGGTACCGACCAGTACGACACCGCGCTGTTCTCCGGCATCGCCACGGACTACCGCATCGTCGTCGAAGGCAACACGGTGATCGTCACCGACACGGTGGTCGGCCGCGACGGCGTCGATCGCCTGACCGGCATCGAGCGCCTGCAGTTCGCCGACGGTGCCCAGGCTTCCGGCGTGGGCAGCGCGGTGAACAACGGCCCCAGCGGCCACCTGGCGATCGTCGACGATGCCACCGGCCTGCGCGACGACACGCCCGTGGCCGGGCAGTTGCTGCGGGTCAGCGACCTGGCGGTGCACGATGCCGACAACCAGGGCGCGAGCAACCCCAGCGGCGCGCTGAGCGGGCCGGTGGCCTATTACTGGCAGGTGGAGAACATCCCCGGCACGGGCGTCTACGAGGACATCACCTTCGTCGCCGCCGGCGAGGTCTCGCGGGCGATTGGCAGCACCTACCGGGTGGCGGATGATGTCGCCGGCCTGAACATTCGCGTGCGGGCGGTGTACCAGGATGCCAAGGGCACCCTGGAGATCGTCGACTCCTCGGCCAACAGCGCGCCCAGCAGCGGGCCCGCCGTGGCCGGGCTGCTGGTGCAGAACCAGGTGCTGAGCGCCAACCCGGCGACCATCGTCGACGCCGACGGCATCGGCAGCGCGCCGTTCACCTTCCAATGGCAGATGAACAACGGCGCGGGCTGGGTCGATATCGCCGGTGCCACCGCCAGTACCTTCACCCTTGGCCAGCCCCAGGTCGGCCAGCATGTCCGGGTGCAGGTGGGCTACGTGGACACCTTCGGCGTGGCCGAGCGCGCCGCCTCCGACATCCTCGGACCGGTGGCCAACGTCAACGATGCGCCGACTGGCACGGTGCTGATCAGCGACACCACGCCGGACCAGGGGCAGCTGCTGACCGCCTCGACCGCCGGCATCGCCGATCTCGACGGGCTGGGCGCCTTCAGCTTCCAGTGGCAGCAGGGCGTGGGCGGCAACTTCGTCGATATCGCCGGCGCCACCACGGCGAGCTACACCCCGGGCTTCGCCCAGGGCAACCAGCAACTGCGGGTGATCGTGCGCTACACCGACGGCTTCGGCGCCCAGGAAACCGTCACCTCTGCCGCGACCACGGCGGTGCGCCTGCTGACCGGCGTCACCCTGGTGGGCACCAGCGCGGCGAACATACTCACCGGCGGCGCGGGCAACGATGTGCTACGGGGCCTGGGTGGCAACGACACGCTCAATGGGCTGGGCGCGGTGGACCAGCTGTTTGGTGGGGCGGGCAACGACATCCTCAACGGCGGTGACGACGGTGACTTCCTGTTCGGCGAGGACGGCAACGACACCCTCAACGGTGGCGTTGGCGCGGATGCCATGGACGGCGGCCTCGGCAACGACACCTTCGTGGTCGACAATGCCGGCGACAGTGTCGTCGAGGCGGTCGGTGGCGGTACCGACCTGGTGCAGACCAGCCTGCTCAGCTACCAGCTCGGCGCCAACGTCGAGAACCTCACCTACACCGGCAGCGGCAATTTCACCGGCACCGGCAACGCGCTGGCCAACACCCTCACCGGCGCGGCCGGCAACGACCAGCTCGATGGCGGTGCCGGTGGTGACCGGATGGTGGGCGGTGCCGGCAACGACACCTATATCGTCGACTCCACGTCGGATGTGGTGGTCGAGGCGGGTGGCGGCGGCATCGACACCGTGTTGACCGCGCTGGCCAGCTACAGCCTGGCTGCCAACGTCGAGAACCTGACCTACACCGGCGTCGGCAACTTCGTCGGCACCGGCAACGGGCTGAACAACGTCATCACCGGCGGTGCCGGCAACGACACCCTCAGTGGCGACGGCGGCAACGATACCCTGGTCGGCAACGCCGGCAACGACACGCTCAACGGCGATGCCGGCAACGACCAGCTGATCGGTGGCCTCGGCGCCGACAGCCTGAACGGGGGCGGCGGCGATGACAGTCTTGACGGCGGGGAGGGCGATGATTCGCTCAATGGCGGTGTCGGCAACGACACGCTGCAGGCCGGGGCGGGCAACGACAACCTCGACGGTGGCGTCGGCATCGATGTGCTGGTCGGTGGCGACGGCAATGACACGGTGCTGGGCGGTGGCGGCAACGATGTCGTGCAGGGCGGCAACGGCAACGACTTCGTCGATGGCGGGGCCGGTGACGACATCGTCAGCGGTGGCGCCGGCAATGACTCGCTGGTGGCCAGCGACGGCAACGATATCTTCCAGTTCGCGGCGGGCTTCGGCACCGACCAGGTGTTCGGCTTCGACGCCGCCCCGGCAGGCGGCCAGGACCGGCTGGATATCACGGCGCTGAGCATTACCGCGGCGAGCTTTGCCGTCAGTGTCAGCATTGCCGATGTGGGCGCCGATACGCTGGTCAGTTTCGGAGGGCCTGACTCCATACGCCTGGTCGGGGTGGGGGATGCGACCAGCGTGACGGCGGCGGACTTTATCCTCGCGTCTTGAGGGCAAGTGTGTCGATGTCTCGGGCAAGCCCGCTCCTGCAGGAGCGGGCTTGCCCGCGATGGGCCATCAGAAATCGTAGCTCAGGCTGGTGTAGTAGAACGCCCCCTGCGCTCCTTCGGGGCTGGTGATCGAATACTTCGGCACGCCGTACAGCTGCGCGCCTTCGAGCTTGTCGGGGTGGCTGTCGAACAGGTTGATCGCCCCCACCGACAAGGTCAGCCCCAGCCCGAAACGGTAGGCCACGTCCAGGTCGGTCACCCACTGCGCGCCGAAGGTCTGGTCCAGTGCCGGATTGGCGGCGTTGCGGTTCTGCCACTGGCCGTAGCGGCGCTGGGCCACGGTCACGTTCCAGCCCTGGTACTGCCAGTTGGCGCTCAGGGTCAGCTTGTCCTTGGGCGTGCCGTCCTCGATCAGCCCCTGGGTGTTGCGGCCGATGATCTGGGTGCCGGCAATGCCGCCGACATCGTCCAGCCCGGTGATGCGGGTGTTGGTGCGCGCATAGCCGCCGTTGAGGTCCAGCCGGCCCCAGGCGCCGAGGTCGAGCTGGTAATGCCCGGCCAGTTCGATGCCGTCGGTGCGGGTGTCGGCGATATTGCTGTAGAACGCCGCGCTCTGGATGTTGGCGTACGGCGTGCCGGCGAAGATCGGCCCGACCACCGAGGCCGGCAGCTGGTCGGACAGGGTGATGCGGTTGTCGATGTCGATGCGATAGGCATCGATGGTCAGCGACGCGTTGGCCAGCGGACGCCATACCAGGCCGACCGAGAAGTTGGTCGACTCCTCGGGCTTGAGCGCCTTGCCGCCCAGCAGCCGCGCCTCGGGGCTGTCGGCGCGCAGGGTGCGCTGTTGCACCTCGACCCAGTTGCCGCTGCCTGGCGGCTGCTCGACCACCTGCACGCTGAACGACGACAGCCCCGACTGCACCAGCGACGGCGCGCGGTAGCCGGTGCTGGCGCTGGCCCGGGCGGCGATCTCGGGGGTGAAGTCGTAGCGCAGCGACAGCTTGCCGTTGGTGGTGTCGCCGAAGTCGGAGTAATGCTCGCTGCGCAGGGCAAAGCCGGCCTGGAACTGCTCGGTGATCTGCCCTTCGAGGTCGAAGTAGGCGCCGATCACCCGGCGGTCGAGGGAGGCGGCGTCGACCTGGGTGATGCCCGAATAATAGCCGGGGATGCGCCGCCCGGTCAGCGGGTCGACGGTGTTGAACAGCGGCCCGTTCTGCCAGCCCTGGGCGTCGCCGGCGCTGAGCTGGTAGTTTTCCTCGCGCCAGGCCAGGCCGGCGGACACCGTCAGTGGCTTGAACAGCAGGTCGGTGGCGAAGTCGCGGGTCCAGTCCAGGGTCAGGTTGGTCTGGTCGGCCTCGCGCCGGCCGGTGTAGAGGGTCGAGGCGCTGGCCGTGCCCCAGCTGGGGTTGATGGCATCGCGGTCGGTGGAGTCGACGCGGTTGTTGCCATGGTTCAGGGCCAGGTCGAAGTGCCCGAGGGTTTCGTCCTCGTAGCGCAGGCCGCCGGTGACGGCATGGTCCTCCAGGCCGTAGCGGGTGATCGGCAAGCGGCCTTCCGGGTAGCGCGCCAGGGCCACGCTACCGTAGTTGTTGCGCAGGGTGGTGGGCGGGTCGAAGAAGTTCTCGGCGTCAGTGTTCTTGTGCGCGTAGGTGGCCAGGCCGTAGGCGCTCAGGCCATCACCCAGGCCCATTTCGGCGTTGGCAGTGAAGTTGTACTGGTCCGAGACATTGCCCGAGCCCCAGCGCCAGTTGCGGTAGCGGTTGTTCTGCTCGCGCGGGGTCGCGGTGCTGGTGGAGCCGGGGTAGAAGATCCGGTTGTCGTCGCGGGTGTCGCTGGCCGGGTCCTGGCTGCCGGCATCGAAGGCCAGGGTGAGGAAACCGTCATTGGGCAGGGCGAAGCCTTTCCAGCCGCTGAGCTTGCGCTGCAGGCCGTCGCCCTTGTCGTAGCCGCCGAAGCGGTAGCCGAGGTTGCCGCCTTCGTCGCGCTCCTTGAGCACGATGTTGATCACCCCGGCGATGGCGTCCGAACCGTACTGGGCGGCGGCGCCGTCGCGCAGGATCTCCACCCGCTCGACTGCCACCAGCGGAATCAGGCTCAGGTCCACCGCCGCCGCGCCACGGCCGTTGGCCAGGCCCTGGCGGGTGACGTTGGCGCTGGTGTGGCGGCGCTTGCCGTTGACCAGCACCAGCACCTGGTCGGAGGCCAGGCCGCGCAGCGAGGCGCCCTGGGCGATGGAACCGGCGAAGGCGCCTTGTGGTGATTGCGGGTAGTTGAACGAGGGTGACAGGGCGGTGAGGGCGCCGGACAGGTCGCGGGCGCCGGTTTCCTGGAGCTTTTCGCCGCTGAGCACGTCCACCGGGGCGGCGCTTTGCAGGGCGGTGAGGTCGCTGCGGTGGGTGCCGACCACGACCACGGTGTCGAGGCGGTCGGTGGATTCGGCGGCCAGCGCGGGCACGGCGAGGCTGCCGATGGCCAGGCTCAGGGCCAAGGGGGTGTGGTGGGGCATGGGGATTCCTGCTGAAAAGAAGTGTGGACTGTGCCGGCCCTGTCGCGGGGCAAGCCCGCTCCCACGCCAGACCTGCAACGGCAGCATTGGCGTGGGAGCGGGCTTGCCCCGCGATAGGGCCGCAAACGGCGACCTAGAACCGGCTGGTAACGCTCATCCCCACGGTGCGCGGATCGCCGTAGGTGATCACGTACTGCCCGGCACCGCCGTTGGGCCGGCCATGCACCTGGTAGCGGCGGTCGGTGAGGTTGTTGACGAAGCCGGTGACGCTGAGCTTGTCGTCGGCGCTGAACCAGCTCAGGCGCGCATTGGCCAGGGTGTAGTGCGGCTGGCTGAGGGTCTCGTCGGCACTGCTCTGGCGGTCGGCGAGGAAGTACTCCTTGTCGCGAAAACTCACGTCGCCACCGGCCACCACGCGCCCGGGCACGTCCAGTGGCAGGGTGTAGTCGGCGCCCAGCGACACCACGTTGCGCGGGGAGCGCACGAAGCTGTTGCCGCTGTAGTCGCCGGTCACCGCGCCGGTGGTGGGGTTGGTGTTCTTGAAATCGGTGTACTCGGTGTCGAGGAACGACACCGCCGCGCGCAGGTGCAGGCGCTCGGTGGGCTGGCCCTCGATCTCAAGCTCGGCGCCCTTGACCTTGCCCTTGGCACCGTTGGTCAGGGCGGTGGTGAGCACGCCGCTGTTGACCGTCAGCAGGTTCACCTGGATGTCCGAGTAGTCGTAGTAGAAAACGTTGGCGTTGACCGTCAGGCGCCGGTCGAACCACTCGGACTTGAGTCCCAGTTCGTAGGCGTCCAGTTCTTCCGGATCGACCGTGGTCAGCTGCGCCAGGCTGGTGGAAAGCCCGGTATTGAAACCGCCGGAACGGAAGCCATGGGCATAGCGGAAGAACACCCGCAGGTTGTCGTTGATGCGGTATTCCGGGGTCAGGTCGTAGGTCCAGGCTTCCCAGGTCTTGTCCTGCTGGCGGTTGCCGTTGCTGCCGGCGCCGGCGATGGGGATCAGCGGGCCGTTGGCGCTGGCGCGGGTCAGCTGCACCAGGTCCAGGTCGATGTCCTTTTTCTCCTGGGTCCAGCGCAGGCCGCCGGTCACGCTGAAGTCGTCGGTGAAGTCATAGGTGACGTTGCCGAACAGCGCGTAGCTGTCGGTGCGGTGGTCGAAGCCCAGGTCGCGAAACGCCGTGCTGCCGACCTGGTTGGAACCACTGCCGTTGGGTGTCGGGCCCGGGGTGACGATGCGCTGCGAGGCGCTGTCGAGGTCTTCGTGGAAGTAATGGGCGCCGAGCAGCCAGTGCAGCGGACGGTCTTCCGGCGAGGCCAGGCGCAGTTCCTGGGACCACTGGCGGTAGCTGTTGTCGGTGATCGCGGCGCCATTGACCTCGTAGGGGGTGTAGTCGGCGTCGGTGGTGGAGCGGTTGCGGATGTAGTCGTAGGCGCTGATCGAGGTCAGGGTGTAGTCGCCCAGGTACCAGTTGAAGGTTAATGACGCGCCGTCGTGGTCGAGGCGGTAGTCCTCGTTGACATTGAGCGAGATGTCGCGGCCATTGGGGCGCTGGTAGCCGACGTTATAGTAGCGGCCCACCGGCAGCGAGCCGTTGCTGCCGTCGCCCTTGAACTGGCGGCTGTGGATCTTCAGCAGGGCGTCCAGGTCCGGGTTGAGCTGGGCGAGGAACTGCAGGCGCACGGCTTTCTTGTTGACGTCGCCGTAGCTGTTGCCATCGAAGTCGTTGTGCTGGAAGCCGTCGCGTTCCTCGGAATACAGCGACACCCGGCCAGCCAGTTTCTCGTCCACCAGGGTGCCGCCGAGGGCGCCGTTGAGGATGCGCTCGTTCTTGCTGCCGAAGCCGACCGTGCCATATCCGTCGGTGTCGAAGGTCGGTTTCTTCGAGATCACGTTGACCGCGCCGGCGGTGGTGTTCTTGCCGTACAGGGTGCCTTGCGGGCCGCGCAGGATCTCGATGCGTTCCAGGTCGAACAGCGGCCCGCCGCCGGCGATGGGCGCGTTGAGGTAGACGTCGTCGGCGTAGATGCCCACCGGGTAGACCGTCGCCGCGCCGGTGTCGCCGGTGCCCAGGCCACGGATGTACCAGCGCGGGCGGCCGTCGCCGTCGGGGTTCTTGGCCGAGGCATTGGGCACGAAGGTGGTGATGTCGCCCATCGAGCGCACGCCGTCGGCGACCAGTTGCGTGCCCTTGATCGCCGACACGGCCACCGGCACTTCCTGCAGGGTCTGTTCGCGGTGCTGGGCAGTGACGGTGACGGTCTCCAGGGCCGGCTCGGTCTTGGTGTCGTCGGCGGCGAAGGTGTGGCTGGCGGTGCTGCCCAGCAGCAGCGCGAGGCTGATCTGGCGGGCTAGTGGATGGCGCTGGTACATGTGGAATCTCCCCAAGTGAAAGCGTTGTTGGGGAGGACAGAGCAGGGACTGTGCCAGGCTCATAACACACTGTTTTTATTAGTATTTATTGGTTGTTGAAGCGATCGATGTGGATGACGCAGCAGCGGGGTGTTTGGCGGGTGTTGCTGGGGCAGCAGGGCTGCCCCAATGCCCTTGCAGGTTCAGACAGCCAATCGCGATGTGGAGCCGATCACCTGCTCCAGCACGCTCGAATCGATCCACTCGCGCACATCGATGCGCCGCGGGATGAACCCCCAGCGATGAAGGAACTCGCTGAAGTCCTGCAACGCCGCGATGGAGCGGCCATCCAGCGCCGTGCGCAGGCGCCGGTGGGCATCCTCGCCATAGGCCGCCGCCACCCAGTACTCGCTGGTGTTCAGCTCGCGGGCGAGAAAGCGCCGGGTGTCCTCGGGGTTGGCCCAGGCCCATTGCTCGGTGCGCAGCACGGTGTCGACCAGGGTGCGGCTGCCCTCGAAATGCTCGTGCAGCAGGTGGGTGTCCACCGTCAGCGTGCGCGGCGTGCCGTTGTTGCTGCGAATCAGCGGGTCGGGGTGGCTGCCGGTGTCGACCACCACCCGCAGGCCGAACTCGTGGGCCAGCTGCACCGCGTGGGCGCCCTTGAGGAAAATCGCGTCGATGTCGCCGCGCAGCAGGCCGATCAACTCGTTGTTGCGCCGGCTCACGCGGCGGGTGTCCAGTGCCACCTCCGAGCCGTACAAATGCTGCTTGGGTTCATCGCTGTAGGTGCCGCCGTAGGGGTAGTCGACCAGCTCGACGTCGGCCACGTTCAGGCCTTCGAGCTTGAGCGCGTTCTCCAGGCCGCGCAGGGCCTGGGCGCGGGTGAAATCGATCTGCACGTTGGCCCACTTGGGCAGGCCGAAGCGGCGGTTCTTCAGGTCGCGGATGCCACGCACGCCGCTCTCTTCGGTGGTGAGGATCAGCTGTACCTCGTCGATCCAGCTCAGCCCCAGCACCCGGGTCTCGACGCCGCTGGCGTAGGCCCAGATCGCCGGGATGCTGCCGCCATGGCGCACCGAGTTCTGCAGGTGGTGGTCGTAGTGGGCCTCGCGCACCTCGCGCTCGCTGGACTCGCGCAACGACTGGATGCGCGTGCCGAACGGCGCGAAGGCCTGGGCCAGGCGCCCGGACTGCACGGCGATGCCAAGGCCGGTGGGTACCGGGCTGTGGGTGTACCAGAGGGTTTCCAGGGGCTTGCTCATAGGGCGACGGGTTTCCTGTCCATGGCTGAAGGGGCGGCGAGCAGCGCGTCCAGCGGCTGCCGGTCGATCCAGTCGCGCACCGCGAAGCTGGCCGGGATGAAGCGCCAGCGCGCGAGGAACTGCACGAAGTCCTGCAGCGCGTCGATGGCCTGCCCGTCCAGGGCGGTGCGCAGGCGCAGGTGAGCGTCGTTGCCATAGGCCACGCCGACCCAGTATTCGCTGCTGTTGGTTTCGCGGGCGAGGTAGCGATGGGTCTCGTCCGGGTGCTGCTGCGCCCAGTGCTCGGCGCGCAGCACGCTGGCCAGCAGCGTGCGGGCCACGTCGGGGTGCCATTTGAGCAGATGGCTGTCCACGGCCAGCGTGCGCGGGGTGCCGTTGTTGCTGCGGATCAGCGGGTCGGGGTGGCTGCCGGTGTCGATCACGGTGCGCAGGCCGAAAGCGTGGGCCAGCTGCACGGCGCTGGTGCCCTTGAGGAAGATCGCATCCACCTCGCCGCGCAGCAGGCCGGCCAGCTCCAGGTTGCGGCCCTCGCCCTGGCCGATGGACACCGGCGTGCCGGCGACATTGCGCACCGGGCGGTCGCTGAAGGTGCCGTGGTAGCGGTAGTTGACCAGGTGCAGGTCACCCACCTGCAGGCCGTGCAGCTTCAGGGCGTTTTCCAGGCCGCGCAGGGCCTGGGCACGGGTGAAGTCGATCTGCGCCGCGCTCCAGTCGGGCAGGCCGAAGCGCCGGCCCTTGAGGTCCTGCACGCTGTGGATGGCGCTGTCCGGTCGGGTCAGGATCAGCTGCGCCTCGTCGGCCCAGGACAGGCCGATCACGCGGGTCTCGCGGCCCTGGGCGCGGGCCCAGATCGCCGGGATGCTGCCACCGTGGCGCACCGAATTGCGCAGCGTGTGGTCGAAGTGCGATTCGCGCACGGCCTGGTCGTCGGCTTCGCGCAGCGACTGCACGCGGGTGCCCAGGGCCGCCAGGTCCTGCTGCAGCCAGCCTTGCTGCACGGCGATGCCCAGGCCGGTGGGCACCGGACAGCGGGTGTACCAGAGGGTGTCGAGGGGTTGGCTCATGGTCGTTCTCCTCAGGCGCTGGCCTTCAGCGGCGTGGCGGCAGCCTGCTGCACCAGCGGCAGGACTTCCTGGCCGATGCGCAGGGCCTCTTCCAGGTGCGGGTTGGCCGCCAGGATGAAGGTCGAGAAGCCGGCGTCGCGGTATTCGGCCAGGCGCTCGGCGATGTTCTGGTGGCTGCCCACCAGCCCCACGGTCGGGCCGGGCTTGGCCTTGGCGAAACCGGCCCAGAGATTGCGCGCCAGCTTCAGTTCGTCGAAGTCCTGCAGGTGCTGGTGATAGGCCGCCTGGCGCGCACCGCCGACCGAGTCGGAGCCCGTGACGAAGCCCTTGGCGATGGCGCTGCTCCTGCCTTCGAGGCGTTCGAACTGCTGGCGCAGCTCGCGCCAGGCCTGCTCTTCGGTTTCGCGGGCGAACAGGTCCACGCGCAGGCCGAAGCGCACCGTGCGGCCCTGCTTGTCGGCCAGTTCGCGCACCCGCTCGATGTGCGGCTTGAGCTTGTCGATCGGCTCGGCCCAGTTCAGGTAGACGTCGGCGTGGCGGGCGGCGACCTCCAGCGCGGCGTCGGAGAAGCCGGAGAAGTACACCCCGGGCTTGCGCTCGTGGGCCAGCCCCGGCGGCAGGCTGCCGTGCTCCAGGCGGTAGATGTCGCCTTCGTAGGAGAAGCTGTCATTGGCCCACAGGCCCTGGATCACGTCGAGGAATTCGCCGGTGCGCTTGTAGCGCAGGTCGTGTTCGAGGAAGTCGCCGTTGGCGCGCTGGCTGGCCGGGTTGCCGCCGGTGATGATGTTCCAGTCCAGCCGCCCGCCGCTGAGGTTCTGCAGGATCGCTGCCTGCTGCGCGGCGTAGGCGGGCAGGGTCCAGGTGGCCTGGAAGGCGATCAGGAAGCGGATACGCCGGGTCTCGCGCGCCAGCGCTGCGGCGGCGATCCACGGCTCGGGGCCGGTGGGCAGCAGGGCGCCTTCGAAACCGGCCAGCTCGGCGGCCTTGGCCACCTGGGCGATGTAGTCGATGTAGGTGAAGCCGTCGGCTTCGCCGCTGGGCAGGCGACCCGGAGCGATGTGGCCCGGGCGGTGCTGCGGGTTGCCACGGGTGTGGCGGTCGGTGGACAGCTGCGGCCCGTCGGTGCCCAGGGGCAGGCGCCAGAAGAATTCGGTGGTCATGGGAGCTCCTGAAGGGGAGGTTGTCGATGGGCAGGGTGGTGCAACGGCTGTGCCATGGCCCTGCAAGGCCGCAACGGCGTGGGGTGGCGAGGCTGGGGTGCTGCTGTGGCAGCAGTCGGGCAGCAGTGATTGCATGAGCAGCAGCAGGGCCCTATCGCGGGGCAAGCCCGCTCCCACGCCAGACCCGCAACGGCACAGTTGGCGTGGGAGCGGGCTTGCCCCGCGAAAGGGCCCTAGTTCTCGATGGCGACCTCCCCGGCACTGCGCAGATACGCCGCGTACAACCCGGCATACACCCCGCCGGCCTCCACCAGCGCCGCATGTCGTCCCAGCTCGACCACCTGCCCATGGCGCACCACGGCGATCCGGTCGGCGTCGCGGATGGTCGCCAGGCGGTGGGCGATGATGATCGCCGTGCGCCCTTGGCACAGCCGGCGCAATGCCTGCTGGATACGCCGCTCGGTGTGCACGTCGACCGCCGAGGTCGCTTCGTCGAGCACCAGCACCGCAGGGTCGGCCAGGTAGGCGCGCACCAGGCACACCAGCTGGCGCTGGCCGTGGCTCAGGTGGCTGCCCAGCGGGCCGACCTCGGTGTGGTAGCCCAGCGGCAGGCGCTCCAGCACCTCGTCGGCACCCAGCTCGCGGGCGGCGGCGATCAGCTGGGCATCATCGGCGCCGGGCCGGGCCAGGCGCAGGTTGTCGAGGAGGCTGCCGCTGAACAGCACGTTGTCCTGCAGCACCACGCCGATGTTGCGCCGCAGGTCGTGCTGGGCCAGCTCGCGCAGGTCGATGCCGTCGAGCTTCACCGCGCCGTGGCGCACGTCGTAGAAGCGCGTGAGCAATTGCACCAGGGTGCTCTTGCCATGTCCCGAGGGGCCGACGATGGCCAGCACTTCGCCCGCCGGGATATGCAAGTCGAGCCCGTCGATCACAGGGCGGGCGTTGGCATTGTAGGCGAAGCCGACCTGCGCGAAGTCCACCTGGCCCCGGGCTCGGCCCAGTGCCCTTGGCTGCGCGGGGTCGAGCACCTGGGCGCCGGTGTCGAGCAGCAGGAAGATGCGCTGCGCCGAGGCGCTGCCGGTGGCGTAGCGCTCGAACAGGTCCGACAGCTCCTGCAACGGGCCGAGGAACAGGAACACGTAGAACAGGCTTTCGGCCACCTGGCCGACGCTCACCCGGCCTTCGACCAGGCCGAAGGCGCCCACCAGCAACAGCACGGCCATGCCCGCCGTGCCCAGCAGCGCGGTGAACGGCGCGAACCAGCCGGTGCGCAGGCTGCCGTGGATCAGCGCCTGGTTGAAGGCCTCCAGCAGGTGCCGGTAGCGCCGCTGGTTGCTGGCCTCGCGCCCGCACTGCTGGATCAGGCGCACGCCGCTGACGCTCTCGACCAGATGCGCGGTGAAGCGGCTGCGCTGCTCGGCGACCTTGGCCCAGTTGCGCTGCGACACCCGCTTGAAACGCCAGGTCGCCAGCGCCAGCAGCGGCACGGTGGCCGCCAGGCTGTAGAAGAAGCTCGGCTCGATGCGCCACAGCATCACCCCGGCCAGGCCGCAGCGCAGCAGGGCGCCCAGCAGCTCCGGCGGGCCTTGCACCAGCAACGGCTCCAGCGCGTCGACGTCGCGGTCGGCGCGGGCGATGATGCGCCCGGCGCGGGTCTGGTCGAAGTAGCTCACCGACAGCGCCTGGACATGGGCGAACACCTGCACGCGCAGGGCGTTGAGCACGCCGATGGCGGCGCCGCCGGCAATCAACTGCGAGACGCCCGCCAGCAGGAAGCGGCCCAGCCAGCTGGCGGCCAGGCCCAGGCCAAGCCACAGCACCAGGCGCTCGTCCAGCAGCCAGTGGCCGGCGTCCTGGATCAGCCCGCGGTCGAGCAGTTCGCGGACGAACCACGGCCGCAGGAACACGGTGAACACCAGCAGCAGTTCCAGGCCGATCACGCTCAGGATCGCCCCACGGATCGGCCGCAGCAGCGGTAGCAGACGGCCCAACATGCCGCGGTCGAGGGCCTGGCGGGCCAGGCGCTGTTCGATGTCGATTTCGCTTTCAGCCATGCTCGATCCCCAGCAGGTCGCGGTAGTGGGCGTTATTTGCCGTCAGCTCGGCGTGGCTGCCGCTGGCGCTGATGCGCCCGCCGTCGAGCAGCAGCACGCGATCGGCCAGCAGCAGGGTGGACAGGCGGCTGGTGATCAGCAGCAGGGTCGGCGCACGACCGGTCTGGCTGCGTTGACGGCGCAGGTTGTCGAGCACGCGGCGCTCGCTCTGGGCGTCCAGGGCGCTGGTGGCGTCGTCCAGGCACAGGATGTCGGGCGCGCCGAGCAGGGCGCGGGCCAGGCACAGGCGCTGGCGCTGGCCGCCGGACAGGGTCACGCCACGGTCGCCCAGCGGTGTGTCCAGGCCGTGGGGCAGGCGCTCCAGCACATCCTCGGCGGCGGCCTGGCGCAGGGCCTCGCGCAGCTCGCTGTCGGTGGCGTCGGGCGCGGCCAGGCGCAGGTTGGCGGCGAGCGAGTCGGAAAACAGGAAGCTTTCCTGGGGCAGCACCTGCACCCGGTGGCGCAAGGCCGCCAGGTCGAAATCGCGTACATCGTGCCAGCCATGGGTGTCGCTGCCGACCCGCACGCTGCCGCCATCCACTTCGGCCAGGCGCGGCAGCAGGCTGGCCAGCAGGCTCTTGCCGCTGCCGGTGGCGCCGACCAGCGCCACCACCTCGCCGGGGCGCAGCTGCAGCGAGCAGCCATGCAGCAGGTCGCGGCCGGCCTGCGGCGCGGCCACGCGCACCTGCTCCAGCTTCAGGCCCAGCGGCCCTTCTGGCAGCGCGCCCTGGCCGCTGCGAATGGCGGGGCGCTCGTCGAGCAGTTGCCAGATGCGTTCGGCGCTGGCGCGGGCGTCGGCGAAGGTCTGCATGACCCGGCCGATGCCTTCGATGCGAAACACCAGGGTGGTGCCCACCAGCAGCGAGGTCACCAGCTCGCCGATGCCCAGGCGCCCGGCGGCCACCTGGTGGGCGCCGTACACCAGGATCCACACATGACCGAGGGCGACTACCGCCTGCGGCAGGGGAATGCGCGAGCTGGCATAGGCCAGCGCCGTGCGGGCATGGCCGCTGAACAGCGTCACCTGCTCGGCGAAGCGGGCGATGCGCCGGCCCTCGAGGCCGAACGCCTTGATCACCCGCACGCCGCCGATACCTTCGGCCAGGTCCTGGCTGACCTGGTCGTAGGCCGTGGCCACGGCCCGGTCGAGGCCGACCAGGCGTTCGGTCTGGCGCACGAACAGCCACAGCCCGGCACCGGTCAGCAGCAGTGGCACCAGGCCCAGCAGCGGGTCGTACCAGGCCAGCAGGCCGACCGCCGCCAGCAGCACCAGCGGGGTTTCGACGATCTGCCGCCAGAAGGTGATCAGCGCATCGCGCACCTTGTCGGCATCGCGGGTGGTACGGGTCAGCAACTCGCCCATGCCATGGCGCCAGTGATAGCCCAGGTGCAGGGCCTGGACCTGTTCGAGAATGCGTTCGCGCAGGCGCGTCAGCAAGGCCTGGCTGAGCACCAGCGATAGCACCGCGGCGGCGTACTGCAGCAGGCCCCGGGCCAGGGCGATGGCCAGCAGGGTCCACAGCCAGTGCCAGCCCAGGCTGGCGTCGAGGCTGCCGTCGGCCAGGCGGGTGACGGCGCGGCCGGCGCCGACATCGTCGACCGCGTGACCGATCAGCCATTGCTGCCAGGCCAGGCCCAGGTTGCCGGCGATGTACAGGGTGGCGACCAGGATGAAGCGCCAGGGCATCTCGCGGTAGATGGCCAGGGCGCGCAGGAGGGGGTGTCTGGAGGTCATGCAGGGCTCGGGTCTGATGGTGGGGCGGGCCTCATCGCGGGGCAAGCCCGCTCCCACGCCAATGGTGTCGTTGCAGGTCTGGCGTGGGAGCGGGCTTGCCCCGCGATGGCGTCAGCGACGTGTAGCGCCTTGCGCTTCCTTGGCATTGAGCACCGCCGTGTACTCCCCCGGATCCACCCCGTTGAGGTAGTAGTTGCCGACGTTGTGCAGGCGCCAGCGGATCGGGTCGTGGGTGGTGTGCACGCGGGCATCGCGCCAGAAGCGGTCCAGGTTCCACTTGCTCAGCGAAGCACTGGCCCCCAGCAGTGAAAACAGGTCGCTGGCGATCTTCAGCGCCGCGCCGTCGGCATGCGCCCGGGCGGTGGCCACCGAGAGGATCAGTTCGTCCTCCAGCGCCTTGTCCGCCGGGTCGCGTTCATGGGCGTCGAACACCCGCGCCGCCTCGCGCAGCACCGACTCGGCGCCGCGCAGGGCCACGGCGTACTCGCCGACCTGGCGGATGATGTGCGGCTCGTCGCTGGCCCGCTCAACCCCGCTCTCGACCCAGGCCCGGGCGTGCTCGCGCAGGTAGTCCAGCGCCGCCTGCAGGGCGCCGGCGGCGATGCCGCTGTCGATGGCGGCGTGAAGGATCTGCGGGAAGGTCAGGCCGGTGCGTTTCATCGGCCCACTACGGAAGGTGACGAAGCGCTCGTCGAGGACGATCTCGTCGAACTTCACCGTGCCGCTCACCGAATGTTGCTGGCCGAAGGCGTCCCAGTCATCGACCAGGGTCAGGCCGGGGGTGTCGCGGTGCAGCAGCACGCCGGCGCCACCGTCCTCGCTGGCGGCGGTCAGCGAGATCCACTCGGCCAGGTAGGCGCCGGTCGAGTAGAACTTGCTGCCATTGAGTACCAGCTTGCCGTCGGCGCGGCGTTCGACGCGGGTCTTTAGGGCGAACTTGTTCTTGCCGCCGACCTCGGCCAGGGCATTGCCCAGGCGCTTGCCGGCCAGTACATCGGCCAGCACACGGTCGCGGACCTCGTCGGGGTAGCCGCCGAGCACACCGCGCAGCATCACGTTGTGGATCTGCAACAACTGGCCGACGCCGCCGTCGGCGGTGGAGACCAGGCGCACGGTCTCGACGATGGTCGCGACCGAGGCGCCGAGGCCGCCGAACTGTGTGGGCACGCCGATGGCGGTGAGGCCGCTGCTCGACAGCAGCTCGGCCTGGCGGCGGGGCAGTTGCCGGTTGTTTTCTGGGTCGGCGGCGAGGGCGGCGATTTCGCCGGCGACCTGGCGGGCGATGTCGATGGCTTCGGCTTCATGGGTGATCCGCCGGGCTGGCGGGTGTTCGATGGTGGTCATGGGTTACCTCGGTGGCGGTGTATGGCCCATCGCGGGTCGGTGTGGGAGCGGGCTTGCCCCGCGATGCCTGCGAACACCAGAGCAACTTCTTTGCCACAGCCCTGAAGTCCATGGAGTAGAGGGCTTTCAGCGCATCCTTGCTGCTCCAGCAACACCCCTGGTCGCGGTTTCTGCTGATCTGGCAACACCCGCGCCGCAATCCTGCATCCTGGTCAGCAATCACCACCCTGGCCATCATCGAAAATCCCATTGTTCCGGGCATTCCAGCCCTTGGCACGGCCGCTGCAATGGTCCTCGCACGACGTCCAAGGAGCCCCCCATGACCCTCCCTCAAGCCACCCCCAAACCCGAAACCCTGGAGCGCCTCTGGTTCACCCGCTGCCCGGTGCCCACCGCCTCGGGCATCGCCTACAAGCTCGGCTGGCTGCAAGACGAATTCGCCGCCGACGGCCTGCCCATCGATACCCTGCAGGAGGCCCGCCAGCTCGGCCATCACCACTACGATCACCAGCTCCCCGGCCTGTTCCGCGAGGGCGGCAACCTGCCGGCCCTGGCCGCCCGCGCCGCCGGTGCGCCAACGCGGCTGATCGGCCTGACCTGGATCGAGGAATGGCAGACCATCCTGGTCCGCCCCGACAGCAACATCCGCCGCCCTGAGGACCTGCGCGGCAAGCGTCTGGCCCTGCCGGCCTGGGGCGCCGACCGCCCCGGCAGCATCGCCCGGGCCATGAGCCTGCACGGCTACAAAGGCGCGCTGGCCTCGGCCCGCCTGGGCTTCGATGACGTGCACCTGGTGGAGGTGGCGCTGCACGACCCACTCGACGCCGGCTCCCCGCAACTGGGCCTGCAACGATTGTGGTCGGGCCTGGATCCGCTGGCGCGCGGCGAGGTCGACGCGGTGTACGTCAAAGGCGCCGCCGCCGCCGATGCCGCCCGCCGCCTGGGCCTGGTGGTGGGCATCGACCTCGATGCCCTGCCTGAACCGCGCCACCGCATCAACAACGGCACGCCACGGCCGATCACCGTGCACCAGCGCCTGCTCGACGAGCACTTCGACCTGGTGACGCGCTTCCTCGCCCAGACCCTGCGCGCCGCCGACTGGGCCGCCGGCAACCGCGACGCGCTCAACGCCATCCTCGAGGACGAGACCCGCGCCGGCAGCCAGGGCGTGGCCGACGCCTATCGCGGCGACTTCCACACCACCCTGGCACCGGACCTGTCGCCCCAACGCCTGGCCTTCCTCGACATCCAGAAGACCTTCCTCAACCTGCATGGCTTCCTGGAACGCGACTTCGACCTCGCCGACTGGGTCGACCACCGCCCCCTGCAAGCCGCCCACGACCTGCTGGCCCAGCGCCGCGCCTGATACCGGAGACCGAGCATGACCGTACTGATCAACGAACGCCCTCTCACCGCCGAGCTGCAAGCCTTCACCGACCAGGTGCTGGCCGAGGCCGAAGCGGCCTTCAGCGTGTTTCGCGAAACCCGCACCATCACCGCCAACGGCACCGTCGGCTTCATCGAGCGGGTGCCCGGCGAGGAGCTGCTGGTATCGGTGAACTACGGCGGCCCGTGGAACCACCGCAAGCCGCTGGAGGCGACGGTCAGCGACTTCGCCGGCAATGTCATCCTCGGCAAGGGCAAGGGCAAGGGAGGGCTGGGCCGCTACACCAAGCTGTTCCAGACCCACGCCGACATCACCACCGTGTCCCACGTGCACAGCCCGTATCTAGGCGCCTGGGCCCAGACCCACCGCAGCCTGCCGTTCCACTACGTGCCGGTGCAGCGCTACCAGCTGGCCCGCGAGCTGCCGGTGTACATCGACCGCCGCCAGGCCGAGGTGGATTTCATCCTCGAGCAGATCGTCGCCAACCCGTTCAACCTGGCCATTCTCGAGGCCAACGGCGGCGCCACTGTGTGGGGCAAGCATGGCCTGCGCGCCACCGCCGAGTTCATCCTGCTGCTGGAGGAGGGCGCGCAGATCCAGCTGCTCGCCGACGCCCTCGGCGGCTCGCGTCCCTATGGCCCGGGCGTGCTCACCCAGCAGTGGAAAATGAGCGGCCTGTACGAGCGGGCCAGCGAACTGGGCCTGGTGCCCGGCATCGACCGCCGCAACTGATCCCCCACCTTTCGTGCATGGAGCACGCTCATGGAGGTCAAGATCCTCTGGGGCGTGCGACTCGTCCTGCCGTGTCATTCTTTATCAGCCTGCCCCAGGCTCCCCAGGTACTCATCCAGATTGTCCAGGTCGACCTCATCGAACTGACCGGCGTTCAGTTGCATGATGCCGATGCTGGCAGCGGTACGCAGGGCCTCGAGGCGTGCCTGCTCCTGAGCTTCGTGATCGATGAGCATGCGCAGGCCCGCACGCACCACCTCGCTGAGGTTCTGGTAGCGACCCGTTTGCACAAGCTCTTCGATGGTCTGCTCCATGGGGCCTGGGACAAACACATTGTGAGTGGCCATGCTGTGCTCCAGGTAATGAAGGGATATGGCGATCTATGCCATATCCCTACCTCAAACGCCAAAGGTGACGGCAGAGCAACCGACCTATGGCACCCTGCAGGCCGCCTGCGCCTGCGGTTGGCTGCTCTCCTGGAACAAAACACAACTCTTTGATTTGACTGGGACAGCGTGGGAGCGGGCTTGCCCCGCGATGCGGCGTTTGGCACCGGCTACGCCGGTGATCGCGGGGCAAGCCCGCTCCCACGCTGGAATTCTGTTCCCTGCGCGACAGCGTAGCCCGGAGGGCTGGGCGATCTCCTACAGGGGGCAGTGCTCAGCCTTTTAGCCAGAGATTCTCGAAGCGCCATGCACTGAACAGCGAGCGCTCTGGCTGCGCGCCGCCGAGGTCAGGCCAGGCCCGGACGAGTGAGCGGGGCGCGTTGGTCACGGAAATGCGGCAGGATGTATTCGCCGAGGCGGTAGGCCTCTTCCAGGTGCGGGTAGCCGGCGAGGAAGAACAGGTCGATGCCTATGGCATGGTATTCGCGGATCCGCGCCACCACGTTGGCGTGGCTACCGACCAAGGCGCAGCCCGGCGGGATGCCGATGTAGCCGAAACCGGTCCACACGTTGGGGTGGATGAAGAAGTCGTCGAAGGCCCGCGCTTCGTCCTGGTCGGCGTATTCGTGCTCGTAGCTCAGCTTGCGCGCGGTGCGCAGCCCGGCATGGGCAGCGCGGGCCTTGACCGTGCCCTTGGCCACGCCCTCGTCGAAGAAGCGCTTGGCCTCGGCCAGCGCGGCCTCCTCGGTGTCGCGGGTGATGACATCGATCGACAGACCGAAACGGATATCGCTGCGTCCGTGCTTCAAGGCGCGAGCGCGGATGTCGGCGATCAGCGCGGCGATTTCGTCGGGGTGCTCGGCGCGCATCAGGTAGAAGTCGGCGTGCCGGGCGGCGAACTCCCGCGCCGCCTCGGACGAACCCGCGGTGCAGATCAGCGGCAGCTCGGCCTTCTTCAATGGCCCGCGCAGGCCACCGCCTTCGGCGCTGTAGTAGCGGCCCTGGTAGTGGAAGTCGGGGTTGTGCCAGTAACCGCGCACCACGTCCATGAACTCGGTGGCGCGGGCGTAGCGCTCATCGTGTCCTTCGAAGTCGCCGACCTGGCGCTGGATCGCGTCCGAGCCGCCGTTGATGATGTTCCACACCAGCCGGTTGCCGGTGGCGCGCTGGTAGGTGGCGGCCTGCTGCACCGCCACCCAGGGCGTGTAGTGGTAGGGCTGGAAGGCGGTGACGAACTTCAGCGTGCGGGTCTCGCGGGCCAGCAGCGAGCACACCGTCCACGGCTCCTCGCCACTCGGCGCGTTGACCATCAGCGCGCCGCCGAAGCCGTTGATCTCGGCGGCGCGAGCCACCTGGCCGAGGTAGTCGATATAGCTGAAGTGATCGCCCACGGCGAAGCCCGAGACGGCCCCGGTGCTGGGGCCGCCGGCATGCCAGTCGCCGCGGTTGCGCGGGTCGCCCGGGAGGAACTGGGTCTCGCCGTGCAGTGGCAGGCGGGTGAAGAATTCGAGGCTCATGGTCGCGCTCCTGGCTTACTGGACACTGGGGTTGCAGATCGGGGTGACAGGCTGGCCGCTGATGACCTGGCGGGCGAACGGGATCGAGTCCCGGAGCGAGGCGTTGACTGTCTCGCTGTGGCCCAGGCCCTTGTACAGGTGGCCCTGGACCACGGAACCGGCCTTGCAGGCATCCTGCATCAGCGCCACCTGGGTGCTGGCGGCGGGGGTCTTGTCCTCGGCACCGGTGCCGATGAAGATCGGTTGCGCCAGCTTGAGGGTCGGGTACGACACCTGGGCCAGCCAGGCCTTGAGCTGATCGCCCTGATAGTCTTTTTTGGCATTGGCCGGGGTCAGCCCGCTGCCGACCACATCGCTGACCAGGGCGGACAGGCAACTGCTGCGCGCCTGCTCGAACAGCGGCAGGGCCTTGTCGGTGTAGAAGTCGCGCGGGTCGATGCTCGGGTCGTACTGCTGCGCCGCCAGCAGGGTGTAGAAACCGTAGGCCAGCGCCGGGTCGACCTTGTTCTCATCCTGTTCGCCGACGTTCTTCGCGCCGATGGTGTAGATCACCCCGGTGCCGATGCTGCCCTTCACCCCGAGGTCCGGCGCGTAGGTGGCGGCATAGGCACCGGCGGCGAAGGCCCCGGCGCCGCCTTGCGACTGGCCGACGATGAGCACCTTGTTGGCCAGGCCCGGCACGCCGGCGACTACGGCCTTTGCCGCGTCGAGGATGCCGTAGGCGGCCATGCGGTTGTTCAGCAGCGGGTGGCCGCCGGGCACGCCCAGGCCCTGGTAGTCGGTGGCGACGATGGCATAACCCTCGTCGAGCCAGCGGTTGAGGTACTGCACGTCACGGTACGAGCGGCCGGCCCAGGACGGCGCGCAGATATCGGCGACGCCCACGGTGCCATGGCCCCAACTGGCCACCGGCCAGCCGCCGGCGGGCGCCTTGCCCTTGGGGGTGAACAGCGCGCCGGAGACCACGATCGGTGTCTTGCCGTCGATGCCGTCCAGCGAGGTGTAGAGGATGCGTTGCGCGCTGGCGGCGCTGGGCAGGCTCAGGGCGCTGTCCAGCGGCTCGCTGCGCAGCAGTTTGCCGGGGGTGGCCGGGATGGCCTTGCTCCAGGTGTAGAAGGCCGATACCCGGCCGTCGCCCTGTTGCGGGTCGGGCCTGGGGGCGAAGGTATCGGCGGCCACGGCGGCGATGGACAAGGCCAGGGCAGACAGGCCCAGGGCGAATGAGACGGGCAGTTTCATGGGCGGATCTCTTGATCAGTGTTGGCTGAGCTGGGCGTCGAGGGACGGCCAGTAGTGGGTGAGCTGCAGGTCGCTCAGGGCCTGGCGGGTGAAGCCGGTGGCCAGGTCCGGGCCGATGTCGTAGGGCGTGCGGATCAGGCGGTTGTCCAGGGCGTAGCGGGCCAGCGCCTGGTAATGGGCCTTGAGCTGGGCATCGCTCTTCGGCGCCCAGCGCGCCTGCCAGGCCACCGGATCGTCCTGGTCGTCGCGGCGCAGCACGCTCTCGGCCACGCCCGCGCGGGACGAGAGCTTGTAATAGGCGTCGCGGTTCTGCTCCTGGGAGATCCACCAGGCAGCCTTGACCCAGGCGGTGGCCACCAGCTGGGTGAGGTCGGCGTGCTGCTCGACGAAACGGTCGGTGGCCCACAGGTCCGAGACCAGCCGCCAGTCGTCGGCGCCTTGCTTGGTCGACCAGAGGATGCGCGCCACGCCCTTGTCTTCCAGGGCATAGGCCTCGTTGAGCAGTACCGCTGCATCCACCTTGCCCGCCGACACCGCCGCCGCGCCGACCTGCGGGTTGAGGTTGGCGATCTTGAAGTCGCTCAGTTGCAGCTCTTGGCTGACGAGGAAGTTGCTGAAGGCGAATTCCCACGGCCGGCCACGGTGCAGGGCCAGGCGCTTGCCCTTGAGGTCCTGGATGCTGCGGGCGCTGGAGTTGGCCGGCACCACCAGGTACACGTTGTTGCCGCTGCCACCGGGCACCACCAGCTTGCCCGGCACGTTGCCGGCGCCGGCGATCACCGAGGGCAGGTCGCCGCGCACGGCGAAGTCCAGGCTGTCGTTGCTGAAACCTTCGTTGATCTGCGGACCGGCGCCGGCGTGGGGCAGGGCGACCCAGTCCAGGCTGATGCCGCGCTGGGCCAGTTGCTGGGCGAGCCAGCCATCCTCGATCACCCGCCCGGGGATGCCGCCGAACACCGGCACGCCCCCCTGGGTGAAGGCGACGATGGCGATGCGCACGGATTTGGGCGGCTCGCCGGCCCAGGTGGTGAGGCTCAACAGCAGGCCGAGCAGGGCGAGGCCATGGCGCCAGAGGTTTTTCATGATGTTGCGCTCCCGACAGTGTGCGGGCCGCGTGCTTGAGCGGCCCAGGCGTTTGTCAGGGAGGAGCGAAATGCATGCCAGGGCGCTGCGGGCAGGGCTGCAGGCCTTGTGCGGCAAGGGTTACGCGCTACAGCGAAGGCATTGTCGCGCGGTTCGGGGTGCTGATCGGCAGGCAGGCCGTTGCTGGCCGGTTGCTGCTCCAGCAGCAGTGCAACGGTTGGTTTCTTGTTTATTCAATAATCGAATATATAAATATTTATTAATAATTTTTCGGTCTAAATTGTTTCATGCACTATGAGGGCGCGCACACACTGCCAGGAATGCCCCCATGTCGCTGATTACCCATCCCAATGCCCGCGAGCTGACCAAATCCGTGCGCGCCACCGTGCTGGTGTTCAAGGACCCGCGCTCCCAGGAGCTGCTCAGCCGCATCGAGCGCCTGGCCCCCAGCGAAGCCAACACCCTCATTATCGGTGAGACCGGCACCGGCAAGGAGCTGGTGGCCCGCCATATCCACAAGCTCAGCCGCCGCCATCGCGAGCCTTTCGTTGCGGTGAACTGCGGCGCCTTCGCCGAGACCCTGGTGGAGAGCGAGCTGTTCGGCCACGAGAAGGGCGCCTTCACCGGCGCCACCTCGAACAAGGCCGGCTGGTTCGAGGCCGCCAATGGCGGGACGCTGTTTCTCGACGAGATCGGCGACCTGCCGCTGAACATGCAGGTGAAGCTGCTGCGGGTACTGCAGGAGCGGGAAGTGGTGCGCCTCGGCTCGCGCACCCCGGTGCCGATCAACGTGCGCCTGGTGGCGGCGACCAACGTCAACCTGGCCGACGCCGTGGTGGCCGGGCATTTTCGCGAAGACCTGTTCTACCGCCTGCACGTGGCGACCATCCGCCTGCCGCCACTGCGCGAGCGGCCGGGGGACATCCTGCCGCTGGCCGAGTTCTTCATCGAGGAGCATTGCCGGCGCCTGGGCTACGAGCGCGCCCGCCTGAGCATCGAGGCCGAGCGCAAGCTGCTGGCACACAGCTGGCCGGGCAACATCCGCGAGCTGGAGAACGCGATTCACCATGCGCTGCTGGTGTGCCGGCAGCAGCAGGTGGCGCCGGGGGACCTGCACCTGGTGGACATGCGCCCGCAGGCGTTGGGGCAGCCGGAGGTGACCGGGTTGCCGGCGCCGGGCGCGGTGGCGCCAGTGACTCTGGAAAGCGCCTTGCTGGCATTGTTCGAGCAGAACATCCCGGACCTGTACGAGCACATCGAGGAGACCGTGTTCCGTGCCGCGTATCGGTATTGCCATGGCAATCAGTTGCAGACCGGACGGTTGCTGAACATCAGCCGCAATATCGTGCGGGCACGGTTGGAGAAGATCGGGGAATTGGGGGGCCGTTGAGCGAGAGATAGCGAATGACGGCCATGCGCGTTCCCCTGTAGGAGCGGCCTTGCCGGTCCGACGCCTCGGCAAGGCCGCTCCTACAGGCGTCTTGAATGGCCTGGAGCCGCTACACGCCTGCGGGCTTTCGTGCCATCGACCCTGCTTACGCTGAGCATTTCACCAACCCTGACCTTGCGTCGGGGGCTGGCCTTGCCCAGTACTGTCCGGGCACCATCAGCCTCGATACGTACCAGTTCACCCTCGTCGACACACATAATGCCGCATGGGCTGTCTTGCAAGGCGCGTAGGTAGGCCGAGTGCGTGGCCAGGGTGGCGAACAGAGGGATCTGTTGCTCAAGGGCATCAAGAGGTCTCATCGGGCTGTCCTGGAGTGGAGTCGCCCTGCAGTCTGGCACAACGCTGCGCTCACCGTTTCCCAGGCTCACGTAGTCCATTTCCCAAACCTGAAACGGGGCCGTCGAACGGCCCCGCAGATCCGGCGTCGCTCCTCAGAAGCCGAAGTCGCTCAGCCCAGGATGATCGTCCGGGCGGCGTCCCAGCGGCCAGCGGAACTTGCGCTCGGCTTCACTGATGGGTTGTTCGTTGATGCTGGCGTGGCGGTTGCGCATCAGCCCGTCCTCGGCGAACTCCCAGTTCTCGTTGCCGTAGGCGCGGTACCACTGGCCGCTGTCGTCGCGGTATTCGTAGGCGTAGCGCACGGCGATGCGGTTGTCGGTGAAGGCCCAGAGTTCCTTGATCAGGCGGTACTCCAGTTCGCGGTTCCACTTGCGGGTGAGGAAGGCCTGGGCCTCTTCGCGGCTGCTGCAGAACTCGGCGCGGTTGCGCCAGTGGGTGTCGAGGGTATAGGCCAGGGCCACCTTGGCGGCGTCGCGGCTGTTCCAGCCGTCTTCGGCCAGGCGCACCTTCTCGATGGCGGTTTCACGGGTAAAGGGGGGCAATGGTGGGCGGGACATCGTGGTCGATCCTTGCGGGAAGTGGGTTTGCAGGACCGAGATTAGACCCGTCGCAGGGCAGGGAGAATCGGTGCGCCAGGCACTTCATAATTGTCCTCGGAGGAACAATCCGCGCGGGAGTGCCAGGCCTGGCTGTCTATAGTTACCGCACAAGCCAGCCCCACTGGAGCCCACTCATGACCCTGATCAGCCGCGAACCCTGGTGGCTCGTCCCGCCCAAGCCCGGGCAGACCGAGCAGGACCTGCACTGGGGCTACCTGGAAATCTACGCCGACGGCCGCACCTTGTTCGTCGACCAGCGCCCCAGTGAGCGGGAGCTGGCCGAACGCAAGAGCTGCCGCCACTTCCCCGATGCCGAAAAGCCCTGAGTCAACCTTCGAGCTGGGCCAGGCGCGCCTCCAGCGCCGCCACCCGGGCTTCCAGCGCCTCGATGCGCTCGTCCGCCGCGCCGCCGGGGCGGCCGCCGCCGTCCTGCTGGCGGGCGGCGAGAATCGCCTCGATCTCGGCCGGGTCGCCCAGGGCGTGGGTGTAGCGGTCCTCGCGCTGGCCGGCCTGGCGCGGCAGATGCAGGGCCAGTTCGCGCGAGACCAGGCGCTCGAGCTGGTGCTGGACCTGATCGACGTCCTCGAAGGCGTACAGGCGGTTGCTGCGGGTCAGCAGCTCGCTGAGGGTCTGCGGGCCGCGCAGGAACATCAGCCCCATCAGCACCAGCTGCGCCGGCACCAGCTCCAGTGCCTTGTCCACCCGCTGTTCCCAGCGGTCGGCGCGGCTGCCCATCTGCAGGCGTGCCATTTCCTGGTTCTCCAGGGCGCGCAGGGCCTGGCCGACCTGGCCGGGGGAGAGGTTCATGACGGGTTCGCGGCTGGTCTTCTGGTTGCAGGCCAGGACCAGGGCATTGAGGGTCAGGGGGTAGGTTTCCGGGCTGGTGGCCTGCTTCTCGATCAGCGAGCCGAGCACGCGGATCTCGATGCTGCTGAAACGGCCTTCGCCGGTGGTTTGGTGTTCTGACATGGCCCTGTCTCATTGCGAGGAAAAGGCCACTAGCCTAGGTAAAGCGCCGGGCTTAAGCAATCACCGGGGCATTGCCGGTCAAGCCCGCTTCCAACGCAAGCGGCTTGACCGGTAACGAGGGCTTCAGGCGCTGCGTCGTTCCATGGCCTGGCACGCCGCTGCGGTGAACAGCACGTCGGTGGAGGAGTTCAGCGCGGTTTCCGCCGAATCCTGCAGCACGCCGATGATGAAGCCGACCGCCACCACCTGCATGGCGATCTCGCTGGGGATGCCGAACAGGCTGCAGGCCAGCGGGATCAGCAGCAGCGAGCCGCCGGCCACGCCCGAGGCGCCACAGGCGCAGACTGCTGCCACCACGCTGAGCAGCACCGCGGTCGGCAGGTCCACCGGGATGCCCAGGGTGTGCACGGCGGCCAGGGTCAGCACGGTGATGGTGATCGCCGCGCCGGCCATGTTGATGGTCGCGCCCAGCGGGATCGACACCGAATAGGTGTCCTCATGCAGGCCGAGCTTTTCCGACAGCGCCAGGTTGACCGGGATGTTGGCCGCCGAGCTGCGGGTGAAGAACGCGGTGATGCCGCTCTCGCGCAGGCACAGCAGGGTCAGCGGGTAGGGGTTGCGGCGGATCTTCCAGAACACGATCAGCGGGTTCATCACCAGCGCCACGAACAGCATGCAGCCGATCAGCACGCCGAGCAGGTGCAGGTAGCCGAGCAACGCGTCCAGGCCCGATTGCGCCAGGGTGGCGCTGACCAGTCCGAAGATGCCCAGCGGGGCGAAGCGGATCACCACGCGCACGATCAGGGTCACGCCGTTGGACAGGTCCTCGACCACGGTGCGGGTGGTGTCGTTGGCATGGCGCAGGGCCACGCCCAGGCCGATGGCCCAGGTCAGCACGCCGATGAAGTTGGCGTTGAGCAGCGCGTTGACCGGGTTGTCCACGGCGCTGAGCAGCAGGTTCTGCAGCACCTCGGCGATACCGCCGGGGGCGCTCAGCGCAGCGTCGCTGGTGCTCAGCGCCAGGTTGGACGGGAACAGCATGCTCGCCGCCACGGCCACCACCGCCGCGGCGAAGGTGCCCAGCAGGTACAGCCAGAGGATCGGGCGGATGTGGGTTTCCTGGCCATGGCGGTGGTTGGCGATCGAGGCCATCACCAGGATGAACACCAGCACCGGCGCCACGGCCTTCAGGGCGCTGACGAAGACCTTGCCGAGGAACGCCAGGTCGCGGGCCACGGCAGGGGCGAGCAGGGCGAGGAGAATGCCGGCCACCAGGCCGATGCAGATCTGCGTCACCAGGCCGGTGCGGTTGATGAGGCGGAGGATGGGGGTCATGTGCAGCGCAATCCAGTTACGTGAAAGCGCGCGACTTTATCACAGACCTGCAGGGCATAGCGTGGGAGCGGGCTTGCCCCGCGATCACTGGCCGAAGCGGTTTCGCCTGAATCGCGGGGCAAGCCCGCTCCCACGCACCCTGTGTACCCGACGGGTTACCAGTGAAACAACTCCCGCCGCGCGCCCTCGGTGATCGCCAGGATCCCCGGGTGCTTGACCTTGCGCTCCACCGAAATGGCGTAGAACGACTCGTTCACCGCCTCGGTCTGGCCGATCAGCCGCACCCCGTACTGGCGGCAGACTTCCTCGGCGATCACGCTGGGGGCGACGAAGATGCCGCTGCCCGACTGGCCGAAGGCCTGCATCAGCGCGCTGTCGTCGAACTCGCCGACGATACGCGGCTGCACCTGCTGTTCGGCCAGCCAGCGCAGCAGCCGGCTGCGCACCACGGTTTCCTGGCCGGGGATCAGCAACGGTGCGTCGTCCAGGCAGGCGGGGAAGGGCCGGTCGAGGCGTTCGGCCAGCGTGGGCGTGGCGAAGAAGCTCAGGCCGCACTCACCGAGTTTCTGGCTGTAGCCCTTGATGTCCAGGTGGCTGGGCATGGGGCTGTCGGAGATCACCAGGTCCAGACGCTGGATCGCCAGGTCCGCCAGCAGCCGCTCGAGCTTGTCCTCGCGGCAGCTGATGCGCAGCACCTCGTCCAGCTCCATGGTCGGCGCCAGCAGGCGGTAGACGATGGACTTGGGCACCACGTCGGCCACCCCCACGCGAAACAGGATCTGCTCCTGCGGCCCGGCCCGCAGCATGGCCTCCAGCTCGCCGCCGATCTGGAACATCTGCTCGGCGTAGACCAGCGCCTGGCGCCCGGTCTCGGTCAGCTCCAGCTGGCGGCCGACGCGTTGGAACAGCTCCAGGTTCCAGGTCTGCTCGAACAGGCTGATCTGGCCGCTGATGGTCTGCGGGGTGAGGTTCAGCTGCTCGCTGGCGCGGGCGATGCTGCCGGTCTTGGCCACGGCCCAGAAATAGTGGAGCTGGCGGTAGTTGAGCATGGCTTGCCTCAGTTCGGAAAAACCGAAGTATACACGCCGAAAAAACGAATTTTCCGGATGTTTCAGCCTCTTTAGAATGCCTCCCCATCAGGCGCATGACGCGCCGCCCGGAATTCGACAAGCGAGGACCTCATGCTACAACTCAAATCCATTGGTACACCGCTGGTGCTGGCCCTGGCCCTGTTCGCCATGTCCGGTTGCGACCAGGCCGAGAAATCCGCCCAGCAGATGCTCGACCAGGCCGCCGAAACCGCCAAGCAGGCCATCGACAAGACCAACGACGCCGCCCAGCAGGCCCTGAGCGACGCCATCGGCAGCGATGCCGAGAAGGCCAAGGCCGAAGACGACAAGAAAGACACCCAGGACATCTGAGAGCAGGACTGACCAATGGAATATTTGCTGGAACTCGCCGCAAGCCCCACCGCCTGGGTTGCCCTCGCCACCCTGGTGGCCATGGAGGTCGTGCTTGGTATCGACAACCTGATCTTCATCTCCATCCTCACCAACAAGCTGCCTGAGCAGTACCGCTCCAAGGCCCGCCGTATCGGTATCAGCATGGCCCTGGTCATGCGCCTGGCGCTGCTCAGCACCGTGGCCTGGATCGTCCAGCTGACCGAACCGGTCATCGAGGTGTTCGGCCACACGTTCTCGTGGAAGGACATGATCCTCATCGCCGGTGGCCTGTTCCTGCTGTGGAAGGCGACCAAGGAGATCCATGAAAGCGTCGACCCGCATGGCGCCAAGGAAGAGTCCAAGGCCGGCAACGCCGTGACCATCGGCTTCACCGCGGCGATCTTCCAGATCCTGCTGCTGGACATCGTTTTCTCGATCGACAGCATCATCACCGCCGTGGGCATGACCGAGCACCTGCCGATCATGATCATCGCCGTGATCAGCGCCGTGATCGTTATGCTGGTGGCCGCCGACCCGCTGGCCAAGTTCATCAACGACAACCCGACCGTGGTGATGCTGGCCCTGGGCTTCCTGATCATGATCGGCATGACCCTGATCGCCGAAGGCTTTGGCGCCCATGTACCGAAAGGTTATGTGTATGCGGCCATGGCGTTCTCGACGGCGATCGAGATCCTCAACATCCTGGCGCGCCGGGCGCGCTTGAAGCGTGAGGCGGCCGAGGGCTGATCTCGCCTGAAGCCATCGCGGGGCAAGCCCGCTCCCACGCCAAGAATTATTCCTGGCGTGGGAGCGGGCTTGCCCCGCGATGCTTTTCAGGAAGGTTTCAGGTCAATGCGCCCCGGCATGGCGTCGTGCACGACGCACCGGCTGGGCCTTGGCCACGGCCTGTGGGGGCAGATGGTGAGGGTGGGAATGCCGGCGCACGATGCGCAGCACCCCCCAGAGCATGGCCGCCGCGACGCTGAGCCACATGCCGACCAACACGAGAATTGCCATTGTCAGGCTCATGTGTGCCTCCTTCTCTCTGGCGAGCCGTGCTCGCCATCCAGACACAGCTTCAGTCTAGCCTGTCGCCTGTGACGTTCCATTGACTGAAGGTCTAGTCCTTGGGCCGTTTCGTTCCAAGCTCGTGCCGGGCTATACCCGCAGGCGTCGGCGTCCTATGATCGGCTTCTTGGCCGGGCGCTGCCTGCCTGGCCGCGGAACAAGCGAGTGTCCACGTTGCAAAAGCTCTCCAAGTTTCGGGCCCTGGGCCCACGTCGCCTGCTGGCCGCCTGCCTGGTGGCGGCGACCCTGTCCGGCTGCGCCGGCACGCCACCGGCCGCGCTCAAGGGCCTGCCGCAGCGGGTCGAGATCAGCAGCGTGCCGTTCTATCGCGGCAACGCCAACCACAGCGGCTCGATGGCCCTGGCCGCGGTGCTGTCGCAACAGGGCGCGCCGATCACCCCGGGCCTGCTCGACAAGGCGCTGGGCCTGCCCAAGGCCGCCGAATCGCTGGACACCGGCATCCCCCGGGTAGCCCGCGAGTACGGGCGGGTGGTCTACCCGCTGGACAAGCACCTGGACGCGCTGCTCGCGCAGGTGGCCGCCGGCTATCCGGTGCTGCTGCGTTATCAGGAAGGTTCGGCCTGGTGGAGCGAGCCGCGCTATGCAGTGCTGATCGGCTACGACCGCTACAAGCAGCGGGTGCTGCTGCGTTCGGGCATGCATCGGCGCCAGTTGATGGCCTTCGATGATTTCGAGTCGGCGTGGGCCAAGGAGGGCAACTGGGCGGTGCTGCTGCAGTCGCCACGGCAACTGCCGGCCCAGGTGGATCGCCAGCGCTGGTTGCAGGCGGCGGACGAGCTGGCCCGTGCGGGGCAGGAGATCGCGGCGAAGCAGGCGGTCACCAGCCTCGGGCATTGAGGGTTGGGACCGCTTTGCGGCCGGAAAGGGCCGCAAAGCGGCCCCGAACTGTCTTAGAAGCCCAGACGATCGCGCAGGCTGTAGTACCAGGCACCAATGGCGCTGAACGGCACGCGCAGCATCTGCCCACCCGGGAACGGGTAGTGCGGCAGGCCGGCGAACGCGTCGAAGCGCTCGGCCTGGCCGCGCAGGGCCTCGGCCAGCACCTTGCCCGCCAGGTGGGTGTAGGTTACGCCGTGACCCGAGCAACCCTGGGAGTAATAGATGTTGTCGCCGATACGACCGACCTGCGGCAGACGCGACAGGGTCAGCAGGAAGTTGCCGGTCCAGGCGTAGTCGATCTTGACGTTCTTCAGCTGCGGGAAGGCCTTGAGCATCTTCGGACGGATGATCGCCTCGATGTTCGCCGGGTCGCGCGCGCCGTACACCACGCCGCCACCGAAGATCAGGCGCTTGTCGCTGGTCAGGCGGTAGTAGTCGAGCAGGTAGTTGCAGTCCTCGACGCAGTAGTCCTGCGGCAGCAGGGTGCGCGCCAGCTCGTCGCCCAGTGGCTCGGTGGTGATCACCTGGGTGCCGCATGGCATCGACTTGGCCGCCAGTTCCGGCACCAGGTTGCCCAGGTAGGCGTTGCCGGCGACGATGATGAACTTGGCGCGGACCTTGCCCTGCGGGGTATGCACGACGGGGTTGGCGCCACGCTCGATGCGCACGGCCGGGGTCTGCTCATAGATGATGCCGCCCAGCGACTCGACCGCGGCGGCTTCACCCAGGGCCAGGTTCAGCGGGTGGATGTGGCCGCCGCTCATGTCGAGCATGCCGCCCAGGTAATTGTCGCAGGCCACCACTTCACGGATGCGCTTCTGGTCCATCAGCTCCAGCTGGGTGTGGCCGAAGCGTTCCCACAGGCGCTTCTGCGATTCCAGGTGGCCCATCTGCTTGCTGGTCAGCGCGGCGAACACGCCGCCGTCCTTCAGGTCGCACTGGATGTCGTACTTGGCCACGCGCTCACGGATGATGCGCCCGCCTTCGAAGGCCATCTGGCCCAGCAGTTGAGCCTGCTTGGGGCCGACGGTGCGTTCGATGACGTCGATGTCGCGGCTGTAGCTGTTGACGATCTGGCCGCCGTTGCGGCCCGAAGCACCGAAGCCGACCTTGGCGGCCTCGACGATGCTCACCTTGAAGCCGTTCTCCAGCAGGAACAGGGCGCTGGACAGGCCGGTGTAGCCGGCACCGATGATGCACACATCGGTTTCCACCTCACCCTGCAGCGCCGGACGTGGCGGCACCGGGTTGGCCGAGGCGGCGTAGTAGGACTGGGGGTAGGGGGTGTTAGCCATGCTCGAGGAACCTCGTGTTTTATATTTTTAACGAATGTACCGATGCTATCAATAATAATAAACACCCGCTAGTCGTCCGGTGAAAATCCTTTACGCCCCCCTGAAACCTGGCCTTTCTATAAATAGTTTAAGTTTCAGTAGCTTAGCGTGAAAAAAAGTGTTGACAGGGTATCTGGATCGCGTAGAATGCGCCCCACACGACAGGCACATAGCTCAGTTGGTTAGAGCACCACCTTGACATGGTGGGGGTCGTTGGTTCGAGTCCAATTGTGCCTACCAAATCAGAAGAGGGCGATCCGCAAGGATCGCCCTTTTTGCATTCTGGCGCTCTACAGCCATACGCGGTCCCTGTAGGAGCGGCCTTGCGCCGCGAAAGGGCTGCAAAGCAGCCCCGCGATCCTTGCTCCTGGCACAAATTGCCGGGCCCGCTGCGCGGCCCTTTCGCGGCACAAGGCCGCTCCTACAGGGGGTTGCATCTACTGGCAGAGCTCGCATTAAGCAGTTTCGCAAAGTTTTTGATTTTTTTGAAAAAAACGCTTTACAGGTACGCATTCGATCACTAATATGCGCACCACACTACAGGCACATAGCTCAGTTGGTTAGAGCACCACCTTGACATGGTGGGGGTCGTTGGTTCGAGTCCAATTGTGCCTACCAAATCAGAAGAGGGCGATCCGCAAGGATCGCCCTTTTTGTTTTGCGCAGGAAAAGATGCCCCGGTGCGGCCTCAGCGCTTGCTGCTGTGGCGTCGCACCAGTGCACCGTCATCGCACGCATGTGCCAACGGCAGCAACCAGTCCAGCATCTGCTGGCGTTCATTGGCCAGCAAAGGGCTGTCCGGTCCCTCGAACTGAGCGCCCAGGGCCTTCAGCGCATATTCGACCACTGTATTGTTGACGACGGTTTGTGACGTCTCGATGTGCTGGTGGATCGATGTCACCAACGCTGCGTGATCGTCTGTCGGTTCGAGGCTCAGCGACCGGGCAAGGTACCTGGGCAGCCCTCGCTTGTAGCCTGCCATCATGGCGACTGCGCGGTACAGGTTGACGACATCCTGCTTGTCGATGTGCCCTGCCGAGCGGCTTGCATAGTAGCGCTCGAGTCGGTTGATGGCGTGCGGCAGGTCCGTCTGCCAGCTGCCTTGTTCTACCAGTGCCTGTTCGCGCACATCCTCGATCGTCAGCAGATAATCCAGATAGCCTGCGAAGTTCCGAGCCTCCCTGGCGTAGCGCAATCGGCGCCAGCGTGAGCCGAATTCGCGCTCCCAGGTCCAGCGCCTGACCTCGGGCAGCAGTTCCTGGTCGAGCCAGTCCAGGGTGTCCTGGCAGGGCCACCAGCCTCTGGCCGACGGTTCGCGTTCGCTGAGGTCGTGGGGCGTCCACAGCAGGTCCAGCCAATCGCTGGAAAACGCGTCGGTCGACGTGCGGGTGGTGATCAGCGCGTGGTATCCGCTGTCGTGACGGTCGGTTGCCTGTGGGTGGAAGGGCTTGAGCATGCTCGGGTGGGCGTCGAACATGTGCCAGGGGCTTGTGCCTGAGGCATAGTCATGCGCCTCGCAGAAGCGGGCGATGTAGCTCCAGGCGCGCTTGCGCAGCGAGCCGATCTTCACCCGGTGCGAGCCGCCGTAGGCAACAAACGGAAATCCGCTGGCGGACAGGCTGCGCTCCAGTGTCTGCAAGGTGTCGCGCATCACCACCGTGAGCGCGTCGGCGACATCGGCGAGTGCCTGGACCACGGGTTCTTCGAGTATCAGGCGGCTGTTGGGCAGGTCGATCAGGTAACGGTCCTTGTCGCCTGGCATCAGCCCGACGATGAACGGGCGCGACTGGCTGTCCAGTGGCGCGCCGCTGGCAAACAGAAATCGCTCGAGCAGCCATTCGTGGCTGACGGTGATGGTCACCCCGCGCAGGTCGTGCTGGTGGAAGTCGAAGGCGGCGGTAGCGCGGGACGAGGTCAGGTCCGGCAGGAACACGCTTAGCGAAAACCAGGGCCCGCGGTAGTACCAATGGCGGCCGTGATGGCCGATGCGGGTAAAGGCGTCGGGGCTGCAGGCGCTATCGGGCGCATGCCTGGCGTCGGCCAGGTGGTCGCTCAGCCTGCCGGGGCGTTCGATGAATGCCCTGGCTTTGCGTGCCACGTAGGGGCGTGGGTCGAAGATGGATTTGGCAACCAGCTCGGAGAACCCCACGCGTTCCATCCACAGGTTGCCGAACGTCTCGATATGCGCGCCCGGGAAGAACTTCGACAGCACGTCGGGGTGAAGCTGCAGTTTCTGCGTCAGGTCATGGGCGGTCCACAGCTGCCCCTCTATGCCTGCCGCTTTCAGTCGCTGTTTCTCATCGATCCAGCGATTGGCCAGTGTGCCGATCTCGCGCTGCGCGAGGATCAGGGTGAACGAGCGCGTGAGCGAAGGCCAGGGGCCATTCAGGAAAGTATCGATGGCGCCTGTCAGCTCGGTGCCGGTGAAGTCCTTCCAGGCCTTGCATTCGAAGACGTTGAGCCGCTCGGGGCTTTCTTCGTCATGGGCGAACAGGTCGATGCCGCCTTGCCGGGTGCCGCTTTTACCGAGGCGTTGGCAGCCGCCAAGCGGTTGTTCCTTGCTCAGCAGCCACCAGCACAGCTGTTCGAAGGATTCCGCCGGCATCGCGAAATCAAGCACGAAGGTCGTGCGCGGGTAGATACGCGTGTCGGGGGTGATGCTGGCTTCGGCCTGCAGGTGCGTGGGCCACTCCTGCGGCAGTTCGGGTGTGCTGGCAGGGGTGGCTGTGGCGTTTGAAGGTTCCAACCTGAGGTCCTTGTGTCGCTGTCTGTCCATTGTGGCGCGGCGACATCTTCGGCCAGGTCGATGGCCGCAGGCAACAGACAAAGCCTGCGACAGATGTGCCATGAGTGGATGTTCCCGGCCATGCTAGAATTCGCCCCTTCGAATCTGGAGGTAAAGGCGTGCGCAAACTGGCGGTGGTAATGGCGGTGTTGGCCCTGGCGGGCTGTAACAACGAGGTCGAAGGCGTGCACAAGCAGGTGGCCGAACACCTGAACAACCCCAAGACGGCCAAGTTCGCCAACGTGCGCTTCGACACCCAGGGCTCTATCTGCGGCCAGGTGCGCGGCAAGGACGACGCCGGGCAGTACGAGGCCTATCGCAGTTACGTGGCGATCAAGCATGACGGCCAGTACGAGATCCTCATCGACGAGACCGGCAACAATCTGCGCATCCGCGAAGTCTGCGGTGGTGCCGACCTGCAGCGCCGCGCCGAGGCGCTGGCCGAGCAGCCGGCACCGGAGGGTTGGGACGTCGAGGTTATCCAGGGGCCGAATATGGGCGCCCTGACCGACATGACTGCCCGCCTGATCGAGAAGGGCATTCCTTCGTGGGTCGAATACCGCGACGGCAAGCCGGTGGTGCTGATGGGCCCGTTCCCGGCCAAGGCCGAGGCCGATGCGCGCAAGGCCGAGGTGATGGCCAAGCTGGGCACCGACTCGATCGTCATCCAGCACGGCGTCAAGCGCTGATCGCTGAAGGGGATCAAGCTCGCTGGGCTGTAACCTTGTGGGAGCGGGCTTGGCCCGCGATCACCGGCGAAGCCGGTGCCATACAGCCTATCGCGGGGCAAGCCCGCTCCCACGCTATTCCAGCTAGATCGGAGTGCTTGTCCCGCGATGGCGTCAGTACAGGCGCAGTTGCTTCCCGGCCAGTCCGTGCAGCAGCTATGCTGTCTACTGCGGGGGTTGAGTGGGGAGGCGGCTCATGGCGACGCTGGAGCGGGCCATTGCGATGGCCATCAAGGCGCATGAAGGGCAGTTCGACAAAGGCGGTGCGGCGTACATCCTCCACCCGTTGCGGGTGATGGAGCGGGTGATCACCCCGGAGCAGCGCATCGTCGCGGTACTGCACGACGTGCTGGAAGACACCCCGCTCACCCTGTCCGACCTCGCCCGCGAAGGTTTCCCGCTGAAGATCCTCGCCGCACTGCTGGCGCTGAGCCGTCGCGAAGGCGAGAGCTACGAGGCCTTCGTCATCCGCCTGGGTGTCGACCCCCTGGCGCGCCAGGTCAAGCTCGCCGACCTGGCCGACAACAGCGATCTTTCACGCATCCCTTGCCCGGGCCCTGCCGACCTGGCCCGGCTGTGCCGTTACCAGCAGGCCAGCGCCTACCTGCAGGCGCTGGTCTGACCCTGTTCAGCCACAAGCCTTGAGGTTGACCGGCCCGACGAACTCGTTGCCGCGCCCCATCACGCACGCCACCTGCTGGTTGCGCTGCAGCTCCCAGGCCTGCGGCGGGTAGGTCTTGTTCCAGGCCTCGAACAGCTGGCGGTCCTGCCTGGACAGCCTCAGGTCATACTGCTTGCTCATATAGAAGTAGGTGCGCGCGATCATCCCGCGGATCGACGGGCGCGGCATGACCTTCTTGGCCTTGAAGTCGACCTGGGTCAGGCAGCTGCCGTACTGGCCGTGCTGCTCGGGCAGCCAGCCGAAGCTGAAGTTGCTGCGGTCGCCGTTGACCTCGCCGATGCTCGGCACCAGGTTGTGCAGGTCGGCCTCGGCGCGCTGGTAGACCTTGTCGTGGCGCGTGCAGTTCTTGCGCCCGCCGTCTTGCCAGCACTGGCGCTGGTGGCCGATCTGCCAGGCCGGGACGATGTGCTCCCATTCGATGCGCGAGGCGCGGTTGAGGTTCTTGCGCGGCGCGTAGCCGCAGGAGGCCAGGTCGACCTTGTTGCCCTTGTACTTGCAGCCGCAATAAAACTCCGTGGACTGCGGCGCGTACAGCTTCCAGGCGACCTTCTTGGCCTCCTGGAAGGTGCGCGGGGCGTCGGCGTGGGCGAGGGGGGCAAGCAGCAGCAGGCAGGCAGCGAAAAGCGAAACTCTCATGCGCGGTCAGTCTTCCTTCGGCACGGTCCAGAAAATCTGCACGCCGCCATCGTCGCGGTGGGCGAGGGTGACGTTGTCGTTCTCGGCGATTTCCTCGAGCAGGGTTGCCCAGTCGTCGGGCGACTCGTGCTCCAGGCGGAAGATCAAGGCGGCGCGGCTGCGCTGGGCGGTGGGGCTGTTGATGATTTTCTGGATGCGCTGACCCAGGAGTTCATAAGGGCTTGGCGACGCGGAGGCGGGTTTGGCCACGGGGCTGTTCCTTGTTTTGCTGTATGCGCATACAGTATTTCACTGTAAGCCGTTTCGCAACAGCAGGTAGGATGAAAGCCGTATAAGACCGTGGTAGAGGGATTGGTTCCTTGATTATTGGCCCTTTCGCGGGTAAACCCGCTCCCACAGGATTTGTGCTGGACCTGTGGGAGCGGGTTTACCCGCGAAGAGGCCGGTGCAGGCAGCACACCGGCTGGTTTCAGGCGCCGATCAATATTCCCAGAAGATCCGCTGCAGCTCCTTGCTGTCCTGGGTCTTGGTCATCGCGACCATGGCCAGGATCCGCGCCTTCTGCGGGTTCAGGTCGTGGGCCACGACCCAGTCGTTCTTGTCGTCAGGCTGTTCGGCGTTGCGCAGCACGAAGCCGCCCTGGTTGACGTGGGACGAACGGATGATCTGCACGCCTTCCTTGCGCAGCTCCTGCAGCGCCGGCACCACCCGCGACGACACCGAACCGTTGCCGGTGCCGGCGTGGATGATCGCCTTGGCGCCACCCTGGGCCAGCGCCTTGTAGGCGGTGTCGGTCACGTTGCCGTAGCCGTAGGCGATGTCCACGGCCGGCAGCTTGCTGATGGTCTTGATGTCGAACTCGGAGTTGACGGTGTGACGCTTGGCCGGCAGGCGGAAGAAGTACGACTTGCCTTCCACGACCATGCCCAGCGGGCCCCACTGGCTCTTGAAGGCTTCGGTCTTGATGTTGACCGCCTTGCTCACGTCGCGACCGGACTGGATCTCGTCGTTCATGGTCACCAGCACGCCCTTGCCGCGGGCATCCTTGCTGCTGGCCACGGCCACGGCGTTGTACAGGTTGAGCATGCCGTCGGCGGACATCGCGGTGCCCGGACGCATCGAACCGACCACGATGATCGGCTTGTCGGTCTTCTCCACCAGGTTGAGGAAGTAGGCGGTTTCTTCCAGGGTGTCGGTGCCGTGGGTGATGACGATGCCATCGACGTCCTTGCTGTCGGCCAGTTCGGCGACGCGCTTGCCCAGCTTGAGCAGGTCGTCGTTGCCGATGCTTTCCGAGGCGACCTGCATCACCTGCTCGCCGCGCACGTTGGCCAGGTCCTTCAGCTCCGGCACGCCGGCGATCAGCTTGTCGATGCCTACCTTGGCCGCCTGGTAGGTGGCGCTGTTGGCGGCACTGGCGCCGGCGCCGGCGATGGTGCCGCCGGTGGCGAGGATCACCACGTTGGCGAGTTTCTGTTGTTGCGCGGCTTCCTTGGCGGAAACGGTGGTTGGCAGTACCAGCAGCAGCGCCAGGGCGCTCGGTGCGAAGGTCTTGATAGCGGTTTTCATCATTTCTGCTTCTCTCTTCCTGGAGGAGATGTGCGTTATGTCGCACTGGGGTAAAGGCAGATTTCGTACCAGCAACTACCGTTCGTCGTATTTCATCTTGAAACCCCTGTTTTGACTGGGGGTACTCGAAGCGACCAGAAGGTCAGAGGTGGGTGCGCGTGTTCGGCTGACCGAATTTTTGCTGGAAAGGTGTTCGGTTTTTCGGACGAATTGCGGATAATCCGACGCGCGTAGTCCTAGCTCCCTACGCAATGGATTTGACAAAACCGGCGCCTGTTTCCATAGTTGGTTACCGCAAACGTTTGCGATCCGATAAAAACCACAAGATTCGGAGTCATTTCCATGAAACTGCCGTTCCCCGGCCGTCCGCTGGCCCTCGCCGTTTTCTCGTCGCTGCTGTTCTCCCTGTCCACTGCCCACGCCGAGGAAGCGCCCAAGGTCGCCCTGGTGATGAAATCCCTCGCCAACGAGTTCTTCCGCACCATGGAAGACGGCGCCAAGGCCTACCAGAAAGGCCACCCCGACGATTTCACCCTGGTGGCCAACGGCATCAAGGACGAGACCGACACCGGCAACCAGATCCGCATCGTCGAGCAGATGATCGCCACCGGCGCCAAGGCCCTGGTCATCGCCCCGGCCGACTCCAAGGCGCTGGTACCGGTGATCAAGAAGGCCATGGACGCCGGCATCACCGTGATCAACATCGACAACCGCCTCGACCCCGCCGTACTCAAGAGCAAGGGCATCAGCGTGCCGTTCGTGGGCCCGGACAACCGCAAGGGCGCGCGCCTGGTCGGCGACTACCTGGCCCAGCAGAAGCTCAAGGCCGGTGATCAGGTCGGCATCATCGAAGGCGTGCCGACCACCACCAACGCCCAGCAGCGCACCGCTGGCTTCAAGGACGCCATGGAAGCCGCGCAGATGAAGATCGTCTCGGTGCAGTCGGGTAATTGGGAAATCGACAAGGGCAACGCCGTGGCCGCCTCGATGCTCAACGAATACCCCGACCTGAAGGCGCTGCTGGCCGGCAACGACAGCATGGCCCTGGGTGCCGTCTCGGCCGTGCGCGCCGCCGGCAAGACCGGCCAGGTGCAGGTGGTCGGCTACGACAACATCAATGCCATCAAGCCGATGCTCAAGGATGGTCGCGTGCTCGCCACCCTCGACCAGGCGGCCAGCCAGCAGGCGGTGTTCGGCATCCAGGCGGCATTGAAGATGCTCAAGGGCGAGAAGCCAGGCGTGGATGCCGACAATGTCATCCAGACGCCGGTCGAGCTGATTACCCAGTGAAGTGATATCGCGGGGGCGTGGGAGCGGGCTTGCCCCGCGATGGCGTCGGAAGATGCAACAAGGGTATCTGCCCTGACGCTATCGCGGGGCAAGCCCGCTCCCACGAAAGCCCGCCTTATAAACGCGTCATGCTTCGTCCTAGGAGAGAATGGCCATGTCAGTATCGGCCAATGAAACCGTGCTAGCCGTCAGCGGCCTGGGCAAGACCTACGCCCAGCCCGTGCTCGGCGACGTCACCCTCGAGCTGCGCGGCGGTGAGGTGCTGGCCCTGACCGGCGAGAACGGCGCGGGCAAGTCGACCCTGTCCAAGCTGATCAGCGGCCTGGAGATCCCCACCACCGGACAGATGCGCTTTCGCGGCCAGCCCTACAGCCCCGGCAACCGCGCCGAGGCCGAGCGTCTTGGCGTGCGCATGGTTATGCAGGAGCTCAACCTGCTGCCCACCCTGACCGTGGCCGAAAACCTGTTCCTCGACAACCTGCCCAGCCGCCTCGGCTGGGTCAACCAGAAGCGCCTGCGCCAGCTGGCCAGCGCGGCCATGGCCCAGGTCGGCCTGGATGCCATCGACCCGGACACTCCCGTGGGCGAGCTCGGCATCGGCCACCAGCAGATGGTCGAGATCGCCCGCAACCTGATCGGCGACTGCCATGTGCTGATCTTCGACGAACCCACGGCCATGCTCACCGCCCGCGAGGTGGAGCTGCTGTTCACCCAGATCGAGCGCCTGCGCCAGCGCGGCGTGGCCATCGTCTATATTTCCCACCGCCTCGAAGAGCTGCAGCGCGTGGCCCAGCGCATCGCCGTGCTGCGCGACGGCAAGCTGGTGTGCGCCGAGCCGATCCAGCGCTATAACAGCGAGCAACTGGTCAACCTGATGGTCGGCCGCGAGCTGGGCGAGCATATCGACCTCGGCCAGCGCAGCATTGGCGCGCCGCTGCTCAGGGTCGACAAGCTCAGCCGTGGCGACAAGGTGCGCGAAGTGTCGTTCGAGGTCAGGGCAGGGGAGATCTTCGGCATCTCCGGACTGATCGGCGCCGGACGCACCGAGCTGCTGCGCCTGATCTACGGCGCCGACCGCGCCGACAGCGGCCAGGTCGCCCTCGGCCAGCCGCCGCTGCCGGTGACCATCGATTCGCCCAAGGCCGCGGTCAAGGCCGGCATTGCCCTGATCACCGAGGACCGCAAGGGCGAAGGCCTGCTGCTGACCCAGTCGATCAGCGCCAACATTGCCCTGGGCAACCTCGGCGCCGTGTCTAGCGCCGGCGTGCTCGACCGCGACGCTGAGCGCGAACTGGCCGAGCGCCAGATCGGCGCCATGCGCATCCGCAGCGCCAGCCCCGCCCAAGCCGTGGGCGAGCTGTCCGGCGGCAACCAGCAGAAGGTGGTGATTGGCCGATGGCTGGAGCGCGACTGCCAGGTGCTGCTGTTCGACGAGCCCACCCGTGGCATCGATGTCGGCGCCAAGTTCGACATCTATGGCCTGCTCGCCGAGCTTGCCCGTCAGGGCAAGGCCATCGTCGTGGTGTCCAGCGACCTGCGCGAGCTGATGCTGATCTGCGACCGCATCGCCGTGCTCAGCGCCGGGCGCCTGATCGACACCTTCGACCGCGATCATTGGACCCAGGACCAACTGCTTGCCGCCGCCTTCGCCGGCTACCAGAAACGTGATGCCCTGCTGCACGACGCAGCCCCCAGGATGGACGCATGAAAACCACAACAAACACCTCGGGCGCCGCGCCCGTGCGCCGCAGCGGCACCTATTTCGGCCTGGCCACCTACCTGGGCCTGGCCGGCGCCTTGCTAGCGATGATCGTGCTGTTCTCGATGCTGAGCAGCCACTTCCTGTCCTACGCCACCTTCAGCACCCTGGCCAACCAGATCCCCGACCTGATGGTGCTGGCGGTGGGCATGACCTTCATCCTGATCATCGGTGGCATCGACCTGTCGGTGGGCTCGGTGCTGGCCCTGGCTGCCTCGACGGTCAGCGTGGCGATCCTCGGCTGGGGCTGGGGCGTGCTGCCCGCCGCGCTGCTGGGCATGGCCGTGGCGGCGCTGGCCGGCACCGTCACCGGCAGCATCACCGTGGCCTGGCGCATCCCTTCGTTCATCGTCTCGCTGGGCGTGCTGGAGATGGCCCGGGGCCTGGCCTACCAGTTCACCGACTCGCGCACCGCCTACATCGGCGACGCCTTCGCCTGGTTCTCCAACCCCATCGCCTTCGGCATCTCGCCGGCCTTCATCATCGCCTTGCTGGTGATCGTCGCCGCCCAGCTGGTGCTGACCCGAACCGTGTTCGGCCGCTACCTGATCGGCATCGGCACCAACGAAGAGGCCGTGCGCCTGGCCGGCATCGACCCGCGCCCTTACAAGATCCTGGTGTTCGCCCTGATGGGCGTGCTCGCCGGCCTCGCCGCGCTGTTCCAGATCTCGCGCCTGGAGGCTGCCGACCCCAACGCCGGCTCCGGCCTCGAGCTGCAGGTGATCGCCGCCGTGGTGATTGGCGGCACCAGCCTGATGGGCGGGCGTGGCTCGGTCATCAGCACCTTCTTCGGCGTGCTGATCATCTCGGTGCTGGCCGCCGGCCTGGCCCAGATCGGCGCCTCCGAGCCGACCAAACGCATCATCACCGGGGCGGTGATCGTCATCGCCGTGGTACTCGACACTTACCGCAGCCGGCGTGCGAACCGGCGGAACTGAAACCATGGCAACCATCAAAGACGTCGCGGCACTGGCGGGGATTTCCTACACCACCGTGTCCCATGTACTGAACAAGACCCGCCCGGTCAGCGAGCACGTGCGCCTGAAGGTCGAGGCGGCGATCGCCGAGCTCGACTACGTGCCCAGCGCCGTGGCGCGCTCGCTCAAGGCCCGCAGCACCGCCACCATCGGCCTGCTGGTGCCCAACAGCGTCAACCCGTACTTCGCCGAGCTGGCCCGGGGCATCGAGGACGCTTGCGAGCGCAACGGCTACTGCGTGATCCTGTGCAATTCCGACGACAACCCGCAGAAGCAGCGCAGCTACCTGCGCGTGCTGCTGGAGAAACGCATCGACGGGCTGATCGTCGCCTCGGTGGGCGAGGACCAGGACCTGCTCGACAGCCTCAGCGGCGTGCGCACGCCGATGGTCATCGTCGACCGCGCCCTGGACGGCGTCGAGGCCGACCTGGTGCGCATCGACCACGAGCAGGGCGCCTACCTGGCCACCCGCCACCTGCTGGAGCTGGGCCACCGCGAGATTGCCACCATCGGCGGCCCGGTGGACACCGGTGTCAGCCAGCTGCGCCTGGCCGGTTTCCGTCGGGCGATGGCCGAGGCCGATGTGCGCATCGCCCCTGGCCATGTGCTGCACAGCGACTTCACCAGCCCCGGTGGGCATGCCGCTGCGGCGCGCCTGCTCGACGGGGAGCGGCCCACGGCGATCTTCGCCGGCAACGACATGATCGGTTTCGGTGTGTTGCGCGCCGCCGCCGAGCGCAATATCGACGTGCCCGGCGAGCTGTCGGTGATCGGCTTTGACGATATCGAGCTGAGCCGCTACGTGTACCCGGCGCTGACCACGGTTGGCCAGTCGATCCGCGAGCTGGGCGAGAGCGCCGCCGGCCTGTTGCTTTCGCGCATCGTCACGCCGCGGCGCGACGGCGCCGCCGAGCAGCGCATCGTCGCCCCGCGCATCGTCTTGCGTGAATCCACCGGGCCGCGCCCGGACCTGTTCAACGATTACCGTTAAGGAATACCCATGGATGCCAAGGTGGTGGTGGTCGGCAGCCTCAACATGGACCTGGTGGCCCGCGCCCAGCGCCTGCCCCGGGGCGGCGAGACGCTGACCGGTGACAGTTTCTTCACCGCGCCCGGCGGCAAGGGCGCCAACCAGGCCGTGGCCGTGGCCCGGCTGGGTGCCAGCGTGGCGATGGTCGGCAACGTCGGTGACGATGCCTATGGCCAGCAGCTGCGCCAGGCGCTAAAGCGCGAGGGCGTCGATTGCCAGGGCGTGAGCCTGTGCGAGGGCGTGTCCAGCGGCGTGGCGCTGATCGTGGTGGATGCCGCCAGCCAGAACGCCATTGTCGTCATTCCCGGCGGCAACGGCCTGCTCGGGCCCGAGTCGGTGAGCCGCTTCGACCACCTGTTGCAGGGCGCCGAGGTGATCATCTGCCAGCTTGAGGTGCCCACGGCCACGGTGGCCTGGACCCTGGCCCGTGGCCGCGAACTGGGCAAGACCGTGATCCTCAACCCGGCGCCGGCCAGCGGGCCGCTGCCGGCGGAGTGGTATGCCTATATCGACTACCTGATCCCCAACGAGAGCGAGGCCGAGGCCCTGGCCGGGGTCCAGGTCGACGACCAGGACAGCGCCCGCCGGGCGGCCGAACGCCTGCGCCAGCTCGGCGCGGGCAAGGTAATCGTCACCCTGGGCGGTGATGGCGCGCTGTTGGTCGATGCCGCTGGCAGCCGGCACTTCCCGGCGCCACGGGTGCAGCCGGTGGACACCACGGCGGCTGGCGACACCTTCGTCGGCGGCTTTGCCGCGGGCCTGGCACGCGGCCTGCCCGAGGACGAGGCGATCGGCTTCGGCCAGCGCGCCGCCGCGTTGTCGGTGACCCGTGTCGGCGCGCAACCGTCGATCCCTTACCTGAAGGAGCTGGCGCCATGAAGAAGACGCCACTGTTGAATATCGCCCTGTCGCGCACCATCGCCGGGCTGGGCCATGGCGACATCCTGGTGATCGGTGATGCGGGTTTGCCGGTGCCGCCGGGTGTGGAGCTGATCGACCTGGCGCTGACGCCGGGCATCCCGGATTTTGCCAGTGTGCTGCGCGTGGTGCTGAGCGAGATGCAGGTCGAGCGGCATGTGCTGGCCGAGGAGGTGTTCCAGGCTTTGCCGCCAGGGTTGGCCGAGGTCGAGCGGCTGCATGCCGGCGGCGAACTGGGCCAGCGCCAGGTGCTCAGTCATGCTGATTTCAAGACCCTGTGTCGCCAGGCCCGGGCCGTGGTGCGTACGGGGGAGTGCAAGCCCTATAGCAATATTGCCCTGGTGGCTGGCGTTACCTTTTAGACCGAATGCGAGGGCCTTGCCCTCGATCGCGGCGCAAGGCCGCTCCTACAGAGGGGCAACCCGGTTCGTGTAGGAGCGGCCTTGTGCCGCGAAAGGGCCGCAAAGCGGCCCCCTTGAATCCATCCCCTAGCAACAAGGAGTGCTGAATGTCCCTCAAATCCCTGCTCCAAGGAGCCGTCCTCATGTCCGCGCTAGCCGCCACCGCCGTCATGGCCGCGCCCCGCGACCTGATCATCGACACCGACCCCGGGGCCGACGACGTGGTGGCCCTGCTGCTGGCCATGGCCTCGCCCGAGGAGCTGAAGATCCGCGCCATCACCACCGTGGCCGGCAACGTGCGCCTGGAAAAGACCTCGCGCAACGCCCGCCTGGCCCGTGAATGGGCAGGCCGCGAAGAAATCCCGGTATATGCCGGGGCAGGGCGGCCGATGGTGCGCACGCCGATCTACGCCGCCAACGTCCACGGCGAGGAAGGCCTGACCGGCGTCAAGGTCCACGAGCCGAAAAAGCCCCTGGCCAATGGCAACGCCGTGCAATACCTGATCGATACCCTGGGCGCCGCCGAGCCCCACAGCATCACCGTGGCCATGCTCGGCCCGCAGACCAACCTGGCCCTGGCACTGATCCAGAAGCCCGAGATCGTCAACGGCATCAAGGAAGTGGTGGTGATGGGCGGCGCCCACTTCAACGGCGGCAACATCACCCCGGCCGCCGAGTTCAACCTGTTCGCCGACCCGCACGCCGCCGAAGTGGTGCTGGCCAGCGGCGTCAAGCTGACCTACCTGCCGCTGGACGTGACCCACAAGGTGCTCACCAGCGACGCCCGCCTCAAGCAGCTGGCGGCGGTGAACAACATTGCCAGCAAGCTGGTGGTGGACATCCTCAACGCCTACATCAAGTTCGACATGGACAACTACGGCATGCCCGGCGGCCCGGTGCACGACGCCAGCGTCATCGCCTACCTGCTCAAGCCCGAGCTGTTCAAGGGCCGCCAGGTACACATGGTAGTCGACAGCCGTGAAGGCCCGACCTTCGGCCAGACCATCGCCGACTGGTACGGCGTGCTCAAGCAACCGGCCAACGTGATGTGGATCGAGGAGGGTGACGCCCAGGGCTTCTTCGACCTGCTCAGCGCCCGCCTGGCTCGATTGAAATAGCCTCGTGCGGCGCGTGGCGCTCGAGCACCTGCTCGATGAAGCTGCGTGCCGCTTCTCCGCCGCGGTCGCGCACCAGCAGGTCGACGGCGATCAGCATCAGCTCTTCGGGCGTGCTCGGACTGTAGGCGCTCTGGCCTTCGTCCCACTTGACCTTGATATCGGCGTCGATGCTGTGGCTGCTCATGGGGCGGTTCTCGCTGGGGCCTGGGTGATAGGTCGAATACCGCGTCCTGGCGTTCGAAGGGGAGGCGTTTCGCGCTCCGCTTCTTGCAGTAAATCATGCCTTTGCGTGAGGGGACCTGCGACTTAAGCATAAGGGGCGCGGTTGGCCGAACCGACGGTTCGGTGCAAAATCCGGTCACGATTGCCTTTCGCGTCAAGTGGCCGAGTCAGGCAGAATCGTGCGGCTGTGCAACAAATGCCTGGAGGAATTGTCGCATCAGGCAGTTCCCGGATTTATTTAGGAGGATTCATGTTCCGTACCCGCGCTTTCCTGGCGACCTTGCTGGTGGCTTCCGTTCTGGCAGGTTGCAGCACTGGTGGCTCCTCGGGCGGCAGCAGTGCCCAGGCCACCCCGGCCGGCAATGACGGCCGCTGCGAAGCCAGTGGCGCCGACTTCACCATTGGCAAGCTGGCCTCGCCAGAGCTGATGGAGCAGGCGAAGAAGGCCAGTGGCTCGCAGATGGCGCGCATCCTCAAGCCTCACGACATGATCACCCTGGAATACCGTTCCGAGCGGTTGAACCTGAATGTCGACGACAAGGGTGTGGTTACCCGCGTCAACTGCGGCTGATCCAGGCCGCTCCTACAGTGGTGCCGGGGGATCCTGGCAGCCAATAAAAAAACGCCACAAGTGGCGGTTTTTTTGCAGCTATCCGAAAGTTAGTCCGGACGAACCTGTCGATGACAAGGGTAGGGTTGCCTATGCCAACTGCGGCTGATCCTGCGCCTCTCCCTGTAGGAACGGCTACAGCCAGTAGGTCACCGCCCACCAGCCCAGGCCACCCATGACCACGGTGTAGGGCAAGGCCATCCACACCATCCGTCCATAGGACAGTCGCACCAGTGGCGCGATTGCCGAGGTCAGCAGGAACAGGAAGGCCGCCTGGCCATTGGGTGTGGCCACGCTGGGCAGGTTGGTGCCGGTGTTGATCGCCACCGCCAGGGTCTCGAAGTGCTCGCGGCTCATCGCGCCATTGACGAACGCCTGCTTGACCTCGGTGATGTAGATGGTGGCGACGAACACGTTGTCGCTGATCGCCGACAGCAGGCCGTTGGCCAGGTACAGCATGCCCGGCTGCTGCTCGCTGGGCAGGGCCAGTACCCAGGCGATCAGCGGGCTGAACAGCTGCTGCTGGTGGATCACCGCGACCACGGCGAAGAACACCACCAGCAACGCGGTGAACGGCATGGCATCCTGGAACGCGCGGCCCAGGCGGTGCTCGTCGGTGATGCCGGTGAAGGCGGTGATCAGCACGATGACCATCAGGCCGATCAGGCCGACCTCGGCAATGTGCAGACCCAGGCAGACGATCAGGATCAGGGCGGCCAGGCCTTGCACCACCAGGGCGATGCGTTGGGCCGGAGTGCGCGCGGCGTCGTCCTCGGCGGCGTAGGCGGCCAGTACCTGGCGCACGCGTTCGGGCATCAGCGTGCCGTAGCCGAACAGGCGCAGCTTCTCCAGCAGCACACAGGTCACCAGGCCCGCCGCCAGCACCGGCATCGACACCGGCGCGACCTTGAGGAAGAAGTCGGCGAAGTGCCAACCCATTTCATGGCCGATCAGCAGGTTCTGCGGCTCGCCCACCAGGGTGCACACGCCGCCCAGCGCCGTGCCCACCGCGCCGTGCATCAGCAGGCTGCGCAGGAAGGCACGGAACTGGTCGAGGTCGTCGCGGTGCAACTGTTCGACCTGGTGGTCGCTGTCCAGCGCCGACTCCTCCCGTGGGTTGGTGCCCGAGGCGACCCGGTGGTACACCGCATAGAAGCCCACCGCGGCGCTGATGATCACCGCGGTCACGGTCAGGGCGTCGAGGAACGCCGAGAGAAACGCCGAGAGCACGCAGAACAGCAGGCTCAGTATCGCCTTGGAGCGCACCCCCAGCAGGATCCGCGAGAATAAATACAGCAGCAGCTCCTTCATGAAGTGAATGCCGGCGACCATGAACATCAGCAGCAGGATTACCGGGAAGTTGTGCTGCAGCTCTTCGTACAGGGCCTCGGGCGTGGTCATGCGTAGCAGCAGTGCCTCGACCAGCAGCAGGCCGCCGGGCATCAGCGGGTAGCACTTGAGTGCCATCCCCAAGGTAAAGATGAACTGGATCACCAGCACCCAGCCGGTGACCACCGGGCCAAGGGTTGCCAGCAGCAACGGGTTGAGGACCAGGAACAGGCAGATGACGGCCTTGTACCAACGCGGCGACTGGCCCAGGAAGCCGTGGGCGAGGGCGCCGGTCAGGGAACGGGACATGAATTTGTATCCTTTTGATTCAGCAGTGGCGCAAGGTGCCGCATCGCGCCTCGGGGTGCAAGTCATCCAGTCCGGCTTTTGGCACATGTGCAGCCTTGCGGGTGCGCTAAGATCCGGCGTTGTGAATCCTTTTCCCACAGGAGTGCCGCTCGTGACCGAATACACCGCGTTCAAGGTCGAACTGACCGACAACATCGCCCACGTGCAGATCAACCGCCCGGACAAGATCAACGCGATGAACGCCGCCTTCTGGGAAGAGCTGGTCGAGATCTTCCAGTGGATCGACGACACCGACGCGGTGCGCGTGGTGGTCATCAGCGGCGCCGGCAAGCACTTCTCCTCCGGCATCGACCTGACGATGCTGGCCACCCTGGCGCAGCAACTGGGCAAGGACGTCGGCCGCAACGCCCGGGTGATGCGCCGCACCATCCTGCGCCTGCAAGGCTCTTTCAACGCCGTGGACAACTGCCGCAAGCCGGTGCTGGCGGCGATCCAGGGCTACTGCATCGGCGGCGCCATCGATATGGTCTCGGCCTGCGACATGCGCTACTGCGCCGCTGACGCGCAGTTCTCGATCAAGGAGATCGACATGGGCATGGCCGCCGATGTCGGCACCCTGCAACGTTTGCCGCGTATCATCGGCGACGGCATCATGCGTGAGCTGGCCTACACTGGCCGCCGGGTCGACGCCCAGGAGGCGCTGCGCATCGGCCTGGTCAACCGCGTCTATGATGACCAGGCGGCACTGCTCGACGGGGTCTTTGCCATCGCCCGCGAGATTGCCGCAAAATCGCCGATCGCCGTGGCCGGCACCAAGGAGATGATCAGCTACATGCGCGACCATCGCATCGACGATGGCCTGGAGTACATCGCCACCTGGAACGCCGCCATGCTGCAGTCCGAGGACCTGCGCGTGGCCATGGCCGCGCACATGAGCAAACAGCAACCGACGTTCGCCGACTGACAGGACAGTGGCGGGCGCCATCAAGGGACCCGAACCATGTCAGCACGCTGGACAACCGCAGTACTCGACCCGCAGATCACCGGGGGGCTGGCTGTCGCCCGCAGCCCGGAGGGGTTCCTGGTGGACGCCAACGGCGCGCTGTTCCCCCGCGACTGGCTCAAGCGCCAGGAGCTGGACGTGTTGTGCGAGCATGGCATCGGCCATTTTGACGGCCAGCCGGTGTTCCTGCTGGAGCTGCGCGGGGCCGGCGAGGTGCCGGGTTGCCACTGGCAGGGGCTGCGCCGGTTCATGCTCGAGGGCGACTTCGATACCTACAAAGTGCTTGGTTACGCTGCGCAGATCGGCACCTGGGCTCGGGAGCACCGTTTCTGTGGCAGTTGCGGGCAGGCCATGACGCAGATTCGCTGGGAGCGGGCGATGTACTGCCAGCCTTGCGACTTGCGCAGCTATCCGCGGATTTCACCGAGCATGATCGTGCTGATTACTCGCGGTGACGAGGTGCTTTTGGCCCGTTCGCCGCGTTTCGTTACCGGGGTCTACAGCACCCTGGCGGGCTTTGCGGAACCGGGGGAGTCGGCCGAGGACTGCCTGGTGCGCGAGGTGCGTGAAGAGGTGGCGGTGGAGGTCAGGAACATCCAGTACGTTGGCAGCCAGTGCTGGCCGTTTCCGCATTCGATGATGCTGGGGTTTCATGCCGAGTATGCTGGGGGGGAGATTGTCATGCAGGCGGATGAGATCGAGGATGCGCGGTGGTTCAATGTGCATGAGTTGCCGCCTTTGCCGGCGGGGCGGTCGATTGCTCGGTATTTGATTGATCTGTATGTTGCTCGGCGGTTGGGTCTTCCTGAGCCGGTTTTGTCTGCCTGAGTTGGGTTGGTTGGTTGGTTGGTTGGTTGGTTTTGGAAGTTGTATGCGCATTCATTTGTGATGTCGACGCTTATTCACCTTTCCGCCCTTACGGCGGGTTACTTTGGTCTTGGCCAAAGTAACCAAAGCCGTTGCGCTCCATTCATCCGGCCCTGCGCTTCGCTCCGGGTTCCCTCACTCCGGCCTTGCTCCCGGGAGGACCGCGCTGCAGGGCCCATCCTGGGCCCCAGCGCTTGACGGGCATCCATGCCCGTCACCTCCCTCCGCAAGACCTCCGTTCGGCCTCCTGAAGTCGCGAAGTTACGGGCGGCGCCTGGGCTGGCGCAGCTGTCGCTAGTTGGAGATTAATTAATCTCTCGATCGCATCGCGGGACAAGCCCGCTCCCACGCAGTAGTCGCCGTTATATAAAACCCTGTAGGAGCGGGCTTGCCCCGCGAAAGGGCCGGAACAGCAAATATATAAATAACTGTCAAACAACTAACTTCGCATCTCTTGCTCTTGCTCTTGCTTCTAAGTGCGCAATAGTCCAGGCGCCGCCAATTGCGACTTCAGGAGGCCGAGCGGAGTTCTTGCGGAGGGAGGTGACGGCCATGGATGGCCGTCAAGCGCTGCGCCCCAGGATGGGGCGTTCAGCGCGGTCCTCCCGGGAGCAAGAACGTAGCGAGGGGACCCCGGAGCGCAGCGTAGGGGCCGGATGAACGGAGCGGAACGGTTTTGCCTACTTTTCCCAAGAGAAAAGTAGGCCGCCGTAAAGGCGGAAAGGTGCCTAAATGTCGTTATCTTCTACGAATGCGCATACAAAAATCAAAACAATCGCCCCCAAGCCCAAGCCCAAGCCCAAGCCCGAACCCTACCCAAACCAATGCTGCCAAGCCAACCGCACAGTCAACGCCAACACTACAGCTATAAACACCGGCCGAATAAACCTGCTCCCCCCACTGATCGCCGTACGCGCCCCGAAGAACGCCCCGACCATCACCGACACCCCCATGCACAGCCCAACGATGTAATCCACCTGCCCGGAAATGATGAACACCGTCAACGCCGCAATGTTGCTGACGAAGTTCATGCTCCGCGCCACGCCACTGGCGCGAACCAGGTCAATGGGATAGAGCAGTAACGTGCTAACGGTCCAGAAGGCACCAGTGCCGGGCCCGGCGACGCCGTCATAGAAGCCCAGGGTGAAACCCTGCGGGAACTGCCACTTTTTCCTGATCGGCGCCTCGGCGTCCAAAGGCGCCTTGGGCGTGCCGCCGAACAGCAGGTAGACGCCACAGGCGAAGACGATCACCGGCAACATCTTGTTCAGCCATTCGGCGGGCATGTAGTGGGCCACCACTGCGCCGATCAGCGCGCCCACCAGCGTGCCGACGATCGCCAGGCGCCACTGCGCCGGATGGAACAGCTTGCGCCGGTAGTAGGTGATGCTGGCGGTGGCGGCGCCGAAGGTCGAGCTGAGCTTGTTGGTGCCCAGCACCAGGTGCGGCGGCATGCCGGCGGTGAGCAGCGCCGGAGTGGTCAGCAGGCCGCCGCCGCCGGCAATGGCGTCGATGAAGCCGGCGACGAAGGCGACCAAGGCGAGGATCAGCAGGGTGAGCGGTTCTACGGTGAGTTCGAAGGGCATGGGTGGCGTGCGCAGGCTGGAAGGCGGGGTGCGGCAAAAGGCCGCGCTAGAGGTTGTGCATGGTAATACCAGGCGATAGCGGGTGCCAGTGCCGACCTCATCGCGGGGCAAGCCCGCTCCCACGCCAGTGCCGGCCTCATCGCGGGGCAAGCCCGCTCCCACGCCAGTGCCGGCCTCATCGCGGGGCAAGCCCGCTCCCACGCCAGTGCCGGCCTCATCGCGGGGCAAGCCCGCTCCCACGCCAGTGCCGGCCTCGTTGCGGGGCAAGCGCACTCCCACGCCAGTTCGGGATCGTTGCGTGGGAGCGGGCTTGCCCCGCGATGGATGTCACAGGAACCAGCGATATTCCCGCGCACTGACCTCCTGCAGAAACGCCAGGTGGTCCTGGCGCTTGTTCTCGCAATAGACCATCACGAACTCCGCGCCCAGCCCTTCGTTGACGGCCGGATGCCCGCGCATGGCCGCCACCGCGCCGAGCATGTCCTTGGGGAAGTCGATCCCGCTGCCACGATCCTCGTTCAGCGGCGCGATCGGCTCCTGCGCGGCATCCAGCCCATGCTCCATACCGCAAAGTATCGCCGCCAGCACCAGGTATGGATTGGCATCCGCCCCGGCCAGCCGGTGCTCGATCCGCAGGTTGCGCGGATCCGACTCGGGAATGCGGATGCACGCGTCGCGGTCCTCGAAGCCCCAGCTCGCGCGGCTGGCGGCATTGACCATGGCGCCGTAGCGACGAAACGCGTTGTGGTTGGCGGCGAACACTGGCATGCAGTGCGGCAGCAGCGCCAGGCAGCCGGCCACGGCATGGCGCAGCGGGCGCTGGGCGTCGGCGGCGAGCAGGTTGTTGCCGGCCGGGTCGTAGAGGCTGACGTGCACATGCATGCCGCTACCCGGCGCATGCAGGTAGGGCTTGCTCATGAACGAGGCACGTAGCCCATGCTTGAGCGCCACGCCACGGGTGCTGCGACAGAACAGCGCCGCCCAGTCGGCGGCGCGCAGGCCGTCGTCGCAGTGAGCGAAATTGATCTCGAACTGGCCAGGGCCCAGCTCGGCGGTGATGACATTGGCGTCCACTCCTTGGGCGTTGGCGGTCTCGACCATCTCGCGCAACACATCGGAAAACCGCGACAGGCGCTCGATATGCATGTTCGGCTGGTCGTCGGCATCGCCACTGGCCGGGTCGCGGGGGAACTGCGGCAGGCCCTCTTTCAGCGCCCGATCGAACAGGTAGAACTCCAGTTCGAACGCCACCACCGGGCGGATGCCGCGACGCTCGAGACGCTGCAGGACGCGGGCCAGCACCTCGCGAGGCTCGAATTCGATGGGCGCCGCGGTGCCGTCCGAAGTGATCAGCATCTGCCCCAGCGGCTCGCGCTCCCAGGTCACCGGCTTCAGCGTACCGGGTACCAGGCGGCGCGGGGCATCCGGGTCGCCATCGTTGAAGCAGTAGTCGCCGATGGGGAACAGCCCACCCTGCACGCCGAGCAGCACGCAGTTCTGCGGCAACTTGAGCGGGCTGCCGGCGGCCACCTTTTCCAGCATGTCGATGGGGTAGCGCTTGCCGTAGAAGTGCCCGGGGATGTCCAGGCTGATCAGGTCGACGTAACGCACCTCGGGGTGTCGGGCGCGGAAGGCGCGTACTTCGCTGAGCAGATCGGGGAAGCCTGTTGTACTTGTCATTGGCATGCTCTCAACGGAAGACCCAGAGAACCCGGGTCGTTCGGGCGGTCAGGTTGGCGTAGCGGAACTGGCTGTGGGGCGGCAGCTGGAAGCTGTCGTTGGGGTACAGGGTGATGGCGTCCTCCTGGCCTTCGCGCCATAGGGTCAGTTCGCCCTCAAGGACGAAGCCACCCTGTTCCGAGCTGTCGTCCAGGTGCCCTTCGCCGCTGCTGGCGCCGGGCGCCAGGTGGCTTTCGAGCATGGCGAAGCGGCCGGTGAGGGTCGGCGAGACCAGCACGTCGGTGACGCCAGCGGCGTAGTACAGGGTGCGCCGCTCGCCGGGGCGGGTGACCCAGTCGAGCGCTCGGGGCGGCACGGCCTGGTAGAAGTAGGTGGTGGGAACCTGCAGCGCCTCGCTGATGGCGGTGAGGTCGGCCACCGTGGGACGCGAGAGACCGCGCTCGACCTGGGAGAGAAAGCCCAGCGAGCGCTTGACCCGCCCGGCCAGCTCGTCCAGGGTCAGCCCGCGGTGCTTGCGCAGGTCGCGCACCAGTCGCGCCAGGCCCTGGTTGTCGTCGATCGGCTCAGACATGGTCGCGCATCCTGTACCAGGCCTTGGCGGCCGCTTCCAACGGCGCGGCCAGCAGGTCGCCGCCAGGGAAGCGGCCATTGTCGATAGCCTGGTAAAGCGTGAGCAGGTCGTCGTCACCCAGAATCGCGTCACTGACGGCGCGTGCGCCAGCCAGGGTCGGCAGCACGCCGTGGCCAGAGAATCCTTGCAGCCAGTAGCGTTGGCCCTGACGGCCGATATCCGGGGTGCGCTGGATGCTGCAATCGATATGACCGCCCCAGGCATGTTCGATGGCCACGCCTCGCAACTGCGGGAACACCCGTTCCAGGTAGGGCCGGGTGGCGCTGGCGACGTTCTTGGGGATGCCACCCAGGTAGGTGCAGCCGCCACCGAACAGCAGGCGATGGTCGGGCGTCAGGCGGAAGTAGTCGGGAACGAACTGGTTGTCGATCACGCAGCTGTTGCGTGGCAGCAGTGAGGCGGCGAACTCGGCGTCCAGCGGCGCCGTGGCCACCTGGTAGGAGCCCACCGGCAGCAGGCGGCGCGACAGGGTGCGGTCGAGGCGGTCGATATAGGCATTGCAGGCCAGCACCAGTACGCGACTGCGCACTTCGCCCTGATCGGTGCGGGCGACGAAGCCGTTGGCGTGTTCGTGGTAGTCGAGCACCTGGCTTTGCTCGAAGATCCGCCCGCCGTTCGCCTCGATCACGCCGGCCAGGCCCTGGGCCAGCTTCAGTGGGTTGAGGTGGGCGCCATTGGGGTCGTACAGCGCGGCCTGGTAACGGGGGCTGTCGACCCACTCGGGCAGTTCGTCGCGGCCGATCAGGCGCAGGCAGTCGTAGTCGAACTTCTCCTGTGCTTCGCGTCGGGCCTCCTCCAGCAGTTTTACCCGGCGTGGCAACACGGCGGTCCACAGGCTGCCCAGGCGATAGTCGACGTCGAAACCATGGCGCTGAGGCAGTTCGCGCAGCTCGCGGGCGGCCCAGCACATGCTGTCCCACAGGCGTCGGCTGCGCTCCAGGCCCAGGGCTCGCTCCAGTGGGGGCATGTCACACGACCAGCCCAGCAGTGCCTGGCCACCGTTGCGGCCCGAGGCGGCCCAGGCCACCCGGCTGGCTTCCAGCAGGGTCACGCGCTGGCCGGCCAGGGCCAGGCGCAGGGCGGTGTGCAGTCCGCTGAAACCGGCACCGACGATCAGGATGTCGGTGTCGTGGGCGCCCTGCAGGGTGGGGCGCAGGGTGATGGTGGCGGGGTAGGTGCGGGCGTAGTAGCTGGCGACGTGCTGGGCGGATTGCTTGAACATGCCGGGGCCTCGTGAAATTTCTTCTGATTATTTTCATGAAAAAATAGCAGAGGATTTTCATATCGCCAGTAGATGGCGCCATCGCGGGGCAAGCCCGCTCCCACGCGCCGAATACGAACGGGCGTGGGAGCGGGCTTGCCCCGCGATTGGAACGCTAGTTCGCTGCCTTGCGCCGCGGCTGTCGGGGCTTGCCGGCTGCTGTCTTGCCCTTGGCAGCCCCCTTGCGCTTCTTCTTCCACGGCGCCGCCGCCTTGCCCGCTGCCGGCCCGCTGATGGTCAGGCGTAGGCCGCTGCAGCGTTGCACCAGCTTGCCCATCCAGGCCGACTGGCGGGTGACGAACTCGTCCAGGCTCATCTCGCCGCTCTGCACCATGTCCAGCGCCTGTTCCCAGATCGCCGTGGTGCCGGGGTCGGCAATGGCCCGCGGCACGGCATCGATCAGGCTGAAGGCGGCGGGCGTGGCCGACAGGGCCTTGCCGTGCTTGACCAGGTAGCCACGGTCGAGCAGGCCCTGGATGATGCTGGCGCGGGTGGCTTCGGTGCCGATGCCGGTGGTTTCCTTGAGCTTCTGTTTCAGCCGAGGGTCGTCGACCAGCTTGGCGACGTTCTTCATCGCCTTGATCAGGTCGCCTTCGGTGAACGGCTTGGGTGGCTGGGTCCACAGGTCCTTCAGCTGCAGGTCCCGCACTGCGCAGTCCTGGCCTTCGCGCAGCGTCGGCAGCACCTGGGCCGGTGGCGCTTCGCGGCCCTTGGCTGGGGTCAATGCCTCGGGCAGCGCCCGGCGCCAGCCCGGCTCGACGATCTGCTTGCCCACCGCCCGCAGTGCATGGCCGGCGCAATCGAACTCGGCCTGGGTGCGGTCGTACTCGTGGTTGGGCAGGAACTGCGCCAGGTAGCGGGCGCGAATCAGGGTGTACACGGCCTTGTACTTGGGCGGCAGGCGCGACGGGTCGCTGGCGGCCGCGGTGGGAATGATGCCGTGGTGGGCGCTGACCTTCTGGTCGTTCCATGCGCGCGAGCGGCGGCCTGGGTCCAGGTGCGGCCGCAGCGGCGCGAGGCTGTCGTCGGCGCGCTGCAGGGCGGCGAGGATGCCAGCGGCCTCGCCGTGCTGGCTGAGAGGCAGGTAGCCGCTGTCGCTGCGCGGGTAGGTGATGAGCTTGTGGGTTTCGTACAGGGCCTGGGCGATGTCCAGGGTCTCCTGGGCGCCGAGGCCGAGCTTCTTCGAGCATACCTCCTGCAGGGTGCCGAGATCGAAGGGCAGGGGAGCCGCCTCGCGCACGCGTTCGGTGACGATCTTGCGCACCCGGGCGCTGGCGGCCGCCTGCATGTCGGCGGCGGCCTGCTGGGCCAGTTCCTGCCTCAGGCAGCGGCCCTGGTTGTCGCAGGCGTCCTCCGGCGCACGCCACTGGGCGTTGAACACGCTGCCGGCACTTTCCAGCTGTACCTCGATGGCCCAGAAGGGCACCGGCACGAAGTCGGCGATACTGCGGTCGCGGTCCACCACCAGGCGCAGCGTTGGTGTCTGCACCCGTCCCACCGGCAGCACGCCCTGGTAGCCGGACTGGCGGCCGAGCAGGGTGAACAGGCGGCTCATGTTCATGCCGATCAGCCAGTCGGCCCGTGAGCGGCCGAGGGCCGAATGGTACAGGCTGAAGGTCTCCTGGCCCGGCAGCAGGCGGCCGAGCGCCTTGCGGATCGAGGCATCGTCCAGCGCCGACAGCCACAGGCGCTGGATCGGCCCCCGGTAACGGCAGTGCTCGACCAGCTCCCGGGCGATCATCTCGCCCTCGCGGTCGGCGTCGGTGGCGATCACCAGTTCGCGGGCCTCGCCGAGCAGACGCTTGACTGCCTTGTACTGGCTGGCGGTCTTGGGCTTGACCGTCATCTTCCACTTCTCCGGGATGATCGGCAGGTCTTCGAGGGTCCAGCGCTTGTAGCGCTCGTCGTAGCTGTCGGGTGGGGCGGTCTCGAGCAGGTGGCCGATGCACCAGGTCACGCAGACATCGGTGCCTTGCCAGCAGCCGTCGCCACGACGCTGGGCGCCGAGGACCTTGGCGATGTCTTTTGCCTGGGAGGGTTTTTCGCAGAGGAAGAGGCGCATGGCCGAAACGCTTGATCACGGAAGATGGGCACTAGGATGCGCAAGCCAGGGCGTGCAGGCAAGCTTTATCTGTATGCATGTACAGGTTTTTCGCCCGCATGTTTGGCAGGGTAGTCACCCCTTGGGGTTGGACGATTCGGCAATTGCGTGCCAGCTTTGCCTTTCGCCCGCCAGTCGTGTCACTGGACGATGTCGCTGGGGTGTCCTTCCAACAAGAACAACAGGGATGTAAACCAATGCCCGTTTTCGATTACCGACAGCTCGACAGCACTGCCTCCTCCTCGCTTTATAAAGATGCCATGGCCCTGGCCACCTATGCCTACCATGGCATCGACGATGGCTTCAGCGCCGGCTACCAGAAGTACGGTTTCGGCCTGGGCCTGCCGGCCACCCTGGTCAAGGCGCTGATCGGTGGCACCGACAGCCAGGGTGTGATCCCCGGCATTCCCTGGAACCCCGACTCCGAAGCCCGCGCCCTGGCCCAGGTCAAGGCCGCCGGCTGGACGCCGATCAGCGCGGCGCAACTGGGCTACCAGGGCAAGACCGATGGCCGCGGCACCTTCCACGGCGAAGCGCCGGGCTACACCTCGGCGCAGGTGGAAATCCTCGGCCGCTACGATGCCGCCGGCCAGCTCAGCGGCATCGGCATCGCCTTCCGCGGCACCAGCGGGCCGCGCGAGAACCTGCTGGGCGACACCATCGGTGACGCCATCAACGACCTGCTGGCGGCGATCGGCCCGGCCGGCTATGCCCGTGACTACGCCGGCAACGCATTCGGGCAACTGCTCGCCGATGTGGCGGCCTTTGCCAAGACCAACGGCCTGAGCGGCGCCGATGTCACCGTCAGTGGTCACAGCCTCGGCGGCCTGGCGGTCAACAGCCTGGCCGACCTCAGCGGTTCGCGCTGGGGCGGTTTCTACCAGGATGCGCGCTACGTCGCCTTCGCCTCGCCGACCCAGGCCGCCGATGCCAGCAAGGTGCTCAATATCGGCTACGAAAACGACCCGGTGTTCCGCGTGCTCGACGGCACCTCGGCGACCTGGGGCACCCTGGGCGTGCACGACGGCGCCAAGGCCTCGGCCACCAACAACATTGTCAACTTCAACGACCACTACGCCTCCGACGCCTGGAACCTGCTGCCGTTCTCCATCGGCAATATCGCCACCTGGCTGTCGCACCTGCCGACGGCCTACGCCGATGGCCTTGGCCGGGTGCTGGGGTCGTCGTTCTATCAATGGACCAGCCGCGACTCGACCATCGTGGTCAGCAACCTGTCCGATGTCACCCGTGGCTCCACCTGGGTCGAGGACCTCAACCGCAATGCCGAGCCGCACAAGGGCAGCACCTTCATCATCGGCTCCGAGCAGGACGACCTGATCCACGGCGGGCGCGGCAACGACTACCTTGAAGGCCGGGCCGGCAACGACACCTTCCGCGACGACGGCGGCTTCAACCTGATCGACGGCGGCGCCGGCCATGACACCCTGAAGCTGCAGGACGCCCTGGCCAACCTGAGCATCGCCCGGGACGGCGATGGCGTGCTGTACGTGCGTGACGCCCAGGGTGGCATCAGCCTGGTGCGCAATGTCGAGAACCTGGTGAGCAAGGAGTCGAGCCTGCTGATCTTCAGCAAGGAGGTCAGCCACGGGGTCGCGGCGCAGGGTCTGTTCGAGAGCGGCAAGGTCACGCCCTACGCATCCTCGCTCAATGGCACCCAGGCCGGCGACCAGCTGGTGGCGGGCAACCAGGGCCAGTGGTTGTTCGGCCTGGGCGGTGACGATCGGCTGCAGGGCGGCGCTGGCAATGACGTGCTGGTGGGTGGCGCGGGCAACGATGTGCTCATTGGCGGCGCGGGGCGCGACACCTTCCTGTTCAGTGAGCATTTCGGCCAGGACCGGGTGCTGGATTTCACCGGGCAGGACCGGTTGGTGTTCATTGGCGTGGATGGCGGCACGGCGGCGCCGGACTGGCGTGCCCATGCCAGCCAGGTCGGCGATGACCTGGTACTGAAGTTCGGCGGGGACAGCGTGACGCTGGTGGGGATCTCGGCGCAGGGGGTGGGGGATGGGCAGATTGTGATTGCCTGAGGGGGCGGGCGAACTCTGTAGGAGCGGCCTCGTGCCGTGAAAGGGCCGCATAGCGGCCCCGGCGATCTTTGCGTCAATGCTGAAATCGTGGGGCTGCTACGCAGCCCTTTCCGGCCGGTCCGACGCCTCGGCAAGGCCGCTCCTACAAAGAGCAGGCCAACTTGAGGGCTCAGGCCATCTCGCGCGAGTCGCGAACCATGTCCACGTGCGGGATGCCGGCCTCGAGGAACTCCTCGCTGACCACGCGGAACCCCAGGCGTTCGTAGAACGGCGTGGCGTGCACCTGGGCGCTGAGCATCTGCTGCTTGAGGTCGCGGTTCTGCGCCTCGACGATCACCGCGCGCATCAGCGCGTCGCCCACGTTCAGGCCGCGCCAGTCCTTGAGCACCGAGACCCGGCCGATGGTGCCGTCGGGCAGCAGGCGGGCGGTACCGATCGGGTAGTCGCCCTCCATGGCCAGGAAGTGCACGGCGGTCGGGTCCTCAGCGTCGAATTCCAGCTCCGGCGGCACGTGCTGCTCGGCGACGAACACGGCGCTGCGGATGCGGTGGATGTCGGCGTTGTCCTTGTGCCAGTCGGCCAGTCGAACACTGATCTTATTCATCGGCGAATCCCAGGCTGCCTTGCATGACCAGCTGTTGTACCAGCATCAGGCCGTCTTCGTCCTCCAGCCACTGCCCAAGGTTCTCGCTGTGCAGGGCGTCGGCGGAGCAGATCAGCTTCAGCAGTTCACGCAGTTTGCCCGGCAGCGGGCAGCTGCGACCGCTGGCGAACAGCAGCAGGTCGTCGCCGAACTCCGACCAGGCCAGGCGCGCGCTCGGGTTGCGGATCAGGATGGCGCCCTGGCCGAGGTAGTCGAGCAGCTCCTGCTCGCTCAGCTCCTCGCCGACAACCTGCTCGGGATAGCGCGGCTCGGTCATGAACTGGCCGAACCAGGTCAGCAGCAGGTCCTTGTCGGCCATGTGCTTGTCGATCAGCGCCTTGAGGCGGTCGAGGGCATCGTGCTGGATCTGGTGCGGGTCGCTGACCGGCTGGGCGTCGGCGTCGCTGTAGCGCTCTTCATCGGGCAGGAACTGGCCGAGGAAGTCGGTGAAGTGGGTCAGCACTTCGGCGGCGCTCGGGGCGCGGAAACCTACGGAGTAGGTCAGGCACTCGCTCTCGGCAACGCCGTAGTGGGCCAGGCGCGGCGGCAGGTAGAGCATGTCGCCCGGCTCCAGGGTCCACTCCTCGCTCTGCTCGAAGTCGGCCAGGATGCGCAGGTCGGCGTGGTCGATCAGCGCGCTGTCGCTGTTGCACATCTGCCCGACTTTCCAGTTGCGCGTGCCGTCGCCCTGCAGCAGGAACACGTCGTAGTTGTCGAAGTGCGGGCCGACGCTGCCGCCGGGCGCCGCGTAGCTGATCATCACATCGTCGATGCGCCAGCTCGGCAGGAAGCGGAACTCTTCGAGCAGCTCGGCGACTTCCGGCACGAACTGGTCAACCGCCTGCACCAGCAGGGTCCAGTCGCGCTCGGGCAGGTCGGCGAAGGCGTCCTCGGCGAACGGGCCGCGACGCAGCTCCCACGGGCGCTCGCCGTGCTCGAGCACCAGGCGCGACTCGACTTCTTCTTCCAGGGCCAGGCCGGCCAGCTCGTCGGCGTCGATGGGGCTGACGAAGTCGGGGAAGGCCTGGCGCACCAGCAGCGGCTTCTTCTGCCAGTAGTCGCGCAGGAATTCACGGGCCGTGAGGCCGCCCAACAGTTGCAGTGGAGTATCAGAATTCATGTTCAACCTATTGAAAAAACTTAGTTTTCGTACGGGAATAAAAACGCCCGGCCAGGCCGGGCGTTAAGCGCGGGGCGCAGGTCAGATGCGTTTGGCCTGGGCTACCGCGTTGCCGATGTAGGTGGCAGGAGTCAGTTGCTTGAGCTCGGCCTTGGCTTCGGCCGGCATGTCCAGGCCGTCGATGAAGGTCAGCAGCGCTTCAGGGGTGATGCCCTTGCCACGGGTCAGCTCCTTGAGCTTCTCGTAGGGGTTCTCGATGTTGAAGCGGCGCATCACGGTCTGGATCGGCTCGGCCAGGACTTCCCAGCAGGCGTCCAGGTCGGCGGCGATGCGGGCGGTGTTGACTTCCAGCTTGCCGATGCCCTTGAGGCTGGCTTCGTAGGCGATGACGCTGTGGGCGAAGCCCACGCCCAGGTTGCGCAGCACGGTGGAGTCGGTCAGGTCGCGCTGCCAGCGCGAGATCGGCAGCTTGCTGGCCAGGTGCTGGAACAGCGCGTTGGCGATCCCCAGGTTGCCTTCGGAGTTCTCGAAGTCGATCGGGTTGACCTTGTGCGGCATGGTCGAGGAGCCGATTTCGCCGGCGACGGTCTTCTGCTTGAAGTAGCCCAGCGAGATGTAGCCCCAGACGTCACGGTCGAAGTCGATGAGGATGGTGTTGAAGCGGGCGATGGCGTCGAACAGCTCGGCGATGTAGTCGTGCGGTTCGATCTGGGTGGTGTAGGGGTTGAACACCAGGCCCAGCTCGTCTTCGATGAAGGCGCGGGCATTGGCTTCCCAGTCGATCTGCGAGTAGGCCGACAGGTGGGCGTTGTAGTTGCCCACGGCGCCGTTGATCTTGCCCAGCAGCGGCACGGCGGCCACCTGGGCTATCTGGCGCTCCAGACGGTAGACGACGTTGGCCAGCTCTTTGCCCAGGGTGGTCGGCGAGGCCGGCTGGCCGTGGGTGCGCGACAGCATCGGCACGTCGGCGTGGGCGTGGGCCAGGGCGCGGATGGATTCGGCGATCTGGCGCATCAGCGGCAGCAGCACTTCATCACGGCCGGCGCGCAGCATCAGGGCGTGGGACAGGTTGTTGATGTCCTCGCTGGTGCAGGCGAAGTGGATGAACTCGCTGACCTTGGCCAGCTCAGGCAGTTGAGCAGCCTGCTCTTTGAGCAGGTACTCGATGGCCTTGACGTCGTGGTTGGTGGTGCGCTCGATCTCTTTGACGCGTTCGGCGTGCTCGAGCTTGAAATCGGTGGCCAGGCTGTCCAGCACGGCGTTGGCTTCGGCGGAGAACGCCGGTACTTCGCCGATCTGCGGGTGGGCGGCCAGGCGCTGCAGCCAGCGTACTTCGACCAGGGCGCGGAAACGGATCAGGCCGAATTCGCTGAAGATGGGGCGCAGGGCCTGGGTTTTGCCGGCATAACGGCCGTCTACAGGGGAAACCGCAGTGAGCGAGGAGAGCTGCATGGGGTGTTCTCGGACAGTCAGGCTTTTGGAAGGGCGCATATCATACATGAAAATCGCGCCCGAGTCGGGTGGCTGACCAAAGGTCGGGCCTGTTTGAAACGGGTGGTACCGGGCGTGGGAGCGGGCTTGCCCCGCGATGGCGGCGTTGCGTCCGGCATCGCAATCGCGGGGCAAGCCCGCTCCCACGAGGATCAATACAGACGTTCAGGAATCAGTACGCATCATCCCGTACAGTTCATTGAGCAACTTGCGCCGGCTGAACACCAGCTGCCAGCGGTGTCCGCCCAGCTGGCGCCACAGGCGCGCGGCGCGGATGCCGGCCAGCAGCAGGGCGCGGATCTTCGAGGCATTGCTGGCCTGCTGCAGGAAACGCATGTCGCCGTGTACCTGGATGCGTTGGCGCAGGGTGCTCAGGGTGTCCTGGTACAAGGCTCCGCTGGAAGCGATGACATTTTCGTGAACCAGGCCGAAATGCTCGGCCTGGGACTGGATCTGCGGCAGGCGGTTGCCGATGGTGTCGAGCATGTCGCCACGCTTGTTCAGCTGGCGCTCCAGGCCCAGCATCGACAGGGCGTAGCGCAGCGGTTCGCGCTGCAGGCTGCTGGGGTCGCGCTCCAGGGCGCCGACCAGCGCGCGGTAGCCGTCGCGCAGGTTGAGGTCGTCGCCGCCGAACACCTCCAGGGTGTCCTTCGGGTCGCGCACCAGCAGGCTGCCGAGCATGCAACCGATGTTGGCTTCGCTGGCCTGGCCGGTGCGGGCGATGCGGTCGACCAGCACCGCGGCCTGGAACACGCCGCCGAGGGCGACCAACTGCTCCTGAAGGTTGTTCATCGACGCGGGCTCCACGGCTCGGCGATCTCGATCACACCGCCGCCCAGGCATACCTCGCCATCATAGAACACCACCGACTGGCCCGGGGTCACGGCGCGCTGCGGCTCGTCGAACACGGCGCGGTAGCCGCTCTCGGTGCGTTCCAGGGTGCACTGCTGGTCGCCCTGGCGGTAGCGCACCTTGGCGGTCAGCCGGCGCGGGCTGGACAGGTCGATCGGATTGACCCAGAAGATCTCCGAGGCCAACAGGGCGCGGGAGAACAGCCACGGGTGTTCGTTGCCCTGGCCGACCACCAGCACGTTGCGCGAGAGGTCTTTTTCCAGCACGTACCACGGCTCGTCGCCGGCGTCCTTCAGGCCGCCGATGCCCAGGCCCTGGCGCTGGCCGATGGTGTGGTACATCAGGCCATGGTGCTGGCCGATCACTTCACCCTCGGTGGTCTGGATCTCGCCGGGCTGGGCTGGCAGGTACTGCTTGAGAAAATCGCTGAAGCGGCGCTCGCCGATGAAGCAGATACCGGTGGAGTCCTTCTTCTTGGCGGTGGCCAGGCCGTGTTTCTCGGCGATGGCCCGTACCTCGGGCTTTTCCAGTTCGCCGACCGGGAACAGGGTGCGGGCGATTTCCTTGCCGCCGACGGCGTGCAGGAAGTAGCTCTGGTCCTTGTTCGGGTCCAGGCCCTTGAGCAGCTCGGTCAGCTCGCCTGTGTCGCGGCGGCGCACGTAGTGGCCGGTGGCGATCAGGTCGGCGCCCAGGGACAGGGCGTAGTCGAGGAACGCCTTGAACTTGATCTCGCGGTTGCAGAGGATGTCCGGGTTGGGTGTACGGCCGGCCTTGTACTCTTCGAGGAAGTGCTCGAACACGTTGTCCCAGTATTCGGCGGCGAAGTTGGCGGTGTGCAGCTTGATACCGATGCGGTCGCACACGGCCTGGGCGTCGGCCAGGTCTTCGCGGGCGGTGCAGTATTCGGTGCCGTCGTCCTCTTCCCAGTTCTTCATGAACAGACCTTCCACCTGGTAGCCCTGCTCGATGAGCAGAAGGGCGGAGACGGAAGAGTCCACGCCGCCGGACATGCCGACGATGACGCGGGTCTTGGCGGGGTCTTTGAGTGCTGGGCTGGTCATGGCTACCGGTGTGTATCAGAGGGGAAAAACGCCGATTCTATCAAACCCGCGGGCTGGCGTCAGTCGCGCAGCAGCTCGAGGCTGTGCAGCGGGCCTGCCAGGTAGTCGTCGAGGCAGCGCGGTACCAGCTCGCTACGCCAGCGCGACGGCTCGGCCAGCAATTCGTCGCGGGTCAGCCACACGGCGCGGACGATGTCGCTGTCCAATGCCAGGTCGGCATGATGGCGTACGGGGCGGGCGGCGAAGCAGATGCGCTGGTAGGTGACTCCGTTGCTGGGTGCGGTGTACAGGTAGATGCCGACCACGCCGGTGAGCTCGACTTCCCAGGCGGTTTCCTCGAGGGTTTCGCGCAGGGCGGCCTGGGCGATGGTTTCGTTGGCTTCGAGGTGGCCGGCGGGCTGGTTGAATACGTGCTGGCCGGCCTTGAACTCCTCGACGAAGAGGAACTTGCCGTCGTGCTCGACGATGGTGGCGACGGTGATGTGGGGTTGCCAGGTCATGCAGTGGGCTCCATGGCGGGGGGCGTGGGAGCGGGCTTGCCCCGCGATTGCGCCCATACAGGTTCAGCGCAATCGCGGGGCAAGCCCGCTCCCACGGGAGATTTCACAAACTTCAAAAAGCACAAACCCCGGTGCGTGGCCGGGGTCTGTGCTGTTACGTCAAGCGAACCTTACAGTGCGGCAATGGCGTTGTTCAGGGTCTGGCTCGGGCGCATCACCTTGGCGGTCAGCTCGGCATCCGGGGCGTAGTAGCCACCGATGTCGGCCGGCTTGCCCTGGACGGCGTTGAGCTCGGCGACGATGGTCGCTTCGTTCTCGCTCAGGGTCTTGGCCAGCGGGGCGAAGCGCGCCTGCAGGGCGGCGTCGTCGGTCTGGGCGGCCAGGGCTTCTGCCCAGTACAGGGTCAGGTAGAAGTGGCTGCCACGGTTGTCGATACCGCCGACCTTGCGCGAAGGCGACTTGTTGGTGTCGAGGAACTTGCCGGTGGCCTGGTCCAGGGTGTTGGCCAGGACCTTGGCGCGCGGGTTATCGTAGGTGTTGCCCAGGTGCTCCAGGGAAGCGGCCAGGGCCAGGAACTCACCCAGCGAGTCCCAGCGCAGGAAGTTCTCTTCGACCAGCTGCTGCACGTGCTTCGGTGCCGAACCGCCGGCGCCGGTCTCGAACAGGCCACCGCCGTTCATCAGCGGGACGATCGACAGCATCTTGGCGCTGGTGCCCAGCTCCATGATCGGGAACAGGTCGGTCAGGTAGTCGCGCAGCACGTTGCCGGTCACCGAGATGGTGTCCTTGCCTTCGCGGATGCGGGCCAGGGAGAACTTGATGGCGTCGACCGGGGCCAGGATGCGGATGTCCAGGCCGGAGGTGTCGTGATCCTTCAGGTACTGTTGCACCTTCTCGATCATCACGCCGTCGTGGGCGCGGGCCGGATCCAGCCAGAACACCGCCGGGGTGTTGCTCAGGCGGGCGCGGTTGACGGCCAGCTTGACCCAGTCCTGGATCGGCGCGTCCTTGGTCTGGCACATGCGGAAGATGTCACCGGCTTCGACGTTCTGCTCCAGCACGACCTTGCCCTTGCCATCGACCACGCGCACGACGCCGTCGGCCTTGATCTGGAAGGTCTTGTCGTGGGAACCGTACTCTTCGGCTTTTTGCGCCATCAGGCCGACGTTCGGCACGCTGCCCATGGTGGTCGGATCGAAGGCGCCGTTGGCCTTGCAGTCTTCGATGGTGGCCTGGTAGATGCCGGCGTAGCAGCGGTCCGGGATGATCGCCTTGGCGTCCTGCAGTTCACCGGCGGTGTTCCACATCTTGCCCGAGTCGCGGATCATCGCAGGCATCGAGGCGTCGACGATGACGTCGCTCGGTACGTGCAGGTTGGTGATGCCTTTGTCCGAGTTGACCATGGCCAGGGCCGGGCGAACGGCGTACAGGGCCTGGATGTCGGCTTCGATCTCGGCTTGCTTTTCAGCTGGCAGATCCTTGATGCGGGCGTACAGGTCGCCGATGCCGTTGTTGGCGTTGAAGCCGACTTCAGCCAGGGCTGCGGCGTGCTTGGCCAGCACGTCGTTGTAGAACTCTTCGACGATCACGCCGAACATGATCGGGTCGGAGACCTTCATCATGGTGGCTTTCAGGTGCACCGACAGCAGTACGCCGGAGGCCTTGGCATCGGCGATCTGCTCGGCGATGAAGGCTTTCAGGGCCTTGCGGCTCAGGGTGGCGCAGTCGATGACTTCGGCGGCCTTGACGGCGGTTTTTTCTTTCAGGACGGTGGTGGAGCCGTCTTTACCGACCAGCTCGATGCGCAGGCTGTCGTCAGCCTCGATCAGCGCGGCTTTTTCGCTGCCGTAGAAGTCGCCCTGGGTCATGTGGGCAACGTGCGACTTGGAGTCGGCGGCCCAGGCGCCCATCTTGTGCGGGTGCTTGCGTGCGTAGTTCTTGACCGACAGCGGTGCGCGACGGTCGGAGTTGCCTTCGCGCAGGACCGGGTTCACGGCGCTGCCCTTGATGCGGTCGTAGCGGGCCCGGGATTCTTTTTCCTCGGCGCTGGCCGGCTCGTCGGCGTAGTCAGGGATGTTGAAGCCCTTGGCTTGCAGCTCCTTGATCGCGGCCTTCAGCTGTGGAACCGAGGCGGAGATGTTCGGCAGCTTGATGATGTTGGCTTCCGGAGTGGTCGCCAGTTGGCCCAGTTCCGCCAGGTGATCGCCTACCTGCTTCTCGGCGCCCAGTTGCTCCGGGAAGGCGGCGAGGATACGGCCGGCCAGGGAGATGTCGCGGGTTTCGACGGCGATATCGGCCGAAGCGGTGAAGGCCTCGACGATCGGCAGCAGCGAGTAGGTGGCGAGGGCGGGGGCTTCGTCGGTGAAGGTGTAGATGATCTTGGAACGGGTGGGCATGCGGGTTAACTCTCTATGTGCTGAGCGTACTCGAGTCTCGAGGTGCGCAGGGTAGGCGCTTCGCCCTGGCGACGCCATGAGCGGAAAGTCGAGAGGCTGCGAGCGGTGATGGTGGATGCATCAGTCGAGCGTCAAGTGCTGGGCCGCGGTAACAACCCAGGCTTTGCGGTCATTCATGACCAAGGGCGAGCCGCATTTTCCTAGGGTTCGCCCCGATGACCCCATGGTCGCGCCGGAGTATATCAAACCCTTTGGGCTATTCAGCAAGGCGAAGTGGTATCAGCGCATTTATAAGACCAAAGACGTAGGAGCAATGTGGCGTGTTGCCGCAGGTTGCCAGGGGGATTTTCCAGTCCTTTTTCGGCTGTCGTGGCAGCGAGCTTGCAGGTCGGCAGATGTGGTTTAGGCTCAGTGGATCGCACGATTTCCAATCACACCAGGAAAAGCGGAGTAGTGCAGCATGGGATACCAGAAAATCAAGGTTCCGTCTGATGGTGCCAAGATCACCGTCAATGCAGACCATTCGCTCAATGTTCCCGATAACCCCATCATTCCCTACATCGAAGGCGACGGTATCGGCGTGGACGTCTCGCCGGTGATGATCAAGGTAGTCGACGCCGCCGTGCAGAAAGCCTATGGCGGCAAGCGCAAGATCGCCTGGATGGAGGTGTATGCTGGCGAGAAGGCCACCCAGGTCTACGACCAGGACACCTGGCTGCCCCAGGAAACCCTGGATGCGGTGCGCGACTACGTGGTGTCGATCAAGGGGCCGCTGACCACCCCGGTCGGCGGCGGCATCCGCTCGCTCAACGTGGCCCTGCGCCAGCAGCTCGACCTTTATGTGTGCCTGCGGCCGGTGGTCTGGTTCCAGGGCGTGCCAAGCCCGGTGAAAAAGCCGGGTGACGTCGACATGGTGATCTTCCGCGAGAACTCCGAGGACATCTATGCCGGCATCGAGTGGAAGGCCGGTTCGCCCGAGGCGAACAAGGTGATCAAGTTCCTCAAGGAGGAAATGGGCGTCACCAAGATCCGCTTCGACCAGGACTGTGGCATCGGCGTCAAGCCGGTCTCGAAGGAGGGCACCAAGCGCCTGGTGCGCAAGGCCCTGCAGTATGTGGTGGACAACGACCGCAAGTCGCTGACCCTGGTGCACAAGGGCAACATCATGAAGTTCACCGAAGGGGCCTTCAAGGACTGGGGCTACGAGGTGGCGCGCGACGAGTTCGGCGCCGAACTGCTCGATGGCGGCCCGTGGATGAAGTTCAAGAACCCGAGAACCGGCCGCGAGGTGATCGTAAAAGATGCCATCGCCGACGCCATGCTCCAGCAGATCCTGCTGCGTCCGGCCGAGTACGATGTGATCGCCACCCTCAACCTCAACGGCGACTACCTGTCCGACGCGCTGGCCGCGGAAGTGGGCGGAATCGGCATCGCGCCGGGGGCCAACCTGTCGGACACCGTGGCCATGTTCGAGGCCACCCACGGCACCGCGCCGAAGTACGCCGGCAAGGACCAGGTCAACCCGGGCTCGGTGATCCTCTCGGCCGAGATGATGCTGCGGCACATGGGCTGGACCGAGGCGGCCGATCTGATCATCAAGGGCACCAATGGCGCCATCGCGGCCAAGACCGTGACCTACGACTTCGAGCGCCTGATGGAGGGCGCGACCCTGGTCGGCAGCTCGGGCTTTGGCGAGGCGCTGATCAAGCACATGTAAGCGGGGCAAAAAAACCGGTCGCCTCTTTATTAAAGGGGCGACCGGTTTTTTCGTTTACCGGCAGACGGGTCGGGGATCAGACTTCGATGGTGTTGCCCGGGTTCGTCGCGCTGGCCTGGACGCTGCTGGTGGCGCTTCTGATGTCGGTCGCGTGCAGCCCTTTGGGGCCCTGGATGATCTCGAAGTTCACGGCCTGGCCGGCTTTCAGCGTCTTGTAACCGTCCATCTGGATCGCTGAATAGTGGGCGAACAGATCATCGGTCTTGCCGTCCTCGTTGATGAATCCGTAGCCCTTGGCATTGTTGAACCACTTGACTTTACCGCTTGCCATCCCTATGTCCCTCTGCAAAGGACTCCATCACTGGAGTATCATCCACTTCATCCGCATACGAACCTTGCGAGAAAATCTGGTTGACTGCGCGGATCTTTATCGACCACGGTGGGTTCTTATTGGTTGTAACACCGTTTTGCCGATAGTCAAGGTCAGCCGGCGCCCGCGCCGGGACAGGCCTGCGCGGTCAACCCACAACCTTAACCTGTCGCTCATGATGAAATTCTTTCCATGCATGTACTCAGTGAGATTCGACTAACATTCAATCAGGATCGCCCGCAGTCGAACGAGGACGGGCATGAGGACGATGGCGCCGGCCTTGCCGTCCAGGAGGCCAAGCCGATCCTGCAGGCGCCGCCGATGTACAAGGTGGTTTTGTTCAACGATGACTACACGCCGATGGATTTCGTCGTCGAAGTGCTCGAGACGTTCTTCAATCTGAACCGCGAGCTGGCAACGAAGATCATGCTGACCGTCCATACCGAAGGGCGGGCAGTATGCGGATTGTTTACCCGTGACATCGCCGAGACAAAGGCCATGCAGGTCAACCAATACGCCAGGGAAAGCCAGCATCCGCTACTCTGTGAAATCGAGAAGGACGGTTAATCGCCGACCACTTGGGTATGAGGTGAAGCTATGTTAAACCGCGAGCTCGAAGTCACCCTCAATCTGGCCTTCAAGGAGGCTCGTTCGAAGCGTCATGAGTTCATGACCGTCGAACATCTGCTGCTGGCACTCCTTGACAATGAGGCTGCCGCGACCGTTCTGCGCGCCTGTGGCGCCAATCTCGACAAACTCAAGCACGACCTGCAGGAGTTCATCGATTCGACCACCCCGCTGATCCCCGTGCATGACGAGGACCGCGAGACGCAACCGACCCTGGGCTTCCAGCGTGTGCTGCAGCGTGCCGTGTTCCATGTGCAGAGCTCCGGCAAGCGCGAAGTGACCGGCGCCAACGTGCTGGTGGCGATCTTCAGCGAACAGGAAAGCCAGGCGGTGTTTCTGCTCAAGCAGCAGAGCGTGGCGCGCATCGACGTCGTCAACTACATCGCCCACGGCATCAGCAAGGTGCCGGGCCATGGTTCGCACAACGAAAGCGAGCAGGACATGCAGGACGAGGAGGGCGGCGAAGCGTCGTCTTCCAGCAACCCGCTGGACGCCTATGCCAGCAACCTGAACGAACTGGCCCGGGCCGGGCGCATCGACCCGCTGGTCGGGCGCGAGCAGGAGGTCGAGCGCGTGGCGCAGATCCTCGCCCGCCGGCGCAAGAACAACCCGCTGCTGGTCGGCGAGGCCGGCGTGGGCAAGACCGCCATCGCCGAAGGCCTGGCCAAGCGCATCGTCGACGGCCAGGTCCCCGACCTGCTGGCGCAGAGCGTGGTCTACTCCCTTGACCTTGGCGCGCTGCTGGCCGGTACCAAGTACCGCGGCGACTTCGAGAAGCGCTTCAAGGCGCTGCTCGGCGAGCTGCGCAAGCGGCCGCAGGCGATCCTGTTCATCGACGAGATCCACACCATCATCGGCGCCGGCGCGGCTTCCGGTGGCGTGATGGATGCGTCCAACCTGCTCAAGCCACTGTTGTCGTCCGGTGAGATCCGTTGCATCGGCTCCACCACCTTCCAGGAATTCCGCGGCATCTTCGAGAAGGACCGCGCCCTGGCGCGGCGCTTCCAGAAGGTCGATGTCACCGAGCCATCGGTGGAGGACACCGTGGGCATCCTGCGCGGGCTGAAGGGCCGCTTCGAGAGCCACCACAACATCGAGTACAGCGACGAGGCCCTGCGCGCCGCCGCCGAACTGGCCTCGCGCTACATCAATGACCGGCATATGCCGGACAAGGCCATCGATGTGATTGACGAGGCCGGCGCCTACCAGCGCCTGCAGCCGGAAGCCAATCGGGTCAAGCGCATCGACGTGCCGCAGGTCGAGGACATCGTCGCCAAGATCGCGCGGATTCCGCCGAAGCACGTCACCAGCTCCGACAAGGAACTGCTGCGCAACCTCGAGCGTGACCTGAAACTGACCGTGTTCGGCCAGGATGCGGCGATCGACTCGCTGGCCACCGCCATCAAGCTGTCCCGTGCCGGCCTCAAGGCGCCGGACAAACCGGTCGGCTCGTTCCTGTTCGCCGGCCCCACCGGCGTGGGCAAGACCGAGGCCGCCCGCCAGCTGGCCAAGGCCCTGGGCGTGGAACTGGTGCGCTTCGACATGTCCGAGTACATGGAGCGGCACACCGTGTCGCGCCTGATCGGTGCGCCGCCCGGCTATGTCGGGTTCGACCAGGGCGGTCTGCTGACCGAGGCCATCACCAAGCAACCGCACTGCGTGCTGCTGCTCGACGAGATCGAGAAGGCCCACCCGGAAGTCTTCAACCTGCTGCTGCAGGTGATGGACCACGGGACCCTGACCGACAACAACGGGCGCAAGGCGGACTTCCGCAACGTGATCCTGATCATGACCACCAACGCCGGCGCCGAAACCGCCGCGCGGGCCTCGATCGGCTTCACCCACCAGGACCACTCGTCCGACGCGATGGAGGTCATCCGCAAGAGCTTCACGCCGGAGTTCCGCAACCGCCTGGACACCATCATCCAGTTCGGCCGCCTGTCCCACGAGACGATCAAGAGCATCGTCGACAAGTTCCTCATCGAACTGCAGGCGCAGCTGGAAGACAAGCGTGTGCTGCTGGAGGTCACCGACGCCGCCCGTGGCTGGCTGGCGGCCTCGGGCTACGACGTGCAGATGGGCGCGCGGCCGATGGCACGGCTGATCCAGGACAAGATCAAGCGGCCGCTGGCCGAGGAGATCCTGTTCGGCGAGCTGGCCGAGCACGGTGGCGTGGTACACGTCGACCTGCGCGATGGCGAGCTGGTGTTCGATTACGAGACCACGGCTGAAGTCGCGTAATGCCATCGCGGGGCAAGCCCGCTCCCCCGCCATCTCTACTGGCGTGGGAGCGGCGGTGCGCCGATGCGACTTGCTCCGCGATGCTTTTCAGCGCCCACAAAAAAAGCCCGGCACATTGGCCGGGCTTTTTCATGGCTGGAGCTTAGCGCGCACGGTAGGTGATGCGGCCCTTGCTCAGGTCATACGGCGTCAGTTCGACGCGGACCTTGTCGCCAGTGAGAATACGGATGTAGTTCTTGCGCATCTTGCCAGAGATGTGCGCGGTAACGACGTGCCCGTTTTCCAACTCCACGCGGAACATGGTGTTGGGCAGGGTGTCGACGACAGTGCCTTCCATTTCGAAGCTGTCTTCTTTCGACATGCAGTAAAGCCCTCGGTATCCAGTGATGGCCCGACGCACGACTGCACCGGGCAAAAAAAGTGGCGTGGATTATGCCCGAAATTTGTGTTTCAAGCCAATGCCTTTCAGTTGAGGGTGACCCAGCGCTGGTTGATCAGCAGTTCGATGGGGCGATACTGGGTCTTGTAGTTCATCTTCTTGCAGTTCTTGATCCAGTAGCCGAGGTACACCGCCTCGAGGTCCTGGCGCAGGGCTTCGGTGATCTGCCAGAGGATGGCATAGCGCCCCAGGCTGCGGCGCTCCTCGTCGGGCTCGTAGAAGGTGTACACCGCCGACAGCCCGTTGGGCAGCAGGTCGCACACCGCCACGGCCAGCAGCCGGCCCTCCAGGCGGAACTCGTAGAACCAGCAGAACGGCAGGTCACGGACCAGAAAGGTGGAGAACTGGTCGCGGCTGGGCGGGTACATGTCGCCGTCGGCGTGGCGCTGCTCGATATAGCGCCGGTACAGGTCGAAGTATTCTTCCTTGAAGGACGGGCGGGCGGCAGTGACGGTCAGGTCGGCGTTGCGCTTGAGGATTCGGCGCTGCTGGCGGTTGGGAATGAAGCGCGCCGCCGGAATGCGCGCCGGCACGCAGGCGTTGCATTGCTGGCAATGCGGGCGATAGAGGTGATCGCCGCTGCGGCGAAAGCCCATTTCCGACAGGTCGGCATAGACGTGCACGTCCATCGGCTGGCTCGGGTCGAGAAACAGCGTGGTCGCCTGCTCATCCGGCAGGTAGCTGCAGGAGTGGGGTTGAGTGGCATAGAACTTCAACCGCGCCAGCTCTGTCATGATCAACCCCTTAGGTGAGACGTTGTCTCTAAGTGTAAGCCAGCTCCGGGAACTCGCCTAGGCAACCCAGCGGGCGCCGCTGGGCTGGTCCAGGTACCGCGCCAGATGGCTGGCGAAGTCGGCCCGGCTGATGGCGCGGGCGCCCAGGCTGTGCAGGTGGTCGGTAGGCATCTGGCAGTCGATCAGCACGAAGCCGGCCTGCCTGAGGTGCTCGACCAGCGTCACGAAGCCCACCTTGGAGGCGTTGTCGGCGCGGCTGAACATCGACTCGCCGAAGAACAGTCGGCCCATGGCCAGGCCGTACAGGCCGCCGACCAGCTCGCCATCGCGGCGCACCTCCACCGAATGGGCGATGCCGCGGCGGTGCAGCTCGCAGTAGGCGGCGCGCATGTTGTCGGTGATCCAGGTGCCGTCGGCATAGTCCCGTGGCGCGGCGCAGGCCTCGATCACCGCCGCGAAGTCGCTGTCGAAGCTCACCTGGTAGCGGCCCTGGCGGATCAGCTTGGCCAGCGAGCGCGAAACGTGCAGTTCGTCCGGGAACAACACGGTGCGTGGGTCGGGCGACCACCAGAGGATCGGCTGGCCGTCCTGGTACCAGGGGAAGCAGCCATGGCGATAAGCCGCGACCAGGCGGTCCGGGGTCAGGTCGCCGCCGGCGGCGAGCAGGCCGTTGGGATCGTGCAGGGCCTTTTCCAGGGGCGGGAAGGTCAGCGAGTCGCGGGTCAGCCAGGTGAGCATGGGGTTCTTGAGCGGCGGGGGAGGGGAGAGGGCAGCATGGCGTGCGTGCCTGGCAGGGTCAACTGCTGTGGCGCCTTCGCGGGTAAACCCGCTCCCACAGGCGTGCCGATAACCCTGTGGGAGCGGGTTTACCCGCGAAGGCGTCGGATCAGGCGAAACCCTTGGTCATTGCCCAGCCATTGCCAGGTCACTTGGCACCATCTGGCGCTTTTGCTGTCACACCTGTGCAAAAACACAGCATAAGCCTTTGTCACAAAAGAAAATGCATGCTCAAATTGCAGCTATATGAAAGTAGCCCCCGTTCACGCCCCACACGGCGTGCCGCCATGGCGGCTGGCGGGCAGTAATGTTAAAAGTAGTGGTTCATTGGCCAGTGACCGGCCAATCACTATTGGACGCGCAGCACGCGCAGGAATAGACGCGTTTTGAAGAAATCCACCGCAACTCCAGCCCCCTTGCCAGTGCCCCTGTGGCGGCAACAGCTGCACTACCGCCTGAAGGAAGGTGCGCTGATCGCCGTCGGCGCGCTGTGCCTGTACCTGTGGATGGCACTGGTCACCTACGACACCGCCGACCCGGGCTTCAGCCACACCAGCAACGCCGAGCAGGTGCAGAACGCCGCCGGTCGCGCCGGGGCCTATTTCGCCGACATCCTGTTCATGGTGCTCGGCTATTTTGCCTATATCTTCCCGCTGCTGCTGGCGATCAAGACCTGGCAGATCTTCCGCGAGCGCCACCAGCCCTGGCAGTGGAGCGGCTGGCTGTTCTCCTGGCGCCTGATCGGCCTGGTGTTCCTGGTGTTGTCGGGCGCGGCGCTGGCGCATATCCACTTCCACCCGCCGGCGAGCATGCCGTTTTCCGCCGGTGGCGCCCTGGGCGAGAGCCTCGGCGACCTGGCACGCAACCTGCTGAACGTGCAGGGCAGCACGCTGATGTTCATCGCCCTGTTCCTGTTCGGCCTGACCGTGTTCACCGACCTGTCGTGGTTCAAGGTGATGGACCTCACCGGCAAGATCACCCTCGACCTGTTCGAACTGGTGCAGGGCGCCGCCAACCGCTGGTGGGAGGCGCGCAACGAACGCAAGCGCCTGGAAGCCCAACTGCGTGAAGTCGACGATCCGGTCTTCGACCTGGGCGGCAAAGGCGACAAGCGCGAGCCGGCCAAGCCGCAGCCGCGTGAACGCGCCGAGCCCGTGGTGATGCGCGAAGAGCCGCCGGCCCGCCCGGTCGCGCCACGCGAAACCGTGGTGGCTCGCCCGCAGCCCGCCGCCCCGGTGATCATCCCGCCGACCGCGGACAAGGCGCCGGAACCGAGCAAGCGGGTCATGAAGGAAAAACAAGCACCGCTGTTCATCGACAGCGCCGTGGAAGGCACCTTGCCGTCGATTTCCATCCTCGACCCGGCCGAGCAGAAAAAGATCGAGTACTCGCCGGAGTCCCTGGCCGGCGTCGGCCAGTTGCTGGAGATCAAGCTCAAGGAATTCGGCGTGGAAGTCGCGGTCGACTCGATCCACCCGGGCCCTGTGATCACCCGCTACGAGATCCAGCCGGCCGCGGGCGTCAAGGTCAGCCGTATCGCCAACCTGGCCAAGGACCTGGCGCGCTCGCTGGCGGTGACCAGCGTGCGCGTGGTCGAGGTCATTCCCGGCAAGACCACCGTGGGTATCGAGATCCCCAACGAGAACCGCCAGATGGTGCGCTTCTCCGAGGTGCTGTCGTCGCCGCAGTTCGACGAGAACAAGTCGCCGGTCACCCTGGCCCTGGGCCATGACATCGGCGGCAAGCCGGTGATCACCGACCTTGCCAAGATGCCGCACCTGCTGGTGGCCGGTACCACCGGTTCCGGTAAGTCGGTGGGTGTGAACGCGATGATCCTGTCGATCCTGTTCAAGTCGGGCCCGGAAGACGCGCGGCTGATCATGATCGACCCGAAGATGCTCGAACTGTCGATCTACGAAGGCATCCCGCACCTGCTGTGCCCGGTGGTCACCGACATGAAGGACGCCGCCAACGCCCTGCGCTGGAGCGTCGCCGAGATGGAGCGCCGCTACAAGCTGATGGCGGCCATGGGCGTGCGCAACCTGGCGGGCTTCAACCGCAAGATCAAGGACGCCCAGGAAGCCGGCGAGATCATCCACGACCCGCTGTACCGTCGCGAGAGCATGGACGACGATCCGCCAGCGCTGAACACCCTGCCGACCATCGTGGTGGTGGTCGACGAATTCGCCGACATGATGATGATCGTCGGCAAGAAGGTCGAAGAGCTGATCGCCCGTATCGCCCAGAAGGCCCGTGCCGCCGGTATCCACCTGATCCTGGCCACCCAGCGCCCGTCGGTGGACGTGATCACCGGCCTGATCAAGGCCAACATCCCGACCCGCATGGCGTTCCAGGTGTCGAGCAAGATCGACTCGCGGACCATCATCGACCAGGGTGGCGCCGAACAGCTGCTCGGCCACGGTGACATGCTCTACATGCCGCCGGGCACCAGCCTGCCGATTCGCGTGCATGGCGCGTTCGTTTCCGACGACGAGGTGCATCGCACGGTCGAGGCCTGGAAGCTGCGCGGCGCGCCGGACTACAACGATGACATCCTCAACGGCGTCGAGGAGGCCGGCAGCGGCTTCGACGGTGGCGGTGGTGGCGGCGGCGATGGCGACGACCCGGAAGCCGACGCGCTCTACGACGAAGCCGTGCAGTTCGTGCTGGAAAGCCGCCGGGCGTCGATCTCGGCGGTGCAGCGCAAGCTCAAGATCGGCTACAACCGCGCCGCGCGGATGATCGAGTCGATGGAAATGGCCGGCGTGGTCACGCCGATGAACAGCAACGGTTCTCGGGAAGTGATTGCCCCGGGCGGCCCGCGCGACTGATGAACAACCTGCCGGGTGCCATTGACGGCGTCCGGCCCCTTCACTGTGCAATGAGGATTTCCATGCGCGCCATTCGCATGCTGTTGGTTTCTGCCCTGGCTACGGCCAGCCTGTCGGCCCAGGCCGGTGAACAGGACGTCCAGCGCCTGACGCAATTGCTGGAAAAGTCGCAGACCATCGAAGCCAATTTCTCCCAGCTGACCCTGGATGCCGGCGGCACCAGCTTGCAGGAGACCAACGGCAAGATGACCGTCAAGCGCCCGGGCCTGTTCTACTGGCACACCGATGCGCCGCAGGAGCAGGTCGTGGTGTCCGACGGCAAGAACGTCACCCTGTGGGACCCGGACCTCGAGCAGGCGACCATCAAGAAGCTCGACGTGCGCCTGAACCAGACCCCGGCGCTGCTGCTGTCCGGCGATGTGTCGAAGATCAGCCAGAGCTTCGACATCACCTCCAAGGAACAGGGCGAAGTGATGGACTTCACCTTGAAGCCCAAGACCAAGGACACCCTGTTCGACTCGCTGCGCGTGTCGTTCCGCCGGGGCCTGATCAATGACATGCAGCTGATCGACAGCGTCGGCCAGCGCACCAACATCCTGTTCAATGGCGTCAAGGCCAACCAGGCGGTGCCGGACAGCAAGTTCCAGTTCGACATCCCCAAGGGCGCTGACGTCATCAAGGAGTAAGCGGAGCCTGTGATGGACCTGTTTCGAAGCGAACCCGTCGCCCAGCCCCTGGCCGCCCGCCTGCGTCCGTCCAACCTGGACGAGTACGTCGGCCAGGAGCACCTGCTGGCGCGTGGCAAGCCGCTGCGCGAGGCACTGGAGCAGGGTGCGCTGCACTCGATGATCTTCTGGGGGCCGCCTGGGGTGGGCAAGACCACCCTGGCGCGGCTGCTGGCGCAGTTCTGCGACGCCCACTTCGAAACGGTGTCGGCGGTGCTGGCCGGGGTCAAGGAGATCCGCCAGGCGGTCGAGGTGGCGAAACAGCAGGCCGGCCAGTATGGCCGGCGCACCATCCTGTTCGTCGACGAGGTGCACCGCTTCAACAAGTCGCAACAGGACGCCTTCCTGCCCTACGTGGAGGACGGCACGCTGATCTTCATCGGCGCCACCACCGAGAATCCGTCGTTCGAGCTGAACAACGCGCTGCTGTCGCGGGCGCGGGTCTACGTGCTCAAGAGCCTGGACGAGGCCGCGCTGCGCAAGCTGGTCGATCGCGCCCTGAGCGAGGAGCGCGGCCTGGGCAAGCGTAACCTGCGGGTGGGCGATGAGGCGTTCAAGATGCTCATGGCCGCCGCCGACGGCGATGGCCGGCGCATGCTCAACTTCCTCGAGAATGCCTCGGACCTGGCCGAAGACGGCGGCGAAATCGGCGTCGAGCTGCTGCAGAGCCTGCTCGGCGACAGCCGCCGGCGTTTCGACAAGGGCGGCGAGGCCTTCTACGACCAGATTTCCGCGCTGCACAAATCGGTGCGCGGCTCCAATCCGGACGGTGCGCTGTATTGGTACGCGCGCATGCTCGACGGTGGCTGCGACCCGCTGTACATCGCCCGCCGGGTGGTGCGCATGGCCAGCGAGGACATCGGCAATGCCGACCCCCGCGCCCTGAGCCTGTGCCTGGCGGCGTGGGACGTGCAGGAGCGCCTGGGCAGCCCCGAAGGCGAGCTGGCGGTGGCCCAGGCCATCACCTACATTGCCTGCGCGCCGAAGAGCAACGCGGTGTACATGGGCTTCAAGGCGGCCCTGCGCGAGGCCGCCGAGCACGGTTCGCTGGAAGTGCCGCTGCACCTGCGCAACGCGCCGACCAAACTGATGAAGCAACTGGGCTATGGCGAGGAGTACCGCTATGCCCACGACGAGCCGGACGCCTACGCCGCCGGCGAGGACTATTTCCCCGAACAGCTCGAGCCGCGCCAGTACTATCAGCCGGTGCCGAGGGGGCTTGAGCTGAAGATCGGCGAGAAGCTCAAGCACCTGGCCGAGCTGGACCGCAACAGCCCCCGTCAGCGGAGAAAACCGTGATCGCACTTATCGCTGCCGTCAGCGCCGGCGGGATTGCCGGTACGCTGCTGCGCTTCGCCACCGCCAACTGGGTCGCGGCCCACTGGCCACGGCACTTCTATGCCGGTACGCTGGCGGTCAACCTGGTCGGCTGCCTGCTGATTGGTCTGCTCTACGGGTTGTTCCTGCACAAGCCGCTGGCGCCGGTCGAGCTGCGCGCCGGGCTGATCGTCGGCTTTCTCGGCGGTTTGACCACTTTTTCCTCCTTCTCGCTCGATACCGTGCGCCTGATGGAAAGCGGGCAGGTCCCGTTGGCCTTGGGCTATACCATTATCAGCGTGGTAGGCGGCCTGCTCGCGACCTGGGCCGGCCTGTCCCTGACCCGATTCTGAACCAACATCTACACATAACGAGAGAACGACATGCTCGATTCCAAACAGTTACGCACTGAACTTCAGGCAGTGGCGGACCGCCTGGCCACCCGTGGCTTCAGCCTGGATGTCGCGCGCATCGAATCGCTGGAAGAGCGCCGCAAATCGGTGCAGACCCGCACCGAGCAACTGCAGGCCGAGCGTAACGCCCGTTCCAAATCGATCGGCCAGGCCAAGGCCAAGGGCGAGGACATCGCGCCGCTGATGGCCGACGTCGAGCGCATGGCCAATGAACTGGCCGCCGGCAAGACCGAGCTGGACGGTATCCAGGCCGAGCTGGACGCGATCCTGCTGACCATCCCCAACCTGCCGGACGCCAGCGTGCCGGTCGGCGCCAGCGAAGACGATAACGTCGAAGTGCGCCGCTGGGGCACCCCGGCCACCTTCGACTTCGAGATCAAGGACCACGTCGCCCTGGGCGAAGTCAGCGGTGGCCTGGACTTCGAGGCCGCGGCCAAGCTGTCCGGCGCCCGCTTCGCCGTGCTGCGCGGCCCGATTGCCCGCCTGCACCGCGCCCTGGCGCAGTTCATGATCAACCTGCACACCGGCGAACACGGCTACGAGGAACACTACACCCCGTACCTGGTGCAGGCCCCGGCCCTGCAGGGCACCGGTCAGCTGCCGAAGTTCGAGGAAGACCTGTTCAAGATCAGCCGTGAAGGCGAAGCCGACTTCTACCTGATCCCGACCGCCGAAGTGTCGCTGACCAACCTGGTGGCTGGCGAGATCCTCGACGCCAAGCAGCTGCCGCTGAAGCTGGTCGCCCACACCCCGTGCTTCCGCAGCGAAGCCGGCGCCTCGGGCCGCGACACCCGCGGCATGATCCGCCAGCACCAGTTCGACAAGGTCGAGATGGTGCAGGTCGTCGAGCCGGCGAAATCCATGGAAGCCCTCGAAGGCCTGACCGCCAACGCCGAGCGCGTGCTGCAGCTGCTGGAGCTGCCGTACCGCGTGCTGGCGCTGTGCACTGGCGACATGGGCTTCGGCGCGGTGAAGACCTACGACCTGGAAGTGTGGGTCCCAAGCCAGGACAAGTACCGCGAGATCAGCTCCTGCTCCAACTGCGGTGATTTCCAGGCGCGCCGCATGCAGGCGCGCTGGCGCAACCCGGAAACCGGCAAGCCGGAGCTGGTGCACACCCTCAACGGTTCGGGCCTGGCGGTCGGCCGTACCCTGGTGGCGGTGCTGGAGAACTACCAGCAGGCCGACGGTTCGATCCGCGTGCCGGAGGTGCTCAAGCCGTACATGGGTGGCGTCGAGGTCATTCGCTGAATGGACTACCTGCCGCTTTTCCATAAGCTGCAGGGCGGCCGTGTGCTGGTCGTCGGCGGCGGCGAGATCGCCTTGCGCAAGGCGCGCCTGCTGGCCGATGCCGGCGCCGCGCTGCGGGTGGTGGCGCCGGAGGTCGACGGCCAGCTGGCCGCGCTGGCCCGCGAGGGCGGTGGCGAGGTGCTGGTGCGTGGCTACCAGGCGAGCGACCTGGAGGGCTGCCGCCTGGTGATCGCGGCCACCGACGACTCCGCGCTCAACGCCCAGGTCTCGGCCGAGGCCCAGGCGCGCAGCCTGCCGGTCAACGTGGTGGATGCCCCGGCCCTGTGCACGGTGATCTTCCCCGCCATCGTCGACCGCTCACCCCTGGTGGTGGCGGTCTCCAGCGGTGGCGACGCGCCGGTGCTGGCGCGCTTGATCCGCGCCAAGCTGGAAGCCTGGATCCCGTCCGCCTACGGTGAGCTGGCCGGGCTGGCGGCGCGTTTCCGGCACAAGGTCAAGGCCTTGTACCCGGACGTCAATCAGCGCCGTGGCTTCTGGGAGAGCGTGTTCCAGGGCCCGGTTGCCGAGCGCCAGCTGGCCGGGCAGGGCGCCGAGGCCGAGCGCCTGTTGCAGGCGCTGGTAGATGGCGCGCCGGTGCAGCAGGGCGGCGAGGTGTACCTGGTGGGCGCGGGGCCGGGCGATCCGGACCTGCTGACCTTCCGTGCCCTGCGCCTGATGCAGCAGGCCGATGTGGTGCTGTACGACCGCCTGGTGGCCCCGGCCATCATCGAGATGTGCCGGCGTGACGCCGAGCGCATCTATGTCGGCAAGCGCCGCGCCGACCACGCCGTGCCACAGGACAAGATCAACCGCCTGCTGGTCGACCTGGCCCGCCAGGGCAAGCGTGTGCTGCGGCTCAAGGGTGGCGATCCGTTCATCTTCGGCCGTGGCGGCGAGGAGATCGAGGAGCTGGCGGACGAGGGTATCCCGTTCCAGGTGGTGCCGGGCATCACCGCGGCCAGTGGTTGTTCCGCCTATGGCGGGATTCCGCTGACTCATCGCGATTATGCCCAGTCGGTGCGTTTCGTTACCGGTCACCTGAAGGACGGCACCAGCAACCTGCCCTGGGATGACCTGGTGGCGCCGGCCCAGACCCTGGTGTTCTACATGGGGCTGGTCGGGTTGCCGACCATCTGTGCCGAGTTGATCCGCCATGGGCGCGCGGCGAGCACGCCGGCAGCCTTGGTGCAGCAGGGGACCACGCGTAATCAGCGGGTGTTCACCGGTACCTTGGCTGACCTGCCGGAGCTGGTGGCGCGGCATGAAGTGCATGCGCCGACCTTGGTGATCGTTGGGGAAGTGGTGCAACTGCGCGAGAAGCTGGCGTGGTTTGAAGGGTCGCAGGACGCCTGAGCACGTTGTAGATCCACGTGGGAGCGGGCTTGCCCCGCGATAGCGTCAGAGGCGGCAACATTGTTGCCTGATCCGGCGCCATCGCGGGGCAAGCCCGCTCCCACGTGGGGTCTTCATCCTCTCTGCCAGATCCCCTTGCCCGACAACCGCTCCCGGTCATGCGGCAAGCCAAAGTCCTGCAACGGCCCCTTGGGCACGATCCCGTTCGGGTTGATGGTCTTGTGGCTCATGTAATAGTGCTTCTGGATATGCTCCATGTTCACCGTACCCGCCACCCCCGGCCACTGGTACAGCTCGCGCAGCCAGTTGGACAGGTTCGGGTAGTCGCTCAGGCGGCGCAGGTTGCACTTGAAGTGCCCGTGGTACACCGCATCGAAACGCACCAGCGTGGTGAACAGGCGCACATCGGCCTCGGTCAGGTACTCGCCGGCCAGGTAGCGCTGGCGACCCAGCAGCCCTTCCAGATGATCCAGCTCATTGAACACCTCGTCGAAGGCGGTCTCGTAGGCGTCCTGCGAAGTGGCGAAGCCGGCGCGGTACACGCCGTTGTTCACCGCCGGATAGATACGCTCGTTGAGCCCATCGATGGTCGCCCGCAGCGGCTCGGGATAGAGATCCAGGGTATTGCCGGTCAGCCCGTCGAAGGCGCTGTTGAAGATGCGGATGATCTCGGCCGACTCGTTGTTGACGATACGCTTCTCCTGCTTGTCCCACAGCACCGGCACGGTCACGCGCCCGGTATAGTGCGGATCGTCCTGGGTGTAGCGCTGGTGCAGGTACTGCAGCGCATCCAGCTGATCGCCACTGGAGCCTTGCTGCTGGTCGAAGGTCCAGCCGTGCTCGCCCATCAGCCAACTGACCACCGAGACATCGATCAACGGCTCCAGGCCCTTGAGGGCGCGAAAAATCAGGGTGCGGTGCGCCCACGGGCAGGCCAGCGACACATACAGGTGATAGCGGCCGGCTTCGGCGGCAGGCAGCGGGTTGCGCCGCTGCGCATTCTCGCGCTGGAAGGCGCCATCCTTGCTGCTCTGGTACCACTGGTCATGCCAGCGGCCATCGATCAAAAGGCCCATCTCGGAGCTCCTCGAAACACAATCGTTTGTCGTTGGAGCTCAGTCTAGGGCAAAGCGTTCGAATAAATAGCGAAAAGACTGCCCTATTCCTATCGGTTTATTCGATATCTTTGCGGGCGGCCCAGTAGGCGCGGGCCTTGCTGAACGCCTGCTCGCGCTCCTGGCCGAGCCCACGCAGGGCCAGGGCCATGGTCGCGACCACGGCCAGTTCGCCGTAGCTGTCCTGCGCCTCGCCGCGCCACACCGCCAGCAGGTGCTCGGGCTGCAGGCTGGCCGGCTTCACATGGCGCTGGGCGCTGAGCGCCGGCCATTCCTCGTCCCAGGCTTCGCCGGCCGAGGTGCCGTACAGGTGGCTGATGACGTCCGGGTTAACCTCGATCTCGCCACCGTCGCCCTTGATGACCACGGCATGATCGCCGAGCAGGCGGCTGGCTTCGCGGTGCACCGCCTGGTAACCGGGGTGGAAGATGCTCTGCAGGCCGCAGCGGGCGGCAAGCGGGTTGAGCACCCGGGCCAGCGAGTGGATGGGCGAGCGCAGGCCCAGGGTGTTGCGCAGGTCGATCATGCGTTGCAGTTGCGGTGCCCAGTCCTGCAGCGGGAAGAAGGCCAGTCGGCGACTGTCCAGGGCCTGCTCCACAGCCGTCCAGTCACGGCAGAGCGGGATGTCCAGCAGGTCGAGCAGTTGTTCGGTGTACAGCCGCCCGGCGGTATGGGCGCCACCACCGTGCATCAGGATGCGCACGCCATTGCCTGCCAGGCATTTGGCCGCCAGCAGGTACCAGGGCAGGTGGCGCTTCTTGCCGGCGTAGCTCGGCCAGTCGAGGTCGACGGCGATGCGCGGCGCCTGCAGGTTGGCGCGCAGGGCCTCGGTGAAGCCGGCCAGCTCCTCGGCGCTTTCTTCCTTGTGCCGCAGCAGCATCAGGAAGGCGCCCAGCTGGGTGTCCTCGACCTTGCCTTCGAGCAGCAGGGTCATGGCGGCGCGGGCCTCCTCGCGGGTCAGGCCGCGGGCACCGCGCTTGCCCTTGCCGAGGATGCGCACGAATTCGGCGAACGGGTGTTCGGCCGGGGTTTCCAGGGTCAGCGGGCGTACGTCGTTCAGCTGTGGCTCGGTCATATGCAGTTGGTCGGCTTGGGCAGGCCCGCCAGCTTGGCGGCGAGTTTGGCGGGGGTGCCATTGAACAGGCGGTTCAGGTGCGGGCTGTTGCCTTTTTCCGCACCGAGCTTGAGCGCGGTGTACTTGATCAGCGGGCGGGTGGCCGGCGACAGCTGGTATTCCTGGTAGAACTGGCGCAGCAGTTCGAGGATTTCCCAGTGGTCCGCGGTCAGGGCGATGCTTTCGCGCGTGGCGAGGGCCTCGGCGACTTCGTGGGACCAGTCCTGCAGCTCGACCAGGAAGCCGTCCTTGTCCAGGGCGATGTGGCGATCGCCGACAGTCAGGGTACTCATAGCCAGCTGTTGACCTTGTCGTGGTGCAGGGAGAGCTCGACGAAGGCGGCGTAGTCCACGGCCTTGGCCAGCGGGTTGTCGAGGGCGCGGGCCTGCAGGTCTTCGGCGAGGGCGAACAGGCGCCCGCCGAGGTTGGCGGCCTGCAGGGCGGCGAACGGCTCGCTGCCGGCCTTGAGCGCGTAGGTGGCGTCGCCGCACAGCAGCAGCGCGTCTTGCGGGCCCAGCAGGCGCAGGCAGCTGGCCAGGCGCTCGTCACCGAAGGGCGAGTGGGCGATTACATGCAGGGTCGTCATCAGAGCGTCACCACCTGGTCGAAACGGGCAATCAGCGCGGTCAGCGCACTATCGTCGAGCACCTCGACCGGCAGAGCCAGGGCGTCGCCGTCCAGCCCCCGGCGGGCCAGGCTGTGACCGCAGGCGAACAGCTCCTCGACCCCGAACATCGGCAGGGCCTGGAGGTTGGCGGTCAGGTTCTTCTGCTGCAGGGCATCGGGTTGCTGCGCGGCGGCGAGCTGGAACACGCCGTCATCGAGGAACAGCATGCCCAGCGGCAGGTCGAAGGCACCACCGGCCAGGGCGATGTCCAGCGCCTCGCGGGCGGACGGGCCGCTCCATGGCGCCTGGCGGCTGATGATCAGCAAGGACTTGGCCATCTCAATCACCTCCGAAGCAGACCAGGCGGTCGGCCAGTTGCGCGGCTTCGTGCAGCTGGCCCAGGCCGGACAGCTCCCACGGCATCGGCAGGTTCACCGCCGGGCGCTGGTAGCGGTTGGCCTCGGTGTCGTCGAGCACGCCCCGGCGCAGGGCCGCGGCGATGCACACCACGGCGTCCAGGCGGTGGTCGCTGACGAAGGCGCGCCACTGCGCGGCCACATCCAGTTCGTCCTGGGGCGTGACGATATTGGCCGAGGCGCTGTGCACCCCATCCTGGTAGAAGAACAATCGGGCGATTTCATGCCCGCCGGCCAGCACCGCCTCGGCAAAGCGCAAGGCGCGGCGCGAGGAGGGCGCATGGGCCGGGGAAAAGACCGCGATGGCGAATTTCATGGAAGGCTCGTGCAAATGAATGCGGCCATGATAAAGCAAAAAGCCCGCGCTGGTGGGCGCGGGCTTTTTGCTCAGGCGGGTGCGGCTCAGGCCTGTTCCTTGCCCTCGGGCAGGAACCAGTTGAGCAGCAGGGCGCAGATGCCGCCGGTGGCGACGCCCGACTCCAGCACGTTGCGCAGCGCTGCCGGCATGTGCGCGAGGAACTCCGGCACCTGGGCCACGCCCAGGCCCAGCGACAGCGACACGGCGATGATCAGCAGGGCGCGGCGGTCGAGGCGGGTGCTGGCGAGGATATTGATGCCCGAGGCCGCCACGGCGCCGAACATCACCATGGCCGCGCCACCGAGCACCGGCTCCGGCACCGCCTGGATCACCCCGGCGACGCTGGGGAACAGGCCCAGCAGGATCAGCATGGCGGCGATCCAGATGCCGATATGGCGGCTGGCGATGCCGGTCAGCTGAATCACGCCGTTGTTCTGGGCGAAGATCGAGCTGGGGAAGGTGTTGAACAGGCCGGCCAGCAGCGAGTTGGCGCCGTTGACCAGCACCCCGCCCTTGATCCGTTGCATCCACACCGGGCCTTCCACCGGCTGGCGCGAGACCTTGCTGGTGGCGGTCACGTCACCGATGGCTTCCAGCGAGGTGACCAGGTAGATCACCAGCATCGGGATGAACAGCGACCAGGAGAAACCCAGGCCGAATTGCAGTGGTGTCGGCACCTGGAACAATGCGGCCTGGTGCATGCCGGTGAAGTCCAGGCGGCCCAGGTAGCCGGCCAGGGCATAGCCCACGGCCAGGGCGATGACGATGGCGCAGCTGCGCATCCACACCACCGGAATGCGGTTGAGAATGACGATGATCGCCAGCACCACGCCCGACAGCAGCAGGTTCTCGCCATCGGCGAAGGTGCCGTTGGCCATGGCGCCGAAGCCGCCGCCCATGCTGATCAGGCCGACCTTGATCAGGGTCAGGCCGATCATCAGCACGACGATGCCGGTCACCAGCGGGGTGATCAGGCGCTTGACGAAGGGCAGGATGCGCGACACGCCCATTTCCACGAACGAGCCGGCGATGACCACGCCGAAGATCGCCGCCATCACGCTCTCGACCGGCGTGCCCTGCTTGACCATCAGCGCGCCGCCGGCGATCAGCGGGCCGACGAAGTTGAAGCTGGTGCCCTGGACGATCAGCAGCCCGGCGCCGAACGGCCCGAAGCGCTTGCACTGGACGAAGGTGGCGATACCCGAGATCACCAGCGACATCGACACGATCAGGTTGGTGTCACGCGCCGACACGCCCAGCGCCTGGCAGATCAGCAGGCCCGGCGTGACGATCGGCACGATGATCGCCAGCAGGTGCTGCAATGCCGCCAGCAGGCCGATCAGCAGGCGAGGCTTGTCCTCGAGGCCAAGGACCAGTTCATTGGCAGGCGCCGCCGCGCCTGGGCCGTGTTCGTGTGAACTCATGGGAAAATGCCGCCCCGGAAGAAAAAAGGAGCGCATTCTACGGGCAGAAAGGCCATAGGGGTAGAGGCAAGCACGATGGCCGCACAATCGCGGAGAAATGGGGGTAATAAGCTGACTTTTAAGTCAATCTTCGTCGGCTTTGCTACCGCTGTTCAGCAGGCACGAAAAAGCCCGCCGAAGCGGGCTTTTTGTGAGGCGCTGTCGACCGGCTCGATCAGTCGTCGCGGCCCATGATGCCGAACAGCTGCAGCAGGCTGACGAACAGGTTGTAGATCGACACGTACAGGCTGATGGTGGCCATGATGTAGTTGCGCTCGCCGCCATGGATGATGGCGCTGGTCTGGAACAGGATGCAGACCGACGAGAACAGTACGAAGCCAGCGCTGATCGCCAGTTGCAGGCCGCTGATCTGGAAGAAGAAGCTGGCCACCACGGCACCCAGCAGGACGAAGAAGCCAGCGGTGATGAAGCCGCTGAGGAAGCTCATGTCCTTGCGGGTGATCAGCACGTAGGCCGACAGGCCGCCGAACACCAGGGCGGTCATGGCGAAGGCCGAGCTGACCACTTCGGCGCCACCGGCCATGCCCAGGTAGCGGTTGAGGATCGGGCCGAGGATGAAGCCCATGAAGCCGGTGAGGGCGAAGGTGGACACCAGGCCCCAGGCCGAATCACGCAGCTTGTTGGTGAGGAAGAACAGGCCGTAGAAGCCGATCAGCACCACGAAGATGTTCGGGTAGCCGACACGCATCTGCTGGGCGACGAAGGCCATGATGCCGCTGAAGGCGAGGGTAAGGGCCAGCAGGCTGTACGTGTTGCGCAGGACCTTGCTGACCTCCTGCTGCTCGACCTGCTGGCCGTGTTGGACGGCGTAATCCTGTTCGCGCATGGCGCACTCCTTTGGGGTGAGACCGCGGTCCGGGACCGGCGGTAGTGGAACGTATGAGGCAGAGCATATCAGAGCTGTCGCAGGGCGCGACACAGAGAGTTTGACAGCTTGTTACATTACGGTATGATTGCCGCCGCAAAACAAGCTGGAAGCGTGGCCGAGTGGTTTAAGGCAACGGTCTTGAAAACCGTCGATGGGCAACTATCCTAGAGTTCGAATCTCTACGCTTCCGCCACATTCAAAGCCCTGATTTTTCAGGGCTTTTTGCGTTTTTGGGGCATAGTAAAACCACCCATGGGAATACTCTTGGGAATGGTTTGTTGTGGAAGCGCTTCCGAAACTTTCGCTATTTGGTGGGTTTCGCCAGGGCTCCAACTCGGCGATATACCCGCTCTGTGATGTCGCCCTTGGTATGGCCGAGCAGCAGACTAGCGTGGTCAACATCGGTGATTTCTGAGGCTGCTTTCGGGCGAATGTCACGAAACTGGAATTGGCTGATACGGCCGGCCAGCACCTGGTCACCAGCGGCAACTGCTTCCCTCACGGCTTCCTCCCGGGCATCGTCCCATCGGTGGCGAAGCATCGGCGCCGTAACGCGTTTCCCGTTATCAGTCAGCAGTAGGTATGGCGAGCTGTGCGGTGCGTTGCGCTCCAGGATCTTTCTGATCAGCGCGCCCAAGCTGCTCTCTACTCCGTCCACCTCAAGCATGATCCGCAGTTTCTTCTGGGTCTTCTTCTGCTTTACGCCGAGGGCCTTGTCCTCGATGTCGTCCCTCCTCATCACCAGCACGTCCGCCGGACGCTGGCCCGTCAAATACGCCAAATCCATGGCATCCTTCAATTCGCCCACCGCTTTCGCGTAAACCGCGTTCCAGATCGCGTCGTTGGCGTAGAAGTCTCTCGGCACTTCCTTGTTCTTGCGCACGCCCTGGCACGGATTCTCGTTGGTTGTGAGTCCCCATTCCCGGGCGATGTTGAAGATGTGTGATAGGGTGGCGATCTCGCGATTCGCCCTGACTGGGGCGGTCCTGGCATCGCGATACTTCGCCACATGCGCAGGGGTGATGCCGTCGATTGGGGCCTTCTCGAAGTAGTTTCGTAACTGGCGTATCTCGGCCAGGTTGTCCTTCTGTGTGCGTGGTGCCTTCTTCGGGATGATGTCGCGCTCGTAGCGTTCGAAGATGGCGCCCATGGTGACCAAGTCCTTGGGTTTCTCCTTCGCCTCTAGCTCTGCCCACTTCAGTCGGGCCAGGCTCAGATCGGTGCCCAACGTTATCTCTTTGCCCGACTTGTCCCGGTAGTAGTAGCTAATCCATTCCTTGTCGGGATTTTTCTTGCTCTTACTGGTCCGCTTTCTTCGGTACACACCCGGAGGCAAATCCCTGTTTTCGGTTTTCCTTGGACGCATTTCATCTCACCTTCGAGATATCAGGTGTCCACGTAGGGACCGCAGGTGGTGGCAACGCCGTTGGCATTACTCCGTGGCTCACGCCTAGTTTCATACGGACGTAGTGGCGGCCAACCAGTGGGCGCCCGCTGCGGGTTTCAACAAATATCCAGCCTCGCTTTTCTAGCCATCGACGTTGGTATCCTCTGGCTTTGTAGCCGGTTAGTTCGGCTAGTTCTTTGTCTGAAAGAATCTCGGGTTCCATTTGTTAATCTCGGAATAGCCTAAGCCTCCCAATAAGATAATTAGGAGCTTAAAATGAAATGACGGAGTTCAAGAATGTTAATGGCTAACCGCATGCGTTTGCTTCATGCGATTAGCCATAGGCGTGATGGGGGAGACTGCGAGGTTGTGGGTTGGCTCGCGCTGACCGAGGCAGCGCAACAATTGCCGACTTACTTAAATCTGCTCTTAAGTTTTTCCCATAGCCAATCTATAAAATTAGAAATTGGCATGTCGTCCCAAGTGGAGTGCTGTTTTTTCTCCTCTTGACTTGTTGGGCTGTTGTTCATCACGCTGCGCAATGTCACCATGATGATGGTGGTAATTGAAAGTATTAAAGCTCCGCCTAGAACGAGGATGTGCCAGTCAATGGTTTTAGCTATAAGTACTGGTGCGCTCTTGTAGTAAACTGCTTGAGTAAAAAGCTCTGTGATGCTTTTTATAAAGCCAGTTAAAGCGCTTACCAGGCTAACTACTACCCACACGGCGGCGGCTATTACGAAGTACTCTTTAAGGAGTCGATTGGTAAAAGAGTACGCAAGCCAGTTAAATTTCTTGACTTCGTCCGTTTGAGTTGTGACCTGTCCCGTTTGGCCGGGAAGTTCATCTAGGTCTTTGAGGGTGTTCGACGGCGGGTCGAAGCGTGTCTCATTTTTTTTAAAGTGCGTATCCGAGTTAGCGCTGCCATGGTTCTGGCTGTTTTCGCTTGTTACGTCCCTGTATTCTTTGGTCATTCTAGGTGCGCTTTTAGTAAATGTTGAGGTTTTGTAGTCTAAAGCCCATTGCTGCTTCTGAGACGAAGAATTGCTGCGCTAGAATTTCTTTTTTGTGCGCAGGAGGTACTTGGTTCACCATTTGCCGGACAACATGTTCTGGCATTAGGAGTTGTGCGGCAAATCGATTGGCCTCTATCTCGCGAGGATCTAAAACTGCATATGGGTCAGTCGGGTCTCTGTGCGCAAGTTCACCTGGCTGGACGTGTCCTAGAAGCCAGTGAGCTATTTCGTGCGCGATTGTATATCGCTGCCTAACTTGGGGGTCAAACGGATTGACCTTTATCAGTGGGCCAAAATTATCATATTCGAAAGAGCCGCTCATCCCGTCTCTAGCAAGGGCTTGATCATAGACAATCCGTGCCCCCATTCGTTGAGCGAACTGCGCAGGATCGATGGGTAGGTAGCCCTCCCAAAGCTGTTGGAGCACTTGGGAGGCTTTGGCGAAAGCCATGTCAGACACGTTGCACCCTCCTTAAGTGTTAAATCACTGTAATCTTTCTCATGCTCTATATGATCCCATATCAACGATTTTCAAGCTATAGGAAGCGCTTGCAGCCCTTTCCCTTCGCGGTTGGAGCATTGGGGCGTCCATCGGGGTGCCAAGGGGGGCGGCAAAACGTATGGCCTTTCAGAGCGGGGCGTAGGCGGCGTTTTTCCAAGAGGCAAACGGCCTTGGGCACGCCGCGCATGCCTCGAACGTTTATGGGGAGCAAAGCCGCTTCACGCACTTGATTGTGAGGGCGCCGTAAGGATTGTTCAGGCCTTCCTGCATGTCGGCCACGCTGAAAGCCTGGCAGGGGGCCGCCGACCAGGGCATCGGGTGCCTTAATCTTGCCGGAAAGCACCAGGGCTGCAGGCGGGTCGCCGTGGTTAGGTGTGTCAGGGTAATGATGAGCCAGCACCGCGCTAGCGAATGGCTCGATCTCGGCGTACTACGCGGCAAGCCAGCCCTGTGGGTGCCAGGCTACGGTCGTAGCTTCAATGCCGCTGCAGACGCTTCCGTAGGTAATTGGCATAATGGCCTCTCGCCGGTATCAGTATCGGGTTTTCCAAGGTGCTTAAATATGGGCTTAAGATCCAAGATTGCTGTATGTGTTACCGCTATCTATCTTTGTGGTTTCGTAGCAATAGTGGCATGTCGCTGGGAGGAGTTCATAAACCTATCTCTGAATTCTCTTGGGGACTTTTTAGCCGGATCTTTTGGGCCGCTCGCTCTGGCATGGCTGGTATTCGGGTACTTTCAGCAAGGAGACGAACTCAGACAAGGGACAGAGGCTTTGAATTTACAAGCGGCGGAATTGAATGCTTCGGTTCAAGCTCAACATCAAGCGCTAGAAAATCATGAGCGGTCGATAGAGCCGATTTTGATAATCGACTACAAAAATAGTGTTGAAGTTGAAGGTGAGGATTTTGATAATTTTTCAATTGTAAATATGGGTGAGTACTGTGATGGTCTCGTGCTCTCATTTACGAGTAAGACCGGAGAGTTGTTTGAGTTAGATTTGCAACCATTGCATAAAGGTGCAGATAGTGCCTTTTCTTTGGCGGAGTCGTTCGCTCGTTCGACATTGGTTTCTGTAAAATACAGAAGAGCAAGTGGGAAGCCTGGGCAGCAAGACTTCCATTTTTCTACGCTTTATGATGGAAGAAGTGATTTCGTAAGTGTGCGCAAGGTCTCGTCATAGCGCTTGTTAGCAGGGCATGGTTTCACTTTTTCGAATCGGTAAGTAATCGGATAGTTTAATGCCGGAAGAGGTTTGCGGGCAGCGCTGGAGGGTCAGTATTCTTCTGCTTCTGCGTAGCGGATGCTGCTTACGCACATCTGCTCGTAATCGACTTTGGTGCCCCCCGTGTACAGGTTCAGTACAAGGGCCTCAGCACAATACGCGCTGCCAAGAATTAGTGATTTCTTCATGTCGGTCTCACCTACACGCAGCGAGTAGCATTCACCCTCACCAGTGAACGCCATCTGCACCTGGCAGGAATACTTGTCCACCCCCTCGTTGGCATCAGCATAGAGGTGCCAGTAATCGGAGGTGGACGAGTAGCCCGTGCCTTTCTCGACAATGAATGTCGGCGCCTCGCTGTCGTGCTTATCGCGGAGGTGGCTGTCCTCGAAGGCCCTGGTCAGTTGGCCGATCAGTTCCGAGAGCTTGATGCGAGCCGGCAGTGGCTCAAGCACCTTGGCGAGCTTTTCCGTGATGGTCTGGCGTAGCGCCTGTTCCTGGTAGTCATTGATCATCGCGGAGACGGTCTTGAGCACCAGATCCCCGTAGCGGCCCAGGCCCGCAATCTTGGTAGGCATGGCGCCCGCCAGGCTCTCTTCCAGCAGCTGCTTGAATGGCGAGTTGTAGCTGAACTGCTCCTTGATCGCGCTCGTGACCGCGCTTTCAACGTTCTTGTCGATGATCGGCTGCAGCTTTTCCGGGCTCAGCGCGGCGGCTACCGAGTCGGCTACGATTCCTTCGATGTTGATGTCGAGTTGCATGGTGTATCTCCTGGAGATGCGCCGGCCTACCTGCTGGTGGCAGCATGGTGGCAATTTGGTATGGAATGGCGTATTAGTGTCTGTTCGAACAACTTTTCATACGAGGCAAGGATGAGCAATTGCGTAGAGGAGTCGGAGCTGTCCGGTTTGGATTTGAAATGCTTCCACGAGATTCGTCTGGTCAGTCACCCAGAAGATAGTGTCGGAATTTTGGCGCTTTCGTGGCCAGCCCCCAATAAGCACCAGCCTTGGCTACTTCGTGTACTTGTGCGTGAGCCCAACGATCCAGACACTCTCTCCCGTGTTACGGGATTGATTGTGTCCCTTAGAAAATAAAAAATACTAGCTACTGGCTTGGAGCTACTGAGGAGAAACAGATGACTGACTTTTGGGGCCGAGTTTCAGAACTGGCCGAGGACTTTTCGATAAAGCACAATGCAGCGAAGGATTTTTTGAGCGAACACCCGAAGCTAAGCGACGAAAGTGAGCGCAAAAAATATTGGGAGCTACAAAGTGCAGCACGTACCGCTGCGGTGCGGTGGACTGAGTACTGCAGCATAAATAAGCCATCAGGCTTTTAGTCTTATAAATTAGTTCGAAAGTAAGCGATACATGGCTTTGGCGTGCCTGCTTGATTGATTGAGCTGGCATGCCAGGCTTGGTAATATGTAATGGCCTGAGCTCTTATTTTTTTGTTGAGCCGTGGAACTCGAATTCTGCGATTGTGGCTGCTTTAAGCATGAGTTTGGATGATTGTATTGAGAGCTATGAAAACCTGCGGATATTTACTTTTTAGGTGAATGCATATGCGGCTGTCAGAGAAGTACGAGCGTGCAGGGGTATTTTGGTTGCCAGCAAATCCGGAGCGTAAAGTCCCGGGGGTTTTGACTGTTGCTAATGGCGGAATCGTTGAGCTCAGCTTGCATGGAGATCTTGATGGTGGCGGCTTGATTAACTCGCTAAAGTCTCCGGGAGCTAACCATATAGGTAGAATCGTTGGGGAGGTTGTTAAGGATGGCTACGTTACTATAGAAAGTTGCCAGTACACAAACCGAAGCTTTTCGTTAGGGAAGCGGCTTTCGCAAAATAGAATAAGAGCCACTCAAGCATTTATTGGGTTTCGAAGTAGTGATGAGGCTCCTATCGAAATAACTCATTTCAGCTTTAGGGTCGATGGGGCTGACGCATGGTTTGCTAAAACTGGCTTGGAGATTGACTTTGACGAAGATAGCAAGTTTCATGCTACCTATACTCCGCTTAAATCTATAGTTGCACAGGTCGAAGACTTTAAGCTAGTGATAAGCTTTAGTCATTCTATTACCCCCTCTCAGTTTTCGCTTAACCTAAATCAGAGTGTGAAGTTTGAACTAAGCTCGGATCGTGATCGGCCAGTTTCAGACTTCATGTTTGCGGCATTTAAGCTCACAAATTTCATCTCGTTTGGATTGGATGTAACCGTGGGCATCCATGATGTAAGAGTCGGGAGTCGATCCTTAACAGAGGAAGTCCTTGGTGTGGAGCGCTTGCTGGAATTTAAGCTGTACTACTCCAGCTTGCCGGAAGTTTTGGAAGAACCAGAGGTGGGGAGGGGGTTTTTCCTGTTTTTGTATCCTGATGTCCAAGGTAAATTCGATAATGTGTTAAAGGAGTGGTTCTCTGCCTATGAGAAAATCAATTCTGCACTTGATTTATATTTTTCTGTGGCGACTGGTGTTCATCGTTATACCGATGGTCGGTTTCTCGCCTTGGTCCAAGGTTTGGAGACCTTCCATAGAACCATTAGTGACGAGACTTTAAAGGATGAAGTCGTTTTTCGCAGAGATTTGGCAAGAGTGATTAAGAGTGTGCCTAAAGATTTGCGTAAGTGGGTCTACGGCAGAACTCGCTATGGGAATGAATTGACGCTTGGTACTCGGCTTAGCCGAATCATGAAGCCCTTCGCATCAAGTTTTGGGAATGCCAAGGCGAGAAGCAAATTTGTAAACAGTGTTACCGATACCAGAAACTATTTTACTCATTACAATCCTGATCTGAAGTCGCGTGCTTTAAGTGGGGCGGACCTCCTCAGGGCATCCTACAAGCTAGAGGCATTGTTCCAACTGTGCCTTCTTCAAACCACAGGATTCACGGACGCAGAAATTACGAAGCTGCTAAAGCGCTCGCCAAAGATTAACAGAAAGATGAACATGTAAATTCACCGTCTTTTTGTCCCAGATGTCGCGGGGTTATTTTAGGCTTATTGAGCCGTGTTCGGTCACGCGTGGTACTCGAAGGCTTCGGCCTTGCGAACGATTCGAATCTGGGCTGTACGCCGCTCTGGCGCCCTGCGGTCGCGGCGCAGTGGATCGCTATCATCAATGACCGCATGCATGGCTATCAGGCCGGCGAGGGCGATACACAGCGGGCTGATGATCTGCCGTCGCATGGCTTCGGCCACGGCGGCGGCTCGACGCGCTGCGCCGAGCTTGAACATGGCGTTCTCGATGCGGTTGGCCACCGTGCCGGGGGTGATCTGCATCTGTTGAGCAATCTGTTTGGCTGTCATGCCCTGTGCGACGCCGAGCAGCGCCTCTAGCTCGCGTGGAGCCAGCCCTTTGCCAAGGTGGCCTGTCCATGTGCCGCAGGTGATCGTTCCCATGAGTTATCTCGGTAGAGCGCCTTCCAGGGCTTTGCGCAGCTCAAGAACCAGCGCGGTCGGCAGAGTGAGGTGTCCGCTGTCTTCGTCGATGGAATCCAGCGTTGCAATCAAATTGCGTGAGGCGGTGTGCACGGCCATCAGCCTGGGCTTCGGAATCGTCGGGCCTTTCATCGTGCCGGCCGTGACCTTCTTCTTCCCTTTGGCCTGAGCTTTTTCCAGCTCGGCGCCCAGCACCTTGCCGGCACCGTCTCCGTGCTCGCGGACAACCTGGGCAGCTGTCGTCGCCGATACATGTCCGGCTGCTACGAGGTTCTGCACGTCGGTGTTTGCATTGCCCACGGTGAGCACCTGCTCGACATGCTGTCGTGTCTTACCGACTTTCTTGGCGATCTGATCGGGCGTCCACCCGAAGGCTCGCAATCGCTTGTAGCCCTCGGCCAGCTCAAGAGGGGAAAGCTTTTCGTTTTCTTGGCTGGTGATGATTCGTGCGACTCGATCTGCATCGCTGCCTTCGAAGGCGGTGACCGCAATCCAAGCCTCAGGAGGTTGCGTAGGATCTTTGCTCGGCGTGCGGGGCAGTCGCCCTGCGTTGTCGAGCTTGAGGAGTGAGCGACGGCGCCGGTGGCCATCGACTACCCATACGCCACCTTCTGCGCGAGGTCGCACCTCAAGTGGAGGGATCTGGCCGCCCCCGGCGATGAACTCTGCAAGGGCGTCGATACTTGCTTCGAGCGCATCGCCCTCAGTGCGCAAGTTAAAGCCGGGTTCCTCATGGAGGTCTTCCAGCTTCACCTTCATGGCGTCTGCGCGGCGCACATCGCCATCCTTGATCATTTGCTTGAATGACTTTGTCATTGCAATTCACTTCCGTTGGGCTGCATTGGAGAGCCAGTCCCGCCTGTCTCCCTGAACATGTTGATGTAGGGTCGGGAAGGGCTCTCCGATGCAGCCCGGTGCTGGGGAAGACCAGGTGATCGGGCAGTTAACGTCAGGCTGACATGGTGCTAGCGATCTAAATGATTGCTGTCAGAGTCTTGCTGCCATCAGGCTTGATCGTTGTCATTTGCATGACTGCGGCAACGCCTCCTAGGGAAGTAGTGCCATTGCGGATGGTGTTTGCAGATCTGCGGAAGCGTTCATCAAACTTCTCGTCACCATCTGGCAGGTGGGTGGTCACGGTAAGCTCGGTCGCATCTTCGCCATTCGGCCCGCCATCTCCGTGGCCAATCGCAAAGCTAGCGATCATGGCGATGCCGTTATCCCTGGCAATCTGAATCACCTGCTGCATCAGCGGGCTGACCTGGCTGTCATAGATCTGTTCTTTGTTCATCGACACTGCTCCGGTTGATTTCCCGTCTGGCCCTCAAACTCGAAGGCCAGCCAGTGAAATCCTGTATCCAGCCGCGGCACTCGCCCGCTGGAAAACTGCATTGGCGCTTTACGCTGCACGCCCAGGGCAGTTGCCACCCCTCTGAACAGTTGAGGCCTGTCCATCGCTGCCTTCGTTGCTGGCCGGTGTCGATCCGGCGATGAAGCAAAGTTACCTTTGGGTAACATATTTGGTCAATACCTATAGGTAATCTTTTTTGAGGCGGGCGAAAAAAAGCCCGCGATGGCGGGCTTCGATTGGGGTAGGGGCGGGCTAAAGAAGCACTGAGTACCAGAACACTCGGCCAATCACTAGGATCTGCTTGGAGACAAGCTCTTCCGCCGAATACTCCTCATCCGGGTGTTCGTCGCGGTTATAGCTACGTAGGCGTACCCCACCACCTGGCAGGCGGTATAGCGTTTTCACGCGCAATTGGCCGCCGTGATTTATGGCGTACATCTTGCCGTCTACCACTGCCGTTCTGCCTTGATCTACTCCTACGGTGCTCCCATCTGGAAGGACTGGCTCCATGCTGTTCCCGCTTACGGTCACGCATACGGCATCGCTCGGCTGAACGCCTTGCCGGCGGAGGGTTAGCTTGCCGAAGCGAAGCTTACGGCCGCTAGCCTGTTCCACTGCAGTGCGACCCCGGCCTGCGGAAAGCTCTACTTCCTTGAGAAACGGCACATAGACCTCGTCGTCAGCCAGAGGCGTGTTGTCATCCCAGACGTCAAATGAGCCGACGACCTCGGCATTCGCCTGAATTTCTGTCACGCCTTTAGCAGATAGCCCTGGTTGATCCATCGCATAGCGAGGGAGGCCGAGGGTTTCCTCGATCTCGCGGGCAAGGTCTTCCCCGATCTTCTTTGCGCCTGCGCTATCAGGGCGTGCGAGGCACCGGGAAATGTAGTTCGCACTTTTCCCTAGGGCGTCAGCGATACGGGCCTGCTTGCCTTCGAAGCGCGAGTTCATGAGGAGCCGCAAATTGTCGCGGCGGGTATCTGAGATTTCCATTGAGCAATGATCTGAAAACGTTACCAAAAGGTAAATTCCCTGCAGGTATTGTTTAATTATTACCTGTCGGTAATAATTTGGCGGACCATGATGGAGGCCCGGACATGCGGACCAGAAACAACGGGCTGCTGGAGTGGCTCAAAACGGCGACTGATGACCAGATCGCACAAACAGGAACGTCTCGGGCATACCTGAGGCTGGTTGCTTATGGACATAAGTCCGCTTCAGCAGAGATGTCTGCTAAGACCGAGCTAGCTAGTGCTGGAGCGGTGACTAGGCGGCAGCTCCGCCCCAGTGATTGGCATGTGATTTGGCCTGAGCTGATGGCCTGACAGGGGAATTTTGCATTGTCGGGTCATGAGTCACTAGATGACCAACACACCTGCTGATTCATCCAGTACTCGAATCGCAGGCATAAAAAAACCGGGTGGCAGCCCGGCTTTCTCTACTACTTCAAACGGGGCTAATTATGCATCTCTCCCATGATGCGCGCAATGCTGCGCCTGTCGCTCTATGTCTATCGCAATGGTGGCGAGCGTGAGCGTACAAGCTATGACCTGGGCACTCGCCATTCCCAAAGCTGCACTTGAGAATCCTGCAGCCCGTCATGTCTTGCTCTGCCTCGCCAACTATGCAGGCAGCGATGGAAGAGGGGCTTTCCCTTCTGCCGGGACTCTCTCTGACGACACCGGCCTTTCTGAGCGAACAGTGCGGTTGAAGCTAGATGAGCTCGCCCAGGCCGGTTGGATCGCTGAGGGCAACCAGGCAATTGCTGCCGCCCATATCGATCGCCGCGACCGTCGCCCCGTCGTTTACGACCTACTGATTAAGCGGGGTGCATCTGCTGCACCTCGTCCTGAACGGGGTGCAGGAAACCGCACGGGGTGCAGCTCGCAGCAGAACGGGGTGCAGCAAAACGCAGAACGGGGTGCAGCAGCTGCACCCAATCCGTCATTGAACCAATCTACTCTCTCTCAGCGCGAGCCATTCGCAATGTCCCTCGACTGGGAACCGAATCCGGCATTGCTGAAGGCCTACGCCCGTCGAGCAGGTCTGACCCTGGATCAGTTCAACGCGGTTGCCATATCCGGCTTCGTGCTCCACCACGATGCCAAGGGCCTGGCCCAAACCGAAAAGCAGTGGCTGGCCGCTCTGGTCAGCTGGGTGAAATCCGATCTCGCTCGCGCTGCGCGCTCTCCCGTTGCTCGCAGCAGCGGATCGCAGCGCTCCAGCTTCGATGACGATGACACGTCGTGGATCGGGGAAGGGGGCGGCCAATGAATCAGGTTGCAACCGTAGCCCATGGCCTGTGGGCAAAGGTCCAGACTGGCCAATACGTCCCCTCGGATTACTCGCTGCCTGCCGACGTGAAGGCCGAGCTCAATCGCAGAACTGCGTCGGTGATCAACGACCTGTTCCGTGATCTGCGCACGATCTGCAGCGCCTGGAAGCAGGCATGGCCGGATGAGGCGACGTACAAGGCGGCCAAGCAGCAGTGGCTAACCGCGTTTCTCGAGGCCGGCATCAACACCCCGGAGCAACTGCAGTTCGGTTTGATGCGCTGCCGGCAATCCGGCCGCGAGTTCATCCCGGCGCCCGGGAAGTTCATCGAGTGGTGCCAGCCTTCGCCGGAAATGCTGGGCCTTCCCCCGCTGGCTGCTGCCTTTCGTGAGGCTTGCCGTAACGCGCATCCCGCCATGGCAGGGAAGGGCAAGTGGACCCATGACGCTGTCTGGCACGCCGCTAAGGAAAGTGGTTTCGAGAACCTGAACAAGCTGGCTACCGACGTGAGCGCCAAGCTGTTCGAGCGCAACTACACGATTGCCGTTCGGCGCCTGGTTGCAGGTGAGCCGCTGCAGCGGATGCCGTTGGCACTTCCTGCAGAGGTGCCAGGCCAGCGCACGCCGAAAGTGGGGAATGAAGCTCTGGCGGCGATCCGGTCGAGGATGCTCGGCCGATGATCGAGCTTCCCGCACCTGACCTCACCGAATACCGATACGCGCTGTACTGCCGCTCCGACCTGTTCGGGCTCTCCTGTACCTCGCATCCACCCATTGCGCTCTATCGCGACAAAGCTTCGGCCGTCGCGCATGGCCAGCTCATGTGGCCGAGCGCTTACACCGTCATCGACCTTCATGGAGAAGACAGCCCATGCGGCAATCGAAACTGACCAAGGCCGCACGCGGCCGGGAGTGCCAAGTGCGCATTCCCGGGGTGTGCAATGGCAACCCAGAAACCACCGTGCTTGCGCATTACCGCATGGCGGGCACTTGCGGTGTCGGCATGAAACCACACGACATGCAGGGCGGTTGGGCGTGCAGCGCCTGCCATGACGCCTGTGACAGCCGTAGTCGAGTGGTCGACCGTGACATTGCGCGGCAGTACCACGCCGAGGGCGTCATGCGCACCCAGGCCGCGTTGCTCAACGAAGGGGTGCTGATTGCATGACGTCGGTTATCGCATTTTCCGACGCTGAGCTGCGCCGCCGGGGCGACGACCTGTCTGCCGTGCTGCTACGCGACCCACGCTATCCAGGCTTGCGCTTTCGTTTCACCGAGGCCCGCCCGCGTGGCACTTGGTACTTGGTGATGCGCAAACGCTGGCACCGGATCGGCGCGTATCCCGACCAGTCCGTCAAGGTGGTGCTGGCCGCGCTGCCGGAGATCCGCCAGCGGCTGGCCGCCGATAACGTCGCCACGGTGTCGGGCTGGGAGCAGGTGGGAGAGCTGCTGGCCTGGTTCGCTGATCGCTTGGAGCGCAATCGCAGCCTGTCGGCCAAGCGCAAGGCCACGGCCAAGTCGGCCATTGCTCGCCACCTGATCCCGCGCCTGGGCGGCATGGGCCTGGCTGATGTCAGCCGCAGCGCCCTGGACCGCGACCTGGTGTGGCCGCTGCAGGAGCAGCTGTCGCTCGAGTACGTGCGCCTGGTGTTCGGCCTGCTGGCCGACGCGTTCAAGAAGGCCCAGGACCTGGGGATGATCGCCACCAACCCCATGGCGGGGATGCGCTTCGGCGATTTCACCAAGGCGCGGATCAAGCCCAAGGCGGCCCGCCTGCGTGCGGAGCAGATCGAAGACCTGCTGAGCCTGCTGGTCGAGGTCAACGCCCAGGCACCCACCGACGCCATGTTGGCCCTGCTGATGCTGTGTCACGGCAACCGTGTCGGCGAGACCCGCATGGCGCAGTGGCCGCACATCAGCTTGGCCACCCGCCGCTGGTACCTGCCGGCCGAGCACACCAAGACCCGGGTAGAGCACTCGCTGCCGCTGACCGATCAGGTGTGCGCGCTGCTGAATGCGTACCGCGAGTGGCAGCAGGCCCAGGGCTATACCGGGCGCTTCCTGTTCCCGGGGCGGTCAGGGCGCTGCCTGAGCGAGAAGCAGGCCGCCGAGGTTTTCACCCGCCTGGGGCAAGGCGAGTGGACCAGTCACGACCTGCGCAAGCTGGCCAGGGGCTGCTGGGCGGACCTGGGCATCGACTTCCTAATCGGTGAGCTGCTGATCAACCACACCATGGGCCACAACGTTCAGGTGTACATCCAGACCACCGCCGAGGAGCGCAAGCGCGACGCCCTGGAACAGTGGCATGCGTTTCTCGACAGCAAGGGTTTCGAGCGCATCCACGGGAAGAAGGAGGGTAGAAACGCAGATTCGGGTAATGGCCCACAAGCCGCGCAGCGCGAGGGCTGCAACGGGATTCAGGAAACAACCATAGGCGAGGATTCGAAAGCATGAAAAAGAGCCACGGACCGGCCCTCAAGAAGCCGGTAATCGAACTGGCTCAATGCCCGGAGTGCTTCGGGAAAGCGCTTATCAAGGGCTTGTTTTATGAGCTGTCGTGCGAACGCTGCAATGCCTCGGGCTGGGTAGCAGCAGTAACTGGGGAGGCCTTGGCCCAGGAGGATCTGGTGACTCAGCTCAGCATGATGCTCCAGGCCGCGACACGGCAGATCGAGCAATTGAAGACCCTCCGGGCGACCGGCCCGGAGGCGCTGTATCAGGAAGGCAACCGGCTGGGCGCCGGCGGCACCAACTACACCGGGGACTGAATGATGAACACAAGAAAGCCGCTGCACCGCCCATTAGGCGATACCGAATACATGTTGGAACAGTGGGGATGGTGGCGGATGGATGGAATGGGAGTTCCGGGCTATACGTCGCCTGCTTTCGCGCTGATGCGCGATCATCTCCCATCGGCCTCTAAGCCGTATGCACTTATCGATGAGATTGCCATGGCTGTAGATGGAGCCGTGGCAAGGCTCTGCCGGCGTGACCAGATGATGGGCGACATGGTTTGGTTGTATTACGGGGCGAAATGGCCTGCGGTGCGGGTAGGGCGCCACTACGGTGTCAGTGAAATGAAGGCGCGAGAGCTGATCAAGGCAGGTGCGGCCTGGGTGGACTGCGTGCTTGAGGACTTGAGGGGTGCTGCTTGAAAAAAGGGGTTGTCCATATGGAATAGCTCTGTTTTCATAGCAGCGTGTCCAGCTTGCAAGCAACGCGACACCGAAACCCTGGCCATTGCGTCAGGGTTTTTTGTTGGTATCGTCAGCATGGAGCATGGCGCTTTGCCATAGCCCAGCATGGAGCGTGTGATGACGATTTATCAAGAGCTGCAAGATGAGTTCCGCAAGTGGGATGAAGCGATAGACGAGCAGAGCGAACAACTGGTTTTTGCGGCAAATCTCATGGCTAGCCGGCTGCCTAAATTCTTAGGGGTTGCCGACCCGGCTGCAGTTCGCATTGGAGTCGGATGCGGCGATGCGTTTGAGGCCAGAAATTTGGACATCGAAGACTGTGAGCCGGATGGAATCGGCCAGTTGAACTTCACCCTTCGGCTCAGGATCCTTCCTACGGGAGATCCGAGTTACGAATGGAATTATGATGTTCAGATGCGGATCTCAATTGACGCGGACAATTTCGTTTTCAGCACCATTTCTTTGCTTGGAAACTCCAAGTCTTCCGAGTCTTTTGGTCGCGACGCTGTTCAAAACGGGGCCTTCGCACCTATCTATGAGGCGATTGTTAAAACTGTCAAAGATGACTTTGATTCTAAAAAAGTCAAACGAATCAGCTGAGTGAGAGCTCTCAGAGCCCCGCCTGGGTGCGGGGTTTCTCGCCTCTGGATATCACCGTCCAGCGTTGATGGTCGGCGTGCTCTGAAGGCAAGTCACAACAGCGAACCAGCAGGGTTGCCAGCTTTATCCATTCCAAAGGCTCGCCATTTCGGTGAGCCTTTTTTCATTTGTGCTCCCAGTGATGGGAGTAGTCGAGACGGCCCGTATGCCTGAGAAAGATCCCGGCCTTTGGGCCGCAGCGCTCGCTTGGCTGATAGCGCACCAACCCCAGCTTTCCACTGGCGGCATTGCCGCCGCAGTGGCGATGTTTCGAGTCATTTATGGAGGCGGCCGAGGTCGCAAGGTCCTACTTGAAGGGGCCATTTGCGGGCTGATTGCAGTGAGCCTGCTCCCTGTACTGGAGTACTTCGCGCTCCCTGCCAATCTATCCGTCTTCGCAGGCTGCATGGTTGGTTTCATGGGAGTGGACAAGCTTCGTGAGTATTCCGACCGTTTCATGGGCAAAAGGGTGGAGAGCTGAACATGCCGCCCAAGGCCAAGCGTCCCTGTCGAGTGCCAATGTGCCCTGGCAAAACCAGTGATAGCCATGGCTACTGTAGTGCGCATGCCTCGCTCGCAATTGGTTGGAACAACCCTCGCCGTGGCACTGCTGAGCAGCGGGGTTATGACTGGACATGGCGCAAGCTTGCCAAGGCAGTACTCAAGCGTGATCGCTATCTGTGCCGGTGCCAAGACTGTAATGGTCGACGACTGCCGGCAACAGAGGTTGACCATCGCATACCGAAGTTTGAAGGGGGAACAAATGACCCATCCAACCTGTTTGCCATCAATGAAAACTGCCACAAGTTCAAAACGGCGGCAGAGTCGGCACGGTCGCGGTCAGGCCGTCCGCCTGGCGCGTGAGGCTATGCGTTTGCGCGAAAAAGCGATCAAGCGCAATCGAAGTGCCGAGCTGATCCGCCATGGTGATTGGCATCTGGATCGAGCGCTGTACTCTTGGAAAAACGTTCATAAGCTTGGACTTCCAGAGCTGATTTCGCGTGTTCAGCATGAGTTAGTGGCAGCAATTGACGCATACATGCATGCCGCGGACGGAGTTCCAGAGCGTCCGTTCATACATCTGGCTGCCTTAATCGATGGCGAAAATCTGCGGACAAAATTAGCGAAAAGTGCTCGAAATTCGGCCAAGTAAGGGGGGCGGGGCAAAATCTCTACAGCTTTCGTCTCTCTCCACCGATCGCCCAGCCTTTTTCACACACCCGCGAAATTAAAAAAAATCGCATTCCAGAAAATCGGGAGGCCTGAACGATGGGGCGACCCGCGAAACCTACCGCCCTCAAGCTGCTGCAGGGCAACCCCGGCAAGCGAAAACTCAAGAAGGACGGCCCCGCGCCGGCGCTGCTGGCGGAAACCCCAGACGCCCCGGAGTGGCTGGGGGAATGGGCCATTGAAATGTGGGACACCATTGCGCCCTGGTTGACCCAGACCGGGATCATGACCCGCACCGACACGCACAACCTGGCGGTCTTCTGCGCCGCCTATGAGCGGTGGCGGTTGGCCGAGGAAGAAGTGGCCAGCAATGGCATCACCGTCGTGGACGCCAAGGGCGTGCTCAAGAAAAACCCCGCCTGCACCGTGATCAACGAGGCGCTGCGTCAGCTGGCCAGCTTCGGGGCAGCCCTCGGGCTGGACCCGGCCAGCCGTGCGCGCCTGATGGGCAGCGGCGGGCCGGAGAAACCAGAAAACCCGTTCATTGTGCTCAAAGGAGGGCGGGCCTCGAAGTGAGTTAGGACATGGCCAGCTACCCGAACGTAAACGCGGCGAACAAGTACGCCCGCGACGTGGTGGCCGGCAAGATCTCGGCATGCAAGTACGTGCGTCGGGCCTGTCAGCTGCACCTGGATGACCTGGCCAAGTCGAAGAAGCGCAATTTTCGCTGGACCTTCGACCGCGACACCGCCGAGCAGGTGGCGGTGTTCATCCAGCTGCTGCCGCACGCCAAGGGCAAATGGGCGGCGCTGCGCGAGCTGATCAAGCTTGAGCCGTGGCAGCTGTTCATCTTCTGCAGCATCTTCGGTTGGGTCGATAAGAAGACCCGCCGCCGACGGTACCGCGAGGTTTACATCGAGGTGCCGCGCAAGAACGGCAAGAGTGTGCTAGCCGCCGGCGTCGGCCTGTACATGCTGGTGATGGATGATGAATTCGGCGCCGAGGTGTATTGCGGTGCGACCACCGAGCGGCAGGCCTGGGAGGTGTTCAAGCCGGCGCGGCAGATGGTGCGACGCACCCCCGAGCTGGTCGAGGCCTTCGGCATCCAGGTCGCGGCGAAAAACCTGTCGGTGATCGGCGACGAAAGCAAGTTCGAACCCCTGATCGGCGACCCCGGCGACGGCCAGTCACCGAGCTGCGCCATCGTGGACGAGTTCCACGAACACACCTCGGCCGCGCTCTACGAAACCATGCTGACCGGCATGGGCGCCCGTGATCAGCCGATGATGTTCGCGATCACCACGGCGGGCTACAACATCGCCGGGCCGTGCTACCTACAGCGCGCCCAGGTGATCGACAAGCTGGAAGGGACGGTGCCGAACGATGAGTTGTTCGGGATCATCTACACGATTGACGAAGACGACGACTGGAAAGACCCGACGGTCCTGCGCAAGGCCAACCCCAACTACGGCGTCTCGGTCGGGGCTGAGTACCTGCTGAAACGCCAGGCCGACGCGACGCGTTACCCGTCACGGCAAAACGCGTTCAAGACCAAGCACCTCAACATCTGGGTAAGCGCCAAGGAAGCCTGGCTGAACATGGCCGACTGGGAGGCGTGCGGCGACCCCACGCTGACCCTGGATCAGTTCTTGGGGCAACGCTGCTGGATCGGCATTGACCTGGCCAGCAAATCGGATATCTGCGCGGTGTCGCTGGTGTTCCTGGACAAGGTGGAGCTGGTCCCGGGGAGCGGCAAGTGGGTCAACCGCTGGACCATCTTCTGCAAGTCGTTCTTGCCCGAAGGCGCGATAGAGCGGGGCGGGCCGAACAAGGCCGCTTACGAGGCCTGGGCCAACGCCGGGTTGCTGGAGGTCTGCGACGGCGAGGAAATGGACTTCGACCTGGTGCGCGACATGGTGGGCGAATTCGCCGGCATGTTTGACGTGCAGGAGGTGGCCTACGACAAATGGCGCGCCACCCAGCTGGCCCACCAGCTGCAAAAGGACGGCGCCGAGGTAGTCGAAATGGGCGGCGGCGTGGCCAGCATGAACCTGCCCATGCGCGAGCTGGAAGCAGCGCTGCTGTCTGGCCGTGTGCGCCACTGCAGTGACCCGGTATTGGCCTGGCAGGCCGGCAACGTCGTGGTGCGTCCGTTCAAGGGCTGCATCACGCCGATGAAGGCCGACGAAGGCAAGACCGACATGCGCAAAATCGACGGCATTGTCGCCGCGCTGATGGCGATGAACCGCGCCATGGTCAGCGAATTTGAGCCGGAAGGGCTGTTGGCCAGCCTGACCGAAGACGACCTATTAGCTATGTGAGCCCCTACGATGAAATGGCTTCCTGAATCTATCGGGACGGCAGGCTTTTGCCTGTTTGTCGCGGGCCTCTACGTCCAGTTCGGGGCGGGTGTGGCCCTGATGGTCGGTGGCGGCCTGTTGTTGGCCGGCGCCGCCAAGGCGGTGTGGCGATGATCTTGGGCGCGATGTTCGAGCAGCGCAGCAGTCTGGAAGTACCCAGCACGCCGATGAACAGCAAGGAGCTGACCGAATACCTGTTCGAAGGGCAAGGCATCAGCGTCAGCCCGGCTTCGGCCATGCGTCTGACGGCGGTGTATGCATGCATCTACGTGCTGTCCAGCTCCATGGCCCAGTTGCCGCTGAGCGTGTTGCGCAAGGTCAACGGGCGGATCGAGGTGGCCACCGACCACCCGGCCCATTACCTGCTGCACGATGAGCCGAACACCTGGCAGACCTCTTACCGTTGGCGGGAAACCAAGCAGGCCCATGTGCTCGGCTGGGGCAACGGCTACACCCGAGCAGTGCGCAGTCGTCGCGGTGAATTGCTGTCGCTGGAAATGCACGAGCCGCAACACACCGAGCTGGTGAAGAACGGCAATCGCTGGGTGTACTCGACCCAGGATGAAGACGGCGCGCCGCTGGCGGTGTCGCCCGAGGACATGATCCACCTGCGTGCCATCGGCTCGCACCGGCGCATGGGCATCAGCCCCATCCGGCAGAACGCCGACACCATCGGCCTGGGTATGGCCACGGTGCGCTACGGCAAGGAGTTTTTCGAGGGTGGCGGCCGGCCTACGGGCCTTGTCACCGTCAAGGACGGGAAGCTGGATAACACCAGCTGGGAGCGCCTGAAAACGGTCTGGCGCGCCGCCGTGGAACGGCTCAAGCGTTCGGACAACAAGACGCTGCTGTTGCCCGCCGACCTCGATTACAAGGCGCTGACCATCGCGCCCGAGGATGCGCAGTTTCTCGAGACTCGCAAGCTGACCCGCAGCGAGATTGCCAGCATCTTCAACGTGCCGGCGCACATGATCAACGACCTGGAAAAGGCCACGTTTTCCAACATCAGCGAACAGGCCATCCAGTTCGTGCGCCACACGGTCATGCCGTGGGTGAAGAACTGGGAGGAAGAAGTTAACCGCCGCGTCTTCACCCGCGCCGAGCGCATGGCCGGCTACTACGTCAAGTTCAACCTGGCCGGCCTGTTGCGCGGCACCCCGAAAGAGCGCGCCGAGTTCTACCGCATCGCCATTCAAGACGGTTGGATGAGCCGCAACGAAGTGCGCGTGCTGGAAGACCTCAACCAGCTGGAAGGCCTCGACTCGATGCTGCTCAACGTCAACACGCAGCTGCTCGGCGCCGACGGCAAGCCGTTACCCGTAACGAAGCAGGAATAACCCATGAGTGAATTCGAACAACGCATGCTGCAGGCGCAGCACTGCGAGCTTCGTGCTGTCCAGCCGGATGACCAGGGCAGCGCGCCGAAGATCGCCGGCTATGCCGCTGTCTTCAACCAGCGTAGCGACCTGTTGGGCGGCACCTTTGTGGAGATCATCGCCCCGGGCGCGTTTGACGACGTGCTGAACCAGGACACTCGGGCGCTGTTCAACCATGACCCGACCTATCTGCTGGGCCGCACGGCCAGCGGCACGTTGCGCCTGACCGTGGATGAGCGCGGCCTGGCGTACGAAATCGACACGCCCAACACGCAGACCATCCGCGACCTGGTGGTCGAGCCGTTGCGCCGTGGCGACATGAGCGGCAGCAGCTTCGCCATGCGCGTGGCCAGGGGTGGCGACACCTGGCACGAAGAGAAAGACGGCCTGATCGTGCGCACGATCTTCAAGATCGCCGAGCTACGCGACGTAGGGCCGGTGGCGTTCCCGGCTTACCCCGACTCCAGCGCTGCCCAGCGCTCCCTGACTGCCTGGAAGCAGGCGCAAACCGAAGGCGACGAAGCCCGCGCAAATTTCGAGCGCGATGCCCGCGAGCGCCTGCTTGACCTCAACGAACTGTGATCCCAAGGGGGAGCTATGACCCTGCAACAACTGAAAGAAGCCTATAACAAGCTGTCGGCCGAAATGCGCTCGCTGCACGAAACCACCCCGGACGATGGTTGGACCGGTGAAGTCCGTAGCAAGTGGGAAGGCATGAAAGCCGACCTCAAGGGGCTGCGCGAGAAGATCGAGCGTGAAGAAGAACTGCGCGCCCAGGATCAGAGCTTTGTCGAGAACCTCGACCGCGACCGTCCGAACAACGCGCCGCAGAACGAGGCCGACACCGAGCAGCGCAGCGCCTGGGATAACTGGGTGCGTCGCGGCCTGGAGTACCTGACCCCTGAGCAGCGCTCCGTGGTTCTGGAAATGCGGGCTCAAGGCACCAACCCGAACGAGGCGGGCGGCTTCACCGTGCCGACCACCCTGCAGGCCAAGGTGATCGAATCGCTGGTGACCTACGGCGGTATCGCTTCGGTGTGCCAGTTGTTGCAGACCGACAATGGCGCGCCGATTGCCTGGGCCACCAGCAACGGCGGCGAGGAAGAAGGCGAACTGATCGGCGAGAACAAGGCCGCTGGCGAAAAGGACGTCGAGTTCGGTATGGGCACCCTCGGGTCGCACACCATCAGCTCGCGAATTATCCGCGTTTCTGAACAGCTGCTGCAGGACTCGGGCATTGACATGGAAGGCTACCTGGCCGGCCGCATCGGCAAGCGCGTGTCGCGTACCCGTAACCGCCTGATCGTCCAAGGCACCGGCGCCGGTGAAACCGCCGATACGCCGGCGCAGCCGAAGGGCTTGGAATACTCGACCCCTCAAGGTGCCATGACGGCCAAGGCCACCGCCTTCACCTGGCAGGAGGTCAACAGCCTGATTCACTCCATTGACCCGGCGTATCGTGCGGCGGCCAAGTTCCGCTTGGCGTTCAACGACAAGACGCTGCAGGCGATGGAAGAAATGGTGGACGCCAACAATCGCCCGCTGTGGCTGCCCGGCATCGACAGCGACCGTCCGGCCACCATCCTCAAGCATCAGTACGTGATCGATCAGGCCATCGCCGATATCGGCGCCGGCAAGAAATTCATGTATGCCGGTGACTTCAACGAACTGGTGCTGCGCGCGGTCCGTAGCCTGACCCTCAAGCGCCTGGTGGAGCGTTACGCCGAGTACGGCCAGGTCGGCTTCCTGGCGTTCGTGCGCTTCGGCCTGGTGCTGCAGGACACGGCCGCCATCAAGCACCTGGTGGGCAAGACCGCCTGACGGGAGGGTTGCCCATGCTGACGCTTGAGCAGATCAAGAGCCATTGCAAGCTGGAGCTGGATGAAACCGAGGAAGACACGCTGCTGCAGGCCTACGCCCGCGCAGCGCGTCGCCAGGTCGAGAAGGACAGTGGCCGGCGGTTGTACTGGGTCACGCTGCCGGCCGACGCGCCGGCAGACGCGACCGGCGATGAAGTCTACCTGCGTGGGCTGCTGCCGATCGATGCGCCAGAAAACGCGTTACCTGTAACGGACGACGTGGAGCTGGCCATGCTGCTGTTGGTCGCCCACTGGCACCGCAACCGCGAGCCGGTCACCGAGTCGACCAGCAACGGCACCAAGACGCTGCCGCTGGCCTATGACGCCCTGGTGCAGCCTTACCGCTGGTTCACTCTGTGAGGGAGCCGGAAGCGGGCGAACTGCGCACCCGGGCGGTGGTGCGCATCCGCAACGACACGCCCAGCGGTTCCGGCCTGGACTCGCATTTCGAGGTAGTGGCCAAGCGGTGGTGCAAGATCGAGCCGTTAGGCACGGCCACCTACACCGGGTCGGTGCAGACCGGTACGACCATCACGCATCGAATCTACTGCCGGTTCGTGCGTGACCTGGACACGCGGCATGAACTGGTCGCCGGCGGCCGGGTGTTCCGCGTCAAGCGGGCTACCGGTATGCGCGGGCGGCAGGTGTGGTTGGTGATCGAAGTCGAGGAGTTGCAGGCGGCGAATGCGCCGGCGGGAGGTGGCCGTGGCCAACTCCGTTTCGATTGACGGCTATCTGCATGTCGAGGGCTTCGACAAGTTCGACCAAGAGGCCTTCAACAAGCGAAAGATCCGCGCCGGCATGCGCAAGGTTGGCCAACTGATTACCGGCCGGGCGCAGATGAATCTGGCGCTCGGCGGTGGCCAGGACGGCTACCCAGTCAACCGCAGCGGGGCCACTACCGACTCCATCGGCTACAAGGTGTCGCGCTCGGGATTTCTGGTGCGTGTCGCACCCAGCAAGACCACGAGCATGAAGGAGTATTACCCGGCTTACCTGCACTACGGCGTGCGCCGCAAGAGTGGGGGCGGGTGGCGGATCAGGCCCCGCGACAACTACATGACCGACGCTCTGGTCGACAGCCGAGACGAGGTGCGGCGCATCCTGCAGCAGGCCTTTGCCGCCGCGCTGCTCAACTGAGTACCTGACATGAAAATCACGCCTGTGATCGAGCAGCTGCGCTCCTATGCGCCTGGCTTCGAAGGGCGCGTGGCCGGCGGTCTGGATTGGGACCCGACCGCCGACAGCGCCAAGATGCCCCCGCCGGCGGCCTATGTGATCGCCGTTGGCGACTCGGCCGAAGAGCCGCAAGCGCAGAACGTTTATACCCAGGCCGTGCGCGACGTCATCGACGTGTGTGTCGTGCTGCCTACCGACGATGAGCGCGGGCAGTCGGTGGTCGACGTGCTGCACGACGTGCGCGCCCAGGTGTGGCGCGCCTTGGTGGGCTTCGAGCCCGACGACGAATCGGGGCCTTTGCTGTACGACGGCGGCCAGCTACTGCTGCTCGACCGCGACCGCATGGTCTACCGCTACCGCTTCTATGCCGATTTCCAGCTCGGCCGCTGGGATCAGACCGGCGAAGGCAAGCCGCAGACCTGGCAGGAATGGCAGCTGGCCGGCCTGCCGGCATTGGAGGGTTTCAACCTACATGTCGACAGCCACCCACCCATCGGCCCTGATGGCCGAATCGATTTCGAGATTCACGAGGACTTCCCCCAATGAAACAGATCAAGGTCAAGCCGGCCCCGGGCCGTGCGTGCCCTATGCCGGAAAAGGGTGGCGTGTTGCTGCCTGAAGCGGGGGATTCGGTCCCGCATAACGCGTACTGGCAACGTCGCCTCGATGCAGGCGATGCAGTGCCGGTCGAAACCAAGAAGGCCGCGAAGGAGCCCCAGGCATGAGTGTCCCGTTCAGCTTCATCCCCAGCGACCTGAAGGTGCCGCTGTTCTATGCCGAGGTCGACAACAGCATGGCCAATAGCGGGGCTGCCGGCGCCCTGCGGCGGCTGATCGTCGGCCAGGTCAACGACGATGCCGACAGCAGCGAGATCGGCGGCCTGGTGCTGGTGTCCCGGCAGGCCGAGGCCGTCGAAATTGGCGGACCTGGCTCGATGCTGGCGACGATGTTCGCGGCCCACCGCGCTCTCGACGTGGCCGGGGAGGTCTGGTGCCTGCCGGTGAAGGTCAGCGAAGGCGCCACCGCCAAGGCTACCGTTACGGTAACGGGCACGGCGTCTGCCGCCGGCCTGGTCAATCTGTACATCGGCGGCACCCGGGTGCGCACCACGGCTACTGCGACCATGAGCGCGGCAGCGGTGGCCACGGCAGTTGCTGCCAGCGTGAATGCCATGCTCGACCTGCCGGTGACCGCGACGGCTGCCGGTGGGGTGGTCACCCTGGAAGCAAAGTTCAAGGGCGAGCTGGGCAATGATGTGCGCGTCGAGCTGAACCGCCTGGGGCGGGCGAATGGCGAGGAAACCCCGCAGGGGCTGACCTTGGCCGTCGCCGTGATGACTGGCGGCGTGGGCAGCCCTGATATGGCGCCGTTGCTGGCAGCCTTGGGTGACGAGCCGTTCGAGTTCTGCGCGCAACCCTGGACTGACGCCGACACCCTGGACGCCTGGAAAGACGCCATGGACGAAAACAGCGGTCGCTGGTCCTGGTCGAAACAGCTGTGGGGGCATGTCTACAGCGCCAAGCGCGGCACCCTCGGTCAGTTGGTCGCGCTGGGCAGCCAGCGTAATGACCCGCACATGACCGTCATCGGCTTCGAAACCGGTGTACCGCAGCCGGTGTGGGTGGTTGCGGCGCAGGTCGCGGCGCGCACTGCGGTATTCATCAGCGCCGACCCAGCTCGGCCAACCCAGACCGGTACGCTGCCGGGGCTGGATCCAGCCAAGTCCAGCGAGCGCTTCATGCTGACCGAGCGCCAATCTCTGCTGAGCAACGGCATCGGCACGGCGTACTACGAAGGCGGCTACATGCGCCTGCAGCGCGCCGTGACCACCTACCAGAAGAACGCCTACGGACAGGTCGATGATTCGTATCTGGACAGCGAACCGCTGCACCAGACGGCCTACGTGCTGCGTTACCTGGCCAGCATCATCACCAGCAAGTACGGCCGCCACAAGCTGGCCAACGACGGCACGGTCTTCGGGCCTGGCCAGGCCATCGTCACGCCATTGGTGATCCGTGGCGAGCTGATTGCCGGTTATCGCTACCTCGAAAGCCTGGGCATCGTGGAGAACACCGAGGCGTTCAAGGCCAACCTGATCGTTGAGCGGGACGCCACCAATCCCAACCGCCTGAACGTGCTGTATCCGCCGGATCTGGTCAACCAGCTGCGCGTGTTCGCGCTGCTGTACCAGTTCCGCCTGCAATACCCCGCCGACGCGGCCTGATCCGCGTCCCATCTATTCCAAGCCCGCCGCGTGCGGGCTTTTTCATGAGGGCCTTTTATGGGTCAGAAAGTCGCGGGCACCTGTTACATCAAGGTCGACGGTGCCCAGCTGGTGATTACCGGCGGCGTCGAAGCGCCGCTGTCCAAGGTCAAGCGCGAAACCATCACGCCTGGCTTTTTCAAGGAAGAAGATCGCGCCCCGTTCCTCAAGGTCGACGCGGTTAAAACCCCTGGCTTCCCGTTCGCCAAGATCGCCGAGGCCACCAACATGACCATTACCGCCGAGTTCAAGGACGGCAGTAGCTACGTGCTATCCGGCGCCTACACGGTCGATGACGTCAACGTGACCGGCGATGACGGCAAGGTTTCACTCAACTTCGAAGGCGTTTCGGGAGACTGGCAGTAATGACCACCACCATCAAACTTGGTACCCCCATCCAGGCTCATGGCGAGCCGCTCACCGAACTGACTCTGCGCCGTCCGACGACTCGCGAGTGCCGCCAGATCGGCCAGCTGCCGTATCGCATCGAAAAGGACGAGTCGGTCGGTCTCAACCTCGACATTGCCGCCAAGTACATCGTCGTGTGCGGCGAGATCCCCAGCAGCTCGGTTGATCAGCTGGACGTGACCGACCTCAACGCGGCGGCCTGGGCATTGGCTGGTTTTTTCATGGCATCCCCGGAGAAGAAGGCCGCGAAGGCGGAAGCCTCGACGGCCTGATGCAGCTGGTCTACGACCTCGCCTGGTATTGGAAGCTCAGTCCCGAGCATGTCAAGGACTGGGCGCTGGACGACCTGCTGGAGGGCTACGCCAACGCGAGCCGGATCCAATCACTAGTGGGGGCAGGGGATGGCGGATAAATTCCAGCTCAAGGCGCTGATCACCGGCGTCGACAAGCTTTCGCCGGTGATCACCGGCGTGCGCAAGAACGTGGCCACGCTGCGCAAGCAGATCAACGCCTCGGGCCTGGGCAAGATCACCTTCGCCGATGCGGTCCAGGGCGGGGCTATCGCAGCCCCGTTCGTGATGGGGGTCAAGGCGGCGATCAACTTCGAAAGCGCCATGGCCGACGTCAAGAAGGTCGTCGACTTCGAAACGCCCGAGCAGTTCCAGGCCATGAGCACCGATGTGCTCGACCTGTCCGAGCGTTTGCCGATGGCGGCCGATGGCATCGCTGCGATTGTCGCGGCTGGTGGTCAGTCGGGTATCGCTCGGGCAGAGCTGAACCAGTTCGCCGAGGACGCGGTGAAGATGGGGGTTGCCTTCGACCAGACCGCCGAGCAATCGGGCGAGATGATGGCGAAGTGGCGGACTGCCTTTCACCTGAACCAGGCCGAGGTTGTCACCCTCGCCGACAAGATCAACTACCTGGGCAACACGGGCGCGGCCAGCACCGCGCAGATCTCGGCCATTGTCACGGCCATCGGCCCACTGGGCGAAGTGGCCGGGGTCAACGCCGGGCAGCTGGCGGCGATGGGCTCGGCCCTGGCCGGGGTGGGTATTGCTCAGGACGTGGCCGCCACGGGCATCAAGAACTTCATGCTGACCCTGACCGCTGGCAATGCAGCGACGAAGTCTCAGCGGGAGGCCTACAAGTCGTTGCGCCTGGATGCCAATGAGATCGCGGAGGGTATGCAGAAGGACAGCGAAGGCACGATCAACAAGGTGCTCAAGACGCTGGCCAAGGTCGAGAAGAGCAAACAGGCGGCGGTGCTGACCAATCTGTTCGGCAAGGAGTCGGTGGGGGCCATTGCGCCATTGCTGACCAGCCTCGACACGCTGCAGAAGAACTTCAAGAACGTCGGTGCCGAAGGCAAGTTCGCCGGTTCCATGGAGGCGGAGTACTCGGCGCGGGCGGCGACCACGGCCAATGCCCTGCAGCTGCTGCAGAACCGGGTGACCCGGTTGGGTATCTCGGTCGGCTCGATCTTGCTGCCGCCGCTCAACGACTTCCTTGCATTCGTTGGCCCGCTGGTGAGTCAGGTTGCCGGTCTGGCGGCTGCTCACCCGGGGCTGATCAAGGGGATCCTTGGCGCAGCCGTGGGCTTCACGGTGTTGCGCCTGGCGGCCGCCAGTGCGACGGCGGTGCTGACTGTAATGAACGGGGTCGCAAGCATGAGCCCTATCGGCATGATCGTGCGCGGCATTGCGCTCGCCGCCGGTTTCCTGATTGCCAACTGGGGCACTGTGGGGCCGTTCTTCGAGGCGCTGTGGGAGCTGATCAAGGCATACACCGTGCCGGCCTGGGAGCTGTTCAAGCAGTTTGCGGCCTGGACGCCGCTGGGCCTGATCATCAAGAACTGGGAGCCCATCGTCGGGTTCTTCAAGGGCATCTGGGACAGGGTACGTAAGTTCATCGAGCCGATGATGAAGTTCATGGGCATGGATGACGAAGGCGAAGGCGAAGGCATCACCGCCACCATGCAGCGCGCCGCGTATGCGCAGAACGTGAGGAACGGGGAGGCTGTAGGGCAGGGCGATGGTGCGTTGCTGGCTGCCAATGCGGGTCAGCAGGCGGCGGCCCAGCAGCAGGCCATGAGCGCACGGCTCGGTATACCTGCCACCACCGACCTGCTCAAGGCTCCGGCCGTGGGCACGGCCAGCCTGTTGCGTGCTCCGGGCGGGCCCGCACCGGGCTCCCTCGTGCAGCAGGCAGCCCAAGGTCAGAAGCAAGGCCTGGAAGGCTCCATTGCGGTGCGCTTCGAGAACGCCCCACCCGGCATGCGGGTGGAGGAAGCCAAGACCAACCAGCCCGGCGTGTCTGTTTCGCAGAACGTCGGCTATCGATCGCTCGCGAGGTAATGCATGGCTGAGCAAACGTGGCGCGATCAGTTGCACCCCGCGTCCTTCCGTGGGGTGGGTTTCTTTGTCGACGCTGACTCAACGCCGGTAGGGCGCCGTGTCCAGCTGCACGAGTACCCGCAGCGGGACAAGCCGCTGGTGGAAGACATGGGCGCGCAGACGCGGCGGGTCAAGCTGACCGCCTTCGTCATCGGAGACGATTGCTTCTTCCAGCGCGACAACCTCCTGCACGCGCTGAACCAGCCTGGCCCCGGGGAGTTGATACACCCTTGGTTCGGACGCATGCAGGTCACCGCCGGCGATGGCTGCGACGTATCGCACGACCGCAAAGCCGGTGGCATGGTGCGCTTCGAGCTTGACTTTATCGAGTCCGGGGAGAAGGGCTATCCGGTGGGTGTACCCAACACCTCGCGACAGCTGGAAGACCAGTCCGAGAGTTGGCTCGACTCGGCGATTGCGCGCTACCGGGCCGCCATGGCCGTGGTCAACCGAGTGCGGATCGCCGCGGTGCAGCTGCAGAACGGTATCGCCGGTGTGCAGATGGCTATTCAGGGTGAGCTCGGGCAGATCGCCAGCGCGATCACATCGGTCAAGGTGCTGGCCGACCTGCTGGCCAACTTCCCCGACAACCTGGCCACGATGGTCGACGCGCAGTTTTCCGGTTTCGGGGATGGTAGCCGGTGGACGGGCGACGAGGATCAGGCGCCCGCGTTTACCGTGTTGGCCGGCCAGGCCAGCAACGCAACAACGGCGGCGGCAGGTCTGACTGCGGCATCGCCGCCTGCTGGTGGCCAAGCCACCGTGGCTGCCGTGGAGGCCGCCCGCGACCTGGTACGTGACGCGCTGTTGGTCAAGGCCGTGCAGATCGCCGCGCAGATGCCGGTGGTGCAGGCACCGGTGACGCTGCCCGGGGTGCCCACGCTTGAGCAGCAGGTGGGGACGCCGATCACGCGGCCCGAGGTGCCCACCACCGACGCCGTGCTGGCCTTGCGTGACGCGCTTAGCGATGCGATCTGGCAAGCCGGGATGACCGCGCCGCCGGCGCATTTCGCCGTGCTGCAGAGCACCCAGAAGAAACTGCGCGCTCATCTGACGAAGGTGGCCATGGCGGGTGTACGCCTGGTCGATGTCACCCCGAAAGAAAGCTTGCCGGCGGTGGTGCTGGCGTACCGGCTGTATGGCGATGCCACACGCGCCGACGAGATCGTTTCGCGCAACAGGGTGAGACACCCCGGTTTCCTGCCGGCGGACACCCTGCGCGTTGCACAGGAGTAACGAATGAACCCATTGAACGCTGTCACGCTGCGCGTGAACGGCATGGATTATGGCGGCTGGAAGAAAGTCCGCATCGGCGCCGGCATCGAGCGCCAAGCCCGGGATTTCAGCCTCGATGTGACGTGGCAGTGGCCCGGCCAGGCCCAAGAAATCCCGATTCGCCAGGGTGACCGCTGCGAAGTGCTGATCGGCGAAGATCTGGTGCTGACCGGCTGGGTCTTCGCCACGCCGGTACGCTACGACGCCCGGCAGGTGACGCGCTCGATCAGCGGCCGCTCACTGACCGCTGACCTGGTGGACTGCTCTGCAGTGAACAAGCCAGGGCAGTGGAAAGGACAGAGTGTGCAGCGAATCGTTACGGCGCTGGCCAGCGACTACAACATCGCGGTGCGCAGCCAGGTGCCGGACACCGGCAAGCTGGCCGACCACACCATCGAGCCTGGGGAAACCACGTTCGAATCCATCGACCGCCTGCTGACGCTCTCGCGCCTGCTGTCCACCGATGACCCACGCGGTCGGCTGGTGATCATCAAGCCGGGCAGCGCCGGTCATGCTGTCGACAGTCTGGTACTGGGCGAAAACCTGCTGAGCGGTGAAGCGGATCTGGATTTCTCGGGGGTGTTCTCCGAGTACCGGGTTACCGGGCAGCGCTCTGGCGCCGATGGCGAGCGCGCCGAGCAGGCCAGCGAGGTGAAGGCCGCCGTCACCGATCCCCGAGCGGCGCGCAGGCGGGTGTTGCTGATCCATGAAAGCGGGCAGATGACGCCGGAACTGGCCAGTGCACGGGCGAACTGGGAGCGCGGCAACCGAATGGGGAAGGCGCTGACCCTCAAGTACCAGGTGCAAGGCTGGCGGCAGTCCAACGGTGCGCTGTGGTTGCCGAACATGTTGGTGCGGATTGTTGACCCTGTGCTTGGGATCGACCGCGACATGTTGATCAGTGAGATCGAGTACAGCTTGGACGCCGGCACGATCTGCAACATCACCGTCGGCCCGCCCGATGGCTTCGACCCCGAGCCGAAAGACCCGCACAAGGCACGCAAGATCAAGAAAGGCGGCAAGGCCGACAACTTCGAGTACCTGATCCCCGCTGACTGGAAGCCCGCGCCATGAACCCTTTGAGACAGATCCGCAACCTGGTGACCCGTGGCGTCGTCTCGTTGGTCAACGCCGGCAGCCAACTGCAGACCCTGCAGATGCGCCTGCACGCCGATGAAGTGAAAGACGGCATGGAGCACTTCGAACCCTATGGGTTTACCGCGCACCCGCACCCTGGCGCCGAAGGCCTGTCGCTGTTCTTCAACGGCGACCGCTCCCACGGCGTGGTCATCTGCGTCGCCGACCGTCAGTTCCGGATTGCCGAGCTGCAGGCTGGGGAGGTGGCGATCTACACCGACGAAAAGGACACGTTGATCTTCAAGCGCGGCAACGTCGTGGAGCTGACAACCCGGACCTTCAAGATCAATGCGGAAACGGCGGTCGAGATCGACAGCCCCGAGATCCGTACCACCGGCCGCATCGTGTCGGTCGGCGACCAGATCGCCGGTCCAATCAGCCAGATCAACCACCTGCACGGCGGTGTGGTCGTGGGCGACAAGCTGACGGCCAAGCCCGAGGGGGCAGCATGACGCTGCTCGATGACGCCTCCGAAAGCGCCTGGCGGCGGGCTGCGGTGATCAGCCTGCTGACCTGGCGCCGCGCCGAGGCTGACGACGTGCTCGATGACAACGAGCGCCAGGGCTGGTGGGGCGACAGCTTCCCCAGCGTGGCAAATGATCGCATTGGTTCGCGGCTGTGGCAGCTGCGCCGGCGCACGTTGACCGACGCCACGCTGCGAGACGCGGAAACCTTCGCCCGCGAGTCACTGGCCTGGATGCTGGACGATGGCCGCGTCTCCGATGTGGCTGTGGCCGTCACCCGGGGCATCGACCGACTCGACCTTGCCGTCGTCATCAGCCTGCGCGATGGCGGGCAGGTGGACCTGAAACTCGACAATCTATGGCAGGTGATACATGCCGTTTGATATTCCAACCCTGCCCGAGCTGATCAGCCGTGAGCAAGCGGCGCTGGCGGGCTCCACGGCGCTGCAGCGTAGCGATGCCGAGGTGCTGGCTCGGGTGTTGGCGGCTGCGTCCTACGGGCGATATGGCCAACAGAAATACATTGCTAACCAGATCCTGCCGGACACGGCTGACGAAGACACCCTGCGCCGGATGGCGGCGGCCCGTCTCAAGCGTGATCGCTTGCCGGCGGTATCCGCCACCGGCACTGCAGTCTTCACGGGCGCGCCCGGAGCCGTGATCGATGCCGGGGTGCTACTGCAGCGCGACGATGGCCTGCTATTTCGAGTAGTTATCGGCGGCACCCTGGCCGCTGCAGGCGTCGCGTTGGAAGTCGCAGCGGTCGATCCAGGCCAACTCGGTAACACCCCGCCGGGCGTCACGCTGAGGCTGGTTTCGCCGGTGCTCGGCGTCAACGACGTGGCCAAGGTTGCAGCCCCTGGCTTGGGTGGTGGTACCGAGCAGGAGAGCATCGAGGCGCTGCGCGCTCGGGTGATTCGCTCGTACCGCGTCATCCCGCACGGTGGCAGCCAGAGCGATTACGAGACCTGGGCGCTGGAAGTGCCGGGCGTGACGCGGGCCTGGATTGTTCGGCGCTGGATGGGGCCGGGCACGGTGGGTGTGTTCTTTGTGCGCGACAACGACATCGACCCGATCCCCACGCCCGAAGCCTGCGCGGTGGTGCAGGAGTACATCGAGCAGGAACGCCCGGTGACGGCAGAGGTATACGTGCTGGCTCCGGTTGAGAAGCCGGTGCAGTACGAAATCAAGGTGAGCCCCGACAGTTCTGCAGTGCGCCGGGCCGTGGAAGCCGAGCTTGTGGAGCTGCATCAGCGCGAATCCGGTTTGGGAATCGAGCTGCTGCTGTCACATATCCGGGAGGCGATCAGTGGGGCGGTGGGTGAGCGCGACCACCAGGTACTGAGCCCGGCGGGCAACGTCCAGGCGGCACCGAATGAGCTGCTCACCTATGGGGGTGTGTTATGGCGTTGAGAACCACCGCCGACTACCACGCGCAGCTGCGCAGCCTGCTGCCACCAGGTCCTGCCTGGGATCTGGAGTTCAATCGCGGGATTGACCAGCTGCTGCTGGCCGGTGCCGATCTGCTCGCGGTCGAAGACGGGCGCGCCCAGGACCTGCTGGCCGAATCGAATCCCGACACCGTGCGCGAACTGGTGCCCGACTGGGAGCGGGTGATGTTCCTGCCGGACCCATGCATGGGCGAGTCACCGAAGTTCGAGGATCGTCAGCTTGCCGTGCGCCGTCGCCTGACAGAGGTGGGGGGCCAGTCGCGGGCCTACTTCGTAGAGCTGGCCATCACCCAGGGGTATCCGAATGCCCAGGTAATCGAACACCGGGCGCCGCGTTTTGGTCGCTCGCGCTTCGGCTCGGCCCGCTTTGGCACCTGGTCAGCTCAATTCATGTGGACGCTGGACACAGGGCCGCGTCGCCGCCTCGGGCGTCGCTTCGGCGCTGCCTACTTCGGCGAAACGTTCGGCGGCAATCCCAGCGGCGCCTTGGAATGCGCATTAAGACGCAGCGCCCCGGCGCATGCGATTGAATTTATCAAGTACGGGGAATGACATGGATTATCCAAAGAGCACACCAGGCGCCGGCCTGGTGGACGGGCGCTTTGTGGACGAAAACACTACCACCGGCCAGCCTGGATCGTTGATCCCGGCATCCTGGGGAAACGGCGTCACTGACGAGCTGGTGAACGTCATCAAGGCTGCAGGCCTCGAACCCGACGAAGCGGCACATGACCAGCTGTTGCGGTCGATTCGCAGCATGCTGTCGGGGGATTTCAAGCGAGCGGTGCGCGTGGCGACGACGGCCGCCATCGGCCTGGATGGCCTGCAGGTGATCGACGGTGTGCAGCTCGCCGCCGGTGATCGCGTTCTGGTGAAGGATCAGCCCAGCAAGGCCTTGAACGGCATCTGGCTCGCGCAAGCCAATGCGTGGCGACGTGCCGATGACTTCAGCGGTGGTGGCGATGTCGGCGGCGGTCTGGTCGTGGCGGTGGCCGCAGGCACCACCTACGGCCCTTCGGTTTGGCAGTTGGCCACGCCTGGTCCTATCACGGTGGGAGTCACTGAGCTGACGTTTACCCTGGCCTTCGGTCGCGTGGTCGCCGCTGGTTCGTATGCCAAGGTGACTGTTGATTCGGCAGGCCGCGTGGTGGGAGGGAGTTCCGACCTGGGCGGGGTAACCGGTGTTCCGGGGGTTGTGGCCGGAGCGATGGCAGATATCGCGGATACCCGCTTCCTGGCGGCAGCGGATGCCACGACGGATAAGCCGGTTGGTATCAGCTACGCCGGTGGCATGTCCATTAAGTACCCGGACGGGAAGATGGCCATCCAGTTCCTGGGGGCCGTCACGCATGATCACTTTTGCGTTCGCCGGGTAGAGACCAACGGAACCGGGCAATGGCGAACGCTGTTCCATAGCGGGAACTTCGACCCCTCCAGCAAGGCCGACGTGGCCAATGTCTACACCAGGGCCGACACCAACTACCTGATTAACCAGGCCGTCGAAGCGTTGTTACCCCGACGTAACTTTGGTGCACCGGACTTCATTCGCATTCCTGACCGCACTGGCGGCTTGCTCTTGGTGATGGGGACGACGCTGGTAGCGCCGGAGTCGTCGGTCGATGTCACGTTGCCCATCACCTTCAACGGGGGCAGAGGTGCCATCGCTACTGTGGCGGCCGGTACGGCCAATAACCAGGGCAACTACAGCGCCTATGCACAGCTGACGTCAAACTCAACGTTGCGCCTCACGCAAGATGTGTCGACCACCAGCGGGGCAGCAAACCAATACATCAGCTGGATGGCTTGGGGATACTGATGACTGAGCATGAAGAAGATTTGACCTCGGGGCCGGTGGAGCCGGTGTGGTTCTACAGTTTCGAGCTCGCGGGGTGGTTCTCTCCGTCCTACAACCTGGCCATGCCCGCCGATGCCCTGGAGGTGAGCGCCGAGCATCGAGCGACGTTGTGCGCCGGCACCGAGGAAGGGCAAGTGATCGTGCCCGGCGCTGATGGCGAGCCGGTGCTAGCGGACCCGCCGCCGCCTTCCAATGAAGTGCTGGCCGAGCGTGAGCGCCGTTGGCGTGATCAACAGTTGCTGCAGACCGACTCAATCGTGACGCGCCATCGCGACGAGCTGGAGTTTGAATCGAGCACCACGCTGACTGCCGAGCAGTACCGCGAACTTCAGCTGTTCCGCAGCGCGCTACGCAAGTGGCCGGAATCCTCGACATTTCCAGACTTGCCGGGGCGCCCGACGTCACCGGGATGGCTAGCTGCACTCACTCAATAAGGCCCCGCATCGACGGGGCTTTCTTCATCAGAAGGAATGACTTCAATGCCGATCAATGAAAAGCAGTTGCTGCAAATTCTTCCCAACGCCGGCCGCCAAGCCGGCGTTTTTGTTCCTGCCCTGAACGCGGCAATGGGTAAGTACGCGATCATCGCCCGCTTGCGCATGGCCGCATTCATCGCCCAGATCGGCCACGAGTCGGGCCAGCTGCGTTACGTGCGCGAGTTGGGCAGCGATGCATACCTCTCCAGGTACGACACCGGGCGCCTTGCACAGCGCCTTGGGAACACGCCTGAGGCGGATGGTGACGGGCAGAAGTATCGCGGTCGAGGGCTGATCCAGGTGACTGGCCGCGACAACTACTTGGCTTGCAGCGAGGCACTGTTCGGTGACGCTCGGCTGCTTGCTACCCCCGAACTGCTTGAGCACCCGGTCTATGCCGCGATGTCGGCGGGTTGGTTCTGGCAGCGAGCAGGGCTCAACGGTCTCGCGGACAAAGGGGACTTCCTGGCGATCACGAAACGCATCAACGGCGGCACAAATGGTCTTGAGGATCGCGAAGCCCTCTACAAGCGGGCGCTTGAGGTGCTGCAGTGAGTGCGATTGCCTGGCGTATTGCCGGTTGCGCATTGCTGCTTGGCGTGGTGCTGGGTGGTTATGGGCAGGCATGGCGCTACGGGCGTTTACTGGCTGAGCAGGAACAGGAGCTGCTGCAGCAGCGCCTGGATCAGGCTGAGGCGCTGCATGGCCTGCTGCTGACCGAGCGCGAGCAGCGCCAGGGCTTGGAACAGCGTCTGAAAGACACCACACAACTACATTGGAAGGAATTGACTGATGCCCAACAAGCTCAGGCTCGTCTGCGCGACCGGCTGGCTACTGCTGATCTGCGGTTGTCAGTCCTACTCGACACCACCGACCAATGTGGTGGCTGTGGGGTGTCAGCCACCGCCGGCGCCGGAAGCGTGGTTCATGGAGCCATACGCGCCTACCTTGACTCAGAGCATGCTCAACGAATTATCAAGATAACCAGCGAAGGTGACCGCGCCATCATCGCCCTGAGGGCGTGTCAAAAATATATAAAGAATTTATCTAACTAGTTTTATAGATATTCATTCACGAGGCCAGGGTGCACTGCATCCGAGATAGAAGGCCTCGTGTTTTCTTGCGTGAGTCTAGAATGCTACAAGAAGTTGTAGTCTTTAGCGATCTTTGATAGGACGGAGTCTCTCTTGATGCAAGTTTTCCAAAGTGCTGAAAAAGGATGCTTGGGAGATATCATAGCCTTGAGTTTATCAGCTGCTGCAATTATGTCTCTCTCGCCTGAAGATCTGTTTTTCAAGGTTTTACGCAAGAGGAGAAGGTCTAGGTGATAATCCGAGATGTTTTCCATAAGTGCCTTGCGACTAATTCTTCGCAGCGGGGTGCCTGCGTCGTTATAGCAACGCCTAAGGAGGTCAATCGTATTAAGAGTCTGATCTGAAGGGCTGTTTTTCAGTGGGGCTACTAATATGTCTTCATCGTAGTACGGTGTTATAGATAGCTCTATAAGGTCGTCAATATTAATTTCCGGATTGCAGCAGTCTAGCAGGTTTGTGTGTTTTGTTCCTTTGATGCTGTTGCATCTGCTGCAAGCATAATATAGGTTTGTCCATTCGTATTTTTTAGCTTCGTCTAAGCTGTGGGGGTGAAAATGCTCAATTTCAGGGTCTGGTAAGGGGAACTGCTCGCACAAGTAACATTTGCCATAGAAGATATCCTCTAATATGTTAACTATTTCTTCGGTATTATATCCCGATTGTTTTGTGCAGTCTGGCGCCACGTCTGGTCGCGTCACCTTAAACATCTTTTTGTTCTCTATCTTGGAGGATGTTAAGTGCGTGCTCGTAAACGACCTTGGACCGGTTGTCAAGGTGGTCGTAAGAGCTTTCAAGCTTTGTAAGTAGCGGCTTGATTTGGCTGCTGGTGCTGTATTCACTCTTGAGCACTTCTATAAGCTTTTTGGTGAGGCTTTCAAGGGAGATAGACTTCGTATTCGTATCCAATAGCCCTTCGACGATGGCTGAGTATGAATAAAGTGTTATGTCTTCCTCGATTATTGAGTTGCTGGATATGTCATAAATAACTACTTGGGATGAAGACGTTAGTACAAATGGGGAGTGCGTCGTCAGAATAAATTGGATTTTGGGGAAGCTGTCTATGAGGAAGGGTAGGATAAGCCTTTGCAGTGAGACGTGCAGATGTATTTCAATTTCATCTATTATAACAATGCCATGCAGGTCTTCAGGGGTTAGATTTCTTGCTTCAGCTTGTAAAAGGATTTCGCTGTAATAACAGAAGAATGCGGAGTACCCAGATGATAGTGTTTGGAAACTGGTGTCAGGCTTGCCATCTCTACGAATGGTTATACTGGTTTCATCTAAATTAAAAACTAATTCCGCTGATTCGTCCTCCATTAGTAGTTTGAGGTTTCGGCGCAAGCGTGAAAGGAAGGAGTCAATTTTTTTGGCGAGTTCTACGTCTGGGTGTCCCCCCATCATAGCGCGTCTAGCTTCAAGGTTTACTATATGTTGTTCTAATTTATCTGCTAATCCCCCGGGAGATCTAAGCTTCTGAAGGCCATTAGCAAGTCCATCGATATGGTCGGTTGAATTGATAGAGGATCTGCGAGTGGCCGAGAAAGAAAATATTCCTATGTTTCCTTTTGCCTCTGCTTCGGTTTGGTTGGAACGGTCGAATACGGGGGCAATAGTCTCCTCTAATTTTTGCTTGATTGCCATTAGTCTCGCTATTTCGCTAGCGGCCCGTACTGATTGAGCTGCGATGGGGGGCGTGTTGTTGAGCCTCTCAATTTCTTGAAGTATTTCGCCGTAGTCATTTTGTAGGTAAAGTTTCTGGGCGGCACATGTTTCATGAAGTTTCGTCAGGAAATAGGTCTTTCCGGAACCATTTCGCCCGGTTATTATTAATGACTTCCCTTTTAGCGGTATGTCTAATTCGGTTGTTGAGTTGGGGATTCTTCCCGTGATGTGAACGATTTTTCTCATCGCTGTCCTTGTGTGTCTTTTAAGTGGGCCTAGGGTGATATGGATTTTTGATTTTTATTATTTTTGACTTTGCGATTTTTTATGTGGTGTGGGCAGTTACTAACGCATCTTAGAGTCTTTCATAGGTTGGTGTAGGCGACGGCAGTAAAGCATCATTAACACCGTTGAGGCACTGCTGCCTTTGTCGTCGTTGCAACACTGTACCTCCTGGGTGGCTGGTCACCGACGTTGCCCCACCATTTTTCCTAATCCAACAGAGAGGATAGCCCGCCGGGCGGTACTGGCCAGGAATCCGTTTGGATGGTTAGATGCTGTATGTACATACAGTATTGGTCCTCCATGTATTTTCTCTTAACCCGTCGCCGAGAGCGCGGCGTCGCCATCCCCAACGACAAGCTCGCCAAGATCAAGCCGTTGCGCGCAGACGTGCATATCGAGTACGGCCACAGCAAGGTGCTTGGCCGTCCATGCATAGAGGCCTGGGTGTTCAACCCAGCGCCCAGCGGAGACATCATCCCGCGCCTGCATGACGCCTGCGTCAACGGCATGGCCCAGCTGGGCATGAACATCACCGGCTTCGAAGAAATCGACGGCGTGCTGTACTCGCAATCGTGGTGGTGCCGTGTTGAGTAGCCTGGCGGGCATCCCGCGCCCGTGGCTCGACGAGCTGTACGACGGCCCCGCCCTGGTCACCGACCCGGACGGGCGCGCCGCAGTGCTGGCCGAAATGGCCTATGCGGCCAGCCGGCGCTACGAGATCGACTCCGGTGTACTCTCTGACATGCTTGAGCTAGTCGAAGCGGCCAGGGTGTGGGCGTTACTTGAGTGGGAATAAGCCCTTCATATTGATTGGACAAGGTAGTCGTGGAAGGTAAACGAGCCAGAACGGATCGTGGTCAGCAGAGCGCTGTGGTGGGGAAAATCGATTCCAAAATCGAAAGTGTGACCCTTATGCTATGCGGGTTGTAGCCGAGTCTTCTTGTGTTCGTTTTGGAATCGATTTTTACGTTGACGCCTTGATAAATGGGCGCTTATGGTACGGTCTTGAAAACCGTCGATGGGCAACTATCCTAGAGTTCGAATCTCTACGCTTCCGCCATCTAAGTGCCTGATTTCATTGGTGTTTACCTTAGGCGACCCCTCAAAAGGGAACGTTTTGGGAACATTTTGGGAATCGAAGGCAAAAGGAAGGGGCCGTCATGGCCCCTTTTTTTATGCGCTTCAGCTCAACTTGAGCGCCTGGTTCAACAACCCCACCACATCCGGCCCGTCCTGGCTGATCCACTTCGCGTAGTGCCTGAAGATCATGGCCGTCGAGGTGTGCCCCATCTGATCCGCAATCCACTCTGGCGTGGCCAGTCCGCTGCTCAGCATCTGGCTGGCGAAGGTGTGCCGGCAGGTGTTCGGACCACGTTGGCGAACGCCGGCCTTCTCCAGGTGGCCGATCCACCACCCGTGCCGCAACACGTCGGAGGACCGGTACGGTTCACCTGTGGCGGTGTTGTGGAAGACAAAGCGCACGCGCTGCTCCCGAATCGTCCGGTTGTCGCGCTCGACGACCTGGATCAGCTCCGCCGGCAGTTGCCTGGTGAACCTCTCCTGCGCCTCCAGCGCACGAAGGGCAGGTGCGAGCAGCTTTACCTTGCGCGTCGACCGCCGTGTCTTGGTCACCTTGTATTGCCCGGCGACCCGCGCGCGGCGGATCTCCACGGTGCCGGCGGCCAGGTCGACGTCCTCCCAGGCCAAGGCAATCGCCTCGCTGACCCGCGGGCCGGACCAGATCATGTACTGCGACAGGTTGATCTCCTGTTGCCGCTCGGTCGGGTACCCTAGGATCGCGTCGATCTCTTCCCGGGTGAACGGATCGGGGTCGTCAGCATCCGGCAGAGAGATGGTGATGCCGTCGGTGGGATCGAACGCCGAACGGTTCCGAGTGCGGTACAGCCGGAAGATCTGCCGCAGGTGGCTGACGATTTCCCGCACGGTCTTGTTGTGCAGCTCGGGCATCAGCACGGACTGCACCCAGTGCTGAATGTCCAGGTGATCGATTCGGTCAGCCTGCATCGCCCCCCAGCGCGGCCGGATGTGCTTCTCGGTACGGCTGCGGTACATGGCGAAGCCGCTGGCCGCCATCTGGTTGCGTTTGATCTCGAGCCAGAGATCGATGTAGTGGCCCAGCGAGTTGGTCTTGATCCGGGGAGAGTTCGGGAAGTGACGGGCGTAGTCGAACGTTCCGGCCTCGATCTCGTAGTTGATGATCCCGACCAGGCGCTCGGCGTTGGCCAGGTTGGCGGGTGAGGCACTGCCGGGGATTGTCTCCCGGCACAGCTCGCCCTGGTAACGGAAATACACGCGGATGTGATTGCCGCGTACTTCGACTCCATCTGCCATTGAATTTCACTCGAAAACAGAGAAACGGCCCAGAGTATGGGCCGTTCCAAGAGGATGGCCCGTTTTCAGGGCCTAGAAGATTGGGGCGTCAGTTCTTGGCGTCGGCTCGTGCGAGCATCGCAATGGCGTTGTGAACTGTGCGCCAGTCGCTGGGTGTCCTGCTGGTGTGGACAACCGGTTTGCCTGGCTTGTGCAGGCGCAGGTGACCACCGCGGGTGAAACTGATGCTCCACCCATGGTTGTGGGCATACCAGACCAGAAGGGCAAGACGTTTGCCCAAGCGGCGTGCTCTCGGGAGCATTACCAGGCTCATGCTGCAATCTCCCTTTGCGCAACGCTCAGGCCCACCGCTACGGGGCGAACCCAGATAGGCATAGCGTTCAACATGAACGTCTCGCCCTGGGCAGCCAGCAATAAGGTGGTACCCATGACATGGGCGATAGCCTCCGCTGCGGCTGGTGGGACAGCGTTACCGATCCGCTCGCGCCATGCCTGATCGCTCAGCCCGTCGAGCTCCAGCTGCTCTTCGGGCTCGACCAGGCTCTGCAGGGCTGCCAGCTCCAGGGTGGTAAAGGGACGGTGCCAGGTACCGTCGAGCGACTCGATCACACAAGTAAGCCTGTCGTCCGCCTCGGGGAGGCGGGGATCTGCGACGCTCCAGCGGCCATTGTCGTGCATGGCGCTTGCGGACACGGCGCCGGCCGGACCAGCCCAAGGCACCACGCCATAGTGGCCGCCAGTCAGGTAGGCATCGCCTTTGGTACGGCGCATGCCCGGGCGAGGGTCCTGAACAGCGAAGGCGCCTTGGCCAGTGGTGCTGCCAGCGATCACGGTGCCGGCCGAGCTGGCGTATGGCGTGACCAAATACTTGCCGAAGCCGTTGCCTACCCGGCGAGGGTCAGCAACGCTGAATGTCCCTTGGCCTGGGCTCTTGACCCCGATCACCGCGCCGCTGGTGTCCTGCCAGCGGCGCACGCCGTATTGCTGGTACTGCAGGGCTCCGGCTTTGGCGCGAGGGTCCGCTACCGAGAACTTGCCATTGGTTGGCCCGCTGCGTGCCGCCACGGTACCGGCCGGCTCGGCCCAATCGTTCACGCCGAGGAAACCGTCGCGGAACTGCGGCACGATGATCAAGTCGCGCAGGTAGCCATCCTCGATCGACAGGTCATTCAGGCTGCGCCAGTCCTTGCCTGCTTCGACCAGGGCCAGACGAACCCAAGTCTTCCACTGCAGGGCCGGTACCCGGTGCATCGGGCCGGCCTGCTCGATATCGCCGGCCAGCGGCATGCGTCCGAGCACATCGCCCACCGCGCGCAGATTTTTCTTCTCCGGCTCGTACAGGAACGGTGGCACTTTCTCGACGTGGCGAGCTACCAGCAGGAAGCGCTTGCGGCTCTGGGCCAGGCCGCCGATGACGCCACAGTCGTGGGTAGTCTCGGCAACCGCATAGCCGAAGTGGCTGAGCAGGGCGCCGATCTGGTCCAGCAGGTGCCGGCCGCGGCTGGCCAGGCGCGGGACGTTCTCGAACACCAGCAGCGGTACCGGGTCATCCTTCCAGGCCTCGCCGAACAGCCAGATGCAGCGAAGCGTCAGTTCGTTCAGGGCCTGGTACTTCGGGGTCAGGCTCATGGTTTCCGACAGCAGTCCACTGGCGCCCTTGCAAGGGGAGCTGATGAAGACGGCGTCCGGCCGACGGCCACCAGCTGCGCGCCGGATATCCTCCGGCGTAGCCTCCCGCCAACCCGGCGGCGGCTCTTTGCCGTGAAAGCGGATGTACTGGTCGCGGGTGAACAGATCGATCAAGGTGCCCTTGACGCCCGACAGGCGCTCGAAGTCGGCCAGGCCGGCTGGGTCAACGTCCACCCCGCCGATGCACTCCCACTCTGCCTGCATGTTGCCGACGATGGGCTTGGCCCGGTTGAAACCCTTGGCGCCGCCCCCCAGGCCGCAACAAAGGTGGAAGTGATAGAGCTTGCGCTTAGCGAGCATTGCGACGGCCCCCTTGTGCCCGTTTGGCTTCAATGTTGGCCATGTAGGCGCTCCAGTACGCGGACTGACGCGTCTGGCGGATCCTGCTGCAGCGCTGGTGGTTGCCGTGGGAGCGGGCTTTCTTGCAGATGTCGCAGTGGTTCGGTAGGTCGAGGGAATGGCTGGCCAGCCGTGGGCGAGTTTGTGGGGTTGTACCGAGGCCTGCACGGTCCTGGGGTGTGGTAGCCTTGGCGCCGCCAGCTTCGGGGGTTTGTGATTGCATGTTGCTTCTCCTTGGGGTTGGTTCGGCGCCGGGGAGTTGCCGCTCCCTGGCGCCTTCCTTCACTGCTTCACACGCCGGCCGCGACGGCCTGCATGTCCTTCTCGATCTCCCTCACCACCGCATCCCGGTCACTCGCATAGGCGAACGGCTGCGCCGCGCCTGGTCGCGTGATGGGGAAACGGGTGTGGGGCAATCGGCACTCGGCCACGGTGTAGCCGCTGTCGGTCACCCAGCACCGCGGGATGACCTGGCCGTCCGCATTGCGCTTGGCCTGCCACTTCATCCCCAGTACTCGCGCAACTGGTTGAAGATCATTTGCCCGCGCGGCAGGTACTCGTGCACCTCCTGCTCCGGTGAGTTGTCCAGACGCAGCACTGCCATGCAGTCATCGAACAGTCCGGCGTCCAGGCTGCGCAGGTCGGTCAGTTGAAAGGGATACGCCTGGGCGTTGTACAGGCCGAGCAGGAAGCGGCCGATCACCCGGCTCTGGCCGGAGTCGCGCAGTGCCACGGGCACCAGACGGGCGAGGGCCTTGGTGCCGGCGTCACGGATCGCTGGCCGCTCCTCCTGGTAGCGCACCAGGGCATCGAACAACTCGTCGCGGTTAGCAGCTTTGGTGTTTTGCATGTTGCTTCTCCTTGGGGTTGTACCCGGCGTTGCCGCGCCGGGCTGAATCAGCTGGCCTTGAAGGTCCAGCACTTGACGGTGGTGGGGCGCAGGTTCACGGCCGTGGTGCGGTTGTTGAATGCCGCACGCACGGCGCTGTCGACGGCGTGGTTGTTGCTGATGAAGGGGCGCGATTTGCTGTTGCGCAGCAGGTTGCGCAGGGTGGTGGCGTCGGCCACCTTCTGCTTGTGCTCGGCCGCGCGCTCGCAGAACTCGTTGAGGTGGATGGCGATCAGCTCGGCGTTCTTGCTGTGATCCACCACCGGCTCGTCGCTGAGCGACTCCAGGTAGTCGAACACCTCCCAGAACTCGGCCACTTCCTTCGGGTCGGCGTTCACCGCGTGCTGGCGGCCGACGGCCATGGCGCGCAGCTCGCGTTGGGTGGCTTCGTGCTGGCGGTCACTCATGGGCACTACGACCCGCAGCGCGTCGACCAGGGCCATCATCTGGGCGTGGTTCTTGATGATCCGCTCAATGCGGATCTCGCGTTGTTCGCGCAGGGCTTGTTCGTGCAGCTTCACCTGGGCACGGAAGGTCTCCATGACTTGCAGCTCAGCCTTGGCGGCCATCAGCAGGAAGTGGCTCACTTCGCTGGCCTGCAGGTGGTTGAGGTTGTCAGCGGCCGAACGGCTGTCGTTGGTAACCTCGGGGCGCATGAAGTGCAGCTTCACGATCCGGGTGAGGATCGCCTCGGACGCGACCACGGGGGCGTTCTGGCTGAACACCAGGGTGGCGCGGAAGGGCGGGGCGTTGGTGTCGTTGCCGCCGTTCTTCACACCGGTCAGGCCCAGGCCGCGACCGTTGAACAGCGGCTTGAACTGGTCGAAGTCGAAGGACTTGGTAGCCCCTGTCTCGGCATCGCTGCGGTCGGCCTCCAGCATTACCACGGGCATGCCTGAGGTCTGGCTCAACCAGCGGCGCAGGCCGGCCTTGGTCATCTTGATCGGGTCGTCGCCTTCCTCGTCCTGCCGCCCGAGCAGTTTCCACAGGAACATCAGCAGCGTGGACTTGCCGGCGCCGGCCTCGCCAGTCACCTCCAGGAACGGGAACGATTGGAACTCGGCACGGATCTGCTCGGCGAACAGCGAGCCGAACCAGAAGGCGAGGGCGACCACCCCTTGGGTGTTAAAGCAGGTCCATAGCCACTTGAACCATTCTGGCCGGTAGGCCGACGCATCCTGGTTGATCTCCAGCTTGATCGACTTCTGCAGTGTCTTGAGGCGCAGGCCCTTGAATTCGAAATAGTCCTCGGCGTTCGCCTTCTCCAGTACGCCCCCGCGCACCGCCAGGTCACCGAACACGTAGCAGCCGTGCTCCTTGCTGTAGCCGACGTAGTCGATGGTCTTGACGGTTTTCAGCCCGAACAACTGCTGCTGCATGATCCGGTCGAGCTGGGAGCCGCTGCCGGTGAACACTGCGCCGGCCGCCATACCCAGCAGCCGCTTCTTGAACTCGCTGGCCGCTGCGACCTGGCCGCCGGTAAAGGTGTTCAGCACGCTCGGTTCGTCGTGCGGAAAGTCCACGCGGAAGTAGTACCAGGACTCGTCTGTCACCTCGTTGCGCTGGAAGTACAGAGCCTGGGGATTGCAGTTGGCGATTTCGATCACCGCGCCACACTGCCGCAATGCCTTGTCCCGGCGCTGACGGTCGGTGAGCACCTGGTCTTCCTGGCGCTCTGATTCCTCCAGCTGCTGCTGTGCCTTTGTGAATTTCTCCACGTCCATCTTGAACCAGTACAAGCGGTTCTCGAATGAGAAGTGAAATTCGTGGCGCTCGCGCCAGTCATACATCAGCACGCCTTTCTCTGCGGCGCTGTCGGCCAGCAGCAGGCTGCCGTGGTACCGCGCTTCGCGCAGGTCTTTATCGATCTGCTCTTGACGCTTGTCGGCGTCGATGAAGTGCCAGCGCTGGTGCAAGTCGTTCCAGTCGACCTTACGCCCTTGCTGTGGGATCTGTGCTGCCTGGCAGCTGTAGCCCAGCTCCCGCGCCATCGCGGCATGCTTGCGTGTGTACCGGTGAGCGCCTGGTTCATTGTCTAGCGCCCACACCAGGCGAGGCAGCTTCTGACCGGCCTCGGTGCGTTGCTTGGCCAGCGCCTTGAGCGACTCGAACGGGAAGGCGCCTGAACTCATGGCGGACACCGCATCGACCTTGTTATGCACCAGTGCGGTGGCGTCGAAGATGCCCTCGACGATCCACAGTTCGTCCACTGTGGTCAGGTCGACACAGGGTGGGCACCACCAGTACCCGCGCGGTGACTGACCCGGCGCGAATCGCGCCTTCTTCTTGCCAAAACGGTGCGGCTGATCGATCAGGCGCTCCCAGAATCCGCCGTGCTCCAGGGGGAAACGCACGGTGGCGCTGCCAATGCCAAGAAGGCGATCCCAGTAGTTGTCTTGCGTGTACGAACCCTTCAACAGCTCCAGGTCGAAACCGCGCGCATTCTTCAGGTACGCGTCAGCAGACGCATGCGGCGTCTCTACAGAGGTTGGATAGCGCTTGCTGTAGTCGTCGAACAGATCGTCGTACAGCTCTTTCACATGCCACTGCTCGCCGCATTTGCTTTCCCGCCCGCACTTGATGAACCAGGGTTCGTCCTGGCGGGAGTACAGCTCCTTCTTGCCACAGCTCGGGCACGTGCCCTTGCGCAGGTACTTGGTGCCGTTGATTGGCTTCAGCCCGTAGTCATCCTGCAGGCGCCGCAGGACATCGGCGCGCAGTCTTTCTTCCATCGGCTTGCGGTTCACTGCACACGCTCCCCATGGCCCGCCAGCTGCTTCTGCAGCTCACGGCGCGTGCGGCTGATGCCAAGCAGGTGCGGGATGTCCCGCACCACGTGGGGCGCGCGCATGCCGGCAGGCACGTTGCGGTAGCGGTCCGAGTACCAGACCTCCGCCATGGTGGTGTCGAACTGGGCGTTGAGCCACAGCAGGTACTGCTTGGCCAGCTGCTCGTCGAACATCAGTTGAATGGTGATTTTGCTCATTTCTGCCACCAGTTGAGTGCAGTTCACCCTTACCCACGCAGTGCGGGCATACGGTAGGGGTGGTTACAGGGTTACTTCGAGGTGTCGCGGGGTTTCAGCAGGCGGGCGGGCAGGTAGCGCGCCGGTACCGGGTGGCGTTGTTGGGTTCGGGTGTCCAGCACCCAGAGCACCGGCCGGAAGAGGCCACTGCCCGGGTACACGCCAAGGATGGTCAAACGCTTGGTGGTAAGCCCCTCGAATTCCGCGACCGCCAGTTCGGCGATCCGCGGCACCAGGTGCTGGGGCACCTCCAGCGAATGAGCCAAGTAACGAGCGCAGTTCTCCAGCACCTGGTCGTCGCCGGTCAGGTGCTCGCCGCGATGGCGGAACAGGAAGGCCACCGCCGCCTGCTGCATGGCGGCGCGGTAGTCGGTTGCGGGGTTGCTGTGCAGGGCTATGGCGTTCATGCGGTTACGACCTCATCCAGTTGGTCAAGCAGATCGGGGTGATCGGTGGCGGTCTTCATGGCCTGGCGGCGCATGGCCACAGGCGCGGCGGGTAGCTGCACCGCCGGGTTCGGCATGCCGCTGGGGCTCATTTCGTGGGTCATTTCAAACTGCGCACGGACCGACCAGCCGCAGGCCTCGTTGACGCACTGCAGGTAGGCGACCCGGAGGAAAATGTGCGTGCCCTCACTGGTGCGGATGCGCATCTTGCTTGCGCAGTGCGGGCATACGAGCTTGTAGGTGCTCATGCTCAGATTGGCTCGGCAACTTCGAAGGCAATTTTCAGCGGGGTGATGACATCGTCGATCCCCATGCGAATGTCTGAGCCAGCCATCCCATCGTTGGCGGTCTTGACCGTTTTCTTTAGGGTGTCCAGTCGCTGTTGTGCTTTCTCAAGCATCTCGAGCAGCAGCTTTCGGTTTTTTTCAAGGAGATCATTCATGGCTTTTCACACCCGCAAAAATGAAGTTGAACGATTAGCCCGCCGCTTGACCGAGCGATACGAAGCGCTGATCAAGGTCAGGGAGGGACGAGAAGGGACAAACCTGGTGGCCAATGGCAATGAGCACCATGAGGTACAGGGGCTTTGGGTGCGTGGCGAGGACATCCGTTTTGCCGTAGACGATGTGACTACAGCCCTGAAAGAGATCAAATCTCGCCTAGGCAAGGACTGAACCTTTTGCTTCAACATGCCCATCAGTGCGTCACTGCTCGGCTGTGTAGCTGGATGGTGGCCAGCACCTCGGATTGCCGAGCCGCCAGGTAGCGGTTATGCGCCGCCAGGATGGCCTTGGCTTCCTCATGCTCGATCACGCCATCTTCCAGGGCCTTGTGGATGATCTGGTCGACGATCCCGCGCTTGGCTGCGCTGTTCACCGCGCGGCTGTACAGGTCGACGTTGTCCAGTGTGTCCGGGTGGGCCAGAGGTACGAACATGCCGCCGTACAGGTGAGCGATGAACTCCGGCAGCAGGGTCGTACCGGTATCCGTCTCCAGCTGGTGGATCTGGTCATAGGTAAGGGGCCGGCTGCCGGCGTTTTCGTAGACGTGGTTGTCGAACCGCTTCAACTCGTAGCCGAGCCGTGCCGCCGCACTCTCGCGACCGCCAGGGAAGGCACAGATCACTGCGCTGACCACCTGGCGAAGGGTTTCTAGAACTGGACGTTTCATGTTCTGGTTTCCTCCTTGAGCCACGCGGCCTAGCTTGTGGCTTCGGCGTTCTTGATACCGAGCAGCACAGCGGCGCGGTGTGCTTCGCCGCGCGAGCATTTCTTCTGCCCGTTCAACACGGCGTACACGGTGGAGGGATGAAGGCCGTTCTGGATGGCGAAATCCTTGGCAGTGATTCCTTGCATCTCCAGGCGTTGTCTAGCGGCCTGGCACGCTTGCTCGGGTGCGTAGGTGGCGTGCATAGTTCAAATTCGTGTGATTTCGTGTGATGACGTAGTGATATTGGTTCAAGTATTTGGACCTGTCAATGATTGAGGTTCAAAAAATATGACCATCGGCGATCGGCTGAAGGAAGAAAGGTCGCGCCTGGGCCTCAGTCAGACTGACTTGGCGGCAGTAGGTGGTGTGGGGAAAACCACACAGATCAACTATGAGAAGGGCTCGGGAAGCCCTGATGCGCGCTACCTGGCAGCTGCTGCTGATCGAGGGGTAGATGTCCTGTACGTCGTTACGGGAGTGCGGTTGCCTGCTCATGCTGACCAACTCAGCCCGGAGGGGGCTGAATTGTTGCACTTGGCTCAGAAGATCAATGGCTCTGACCTGGCCATCTTGGTGCGTATGGCTTCGGCGTTTGCGGTGGCGAACGAGCGGGCTTGAAGTTGGATTAACCTCTTGCCGCTGTTGGCAAGGGCACGCACGGACGCGGTGAGCTGGCCATGGTGGCCAGTGTTTGTCGAGGATGATGGAAATGGATGGAATAATTGGGTTGGTTTCGCTGGCTGTGTTCGTCGGGATCTGGTGGTGGCTGGTGAAGCTGCTGCGTAAGAGCGGACGCGGATTCATAGCCCGTCACTTACTTGGTTGCACGGCCGGTTGGATGGCATCACTGCTGGTGGCTGGCATTGCAGTGTCTACCGGAATCGTTGAGCCCAAAACGGCAGAAGTGGCGGGTACTACTCAGGCGATAAAGCCTGGGTACGAATACGAGATTGTGAAAGATGAGTCGCGTGAAGGGCGGCCGCGGAAAGTCGAAGTACTGCTATCGCGACGGCTGACTGACACGGAGTTGGCTGAGGTCTCGAAAAAGATTCGTGATGACTCTGATGTAGGTGCTGATAAGACGTACATCGGATTTCGCGTCCGTGGGCAGACGTTTGGTAGCTATTGGGCGAATGCCAGCTTTGAGCCTCAGTACCAAGGTAATGTTATTGCGCTGAGTGCGGCGGATTATGAAACGCTCACGAATCGGGATCTTTCCGACTATCAAACCGCCCAAGGTGTCTGGCTGCGAGATGGGGCCTTGGGCCATCTGATGGTGCTCTACACCATGAACGGCAAGTACTATATCGATTCGGTTTTTGCCGGCGCCGGAAAAAATCGTGAGGAATATCTAGCCAAGCGACTGCCGGATGGAACGCTCCGACTGGAGACGCCAGATAATGATTTCGGTGAGTACTACGTCATGAGTGCTGACGGTACCTTGCAGGGCTGGGGTGAGAATGGTCTCTACATGACACTGCAGCCCAAAATTCCCACAGGAAACAGCGAGCGATCACACAAGGACGGTTAAAGGATAACCTGTGTAGGAGCTGGTGACATGCGTATGCATGCAGACAATGCGGAACTCCCGGTTGTCTTATTTGGTACCGCCGGTGCCAGACGACCATTACGAAATCGGAGTACGCAACATGGAAGATATTACGCAGCTGGAGCGCACCTTCATTGAATTGATACGCCAACTGAATCAAACACAACAGCAAGATATTCTGCGTATATTGGAGGCGTTAATTAGCAGCCAGTGCAAGGGATAGAATAACGTCGGAGCCGCAGACGCGGGATCGATAGATTTGTTGACCTGGGGGCCATGAGCAACGAGGTTAGCGCCAATTAGAGACCCCGGAGCAATCCGGGGCTGACCGTAGATGACGGAGTGGGAGGGTTATGGGCGGAGTACCAAAGCCAAGGCCGTGTTACTTGGATAGGTTTGCTAAATCCCATGTGGATGGCGACAGGCAAGTATATTTCGATTCTCTGGAGAAGATTTACTATACTTGGGATTCTCTACATGGTGAAATTGAAGTATTTAACAGCAGGGGGCGGCATCTCGGTGCGATTGATGCTGTAAATGGTGAGTATATTAAAGACGCCAAGCCAGGGCGAAAAATCAAGGTTTGATGAGGTGTATATGTCTTTTATAGATGATTGCTTGGCAGGTTATGCTTTTCTTGATGAGATCGATGATTTCGTTGATGAATGGCACGATGGGACGGCCGGAGTTGGACAGGAACTTTATCAGTATCTTGGTATGACCCGTGATGAGTATGGTTTCTGGATGACGACTCCCTCTGTTCTGCCTTACATAATTTCGGCGCGAAGAAATAGGCGCTCTCTACAAGAAGAAATTGATTGCGACTCAACAAGGCTCGCAGCTAGGGCTTCGAGTAAAGAAGAGGTAAAAAAATTAGAGGCTTGGTTAAGAAAAATTGGTAAGCTTTAAGGGGGTTGTATGCGTCCTGAAGAAGTGATGGCTGCGCGGATATTGAAACGTCATAGGTTGAAGCCGCCATATGATCTTGATGAGCTGGTTTCCAATTATGGTGATCTTCAGTACTGTGAGTTTCCATTCAGTGCTGACGGCGTAACTGTCGGGATTGATGGGAAGCATAAGCCATCGGTTATGATAAATGAGTCGATATCTAGAGCGCGTCAGCGTTTCACTCTGGCTCATGAGTTGGGGCATATTATAATACCCTGGCATATTGGGACTTTTGTTTCTCATCTTGACGCAGATGATGAGTACGAGTATGGCATAATGGAGGGAGAGGCAAATCGGTTTGCTGCTGAATTGCTTCTTCCATCGGATTGGTTGGCTGAGAAGTTTTCCGAATATGAAGTGGAGGACTTTGATGAGTTTCTGGCAGACGTGATAGCTGACTCTAAGGCTTCGCGCGATGCCGCATTTATCAAGATTTTCAAGACCTTGGATGCTCCGATAATTTGTGCTCAAGTCGAAAATTCTGAGGTGGTGCGCTACTACAAGACATCAACGGCACCTTATCCACCATTTGCCGTTGGGGAAAAAATATATCAGCATGATTATTTTTCTTCGCCGCACAAGGCAGTCGAATTCTCCCATCGTGGTAATGATTACTGGATTTGGATTTTTGAAACGGTAAGCGTTCAGGAAGTTGATCCGCGTACATGGAGAGAAGTCTTGGTTCAGATTCTCGCGGAAGTGGGTGATAGCAGACTGCTTTTAAGTACAAATGCGACCATGGCTGCGGCGTATCAGAAGTTTAAAGGTTTGGATGAAGATGGGGTTTGCTCTGGGGTATTTCGTGCTTTCGAAAGTAAGGACGCGCTGAGAGGTGTAGCTTCCCATCCTCTGTTTGGTCAATACGTGATTAAGCGTGTTAGAGAACTAAGGGAAAGAGGCTGACCCTGTTTTAATAGCGGCTGATGATGAGTTTTTGTGATGCGGTTTTTAGTCGAAAGCTAATAATTTCAGCGCTCGCTCAGCTGCTCGTCGAGCATTTTTTTCATTTACATATACATGTCGCAGGTGCTTTGGCCTGGTCTGATCACCTGCAGTAACTAATCTTTCTTTCCCTGTGTCCTTGTCGCGATAGAACGCAATGACCCCCGTGTACTTTATCTTACCGCGTACACCGTACTCGAGCAGGCCGTCGACCGTGTCCTCTGGCAGCTTGCTTTCTAACTCCAGATTCATCGTGTAGCCGGCCTCAGCCGTCAGGCTGTGCTGGACGTTCCCGCCGTACCAAATGATCTCATCGATCTCCGACTTCACCCCCTGGAGCGTATACGTCAGCTCCGGGATCAGGTCCGGCCGCCCCTTGGCCAGCGCATAGCTGAGCGTGGCCGCGCCGCGCTGCAGCCGGTTCAGCTCTGCCCGGGCGGCGCGCAGGGCAGATTGCCGGTCGCTGTAGGTATGGCGCAGGTCCTTGAGATTTTCGCCGCCGCCGGCAATGGCCTCCTGTTTCTTGGCGCTGTTCACGTCGTAGTAGTAGGCCCGCACACCGTCATAGCTGTCGCGGTCGGCCTGCAGGAACCGGTGCTGGTCGCCGTCGGCGCGGGTGAGCGTGATGTGGGGCAGGTCAAGTCCGCTGGCGGTCTTGCCGCCGCCGGCCGGCATGCACACCAGGCAGCCGGCTTTCACGGTGGCCACCGCGTCGAAGTCCTCGCCCAGGCGCGTCAGTAGGTTCGCATCGGACTCGTTGGCCTGGTCGAGCTGGGGGATGGCCAACCCATCCAGGGCACCGGAGATCGTCGCGGTGAGCCCATTGCCCTGGGCGATGTCGCCCAGGACTTCGCCCAGCGTGGTCGCGCTCCAGCTGCGTTCGCGCTTGGTCTTCAGGCCTTTGCGCAGATCCGCCGACCTGGCCCGGATACTGAGCACGTCCGGCGCGCCGCTGTGTTCTGTCTCGTCGACGATGTAACTGCCCTTGTCCACCAGGCCGGTGTCGCTCCAACCCAGCCACAGGCGCACCACGGCGCCGCGCGGGGGAATCACCAGCAGCCCGTCGTGGTCGCTGAGGGTCAGGTCCAGCTGGTCCGCTTCGAGGCCGCGGTTGTCGGTGAGCTGCAGGCTCATCAGGCGCGGGCTGATCAGTTGCGCGATATCGCTGCCGTTGACGGTGATGCGAAACGCCGGCACCGGATACGCGGCATCGCGCTGCAGCCCGTCGTAGGTGTTCCGCAGGAAGCCGGTGACCTTGGCGATGGCGGCTTCGATCACAGCAGCTGCCTCAAGATGTTCACACCGCCCGCGATGCCGGCGCCGAGCATATCGATGCGGCCGTCATCGATGCGCTTGAGGTTGAGGGTGAAGTCGATGCGCCGCGCGGCGCCGTCCCGGAAGAACAGCGTTCGGTTGTCGCTGAGGCTCTCGATCACCCACAGTCCCAGCAGGCGGCCGGTTCCCTCGACCAGGGGCCAGGCTTTGCCAGTGTCCGCCATGTGCCGCAGGGCATCGAGCGCCGACGGGGTGCCGGCCAGCTCCGGTAGCAGAAGGCCGGGGAGGGTGATGGAGTCCTCGCCACGGCCGAGGAACTGCCGTGACGGCTGGGCGCCGATACGGTTGCTGGCGGCATGGCGCCACTCGGTTTGCCGTTGCATCTCCTGGTAAGCCAGGGTGTGCAGGCTGAAGACGAACATGCCCAGGGCGAGCATCATGGCGGGTTACTCCTGGTCGGTAAGGCGGCTGCGCTGGCGGGCGGCCTTCTCGCTGTTGATGCGGGCCAGCTCGGCGCGGACCGCCCGGCCGATAGCCTGCGGGTCCATGCCTGGAGAGGGATGGATGTTGATCTCGTAGATGTCGTGGCTGTAGTAGCTCGCGGACGGTGCTGCGCCCAGGGGGGCACGGTCATCCATGGTGATGGGCGTGCCACCAGCGGCAAGCGGGCCACCGCCGTTGAACTCCCGTAGTGTGCCCTTGAACGCGAATGTACCGGCGTTCGTCAGCTGCTGGCCCATGCGGTTGACCGCCTCCAGCGGCGCCTTGACGCCGTCGTCCAGGCCCATGGCAAGGCCTTCGGTGGTAAACCCGCCCAGTTCGGCGAACACGCGGGAGGGGCTGTGAATCCCGAGCTTCTCCTTGAACCAGCCGATGGTGGAGTCGCCCAGGGCGGACACGGCGTCCTTGATCTGCCCCAGGCCAGACATCAGGCCGTTGACCAGGCCGTTGACGATCATGTTGCCGAACTCGGTGAAGCGCGTCGGCAGTTCGAAGCCCAAGTAGTTCATCACCGCTGCGAAAGCCTGGTACACCAGGCCGACAGGGTTGAAGTTGCCGAGGATATTGAGAATGCCGCCGACCCCTCTGTCGAAGTCGGAACGGATCTCCGCCCATGCATTGGTGAAATACGCTTTGACCTGGTCCCAGTTTTGGTAGATCAGGTAAGCCGCACCTGCCAGCGCAGCCACAACAGCGGTGATGGCAAATGCCACCGGGTTCATGGCCAGCCCCCAAAGGGCAATGCTCACGGTACGAATTGCGGTCAGCAGGCCGCCACTGAGAACGGAGATCAACTTCCCGACAACAGCGAACATGCCGGCGCTTTTCACGGTGAAAAGTGCCATGCCGAAACGCACCATCGCGAACGGCCCCAGGATGCTCGCGAGCGCCAAGGTCAGGCCGCCCATTGCCGCCACCAGTACAGCGATGCCGGCAGCGGCCTTCACGATGCCGGATGAAAGCGCCGGGTTCTCCACGATCCAGCCTTTGATCGAGCCGACAACCTGGGCCAGGGTCTGGACGATGCTGCGCAGCGGGCCGTCCTGCTGCTCCTCCAGTTGAATGCCAAGGTCTTCCCAGGCGCTGGAAAGCTCATCCAGGTCGCCGGTCAGGTTGTCGCCCATGATCTTGGCTGTGCGCTGTGCTTCACCCTGCGTCTTTTTCAGGGTCTGGATAAAGCTCTGCAGCTGTCCCGTTCCAGCTTGCGCAACCAGCACCTGCATCCCGGCGACCGCTTCATCCCCCGCGATGTCTTTCAGGATCCCGGCGCGGTCGGCGCTGCCCATCTTGCGGGTTTTCTCGTAGATCTCCTTGAGAATGCTCGGCATGTCGCGCAGGTTGCCTTGGGCGTCCTTGCCCTTCACGCCCAGTTGTTCCAGGGCTTTGGCCGCCGACTTCGGCGGGGCGCTCAAGCGACCGAGAATCGCGCGCAGCGCTGTGCCGCCCATGCTGCCCTGGATGCCGGCATCGCCGAGCTTGCCCGCCATGGCTGCAACGGTCTCGATGTCCTGGCCAACGCTGGACGCTACCGGGGCGACGTACTTCATGGTTTCGCCGAGCATGGCCAAGTTGGTGTTCGAGCGGGTGAAGGTCCCGACGAGCACGTCGCCGAGCCTGCCCATGTCGGCGGCCTTGAGGTTCATGCCGGTGAGGATGTTCGAGGCGATATCGGAGGTCTCTGCCAAACCCGTGTCGCCGGCCTTGGCCAGGTCGAGCATTCCGGGCATGGCCTCGCGGATGGATTTTGGGTCGAAGCCCGCCATCGCTAAGTAGCCTTGACCTTGTGCGGCATCCGTGGCGCTGAACATGGTTTCGGCGCCCAGTTGCCTGGCCTGGGCACGCAGCGCCGCCAGCTCGGGGCTCTGCTTGTCCAGGCGGGTCAGCGCCTGAACCTTGCTCATGTCGCTGTCGAACTGGACGCCGGCGCCGATCATTCTCGCGCCCGCGTAGAGGGCTCCGCTGCCTCCGGCAATGCCCGCCACGCCCATGCCGGCCAGCTTGGCGCTCTGGCTCTGGGCTTTTTCGAGGTGTGCACGGGCTTTGGCCAGCTTCGCCTGTCGGCTGGCCAGTTCGTCCATACGCCGGCTCTGGGTACTGATGGCCTTGTTCGTAGCGCCAATCTGTTCGCGCAACGTGCGCTCATGGTTACCCAGGTCGCGGGTACTGATACCGGCGCCGTGAAGTTTGGTGCGCAGTAGCTGGAGCTTCTCGGCCTGTTGCTGATGTTCCGTCTTGAGCCGCTGCGCCTCACGGACGGCGGTGCGCATGCTGCTGGCCATGGACTTGGTCGGCGCGCCCGTGGCGGCCATCTCTTGGGTGATGGCGCGGACCTTCGCACGCGCGGCATCCAGGGCCTGCCCAGTCTGTCGGGACTGCGTGATCTGGGTACGCCAGGCGCTGACGTCCTTTTGCTGGGCGTTCAGCTCCTTGAGGCGGTCGCGGGCAGCCTTGAGTTCGCGCGCTGTCTTGAGGCTGCCCTTGCTGATCTGCTTGAGCGGGGCGCTGGCCTTGTCGATTGCATCCAGCAACACCCGCAGACGCAGGTCATTTGCCATTGCTACTACTCCTGATCCGCGCTCGCTCGCGCCAGTCCATCAGCTCGCAAACGCTGAGCCTGTCCATGTCACCGGGCGACCAGTGAAAGACGATGGCCACGTCGGCCATGGCGTCTTCTACGCAACGAGGGATGCGTCCGTCTTCATCCGCTTCTGCAGCAAAAAACCGGCGACCTTCGTGCCGATGGCGAACAGGTCGGCCGGGTCCAGGCGGCTGACCTCGTACTCGTTCAGCTCGCTGATGCGCGGGACCAGCTTGATCAGGCTGGCCACGTCGACCTGCAGCAACTCGGACAGGTGCAGGCCGCGCAGCTCGCCGGAGGTGGGCTTGCGCAGGGTAACGAGCGCGATCTCGGTGTCGCCGCGCTTGATCGGGGTGTCCAGCTCGACCTGGTTGTCGTTCAGTGGGGTGGCGTCGATGGTCTTCATGGTGGCTCCAGTGGGGAAGAGGGGTTAGATGCCTATGGCTTTACGCTGCTCGGAGAGCATGTCTTTGCCGTCGATAATCTCGATGAAGTTGAGCAGGTCGATCTCGACCAGGACCTCACCGTCCACCGCCAGCTTGTAGTAGCTGCAGGTGGTGGTGATGCTGTGCTCGGTGTCCTCGCCGGGCGTGGCTTCGCCCATCTCGATGGTTTCGTGGCGGCCGCGGACGACGACCTCCACGGCGGATACGGTACCGGTGTCGTCCTGCTGGAAGCTGCCGGCGAAGCGCAGCATCACGCCGTCGGCCTTCACCGCGCCGAATTGGCGCAGGCCCAGCAGATCCAGGCCGCCGGTCTTCCATTCGAACTGGATGCCGTCGTCGGAGAAGCCCAGGTCGGCCTTCACCGGGCCGTTCATGCCGCCCCCGCGATAGCCTTCCATCTTGCGGCTCAGGGGCGGCAGGGTGCAGGTCTTGCACACGCCCAGGTAGCTGGTGCCCTCGTTGAAGAGGTTCATGTTCTTGAGTTTGCGCGGCATGGCCATGGTGGCGGTCTCCGTCAGCTGTTGATGCGGCTGGCGAAGTCAGCCAGGTATCGATCGGTGATGCGCTGGCGGAGGGTCAGGTCCTCCAGCGGCGGTACCGGCGTGTAGTCGTAGTCGATGTAGAGCTTGCCGGCCTTGAGGGTGGTGGCGCTGTTGACCTCCTCGTCGTACCAGGCACTGCCGCCGATCAGGTAGCCGCCGGCCACCAGCTCGCGGAACTTGGCGTTGATGCCTTCGATGATGTCGCGCACCAGGGAAGGGTGCATGGGCTTGTCCATCGCCCACATGTGCGCTTCAGCCATGGTGTCGGCCAGCACCTGGGCGGTGCGGGTGTAGTTCTCGAAGGCGAACAGCGGGTCTTCAGTGCAGGTGCGGCTGCCCCAGAAGCGGAAGCCGTCGGCGTTGATCAGCGTGGTGACTTCGTTGCTGTTGAGGTAGTTGGCGTCGGTCGCCGGGTTCTGCAGGTCCCAGAACACGTCGGCGCTGATGCCGGTCACGCCGTTGACCGGGATGTTCGACAGGGTTTTGTGCCAGCCGGTGTCCTTGTCGATCTTGGCGCGCAGGCCCAGGGCGCGGGCCACGGCCGGCGCGGTGACGGTGGCGTTGCTGGCGGTGCTCCACTGTTCGAAGTCCGGCCAGATCACCATGGTTTCACGGGCGCCGAAGTTCTCACGGTAGGCGACGGCCTCTTCCTTGGTCTTGCAGCCGCTCGCGCTGACGTAGGCGAAGCCGCGCAGTTGCTGGGCAATCGCGGTCAGGGCGGTGGCCACCGGCAGGGTGTCGAGGCCTGGCACGCCGAGGATGCGTGGGGTGACCTTGAGGCGGGTCTTGGCGGCCAGCAGGGCTTTCATGCCGGTGTACTTGCCGGTTTCGGTGGTGGTGCCGATCAGGTTGCTGGTGGTCTCGGCGTCGGTCGCGCCCTTGGCCACGCGCACTACGACGGTCGCAGGTTGGGTCTGTTCGGCGATGGCCTGCAGGCTGGTGGCCAGCGTGCCGGTGTCGCCGGCCTTGCCGATGGCGCCTTGTACGCTGGTCAGCAGGACGGGCGTATCGAGGGGAAACATCGCCGGATCGGCGTCGTCTGCGGTGCAGACCAGGCCGACCACGGCGGTGGAGACGGTGCGGATTGGGCGGGTGCCCTCGTTGATTTCGAGGACCCGGACGCCGTGATGGTATTCGTCGGCCATGGTAGGTGCCTGTGCAGTGGGGTGACACTGCACAGGCTGCCGCGCGCGCGATGGCGGGGCGAGTGGGAGGGCCTGTAAGCGCGGGGCCTACAGTTCAGCCAGCCAGTTTGGCGGTTGCGGGCGATCAACCTGGGTGGGGAAGTCCGCGCTTTCGGGCCAAAAGCGCAGAGCTACGCGGTACTGCTGAAGTTGCTGGTACTGTTCTGCGTTGAGCGTGGTCGGCAGCTCAAGTTCCAGCTCGTCGCGGTGGCGCGTTACCAGCGGGTCGGTGGCCGACAGCTGGAAGTCACGCCAACGCCGCTCAATCGTACCCAGTACCTCGGGCGACGGTGGCGGGGGTTCTCCCAAAACGGGTTCGCCATCTTCGCCTGGAACAATGACTTGCCTGGCGGTGACGCCCGCTTTCAAGGCGATCATGTTCTCCAGCTCAACAGGTACAGCATCGTCGGGAATTTCGATGTTGTAGCTCGGCGAGAACCAGCCGGTTTTGCTGAAGCTGTAGAGCCAGGTTTCGGGTTGGGTAGTGCGTTCTTCGGCCATCAGTAACCCCAGGCTAACCAGTTGATGTATTGATTCACGCCCGCCGCTGTCATGTTGATGTCTTGCGTCACGCGGATGACTGAGTTTGAAACGAGAGTGGCATATGCAGAGATATTGCCCTGAGTCGTAGCTGAGCTGGCTGTGACGCCCGCGATGGCGCCACGCCCGGCGTTGAATGTCAGGGGCAGGATGACGTCCACGGTCGCTTCAGGCCCGACTAGCGTTGTTCCCATCTGAATGACCAGGCCGCCGATGACATCTGGGATCCGAATAAAGTCATTGGCAGCGAAGCTCCGCTTGGGTAGCAGGGCTGCGAGAAGCGCTTCGGTTTCGGTCTTGCTGTAGGCGTCAGTAATTCCATAGCCGCCCAGGGTTGTGGCTTTTGTGGCCTTGCCCGCAATAAGCGTTGTGATGGTGGTTGCAAAGTTCGGATCGTTGCCCAGGGCAGCCGCAAGCTTCTGCAGCGTATCCATCGTCGCAGGGGCTGATCCCACAACAGCGGCGATCGCCGTGGTAATGGCTGTCATGACGAACTTGGAGTTGGCCCCTAGGTCGCTGCTGTTGCCTACAGCGATGTCCGGGAAGCGCACCGGGCCTGTGAATGTCGCGCCCGCCAGGTTCGCTTTGTTCGCTGGAGTGAAGTTGCCTTCATGCCAGAGCTGGCGCCATTCCCCAGCCGCGTCTTTGTTGATGTAGCGAATGCCAAACCACTCGGTGTTGATGCTCGAAAGCAGGTCGAACCCGTATTTGTCGCCTGGGTACTTGATGTGTAATCCGGTGGCATAGGAGACAGCAGCGGGCTTGTCGGTGGTGAGGTCCGTTGATGCAAAAAACTGGGTTTCGGCGAGGTCCGACAATTTGCCGGTCACGACTGGGGCTGTTGTCATCAGGCCACCCGCGCCTTTTGCCATGGCGTCGGTGATGTTGTAGCCGGCCAGTGTGGTTGGGTTGAAGCCCTCCTGAACCACGCCGCGATCGTTGGTCCTGACTTTGGTGTAGGTGCCGGGCGTTTTGTTCGGTGGCAAAACCGACAGGATCGAAGTATCGACATACGCGCGGGTTGCCAGCACAACGGACGGGTCGATCTTTAGCTCGACATTTGCAGTGCTGCTGACGATCAGGTTAAGGCGCACAATTTGGGTTTTGCCTGTGCCTTGGCTGAGCAGCGGTTTGAAGCTCGGCGCGCAGTTGGCAACCGCGACCAGGTCTCCGGCCGCGTCGTAAAGCCCGATCTCCCGGATCCACCAACCGCCAACGTCAGGCGGAATCACCTGCTCGGCAATGATGATGTTGGCGTTGGTCGGGTCGACTTTCACGGTGTTGAGCGGCGCTCGCCGGCGCTCGTTGATCAGCTTGGTCTGCGTCCTCGATGGCGTCGGTTCAGCGTCGTTGGCATCGCCCACGCCCATCTGGGCGAATGTCCAGGGCACGCCCAGGGCGTCAGCGTTGGCCTGCTTGGCCTCGCCGATCGCGGTCAGGATCGCGAAGAACTGGCTGTTCTGGTCAGTCATGGGTACACGTCCAGGGTTTCGATGTGATGGGTACGCCCGGCGTGACCGAACGTGCCGTTGACGACGATGTCCCGCGCGAGCGGCGGGTACACGTCGATTTCTTCGCCATCGGTCAGCGCGGCCGCGAGCCGCAGGTAACCGGTGGTTGCAAGGGTGATGGCAAGGCCAGTCAGGTGGCGGGTGAGTGGTTTGGCGTCGTCGATCAGCCATGCCAGCTCGTTGTACATCTCCTCAGTGATGCCGGTGTCGAGCACGCCGAGCTTGAGCGCAAACGTGCCGGGCATACCCTGGGGCACGGTGTTGAACCATTCGACGACCTCCATCAGGTAGCCCAGCGGTTCAACAACGCGGCGCAGAGCGCCGATGGTCCCCTTCCTGGTGTGGATCAGAAACGCCGACCGGATGGCTCGACGCTTCGCCCGCTCTGGCCAGCGGCTGTCCCAGCGATCGACGGAAAAGGCCCAGGCAAGGTACGGCAGCAATTCAATTGGGCAGCGGTCCGGGTTGACCAGGTCGCGCATCGGCACTGGCACGCGCTGGATCTGCGTCAGGGCTTCGGCCGCCAGGCGTTCAAGCTGGGTCGCATTGCCCGGTAAGAGCTGCGTCACTATGCAGCCTCCTCGGGGACAAGGTTGATCGCTGTGCAGTAAGGCGCCTGGGCCAGTGTTGCGTTGATGTCGTGCCAGCCCTGCAACTCGACCTTGCGCACCCCTTCAACGTGGAGAGCGGCGTGGATAGCCGACTGTGAGACTTGCATGCCTAGACGGCGTCGCTGATGGACGTAGGCCGCCAGTTTCACGCGAGCGGCGGCGAGGATCGGCTCTGACTCAGGTCCTGTTGTACTCAGGAAGAGCTTGGCATTGACCTGGTACCGAACAATGACCGCACCCTGCACGGTGAGCCTGTCGGCAACCGGGCGGCGGTCTTCGTCGTTGAGGTAGGCGAACACGGTGTTCTGCAGTGCTTGGCTCGCGCTGCCGTCGCCGGCCGAAGCTTGCACAGTCACCACCGCCACGGCCGGCGACGGGCTTTCGGCTGAGGCATCGGCCACCTGACCGTCTGCGGCACGTGCGTGGAATATGTAGGCGTTGCGCGGGCCCGCAGTGCTCAGGCCCTCGAAGGCCATTTGCGCACGCTCGCGCAAGCTGTCGTCACTCTCCAGTTCCTCTGCGATCGGCGGAATGGCCTTTGGCGCTGCAGCACGAATCACCAGGCGCTGGACGTTCACGTTGGCGGCGAGCTGGTCCAGGTCCGCACCTTTCGCGGCGCTGAGCATCGTAGCCAGCGCGGCTTCGTTGCAGCGCTGCCGGAGGATGGTCTCTCGGTAGGCGTTCTCCTGCAGAAGCTTGGTCAGCGGCTCCGACTCAAGCTCCAGCCGGCCGGCGATCTCCGCCTGCTCGTCTTCTGGCCAGAGGCTGATCATGTATGCCTTCCGCTCGGCGAGGATCTGCTCGAAGTCGACTTGTTCGACAACATCGGGCGGAGGCAACTGACTGAGATCGATGGGCAAGAAGGTGTTCATGCGCTGCCCCCAAGTTGCAACGGTGTGCGGATGTTGAATGGTTCGTTGGTGTCGACCAGGACGCCGGTCAGGCTCAGTTCAGCGCGGCCGCTGAGGTCGCCGACCACCAGCTCGACCTGCGCCAGGCTGATCCGCGGCTCCCAGCGCATCAGCGCCATGGCGGTTGCGGCGTACAGGCGCAGGCGGGTGGCGGGGTTGAGCGGCTGGTCGACCAGCTCGGGCAGCAGGCTGCCGTACTCGCGGCGCTGCAGGCGGGTGCCCTGGCGTGTGGTGAGGATGTCCTCGATGGACTGGGCGATGTGTTCGAGTTTGCCCTGGGCGGCCCCGGTGCGACGGTTCATTGTGGTACTCCCGTCTGCCCAGGCCCTGGCATGACGCCGCCATGAACGTGCTTGACCAGGCTGATTTCAGCCGCAACGACGTCGACGGAAACCGTGACGGTGCCGGTGACGTTCTGGTTGCCGGTCTGGGTGTAGTCGCCCTCATGGGTGATTGGGCCGACGATGTGGATGCCGCCCGGGCTGGTCAGGCTGGTGGTACCGCCGTCGGGCAGGGTCGCGCTGAGGTGGTGGGCAACACTGTCGTACTCGATCACTGCGCCGTCGCGGTAGGTGCGGCGGTGCAGCCCTGGGCGGTCGCCGTTGGCAGGAATGGCGTCGCTGAACAGGCCGGTGAAGACGACGCCGTTGGCCATCTGCCCGCTGGGGGAGAGCAGCAGCACCTGTTCGTTCACGGTGGGAGGGTCCCATTCCTGGTCTGCGCCGGCACGCCAGGCCATCCACGGCAACCAGGTCGTCAGGTTGCCGCCGGTTTGCACCTTCACCCGGGGCGGCTTGTACTGCACCTCGGCGATGGTGCCAAAGCGGATCAGGTTTTCCAGCAGGCGGTTCAGATAGGCGGTCATGAGGTTTAGGGTCGCTTGAAGAGTGTTCACACGCAGCAACTTATTCTTGTATGCTCAAGCCTTACACATGGATGAAGGAGATGGATTTTGAAAGAGTTTTTGGAAGAACTACGCTTTAGCACTGCGAAGGAGTTCGTTCATGCATTGCTGCCATCGTCGGGGCTGTTCGAGGAGAAAAAGAATTACATTTTCCGAGGTCATGAAGACTCCACGTTTAAACTGATTCCACAAGTTCTTAGACCCGATGGTCGTGAGAGAATGGAGAAGATGTCGCGTGCATACGCTAAAGGTAGCGATGGCCTAGCTAACGCCTCTGTGTTCTCCGCGTTTTATGAGTTTCAATTGATTCGCGATTTCTATAAGGTTTCTGATGAATGTGGGCTTTACGTCCCTCTCTCCGACCGCTTGAGGAAAAAAATACATCACCTTGTAGATGTGCACTCGTTGGGTTTATGGGTCGATGGTAACACTTGGCTACCAGATGATATGTTAGAAGCAACAGGCCTCGCCCAGCACTATGGGGTACCTACGAGGCTTTTGGACTGGACTTATGATCCTTTGATCGCTGCATTTTTTGCGTCGAGTTCAATAGATAATGGCGAGGGAGATTTGTGTGTTTGGGTACTATGTCAAACTGAGCTGGTTTTGCTTGAACTTAATGACCCAGGTTGGCCTCTAGTATTTTCACAACCTCACTATGACGGCAACCCAAATCTTGCTGCTCAAAAGGGACTGTTCACGCATTGGAAAACAAAGTTGGACTCATTTAATACTCTTGTGGAAAAGGAAGAGTTACGAAGCTTTCAAGTTCTGGATCGTCGGTCATTGGATGAGCAGATACGAAGTTACTGTGTTGAAACCCATAAGGGCTGTCCTTCAGGGGTATTTAAAAAGTTAGTTCTGCCAAGGAGTGAGGTGGTGGAGCTTGCTCGATTGCTGCGCGCAATGAGATATGGGCCGGCACGAATATTCCCTGGCTATGGTGGCGTTGCAAAAGAGCTGGGTGAGCGATACAAATTCAGACGTTCCACATCAGAGCTGGATAATTAAATTTCTGATTTTGTATAATTAATTTGTCAGGTGGGACAGAAGGATATCTTTAAGATTTTCAGTTTCCGCTGCGGTAAACCCCAAAAGCTCGCGCCGTTCGTATAATACGAACGGCGCGGCAACAGCAGCACGATCCCTTAAACCTTCCTGATGGATCCTCGCAATTCTTGCTATTCGGCCGGTAAAACCAATTGTTGCAACCGCCGCATCGCCACCTGCTCTCAGATAGGCAACAGTGCGTAGCTTCTGAAACATTTTCACTTTCCGACGTACACGGCCGTTCTTACCCCTCAACTGCCGCGGTTTGCGTGGGGCGTAGGGCGAACCGTCGGGGTTACGTTGGGCAATCACGCGCTGTTGCTGGCTGCGACGCAAGTCTTTGGCTATGGTCCGGGCCAGCTTGGTTCGAGCGGCTGGCTCTATGCACTGTATGAGCGGGCTGACCCAGTGCTCCAGGGCCTCCAGATCAGCCATGGCGTGAGGACTTCAGCGGAGGCGTGGCCAAGGCCATGCTGTCCGGGGCGGCGGGCGGTTGCCAGGAGGCAAGCGGCTCGCCGTTTGTATAGAGGGTGACCTCGCCCTGATCCTCGTAGGGTTCGTACTGCGGCTCGCCGGGGTGGGTTACGTCGAAGCCGCCGTCGTCCAGGCGCTTTACCACTACCCGTTCTGTCAGCGGCAGGGTGAGGCTGAGATCGACCTTGCTGCGGTCGAGAAGATCAGCTTCGAAGACCAGGCCATCGGCCGACTTGTCCAGGTTGGTCAGCAGCTCGGACTGGTTGACCCGCAGCCAGCCGAGGATCGGCAGCATCACGCTGTCCGGGTGGCCGGCGAAGTCGGTCAGGATGATCTGCAGAGTATAGGCGTACTCGAACGACAGGCTCGCGGCCGCAGTGCAGCGGACCTTGCCGCTGTCGATGAACATCAGCAGCCGTTCGGGGTTGCGAGCGAGGCCGGGGACGGCGGCGAGCAGGTGCTCGCGCAGGCTATCGGGCTTGTTCATCGGTCACCTGGTGCTGGTAGACACGGTCGACCTGGGCGGCGCACTCGGCCCAAGCCAGTTCGGTGCGCTCCTGGTCAGTGAGCAACTGGCCGTTGCGCGTCGGTGCCGTCTCCGGCAGCTGGCACGGGACGACTACCGGACAGCCACTGACGATAAGCGTCGGCGCCGGTGAGGGCGGGGCGCTCGCGCAGCCGGCGAGCAGCGTCAGGCAGAGGCTGGTCAGCCCATTCGCGAAGTTGCTGGTTTTCATGCTTGAGGGCCTCGATCACGCGCTCGCGCTGGGCCAGGCCTTGGCGCAGTTCGCCTTGTAGGGCAAGCAGCTTGGCCTGGCTGGCGCGCTCGTTCGCCAGTTCGGATTTCAGTTGGTTGGCCGTGGCCAGGTTCTGGTCGCGGTCTTGCTGCGTGCGTACGAGCTGGTCTTCCAGCCGCTTGCCGGCATCCTTGACGGTGGTCACTTGGTGCTGCTGGTCCCAGCCCCACAGCGCGGCGGCGCCGGCCGCAAGTAGGGCAAGAGCAAGCAAGCCGCTGCGCAGATCCATCAGGCTACTGCCAGCGCGCGATCCTGGTGCCGCTCGAATGCGCGCTCCAGCTTCACGTCGTACAGGTTGCGCTTGTAGTCGGCGCCGTTGTACAGCTCAGCGACCTTGGCCCATTTCAGGGCCTTCAGGGCCTTGTGGAGGGTCGGGTCAGTCTCGATAAAGCGGACAAAGGCCTCAAGGTGTTCGGGCTCGCTGCGCGCCATGTGATTAACGAAGTCCTGCACGTTGGCATAGCCGAGCCGCTCCCAGTGAAACCCCATGATCTGGAAGGCGCCCCAGCTGGCCGACTCCAGAGCGGCAGTGTCATCAAGCTGGCGAGCCTGGGCCAGGCGCTGATGCTCGGCGGTACCGCCGATGTATCCGCCGGGCTTCGGGTTGACCAGGGCAGGGTTCAGACGCGCGAGTTCGACGGCGCGAGGCCCCTTCAGGCGCTTGTACATGACATGGCGCTCGAACAGGATCACCGGCTTGCCGTTGTCCAGGAAACCGCGCCCCTTCGACTCGACCTCGTTCAGCGCGTAGATGGCCGCCACCGGTACACCCAGGCGTTCGGAGGCCTTCACCAGGTCGGCGTGTTTCAGCAGTTTCTGGGTGTCGGCTCCCTGCAGGCTGACCAGCGTCTTGGGACCCGCCACGCCGTCGGAGACCAGGCCCGTCTTGAGTTGGTAGGCGCGGACGGCGGCCTCGGTGGCGTCACCGTAGATCCCGTCGGCCGACAGCTTTGCGCCGTGGTCGTTGAGCTTGCGTTGCAGGTCGCGGACCGCCTGGGAGCGGTCGCCGTGGCGAAGGGTCATAGGGTCCTCTCCTTACGGGTGAAGGTTTTCTTCGCGGCTGCCCGGACAAACTCGATGCCCAGCAGGCCGATCAGGCCGCCGAAGAAAGGCGCGGCGGTAAGTGGGATGCCGATCAGCGACAGCCCGTGGCTGGCCGAGAGGGCAACGAACCCGCACAGCGGCGCTTCGATGACCAATTGGCGGATCTTCCCGCCGCCGTAGATCACCCGCAGCGCGGCTATGAGGGCCGCCAGCAGCCCGGCGTACAGGCCGGGCCAGTTGTGTTCGAGCCAGGAGGCCAGGAAGGCCCAGGTTTCGGGACGGTCAGGCATGTCGGTCCTTCCATGGTTGGGTGATCGCGCAGGTCAGTCCCATAGGTTCACCATCGGTCGTTCAGGGGCTGCCGTCTGGAGTTCGGGCAGGGTGACGAGCAGGCCGGCAGGTAGCACGGCGCCGTGATCGGCCAGGCCGGGGTTGGCATCGAGCACGGCCTCGACCACGCCGGCTGTGCGGCCGTAGTGCCGCCAGCACATGGCGTCGACGGTGTCGTGCTGCTGGGTACGGCGCTGCTCGGCCATCAGAGCAACTCCACGGTGGTGCGCGGGGTGCCCAGGAAGTCCCGGACGGCCCAGCGCTGGTCGCGGCGGTAGTCGTCGATGGTCGGTAGGGTTTCGTCGGCGTTCTTGTTGCCGCTGCCGCTACTATCGTAGCCGCGGTACCGCTCGCACACTTCGGCGCCGGCCGCACACTCGACGGCGCGCAGGTACAGGTACACCTGTTGAGACTGGCCATTGATCTGCGCACTGGGCACGTCAGCCAGCCTCTCGGCGCCATTGGTCTGGGCCTGGGTGCGCCAGTCGACTAGGTCGCGGTTCACGGCGATCACGGCGGCGATCACGGCAGTCTCGAGCCGGGCAGGGGTGACACTGGAGTCGATGCGCAGGGTCTCGCGGATCTGGTCCAGGTCAATCGACGGCCAGAAGGCATCGCTGTTGATGTGACCGCCGGGTACGGTACCGCCGGGGATGAATCCGCTCATGGTCGCCTGCTCTGGAATAGGTCGGCGGTGGTCGGGGCTTCACAGCTTGGCCAAGGAGAAAGCCGCTGATCCGTCCCGAGCCGCCGGGTTGCGTGGGACGCTCGGTTAGCCGGCAGTGCCGGCGTGTTTCTTGAGGAGGCGCTCGGCGCGCTCCAGGTCTTTCTTGCCGCCGCAGCTGCTATGCAGCTCGATGGCGCGGCGCAGCAGATCAACACCCGCCTGGACCTGGCCTGGCTGGCCAGGGTTGGCTTCGTCCAGGTCGGTGAGGGTGGCCTTGCCGAGGGCCAGCATCAACTTGGCGCGTGCCTCGTCGGGCATGTCCTCTTCGGCGGTCAGCTCGGCGGTGCAGGTCAAGACCTCGATGGGGAAGGTCTCGCCGGTCTTCTGCGCCTTGAGCGCAGCTTCGGCGATCTCTTCGGCCACGATGCAGCCGGTGGAGCGCTCGAAGCGGTCTGGCATCTTCAGCCCGTGCTGCAGCACGTAGGCCGCAACGTCGAGACCACCCACCCAGTCGCCCGCATCGAAGCGCCAGATCATCACGGTGGTCAGCACGTCGTCCTGGGCGCCATGGCCGGCCTCGATCACGCCCGCCACATAGGGCTCGTAGGCGGGCAGCAGCTCGACCTTGAGCTTGCCTTTGCCTTCCCGCGACTGGATAGCGGACAGGCGCTGGCGGTCTTGGTGGAGTTGGGCGAGGTGCAGCTCGTACTGGGTAGCCCCTTCCATGGTCTGTTCAGGTGCGGTAGCCGCGGCGGCCTGGGCCGCGGTGACACGCTGGAAGTGGCGCCGGCAAGGATTGGTCATGGTGGTATCCCTCACGCGATCTCGATGTTTTCGGCGAACGCGGCGCAGCCCAGGTCCTCAATGACGTAGGCCTCGTTGACCGACTCGAAGTTTTCGATGCGGTCGCGGGCGGCGTTGTCGACGACGGTCTTGCGGCGGCTGCCTTCCTGCCAGTAGTACGACAGGTTGTCCAGGCGGGTTACGAACAGGCCGTTGGGCGGGAAGTGCGGCACACGAACGGCCGGCAAGTTGCCGATGCGTTTCTGGCTCGTGACGATGTCGGCCGCCAGCATTTCGGTCGGGGCATTGGCCTTGTTGATGATCGGGAAGTATTTGTCGGCCAGGATCTTGCGACCACAGACCACCACCAGCTCGGTGTCCTCCTGGTACCAGGGCTCGATCAGCTCGTTGACCATGGCGAACACCAGGGCGTCGATGTTCTCGAAGTCCTTGCCGGCGCCGATGGCGATCTTGCCGCTGCCGTCGACTACTTCCTTCATCACGCGCGCGGCGTTTTCCAGGCGCATTTTCTGCAGCCAGCCGATGTTTACGTCCTGCAGCAGCGGGTTGGTTGCTGGGTTGGAGGTGGCTGCGCGGCTGATGCCGTTCCAGCCGACGCAGATGCGGTTAAGCGCCATCAGCTTGATGATCGTGTCACGAATGCGGGCTTGGAAGTCCGGGAATTTGGCCCAGGCGTCGAGCTTCTGGTACTTGAGGTGGGTGTCGTAGTTGGTCTGGGTGCAGACGTAGCCGCGGTCGTCGAGGCCGGTCGGGTCACGGGTTTCACGGGCTTTGAGGTCGGTGTCGGTGGTGCCGGCGATGTTGCCGGTCACGCCCAGGCCGATCTTTTCGCCCATCTGCTCGTTGACGCCGTAGCTGTTGATCATGCCCAGGAACTCGCTGGACTCCTGGATGCGACTCTCGAGCTTCTGGGCCACGGCCGGGTTGGCGGCAAACTTGGTGGTGACGTCAGGCACGCCGTGGAGCTTGGCGAGCTGGGCCAGGTATTCGTTGAAAAGCAGGCGGGTATCGTTACGCATGGTGGTCTCCGGTGTTCTTTGATCCGTTGTCGATCAGCAGTCGGTGAGGTCGCGACCGCTGCCACCGGGAACCGATGGGCGATCCTTCTGGGTGTGGTCCTGGGTGTTGCTCAGGCGCTTGACCAGGGCTTCGTGGTCAGCGCTGAGCTTGGCGAACTTGGCCTCCAGCTCGGTGAACGCTGCCTGGCCTTTGGTCACCGCCTCGGCCTGTTCGGCGCCGTGGGTAGCGAGCTGCTCGATCAGTTCGCCCAGGGCGGCGAAGTTGGCGGCGTCCTTGCCTTCCTTTTCCTTGCTCTTGCTGAGGAGGCCACCGACCTTGTCCCGCAGGGCTGCGAACATGCTGGGGCCGTCGGTCACCTCCTCGAATTCGAGTTGCACCTCTTCAGCCGCGGTGAACAGGTTGTCCTTGTTCTGCTTGCGGCCGGTCAGGGTGCCGTGCTGGGCACTGAACTGCAGGGCTTCGGTGCCCAGGCTGGCCGGGGTGTCGGTGATCGCCAGGCCAACCAGATAGGCCTTGCCCGTCTTGGCGAACTTGGGGTCGATCTCGACCGACGTGTAGATTTTCTGATTCTTGGCGTTCAGGGCGAGCAGGGCATCGTTGGGTTGCAACTGGGCGAACAGCGCGAGCCGCTGCTCGCCATTGATCTCGACCTCTTCAGCCTTACAGGCCAGCACATCGCCGTAGGCACCGAACTCGCCACCCGGCCAGGCCCACTTGATGTGCTCGCAGTTGATGCGGGCGCCGTAGGTGTTGGGGCTGTACTGCGCGGCCATCTGCTCGATCCAGGAGCGTTCGATGGTGCGGCCGTCAGTGGTGCCACCTTCCACGGCAACCCGGAACCACTTGGAGCGGAGTTTTTTTGCGGGGGTGTCGGTCTTGTCGGCCATGCCGGGAATCCTCGTTGCGGTGGCGGTGTGCCTTGCGTTGAGGGCATGGTCCGCAGCGCGCCGGTCGGCAGCAATGCGCGGGGTTTGTAGGGCAGGGGGCTACAGGCAGCGCCAGTAGGGGATCGCGCGCGCGAACGGCAGCATCGGCGCCATGAACGCTATCGCCCAACCCACCACCGACGCACGCCGCCAGGCCAAGTTCCTCTACTGGACCGGGTGGCGTATCACCGATATCGCCGATTTCCTGGGCGAGAAGGAGAAGACCGTCCACAGCTGGAAGGCCCGCGACGAGTGGGACCGGGCGGACAACGTCGAGCGAATCGGCGGTGCCCTGGAAGCGCGCCTGGTGCAGTTGATCCTCAAGGAGGGCAAGACCGGCGGGGACTTCAAGGAAATCGACCTGCTGCATCGGCAGTTGGAACGCCAGGCGCGGATTCAGCGATACCAGGGCGGCGGTACCGACGCCGACCTCAACCCCAACATCGCCAAGCGCAACGAGGGGCCGAAAAAACAGGCGGTGCGCAACGAGTTGGACGAGCAGCAGATCGAGACGCTGGTCGAGGCGTTCCGCGACAGCTGTTTCGAGTACCAGATGGATTGGTACCGCGCCGGCAACCAGCGCACCCGCATGGTGCTCAAGAGCCGGCAGATCGGCGCGACCTTCTACTTTGCCCGGGAAGCACTGATCGATGCGATCACCACGGGCCGCAACCAGATCTTCCTGTCAGCGAGCAAGGCCCAGGCCCACCAGTTCAAGACCTACATGCAGGCCTTCCTCAACGAAGTCCTGGGCGTGAAGCTGACCGGCGACCCCATCGTGCTGTGGAACAACGCCGAGCTGCACTTCCTGGGGACCAATTTCCGCACGGCGCAGGGCCGGTCTGGCAACTTCTACTTCGACGAATTCTTCTGGGTGCATGGCTTCAAGGAGATCAACAAGGTCGCCTCGGGCATGGCCCTGCACAAGAAGTGGCGCAAGACCTACTTTTCGACTCCCAGCAGCATGGCCCACCCGGCGTACACCTGGTGGACGGGCGAACGCCTGAACAAGGGCAAGCCGACCGCCCAGCACATCAAGCTGGACGTGAGCCATGAGGCGTTGCAGCAAGGGCGACTGTGCGAGGACAAGATCTGGCGCCAGATCGTGACCATCCACGATGCCGAGGCGCGTGGATGCGACCTGTTCGACCTGGACGACCTGCGCATCGAGTACGACGCTGCGTCGTTCCAGAACCTGCTGATGTGTGAGTTCGTCGACGACGGTGCGAGCATCTTCCCGCTGACGATGCTGCAACCGTGCATGGTGGACAGCTGGACGGTGTGGGACGACTACAAGCCCTTCGCGGCCAGGCCTTTCGCCGACCGTCAGGTCTGGATCGGTTATGACCCGGCTGAGACCACCGACAGCGCGGGCCTGGTGGTGGTGGCGCCACCGCTGGTACCGGGCGGCAAGTTCCGCATTCTCGAACGGCACCAGTTCCGCGGGATGGACTTCGACGCCCAGGCCGAGACCATTCGCAAGGTGACCCAGCGCTATTGGGTGACCTATATCGGCATCGATACCACGGGCATGGGCGCGGCCGTGGCTCAGCTGGTGCGCCAGTTCTTCCCCGGCCTGCGGACGTTCTCCTACAGCCCTGAGGTCAAGACGCGCCTGGTGATGAAGGCCGTGGACGTGATCAGCAAGGGCCGGCTGGAGTTCGACGCCGGCTGGACGGACGTCGCCCAGTCGCTCATGGCCATCCGCAAGACTATCACCGCTGGCGGGCGGCAGTTCACCTACACCGCCGGCCGCAACGAGACCACCGGCCACGCCGACCTGGCGTGGGCGCTCTTTCACGCACTGCAAAACGAGCCGCTGGAGGGCCAGACCACGGCCAACACCGGCTTCATGGAGATTTACTCATGAGCAAACCGAGCAAGCGCCGCCCGCGCGGCGGCGAAGTGGCGCCGCCGGCCGGCGAGGGCGAGCTGCTGGTCAAAGGGGCCGGCGGGGAGTCGATGGCGTTCACATTCGGCGAGCCGGTACCGGTGCTGGATGGCCGCGAGATCCTGGATTACCTGGAGTGCTGGTCGAACGGGCGGTGGTATGAGCCGCCGGTCAATCTGGACGGGCTGGCCCGGTCGACCAAGGCCAGTGTCTACTTGCAGTCGGGACTGACGTTCAAGCGCAACATGCTGGTGCGCAGCTTCATCCCGCATCGGCTGCTGAGCCGACAGGCGTTCGAGCAGATCGTCATGGACTGGGGATGGTGCGGGAACCTGTACCTGGAGAAGCGCGACAACATGCTGGGCCAGGCCATGGGCCTGCAGCCGTGTCTGGCCAAGTACATGCGCCGCGGGCTCGACCTGGAGACCTACTACCAAGTGCGAGGCTGGAAGGATGAGCACGCCTTCAAGACCGGCAGCATCTGCCACCTGCGTGAGGCCGACATCAACCAGGAGATCTACGGGCTGCCCGAGTGGCTGCCTGCGCTGCAGAGCGCGCTGTTGAATGAGAGCGCCACGCTGTTTCGGCGTAAGTACTACCAGAACGGCAGTCACGCCGGCTTTATCCTCTACATGACCGATCCGGCTCACAGCGAGAAGTTTGTCGACGACCTGCGGGACGCGATGAAGAACAGCAAAGGGCCGGGCAACTTCCGCAACCTGTTCATGTACGCGCCCAATGGGAAGAAGGACGGCATCCAGCTACTGCCGATCAGCGAGGTGGCGGCCAAGGATGACTTCGGGGCGATTAAGAACATTAGCCGGGATGACCTGCTCGCTGCTCTGCGCATTCCGCCGCAACTGATGGGTATCGTGCCTCAGAACGCAGGAGGGTTTGGTTCGATAAGAGAAGCAACGGAAGTCTGGTCAATGAATGAGTTGGAACCGGTTCAGGCACGCTTGGCTCAAATTAATATTTGGGTAGGTGAAGAGGTCGTACGCTTTAGCAAAACCGTAGGGGGCGACTCTGAATGATTGTTCATCCCCCTATGGGTAGGGTTTATTTTTGGTTGGCATTCATTTTTTTTTGAGCTAAGGCTCCTGCTGCTCTCAACTTCGTAAGAATAGAAGTTGGATTAGTTTCTGGGTCGTACTTGTCGTCGATAATCATGCTGATAGGCACCCCAAATGCCGCAGCAATCGGTAGGAAAGACCATGTGGTCTGAGCAAGGGTTTGAATATCCTCGTCTGGTAGTTCTTGATTATTTTCAACTTCCCAGAATGTATTTGGGCTGTACCCGGAAGGATATATACATTCCTTGTTTAAACAGATGGGTGGCCCGAACTCAGTGATGTGGTCTAGATAGCTGTCGATATCAAGAAAAGAAGTGTTTCTCCAGTTGTTTAGAAGTTGTACTTTAATGTGGAATTTTTGCGGCCAGTTTACCTGCTTTAGAAGGGCGCGTTGAGCTGCAACAATGCCTTGTAGTACATTGAATATTATGTTGAGGTCGACAACTCCAACGTTTGTGAGTCCGGATTTTTTGAGTGACTTTATGAATTGATTTGTATGTTTGTAGTGTGATAATGACCCTTCAATCGTATTAAGGTTTCCTTTGTTTAGAGGGAGGGGTATGGTTATTTCGCTTCTGAGATCTCTGTGAATGGTCCATGTGATAGCGGAGTAAATGGAGTTCCCGCCGGTGCATTGTCTAGCGACAATTCCTCTTGAGCTTGAGTAGAAGTTGTCGAAGGGTAGTGTGATTTTTCTGTTTTCAGTGTTGTTTAATATGTCGCGGGTGATTTTTGGTGTCAGCAGGAAGCCGGGTCGTGGCATACTCCACAAGTTTGGAGTTATTAGAAGCCTTATGATTGGTAGGCTGTGTTCCTCATCGGATAGCTCAAGGGGGGTGTGAACCCACTCCTTAAAACTCTCATCAGTTTTTTTGCCTCGGGAGAACATCTTTTCGATCATGTGTCGATCAGTTTCATGCGCGGGTTCTGAAGCATCGGCTATACGCCTATAGATAACACCTTTATTGTGTATATGCGGCGCTTCAGAGCTTTGTGGTACTGCTATACAAATGACAGCTCTTTCTGCAGGTAGGCAGATAATATCGCAAGGGCCATAGATCGCGATTACCTCGAAGTGACACGCAGGATTCATTCCATTAGCGACAGCCAGTCTAATTCGCTGTAACGCTGCGTCAACCTCTGAGGTTGGAATACCCAAAAATCTGCCGGCTACAGAATTTTGCTTTGACTCCTCTTCAATTCCATAAAATAGCCAGCCTCCGTAGCTATTCGCCAGTGCTGAAATAGATTTTGCTATTGAATCAGACTTTGGAATTTCCCTCTTGTATTCTACATACCATCCTTCAGTAACGCTTTTGAGTTTCAGGAGGTCAGGGCTTGAAAGTGCGTTGATGTCTTTTTCGAACGGGTTGAAGTGTTTCATGTTTTATGGTTGTCCGTTTTGCCTATGTTTTTTGTTCGAGGTGGTCGATGAATTTTTTTAGAGCGTTATCTACATTTGTATTCTGAGTGCTTATTTGCTCATTGAATTCGCTGCCGGCTTCGCTCAATCCGAGGTCTTTTCTTATTTCGAACGTGGCCTGGCTTTGCAAGGAGAGAACCGTCTGCATTTCAGTATAAAGTGATCGTGAAAAAGCTATGTGTAGCTTGTTGAACTCTTCCCAAGCGCTATTTCTTTTCTCGGAAAATTCATTTGCCTGTTGGGAATAGAAGTTTAACGAGTTGGAGAGTGCTGCCATGTTTTGCTCTGTCGCGTTGGAGCTTTCTATTAATCTGGATATCTCTAGGCTAATCCTTTTCGTTTCTTGCATTGTGCCATTATAGAGGTTGTCGTTTATATTTATTTCAATGCGTAGGTCTTGCATTGGTGTAATTTTTTCAAGTAGTTTGAAATGAAGCTCAGTGTACGCGCCTGCTAGTTTGCTAACTGCAGCAGCTGTTGTAGGCTCTGCGATGAGCTGAAGTTTGGCAGTTGAACCCATAAGGTCGTTAAAGGCAGTTGGTGTAGCGCTTTGGCTGAAGTCGTGTTGTGGGAGCCCTCCTAGGTGGCCGATGGCTTTGGTCATATCCTCGGCGACACGGAGATACGTCTCTCGTCGCAATGATGAAATTCGCTCCTTCTGTCTCTCTTCTGAGTCGTGCTTCAGTTGCAGTTTGAGTCGACTGGTGTTGCTTTTATTGGAGAGAAGTACACCAGTCAGAGTCAACACTGACGCCACTATTCCTGACCAGACAACATTTGGTATGGCTAAAATTAAATCCGTGAACCACATGGTAACCTCTTTAGAGTAAGTGACACGTATTTGTTTCTGCTGTGGTGATGGCGGTTATGGTCGCCAATCGTTTGGCTGATATTGCTATAGCCGATGACAGTAGAAATGTCCTTCGCGCAGAACCAGTGTTCACCACCAGCCGCAGTCGCCACGCGCACCAGTAGACCTTCAAACTCGAACGGTACTCGCATGTGCATGGACTCTCTCCTCATTCCGTGGCAGGGATACTACGCCAGAGCTTATGCCTTGCAGTGGACAACTCCTGAGCAGCTGATAGTACTGCAGCGGAGCTTGTTATGGAGATGAAGGCAGGACTGTTCGACGCTGGCAAGCAGGGGCTGCTTGCACCTGGCGCGCGCAATCGTCCCCCCGCCACGCCTGCGGGCTAAACGTGTCGGATTTTCTGCACCCCTGCTCACATGTCACGTCGAGCGCAGGCGTGGGCCGGGAGAGGCGGGCAGAAGGGAGCGCGGTTCTGCGGATCCCTGCACAACGACCTCATTCCTGGGCCTGTCGCCGTCAGGAAGGCTTGCCGGCCCATTTCTGGGGAGACCCGTCGGAAAAGGGTAATTTCGGTTAGGAGGGGTGTCGGGCAGTGCTGTAGGCCTTGCGGCACAAGACTTTGAGCGATTACCTCAAAAGGTAATCAGGGGTAAGGGTAAAGGTAATTTTTTCTTAAGTAGCTGATTTTAAAGGGTTTGATAATTTTGGCTTACAACCCTTCTTTGAGGTAATCCAATTACCTTTCAATTACCAAAAAATTACCTTTTTCGAAATCGCTGTAACCCTTTATTCACGTGGCCTCCAGAGCTTTTTCGAGACCCAATTACCAAAATTACCATTTTTTGATGGGTCAACCTGAAACGGGATTTCCCCTACCGGGGAGGTCTTGGCGAGGTGACGTACACATCCACTCTGGGAACACTCTGGGAACAAAACCACTCGCAAACGCGCTCTGCACCCCACGGAAATCAAGGCCTCCAGCCCGGCCGACTCAGTTTTGTTGAGTTCGAATCTCTACGCTTCCGCCATATTTGAAGCCCTGACATTGTCAGGGCTTTTTGCGTTTTGGGGGGCAGGAATTGTCCGGGAGGGCGTTCTTGGAGGGGTGGGCGAGGGGCTTTTGATCGCATGTGGGCCGGCAGGGGCCTGGCGATAGCCTTGCAGTGTTCTCGAGATCGAGCGCCGCCCGCGCGGCGCATCGCGGGACAAGTCGCATCGGCGCACCGTCCCCACATTCATTTCGGACCAGTTATGCCTGTGCCGCCGCAGCTGCCCGCCTTGGCGCATGCCTCAAGTCAGGCGATAAGGCTGCAGCGACCACGCAGAAATCGCGTCGTCAAACAGGGCGGACCAGATAATGGCGCAGGAGTGATTGGCCCGAAACAGATGTGGGAGCGGGCTTGTCCCGCGATGCGCCGCGCGGGCGGCGCTCGATCTCATAGGCGCTGCATCTCTCTCGGCGAACACCTCGAAGGCTAACTGCTGGCTTAGCTGAGTCGCCCCCGTGTACCCAGGCGGCGGTGCTCCTTCAACCAACCAAATAGCCGTTCGATAGCGTTCCGCTGCCGATACTTGGGCTTGTCAAACAGGCGCGGTAAGCCCGGCTTCGGCTTGCGCTTCATGTCACGCAGCGGAATCACCGGCTGCATCCGATAGCGGTCGCAGTATTGCCGCAAGGATTCTGCGTCATAGCCTTTGTCGGCCAGGAGCCAGCGGCAGCGCTTGCGTGGCCTACCTCGATTCGAGGGGATGTGGACGCCGTCCAGCAGTCGCTGAGCATGGGAGATGTCGCTGGCGTTACCACCTGAGAGCGTGAAGTGGAGCGGGATGCCACGGGCGTCACTGACCATGTGAATTTTCGTCGTCAACCCACCCCGGCTTCGTCCAAGTGCGTGGTCCGTTGGTTCTTCAGCCCCCCTTTTTTGCCTGCTCCGGCAGAGGCACGGGTGGCCCTCACGGCGGTTGAGTCGATGCACCAGGTGGTCAAGTCAATCTGGCCCTGTGCATTGAGTTTGAGGTGTAACCGCTTGAGCATCTTGTTGAAGGTTCCTTGGTTTCGCCAGTCTCGAAATCGTTGATAGACCGTCGACCAAGGCCCGAATCGTTCAGGCATGTCCCGCCAGGTTGCACCGGAGCACAGCACCCACAACACGCCGTTGAGCATCAAGCGATCATCGACTCTTGGGCGTCCTGTACGTCGATGTGCGGTGAAGAGGTTCGCGACTATTTCCCATTCTGCGTCGGAAAGTTCGTATCGCTTGGACATGGCAGAATCCTTCGCCTGAAAAGCGAGAACTCTACGGAAAATCAGGCCTCCAGAGGCTCCGGTGAGGTTTCAAAGGTTTTCATACAGAACCTAGAACGGAAGCTTTGGCTAATAGAGTTTTTTCATTTGAATCAGGGTCTTGAGCTGGATTGGCGCGAGGGCGGTAGCTATTGTCGAATAAATGGCACGAGCGCGTTCGTAGGATGGATTTTAAATCGTACGAGTTTATGGTAGATATGATTGCTAATCGGGCGTGATCTCGCTTGAGGTTTAATTGTATGCGCGATTAATTCGATGAGCTGGAAGCGCTATTTTAATTAAAGTAAGTTTCTGCTTTATTAAGTTATTTAAGGATAAGTAATTGGAAACTATAATCTGGGATGGCGGCTTAAAGGCTCAAGAAGTTGATGCGATCAACAAGATGAGTCAGAGATTTTCCCCCGCAGTAAAAAGCAAAAAAAACTCTAATCGTGAAAAGTCTTTACAAGACCAGATGAAGGGGATAAAAGACAACGATATCTTTCCTTGGAAAGGTTATGCCGGGTTCCGTTTTGTTAATGCAAAGGGAAAAGAGGGGGAGTTCGATTTAATAATTGTGACAAATTGCAATGTTTTAATTGTTGAGCTTAAGGATTGGCATGGTGGCTCTATTACCTGCGCCGGTGATATCTGGTTCAAGGGGGGGCAAAATATGGGGCGCTCTCCTGTTAGCGTTACGCGAGAAAAGAAATTTACATTAGAGAATAAGCTGAAAAGGCTTGCTAAAAAGTTTACGAACAAAGGATATGTTCCGGTAGTAGATTTTTTCATTGTTATGACTGGCACCTCAGACTTCAGTAAGTTGCCTGAGGATCAGTTGTTGCACACGATAACGCTCGAAGACTTCTTAAAGCTATCCGAACGTGAAGTATTTCTTAAGCGGTTTAGGCCTCATCCTAATGCTCAAACATTGAATCAGGATTTCAAGTTGTTTGATGATCTTTTGGTTGGTAACCAAACTAAACCAAAGCCATTCAATTTTAGTGGTTACGAAGCTAAAGAAAAAATATTCGAGCATCCTAAAAAAGCCTATGTCGAGTATCTGGCAGCGTCGGAGATTTCTAAGAGCTCCGAGGCACTGATGCGGGTATGGCAGTTTAACAAGATCGCGGGCGAGAAAGCATTCACGGCGGAAGGGCGTGCAGAAATTGTCTCTCGTGAGCGCGAAGTCCTTGCAAGCATACATAACTATAATCGTGATTTGTATAATCACTGTTTGCGATCGCTTACGAGCTTTCAGAAAAGCGAAGTAACAGCCGAATACTGTGAAGTTTATGAGCTTCCCCCTGGACACGTTCGGTTCAACCAATTTATCGGAAAGTATGGCGTATCATTTGATTGGAGAGATCGATTTACAGTAGTGAAATTATTGGTCGCTAAATTCAGCGATCTGCACCAACTCAAGATTGCACACCGTGATATAGCCGAGCATAGCCTGTGGATATCACCGTCAAAGCAGGTGGCACTATCAAGTTTCATCTCTGCGTATCATAGCCCAATCGGTACTGTGGGGGATTATCGCGAAAGGCTTTCCGTGGGTGCTGCACAGTTACCTGATATGAAAGTGGATAGTTCGCTAACTGTATTTCAGCAGGATGTACATGCGTTGGGCATTATTGTTTGGCATATTATCAGCGGGCAAAGAATGTCGCCCAATAGCCTCGATGGATTGTTTGGAAAGCTATCTTCAAGTGAAGATTGGTTGTCTCCGATTATCAAAAAAGCTATTTCAGGGGGGTTTGAGGACGCATCAGAGTTCTTTGATGAAATCAAATGTGCCGAACCTTTAAGCGAAGCTATACCGACATTCGATGACAGTGAACTGGATGGCTACAGACGACCAATTAACCACTCACGACAATTTCGTGAAGATGATGTTGGTTTCATAGTGGAAAACTCAGAAAAGGAAGTTTATCTATCTAACGGCTTAATTGTAAAAGCATGGTTGAATGTCGGCTCCCCAAGTAGCGGTCTGAAAGAGAAATTTGAAACTCTCAGTTTTCTGAAAAAAATTGATAAGCTTGTTTCATTAAAGCCTATATATTTGCCTGTGATTCGCGAGTATGGCTTAGCTTCCAAATCAAATAGTCTTTATCTTGTCCCTGATAAAGTTGAAGGGGTTTTGTGGAGCCAAGTAGTTGTGGGCGAGGAAAGTAAAATACCTTTAATTGTAAAGCTTGTTGATGCAGTTGAACATCTACATGGTTTAGGGGTGTCTCATGGAGATCTGCATCCGGAAAACGTGATGATTGACTTGCAGGATGAGCTTTATCTTATAGATCTTCCTGACTTTTCATTTTCTGACACAGAGCAAAAAAATCACCGTTATAGTCCTGAAAATATAGATGGTTGCACAGCTTTTGAGCGTGACACCTTTGCAGTTATGAAAATGAGTTGTGAGCTTTTAGGAGTAGCATGGGGAGAGGCTTCAGAGAAATATCAAGAGATCACATTGTCTATAAAAGAGGAATTAGAGGATCGGCAGTTTGGATTTAAAGACCTAGGTCGCTTTAGGAAGGGCCTGAACAGAATCGCATTGGGTAAAGAAGCTCAAGTGATTGAAATCGAAGTTAATGATAATTTTAATGATTTCTCTATATATCCTGACAATGGCAGCTTGTATGTAAAGGTAGAGGAAAGTAGTAAAAGTCCGCTGGAAGTCAAGGTGACGTTTACAGGGTTGGGAGGAATGCTGGTAGCTATATATAATAAATCTAAGAGGTCTTTTGAGTATTGCCTTAAGCCGCGTGAGCGGTCGTTCTTGAATAAGCGGGATGTCGACGAAAGTAGCTTGGAAGTAGACGTCACGATTAAAGTTGTTTCTGCTCGCTGGAATGAGCATTCGAAGCTTTCCGAACTGCTTAATGCGAATGAAAGTTTCTTGCGTGCCGTGGCCTTAATTGAAGAAAGTGGTTGTCCTGATGATGAGGCGGACGTACCTACGGAAATCCAAGAGGCTTTTGGGGAAATTGAAGGTGAATCGGAAAGCTCTTTGCGTGCAACCTCCTTAGAGATACCTACACGGAAGTTATGGCAAGCAATCCTAGAAACTGAAGCCGAGTCGTACCCGTATATCGAGGTAAATGGGCCTGTCCTGCCTGTTCCCGAACACAATTCAGAGCTGATAATTACATACGCATCTGAAGTAGATCCTTTGGAGACATTTCGTAGAGATGACGAAGTTGAAGCATTAATAGTTGATGCCGAAGGTGTTGAGAGATTTATTGGAGAAGTATCTCTCAAGCAATCAGCTCTGAAAGAGGTTTGGTTAACCCGTGCACGCCCAGGCGCGTATAACTTGAAAGAAGGCGATAATATCTTTTTTCGGACTAAGCAGGATCGTGCTTCGTACCGAAAACGCAAGGCCGCTTTGGGTAAACTTTTAGATCGTGGGGGGGTTCTTCCTGAACTAGTGGATTTATTCGATCCGCTATGTGAAGTAAAGGCGGTTGATTATCGCGTAGATGTCAAGGATGAGCATTTTTCTCGATATGATCGTGAAGATGAACAGGGTAATACAATAAGCTTAAATTTACAGCAGCGTGAAGCTTTCGTAAAACTTGTTAATCAAGGCCCGTTATGTTTGCTTCAAGGGCCACCAGGAACTGGAAAGACTGAATTCATTGCTGCGTTCGTTCATTACTTAATAGAGAAGCTGGATGTCAAAAGAATACTATTGGTAAGTCAGTCTCACGAAGCTGTGAACACTGCAGCAGGAAGAATAAGGAAGCACTGTAAACGGCTAGGTACGGATCTAGAAGTTGTTCGTTTCAGCAATCGTGAGGGCGCAGTTTCAGATGCTCTTAAGGATGTTTACTCGCATGCAATTACCACGGAAAAGCGTGGGCTTTTCGAAGCAGAATATAAGTATCGAGTAGAGGCGATGAGCGAGGCTTTGGGCTTGGATGCCGGCTTCCTCTCAAGTGTCACAGACGCGGAGTTTAATCTGTTTCGCCAAATCGATAATTTGCAGTCGCTCTTGGCATCAAGTCATGGTGATGTGGCACAAGATGATTTGGTAGATTTCAAAAAAATATCTCTCGAGCTACATGATGTTATAAGGCAAAAGTTAGAGCGAGACTATGATATAGAGTTCTCTACGCATACGAAGCTTTCTGATTTAAAGCAAAAAGTAATTGCAAAGCTGTGTAGGGCCTATGGAGTTCAGCCAGACGAAATTAGAAGGGGGAGAGCTCTTGCCAAAATATCGAGGGAGATGTTGGATGCATGGAGTGGTGAAAGAGTCAATTGTGATGAGTTCTATGCTCGTTCTAGACAACTTGTAGCCGGTACATGCGTTGGCATGGGGCAAGGACATATAGGTTTGCATAATAACGTTTATGACTGGGTAATTATTGATGAGGCAGCACGCTCGATAGCCAGCGAGCTAGCTATCGCAATGCAATGCGCTAAGAGAGTCCTGCTTGTTGGGGATCACCTACAACTTCCGCCGCTTTACTCCGACGCACATAAGAAAGCCTTGGCCAGACGTCTAGGCATTACTGGCGCAAAAGAAGAGATCGACGAGATTTTACAAAGCGATTTCGCTCGTGCATTCAATTCGAATTATGGAGCCCAAGTAAGTTCTGCTTTGCTCACTCAGTATCGGATGTCACCAGAAATTGGGGATTTAGTATCGGAAACATTTTATGGCGGGAAGCTAAAGAATGGAAATAGACCGATACCGGATTTTTATAAAAATGCTCCCGATTTCTTAGTCTCACCTGTCACGTGGCTGGACACCGCTGCACACGGTAAAAAAGCAGACCACAGCGAAGATAGGGGGGTCAGCATTTACAATCGCTGCGAGGCAGATTTGGTTATCGATCTTCTAAAGAAAATTTCTAAAAATCATGATTTTATTAGAAGTTTGTCTGCTTTGATTAAAGACGATGATGCCGCGGTGGGAGTTATCTGCATGTATTCGGAGCAGAAAAAGCTGATACGTCAAAAATTTAATCAAGAGCAGTGGAGTGACGAGTTCAAACGCCTTGTAAAAATCGATACTGTTGATAGTTATCAGGGGAAGGAAAATCGGGTAATTATAGTGTCGCTGACAAGGTCAGATAGGCCGAGGTCTCCGGGATTTTTAAAAGCTCCGAACAGGATAAACGTGGCGATGTCGCGTGCTATGGATCGGCTAGTGATAATCGGAAATACCGATATGTGGGTTGGTCGTAATCAGAGCATGCCTTTAGGTAAAGTAATTGCTTATATGTCGGAATTTAAAGATGCGGGCTATAAAATACTGAAAGCTAGCCTGGGTGGGAGGTGATGTATGAGTGCTCAGATTACGTATAATGAAGTGGATTTTCTGCTGCCAGCACAAAAATTTGTAATTGGATACTCTTTTGTATCTCAGCGCGGATTGCCATTTTATCGAGAATTTGTACTTAGGCTAATTCAGCTCGCACCTGTTAGCAAAAACCAAGTGGCAATTTTTTTTGGCTTCAGTCGCGCGGAGTGCGATGAGGCTATTTTGGATTTGGTAGATCGCGGAGAGGTTACGATCTCCAATGATAATCGGCTTACACTTACAGATAAGTCGCGGGATTATTTTTCTGATATCGGAGAAAGTCCGCGGCTCGCAGCAGTGCAGGATGGTAATGCCGTACTTTACTTTGATTTGGCTACATTTACTTGCTTGGGCAAGAACCATGAAGGATCTAAATGGAAGGCGGGTATTAGCTTAAGCGTCAGCAATGAACTCGCGTCGCAAAGTGAAACTATGGTTGAAAAAAAATTCCAGCGTAATTTTAATGAAATATTTGATTCTGGGTATCTTCCTGAAATTACAGTTCCGCGAGAAAGTAAAGAGGCTCCAAGTATTTATACCGTGAACCGAGTTAATCGTTTGCGCCAAGTCCCAGTACGGCTCATCACGCAGTTTAAAATGGATGCTTCAGGGCTTCCTGTTGAACGAGAGGATTTTGGAGGCTTTAAAAATTCGGATGTTATTCATGAGTTAATGACTGACGAATTGGCCTCCGTTTCTAATGGCGGGAATTTGCTCGACTGTATAAGGTGCATGTTGGAGCTTTCTGATAACGATACTCCTAAGTTGTTTGGTTCAGGGGGTGGGGCTATAAAGCTACAGTTTCTTGAGGATTTAAATAGATTAGAGGCTAATGCAGGTGATGTCAGGCGGACTTTTGTTGGGCAAGTGTATTCAAAGGATAATTGGGGTGGCATTCAGAAAGTGTTTGCTCATGGCCTAAAGTCATTTATTGATAATAAAGGTGTCTCTAAGCCTGGTAAGGCAGTCTGGTTGGCTCCGTCCGATTATTTTTGGGGTAAGAGTCTTCGATTTGCTGCTGCGATGAGCGATTTTTTCAGAAGATCCAATATTGGCAAGAAAAAGGGTAAGGATGGAAAGGTTCTGTATGAGCCGAGTTTATATGTGCCTATTTCTTCTGCCTCTGATATAGGTTCTGCCCGAAGGTGGGTAGGGCAGCTAGAGTCGCTTGATAAAGTTTTCGGGCTGCAGGAGGGTTTTTTGGGGGGGGCAGTGGAGGTGTTATATCTTGAGAATTGTTTTGTTGCAGTTGTTTATCATGTTTCTCAATCTGATATCCTTCCAGTAACTATGCCTGTAGGATTTGTCTCTAGGGATCATAGTACTGTTTCTCATGTTGGGGGGCTAATTAGTAACTATATAAATGGTATTGGCAGTTGTGGGGAGCCAAATAATTTTGGAAGGTTAAGTGAGTTGGTTGCACGTAACAATAGTTAGCTCATGAGATAGCTTAAAGTAGCGGAAATTATGAGGGGTGGGTGACTTAGTGGGAAATTGCGCTGGCCCTTCTTAATTTTCGTTGCAGGCTGAAGCAAAATCTTAGCAGTTAGCTCAGACAGATCATTTTGTAGTGAGTGTTGAAGCGAGAGGCCAGGTACCGTCTCGCTTCGCATCTGGCTGCGCCTGACTCCAGTGGATAGTTGCTGGTCGACGATTGCTTTGCATTAAATTACGCGAGTACCGTGACGGGCAGCTGTGTGGCCTATCTGGCGAGCGAGGTTTTGCCATGTGACCGCAGGTGCTTCGCTTTTCAATTGATCCAAGGAGATTGAAGGCCGCCCCTTGAGCGCTCCGTTTGACAACACGTAAAAGCTCCAATTTTCAATCGCAATGACAGATTTGGCTAATGTGTATTGATCTTGTTTGTGCAGAGATTTTTCACTAGGCTTCCAGTTGTGATTTTTGTTCCAGTTGTCATGGCGCTCCTCTACTCTTTTGCAGATCACTTCATCCAGCTTTAGATAGGCAAAAATATAGATATCTGACCAGTGATTTCTCGGGGTGTTTTTTCCTGTCTGAGGGTCGAAGCCTTTTGCAAAAGAGGTTTTGAATTTTTTGTCTGACGTGTAAGAGTCTTTAGACTTCACTTGAACGGTGTACTTTTTGTTTCCGATAAAAAATACTAGGTCGTGGATGTCTTGCTCGATCTTAGTCTTGAAGTGATCAACTGGTACTGAAAGGAGAGATTGAGGATCCTGCAGAGCTTTCAGAACAAGGTACTCAGCAATGTATCCGCGCAAATAGGTGTTGTGGAGGGTGGAAAAGCTCCAGGCCCAGAAGTCTTGTAGGAGACCTTGCCCGCTGGGGGCGCCGTTCAGGGTGAATGGAAGCATTCCATCAAGGGGGTCGTGCATGTGCATTAAAAATTTGCCTAACAAAATGATGCTGAATAGCCATTATTGCAGGCTTGCGACTGTGCCAGTAGCTCTTCGGCCTGGCGGGCAGCATAGAGTCTAAGCCCAGATCGTTCAGGGTCAGTCCACAATAAGGAGCTTGGCTCCAGTAGCCGTCGATGACCGATGCGCCTCCGCATCGTCTCCCACTTGATAGCTCATACCCGGCTGCAAGGTGAAAGTCCGACCATCCTCCAGCTCGGTGTCCAGCCGACCTTCCAGGCAGAACAGGATATGACCCTTCCGGCACCAATGATCGGCCACATATCCTGGGGTGTACTCAACCCATCGAACCCGAACATCCCCAAACAGACAGGTACGCCAATACGCCGTACCGTTCTCGCCTGGATAGGCGACAGGATCGATTTTTCACCAGTCCGTGGTGCCAAACGGGATTGCTGTCAGTTCCATGACAACCTCGTAGAAACAGTGAGGCCTGAACCGTACCGATGAAGTCGCTCTGCCGATAGGTACAGACCGCTGGGAATTCGGACACCTGCCTCAGGGGCCAAGCTGCTTCAACACCGCCGCCACAATCGCTTCCGGCCTGTCTTCCTGCATCAGGTGGCCTGAGTTCTCTACTCGGACGCAGGGCTGTCGGGAGATAAGCTCAGCAAGACGCTCCCCTTGGGAATAGGGAATCCAGGTGTCCTCCGAGCCCCAAAGTACCGATACGGGGCAATCCAGCTTCCCGTAGAGCGGTTCGATTTCGTCGGTGTAGCGCTGATTCATCTGTGCGATCTGCCTGTAGAAGGCCGTCTGGCCAATCGGCCCCAGCCATGGAGCGCTGTACGCTTGCAGGGCTTCGTCACTGAGGGGATTGGCCGCAGCGGTTTGCAGATAGGCTGCCAGCAGCGCCCGGTGCATGTACTCGGGCATCCCGGAAAAGGCGGCCTCATGTTGACGGACATGCTGAACGAAAGAAGAGCCCCAGGGTGCCAGGGCTACGGCATCGAAAATGGTGAGGGATGCATAGCGCAGACCATTCAGGTAGTAAGCGCGCAGTGCTGTCGCGCCTCCAAAGTCATGGGCCAGGACGTCAGGGCGCTCGATGCCCCATTCCTCGAAAAGCGCAGCCAAGACGTTGTTCTGCATCGCCAGTGAAACGTCCTGGCCTTCCCTCATTTCAGACAGGCCATAGCCAACCAGGTCGAAGTAATACACGGTCCTGCGGTCAGCGAGATGAGGTATGACGCGCCTCCATACCTGCGAAGAGAAAGGGGTACCATGGATGGCGACCAGCGGCGCGCCTGTTCCCATTTTTCCCCATCTGACGGTGTTGCCTTCGATGCTCGATGCGTAGGGTAGATCCAACATGGGCTCACCTCACATTGTCATTTAGCTAAATGACTATATGATTCAGGCATGGACAGATCAATACAGATGAAAGCGATGAGCAGTGAGGTTCGCATGGCGATCCTTCGCCTGCTCGCAGCGCCCCGTAACCACTTCGCTGAACAATGGTCGGCAGACCCCGTCGAGTTCGGCGTCTGCATGACCCTTATCGCAAGTGCGCTGGGTATCGCCCAGCCAACAGCGAGCCGGCACCTTGAAATTCTCAAGCAGGCGAGGTTCATCTCGGTTTCAAAGCAGCAAAAATGGTCGTACTGCAAGCGTAACGATGCCGAGATTCTCGAGTACCTGGAGTGGCTCAGGCTTGAGTTGGCGCCGGGTGGATGTGTCTAGCAATTTTGGTTCGCTGGTGCCGCGCAGCACCGCAGGCGATCCGCTTCACCGCAGAGCAAACAAGGAGAGTGAGTGCCAATGGGCAAAAGCTTGGAAAAGGTCCGAGAGTGGCTCACGCCACGCAGGCGCATCTGGGCAGGATTAAGCCTGTTAGCCGCGTACTATTTGATTCCGGCAGTCTGCTCGGGAACGAGGGTGGATTGGCTGATAGGGCCAGCAGCCGTTTTCCTCATAGGCGGCCTCATGCCCGAGTCGACCAGAAAACAATGAGGCGCTGATGGGCAGCGCCAGCGGGTCGAAGGAGGGCAGCAGGCATTTTTCGCCGCTGCCCTGTCTGGCGTTACTTACCGCGAGGCTTGCCAGCGTCACCGCGCCTATCACGGACTTGGCCGTCCTTGTTGCGAGAGCGTGGTTGTTCACCACCGCCAGGTGTGGAGTCTCTTGGCCTTTCCCGAATCCAGGAAGCGACAGCGGCAGATGCAAAAGAGGGAAGGGTTGGGCGACCAGCATTTGGGCTTGAGGACCAGCTCTTTCAAGTGTTGAGAATGGCGTTCGACTTGGACTTGCCGGGGTCGCTTTGCGACCCTTTCGCGGCACAAGGCCGCTCCTACAGGTGACCGCACCCTCCTGTAGGAGCGGCCTTGTGCCGCGAAAGGGCTGCAAAGCAGCCCCGGCAATCTTGAATTGAGGCGGCCATATCCGAAAAAAAGCGCAAAGACCTTTTGGGGACGGTAGGTTGGGGCAAGCTATTGAGTCGAGCCCCAGAGCGTCCTTCTAGCCGGCCTGGGGTGATGCTCAAGCCTCCGGAACCCCTTTCTCCCAAACCGCCCAATTCTTCAGAATCTCCTGCACCAGCGGATTCCCAGTCCGATAGAGATTCTCCAACGCCGGAACAAAACCGCCCTGGTCGGCATACTCGAGCAGATTCTCAACCTCGCTTCCCCCTGGCTCAGGCCGATCAAAATCAGATCCCGCCCGCACCACCGCCACCCGCTGCACATCCACCAACCCTTCGCGACTGGCCCGCAGCAGCGCTTCATAGGTGGAGTTATCTTCCTGCTGAGTCGTGCAGTACTCCCCCTTGTTATCCGTCAGCAACCGAGTCCAGACCTCGGCCCGCTCACTCAGGCGCGTCCCGGAAAACCAGGTGTTGCCCGCCACGGTGTCACACCGGGTCACCACCGGCGGCTGGTTGGCCGGTGTCATCGGGTACTTGAGCCGCCAGGCCGCCGATTCCTTGCTCTCGCTCAGGCTAACCCCGTGTGACAGGGCATAGGCCTTGGCCTGCAGCTTCGGATTGAGCTCGAAGACCTCGGTCTTGTAGTCCAGCGGCGGCTTCTCGTTCGGGCCCTTGGTGTTGATCCCCAGGTAGCCCGTCGGCCAGTCCTTGGGCGCATCCCGTGAGTCCAGCTCCCACTGGGTGCCGAATTCCACCAGGTAATGGGCCCAGGCGGTGGTGCCGAGGGTCCCGTGCTTCGGGTTGATCCCGGCAATCCCCGCGACCAGGAAGTAGCTCTTGCGCAGGTCGAACTTCGGCGACAGCGCCAGTGCCAGGGTCGAGGCCGCGGCGTTGGTCTGGCCCATGCCGGTCACCAGCAGGCAGACGTCCCGACTGTTGCAACGTATCACCGGATATTCCGCCGACAGGCCCGGTACACGCACCTCCTGCTTCAGCTCCAGGCGCTCGATCCAGTGCTGGGCCTCGGGGGCGAACATGGCGATCAGCATCACCTTGGGCCTGATTGGCGGCGCAGCCGTCTCGCCGGCCTGGGCCGTCGAGGTGAGCAGGATGCCGCAGGCCAGGCCCGCGGCGAGGGAAAGACGGTGCATCGGGTGCATGCGAGCCTCCATGGCGCAAGTGATCAGAACTGGTAGCCGACCCCGGCGTAATACCCCCAGCCATCGGACCGACCGCGGAAATCGCCGTCGCCGAAGTTCAGCTGGCTGCCATCCTGCCAGTTGCCGCCATTGTGGAAATGGCGGCCCACCAGGGTGAAGCGCAGGTGGGTGAAGGCGTACAGCAACACGTTGGTGGATACCGTGGCATTGGCCGTGCGGTTGGGGTTGTCCTTGTGCAGGTCCGAGCCGAAATCGAAGTTGGTGAAGCCGATATAGGTCAGCGAGGCGCCGTTGTCGAACTTGCCGAGGGGCACGATGTACTTGAGCTGGGCCCGGTAGCCGTCCCACGAGTACTCGTTGCTGGCGCCATAGTTTTCCCACTGGTAACGGCCGTAGAAGTTGGCCGACAGGTTGACCCGTGAATGGGTGTCGATGTCGGTGCCCAGGCCGCTGTACAGGGTGTTGGCGCGGTTGGCGCTGTTGCTGCCGTGGTCGTAGATCCAGTCGAAGGCTACGTACCACTCCTTGAACGGGCCGACGGCCAGGCTGCGGCCGGCCAGGTAGTCGATGGAGATCCGCGGTTCGTGCTCCATGAACAGCGGCGAGCCGTGGTCCCACGCGCCTTTGTCATGGCTGTTGCCGATGTCGAGGATCTTCGGGATGTCGATGTAGCCGTACAGCTCGAACGGCCCCTTGCGGCCGAAGTACTCGTATTCGAGGTAGATATCGTCGACAGGGCGGGGGCCGAAACTGATGTCCTTGGTGCCGATCAGGGTGAAGTTCTGGTTGTACCAGTCCGACAGATAGGGCCCCGATTTGGCCGGTGCGGCGGCCGGGCTCAGGGTCTCGCCCTGGGCTGACTCGCTGGGGGGATTGTCCTGGGCCTGGGTGGTGACGCTGAGTAGTCCCGTAACAGCGCCCAGTAGCAAGGAGACAGCCAGGGGGGAGCGAGCCGCTGGGTGGAGGGAAGCAGGTTGACGCATTGAAAGTCCTTGTTCATGCGGTGGTAGCCCCAAGAGGCTGAGGTGAGCGAAAGCTTCGGCGATTGTTCGCATAATTGTTTTGAGCAAACGTTTGCATACTCTGTACCAACCTGCCAGAGGTCTTTCAAATAAAGCTGAATTCGGGGTATTAGCTGACCTTCCGGTTAGGACGCTGCACGGAAAATGGGCGAGGGATGGGGGCAGGCACACGCATGGGGCGGTCTTGCTGCGCAGGTAATGGGGAGTTGATTGAACGCGGGTGGTTTAAGCGATGGGCTTGCGGCGCCTCATCAGAGGGGCGAGCCGCAAATCCATCGCCATCTTGCTGGCATCACTTCACTGCAGGGTTTCGGGCTTCCTCCCTTTGGAGGCCTCCTTCAATCCCTGTTCCATCCGCCCGATTATCTGCGCCAGTATCGCCGCTCTTTCCTGCTCTCCCGACGCTTTCATCCGTGCATGATCCCGCCGCAGGTTCAGCAGGCATTTCTGTAGTCCAAGCGCCGAGCTGTCGTAGTTGTCCATGTCGTTCTCGCTGGCCGTGGGCATCCGTGCCGTTGTAGGAAAGGCTCGACGGTATCAGGTCAATTCCCCAGCCAATACTGATTATTCATACACCGGATCACAAACACGTAGAAACGTCCTACAGCGACAAAAGAGCCGTCTTACAGGATCGCCGGGGTGAATGTTTCGGCATACGTCCGCTCATTTTTCGGCAGGCCCCGGAGTACAAGGCCTGCCACGGAACAGACGGGGCGCGGAGGCAATCCGCGCATCCCGGCACCCGACACGCGCCGCCGAAACGATATGTTGCAATTGCCCTTACAGATGGTCCGCATCCACCACGGCCTTGACGAATGCCTCGGGCGCTTCCTGCGGCAGGTTGTGGCCGACGCCGCCGCTCACCAGGCGGTAGGCGTACTTGCCGGTGAAGCGCTTGGCGTAGGCCTCGGCCGGTGGATGCGGCGCGCCGTTGGCATCGCCTTCGAGGGCGATGGTGGGCACGCCGATGGCGGGGAAGGTGGCCAGCTTCGCCTCCAGCGGGTCGTAGCGGGTCTCGCCCTGGGCCAGGCCGAGCCGCCAGCGGTAGTTGTGCACGGTGATGGCGACCTGGTCGGGGTTGTCCAGGGCCTTGGCGCTGCGCTCGAAGGTGGCGTCGTCGAAGGCCCACTGCGGCGAGGCGGTCTGCCAGATCAGCCGGGCGAAGGCGTGACGGTTGCTGTCGTAGCCGGCGCGGCCGTGCTCGGTGGCGAAGTAGTACTGGTACCACCACTGCAGCTCGGCGCTGGGCGGCAGCGGGGTCTTGGCGGCTTCCTGGCTGCTGATCAGGTAGCCGCTGACCGACACCAGCGCCTTGACCCGCTCGGGCCACAGGGCCGAGACGATATCGGCGGTGCGCGCGCCCCAGTCAAAGCCGCCGAGCACGGCGCGCTTGATCCCCAGGGCGTCCATGAAGGCGATGACATCGCTGGCCAGGGCGGCGGGTTGGGCATTGCGCGGAGTGTTCGCGGAGAGGAAGCGGGTGTCGCCGTAGCCGCGGGCGTAGGGCACCAGCACCCGGTAGCCCTGGGCGGCCAGTTGCGGCGCCACCTGCTCGTAGCTGTGGATGTCGTAGGGCCAGCCGTGCAGGAGGATCACCACCGGGCCGTCGGCGGGGCCTTGTTCCACGTAGGCGACGTCCAGTACGCCTGCCTGGACATGCTTGAGCGGGCCGAAGGGGGTGGACTGGCGGGCTGCGGCAGGCGAGCAGGTTTCCTCGGCTTGACTGGGGGTGGCAGCCAGCAGGGCCAGGGGCAGCAGGGCGCAGGCGAGCAGGGCTGAGCGGTTGAGGCGGTTGGCGGTGGCGAACATGGTGCATCTCCTTGGCGGGCCATCGGTGTGGGCTGGATGGCGTGTAGTTAAGGAGGTGGCTGTGTCCGGGGTGTGTCGGGTGGTGGTGGGGTGGACATTTGTGTGTATCGGGAGGCGGTTGGTACACAGAAAGCTACAAAAGGGCAGGGCTTCGTGAGCAGTTTCAGCTATCGGCGTGGGAGCGGGCTTGGCCCGGGATGCAGTGGATGGCACCGGCCAGGCCGGTGATCGCGGGGCAAGCCCGCTCCCACGCAGACCTCGCTAGTTTGCTACATCAGAGTGTTGAGATTTGGGCGTCCGTGGGTTTCATCGTTCGCCTGGGCCTGCAGCCAGCGCACCACCTGCTCGGCGGCTGAGCCTGCCTGCGGAGCATGCCCGGCGAGCAGATGGAAGCCTGCATCGCTGTGCAGTTCATGGCCTTCCAGGGCCAGTATCAGGGTGCCGGCCTTGAGGGCATTTTCCACCAGCAGGCGGGGCACCAGGGCGATGCCCATGCCTTGCTCGGCGGCCTCGATGGCGAGGATGGTCTGGGAGAACACCGGGCCGCTGAAGCGCGTGCCGGGCAGCGCGTAGTGATCGAACCAGCGCTTCCAGTTGTTGTGGCTGTCGGAGATCAGCGGCTGCTGCGCCAGATCCGCGGCTTGCCGCCAAGGGCGCTCGCCGCGCAATGCCGGCGCGCACACCGGCACCGCCACGCCGGGCAGCAGGGGCAGGGCGTAGGCGTCGGCGAAGGGCGGCGCTCCCCAGCGCACCGCAAGGTCCACGGCGCCCTTGCCGCTCAACGGGCGGGTACTGTCGGAGGCATCGATCATCAGCGCCACCTGCGGGTGGGTCTGGGCCAACAGGCCCAGGCGCGGGATCAGCCAGCGGCTGGCGAAGGCGGGGGTGGTGCTGAGCAGGATCTGCCGGGGATCACGCTGGCTGTCGCGCTCCAGCAGTTCGCCGGTGGCGTCCTCGATGATGTCCAGCGCCAGGCGCACGCGGGTCAGGTAGTCGGCGCCGTCCCGGTTGGGCCGCAGGCCCCGGGGCAGGCGCTCGAACAGTGGACGGCCGAGCTTGTCCTCGAGGGTGCGTACCTGCTGGGCGACGGCGCCGGGGGTGACGTGCAGCTCGTCGGCGGCAGCGCGGAAGCTGCCCAGGCGGGCGGCGGCCTCGAAGGCCACCAGGTGGTTGACGATGGCGGGGGCGTTGCGTCGTTTGGGCGCGCTCATCCAGTAGATTTCCTGCAGGCTGCTGCCAGTATTTGTGATTGGTGCGGTCAGCCGGATTCTGGCTTCATGGGCCTACTTGATCAACTCCCCGAAGGAGCAGCATATGTCTTCGCAGAAAGTCGCAATCATTACCGCAGGAGGCAGTGGCATGGGTGCCGAGGCCGCGCGGCGGCTGGCCGCCGATGGCTTCAGGGTGGCAATCCTGTCGTCGTCCGGCAAGGGCGAGGCGCTGGCGGCCGAGCTGGGCGGGATCGGCGTGACCGGCTCCAACCAGTCGGTAGAAGACCTGCAGCGTCTGGTGGATACCGTGATGCAGCAATGGGGGCGGGTCGATGTGCTGGTCAACAGCGCAGGCCACGGCCCGCGTGCGCCGGTTCTCGAGCTGAGCGACGACGACTGGCACCGTGGCATGGAGGTGTACTTCCTCAACGTGGTGCGCCCGACCCGCCTGGTGACGCCGATCATGCAGCGCCAGGGCGGCGGCGCCATCATCAACATCTCGACCTTCGCCGCCTTCGAGCCGGATCCGGCGTTCCCCACCTCCGGGGTGTTCCGCGCCGGGCTCGCGGCCTTCACCAAGCTGTTCGCCGACCGTTACGCGGCCGAGAACATCCGCATGAACAACGTGCTGCCGGGCTTTATCGACAGCCTGCCGGAGAAAGAAGAATTCCGTAGCCGAATTCCCATGGAGCGGTACGGCAAGGCCGAGGAAATAGCGGCCACCGTCGCCTTCCTGGCCTCCGAGGGCGCGGGCTACATCACCGGGCAGAACCTGCGGGTCGATGGCGGCATCACCCGTTCGGTGTAACTGGCGTGGCGGGCATACAGCTGGGCGGCGACTTCCGTTAGCATGTCGTCCCTGTTTCCCGCTATCCGGATCCGCCCCATGAGCACCCCGATGTTCCGCCAGGCCACGGCAACCGACGTGGACCGTTGCTACCAGATCGAAACCAGCGCCTACGAAGGCGACGAAGCCGCCACCCGCGAGAAGATCGCCACGCGCATCGCCCAGTACCCGGAGGGCTTCCTGGTGCTGGAGGCCGATGGCCAGGTGATCGGCTTCATCAACAGCGGCTGCGCCGACCAGGTGGTGATGTCGGACGAGGCCTTCAAGGAGCTGGTCGGGCATGATCCGCTGGCGCCCAACGTGGTCATTATGTCGGTGGTGCTCGACCCTGCGTTCCAGGGCCTGGGCCATGCCAGTCGGCTGATGGCGCGTTTCGTCGAACAGATGCGCGAGCGCGGCAAGGCGACCATTCACCTGATGTGCAAGGAGCGGCATGTCGGGCTGTACGAGAAGATGGGCTACGCCTATGTACGCCCGTCGGCCTCCGATCATGGTGGCATGGCCTGGCACGAAATGATCATGGTGCTCTGAAGGGCCTTCGACTAGCATCGACGCTTTTCGCAGCCAGGGAGAGGCCTGTGAACTACGTCGTGATTGCCGCACACCGCAGTGAGTATCCTGCGCCCATCACCTTCGCCCGAGGCACGCTGCTGGACATCGGCCAGCGTTACGAAGGCGACGAGCACTGGGAGGACTGGTACCTGTGCCGTTGCCAGGGCCAGGAGCCGGGATGGGTGCCCGGCCAGCTCATCGAGCGGCTTGGCGTTGGCCGGGGCAGGGCGGTGGAGGCTTATTCAGCCCATGAGCTGGACGTCGACCCCGGCCAGTCGCTGGAGGGCCTGCGCCCCCTGAACGGCTGGCTCTGGTGTCGTCGGGCTGGCAACGGGGAGCTGGGCTGGGTGCCGCTGGCGAAGCTGCGCCTGCAGGACTGAGCTCAGGCCATGGCCAGTACAGCCGCGCTGTCGAGAATCCGCGCGTAGTCCATGGCCAGGTTGCCCAGGGCCAGGGCATGGACGTCCTCCGCCGGCCACAACCGGCCCTGCAGGTCGTGCTGGTCGAAGGTGTAGCAGGCGTCGGCCACCACCACCGTATCGAACCCCAGGTTGCCCGCCGAGCGCGCGGTCGATTCCACCGAGTTGTTGGTGATCACGCCGACGATGACCAGTTGGCTGATGCCGCGCTGGTGCAGCCAGCGTTCAAGGCCACTGTTGCAGAAGGCATCGGGCACGTGTTTTTCGAACACGGTCTCGCTGGCCTGCGGGGTGAAGGCGGGTTGGAACTCGCAACCGGGTTGGCCAGGCCAGAACACTGAATCCGGATCGCGGGAGATGTGCCGCACGTGTATCACCGGACGGGTGCTTGCGCGCCAGGCGGCGAGCAGTTCGCTGATGCGCTGTTCGGCTTCGGGGTTGTTGCGACGGCCCAGGCGTGGGTGGTTGATGCCGTTCTGCATGTCGATGATCAGCAGGGCGGCGTTGCTGGCGGGCGCGGTCATCTCCGGGAGTTCTCCTTGTCTGGGCTTTGGACCGTAGCACAGGTGTGCTGCCTGCGCAGATGTCATCGCGGGGCAAGCCCGCTCCCACGAGCGTACGACGCGAGGCTAACGCGATCGGCGTGGGAGCGGGCTTGACCCGCGATGGGAGAAATCACCATCTGATCCGCTTTTTTTCCACGAACCTGAATCTGTAACCGTATCAGCCGCTGCCGGACAATACGTCCAGGCCCAGCCTTCCAACCCGGTGTGCGCTGGGCAGGCTGCCCCGCTGCACTGCCGCAGCGGCCAGCCCCGCCGTTACGTCATCACACTGTAGAGGTTCCGATGGGCAAGCTCGCGCTGTTTCTGGGTGGTTTTCTGCTGCTGACTATCATGATTGGCCTGCTGGGTACCATTCCGCCAAGCTGAGCCGTAAAATTTTCCTGTCCCGGCCCGCCTGGCGCAATGGCGGGCCAGACCCTTCCCCCCAGGTTTTCCCGCCCCCTGGCCGCAGTCGTCTAGACAAGCGGTAGCTGCAAGTCGTTCTCAAGTACAAGTCGCTCGTGTAATCTCCCGCCCCCAATCCCAGGGCCCGGGTACACGGGCCGTTTACTTGCCTTGGAGACAATACACACTATGGAATGCAAGAAAGGCACTGCAGCGATGCTGGAGTGGCGCGGTCGTTTTCTCGGTGAGGGCATCCTTCACGAAGCGGACTACGATCAGGCACTGCGCCGTGCCGAAGAGTTGGAGCGTTCCGGTGTGATCAGCGCTAGCGAATGGATCGAGTTGGTCAAGCTGGCCAATGCGGCCTTGCTGCGCTTGTAAAAATTCCTTCAAGGCTTGCAGAAACTGTCCACAAAAATCGTGGGTAGGTCTGTGGATAAAGCGCTACAGGCCATGGTTTTCAGGGCCTCTGTTAGATTGAGCAGAAATTGAGCAGCCCTGTTCAGGGCTGTTCAACACTCCGCGCGCCTGCCTCGCGCAGGGTCTGCAGCAGCTCACGGACCTTCGCCGGCAGGTCGCCGGCCGGGTACACGGCGTGCATCTGCGGGTCCTGCCCGGTGCTGGATGTCAGGTGGTAGTCGGGGCAGACCCGCACCAGGCGCCCGGCACGTACCTCCGGCTCCCCCAGCCAATCCGCCAGCCGGGCGATACCGGCCCCCGCCAGGGTACTTTGCAGCACCGCCACCCCCGAGCCCAGGCGCAGCCGTGGTCGCGGGCGCAGGCTGACGATGTGTCCGTCCTTGCTGAAATGCCAGGCCTTCAGGATGCGCGGCGCGGTGTGCAGGATCAGCGTATGCCGCTCGAGGTCTTCCAGCACCTGCGGTGTGCCGGCCAATGCCAGGTACTGAGGGCTGGCGTAGAGATGGCGGCGGTAACGCCATAGGGGATAGCCGATCAGCTCGCTGGACTGCGGGAAGGCCCCGCGGATCACGAAGTCCAGCTTGCCTTGCAGCGGGTCGAAGGCTTGGTCGCCGTACTGTACGTCGAGGGTGACGTGGGGGTGGCGTCGGGCAAACTCGGCCAGCACCGCCGGCAGCACTTGCTGGGCCAGCACCTCGGGCGCAGCCAGGCGGATCCAGCCCTGGGCGTCGCCGGTCAGCGCCGCCAGTTCGTCGGCGGCATCCCGTTGCACATCCAGCAAGCGTTCGGCGTGGGGCAGTAGCCGCTCGCCGGCTTCGGTCAGGGATACCGAGCTGGTGCTGCGATTGAACAGCTTGGCGCCGCTGTTATCCTCCAGGGCCTGCACGGCCCGCGTTACCGCGCTGGGTGAGCGACCCAAGGCACGGGCGGCGCTGACGAAGCTGCGCTTGTGCGCGACGCTGACGAACGCCTGTATTTCACGCAGCATGTCCAGTGCCATCGCGAGGATCCTTATTGCAGTTTTCGCAATATGGCATTTCAACACAAGCGCGCCGCTTTGATTAGTCTGGCAGCCTGTTTTATGCCGCCCGGACCCCCGAGATGATGGATATCGCCCTGCTTTCACTGTTTGCCTTCGCCGCTGGCCTGATCGACGCCGCCGTGGGAGGCGGCGGCTTGATCCAGATCCCGGCGCTGTTCAACGTGCTGCCCAACGCCCAGCCAGCGGCGTTGCTGGGCAGCAACAAACTGGCCTCGGTGTGCGGCACCAGCTTTGCGGCGCGTTCGTTCATTCGCAAGGTCAAGCTGGACTGGGGGCTGATCGTGCCGGCGGCGCTGAGCGCCTTCGTGATGTCGTTCTGCGGGGCGGCCACCGTGTCGCTGGTGCCGGCCAGCGTGATGCGGCCGATGGTGCTGGTGCTGATCGTGCTGATGGCCATCTACACCTTCTGCAAGAAGGACTTCGGCACCTTGCACAAACCCAGGGTGATCGGCGGCAAGGAACAGTGCCTGGCGGTGCTGATCGGTGGCGCCATCGGCTTCTATGACGGATTGTTCGGCCCGGGCACCGGCAGCTTCCTGATCTTCCTGTTCATCCGCTTCTTCGCCCTGGATTTCCTGCATGCCTCGGCCTCGGCCAAGCTGGTCAACATCGCCACCAACCTGGCCGCGCTGGTGTTCTTCATTCCGTCGGGCAATGTGCTGTGGGCCATCGCGCTGCCGATGGCGCTGTTCAACATCCTTGGCGCGCTGACCGGCACCTGGCTGGCGGTGCGCAAGGGGGCTGGGTTCGTGCGCGGTCTGTTCCTGGTGTTGCTGTGCGTGTTGATCGCCAAGCTGAGCTGGGACCTGCTGGCCGGCTGAGTCACACCACCTGGCGCTGCCCTTCGGCCTGCTCGACCCGGTTGCGGCCCTGGGCCTTGGCCCGGTAGAGCGCCTGGTCGGCGCTGGCCAGCAGTTCGTCCAGGCTGGGCGCGGGGGTGTCGGCGGCGCAGCCGCTTACGCCGATGCTCACGGTGATCCGCAGCGCCTGCCCGGGCTGCGCGATGTGCTGGTCCTGTACCGCCCGGCGCAGGCGCTCGGCGGTGAACCTGGCCAGCTCCGGCGCCAGCCCCGGGACGACGATGACGAACTCCTCGCCTCCCAGGCGGGCGAACAGCTCGCCGTCGTGCAACTGGTCCTGCAGGGTCGTGGCGAACTGGCGCAGCACCTGGTCGCCGACTGCGTGGCCATGCTGGTCGTTGATGGTCTTGAAGTGATCGATGTCGAGCATCATCAAGGTCAGCGGCGCTTGCTGGCGGTTGTCGAGCAGGGCGTGGGCGCGGCGGATGAAGGCGCTGCGGCTGAGGGTCCCGGTCAGGTGGTCGATGGTCGCCTGATGCGCCAGGCGCGCCATCAGGCTGCGGTTGGCGCTGCTGACGCAGGCCAGCACCAGCGGGCCGAGCACCAGCATGGCGATGCCCAGGCGCGCCGACATCAGGGTGGTGACCCCCGATTCGCTCTGCGGGATGCTGAAGTGCATGAGGTTCTGCGCCACGGCGACGATCAGCGTGCTGCCGGCGGTGAGCGCCAGCAGCGCCACCAGGAATGGTGAGTAGCTTAGCGCGCACCACAACAGCGCGGCGATCGGGAAGGCGATCGCCCCGGGGCCGCCGAAGAGGATGCTGACCGCCAGTGAGGCCAGCAGCACCAGCAGCGGTGCCAGGCGGATCGGCTGGCTGGCGCTGCTGTGGCCGCTCAGGGCGCGTGGCGAGGGGGCGGTGAGCAGCACGGGCAGGACCAGCACGCTGGTGGAGAACTGTTCGCTGAACCAGGCAAGCCAGGTAGCGCTCAGCGATTGTTCGAACCAGGGCGTGGCCATCACGCAGGCCAGGCTGGCGGCGACAATGGCACCGACCGCGCAGGCGCCGAACAGGCACAGGGTGCCGTGGGGCGTGCGCAGGCGTCGATGCACGCGTGCCAGGCGGGCCATCAGGTACCAGATGCTGATGATGGCGCCGAGGTTGCACAGGTTGAACCACAGGGCCGGTTTCCAGGTACTGCCGCAGGCCAGGTCGGCGACCACCATGGCCAGGTAGATCAGGGCGAAGCCGAAGGGAGTGGCCTGGCGCGGATTGCGCAGCAGCACCCCGGCGAGCACCGCGTTCACCGGCCAGAACAGCGACAGCGACTCGATGGGGCGGGCGAGGATGCCGGCCAGGGTCAAGGCCAGGGTCAGGCCGAACAGACTCAGCAGGGGCAGCAGGCGCGACGGGGCTGGTGACACCATGGGCTCGACCGGCAAGCGAAGACAGAATCCAGGAAAACGGCTGTAGGCACCTGGGACGATAGTCTGTGAGTGTCTTTCAAGTCGCCAATTGATGTCAATTCGCCGCAAATCGCCTGGATCGTGCCGCCGACTACAGGCCGAACACCCACGGTACCATCAGCACGGTGACCAGCATCACCAGTAGGGTGAAGGGCACCCCGATTTTGACGAAGTCGGCGAAACGATACTGGCCGGGGCCCAACACCAGGGTGTTGACCGGCGACGACACCGGCGTCATGAACGCCGCCGACGCCGCCAGGGCCACGGTCATGGCGAACGGGTAGGGCGACATGCCCAGTTGGTGAGCGGTGCTGACCGCCACCGGGGCCATCAGCACGGCCGTCGCGGTGTTGGAGATGAACAGGCCGATCAGCGCGGTGAGGGCGAACAGGCAGGCAAGGATCACGCTCGGCCCGGCGCCGCCGAGGGCACCGACCAGCGCGCCGACGGCCAGGTCGATGCCGCCGGTCTTCTGCAGGGCCAGGGCGAAGGGCAGCATGCCGACGATCAGCACCAGGCTCTGCCAGTGGATGGCGCGGTAGGCGCTGTTCATGTCGATGCAACGGCCGGCGCCCATCAGCAGGCAGCCGATCAAGGCGGCGATGACGTTGGGCACCAGGCCGCTGACCATCAACCCGACCATCACCGCCAGGCTGATCAGCGCGTAGGGCGCGCGGGCGCGGGCCGGGGCGACCTGGTCGATTTCCGCCGGCAGGCTCAGCACCAGGAAGTCGCGGGGCTTGCCCTGCAGCTGGCGCACTGCCTTCCACGGACCAACCACCAGCAGGGTGTCGCCCAGGCGCAGCTTTTCTTCCACCAGCTGCCCTTCGATCGCCTGCTGGTCGCGGCGCAGGCCGACCACGTTGAGGTCATAGTGGGTGCGGAAGGTCAGCTCGAGAAGGGTCTTGCCGATCAGTTGCGAGCCCGGAGGCAGCGAGATCTCGGCCATGCCCACTTCCTGGGACTGGTCGATGAAATAGGCCGCCTTGAAGTGCAGGGGCTCGAGCAACATCGACTGGCACAGGCTGCGCAGGTCGTCGCGGTTGGCGAACAGGTCCAGCAGGAGCACGTCGTCCTGTTGCAACAGGGTACCGGAGTCGGCGGTGATCACCCGGGTGGTGAACTTGTGCTGGCGCTCGATGCCGATCACGTTGGCGCCGTGGCGGGTGCGCAGTTCCAGCTCGCCCAGGGTGTGGCCGATCAGCGGCGAATGGGGGCGGATGCGCAGGCGCCGCTCGCGGCCGCTGAGCTTGTAGTCCAGCACCAGATCGAGCAGGGTGCGGCGGCTCTCGACGCGGCCGTCCTTGCGTACCTCGCCGTTGAGCCAGTGGCGGGTCAGCAGCATGTAGCCGATGCCCAGCACCAGCACCACCAGGCCGAAGGGCGTGAAACTGAAGAAGCCGAAGCCGCTTTCGCCGTGGCGCACCAGCTCGCTGTGCACCACCACGTTCGGCGGGGTCGCCACCAGGCTGAGCATGCCGCTGATCAGGCCGGCGAAGCTCAGCGGCATCATCAGCCGGCTGGGCGAGAGTTGCAGGCGCGCGGCGATGCTCAGCACCACCGGGATGAAGATCGCCACCACGCCGGTGGAGCTCATCACCGAGCCCAGGCCGGCCACTGCCACCATCAGCAGCACCAGCAGGCGCGCCTCGCTGTTGCCGGCGCGCTCGCTCATCCATTCGCCGATGCGGTAGGCGATGCCGGTGCGCACCAGCCCTTCGCCGATCACGAACAGCGCGGCGATCAGCACCACGTTGGGGTCGCTGAAACCAGCCAGGGCCTGCTCGACGGTGAGAATGCCGGACAGCGGCAACGCGAGGATCACCAGCAGCGCGACCACGTCCATGCGCGGACGGTTGATGATGAACAGGACGACGACGACGGCCAGCAGGCCTAGGACCCAGAGCAGCTCATGGTTCATGGGGAGGGGATGTTCCTTCACACAGGGGCACGAAAGGCGATGGCCCTAGTGTGGCAGCTTGACGCGAATGCGTCGTTGACGTGCTGCAGTGTTTTTCCGGGTGGTGACCAGGTGCGCGATGAGAGAGTGCTTGGGGGCGGATGTGTTGAAGCCAACTTTGTGGGAGCCAATTTTGTGGGAGCGGGCTTGCCCCGCGATGGCGGCTGACCTGGAGGCGATGTTGTCCAGGCTGACCTCATCGCGGGGCAAGCCCGCTCCCACAAGGCCCGCAGGCCCGTCCGTATTACTTGTCAGTGGCGATGCTTGTGCTTGCGGTTGTTGTCGCCCATGTGGTTGCCGATCGCACCGCCCGCCGCGCCGCCCAGGCCTGCGCCGATGGTCGAGCCGTTGGAGCCGCCGAGCTTGCCGCCGATCAGCGAGCCGCCGGCCGAACCCAGGCCACCGCCGATGGCGGCTTCGGTGCGGTTGCCCTTGCGTGCGCCCACCGCGCTGCCGGCCGCGCCGCCCAGGCCTGCGCCGATGGCCGCGCCGGTGCTGCCGCCGATCTGTTTGCCGACGACGTTGCCCAGGGCGCCGCCCAGGCCGCCGCCGATGGCCGCTGTGCCGTCACCGGCGAAAGCGCCCTGGCAGAGCAGCAGGCCGAGGGCGAGGGAAGGCAGAGTCAGACGCATGTTGTGAACCTCAGGGGAATCATCAGGGGTAGGGTGCCGCGTGGTCGGCGGCGAGTCAGGGTGTGAAAGACGCTTCAGCGGTAGTAGCGGTCACGGTACTGGCGGTCGTCATCGTCACGGTCGTGGCGATGGTGATGACGGTGGCCGCGGTCACGGTCGCGCCAGCCGTCGTCATCGTCGTGGTAGTGGTTGCTGTAGCAGCCACCGAGCAGCAGCAGGGTGGCGACCATCGAAAGGCTTGCAAGGCGTTTCATCACGTTATAGGTCCTTGATCCGCAACGGTTTACGCGGTACTTCCTGTGACCTGTGGCGATCGATTTGGTTCTTTGCCGCGCAAACTTTTATCGCGGCGGCGATGAGCGGCAGCGGCGATTCCCCGGCCGGCCCTGCAATGTTAGAGTCAGCTTCTTTTTTTGTCCCGAGGATGGAACATGCGAGCAATTCTGCCGATCACCGTGGCGCTGCTGCTGGCGGGCTGTGCATCGTCGACCATGGAAGCGGCGCGCAACGGCTCGCCTACCGCACGCCTGGATTCGCACAAGACGCCGGACCTGGTCGCCCAGTGCATCCAGTTCAGCTGGCAGGAAGAGAACACCTTCGGGGTCGATGCCAGCGGCTACCTGGAGGCGCGCAAGCAGGGCGGGTTCACCGTGTATACCCGGGAGGCGGAGTCGTTCGTCGATGTCTACGCCCAGGCGGGGGGCACGCGGGTCGACTATTACGCGCAGAACAATGACGGCGTGGCGTTGCAGCGCCGGGCTGCCGCGGCCACCTGCCTGTAATGCCTGGGAGCGGCCGACTACTTAGCTTGGCTGCGCCTCGCGCTCGGCAGTGATGTCCTCGAACACGCTGATCAGGTGCTCCGGCTGCCCGTCGGCGCGCCGTTCCAGCGAGGTGCGAGCCCGCACCCAGATATAGTGCCCGTCCTTGTGGCGCACGCGTTTCTGCACCTCGTAACGCTCGATCTCGCCGGCCAGCATGCGCTGCAGCAACGCCAGGTTGCCTGGCAGGTCGTCGGGGTGGGTGAGCTGCTGGAAGGTCGTGCCGTACAGTTCGTCCTCGCGGTAGCCCAGCAGCTCGCAGAAGCTGCCGTTGACCCGCTGCCAGCTGCCATCCGGGTCGATGTAGGCCAGCGCGCCCCAGGCCAGTTCGAAGATGGTGCGAAAACGCGCCTCGCTCTGGCGCAGCTCTTCTTCGGCCACCTTGCGCTCGGTGTTGTCCATGCTGATGCCGACCATCTTCACCGGGCGCCCGACGCTGTCACGCAGCACTGTGGCGCGCGAGGCGATCCAGCGCTGGCCGCCATCGGGGCGGGTGATGCGAAAATCGCATTCGCAGCCGGTGCCATCGGCCACCGCCTGGGCATACATGCCCTGCATGTGGCGGGCGTCATCGGCGTGAATGTGTTCCCAGAAGTCCTCGTTGCGGCGCAGCGGCCAGCCATAGACCGCCTCGACGTTGGGCGAGTAGGTCACTTCGTCGGTGACCAGGTTCCATTCCCAGGTGACGATGCGCGCGCCTTCCTGGGCCAGCTTCATGCGCGTCTCGCTTTCCATGATCTCGGCGGTGTAGCGGCGGCGCACGTCGGTCATCGGCAGCTCGACCACCTCGGCCTGCTGCACGCTGTGCAGGGCCTCCTCGCCGTAGCGCAGCCAGATCCAGTTGACCTTGAGCAGGTCGGCCAGGCGGCGCAGGTTGTCGTAGTCGATCTCGCCGCCGCGGGTCCACTTGTGCACCGCCGTGCGCGAGATCCCCAGCGCCGTGCCCACGGCCTGCAGGGTCAGCTTGTGGTGTTCGAGCAGTTCCTTGAGGCGAAAGGCGAAGCTGTTTTCGGTCATGGGCGCTGGATCCTTGGGCGGGCACGAAGCGGGCAGTATACCCGAGCCGTCAACTTCTGGTTGACGGGGTGGTTGCCGGGTTTGTCGGGGCCGGTTAACGTGGCGCCTGACTCACTCAGGACAGGGAAGCACCGTAATGAGCCGATCACTGGAACTCAACCGCGCCAGCTGGGACGAGCGCGCACCCCTGCACGCCGCCTCCGGGGACTACGAGGTCGAGCGCTTCATCGCCGAGCCCGGGCACCTGTCCGAGGTGGTGCGCTTCGACCTGCCGCGCCTGGGCGATATCCACGGCCTGCGCGCGGTGCACCTGCAATGCCATATCGGCACCGACACCCTGTCGCTGGCGCGACTGGGCGCCGAGGTCTGCGGCCTGGATTTCTCCGCGGCGTCCCTGGCCCAGGCACGCCAGCTGGCCGAGCGCTGTGGCGCGGGCATCGCCTATGTCGAATCGGACGTCTATCAGGCCGCGCAGGTATTGCCTGTGGGGGCTTTCGACCTGGTCTACACCGGCATCGGCGCGCTGTGCTGGCTGCCGAGCATCGAGCGCTGGGCGCAGACCGTGGCGGCGTTGCTCAAGCCGGGCGGGCGGCTGTTCCTGCGCGACGGCCACCCGATGCTGATGGCCGTGAACGAGGACCATCAGGACCGCCTGCAACTGGAGTACCCGTATTTCGAGCGCGAGGCACCGACGGTGTGGCACAGCGACGAGACGTATGTCGAAACCGACCGGGCACTGACCCAGACCGAAACCCATGAGTGGAACCATGGCCTGGGTGAGGTGATCACCGCGCTGCTGAACAACGGCCTGCGCATCACCGGCCTGGAGGAGCACCAGAGCATCCCCTGGGAAGCGCTGCCGGGGCAGATGACGCTGGGCGATGACGGCGAGTGGCGCCTGAACGAGGCGCCGTGGCGGTTGCCGCTGAGCTATACACTGCAGGCGGTCAAGGGGTAGAGGTCGAGAATTGCGTGTACGCGAGTCGTGGGAGCGGGCTTGCCCCGCGATAAGGGCCGCCATTGCAATCGCGGGGCAAGCCCGCTCCCACGAACCCCGCACCATTTCAGCCAGGGGCCAGCGTCCTCAGGACAGGAACCCACCATCGACATTGAGTGCGGTGCCGGTGGTATAGCTGGAGGCATCGCTGGCCAGGTACAGCACCGCGCCGGCCATCTCGCTCGGGTCGGCCACGCGCTTGAGCGGGATCTGCTGCAGCGCGGCGTTGCGGATGCTGTCGTTCTTCACCAGCGCCGAGGCGAACTTGGTGTCGGTCAGCCCCGGCAGCAGGGCGTTGCAGCGGATGCCGAACTGCGCGCACTCCTTGGCGAAGACCTTGGTCATGTTGATCACCGCCGCCTTGGTCACCGAGTAGATGCCCTGGAACAGCCCGGGCGAGACGCCATTGATCGAGGCCACGTTGATGATGCTGCCGCCGCCGTGCTCGCGCATCAGCTTGCCGGCTTCCACCGACATGAAGAAGTAGCCGCGGATATTGACGTCGACGGTCTTCTGGAATGCGCCCAGGTCGGTGTCCAGGACGTTGCAGAACTGCGGGTTGGTGGCGGCGTTGTTGACCAGGATGTCGAGGCGGCCGAACTGCTCGCGGATGCCGGCGAACACCTGCTGGATCTGCTCCATCTCGCCGATGTGGCAGGCCACCGCGGTGGCCTTGCCGCCGGCGGCGACGATCGCCTCGGCCACCTGCTGGCAACCGTCGAGCTTGCGGCTGGAGACGATCACATGGGCACCCTGCTGGGCCAGCAGGTGGGCGATGGCTTCGCCGATGCCGCGGCTGGCGCCGGAAACGAAGGCGATCTTGCCGTCGAGGTCGAACAGGTGGGTCTTGGACATGCGCGTATTCCTTGTTGTCTGCCGGGATTACAGGCTGGATTTGCCGATCAGTTGCAGGCTCATCTGCTCCAGCAGCCGGTTCATGTGGATGAACTGGGCGAAGCGCTTGTCCTGGGTCTGGCCGTGGAAGAAGCGGTAGTAGATCTGCTGGACGATGCCGGCCAGGCGGAACAGGCCGTAGCAATAGTAGAAGTCGAAGTTGTCGATGCGGATGCCGGCGCGCTCGGCGTAGTAGTCGACGAACTGCTGGCGAGTGAGCATGCCCGGGGCATTGCTCGGCTGGCGGCGCATCAGTTGCACCGGCGCCGGGTCGCCGGCCTCGATCCAGTAGGCCAGGCTGTTGCCCAGGTCCATCAGCGGGTCGCCGATGGTGGCCATCTCCCAGTCCAGCACGCCGATGATGCGCATCGGGTTGGCGCTGTCGAGGATGACGTTGTCGAAGCGGTAGTCGTTGTGCACGATGCCCGGGCGCGGGTGGTCGGCGGGCATCTTCTCGCGCAGCCAGGCGATCACCTGCTCCCAGCGCGGCGCGTCGGGCGTCAGGGCTTCTTCGTAGCGGCTGGCCCAGCCTTCGATCTGGCGCTGCACATAGCCTTCCGGCTTGCCCAGGTCGGCCAGGCCACAGGCGTGGTAGTCCACCTGGTGCAGCTCGACCAGGCGGTCGATGAAGCTCTTGCACAGGGCTTCGGTGCGGCCGGCGTCCAGGTCCAGTTCGGCGGGGATGTCCGAGCGCAGGATGATGCCGTTGACCCGTTCCATCACATAGAACTCGCCGCCGATCAGCGACTCGTCGGTGCAGTGCACGTAGGCCTTGGGGCAATAGGGGAAGCCGGCGTTGAGCTGGTTGAGGATGCGGAACTCACGGCCCATGTCGTGGGCCGACTTGGCCTTGTGGCCGAACGGCGGGCGGCGCAGCACGAACTCCCGGTCCGGGTAGCTGACCAGGTAGGTCAGGTTGGAGGCGCCGCCGGGGAACTGGCTGATGCTCGGTGTGCCCGCGAGACCGGGAATGTGATCCTTGAGGTACGGATCGATGACGGCCGCGTCGAGTTCTTCGCCGGGGCGTACCTGGGTGGACTGGTCGGTGAGCGTCATGCGATTTCCTTATGATCGGTAGCAAGGACTATTGGCTAATCTAATTTCCTGTCAAAGCTGGTACAAGCGTGCCAGACGTTTATTGGCCTGGGTGTTGCCGGGCGATCAATGGCCCTGATGGGCGGGCCTTGCGGCAGGCGAAAAAAAACCGAAGCACATGCGGCTTCGGTTTTTTCATTGGCGATTCGCCGCGCCGATCAGGCCGGGAACAGCTCGCTGAGCTTCATCGACAGCATCATGTCGCCTTCGACGCGCAGCTTGCCGCTCATGAAGGCCTGCATGCCGTCGGTGTCACCGCTGACGATGCCCTTGAGGGTGTCGCTGTCCAGTACCAGGGTGCAGTTGGCGTCGGCGTTCTCGCCTTCCTGGATCTCGCAGGTGCCATCCTTGACCAGCAGGGCGTAGTGCTTGTCTTCGTCGGTGATGTTGAAGCCGAACACCAGGTCCAGGCCGGCGGCAGCGGATGGGTTGAATTTTGCCTTCATCGCCTCGACGGCTTTAGCTACATCGCTCATGGTGTATTCCTTGTTAAGTGATTTTCGCGTCCGCAAGGACACAACAGACCGGGCTCATCGGTAGGTGACGAGCTCCGGCAACCGCAACAGCCGCACATGGGCTTGGCTGTTGAAGGAAGCCAGGGTGACGTCGCGGCCACGGAACTTCAGGTGGCTGAGCGACGTGTTGATGATCTGCCAGTTCAGGGTGAACGCCTGAGCCGGCGTGATTCCGCTTACCAGGTGGAGCAGGGCGGCGATGGTGCCGCCGGAGGTGAACAGGGCGATGTTGTCGCCACTGGCCGCGCTGTCGAGCAGGCGCCGCAGGCCATCGCCGACCCGGCCGGTGAAGGCCTGCCAGGTTTCCAGGTGTTCGTCGTGGGCATGTTCGCCGTCGTGCCAGCGCTGCACCATCAGGGCGAACAGGCGCTGGAACTCGCCGCGGTGCTGGGCGCCGTTGCGCAGCACATGCAGGGCCTCGGGCTCTTCGGGCAGCAGGGCCGGGAGCAGGGCGCGGATCACGCCGTCGGCGTCGAACTCGTTGAAGGCCGCGTCGGTCTCTATGGTCGGGACTGCCTCGCCATGGGCCTGCAGCGCGTCCAGGGCCAGGCGGGCGGTGTCCTGCTGGCGACGCAGGGTGCCGGCCACGCAACGGTCCAGGCGCAGGCCCAGCTGGGCGAGGTGCTCGCCCAGTGCCTGGCTCTGACGCTCGCCCACCGGCGAGAGGACGTCGTAGTCAGCGGCACCGAAGGAGGCTTGGCCATGTCGGATCAGGTAGAGATTGCCCACGTTGAAGTCCGGCCCGGTTGGAGGTTGCTGCGAGGTTAGGTTGCCCCAGGCGGGCTGTCAACGAAAAAACATACAAGCGTTTGAAAAGGTCGTTTGAACTGTGTTGCCAGCATTTTCACCGGCTGGCAGCGGCTCTGGCGCCCCGGTATGCTTGCATCCAGTTCGCGCCCTTGCGGCGCTGGTTTATCAAGGAGTCAATGTGGAGTTTCTTGCCAACTGTCCTTGACGCGGGTGAGCCCCAATGAATCCAGGGCTTTGACCGATGATGACCAGCACCACCAACACCCCTCTGTCACAAAGATGTCCCAACGTGTCACAACTGGCTGTTCCCTATGTCTATCGGCGGGGGTCTGGCCGGTACTATCTCCGGGTCCGCCTCAAGGGCACTCACAGCTCCCACACCGTATCGCTGAAGACCAGCACCAGGGCAACCGCAATGAGCAATACCAAGCGCCTCCTTTCGACCCTCAAGGCCTTCCACTTGGATCGCCCCGACGCGACCTGGGAGGAACTTAGGGCCCGGCTACGCGATATCGCTGAGGAAGCTCTCGGGAACCCTCAAGGCGACCTTTATGGCCTTGTACTCTCCGATATCGCTGAGGATCTTGCTGGGATCGCTGAGACCATGCCCATGGGGCTGGGTCAGGCAAAGGCGTTGATGATGGCCCAGCGGGTCGTGAGGGCTTCACAGGGACGACATAGCGGGGACCTGCGGGGGATCGTTGAGTTGCTTGAAGGGGACCTTAAGGGTGCGATAGTTCCGAGCTATCAAATAGGTCGTTCTGATAGTGCGCCTGTCCCTGAGTCTATCTGTATGTCGCAAGGAGTCCCTAAGGAACCCCTTCAGAAAGCCCAGGCCATGACCTTTATGGATCTTCACGATGCCTACATGGCCGAGCGTGGCGAAGGGATGGCCCCAGCGACCATCAAGAACATGACCAGCACAGCGAAGACCGTGGCGGGCATCCTTGGGGATCTCGATATGCGCTCCCATACACGGGCCAATATGGTGGCCTTGAAGGCTGCCTTGATGGAGACCCGAAAGGCCTCAACGGTCAATAAGCTGCTGACCAATGTGGGCGCCTTGACTGCCTGGGGTGTGGCCACTGGGCTGATGACCCATGACTATGCTCGCAAGCTGACCATCACCAAAGGGGCTAACAGTGAGCGGCAAGCGTTCGCATCTGGGCAGATCATGGAGTTGACCAAGGTGGCGACCACTGGATACCTCAAAGGCGACTGGAAGGGTCACGCCCTGGCCCTGGGGCTGTCCACTGGGGCACGCATTGGGGAGATCCATCAGGTGCATGGCTGTGACTTCATCAAAGATGAGGATGGCCAATGGTTCCTGTCGATCAATGATGACAACGGCAAGACCCTAAAGAACTCCCACAGTCGCCGTGTCGTCCCTCTGGTGGGCATCCCTGAGGAGATCATTGAGACCCTGGCCGCTACCCCTGGGCGAGTCTTCAAGCAATCCATGAGTGGCTTCGCTGCGCAGCTTAATGCGGCCATTAGGGACACCCTGGGTATCGCTGCCGGTGGAGGCCTGTCGTTCCATTCCCTGCGCCACTCGCTGGCGTCTGACCTCAAGACTCAAGCCGTGGCGGTGGGGGTCGTTCAGGCTATCTTGGGGCATAGCTCCGGGTCGCTTGCGTTCGATCTCTACGGTAGCAATGCGGCTGCTTCAAAGAGGCTCATGGTGGAAGCTTTAATGTTGGTCCGCTTGAGCTGTTAGTAGTAATTGATTTGATTTCAGTTATACCAAGGTTTAACTACACAGGAAGGCTTGTATGTTTAGGGGCATTGCAGCTGTGTTTAGAGGGAACTTTCAAATCGAGAGGTCATATTCGCTCGCTCGTGAAGCTTTCGCTATGAATCCTAAAGCTCTTGTAAGTCAGATGCCCGTGGATATGGCGCGAGAGTGGAGGCAAAACCTTCGTTATATGGCGCGTACTATGAATCTCAATGACCATGAGTGCGCGGCTATGATGGTTATAGGGCTTGTAGGGTTGATCGAAGATGAGGCTCATCGAGCGAAAGTTGAGACTGCTATCTCGGCGTGGTACAGGCAGCGGTTGATAAGAACAGATATTTATTTGAGCTACATAAAGGAAAAGGATAGTAAGCCGAACTTGATTTGATCCTGCATCGAGCAGGATGTCCTTGTGGGTCATCATGAGCGTGACGTGCTCTCCGTGGCGACTCAGGTGGCCAGGGTGCGGTTTCTCCCATATAGGCTCTGGCACTGGTCGCAATGACTGGTCGCCGGGGCTCTTTGCGTTAGGGGTATCTAAAACCCCGCGTAAGGGGGCTCAGATTACTTTGGCTTCAGGAAGTGCCGTTTAAAAACCCTCACTTGCGGAGTAACGACAACCGCAAGGAGGACCACATGGACACCCAAGACATCTACGTTGATCACTACAGCGCTGAGCATCACAGCGAGGTCCGTGATGAGGCATTGCGATACCTACAGGCGACCAAGCGTGGCCGAGGGCGACCTCTCAAGATCATTCTGAACCCCTTTGTGGGCCACATACGGCACGAGCTGGACGCCCATAGAGGAGGCCCGTGGGTCACCTACCCGGCATTTGCTATGGACATTGTAGAGGGAGTCGCACGGCTCGACTGGCATGACCGCGCAGCATCCAAGGGGGCTTTAGGGCTCAGCGGGACCATCGATCCGACCCACAAGGAGCCTGCCGGGTCCTCTAAGCCTCTGTCGGTGAAGAAGCTGATGCGGATCATCTCAGGGGTCCACCCTGTATCCGCTGCGACCGTGCAAGAGCACCTCCGTATGGGCCTGAGGCAGGCACAGCGCTACGTTAAGGCTATTGAGCTGGCTATGCCCCTGCTCATGGAGAATCGACCGCTATGGCTCCGTGAGCGCATGGAGGAGGGCCCACGGGCCAAGGAGCTGAAGCCTTGGGTGACCTGGGAGGACCACGCCGACACCCCACCGAATCCTGAGGACCTCGCAAAGCTGCATGAAGACCTCAAGCCCCTGGGCACTGCCGCTAAGGAGGAGTGGTGGCCGATCACCTGAATAAATGCCCCAGCGATTGATTAAATGCCGCATAGATATAGAACCCTTAAAGATCCCACAGCGACCATCTCTAAGACCCTGAGATGACCCAGAGATCACCAAGGAGGAGGGTGGTTTTCAACCATCATCCCTCCATCTCTAAGACAACCTAAAGGAGAACCCAATGACCTCTATCGCCAGCCCAGTGAACCACACCGAGACCTCAGAGGGTCCTAACGAGACCCAAGAGACCATTGAGGTGGTCTGCCCACGGTCCTCACGATTGACCCCTGAGGATCTCGCCTTGATCGGTGAGGTCTTCCCTAAGCACGCCCGCATCGCCTTCATTGAGATCAAAGGGATGCTCAACGACCAAGAGGCACCCTATCGTCGCTGTGGTAACGGCATGATGTACATCGACTGGGAGGGTCTCAAGGACGCCGTGCGATATCGCTTAGGCTCAAGGAACGTTGAGCGCCTCCAGGCCCTGCATGACGCCATGGTGTGCCTTGGGGCCATCGCTAAGACCCCTCTGAGCATCCCGATGCGGGGTGGTCCTATCGTCCTCGCCAGATGATCTATCGTCCTCGGGGCTCGCAATGAGGTCCTTGGGCTCTGACGTTTAAAAACCCTCACTATCGGAGAGACAGCAACACGACCTCTCCCGGACCGTCGCCATGGTCCGTCCTATCGACCACCTGAAGCCTCCGCCATTGGCTCAGAGCTGGTCACCATCACACCAAAACCAGAACCTTTTGATCAGTCTTGAAGATGCCTCGCGGCCCCTCTCCTGGCCATCTGGTCGAGCGCATCTATGGCGCAAGGCTGATCAAAGGGTCAACAGAAGGAGACCCATTCATGGAACTCAATATCAAGAAACTCCCAAGCGGTGAATTCGAGGTGCAGGGTCAGACCGTCACTCGCGCCTTCGCTGAGGGCATCATGCTGGCCACTCTAATGGCCACCTGTGAGGGCCGTGTGGCTCGTATGGTCGCCATTGCGGACCAGTACGAGGCTGTGGGTCTGTCGATCCAGGGGGCGCGTAAGGAGGCCTCTAAGGTCGCTGAGCATCGCTATGCCCAGGCTGAGGCCCAGCGCAAGAGGGACCAAGAGGCCCAGTGGTACGCCCAGCGCGCCCGAGAGATGGCCAGCATGCACGACCCATTAGAGATCGCACGGGCCAAAGCCAAGCGCGAAGCCCGAGACGCTGAGATCCGCGCTTACGCACAGTCGATCAGGGCTGCCCGTGGTGGCCGCCAAGTCTTCAGCGATTCCGACTGGGCCTGATTCGGCCTGATCTCACCTCATTAATTACCGCAAGGAGACCCATATGAACCCTGTTAAGACCATCAACACCCGCACCACTGTACGCCCACAGGACACCGACCACCGCCACAACACCGACCGCTACAAGCTGCCCACCGATATGAGCATTGAGTCCGTCGTCCCAGGGGCCACCATAGCTCAATGGGGAGGCCCTGAGGTCGCCAAGAACACCCCGAGCGCCGCCGACTATGTGGCTGCCCTGGTGAACTCCGTGAACACCTTCATGAACTCTGATAACTGGCGCGAGGATGCCGATGAGGCAATCTCCTGTGAGTTCCGCCCGGCCCATACCGAACCGACCGTGCAGCAGATCGTCCTATTGGAAGACCGAACCGTCGAGTTCGACCCACGTACCTCGCTGTATGACCGCACTAAGAAGGTCTCCGAGGGCAAGGCGATTGCCGGTGACTTCCTGTTCTCTGAGCCCTGCTCGCATGCGGCCCTGTTCTCGGGTCGCTTCACTGTGCTGGATCACAACGTCATCGGCGGCTTCACGGCTGCCGGTGTTGCTCAGACCGCCTCCAAGTTCCTGACAGACTTCCAAGTCAGCTGCAACACCATGGTCGCCAAGATCCTCGCCAAGACCGCTAACCTCCGCAAGGTTGACGTAGCGATGCCTAAAGGCGCCCCACGGGAAATCGCTGAGGACCTTCTCGATATCCTGGCGATGAACGTAGACACGGCCTTCGGCTCGGGTGTCTCAGACTTCACCTTGATGGTCCCAATCAAGCTGGCGGCCATTCTGGACCGTGCAGCCCAGCGAGCGGGCTTTGAGGAGGCTGATGAATTGATCGGCACCGGTATCCAGTACCACCAGGGTCCCGATGTGATCTTCATGGTCCCCAAAGAGCTTCGCGATGCTGTCATTCCGTGAGGACTCAGACGGTGACATTTGGAAGCTGACCACCAGTCGCAATCCGAATGCCCAAGGCTATGACGTAGAGATCACCGGTGTGGCCGATGTGGTCGCAGACTCCATGGTCAAGCTCAAGCTGGCTAACCCTGAGGATCCCTCGGAGCGCCTCCAGACCGTTACCGTGCCGTTCCCTGTGGTCACCATGATCACCCTGACCCCGTAAGACCAGTAAGACCCAAGATCCTGAGGTCCCGTAAAGGGGCCTTGGGGTCGGCCAAATGTGCATAAATTGCATATCTCCAACCTGGGGCGGCTCCAAAAGATGCCGTAAATCTTTCCGCCATCTCTGAGGTCCCGTAAAGGGGGCCTTGGCTTGGCCTGGGCTTCCCTTAAAAACCCTCACAAAGCCAGGGTGCCCGTAAGCTGGTCGCCGGGGTTAACGGACTCAAATCTGAGTCGGTTGACTCTTCGGACCTCAACGCCCTCAAATCTCGGGAGTGTTCAAAAAATGATCATTCCTCAAATCTGAGGAGTGTTCGAGCCTTCACCATCTAATGCCCGTCGCTGGGCTATCTATCAGAGTCTTTCTGTTTGCTCCCTGTGCCACTGCTGGAACCCTTGTCGTGGGTCTCTGAGCCAGCCTGTGGGAGCGAACTCAGGGAGCAAACAAAAGGAGTCACGACTATGACCACCAACATCAAACACAAACACGCTGACCACGTCATCATCATCGAAGGGCACGCCTTTAAGGCTGACTCTGCGGGCCGCTGGGACCTCACAGATATCTGGCGCACGCTGGGTCTCCCTAAGGGCAAGGCCCCCGGCTCCTGGCGAACCAGGCAGGCCAAGCAGATGGAAGAGTTACATTTTCTGCAACTCTCGCACGGCTCGGGCGCATGGGCGGCCAAGAGGGCGGCCATCGCGTATGCTGCCTGGGTCTCCCTGGAATTCGAGACGCTGGTCTATGACGCCTTTGAGGCCATCCTTGAGCTACCCGAGGTGGCACCTATCGTCGCTGAGCACATGGCCAAGCTGGGTCACTCCCATAGCGCTGATATCCTCAAGCGCATGACCTTCAGCGACAAGTGCGACTGGAAGTCCATGGGACGCCGCCGCGACACAAGGACTACTGAGGAGAAACGCCTTGATGCCTTGATGCGCCGCAATAGGGCTCGCAACGGGGGGATGTGACCCGCTAAGCCCCTCAAGGACACCTAAGGACGGTGTTCGTTATCACTCACCACCATTACCAAGGAGACCCGTATGGACGCCCTTTACGTCGCCTCTATGGCGCTTCATGGTCTCCACGTCTCCTTGTACCTCCTCGCGGTTGCGTGGGGCGTGGAGGGTCTGAATGAGCCCCTGTGGCTCTCCAGGATCCTCAAGGGATCGCTGCGAACCCTGCGATGAGCCTTGGGGCCTTTGAGAATCTGGGAGAAATTTCCGAGACCTCATGTCAATAAGGACTCACGCGCAAATACCCCCATGGGCGCCCGTGTGTGCCCCAGCACGCAGGCGCGATAAGGACCCCTTGAGAGACATTGTGAGCAGCCCTTGAGGCCGTCTACGGGATGCGCTGGGCCCTGGCCTTGAGGTGTCACAAGGATGTTCCAATGTGTCACAAGCTCGGGTACAGTAGGCCACCTCACCCAAGGATAACAGGACATTATGGAGTTTCTTGCCGAATACGCAAGCTTTCTCGCCAAAACCGCCACCCTGGTGATCGCCATCCTGGTGGTGCTGTCGGCCATCGCCGGCCTGCGTGGCAAAGGGCGGCGCAAGCCGGGTGGGCAGTTGCAGGTTACCCGTCTCAACGAGTTCTACAAGGAACTGCGCGAGCGCCTGGAATCGGGCCTGCTCGACAAGGCCCAGCTCAAGGCCCTGCGCAAGCAGCAGGCCAAGGCGGAAAAACAGCAGAAGAAAAAGCCCGAGGACAAGCGCCGGGTGTTCGTCCTCGACTTCGACGGCGACATCAAGGCCTCGGCCACCGAGAGCCTGCGCAACGAGATCACCGCGCTGCTGACCCTGGCCACCCCGCGTGACGAGGTGGTGTTGCGCCTGGAGAGCGGCGGTGGCCTGGTGCACAGCTATGGCCTGGCGGCTTCGCAGCTGGCGCGCATCCGCGAGGCCGGCATCCCGCTGACCATCTGCATCGACAAGGTTGCCGCCAGCGGCGGCTACATGATGGCCTGCATCGGCGAGAAAATCGTCAGTGCGCCGTTCGCGGTGCTGGGCTCGATCGGCGTGGTGGCGCAGATGCCCAACGTCAACCGCCTGCTGAAAAAGCACGACATCGATTTCGAAGTGCTGACTGCCGGCGAATACAAACGCACCCTGACCGTGTTCGGCGAGAACACCGACAAGGGCCGGGAGAAGTTCCAGGAAGACCTGGACATCACTCACCAGCTGTTCAAGGACTTCGTCGCCCGCTATCGCCCGCAGCTTCATATAGACGAGGTGGCGACCGGCGAAGTCTGGCTGGGCATCGCCGCGCTCAATCGCCAGCTGGTCGACGAACTGGGCACCAGCGACGAGTACCTGAGCCGCAGTGCCCGCGAGGCCAATGTGTTCCACCTGCGATTCGCCGAGCGCAAGAGCCTGCAGGAGCGTATCGGCGTTGCCGCCAGCGGGGCGGTGGAGAACACCCTGGTCGGCTTGTGGAGCAAACTCGGGCGTCTGCGCTAACACCTTGAACCCCTTGAAGATTTTTTTCTTCAAGGGGGTTGCAAGGTGCATCGAATGCCGACATAATGGCGTCCATCGAAACGCAGCTGACTTGAAAAAGCCCAGCGGTTTCAAGGAGATAGCGAAAGCTGACTCCGACTTTGAGGCCGAGTAGCAAAGTGGTTATGCTCCGGATTGCAAATCCGTCTACGCCGGTTCGATTCCGACCTCGGCCTCCACCATTCGAAAGCCCCGCAATCATTTTGGTTGCGGGGCTTTTTTCATGTCTGCGGATTGTCCCGGGACGTCCTATTTGGGACAAATCTGGGACATCGAAGGAAATTTCGCGTCCCACAAGCCGGGCATCACCGGAGCATGTCGATCAGCGAGTCCACTCAAGTGCGGTGGATGCGCCGAAGTTCGCTGAACAAAAACCCAGAATACTGGTTGAATATACAGTACTTATGTGGCATAGTTACCTACATCAGCGACAAGTCTGAGGTTGGTGAAACCTCATCACCCCTGATCTTCGCCAGAGGACCTCGAGTCTCGAACCATCGCCCATGAGCGCCATACGCCCAATACAGAGGCCTGAACTTAAATCAGCTCAGTAACGGAGTTTAAAATGGATAACGCAAACTCGGCGTCTCAAACCTTGCAAGATCTTTGGACTCAAGTAGACCCGGTGGAGAACACCGGCATGCTTAGGCGCGTGGTTTTTGCGCAAGGCAAGTTTTATGCGGCTGGTGGCAACGGTCTTCCCACAACCACTCAGGTTGTCACTGGAGACGCAACTGGTACAGCGTGGACCAAGCTTAAGGGCGCCGTCACCTCTGATAGCGGAAAGGTCCTCAACGAGCTGTACTGGAACGGTCTTGGGACAACGCTTCAAGGCCTTTCTCAATCCGGCAATGTGGTCCACGGCAGCATTGCACGCCCTTTAAATGCTTGGACAGACCTTACGGCAGCTGCTCGCGCGTATGTAGACTTGCATGGCATTGTGTATTATCAGCCAATTTACGGCGACATCGCGACCTGGATACTGGTTGGGTCTAACGGTAAAGTCTTTTCCCGTTATGAGGATTGGTCAGGCACGGTGGAGCGCACTACGACCTTCACTTCTAGCGAGACTGTGCACTGCGTCAACGTCATTGGCGTTTTTGTGTTGATTGCGGGATCGAATGGGAAGCTGCTTAGCGCTGTGAAGATGCCAACGGGTAATCCGCAATCATTCGCGACCAGAACCAGCACCTTCGGCACTAGCACCATCCTTTCCATGAAGCTTTGCAACGGGAAAATGTTTATCGTTGGTGCGGATGGCAAGATGGCATATTCATCCGATGGGCTTACCTGGACTGCTGTTGAAGATACCAGTTTCGGTGGAACCATCATCCGCGACATTGCTTACGGTAATGGCAAGTATGTAGCTGTCGGCGACGGCGGCAAAACAGCCGTTTCCGAGGATGGGATCGGCTGGGTTCAGCAAGCCAACACTTTCGCAGGAACCGATATCCGGAGCGTCGCCTACGGCAACGGCAATTTTGTAGCTGTTGGTGCAGCCGGCAAGATTGCTTACTGGACTCCATGATCTTCTATCTCCTTGCGTAATAGAGCCCAGCCGTCGCGCTGGGCTTTTTCATTTCTGATTCAGGCTCGCCACAGCCAGGGTGGCCCTTCGGGGGATGCTTGGACGCGCGGCGAGACTGGTTCAGTTGGGTGCCAGCGCTGCAAGCCCATTGGCGGACAGGCTGGAAGATTGGCAAAACCCCGCAGATCTGGGGCTGCGGTTTTTTAATGCCTGCGAATTGTTCGTCGCCCCGCCATCTGGGGCAATCTTGGGCCACGAAGGAAAGTGTGTGACCACCGGTAAATTCGCTGTGATCCTCTACGGGTTATTCAAGGATGAAACGCAATGAAAAAGCTCAAAGAACTGGACGCAGCCGCCACCCGTTACCTGAGCAGGTACTCCCGCAAGCAGTTTTTCTCGATTTTCGTTGTGATTACGGCGATCAACTATTGCTGCGCCTACAACGTGGAGGGATACAAATCGATCTGGCTGGCAATGATCGGCGGCTGGTTCTTCGGTATGACCTTCGCACCGTTCCACGCTAAAAAAGGCCAATCCTGAAGGCGGCTACCGGGTAGCATCCAGGGTGGGAGCAAGGGCGGCCAGCGTGGGACAGCAAGCGGCCTGGATCAGCCGCGTCTGCGTAGCCACTCATCCGCAACTTCCCCCATGGTGGCAGGCGCTGCGCTCTTGATCCAGGCCATGAAAGCGCGGTCGAACTTGAAGGTCTCGCCACATTCACCGACCAGGAACCGCCGGACCTTCTGCGTGTTCCGGTAGTGCCGGTCCAGCGGGGTGGCGCGGGTGATCGGTCCAGCATGCCAGTCGAAGCTCATCTCCATTCCCTTGGATGGCTGTGATCCCAGGAGCGTAGCATTGTCGGCGGCTGCGTGGGCGTGCCCTGACCTGACGGTCTGTGCCATCTAATCAAGCCAGGTGGCTTGCCAGAAGCTCGATGAATGCCCGCACCTTGACCGGTCGAAAGCGAGCCGTCGGGAAGACCGCATGGATCTCGCCTCGAGGCAGCGACCACTGCGGCAGCACCTCGATCAGCCGGCCTGCCTGCAGGTCAGGTTCCGCCACATAGTCCGGAAGGACCGATAGCCCGGCCCCGAGCAGCGTGGCTTCGCGTACCGCCAAGGTGGCGTTGAGCGACAGGCTGGCTCTCATCTCCACTGTTTCGCGTTGCGAGGCACCCTTGGCAAATAGCCAACGGGTCGGTTCTCGCAGCGCCAGGTTCGCCACGATCGGTAGCTCGGCCAGATCCGCCGGGGCCTGCAGTTTGTCCACTCGCGCTTGCCACTGAGGGCCGGCCACCAACCGTTGCGCAAACTCGCCGATTCGCCGGGCCTGCAGATGTTGCTCGGTAATCCAGCCAACGCGAATGGAAAGGTCCAGATCGTTGGCGCCCAGATCCAGGGTCTGGTCGCTGAAGTGTGCCTCGACCTTGCACTGCGGATATCGCTGCGAGAATGCGGTGATGGCCGGTACCACGACACCGATGCCGTAATCGAAGGGGGCGGTCAGGCGTAGGGTGCCCGTCGGCTCGCTGGCGGCTTCGGACAGTTCCTCGAAAGCCTCTTCAGCCTCTTTGAGGATCAGGGCGCAGCGGTGGTAGAACTGTTGGCCCGCCTCGGTGGTGCGGACTTTTCGCGTGCTTCGTACCAGCAGTGTGGTGCGACAGTCGCTTTCCAGTCGCGCCACCTGTTGGCTGACCACGGCCTTGGTGATGCCGAGGCGCTCTGCTGCTGCGGTGAAGGAGCCGGTTTCGACCACCGCGGTGAAGTACGCAAGCCTGTTCAGGCTGGAAGCGCCGGTCATTGATACACTCTTTAATGTCTGTATTTAACATACAGTGTGTTTATTTTGTATGCGTTTAAATGTCAATACATGCACTATAAGATTCGAGGCATTCCATTCAAGGCGTTTCACCATGAACAAGACCCTGGTTTACCTCTACGATCCACTGTGCGGCTGGTGCTACGGTGCAGGGGGACCTTTGCCCCAGGTTCTCGAATCCACGGGCCTTGTGTTGCGCCTGATACCGACGGGGCTGTTTTCCGGCAGCGGTGCTCGCGCCATGGATGATGACTTTGCGGCGTACGCCTGGAGCAACGACCAGCGTATCGAGCGCCTGACCGGGCAAACCTTCACTGAACGCTACCGCGACCAGGTACTCGCCGACCGTGTTCAGGCGTTCGACAGTGGTCCGTCTACCCTGGCGCTCAGCGCAGTGAACCTGACTTCGCCTGAGCACGAGTTCGAAGCGCTCAAGGCGATTCAGGCGGCGCGCTATGTTGATGGCCTGGATGTAACCCGGTTGGAGACGTTGACAGCAGTGCTGGCGAACCTGGGCTTGAATGCCGCCGCCGAGCGGCTGACGCGCCCGGATTCGGCCTTGCTGCAGGCCAACGACGATCGTGTGGGGCAGGGGCGTGCCTTGCTGGGTCGCGTGGGCGGCCGAGGCGTGCCGACATTCGTTCTGCAACAAGCGGACGACGCCATGCAGTTGTTACCTGCCAGCGCTATCTTTTCAGATCCTCAGGCCTTCATTCGCGAGCTGAAGGTGGGGGTAAAACCATGAGCAAGAGCAACCTGGACATCATCCGAGCCTCGTACGAAGGCTCAGCCGAACAGAATGGCCGGAATCTGCTGGCGGCGCTGGCTGCGGACGTGATCTGGACCGAGGCGGCCGGCTTCCCTTATGCCGGTACCTATGTCGGCCCGCAGGCGATCATGGAGGGTGTGTTCCATCGCCTGGCCAGCGAATGGGATGGCTACCAGGCCAAGGTGCATACCTATGTGGCCGAGGACGACAGGGTTGCCGCCTTTGGCGTCTACTCGGGCACCTATCGCAAGACCGGGAAGGCGATGACCGCAACCTTTGCCCACCTGTACCGGCTGGACAGCGGCAAGATCGTCAGCATGGAGCAATACGTCGACAGTGCGCAGGTCAACGCGGCGCTTACCTGAGCCGCCGTCGGTTCCAGGCACAGGCCGCTGCAGGGCGGCCTGTGCCGACTGGCAATTACTTGCCCGAAGCGTCCTGCTCGACCACCAAGTCCAGCACATAGACCTGCGACGGGGCGTCGGCCGGCGGGTTCTTCCATTCGTATTGCTTCACGCGCAGCACGGTGCGCACGCCGTCACGGTGCTCGAAGCCCTCGATGGACTGGTACAGCGGGTGCCAGCTGTCCTGGGTCGCCAGCTGCAGGCCGGCGTCGTCATAGCGACGCTCGCGCACTTGCAGGCACTGGTAGTTGGGGATCAGCGGGTGGCTGCACTTGACGGTCTTGGCGGCCACTTCCAGGAACTTGATCTCGCCCTTGCTGCCATAGCGGGTTTCCGGGGTGGCTTCACCCTGGAACTTCAGCACCGAGCCGTCCTGGGTGGTCAGTTGCAGCACTGGCTCCCCGGCATCGTCGGAGAGGGTGGTGCGCAGGTCGCCCTTGAACAGGCGCCCGACCTGGGCGTCCAGTTCCATCAGGGGCTTGTCGCAGGCCTTCATGGTCGAGGCCAGTGATTGCACCTTCAGTACGCCGTCCTGGTAGGAATAGCCGCCGAACTGGTTGTTGCAGCCGCCGCTGATGTTCAGGTTGCGTTCGGCGAAGTTCAACCGCAGTTTGCCTTCGATGCCTGGGGCCATGGCGGTGATGGGCTTGCCCGACGCGTCGTTGGCCGCTACCAGGTTCCAGTAGTAGGCCGAGAGTTTGGGCTGGGTTGCGCTGGATGCGGCAGTGGCAGGCATGGAAGGCGTCCCTTCATGGGAGGTGGAAGCCGGGGCACATGCCTGGAGCAGGGCGGCGCAGACGGCAACGAGGAGAATGTTCTGTTTCATGGTTCGCTCTTTCAGCCTTGAAAAATGGGGGCGGCATCCTCGACAGTCGGGATGCGCGCGCCGGTAGACCGGGATATCGAGGCCGTTTCAGGATCGCTTCGCGACGTGGACCTTGCCACGTCTGTGAGCGTTATCGGATGGCCTCGGCAGTAACCGATGGCAATGGGACAGCATCGATCCCATTGAGTTTCATCGACGGGGTGGCCGGCAAGTGTTGCCAGATTTTGCAGGGCAGCCCGCGCCTCCAGACCTGCGGACCTTTGCAGGGATATCCACTCATTATCGCGGCCTGTGGTGCCGATAGGCCTGATTGCTCAAGCAGGGTCATGGCGAAGCCCATGTCATTGTCATGGGCTAGGATTGCACAGACCCCAATCCTCAGAGGCAAGCAGCAATGAGCAAACGCCGCACAGTCATTGCCACACTGACATCCATCGCACTGGCACTGGCGCCCTGCATATCTTTCGCCGACCCGGGTAATGGCAAGGGGCACGGCAAGGGGCAATCCCAGCAGAACCATGGCAACCAAGGGGCGGGCAAGCACGATGGCGGTCACGGTGGTCCCGTGATCGACCGTGGCGATGTGCTCGGTATCCTGGGTGGGCACCGCGATTACTGGAGCCCGGGGCCTGCATTGCCTCCCGGCATCCAGAAGAACCTGGCGCGTGGCAAGCCATTGCCCCCAGGCATCGCCAAGAAGCTCGATGGCCGGTTGCTGGGCCAGCTGCCGCGTTATGACGGTTATGAATGGATGCAGGCGGGTGTCGACCTGATTCTGGTGGCAGTCGCCACGGGGGTGATATACGAAGTACTCAACGGCGCTTTCGACTAGCGCGCAGGCAAAGAAAAGGCCCGCTGGGGAGGGCGGGCCAAGTGTTTCACGGATGAGTCATTACCTTGGCACGGCTGAGGTGAAAAAGTTGTCAATTGGCACGCTCTGATTTGTACGGAAAACACAAAAAAGAAAACCCGCCAAAAAGGCGGGTTGAACAGAACGTATCGAAGCCAGGTCAGTCTGCCTGGGTGTTTGTCAGAATTTCGTGAAGGCCACCCGGGTAATCGTGCAGTAAACGTTACTGAGTTTTTCATAAGTCCGGCGAACGTTTCCCGGCAACGGCTCCCGAACCTCTAACGGTGCAGCAGTTCCAGCTGGCTGATCACGCAGACAGACGCATCCGTGGACGGGGTGTCATCGCTGAAGTCCACCTGGTTGTACACGCCGCCATGGAAGTTGAAGGTGTGGTCCTTCCAGCCCGAGGTCATTTGCAGCAGGCCGGAGTCGCCGCTGCGGCCGTTGCAGGCAGTGGTTACCGTCGCGACCCTGGCCGCAGTGACTTCGAGGGTGATGTCGAAGGGCGTGCCCAGGGGCACATCGACGAGGAGGGTGCTGTTGGCCGGCGTCGCCTGGTTGAAGTCCTGGCGAAAGCCGAGGGTGATCTTGCCCTTGTTCCAGAACACCTTGATCGCCGGGCTGTCGTCGCCCTTCACATGCAGCTGCGCGATCACCACCTTCTGTGCCGAGTTGACCTGCTCCAGCAGCATGCGCTGGTGGCAGAAATGTCGGCTGGCGCTGCTCATGGCCCAATAAGTGGCCTCCTTCCACTCGCAGCGGGTTCGGTGGGTACTCTTGCTCGATGCACCCTTGGTGGGCGCGGTCATGCGCACTGCGCCACTGCTCAGGCGGCTCACAACCTGGGGCAGGCTGGCGAGGGCCTGGGCGCCGGTGACCTCAAGGGCAACAGGGTCGGTAGCGGATTTGGGGACCGGGGTAGTAATGATCAGCTGGTCGATGTTCACGGGCATGGGAAAGCTCCTTGATGAAAAAGATCCTGCAACCATGCGAGCGCTGAAATGGCGGGCGGTTCAGTTGTGCGGGATGGCCGGGCGAAAAAAGCCCGCCAGGGCGGCGGGCAAAGTGCGTTTTTGAAGGGAGAGCCTGCACCCTGCGCCTTGTCGGTTAAGGCGGGGTTAAGCGCCGCGAGGATTGACCGCCCGCGCCGATGCGCCTATACAGGCGTGCCGTTGTTACCGGAGCCTGCGATGCACGACGAAGACGATCTGCCCGAACCCGAGCACGACCACCTGCTCGACCCCGAATTCCACGAAGACTTCGACCCCGAGGCGGACGCCTACGGGGCGCTGGATGAAGTCGAGGAGGACGAAGAGTCGCTCGACGACTTCGATGATGAGGACGACCATCCAGCCTGGCACGACGACTGCGACGATTGAAATCGCCGCAGTCGCGTTCAGCGACGGTCGAGGGAGAAGCGCCCGGCGCCGGTGATGGCCAATAGCAGCAAGCCGCCGACAATGGCGAGGTTTTTCAGGAACTGGGTCATGTTGGCGCTGCGCTCGGGCTCGACCATGTTCCAGAACGGGTGCCCGAGCAGCGCGGTGCCCAGCACGAACAGGGCAAACAGCAGGGCCAGCGGGCGGGTGTAGAAGCCCAGGATCAGCAGGATGCCGACCAGCAGCTCCATGATCACGGCGACGGCCGCCGCCAGCATGGGCGCCGGCGCGCCGAGGGAGGTCATGTAGCCGACCGTGCCTTCGAAACCGCTCAGCTTGCTCCAGCCGGAGAGCACGAACAGGATCATCAGCAGGATGCGGGCGAGCAGCAGGATGACGTCGCGTTGACCGTCGAGCAGGCTATAGCGCATGGCGGCGCTCCAGTGGACAGTGACAGGTTCCACTCTAGCAGCTGCGCGGCGGTTTTCCGGCGGGCATGAAAAAGGCGCCGCAAGGGCGCCTTGATCGACAGAGGATGGTGCGAGTGGCGGGACTCGAACCCGCAAGGCTCACGCCGACAGATTTTAAGTCTGCTGTGTATACCAATTCCACCACACTCGCACGATTGACCGGCATGCTACATAGCAGCAGGGCCAAGGCAATCAGGCGCGCTTTATAACCCATTGTTATAGAAGCGTCAACCGGCCCCAGGGTTCAGGGTTCGATGCTGCGGGCGATGTCGCGCATCTCGCAGGCCGAGTGGCGCAGGTCATCGACATGCCCGTCCATGGCCTGTGCATCAGCCTGGTGGATCGAGTGGCGCAGGAACCGGGCATGGCCATCCAGGGCCTGGCACAGTTCGTCGAGTTCGCCGGCACTGCGCACCAGGTCGTCCTGCAACCCTTGCATGCGAAGGTTCGAAGTCATGGCGCGTCCTTATGGGGTCGGGGCGGGGCCACTATAGGTCAATTGACAGGATGCCGCCATTACGCCACTGTTCAGACATTGGATCCAACTGGTCGTGTCGCCATGTCATCGCGTTCCCCCGACCCAGAGGCAGTCCGGCGTGTACGGCCGAAGTTGTTCTGGCGTCTGCTGTTCCTGCTTGTCTGCCTGCTGGCGGCATTCCTGTACGCCGGTTTCATGAGCCTGGGCGGCTACCTGCTGATGCTCGGGCTCGATCAGGAACACCCGGAACCACAGCGCTTGCTGGCATTGGGCGGCGGGGCGTCGATCTTGTTGCTGGGGCTGTGGTTGCTGAAGGTGGCGATGCCGCGCCGGCTGGTGCCGACGGTGGTGGAGCGCGAGCACTGACGATCGTCGCCTGAAGGACGGTGTAGGCGGGACTTTTGACTACGCTCAATATGTCCTTTCGCGGTGCTTGTGGAGCTTGCATGGTGTCGACAGACCGCCCCACCCATTCGGTGATGCCCGAGGCGCGCTACGAGCAGTTGGTCCAGGCAGTGGTGGACTATGCCATCTACATGCTCGATCCGACCGGCCATGTGGTGTCGTGGAACGCGGGTGCGCAGCGGATCAAGGGTTATCGCGCCGACGAGGTGATCGGTCGGCATTTCTCGTTGTTTTTTACTGACCAGGACCGTGCCGAAGGCCGTCCGCAACAGTTGCTGAACCAGGCCTTGGAAGAGGGCAAGGTGCAGGACGAGGGCTGGCGCGTGCGCAAGAACGGTACGCAGTTCTGGGCGCTGGCGGCGCTGGATGTCATTCGTGACGAACATGGCGAGGTCATCGGCCTGGCCAAGGTCACCCGCGACATCACCGACCGCCGCGAATCCGCCCTGCAACTGGACGCCATGCGCGCGCAGCTGTTCCAGGCGCAGAAGCTCGAGGCCCTGGGGCAACTGACCGGTGGCCTGGCCCATGACTTCAACAACCTGCTGACGATCATCCTCAGTTCCGCCCGGCTGGCCTGTGGTAGCCACGATCCGGCACGGGTGCGGCGCCTGCTCGAGCATATTCTCGACGCCGGCCAGCGCGGCACCCAACTGACCCAGCAACTGCTCAGTTTTGCCCGGCATCGGCAACTGAACGTCACCCGCATCGCCCCGGCCCAGGTGATCGACACCACCCGCGGGCTGGCGGAGCACGCGCTGCCCAGGGACATCGAACTGCTGCCGCAGGTGCAGCCGGACCTGCCATTGATCGAGGTGGATGCCGGTCAGTTGCAGATGGTCCTGCTCAACCTGGTGTTCAACGCCCGCGACGCCATCGCGGCGACCGGGCAGATCCACCTGGCGGTCGAAAGCGTTCGCCTGGCCGGCGAGGTGGAGGGGCTGCACGGGCACTTCGTGCGCTTCGATGTGCGTGATGACGGGCAGGGCATCGACCCCCAGGTGCTGCCGCGCATCTTCGAGCCGTTCTTCACCACCAAGGCTTTCGGCAAGGGCACGGGCCTTGGGCTGAGTCAGGCCTATGGTTTCGCCCGCCAGAGTGAGGGCGCGATCAGCGTGTCCAGCCGCCCTGGCGAAGGCACCTGCATGAGCCTGTACCTACCTGCCCGAACGGGCACCGATACCCTAGCGAGCGACGGATAGACGACCATGGTAGAGCAACTCAAGCGGCTGGCCACCGGCATCGAAGGGCTCGATGCGCTGCTCAAGGGCGGCCTGGTGGTCGGTGCCTCCTACATCGTCCAGGGGCATCCGGGCTCGGGCAAGACCATCCTCGCCAACCAGCTGGCCTGCAACCATGTGCGCGACGGTGGCCGGGTGCTGGTGGCGACCCTGCTCAGCGAGTCCCATGAGCGTCTGTTCCAGTACCTGTCGACGCTGACCTTCTTCGACCCGGCGCTGGTCGGCGACAGCATCCAGTTCGTCAGCGCCTTTGACACCCTCGAGCAGGACGGCCTGGACGCGGTGGTCAGGCTGTTACGCCAGGAGATCGCCCGGCAGCAGGCCACCTTGCTGGTCGTCGATGGCCTGCTCAACGCCCGCTCGCGGGCGGAAACCAGCCTGGACACCAAGAAGTTCGTCTCCGAGCTGCAGGGGCATGCGGCGTTCGCCGGTTGCACGGTGTTGCTGCTGACCAGTGCCCGGCTGGAGGAGGGCAGCCCCGAGCACACCATGGTCGATGGCGTGATCGAACTGGGCGAGCACCTGGTCGGCAGTACCGCAGTACGGCATGTCCAGCTGCGCAAGACTCGCGGCAGCAGCGCGCTGTCCGGGCGCCACGAATGCCAGATCGACGAGTCGGGGTTGCAGGTCTATCCACGCCTCGAAGCGCTCTACAGTCGGCCCAGCCAGCAGGATGGACAAACCCTGGCGCGGGTCGTCACCGGGGTCGCCGACCTGGACGGTATGCTCGGTGGCGGGCTGGCCGAGGCTTCAATGAGCCTGTTGATGGGGCCATCCGGCGTGGGCAAGACGGCCTTGGGCATCGCCTTTCTCGCCGCTTCGACGAAGGCCGCGCCAGGCCTGCATTTCGGTTTCTACGAGACGCCGGCACGGTTGCGCTTGAAGGCGGCCGCGCTGGGCTACGATCTGTCGGCATTGGAGCGCGAGGGGGCGGTGCAACTGAGCTGGCAGCCGACCACCGAGGGCCTGTTGGACCAGCTCGGCGCCCGTCTGCTGGCGCAGGTCGAGGCATTGGGCGCGCGGCGCGTGGTGATCGACAGCCTGGGCGCTTTTGGCCGCCTGGCGCTGGAGCCCGCCCGCCTGAACGCGTTCTTCCGCGCGCTGACCGGCGAATTGCGCGCCCGCGGCGTCACGGTGCTGCTGACCTGGGAGATGCGCGATATCTTCGGCTCGGAAATCACCGCACCGGCGCCGGACCTGTCGAGCATCGTCGACAACCTGATCCTCATGCGCTTCGCCGAGCTCGATGCACAACTGCACCGTGCCCTGTCGATCATCAAGGTACGCGACAGCGACCATGATCCGGCCCTGCAGGCGTTGAACCTGGGGCCCAAGGGCATCAGCCTGGCGCGGGCGTTCGATGGCGCCAGCGGCGTGCTCAGCGGCTCGGCGACAACGCCAGGAGACCGCTGATGGGATGAACAGCATCCTGATCGTCGACGACGAGTACCTGATCGCCGATATCCTCGGCTTTGCCCTGGAGGATGAGGGCTACCTGGTGGAAAAGGCCAGCAATGGGCGCAAGGCCCTGGAGGCCTTGAGAGAAAAGCGCGTGGACCTGGTGATCACCGACTACATGATGCCGGTACTCAATGGCGAGGAATTGCTGAACGCGATTCGTGACGAACTGCAGCTGGCGGATTTGCCGGTGATTCTCATGAGCGGCGCCCAGGCCAACGATTTTCGGGCCTGCCCAAAAAAGTTTGCGGCGGTGTTCGACAAACCCTTCGACATGGACCGGATGATCGCCACGGTGCGCGAACTGCTCGGCACCTGAGGTTCGGAAGAGGCTCCCCGCATGGGCGGGCAATCGATCAGGCGCATCCGTGCGGCATGATGCGGTTGGCTTGGGGTTACTCGTCGTTGCTCTTCTCCGGTGCCGGGCTGCCGGCCTGGATCCGTTTGTAGATCTCTTCACGGTGCACCTGGACATCCTTCGGCGCATCGATACCAATCCTCACCTGCATCCCCTTGACGCCCAGAATGGTGACTTTGATGTCGTCGTCGATGACGATGCTTTCGCCAACCTTGCGTGTGAGTATCAGCATGTAGTTCTCCTTGGTGATGTAGAAAACCGCCGAGCCTGATGGTCTGCGGTGGGAGCCTGTCCCTCTTCCTTCTCATTAAAGACGCTTTCGGCGGATAGTAATTCCCCGACAGACAAATTCTGTTATCGATCTTTAGTTGCAGGTGCCAGTGGGGGTGCTACGCATTCCACTGGCCAAGGTGCTCGGTGGCAAGGATAGGGTGCTTGGCGCCATATGGGAAATTTCTCTGCTCGATGAACTAAATAGTGGGGCTCAATGATCGTTTTGGCGCTCAATGGCCTGGAGGAAGCGCAGCAGTGACACTTCCTCGAGTTCCAGGCCCTTGCGCGCCCGTGCGCGGGGCAGGTCCGCCAGGCGTCCGAGCTGGAAGTGTTCGAGGACTGCCGGATGGATGTAGCAGCGCCGGCACACCGCCGGCGTGTTGCCCAGGCGCGCGGCCACCTGGCGGACGGTCTCGGCGACCTGGCGCCGGGCTTCGCTGTCGGGTTCCCAGGCCAGTGGCCGCAGCAGGCTCAGGGCCAGGCTGCTGCCGGCCCAGGTGCGGTAGTCCTTGGCGGTGAAATCGGCGCCGGTCAGTTGTTGGAGGAACTGGTTGACCTCGGTCGAGCCGATGCCATGGCGCTGGCCCTGGTCGTCCAGATACTGGAACAAGGCCTGGCCGGGCAGCTCCATGCAGCGCTTGACCAGCCCGGCCAGGCGCCGATCGGTCAGGGTGACGTTGTGCTCGACACCGCGCTTGCCACGGAACTGGAAGCGGATTTGGCTGCCCTTGACCTGGACATGGCGGGTATTGAGCGTGGTCAGCCCATAAGAGCGATTGTCGCGCAGGTACTGGCGGTTGCCGATGCGGATCAGCGTGCTGTCGAGCAGGCTGATCACCAGCGCCATGACCTTCTCCCTGCCCAGCCCCGGGCAGGCCAGGTGCGCATCCAGTTGCTTGCGCAGCTTCGGCAGCGCTTCGGCGAAGGCCAGCATGCGCCCGTACTTGTGCTGGTCGCGCAGCTCGCGCCATTGCGCGTGGTAGCGGTACTGCTTGCGCCCCCGGGCATCCCGCCCGGTGGCCTGCAGGTGTCCCTGCGGGTCGGCGCAGATCCATACATCGGTGTATGCCGGCGGGATCACCAGGGCGGCGATGCGCGCTAGGGTGTCGGCATCGCGGACCCGCTGGTTGCCGGCGTCGAAATACTGAAAACCATCGCGCCAGCGCCGCCGGGTCAGGCCGGGCTGGCTGTCATCGACGTAGTGCAGGGCGGCAGGCAGCGGGCAGTCGGGCATGGGTGCGGTCCATGGAGGGCACTGTTGCTGCAATGGACCGCGCCCGTTGCAGCATTGCTCAACCCAGCAGCGCCACCGACTTGATCTGCGCCCACAGCATCTGGCCCGGCTGCACCGCGAGCTGGTCCGCCGAATAGCGGGTGATGCGCGCCAGCAGGGCGCTGCCGGCGGCATCCAGGCTGACCAGCACATGGGCCGGATTGTCCGCCGGGCGGCACTCGCGGACCCGCACCGGCAGGCGGTTGAGGATGCTCGAGGCGCCGTCTGCGGTCAGTGCCAGGCTGACATCCCGGGCCTGTACCTTGAGCCGCAGGGTGCTGCCCATGTGCAGCCCGGGGTGGGCGATGCGCAAGCGCTGGCCGTCACCGCCGGGCAGGCGTAGCTCGAACAGCTGGTAATGCGGATCGTGGCTTACCACCACGCCTTCGAGCACCACGCCGGCATCCTCGCCCTGGGCCAGCGGCAGGTCGAGGCGCGCCAGGGTCTGGCCGATCGGACCGCTGGCCACGGCCTTGCCCTGTTCGAGCAGGACCAGGTGGTCGGCCAGGCGCGCCACTTCGTCCTGGGCATGGCTGACGTAGATCAGCGGGATGTCCAGCTCGTCGTGCAGGCGCTCCAGGTACGGCAGGATCTCGCGCTTGCGCGCGCTGTCGAGCGCGGCCAGCGGCTCGTCCATCAGCAGCAGCCGTGGGCTGCTGAGCAGGGCCCGGGCGATGCCGACCCGCTGCGCCTCGCCGCCGGACAGGGTCGCCGGCTTGCGCGCCAGCAGGTGGCCGATGCCCAGCAGTTGGCAGGCCTGTTCCTGGCTGATCTTGCGCGCCTCGGGGGCGATGCGGCGCCAGCCGAACTCGAGGTTGCCGCGCACCGACAGGTGCGGGAACAGGCTGGGCTCCTGGAACACGTAGCCGACCGGGCGCTGGTGCGGCGGGATGAAATGCCCGCGCGCGCTGTCTTCCCAGACCTGGCCATTGACTTCGATGTAGGCGCTGGCGGCCCGTTCCAGGCCGGCCAGGCAGCGCAGGCACGAGGTCTTGCCCGAGCCGGAATGGCCGAACAGGGCGCTGATGCCGCGTCCGGGCAGGTCGAGGTCGACGTCCAGGGTGAAATCGTCGCGCGCCAGTTTCAGGCGTGCCTGTATCGATGCGCTCATGTCAGCTCCAGCCAGCCTTGCCGCGACGGCCTGCATAGAGCATCAGCAGCACCAGGAACGAGAATACCAGCATGGCACCGGCCAGCCAGTGGGCCTGGCTGTATTCCATGGCCTCGACGTGATCGAAGATCTGCACCGAGACCACGCGGGTCTTGTCGGGAATGTTGCCGCCGATCATCAGCACCACGCCGAACTCGCCCACGGTGTGGGCGAAGCCGAGGATACTGGCGGTGACGAAGCCGGGGCGCGCCAGCGGCAGCACCACGTGAATGAAGGTATCCCAGGGGCTGGCGCGCAGGGTGGCGGCCACCTCCAGCGGGCGCTGGCCGATGGCGCCGAAGGCGTTCTGCAACGGCTGCACCACGAAGGGCATGGAGTACACCACCGAGCCGATGACCAGCCCGGTGAAGCTGAACACCACACTGCCCAGGCCCAGGACCTGGGTGGCCTGGCCGATCCAGCCATGAGGGCCGAGGGCCAACAGCAGGTAGAAGCCGATTACCGTCGGTGGCAGCACCAGCGGCAGGGCCACCACCGCGCCGATCGGCCCGCGCAGCCAGGAACGGGTGCGCGCCAACCACCAGGCGATGGGCGTGCCCAGCACCAGGAGGATGGCGGTGGTCAGGCTGGCCAGCTTGATGGTCAGCCAGATTGCGCCCAGGTCATTGGCGTCGAGCGGCATCAGAGCTCATAGCCGTAGGACTTGATCACCGCGGCGGCCTTCGGGCCCTTGAGGTATTCGACCAGGGCCTTGGCGGCCGGGTTGTCCTTGCCTTTGTTGAGGATCACCGCGTCCTGGCGGATCGGGTCATGCAACTCGGCGGGCACGATCCAGGCGGAGCCTTCGCTGACCTTGCCGTCCTTGTAGATCTGCGACAGGGCGACGAAGCCCAGCTCGGCATTGCCGGTAGACACGAACTGGAAGGCCTGGGTGATGTTCTGGCCTTCGACGATCTTCGCCTTGGTGGCTTCGGTCAGCTTCAGCTTGTCCAGCACCTGGGTGGCGGCCAGGCCGTAGGGCGCGGCCTTGGGGTTGGCGATGGACAGGTGCTTGTATTCGTTCTTTTTCAGTACTTCGCCCTTGGCGTCGACGTAGCCCGGCTTGGCCGACCACAGCGCCAGGGTGCCGATGGCGTAGGTGAAGCGCGAGCCCGCGACGGTCTCTTTCTCCTGCTCGAGCTTGGCCGGGGTGCTGTCGTCGGCGGCGAGGAACACTTCGAACGGGGCGCCGTTCTTGATCTGCGCGTAGAACTGGCCGGTGGCGCCGTAGGCGGCGACCAGCTTGTGGCCGGTGTCCTTCTCGAAGTCCTTGGCGATGGCCTGGATGGGCGCTGTGAAGTTGGCCGCCACGGCGACCTGGACTTCGTCGGCCTGGGCGGCATTGACGGCGATCAGGGTGGCCAGGGCACTGAAGGCCAGGTGGGACAGGCGAATACGCATGCAAACGGCTCCTAGGGGCGGCGGGTTATCGTTATGTCTTGGACTATATAGCGATACGCCATCCGTCGGGAAGAGGGGGGCTGAAAATTTCCTGATCTAAGAGTCAGCTTTTTGTTGTCTGCCCGGCAATCAGGCGGGTCAGGTCACCCGCTGGCATATGCCGCCCGAGGCGCAGCGCCTGTCCCGACCACAGGTTGCTGAAGTCGGCGTTGCCCTGTGGATCGGTGATCGCCCGCAGCGGCATCAGCGCGCCGCCGGCCAGCGGGAAGCGTGGGGCGAGGGCGCTCATCGGCCCCAGTTCGCGCATCAGGCGGTTGTTGATGCCGCGGGCCGGGCGGCCGGTGAACAGGTTGGTCAGCGCGGTATCGCTGGCGGACGCGCTGTCCAGGGCGCGGCGGTGCGCCGCAGACACCTTGGCCTCGGGGCAGAACAGGTACGCGGTGCCCACCTGTACCGCCGAAGCGCCCAGGGCCAGGGCGGCGACCAGGCCGCGGTGATCGCCGACACCGCCCGCCGCGATTACCGGCACCTGCACCGCATCTGCCACCTGCGGCACCAGGGCGAAGGTGCCGATCTGGCTGGTGATGTCGCTGCCGAGGAACATGCCGCGATGGCCGCCGGCCTCGTAACCCATGGCGATGATCGCGTCGCAGCCGTGCTGTTCCAGCCACAGCGCTTCCTCCACCGTGGTGGCGCTGGACAGAACCTTGGCCCCGCTCGCCTTGACCCTTTGCAGCAACTCGGGCACCGGCAGGCCGAAGTGGAAACTGACCACTTCCGGGCGCAGTTCCTCCACCAGCTGGCAGCTCAGTTCGTCAAAGGGGGCACGATTGGACACCGGCGTCGGCGCCTCGAAGTCCGCGCCGACTTCCTCGTAGTAGGGCTTGAGCGCCTGCTTCCAGCGGGCGTCGTGCTCGGGGTCGGGCGCCGGCGGCTGGTGGCAGAAGAAATTCAGGTTGAGCGGGCCCCGGCAGGCGGTGCGAAAGGCCTCGATCTCGCCGCGTACCTGCTCGGCGCTGAGCATGGCGCAGGGCAGGGCGCCCAGGCCGCCGGCGTTACCGACGGCAATGGCCATGGCCGAACCGCTGGCGCCGGCCATGGGGGCCTGGAGAATGGGCAACTCGATACCCAGCAGGTCGAGGATGCGGCGGTCTTGCCAGGGGCTCATGGGCGACTCCTTGAGTGCGGGGCGTGCTGCGTGGTTACAGGGCCTTGCTGACCTGGATGTCGCTGATCTTGTCGGCGTCGTCGCCGTGGATCTTGCGCAGGGCCTGCTGCGCCTGCTCGAGGGAGGCGTCGGGCATCTGGGCGAAGTCCCAGCGGCGTTCGCCGTCGAGCTTGTACTTGATCACGTACTTGATGGTCTGGGTCATGCGGCTATCCGAGTGTTATCCAAGTTTCGACGACGAGCGACGGATGATCTTGATCTTGTGGCTGAGGGCCGGCTTGCGCGTCACCGAGATCGGGCGGGTGGTCACGGTGTCGATGGTGATGTTCCAGAAACCGGTGCTGGGCACGGTGATCTTCGCCGGGAAGCGCTCGAAGTGGCCGCCGTGGTAGGTGTGGCGCCCGCCATTCTTGAAACTGCGGAAGTTCGCGTCGTTCATCAGGCGGATGTTGCAGCGCTGGGAGCACTCGATGACGACGATGTCGTCCTCGTTCAGGTGCTCGCGCTGGTGTACGAATTTCATGGGGTGCTCCGCAAGGATTGGTTCAGCAAACGCGAAAGATACCACGATGTGAGGTTACACTTGCGCCCGGGCTGGCCAAGCCAAGGAGATTTCTGCCAGACGTGGGAGCAAAACCGCCTGGATGTGGTCAGAGGATGACTTTGAAGAAGCTGGAGACGATGTAGATGAAATGGGTAGCAGCAGCGGTGGCGCTGACGTTGGGTGGCTGTGTCAGCGTGACGGAGCTCGAGCAGTCCCACGCGACGCTGGATGTGATCTCCGGCAAGACGCCGCGCGAGTATGCCGACTGCGTCAAGCGCAAGCTGGCCGATACGCGTGATCCCTTGCAGGAAGAGGTGCGCGGCGATGGCTTGCGCCTGACCGTGCCGCAGAAGGTGTCGGCCGGCGTCGGCCCGGCGGCGCTGCTCGATATCGACAAGCGCGGCAGCGGCAGCGCGATCAAGGTGTACGAGCGGTTGAACAACTTCCCGCTGCGCCTGGGGGATGTGCGCACCTCGGCGACCCAGTGCATCTCCGGTTCTTGATCCAGCTCAGTTAATCGGCAATTAGCTGGCGGTTTGCCACTTTCCTTCCCGGTGACGCGTTGTCGCACGTCGGGGAATAGGCCTAGTATTTCTGGGCTTATATCGTTTAAGCCTAAGCTTATAACAAGGAAATGGAGCCTCCGTGATGAAACCCCTGAGCCATGTCGTGATCGGCAGCCTGCTGATCTTGGCCTGGCCCTCGGCGCACGCTGCCGATGGCCAGAAAATCTTCAACCAGGGCGGGCAGAACCCCGCCGCCATGGCCTGCCTGGGCTGCCATGGGCCGGATGGCAAGGGTATTGCCGCCGCCGGTTTTCCCCGTCTTGCCGGCCTGCCTGCCGGCTATCTCAGCAAGCAATTGCATGACTTTCGCAACGGCAGCCGCAAGCAGGCGGTGATGGAACCGTTGGCCAAGGCCCTGGACGATGCCGAGATCGAGGCGGTCAGCGCCTACCTGGCCAAGCTGCCGGCCGATGCCGCGGCGGACACGCGCCGTCAGCAGATCGCCAACGATCCGGTGACCCGCCTGGCCATCTATGGCGACTGGAGCCGGTTGATCCCCGGTTGCGTACAGTGCCACGGCCCGGGCGGCAGTGGCGTCGGCGAACACTTCCCGCCGCTGGCCGGGCAGCCTGCCGGTTACCTGGTGGCGCAACTCAATGCCTGGCGCGATGGCAGCCGCAGCAACGATCCCAACCAGCTGATGGTCAACGTGGCCAAGGCGATGACCGATGCCGAGGTCAAGGCGGTCGCCGACTACTTCGCCCAACCGACCAGCCAGGAGGTCAAGCCATGAGAGTCCTGATGCCAACCCTCCTGCTGCTGGCCATGGGCACTGCCCAGGCCGCGCCCATCGCCATGGAAGACCAGTCCCAGCTCAAGGTCCCGGGCGTGCAGGCCGCCCCGCAGTTCGTGCCGCCGGCGGAAAGCGCGATCCCGGATAACGCTTTCGGCAAGATGATCCGTGAAGGCCACGCGCTGTTCGTCGATACCCGCCGGCTGATGCCCGACGCGGTCGGCAACGGCATGAACTGCAGCAACTGCCACCTCGACCAGGGGCGCCTGGCGCATTCCGCGCCGTTGTGGGGTGCCTACCCGATGTATCCGGCGTATCGCAAGAAGAACGACAAGGTCAACACCTTTGCCGAGCGTATCCAGGGCTGCTTTACCTTCAGCATGAACGGCAAGCCGCCGGCGGCCGACAGCCCGCAGATGACCGCCTTGAGCGTTTACGCCTACTGGCTGTCGACCCAGGCGCCGACCGGCGTCGAGATTGCCGGTCGCGGCTACCCGGAGGTGCCCAAGCCCGAAGGCGGTTACGACTTCAAGCGCGGCAAGCAGGTGTACGACGAGCAATGCGCGATCTGCCACGGCGGTAATGGCGAAGGGCAGAAGGTGGCCGGGGAATACGTGATGCCGCCGCTGTGGGGCAAGGATTCCTATAACTGGGGCGCCGGCATGCACCGGATCAATACCGCGGCGTCGTTCATCAAGTACAACATGCCACTGGGCAAGCCCGGCAGCCTGAGCGACCAGCAGGCCTGGGACGTGGCGGCGTGGATCAACCGCCATGAGCGGCCGCAGGATCCGCGGCTGGTCGAAGGCTCGATCGAGAAGACCCGACTGAAGTTCCATGCCAACGACGGGGTCAATCTGTATGGGCAGAAAGTCGATGGCGTGTTGATCGGGCAGGGGATCGGCGGTTGAGCTGAAACCCTCGCGGGACAAGCCTGCTCCCACGCCCTGCAAGGGATGATCGTGGGGCGGGCCCGTCCCGCGATGATGCTGCCGGTCGCCTGAAATTCACGCCCCGGCGGAACTATCTACACTGGAATGTCTCTATGATGGCATCGGCCAGCGCGGGGGGCATTGTAAGGTGACCGCCGCCTGATTAGACTGCGCCGAATTTCGTACGCAAAGCCCTTGTTAAGGACGTATATGATCAAGAAATGCTTGTTCCCGGCAGCCGGTTACGGCACCCGCTTCCTGCCCGCTACCAAAGCCATGCCCAAGGAAATGCTGCCGGTGGTCAACAAGCCACTGATCCAGTATGGCGTTGAAGAAGCACTGGACGCCGGCCTCAACGAGATCTCCATCGTCACCGGTCGTGGCAAGCGCGCCCTGGAAGACCACTTCGACATCAGCTACGAGCTGGAAAACCAGATCAAGGGCACCGACAAGGAGAAATACCTGGTCGGCATCCGTCGTCTGCTCGACGAGTGCTCCTTCGCCTATACCCGCCAGACCGAAATGAAAGGCCTGGGCCACGCCATCCTGACCGGCCGCCCGCTGATCGGCGACGAGCCGTTCGCCGTGGTGCTGGCGGACGACCTGTGCGTCAACCTCGACGGTGACGGCGTGCTCGCGCAGATGGTCGCGCTGTACAAGAAGTACCGCTGCTCGATCGTCGCCATCCAGGAAGTCGATCCGCAGGAAACCAACAAGTACGGCGTCATCGCCGGTGAAGAGATCAAGGACGGCATCTTCCGTGTCGACGCCATGGTCGAGAAGCCCAAGCCAGAGGACGCACCGTCCAACCTGGCGATCATCGGTCGCTACATCCTGACCCCGGACATCTTCGAGAAGATCGAGCAGACCGAGCCGGGCAAAGGTGGCGAGATCCAGATCACCGACGCGCTGATGAAGCAGGCCGCCGAAGGTAACGTGATCGCCTACAAGTTCAAGGGCAAGCGTTTCGACTGCGGTGGCGCCGAAGGCTATATCGAGGCGACCAACTTCTGCTTCGAGAACTTCTACAAGACCGGCAAGGCTTACTGAGTCCCCGGCGTTGTCTGGAAAAGCCACCTTCGGGTGGCTTTTTTGTTTGCGGCGGCCAACGGCGCTATGCTGGGCGCCTGCCTAGGAGACTCAATGCATGGCTTACGATTTTGATCTGTTCGTGATTGGCGCCGGTTCTGGCGGTGTACGCGCGGCGCGTTTCGCCGCAGGCTTCGGCGCCAAGGTGGCGGTGGCCGAGAGCCGCTACCTCGGCGGCACCTGCGTCAACGTCGGTTGCGTACCGAAGAAACTGCTGGTGTACGGCGCCCATGTCGCCGACGAACTGGAACAGGCTGCAGGCTTCGGCTGGACCCTGGAAGAGGGCCACTTCGACTGGGGCACGCTGATCGCCAACAAGAACCGCGAGATCGAGCGCCTCAACGGCATCTACCGCAACTTGCTGGTCAACAGCGGCGTCACCCTGTTGCAGGGCCACGCACGCATCACCGGCGCCAATGAGGTGGAGGTCGAGGGCCAGCGCTACAGTGCCGCCAACATCCTCATCGCTACCGGCGGCTGGCCGCAGGTGCCGGACATTCCGGGCAAGGAACTGGCCATCACGTCCAACGAGGCGTTCTACCTCAAGCAACTGCCGCGACGCGTGCTGGTGGTGGGCGGTGGTTACATTGCCGTGGAGTTCGCCGGGATCTTCCAGGGCCTGGGCGCCGACACCACGCTGCTGTATCGGGGCGACCTGTTCCTGCGTGGTTTCGACGGCTCGGTGCGCACGCACCTGAAGGAAGAGCTGGAAAAACGCGGCCTGAACCTGCAATTCAACGCCGACATCCAGCGTATCGACAAGCTTGAGGACGGCAGCCTCAAGGCCACCCTCAAGGATGGTCGCGAGCTGGTCGCCGATTGCGTGTTCTACGCCACCGGCCGCCGGCCGATGCTGGACAACCTGGGCCTGGAGAACACCGGCGTGGAACTGGACGAGCGCGGGTACATCCGCGTGGACGAGCAGTACCAGACCACCGCCCCGTCGATCCTGGCCATCGGCGACGTGATCGGCCGCGTGCAACTGACCCCGGTGGCGCTGGCCGAAGGCATGGCCGTGGCCCGCCGCCTGTTCAAACCCGAGCAGTACCGCACGGTCGACTACCAGAACATCCCGACCGCGGTGTTCAGCCAACCGCCAATCGGCACCGTGGGCCTGACCGAGGAGCAGGCGCTGGCCGCCGGGCACAAGGTGCAGATCTTCGAGAGCCGCTTCCGGGCGATGAAGCTGACCCTGACCGATATCCAGGAAAAGACCCTGATGAAGCTGGTGGTCGACGCTGAAACCGACAAGGTGCTGGGCTGTCACATGGTCGGGCCGGACGCCGGCGAGATCATCCAGGGCCTGGGGATCGCCCTGAAGGCAGGGGCGACCAAGCAGCAGTTCGACGAGACCATCGGCGTGCACCCGACCGCCGCCGAAGAGTTCGTGACCATGCGCACCGTCACCCGCTGATACGCGTTACCCCTGATCGCGGGGCAAGCCCGCCCCCACGCCTGAAAACCTCCTGGCGTGGGAGCGGCTTGCCCCGCGATGCATTTTGCCCCCGCAATCCTTTGCTCAGCCCAATCCCTTCTATTAATAATCTCGCCTTATAGCCAAAACCAATCACCAGCATGAGCTTTGCCAATGAGCCTTCATCGGGACCAGCGGTTAGGATTCTCTCCGTCAACCGAATTCAACCCATGAAGGAGCGTCTCTCATGCCAATCATCAACAGCCAGGTCAAACCGTTCAACGCCACTGCTTTCCACAATGGCGAATTCGTCCAGGTCAGCGAAGCCGACCTGAAAGGCAAGTGGTCCGTCGTGTTCTTCTACCCGGCCGACTTCACCTTCGTCTGCCCGACCGAACTGGGTGACCTTGCTGACAACTACGCCGAGTTCCAGAAGCTGGGCGTGGAAATCTACGGCGTGTCCACCGACACCCACTTCACCCACAAAGCCTGGCACGACACCTCGGACACCATCGGCAAGATCAAGTACCCGCTGATCGGTGACCCGACCCACGTCATCTCGCGCAACTTCGACGTGCTGATCGAGGAAGCCGGCCTGGCCGATCGCGGTACCTTCGTGATCAACCCGGAAGGTCAGATCAAGATCGTTGAAATCAACGACGGCGGTGTAGGCCGTGACGCCAGCGAACTGCTGCGCAAGGTCAAGGCTGCCCAGTACGTTGCCGCCCACCCAGGCGAAGTCTGCCCGGCCAAGTGGAAAGAAGGCGAAGCCACCCTCGCTCCGTCGCTCGACCTGGTCGGCAAGATCTAAGGCCATGCGTCAGATGCGGGCGGTGAGCAACCGCCACTTCTAAGTTGTCACCGCCCCGTAAAAACGCCCGGGCGATCTCGCCTGGGCGTTTTTGTATCCGAGTTTTGAAAAAGGAATCGCCCGTATGTTGGACGCCACGCTTAAATCGCAACTGAAAACCTACCTGGAGCGGGTCACCCAGCCGATCGAGATCGTTGCCTCCCTCGACGACGGCGCGAAGTCCCGCGAACTGCACGACCTGCTGGTGGAAATCGCCGGCCTGTCGAACCTCATTACCTTCAGCGCGGATGGCAATGACGCCCGTCGTCCTTCGTTTTCGCTGAACCGCCCGGGGGGCGATATCAGCCTGCGTTTCGCCGGCATCCCCATGGGCCACGAATTCACCTCCCTGGTGCTGGCGCTGCTGCAGGTCGGCGGCCACCCCTCCAAGGCCAGTGCCGAAGTGATCGAGCAGATCCAGGCGCTGGAAGGCGAGTTCAGCTTCGAAACCTACTTCTCGCTGTCGTGCCAGAACTGCCCGGACGTGGTCCAGGCGCTGAACCTGATGGCGGTGCTCAACCCCAATGTGCGCCACGTCGCCATCGACGGCGCGCTGTTCCAGGATGAAGTCGAAGCCCGCAAGGTCATGGCGGTGCCGAGCATCTACCTGAACGGCGAAGTGTTCGGCCAGGGCCGCATGGGCTTGGAAGAGATCCTCGGCAAGATCGACACCAATGCCGGCGCTCGCCAGGCCGAGAAGATCAACGCCAAGGACGCCTTCGACGTGCTGGTGGTCGGGGGTGGCCCGGCTGGCGCCGCCGCCGCGATCTACGCCGCCCGTAAAGGCATTCGCACCGGTGTCGCCGCCGAGCGCTTCGGTGGCCAGGTGCTCGACACCCTGGCGATCGAGAACTTCATCTCGGTGCAGGAGACCGAAGGGCCTAAGCTGGCCACGGCCCTGGAAGAGCACGTCAAGCAGTACGACGTCGACATCATGAACCTGCAGCGCGGCGAAGCGCTGATCCCGGCCACCGATGGCGGCCTGCACGAAGTACGACTGGCCGGCGGCGCCTCGCTCAAGGCCAAGACCGTGATCCTCGCCACCGGCGCCCGCTGGCGGGAAATGAACGTGCCGGGCGAGCAGCAATACCGTGCCCGTGGCGTGGCCTACTGCCCGCACTGCGACGGCCCGCTGTTCAAGGGCAAGCGCGTGGCGGTGATCGGTGGCGGCAACTCCGGCGTGGAAGCGGCCATCGACCTGGCCGGCGTGGTCGCCCAGGTGACCCTGATCGAGTTCGACAGCCAGCTGCGCGCCGATGCCGTGCTGCAGCGCAAGCTGCACAGCCTGCCGAACGTCAAGGTGATCACCAGCGCGCTGACCACCGAAGTGGTCGGCGATGGCGAGAAGGTCACCGGCCTGCGCTACAAGGACCGCACCAGCGACACGCTGCATGACCTGGCGCTGGAAGGCATCTTCGTGCAGATCGGCCTGCTGCCGAACACCGACTGGCTCAAGGGCACGGTCGAGCTGTCGCCGCGTGGTGAGATCATCGTCGATGCCAAGGGCCAGACCAGCATCCCCGGCGTGTTCGCCGCCGGTGACGTGACCACGGTGCCGTACAAGCAGATCGTCATCGCCGTGGGCGAGGGCGCCAAGGCGTCGCTGGCAGCCTTCGATCATCTGATTCGCACTTCGGCGCCGGCCTGACCCCAGCGGGGTGTAAACGTGAAAACGCCGCCATTCCTTCGGGGATGGCGGCGTTTTTGTGTTGCGGCTATCGCGGGCAAGCTCGCCCTATGTGGGTGATCCTGGTCAGGCGGGATTACTCAGCGCCTTGTCGGCGGCCTTGCCGCGCCCGCCCAGCCATACCAGCAGCAATCCGGTCGCCGCCAGCAGGCCACCGGCCATCGGCACCGCCGCGTAGCCCAAGTCCAGGCTGATCACCGCGCCACCCAGGGCGGCGCCGACGGCATTGCCCAGGTTGAAGGCGCCCACGTTGATCGACGACGCCAGCCCCGGTGCCTCGGCTGCGGCGATCATCACCCGCATCTGCAGCGGCGGCACCACGGCGAAGGTGAACATCCCCCACACCAGCAAGGCCAGCGCGGCGCCGACATGGCTACCCAGCACCAGTGGCATCAGCAGCATGATCGCCGCCAGCGCACCGAGGAAGATCCGCGCGGCACCGTCCAGCGACCAGTCGGCCAGCTTGCCGCCCAGGCTGTTGCCAAGGGTGAAGCCGACGCCGATCAGCACCAGGCCGAGGGTGACGAAACTGTCCGAGGCACCGGTCAGTTCGGCGAGCACCGGGGCGACATAGGTGTACAGGGTGAACATGGCGCCTGCGCCCAGGACCGTGGTGGCCATGGCCAGCAGCACGTTGGGGCGGGCGATCACCGCCAGCTCCTTGCGTACATGGGGCACGCTGCCACGCTCGCCCTTGGGCAGGGCGTACCACAGCGCCGCGATGGCCAGCACGCCGAGCACCGCGGTGCCGGCGAAGGCCATGCGCCAGCCGACCTGCTGGCCGAGCCAGGTGGCGGCTGGCACGCCGCCGATGTTGGCGATGGTCAGGCCCATGAACATGGTGGCCACGGCGCTGGCCTGCTTGTCCCGGGGCACCACGCTGGCGGCCACCACCGCGCCCAGGCCGAAGAAGGCGCCGTGGTTGAGGCTGGTGATCAGGCGCGAGAGCAGCAGGGTGTAGTAGTCCGGCGACAGGGCCGAGAGCAGGTTGCCGACGGTGAAGATGCCCATCAGCATCATCAGCGCGGCGCGCTTGCCGAAGCGGCTGAACAGCAAGGTCATGATCGGCGCGCCGACCATCACGCCGATGGCATAGGCGGTGATCAGCATGCCCGCGCTGGGGATGCTGGCCCCGACGCCATCGGCGATCACCGGCAGCAGGCCCATGGGGGTGAACTCGGTGGTGCCGATGCCGAAGGCGCCGATGGCCAGGGCGAACAGCACCCGTTTGGGGGAAAGCGTGCTCATTGGGAGCTCCGAAAAAGCGGTTGAGAGCGGGGCGCTGGGCCTCCATGCCCGAAGGATATCAGTCCCAGGCCGGCGCCAGGCCGTCCGGGCTGACTTCGCGGCCGTTGCGTTCCAGGGTGGCGATGCGCGCCATGTCGTCGGCGTCCAGGCGCAGGCTGCGGGCAAGCAGGTTGCTGGCCAGGTTCTCGCGCTTGGTGGACGACGGGATAACCGCATAGCCCAGCTGCAAGGCCCAGGCCAGGGCCACCTGGGCCACCGTGGCCTTGTGCTTGGCGGCGATCTCGGCCAGCAGCGGATCCTTCAGCACCTTGCCGTAGGCCAGGGTCATGTAGGAGGTGGTGGTGATGCCCTGTTCCTGGAGGAATGCGGTCAGCTTGCGGTTCTGCAGGTACGGGCTGAGTTCGATCTGGTTGGTGGCGATCTCGCCCTGGCCGACCACGGCGATGGCCTGGCGGGTCAGCTCGATATTGAAGTTGGAGATGCCGATCTGGCCGGTCAGGCCCTGGCGCTTGGCTTCGGCCAGCGCCTGCATGTATTCGGGCAGCTCGACGCCGTTGCCCGGCGCCGGCCAGTGGATCAGCAGCAGGTCGACATGGTCGGTGCGCAACTTGGCCAGGCTGTCGCGCAGGCTGGGGATCAGCTTGTCGGCGGCGTAGTGGTCGACCCAGATCTTGGTGGTGATGAACAGCTCGTCGCGCGGCACGCCGCTTTCGGCGATGGCCTGGCCGACCTCGGCCTCGTTCTTGTAGATCTGCGCGGTGTCGATGGCGCGGTAGCCCAGCTCCAGCGCCGACTTGACCGAATCGATGACGGCCTGGCCGGTGAGGCGGAAGGTACCCAGGCCAAAGGATGGAATGCTCATGCAACTGCTCCTGTCGTGTGAGGGGATCGAGACCCGGGCAGTGGGGCACGGGTTCGAACGGGTAGGCGCAGTGTGCGGTGTTCGGCGGGATTGATTAAGGCGTCGACGCGCCAAGGTCCTTTGACCTGGAGTCATGAATACCTGGTTGGATTGTGAGCGGGGCGAGGCAATAGCGGATATTGCCGCCATCGCGGGGCAAGCCGGCAGGGGCTGCGCTGACGGCTCTCAGCGACAGCGCAGCCCCGGAGCTCAGCAGTGCCGTCAGGCGACCGGAATCAGCGGGTCGGCTGCTGCCAGTGCGGTGGCCCGGTCCGGTGCCGGCGGGTAGATCCACACCGAGTTGATCTGCTGCTTGAGCTGCTTGGCCTCGAACTTGTCGGTCGGTGGCGAGACGGTGCGTTCCCAGCCCTCGGTGTACACCGCGCCCCAGGCGCCGAGGTCCAGGCAGGTGACGTACTTGGGCTGGCTGTAGGTCATCGGTGCCACGCCGATCAGCTCGGCGGCGGCGTTGTTGCCGGCGTAGCGGCCCAGGGGGATGGCGTGCTGGCAGGACATCACGGCAAAGTTGCCGACCTCGTCGCAGGCCGCATAGGCCACGTCGCCCGCGGCATACACATCCGGGTTGCCGATGACCTTGAGCTGGCCGTCCACATGCAGGCGGCCCTGGCGGTCGCGCTCGCCGGTGATCTGCTCGGTCAGCGGGTTGGCCTTGAAACCGACGGTCCAGACCACCGTGTTGGCGGCGATGCGTTCGCCGTTGTCGAGCAGCACGCCGCCGGCATCCACCGAGGCCACCGTGGCGCCGCAGACCCACTCGATGCCCAGCGCCGCCGAGGCCTGCTCGATGGCCGGGCTGATACCTGCGCCCAGGGCGGCGCCGATCTTCGCCCCGCGGTCGACCACGACGATGCGTGGCGTGACCTTGTCGCCGAGGATCGCCCGCAGCCGGCTGGGCAGCTCGGTGGCGGTCTCGATGCCGGTGAAGCCGCCCCCGGCCACCACCACGGTGTTGCGTGCGGGGCTGTCGGGGCGGGCGGCCAGGGACTTGAGGTGTTCTTCAAGGCGGGTGGCCGACTCGATCTTGTCGACGTCGAAGGCGTGGCGGTCGAAGCCTTCCAGCGCCGGGCGGTTGAGCAGGCTGCCGCAGGCCATGATCAGGCGGTCGTAGCCAAGCCTGGCCTCGATGCCGCCGGGCTGGCGGTACGCCACTTCACGGCTGGCCTGGTCGATGTGGTAGGCGCTGCCTTTGACGAAGCGCACGTTGACCGCGTCGAACAGCGCCTGCAACGGCGCGGCCATGGTGTGCACGTCGGGTTCGTAGAAGCGAGGGCGGATGTGCAGCTCGGCCTGGGGCGCGAGCACGGTGATCAGCACGTCGTCGCGTTTGTGCTGGTCGAGCAGGCGGGCGGCGCCGAGGGCGCTCCACAGCCCGGCGAAGCCTGCGCCAATGATCAGGATCTGTTTCATGGGGTGCTCCTGGATGCCGCGATTGTCGATGTTGTCGCTGCGGCAGTGGGAAAAGGGTACGCCTTGCGGGAGGACATGGACCGTGGCCCGACAGGCGTGCTGCAGATGCTAAGCGCGCCCCCGGTTTGCCCCTAGGCCAAAGAACCCTGGATTTCGGCCAGCGGCACGCTGCGGGCGAAGCGCGCCCGGTAGTCCCGCGGGGTCACCGCCAGGTGGCGCTGGAATGCCAGGCGCATGCGCTCCTCGCTGCCGAAACCGCAGTGGCGGGCGACCTGCTCGATATGCTGGTCGGAGTTCTCCAGCAAGCGCCGCGCCGCCTCCAGGCGGAACACCTCGATGGCCTTGGCCGGGGTGCGGCCGGTCTTGTGCTTGTACACCCGGGTGAAGTTGCGCAGGCTCATGCGTGCCTGCTCGGCCAGCCGCTCGACCGTCAGGCGCGGGTCGCCCAGGTGCTCGTTGAGCCACAGGTGCAGGGCCTCGAAGGCGGCGCTGTCCTCGCCCTGGGCCTTGAGCAGTTCGCTGAACTGCGCCTGGCCGCCGGGGCGCTTGAGGAACACCACCAGCTCGCGGGCCACCTGCATGGCCACCTCGCGGCCACAGTCGGCCTCGACCAGGGCCAGCGCCAGGTCGATGCCGGCGCTGACCCCGGCCGAGGTCCATACCTGGTCCTGTTGCACGAAGATCGACTCGGCGTCCACTTCGATGGCCGGGAAGCGCCGGTGTAGCGCATCGCACATCGCCCAGTGGGTGGCGGCTCGGCGGCCGTCGAGCAGTCCGGCGGCGGCCAGCAGGAAGGTCCCGCTGCACACCGAGGCGGTGCGTCGGGCGCGTTGGGCGGCCTGGGCCAGCCAGGCAACCAGCTCGGCATGATCGGGGAGGGTGCGGACGATCTCCGGCGCGCCGGGCACCACCAGGGTGTCGAAGGGTTCGCCCAGCCAGGGCGCCAGTGGCTCGGTACCTACCGCCAGGCCCTCGGCGGTCGGCACCAGGCCGCCCTCGAGGCTCGCGGTGACCAGGCGGTAACCCGGCAGGCCGCGGGCGGCGCGGGCCTTGGTCGCGGCCCAGAACACCGTCTGCGCGCCGGTGAGGTCGAGCAGGCCCATCTGCGGGTAGGCGAGGAACAGCAGGGTACGCGGCTGATCCAGGGCGTGCACGGGCGGGGTGGGGATCTGCGGAATGTCGGTCATGGCAAGCTGCTTGTGGCGTGGGCATGAACCTAAGTCGAGCACTTGGCGCTGTGCCGATCAAGCGCGGCACGACAGGCGCATGTGGCGCTTGCCGGCGATGGGTTGCGTTGCCGTCCCAGTGCAGCGAACGGCGATGCACCGGGGTCTAAACCGACAACATCTGCGGAGAATATTGCAGGTCCTACAGCCTTTCTTCCGTTGTTTATGTAGTCCTTTTCCTAAAGGTGCCTTTTCCCCCGGTAGCCCGTTGTAGCGGATTGACGCTCGCTTTAGTCTCGGGCTGCTCGTCGCGCTTCACTTCACCGGAGCAGGCCGGACCACTGGGCAGCTTACCGCGCAGGGATCGCGCGGTTTGGTCTGGCGGCTGCGGAGGATGAACCGCGACGGGCTCTTTCTTTTTTCCTGGGGGCAAGGTTATGGACAAGGACGAACACGCAAAGGGCACTGGGGGCCTGAAGATCGTCAGCCTGGTCGGTCGTAGCAAGCGGTACGCGGTGCGTGACTGGGTGCAGGCGATCCCGGGGTTGCCGACCGAAGACGTACTGCAGGAAACAACGATCATCCTCGGCTGCATCACCAGCTTGACCTACCAGGCGTTGAGCCAGCCGAAAGAGGCACAGACGCTGATGCGGGCTACGTATTACCTCAGCGGCATGGCCAAGGCGATGATCGATGGACAGTTGCCGGTGATGCAGGAGCAAGGTGACAGTTGAAGTCCGGTGCACCGAGAAGGGCCGCTTTCGAGCAATCGAAAGCGGCTTTTTTGTCTGGGTTGCAAGGAGTACAGGGTATGGCACCGGCTTTGCCGGTGATCGCGGGGCAAGCCCGCTCCCACGATGTAGCTGATCTACAGCTCAGTCTTTTCGCAGGCGTCGCAGGATCGCCGCCAATGCGACAGTCAACGTTACCGCCAAGACCATCGCCAGGCTGATGGTCACGGCAACCCCCAGCCGCTCCAGCAACCCCGCCATCGCCAGGTAGAACGCAATCACCCCCACCGCACCGATGGCATTGCCCCGCACCATCGCCGCCATCCCGGCCCGCCCGCCTTGCACATGGGCGAACACCACCAGTGGCCAGGCAATCACCGGAATCGGCGCGAGCATGCCGCTGGTGGCCGGCCCCAGCCAGCTGGCCAGGCTGGTGGTGACCATCAGCAGCGAGGTGGCGGACACCATGCGCAGGGGTATTTCCCAATAGCGGTGTCGGGGGCGGGCGAGGGTGTCGGGCCTGGGTTCGCGGCCACTGGCGCGGATCAGCACGCCGATCAGCAGCAGCGCCACGGCCACCGACAGGTACAGCCCTCCCCAATGGGTGAAGGCATAGGCCGCCAGGCCATAGAACAGGATCGACAGCGCGACTGCCACGCCGATGCCAACCTTGCGCGTGGCGAACAGGTAGAAGGTGTAGGTGGCCTGCACCGCCGCCAACCCACCCAGCGCGCCGGGCACCGCGCCTAGGGCGAAGCCCGTGCCTTGCTCCAGGCACAGGAAGGTCATCACCAGGGCCGAGGTGATCGGCAGACCGGACAGCAGCCCGCCGAGCAGGCCGCCCCAGCGCCGCGAGGCGAGGGAGATGGCCCACATCAGCAGCGGGGTGACGAGGAGTTTCAGGTAGAAAAGGGTCATTGCGTGGGGTTCCGGTTCTGCAGGGTACGCGCCCGCCGTCGGCATTGGGTGGGGCGCGGGTCGATCAGCCGCGGCTGGCCTCAAGGGCCTGGGCGAGGTCGGCGATGATGTCGTCGCTGTGCTCGATGCCGATCGACAGGCGCACCATGTCCCGCGGCACGCCGGCTTTTTCCAGCTCTTCGTCGTTGAGCTGGCGGTGGGTGGTGGAGGCGGGATGGCAGGCCAGCGACTTGGCGTCGCCGATGTTGACCAGGCGCACCACCAGTTGCAACGCATCGATGAAGCGCGCCCCGGCGGCCTGGCCGCCCTTGATGCCGAACGACAGGATCGCCGCCGGCTTGCCGCCGGTGTAGCGCCGGGCCAGTTGGTGCTCGGGATGGTCGGGCAGGCCGGCATATTTCACCCAGGCCACCTGGTCGTGTTCCTGCAGGTAGCGGGCGACCTTGAGCGCATTCTCGGTATGGCGCTCCATGCGCAGGGCCAGGGTCTCCAGGCCTTGCAGGATCAGGAAGGCATTGAACGGCGACAGCGCGGCACCGGTGTTGCGCAGCGGCACCACGCGGCAGCGGCCGATGAAGGCGGCAGGTCCGAAGGCCTCGGTGTAGGTGACGCCGTGGTAGGACGGGTCGGGGGTGTTGAGCAGGGCGAAACGTTCCTTGTGATCAGCCCAGGGAAATTTGCCCGAGTCGATGACGATGCCGCCGATGCTGGTGCCGTGGCCGCCGATGTACTTGGTCAGCGAGTGCACGACGATATCGGCGCCGTGCTCGAACGGGCGGCAGAGAATCGGCGTGGCCACGGTGTTGTCGACGATCAGCGGCACGCCATGGCGGTGGGCCGCCTCGGCCAGCGCGGCGATATCGACGATGTTGCCAGCGGGGTTGCCGATCGACTCGCAGAACACTGCCTTGGTGCGCGCGTCGATCAGCGCCTCGAGGGCGGCGATGTCGTCGTGGGCGGCGAAGCGGGTGGTGATGCCCATGCGCGGCAGGGTGTGGGCCAGCAGGTTGTAGGTGCCGCCGTACAGCTTGGCCACCGAGACGATGTTGTCGCCGGCTTCGGCGACGGTCTGGATGGCGTAGGTGATGGCGGCCATGCCCGAGGCCACGGCCAGCGCGCCGACCCCGCCCTCGAGGGCGGCCATGCGTTGCTCGAGCACGTCGTTGGTGGGGTTCATGATGCGCGAGTAGATGTTGCCCGCGACCTTGAGGTCGAACAGGTCGGCGCCGTGCTGGGTGTCGTCGAAGGCGAACGAGGTGGTCTGGTAGATCGGCACGGCCACCGCCCTGGTGGTCGGGTCGGGGCTGAAGCCCGCGTGGATGGCGAGAGTTTCCAGCTTCATGCGGTCGTTCCTTGAGCGTGGTGTGGAAGCGGCTGAGCATGGGCCGGGGCGGCGGTGGTGGTCAAGGGTCGAGGTTCAACGTTGCGCCGAGGGTGTCTGGCGCCGTTGTGTTTCTTCTTCGAGGTAGCCGATCAGCGCGGCCACTTCGGTTTCGCCCAGGCGCATGTTGGGCATCGCCAACTGGTTGTACTGCGCGTACAGCAGCATCGCCAGCGGGTCTTTTTCCGCCAGCATCCGGTCCGGCTCCATCAGCCAGCGTTTCAACCACTGTTCCTCGCGCTGGCGGGTCACCCCCAGCAGGTCCGGGCCGATGCCATGGGTGGCGCCAGGCTCGGCGTCGCCCAAGGTATGGCACGACGAGCAACGGGTACGGAACAGTTGTTCGCCGGCGCTCGGTGGGCGGATGTCGGGGGCCTGGGTGTAGTCGCGGCGCTGAGAGCTGGCGGTCTTCCAGTTGTGCAGGCTGTTGGCCAGGCGGTCGGCGAGGATGTACGGGCTTTCGAAGGGCGAGGCCTTCATCCAGCGGCCGGTGGCCTGGTTGCCGATGATCAGGCTGAGGTTGTGGTCCTTGCTGCGGCCGTTCTCCAGGCCCTCGATGTACAACCCGAGGCTGCGGCGCAGTTGTTCGATGTCGGCGGCTTCGCCGGTGAGCAGGGTCCAGCCGGGGCCGATGGCGAACTTCTCGGCGTAGCGCTTGAGGGTGGCGGGGGTGTCGTTGTAGGGGTCGATGCTGATCGAGTAGATGAAGATGTCCTGGCCAACGCGCTCGCCCAGCAGCTTCTGCACCTGGCGCAGGCGCGCGGTTTCCACCGGGCAGGAGTCGCCGCAGCCGGTGAAGATGAAGTTGATGGCCACCACTTTGTCTTTGATCAGGTCGTCGAAAAATCGCACCTGTTGGCCGTCCTGGGTGAGCAGGGGGATGTTGGGGAAGTAGTCGGCGCCCCAAGGTGTGGAGGGCGTTGCGCGGGTACTGGGGGGCAGCGACCAGGAAAGGCTGAGGGTGAGCAACAGCAGGAGCAGCAGGCGGCAGAGGCGGGGCATGGTTCTACCCTCTGGACAGGGAACAGGGCAAGGACGGCGTGGGAGCGGGCTTGCCCCGCGAACACCGGCAGAGCCGGTGCCACGCGGTGCGTCTATCGCGGGGTAGGCCCGCTCCCACGCCAATCCTCATGGGCTCTTGGCGAAATCAACGGATACTCAGCGGCACCGTCACGCTCTGCCCCAGCGCCGACTTGACCGTCACCGTCGGTGGCGAGGCCGGGCCGCTGCCGGTTGTGGTCACCGACAGCTTCCAGCGCGCGCCACTGCCGCTGGCGGTCAGGGTCGCCAGGCCCAGGTCGAGCGGCCCGCTGGTGGTGTTGGTGGAGACCCGGATACTGTTGCCGGCGGCCACCGAGGTGGTCCCGGCGATTTCCCAGGTCCAGCGGCTGTTGCTGCGCAACTGCACCGTGGCGCTGCTGACCTGGATCTGGTCCATCGGTACCGCCGGCGAGACCGCGATGCTCACCGTGGCCGGCGCCAGCGACTCGAGGCCCTTGGCGTCGCGCGCGGCGTAGGTGAAGCTGGCGGTGAACGCCGTGGCGACCGTGGCCGGCGGGGTATAGGTCAGCTGGGTGCCATTGCTGCTCACCGTGCCCTGGCCGAAGTCGGGCTGGGCCAGGCTGCTGATGCTCAGCGGCAGGTTGCCGTCGGGGTCGGTGTCGTTTGCCAGCACGTTGAGCACGATCGGCTTGCCGGCCATGGTCGCGGCGCTGTCGTTCACCGCCACCGGCGGCTTGTTGCCATCGTCGCCGGGGCCACTGCTGGCGGTACGGAAGGTCGGCAGGGCGGCGGAGTTGACGTACTCCACGCCATCCCAGCCGGGCAGCGGCGTCGGCATCATCTGGAACTGGCCGGGGTGTTCCAGGTCCCAGCGCAGCAGCATCGAGGTGTCCTCGTGCTGGGTGTTGTGGCAGTGCTCCATGTAGGTGCCGGCGAACTCGCGGAAGCGAATGGCCATTTCCACTTCTTCCGACGAATCAGCATCCGGGCCGATGCGGTAGACGTCCTTGCGCGCCCATTTTTCCCATTCCGGCGGCGCCTTGCCGTCGCGGCTGAGGATCACCCCTTCCTCGAAGTGCACGTGCACCGGGTGGCTCCAGCCGTTGCCGCCGTTCTTGATCTTCCACACTTCCAGGGTGCCGTCGCCGCTGAAGCCGCCGTCGGTGGCTTCGTTGGCCAGTTGCGGGGCGGCGCTGATGCGCCGTGGGTCCATGCTGTAACCGAAGCCGCCATCGGTCTTGATGGTCCAGGGTACGCTGTCGGTGCCGTCGGAGCGGCCGAAGATGAACTCGCGGTGGCGGGCGGCCTTGATCTTGACCTGATCGCTGGCGCTGTTGCGGTCGATGGGCAGGGGGATCATCACCAGGCCCGCGGCCTTGCCGGGCTTGGCCGGTTCGTACAGGCTCGGGTCCATGCTGACGTCCTGGCCGGTGTAGGGCTGCACGATCAGTTGCATGAACTTGCCGACCACCGGGTCGCCGCCATCCCATTCCGGCCCGTTGCTGGTCTGCTTGATCACGGGCTTGTACTTGCCCGACAGCACGTCGGCCAGGGCGATGGGTTGTTTCGGGCCCTTTCCGGTCTCGTGTTCCATGAGGTTGACGAAGTACAGCTTGTCGCCGACCTTGATCCCGTTCTTGGCGAAATTGATGATGATGTCGTAGCGCTCGGCAATGCCCTGCAGCGGCATGATGGCGTTGTTGTCCTGCAGGTTGCCGTCGCCGTTGAGGTCCAGGGTGCCGTCGAATGGCACGGCGTGTTCCATGATGTTGCCGTCGTTGGCAATCATGTGGAACGGCACCCGGGCGTAGGAAAGGTTGGAGCCGGTCGGGCCCTTGAACTCGCCGCTGGTGCCGGCGATTTCACGCACCACGGCAAACTTGAAGTAACGCGACACCGAGCCGTTGAGGATGCGGAAGCGGTAGCTGCGCGCGCGCACCTTGAGCTTGGGCTGGTACTGCCAGTTGACCAGGATCTGGTCGCCGAGGAAACCGTCGGTGTTGAACGGGTTGAACCACAGCTGGCCGTTGGCGTCCCAGGCCTTGTCGGCGATCAACAGGTTGACGTCGTAGTCGCGGTTGCCCCAGGGCATCGCCGCGCCACTGGGGAAACGCAGGTTGACGCCATCCTGCAGAGCTTCGTTGCCGCGGTCGATGGCCGAGTAGTAGTTCATCATCACCGCGTTGCCCTTGTAGACGTTCTGTGCGGTGAAATCGAGCATGTGGTCGTGGAACCAGTGGGTGCTCATGGTCTCGCGCCAGTCGCCGCGGATCTTGATGCTGCCGTTCTCGCAGGTCTTCAGGCCCGGGGAGGCGTCGTTGACGAACAGGGTTTCACCCGGTGCGCAGGGGAAGGCCGCGCGCGGGTCCTGGGCGCGGGTGTTGATGGTGTCGTAGCCGGCCAGCTGGATCGGCCAGCGATAGTCGTAGTACTGGCCTGGGAAGAAGTAGGCGTTGGCGAAGCCGTCGCTCTCGGCCGGCGAGTGGCCGTTGTGTTCGTGGGTGGAGATGGTATGCAGGCCAAAGCCGTTGTTGGCCGAAGGGTCGATTGGCAGGGCGTTGTAGTGGCGCATCAGCACTGGCTGGCCGTAGCGCACCATCAGCAGCTTGACCGGGAAGGTCCCGTCGAAGGTCCACAGCGCCTTGTGGCCCTGCAGGGGCATTTTCGGATGGAAGCGGGTGTCGATGCCCTTGGTGGTGCCCAGGGTGGTGGGGATGTCGGAGGTCTGGTAGTACAGCCCGCCCGGGGCGAACTCACCCTTGGCGTAGTTGTGCAGCTGCTTGCGGTCGCGCAGGCCCTGGTTGATGCGCGCTCCGGCCTGGGCGGTCTTGAACGCGGCCTGGGGGTAGAACTCGTTCCAGCGCTGGTGTGACCAGCCTTTTCCCGGCGGACGGCCTTCGGCGGGCGAGCCGATCCCGCTGCGGTTGAGGAACATCTCGATCTGCGCCTTCCATGGGTTGCGGTCGAGCACGTTAGCGTACTGCGACGGGAACGGCGTCAGCCCCGGTTGGGTCAGGAACGCCTCCAGGGCGTTGCCGTTGGGGCTGCTGCGGGCGGCGTAGTCGGGGTCCTGGGCCGGGGCCGCGCCGATCACGGGCGGCGGGAAGGTCATCGAGTAGGGCGGGGTGGCCGGGTCGAGTTTCTCCGGGCCGAATTCTTCGAACAACAGCAGTTGCTGAGTGAACGGCTCGGCGCCGAACAGCGGGCTGGGCTTGCCGTTGGTGGGGTACTTGCGCGAAGTCTGCAATGCGGGGGGCAGCACGTTGTTGCTGGTCACCGTGGCGCGGGTGCCGTAGACGCCATTGGTCAGCTCCAGCGAACCCTCATTGGCCTCGGGCATTGATTTCAAGGCCTCCAGCGCCGCCGCCTGGTCCTCTGGCGTGGCGGGCGGGTCGCTGTAGGCGGAGGGATCGGTGGGTGGTGGCTGGCTCACGTCGTCGAGCGACCCGGCGACCGCGCTGGCCAGCCCCAGGCTGAGCAGCAGTGCCGTGAGGGAGGACAACCTGAACACCTGGGTCGATGTTGCAGCTGGTTTCTTCATTGCCGTGTGCCCCGTGTTGTACAGACTGGCATCTGTTGCCGCTGAATAAGCGGCGATGTGCCTTGAACAGGGGTCAGCAACGGCTGTGCCAAGCGGTAAATGGCCAAACGCCAGTTGTTTCAAGATGTTGCAGTGTTGCGAACGAGAAACGCTCAAGGTGTTGCCGCAAACATGGGGCTGGACACCCATTGCTGGGTGGGGAATGCTCCCCAGCCGATGTCATCGATCGTCGCAGGGAGCCCACATGGATCCGCTCTATCTCATCGCCCTTGGCGCCATCGTCGCCGGTTTTGTCCAGGGCCTGTCGGGCTTTGCCTTCGGCATGGTGGCCATGTCGTTCTGGGCCTGGGGGCTGGAGCCGCGGGTGGCGGCTGTGCTGACCGTGTTCGGCAGCCTGACCGGGCAGTTGATCGCGGTGTTCAGCGTGCGTCGGGGCTTCAGCTGGACGCTGCTGTGGCCGTTCGTGCTGGGGGGGCTGGCGGGGATTCCGCTGGGGGTGTGGGTGCTGCCTTACCTGGACATGCTGTGGTTCAAGGCGGTGTTCGGCACGCTGCTGGTGGTGTGGTGCCCGCTGATGCTGCTGGCGCCGCGCCTGCCGCGTCTGCAGGGTGGGCGCCTGGCCGATGGCGCGGTGGGCATGGTTGGCGGAGTGCTGGGCGGCATCGGCGGTTTTACCGGCACCGTGCCGACGCTCTGGTGCACCCTGCGCGGGTTCGAGCGCGACACCCAGCGGGCAGTGATCCAGAACTTCAACCTGTCGATGCTGGCGGTGACCATGCTCACCTACCTGGGCAGCGGGCTGGTGACCCCGACGCTGCTGCCGGCGTTCGCGGTGGTGGCGCTGGCGATGGTTGTGCCGACGCTGCTGGGCACGCGGTTGTACCTGGGGATCAGTGAACTGGCGTTTCGCCGGATCGTGCTGGGGCTGCTGACGCTGTCCGGGGTGGCGATGCTGGTGGTCGCGGTGCCGGGGTTGCTGGCGCGGGGCTGATCAAGCTGATCACCCCCTCTGTAGGAGCGCCCTTGTGCCGCGAAAGGGGCGCGTAGCGGCCCACGATCTCTACATCATGCAAAATCGTCGGGGCTGCTGCGCAGCCCTTTCGCGGCACAAGGCCGCTCCTACAGGGGAGCGCGTACATTTCGGTCATCGTGCAAGGCAGCCTCATCACACGCAGCCAACCCTTGCCCGAACCCGGTGTTCTTGGCACCCTTGCCTGCCTTGCCTCTCGTCACGCCCGTAAAACAAGGAACCCTCAAGGTGAATTGGGAAAAAGTCGGTAAATCCCTGGTGGGCCTGCTGGCCCTGGCCATCGTCGCTGCCACGCTCTACGCGGTGCTGCGCGACGACGACCGCCTGCAGGCGCGCCTGACCTATGCCCATCTCACCTACCCAGGCCAGTTCAACGAGCGCATCAGCCAGGCCAACGACCTGCTCAAGTACGAGCGGCTGCACTCGCAGATCAGCGAGATCGGCGCCGGCGCCCTCAGTCATCCGCAGATCGACAAGCTGGTCGACCTGGCGCAGGCCCCTTACCTGCAACTGTTTGCCCGGCCGTTCGAGGCCGGGTTGGTGGATCACCGCACCGGCCTGCTCATCGAGCTGTACAACCCCGCCCAGGCGCCGCTCAAGGCCGTGCACATCCGCTTGCCGGCCAAGGGCCTGGTGCAGGTGCGCGACGCCGCCGGCAACGACACGCTGGTGCCGACGCCCACCAGCAGCATCGACCTGCCGGCCATCGACGGGGTGAGCGAGAGCAAGGTCTGGGTGTACTTCGACGCCGACTATTCGCAGATCCGCCAGGGCGGGATCAGCATCCGCGATGCCGATGGCAGCGCCGATATCCAGGTGACCCGCGAGGTGGTGGGGTTCCCGGCGCTGCTGGCGCGCTACAGCCAAGTGGTGGTGGCGGTGTTTGCCGGGTTGGTGCTGGGAGTGCTGGCGTTGGCCTATGCGTGGCTGGGGCGGGCGAGGGCAGCGAGTAATTCGCTTCCCCTGTAGGCAGGTCTGCTTGAAAAGGACCTGAATCATGACCAAAATATAGCGCTTGAATGAGGGCTATTATCATGCAGAACATCTTTGCCGACGTCACCGTCAGTGTCTCGGAATTAAAGAAGAATCCTACGGCAGTCATGGCCGATGCACAGGGGAAACCAGTGGCAGTCCTCAACCATAATCGCGTCATGGGCTACATGGTGCCCGCTGAACTCTACGAGGCGATGATGGAACGACTGGAAGACATCGAACTGGTGGCATTGGTCAAGGCGCGTGCAGGAGAGAAAGGCATCCCGGTCGAGCTGGATGACCTATAGGCTCGAGTTCCTGCCTTCGGCCCTGAAGGAGTGGGAGAAGCTGGGGCACACCGTCCGTGAGCAGGCCAGAAAGAAGCTCCGGCAACGCTTGCTCTCACCCAAGGTCGGGGTGGATGCGCTGCGTGATTTGCCCAACCACTACAAGATCAAGCTCAGGGCCAGCGGCTATCGACTGGTCTACCGCGTCGAGGATGATCGGGTGGTGGTTGTGGTAGTGGCGATAGGCAAGCGCGAGCGCGGGCAGGCTTATCGCTCGGCTTACATTCGCTGAGCTCCTGCAACATCCCAGCTAGGTCGTTGGCGTACAGGCTGACAGTAAGGCCTCGATGGCGAACCCCCGCGTACGCTTTGTGCCGCCCGCCAGGGCATCATGCCCGTTACGATGCCGCCGGTGGTTTCTGCTACCTCAACAATGCCGCCTTAGCCGCCCAGGTACTGCGAAGTCGCTACAGCCGCGTGGCTATCCTGGACACCGACATGCAGTGGATGCAGGAGATCTTCTACGAGCACGACGATATGCTGTATGTCTTGGTGCACGGCGCCCGACCAACTTCTATCCCGGCGTGGCGGGCTTTGCGGACGAGCGTGGTCAAGGCGCGGGGGAGGGTTGCAATCTTAATCTGCCGATGGCTCATGGAGCCAGCGAGGCGGACTTCATGGCGCAGCTGGAGATCGCGCTCGAGGCGGTGAAGGCATTTGGTGCCCAAGTGCTGGTGTTGTCGCTAGGCTTCGATATCTACGAGCTGGATCCGCAGAGCAAGGTGGCGGTGACGACCAACGGTTTTGCGCGGTTGGGGGAGCGGATTCGAGCGCTGCGGTTGCCCTGCCTGATCGTGCAGGAAGGGGGCTATCACCTTGAAACGCTTCAAATCAACGCAGAAGCTTTTTTCGGCGAACTCATTGCTCGTTAGGAGGTGATCAATGTTGGTGAGGGCTGAGCGTTGTTTTCAGAGTAAGGCACCTGAATATATGGGGGAGGCCTAGTAATTTTACTAGTTGTTCCTTTTTTGACCTGGTGAGACCCTAGCGTAGCGGGATAAATGGAATCTCTTCTTTTGGAGTGATGATTATGGAAGATAAAATGTACAAAGGTACACCGATGAAAACTACGCTTGATGCTCAGGTGGTGGAGAAAAGCAGGCCTGTAGTCCAGATCCAAACATCGGTCGTTATGGGTTTAGGAGACTTCTATCTTTGGGAATATGTATTCAAGCCTCTTGATCGCAATCGTGATGGTGTGGTTGCAGTTAGTGAGATTCGAAGATACTTCCATGAGAAAGTCCAAGAATTTCAGAATCTTGAATCTGAATTTCGAAAGGTGCTGGATGAAAATGGCGATGGAGTGGTGACGCTTGAAGAGTTTTTGGAGTGCGCCAGGACAGCCGAGATGGAAATTACCACAACTACAGTGCGCAAGTAGTGCTGTCTCTTATCTGATTTTGGATTTGGTGAGCACTTGAAGGTGACAGTTCAGTGCTGCTTGCTACCGCTGCGGGTCTCTTTTATTGCGCTTGACTCAGACGCGCAGCGTATTTTCAAACGCTGCCTCTACGCACATGCTTCACCAACACCTTCTCCAGCAACTCCCACATCGCTGGATCGGTACTGAACGCCACATTGAAGCGCATCCACCCGGTGGCCTTGGCATCGACCATGAATAGCTGCCCGGGGCCGAGCATGATGCCTTTCTCCAGGGCATCGTCCAGCAGCGCGGCGCTGTCGGGGATCGCCGGATGGCGGGTCCAGATATACATCCCCTCGTCCGATTCGATGAACAGCTCGAAGCCCAACCGGTGCAGGTGCCGGCCCACTTCCTGATGCGCCTCGGCCAGGCGCTGGCGCAGGCGCTTGAGGTGCTTGCGCCAGCGACCATCGATGATCGCGGCGTAGACCACCCGCTCCATCACCTGCGAGGTAGTCAGGCCCGAGCGCATCTTCAGGTGCAGCAGTTGCTGGGTCAGCTCGGGGTTGGCCAGCAGGTAGCCGACCCGCACATTGGGCGAGATGCTTTTCGAGTAGCTGCCCACGTATACCACCTGCTGCAGGTGGTCGAGGCTGGCCAGGCAGGGCAGTGGGTCGGCGATCATGTCGGCGTAGAGGTTGTTCTCCACCAGGCGGAAACCATGCTGGCTGGCCAGTTGCAGCAAACGGTGCAACTGCGCCAGCGGGGTGCGCGAGCAGGTCGGGCTGTGCAGGTGCGGCTGGGTGAAGAACGCCGTGGGGCGGTGGTGGGCCAACAGGCGCTCGAGCTGGTCGAGGTCGTAACCCGCCGGGGTGCGCGGCACGCCCACCAGGGTGGCACCCTGGGTGCGCAGGATGCTCATCAGGTTGGGGTAGCCGGGGTCGTCCACCAGCACCACGTCGCCGGGGCTTACCAGGGTGCGCACGGCCAGGTCCAGGGCCTGGCTGGCGCCGTGGGTGAGCATCAGCTGCGCCGGGTTGGCGACGATCGACAGTTCCTGCTGCAGGTTCTGCGCGGTCAGCGCGCGCAGCTCCGGCAGGCCCAGGGGGTCGCCGTAGCCGGACAGCTCCAGCGGGCTGCCTGCCACCTGGCGCAGGCCGCGACGCAGGCCTTCCTCGTACATCCAGTCGTTGGGCAGCCAGCCGCAACCCGGCTTGAACGGCAACTGGCGGATCTCGAAGATCTGCTGCAGGTACCACTCGGAATTGAAGGTGGGGCGGCTGGTGTCGACCTCGACGTTGTGCTTGTCCAGCAGCTCGTTCGCCGCACGATTGACGAAGAACCCCGCATTGCCCTTGCTCACCAGCAAGCCCTGGGCCACCAGCCGGTCGTAGGCCTCGACCACGGTGAAGGTGCTCACCGAGTAGGTCGAGGCAAACGCCCGGATCGACGGGACCTTCGCCCCCGGCTTGAGCGTCTGGTCGTCGATCAGCGCGCGCAGCCCGTCGATGATCTGGTTGACCAGCGGGGTGGAGGAGTCCGGATGGAGCTGGAGCATTCGGGGGCCTTCAGGTGTGCGCGGCGACAGGCGCCTGCAGGGGTATCGCGGGTGTATTGCATCGGCGGCCTGTACAGTGCAGTGCGTTTTTCATGCCGCTGTGCATGGCTCAATGTGTTCGACATTTTTACATTACGTGTCAGATATAGCCAACACAGCACGTACCAGCGCCATGAATAATCACAACATCGCTGCTTTGTCCTCGGGGTTTGCCCCGCACCTTCCTTTCGCCTGGCCGGGCGCTTCTCGCCCGTCTCCAGCATGGTTCAGTTCGTCCAGAGGATTGCCTCTGGCCGCGTAAGCAGGCCGCCACGGATGGCCTGCGTGTGCTCCGCACACCTCCCTGCCCGCAGTAGCACTGATGTACAGGTGAGACCGATAACCATCGGGGTTTCACAGTTTTTCCTTGGATAAAAAGAAGCACGGGGTAAATAACTGATGGACGCAACATCCACATCCACCACCGCGAAGGATGGGCACGAGAGCAAGCTCAGTGCCTCGCTCAAGTCGCGCCACCTGACGATGATGTCGATCGCCGGGGTGATCGGCGGCGCCTTGTTCGTCGGTTCCGGCAGCGTGATCCACAGTGCCGGCCCGGCGGCCGTCCTGGCCTATCTCGCCGGCGGCATCCTGGTGGTGCTGATCATGCGCATGCTCGGCGAAATGGCGACCTCGTCGCCGGACACCGGCTCGTTCTCCACCTACGCCGACCGCGCCATCGGCCGCTGGGCCGGTTTCACCATCGGCTGGCTGTACTGGTGGTACTGGGTGATCCTCATGGCCTGGGAGGCCTATGTCGCGGGCAAGATCCTGCACGGTTTCTTCCCTGATGTGAGCGTCAACGTGTTCGTGCTGGCCACCACGCTGCTGCTGATCACCGTCAACTTCTTCAACGTCAAGCACTACGGCGAGTTCGAGTTCTGGTTCGCGCTGATCAAGGTGGTGGCGATCGTCTGCTTCCTGGTGGTGTGCACCGCCGCGGTGATGAACATCTGGCAGTTCGGTGAAGTGCGCGGCATCACCCACCTGACCGCCGAAGGCTTCATGCCCAACGGCATCACCACGGTGATCGGGGCCTTGCTGGGGGTGATGTTCGCCTTCCTCGGCGCCGAGATCGTCACCATTGCCGCCTCCGAGGCGAAGGACCCGGCCACCCAGATCGTCAAGGCGACCAACTCGGTGGTATGGCGGGTGTGCCTGTTCTATGTCGGCTCGATCTTCCTGATCGTCTGCCTGGTGCCGTGGAACGACCCGCAGCTGGGAGTCTCCGGCTATGGCGCCTACCGTCGTACCCTGGAACTGCTGGGCGTGCCGTATGCCGAGCTGCTGATGAACTTCGTGGTGCTGACCTCGGTGAGCAGCTGCCTGATCTCCGGCCACTACACCGCCTCGCGCATGCTGTTCTCGCTGGCCCAGCGCGGCGACGCGCCGCGCCTGTTCAAGTTCACCCGCACCGGTACCGGTGTGCCGGTTAACGCGATCATCGGCTCGTGCCTGGTGGCGGTATTCTGTGCACTGATCAACTTCAGTGACACCCTGCGACCGAAGGACGTGCTGGAAACGCTGATGAACACCACCGGCATGATCGCCCTGCTGGTGTACCTGGTGATCGCCTTCTCGCAGCTGCGCATGCGCCGCAAGCTGATCGCCGAGGGCAAGGAAGTGCGCCTGAAGATGTGGCTGTTCCCGTGGCTGACCTACCTGGTGATCCTGTTCATCGTGGCGGCCCTGGTGACCATGGCCTTCATGCCTGACTACCAGATCCTGGTGATCTCCACCGGCATCGCCGCGGCCATCGTGGTGGCCATGGGCGTGGTGCACCAGATCCGTAGCGCCAAGCGTCACTGATTGCGCTAGTGCCTCTTGCGACGGCCGGTCCCTTTCGAGGGTCCGGCCGTTTTCGTTTGTGGGCAAAGCCTTGTTCGCCAGTCAGATCATCCTTACGTTGCAGCATGCCGACATGGCTTATGCTGCACACAATTGCCCTACGAGGAGTTGCCCATGGCCTGGTCCGCCACCCAGTATTCGTTGTTCGAAGACGAACGCACCCGCGCCGTGCGCGATCTGCTGGCCGCCGTGCCGGCGCGTCCGGCGCGACATGCCACGGACCTGGGCTGCGGTCCGGGCAATTCCACCGAGGTGTTGTTGCAGCGCTGCCCGGATGCCCAGGTCCTGGCCCTGGACAGCGATCCGGACATGATCGACAAGGCCCGGCAGCGGCCACGGCTGAGCATTCCGCGGGTACGCTGCGAGATTGGCGAGATCGCCAGCTGGACGGCCCATGAGCCCCAGGACCTGATTCTTGCCAACGCGTCGCTGCAGTGGGTGCCGGACCACGCCAGCCTCTATCCGCACCTGGTGCGGCAACTGGGCGAGGGCGCCAGCCTGGCCGTGCAGACCCCCGACAACCTCGACGAGCCGGCGCACCGCCAATTGCGGGAGATTGCCTGCCAGGGACCCTGGGCCGGCAAGTTCGCCGATTTCAGCCTGCCGCCGCGGCACAATGCCGGTTTCTACTACGACCTGCTCAGCCCGCTGTGCGCGCGGGTGGATGTGTGGCGCACCACCTACCACCACCCGCTGGTCGGTGGTGCCGAGGCGGTGGTGGAGTGGTTCAAGGGCTCGGCGTTGCGGCCTTACCTGGCGCGGCTGGACGAGCAGGACCAGGCGAGTTTCCTGCAGCTTTATTTGCAGGCCATGCAGCGTGACTACCCACCGGCCAGCGATGGCAGGGTGTTGCTGCCGTTCCCGCGGTTATTCGTGGTGGCGACGCGCTAGGCGCCAGATTACGTAGGCGTAGACGCCGAGGTTGAGTAGCAGTACGACGGTGCCCAGCCACAGCTGGATCTGTGGGGTCAGGCCGGCGGGGTAGATCACTGGCCAGATGTAGTGTTCGACGAAACCGCCGTGGTAGCCGGCGTCGCCGGCGGCATTGCGCAGGTGGTTTTCCCAGTCGGTCAGGGGGCATTCCAGGTGCAGGCCTTCCACGGCAAGGCCCCAGGTGAGGGCGGGGAGATGGAGGAGCAGGGCGCGGCGGCGCCAGAGCACCAACAGGCCGCCGAACAGGACCAGCAGGATGAACGAGAGGTGGAACAGGACCAGGGTGTCGGCGGCCAGGCGGTAGAGCATGGTGGGTGGGGCCTTGCTGTTGGAGAGGGGTTAGTTTGTCATGGTTTTTTGGTTCTGAGTTTCTGGGGCTGGGTGGTAGTTGTTTTGATAGTTGTATGCGCATTCATTTGCGATGTCGACGCTTATTCACCTTTCCGCCCTTACGGCCATCCCTTTCAAGGTCTTTTGGTTTTAGCGGCCTTGATGACCCGATCCGTCGAAACGTGGGCATGCACAGCCGTACCTTGCACCCAGGCCTTCGCTTTGGGCACCTTGGGGCCTCGTGGACTTTTCACGACCTGTTTGGGCTGGATGTTTCTGGCTAGCTCCAGCAGGCGCTGGGCCAGTTTGTCTATCGGTACAACTGGCATGTACTCGGATGGCAGGGCAATCTGCATGCCTTCGTAACCCCCTCTGATCTGCACCGCCAAGTGATAGATCGAGGCTTCCCAATTATCGGGCAAGGCATCCCGATGGGCCTGCTCAACACTACGTTTGAGCAAGGCCAGAACGTTGTATGCCAGAACGGCAGTGGTGAAGCCAAGCAAGGCAGCTCGCGGGCTGCCAAGGGTTTCAATTTCACTTTCCAGAATCGCTTCCAGTCGCTGAAACATCCCTTCGATGCTCCAGCGACGGCGATAGAAGTCTGCGATTTGTTGTGCACTGATGCTCTCGGGCAGATTGCTCCAGAACATCAAGCTGTTATCACCTGAGTCGTTTGGCGAATGAAGTGTCAACTCGACACGTCGCCAGCAGTGCCCGCCTTTTACTTCGATGGATTGCTCGCGCACTGTGCCTGTTGCTACCGGCATCGGTGCTTGCCACTCACCTTCTTGGATCAAGCGGGGATGTTTGGCTTGCTGGCGAATGACAAATGATGTGCTCACCTGTTCGCACGCCTCCATGACAGGCAGCGTGCAGTAGAGGCGATCAGCGACCCAGACCTGATTGGCCTTTGCTTGAGCCAGTAACGGCAAGACACAGACGCGCTCACTTGCGTAGGCGTCTTCACACGGTTGGAGGTCGATCACCTGATCCAGATCGGGATCGTAGACCACTACCGAGAACCCGGGGCGAGCCGCCCCACGCTCTTGGCGCAACGCACCAAGACGCTTTTCGGTGGAGGCCAGGTGGCTTCCATCGACTATCCGAACTTGCCAATCAGGAAGCATGGCTGAATAGCCCAACTCATGGATTGTCGGCGTCAAGCGCTGCGCACAGCCTGTCACCAGAGCACGCAACAGGGCAGGTTCGGTTCGACTGATCTTGTCGTAAAGGGCCGCCAGACTGACGGGAAGGTCGTCTAGTTGTCTCGCGGCAGCATGTAAGGATGGCTTCAAGCCCAGAGAAACAAGCGACATCAGCTTGACGATGGTCGAGAACAGCAATTCGCGAGAATACTGCCGTTGCCGGTGCTCCTCGAAAACCTGATCGACCCACTCCGGCGCAATGGCCTGCTCCAAGGCAAGTTTGGCCATTACGCTGGCGGGTGCTTTTTTCTCGAATTGCGCTAGTACATCAGCCCACATCGCTCGGGTCTTCCTGACTGGATTTCAGTGGATTCTACCGAAGACCTTGAAAGGGATGGCCCTTACGGCGGGTTACTTTGGTCTTGGCCAAAGTAACCAAAGCCGTTGCGCTCCATTCATCCGGCCCTCCGCTTCGCTCCGGGTCCCCTCACTCCGGCCTTGCTCCCGGGAGGACCGCGCTGCAGGGCCCATCCTGGGCCCCAGCGCTTGACGGCCATCCATGGCCGTCACCTCCCTCCGCAAGACCTCCGTTCGGCCTCCTGAAGTCGCGAAGTTACGAGCGGCGCCTGGACTGGCGCAGCTATCGCTAGTTGAAGGTTTAGTTGATCTCTCGATCGTATCGCGGGGCAAGCCCGCTCCTACACGACAGTCGCCGTTATATAAATCCCTGTAGGAGCGGGCTTGCCCCGCGAAAGGGCCGAAACAACCAATACATAACTAATGGTCAAACAACTAACTTCGCGCTTCTTGCTCTTGCTTCTAAGCGCGCGACAGTCCAGGCAACACCAATTGCGACTTCAGGAGGCCGAGCGGAGGTCTTGCGAAGGGAGGTGACGGGCATGGATGCCCGTCAAGCGCTGCGCCCCAGGATGGGGCGTTCAGCGCGGTCCTCCCGGGAGCAAACAAAGGCGTGAGGGAATCCCGCCACGAGCGGGACGGATGAACGGAGCGGAACGGTTTTGCCTACTTTTCCCTAGAGAAAAGTAGGTCGCCGTAATGGCGAAAAGGTGACTAAATGTCGACATCACCTACGAATGCACATACAACTATCAAAACAACCGGCCTCAGCTACACGCCCAACGCATAGTCCACCTGCAAAACCAGCAGCCCCCAATTGACGCCACCCTCCGCCTGGGTAAGGCTACCCCCTCCCCCAAACCATGAGACCACCAATGCTGATCGATCCCCGCAAGGCCACGCTGCTGGTCGTCGATATCCAGGAAAAACTCATCGCTGCCATGAGCGACCCCGAAGGCACCGCAGCCCGTGCCCGCTGGCTCCTCGCGGCAACCGCCGAACTAAAACTCCCAACGGTGATCTCCGAGCAATACCCCAAGGGCCTGGGCCACACCCTGGCCGCCCTCAAGGCCGCGGCGCCAGCCGCCGAAATCGTCGAGAAACTGCACTTCTCCTGCGTCGCCGCCGAATGCCTGCCCTCCAGCCTGCTCGACCGCGAACAGGTAATCGTCTGCGGCATGGAGACCCACGTCTGCGTGCTGCAGACCGTGCTCGGCCTGCGCGCCCTGGGCAAGCAGGTGTTCGTGGTCGAGGACGCCTGCGACAGCCGCACCCCACAGAGCAAGGCAGCGGGCCTGACGCGCATGCGCGATGCCGGGGCGCAGGTGGTCACCCGCGAGATGGTTCTGTTCGAGTTGCTGGGCAGCTCCAGCCACCCGCAGTTCCGCCAGATCAGCAAGACCTACCTGGTCGGTGAACAGCCCTGAACGCCCGCCTGCTGACCACCGCGCTGCTGGCCCTGGGCCTGCTCCAGGGTTGCGCCGGGCGACGTGAGGAAGCCGCCGAGGCCGACCCGGCCAAGGTCCGCACACAGCTCTTGCGCCTGCTCCCAGCCCAGGTCAAGGACCGCCAGGGCTGGGCAGAGGATATCCAGGTGGCGTTCCAGGCCCAGGGCATCAGCCCGAGCAAGAGCAACCTGTGCGCGGTGCTGGCGGTGACCGAGCAGGAATCCACCTTCAACGCCGACCCGCAGGTGCCGAACCTGGGGCGCATCGCCCGCGAGGAGATCGACCGTCGGGCGGCGCGCCTGCATGTGCCCAGGCTGCTGGTCGACGGCGCCCTGGACACGCCCTCGGCCAACGGTAAGACCTACCAGCAACGGCTGCTCGCCGTGCGCAGCGAAAAACAGCTCAGCGCCCTGTACGACGAGGTGATCGGCGGCCTGCCGCTGGGACGCTCGCTGCTGGGCGGGTTGAACCCGGTGCGCACTGGCGGGCCGATGCAGGTCAGCGTGGACTTCGCCGAGCGGCACGCCAAGGGCTATCCCTACGACCACACGGGCAGCATCCGCCAGGAGGTGTTCAGCCGCCGCGGCGGAATGTACTTCGGCATCGCCCACCTGCTCGGCTACCCCACCCACTATGAGCGCCAGCTATACCGCTTCGCCGATTTCAACGCGGGTTGGTACGCCAGCCGCAACGCGGCGTTCCAGGCGGCATTGAGCCGGGCGAGCGGGGTGTCGCTGGCGCTCGATGGCGACCTGATCGCCCCCGGCGCCATCCTGCCCGGCACCACCGAGCAGGCGGCGCGCAAGTTGGGTGCGAAGCTGGGGCTGCGCAATCCGCAGATCAGGGCTCAGCTGGAGAAGGAGAATGGCCTGGAACTGGAGGACACCGCGTTGTATCGCGGGGTGTTCGCCCTGGCCGAAGCGAAGGCGGGCAAGGCACTGCCACGGGCAGTTTTGCCGGGGATCGAGCTGAAGAGCCCGAAGATCACCCGCAAGCTGACCACCGCATGGTTTGCCGGCAGGGTGGATGAGCGGTATCAGCGGTGCATGAAGCGTTGAGGTGGTCCCTGTAGGAGCGGGCTTGTCCCGCGATGGCGCCAGTCGAGCCAACATCGTCGCCTGCTCTGACGCCATCGCGGGGCAAGCCCGCTCCTACAGCGGCATTCAACTGTCGCCGAGGGCCTTGACCACCTGCTCGACACTGGCCTTGAGCCCCGCCACGGTGTCGTCCGGATCGCTGTCCACCACCAGCAACTTCGCCCCGGAAGCGGCGATCATCTCGGCCACCTTTGCATCCGGCTGACGATGATGCAGCACCAGCGCCACATCCTGTGCCTTGAGGTTCTCACCCAGCGCCTTGAGCATCGCCTCGTCCCACTTGTCGTCGGCCGGCAGCGGCTGTTCAGCCACATCCAGGTTCAACCCGCTGGCCAGGTAGCCCAGGCGCTCGGACAGGCTGACCACGGTCAGGTTGTCGACCTCGGCCAGGCGTGTCTGGCTGTTGGCGGTCAGCTCCAGCATCTGCCGCTTGAGGCCGGCCAGGTTGCCCTGGATCTTCGCCTTGTCGGCTGGCGAGAGGCGTTCGAGATCGTTGGCCACTACATCGGCCATGCGCCCCAGGTTGGTCGGGTTCAGCCAGGGATAGGCGGCGAAGGCCTCGTCACCCTTGACCGCGATACCGGGCAGGGCGCCGTCCACCGGGCGCGCGGCGTCGATCTCGACGATGCGGATGTTGCTGCGTCGAGCCATGGGGTAGAGCGGGTCGTCGCGCCAGATCGAACGCACCCCGATGACCGCGTCGGCTTTCGATGCCGCTTTCTGCAGGCTGACGCCACCACGACCGCTGAAGTACGAGGGCTGGCGGCTGGCCGGCAGGTTGGCAGGCGCGGCGCGTTGAAGCTGCACCGAGGTACCGTCGAGCAAGGCGCTGGCCAGGCTGTGGGTCACCGGCAGGGTGGTCAGCACTTCAGTGGCATTGGCCAGCAGCGGCAGGCCGCTCAGGGCCAGGGCCAGGGTGAGTTTCTTCAGGATCATGCCGGGTTTCCTTGCAGGCGGGGGACGAGGGCGCGGGCCAGGGCGGCGAGGGCGAAGCAGACCCCGGCGACCAGGATGATTGCCGCGCCCGAGGGCACCGGCAGGTCGAAGACGATCGGCAGCAGGATGCCGAGCAGGGTGCTCAGGGTGGCGATGATCACCGAGACGAAGAAGAAGCCCTTGAGCGACTGGCTGACCAGCCGCGCCGCCGCCGCCGGGATCACCAGCAGGGCGCCGACCAGGATCGCGCCGATCACCTTGACCGAGGCCACGGTGACCAGGGTCACCAGTACCACGAACAGGTAGTCCAGGGTCTTCACCGCCACCCCGCGTACCGCCGCCAGCTGCGGGTTGAAACTGGCCAGCATGATGCGGTTGTACAGCGGCAGGGCCAGGGCCAGCACCAGCACGGCGACGATGGCCAGCACCAGCAGGTCGTGGGCGCTGACGGTGAGCACCGAACCGAACAGCACGTTCTCGAGGATGTGCACGTTGATCTTGCCGGCCAGCATCAGCAGCAGGCTCGCCCCCAGGGCCAGCGACACCGACAGGAACACGCCGATCAGCGTGTCCGGGGACAGTCCGGTGCGGTTGCGCAGGAAGTTGAGCAGGATGCCGAACAGCAGGCAGTAGCCGAACAGGCTGCCGTACGGGCCGGTGTAGGGCTCGCCGAGCAGGATGCCGATGGCCACGCCGGTCAGCGCGGCGTGGCCCACCGCCTCGGAGAAGAAGGCGAAGCGCTTGACCACCACCAGGGTGCCCAGGCCGCCCAGCACCGGGCCGATCATCAGGCCTGCCAGCAGGGCGTTGACCACGAAACCGTAGGCCAGCGCCTCCGGCAGGTAACCAGCGGTGGCCCAGTCCTGGACCAGCTGGCGGAACGATTCGAAACTCATCAGGCAAGGCTCTCGCTGCGCGGGTGGACGGAGAACAGCCCGAGCAGGCGCTCGGGGGTCAGGGCCTGGGCCGGCGGGGCGTCGAACAGGACCTGGCGGCTCAGCCCGGTGACCCGGTCGGCCAGGCGCAGTACCGCTTCCAGGTCGTGCTCGATCCACAGCACGGTGGTGCCGGCCTGGCGCCAGCCGTGCAGCAGTTGCTCGAACACCTGGATACCGGCCTCGTCGAGGGCCGACATCGGCTCGTCCAGCACCAGCAGCTGTGGCTCGGGGATCAGCCCCTGGGCCAGCAGCACGCGCTGGCGCTCGCCGCCGGACAGCGCGCCCATGCGCCGCTTGCGCTTGTCGAGCATGCCCACCCGCGCCAGCGCCGCGTCGATCGCCGGGCGCACGCGCCGGGACAGGCCGAGGAACGCCGGGCGGCGCTGGCACATGGCGGCCATGAAATCGTCCACGGTCATTGGCAGGCCGCGGTCGAATTCCAGGGCCTGTGGCACGTAGCCGATCACTTCACGCTCACCGGGCCAGTGCAGGGTCAGCTGGCCCTGGTGCGGCATCTGCCCGAGCAGGGTCTTGATCAGCGAGCTCTTGCCGCCGCCGTTGGGGCCGACGATGGCGTGCACGCTGCCGGGGGCGACGCTGAAGCGTACGTTCTCGAGAATGCGCGTGCGGCCAAGGGTGAGGTCGATGCCGTCGAACTCGATGCGTGGCCCGCAGGCGCTGGTGAGGTTGGCGGCGGCGGTCACGTGCGGTTCTCCTGGATGGCCTGGACCACCGTGTCGAGGTTGCGCTTCATCTCCACCTCGTACTTCTCGGTGGTGTATTCGCCGTAGGAGATGTGCGTGAGCGGGTAGATGCGCACGCCGGACTCGCGGTGGATGGTGTCGACATAGGCCGAGGGGAAGTCCATCTCCGAGAAGATCACCTTCACATCCAGGGCCTTGAGCTGGTCGATGGTCTTCTTCAGCTGTGCCGGGCTCGGTTCGATGCCGTGGGCTGGTTCCACCACGGCGGTGACTTCCAGGCCGAAGTCGCGCACCAGGTAGTCGTAGGCGGCATGGATGGTGGCGACGCGGAAGGTCGCGTCAGGCGCCTGGGTGACCTTGGCCAGGGCCTCGGCGCGCAGGGCGCGCAGGCGCTTGGCGTAGGCCCGGGCGTTCTGCGTATAGAACTTGGCGTTGTCCGGGTCGAGCTTGCCCAGCTCGCGGGCGATGTTGTTGACCTGGGCGATGGTGGCGCTGATCGACAGGAAGGTGTGCGGGTTGACCACCTTGCCGGCGCCGCGGGCGGCAATGCCGGTGGCCGCCAGCAGCGGCACGTTGGCGTTGGACTCGATGGTCTTGATATCGGGCTTCTCGCTGGCGGCGATCATGCGGTCGGCGAAGTCGTCGTGGCCGACGCCGTTGAGCACGATCACGTCGAGGCTGCCGATGCGCTTGATGTCCTCGGCGCGGGGCTCGTAGGCGTGGGGATTGAAGCCGGCCGGGATCAGCGGCACCACCTCGGCCTTGTCGCCGACGATGTTGCTCACGTAGCTGTAGTAGGGGTGCAGGGTGATGCCGATGCGCAGCGGCTTGCCGTTGTCGGCGAGGGCCACGGCGGGCAGGGTGCAGGCCAGGAGCAGCGCCAGGGTGCGGCGGGCGAAGCGAAGCATGGGCAGGTCCTTAGTGACGGTGTTGGCGGGTGACCCCGGCGTCGTAGTGGGTGACGATCTGCTGCCAGCCGGCGGCGATCAGCGCATCGCTGTCCAGCGCGTCGGGGGGCAGGGCGGTGCTGTCGCGGCGCAGCCAGACATCCGGCTGGGCATCGCTGGCGGTGGGCAGGATCATCAGGAAGCTGCCGGCCACCTGGGCGTCCTGGCTGCGGCCCAGGTAGGCGCCGTTGGCCAGCAGCGACCACTGGTGGCTGCCGCGGCTCTGGCTGCTGGCGTCGCTGACGAACGGCGGCAGCCCCTCGTCGGCCAGGGCCTGGGCGTCCGGGGCGACGCCGTTGTCCTCGCGTAGGGCGCGGATCTCCTCGACGGCCACCCACAGGTCGGTGTGGATGCCCTGTTCGGCGGCATTGAGGTCGCGACGGGCGTCGAGCTGGTGGGCGGCGATGGCCTGTTCATCCTCGCGCTCGCCGCGCACGGCCACCACACTGGCGGCCAGCACCACGATCAGCAGCGCAACCAACAGCACATAGAGGGTCTCGTGCCCGGCGCCGGCCGGGCGCACCACCTGGGCGCGGCTCATGGCGCACCGATGTCGGCGTGGTCCACTTCCACCACGTGGCCGGGGCCGGCATCGAACAGCACGTAGAACTCACCCTCGGGGCGCTTGAAGGTCAAGGTCGAGTCGTCGCCGAGCTTGCTCGCCACCAGCACCTGTTCGTCGTAGCCGATCACGTCCAGGGTCACGCCGGGGGCGCCGCTGCCGTCGGAGAAGCCACCCTTGCAGGTGATCTGCTCGCCGTGCTCGGTGCACTCGCACATCGGGTTGTGCGCCAGCGCCGGGGTGGCGGCCAGGGCCAAGAGGGGCAGGGCGAGCCTGCGCATCAGCTGTTTCATTTGTTGCCTCCTTGTTTCTCGAGCCAGGCCGCGGTGGCGGGGGATGCCTTGGCCAGCGGCACCGAGGCCTGGTACATCTTGCCGTCCCAGCCTTCGATGGTGATCCAGATGTCGGCGTCGGGCCGGGTGCGTGGCGGGATCGGCAGCGAGGTGCCCATGCGCGCCGGGGCGCCGAAGAAGATCGTGCCGGCGGCGCGCAGGCTGCGCGGCTTGCCCACCCGCAGGTAGGTGGCCTTGACGCCTTCGTCGCAGCTTGTACAGGCGGCGTTGAAGGCCTTGAAGTAGCCGGCCGGGCCTTCGGCGCGCGGGGCCTCGTCGCGCAGTTCGGCCAGGTCCAGGGTCCAGCGCCCGACCTGGATACCCTCGACGATGTTGGCGCCCAGTCCGCTGTCACCGCGGAACAGGCTGGCGTCGGCGAAGTACTTGGGCATGAAACCCAGGGGAATGAGGATCAGCAGGATGTTCAGGTGGAAGCGCCATTTCAGCCACAGCTGCTTCAGGCCGCTGGGCGGCAGGGTATCGGTCTGGCTCAAGGTTGGGCCTCCAGGGTGGTTGGGCTGGCCGCGGCGCGCTTGCGTGCCGGACGCTCGCCGCGCTTGAAGGCGGCGAGGGTGGCCTGGGTGGTGCGTTTGGTCCAGATCAGCAGGCCACTGAACACCATCAGGGTCAGCACCAGGCCGAAGAAGAACCAGATCAGCTTGATCGCCAGGCCACCGAAATCACCGGTGTGCAGCGGGCGCATGGATTCGGTGACGAACTCGAGGGCCGAACGGTCGCCAAGCAGGAACTGGCTGTCGACGTTGGACGTGTAAGGGTTGACCTCGGCGGTCTGGAACATCAGCGGGTACCAGCCGCGCCCGCCCATGCTGTAGTGGCTGTAGGCGGTGGCCGGCAGCGAGATGAAGCTGATGTCCAGGCCGGGGATCTTCTGGCTGGCAATGCGTGCCGCCTGGTCCAGGTCGATGCGCGGCGCGGGGCTGCCGTCGGCGCTCTGCGGCACCTGTTCGCGGGCGATCACCGGCACGATCGGCTCGCTGGAGATCGTCACATGGTTGTCGGCGAGAATCGCCTGGATCAGGAACCAGGTGCCGGTGATGGCGATCACCGCGATGAACCAGATCGACCACACGCCGGCCAACCGATGCACGTCGCCCCAGAAGATCCGTGGGCCGTGGCCGGTGCGCAGCGGCTTGAAGAAACCGCGCCAGAACTTCTTGTACACCACCAGCCCCGTGACCAGCGAGGCGAGCATCGGCAGCCCGAGCAGCGACACCAGGTACCAGCCCCAGCTGTAGCCGTTGGTGAAGGGCACCAGCCACCAGCCGTGCAGGGCGCGGGTGAAGGCCTCGAAGTCGAAGTCCGGGCGCTGGCCCTGGATGGCCCCGGTGTAGGGGTTGACGTAGAGCAGCGCGTTGGTGCCGTCGGCACGGGTCACCGAGGCCTGCAGGGCGAAGTGCGAACCGTCCGGCTGGCTGAAGAAACGGACCGCCAGCTCAGGTTCGGCCTTGTGCATGGCGTCGAGCACCTGCTGGTAGCTCAGGCGCTGGCTATCGTCGTCGGGCTTGCTGGCGCGCACGTCGGCGTTGGCCAGCCAGACGATCTCCTGGCTGACCACCGCGAGCATGCCGGTGAAGCAGACGATCAGGACGAAGAACCAGATCGGCAGGGCAAGCCAGCTGTGGACCAGGAACCACAGCTTGGAATTGGATTTCTTTCTCGATTGTCGGGCCATCGCTCGGTCTTCTGCATATGAAAATACGGTCGAGTCTGTGCTCAACCTGGAAGGCTGCATAAGTAAGGACGAATGAGAATCAGAAAGCTGCCAAGGCAAATGAAAGAAAATGTTTCAAGAACTGGACGTGACCTCCGTCGAAAACGCTGCCTTGGCCGTGCGCGCCTGCTTCTGGCTGCGCTTGATCGCGTTGGCGGTGGCCAGGGCGGTGCGTTTGCTCCAGATCAGCAGGCCGCTGAGCACCATCATGCTCAGCAGCAGGCCGAAGAAGAACCAGATCAGCTTGCTCGTCAGGCCGGCGAACTCGCCGGTGTGCAGGGGGCGCATCGACTCGGTGAAGATCTCCACGGCCTTGCGATCGCCCAGCAGGCGGCTGGCCTCCATCGCCCCGGTGTAGGGGTTGATCTCGGCCTTCTGGTACACCAGCGGATACCAGCTCATGCCGCCGATGCTCAGGTGGGCGTAGGCGTTGCTGGGAAAACCGACATAGTCGACGGTGAAGCCGGGGATCTCGCGCTGGGTGATCCTCACCGCTTCGTCCGGGCTGATCATCGGCGCGGGGCTGCCGTCGGCGGTCAGTGGCACCGTTTCGCGGGCTACCACCGGAATGATGGGCTGGCTGGAGATGGCGATATGGTTGTCGGCGAGCAGCGCCTTGACCAGGAACCAGGTGCCGGTGATGGAGATCACCGCGATGAACCAGATCGACCAGATGCCGCTCAGGCGGTGGAAATCGCCCCAGAAGATCCGCGCGCCCTGGTTGAAGCGCAGGGTCGGCTTGAAGAAGCCTTTCCAGAAGCGCTTGTAGATCACCAGGCCGGTGACCAGCGACGCCAGCATCGGCAGGCCGAGCAGCGACACCAGGTACCAGCCCCAGCTGTAGCCGTTGGTGTGGGGCACCAGCCACCAGCCGTGCAGGGCGCGGGTGAACTCTTCGAAGTTGAACGATGGCGGGACGCCCTGGATGTGCCCGGTGTAGGGGTTGACGTAGACCCTCAGGGTGCGGCCGTCGGGGTAGGTGACGTCCGACAGCATGGCGAAGTGCGATTCGCTCAGGGTCATCAGGCTGGCCACGGCGATGCCGGGCTGGTCGCGTTGCATGGCTACCAGCAGTTCGTCGTAGGACAACCGTCGGGCCTCGTCCGACGGCGGGTTGGCGCGGGTTTCCGGGTTGGCCAGCCAGACGATCTCGCGGCTGATCACCGCCAGGGTGCCGGTGACGCAGACGATCAACACGAAGAACCAGATGGGCAGGGCCAGCCAGCTGTGCACGAGGAACCAGATTTTCGAGCGTGACTTTTTCGACATGGGGTACGCAGTGTCAATGGCGAAGTTCAGGGGCAAAAGCCCGGCCGTATCAGAAAGAGACGCATGAGCAGGGCAAAACCTGATGGATCAATTGCAAGCAAGTGTTTCCAGGGCGTCCCGCACTGGCGATGCAAGCGCTCGTGGGAGCGGGCTTGCCCCGCGATCACCGGCAAGGCCGGTGCCAGGCGCTGCAGTGCCGGTCTTGTTCCTGTATGGGGACTAATTTGCCTGCCCCTCGAAACGTCCTCCTATCACCGGACACGAGCGTGCCCCTGGGTCGCCGGTCCCTTTATCGAATGTGTACAGGAGGCCCGTCATGGGTGTTGCTGTGGGATTTACAGTGCGTCCGCTGTTGCCGGAGCAGGGACGTTTGCCGTTGCTGGTGGAGGCGGGTGACGACGACACCAGCCTGTTGGAGGTGTTCGACGAGCTCAAGGCGCTGGTGGATGAGCACCTGCCGCGCGACGGCGGCATCCTGTTCCGCGGGTTCCGCCTGGAGGGCGCCGAGCAGTTCCGCCAGTTCGCCGCCAGCTTCGGTCACCCCCTGCTCAACTACGAGTTCGGCTCGACGCCGCGCACCAACGTTACCCAGGGGGTCTACACCTCCACCGAGTACCCGGCGCACCAGCATATTCCGCTGCACAATGAACAGGCCTATTCCCGCGACTGGCCGATGAAGATCTGGTTCTACAGCATGATCGCCGCGCGCAGTGGCGGCGAGACGCCGATCGCCGACAGCCGCGAGGTCTATCGCCGCGTGCCGGCGCATATTCGCGAGCGTTTCGTCAGCAAGGGGCTGATGTACGTGCGCAACTTCGGCAACGGGCTGGATGTGTCGTGGGAGGATGTATTCAATACCGATGACCCGCAGGAGGTCGAAGCCTACTGCAAGGATCATGGCATCACCTGCGAATGGAAAGATGACGGCGAGCTGCGTACCCGTCAGGTGTGCCAGGCGGTGGCTCGGCACCCGGTGACCGGCGACATGGTCTGGTTCAACCAGGCGCACCTGTTCCATATTTCCAACCTGCCGCCCGAGGTGCGGGAAAGTCTGCTGGATATCGTCGATGAGGAAGACCTGCCGCGTAACGTCTACTACGGCGACGGTTCGCCCATCGAGGACGAGGTGCTCGAAGAGATCCGCCAGGTGCTGGAAGACTGCAAGATCAGCTTCCCCTGGCAGGAGGGCGACGTGATGATGCTCGACAATATGCTCGCCGCCCATGCCCGCGCGCCGTTCGAAGGCCCGCGCAAGGTGATCGTGGCGATGGCCGAGGGGCACTCGCTGGATCAGGCCTGACCTGTCGATCGTTCCTGCGGGCCGGCGCGACCTCCTGTAGGAGCGGCCTTGTGCCGCGAAAGGGGCGCACAGCGCCCCATCGCTCCCGCGCCGAGCGCCTGCCGCTAAATCATCCCCCCGCCCATTCGTTCTTGTTGATGCGCCCGGACCTTCCGGTCGCGCCGCCGATCAGCAAGGACCTCACACATGAATGCCGCAGACGCCCAGAAACTTTCCCGTCGTTTCATCGAGTTGCCCCTGGACAAGCGCCGCTTGTTCCTCGAAGGGATGCGACGCGAGGGCATCGATTTCGCGCAGCTGCCCATGTCGTCCTGTGTTGGCCTGAGCGAGCGCGACGGCCTGTCCTACGCCCAGCAGCGCATGTGGTTCCTCTGGCAGCTGGAGCCCCACAGCGCCGCCTACAACCTGCCGATGGCCGTGCGCCTCGACGGCGAGCTGCAGGTCGAGGCCCTGGAGCGGGCGTTCAGCCTGCTGGTCGCTCGTCACGAATGCCTGCGCACCACCTTCGCCCAGGACGGCGAGCGGGCGTTGCAGCGGGTGGCGGAGCCTGCGCCGGTGAGCATCCAGCTGTTCGACCTGGCCGACCTGTCCGAAAACACGCGCTGGGAACGCGCGCACCAGCAGATGGCGGCCCAGGCCACCCAGGCCTTCGATCTCGAGGGCGGGCCGCTGTTCGGCATTGCCCTGTTGCGCCTGGCGCCCCAGGAGCACGTGCTGCTGCTGACCCTGCACCACATCATCGCCGACGGCTGGTCGATGAACATCCTGATCGACGAGTTCATGCGCAGCTACGATGCCCTGGTGGCGGGGCGCGAGCCGCAGCTGGCGGAGCTCAAGGTGCACTACCGCGACTATGCGCTGTGGCAGCGCAGCTGGCTGGAGGCCGGCGAGCGCGACCGCCAGTTGGACTACTGGCGCGAGCAGCTGGGTGACGAGCACCCGTTGCTGGAGCTGCCGACCGACCGGCCGTACCCGGCCCAGCCCAGCCACCTCGGCGAGCGCCTGGAGCTGACGCTCGACGCGGGCCTGCGCGAGGACCTGAAGCAACTGGCCCAGCAGCACGGCGTGACCCTGTCCACGGTGCTGCTGGCCGTGTTCAAGACCCTGCTGTACCGCTACAGCGGCCAGACCGACATCCGTGTCGGCGGCCTGATCGCCAACCGCAACCGCAGCGAGACCGAAGGGCTGGTCGGCTTCTTCGTCAATACCCAGGTGCTGCGCAGCCAGTTCACCGCGCAGACACCGTTCAGCGACCTGCTGCGCAGCCTGCACCAGGCTTCGGTCGGCGCCCAGGCGCACCAGGACCTGCCGTTCGACGCGCTGATCGAGGCCCTGCAGCCCCAGCGCAGCCAGAGCCATACGCCGCTGTTCCAGGTGATGTTCAACCACCAGCCGCTGGTCACCGACCTCAATGATGTGCGTCTGGACTGCGGCCTGCGCGTGGGCTACCTGAGCGCCGAGCAGCTGGCCGGCAGCCGTCGCCAGCATGCCGCCACCAGCGACCTGATGCTCGACACCCGGGAGGAGGGCGAGCAGTTGTTCGCCGCCTTCACCTATGCCACCGACCTCTTCGACGAAACCACCATCGCCGCCCTGGCCGGGCACTGGCGCAACCTGCTGCGCGCGGTCTGCCAGGCGCCGCGTCAGCGCCTGGGCGAATTGCCGCTGCTGGCCGAGGCCGAGCGTCAGGCGCTGCTGTGCCCGGTGGCCGAGGTGCCGCCGCTGGTGCCGGTGCAGCGCCTGTTCGAAGCCCAGGCCGCCCGCAGCGGCGAGGCACTGGCGCTGATCCTGGCCGACGGCGCCGCGGCGCCGTCGATGAGCTACGTCGAACTCAGCGCCCGCAGCAATCGCCTGGCCCATCACCTGCGCCGCCAGGGCGTCGGCCCCGATGTGCTGGTGGGCGTGGCCCTGGACCGCTCGCTGGACCTGGCCGTGGCCCTGCTGGCCGTGCTCAAGGCCGGCGGCGCCTATGTGCCGCTGGACCTGCAGGCCCCGGCCGAACGCCTGGGCCATGTCTTCGAGGACAGCGGCCTGCAATGGCTGCTGACCACCACCGCCCAGTTGCCCGGCCTGCCAGCGCAGGATGGGCTGCGTTGCCTGTGCCTGGACCAGCTGGCGCTGGACGATGAGTCGGCGGGCGACCTGGCGCTGACCGTCACGCGCGACAACCTGGCTTATGTGATCTACACCTCCGGCTCCACCGGCCGGCCCAAGGGCGTGGCCATCAGCCACGGCGCCCTGAGTGAGTTCATCGCCCGCGCCATCGACTACAGCGACCTGCGCGAAGGCGACCGCGTCCTGCAGTTCGCCACCAGCAGCTTCGACGGCTTCGTCGAGCAGTTTTTCCCGCCGCTGTGTCACGGCGCCTGCGTGGTGCTGCGCGATACCCGCCTGTGGGACAGCGCCGCCCTGCACGAGGTGCTGATCAGCCACGGCGTGACCCTGGCCGACCTGCCGGCCGCCTACTGGTACTGGCTGGTGCAGGACTTCGCGGCGCGTCCACCGGCCAACTACGGTGCGCTGCGCCAGATCCATGTCGGCGGCGAGGCGATGGCGGTGGACGGCCTGCGCTTGTGGCAACTGGCTGGGCTGGGCCATGTACGGCTGCTCAACACCTATGGCCCGACCGAGGCCACGGTGGTCTCGACCATTCACGACTGCACCGGGCTCGGCCACGAGGCGGTGTCCTGGCGCGGTATCCCCATCGGCCAGGGCCTGGCGCAGCGCCGGCTGTACATCCTCGACGATGACCTCGAACTGCTGCCGCAGGGCGCCGTGGGCGAGCTGTACATCGGCGGCCCGGGCCTGGCCCGCGGCTACCACGGTCAACCAGCGCTGAGCGCCCAGCGCTTCGTCGCCGATCCATTCGCCCATGGCGAGCGCCTGTACCGCACCGGCGACCGTGCGCGCCTGGGCGCCGACGGCGCCATCGAATACATCGGCCGTGTTGATCACCAGGTCAAGGTGCGGGGCTTCCGCATCGAACTCGGCGAGATCGAGGCGCGCCTGCAGCAGTGCCCGGGCGTGCGTGAGGCGGTGGTGCTGGCCTTGCCGATGACCGGCGGCCTGCAACTGGTCGCCTACGTGGTGCCCGACGCCGCCGAACAGGATGCCGCTGAACAGGCGCGGCTCCGCCAGCAGGTGCGCAGCCTGCTCAAGGCGCGCCTGCCCGAATACATGGTGCCGGGCCACCTGTTGCTGTTGCCGCGCCTGCCCCTGACGCCCAGCGGCAAGCTGGACCGCAAGGCCCTGCCGGCACCGGACCCCAGCGCGTTGCAGGCTGAGTATCGGGCGCCGCAGAGCGCCATCGAGCAGCAGCTGGCGCAGATCTGGATGCAGGTGCTGGGCGTGGCCAAGGTCGGCCTGGACGATCACTTCTTCGAGCTGGGCGGGCACTCGTTGCTGGCCGCCCAGGTGCTGGCACGGATCAAGGACCAGCTGGGCCTGGTGCTGCCGTTGCGCAGCCTGTTCGAACACCCGGCGCTGGGCGACCTGGCCGCCGAGCTGGGCCGCCTGGAGGGCGGCGATAAGGATGACGACTGGTCGGATATGGATGCGTTCATGAGTTCGTTGGAAGGGGTTGAGGCATGAGTGGCAACATGGCGGTACGCATTGCGAAACGGTTCGTCAGCCTGCCCCTGGAGCAGCGCCGGCAGTTCCTCGCCAAGCTGCGCGAGGACGGCAAGGACTTCAGCCTGTTGCCGGTGGTCGAGTCGCGTCACGACTTCGCCAGCATCCCCCTGTCCTTCGCCCAGCAGCGCCTGCTGTTCCTCTGGCAGCTGGAGCCGCACAGCGCGGCCTACAACATGGCGGCCGGCCTGCGCCTGAGCGGCCGGCTCGACGTGGCGGCCCTGCAGCGTTCGTTCGAGCACCTGGTGGCGCGCCACGAGGCGCTGCGCACGGTGTTCCAGGTCGATGGCGAACAGCCGCGCCAGGTGATCCTCGAGACCCAGGCCGTGCCGTTGGAACAGGTCGATCTCACCGCTGTCGCCAGCGAGCGGCGCGAGGCCGAGCTGGCCGCGCAGGTGCGCGAGGCCAGCCACCAACCCTTCGACCTGCTGCACGGGCCGCTGCTGCGCGCCAGCCTGTACCGGCTGGCGGCCGAAGACTACGTGCTGCTGGTGAGCATGCACCACATCGTCTCCGACGGCTGGTCGATGGACGTGATGGTCAAGGAATTCGTGCACAGCTACCAGGCCTTCAGCCAGGGCCAGGCGCCGCAGTTGCCGGCGCTTGAGGTGCAGTACGCCGACTATGCGATCTGGCAGCGCAGCTGGCTGGAGGCCGGGGAGGGCGAGCGCCAGCTCGACTACTGGCGCCAGCAGCTGGGCCAGGAGCAGCCGCTGCTGGAGGTGGCCGCTGACTTTGCCCGCCCGCTGACCCAGAGCTTCGACGGCCAGACCCTGAGCTTCGACTTCGGCGCCGAGCTGTCCCGACGCCTGGGCGGCTACGCCCGCGCCCAGGGCATGACCCTGTTCATGCTGGTGCTGGCGGGCTTCTCGCTGTTCCTCTCGCGCCAGGCCGGGCAGCGCGATATCCGCATCGGCGTGCCCAACGCCAACCGCGGCCGCGCCGAGGTCGAGGGGCTGATCGGTTTCTTCGTCAACACCCAGGTGCTGCGCTGCCAGGTGGACGAGCGCCTGAGTTTCGACGACCTGCTGGCCCAGGTGCGCGAGGCGGTGCTTGGTGCCCAGGCGCACCAGGAACTGCCGTTCGAGCAACTGGTGGACGCACTGGTGCCAGAGCGCAACCTGGGCCACAACCCGCTGTTCCAGGTCAAGTTCAACCAGAACGTCGGCATGCAGCGCCAGCGCTCGCTGGCCCTGCCGGGCCTGAGCGTCGCCGAGTACCCGCTGGACAAGGTCGGCACCCACTTCGACCTGGCGCTGGACATCACCGACGACGGCCAACTGATCCATGGCGAGATGACCTTCGCCAGCGACCTCTACCAGCGCGCCACGGTGGAGGCGTTCATTCCGGCGTTCATCGAGCTGCTGGGCCAGTTGCTCGACGCGCCGCAACTGCCGCTGCATCGCCTGGCCGCGCCGCTGCGTGTCGGGCAGGAGTCGGAGCGCGAGGCGCCGGCACTGGTGCTGGAGCAGTGGCAGCAGCAGGTGCAACGCCAGCCCGAGGCGCTCGCCGCCCGCAGCCTGGAGCACAGCCTGAGCTTCGACGCCCTCGATCAGGCCGCCAACCGCCTGGCCCATCACCTGCAACACCAGGGCGTGACCCGTGGTCAGCCGGTGGCGGTGCTGATGGAGCGTTCGCTGGACTGGTTGACCTGCATGCTCGGCATTCTCAAGGCTGGCGCCGTGTACATGCCGCTGGACACCAAGGCGCCTGAAGCGCGTCTGCGGCAGATGCTCGACGCGGCGCAGGCCAAGGTGCTGTTGTGCGCCGCCGGCGATGCGCGCCTGACCAGCCTGGCCAGCGCCGAGCGTCAGGCGCTGGCCTACGTACCAGCGCAGTGGCAGGACCTGCCGGCCAGCGCACCGGCCATCACCCTGTGGGCCGAATCGCCGGCCTATGTGATCCACACCTCCGGCTCCACCGGCCAGCCCAAAGGGGTGCTGGTCAGCCATGGCGCCCTGGCCAGCTACGTCGCCGGCCTGCTTGAGCGTCTGGCGCCAGCGCCGGAGGCGAGCATGGCGCTGGTCTCGACCATCGCCGCCGACCTGGGCCACACCGTGCTGTTCGGCGCCCTGTGCGGCGGGCACCTGCTGCACGTGCTGCCCGAGGCGCTGGGCTTCGACCCGGATGCCTTCGCCCGCTACATGGCCGAACACCGGGTCGGTGTGCTGAAGATCGTCCCCGGGCACCTCGCGGCGCTGCTGCAGGCCGGCAACCCCGCCGATGTGCTGCCCGAGCAGGCGCTGATCGTCGGTGGCGAGGCCTGTACGCCCGCCCTGGTGGAGCAGGTGCGTCGGCTCAAGCCGGGTTGCCGCCTGATCAACCACTATGGTCCGAGCGAGACCACGGTGGGCGTGCTGACCCACGAGGTCTCGACCCTGGCCGCCGAGGCCCGCGCCGTGCCGGTGGGCACGGCCCTGCCGGGCGCCCATGTGCTGCTGCTCGACGATGTGCTCAATCCGGTGGCCGACCAGGTCGCGGGCGAGCTGTATATCGGCGGTGCCAGCGTCGCTCAGGGTTACCTCGGTCAACCGGGCCTGACCGCCGAACGCTTCGTGCCGGACCCGACAAGGCCGGGCCAGCGCCTGTACCGCAGCGGCGACCGCGTGCGACGCAACCGCGCGGGCCAGGTAGAGTTCATCGGTCGCGCCGACGACCAAGTCAAGGTGCGCGGTTATCGTGTCGAACCAGCCGAAGTGGCGCGGGTGCTGCTGGGGCTGGACGGGGTCGCCGAAGCGGTGGTCCTGGCCCAGCCGGTGGACGGTGACGAGAGCCGCCTGCAACTGGTGGGCTGGTGCGTGGGGCCGGGTCTGCAGGGTGAAGCCTTGCGCCAGCAACTGCAGGACCGCCTGCCGGACTACATGGTGCCGGCACAGATCCTGGTCCTGGAGCGCCTGCCGCTGACCGCCAACGGCAAGCTCGACAAGCGCGCCCTGCCGGCACCGGGTGTCGCCCGGCGCCAGTACACCGCGCCGGTCGGCGAGATCGAGCAGGCCCTGGCGGCGATCTGGGCCGAGGTGCTCAAGCTCGACCAGGTCGGCAGCACCGACAACTTCTTCGAACTGGGCGGCGACTCGATCCTCAGCTTGCAGATCATCGCCCGGGCCAAGCGCCAGGGCATCAAGCTCAGCCCCAAGCAATTGTTCGAGAAACAGACCATCGGCCAGCTGGCGGCAGTGGCCAAGCGCATCGAGAAAAAGGCCGTGGCGGTCGAGCAGGTCAGTGGCACGCTGGCGTTGCTGCCGATCCAGGCGCGTTTCTTCGAAACCGACATTCCCGAGCGTCAGCACTGGAACCAGGCGCTGCTGCTCAAGCCGACCCAGGCGCTGCGCGTCGACTGCCTGACGGGCGCGCTGCAGGCTTTGGTCGACCAGCACGACGCCCTGCGCCTGCGCTTCACCCAGCGCGATACCTGGCAGGCCGAGTTCCAGGCCGGCAAGGCCGAGGACATTCTTTGGGTTCGCGCGTTGAGCGATGTGGCCGAGCTGCCGGCCCTGGCCGAGCAGGCCCAGCGCAGCCTTGACCTGGCCAAGGGGCCGCTGCTGCGGGCGCTGCTGGTCGACCTGCCCGAAGGCCAGCAGCGTTTGCTGCTGGTGATCCACCACTTGGTGGTCGACGGGGTGTCCTGGCGGGTGCTGCTCGAGGACCTGCAACTGGCCTACACGGCCCTGGCCGCGGGCAAGCCGCTGGCGCTGGCGGCCAAGAGCAGTTCGCTCAAGGCCTGGGCCGAGCGCCTTGGTGCCTATGCCCGCAGCCCTGAACTGCTGTCTGAGGCCGACTATTGGCTGGACGGCCTCGCAGCTGCCGGCGATGAGTTGCCACGGGACAATCCGTCGGGCGCCCAGACCAACCGTCACGTCGCCCATGCCTCGTCGCGCCTGGACATCGCGCTGACCCGCAAGCTGCTGCAGGTGGCGCCCGCCGCCTACCGCACTCAGGTTAACGACCTGCTGCTGGCGGCCCTGGCGCGGGTGCTGTGCGACTGGACCGAAGAGGAATCGGTGCTGATCCAGCTCGAAGGCCATGGCCGCGAGGACCTGTTCCCGGAGCTGGACCTCAGCCGCACCCTGGGTTGGTTCAGCAGCCTGTTCCCGGTGCGTCTGACGCCGGCTCATGGGCTGGGCGCGGGTCTGTGCGCGATCAAGGAGCAACTGCGGGCGGTGCCGAACAAAGGCATCGGCTACGGCGTGCTGCGCTATCTCGGCGAGCCCGACCTGCGTGAGCGCCTGGCGGTATTGCCACAGCCACGGGTGACCTTCAACTACCTGGGGCAGTTCGACGGCAGCTTCGCCGAGGCCGAGGGCGCCCTGTTCACCCCGGCCAGCGAGGGCAGCGGCGCCACCCAGGACCTGGACAGCCCGCTGGGCAACTGGCTCGGCATCACCGGGCAGGTCTACCAGGGCGAGCTGGAACTGCACTGGAGCTTCAGCCGCGAGGTGTTCCGTCCCGAGACCATCGAGGCTCTGGCGCGCCGCTACGAGCAGGTGCTGGCCGAGCTGGTCGAGCACTGCGCCCAGGCGCCGCATCAGGGCGTCACGCCATCGGACTTCCCGCTGACCGAGCTGACCCAGGCGCAACTGGATGGCCTGCCGCTGGCAGCCGGGGAGATCGAGGACCTCTACCCGCTGTCGCCGATGCAGCAGGGCATGCTGTTCCACAGCCTCTACGAGCAGGCGGCGGGCAACTACATCAACCAGCTGCGCGTGGATGTGCGCGGGCTGGACCTGGCGCGCTTCCGTGCGGCCTGGCAGGCGGTGGTGGACAACCACGAAGTGCTGCGCAGCTGCTTCCCGCAGGATCTGCCGGCACCGGTGCAGGTGGTGCGCCGTCAGGTACAGGTGCCTTTCGTCGAGCTTGACCAGGTGCAGGACCCGGATGCCGTGGCCCAGGCCGAGCGCCAGGCCGGTTTCGACCTGGCCAGCGGCCCGCTGCTGCGTCTGACGCTGATCCGCACGGGTGATGACAGTCATCATCTGATCTACACCAGCCATCACATTCTGATGGACGGCTGGAGCAGCTCGCGCCTGCTGGGCGAGGTGCTGCAGCGCTATAGCGGCGTGACGCCGGGCGGCAAGACCAGCCGTTACCGTGACTATATCCAGTGGCTGCAAGGCCAGGACCAGCAGGCCAGCGAAACCTTCTGGCGCGGGCAGGTGGCCGAGCTGCAAGAGCCGACCCGTCTGGTCCAGGCGTTCAAGTCCTCGGTCCAGGGGCAGGGCCATGGCGCCCTGGCGCTGCGCTTCGAGGCGCAGCAGACCCGGCAGTTGGCGGACTTCGCCCGGGACCAGCGCGTCACCCTCAACACCCTGGTCCAGGCCGCCTGGCTGCTGCTGTTGCAGCGTTACACCGGCCAGGCCAGCGTGACCTTCGGTGCCACCGTGGCCGGTCGTCCGGCCGAATTGCCGGGCGTCGAGGAGCAGCTGGGGTTGTTCATCAACACCTTGCCGGTGGTCGCCAGCCCGCGCCCGGAACAGACCGTGGGCGACTGGGTGCAGCAGGTCCAGGCGCTGAACCTGGCCTTGCGAGAGCATGAGCACACGCCGCTGTACGAGATCCAGCGCTGGGCCGGCTGGAGCGGCGAGGCGCTGTTCGACAACATTCTGGTGTTCGAGAACTACCCGGTCGCCGAGGCGCTGCAACAGGGCGCGCCGCAGGGGCTGCAGTTCGGCGAGGTGCTCAACCAGGAGCAGACCAACTACCCGCTGACCCTGGTGGTGCAAGTGGGTGAGCGGCTGGAGGCGAGCTTCAGTTTCGATCGCCAGTGTTTCAGCGAGCAGGCCATCGACCAGTTGGCGGGGCACTTCCAGCACCTGCTTGCGCAGTTGGCGGCTGACGGTCAGCGTGCACTGGGTGCGCTTAGCCTGCCGGTGGAAGACCAGCAGGTGGTGGCCAGCTATCCGACCACGGCGTGTGCCCAGGAACTGATCGAAGAGCAGGCCGCGCGTACGCCTGAGGCGATCGCTGTGACCTTCGCCGGGCAGTCGCTGAGCTACGACCAGCTCAACCGCCGTGCCAACCGCCTGGCGCACAAGCTGCGCGAGCAGGGCGTGGGGCCGGATGTGCTGGTGGGCATCGCCGTAGAGCGCGGGTTCGAGATGATCGTCGGGCTGCTGGCGATCCTCAAGGCGGGTGGCGCCTATGTGCCGCTGGATCCGGAATATCCGCAGGATCGCCTGAGCTACATGATGGAAGACAGCGGCATTCAACTGCTCCTGACGCAAGGCCACCTGCTGGCCGATTTGCCCGTACCGGCGCAGGTTCGCAGCCTGAAGTTGGAAGACGATCTGGCCGGTTACAGCGACGAAAACCCCGAGCACCTGACTCAGCCGGACAACCTGGCCTATGTGATCTACACCTCGGGCTCGACCGGCAAGCCGAAAGGCACTTTGCTGCCGCACCACAACCTGCTGCGCCTGTTCAAGGCCACCTATGCCTGGTTCGGCTTCGGCCCGCAGGATGTATGGACGCTGTTCCACTCGTACGCCTTCGACTTCTCGGTGTGGGAGATCTTCGGCGCGCTGCTGCACGGCGGTCGCCTGGTGATCGTGCCGCGTGAAACCACCCGTTCGCCGGAAGACTTCCACCAGCTGCTGGTGGAGCAGGGCGTGACCGTGCTGAACCAGACCCCGTCGGCGTTCAAGCCGCTGATGCGAGAGGCTTGTGACAGTGCTGATGATCTGGCACTGCGCTACGTGATCTTCGGTGGCGAAGCGTTGGATGTGGCCGCGCTGCAACCGTGGTTCGAGCGTTTCGGCGAGGACTGCGACAACCTGATCAACATGTACGGCATCACCGAGACCACGGTCCATGTGACCTACCGACCGATCCGCTTTGCCGATACGCAACAGCCGGGCAGCCCGATCGGTGCGGCGATCCCGGACCTGTCGATGTACGTGCTGGATGCCGATTTCAATCCGGTGGCCAAGGGTTGCACGGGTGAACTGCATGTCGGCCACGCCGGCCTGGCACGCGGTTACCACAACCGTGCCTCGCTGACCGCCGAACGCTTCGTGCCGGATCCCTTCTCCAGCGAAGGCGGGCGCCTGTACCGTACTGGCGACCTGGCGCGTTATCGCGGCCAGGACGTGATCGAATACGTGGGCCGGATCGACCATCAGGTGAAGATCCGTGGCTTCCGTATCGAACTGGGTGAGATCGAGGCACGCCTGCAAGAGCATGCATCGGTGCGCGAAGTGCTGGTGCTGGATATCGACGGGGCAGGGGGCAAGCAACTGGCGGCCTACCTGATCGCCCAAGACGAACATGCAGACCATGCAGCGCTGCGTGACACGCTGAGACAGCACCTGAAAGCCAACCTGCCGGACTACATGGTCCCCACGCACTTCCTGGTGTTGGAGCAGTGGCCACTGACGGCCAACGGCAAGCTGGACCGCAAGGCCCTGCCCAAGCCGGACGCCAGCCAACTGCAACAAGGCTACGTGGCCCCGCGTACGGAGCTGGAGCAACAACTGGCGGCGATCTGGAGTGAAGTGCTGAAAGTCGAGCAGGTTGGCCTGCACGACAACTTCTTCGAACTCGGCGGTCATTCGCTGCTGGCCACCCAGGTGACCTCGCGCATCCGCCAGCGCCTGGACCTGGAAGTCCCGCTGCGCAGCCTGTTCGAGTCCGCTGACCTGCTGGCCTTCGCCCAGGCCGCAGGCCAAGGCTCGGCCAGCCAGGCACCGGCGTTCACCATCGTGGACCGCAACCAGCCGCTGCCGCTGTCCTACGCCCAGCAACGCCAGTGGTTCCTCTGGCAGCTGGAGCCTGAAAGTGCCGCCTACAACATCCCTTCGGCCCTGCGTCTGAAGGGCGAGCTGAATATCGAGGCACTGCGCAGCAGCTTCGCCGCGCTGATCGCCCGTCACGAAACCCTGCGCACCACCTTCAGGCAGCAGGGCGACAGTGCCGAACAGGTGGTGCACCCGACGCTCGAAGTACCGCTGCAGGTCGTGTCCGCTGCCCTGGATGAACCGGCGCTGCAGGCCTGGGTCGAGGCCCAGGTGCGCGAGCCGTTCAACCTCGAGCACGGCCCGCTGCTGCGCGCCCGCCTGCTGCGCCTGGCCGCCGCCGACCACGTGCTGGTGCTGACCCTGCACCATATCGTCGCCGACGGCTGGTCGATGCCGATCATGGTCGACGAACTGGTGCGCGGCTATGAAAGCCATCTGCAGGGTAAGGCCCCGCAGCTGCCGGCCCTGGCGTTCCAGTACGCCGACTACGCCGCCTGGCAGCGCCAGTGGATGGAGGCCGGCGAGCAACAGCGCCAGCTGGACTACTGGAAAGCGCGCCTGGGCAGCACTCAGCCGATCCTCGAACTGGCCACTGACCGTCCGCGTCCGGCCGTGCAGCAATACGACGGTGCCCGCCTTCAAGTGAGCCTGGAGCCGGGCCTGGTCGCCCAGCTCAAGGCGCTGGCCGGGCAACAGGACGTGACCCTGTTCATGCTCCTGCTGGCTTCGTTCCAGGCCTTGCTGCATCGCCATTCCGGACAGGCGGACATTCGCGTCGGCGTGCCGGTGGCCAACCGCACCCGGGCCGAGACCGAAGGGCTGATCGGCTTCTTCGTCAACACCCAGGTACTGGATGCCCGCTTCCAGCCGCAACTGCGCTTCGACGAACTGCTGCAACAGGTCAAGCACACCGCCCTGGGCGCCCAGGCGCACCAGGAGCTGCCCTTCGAGCAACTGGTCGAGGCCCTGCAGCCGGAGCGCAGCCTGAGCCACAGCCCGCTGTTCCAGGTGATGTTCAACCACCAGACCCAGGTGCTGGGCGAGTCCCGCGAGCTGACGGGCCTCAGCTTGCAGGGGCTGGTCTCGGACAAGCAGACCGCGCAGTTCGACCTGGCCCTGGACACCGCCGAGCATGAAGGTGGCCTGAGCGCGACCCTGACCTACGCCACCAGCCTGTTCGAGGCTGCCAGCGTGGCGCGCATGGCCGAGCACTGGCGCAACCTGTTGCAGGGCATCTGCCAGGACGCGGCTCAGCGGGTTGCCGATTTGCCGCTGCTGAGCCGCGAGGAGCGCGAGCGCACCCTGCATGCCTGGAATGACAGCGTCGCCGACTACCCACGCGGGCAGACCGTCCAGCAGTTGATCGAGGCGCAGGCCGCGCGCAGGCCGCAGGCCATCGCCGCAGTGCTGGGCGAGCGGTCGCTGAGCTATGAGCAACTGAACCGTCGCGCCAACGCACTGGCCCATCACCTGCGCAGCCTGGGCGTCGGCCCCGATGTGCTGGTGGGGATCGCCGTGGAGCGCAGCCTGGACATGCTGGTCGGCCTGCTGGCGGTGCTCAAGGCCGGCGGCGCCTATGTGCCGCTGGACCCGCAGTTCCCCGAGGACCGCCTGGCCTACATGATGGAGGACAGCGGCATCGCGCTGCTGCTGACCCAGTCCGGCCTGCTGCAGCGCCTGCCGATTCCGCCGCAGGTGCACAGCCTGTGCCTGGACCAGCCGCTGCCGGCCGAGCATGGCGACGACAACCCGCGCCAGCTGGCACTGCCGGAAAACCTCGCCTACGTGATCTACACCTCCGGCTCCACCGGCAAGCCCAAGGGCGTGACCATCCGCCACGACGCGCTGGTCAACTTCCTGTGCAGCATGGCCCGCCAGCCGGGCATCGACGCTTCGGACAAGGTGCTGTCGCTGACCTCGCTGTCGTTCGATATCGCCGGCCTTGAGCTGTACCTGCCGTTGCTGTGCGGCGCTAGCGTAGTGCTGCTGGGCGAGCAGGTGAACAAGGACCCGCAGGCCTTGCTGGCGGTGATCCAGGCCCAGGCGGTCAGTGTCGTCCAGGCCACGCCATCGACCTGGCGCATGCTGCTGGATGCCGCCACGCCCGGGGCTTTCGTCGGCAAGAAGGTGCTGTGCGGCGGCGAGGCGCTGAGCGCCGAGCTGGCCCAGCGCCTGATCGCCCAGGCCGGGCATGTGTGGAACGTCTATGGCCCGACCGAGACCACCATCTGGTCGGCCTGCCACTACCTGACCGCCAGCGATGACGTGTGGCTGGGCCGTCCGCTGGCCAACACCCGCCTGCATGTGCTCGGTGCCGAGCTGGACCTGTTGCCGCAAGGCGCGCGCGGTGAGCTGCTGATCGGCGGCGATGGCCTGGCGCGGGGCTACCACAACCGTCCGGGCCTCACCGCCGAGCGCTTCGTGCCGGATCCGTTCGCCAGCGAGCCGGGCGCGCGCCTGTACCGCACCGGCGACCTGACCCGCTACCGCGACGACGGTGTGATCGAGTATGTCGGGCGCCTGGACCATCAGGTGAAGATCCGAGGCTTCCGTATCGAGCTGGGCGAAATCGAGGAGCGCCTGCTGCTACACCCGGCGATCCGCGAGGCCGCGGTGATCGATATCGACGGCCCGGCCGGCAAGCAGCTGGCCGCCTACCTGGTGCTGCACGACGCGCAGCAAGGCGTGGAAGCGCTGCGCGGCGAGCTGCGCGCGCACCTGAAGGCCGGGCTGCCGGACTACATGGTGCCGAGTCACCTGGTGGGCCTGGCGCGCATGCCGCAGACCCCCAACGGCAAGCTGGACCGCAAGGCCCTGCCGCTGCCGGATGCCAGCCAGCTGCAGCCGGCCCATGTGGCGCCGGTCACGGAGCTGGAGCGCAAGCTGGCGGCGATCTGGGCCGAGGTGCTGCACGTCGAGCGGGTGGGCCTACAGGACAACTTCTTCGACCTGGGTGGGCACTCGCTGCTGATTGTCCAGGTGATCGGTCGGGTGCGCGAGCAACTGGGCGTCGACCTGAGCCTGAACGAGCTGTTCGAGCAGGCCACCCTGGCCGATTTCAGCCAGGTGGTCGAGCGCAAGTCGGGGCAGGTCGCCAATGCCCATGACGAACTGACTAAATCCCTGGAGGCCTTGAAACGTCTTACTGCACAGGAAATAGATAATCTGATCGCTTAGCGGGAGACATTCAAAGTGCAAGAGCTGCTCGACTCCGTAAAGTCGCTGTCCACCAGGGAGCGCAAGGCATTGGCAGCCTTGCTCAAGCGCCAGGGTGTCAACCTCTACGGGGTCACCCCGATCTTCAGAAGGGAATCTGCGGACGGGGCAGCGCTTTCATACGCACAGCAGCGCCAGTGGTTCCTCTGGCAGCTCGATCCGCACAGCGCCGCCTACAACATTCCGGCGGCGCTGCGACTCAAGGGCGCGCTGGATATCGAGGCGTTGCAGCGCAGCTTCGACAGCCTGGTGGCGCGCCACGAGACCCTGCGCACCACCTTCCGCCAGGAGGGTGACGGCGCGGTGCAGATCGTCCATCCGCCGATGCCGTTGGCATTGACGTTGGAGCCGTTCGCGGTTGCCGATCCGGCGAATCTGGAAGCGGCCATCCGCGCGCGGGTGGAAGCCGAGGTGCAGCAACCCTTCGACCTGCAACAGGGCCCGCTGCTGCGGGTCAGGCTGCTGGTGCTGGGGCCTGATGAGCATGTGCTGATCCTCACTGTGCACCATATCGTCTCCGATGGCTGGTCCACGCCGATCCTGGTGGACGAGCTGATCCGTCTTTACCAAGGCTTGCGCCAGGGCTCGCCGGTTACCCTGGCCGAGCTGCCGATCCAGTACGCCGACTACGCGTTGTGGCAGCGCGACTGGATGGAAGCGGGCGAGCAGGAGCGCCAGCTCGGCTACTGGCGCCAGCAGCTGGCCGGCGAGCAGCCGTTGCTGGAACTGCCTGTCGACCGTCCGCGGCCGTCGGTGCAGAACTTCCACGGCGCGCGCCTGGCCATCGACATCGATGCCTCCCTGGCCCAGGCGCTCAAGGCCTTGGCGCGCCAGCAGGGGGTGACCCTGTTCATGCTGTTGCTGGCGTCGTTCCAGACGCTGTTGCACCGCTACAGCGGTCAGGCCGATATCCGTGTCGGCGTGCCGGTGGCCAACCGTGCCCGGGCCGAAACCCAGGGGCTGATCGGTTTCTTCGTCAATACCCAGGTGCTCAAGGCCGAGTTCGCGCCGCAGACCACCTTCACCGCGTTGCTGCAGCAGGTCCGCGAGGCCGCGCTGCAGGCCCAGGCGCACCAGGACCTGCCGTTCGAGCAACTGGTCGAGGCGCTGCAGCCTGAGCGCAGCATGAGCCACAACCCGTTGTTCCAGGTGCTGTTCAACCACCAGGCCGAAAGCCCGGGCATGGCCCGTCAGCTGGGCGAGCTGCAGGTCGAGGGCTTGAGCTGGGAAGGGCAGACCACCCAGTTCGACCTGATCCTCAATACCGCCGAGCATGACGGCGGGCTGATCGCGGCACTGACCTACGCCACCTCGCTGTTCGACCCGGCCACGGTCGAGCGCATCGGCCGGCATTGGCGCAACCTGTTGCAGGGCATCTGCCAGGACCACGCGCAGCGTGTGGCGCAGTTGCCGTTGCTCGATGTGGCAGAGCAGGGCGAGTGGAAAGTCGATGTGCAGCGCTATCCAAGCACGGCTTGTGCCCAGGAGTTGATCGAAGCGCAGGCGGCGCGTACGCCTGAGGCGGTCGCCGTGACTTTTGCCGGGCAAGCGCTGAGCTACGACCAGCTCAACCGCCGTGCCAACCGCCTGGCGCACAAACTGCGCGAGCAGGGCGTGGGGCCGGATGTGCTGGTCGGTATTGTGGTGGAGCGCGGCTTCGAGATGATCGTTGGCCTGCTGGCGATCCTCAAGGCGGGTGGCGCCTATGTGCCACTGGATCCGGAGTACCCGCAGGACCGCCTGAGCTACATGATGGAAGACAGCGGCATTCAACTGCTGCTGACTCAGGGGCATCTGCTGGGCGATCTACCCGTGCCGGCGCAGGTTCGCAGCCTGAAGCTGGAAGACGACCTGGCCGGCTACAGCGAGGAAAACCCCGCGCACCTGACTCAGCCGGACAACCTGGCCTATGTGATCTACACCTCGGGTTCGACTGGCAAGCCGAAAGGTACGCTGCTGCCGCACCACAACCTGCTGCGCCTGTTCAAGGCCACCTATGCCTGGTTCGGCTTCGGCCCGCAGGATGTATGGACGCTGTTCCACTCGTACGCCTTCGACTTCTCGGTGTGGGAGATCTTCGGCGCGCTGCTGCACGGCGGTCGCCTGGTGATCGTGCCGCGTGAAACCACCCGTTCGCCGGAAGACTTCCACCAGCTGCTGGTGGAGCAGGGCGTGACCGTGCTGAACCAGACCCCGTCGGCGTTCAAGCCGCTGATGCGGGTGGCCTGTGACAGTGCGTCCGACCTGTCGCTGCGCTATGTGATCTTCGGTGGCGAAGCCCTGGATGTGGCCGCGCTGCAACCGTGGTTCGAGCGCTTCGGTGAAGACTGCGACAACCTGATCAACATGTACGGCATCACCGAGACCACGGTCCATGTGACCTACCGACCGATCCGCTTTGCCGATACGCAACAGCCGGGCAGCCCGATCGGTGCGGCGATCCCGGATCTGTCGATGTATGTGCTGGATGCCGATTTCAATCCGGTGGCCAAGGGTTGCACGGGTGAACTGCATGTCGGCCACGCCGGCCTGGCACGCGGTTACCACAACCGTGCCTCGCTGACCGCCGAACGCTTCGTGCCGGATCCGTTCTCCAGCGAAGGCGGGCGCCTGTACCGCACTGGCGACCTGGCGCGTTATCGCGGCCAGGAAGTGATCGAATACGTGGGCCGGATCGACCATCAGGTGAAGATCCGTGGCTTCCGTATCGAACTGGGTGAGATCGAGGCACGCCTGCAAGAGCACTCTGCCGTGCGCGAAGTGCTGGTGCTGGATATCGACGGAGCAGGGGGCAAGCAACTGGCGGCCTACCTGATCGCCCAAGACGAACATGCAGACCACGCAGCGCTGCGTGACACGCTGAGACAGCACCTGAAAGCCAACTTGCCGGACTACATGGTCCCGACCCACTTCCTGGTATTGGACCAGTGGCCGCTGACGGCCAACGGCAAGCTGGACCGCAAGGCCCTGCCCAAGCCCGACGCCAGCCAACTGCAACAAGGCTACGTGGCCCCGCGTACGGAGCTGGAGCAGCAACTGGCGGCGATCTGGAGCGAAGTGCTGAAGGTCGAGCAAGTCGGTCTGCACGACAACTTCTTCGAACTCGGCGGTCACTCGCTGCTGGCCACCCAGGTGACCTCGCGCATCCGCCAGCGCCTGGAGCTGGAAGTCTCGCTGCGCAGCCTGTTCGAGTCCGCCGACCTGCAGACCTTCGCCCAGGCCGCAGGCCAAGGTTCGGCCAGCCAGGCGCCGGCGTTCACTGTCGTGGACCGCAGCCAGCCGCTGCCGCTGTCCTACGCCCAGCAACGCCAGTGGTTCCTCTGGCTGCTGGAGCCGGACAGCGCCGCCTACAACATCCCTTCGGCCCTGCGCCTGAAGGGCGAGCTGAACATCGAGGCCCTGCGCAGCAGCTTCGCCGCGCTGATCGCCCGTCATGAAACCCTGCGCACCACCTTCCATCAGGAAGGTGACCAAGCCTGGCAGCGCATCCACCCGGCCAGCGACTTCGACCTGGCCGTCGAAACGGTCAACGCCGAAGCCCTGCAGGCACGTATTGTCGAGGAAACCGCCCAGCCATTCGACCTGGAGCACGGCCCGCTGCTGCGCGCCCGCCTGCTGCGCCTGTCCGCCGATGATCATGTGCTGGTGCTGACCCTGCACCATATCGTCGCCGATGGCTGGTCGATGCCGGTCATGGTCGATGAAGTGGTGCGCCTGTATGCCGCACATTGCCAGGGCATCGCCCCGCAACTGCCGGCCCTGGCGTTCCAGTACGCCGACTATGCGGCCTGGCAGCGCCAGTGGATGGAGGCCGGCGAGCAGTCTCGCCAGCTCGACTACTGGCGCCGGCGGCTGGGTGACGAGCAACCGCTGCTGGAGCTGCCGACCGACCGTCCGCGGCCCTTGCAGCAGAGCCACGCCGGCGCCCGCCTGGACATCGGTCTGGAGCGCGAGCTGGTCGAGGCCCTCAAGGCTACCGCGCGGCAGCAGGGCGTGACCCTGTTCATGCTGCTGCTGGCCTCGTTCCAGACACTGTTGCACCGCCTCAGCGGTCAAGCGCAGGTGCGCGTCGGCGTGCCGGTCGCCAACCGCAACCGGGCCGAGACCGAGGGCCTGATCGGCTTCTTCGTCAACACCCAGGTGCTCGACGCCCGCTTTGACCTGCGCACCACTTTCGCCGAGCTGCTGCAACAGGTCAGGCAGACCGCCGTGCAGGCCCAGGCGCACCAGGACCTGCCGTTCGAGCAATTGGTCGAGGCGCTGCAGCCCGAGCGCAGCATGAGCCACAGCCCGCTGTTCCAGGTGCTGTTCAACCACAAGACGGAAAACCCCGGCATGGCCCAGGAGTTGCCCGGGCTGCGGATTGAGGGGCTGGACTGGGAAGAGCGCACCGCCCAGTTCGACCTGGTGCTCAACACGGTCGAGCACGGCGCCGGGCTGAGCGCCATCCTGACCTATGCCACCGCGCTGTTCGACCCGGCCACGGCCGAGCGTCTGGGCGGGTACTGGCGCAATCTGCTGCAGGGCATCTGCCAGGACAGTGGCCAGCGCGTGGCGCAACTGCCGTTGCTCGATGCGGCCGAGTTGGTCGAGCTGCAAGCGGATGTGCAGCGTTATCCTAGTGCCGAGTGCGCTCATGTGTTGATCGAGGCGCAGGTGGCACGTACGCCTGAGGCGATTGCCGTAGCCTTCGCCGGGCAGGCGCTGAGCTACGACCAGCTCAACCGCCGCGCCAACCGCCTGGCGCACAAGCTGCGCGAGCAGGGCGTGGGGCCGGATGTGCTGGTGGGCATCGCGGTGGAGCGCGGGTTCGAGATGATCGTCGGGCTGCTGGCGATCCTCAAGGCGGGTGGCGCCTATGTGCCGCTGGATCCGGAATATCCGCAGGACCGCCTGAGCTACATGATGGAAGACAGCGGCATTCAACTGCTGCTGGCGCAAGGGCATCTGCTGGCCGATCTGCCCGTACCGGCGCAGGTCCGCAGCCTGAAGCTGGAAGACGACCTGGCTGGCTACAGCGAGGAAAACCCCGCGCACCTGACTCAGCCGGACAACCTGGCCTATGTGATCTACACCTCGGGTTCCACCGGCAAGCCGAAAGGCACGCTGCTGCCGCACCACAACCTGCTGCGTCTGTTCAAGGCGACCGACTCTTGGTTCGGCTTCGGTCCGCAGGATGTATGGACGCTGTTCCACTCGTACGCGTTCGACTTCTCCGTCTGGGAGATTTTCGGTGCGCTGCTGCACGGTGGCCGTTTGGTGATCGTGCCGCGTGAAACCACGCGTTCGCCGGAAGACTTCCACCAGTTGCTGGTGGAGCAGGGCGTGACCGTGCTCAACCAGACCCCGTCGGCGTTCAAGCCGCTGATGCGAGTGGCCTGTGACAGTGCGTCCGACCTGTCGCTGCGCTATGTGATCTTCGGCGGCGAAGCCCTGGATGTGGCCGCGCTACAACCGTGGTTCGAGCGCTTCGGTGAAGACTGCGACAACCTGATCAACATGTACGGCATCACCGAGACCACGGTCCACGTGACCTATCGGCCGATCCGCTTTGCCGATACGCAGCAGTCGGGCAGCCCGATCGGTGCGGCGATCCCGGACCTGTCGATGTACGTGCTGGATGCCGACTTCAATCCGGTGGCCAAGGGCTGCACGGGTGAACTGCACGTCGGCCACGCCGGCCTGGCACGCGGTTACCACAACCGTGCCTCGCTGACTGCAGAACGTTTCGTACCGGACCCGTTCTCCAGCGAAGGCGGGCGCCTGTACCGCACCGGCGACCTGGCCCGTTATCGCGGCCAGGAGGTGATCGAATACGTGGGCCGGGTCGACCATCAGGTGAAGATCCGTGGCTTCCGTATCGAACTGGGCGAGATCGAGGCACGCCTGCAAGAGCATGCGTCGGTGCGCGAAGTGCTGGTGCTGGATATCGACGGGGCAGGGGGCAAGCAACTGGCCGCTTACCTGATCGCTCAAGACGAACATGCAGACCACGCAGCGCTGCGCGACACGCTGAAACAACACCTGAAAGCCAACCTGCCGGACTACATGGTCCCGACGCATTTCCTGGTGCTGGAGCAGTGGCCGCTGACCGCCAACGGAAAGCTGGACCGCAAGGCCCTGCCGAAACCGGATGCCAGCCAGCTGCAACAGGGCTACGTGGCCCCGCGTACGGAGCTGGAACAGCAACTGGCGGCGATCTGGAGCGAAGTGCTGAAGGTCGAGCAAGTCGGTCTGCACGACAACTTCTTCGAACTCGGCGGTCATTCGCTGCTGGCCACCCAGGTGACCTCCCGCATCCGCCAGCGCCTGGAGCTGGAGGTCCCGCTACGCAGCCTGTTCGAGTCCGCCGATCTGCAAGCTTTTGCCCAGGCTGCCGGCCAGGGTTCGGCCAGCCAGGCGCCGGCATTCACGATTGTGGATCGCAACCAGCCGTTGCCGCTGTCCTACGCCCAGCAACGCCAGTGGTTCCTCTGGCAGCTGGAGCCGGAAAGCGCCGCCTACCATATCCCCGCAGCCCTGCAACTGAAGGGCCGGATCAACCTGGAGGCGCTGCGCCAGGCCTTCGAGGCGCTGGTCACGCGGCATGAGAGCCTGCGTACCACCTTCGAGCAACAGGAGGGCGAGGCACTACAGCGCATCCAGGCACCCGCGACCTTCACCCTGGTCATGGAGTCGCTGCAGGACACCTCCACCGAGGCCGTCCGCGAGCGCGTGGCCCGCGAGATCCAGCGCCCGTTCGACCTGACCCAGGGGCCGCTGCTGCGGGTACGTCTGCTGCGCCTGGCCGAAGACGAGCATGTGCTGGTGCTGACCCTGCATCATATCGTCGCCGACGGCTGGTCGATGCCGATCATGGTCGATGAGGTGGTGAACGCCTACCTGGCCTTGAGCCAGGGCCGCCAGCCCGAGCTGCCGGCCCTGGCCGTGCAGTACGCCGACTATGCCGCCTGGCAGCGCCAGTGGATGGCGGCCGGCGAGCAGGCCCGCCAGCTCGATTACTGGCTGGCCCAGCTGGGCGGCGAGCACTATGTGCTGCAACTGCCCACCGACCACCCACGGCCCACCGTGCAGAGCCACGCCGGACGCAGCCTCGCCATCGAGGTGCCGGCGCCGCTGGTCCAGGCCCTGAAGGCCCAGGCGCGCCAGCAAGGGGTGACGCTGTTCATGCTGCTGCTGGCCTCGTTCCAGAGCCTGCTGCACCGCCAGACCGGGCAGGCCGACATCCGCGTCGGCGTACCGATCGCCAACCGCACCCGCGCCGAGACCGAGGGGCTGATCGGCTTCTTCGTCAACACCCAGGTGCTCAAGGCGCAGTTCGAGCTGCACACGACCTTCAGCGAGCTGCTGCAGCAGGTCAAGCACACCGCGTTGCAGGCCCAGGCCCATCAGGACCTGCCGTTCGAGCAACTGGTCGAGGCGCTGCAGCCTGAGCGCAGCCTGAGCCACAACCCGCTGTTCCAGGTGATGTTCAACCACCAGGCCCAGCGCTCGGATCAGGCCCGCGAGTTGCCGGGCTTGAGCATCGAAGGCCTGAGCTGGGGCAATCCAACGGCACACCTGGACCTGGCCCTGGACACCTTCGAAAGCGAGGATGGCCTGGGTGCGACCCTGACCTACGTCTGCGACCTGTTCGAGCACGCCACCATCGAGCGCATGGCCGCGCACTGGCTCAACCTGTTGCAGGCGGTCAGCACCCAGCCGGCCCAGCGCATTGTCGAGCTGCCGCTGCTGGACGCGGCGCAGCGCCAGACCATCCTTGGGCAGTGGAGCCGACACGAGGCGGTCTACCCCGACCAGCGCACCGTGCAGCAGCTGATCGCCGACCAGGCCGCGCGCACGCCGCAGGCCACGGCGCTGATCTGCGAAGGGCAGCAGCTCACCTATCAGGCCCTGGACCAGCGCGCCAACCAGCTGGCCCACCGCCTGCGCCAGGAAGGCATCGGCCCGGACGTGCGCGTTGGCATCGCCCTGCCGCGCAGCCTGGACATGGTGGTCGGCCTGCTGGCGGTGCTCAAGGCCGGTGGCGCCTATGTACCGCTGGACCCCGACTACCCGCACGAGCGCCTGGCGTACATGATGGAGGACAGCGGCATCGTCCTGCTGCTCGGCCACAGCGCACAGCTGCAAGGCCTGGCGGTGGCGCCGCAGGTACGCTGCCTGTGCCTGGACAGCGAACCCCTCGACGCCTGGCCGAACCATGCGCTGCCTGAACTGGGCAACCCCGACAACCTGGCGTACATCATGTACACCTCCGGCTCCACTGGCCGCCCCAAGGGCGTGGGCATCAGCGCCGCGGCCCTGAGCCGGCACGCCCATGTCGCCAAGGGTTTCTGCGGGCTGTCGGCGGCCGACCGGGTGTTGCAGTTCTCCACCTTCAACTTCGACGCTTTCGTCGAGCAGCTGTACCCGGCGCTGATCTGCGGCGCCAGCGTGGTGGTGCGCGGCCCGACGCTGTGGGACAGCGAGACCTTCTATCGCGAAGTGGTGACCCAAGGCATCACCTTCGCCGACCTGCCGACCGCCTACTGGCACCTGCTGGCCAAGGACTTCGCGGCCAAGGGCCCGCGCGACTACGGCCAGCTGCGGCGCATCCACATGGGCGGCGAGGCCATGGCCGCCGACGCCGTGCTGGCCTGGCAACAGGCCGGGCTCGGCCATGTGCGCCTGCTCAACACCTATGGGCCGACCGAGGCCACCGTCAGTGTCATGAGCCATGACTGCAGCGCCTATGTCACTGGCGAGCAGCCCCTGCCGGTGCAGATCCCGATCGGCAAGGCCCTGGCCGGCCGCTCGATCCACCTGGTGGATGCCGACGGCGACCTGGCCCTGCCGGGGGCCATCGGCGAACTGCTGGTGGGTGGCGAGCTGCTCGCTCGCGGTTATCACAACCGCCCGGGGCTGACTGCCGAACGTTTCATCCCCGATCCGTTCGCCACCACGCCGGGTGCCCGCCTGTATCGCACCGGCGACCTGGCGCGTTACCGCGAGCAGGGTGTGGTCGAGTACGCCGGGCGTATCGACCACCAGGTGAAGATCCGGGGCTTTCGCATCGAACTGGGCGAGATCGAGGCGCGCCTGCGCGAGCACCCGGCGGTGCGCGAAGTGCTGGTGGTCGATATCGACGGCCCGGGCGGCAAGCAGCTGGCCGCCTACCTGGTGCCCGACGCGATGCCCGAGGAGGACGCTGGCCTGCGCGCCGAACTGAAGGCGCACCTGGGCGCCAGCCTGCCGGACTACATGGTGCCGATGTACCTGGTGCTGCTCGAGCGCATGCCGCTGCTGCCCAACGGCAAGCTCGACCGCAAGGCGCTGCCGGCCCCCGATACCCGCCAGGCGCAGTCGGCCTACGTGGCCCCGGTCAGCGAGCTGGAACAGCAGCTGGCGGCGCTCTGGGCCGAGGTGCTGGAGGTCGAGCGGGTGGGCCTGATGGATGACTTCTTCGAGCTGGGCGGGCATTCGCTGCTGGCGGCCCAGCTGATTTCCAAGATCAACTCGGGCCTGGGGATCGACATCCCGCTGCGCCTGCTATTCGAGAAACCGCAATTGAATGATTTTGCCCAGGCCTGTGCCTCCACCGGCCTGTCGTTGAGTGACGACGGCTTGTCCGATATCGAAAGAATGATGAATGAAATGGCGGGCGTCTGAGATGGACAAGAGCACAGCAGAACGTATCGCCAAGCGCTTTGTCGGCCTTGCCCTGGAGCAGCGTCGGCAGATCCTCGACAAGATGCGCGAGACCGGGCAGAGCTTCCGCCTGCTGCCGATCGCCGTCACTCGCCACGACAGCCCGCGCATCCCGCTGTCCTATGCCCAGCAGCGCATGCTGTTCCTCTGGCAGCTGGAGCCGCAGAGCAGTTTCTACAACGTGCCGATGGCGGTGCGCCTGAGTGGCTCGCTGAACCAGCAGGCCCTGGCCGAGGCCCTGGACGCGCTGGTGCGGCGCCACGAAAGCCTGCGCACGCGTTTCGTCTCAGAAGAGGGTGAGTTCCACCAGCAGGTCCTTGAGCAGTCGGGCGTTAGCCTGGAAGTGCGCGAGGTGCAGGCCGGTCCGGGCGAAGATCTCGAACAGTGCCTGCGCGGCGCGGTTCGCGAGGCGCTGGATGCGCCCTTCGACCTGCTCGAAGGGCCGCCGCTGCGGGTCCGCTTGCTGCGCCTGGCGCCCAGCGAACATGTGCTGACGGTGTGCATGCACCATATCGTCTCCGACGGCTGGTCGGGCGAGCTGATGGTGCAGGAGTTCGTGCACCTGTACGAAGCGCTGTCCCAGGGCCGTGCCGCCGACCTGCCGCCGCTCGAGGTGCAGTACGCCGACTATGCGATCTGGCAGCGCGCCTGGCTCGAGGCCGGCGAGGGCGAGCGCCAGTTGCAGTACTGGAAACAGCAACTGGGCGACGAGCACCCGGTGCTGGAGCTGCCTTTGGATCATGAGCGCCCGGCGCACCCCAGCTACCGCGGCGCGACCCTGCGCAGCGATGTGCCGGCGGCGTTGTCGGCCAAGCTCAAGGCCCAGGCGCGCAGCCAGGGGCAGACCGTGTTCATGCTGACCCTCGCGGCCCTGGCCGTGACCCTGGCGCGCTACAGCGGCCAGGCCGACATCCGCATCGGTGCGCCCAACGCCGGGCGTAACCGCAAGGAAGTCGAAGGCCTGATCGGCTTCTTCATCAATACCCAGGTGCTGCGGGTACAGGTGGACGAGCGCCAGAGCGGCGCGGCCCTGCTGGAGCAGGTGAAACAGGTGGTCAGCGGCGCGCAGTCGCACCAGGAACTGCCGTTCGAGCACCTGGTGGACGCCCTGGCGCCGGAGCGCACGCTGGGCCACAACCCATTGTTCCAAGTGAAGATCAACCAGAACCTGGCCGACAGCGAAGCCGCCGCCCAGGCCCGGCAAACCCTGGGCGGCCTGAGCGTCAGCGGTTTTTCGGTCGAAGGCCGCGATGCCCGCTTCGACCTGGCCTTCGACTTCTCCGAAACCCCCGACGGCCTGCAAGGCTACTTCACCTACAGCACCGACCTGTTCGAAGCCGCGACCATCGAACGCATCGCTGCTTCATTCCAGGCGGTGCTGCGCACCCTCGTGGAGTATCCTGAGGCGGCGCTGTTCGAGCATCCCGATGCCCAGGCCGCGCAGGTCGAGGCCAACCATCGGGACTGGTCGCGGCCGGACTTCCTCGCCCTGTGGCGCCAAGGCCTGCAGGCCGGTGCCGGGCAGACAGCGCTGCGCGCGGGTGATCGCATGGTCAGCTACGCGGAGCTGGAGCAGCAGGCCAACCGCTTCGCCCACTATCTGAAGGCGCAGGGCATCGCCCCGGGCATGACCGTGGCGCTGTGCCAGGAGCGCTCCATCGAGTGGGTGACCAGCCTGCTGGCCGTGCTCAAACTGGGCGCGGTGTACCTGCCGCTGGACAGCCGCCAGCCCGCCGAACGCCTGCAGCAACTGCTGCAGGCCAGTGGTGCGCGGCTGCTGGTGCATGCCTTGGGCGATGCCCAGGCGGCGGGGCTGGGCGTGTGCCCGATGCTGGCCTTTGACGCGGCGCAGCACGCTGACTGCAGCGACCAGCCGCCGGCGGTACGCATTGAACCGCAGCAAGCGGCTTACATCATCTACACCTCGGGTTCCACCGGGCAGCCCAAGGGCGTGGTGATCAGCCACGGTGCACTGGCCAACTACCTGCAGGGCGTGCTGCAACGCCTCGACCTGCAACCCGGCGCCAGCCTGGCGATGGTCTCCACCGTGGCCGCGGACCTGGGCCACACCGTGCTGTTCGGCGCGCTGGCCTCGGGCCGGTTGCTGCACCTGCTGGGCCACGACCAGGGCTTCGACCCGGACGGCTTTGCCAGCTACATGGCCGAGCACCGGGTCGATGTGCTGAAGATCGTGCCCAGCCACCTGCAGGGTCTGCTGCAGGCCGCGCAGCCTGAGCGGGTGTTGCCCGAACAGCTGCTGATCCTCGGCGGCGAGGCCAGCTCATGGGCACTGATCGAACAGGTCCGGCGCCTGAAGCCCGGCTGCCGGATCATCAACCACTACGGCCCGACCGAGACCACCGTGGGCATCCTCACCCACGAAGTCGGCGAACGCCTGCCCGGCTGGCGCAGCGTGCCGGTGGGGCGGCCGCTGGACAACGGCCAGGCGCGGGTGCTGGATGCCTACCTCAACCCGCTGCCCGAGCGGGTGGCTGGCGAGCTGTACCTGGGTGGCCAGGGCCTGGCCCAGGGCTATGTCGGCCAGCCGGGCCTGACCGCCGAGCGTTTCATCCCCGATCCCTTTGGCCAGGACGGTGAGCGGCTGTACCGTGCCGGTGACCGCGCACGCCTGGACCAGGGCGTGCTGGAATACCTGGGCCGTGGCGACGACCAGGTGAAGATCCGCGGCTACCGGGTCGAGCCGGGCGAGGTCGGCCAGGTGCTGCAAGGCCTGCCCGGGGTCGGCGAGGCCGTGGTGCTGGCGCTGCCTCTGGACAGCGATCCGTCGCGCCTGCACCTGGTGGCCTGGGCCGTGCCGGCGGCGGGCGTCGAACTGCAGGCCGAGACATTGCGCCAGGCCTTGCAGGCGCGCCTGCCGGAGTACCTGGTGCCGGCGCAGGTGCTGCTGCTCGAGCGCCTGCCGCTGACCGCCAACGGCAAGCTGGACAAAAAGGCGCTGCCCAAACCAGGCGTGGCCAAGCAGCGCTACATCGCGCCGGTGGGCGAAATCGAGGAGAAACTTGCCGCGATCTGGTGCGAAGTGCTCAAGCGCGAGCAAGTGGGCAGCACCGACAACTTCTTCGAGCTGGGCGGCGATTCGATCCTCAGCCTGCAGATCATCGCCCGGGCCAAGCGCCAGGGCATCAAGCTCAGCCCCAAGCAACTGTTCGAGAAACAGACCATCGGCCAACTGGCGGCGGTGGCCAAGCTGATCGAGAAGAAACCGGCGGCCGAGGTGGTCGAGCAGGTCAGCGGCAGTCTGCCGTTGCTGCCGATCCAGGCGCGTTTCTTCGACACCGCGATTCCCCAGCGTCACCACTGGAACCAGGCGGTGCTGCTGAGCCCGCGCCAGCCGTTGACGGTGGCGTTGCTGCAGGCGGCGCTCAAGCTGCTGGTGGCACAGCACGACGCCCTGCGCCTGCGTTTCAGCGAAGAGCAGGGGCAGTGGCAGGGGCAGTTCGCGCCGGTCGATGCGCAGCAGTTGCTGTGGGTGCATCAACTGGACGATGCCGCGCGCCTGCCGGAACTGGCCGACGAAGCCCAGCGCAGCCTGGACCTGAAGCATGGCCCGCTGCTGCGGGTGGTGCTGATCGACCTGCCCGAAGGCCAGCAGCGCCTGCTGGTGGTGATCCACCACCTGGTGGTCGACGGCGTGTCCTGGCGCGTCCTGCTCGAAGATCTGCAGGCGGCCTGCCAGGCCCTGGCGGCCGGCAAGACCCCGGTGCTGCCGGCCAAGAGCAGCTCGCTCAAGGCCTGGGCCGAGCACCTGCGCGAGCATGCCCGCAGCCCTGCGCTGGTGGCCGAGCTGGCCTACTGGCAGGCGCAGTTGCAGGACGTCAGCGACGCCCTGCCAGGGGCCAACCCGCAGGGTGGCCAGCAACGCAAGCATGAGATCTCGGTGCGCACCCAGCTGAACGCCGAGCTGACCCGGCAACTGCTGCAAGAGGCGCCGGCCGCCTACCGCACCCAGGTCAACGACCTGCTGCTGACGGCGCTGGCGCGGGTCATCCGCCGCTGGACCGGCGAGGCGCACGCGCTGATCCGCCTGGAAGGCCATGGCCGTGAAGACCTGTTCGACGACCTCGACATCACCCGCACGGTGGGTTGGTTCAGCAGCCTGTATCCATTGAAACTGATCCCGGCGAGCGACCTGGGTGCGTCGATCATGGCGGTCAAGGAACAGCTGCGCGCCGTGCCGGCCAAGGGCATCGGCTACGGTGTACTGCGTTACCTGGGCGACGCACAGGCCCGCGAAACCCTCGGCGCCCTGGCCCAGGGCAGCATCGTGTTCAACTACCTGGGGCAGTTCGACGGCAGCTTCGACAGCGAGCAAGGCCTGTTCGTCCCGGCGCCGGAAGGCGCGGGGCAGAGGCAGAGCCCGGAGGCGCCGCTGGGCAGCCTGCTCAGCATCGACGGCCAGGTCTACGCCGGCGAGCTGGCCCTGGACTGGAGCTTCAGCAGCGCGGTGTTCGAGCGTGGGCAGATCCAGCGCCTGGCTGATGAATACGCCGAGGAACTGCGCCTGCTGATCGCCCACTGCACCACCCCGGGCGTGGCGGGCGTGACGCCGTCGGACTTCCCGCTGGCCCGTCTTGACCAGCGCCAGCTGGCGATGTTGCCGGTGGCGGCGGGCAATATCGAGGACATCTACCCGTTGTCGCCGATGCAGCAGGGCATGCTGTTCCACAGCCTCTACGAGCAGGCGGCGGGCAACTACATCAACCAGCTGCGGGTCGAGGTGCAGGGCCTGGATGTGCCGCGTTTCGTCGCGGCCTGGCAGGCTACCCTGGATAGCCACGAGGTGCTGCGCAGCAGCTTTGTCAGCGGCTACGACCAGTCGCTGCAAGTGGTCCTGCGCGAGGCGCGCCTGCCGCTGGTGGAGCTGGACTGGCGTGACCAGGCCAACTTGCCGACGGCGTTGCAAGCCTGGGCCGAGGCCGACCTGCGCGCCGGCTTCGACCTGGCCTGTGGCCCGCTGCTGCGCCTGGCGGTGATCCGTACCGGCGAGCAGGAGTACCAGCTGGTGCTGACCAACCACCATATCCTGCTGGATGGCTGGAGCAGCTCGCGGCTGTTCGGCGAGGTGCTGCAGCGTTACGCCGGTGTCGTGCCGGCGGCCAAGACCAGCCGTTACCGCGACTATATCCAGTGGCTGCAACGTCAGGACCAGGCTGCCAGCGAGCGCTTCTGGCGCGAGCGCACCGCCGGCTTGAACGAACCCACCCGGCTGGCCCAGGCGTTCCGCTCCGAAGCTGATGGGCAGGGACAAGGTGAATACCCGGTGCTGCTCGACCCGCAACGCACCCAGCGCCTGGGCGAGTTTGCCCGGGAACAGCGGGTCACCCTCAACACCCTGGTCCAGGCGGCCTGGCTGCTGCTGTTGCAGCGCTATACCGGGCAGTCCAGCGTGACCTTCGGCGCCACCGTGGCCGGTCGTCCGGCCGAGTTGCCGGGTGTCGAGGAGCAGTTGGGGCTGTTCATCAACACCCTGCCGGTGATCGCCAGCCCGCGTCCGGAACAGACCGTGGGCGATTGGGTGCAGCAGGTCCAGGCGCTGAACCTGGCCTTGCGCGAGCACGAGCATACGCCGCTGTACGAGATCCAGCGCTGGGCCGACTGGAGCGGCGAGGCGCTGTTCGACAATATTCTGGTGTTCGAGAACTATCCGGTGTCCGAGGCGCTTCAAGCCGGTGCGCCCCAGGAACTGGCGTTTGGCGAGGTGGTCAGCCAGGAGCAGACCAACTATCCGCTGACCCTGGTGGCACAGGTGGGTGACAAGCTGCTGGCCAGCTTCAAGTTTGATCGCGCCAGTTATGCCGAATCGGCCGTTGAACAGTTGGCAGCGCACTTCGTCGAGCTGCTGGAAGGATTGGCGGATTCGCCGCAACAGGCGCTGGGTGACTTGGCCTTGAGCGTGGCGGCGGAGCAGGACATTGCCAGCTTCCCTAGCGAAGCTTGCGCCCATGAGCTGATCGAGGCGCAGGCGGCGCGTACGCCTGAGGCGATCGCCGTGACCTTCGCCGGGCAGTCGCTGAGCTACGACCAGCTCAATCGTCGCGCCAACCGTCTGGCCCACAAGATGCGCGAGCAGGGCGTGGGGCCGGATGTGTTGGTGGGCATCGCGGTGGAGCGCGGGTTCGAGATGATCGTCGGGCTGCTGGCGATCCTCAAGGCGGGTGGCGCCTATGTGCCGCTGGATCCGGAGTACCCGCAGGACCGCCTGAGCTACATGATGGAAGACAGCGGCATTCAACTGCTGCTGACCCGAGGGCATCTGCTGGCCGATCTGCCCGTACCGGCGCAGGTTCGCAGCCTGAAGCTGGAAGACGACCTGGCTGGCTACAGCGAGGAAAACCCGGAGCACCTGACCCAGCCGGACAACCTGGCCTATGTGATCTACACCTCGGGCTCGACCGGCAAGCCGAAAGGTACGCTGCTGCCGCACCACAACCTGCTGCGCCTGTTCAAGGCCACCGATGCCTGGTTCGGCTTCGGCACGCAGGATGTGTGGACGCTGTTCCACTCGTACGCGTTTGACTTCTCGGTCTGGGAGATCTTCGGTGCGCTGTTGCACGGCGGTCGCCTGGTGATCGTGCCGCGTGAAACCACCCGTTCGCCGGAAGACTTCCACCAGCTGCTGGTGGAGCAGGGCGTTACCGTGCTGAACCAGACCCCATCGGCGTTCAAGCCGCTGATGCGAGTGGCCTGTGACAGTGCTGATGATCTGGCACTGCGCTACGTGATCTTCGGTGGCGAAGCGTTGGATGTGGCCGCGCTGCAACCGTGGTTCGAGCGTTTCGGTGAAGACTGCGACAACCTCATCAACATGTACGGCATCACCGAGACCACGGTTCACGTGACCTACCGGCCGATCCGCTTTGCCGATACCCAGCAGCCGGGCAGCCCGATCGGTGCGGCGATCCCGGACCTGTCGATGTACGTGCTGGATGCCGATTTCAATCCGGTGGCCAAGGGTTGCACGGGTGAGCTGCATGTCGGCCACGCCGGCCTGGCACGCGGTTACCACAACCGTGCCTCGCTGACCGCCGAACGCTTTGTGCCGGATCCGTTCTCCAGCGAAGGCGGACGCCTGTACCGCACTGGCGACCTGGCGCGTTATCGCGGCCAGGAAGTGATCGAATACGTGGGCCGGATCGACCACCAGGTGAAGATCCGTGGCTTCCGTATCGAACTGGGTGAGATCGAGGCACGCCTGCAAGAGCACTCTGCCGTGCGCGAAGTGCTGGTGCTGGATATCGACGGAGCAGGGGGCAAGCAACTGGCGGCCTACCTGATCGCCCAAGACGAACATGCAGACCACGCAGCGCTGCGTGACACGCTGAGACAGCACCTGAAAGCCAACTTGCCGGACTACATGGTCCCGACCCACTTCCTGGTATTGGACCAGTGGCCGCTGACGGCCAACGGCAAGCTGGACCGCAAGGCCCTGCCCAAGCCCGACGCCAGCCAACTGCAACAAGGCTACGTGGCCCCGCGTACGGAGCTGGAGCAACAACTGGCCGCGATCTGGAGCGAAGTGCTGAAGGTCGAGCAGGTTGGCCTGCACGACAACTTCTTCGAACTTGGTGGCCACTCGTTGTTGGTGATCACGCTGGTGAACAGGGTGCGTGAAGCCTTTGCCATCAACATCAGCCTGCATGAGTTCATGCTGATGGCGAGCTTCGAGGAACTGGCGAATTTCATTGGCGGCGGCAAGGATCGCCTGAAATCGTCGGTGATCAACCTCAACGGTTGCCAACTGCAGCGTCCGGCGCTGTTCTGCCTGCCGCCGGGCGGTGGCGGTGCCTACGCCTACTACCCGCTGGCCAGCCGCCTGGCCGACGAGCGTCCGGTGTATGGCCTGGTCAACAAGTGCTACGCCGAGCCGGGCTGGGTGGACGAGTCCTGGGCGGCGATGGTCGGCTATTACGTCGAGCAGATTCGTCGTACCCAGGCCAGCGGCCCTTACCATCTGCTGGGCTGGTCGCTGGGTGGCGCCCTGGCGCTGGAGGTGGCTCACGCCCTGGAGCAGGCAGGCCAGGAAGTGGGCTTCGTCGGCCTGGTCGATACCCTGCTGCCGAAGGACGTGTCCGGCCTTGAGGCCGAGCCCGTCGAGGTGGTGCAGGTGGCGCGGGCGGACGAGAGCCTGTTGCGTGGTCTGCTGGCCTTCGCTCCGGGTGTAGGTGAAGCCCGTATCGTCGGCTTCATCGACGAGGCCGGGCGTCTGCCGGCCGGGGTCGACAGGACCGAGTGGGTCATCGAGCAGGTGGCCGCTGCCGGCGGTGTCAGCGCAGAGCGGCTGCGGGCCATTCACGAGGATGTGCATCTGCAGCGGGAGATCGTCGATGGCTTCGCTGTCCTCGATCGCAACGTCGAACTGAGCCAGGCGTTTCGCCTGCGGCCGCTGGCGGTCCGGGTGGATTGCTGGTGGGCCAGCGAGAGTCGTAGCCTGGAGCGGGTGCGGATGGGGGAGGCGGGGTTGCTGGCGCAGGCTTCGGTCAATGGGTTGGCCAGTTCTACGGTGATCGCTGATGGGCATGAGGGGGTTATCAATGCCTTGGCGTTTGTCGATGGGCTGGTGGGGAGGTTGGCTGATAAGGCTTGATGGGTGATTGGGGGCGGGTGGGGCGTTAGGTTCTACCCGTTTTTTATTGCGTGCCTGATGATTTTCATGGTGTCTTAGTTGTCAGTGCTTTGAGAACTATTGTTGTTGGGTGGTTTTGAAAGTTGTATGTGCATTCATTTAGGATGTCGACGCTTATTCACCTTTCCGCCCTTACGGCGGGTTACTTTGGTCTTGGCCAAAGTAACCAAAGCCGCCTCGCTCCATTCATCCGGCCCTACGCTTCGCTCCGGGTCCCCTCACTCCGGCCTTGCTCCCGGGAGGACCGCGCTGCAGGGCCCATCCTGGGCCCCAGCGCTTGACGGGCATCCATGCCCGTCACCTCCCTCCGCAAGACCTGCGTTCGGCCTCCTGAAGTCGCGAAGTTACGGGCGGCGCCTGGATTGGCGCAGCTGTCGCTAGTTTAAATATAATTAATCTTTCGTTCGCATCGCGGGGCAAGCCCGCTCCTACACGACAGTCGCCGTTATATATAACCCTGTAGGAGCGGGCTTGCCCCGCGAAAGGGCCGGAAGAATCAATGCATAACTAACTGTTAAACAACTAACTTCGCATCTCTTGCTCTTGCTCTTGCTCTTGCTCTTGCTCTTGCTTCTAAGCGCGCAATAGTCCAGGCGCCGCCAATTGCGACTTCAGGAGGCCGAGCGGAGTTCTTGCGGAGGGAGGTGACGGCCATGGATGGCCGTCAAGCGCTGCGCCCCAGGATGGGGCGTTCAGCGCGGTCCTCCCGGGAGCAAGAACGGAGCGAGGGAACCCCGGAGCGAAGCGCAGGGGCCGTATGAACGGAGCGGAACGGTTTTGCCTACTTTTCCCTAGAGAAAAGTAGGTCGCCGTTGAACTGACCCCCGAAAGTTGGACGCCTGACTCCAACCGGAGGGTGTTCCATGACGAAATACAATCTAGCGCTCAAGCAAGCACTCATCGAAGAGTGCCTTTCTGCACGGAGTGTTCATGAGGTAGCACTGAAGCATAGCCTGAGTCCATCGTTGCTACGCCGTTGGATAAAGGGCTATGAGCAACACGGCGCAGCAGGTCTGACTACCAAGTACAGCCACTACGACGCCCAGTTCAAGTTGAAGGTTTTGCAGTGCATCGAGCAAGGCGGACTGTCAGCCCAGCAAGCCTGCATACAGTTTGATATCCGAGGTCCGAGTAGCATCAGGCAGTGGAAAAGGCTGTACGATGAAGGCGGAGTAGAAGCACTTCACCCGCATCGTGCCCGAGAATCCCGAATGCCCCGCAAAGCATCAAAACAACCCAGCATAAGCCCGGCTCCCCCTGCAGATACCGAGCTGACACCTGAGCAGATGCTCGAAGAGCTGGAGTATCTGCGTGCGGAGAATGCCTATCTAAAAAAGCTCGATGCCTTGATCCAAGCGGACCCCAGCACTGCGCAATCAAGAAAGCGCAGACCGTCCAAGGATTGAGGCATGAGCATCGGCTAGCTCTGCTTTTACGCGCGGCAGGGCTGGCACGCAGCACCTTCTATTACCAAAGCAAAGCGTTGGTGACCGACAAGCATGCGGTTCTCAAAGAGCGCATCAATAGCCTCTATCACAAGCACAAGGGGCGGTACGGCTATCGCCGCATCACCGCAGTGCTTGAGCGGCACGGCGAAGTGATCAATCACAAGAAGGTGCAGCGGTTGATGCAGTTGATGAATCTGAAATCCCTGGTAAAAGTGAAGAAATATCGCTCCTACCGAGGTTCCGAAGGGCTTGTTGCATCTGATCTGCTCAAGCGTGAATTCAAGGCGGAAGCCCCTAATCAGAAATGGGTAACCGATGTGACTGAGTTCAAGGTGAAAGGGCAGAAGCTGTATCTTTCACCTGTGATGGACCTGTACAACGGCGAAATTCTTGCCTATCAGATCAATCCGCGCCCTGAGTTCAAGATGGTATCGACGATGTTGGAGCAAGCTTTCGAGCGGCTGAGCCCAGATGACAAACCGATATTGCACTCCGATCAAGGTTGGCAATATCGACAGCCTGCTTATCGACATATGCTGGGCGGAAAGGAAATCCAGCAGAGCATGTCGCGTAAGGGCAACTGCCTGGACAATGCCGCGATGGAAAGCTTTTTCGGTACACTCAAGAGCGAGTTTTTCTATCTGGAATCGTTTGACAGTGTTGAGCAACTGGCATCAGGGCTAGAGGACTACATCGCCTACTACAATCAAGAACGTATAAGTCTAAGACTGAATGGCTTGAGCCCGGTACAATTTCGGACTCAAGCGCTGAACCCATAGCGTACCCCGTCCAACTTTCGGGGGTCAGTTCACGTAAAGGCGAAAAGGTGACTAAATGTCGATATATTCTACGAATGCGCATACAAAAACCAAAACAATCATCAAAGCCCCAGCCCCAGCCCCAGCCCCAGCCCTAAAGCCCTAAACCCCCTCCAAAACCATCTCCAAAAACGTACCCACCACCCGCCGCGTCCTCTGCTCACTCAAACAAACCAGCGTCTCAGTCAAATGCCGCCGACAATCCACAATCGGCAAAGCACAAACCCTCGCATCAGCCCCGAACTCCGCCGCCGAAACAACCCCAACGCCAATCCCCACCACAACCGCCTCCCGCGCCGCCTCCCGCCCCTCGACCTGGATCGCCGGCCGAATCCGCAACCCGGCCCGCTGCATCTCCTCCTCCAGCGTCTGCCGCGTCACCGACCCCGGCTCACGCAGCACCAACGGCGTGTCGTCCAGGTCCGCCAGGCTGATCTGGCCCCGGCTGGCCCACGGATGGTTGTGCGAGACAAACGCCACCATCGGGTCACGCCGCATCGGCACGCAGAACAACCGCTCATCATCGACATCGCGCCCGAGCAGGGCCAGGTCCGCCTGGTAGCTGAACAGCCGGGCCAGCGACTCGTCGGTGTTGCCGGTCTCGATCTTCACCTGGATCCCCGGATAGCGCTGGCAGAACCGGGCGATCTGCGGCAGCACGTGCACCGGGGCGTCCACCGCCAGGGTCAGGCTGCCCGTGTGCAGGGCGCGGGAGTCCTGCAGCAGCTCCACGGCCTCGGCCTCGCAGGCGAACAGGCGCTGGGTCACGCCCAGCAGGCGCTCGCCCAGGTCGGTGAGCTGTACCGAGCGCTTGTTGCGCTGGAACAGCAGCACGCCGAAGCGCTCCTCGAGCTTGCGTACCTGGTCGGAGACCGCCGGCTGGGTCAAAAACAGCTTTTGCGCCGCACGGGTGAAGCTGCCCTGTTCGGCGACTGCATGAAAGGCCTTGAGTTGAGCATGGGAGACCGACATCGAACACTCCGCTTACAAGCTGGGCTTATGTGTGAAATACGATAAATCGATTTTATTTATCAGTCAGCAGCTGTTTCCATGTGTTTCAACCCGACCACGCTGCCACGAGCGGCGCCATGTCGGCCATGGCGACACCACCGCCATCTGACCAGGTGACGTCCCTCCGTCACGCAGTGCGCAACACAACAACAAGACAGGCGTTTCTTCACATTCTGCCGGCACACTCAAGCAAGAGGTCAGAGTCAATGAACCAATCCCTGGGCGCCATCAAGCGCTGGCGCGTGCAGATCTTCGCGATCACCTGGCTGGCCTACGCCGCCTTCTACTTCACCCGCAAGGCCTTCTCGGTGGCCAAGCTCGGCATCGGCGAGGATCCGAATTTCATGCTCGACAAGGCCGCCATGGCCAACCTCGATGCGATCTACCTGGCCGCCTACGCCGTGGGCCAGTTCACCTGGGGCATGCTCGCCGACCGCTTCGGCCCCCGCGTGGTGGTGCTGGGCGGGCTGTTGATCTCGGCGGCGGCCGCGGTGGTGATGGGTAGCTACGCGACCTTCCCGATCTTTGCTACCTGCATGCTGATTCAGGGGCTGGCGCAGTCCACCGGCTGGGCGGGGCTGTGCAAGAACATCGGCAGTTTCTTCCCGGCCTCCCAGCGCGGACGGGTGCTGGGACTGTGGAGTTCGTGCTACGCCTTCGGCGGCCTGGTGGCCTCGCCGTTCGCCGGCTGGTGGGCCTACACCCTGGTCGGCACCTGGCATGCGGCGTTCTTTTCCAGCGCCGTGGTGGTGGCCGCAGTAGCGGTGCTGTTCTTCATCTTCCAGCGCAACAAGCCCGAGGACGTCGGCTTGCCGGCGGTGGAGCCCGAGCCGCAGAGCATGGCGCCGGGGGCGAACCTGTGCAGTGTCTGGGCGCCGTTGCGCGAGATCCTGCGCAACCGCACGGTGCTGACCCTGGGCCTGGCCTATTTCATGTTGAAACCGGCGCGCTACGCCATCCTGCTGTGGGGCCCGGTGATCGTCTTCGAGCAGATGCCCTCGGTGGGCAAGGTCGGCGCGGCGATCATCCCCACGGCCTTCGAACTGGCCGGGCTGCTCGGGCCGATCCTCATCGGCCTGGCCTCGGACAAGCTGTTCGGCGCCCGGCGCATGCCGGCCTGCGTGATCAGCCTGGTGCTGCTGACCCTGACCCTGGCCGGCTTCATGGCGGCGATGCACAGCGGCAGCGTGCTGCTGGTGGTGGCCCTGCTGTTCGTGATGGGCCTGACCCTGTACGGCCCGGACTCGATGATCAGCGGCGCCGCGGCCATCGACTTCGGCACGGCCAAGGCCGGCGCCACCGCGGCCGGTTTCGTCAACGGCTGCGGCTCGGTGGGTGCGGTGCTCGGCGGCCTGCTGCCCGGCTACTTCGACAGCGTCACGGTGTTCATCGTCTTCGCCGGCACCGCGCTGTTCTCCGCCCTGGTGCTGCTGCCGCACTGGAACAGCCGACCAGCGACCGCCGTGCAGGCCAATGACGTGGCACCCAACTCCAGCATGGCGATCAAGCCACTGCGTACTTAAAGGAAAGCGAGTAGATGAGACCCTTCTGGCTGCAACAGGCCCTGGACCAGGAAGACGAGGCGCTGTGCCCGCCGCTTGCCGGCGATGTGCGCTGCGACGTGTGCATCGTCGGTGGTGGCTACACCGGCCTGTGGACCGCGCTGATGATCAAGGAACAGGCGCCGCAGCTGGAAGTGCTGCTGCTCGAGGCGGATATCTGCGGCGCCGGGGCCAGCGGGCGCAACGGAGGTTGCGCGCTGTCCTGGTCGGCCAAGTACTTCACCCTCGAGCGCTTGTTCGGGGTGGCCGAGGCGGTGCGCCTGGTGCGTGAGTCCGAACGCAGCATCGGCGCCATCGGCGAGTTCTGCGTGGCCAACGGCATCCGCTGCGACTACCGCATGGACGGCACGCTCTACACCGCCACCAACCAGGCCCAGCTCGGTGGCACCGATGCGGTGATCGCCGCGCTGGAGCAGCAGGGCATCAATTCGTTCCAGCGCCTGGCGCTGGAGCAGGTGCAGCGCCTGGCCGGCTCCGAGCGGCACCTGGAGGGCTGGTACTCGCCGGCCGCGGCCACGGTGCAGCCGGGACGGCTGGTGCGCGGCCTGCGCCGGGTGGCCTTGCAGCGCGGCGTGCGCATCCACGAGGGCACGGCGATGACCGGCCTGGAACACGGCGCGCCGGTGCAGGTGCGCACCCGCGCCGGCACCGTTCGCGCCGACCGCGTGGTGCTGGGCCTCAATGCCTGGATGGCGCGGGCCTTCCCGCAGTTCGAACGCAGCGTGGCGATCGTTTCCAGCGACATGGTGATCACCGAGCCGTGCCCCGAACTGTTGCGCCGGATCGGACTGGACAGCGGCGTCAGTGTGCTCGACTCGCGGATCTTCGTGCACTACTACCACAATACCTCCGATGGCCGGCTGATGCTCGGCAAGGGCGGCAATACCTTCGCCTACGGCGGGCGCATGCTGCCGGTGTTCGACCAGCCGTCGCCGTACCAGCCGTTGCTGCGCGAAAGCCTGGGCGAGTTCTTCCCGGCGCTGGCCGAGGTGCCGCTGGCGGCGAGCTGGAACGGGCCGTCGGACCGTTCGGTGACCGGGCTGCCGTTCTTCGGTCGGCTCGATGGGCAGGGCAATGTGTTCTATGGCTTCGGTTACTCCGGCAGTGGTGTGGGTCCGTGCCACATGGGCGGGCAGATCCTGTCGTCGCTGGCACTGGGGCAGGACAACGCCTGGACCCGCTCGCCGCTGGTCAAGGGGCCGCTGGGGCAGTTTCCGCCGGAGCCGGTGCGCTACCTGGGGTCGTTGCTGGTACGCAATGCCATCCGCCGCAAGGAGCGCGCCGAGGACCGTGGCGTGCGACCGCGGCGGCTGGATGTGCGCCTGGCGAAGTTCGCGGCGGCAGCGGGGAAGGCGGACAAGGGCTGAAGCCGACGCGATTTCTTGTCGAACCCGGTGCGCAGGGCGTATAAACTCTCCCCACTTTAAGGCCGGTCGCTTCCTGAACCGGCCGCGGAAACAAAGAGAGTCGTTATGGGCGCACAGTGGAAAGCCAAACATAGAGAAACAGCGGCCAATGCCAAAGGCAAGATCATGGGCAAGCTGGCCAAGGAGATCCAGATCGCTGCCAAGTCGGGCGCCGACCCGGACATGAACCCGCGCCTGCGCCTGGCCATCGTCCAGGCCAAGAAAGCCTCGATGACCCGTGAGACCCTGGAGCGCGCGATCAAGAAAGGCGCGGGCCTGGACGGCGAGGCCGTGCAGTACCATGCCGTCAGCTACGAAGGCTTCGCCCCGCACCAGGTGCCGCTGATCGTCGAGTGTCTGACCGACAACATCAACCGCACCGTGGCCCAGATCCGCGTGCTGTTCCGCAAGGGCCAGCTGGGTGCCAGCGGTTCGGTGGCCTGGGACTTCAACCATGTCGGCCTGATCGAGGCCACCCCGGAAGGCGACGCCGACCCGGAAATGGCGGCCATCGAAGCCGGTGCCCAGGACTTCGAGGACGGCGAGGAAGAGGGATCGACCCTGTTCATCACCGACACCACCGACCTGGACGCCGTGCAGAAGGCCCTGCCGGAGCATGGCTTCACCGTCACCTCGGCCAAGATCGGCTACACCCCGAAGAACCCGGTGAGCGCCGCCGGCCTGAGCGCCGAAGCGCTGGCCGAGGTCGAGGCCTTCCTCGAAGCGATCGACGAGAACGAAGACGTGCAGAACGTCTATGTCGGCCTGACCGACTGATCCGCGCGTCATCCTCGCGGGGCAAGCCAACTCCCAGAGCATCTGTGGGAGCGGGCTTGCCCCGCGATCATTTCCGGACCCGTGCCATGCACCCCACCTTCGCCTCCCTCAGCCTCGCCCACCTGCGCACCCTCGACTGCCTCCTGCAGTTGAAGAACCTCAGCCACGCCGCCGAGCGCCTGGGCTGTAGCCAATCGGCCCTGAGCCGCCAGCTGGCCAGCCTGCGCGAGGCCTTCGACGACCCGCTGCTGGTGCGCCAGGGCCGTGGCTATGTGCTCAGCGAGCACGCCGAGGCGCTGGTCGAACCGTTGCGCCAGGTGCTGGAGGAACTCAACGCCCTGCGCCAGCCCGCGGCGTTCGACCCGGCGCGCTGCGAGCGGCGCTTTTGCCTGGCCGCCTCCGACTACGTGGCCGAACACATGCTGCCGCAGTTGGTGAAGGTGCTGGAGCAGGAGGCGCCGGGGGTGTCGCTGGAGTACCGCACCTGGCAGGCCGGGCAGTACGCCTTGCTCGCCAGCGGCGAGATCGACCTGGCCACCACGCTGTTCGACGAGTCGCCGCCCAACCTGCATGGCCGGTTGCTGGGCGAGGACCGGGCGGTGTGCCTGATGCGCCATGATCATCCGCTGAGCGCCCGCGCCGAGTTGAGCCAGGACGACTACCTGGCTTTCAAGCATGTGCGGGTGTCAGGGGGCGGTGACAAGGACAGCTTCATCGACCGTCATCTGCGCGCCCAGGGGCTGCAGCGGCGCATCAGCCTGGAGGTGCCGTTCTTCAGCGCCATGGTCCAGGTGCTTGGTAATGGCCAGGCCCTGGCCACGGTGCCCGAGCACATCGCCCGGCAACTGGCCCGGCTGCACGGCCTCAGTTGGCGGCCGATGGGCTTCATCGACCACACCCAGCGCTACTGGGTGGTGTGGCACCAGCGCCTGCAGGCCTCGGCCGAGCACCGCTGGTTGCGCAACCGGGTGTTCGAGGTGTGGCGCCAGTCGCAGTTCGGCGTGCAGGGTGGGCATGCGCCTTCGCCATAGCAGCTATGCGCGAAGCGGGGTTATTCGCAGGCCGGCAGGCGCCTAGACTGCGGGCATTGTGTTGCCTGTGCCGGCCCTTTCGCGGGGCAAGCCCGCTCCCACAGGATTGCGCGGTCCCTGTAGGAGCGGGCTTGCCCCGCGAAAGGGCCGGAACAGGCAGCGGACACCTCTCAGGAGAACGCGCATGACCCCAGAAGAGTTTCGCCAGTACGGTCACCAACTGATCGACCTGATCGCCGACTACCGCCAGACCGTCGGCGAGCGTCCGGTCATGGCCCAGGTCCAGCCGGGCTACCTCAAGGCCGCCTTGCCTCAGGGCGCGCCGCAGCAGGGCGAGCCGTTCGAAGCCATCCTCGCCGACGTCGACAAGCTGGTGATGCCGGGCCTGTCCCACTGGCAGCACCCGGACTTCTACGGCTACTTCCCCTCCAACGGCACCCTGTCATCGGTGCTCGGCGACTTCCTCAGCACCGGCCTGGGCGTGCTCGGCCTGTCCTGGCAGTCCAGCCCGGCCCTGAGCGAGCTGGAGGAAACCACCCTCGACTGGCTGCGTCAGCTGCTGGGCCTGAGCGGGCAGTGGAGCGGGGTGATCCAGGACACCGCCTCGACCAGCACCCTGGTTGCGCTGATCAGCGCCCGCGAGCGCGCCACTGACCACGCCCAGGTGCACGGCGGCCTGCAGGCCCAGGCCAAACCGTTGATCGTCTATGTCAGCGCCCACGCCCACAGCTCGGTGGACAAGGCCGCGCTGCTGGCCGGTTTCGGCCGCGACAACATCCGCCTGATCCCCACCGACGCGCGCTACGCCATGCGTCCTGAGGCACTGCGCGAAGCCATCGAACAGGACCTGGCCGCCGGCAACCAGCCCTGCGCCGTGGTCGCCACCACCGGCACCACCACCACCACCGCGCTGGACCCGCTGCGCCCGATCGGCGAGATCGCCCAGGCCAACCAGCTGTGGCTGCACGTGGACTCGGCCATGGCCGGCTCGGCGATGATCCTCCCGGAATGCCGCTGGATGTGGGACGGCATCGAGCTGGCCGACTCGGTGGTGGTCAACGCCCACAAATGGCTGGGCGTGGCCTTCGACTGCTCGATCTACTACGTGCGCGATCCGCAGCACCTGATCCGGGTGATGAGCACCAACCCCAGCTACCTGCAGTCTGCGGTCGATGGCGAGGTGAAGAACCTGCGCGACTGGGGCATCCCCCTGGGCCGCCGGTTCCGGGCGCTGAAACTGTGGTTCATGCTGCGCAGCGAAGGGGTCGAAGCCCTGCAGCAACGCCTGCGCCGCGACCTGGAAAACGCCCGCTGGCTGGCCGCCCAAATCGAGTCGGCACCACAGTGGGAAGTACTGGCGCCGGTGCAGTTGCAGACCCTGTGCATCCGTCATCGCCAGGCGGGCCTCGAAGGCGAGGCGCTGGATGCCCACACCCGCGCCTGGGCCGAGCGCCTCAACGCCTCGGGCGATGCCTACGTGACCCCGGCGACCCTCGACGGGCGCTGGATGGTGCGGGTGTCGGTGGGGGCGCTGCCGACCGAGCGCGAACATGTCGAGCGACTGTGGACCCGGTTGCAGGCGGTGGTGGCCGAGTAACGCGGCAAACGCAAGCGCTGGACCCTGTCGCGGGGCATGCCCGCTCCCACGTGTTTGTGGGGGCGGGCTTGCCCCGCGATACGTTCAGCAAGGCTGACAGAGCGAGGCTATTACCCCCCAATAGCGCCTCTATTAGACCTCTGCCCAGGCTCGACTAGTCTTTCTGCTGGTTCCGCAAAAAGCCGGTGCACAGGCGTGCCCGGTCACAACTGATGAGGAGTGGCGCGCTTTCGGGCGCGTCTGTTCCAACACCTGGCAGCGAAAATACAAGAACGCCCGGAAATCTGAATTGAACCGACCCAAAAGGTAGAAGCAGATGGCGAACGAATCGAAATGCCCGTTCCATCAGACCGCCGGTGGCGGCACCAGCAACCGTGACTGGTGGCCTGACCAGCTCAACCTGAAGATCCTCCACCAGCACTCCAGCAAGTCCGACCCAATGGACCCGGACTTCGACTACGCCAAGGCGTTCAAGAGCCTCGACTTCCAGGCCCTGAAAAAAGACCTGACCGCCTTGATGACCGACTCCCAGGACTGGTGGCCGGCCGACTTCGGCCACTATGGCCCGTTGTTCATTCGCATGGCCTGGCACAGCGCCGGCACCTACCGTATCGGCGACGGCCGTGGCGGCGCAGGCTCCGGCCAGCAGCGCTTCGCCCCGCTCAACAGCTGGCCGGACAACGTCAGCCTGGACAAGGCCCGGCGCCTGCTGTGGCCGATCAAGCAGAAGTACGGCAACAAGATCTCCTGGGCCGACCTGATCGTGCTCACCGGCAACGTCGCCCTCGAATCCATGGGCTTCAAGACCTTCGGCTTCTCCGGTGGCCGCGCCGATGTGTGGGAGCCGGACGAAGACGTGTACTGGGGGGCGGAGAAGGTCTGGCTCGGCGGTGACACCCGCTACGGCAAGGACCAGGCCAAGGCCCAGCCACCCGGCCAGGGTGACCTGGTGGCCGAGCCCGCCAAGCATGGCGAAGAACAGAACCGCGACCTGTCGGCCGAGCGCAACCTGGAGAACCCGCTGGCCGCCGTGCAGATGGGCCTGATCTATGTGAACCCGGAAGGCCCGGAGGGCAACCCCGATCCGGTCGCCTCGGGCAAGGACATCCGCGAGACCTTCGGCCGCATGGCCATGAACGATGAAGAGACCGTGGCGCTGATCGCCGGTGGCCACGCCTTCGGCAAGACCCACGGTGCCGGCCCCGCCGACAATGTCGGCGCCGAGCCGGAAGCGGCGGGCCTGGAGCAGCAGGGCTTTGGCTGGCACAACAAATTCGGTACCGGCAAGGGCGGCGACACCATCACCAGCGGCCTGGAAGTGATCTGGACCTCGACCCCGACGAAGTGGAGCAATGAGTACCTCAACAACCTGTTCAACTTCGAGTGGGAGCTGACCAAGAGCCCGGCCGGTGCCCACCAGTGGCGGCCGAAGGATGGCAAGGGAGCAGGGACCGTGCCCGATGCCCATGACCCCGGCAAGAAGCACGCGCCATCGATGCTCACCTCCGACCTGGCGCTGCGTTTCGACCCCATCTACGAACCCATCGCCCGGCGCTTCAAGGACAACCCCGACCAGCTCGCCGACGCTTTCGCCCGCGCCTGGTACAAGCTGATCCACCGTGACATGGGCCCGCTGGCCCGCTACCTCGGGCCGGAAATGCCCAACGAGGAACTGCTGTGGCAGGACCCGCTGCCCAAGGCCGGCCCTCAGCCGAGCGATGCCGATATCACCGCGCTCAAGGCCAAGGTGCTGGCTTCGGGGCTGAGTGTTTCGGAACTGGTTTCCGCCGCCTGGGCCTCGGCCTCGACCTTCCGCGGTTCCGACAAGCGCGGTGGCGCCAACGGCGCGCGGTTGCGCCTGGCTCCGCAGAACGGCTGGACGGCGAACCAGGGCCTGGACAAGGTGCTGACGGCACTGGAGAAGATTCGCAGCGAGGGCGGTAACAAGATCTCCCTGGCCGACCTGATCGTGCTGGCCGGCAGCGCGGCGGTGGAGAAGGCGGCCAAGGATGCCGGGCACAACATCAGCGTGCCGTTCCATCCGGGGCGCGTGGATGCCTCGCAGGAGCAGACCGATGTCGAGTCATTCGCCGTGCTCGAGCCGCTGACCGACGGTTTCCGTAACTTCAGCAAGGCCCGCTACAGCGTCAAGGCCGAGAAGCTGCTGCTGGACAAGGCCCAGTTGCTGACCCTCACCGCACCGGAGCTGACTGTGCTGATCGGCGGCCTGCGGGTGCTCGGCGCCAACCATGGCGGCAGCAAGGACGGCGTGTTCACCGACAAGGTCGGCGTGCTCAGCAACGACTTCTTCCGCAACCTGCTGGACATGGGCGTGGAGTGGAAGCCGACCTCGGCGGACAACGAGGCGTTCGAAGGCCGTGACCGCAAGACCGGCCAGCCGAAATGGACCGCCAGCCGGGTCGACCTGGTGTTCGGCTCCCATGCGCAGCTGCGTGCCCTGAGCGAGGTGTATGGCAGCAGCGATGCCAAGGACAAGTTCGTCAAGGACTTCGTGGCGGCGTGGGTGAAGGTCATGGAACTGGACAGGTTCGACCTGACCTGAGGAAAGGCGTGGGAGATGTTCGTGGGAGATGTTCGTGGGAGCGGGCTTGCCCCGCGATGAGGCCATCAATCGTTCAGGCCATCATCGCGGGGCAAGCCCGCTCCCACGAGAAGCCGCAGGACAATCCGCTACAGGTCCTGCGACACCCCAGGCTGATCGTTGCCTGGAGTGCCCTCATGCAATGAAGCCTGCGAGGTCTCCGGCAAGGCCAACCCGCCCACCAACGCCAGCAACGCAATAACCACCAGGTAGAACGCCGGCGCCAGGCGGCTGCCGCTCTGTTCGATCAGCCAGGTCGCCACCAGCGGCGCGGTGCCGCCGAACAGGGTGTAGGCGACGTTGTAGGTGATCGCCGAGGCGGTGTAGCGGCTGCGGGTGGGGAAACATTCCGACAGCAGCGCGGCGGTGACCACGCCGCTCATCAGTGCGCCGATGGCCAGCAGGATCACCCCCAGCAAGGCTCCCGACAGCGAACCGGAACTGGCCAGCCAGTAGGCGGGGAACACCGCGAGCATCACCCACAGGCAGGTGAAGCCGATGGTCCGGCGCCGGCCGACGCGGTCGCTGAAGGCACCCGCCAGCGGGCAGCCGGCGGCGGCGAACAGCAGGGCCACGGTCGAGACCAGCAGCGCCTGGGCGCGGCTGAGGTGGCCGACCGTCTGCAGGTAGGTGGCGAAGTAGGTGGTGAACATGTAGAACGACAGCGCCGTCAGCGAGATGAACGCGCCGAGGTTGCGGATGGTGCGGCCGTGGTGCCGCAGGGTGTCGCCCAGCGGTGAGTGCGCGTGGGCCTTGCCTTCGGCCAGCGCCTGGCGAAACGCCGGGGTCTCCTCCATGCGCCAGCGCAGGTACAGGCCCACCAGGCCCAGGGGCGCGGCCACCAGGAACGGCACGCGCCAGCCCCAGGCATTCATCGCCTCGGGCGTGAGGCTGGCCTCCAGGCCGTAGGCGATGACCGCCGCGCAGGCGAAGGCGCTGAATGTCGAGACCGGCACGAAGCTGCCGTAGAAAGCCCGCCGGCCCCGTGGCGCGTGCTCCATCAGGTAGGCGCAGGCGCCGGCATATTCGCCGCCCGCGGAAAACCCCTGCAGGCAGCGGGCGAGGGTGAGCAGCACCGGGGCCAGCACGCCGATGCTGGCGTAGGTCGGCAGCAGGCCGATCAGGGTGGTGGAACCGGCCATCAGCAGGATGGTCAGCGACAGGATGCGCTTGCGTCCGAGTCGGTCGCCCAGTGCGCCGAACACGATGCCACCCAGCGGGCGCAGGGCGAAGGCCACGGCGAACACGGCGAAGGTCTTGAGCAGGGCCACGCCTGCGTCTTCGCTGGCGAAGAACTGGCTGGCGATCAGGGTGGCGAGAAAACCGTAGACGGCGAAGTCGAACCATTCGACGAAGTTGCCGATGGCCGAGGCGGCGATCACCCGCCGCAAGGTGGCGGGCGGGACCTCATGGGGGATGGACATGGATGCTCTCCGTTGCTCTGGCAGCCTGGGCGGATGCGGCGCGCTCGGGGCGCGCCGTCGTTGTTCTGCGGCCAGTAGACAAGCGGCAGGGCGAGGAGGCTTTGTCGGGGGCGACCTCCGGTTATCCGTTAGCACCGCCCCCTCGACCTCATGGCCGCACAAACGATCTCGGCACGTGAGGCATCAGTACCAGGGGGGCGATCACCTCGACCTGGTCATTCTCGAACAAGCCTTCGGGCACGGGTGGATAGGTGGTCTGCCAGCATTGGCGCTCGACCAGTTGCGCCAGCTGTTTGAAGTCGGAGGTCACCGTCAGCGGGGGCAGCCGGCTTTGCAAGGCGGGGGAGCTGCGCATGGCCTTGCAGGCGGTGGTTCTGTGACACGGGAACGTCCTTGGTCGAGAGCTTCGGTACCTTCGTGTACCGGGTTGGAAAAACGCTAGTGTCCTGTCTCGGAAATACGTTCTCTTTTGGCAACGCCGGCCGGGCGCCCAAGACGCCGCCAAAAGAGAACGTATTTCCGAGACAGGACACTAGGCCCGCTGGATGAACGAGACCGGGGCGATGATCTTCAAGGAACAGGTTGCGGTCATTCCCGATCGCAACGTGCAGGTAGCGGCCAGGTGTGCGATGCGCGCAGGTCCTTGAGTGACTCGGGAACATCGATCGGCAGTTCGTCAGGACCGAGCAACGCCTCGATTTCACCAACGCTGCGCAGGTACGGGTCGAGGTCGGTGCCCAGCCCGGCCTGGTGCGGGATCCACCAGGCGATGACCTGGGGCTGGCCCTGGTCATTCTCGGTCAGCAGGACCTTCCAGAACACCTCGGGCGTGGCGATGCCGTGGGACGTGACGAAGGCGTCGTTATCCAGCGCAGCGCCGGCATGACCGAACACCACGCCACCGATCACCGTCACCGGGTGCAGGTCGCGGTAGCACTCGGTGAGCAGCTCGGTCTGGTACCACGTGCGGCTGTTGTGCGAAGCCAGTTGCGGGACGATGTTGCTCATCAGGTTGGAGGCATCCATCGCCGCGCGGTCGTCGTCGAAATGATTGTTGGCCGCCAGGTGGCCGCGATGGTAGCCCTTGGGGATCGAATAGGCCTTGGCCGAGCGCTGGCCCTTGCAGCCTTCAGGCAGGCCGTGGTCGACACGGAAGTTGTCGATGCGCTGCAGGTGCCCCTGGTCTTGGCCGAGGGTGAACTGGAAACGATGCGGCTCGCCGCGCAGGCAGTCGTACCAGAGCTGGAAGCGGCCGTGGTCGAGCAGGGTGAGCGGCGTGGTGGCGGGTTCGGGCGCTGGCGGCGAGGGCAGGCGCGGGGCGCAGGAGGTCAGGCTGAGGGCCAGCAGCAGGAACAGCAAACGGCGCATGGCGCGTCTTCCTTGAGCAAAAGCGCGGGATCTTACAGCACTCTGCGAGGGCAGGCTTGCCTTGTGGGAACGGGCCTGTGTGGCGCTTGGGCTTGCCATGCGATGGCGCTGGGAGTGCCGCTCACGATCTTATCGCGGGGCAAGCCCGCTCCCACGAGTCGTTTATTGTTTCGGGAGGGTGCGGTGCGAACGGCCAACGCCATCTGGCTGTCAGGCCGGGCTGTCGATGCAGACGCGGTTGCGCCCCTTCTGTTTGGCCCGATACAACGCCCTGTCGGCATTGCTCAGTGCGTCGCTGGGCTCGCTGCCGTCGCCGGGGCTCCAGCTGGCTACGCCCAGTGAGATGGTGACGCCGCCAACAGGCGCGACAGGTGCGTGCTCGACGCTCAGGCGCAGGTGACCGGCGATGGCGGTTGCCACCTCCAGGCTCGCTCCCGGTAGCATCATCAGGAACTCTTCGCCGCCGGTGCGGCATAGCAGGTCACCCTCGCGACAGGTCCCACGCATCAGGCCTGCCAACTGTTGCAGGACCTGGTCGCCGATATCGTGGCCGTGGCTGTCGTTGATCCGCTTGAAGTGGTCAATGTCCAGCATCACCACGGCAAAACCGCGCTTTTCGGCCTGCAGCAGGCGCAGTGCCTGTTGCAGGCCACGACGATTGACCAGCCCGGTCAGCGGGTCGGTCTGGGCATCACGATTGAGTCGGCCGATACGTTCCTGCAGCAGGTTGACGCCGAACAGCAGTGCGCGCTTGAGCTCGGCGGCCTCGGCATACCAGGCGCGGACCTGGTGGATACGTTCGCTGGTCTGCTGCTGGCCCATGCCCCGGGCGACGCTGGTCAGCTGTCGCAGCGGGTGGGCGATGACCTGTGTCAGCCAGTACAACAGCAGGCAGCCGAGCAGGGCCAACGGCGCGGAAATCGCCACCACATTGAGGACCAGCTGGCGCAGCGGAGCTACGGTCTGGCGCAATGGTTGCTGGGCGACGATGGTCCAGCCGGCGCTCGGCACCGTGGCGAAACCGGCGAGCATCTCGACGCCCTGGCTGTTGACCAGGCGCCGGGTGCCATGGTCGAGGTTCGGCAGGTCGTCCAGCAGTGCGTTGTCGCCGACCAGGGTGCCGACGCGTTTGCTGTCTGGGTGAAACAGCAGTCGGCGGTTGCGATCGACCACATAGAGGTAAGAGCCGTTCTGGTAGAAGTGCGTGCCCAGCAGGCTGTTGAGTAGGTTGCGCTCGCGCAGGTAGAGGCTGCCGCCGATGTAGCCGTGGTAGTTGCCGTTGGCGTCGAAGATCGGTTGCGAGAGCACCACCAGCAGGTTGTCGGCCGCCGACAGGAAAGGCGTGGAGATCAGCGTGTGGCGTGTGCGCAGTGCTTCCAGGGCGCCGGGTGAGGACGCCTGGGTCCCGGCCAGGTGCTGCAGCGGGGCGGGCGAGAGTGCGCGCAAGGTCCCCTTGGCGTCGATCCGCAAGGTGGAGTTGAACAGGTTGCCCTGCTGCTGCAAGCGGTCGATCTCAGCTTGCACCAGGCTGTCGTCGTCCGGGTGCAGGCCAGATTGCCTGGCGCTGTAGGCCAGTTGCTGCAGGGCGTTGCCCAGGGTGGTTTCGGTCACGGCGGCCAGCTTGGCGGCATAGGCCCGGTTGGCTTCCAGGGCGCTGTCTATCAGCAGTTGCCGTTGTACCCGGTAACTGGCGAAGTAGCTGGCCAGCAGCATGACCAGGGCCGTGGTGGCGCAAAGGGCGAGTATGAGGGTGCGCAGGTCGGGGCGCGGTCCGTGCGGGGTGAAATATCGCAAACCTTGGCCTCGTCGGATACAGCGGAAAACGCACCTTACGCGCTTGGCGCAAGGTGGACCATGCTTGAGCGCAATTGCAGGGTTGGAGCACAAAGGGGGCTCCGGTTTCCCACGGAGCTCGCGGAATTATCCGCCCTTGTTATCCAGGCTCAGGGCGCAGTCTGCTCCAGCGCCCGCAGGTCATCCTCGACCTGTTGCATGCGCTCCTGCACCAGTGCCTGGACCTTGGCGTCACTGGCGCTTTCGCGCATCAGCGTGGTGAGCTTCTCGCTCAGGCGCTTGCCTTCCTGACTCTGGCCCAGTTCCCTGGCCTTGGCCGGATCGCGGGTGGCCTGAGTGATGAGGTCGAACTCGGCATCGCTGAAGTGCTCCTCGCTATACAACCTGAACAGGTCCTGGCGCTGGTCGTCGACGGTCAGGTGCTTGCGCAGCACGTCCTTGATCTTGTCCTCGGGCACCTGCGCATGGGTCATGGCCAAGAGCCCTGCCATGCGCTCGATGTTGTGGTCGTAGGCTTCCTGCAGGGGCAGGTTGGCGAGGATCTTTTCCTCGCGGCTGGGTTTCTGGTCGCAGGCGGCGAGGGCGCCGAGCAGCAACACGGGGAGCAGTAGACGAGGCAGGCGGGGCATGGCGGGGCCTTGGGCACGGTAAGGCCTGGAAGTGTACTGCAAACCCGTGGCGGAGGAATCAGCGTTGCAGTGGATTGCGCAGGCGCACCCATAGGATCGCCGGCAGGGCCATCAGCAGCCATTTCAGGTAGCGGTTCACTTCGTAGTGTTCGCAGGCGACGCCGATGAGGGTGCAGACCACCACCACGGCCACGAACTGGATCATTCTTTCCATCAGCAGGTTTCCATCATTGCAGGGGCCGGAAGGGCCGCGGGGCGCACTGTAGCAGGTGGCGCAGGCAGTGCAGGTCGGTGCCACACGGCGTAACACTTTTGCGCCGCCGTTGGGCGCCAGGTTGGCTATTGTGCGGCAATCCCGGCAGCCAAGGAAGGTAACCCCATGACCCTCTACAAAGGTGGCTGCCTGTGCGGCCGTATCCGTTTCGCCGCCAGCGGCGAGCCGCGTTTTCCGCATACCTGCTCGTGCGGGCAGTGCCAGCGACATTCCGGCAGCCTGACCCTGTGCTGGGTGGAGTTCGACAAGGCGGCGGTCGCCTGGACCGGGGAGGGTGGCTTGCCTGCGCTGTATCGCTCGTCCGAGGGCTCCTGCCGTGCGTTCTGTGCCACCTGCGGCAGTTCCCTCGGGGCCATTGACGATGCGCCGACGGTGGCCTTGCTGCTGGGCTGCTTCGATGCCAAGGGTGACCAGGCCCTGCGGCCGAGCTCGCATTCGTTTCGGGCTTGTCGGCCGCGTTGGTGGAAGGTGGGGTGATGGTTGGGGATTGGGGGGAGGCTGACAGGTGTTCGGCGAAGGCCTTGCAGCGCCTGTGAGATCGAGCGCCGCCCGCGCGGCGCATCGCGGGACAAGCCCGCTCCCACATCTGTTTTGGGCCAGTCTGTCCTGTGAGGTTATCACTGTCCGCCTTGGCGCATGCCTCAAGTCGTGCGGGGCGGCAGTGATGCCCACGCTGAAACCGCGTCGTACCAACAGGGCGGACCAGGTAATGGCACAGGAGAAATTGGCCCGAAACAGATGTGGGAGCGGGCTTGTCCCGCGATGCGCCGCGCGGGCGGCGCTCGATCTAATAGGCGCTGCAAGGGGCGTGGCGAGCACCTGGTGGCCTTGATGCGGTCAATAACCCTCGCGTCCAAGACCTGGAAAGGGCCACGAAGCCCCCCCAGCCATTTCAGGCACGAAACCGCAGCACCCGCGCCCCATCATACGGATCGACCAGGTAATGAGACTGAACTCCAAACGTCCCCAATAACCGCTCCGGCGTCAGCACCACTTCAGGCTTCCCCAAGGCAACCAACCGCCCTTGGTCCAGGACAGCCAACCGGTCACAGGTCAATGCCTGATTCAAATCATGCAAGGCCACCAGGGTCGTCACCGGCAGCGCTTGTACCTGCCGCAACAGGCTCAGCTGATGCTGGATATCAAGATGATTGGTCGGCTCGTCCAGCAGCAGCACCTGCGGCCGCTGGGCCAGGGCCCGGGCGATGTGCACGCGCTGGCGTTCGCCGCCGGACAGCTCGCCCCACAAGCGCCGACGCAGGTGGCCGGCATCGGCGTCGGCCAGCGCCTGTTCGACGATGGCACGGTCGTCCGCGCCGAACGGCGCCAGGGCCGACAGCCACGGCGTGCGGCCGAGGGCCACGGCGTCATACACACTGATGGCGTCCAGGGTGTCGGCCTGCTGTTCCACCAGCGCCAGGCTTTGCGCAACGCGCCGACGCGGCATGCGCTCCAGCGCCTCGCCCAGCAAACGCACGCTGCCACTGCTGGGCGTGCGCAGGCCGGCGAGCAGCTTGAGCAGGGTGGACTTGCCCGAGCCGTTGGGGCCGACCACGCCGAGGGTTTCGCCGGGCATCACGCTCAGGTCGATCCCCTGCAGCACTTCGCGGCCGCCCAGGCGCAGGCCCAGGCCCTCGCAAGCGAGTGGGGCGTCGGCGAGGGTGGCCATCACGTTCATGGACGCCCCCGGCGGCTGACCAGGATCAACGCGAACACCGGCGCGCCGATCAAGGCGGTGACCACGCCCACGGGAATTACCTGGCCGGCGATCAGGGTGCGCGAGAGGATGTCGGCGACGATCAGGAACAACGCGCCGCCCAGGGCGCTGGCCGGCAGCAGGCGGCTGTGCCCGGGGCCGAGCAGCAGGCGCAGGGCGTGGGGGATGACCAGGCCGACGAAGCCGATGGCACCGACGATCGAGACCATCACCGCGGTCACCAGCGCCGTGCAGCTGATCAGTAACAGTTGCGTGCGCCGCACCGGCACGCCCAGCGAGGCCGCCGAGTCGGCGCCGAAGGTGAACGCGTCCAGCGCCCGGCGGTGCCACAGGCACACCGCCAGCCCGACCAGGGCCACCGGCAGCGCCAGCCACACCGCTGGCCAGCGCACGCCGCTGAGGTTGCCCAGCAGCCAGAACAGGATGCCCCGGGCCTGTTCGGCGGTGGCAGACTTGGTGATCAGAAAGGCCGTCAGCGCGTTGAACAGCTGCGAGCCGGCGATGCCGGCGAGGATCACCTGCGCATTGTCGTGGCGACTGCCGCTGGCCCGCGACAGCACCAGCACCAGGGCGAACGCGGCCAGCGCGCCGATGAAGGCACCGGCCGACAGCGACAGCACCGCGCCACCGAGGCCGAACAGCCCCACCGCCACGGCGCCGGTCGAGGCGCCCGCCGACAGGCCCAGCAGGTACGGCTCGGCCAGCGGGTTGCGCAGCAGCGCCTGGAGGATCACCCCGCAGGTCGCCAGCCCCGCGCCGCAGGCGGCGGCCACCAGGGTGCGCGGCAGGCGGTAGTTCCAGACGATGCCGGCGTCGATCGGGTCGAGCGCATGAGCGGCCTGCCACAACTGGTTGGCCAGCACCTGCCAGACCACCTCGGTGCTGATCCGCGTCTCGCCGATGGCGATCCCGCCGAGCATGGCCAGGCACAGGGCGAACAGCGCGAAGGCGCCGATGGGCAGCAAACGGTTCATGGTTGTGGCGCTTTACCGCTGGCAAAGGCGCTGGACAGCACCTCCAGGCCACGGAACAGGCGGATGCCGGCCTGCATGGCGTCGGCGTCGAGGACGATGATCCGGCCTTGCCTGACCGCGTCCATGTTGCGGGTCACCGGGTCGCTGCGCAGGAACTCGAGCTTTTTCCGGTAGTCGTCGGCGGGGTAGCGGCGGCGGTCCATGCGCGCGACGATCAGCCAGGTGGGGTTGGCCCTGGCCAGGGTCTCCCAGCCCACCGCCGGCCATTCTTCGCTGGACTCGACCACGTTGCGCACGTCGAGGGTCTGCAGCATGAAGTCGGCCACGCCCTGGCGGCCGGCGACGTAAGGGTCGACCTTGAGGTCGGCGCTGGAGAACCAGAACAGCGCGCTGGTGTGGCTCAGGTCCTGGCCGGCCAGGCGCTGCCGGGCCTGGTCCAGCTGGCCCTTGAGCTCGGCATTGAGGCGTTCGCCGCGATCCTGCACGTCGAAGATCTCGGCCAGCTGGCTGACGCTCTTGTAGATGGTGTCGATCCTGAACGGCTGCAGGCGGGTACCGTCGGCGCCCACCAGGTTGTCCTTGCCTTCGCAGTCCGAGGGTAGCAGGTAGGTGGGGATGCCCAGCTCCGCGAACTGTTCGCGGGTGCCGACCGCGCCCTGGGGGCCGACCATCCATTCGAACTGCGCCGTCACCAGCTGCGGGCGCTTGCCGACCACCGCCTCGAAGCCCGGTTCGTTGTCCGCCAGGCGCTCGACCTTGTCGTTCTGCGCCTTGAACTCGGGCAGCACGTTGTTGAACCACAGCGAAGTGCCCGCCAGCCGCTCCCCCAGGCCCAGGGCATAGAGCAGCTCGGTGCCGGCCTGGCCGATGGTCACCGCGCGCTGCGGGGCCTGGGCGAAGGTCTGCGGCAGGCCGCAGTTGTCGACGGTCAGCGGGTAGCGGGTGGCGTCGGCGTGGGCCAGGCCCGCCAGTGACAGGCCGGCGAGCAGGGTGGCGAAGCGGTGCGGCATGGTGGGGCGATCTCCTGTCGGGTGGTGCACGGAATGGCCCACGGACAGGCATCGCCAGGCGTCGTGCGGCAAGCACGCGGCCAGGGGCGGATGACCATCCCGGACACCCCGCCGGTTGGTGAATGCGTGCCGGCAGGTCTCCTGACTGGTGCGTCCTGGCCGGCGCCGGCCTTCCCGGGTTGGCAGACCCAGTGGCATCGATGGCGCAGGCTCGGCACCTACAGTTGCGGGGGCAGTTCCCTTTGGCCCGCCCTCGGCGCGCCCGGGATTCCCTTTTGATTCCGTGTGGAAACCGGCGGGCGGCATGGTAGACCATCGGGCCATCGGCTGAAAACGCTTTTACAGGTACTTGAGCCAGGCGATGTCGCGCCGCCGCGCCTTGAGCCGGGCGAAGCCGCGCACCGGCAGGTACAGGGCGATCGCCAGCAGCACCGCGACCAGCCACACCGCGCCGATGCCGTCGAAGCCGAAATGACTGCCCTGGTTCAGGCCGAACAGCGCCACGCAGGCCACATACAGCAGCTTGAGCACATACAGGTGCAGCAGGTAGAAGAACATCGGCGCGGAGCCGAACACTGCCAGCGGGCCGATCCAGCGAGCCTCGCCGGCCCGCTCGAAACCGCGCAGCAGCAACAGGCCGACGCCCAGGGTAATGGCCAGGAACAGCAGCGACGGCGGGTACTTGGTGATGTTGAAGAAGCTCATCAGCGTTTGGCCGACGCTGGGGTAGAAGGCCCACGGCGCCTCGCCGTAGCCGTTGAGCAGACGCAACACGACAAAGCCGAGCAGCAGCATCACGCCGCCCAGCAGCAGGCGCTGCTGGCGCTCGCCGGCATCGCTGCCGCGGCTGAACCAGGGGCCGAGCCCATAGCCCAGGGCGATCACGCCGACCCACGGCAGCACCGGGTAGGAGGTGCGCAGGCGCAGGTTGTCGGACAGCTCCAGCCAGCTGCGCTCGTGCAGGATCGCCCAGGGCACATGCAGCGCCGAGTGCGGCGCGAAGTGCAGGCCATCGAGCAGGTTGTGGCCAGCGACGATCAGCGCGCCCAGGGCCAGCAGCAGCGGGCGTGGCAGCCACACCAGCAGCGACAGGGCGATCATGCTCAGGCCGATGGCCCAGATCACCTGCAGGTAGATCACACCCGGCGGCAACTGGAAGGTCCAGGCGAAGTTGACCAGGGTGAGCTCCAGCAGCACCAGGAACAGGCCGCGCTTGAACAGGAACGCCGCTACATCGCCCCGGCCCTGGTGCTTTTCCCCGTATAGCCAGGCCGACAACCCGGTGAGCAGCACGAACACCGGCGCGCACAGGTGCGCCAGGGTGCGGCTGACGAACAGGCTGGGGTCGGTGGCGTCGATCGCGTCGATGGTCATCGGGTCGCTGACCTGGCGGTGCAGGAAGAAGGTTTCGCGCACGTGGTCCAGCAGCATGAACAGGATCACCAGGCCGCGCAGGGCGTCGATGCTGTGCAGGCGTTGGCTGGGGAGGGCGGTCGGGAGGCTGGTCATCGAGGCGGGTCGCAGGCAGGAATAACATTCAAATGAAATGTTATTTTATTTCATTTGTTTGTGCCTGGATACAGGCATGCGCTGGCACTCCACTTGAATCAGCCCTGAATCAGCGGCCCCAGCCGCTCGGCCAGGGCCTGGACCGTCGCGCTTACCTTGGGCAGATGCCCGCGGTTGCGGCGCCAGGCCAGGTTGATCGGCAATCCCTCCATCGCGTACTCCGGCAACACCTGCTGCAAGGTCCCGGCGTCGAGCTGGCGCTGCACCAGCCAGGTCGGCAGTTGGGCGATGCCGTGCCCGGCGCTGATGGCCAGGGCCTGCCCCTCGGCATCGCCGATGGCCAGGCGGCCCGGTATCGGCCGCAGCTGCGCCAGGCCCGGGCGAGCACCGGCGAAGTGCAGGGCCGGCGTGCTGCCGTCGGCGCAGGCGTAGAGCACGCAGCCCTGGGCCTGCAACTGTTGCAGGTCGCGGGGCGTGCCGTGTCGGGCGAGGTAGGCGGGGGCGGCGCAGAACACCAGGCGCTGGCTGCCCAGGTAGCGGTGCTCGATGCCCGGCTGCCAGGTCTGTGGTCCACCGATGCGCACGACGATGTCGATGCCGTCCTCGGCCAGGTCGACGAAGCGGTCGGAGAGGGTGATGTGCGGTTGCAATCGCGGATGCAAGGCGGCGAAGTCGAGCACGGCGGGCAGCCCGTGCAGGCGGCCGAAAGTGGCCGGCAGGTCGATGCGCAGCTTGCCGCAGGGGGTCTTGTGCTCGTCGTTGAGGGCCAGTTCGGCCTCTTCGATTTCCGCCAGCACGCGGGTGCAGGTGCGGTAGTAGTCGGCGCCGCTGTCGGTCAGGGCCAAGCGTCGGGTGGTGCGCTCGAACAGGCGCACCTGCAGGCGTTTCTCCAGGCGGGCCACGCCCTTGCTCACGGCGGAGCTGGTGAGGCTCATGCGCTCGGCGGCGGCGATGAAACTGCCGGCGTTGGCCACGCTGACGAAGAAGTCGATGTCTTTCAGGCGTTCCGAGGCGGACATGGCGGGGGTTCGCGATTACTGAATATGGTTCACTTGATAAGGGAATATCTACCAGTAATCGGAACAAGATTCCAGATTAAGCTGGCCTGCCATTCATCGAGGATTGCAGTAGATGTCCACCTCCAGCTTGACCCATGCCACCTTGACGCGGCCGGCACCGCGCGTGGGGCTGTCGATCGGCCTGTTCGCCGTCGGCGGCTTCGCGGTGCTGACCACCGAGTTCCTGATTCTTGGCCTGCTGCCTGCGCTGGCCCGCGACCTTGGACTGTCGGTCGCGGGCGCGGGCCAGTTGGTCACCCTGTTCGCGGTGACCGTGATGCTGTTCGGGCCACCGCTCACCGCCTGGCTGTCGGCCCTGCCACGCAAGGGGCTGTTCATCGCCATCCTGCTGCTGTTCGCCGCTTCCAATGCGCTGTCGGCGCTGGCGCCGAACGTCTGGGTACTGGCCCTGGCGCGGTTCCTCGCCGCACTTGCCCTGCCGGTGTACTGGGGCACCGCCAGCGAAAGCGCCGGGCAACTGGCCGGCCAGGGGCGCGAGGGCTGGGCGGTGGCGCGGGTCTACCTGGGGATCACCGCGGCATTCGTCTTCGGTATCCCGCTGGGCACCCTGGCCGCCGGGCTGGTCGGCTGGCGCGGCAGCTTCTGGTTGCTCGCCGGGCTGTGCCTGTTGGTGGCGCTGCTGATGTGGGCCTGGCTGCCGCCTCTGCCGAAGGTTCCGGCCCGCGTCGCAGGGGAGCGGCAGACGGTGATTCTCAAGGACCGTCGTTTTATCGCCCATGTGCTGCTTTCGGCGCTGGTGTTCACCGCCATGTTCACTGCCTACACCTACCTGGCCGAGATCCTCGAGCAGCTCGCCGCCGTGCCGGCCAACGCGGTCGGTTGGTGGCTGATGGGCTTTGGCCTGGTGGGCATGCTCGGCAACGCCCTGGCCGGACGGATCGTCGATCGCAGCCCGCTGCGGGCCACGCTGCTGCTGTTGGCGATGCTGGCCTTGGGCATGGGCCTGGTCACCCCGGTGATCGGCAACCCGCTGCTGCTGGTGGGCGCCCTGGCCCTGTGGGGCATCGCCTACACGGCGCTGTTCCCGGTGTGCCAGGTGCGGGTGATGCGCGCCGGCGCCAAGGCCCAGGCCCTGGCCGGGACCCTCAACGTGTCGGCGGCCAACGCGGGTATCGCCGCCGGTGCCGCGCTGGGGGGCGCGGCGATCCAGGGGCTTGGTCTGGCTGCGTTGGGGTATGTGGCCTGTGGGTTTGCGGTGCTGGCGTGGGTGGCCACGTTGGTACTGCAACGGAGCGAGTGAGGCTTGTTCCACTCTCCAGCCAATGCGCGTTTATGCCTTGGCTGGGACGGCTGCCGGGTTTGGGATGCCAGCAGGGCGACTTGTTGCAATCCTGCCGTTCCTTATTCGATCAGCCAGGCAGGATCGCCTTCAATCAGGACTCCGCCATGGCTGGTCTTGTCTCCCTGGCGCGCCGCAGGGCTGCCCTCAATGAGCGTATACGCGGCACCGATCTCGATGATTGCACCGTAACTGAGCTCATCCCCTATGCGTACGATTGCACGACCATTCACTACGGCACTGCCCGCGCCGCTGATGACGGTGCCTTCCCCGTGAAAAGGGCAAAGGTGGCGATGGTCGACTCGGGCGGTGACCAACGAGTCAGTTCACCCTCATTTGCGCTTCCTTTTACTTGGCTGGACAGGGGCTTGCTCGAAGGCCTCCGGTGGATGAGGTGCTGCCCGGACATTGAAGAGTCGGCAGACGCCATACCAGCAGAGGGCGAGGCCGAAGTTGTAAGGGAACAACACGGCCCAGAACGGCAGTTGCCAGTTTTTCTTGCCCTGCATTTCTCCGGGCTCGCCGGTTCGCCAGGGGGCGTAGTGGCGCCAGGCTTCTGCCGGGGTCAGGCAGATGGCATGAAGCGGTCGGTGCCACCAGTTGGGTTCGCCGGGAGGAGGGAGTTTGGCTGGGCCGTGGTTCATGAAGTGGCGAAGGTATTCCCAGACTTCGGCGACGTGTTTGATGCCGGGTTCGGTGGGTTCGTTGCTGTCGACCCATAAGCAATCTTTTTGGTGCAGGCTGCCATCCTCCCGAGGTGGGGCGAAGGCGAGTGCATAACTGGTGCTGAAGGATGAGCCGCCGAATTCAGTGCGTTGGAATACGCCTCCGTATAAGTTTTTCCAATTAAAGGTTATAAGTTTTTTGCCGCGCTGATAGTAAATTACCTTGGTTGAGCAGTTGAAGTAAAATCCAGAGAGGTTTCTTATAAAATAGATTCGGTAAAGCAGGAAGGGGAGAAAAATTAAGGGTGCAAGTGTCATCATGGCTATGAAAGCAAGATCGAGGGTGTCGAAGTTTAATATTTTGATTGATAGAAAATTTGGGTAAATACCAGTCATTACCCCGATGATTAATGCGGTATACAGTTTTCCCATAAATACGGAGTCTGTTACCCAGGGGTTTCGTAGGCATAATGTATCTCCAGAGAGACTTGCTAATTGTCCAGTAATGGCGGGTTTGTATCCGGAGCTCGAATTTATATTGAGTGCCCAAATAACTGGCATGGTTAGCGCTCGAGACGAAAAATTGAATTAACCTCATTTCCTTCATTCAAGCCTTGATTTGAGCTATAGGCTAAATGCAGTGAGGCATGGGTTTGGTTGTTGATCGTGTTTTTAAAGTTAAGAATTAAGCCGGCGCCTATAACGTAGCAAACAGCAGCAAGTGGAAAGACGACCATTTCACCGTCTTCACGAAGGCTGCTCAAGCTACCTGACCATTCGCTTGTGCCTACGATGAAACCCGGTAGGAATACTGTGAATTCCACGGTGGGTTGTGGGGTGGTGACTTCGTTATGGGTGATAGCAGCCCAGTTTGCTGGCGCCCAATAATTATTTTCATGCCAACCACTGTCGACCCCGGTTATACCAAAGGATTGCGCCTCTTCTGCAGATATTAACCTTGGTCCGTAATGCACATCGTGCCAAGCTTTGAGTTCTTCTTGGATTGAAGGAAATGTTGGGAGTCTTTTTTCATGATCCAGAACGATTTCGGCATGCACCTCGCCATCGTTTTTACGATTGCCGAAAATGCTCCGTGCTGCCCAGAACTCAATAGGGGAGTGCAGGTGCGCATGTGCCTGGGCGTGAAGGTATAAGCCTCCGGCAATAATCGCTATTCCTAGAAGCACTAGCCCAGCTGCGGCCCACCCGGCAAAGGGCACTACTGATGTAGCTCCCGCAACTGCGAGTCCCGCCTCAAGGGCGACCACAGAACCAGCGGCCATGGTCAGTCCACCGCTAGCTGTATAGACAGTGGCAGTTAAATTACCGTTGTTGTACTGACGAAACGCTTTTAAGCCGTCTGATACTAACCCAAAGCCAATTGCAGGGTAGCCTGCTAAACGAGCAAACAGATTACTCCCCAAAAACTTGATCACGCCGTTACCAAACGCCATCCCCGGCGCCGTCGAACTCAATCTCAGCATCACCGCCTTCTGCGTTGCGCGTACGCTAACCAATGTCGCCGCGGCTGCACCAATTACACCGAAAATAGATGCCGCAAACCCCAAGGTGTATTCCGGCGCATTGCTTTTCTGCAGGCTGTTGTAAGCCGTCTTCAGCGAGATCACGTTGAACCACAGCATTCCGGCGTTCAGACCACCGCCTCCGCCCGACGTAAGCAACCCGAGCAAGTTGGGTTTAACCCGCGCAGTGGTGGTCAGCTCAACCGCCACCGTCCGATTGCCCGAAATACGCAGCTGCTTCATTTCCTCAACCTGCGCCATGCCGCTCTTCAAGTACCGCTCCACCTCCTGGCTGAACGGGTTTCCACGGATGGTCTGGTCGGTGATCTGGTAACGCGCCGCCAACAGCCCCAGCGCTTTCTCGGCATTGGCCTCACGCGCCGCCAGCAGTACTTGCTGACGCAGGGTATGGCTGGCATCCCAGCGGGTCTGGCCACGCAGGCGTTTGAGCACCACGGCGTTGACGGACTGGGCCGTGAGATCGGTGATGTCGGCAATGGCCGGGAAACGCCCGGCCAGCCCTTCGATGACATTGTCGCTGCCCCCCAGCACACTGCCGGCCGCATCGGCTTTGTCCTTGAAGGGGTTGAACGGCGCCAGGGCGGTGTAGAGCGGGCTGTCGTGCTGGTCCAGCCACTGTTCCAGGCGTTTGAAGCGCCGGTCTCGGTCTTCGGTACCGGGTGTCGGCTGGCCCATCGGGTAGATCAGCAGGGCCAGGGCGATTTCCAGGCCACGGGCCGAGATGCGTTCGTTGCGGTCATAGCACGCCAGTGCGGCGGCCAGGCTGTAGGGGTCATCGATATGCGCAGCTTCGGCCGTGGCCAGCCACGCGTCGTGATCATGACTGGCTTGCAGGGCAAGGTTGCGCAGGCCTGCAATGCGCTGTTCCAGCTCATCACGTTCGGCGAGGAACTGCAGGTATTTGTCGGTATCGATGCGCAGCGCCAAGCGCGCACCGTTCGGGGAATAGTCCTCGTGAGTGAGGGCTCGGTAACGTGCCTCGGCCGGAGAGAGAGGGCGCCCTGTGCGGGTGGACTGCAGCCTTGTCTCGACCACTTCGGTAGTGGGCATATCCGCCGGGTACATCGTCTCCAGGGTTTTGTTCAGCAACAGGGCGACCAGGTTGCGATGGTGAAAATCACGGCTCTGCTGGCTGAGGCGTTCTGCATCCAGCTGGTAGCACGCCGGTACGCCTGCCTGCTCTGAGCCTTGCGCGGGCTTGGTGTGTTCCAGTTGCTCGGCGGGCATCAGGTCGTGCAGTTGGTGCTGGTAGGCCGAGACCGACAGGCTCAGGTCCAGGGCCACGCCTTCAGCATCCGCCAGCGCCACCACCACCGGTATTTTCGGCTGGGTGCTGGGATAGTCCCGGGCAATGGCGTTGAGCCTGCCGACGGACAAGGTGGTTGTGGACGCGTGGCTGCTCCAGGTCAGGGACATACGCCGGCTTGCCGGTTTGTAGTCTTCGACCCAGTTTTGCAACGCACTGAGCGGCAGTACATGGGGCTGGGTGGAGGGGGCCTGGTTGCCGGCAATCAGCTTGGCCATGTCCAGTTGGCGCATATGCCGTTTGCGCAGGGCTGCTGAAGCGGTGATGCGGGCAGTCGTGGCGTTGGTCCACAGGTGCGGGCTGTAGCCGATCCACACTTCCTTGGCGGTGTCCGGGCGGGTGTCGGCCCATACCCAGCCCATGCTCTGGTTGGCCAGATAGCGTTCGCGCAAGTGGTAGTCTTCCAGCCCTTGATAGCGCAGCTCCTGGTAATGTCCTTCGCCGTCGTACTCATGAATGACCAGCTTTTCGCCCTGGGGGCCTTTCATGAACACGTAGATGTAGCCTGGGCGCAGCGCGCGCAGGGTGTAGGACGAGTGCTGCAGCGGGGCGAAGCCTTGTTCCAGATTGAAGCCTGCGCCTGCGTAGCGGTACGCCGGGGCATCGCCCGTACGCGGCACGATGGCATAGCGCACCGGCAGGATGGGCACGCGTGGGCTGCAGGCGGGGCCGGAGGTGGCGCTGTTGGCAGAAACGTCGGTCATTTACGCTGCCTTTTGGTTGAGCGTACTGGGGCTTCGTCGAAGGCCTCAGGCGGAGGCGGTGCTGCCCGGACATTGAAGAGTCGGCAGACGCCATACCAGCAGAGGGCGAGGCCGAGGTTGTAGGGGAACAACACGGCCCAGAACGGCAGTTGCCAGTTCTTCTTACCCTGCATTTCTCCGGGCTCGCCGGTTCGCCAGGGGGCGTAGTGGCGCCAGGCTTCTGCCGGGGTCAGGCAGATGGCATGAAGCGGCCGGTGCCACCAGTTGGGTTCGCCGGGAGGAGGGAGTTTGGCTGGGCCGTGGTTCATGAAGTGGCGAAGGTATTCCCAGACTTCGGCGACGTGCTTGATGCCGGGTTCGGCGGGTTCGTTGCTGTCGGTCCAGAGGCAATCTTTTTGATGGAGACTTCCGTCTTTTCGACGGGGTGCGAATGCAAGTGCATAGGAGGTGGTGAAAGATGAACCACCAAACTCTGTGCGCCTGAAAAGACCACCTCCAGTATTGCTCCACTCGAAGACGAATACCTTCTTAAAACGTTGGTAGTAGATTTTTTTTGTTGAGCGGTTGAAGCAAACGCTTGATAAGCCTTTGATGAACCATATTCGGTAAAATAGAAATGGAAGGAAGGTGAAAGGCATAAGCACCATTCCGGTCATTAGTATGGGCTCAAGTAAAAAATCCTTCCAGCTGACGCTAGAAAATAGAAATGGGTAGAAGCCGATCATTAATCCAATAATCATTGCGCAGTAAAGTTTTCCCATGAATACAGAGTCTGTTACCCATGGGTTGCGTAGGCATAAAGAGTTTTTGGATATGTTTAATAGCTGTCCACCAATGGCGGGTTCGTACCCTGAGCATGAGGTTGAGTTAAATAGCCATATGGTTGCCATGATCAGCGCTCGAGACGGAAGTTCGAATGAATCTCAGTGCCTTCGTCCAGCCCTTGACTGGCGCTGTAGGCGAGATGCAGTGAGACGTGGTTTTGGTGGGTCAGCGTGTGCTTGAAATGCAGAATCAAGCCGGCGCCCACAACGTAGGCGGCGGGAGTGATCGGAAATACGTCCATTCCTCCATCGTTACGAAGGCTGCTCGAAATTCCTGACCACTCGCTTGTTCCTATTGCGAAGCCCGGTAAAAGAACTGTGAACTCAGCGCTTGGTTGAGGCGTGACTACTTCGTTATGCGTGATAGCGGTCCAGTTTGGCGGTGCCCAATGGTTGTTATGATGCCACTTGGTGTCCACATTGGTTACACCAAATGATAGGGCCTGCTCGGCTGATATGAGCTTTGGTCCGTAGTGCTCGTTGTGCCAAGCTTTGATTTCTGCGTGCAGTGAGGAGAATCTCGGAAGTTTCTTTTCAAGGTCCAGGATAATTTCAGAACGGGCCTCTCCATCGTTGATGCGATTGCCAAAGATGCTGCGTGCTGCCCAAAGCTCAATCGGCCTGTGAACGCGTTCATGTGCTTTGGCGTGAAGATACAGGCCTCCAGCAATGATTGCTGCTCCCGCGAGCAACAATGCAACTGCGGCCCATCCGGCGAAGGGCACAAACACCGTGGGCCCTGCTATTGCAAGCCCGGCCTCAAGGACGATGACAGAGCCAACAGCCATGCTTACTCCACCGGCTGACGTATAGCTGGCTGCAGTTGAATCACCATTATCGAGTTGGCGTTTCGTCTTGAGTCCATCAGAGAGCAAGCCAAAGCCAATTGCGGGATATCCCGCTAAGCGCGCAAATAGATTACTACTTAGGAACTTGATCACGCTGTTACCAAACGCCATCCCCGGCGCCGTCGAGCTCAATCTCAACATCACCGCCTTCTGCGTTGCGCGTACGCTAACCAATGTCGCCGCGGCCGCACCGATCACCCCAAAAATAGATGCCGCAAACCCCAGGGTGTATTCCGGCGCATTGCTTTTCTGCAGGCTGTTGTAAGCCGTCTTCAGCGAGATCACGTTGAACCACAGCATTCCAGCGTTCAGACCACCGCCTCCGCCCGACGTAAGCAACCCGAGCAAGTTGGGTTTAACCCGCGCAGTGGTGGTCAACTCAACCGCCACCGTCCGGTTGCCCGAAATACGCAGCTGCTTCATTTCCTCAACCTGCGCCATGCCGCTCTTCAAATACCGCTCCACCTCCTGGCTGAACGGGTTTTCCCGGATGGCCTGGTCGGTGATCTGGTAACGCGCCGCCAACAGCCCCAGCGCTTTCTCGGCATTGGCCTCACGCGCCGCCAGCAGTACTTGCTGACGCAGGGTATGGCTGGCATCCCAGCGGGTGTGACCACGCAGGCGTTTGAGCACCACGGCGTTGACGGACTGGGCCGTGAGATCGGTGATGTCGGCAATGGCCGGAAAACGCCCGGCCAGCCCTTCGATGACATTGTCGCTGCCACCCAGCACACTGCCGGCCGCATCGGCTTTGTCCTTGAAGGGGTTGAACGGCGCCAGGGCGGTGTAGAGCGGGCTGTCGTGCTGGTCCAGCCACTGTTCCAGGCGTTTGAAGCGCCGATCTTGGTCTTCGGTACCGGGTGCCGGCTGGCCCATCGGGTAAATCAGCAGGGCCAGGGCGATTTCGAGGCCACGGGCCGAGATGCGTTCGTTGCGGTCATAGCACGCCAGTGCGGCGGCCAGGCTGTAGGGGTCATCGATATGCGCAGCTTCGGCCGTGGCCAGCCACGTGTCGTGATCATGACTGGCTTGCAGGGCAAGTTTGCGCAGGCCTGCAATGCGCTGCTCCAGCTCATCGCGTTCGGCGAGGAACTGCAGGTATTTGTCGGTATCGATGCGCAGCGCCAAACGCGCACCGTTCGGGGAATAGTCCTTGTGAGTGAGGGCCCGGTAACGTGCCTCGGCCGGGGGGAGAGGACGTCCGGTGCGGGTGGACTGCAGTCTTATTTCGACCACTTCGGTAGCGGGCATATCCGCCGGGTACATCGTCTCCAGGGTTTTGTTCAGCAACAGGGCGACCAGGTTGCGATGGTGAAAATCGCGGCTCTGCTGACTGAGCCGTTCGGCATCCAGCTGATAGCACGCCGGTACGCCTTCCTGCTCGGTGCCTTGCGCGGGCTTGGTGTGTTCCAGCTGTTCGGCGGGCATCAGGTCATGCAGTTGGTGCTGGTAGGCCGAGACCGACAGGCTCAGGTCCAGGGCCACGCCTTCAGCATCAGCCAGCGCCACCACCACCGGTATTTTCGGCTGGGTGCTGGGATAGTCCCGGGCAATAGCGTTGAGCCTGCCGACGGACAAGGTGGTTGTGGACGCGTGGCTGCTCCAGGTCAGGGACATACGCCGGCTTGCCGGTTTGTAGTCTTCGACCCAGTTTTGCAGCGCACTGAGCGGCAGCACATGGGGCTGGGTGGAGGGGGCTTGGTTGCCGGCAATCAGCTCGGCCATGTCCAGCTGGCGCATATGCCGTTTGCGCAGGGTTGCTGAAGCGGTGATGCGGGCAGTCGTGGCGTTGGTCCACAGGTGCGGGCTGTAGCCGATCCACACTTCCTTGGCGGTGTCCGGGCGGGTGTCGGCCCATACCCAGCCCATGCTCTGGCTGGACAGGTAGCGTTCGCGCAAGTGGTAGCCTTCCAGGCCCTGGTAGCGCAACTCCTGGTAGCGTCCTTCGCCGTCGTACTCATGAATGACCAGTTTTTCGCCCTGGGGGCCTTTCATAAACACGTAGATGTAGCCTGGGCGCAGCGCGCGCAGGGTGTAGGACGAGTGCTGCAGCGGGGCGAAGCCTTGTTCCAGGTTGAAGCCTGCGCCTGCGTAGCGACAGGCAGGGGCATCGCCCGTACGCGGCACGATGGCATAGCGCACCGGCAGGATGGGCACGCGTGGGCTGCAGGCAGGGCCGGAGGTGGCACTGCCGACGGCGGCGTCAGTCATGGTTTAGCTCCTTGCGTGGGGCCAGTGTTTGATTGGCTGGACATGAGAGGTCCTTCGGATACGGCTGTCCTTGAACTAGACGGTGCTCGTCGTTGCCTGGCATCTTGGGAGTGGCCTGTCAGCTATCGCAGCATGACGGCGTTGAGCGCCTCGATTGGGGGCGGGGTTTTGGTGCTGACGTGTTCCGGGGAACGTTCGCATAAGGTCCTCGCTGGCTGGTAATGGCCGTACCGTCGTGCAGGCCCGTGGATGGCTGTTGCAGCCAGCCACGGGCGACGGTGACGCAGACCTGAAACACTAGCGAGGAACGGATTGTGGGTGGTCGACAGTGCTTCCCAAATCCGCGTAGGACGTTTCTCTGATTTTCCCTTTAAGGGCTATTTGGCAGCATTCGCTTACAGTTCTTGGGAGAACCTGCCTGAGGATGCCCCCATGCCCGAAGCCCGCGAGCAGATCGACGCCCGCATCGCCAGCCTTGCCGACTGGCGTGGTCCGCGAATGGCCCGACTCAGGGCGCTGATCCACCAGGCCGGGCTGCTCAATGCCAGTCTCCAGGGCGACTCCTGCCGGGCCATCGACCTGCATGAGGACGAGTGGCTCGACGAGCAGGCGTTCATCGCGCTGGTGCTCAACCTGGGGCAGTCCTGAATCACCACCCAGGCCTTGCGAGGGAGCAGGTGAGCGTCACACTGCCCGGGCGTTGAGCAGGCGCACGCCCAGGCCGATGAACAGCGCGCCGGTGGCGCGCTTGAACCAGGCGGCCAGGGGCGAAGCCTTCAGGCGCAGGCCGAAGCGCCAGGCGGTGAAACAGTAGAAGGAATGCACCAGGCAGACGATCAGTGCGCCGCTCAGGTACATTGCCGCGAACTGGCCGAAGATCGGCCGCCCGGGCTCGAGGAACTGCGGCAGGAAGGCGCAGAAGAACACCAGGGTCTTGGGATTGCTCACCGAGACCAGGAAGGCCTCCACGGCGATCCGCCATTGCGTCTGGGGTGGCGTCGCGACCACCTGGGCCGCCGGGGCGGCGGGGCCGCTATTACCCAGCAACTGGCGCAGGCCGAGGTAGATCAGGTAGCCGGCGCCGGCCAACTTCAGCACCAGGAACGCCGTGGGCAGCGAGATCAGCAGGGCGCCCACGCCCATGGCCACGGCGGTGATGGTCAGCAGTTGTGCGGTGAGGTTGCCGAACAGGGTCATGCCCATGCCCGAGGGGCCGTAGCGCAAAGCGTTGCGCACGGTCAGCAGGACGTTGGGGCCGGGGATCAGCGAGGTGAGCAGGTAGGCGAAGGAGAAGGTCAACCAGAGGTGCAGGGCCATGGAAGCGCGTCCTTTGCGCGGGGAAAGTCGAACAATGCCAGCAATCGGGGCGGACCGCCATGGGGGCTTGCGGACACATGAGCTGTGGATCTGCTGGGGACGGCGTGGGAGCGGCAGTGCGCCGATGCGACGCGCCCCGCGAACACCCGCGAAGCGGGTGCCAGGCATTGCGTAACTTTCATCGCGGGGCAAGCCCGCTCCCACGTTCTAGGCTCTACGCCCTAGACCCAGACCCAGACCCAGACCTAGACCTGAGCGTCAGCGTGGCAGGCGCCCGCTGACGAAGTGCGCCGCATCGTTGAACCCGGGCGTCGAGGCATGGCCGGGTGTCACCAGCGAGTCGATGAACGCTTCGTCCTCCGCCGTGATCTTCACCTCCAGCGCGCCGGCATAGGTGTCCCACTGCGCCTCGGTGCGCGGTCCGACGATGGCCGAGCTGACCAGGCGGTTGTTCAGCACCCAGGCGATGGCGAACTCGACGATGCCCACGCCCTTGGCCTCGGTGTAGGCATGGATCTTCTGGGCGATGGCCAGCGACTCCTGGCGCCATTCCACCTCCATGATGCGCTTGTCCTGGCGGCCGGCGCGGCTGCCCTGGTCCGGGGTCGAGCCGGGCGCGTACTTGCCGCTGAGCACGCCGCGGGCCAGCGGGCTGAACGGCACCACGCCCAGGCCATGGTAGGCGGCGGCGGTCAGTTGCTCGGGTTCGGCCTGGCGGTTGACGATGTTGTACAGCGGCTGGCTGACCACAGGCTTGGCCACGCCGAGTTTCTCCGCCAGGTTGCAGATCTCGGCGATGCGCCAGCCGCGGAAGTTGGACACGCCCCAGTAGCGGATCTTGCCCTGGGCCAGCAGGTCGCCGATGGCGCGCACGGTCTCCTCCAGCGGCACCGTGTGGTCCTCGCGGTGCAGGTAGTAGATGTCCAGGTAGTCGGTGCCCAGGCGCGTGAGGCTGGCCTCGATGGCATTGAACAGGTGCTTGCGCGACAGGCCGCTGCGGTTGGGCACGCCATCGGCCGGGCCGTAGCCGGCCTTGGAGGCGATGATCCAGTCGTGGCGGTTGCGCGCCACCGCCTCGCCGACGATCTCCTCGGAACGGCCGCCGTTGTAGACGTCGGCGGTGTCGACGAAATTGATGCCCTGGTCCCAGGCCTTGTCGATGATGCGCAGCGAGTCTTCGGTGCCGGTCTGCTCACCGAACATCATGCTGCCCAGGGTGAGGGCCGAGACGTGCAGGCCGGAGCGGCCGAGGGGGCGGTAGATCATTGCGAGTCATCCTTTCCTTACAGTGTGGGTGAACTTGTTTTACACAGTTCACCCCGGTAATGAAAGCTCGCGGTGGCAAAGGCAGGGCATGTGCTCAGCGTGTCGGCGGGCCGAGCAGTTCGCGTCTTATCTCCAGGGCAATGGTTGCATAACCCTTGCCGGTACCCCGGTTGCGCAACCCGTGGTCATGCTGGGCCGTCACGTCTTCCCAGCATTCGACCGACAGCAGCTGGCAGTAGCTGCTGTCGGTCTCGAGCTCGAAGTCTATGAAGCGTTCGGTATCGGTCAACAGGCTGCCCGTCAGGCTGGCCATGCCGGGGAAGTCGAACTCAAGGTCCAGCAGCAGGGAGCGTGTCCAGTCGATCCCGTGGCTTTCGGCGACGCGCAGCAGGGCAGGCGGTACCTCACGGGTGAGCCAGGGGCGTGCCGACTCTCTGATGCGATGGGCAGTGAGCAGGTTCTGTTCCTGCACATTGAGTTGTCGCTTCCTGAGCAGCCGCTGGATATCCAGGGAGCGCGAGTTCATCCGTCGGCTCCGCCGCGGCCCAGGGCCTGCAGAAAGTCCTGTTCGCCGTCTGCCTGCCACCAAGGGATGCGAACCTGGCCGCCTTGTTGCCGAAGTTGGCGCAGCAGCGACAGCAGGGCGTCGATTCGAGGCGCATCCCAGTCAGGCCCCATGCGATAGTCCAGTGTCAGGCCGTGCTCGCAGACCATCACGCCCAGGTCAGGGAGGGGCTGGCCATCGATGTCGATGCCCTTGGCCAGTACATGAAACGGATCGACAACACCGTCACTGACGCGTGAGGCATCCTGTGGGCCGGTAAAGGGCGTTTCACGCCCGCTTGCCTTGTCCCACAAGCTGCCGCAGTCCACCCTCGCACCGAGGGTGAACAGGCGTGCGAATGCGCTCGGCATATCCGCGCTCCGGGCAAAGTGGAGCTCGATTTCCGGCAGTGACCCGTCGTCATGGCTGAAGTAGCCTGCCAAGGGGTGTGCTTGTGGCGTCTCTGCAAGCGCCTGGGTACTGGCAAAGAGGTGGGCCTGGTGTTCGTGCCAGTCGAAGTGCACTGGGTCAATCTCCATGCGCTGGGGCGAGTCTGCGGCGTACTGTACGGCGACGAGCGCGCGGTTGCCACTGCCCGGGCAACGTCAGGTCTCAATCTGGCCAGGCATCGATCAGATCACGCGCCTCGCGGCTCGACAGTGGCCGTTTCAGCCGCTGCGACAGCACCGCCATGGCCCGTGCGTGGCCCTTGGCGATCACCGCCTCGACCTGGTCGTCCAGGCACTGCAGGGCGATGAAGTCGCCCTGTTCCGGGGTGCCGACGTACTCGATGCGGTTCCAGCCGCTGGCATGTCCGAGCACTTCGTAGGTGCGCCCGTGCTGGTAGGTCCAGAAGAACGGCACGTCGTCGTAGCGGCGGCGCTCGCCGAGCATGTTGGCGGCGGCGATCACCCCATGCTGTTGGGCCAGGCGCCAGTGCTCGATGCGCACCGGGCGTCCGGCCAGGGGAAAGGTGGCGATATCACCGGCCGCCCACAGGCCGTCGGCGGCCTGCAGATGGGCATCCACCGTCAGCGAACGGTCCTCGGCCAGGGGCAGGTCGTGCAGGTAGCCGGTGGCCGGGCTGACGCCGGTGCCGAGCAGCACCAGCGGGGTTGCCAGGCGCTCGCCAGTGGCCAGCAACACGGCCTCGACCCGCTCCCGGCCTTCGAAGCCGCTCACCTCGGTCGGCCCGTGGAATACCACGCCCTTGCGCTCGTGCAGCTCGCGCAGGGTCTGGCCGATGCGCTCGCCCAGCTGCCGGGCCAGCGGGATGGCGTGGCGCGTGACCACATGCACCTGCAGGCCGTATTTGCGCAGGGCGCTGGCGGCCTCCAGGCCGATGAAACCATCGCCGACGATCACCACCGGCTGGCCTGGTTCGGCCAGGTCGAGCAGTTGCGCGGCATCCGTGCGCGAGCGCAGCACGCAGATGCCGGGCAACTGCACGCCGGGGAGTTCGGGGCGCCTGGGCTTGCCGCCGGTGGCCAGCAGGGCGGCGTCGTACTTCAGCTGCTGGCCGTCGGCCAGGGTGATCACGCGCTTGCCGGCATCCAGGGCGCGCACCTTGCCGTGCAGGCGCTGCAGCTGGCCACGGCGCAAGGCGTCCGGGGCCAGCAGGGTCGGTACTTCGTCCACCGGCATCTGCCCGGCGATGACGAACTTGCTCAGGGCGGTGCGATCGTAGGCGTTCGGCTGTTCCTGGTCGATCCACAGCAGGCGCCCGGCAAAGCCATGCTCGAGCAAGGTGGCGATGGCGGCCGAGCCGGCGGCGCCGGCGCCCACCACGACGAAGGTGCGGGCGTCGCTGTGGCGCGGTGGCGCTGTCGCGGACAGCGGCTGGTCGTCGACCCAGACCTGGCCGTCCTTGAGCTGCACGGCATGGCGGCGCAGGCCGGTCAGGGCTGGCGGTTCGCACACCGCGCCCTCGTCCACGGCGAAGGCGGCCTTGTGCCAGGGGCAGACCAGCAGCCCGCCACACACCGCGCCTTCTTCCAGGGGGGCGCCCTCATGCGGGCAGTTGGCTTGGTAGGCCTTCACCAACTCGCCCTGGCGCACCAGGACGATGTCCTCGGTGCCGGCCTGGACGCGCAGGGGGCGGTGTTCCTCGAGCTGGTCGAGGCTGGCCACGGCGTGCAGGGTCATGGCGGATCTCCTCAGGCGTTGTGTTTCATTTGACGCCTGCCATGGGCCCGGGCTGCGACGAGCCGACGATCGGAGATGGCCATTACAACTTTTCACAAAAACTTCAAATGAGACTAAATTGACTCAAAACAAATGTGTAAGTACCATTCGCGCCAATTTTAGTTAACGGCTCGGGTGAGTTCATGAGCAATTTGCGTGCAATAGGCGTGGCCAGCTGGCTGGCAGTGGCAGTAGCCCTGGCTGGCTGCGGGGCGGCCGACGAACAGCAGGTCGGCGCTGAAACGGCGTTTCCGGTGGAAATCGTGACCGTGGCCGCCGAGCCACTGGCCCTGGCCTCGACCTTGCCAGGTCGGGTCGAGCCGATGCGGGTGGCCGAGGTGCGTGCCCGGGTGGCCGGTATCGTCCTGCACAAGCGTTTCGAGGAAGGTGCCGACGTCAAGGCCGGCGATGTGCTGTTCCAGATCGACCCGGCGCCGTTCAAGGCGGCCCTGGCCCGCGTCGAGGCCGACCTGGCCCGGGCCCAGGCCGTGCAGCAGGAAGCCCAGGCGCGGGTAAAACGCTATGAGCCGCTGGTGAAGATCGAGGCGGTGAGCCAGCAGGACTTCGACAGCGCCACCGCCGAGCTGCGCAGCGCCCAGGCTGCCGTGCGTTCGGCCCAGGCCGACGTGCAGACCGCGCGCCTGAACCTGGGCTACGCCACGGTCACCGCGCCGATTTCCGGGCGCATCGGTCGCGCCCTGGCCACCGAAGGCGCGCTGGTCGGGCAGGGCGACGCCACGCTGATGGCGCGCATCCAGCAGCTCGACCCAATCTATGTCGACTTCACCCAGTCCGCGGCCGACGCCCTGCGCCTGCGCCAGGCCCTCAAGGACGGCGCTCTGGGTGGCGGCGACGACAAGGCGCTGACCGCCCAGGTGGAAGGCACCGACTACCAGCGCCAGGGCGCGCTGATGTTCACCGACGTGGCGGTCGACCGCGGCACCGGCCAGGTCACCCTGCGCGGGCGCTTCGACAATGCCGACGGCATTCTCCTGCCGGGCATGTACGTGCGCGTGCGCACCCCCCAGGGCACCGACCAGCAGGCCACCCTGGTGCCGCAACGCGCCGTGCAGCGCGGCAGCGACGGCGAGGCACGGGTGATGGTGGTCGGCACCGGCAACCTGGCCGAGGCGCGCAGCGTGCGCACCGGCGTGATGCACGGTTCGCGCTGGCAGGTCGTCGAAGGCCTGCGCGGCGGTGACCAGGTCATCGTCGGCAGCCCGGCCGGCCTGGCCCCGGGCATGCCCGTGGTGCCAGCGCAGGCGCAGCCGGTCGCGGCGAAATAAGGCGAGGGTAGCGAGATGTCCAAGTTCTTCATCAATCGGCCGAACTTCGCCTGGGTCGTGGCGCTGTTCATTTCCCTGGCCGGCCTGCTGGTGATCCCGGCGTTGCCGGTGGCCCAGTACCCCAGCGTGGCACCGCCACAGATTTCCATCACCGCCAGCTACCCGGGCGCTTCGGCCAAGGTGCTGGTGGAGTCGGTGACCAGCATCATCGAGGAGTCGCTCAACGGCGCCAAGGGCCTGCTGTACTACGAGTCCACCAACAACTCCAACGGCGTCGCCGAGGTGCTGGTGACCTTCGAGCCCGGCACCGAACCGGACATGGCCCAGGTCGATGTGCAGAACCGCCTGAAGAAGGCCGAGGCGCGCATGCCCCAGGCGGTGCTGACCCAGGGCCTGAAGGTGGAGCAGGCCAGTTCCGGCTTCCTGCTGATCTACGCCCTGACCAGCAAGGCCGGCGACCGCGGCGACACCACGGCCCTGGCCGACTACGCCGCGCGCAACATCAACAACGAACTGCTGCGCGTGCCGGGCGTGGGCAAGCTGCAGTTCTTCTCTTCGGAGGCGGCCATGCGGGTCTGGGTCGATCCGCAGAAACTGGTGGGCTATGGCCTGTCCATCGATGACGTCAACAACGCCATCCGCGGCCAGAACGTCCAGGTGCCGGCCGGCAGCTTCGGCAGCACGCCGGGCGCCAGCGAACAGGAGCTGACCGCGACCCTGGCGGTGCAGGGTACCCTCGATACTCCCGAGGCCTTCGCCGGTATCGTCCTGCGCGCCAACCCGGACGGCTCCAGCGTGCGCCTGGGCGATGTCGCGCGCCTGGCCATCGGTAGCGAGAACTACAACCTGTCCTCGCGCCTGAACGGCCACCCGGCCGTGGCCGGCGCGGTGCAGCTGGCGCCCGGCGCGAACGCCATCCAGACCGCGACGCTGGTCAAGGAGCGCCTGGCGGAGCTTGCGCAGTTCTTCCCCGAGGGCGTCGAGTATTCGGTGCCCTACGACACCTCGCGCTTCGTCGACGTGGCCATCGAGAAGGTGATCCATACCCTGATCGAAGCCATGGTGCTGGTGTTCCTGGTGATGTTCCTGTTCCTGCAGAACGTGCGCTACACCCTGATCCCGTCGATCGTGGTGCCGGTGTGCCTGCTGGGCACGCTGATGATCATGAAGCTGCTCGGCTTCTCGGTGAACATGATGACCATGTTCGGCATGGTGCTGGCCATCGGCATCCTGGTGGACGACGCCATCGTGGTGGTGGAGAACGTCGAGCGGCTGATGGCCGAGGAGGGCCTGTCGCCGGTGGACGCGACCATCAAGGCGATGGCGCAGGTGTCCGGGGCAATCATCGGTATCACCATGGTCTTGGCGGCGGTGTTCCTGCCGCTGGCGTTCATGTCCGGTTCCGTGGGGGTGATCTACCAGCAGTTCTCGGTGTCGCTGGCGGTGTCGATCCTGTTCTCCGGCTTCCTCGCCCTGACCTTCACCCCGGCGCTGTGCGCCACGCTGCTCAAGCCGGTGCCCCATGGTCACCATGAGAAGGGCGGTTTCTTCGGTGCCTTCAACCGCGCCTTCGCCCGCGTGACCGAGCGTTACTCGGTGATGAACAGCGCCCTGGTGGCCCGCGCCGGCCGCTGGATGCTGGCCTATGTCGGCATCCTGGTGGTGCTCGGTTATTCCTATCTGCGTCTGCCGGAAGCCTTCGTGCCTTCGGAGGACCTGGGCTACAGCATTGTCGACGTGCAACTGCCGCCGGGCGCCAGCCGGGTGCGTACCGACCACACCGCCGAGGCGCTGGAGCAATTCCTGATGTCCCGCGAGGCGACGGCCAGCTCGTTCATCGTCAGCGGTTTCAGCTTCTCGGGCCAGGGCGACAACGCCGCGCTGGCGTTCCCCACCTTCAAGGACTGGTCCCTGCGCGGCCCCGAGCAATCGGCCGAGGCGGAAACTGCCGCCATCAACGCTCAGTTCGCCGCCAACGGCGACGGCGCTATCACCGCGGTCATGCCGCCGCCGATCGACGGCCTGGGCAACTCCGGCGGTTTCGCCCTGCGCCTGATGGACCGTGGCGGCCTGGGCCGCGAAGCGCTGCTGGCGGCCCGCGACCAGCTGCTGGCCCGCGCCAACGGCAACCCGGTGATCCTCTACGCGATGATGGAAGGCCTGGCCGAGGCGCCGCAGCTGCGCGTGCAGATCGACCGCGAGAAGGCTCGCGCCCTGGGTGTGAGCTTCGAAACCATCAACAGCACTCTGGCCACCGCTTTCGGTTCGGCGGTGATCAACGACTTCACCAACGCCGGGCGCCAGCAGCGCGTGGTGGTGCAGGCCGAGCAGGGCGAGCGCATGACCCCGGAAAGCGTGCTGCGCCTGTATGCGCCCAACGCCAGTGGCGAGCAGGTGCCGTTCAGCGCCTTCGTCACCACGAAATGGGAAGAGGGCCCGGTGCAGCTGGTGCGCTACAACGGCTATCCGTCGATCCGCATCGCCGGTGACGCCGCGCCCGGCCACAGCACCGGCCAGGCAATGGCCGAGATGGAGCGTCTGGTCAGCGAGCTGCCGCCCGGCATCGGCTACGCCTGGACGGGCCTGTCGTACCAGGAGAAGGTCTCCAGCGGCCAGGCCACGGCCTTGTTCGCCCTGGCCATCCTGGTGGTGTTCCTGCTGCTGGTGGCGCTGTACGAAAGCTGGGCGATCCCGCTGACGGTGATGCTGATCGTGCCGATCGGCGCCTTGGGCGCGGTGTGGGCGGTGATGCTTACCGGGCTGCCTAATGACGTGTACTTCAAGGTCGGCCTGATCACCATCATTGGCCTGGCGGCGAAGAACGCCATCCTGATCGTCGAGTTCGCCAAGGAACTGTGGGAGAAGGGCTACAGCCTGAGCGACGCCGCCATCGAGGCCGCGCGCCTGCGTTTCCGCCCGATCGTGATGACCTCCATGGCCTTCATCCTCGGCGTGGTGCCGCTGGCCATCGCCACCGGCGCCGGTGCGGCCAGTCAGCGCGCCATCGGTACCGGGGTGATCGGCGGCATGCTCAGCGCCACCTTGCTGGGCGTGGTGTTCGTGCCGATCTGTTTCGTATTCGTGCTCAAGCTGCTCAAGCGCAAGCCGGCCCCCGTGCAACACGCTGTCGAGGTAACCCAGTGATGCTCATGCGCAATCTTGCAATTCCGTTCGCGCTGGCCGTCACCTTGGCCGGCTGCTCCCTGGCACCGACCTACCAGCGCCCCGAGGCGCCGGTGGCGACCGCGTGGGGCGATGCCGCCGGCCATCACGGCCAGGCGGTGGAGCAACTGGACTGGCAGGCGTTCATCGTCGACCCGTCCCTGCGCCAGCTGGTGGGGACCGCGCTGGACAACAACCGCTCGCTGCGCCAGACCCTGCTGGATATCGAGCAGGCCCGCGCGCAGTACCGTATCCAGCGTGCTGACCGGGTGCCGGGCTTGAATGCCGGGGCTTCCGGCAACCGCCAGCACTTGCCGGCGGACCTGTCGAGCAACGGTCGCGAGGGTGTCAGCAGTACTTACCAGGTGGGCCTGTCGCTGCCCGAATACGAAGTTGACCTGTTTGGCCGGGTGAAAAGCCTGAGTGACGCGGCCCTGGAACAGTACCTGGCCACCGAGGAAGTTGGCCGTGCCGCGCGCATTGCCCTGATCGCCGAAGTGAGTCAGGCCTACCTGACCCTGGACGGCGCCGAGCGGCGCCTGGCGCTGACCCGCCAGACCCTGGCCAGCCGCGAGGATTCGCTGGCCCTGGTGGGGCAGCGCCGCGCAGCTGGCACGGCCACCGCGCTGGATCACCAGGAAGCGTTGGGGCTGGTCGAGCAGTCTCGCGCCGAGCTGGAAGGCATCGTGCGCGAGCAGCGCCAGGCTTACAACGCCCTGGTGCTGCTGCTGGGCAGTGCGGACGCGGCGAAGGCGATCCCGGCCGAGCGCAGCGAGGCGCCGCTGGTCCTGCAGGACATCGCCCCGGGCGCGCCGTCGGCGCTGATCGAGCGCCGCCCGGACATTCTCGCCGCCGAACATCGGCTGCGGGCACGTAACGCCGATATCGGCGCGGCGCGGGCGGCGTTCTTCCCGCGGATCAGCCTGACCGGCAGCTTCGGCACTTCCAGCGCGCAGATGTCCGGGCTGTTCGACGGTGGTTCGCGCACTTGGAGCTTCATGCCGCAGCTGTCGCTGCCGCTGTTCGACGCCGGGCGCAACAAGGCCGGCCTGAGCCTGGCCGAGGCGCGCAAGGATTCGGCGGTGGCGGCGTATGAAGGCACGATCCAGACCGCCTTCCGCGAAGTGGCCGACGCCCTGGCCGCCACCGACACCCTGCGCCGCGAGGAAGCGGCGCGGCGGGCCCTGGCTGACACCAGCCGGGCGACCGTGGCGCTGGCCAGGGCGCGCTACGAGGGCGGCGTGGACAGCCACCTGCGTTACCTGGATGCGCAGCGCAGCGGTTATGTCAACGAAGCGGCCTTCATCCAGGCCAGCACCCAGCGCCAGCTGGCGTTGGTCGATCTGTTCCGTGCCCTGGGCGGTGGCTGGCCGGACAAGGGCTGAAAGACTCCTTTGGTTGGGGATTCCAACCGCTCGGCCCCGGGGGATCTTTGCCCCGGGGCTTTTTTGCCTCTAAGAATGGGGTAGGCAGGGCCGACGTAATCGCGGGGCAAGCCCGCTCCCACGGAGCACGCGTATTTCTGCGAGAGTGGGCTTTCGTGGGAGCGGGCTTGCCCCGCGATCGAGGTGTCAATCCTGCAACAGATCCGGGCTGTTGAAGTTGCTCAATCGCGGATCGTCCTCGCCACACTCCAGCCCCTGGACGCTCGCCTTCAGCAAGGCCTTCTGCAAACTCCGCTCACCCGCCTGCCAGGCCTGCTCCAGCAGTGGCAGCAACCGCCGCGGCAACACACTGAACATCGGCTGCCAATACCCACCTTGGCGCACCATGGCCGCGCTGTCGTGGGCCACTGCCAGGGCCAGCAGGTCCTCGATCAAGGCCCGGTCGATCCGTGGTGCATCGCAGGCCAGCAGCACTACCCACTCATGTCGCGCCACCTTGAGCCCGCTGATTACTCCGGCCAGCGGACCGGGAAAGTCCGCTTCGGCATCGCCGACAAGCTGGTCTGCATAAATCGCATAGGCCGCCTGGTTGCGGTTGCAGGAAATCACCAGGTCATCGCTGAGCGGCCGCACGGCACGTTGCACATGGGCCACCAACGGCTCGCCGCGCCAGGCCACCAGGCCCTTGTCGCGGCCGCCCATGCGCTGGCCACGGCCTCCGGCGAGGATGAGGATGGAGCAGGGGGGGAGGGCGTCAGGCATGAAAAAGGGTTCCGGGCAGTCAATGTCGGGAACCCTCCCATTTACCGCGGGGCTTGTCCAGTCAGGCCTCGTGGGTGGCTGCTTCGGCCGTCCTTGTCCGGCCACGCCCGGCCAGGCGCATCACCACGACGAAGAACACCGGCACGAACACCACGGCGAAGGTGGCGCTGAGCATGCCGCCGATCACCCCGGTACCGATCGCCTGCTGGCTGGCCGAGCTGGCGCCGCTGGCGATGGCCAGGGGCACCACGCCGAGGATGAACGCCAGCGAGGTCATCACGATCGGGCGCAGGCGCAGGCGCGCGGCCTGGATCGCCGCGTCCACCGCGTCGTGCCCCTGGTCCACCAGGTCCTTGGCGAACTCGATGATCAGGATGGCGTTCTTTGCCGACAGGCCGATCAAGGTGATCAGGCCGACCTTGAAGAACACGTCGTTGGGCATCCCGTGCAGGGTCACGGCGAGTACCGCGCCGAGCACGCCCAGGGGTACCACCAGCAGCACCGCGGTGGGGATCGACCAGCTTTCGTACAGTGCCGCCAGGCACAGGAACACCACCAGCAGCGACAACGCCATCAGCAGCGGCGCCTGGCTGCCGGACAGCCGCTCCTGCAGCGACAGGCCGGTCCATTCCAGGCCGGAGCCGGCCGGCAGTTGGGCGACCAGGCGCTCGACCTCGGCCATTGCCTCACCGGAGCTGAAGCCGGCCGCCGGCTCGCCGGAGATCGACACCGCCGGGTAGCCGTTGTAGCGGGTCAGTTGCACCGGGCCGGACTGCCAGTGGGCCGTGACGAAGGCGCCCAGGGGCACCATCTTGCCGCTGTTGTTGCGCACGTGGATTTTCAGCAGGTCCTCGACCTGGCTGCGTCGGTCGCCTTCGGCCTGCACCACCACCCGCTGCATGCGGCCCTGGTTGGGGAAGTCGTTGACGTAGTTGGAACCCACCGCGGTGTCGAGCACCGCGCCGATATCGGCGAACGACACGCCCAGGGCGTTGGCCTGGCGTCGATCGATTTCCAGTTCCACCTGGGGGCTTTCCGCCAACGAGGCTTCGCGCACGTTGACCAGCACCTTGCTCTTGCGCGCCGCCTCCAGCAGTTGGTCGCGGGCCTCCATGAGCACGGTGTGGCCCATGCCGCCACGGTCCTGCAGGCGGAACTCGAAACCGGTCGACTCGCCCAGTCCATCCACCGGCGGCGGCAGCACCGCATAGGCGATGGCGTCCTTGAGCTGGGTGAAGGCCATGGTCGCGCGGTCGGCGATGGACTGCGCGCTGTCGTCGCCCCCGCGCTCGGACCAGTCCTTCAGGGTGGTAAAGGCCAGCGCCGCGTTCTGCCCGCTGCCGGAGAAGCTGAAACCGAGGATCAGCGTGGTGTTGGCCACCCCCGGTTCTTCGGCGTTGTGCGCCTCGATCTGCTGCGCCACCTCGATGGTACGGGCCTGGCTGGCACCCGGCGGCAGCTGGATGTCGGTGATGGTGTAGCCCTGGTCTTCGGTGGGCAGGAAGGCGGTGGGCAGCTGGCTGAAGCCGTAGCCGAGCACCGCCAGCAGCGCGGCATACACCAGCAGGTAGCGGCCGCTGCGGGCCAGGGCGTGGGTCACCCAGCGCTGGTAGCCGTTGCTCATGCCCTCGAAGCGGCGGTTGAACCAGCCGAAGAAACCCTTGCGCTCATGGTGCTCGCCCTTTTCCAGCGGCTTGAGCAGGGTGGCGCACAGGGCCGGGGTCAGGCTCAGGGCGAGGAACGCCGAGAACAGGATCGACACCGCCATCGACACCGAGAACTGCTGGTAGATCACGCCCACCGAGCCTTTCATGAAGGCCATCGGCAGGAACACCGCCACCAGCACCAGGGTGATGCCGACGATGGCGCCGCTGATCTGGCCCATGGCCTTGCGCGTGGCTTCCTTCGGCGGCAGGCCTTCCTCGGCCATGATCCGCTCGACGTTCTCCACCACGACGATGGCATCGTCGACCAGGATTCCGATGGCCAACACCATGCCGAACAGGGTCAGCACGTTGATCGAGAAGCCCAGCGCGTTCATCACCGCGAAGGTGCCCATCAGTGCCACCGGCACCACCAGGGTCGGGATCAGGGTGTAACGGAAGTTCTGCAGGAACAGGAACATCACCGCGAACACCAGCACCATGGCCTCGACCAGGGTGTTGATCACCTGCTTGATCGAGACCTTGACGAACGGCGAGGTGTCATAGGGGATGTCGTACTTCACCCCGGCCGGGAAGTAGCGCGCCAGCTCGTCGAGCTTCTGCTTGACCAGGCCCGCGGTTTCCATGGCGTTGGCGCCGGGCGACAGCTTGACGCTGAAGGCGCTGGTGGCCTTGCCGTTCAGGCGCGTGCCGTACTGGTACTCCTGGGCGCCGATCTCGACCCGGGCGACATCACCGACGGTGACGGTCGAGCCGTCGGTGTTGGCGCGCAGGACGATGGCGGCGAATTCCTCGGGGGTGCTCAGCTGGCCCTTGACCACCACGTTGGCGGTGATCTCCTGGGTCGGCCGGCTGGGCAGGTCGCCGATGCTGCCGGGGGCGACCTGGGCGTTCTGCGCGGCGATGGCCTCGGCCACGTCGTTGGGCGTGAGATTGAAGCCGACCAGCTTGGCCGGGTCGATCCAGATGCGCATGGCCCGCTCCGAGCCGTACAGCTGTGCCTTGCCGACGCCCTTGATGCGGCGGATCTCGTTCATCACGTTGCGCGCGAGGATGTCCGACAGGGCGATCTCGTCGAGGCTGCCGTCCTCGGAGGTGAGGGTGGCCAGCAGCAGGAAGCCGGTGGACACCTTTTCCACCTGCAGGCCTTGCTGGGTCACCGGGCGCGGCAGGCGCGACTCGATCACCTTGAGGCGGTTCTGCACGTCGACCTGGGCCATGTCCGGGTTGGTGCCGGGCTGGAAGCTGGCGGTGATGGTGGCGCTGCCCAGGCTGCTCTGCGACTCGAAGTAGAGCAGGTTGTCGGCACCATTGAGCTCCTGCTCGATGATGCTGACCACGCTCTCGTCCATGGTCGCCGCCGAGGCGCCCGGGTAGACGGCGTAGATTTCCACCTGCGGCGGCGCCACGTCGGGGTACTGGGCTACCGGCAGCTGCGGGATGGCCAGGGCGCCGACCAGGAGGATGAACAGGGCGACCACCCAGGCGAATACCGGGCGGTCGATGAAGAACTGCGGCATGGATCAGGCCCTCATTGGCCGTTGTGTTGGGCGACCGCGGAGGCGCCCGGTTGCTCGTCGACCTGGACCTGGTCGCCAGCCTTGACGTGTTGCAGGCCCTCGACCACCACCCGATCGCCGGGGACCAGGCCCTCGCTGACGATCCAGCGATCACCCTGGGCGCTGCCCAGCACCACCTGGCGTTCGCTGATGCGCGCCTGCGGGTCGACCAGCAGCACCTTGGGCACGCCGGCGCTGTCGCGCAGGATCGCCCGTTGCGGCACGCTGATGCCCTGGGGCTGCACCGCCTGGTCCAGGCGCACGCGCACATAGCTGCCCGGCAGCAGGTCGAGGTCGGGATTGGGGAACTCGCTGCGCAGGGTGATCTGGTTGGTGCTCGGGTCGACGCTGATGTCCGAGAACAGCAGCTTGCCGGCCAGCGGGTAGGCGCTGCCGTCGTCCTGGATCAGCGTGGCCTTGACCTGGTCCTGGCCGACCTGGCGCAGTTCGCCGGCGCGCAAGGCACGGCGCAGGGCATTGAGCTCGCGGGTCGACTGGGTGACGTCGGCATGGATCGGGTTAAGCTGCTGGATGGTGGCCAGCGGCGTGGTCTCGCTCTGCCCGACCAGCGCGCCCTCGGTCACCAGGGCGCGGCCGATGCGCCCGGAAATCGGCGCGGTGACGGTGGCGTAGCCCAGGTTCAGGCGTGCCCGTTCCAGCGCCGCCTTGGCTTCGCCGACCGCGGCGTCGGCCTGGAGGAAGGCGGCGCGGGCGTTGTCGTACTCCTGGCGGCTGACCGCCTTGTCGTCGACCAGCTCGCGGTAGCGCTGTTCCTGCAGGCGGGCCTGGTACAGGGTTGCCTCGGCCTTGGCCAGGGTGGCGCGGGCGCTGTCGAAGTCGGCCTTGAATGGCGCCGGGTCGATCAGGAACAAGACGTCGCCCTGTTTCACGTCGCTGCCTTCGCGGTACACCCGCTTGAGCACCACGCCGGCTACCCGGGCGCGCACCTCGGCGGTACGTGGCGCGAGGATGCGGCCGCTCAGTTCAGTGCTGATCGCCAATGGCTGCACGGCCAGGGTCTCGACCCGGACCTGGGAAGGCGGGGCCTGTTCTTCCTGTTCGGCGGCGTCGTTGCAACCGGCCAGGGAAAGGGTCATCAGCGCCAGCAGCGCCAGGGGGCGCAGGCGCGAAGGGCAGGGAATGGACATACGGATCTTCCAGGTTTGATCCAGCGTATGCTAAAGCAGCCGTTCGGGTGGCGGCTGTTAAGCTGTGTTGGGCGTATGTGAAAAAGTGTGAACAATCGGCGGTGGCCCGCCCGGGATTCTATATCCTGCCTTACTTCAATCTTTCGTCAAATCCCCTTATGCCGAACATTCTCCTGGTCGAAGACGACAGCGCGTTGTCCGAACTGATCGCCAGCTACCTGCAACGCAACGATTTCCATGTCCGGGTGATTGCCCGCGGCGACCATGTGCTGGACGAATTCCGCCGGCAGAAACCGGACCTGGTGATCCTCGACCTGATGCTGCCGGGCCTCGACGGCCTGCAGGTGTGCCGCCTGCTGCGCCAGGAAACCCAGGGCCTGCCGATCCTCATGCTGACCGCCCGTGACGACAGCCACGACCAGGTGCTGGGGCTGGAAATGGGCGCCGACGACTACGTCACCAAGCCGTGCGAACCCCGGGTGCTGCTGGCCAGGGTGCGCACCCTGCTGCGCCGCAGCAGCGTCAACGAGCCGCGCCTGGACAGCGACCTGATCCAGGTCGGCGGCCTGCGCATCGACCTGGCCGAGCGCACGGTCAGCTGGCGCGGCGAGGAGGTGGAGCTGTCCAGCGGCGAGTACAACCTGCTGGTGGTGCTGGCGCGCAACGCCGGCGAGGTGATGAGCCGCGACCGCATCCTCCAGCAGTTGCGCGGCATCGAGTTCAACGGCACCGACCGTTCGGTGGATGTGGCCATCTCCAAGCTGCGCCGGCGCTTCGACGATAGCGCCGGCGAGGCGCGCAAGATCAAGACCGTGTGGGGCAAGGGGTATCTGTTCAGCCGGGTCGAGTGGGAGTACTGACAGGCCATGCTCAAGATCCTGGTGCGGTTGTACCTGGTGATCATCGTCGCCTATGCCGGGGCGATCGCGCTGATCCCCGACACCATCGTCGGGTTGTTCCATGAGCGCTTCATGGCCTACAACCTCGAGCAGGCCAAGGGTGTGCAGACCCTGATCGTGCGCCAGTTCCAGCAGGCGCCGAGGGAGCAGTGGCCGGCGGTGGAAAAGGACCTGGCCGGGGTGTTCAAACCGCTGCAAGTGCGCCTGCTGCGCATGGACGAGGCCGACCTGAGCGGCGAGGAGAAAGCCCGGCTCGAGCATGGCCTGTATGCGGTGCGCATGGCCGACTGGGGCTACTACGAAACGGTGCTGGCACCGCTGGATTCGCAATGGCTGGTGCGCCTGCACTCGCCGGACGACCCGCTGGACATCAACGTGCTGTCCTGGGGCGTGACCGTGCTGATCGGTGCGGCCATGCTCGGCTGCCTGCTGCTATGGGTATGGCCGCACTGGCGCGACCTTGAACGGCTCAAGGAAACCGCCCGGCGCCTGGGGCGCGGCGAGATGTCCGAGCGCACGCATATCTCGCCTCGCTCGAACATCGGTGAACTGGCCGGGGTGTTCGACACCATGGCCAGCGATCTGGAACGCCACGTCAACCAGCAGCGCGAACTGCTCAACGCGGTTTCCCACGAGCTGCGCACGCCGTTGACCCGCCTGGACTTCGGCCTGGTGTTGCTGTTCGACGAGGTGCCGCCGGCCAGTCGCAAGCGTCTGCTGGGATTGGTGGGGCATGTGCGCGAGCTGGACGAGCTGGTGCTCGAGTTGCTGTCCTACAGCCGCCTGGACAGCGTCGACCAGGCCCGCGAGCGGGTCGAGGTGTCGTTGCTGGAGCTGGTGGACAGCGTGCTCGGCAGCTTCGCCGAGGAGCTCGACAACCGTGGCATTCGCTGGGAGGTGCGCTGCGAAACCGACCTGCCGCGTTTCGTCCTCGACCCGCGGCTGACCGCCCGCGCCGTGCAGAACCTGGTGCGCAACGCCATGCGCTATTGCGATGAATGCCTGCTGCTGCGCCTGCGCCGGGAAGAAGACGGCGCCTGCCTGGTGACCGTGGAGGACGATGGCATCGGTATTCCGACCGAGGAGCGTGAGCGGATCTTCCAGCCGTTCTATCGCCTGGACCGCAGCCGTGATCGCAATACCGGCGGGTTCGGGTTGGGGTTGGCGATCAGCCGGCGGGCCATCGAAGGGCAGGGCGGCACGTTGACCGTGGCGCAGTCGGCGCTGGGCGGCGCGCAGTTCAGGATTCGCTTGCCCGCCGGTTGATGCAGCGCCTGGGCCGGCCTCATCGCGGGGCAAGCCCGCTCCCACGCTGGTGATGATGGTAGGTGTTGGAGGCTGGTGCGGGAGCGGGCTTGCCCCGCGATGGTCATCGTCCTGACAGCCTTGCCGACCAAGTCACGAAGCGGTCCTTGCCCGTGTGCTTGGCCTCGTACAACGCCTGGTCCGCCCTGATCAGCGCCAGGCTCAGGGTATCGCCGCTGTCGATCCGGGCCAGGCCGATGCTGATGGTCACCGGGTGCGCGCCGAGGTCTTCGCGTACGCGCCGGCACAGTGCTGCGACCTGCTGCTCGGCGCTGGCTTCATCCAGCCCCTGGAAGAAGATCGCGAATTCCTCGCCGCCCAACCGCGCGATCTCGTAGCCGGTCATTGCCGCCTTGATATGTGCAGCCACGCGCTTGAGCACCTCGTCGCCGATGTCATGGCCGAAGCGGTCGTTGACCTGCTTGAAATTGTCGATGTCGATCATCGCCAGGAACTGCCCGGCATCCATCTGGCGCAGCTGCTTCTCGGCCTTGGCCATGAACGAGCGACGGTTGGGGATTTCGGTCAGGGCGTCGATGTAGGCCTGCTCCAGCAGCACCTTGGTCAGGTAGAAGTTGTGCAGCTTGGCCTGGCGGATGCGCAGGTAGCTGTAGACCACCAGGCCGCTGAGGAACACCGCGTAGCTGATCAGCATCGCGCCTTCGAGCTTCAGGGCCTCGATGCGGGTGTGGTAGAAGGGGTTGAGCATGACCCAGGTGATGCCCAGGGCGCAGAAGAACGACCAGCGCCGCACCGGCAGCACCGACACGGTGTACAGCACCGTCGAGACGCCGAGCACCAGCCATACCGGGCGCAGAACGATCGGAATGCCCTCGATCACCAAGCGCATGGCCAGGGTGATCACCGCCACGAACAACAGGTTGAGCACGTCGAAATGCTGGCTCTTGCGGGTGAAGCCCAGGACCACGCAGAGGCTGCACAGCAGGGCGATGAACATCCCTGACAGCCAGGTGAAACCCTGGCCGCCGAGGTAGCTGACGATCAGGTCGAAGATCAGCCAGATGGCGATGCCGATGCAGAAGATCAGCAGGCAGAAGCGGCGCATGGCCTCGAATTCGTGCTGGCGGAACTCGGCGCGCAGGGCGGCGGGGGCGACCTGTTGGCGGATGTGGGCTTCGAGGGTTTTGTACATGGGGATGGTGTCTGTGGCCGTGTAGGAGCGGCCTTGTGCCGCGAAAGGGCCGCGCAGCGGCCCCAGGATTTCAGCGTTCATGCAGATATTGTCGGGGCCGCTTCGCGGCCCTTTCGCGGCACAAGGCCGCTCCTACAGCGAGTCCGGTTTCAGCACATCCTTGGCCCAGGGCCGATAGCGCAGGGCGAACACGGCTTCGGCGTGGCATCCCCCAATCAACCCCGGCTGCGCCGGTTCCGCGCGGAACGGTTGCCCAGGCTGGCTGACCTGGCGAAACGCCTCGCGCACGATACCCACCCGACAGGGTAGGGCCTGTTCATAACCCTGGCGCACCAGCGGCGCCAGGCGACCGGTGCCGGCGCCGTCCTGCCACCACACGTTCAGGCCAAGGCTCGCCAGCTGGTCCAGCCACGCACCATTGACCCGTGGCGACAGCTGGCCGGCGCTGAAGGCGCTGATATGCAGGGGCTTGTCCAGCTGCCGGTTGAACGCCTGCAACTGCATGTAGAGCGCATCGCGCCTGGCCGCATCGCGAAAGTGCAGGTCGTCCAGCTCCAGCGGCAGGTACCAGCCGGACACCGGCAACGCCCAGTCGGCCTTGAGCTGCTGGTACTGGGTAAGGGAGCGGCCCAGCTGCGCCTTGAAGTAGCTGTTCAAGCCTTCGCCATCGAGCTGTTCGAGCCGCTGGTAGTAAGCCGGATCCATGTACAGCCCCAGCACCAGCTCCAGCCCCTGGGCCTGCGCCTCGCGCAGGCTGCCGGCAAGCCAGCCGTTGGCGCCGCCGAAGTCGCTGTCGCCGTAGGCGCTCCACTGCACGATCAGGGTCTTGCCGCCCTGGGCCTTGGTGGCGCGCCACAGTTGTTGCCACTGGGCGGGGGTGACGTTGGCGTCACGGTTGAGCGGCTGGTAGAACAGGCGCTGGTCGGCCTGGGCGGGCAGGCACAGGGCGAGCAGGCAGATCGCCAGTAAGGTACGCATCAGAAGTTCATCTCCACACCCAGCAGCAAGCCATTGGCGCGCTCGTAGAGGTTGCCGCCCAGTGCCTGCTGGTACTCGGCGCGTACTTTCAGCGAGCCACGGTAGGCGTTGTAACGGTCATCGTCGAACCACCACTGCCAGCGCACGCCGACCCCGGCGCGGGCGTCCTGGCGCCAGTCGTTGCTCGGGTCCTGGCTTGAGAACTCGAGAAAGCCGTAGGGCATGATCGTCTGCGGCGACTGGCCGGGCAGTTTCCAGGCATGGCCCTGCTGGAAGCGCGACAGCCAGGCATGATCGCCGGCGCGGGTCCACCAGGCGGCGTCCAGATAAAGGAAACGCTCGTCCCAGTCGTCCTCGTCGATGCGCCAGTCATTGCGGTACCGGCCCTGGTCGAGGAAGGACGCGGTGGCGCGCAGCAGCAGGTCGTTGCTCGACTCGGCGTTGTGCCGCAGGTCGCCCCAGTTGCCGCCGACCTTGGCCGGGCTGAGCAGCTCGCCCAGGCTCAGGCCGCTGTAGTGCGTGCTGTCGATCTGGCGCTGGTGGTACAGCTCGGCGTAGAGGTTGAGGTTGGCCTGGCCGAGCGGCTTGTAGCGCAGGCCGACGCCGGTGCCCATGCTCTGGGCGTAGTCGGTGCGGCTCTGGCCACCGAACAGCACGCGTCCATACACCGACAGGGTGCTGCCGTTGCGGCTGGGCTCCTCGCCCAGGGCGTGGTCCCACATCGCCAGTTGCACGTTCTGCGATTGCGCCCGGCGCGAACTGCCGGCGCGCGCGCCGTCGTCGAGGAACTTGTCGTTGGTCGAGGTGCCGGCTGGCGACCAGGTGCTGGCCAGGGTGATGCTGTCGCGGCGCGACAAGGTTTCATGGGCGCGGCGCTGGCGGTACTTGCGCGCCTCCAGGCTGCCGTACTCGTCGTCGCCGTCGACCAGGTTGCGCTCCACGTCCAGCACCCGGCGCAGTTCGCGGCGGGCCGAGGCGCTGTCCTCGGCTTCGTCGTAGCGCAGGGCCAGGGTCTCGCCCAGGCGGTAGTCCTCGGGGAAGTCGCGGGTGGCGCGTTCCAGGTAGGGAATGGACTGTCGCCGTTGCTGCTTGTCCGCCGAGCCGGCCAGGCGCATGCCGTAGTCGGCGCGGTAGCGCGGCTGGTCCGGCGCCAGGCGCACGGCCTCGGCCAGCCAGGCCGTGCTCTGGGCGCTGTCGCCGGCCTGCTGGGCGGTGCCGGCGGCGGCGTAGTAATGATCGGCGCGCGGGGTATGGCGCAGGGCTTCGCGTTGGAAGGCGAGGGCCTGCTGGGCGTCGCCCTGGTGCTGGGCGATGGCGGCGCCCAGCGCCCAGTCGTCGGCGTTGCGGTGCGCGGCCGCGTCCCAGTGGCGGCGGGCGGCGTTGGCGTCGCCGGCGTTCAAGGCGCCACGCGCAGCGGTCAGGCGAGCATTGTCGGTCCAGGCGTCGGCCGGCAGGTTGTTCCAGATTGGCAGCGCCGATTCGGAGTCGCCCGAGGCCTCCAGTGCGTAGGCCAGGGGCAGGCGGCTTGCGGTGTCGCCGAGGCGTTCGGCGGCCTGGTAGTAGACCACGGCTTCGCCAGGCTGGTCGGGCATGGCGCAGCGGCCCAGGGCGCGATACTGCCCGACTTCGCTCGGGTTGGCCGGGATGGCCTTGCGCACCGCGTCGCACTGGCCGGCCTCGGCCAGGCGGGCGAGCAGTTGGCCACGGGTGGCGGCATCCACGCGTGGTACCAAGGCGAGCATGCGCGGGGTGTCCAATGGGCCGTCATTGCGCGCATAGAGGTTGCCCAGGCGTTGCAGCAGCGAGGGCGTCAAACGCCCCTGGCGGCGGTCGTAGGCGTTTTCCAGCAACTGCCGGGCATGCTCGGTCTGGCCACGCTCGAGCAGCATGAACGTGGCTTGCTCCAGCGCCGCGAGGTCGCCGGTCTGGCGGTAGCGTTGTTCCCACTGCGCCGCCGTGCGCGGTTGTGGCGGTTGAGCGGGCTCGCCATACAGGCGCTGCTTGAGGATGGCGTAGCTGCGCGGATTATCACTTGCCTGGCACTGGCCGAGCTGCTCGCGGGCCAGCTTCAGGTCCTTGTGCGACAGCCAGTCGACGGTTTCCAGGCATGGACGCTGCAGCTCGTTGCTCAGCTGGCGCACCAGCGCCGCGTCGTCGCCCTCGCGGGCGAGCTCCCAGAGTTGCCGGCGTTGTTCGGGATGTTGCAGTTGATCGGCCGGCAGGCTCTGCAGCCAACGCTCGGCCTGCTGGTTGTGGCCCATGGCGATGGCGCGGTTGGCCATGGCCAGGCGGGCGTGGGTCGCCGCTTCCTGGGAGGGCGCGCTGGCCAGCAGCTTGTTCAGGCCTTTTTCATCGACCTGCTGGATGTAGGCGTTGGCCAGCCGCTGCCAGTCCTGCGCCGGCAGTTCGCCCTTGTCGGCCAGCGGTTGCAGCTGGTCGATGGTCTCGCCCCAGTTGCGCAGTTGCTCGGCAAAGTTGGCCCGGGTCATGCGCAGCACCATGCCGTCGTCGCGCACCGGCAACTGGTTGAGCCACTCGAGCGCCTTGCCCGCGCCACCGAACTTGGCCAGGCTGACGCTGTAGGCCTGCCACAGGCGTACCCGTTGCTGGCCCTGGCTGTCGGCCAGCCAGGCCTCCACCTGGCTCGCCGCGGGCGGGTCCTGCTCGATCCAGGTCAGGCGCAGTTCGAGCAGGGCGTCGGCGTGCTCGGGGTTGTCGTCGAGGTCCTCGGCGATGGCCTCGGCCTCCTTGTAGCGGCGCTGATGAGCCAAGGCCTCGGCCAGCAGGGCTCGGGCCTCGTTGTTATTGGGCACGCGCCCCAGTACATGACGGGTCAGGCGCTCGACTTCCGTCCAGTTGTCCTTCTGCGCCTCCCGGTAGCCACGCTCCATGAAGGGGTAGCTGGTGAAGCGCTGGAAGTCGGTCATCGGCTTGGTCGGCGCCGCCAGGGTGGTAGAGCACAGCAGCAGGCTGGCGAGGGTCAGGGAAAGACGGGGCGTCATGCCACCTCCCGGGTCAGTTCATAGGCGGCCTGCTGTTCGCTGGCCTGCTCGGCGAGGGCTTGCTGGAGGACCTCTTCGGTGATGATGCCGCGGGCGATCAGGTGCTCGCCCAGGCTCTGCTGCTCGGGGTTGAAGTCGATCAGTGCCTGGTTGAACAAGGTCGCCGGCACCATGCCGCGCACCTGCAGCAGCGTGCCGAGCATCACCTGGTGGATGCCGACCTGCTCCAGCAGGGTAGCGTCGTCCTGATGGCGTTCGAGCACTGCAAGCATTTCGCGGGTCTCGGGCTTCTGCCAGGGGCTCGGGTAGTGGTAGCGCAGGCCGAGGGTGACCCGCCCCTGCGGCGCCAGGCGGGCGCGTACCGGGCGCTTGAGCTGTCGGCTGATCACGCCGAGCGAAACCTGGCTGACCGGACTCTCGCTGGCCAGCACCAGGGTGTCGCCGTCTTCTTCCACCGGCAGTACGCCGTAGTGGGTGGCGAGCTTGCGCGGCAGCTTGGCGATCAACGCAGGTTCAATCTTGAATGGATTCAGCGGCGCCCAGGGCAGGTCCAGCTGCTCGGCCAGGGTCTCGACCAGTTGCTCGCTGCTCAGCCAGCCGCGCAGCAGCAACTCGCGACCCAGGCGCCGGCGCACCGGGCTGGTGATGGCCTGCTCAAGCTGAGTCTCGGTTATCAAGCCTTTCTCAACCAGGCGCTGGCCCAGCGGTGTGCGGGCCGGCGCGGCGAGGGCGGGGAACTCGTGGGTGGTCTTGTCCCAGGCCACCCGCCGCGAATCGCCCATTTCCATCACCTGGCGCAGGGCGCGCAGGTTGGCGAAGAAGTTGACGAAGTTGCTCCACATCATCCGCGGCGCCGACAGCAGTCCCTCGAAAATGCCGTAGTAGCGGGTCACGAACCAGAAACGCTGGAACAGGCGGTTGAACAACAGCAGGCCGTTGAGCCACAGCAATGTGGTCAGCAGCTTGCTGTCGCTGAGGATCGACATGAAGCGCCAGGACTCCGGCGCGATCACCGTCACCAGCCACATCGCTAGCAGCACCAGCAACAGCAGGTTGACCAGGAAGCTCAGCAGGTAGGCGAACAGCCCACGGCGGTCGCGCCAGAGGAAGTAGTTGAGCGCGCCCTTGCGGCTCCAGCCGAGGTTGCTGGTGCCCTGGAACACGATGCCGACGATCCACCGCGACTTCTGCCGGATGGCGTGCTGCCAGTCCCTGGGGAAGTGCTCGCGCACGCAGATCACCTGGGCGAATTCGCGGCTCATGCCGGGGCGCCAGTCCTGCTTGAGGGCCAGCGCCGGGTCGGTGATGGAATAGCGGGCGAAGATGCACTTCATGCCTTTTTGCTTGAGACGAAAACCGATGTCGTAGTCCTCGGTCAGGCTCTGCACATCGAAGGCGATGCCGTCGCCGTCCTCGAGCAGGGCGCTGATCGCCCGGCGGCTGAAGCAGGTGCCGACGCCGGCGCTGGGCACCTGGCCGGTGAGCGCTTCGCGCACGATCACGTCCTTGCCGTGGTTCTCGGCGAACTCGTCGACATAGTGGCCGGCGGTGAAGCCTTTCCATTCCGGTGCATAGGGGTACACCGGGATCTGGATCATGTCCTTGTTCGGCAGCAGGTAGTTGAACAGGCGCAGTTCCATCGGCGAGATGACGTCTTCGGCGTCATGCAGGATGAACCCGGCGAACTCGATGCGCGCGTCCTGCTGGAAGCGCAGGATGGCGTCGATGATGTTGTTCAGGCAGTCGGCCTTGCTGGTCGGACCGGGGCGGGCGCAGACCACCTTGTGCACGTTGGGGTAGTGCAGGCACACGGCATCGACGTCGGCCTGGGTCTGCGGGTCGTTGGGGTAGGTGCCGACGAAGATCTGGTAGTTCTCGTAGTCGATGGTCGAGGCCGCCAGGCGCGCCATTTCACCGACCACGCCGACCTCGTTCCAGGCCGGCACCATGATCGCCAGGGGCTTTTCCGGCACCTCGAACAGGCGCTTCTCGTCGGCCTTCTCGAACTTGTCGTAGATCCGGAAGCGCCGGATCAGCTTGCGGCCCCAGTAGCACAGGTCGATGAACAGGTCGTCCAGGCCGAGCACGAACATCAGTGTCGCCAGGATGATGGCAAGGATCTTCAGGCCGAACAGGACATAGGTGAGGAAATCGATGAAGGCCAGGCTCATGCGTTGTCCCGTGCGGCGGATTGCTCGGCGAACCAGCGGCTCAGGCGTTCGGCGATGCGTTCGCTGGCGTGGCCGTCACCGAAGGGGGTGAACACCTGCGCCATGCGCGCGTAGGCGACCGGGTCGTCGAGCAGTTGGCTGGTCTCGTGGACGATGCGCTCGGTCAGGGTGCCGACCAGCTTGACCGTGCCGCCCTTGAGCACGGCGGGACGCTCGGTGACCTTGCGCAGCACCAGCACCGGCTTGCCCAGGGCGGGCGCCTCTTCCTGCACGCCGCCGGAGTCGGTGAGGATGATATGGGCGCGGTTCATCAGCCAGACGAAATGCGGGTAGTCCTGGGGCGCGACCAGGTGGATGTTGTCGCGCCCGGACAGCACGCTGTACACCGCGTGCTGCACCTGCGGGTTGAGGTGCACGGGGTAGAGGAACTGCACGTCAGGGTAACGCAGGGCCAGCTCGGCCAGGGCCAGGCAGATGCGTTCGAAGCCGCTGCCGAAGTTCTCCCGGCGGTGGCCGGTGATCAGCACCATGCGCTGGTCGTCGCGCAGCACCTTGAGCGGGGACTCGGGCGCGGGACGCCAGTTGTCACGGTGCAGCTTGTCGCGCATCCACAGCAGGGCGTCGATCACCGTGTTGCCAGTGACCTCGATGTGTTCGGGCGGCACGCCTTCGCGGATCAGGTTGGCGTCGGAGTCGCGGGTAGGGGTGAAGTGCAGGTTGGCGAGCACGCCGGTCAAGCGCCGGTTGGCTTCCTCGGGCCAGGGCTGCTGCAGGTTGCCGGTGCGCAGGCCAGCCTCGACATGGCCGATGGGGATATGCCGGTGGAAGGCCGCCAGCGAGGCGATGAAGCTGGTGGTGGTGTCGCCGTGTACCAGGACGATATCGGGCTTGACCTGCTCGTAGGCGCGGTCGAGCTTGTCCAGCAGGTCGCGGGACAGGCCATTGAGGGTCTGGTTCTGGGTCATCACCTGCAGGTCCTGGTCGACCGTGAGGCCGAAGGCGGTGAGGACCTGTTCGAGCATTTCGCGGTGCTGGCCGGTGGAGCAGATATGCAAGTCGACCTCGGGCCAGTCGCGCAGAACGCGGGCCAGTGGGGCCATCTTGATCGCTTCAGGGCGGGTACCGAATACCATCATCACGGTGAAAGCCATCGTGTAGTTCCTCGTTCGATTCCCTGGACGAAGTTGTACGACGTGTCGCCGCTTGCCAGTCATAGATACAAGCAGTCGATCACGGGGTTGTCCAATGCGTGGGCTGCGCCAGACGGTGCGCTGCAGGCGCTTGCGCAAGTGCCACGGAGGCGGGGGTCGTGTCGGCACTGTCGAGGCCGAACGCCAGGGAGGGGTGGTGCGGAAACGTTTATGCTAGCTTTTCTTGATTGAACGGTCAGTCAATAAAGTATTTCCGGCTTTTTCTTACAGTCTTCTTCTTGTAGCTTTGTAGGTCTTTTCTTCAGGGAGCTGAACATGCAAGGCAAGGCGCGCAAGGTTGTCCAGGCCATCCTTTACGAGGCCATCGCCGTGGCCTGCGTGGCGCCGGCGCTGGAGCTGGCGTTCGGCGCCGGCATGGCCCAGTCGACGGTGCTGTCGATCCTCATGTCGGGCATCGCCATGAGCTGGAACATGGCCTACAACTGGGCGTTCGAGCGCTGGGAGGCGCGTCAGCACCAGCGCAGCCGCACCTTCCTGCGACGCCTGCTGCATGCCCTGGGCTTCGAGGGCGGGCTGGTGCTGATCCTGCTGCCGCTGGTGGCCTACTGGCTGGATATCGGGCTGTGGGCGGCGCTGGTGACCAACCTGGCGCTGTTCGTGTTCTTCTTCGTCTATGCGTTCGTGTTCCAGTGGGGGTTCGACAAGGTCTTCGATGTACCGGTGTCGGCGCAGGAGGTGGCCAAGGGGTGCTGACACCGGTGGCTTTCTCCCACAAGCCACCGGGATTCCCTTCAGCCCTGCGCATCGCCAATAATCCCTGTTCACCCTAGCCAGACCCGCACCGATGCCGCGCCCGATCATCCTGCCGCTCGCCGAGAACTATCGCCATGGCGAGCACATCGCCCCGCACTGCCATGACCGTGCCCAACTGATCCACGCCATCAGCGGCGTGGTCACGGTCAGTGCCCGCGAAGGCAGCTGGGTGGTCCCCCCGGGGCGCGGGGTGTGGGTGCCGGCGGCGGTCGAGCACGAGCTGCGCATGGCCGGCGTGGTGCGCATGCGCACCTTGTTCGTCGAACCCGGCGCGCGCCCGGACCTGCCGCGCCAGTGCCAGGTGATCGAGATCTCGCCGCTGTTGCGCGAGCTGATCATCCGCGCCATGGACATCGCCCCCGACCACCCGGCCCAGGGGCGTGAGGCGCGGATCATGCAGCTGATCCTCGACGAGCTGCGCGTGCTGCCGGTGTTCGCCTTGCATGTGCCCAGCCCGCACTCGACGCATCTGCAAGGCCTGTGCGACGCCCTGCGCCAGGCACCGTCCGAGGACTGGAGCCTGGCCCGCGCCGCCGCCCACAGCGGCCTCAACCCGCGCACCCTGACCCGCGCCTTCCAGCGCGAGACCGGCCTGAGCCTGGTGCAGTGGTTGCGGCGCATGCGCCTGCTGGCAAGCCTGGATGCCCTGGCCGCCGGACAGTCGGTGCTGGAGGTGGCGTTGGACCTGGGTTACGACAGCCCCAGTGCCTTCAGTGCCATGTTCCGTCGCACCCTCGGGGTGTCGCCGTCGGTCTACTTCGGCAGGGCCGCGGAGCGCTGGTAGGCCAGCCCCGGCGACGACTCCCAGCCGCCGCCCAGCGCGGTGAACAGGTTCACCTCGGCCAGCAACTGCGCCAGGCGGTCGCTGATCAGGCCCTGCTGGGCGCTGAACAGCGAGCGCTGGGCGTCGAGGAAGGTCAGGCTGCTGTCGATGCCGGTGCGGTAGCGGTTCTCGGCCAGGTCGTGGTAACGCTGGCTGGCCTCCACCAGGTCGCGTTGGGCCCGCAACTGCTGCTGATAGGTGCTGCGCGCCGCCAGGCCGTCGGCCACTTCCTGGAAGGCGGTCTGGATCGACTTCTCGTAGCGCGCCACTTGCATGTCCTTCTGCAGTTTCGCGTAGTCGAGGCTGGCTCGCAGGCTGCCGGCGTTGAACAGCGGCAGGTTGATCTGCGGCTGGAACAGCCAGGTGCCGCTGCCGGCGTCGAACAGGTCGGCCAGTTCGCGGCTGCTGCTGCCGGCGTTGGCGGTCAGGCTGATGCTCGGGAAGAACGCCGCCCGCGCCGCGCCGATATTGGCGTTGGCGGCCTGCAGCTGGTACTCGGCCTGGCGGATGTCCGGGCGGCGTTGCAGCAGGTCGGCGGGCAGGCCGGCGGGCACCCGGGCGATCTGCTCGTCGGCCAGCGGCAGCGCCGGCAGGTGTTCGTCGACCTGCGCGCCGACCAGGCGCTGCAACTGGTTGAGGTCCTGGGCGGCCAGGCGGGTGTAGCGCGCCACGGCAGCGCGGGTGCTGTCGACGCGGGTGGTGGCCTGGATCTGGTCGAGCGCCGACAGGGTGCCGGTGCGGCGCTGGCGCTGGGTCAGGCGCAGGCTCTTCTCGTCGGCCAGCAGGGTCTGGCGCGACAGGGCCAGCAGCTCCTGGTCGGCGCGCCAGGTCAGGTAGGCGCCGGCGACACTGCTGAGCAGGCTGAGCTCGGCGCCACGTCGGGCCTCGTCGGTGGCCAGGTAGTTGAGCAGGGCCTGGTCGCTGAGGCTGCGCAATCGACCGAACAGGTCCAGTTCGTAGGCGCTGATGCCGACGGTCGCTGATTGCTGGCTGCTGATCATGCCTTCGCCGCCAGTGCGCCGCCGTGGCAGGTACTGGCGCGTGCCCTGGGCGTTGGCGGCGATCTTCGGCAGCAGTTCGGCGCGCTGGATGCGGTACTGGGCGCGGTAGGCCTCGGCGTTGAGCACGGCCACGCGCAGGTCGCGGTTGTTGACCAGCGCGGTGTCGAGCAACTGGCGCAGCACCGGGTCGCGGAACACCCCGCGCCAGTCGCCGGTCACGTCCGTGGCGGGTGGCCCGCCACGGTAGGCGGCGCCCGTGGGGTACTGCTCGGCGCTGGGCGAGGGCGGGCGCTGGTAGTCGGGGGCGAGGCTGCAACCGGTCAAAACGAGAGCAAGCAAGGGCAGGGTGATTCGCGGCATGACAGGGTCTCTGGAATCAAGTGCCGGCCATCCAGCGGGCCAGGCCATGGCGTCCGCTGACGCCGAGCTTGGCGGTGGCGCGTTTCAGGTAGGTCTCGATCGAGCTGTTCTTCACATTCAGGCGCTGGGCCATCTGCGGCACGGTGCCTCCGGTGAGCAGGCCGATGCACACTTCCTGCTCGCGGCTGGACAGGCGGATCGCCTCCTGCTCCAGACGCTCGGTGAAGACCTGGCGCAGTGAGCCGGCCTCATCCGCCTGCAGGCTTCCCGGTCGGCGCTGGGCCGCCTGCAGGAACAGCTGGGCGTGGTGCTCGACCAGGGGCAACAGGGTGTCGGACAGGCGCTTGAGCAGCGACAGTTCGGCCAGGGAGAACATTCGCTCGCTGCGCTGGCGATGACAGCAGATGACCCAGCGCCGGTCGCCGCTGCGCGACACCAGGTTGCACTGGTGCACGGGGGCGTTTATCTGGATCAGCAAGGGGTCTTCCATGCGCATGATGCTTTGCAGCAGGGGATGGCGCAGCTGCGCCTGCGCGGGCGTCGCTTCGGGCAGGCCGGCGCTGCCCAGCATCTTGACCTGGCGGATGCTGGCCTGGTCGCTGTCGAGGGTCCACTCGCTGAGGTCGAGTCGATGGATCGGCACCTGGTCGTCGATCAGCTGGAACATCTGTTCGGCGAAGGTGGCATCGCCGGTGCTGGCAACCAGTGCGCCCAACTGCAGGTACAGGTGCGGGTCGTGGCGGTGTTCGAGGCTGTCGATCAGCTTCATGTCGTTGTCTTCCTTGATCCGGTAACGCGGTGGGTCTCGCGGTCGAGTCCTCTCTGTGCTGGGGCTTGGCGCTATTGAATAGCAGGCTCCGAGCCTGCGTCTGTAGCGGAAAGCGGGGACAGGAAATGCCAAATTATCCGACAAGAAAAGTTGGTATTTCCCCGGGCTCATACAGCCTGAATCGATGGATTGTCGGACAATTGGCGCCAGAAACCGGCCAGATCGCCGGCGATTGCCACGCCGGCTGAGAGGGGTAGGCAGGTACCGGCTGCCGACTATCGTCAATTTCCTACAAAAGATTCAGCAGACTCAGGCGGAGCGAAAAGGTACTGGCTAATGTCCGGGTTTGGGGGGCCATACAGGGCGTGGGGTGGGTGCTTGAATCCGCGGACGATCCCGTTTCAAGGAAGACCCGCCCATGTCCGTCGCCGATAGCTTCCCCCTGACCTGCGCCCAGCGCGACATCTGGCTGGACCAGATCAGCCACGGCGATTCGCCGCTCTACAACGTCGGCGGCTATCTCGAGTTCGACGGCGCCGTGGACAGTGGCCTGCTGCGGCGCGCGCTGACGCATCTGGTCGCGCTTCACGACGGGTTGCGCACGGTGCTGGTGCGCGAGGCGGGGGATGATGGCGTGGCCCGCCAGCGCTTTGTGGCCGGTTTGCAGGTACCGCTGGACGAGCACGACCTGCGCGGGCAGGCTGAACCGTTCGCCGCTGCGCAGCGTCTGGCCAAGACCTTGCTGCAACAGCCCTTCGCCCTTGAAACCGGCCCGTTGCTGCGCATGGCATTGCTGCATGTGGATGCCGGGCGCAGCCTGCTGATGTTGCAGGCCCATCACCTGATCCTCGACGGCTGGGGCCTGGAGCAGTTGCTCCACCAGCTGGGCCAGTTCTACGGTCTGCTCGAGCAGGGTCTGGCACTGCCGGACACGGCTCCGTCCTACCGGACATTCATCGAGGATGACCTGGCCTACCAGGGATCGGCCCGCCAGCAGCGCGATCTTGCCTATTGGCAAGGCCGTTACCCGCAACTGCCCGATGCGCTGCTGCGGCCCAGGGAACAGGGCCTGCCGCCAGGTGCCACGCCCAGCCATGCGCTGGAGCGCAGTTTCGACGGTGACCTGCTGGCGCGCATGCGGCAACTGGCCGACGAGCTGCAGGGATCGGTCGCCCATGTGCTGCTGGCGGCCTTGCACGTGTGCTGTGCCCGGGCCTGGCAGCGGGACGACTGGGTGGTCGGGCTGCCGGTGCGTAACCGTGGCAATGCGCGAGCCAAGGCGACCCTGGGCATGTTCGTCCAGGTCAATGCCTTGCGCATGGACTTCGGCCGGCATTTGAGCTTCGCCGAGCTGGTGCGCGGCATCGGCGATGCCCTGCGGCGCGACCTGCGCCACCAGCGCCTGCCGCTGAGCGATCTCAACCGGGCGTTGGGGGTGTCTCGGGAGGCCCGGAGGCAATTGTTCGAGATAACCGTGTCCTACGAGGAAGAAGGCCACGACCTGCGCTATGGCAGCCTTGGCGCCCACAGCGTCAAGGTATGCAACGATCACGAGCCGACGCCGCTGTCGATCTACCTGCGCAGCAACCCGCACAATGGCAAGGCCTGGCTGCACTTGGTGTACAACCAGGCCTGGCTGGCCCCCGAAGAGGTCGAGGTGTTCACTGCGCGCCTGCTGCATGTGCTGGCCCAGGGGCTGGAGCGGCCGCAGGCGGCCATCGACGACTACGACCTGCTCTTGCCCGACGAGCACCAGCGCCTGCGGCTGTGGAATGCCACGGCCAGCGCCGCCCAAGGCCCGGCCCTGATCCATCGGCGCATCGAGGCCCAGGCCGCGCTGCGCGCCGAGGCGACGGCCGCCGTGCACGAGGGGCGCCACCTGAGTTATGCCGAGCTGAACAATCGTGCCAACCAGCTGGCCGCGCAACTGCAGGCCCTGGGCGTGGTGCCGGAGCAGCGGGTGGCCGTGGTCGCCCGGCGTGGCCTGGACACCCTGGTCGGCCTGCTGGCGGTGCTCAAGGCCGGCGCCGCCTATGTGCCGATCGATCCGGCGCACCCGGGCGAGCGCTTGCGCTACCTGCTGGATGATTGCGCGCCGAAGGCGGTGCTGACCCAGTCCAGCCTGCGCGAGCGCCTGCCGGCCATCGATGTGCCGGTGATCGAGTTGGACCGCCTGCCTCTGCCCGCGACGGCGTTCGCCGACCTCGAGGTGCCGGGGCTTTCGGGTTCGAGCCTGGTCTATGTGATCTACACCTCCGGCTCCACCGGCCAGCCCAAGGGGGTGATGATCGAACACCGCATGCTCGCCAACCTGGTCGACTGGCACTGCGAAGCCTTTGAGCTTCACCCGGGCAGCGCCACCTCCAGCCTGGCTGGTTTCGGCTTCGATGCCATGGCCTGGGAGATCTGGCCGACCCTGTGCGCCGGCGCCACCCTGCACCTGGCGCCGGTGGGCGAGGGCGGCGAGGATATCGAGGCGCTGCTGCGCTGGTGGCGCGCCCAGCCACTGCAGGTCAGCTTCCTGCCCACGCCGGTGGCCGAGCACGCCTTTGCCCAGGGCGAGCCGCATCCCACCCTGCGCACCTTGCTGGTCGGCGGCGATCGCCTGCGTCGGCTGGCCCGCGAGCGGGGCTGGCGGATCATCAACAACTACGGGCCGACCGAGGCCACGGTGGTGGCCAGCGCGGGCGAGGTGCGTCCGGGCCAGGTGCTGCATATCGGCGCGCCGGTGGCCAATACCCGCCTGCATGTGCTCGATGCCCAGGGCCGGCAACTGCCGATAGGTGCCGTCGGTGAGCTGTACATCGGCGGTGCGGGTGTCGCCCGCGGCTACCTGAATCGGCCCGACCTGACCGCCGAGCGCTTCCTCGACGACCCGTTCACCCCGCAGCACGGCGCCCGGATGTACCGCACGGGGGACCTGGTGCGCTGGTTGTCCGACGGTACCCTGGAGTACCTGGGGCGCGGCGACGACCAGGTCAAGATCCGCGGCGTGCGGGTCGAGCTGGGCGAGATCGAGAGCGCGCTGGCCAGCCACCCAGCCGTGCGCGAGGCGCTGGTGCTGCTGCGCGACGGCCAGCTGGTGGCCTGGTACCTCGGTGAACAGGCATCGACCCCGTTGCAGTTGCACGAGCACCTGCGCAGCCGCCTGCCTGCCGTGTTGCTGCCGAGCGCCTATGTGGCGATGGCGGCCTGGCCGTTGACCACCAATGGCAAGCTCGACCGCCGCGCCTTGCCCGCGCCGGGCAGCGAAGCCACGGTACGGCGCGCCCACGAGCCGCCCCAGGGCGAGCTTGAGCAGCGCCTGGCCGCGCTGTGGGCCGAGTTGCTGGAGGTGGAGCAGGTCGGGCGGCATGATCATTTCTTCGAGCTGGGCGGCCATTCGCTGCTGGCGGTACGCCTGATCGAACGCATGCGTCAGGCGGGGTTGCAGGTCGATGCCCAGGTCCTGTTCGGTCAGCCGACCTTGGCGAGCCTGGCCGCATCGCTTGGCGACGCCCCGGTGCAGACGGTGCCGGCCAGCCGCGTGATCCCGGGTAGCCAGCGGATCACCCCCGAGATGCTGACCCTGACCCGCCTCGACCAGGCCAGCATCGACCGCATCGTCGACAGGGTTCCGGGCGGGGCGGCCAATGTGCAGGAAATCTACCCGCTGGCACCGTTGCAGGAGGGGATGCTGTATCACCACCTCACCGAAGACCGTGACCCGTACCAGCAACAGGCGCTGTTCGCCTTCGCCAGCCAGGCTGTGCTGGAGGCGTTCAACCGCGCCTTGGCCGGGGTCATCGAGCGTCACGACATCCTGCGTACCAGCCTGGCCTGGGAAGGCCTGGCGCAGCCGCAGCAAGTGGTGTGGCGCCAGGCCTGGTTGCCGCTGAGGGTGCTTGCGCCCGCTCCGGGCGACGCGGCCACCCGGTTACGCGAAGAGGGACTGCGGCTGGACCTGCGCCAGGCGCCGATGATGGCCCTGGCCTGCGTCGAGGACAGCGCGCGGCAGCGCTGGCTGGGGCTGCTGCACTTCCACCACCTGGTCAACGACGCGGTCTCGGTGCAGGTGCTGCTGGCCGAGCTGGCGACGCTGATGGCGGGCGAGGGACACACGCTGCCAGCGCCCGTGCCGTATCGCAACTACGTCGCCCTGAGCCGCGACGAGGCCAGGCAGGCGGGGCATGAAGCCTTCCTGCGCGAAGCCCTGGCCGGGGTGGAAGCGCCACCCAGGCTGGCCGGCATGGGCGAGGAGGGCCAGGCCACAGTCGAAACCTGCGCCCTGACCGTCCCTGAGGGCTTGGCCACGACCTTGCGCCAGCGCGTGCGTCAGCACGACGTCGGCCTGGGCAGCCTGATGCACCTGGCCTGGGCACAGGTGCTGGGAGCCTTGGGCGGTCGCGACGAGGTGCTGTTCGGCACCGTGCTGCTGGGCCGGGTAATGGCGGGTGAGGGCGCCGAGCGGGCGCTGGGCATGTTCATCAACAGCCTACCGCTGCGGGTGTCGCTGGCCGGTCGTGATGTGGGCCAGGCGCTGAGCGCAATCCACGGCCAGCTGGCGGCACTGCTCGGGCACGAGGATGCGCCGCTGGTGCTGGCCCAGCGCTGCAGCGGCTTGCCCGCCGGGGTGGCACTGTTCGACAGCCTGCTCAACTACCGGCATGGCGCCGCGCACGACGCTGTGGCGCTGCCTGGCGTGACGTTGCTCGATGCCAGCGAGGTGCACAGTCACGCCCTGGTGCTGACCGTGGACGAGCAGGGCGACAGCCTGCGGCTGAGTGTGCGGGCACCTCGCGAACTGGGCGCCGAACGGGTGCTCGGGCATGTTTGCTGCGCCCTGCAGGCGCTGGCCAACGCCCTGGTCAGCGAGCAGCCAGTGGCGCTTCAGTCGCTGTCGACCTTGCCGGAGACGGAGCGCGTCTATCTGCTGGAGACCCTCAATGCCACCGAGGTGGCGCTGGATCCCGCCTATGCGCACCTGCCGGCGCTGTTCGCCGCTCAGGTGCGACGCACGCCGGATGCCGTGGCGCTGCAGAGCGAAGAGACGCAGCTCACCTACCGCGAGCTCGACGCCCAGGCCAATCGCCTGGCCCATCACCTGATAGGCCTGGGCGTGCGGCCCGACAGCCGGGTCGCCGTGTGCCTGGAACGCGGCGCCTCGCTGATTGTCGGCCTGCTCGGCGTGCTCAAGGCCGGTGGCGCCTATGTGCCGCTGGACCCCGGCTACCCCGACGAACGCCTGCACTACATGCTTGCCGACAGCACGCCCCTGGCACTGCTGGTGCACGGAGCCACTCGCGGCCTGTTCGAGGGCCTGGCGACACCGCTGGTGGATCTGGATCACGGTGACTGGCAGGCGCACGACGACCATGCGCCCGAGCTGCCGGAACTGGCCGGTGGGCACCTGGCCTATGTCATGTACACCTCGGGCTCGACCGGTACGCCGAAAGGGGTGATGGTCGAGCATCGTGGGTTGTGCAACCTGATGCGCTGGGGCAGCGACCTGTGTCCGCCGCAGGCCGACGACGCGCTGCTGCAACGGGCGCCGTTCAGCTTCGACGGCTCGGTGTGGGAGTTGTTCTGGCCGCTGTGCGCCGGCTTGCGCCTGGTGCTGGCACGCCCCGACGGGCACCGCGATCCGGCTTATCTGGTGCAGCTGATCCAGGCGCGTCGGGTGACCACCGTCAAGTTTGTCCCGGCCCTGCTGCAGGCGTTTCTCGACACCCCGGGCGTCGAGCGTTGCAGCAGCCTGCGCGATGTCTTCTGTGGCGGCGGCGAGCTGACCCTGGCGCTGGCGCAACAGGTGCGCCAAGCCTTGCCCCAGGTGCGCCTGCACAATGTCTATGGCCCCACCGAGGCCACCGTGGACAGCACCGCCTGGACCCTGGAGCCGCAGCAGCCGTTGCCCGTCGTCGCCCCGCCGATCGGGCGGGCGATCGGCAATACCCGGCTGTATGTGCTCGATGCCCATGACCGTCCGGTGCCCGTGGGGTGTGCCGGCGAACTGCATATCGGCGGTATCGGCGTGGCCCGCGGCTACCTGGGCTTGCCGGCGTTGCAGGCCGAGCGCTTCATCGCCAGCCCGTTCGTGGCCGGCGACCGCCTGTACCGCACCGGCGACCTGGTGCGCTATCGCGCCGATGGCGAGCTGGAGTTCCTCGGGCGCAACGACTTCCAGGTCAAGCTCAACGGCCTGCGCATCGAGCCGGGCGAGATCGAGGCGCTGCTGGCGGCCCATCCGGCCCTGGGCCAGGCCGTGGTGCTGGTGCGCGAGGAGCGCCTGGTGGCCTATGCCAGCTGTCGCGACGGCCATGCCGCGCCGACGCCGGAAGCACTGCGTGCCTACCTGTCGGCGCGCCTGCCGGCCTACATGGTGCCCTCGGCCTACGTGCTCCTGGCCGAGCTGCCGCTGAGCCCCAACGGCAAGGTCGATCGCCGCGCCTTGCCGGCGCCGGGCGCGGAGGCGGTGATCAGCCGGGCTTATGAGGCGCCCCGTGACGAGCTGGAGCAGGCGCTGGCACAGATCTGGACCGAAGTGCTTAAGATCGAGCAGGTCGGCCGCGACGACAACTTCTTCGAGTTGGGCGGGCATTCACTGCTGGCGGTCAGCCTGGTGGCGCGCATGCGCCAGGCCGGGCTGCATGCCGATGCGCGCCTGCTGTTCAGCCAGCCGACCCTGGCGGGCCTGGCGGCCAACACCCGGCGTGAGCAGGAGCAGGTGGCGATTGCGCAGACCACCATTCCGGCGCTGAAGGGCAGGCGGCGGATCTGATGAGTGACGTTGAGCTGGCGAGGGGGCGTGGGAGCGGGCTTACTATGGCACCGGCTTCGCCGGTGATCGCGGGGCTAGCCCGCTCCCACGCTGGTAGATAGGCGGATTATTTCGGCGAAATGCGATAGACGCAGCGCCGATCCCCCGAGATCAGGTGCTCGCAGCGCTCCACCAGCCCCTGCTCGCCGATCGCCGCCTGGAACACCTGCAGCTCGCTGCGGCAGAACCCCTGGCAGCGGGTGGCGGCAATGCAGATCGGGCAGTGGTTCTCGACGATCAGCCAGTCATTGCCGTCAGCCTGCATCTCGGCCATGTAGCCAGCGCGCTCGCGCAGTTGCACGAGAATACGCACCTTGTCTTCCAGGCTTTGCCCATCGGCGCAGGCCTGCTGGTATTCACGGCTGTTGCTGTCTTCCATGCGGCTGATCAGGCGGTCGACCCCGTCGCTGCCAAACACCTGCTCGACGCTCTCGATCAGTTGCAGGGTCAGCACGCTGTGGGAATCGGGGAAGCGGCGCTGGGCAGCGGCGGTCAGTGCCCATTTCTGCGAAGGGCGCCCGGCGCCCTTGGCCGGCACGCTGATGCCGCTGATCAGGTCGGCCGCCTGCAGCTTCTGCACCTGCTGGCGGGTGGCTTCGAAAGTAATGGCGAGCAGTTGGGCCAGGTCGGCGGTCTTGAGCGGCCCGCGGGTCTTGAGCAGGAACAGGATGCGGTCGGCGGTGCAGTTGGTATCAACGGTGGTCGAGGTCATGGAGCGCTGGAAACCGGGCGTGAATGAACGGATCGGGCACTCTCCTGGGCCATCCTTTGCGCAGGCAAGTGGGCGAAGGATAGCCCGGATTCGCGGTGAATGGTGCAAGAGTAACGATTATCGATAATAAAATTTATATGCGATAAAAATATAAAAGGTATTAGTTGTATTTATTGAGTCCGCGTCTAGGCTGAATTGCGGAGCCTGTGCTTGCCGGTCCCAGGGAGGGGTGCGTGCAAGTCAATCGACACCTTGCTGGCAAATGCCGGGCATGGGCTCACCCACAATAACTCGACAGGGATGTGAGTGCATGAATGCCCAGAAACCCGTGACCATCTATGAACACGCCGACGAGCTGAACAGTCTGCAAGGCGTGGTCGACCTGGTGAAGCTCTCTGATCAGTACCGCCAGTCCGCCATCCTGCATTCGGCGCTGGCCCAGCGTGTGTTCGACCACACCCGCCAGCCGGTCAGCGCCCAGGCCCTGAGCGATGCGCTGGGTTGGGTGCCGAACAAGGGCCGCATCTTCCTCAACGCGCTGGTGGCCATGGGCCTGTTGAAGCGCACCGCCCAAGGTTTCGAGAACCTGCCGCTGAGCCAGCGTTTCCTGGTCAGCGACAGCGCCGAGTTCATCGGCCCGATCATCGATCACCAGCGCCTGCAGTGGCACAACTGGCCGCGCCTGGACGAGGTGCTGCGCAGCCGCACCTCGCTGGACTTCCAGCAGGAAAACCGCTTCAAGCACGACCTGGCGGCCCGCGACGCCTTCAACGATGCCATGGTCCGCTTCAGCCAGCCCATGGTCGATGTGCTGCGTGACCTGCCGCTGTTCGACAAGGCCCGGCGGGTGATCGACCTGGCCGGTGGCCACGGCACCTACCTGGCCGAGATCGCCAGCCGCAATCCGCAGGTCAAGGGTGAGGTCTGGGACCTGGAACCCACCCGCGAGGCGGCCGCGGCCACCTTCGCCAAGTACCGCCTCGACAGCCGCCTGGGCTTCCATGCCCGCAACCTGCTGGACCTGGCGCAGTACCAGGGCGAGCGGGCCGACGTGGTGATGCTCAACGACTGCCTGCACTATTTCACCCGCGAGCAGGTGCGCACCCTGATCGCCGGCGCCGCCGGCATGGTCGAGGGCGACGGCGCGCTGCTGGTGCTGAGCATGGCCCTGGAGGATGACGAGATCCATCCGGCGCTGTCGGCCGACTTCTCCCTGCACATGATGCTCAACACGGTCAACGGCGAGCTGCACCCGACCCGCTACCTGATCGACAGCATGGCGTCGGCGGGGCTCACCGTGGAGCAGGAGCCGATCGGCCGCTACACCCTGCTGATCGGACGGAGGGCTGCCTGATGCTGCGCTTGTTGGCATTGCATGCCGCGCCGCTCGGCGACGCGGCGGCCCAGGCCCTGGACAGCCTGGGCAGCGCCGCGGCGGCGGCGGGTTTCAGCCTGCAGGTCAGCCAGAAGCCGGCCGGCCAGGGGCCGGTGGACGCGGTCTGCCTGCTGCTCGACAGCGCCACGCCACCGGCGGCGCTGAACACGCTGCTCAACGAGGCCAGCGGGTTGTGCCGCAACACCGCGCTGGTGCTGGTCCGCGTGCAGGGCGCATTGGCGCAGTTGCCGTCTGCCAGCGGCGTGATCGCCCAGTGGCAGCAGGCCAGCCAGGGCTTCCTCTATCCCTACTCGCTGGATATCGGTGCCGGACAGGCGCCGGAGCAGGCAATCAAGGACTGGCTGGCGGGCTTTGCCAAGTTCGCGGCCGCGACCAAGCTGTGGCGCTCGCTCGACGGTCTGGGGCTGGACGAAGCGGCGCGGGCCGCACAGCGCCCCGAGATGAACCACGTCAATATCCTCACCCGCGACCTTGAAGCCTCCAAGGCGTTCTACAGCGACATCCTCGGCGCCAACTACTGCTACAACCTCGGTCCGCGCAAGGCCGTGATGGAGCTCAACGGCTTCGACTTCTTCATCGAGCAGAGCGAGTCGTTCAGCTACCCGACCGGCTACCACATCGGTGTGCGGGCGTTGCCCGAGGATGTGCGGCGCATCGCCGAGCAGGTCACCGCCACCGGCACCATCAAGCTGGTCAAGGGCAACGGCCCGGCACCGGGCTATCACCATGGGCCGGACAACGTGCGCAGCGCCGTCTACTTCGAGGACCCGGATGGCCTGGTGATCGAAGTCTACAGCGCCGAAGTGGAGATGATCGAAAGCAACCCTCGGTTGCTCCTCGACCGCCTCTGATCCCACGTCGTCGCAGGCCTGCCGTTTGGCAGGCCTGTGCCCAGGCAGGTATTTGCATGAACAGCTACAAACAGTGGCATTGGCCACGGCTGCCCAGCCCGCTGCCCAAGGATGTCAGCGACCGGGCATTGATGGGTTACCCAGCGCACTACCAGGAGCATCCGTTGCAGGCGCAAGTCGCCACGGCGCTCGACGATCTGCTCCAGGCGCCGCTGGATGTCTTGCTGACGCTGCTCGAGCAGCCACGCCAACCCCTGGCCCGGCGCATTGCCGCCGGCGAGGTGCTGGCATTGCGCGGCGATCCGCGCATCGACACCTTCGCCCCGCAGATGATCGACATCCCTGCGGCGCGGGTGCACATCGGCCTCGACCCGCGCGCGGTCGAGCAGGTGATGGACCAGTTCGACGGGCTCGGCCTGGACCGCAGCTGGATCGACAAGGAGACCCCGCGCCACGCCGTGGAGCTGGCGGCGTTCCGTATCGCCCGCTTCCCGGTGACGCACCAGGAGTACCGCCAGTTCCTGCTCGACAGCGGGCATGCCGGCATCCCCGACGGCTGGGCGTTCGGCCGCTACCCGCGGCACCACGCCAATCACCCGGTGTACAGCGTCTCGGCCAGTGACGCCGACGCCTACGCCCGGTGGCTCAGCGAACGCACCGGCCGACGCTTCGCCCTGCCCAGCGAAGCGCAGTGGGAGTACGCCGCCGCCGGCCCCGAAGGGCGCCAGTTCCCCTGGGGCGACGCCTACCAGGTCGAGCAGGCCAACACCGCCGAGCTGGGCTACCTGGACAGCACGCCGGTCGGCGTATTCGTCGACGCTGCCTCGCCCTTCGGGGTGCTGGACATGGCCGGCAACGTCGAGGAGTACGTGGCCGAGGACTACCGGCCATACCCCGGCGGCCCGCAGATCGAGGACGACCTGGTGCTCGATGTCGGCACCCACCGCGTGGCCCGCGGTGGCAGCTTCACCCGTTTCCGCGACCTGGCGCGCACCGCGCGCCGCCACGGGCGTTACCCGCGACCGATCTACGTCATGGGCTTTCGCCTGGTTGAAAACCACAACTGAGCTGTTCCGTCTTCCGTGCAAGAGGTCTGATTCCATGAACAAGGATGTTTCGCTTCACACCATCGTGCCGATTTCCATCCTCGGCGGCGACGTCGACGCCCATTTCTTCGGCTTCCACGGCTTCGAGCGTGACCAGGAGCACTTCGCCGTCGGCATCGGCCGCGAGCAGTGCGACGTGCCGTTGGTGCGGGTGCACTCCGAATGCATCACCGGCGATGTGTTCGGCTCGCAGCGCTGCGATTGCGGTCCGCAGCTGCAGGAGGCGCTGCGCACCCTCAAGGAGGTGGGCGGCTACCTGATCTACCTGCGCCAGGAAGGGCGCGGCATCGGCCTGTACTCCAAGTTCGAGGCCTACCTGCTGCAGGACAAGGGCCTGGACACCTATGAAGCCAACCTGCGCCTGAACCACCTGGCCGACTCGCGCTCGTTCGATCCGGCCGTGCAGATCCTGCGGGCCCTGGGCGTGGACCAGTGCCGGTTGCTGACCAACAACCCGGAGAAGGTCGCCCAGTTGCGCGCCGGCGGCATCGATGTGATCGAACAGGTACCCACCGGGGTGTTCCTGACCAATCACAACCGCAACTACCTGCAGGCGAAGGCCGTCAAGTCCAGCCATTCGATCAAGCTCTGACTCCAGCGAAAAAGGATCTTTCGATGAAACACATTGGCCCTATCAGCGGTATCGCCGCCCATGCCGCGCGCTTTGTCGCCACCGCCGGCTACGACAACCAGGTAATCCTGTGGAACGCCGCCACCGGCGAGCCGATCCACCGCGTGCACCACGACCACCTGGCCAACCAGTGCGCGTTCAGCAGTGACGGCAAGCATCTGGTCAGCGCCAGCAGCGACTACACCGCGCGCATCTGGGAAGTGCCGAGCATGCGCCTGAAAGCCGTGCTGCAGGGGCACAACGACGACGTCGAGATGGCGGTGTTCTCGCCCGACAGCCAACGCGTGGCGACCTGCTCGCGTGACCACGTGCTGCGCATCTTCGACCTCGACGGCGTGCAGCTGCAGGCGTTCCATGGCCACCAGGCCGACGTCATCTCGGTGGTCTGGTCGCCGGACGGCCAGCGCCTGATCTCCAGCAGCGACGACGGTACCGTGCGCCAGTGGGACACCCGCAGCGGCCAGCAATGCGACGAGGTGGACATCGGCGGCGTGGAAACCGACACCATCGCCATCACCCGCGAAGGCGTGGTGTTCGCCGGGGACGACGAGGGGCGCATCTCGATCATCGCCCAGGGCCAGGTGCAGACCGTGCCGGCCCATGCCGCCGGGATCAAGCGCATCGTCTGGAACGACGACAAGCGCCTGCTGGTGAGCCTGAGCTACGACCGCTCGGCGATCCTCTGGACCTTCGACGCCGGGCGCAATCTGGTCAAGCGCCGCAGCACCGCGCTGCCGAGCATTGTCTGGCCGCGCAGCTGCGCCTTCGTCGGCGACGAACAACTGGTGTTCGCCACCTTCGGTTCGCGCTACGCCACCTGGAACTACGAGCAGGACCAGTGGCAGGTGTCGGGCATCGAGCCGGCGGTGAGCATCAACGCCGTGGTGCGCAGCGACGAGCGCCAGTACAGCATCGGCGACGCCGGCATCCTGCACCGTGACGACCAGCCGGTGACCAGTGTCGGCAGCCTGTGCAACTTCCTCCTGCCGTTCGGTCCGCTGCTGCTGACCGGCGGCCAGATGGGCCAGGTGTTCGACGGCCTGTCCGGGCGCATGCTCTACCAGCACCGTTCGCCGCTCAACTGCGGCGCCACCTTCGTCAGGAACGGCGAGGACCTGGCGCTGATCGGCACCTATACCGGCGAAGGCCTGGTGTTCGGCCATGACGGCCAGGGCGGACTGCGCCTGGTGGCATCGATCCCCATGCACGACAACGCGATCAAGGGCGTGGCCGCCGACGAGCGCCACCTGTTCAGCGTCTGCGCTTCGGCCGATGCGGCGCTGCACAGCATCGAGGATTTCAGCAGCGTGCGGCATATCGAGGGGGCGCATACGCGCATTTCCAATGGCTGCTGCCCGATCACCGGCGGCTTCGCCAGCATCGGTCGCGACCTCAAGCTGCGCCTGTGGCTGGAGACCGGCGACGAGGTGTTCGATTCGCCGCACCAGCACTCGATCAAGTGCATCGCCGCCTCCGGCGATGGCCGGGTGATCGCCACCGCGGCCTACAACGGTACCGTGGCACTGTTCGACCTGGCCTCGCGGCGCTGGCTGCCCATGCAGCGGCCGACCGCCAGCGGCATTTCCTGCCTGACCCACGACGCCGTCAGCGATGCCTTCCTGGCCAGTTCCTATGACGGGCGCATCTACGGTATCGACGCCCGCCTGGCGTCCTGAAGGAGCAGTACGATGAGCAAGCAAGCAAGCGACTTCATGGCCCAGGGCGACTACCGCAAGGCCCTCGACACTTCGTTCGTGCACCGCTACAGCCATGGCGAGGACGAGTGGTCATGGGACATCGGCATGATCCAGGCGGCCCAGGCCTTCCTGGAACGGCTCGACCCGCGTGCCGACCAGCATGTGCTGGACATCGGCGTGGGCCGTGGCCGTGACGCCTCCACCTTCATCCTCGCCGGGCACCGGGTCACCGGGCTGGATATCGTCGAGAACTCCAGCTGGCCGTTGCTGCGCAAGCGCTGGGGCGATCGCCTGGACCTGGTGAACAAGGCCATGCAGGACTGGCAGCCGGCGCCGGGCACGGTGTTCGACGCGGCCCTGGACAATGGCTGCTTCCACCACCAGCACCCGGATGAGTGGGCTGCGTACCTGGGCCATGTGCGCCGCCTGCTGCGCCCCGGCGCGCTGGTGGGGCTGAACGTGTTCGGGGTCGATGCGGCCCATCCGCAGCCGGGCTGGCGCGAGATGGACAACCAGCGCCAGGGCTACTTCTTCACCGACGACGGCATCCGCCAGACCCTCGAGGCCCATGGCTTCACCTGGCAGGGACTGGAGGTGATCGAGCGCCAGCATGGTGAGGCCCGCTACCTGCTGGCGCTGGTCCGCACGTGAGTGCGATCGATCGCCATTACCTGGACATGGCCCTGGCGCTCGCCAGCCAGGGCCTGTACAGCACCATGCCCAACCCGCGGGTCGGCTGTGTGATCGTCAACGCCGGGCAGGTGGTGGGGCGCGGGTGGCATCAGCGCGCCGGCCAGGCCCACGCCGAAGTGCACGCCCTGCGCGAGGCGGGCACGGCGGCACGGGGGGCGACCGCCTACGTGACCCTGGAACCCTGCGGCCACCATGGGCGCACGCCGCCATGCGCCGATGCCCTGGTGGCGGCGGGGGTGCGTCGGGTGGTCACGGCCAGCGGCGACGTCTCGCAGAGTATCGGTGCGGATCGTCTGCGCGAGGCCGGTATCGTGGTCGAGGCCTTGCCTTGCCCACGGGCACGGGCGCTCAATCGCGGGTTCTTCTCGCGCATCGAGCGCGAGCGCCCGTGGGTGCGGGTGTTGCGTCCGGCGGCGCTGGAGATCGGCGCGCTGGGCGAGGGTGTGATGCTCAGCCATTGCGACGAGCAGACGCCCCTGGCGCACTGGCGGGGCAGGGCTTCGGCGTTGTTGACCACTTGTGACTGGGTGAAGGCCTGCGACACCTCGCTGGTGGCGCAGGTCGCCGGGCAACGAGCCGAACCGGTGGTGCCCTTGCGGGTACTGCTCGACCCGGGGCTGGACTGCCCGGCGTCGGCCAAGGTGCTCGACGGGCGTGCGCCGACGCTGGTGTTGCATGGGGCGCAGGCGAGGCGGGACGGTCGGTATGCCCGTGCGCGTTGCAAGATGCTGGAGGATCCCGGTGCCCTGCAGGTGTTACAGGCGCTGCATGAGCTCGACTGCAACGAAGTCCAGGTCGAGGCTGAGCCGGCGTGGTGCGAGGCCCTGGCGCGCCAGGGGCTGGTGGATGAGTGGTTGGTGCAGGTCTAGCGCCCTCAGGACTTGCGCTGTAATCACGATCACCGGGGCTGCTTTGCAGCCCTTACTCATTGACTTAGCAGGGACCTGTGGGAGCGGCTTTAGCCGCGAACACCGGCGAAGCCGGTGCCATCCACCGCGTTGCTTGCTTCGCGGCTAAAGCCGCTCCCACAGGGTACGCGCTTGCCACTTAATCGTAGTTTTTCTGCGCGTAAGCTTCGATGATCCTAGCGACTGCAGATCAGCCCGACCTGCAGGCTGTTCTGCTCGAACAAGTCCCAATACCCAGGCGGATGCGCCTTCTTGCGGATCCCGCTGATCAGTGGGGCAATCCAGCGCACGTTGCGCAGGCCGACATCGTGGGCGGCCTGTTCGTAGATCGACCTGTCCCAGCGGTAATAGGTGAAGTCCGCAGGCGGTGTACTCATGAACTGCCCCTGGCAGCGCAGGCCGCCTTCCACCGGCTGTTCGTCCAGCACGCGAATGCCGTACTCGGTGAAATTGCCCCGGGCCAGGTCGAAGGCGGGGTTCGCCGTGTAGGCGATCAGCTGTCCGTTCGGCTTGAGGTTGAGGGCGACGCTTTCAAACATGCGGCGTAATTCTTCGACACTGCCGGCGTAGTTGAACAGCCAGGCGGCGGTGACCTTGTCGAACTGGCCGATGCGGCCCATCTGCGCCACGTCGCGCACTTCGTAGGCGATGCCGTCGTTGGCCTGGCGCGCCTGGTAGATCATGCTCGGCGAGATGTCCACGCCGTGCACCCGCGCCGCGCCCCAGTCTTTCAGGCGGCGGCTGAAGAAGCCATGGCCGCAGGCCAGGTCGAGAATCTCGTCGCCGGATACGTCGCCGGCCATGTAGCGAAACGTGTCGACCTCGACCCCGCGCTGGCTGGCGTGGCTGGTGAAGTCTTCGAACTGCTCGCTGATCCGCTCGTAGACTTCCTTGGATTCCTTCATGGGCGCTCCTTGTTTTCAGAGGTGAGGCGCAGCGCCAACGGCAGCGCCAGCAGCGGCGCGCAGGCGAACACGGCGAACAGCCACAGCGCCGCCTGGCGCGCGCCTTGCTCGCCGCCGGGCTCGACCAGTCCGGCGCCGTTGGCGACCAGCCCGGCCAGGGCCGCGGCCAGGGCGGTGGCGTAGAGTTGCACGGTGGTGATCGAGGCCGAGGCGAGGTTTTCCTCGCCGGGGCGCGCGGCCTGCAGCACTCGGGTGAGCAGGTGCGGCCAGCCCAGGCCGATGCCCAGGCCCACGCCGGCCAGGGCCAGGGCGAACAGGGCCAGGCCCGGCGCGCTGGCGATCCAGGCCGGGGTCGGGGTCAGCAGGGCCAGGGCCAGCAGCGCCACGGCCACCACCAGCGGCCCGCCGCGGATCTGCCAGGCGCCGCCATCGCGGTCGCGCCCGGCGCTGGCCAGGGCGCCGACCGTCCAGCCCGCGGCCATCACCGCGGTCAGGTAGCCGGCGGCCAGCGGGCCAAAGCCATGGATGCGCTGCAGGAAGTAGGGCACATAGATTTCAGTGGTGATGGCCGCCACCAGCAGGCACATCATGGCGAACAGCGCGCCCATCGGTTGCTTGAGGCTGTAGGCGCCCGTGGGCAGCAGGTGGTGGCGCGCCCGCGGATCGAGGCGGGCGATCAGCGCGGCGATGGCCAGGCCCGCGACGATGCCGGCCAGGTTGATCCACAAGGTATCGGCCAGGCTGGCCGCGCAGATCGCCAGTACCGAGGCCACCAGGCAGGCGATCAGCCCATAGGCCGGGCGCGCGCCATTGTCGTCCAGGGCCTGGCGCGTCGGCAGGCGCAGGCAGACGATCAGCGCCAGGGCGCCAGCCACCGGCAACAGTGACCAGAACGCCCAGCGCCAGTGCCCGCCTTCGGCGAACACCCCGCCCACGGCCGGGCCGCACAGCGTGGCCACGCCCCACATCGCCGAGACCAGGGCCATGGCGCGGGGCCACAGGCGGCTGTCGAACACCAGGTGGATCAGTGCATAGCTCAGGGCGAACAGGATGCCGCCCCCCAGGCCCTGCACGCTGCGCCCGAGCAGCAGCATCGGCATGCTACCGGCCTGGGCGCAGAGCATCGAGCCAAGGGCGAACACCAGCAGTGCCAGCAGGTAGGCGACCCGTGGTCCGCCACGGGCCAGCAGGCGGGTGGAGAGGGTGGAGCCGATGATCGAGGCGACCACGAACAGGGTGGTGTTCCAGGCATAGAAGGCCAATCCGCCGATCTCGTCGATCACCGTCGGCAGCAGGGTGGTGACGATATAGACATTGATGGCGTGCAGGGCGACGCCGCCGGCCAGGGCGATCGAGCGCAGCGCGTTGCCGCCGCTGAGCAGTTCGCTCCAGCGCGCCGGTGGCTGTTCGGGAATGGCGGTCATGTACGCTCCTTGCGTGGTCCTGCGCTGGGAGTCTAGGAGCCGGAAAAACATTATTCAAGGATTTGCTTGTGTAATTTGGCCGCAGTGGATTTGTTAGGATCATGCTCTTTTGTCTTGTTCCAGGAGCGTCACCCATGATCATCAGCACCACCAGCCAGCTCGACGGCCGTCCGATTGCCGAGTACCTCGGTGTGGTCAGCGCCGAATCGGTGCAGGGGATCAACTTCGTGCGCGATTTCTTCGCACGCTTTCGCGACTTCTTCGGCGGCCGCTCACAAACCCTGGAGGGCGCGCTGAAGCTGGCCCGCGAGCAGGCCACCGAGGAACTCATGGCGCGGGCACGGCAGTTGCAAGCCGATGCCCTGGTAGGCGTGGACTTCGAGATCAGCATGCCGTCGGTACAGGGTGGCATGGTCGTGGTGTTCGCCACCGGCACGGCGGTGCGTCTGAAGTAAGGCCAGTTGCCACTGGTCGGGCCAGGAAATTTTGTCCGGCTGGTCTGCAAATGACCGACTAGTCTCACTTCAACGGACCGCGCTTCACTAGGCAGGCTCATTGCCTGCCGGCACGGTCGCCATTGGAGGGAGACAGGGCATGAGCGAATCCTATTTCGAAGACCTGAACGATGCGTTTCCGATCAACAGCCAGGTGCGCTGCGGCCAGGCGGCCGTGCGCCTGGGCTTTGCCAACATGACCCTGGACGAGTCGGAGCAACTGCAACCGGCGCACCTGCAGCGGGCCAAGAAGGGGCGTTTCACGCCGCGTGTCCCGTCGAAGAAGTAAATCCGCGCTGAATCCCCATCGTGGCGCCCACAGGTCCTGTGGGCGCCGTCGCATTCAATGGGCCCCGGCGCCCTTGCTCAGGTCGCTCTCGGCCCACTCGGTATAGATGCAGGCATCCGCCACCGCCCAGCGCACCCTGACCGGCTGGCCCGGCTGCATGGGTATGCCCGCGGCCGACAGCGCCTTGACTGTCAGTGGGGTGCCGCCCTGGGTGGCGACATGGCAGGTCTGGCTCTCGCCGAGGAACAGCAGCTCGGTCACCGTGGCGCCGACTTCGTTCCAGCCTGCCGGCAGGGGTTCGCGCGTCGCCTGCTCCACGGTCAAGGCCAGGGCCTTTTCCGGGCGCACCATGATCAGCGCCTCCTGCCCGGCGGCCAGCCCCGGTGTCGGGCGCACCGCTACCGGCTGCCCCTCGAAACGTCCCGCATCGTTGCCGTCGGCCGTGAAACGCAGGAAGTTGGAGTTGCCCAGGAACGAGGCGACGAATGCGTTCGGCGGGTTCTGGTAGAGGTCGTAGCCGCTGCCCAGGCCGACAATGCGGCCATGGCTGAAGATGGCGATACGCTGCGACAGGCGCATCGCCTCCTCCTGGTCGTGGGTCACGTAGACGATGGTGATGCCCAGGCGTCGATGCAGCTGGCGCAGCTCGTCCTGCAGGTCTTCACGCAGCTTCTTGTCGAGCGCGCCGAGCGGCTCGTCCATCAACAGGATGCGCGGTTCGTAGACCAGCGCCCGGGCGATCGCCACGCGTTGCTGCTGGCCGCCGGAAAGTTGGGCCGGGTGCCGGTGGGCGAAGGCCTCGAGCCGCACCAGCTTGAGCATGGCATCCACCCGCCGGGCGGTTTCGGCCGCGCCCTGCTTGCGGATCGCCAGGGGGAAGGCAATGTTGTCGCGCACGCTCAGGTGCGGGAACAGCGAGTAGCGCTGGAACACCATGCCGATGTCGCGCTTGTGCGGCGGCACGTTCACCAGCGACTGGCCGTCGACCAGGATCTCGCCGCTGCTCGGCGTCTCGAACCCGGCCAGCATCGACAGGGTGGTGGACTTGCCCGAGCCGCTGGAGCCGAGGAAGGTGAGGAACTCGCCGTCCTGGATCTCGAGGTCGATGTTGTCCACCGCGGCGAAGTCGCCGTAGTGCTTGTTCAGGTTGCGCAGGCTGACCAGGGGCCTGGCGCGTGCGTCGTCTTTCATCACTGCACTCATCGTATTCGTCTCCGGGCGCTCAGGTGTTGCTTGCGTTGCGCCGACGCAGGGCGGCGGCAATGATCATGATCAACAGCGACAGGCCGATCAGCAGCGTCGAGGCGACGGCGATGACCGGGGTCAGGTCCTGGCGCAGGGTGGTCCACATCTTCACCGGCAGGGTCTGCAGTTCGGGGCTGGCCATCATCACGCTGAGCACCACCTCGTCCCACGACACCAGGAAGGCGAACAGGCCGCCGGCGATCATCCCCGGGCGAATCGCCGGAAAGGTCACCTTGACGATCGCCTGCAGGCGCGAGGCGCCGCAGATCACCGCGGCGTCCTCGATCGAGTGGTCGAACAGCTTCAGCGAGTTGATGATCGAGATGATGGTGAAGGGCAGGGCGACGATCACATGACTGACCACGAAGGCCAGCAAGGTGCCGGTGTAGCCGAGCTTGAGGAACAGCGCGTACACCGCCACGGCGATGATCACCAGCGGCACGATCATCGGCAGGGTGAACAGCCCGTAGAGCAGATCCCGCCCCGGGAAGCGCCCGCGCACCAGGGCGAAGGCGCTGGGCAGGCCCAGGGCCACGGCGGTGAAGGTGGTCAGAACGGCGACCTTGAGGCTGGCCAGGGCCGCGTCCATCCACTCGGGGTTGGAAAGGAACTGGCCGTACCATTTGAGCGTCCAGCCCGGTGGTGGGAATACCAGCCACTGCGAAGAGCCGAACGACAGCAGCACGATGAACAGGATCGGCAGCAGCAGGAAAGCCGCGATCGCCCCGGTGGTGAGGTACAGGCCCAGGCGCAGCGGGCGGCCCATGGCGTTGGGGGTCAGAAGCATGGCGGCTTACCTCGCATTGCCGACCGGGGATTCCGGTTGCAGCTTCAGGTAGAAGTAGAAGAGCACCAGGGTGATCGCCACCAGCAACGCGGCGGCGGCGCTGGCCAGGCCCCAGTTGAGGAACGACTGCACCTGCTGGACGATGAACTCGGGCAGCATCATGTTCTGCGCGCCGCCGAGCAGGGCCGGAGTCACGTAGTAGCCGAGCGACATGACGAACACCATCAGCGCGCCGGAGAACAGGCCCGAACGGCACAGCGGGAGGAACACCTTGCAGAAGTTGGTCCACGGGCTGGCGCCGCAGATGGAACCGGCCTGCAGCACCATCGGGTCGATGGCCTGCATGGTCGCCTGCAGCGGCAGGACGATGAACGGGATCATGATGTAGCTCATGCCGATCACCACGCCGGTGAGGTTGTGCACCATTTCCAGTGGCGCGTCGATCACCCCGATCGCCATCAGCGCCTTGTTGATCACCCCCGAGGCCTGCAGCAGCACCAGCCACGAATAGGTGCGCGCCAGCAGGCTGGTCCACATCGACAGCAGCACGATGTTCAGCAGCCAGCGGCCCCAGCCCTTGGGCATCAGGGTGATCGCCCAGGCCAGCGGGAAGCCCAGCAGCACGCTGATCAAGGTGACCAGGCCGGCCACCGAGAAGGTGTTGAACAGCACCCGGGCGTAGGCCGAGTTGGCGAACAGTTGCGCGTAGTTGCCCAGGCCCGGCACCGGTTCGAGCACGCCGCGCAGGAGCAGGCCGATCAGCGGGGCGAAGAAGAACAGGCCAAGGAACAGCAAGGCTGGCAGCAGGTTGCGGCTGCCGCGCCAGCGTTGGCGCAGGGGCGGGCGGCGGATGGTCGCTCCCGGCACGCCGCTGCCGGCGGCGGCACCTTGCGCAGTGTGCAGGGCGTTGATGGCGACTTTCATTTGACCAGCCACTCGTTCCAGCGGGCCGCGATGGCCTGGCCATTCTTCGCCCAGTAGGCGAAGTCCAGGGTCACCTGGTCCTGGGCATGGGCGGTGGGCAGGTTGGGGGCCAGTTCAGGCTTGAGCAGACCGACGCTGTCGAGGTTGACCGGGGCATAGGCGGTGAGGTTGGCGAAGTCGGCCTGGCCTCTGGCGCTGCTGGCGTCGGCCAAAAACTTCATGGCCGCGTCCTTGTTCTTCGCGCCCTTGGGAATGACCAGGAAGTCGGCCATAACCAGGTTCTGCTTCCAGCTTACCCCGACCGGCGCGCCGTCCTGCTGCAGGGCATGCACGCGGCCGTTCCAGAACTGCCCCAGCGCCGCTTCGCCCGAGGCCAGCAGTTGCTGCGACTGGGCGCCACCGCCCCACCAGACGATGTCCTTCTTGATGGTGTCGAGTTTCTTGAAGGCGCGCTCCAGGTCGAGCGGGTAGAGCTGGTCGGCGGGCACGCCGTCGGCCAGCAGGGCCAGTTCGAGCACGCCGGGGCTCGGCCATTTGTACAGGGCGCGCTTGCCGGGGTAGGCCTTGGTATCGAACAGCGCGGTCCAGTCCACCGGCTTGTTCGCGCCGAGCTTGCCTTCGTTGTAGCCAAGCACGAAGGAGAAGAAGAACGAGCCGACGCCGTGGTCGGAGACGAAACGCGGGTCGATCCGCTCGCGCTGGATAGCGCTGAAATCGAGGGGTTCGAGCAGGCCCTCGCTGGCGGCGCGCAGGGCGAAGTCGGCTTCGACGTCGACCACGTCCCACTGCACGTTGCCGCTTTCGACCATGGCCTTGAGCTTGCCGTAGTCGGTGGGGCCGTCCTGCACGACCTTGATGTTGGCGGACTTGGAGAAGGGCTCGGCCCATGCCTGTTTCTGCGCGTCCTGGGTGCTGCCGCCCCAGCTGACGAAGTTCAGGCTGTCGGCCGCCTGGGTGGCCTGGCAGGCCAGGGTCAGCAGGCTGGCGGACAGCACTGCGGTTACTCGTTTGCTCAACAGCATGGTTACGCCCTCGTTGCTTTTTGTTATTCGAGGCGGGCTTCTGTCGCCCGCCAATCGTGTTCGGGGAGCAGCGTCAAACGGGTGGAGCGTGGCCGTATTGTGATTGTAGGTAGGGCCGGCAGAATCAAGGTCTATGGGATGTCATATTATGGTATTCCAAAATTTTGGCAAGAGCTCGGCGTCGACCGGCCATCACCCCGTGGCTACTGCGGATGCGGGGTCAGGTAACCAACCCCGGCTCGAATGGAATGCTCTGCACCACCTCCAGTTCATACCCGGCAAGCCCCGCGTACTTCAGTGGCGGCCCCAGGTGCCGCAGCTTGCCCACGCCCAGGTCCTGGAGAATCTGCGCGCCGGTCCCGACTTGCGAGTACACCTTCGACTGCCCACGCTGGTAGGGGCGTGTCGGCCGGGTCAGTTGCGGCACCCGCTCCAGCAGGGCCTGGGAGGATTCGTGGTTGGCCAGGATCACCACCACCCCGTTGCCTTCGACGGCGACCTTCTGCAGCGCCGCCCACAGCGTCCAGTTGGCGGGGCCGGCGTACTCGGCGCCGACCAGGTCGCGCAACGGATCGATCACGTGCACGCGCACCAGGGTCGGCTGGTCGCGGCGTATATCGCCCATGACCATGGCCATGTGTACGCCGCCTTCGATGTGGTCCTCGTAGGTGACCAGGCGGAAGGTGCCGTGCACGGTGGGCAGCTCGCGCTCGCCGATGCGCTTGATGGTCTGCTCGGTGCTCAGACGGTAGTGGATCAGGTCGGCAATGGTGCCGATCTTGATGCCGTGGCGGGCGGCGAATACCTCCAGGTCCGGGCGGCGGGCCATGCTGCCGTCATCGTTGAGCACCTCGACGATCACCGATGCCGGGGTGAACCCGGCCAGGCGCGCCAGGTCGCAGCCGGCCTCGGTGTGGCCGGCGCGGCTCAGCACGCCGCCTTCACGGGCGCGAAGGGGGAAGATGTGGCCGGGTTGCACCAGGTCCTCGGGGCGGGCATCCGCGGCCATGGCGGCGGCCACGGTGCGCGCCCGGTCGGCGGCGGAAATGCCGGTGGTGACGCCGCTGGCGGCCTCGATGGAAACGGTGAAGGCGGTGCCGAACACGCTGGCATTGCCTGGCACCATCTGTTCCAGGCCCAGTCGCTGGCAGTGTTCGTCGGTGAGGGTCAGGCAGATCAGGCCGCGCGCCTCCCGGGCCATGAAATTGATCGCCTGGGCGTCGCAGCGCTCGGCGGCAATCAGCAGGTCGCCTTCGTTTTCCCGGTCTTCGTCATCCACCAGCAGGACCATCCTGCCCTGGCGGTAGTCCTCGAGGAGTTCTTCGATGCTGTTGAAAGCCATGCTGCACGCTCATGCTGGTCAGGTGGGTTTTATGGTATACCATAATACACAAATGACCGTGCAACAGGAGCGCGACGAATGAAGGCCTACTGGATCGCCCATGTGGATGTCACCGACCCCGAACAGTACCAGCAGTACACCCAGCGCGCCCCGGCGGCCTTTGCCGCCTTTGGCGGGCGCTTCCTGGCCCGGGGCGGACGCAGCGAGGCGATGGAAGGGCGCGCGACGCCACAGCGCAGCGTGGTGATCGAGTTCGACTCCTACGAGCAGGCGGTGGCCTGCTACCGGTCGGACCTGTACCAGGATGCCTGCCGCCATCGCCAGGGCGTGGCGCTGGCCCAGGTGATCATCGTCGAAGGACTCGCCCCTTGATCAGACCCGCAGGTGCGGGTCTTTCTTCTCCGGGTTTTCGCCGGCAGGGCGTGGTGTCGCCGGCTTGTCCGCGGCGGGCGGCGGCGTGTCCTGCACGGCGTCGGTATCGGCGGGTGGCGACTGGTCACGGGTGCGCAGCAGTGACAACAGCACCCCGCCCAGCAGCAATCCGAACGTCACCCCCAGCGATATCCCGGCCGGCACCTTGCCCACCAGCCCGTGCCAGAAGATCTTGCAGCCGATGAAGATCAGCACCAGCGCCAGCGCGTACTTGAGGTAGACGAAGCGGTGCATCAGCGCCGCCAGGGCGAAGTACAGCGAGCGCAGGCCAAGGATGGCGAAGATGTTCGAGGTGTAGACGATGAACGGGTCCTGGGTGATGGCGAAGATCGCCGGCACACTGTCGACGGCGAACACCAGGTCGGCCAGCTCGATCAAGACCAGGGCCAGGAACAGCGGCGTGGCATAGCGGATCGCCCGCGTCGCCCCGGGCGGCGTGAGCTGGACGAAGAAGTGCCGGCCATGCAGCTGGTCGGTGACGCGCATGTGCCGGCGCACGAAGCGCAACACCGGGTTGTTGGCCAGGTCCGGATGGGCGTCGTCCTTCGACAGCGCCATCTTCACCCCGGTGAACAACAGGAAGGCGCCGAACAGGTACAGCACCCAGGCGAAGTGCTGCACCAGCGCAGCGCCCACACCGATCATGATCGCCCGCAGCACCACCACTCCGAGGATGCCCCAGAACAGCACGCGATGCTGGTAGCGGCGGGGGATGGCGAAGAAGCTGAAGATCATCGCCATGACGAACACGTTGTCCATCGACAGCGACTGCTCGACCAGAAAACCCGTGTAGAACTCCAGCGCCGGCTGCGCGCCCAGCTCAAACCAGACCCACAGGCCGAACAGCACGCCGACGCTGAAGTAGCCCGAGTACAGCAGCAGGCTTTCGCGCATCTCGATCTCGCGGTCCTGGCGGTGCAACACACCCAGGTCGAGGACCAGCAAGGCGATGACGATGGTGATGAAGACCAGCCACAACCAGGCGCTGGTGCCGAGAAAAGGCGTGAAGAGGAAATGCTGCAGAGCCGTCATGAGCCCCTCCTTGATTGTCGACGTTGCAAGGCAACAGTGATTCCGACATGGCGGCGCAAACCGTCAGAGGGGCCCGGCATCACATGATCTTGAGCCTAGTCGCGATCGCCGGGCTTGCCGAATGGCAGGCTGTTACATTTCTTTGCCTGGGTCCAATTAATGCGAAATATTCGCATCGTAAAGATTCTGGGATGCGCCACCGCCATCACCAATAGCGCGTACGGCGAGACCATTCGCTACACCCAGTCCGACTACCTGACCCTGGACGCCATGGCCAGGTACCAGGTGACCGAGCAGTTGTCGGTGACCCTCAACGGCAACAACCTGACCGACAGGAAATACTTCAACAACCTGGGCTTCTACAGCGGGGGCTACTACGGGATCCGCGCAATTTCATGCTGACTACGCGTTACGCGTTCTGACGGGTGCGCTCGTCCTCATGGGAAAACATGATTCATTGATGTGACTACTGCGTGGGAGCGGGCTTGACCCGCGATTCGGTGTAAGGCACCGGCTTCGCCGGTGATCGCGGGTCAAGCCCGCTCCCACGCAGGTCATGCTTTCAGCTCCATTCCCGGCGCCGCCGACCTACCAGGCCAGCGGCTGCTCGAACCCCTTCCAGCACACCCAGCGCCGTACCTCGCCATGCGCCCCGGTGCCGATCTGCCATTGCGGCCGGCCGCTGTCCAGGGCAATCAGTGAAATGAAGCCGGCATGGCTGGCCACCGCCAGGGTGCGGCCATCGGCGCTGATGTCCATGGCACTGATGGTCGAGCCGAGGTAGTGCTGCCAGTGCTCGCTGCCGTCCTCGCCGAAGGCACGCAGGTAGCCATGGGCGTCGCCGACGATGTACTCGCCGTCGCGGGTGACGCCTGCGTAGATTCGCGCGCCATCCTGCAACAGCGGCGTGCGCGGGTCCTCGCTGTAGAAGCCGGTATCCAGTCCCTGCAGGTCGGCCACCCGCACGCCGACGGTGCCGCCCCGGTAGAAGTGGCAGGCATTGAGGATCAGTTGGTCGCCACGCCGGTTGAACAGGGCGAAGTGCGGGTATTCGCTGGCCGGGCCGACTTCGGCGATGGGTTTGAACTGCTCGTCCAGCACCAGGTGTCGGCCGCATTGTTCGCCCAGGGCGATCAACCGGCCATCCGGTGACAGCGCGGCATGCTCCATGGCCAGGCCCAGGACGATATCGTCCGGGTCGGTGCCCCGGCGCAGGTCGTCGAGAATCTCGTCCTCTCGTGGCAGCAGGCGCGTGGCGCCGTCGGCGGCGAGCACGAAGATGCCGTCGCTGCTGACCAGCAGGACCCGCTGGCCATCGGGGAAGGGCAGCAGCGCGGTGGGTATCGGCGGCAGGTCGAGGGGGTCGAACGGGTAGCCGGCGGGCAACCCTTCCAGGCCATGGGGCCAGGCCAGCCTGGCCACCTGCGGGCCGCCCCAGCCATCGGTCACGCGCACCCCTTCGGCATTGGCCAGGGCGTAGTAGCGCCGTTGCGGGCAGCGGCCGAAATGCTCGACGCCGATCACCGGGGTGACGCCCTGGTCGTCGATGCGCAGCACCTGCCCCCGGTCGAACGGCATGCCGATGCGTGCCAGCAGGCTGCCGTCGTCGAGCAGCAGCAGGTTGCCGATGCCCTGGGCCTGTTCCTCGAACAAGGGCACCAGCGGCAAGTGCGCCGGCGGCCAGGCCTCGCGGAACAGCTGGCGCTGTGCCGGGTCGACGCCGGGCCGGTTGATGGCCCGCAGCGCCGCCAGCCAGGCGTCGAGCAGGTGTTCGGTGGTCGGTGCCTGCGGCTCCTCCAGATTGTCCCAGCCTTGCGCACGGCCCTGCGCGACATAGCGGTTGATGGCCTCGGCGTGGGCGATGACCGCCTCGCGCCACTGCTGCTGGGGGTGCTGCTTGTCCATGGGCGGATCGAACTCCTTGTTCCGCGGGGTGGGTGGCCATGCAACAAAATGGTGCATGGAAGCGCGCATGGTACTCCGTCCGCGCCCGTGGTTGTGAGGCCCGGGCTTGATGCGTACCATGCTGGGCATCCTTCCAATAATCAAACGTGCGTCACCGGCCTGGCACCTGGGCAGGCGATGCGCGTCCTGTTGCCTTGCCCGCGGAGAAAAACCTCTTCACATGAATGGACCCGTACCCACCTCAATGCCCCCCACAGCCGGCAACGGCAGCTGGCTGAGCGTCATCGCCCTGGCCCTGGCGGCGTTCATCTTCAATACCACCGAGTTCGTCCCGGTGGCGCTGCTCAGCGATATCGGCCGCAGCTTCGAGATGACCACCGCGCAGGTCGGCCTGATGCTGACCATCTATGCCTGGGTGGTGGCGCTGGCATCGCTGCCGATGATGCTGATGACCCGCAACATCGAGCGCCGGCGCCTGCTGCTGCTGGTGTTCCTGGTGTTCATCGCCAGCCACCTGCTGTCGTGGTTGTCGCAGAGTTTCGCCATGCTGCTGGTCAGCCGCATCGGCATCGCCCTGGCCCACGCCGTGTTCTGGGCCATCACCGCGTCGCTGGCGGTGCGCGTGGCGCCGCCCGGCCAGCAGGCCAAGGCGCTGGGCCTTTTGGCCACCGGCACCACCCTGGCGATGGTCATGGGCATCCCGCTGGGGCGGGTGGTGGGCGAGGCGCTGGGCTGGCGCATCACCTTCCTGTGCATTGCCGGGGTGGCGCTGGCGACCATGCTGTGCCTGATGAAGTCGCTGCCGCTGCTGCCGAGCCAGAACTCCGGCTCGCTGCGCAGCCTGCCGGTCCTGTTCAAGCGCCCGGCGCTGGTGATCACCTACCTGCTGGTGACGCTGGTGATCACGGCGCAGTTCACCGCCTACAGCTACATCGAACCGTTCGCCCTGCACGTGGCGCAGATCGGCGGCGAGCGCACCACGCTGCTGCTGCTGATGTTCGGTGGCGCCGGGGTGTTCGGGTCAGTGCTGTTCAGCCGCTACAGCGAGCGCTTCCCCCATGGCTTCCTGGTGGGTGCCATCGGTGCGCTGGCCGTCTGCCTGTTGCTGCTGTTGCCGCTGTCGGGCAACTTCCCGGTATTCGCCGGGCTGAGCATGGTCTGGGGCGTGGCGATCCTCAGCTTCAGCCTGGCCTTGCAGTCCAAGACCCTCAAGCTCGCCTCGGATGCCACTGACGTAGCCATGGCGCTGTTCTCGGGGATCTACAACATCGGCATCGGCGGCGGCGCGCTGCTGGGCAGCATCGTCAGCAGCCAGCTGGGCGTGGCGCATATCGGCCTGGTCGGTGGCGGCGTGGCGGTGGTCGGCCTGCTGCTGGCGGTGGCCAGTACCCGACGCTTTCGCGAAGCACTGACAGGGGCTCCCGGCCAAGCGTGAGCCGGGCCGCTGTGCAGCCCTTTTGCGACACGAGCCCGCGCAGACGATGTTCAACCTTTTAGCTCTGCGCGACGGCGTAGCCAAAAGGGCTGGGTAATGTCCTGCTGAAGCTGAACAACACGTTGGCAAAAGTGGTCGATCAGCGAACAGAATGTACCAGTTGGACCACAAGGCTTTGTCGCGCTCGCGGGTTCTCTTCTAGAATCCGCCCATGCCCCGACACCATGCCGGGGCCATCGCCCGAGAGCCTCATGAGTTCCAGTTCGCCGCTGTCCGGAGTCAACCAGCCGTTGCGCGGCATCGCCCTGGTGGTGGTGGCCACCTTCCTGTTCGCCAGCCACGACGCACTGTCGAAATTCCTCGGTGGGATCTACCCGATCATCATGGTGGTCTGGGTGCGTTACCTGGTGCACACCCTGCTGATGGCCGGGATCTTCCTGCCCAAGGCGGGCCTCGCGGTGCTGCGTACCCGCCGGCCGTTGCTGCAGACCCTGCGCGCGCTGAGCCTGCTCAGCACCAGCCTGCTGTTCACCGCCGGGCTGCAGTACCTGCCGCTGGCGGAGGCGACCTCGGTCAACTTCCTCGCGCCGGTGCTGGTCACCGCACTGTCGGTGCCGCTGCTCAAGGAGCGAGTGACGCCAGGGCAGTGGGCGGCGGTGGTGCTGGGCTTCATCGGCGTGCTGGTGGTGGTGCACCCGGGCGGGGCGATGTTCACCCCGGCCATCCTGTTCCCCTTCGGCTCGGCGCTGGGGTTCTGCTTCTACCAGTTGCTGACGCGCAAGCTGGCGGCCCACGACAGCCCGACCACCAGCAACTTCTACGCAGGGTTGTGCAACACCCTGATCATGACGGCGCTGGTACCGTTCTTCTGGCAGGTGCCGCAATGGCCCCATGTGCCGCTGATGCTGGCGCTGGGCGGCTGCGGGATGACCGCGCACCTGTTGCTGACCCAGGCGTTCCGCCATGCCGCGCCGGCGTTGCTGGCGCCGTTCAGCTATTGCCAGATCGTGTTCGCCGGGTTGCTGGGGCTGGTGGTGTTCGGCCAGGTGCCGGACGGCACCAGCCTGGTCGGCATCGCGGTGATCTGCCTCAGCGGGCTGGGGGCGGCCTGGATGCAGCGGCGAGCCTGAGGGGCATGCCCCTCAGCCCGCACCCTGCTGTTTGCGATAGGCCCCCGGCTGCACGCCGACCGCCTTGGCGAACGCCCGGGTAAAGGCCGCCACTGACTGATAGCCCGCCTGCGCGCCCACCTGTTCGACGGTATTGCCCGCCTTGAGCAACTGGCAGGCATGGCGCATGCGCAGCGCCAGCAACACCTGCCCGGGCGACTGTCCGGCCAGTTCATTGAAGCGCTTGAAAAACGCCGATCGCGACAGTCCCGTGCAGGCGGCCATGCTTTCCAGCGTCCAGGGCTGGCCCGGATCCTCGATCAAGCGCTCCAGCAAGCCGGCGAAGGCCGGCTGGCGGGCGAGGGCGACCAGGCCTCCGAGTGACAGGCCGGCATGCACCTGCTGGCGCAGCACATACAGGAACAACAGGTGCGTAAGGCGTTCGAGCAGCGCCTGCGAAGGTTGCGGGCGTCGGCATTCCTCGAGGATCAGCCCGAACAGTGCCCGCGCCGCGCCGGCGGCTGGGTCGTTGGCGCGCAGCAGGATCCAGTCCGCCAGCCCGTCGACGATCAGCGACGACAACCCCGACTGGAAGTGGAAGAACCCGCACACCAGCCCCACGCCGTCCCCGGCTTCCAGATCCAGCGCCTGCATGCTCCGGCGCGGCTGGGCGCAGGCATCGGTGGCATCCTGGTCGCCGGACAGCCGATAGGCCAGGTCACGCAAAAGGAACACCGCATCGCCGCTCTCCAGGCGCAGTGGCTGCGCCTGGCCATCGATATGCAGCCAGCAATGGCCCTGCACCACCAGGTGGAAACTGGCCCGGCCCATGCCCTGGGTGCTGGCGTGCCAGCCCCCGCAGTAGCGGCCGACATGGAACAGGCTGGCGTCGAGCTCCAGGCTCTCTAATAACCAATCGACGAGGGGGCTGGAAGAAATCATCTAATGCAAGGACTCTGGAGCAAGGAAAGGCGACTGATGAATATGGATGCTACTTCTTATAACCAACAGACTGTAGCGACCTACATCAAAGGAGACCACTCCATGTCCGCACGCATCACTCTACACAGCCTGCAGACCGCCCCGGAAGCCGCCCGCCCGTTCCTCGAGAACGCACAGAAGAACTCCGGCTTCATCCCCAACCTGCTGGGCATCCTGGCCAACGCTCCGGCGGCGCTGGAAACCTACGTCACCGTCTCGGCGCTCAACGGCAAGTCAGAGCTGACCCTGGCCGAGCGTGAAGTGGTGCAACTGATCGCCGCCACCCAGCATGGCTGCGATTTCTGCGTCGCCGGCCATACCGCCGTGGCCCTGAACAAGGCCAAGCTGCCCCAGGAGGTGGTCGATGCCCTGCGTGCCCGTGGCGAGCTGCCCGATGCCCGCTACGAGACCCTGGCCGCCTTCGCCCGTGAGGTGATCGCCACCCGTGGCAACGTCTCTGACGTCACCTATCAGGCATTCCGTGATGCCGGTTTCAGCGAAGGCAACGCCCTGGAAGTGATTCTCGGCGTGAGCCTCGCAACCCTGTGCAACTTTGCTAATGTGTTCGCCCAGACGCCGCTCAACGACGAGCTCGGCAAGTACCGCTGGCAGCCTTCGGCCTGATCGGGGCCTGATGCCGGCGTGCCCGGCGTTTCAACAGGAGTAGGGACATGCTTGATCATGCATTTCGACATTGGCTGGATGCCAATGCCGAGGCCATCGACCAGGGCCAGTGCGATCCACACCTGGTGCTGGCGCATATCGCCGAATCGCAACTGCTGCGCATTGGCGTCGACCCGGCCCTGGGGGGCTCGGGTGGCGACGTCAGCGCGGCGGTCGAGGCCATCGCCGCCATCGCCAGCCGTTCGCTGGCCGCGGCCTTTGTCTGCTGGGGCCAGCGCGCCTTCATCGAATACCTGCTGCAAAGCCCCAACCGGGCGTTGTGTGAACGGCTGCTGCCCGACCTGCTGAAGGGTGAGCTGGCCGGGGCCACCGGCCTGTCCAACGCCATGAAATTCCTTTCCGGTATCGAGGCCTTGCAGGTGCGTGGCCGCGCCGCGAGCGACGGCTGGAACCTGGAGGGGCGCCTGCACTGGGTGACCAACCTGCGCAAGCGCGGCTTCGTGGTGGCCGCGGCCATCGAGGACGACGCCGGCGGCGCGCCGTTCGTGGTCGCCATCCCGTCGAACGCGCCGGGCCTGGAGCGCTCCGACGACTTGCAACTGATGGGCCTGCAATCGAGCAACACGGCGGCGCTGGCCTTCCACCAGGTACCCCTGGCCCGCGACTGGCTGCTGCACGACAACGCCCGCGAGTTCCTGCCCAGGGTGCGCCCGGCGTTCCTGGCGCTGCAGTGCGGCATGGCCATTGGCCTGGCTCGCCGCGCCCTGGATGAGGCACAGGCACACCTGCAGCAGCGTGGCGCGTTCCTCGAGGAGGCTCGCCAGGTGCTCGCCGAGCGCCTGGAGAACACCGTCGCCGAGCTCAAGCAGGGGCTGCTCGACGGCCGCTTCCAGAGCCAGCCGGCCGCCTTGTTCAAACTGCGCATCACCCTCGCCGAATGCGCCGCCGACGCCGTGCAGCTGGAGTTGCAGGCCAGTGGTGGCAAGGCCTACCTGAGCGCCTACGGCGAGGGCTTCGCCCGCCGCTGGCGTGAGTCGGCGTTCGTGCCGATCGTCACCCCGAGCCTGGTGCAGCTGCGCGCCGAGCTGCAACGCCAGGCGGCCTCTGCATGACCGACGTGCTACTCGAAGCCCGCGACATCAGCCTGGGCTACCCGCGCGAGGGTGGCTGGCAGGCGGTGCTGGAGCAGTTCGACCTGGCGCTGGCGCCGGGGGAGGTGGTCAGCATCCTTGGCCCCAGCGGGGTCGGCAAGTCCAGCCTGCTGCGCGTGCTGGCCGGCCTGCAGCAGGCCCGTGGCGGCAGCGTGCAGTTGCGTGGCGAGCCGTTGCAGGGGCCGCATCCGCGCCTGGCAGTGGCCTTCCAGGACCCCAGCCTGCTGCCCTGGCTGAGCCTTGAGAAGAACGTCGCCTTCGGCCTCGACTTCGCCCGCCAGCCCAAGCTGCCGGCGGCCGAGCGGCGCGCACGGATCGACCACGCCATCGACGCGGTGGGCCTGGCTCACGCCCGTGGCCAGTACCCGGCGCAGCTGTCCGGCGGCATGGCCCAGCGCACCGCGCTGGCCCGCTGCCTGGCGCGCCAGCCCGAGGTGCTGTTGCTGGACGAACCCTTCGGCGCGCTGGACGAGGTGACCCGGGCCGACATGCAGCAACTGCTGCTGCAACTGATCGCCACCCACAACACCGCCGCCGTGCTGATCACCCACGACATCGACGAAGCCCTGCTGCTGTCCGATCGTGTGCTGCTACTGGGCAACCACCCGGCGCGCACCCTCGGCCAGTGGCACATCGATCTGCCGCAGCCGCGCGCGCAGCGGGTCGAGGAACTGGGCGCGCTGCGCATCGAGATCCTGAAAACCCTTCGGCGGGCAAGCCGCACAGCCGAACCCACTCCATCCCCCTTGCCCTCGGAGGCTGTCCATGTGCATGGATGACTGCTGTTCCACGACGTCCCGTCGCGATTTTCTCAAGCTGAGCGCCATGCTCACCGCCGCCGGCGCCGTGCCGCTGCTGTCGAGCCTGCAGGCCCGGGCCGCCGCCGAGCCGGACGCGCCGGTGCGCATCGGCTACCTGCCGATCACCGACGCCACGCCCTTGCTGGTGGCGCACAACAACGGCCTGTTCGAGGCCGAGGGCATCAAGGCCGAGCGCCCGGTACTGCTGCGCAGCTGGGCGCAGGTGATCGAGGCGTTCATCTCCGGCCAGGTCAATGTCATCCACCTGCTGTCGCCGATGACCGTGTGGGCACGCTATGGCAGCAAGGTGCCGGCCAAGGTCGTGGCCTGGAACCACGTCGGCGGCTCGGGCCTGACCGTGGCCCTGGACATCACCGAGATGAAGCAGCTCGGCGGCAAGACCGTGGCCATTCCGTTCTGGTACTCGATCCACAACGTGGTGCTGCAGCAGATGCTCGGCGATAACGGCCTCAAGCCCGTGTCCAAGCCGGCCGACGCGCAACTGGCGGACAACGAGGTCAACCTGCTGGTGCTGCCACCGTCGGACATGCCGCCGGCCCTGGCCAGCAAGCGCATCGCCGGCTATATCGTCGCCGAGCCGTTCAACGCCCTGGCCGAGAACTTAAAGGTCGGCCGCGTGCAGCGTTTCACCGGCGATGTCTGGCGCAACCATGCCTGCTGCGTGGTGTTCATGCACGAGCACGACCTGAACAATCGCCCGGAGTGGTCGCAGAAGGTGGTCAACGCCATCGTCAAGGCCCAGCAGTGGACCCGCGAGCACCGTGCCGAGGCCGCCGCGCTGCTGTCCAAGGCCGGCCCCAACAAGTACACCCCGCACGAGCCGGCGGTGCTGACCAAGGTGCTGGCGCCTTCCGCCGAAGACCGCGCCGGCTACATCGCCAGCGGTGCGATCCAGCACCAGCAATGGGACGAGAAGCGCATCGACTTCCAGCCTTACCCGTTCCCCAGTTATACCGAGGAACTGGTCAAGCGCCTGAAGAACACCCTGATCGTCGGCGAGAGCGATTTCCTCGCCGGCCTGGACCCGGCGCAGACTGCCCGCGACCTGGTGGACGAGCGCTTCGTGCGCAACGCCATCGCCGCCGTGGGCGGCCCGGCCGCGTTCGGCATCGCCGAGAACTTCCAGCGTAGCGAGGAGTTCGCGGTCTGATGCGCAGGCATGTCGTGCATGGCGCCCTGGGCCTGGCGGGTCTGGCGGCGCTGTTGTTGCTGTGGTGGGCGGGCGTGCGCCTGTTCGGCACCGCCGATGGCCTGTCGGCGCGCTTCGCGCCCCAGGCCACGCTGCAGAGTTTGGTGGAGCTGCTGGGGCAGGGCGAGGTCTACGGGCATATCTGGGTGAGCTTGAAGCGCATCCTCGTCGGCCTGCTGCTGGCGCTGCTGATCGGCGTGCCGCTGGGCCTGCTGGTGGGCAGCTACCGGCATCTGGAGGCGGCGACCACGCCGGCGTTCCAGTTCCTGCGCATGATCTCGCCGCTGTCGTGGATGCCGGTGGTGGTGATGCTGATGGGGGTGGGCGACCAGCCGATCTACTTCCTGCTGGCCTTCGCCGCGCTGTGGCCGATCTTGCTGAACACCGCCGCCGGGGTGCGCCAGCTCGACCCGCGCTGGCTGCAGTTGAGCCGCAGCCTCAGCGCCACGCGTTGGGAGACCTTGTGCAAGGTGATCATCCCCGGGGTGATCGGCCATGTGCTGACCGGCGTGCGCCTGGCCATCGGCATCCTGTGGATCGTGCTGGTGCCGTGCGAAATGCTTGGGGTCAGTGCCGGGCTGGGCTATTTCATCCTTGATACCCGTGATCGGCTGGCCTACTCGGAGTTGATGGCGATGGTGCTGCTGATCGGGGTGTTGGGGTTCATGCTCGATGCCTTGGCGCGCGGGCTGCATCGGCGATGGGTGCATGCGTGAAGCCTGTAGGAGCGGCCTTGTGCCGCGAAAGGGCCGCAAAGCGGCCCCAGCGATCCTTGTATCAACGCTGAAATCCTGGGGCCGCTACGCAGCCCTTTCGCGGCACAAGGCCGCTCCTACAGGGGGAGCGCGTGAGGCCTAGAGGCGCGTCCCTGTGCCCTGGGACTCAGAAACTGTACTTGGCCGTCAGCATCAGGTTGCGCGGATCGCCGAAGGTATCGCCGCCATAGTTCACCGACTTGGAGATCGACGAGTAGTACTTGCGGTCGAACACGTTGTTGGCGTTGAGCTGCAGGTCCAGGTGCTGGTTGACCGCGTAGCCGGCCATCAGGTCGGTGACGGCGTAGGCGCCCTGCTCGAGGCGGTAGCTGCTGCCGTCGGCCACGGTGAAGTCGTTGTACATGCGGCTCTGCCAGGTGACGCCGCCACCGATCCGCAGTTTCTCCAGTGGGCCCTGGAAGCGGTAGGTGGTGAACAGCTTCAACTGGTGCTGCGGCGTGTCGGATTCGAACGGCTTGTTGACCTTTTCCGGGTTCTTCGCGTCCTTGACCGTGTGCACGCGGGCATAGGTATAGCCGGCGCCGATCTGCCACTGTTCGGTCAACGCGCCCTGCAGCTCGAAGTCGATACCCTGGCTGCGCACTTCGCCTGACGCTTCGTAGCAGGCGAACTGGCCGGCCCGGCACAGGCTCTTGTCCACTTCGACCGCGCGGTTCTGCTGGTCGATGCGGAACACCGCGAGGCTGGCGTTGAGTGCACCGTCGAAGTACTCGCCCTTGATGCCCACTTCGTAGTTCTTGCCCTCGATCGGCCGCACCGGCGTGCCGCTGGGGTCCTTGTTGTCCTGGGGCTGGAAGATGTCGGTGTAGCTGGTGTACAGCGAGTGGTGCTCGTCCAGCTCGTAGATCAGGCCGGCATAGCGGGTGACGTTGCGGGTCACCTTGTAGTCGCCCTCGTTGCTGCCGCGCTGGTCGTAGTCGTACCAGTCAAGGCGCCCGCCGAGGATCAGCTTGAGCGGGTCGGCCAGGCTCAGGCGGGTGGTGGTGTAGACGCCTTCCTGGTTGATCAGGTAGCGGCTGCTGCCAGTGTGCAGGAAGTCCGGCTTGCCGCCATCGATGGGGTAGTCCAGGTCGTAGGGGCTGTAGTTGCGCTCGGTCATGTCGTAGATGCGCTTGCTGGCACCGACCACCAGCTCGTGGCTGCGACCGAAGGCCTCGAACGGGCCGCTGGCAAAGGTGTCCAGGCCCAGCTGGTTCTCGTCGTGGGCCGATTGGTAGACCGTGCGGCTCAGCGGCTTGGCCAGGTCCCAGCGCGACTGGTAGGAGCCGCGGAACAGCGCGTTCTGCTCGCTGTAGATGGCGTTGACCTGCAGCTTCCAGTCGTTGGCCAGGCGCTGGCGCAGCTCGGCGAACAGGGTGTTGATCTCCTGGTCCTTGACCTCCCAGTCGGTAGCCGGGTTGTACGAACGCGGCAGGTCCTGATGGTGGCCATTGAGGTCGGTGGGGATCGCGCCCCAGAACACGTTGGTCTTGTCCTTCTGGTGGGACAGGCCAAGCGTCAGGGTGGTGTCCTCGCCCAGGTCGGCCTCGGTGATCGCGTAGAACAGCCCGTGATCCTCCTGTTGCCCATCACGGAAACCGTTGGCGTCGCGGTACGAGGCCACCACGCGGCCGCGCAGGGTGCCGCTGTCGTTGAGCGGGCTGGAGGCGTCGAGTTCGCCGCGGTAGTTGTCCCAGCTGCCGGCGGCGCCGGTGAGGGTGACCTTCTGTTCCGCCAGCGGACGCTTGCGCACCAGGTTGATGGCCGCCGACGGCGTGCCGGAGCCGGTGACCAGCCCGGTGGCGCCCCGCACCACCTCGACCCGGTCGAACATCGCCAGGTTGGGCTGGGCGCCGACCACCCAGCCGGTGTAGGCGCTGGGGATGCCGTCGTACATGATGTTGTCGACATCGAAGCCGCGGGCCTTGTAGGTCTGCCGACCCGGGCCATTGGACTGGTTGAGGAACAGCCCCGGCGTGTACCGGGCCACGTCGTTGATGCTGGTCATGCCCTGGTCGTCCATGCGCTGGCGGGTGATCACGGTCACCGCCTGGGGCGTTTCGCGCATGGTCAGCGGCAGCTTGGTGGCGGTGGCCATGGAGCCGGTGGTGTACGACTTCGACCCCTCGGTGGTGCTGCCCAGGCTGCTGTCGTTGATGGCCGTGGCGCCCAGCTCGATCACCGCCGGCGCTTGCTCCTCGGCCAGCGCGGGAGTGAGGGTTGCCATGCAGATGGCCATGGCCAGCAGGTTGCGGGTGGGCGTAAAGCGGTGAGGGGAGACGTGCAGTGACATGCCGGGCTTTATCCTTATTGCTAGTGCTTATGAGAATAATTAGCAATAAGTGTGTCGGATTGTCAGCCCCGCAACAATGCATTCGAAGCTGAAAATGATGAATTTTTCACAAATTCAATTCATTTGGATTGGTTGAGTGGCTCCCTGCGGCAATCCGTTTGCCCCGCTGGCGCCCGACCTCCAGCGCCTGTCCGTCACGCTGCTTGCCATGGCGCGCCTGGCCGACCAGCTCGGGGATCAGCGGGCCCTCCGGCAGATGACGCCAGAAGCGCCCGGGCAGGTGCTGGCGCAAGGCGCCGGGGTTGAGCCGGGCGGGGTTGAAGGTGTGCCGGTAGTAGGCCAGCCACAGCTCGGCACCGGGGTCCTCGGCGTTGCGCGCCCACTGCCGCCATTGCTCCGGGCATTGGCGTCGGTAGTCCAAATGCTGGCCGTCGAAGCGCACGCCGTCGAGGGGGGTGGCGATCAACCAGCGCTGGCGCCCCAGGCGATCGGCGAAATGCCCGCAGGCGCTGTCGAGGATGTCGTGGGCCGGTTCGTGGTAGGCCACCAGGTCCAGTTGCAACTGTTCGGCCAGTGCCTCGGGCAGCGGCACGAAGCGCACGAAGGCATGCAGGTGATGGGCTTCGCGGCCGACCTGGCGAATGCGCCGCTGCATCTCGCTGCCCAGGCGGTCGCCGGCGAGCATGGCGGTGCGGTCGCCATGGGCGACGCGCCACAGCACTTCGTACAACAGGTTCCAGCGTTGCTCGCCGCGGTAGCGACCGGCCTGTTCCAACTGGGCCAGCAGCGCCGCCGGCACGCGGGCGCGGAACGGGCCGGGGCCGGCGGGCAGGGGCGTGGGCTCGGCCAGCAGGTCGTCCATTCGCGCCTGGCCCCAGGTCACCGTGGCCGGGTCGATGCCATGGCCGAGTAGTTGCCGCGCCTGGTCGCGCCAGGTGGCGAAGTCGTCACCGCAATCCAGCGCAATCATCCCCACAGGCCCATCTGCACCGGTGCCTGGGGTTCGCGCAGGCGGGCGCGCAGCAGGCCGCTGCGCAGCTCGGCCTGGGCCGGGCGGTAGTCGCTGGTGACGATGAACGGGCGGGCCTTGTCCAGCACGCAGCGCAACTGGATCAGGTCGTCGTAGCGGATGCGCCGCTCGCGGCGCAGGGCCACCAGGCGCTGCACACTGCGCAGGCCGATACCGGGGATGCGCGCCAGCAGGGCCGGCTCGGCGCGGTTGACGTCGAGCGGGAACACCTCGCGGTTGGCCAGCGCCCAGGCCAGCTTGGGGTCGATGTCCAGGGCCAGGTTGCCGGTTTCGCCCAGCAGTTCGCCGGCCTTGTAGCCGTAGCCGCGCAGGAGGAAGTCGGCCTGGTACAGGCGGTGTTCGCGCAGCAGCGGCGGGGCGGCCAGGGGCACGCTGGACGGGCTGTCGGGGATCGGGCTGAAGGCGGAGTAGTAGACGCGTCTGAGGCCATAGCCCTGGTACAGCGACTCGGCGTTGCGCAGCAGGGAGCTGTCATCGGTGGCGTCGGCACCGACGATGACCTGGGTGCTCTGTCCGGCGGGGGTGAAGCGTGGCGCCCGTGGTTCGCCGGCGACGGCCCGCTGGCCGTGGTGGATCACGCCCATGGCCTGGCGGATGGTGCTGGCGCGTTTTTCCGGGGCCAGGCGTTCGAGGCTGGCGTCGGTGGGCAGTTCGATGTTCACGCTCAGGCGGTCGGCCAGGCGCCCGGCTTCCTCGATCAGCATGGGGTCGGCGTCAGGGATGGTCTTGAGGTGGATGTAGCCGCGAAAACCATGCTCCTCGCGCAGCAGGCGGGCCACCCGGATCAACTGCTCCATGGTGTAGTCGGCCGAGCGGATGATGCCGGAGCTGAGAAACAGGCCGCTGATGCAATTGCGCCGGTAGAAGTCCAGGGTCAGGCGCACCACCTCCTCGGGGCTGAAGCGCGCCCGCGGCACATTGCTGGAACGGCGGTTGACGCAATACTGGCAGTCGTACAGGCAGAAGTTGGTCAGCAGCACCTTGAGCAGCGACACGCAGCGCCCGTCGGGGGTGTAGCTGTGGCAGATGCCCATGCCGTCGGTGGCGCCGAGGCCGTCGCGACCACGGGAGCTGCGCTTGGGGGCGCCGCTGCTGGCGCAGGACGCGTCGTACTTGGCGGCGTCGGCGAGGATGCCGAGCTTGGCGATGAGCTGCATGGAATGGTCCGAAATGACTGGTTATTCATACAGTATTTCGGGATTTGTCTGAAGGCAAGTACCTGTGATGAGTGCGACGGCATAAAAAAGCCCCGATAGCCAAGGCCATCGGGGCAAACGGTTGGGGGAGGAACCAACCAAAGGAGTCTTCACATCAGAGTGCGGTCAGCGCGAGCTGGCCACCACGTCGGGTTGCCAGCCGCCGCCGAGCGCCTTGTAGATCGCGACGATGCCGCTGTACAGCTCGACCTCGCCCTGGGCCTGGGCATCCTCGGCGCTCAGGCGTTCGCGCTCGGCGTCGAGCAGCACCAGGTAGTCCACAGTGCCCTCGCGGTAGCGCACCGAGGCCAGTTCCGCGGCCTTGCGGCTGGCGTCGCTCTGGCGCATCAGCGCCAGCAGGCGCTGCTGGCGCTTGCCGTAGTCGCTGAAGGCATTGGAGGATTCCTCCAGGGCCAGCAGCACCTGCTGTTCGTAGTTGGCCAGGGCGCCTTCGGCATCGGCCTTGGCCCCGCGCAGGCGGGCGCGCACGCTGCCCAGGTCGAAGGCTGCCCAGGTGATGCTCGGGCCCAACGCCCAGGCGTTGGCCGCCGAGGAGCCGATCTGCGAGCCGCGCGCGGCGGTGAAACCGAGGAAGCCGCTGAGGCTGACCCGCGGGAACAGGTCGGCGGTGGCCACGCCGACGTTGGCCGTGGCTGCCGCCAGCTGGCGCTCGGCGCTGCGGATGTCCGGGCGGCGGCGCAGCAGCTCGCCGGGGTCGCCCACCGGCAAGGCCTTGGCGATGGCCGGCAGGGCCTTGGGCGAGAGGTCCACGGTCATCCCGTCCGGCCGCTGGCCGAGCAGGGTGGCGATGCGGTTCTTGGCCCGCACCTGTTCGGCCTGCAGCTGCGGCACGGTGGCTTCGACACCCGCCAGGCGGGCGTCGGCGCGGACCACGTCGAGCTCGTTGCCGACCCCGGTGTCGCGCAGGGTCACGGTGATGTCCCGCGACTGCTGCTGGGTCTTCAGGTTGGCCACGGCGATCTGCTCGCGCAGCTGGGCGCCGCGCAACTGGCCGTAGGCGTCGACCAGCTCGGCGATCAGGCTGACCTGCAACTGCTGCAGGTCGGCTTCGGCGGCGGCTTCCTGCGCTTCGCTGGCTTCGATCTGGCGCTGGATGCGGCCGAACAGGTCGAGCTCCCAGGCCATGTCCAGGCCCAGGTCGTAGCGCTCGCTGTTGACCCGGCGCTCGGTCTGGCCGGGCACCTGGCCCTTGCCCAGGTCGCTGCTGGCGCGGCTGGTGACCACGGGGATCTGGTCGTTGGACACGTCCTCGCGAATCGACCGCGCCGCTTTCAGGCGGGCGAACGCCACGCGCAGGTCGCGGTTGCCGTCCAGCGATGCCTGCACCAACTGGTTCAGCACCGGGTCGTCGAACTGTTTCCACCACACGCTCTCGAAGCGGCTGCGGTCATAGGCTTTGGCCTCAAGGCCGGCGTCCAGCTTGGCCGGTTCGGTCAGCGGGGCCTTGTAGTCCGGACCTACCGCGCAGGCCGCCAGGGCCAGCGCCAGCAGGCTCGGGGTCAGGGGTTTGAGCAACTTCATGCGTGGTTCTCCAGCGCCACTGCGTGCTCGGCCTTGCGGGCCTGGCGACGCTCGACGAAACGGCGGATCAGGAAGAAGAACACCGGGGTCAGGAACAGGCCGAACACGGTCACCCCGATCATCCCCGAGAACACCGCCACACCCATGGCGTGACGCATCTCGGAACCGGCGCCGGAGCTGAACACCAGCGGTACCACGCCCATGATGAAGGCGATCGAGGTCATCAGGATCGGCCGCAGGCGCAGGCGGCAGGCTTCCAGCACGGCGGCCAGCGGGTCGAGGCCCTTGGCCTGTTCATCCTTGGCGAACTCGACGATCAGGATGGCGTTCTTGCACGCCAGGCCCACCAGTACGATCAAGCCGATCTGGGTGAAGATGTTGTTGTCGCCACCGGAGACGATCACCCCGGTGATGGCCGACAGCAGGGTCATCGGCACGATCAGGATCACCGCCAGCGGCAGGCTCCAGCTCTCGTACTGGGCGGCCAGCACCAGGAAGGCCAGCAGCACGCAGAGCGGGAACACGAACAGCGCGGTGTTGCCCGAGAGGATCTGCTGGTAGGTCAGGTCGGTCCACTCGAAGGTCATGCCGTTGGGCAGTTCCTCCTTGAGCAGCTTCTCGATCGCAGCCTCCGCTTGGCCGGAGCTGTAGCCGGGGGCCGCGGCACCGTTGATCTCGGCGGTGATGAAGCCGTTGTAGTGCATGACCCGGTCAGGCCCGGAGGTGTCGCTGACCTTGAGGAAGGTCGCCAGCGGGATCATCTCGCCCAGGTTGTTGCGCACCTTCAGCTGGCCGATCTGCTCGGCATCGAGGCGGAACTGCTGCTCGGCCTGGACGTTGACCTGGTAGGTGCGGCCGAAGCGGTTGAAGTCGTTGGTGTACAGCGAGCCCAGGTAGACCTGCAGGGTGTCGAAGATGTCATTGATCGCCACGCCGTGGGTCTTGGCCTTTTCCCGGTCGATGGCGGCATCGACCTGCGGCACGTTGACCTGGTAGCTGGTGAACAGGCCCGCCAGTTCCGGCACGTTGTGGCTCTTGGCGATGATGTTCTGGGTCTCTTTGTACAGCGCTTCGTAGCCCAGGTTGCCGCGGTCCTCGATCTGCAGGCGGAAGCCGCCGATGGTGCCCAGGCCTTGGACCGGCGGAGGCGGGAAGATCGCGATGTAGGCGTCCTGGATATCGGCGAACTGGGCGTTCAGGGCTGCCGCGATGGCCGCCGCCGACTGGCTCGGGTCCTTGCGCTCGTCGAACGGCTTGAGCGGGGTGAACACGATGCCGCTGTTCGGGCTGTTGGTGAAGCCGTTGATCGACAGGCCTGGGAAGGCCACCGAATCGGCCACGCCGGGTTGCTTGAGGGCGATCTCGCTCATCTTCTTGATCACAGCCTCGGTACGGTCGAGGCTGGCGGCGTCAGGCAGCTGGGCGAAGGCCACCAGGTACTGCTTGTCCTGGGCCGGGACGAAGCCGGTCGGGGTGGACGAGAAGCCCAGGTAGGTCAGGCCCATCAAACCGGCATAGACGAACAGGGCAATGCCGCTGGAGCGGATGACCCGGCGCACGCCGCCGACATAGCCATGGCTGGCGCGGTCGAAGAAGCGGTTGAATGGGGCGAACAGCCAGCTGCCCAGCAGCTTTTCCAGGAACCGCGAGAAACGGTCCTTGGGCGCATGGTGGTCCTTCAGCAGCACGGCGGCCAGGGCCGGCGACAGGGTCAGCGAGTTGAACGCCGAGATCACGGTGGAGATGGCGATGGTCAGGGCGAACTGCTTGTAGAATTGCCCGGTTAGGCCGGAAATGAACGCGGCAGGCACGAACACGGCGCACAGCACCAGGGCGGTGGCGATGATCGGGCCGGTCACTTCGCTCATGGCCTTCTGCGTGGCTTCCAGCGGTTTCAGGCCAAGGCCGATGTTACGCTCGACGTTCTCCACCACGACGATGGCGTCGTCCACCACGATACCGATGGCCAGCACCAGGCCAAACAGCGACAGCGCGTTGAGCGAGAAGCCGAACAGGTGCATCACCGCGAAGGTGCCGATCAGCGAGACCGGCACGGCCATCAGCGGGATGATCGAGGCGCGCCAGGTCTGCAGGAACAGGATCACCACCAGCACGACCAGGATCAGCGCTTCGAAAAGGGTGTGCACCACCGCTTCGATGGAGCCACGGACGAACACGGTCGGGTCATAGACGATGCTGTAGTCCATGCCTTCCGGGAACTCTTTCTTCAGCTCGGCCATTTTCGCCCGCACTTCGTCGGAGATTTCGATGGCGTTGGAGCCCGGGCGCTGGAAGATCGGAATGGCCACCGCCGGCTGGTTGTTCAGCAGCGAGCGCAGGGCATACTGGCTGGAGCCGAGCTCGACCCGGGCGATGTCCTTCAGGCGCGTGATCTCGCCGTTGGCGCCGGCGCGGATGATGATGTTCTCGAACTCTTCCTCGTTGACCAGGCGGCCTTGAGTGTTGATCGACAGCTGGAAGCTGGTCGAACCCGGGGCAGGCGGGGCGCCCAGCTGGCCGGCGGCGACCTGGCGGTTCTGCTCGCGAATGGCGGCCACCACGTCGCTGGCGGTCAGGTTGCGCGAAGCGGTCTTGTTCGGGTCGAGCCACACCCGCAGCGAGTAGTCGCCCATGCCGAACAGCTGCACGTCACCCACGCCACCCAGGCGTGCCAGTTCATCCTTGATGTTGAGGATGGCGTAGTTGGACAGGTACAGCATGTCGTAGCGGTTGTCCGGCGAGGTCAGGTGCACGACCATGGTCAGGTCGGGCGAGGCCTTGTCGACGGTGATACCAATGCGCGTCACCTCTTCCGGCAGCTTGGGCTGGGTGCGGGTCACGCGGTTCTGCACCTGCACCTGGGCGTTGTCCAGGTCGGTACCGAGGGCGAAGGTGATGGTCAGGGTCAGCTTGCCGTCGGCGGTGGATTGCGAGGACATGTACAGCATGTTCTCGACACCGGTGATGGCCTGCTCCAGGGGCGCGGCGACGGTCTCGCCGATCACCTTGGGGTTGGCGCCGGGGAAGTTGGCGCGCACCACCACGGTAGGCGGCACCACTTCGGGGTATTCGCTGATCGGCAGCTGGAACAGCGAGATGGAACCCGCGATCAGCAGCACCAGCGACAGCACCGCGGCGAAGATCGGCCGGGTAATGAAGAATTTCGAAAAGTTCATCGGTGTTGTCCCTTAACCGCGCGGCGCTTGGGCGCTGGCGACTTTGACATTGGCGCCGGCAACCTTCGGCGCCGGGTTGCTGGCTTCGAGGGCCTGGCGCTGCTGGGCGAGGGCGGCGAGGGTCTGTTCGCTGGCCATCTGGGTTTCCTCAGGCGTGACCGGCGAGCCTGGGCGCACACGCTGCAGGCCCTTGACCACGATGCGGTCGTCCTTGCCCAGGCCGCTGCGCACGATGCGCAGGCCTTCGAGCTTGGGTCCCAGTTCCACGGCGCGGTAGGCAGCCTTGTTGTCCTTGTCCATGACCAGCACGAACTTCTTGCCAAGGTCGGTGCCGACCGCTTCGTCGTTGATCAGCACGGCGTCGTACTGGGCGCTGCCGACCAGCTTCAGGCGTGCATACAGGCCGGGGGTGAACTGGCCGTCGCGGTTGTCGAACACGGCGCGGCCACGGATGGTGCCGGTGCGCGGGTTGACCTGGTTGTCGACGAAGTTCATCTGGCCCAGGTGCGGGTTGCCGGTCTCGTTGGTCAGGCCCAGGTACACCGGGGTGCTCTGGCCGCGCTGGCCGTCGCGGGCGAGCTGGCTGTACTTGAGGTACACGCGCTCGTCGGCGTCGAAGTAGGCGTAGACCTTGTCGGTGGAGACCACGCTGGTCAGCGGGGTGACATCGGCGCTGACGATGTTGCCGGCGGTGAACTGGGCGCGGCTGACGCGGCCGCTGATCGGCGCGGTGACGCGGGTGAAGCTCAGGTTCAGGCGGGCCAGGTCGAGCTGGGCCTGGATCGCGTCGACCCCGGCGCGGGCCTCGGCGGCGGCGCTGGTGCGCGACTCCGCCAGTTCCGCGGAGATGGCGTTGCTGTCGCGCAGGCGTTCGCCACGGCGGGCTTCGTTGGCGCTGCGGATGGCGGTGGCCTTGGCTTGTTGCAACTGGGCTTCGAGGCGGCGCACTTCAGCCTGGAACGGGCGCGGGTCGATCTGGAACAGCAGGTCGCCTTTCTTGACCTGGGCGCCTTCGGTGAAGGCCACCTGGTCGATCTGGCCAGACACCCGTGGACGCACTTCGACGGTTTCCGGCGCTTCGAGGCGGCCGGTGAACTCGTCCCATTCGTTGATCGGCTGTTCGATCACCTTGGCTACGCTGACCTTGGGCGCGGCGGGAGCCTGCACGGCGTCGGGGGTGCGACCGCAAGCGCTGAGCACCACCACTGCCAGGGCAGCGAGGGGAAAGCGCAAGGGTTTGAGTGAGTGATCCATGGAGAACTCCGCCAATGTATTAGTAGTGGGCGGAGTGTGAGTGTCTTGCGCGTGGCGCACGAATCAAACGGAGCGAAGGTTATTATCACGCGCAATGATAGGACGGGTGCGGTCATCGATCCGGACGCATGATTTCAAGGCAGTATCATTCCCTGTAGGAGCGGCCTTGCCGAGGCGTCGGACCGGTCGGAAAGGGCTGCGCAGCAGCCCCAGGATTTCAGCGTTGACGCATAAATCGCCGGGGCTGCTCTGCAGCCCTTTCGCGGCACAAGGCCGCTCCTACAGGGGGGCGATGTAATCAGCGTGGGCCGCCGGATGCCTTTTCGCGCAACGCCTTGGCCACCTGCGCCTCGATCTCGTAGGCCGGCCCCTCCAGCGCCTGGTAATCCCGGGTATAGCGCCGGGCGAATTCCTCCACCCCCAGTTCCTGGTACTGCTGCACATGCTTGAGCTCATGGGCCCACAGCGCCACGTTGTCCTCGGCATCGGCGCTGCGGCGGAAGATGATGGTGTCGATCAGGGTCACCGCGTTGACATCCGGGTTCTGCAGCAATGCATTGGCGGCGCTGATCTGCTGTTCATCGCCCACCCGGTAGCGCGCCGCGTCGAGCACGGCGAAGTCGTACCAGGGCTCGAGCTGGGCGCGGATATGCAAGGGGATCGGCTGGCTGCCGTTGGCAGTGGCCTCGTCGCGAGCCTGGCGCAGGGCGAACACCAGGCTGCCGGTGGCCATGCGCTCGACATCCTGCAGCACCTGGCCACCCTGGTTGGGGTCGATGGGCGCGCAGAAACACACCACCAGACACACTTGGTATTGCCCGGTCGGACAACGTTCCTGGGCGAAGGCGGGCAGGGCCAGCAGCAGTCCGAGCAGGGTACTAGCGAGCCTCATCGAAGACCCGTCCGACCATTTTACGGCTGGCGTCCAGCACCTGCGCCTGCACTGGCTCGCTGGCCAGCATACGGCCCACCACCAGCGCGCCGACGCACTGGCTGAGCAGGGCCCAGGCCAGCTCGGGGTCGTCGAGGGTCTCGCTCCAGGCCTGGTGCAGCTCCACCAGCCAGTGCTCGGCCTGTTCGCGCACCGGTCGCTCGGCGCGGGCGATCTCCACGCCCAATGGCGGCAGCGGGCAGCCGCCTTCGGCATTGTGCAGATGGGCCAGGCTCAGGTACTGCTCGAGCAGGCGCCTGAGCCGGGGGCGATCGGCGCCACGCTCGACCAGGCGCGCCAACGGGCTGTTGGCCAGTTCGCGGCGGACGATCTCGCTGAACAGGTCGTCCTTGGACGGGAAATGGTTGTAGAAGGCGCCGCCGGTCAGGCCGATGGCCTTCATCAATCCGGCTACGCCAGTGGCGGCGAAACCCCCGCGCTTGGCCAGGGCGCCGCTGCTGGCCAGCAGCTTCTCGCGGGTCTGCTGCTTGTGGTCGGTGCTGTAGCGCATGCGCGGAACCTCTTGGCGCGGGCTTGACGATCAGCTGATCGTAGCATAGCGTTCGTTTACTAAGCGATCATTCATCAATGGAGCGATCCATGGCAGAACAACAAAAGGTCGTGCTGGTGATCGGCGCGGGCGACGCCACCGGTGGCGAGATCGCCAAGCGTTTCGCCCGCGAGGGGTATGTCGCCTGTGTCACCCGGCGCCAGGCGGACAAGCTGCAGCCGTTGCTCGACGAGATACGCGCCGCGGGCGGTCAGGCTCATGGCTTCGGGTCGGATGCGCGCAAGGAAGAGGAGGTGGCCGAGCTGGTCGAGACCATCGAGCGCGATATCGGCCCGATCGACGCCTTTGTCTTCAATATCGGCGCCAATGTCCCGTGCAGCATCCTCGAGGAAACCCCGCGCAAGTACTTCAAGATCTGGGAAATGGCCTGCTTCGCCGGCTTTCTCACCGCCCAGGCGGTCGCCCGGCGCATGGTGACCCGCGAGCGCGGCACCATTCTCTTTACCGGCGCCACTGCCGGCACCCGCGGCGCGGCCGGTTTCGCCGCCTTCGCCGGGGCCAAGCACGGCCTGCGCGCCCTGGCCCAGAGCATGGCGCGCGAGCTTGGGCCACAGAACATCCATGTCGGCCATGTGGTGGTCGACGGCGCCATCGACACCGCGTTCATCCGCGACAGCTTCCCCGAACGCTATGCGCTCAAGGACCAGGACGGCATCCTCGATCCTGCGCACATCGCCGACAGCTACTGGTTCCTGCACGCCCAGCCACGGGATGCCTGGACCTTCGAACTTGACCTGCGCCCGTGGATGGAGCGCTGGTAAGTCCCACCCTCATACAAGGAACGAATCATGAGCAAGACCGTCGAGTTCTTCCTGGACCTGGGCAGCCCGGCCACTTACCTGGCCTCGACCCAGCTGCCCGCCCTGTGCGCGCGTCACGGGGCGCGGTTGGTGTACAAGCCGATCCTGTTGGGCGGGGTGTTCCAGGCCACCGGCAACGCCTCGCCGGTCATGGTGCCGGCCAAGGGGCGCTATATGCGCATCGACCTCAAGCGCTATGCCGATCGCTATGGGGTGCCCCTGACCCTGCCGCCAGGGTTTCCAATCAATACCCTGAACCTGATGCGCGGGCTGATCGGCGTTCAGTTGTTTGCCGAAGCGCGGTTCGAGGCGCTGTTGAAGGTGCTGTTCGAAGGGCTGTTCGTGCACGGGCGCAATCTGGGAGACCCTGCGGTATTGGGTGAGACCCTGGCCGCGGGTGGTTTCGAGGCCGAGATGTTCCAAGAGCTGGCCACGCGGCCCGAGGTCAAGGACGCCTTGCGCCAAGCCACCGAGGAGGCGGTCGAGCGCGGTGTGTTCGGCGCGCCGACGTTCTTCGTCGACGGGCAGATGTTCTTCGGTCAGGACCGGCTGGATTTCGTCGAGCAGGCCTTAGTCAGGCAGGCTTGACGACCTGGCCATGCCACCCCCTGTAGGAGCGGCCTCGTGCCGCGAAAGGGCCGCGAAGCGGCCCCGGGATTTCAGCGTTAACGCAAAGATCGCCGGGTCCGCTTCGCGGCCCTTTCGCGGCACGAGGCCGCTCCTACAGGGGATTGCACATGGGGCAGGCCAGCAGTCGTTCTATTTGACTGCGTTCCCAGATGCTCAGGTGATCCACCGGATTGGTGCCGTAGCGGTGCCAGTCGTCCAGCGCGCCCCGGCGTCCATCCGGGCTCTGGCAATGGCTGCAGTGGGCCAGGCCTTCGCCGTCCAGCACCAGGGTCAGGCGCCAGCCGTCGATCAGCACCTCGACCTGCCCGCCGGCCAGGCGGGCGATCGTCACCAGCGGCCGCACGCCAAGGGCGGCATCGCGCAGGCACTGGTACGCCTCGCGGCTGGCGACGGTGGTCATGGGCGAATCAGAAGTTCGCCGGGGTGTTGGCGCTGATGATCTCGGCCTCGTCGGGGCCGATATTCTTGAAGGTGTGGGGCAGGGTGGTGGGGATGTAGTAACCATCGCCTGCGTTAAGCACGCTGACCTGGCCATCGACCCACAGCTCCATGGTGCCTCGGGTGACCAGGCCGCATTCCTCGCCTTCGGCGTGGACGATCGGCTCGCCGGAGTCGGCGCCCGGCGCATACAGCTCGCGCAGCATGCGCATCTGTCGGCCTTCGACGCTGGCACCAACCAACAGCATGCGCAGGCCGTTACGGCCCAGGTCGGGCTGCTCGCCGCCACGGAAAACGTAACGTTCCTCGCGTACCGGCTCGTCGAAACTGAAGAACTCCGCCAGGGACATGGGGATCCCTTCGAGCAGTTTCTTGAGGGAACTGACCGAAGGGCTGACCCGGTTCTGCTCGATCTGCGAGATGGTCGAGTTGGTCAGGCCGCTGCGGCGGGCCAGTTCCCGTTGGGAGAGGTTGTTGCGTTCACGCACCAGTTTGAGTCGTGTCCCCGTGTCCATAGCCGCCTTGTTTGCAGAGGTGTCAAAAATAATGGGCGAGGCATTAAAACACACTCTGCAGGCTTGCGCGCTGTGCGTCTCAGTGACGCTGGTCGGCGGCTACCGGCCACAGCCCCACCAGCAACAGCAGGGCACCGACGGCGAGGAACGGCAGGCGCGGGTCGAGGGCATAGACAAGGGTGCCGGCCAGTGGCCCGATCACCGCGCCCATGCCTTGGGCGGCGCCGATCGAGCCGGCCGTGGCGCCCTGTTCGCTGGCGTGCATGGCGTTGGCCGCCAGGGCGGAGAATGCCGGAAAGACAAAGCCCATGCCGAACGCGGCGACGAAGAATGCGCTCCACAGCCAGGGTGCGTGGGTTGCCAGCGCTGCGGCGGCGAAGCCCAGGCCGGAGATGCTGGCGCCGACACGGATCATTTTCGCCGGTGGCCACTCGAGCCTGCGCAGGAACACCTGTGCCAGCATCAGGGCCACGCCCACGCAGGTCAAGGCGATGCCCGCGGCCTGGGCGGCGTCACCGGCCTCCAGGCGCAGGCGGTCGAGGGCGAAGAAGCCGACGGCGATCTGCGACACGGTGATGCTCAGCATGGCGCTGAAGGCCACCAGCAGCGGGCGACGCAGGCGTGGGTCGGACAGGCGCACCGGATTGGGCGCATGGCTTTGCGCCAATGGCTGGGGCTTGAGCTTGAGCAGCAGCACCACGAACGCCGTCGCCGGTAGCAGCGACATCGCATAGAACGGCAGGCTCAGGCTGTAGCGCGACAGCAGCGCGGCCAGTGCCGGGCCGACCACCAGGCCGACGGCATTGGCCGCGCCCAGCGAAGCCATGGCCCGGGCCCGGCGCTGGGGCTCGACATGGTCGGCGATCAGCGCGTTGCCGCCCACCGGCAGCGCGGCGTAGAAGGCGCCGATCAGGCCGCGGGCCAGCATCAGCCCGAAGAACGCCACGCTCGCGCCCGGCAGCCAGCGCAACGCACCGTCGATGAACAGGCACAGCACCCAATAGGCCAGGGTGAAACCGCCACTGCCCAGCAGCAGCACGCGACGCCGGCCATAACGGTCGGCCAGGCGCCCCCAGGGCCGCGCCAACAGCACCCAGACCACGCCGGCCACCGTCACCGCCGCCCCGGCCTGCCAGGTGGCCATCCCCAGCAGGCGGGCGATGGGGCCGATCAGGGCGACGAAGGCCATCATCGCCATGGTGCAGGCCATGTTCACCAGCATCAGTGGACGCAGGTCCAGGGTGCTGGCCGGGGTCAAGGCGGCAGTGTCCTTTGCAACGTTCATGGGGCAGTCCGGGGCAGTTCGACGAAATGAGCGCCAATGTTAGTAATAATTATTTACATGTGTCGACCCCGGCAATGCTCATTCACTGCGGTGCAGCGGGCCTGGCCACATGCTACGCAAGACGCCGTCACGGCGCACCAGGGCATGCACCAACGCCGCGCCCAGGTGCAGCAGCACGGTGGCGAACAGCAGGTAACCCGCCCAGCCGTGGGCCTGGCGCAGCACGGCGTACAGCTGCAGGTCGTGGGGCGCGATGGCGGGCAGTTGCAGGGGGCGTGGATAGCCACCGGCCGAGAGCATGGCCCAGCCGAGCAGCGGCATGGCCAGCATCAGGCCGTACAGCAGCAGGTGCGAGGCGCCGGCGGCCAGCCGTTGCAGGCGCGGCAGGTCGCCGGGCAGCGCCGGGTGTGGCAGGCCCAGGCGCAGGGCGATGCGCAGGATCACCAGCACCAGCAGGGCCAGGCCGGTGGCCTTGTGCAGCTCGACCAGCAGCGGGTGCCGTGGCGACAGGTCGCCGACCATGTTCACGCCGATGAACAGCATGGCCAGGATCAGCGTGGCCATCAGCCAGTGCAGCAGGCGGGCCAGGGGGTGGAAGGCGGCGGGGGTCATGGGCGGGCTCCTTCGCTCAGCGCTTCGTGGCTGCGGCGGTTGAATGACACCGAGTAGGCCGCCGAGCGGGCGGCGAGAATCGGGTCGGCGGACGGTTCGATGCCGTGGGGCAGGATCAGCGGGTCGAAGTTCAGGTCGCGGCAGGCGCCCTGCTCGGGGGCATCGACCTGCTCCAGCACCAAGGTGCCGGCGTCGATGCTGCGGCGTTCGGCGGGCCAGGGACGGGCAGGGTCGTCCACCGGGTCGCCGTGCTCGGCCAGGGTCAGGCGCAGGGTCCAGCGCAGCGGGCCTCGGGCCAGGCGTTGCTGGAGGTCGTGCTGGAGGAACTGCTTGTCATCGACCTGGGCAGGCAGGGCGGCGAACGGTGTCTGCGGCTCCAGGGCCCAGCGCACCGGGTGGGCGTTGCCTTGGGCATCGATCAGGCGAAAAGCATTGATGCTGTTGTAGGCGGTGCTGGCAAAGCTGTTGCTGGGCTTGTAGCTGGCCGCCCACTGGCGAAACGCCGTGCTTTCCGGGTGGCTGGCGAAGAACGCCTGCAGTTTTGCCGGGTCCGGCTTGCCGGTGGCCGGGTCGGGTGCCCCGGCCAGCACCTGCTGGTAGAACCCCTCGGGCGTGCTCACCGCCAGCACCGGCGGGTTGTTCATGCCGGTGCGCCAGACCTGGCCGTCATCGCTGCTCAACTGGATCGCCAGGCTGCGTACCGGTATGGCGGTGTCCGGGGCGAACGGGTTGGCGCCGCCGATGGCGAAGCGACCGATCACCGGCACCCGGGCCTGGCTGAACACGCGGGCGCTGGAGAGCGCCGCAGCCTGCCCGCTCGCCTGGAAGTAACCGCTGACGCACAAGCCCTTGGCATGGTTTTTCCGATAGCCGGGATAATGGCCGGCCTGGGCCTCGAAGGTGTCGATGATGCGCTGCGGGGTCAGCCCTGGCGCGCCGATCCAGCCGGCGGCATAGGCGAAGCCCGCACCGAGGGCGGCGAGGGTGGCGCCGATGGCGGCCAGGCGCAGGGCCTTGGCGGGGCCATGCAGGGGAGTGGTCATGGGGACGCTCCGGTCAGTTGGGTTGAGCCGGTACGACGCAAGGGCGAACGATTTATTCCCGCCGGGGGAATAGATTTCGTGCCGGGCCGTCTGCCCATTACACTGACTGCCCATTGGGGCCCGGAACCCGACCATGCACGATCTGGACGACCAACAATGGCGCGAGCTGCTGCAACGCCTGCGCCGCTTCGCCCTGTGGCTGACCCGCGAGCCCGGCGGTGCCGACGATCTGGTCCAGGCCACGGTCGAACGCGCCCTGAGCCGCCGTGGCCAGCAGCGCCACGCCGAGGGCCTGCGACCCTGGCTGTTCACCATCCTTTACCGGCTGTTCCTCGACGGCAAGCGTCGCGAGCGCCTGCACGCGCGCTGGCTGGCCTGGTTCGGTCGGGGCCAGGCCGAGGAACCGGCCGGCGGCGAGATCGAGAGCATCGTCCTGGCCCAGGCTGACCTGCGTGCCTTTGCCCGGCTGTCGGCCGAGCAGCGCGCCCTGTTGCTGCTGGTCAGCGTCGAAGGCCTGAGCTACAGGGAGGCGGCCGACACCCTCGGCATTCCCATCGGCACGGTGATGTCGCGCCTGTCGCGTGCCCGCGCCGCCCTGCGTGAACTGACCGAGGGCCATCCCACGCCCCCGGCCCTGCGGAGACTCAAATGACACGCCTGATCCCAACCGAGCACGAGTTGCACGCCTACGTCGACGAGCGCCTGGAGCCGGCGCGGCGGGCCGAGGTCGAGGCGTGGCTGGCGGCCAACCCGCAGGAGGCGGCGCGCATCGAGGCCTGGCGCGGCGATGCCCGGCGCCTGCGCGCGGCCCTGGCGGGCTTCGGCGAGCAGCCGAGCGATCCGGCGCTGGACCTGGCGCCCTTGCGCCGTCGCCTGCGCCAGCGCCGGCAATGGCGCCTGGCACAGGCGGCGGTATTGCTGCTGGCCGTGGGCCTGGGCGGCCTGGGCGGCTGGCAGGCGCGCGAGGCAACGCTGTTCGCCGGCATGCTGCCGATGGCCGACGCCGTGGCGGCCCACCGACTGTTCGCCGAGGCGACCTCGCTGGATATCCAGGCCAGCGATCCGGCGCGGCTGCAAGCCTGGCTGGGGCGTCACTTCAACCGTGTCGGCCAGTTGCCGGACCTGTCTGGCTATGGCCTGCAGCCGGTGGGCGCACGCCTGTTGAGCAACGAGGCGGGGCCGGCGGCGCTGCTGGTGTTCCAGGATCGCCAGGGGCAGCGCATCAGCCTGTTCCTGCGTTCGCCCGGCGAGCACTTCGAGCGGATGCCCAGCGGGCAGCGCGTCGATGGGCAGTTGCAGGCGCGTTACTGGTCCCATGGGGACTACAACTTTGCCCTGGTCAGTGCGGTGGATGATGCGCGTGGCGAGTCGGTGCGGCGGGCCTTGGGGGTTAGCTTGTGAGAGGTGTGGCAGGCCCAGCGCGATCCTGATCGCTTGATGTTTGCTGCGTGTTGTGAAAGGTGGCAAGCCCTTGACTTCCCCCTCGCTCCCACGCTAGCTTCCCACCCCATGAACCTATTCCCGCAGCGTCGCGCCCTCAGCATTATTACCGCCATTATCAGCTTGGCGGGCTAGCGCACACATGCACTGAACCCGCCCTGGAGGCGGGTTTCTTCTCTCTGACTCCTGGGCACTACAAAAAAACCAGGAGTCATCGATGACCAGCCTCAGCGCCACCCTGCGTACCCCGGCAACGCCCCAGCAACTGCTGTCCGAACAAGTGCGCCGGATTCTCTCGGCCCCGGTGTACGACCTGGCCATCGAAACCCCTTTGCAAGTGGCGCCGGCCCTGTCGGCCAGCCTGGGCAACCAGGTCCTGCTCAAGCGCGAAGACCTGCAACCGACGTTCTCCTTCAAGATCCGCGGCGCCTACACCCGGCTGTCGCGCCTGACCCCCGCCCAGCGCGAGCGCGGCGTCATCACCGCGTCGGCCGGCAACCATGCCCAGGGCGTGGCCCTGGCCGGCTCGCACCTGGGCATCAAGACCACCATCGTCATGCCCACCACCACCCCCTCGCTCAAGGTCGAAGGCGTGCGTTCACGGGGTGGCCATGTGGTGCTGCACGGCGAAAGCTTCCCCCACGCTTTGGCCCATGCCCTGCAACTGGCCGATCGCGACGGCGCGACCTTCGTGCCGCCGTTCGACGACCCCGACGTCATCGCCGGGCAGGGCACCGTGGCCATGGAGATCCTTCGCCAGCACCCCGGCCCGCTGCATGCGATCTTCGTCCCGGTCGGCGGCGGCGGCCTGATCGCCGGCATCGCCGCCTACGTCAAGTACCTGCGCCCCGAGGTCAAGGTGATCGGCGTCGAGCCGGAGGACTCCAACTGCCTGCAGGCCGCCATGGCCGCTGGCGAGCGGGTGATCCTGCCGCAGGTCGGCACCTTCGCCGACGGCGTGGCGGTGGCGCAGATCGGCGCGCACTGCTTCGAGTTGTGCCGCCACTTTGTCGACGAGGTGGTGACGGTCAGCAGTGACGAGCTGTGCGCGGCGATCAAGGACATCTACGACGACACCCGCTCGATCACCGAGCCCTCCGGCGCCCTGGCCGTGGCCGGCATCAAACGCTACGTGGCACGCGAGGGCCTGCAGGGCCAGGCCCTGGTGGCCATCGACTCCGGTGCCAACGTCAACTTCGACCGCCTGCGCCACGTGGCCGAGCGCGCCGAGCTGGGCGAGCAGCGCGAGGCGATCATCGCCGTGACCATCCCCGAGCGCCCTGGCAGCTTCCGCGCCTTCTGCCTGGCCCTGGGCAAGCGCCAGATCACCGAATTCAACTACCGCTACTACCCGGGCAAGGAGGCGCGCCTGTTCGTCGGCGTGCAGACCCACCCCCAGCACGACCCACGGGAGCAACTGCTAACCAGCCTGCACGAGCAGGGCTACCAGGTGCTCGACCTGACCGACAACGAACTGGCCAAGCTGCACGTGCGCCACACCGTCGGCGGCCACGCGGCGCCGGGGGCCGGCGAGCGGGTGCTGCGCTTCGAGTTCCCCGAGCGTCCTGGGGCGCTGCTGGGCTTCCTCGAGCGTCTGGGCAAGCGCTGGAACATCAGCCTGTTCCACTACCGCAACCACGGCGCGGCACAGGCGCGGGTGTTCGCCGGGCTGGAGGTGCCGGACGACGAACTGGCCGGGTTGCCACAGGCGCTGGACGAAATGGGCTATCAGTACTGGGACGAGACGGAGAATCCGGCGTACCGTCTGTTCATGGGGTAAACATGCCGCCACTGGCGGTGCCGGCGCTCTACAGCTCCCAGCGCTGCACACACCAGCGTGGGAGCGGGCTTGCCCCGCGATGTCGACGGCACTGCCAGCCAACCTCCCCAGGTTGGCTTACGCTCTGGCATTGCCCGGCCTACAGGAAGACAAAACGCTGCAGCCACACGCCAGCTGTGCAGGTTCGAACACCAAGGGGATATCTCGGCGAGCCAGGCATCGTCGTAGGTGCTACCGGCCTGCTCCAGGACCTGTTGCAGAAAGGTGTCGCGGTGGTTGCGGGTCTTGTCGCGGATCCACGGGTTGTCGCGAAACCTCCAGTGAAACAGGCGCTGACTGGTCCCTTTAGTCGAGAAACCACCCAGAGTCCCCCTCGACAAGCGTGCCGCCATGACTGGTGCGATCGCCCTGGCGTGCAACACGCTTGCCATCGATGAGAAAGTGCGCGGCCCCTGTCTCGATCAGCGCCCCACAGCTGATACGGTCTCCGACCCGGGCAACGGGTTTGCCATTGAAGTGATAGGTTTCACTGCCGGTTTCCACCACACCCGCGCCATGCAGCGGGCATTCGTGCAGGTGGCCTACAAGGACGACTGGTTTCATGTGGGTTCTCCTGCTGTAGGGCCAGTACGGGACTCACGGTCTATCGCTTCCGGCCATTGCACCCTGGGGGCTAATCGGCGAATGGGGGTTAGTTCGAAGTCATTGTCCCAATCGCGGGGCGGGCGATCGAAGGTGGGAAGGGCGTCGGGGCCCTGTTGCATGAACAGTCTGATGATCTCCCAGTATCGCTTGCCATCCTCGATGTTATGGGTGAAGAAAAGACGGTCGATGATTTCATCGGTACCTGGCTTGCGGACTGCGATAAGGACTTTCTCGACGACTCCACCATTGCCCATGGGGGCGTAGACACTACAGGCTTCGGCGATGAGGTCTTTCCAGTCGTAGGCTACGGGGCGCACCCCCCATTTCTTTCGGCTGAATATATGGATGCGATCAAATCGAAATTCATAAAAATAGACTTTTTGCCTGAGTCGGTTGAAGCGGATTGGTTCGTCGCGTGGAAGTTCGATATCCATGCGGACAAAGAATATAGTTGCCCAATATATGCCTGCTAGTGTGACAATTGCTATTGTGATTATGTCTGCTGCGGCTTTTACGCTTCCGGCTATTATCGTTGCTGCAAGAACTGCGATTGGTAATAGCGTAATTAGGAGGCATAGTGCGCCTCCAATGATAAATACTCCTCTTATTTTGTGAGTGGATCTAGGGATTTCTATGTAGGTGTCATTTATTTTGTTTGGTGTGGGTGGTAGTAAGGCTGCGTTAGTCTTTTGTATGGGCTTTTCATTGGGGAGAGGCAGGTCGCATTTCCAGCCCAGAGGATGGCGAGATAGGTATTCATTGGTTTTAGTCATTCGTTGATCGCCTTGATTTCTAAGTGTGCATAGGCCTCAGGGGAGTTTCGGTCTGGCCAGTAAGTCATGTTTAAAGTTGCAGCCTGTATGCTGTGCCTGCCAAGGCTTGGGGTGAGTTCTATATGTCCGGTTATGAACTCGGTGGTAGTGGAGCCCCCGGAGTGCAACACTGCAGAATTTTTGCTGGTTTTTTGGCTGAGGGTATTTGCTCTGTAGTCTTTAACTTTGTGAGAGGGGCGCGACGACGGCTTTTTCTGCGAGGTTGGCAATGGATGTAAAACTGCATGGGATCCTGTGGCGATGATCTCGCCGCTCGTGTAGTTGGACGGAACCCCATCGCCATGTCGATGAACGGTTAGAGACCAGTGATAGCTGTAGCTGGAGGCATCAATGTTGGGGAGGAGGATCTTGAATGTCAGCTTTTGCTCGGTGGCCGCTTGGGCAATCCATCCGATTTTAGCCGTGAGCGTGGGGTCGGCTCTTTGGGATTCGAATTTCAGGCCTGCCTCGATGCCTAATGTAGCGGCGTTTAACGCTGCAAAGGCGATGTCCGCATGTTCGGGATATTCCCAGTGAATGGCAGGGCTTTCATTGGCTTTGCCGAAATGGCAACGTATCGCCCAACGCTCTATAGAACTTGACTCCTTGCTTTTCGCCAGTTTGACCATGCCATAAGAGGCTATGGCGAGGATAATCGCTATCCCTAAAGGGCCCATTAATGAAGCATTGAAAACTGCTATTGTTGAATAAATTACTTCTACGCCTGATGTTGCTGCTGCAAAGGTGTAAGCTGATGCGGCTGTTTTATCCCCGCCTTTCCATGTTCGCTTTAAGGCAAAGACAGCTTGTGCCGTATCGTAAATCCCGGCCACGGCCCCCATGACGGCACCTACCCTGACCGTTGCCCGCCCCATTTCTATGACCGTGGCCATCCGTGCCGTCCCCGCAGGCGTCATGGGGATCCTGGTGTTGATCTGCGTGGCGCCGGTCCTGATGATCAGGCCCAGTGCCTCGATCCCGCCGCCAAGGATCGCCAGCTTGGACCCATGCAACGCCATCACCGCTTCCCTGGATTTCTCGCCGATCTCGATTTCCGCCTTTTCCAGATTCTTCGCCAGGCTGTCGTGGGTCAGGTACAAGCCGCCCAGGGCCAGCAGGAGCTCCCAGCTGCCCGCCACGCCGCGCACGCCGGTGAAGCTGGTGCGCACCAGCTGCGCCGCCTGCTTCGCGGTGATGCGCATGCCGTGGAGCAGTTGCCGGGCGTTGGCGTCGAGGGTGCCCGCGGCGACCGAGAGGTTGACCAAGCTGATCTGCGCGGCGTCGCTGAGCTGGTTGACGCGCAGGCCGGCTTCCTGGGCCAGGCGCTGCTGCAGCACGTCGGCGGTGCCCTCGACCCAGACGCTGACGGTGATGACGCTGTGCGCCAGCTTCGGGTCGAGCACCGCCAGGCTCAGTAGCCCGTGCTGGATGACCGGCCGCACCCAGCGCCTGGACGCGCTCACCTCGGCATCGAATTCGCGCAGGCCCAGGAGCATGCGCTCGCGGGCCTTGGCGGTCTGCGCGCTGGCCTTGTGCTGCAGCTCGCGCAGGTGGGCGCTCTGCAGGGCGTAGTACTCGCTGAGCTTCATCTGCACCTGCAGCTCGATCAGTTGCACGCCGTTGTACAGCCACTGGCTGGCGCTGTTCAGGCGCATCACGGCGCGCTGCACGCCGGGCGGCAGCAGGGGCTTCAGGCGCAGGCTGGCGCCATTGATCGCGCCTTGCGTCTCTGCGATGGCCTGGCGCAGGGTGTCACGCAGGTTCAAGCCGGCATCGTCACTGGCGATGACCTTGCTCAGCGCCCCATAGAGCTTCTCGCTGTCGCCCCAGTCGGTGGGGTCGGTGGTGGAGAAACTGGGTAGCAGCGCGGCGAGCACGGCCCGGTCGCGCAGGAGCACGGCGCGGTAGGGCGGGCTGTTGGGATCCTGCAGCCAGCGCTGCCACAGCGCCGCGCTGCTGCCCGGGGCAGGGGTGCGGGCTTCGCCGTCCGCGTCGGGGGCCTCGGTGACGCCGCCGGCCAGGCACAGGGCCATGGTCTTGCTGTAGGCGATGCCGGACTCGCGGTCGTCGCCGTCGTAGTCGTGTTCCTCGATGGCGTGGAACAGGCTGCTGTCGCAGAGCTGGGTGTAGGCCTGGGTATTCAGGTCGATGTAGCGCTGGTACTCGGCTTCCTGGCGCTCGTACTCGGCTTGAAAACCCGCGCGCAGGGGCTCGTGGTAGCGCTCCTCGAGCCGGGCGACGCCGTCCCGGGCGCGCCGTTCGACCTCGCGCTGGCGCTCCACCTGCGGGTCGACGAACACCGGCGGGCCATCGCCGCTGTGGGGCTCGAAGGACGGGGTCCGCTGCTCGGCCCAGGGCCATTGCATGGCGCGCAGGGTCAGCAGGATCTGCGAGGTCTGCAGCTGATAGGCGCGCAGCGGGTCCTCGCGCCATTGCTGGCGTCGGGCGATCCAGTTGAGGCGCTGGTGGTTGTACTCCTGGACCAGGCCGACGGTGTCGTCGAGCACCAGGGCGAGCACGCCGTGTTCGAGCTGGTGGCGGGCAATGGCGTTGATCAGGTAGCCGCGGGTGGCGGTCTGGCGCAGGAGGCGGCTGTGAAAGCCATGGACACTGTCGAAGGCGCCGGGCAGTTGCTGGTTGTACTCGAAGACCTGGCGGTCCACCTGCAGCTCGCTGAGGGTCATGGCCATGCCCACCTGGGCGGGGGCGCTGCGGGCGAGGGCGAGGTCCAGCACTTGGAAGCGCTCGGGCGGGGTCTTGGCGTTGCGGTAGGCATTGAGCACGCTGGGCGGCCAGGCGTCGCTGCTGAAGGCGACCCAGGCGGTGGAGAAGGCCTCGGTGTCTACGGTGAGGAAGGAGGAGGGGATGTCGTGGTTTTCGCCCAGGCACTGGCGGGCGAGCAGGCGCGGTGGCGCGGGTGGCGGCTCGATAGGGTTGAAGCGGCGCAGGTGGGCCTCGTCGGTGACTTCGTAGGCGTACCAGATGCGCTGGTCGAGCAGGACATACAGGTAGCCGGTGCGCAGGGTGCGCAGCCCCATGCGGGTGGCGACCTGATCGCCGCCGGCCAAGGGGTAGCGGTAGGCCGGGCGCAGGTCCGGGACCAGGGCGCGACGCAGGGGCAGGATGGGCAGGCCCTTGCGTTCGCAGGCCTGGCACTGGTCGTGGGGCAGGACGGATTCGGCGATGACGTGGGCGATTCGCTTGCTGAGGGTCATGGGCGTACTCCGGATTGAGGCAGGTTGGCAAGCACATAGCGCCAGTTGGCTTCGGTGTATTCGGCGAGTGTCTGGGTCAGCGGGATCTGCGCATGCACGGCTTTGTCGATCAGCGTGCGGAGCGCAGGGTAGGTATGCAATTGCGGGTGCAGGCAGCGTTGATGGAGGGCCAGGGCAATGATGTCGGCTGGCTTGCTCAAGCCCTGTCTGCGTGCCTGGACGATCTCTTCGTACGCCAGCACGGCGGCGACCGATGGCAGGGTAGGCCGGCCATCGGTCTGTGGGAGCAGGGCGCGCCAGGCGCTGAGCATGGCCTGGACCAGCGGAGCTTCGGCTTGCATTTCGCCAGCCGCGACCGGTATCGGCTTTTGGGCGTACGGCTCACCGATCATGTGTACGGCAAGCCCGCCGCTGGTTAGAAACAGCCAACGGTGGATGGGCCACCATGGCATTTGCTCTGCGTGTTCGTAGGCCGCTGCAAGCAGTTCCAGGCGTACAGGTTCGAATACCGGATAGAAGCAGGTCTGCATTCCCGTGGTCGAGACCTCGCACAGCGACATGATGTGCTCGGCCAGGGCCGCGGCAGGCGTGTCACTGAATAGCCAGCCACAGACCAGACGCCCAGGTCGCTGAACATCCCGCAGGCTTGCCCGTGCCGTCAGGGTCACCAGGGATTCCGGCAGGGGTTCTCCCGGAGACGCCAGGCAGGCCAGGACCGGATGGGCGTCGGGGGCGTGGGCGAGGTCGGTCCTGTAGATCGGCGTCAGTGCTTTCGCCCCCAGCCCTTGGCGTAAACCTTCGAGCACGGCGTGGTCACTTCGGCTGGACACCGCAGTGGGGTCGATCAGCACGTGGCAGTACTGGTCCGAGGTGTGGTGATCCATGACGAACTGGGTCAAGCCAGTGGTGTTCATCGGCCCTTTTCCTCACAGGCACTGCCGTTGTTCGCAGTGAGCTCCAGTGCCGTGACATTTCCGGCGCCTTCGGCCCCTGCTTGGGTAGGGCCATGAAAGGTGAGCGTCAACCCGTTGAGCGTAAGGCCCTGCTGGTCGAGCACGAGGCTTCCCCCTGGGCTTATGAGCTCGATACGTTCGCTGGCGGTGAGTCGAAAGACTGTTGTCTGCTGCTCCAGGCCCTGGCCGACGGTAATGCGCTGATGACCGTCCACCCGCAGTTCGCTGTTGCCACCGACGAGGGTGTGTTGATTCACCCCGATGGTTTCGCTGCGATCATTGCTCACCTGTACGGACAGGTCCTGGCCGACGTTCAGACAACAGTCCCGGCCTACGGCATGGGTGTGGTCATTGCCGGTTTCCTGGCGAAGGTCGTTGCCGACGCTGATTTGCTCATCGTTGCCCACTTGTTCGATGCGGTTGCGGCCAACGCAGGTCGTTTCGTCATGGCCTACCCGATTGTTCTGATCCCGCTGCGCATGAATGAACACCTCTTCCTGCCCCAGTTCATCCTCGAAGCGCAGCTCGTTGAAACCTTGCCCCTTGTGGGTCTTGCTCTTGATGGTCATGCGCGTGCGGTGCTTGGGCAGCTCGTAGGGCGGCCGCTGGTTGCCGCAGTAGGTGCGCCCGGTGATCATCGGTTGGTCGGGATCGGCGTTGACGTACTGGATGACCACGTCCTGGCCGATCCGCGGGATGGCCATGGCGCCCCAGCCGCCGCCGGCCCAGCCCTGGGACACCCGCACCCAGCAGGAGCTGTACTCGTTGTCGCGGCTCTCGCGGTCCCAGGGGAAGCTGACCTTGACCCGGCCCCACTCGTCGCAAAAGATCTCCTCGCCCTCGGGGCCGACCACCGTGGCCATGTGCGGGCCGTCGATGCGCGGCTTGGGCGGCGCCTCGGGGCGCCACTCGATGCGCCCGGGCACCAGCAGAGCCTCTTGCGAGTAGCGCGTGCCTTGCTCGGCGCCGGCGGCTTCCTCCTGCAGGCTGGTGAACTGCGCGCCTTCGTGGCGCACGCTGGCCACCCGCCAATGGATGTTGAGGTCTTCGCGGGGGTGTTCGACCAGGTCGAAGCTCAGGCCCGGCTGCAGGCGCACGTCATCGCCCTCGACCTCGGCGATGCGTGCATCGTGGCGCAGGGTGGCAAGGCGGGTGAAGGGGATGCCGACCTCGTCGCGCTTGTAGCGGCCGGGGTAGTCGAAGCGCTCGTAGTCGTCGGCCTGGTGCTGCAGGTCGCTGGCGTTGAATTCCTGCTGCAGGTGGTAGGCCGGGTGGGTGAAGGAGTAGTCGCGCTGCACCTGGCGAGCCGTGCGCACCTGTTCGCGGTAGTGCAGGCGGCGCAGGCAGGGGCGGGCCTGGTCGCCACCGCTGTTGGCGTGGTAGAGCACGGCGAGCGGGTCGGGGTAGTCGTCGTCGATGAAGCCTTCGTCGTCGTCATCGTCCTCGGGCTTGACCAGGCTGGAGCTGATCATGCCCAGGGTCAGCACGCGGTCGCTGACGAGCAGGCGGTGGCCCTTGGCGCTGTGGACGAAGCGGTAGATGAAACCTTCCTCGGCGGCCAGGCGGGTGATGAAGGCGAGGTCGGTTTCGCCGGCCTGGACGCAGAACTCGCGGGGCGCGTGGGGGAAGCTGTGGCCCAGCTCGAAGTCGGTGATGCGCTGGGCCTTGAACAGGGTTTCGAGGATCTGCGGCACGCTCTGCTGCTGGAAGATGCGCCAGTTCGAGCGCAGCCCGGCGCGGGCCAGCTTGGGCTCGATCACGGCCTGGTAGCGGGTGCGGCAGTTGCCGGTGTCGCCCTGGCTGAAGGCGCTGATCAGGCCGTGGACATGGCGCATCGGGCGCTGGCCGCGCAGGATGGTGAACAGCGCGGGTTTGTCGAGCAGGTGGCCGAAGTCGACGTTGTCTTCGTAGCTGACCAGTTCGAGCACCAGCCGGAACGGGGTGCTGAGGGCTTCGTCGAGGGTGAACGAGACCACTTCGAACGGGTCCTGGCTGGCCAGGGGCTCGAAGCGGTAGCTCAGGTCGGATTGGTGGGTCATGGCACTCCAGTGTTTATATGTAACTAGTTGTTATCTGGAATTGTCAGGGCTGCCGTAGAGTCCGTAGGCCCCTGTAAATGGCGAGCAAGAAAATGTCCCTGGCAAAGACGAAGGCCTAGGCTAGAACGCTATTTCAAATAATTAAATAAACTTTGCGTTCTTATTTTGGTGGGTTTGTAGGATGTTTCTTAGTTGGTGTTTTATTAGTTGTTGCTACTTGGTGAAAGAATCCAGTCAGACACAACTAGATTCGTTTTTTCGAACCCCGGCCCGCATCAGTCTTGCCCTGGATCAACGCCTCCACGCCCATTCCGGCGGATGCTGAAAACCTACCGTCAGCTTGAGAGGATCCGGCCATGAGCAGCACGTTCTTCATCCCCGCCGTGAACATCATGGGTATCGACTGCCTGGACGAGGCGATGACCGCGATCGCCGGCTATGGCCTGCGCAAGGCATTGATCGTCACCGATGCCGGGTTGGCCAAGGCCGGCGTCGCCGAGCGCATCGCCGGGATGCTGGCCATGCGCGACATCGATTCGCGGGTGTTCGACGGCGCCAAGCCCAACCCGAGCATCGCCAACGTCGAGGCGGGCCTGGCGATGCTGCGTCGCGAGGGCTGCGACTGCGTGGTCTCGCTGGGGGGCGGCTCGCCCCATGACTGCGCCAAGGGCATCGCCCTGTGCGCCACCAACGGCGGGCATATCAGCGACTACGAAGGCGTGGATCGCTCGACCAGGCCACAGCTGCCGCTGATTGCGATCAACACCACGGCGGGCACGGCCAGCGAGATGACCCGCTTCTGCATCATCACCGACGAGGCGCGCCACGTGAAAATGGCCATCGTCGACCGCAACGTCACGCCGATCCTGTCGGTCAACGATCCGGCGCTGATGGTCGGCATGCCCAAGGGCCTCACCGCCGCCACCGGCATGGACGCGCTGACCCATGCCATCGAGGCCTATGTCTCCACCGCCGCCACGCCGATCACCGACGCCTGCGCGCTCAAGGCCGTGAGCCTGATCAGCGACAACCTGCGCCAGGCGGTCGCCGATGGCGGCGACCTGGTGGCGCGGGAGAACATGGCCTATGCCCAGTTCCTGGCGGGCATGGCGTTCAACAACGCTTCGCTGGGCTACGTGCACGCCATGGCGCACCAGCTGGGTGGCTTCTACGACCTGCCCCATGGTGTGTGCAACGCGGTGCTGCTGCCCCATGTGCAGCGCTTCAACGCCAAGGTCAGCGCCGCGCGGCTGCGTGATGTGGCCAAGGCCATGGGGGTGAAGGTCTGCGGACTGGACGCGGAGCAGGGCGCCGGGGCGGCGATCTCGGCCATCGAGCACCTTGCGGCGGCCATCGGCATTCCGGCCGGGCTGGCGGAGCTGGGGGCCAAGGTCGAGGATGTGCCGGTGCTGGCGGCCAATGCCTTGAAGGATGCCTGTGGGTTGACCAATCCGCGGGTGGCCAGCCAGGTGGAGATCGAGGCGATCTTCAAGGCGGCGTTCTAGCCTGGTCGAGTCATCGCGGGGCAAGCCCGCTCCCACACAAGCCAGCTCCCACAAGGGCCGTGAAAATCGGCCCTTGTGGGGCTTGCTCAGCGTTCGCGCATGAAGAACCCGGCCACGTACTTGCGGAAGGTCTCCAGGCTCTTGAAGTCGGCGTAGCGCTTGAAGTTCTCGGCATCCGGCTCCGGCCCGATCGGCTGCTCCAGCAACGACACCGACAGCACCCGGTCCTGGTCCGAGGTCAGAACCAGTTCGTCCATCACCTGGCCGCCGATCACCGGGCGGCGCATCAAAACTTTCACCCCCTTGCTCGCCATCCAGTCGATCAGCGACACCAGCGCCTTGAGCGGCTCGCGCTCTTCGTCGCGGTACACCGGGAACAGGTGCCCGCGCGACAGCACCGGCACGCTGGCGACATGGATCAGTTCGTAGAAATGGCTGCCGGCGGTGGCCGGCGAGTACAACGCCAGGGCCAGCAAGGGGCCTGAAGCGCGGTTGCCGCCCCAGTAGTGGTGATGGCCCTGGAAGTCGAAGCCGTCCTCGCTACGATTGTTGAACAGCTTGCGGCCCTTGACCTGGTCGACGCAGTCGAGCAGCAGGCCATGCCGGCGATGGTTGCCGAACACCGTGGCCTCGCGCAGGCGCGCCTTGAGCATCATCATGTGCTTCATGTCCAGGCGCGTTTCCAGGTAGTTGCTGGCCGGCACCCGTTCCAGCAGCGGGTAGCGCCCGGCGACACCGCGCAGCTCGGCGAACTGGGCGGTGAGGTCCTTCTTCAGGTGGGTGGCGTAGACGTTCAGGCCGCTGGCCTCGATCCAGGTCAGCAGCAGCGACAGCAGGCGTTGCTGTTCGCGGCGCTCGCCGGGATCGCGTGCTCCGGCGGCCGTTTCGCCATCACTGGCACGGCGGTAGTCACCAAGCAGCCGCAACGGCGCATCCGGCGCCAGCCAGGCCGCGGGAGGCGTGTTGTCCTCGGCGCTTGCGCCGGTCTCGCGCTCATCCTTGCTGAACGGGCAGCCCGGGGTGTGTTCGGGGGTGTCGGGATTGTTGCGCAGGAACAGGGTGCCGGTGTTGCCGTTCAGCGACACGTTGAGCACCGGCAGGGCATCCTGGCGGCAATCGCAGGCCAGCCACTGGTTGGCGCTGCGCACTTTCATCAGCCACTGGTTGGCCTGCAGCAGGCGGGGGCCGGCCAGGGCGCCGGTGGCGAAGCTGGCCAACAGTTCCTCTTCGGCCAGGGTCAGGCTGCGCACCTGCGCGCCGGATTTTTCGATGATACGCATTGAGAGGCAGCTCCAAGCTACAAGCCTCAAGCTTCCAGCAAAGCGTGGCGGCTTTCAACTTGAAGCTTGCGGCCTGGAGCCTGCCGCTCACTGGCCGCTGAACAGCTTGGCGGCGCGGGCGCGGATTTCCTCGGGGGTGAGGTCTTCCTTGTGGGTGGAGACGAACCACAGGTTGTTGAACGGATCCATCAGGGTGCCGCTGCGGTCGCCGTAGAACTGGTCCTGCACTTCGCGCACTTGTGTCGCGCCAGCACGCAGGGCCTGGGCATAGACTTTGTCGCAGTCCTCGACATACAAGTGCAGGCCGACCCCCGGGGCCTTGATATCCTCGCTGGGCTTGAGGCCGCCCTCCATGTCACAGGGTGAGCCGAGCATCAGCGACGAGTCACCGATTTTCAGTTCGGCATGGCCGACGCTGCCGTCAGGGCCTTCGAGGCGGAACATCTCGATGGCGCCGAAGGCCTGCTTGTAGAACTCGATGGCCTTGGCGGCCTCCCTGATGCCGAGGTAGGGGGTGATGCTGCGCTGGCCTTCGGGTATGGGTTTGACTGGCATTTTCGTAAACTCCTTTCACGTGGGTTGTTGTTTGCAACAGCCTGGTGATTAGAGTCGTCTGGGCGGATGGAAAATCGACGGCCGCGTTATATCGATTGTCTATAAAAAATGATGGTTTTGGGCTGGTGCGGTTCGTGTAGGAGCGGTCTTGTGCCGCGAAAGGGCTGCGCAGCAGCCCCGGCAATTGACGCGTCAACGCTGAAAACCTGGGGCCGCTGTGCGCCCCTTTCGCGGCACAAGGCCGCTCCTACAAGGGGCGTGCGTGGTGATCAGAAAATGTAATCGGTCGTCAGGAAACTCGACTGCCGATTACGGATGATCTCGCTGATCAGTTCCTTGTTCGCCTCCTGGAACTTGGTCGCCACCAACGTACGAATGGAGAACACCCGCAATGCATCATGCACCGACAAGGTCCCCTCGGCGCTGTTCTTGCGGCCGTTGAACGGGTAGGTGTCCGGCCCGCGTTGGCACTGGGCGTTGAGGTTGATCCGGCCGACCTGGTTGGCGAAGGTGTCGACCAGCGCGCCGACGGTCTCGGGGTCGTTGCCGAACAGGCTCAGCTGCTGGCCGTAGTCGGAGTCAAGCACGTAGTCGATCACCGTCTGCAGGTCGCGGTAGGGCACCACCGGCACCAGCGGGCCGAACTGTTCCTCGTGATAGACACGCATGTCCTGGCTGACCGGGTAGAGCAGGGCGGGGTAGAAGAACGAGCCACGGCTCTGCCCGCCGCCTTCGTTGAGTACCCGCGCACCCTTGGCGGTGGCGTCGGCCACCAGGCCGTCGAGGTAATCGACCTTGCCCGGCTCCGGCAGCGGCGTCAGCGCCACGCCCGGTTCCCAGGGCATGCCCGGCTTGAGCGCGGCGAGCTTGCGCTGGAACTTGTCGAGGAAGGCATCGACCACGTCCTCGTGCACGAACAGGATCTTCAGCGCCGTGCAGCGCTGGCCGTTGAACGAGAGGGCGCCGGTGACGGCCTCTTCGACGGCGTTGTCCAGGTCGACCTGGGGCAGGACGATGCCGGGGTTCTTGGCGTCCAGGCCCAGGGCCGCGCGCAGGCGGTGCGGGCGCGGGTGCAGCTTTTTCAGGTCGCTGGCGGCCTTGTGGGTGCCGATGAAGGCGAACACGTCGACCTTGCCGCTGGCCATCAGCGCGCTGACGGTCTCGCGACCACGCCCGTAGATGACGTTGATCACCCCCGGCGGGAAGCTGTCGCGGAAGGCCTCGAGCAGCGGGCGGATCAGCAGCACGCCGAACTTGGCCGGCTTGAACACCACCGTGTTACCCATGATCAGCGCCGGGATCAGCGTGGTGAAGGTCTCGTTGAGCGGGTAGTTGTAGGGGCCCATGCACAGCGCCACGCCCAGCGGCGCGCGGCGGATCTGGCCGAGGGTGCCCTGTTCGAGCTCGAAGCGGCTGGAGCGGCGGTCGAGGTCCTTGAGCGCGTCGATGGTGTCGACGATGTAATCGCAGGTGCGGTCGAACTCTTTTTCCGAGTCCTTGAGGTTCTTGCCGATCTCCCACATCAGTAGCTTGACCACCGCTGTGCGCTGCTCGCGCATGCGCGCCAGGAAGGCCTCGACATGCTGGATGCGCTCGGCCACGCGCATGTTCGGCCAGGCGCCGCGACCCTTGTCGTAGGCGGCCACGGCCGCGTCGAGGGCGGTCAGCGCGGTGTCGGCGTCCAGCAGCGGCGCGCTGCCGAGGATCACCTGGCGTTCGCTGTCGCCCTCCTTGAGCCATACCGGGCTGCGCACGGTGGCCAGCGGCCCGTCCCAGCGGCGCAGCTCGCCGCCGACCAGATAGTCGCGTTGCTCCAGCGGCGCACCCAGGCGCCAGGCTTCGGGGATGTCCTCGGGGGCGGGAAACAGCGAATCGAGCAGACGGTCCATGGGTACTGCACCTCTCAAATCCGGATGGTGAAACGCTTCAGCCTGCGAGCATGCGCCGACCGGCTGAAAATTGCCAGCCTGGCGCGGCCGCACGCGGTCATTCCTCGAAGGGCGGCGGGAACACCTCGGCGTCCATCAGCCGCATCGCGCCGATCGACAGGCCATAGTCCATGGCCCGTGGGTCGGCGAACGTGCGCAGGCGCTGCCACAGCTGCGGCTGAGTGTAGTCCGGCAGGTCCTGCAGTCCACGCAGGTCGCGGCGATACTGCAGCGGCAGGGTGTTCCAGATGCTCCAGTCGTCGACACCGGTGTCCTCCAGGATCTCTTCGTATTCGGCGTCGGCCACCAGCAGGTCGACGCCATTGTGCTCGTAGTAGGCCTGGATCTGTTGGCTGACGCGCTCGCTGAGTTCGGCGCTCTCCAGCCACAGGGCCTGGCCTGCCACCCGCGACAAGCGCAGGTCGTCCGGCAAATGGGTGAAGCGGTTATCGCGCAGGTCGAAAACGATGGGTCGCCAGTCGTCATCGTTGCGGATGCCGGCTGGCCAGTCAGCCAGTTCGCAGGTGTTGAGGTTGAGCATGTCCAGCACGGCCAGGCGGCTCAGGTCCGGGCTGCGGGCCAGCGGGTTGTGCGACAGGTCGAGCAGGCGAAGATTGTCGAGGCGATCCAGGGCAACCTGGTTGGCATCGTTCCAGAGGATGCTGTTGCCTTGCATATCCAGCCATTCCAGTGAGCGCGGCACGGCGACCGCAGGTATTTGCTCGAAGCCGCAGTTCATCAGGTGCAGGCGTTGCAAGTGGGGAAACCGCTCGAGGAACTCCGCGGGCAGTTCGCTCAGGGCGGGGTTGGCGGCCAAGTCGATGCGCTGGATATGGGTGAAGCGATCAGGCAGCGCCAGCGAGGCCAGGTCCTGGTTGGTCAGGTTCAAGTCGGTCAGGCTGATCAGGTGGATGACCTGGCCCTCTTCCTCTGAGTACTCCGAGATCCGTTGCCAGTTGCTCACCAGCCGTCGTGCGGCGGCCTGGCGTAGCGGGTTGTTGCCTGCCCAGGCACGCATCTGGTCGCGGAATGCAAGCAGTTGCCGTTCCAGTTCGGCGAGCTGCTGCGCCGGATCCAGGCCGGCCTCGAACCATTGGGTCAGTTGCTCGTTGACCTGGAAATCGGCTGTTTCGGGGAAGAGCGCGCGGTAGCGGCGAAAGAACGCGCCGACGTTGATGTGCTGCGCGGGCGGTGCAGGCTCGTCCATGCCGCCGCGCAGTTGGCCGTGGCTGCCCCAGCCCGACGTCGAGTCCCTCAGTAGACGTCCGGCCATTGCAGGGTTCGACAGGGCCAGCGCGTGGATCTTGCGGCGCAGTTGATCGGCGTCGGCGGCGGTCAGGCCAAGGGCCGCACGGTCGTCGGAGGACAGGGCCTGCACGATGGCACGGCAGAGGTCGTGGTCCTGCTGCAGAGGGACCGGTCGTTCTCCGAGGTAGGCTTCGTAGCCCTTGGCTGACTTGAGCACGGTACAGACACGGCTGGCGTCCTGGGTGCCGGCGACCAGCAGCAGCGGGCCTTGGGGGGATGCGGCCCGCAGTTCCAGGCGCAGTTGCTCCGGCCAGCCAGGCAGTTGCGGCATTGCGTTGATGATCAGGCGCTCGCTCAGCAGGCTGGCTTGCTCGGGGAGATACAGCCCCTTCAGGGCGTTCTTCAAAGCACTCTCGTCACGCTGATCGACGCGCCGCAGGCGCTGGCTGCCGTCTTCGAGGGTCACGGGTTCGAGGCTCTCCATCAACGGGCTGCTGGCGAGGCGTGATGCGGCCTTGCCGGCCAGATGCAGCCCGCCGATCAGCGCCAGGTTCAGGCCCACCGACTTGAGGTGGGCCATGGCCTGCGCGCGGTCACCGACCTGCCAGGACTCATAACCTTCGTAGGCTTCATCCAGCAGTTGGTAGGCAATCACCGCGGTCATGACCGTGCCCAAGGCGGGGACGAACAGGCCGGTGATCATCAGCACGTCGAGGCCGGCACTGTCCCAGAGAGCCTTGCGTGCCTTGAGCGCCTGTTCGTCGGCCTGCGCGGTGGGCACGGCCAGTTGTCGGGCTTCGTGCTTCAGGCGTGCCACGTGATCGTCGTGGAGGAAGTCGAACAGGTCTGCGGCGATGGGCAGGGTGCGCAAGCGCAGGTCGCCACCGGCATTCTGACGCAGGCGGCTGGCGAACCGGCCCTGTTGCTCGCTTGGCACGTAAGCCATGAAACCCTGGCGAAATGGCTCCTGTTGCAAGTCGCTGCGTAACTGGTCATGCAGGGTTTCGAGGTTGTCGAAGGCACGTAGGTGGTCTGTCTGTCCCGGCAGGTACAGCACAATGCCCGGAGTGCCGGTGTTGATCAGGACGGCCTCGTGCAGGGTGATGCCGAACAGGCTCAGTTGGCTACTGGGCAATGCTTTGCCATTTTCCAGCAAGGTCTGCAGCGCATCCCATCCCGCACCACTGAGGCGGTTGCGGACTCGGGCGAGGTCAGCCGCCAGACGCAGGCTGTCCTGGTACACGCGCAGCGCCGCCGGGCGCACGCCGGACGCGGCGAAGGCAGTATCGAGGTGATCCTGGTAAGCCTGGCCGAGGTCCAGCTCGCGACAGGTTCTGGCGAACGCTTCGGGTGTCAGCGCCAGGGGCTTGATCCGGATCTGCTCCGAAGGCAGGTCGATATCGACTTCGGTCTCGCTGTCGCCCAGGGTCGTCTTGCCGGTGACCACGGTCTGGCTGACCTGCCAGTCGCTGTCCAGGGCTAGGGCGCTGTCGGGGCTGAAGGTCACGGTGTCGCTGAAGTTGTGCAAGGCGGCTTCGAGCAGGCTGCGGTGTTCGTGGTGGGTGAGGTAGACCTGGAAGCTGTAGAGGTGCTTCACCCAGATCAGCGACGTGCTACGCAGCGGCGCGCTGAATCCGTGTTGCGTGCGCAAGCGTTCGGTCAGCATGGGCTCGGCGAATTCGTTGATGTTCTTAAGGCCGCGTAGGCGCCGTGCCAGCGCGCGTTGCGCCTGCATCAGGCGTGTCTGGCTGGCCTCGACCGCTTCGCGCAGGTGCGGCGCGGCATTGGCGAACCAGGCCGCCTCGGCGCCGGGCAGGCCCTGCGCCGGCAGGATGGCGTCGCTCAGTTGCTGCCAGTGTTCGGCACTGGCTTCCCTTGCCCAGGTGGGCAGTCGGCGTTGCAGAAGGGCGTGGTGTGGGTGAACGGTATCCGCTGTCATCTGTGGCTCCTTGCAAAGCGCACATCAGAGCAGCCGTGACGGGGCTGCCGGTGGTACATGTTTGTACCGGCAAAACAAACCTCAATATTGGCCGCGCAGCGCCGATAACTGCGTAATTGCCTGCCATCGCCTGCCTATGATCACGCCTCAGCACCCTCCAGAACCCACGCCGACTCCAATCGGAACGTTGCGTCAATCGCTCAATCGCCTGCTGCCGGTCGGTCTGGCCCTGGTGGGCATCGGCCTGTCGGTGGCCCTGGGGCACCTGGATGCGCAGCGCGAGCGCAGTGAGCAACTTGGCAACCTTGCGGCCCGCCTGGCAGGGATGCGCGGCGCCCTGGAAGCCCAGTTGGGCGCGGCATTTGGCGAGGCCGAAGGCATCGCCCAGTTGATCAGCGCCGACGGTGGCATCAGCCCGGCGCACTTTCACGGCATGGCCCGCGATGCCGTGCAGTCGGTCCCCTACATGCGTCATATCGCACTGGCGCCGGGGGATGTGATCAGCGATGTCTACCCGATGGCGGGCAACGAGCGGCTGATCGGGCTGGACTATCGCCAACTGCCGGATCAGTTCCCGCTGGTGCGCTCGGCCCGCGACCAGGCCCAGCCGGTGCTGGCCGGTCCCCTGCAGCTGTACCAGGGTGGCCGGGCGCTGGTCTACCGGCGCCCGGTGTTCGTCACTGGCAAGCGCGGCGTGCGCCTCTACTGGGGCAATGTGTCGATCGTCGCCGATATCGACTGCTTGCTGCTGACGGCGGGATTGCGCCCGGATACCGAGTTCGAGGTTGCCGTGCGGGGCGTCGACGGCAAGGGCGCCGAGGGTGCGTTGATCTGGGGCGATCCAAAGCTGTTTGACACGTCGCAGGTGAAGATGAACGTGGAAGTACCGGGTGGCGTCTGGCAACTGGTGGCGGCGCCACGGGGCGGCTGGTCGGGGCTGGACCTGTTCGGTTCGCCGCTGTTCCTGTTCGCCCTGAGCTGCACGGGGCTGTTCAGCCTGTTCGTCGCCCAGCTCAACCGCAAGCAGCGCCTGCTCGAACAGCGCAACCGCGAGTTGCAGCGCTACCAGGCCCAGCTCGAACGCCTGGCTCACTACGACACCATCACCGGGCTGCCCAACCGGATCCTGTTCCAGCAGCAGCTGGGCACGGCGATCCTGCAAGGGCATGGCCTGGCGGTGCTGATGCTCGATATCGACGGCTTCAAACAGGTCAACGACAGCCTCGGGCATCCGATGGGCGACCTGCTGCTGCAACAGGCGACCGCGCGCTTCTTGCAGGAACTGGACAGCCAGGACCGCCTGTGCCGCCTGGGTGGCGACGAATTCGTGTTCATGCTGCAAGGCGCCCAGGGCCAGGTGAACCACCAGGTCCGTGCCTTGTTGCGTTGCCTGCAGCGGCCATTCGACCTCAATGGCAACGCCGCCCTGGTAACCGGCAGCATCGGCCTGGCCTGGTGCCCGCAGCATGGCGAGGACGCCGACAGCCTGCTGCGCCACGCCGACACCGCCATGTACGCGGCCAAGGAAGCCGGGCGCGACGCCTGGCGACCCTATCACCCGGACATGACCGAGCGCCTGCAGCAGCGCCTGGAGCTGGAACGCAACCTACGCCGGGCGCTGGAGCACAACGAATTCGAGCTGTGGTACCAGCCTAAAGTCGATCTGTTCAGCGGGCAGCTGGAGGGCGTCGAGGCCCTGCTGCGCTGGCGCGACCCCGAGCATGGCCTGGTCTCGCCGGGGGAGTTCATTCCCCTGGCCGAGCGCACCGGGCTGATCATCCCGCTGGGCGAGCGGGTGCTGGAGCTGGCCTGCGCGCAACTGGCCGAGTGGCGCGCCGGCGATGGCCTGCCCGGACCGCTGGCGATCAACGTCGCGGCCTTGCAGATCGAGCGCAGCGACTACGTCACCAGCCTGGCCTCGGCGTTGGAGCGCCATGGCCTGCCGGCCAACCTGCTGGAAGTGGAGATCACCGAGAGCCTGCTGATGGAAAGCCAGCAGCAGGCCTGCGCGGTGCTGGCGCAGCTGCAGGCCATGGGCGTGGCGACGGCGGTGGACGACTTCGGCACCGGCTATTCGTCGCTGGCCTACCTGCGCGCGTTGCCGATCGATCACCTGAAGATCGACCGCGCCTTCATCAAGGACCTGCCCGGCGACGATGACGCGGTGGCCATCGCCAGGGCGATCATCGACCTGGGCCACGCCTTGGGTTTTCGCATCACCGCCGAAGGCATCGAAACCCAGGAGCAATACGACTTTCTGCGCCATGCCGGCTGCGACCAGGGCCAGGGCTTCCTGCTCGGACGACCGATGCCGGCCGAGGCGCTGCGTCGCTGGCTGGCCGAGAACCATGAACGGCGACATCGGCCGCCGGGGCGTTAGCTCGCCTGCTCGATGCTCAGGCTCGCATACCCCACCCGCGGCACCTGTCCCAGGCGCTGCTCGACCAGCGCCAGCAGCGATTCGCCGCTGCCCAGGTAGGCGTCGCCGAAATCATGCCCACCCAGCGCGCTGGGGTGGGCCACCAGCTCCAGCACGCCATGCTCGGGGGCCAAGCCGGCCTTGAGGTCGGCCGGGGTGCAGACGAAGTCGGCGGTGCTCCCGGCGAGCTGGCGCAGGCGCCAGTTGAGCAGGGTCTTGAACGCGCGCTTGGCCGGCCCGATGTTGTGCCCGAGGTTGCGCGCCAGGCGCACCGGCACGCCCTGGTCGCGGGCGAAGCGGGCGACGACGGTGCCCACCGGCCAGATGTTGTGCACGTGCTGGTGCGAGTCCAGGTGGCTGGGCATCAGGCCATGATCCAGGCAGTGTTTCCATTGGGCCTCGAGCTCCGCTTCCACGGCGGCCCGCTCGCGGCGCGACAGGCGCAGGGTGCGTTGCTTCAGGCGCAGGTCGAACTCGCCGTGGGGCGTGCAGAAGCGCGGCTCGGCAAGAATCGCCTGGCTCAGCGGGCGACCGTAGGTGAGATTGAAGTGCAGCCCGATGCGTCCCCTGAGCGCCGGCTGCTGGGCCAACGCGCAGGCGGCGGCAAAGGCCGGCATGTTGGCCATGGCCGTGGCCGAGCTGATCAGCCCGGCCTGGAAGGCGTGCAGGATGACCGCGTTGGTGTGGGCACTGAGGCCGAAATCGTCAGCGTTGACTATGACCTGGGATGGCATCCGGGCGCTCCTGTGGCGGGGTGGGGGCGACAACATCGGCTTCGTTGCGCGGCGAGCGTCTGCGCAGGCGTGGTTTCAGCCAGTGCCAGCAGCGCTGCGCCAGGCCCAGCAGTACGCCGTCGGGGCGCCAGCTGTAGCTGCTCAGTCGCCACTGTTCGAGCTGGCCGGTCATGCGTTCATGCAGCTGGTGACTGGAGTTGTCCAGGCTGACCCGCGAGGCGTCGATCCATTTCCAGTCGGCGTCCAGGCCCCAGTGGATCCATTCCTCCAGCAGCACGCGACCGCTGCCCAGGTCGCGGTGTTCCGGGACGAAGGCGAGGTTGTAGTCGTAGACCCGGCCGCGCTCCACCAGGCCCAGGCGGTAGCTGATGCAGCGCCCGTCCAGCTCCAGCAGCACCAGGCACACCAGGCCTTCGCCGGCCAGCGCGGTGAAGGCCTGCTCCATCCACTGGCGACGCTGGGGGCCGGAGAAGATGCCGACCTCGTCGTCGCCTTTCCAGCTCACGGCCTCGACGGCACTGATGGCGTCGAGCAGTTCAGCCATGTTCTCGGCGCTCGCCATGACCCGGCGCACGCTGGCGCCGCAGGCATTGATTCGTTTGCGCGCGCGGCGCAGCTTGTAGCGCGGATCGCCGCTGACCTCCTGGCGATCTTGTTCGTTGATGCGGTGCACCGGCACGCGGCAGGTCAGGCGCTGCTGCCAGGTGGAACTGGCGCCGGCCCACTGGCGCAGCCAGCCTTCGTGCTCGGCGTTGTCCGGCACCTCGTTCAGTTGCAGCAGGGCATGGGGCAGGTGTTTGCGGATGGCCTGCAGGACCTGGTCGGCGTACAGCGCCGGCAGGTCGATGAGCAGCGCGATGCGGTCGCTCAGCGGATAGCCCAGGTGGCGTACCACCGGCGCGAACAGCGGGCCGAAGGGCTCCCGGGCGCGAACCAGGGGCAGGCACAGGCACAGGCGTTCGTCCTGGTAGCCGAGCAGCACGCCAAGCTGCTGGCTGGGCAGCAGGGCGGCCTCGGCGGCGCGCAGCCAGCCGAGGTGGTTGAACGGCGTGCTGCCGGGCAGGCGCCGGCGCAGCGCCTCGTAGTCGACGGCGGGGAAGTCGTCGCTGCGCAGCGAGGCGCACCATCTGAGCTGCAGGGCCATGGCTTCAGCCCGCCGTGGCCGAGGAGGCCGGGGCCTGCGGTTTGCGCAGTGGCTCCAGGCGCGAGGTGGTGTAGCGGCTCTCGCGGTAGAACCTCCAGCGGCCGAACAGGCAGTAAACGTTCATGATTCGTCCTTGCTCCTGATAGCCCATGCGCAGGTGCAGCTTGAGCGCCGGGATGTTGTGCTGCTCGCACACGTCCACCACCTTGGTGCAGCCCTGGGCGGCCATGGCTTTCCACAGCGCCAGTTGCAGATCCACCGACAGCTCGGTGCCCCAGTACTTGCGGATCAGCTCGCCGCCGAACTCAAAGAATTCCCCCGGCCCGACCGGGAACCAGCAGCCGTAGTAGTGACGGTCGTGGTAGTGGCGGCTGCTGCCCCAGATGAAGGCCACGGCGTCGTTGTCGTCGTCGAGGAACATCAACCCGGTGTGGCCCTCGGCGGCCAGCTCGCGCATGGTCTCGACGCGGTCGCCGAAGTGGCGGGCGAAGGCCTGCACGTTGTGCACGGTGATGCTTTCGATGCGCAGGCTGCCGTAAGGCTTGAGCCGGTGCGGCGGCACCGGGCTGACCAGGTCGCGCTCCATCCACAGCAGTTCCCAATGATAGAAGACGTAGTGCCGGAAGGCGCTACCGAGGGTGTCGCGCAGTCCCTTGCGCTTGATGCGGTCCTGGATCTTGGTGAATGCAGTCATGGTGCCTCCTGGGCATGGCTGATCGAGGTGCGTCTCATGACGCGCTCCAGGTCAGGGCGAATACGGTCTGCCCTGGTAGTTGAAAACGGACCTGGCCATTGGCGCAGCTGAAGCTGGCGCGACGGCTCTGGTTGTCGGGGCCGAACAGTTCGAGCTGGCCGGCGGGGCAGTCGCCCAGGGCCAGCGCCACCTGTTGCAGGCGCTCGGCCTTGTTCACCCCCAGCAGGCTGCGCTGGTGCTGGCGGGCCATGGCCAGGGCGTCGACCTCGAAGGCGTCGTTGTCCAGGGCCAGCACCTGGTCCAGCCAGTGGCGCTGGATGAACTGCTGGGCCAGGCCCACCGGCTTGAGTTCGTAGCGCTGCTCGCCGGTATCGCGCAGCATGCCCTTGGGCCATTCGGGCTCGTCGGCGACATGGAACCAGTTGAGCATGTCGAGCAGGCCGTCACCGGCGGCGTTGATCACCACCGAGGTCCACCACAGGCCGGCGTAGTGGGTGTTCTGTTCGTAGGGGCTGAGGCTCGAGCCACTGGACAGGTTGGTCTGGTCCAGCAACAGTGCCTTGCGCGGCCGGCCCTTGCCGTCCAGACCCACCAGCTCGGCGGCCTGGCGCACGCTGTCGCGGTAGCTGCGGGTGGCGAGCAGGTCGCGGACCATCCATTCGTGCCAGGCCAGGGCGTCGATCTGTGCGCCCTGTTCGGCGAGCAGGCGCCGCGCCCAGTCGATGCCGCGGCGTTGCTTGCCGTCGTCGGTGAAGGGCCCGCCGAGCAGGCGCGAGGAGGCCGGCATGGCGATGCGCACGCCAGCCTCGTGGGCGCCGGGGTACTCGCGCACGCGCCGGGCCATGACCTGGAAGAAGTCGCGGTAGCTGGCGTAGTCACGATAGTTGAGGTTGGGCTCGTCGGCAAAGGCCAGGTAGTGGGTGCCTTTGCCGCCCAGGGCCTTGGTCGCCTCGAGCCAGGCGTCAAGGCCATCGCTGCTGGTACGGTCGCTGCGCAGGTCGGCGACCCGCGCGCTGCCGGCCAGCAGGGTGATGTCCTGGAGGATGCCGAAACGTTCCTGGTAGAGCTTGCGCCAGGCGTTCTCGAAGTCGGGTTGGCGTTGCAGCACGTCGACGAAGCTGTAGAAACCGGCGGCCTGGGGGCGCAGGGCGTCCAGGGCGGCAAAGCTCGAGGCCGGCGGCAGCACATAGGGCAGGGCCACCCCTAGCCTTGGCGTGGGGCCGAGTACTTTGCTGCCCAGGGCCAGGCGCACCTGGCCTGGTTGCTGGGGCAGGTCGCCCAGGTCGTCGGCACGCTGGGCGAACAGGTTGGCGCTGCCGTCGAGCCAGAACGCCGCCTTGCCGCTGCCCTGCAGGCCAAGGCGCCAGGTCTCGTCGCGGCTGCTGACCGGCAGCGGCAGCTGGTCGAAGCGCCAGTAGGCGCGGTAGGGCTTGAGCGGCAACTGCACGCGGCGACCGTCACCGAGGCGTTCGGCGAACAGCCCGTGGACACCGCCGTGGTGCTTGCCGGCCAACACCGCCCGTTCGCCGGCCTTGACCCGGAAGTACAGCTCGACACCCGGCCCGACCTCGGTGCTGAAGTGCACCTTGGCCGGCGCGAACAGCGCACGGGTGCTGGCATCATGTTGGATACGGTAGTCGCGGAAGCTGTAGCCGGGCACTTCCAGGCGATAAGTGCCGCCACCCGATGCCAGGGGCCAGCGCTGCTCGCCGCGCACCTGCGCGGCCTCGATGCGCCGTTCGCCGGCCAGGCGGCCCTGGCCGTCCAGCAGGTACAGGCGCTCCGGGTTGGCGTCGGCCTGCCAGGCCGGGCGCCACTGGATGCGCAGCTCGTCGGCGCGCGCCGGCAACAGGTACAGGCTGCCATCGCGGATCTCGCCCCATTGCACGGGCGCGGCGAGCGCCGGCTGTGCCAGCAGCGCGGCGCACAGCAGCAGGGCTTTCATGCCGCCCTCCGTTGCAGCATCTGGCGCAGCGGCGCCAGGTCGGCGGGCAGGATGACCAGGGTTTGGCCCAGCGGCACGCCGCTGAGGCGGCAGTACAGCACCAGCATGGCCAGGGTGACCGCCAGGTAGGCGATGGACGAGGCCGCCGCCGCGCCGACGATGCCCCAGGCCGGGATCAGCAAGACGTTGAGCACCAGGTTCAGGGCGGCGCCCGCGCCCATCAGCAGCGACACCGTGCCGGGGCGGTTCTTGCCCAGCAGGTCCAGGCGCAGGATGCTGGCGTAGCACAGGCCGAGCAGGCCCGGCAGCAAGGCCAGCAGCGCCGGATAGGCCGGCGCGTAGTCGGCGCCGAACAGGGTGACGATCAGCCACTGGCCGATCAGCGCCATGCTCAGGCAGGCGCCGAGCATCACCGTGGCGGTCAGGCGCAGGGCCAGGGGTGTCAGCCGCTCCATGCCGGCGTCCTGCTGCAGCAGGCGTTTCATCAGCGGCGTGGTCACCGCCTCGGGGACGATCAGCAGCAGTTCGGCGGCGGCGCTGGCCATGGCGTAATGGCCCAGGGCGGTGCTGCCGAGCATGGCGCCGATGAACAGGTAGTCCGAGCGCAGGATCACCTGCTGGAACAATAGGTCGGGGTGGCTCTTGGCGCTGTAGCTCAGCAGCTCGCGCTGGCCGCCACGGTCCCAGCGCAGGGTGAGTGGGTGCTGGCGGCGCAGCCACCACAGGCCCAGCAGCAGCACCAGGGCGATGCCGCACAGCCAGCTGATCAGCGCGGCCTCCAGGGCCTCGTCGCGCCACATCCAGAACAGTCCAAGAAACAGCAGCAACGGCGCCAGTGACTCGGTCAGGCGCAGGGCGTTGAAGGCGCCGACGCCGCCGCTGGCGTTGTGCAGGGTCAGCAGGCCGCTCTTGAGCACGGTCATCGGCACCGCCAGTAGCAACAGCCAGGCCAGCAGGCCCAGCTGCACGGTAATTTCCAGGTCGGTGCCGAACTCGCGCACCAGGAACACGCAGACCAGGGTCAGCAACCCGGCCAGCAGGCAGCCATAGACCAGCACCTGGGTCAGCAGCAGGCCCATGTCGCGCTGCTTGGCCGCCTGGTAGCCGACCGCGCTGTTCAGGCCGCCGCTGGTGGCGGCGCTGATCAGGTCGGGCAAGGTGCTGAGCAGGGCGAACAGGCCGCGCTCGCTGGGCCCGAGGATGCGCGCCAGCAGCACGTTGCGCAGCAGGCGCAGGGCGATCATCGCAAGCTTGGTGCCCATGCTCAGCGCCAGGTGGCGCAGGTAGCTGTTGCGGTTCATCAGCGTTCTCCGCGGCTGATGCGCCAGGCCAGCAACGAAGGCCGGCTGGCATTGCGCTGGCTGACGCCGATGCGCGGCAGCGCCAGCGGGTCGTCCTGGCCCTGGCAGATCCCCGGGCGGGTGCTCAGGGCGTAGGGGTAGCGGTGCGCGGCGACCCGCGCGCGTACGCGCTCGTCGTGGTCGCCGTTGGGGTAGCAGTACACCGGCAGCGGTTCGCGGCAGCCTTCGTTGAGCGCGGCGTGGCTGCGTTGCAGCTCGTCGTTGAGGCGGTGGTCGTCCAGGTACGGCAGCAGGGCATGGCTGGCGCCGTGGGGGCCGAAGCGCACCAGGCCGGAGTCCTCGAGGGCGCGCACCTGCTGCCAGTCCATGGCCTGGGGCAGCGACTCCGGCGGGCAGGCGTCGGTCAGCACATGCAGGGCCTGGGGGCTGAGGCTCTTGAGGGTCTGCAGGTAGCGCGCCAGCACCAGGCTGCGGGCCTTGCTGTGGTCGTGCATGAAGTAGGCCGCAGGCAGTGGCCGGCCGAGCTTGCGCAGGCGCTCGATCAGTTGCCGACGAGCCTCCTCGCCATGGGTGCCCCACAGGGTTTCGCCGACGCTTTCCCACCAGAAGCGCTGGCGGCTGCCGATGTAGTCGGTGGACAGGAAGATGCTCGCCGGCACCTGGTGGCGTTGCAGCAGCGGGAAGGCGTTGACGGCATTGTCGCGCCAGCCGTCGTCGAAGGTCAGGGCCACCTTGGGGCGGGTATCGCTGCGGGGCTCCTCGTGACTCTTGAGCAGGTCCATGAGGCTGACGCAGTCGAAATGCCGGGGCAGCCAGCGCAGCAGCCCTTCGAAGGCCCGGGGGCCGACGCACAGCTCGTTGCGATGGGGCAGGGCGGCGCTGGCGTCATCGGCCAGCACCCGGTGCAGCATGAGGATCACCCCGGCGCCGCGCAGTTCGGCGCGGCCACGCGGCGACTTGAAATAGAACCAGCCACTGGCCTGCTTGATGTGGGTCTTGATCGGCATGTCCGTCGCTCATCGATTCTGGTCGGGGTTCCATTGGCTGTAGCTGTGCCCGCGCAGGAACTGCCACAGGCCCACGCTCATGCCGGCGAGGGTGACCAGCACGAAGGCGGCCAGGCGGAACGGGCGCGGCAGGCGGCGGCGGGCGTCGAGCAGGCCGGCGATGGCGGCGGCGTAACCGAGCAGCTGCAGGGCCAGGGTCAGGCGGTAGAACCCGGGCTCGATGGCCAGCCACAGGTTGGCCAGCAGCAGTGGCAGCAGCAGCACCGGGGCCAGGCGGCGGATCAGCTTGTGGCTGATCAGGGCGATGGCGTACAGGCCGTGACGCGCCGGGTTGAGCAGCTCGCGGCGGGCGGCCAGGCTCAGCAGGCCACCGACGGTGACCCGCTGGCGGCGGCGGAACTGCTTGTCGGCCTCGTCCACGCCCTGGTCCAGCACCACCGCCTCGGGCACGTAGACGATCCGCAGCCCTGCAGCCGGGGCGCAGGTGCTGATGAAGAAGTCGTCGTTGACCTGCTTGGGAATCGGTTGGTACAGCGCCCGGCGCAGGGCCAGCAGGGCACCGTCGGCCGAGACCATGCAGCCGGTGCGGTTCTCCACCTTGCGCACCCAGGCTTCGTAGTGCCGGTACAGGCTGTCGCCGATGCTCAGGCCCTTGCCCGGGTCGGGGATGATCATGTGCCCGGCGGTGCCGCCGACCTGCGCGTCTGCGAACGGGGCCAGCAGCAGCCCGAGGGTGTCGGCCGACCACTGGTTGTCGGCGTCGGTGAACACCAGCAGGTCGCCCGTGCACACCTGCACGGCACTGTTCAGCGCCCCGGCCTTGCCCAGCCGCGGCAGGTCCAGCACCTGCACCCGCGGGTCACCCAGGGCGCGGGACAGCGCCACGGTGCGGTCGCTGGAGCCGTCGCTGGCCACCACCACCTGCAGCTCGGCGGCGGGGTAGTCCTGGCCGAGCACGCTGGCGAGCTTGGCTTCGATATGCCGCTCTTCGTTATGCGCGGCGATCACCACGCTCACCCGCTGCGCCGGCAGCGGCGAATGCGTGCGACGGGCAAAGAACGGCGCGGCCAGGGTCAGCAGCAGGGGATAGCCGACCCAGGCGTACAACGGCAGCAACAGGCATAGCCAGAAGATGAACTCAGCCACGGGCGGGCCTCCTTGCGGTGCGGTTGAACAGGCTGAGGATGAACGCCGCGCCGGCCAGGTGCAGGCGCAGCCAGTGCAGGCCCCAGAGTTGCAGGGTGAGCAGCGGGTCTCGGTGGCGGCGGCTCTGGCGCAGGCTCAGGAACAGCGCGGGCAGGGCGCTGACCAGCAGGAAGAACAGGGCCACATGGGGGAAACCGTCGAGCAGGGCCGACAGGGCTATGGCATCCAGAACCCAGGCCCCCACCGAAAGCAGCGGGAAGCGCAGCAGGCGCAGGCTGACGCCATGGCTGCGCAGCAGTTGCAGGTGGCTGCCCTGGCGCCACATTTCCTTGCCCAGCCATTCGCGCCAGTTAGCCTCGTAGCCCCAGTGCAGCACCGCGGGCTGGCGCAGCACCCGCAGGCGGGCGCCGGACTCATGCAGGCGCAGGGTGAAGTCCTTGTCCTCGCCGGTACGCAGGCGCTCGTCGAAACCGCCGACCTGGTCGAACCAGCTGCGGCGCATCAGCAGGTTGGGGGTGGGCAGCCAGGTGCAGTCCTGCACCGTCTGTCCAGTGCGCAGGGTGCGTCGTTGCCAGGCCTGGGCGAACCACGGGGCGTGGCGCGGGGTGTCGCAGTCGAGGGCGAAGACATCGCCTTCGCCGCGGCGCTGCAGGTCCAGCAGCAGGTCCAGCCAGTGCTCGGGCACCTCGATGTCGGCGTCGAGGAAGGCCAGCCATTCGCCGTGGCTGGCGGCCACGCCGGCGTTGCGCAGGGCGCCGATGGCCACCCCGGGTAGCGTCAACACCTGGGCGCCGTGCTCGCGGGCGATACGTGGGCCGTCGTCGCTGGAGCCGTTGTCGACCACGATCAGCTCGCAGGCCAGGCCCGCCGCGCTGGCCGAGCGCCGGGCGGCGTCCAGGGTGCGGCCGATATGGCGGGCCTCGTTGAACATCGGGATGACGATGCTCACCCGGCTCATCGGGCCACCTCCGCTGGCTGTTGTTCACGGGCCTGGCCCAGCAGCACGCTGGACAGCGCCAGCATCAGCCACAGGTACTTGTGACTGGGGGCGCTGAGGAACATCAGGAACAGGCCGATGGCCAGCATGCTCATGGTCAGGTGGGTCATCAGGTCGGCGCGGTCCGCATCGCCGGCCGCGCGGAAGATGGCGCGGGCTCGCCAGAAGTTGCGCAGGGCGAGAAAGATCATGCCGACGAACAGCAGGCCCGCCGGCAGGCCGACCTCGCTGAACAGCTCCAGGTAAGTGTTGTGGGCACGGCGGTAGAGGTCGGTGGTCTTGCTGTTGACCGGGGCGAAGGCCTTGGAGAAGCCGGTGTCGGCGTAATGCAGCGGGAAGGTGCCGGGCCCGGTGCCGAGCAGCGGGCTGTGGCTGATCATTTCCTTGCCCACCACCAGGTAGGAGGCGCGTCGGCCCAGCGATTCGTCCTGGTGCGCGTTGACCCCGGACTTGAGCAGCATCAGCGACTGGATGCGCTCGGCGTAGCCCGCCGGCATCAGCGCCACGCCCAGGGGCAGGACGATGGCCAGGCCAAGTATGGCGAAGCCCAGGTGGCGCGGGCGGATGTAGGTCAGCTGTTCGCGGTAGTTGTACAGCACGATGCCCAGGCTGATCATCAGCACCACCAGCCCCGAGCGCGACTCGGTCTTGGTCATGCCCACCAGCAGCAACAGGCAGCAGCCGGCCCAGAACAGCTTGACCGGGATCTGCCGGGCCTTGATCGCCAGCCACAGCCCCAGCGGCATGGCGATGGTGATCAGCAGGGCGAAGGCGTTGGGGTCGAGCATGGCCGAGGCGCGGCCCTGTTCCTGGTACTTGGTGGAGAAGATCGCGAACAGGCAGGTGACGCACACGCTGACGGTGATCAGCCGGGCCAGCATCGGCAGGTTGAGGTCGCGGCCGACCAGCAGGGTGATGACGAACACCACCAGGCCCACCAGCAACTCGCGCAGGTGCCCACCCGACAGGGCCAGGTCGTCGCTGGTCCACAGGCTCAGCAGGTACAGGGCCATGAACGCCAGCAGCAGGCGCCATTGGTTGCTGCGCAGGCGTTCGCCGGGCAACTGGCGCACCGCCAGCTGCAGGCTGAGGATCAGCACCAGGCCGACGCCCACCAGCTTGGCGCCGGACACCAGGCCGTCCTTGAGCAGCCCCTCCAGCGGCACCAGGGTGGCGATCGCCAGCAGGCCCCAGGCCGGCTTGCGGTACAGCACCAGCACGCCGGCCAGGCCGATCACGCCGCCGGGGGCCAGGAACGGGTAGGGGCTGGCCAGCAGCCCCAGGCTCAGCAGGGCCACCAGGGCCACCAGCGACAGGGGAATGATCATGCGACAACCTCCTCGGCCGTGCCCCGATAGACCAGGGCCCAGCGTTGTGCCAGGGTCGGCAGGTGGTAGCGTTCGCGTTGCGTGCGGCGGGCGCCGGCGACCAGCTCGGCGGCCTGCGCGGGATCCACGAGCAGGGCCTCGAGGTGTTCGCCCAGTTCGGCGCTGGCCAGCGGGGCGGCCAACAGACCGTTGCGCCCGTGTTCGATGACGTCGGGAATGCCGCCGACACCGAAGGCCACTACTGGCACGCCGTCCTGCATGGCCTCGAGCAGGATCATCGGCGTGCCTTCGGTGCGCGAGCTGATGACCAGGGCGTCCAGGCGCTTCATCCAGGCGCGCATGTCGCGCTGGAAGCCCGGCAGGGTGATGCGCGCGGTGAGACCGGCGGCGTCGATGCGGGCCTGCAGGGTGTCGCGTTCGGGGCCTTCGCCGAGCATCACGGCGTGGACCTGTGGGTGGCGCTGGCACACCGGGATCAGGGTGTCGAGGAACAGGTCGGGGCCTTTTTCGCTGGACAGTCGGCCGACGTAGGCGGCGAGCCAGGGGTTTTTATCGCAGTGGTGAGGTCCTGGCGTGGGAGCGGGCTTGCCCCGCGATGGCGATGTCAAATCTGACAGCGTATCGCGGGGCAAGCCCGCTCCCACGAAACCCGCTCCTACGCCACCTGGCAGGTCATCCTTGGTGTGCTCGGGCAGCCCGTTGGGTATCACCCGCAACTTGGCCTCGGGCACGCCGGCATCGCGATGGATGCGGGCGATGCTCTCGGCCACGCACACCACCGTGTCCACGGTCGGCGTGCGGCACAGTTGCAGGCTCAGCCAGGTGTAGAAACGCTGCTTGCGGCTGCGCGGGGTGAAGCCATGCTGGGTGCTGACCATCGGCAGGCGCCACAGGGTGGCGCCGATCCAGCCGAACAGCTGGCCTTTGAAGTTGTGGCTGTTGACCAACGGACGTTGGCCGCGCTGCGCGCCGAGTACCTTGAGCACCGCCCCCAGCCCATGGCAGGTGTCGCATTCGACGCCGGCCTCGCGAAAGCGTGTCACCAGTTCCGCCGGGGCATCGAGGAACAGCACCCGATGCTGGCCGGGGGTGGCCTGGCAGTGGTCCAGGAGCATGCGCTCGGCGCCGTAGAACCCGCCACTGCCGAGCAGGTGCAGGATCGGCCGGCCGGCGTGCAGCGCGGCGTTCAATTGCGCACCCAGTGCCACAGGCGTGGCAGCGACCAGCTCTTGTGCGGGTTGGGCAGCGCCGGGGCCTGGTCGTTGATCACCAGCAGCACCGGCAGGCCCAGCTCGTGGCTGATCTGCGCCGGATGCTTGAAGCGGTGGTCGAAGAACTCCCTGACGTAGACCACGGCGATCGCCAGCAGCAGGCCGGTGACCAGGCCGAACGGAATGATCAGGCCAGGTTTCGGGAAGCTTGCCGCAGTGGGCTCGTAGGGCGCGCTGAGGATCCGCGCGTTGGACTGGCTGCCGTCGAGCAGGCCCTGGCCGCGGCTTTCCTCGTAACGCTGGGCGTAGGTGGAGAAGGCCTTGTGCAGGGCATCGATCTCGGTGTCCAGCTGGCGGGTCTTGCTCTGGGTCTCGCGCAGCTGGAGGATGCGCTTGCTGTAGTCGGCGATGCGCTGGGTCTTCTGCTCGATCACCTGCTGGGTTACCGCCAGGTCCTGCTGGCGCTCACGGATGCGGTTCTCGACGATCTTGAGGAACTGCGCGCGCAACTGGGCGATCTGCTGGCGGGCCATGACCATCTGGTCGGAGCCCGGCTGGAACACCGTGGCGTCGCCGTTGTAGCGGGCCAGCTGGGTGGTCAGCTGCTCGCCGAGCTGCTTGATCTCGCGGTCTTCGAAGGCAACGTTGTCGACCGTGGTGGTGAAGGTGTAGGGGAACGCGTAGTCGGCCATCCTCGCCTTGCTGGCCGCTGCCAGGCTGCTCTGCAGGTAGTCGAGCCACTTCTGGTTCTGCAACTGGCGGTCACGCTGCAGGTTGAGCGCCTGTTCCTCTGTGTTGATGGCGTTCAGCCGGAAGGTGATCTCTTCCTTGGGGTCCGACGAGCCGATGGCGGTCAGCAGCCCCAAGCGCTGGCTTTCCAGGTCGCCCAGGCGCGCCTGGTAGTGCAGTTTCTTCTGCTCGTAGAACGCCTCGGGCAGCTCGTTGGACTGCAGGTCCTGGCGGTTGGCCAGGAAGTTCTCCAGCAGGCGGCTGACGAACAGCGTGCCCAGCTTCGGATCGTCGGCGCTGTAGGTGATGGAGATCACGTTGGAGCCGGGCAGGGTCTCGACCTTGAGATCCTTGACCGCCTGGTCGGTGAGGGTGTCGAGCTGGGTGTCGCGGTCATCGGCCACGCTGTTGCCGAACAGCCGGTGCAGCGGGTCGAACACCGCGTGGCGTACCGGGTCGAGCACGGTACGGCGCAGCAGGCCGGGCTCATCCGGGTAGTGGCCTTCCTTGCGCAGCTCGCCGATGGTCTGGCGGATCAGGGTCGGCGAGCGCAGGATGTTGCTCTCGGTCTCCATGTCGGCCAGCGACGGCGGGATGAACTGGTCGGCCTGCTGGCTGAGCGCCGAGGTGGTGTCGCTCTGCGAGAGTTTCTTGGACTGCACGATGACTTCGGCGGTGATGTCGAAGCTCTGCTTGAGCACCAGCGGCAACAGCACGGCGATCACCGCGAACACCAGGAACACCCGTTTCACCAACTGGCGGTTGGCGAAGAAGATGCGGAAGAACTCATGCACATAGTTTTCTTTGGGTTGCGTGGTCATGGTCCGTCCCCCGGTCAGTCGTTGCTTTCTTTGTTGTCGACGCGGTAGCTGAAGCTGAAGCCGAAGCCCTGGAACAGCACCACGTCGGCCAGTTGACGGGACAGCTCGGCGGCGCTGGCCAGCTTGGTCTTGGGCACGTAGAGCATGTCTTCGGGCTGCAGGTAGGCGAGTTTCTGGGTACCGCCGGACAGCGCCTGGTCGACGTCGTAGTTGACCGCGTGCACGGTGTTGCCCTCACGGCGCATGATCACTACCGAGCCGAGCTTGGCCTTCAGGGTCGGGCCGCGGGCCAGGGTCAGGGCCTCGAGCACCGACACCGGACGGCGGATCTGGAAGGCGCCGGGCTGGCCGACTTCGCCGAGCACGTAGATCTCGTTGGCGGCGGTGGACTTGAGCAGCACGTCCACGCTCATGCGCCCGGGCAGGGTGGCGTAGCGCTCGTTGAGGTAGTCGCGCAGCTGGTTGACGGTCATGCCCTGCAGCGGCACCGAGCCGATTTCCGGAAAGGTGGCGCGGCCGTCGTTGCCCACGGTGATGTCGCGGCTCATGCCGGTGCCGGGGTGGTTGAGGGCGTTCTTCAGGTTGACCTCGTCGGTCATCGGGCTGATCACCCGCACGGTGACCTGGTCGCGATTGGGCTTGAACACCCGCTTGTCCTGGTAGGCCTGGCGGATGGCGCTCTCGGCCTCGCCGGGGGTCATGCCCTCGACGCGCACCGCGGCGTTGGTGCTGGGCAGGGTGATGCTGCCGTCGGGCTGCACCAGCTGGTTGCCGTTCAGGCCGCTGGCGGCCATGAAGTTCAGGTCCAGGGTGTCGCCGGACTGGATGCGGTAGACCCCGGCCGACCGGTTGCTGACGTGGAAGATCACCTCCAGCACGTCCTGCGGGCGCAGCACCTGCTCGCGGCGGGCGACTTCGGTGGCCTGGCTCTCGGCCGGTGGCGCGGTGAGGATCTGCACCGGCATCTGGCGGTCTTCCTGGCTGGCGCAGCCGGCCAGGGCCAGCACGCACAAGGCAATCGATGGATATCTCATGGCGTTCATCCTGTGCGGCCTCTCAGAGATTTTCGTACAGCCACTTGGGCATGTAGTACTTGCGCTTGTTGAACACGCTGCCGATCAATCGCGCGCCTGCCTGGGTCAGGCGCTGGCTGGCGGCCTGGGCGACTTCCCAGCGGGTCTCCTCGGCGCAGACCACCAGGATCACGCCGTCGACCAGGGTGCCGATCACCAGGCTGTCGGCGCTGGCATAGATGGCTTCGCCGTCGATCACCACGAAGCGGTACTGGTTGCTCAGCTGGTGCAGCAGCACGCGCAACTGCTCGTGGTCGAGGCGGTCGCGGCCGCGCTTCCAGGTGCCCACCGGCAGCACGTCGAAGGGCTGGTCGGACAGGCGCACGATGCAGTCCTGGGCCAGCGGCGGTGTGTCCTGGTTGAACAGCAGGTCGCTGTAGCCGCGCAGCTTGCCCAGGCCCAGCTGCTGGCTGAGGCCGCCGGGGCTGAGGCTGGCGTCGATCAGCAGCACGTTGCCCGCGCTCATCAGCGCCAGCTGGCTGGCGAAGGCCAGGGCGCTGGTACTGGTGCCGCTGCCGGTGTTGGCCGCGGTCAGCAGCAGGGTGCGCTGGTCGAGGTCGAGCACGGTGGAGGTCAGGTTGGTCTCGCTTGGGGTAGCGATCGTCAGGCTTCTCGAGGATGAACCGTCCATCTCAGCTTGCTCCGTGGCCAGTGAAGACTTTGAACGGGGTCTTGAGCAGGATCTTCAGGTCCAGCATCAGGCTCTGTTCGTTGATGTAGCTCAGGTCCAGCTCTACGCGTTGGTCAAAGTCGATATTGCTGCGCCCGGAGATCTGCCACAGGCCGGTCATGCCCGGGTAGATCGACAGCCGCGCCAGGTGGTTGTCGTGGTAGCGGTAGGCGTTGAACGAGGTGGGGCGCGGGCCGACCAGACGCATGTCGCCAGTGACCACGTTGATCAGGTTGGGCAGCTCGTCCAGGCTGCTGCGGCGCAGCCAGCCGCCTATCGAGGTGATGCGCGGGTCCTTGTCGATCTTGAAATCGATGGATTCGGCGCCGTGCTTGTTCAGGTGACGCAGCGAGTCCTTCAGCGCCTCGGCGTTGGCCACCATGGTGCGGAACTTGTACATGCCGAAGGCGCGGCCCCGGTAGCCGGTGCGCTTCTGCACGAAGAACACCGGGCCCTTGCTGGACAGCTTGATCAGCAGCGCCAGCACCAGGAACACCGGCGACAGCAGCAGCAGCAGGGTCAGCGCGGCCAGGCACGACAGCACGCGGTTGGTGCGCGACAGCGTCCACGGGCGGCCCCCGGCGCGGCCGGTCATCCAACCGCGGCCCTGCATGTGGATGGCGGCATCGATGCGTTGCCGGTGCGCCGGGTCCATGCGTTTGTCCTGGTACAGCGCCTGCAGTTGCGCGCTCTTGGGTTGTCCTGTCATACCGCCCTCCGCTGATCTGGCTGCTCGCCCGTGGGCGCCGCTTCGCTGGCGGCGGGCGAGTGGTAGCTCTTGAACCAGGCGACGAAGCGCCCGAGCCCTTCATCAAGGCCTATCTGTGGGGTGAAACCGGTGATCCTGGCCAGGGCGCTGGCGTCGGCGCAGGTGGCCAGCACATCGCCCGGCTGCAGCGGCAGCAGTTCGATCACCGCGTTGCGCTGCAGGTGTTTTTCCAGCAGGGCCAGGTAGTCGAGCAGCTCCACCGGGCGCTGCCCGCCGATGTTGTACAGGCGCCAGGGTGCGTGGCTGCTGGCCGGGTCCGGGTCGAGCGCATCCCACTGCGGGTCGGCGACCGGGGGCAGGGGGATCAGCCGCACCAGGCTTTCGACGATGTCGTCGATGTAGGTGAAGTCGCGCTGGTGGCGGCCATGGTTGAACAGCTGGATCGGCCGGCCTTCGCTGATCGCCTTGGCGAACTGCATCGGCGACATGTCCGGGCGACCCCAGGGGCCGTACACGGTAAAGAAGCGCAGGCCGCTGCAGGGAATGCCATAAAGGTGGCTGTAGCTGTGGGCCATGGCCTCGTTGGCTTTCTTGGTGGCGGCATACAGCGAGAGCGGGTGGTCCACCGGATCCTGCACCCGATAGGGCGTCTGCTGGTTGGCGCCATACACCGAGCTGGACGAGGCGTACAGCAGGTGCTTGACCGGATGGCGGCGGCAACCTTCGAGAATGTTGAGAAAGCCGGCGAGGTTGCTGTCCAGGTAGGCCTGCGGGTTCTGCAGCGAGTAGCGCACGCCGGCCTGGGCCGCCAGGTGCACGACGACCTCGGGGCGCTCGCTGGCGAACAGCCGGGCCATGCCGTCGCGGTCGCCCAGGTCCAGGCAGTGCAGCGGGAAGTCACCGACTGTCTGGCGCACCCAGTGCACGCGGGCATGCTTGAGTGCCGGCTCGTAGTAGTCGTTGAAGTTGTCCAGCCCCACCACCTGGTGCCCCTCGAGCAATAGCTGGCGGCAGGTGTGGGCGCCGATGAAGCCGGCCGCGCCGGTGACCAGCACTTTCATGGCGCATCCACCTGCGGGGCGACCTGGCGTAGGCCGATGCCGCTGTAGTGCAGGCCGTGGGCGGCGACCTGTTCGGGGTTGTACAGGTTGCGTCCGTCGACGATCACCCGCTCGCGCAGTTTGCTGGCCAGCATCGAGAAGTCGACCACGCGGAAGTTCTTCCACTCGGTGCAGATCACCAGGGCATCGGCGTCCTGCAGGGTGTCGTCGCGGGTGGCGCACAGGTGCAGGTCGTCACGGTAGCCGTACAGGCGCCGGCACTCGTCCATGGCTTCGGGATCGTAGGCGCGCACGGTGGCGCCTTCGGCCCACAGGGCCTCCATCAGGTAGCGGCTGGGGGCCTCGCGCATGTCGTCGGTGTTGGGCTTGAAGGCCAGGCCCCACAGGGCGATGGACTTGCCGGCCAGGCCCGCCAGGCGCTGCTTGAGCTTGGCGAAGAGGATGCGCCGCTGCTGGTCGTTGACCTCATTGACGCTCTGCAGCAGGCGCAGCGGCATGCCGCTGTGGGCGGCGGTGTGCAGCAGGGCCTTGATGTCCTTGGGGAAGCACGAGCCGCCGAAGCCGCAGCCTGGATAGATGAAGTGGTAGCCGATGCGCGGGTCGGAGCCGATGCCCCGGCGCACCGCTTCGATATCGGCGCCCAGGTGTTCGCTGAGGTTGGCCAGCTCGTTCATGAAGCTGATGCGGGTGGCGAGCATGGCGTTGGCGGCGTACTTGGTCAGCTCGGCGCTGCGGTTGTCCATGAACATCAGCTTTTCGTGGTTGCGGCAGAACGGCGCGTACAGTTCGGCCAGCTGGTCATGGGCGACTTCGTCGAGGGTGCCGACGATGATCCGGTCCGGACGCATGCAGTCGGCCAGGGCGCTGCCTTCCTTGAGAAACTCGGGGTTGGACACCACGCGCACCTGTAACTGGCCCTTGCCCAGGCGCTGCAGTTCGTCGCGGGCCAGGGCCATGACCTGGTCGGCGGTGCCCACCGGCACGGTGGACTTGATGATCAGGGTATGGTCGGTCTCCATCAGCGCGGCGATCTGCCGGGTGACGTTGAGCACATGGCTGAGGTCGGCCGAGCCGTCCTCGTCGGGCGGCGTGCCGACGGCGATGAAGATCAGCTCGGCGTGGCTGACCGCATCGCTGGCCTGGGTGCTGAACAGCAGGCGACCTTCCTTGATGTTGTCCTCGAGCAGGTCCGACAGGCCCGGCTCGCTGATCGGCGGTACGCCCTGGCGTAACTGGTTGATCTTGTGGGTATCGACATCCACGCACAGGACCCTGTGACCGACGTCCGCCAGGGCTGCTGCCTGTACCAGTCCGACATAACCGGTGCCAAAAACGCTCACGTCCATGCGCGGTGCCTCGTATGGATGAGTAAGGGAGATGAAACAGTGGTGTGAATTGGGTATAGCTCAGCCCGGTGGATTTGCGTCAAAGCAATGGCATGTTTCGTCGAATTTACAGACCCTGGCGAAACGGGCGATCTGCCACCAACCCTTTTCCAATCCGTGTGTTAGCGCGCATAGCTAGTGGCAATTGGCCGTTCGACGAACCGATGAACGGTTGGACGCGCCGGAATAAGCGGGTTCCAGACGATAGAGAGAATCAACAACAACTTGCGGCAGGTGCCAGATTACGGTGTCGGCATGTCGTCGGAATTTTGACTTTTTTGCGTTGTGGTTTGTTTCACAGCTGCTACGGTTTGAGGAGATTTCCATGACCAGAGTGGCCGAAACATGCGCGGATGGATCAAGCTTTTGCTGTTGCTCGTCTATCTGGCCAGCTTTCATGCCTATTACCGCGAGCGCATAGAAGCACTGGGTATTGGCTTGCCATTGGTGCTGTACCTGGGGGTGTTTGTAGTATTGGCGCTGGCGCTGCTGCTGGCAGCGTTCAGCCGCCCCGGCTGGCTGCGCTGGTCGCTGGCGCTTGTATTCACGGTCAGCGCGATCTTTCTCGATGCTTATAACCGCATCACCGACTCCTACCTGACCTATAGCGCATTCGTGTCCATGGTCTATGCCGGTGGCTTCGTCCAGGAGGCCCTGCAGCAATATCACTACGCCATTACCTTGGCCGCGGCACGGGCGCTGTTGCTGCTGGTTGGTCTTGGTTTGCGTCCGGGGCCGACCCCTCGGCTACCGTGGCTGTTGCCACCCGTGGCGCCGGTGCTGGGCCTGCTGGTGCTGATTGCCATCCTGTTCGTGCGCGCCGGCGAGGGCGCCCGCGGGCTGCCAGTGATGTACACGCCGCTGGCCTACCTCAGCCTGTTCGGCTACGAGACCCTGCACGACCATGTCGGGCCGCGCCAGCCAGTGAGTCTGGCCCAGTCGGGGCCAGCGATGGCGCGGGATATCGTGCTGTTGATCGACGAGAGCATCTCGGGCAACTACCTGGACCTGAACACCCCGGCCGGGGTCACCAGTCACCTGGCCCAGGCCCAGCCCGGCGTGTCCATCGTCAACTTCGGCTACGCCGCGTCCATCGCCAACTGCAGCGCCGACACCAATGTCACCCTGCGTTATGGCGGCACCCGCGGTGATTACCTGCGGATCAATTCGACCCAGCCGTCGATCTGGCAGTACGCCAAGCGCGCGGGCCTGGGTACGGTATACATCGATGGCCAGCGCACCGGCGGTAACCTGCAGAACCTGATGACCGAGACCGAGAAGCGCGATATCGACCAGTTCATCCAGTTCGACGACACGCCTGTGGTACAGCGCGACATGGCGGCGCTGGAGCGGCTGGTGGCGCTGCTCAAGGACGGCAGGCCGCAGTTGATCGTGGTGAACAAGGTCGGCGCCCACTTCCCGGTGCACGACAAGTACCCGGACGAATTCCTCAAGTACCAGCCCGCCTTGCCGCGGGGGCGCTATGTCGATATCGCCGACACCGGCACCCGCGACGGCTTCGATGGCCGGCCCCAGGACTGGGTGCTGTACCGCAACGCCTACCAGAACACCGTGCTGTGGAATGTCGGCGAGTTCTTCCGCCGGCTGTTCGCCGAGGGCGACCTCAGCCAGGCCGTGGTGCTCTACACCTCAGACCATGGCCAGGACCTGCATGAACGCGGCAACCCCGGGCTGAACACCCACTGCGACAGCGATCCGGTGCCCGAAGAAGGCCTGGTGCCGCTGGTGGTGATCCAGGGCGAGGGCCTGCGCACGCTGGACTGGCAGGCCCATCTGCAGGCCAACCGCAACGCCTCCAGCCATTACAACCTGTTCCCCACGCTGCTCAAGCTGATGGGCTATGACGGCACGGCCGTGAGCGCGCTCTACGGCCGTTCGCTGGACATGCCGACGGACGATCCGTTCACCTTCAACGTGCGCTTCAATGCGCGGCTTGGGGCCAAGCCGGACTTCCGCCACATAGACCTGGGCCAGGTGGTCACGCCCGCCAGTGTCCTGGCGGGGCAACCGATGCCGGTGGGCAAGGCGGACTGACGTCAGAAGTCGATGCTGGCGGATACCTGCATGGTACGCGGCGCACCCAGCCCCAGGCTGGTGAGCAGCGGCATGCCCCAGTAGGCCTTGTTGGTCACGTTCTCCACCGTGCCGCGCAAGGTCACCGGGTGGTCCGCCACCTGCAGCCGGTAGCGGGCGCCGACGTCATATATCGTGTAGCCAGGGATCGACTGGCTGTTGTCGTCGCTGATGTACTGCTTCGACACGGCGGTGGCGTTGGCGGTCAGGGTCAGGCCATCGAGCAGCGGGGTGTCCCATTCCACGCCCAGCTTGCCCTGCAGTTTCGGCTGACCGGTGGCGGTCTTGCCTTCCTCGGCGGGGTTCTCGGCCTTGGTCACCTTGGGGTCCAGGCGCGCCACGCCGCCCATCAGGCGTACGTCGCTCAGCGGGGTGCCGAAGAAGCTCCACTCGAGCCCGCGGTTACGCTGTTCGCCACCGAAGGAGAACACCTTGGTCACCGGATCGGTGAAGCTGCTGGGGCGTTCGATCTGGTACAGGCTCAGGGTGTGGGCGAAGTCGCCAAGGTCGAGCTTGATGCCGACTTCCTTCTGCTTGGACTTGTAGGGCGCGAACACTTGGCCGGCGTTGGGCGCGGTAATCGGGGCGATGGCACCCTTGCTCAGGCCTTCGATGTAGTTGGCGTACAGCGACACTTCGTCGGTGACCTTGACCAGCACCGCTGCCGCTGGCGTCGTGGCGCTTTCGTTGTAGCGCGTGGTGTGCGCGCCGGTGCTGACGTTGAAGCTGTCGGTCAGCACCTGCTGGCGGCGCACGCCGAGGGTGAGTTGCAGGCGCTCGTCGAGCAACGACAGGGTGTCGGCCAGGCCGTAGCTGCTCAGGCGCGACTCGGTGTGGGCGATGGCCGGGTAGCTCCTGGCGGCCTCCGGCCCCCAGACCGGGTGGTAGATATTGTTGATCCACTCGGCCCCCGGGACGTTGCGCCGGCCATAGTCGCGCTGCTTGTCCGAGTAGTGCGTGGCGTTGAGCGACCATTGGTGACCGACGCCGAACGTGTCGAAATGGCCGCGCAGGCCGGCCTCGCCCGAAGTCTTCTTCAGGTCGATCTTCAACTGGCCCATGTTCGTCTGCAGATCCCCGGCGGTGTTGAGCACCTCGGCGAGCATGGTGCCACTGTAGGCGTAGTCGGTCTTGCTGGTGCCGGCTGCGGCATAGGCCATGAGGTTGTCGTTGAGGTCGTACTCGCCGCGCACGATCACGCCCTTGTCGCGGGTCTGGACGAAGCCCCAGTCCGGGTTGAGCAAGGTCTCGGACTTCGGCGGCCTGGGCACGGGCACGCCCGCGGCCAGGCCGATGCCGCGGTTCTGGCCCCTGACCCTGTCCTCGCTTTCGTACAGGTCGGCGGACAGGCGCGCCCGCTCGCCACGCCAGTCGAGGCCCAGGGCGTTGAGCTCGGCCTTCATGCGCTGATGGTCGGTCGCGGTGTCGCCGTCGCGATAGACGCTGTTGAAGCGCACGCCGAACTGCTGCTCTTCGCCGAAGCGGCGGCCGACGTCGAGGTGCCCGCCGAACTGCGCGTCGGACATGTAGGTGGTGGTGATCCGCGTCAGCGGTTCGGCGCCCGCGCGTTTGGGCACCAGGTTGATGCTGCCGGCCACCGAGCCGGCCGGTGGCATGCCGTTGAGCAGGGCAGACGGGCCCTTGAGCACTTCGATGCGCTCGTACATCTCGGGCGAGATCCGGTAGTAGGGCGCCATGCCGTACAGGCCACCGATGCTCACATCGTTGATGTTGGAGTTGAAGCCGCGGATCGAGTAGTTCTCGCTGTAGGTGCCCTTCAGGCCATTGCTGAACACTGCGGGGTCGGTCGCGGCGATCACGTCGGTGACGGTTTGCGCCTGGGTGTCCTGGATGTACTGGTCGGTGTAGCTGATGGTGCTGAACGGCGTCTCCATGAAGTCCTTGTTGCCCAGCAAGCCGACCCGGCCGCCCGAGGCCACCTGGCCGCCGGCGTAAGCGGGGGGCAAGGCACTCGGGGCGTCGAGGTTGCCTTCGACCCGGGTCTCGGTCAGCTCGAGGCTGCCGTTGGCCTGGCCTTGGCGGGTTTTTTCCACTTCCTCGGCGCGTTCCACGGTCTGCGCCGCGGTCACGCTCATGGACGCGCCGCCCAGGCCGAGCAGCAAGGCCATGTGCACGGCGGCGAAGGTGCGATTGAGGTCGAAGTGGGGCACAGCCGGCTGCTGCGCCGGGCTGACACGCTGTTGCGACATGCTGGATTCCTTTCGATTCGCAAGTGAGTGAAGGCATTCACTAGGCTTTCCGACCCAGCACGGGAAAACCTCAATGCAAATCATTAACATCCAGTGGTGCGGTTGGCGCTCAGCCAGGCAGGGTCAACGGGCGATGAGGATATCCTCGAAGAACGCCCCGACCGGTTCGCTGGGATGGCACAGCTGGATCTCCAGCACCCAGACCATCTCCCCCGGCACGATCTGCAGGTCGGCCAGTTTCTCCTGCCCGTACAGGACATGGGGGAAGTCGGCGATGCGATGCCCGGCCAGGTTGCGCTCCAGGCGCCAGCCCCTGGCCTGGGCGCTGCGCTCGGCAACGTTGTACAGCTCGCGCCCGGTCAGCCCTCCGCGCCAGGCCTGGCGCGTTTCGGCGAACACCGCGTGCAGCGCTTCGACACAGGCGTGGTGCAGGGGATGTTCGCCGAACACGAAAGTGTCGCCATAGTCGCCCTCGTAGCCGTCCCAGACCGGGCCGAGGTCGACCACGGCGATATCGCTGGCGCGCAGCCTGCGCTGCGGGTCGATGCCCTGGCGCGGGGTGCGCACGGTGTCGTCGCCGAAGCGGATATAGGTCGGGTGCCAGGTGTGCGAGGCGCCCATGGCCCGCAAGGTGCGCTCGGCCATGGCCAAGGCCTGGGCGGTGGTCATGCCGACTTCCAGCTGGCCGGCGATGGCGGCCAGGGCCCGTACCGTCTGTTCGCGGGCGGCGAGCATGCCGTCCAGCGAGTAGCGCGGGCCGACTTTCTCCAGTTGTGGGTCCAGTGCCGTCGACGGCAGCGCTGCGCCGCTGGGCACGAAGGCCTCGGCGATGAAGCGATGGGCCTGCACGCCTGCGCCAAGGCATTGTTCGCGGACCTGCTGGATCATCGTGCCGTTGCCACAGGCATAGACCTGAGTATCGGCCCAGTAATGTGCCTGGGCCAGTGCCACTTGCTGCACGCGGGCCTGTGCCGCCAGGACCGGGTACCAGCGAAAGCGAGGGTGCGCCTGGCTGCTCTGGTCGAGGAACGCACGGTCGTAGAAGTCGGCCGGCGAGGCGCCGCCCCAATACAGCGTGACCTCGGTATTGCGCGCCAGGGCCGTCAGCAGCAGCGGCTTGATGCCGGCATAACCGGTCCCTGTGGCGAACAGCACCACGGGGCGTTCATCTTCATGTTGCCAGGTGCAGGCCCCCACCGGGCCTTCGAGCATCAGCACATCGCCGATGTCGAGTGACGGCAGCAGGCGTTCGGAGAACAGGCCGCCAGCGACACTGCGTATCTGAAACACCATCCGTCCCTGATCCAGGGCCGGCAGGTTGGCGATGGAGAAGCAGCGGCTGTCACCGTTATCAAGGCGGAACCTGACGTACTGGCCTGCACGTACCTCGATGGGTCGTTCGGGTTGCAGCACCAACTCGGTGATATCAGCGCTCAGGGGGCGTTTGCCCAGCACCCGCGCGCTGAAGGTCAGTGTCGGCGTGTCCAGTGACCAGCCGGGAATCGCCAGGCGCATGTCGCCGCAGGCGTGGCTCTGGCATAGCAGCAGTTCGTCGGCGGCCAAGGGGTAGGAGGGCGCGGGCGTGTCTGTGTCGCGCTGCTTGTCGCGATATTGACCGGCGACCACCTTGACCTTGCACGAGCCGCAGGCGCCACGACGGCACGAGAAGGGCACGGCCAGGCCGCTGGCGAGCATGGCGTCGAGCAGCAGCTCGTCGCCGGCCTCGAAGGTTCTGCCCGAGGGCGACAATTCAATGACATGGTGGCTGGGCATGGCGACCTCGCGGCAGTGGGAGCGGTGATTGTTGCGGTAGACTTGGACCAGGAGAACCTCCAGTTTTGGATAATTCACATGGTCCAGTTACGCAAATGGCGGCCGTTGCTCAACCTGGAAGGGGGCGAGCTGCAGGCCTCCTATCGAAAGATCGTCGAGGGACTGGTCAGCGCGATCAGCGATGGCCGCCTGCTTCCCGGAACCCCCTTGCCGGGTACTCGGGACATGGCGCAACTGCTCGACGTCAATCGCAAGACGGTGATCCTTGCCTACGAAGAAGCGGCGACCAAGGGCTGGCTGTACAGCGTGCCGCGTCGTGGCACCTTCGTCAGCCAGCAGCTCGCCGCGCAGGCGACGCCGGCGCGCGAGGTGGCGCAGCCATTCGCTCCGAAATTGCGCGATGCGCCTGCCACTGCGTATTTCGCGGCGAGCGAACAGGCGACGGCGTGGCATCAGCGCCCCGGGGCGCTGTTCTTCGACAACGGCGCCTGTGACCATCGCCTGTTGCCCCAGGCGGTCCTGCACCGTTACTACCGCAAGGCCCTGCGTCAAAGCTTCGCCACCAATACCGTGCGCCATGGCAGCGACGGCAGCGGCCATCACCTGCGCCGCGTGTTGGCGGACATGCTGCGCCAGGAGCGTGGGTTGAACGTGGGGGCCGAGCATATCTGCCTCACCCAGGGCACGCAGATGTCGCTGTACCTGGCCGCCAGCGTGTTGCTCAGGCCTGGTGACGTGGTGCTGGTGGAGCGGCTGAGCTATCCGCCGGCCTGGGAAATCTTCCGCCAGCTGGGCGCCCGGCTGGAGACCGTGGACCTGGACGAGGAGGGTTGTCGGGTCGAGCAGATCGAGGCGCTGTGCCGGCTGCATCCTGTGCGCTTTCTGTATGTCACGCCCCACCACCAGTTTCCCACCACCGTCAGTCTGCGCGCCGGTCGCCGGCGGCAGTTGCTGGAATTGGCGCGGCGCCATGACTTCTGCGTGATCGAGGAGGACTACGACCACGAATACCACTTTGCCGGGCGGCCCTACCTGCCGCTGGCCAGTGATCCCCTGCAGCGCCATGTGATCTATGTCGGCTCGCTGTCCAAGTCATTGGGCAGCACCTTCCGTTGCAGCTTTATCGTTGCGCCGCCGGCGGTGACCGAGACGCTGAGCCGCACTGCGGCGCTGATCCTGGGGCAGGGCGATGCGGTGATGCAGCGGATGCTCGCCGACCTGATCGAGGCCGGTGAGCTCAGGAAGCACCTGCGGCGGGTATCCAGGGAGTACCGGCGGCGCCGGGATTTGCTCCTGGGCTGCCTGCGCGAAGCCTTTGGCGAGGGCATCGCGGTGCAGGTGCCGGAGGGTGGGTTGGCGCTGTGGGTGAGGTTCGCCCCGTCGATCGACGTGGATCGGCTGGTGGTCGAGGCGTTGCGACTGGACCTGGTGGTGCGTGCCGGCCGGCAGTTTTCACCCGCCGGCCAACCCGAGAATGCCCTGCGCCTGGGGTTCGCCTCGCTGGATCCGGACGAGATTCGCCAGGCCGTGCAGCGTCTGGCCCAGGCCGCGAGGGCCGTGGCTGACTGAAGCCTGCTACTGCAGCGCGACCTGTTCCTGCGCCGGGGCGCCGAACGAGACGTAGTAGGCCAGGCCGACGAAGATCGCTCCGCCCACGGCATTGCCCAGGAACACCGCCGCCAGGTTTTCCAGCAACTGCCCCCAGCTCAGGTAGCCGGCAAAGATCGCCGCCGGGATCAGGAACATGTTGGCCACCACGTGCTGGAAGCCGATGGCGACGAAGGCCATGATCGGAAACCAGATGCCGAGGATCTTGCCGCTCATCTCACGGCTGGCGTAGGACAGCCACACGGCCAGGCACACCAGCCAGTTGCAGCCGATGCCGGAGACGAAGGCATGCAGGAAATCGGCGCTGACCTTGCTGGTGGCGCCCGCCAGGGTCTTGCCCAGGTACGGTCCCTCGGTCAGTCCGAGCAGATGGCCGAAGCAGTAGGCGACGAACAGCGCGCCCAGCAGGTTGGCCAGGGTCACCAGGGCCCAGTTGCGCGCCACTGCCCACAGGCGGATACGCCCGGCGAACATCGCCAGGGGCAGGCTCATCATGTTGCCGGTGAGCAGTTCGCCTCCGGCCAGGATCACCAGGATCAGGCCGATGGGAAATACCGCGGCGCCCAGCAGGGTGCCGAACGAAGCCCATGGCGTGGGGATCATGGCGCTGACGTGGATCGCCAACAGGAAACCCAGGGAGATGAACGCCCCGGCCAGGAAGCCGAGGATCAGGGTGGCGCGGGTGGGCAGGTGGGCTTTGCGGGTGCCGGCTTCTATGACCAGCTCGGTGATCCGGGAGGGGGTATTCACAGACATTTCAACAACTCGAACGCAAGGACGACGGCTTGGACCGTGGATTGGGGTTTGACAGCGGCGGGGCGGCTTCGAAGCGGGCGGCACGTTAGCTGAGGCAATTTGACGCGGTCAAATCGATAGACTGGATGAGGTGATAGATCTCATCTATGAGGGGCGGGTATCAAAGCGGTTGTGCTATATGAAAGCGACTGTAATGGATGAGCTGCAACCGACGCGCTTGAAAAGGCGGCGCGGGACGTGCAGTATTCACCAAATTACATGGTACATGCCATGGTATGTAATGGTGGAGTGAGCAATGGCCCGCATAGGCATCGACAAGGCAGCTGTTCAGCAGGCGCGGCAGGCACTGATGGCCCGTGGTGAGAATCCCAGTATCGACGCGATACGTATCGAGTTGGGCAATACCGGGTCCAAGACCACCATCCACCGCTACCTGAAGGAACTCGATCGTCAGCCTGCGTCGCTGCTGGGCAACAGCACGGCGCTGAGCGAACCGCTGGGTCGGATGGTCGGGCGACTGGCCGCGCAACTGCAGGAGGAAGGGCAGGCGCGCATCGACGCTGCCGAGGCCGCGGCCGAAGCACGCTGCGCGGCGATGCAGGCTGAATTGCAACTGGCTCAGCGCGAGCTGGCCGGCGCGCTGCGCCAGGTCGAGACCTTGAGTGGTGCGCTGCGAGTCGAGTCCGAACGCCTGGCCGCCAGCCAGGCCAGTCTGCAGGCCGAACAGCTGCGCAGTGCCGGTCTCAGCCAGTCCCAGGGCGAATTGCAGGCACGTCTTGTCGACAAGGACGAGCAACTGCGCGTCAGCCTCGAACAGCGCCAGCAGGAGCAACGCCGCAGCGAGACCCAGGTGCGCCAGTTGCAGGGCCAGTTGCAGACCCTGCAGCAGGGCGCCGTCGCCCGTCAGGATGAGCTGACCCGCCTGCACCGAGACAACGAACGCCTGCTGGCCGAGCAGCGCCAGGCAACGGCACAGAGCCGGTTGCTGGACGAGCAATTGCAGCAGCGCGACGCCCAGGTGCAAGGGTTGCGGGCGATACTGGCCCAGGCCCAGGGCGCCAATGACGAGATGCGCCGCCAGTTGGCGGTGCGAATCTAAAGAGTCTCGTATTCATCGACAACCCCTGTAGGAGCGGCCTTGTGCCGCGAAAGGGCCGCAAAGCGGCCCCGGCGATCTTTTCATCGACGCTGAAATCCTGGGGCCGCTTCGCAGCCCTTTCGCGGCACAAGGCCGCTCCTACAGGGGACGTGTGCAGGCCTGGGGCAGGAAATGCGCCGTTCGTTCAAGCGTCACGCTCAGGCACCCGGCAACACTGGCGGCTCCATCCATGACCGGAGCCCTCCATGCGCATCCTCTATGCCCCATGCTTCTTCCTCGGTTTCATCGGTACAGCCGTCTACCTGATCAACCTCGGCGCCGACATTCTCTGGCTGTTGCCCCTGCTCGGCGTGGCCATCCTGCTGTCGTTCACCTGCGAAGCGCTGTACCCGTACAAGCCCGCCTGGAGCGAGGCTGACGGGGAGGGCGGGCGCGATGGCCTGCATGCGCTGGTCAACGAAACCCTGAATGTCGCCAGTATCGCCACGATTCCACTGCTCGCCGGCTGGCTGCCGGCCAGCGGGCTGTGGCCCAGCCATTGGCCAGTGCTGTGGCAATTGCTGCTTGCCATACCCCTGGCCGACCTGGGCATCACCCTGGTGCACTACGCCAGCCACCGCAGCGCGTTGCTCTGGCGCCTGCACGCGGTGCATCACAGCGTGACCCGGCTGTACGGCTTCAATGGCCTGATGAAGCACCCGCTGCACCAGCTCGCCGAGGCCCTCGGCGGTGTGCTGCCGCTGCTGTTGCTGGGCTTGCCGCAGGATATCGCGGCGCTGCTGGCTTTCAGTATCTCGGTGCAGTTGCTGCTGCAGCACAGCAATGTCGACATGCGCATCGGCGGCCTGCGCCATTTGTTTGCCTGGGCACCCGTGCACCGGCTGCACCACCTGAAGTACGGCACGCTGGGTGACGTCAATTTCTCCCTGTTTTTCCCGCTGTGGGATCGCCTGCTGGGAACCGCGCTGCACCTGCCGGGCTATGGACTGGCCGATGACGACGTGGGCATCGGTGATCGCCCGGACTACCCGCAAGCGTACCTGGCACAGCTGCGTGAGCCGTTTCGCCCGACAGCCACGGCGCAGCCGCCGGCACCACTGCCGCGCGGCCTGCGCCAGGCCCTAGGCCAGCGAATCTGAGCGCAGGTGGCGCAGGGCCTCGCTGGCGCGGATACCGAACTGTTGACGGAGGCTGCGGGACAGGTGTGCCGAGTCGGCAAAGCCCGCAGCCATGGCCGCCTCGGTCAGGGACATGCCGTCAAGGGCCTGGCGCAGGGCCATGCGCAGGCGTTGCCAAAGCACCAGGCGTCGTACCGACAGGCCTAGGCTGCCGCTGAACAAGCGCTCCAGCTGACTGATCGACAGCGCGGCGTCCTGCGCCAGTGTCGTGGCTGGCAGGCGCTGCTCGTCCAGCGCCCGGATCCGCGCCAGGGCTCGGGTCAGGCGCGGGTCCAACGAGCGGCGCGGTGCCAGGCGCAACGCCTGGGCCAGACCCGGGATATCACGGGGCGCCTGCTGGCAGGCGTCAAGCAAGGTCTGCAGGGAAAACGCCAGGGGTTCGGCGAACAAGGTGATGCAGGGTGTCTGATGCCCGGGCATGGCGTGGGGCTGCAACGACTCGATGGCCAGCAACCTGCCGCTGCACGGTTCGCCAGCGATCTCAGCACATACCTCGCCCTCGAGTGGCAGCAGCACCTGGTGGGCATAGTGGGCGTGGACACTGGTGCACCCTGGCGTGCCGAGCAGCAGGCAATGGTCATCGGCCAGCCAGAGTCGACCCCGCCAAGCGCTGTCCTGTCGTTCGTTCATCCCGGGCTTCCTATCCGTATTGGTCAATAAACACTCATGCGAGTGGATATCGTTCAAAGGCCGATTATGCTTGAGGTGACTTGCCGCGATCCGAGGTCGATGCCTCGTGGTGCTTCGCGCAGCCTGCAATGCCCTTGGGCCTGGGTGCGTGCTTTGGGATCTGATGGAGCACTCCGGTCTACCACAACCAGACGGAGGCGACCCATGGCGGTCCTTGACAGCGCATCCACGGGCAGTAGCGCGCCCCAACGTGGCATTACCCGGGAGGAGCGCAAAGTCATCTTCGCCTCGTCCTTGGGCACCGTGTTCGAATGGTACGACTTCTACCTCTACGGATCACTGGCGGCGATCATCGCCAAGCACTTCTTCGCCGGGGTCAACGAGACCACCTCGTTCATCTTCGCCTTGCTCGCCTTCGCCGCCGGCTTTGCCGTACGGCCATTCGGCGCCATCGTGTTCGGCCGCCTGGGTGACATGATCGGGCGCAAGTATACCTTCCTCATCACCATCGTGATCATGGGCATATCCACGGCGGTGGTGGGGCTGCTGCCCAGCTACGCGACCATCGGCGTGGCCGCGCCGGTGATCCTCATCAGCCTGCGCCTGCTGCAGGGGCTGGCGCTGGGCGGCGAGTACGGCGGCGCCGCCACCTATGTGGCGGAACATGCGCCCAAGGGCAAGCGCGGCTTCTTCACCGCATGGATCCAGACCACCGCCACCCTTGGCCTGTTCCTGTCGCTGCTGGTGATCCTGGCCTGCCGCACAGCCCTGGGCACCGAGGCGTTCGAGGCCTGGGGCTGGCGCATCCCGTTCCTGCTGTCGATCCTGCTGCTGGCGATCTCGGTGTACATCCGCCTGCAGCTCAACGAGTCGCCGGTGTTCATGAAGATGAAGGCCGAAGGCAAGGCGTCGAAGGCGCCGCTGACCGAGTCGTTCGCCCGCTGGGAAAACCTCAAGGTGGTGATCATGGCGTTGCTCGGCGGCACCGCCGGGCAGGCGGTGGTGTGGTACACCGGGCAGTTCTACGCGCTGTTCTTCCTGTTGCAGACGTTGAAGATCGACCCGCAGACCGCCAACCTGCTGATCGCCGGCTCGCTGCTGATCGGTACGCCGTTCTTCATCGTCTTCGGCAGCCTGTCCGACCGCATCGGGCGCAAGAAGATCATCATGGCCGGCTGCATCATCGCCGCGCTGACCTATTTCCCGATCTTCAAGGCGCTGACCGAGTACGGCAACCCGGACGTGTTCGTCGCCCAGGAGCAGAACCCGGTGGTGGTGGTGGCCGACCCCGGGCAGTGCGCGTTCCAGTTCGATCCGGTGGGCAAGGCCCGGTTCACCAGCTCCTGCGACATTGCCAAGAGCCTGCTGGCCAAGCGGGCGATCCCGTATGAAAACGAAAAGGCCGAGCCCGGCAGCGTGGCGCAGATCCGTATCGGTGAACGGGTGATCCCGAGCTTCGAGGGCAGCAGCCTGGCCGCGGCGGACCTGAAGACCCAAAGTGATGCCTTCACCGCCACCCTGACGGCGGCCCTGAAGGAAGCCGGCTACCCCGAGAAGGCCGACCCGGCGAAGATTCACTACCCGATGGTGTTGCTGCTGCTTAGCATCCTGGTGATCTACGTGACCATGGTCTACGGGCCGATCGCCGCCTGGCTGGTGGAGCTGTTCCCGGCGCGGATCCGCTATACCTCCATGTCGTTGCCATACCACATCGGCAACGGCTGGTTCGGCGGCTTCCTGCCGACGGTGGCCTTCGCCATGGTCGCGGCGACCGGGGACATCTACTACGGGCTGTGGTACCCGATCGTGATCGCGGTAATGACCGCGGTGCTGGGAATCTTGTTCCTGCCGGAAACGAAAGATCGCGACATCAACCACACCTGACCGGCCGCAAGCCCGCTCCACCCGCTCGTGGGAGCGGGCTTGCCCCGCGATGACGGTTGATCAGTCGAAGTATCCACGCAAGGTAAATCGGTACCCGACATCCACCGCAGAGGTCTGCGGTTTGGCATACGCCTTCTTGAGCACGAACTCGATCGCCGGCTCGTACAGCCCGTCACGCACCACGGCGCCCGCCAGTACCTCCACCGTGTACCAGCCGTTGTCCAGCTCGATGATCGGCCGCCCCGGCTCCTGGTAGCGTGCCAGCAGGTCGCCCAGGGCCTTGTTGGTGAAGTGCTGCAGGACGCGCCAGGTGAACAGCATCAGCGCACGGTTCTCGACTCGCAGCCCATACCCCGCACGACGATGCTTGAGACGGCTGCCGGGCTCCAGCAGCGCCGGCGTGCGCTCGTCGAGGGTGAACAGGATGCGGTAGGGCAGGTTGTCGATCCCGGCCAGCGGCAGGATCACCCCTTGCGCCACCGCCAGGTCGCCGCTGTCGCCGCTGGTGAAGGCGCGGGCCAGGTCGTCAGGCAGGTCGTGGTCTTCCTTGAACTGTTCGAGCAGTTGAACATCGCCAAGCAGGAAATAGTCGATCAGGTCGTTGAGCACTTCACTGAATTCGTAGCGCATGGGTTGTCCTTGTTCTGGCTGCGCCGGGGGAAGTCAGCAATGTAGCAGTCCGCGGGGAAAACCACGCGGGTATCAGGCAGGGGTGTCGGCTAATGCCGTTGGGCGATCTGGATCAGGTTGCCGCAGGTATCGTCGAACACGGCCACGGTAACAGGGCCCATGGCCGTGGGCGGCTGGGTGAACTGCACGCCGGCCTTGCGCAGCCGTTCATACTCGGCCTGGATATCGCGCACGCCGAACGAAGTGGCGGGAATGCCGTCCTGCTTGAGCGCGGCCTTGTAGGTCTTGGCTGCGGGATGGGCGTCGGGTTCGAGCAGCAGCTCGACGCCGTTGGGATCGTTGGGGGAGGTGAGGGTGAGCCAGCGGTGCTTGCCCATGGGGATGTCGTGCTTGGGTTCAAAGCCCAGGACATGGTGGTAGAAGGCCTGGGCCTTGGCCTGATCGTCGACGAGGATGCTGGTGACCACGATCTTCATGTGTATCCCTCTGGAGGGGCAGCATCGCGCTGCGGGTACCTGGGGATTATAGAAGGGTCGCCTGCATCGGGTGGACTGGCTCGCAGACTTTCAACCGGAGATCGCTGCGCCTTGTCGCGCGTCAGCATTTCACCAGGTCGAACAGCGAGCGCATCGCCCGGGTCGCCATGCGTCGCATTACCGGCGCCTGCAGGCGTTGCGCCGGCCCGCCGGCACCAAGTGCGGCGACCACCTGGCCGCGCAGGCGCAGGGGCAGGGCGAAGCAGTGCAGGTCTTCACGAGAGGCGGCCAGGTCGAGGGCAAACCCCTGGCTGGCGACCTGGTGCAGCTCCTGCTCGAGCGTCTGCGGGACCGGTTGGGTACGCAGCAGTTGCCTGGCCAGCTGAGGGTCATGGGCCAACAGTACCTTGCCGATCGCCGAGGTGGCCAGGCCGTCGCGACGGGTGTCCGCGGGCAGTTGCAACGCCTGACCCCGGCCATCCAGTGCTGCCAGCGTGAGGTAGGCACGCGTGCCGCCGGGCACCGCCAGGAAGCAGTGTTCCCCACACAGGTCGGCAAAGGCGCGCAGCGCCGGGGTGAAGGCCTGGCGCAGGCGCTGCTCGGTCTCGCTCAGTGGTTGTGCCAGCTGGCGCAGGCGCAGACCGAGGGCATAGTGACGCTGCTCGCGGGTGACGTATCCCAGCGACATCAAGGTATCCAGCAGCCCATGGACCGTGCTCTTGCCCAGGCCACTGCGTTCGGCGAGGTCGTTCAGGCGCGCCCGGCCGCCTCCGGCGCGGATGAGTTCGAGCAGGTGCATGGCTCGCTCCAGGGACTGGATCTGGCGACTGTTGGCGGACATAAAGCGATCCCGGCATTCGATGGCTGCCCATTGTGCCTGCAATCGCAAGGTGGCGCAGGCGCTCGAGTTCGGCAATGTCGAACCTTGAGGCTTTTCTGCGCCCGCTTCCACTGTTGACGGGGGGCTGTGCCTACACTCGCCGGCAATTCAACCAGCCAGAGGAATCAGTACATGGATCTGCAACTGCAAGGTGCCCGGGTCGTGGTCAGCGGCGGCACACGGGGTATCGGTCGGGCCATCGTCGAGTGCTTTCTCGCCGAAGGCGCCCAGGTGGCGTTTTGCGCGCGGGACGAGGCTGGGGTGCGCCAGGCCGAGGCCGAGTTTGGCGACCAGGCCCGCGGCAGGGCGGTGGACATCACCGATGCCGTGCAGGTCGACGGGTGGATCGCCGCTGCCGCCGAGCGCATGGGCGGCATCGATATCGTCGTGCCCAACGTCAGCGCCCTGGCCCACGGCAGCGAGGCCAGGATATGGCGCCAGGCCTTCGAAACCGACCTGCTGGGCACGGTCGGCATGGTGACGGCGGCGCTTCCCTGGCTCAGGGCCTCGGCGCAGGCGGCGGTGGTCTTGATCTCCAGCGTGTCCGGACGTGAACTGAGCAGCTTCGACGAGCCGTACGGGGTGCTCAAGGCCGCGCTGAATCACTACGGCAAGACACTATCGGCGCGCCATGCCGGCGAGGGTATCCGGGTCAATTGCGTATCGCCCGGCAACGTCTATTTCGCCGATGGCGTCTGGGGGCGGATCGAACGCGAGCAGCCCGAGGCGTTTGCCCGCAGCCTGGCGGCCAACCCGCTCGGACGCATGGCGCGGCCGGAAGAGGTCGCCCGGGCCACGGTGTTCCTGGCCAGTCCGGCGGCAAGCTTCATCAGTGGCACCAACCTGCTGGTCGATGGCGGCCTGACCCGCGGCGTGCAGTTCTGACGACAGCCCGGGCCTGGACTGGCGGGAGTTGTGGCCACGGGCAGACAGACGGTACAAATGCCTAATCCAAAAGTGATATCAGATCGCTTGCATGGCGCTTGGGCCGATCTATGCTCAGGGCATCCCGTGGATACAGGAGCCCCGGCCCATGTTCGAATACCATCGCAAGTCCGATCTGGTCGAAATTCAGCGCGCCCGGCAGGCCCTGGCGGGCATGGAGGCGAAACTGGCCGCGATCAGCCGTTCCATGGCGATGATCGAGTTCGCGCCGGATGGCACGATCCTCGAGGCGAACGAGCACTTCTGCAAGACCATGGGCTGCAGTGCCGACGAGATCCGCGGCAAGCACCATCGGATTTTCTGCGACCCGACCTACGCCAAGAGCGCCGAGTACCAACAGCTCTGGCGCGAACTGGGTGAGGGCAAGGCCATCAGCGGCACCTTCGAGCGCCTGGACAAGGCCGGTCGCGAGGTGTGGCTGGAGGCCAGCTACATGCCGGTGATCGACGAGCGCCAGCAGGTCACCAGCGTGATCAAGGTGGCCTCTGACATCACCCGGCATGTGATCGAGGAGCATGAAAGCGAAAGCCTGCTCAAGGCCATCGGCCGCTCCATGGCGGTGATCGAGTTCACCCCGGCCGGGCGGGTGATCAAGGCCAACCAGAACTTCCTCGATACCATGGGCTATCGCCTGGAGGAAGTGGTCGGGCGCCACCATGGGCTGTTCTGCCTGCCCCATGAGCGCGAGTCGGCCGAGTACCGCGACTTCTGGGCCTCGCTTAATCGCGGCGAGTACCATTCGCACCGCTTCGAGCGCGTCAACAAACAAGGCCAGACCGTGTACCTGGAGGCGTCCTACAACCCGATCTTCGACAACAAGGGCCGGTTGTACAAGGTGGTGAAATTCGCCAGCGACATCACCCGTCAGATCAGCACCCAGCAGACCGCCGCCGACGCCGCCCATGCCAGTTCGATGCAGACCGACGCCTGCGCGCGCAAGGGCACCCAGGTGGTGCAGCAGGCGGTCGAGGTGATCGAGCAGATTTCAACCGAGCTGAACGATGCCGCGCGCACCATCGATGCGGTGAGCAAGCAGTCCGAGGTGATCGGGCAGATTGTCCTGACCATCCGCGGCATCGCCGACCAGACCAACCTGCTGGCGCTCAACGCTGCCATCGAGGCGGCCCGCGCCGGCGAGCATGGCCGGGGCTTCGCCGTAGTCGCCGACGAGGTGCGCAACCTGGCGGCGCGCACCAGCAAGGCGACCCTGGAGATTGTCGAGGTGGTGCGACAGAATCATGATCTGTCACTGACCGCGGTGGCCAGCATGCAATCAAGCCTGACCCGTACGGGGCTTGGCGTGGAGCTGGCCAACGAGGCCGGCACGGTGATCATGGAGATCCAGCAGGGGTCGCGGCACGTGGTGGACGCGATCAGCCAGATCAGTTCGACCCTTCAATTGCACTGAGGCTCTGGCGCAGCTCCAGCTCCAGTCCGTGCAGACTGGCCTGGAGCCGGGCGAGCAGCCGGTCCACCGGCTCGCCTTGGGCGATGGCCTGCTCCAGGGCCTCGCAGTCCTGCTTCACGCCCCTGACCTTGAGCATCTTGGCGCCCCCCTTGACCCGGTGGACCACCGGTACCAGGGCCTCGGGTAACGGATTGGCGCCGAGCGCCTGCAGTGCCTGCAGGTCCTCGGCGCTGCTTCGTGCCAGCTGCTCCAGCAGGCGCCTGATCAGCTGGTTGTCGTCCTGGGTGAGGTGGCGCAGTTCGGCCAGGTCGAAGCCGCTGGGGCGCGGTGCTTCCCCAGCCAGGTCAGGCTGGGGCGCGGCAGCCAGTGGCAGGCAGGCCCTGAGTGCCTGCAGGCCGATCGGCTTGAACAGGCATTCATCCATGCCGTTGTCCAGGCAGCGTTGACGCTCCTCGGCCTGGGCGTTGGCGGTGACGCCGATGATGCGACAGGCCGATGCGCCAGTCTTGCGCTCCTGCGCCCGAATGGCGCGGGCCAGCTCATGACCATCCATGACCGGCATGCTGCAGTCGGTGATCACCACGTCGAAGTGACCTGCCTGCCACAGTGCCAACGCCGCCTTGCCCTGGTCGGCGAGGCTCACCTGGTGGCCCAGCGAGCGCAGCTGTTTGTCCAGTAGCAGCAGGTTGGCCGGATAGTCGTCCACCACCAGGACCTGCAGCGGCCCGCTGAGGACTTCGACCACCGGGTTGACGAGCGTCGCGTCGGTGTTGGGCTCGGCGCCGGGCAGGGTGAGGCGGACATCGACCTGGGTCCCCAGGCCCTCGATGCTGTGCAGGGTCAGCTCGCCCCCCATGAGTTCGCACAGCTCGCGGCTGATCACCAGCCCCAGGCCGGCGCCCTGGCGGGCCTGGCGACCATCGACCTGGGAGAAGGTGGTGAACAGCCGCGCCTGGTCGCTGGCGCCAATGCCCACGCCGCTGTCCTTGATCTGCAAGCTGGCCTGGTGCAGGCCGGCATCGAGCGAGGTCATCAGCAGTGACACGTCGACCTGGCCGTGGTCGGTGAACTTGATCGCGTTGCTCAACAGGTTCGACAGCACCTGCTTGAGGCGCAACGGATCGGCCAGCACCCAGGCCGGGGCGCCAGGCAGCACTGCACGCAGGGCCAACCCCTTGAGGCGGGCGCTGCCCTCGAAGATTCGCAGGGTGGAGCGGATCAGGTCGACCAGGTCGACGGCCACCGGTTGCAGGGTCATGTGGCCGGACTCGATGCGTGAGATGTCCAGCACATCGCCGATCAGCTCGAGCAGGCCGATCGCCGAGTCGTGGGCCGCCTCCAGGGCCTGGCGATCGCTATGACCGTGCCGGCTGTCCTCAAGGGCCATTTCCAGCAGGCCGATGACGGCGTTCATCGGCGTGCGGATCTCATGGCTCATGACCGCCAGGAAGGTGCTCTTCGCCCGGCTGGCCTGTTCGGCATCGTCCTTGGCCTGGCGCAACTGTTCGAGCAGGCCGCGGCTGAGTGCCAGCTGCTCCTGCAGCGCACGCTGGGCCTCGCTGCGCTGGTGGATCAACTTGCGCAGGTAGGTGTTCCAGAACACCACGCCCGTCAGCAGCAGGGCGGCCAGAACCAGGACCTGCAGGGCCAGGGTGCGGTAGTTGCGCCAGGGGCTGTCGCTGACCACGGTGTTGGTGCGCCAGCGATTGACCAGTTGCTCCAGCTCGTCGGGTGGAATGCTCAGCAACGCCTTGTCGAGGATCGCCTGCAACTGGTGTTCCGTCGGGCTTACCGCGAAGGTCGCCAGCGCCGGTTCGTCGCCCAGCAAGCCGGCAATCCTGAGCCGGCCGTTGAACACCTGGTTGATGAAGTAGGTGGCATTGATCTGCGAGCTGAGGGCGACATCAGCGTCGCCGTTGGCCACGGCCTCCATCAGTTGCAGGGGGTTTTCCCGTTCGACGGTGTGCAGGCCGGGGTACTGGCGTTCGAGCCCTTCGAGCGAAGGCGAGCCGCGCAGCAATGCCACCCGTTGGCCTTGCAGAGGTTGCGCGGCGTCCAGCGCTGGCGCGTCCTGGCGGGTGACCAGGACCCGTGGGCTGATCATGTAGGGGCGGCTGTAGCGCACGCGCTGGGCGCGAAGCACACCGTAACCGATGGCACCGATCATGTCGGCCTTGCCCTGGGCAACCTGCTCGACCATGTCCTCGAACGATTCCGACTCGACGACCTGGAAGCGCAGGCCGGTGCGCAGGCCGATACGCTCCAGCAAGTCCAGGGCGATGCCCCGAGGTTGCTGTTGGGCATCGGTGAAGCTCAGCGGCGCGAGAGAGGTGTTGATCATCACCTTGATCTGCCGGTGTCGGGCGATCCAGTCGCGCTCCTCGGCCGTCAGGGCGTCCAGGCGACGGTCGAGCAGGACGCTGGTGCTGCCACCGGTCCAGCGGCGCAGGATGTTCAGCCGCTCACTGTCGGCGATGCGCGCCAGGGCGAGGTCGACCAGTTGCAGCAGGCGTTGGTCGTCGCGGGCCAGGGCAAAGGCGAACGTGCTGGGTGGCGCCTTGACGAAGTGATCGACCTTGACCCGTTCCTGGAAACCCTTGGCAATCGCGTAGTCGGCGCTGATCGCATCGCCCAGGTAGACATCGGCCTGGCCCAGTGCCACCGCGGCGACACCCGCGAGGGTGGAGCGGTAGAGGTTCAACTGCGCGCGTGGGTAGAGCTGCTGCACCGTATGGATGGGCAGGTAATGGTCGACCATGGCCAGGCGCAGGCCTTCAAGGTTGTCACCCTCGGGCAGGCTCTGGTTCTGTCGCGACACGATCACCGGCAGGTCGTCGGCATAGGGCGTACTCAGTACCAGGTCGGCATCACTGGCTTCGAAGGCATTGGAGCTGCCCAGCAGGTCGATTTCGCCCGCGCGCAGCGCATCCAGGGCCTGGGCGCGGCTGGCATAGCGACGCACTTCGATCGGCACGCCCAACTGCTCGGCGATCAGGCCGGCGTAGTCGGCGGTCAGGCCCTCGTAGTCGGCCTGGCTGATGTTGATGTCGAAGGGCGGGTAGTCCGGGTGCGAGCTGCCCAGTACCAGGCGCCTGCGTTCATTGAGCCACTGCCGGTCGGAAGCGGCCACCGCCAGCGGTGGCGCCGCGCTCAGGGCTCGGGCCAGCAGGTGGCGGGGCTCGCTGTGCACTTCGGCGTTGGCGGGCAGCGACAGCAGCGCGACCAGCAGCAGGCAAAGCGATGTCCCCTTGTGCATGGCTCAGGCCACGTTGTTGCGTTTGGCCAGGTCGACCATTTCCACCAGCGACTCGACCTTGAGTTTCTCCATGATCCGGCCGCGGTAGGTGCTGATGGTCTTGGCGCTGAGGTTCATCTGCTCGCCGATCAGTTTGTTGCTCTGGCCGGCGCTGAGCCGGCGCAGCACCTCCATTTCCCGGTTGGACAGCAGTGCCAGGCGCTCGGTCTCGCTTTCCAGGGTATTGCTGTTGACCGCCATCTGCGGGAAGGTCGAGTAACCCTTGACCAGTGCCTTGAGGGCGAAGACCAGGGCGTCGAGGTCTTCGTCCTTGTTGACGAAGGCCGAGATGCCGGCGTCCATGCAGCGGCGCACGTAGAGGTCGGCGGGTTGGCCGGTCAGGGCCATGATCCGCGGCGGCGGGTCGATCAGCTTGAGGCGCTTGATCACCTCCATGCCGTCGAGGTCCGGCAGGCCGATATCGAGGATGACCACATCCGCCTTGGTCTGCTCGGCCATGCGGGCAGCTTCCTTGCCTTTACCGGTTTCCCCCACGACGGTGAAGCGTTCGCGTTCGCGTTCGAGCAGCATGCGTACGGCAAGTCGAACAATGTGATGGTCATCGACCAACAGCACGGATGTCATTCAGGTAACTCCTGTCAAAGTGCAGCGCGCTTCCAGCCTACGATTACAGGCGCTGGGCAGCGGACTTGCTGGGCAGCGCGCACCTTACGGATATTCAGGAGCCTTGGTAATAGGCGAGTATAGGTGTGTTGAAATACCTGCACCAACCTGTAGAAAAGTCCTACAAGAAAGGTTCAGGCACAGGGTGCGTGCGGCTTGTGCACGCGCTGTGTCGAGGCGCGATTGTTGTCCAGGACCTTGCCGACACGGGTGGGGCGGGCCACCAGCTGGCCGCCGCAGTTCGGGCAACGGTTGTGGAAGTGCCGGTCGTTGCAGGCGCGGCAGAAGGTACATTCGAACGAACAGATCAGCGCATCCGGGCTTTCGGCGGGCAGGTCGGTGTCGCAGCATTCGCAGTTGGGGCGCAGTTCGAGCATGGGCTTGGTTTCCATCCAGTTGGAAAATCCAGTGTGCTACGCCGCGCCCCTGGTCGGCAATCGTTTCACGAGCCTGGGCGATAGAGGTGGGCGTGACCGGCACGGTACAGGGCCGAGTCGGCGAACGGCGCGTCCCCCAGCACATGGCCGACCAGGATCAGCGCCGTGCGCCGGAAGCCTTTGGCGGCCACGCGCTCGCCGATGTCCGCCAGGGTGCCCTTGACCCAGTCCTGGTCCGGCCAAGTGGCACGATGGACCACCGCGATCGGGCAGTCGAGGCCATAGTGTGGCAGCAGCTCCTCGACGATGCGGGCCAGGTGGCGCACGCCCAGGTGGATGGCCAGGGTGCTGCCGTGGCGGGCCAGGTCGGCCAGTTGCTCACCGGCCGGCATCGGCGAACTGTCGCCAAAGCGGGTGAGAATCACGGTCTGTGCCACGTCGGGCAGGGTCAGCTCGCAACCGAGCAGCGCGGCACTGGCGGCGGTGGCGGTGACGCCGGGGACGATCTGGTAGTCGATGTCCAGTTCGCGCAAGTGGCGGATCTGTTCGCCGATGGCGCCGTACAGGCTGGGGTCGCCGCTGTGCACCCGGGCCACATCCTCGTTTTTGGCATGGGCCTGGCGCATCACCTCGACGATCTGTTCAAGGTGCAGTTCGGCGCTGTTGATCACGGTGTGCGCCTGATGACCTTCCAGTACAGCGGCGGGGACCAGGGAGCCTGCGTAGATGATCACCGGGCACTGGCGGATCAGGCGCTGGCCCTTGACCGTGATCAGCTCCGGATCGCCGGGGCCGGCACCAATGAAATAGACCGTCATGGGGGTTCCTTGCAGAAATTTGCAGCGGATTATCCGCCGATCGCCAGGGCCAGGGTAGCGCCGCCGAGTACCTGCCTGGGCACGTGCAGGCGGCCGTTGTCGCCAGCCAGGGCGAGGGCGGTGCTTTCGGCGACGCCCCAGCAGCCGGTCTGGGCGTACACCGTGGCCGAGCGATGGCTGAGCAGCGGTTCGAAGACCGTCAGATGCGTGGCGTCGAAGCAGATGTAAGGCAGCCCCAGGCGCTCGGCCAATGCCAGCAGGCCGGGCTCGCGGGCCTTGGGCTCGATGCTGGCAATGGCGCGCAGGGCCGAGAGGGGCAGGGCGTGGCGGTTGAGCGTCTGGCGCAGCAGCACCGCCAGCGTCTCGACCGGGCAGCCACGGCGACAGCCAAAGCCGGCGTACAGCGCCGGCTGGGCAGGAAACTCGTGCATCAGGCCTGGCTGGAGCGACGGTACAGCCACGCGCTGAGCAGGCCCAAAGCCAACCAGAACGCGGCGTTGGTCAGCCACGAAGCGATCTTGAACTGGGTCTCGAGGGCTTCCGGCGCCAGGCTTTCATGCACCGCCGGCTGCGGCGCGCCGATCAGGTGCGGGATCACCAGCAGGGCGACGCCAAGGGACTTGAACAACCAGTGCCGGGCGAACACCAGCAACGCCAGGCCAGCGGCGGTGGCCGCTGCGGTGCCGATCCACCAGGTCTGGCGCTGGCCGAGGTCGGCGGCGGCGGTGCCGGGCAGTTCCGGTGGCAGGCCCAGGGTCGGCGCCAGGCAGAACACGGCAAAGCCAGCCAGGCCCCACAGCGCGCCGGTGGCCACGCGGTTCGGTTCGCGCAGGCTATAGAGGGCGACCAGGATCAGGGCGAAACCGACGGCGACCACCAGGTTGCCGCCAGTGGTGGACAGCACGCGCTGCCAGCCGTCTTCCGGCGCCCAGGCCTCGGCGCTGTGTTCATGCTCGTGGGGCGCGACGGCGTCGCCGTGCTCATGGTGTTCGGCGACCGGGGCGGCGGATTCGTAGGTTTCCGCCTGGAGAATCAGTGGGGCGACCCATAAGCTTTGCAGCAAGGTCAGCAGCAGGGCCGCGAGCAGGCCGCTGAAACCCGCGGTACGGGCGATGCGCGTAATCATGCGGGTTTACTCAGTGGCAAGGGAAGGCGGCGCTGTGGCGGGTGTCGTGGGCGGCGTTGTGCACCGCCTCGATGTGCGAGAAACCGGCGAAGTACACCAGGCACAGGCCCAGCAGGCTGGCGCCGACCGCGACGATCAGTCGCTGGCTGAGGCTGACGGGGGTGGCGATACTGTGTTTGGCGCTGGTGATGGGCATGACGCGTTCCTCTGCTGCTTTTGTTGTGGCAACGGGCATGCGCGACGACCCCGGGCACGGCCGGCCCAGGTGATACGACGACGCCCGCCCACCGCGGGGTGTACTGTGAGCACGTCAGGCCGGTCTCCGGGCTGGCGAGGTGGAGCAAGGCTCCTTCGATGGCGTCACCTTCCCATGCCATACGTTTAGCACAGTGGTCTGGACGCTTCTCTCGCTTACCGTTGCGGGGGCAGCACCGGCCTTGTCGGCTCCTTTGAATGGAGGCACGACGCACCGGTTTCCCGTTTCACCCCCGTCGGGGGCACCTGAACGCAATGCGCTAGCAAATCACGGGGCCGGGCCCGCGTCAATCGCCGCAGCGGTTGACCGCCAGGCAGGCACTGCGTAGCCTTGCCGTTTCGAGGTTCTCGGGCGTTGGCCCGGGCTAAGACGGGAACGCGGTACAAGCCGCGGCTGCCCCCGCAACTGTAAGCACTGAAGGGTTCGGCACAGCCACTGCGCAGGCGCGCGGGAAGGCGCCGGCCCGCCGGCCAGCGTGCCGCAGCGGTGCAAGCCAGGAGACCTGCCTCGTGACGTTTTCGACTTTCAACCGGGCGGGGTGATCCGGTGGCGAACGCGCCAGGCCGGCATGGTCGTGGCTGTCGTCCTGCATGCCCGCGCCACTGCTGCCAAGGGCACCGCGACATGAAAACACTGGCCAAGCTTCCCGTCACCATCGTCACCGGCTTCCTCGGCTCGGGCAAGACCACCTTGCTGCGCCATATGCTCGACAACGCCCAGGGCCGCCGCATCGCGGTAATCGTCAACGAATTCGGCGAGCTGGGCATCGACGGCGAGATCCTCAAGCAGTGCAGCATCGGCTGCACCGAGGAGGAGGCCAACGGCCGCGTCTACGAGCTGGCCAACGGTTGCCTGTGCTGCACCGTGCAGGAAGAGTTCTTCCCGGTGATGCGCGAGCTGGTGGCCCGGCGCGGCGATCTCGATCACATTCTTATCGAGACCAGTGGCCTGGCCTTGCCCAAACCGCTGGTACAGGCCTTCCAGTGGCCGGAAATCCGCAATGCCTGCACTGTCGATGCGGTGATCACCGTGGTCGACAGCCCGGCCGTGGCCGCCGGCACCTTCGCCGCCTACCCGGACCAGGTCGACGCCCAGCGCAAGCTCGACCCCAACCTCGACCACGAGTCGCCGCTGCACGAACTGTTCGCCGACCAGCTGGCCAGCGCCGACCTGGTGGTGCTGAACAAGGCCGACCTGATTGATGCCGAGGGCCTGGCCAAGGTCCGCGCCGAGGTGGCCGAGGAGCTGCCGCCGGCGGTCAAGGTGATCGAGGCCAGCAGCGGTCGCTTGCCGCTGGAAGTATTGCTGGGCGTGGGCGCCGAGTCCGAGGCGCATATCGATGGTCGTCGTACCCATCACGACTCGCATCACGACGGCGATGACCATGACGACCATGACCACGACGCCTTCGACTCGATCTCCATTGATCTGCCCGAGGCCGACGAGAGCCTGCTGCTCGACGCCCTGACCCAGCTGGTCACCGAGTTCGGCATCCTGCGTGCCAAGGGCTTCGCCGCCATCCCCGGCAAGCCGATGCGCCTGCTGATCCAGGGCGTGGGCACCCGCTTCGACAAGCATTTCGACCGCGCCTGGCGCAGCGATGAAACACGCATCACCCGCCTGGTGCTGATCGGCCAGGCGCTGGACGCCGCACAGCTGGAAGCGCGCCTGCGCCAGGTTCTGGGCGCCTGATCCATGCACCTGCTGCGGACCCAACCCGGCGGCTTCGTGCCGGACGACAGCATCGCCGACCTCGGCCAGACCCCCGCCGACCTGGTGATCCTCTGCAGCGGTGATTCACACCTGGCGCTGCTCGCCGAAACCGCCGAGCAACTGCCGGCGGACTTCCCCAGCGTGCGCCTGGCCAACCCGATGCAGGTGCAGAACCATGCCTCGGTCGACCTGTATGTCGACCAGGTGCTGCGCCATGCCAAGGTGATCCTGGTATCGCTGCATGGCGGCGTTGGCTACTGGCGCTACGGTGTCGAGCAACTGGTCGAACTGGCGGGGCGTGGGGTCGAGCTGATCCTGGTGCCTGGTGACGACCGTCCCGATCCAGAGCTCACTGACCTCGGCACGGTGCGCGGCGAACAGGCCGAGCGCCTCTGGCACTTCCTGCGCCAGGGCGGCAAGGCCAACGCGGTGAACCTGTTCAACTGCCTGGCCAGCCGGTGGCTGGGGCGCGATTACCCGTGGGATGAGCCGCAGCCCTTGCCGCGCACGGCGGTTTACCATCCGATCAAGGCCACGGCGCGTCTTGAGGACTGGTACGCCGAGTGGCACCCGGAGCATCCGGTGGCGCCGTTGCTGTTCTACCGTTCGCACCTGCAGGCGGCCAACACGGCGTTCATCGATGTGTTCTGCCAGCGCCTGCGGGCCTGCGGGCTGAACCCACTGCCCATCGCAGTGGCCAGCCTGAAGGAGCGCGCCTGCCTGGACCAGGTCGAGGCCTGGCTCGACGAGGTGCAGGCCGAAGTGGTGATCAACACCACCGGTTTCGCCCTGTCCAGCCCCGAACAACCCAACCTGCGTCCGCTGCGCCGTGATGTACCGGTGCTGCAGGCCATCTGCGCGCAGGACAACCAGTCTGGCTGGGAGCAGAGCGAGCAGGGCCTGGGCGCCCGCGACCTGGCGATGCACATCGCCCTGCCGGAACTGGACGGGCGCATCATCACCCGGCCGGTGAGTTTCAAGGACCTGGCCTGGCGCAGCGAGCGCAGCCAGTCCGATGTAGTCTTCTACCGGGCCCATCCCGAGCGCATGGACTTCGTCGCCGAGCTGGCACGGCGCTGGGTGACCCTGGCGCGCCTGGACAACCAGGAAAAGCGCGTGGCCCTGGTGCTGGCCAACTACCCGACCCGCGACGGGCGCATCGGCAATGGCGTCGGCCTGGACACGCCGGGCGCGGCGCTCAATATACTCGAGGCCCTGCAAGCGCAGGGTTATCCGGTGGCCGGCCTGCCCGACAGCGGCACCGAGCTCATTCACCAACTGCTCGGCGGGGTCACCAACGACCTCGATCACCTCGACCAGCGCCCCTGCGCCCAGAGCCTGGCCCTGGCCGACTACCAGCGCGCCTTTGCCGCGTTGCCCGAGGCCAACCAACGCGCGGTGCTGGAGCGCTGGGGGCCGCCCGAGCAGGATCCAATGTTCCGCGGTGGACGCATGATGGTCGCCGGCCTGCGCTACGGCCTGACCTTCGTCGGTATACAGCCGGCGCGGGGCTATCAGGTGGATCACAGCGCGGTGTACCACGACCCGGACCTGGTACCGCCCCATGGCTACCTGGCGTTCCACTTCTGGCTGCGCAACGGCTATGCCGCCGACGCAGTGATCCATGTGGGCAAGCATGGCAACCTGGAATGGCTGCCGGGCAAGGGCGTGGGCCTGTCCGCCGAGTGCTGGCCGGATGCCTTGCTCGGCCCGTTGCCCAACATCTACCCGTTCATCGTCAATGACCCGGGGGAGGGCGCCCAGGCCAAGCGCCGCACCCAGGCGGTGATCATCGACCACCTGATGCCGCCGCTGACCCGTGCCGAGACCTATGGCCCGCTGCGCCACCTGGAGCAACTGGCCGACGAATACTACGAGGCGCAGTTACTTGACCCGCGTCGTGCCCGCGAGCTGCAACGGGACATTCTCGAACTGGTCAAGACCCACCATATCGACCGTGAGTTGCAGCTCGAAGGCCAGATGGAAGATGCGGCGGTGTGGTTGCCGCGGCTGGACACCTACCTGTGCGATCTGAAGGAATCGCAGATCCGCGACGGCCTGCACGTGTTCGGCCAATCGCCGCAGGGACGTTTGCGCAGCGATACGCTGCTGGCGTTGCTGCGGGTGGCACGGGGCGATGGCAAGGGCGGCAACGCCAGCCTGATCCGTGTGCTGGCCAAGGCGTTGGCGCTGGGTTTCGACCCGCTGGACTGTGACCTGGGGCAGGCGTGGGACGGGCCGCGCCCGGACCTGCTGGTGCAACTCGACGCCAGCCTCTGGCGAACCTGTGGCGATACCCGCGAGCGCCTGGAGTTGCTGGCGTTGTCACTGATAGAGCAGACCCTGCTGGGCACTCTCGCGCTATCGGACGGGCTCGAATGGGAGGCGGTGCGCGCGGTGCTGCACACGCTGGTCGAGCAGGTCGCCCCCGACCTCGACGCCTGCGGCGCTGCCGAGATCGATGGCCTGCTGGCGGCCCTGGCCGGTCGTTTCGTCCCGGCCGGGCCCAGTGGCGCGCCCAGCCGCGGCCGGCTGGACGTGCTGCCCACCGGGCGCAACTTCTATACCGTCGATGTGCGCAACCTGCCCACCGCCACGGCCTGGCGCCTGGGGTTCGCCTCGGCCAACCTGATCCTCGAGCGCCACCTGCAGGATCACGGCGACCACCTGCGCCAGCTGGGCCTGTCGGTGTGGGGCACGGCGACCATGCGCACCGGCGGCGACGATATCGCCCAGGCCATGGCGTTGATGGGCGTGCGCCCGGTGTGGGCAACTGGCAGCCAACGGGTCGATGACTTCGAGATCCTGCCGCTGAGCCTGCTCGACCGGCCACGGGTGGACGTGACGCTGCGGGTGTCGGGCTTTTTCCGTGACGCCTTCGGCAACCTGATCCGCCTGTTCGATGCCGCCGTGCAGGCGGTGGCGGCGCTAGACGAGCCGGACGACCTCAACCCCCTGGCCGCGCGGGTGCGCGCCGAGCGCGAAGCGCTGCTCGGGGCCGGCGTCGAGCCCGAGCAGGCGACGCGGCAGGCCGGCTGGCGAGTGTTCGGCGCCAAGCCCGGCGCCTATGGGGCCGGTGTGCAGAACGCCATCGACGGACGCCTGTGGCACAACCGCGACGATCTGGCCGAGGTCTACCTCAACCATGGCGGCTACGCCTATGGCACAGCCGACGAGGGCACGCCGGCCCGCGCCGTGTTCGCCCAGCGCTTGGCGCAGGTGCAGGCGGTGCTGCAGAACCAGGACAACCACGAGCACGACCTGCTCGACTCCAACGATTACTACCAGTTCCAGGGCGGCATGCTGGCAGCCGCCGAAACCCTGGCCGGCACGTCGCGGGCCAGCTACCACGGCGACCACAGCCAGGCCGACCGGCCGCGGGTGCGCACCCTCAAGGAAGAACTCAACCGGGTGATCCGTGCCCGGGCGCTCAACCCCAAGTGGATCGACGGCGCCAAGCGCCATGGCTATAAAGGTGCCTTCGAACTGGCTGCCACGGTCGACAACCTGTTCGCCTTCGATGCCACTACCCACCTGATCGACGACCATCATTACCAGGGCTTGGCCGATGCCTATGTGCTCGACCCGGCCACCCGTGATTTCATGCGCGAGCACAACCCCGAAGCCCTGCGCGACCTTACCGAGCGCCTGCTGGAAGCCCAGCAGCGCGGGTTGTGGCAGGAACCGGGCGACTATCGTGAAAGCCTCGAGCAGCAGTTGCTCGCCGGCGAGGAAGACAGCTGAACATGAGTGAACCCTTACAATTCCCCCTGGCCGCCGTGGTCGGCGCCGACGACCTCAAGCTGGCCCTGTGCCTGACGGCGATCGATCCGAAGATCGGCGGCGTGCTGATCGAAGGGCCGCGGGGCATGGCCAAGAGCACCCTGGCCCGGGGCTTGGCCGACCTGCTGGGCGACGGCCCGTTCGTGACCCTGCCGTTGGGTGCGACCGAGGAGCGCCTGGTCGGCACCCTCGACCTGGATGCCGCCCTGGGCCAGGGCCAGGCGCGGTTTTCGCCGGGCGTCCTGGCCCATGCCGATGGTGGGGTGTTGTACGTCGATGAAGTCAACCTGTTGCCCGACCCCTTGGTGGACCTGCTGCTGGACGTGGCCGCCAGCGGCACCAACCGCATCGAGCGCGATGGCATTTCCCACCGGCACGCCGCTCGTTTCGTGCTGATCGGCACCATGAACCCGGAGGAGGGCGAGCTGCGCCCGCAGTTGCTCGACCGTTTTGGCCTAAACGTGGCCTTGGAGGGTTTGCCGGCGCCGGAGGCGCGTCAGCAGATCATTCGTCGCCGGCTGGCTTTCGACAGCGATCCTCAGGCGTTCTGCGATCAGTGGGCCGAACAGCAGGCGGCGTTGCGCGAGCGCTGCCGCTCGGCCCGTGAGCGCCTGGCATCGATCGCCCTGGACGACCAGGCCCTGGCCTGGATCACCGAGCGCTGCTTCGCCGCCGGGGTGGACGGCTTGCGTGCAGACCTGGTCTGGCTGCGCGCGGCGCGGGCCCATGCCGCCTGGCGGGGTAATTCGGTGATCGAGGAGGCGGATGTGCAGGCGGTTGCCGAGTTTGCCTTGCGCCATCGGCGCCGCACCGAGGCACTGCCACCCCAGGCCACTTCGGCAGGCGGGCAGGCGAGTGCGCAGGAGGCGCCTGGCGGTCAGGGCGATTGGGGAGCATTGCCTGCGCAGCCAGTGGCCACAGGTGCTCGGCGCGAGGTGCCGAACTGGGCAAAAAAGCCCTGAGCATCCGCTCGCGCCATGATCGGGTGGCGGATGCCAGGCCTCGCGTCGGTCATTTGACGGGGACTTCCCGGGGCCGCCCGCGCACCAGCGATAGTGGGCGTATCGCCTGGTTGGCGACCTTGCTCAAAGGGCGGCCACGCCAGCGCCGCGACCTGTGCTGGCAACAGCGCCAGGCCCAGGCGCCGGAACTGTGGCTGGTGATCGTCGATGCGTCGGCGTCGACCCGACGCAACCAGGCGCTGGCCCAGGCCAAGGGACTGCTGGCCGGGTTGTTCGATGAGGCCTATCGGCAACGTGCGCGTCTGGCCTTGCTCACGGCCAGCGGCAACCGGCCGCAGTGGCAGCGCCATGGCCTGAAAGCCTCGGCGGCGTTGCAGCCCTGGTTGCAAGCGCTGGGGGCGGGCGGCGGTACACCGTTGCCGGCGGCGCTGGAAGAGGCGCGTCAGTGGTTATTGGCCCGGGGCAAGCGCTTGCCCTATGAGGTACAGCGCTGCCTGGTGTTGACCGATGGCCGTCTGCAACAGGGCCCGGCGTTACAGCCGCTTCCTTGCGTGACGTTGCTGGTGGATATGGAAACAGCGGCAGTGCGCGTGGGCCGGGCACGCCAACTTGCCGAACAACTGCAGGCCGACTATCGGCATATCGAGCAGTTCGCGGTGATCAAGTAAACATGTAACTGCGACAGGATGTCGCAATTAAAAAGCTTCCCCGACAGTGGGGAAACTTGCACAAGTGCGTGGCAATCACGCACTTGTGGCCCAGTGCTCTTTTACTTCGGCATCGACCAGGGTTGCAGGTCGTAACCCTTGCCGGACAGTTCGGCGCGCACTTCCTCGATCAGGCTGGCCCATTGCGCGGGGTCGGAATAGACGCGCGAGGACACTTGCTTGCTGCCGATACGGGTGCTGGTCCGGTCGATCACTGCCAGGCTCAGCTCACCAGTACCGTTGGGTGCATCCCAGGCTACGCACTGGAAGGGTTCGAAGGCGTGGTCGGCGATCAGCAGTGCTTCGTTGACACGGAGCGGGGCGTTCATGGTTCGGTCTCTCTCATGGTCCCAAACAGCGAAATAAGGTGCCGCGGTGTTACTCCATAAAAGTGTACAGCGCGGGGTTATTCGTACTGATGCTCCAGATCAGGGTTGAAGTCACATGGCCGTTGAAATTTTTTATATCGGCGATGTTTTCCTGACTGCCCATCGCGCCTAAGACGGTAATTGAGTCGGAAAATTCCCAGCGCGGCATGCGGCTTTCTTACCGGGCTGACCAACGGTAGTGGGGAGCGTCAACTTCATTGCTACTGTTAATTCGGGCGTCGCAACTGTCTGTTTACAGTTAAAAAACCATAATCTGGCGCCAAGGAAAGGTCATGCTCGATACCGCATCCCTCCGCCGCTTGCTGATCGTCGACCCCTGCGACGATTGCCACCGCCTTTTGCCGGGACTGCGCAGCGTTGGCTGGGATGTACGAAGTTGCACACTCGAGGCGGCCATGGAGCAGCCCTGCGATGTCGGCCTGGTGCGCCTGCAGGCCTCGCACCTGCTGCATCCCGAGGCGGTCAAGGACCTGATCAAGCGCAGCAATACAGAATGGATCGCCGTGCTCAGCGCCGAAGAGTTGCGCCTGCAGAATGTCGGTGATTTTGTCTGCGAGTGGTTTTTCGACTTCCACACCTTGCCGTTCGACGTCTCGCGGGTGCAGGTCACCCTGGGTCGCGCCTTCGGCATGGCGCGGTTGCGTGGCAAGGGCCCGGTGCGGGTGGACGAGCCCGAACACGAACTGCTGGGCGAGAGCCGGCCGATCCGTGAGCTGCGCAAGTTGCTGGGCAAGCTGGCACCGACCGAGTCGCCGGTGCTGATCCGTGGCGAAAGCGGCACGGGCAAGGAGCTGGTGGCGCGTACACTGCACCGGCAATCGCAACGGCGCGACAAACCCTTCATCGCCATCAACTGCGGTGCCATCCCCGAGCACCTGATCCAGTCCGAGCTGTTCGGCCACGAAAAAGGCGCGTTCACCGGGGCGCACCAGCGCAAGGTGGGGCGTATCGAGGCGGCCAATGGCGGCACCCTGTTCCTCGACGAGATCGGTGACCTGCCGTTGGAGTTGCAGGCCAACCTGCTGCGTTTTCTCCAGGAGAAGCACATCGAGCGGGTAGGGGGTAATCAGCCGATCGCCGTGGACGTCAGGGTTTTGGCGGCGACCCATGTGGACCTGGAGAAGGCCATCGCGCTGGCGCGCTTTCGCGAGGACCTGTACTACCGGCTCAATGTCCTGCAGGTGGTGACCGCGCCGCTACGTGACCGGCATGGCGACCTGTCGATGCTGGCCAGTCATTTCTCCCAGTTCTACAGCGCCGAGACCGGGCGGCGCCCGCGTTCGTTCAGCGACGGCGCCCTGGCGGCCATGGGGCGCCACGATTGGCCGGGCAATGTCCGCGAGCTGGCCAACCGGGTGCGGCGCGGCCTGGTATTGGCCGAGGGCCGCCAGATCGAAGCGCAGGACCTGGGCCTGCAGGAGCTGCAGGAGCAGGACCAGCCATTGGGCACGCTGGAGGACTACAAGCACCGGGCCGAGCGCCAGGCGCTGTGCGATGTGCTGAACCGGCACAGCGACAACCTGAGCATAGCGGCCAAGGTGCTGGGCGTTTCCAGACCGACATTCTATCGTTTGTTGCACAAGCATCAGATTCGCTGACGCCAGGGGCTGCTTTGCAGCCCTCTTCGCGGCACAAGGCCGCTCCTACAGGGGGCGCGGTCCTCTGTAGGAGCGGCCTTGTGCCGCGAAAGGGTCGCAAAGCGACCCCGGCAATCTTTAATTGATGCGGTCATACCCCAACAAATGCAAAACTCTTGAAGGGATGACCGTTACAACCAAACTTCAACTCGACTGCGCAAGATGCCCATCCGCCAGTTCCTCCACCGTCTCCGGCTCATCCGGCAGCGCGGTAATCACGCTGAAATCGCTCACTTCCACCTCGCCGCCGCCATACCCCAGCAGATGGAAGGAAAATGCCTTGCGCACGGTGGGGTTGTCGAAGTCGAACTCCATTTCCAACGGCTCGTCGGCCGTCACCCGCATCTCTTCGGGCAACCCGAGCTGTACGTCCTGCTCCAGCTCCTTGGCCTTGAGGCGGATGTACGCCGCATGCCGGGGATCCAGCGCCCGCACCTTCAGACGCACACGGGTGCGCGACCCTTCGGGCATTTCCAGGTACTGCGCGCCGATCAGGTTGTCCGCCCAGTCATCCTTGATGCGTTCCGCCAGGGCGATGGGTGAGGGGCCACCGAACTGGTAGCGCAGGTTGAGCGGGGTCTGCAGCAGCGACTGGTCGAGGCTGGCGGCCAGCAGATTGAGCTGCGGACCGAGGCTGTCGTCGCCACGACCGAGGAATTTGGCCTGCTCGGCAATGAACCCACTGCTGGCATAGCGTCGGCAGCGTTGCTGGAAGTCGCACTCGCTGAAGGTGCCTTGCCCGTCGTGGTAGCGCAGCATGCCATTGGTGTAGGAGATCATCTCACGGCCGCTGTCGTAATCGCGGTACAGCGAGCGTCCGCCCAGGGCCGCCGGGATCGGCAGGGCGAAGTAGTCGAGCAGGGAGGTGCTCAGGTCGATGTGGCCGTAGGTGCCCTGCTTGAGCCTGGGCAGATGGGCCTGCTCCGGCGCCAGTGTGAGGTTGAAGCCCCAGGCCGAGGCCAGGCGCACGCCGTCGATGCCATGGGATTCGTCCGAAGTGACGATCACCAGGGTGTCCTCCAGCACGCCCTGTTTCTCGAGGTTGTCGAGGAAGCCGCCCAGGGCATCATCAAGGTAGGCAACCGCGGCCTGCTTGGGCGTGTCGAAGCGTTGCAGATAGGCGTCGGGCGCCGAATAGGGCTGGTGGGTGCCGACCGTGAGCAGGGTGAGCATCCACGGCTGGGGGCGCTTGCGCAGCTCGCCGACGTAGTCGAGCGCACCTTCGAAGAAAGCGCGGTCATCCTTGCCCCAGGGGAATTCCAGGTAGTTGTCGTTGGCGAACCACTCCAGGCCGTGCACCGCGTCGAAGCCGATGTGCGGCATGATCCGGTCCTTGGCCATGAAGCGCAGCCCGGCGCCTTGCAGGTAATGGGTGGCGAAACCGGCTTCGCGCAACTGGGCCGGCAGGCACGCCTGGTTGCGTTGCTGCTGGGTCAGCAGCTCGACGCCCTTGGGCGTGCCGTTGGCCAGCTTGTCGTAGTCGCCGCAGAGCATCGCGTAGAGACCGCGAATGGTCTGGTGGGTGTGCAACACATAGTCAGGGGTGTTCATGCCGCGCTCGGCCCACTGGCTGAGCCGCGGCATCAGGTCCTGCTCGAAGCGGCTGCCCAGTGCTTCGCGGTTGGGGCGCAGGTAGGCACCGGGGATGCCCTCGACGGTGATGATCAGCAGGTTGCGCGCTTTGCCTGGGGCGTCGAGCAGCTTGGCGCCATTGAGGTCGGATTGGGTCAGGCCGGCGCTGGACAGCGCCGTGACCGCCGGCACATGGCCCATGCCACGCAGGGCCTGATGCTGTAACTTGCCCACTGCTGCCGACAGCGCCTGGTGGGTGAGGCCGTACTGTCGCCACTGGTCGGCGTCCGAGGGCGCCAGTTGCTGGCCGCCCCAGTGCAGGCCGAACAGCGCCACGGGCACGGCCCAGAGACGCCGTGGCAAGGGTGCGCCGGCAGGCGACCGCCATACGCTCGTCAGCCATATGCCAAGGCCTGCGACCAGCAGGGCGGGCAGCCAGGCATGGGCGAGGGCGCCGGCGGTGGAGTTCTCCATGAACTGCGGGTCGACCAGATAGGCCAGGTCGTCGACCGTGGGCAATCGGCCGACGGCACTGACCAGCTCGGCGGATGCCACCCACAGGCCACCCCAGGCCAACAGCAGCGGCAAGGCCAGCCACCAGGAGCGACGATGGGCGAGCAGCAACAGCAGGCTGCCGATGGCGAGGTCCGATAGGTAGCCGAAGGGGTTGGACCAGCCCAGCAGGGCGCGCGCGGTCAGCGGAATCACCAGCACCAGGATTGCCAGCGTGGCAAGGCGGGCGCGAGGGTGACCGAGCAGGTTGTTCACGAAACTTTCCTTATTGCCATTAAATCGTCACAAAACTGTGCGCGATGATAGCAGGCCGATGCCAGGAAAGTCGGTCGCTACAAAACCGGTAACCAAATCCCGGGCCCTGGATCGGGCCCGGCTGGAGGGTCAGAAGTAGTACGGGAATTTCAGGCTGAACGAGAAGTCCGGCGAGTCCTCGGTAAGGCCGATGGACAGGTTGGGGACGATGGTCAGGTTGTCGGTGGCGGCGAAGGTCAGGCCGATGTTGAAGTTGGCGGCGTTGTAGTCGCTGTTGGTGATCGACTGCCAGTCGCCGCCGTCCGGCTTGATCTTGCTCTTGCTGGCGAACTGGTCGGTGACCGAGAACGACATGCTCATGCGTTCGTTGAGGGCAAAGGCGATACCGCCGCCGATCTGCCAGGAGTCGCCCAGTTTCACATCACCCTTGACCTTGCTGTTGACCTGGGGGCTGATGTCGCTGAACGAATCCTGCATGTTGTAGGTGTAGGACAGGCTGGCGAACAGCACGGCGGGGTCGAAGGTCTTGACCAGCGAGATGCCCGGCGTGATCGCCCAGACACCGTTGCCGGTCGGCAGGCTCTCGGGCACCGACAGGTTGTTGTTGGTCGGGTCCTCGACCAGCTTGATGCCATAGGGGTCCTTGCCGGTAGGCGCCTTGACCCGCAGGGTGAGCACCGCGTCGGGCCAGTTCTCCGATTCGTCGAGAAACTTGTAGGCCACGCCGACGTTGACGTCGCCGATGGTCGGATCGCGGGTGACCGACGCATCGGAGGTGACCGGTCCGGCACCACCGGCGCCACCGGAGGAATAGGTCGATTCGCGATAAACGATGGGTACGTTTATATCGAACTGCCAGCGTTGATCCATGTTGTAGCGGGCGGTCAGGTCCAGGGTCCAGTTGTCCGCCTTGATCCGGTCGAGGTTGATGTTGCCGAGGAAGATCGAGTCGAGGGCGAGGAAGCCGTTGAGGGTCAGGGCGCGGGTATCGTAGTGCGTGTAGGTGATGCCGGTCTCGACGCTGAACTTGCCGCCGCCGAAGAAGCCGCTGGCCTCGTCATACAGGTTGGAAACGCTTTGCGCGGGCTCCGAATCGTCCTTGAGCGACTGGCCGTAGGAGCTGCCAGTGCTGCCCGGGGCGCCGGATGCCACGGTCTGCGCGCCTTTGGCCGGTGTCGAGGGGGACTTGGTCAGGCGCTTGGGCGGTGGGGCTGCCGGGGTTTCCTCGACCTGGCGCACGCGCTGCTCAAGCACCATCAGGGCATTCTGCTGGGCTTCGTAGCGTTGTTTCAGTTCGCGCAATTCCTGCTTCAGTGCCTCGACCTGAGGGTCCGGAGCCGCATACAGCATTGTCGCAGGGGCCAATGTACTCAAGCAGACTACAGCTCTGAACGTCAACGATCGTTGCATGGGTTAGCCGTCCCTTCTGACTACATACGATGAGACTGAGCGTAGATCAGTATCCGAGGGCGCGAAGACCTTTGAGCTGGTCAAGATTGCCGTTCAGCGCGGCGGCGGGTACGTTGTCGCGCAGCACGACGTTGAGCGAGGTCAGGTTGCTTACCTGGTTGCCGCTGCCGAGCAGGGTGGCGTTCTGCATCAGCCCGCCCTGGGCGATCTGCTGCAGGGTACTGCCCTGGTTGTTGCTCGCCACGACGTTCATTTGCACGCCGGTACCGCTCGCGGAGACGCTCAGGGACCCTGCGGCGTTGCTGCCGACCAATGTCGAGCCCGCAGCCAGCACCTGGCCTTGCTGCGGCGCCTCAGGGGCCTGGTTGGCCTTGGTGACGTTGATGTCGACGTTGTTGTTGGCCAGGTTGTTGTCACCGGCCGCGCGCACCACCTGGGTGACGCCGACGGTGGTGTCCAGGCCGCCGCCACCGGTGACGCTGCCGGTGCCCCTGGCGCTGGACGAACCGCTGCCTTTCTCGTCGATCATGGACACATAGAACTGTGGCTTGATGGTCGACTGCTGCACCTGCATCGAGGTCTTGGCGCCGATGACATCGCCATTGGCGTTCTGCCAGGTGCTGCTCATGACCACGCCGAAGCTGATGATGCGCCCCGGCAGTACATAGCGTCCGCGCAGATTGGCCAACTCCTGATCCTTCAGTTCAATGGGTTTGAACGTCTCTGCCTGGATGGGCAGGGCGGTGGCCAGGCAGATCAGGGTGAGCCAGGCTGGAGTCTTCATGGGATGCTCCCGACGCGTCGCGCTCGATTATCGTTAGAAGAAGTCGCTGCGGATGAAGCCGAAGTCCATCAGTTCGGCATCCTTGACCGGAGTGAAGTTATTGATGCGATCTTTTGCGCTCAACGGCAGGGGCGGGTCGAGCAAGGCATTGGTCTTGTCGTAGCCCTGGCCGATCACGGCGAAGATGATGCCGTTCCAGCCCTTGAGGAAGTCTTCGACCTTGTAGCGTTTGTGGCCGAGTACCGGGTCACCGATGTAGACCCAGCCCTTGTCGACCCGTTGCAGGACCACGAAGTGCTTGTAGCCACGGATGTCCATCAGCACCACCACGGGGATGCGCACGCTGGTCAAGGTGTCAGCGGCGACCCGGTAGCCGCGGGCACGCATGCCGAGGCTTTCCACGTAGCGTTTCATGTCGAGCATCGAGAAACCCTGGACCTTGACCAGTTCCTGGTCGGCGTGGGCCAGCATGCCCTCGATGATCGTGTGTTCGTCCACGTCCAGCCAGTAGGCCTGGCGCAGGATGGTTGCCAGCGCCGCGGCGCCGCAACTGAAATCGGTCTTCTGTTGCACCAGGTCGGCGAACTTGCGTTCGCGGATGCTCTGGATGGGCTTGTAGATCACCGCGCCCCCCGGCAAAACCGAAAGCGGCATCTGCGCCGCTTCGCTGTAACTGGCCATGCACAGCAAAAACGCCAAGGCGATCATACGCATGGTCCTGCCCCCCGATCCTGTTGAGGAAAAGGCCCCCCGAAGGGGGCCTCAAGGTCACAGCTGTCAGAACGAGGTGTTGGAGATGGCCAGCGAGTTGCTCTGTTGGTTGCCCACACCGGCTGCCACGTTGACACCGAGGTTGCCGCTGCCGCCATTCACCGAGCCACTCAGGGTGGCGGTGTTGGTCACAGCGTTAGCCCAGCCGGTAGGAGTCAGCACCTGGAACGACACGGTGTTGCTCAGGTCGAACGAGCTGGATTCCTCGAAGCTGCTCGAACCGGACTTCGAGGACTCGGAGGCTTTGCTGCCCGATTTTTCATACGAAGAGTCGTAGGCTTTCTCGAACGAAGAGTCGTAGGACTTCTCGAACGAGGAGCTGGAAGACTTCTCGCGCGATTTGTCATACGAGGCGTCGAGCGAGGCGGTCAGCGACGCATCGAACGAGTCGGTGCGGCTGCGCTCGTGGCGGCCGTAGTCGGTGGAGTGGGTCACGCTGCCGTTTGCGGCGGCATCCAGCGAGGCGGTCAGAGAACCACTTGCCGAGGAGGCCGACTCGTGGCTACGCGAACCGCTGGCGTCGGAGCTCTTCGAGCCACTGGCGTTCCAGCTCTTGGCGCCGGCTGCTTCCCAGCTCGACGAGGAGCTGCGGTCCTTGCTGTAGCTGGAGTCCCTGTTGTACGAGGCGCTGCCGCTGGTGCTGGTGGTCAGGGTGATGGTGTCGACGCGGTACTCGCGGTCACCGTTGTTGTTCACCACCAGGCCAGGACCATTCTGGTCGGCGGAGGCGGTGGCCGTGGCGTTACCCAGCGGCGCATTGGAGTTGGCAATGGCCATGGTGTTTTTCTGTTGGTTCAGGTCGCCACCGGCAATGTTGATGCCCATGTTGCCGCTGCCGTTGTTGCCCGAGCCGCTCATGATGCCGGAGTTGGTGGTGCCGTAGTTGGTGACCTTGTTGTTGTTGCTGTACTGGCGCACGTCGGCGGTGGCCGATGCCGAGCCGAACACGAAGGTGTTGTCCAGGCTCGAGTCGGCGCCGGCATTGGCGATGGCGGCGGCGTTGTCCTGCTGGTTGCCGGCGCCGGCTGCCACGTTGACACCGACGTTGCCGCTGGTGCCGGAGGCCGAGCTGCTCATCTCGGCTTCGTTGACGGTGCCTTCGTTGCGGATGCGGTTATTGGTGCTGCTTTGCTTGTCCCAGGCATTGGCGGTTGCATACACCGGGATCTTGGTAGGAGGAGGGGTGTGATGACCGTTGTTGTGGCCGTGGCCATTGTTGTGTCCATGGCCACGCGGATCATTCTGCCCAGCTTGTACAGCCACAGCCATGATCGCAGCAATTGCGAAAACCAGAGGCTTGAGTGCCATCGAGGGTTTCATGGTGGTTCTCCGTACTTTATTTTAGGTTAAGTGTTGTTGTTACCTGATTGGGTCAATCTGCGACCCGGATGCTCAGGGTGTTGGCCGTTCGGTTTCCCACCCCGGCACTCTGATTCAACTGCACCACGCCACGGCTACCGGTGAATGCCTGGTCGCTGGTGCTGACCTGGCGGTGGCCGGGTGTCTGGGCAGTTGGATCCGAGCTGTTGACCAGCGCCACGTTCTGTTGCAGAAGGACGCTGTCGTCGATGCTTTGCGGTTGGGCACTGACGCTGATGCGCAGTGCGTTGGCTTGCTGGTTGCTGGCGCCGGCACTCTGGTTGACACCGAGGATGCCGTTGCCGTGACTGAAGGCCGTGCCCTGGATGCTGGACTGCGCGTCCATCGAAGGATCGACCTGGGTGCGCAGGCGCTGGCGGATCTGCGTGCTGGCGTTGGCGTCGCGGCCGATGGCGATGGCCCGGGCGTTGACCTGTTGCTGTTGGTCGCCGGCCGCCTGGTTGACGCCAAGGTTGCCTTGGTATTGCGCGCCGGAGCTGTCGATGGTGGCGTTGTTGATCACGGGGGGTTGGGCGAAGGCCGAAGCACTGCACAGCGTGGCCAGGATCAGCAGCGAATGCCTCATGTCATTGGCCTCCGCCGAGCACTTTCAACGCGCCCAGGCCTTGCTGGACGTTGGAGTTGACCATGTTGGCGATGCCGTTGCCGCCCGAGCCCGAACCACGTCCGCCGGCGATGTTGGGCAACTGGGTCTGGTTGCCGATGTTGGCGCCGATGGTGTTGGTCTGCTGGGTGATCAGCGAGTTGATCCCGGCGCCGCTGGTGATGCCGGCGAAGTCGCCATCGCTCAGCTCGCTGGTCTGCTTGAGGATGTGCGCGGAGGGATTGGTGTTGACGGTGACCGGGTTGGGGTCGGGCATTACCGGAGCGCGTATAGCGCTGCGGGTCTGCACTTCGCGGGTGATCACGACGATGCCGTTGTCTGCCTGGGCGGGCAGGCTGAAGCTGGATCCCAAAGCGCAACCAAGCAGCAGGAGGTGACAGATCTTGCCTTTTTCTGGTTTCCCCACGATGGCAATTCCTTCTTCGGCGTCTGGGCCTGGGGCCGCGTTGCCAGAAGGAGAGCAGAAGCTGTGCCGGTTTTTGTTATTGCTTGAGAATCAGGATCTTGGGTGGGAAGCACTGTTGCGTCAGAGAATTGTTGTATCAGTGCTGAGACAGGCCCCCGGTGAGTTGAGGGTCAAACCCTGCAATACCGGGCTTCGAGGGGAGGTCGGCGCAGGTGTATCACCGCTGTGACATTGCCCCCGAAACTGCGGGATTACGCGCAAATCCGGGGGCTATGGCCAGTCGGTGTGTATCAGTGATTTAACATTCAGTGGGGAAAATCGGGGCTTTTCCGTCAAGCAAGCGTTGCACCGCCTTCAGTACCTTGGCGCTGCGTTGTGGCCAGTCACCGTCGATGATCTGCAGATTCTGTCGATGACGCTGCAACCAGGCCAGGCTGTCGTCGAAGAACGCCTGGCGTTCCTCCAGCCGGGGCTGGCAGCGTTGTCCGTCACCGACCCATTCGACGCCCTCGGGACGCAGCAGCAGGTGCAGGTCGTAATGGCGCGCCTTCAGCGCTTCTTCGATCCAGGCAGGGCAGTCGTTGAACAGTGCGCGGCTCCAGAGGATGTTGCTGAGCAGGTGAGTATCGAGGATCAGCAGCTCCGGCGCCTGCGTTCGGCCATGATCTTCCCAGTCCAGTTGGCCACGGGCGATGGTGGGAATGTCGGCGTAGCAGGTATCGCGCTGTTCGCATTCCATGAAGTGGCGGACATATTCACCGACCAGCACGCCGCCGAAATGCGCCTGGATCTCGCCGCTCAGCCAGCTCTTGCCGCTGGACTCCGGGCCGCACAGCACCAGGACCTTCATGCCGCCGCCAGCGCCGGATCGCGGCGCCACTCCAGCCAGCCGCGCACGGCGATCAGGGTGAACAGGGCGTAGAGCGCGGCGGTGAGGTACAGGCCCTTGTACAGGAACAGGCCGACGAAGATCACGTCCACCACTACCCACAACGCCCAGCACTGCAGGCGCTTCTGTGCCATCCACAGCTGCGCCACCAGGCTGAAGCCGGTGAGGGCGGCATCCAGCCAGGGCTGGGCGGCGTCGGTCCAGTGCGCCATGCCCGCGCCCAGCAACAAGCTGGCCAGCAGGCCGGCCACCAGGCCCTTGAGCATCGGCGCAGGGGCCAGGCGGGTGACCTGGCGGGCGTCCTCGGTACGGTCAGGTCGGGTCCACTGCCACCAGCCGTACAGTTGCAGCACCGCGTAGACCAGTTGCAGGAGCATGTCCGAGTACAGCTTCACCTCGTAGAAGATCCAGCTGTACAGCACCACCATCACCAGGCCGATCGGCCAGCACCAGGGGTTCTGCTTGACGGTGAGCCAGACGGCGATGACGCCGAGCGCGGCGGCGAAGAGTTCGAGGCCGGACATCGGCGATCCTTGGGCGGGGAAAGGGCGGGATGCTAACCGCTTCGAGCGGCACGCTTCAAGCTGCGGGCGGAATCGGATCGGCCCGCAGCTTTCCGGCGCTAGACCCTGAACTGGCGCAGCAGTTGCTCCAGCTCCTCGCTCAGCCGCGCCAGGGCCGCCCCGGCGTCGCTGGACTGACGCGCGGCCTCGGCGGTCTGTTGCGACAGGTCGGCGGTTTCGGTGACGTTGCGGTTGATCTCCTCGACCACATGGGACTGCTGCAGGGTGGCACTGGCGATCGAGGCGTTGAGCGCGCCCAGGTTGCCCAGTGCCTGGCTGATGGCATCCAGGCTGCTACCGGCCTCGCGGGCCTGCTCGACGGTCTGGCGCGAGGCTTCGCTGCTGGTGTCGATGGCCCGTACCGCGGCCTCGGACTGGCCCTGCAGGTGTTCGATCATGGTCTGGATCTCGGCGGTCGACTGGGCGGTGCGCTGGGCCAGCAGGCGCACTTCATCGGCGACCACGGCGAAACCACGGCCCTGCTCGCCGGCGCGGGCGGCCTCGATGGCGGCGTTGAGGGCGAGCAGGTTGGTCTGCTCGGCGATCGAGCGGATCACCTCGAGCACACCGCCGATCTTGGTGCTGTGGCTGGCCAGCTCACGGATCACCTGCACCGCCTGCTCGATGGTCGCCGAGAGCCGGTCGATCTGCTGCAGGCTGCCGTGGATCGCCTGCTGGCCATGGCCGACCTGGGTCTGAGCGTTGCGCATCTCGCTGGAGGCCTGCTCGGCGTGCTTGGCCACATCGTGCACGGCGTAGGAAACCTCGTTGATCGCGGTGGCCACCTGGTCCATCTGCAGCGATTGCTGGGTACTGCGGGCCTGGGCTGCACCCGCGTTGTCGCCGACATGGCCGGCCGACTCGGCCAGGTGATGGGCAGCGCCCTGCAACTGGCCGACCACGCCCTGCAGCTTGCCGTTGAAACGGTTGAAGTATTCGCCCAGAAGGGTGATTTCATCGCGGCCATGGGTATCCAGGCGCCGGGTCAGGTCGCTTTCGCCACTGGCGATGGTGCCCATGGCTTGTACCGCCTCTTGCAGCGGGCGGGCGATGCTGCGGGCGATCAGCATCACCAGCAGGGCCATCAGCATGGCAATGCCCAGGCCGACCAGCGAGGCGTCGCGCAGTTGGCGGGCGAACTCGGCCTGCACGTCGTCGACGTAAACGCCCGAGCCGATGATCCAGCCCCAGGGTTTGAACAGCTGGATGTAGGAGGTTTTCTCCACCGGTTCGCTGGCGCCGGGCTTGGGCCAGCGATAGTCGACCGGCCCCGCGCCCTGGCTGCGGGCCAGGGCGACCATCTCGTTGAACACGGCAAAGCCATCCGGGTCGCGGATGGCCGAGAGGTCCTGGCCATCGAGCTTGGGGTTGGCCGGGTGCATGACCATCTTTGGTTGCAGGTCATTGATCCAGAAATAGTCGTTCTGGTCGTAGCGCAGCCCGCGCACCACTTGCAGGGCTTGCTGTTGCGCGGCCTCGCGGGTGAGCGTGCCGGCGGCCTCCAGGCCCTGGTAATACGTCAGGATGCCGGCGGCGGTCTGCACCACGTGGCGGGTCTTTTCGGCCTTGGCCTGGTACAGGTCGCCGTGGAGCTGGCGCAGCATCAGCAGGCCCAGCACCAGCAGCATGGCCACGGCGACCAGCAGGATCAGCCACAGGCGGCGGCTGATCGACATCGACCTCAGGGTCTTCATGATGCGTTACTCCAGTCTTTGTTCTTTTTATCCAGGGCATCCAAGCATGCTTTGCCGCCGGTCCCCACTCGACCAACGGCTAATGAGTCTTTCTTGACATCCTGTGTAGCAGGTAACGCAAGCCTTGAAACACAGGCTCTGCTAGGATTTCGGCCGCGCCAGATGAAACCTTTAGGCTGCTGGGCTTTTCAGCTGGCCTTGGGGGCCACTGTCGCTGTAAAAAGCACGCGCCGCGTGCGGCATCATTGAGTCAATCAAAACAAGCGGCCTGCCACGCGCAGCGTCGCACTTGGGGGAAAGATGGATTTTTGGAGTGCCTTGCAGGCAATCATCTTGGGCGTGGTCGAGGGGCTGACGGAGTTCCTGCCCATTTCGAGCACCGGGCACCAGATCATCGTCGCCGACCTGATCAACTTCGGCGGCGAACGCGCCATGGCGTTCAACATCATCATCCAGCTGGGCGCAATACTGGCGGTGGTGTGGGAGTTTCGACGCAAGATCTTCGACGTCGTGCTGGGCCTGCCCACGCAGGTACCGGCGCGACGCTTTACCGCCAACCTGCTGATCGCCTTCTTCCCGGCGGTGATCCTGGGCGTGCTGTTCGCCGACCTGATCCACGAGTATCTGTTCAACCCCATTACCGTGGCCGCCGCACTGGTGGTGGGCGGGGTGATCATGCTGTGGGCCGAGCGTCGCCAGCATCGGGTGGAAGTCGATCATGTCGATGACATGCGCTGGAGCCATGCGCTGAAGATCGGTTTCGTCCAGTGCCTGGCGATGATTCCGGGGACTTCGCGATCGGGTTCGACCATTATTGGCGGCCTGCTGTTCGGCCTGTCGCGCAAGGCGGCCACCGAGTTCTCGTTCTTCCTGGCCATGCCGACCATGGTCGGTGCGGCGGTGTATTCGGGGTACAAGTACCGTGAGCTGTTCCAGCCGGGCGACCTGCCGGTGTTCGCCCTCGGTTTCGTGGTGTCGTTCATCTTCGCGATGATCGCCGTGCGTGGGTTGCTCAAGTTCATTGCCAATCACAGCTATGCGGTGTTTGCCTGGTACCGGATTGCCTTTGGCCTGCTGATCCTGGCGACCTGGGAGTTCGGTTGGGTCGACTGGTCGACGGCGCACGGTTGACATGGCCCGTATGCGGCATGCGTCTCGGGGCGAAGAGGGCGTGCGCCATGCACGCCTGAAATGGCTGGTACTGGTGTTGCTTTGCCTGTTGCCCGTGGTGGGTGGCCTGAGAATGGGGCTGGGTGATGGGACCTGGCTGCCGCTGGCGATGTATCCGCTAGTGAGCCTGGTCAGCCTGATGTTGTACTGGCAGGACAAGCAGCAGGCGCGGAGCCAGGCTTGGCGCACGCCGGAGAAGGTGCTGCATGCCAGCGAGCTGCTGGGGGGATGGCCGGGGGCGTTGCTGGCGCAGCAGGTGTTTCGGCACAAGACGCGCAAGGTTGCCTACCAGGTGGTGTTCTGGGGGATTGTTTTTGTGCACCAGGTGTTTTGGGTTGATTATCTGTTCTTGGCGGGGCGTTGGGGGTTTGTGATCTGAGGGTTGTTGTTGTTGTTGTTGTTGTTGTTGTTGTTGTTGTTGTTGTTGTTGGGTGGTTTAGTAAGTTGTAGGCGCATTCATTTGCGATGTCGACGCTTATTCACCTTTCGGCCCTTACGGTGGGTTACTTTGGTCTTAACTCGCCGTCCGCGGCCAAAGTAACCAAAGCCGTTGCGCTCCATTCATCCGGCCCTACGCTCCGGGTTCCCTCACTCCGACCTCCTGAAGTCGCGAAGTTACGGGCGGCGCCTGGACTGGCGCAGCTGTCGCTAGTTGGAACTTAATTGATCTCTCGATCGTATCGCGGGGCAAGCCCGCTCCCACGCAATAGTCGTCGTTATATAGATCTCTGTAGGGGCGGGCTTGTCCCGCGAAAGGTCCGGAACAGTCAATACATAACTAATGGTCAAACAACTAACTTCGCATTTCTTGCCCTTGCTCTTGCTTCTAAACGCGCGGTAGTCCAGGCAACACCAATTGCGACTTCAGGAGGCCGAACGGAGCGAGGGAACCCCGGAGCGAAGCGCAGGGGCCGTATGAATGGAGCCAGCGGTTTTTGCCTACTTTTGCCCAAGAAGAGCAAAAGTAGGTCGCCGTTTGAACTGACCCCCGAAAGTTGGACGGGGTACGCTATGGGTTCAGCGCTTGAGTCCGAAATTGTACCGGGCTCAAGCCATTCAGTCTTAGAGTTATACGTTCTTGATTGTAGTAGGCGATGTAGTCCTCTAGCCCTGATGCCAGTTGCTCAACACTGTCAAACGATTCCAGATAGAAAAACTCGCTCTTGAGTGTACCGAAAAAGCTTTCCATCGCGGCATTGTCTAGGCAGTTGCCCTTACGCGACATGCTCTGCTGGATTTCCTTTCCGCCCAGCATATGTCGATAAGCAGGCTGTCGGTATTGCCAACCTTGATCGGAGTGCAATATCGGTTTGTCATCTGGGTTCAGCCGCTCGAAAGCTTGCTCCAACATCGTCGATACCATCTTGAACTCAGGGCGCGGATTGATCTGATAGGCAAGAATTTCGCCGTTGTACAGGTCCATCACAGGTGAAAGATACAGCTTCTGCCCTTTCACCTTAAACTCAGTCACATCGGTCACCCATTTCTGATTAGGGGCTTCCGCCTTGAATTCACGCTTGAGCAGATCAGATGCAACAAGCCCTTCGGAACCTCGGTAGGAGCGATATTTCTTCACTTTTACCAGGGATTTCAGATTCATCAACTGCATCAACCGCTGCACCTTCTTGTGATTGATCACTTCGCCGTGCCGCTCAAGCACTGCGGTGATGCGGCGATAGCCGTACCGCCCCTTGTGCTTGTGATAGAGGCTATTGATGCGCTCTTTGAGAACCGCATGCTTGTCGGTCACCAACGCTTTGCTTTGGTAATAGAAGGTGCTGCGTGCCAGCCCTGCCGCGCGTAAAAGCAGAGCTAGCCGATGCTCATGCCTCAATCCTTGGACGGTCTGCGCTTTCTTGATTGCGCAGTGCTGGGGTCCGCTTGGATCAAGGCATCGAGCTTTTTTAGATAGGCATTCTCCGCACGCAGATACTCCAGCTCTTCGAGCATCTGCTCAGGTGTCAGCTCGGTATCTGCAGGGGTAGCCGGGCTTATGCTGGGTTGTTTTGATGCTTTGCGGGGCATTCGGGATTCTCGGGCACGATGCGGGTGAAGTGCTTCTACTCCGCCTTCATCGTACAGCCTTTTCCACTGCCTGATGCTACTCGGACCTCGGATATCAAACTGTATGCAGGCTTGCTGGGCTGACAGTCCGCCTTGCTCGATGCACTGCAAAACCTTCAACTTGAACTGGGCGTCGTAGTGGCTGTACTTGGTAGTCAGACCTGCTGCGCCGTGTTGCTCATAGCCCTTTATCCAACGGCGTAGCAACGATGGACTCAGGCTATGCTTCAGTGCTACCTCATGAACACTCCGTGCAGAAAGGCACTCTTCGATGAGTGCTTGCTTGAGCGCTAGATTGTATTTCGTCATGGAACACCCTCCGGTTGGAGTCAGGCGTCCAACTTTCGGGGGTCAGTTCACGTTTGAAGGCGAAAAGGTGACTATGCGTCACCATCGCCAATGAATGCGCATAAAAAAACCAAAACAATCATCCCCGAACCCGAACCCGAACCCGAACCCGAACCCGAACCCGAACCCGAACCCGAACCAAATCAACTGGAAGGCTTATCGTCACTCCCAATCCCCTGCTGCCCAACCCGCGACTGACCTGACAAAGGCACGCCCCCCTTGGCAACCTGCTCAGCCTGCTGCCGCTGCAGCGCCCACTGATCACTACGCTCCTTGAGACGATCAGCACCACCTTCCGCAAAAGCCGAACCCGCCGAGATCATTACTAAAAGTGCAAGCACAGACGCTAAGGATTTCTTCACCGGGGAAACCTCCATCAATTGACCTGAAAGCCGACCGCCTGGCAGCCGGATCGAGGCAAGAATGGAGGCCACGGATTTTTCCAGGATTAACACACCCCGTTCAGTTGGCCAGCAGCTGCTCGTGCACCCAGCCCTGAGCCGTGAGCACCATGGACCGGGTTTCCTCCAGCGGTTTGGCCGAGCTGGCCGCCACCTGCCCAAGCCCGGCGATATCTGCCTGGACCGCCGCATCGCCGGCCCACCCCGGCAGCTCGGTGACCTGATAGCTGTAGGTCACCTCGGACTGCCGCCGCCCATTGTGCTCGACAGGCGCGCTGAACCCCTTGATGGCGGTGACCCGGGCCTTGCCGAAGCACAGCCCGCCGGTACTCGCGCCGTTCGCCTTGGGCCGGGCGTCGGCCTTGTAGTAACGCCGGCCTTCGTCGGTGAGGTCGTAGGCGTAGTAGATATCGGTGCGCGCCGGCTGCCAGAGGCGCTCCGGCACTTCGGTGCGGGCGACTTCCCGCTCGCTGACCACGCCGACCCGAGCCAGGGCGTGCAAGGCCTTGTTGGTGCCCTCCACATCGAAGTCCCGGGTGCGGGTGGGAAAAGCGCTGATCACGAAACAGTGCGGGAACTGGGTGTCGAGATAGGCCTGGGCGGCCTGGCGCAGGTCGGCTTCGCGGGGCTGTTGGCCGTCCGAGCAGCCGACCAGGGTCGCCAGCAGGGCCAGCGGTATGATCTTCCTGTCCATCGTAAGGCTTCCTTGAGTTGCCAATTGCAGGGTTGCGCGCCGGCCGGGCCGGCTGGTGCGGGATTAGAACCCGCGGGCCAGAGCCCCCGCAATCGTGGCAAGACGACATATCCCCGAGGTTGTGCACTGCTTGGCAAAGCCCGCGCGGCGCCACGCCCGGCAAAACGCCGGTGCTCATCCATACTCCTCAGGGCCGCCCCGGCGCCGTCGGGCAGCCGGCAACGGACAGACCTGCAACGAACACAGAGGAGCCACCGATGGCCAAGGGCGAGGGCAAGAAACGCAAGGGAGACGCCACGGAGAAACTCGGGCGCAAGACCTATGAGACGGAACTGCGGCGGCTGCACGTCGAGCTGGTCAAGCTGCAGCAGTGGGTGGTGGAGCAGGGCCTGAAGGTGTGCATCGTCTTCGAGGGGCGCGATGGCGCCGGCAAGGGCGGCACCATCAAGGCCATCACCGAGCGCGTGAGCCCGCGGGTGTTTCGCGTGGTGGCGTTGCCGGCGCCCACCGAGCGCGAAAAGACCCAGATGTACGCCCAGCGTTACCTGATCCACCTGCCGGCGGCGGGCGAGGTGGTGATCTTCGACCGCAGTTGGTACAACCGCGCAGGGGTGGAGCGGGTGATGGGCTTTTGCAGCGACGAGCAGGCCCACAAGTTCCTCACTGTGGTGCCGATGTTCGAGCGGATGATGGTCGAGTCGGGGATCATCCTCATCAAGTACTGGCTCGAAGTCAGTGCCGAGGAGCAGACCCGCCGCCTGCAGGACCGCATCAGCGACGGGCGCAAGCTGTGGAAGCTGTCGCCGATGGACGTCAAGTCCTACACCCGCTGGGACGACTACACCCGCGCCCGCGATGACATGTTCGCCGCCTCCGACTCTTCCTGGGCACCGTGGTACATGGCGCGCTCGGAGGACAAGCGCAAGGCGCGGCTGAACATCATCAGCCACCTGTTGCAGCAGATCCCGTACAAGGACCTCGGCAAGGCGCACAAGGTGGAGCTGCCCAAGCGCGGCAAGATCGGCAAGTACAAGGCGCAGCCGTATCCGTTCAAGATGGTGGCGGAGCGGTTCTGATGCCGCCAGTCACTGCGTCTCGCGGGTATCGATGCTCACCACCACCGACATCCCCGGCCGCAGTTGCCTGGCCTCGGGTTGGTCGCCATCGACGGTGATCCGCACCGGGATGCGCTGGGCGATCTTGACGAAGTTGCCGGTGGCGTTGTCGGCCTGCAACAGGGCGAATTCGGAACCGGTGGCCGGTGAGATCTGCTGCACATGGCCGCGCAGCTTCAGGTGGTTGAGCGCATCGACGGTGAAGGTGGCGGGTTGGCCGATGCGCACGTTGGCCATCTGCGTTTCCTTCAGGTTGGCGATCACCCACAGGGTGTCCGGCACCAGCGCCATCAACTGCGCGCCGGGGTTGACGTAGGCACCCAGGCGGGTGCCGATCTGCCCCAGCTGGCCGTCGCGCGGCGCCTTGACCCGGGTGTTGTCCAGGTCGATGCGGGCCAGCTCCACGGCGGCCCTGGCATTCTCCACCGAGGCTTGCAGCGCGGCGCGATTGACGATCACCGTCTCGCGGTCCTGGCGGGCGATTTCCAGCGCGGCGCGGGCCTGGGCCAGGCTGGCGACGGCGGCGGCATGGCTGGCGCGGCTCAGGTCCAGTTCGCGGCGTGACACCGAGCCGTCGCTGACCAGCGCCTGGTTGCGTTGCAGGTCGGCCTTGGCCTTGTCGGCCTGGGCGGCGGCGTCGCTGATCGCGGCCTGGCGCTGGGCGATGCCGGCCTCGGCGCTGTTGCGCTGCTGCAGGTTGTTGGCCAGCGCCGCCTCCTGCTGTTTGAGCTGGGCGATGGACTGGGCCAGGCGCTGGGTGTAGATGCGATCGTCCAGGCGCACCAGCAGGTCGCCCTGTTTGACGAACTGGAAATCGTGCACCGGCACCTCGACGATGTAGCCGCCCAGCTGTGGCCCGATGATCGTCACCTGGCCGCGCACCAGGGCGTTCTCGGTGCTCTCGATGGCGCTGCTGAACGGCGGCAGGCGCCAGGCGTACAGCACCAGCAGGATGCCGGCCAGGGCCACGGCGGCGAAGCTCAGCGACGAGAGCAGGCGCACCCGCCGGCTGCGCGCCGGGCTGGTCGGTTCGCTGGGTGGTTGCGCGCCTTCCGGGGTTTCGGCGATGGCGGTGGTGGTGGTCGTTGGCGTCTCTTGGGTCATCGGCTCGAAGCACCGCTGGTGGAGTGGTTGTATCGCAGGTACAGGCTGCGGATGAAGATCCAGATCATGGTCAGGATAGCGATGGCGCCGATCAGCATGAACACATCGTTGTAGGCCAGCACGTTGGCCTCGCGGGTCGCGGCGTTGGCCAGCAGGCGCATGCCGGCCTCGTTGCGCAGCGCCGGGTCGGCGAACACCCCGGCGTAACCGGCGCCACCGCCCTGCACGCGGGCGCTGACCAAGGGTTCCAGGGCGCTCAGGCGGTCCATCAGCTGGCTGGAATGGAATTTTTCGCGCACGGTCTGGAAGGTGCCCAGCAACGCCGAGCCGATCAGCCCGCCGAGGTTATTGCAGATACCGAACAGCACTGAAAAGCTCACCAGGTTGCGCGGGTTGGCGCGCACATGGCTGATGCCCAGCGCCATCGACGGGCCGACGAAGAAGGTGCTGCCGAAGGCCAGCAGGAACTGGCTGAGGTACATCTGCGCCGGCCGGGTCAGGTTGCTCGAGGTGCTGTCCATGAAGGCGCCGGTGGCCATGGCGGCCAGGGAGATGAACAGCGGCAGCACCAGGTGCTGGGGGTTGATGGTCAGGGCGCTGGTGGTCAGCCCCGTGACCGCGCCCAGCAGCATCACCGCGTACAGCGCGCGCATCTGCTCGTTACCCATGTTCAGCGCCTGGAGAAAACCCACGGCGCCGGTGGACTGCTCGGAGATCACCATGCGGATCAGGATCACGCACAGGGCCAGGCGGATGATCGCGCCGCTGCCCAGCCAGCGGGTCATCAGCAGCGGGTTGCTGCGGTTGTGCTCGATGGCCAGGCCCGAGAGGATCAGGGCGATGGAGGCGGCCAGGGCGACGCCGATCCACGGCGCATCCAGCCACCAGTCGATGCGCCCCAGCGACAGCGCCGCGCAGAGCAGGGCGGTGCCGCTGGCCATCAGGCTGAAAGTAAGGAAATCCAGGGGCTCGAAGGTCTTGAAGCGATCGCCCGGAGGCAGCTTGAGCAGCAACACACAGCCCAGCGCGGCCAGGGCCAGGCCCAGCTCGAACAGGTACAGCCCGCGCCATTCGGCAATCTGCAGCAGGTCCTCGGAGAACACCCGGGCCAGCGGCACCGCCAGCTGCGAGGCGCCAAGGCCCAGGACCATGGCCTTGAGCCGCCACTGCGCGGGGAAGGCCTGGATCATGTAGTACAGGCCCAGCGAACTCAGCGCGGCGCCGACCATGCCATGGGCGGCGCGCACGGCGATGGCCGAGTTGAGGTCGTTGACGAACAGGTGGGCGAGGGTGACCAGGGCATAGAGCACCAGGAACACCTCGGTGAAGGCGCGCAGCCCGAATTCCTGGCGGAACTTCACCAGCAGCAGGTTCATCGACACGTTGGTCATCACGAAGGCTGCCGGCAGCCAGGCCATTTCGGCGCTGGTGGCACCCAGCGCGCCCTGCAGGAACGGCAGGTTGGCAACCACCAGGGCGTTGCCCAGGCCACCGGTAATGGCCACCAGCAGGCCAACCAGGCCGTAGGCCAGGCGCTTGGCCGGGGCATGCAACGGCGTCGAGGGAGAGCCGGGCAGGCTGGGCTTCTCGTGGGGGAGCCACTGGCGGGGGGCGTACTTGTCCATCGGGTTGTCCGTTACCGCGGGTGATTCGACTCTACGTGAATGGCCGGCTGGATGAAAACCTCGCTCAAACGCCGAGCGACAGGCGCATGGCGCAGCGGTTGCCCAGGCCATGGGCCAGTTCGCCGGCGAGAATGCCCTGCAGCCGTGCATCGAGCTGCGGCGCCGGGATGCGCTCGAAGCCATAGCGGGCGTAGAACGGGGCATTCCAGGGGACATCGTCGAAGGTGGTCAGGGTCAGCCAGGGCAAACCACCCAGGCGCGCGGCCGCCCGCGCCTGGTCCAGGAGTCCACGCCCCAGGCCCTGGCCCTGGGCTTCCTGGCGGACCGACAACTCGTGGATGTGCAAGGCGTCGCCTGTGGTGCTGGCGCAGAGAAAACCCAGCGGCTGGTCCCGGTCATCCACGGCAACCCAGCTGCCGCCCTCGGTGACGAACGCCAGGTGCTCGGCTTCGCCCATCACCTCGCTGTCGGCCAGCCAGGCCAGGTGCGGCAACTGCCGGAAAGCCTGGGCTGCGGAGCGTTCCAGGGCGGGGAGCAGGGGGATGTCGCTGACGAGGGTCGGGCGGATGCGCATGGTGGATCAGAACCTGTAGATGCGGTGGTGCGGCCACGCGTTATCGCGCAGGAAGGTGGAGTTTGCCAGATCGGCGCACGGAGGTGTTGCATTGCTATTGTTATAACGTAACATTTGCGCTCTTCCTTCCTTGCAGGGCCCTTACCGTGATCCGCAGAAACCCCTCCGGCCATCTCCCGCAAATCGCCGAATCGGCCTATATCGACCACACCGCCATCATCTGCGGCAAGGTGATCATCCACGACAACGTATTCGTCGGCCCCTATGCGGTGATCCGCGCCGACGAGGTGGATGGCAGCGGCGACATGCAGCCGATCGTCATCGGCGCCAACTCCAATATCCAGGATGGCGTGGTGATCCACTCCAAGTCCGGCGCGGCGGTGCGCATCGGCGAGTACAGCTCGATCGCCCACCGTTCCATCGTCCATGGGCCCTGCGAGGTCGGTGACCGGGTGTTCATCGGCTTCAACAGCGTGCTGTTCAACTGCAAGGTCGGCGACGGCAGCGTGGTGCGCCACAACTCGGTGGTCGACGGCCGCGACCTGCCGCCGCGCTTCTATGTGCCGCCCACCGAGCACATCGGCCCGCACACCGACCTGGAGCGCTACCCGCCGGTCAGCGTGTCGGCTTCGGAGTTCTCCGAGGACGTGGCGCGCACCAACATCGACCTGGTCCAGGGCTACAAGGCCCTGCAGAACGAGTTCTGAACATGGACTCATTGCTCGTGCGCAACGCACGGCTGGTCAATGAAGGGCGCGAGTTCGAAGGCGACCTGCTGGTGCGCCACGGGCGCATCGAGCGGATTGCCGGCAGCCTCGACAATGCCCGTGCGGCGCTGGAGATCGATGCCCGGGGCGCCTGGCTGCTGCCGGGGATGATCGACGACCAGGTGCATTTCCGCGAGCCGGGAGCGCCGCACAAGGGCAGCATCGCCAGCGAGTCGCGGGCGGCGGTGGCCGGGGGCATCACCAGCTACATGGACATGCCCAACACCAACCCGCCAACCCTGACCCTGGAGGCGCTGGCCGACAAGAAGCGGCGGGCGGCGGCGAGTTCGCGGGCCAACTATGGCTTCCACTTCGGCGTGAGCCGCGACAACCTCGACACCATCGCCGCCCTCGACCCGCGCGAAGTGGCCGGGATCAAGGTGTTCATGGGCGCCTCCACTGGCGACATGCTGGTGGACGACCCGCAGGTGCTGGAAAAGCTCTTTGTCTATGCGCCGACCATCGTCCTGGCCCACTGCGAGCACACCCCGAGCATCCTCGAGAACGAGGGCTGGTGGCGGGCCCGCCACGGTGAGTTCATTCCCCCGGCGGCGCACCCGCTGATCCGCGACGCCGATGCCTGCTACCGCTCCTCGAGCCTGGCCGTGGAACTGGCCCGGCGTTTCGGCACGCGCCTGCACGTGCTGCACCTGACCACGGTGCGGGAGCTGGCGCTGTTCACGCCGGGCCCGGTGAGCGGCAAGCACATCACCGCCGAGGTGTGCCTGCACCATCTGCTGTTCGACGACAGCGACTACGCCAGCCTCGGCCACTTGATCAAGTGCAACCCGGCGATCAAGACCGGCACCGACCGTGACGCTTTGCGCAAGGCCCTGGCCCGCGACCGCATCGATGTGATCGGCACCGACCATGCGCCGCACACCCTGGAGGAGAAGCGTCGGGTGTATACCCGCGCGCCGTCCGGCCTGCCGCTGGTGCAGCATGCCTTGCCGGCGGCGCTGGAGCTGGTCAGCGAAGGGGTGTTGAGCATGGCCCAGGTGGTGAACAAGACCAGCCACGCGGTGGCCGAACTGTTCGACATCCGCGAGCGCGGTTTCCTGCGCGAGGGGTATTGGGCGGACTTCGCCATCGTCGAGCGCCTGGCCAGCCCACGGGCGGTGGCGGACGACCCGGTCCTGGCGCATTGCGGCTGGACGCCGTTCCAGCAGCGCGCCTTCCACCATGTGGTGCGCAGCACGGTGGTGTCCGGACAACTGGCCTGGCACCAGGGCCGGGTACGCGATCAATGCCAGGGCTTGCCCTTGATGTTCGATCGCTGAATCCCCCCAGATCGCCCAACCCTTCGGGATGCTCCGTCGCGCACGGAATAGAAGAGGCACACATCACCAACGTGGGAGCGGGCTAGCCCCGCGATCACCGGCAAAGCCGGTGCCATACACCGCATCGCGGGGCAAGCCCGCTCCCACGCTGTTCAAGTCAGCAAGTTACGTTTTGTTCCATGAGGGTGGTCTCGCGCCCCTAGCATTCCGGAGTTACATCCATGACTGAAGAGCAACTGTTGCTACAACCCACCAGCGCCTACATGAACGAGCCTCAGCGCCAGTTCTTCCGCAACCTGCTGCTGACCCAGCGCGGCGAGCTGCAGACGCGCATCGAGCAGGAGTTCCGCGCCCTGCGCGAACAGGAAGTGCACAGCGACCCCGCCGACATCGGCAGCGCCGAGGAGGAACGCCACTGGCAACTGCGCTCGCTGGAGCGGGAAAAGAAGCTGCTGGACAAGATCGACCAGGCGTTGGAGCGCCTGGCCCGGGGCGATTACGGCTGGTGCGAGGAAACCGGCGAGCCGATCGGCCTGCGCCGCCTGCTGCTGCGGCCCACCGCCACCCTGTGCGTCGAGGCCAAGCAGCGCCAGGAGCTGCGCGAGCGGCACGTGCGTGATGGTGCCTTGGACTGATACGTAAAGTCGGCGAGCGACGATCAGGCAAGGAAGCAAGTTTGACGTGGCGTCAATTGAGCATACCGAGCGTGTTTTCAACGCAGCATGATCGTCGCGCAGGCATTTCCCCTAAAAACTTAATGATTATAAGGGTTGTCCGGTGAGTTATATCTGATGGTTTGAACAGTGTAGCCCATATTTTCCAGGTGGCTTTTAACAGGATCTAATCTTTTTAGTTTCGGTTTGTAGTGGCCTGACCAGTTTGAGAGGGATATGGATGTGCCGTTTCTCCATATATATCCGGCAGCCATTACCTGTGTGTTCGTGCCAAGGCGTTCTGCTGCCACAGCAGCAATGCTTGCATGTGTTGGAAAAATGTAGGATTGGTCATAACTGCCGATTACTAATTCGCCAGACATTGTATACGCAAACTTGTGCTCCCAACTTGAATTTTTGGTTGCTCTCACGGCGGCCTCTCCCGTGGCAATAGTGAGCATCCGATCTCCGCTGTTTGTTCGTTTATCAAGGTAGCTGCTAGTCTGTGCCACCTCAGCTTCATAATCATCAGGTTTTAAATCGGCAAGAGGGCCGGGGTTTTTAGTGGCTTGGGATTTGCCAGTTATCCAATTGAAAAATTTTCGTATGGCGGAACGTATGGAGAAATATCCTGATGGATCGATATGGTTTATTGGGTCGGCAAGGCAGTAAGCGTAACTATTCAGTCCTCCTATGTTGAATGGGCTCATCGGGTCTGCATTGATGAAGCGCATTAACGTCGGGCTGTAGATACGGCGGCCGTTGCCGAACGTGTAGTGCTCCGTGACAGGATCAATGAGTGCGCCTGTATAGGCGAGCACAGCAACCGGACCGGACCCTGATTTACAGAGGCCATAGGGCGTATATGTGCATACTGGGCGTTCAGCGGCAATCTGTAAGATAGAGCTTTGTGTGTCGATTGCGAGAAGCGCACAGCGGGTATCTTGCCGGGTCTTTCTGATGCTTGCTGAAGAATATGATTTCATGCTGGCGGCACCATTAAATATGGCAAATTTTAAGTGCTTGCACCATTTTCGTTGAAAATGGGCTCCTGTGTAACTAGCAGAAATGCCAGGAGCCGCATGAACGGTAAGTGGGGTGTCACGATGAGCGGGCAGTTTTTTGCGAACTTTTACAGCGGTTTGGTAGGCAGCCACTTCCTGCTGGCTTGGAACACTAATCGGCGCTCAGGCCCTGTGTCTGCAACTGCCAGCGCACCGAGCTGACGCCTTTTTCCAGGCTCACCCGGCCGACCAGGCGCTCCAGCTGGGTCGGCGCCTGCGGCGTGCCGAGCAGCTCGGCGCGCACTTCCAGGCGTGCCGGATCGGCCAGGTCCTCGCTGTGCAGCGATTGCAGGCGCAGGCCCGGATCGCTGAGGCTGTGCAGCATCAGGCTGCGCACCTGGATCTCGTCCTCGGCGCGGCAGACGATGCGCACCTCGTAGCGCTGCTCGACCTCGCTGGCCGGCACCACGTCCTGACGGTCCAGGCGCTGGGCGAGGTCGCGCAGCAGGATGTTGGCGCACAGCACCACCAGGCTGCCCAGGGAGGCCTCCAACAGCAAGCCGAGGCTACATAGCACGCCGACCGCGGCGGTGCACCAGAGGGTGGCGGCGGTGTTCAGGCCGCGTACGTTGAAACCGTCGCGCATGATTACGCCACCGCCGAGAAAGCCGATGCCCGACACCACATAGGCGGCGATGCGCGAGGCATCGGTGGGCGCCATGCCCGGCACGGCCTGGGTCATCAGCACGAACAGGCAGGCGCCGGTGCTGACCAGGGCGTTGGTGCGCAGGCCCGTCAGGCGCTGGCGCAGTTGACGCTCGGCACCGATCAGGGCGCCGAGCAGCAGGGCCACGCTGACGCGCAGCAGAAAGATTTTCCAATCCATAGCGAACTCCGTTCCGCGGGCGATGGCCCGCACGAGCACCGACCGCAGGCGGCGCGAATGAAAGCGAGGAATGCGCAGGACCACGCGCCATGCCAGGTGGCAGGGCAGGAAAGGAAGGAGGAATGTTCAACCCCGCAGGGCCGAAGGGAACCACCGTCTACCGTGTGCGGCGAGACAGTGGCAGGAACGCTGCCGGACTAGCTCGCCGTGTGGGCCTGTCGCAATCGACTGGGGCTACTGTCCAATGCAGGGGACTCCTGTGTGGGGGATGCTTGAATGCGCGGCGGACCATACGCCTTGACCCGCACAGGGTCAAGGCATGAATCATGACAATTGCGTTACGCCAGGCGCTGGCAGACGTAGGCCTGGGTCCGGTACGGGAAGGCGACACGCTCGCGGCCCTTGAGCGCCGGGTGGTTGTCGATCAGGTCTTGCAACCGGGCCATGACCCTGTCCTGCTCGGCCTGGGGCAGAGCGGCGATGAAGCTCACCGAGCGCAGGCGTTCGAGGATCACCGTCTGCGGGCTGCCTTCATGGACGTGGGGCAGGGTGCTCAGTTGCGGCGCGCCGAAGCGGCTTCCCTCGAAGGCGTCGCGCCAGCGACCGGTGTGAAAGCGCGGGGTGTCGCCTTCGTAGGGAGTGATGATCTCGGTGATCCGTGCCACCCAGTCCACGGTTTCATCGCGCACGTTCCAGATCAGCCCAAGGCGGCCGCCCGGCGCCAGCACCCGGTGCATCTCGCGCAGGGCTGCGGCATCGGCGAACCAGTGGAAGGCCTGGGCGCAGACCACCACTTGCTGACTGGCGTCGGCCAGCGGGATGTGCTGGGCAGTGCCTTCGAGCACGGGAACCTCGGGAAGTCGCTCGCTGAATCGCTCGCGCATGGCGGCCACCGGTTCCACCGCCGTCAGGCGTGGCGCCAGCGCAGCGAGCAGGCGGGTGAACTTGCCGGTGCCAGCGCCCAGGTCGAGCACCGGGGTGCCGGCGCCGATGCCCAGGGTGTCGCGCAGCCAGCCCTGCAAGGCGATGGGATAGTCGGGCCGGCCCTGCTCATAGTTGCTCGACTGGCGGGTGTAGCCGGTGCTGGCCGCGGTGTGCACATCCTTCATGGAAAATCCCTCCGAATGACCTGGCGGCAATGGTACCCTTGCGCCTTTCGTTGCCAAACCCCCGGACCGATCCATGTTGTTCAATCTCGCCGTGCTGTTCGGCACCCTGGTGGCCATGGAGGGCGTCGGCACGCTGGCCCACAAGTACGTCATGCACGGCTGGGGCTGGTGGCTGCACCGCTCGCACCACGAGCCGCAGTTGGGCATGCTGGAGACCAACGACCTCTACCTGCTGGCCCTGGGCTTGATCGCCACGGCGCTGGTGGCCCTGGGCAAGGCCGGGCATGCGCCGTTGCAGTGGGTCGGCGCCGGGGTGGCGGGGTATGGCGTGGCCTATGTGCTCGCCCACGATGGTTTCTTCCACCGCCACTGGCCGCACGCGCCAAAGCCGGTCAACCGCTACCTCAAGCGCCTGTACCGGGCGCACCGCCTGCACCATGCGGTGAAGGGGCGCCAGGGCAGCGTGTCGTTCGGGTTCTTCTACGCACCGCCGTTGCGGGTGCTGAAGCGACAGTTGAAGCGGCGGCAGGGCTAAGCTTCACGCGCACTTTGTAGGAGCGGCCTTGTGCCGCGAAAGGGCTGCAAAGCAGCCCCGGCGATTTCGGCTTTGGCGCACAGATCCTGGGGCCGCTATGCGGCCCTTTCGCGGCACAAGGCCGCTCCTACAAGGGACGGTGTTCTAGGCGCAATCGCTGACGGTGCTGGCGGCCTTGTGCCCCCGGCTCACCCACCAGCCAAACCCCGCCGCCGTGAAGAACATGATCAGGCTGTAGATCGCCGCCGGCACCGCCATGGTCGCGTTGTTGAGCAGCGTCGGGCTCAGGGCCAGGGCGATGGCCAGGGTGCCGTTGTGGATGCCGATCTCCATGCCGATGGCGATCGCCTGGCGCTTGGGGATGCTCAGCAGGCGCGGCACCCAGTAGCCCACCGCGAGGCTGAGCAGGTTGAACAGCAGGGCGGCGCCACCAACGATCGGCGCGTACTCGACCACGGTCTGCCAGTCCTTGGCCAGGGCCAGGACGATGGTGAAGGCCAGGAACAGCGCCGCGACGATCTTCATCGGTTTTTCCATGCGCGTGGCAAAGTGTGGCGTCCAGTGGCGGATCAGCATGCCCAGCGCCACCGGCAGCAGGACGATGGCGAACACCTGCATGACCTTGGCGAACTGCAGCGGGATGGCCTGGTCCGACTCCATGAACCAGATCAGCGACAGGTTCACCAGCAGCGGCATGGTGAGGATGGCGATCAGCGAGTTGACCGCGGTCAGGGTGATGTTCAGCGCCACGTCGCCATGGGCCAGGTGGCTGAACAGGTTGGCGGTGGTACCGCCCGGAGAGGCGGCCAGCAGCATCAGACCTACCGCCAGTGCCGATTCGAGGCCGAAGCCGTTGGCGATCAGGAAGCACACCAGCGGCAGCAGCAGGATCTGGCAGACCAGGCCGATCACCACCGGCTTGGGGTACTTCACCACCCGGGCGAAGTCGGCCAGGGTCAGCGACAGGCCCAGACCGAGCATGATGATGCCCAGGGCCAGCGGCAGAAGGGCGGTGAGCAGCGGGGAGGCGGTCATGGGCGGTCTCTCGGGCGAAGGATTCCGAGGAGTGTAGGTGGTGGCGCAACGATAGCTAATCGCAACTGGCCTGCCTTGGTAACCGATTGTTACGGAGGCGAGCGGCCCTGTGTCGCGTTGCGATGCATCGTCCGGCGCAGTAGCATTCGCCCTTTTGCCGAGGATTCGCCTGTCATGCCGTTCCAGCCAGGTCTGCTTGCCACTCCGGTGCCGGCCCATGCCCGCCACCTGTTCTTCGCCCTTGACTCGCTCGAGGCCTTGCCCGCCGTCCTCGACCAGCTGTTGCCGCAGGTCGATGGGCAGAGTTTGATCCTGGGCGTCGGCGCGCCTCTGGCCAAGGCCCTGGGCCGCGAAGTGCCGGGCCTGCGCAGCTTCCCGCAACTGGATGCGGTGGTGGAGAACCCGGCGACCCAGCACGCCCTGTGGCTGTGGCTGCGCGGCGCCGAACGCGGCGAGCTGTTCCTGCGCGCCCAGGCCCTGCAGCAGGCGCTGGCGCCGGCGCTGCGCCTGGTCGACAGCGTCGACGGTTTCCTGCACCGTGGCGGCCATGACCTGACTGGCTACCAAGACGGCACCGAGAACCCGGTGGACGAAGACGCCGTCGCCGCCGCTATCGTGCCGGGCGACGCGCCTGGGCTGGCGGGCTCCAGCTTCGCCGCGTTCCAGCTGTGGAAGCACGACCTGGAGTATTTCAAATCGCTGCCCCAGGTCGAACAGGACAACATCATCGGTCGCCGCCTGAGCGACAACGAAGAGCTCGACGATGCGCCCGAGTCGGCCCACGTCAAGCGCACCGCCCAGGAAAGCTTCGCGCCGGAGGCGTTCGTGGTGCGTCGTTCGGTGGCCTGGACCGACGAGCGTGGCGCGGGCCTGGCGTTTGTCGCCCTGGGCTTCTCGCTGGATGCCTTCGAGGTGCAGCTGCGGCGCATGAGCGGGCTCGAGGATGGCGTGATCGATGGGCTGTACCGCTTCAGCCGGCCGTTGACGGGGGGCTACTACTGGTGCCCGCCGTTGGCTGAAGTCGGTGCCGACCTGCGCCTTCTGCTGGGCTGATAGGCCCTCATCGCGGGGCAAGCCCGCTCCCACGCCTTGAGCCTGATGCCCAGCTTGGCGTGGGAGCAGGCTTGCCCCGCCTTGAACCAGATGTCCAGCTCGGCGTGGGAGCGGGCTTGCCCCGCGATGACTCAGAACGGCACCGCCACCGTCAGCTGGCTGTAAACGTTGGTCCCGCTGCCCACTTGGTTGCCGCCATTGCTTTGATCCTTGCGCGGCTTGAACAGTCCCAGCAGCGGGGTGACGATCAGGTGCTCGTTGATCGCCCACTCCACATACAGGTCCAGCTCCCGGGCATCCAGGTTCAGGGTGTCGCGGGTGCGCACGGTGTCGAAGTCGAAGAACAGCGCGCCGACCGTGAGGTCGTCCCGTGGCGTGGCCTTCAGGCCCACATGGTGGATGCCGCTGTTGGTGTTGAACGGCCCGGCATAGTTGCCGGCGACCTCGCCCTGGATCCAGGTGCCGTAGCCGCTGGACAGACCGTTGAACAGCAGGTCCCAGCCTGCCGAATAGCGGGTGTAGCGGTAGGTCAGCTGCGGCGCCCAGGGGGCTTCGACAAAGGTGTAACCGGCCTCGGCGTACCAGGCGGTCTCGCGGCCGCCGCGCTTGTCCTGCCAGGCATATTCGAAGGCGAAGCGGGTGTTTTCCAGCCCGACGCCACCTTCGCCATGCAGGCTGTAGACATCCATGCCTTCGCGGGCCTTCTGGAACTCGCTGGCCCACTGGTCGGTCACGTCGATGCCGTGGATATAGGTCAGGCCCAGGGTGCCCAGGTCATGGGTGTAGTCCAGGGTGCCGGCCGCCAGCTCGGTTTCGGCCTGGGCGCGGTTGTCGGACTTGAGCCACATCACGCTGCCATGCAGCCCCTGATTGCCGCCCAGGCGCAGCACCGCGGTGCGGTCGAAGGCGTGGCGCGCGCCCAGGTAGAAACCGCCGCCGCGATTGAGCTGGCCGTCGGCCGGGCCCTTGCCCAGGTTAGGGCCGTCGTCGTTGATCAGGAAACCGCTGCCCAGGCGGATCACCTGGCGGCCGCCGGACAGGTCCACGCCATCCTTGCCCAGCAGCGGGAACAGGTCGCCCGAGCGCCAGCCCAGGTAAGCATCCTCGATCTTGGTGGTGCGTTCGGAGCCGTCCTGGTTGCCGCCAGCGTCGCCGTCGCCCCAGGCACCGGAGCTGACCCAGTTGAGGGCGCCATACAGGGTGCCGTTGCCGCCCAGGCCCTGGTCGCCGCTGAGGCCGTACTTGATGAAGCCCTCGCGCCAGGTCGAGCCACCGGGAGTGCCGTCGTAGTTGTGGCGGCTGTTGAACATGCCCCAGACCGCGAGCAGGTCGGCGTTCAGGTGGCTGTCGTCGTCGGCGTACAGCTCGTAGGCCGGGCTGGCCTGACCATGGACCAGCAGGGCCAGGGCCGTGGCCATTGCGGTGCGACGTGGGGTGAGACGCATGGATCGATCCTCGTTTGTTGTTTGCGGTCTTGAGTGCCGCGTCGTTGTGGAGGCAGTGTCGAAAGGTGACGGGCTATTAGCGCGTGGAACGCTGGCGGTGGTCTTGCCCGTGGCTGCCAGCGGCCTTGCCTGTCGCGGCCATCACAGGCTCGCGGCGCTCTCCGGCAAGGTGGCGCCGCCGTCGACCACCAGGGTCTGGCCGGTGATGTAGCGGGCGGTGTCAGAGGCCAGGAACAGCATCGCCGCAGCGATATCGGCCGGCTCGCCCAGTCGGCCCAGGGGCACGCCGGCGGCGATCCGGGCGTTCAGGGCGGTATCGCCGAGGTTGTCCATGGCCGGTGTGCGCACCATCCCCGGTTCCACGCCGTTGACCCGCACGTTGAACGCCGCCAGTTCCAGCGCGGCATTGCGGATGAAGCCATTGACCCCGGCCTTGGACGCCGCGTAATGGCTCAGGCCCGGATAAGCCACCCGGGGCCCGGTCACCGACGAGGTGGCCAGCACGCACCCGCCACCCTGGCGGCGGAACAGTGGCAGGGCGCCCTGGGTGAGCCAGAACAATGCCCCCAGGTTCACCGCCAGGGTGCGCTGCAACAGGGCCGGGTCGATCTCGGTGAATGGGGTGAGCGGGAAGTAGGCGGCGTTGTGCACCAGCACGTCCAGCCGCTGCAACCCGGCCAGCAAGGCGCGGATCGCGCCGGGGTCGGCCAGGTCGAGGACCTCCCCGCGAACCTCGTGCCCCAACGCCAACTGCTCCTCGACCAGGCGCTGCAACGCCTGCGGATCGAGGTCCACAGCCAGCACCCGGGCGCCGCCACGGGCGAAACCCTCGACGATGGCCTGGCCGATGCCGCCCGCCGCGCCGGTGACCAGCACCGTGCGGCCTTCGAAGTCGTAGCGCGCGTTCATGCCGACGGTTCCAGGCGGGTGTAGGCCAAAGTCGGCACGTCGACCACGGTCGAACCGCCATCGGCGGTGATCACCGCGCCGGTGACGATGCTGGCCTCGGCGCCGACCAGGAACTGGCACACGGCGGCAATCTCGTCACTGCTGGCCGGGCGGCGCAGCGGCACGTCGGCGGTGACCCGGCGGTAGGCGGCGTCGAGGTCTTCCTGGTAGTGATCCATCAATGGCTGCATCTCCTGGTCGGCCATGGGCGTGCGCACCCAGCCCGGGCAGACGCAGTTGACCCGCACGCCGAACGGCCCGTAGTCGCGGGCCAGCGAGCGGGTCAGGCCGACCAGGGCGTGCTTGGCGGTGGTGTAGCCGCAAACCTCGGGCCCGGCCGCCAGCGAGGCGATGGAGCCCAGCAGCACCAGGCTGCCGCGCCGCTCGCGCAGCAACGGCAGGCAGGCCCGGGCAGTGTGGAAGGCACTGTCGAGGTTGCTGCGCAGGGCCTCGCGCCAGGCGCCGTCGCTGGTCTGCTCGGCCGCTCCCAAGCCGTGGCCGCCGGCGCAGGCGATCACCGCGTCGAGGCCGCCGAAACGGGCGCGCACCTGCTCGATGAAACCGGCCCAGGTGGCGCTGTCGGCGGCGTCGCCGGCCAGCACCAGGCCATCGCACCGCTGCGCGACGCGCTGCAGCGCTTCACGGCGGCGGCCCACCAGCGCCACCTGCCAGCCCTGGCGGGCCAGGCGCAGGGCGCAGGCTTCACCGATGCCGCTGCCGGCCCCGGTGATCAGCACGCTGCGGCTCACTGCGCAGGCTCCGTGCGGTTGAGCACCCGGCAGTGGGACGACACCGGGAAGTTGGCCAGCGCATCGAAGCCGCCGCCCTGGTAGCCGAAGATCTTGCCGTCGCTGCGGTGCCGCGCCAGGTCGATCATCACCAGGCCCAGGGTGGGCACGATCTTCTCGCACCAGACGAACAGGTACAGTTGCTCGGCGATCTTGTAGTAGTAGGCCCGGTCGGTGTCGCACAACCCCTGTTCGACGCCCTTGAGGCACTGCCAGCTGTAGTAGTTGGCGTTGAGGTAGATGTGCTCGTACTCCTCGGTGGGGCTGTAGCGATAGTGATTGCGCAGGCCGACCAGCTCGGTGGTCGGAGCGTGGGGGCAGGCGCCGGCCTGCCAGGGGCGGTCGAGGCTGCCGTGCAGGAAGCTGGCCTCGACGCCGGTCAGCGCTTCGCCAGCCAGGGCCAGGGCGTAAAGGCCGCGCTGGGTACGGGCCTGGTCGGGCAGGCGGCCGAGCACGGCGGTGAAGGCGTGCTCGAGGGTGTCGAGCACCAGCGACACCGACCAGGCCTGGCCGGCCTCGTGCTTGATGAAATCGACCAGGTAGATGCCGGGGCGCACCGAGGTGGCCCGGTAGCCGGCGCTGCCGCTGCTGTGGCCGTCCGCGGCGCACCAGTGCAGGCGTTCGCTGTCGAAGCGGTGTTCGATGACCCAGCCATTGGCGAAGTGCAGGGTGAGCGTGCGTCCGGACAAGTCGGCCAGTTGCGGCAGGATGAAGGCCTCGGGCGCGAAGCCGTCGGCGAGGGCGCCCACGGTGATCCAGTCGGCGGTGTTGGGCATGGCGGTGATTCCTGTGGTTGGGTAATGGCCCAGTTGGTGGTTGGCGCGGGCCAGGGTCAGTAGCGGATCATTACCGACTTCAGCTCGGTGAAGTCGTCGATGAAGGCCGAGCCGAACTCGCGGCCGATACCCGAGGCCTTGATGCCGCCAAACGGCACCGCCGGGTCGAGCAGGGTGTGCATGTTGACCCACAGCGTCCCGGCCTGGATTTCCGGGATCAGGCGCATGGCCTTGCCCAGGTCGTTGGTCCACAGGCTCGCGCTCAGGCCGTAGGGCGAGGCGTTCATCAGGTGGATCAGTTCGTCCTCGTGGTCATAGGGCAGGAAGGTCGCCACCGGGCCGAAGGTTTCCTGGTTGAGCAGGGTGTCGCCCGCGTTGTTGGCGAGGATGACGGTGGGCTCGACGAAGCAGCCCGGGCCGTCGCCGAGGCGACCGCCATGGACGATGCGGTTGCCCTCGGCACGGGCGGTGGCGAACAGCTCGCCGAGCTTCTGCTGGTGCGGCTTGTTGGCCACCGGGCCGAACTGGGTGGTTTCGTCCAGCGGCGAGCCGACCTTCAGCTGGCCCAGGCGCTGGGACAGGGCCTCGAGCAGCGGATCGAGGCGCGAGCGATGGACGTAGAAGCGCTCGCCGGCGGCGCAGATCTGCCCGGAGTGCAGGAAGCCGGCCTCGATGATGCCATCCACCGCCTTTTCAACGGCGACGTCGGGCAGGAACGCTACCGCGTTCTTGCCGCCCAGCTCCAGGGTCGCGCGGGTCAGCTTGGCGCCCATGGCCGCCTGGCCGACGGCTAGGCCGGTGGGCACGGAGCCGGTGAACGACACCTTGTCGGTGCCGGGGTGTTCGACCAGCGCCTTGCCCACCAGGCCGCCGCCGGTCAGCACGTTGAGCGCGCCCGGCGGCAGGCCGGCCTGGCTGGCCAGCTCGGCGATGCGCAGCAGGGTCAGCGGGGTGAACTCGCTGGGCTTGAGCACGATGCTGCAGCCGGTGGTCAGGGCCGAGGCCAGTTTCCACAGGGCGATCATGGTGGCGAAGTTCCACGGCACGATGCCCACCACCACGCCCACCGGCTCGCGCAGGGTGAAGGCGCTGTAGCGTTCGCCGGCGAAGGAGGGCAGGGATGGAGTGATGGTCTGCCCGGTGATCTTGGTGGCCCAGCCGGCGTAATAGCGCAGGAAGTGCGCGGCCTGTTCCACCTCGAAGGCGCGGGCGATGCCGATCAGCTTGCCCGACTGCAGGGTTTCCAGCTGGGCCAGTTCCTCGCGGTTGGCCTCGAGCAGGTCGGCCAGGCGGAACAACACCGCGGCGCGGGCGGCGGGGCTGGTGCGCGACCAACTGGCAAAACCATGGCGGGAGGATTCGACGGCGCGCTCGACGTCGGCCAGGTTGGCATCGGCGACCTGGGCGATGGCTTCGCCGTTGGCCGGGTTGTGCACGGTGATGCGGGCGCTGGATTGGCTGGCGACCAAAGCGCCATGGATGTACAGACCGTGGTCGCGGGCCAGGAAGGCGCTGACGCTGGGGAGGAGGGTGATGTCGCTCATGGCAGGGCTCCGGGTGGGTTGCCGAGGGCTTCGTGGGAGCGGGCTTGCCCCGCGATGGGCCGCGTCACGGCCCGATTTCCCCCAGCTTAAAGCGCGACACACTGGTGATCTTGTCTGCCCATGCCGCCCCCATGACCCTGCCTGCCAGGCGCCACGAAAAGTGCAATCCGAGGTGCGGAAGTTGCATTTTCCGTCTTGGCCACGGCTCCCATACTGACCCGGCATTCATCAGCGAGCGGTCCCTTCCAGGCAGCGTTCGCCAGGGTCCAATAACAATGAGCCAGACCATGAAAAAGCCAAACTCCCTGCTCGAAGACCTCAAGCCCCTGTTGCCGGCCATCGCCGCCCGCGCCGACCAGGCCGAGCGCGAGCGCAGCGTGCCCGCCGAGAACATCGCCGCGCTCAAGGCTATCGGCCTGCACAAGGCCTTCCTGCCCAGGCATTACGGCGGCCTGGAAATCAGCCTGCCGCAGTTCGCCGAATGCATCGCCGCGCTGGCCGGTGCCTGCGCCAGCACTGCCTGGGCGATAAGCCTGCTGTGCACCCACAGCCATCAGCTGGCGATGTTCCCGGCACGCTTGCAGGACGAGATCTGGGGCCGTGACCCGGACGCCACCGCCAGCAGCAGCATTGCGCCGTTCGGCCGTACCGAAGAGGTCGAGGGCGGTGTGCTGTTCAGCGGCGAGATGGGCTGGAGCAGCGGCTGCGACCACGCCGAGTGGGCGATCATGGGCTTTCGCCGGGCCAACCCTGAAGGCGGCCAGGACTACTGCTTCGCCGTGCTGCCGCGCAGCGACTACCAGATCCGCGACGACTGGTTCGCCGCCGGCATGCGTGCCAGTGGCAGCCGCACGCTGATCGTCGAGCGCGCCTTCGTGCCCGAGCACCGTATCCAGAAGGCCAGGGACATGATGGAGGGCCAGTCGGCGGGCTTCGGGCTGTACCCGGACAGCGCGATCTACTTCAACCCGTACCGGCCGTACTTCGCCAGTGGGTTCTCCACGGTCAGCCTGGGCATCGCCGAGCGCATGCTCGAGGTCTTCAGGGACAAGACCCGCAACCGCGTGCGCGCCTACACCGGCGCCGCCGTCGGCGCGGCAACCCCGGCGCTGATGCGCCTGGCCGAGTCCACCCACCAGGTCGCCGCGGCGCGGGCGCTGCTGGAGAAGAGCTGGGAGCAGATCGCCGAGTACAGCGCCCGTCACCAATACCCGACCCGCACCGAGCTTACCTACTGGCGCACCAACCAGGGCTATGCGGTCAAGTTGTGCATCCAGGCCGTGGATCGGCTGATGGAGGCGGCCGGTGGCGGCGCCTGGTTCGATGGTAACGAACTGCAGCGGCTGTTCCGCGATGCGCACATGACCGGCGCGCATGCCTACACCGACTACGACGTCTGCGCGCAGATCCTCGGGCGCGAGCTGATGGGGCTGGAGCCGGACCCGGCAATGACCTGAGCGCCAACCGACGAATAGGGCAGGAACAACGTGGGAACGGGCTTGCCCCGCGATAGCACTCGACCAGGCAAGCCCGCGCCCACAACCCGTCCTGGCCCAGTCCAACAACAATGATGGAGCCTTGCATGTCCACTCCCTTCGATAGCCGCGCCTTCCGCCGCGCCCTGGGCAACTTCGCCACTGGCGTCACCGTGATCACCGCCGCCGACGCCTCGGGGCGCAAGGTCGGTGTCACCGCCAACAGCTTCAACTCGGTATCCCTCGACCCGCCACTGGTGCTCTGGAGCATCGACAAGCGCTCTGGCAGCCATGCGGTGTTCGAGGCCGCCGGGCACTTCGCCGTGAACGTGCTGGCCGCCGATCAGATCGACCTGTCCAACACCTTCGCCCGCCCCAGCGAAGACCGCTTCGCCGGTATCGAGCATGAGACCGGCGAGGGCGGCGCGCCCCTGTTGCCGGGCTGCTCGGCGCGTTTTCGCTGCGAGAAGTTCCAGCAGATCGATGGCGGTGATCACTGGATTCTCATTGGCCGGGTGCTGGCGTTCGACGATCTGGGGCATGCACCGCTGCTTTATCACCAGGGGGGGTATTCCAGGGTTCTGCCCCATGGGGTGATGGATCGTTGCGTGCAGGGGTAGCGGTTTTGGAGTGTTCGACGCAAGCGTTGCAGCGCCTGTGAGACTTTCGTCAGGCACCTGGCACCTGGCAACACGGATCAAGCCCCGCGGCAGGCAGTGGCAAGACCCGCCCGGGTGCAGGCCGCAAAGTGACAGGGAAGAATCTTTCCCTCGTCCACCCAGGGCCCACCCATGACAATCAACAATAAGCTCACCGAGCACCTCAACAGTGGCAGCGTCGGCTTCCCCACCGCGCTGGCCAGCACCGTCGGCCTGATCATGGCCAGCCCCGTGATCCTCACCGCGACCATGGGCTTCGGCATCGGCGGCAGCGCCTTCGCCGTGGCCATGGTGATCGCCGCAGTGATGATGCTGGCGCAGTCGACCACCTTCGCCGAGGCGGCGGCGATCCTGCCGACCACCGGCTCCGTCTACGACTACATCAACTGCGGCCTGGGCCGTTTCTTCGCCATCACCGGCACCTTGTCGGCGTACCTGATCGTGCATGTGTTCGCCGGCACCGCCGAGACCATCCTCTCCGGGGTCATGGCCCTGGTGAACTTCGAGCACCTCAACACCCTGGCCGAGTCGGCCGGTGGTTCGTGGTTGCTGGGAGTGGGCTTCGTGCTGGTGTTCGGCGTGCTCAACGCTTTCGGCGTGAGCGCTTTCGGCCGCGCCGAAGTGGTGCTGACCTTCGGCATGTGGACCACGCTGATGGTGTTCGGCGTGCTTGGCCTGATCGCCGCGCCAGCGGTGGAGCTGGACGGGCCGTTCGGCGTGTCGCTGGTCGGCACCGACCTGATGACCATCCTGTCGCTGGTGGGCATGGCCATGTTCATGTTCGTCGGCTGCGAATTCGTCACCCCGCTGGCCCCGGAACTGCGCCGCTCGGCCTGGGTGATGCCCAAGGCCATGGCCCTGGGGCTGTTCGGCGTGGCCAGCTGCATGTTCATCTACGGCGCGGCGATGAAGCGCCAGGTGGAGAACGTCGTGCTCGATGCCGCCAGCGGCGTGCACCTGCTGGACACGCCCATGGCCATCCCGCGTTTCGCCGAGCAGGTGATGGGCGATATCGGCCCGGTGTGGCTGGGCATCGGCTTCCTGTTCGCCGGCGCCGCCACCATCAACACGCTGATGGCCGGGGTGCCGCGGATTCTCTACGGCATGGCGGTGGACGGGGCGCTGCCCAAGGTGTTCACCTACCTGCACCCGCGCTTCAAGACGCCGTTGCTGTGCATCCTGGTGGTGGCGCTGATCCCGTGCCTGCACGCCTGGTACCTGGGCGGCAACACCGACAACATCCTGCACCTGGTGCTGGCGGCGGTGTGCGCCTGGAGCACCGCGTACCTGCTGGTGACCCTGTCGGTGGTGATCCTGCGCATCCGCCGGCCGGACCTGCCGCGGGCCTACCGTTCGCCGCTGTTCCCGCTGCCGCAGATCGTCTCCAGCATCGGCATCCTGCTGGGCATGTGGTTCATTACCCCGCCGGGCATGAACCCGGCCGATGTCTATGTGCCGTTCGCCGTGATGCTCGGCGCCACCGCGGCCTACGCGCTGTTCTGGACGCTGTGCGTGCAGAAGGTCAACCCGTTCCGGCCAGCGCGGGTCGAGGATGTGCTGGAGAAAGAGTTCGCCGCCGAGCCCGGCCAACCTCACGATGAGCAGGTGCAGCATGTCGGCAAGTTGGCTTGAGCGCCTGACCGGCCCGCGCGCGCCGGCCGGTTATCGGCCTGGGGCGACCCTGGCGCGGCTGCGGCACAATCTCGGATTGGCGGATTGGCAATCCGCGGCATCCTTTACCTACCGCGAACAAGGTCCGTGTATCGAGGTGCGTGAGCGTACCGAAAGCCACCTGTTGATGCACCTGGTGATGTGCGAGCTCACGCTGCGGGTGCCCGCGTTGGGGCAGGGCAAGCTTGAGTTCGACGTTCATCACAGCGGATTGGTGCGCCGTACTGGACTGGTGTTTCGCCTGCGCGATGGCGAGAAGCCGGTGTTCGAGGATGTCCAGCTGAGACTGTCAAGCGACAGTGCCTTGCGCAAAGCCCTGATGCCGCTGGATTTCAAGCGTTTGACCTGCTGCTTCGACAATGGCCAGTGGCAAGTGTGCCTGGAACACATGGGTGCCAGCGAGGTGGTCAATCGCATGCCCGCGTTTCGCCGCTACATTCCTTTGCTTGCGCAGCAACGCGAATTGATCTGGCAGAGCTTCGATGCGCTGGAGCGAATCTTGCGCGAACAATGAGAGGTCGAGGCCGCCGTGCAGCCCCGCAAGGGGCTGTATTCAATCGACCATGGCCGACCTCGAACCCGGGCCCAAGGTCTTTTCCACAGCGCCAGCCACGAGGCTTTCCATCAAACCAACCCCTTCAGCCTCTCCCAGCCCCTTCCCCCGCAACATCCCAGGCAGCTGGTTCAACAGCGTCGCCAGCACATGCCCGGTAGCCGCCAACGCACTCCCGGGCAGGCGCGCCTGTGGTGCAATCAAACGCAACAGGCCGGTTTCGTAGCGCGCCCGCAGGGTCATCAAACGGGCCTGCTGTTCGTCGGTCAGGCAGCAGAGATCCCGTTCGGCCAGGCGAAACTGCAACGGGCGCTCCCCATGCAGGTGCCAGTGCGTGGCAATCAGGCAGGCCAGCACCGGCTTGCCCTGGGCCTGCGCCCGGCGTCCCTGGTCCAGGGTCGCTTGCAGTTCCTCGTACAGCTCTTCGATCAGGTCGTACAAGAGGTCCTGCTTGCTGGGGAAATGGTGGTACAGCGAGCCCGCAGTCAATCCCACGTGCGCCGCCAGCTCACGCATGCTGACCTGGCCGAAGCCTTTCTCGGCGAACAGGGCCATGGCCCGGTCACGCCGTTCCTCGAAGTTGGCGCAGCGCAGCGCCGCGTTGACCGGGGGCATGGCGCGGCTCCGTCAGTAGGTGAAGAAGCCGCGACCGCTCTTGCGACCGAGGTAGCCGGCGGCAACCATCTCCTTGAGCAGCGGGGCGGGGCGGTACTTGCTGTCGTTGAAGCCCTCGAGGAAGGCCTCCATGATCGCCAGCAAGGTGTCCAGGCCTACCAGGTCGGCCAGTGCCAGCGGGCCGATCGGCTGGTTGCAGCCCAGGCGCATGCCGGTGTCGATGTCCTCGGCGCTGGCCAGGCCTTCCTGGAGCACGAAGATCGCCTCGTTGATCATCGGCACCAGGATCCGGTTGACCACGAAGCCCGGGCGGTTGCCGGCGGTGATCGGGGTCTTGCCGAGCTTCTCGGTGACCAGCAGCGCCTGGGCGTAGGTCGCGTCGCTGGTCTGCAGGCCCCGGATGATCTCGACCAGCGCCATCATCGGCACCGGATTGAAGAAGTGCACGCCGATGAAGCGCTGCGGCTGCTCGATGCTGGCCGCCAGCTGGGTGACCGACAGCGACGAGGTGTTGGTGGCGATCAGGCACTCGGCGCCGACATTGGCGGCCACCTGCTGCAGGATGCGCTGCTTGAGGGCGAGGTTTTCGGTGGCCGCCTCGATCACCAGCTGCGCGTCTGCCAACTGGGCGTAGTCGGTGCTGGTGCGGATCCGTGCCTTGGCCGCGCTGGCCTTGTCGGCGTCGATGGTGCCCTTGCCGACCTGGCGCTCGAGGTTCTTGCCCAGCGTCGCCACGCCGCGCTCCAGCGCGGCGTCGGAGACGTCCACCAGCAGGACCTGGTAGCCGGCCAGCGCGCACACCTGGGCGATACCGTTGCCCATGGTGCCGGCGCCGATCACGGCGATACGTTCGATGTTCATGTTGCTGACTCCTTTCAGACGCGTTCGAAGATGACGGCGATGCCTTGGCCGCCGCCGATGCACATGGTGGCCAGGGCGTAGCGGCCCTGGACGCGGTGCAGTTCATGGATGGCTTTGGTGGCGATGATCGCGCCGGTGGCGCCGACCGGGTGGCCGAGGGAAATGCCCGAGCCGTTGGGGTTGACCTTCTCCGGGTCGAAGCCCAGGGCGCGGGCCACGGCGCAGGCCTGGGAGGCGAAGGCTTCGTTGGATTCGATCACGTCCAGGTCGGCGACCTTCAGGCCGGCCTTCTCCAGCACCTTCTGCGTGGCCGGGATCGGGCCCAGGCCCATCAGTGCCGGCTCCACGCCGGCGTGGGCGTAGGCGACGATGCGCGCCAGCGGTTTGAGGCCCTCGCGACGCACGGCGTCACCGGTGGCCAGGACCAGGCCGGCGGCGCCGTCGTTGATGCTGCTGGCGTTGCCGGCGGTGACGGTGCCGTCCTTCTTGAACACCGCCTTCATGGCTGCCAGCTGTTCGGCGCTGGCGTCGCCGCGCACGTTCTCGTCCACGGCAAATTGCACGGGGCCTTTGCGGGTCTTGATCTCGATCGGCACGATCTGGCCGTCGAAGCGACCCTCGGCGATGGCGCGGGCGGCGCGGCGCTGGCTGGTCAGGGCGACCTCGTCCTGCATCTCGCGGCTGATGCCGTGGGCCGCCGCGACGTTCTCGGCGGTGATGCCCATGTGGAAGTGCTCGAAGGGGTCCTGGAGGATGCCGACCATGTAGTCGATGCCCTGCAGGTCGCCCATGCGCGCACCCCAGCGGGCCTGTGGCAGCAGGTAGGGGCCACGGCTCATGGATTCGGCGCCGGCGGCCAGGGCGATGTCGCTGTCGCCCAGCAGCAGGCCCTGGGTGGCCGAGACGATGGCCTGCAGACCCGAGCCGCACAGGCGGTTGACGCTGAAGGCCGGGGTTTCCTTGGGAATGCCGGCGTTCATCGCCGCGACCCGGCCCAGGTAGGCGTCGCGCGGCTCGGTGGGGATCACGTTGCCCATCACCACATGGCCGATCTGCTCGGCGGCGACGCCCGAACGCTCGATGGCGGCGCGGGTCACCTGGGTGGCGAGGTCGGCCAGGGGCAGGTCCTTGAGCGAACCGCCGAAGCTGCCGATGGCCGAACGTACCGCGCTGACGACGAAGATTTCTGTGCTGCTCATGGGGGCTCCGTTTGCGAAGGCGTGGCGGGGTGGGGGTGGCTCTGCGAGAATGGCGGCCTCCCCCTCCCGGGGTGGATCGAGTCTAGGCAAAGGCCTTCGGGCGGCCTATGCCGGATCTGTTCAATCAACCTGGCATTTTTTGCCACTCAGCATAGACAGCGGACTTCTGCCATGCGCGATAGCGATACGGTCGCGGTGTATTTTCTCAATGCCATGGTCCACGCCCTGCGTGAGCGACCACAGGCGCGCGATGCCCATCTGCGGGCGGTGGGCATCGATCCGCAGGTGCTGACCGAGCCCCAGGCGCGGGTGCCGGCCAAGGCCTTCGCCCAGCTGTGGCTGGCGCTGATCGACGAGCTGCACGACGAATTCTTCCACCTCGACAGCCACGGCATGCCGCTGGGCAGCTTCGCCCTGATCTGCCGCGGCCTCATTCAGGAGCCCTCCCTGGGCAAGGCCTTGCGCCAGTGCCTGGGCAGTTTCGCCCTGTTCTTGCGCGACCTGAACGGCAGCGTCACGGTGCGTGGTGCGCGCACGGTGATCAGCGTCCAGTCGAACATCGCCGACCCGCTGACCCGGGTCTACGCCGAGGAAACCTACCTGGTCCTGGTGATCGGCCTGCTGTGCTGGCTGGCCGGTCGGCGCATCGCCATCGACCGTACCGAGCTGGCCCTGGCGCGCCCGGCGCAGGAGGATGACACGCTGCTCTGGGGGCCGGACCTGCGTCTGGGCAGCGGACGTACCGAGGTGGAGTTCGACAGCGCCTGGCTGCGCCTGCCGGTGGTGCAGGACCTGACGGCACTGAAGGGCTTCCTGCGCAGCGCGCCGCAAGGGCTGGTGATCCGCTTTCGCAACCAGAATGGCCTGGTGGCCGAGGTCTATCGCCACCTGCGTGCCCGCCATTACGGGCAGTGGCCGACGCTCAACGCCATGGCCGAACGGCAGCGGCTCAGCGCCAGCAGCTTTCGTCGCCAGCTGGAGCGGGAAGGGCGCTCGTACCAGCAGATCAAGGACGAGGTGCGCCGGGCGATGGCCTTCGAACTGCTGCGCGAAGGCCGCCTGAGCATTGCCGAGATCGCCGAACACACCGGGTTCCAGGAACCCAGTGCGTTTCATCGTGCGTTCAAGAAGTGGACCGGGCAGAGTCCGGGCAGTTACCGGGCCAAGCGCGCATCGTCGGTATGAACGGCCCCTGCCAGGGTTACGCCGGCACCATCGCAAAACCCACGCCGAAGCGGTTCCAGGCGTTGATGGTGGCGATGGCCAGGGTCAGGTTGGCAATCTCCTTTGCGCTGAAGTGTTCCAGCAGTGCCTGGTACTCGTCCTGCGGCGCGCCGCGCTCGGCCAGGCGGGTCAGGCTTTCCACCCAGGCCAGGGCGGCCCGCTCGCGTTCACTGAAGTAGCGGGTCTCGCGCCAGACGCTCAAGGTCTGCAGGCGCGCCTCGGTTTCACCGGCCTTGCGCGCATCGTTGGCGTGCATGTTGACGCAGTAAGCGCAGCCATTGATCTGCGAGGCGCGCAGGCGGATCAGTTCGAGCAGCGAATGCTCAAGGCCCGAGGCGACCAGCGCCTGCTCGAGGCCGATCATGGCCTTGTAGGCTTCCGGCGAGTGTTTGGCCCATTCGATACGGTCATGCATGGTGAGGCTCCAGGTCGACAAGAGGAAAGTGGCACTACCTTAGCGCCAGGCCGCGCCGCGCCGAATAGCCAATCCCGCGCTTTGCCAGGAGGCCAATCCACCATTCGGATGCGCACTGACAGGCATCCAATCTCTTCATTTCTGCCAGGGCGGCCGAGGCGGGATAATGGGCAGGTCTTCACCTGAGAACCGTTTCATGTCCGCAGATCGATTCATGCGCGAGGCCCTGGAGCTTGCCCGCGCCAATATCCAGGCCGGTGGCCGCCCCTTCGGCGCCGTGCTGGTCCACCAGGGGCAGGTGATCGCCCGTGCCGTCAACCAGATCCACAGCACCCAGGACCCCACCAGCCACGCCGAGATGCAGGCCATCCGCCAGGCCGCCCAGGTGCTCGGCCGGGCGCGCCTGGACGGCGCCGAGATCTATGCCAGTGGCCATCCGTGCCCGATGTGCCTGGCCGCCATGCACCTGTGCGGCATCGAGCGCGCCTGGTTTGCCTACGACAACGACGAGGGCGAGCCCTATGGTTTGTCCACCGCCGGGGTGTATGCGCAGATGGCCCGCCCGCCGCAGCAGCAAAGCCTGCCCCTGCGCCCGCTGAAACCGGTGGGTGAAAGCGGCCTGTACCGTGAATGGCAGCAGGCCGGCGAAGCATGAGGGGCGCGTTGAACCTGTTGCTGGTGGTGCTGCTGGCGTTGAACCTGCGGCCGATTCTCACCAGCATTGGCCCGCTGCTCGAGCCCATGCGCCAGAGCACCGGCTTGGGCTACCAGCAGGCGGCGCTGCTGACCGCGTTGCCGGTGCTGTGCATGGGCCTGGTGCCGCTGCTGCAACCCTGGCTGCGGCGCTGGTTGAGCGAGCATGGCGGCATGCTGGCGGGGCTGGCGGCCATCGCCCTGGCGTGCCTGTGGCGCCTGCAGCTGGACAGCGCCTGGGCGCTGATCGTAAGCGCGGTGGTCGCAGGCCTCGGTGTCGCCGTGGTGCAGGGCATGATGCCGGGGCTGGTCAACCGCTGGTTCCCCGGCCGCCTGGCGGCGACCATGGGGCTGTATTCGGCGGCGTTGATGAGCGGCGGTGGCCTGGCGGCGGTGCTGGGCCCATCGATCACCGCGTATTTTGGCCATTGGCAGTTCGGCCTTGGCCTGTGGGCGTTGCCGGCGCTGCTGGCGATCGTGGCGTGGACTGTCCTGCGTCCGCGCCAGGACACACCGGCCCTGGCCGGTGGCGGCGGCGGGCACTGGTTCGGTAACCGCCGGGCCTGGCTGCTGGCGCTTTACTTTGGCCTGATCAACGGTGGCTACACGAGCATGGTCGCCTGGTTGCCAGCCTATCACCTCGAGCACGGCGGCACGGCCCAGGGTGGCGGCGAGCTGGTTGGCCTGATGACCATCTTCCAGGTCTGCGGCGCTCTGGGCCTGCCGTTGCTGCTGCGGCGCCTGGTCGATCGGCGGCCGGGCCTGTGGCTGGCCTTGCTGATCCAGCTGGCGGGCTTCCTTGGCCTGCTGCTGGCGCCGGCCAGCGCCATGGGCCTGTGGGTGGCGCTGATCGGCCTGGGCCTGGGCGCGTGCTTCAGCCTGAGCCTGACGCTGACCCTGGAGCACCTGCGCACGCCCGGCGAAGCCGGCAGCCTGGCGGCTTTCGTCCAGGGTGTGGGCTTCATCGTCACCGGTATCGTGCCGTACATCACCGGCTGGTTGCGTGATGCCAGCGGCGACTTCCAGGCCTCCTGGACCCTGCTGACCTGCACCGTGCTGGCGATGCTGCTGGTCACCGTGCGCTTTGCCCCGAAGGGCTACGCCCGCGCCATCGCCCGTGAGGGTCGAGTCGCTGAGGCCGTGCTCAACTGAGGCGCTGCAAGGTGTCGCCGACCCGGTCCAGCGCGGGGTCGATATCCAGCAGCTCGATGGCCCCGAAGCCGAACAGCAACCCCGGCCTGACCGGCGCCTCGCTGAAGAACGGCGCAAGGGAGTAGAGGCCAACCTCGACTTTGCGCGCCAGGTTGATCAGCAGCTCGACATCCACCCCGGGCTTGGCCAGCGCGCTCAGGTGAAAGCCGGCGCTGGCCGGCACCGCGTCGAACCACGGCGCCAGGTCGCCGCCCAGGCGCGCGAGGATCCGCTCGCGACGGGCGCTGTACACCTCGTGGCAACGGCGAATGTGCTTGTTCAGGTGACCTTCGCTGATGAACCGCGCCAGGGCCCATTGCTGCAGGCTCGGGCTGTGCCAGTCGCTCAGGTGCTTGGCCACGCAGGCGGCCTGCAGCACGGCCGGCGGCAGCACCGCATAGCCCATGCGCAGCTCCGGCAGCAGGGTCTTGGAGAAGGTCCCGACATAGGCCACCAGGCCATGTCGGTCCAGGCGCAGCAGGGCTTCGGCGGCCGGCCCCTGGTAGCGGAACTCGCAGTCGTAGTCGTCCTCGATGATCAGCGCGCCGAGCTCGGCAGCCCGCGCCAGCAGCGCCTGGCGCCGCGGCTCGGTCATGGGCATGCCGAGCGGGAACTGGTGCGAGGGGGTCACGTAGATCAGCCGGGTGCCGTCCTCGATCTGCTCGACGCACAGTCCCTGGTCGTCCACCGGCACCGACTGCAGGCGCGCGCCCAGGGCCAGGAACAACTGGCGCGCCGGTGGGTAGCCCGGGTCCTCCATGGCCACCTTGCAGCCGGGTTCGACCAGTACCCGGGCGATCAGGTCGAGGGCCTGCTGGGCGCCGTTGCACACCAGCACATCACTTGCAGTGCACTGGATGCCGCGGGTGAAGGCGATCTGGTGGGCGATGGCCTCGCGCAGCTCGGGCAGGCCCTGGGCGGAAAACTGTCGGTCGGGGTGGCGCTGGCTGCGGCGCAGGGCGTAGTTCATGCAGCTGCGCCAGTGGTCGTAGGGGAACTGCGCCTTGCTCGAGGCGCCGCCGATGAAGTCGTAGCGTGACGGTGCGTCCAGCGCCCGCCGACCCAGCACCGTGGCGCGCTGACGCCAGCGTTCGAGGGTCTCGGCGGCGGCCAGGGGGATGTTGTCGCTGTCGCTCTGGCGCGGTGTGTGGCGCGGGGTGATGAAGGTACCGCGGCCGACCACGCCGCTGAGCAGGTTGTCATAGGTCAGGCGCGAGTAGGCCTCGGCCACGGTCTTGCGCGAAACGCCCAACTGCTCGGCCAACAGGCGTGTGGGTGGCAGTTGGGTGCCGGCCGCCAAGTGGCCGCTGTCGATGCCGGCGCGCAGTTGCTGGTAGAGCTGGTCGGCCAGGCCTTTGCGGCCTTCGAGGCGGATGTGCAGTTCCATCGGAGGGAGGGTGTCCGAAGCGCAGGGGGGTAAAAGCTTCGGGTTTTATCGACAAAGCTGCAAGGGGCCCTGGAGGCGATCGCTCAGGGAACAATACCCGAGAGCGAGTTGCATACCCTGTGGGAGCAGGTTTACCCGCGAAGCAAGCAACGCGGTGGATGGCACCGGCTTTGCCGGTGTTCGCGGCTAAAGCCGCTCCCACAGGTTCCTGCTAAATCAAAAAGTCATGTGCAGTTCCATGAGAGGGGCGGCGTGTTCACAGGCGAGCGGTACTGATGGTGATATAGCCTTTTTCCGGCAATGCGATGCGGATCACCGTTTCATCCTCGCAGGCCTTGCGTTTCTGTCGGATGCATACGCCATCCACCGCCGCTTCGCGCATGCGCGCGTGGATGGCGCGGCCCTTGGCATCGAAGAAGGCTTCGCTGGCGAGCAGCTCGACACGCTCGATCAGCTGGCGGGTGTGTTCGTCGGTGGCGCAGAAGAAGCGCACCCCGGACAGGTGCGGGTTGTCGTCGGGGTTGCTGACCTCGTGGGCCAGCAGTTGACGCAGGGTGTGGCGCAGTTCGCGGGTAGGGCGATGAGCATTGGTGGGCATGGCATGGCCTCGTCTGGATGGGGTTGGCCGCGCCGGGGCGGCGGTCACGTCTCCAGTCCTGATGATGTTTTGCCGAGGGTGGGGCAACAATCTAGAAGCTTCCGTACTTTCGGTAGGAGGGTTCCGAAATTACAGGCACCAGGTTAAACATCGCCTTGATCCGCGTCAGGTGCGGGGCACAATTCCCGTCGCCGCGACAGCGCCGGGCTCAAGCGCCGCCTCGACGATTTCGATCCAGTGCCGCACCGGCGTGCGACCGGCGCCGCCGAGGTGCAGCTGGCAGCCGATGTTGGCGGTGGCGATGACCTGTGGGTTGTCGCTTTCCAGGGCATTGAGGCGATTGTCGCGCAGCTGGCGCGCCAGCGTTGGTTGGGTCAGCGAATAGGTGCCGGCCGAGCCACAGCACAGGTGTCCATCGGGCACCTGGGTGAGGTGGAAGCCCAGGCGCTGCAGCAGGCCTTCCACCGCACCGCCGAGCTTGAGGGCATGCTGTAGGGTGCAGGGGCAGTGGAACGCCAGGCGCTGCTCGGTGCAGACACCCAGTCGCTCCAGTGACTCGGCCTGCAGCACCTGCACCAGGTCGCAGGACAGGGCACTGACCGTGGCGGCCTTGGCGGCGTAGCGTGGGTCGTGTTGCAGCAGGTGGCCATAGTCGCGGACAAAGGCGCCGCAGCCGCTGGCGGTCTGCACGATGGCCTCGGCGCCGGCCTCGATGGCCGGCCACCAGGCGTCGATGTTGCGTCGGGCGCGGTCGAGGCCTCGTGCCTGGGCATCCAGGTGATAGTCCAGCGCACCGCAGCAAGCGGCTTCGCGGGCCGGCTCGACGCTGATGCCTAGCCGGTCGAGCAGGCGCGTGGCGGCGGCGTTGGTGTTGGGTGAAAGGGCCAGCTGCACGCAGCCTTCGAGCAGCAGCACGCGGCGGGCATGGCGCGGCGCCGGGCGTTGACCCGGGGCGACGACCTGCGCCGGCAGCTTGTCCTTGAAACTGGCCGGGAGCAGGGGGCGCAGTACCAGGCCGGTGCGGATCAGCGCCTTGAAGGCGCCAGGCCGAGGTATTACGGCGCGCAGGCCCGCGCGCAGCAGGCGTTGCCCCGGTGGTCGGGGGACTTGCCGGTCGACCACGGCGCGGCCGATGTCGAGCAGGCTGTGGTACTCCACCCCCGACGGGCAGGTGGTCTCGCAGTTGCGGCAGCTCAGGCAGCGGTCCAGATGCGCCTGGGTGCTGGTGCCCGCCGGTTCGCCTTCGAGCACCTGCTTGATCAGGTAGATGCGCCCGCGAGGCCCGTCCAGTTCATCGCCGAGCAGCTGGTAGGTGGGGCAGGTGGCGGTGCAGAACCCGCAGTGCACGCAGGAACGCAGGATGCGTTCGGCCTCGTCGGCGCGGGGCAGCTGGCGGGCGGATTCGCTCAGGTGGGTTTGCATGCCGTGGCCTCACAAGTGCGCGTACAGGCGGCCAGGGTTGAACACACCCTGGGGATCGAGTTGGTTTTTCAGTGCCCGGTGATAGCGCAGCGTCAGCGGATCGAGTGGGGCGCTGCTGTCGTCGCCGGGCGCGTAGGCGGTGGCATGACCGCCGGCCTCGGCCGCCAATGCCCGGATGACCGACGCCGGGGCGTCTGACTTGAGCCAGCGTTGGGCGCCACCCCAGTCGATCAACTGCTGTCCCGGCAGTTCGAGTGCGCCGCAGGCAATGGGCAGGGACAGCCGCCACAGTGTTGCGGGTGCGGCGAAGAACGCCAGGCGCTGCTCGCGCAGGTCTTGCCAGAAGCTCGTGTCGAAGGCTTCGCCACCCAGGCGCTCACGGGCCGATCGCACCGAACCTTCGCCGCCCTCCAGGCGCAGATGCAGCGCCTCGCCGTCATGGCAGGCGGCGCTGACCGGCAGCGCTTGCCGGCCCCATTCGGCGAGTGCGGCGAGTGCCTGCTGCGTGTTCATCTCCAGGCGCAGGCCCAGGCACTGGCGTGGCCGCGGCAGTACCTTGAGCGACACTTCGGTGAGCAGCCCCAGGCAGCCGAAGCTGCCCGTCATCAGCCGCGACACGTCGTAGCCGGCAACATTCTTCATCACCTCGCCACCAAAGCGCAGGTGCTTGCCGTGGCCGGTGATCAGCCGGGTGCCGAGGACATAGTCACGCACCGACCCGGCCCAGGGCCGGCGTGGTCCCGACAGCCCGGCCGCGACCATGCCGCCCAGCGTCGCCTCGGGGCCCAGGTGTGGTGGCTCGCAGGCCAGCATCTGCCCGGCTTCGTGCAGCGTCGCCTCGATCTCCCGCAGGGGCGTGCCGGCGCGGGCGGTGAGCACCAGCTCGGTGGGGTCGTAGCCGACGATGCCCCGGTGGCCGCGGGTGTCGATGACCTGCCCGGTCACCGGGCGACCGAGCATGGCCTTGCTGTTGCCGCCCTGGATGCGCAGCGGGGTGCGCTGGTCCAGCGCCTGGTTGACCTGCTCCAGCAGGTCCTGGCCGAGGTCCCTGTCCATCAGAAGCGCTCCAGGTCGGGGAAGGGCAGTTGCCCGTGGTGCACATGCAGCGCGCCGAACTCGGCGCAGCGCTGCAGGGTGGGGATGTTCTTGCCCGGGTTGAGCAGGCCCCGTGGGTCGAAGGCGGCCTTGACCGCGTGGAACAGGGTGATCTCGTCGCTGTTGAACTGCGCGCACATCTGGTTGATCTTCTCCCGGCCCACGCCGTGCTCGCCGGTGATGCTGCCGCCGACGGCCACGCACAGTTCGAGGATCTGGCCGCCGATGGCCTCGGCGCGCTCCAGTTCGCCGGGCAGGTTGGCATCGAACAGGATCAGCGGGTGCAGGTTGCCGTCGCCGGCATGGAACACGTTGGCCACCCGCAGGCCGTACTGCCCGGAAAGCTCGCTGATGCCCTTGAGCACCCGCGCCAACTCGCGGCGCGGTATGGTGCCGTCCATGCAGTAGTAGTCCGGGGAAATGCGCCCCACTGCCGGGAAGGCATTCTTGCGCCCGGCCCAGAAGCGTGCGCGCTCGGCTTCGTCGCAGGCCAGGCGCACTTCGTGGGCACCGGCCTTGCGCAGCACGGCATCGACCCGGGTGCAGTCGTCGTGCACGTCAGCCTCGACGCCGTCGAGCTCGCACAGCAGGATCGCCGCAGCGTCCAGCGGGTAGCCGGCATGGATGAAATCCTCGGCGGCACGAATCGCCAGGTTGTCCATCATTTCCAGCCCTGCGGGGATGATCCCGGCGCCGATGATCTCGGCCACCGCGCCTCCGGCATCCTCGACGCTGTCGAAGCTGGCCAGCAGCACCCGCGCCACCTGCGGCCTGGGCAGCAGCTTGACGGTGACTTCAGTGACGATGCCGAGCATGCCCTCGGAGCCGGTGAACAACGCCAGCAGGTCGAAACCGGGGCTGTCCAGAGAATCACTGCCCAGTACCAGGCGTTCGCCTTCGACGGTGAGGATCTCCACCTTGAGCAGGTTGTGCACGGTCAGGCCGTATTTCAGGCAATGCACGCCACCGGCATTCTCGGCGACATTGCCGCCGATCGAGCAGGCGATCTGCGAGGACGGATCGGGCGCGTAGTACAGCCCATGGGGCGCCGCCGCCTGGGAGATCGCCAGGTTGCGCACACCGGGCTGGACCCGGGCGAAGCGGCCCTGCGGGTTGACTTCAAGGATGCGATTGAAGCGCGCCATCACCAGCAGGATGCCCTGGCTCAACGGCAGGGCGCCGCCGGACAGGCCGGTGCCGGCGCCGCGCGCCACCACTGGTACGCCGCGCTGGTGGCAGAGCCGCAGCAGTGTTTGTACCTGTTCCATGCGTTCGGGCAACACCACCAGCAGCGGCAGCGTGCGGTAGGCCGAGAGGCCGTCGCACTCGTAGGGCTTGAGGTCTTCGCTGCGGTGCAGGATCTGCAGATCGGGCAGGGCCTCGCGCAGGGCGGCCAGCAGTGTTGGCTTGTCCACGGCCGGCAACGGTCCATCGACACGTTCGTCGTAGAGGATATTCATGCAGGCTTACTGCGCCAGGTGCCGGATCATCGCCACCGTCAGGTACAAGCGTGGCGCCACGCTGGCGATCTCCATGTACTCGTCGTCGCCATGCAGGCCGGCGCCGACCACACCCAGTGTTTCCAGCACCGCCGGCTTGTCGCTGTCGGGCACGTAGGCGTAGCCGGCGTCGGTGCCGAAGCGCATGGCGATCGGCTGCAACTGCCGGTCGATCTTGCTGTAGAGCTGCCGTGCGGTTTGCGCAAGCTCCGTGGAGGCGTCGTTCTTGGCCAGCGGCGGGCGGCCTTTCTCCACGACCAGCTCGACCTGGGTATCGGCCACAAGCTGTTTCTTGATGATCCGCAGGGCATCTTCCTGCACCCGCTCGGTCTCGCTCAGGTCGGAGTAGCGCATGTCGGCCTCGGCGCTGGCCTGGGCGGGAATGATATTGGCCTTTTCCCCGGCCTTGGCCAGGGTCCAGTTGACGGTAGTGCCTTTGCTCTTGTCGCCGAGGTCGTTCAACTGCAGCAACTGGTGCGCCAGTTCCATCAGCGCGTTGCGCCCGGCTTCCGGAGCGGAGCCGGCGTGGGAAGCGCGACCCTTGACCTCGAGCTTGAGGCGGTTGATGCCGTTGGTGGCAACGGTGACCGCGTCATTGTCCGGTGGCTCGTAGGAGAAGACGAAATCGTGCTTGCGCGCCAGTTCGGCGATCAGCTGTCGCGAGCCGGTCGAGCCCATTTCCTCGTCCGGGTTGAACAGCACGGTGAGGGTGCGGTAGCCCTTGTACTGCTGGTCCTGCAGCAGTTTCAGCGCATGCAGGATCATCGCCACCCCGCCCTTGGCGTCGGCCACGCCGGGGCCGTAGGCGCGGTCGCCGTCTATCCGGAACGGGCGTTTGGCCACGGTGCCGGGGCCGAACACCGTGTCGTAGTGGACCATCAGCAGGAAGTCCTTGTCGCCGCTGCCCTTGAGGGTGCCGACGATATTGTCGCCCACCGAGGGCGTGGCCGGCTGGGTGCTGACCTTGGCGCCGAGGGCCTCGAGGCGTTTCACCAGTTCGCTGGCGACCTGTTTCAGGCCGGGTTCGGTACCGGTGCCAGTATCCACTGCAACCAGGGTCTTGAGGGTCTCCAGGTAATGGGGTTGTTCGGCCTGGGCCTGGCTGAACAGTTCCTGGGGCGTCGGGTCGGCGGCCTGGGCGGTGGCGCAGGCCAGGGCAAGGGCCAATGAGCAGAATCGCAAGGGCATGGGCAGGGATCTCGTTGTCGTGAACCCTTCAGCGTAGACCCTGCCACCCGATTACCGAGTCATTTGCTCCCGGCGATAACGCTATTGCACAGCCCAGGGGGGCTGGCAAGCACGATACGTAACGGTGATATTCAACATTCGATAGTGTTAGTAAACTATTGAATTATAAGAATTTATCTTTTCGCTACTGCATGCTGTACGCACTGCTCGTAATACGTCTGCTTGATCGCCGTCGGCTTCAGCCGAGACCGGCTGTTATAGGTCTGCTCGGTGATGCCGAAAGCCGTCATGCGCATCCACGGCTTGGCGAACTTGCGCGCCTGCAGCTTCTTGCGCGTGGCGTACAGGGTGACGCCGGAAAGCTTGGCCTGCTGCGCCTCGGCGGCGATCTGCGCGCCCCAGCCGCACACCTGGCGATCGTTCTGGCTCAGTGCCCGGGCCTGGGCGCCGAAGGCGGCGCTGGCCAGCAGGCAGCCGGCCACGGTTGCTAGAATCACTCGCATGTTGCTGTCCTAAGCATCTGAAGGAAAACAAAGTCTGCCTTCGCTTTCGACGCCTGGGGGCCAGCAGTTTGCCGTCAGGCGATGGCCATTTTCAGGCCACCGTACTGGCGCGTGCGCAGCGACTGCAGGGCCAGGGCCGCGATCCACAGCACGCCGACGCCGTAGTTCAGGCGCTGGTAGAGACCGAACAGTTCACCGCTGTGCACGGCCTTGGCCATCAACACCACGGTGACCACCGCCAGCAGCACGCTCAGCAGCGACCCCCAGGCCAGCCCCGGGGATCGGGCCAGGCGCGTGCCCAGGCCGATCCACAGCACACTGGCGAGGGTCAGCGAGAGGAACATCAGCAGGCCGCCGAGGTTGTGCATCTGTTGCGAGAACGATGGCTCCAGCGGCGCACAGCCCTGGTCACAGGCAAACCCGCCGGTCGCCAGGCTGCCCAGGCCATGCAACAGCACCAGCAGGGCGCTCAACCGCGCCAGCTTCGAGCGCCGCCAGCGCCGCGCCAAGCCCCAGGCGAACAGTGCGAACAGCAGGGCCAGCGGGAAATTGTTGATCCAGGGCGACAGCCCGTGGGTGGGGGCGCCGACCGCGCCGAGCTGGCTCATGGCTTGTTGCAGGTGGTCGTAGCCGGGGTAGGCCAGCGCCGTCAGGGTGACGCCCAGCAGCAGCCAGAGGGGAATGAGCAGGCCGCTGGCGAGCAGCAGGCGATCGAACGTCTTCATGCAGTGCCTTCCTTGGTGAGTGCAGGGCGCAGCCTACCGCGTCGCCGTGGCCATTCGCCAGTCTCAGCGGCCGTTGACCAGCATCACCAGCAGCACGCAGGCCAGCAACGCCAGGTAGGCCCGGGCATGCACGCTGTCGGGGATGCGCCCGAGCAGGGGCGCGGCCAGGTGCATGCCGAGCCAGGCGCCGACGGTCATCACCAGTCCCGCGCGCAGGTCGATGAAACCCAGCAGGCCCGGGCCAAGGTCGAACTGGCCGGCCGGCAGCAGCGCATAGACCAGCGTGGCCGCCAGGGCCATGGGCAGCGACAGCGGGTTGGCCATGGCCGTGGCGGTGCGCATGCTGGCGCCGCGTCGGCGCATCAGCGGCACGGTCATCACACTGCCGCCCACCCCGAGCAGCGCCGCCAGTGCGCCGATGGGCACGCCGACCAGGCTGGCGCCGGCGCTGCCCAGGGGCGCCAGGCGATGTTCGCCTGCGCGTACGAAGCCTGGGCGCAGCCAAGCGTCCAGCAGACTCAGCGCCAGGTAGGCGATGAACAGCCAGCGCAACCAGGCGCTGGCCAGGTACAGCGCCGCCCATGCCCCGAGCAGCGCGCCCAGGGCGATGGCCGGCGCCAGTGGGCGCACCAGGTCCCAGCGCAGGCTGCCCGCGCGGTGATGGCGCCAGGTGGCCAGGGCGCTGCTGAAGATCATCACCGTGGCCGAGGTGGCCACGGCGATCTGCATGGCGTGCTGGGCCACGGCCGTCCCCGCGCCATGACTGGCCAGCAGCAGGGCATAGAACAGCGGCACGGCGAAGAAGCCGCCGCCGAAGCCGAACAGCAGGGTGGTGACGCCGGCACACAGGCCGAACAGGCCAAGCAGGGGATAGAGCATGGGGTGGGTCTCGGGTCAGGGGGGAGGCGGTCAGGGTAGGGTGCCTGCCTCTTGGCTGACTTGCGCAACCTGGCCAATAATCATCGTGTTTCGGCCAGAACCTTCCTTCATGCGCAATGTTCCCTTGTCCGAGGTCGATGCCAGCCCCCGTGCGGTGCTGGCCATCGCCACCGACTATCCGCCCGGTACCCTGCTGCCCAGGCATGTCCATCGCCGGGCGCAGTTCCTGTATGGCATGAGCGGGCTGATGGAGGTGCTGACCGATGACGGCGCCTGGGTCATCCCGCCTGGCAGCGGGGTATGGATTCCGCCCGGCAAGCCGCACCAAGTGCGCATGCGTGGCGTGAGCACCCGCAGCCTGTACATCGAACCGACCGCGCTGCCCAGATCGGGCAGCGTGTGCGAGGCACTGCGGGTCGGGCCGCTGCTGCACCAGCTGTTGCTGGCCAGCGCCGAGGTGCCGGCCTTGCATGACGAGGCGGGGCGCGACGGCCTGCTGCTGCGGCTGGTGCTGCATGAGCTGGGCCAGGCCGAGCGTCTGCCGCTGTTCGCGCCGCTGCCGGCCGAGCCGCGTCTGGCGGCCCTGTGCCAGGCGTTCCTGGCGCAGCCATCAATCCACACCCGTGGCGAAACATGGGCAGGCCAGCTCAACTGGAGCCTGCGTACCTTCAGCCGGCGCTTTCGCGAGCAGACCGGGCTGTCGTTCGGCCAGTGGCGCCAGCAGGCCTGCCTGATGGCCGCGGTGACACGACTGGCGACCGGCGAGCCGGTGACCACCGTCGCCCTGGACCTGGGCTATGAAAGCCCCAGCGCGTTTTCCAGCCTGTACCGGCGAGTCATGGGCCAGCCGCCGTCGGCGGCACGCCAGGGCAGATGAAAACCCCGTTGGACGTATGTGATCGTACAACCGCTTGCGCTATCATCACGCCTGTCTTTCACAACCAGACATACAGGGCATGACAGAGCAGCAGGTACAGGCACGGACCCGGCGCAAGCCGCGCAGTCTGGCCCAGGAACTGGTCACGGTGCTGACCGAACGCATCCGCAGCGGCCAGCTCAAACGCGGCGACAAGCTGCCCACCGAATCGCAGATCATGGTCGAGGAAGGGGTCAGCCGCACCGTGGTGCGCGAGGCCATCTCGCGGTTGCAGGCCGCCGGCCAGGTCGAGACCCGTCATGGCATCGGCACCTTCGTGCTGGACGCGCCGAGCACCGGGGGCTTTCGGATCGACCCGGCGACCATCGTCACCCTGCGCGAGGTGCTGGCGGTGCTGGAGCTGCGCATCGCCCTGGAAATCGAAGCCGCCGGCTTGGCCGCCCAGCGTCGCAGCGACGAGGAACTGGCCGGCATGCGTGCCGCGCTGGACGAGCTCAACGAGGGCGCAGCCCACGCCTCGGATGCGGTGTCGGCGGACTTCCAGTTTCATCTGCGAATCGCCCAGGCCAGCGGCAATCACTATTTCGCCGACATCATCAATCACCTGGGCACCAGCATCATCCCGCGCACCCGGCTGAACTCGGCGCGCCTGGCCCATGACGACCAGGCGCACTACATGAGCCGGCTGATGCATGAGCACGAGGCGATCTACGAGGCCATCGCCCGGCGCGACAGCGAAGGCGCGAAGATGGCCATGCGCATGCACCTGAGCAACAGCCGCGAGCGCCTGCGCCAGGCCCATGAAGAGGCCGAGGCGCAAGGCATCTGATCGTAAACCCGCCCCCACAGGTTTTTCGCAGTTCGCTGGCAAAGGCTGATCCCTGTGGGAGCGGGTTTACCCGCGAAGAGGCCGACGCAGGCACCATAAAAAAGCCCTGCATGCGCAGGGCTCTTGCATCCCAGGGCTCTCAAATCACCCCTTCACTCCACTGCCCATTCACCAACCGCCGCAGCCCCAGTGGGTTGCCATCGCGCAACGCCTCCGGCAGCAGCGCCTGCGGGTAGTTCTGGTAGCACACCGGGCGCAGGAAACGATCGATGGCCAGGGTGCCGACCGACGTGCCACGGGCATCCGAGGTCGCCGGGTAAGGCCCGCCATGGACCATGGCGTCGCACACCTCGACGCCAGTCGGGTAGCCATTGACCAGGATCCGCCCGACCTTCTCCTCCAGCAGCGGCACCAGCCAGGCAAAGGCCTCGAAGTCCTCCGGCTCGCCGATCAGCGTGGCGGTCAGCTGGCCGCGCAGGCCGAGCAGGGCGGCGCGAAGTTGCTCAAGGTCGCTGACTTCGACGGCCACCGTGGCCGGGCCGAACACTTCTTCCTGCAGCAGCGGGTCGGACTCCAGCAGCAGGCGGACGTCGGCCTTGAACAGCTGGGCACGGGCCTGGTCGCCCTGTTGTGCCTGACCGGCCAGGTGCTGGATGCCGGCATGGGCGTGCAAGTGTTCCAGGCCGGCGACATAGCTGCGCAGGCCGCCGGTGTTGAGCAGGGTCTGGCCAGCCTGTTGGTCCAGATGCTGGCCCAGGCCATTCAGCAACTGGTTGAAGCCAGGCGACCGCAGGCCGATCAGCATCCCCGGGTTGGTGCAGAACTGCCCGGCGCCCAGGCACACGGAGCCGGCCAGTTCGCGGGCGATGTTCTCGCCACGCTTGGCCAGCGCGGCCGGCAGGATGATCACCGGGTTGATGCTGGACATCTCGGCGAACACCGGGATCGGTTGCGCCCGCTCGGCAGCCATGCGGCACAGGGCGTCGCCGCCCTTGAGCGAGCCGGTGAAGCCGACCGCCTGGATGGCAGGATGCTTGACCAGCCATTCACCGACACCGCCACCGAATACCATGTTGAACACACCCTTGGGCATGCCGGTGCGTTCGGAGGCGCGCAGGATGGCACAGGCCACCAGGTCGGCGGTGGCCATGTGGCCACTGTGGGCCTTGAACACCACCGGGCAACCGGCGGCCAGGGCTGCGGCGGTGTCGCCGCCGGCGGTAGAGAAGGCCAGCGGGAAATTGCTGGCGCCAAATACCGCTACCGGGCCGACGCCGATACGCATCTGGCGGATGTCCACCCGTGGCAGCGGCTGGCGTTCGGGCAGCGCCAGGTCGATGCGCGCCCCGAGGAAGTCGCCGCGGCGCAGTACCTGGGCGAACAGGCGCATCTGCCCGCTGGTGCGGCCGCGTTCGCCCTGGATACGGGCGGCGGGCAGGGCGGTTTCGCGGCAGACGATGGCCACGAAGCTGTCATCGAGTTCGTCCAGTTCGGCGGCGATCGCCTCGAGGAATTCGGCGCGGCGTGCCGGGGGCAGCTGGCGGAACTCGCTGAAGGCGGCGGCGGCGGCGCGGGCGGCGCGGTCTACCTCACCTTCGGTGGCCTGGGCGAAGTTATAGGGCAGTGCCTCGCCGGTGGTGGCGTCCAGGCTTTGCAGGCGTTGCGGGCCGACGGCACTGCGTTGGCCGGCGATGAAGTTGTGGCCGAGGATATTGGGCATGGAAACTCCTGGATGAGTGATGAGCCAGGGCGTGGGAGCGGGCTAGTCCCGCGATTGCATCATCGCGGGGCAAGCCCGCTCCCACGCCACCTGTGTCGTTCAGGTGATCGGTGCGGGATTGAACAGGGTGATGTCGTTGTGCAGGCCATGCTGCTCGGCCCAGGTGCGCTTGCGACCGCTGGCGACATCGAGGTAGTAGTGGAACAGCTCCCAGCCCAGCTCCTCGATGCTCGCCCGGCCACTGGCGATGCGCCCGGCGTCGATGTCGATCAGGTCCGGCCAGCGTTGGGCCAGTTCGCTGCGGGTGCACACCTTGACCACCGGCGCCATGGCCAGGCCGTAGGGCGTGCCGCGGCCGGTGGTGAACACGTGCAGGTTCATCCCGGCAGCCAGCTGCAGGGTGCCGCAGACGAAGTCGCTGGCCGGGGTGGCGCAGAAGATCAGGCCCTTGCGCGTGATCCGCTCGCCCGGGCCAAGCACGCCCTGGATGGCGCCGCTGCCGGACTTGACGATCGAGCCCAGGGATTTCTCGACGATATTGGACAAGCCGCCTTTCTTGTTGCCCGGCGTGGTGTTGGCGCTGCGATCCGCCGCGCCCTGCTGCAGGTAGCGGTCGTACCAGTCCATCTCGCGCACCAGCGCCTCGGCGACTTCCGGCGTTTCGGCGCGGGAGGTGAGCATGTAGATGGCGTCGCGCACCTCGGTGACTTCCGAGAACAGCACCGTGGCGCCGGCGCGTACCAGCAGGTCGGCGGCATGTCCCAGGGCGGGGTTGGCGGTGATGCCGGAAAAGGCGTCGCTGCCACCGCACTGCATGCCCAGGATCAGCTCGCTGGCCGGCACGGTTTCGCGGCGGCGCTGGTCGAGCTTCTTCAGGCGGGTTTCGGCCAGGGCCATGATCTGCTCGATCATCTCGACGAAGCCCAGCGAGGCATCCTGCAGGCGGTACAGCCAGGGCTCGCTGAGGTCCACGGACGGGTCGTCCTCGTGCATCACCTGGCCGGCCTGGAGTTTTTCGCAGCCCAGGCTGATGACCAGCGCCTCGCCGCCCAGGTTGGGGTTGCGCGCCAGGTTGCGCACGGTGCGAATCGGGATGTAGGCATCGCGGGCGTTGATCGCCACGCCGCAGCCGTAGCTGTGGGTGAGGGCGACCACATCATCCACGTTGGGGTATTTGGGCAGCAGTTCGCTGCGGATGCGCTTGACCGCGTGGTCGAGTACGCCGGTCACGCACTGCACGGTGGTGGTGATGCCGAGGATGTTGCGGGTACCGACGGTGCCGTCGGCATTGCGATAGCCTTCGAAGGTGAAGCCTTCGAGGGACGCCTGGGCGGCGGGCACGGCGTCGCAGCGCGGCAGGCTGTCGAGCGCGGGGGCGGCCGGCATCGCCAGTTGATCCTCCTTGACCCAACTGCCCTGGCGCAGGTCTTCCAGGGCGTGGCCGATGACCTGGCCATAGCGGCGCACCGCCTCGCCCCGGCGGATATCCACGGTGGCGACCTTGTGGCTCTGCGGCACGCCCTCGACCAGGGTCAGGCCGTCGGCGAAGCGAGCGCCTTCGCCCAGGCCGCCGTCGTTGACCACCACCACGACATTGTCGTCGGGGTGCAGGCGCACGTAGCGGGGCGACTCGGAATGTTCGATCAACTGCATGGTCAGGCCCTTCTTGTCGTTTCTTTCAGGCTTCTTGTAAGCCAGCCGGCACCCGGACAGGGCGCCGGCGTGTTTCACTCAATGCCGCGAAGTGGCAAGCTCAGCGGTGGGTGCCGCTTCTTGCTTCGGGTCGTCCTTGAGCTCGATACGCTTGATCGGACCGACGATCACCAGGTAGCTGAACACTGCCACCAGGGCGTTGGCGCCCACATACACCAGCGCCCACTTGAACGAGCCGGTGGCGCTGATGATGTAGCCGATGACGATCGGCGTGGTGATCGAGGCGATATTGCCGAAGGTGTTGAACAACCCGCCCGACAGCCCGGCGATCTGCTTGGGCGAGGTGTCGGCGACCACTGCCCAGCCCAGCGCGCCGATGCCCTTGCCGAAGAACGCCAGGGTCATGAAGCCGACCACCATCCATTCGGCCTCGACGTAGTTGCAGAAGACCATGGTGGTCGACAGCAGCAGGCCGCAGACGATCGGCAGCTTGCGCGAGAAGGTCAGCGAGTTGCCGCGGCGCAGCAACCAGTCCGACAGCACGCCGCCGAGTACGCCGCCGATGAAGCCGCATACCGCCGGCAGCGAGGCGATGAAGCCGGCCTTGAGGATGGTCATGCCGCGCTCCTGCACCAGGTACACCGGGAACCAGGTGAGGAAGAAGTAGGTGATGGCGTTGATGCAGTACTGGCCCAGGTAGACGCCCAGCAGCATGCGGCTGGTCAGCAGCTGCTTGATATAGCCCCATTTCGGGCCATCGTTGCCGCGCTTCTGGTCCATGTCCACCAGGCCGCCGTTCTGTTCGATGTGCTCGAGCTCGGCGGCACCGATGCGCGGGTGCTGGCGCGGGTTGTAGATGGTCTTCAGCCAGACCGCCGAGAACACGATGCCCAGCGCGCCCATCACCACGAACACATGTTCCCAGCCGAAGGTGAAGACGATCCAGCCCATGATTGGCGCGAACAGCGCGGTGGCGAAGTACTGCGCCGAGTTGAAGATCGCCGAGGCGGTGCCGCGCTCTTGCGTCGGGAACCAGGCCGCGACGATCCGGGCGTTACCGGGGAACGACGGCGCTTCGGCGAAGCCGACCAGAAAGCGCAGGGTGAACAGGGTGACCACTGCCCAGGCCACCGGCAGGCCGCCGACGAAGCCTTGCAGCAGGGTGAACAGCGACCAGGTGAAGATGCTGAAGGCGTAGACGTTCTTCGAGCCGAAGCGGTCGAGCAGCCAGCCGCCGGGGATCTGCCCGGCCACGTAGGCCCAGCCGAAGGCGGAGAAGATGTAGCCGAGGGTGACCGCGTCGATGCCCAGGTCCTTCTGCAGGCTGGAGCCGGCGATGGCGATGGTGGCGCGGTCGGCGTAGTTGATGGTGGTCACCAGGAACAGCATCAACAGGATCAGGTAGCGCACATGCGTCTTTTTCGTCGCTTGCATGCTGGTTACTCCCACTCATTATTTTTATACGGGGATCGGTTGTGGGCCGGAGCAGGGTGGCCCTGCTCCGGCGGCGGCATCGGCAGGCCGCAGGGCGTTCGCTTATTGCGGGCCCATCTTGTCCATCAGCGCGGCGAGCATCTCGTACTCCTGCGCGGTCAGGTCGGTCAGCGGCGTGCGCACGGGGCCGGCGTCGTAGCCGGCGAGCTTCGCCCCGGCCTTGACGATGCTCACGGCGTAACCGGCCTTGCGGTTGCGGATGTCCAGATACGGCAGGAAGAAGTCGTCGATCAGCTTGGCCACGGTGGCGTGATCGTCGCGGGCGATGGCGTGGTAGAAGTCCATCGCCGTCTTCGGCACGAAGTTGAACACCGCCGAGGAGTACACCGGCACGCCCAGGGCCTTGTACGCCGCAGCATACACCTCGGCGGTGGGCAGGCCACCCAGGTAGCTGAAGCGATCACCCAGGCGGCGACGAATCGACACCATCAGCTCGATGTCGCCCAGGCCGTCCTTGTAGCCGATCAGGTTCGGGCAGCGCTCGGCCAGGCGTTCCAGCAAGTCGGCGTTCAGCCGGCAGACGTTGCGGTTGTATACCACCACGCCGATGTTCACCGCCTTGCACACTGCCTCGACATGGGCGGCGACGCCGTCCTGGCTGGCTTCGGTGAGGTAGTGGGGCAGCAGCAGCAGGCCCTTGGCGCCGAGGCGTTCAGCCTCCTTGGCGTATTCGATGGCCTGGCGGGTCGAGCCGCCGACGCCGGCGAGGATCGGCACCGACGTGGCGCAGGTGTCGACGGCGGTCTTGATCACCTGGCCGTACTCGCTGGCGGCCAGGGAGAAGAACTCGCCGGTGCCGCCGGCGGCGAACAGCGCGCTGGCGCCGTAGGGGGCGAGCCATTCCAGGCGCTTGACGTAGCCGGCCGGGTTGAAGTCGCCGTGGGCGTCGAAGTCGGTGACGGGGAACGACAGCAGGCCGTGGGAGAGGATGGATTGCAGTTCTTGTGGGGTCATTGTTGTAGGCATCCTGTGGCGCTTGGAGGAGGGGGAACCAAGGTGAGAGGTAAGTTATCGTACAACTTGAATCGTGACTAGTCCCTCGCGACAGAAAATTTGAATCCACCCACCATGACAGTGCCAACCCCTGTAGGAGCGGCCTTGTGCCGCGAAAGGGCCGCGCAGCGGCCCCGGGATTTCGGCGTTGACCCACGATCGCCGGGGCCGCTTTGCGACCCTTTCGCGGCACAAGGCCGCTCCTACAGGGGGCGCGTAAACCCGACAATTCGGCAGAGGAGGGTTGTCGTATGACTTTCGGGGGAAGAAAAAAAGATCGCGGAGACAGGCACAAGCCCGCCGCCCGCTTCCACGGGAAGTGTTCTGGGACCAGCAGAGGGTGACCGGGGAAACGGGGGCGGTATTGCACCGCCCCGCGATCAAAGCTAACGAAGCTTCAGTGGATCAGGCAGCCTGGTGGTGCTTGACCTGGGACTTGCGGACCTGGGCGCGGCAGGCGTCGCCGAAGGCCTGGAACATCTTGATCGAGTCGGGGTTCTTCGCCGCTTGCCACTCCGGGTGCCACTGCACCGCGAACAGGAAGGGCGAGAGGCTCGGGGCGTGGATTGCCTCGACCAGGCCGTCTTCGGCATGGGCGATCGGCTCGATGCCGGCACCCAGGTTACGCAGGCCCTGGCCGTGCAGCGAGTTGACGCGGATCTCGTCGGTGCCCAGGGTATCGCGCAGCCAGCTGCCTGGCTTGATCTTCACGCTGTGCACCGGGGCGTACTGGACTTCGACCGGATCTTCCGGGTTTTCCCGGTGGTCGTTGAAGCCGGGCTCGGCGTAGACCTTCTGGTAGATGTCACCGCCCAGGGCCACGTTGATTTCCTGCATGCCGCGGCAGATGCCGAAGATCGGCAGGCCGCGCTTGATCGCAGCCTTGACCAGCGGCATGTCGAACAGGTCGCGGTCCTTGTCCTGGCCCTTGCCGGGGGTCTGGTTTTCCTGGCCGTAGAGGGTCGGGTCGATGTTGCTGCCGGCACCGGTCAGGTAGACGCCGTCGGCCATGTCCAGGTAGGTCTCGAGGTCTTCGACGCCACAGCAGGTGGGCACCAGGACCGGGACGCAACCGGCGAAATCGACCAGCGGGGTGATGTATTTGTGGGTCATGACCTGATAGTCATGGCCTTTGCGCTCTTGGCTGCCCATGGTCATCAGGACGACGGGTTTGCGCAGGGAGGCTTGCTTGTTGCCAATGTTGCTGTTGGACATATGTCACCTTGAGACAGGTCATGCCTGTCGTTGTTGTGCAGGCGCACGGCCGGGGCCTTGAGTGCTGCCTGGAGCCCCGAGCACTGCCGGCTCGCCTTGCAGGCGATGTCGGTCGGGGCCTGACTCATAGCTTGCCAGAGCCGTTCGATATGTCAAACGAGTGGCGGGGTGTCCAGGCGCCTGTTTTCGGGGGGTCTGGGTCGTCAAGGCCTTTGGTGACAAGGGTTTGGCGAGGCTTTGGTCAATAATATTTAACGACGCAGTCGGGTCTTTGCATCGGTGCAATGATCGTGATGCCCTGGAGGCAAAGACCAGGATTTTTATTTAGCCCCCTAATCAAAGCTTTGACATTCACTGCCTAAGCAGTAATATTTTCACACAATTCCTCGAGCAGACCCCGATGTCCCATTTCACCCCGGAAAACTTCCAGACCTGCGCCATCGGCATGCTGCTTGGCCGCGCCGCGCTGCTCAAGGACCGCATCCTTGACTGGCACCTCGAGGCCGATGGCGTCACCGCCGCCCAGTTCAAGGTGCTGATCATCGTCACCCAGTACCAGGTCGACACCCCGGCCGAACTGTGCCGCTACCTGGGCCTGGACAGCGGCTCGATGACCCGCATGCTCGATCGCCTCGAGCAGAAGGGCCTGATCCTGCGCAATCGCTGCCCCGACGACCGCCGCCAGGTGCGCCTGGCCCTGACCGCCGATGGCCAGCGCCTGGCCGACCGCTTGCCGCAGGTCGGCGCGGCGGCGATGAACGAACTGGTCGGCGTGCTGCAGCCCGAGGAACTCAAGACCCTCGAGCAACTGCTCGCCAAGGTCCTGATCAACGCCGGCGACCCCCTGACGATCCGCCGCTTCGGCGATCGTTGAACCCTGTCACGCATCTTCCAAGGTATTGTCATGGCCACTCCCGCTGACACCTCCACCCCGGCCGCCGCGCCCGACAACACGCGCAAGCGCAAGGTCTGGCTGCTCGCCCTGTTGCTTATCCTGATCCTCGCCGGTGCGGGCACCTGGGCCTGGTACAGCCTGGTCGGGCGCTGGCACGAAAGCACCGACGATGCCTACGTCAACGGCAACGTCGTGGAGATCACCCCGCTGGTGACCGGCACCGTCACCAGCATCGGCGCCGATGACGGCGACCTGGTCCATGCCGGCCAGGTGCTGCTGCAATTCGACCCCGCCGACAGCGAAGTCGCCCTGCAGTCCGCCGAGGCCAAGCTGGCGCGTACCGTACGCCAGGTACGCGGGCTGTACAGCAATGTCGACTCGCTCAAGGCGCAACTGCAGACCCGCCAGGCCGAGCTGCAGAAGGCCCAGCAGGACTACAACCGACGCAAGGTGCTGGCCGACAGCGGCGCCATCGCCGCCGAGGAAGTGGCCCACTCCCGCGATGACCTGACCGTGGCCCAGGCTGCCGTCAACAGCGCCCGCCAGCAACTCAACACTAGCACCGCGCTGGTCGACGACACCGTGGTGTCCTCGCATCCGGAGGTGATGGCCGCCGCAGCAGACCTGCGCCAGGCCTACCTCGACCATGCCCGGACCACGCTGGTGGCACCGGTGACCGGCTATGTCGCCAAACGCACCGTGCAACTGGGCCAGCGCCTGCAACCGGGCACGACGACCATGGCGGTGATCCCGCTGGACGAGGTGTGGATCGACGCCAACTTCAAGGAAACCCAGCTGCGTGACATGCGCATCGGCCAGCCGGTCGAGATTACCGCCGACCTGTACGGCAGCGAAGTCAGGTACACCGGCACCGTCGACAGCCTCGGCGCGGGCACCGGTAGCGCCTTCGCCCTGTTGCCGGCACAGAACGCCACCGGCAACTGGATCAAGATCGTCCAGCGCGTGCCGGTACGCATCCACCTGGATCCCGAGCAACTGAAGAAACACCCGCTGCGCATCGGCCTGTCCACGGTCACCGAGGTCGACCTGCACGACCAGAGCGGCCCGGCCCTGGCCCAGCAGCCACCGCAGCAGGCCAGCTACACCACCCAGGTGTATGACCGTCAGCTGGTCGAGGCCGATGACCTGATCGCCCGGCTGATCCACGAGAACAGCGCCACCGGCAAGACGGCTCAGCGATGAGCCAGCAGGCCCCCGCGCAGTTCACCCCGCCAAGCCTGCTGCTGACCACCATCGGCCTGTCCCTGGCGACCTTCATGCAGGTGCTCGACACCACCATCGCCAACGTGGCGTTGCCGACCATTTCCGGCAACCTCGGCGTGAGTTCGGAGCAGGGCACCTGGGTGATCACCTCGTTCGCGGTGAGCAACGCCATCGCCCTGCCGTTGACCGGCTGGCTCAGCCGGCGCTTCGGCGAGGTGAAGCTGTTCATCTGGGCCACGCTGCTGTTCGTGCTGGCCTCGTTCCTGTGCGGCATCGCCCAGTCGATGCCCGAGCTGGTGCTGTTCCGGGTGATCCAGGGCGTGGTGGCCGGCCCGCTGTACCCGATGACCCAGACCCTGCTGATCGCCGTGTACCCGCCGGCGAAAAGGGGGATGGCCCTGGCGCTGCTGGCGATGGTCACGGTGGTGGCGCCGATTGCCGGGCCGATCCTCGGCGGCTGGATCACCGACAGCTACAGCTGGCCATGGATCTTCTTCATCAACGTACCGATCGGCCTGTTCGCCGCCGCCGTGGTGCGCCAGCAGATGCGCACGCGACCGGTGGTCACCAGCCGCCAGCCGATGGACTACATCGGCCTGCTGACCCTGATCGTCGGGGTCGGCGCGTTGCAGGTGGTGCTGGACAAGGGCAATGACCTGGACTGGTTCGAGTCATCGTTCATCGTCATCGGCACCTTGATCTCGGTGGTGTTCCTGGCGGTGTTCGTCATCTGGGAGCTCACCGACCGCCATCCGGTGGTCAACCTGCGATTGTTCGTGCACCGCAACTTCCGCATCGGCACCCTGGTGCTGGTGGGGGGCTACGCGGGATTCTTCGGCATCAACCTGATCCTGCCGCAATGGCTGCAGACCCAGATGGGCTACACCGCAACCTGGGCGGGCCTTGCGGTGGCGCCGATCGGCCTGCTGCCGGTGCTCATGTCGCCCTTCATCGGCCAGTACGCCCATCGCTTCGACCTGCGCTTGCTGGCCGGCATCGCCTTCCTGGCGATCGGTACCAGTTGCTACATGCGTGCCGGCTTCACCAACGAGGTGGACTTCCTGCACATCGCCCTGGTGCAGTTGTTCATGGGCATCGGCGTGGCGCTGTTCTTCATGCCGACCCTGGGCATCCTGCTGTCGGACCTGCCGCCGCACCAGATCGCCGACGGCTCGGGGCTGGCCACCTTCCTGCGGACCCTGGGCGGCAGTTTCGCCGCGTCGCTGACCACCTGGATCTGGATTCGTCGTGCCGACCAGCACCACGCCTACCTGAGCGAGCACATCAGCAACTTCGATCCGGCCACCCGGCAGACCCTGGAGCAGTTGGGCGGGGCCAGCCCGCAGGGTTACGCGAAGCTGGAGCAGATCCTCAACAGCCAGGCGTACATGATGTCGACGGTGGACTACTTTACCTTGCTCACCTGGGTGTTCGCCGGGCTGATCCTGCTGGTGTGGCTGGCCAAGCCGCCCTTTACCGCCAAGGCCGGGCCGGCTTCGGCGGGGCATTGAAGCAATGATCCTGTCCATGCAGCACCTGCCCCGTTTTCAAATGATGGCATTTCCCCTAATCTTGTAGGCCTTTACCTGGCTACTTGGCAGACTCATGGACAAGGTCATCGTCATCACCGGCGCCAGCCGGGGCATCGGCGCCGCCACGGCATTGCTGGCGGCGCAACAGGGTTACCGCATCTGCATCAATTACCACGCTGACGACCAGGCCGCCGAGGCGATGCTGGCGCAGGTTCGTGCACTGGGTGCCGAGGCCATCGCCGTGCGCGCCGACGCCAGCGTCGAGGACGAGGTGATGCGGCTGTTCCGCTGCGTCGACCAGGAACTCGGGCCAGTCACCGCGCTGGTCAACAATGCCGGCACCATCGGCCAGCAGAGCCGTGTCGAGGACATGTCCGAGTTCCGCCTGCTCAAGGTGATGAAGACCAATGTGGTCGGCCCGATCCTCTGCGCCAAGCACGCCTTGCTGCGCATGGCCCGCCGCCATGGCGGCCAGGGCGGGGCGATCGTCAACGTGTCGTCGATGGCCGCGCGACTGGGTTCGCCCAACGAGTACGTCGACTATGCCGCCTCCAAGGGTGCCCTGGACACCTTCACGGTGGGGCTGGCCAGGGAGGTAGCAGGCGAGGGCGTGCGGGTCAATGGCGTGCGGCCGGGCTACATACATACTGGCTTCCATGCCCTGAGTGGCGATCCGCACCGCGTCAGCAAGCTCGAGCCAGGCTTGCCGATGGGGCGCGGTGGGCAGCCTGAGGAAGTGGCCGAGGCGATCCTGTGGTTGCTGTCGGAAAAGGCGTCCTATGCGACCGGAACCTTTATCGACCTGAGTGGCGGACGTTAGATCCGCTCGTCAGTCGCGCAGCAACAGATCGACCTGATCCACCAGCTTTTCGAGGTCAAAGGGCTTGGTCAGTACACGCATGCCTTGCGGCAGGGGCCCATCCTCAAGCACCGCGTTGGCATCGTAGCCGGTGATGAACAGCACTGGGATCGAAGGCAGTCGCCCGCGCATGGCCTGGGCGACCTGGCGGCCGTTCATGCCGCCGGGCAGGCCGATGTCGGTGATCAGCAGGTCGAACTCCAGGTCTGCCTCGAGTGCCGCAGGTCCGGTGGCGTAGCCATCGACCTGGTGGCCGAGCTCCTCGAGCACTTCAGCGATCACCAGGCGCAACGCGGCCTGGTCTTCGACCAGCAATACCCGCTTTCCGGGGCCGTGCGCGGCCTGTAACGACATGCCCTTTGCAGGTGCGGGCAGGGGAGCGGCGTCATGCCTGGGCAGGTAGAGGTGGATGCAGGTCCCTTCGCCCGGCAGGGAGCAGATCTGCAGCTGCCCACCTGACTGACGGACGAAGCCATAGACCATGGACAGTCCAAGCCCGGTACTTTGCCCCATGGGCTTGGTGGTAAAGAAGGGTTCGACCGCGCGGTCGAGCACCTCGGCTGGCATTCCACGCCCAGTGTCGCTGACGCTCAAGCGCAGATAGGGGCCGGGAGGGAGATCAAGCGACTGGGCGGTATCCTGCATCACCTCCAGCGCGACGCAGTGGAGGTCGATGCGACCGCCGGCAGGCATGGCGTCGCGGGCATTGATGCACAGGTTGAGCAGGGCGCTTTCCAGTTGCGGTGGATCGATGAAGACCGTGCCGGTCTCCAGTTCGAAATGGCTGTTCACCTCGATGGCCGGGCCAACGCTGCGGCTGATCAGGTCTTCCATGCCCTGTACCAGTGTGCTCAGCCGGGTGGCCTGGGGCAGCAGGGTCTGGCGGCGAGAGAATGCCAGCAGGCGCTGCACCAGTGTGGCGGCCCGGTGCGCGGACTCACAGGCGCTGTTCAGCAAGGGCGGAACATCGGCGTAGCGGGCCTTTTGCAGGCGTTGTCGTATCAACTCCTGGGCGCCGAGTATGCCGCCGAGCAGGTTGTTGAAGTCATGGGCGATGCCGCCGGTGAGCTGGCCCACGGCTTCCATCTTCTGTATCTGGCGCAGTGCTTCCTCGGTCTCGAGCAGTCGCTTCTGTTCACCGACCTGGCGGGTGATGTCGTAGACGAACAGGTAGGCACCGACAATTCCGCCCGCGCTGTCACGCAGGGGGGTGAAGCGCAGTTCGAAATGACGTTTGTCGCTGCCGCGACCATACTCGATCACTTCGGTGTAGCTTTCACCGGACAATGCCCTGCGCCAATATGCCACCGATCGTTCGCGTTCCTCGGGGAACCCGTCCAGGCACTCATGCAGGTTGTCACCGGCCTTTATCTTGCGGCCAAACAGGTACTCGAAATCCTTGACCGCTCGCGCGTTGACCGCGAGAAAGCGCAGCGAGGTGTCTACCACCTGCACCCGGGCGACACTGTTCTCGACCAGCTCGGCGAGCAGGCTGCGTTCGGCCAGGGCGGCGGCGACCCGTTGCTCGAGGTGGTCGTTGAGTTCCTGCAGGGCGTTTTCGGCGCGGCGTCGTTCGGTGACATCCTTGAACAGCACCGCCACCTGGTTTTTCTCGGCGGGTTCGATCCGGAAGGTGGTGACCGACAGCACACGACCGGTAGCCACGAGTTCCTGCTCGAACTGCAAGGGCTCGCCCGTGCGCAGCACCTGTCCGTAGCGGGCGATCCAGTCGTCGGCTTCGTCGGGCACCATCTCGCGCAACTTCTGCCCGACCACGTTGGGAATCCCTGCATGGCGGGCATAGGCGGCGTTGGCGAGAATATGGAGGTAGTCGCTCAACGGCCCGTGCGGTCCGTCGAAGAACTCGATGACGCAGAAACCTTCGTCCATCGTGTCGAAGAGAAAGCGGAACAGGTCAGGATCCTGCCGGGTACGGTCGGTCAGTTCGGCCTCCAGCAAGGCATTGCGCTGGCGTAGGCGTTCAACTTCCAGGCGCAGGGACTGCAGTTCGCGCGAGGGCATGCTGGCATCCGTCGAGGTAGGGTCAGCTACGCTAATCGTCTGCTGGTGTGCCTGTCCAGTCATGCGGCTCAAGGTCTTGCATGGGGGTTGCCTGGCTTGACGTTCAGCAGTTCCTCCACCCTGGTGGTCAGCAGTTTCAGTTCGAAGGGCTTGTGCAGCAGGAGCATGGGCGGCGAGCCCGTGATCCGGCGGGTATCGATGGCACCATCGTAGCCAGTGATGAACAGGGTAGGCAGATGCTCGTCGGTAGCCCAGCAGGCATTGGCCACCTGGTATCCGTCGATATCCCCCGGGAGTCCGATATCCACCACCAGCAAGTCTGGTCGAACACCTTCGTCCAAGGCGCACAGGGCGGTGCGGCCATCCTCGAAATCCTGAACCTGCAAGCCATGTTCCTCGAGGATTTCCCGTATCACCAGGCGCAGCGTCGCTTGATCTTCCACCAGCAGGATCAGCGGTTGCCTGGACCTTGCCGGTGTGATCGCCTGCTGCACATCGTCTGCTTGTCTTGCGCTGCCTGCTTGAGCACGTGGTAAAAACAAGTGGATGCAGGTGCCGCGTCCTGGTGAGCTGTCGATGCTCAGTTGGCCGGCTGACTGGCGCACGAAGCCATAAGCCATGGACAGGCCCAACCCGGTGCCTTGCCCCAGTGGCTTGGTTGTGAAGAACGGTTCGGCGGCACGCTCGCTGATTTCCTGGGCCATGCCGCAGCCGGTATCCTCGACCTGAATGTGCAGATACTGTCCGGTTTCGAGCTGAAGGGCTGCCGCCTGAGCGGCATCCAGCTGGCAGTTGTCGGCGCTGATGCCCAGGGTGCCGCCGCTCGTCATGGCGTCCCGGGCGTTGATGCACAGGTTGAGCAGGGTACTTTCCAGCTGCGATGGATCGACGCAGACCAGCCATTGGCCGGCGCGGGTGGCATCGACGAACTTTATATGGGTGTCCAGGGAGCTGTGGATCAGCTCGTGCATGCCGGCTACCAGGTGATGTACATCCACCGGTTGCGGTGTCAGCGCCTGCTGGCGGGCGAAAGCCAGCAGGCGCTGGACCAGAGAAGCTGCGCGTGAGGAATTCTGCCGGGCAATGTCGAGTAGATGCCTGCTGTCCTGCTGACGCCCCTGCGTCAGGCGTTTGTCGGCCAGTTCCAGCGCGCCGAGAATGCCGCCGAGCAGGTTGTTGAAGTCGTGGGCGATGCCGCCGGTCAGTTGGCCGATGGCTTCCATCTTCTGTGACTGGCGCAAGGCCTCCTCGGCCTGGCTCAGGCGCTCCTGTTCCTGGACGCGGGCGCTGATGTCGTAGGCGAACAGATAGCCGCCACGGATTTGGCCTTGGGCGTCGCGCAGTGGGTTGTAGCGCATTTCATAATGGCGGGGCTGGTCAGGCGTGCCCAGGCTGACCATCTCGACGAAAGACTCCCCGGTGATAAGTCGTGGCCAGATCGGTTGGAGCTTTTCCATGATCTGTGGCAGACCTGCCAGGATGTCATGGACATGGTCGCCAACCTTGGGCGAAATGCCATGCAGTCGCTCGAAGGTTTCGCGCGCCGTGCGGTTGATGGCCACCAGGCGCAAGCTACAGTCCGCAGCGAACACATTGGCCAGGCTGTGGTCCACCAACTCGCCGAGCAGCCTGTTGTTGGTTTCGGCCCTGTCCATGCGTTTTTCTGTTTGCTCTTGCAGCAGCTGGCGTGCCTGTTCGCTGGCCGGGACGCCGGTAAACAGCACGGCCACTCGTCTGTCACTGGCTGGACCCAAGCGATAGGCGGTGACGTTGAGCAAACGGTCGGTGACGTTCAGGCGCTGTTCGAAGCGTACCGGCTGGCCGCTGCGCAATACCTCGGCAAAGCGCGGCACCCAGGCATCGGCTTCGTTCGGGATCAGCTCGCGTACGGTCTGCCCTATCCGCTTGTCATGTCCTGTATGGCGTAGGCAGGCGTCGTTGCTGAGGACATAGCGGTAGTCGCTCAATGGCCCTAGCGGGCCATCAAGCAGTTCCAGGACACAGAAGCCTTCGGCCATGCAGGAGCGTAACAACTCGAAACAAACTAGCTCCAGATCATGCCTGGCCACCTGCGTCTCGAGGGTCTCGATACGGGCCTGCAACTGCTCGGAAGATGGCGACGGGGCTGGCATAGGCTGGATCCATCCGGTGGACCGTAACACTATAGTTGTGGTCCATGCTCCCAGCCATCAAGTCATCAAAACGACCGCACGATCCGCCCCAGGGTCTCCATGGCCTGCTCGGCGGCATCGCCCCAGGGGCTGCCGTAGTTCAGGCGGATGCAGTTGCAGAAGCGCCGGGTCGGCGAGAAGATCGGCCCCGGCGCGATGCTGATGCCCTGGGCCAACGCCATGTGGAACAGCTTCAGGGCGTCCATCTGCTCGGGCAGCTCCAGCCACAGGAAGTAGCCCCCGGAGGGTTGGCTGACCCGGGTCTGCGCCGGGAAGTGGCGGGCGATGGCGGCCAGCATGTTGGCCTGCTGGCCCTCGAGGGCGTAGCGCAGCTTGCGCAGGTGGCGATCATAGCCACCATGCTGCAGGTAATCGGCGATCGCCGCCTGGGCCGGCATCGAGGCGCACAGCGAGGTCATCAGTTTGAGTCGCTCGATTTTCTGCGCGAAGCGACCGGCCGCCACCCAACCGATCCGGTAGCCGGGGGCCAGGCTCTTGGCGAACGAGCCGCAGTGCATCACCAGGCCTTCGGTGTCGAAGGCCTTGGCCGGTTTCGGTGCCTGCTGCGAGTAGTACAGCTCGGCGTAGACGTCGTCCTCGATCAGCGGCACCTGGTGGCGACGCAGCAGCTCGACCAGTTCCTGCTTCTTGGCCTCCGGCATGCTGGCGCCCACCGGGTTCTGGAAGTTGGTCATGCACCACACGGCCTTGACCGGGTGTTTCTCCAGGGTCTGGGCCAGCACGCCTAGGTCCATGCCTTCACGCGGGTGGACAGGGATCTCCACCGCCTTGAGCTTGAGCCGTTCGAGCACCTGCAGGCAGGCGTAGAAGGCCGGTGCCTCGATGGCCACCAGGTCGCCGGGCTGGGTCACGGCTTGCAGGCACAGGTTCAGTGCCTCCAGCGCACCGTTGGTGATCAGCAGCTCCTCCATCGGCAGCATCAGCCCGGCGACCATGTAGCGCAGGGCGATCTGCCGACGCAGTTGCGGGTTGCCCGGCGACAGGTCGGTGACCACCATGCGCGGGTCCATGGCCCGGCTGGCACTGGCCAGCGAGCGTGACAGGCGCTGCAGGGGGAACAGGGTCGGGCTGGGGAAGGCCGAGCCGAACGGCACGGTGTGCGGATCCTTGATCGAATCGAGGATCGAGAACACCAGGCCGCTGACATCGACATCGGTGGATTCGCTGGCTGGCGCCTGGGGCTGCGGCTCGCTGAACGGGCGCGGCGCATGGGCGTTGACGAAGTAGCCCGAGCGCGGCCGGGCGCGGATCAGCCCGCGCCGCTCCAGCAGGTAGTAGGCCTGGAACACGGTGGACGGGCTGACCCCGTGGGTCTGGCTGGCGTAGCGTACCGAAGGCACCCGCTGACCGGGGCCGAGCACCCCGGAGCGGATCAGTTCGGCAATGTCGTCGGCAAATCGTTCGTAGCGTTTCATTATCGTCTGGGCAGGCAAGGTGGTGTTCAGTGTAGGGGATCAGCGATTCATCGGCGCGACGAAACGGCTGTGCGCGGTGCTGCGGATGCCCGGCTGGTCGCTGTCCTGGATCTCGAACGTCAGCTCCTGGGAACTGCTGCTCGGGCGGTCGGCGAGCATCGCCACCGACACCGGCAGCTCACTCATCTCGCCGGCGGCGATGGTGAACTCGGTGCGCCCGTGCAGCTCGAAGCCGTCGGCATCCACCAGGCGCAGGCGATAGTGCTGCGCTTCCTGGGTCTTGTTGATGATCTTGAGCAGGTAGATGTTCTCGATCTGGCCCAGGGCGTTCTCGCGGAACAGGCCACGGTCCTTGATCACATCCATCGACACCATCGGGCGCATCTGCAGGGCGACCACCAGGGCGCCGATCATCACCGTCAGCGCGGCGGCGTAGCCCAGCAGGCGAGGGCGCAGCCAGTGGGTCTTGCCGCCTTGCAGGTTATGCTCGGACTTGTAGCCGATCAGGCCGCGGGCATAGCCCATCTTGTCCATCACCCCGTCGCAGGCGTCGATACAGGCGGCGCAGCCGATGCAGGCCATCTGCAGACCCTCGCGGATATCGATGCCGGTGGGGCAGACCTGCACGCACAGGGTGCAGTCGATGCAGTCGCCCAGGCCCTGGCTGCGCGGGTCGCTGCCTTTCTTGCGCGGGCCACGGGCTTCGCCGCGGCTAGGGTCGTAGGCCACCGCCAGGGTGTCCTTGTCGAACATCACGCTCTGGAACCGCGCATAGGGGCACATGTGCATGCACACCGCTTCGCGCAGCCAGCCGGCGTTGAGGTAAGTGGCACCGGTGAAGAACAGGATCCAGAACAGCGCCACGCCACCCAGCTCGAAGCTGAACAGCTCGGCGGCCAGTGGACGGATCGGGGTGAAGTAGCCGACGAAGGTCAGGCCGGTGAGCAGGCCGATGGCCAGCCACAGGCCGTGCTTGAGGCCGCGCCGGGCGATCTTCTCGACGCCCCAGGGTGCGGCGGCCAGCTTGATGCGCTGGTTGCGGTCGCCTTCGGTGATCTTCTCGCACCACATGAACAGCCAGGTCCAGGTGCTCTGCGGGCAGCTGTAGCCGCACCAGACACGCCCGGCGAACACCGTGATGGCGAACAGGCCGAAGGCGCAGATGATAAGCAGCGCCGACAGCAGGATGAAGTCCTGCGGCCAGAAGGTCGCGCCGAAGATGTGGAATTTGCTTTCGGCCAGGTCCCAGAGCACGGCCTGGCGGTCGCCCCACTGCAACCAGGCGGTGCCGAAGAACAGTACGAACAGCAAGCCGGCAAAGGCGATCCGCAGGTTGCGGTAGAAGCCGGTGAAGCTGCGGGTGTGAATGTCGCCGGTCACCTGGCTTTTGCTCTTGTGGGTGGCGGGGGCAATCTCGATGACTCGGAAGGGGATTCTATCGCTCATGGTTCATCGCTCATCAGGCCTCGATCAGGCCAGGGCACTATGGCCCTCGATCTGTTTTCAGCACAGGCCCAGATATTGAGAGAAAAACCATATCAGATGCTTTTGATCTTTTCTCAGGCCCTGTATTACGCAGCATTGAGCGCCTAGTCGCAGATGCCTGCGGCTATCCACCGCACCTCGGCCTCAGGCTGCGTGGTTCCGTTTGGCAGGGTGCAAGGCACGCGGTGCGCGTGCCGTGGTCATCTGTAGAACAAATCGGGAGGCAACCGATGGAAACATTCTGGCACTCGATGCTCGAGGCCTTGCAGGCCGAGTTCGCCGATGTCACCGACGAGCGCGAGGTCGCCCGTATCTTGATCCGCCTGCTGATGGCTGCCCTGCTGGGAGCGGTGCTGGGCTTCGAGCGCGAGAGCAAGGGCAAGGCCGCGGGGGTGCGCACGCACATGCTGGTGTCGATGGGGGCGGCGTTGTTCGTGCTGGCGCCGAGCATGGCCGGCGCCGACGAGCAGGCGTTGAGCCGGGTGATCCAGGGTATCGTCGCCGGCATCGGCTTTCTCGGAGCGGGCACGATTCTCAAGGGCAGCGGCCAGGACACCAGCCACGTCAAGGGCCTGACCACGGCCGCCGGGCTGTGGATGACCGCAGCCATCGGCACCGCCGCAGGCATGGGGCGCGAGGCCACGGCGTTGGTCAGCACCGTGCTGGCGCTGCTGGTACTGGCCAGCATGCCGCTGCTGGTGGACAAGATCGAGGGCGAGGCGCGGGAGAGGAAGGATGGGGAGGACGAGGAGGGCAGGAAGCACTGAGGGGAGCCGAAGCTCCCCTCATAAGCGTTGTTGCCTGCTCTTTTCTTATTATTGGAGACGGGCCTGTTGTTGTTTTTGTCGGCGATTGTCTCTGCATTGCGGGGCCCCCAACCGGGGCCAAGAGCAAACGTATTTTTTTGAGCGCTGACCTGCGTTCATCCAACGTGATCCAACCTTGACTGCCGCTACCTTGGAGGTAGTTTTATTGTTCTGTGTCAGGCTGCGGGGTCGGGACCCCTGGAAAGCACGTCGACTCCAAAAAAATCTGCTTGCTACGCCTCTGCCGTGTTGTTCTTGTTATGTCAGAGCCGTTTACTGTTGTTTTTATTGGGTATCGCGTTTTTTGTTCTTGTTATGCCAAAAGATATAGCAGGTGGCGTGCCAACTTTTTAAAAGCCTTTAAAATCAACGACTTGATGATTTTTAGGAAAAACTGACACGTGAGAATCTGTCGATTTGTTTCCCTGTTACCCGATTTTTTTCTGCAATGCGTGTAGGCGGTAACACTCCGCCCACACCTGTGTGACACGCGTATGACTCAGCGCACGCCACGTGCCCGCGCCACCCGCGAACCGGTGGCGCGCCCCAGCACTTCGCTGATGCGCAGGCCGGCGGCGATCAGCTTGTCCAGGTCGATCCCGGTCTCGATGCCCAGCCCCTGCATCAGGTACACCACGTCCTCGCTGGCGACGTTACCGGTGGCACCCTTGGCGTACGGGCAACCGCCCAGGCCCGCCACCGAGCTGTCGAACACGCTGATGCCCTCCAGCAGGCCGGCATAGACGTTGGCCAGGGCCTGGCCGTAGGTGTCGTGGAAGTGCCCGGCCAGCTGCTCGCGGGGTACCTGGGCCGCGACCACCTCGAACAGGCGGCGGGTGTCACCGGCGGTGCCGGTACCGATGGTGTCACCCAACGACACCTCGTAGCAGCCCATGTCGTGCAGGGCGCGGGCCACCGGCGCGACCTGCTCGGCGCTGATACGCCCCTCGTAGGGGCAGCCGAGCACGCAGGACACATAGCCGCGCACCCGCACACCCTGGCTGCGGGCGGCGTCCATGATCGGCTCGAAGCGCTTGAGGCTGTCATTGATCGAGCAGTTGATGTTGCGCTGCGAGAAGGCTTCCGAGGCCGCCGCGAACACCGCCACTTCCTTCACCCCGGCGGCCAGGGCATCCTCGAAACCGCGCAGGTTGGGTGCCAGGGCCGCATAGGTGACGCCTTCGCGCTGGCGGATACCGGCGAACACCTCGGCGGAACCGGCCATCTGCGGCACCCACTTGGGCGAGACGAAACTGCCCACCTCGATGTAACCGAGACCGGCATCGGTGAGGTCGTCCACCAGTCGCACCTTGTCGGCGACGCTGATGGGCTGGGCTTCGTTCTGCAGGCCGTCGCGCGGGCCGACTTCGACCAGGCGGACATTCTTGGGCAATGACATGGCGGGCTTCCTGTGGCGGATCAACGGTGGGGGTGCGACGGGTTCAGGGTGGCGGCCAGGGCCTGCTCGCAGCGCTCCTGGGCGGTGTCCAGCTCCAGGTGCATCTGCTGGATGTCGAGCATCTGCTGTTCGAGCTGGGCGCGGCGTTCGGCGATCTTGGCCAGCATGCTGGTGAGCTGCTTCTGGTTGCCGCTGGTGGGGTCGTAGAGTTCGATCAGCTCCCGGCATTCGGCCAGCGAGAAGCCGATGCGTTTGCCGCGCAGGATCAGCTTGAGGGTGACCTTGTCGCGTGCCGAATAGATGCGCTCCAGGCCACGGCGCTCGGGGCTGAGCAGGCCCTGTTCCTCATAGAAGCGGATGGCGCGGGTGGTGATGTCCAGTTCGCGGGACAAATCGGAGATGCTGTAGGTCTGGCTGCTCATGCTTGGGCTCGGGGGAGGGAATGCGAGTAACCTAATGCCAGGTTGACGTATACGTCAAGCAAGCTGTGGGGTTTGCCGGAGCCTCATCGCGGGGCAAGCCCGCTCCCACGTATCATCTCCCGTGGGAGCGGGCTTGCCCCGCGATGAGGCCCGTTCAGGCATTGACCAACCTGCGGTACTCCTTGGGCGTCTGGCCGTCGAGCCGCTTGAAAAACCGCGCAAAGTAGGTCGGATCGCTGAACCCCAGGCTGTCGGAAAGCTGGCCGATGCTCATCCGGGTATACGCCAGGTTGCGCCGCGCCTCGAGCAGCAGGCGCTGGTGGATCACCTGCAGCGCGGATTGTCCGGCCAGCGCACGGCACAGCTGGTTCAACTGCAGGCTGGTGATGCCCAACCGGCTGGCGAACACGTCCACGGCCAAGTGTTCGCGGTAATGCGCCTCGACCAGGCGCAGGTAACGCCCCAGCAACTGCTGGTCCCGTTCGTCCTGGTTGCGCGCGGGCAAGGCCTGCTGCTGGCGGTGGATCCAGACCATCAGCGCGGTGACCAGGGCCTGCAGCATGGGCGCTCGCGCCGGCGCGCTGCCCTGATACTCCTGCTGCAGCGTGTCGATCAGACCGTGCAGGCGCATACGGTCCTGGCCCAGCGGGTAACAGCGGGGGGCCGCCAGTACGCTCAAGGGCGCGCCGAGGCGCTGTTCCAGGTCGACCACCAGGGCCGTGCCGAAGGTCAGCACATGCCCCTGGATGTCTGCGCTGAAGCGAAAGCCATGCACGGTGAGCGGCGGCACCACCTGGATCGCCGCCTCGCGAATCACCCGGCGCTCGCCCTCGATCTCCACTTGGGCCTCGCCCCGTTGCACATAAAGAAGCTGGAACAGTTCGGCATGCCGGTGTGGCTTGATTTCCCAATGGTGCAGGCGGCTGCGCGCCGGGATCGACTCGCAGTGCAGCAGGTCGGTGTCCGGCCAGGCGTGGTGTTCGCCGTACAGCTGGAACAGCGGGATGCCGGGGAGAGGGCTGTGCATGAGGGGATGTCCGTTAATCGAACGAATTTTGCAAAAGTGCAGTTTTTGCCACGGATATCACACGTTTCATGCCAGCTTCGCCAGTAAAAATACAGGTGCAAACCCTAACAGCAGATGTGCGGCCATTGCCAGTACCGGCCGGCATCGTCATCGCGAGACAACAACAATGAAGACTCAGGTTGCAATCATCGGCGCCGGCCCCTCCGGCCTGCTGCTGGGCCAGCTGCTGCACCGTGCGGGCATCGACACGCTGATCGTCGAACGTCAGACCCCTGACTATGTATCGGCGCGCATCCGCGCCGGCGTGCTCGAGCAAGGCACGGTCGACCTGCTGCGCGAGGCCGGGGTGGCCGAGCGCATGGACCGTGAAGGGCTGGTGCATGAAGGCGTCGAATTGCTGGTCAATGGCCGTCGCCAGCGCCTGGACCTGAAGGCGCTGACCGGTGGCAAGACGGTGATGGTGTACGGCCAGACCGAGGTCACCCGCGACCTGATGCAGGCGCGCCAGGCCAGCGGGGCGCCGATCATCTATTCGGCGGACAATGTCCGCCCCCATGCCATCGACGGCGAGCGGCCTTATCTCACCTTCGACAAGGACGGTCGCCAGCACCGGGTCGACTGCGACTACATCGCCGGCTGCGACGGCTTCCATGGCGTGGCCCGGCAGAGCATTCCGGCCGATGTGCTGAAGGTGTACGAGCGGGTCTATCCGTTCGGCTGGCTGGGGCTGCTGGCCGACACCCCACCGGTCAACCATGAGCTGATCTACGCCCACCATGAACGTGGTTTCGTGCTGTGCAGCCAGCGCTCGCAGACCCGCAGCCGCTACTACCTGCAGGTGCCCTTGCAGGAGCGGGTCGAGGACTGGTCCGACACGCGCTTCTGGGATGAACTCAAGGCGCGCCTGCCGGCGGAGGTGGCCGCGCAACTGATCACGGGGCCGGCGCTGGAGAAGAGCATCGCGCCGCTGCGCAGTCATGTGCTCGAGCCCATGCAGCATGGCCGTTTGTTCCTGGTGGGCGACGCCGCCCATATCGTCCCGCCGACCGGCGCCAAGGGGCTGAACCTGGCGGCGTCGGACGTCAACTATCTGTACCGGATCCTGGTCAAGGTTTACCGCGAGGGCCGCACCGACCTGCTGGCTCAATACTCGCCCATGGCCCTGCGACGGGTGTGGAAGGGTGAGCGTTTCAGCTGGTTCATGACTTGTCTGCTGCACGATTTTGGCGAGCATCAGGACGACTGGGACCGCAAGATGCAGGAGGCCGACCGCGAGTATTACCTTGGCTCACTGGCTGGCCTTGCCAATATTGCCGAGAACTATGTGGGGCTGCCGTTCGAGGCCGTGGAATAGAACAGTGGAGGACCGCTTTGCGGTCCAATCGCCGGCAGCGGCGCCGGTTTCTACTGTTCAAGCAGCGTCACCATCTCCCGATACCCGCGCTGGCGGGCATGCTCCAGCGCGGTCACACCCTCCTTGTCGGCGATCCGTGGATCCGCGCCGGCCGCCAGCAGCCGGCGCACGATCTCCACATGCCGCGGGCCGCCATCGCCGAGGATCACCGCCTCGAGCAGCGCGGTCCAGTGCAGGCGGTTGAGATGGTTCACGTCGACGCCGGCATCGATCAACAGTTGCACGGTCTCGACATGGCCGCGCTCGGCGGCCGGAATCAGCGCGGTGCCGCCGTAGCGGTTGGTGCTCCCCAGGTCGGCGCCATGGGCCAGGGTCAGGCGCAGGATGTCGTTCAACCCGCGCGCGCCGGCATACAGGTAGGGGCTGTCGTTGATGTTGTCCTTGGCGTTGACGTCGGCCCCGGCCTCGATCAGCACCTTGGCCACGTCCACCAGGTTGGCGTGGGTGGCGACCAGCAGCGCGGTCTGGCCCTGGTCGTTGCGGGTATCAGGCCGGGCGCCGCGGTCGAGCAACTGACGCACGGCAGGGACGTCGCCGCGGCGGGCGGCATCGAGCAAGGGGGTATTCATGGCTGAGGCCTCGGCATGGGTGGCAAGGCTCAGGCTCAACAGCAAGGCGGCGAACGGCAGGCGCATGGGCATCGGTTCCTTGTGCGACGAAGCTTAAATTTAGGGCCCCAGGCTTTGTAGCAGAAGTGAATTATCTGGATGCAACCCAGTGTATTTGCGCATGTTGCCGGGTATCGGCACCCATGGTAGAAGTCAGGCTTGTCATTCAGAAGCCGAATACCGAGATGTCTTCCAGCGTAAAACCGAATAGGGCCCTGTTCGACCTCGACCTGCTGCGCGCCATCGTCGTGGTGGCCGATTGCGGCAGTTTCACCACCGCCGCCGCGCGTCTGCACTCCACCCAGTCGACCATCAGCCAGAAGGTTCGCCGCCTCGAAGACATGGTCGGCCATCGCCTGCTGGTGCGCGGCAACCGCGACGTGCTGCCCACCGATGCCGGACAGACCTTGCTCGGCTATGCCCGGCACATGCTGGCCTTGAACGACCAGATGCTCGAAGCCCTGGCCGGGGCCATGGTCGGCGTCACCGTGCGCCTGGGGGTGCCGGAGGATTTCGTCGGCGGACGCACCACCAACGCGCTGTCCGCGTTCAGCCGGCGCCACCCGCAGGTCAAGCTGGAGGTTACCAGCGGCCTGTGCCGCGACCTCAGCCAGGCCTACGACAACGGCGAGCTCGACCTGGTGCTGCTCAAGCAGCGGCGCAACAGCCGCGAGGGCGTGGCCTGCTGGCCGGAGCGGTTGCAGTGGATCGACAGCGTACGCACGCCGTCCTTCGAACTCGACCCGATTCCGCTGGTGACCTTTCCGCCACGCGGCCTCTACCGCGACGACATGATCAGTGCCATCGAAGGCATGGGCCGGCGCTGGCGCATCAGCTTCACCAGTTCCAGCCTCAGCGGGATCCAGGCAGCGGTGGCCGACGGCATGGGCATCAGCCTGCTTCCTCCACGCGCGGCGCTGGGCGAGCACCGGGTGCTGGGTGCCGAGCAAGGGCTGCCTGACGTGGACAGCTACGAGATCGTGATCGTGCATCGGCCGACGGCGGACGTGATGGTCAAGGCGCTGGCCGAGGTGCTGACGGAGTTGCTGGCGCAGCGGGCGATCTGATGCCGCCCTCGCGGGGCCTTGATGCGGCGTGCCCCGCGAGGGCGTCTTTTCATTCCCCGCAGCAGTGGGATTTTTCCGGGGCACCGTCATAGCGATCATGATGCCGTACCCAGTCCATCGTCCCTTCCTCGTTGCGCCCCAGTGGCGCCAGGTCGAGGAAGTTGTAGGCGTTGACCAGGATGTCCAGGCCACGGGCATAGGTGGAATAGGTGTGGTACAGGCTGCCGTCGGCCTCCCGGTAGAACGCGCTCAGCCCGGGCAGCTCCGCCTCGTTGCCGGTATAGGGTTCATAGTTGTACTGGGCGCTGCCGTCGGTGGCGACACTGACCCCGAAGTCCTGGTTGAAGCGGCTGCCATGCGAGGAGAACCACGGGAAGCACCAGCCCATGCGCTGGCGGAACGCCTGGAACTCGGCATAGGGCGCCCGCGACACCGCCACCAGGGACACGTCATGGTGGGCCAGGTGCAGGTTGGCGCCGTCGAAGTGGTCGGCGAGGAACGAACAGCCCGGACAGCCTTCGTCCCAGCCTTCGGCGAACATGAAGTGATAGACCAGCAACTGGCTGCGTCCGGCGAACAGCTCGGTCAGGCCCAGCTCGCCGTGCGGGCCGTGGAATCGATAGTCCTGTTCCACCCGCACCCAGGGCAGGGCGCGGCGGGCGGCGGCGAGTTCATCGCGTTGATGGGTGAAGGCTTTCTCGTGCAGCCAGAGCTGCTGGCGGGCGGCAAGCCACTGGCTGCGCGTGACCACGGCATGCTTGGGGATGGGATGGCTCATGGGCGTGACTCCACGCTGGGGGTTCACCAGGTGGTCGAACAGCTAGCGAATGTTTCGACAGGCCTTGTGCCGTTACCGACAAATGGTCACGCAAACCGGGGAAAAAGGAACCGCGGCGCCAGGGAGAGCAAACACCGCGGTCCAAGGGGGGAGCCCGTCACTGCTGGGTTACAGTCGCCGAGTTGGCATTGCCATATTGGGTGATGGTTGCAGTCTGGCTTGCGCCGCTCTGGTCGACGAACGCCTGGTTGCCGTTGCCACCCTGGGTCACGTAGGCAAGGTTGGCCACGTCGGTCTGCTTGATGGTGGCCTCGTTGCCATTGCCGTACAGCTGGTAGGTGTAGCTTTGGTTGCCACTGCCCGACTGGTCGAGGGTGATGCTGCCGCCATTGCCGGCGGCCAGGCCTTCGGCGTAGTTGGCGGTGCCGCGCTGGTCGGCGATGAGCAGGTTGTCGCTGCCGTTCTGCTCGAAGTACAGCTCGTTGTTGCTGTCGGCCTGGCGGGTTTCCATCTGGTTGCGGTTGCCGTTCTGGTCCAGCCGCGCGACCTGGGCGTTGCCTTCCTGGGTGATGTTGACCCCGTTGCCATTGCCGCTCTGGTTGATCTGCGCCTGCTGCCCGACGCCGAACTGCCCACCGGATTTTTCGCCCTTCCAGTTGCTGGCCATGATCTTGTTGGCATTGCCCGCCGTGCTGATGGTCAGGCTGTGGTTGTCACCGGTCTGGTAGGTGAAATGCAGGTTGTTGTTGCCTACCTGCGAAATACTGGTCACCGCCTGGTTGGTCTCGTACTGGTCCGACCAGCTGGCGTTGCCGCGGCCGGTCTGGCTGAGGCCGGCGCTGTTGCCCTGGCCGAAGCTCTGGTCGATGTAGCCTTCGTTGGCCTGGCCATTCTGGTACACGCTGGCCTGGCTGGCGGCCTGGTTGTCCTGCCACACCTCCACCGAGTTGCCGGTGCCGTACTGGTCGATGCCGATGGTGCCGCCCAGGCCGTCGCGCTGGTCGCCATAGGCCCAGTTCTGCTTGCCCTCCTGATAGATCGCGATATCGCCGTCCTGGTGAGTCATGTGCTCGGCGGCCGCCTGGTTGCCGGTGCCGCCCTGCATGATCACGCTCTTGTTGTTGCTGCCACCGAACAGCTGCTCGACCGTGGCCTCGTTGCCATGGCCCGATTGCAGGGTGGTGGCCTGGCTGCCCAGCTGGGTGTCCTGCCAGATGACCGAGCGGTTGCCGCTGCCCAGCTGGATCTGCAGGGACTCGTTGTTCTCGCCCACCGACTGGCTGGCGAAGGCGTCGTTGAGGCTGCCGCCGGACTGCTGGGTGATCTGGCTGCCGTTCTCGTACAGCTGCTCGGCGTAGCCGGCGTTGAACGAGCCGGTGGCGCTCTGCTGGATATGGCTGGTGCTGCTGTCCTGCAGCGCCATGTGGTTGTGGTCGTGGCCGGCCTGGTCCTGCGTGGCCGAGGCGAACGGCGCCTGGCTCTGCTTGACCTCGGCAATGTTCTGGTTGCCCTGCTGGGACTGGGTCGAGATGCTGTCGTCGGCCATGGCCTGGCCGGCAAGGGCCAGGACGATGGCAGCGCTCAGGGGGGCGAGCTTGTGCATGGTGTTGCCTCCAGATCTGTCGTGTTGGGCCTAGCGGTATTGGCTGACATGGACCTGCTGGCCGTTGCCGGCCTGGGTCACGGTGCTGTTCAGCCCCGTGCCGCGCTGGTCGATGGTGGCGCTGTTGTGGTTGCCGATCTGCTCGATGGCGGCGCTGTTGTCGCTGCCGTTCTGGCGGATCGTGGCGTTGTTGCCCTGGCCCTGCTGGCTGATCGCGGCGGTCAGGTCGCTGCCTTCCTGCAGGATGTACGCTTCCTGCGCGCTCCCGGCCTGGACGATCCGGCCCAGCAGGGCCTGGCCGTTCTGGTCGAGGGCGGCGCGGTTGCCCGTGCCCAGCTGCTCGATCACCGCGACCTGGCCGGCAGCGGCCGGCAGCAGGCGCAGCATCAGCGGCTCGCCGAGGTCGCTGCCGGCGGCGAGGTCGGCGTTGTCCATCAGGTCGTCGGCCAGGGCCTGGCCTGTGAGGGCCAGGCTCAGCAGCAGTGGGTACAGGGCGTTCATGGCATCCCTCCGGGGTTTACTGCACCACCACGTTGACCGTGCGCGTGGTGCCCTGGCTGCTGGTCACCGTGGCGGTCGGCGCGGCGGTGGGCACCAGGGTCGTGCTGTTGCTCACCGTCAAGCGCCAGCGGCCGGTGACCGGCACGGTGGTGGTACCGAGGGTCTGCACGCCGGTGGTGGTGGTCACGCGCACGGTGATGGTGTTGCCGGTGGTCACCGAGGATGTGCCGCTGATATCCCAGTTGAAGCGGTTGTTCGAGCGCGCCGTGACCGTCGCCGCGGTGACCGCGAAGGTTTCCTGGGCCGGCCGTGGCGACACCTGCACGGTGACCGTGCCGGGCGTCGAGGTGGCGCCGATCGAGTCACGGGCGATGTAGCTGAAGCTGGTGGTGAAGGCTGCGCTCACCGTGGCCGGTGGCGTATAGGTGATCACGTTGCCGTCGGTGCTGACCGTGCCGCGTCCGGCCGGGGTCGGCTGGGTGACGCTGGCGATGGTCAGCGGCAGGTTGCCTTCCGGGTCGGTGTCGTTGGCCAGGGCGTTGATGGTCACGGGCACGCCGAGGGTGGCGGCGCTGTCGGCCACCGCGCTTGGTGGACGGTTCGGCGCGACGTTGACGGTCACCGTGGCCGGGGTCGACTTCAGTCCCTTGGCGTCCTGGGCGCGGTAGCTGAAGGTCGCCACCACGGGCGCGGTGGCGCCGGCGGGTGGGGTGTAGGTCACCGCGGTGGTACCGTTGAGCACCACGCCGCCCAGGCCGGTACCCGGCTGGGTAAGGTCGGTAATGCTCAGTGGCACGTTGCCGTCCGGGTCGCTGTCGTTGGCCAGCAGGTTGAGGGTGATCGGCACCCCGACACTGGTGCTGCCGCTGTCGGCCTGGGCCACCGGAGCCTGGTTCTCGGCTGGCACCGGGGCATTGCCGACCACCACCACTGGCTCCACGTCGATACCGCCGTGGGCCGACTTGACGGTGATGCTGGCGGGTGGCTGGGCCAGGTCGTTGACCGTCAGGCTCTGCTGCACGCCGGACTTGGACATGCGCCCGAAGCCCTGTACGAGCAGGTCGGGCACCACCACTTCATCGCTGGAACGGGCCTCGACCAGCAGGCGCTTGGCGCTCCAGTCGTAGCGTGCGGTGGCGACCTTGACCACATCGCTGAGCTTGCTCGACAGCGCCGTCGGCCGCGTGGTGCCGGCCGGGCTGCTGGCGGTGACCACCACCACCGACGGTGGCACGGCCTGGCTCAGTTGCTGACTGAAGAACAGCCCGTTGTTGTCGGCGAGCATGCTGAACTGGCATGGCGACGGCGGCGAGCCGATCAGCGCCAGGCCGTTGCGCAGGCACAGGCTGGCGCTGTTCGGCGCCTTGGCGAAGACCTCGACGCGGGTGCCGGCGGCGTTGCGCTGGTAGGTGGCGCGCTCCAGCGTCACCGGGGTCTGCTGGCGCTGGTCGAGGACCTTGCCGGAGACGGTGAAGACGTTGGTCTGGATGGTGCCCGCCGGGCCCTGGATGCGCACGAAGTTGGTGTTGTTCGGGCTGCCGGTCACCGCCTCGGTGATGTTCGGGTCGCCGACGAAGGTTTCGGTGGCGCCGGTGTCCGGGTTGACCTCGGTGTACGGGCCGCCGACACCGCGCAGGAACGGGCCGAGGTTGCCGTTCAGGGCACCGCTGAAGTTGCCCGGCGCGCCGATGCCGATGTCGCGGGTGATGTTGATCGCCCGCCGGCCGGCGGTGGTCACGTTGACCGTCTCGACCCCGAACGGGTGGGTGATGGTGTAGGTGCCGGTGCGCGGCACCGAGGCGCGGATGCGGATGCGGGCGAAGCTCTGCTGGTCGCCGTTGACCGGGTTCTCGGCGGCGAAGGCCGCCTCGAGGCCGGCGACATAGACTTCCAGCTCGTAGCCGCTGTTGCCCACCTGCGGGATCTCGGTCTCGGCCAGGAACCAGAACATCTCCGGCGGCCAGTTGTCCGGGAACACCAGCGGCAGGGCGTCGTCGTAGACCCCGGGCTCGGGCAGCAGCGTGCACATGTAGGCTGGCGCGCCCGGCGCGCCCGGTGCCCGCGAGCTGGTGGCGCGTGACTGGCACAGCTCCAGGGCGAGGTTGTTGGCATCCTTGTACCACATCGGGTAGCCCCCGGTGGCGAAGGTGTAGGGGCCGGGATCGACCTCGCTCAGCGCGGCCCAGGCCACGCTGCTGACGCTAAGGGTGAAACCGGCGGCGCACAGCGCCCGACGCGACCAAGTATTCATGCGGCCTCCTTGAAGGCGGTGTCTGTTCATGGCACCAGCACCACGTCTTCGTTGTCGCTGCCGCCGTGGCTGCTGGTGACTTGCACCTGCGCCGGCGGGATGGGTGACAGCCCGGTGGTCAGGGACTTGACCGCGCCGTTGCCGCTCAGGTTGCCGATCAGCGCGCCGTTGCCGGTGCGGGCGGTGAGGGCGGGCGGGCTGGTCTCGTCGCTGCTGCTGGCAACCAGGGTCAGCTGGCCGCTGGCCAGGCTGTATTCGGCGCGGCTGATGGTCACCAGGTCGGTCAGCGGCATGGCGGCGCTGGTCGGCGTGCTGGTGGCGATGGCCAGGCTGTTGTCGGCGGTCACCTGCAGGGTCAGCGGCAGGGTCGGGTTGAGCGCCGACTGGGCGTACCAGGCACCGGTGCCATTGGCCTCGCCCAGGGGCAGGGGTGGCGTCTGGCTGGTCAGGGTGACCGTGGCCGGCGCCGGCGGCGCCATCACGAACACATCCTGCTGGGCCCGCAGGTCGCCGTTGACGGTGTGCCGCGAGTAGGTGCTGCGCTGCGGGATCAACGGCGTCGGCCGGTTGACCGTGGACAGCTTGCCGGAGATGGCGAACAGCTCGGTGCGCAGGTCGAGGCCGTTGGGGCCCTCGATGCGCACGAAGTTGGTGTTGAACGGGCTGCCGGTGACCGGCTCTTCCAGGTTCGGGTCGCCGATGTAGCGTTCGCTGGCGCCGGTGCCCGGGTTGGTTTCGGTGTAGGGGCCGTTGACGCTGCGCAGGAACGGTCCGACGTCGCCTTTGAGCGCGCCGCTGTAGTCGCCGGGAGAGCCGATGCCGATGTCGCGGGTCATGTTGATCGCCCGGCGCCCGCCCGCCGCCACGTCGAACACGTCGACGCCGTAGGGATGGGTGATGGTGTAGGTACCGGCCACCGGCACATCGACGCGGATGCGCACCCGGGCGAAGCTGACCTGGTCGCCATCCACCGGTTCCTCGGCGGCGAAGGCAGCCTCGATGGCCGAGCCGAAGCTCAGGTCGATACCGCGGGCGGCATCGACGATGGCGGCATCGGCGGTGAACCAGAAAGCCTCGTCGGGGAAGTTGCTGGGGAAGACGATCGGCTGGGTATCGTCGAACACGCCGGGTGTGGGCAGCAGCGTGCACATGTACGACGGCGCGCCGGGGGCACCGGCGACCCGTGAGCTCACCGCCTTGGACAGGCACAGGTCGAGCACTCGGCCATGGCTGTCCTGGTACCAGGCGGGGAACTTGCCGGTGGGCAGGGTATACGGGCCGCTGTCGACCGCATACAGCGCAGCCTGGGCCGGTAGCTGGAGCAGGCCGGCGAAGATCGCCACGGCCAGCGGGTGGGGAGTCGGTCGGTGCATGAGTTGCTTCCTCCTGCAAACGGGCCCATGGGTTGGGGCGTCTGCAGAGGCATCGGCAACTGTTGTGCCAGGTTTGCTGGATTGCAGGGCAGGGGCTTTGAAACGAGGGTTTCAGCGCTTCTGGAAAATATCCGTCGAGGTCTGGCGGGTGGGCGGGAGGACCCAGCATTGGGGAATGGGGTAGGGCTTTCAGGTGTTCGCCGATAGCCTTGCAGCGCTTATGAGATCGAGCGCCGCCCGCGCGGCGCATCGCGACGCAAGGCCGCTCCTACATCTGTTTCGGGCCAGTCAATCCTGTGCCATCACCTGGTACGCCTTGTTGGTACGACGCGGTTTCAGTGTGGGCACCAATGGCGCTCCACCTGTCTCAAGACATGTGCCAAGGCGGGCAACCATGGCCTGACAGGTTTGGCACGTTGCAACAAATGTAGGAGCGGCCTTGCGTCGCGATGCGCCGCGCGGGCGGCGCTCGATCTGATAGGCGCTGAAAATTCCCCGGCATACATCACCCGGCATACCCCTCCCAGCGCATACCTGATGACTGCCAACGATTTCTGACGCACACTGCCGAAAAATCCGATGCCCATTGCCCCGCCTTAGCGGGGCACCCCTGGAGCACGCAATGGCGCGACAACTTCCAACAACAAACGCCAACGACCCGCTGCAGCAATCCCGCCTGGTCCGCCTGAAACTGGCCAATGAAGGCGAGCTGCCCTCCGGCATGCTGCGTGATGAGATCGACGCCTCCTGGCGCCGCAGCCTCGGCCACGGCCTGGACTGCCTGCAGGGCGAGCAGGTGGGCCTGGGCATCCGCCATGGCCTGGACCTGCGCGCGCTGCTGGAGCACAACCGGCTGCTGATCGACGCGGTCACCCCCGAACTGGATTACCTGGTCAAGCGCCAGGGCAAGAGCGGCATCGTCATCCTCGGTGATGCCCAGGCCAACGTACTGGCCATCGAGGGCCAGAAGCAGACACTCGAGCGCGAGGGCCTGCGCGACCTGCACCCGGGCAGTTGCTGGAGCGAGGCCCTGCGCGGCACCAACGCCATCGGCACGGCGGTGGTCGAGGGGCAGCCGACCCTGATCAACTGCGGCGAGCACTATCTCGACCGGCTCAGCCCGTTCTCCTGCACTTCGGTGCCCCTGCGCGATCCGCGTGGCGAGGTGATCGGCGTGCTTGATGTGACCCGTGAAGGCGTCATGGCCCAGCCCCAGGACAGCCTCACCACGCTGCTGCTGGCCGCCGGCAATATCGAAAGCCGGTTGTTCGGGCTGTATCACCCCGAGCACCTGGTGTTGGCCTTCCACAGTCGGCCGCAGTACCTGGCCAGCGCCTGGCAGGGCCTGCTGGCGCTGAGCCTGGAAGGCGAGGTGCTGGCGGCCAACGACAATGCCTGCCAGTTGCTGCAGATGCCGCGCCAGACACTGCTTGGGCGGCGCAGCAGCGACCTGCTGGGCGAGCGTTCGCCGGCATTCATCGCCCGCCTGTGGCAGGGCGGTGTCAGCAGCGTGCAGACCGCCAAGGGCGAATTCTTCTTCCGCGCCTTGCAGCTGCCACGGCATGGCCGTATCAGTGGTCCGACGCCCGCCGCCAGGCCGGCCGAACCGGCCAAGACCCAGGCCCTGGAGGCCCTGGCCGGCGGCGATGCACGCCTGGCCCGTGCCCTGCGCATGGCCCGCCAGGGCCTGGCCAATGGCTTGCCGGTGCTGCTGTTGGGCGAAACCGGTACCGGCAAGGAAGTTGCCGCCCGTGCCCTGCACCAGTCCGGCCCGCGGGCCGACAAGCCGTTCGTGGCGGTCAACTGCGCGGCGATTCCCGAGGGCCTGATCGAGTCCGAGCTGTTCGGCTACCGTGAGGGCGCCTTCACCGGCTCGCGCCGTGGCGGCATGGTCGGGCGGCTGATGCAGGCCCATGGCGGCACGCTGTTCCTCGACGAGATCGGCGACATGCCACTGGCCTTGCAGGCGCGCCTGTTGCGTGTCCTGCAGGAGCGTCGGGTGGCGCCGCTGGGCGCCGGCGACGAGCAGGACATCGACGTGGCGCTGATCTGCGCCACCCACCGTGACCTCAAGCGACTGGTCGCCGACAAGCAGTTCCGCGAAGACCTCTACTACCGGGTCAACGGCGTATCCCTGCGCCTGCCGGCACTGCGCGAGCGCGACGACCTGGCGACGCTCATCCAGGGCCTGCTGGACAAGTCCGGGGCCAGGGGCGTGCGCCTCGATGCGCCATTGGTGGCGCTGCTGGAGAACTTCGACTGGCCGGGCAACATCCGCCAGCTGGAGATGGTGGTGCGCACCGCCCTGGCGATGCGCGAGGAGGGCGAGCAGGTGCTGACCCTCGACCACCTCACCGACTGCCTGCTCGACGAGCTGGCCAGCGGCGCCGCGCCGTCCGGCAGCCTGCGCGACAACGAACTGGAGCTGATCCGCGCCGCCCTGGCCCGGCATCAGGGCAACGTCTCGGCAGCGGCCGAGGCCCTGGGCATCAGCCGCGCGACGCTGTACCGCAAGCTCAAGCAGTTGCGTGGTTGAGCCATGGGCGGACTGTTTTCCCGGCTGATCGAATCCCGCGACCCGGCGCTGATGCGTCAGGCGCTGGCCTGGCTGTATGGCTTCGTGCGTCCACACCGTGGCGCCATCGGCGTGCTGCTGGCGCTGTCCCTGGGCGCCTCGCTGCTGGCCCTGGCGCAACCCTGGCTGGTCAAGACGCTGATCGACGAGGGGCTGCTGGCCAAGGACTACCAGACCCTCTGGCACATGGCGGCGATCATGATCGTCGCTGGCCTGCTCGGCACCGTGCTGGCCGGGGTCAACCGCTACCTGCACACGCGGCTGTCCGGGCGCATCCTTTTCGCCCTGCGCGACGACTTGTACCGCCACTTGCAACGGCTGTCGCCGACCTTCTATGGGCGGCGGCGCACCGGTGACATCCTGTCGCGGCTGGACGGCGATGTCGCCGAGATCCAGCGCTTTGCCGTGGACTCGCTGTTCTCGGCAGTGTCGGCGCTGATCGGCCTGGTCGGCGCGGTGGCCCTGATGCTGATGCTGTCCTGGCAGCTGTCGCTGCTGCTGGCGCTGCTGATTCCGCTCGAGGTGCTGTGGCTGCGCTGGATGCGGCGCAAGGTCGAGCGCGAGGTGCGCAGCCTGCGCGAGCGCTCGGCGGACGTGTCGTCGTTCCTGGTCGAGACGCTGCCGGCGATGAAGTTCATCCAGGCCGCCGGCCAGCAGCAGCGCGAGGCCGAACGCCTCGACCGGCTGGGCCAGGGCTACATGGGGCAGTTGCTCAAGGTACAGGTCACCGAGTTCTTCACCCAGGCGGTGCCCGGCACTCTGACCTCCTGGTGCCGGGCATGTGCGTTCCTGGTCGGCGGCTGGTGGGTGATCCAGGGGACCTGGCAGCTGGGCGCGCTGATCGCGTTTTCCACCTACATGGGCATGGCCGTCGGCCCGGTGCAGAGCCTGCTGGGCCTGTACGTGGCGGTGCAGCGGATGGCCGTGAGCCTGGGGCGGGTGATGGAACTCAAGCGGGAGGCGGTCGCGGTGCGCGAGGCGGATGATCCCAAACCCATGCCGCAGGGGCCCGGCGAGCTGCGCCTGGACGCGGTGAGCTTCGCCCACGACGGGCGCCAGGGGAGGGTGCTGGACAAGGTCGATGCCTGCCTGCCGGCCGGGGCCAAGGTCGCCATCAGTGGCGCCTCCGGCGTCGGCAAGTCGACGCTGATCGACCTGTTGCAACGCTTCTACGACCCCGATGGCGGACGCATCCTGCTCGATGGCGTCGACCTGCGCGAGCTGGACCTGCAGGCCCTGCGGCGACGCATCGCCGTGGTCAGCCAGGACATCGTGCTGTTTCGCGGCACCCTGGCGCAGAACCTGGCCTACAGCACGCCCCAGGCCAGCCGTGACGACCTCGAGCGGGTGGTGCGCCTGACCCGCCTGGAGAGCCTGGTACAGAGCCTGCCGCTGGGGCTCGACGGCTTGCTGGGCGAGCGTGGCCAGCAGCTGTCCGGTGGGCAGAAGCAACGCATCGCCATCGCCCGGGCGCTGCTGCAGCAACCGGCGATCCTGGTACTGGACGAAGCCACCTCGGCGGTGGATGAAGCCACCGAGCGCGAGGTGATCGCCGCCATCGACCAGCTGTTCGCCGGGCGCACGCGGATTCTCATCAGCCACCGCGCCTCGACCCTCGCCGATGCCAACCTGCACCTTGAGCTGCACGGCGGGCAGTTGCGCAGCAAGGAGCCCGCCGACCATGGCCGCTGAACCGTGGATTGGCGTGATCGACAGCGGCTGCTCGCCGGAGCAGGAAACCGGCCTGCTGGATGCGCGTCGCTTCTGGCTCGAAGAGGGCATGTTGCGCGAGGGTGACTTGCTACCGGACGCCTTGGGCCATGGCAGCGCCGTGCTGGCGCGGCTGCGCGCCGAGTCCGGCGCCCAGCCCGTGCTGCTGGCCCAGGTGTTCGCCGGGCAGGGCAGCACCAGTGCCTTGCAGGTGGCGGCTGGTCTGTTGTGGCTGGTGGAAGCCGGCGCGAGCGTGGTCAACCTGAGCCTGGGCCTGCGCCAGGACCGCCCGGTGCTGCGCCAGGCCTGCGCCGAGGCCGTGGCCGCCGGGGTGCTGCTGTGCGCCTCCAGCCCGGCGCGGGGCGAGCCGGTGTACCCGGCCAGCTACCCTGGGGTCATCCGCGTGACCGGCGATGCCCGCTGCGCTGCCGGGCAGTGGTCGTGGCTGGACACGGCCCAGGCCGACTTCGGCGCGGCGGTCGGTAGCGATGGCGGGGCAGGCGCCAGTCTGGCCTGCGCCGCATTCAGCGGCCGGGTGGCGGCCCTGCTGCGCGATGAGCCCGGCATGACCCGGGAGGCGCTGTTGCGGTGGCTGAAAACCCACGCGGCGTTCGCCGGCCCTGAGCGCAAGGGGCCGATCAATGCCTGAAGCAAGCATCCTGGTACTCGGCGCCGGACCTGCCGGCGCGGCCACGGCCCTGGGGCTGCGACGGATGGGCTACCCCGTCACGGTGGTGTCCGACTGGCGCCGCTTTGCCGCGGTGGAAGGCGTGTCGCAGCGGGTGCTGGAGGGCCTGCGTCATGCGGGCCTGGGCGCCGCCCTGGCCGAGGCCACCACGCCGGCCACGCGCCAGGTGCACTGGAACGGCGAGCGGCTGCAACCGAACCAGGAATGCCTGCTCGATCGTCAGCGTTTCGACCAGGCCCTGCGCGATGACCTGCGCCGCGCCGGTGTCGAGCTGATCGAAGGGCGTGTGCGCGAGGTGGAGCGGGGGCAGGAGTACCGGATACACCTGGACGACGGTCGCACCCTGCACGGCGAGTTCCTGGTCGAGGCCCGTGGTCGCCAGGCCCCGTTGAGCGAAGGTCGCCTGCGCGGGCCGGAGACCGTCAGCCTGCTCAACCTCTGGCAGGCCGCGCCCGGCACGCCGGCCTCGGCGGTGGAGAGCCTGGACGACGGCTGGGCCTGGATGGCGCGACTGGCCGATGGCCGCTGCTACTGGCAGGTGACGCTGGACGCGACGGCGGCGCAGCTGCCGGGCAAGGCGGCCTTGCCCGAATACTGTGCCGAGCGTCGGTGTGGTTCGGTGCTGGTGGCGCAGCTGTTCGATGAGCGGGCCTTCGCTCCCGCCCAGGTGCATGCCCGTAGCAGCACGGCGATCCTCGCCGGCAACTGCGCGGGCCCGGACTGGCTGCGGGTTGGCGATGCCGCGATGGCGGTCGACCCGCTGTCGGGAAATGGCATCTTCCAGTCGTTGTCCTCGGCGCTGCAGGCGCCCGTGGTGATCAATACCCTGTTGCAACGACCCGGACAGGCGGACTTGGCGCAGCGCTTCCATCAGACGCGGGTCGAGCAGCTGTTCCTGCGTTTTGCCCGGATCGGCCGGGATTTTTACGCGCAGGAAGCGCAGCGCGGCGCACAGCCGTTCTGGGCTCGGCGCCGAGGGTGGCCGGATGCGCAGCCGCTGCACGCGGCTGCGGACTGGCAGGCGGTGCGGGTGGAGCGACGCCCGGTGCTGCGTGATGGTTGGGTGGAAGAGGCCGAGGTGGTGGTGACGGCGGACCAGCCGCTGGGGGTGTGGCACCTGCAGGGTGTCGAGCTGGCGCCGGTGGTGCGTGGCGTACAGGCTGGCATCGGCCTGGAGCGCCTGGTGACACAGGCGCACCAGCCGATGGTTGCGCGCTGGTTGCGCGTACAAGGTTTCTGCTGAGGATTCATCGCGGGGCAAGCCCGCTCCCACCGGTGCTGCATCAGTCAGCAAACCTTGCGTGGGAGCGGGCTTGCCCCGCGATAGGGCCTTTGGTCTAGAAGAACGTCCCGACCACCAATTGCAGGTATGTCCCGCTCTCCCGCCCACCCAGCTGCACGCCGCCATCCTGCGCACTGCGCTGTGGGGTATAGAACCCCACCAGCGGGCTGATCAGCCAGTGTTCGTTGACCATCCACTCCACATACAGGTCCACCTCGCGCCCACCCAGGTTGCCCTGGTCGGTCTCGAGCGTGTCGAAGTCAAAGTACAGCGCCCCCACGGTCAGGCCCTCTCGCGGCGTGGCCTTGAGTGCCACATGGTGCACCTGGGTGTTGCTGTTGAAGGGCCCGGCGTAGTTGGCGGCCACCTCGCCCTGGAACCAGGTGCCGTAGCCACGGCTCAGGCCATAGAACAGCGGGTCGAAATGCTCCGAGAAGCGGCTGTAGCGGTAGGTGGCGGTGGGCGACCAGGGCAGTGCGGAGAAGGTCCAGTTGCCCTCCAGGTACCAGGCGTTCTCGCGTCCGCCAGTGCGGTCCTGGGTGACGTACTCGGCGGCCAGCTCCAGGTCCTTCACCCCCAGGTTGCCGCGCCCGCGCAGGCTCAACGTGTCCATGCCGTCGCGGTGTTCCAGGCCGAGGATCTCGGCGTAGCGGCGGTCGACATCCAGGCCGTGGATCCAGCTCAGGCCCACGGTGCCTGCGTCGGCGACATGTTCGAGGTTGGCCACCGCCATGGCGGTGTCGGCCTGGAACGGGTTGTCGGACTTGAGCCACATCAGGTCGCCACGCCAGCCTTGCTTGCCGCCCAGGCGCAGCACGGCGGTGCGGTCGAAGGCCTTGCGCGCCGCCAGGTAGTAGGCGCCGCCACGGTCGAAATCGGCGCCCAGGTCGACATTGCCGGCATTGACCGGGTCGCCCTGGATCAGGAAGCCGTCGCCGAGGGTGATGACCTGGCGACCGCCGGAGAGGTCGATGCCATCTTCGCCGAGGGCCGGGAACAGGTTGCCCGAGCGCCAGCCGAGGTAGGCGTCCTCGACGCCGGTGCGACGCTCGTTGCCGAGGGTGAAACCGGCGGCGTCGCCATCGCCCCAGGTGGCCGAGCTGAGCAGGCTGAAGGCACCGTACAGCGTGCCGCTGTCGGCCAGGGCCTGGCTGGCGCTCAGGCCGTATTTGACGTAGCCCTCGCGCCAGTTGCTGCTGCCGGGCTGGCGGTTGCCGAACTGGTCGAAGCTCTCGTCGCTGTGGAAGACGCCGAACAGGGCTTCGAGGTTGGCGTCCAGGGTGGTGCCGGCGTTGTTGTAGAGTTCATGCGCCTGGGTGAGGGGCGAGGCCAGCAGCAGGGCCAATGTGCAGGCGAGTTTGTGCGTCATGGTGTGCTCCATGTTTTTATTGTGGTCTTGGTGTTTCTATCGCGGGGCAAGCCCGCTCCCACGACTTGAAGGCCATCTGTTGTGGGAGCGGGCTTTCAGGCTAGAGCTTGATCAACACCGACTTCAGCTCGGTGTAGTGCTCGATCGCCGCCGCGCCCATCTCGCGACCGACGCCGGAGAGCTTGTAGCCGCCGAACGGCAGCGCCGGGTCCAGCGCGCTGTGGCAGTTCACCCACACCGACCCGGACTTGATCCGCGGGATCATCCGGTGCACCGCGGCGAGGTCGTTGGACCAGATGCTCGCGCCCAGCCCGTAGGGGTTGTCGTTGGCCATGCGCACCACCTCGTCGAGGTCGTCGAATGGCATGGCCACCAACACCGGGCCGAAGATTTCCTCCTGTACCAGGCGGTGGCGCTGGTCCACGTCGACGATCACCGTCGGCTTGACGAAGTAGCCTGGGCCGAAGCCTTCGCCGCCGCAGGCGACGGTCGCGCCCAGCTCGCGACCCAGGTCGATGTAGCCGGTAACCCGGTCCTGCTGCTTGGCCGAGATCAGCGGCCCCATCTGCACGGTGGGGTCCAGGCCGTTGCCCAGTTTCATGGCGTTGGCGATGCCGGCGATATCGGCCACCACGTTGTCGAAGTGCTTGCGGTGCACGTACAGCCGGGAGCCGGCGCAGCATACCTGGCCCTGGTTGAAGAAGATCGCCGTGGCGGCGCCGGCGGCGGCTTGCTGCAGGTTGGCGTCGGGCAGGACGATGGTCGGCGACTTGCCGCCCAGCTCCAGGGTGACGCGGGTCATGTTGTCCATGGCGGCCTTGCCGATCAGCTTGCCGACCTCGGTGGAGCCGGTGAAGGTCAGCTTGTCCACGCCCGGGTGACGGCTCAGGGCGGCGCCGGCGTTCAGCCCGGTGCCGGTGATCACGTTGAACACGCCGTCCGGGTAACCGGCCTCGCTCACCAGCTCGGCGAGCTTCAGCGCGGTCAGCGGGGTTTCGTCGGCCGGCTTGAGGACCACGGTGCAGCCGGTGGCCAGGGCCGGACCGAGCTTCCAGCAGGCCAGCAGCAGCGGGAAGTTCCAGGCGACGATGGCGCCGACCACGCCGACCGCTTCGCGGCGGATGAAGCCGTGGAACTGATCGTCGGGCATCAGCGGCAGCGAGGGCTCGACCGTGCTGCCTTCGAGCTTGGTGGCCCAGCCGGCCATGTAGCGCAAGAAATCGATGGCCAACTGCACGTCCATCGCCTGGGCCACGGCGGCGCTCTTGCCGTTGTTCAGGCATTCCAGCTCGGCCAGCTCCCGGGCATCGCGCTGCATCAGGTCGGCCAGGCGCCACAGCAGGTTCTGCCGTTCACGCGGGCGTGTGCGGCTCCAGGCCGAATTGTCGAAGGTCTGGCGCGCGGCCTGCACGGCACGGTCCACGTCCTGGGCCTCGGCCGCGGGCACTTCGCCGAGGACCTCGCCGGTGGCCGGGTTGCGCAAGGTCATGGTGCGGCCGCTGGCGGCGTCCTGCCAGTCGGCGCCGATGCGCATCCTGAGCTTGCGTGCGAGGAAGTCGCGTGTGGCGGGGAGGATCGGCAGTTCGGAATGCATGGGGCGGTGCCTCTTGTCAGGGTTGTGACCAGGGCAGGGGCAATGGGCGTGCCAAAGGACTCGGATGCCGGGTAGGCCCAGCTAGTGGTGGCTTTTGCCGGATTGGGAGTAGAAAGAACAAGGGTTGATCTGTTGCATATTGAGATCGGGTGAGACGTCATGTGATACAGGTTCGCGGGCGCTGGGGCCGCTGTGCGGCCCTTTCGCGGCACAAGGCCGCTCCTACAGAGGATCACGGTTTCCTGTAGGAGCGGCCTTGTGCCGCGAAAGGGTTGCGAAGCAGCCCCGGCATTGCCAGCCCCGGCAAATGTCTCAAGGTGAAACACCCAGTCGCGAAATGGGACGTTCACCTACAACCCCAGACGCTGGCCCATACCCGCAAAACCAAGGCAACTCACTGATCCATAACATTTTTGCTGCAACTGGCACACTTCCTGTATCGCAACTGTCACATGCACACCGCTGTATCCAAGCGTGCGAATAACGATAAGAACAACACCGTGGAGGTCTGACCTTGAAGACGACTCGACTCCGGCGGCAAGCGGGCACCCTGGCGCTGGTCGCCACCGCACTGCTGTCCGCCCAGGCCATGGCGGCCGAGCAGGGCCCGAGCCTGTTGCAGAACAAGTGCATGGGTTGCCATGTCCCCGAAGGCAACGACAGCTACAGCCGCATCAGCCACCAGCGCAAGACCCCGGAAGGCTGGCTGATGAGCATCGCCCGCATGCAGGTGATGCATGGCCTTTCGATCAGCGACGACGAGCGCCGCACCCTGGTCAAGTACCTGGCCGACAAGCAGGGCCTGGCGCCCAGCGAGACCGAGGGCGTGCGCTACGCCATGGAGCGCCGGCTGAACACCGTCGAGCACTTCGACGATCAGCTCAGCCAGATGTGCGGCCGTTGCCACTCCGGCGCCCGGGTCGCCCTGCAGCGGCGTCCGGCCAGAGAATGGGAACACCTGGTCAACTTCCACCTCGGCCAGTGGCCGTCCCTGGAGTACCAGGCCCAGGCCCGTGACCGCGACTGGCTGGACATCGCCCTCAAGCAGATGGTGCCGGACCTGGCCAAGCGCTTCCCCCTCGACAATCCGGCCTGGGCCGAGTGGCTCAAGGCGCGGCCCGAGTCCAAGGTCCTGGCTGGGCATTGGGCGTTCAGCGGCCACATGCTGGCCAAGGGCGACGTGCGCGGGGTGATGACGGTCAGCGCCGAGCAGGGCGACACCTTCAAGGTCGAGCTCAAGGGCGCCTATGCCGACGGCACGCCGTTCAACGGCAGCGGCTCGGCGATCCTCTACAACGGCTACGAATGGCGTGGCAACGTCAAGGTCGGCGAAGCCAACCTGCGCCAGGTGTTCGCCGCCATCGACGGCCAGATGAAGGGCCGCATGTTCGAGGCCGAGCACGACGAGCGCGGCCTGGACTTCAGTGCCGCCAAGGCCGGCCAGGGCCGCCTGCTGGCGGTGCAGCCAGCGTTCATCAAGGCCGGTGGCGACAGCGAGATCAGCCTGGTGGGCAGCGACCTGTCCGGCAAGCCCGACCTGGGCGCGGGCGTTGAGGTGACCGAGGTGCTGGAGTCGACGCCGACGCTGATCCGGGTCAGGGCGCGTGCCGCCCAGAACGCCGCGAGCGGCCAGCGTGAAGTGGCGGTCGGCGCGCTCAAGGGGGGGACGCTGGCGGTGTACGACAAGGTCGAGGAGGTCAAGGTGGTGCCGGCATTCTCCATTGCCCGCATCGGCGAGAACGGCGCCTCGGTGCCCAAGGTCCAGGGCCGCTTCGAGGCCGAGGCCTGGGGCAGGGACGCCAGCGGCCAGCCGCTGCGCATCGGCTACCTGCCGGCCAGCTGGAAGGTCGAGCCGTTCAACGAACGCGCGGTCGAGGACGAGGACGTCAGGTTCGCCGGGCAGATGCAGGCCGATGGCGTGTTCGTGCCGGGCGGGGCAGGGCCCAACCCCGCGCGCAAGATGATGACCAACAACGCCGGCAACCTGAAGGTGATCGCCACCCTCGCCGACGGCGGCCAGCAGGGCGAGGGTCACATGATCGTCACCGTGCAACGCTGGAACAATCCGCCACTGCCATAGGCATCAACTGACGCATCGAATCCCGGGAGGTCGCCATGGGCGCACTACTGAACCTGGTCGAACGCAACCTGCACGAAGTGCAGGTGGATGCCGACCGCATGCTGTTCCATATCCCCAGCAGTTCGCTGTTCGCCGCCGACGCGGTGACCGGCGGCATCATCGACACCTTGCGCCGCCAGGGCTGCTCCGCCGAGGAGCTGATGCAACGCCTCGGCCAGCAGTTTTCCGGGCAGGACATCGAGGAAACCCTGCGCGAGCTGATCGCACTTGAGGTGGTCAGCGACGGCTCGCCGCTGACCCCGGAGATCGCCCTGAAACAGGTCGAGCGCACGGCGCTGAACACCGTGGTGCTCAACGTCAACACCGGCTGCAACCTGAGCTGCACCTACTGCTACAAGGAAGACCTCGACAAGCCCTCGGCCGGGCGCAAGATGAACACGGCCACCGCCGAGGCCTCGGTGGAGATGCTGCTCAAGGAGTCGCCCGACGAGCAGCGCTACAGCGTGGTGTTTTTCGGTGGCGAGCCGCTGTCCAACCGGGCGCTGATCGAGCACATGGTGGCCTACTGCGAGCGGCGTTTCGCCGAAGCGGGCAAGCAGGTCGAGTTCATCATGACCACCAACGCCACCTTGCTGACCGAGGAGATCGTCGACTGGCTCGACGCCCACCGTTTCGGTTTGTCGGTCAGCATCGACGGGCCCAAGACCGTGCACGACCGCAATCGCATCACCGTGGGCGGGCAAGGCACCTACGATGTGGTGCGGCGCAAGGCCGACATGCTGCTGTCACGCTACCGCAGCCGGCCGGTGGGGGCGCGGGTCACCCTGACCCGAGGCATCACCGACATCGAGACCATCTGGAACCACCTGTTCAACGAACTGGGGTTCGCCGAGGTCGGTTTCGCCCCGGTGACCTCCGGCGACATGGCCGACTACAACCTCACAGGCGACGAGCTGGTGCAGGTGTTCGCCAACATGAAGGCCCTGGGCCGGCGCTACCTGGAGGCGGCGCTGGAGCACCGAAACATCGGTTTCTCCAACCTGCACCAGCTGATCACCGATATCCACGAGGGCCACAAGAAGGCCCTGCCATGCGGGGCCGGGTTGAAGATGCTGGCGGTCGACCACGAGGGCGAGCTGAACCTGTGCCACCGTTTCACCGGCTCCAGCCTGCCGACCTTTGGCAGCGTGCACCAGGGCGTGAAGCAGGCGCAGCTCAACGACTTTCTCTCGCAACGTCTGGACCGCAGCGGCACCGGCTGCGACAGCTGCCGCATCCGCAACCTGTGTTCCGGCGGCTGCTACCACGAGAGCTATGCCCGCTACGGCGATCCGCAGCACCCGACCTACCACTACTGCGAGCTGATGCGCGACTGGGTCGACTTCGGCATTGAGGTCTACAGCCGCATCATGGCCGCCAACCCGGCCTTCATCGATCGCTACATCACTCCCAGGAAGGCGCACTGACATGAAGCACCTCAAACCGCTGAACAACAAGGCGCGCATCCTTGAACAGGCCGCCGCCGAAGACCGCGTCGACGAAGTGCTGGCCATGAGCGCCGTGGCCGGCTGCACCGCCACCACCGACCCGGGCTGGGAAGTGGATGCCTTCGGCGGCGTCAGCTCGTTGTGCCAGCCGATGGAGGCAGACCTGTACGGCTGCTCCGACCCTTGCTGGTGGCCGGCCCAGGTGCCGGACATGATGAGCACCTACCAGGACTGGAACGCCCAGGCGACCAACTCCGCCGAAGACTGGCGCAACCTCGGCACCGTATTCCCGAAAGACAAATAGAACGACAAGGGGAAACCGCATGAAAGCTGGATTCTGCGCGCAGCTCGCGCTCACCGTTGCCGCCACGGCCTGTGCCTGGGCGGCCCAGGCAGATGATGCAGGCCCGGCCTTGAAGGCCGGCCATGAATACCTGATCGCCACCAACTACCCGAACAACCTGCACGTGGTCGAGGTGGCCAGCGACACCCTGTACAAGACCTGCCGCATGCCCGATTCGTTCGGCCCCGGCACGGCGATGATGGCGCCGGACAACCGCACGGCCTACGTGCTGAACAACCATTTCGCCGATATCTACGGCATCGACCTGGACAGCTGCAAGACCACTTTCCACGCCAACCTCTCCAGCGTGCCGGGCGAGGTCGGCAAGGCCATGTACTCCTTCGCCATCAGCCCCGACGGCAAGGAGGTCTACGCCACGGTCAACCCGAGCCAGCGCCTGAACGACCACTACGTGGTCAAGCCACCGCGCCTGGAGGTGTTTCGCACCAGCGACGGCCTCAACGCCAAGCCCGTGCGCAGCTTCCCGATGCCGCGCCAGGTCTACCTGATGCGCGCCGCCGACGACGGCAGCCTGTACGTGGCCGGGCCGGACATCTACAAGCTCGACGTCAAGACCGGCAAGTACAGCGTCGCGCTGCCACTGCGCAGCTGGAACCGCCCGGGCTACAGCGCGCCGGACGTGCTGTACTTCTGGCCGCACCAGAGTTCGTTGCATGAGTTCTCGATGCTCTACACCATTGCGAAGTTCAAGGATGCCAAGCAGGACCCGGCCACCGCCGAGCCGCTGTACGGCTACCTGAGCATCGACCTGAAGACCGGCAAGGCCCACACCCAGGAGTTTGCCGAGCTGACCGAACTGTACTTCACCGGCCTGCGCTCGCCCAAGGATCCGAACCAGATGTACGGCGTGCTCAACCGCCTGGCCCGCTACGACATCCAGCAGAAGAAACTGGTCAAGGCCGCCAACCTCGACCATACCTACTACTGCGTGACCTTCGACAAGGCCGGCGACAAGCTCTACCTGGGCGGTACCTTCAACGACCTGGCGGTGTTCGACCCGAATACGCTGGAGAAGGTGAAGAACATCAAGCTGCCTGGTGGCGACATGTCGACCACCACGCCGCAGGTGTTCGTTCGCTAGAGGACCGGGATTACACATCCCCGTGTAGGAGCGGCCTTGCGCCGCGAAAGGGGCGCGCAGCGCCCCCGGCGATTTCAGCGTCACAGCGAGATTGGGGCTGCTTTGCAGCCCTTTCGCGGCACAAGGCCGCTCCTACAGGGATCGCACAACAAGAGAGCCCCTATGCCCCAGCCCAGCCATACCCAAGGCTCAAAAGCCATTCCATTGCTCACCCACTGCATCGGCGACGCCTTCGACGCCACCGTCGCCCGCTTCCCCGACCGCGAAGCCCTGGTGGTTCGCCACCAGCACCTGCGCTACACCTGGCGGCAGCTGGCAGACGCCGTCGACCAGCAAGCCCGCGCCCTGATCGCCCTGGGCCTGCAGGCCGGCGATCGCCTGGGCATCTGGGCACCCAACTGCGCCGAGTGGTGCATCACCCAGTTCGCCAGCGCCAAGGTCGGCGCGATCCTGGTCAACATCAACCCGGGCTACCGCACCAGCGAGCTGGAGTACGCCCTGGGCCAGTCAGCCTGCCAATGGGTGATCTGCGCCGACGCCTTCAAGACCTCCGACTACCACGCCATGCTGCTGGACCTGGTACCCGAGCTCGGCGCCTGCCGGCCGGGCGAGCTGCACAGCGCGCGGTTGCCCGAGCTGCGCGGGGTCGTCAGCCTGGCCGCCACGCCCCCGAATGGCTTCCTGGCCTGGCCGGCGTTGCAGGCTCGCGCCAGTGAAACCGACGCCGGGCAACTGGCCGCACGCCAGGCCAGCCTGCACCGGCACGAGCCGATCAACATCCAGTACACCTCCGGCACCACGGGATTCCCCAAGGGCGCGACCCTCAGCCACCACAACATCCTCAACAACGGCTACATGGTCGGCGAAAGCCTCGGGCTGACCGAGCACGACCGGCTGGTGGTGCCGGTGCCGCTGTACCACTGCTTCGGCATGGTCATGGCCAACCTCGGTTGCATGACCCACGGCAGCACCCTGATCTACCCCAACGACGCCTTCGATCCGCTGCTGACCCTGCAGGCCGTTGCCGAGGAGCGCGCCACCGCGCTGTACGGCGTGCCGACCATGTTCATCGCCGAGCTCGACCATCCGCGACGCCACGAGTTCGACCTGGGCAGCCTGCGCACCGGCATCATGGCCGGCGCCACCTGTCCGATCGAGGTGATGCGCCGGGTGATCGACGAGATGCACATGTGCGAGGTGCAGATCGCCTACGGCATGACCGAGACCAGCCCGGTGTCGTTGCAGACCGGCGCCGCCGACGACCTGGAGCGCCGGGTGACCAGCGTCGGCCGCACCCAGCCGTGGCTGGAGAGCAAGGTGATCGACAGCGCAGACGCTACCCTGGCACGCGGCGAGATCGGCGAGCTGTGCACCCGCGGCTACAGCGTGATGCTCGGCTACTGGAACAACCCCAAGGCCACCGCCGAGAGCATCGATGCCGATGGCTGGATGCACACCGGCGACCTGGCGGTGATGGACGACGAAGGCTATGTACGCATCGTCGGCCGCAGCAAGGACATGATCATCCGTGGCGGCGAGAACATCTATCCGCGAGAGCTGGAGGAGTTCTTCTTCACCCACCCGGCGGTGGCCGACGTGCAGGTGATCGGCATCCCCTGCAGCCGCTATGGCGAGGAGATCGTCGCCTGGATCCGCCTGCACCCGGGGCAGGCACTGGGCGCGGACGAGCTGCGTGACTGGGCGCGGGCGCGCATCGCCCATTTCAAGGTGCCGCGGCATATCCGTTTCGTCGACGCGTTCCCGATGACGGTGACCGGCAAGGTGCAGAAGTTCAGGATGCGCGAGATCAGCATCGAGGAACTGGCCGGCGGCACAGATCGCTAGTCATCAGCCCTGTGGCCGGGCACCGTTGAGGAACAGCTGCTCGACCGTCTGCGCGGTGTTGGCGCTGGCGGCGCGGCCACGGTGCTCGGCATCGACCATGCCGTAGATCAGGGTCATGAATATCTCGGTGAACACTGCCGCGCTGATGTCGATGCGCAGCACGCCCAGCTGCTGGGCACGCAGGAAGAACGCGTCCATGGCCTGGATATAGGCCTGCCAGCGCAGGTCCTCGGCGTCGTTGAGCAAGGTGTCGGGGCGGTACTGGAACATCAGGAACATCAGCAGTTCGCGGTGCTTGAGGTGTTCGGCGATCAGGTGGCGAATACCGGCCAGCGGTTCGATGCGCTCGAGGTCGGCTTCGAGGATGACCTGGTTGAGCACCTGCTCGCCGTGGTCTTCCAGCAGCTTCACCAGGTTATCGCGGGTGCCGCAGAAACGGTGCAGGGTGGCCTTGCTGACCCCGGCGGTTTCCGCCAGCTCCTTGAGGGTGGCGCGGGGGTGGACGACAATGGCCTGGGCCAGGGCTTTGAGCAGGCGCTCTTCCTGGAGGGGTCTACGCATGTGGGACCTCGAGTCGGGGTTCGGCGACGAAATATCCACAATTGTATCATATGAGACGAATAAATCTCATAAAGGGCCGCGCGTTCCCTGTAGGAGCGGCCTTGTGCCGCGAAAGGGCCGCGCAGCGGCCCCGGCAATTTCAGCGTCATGCCTGGATTGGGGCTGCTGCGCAGCCCTTTCGCGGCACAAGGCCGCTCCTACAGAACCTTATGCCTCGCCTCACACCGTGTAATGCTTCAACTCACGCGCAATCAGCATGCGCTGGATCTCGCTGGAACCCTCGTAGATCTGGGTAATGCGCGCATCGCGATAGTACTTCTCCACCGGGTAGTCTTCCAGGTAGCCGTACCCGCCATGCACCTGGATCGCCATCGAGCAGACCCGCTCGGCCATCTCCGAGGCGAACAGCTTGGCCTGGGAGGCCTCCGACAGGCAAGGCTTGCCGGCGCTGCGCAGGCGCGCGGCATGCAGGATCAGCAGGCGAGCAGCGTTGACCTGCACCTGCATGTCGGCCAGCAGGTTGGCGATGCTCTGGTGCTCGTTGATCGGCTTGCCGAACTGGATGCGCTCGCGGGAGTAGGTCAGCGCCGCCTCGAACGCCGCGCGGGCGATGCCCAGGGCCTGGGCGGCGATGCCGATGCGCCCGCCTTCGAGGTTGGACAGGGCGATGGCCAGGCCCTTGCCGCGCTCGCCCAGCAGGTTGGCGGCCGGGATGCGGCAGTCGTCCAGGGTCACCGCGCAGGTGTCGGAGGCGCGGATACCCATCTTGTGCTCGCTGCGGTCGACCTTGAAGCCTGGGTTGTCGGTCGGCACCAGGAAGGCCGAGAGGCCTTTCTTGCCCAGTTCCGGGTCGGTCACGGCAAAGACGATGGCCAGCTTGGCGCGGCGGGCGTTGCTGACGAACTGCTTGGCGCCGTTGATTACCCACTGGCCATCGACCAGCTCGGCGCGGGTACGCAGGTTGTGGGCCTCGGAGCCGGCCTGGGGCTCGGTCAGGCAGAAGCAGCCGATCGCCTCGCCGCTGGCCAGCCGCGGCAGCCAGGCCTGCTGCTGCTCGGGGGTGCCGTAGGCCAGCAGCGGGCCGCAGCCCACCGAGTTGTGAATGCTCATCATCGCCCCGGTGGCGCCATCGGCGGCGGAAATTTCCTCCACCGCCAGGGCGTAGGCGACGTAGTCGGTGTAGCTGCCGCCGAACTGCTCCGGGGCGACCATGCCGAGCAGGCCCAGTTCGCCCATCTTGCGTACCACGTCATCGTCGATCCAGCCGGCCTTTTCCCAGGCCTGGGCATGGGGCGCGATCTCGCCGCGGGCGAAATCGCGGGCCATGTCGCGGATCATGATCTGCTCTTCGCTCAGTTCCAGGTCTTGCATCTGTGTACTCCCGGGCTCACAGGCCTTCGAAGAATTGGTCGACCCGCTGGGCAGTGAGGCCGGCGAGGGTCGGCGGGTTCCAGCGGGGTTGCTTGTCCTTGTCGACGATCAGGGCGCGCACGCCTTCGATGATGTCGCCGTGGGCGAACCACTGGCGGTCGATGTGCAGTTCCATGGCGAAGCAGTCTTCCAGGGCCAGGTGGCGGCCGCGGCGCAGCAGCTCCAGGGTGACGGCCATGGCCAACGGCGAGCGGGTTTCCAGCAGGTCGGCGGTGTCCAGCGCCCATTGACGGCTGTCGCCGATGGTCACGGCGCGCAGTTGCTCGATGATGCTTTGCAAGTCGGGCAGGGCGAAGAAGTGGTCGATCACCGGGCGCAGTGTCGCCAGCGGCGCGTCCGCCAAGGTCTGGGTGCCGAGCTTGGCGAGCAAGCCTTGCAGGTCCTTGAGCGGGTTGGCGCCGAAGGTCAGGCGGTCGAGCCCGTCATCCAGGGCCGCGAGCTTTTCACTGTCGACGTACCAGTCGGCCAGGCCGCAGTAGAGGGCATCGGCCGCCTTGACCTGGCTGCCGCTGACGCCCAGGTAGATACCCAGCTCGCCCGGTACCCGGGGCAGGAAGTAGCTGCCGCCGACATCCGGGAAGTAACCGATGCCTACCTCGGGCATGCCCAGGCGGCTGCGTTCGGTGACGATGCGCAGGTCGCAGCCCTGGGCCAGGCCCATGCCGCCGCCGAGGGTGAAGCCATCCATCAGCACCAGCACCGGCTTGCGGTAGCGGTGGATGCACAGGTCCAGGGCGTATTCCTCGACGAAGAAGTCCTCGTGGAGTTTCTCGCCGGCCTTGTAGCTGTCGTGCAGCGAGCGGATATCGCCACCGGCGCAGAAGCCCTTGGGGCCCTCGCCACGCAGCATCACGGCGTGCACCTGCGGATTCTGGGCCCACAGGTCGAGGTGGTGCTGCAGGCTGCGCACCATGTCCAGGGTCAGGGCGTTGAGGCCGGCGGGGCGGTTGAGGGTGAGGTGGCCAATGTGGTTGCGGACCTCGGCCAGTACTTTATCCGTTGCCGAGGGTTGAGCGTGCGCGGTCATCGCGGTCTCCCTGCTTTGTTATTGATTTTCCAAGTGAAGTCCTGGAATGCGCGGGCGGATCGATTGATCCTGTCATGCAAAATTACCCTGCACAATTGGCAAATCTGCAGGGCTACCCTGCATTTTTGTCGCCATGCGCATTCCAAGTCTGATGCAGCACTGTAGCAATTCCACGCCCCCTGTAGGAGCGGCCTTGTGCCGCGAAAGGGCCGCGCAGCGGCCCCGGCGATCTACGCATCAGTATTGAAATCCTGGGGCCGCTGCGCGGCCCTTTCGCGGCACAAGGCCGCTCCTACAGGGGGCGTGCAGCAATTGAGACTGGCTGCTCACCCCGAAGGGTGATAGCCGCCCCGTCCCCCCCATGAAACAATCCCGTCCAGCACTCACCCTGGCGGGGACAATACCAATGAGCAACGCCCAGCTGAATTCGCCCGACTGGTACGCGCAGATGGCCCGCGTGGTCGACGCCATCGGCACGCCCGGCTTCGTCGAGGCGTTGTTCGCCGCCCTCAACCAGCTGGCGCCATGCCAGGCCATCACGGTGTTCCTGTACCCACGCAAGGGCCTGCCTTCGGCACTGTTCGCAAAGGACGACGAGGGGCCCTGGCTGCCCGAAGGCAACGTGCAGAAGTACCTCGAAGGCTACTACCTGCTGTGCCCGTTCTACCGCGCCTGCATGGACGGCATGCCCGCCGGCTGCTACCGCCTGAGCGATGTCGCGCCCGACCATTTCAAGCGCAGCGAGTACTACACCTCGTTCTACCAGCATGCCCACCTGGAGGACGAGCTCAACTACCTGGTGCCGCTGGACGCCCAGCTGTCCATCGCCGTGGCCCTGGGTAGTACCCGGCGCCTGGGCAGCCGCCAGGTGGCCGAGCTCAAGTGCGTCGCCGCCTGGGTGGTGGCGGTGGTGCGCCGGCACTGGGGGCAGTTGCATGCCGAGGCCCTGGGCGGGCGCTTCGAGAGCGCGCTGGGGCGGCAGATCAACGCCGCGCTGAACAATTTCGGCTCCTCCTTGCTCACCGAGCGTGAATGCCATATCGCCCAGTACCTGCTGCGCGGCCATTCCACGCGCTCGCTGGCCGAGCGCCTGGGGATCAGCGAAGACACCGTCAAGACCCATCGCAAGAACCTCTACGCCAAGCTCGACATCGCCACCCAGGCCGAGCTGTTCTCGCTGTTCATCGCCTCGCTGGCCCAGGCCCAGGAAGGCCTGAGCAAGGACCCGCTGGAAAGCTATCTGCGACGGCGCTGAACCACCGTTTCACCTCATCCAGACAACGACAATCACCGGCCCCGCGTGTGGCCGGAGGGGAGACCTGCGTGCATACGAAAAGCGATTGGCAGCAGCGCGCTGCACGGCAAAGCTTCATCACCACCGCGTTGATCGACGGCCGCCCGGTGGCGGCCCGTGATGGCGCCACCTTCGCCGCCGTCAACCCGGCAACCGACCGCTGCCTGGCCCAGGTCGCCGCCTGCGCCGACGACGAGATCGACCAGGCGGTGCGCGCTGCCCGCCGGGCCTTCGAGCACGGCCCTTGGGCACGTATGGCGCCGGCCGAGCGCAAGCGTGTGCTGCTGCGCCTGGCCGAACTGATGCTGGCCCACCGCGAGGAACTGGCGTTGCTCGACTCGCTGAACATGGGCAAGCCGGTGATGGACGCCTACAACATCGACGTGCCGGGCGCCGCTCATGTGTTCGCCTGGTACGGCGAGGCACTGGACAAACTCTACGACCAGGTCGCGCCGACCGCCGCCAGCGCCGTGGCAATGATCAGCCGCGAGGCGTTGGGCGTCATCGGCGCGGTGGTGCCGTGGAACTTCCCGCTGGACATGGCCGCCTGGAAGGTCGCCCCGGCGCTGGCCGCAGGCAACAGCGTGGTGCTCAAGCCTGCCGAGCAGTCGCCGTTCTCGGCCCTGCGCCTGGCGGAGCTGGCATTGCAGGCCGGGCTGCCGGAAGGCGTGCTCAACGTGGTGCCTGGCCTGGGTGAAACCGCGGGCCGCGCCCTGGGGCTGCACCCGGACGTGGACTGCCTGGTGTTCACCGGCTCCACCCAGGTGGGCAAGTACTTCATGCAGTACTCGGCGCAGTCCAACCTCAAGCAGGTCTGGCTCGAATGCGGCGGCAAGAGCCCGAACCTGGTGTTCGACGACTGCCGCGACCTCGACCTGGCGGCGCAGAAGGCGGCGTTCGGCATCTTCTTCAACCAGGGCGAGGTGTGCTCGGCCAACTCGCGGCTGTATGTGCAGCGCTCGGTCCATGACGAGTTCGTCGAGCGCCTGCTGCGCCAGGCCCGTGAATGGCTGCCGGGCGACCCGCTGGATCCGGCCAGCCGCGCCGGTGCCATCGTCGATGCCGGGCAGACCACGCGCATCGAGGCGGCCATCGCCCAGGGCCGGGCCGACGGCGCGCGCCTGCTGTGCGGCGGTGAGCGGCTGAGCGTCAACGGCTCGCAGAACTTCATCACGCCGACGATCTTCACCGATGTGCGCCAGGACATGGCCCTGGCCCGCGAGGAGATCTTCGGCCCGGTACTGGCGGTCAGCGCCTTCGATGACGAGGAGCAAGCCATCGCCCTGGCCAACGACAGCGTCTACGGCCTGGCCGCCTCGGTCTGGAGCGACGACCTCAACCGCGCCCACCGCGTAGCCCGGCGGCTGAAGGCCGGCACGGTGTCGGTCAACACCGTCGACGCCCTGGACGTCACCGTGCCGTTCGGCGGCGGGCGCCAGTCGGGCTTTGGCCGCGACCTCTCGCTGCATTCGTTCGACAAGTACACCCAGCTCAAGACCACCTGGATCCAGCTGCGCTGACATTCACCCGAGGAGAACAATAATGAACGCACCTTTCTCGCCCAAACGCGACACCCACGACTACCAGGCCAGCGACGCCGCCCACCACATCCACGCCTTCCTCGACCAGAAGGCGCTCAACGCCGAGGGGCCACGGGTCATCACCCGGGGTGAGGGCCTGTACCTGTGGGATAACGACGGCCGCCGCTACCTGGACGGCATGTCCGGCCTGTGGTGCACCCAGCTCGGCTATGGCCGCAAGGACCTGACTGCCGCCGCCGCCGCGCAGATGGACCAGCTGGCCTACTACAACATGTTCTTCCACACCACCCACCCGGCGGTGATCGAACTGTCCGAGCTGCTGTTCAGCCTGTTGCCGGGTCACTACAGCCACGCCATCTACACCAACTCCGGCTCCGAGGCCAACGAGGTGCTGATCCGCACCGTGCGCCGCTACTGGCAGGTGGTCGGCCAGCCGCGCAAGAAGATCATGATCGGCCGCTGGAACGGCTACCACGGCTCGACCCTGGCGGCCACGGCGCTGGGCGGGATGAAGTTCATGCACGAGATGGGCGGGCTGATCCCGGACGTGGCGCATATCGACGAACCGTATTGGTTCGCCGCAGGTGGCGAGCTGACCCCGGCCGAGTTCGGCCGCCGCTGCGCCCTGCAACTGGAGGAGAAGATCCTCGAGCTGGGCGCCGAAAACGTCGCCGGCTTCATCGCCGAGCCGTTCCAGGGCGCCGGCGGCATGATCTTCCCGCCCGAGAGCTACTGGCCGGAAATCCAGCGCATCTGCCGCCAGTACGATGTGCTGCTGTGCGCCGACGAGGTGATCGGTGGCTTCGGCCGCACCGGCGAATGGTTCGCCCACCAGCACTTCGGTTTCGAGCCCGACACCCTGTCCATCGCCAAGGGCCTGACCAGCGGCTACGTGCCCATGGGCGGCCTGGTGCTGAGCAAGCGCATCGCCGAGGCGCTGGTGGAGCGGGGCGGGGTGTTCGCCCACGGCCTGACCTATTCCGGCCATCCGGTGGCGGCGGCGGTGGCGGTGGCCAACCTCAAGGCCCTGCGCGACGAAGGCATCGTGCGCCAGGTCAAGGACGACACCGGGCCGTACCTGCAGCGCATCCTGCGCGAGGTGTTCGCTGATCATCCACTGATCGGCGAGGTGCAGGGCGCCGGGCTGGTGGCGGCGCTGCAGTTCGTCGAGGACAAGGCCACGCGCAAGCGTTTCGCCAACGAGAACGACCTGGCCTGGCAGTGCCGCACGTTCGGCTTTGAAGAGGGGGTGATCATTCGCTCCACCCTGGGTCGGATGATCATGGCGCCGGCGCTGGTGGCCAGTCGTGGCGAGCTGGATGAGCTGGTGGAGAAGACCCGGATCGCGGTGGATCGGGTGGCGGGGATGGTGGCAAAGCGTTGAGGCCCCATCGCGGGGCAAGCCCGCTCCCACGAATCGCGTGGGAGCGGGCTTGCCCCGCGATATATTCTTAACCCTGGATGAACAGCCGCGCGGTGAACCTGACTTATGGGTTTCCAGCGTTGTCTGACAGCGCCTTCAACACCGCCATGGCGCTCTGGGCATCGTCCACGCCGACAAAGATGTGGTCATGGTAATACGCCGCCACCACATTGCAGCTGATGCCTGCCTTGCCCAGCGCGGTGGCGAACGCTGCAGTCAGGCCCACGGCCTCGAGTGAAGAGTGGACGGTCAGGGTGATCCAGGCGCACACGTAGGTGTAGGGTAGCTGCATCGCGTCCGCGACCTTTCGCTCCAGGATGACCGTCCAGCCTTCGCGCTCCCTGAAACTGCCGACAATGTTCAGGTCCTGCAGCTGTGAGGTGTCGGTGACTGTGGCAAAGACATACTCGCCCTCATTGAGCAGGGGGCTCATGGACTGGAGGAGTTTTTCAATCGAGGTTTCGCCATGCATCGTGTGGGCTCCTGGAGTGGTGAGCCGGCAGTCTAGAGCGTTCACCGGGGACGATTGAAATTAGCATTGCACGCAGGGCATTAGGACAATCGATGGCTTCGCTCAGCGCCACGCGGCCAGGCGCACCAGCGAGGGCAGCAGCAGCGCCCAGATCGGCGCCAGCAGCAGGGCGGTGGTGACCGCTCCCAGCGGCAGGTCGACTTGCGCCAACCGGGCACCGGCCAGATAGGCCAGCGGTCCGCCCAAAGCCCCCAGCACCGCCCCACGCGAGAACGGCTGGCCGGCCCAGGCCAGGCTATGGCGCAGGCCGCTGGCCAGCACCAGCCAAAGCATCGCCAGCCACAGGGGTAGCGGATGGCTGTCGAAAGTAAACAAGCCAATCGCGCCCAACAGGCTGTCCACCAGGCAGCCGGCCAGCGTCACGCGCAGTAGCGCCCAAGCCTCGCCAGGGCGATCCCGGCACAGGTATACATGCACCGCCATGACCGGCGGCACCACCAGCAGCAACCCGGGCCATCGCGCGCCGAGCACGCACAGCCACCAGCCGGCCTGCAGCCACAGGACATTGGCGATCAGCCAGCCACGGCGCATGGGTCAGTGCCCGGGCAATGGAGCGCGGCGTGCCAGGGGAGCTGCCCATAGCAACTGGGCGACGCCGATGGCGCGTTCCTCGAAGCCGCCCTGGCAGTAGCACAGGTAGTACTCCCACAGGCGCTGGAACATTTCGTCGTAACCCAGCGCCGCCAGCACACCACGTGCCTGGCGCAGGTTGTCGCGCCAATGGCGCAGGGTGCGGGCGTAGTCCAGGCCGAAGTCCTCCAGGTGCACGAGGTTCAGCCCTGTCTGGCGGCTGGCGGTGTCGAGCAGCACGCTCAGCGACGGCAGGGCGCCGCCGGGGAAGATGTAGCGCTGGATGAAGTCCACCGAGCGACGGGCCTGGGCATAGCGCTGGTCGCGGATGGTGATGGCCTGCAGGAGCATCAGCCCGTCAGGCTTGAGCAGTGTGGCGCACTGGCGAAAGTACACGGGCAGGTAGCGGTGGCCGACGGCTTCGATCATCTCGATAGACACCAGCTTGTCGAAGCGGCCCTGCAGGTCGCGATAGTCCTGGCGCAACACCGTCACACGGTGTTCCAACCCCAATGCCTGGACGCGCTGGAGGGTGAAGGCGTACTGGGCCTCGGAGAGCGTCGTGGTGGTGACCCGGCAGCCGTGTCGGGTCGCGGCGTGGATCGCCAGGCTGCCCCAGCCGCTGCCGATCTCCAGCAGGTGATCCTGCGCACCCAGTTCGAGCTTGTGGCAGATCTGCTCCAGCTTGTTCAGCTGGGCGTGCTCCAGGGGTTGCTCGGGGTGCTCGAACCGGGCCGCCGAGTACATCATGGTCGGGTCGAGCAGGTGTTCGAACAGGACGTTGCCCAGGTCGTAGTGGGCCAGGATATTGCGTTTGGCGCCGCGCCGGTTGTTGCGGTTCAGGCGATGCAGCAGGCGCAGCAAGGGGCGGCCCAGGCGCGCCAGACCACCTTCCAGAGCGTCCAGTACCTCCAGGTTGGCCACGAACAGCCGGGTCACGGCCGCCAGGTCCGGGCTGTGCCAGTAGCCGTGGATGTAGGCTTCGCCGGCACCGATCGAGCCATTGCCGGCCACCAGGTTCCAGGCGGCACCCTCAAGAATTTCCACTTCGGCCTGCAACGGGCTGTCGGTGTCGCCGAAGTTCCATTGCCGTCCCCGCTCGCACAGCCGCAGGTGGCCGTGGCGCAGCTTGCCCAGTTGCGCCAGCACCGCGCTGCGGGCCAGCCCACCCAACAGCGGTGTGAGGCCTGCGGATTTGCTAACGCTCAGGGTGGGGTTCGACATGGTCGGGCTCCTCTTGGCGATGGCCGAGCACCAGGGTGCCCTGGCTGGCGGTGTGGTCGTGGACGGGAGTGCGCTTGAGCAACAGGCGCAGGGCTTGCCAGTAGATGGCTGAAACGGTGCGCAGGCTCATCCAGGGGAAGGACAGCAGGTAGCGATACAGCGCGGCGCTGTCCAGGGGCTTGCGGCGCAAGGCGAGGTCGGCTTCGAAGACCTTCTGGTCGTCTCGCCAGTTCTCCATGTGCACGTGAATCCGCTGCGCATCCAGATGGAAACGCAGGTGGTAGTCCATGGCCATTGGCAGGAACGGCGACACGTGGAAGGCCTTGGCCATGATGAATGGCTGGCCAAGACCGTCCCGCACCGGGAGCACATAGTGAAAACGCTCGCGCCACGGCGTGTTGCGCACTTCCAGCAGAATCGCCGTCAGTTGCTCGTCGCGGTCATGGCAGAAGTACAGGCTCACCGGGTTGAACGACAGCCCCCAGCTGCGCAGCTGGGTCAGCAGGCGCACCGGGCCTTCGGGAACCTGGCCGGTGGCCTGGGCGACCAGCCGGCGGGCGGCCTGGGCCAGCGGCTCGCCCTTGCCGGTCAGCGCCGGCAGGTAGTCGGTCTCGCGCCAGCTCAGGGGCGCCAGCCGCCAGCGCCCCACCCAGCGCGACAGGCCCAGCAGCCGGGCCTGCTCGTCGAGGTCCAGGTAGAACATGCCGATTCGGTAGCGGAAGGCATGCGGCCGGGGCCCCAGGCGCCGATGGCTGACCCAGCCCGGGCACAGGCTGCTGTTCACAATTGCTCTCCGAAGTGCTCGGCGACCTTGAGCGCACTGACCACGCCGTCCTCGTGAAAGCCGTTGCCCCAGTAGGCACCGCAGTAGTAGCTGTGGCGCTGGCCCTGCAGCTCGGCCTGGCGGGCCTGCGCGGCGCAGGCGCCGAGGCTGTACTGGGGGTGGGCGTACTGGTAGCGGGCGATGATCTGCGCCGGGTCCACCTGCGCGGTCTGGTTGAGGCTGACGCAGAAGGTCACCGGGGCCTGGATGCCCTGCAGGATGTTCATGTTGTAGGTCAACGCGGCCGGGGCCTGTTCGGGACCGCCCAGGCGGTAGTTCCAGCTGGCCCAGGCCTTGCGCCGGCGCGGCAGCAGGCGGGTGTCGGTGTGCAGCAGCACATCGTTGCTGGCGTAGGTGATGGCCCCGAGCACCGCGCGCTCCTGGGCGCTGGGTGCTTCCAGCAGGGATAGGGCCTGGTCGCTGTGGCAGGCGAACACCACGTTGTCGAAGCGCTCGCTACCGGCTTTGCCGTACAGGGTGACGCCGCCGTCGTCGCGGCTCACCCGGTCGACCTTGCACGCCAGGCGAATGCGCTCGGCGAACGGCCGGCACAGCGGTGCGACATAGCTGCGCGAACCACCCTCGACGACCCGCCACTGCGGCCGCCGGTTCACCGACAGCAGCCCATGGTTGCGACAGAAACGCACGAAGAACTGCAGGGGAAAACCGAGCATGTCCGTCCGTGACATCGACCAGATCGCCGAGCCCATCGGCACGATGTAGTGCTCGACGAAGCGCCGGCCATAGCCCTGTGCCTGGAGGTAGCCGCCCAGGGTGGTGGACGGATCGATGCGCCCGTCGTCCAGGTCGGCCAGGGCCTGGCGGTTGAAACGCAGGATGTCGCGCAGCATGCCCCAGAACCCCGGCGACACGAGGTTGCGCCGTTGCGCGAACAGGGTGTCGAGGTTGTGGCCGTTGTATTCGAGGCCACTGTCCGGGTCATGCACCGAGAAGCTCATCTGGGTCGGACGCGAGGCGACCCCGAGCTGGTCGAGCAGGCGGATGAAGTTCGGGTAGGTCCAGTCGTTGAACACGATGAAGCCGGTATCCACCGCGTGGCGTTCGCCGTGCCAGGGCACTTCGACGGTATGGGTGTGGCCGCCGATCCAGTCGTCGGCCTCGAACACCGTGACTTCGTGGCGGCGCGACAGCAGGTGGGCGCAGGTCAGGCCGGCGATGCCGCTGCCTATGATCGCGATACGCATGGCGGGCTATTCCTGTGGCCGTCTAGCCAGGCGTCGACCCAGCGCCAGGCGCCAACGCGGCGGCAGCGCGCCGAGCAGGCGCAGGGCCAGGGTGAACGCGGCGGGGAAGTTGATTTCCAGTGGCCGCCCGGGCAGGCGTCGGGCGATATGGCGGGCGGCGCGTTGCGCTGTCCAGCGCTGGGGCATGGGGAAATCGTTGCGCCGGGTCAGGGGCGTGTCGACGAAGCCGGGGCTGACCAGGGTGACATCGATGCCTTCATTGGCCAGGTCGATGCGCAGCGATTCGACCAGGTAGCGCACGGCGGACTTGGACGCGCCATAGGCGCCAGCCCGGGGCAGGGCGAGCCAGGCCACCGAACTGCCCATCACCACGACATGCGGGCGTTCGCCACGGCGCAGCAAGGGCAGGGCGACGGCCAGGCAATGACACAGGCCCAGCAGGTTGGTGCGCACCACGCGCTCGACCAAGTCAGGGTCGAACCGACCCGGCTCCAGGTATTCGCAGGTCCCGGCGTTGAGGATGACCCCGTCCAGCGCGCCCCAGGCCTGCTGCAGTTCCCCGGCGATCAACGCCAACCGCTCGCGGTCGTCGATATCGCCAAGGGCCGCCAGCGCCTGCCCGGGAAAGCGTTCGAGCAGGGGCTCCAGGCGCTCGGCACAGCGGCCTCCCAAGGCCACCTGGTGCCCCTGTTCCAGCAGCTGCCCGGCCAGTGCGGCGCCGATGCCGCTGCTGGCACCGGTCAGCCAGTAGCGGCTCATGCCAGTCTACCCTTGAGCCAGCGGATGGCGCCGCCCATGACCGGGATATGTTCATAGAGCAGGGCACCGGCGTCGAAATAATCCTGGTGAACCTGCACCCGCTGCTGCCATTGCAGATGGCTGCAGCCCTGCAGGCTGATGGGCCGGCCACCGGACAGGCGTGGATGGCGAAAGTGCAGGGTCCAGCGCAGGTAACCCTGCCCGGGCCGGACCTCGTCGGCGCCGGTGAAGGCATAGCGGATGTCGTGGGCGTTGGCGTAGAGCTGGGCGAAGTACGCCTTCAGGGCCGGCAGGCCCTCGATCCGGTGCAGCGGGTCGCGAAAGCTGACATCTTCGCTGTACAGGTTTTCCAGCGAGTCCAGATTGCCCCGGTGCAGGCGGGCGAAGTATTCGGCAAACTGCTGCAGGTAGTCTGACATGCGCGGCTCCGGGCAATCCTGTACAACGATGGCGAGTTGTACAGTTATGACTGAAGCCTAGGACTAAAATTGTACAAACACAATCTTCTTGTACAGCTTTTGTCGTCAGCGTCCGGCTGCCGCCAGCGCCTCGCGCAAGCGCGCGACCTCCGCTTCCAGTTCGCGCACTTTCTCCTCGGCGGCCACCTGGGCCGTGACATCGCGCTGGATACCGATGTAATAGGTCAGCTGGTCGGCTTCGTTGCGTACCGGCGTGATCGACAGCTCGTTCCAGAACGGGCTGCCATCCTTGCGGTAGTTGCGCAGCACCTGGCGGCAGGGATGGCCTGCGCGGATCGCCTGGCCGATGGCGGCGACGCCCGGCTGATCATGGTCGGTGCCCTGGAGAAAGCGGCAGTCCTGGTAGAGGATGTCGTCCGTGGCGTAGCCGGTGAGCCGTTCGAAAGCGGGGTTTACGTAGATGAGAATGCTGTCGTTGCCCTCCTGCTCGGCGACGACGATGCCATCGTTGGACTGTTCGACCATCAGTTGCAGGAGTTTCGCGTTGATCATGGAGCTCACCTGTCGGAACGTGGATGCAAATGCGCAGCGTAGCTACCGTGCGAGAGCCTCGGGCGCGTTTGCCGACCATGATGACCCAAGCAGGCTCGCCGCAACAGGTGCCCATGGGTTTAGAATGTGCTCACATCCATTCGAACCCTGGCCATGACCGACACCCCTTCCTTCGACTTGCTGCCCATGCGCGACGTGGTCAGCCTGACCGGCATCAACCCCGTGACATTGCGGGCCTGGGAGCGCCGCCATGGCCTGATCAGCCCACAGCGCACCGAAGGCGGGCACCGGCTGTACACGGCCAGGGATGTCCAGCGCATTCGCGACATTCTGCGTTGGACCGGCAACGGCGTGCCCATCAGCAAGGTCGGCGGGTTGCTCGCCGGCCAGCCCGAAGCGCCCCCCGCGCAGGACGATGCCTTCCACGACTGGCGCCAGGCCGTTGTCCGGGCCACCAAGGCGTTCGACGCGCAGGCGCTGGAAGGTATTCATGGACAGCTGTTCACGCTGCTACCCAAGGCCGCGGTGATGCATGAGGTGTTCATGCCGGTGTGGCGTGAACTGGCCGAGGGCGAGGCTTTCGGCGAGCGCAGCCAGTGGCTGTTCCTGGATACCTTCCTGCGCGCCCGTCTGCTACTGCGCCTGCACATGAACCAGGCCGATGCGCCACGGGTGCTGCTGGCCGGCGCCGAGGGCCTGGCCGACCTGCAGTTGCTGTGTGCCGGCCTGCTGCTGAGCGATCGACGGCAACGCGTTGAAGTGCTGGGCTGTGGCCAGCCGCTTGAGGAGCTGGCGCTGGTGTGCGGAGCAATCCAACCCGCGGTGCTGGTGGTCGCGGTGCAGGGGCCGGTAAGCGCGGCCTTGGCGAAACGGCTGCGTTCGTTGCAGATGGAGATTCCTTGTCCGCTGGCCTTGGTGGGGGAGGGGTTGGGCGCTTCGCAGGAGGTGTTGCAGGGGATTCCGATGTGTCTGCTGGATGAGCTTGACCCGCAGGCGCCCGGCATGCTCGATGCTCTGCTCAGGGGCGCCCTGGACCTGTGACGGCTACCTACAGCGCTTTCATCTCCGCAATATCCCGCGCCACCTGATCTGCGGAGCGGTCGAACATCGCCTGTTCCTGCGCATCCAGCGGCAGTTCGATCACCTTCGTGATGCCTTCGTCGGAAAGCACGCAGGGAACACCCATGGCGATATCCGTGCGTCCGTACTCGCCCTCGAGTATCGCGACCGCCGGCAGGATGCGGTTGCGGCCGTTGGCAATCGCATCCACCATCTGCGCGATCGCCACGCCCGGTGCATCGCAGGCGCTGCCGACCTTCTTCAGGGCAAGGATCTCGCCGCCACCTTTACGGGTACGCTCAACGATCTGCTCGATCTGCTCACTGGACAGCAAGTGCGCCAGCGGCACCGCACCGACCGTGCAATAACGCATCAACGGCACCATGCTGTCGCCGTGCCCGCCCAGGACCAGCGCCGTGATATCCCGTGCCGAAAACCCGGTCTGCTCGGCGATGAAACACTTCATGCGCGCGGTATCCAGCACCCCCGCCTGGCCGAATACCTTGTCGCGGCCCAGGCCACTGAGGCTCCAGGCCCGGTAGGTGAGCACATCGACCGGGTTCGACACCACCAGCACCGTCGCGCTCGGCGCATGCTGTTTCACATCGCGCATGATGCCGTCGAGTATCGGCAGGTTGGTGGCCAGGACATCCTGGCGCGACTGGCCAGGCTTGCGCGGCACGCCCGCGGTGATCACCACCAGGTCGGAACCCCGCAGCAATTGGGCATCCGACCCGCCGTGCACCTTGGTATCAGAGCCTGACTCCACCGCCGCCTGCCAGACATCCAGTGCCTTGCCCTGCGCCAGCTCGCCCTGGACGTCGATCAGCGCCAGTTCACGGCAGAGGGCCTCCCGGGCGATGACCTGGGCCGCTGCCTCACCGACGATACCGGCACCCACGATTGATAGTTTGTTCATCTCGCACCTCCTCGCGGCTTGCGTCATCAGTGACACGCTCGCCTGTACAGGGAAGTATTGACCGCCCGGGCGAAAAGGCTACCCGCAGGTGGAACTCAAGATTGGCCGGGGTCGCTTTGCGACCCTTTCGCGGCACAAGGCCGCTCCTACAGGCGACCGCGTGCCCCTGTAGGAGCGGCCTCGTGCCGCGAAAGGGCTGCAAAGCAGCCCTGGCAATTCTCAACACCTTGGCCTGGTCCTCAGAGCACTTTGACCGCCCGCCCGATGAACTGCACAGGCCCGGTCGGAAGTCCGCTGGCAGAGCCACCCACATTCTCCAGGGTCAGCTCGAACAACTGGTTGGGCTCAACCGCAGGCAGGCGCTCCAGCGGCACGGTGACCTGCTCCCCGGGCTTGATCAGCCCGAGCGAGATGGGTGCTGGCCATTGTTCACCCTTGGTCCAGAACTGCAGGACCTTATCTCCCGGGACCTCGGATTTGCCCAAGGGAATCAGCTGGACGTTGTCAGGGCCACGGGCCTGGACTACCCAGCCAGGTGCCTGGGTGGCGGGTGCCACCAGCACGACCATATAGGTGGTGGCAGGCGACTGAACCGTCAGCAGTGCAAGACCCAGCAACAGGCTGGCCGCCATGCCGGCACCAGCCAACCCTTGCCTTCACGGCGGGTATCGCGCACGAAGTTCAACGCCAGGTGTCGGGTCAGGCTGTACACCCAGCCACGCGCCGAACCACGTGCCGGATCGAAGCTGTCCGCGCGGGTCCAGATGCGGATGAAGGCGTCATGGACGATGTCCTCGGCGGTGGCGTGGTCGCGGGCTATGCGCCGGGCCACGCCGAGCAGCCGGGCACCCTCCTGGTCGTAAAGCGCCTGCAGGGCGCCGCGATCGCCCCTGGCACAGGCCTGGAGGCAGCGCTCGTAGTCGAATGGTGTCGTGGGCAGGTTCAAGGTCGGGCCGATCCTCATGCTATCGGGAGCCCCGGCCGGTCGGCCGGGGACTGTCGATGAGCGTAGTTCAAGGGTGCTGGCGCGCCTTGCGCACAGGCCCTCAGTTGGCGGCCCAGAAGATGTAGTCGGCCTGGTACTTGACGATCTGCTTCTCGCCCTTGTTCTGCGCCGTGCAGGCGGTCTGCGGGGCGACACCGCCACGGGTGGCCAGGCGCTGGACGAAGCTGACGCCGCTCATGGCGCCGTTGCCCTCGGCGGGATTGGCCTTGACCAGCTGGTACGGCAGGTCACCCTTGGCCGCCGGGGCAATGGCCAGCTGCGTGCCGGTGATCTTCGAGCCGTCCTTGGCCTGCCAGGTGGCGGGCGGGCCGAAGTAGTCGCCCACGGCCTTGCCGGTCCGGTCCTTGAGCACGGCCTTCGGGCCGACGAAGGTCCATTCGGTTTGGCCAGGGGCATCGGGCTTGTCGCGGCATTCGTAGGTGATCTCGCCGACACCGACGGTTTCCAGCGCTACCTTGTGGCCGTCCGGCACCTTGACGGCATCGGGGACCCCGGTCTGGGCGTGGGCGGTCGGCAGCAGCATGGCCAGGGCGAGGCCGCAGGCGGGCAGGAACGAAACGTGTGCGATGTTCATCGAGCGATCTCCTGGTGGGGACTTGGCAGGGCATTCAGGTGTTGCCCTGAGGTGAGTACCCACAAGGACGCGATCTGGATGCACCCAGACGAAAAAAGAGAGCCTTGGCCGACAGCGCGCAAGGTGGCCAGCGCTCTTCCTCCGATGTCGAGCGCTCATCGGGCAATGGCGTTTTTTTACGCTTTCTTTATGCCGGCCTTTGCAGGTTGAGAAGATACTGGCGCGGCTTTTTCTGTCCCCCGCCTGCCTGCCCGCATTCAGTGTTTACGCAATACTGACGAGACGTTACCTGTGAGCCAATCCGCAATCGTTGAAAACCCGTCCCACGCCAACAAGAGCGCGGGCGTCGGCCTGCTGGTCGCCGCCGTCGGGGTCGTCTATGGCGACATCGGCACCAGCCCCTTATATACGCTCAAGGAGGTGTTCTCCGGCCATTTCGGCGTGCAGGCCAACCTCGAAGGGGTGCTGGGCATCCTGTCTTTGGTGTTCTGGTCGTTGATCTGGGTGGTTTCGGTGAAGTACGTCCTGTTCATCCTGCGCGCCAGCAACCAGGGGGAGGGCGGGATCATGGCCCTTACCGCCCTGGCCAGGCGGGCGGCACGTCCTTATCCGCAGCTGAGCAAGGTGCTGGTGCTGCTGGGGCTGTTCGGCGCGGCGCTGTTCTACGGTGACAGCATGATCACCCCGGCCATCTCCGTGCTGTCGGCGGTGGAGGGTCTGCAGTTGGGCATCGACGGCATCGAGCATTGGGTCGTGCCGTTGGCAGTGGTGGTGCTGGTCGGGCTGTTCATCATCCAGAAGCACGGCACCGCGCGCATCGGCATCCTGTTCGGGCCGGTGATGGTGCTGTGGTTCGTGGTGCTGGGAGCGCTCGGCATCCATGGCATCATGCAGCGGCCCGAGGTGCTGCAGGCGCTGAACCCGTCCTGGGCGGCGCACTTCTTCGTCGCCCATCCGGGCATCGGCGTGGCGATTTTGGGCGCCGTGGTACTGGCCTTGACCGGTGCCGAGGCGCTCTACGCCGACATGGGACACTTCGGTCGCAAGCCGATTTCCCGCGCGTGGTTCATCCTGGTGTTGCCGGGTCTGGTGTTGAACTATTTCGGCCAGGGCGCGCTGATCCTCAACAACCCGGCGGCGGTGCGCAACCCGTTCTACCTACTGGCTCCGGAGTGGGCGCTGCTGCCCATGGTCGCGCTGGCCACCCTGGCCACCATCATTGCCTCGCAGGCGGTGATCTCCGGCGCCTTCTCGCTGACCCGCCAGGCCATCCAGCTGGGCTATGTGCCGCGCATGTTCATCCAGCACACCTCCAGCGAAGAGCAGGGGCAGATCTACATCGGCATGGTCAACTGGGCGCTGATGGTCGGCGTGGTGCTGCTGGTGGTCGGCTTCGAGTCGTCCAGCGCCCTGGCGGCGGCCTACGGCGTCGCGGTAACCGGCACCATGCTGATCACCACGCTGCTCGCCTCGGCGGTGGTGCTGTTGCTATGGAAGACCCCGCGCTGGCTGGCCATCCCCTTGCTGCTGGGCTTTTTGCTGGTGGACGGCCTGTACTTCGCCGCCAACGCGCCGAAGATCCTGCAGGGCGGCGCCTTCCCGGTGATCGCCGGCCTGGCGCTGTTCGTGCTGATGACCACCTGGAAGCGCGGGCGCAGCATCATCGTCGAGCGCCTGGATGAAACCGCCTTGCCGCTGCCCTTGTTCATCGCCAGCGTGCAGGCGCAGCCGCCCCATCGCGTGCAGGGCACGGCGGTGTTCCTCACCGCCCGCTCCGATGCGGTGCCCCACGCGCTGTTGCACAACCTGCTGCATAACCAGGTGCTGCACGAGCAGGTGGTGCTGCTGACGGTGGTGTCGGAGGATTCGCCGCGGGTGACGGAGGACAAGCGCTTCGAGGTCGAGGCATTTGGCCAGGGCTTCTTCAGGGTCAACCTGCACTTCGGCTTCATGGAGGAGCCTGACGTGCCCCTGGCGCTCAGCCACAGCAGCACGGCGGAGCTGGACTTCAGCCCCATGCGCACCACCTTCTTCCTGAGCCGGGAAACCGTGGTACCGACCAAACGGATCGGCATGGCCAAGTGGCGCGAGCACCTGTTCGCCTTCTTGCTGAAGAACGCCAACAGCAACTTGCGATACTTCAAGCTGCCACTGAACCGGGTGATCGAGCTGGGGACCCAGGTCGAGATGTGAGGGGGCTCAGGGGGGGCGGTGGTCCACGATGACTGTGAGGGGGCGAGCGCCTCCTCCCGAGCGATAGCAGGAATCAAGCCCGCAGCAGATGGACAGCCAGCCCGGCCACGGCGCAGGCAAACAGCACCTGAATCACGCCTCGCTTGAAGCGGAACAAGGCGACTGCCGCAGCAAACGCGATCACCGCTGAGGGCCAGTCGAATGCCCCGCTGAAGCCCTTTGGCCACAGCACGTGGTAGCCAAAGAACAGGGCCAGGTTGAGGATCACTCCCACGACCGCTGCTGTGATGCCGGTCAGCGGTGCGGTGAACTTCATCTCGTTGTGCGTCGACTCCACCAACGGGCCACCGGCGAGGATGAAGAGGAACGATGGCAGGAACGTGAACCAGGTGACCAGGCTCGCCGCGACCGCACCGGCAAGAAACGGGTGCTCGGTACCGAACATGGGATGCACGTAGCCCCCCACGAAACCGACAAAGGCGACCACCATGATCAGTGGTCCCGGCGTGGTTTCCCCCAAGGCGAGGCCATCGATCATCTGGGTCGGCGTCAGCCAGCCGTAGTGCCCGACAGCGCCCTGGTAGACATAGGGCAGCACCGCATAAGCACCACCAAAGGTCAGCAGTGCGGCCTTGGTGAAGAACCAGCCCATCTGCGTCAGGGTTGCACTCCAACCAAACGACAGCGTCAGCAGCCCCATGGGCAGGACCCAGAGCGCGGCACCGACCAGCAACAGGCGCAACAGCTGGCCCCAACTGAATTGTGCATGCTCGGGAGCCGGCGTGTCGTCATCTATCAGTGCCGGGCCATGGCTGCTCTTTGCGGCGTCGTGCCCGCGCCCGATCACGAACTGGCCTGGGGCAAAGCGGCCTCCCACATAACCGATGATCGCGGCCATCAGCACGATCAGCGGGAACGGCATGTTGAGGGCGAAGATGGCAACGAACGAGGCGCCGGCCATGGCCCACAACCAGCCATTCTTCAACGCGCGCGAACCGATCCGGTGGGCTGCATGGACGACGATCGCCGTGACTGCCGGCTTGATGCCGTAGAAGATCCCTGCGACTACCGGGACCTCACCGAAGGCGATATAGACCCAGGACAAACCGATCAGGATGAACAGTGAGGGCAACACGAACAACACGCCGGCAATCACCCCGCCCCAGGAGCGGTGCATGAGCCAGCCGATGTAGGTGGCGAGCTGCTGAGCCTCAGGGCCGGGCAGCAACATGCAGTAATTCAGCGCATGCAAGAACCGCTTCTCGCTGATCCAGCGCCGGCGCTCGACCAGCTCCTGATGCATGATCGAAATCTGCCCGGCGGGCCCGCCGAAGCTGATGAATCCCAACTTGAGCCAGAACAGGAAGGCTTCAAACAAACTGACCGGCTGCCGGGTGGCTGGCGAAGGTGGCTGTGTGTTCACAGCGGAGGGAGTATCAACCATTTTGAGCTTCCTCACTTGCGAAAGCCGTCAGCAGGCCATCGCAAATGCCCTCGGCTACCGTTTTCAGTTGATCGTCATTCTCTCAAGCCCGCGAGCATACGCGTTTTCCGAGGCCGCGTTCCAGCGCAGGCAGCGGCGTCGTGCGGGCTATCGGTATCGCGCAGGGCGTGGATCGTGCGCACGTGCCTTAGATCGATCATGAGGAATATTAAAGATCGACTCAAAAAAAATGAGTTTGTCTCATTATGGTCGTTTACTGACAATCCCCCCATTGAATTTTTCCTTCGAAGCCGGGCAAGCAGGAAGACTTTTCAGGATCTACTTCGGGAATCAGGGTGCCGGGTCACAATGAATAAAACCTTTACGTTCGCCATTAAAAGTATTCGTTTCGACGAAGACTATCTGCCTGCGGACAACACGCGCATCACCACCAACTTTGCCAACCTGGCCAGGGGCGCGAGCCGCCAGCAGAACCTGCGCAACACGCTGGCGATGATCGACAATCGTTTCAATGCCCTGGCGCATTGGGACAACCCCAAGGGTGACCGTTATTCGGTAGAGCTCGATATCGTTTCCGTCGAGATGAAGATCGCGGGTGAGCAAGCAGGCGATGCCTTGCCGCTGATCGAGATCCTGAAAACCAGCATTGTCGATCACCAGACCAACGAGCGCATCGAAGGCATTGTCGGGAACAATTTCTCCTCTTACGTACGGGACTATGACTTCAGCGTGCTGTTGCTGGACCACAACAAAGGGCAATCCGGCTTCAGCACGCCGGAAGCGTTTGGCGAGCTGCACGGGAAACTGTTCAAGTGCTTCGTGAACTCGAGCGTTTTCAAGGAGCACTTCAACAAACTGCCGGTCATCTGCCTGAGCGTTTCGAGCAGCAAGACCTACCAGCGTACTGAAAATCAGCACCCGGTCCTGGGGTATGAGTACCAGCAGGATGAGTACTCATTGACCGATGAGTACTTCGCCAAGATGGGCCTGAAGGTGCGCTACTTCATGCCGCCGAACAGTGTCGCGCCGTTGGCGTTCTACTTTGCCGGCGACCTGTTGGGCGATTACACCAATCTGGAACTCATCAGCACCATCAGCACGATGGACACCTTCCAGAAGATCTACCGCCCCGAGATCTACAACGCGAACTCCGCAGCAGGTAAATCCTATCAGCCAAGCCTGAAGCACCAGGACTACTCGTTGACTCGAATTGTCTACGACCGCGAAGAGCGCAGCCGTCTGGCCATTGAGCAAGGCAAGTATGCAGAAGAACAATTCATCAAGCCGTACCACGCTGTGCTGCAGCAGTGGTCCGCTCATTACGCTGTTTGATCGATCGAATACACAAGGCCTTGCGTCATGAAAAAACTACTCCCCACTTCGACTGCCGGCAGCCTGCCCAAACCTTCCTGGCTGGCGCAGCCGGAAACCCTCTGGTCGCCCTGGAGGCTGCAAGACGAGGCGCTGACCGAGGGCATGCAGGACGCGCTGCGTCTGTCGTTGCACGAACAACAAGTCGCCGGTATCGACATCGTCAGCGACGGTGAGCAGACCCGTCAGCATTTCGTCACCACGTTCATCGAGCACCTCGACGGCGTCGACTTCGAGAAGCGTGAAACCGTCCGCATTCGTGACCGCTACGACGCGAGCGTTCCGACGGTCGTGGGCGCCGTGGCTCGTCAGAAGCCGGTGTTCGTGGAGGACGCCAAGTTCCTGCGTCAGCAAACCTCGCAGCCGATCAAATGGGCGCTGCCAGGCCCCATGACGATGATCGATACGCTGTATGACGCGCACTACAAAAGCCGCGAAAAGCTGGCCTGGGAATTCGCCAAGATCCTCAACGAGGAAGCCCGCGAGCTCGAGGCTGCCGGCGTTGACATCATCCAATTCGACGAACCCGCCTTCAACGTGTTCTTCGACGAGGTGAACGACTGGGGCGTTGCCACCCTGGAGCGGGCCATCGAAGGGCTCAAGTGCGAAACGGCCGTGCACATCTGCTATGGCTATGGCATCAAGGCCAATACCGACTGGAAGAAGACCCTGGGTTCGGAGTGGCGCCAGTATGAGGAGGCGTTCCCCAAACTGCAGAAATCCAAGATCGATATCGTCTCGCTGGAGTGCCACAACTCCCACGTTCCGATGGACCTGATCGATCTGATCCGCGGCAAGAAGGTGATGGTTGGGGCCATCGACGTGGCCAACCACGCCATCGAAACCCCGGAGGAAGTGGCCAATACCCTGCGTAAAGCGCTTCAGTTCGTGGATGCCGACAAGCTCTACCCGTGCACCAACTGCGGCATGGCGCCGTTGCCGCGTGCCGTGGCACGCGGCAAGTTGAATGCGTTGAGCGCAGGTGCAGAGATCGTGCGACGAGAGCTCGCGAAGTAAGGCTGAGCGCGAGGTGGAAGGGCGGGGCGCGCAGCTTCGGCCCTTTCCTATTGCTGACGGGTCGCACCCCATATCCAGGATCTACTATGTCGCTCTTCAGTACTGCCATCGAGCCACTGCGCTTTCGCGAAGCGCTCGGGCACTACGCCTCCGGCATCACGGTGATCACCTCGCACTGTGATGGCGAGCCGCTCGGCTTTACCTGCCAGTCGTTCTACAGCGTGTCGATGAACCCGCCGCTGGTGTCATTCAGCGTCATGTCCAATTCGGCCAGCTACCCCGGGATTCGCAAGGCCGGCCGCTTCGCGGTCAATATCCTGTCGGGTGAGCAGGTCGGGATTTCCAACCAGTTCGCACGGCGCGGCACGGATAAGTGGCAGGGCGTCGACTGGCAGGCTTCGCCGCTGGGCAACCCAATCATCGCAGGCAGCTTGCATTGGCTCGATTGCGAGATTCACGCCGAATACGCCGCCGGTGACCATCTGATCGTGATTGGCGAGGTGAAAGCGCTGAACTTGCAGGAAGCTGCGGCTGCCCAGCCATTGCTGTACTTCAAGGGGCAGTATTGCAACCTCGCCGAGATCAGCCCGGCCTGAGCCTTGGCAATGGCCAGCACGGCCGAGGTCCAGCCCCGCTCTGGGATTTACCGGCATGCCCACGCCACCCACTTCATGGATGGCACCGACGATGCGCTGGTCAGCGCCCTGGGCAGACAGTTGCTTGGCGCATATCAGGGGGCGGCGGGGTGAATTTTGCCGCGCCTTCTTCGTCACCCGTGGATTGGACAGGTTCATCGGACGAGGAGGGCCCGTGCAGACTGATCACGTATTGAGCAGGCAGCCTTCCACCTGGCTGTTGCGCAGCTTGCTGGGCGCATCACTTGGACATGTAGTCGATCACTGCCTGGTAGTCCTCGGCGGTGCAGTCCATGCACAGGCCTCGCGCCGGCATGGCGGTGAAGCCGGTCTTCAGAGCAGGATGTAGTCACTGAACTGGCGGATACCTCCATGCTCGCCCTTGACCAGATGCACATAGCGTCCCGCCACCAGATCGACTGGCAGGCAATCGTCGACGTCGAGCACAGCGTCGGTATGCGGCTTGAGCCAATCTGCCGCCATGCGTTGCTTGCCCAGGCGCTTGGCCTCGGCCTTGTCGGTGGCCGCCACTAGAAGGTAGCGATGCGCTTCACCGAATACCTGCCGTTCATAGCCGCCCAGGTTCAGGAAGAACAGGCGCATGGTGTCGGGGCCCGGAGCCACCTGGCTCAGTTCGACGCGATAACCATCGACACCGGCAACTTCCAGCCAGGAGTCGATGTGCAGGCCTTTGGCGCTGCCGAACCAGGCTTCGCGCAATTGCGGATAGAGCTGTTCCAGCGTATCGGCCTGGGCGAAGACCACATCGTGGACTTCGATGTGGGCTCGAGGGTGACGACCGCCGAGCATGACGATGTAGAGCATGATCGATCCTTCAGGGCAGCAAAAAGCGCTGTGGCGTGAACACTACAACGCTGTTCGCCAAGCACGCAATCTGCGTAACGGTTGCCTGAACACCCTGTGCAGACGTCGCCAGGCCAGTAAGGCCTATGCGTTGCTGACCTTGGCATTCGTGCCTGGCGATATTGCTAGTGACCTGATCGAGGTCTGGCGCTGTCCATAAAAATCTATACGGTTGCAACGAATAATTGTACAAGATGCTATTGTTGTACAGTATTTGCGTGCGATCGAGGTCATTATGGCGCACCGTACTCGTTGGACTTGCCTTTGTCTGTTACTGGTTATCTTCTCGGCGGGCGCGAGCTGGAGGGCCGAGCTGCCTGGTGCGCAACGGCTCTGGAGTGGTGAGTTTCTTCTCCATCTGGCTAGACCCACGCTCCAGGGGCCCGCAACTGCGCCTGCTTGGGCTGGCTAGCAACGACTGAGGAACATGAACATGTACAAAGTACTGTTGCTCGTTTCCTGCGTGCTTCTGGGCAGCTGCAGCAATGTCGTTGTCGAGCACTATGCCCAGGAGCAACCGAAACTGGACCTGGCTGCATTCTTCTCGCGACCAGTGCAGGCCTGGGGGATGTTCCAGAAGCGTTCCGGGGAAGTGGTCAAGCGCTTCCACGTGCGTATCGACAGCCGCCGCGATGGTGAGCGGCTGATTCTCGACGAACATTTTCTCTATAGCGATGGCACTCGCCAGCAGCGTACCTGGACACTGGTGCCAGACGGTCCTGGTCGCTGGCGCGGAACGGCAGGAGATGTGATCGGCGAGGCGCGCGGTGAAGTGGCGGGTAACGCGTTGCGATGGCGTTACCAGCTGGACCTGCCAGTTGACGGGCGGCACTGGCAGGTAGACCTGGACGACTGGATGTATCTGATGGATGACGACACCCTGATCAACCGTTCAAGCATGAGCAAGCTGGGCATCGAAATCGGCCAGATCACCCTGTTTTTCCGCCGCCAGCCAGAGGGCACACAATGAACCTGATAGCGCTTACCCAGCTGGTCTCGACTGGCGAAGCAAAGGAGCTTGAACTGCTGTCGCTGGAGGGTGGCTTCTACCTTCTGCGCGCCTTGACCGACGCCGGCCCCGTGACATTGAGCGACGCCCATGGGCAGCCCGTTCGCGTGCGTTCCACTACCGAGCTGCGGCAGCTGTTGGCCGACCTGCCACCCGTGCCTTGCGTGCTGGTACAGCAGGTGGTGCATGATGAGATGTGCGGGCAACGTGACGGCCCCATTGCGCCGCTTCGCGTACCGGTCACGCTCACCAGCCAATGGTAGCCTGAACGATGCGCCTGGGCCTTGTGCTGGGTGACCAGCTGTCGTTCGACCTGGCGAGCCTGGCTGCCCTTGACCCCGCCCGCGATGCTGTTCTGATGGCGGAAGTGGAGGGTGAGGCTCGCTATGTGCCGCATCATCCGCTCAAGATCGTGCTCATCTTCAGTGCCATGCGGCACTTTGCCCAGACCCTGCGTGAGCGGGGTTGGCAGGTGCATTATGTCGAGCTCGATGCTGACGGCAACAGCGGCAGCATCGTTGGCGAGTTGCATCGCTGGCAAGAAGCCCTGGGCGCCACGCAAATTCACCTGACCGAGTGCGGGGAATGGCGCCTGGAGCAGGCTCTGCGTGATGCCGGTTTGCCCCTCGTGTGGCATCGCGACACGCGTTTTCTGTGCTCTCGCGAAGCCTTTGCGCGCTGGGCCCACGAGCGTCGTCAGCTGCGTATGGAGCACTTCTACCGTGGCATGCGCAAACGAACCGGCCTGCTTATGCAGCCCGACGGCAGCCCGGCAGGTGGGGCCTGGAATTTTGATGGTGACAACCGCAAGCCCCTGCCTCGCCAGTTGCGTGGGCCGTTCGCTGCGCATTTCGCGCAGGACGGGATCACAGCAGCGGTGGTCGCCTTGGTACGACGGCGCTTCAGCGACCACTACGGGGACATCGACGGCTTTGACTACCCCGTGACCCATGCCGAGGCAAAGCAGCTGTGGCAGCACTTTCTGGATTTTGGCCTGGCGGCTTTCGGCGACTACCAGGACGCGATGGCCGAGGGCGAGCCGTACCTGTTCCATGCGCGCATCAGTGCGGCGCTCAACATCGGGCTTCTGGATGTGCGATGTGTGTGTGAGGAGGTCGACAAGGCCTGGCGCGAGGGGCGGGTGCCGCTCAATGCAGCTGAAGGCTTCATTCGCCAGTTGATCGGCTGGCGCGAGTATGTGCGCGGTATCTATTGGCTGCGCATGCCTGAATATGCCGGGCTCAATCACCTGGGCAACGACCGAGCGCTACCTGAATTCTATTGGACCGGGCGCACCCGCATGCGCTGCATGGAGCAAGCCATCGGGCAGACCCTGCGGTTGGGCTACGCGCACCATATCCAGCGGTTGATGGTGACCGGCAACTTCGCCTTGCTGGCGGGTATCGTGCCTACCGCGATTTGCGAGTGGTACCTGGCGGTGTATATGGATGCCTTCGACTGGGTCGAGCTGCCCAACACGCTTGGCATGGTGATGCACGCCGACGGCGGCTACCTGGGGTCCAAGCCATACTGCGCCAGTGGTCGTTACATCCAGCGCATGTCCGATCATTGCAAGGCGTGCAGTTACAAGGTGAATCATGTGATCGAGGACGATGGCTGCCCGTTCAATGCCCTGTACTGGCATTTTCTCATCCGCCATCGCCCCCTGCTGTCAACGAACCCGCGTTTGGCTCTGGTCTATCGCAGCCTTGATGGCATGACTGTTAGTCGGCGCGATGCCGTGTGGCAGCGTGGCCAAGCACTGTTGGCGCGGCTTGATGCGCAGCAGCCGTTATGAAAAAGAGTCTTTTGCCCAGCAAGGTCTGCGTGGTATGTGATCGGCCGTTCAACTGGCGCAAGCGCTGGGCTCGCTGTTGGGACCAAGTGCGCTACTGTTCAGAGCGATGCCGCAGGTCAGCGCCGCGCCGCGAGGCGCGCGAGCAGTGGCATGGCCAAGGTCCATATCGGCCTCAGTAGCTGGCCGGTTTGCAGCGTGCCAAGCGTCAGTGCGACATCTGCAAACCTTGCGCCGCCTACGTAGGCCAACGGGCCACCCAGTGCACCCGTCCCTACAAACCCAGTTGGAGCGCGCAACGCGCCCAAGCCTTCACCTGGAGCAGTCCGGGCAGCATTTTGATCCGCATTTGGTCCAGGTCATCCAAGGATGCTTCGAGCAAATCGAGCAGTATTTCGAATCATCCAAAACGGCACAGGGCCTTCGCATACAACGTGGGTGTTTGCAGCATTTAGCCGTCAGGCCGAATTCACCTAAAGTCGAAAACGTCACTTCAGATTCTATTCAGATTCGACCCCGATAATCCCTCCGTCGAACCCAATCGGGGGGAGTTTCATGACCGAATCTCAATGGAGCAGTCTGCTCCCGCTACCCATCGGTAGCCATGCCAACCACCGCGCGCAGCTTTCGCTTTGTCTGGAGGGAGATGCTTCACGTGCGGATCTTGAGCAATTCATCCACACGTGCTTTGCCGCCGTGCATCAAGCGAATGTGCAGCATTACCTACCAGAACTCTTGGCATTGCATGACAGCCACGGCCGCCTGATCGCCGCGGCCGGCATGCGCCCGGCCAGCCAGGGTCCAGTATTTCTCGAACGGTACCTGGACGTGCCTTTGGAAACCGCCGTTTCTCAAGTTGCGGGTATTTCATTGGATCGCCCCTGCATAGTCGAAGTAGGAAACTTGGCCTCCCTCAGCGCTGGCAGTGCTCGCATCATGATCATCGCTGTCACGTGGTTGTTGGCCAACCGCGGCCTTGAGTGGGTCACGTTCACTGGGGCGGCGACACTGATAAACAGTTTTCAACGGCTTGGGCTTACGCCCTGCGTGTTGGCCGCCGCCGATCCTGATCGCCTACAGGGGCAGATGGATCAGTGGGGGACCTACTATGACCAACATCCGCAGGTGTTTGCCGGAAACATCGGCTATGGCTTCGACGCCCTGACCCGAGCCGGCGTGTTCCAAAGGCTGGGTTTTCCAGTGCTCGCCGAGGAGACTGGCCATGCCGCGTGAACTGGAGCGGTTTCAAGAGCTGCTGATGTCGTTCGCCCGCGATCATGCCGGTGCCGTGGCGGTGAAAGGTGATGCTCACAGCTACACATACCGGCAGTTACTCGGTGAAGTGGGACTGCGAGCCCATGTGCTGCACCGGCAACCTGCTGGGGCATTGGTGCTGGCCCTGGATAACGGCCCTGATCTGCTGTTCTGGGACCTGGCCGCCTTGTTCGCGGCGCGCCCCTGCGTGATCGTGCCGTCGTTCTTCAGCGCGACGCAGTTTGATCACTGCATTGCCCAGAGTGGTGCTTCAACCGTGCTTTGCACGACGCAGTGGGAGCCGCGACTGGTCAGTGAGGGGTTTGTTCAGGAAGGTGAGTTCTGGGTGCGCGAGCGGTTGGCCAGCGCCCGATTGCCTGATGGTACCGCCAAGATTACCTACACCTCTGGCAGCACCGGGCACCCTAAAGGTGTCTGCCTGAGCGCTGACGCCATGCTGCGGGTAGCACGGGAATTGGAGGCGGCAAGCCGGCCCACTGAACCGCAGCAGTACCTGGCCGTGCTGCCTTTGGGCGTATTGCTGGAGAACCTCGGCGTCTATGCAGCACTGATGGCGGGTGCCTGCGTACAGCTCTATCCGCAGCATCAGTTGGGCATGGGCGGGGCAAGTCAGGTGGATTTCAAGCGACTGCTGGGCGCCATTGCCCTCAGTGGTGCGCAGAGCCTGATCCTCGTGCCGCAGTTGCTGATGGGGCTGGTCACGGCCATTGAGCGCGGGTTGATGCGCGTTGGCCCACTGCGTTTCGTGGCGGTGGGCGGTGCCCGGGTATCGCCAAGCCTGCTAGCCCGGGCCGAGGCGGTCGGGTTGCCGGTGTTCGAAGGCTACGGCCTGTCGGAGTGTGCCTCCGTGGTCGCATTGAATCGCCCTGGTGCCCTACGCCACGGCAGCGTCGGCCAGCCATTGCCCCATGTGCAAGTGCGTATTGCCGAGGACGGCGAGGTGCTGGTGGCCGGCTCGACACTGCTTGGCTACCTGGAGGACGCCCCGGTGACCCAGTCCTGGTGGGCAACGGGCGACCTGGGCCACCTCGACGAAGAAGGCTATCTGTTCCTCGATGGACGCAAGAAACACCAGTTCATCACCAGCTTCGGGCGCAACGTCAACCCGGAGTGGGTAGAAGCCGAACTCACCCAGAGCGGCGTCATCGCCCAGGCATTCGTGCATGGCGAAGCCTTGCCGCACAACCTGGCTCTGCTTTGGCCTCTTGACCCTGCCGCCAGCAACGATGCCATCGAACAGGCCGTGCAGCAGTGCAACGCGCAGCTGCCCGACTACGCCCGGGTACATACCTGGCGGCGCTTGCCGGCCCCCTTCAGCACCCATGACGAAACCCTGACTGCCAACGGCCGCCCGCGACGCGAGGCGATCCTGCAGCACTACCAAACCCTGTTATCCGACATCTCGTGGTGAGGCTCCCCATGTCCTTTTTCGACACCCTGCAACTACAAACAACCCAAGAGCGTCAGGCGTTGTTCGCCGTACCGGTGATCCGTGACGCCCTGGCCGGCCAGGTCAGCCTGGACAGTTACATTGCCTTCCTGACCCAGGCCTACCACCATGTCCGCCACACGGTTCCGCTGATGATGGCCTGTGGCGCGCGCTTGCCGTCGCGCCTGGAGTGGCTGCGCGGCGCGGTGTGCGAGTACATCGACGAGGAATACGGCCACGAGCAGTGGATCCTCAACGATATCAACGCCTGTGGTGGTGATTGGGAGGCGGTGCGTGATGGTCGGCCGGCGCGGTCGATCGAGCTGATGGTCGCCTACCTCTACGACCTGATCGCCCGCGGCAACCCGGTCGGGCTCTTCGGCATGGTCAACGTGCTCGAAGGCACCAGCATCGCCCTGGCCACCCAAGCGGCGGGCACGATCAAAACCACACTGAACCTGCCTGACAAGGCGTTCAGCTACCTGAGCTCCCATGGGGCGCTGGACCAGGACCACATGGTGACCTACAAGCAACTGATGGATCGCCTCGATGATGCCGCAGACCAACAGGCCGTCATCCATGCGGCGAAGGTCGTCTACCACTTGTACACCGAAATGTTCCAAGGCTTGCCGCGCGCGGGGCAGCTAGAGGTGCATCATGCGCTTGCCTGAGTCCGTGGTGATCCTCACCGGTGCCAGTGGCGGCATCGGCCTGGAGCTGGCCGAACAGTTGTGCGCTGCCGGCGCCCAGGTACTGGCTGTCAGTCGGCACATGGGCAAGCTGGCAGGCTTGATGAATCGCTACCCGGATCGCCTGCGTTGGCAGGAGGCCGACTTGCGCAGCCAGGCGGGGCGCGAACAGGTCGTGAGCCGAGCCCGCGAGATGGGCACTGTCAACGTGCTGATCAATGCGGCCGGCGTGAATCGCTTCGCCCTGCTCGACCAATTGGACGAGCACGAGCTCGACGAGCTGCTGGACATCAACCTCAAGGCACCGCTGCAGCTGACGCGCGCCTGTCTGCCGCTGCTGCGTGCTCAGCCCAAGGCACTGGTGGTCAATGTCGGGTCCACCTATGGCTCGATCGGCTATCCCGGCTACGCCACCTACTGCGCCAGCAAGTTCGCCCTGCGCGGTTTCTCCGAGGCACTGCGACGCGAGCTGGCCGACACCACGGTCAACGTCTTGTATGCCGCCCCCCGGGCGACCCGTACCGGCATGAACAGCAGTGCTGCGACTGCGCTCAATCAAGCGCTTAAAGTCGGCATGGACGACCCGGCGGATGTTGCTCGGGCCGTGCTCGAGGCGGTGCAGTCCGAGCGCAGCGAACTTTACCTGGGGTGGCCGGAAAAGCTTTTCGTGCGCATCAACAGCATGTTGCCGGGCGTGGTCGACCGCGCACTGCGCAAGCAACTGCCCCTCATTCGGCGCTATATCGCTAGCCACTCCAAGGAGTCGATCAAATGAAGCGTCTGTTCGTCGCCAGCTTGTTGGCATTCGCACCCTTGACCTGGGCATTGGACCAGGCAGGCACACAGCACCTGAGCGATCTGCAGCAGCACTGGGCGCAGATCCAGTACCAGGTACCCAAGGACAAACGTGCCGACGCCTTTGAAAAGCTCTCCGCTGACGCGGCGGCATTCGTTCATCAGTACCCCGGATCACCTGAGCCGTTGATCTGGCAAGGCATCATCGACAGCAGCTGGGCGGGCGCCACCGGTGGCCTCGGCGCACTGGGCAAGGTCAAGGCGGCGAAGGCCAGTCTTGAGCAGGCCATGAAACTGGACCCCAATGCCCTGCAGGGTTCGGCCTATACCAGCCTGGGCACTTTGTACGACCAGGTGCCCGGCTGGCCAATTGGTTTCGGCGACACCGACAAGGCTGACGCCCTGCTGCGCAAGGCGCTGCAAATCAACCCCAATGGTATCGACAGCAACTATTTCTGGGCCGATCATCTGTATCGGCAAAAGCGCTACCCTGAGGCTACTGCTGCTCTGCAGAAAGCCTTGCAGGCCCCGGCCCGGCCAGGACGTGAGTTGGCTGACCAGGGCCGGCGTGCCGATATCGATGTTTTAATGAAAGCGATCAAGGACAAACAGGACTGAACATGCGGCTGCTGCTGGTTGAGGACGACATCGCACTGGGAGAGGGCATCTGCGACGGCTTGCGCCAGGAAGGCTATACGCTCGACTGGTTGCGTGACGGCGTCAGTGGCTTGCATGCGCTGCAGCATGAAGCCTTCGACCTGGTGATCCTGGACCTTGGCCTGCCGCGCATGGATGGCCTGGAACTGCTGCGGCGGGTGCGCGCCGGCGGCGACAGCCTGCCGGTGCTGATCCTCACCGCGCGGGATGCGCTGGACGACCGCATTACCGGGCTTGATGCCGGTGCCGACGATTACCTGGTGAAACCTTTCGACCTCAACGAACTGAAGGCACGCTTGCGCGCCTTGCTGCGGCGCAGTGCGGGGCGGGCGAAGGTAGTGGTCGAACATGCCGGGGTCAGCCTCGACCCCGCCACCCAGCAAGTGCACTACAACGGTGTCGAAGTGGTGCTGACCCCGAAGGAGTATGTGCTGTTACATGAACTGTTGGCGCAACCCGGCAAGGTATTCACCCGCGAGCGCCTGACCCAGCTGCTGTATGGCTGGGACGAAGAGCCCGAGAGCAATACGCTGGAGGTGAACATCTACCACCTGCGCAAGAAGCTGTTCAACGGGTTGATCCGAACGGTACGCGGCATCGGCTACCTGGTCGAGGCCAAGGCATGAGCTCGCTGCGCCAGCGCACACTGTGGCGGGTGATGTTGTTGCTGCTGCTCGGCACCGGTCTGCTGGCGCTCTACAACTACCACGACAGCCGCCGCGAAATTAACGAGGTGTATGACGCCCATCTCGCCCAGAACGCCCGCCTGCTGCAGGGTGTCATGAGCCTGCCGGTGCAGGACGGCTCGCGTGAGGCGCTGTACCGGGCCTTCAACGAAGCGTTGGGCAGGGCAGGGCGACATCAGGTGGGGCACCCTTACGAAAGCAAGCTGGCTTTTCAGGTCTGGCAGGTCGGCGGAGCCCTTCTGGTGCATACACCCAGCGCGCCAGCGTTCGATTCGCCACCGACGGCACCAGGCTTCTACGACTTCACCAGCGGCGGCGAACAATGGCGCGGTTTCGTCTTGCCGGTGCCGGAAAAACGCTGGGTGATCTGGGTCGGCGAGCGTGATGACGTACGCTACGACCTGATCGACCGTATTGTCCGCCATACCCTGTTCCCGTTCCTCCTGGGCAGCCTGGCATTGGCGCTGTTGGTGTGGGCGGCGATCGGCTGGGGGCTGCGGCCGTTGCAGAACATGGCCAATGTCATCCGCGCGCGCCACGCCGACTCTCTTGAGCCGTTGCAACTGGTGCCGCTTCCCTCGGAGCTTGAGCCGATGCAGGCCGCCATCAATCGCCTGTTGGCGCAGATCGAGGACCTTTTGCGGCGTGAGCATCGGTTCATTGCCGATGCCGCTCACGAAATGCGCACGCCGCTGGCCGTCCTGCGCCTGCATGCACAGAACGCGCTGGCCGCCAGCAACGACATGGAGCGGCAAAAAGCGCTGGGGTTCCTGATGGGCGGGGTTGACCGGCTGACCCGGGTGGTCAATCAGTTGCTGACACTCGCCCGCGTCGAGCCGAAACTAGGGCAGCGTGCCAGTACCTGGGTCGACCTGGCCGAGGTAGTTACCGAGACCTTGGCTGAGCTGACCCCGTGGATACTTGATCGCGGCCTGGAGCCCTCGCTGGAGATCGGTGAAGGCGACCATCACCTGGCGATCGATGCTGGCGCGTTGGGCATTGCGCTACAGAACCTGGTGTCCAACGCGGTTGAACATTCACCCCCGGCAGGCCGCATAACCGTATCACTCAGGCGTCTGGATGGCGCCTTGGAGCTGGTGGTCGAGGACGAGGGGCCAGGTATCGATGAAGCAAGCCTTTCTCGTGTATTCGAGCGCTTCTATAGCCGCAACAGCCCGAATGGCGCCGGCCTTGGTCTGTCGATCGTTGCGACCATCATCGATCGCCTGGGCGGGCAGGTCCGGTTGGAGAATCGAGCGGGCGGGGGACTGGCCGCCACCTTGCTGCTGCCAAGGGATTGAGTCCATCGGCACATGCGCTGGGCAAGTCCTGCCAATGACCTGCGGCGCAACGCAACGTTGATAGCTTCAGACTGCGCCGCCCGGGGTTGAACTGGCGCTGAGCCTCGCCGCCGGTTCGGCGAGGCCAGGAGGGCAGCAGTTGTGCGACTGCCTGGCCATCCTTCTGGCGGCGTTGGTCTTGTGCACGATCAGGTACATCGGTGGGGACGGCATCGGGTAAACGCCCAGCTGGCCGAGATGGGCCAAAATGCGACCCGCCGTCACAGTACCTGAGACTGAACGAAGGGTTGCGGCAGCGCCGTAACTTTGATGGCACGCACTGGCACGGCAAATTTGGCGCCGATTCGGGTGAAGCGTTCGAGCAGGTGAAAGTTGATGGCCTGTTGAATATCCATGTAGAGGTTATAGCCGGGGTCTCTCACGATATAGACGCATTCGAACTCCAGCGCCTCTTTGCCAAAGCCGCGCAAGTGAGCGCGGTCGAAACGCACCTGCTGCTGGGCCTTGATCGCCTCTTCGACGATGGCGGGCGCCTGTTTCACCGCCTCGGTGGGCGTGTCGTACGACAAGCCGAACTCGAACACGATGCGTCGCTCCTGCAAGCGCTTGTAGTTCTGGATGGTGCTGCTGATCATGCTGGCATTGGCCATGACGATCTGCTCACCGCCCAGGCTGCGGATGCGGGTAGTCTTCAGCCCAACATGTTCCACCGTGCCGGCCAGTGGGCCGATGACGATGAAATCACCGACTTCAAAGGGTTTGTCGACGGCAATCGACAATGAGGCGAACAGGTCACCCAGGATGTTCTGCACGGCCAGGGCCACGGCAATGCCGCCTACACCCAGGCTGGCCACGAAGGCGGTGATATTGACGCCGAGATTGGACAGCATGGCCAGCAACACCACCGACCACAGCAGCACCCGTGCCCCCCAGGCCGAAAGCGTGGCCAACGCACTGCCTTGATACAGGCCGTCGGCGCTGTGCCGGCTGAAGTAGCGGGTCAGGCCCAGCGCGATGGCGCGATTGACCCAGAGGCCGATCTGCAAGGCGGCGACCACGAACCACAAGCTACTGACCCGGCCCAACCAGCGCTCGGGCAGGTCCAGCATGCTCAAACCGACCAGCAGCGAAGCGAGCAGCAGCAGGCTGTTGCTGGTACCAGCCAGTACCTTGGCCAGCACCTGACTCATTGCCCCGTCATGTTCGGACCAGCGCTGCACCCGGCGCATCAACAGGCCGATGACAGCTCTGGCAATCACGAACGTCAGCACGGCGACGCACAGCGCTACCAACAGGTTGAGGATGGAAATGCCGAAGAATGTGGAGTCGGTTAACAGTTCGATGATTCGATCATTCATGGGGAGCCCACCTCCAGATGGCTCAAGGCAGGGCCGCAAGGCGGCCCCTGGGATTGCGCGGTGACGTGTGGGTTACTTGCCGTGGGTGGCTTGCAGCGCCTTGGCCTGTTCCAGATGGTGTTGCAGCGTTGGCAGCTTGTCGCTGGCAAAGGCCTTCAGCTCAGGCTTGTCGGAGGAGGCGGCCTCTTTCTTGAACAGCTCCACGGCCTTTTCGTGCGCGTCGACCTGGTTATTGACGAAGGACCGGTCGAACGACTCCTCGCGCCATTCGAGGATCATCTTCTTGACCTTGTCGGTCAGCGCCGCCTCGTCGGGCACGCTGATGTCCAGCTTGCGGGCGATATCACCGAGTTCCTGGTTGGCTTTGGTATGGTCTGTGACCATTTGCTGGGCGAATTGCTTGATGTCTGCGCTTTGGCTCTTTTCCTGCGCCAGGTTGCCGGTGACCACTTCGGCGATACCGGCTTCAGTGGCCGCATCGACGAAATCGTCCGAAGACGCTGCCTGTACCTGCAGCGAAGCCAGGCCCATCAACAGGGTTACCCCGGCGATTTTCAATAATGGTTTGTTCATCTGTCACTCCTTCGCTTGGTGGCTGCGACCTCTATGCCGCAATCGGTTGAGCCGTAGGAGCAGGTGAAGGTTTAGTTTTTCTCGAATAACCGGCCACTGTGAGGGCGCAACCGGCGTTTTGGGCACCGCTCATCCACTATGTCGCAATCAGAACGAACTCACGGGTACCGTTCAGACTTGTCCAGCAGATGGCATGTAGAAGGAACTTTACCGATCTTGCGATCCTCCACCGGATGCCAGTGCTTCACCGAAATATTTCATGAACAGCCCGTTCAGAAAGGGGCAAGACCCTCACGGTGAATACATCACACTCCGGAGACCGCAAAATGAACAAATCCGACGATCAGCAGCAGAAAGGCCCCTATTCTTCCGATCATGCAACGACTGATCAGGACCTGGGATTCGATCCGGACTCTCCAGACCTGGACGACCCTCAAGTGGACCCCCAAGGCCCAGCGAAAGCGCCCAGGGATGTGGAAAAGAAACCGTGAGCTTGCCTACCCTGATTGAAGGCGGGTATATCATCCGGCATGCGGCGGGTGATCAGATTCCCGTCCACCACCTCTTCATCTACTTTCGCCAGGTGTGGACGTGGGACGTCTCGGACGGAGTGAGAAGTTCCATCGCACTACTTCAGCGGTAGGGTTGCTAACCGTCTGACCGTTGCGGTTGAACATTGCGCGGCGCTTGGGCTCTCACTTGCAGGGATATAACGAGGCGGCCGTCATGAGCATCGAACGCAGCATTCCTGAACTTGAAGCCTGGTACGCGCAGTACGACGACATCAGCTACCGGCGCGAATCGCCGGACGCCTACCACCATGAACTGGTTCGCACCGCCGAGGCGCTACGGGACGATGGCGCCATTGACTGGGATGACTGGTTGGCGCTGAAGGCACTGGCCGACGAGGCACATATCCGGGCTCTGGAAGATGCCGTGCAGGCTCATGTGAGCGACCCTGACGCATGAGAGCGCTGAAGATCGCCACCTTCAATATCAATGGCATCCGCAGCCGCCTGCCCGCGCTGTTGGCCTGGCTGGAGCGAGAGCAGCCGGACATTGCCTGCTTGCAGGAGCTAAAGGCGGCCGACCAGCAGTTTCCTCGCCAGGCCATCGAAGCGGCAGGTTATGGCTGCCTTTACCAGGGGCAACCCTCCTGGAACGGCGTGGCGATCCTGGCGCGCGATAGCGAGCCGCTGGAGGTACGTCGCGGGCTGCCCGGCATGCAGGACGATCAGCAGAGCCGCTATCTCGAAGCTGCGGCGCACGGTGTACTGGTGGGCTGCCTTTACCTGCCCAACGGCAACCCGCAACCCGGCCCGAAGTTCGATTACAAACTGCGCTGGTTCGAGTGCTTGATCAAGCATGCCCAAACACTGCATGTCAGCAGCCATCCTGCGGTATTAGCGGGGGACTTCAACGTTGTGCCCACCGATCTGGACATCTATAACCCGCGCTCATGGCTCAAGGACGCGCTGCTGCAACCTGAATCGCGGGCGTTATTCCAAGAATTGTTGGCCCAGGGCTGGGTCGATGCTGTTCGTCACCTTTATCCCGAGCAGCGCATTTACACGTTCTGGGACTATTTTCGCAATCACTGGGCGCGTAATGCCGGGCTTCGTATCGACCACCTGCTGCTCAACTCGGGTCTGAGCCCCTATTTGAAGCGGGCGGGCGTGGATGCCTGGGTGCGCAACGAAGCCAAGGCCAGTGATCATGCGCCGGTCTGGATCCAGTTGGGCGGGCGCCGCCAGCAACGCTAGGCTGTTCCCTGCAACGTGTGGGCAGCTTGCAGTTGTGTGTTTTTTCGCCACCCTCGAAGATTCATGGCACACAGGCACAATTGCAGGATGATCAATGCCCAGGCTTCTGCTTGCCAGCCCCAGACGGCCCACAGAACGTTGCTTGCAAGAAAACAACAGAAACCTGCCTTCCTGCGCCCCGGACGGCGTGAACCGATGCACCAGGCTGCCAGCACGGTCATTACCATGGCGGGCCATTCAAGTAAGCCAATCCAATATTCCATGAAACCTTCCGACTGATGATGGGTAACCGAAACTGATCACCTGCCAGCGTACTGAGCGCTGGCAGGTGATCGCGTGACTAAGCTGCTCGCTGCTCGCCCTTGAGCATCTTTTTCTGCATTTCCATGGTTTGCCCAAGCTCCTCGAGGGTGTCCTTGCTGAGCAGCTTCTTCGCGGTGGGGAAGAGCTCGCCTTCCTCTTCCTCGATGTGATGCTCCAACAACTCTTTCATGACCTTGACCCGCCCGGCGAATTCGACGGTGCCGGTTTCGGTATGCAGGAGGTCGGGTAGGACGAGGGAGTCGACAGTCCGGTGTTCTTCCTTGGCCTCGTAGTACATCTTCGCTTCTTCCTTACCACCCGCTTGCTTGATGGCCGGGTAGAGGATTTCTTCCTCGAGCGTGGTGTGGATCTGCAACTCCTGCTCGATCCTGTGGAGCAACTCGGCCCGTTTCTTCACTGCGCGCTCGGTGGTGGTCGACAGTTCTTCGAGCAGTTTTTTCACCAGCTTGTGGTCTTGAATCAGTAAGTCGATGGCGTTCATTGGCGTTACCTCATCACGGATTGAGTCAAGAACTTGCTCGTGGTTGAGTACGCGCAGAGTGACAGGGTTCAATGCTTACGATGGCTGGCATCATCGCGTGTGCTCGCGAAGCGGTAGTCGTAGCTTTACTGTTGCCAAAAGGCCTCACTTGGCAGGAATGATCGAAATCTTTCCATTGCGTTCGACGATGGCGAACTTGACCTGCTCAATGTTCTCGATGCCTTGGCTGTCCCGCGCTGACTCAAGGATGTCGTCCTCCGTAAGGCGTGCCCGACGCATGCGGTGATGCAGAAAGCGCCCATTCTCGACAACCAGGGTAGCGTGCCCATCCAGAAACCTGGCCAAGGGCTTGGAGTTGAGCTTTGCGAGCGAAAGGCCGACGTCCAGAACGATCAGCGTGGCAATCACCAGCATGGCATTGGTGAACGAAAAGTCCTCGCCCAGAAGCGCCTGTTGGGTGGCTTCCCCGATGATCAGCAGCAAGACGAAGTCAAAGGTCGTCAGGTCGGCCAGCGAGCGCCGCCCGGCTACGCGAAACAGCAGCATGAGGGCGACGTACATCCCGGCTGCGCGGAGGATCGAATCCATGACGCACTCCTAGGGGTAAAGGAATGTGGAGAAACGAACGGCGCTTTTGGGGCCAGCCCTGACGCTGCCCTCCAGAGTGCCTACGTGCTCGCTTCGAAGGGTCAGGTACAAGGTGGCCACGCCATCTTGCCTTGTACCCAATTGGAACAGCATGGCCTGGCCATGCGACATCGACCGTTGTGGCTCCGGCTGTAACGTCTCGATACTGGCGTCACGAAGCAATGATCCTGCGAGTTGCACCTCTACCGGCTGACCAGGGGTGCCCTGAACGGTGATGAAAAGGCTATCTGTCGTGCCGCTTCGGCTGAGGCGCTGATACTCAACCCGTACCCTGCCATCCTGGCTCACCACCTCGGCATCGCTCAACGGGCCGTTACCGAACAGACCTGCCAAGGCAAGCAGTACCATGGTCACGAGTACATACCACCCCACGCGCTCGAAGCGCCAGACGCGCTGCTGCATCGGTATGTCTTCTTGAACAGGGTGACGCCGGGATACCAGTTCATCTTCCGACATGATCACAGCCCTCAAGCGCGCTCACCGTGTAACCAGCGCTGGTGATAGTGGGAAACCTGGGTCAGACCGAACAGGGCGCCTTCGCGCATGACTTCAGATCGCTCGCCGAAGAACCGTCGAGTGCGTGTGAAAACGGCAATTGGATCGCCGGCGAAAGCCCACGCAAAGCACATCGTCCCCGGCGGTATTCCGGATTCGGGCGCCGGGCCGGCAACCCCGGTGCTGGCGATAACCACATTGGCATCGCTGTCTCGCAAGGCGCCCAAGGCCATTTCCCAGGCCACTGCTTCGCTGGTCAAGCCGTATCGTTCGATGGTTTCGGCGCTGACGCCCAACAGGCGTTTCTTGGCGCTGGGTGAGTAGACGACGTAGCCGCTTTCCAGCACCTCTCCGGTACCCGGTACCGCCGCCAGCAAAGCCACCATGCAGCCCGCAGTGCACGATTCTGCTGTGGTCAAAATCAGTTTGTTGTTCTTGAGATAGCCGAGGGCGGCCAGTACAGGGTCGTTTGCCATTCCAGTGTCGACTCGCTTGTTTTGCGGTGGACGCGATCCTGGGGTATTTGGTTCATCGCATCTATTGCCCGGCTATCTCGAGAAGTGAATGTGACGTGAACTTTGCCCGTGCTTCGGCTTCCCTAGTTCAAAGGCAATGGCAGGAGAGCAACATGAAGAAAGTGAGCGATAGGCAAAAGGAGTCTGCGCAGACCAGGCCGCATGGGGAAGAAGAGCGAGACAACGATGCTCATCGTCCGGATGGATCCACCGGTACATCACATGACTCGACAGCGCAAAAAACGGCCCGTGATCACGATCGGGACAAACACTGAAACTGCCACGCAAAAAGGAGGCCCGCCAGCACGGCGAGCCTCTTTGCGCTAAAGGATCGGTTTGCCGCCAGTCACCGCGTAACGTGAGCCACTGATGTAACTGGCCTCGTCGGAGCCCAGCAGCACGTAGATCGGCGCGACTTCGACCGGCTGCCCCGGCCGCCCCATCGGGTAGCTGGAACCAAAGTTCTTGACGGCCTCGTCCGGCATGGTTGCCGGAATCAAAGGCGTCCAGATAGGGCCTGGCGCGACACTGTTGACCCTGATGCCTTTCTTGCCCAGCAACTGAGCCAAGCCAGCAGTGAAATTGGCAATGGCCCCCTTGGTCGTGGCATAGGCCAGCAGGCTGGGGGATGGATCGTCGGAGTTGACCGAGCTCGTATTGATGATCGAACTGCCCTTGGGCATGGAAGGCAGTGCCGCCTGGCAAATACGGAAGATGGCGGTGATATTGGTATCGAACGTTTTCACCCATTCATCATCGTCGATTTCCTCCAGGGTCTCGTGGGACATCTGGAATGCCGCGTTGTTGACCAGGATGTCGATACGCCCGAACTGGCGGACGGTCTTTTCGACGATGTCGTAGCAGTGCTGTTTCTGCGCCAAGTCTCCGGGCAACAGCAGGCATTGACGGCCCGCGGCCTCGACCCAGCGCGCGGTTTCTTGCGCGTCTTCATGCTCATTCAGATAAGCGATGGCGACGTCGGCACCTTCCCGGGCATAGGCAATCGCGACTGCCCGCCCGATGCCGCTGTCTGCTCCGGTGATGAGTGCAATTTTGCCTTCCAGTCGATTGTGGCCGGCATACGACTGCTCACCACAATCCGGGTAGGGTTCCATCTTGCGCTGTGAGCCGGGGACATTTTGAGGCTGTGAAGGGAAGGGCGGGGTAGGGAAGTCTCGCATGGTCAAAGCTCCTGCAGTTGAGAACGTTCATACCGGTTCGAGAGGCCGGGCCCCGGCGTGTTGGTTTCAATCTACGGTTGATACGACGAGCGGTGCGGGATACCAATCCAATTGAATTTCACGCCCCATCGCCGTTCTACCGAGCTCAGCTCCAGGCGCATCTCGTCGTTCGGAGCCCAACTCCCGGAGTAGCAAGTGCCTCGAATCATTACCCCAACGACCCCTGAACACGAGATCAGCGAGCACAATGCCAGGATGTTTGGCTCTCCCAAGGAGCGTCTGGACTTTTACCGGCGTGAGATCCAGTACGAAACCAGCATCCTGGCCAACCGCACCGACGCCTACCTGGCGGCGCAGTCATTCCTGGTCATCGCCTTCGTCTCCTCCATGGGCAACCTAAATCAAGGATGGGGCGAGATGTTCACCCTGATCGTGCCTGCGTTCCTCGCCCTGCTCGGGGTATTGAGCTCGCTCAATGCCTGGCCTGGCATCCGTGCGGCCTACAACATCATCGATCATTGGCAGCTCAAGCAAAGCCATCTGCTGCGCAGCGAGCCGTTGATGGGGTTGGCTTACGACGAATCGCCGCTGTTCTGCGAGGCGGAAACCTCGCGTGCAGGCCATCGGAAATCACTGCTGTTCTCGCTGCGCACACCGTGGATCTTTCTGGTGTTCTGGGTGCTGCTGGGTAGCTACTCGGTGTACATCCAACTCGCCTGACAGTCCGCTGCATGGATTGGCTGCGCGTCGTCCTGCGAATCCGATGGAATTATCTCTTCCAGGAGTCGCTCAATAGCGTATGAACCAGGGAGCGGATCTTGTGCCAGCACTTCAATTGTACGTAATCGAGTATGACCTTCACGGTGACCATCGGACGTTCATCATCCGCCTGGAGAAAATGGACAACGCCGTGGCTTGGCACTGGGCCAGTTGCGATGCCGGCGTTGGCATCATCCCGAGATTCAGTCAGCAGAAAATCAAGTTGGTCAGTCGACCGATGGCCGAGCGCTACGGCATCGCCAAGGTGAAGTGGCGGCTCGCTGGCGATGGCCCTGAATTCGTGGCGCCACCTATCGACGTCAAAAAGTTTTCGGGCGTTGCTGGAGGTAGTTGAAGTCCAACGCCCGATCCATCTGCCCAGGGCCCAGGGTGCCCGCTGCAGCGCCTGGCACGAGGATGACCTTGCGACAGTCATCCTGCTTCTGATCGAACAACTTGTAGCCCATGGCTGCTTCTTCGAGGGCCAGGCGGTGAGTGACGATCAATTCCGGTTGTAGACGTCCTGCTTCGATGTGTTCCAGCAGTTCGGGCAGGTATTTCTGGACATGGGTCTGGCCCATCTTGAAGGTAAGGCCCTTGTCGAACGCGTCGCCGAACATGAATGCATGAATGAAGCCCGCGTACACTCCAGGGACACTCACGACGCCGCCACGCCGCACGGCTGCAATGCTCTGGCGCAATGCTTTGCCACTGCTGCCTTCAATCTTCAGGGCCGTCATCACCGTTTCGGCAGTGCTGCCCTTGGCCTCGAAACCGACCGCGTCGATCACCGCATCGACCCCGCGCATGCCGGGTGTCTGACGAATGATGCTGTCGGCTGGATCGTCGTCCTGCTCGAAATTGATCGGTATGACGCCGTAAGCCTCGCGGGCGTAGGCCAAGCGGTAATCATTGTCATCGACCATGAAGATGGTCTGCGCGCCGAGCATTCGCGCGCAGGCGGCGCTCAGCAAGCCCACTGGCCCGGCGCCGTAGACTGCCAACGTTGAACCCGGGCCAATCTCGGCGTTGATGACTGCCTGCCAAGCGGTGGGCAGAATGTCCGAGAGGAACAGCACCTTGTCATCGGCCAGCTCGGTGGGCACTTTGAACGGGCCGACGTTGGCCTTGGGTACCCTCACGTAATCCGCCTGACCGCCAGGGATACCGCCATAGAGATGGCTATATCCAAACAGCGCGGCGCCTGGGGGAATCCCCTTCTTGTTGATGATCGCACCACGACCTGTGTTGGTGGTTTCACAGGCTGCGAACAGGTCGTGCTGGCAGAAGAAACTGCTGCCGCAAGCGATCACGAAGGGAATCACTACGCGGTCGCCGATCTGCAGATTGGTGACGGCCTTGCCGGTATCTTCGACGATGCCCATGAATTCATGGCCGAAGATATCGCCCGCTTCGGTTTCTGGAATTTTTCCTCGGTAGAGGTGCAGGTCGGAACCGCAAATGGCCGTAGCGGTGACCCTGAGGATGATGTCGTCTTCTTGCTCGATGATGGGATCAGGGACGTTATCGACCCTGACGTCGTTTGCTCCGTGGTAGGTCAGTGCTCTCATGAAAATCAGCTCCTGCAGCCGCGTGTTTGCGTTATCGGTATGCAGGGGAAGCCATGACGGACAGTAAAGTTCAGACCAACAAGTCTGGCGGTACTGATTTGTTGCAGCCCCGAAAATTGGCTGAACCATTCAGATCATCTTGATATCTGAGCAATCATCGTCGTGCCGAGGAGCGCGAGGTGCTGGTGCGGACGATCCTGCCGATCGGGCTGCTGCTGACCGCAAAGCAGGTGGGGGGACTTGGCCCCCGCCCGCTCAGAGCACTTTGTCGAGCGTGATCGGAAACTCCCTCACACGTTTGCCTGTGGCGTGGTAGACCGCGTTGGCCACCGCAGCGGCTACCCCAACGACACCGATTTCGCCCACGCCCTTGGAACCCAGTTCGTTGACAATGTCATCGTGCTCTTCAACGAAGATCACTTCGATATCCCCGCAGTCTGCATTGACCGGGATGTGGTACTCCGCCAGGTTGTGATTGACGATGCGACCCAACCGATGGTCGGTCAACGCCGCTTCGTGCAGGGCCATGCCAACCCCCCATATCACGCCCCCCAGGATCTGGCTGCGCGCGGTTTTTGGGTTGACCACCCGTCCTGCCGCCACAGCGCTGACCACTCGGGCTACCTTGATCGTGCCAAGGTCCTCATCGACGTGGACTTCCACGAATACCGCCGAATGGGTGGCGGTGGAGAACGGTTGGCGCCTGGCGCCGGGCTCGGCGTCGATCTGCACTTCGAACGCACCGGCGGGTGCGCTGGCGACGATGTCCGCCAATGCCAGGCGATGGCTGCCCGCGTGCAGATAGCCGTCGGCGATAACGATCTGCTGCCGGGCAGTGCTGGCCACCTGGGGGTACATGTTGCGCGCATGTTCCAGCACCTTGGCGCGCAGTACCTGGCAGGCCTGGCGCACCGCCGAGCCCACCGACGACACCGTGAATGATCCACCCTGAAGCGGTGCGGTGGGGAGTGAAGAGTCGCCCAGCACGAAGGTGACATCCTGCACCCTGACGCCAGCAGCATCGGCTGCGATCTGGGTCATGACGGTATAAGTGCCGGTCCCGATATCGGTGGTGGCACTGCTGACGATGAGGTGGCCCTGGGCATCGATGCGCGCCCTGGCGCTGGCCTTCATCTGCATGGCTTCCCAGACGCCGCCGGCCATCCCCCAGCCGAGCAACTGGTTGCCCTTGCGCATGCTGCGCGGTTGGGGCGTGCGGTTATGCCAGCCAAAACGGTCGGCACCTTGCTGGTAGCACGCCAGCAACTCCTTGCTGGAGTAGGGCTTGCCTTCGTTGGCATTGTTGTTGGTGAAATTGCGCCGGCGCAGGTCAAGCGGGTCAATCTGGGCCGCACAGGCGAGTTCATCCATGGCGCACTCCAGCGCAATCATCCCGGACGCAGCCCCAGGTGCCCGCATGTCCAGCGGGGTGTACACATCGAGCGAGGCCAGGCGATAGCTGAGCGCAACGTTGTCGCACTGGTACAGCATGCCGCTCCATTCGACCAGGTGTTCGGTGAAGTCCTCGAAGCGGGAGGTCTGGCCAAGCGCATCATGAGCGATCGCCAGCAAGCGCCCGTTTGCGTCTGCACCCAGGCGCATGCGTTGCTCGGTGCGGGGCCGGTAGCCAAAGGTGAACATCTGCTGGCGGGTCAGGGTCACGCGCACCGAGCGCTTCAGGTGCAACGCCGCCATCACTGCCAGCGGCAACTGGTACTGCGGGCGCAAACCCGAGCCGAAGGCGCCGCCGACGAATGCCGCACGCACGCGGATGTCTGCCTTGGACAACCCGAACACCTTGTGCAGGTAGTCCTGGCAGTTCTGCGTACCTTGGGTCTTGTCGTGGATTTCCAGAGTGCCGTCGGCCTTATAGTGCACGGTCGACGCATGGGGCTCCATCGGGTTGTGGTACTCGTTGGCTGTCAGGTAGGTGACATCCACCTGCACCGGCGCCCCGGCAAACTGCCCGGCGAAGTCGCCACGTGGCGCCGGTGTTTCGGCGGGTGCCGCATGCGACTGTTGGCATGCGTCCAGGTCTGTCTGGTGAGCCTCCTCGGCATAGTCGATTTTGATCAGCGAGCCTGCATACCGGGCCAGTTCGAGGGTTTCGGCGATCACCAGCGCCAGCGGTTGCCCACTGTACAGCACTCGATCGTTGAACAAGGGCCGAAACGGCGAACCCTTGGCAGAGTCCGCATCGCTGTAGTCGTCGTCATAACTGGATATATGCGGGCGATGGCCATGGTCGAGCACGGCGATTACCCCGGGCACGCGCATGGCTTGGGTAATGTCGATGTCGAGTATCCGGCCGCGGGCGATGGTACTGGACACGACGCTGCCGTGCAGCAGGCCCGCCTCGGGGTATTCGCCCGCATAGCGGGCCTGCCCGGTGACCTTCGTCACACCGTCCACGCGGTCCAGGGGTGTGCCGACTACGGGTGTGCTTTTGATCATGAGCGTGCCTCCCCGCCAGCGGTGCCGCGCGCCGCGTCATCCAATGCCCGCACGATTGCTCGCTGAGCGAGCGTTACCTTGAAACCGTTGTGGCTCAGGGGTTGTGCACCTTGCAGCAACGTTTGCGCGGCGCGGGTGAAGAGTGCTTCAGATGGCACCTGGCCGGCCAGCATGCGTTCGACAACCGGGTCCCGCCAGGGCTTGTGGGCAACGCCGCCCAGCGCCAGGCGCGCCTGCTGGATCACTTCGCCATCGAAGTTCAAGGCTGCAGCGACTGACACCAGCGCGAACGCGTAGGAGGCGCGGTCGCGTATTTTCAGATAACGGTAATGGTGTTCGAACAGCGGGGGCGGCAGCTCGATGCCTGTCACAAGCTCATCGGATGCCAGGTGATTGTCGCGCTCGGGCGTGTCCCCGGGCAGGCGATGGAAATCCGCGAAGGGGATCTGCCGTTCACCGGACGGCCCCTGTACGTGCACCACGGCTTCGAGCGCTGCCAATGCCACGCACATGTCCGAGGGATGAGTCGCGACACAGGCATCGCTGGCACCGAGAATGGCATGGATACGGTTCGACCCTGTACGCGCGGGGCATCCGCTGCCGGGTTCACGTTTGTTGCAGGGGGTGCCGGTGTCGTAGAAGTAATAGCACCGGGTACGTTGCAGCAAGTTGCCACCGGTGCTGGCCATGTTCCTCAACTGCGGTGAAGCCCCAGCCAGGATAGCGTCCGACAGCAGTGGATAATGCTGCTCGATCATGGGGTGCCAGGCCAGCTCGGCATTGCTCACCAGAGCACCGATCTGTACGCCGCCGTTCAAGGTGGGATGGATACCGTTCAGCTCAAGGCCGGTGATATCGATGAGCCGCTCGGGACGAACGACGTTTTCCTTCATCAGGTCGACAAGGTTGGTGCCCCCGGCAATGAAATGCGAGCGGGTGTCAGCCAAGCTCACCGCTTCGCGGACTGATGCGGGCTTGTAGTAGTTGAAGGGCATCATGAATTTGGCCCCCGTTGCGGCTGGGCTGCGCCTCTCATCAACGGCAGCGCTTCTTCCACCGCTGCGACGATGTTGCCGTAGGCACCACAACGGCAAAGGTTGCCGCTCATCTGCTCGCGGATGGCCTCGCGGGTGTCTGCACGCCCTTCGTGAGCAAGCCCGACCGCAGAGCAGATCTGCCCCGGGGTACAGTAGCCGCACTGGAACGCATCGTGGGTGATGAAGGCGCGCTGCATCGGGTGCAGGGCGTCACCGCTGGCCAGCCCTTCGATGGTCACCAACTCGGCCCCGTCGCACATGATGGCCAAGGTCAGGCAGGCATTCACGCGTTTGCCGTCGCGCAGCACCGTGCAGGCGCCGCACTGACCATGGTCGCAACCTTTCTTGGTGCCGATCAGGTCCAATTGCTCACGCAGCAGGTCGAGCAAGGTGACCCAGGGATGCACCTGCAGTGTTCGGGGCTGACCATTGAGGGTCAGACAGATGGGGTGCTCTGCAACTCCGTTGGAAGCGATCGCGCTCATGGTAGGTCCTCACGGTCAGGGTTCGCGCAGTCGGCTGCGTCTCAGTTGTGCGACCGGGCCGGCCGAATAAACGTTCAGCCGGCTCGCCGAGGTGTCGCTCATTTCTTGCCAGGCAGCACCGAGCCGAGCACCTGCTTGGCTGTCTGCACGATGATGCCCGCCTGGTCGGGGTCTCCCTTGAGCAAGGTACCGGCAAACTTCTTCGCCTGTTCCAGCGTGATGTGAGGAGGCAGGGGCGGCACGTTCGGGTCGGTCTTGAACTCGATCAGTACTGGTCGATCAGCCGCCAGGGCGCGCTCCCACGCAGCGGCAACGTCCCCTTCGCGATCTACGTAGATACCTTGCAGGCCAATGGACATGGCGAACACATGGTAGGGCACGTCAGGAATTGTCTGCGACGCTTCGAACTTGGGGTCCCCCTCCATGACCCGTTGCTCCCAAGTCACCTGGTTGAGGTCCTCATTGTTGAACACGGCACAGATCCATCGAGGGTTGTCCCATTGCTGCCAGTATTTGGCCACGGTGATCAGTTCGGCGAGGTTGTTCATCTGCATCGCCCCATCGCCCACCAGGGCAATCACAGCCCGTTGCGGGTGGGCGAACTTGGCTGCAATCGCATAGGGCACGGCTGCGCCCATGCAAGCCAGGCCGCCGGACAGCGAGCATTGCATACCCTGGCGAATCTGCAGGTCGCGGGCAAACCAGTTGGCGCAGGAGCCGGAATCGCTGGTGACGATGGCATGGTCGGGCAGGCGAGGGGACAGCTCATGGACCACGCGTTGCGGGTTGATCGGGTCAGCCTTGACCCGGGCGCGCTTGGCCACGGTCTTGTCCCACTGCGCCCGCCAGGTCTCTACCTTGTCGCGCCAGCGCCGGTCGGTCTTGTGCTCGAGCAACGGCAACAGTGCGCGTAATGTTTCGCTGGCGTCGCCGACCAGGTTGACCTCCATCGGATAGCGCAGGCTGAGCATGTCGGGTTGCAGGTCGATCTGCACGCCACGCGCCTGGCCTTCCCTGGGCAAAAATTCGGAATAGGGAAAGCCGGAGCCGATCATCAGCAAGGTGTCGCATTCGGTCATCAGCTGATAGCTGGGTTCGGTGCCGAGCAGGCCTATCGATCCGGTGACCCACGGCAGCTCATCCGGCAGCACAGCCTTGCCCAACAGCGCTTTGGCAACCCCGGCACCCAGTCTTTCGGCGATTGAAATGACCTGGTCTGTCGCCTGCAGTGCGCCAGCCCCCACCAGTATCGCCACCTTGTGCCCAGCGTTTAATACATCGGCGGCGCGCTGCAGGTCTTCTTCGAATGGCAAGACCCGGGGCTTGCTGTAGCCGACTCCGGAATGCACGGTACCGTGGGCCCTCGGTGGTTCGTTGTAGGGTAGATCTTGCAGGTCGTTGGGCAAGATGATGGCGGTAACGCGGCGCTCACCGATGGCTGTGCGCACCGCACGGTCGAGCAGGTGGCGCACCTGCCCAGGTGTCGATGCCTGCTGGACGAACGCACCGGCGACGTCCTTGAACATCGACAGCAGATCCAGCTCCTGCTGATAGTGCCCACCCAGTGCCGCACGGGCTTGTTGACCGACGATGGCCAGTACCGGCTGGTGGTCCATGCGTGCATCGTACAGGCCGGTGAGCAGGTGCGAGGCGCCCGGGCCGGAGGTGGCGATGCACACGCCGAGCTCGCCGGTGAACTTGGCATGGGCGCTGGCCATGAAGGCGGCCATTTCCTCGTGGCGGGCCTGGATGAATTGAATCTTGCCGTTGGCACGGCTCAGCGCGCCGAATACACCATTGATGCCGTCGCCGGGGTAACCGAAGATGCGCCGCACGCCCCATTGATACAATCGCTCCACCAGAAAGTCGCCTACCGTGCCGGTCATTGCCTGCTCCCGTTCTGTTATCGATAGGCGTCTGGAGTTGGCACGTGGCAGGAAAGTTTCATCGGTCTGTGCAGCGGTCTGCCGGCTGGAACCTGGCAACAGCCGACGGGCTCGAAGGTGAACCAATCACTCGATCAGGGAGCGCATCATGACGCTCATGAATACGCAAGATGCCAGCGTGCAGGCCTTGTTTTTCGAAGACGACGGCGCGACGCCGAACAGCCGTTTTCCGGTACTGCTCTACCGGCTGAAACTCGATCGGGCAGGGGATACTGCCAGCGCCTTCGAGGCCCTGTTTGCGGCTCACGAATGGACCCCGCTCTGGCGCGACGGGATCTTCGATTATCACCACTTTCATCCTAACGCCCACGAGGCACTCGGGATTGCCCGTGGGCGGGCCCGATTGACGCTTGGCGGGGAATGCGGGCAAAGCGTGAGCGTGGAGCGGGGGGATGTGCTGGTGCTGCCAGCAGGCACGGGCCATCGCTGCATCGAGTGCAGCGATGATTTCCTGGTGGTCGGCGCCTATCCCCACGGGCAGGAAGATTACGACATTCAACGGCCCGATAGTGCGGCGCACCAGCGTGCCTTGGAGCGCATCGCCAAGGTGCCGCAGCCTGAGCAGGATCCGGTCAGTGGCTTGCATGGCGCGTTGATGACACGCTGGCGATGAGGCTGCACACAAGTTGTATGTGTTTGAGTGTTTTTGGCGCTTGGCTGGGGCTCGGTCAAAGGCTGTCGGGGTCGCCAAAGAACATCTGAATCCGCGAGCGTAACCACCGTTCCGCCGGATCATTGTCCTGCGCTCCACGCCAGGCCATGTGCAGTTCGAAGCTGCGCACCTCCAGCGGCAGGTCCTCCGCCCGCAACCCGCCCGCCGCGGTCAGCGCATCGGCGGTGTAGTCCGGCACCGTGGCGACGATATCGGTCCCTGCCAGCAAACTCCCCAATCCGTTGAACTGCGGCACTGCCAGCACCACGTGGCGCTTGCGGCCTATCTCGTCCAGTGCCTCGTCGATGAACCCCGAGAGGTCGCCGGCGAACGACACCAGGGCATGGGGGCGGGCGCAGAAGTCATCCAGGGTGATGCTGCCGGGCATGCTGTCGGCGCGCAGCAGCTTGGGCATGCTGCGGCGCAGCACCTTGCGCTTGGCGTTGGCGGGGAGTTCGTTGGTGTAGCTCACGCCCACCGAGATCTCGCCCGAGGCCAGCAGGGTGGGCATCAGCAGGTAGTTGACCCGACGCACCACCAGGACGATGCCGGGCGCTTCGGCGCGGATGCGCTTGAGCAGCTGCGGCAGCAGGGCGAACTCGGCGTCGTCGGACAGGCCGATACGGAACACCGCGTTGCTGGTGGCCGGGTCGAAATCGGCGGCGCGGCTGACGGCGGTGGAGATCGAATCCAGCGCCGGCGACAGCAGGGCGAAGATCTCGTGGGCCCGCGCCGAGGGTTCCATGCTGCGGCCGGTGCGCACGAACAGCGGGTCGTCGAACAGGTTGCGCAGGCGCGACAGCGCGGCGCTGATCGCCGGCTGGCCGAGGAACAGTTTCTCGGCGGCGCGGGTCACGCTGCGTTCGTGCATGAGCGTTTCGAACACGATCAGCAGGTTGAGGTCTACGCGACGCAAGTCGTTACGATTCATTCGATGCGGCTCGCCAGAAATGGGGCAGGGGTGAATCTTAAGGCCAAAGGCTGGTACCCTGCACCGATTTCCGGGTGCCAATGCACAGATTTGTCAGGGGCCCAATCAATGACAGGCATGTCGACTATTAACAGCCACTGATGGTCCAACCGTGAAAGCCCGGATAAAGTCCGTGGTAATACGAGATTCACACAGGCGAGGTATGCGATGTCCCGCATGATCCGTTTCCACAAGTTCGGCCAGGCCGATGTGCTCCGTTGCGAGGAGCAGGCCGAACCGTCCCCGGCTACCGGCGAGGTGCAGATCCGCGTCGAGGCGATCGGCGTCAGCTGGTACGACGTGCTCTGGCGGCAGAACCTGGCGCCGTCCCAGGCACGCCTGCCGGCCGGTATCGGCCACGAAATGGCCGGTGTGGTCACCGCCGTGGGCGAGGGTGTGGACGATATCGCGGTGGGCGACCGGGTCGCCAGCTTCCCGGCCACCAGCGCCAACGACCACCCGGTGTACGGCGACGTGATCGTCCTGCCGCGCAGTGCCATCACCCGTTACCCGGATGTACTGACCCCGATCGAGGCCAGCGTGCACTACACGCCGCTGCTGATCGCCTATTTTGCCTTCGTCGACCTGGCGCGGGCCAAGGCTGGGCAGACCGCGCTGGTCACCGACGCCAGCCACTGCGCGGGGCCGGCCTTCGTGCAACTGGGCAAGGCCCTGGGGCTGAAGGTGTTCGCCGCCACCAAGGAACCCGAGCAGCGTGAGTACCTGCTGGGCCTTGGCGCCGACAAGGTGATCGTCACCGAGGAGCAGGACCTGCTGATGCAGATCGGCAAGTACACCGATGGCCGTGGCGTGGACATGGTCCTCGACGGCATGGGCGGCCCGCAGATGTCGCTGCTCGGCGATGTCCTGGCACCGCGTGGCAGCCTGGTGCTGTACGGCCTGCAGGGCGGCAACCAGACGCCGTTCCCGGCTTGCGCGGCGTTCCAGAAGAACATCCAGTTCCATGTGCACTGCATCGGCAACTTCACCGGCAAGCCGGAGCTGGGCATCGCCCAGGACCAGGTGGCCCTGCAGCGGGCATTGCGCGACATCAACCAGTTCACCGCCGACCAGCTGCTGACACCGCAGATCATCAAGGTGTACCCGTTCGAGCAGGTGGTCGAGGCGCATCGGCACATGGACGAGTGTCCGTGTGGCGGGCGGGTGGTGCTGGATATGGGGGCTCACTGACGCCTCAGGTCGTACGCGGTCCCTGTAGGAGCGGCCTTGTGCCGCGAAAGGGGTGCGAAGCACCCCCACGATTTGTGCATCAAGCAGATATCGCCGGGGCCGCTACGCGGCCCTTTCGCGACACAAGGCCGCTCCCACAGGGGACGTGTAGCCTGCAGGGCTGAGACATCAGCCAAATTTAGCTAAATGTCCTACTAGGCTTTAGGAAGTTTCCTTCAAGCTCGGTTTGCTATTCATCTGCCAGAATCGGACTTCATTTCGAAGCCGTCAGGGAGATGGAGCGATAGCATGACCGAGACCCACGACCAAGCCATGCACTATGTCTACCAGCAAGTCCTGCAGCGCCTGCTGGAGCACATGACCCAGGCCCAGCGCGCCTCGGTGCAGCTGCTGGTCCAGCGATTGCTGGTCATCGCCGGCGGCCAGGAATACGTCGGCAACGTCCGGGTGCTGGTGCTGCACGGCGTCGACCGGCGCAGCGCGCATCTGCTGGCCTGCCTGCGCGCCGCGCAGTTGAGCATCGCCCTGCGCCATGGCGCCACCTGCCGCCTGCGCGTGCTGGCGGCCCGTCTGCCGACCCTCGACGATACCGCCCTGGCCCTTCACGACCGCTGCTTCAGCGCGCTGTTCCTGCACGACGATCCGCGGGTGGAGCTGCTGCGAGCCGATGGTGGGCAGCTCGGCCCGTTCGGTGCCCGCCAGGCCTGCTCGGGCGAGCAACTGGCCGATGCCGGCAACGCCTGGTTGCTGTTCGGCCATCTGGTCGGCGGGCAGCCGGACGCGATGCTCGGTGCCAGGGGTTACCTGGAGCTGGCCAACAGCCTGGGCCAGGCGCTGGCGGGGGAGGTCGGCGAACAGATCCTGATCAGCGCCGTGCCGTTCGCCCAGCGCCATCGCCTGCTGGCTTGGGGACGCCGTTGCCTGCGCCATACCGTGGAGGTGGCCCACGCCTTGACGCCTCACAATGTGCTGGTGGCGGGTCTGGAGCAGTTGGGCGCGGTGCTGGCCGATCCTTGGCAACCGCCGACTTCGCCCGTGCTGCGCCACCCCGGCGGCGAGCCGCGCCTGGTCATGGTCGAGGACCTGTTGCACCACCCGGACGACGGAGGAGCGTTGGACCGCATGCTCGGCCGGCAGGACGTCAAGGGCAGTCAGGCCCAGGGGCCGTCAGGGCTGTTCGATCCCTTGCCGCTGGCCCACCTGCATGGGCTCAAGGCGCAGTACCTCGACCAGCGCAGCTATCGCGAAGGCACCCATATGTTCTTCCAGCGCTTGCGCCAGCCTTCGACCGCCTGGCCCCAGGGGCGGGCCTTGCGCAGCGAGGCACAGGCGCGCCTGGCCGGCGCCTATGGCGTGAGCGAAGCACAACTGGTCTGCCAGCTGTTCACCCCGTTCGAGGCGCAAGGGCACAACCTCGAGACCTTCGTGCTGCGCTGTCATCCGGGCATGCGCGTCGCGCTGCCGTACCTGCACCGTGCCTTGCAGGGTCGTCCTTGCCCGGAGCCGGTCAGCCAGTGGCTGGTTGAAACCAGCGGCCTGCAGCTCGCGCAACTGCGCGGGTTGTATGCCGGTACGCTCAGCCACCAGGCCCGCCGCCTGTTCCAACTGCTGGGCCGACGCGACCTGTGGTTGCGGCCTTTGCCGGCCAGCCCGTGCGGCGGCTATACGCCGTTGCGCGCCGTCGAGTAGGGTTTGTACGAAAAGTAGCCGAGCGGCGATCAGGCAAGGCGAAAACAGGCGAGGAACGGCCGGGGTCGCGCCCGACTTGACTGGTTGTCAATGAGCATTCCGAGCCTGTTTTCAACGCAGCATGATCGTCGCGCAGGCACTTTTCGTACAAAGCCTAGGCCTGCTGCCTGGGTGACGCCCGTAACGATCGTGTGACCGTCGATCCAGCGCGCTTGCCCAGGCATGTGGTCTGTATGTATAACCAGTGCTTGTTCCTCAACACCCGACTTGCACCGTGATCGCCCATTCCGTCGATGATCCCCTGTACTACCTGCACAACTTTCGCCAGGTCCTGAGCTGGGTCGGGCAGCGCTATGCCGACCTGCTGGACCGCGACGAGCACGGTTTCATCCAGACCTTCAGCGAACTGCCGGTGCCCAGTCAGGCCCTGCTGGTGCGCATGGTCATGCGCAAGGGCGAGCTGTTTCGCAGTGACAAGCTCGACTATGCCGAGATTGGTGAGACCGAGGCGGCCCTGGCGCCACTGCTGGTATTGGGTTGGGTGGCCGACGATGCGCCGTTGACCATCGAGCAGCTAGGGGCTTTGCTGCGCAAGGACGAGCTGGCGACGTGCTTCGCCGGGCGACTTCCCAGGCCGCGCGCCGGCAAGGCCGAGCTGCTGGAGCAGTTGCAGGCCCTGGGCTTGCCGCCTGGCCCGCTGGCCCAGTGGTGCCCCGGTTTCCCGCTGCGGATCCTGCACTGGTGCCAGCAGCCGTTGTGCGACCGCTTGCGCCTGCTGTTCTTCGGCAATTTGTACCAGAGCTGGTCGGACTTCGTGCTGGCCGACCTCGGGGTGTTTCGCTACGAACAGGTGGCATTCAGCAACGACTCACGGGCCTTGCGTCAGCGCGCCGAAGTCGACCTGGCCATGGCCCTGCACCAGTGCGCCGAGCGCCTGGAGCAGGGGGGCGCGCCCGCCGAGCTGCTGGCGGCGCTGGACGGTTTTGACGACAGCAACCCCTGGCTGGCCCGGCGCCGGGCGCGCCTGCTGTTCAGCCTCGGCCAACAGTGCGAGCGTCTGGGGGACTGGAACCTGGCACTGCGGATCTATGCTGGCTGCGCGCACCCCGAGGCGCGTATTCGCCAGGTCCGGGTCCACGAGCGCAGCGAGCAATGGCCAGAGGCGCATGCCCTGGCCCAGCACATGGCCCAGGCGCCTGCCAACGCCCTGGAACGCCAGGCCCTGGAACGCCTGCTGCCACGCCTGGCGCGCAAGCTTGGCGGTCCGGCACAGCCGCGCCGGCGCAGCGAGGCGGTGACACTTGTCGAACTGGAACTGCCGGCCGAAATGGCAGCGCTGGGGGTGGAAGAGGCGGTGCGCCAGCATTTGGAGCAGGAAGGCGGCAGCGTTCACTACGTCGAGAACACCCTGTTCAACAGCCTGTTCGGCCTGCTGTGCTGGGAGGCGATCTTCGCCCCGGTGCCGGGGGCGTTCTTCCACCCGTTCCAGAGCGGGCCGCAGGACCTGCACGACGTCGACTTCCAGCAGCGTCGCGCGGCACTGTTTGACGCCTGCCTCGAACGCCTGGACGATGGCAGCCATCGCCAGGCCATCCGCCACTGCTTCCAGGCCAAGCAAGGCCTGCAGTCGCCTTTCGTGTTCTGGCAAATGCTCGACGAGCCGTTGCTCGAACAGGCACTCGAGTACCTGCCGCCCGCGCACCTGAAGGCCTGCTTCCTGCGCCTGCTGCAGGATATCCGTGCCAACCGCGCCGGCATGCCCGACCTGATCCAGTTCTGGCCTGGGCTGGGCGGCTACCGCATGATCGAGGTCAAGGGGCCGGGCGACCGGCTACAGGACAACCAGCTGCGCTGGCTCGAGTTCTGCCATGCCCACGGGCTGCCGGTCGCGGTCTGCCATGTGCGCTGGAGCGATGTGCCGGCATGAGTTACACCGTGGCCGTGCGCGCCCTGTGCGAGTTCAGTGCCAAGGTAGGCGACCTCGACCTGCGCTTCACCCCGTCGCCCACCGCCCAGGAGGGCATTGCCGGGCACCGCCGGGTGGTGGCGCGGCGCGGCGCCGGCTATGAAGCGGAGGTGGCGCTGGAGGGCGAGTACCAGGGGCTGCGGGTCCGCGGTCGCGCCGATGGCTACGATCCGGCGTGCAATCGCCTGGAGGAGATCAAGACCCACCGCGGCGATCTGGTCAGGCAGCCCGACAATCACCGCCAACTGCACTGGGCCCAGGCCAAGGTCTATGCCTGGTTGCTGTGCCAGGCACGGCAGCTCTCGGTGATCGATGTGGCGCTGGTCTATCTCGAGGTCGACAGTGACGCCCAGACAGTGATCAGCGAGCGTTACCAAGCCGATGAGCTCAAGCGCTTCTTCGAGACTCAGTGCCAGCGCTTCCTGGCTTGGGCGCAGGCGCAGGAGCGGCGGCTGAGCGAGCGGGACCGGGATCTTGGCGCGCTGACATTCCCCTATCCCGCATTCAGGCAGGGCCAGCGCCAACTGGCCGAAACGTTGTACAAGGCCGTGAGTACCGGCCGCTGCCTGATGGCCCAGGCCAGCACCGGCATCGGCAAGACCCTCGGTACGCTGTTCCCGCTGCTCAAGGCCGTGGTCCCGCAGCAGTTGGACAAGCTCTACTTCCTTACCGCCAAGACCCCAGGCCGGGCCCTGGCCCTCGATGCGCTGCGCCAGATCACCCGGGCGTCGCCGCAACCAGCCTTGCGCAGCCTCGAACTGATCGCCCGCGACAAGGCCTGCGAGTACCCCGAGAACGCCTGCCATGGCGAGTCCTGCCCCTTGGCGCGGGGCTTCTACGACCGCCTGCCTGCCGCCCGCGAAGCCGCCGCGCAGGTGTCGCTGCTCGACCGCGCCAGCCTGCGCGAGGTGGCCCTGGCGCACCAGGTCTGCCCCTACTACCTGGGCCAGGAGATGGCGCGCTGGGCCGACCTGCTGGTGGCTGACTACAACTACTACTTCGACGCCCACGCCTTGCTGTTCGGCCTGGCCCAGGCCAACCAGTGGCGCACGGCGGTACTGGTGGACGAGGCGCACAACCTGGTCGAACGGGGGCGGCAGATGTACAGCGCCAGCCTCGACCAGGGGCAGTTGTTGGCGCTGCGCCAGAGCAAGCCGGCCGGGCTGGGCAGTGCCCTCGACCGGCTGAACCGGCAGTGGAACGCGCTGTACAAGGCCCAGGTGGCGCCGTACCAGGCCAGCGAACAGCTGCCGGACGCCTTCCTGCGAGCCCTGCAGCAATGCATCGGGCTGATCCAGGAGCGCATGAACCAGGCGCCCGCCGAGGTCGAGCCCAAGGTGCTGGAGTTCTTCTTCCAGGCCCTGCAGTTCTGCCGCATCGCCGAGCTGTTCGACGAGAACTTCCTGTTCGATATCAGCCCGCGCAACGGTCCACGGGGGCGGCGGCTGGCCACGCTGTGCCTGCGCAACGTGGTGCCGGCGCGGCTGCTGGGGCCGCGGATGAGTGCGGCGCGCAGCGTCACGCTGTTTTCCGCCACGCTCAATCCGCGGCACTTCTACAGCGACTTGCTGGGCATGCCCGCCGACACGGCCTGGCTGGAGGTCGCCGCGCCGTTCCGGGCCGAGCAGCTGCAGGTGCGCATCGTCAGCGAGGTGTCCACTCGCTACCAGCAGCGCCAGGCGTCGCTGGCGCCGATCGTCGAGCTGATCGCTGGCCAGTTTGCCGGCCAGCCGGGCAACTACCTGGCTTTCTTCAGCAGCTTCGAATACCTCGAACAGGTGGCGCGGTTGCTGGCCGAGCGCTATGCGGCACTGCCCATCTGGTGCCAGGCGCCTGGCATGGACGAGGCCGGGCGCGAGGCCTTCCTGGCGCGTTTCGTGGAGCACGGGCAGGGGGTGGGCTTCGCCGTGCTCGGTGGCGCCTTCGGCGAGGGCGTGGACCTGCCGGGCACGCGCCTGATCGGCGCCTTCGTCGCCACCCTCGGGCTGCCCCAGGTCAACCCGGTCAACGAGCAGTACAAGCAGCGCCTGGGCCGCCAGTTCGGCGCCGGTTTCGACTACGCGTACCTGTACCCGGGCGTGCGCAAGGTGATCCAGGCCGCCGGCCGGGTGATCCGCGGCGACCAGGACCGTGGCGTGCTGATGCTGATCGATGAGCGCTTCGCCGAGCCCCGGGTGCGGCAGATGTTCCCCGGCTGGTGGCAACTGGGCTGAACGCGGCCATCGCCTGGCGCTGAAACTCCCAGTACACTGCGCGTTCCAACACCTACTTCTGTTGATTTCGAGGTTCCGCATGACGCTCAGTCCTTTGGCAGGCAAGCCGGCTCCGGCCAGCGTGCTGGTCGATATTCCCCGCCTGTTGACCGCCTACTACACCGGCCGTCCCGACGCCGCGGTGGCGGCCCAGCGCGTGGCCTTCGGCACCTCGGGGCACCGCGGCACTTCGTTCGAGCTGAGCTTCAACGAATACCACGTGCTGGCGATCACCCAGGCCATCTGCCTGTACCGCCAGGAAAAGGGCATCGACGGTCCGCTGTTCATCGGCGCCGATACCCACGCGTTGTCCGCCCCGGCCGCCGCCAGCGCCCTGGAAGTGCTGGCCGCCAACGGCGTGCAGGTGATGCTGAGCCAGGATGACGAGTACACCCCGACCCCGGCGGTGTCCCACGCCATCCTCTGCTACAACCGTGGCCGCCAGCAGGGCCTGGCCGACGGCATCGTCATCACCCCGTCGCACAACCCGCCGCAGAGCGGCGGTTTCAAGTACAACCCGCCCAACGGCGGCCCGGCCGACAGCGACGTGACCAAGTGGATCGAGGCCAAGGCCAACGAGCTGCTGGCGGCGAACCTGGCCGGCGTCAAGCGCATGGATTACAAGCAGGCGCTGGCGGCACCGACCACCCAGCGTCACGACTACGTCAGCAACTACGTCGCCGACCTGGAAAACGTCATCGACTTCGAGGTGATCCGCAGCGCCAATCTGCGCCTGGGCGTCGACCCGCTGGGCGGCGCTGGAGTGCGCTACTGGTCGGCCATCGCCGAGCGCTACCAGCTGAACCTGGAAGTGGTCAACACCGAGGTCGATCCGACCTTCCGCTTCATGACCGTCGACTGGGACGGCCAGATTCGCATGGACCCGTCCTCGCCGTATGCCATGCAGGGCCTGATCGGCCTGCGCGAGCGCTTCGACGTGGCCTTCGCCTGCGACCCCGACCACGACCGCCACGGCATCGTCACCGCCGACGGCCTGCTGCAGCCGAACAACTACCTGGCCGTGGCCATCGACTACCTGTACCGCAACCGCCCGCAATGGCGCAGCGACGCGGCGGTGGGCAAGACCGTGGTCTCCAGTGGCCTGATCGACCGGGTCACCGCCGCGCTGGGCCGTGAGCTGTACGAAGTGCCGGTGGGCTTCAAGTTCTTCGCCCAGGGCCTGTTCGACGGCTCGCTGGGCTTTGGCGGCGAAGAGAGCGCCGGTGCCTCGTTCCTGCGCAAGGACGGCAGCGTCTGGGCCACCGACAAGGACGGCCTGATCCCGGCGCTGCTGGCGGCCGAAATGACCGCCCGCACCGGGCGCAACCCGAGCCAGATCTACGCCGACCTGACCGCCAAGCTGGGCAAACCCTACGCCACCCGCGTCGAGGCCAAGGCCGATGCGCGGCAGAAGGCGCTGCTGAGCAAGCTGGCACCGGAGCAGGTCAAGTCCACCGAGCTGGCCGGCGAGCCGATCCAGCAGATCCTCAGCCACGCCCCGGGCAACAACCAGGCCATTGGCGGGCTGAAGGTGATGACCGAGAACGGCTGGTTCGCCGCCCGTCCTTCGGGCACCGAGGACATCTACAAGATCTACGCCGAGAGCTTCATCGACGAGGCGCACCTGGCGCGCCTGGTGGCTGAAGCCCAGGTGCTGGTAGACGCGGCGATCGCCTGATCGACGCTGATACCAATCGCGGGGCAAGCCCGCTCCCACTGCCTGTTTCATTCTGGCGTGGGAGCGGGCTTGCCCCGCGATACGTTTGATTGTTCCATCGGTGGAACGATCCAGGCCATTTAAGCTATCTACCGATCAATTGGCCTCATCTGTAAGGTGGTTCCCATCCACGAGAGGAGGCTTCTCATGAAAAAGATCCAAGGTATCCACCGCAGCCCCCACGCCCATTGGGTGGGCGACGGCTTCCCGGTGCGCAGCCTGTTCACCTACGATCACCTGGCCCGGCACATCAGCCCGTTCCTGCTGCTGGACTACGCCGGCCCCCACGACTTCACCCCGACCACGGCCCGTCGCGGCGTCGGCCAGCATCCGCATCGCGGTTTCGAGACGGTGACCATCGTCTACCAGGGCGAACTGGAGCACCGTGACTCCACCGGCGCCGGCGGCCTGATCGGCCCGGGCGATGTGCAATGGATGACCGCCGCGGGAGGCATCATCCACGAGGAGTTCCATTCCCCGGCCTTTGCCCGTAGCGGCGGCACCCTGGAGATGGTGCAACTGTGGGTCAACCTGCCGGCCAAGGACAAGCGTGCCGCGGCGGGCTACCAGACGCTGCTGGCCAACGACATTCCCGTGGTGGCGCTGGCAGGTGAGGCGGGCAGTTTGCGGGTGATTGCCGGACGTTACCTGGATCATCAGGGGCCGGCGCGTACCTTCACCGAGATGGATGTCTGGGACCTGCGGCTGAGGGCCGGCGCCACGTTGCAACTGCCCTTGGCCGCCGGGCGCAATGCCGCGCTGGTGGTGCTGCGGGGTAACCTGCGGGTCAACGACGAGCGTGAGGCCGGCCCTGCCAGCCTGGTGCTGCTGGAGCGCGATGGCAGCGATGTGCGCCTTGAGGCGCTGGAGGAGGTGAGCGTGCTGCTGCTCAGCGGCGAGCCGATCGACGAGCCGATTGTTGGCTACGGGCCGTTCGTGATGAACAGCCAGGCGGAAATCGCCGAGTCGTTCGATGATTTCCAGGCCGGGCGGTTTGGGCAGATGGGCGGCGTCGAGCGCGGCGCCCGGCATTGACGCCGATCGCGGGGCAAGCCCGCTCCCACGCTTTGAGTCATTGTGGACTCAAGGCGTGGGAGCGGGCTTGCCCCGCGATTTTTTTAGCGGTCACACCTGATCCGGCACCACCGCGATCACATCGATCTCCATCAGCCATTCAGCCTGGGCCAACCCCGCCACCACCAGCCCGGTGGAAATCGGGAACACCCCCTTGAGCCACTTGCCCACCTCCTTGTATACCGGCTCGCGAAAGCGCGGGTCGGTAATGTAGGTAGTGGTCTTGACGATGTGCGACAGGTCCGAGCCGGCTTCTTCGAGCAGCTGCTTGACGTTCTTCATCGCCTGCTCGGCCTGGGCCTGCGGATCGCCCAGGCCCACCAGCCGGCCTTCGAAGTCGGTGCCGACCTGCCCGCGCACGTAGATGGTGTTGCCGGCCCGCACCGCCTGGCACAGGTCGTTGTCCAGGGTCTGGTTGGGGTAGGTGGCTTTGGTGTTGAACATGCGGATGCGAGTGTGGGTAGGCATCAGAGGGCTCCGAAGGTGCTGACGTTGCTGATCGAGGGTTGCTGCTCATCCGCCGCGCGCTGCTCGCGGTCGCGGTAGGCCAGGTAGGTGCGCTGGGTGGCGATGTGGCCGGCGACGTGCTTGGCGTCGTGCCATACGCCCCAGATGAACGACGAGCCACGGCGCGACAGCCAGGGCAGGCCGAGGAAGTACACGCCCGGCTCCTTCGACACGCCGCGCTGGTGTTGCGGCTTGCCGTTGGCGTCGAAGGCGTCCACCTGTAGCCAGCTGAAATCCACGCCGTAGCCGGTGGCCCAGATGATGGTCCTGACGTTGGCCTGGGCGAGGTTCAATTCCAGCAATGGCTGGCTGACGCAGGCCGGGTCGGGCAGGCGCTTGCGTGCCTCGGGTTCTTCCGGCAGGTCCAGGCCGTTGCGCTCGATATAGGCGTCGGCGGCGTCCAGCAGGGCCAGGTAGTTCTCGTCGCCGCGGTTGATGTTCTCGGCCAGGTTGTCCTGGAAGCGGGCCACACCGCCCTCGAACGACTGGGTCAGGCCGACCAGGGTCATGCCCTGATGGGCGAGGGCGCGAAAGTCCACGGTATGGCCACCACGGGCGCCGGACACGGCGATGGTCACGTGCTCACGGCCAGGCTTGGCGATCTCCGCGTCCCACTCGCCGAGCACGCCCAGCCACCAGCAGAAATCGCGGTTGCGGTAGCTGCGCGGCGGACGGTCATGGGCGCCGACCGAGAGGTACACCTGGCGCCCGGCGCGCATCAGTTCCTCGGCGATCTGCACCCCGGAGGAGCCGGCGCCGACCACCAGCACCGCGCCCTCGGGCAACTGCTCGGGGTTGAAGTAGGCGGCGGAGTGGATCTGGTGCAGGCCCTCGTCCTTCGGCGCGATGGCCGGGATCACCGGGCGCTGGAACGGACCGGTGGCGGCCACCACGCGGTTGGCGCGGATCACGCCCTGGTTGGTGTCGATGGTGAAGCCCGGGCGGTCGGCGTTGCGCACCACCTTCCTCACCTCGACGCCGGTGCGTACCGGCAGGTTGTACTTGCGCACGTATTGCTCGAAGTAGTCGGCGACCTGGTCCTTGCCGGCGAAGGCGTCGGCGTCGAGGTCGAATTCCAGGCCCGGGAAGCGGTCGTGCCAGACTGGCCCGTTGGCCACCAGCGAATCCCAGCGCCCGGTACGCCAGGCCTCGGCGATGCGCTTGCGCTCCAGCACCAGGTGCGGCACGCCGAGCTTGCTCAGGTGTTCGCTCATGGCCACGCCGGCCTGGCCGGCGCCGACCACGAGGGTGTCGATTTCGATGTTGTTCAGTGTCATGTCCCAGCCCTTCTTCAGCGGCGTTCTTGTTCAGGTCGGTGGGGACCGCCTTTGCCTGGGGCCAGACTAGGGATGGGCGGGAAATCGCGAAAATAGTATTTAGCTGGGGGTTGCCGATAAATTGGCGAAGGCCTGCGTTGTGACGCGGATGTTCAGGGTTGCATGGGGCCTTGTAGGAGCGGCCTTGTGCCGCGAAAGGGCTGCAGAGCAGCCCCGGCAATCTTGAGGTGGGCACAAATCCCGGGGCTGCTACGCAACCCTTTCGCGGCGCAAGGCCGCTCCTACACAGGATGCATTTGCGCCGCCTTAGTTTTTTCCTGCCCAGTACCGAGGAAAATGTTGGTTTCGCAGCTCCCGGGGCCCACCGAGAATGCCGGTAACCTCAACACAGGAGCTGCACCATGACCTTCTCCATCATCGGCCGCTGCCAGGAAACCGGCCAGGTCGGCATCGCCATCAGTTCATCGAGCATCGCCGTCGGCGCCCGCTGCCCGTGGGTGCGCGCCGGGGTTGGTGCCGTGGCCACCCAGAACATCACCTTGCCGGCCCTCGGCCCACAGATCCTCGACGCCCTCGAACAGGGCCAGCTGCCGCCCGCCGCGGCGCTGGACCGGGTGCTGAGCGCCAATGGCTGGAGCGAATATCGCCAGGTCACGGTGATCGACAGCCAGGGCCAGGTGGCGCTGTTCACCGGCAAGGAGGCCCTGGGCGTGCACAACGCCGTGGCCGGCGAGCAATGCGCGGCGGCCGGCAATCTGCTGTCGTCGCGGGCGGTGATCGAGGCCATGGTGACGGCGTTCGAACACGCCGGCGGCCACCTGGCCGACCGTCTGCTGGCGGCGATGCACGCGGCCATGGCCGCAGGCGGTGAGGCGGGGCCGGTGCACTCGGCGGCGTTGAAGATCGCCGGCGAGCTGACCTGGCCCTTGGTGGACCTGCGCGTGGACTGGGTCGAGCACGATCCCATCGGCGAGCTGGACAGCCTCTGGCAGGCCTACCGCCCGCAGATGCAGGACTATGTGACCCGCGCCCTGAACCCGACCGCAGCACCGAGCTATGGAGTGCCGGGCGATGAATGAGGTTTCCAGCCGTGCGCTGTTGGAGCGCTTGGTCGGGTTCGCCACGGTCAGTCGCGATTCCAACCTCGAACTGATCGCCTTCATCCGCGATTACCTGGCCGGACTTGACGTTGCCAGCGAGCTGTTCCACAACGAGGAGGGTACCAAGGCCAATCTGTTCGCCACCATCGGCCCCGCCGACCGTGGCGGCGTGGTGCTCTCCGGGCACACCGACGTAGTGCCGGTGGAGGGCCAGACCTGGACCGTCGAACCGTTCCGGCTGACTGAACGCGAAGGGCGCCTGTACGGCCGCGGCACAGCGGACATGAAAGGCTTTATCGCCTCGGTGCTGGCGGCGGTGCCGGCGTTTCTCGCCCAGCCGCTGAAGCTGCCGGTGCACCTGGCGTTTTCCTATGACGAGGAAGTGGGCTGCCTGGGCGTGCGCTCGATGCTCGCCGCCCTGGCGCAGCGCCCGCACAAGCCGCGCCTGTGCCTGATCGGCGAGCCCACTGAACTCAAGCCTGTGCTCGGCCACAAGGGCAAGCTGGCCATGCGCTGCCAGGTGCATGGCGCGGCCTGCCACTCGGCCTATGCCCCCTACGGCGTCAATGCCATCGAGTACGCGGCGCGGCTGATCGGCAAGCTGGGCGAGATCGGTGACGACCTGGCGCGCCCCGAGCATCACGACGAGCGCTTCGATCCGCCGTTCTCCACGGTGCAGACCGGGATAATCAAGGGCGGCCGGGCGCTGAATATCGTCCCCGAGGAGTGCGAGTTCGATTTCGAAGTGCGCGCCTTGCCCGGCTTCGAGGCCCAGGCCGTGGCCGACCGCTTGCAAAGCTACGCCGAGGCCGAGCTGCTGCCGCGCATGCGTGCCGTCAATGCGACCAGTGATATTCGCTTGCGCGCGTTGAGTGCTTATCCGGGTCTGGCCACGTCAGCCGAGAGCGAGGCCGCACAGTGGGTGGCGTTGCTTAGCGGTTCGGACGATTTCGGTACCGTGGCGTTCGGCACCGAGGGCGGACTGTTCGACCAGGCGGGTATCCCCACGGTGGTCTGTGGACCAGGCAGCATGGACCAGGGGCACAAGCCCGACGAGTTCGTCAGTGTCGAGCAGTTGCAGGGGTGTGATGCGATGTTGCGTCGCTTGGTGGTCCATCTCAAGCAGGACTGACTGACGGACAAGCCCAGTCGCCGCAAGGCGACCAGGCATGTTTTTTACCTCAGACCACGACACCCTGGCTGCGCAGGTAGTCGTCGTAGGTCCCGCTGAAGTCCACCACGCCATCGGCCGTCAGCTCGATGATGCGGGTGGCCAGCGACGACACGAACTCACGGTCGTGGCTGACGAACAGCAGGGTGCCCGGGTAGTTCTCCAGCGCCAGGTTCAGCGCCTCGATCGACTCCATGTCCAGGTGGTTGGTCGGTTCGTCCATCACCAGCACGTTGGGTTTCTGCAGGATCAGCTTGCCGAACAGCATGCGGCCCTGTTCACCACCGGAAATCACCTTTACCGACTTGAGGATCTCGTCGTTGGAGAACAGCATGCGTCCCAGGGTGCCACGGATCACTTGCTCGCCGCTGGTCCACTGACCCATCCAGTCGAACAAGGTGACGTCGTCCTCGAAGTCGTGGGCGTGGTCCTGGGCGTAGTAGCCCACCTCGGCGCTGTCGGTCCACTTCACTTCGCCCTTGTCCGGGGTCATCTCGCCGACCAGGGTGCGCAGCAGGGTGGTCTTGCCGATGCCGTTGGGGCCGATGATGGCCACGCGTTCGCCGGCTTCGATGGTGAAGCTGAAGTCCTTGAACAGCACCTTGTCGTCGAAGGCCTTGGCCATCTTCTCGACGGTGACCGCCTGGCGGTGCAGCTTCTTGGTCTGCTCGAAGCGGATGAACGGGCTTACCCGGCTCGACGGCTTGACCTCGGCCAACTGGATCTTGTCGATCTGCTTGGCGCGCGAGGTGGCCTGCTTGGCTTTCGAGGCGTTGGCCGAGAAGCGGCTGACGAAGGTCTGCAGTTCGGCGATCTGGGCTTTCTTCTTGGCGTTGTCCGACAGCAGTTGCTCGCGGGCCTGGGTGGCCGCGGTCATGTACTCGTCGTAGTTGCCCGGGAACAGACGCAGCTCACCGTAGTCCAGGTCGGCCATGTGGGTGCAGACGCTGTTGAGGAAGTGGCGGTCGTGGGAAATGATCACCATGGTGCTGTTGCGCGCGGTGAGGATGGTTTCCAGCCAGCGGATGGTGTTGATGTCCAGGTGGTTGGTCGGCTCGTCGAGCAGCAGCACGTCCGGGTCGGAGAACAGCGCCTGGGCCAGCAGCACACGCAGCTTCCAGCCGGGAGCGACTTCGCTCATCGGGCCGAAGTGCTGTTCCAGGGGAATGCCCAGGCCCAGCAGCAGTTCGCCGGCGCGGGATTCGGCGGTATAGCCGTCCATCTCGGCGAATTCGGTTTCCAGCTCGGCGACGGCCATGCCGTCTTCCTCGGTCATCTCCGGCAGCGAGTAGATGCGGTCGCGTTCGGCCTTGACCTTCCACAGCTGCTCGTGGCCCATGATCACCGTGTCGATCACGGTGAATTCTTCATAGGCGAACTGATCCTGGCGCAGCTTGCCCAGGCGGGTGTTGGGCTCGAGCATCACCTGGCCGCCGGACGGCTCCAGGTCGCCGCCGAGGATCTTCATGAAGGTCGACTTGCCGCAACCGTTGGCGCCGATCAGGCCGTAGCGGTTGCCGTTGTTGAATTTGACCGAGACGTTTTCGAACAGGGGCTTGGAGCCGAACTGCATGGTGATATTGGCGGTGGAGATCAAAGCGCTTACCTATCAGTAGCTTACGTGGCTGGATTTTCAGCTGATACCGATCTGATACCAATCCTGAGCGTGTCCAGCTCGCTCCAGTCGGAGCTTGAGTTGAGCCAACGCGCATGCGTCGACAGCAGCATGCGCACGCTGTGACCCAGCTGTTGGGTGATAAATGCGGGAGTTGAGGCCAGACATTGCGGCTATTGTCGCATAGGTGTGACGACAGTTGTATGGGGGCTCTCCTGATCCCCAGTTCACTCAGCCTCTTGACCATCGGCGCCAGTGGGTGACCCACGCCACGCAACGGCGTCTATAGGGGGCTGTGCAAGGAAGCAAAAAGGAGTTTACGTGATTTGCATGGCGATTTTACTGGTGCCAGCTTGAACGGATGCATGGCCACCGCCATGCGCATGGATTATGACAAGCACCGTTGTCCTTACATCGGCCTCAGGTTCGATTGGTGGCTGGTAGGCACATCCAAAGGAAAGCTGATCCCTTTTCTACTGCTAGACGCGCCGTTTTCTCTGGTGGTCGACACCGTCTTCTTTCCCTTCGAGTATCAATACACCTGCAATCTTTAACGTAGCGGACTCGTCCAAATCGAGGTGTGATCCAGCCTGGCTTTTTCATCCGCCCAGCGCCAGCATGACTGGCAAAAGTTGTAGCAGGTCTTGCCCAGGCGATTCTGTATCTGGTTCTACGCGGGCATTGAAGGCGGCTGTAGCCGGGCTATGGTAGATTCCTGCCTCCAACAGGGAGGTGCCAATGAGCAATCGAGGGAAGGATAGTCAGATCGACAACATCGAGTTCAACGTCAGCGACATCAAGCGCAGCAAGGATTTTTACGGCGCGGTGTTCGGTTGGACCTTCATGGACTACGGTCCGACATACACCGAGTTCAGTGACGGTCGGCTTACCGGTGGCTTCACCACGGGCGAGCCGGTCAGGCCAGGAGGGCCTTTGGTCATCCTGTACGCAGGCGATCTTGCCAAGGCCGAGAACAGTGTCGTGGCGGCGGGCGGCAAGATCAGCCGGGAAGTGTTTTCGTTCCCAGGTGGAAAACGGTTCCACTTCATCGACCCAGATGGCTATGAGCTGGCTGTCTGGACAGCTGCTGATTGAAGTGGACGGAGCTAACCTGAAGCCCCTTGCCAGTCGCTAGTCCTTCACTGAACTGGTTCGATCAGATCCTGTCCTTGATTGCGTACGTTACCCACTGCAGCGCCCACCCGGTACCACTCAAAAGTCTCCGACGGCTCGCCCAGGTTGAGCAGCAACTGCTCGGCGTGTTCACTGGGCATAGGGGCCGACATCCATTCTTTAGCCAGGCCAGATGGCAGCACAACCGGTCGCCGGTCGTGCACGTCGACCAGGCCGCCCTGGGCATCGGCGGTGATGATCACGAACCCGTCATGATCGTTGCCGGCGAACTGGCCGATGGCGGCGCACAGGGCAGGGCGACCGTCGCGTCGGCGGATGTAGTAGGGCTGCTTCTTCGGCCCGCCTTCATCCACCCATTCATACCAGCCGTCCACCGGGGTGATGGCACGGTATGGCCATATCGCCCGAAAGAAGGCACCGTGCGCCACCTTTTCGACGCGGGCATTGATCGGCGCAGCACGGTCGGTCGCCCAGTGCGGGCGCCATCCCCACCTGACCATGTCTGCACGCGGGCCTGTGCCATCTACTCGAAGCACTGCAACCTGCGTGCTCGGTGCAACGTTGTAATGACCGAGCGGCTGCTCACCGACATTGTTCCGCCAGGCCCGCGGCATGCTCAGGGTTTCAACGAAGTCATGGAGCCCGCGGTACTGGCTCAGCCGTCCGCACATTTCCCATCCCTCCTGCTTGAACTTGAAGGATAGGTCGTCGAGCGGTGTCCGCGATCCTCAGTTGTTGAATGACTGCGCCAGGAACCCGCTGATCAGCGAGGCGATCTGCTGTTGGATCAATGCCCGTGGCCGAGCATTGTCCAGATGCCCGTCAATCTCTGCGAGCGTGATGAAGGTATCTGGTCTGGCAATCACCTTCGACAGGTTGTCTGGCGAGAAGGCGTCCAGGGCTTCCTGGGCGATCGCGTCGCGTATGCCTTCGGTGGCATAGGTGTCGAGAAATACCTGGATACCCAGTGCGGCAAGGCACAGGGCATCCTGAGGCAGCGCTTTGCGCAAAGTGATCGGCTGCATTGATTGCCTCCTGGCATCGCCTGTCTGGGCCGGGCAGGAGTCTATCGCCAACCTGGTAAACAGGCCTCATTGGATCTGGCTCCTGGCTCACTCTAACAGCTTGGGCAGGGCCTGTTCAGTCAGTGGTCGATCCCTCAAGCGCGGCTCTTCTCATTCCTACCTGGCGAACCTCTAGCGGCGGCAGCGGTTTCGCCGTGCCGGCCCCATCGCCACACTGCATTCCCTTCAATTCGCTGGGCGGAATGTGGACATGCAGCTGCCGACGACGCTGCTGGATGATCTTCTGGATGCGTCTCATGGGGGCACACCTTGATGGGCATCCTTGCGAGAGCCGGAGGGCATGACCATCAGTAAACGCCTGTTTGCCTGAAACACCCGTCTCGCCTGACCAATGGACGTTGTCCTGGCGCTGGCGGGCTGGAATGGGAGTTGCTTGAACCCAGGAAACCGATCATGCGGGAGAGCAGACATGTTCCAGGATGACTTCTATTTCATGAGCTTCGTCGTGGCTGCCGTGCTGGCTGTGGATGTGGTGGCGATCTTCGTGTTTCTGCAGGCCAGTGCCTGATCCCCATTCCTGGGGATCAGGCCCCTGAACCGGGGCTTGTACCTGAAATTCTTTTTGAGTGGCTATTGATTCGAATTGATATTCAGATGAGTGTTCCGCTTGTCTGCTGGACAAACCGACCCACGGGACGCTAGTACACTCACCCGTGCGGTAAGCAAGTCCCACTCATAAGGAGCATGAGTCATGGCACAGCAACAAAAGGCTTTTGATGAAGAACTGGCCGCCGATGTTCAGGTGCCTCCAGGGTATACCTACCTGAGCAGCGGTCGTTGCGATGTGAAGGGCAAGGAGGGAGAGCGGGCCGGCGCGAACTTCGTCGAAGCGCAGATCCAGCAGTACAAATCCTTCATCCTCAGGACCACCGCCGGTGCGGGCACGTTCATGGTGCGCCTGGACTACTCTGGCGGCAGCGACAAGAACCTGCAGTACGTCAGTATCGATGCGAACTACTCCGCCCAGGAGACCTTCAATATTCGCAGCGTTTCGATGAGCAACCTGCGTGGCTTGTTCGCCGCCGGCAAGAGTTCGGCCAACCTGAGTTTCTACGTGTTCGGAAAACCTTGATCGGGTTCGCTTGACCTGCATGGACTCCGGTTGTTCGATGACCGGAGTCTTGCGTCTGCAATCCTGTGACTGTGCTAGATTCCTTCGCCTTGCAGGCATCGAACGGGTGGTTTTTGCCCGGGGCGATGCGAGGAGTGCCTGGTAGAAGGGAGTTGCAGTTTACCCATGTTCATCGAAACACCACGTCTTGCCCTGCGTCCCTGGGCCGAGCGGGACATCGAAACCTTTGCCCTGATCAATGCCGACCCCGAAGTCAGGCGCTACTACTACCCATCGATACTGTCGCCCGATGAAACCAGGTCGATGCTCGCGGATTGCGATCAACATCTGCAGGTCCATGGGTTCGGTTTCGTCGCTGTCGAACGCAAGGTCGATGGCGTATTGGTCGGCGGGCTTGGACTGTCCTTGACCGGGGATGAGATACCGGGCGGCCCGCACGTCGAAATCGGCTGGATCTTCGGACGCCACCACTGGCGACAGGGGTATGCATTCGAGGCGGCCAGCGCATGCCTGGAGCACGCCTGGTCGACGCTTGGGCTAAGGCAGGTCATCGGTTACACCTCCAGTATCAACACCCCGTCGCGGGCTTTGATGGAGCGGTTGGGTATGCGCTCGGATCCGGCGGAGGACTTCCCCGACCCGACGGTGCCTGAAGGCAATGCATTGCGGCCGCATGTGCTCTACCGAATCGACAGGCCGGCCTGAAAGCCAGGCGATATAGCGAACCGGCCTACCGCCCTCGTCACCTGGGGCTAGTCTTGTAGATCGTAAGCAGACTATTAAAAAGGGTGGTGGGTGTCTGACCCTGTCCAGGGCTTGCTGCTGGGGTGGTTGGAGTCTGTATGAGCCGTTTGATGATGGCAGTGGCCACCAGCCTGTTGCTGGTGGGCTGCGCACACGATCCCGATATCCGTGCGGGCCGCGACAACACCTTCGGCATGACTGCGAAAAGCCCGCCGGAGTACCTGAATTGCGTCAAGGCCGAGCTTCCCGATACGGCCAAGACCTATGTCGTGCAGAACCAGGGCGCCCTGGAGCTGTTTGTCGCCAGCACCGATCCGAACAAGGCCGAGGGCCTGGTCAAGGTTCAAGGCTCCGCCGGGCGGCAGCAGTTCTCGGCGTACCAGCGGGATGCCTGGTATGACAAGGGGCGCCTGCTCGATGCGGCGCTGATGTGTTCGCGGGTATGATAGCAGCGTGAGCATGCCGTACGGCTGTGGAAACAGGACAGCAGCGAGGGCGACTCGCTGTACTTTCTCGACCCGGACGGCCACCAGCTCGAAGCCCATGTCGGCGATCTGCAGTCGCGGCTGGCGGCCTGTCGGGTCAAACCCTACGCGGGCATGGCGTTCTACGACTGACGCATCCGCGCCATGCACAGCGCATCGACGTACACCCCGTCGCGCACGCCATAATCGCGCAGCCGGCCTTCGGTTTCGAAGCCGAACTTGCGATACAGCGCCAGCGCCGGCTCATTGTCGGCGTAGACGGTGAGCTGGACCCGCCGCAGGTTCATCCAGTTGTCGGCGATGTCGAGGATGGCCGTCATCAGCCGCGAGCCGACGCCCTTGCCTTGCCAGGCCTGGGCAACGCCCATGAGCAGTTCGCCCAGGTGCGCCTGGCGGATGCGTGTGCTCTGGTCGAGGCCGATATTGCCGATCACCTGGCCTTGGTGCACCGCCACCAGGCGGACCTGGCGTTCGTGATAGGCGGCCAGGCGTTCACGCCAGACCTCGACGGACTGATAGGGCATCTGCAGCACCTGGCGGCACACGGCTGGTTCGTTGTAGAGCGCGGCGATGCCCTGCAAGTGCTGCTCGGCAAAACGTTCGATGACGATGTCGGGCGATGCGTCGTTCACTGTGTTTCCATCCTTTGAAAAACGAGTGGCGCCCCAGTGTACGGGGCGCAGGCCCGGGCTGGCCAGGGGCGATGCCCTGGCAAGAAAGCGGATGCGCCGGCACGCCGCGATGGGTACAGTGCAGTGATCGTCGTCCTGCCGGAGCCTGCCATGTCCTGTGCCTTCACCCTCATGCAATCGCCCGTCGGCACCCTGACCCTGGTGGCGCGAGGCGAGCGGCTGGGCGCCGTGCTGTGGGAGCACGAGCGGGAAAACCGGGTGCGCCTGGGCGAACTGCACCGTGATGACCAGCACGGCGTGCTGCGCGAGACCGCCCGCCAGCTGGGCGAGTACTTTGCAGGACAACGCCAGCGCTTCGAGCTGGAACTGGACTTCGTCGGCACCGAGTTCCAGCGTGAGGTCTGGGCGGCACTGTTGACCATTCCCTTTGGCCAGACCCGCAGCTACGGCGAGATCGCCCGGCAGATCGGCAAGCCCGACGCGGTCCGCGCGGTGGGCGCGGCCAACGGACGCAATCCGATCTCGATCATCGCGCCATGCCACCGGGTGATCGGGGCCTCGGGTAGCCTGACCGGTTTCGCTGGTGGATTGCCGGCCAAGCAGTTCCTGCTGGCGCTGGAGGGGCGGCAGAGCCTGGCGCTGGCGTTCTAGGCTGCGAGGCTTGAGGTGTCTCGGTTCTGTAAGATTTTTGTAAAATTGTTCATTTGAATTGTGAAGAACTGTAAGGTAGCTGTGTGTATCTTCAAGGACTTCACTCGCCAATGTCTTCTTCTCCCTCGCAGCCGTATGCTGCTTGTGGGGCGCTCTCCAGCTTCGAGGCGTGTCGCAATACCCAGCGGGGGCCAGTCGTGATTCTAGGATCCGGCGTATCGGCCAAGGATTTTCCCATTGCTGAATTTTCCAGCGTGCCCGTGATCGCCATGAACGGTTCCATCGCCATGCTCGACGCCGCCGGCCTGGGGCCCTTCTTCTACTTGTGCACTGACCGGGACTTTCCTCGCCAGCAACCCGAGTTGTTTGCCACGGCCGTGCGCACCAGTGCGCACCTGGCCTTGTGGCCGGAGCAACTGGAGTCGCTCGAGGTGCCGCCGGGCACCGTCTGCTACCCGCTGAGCAAGGCGAAGGATCCTGGCCTTGCAGACTGGCTGGGCGCGCGTGATGGGGTCTATGTGCGCAACCGCGCGTTGTGGAGCAAGCGCTCCCGCTCGATCGGCTTCAGCAAGGACCTCTCCCACGGCTTCTTCGATGCGCGCACGGTGGCTTATGTGGCGTTGCAGCTGGCCTATCACCTGGGCTTCGATGACGTGCTGCTGGTGGGGCTGGACATGAACCAGTCCACCGGGCGGTTCTACGAGCGTGAGGGGCAGGCGCGCTCGCCTTGTGGGCTTGACCAGCATTGGGAACGCCGCATCCTGCCGTCGCTGTCGCTGATGGCGGACCAGGTGCTAAACCGCGATTTCCGCGCCTACAACCTGTCGGCCTCGTCACGCATTCCGGACACTGTCATACCCAAGATCAGTTTGTCCGAAGCACGCCGGCTGGCTTGCCTGAACCCAGCATTTCAAGCGAGCCAGATACAGGCCAGCAATGACAACAATGCCAGAACGGTTCCGACGACCAGGCTGTAATGCCGGTGGGCGCGTCGTGCGTGGGATTCGACTTCACGCAAGTAAAGGCCTGGTGATGGTGCATCGGGGCGATGACGCAAGCCTTCGGCGAGGTCGGCCAGGCGACCACGGATCAACAGCCCCACCAGGTAATAGCTGCCGGCGTAGCTGCCCAGTGTCAACAACAGGTATTTCATCTGGCCTGATCCCTGGCATGAGTGCGAACGCCGAGGATACTATCGGGCATGCAGCCTCCACCAGTCGTGAGGCAGCACTTTCATGGATGAGGATTCGATGAGCCGCGCCGCCATACCTGTTGATTCATTGATTATCCCGCATGCAGAAGTTGCGGGCTTCCGCCATTGCCGGGCCATCGACCTGGCGGACGACGAGCAACCGGCCATGGCGTATTTCCTGCGCCTGATGACGAGCATGCCCGGCTGGATCGACGAAATGATGGTGTTGCGCAACCGCGTGGTCGGGCTGTTCGGGTTGAAGAACCTGGGCCGGCTGACCGCCATCGATCAGACCCGCGCACCGGGCAGTTACCGGCCTGGAGAGCGGGTGGGCATCTTTACTTTGGTCAGCAACAGCGAGCATGAGGTGCTGCTGGCCGATTGCGATCACCACCTGGACGTGCACATTGCCCTGATGCGTCGCCCGACGGCCCCCGGGCGGTGCGAGGTGCTGGTCAGCACCGTGGTGCGCACGCACAACTGGCTGGGCCGCCTGTACATGTTGCCGGTGGCGCCATTCCATCGGCTGATCGCGCCCATCGCCCTGCGCCGGCTGGCGCGGTGACGATCAGGACGGCGGTGCGAAGCGTTGACGGAACCAATCGCCAAGCATGGCCTTTTCCGCATACAGCCGGTCGTTGCTGCCAAGGCGGCCGGGGCGGCTGAGGTACATCTTGTCGCTCAGGTGTTCCTGGGCCTTGAGCGCGGGTTGCCCGGGCTGCTGGAGGGTGTAGTAGAGGTCGATGCTGGGCCAGGTGACCTCGCGCATGAAACGCACATCGTAGGCCTGGCTGTGCCAGGGCTCGAAACGTCCGGCCAGGTCGATGTCGCGGATGTCGATGACCAGTTGCTGGCCGGGTCGCAGGTAGCGCTGGCCGAGCTTCTGCAGGTGTTGGGTGAGGGCTTTCATCACCTGCGGGTCGGCGCCTTGGGGGTAGCCGCGGTTGTCGAGGCTGGCATCGCGGAATTTTTCCGGGTGGTCGAAACGCACCTCGACCTGCGCGGTCGGAACGCCCTGTGCCATGCTGTCGAATGCCAGCACCAGCAACAGGGCGCTGGCCAGGGTGGTACGCATGATGCACCTCCGGATTTGGGCGGCTTGCCTGCCTATTTTACGCCGGTGCGGGGCATAAGCAGAGGACTGATGCAATGAGCGCTTTTCGGCGGATGACCGCCAATACCCGCGGGCGTGACCTGGCCGTGGGCGATATTCATGGGCACTTCGAGCGCCTTCAGGAATGCCTCGAGGCCGTCGAGTTCGATCCGTTGGTCGACCGCCTGTTCAGCGTCGGCGACCTGGTCGACCGTGGGCCGGCCAGCCCGCAGGCGCTGGAATGGCTGGCCAAGCCCTGGTTTCACGCGGTGCAGGGCAACCACGAGTCGCTGGCGGTCAATCATCTGCGCGGCGGGCGGGTCGACCTGGACATGTACCGGGCGGCCGGCGGCGGCTGGTTCCTCGACCTGCCGAAAACACAGCAGGCGCGTTTCGTCGAGGTGTTCGAGCGGTTGCCGATCGCGCTGCAGGTCGACACACCCGACGGGCCGGTCGGGCTGCTGCACGCCGACAGCCCGTTCGACGACTGGGAGCGTTTGTGCGAGAACCTGCAGGCCGGAGGTGACCCGCAGGTGCGCGAGGTGTGCCAGTGGTCGCGACGGCGCCTGAAGGAGGGCGACAGTCGACCGGTGAAGGGCTTGCGGGCCTTGCTGGTCGGGCACACACCTGTGCTGGAGATGAAGGTGCTGGGCAATGTCTGGCATCTGGACACCGGCGGCTGGAGCCGTGGCTACTTCAGCCTGCTCGAGCTGCGGCGGCTGACGCTGCTCAGTCCAAGGCCAGGTGCATGAGCACGCCACTGGCGAGCAGGATCAGCATCACCCCCGAGGCCCGCTCCAGCCAGGGCAGGGCATGGGCGAAGCGGCGCAGCACCTGCTGGTTACCGATGGCCACCGCCACCAGCAGGTCCCAGGCCAGGACGATGCCGCACATCCAGGTGCCATAGGCCAGCTTGGCCAGGGCGCCGCTGCTGGCGATCATGCTCGCCAGGCTGGCGTAGAACAAGGCGTTCTTCGGATTGAGGATGCCCGAGGCGAAGCCCATGCCCAGGCGGTTCAGCCAACCACCGATGTGCAATGCCGTGCGGGGCTCGGCACCGATTACGCTGCTCTGCCCGGCATGGCGCAGGAACAGCTGCCCGAGGTAAAGCAGGTAGCCACAGCCGGCCAGTTGCAGGGCGACGAACAAAAGGCTGTCGGCTTGCAGAAACGATACCCCGGCGAAGGCCGCGCCGATGAACACGCCATTGGCCAGGGCGATCCCCACACAGGCGCCGCTGGCCACCCGCCAGCCGGCGCTGGCCGAAGTGCGGGCGACCAGGAAAAAGTCCGGGCCGGGGGAGAGCAGGGCGAGAAAGTGAGCGCTGGCGATAAGCAGGAACAGTTGCATGGTGCAGGCTTCCAGGGAGAGGAAGCTGCACTCTAGGGCCACTGCTTGAGCCGGTATTGAAGAATATTGCAGGGGTGTGGCTGCGGATTTACCGTGACCAAGCGCCGTGACGAAAGGGCTGCATGGCTCAGAAAGTCGCCTTGACCTGCAACCCGAACACCAGCGCGTCCTTGATGTCGTTGCCGGAAAACGCCCCCGGCTCGACGATGTACTGCACATCAGGCCGCAGGTTCAACCACGCGGTGGCCTGGTAGCCATAGCTCAGCTCGACCAGTTGCTCGGCGCTGTCGAGGTTCGGGAAGGGCTGCCCGGCGTCCAGGGCGGCGTCTTCCAGCACCTCGCGGCTACGTGGGTTCGCTACCGCGCGGCCATATCCCAATGCGACGGTATCCCGTGGCCGGTTTGTGAACGGCTTGTAGAGCACCAGCCCCGCACCATACCACTTGGTAAACGGCGAGGCGGCCTTGCTCGACGCCGAGTACTGGCCGAAGGCATGCAGGCTGCGCCCGGGCGATGCCGGGTCGTTCCACATGGCCTGGTCGACCAGCAGGTAATGGCCGCCACGGCCGGCGACTTCCGCGCTGCTGCCGATGCGCTTGGCGTTCGAGCTGTCGTAGTAGTAACCGAGCTTGTACTCGCCTGGCAGTTCGCCGCGCAGCTTGTACACCAGCTCCACCGGGACCACGGTGCCGGTGGTGTGCTTGGGCCCCAGGTGCCAGGCACGGCTGGAATTGCCGTTGCTCTCGGGGTCGACGTTGAATGCCGCCAGCCGCAGTTGCCAGTCAGGCGTCAGGTCGTACTTCACCCGTACGCCTAGGTGGGCGTTGGGATAGTTGGTCCAGCCGCTGCCGCCGGACATGTTCAGCGGGTGACCGCAGAAGCCGGCGTTCATGAAGTTGCACAAAATGCCGCTGTCCAGCCCGCCGAGATCATTGCCCATGGCCATGTAGCCGAGCTTGAGGTTCAGCGCCGGCGACAGGTTGCGCTCGTAGCTGAGCTCGGTCAGGCGGGTGTAGAGGCCGCCGTAGTTTTCCTGGATCGGCAGGCGGTTGCCCACCAGGTCCTCCGAGGCGCTGTTGCCGCGGCGGTCGTTGACGGCCAGCTGGACCTTGCCGCCGTTGTCCAGGCCGTACAGCTTCGACAGGTCGAACTGCACGCCGAGCTTGAGGTTCTGCGAGTAGCGGGCCGAGCGGTGCAGGCCGCCATGGGCGTTGTAGGCGGTCTCGCCGCTGTAGTCGCCGGTGAAGGTGATGCCGTCTGCCGCGAGCTGGTGGCGCAGGCCGCCCCAGTCGCCGGTCAGGGTGTTGTCGTCGGCGAGAGACGCGGTGCTGGTCAGCACAAGAAAGAAGGGAGTGAAACGAAGAACACCGGGCATTGCGTAATCTCGGGTTGTGTGTAGGGCCCCTTCGCGGGTAAACCCGCTCCCACAGGGACCGCACAAGTTGCAGTCCAGTGAAAGTCCTGTAGGAGCGGGTTTACCCGCGAAGGGAGCGACGCGGATCAGGGCAGGGCGTACGCCATCACGTAGTCGCCACGATCAGTCGACTGGCGTGCGCCACCGGCGGTGACCACTACGTACTGCTTGCCGGTTTTCGGCGACACATAGGTCATCGGGCCGCCCTGGCTGCCGACCGGCAGGCGGGCCTTCCAGATTTCGTTGCCGTTGCCGCTGTCGTAGGCGCGCAGGTAGAAGTCCTGGGTGCCGGCGATGAACACCAGGCCGCCTTGGGTGGACAGGGTGCCGCCCAGGGTCGGCAGGCCAATCTTGATCGGCAGGTGCATGCGGATGCCCAGGGGGCCTGTGTCCTCGACGGTGCCGACCGGCACTTGCCAGGCGACCTGTCGGGTCTTCATGTCGATGGCGGTGAGGGTGCCGAACGGCGGCGCCTGGCACGGAATACCGGCCACCGACAGGAAGCGGTTCTTGTTCACCGCGTACGGTGTGCCCTTGAGCGGCACCGCGCCCATGCCAGTGTTCAGTGCTTCGCCACCGCCTGCGGCGGCACCTTTGTTCTGCGACGGGATCATCTGGATCCACAGGCCCAGGCGCATGTCGTTGACGAAGATGAAACCATGCACCGGATCGGTGGAGAGGCTGCCCCAGTTCATGCCGCCCAGCGAGCCCGGAAAACTCAGCGACAAGTCGGTGCCGGGCGCGGTGTACAGGCCGTCGTAGCGCATCTTCTTGAAGTCGATGCGGCACAGCAACTGGTCGTACGGAGTGGCGCCCCACATGTCCGACTCGGTCAGGGTCTGCGCGCCGATCTGCGGCATGCCCACCGACTTCGGCTGGGTCGGCGAGTACGGCTCGTTGGGGATGTTGCCCGGCTTGACCGGTACTTCGTCGACCTGGGTCAGCGGCTTGCCGGTGGCGCGGTCGAGCACGTAGATCTGCCCGGCCTTGGTGCCGATCACCAGTGCGGGCACGGTGTTGCCGTCATCCTTGGTGAAGTCGATCAGGCTTGGCTGCATCGGCAGGTCGAAGTCCCAGAGGTCGTTGTGCACGGTCTGGTACACCCACTTTTCGTTGCCGGTGGTTGCGTCCAGGGCAAGCACCGAGGCGCCGTAGGTGTGGTCAAGCTTGTTGCGTTCGACGCCGTAGATGTCGGTGGACGAGGAGCCCATCGGCAGGAACAGGGTGTTCATCGCCGGGTCGTACGACATCGGCGCCCAGCTGTTGGGGGTGCTGCGCACGTAGGTCTGGTCGCCTTGCGGGGCGTCGCGGTCCTGCGGGTTGCCCGGGTCGAAGGCCCAGCGCTGGGCACCGGTGATCACATCGAAGCCACGGATCACGCCGCCGGGCATGTCGGTCTGCACATTGTCGGCGACGCGGCCGCCGACCACCACGGTGGTGCCGGCCATCAGCGGCGCCGAGGACAGCTGGTAGTAAGAGTCCGGCACGTTACCCAGGCCAGCCTTGAGGTCGACCTGGCCGTTGTCGCCGAAGCCTTCGCAGAACGCGCCGGTGTCGGCATCGACCGCGATCAGGCGGGCATCGATGGTGTTGGTCAGCAGGCGGCGCTGGCAGTTGGCGCCGGCTGGCACGCTGGCCACGCTGACGGGTGTGCTGTCGGGTTGGGATGGCTGGGCGATCGGCGCGCTGGCGTCGAAATAGGCCATGCCACGGCAGCGCTGCCAGACCTTGGACTGGGCGTTGATAGCGTTCCTCCACAGTTCCTTGCCGGTGTCGGCGTCGAGGGCGATCAGGTTGTTGTGCGGGGTACAGATGAACACCTTGTCGCCTACTTGCAGCGGGGTGAGCTGGTCTTCGGCGCCGTTGCCGTCGCTGAGGGCGACGTCACCGGTGTGGTAGGTCCAGGCCACCTTGAGCTGGTCGACGTTGCCTCGGTTGATCTGGTCCAGCGCGGCGAAGCGGCTGCCGCCCTCGGTGTTGCCGTAGTGGGCCCAGTCTTTCTGTTGCTGGCCCGGCTCCACCGGGGTCAGGTCCGGGCCCTTGCCGGTGGGGGCGACGCTGGGATGGGCGACGAACATGTTGCCGGCGGCGATCACCAGCGCCACGCCCAGCAGGCCGGCGACGCCATAGGCGCCACGCGCAGGGCGTTGGACCAGTTGCGGATACACCAGCGCCACCGCGAAGCCGATGGCGGCGAACATGAACAACCGCGAGAACAGCGGCCAGAACACCAGCCCGGCGTCGGCCACGGCCCAGACGGCGGTGCCGGTGAGAAACACCGCGTACAGCCAGGCGCCGACCGGCTTGCGACGGGCGATGAGGATACCGGCAATGGCCATGGCCAGGCCGCCGACCAGGAAGTACCAGGAACCGCCCAGGCCGGCCAGCTTGACGCCGCCGGCAGCCAGGAGCAGGCCGAGCAGGGCGATGACGACGCCCAGTCCGACCAGGATGAAGGTTGAGGCGCCGCAGGCGCGGGGTGAGTCTTTCATGCCAGGGATCTCGCAGGTGGAATGCGGGAAGTTTAAGCCCTTAGCAAGCTAATTAACAAGTTAGTACATTTTGCGTCGAGCAAAAATCTGCAGATTACACGCCCCCCTGTAGGAGCGGCCTCGTGCCGCGAAAGGGCCGCAAAGCGGCCCCGGCGATCTTTGCTCAGTACTGAACTCTTGGGGCCGCTGCGCAGCCCTTTCGCGGCACGAGGCCGCTCCTACAGGGGGGCGTAGCCATTCAGGCCTGCAACCCCTCCATCAAACAGCGCAACGCCCCCTTCACCCGCTCCGCCGCCGCCTGCGGATCGTCCTGGGCAATCACCCACATGCCACTGTCGCCCATCGCGCCGTTGATCAGGTGCGCCATGGCCACGGCGTCGAAGGCGCGCAGCCTGCCGGCCTGCTGCAACTCCACCAGCCCCTGGACCATGGGCCCGATATAGCTGGCTTCCTCCAGCTCGCGCAGGCGCGGGCCGAGTACCCCGGGGGCGTCCTGCAGCAGGATGCGCCGCAGGGCCGGCTCGTGCAGCAGGTCGTAGTAGTACAGGCAGGTGTCGATATAGCCCTCCCACGGGTCGTCGTGGGTGGCGTAGCGGGCGTCGATCGCCTGGTTGATCTCCTCGAGCAGGTGCTCCACCACCGCGGTGAACAATCCGGCCTTGCCGCCGAAATGATGGTGCAGGGCCCCTCGGGTGAGGTCGGCTTCGGCACACAGTTCGTCCATCACCACGGCGGCAAAGCCCTTTTCGGCGAACTGACGGCGGGCGACGGCGATCAGCCGTTCGGTGGTGTCCGCGCTCATGGCGGCGCGGCTGCGGCGAGGGTTGGGCATGGGAGGCTCCGGGTAAAAAAGCAATGCCTGCAAATTAGCATACGTTGCGTATGTCAATAAATAGCATTAGCATACGCGGCGTATGTGAATTGGAGGTTACTACCGTGACTGCCCTCGTTTCATCCAAGAATGTTGCCTGGTTGGGCGAGCTGCCCGGCCTATTGCGCCTGTCGCTGCCGCTGGTGCTGGGCCTGTCGGCGGCCGAGCTGATCAGCCTGACCGATACCGTGCTGTTGGCCTCGCTGGGCACCGTGGTGCTGGCCTGTGTCGCGCTGACCAGCAGCGCCGGGCTGATCTTCCATGCCGGGCTGTACGGCATGCTCGCCACCCTCAGCGTGCGCGTCGGCCATGCCTATGGCGCCGACGACCCTGGCACCGTGGCGCGCACGCTACGCGCCGGACTGGGCTATGGCCTGCTGGTGGGCATCCTCGGCTGCCTGGCGATGCTGGCCTGCCTGCCCTTGGTGCAATGGCTGGGCGTGCCACTGCCCGACGTGGCGCTGCTGACGCCGTACTGGCAGGCGATGGCGGTGTTCCTGATCCCGTACTGCCTGGCGGTGGTGTTCAAGGACGTGCTGGAAGCCATCGGCCGGCCCTGGGTGGGCGTGCTGCTGGTGATGAGCGCGGTGCTGTTCAACATTCCGCTGAGCTACGGGCTGATCCACGGCCATTTCGGCCTGCCGGCGCTAGGCCTGCTGGGCGCCGGCGTCGCCGGGGTAATTGCCGAATCGCTGGCAGTGCTGCTGGCCCTGGCCTACTGGCGCCTGGCGCCTTCGCTGGCGCGTTACCGGCAGGCGCCACAGGGGCCGCGACTAAGCTGGCGCACGCTGCTGGGCGAGGGCTGGCCGCTGGGCCTGGGGTATCTCGCCGAGGCCGGCGCGGTGGTGATCGCCGCCTGGATGCTCGGCTGGCTGGGCAATGCGGCCCTGGCGGCCAACCAGGTGGTGCAGTCGATCGGCGCGCTGCTGTACATGCTGCCGCTGGGCATGGCCGCGGCGGTGAGCATCCGCATCAGCCAGGCCCAGGGCCGCGGCGAGAGGGCGCGCATCCGCGCCATCGGCAGCGCCACCTTTGCCAGCGTTACCGCCTGGATGCTGGTGGCCACCGTGCTGCTTGCGTTGTTCGGCCGTTCCATCGCCGAGGCCATGAGCGATGACCCGCAGGTGATCGCCATCGCCGTGCCGATGTTCGTGGTGGTCGCGGCCATGCAGGTGGCCGACGGTCTGCAGTCCACCGCGCTGGGTGCCTTGCGTGGCCTGCAGGACTACCGCTGGCCGGTGGGGGTGACCATGATCAGCTACTGGCTGCTGGCGCTTCCGCTGAGCTACTGGCTGGCCTTCCACTCCTCGCTGGGCGCGGTGGGTGTCTGGGTCGGCTTCGCCTGTGGCCTGGCCGTGGCGGCGGTGCTGCTGCCGTGGCGGTTCTATCGCCTGCAGGCAACGCCCGCCACGGCGGTACTGGCTCAGCCCTGATAGAACACCGCCAGCCATACCGTCGCCACGCCGGGCTCGGTCCATTCCACCCGGTGGCGGCAACCGGGCGGGATGTCCAGGTGGTCGCCGGGGCGCAGCACGCGGGTGTGCGGCTCGTGCTCCAGGCGCAGCCCGGCGCTGCCGCTGAGCACGACCACCCATTCGCCCTCGGCCTGGTCGTACCAGAACCCCGGCGGGCTGGCCTGGCCGCTGGAGACGATACGCTCGATGCGCAGGCCCGGGCGCCGGAGCAGGTCGGTGAACTGCTCCTCGGCGTCGGGCGCAAGCGCGGGCAGGGCGGTGAACAGGTTGTCGGGCATGGGCGTCTCGCGCGTGGTTGATTCCAGCCGGTGATTGTAGGAAGGTTTCGGCCTTTGCCCCATGGAAGATTGACGATGGACAAGCTGCTGGCGCTCAAGGTGTTCATGGCCACCGCCGAGGCCGGTGGCTTTTCCGCCGCCGCGCGCAGGCTCGGAGTGGCGACCTCCTCGGTGACCCGCCAGGTCGACGCCCTGGAACTGGAGCTGGGGGCCAGCCTGCTCAATCGCTCCACCCGCCAGGTCAGCCTGACCGAAGCCGGCGCCAGCTACTACCAGCGGGCCCGCGAGATCCTCGAGGCCCTGGCCGATGCCGATGCCAGCGTCGCCGACCGCGGCGAGGAGCCGGTCGGGGTGTTGCGCCTGTGCCTGCCGGTGGAGTTCGGTCGCCGGGTCATCGCCCCGCACCTGGGCGCGTTCCTTGCCCGCCACCCGGCACTGGAGCTGGACATCGACCTGAGCGACCGCTTCGACGACCTGCTCGATGGCCGCTACGACCTGAGCATCCGCCTTGGCGAGCCGGCGCCCAGCGATGAACTGGTGTGTCGCCCGCTGGGGCGTTTCGAGCGCTGGCTGGTGGCCAGCCCGGCGTACCTGAGCCAGCAGCCGGTGCTGACCGAACCGCAGCAACTGGCCGCGTGCGCCTGCCTGCGCTTTCGCTACGGCCAGTCGGCGCGGCCGTGGCGGCTAAGCCTGGGCGAGCAGCGCCTGGAACTGGATGTCAGCGGCCCGTTGCGCAGCGCCAACGCCGACCTGTTGCGCGAGGCGGCCATTGCCGGCAGCGGCGTGGCGCTGCTGGCCGACTGGCTGGTGCGCGAGGATGTCGAGGCCGGGCGCCTGCAACGGTTGTTTGCCGACTGGACGGTGAGTCCGGGGGCGGCCAGCGCCAGCATCAACGCCCTGTACCTGCCCAACCACCGCGGCTCGCGCCGGGTCATGGCGTTCGTTGCCTTCTGCGAGGAACTGCTGGTCGGCTGAGGCGTTGCGCGCCACGCAAAGGCCCGTTGCGCGGGCGATGGATTCTCGCCGGGGCGGTTGTCCGTCACCCTTCGCGCACATCCTTTCGCAAGCCGAGGTACCCTCGTATGAATCCCTCCCTCGCCGTCGCCCAGGCATCGGCCCCGGGCCTGAGCCGCGCCCTGGTGACGCTGCTGGCGTTCTGCTGCGGCGCCATCGTCGCCAACATCTACTACGCCCAGCCCATCGTCGGCCTGATCGCGCCGGACCTGGGGCTGCCCGCCGAGCGGGCCAGCCTGATCGTGTCCCTGACCCAGATCGGCTACGCCCTGGGCCTGTTGTTCCTGGTGCCGCTGGCCGACCTGCTGGAGAACCGCCGGCTGATGATCGCCACGGCGGTGCTGGCCACCGGCAGCCTGTTGCTGGCCGGCACCAGCGGCCACGGGCAGGGCGAGATGTTCCTGCTGTACGCGTTGCTGATCGGCTTCAGCTCGGTGGCGGTGCAGATGCTGATACCACTGGCGGCGCACCTGGCGCCGGAGCGTGAGCGTGGCCGGGTGGTCGGCAACATCATGGGTGGGTTGCTGCTGGGTATCCTGCTGGCGCGGCCGCTGGCGAGCCTGGTGGCGGATCACTTCGGCTGGCGCGCGGTGTTTGTCGGCGCCGCCGGAGTGATGGTGGCGATCATCCTGCTGCTGGCGTTGACCTTGCCGCGCCGGGTGCCGGAGCACAAGGCCAGCTATGCCGGGCTGATGGCCTCGTTGCTGGTGCTGTTGCGTCGCCATCCGGCGTTGCGCCAGCGGGCGTTGTACCAGGCGCTGATGTTTGCCGCATTCAGCCTGTACTGGACGGCGGTGCCGCTGGCGCTGGCCAGCGAGCACGGCCTGTCGCAGAGCCAGATCGCGCTGTTCGCCCTGGTGGGGGCGGTGGGCGCGGTGGCGGCGCCGCTGGCCGGGCGCCTGGCCGATGCCGGGCATGCGCGACGTGCTTCGCTGCTGGCGATGGCCCTGGCGCCGCTGGCGTTGCTGCTGGGTCTGAGCGCGCCGGGCGCCAGCGTGATCGGCCTGGGGTTGAGCGGGGTGCTGCTGGATTTCGCCGTGCAGATGAACATGGTCATCGGCCAGCGTGAGGTGTACGCGCTGGATCCGGCCAGTCGCGGCCGGCTGAATGCCTTGTACATGACCAGTATCTTCCTCGGCGGGGCATTGGGCTCGGCGCTGGCCAGCGGGGTGTATGCGCAGTACGGCTGGAGCGGCGTGGCGTTGCTGGGCGCGGGATTGCCGGCGCTGGCGCTGATGGTGTTCCTGAGCGTTTCCCGGCGTTGATCTCCGGGGCTTCTATCGCCCCAGCGGCAGGGCCACGCCGATCAGCGCGAACAGGCTCCCGCAGCAGCGGTTGAACTTACGGCCGCCCTTGGCCAGCCACGGGCGGATGCGAAACGCCAGGCGTGCCAGCAGGTACTCCACCAGGCATTCGACACTGGCGAAGGTCGCCGCCATCACCACGAACTGCACCAGCAAACCGCGCTGCGGATCGATGAACTGGGGCAGGAACGCGCCATAGAACAGCAGCACCTTGGGGTTGGCCAGTGCCGCCAGGCAGCCCTGGCGGAACAGCCCGGCATTGCTCAGCGCCACGCCGCCGCGAGGTTGCTCCAGGTGCAGCGCCGGGCTGCGCCACAGCTGGATCCCCAGCCAGAGCAGGTAGGCCCCACCGACCCATTTGAGCACCGTCAGCACCGAGGCCGAGGCCTGCAGCAGTGCGCTCAGGCCGAACATGGTCAGGGCGATCAGGAGACTGAAGCCCAGCACCCCACCGAGGATAGTGAACAGCGTACGGCTGGCGCCATATAGCGCGCCATGGGTCAGGGCCAGCAAGCTGTTCGGACCTGGGGTCAGCGACAGGCCGATGCTGGCGAGCAGGTAGATGAGCCAAGTGTCGAGTGCCATGGGGGAGCCTTGTGGGTGTGCAGGGCGCCAGTGTAGGGCAGGGCAGTGGAAATACAGGGTAGTATCTGGTCATTGAACGGTTATATCTGGACATTCCTGAATGACACCTGACCTGCGACTGCTGATCCTGCCGTTACCGGAGTTCGCCCTGCTGCCGTTCGGCGCGTTCCTCGACAAGCTGCGCTTTTCCGCCGACGACGAGGACTACAGCCGCCAGCGCTATTGCCGCTGGACCGTGCTCGGGCTGGACCGGGAGCCGGTGGTTTCCAGCAGCGCAGTGATGGTCCAGGTCGAGGCAACCCCTGCGGACATCCGCTGGGGCGACTACGATCACCTGGTGCTGTTCGGCGGGCGCAACGCCAGTGCCACGGCGGCCTTGGCACCGCGTTACCAGGCCCTGCTCAAGCAGGCGAGCAAGGCCGGGGTGAAGCTGGTGTGCGTCGACAACGCAGCCTTCCTGCTGGCCGCCTGTGGCCTGCTGGACGGTCATCAGGTGGTCGTGCACTGGCGCCATGAGGCGGAGTTTCGCCTGGCCTTTCCCCGCGTGCGCCTGCTGACCGGGCAGCTGTTCTGCTTCGATGGTGAGCGGATCACCTGCGCCGGCGGCACGGCGGCCATCGACCTGGCGGTGGAGCTGATCGCCCGCGCCAGTGGCCGCGCCCGGGCGCTCAAGGGCCTGGCCGACATGCTGGTGGACGAGAGCCGGGATAGCCTTCACGCCCTGCGTTCGCTGGACGCTGGTGTCGGGCAGGGACGCCAGGTGCAGCGTGCCACGGCGCTGATGCGCCATCACCTGGCGGCGCAGTTGCCGGTGGAGGCGCTGGCGGCCGAGCTGGGCATCAGCCGGCGCCAGCTCGACCGCCAGTTCCAGGCGTGTCATGGCATGAGCGCCAAGGCCTGGTGGCAGGAGCTGCGCCTGCAGCAGGCGCGCTGGCGTTTGCTCAATTCCAGCCACAGCCTGGCGCAGATCGCCGATGAAGTGGGGATGGGCGATGCCAGCTACCTGGGCAAGTGGGTTCGGCGGCGCTTCGGCTGCACGGCGCAGGCGTTGCGCAGGTCGTGAAACCGTGAGGTCGGGTTTCTGCGAGGCAAAAAAAGCCCGCCATCAAGGCGGGCACAAGGGGCGTAGGGAGCAACGCACAACAAATTCGGGGTCAGGCAGCGAACACCTGGCCGAGCAGGCGGTCGGCCAGGGTTTCGGCCGAGCGGCGGCTGGTCAACGGGCCGCTGATGGTTTCACCATTGCGCAGCAGGTACCAGCAGGCCAGCAGGCCTTGTTGGCGCAGGTTGCTGGGTACCGCGCTGCCGACTACGGACATGATCTGGATCGGGGCCATGATGGATCTCCTCTCGAACATGGCCCCACCTTACGCAGATGGCTTCAGGGTTTGAAATCAATGTCCTCGATAGTGGTCATTGCTTTTATCAACTATGGCGCTTACCAGCGCGGCGGACCGTAGTACACCGGTGGCGGGCCGTAGTAGCGCCGGTACACCGGTGGCGGCGGGGCGGGCACATAGCGCTCGACCACGTAAGGCTGGTAGTAGACCGGCGGCGGTGGCGCCTGCACATAGACCGGGGGTGGCGGGTAGTAGGCCGGCTCGCGCTCGACGTAGACGGTACGGTCGTGGCCGCCCGATACTGCCGCCCCGACCACCGCACCCACCACCGCCGCGCCGATCACTGGCCCCGGGCCATACCAGCCGCCACCATGGGCCGATGCCTGCCCGCTGATGGCCAACGCGCCGACCAGCAGGGCGATTCCGGGAATCAAACGCTTCATGGCGACACCTCGCAAGACAGCCCCACGCACGGGGCCTGACAACTATGACCGCGGCTACGGTAAAGTGCGCGCCGGCAAAGGGTAAAGGTTGTGTAAGGGGCGACCGGCGGCAGGGTCTGGTACGCTGGCGCAATCGATTCAGCCATGACAGAGGAACCGCGATGAGCCATTCACCGAGCAGGGAAACGGTGCTGTGCATCTCCTTGGCAGGGCGCCCCGGTACGTTCGGCGTGCGCTTTCACAACCATCTCTACCGCCAGCTGGGGCTGGATTACTACTACAAGGCCATGACCACACAGGACCTGCCTGGCGCCGTAGCCGGTATTCGCGCACTGGGGATCCGTGGTTGCGGCGTGTCGATGCCGTACAAGGAGGCCTGTCTGGCGCTGGTGGACGAGGTCGATCCGTCCGCCGCGGCCATCGCCTCGGTGAACACCCTGGTCAACACCAATGGTCATCTCAAGGCCTACAACACCGACTACCTGGCGGTGCGCCAGCTGCTGGCCCGGCACCAGGTCGATCCAGCGACCGCGTTCGCCCTGCGCGGCAGCGGCGGCATGGCCAAGGCGGTGGCCAGTGCCCTGCGTGACGCAGGATTTCGTGAGGGCACTATCGTCGCTCGCAACGAGCAAGCCGGGCGACAGTTGGCGGATGTCTGCGGGTACCGCTGGCTGCCGGACCTGGGCGATCGGTGTCCGCCCATGCTGGTCAATGTCACGCCGATCGGCATGGCCGGAGGGCCGGAGGCTGAGCAGTTGGCATTCAGTGAAGCCGCCATCGCGGCGGCGCAGCAAGTGTTCGACGTGGTGGCCATGCCCGCGCGGACACCACTGATCCGCGCCGCCGAGGCGCTGGGCAAACCGGTGATCACCGGGCTCGATGTCATCGCGTTGCAGGCGCTGGAGCAGTTCGTGCTGTACACCGGGGTGCGGCCGACGGCCGAGCAGGTAGACGCGGCAGTGGCGTTTGCCCGGGATATCTGACCGCATCGTGGCGACCTGCAGGAGATCGCCAAGTCTTTCGGGCTTTACTGTCGCGCAGGGCGCAAAGCTGCAAGCATCATCAGCGTGGGAGCGGGCTTGCCCCGCGATGTGATATGGCACCGGCCTTGCCGGTGATCGCGGGGCAAGCCCGCTCCCACGCTGTCCCGGTGAAATCAAAAAGTTTCGATTTTTTCTGGGAGTGCGAGAACGCCTCCGTTCAGAACACCCGCCGGTCAGCCTCGTCCAGCTGCTGGTCAACCAGCGCCCGGCCATGGGCCAGGGATACATGCTGGGCATTGTCCAGGTCGGCGAAGAACTTCATCGGCATCGAGATCCGCCGGCTGCTGTGGCCCGCGGGATCGGTGATCACGCAGCCGGCCGCATAGGGCAGGGGCGAGTCGGGGTGGGGCATCACGCTGGCGGTGATGGTGTGGTCGCGGTATTCACAGTGAAGGGTTTGCATCGTCCTTACCTCGCTGTGGCTGGGAACAGGCGTTCCTTCTTGATACCACAGCGAGGGGCCGGGAGTTCCCGGCCCGACGAGCGCGACCGACGATCAGGCCTTGAGTTCGGTCGGCTGGATGATCTCGACCCAGTAGCCGTCCGGGTCCTTGACGAAGGCCAGGTGCTTCATGCGGCCATCGCTCAGGCGCTTCTGGAACGGCACGCCCAGGGCTTCGAAGCGGGTGCAGGCGGTGACCACGTCCGGTACCGAGATGCAGATGTGACCGAAGCCGCGCGGGTCTGTGTTGCCATTGTGGTAGGCGAACTCAGTGTCGTTCTCGGTGCCGTGGTTGTGGGTCAGCTCGAGCACGCCGGGGATCGACTTCATCCACTGGTGGCGCTCGGCGTCGTCCACCGGGATGGCCTTCTGGTCGACCAAGGCCAGGAAGTACAGGCTGAAGGCCGCTTCCGGGAAGTCGCGCTTGTCCACCAGGCTGAAGCCCAGCACGCGGGTGTAGAAATCCAGGGACTTTTCGATGTCCTTTACCCGCAGCATGGTGTGGTTGAACACGAAGTTGGCGGTGGCGGTGTCCGGCTGGGCGGTGACGCCGGGCAGGGTTTGCAGATCGTGCAGGCTCATGGGTACTCCTGAATCAGGGCCTAAAACAGGCGGACCATGATACGGGAGTCCCTCGCCAGCGCAAATGAAAGCGCCCCGCACGAGTGCGGGGCGCCGGAATTAGAGGCCCGCATGTGCGGGCGCGTGATGGGGTCGCTAGTCCTTTAGCTGGTTCGATAGTGGGCCTGCGCATGTGAAAAAAGTGTGAAGCAGGTGTCGAGGTTTCATCAGCGCACCCAACTTTCCACCGTCTGCGCTCCGTACTGTTCCTTCCAGGCTTTCAGCCCCCGGTGGTTGCCGCCCTTGGTTTCGATCCGCTCGCCGGTATGCGGGTTCTGGTAGACCTTCACCACTCGGGGGCGACGCTGCTGCTTGATCGGCGCCGGGGCGCGGCTCACGGCCTTCGGATCGAGGATGGCGATGATGTCGCGCAGGTTCTTGTCATAGCTTTTCATCAGGCCGACTAGTTTCTGCTCGAATTCGATTTCGCGTTTAAGGCCGGCATCCTTTTTCAGCGCTTCCAGTTGTGCCATCTGTTCCTTGAGCGCTTTTTCGGCAGCACGAAACTCTGCAAGTCTGGACACTGTCATCACTCCTGTAAGTCTGTCGTGGCGGGACGTGACGAACATGAAACCAGACTGAACGCCGGCCACGTGGATGGGTAAAGCTGTTCGCTAAGCGAGAGTGTAGTAGTCGCTTGCGAGTGGGTAAACAGCAAACTTTCAATCAATTAGTGGGGAACTTTGCCGGTTTTTCACGCGTTATTCGAACCGACCCGGCCAGAGGCTTTAGACCATGGTCCCATGGCTCATGCTAGAGCCCTTGGCGCAAAATTATGGATGATGGTCGAAATGTATTCGTTCATCGCGTAGTGCCGGTGCAGATGACTGCCCGGATGGTTTTTCGCCTTTCTTTTGGATGTTCCCTCGCATGTTTGCCCCTTTTCCCATCGCCCCTGGGCGCCGAGTTGCCGGCCTGTTCTTCCTGTGTGCCGGTGTCAACGCCCAGGCCGCCGGTTTTCTTGAAGACAGCAGTGCCAAGGTCGAAGCACGCAATGTCTATTTCAACCGGGACTTTCGTGACGGCCACAGCAGTTCCAAACAGGGCGCGTCGAAACGCGAAGAGTGGGCGCAGGGCTTTATTCTCAATGTCCAGTCCGGTTATACCCAGGGGCCGGTCGGCTTTGGTGTGGATGCCTTGGGCATGGTCGGTTTCAAACTCGACTCCAGCCCCGCCGACAGCAATAGCGGTCTGTTGCCGTCTTCCGGCCACGACCCGCGCCACTCCGCCGACCAGTACGCCAAGATGGGCGTCGCCGGCAAGGTGAAAGTGTCCAACACCGTGCTCAAGTACGGGTCGATGATGCCGGATGTGCCGCTGCTCAAGTACAACGACGGCCGCCTGCTGCCGACCATGTTCCACGGTGCCTGGCTGACCTCCGAGGAAGTGCGCGACCTCAAGTTCACCCTGGCGCGCCTGAACCAGTACACCGCGCGGGATTCCACCGACCGCCAGGACATCCGCGTGCATTGCAAGAACAAGCGCTACGCCTGCGACATCGAGGCCGACCACTTCGACCTGGCCGGTGTCGACTACCGCTTCAACGAGCGGGTCAGTGCCCAGTACCAGGTCTCCAAGCTCGAGAACATCTATCGCCAGCACTTCCTCGGCCTGGTCGCCAGCCAGCCCCTGGAGGTCGGCACGCTGTCGGCCGACCTGCGGCTGATCAAGAGCGACGATATCGGCAACGCCCGCGCCGGGCACATCGACCACCGCGCCTTCAGCGGCATGCTCGGCTACAGCCTCGGGGGCCACAAGCTCAGCGCCGGCTGGCAGCGCATGTACGGCGACAGCGCCATGCCGTACCTCGATGGCAGCAACCCGTACCTGGTCAACTACGCCCAGGTCAACGACTTCGCCGCCGCCCAGGAGCGCTCCTGGCAGGTGCGCTACGACTATGACTTCAAGGCCCTGGGCGTGCCCGGCCTGACCTTCTTCACCCGCTACATCAACGGCGACAACGTCAAGGTCCCGGGCAGCAATGCCGAGGGCAAGGAATGGGAACGCGACAGCGAGCTGAAGTACCAGGTGCAGTCCGGCACCTTCAAGGACGTCAGCGTGCGCCTGCGCAACTCCACCTACCGCAGCAACTACGAGAAGTGGGCGCGTGACATGGACGAGACCCGGGTCATCGTCAGCTACAACTTCTCGATCTTCTGAGCCGCTTTGCGAAAGGGCCGGTGGTCGGTCGACAATGACCACTGGCAACCAGGCAGGGCAGGCGATGAAACAGCTTCTACTGATCGGCATCGGGCCGGGCGATCCACGTCAGGTCACCTATGAGGCGGTGGAGGCCCTGCGCCGCGCCACGGTGTTCTTTGTCCTCGACAAGGGCAGCGACAAGGATGAACTGGTGCGCCTGCGCCGGGCCATCCTCGAGCGCTATCGGCCCGAGGGCGGCTACCGCCTGGTGCAGGTCGCGGACCCGCGCCGGGATGGCCAGGCGCCGGATTATGTCGGCGCGGTGCAGGACTGGCACGTCCAGCGCGCCGCGTTGTACGTCCGCCTGATCGAGGACGAACTGGGGGCCGACGACGTCGGCGCCTTCCTGCTCTGGGGCGAGCCCGGGCTGTACGACAGCACTTTGCGCATTCTCGACCTGGTACGCGAACGAGGCGTGGCGCTGGCCTTGCAGGTGATCCCCGGCATCAGCAGCATCCAGGCCCTGTCCGCCCGCCACCAGATTCCCCTCAACCGCATCGGCGAGCCGCTGACCGTGCTGCCGGGCCGACGCCTGGGCGAACAGGCGCGGATCGACAATGTGCTGGTGATGCTCGACGGCCAGTGCGCCTTTGCCGCCCTGGACGACCCGCAACTGGTGATCTATTGGGGGGCCTACCTGGGCACGCCGGACGAGCTGCTGGTCAGCGGGCCGTTGTTGGCGGTGAAGGCGCGTATCGTGCAGCTGCGCGAGGAGGTGCGGCGGCGCAAGGGGTGGATCATGGATACCTATTTGTTGCGCAGGGAGGGGTAGTGGTGCCCATGCTGTAATTTCGTCGGGCCAACAAGGCAGACCAGGCATTGGTACAGGATTGATTGGCCCGAAACAGATGTAGGAGCGGCCTTGTGCCGCGATGCGCCGCGCGGGCGGCGCTCGATCTCAAGAGCGCTGCCGATCCATCGCCAACCCCATCAAGGCCGCTGCGGCACCACCGAGCTGCCAAAACTGTTACCCATGCGTGTCGAAGTCGCCGCCGGCGTCGCCAGCCCCATCTGGTTCGGCGCCCTGCGCTGCATCTGCCGCGCCGGATCCAGCTGTTCGCGCAGCCCCTTGGCCGCGCGCGGATCACTGCCTTGCAACTGCTGGGTCAGGCAGTCATAGGCCAGCGCACGCGACTGCCCGACCTGCACGTCGATGCAACCCTGGCCGTCCTTGGGCGGTTCGGCGAACGCCGGCAGGCCGCAGGCCAGCAGCAGGGGCAGGGCGGTCAGGGGCAGGCGGGCCATGGCGAGTCTCCGGGCAGTCGTTCTTCGCCGCAGTCTAGCGCCTGCAGGTCGCAATCGGGGTGAAGCTTTGGTTGCCGCAGGCTGTCACCACAGCGTCATACACAGGCCCCAGGATGACGTTTCCCCGGCGACGGCGGCCAGCAAGGAGGCCCGGACAGCTGTGCGTGCATTGCTTGTGGTCGGCGCGCTGATGCTGGCCTGGTTGGTGACGGCCCCCGGGCTGCGTGGCCAGCCATTGCTGACGCTGGATATCCCGGCCCAGGCGCTGGACCGGGCGCTGGACAGCTTCGGTCGGCAGAGCGGCCTGGCGGTGCTGGTCGACCAGGCGTTGCTCGCCGGCCAGCGCTCCAGCCAGGTCCTGGGTCGTTACCCTGCACGTGAAGGCCTGCAGCGACTGTTGCAGGGCACCGGCTTGCAGGCGCACTACAGTGGCGGCGGCTTCACCCTGCAACCGCTGCGCCTGCGCGCAGCGGCCGAGCGTGGGCGCAACGGCGGCCCGTCATCGGGCAGTTATGCGCTGGCGTTGCAACACGCGGTCGAGCGCGCGCTGTGCGCTTCGCCATTGACCCGCCCAGGCGCTTACCGGGCGGCCTTGCAGGTATGGATCGACGCCGGTGGTCAGCTGGTGCAGAGCCGCCTGTTGGCCTCGACCGGCGATTTCGCCCGCGACGCCGCGCTGGTCGAGCGCCTGCGCACGGTGCGTCTGGAACAGGCGCCGCCGACATCCCTGGCGCAGCCGCTGACCCTGCTGCTGCGTCCGGAACCTATGGATTGCCCACTTTCGCAAGGAGCTGCGGCGGCATGAACAAACCTCGGGACAGTGCGCTGGTCAAGCTGTTTCTGACCTCCTACGACGCCTTCAGGGTACGCCTGAGGCGTCGGCTCGGTTCTGACGACCTGGCCAATGACGTGCTGCAGGAAACCTACCTACGGGTCGACCGCATGGACGCGACGCACGACCTGCAGCGCCCCGGCGCCTACCTGTACCGCATGGCCCTGAACGTCGCCGCCGACCGCCGCGAGGCCGACGCCCGGCTGCTCACTGGCGCCGAGGTCGAGGCGCTGCTGCAGGTGGCCGAAGACCAGGACCCGGCGCGCATCGTCGGCGGCCAGCGCGAGATCCAGAACCTGTTGGGTGCCCTCTACGAGCTGCCGGCCCGGCGTCGGCGGATCTTTATTGCCGCCCGCCTGGAGGAGGCCTCGCACCTGGAAATCTCCCAGCGCTTCGGCATCTCCACGCGCACGGTGGAGAAGGAACTCAAGGCGGCGCTGGGGCATTGCGCGATGCGCCTGGACCGAAAAGTGTTTCAGCGGTTCGGTCCCGGCGCGGGAAAACCGTCTTGAACGATAGTCGACCTCTTCATGTGAGCCCCATGTCCCAGATTCCGCCCGATTCCGACTTGCAGCGCCAGGCCCAGGACTGGCTGCTACGGCTGACGTCCGGCCAGGCCACCCAGGCCGATGCCCGGGCCCTGCGCCAGTGGTGCGCGCGCAGCCCGGCGCATGCCGAGGCGTTTGCCCAGGCACGCCAGCTCTGGCACCTGCTCGGGCCCGCGGCACGACAGGCCGGGCAGGGCGCGCCGCTGCTCGGTCGCCGGGCGTTGCTGGGCGGCGCGCTGGCGGCATCGGTGGCGCTGCTGGCCTGGCGTGGCGGACTGCTCGAAGAGGCCATGGCGCCGGCACCGGCGTTTGCCACCGATATCGGCGAGCAGCAACGGGTAGCGCTGGCGCCCGGGATCGAGCTTGAGCTGAACGTGCGCACCCGGGTCAGCCGCGAGCCCGAGGGGATCGCCCTGCTGGCCGGCGAGATCGAGGTGCAGGCCGGCCAGCCCTTGCAGGTGCGAGCGCAGGATGGGGTGATCAGCACCGAGCAGGCCCGGTTCAACGTGCGCGAGGACGATGAGGGGGTCTGCGTCACCTGCCTGGGCGGTGAGTTGCGCGTGGCCGTCCAGGGCCGGGTCGAGGTGCTCCCGGCGGGGCGCCAACTGCGCTATGGCGCGCAAGGCATCGGGATGCCGGAGTCGTTCGACCCGGGCCAGGTGATGGCCTGGCGTGAGCGCATGCTGGTGTTCCGCGACGCGCCGTTGGCCCGGGTGATCGACGAGATCAACCGCTACCGCCCCGGCCGGTTGGTGCTGCTCAACCCCACGCTGGGGCGCCGGCGGGTGCAGGCGCGGTTCAGTTTCGACCAGTTGCGCCAGGCCGCCGAACTGATCCGTGTCGCCTATGGCGCACGCTGCCTGGAGCTGCCGGGCGGCGTGGTGCTGGTCAGTTGAACGGGCCCAGCACCTGGCGGTAACGCTCCTCGCCCTGGGGGCCACGGCGGTTCAGGCGTACTTCGAGACCGGCTGGGTTGTCGTCGGCTTCGCTGGCCGGTGAGCGCCAGCCGCCCTTGGCCTGCCAGCTGCGCAGCTCGAAGGCACTGACGTTGTCCAGCACGGCCACCGCAGCCTTGGGCGCGGGCAGCGGAAAGCGCTCGCGCAGCGGCGCGGCGGTGCGGTACAGGGTGCCGCCACGCACGTACCAACGCACCCGTTGCAGGCCGCTGCCGGCGACGGCGCCGGAGCGCACCAGCTCAAGGCGATCGGCACGCGCGCGCACTGCAGGCAGCAATGGCTTGCCCGGCGGTTCGCGGCCGGGCAGGGGTGGTTCGACCAGTTCGACGGTGGCGCGCAGGGCCAGGTCGCGTTCCAGCTGCTGGAACACCCGCAGGATCGCCTGTTGGTCCTCGCTGGCCTCACGCACATGCCGGCCGGCGCGGCTGACGCTGTCCAGCCCGCGCCAGGCGATCAGGCTGACCACCGCCATCAGCAGGATGGCGATCATCACTTCGATCAGGGTGAAGCCTGTTTGCCGATTCATGGCTGGCTCACCCGCACCTGGCCGGCGGCGTTGCGCGCCAGTTCCACCCGCAGCGCGCCGCTGCGCAGGCGCAGGGTCAGCGGCGCGCTGATCCATTCGCCATCGAGCCACACCGCGCCTCGGGGTTCGCGCTGAACCTTGACCGCCTCGGCCTGCCAGCGGCGCGGCTTGAGCGGGCCCTCGGCGAGTAGCTGGCCATCGGCGCGCACGAATCGGTAACCGTCGCGATCGTTTTGCCAGCGCAGCGGCTGGCCGTCGGCCTGGGCCTCGCTCTGCGCCAATTCCAGCAGGCGCGCCAGGCGTTCGGCGTCGGCACGCAGGTGCTTGCCTGGGTCGGGGCGGATGTTCAGGCTGATAGCGGCGCTGGCGATACCGACGATCACCAGCACCACCATCAGTTCGATCAGGGTGAAACCACGTTGTCCGTTCACGGGGTGCTCCTTGTCCTGCCCGACAGCTTGCCCGCGCAAGATGATCGCCGTGTGAAACAAAACCGTGAGATTAGGTCGGTATGCTCGGACGCAGGCACACAAGGAGCGCGTGACCATGCGTATTGCCCGTCTCAACCTGTCCCTCGGCCCGTTGTTGCAGGGGCTGGGGTTGCTGGCCCTGATCGCCGGCCTGGTGACCTGGACCAGCCTGTTGCTGCAGCCCTCGCTGGACGTGGTATCGCAGCAGCCCGCCGAAGCCCTGGCGCCCAGCGAAGCGCCGGCCGGGCGTTGGTTCGCCGACCTGCCGTTGCAGGTGCAGATCCAGGTCAGCGGGGTGATGGCCGGCAGCCAGGGCGCGGTGGCCATCGTCAGCATCGACGGTGGCCCGGCGCGTGCCGTGCGCAGCGGCGAGGAACTGGCCCGTGGCGTGCACCTGGTGGCCATCGAAGGCCGCGGCCTGGTGATCGAGCGCGGCGGCCAGCGCAGCCGCGTCGAGGTACCGGTATTGGCGCAGGCGTCGTTCTGGGGCGAGGCGCCTCGCAATTAATAGAACTGGTGGTTTGTCGGAAGATTTGCAGCGCCTATGAGATCGAGCGCCGCCCGCGCGGCGCATCGCGGGTCAAGTCGCATCGGCGCACCGCCGCTCCCACATTTGTTGCAACGTGCCGAACCTGTTACGCCATGGTTGCCCGCCTTGGTGCATGTCTTCAGTCATGTGGAGCGGCGGTAGCGACCACGCTGAAACCGCGTCGTACCAACAGGGCGGACCAGGTAATGGCACAGGAAAAATTGGCCCGAAACAGATGTGGGAGCGGCCTTGTGCCGCGATGCGCCGCGCGGGCGGCGCTCGATCTCAAGGACGATGCAAGCCTGAAGGCATGCACCCGGAGGCCATACAACCAGCTCAGAAATGTGTATCCACTCAATTTCACCTAACTGTACCGGTCATTCCATTCAACCCTCCGCTACTGTGGCCTTTCGATAATCAGAAAAGCCGGAAACCGCCGCCATGCTTGCCTCGCTCGATCTGCTCAGTGCGTTCGTCCTGTTCGCCTTCGTTTCTTCCATCACCCCCGGTCCGAACAACACCATGCTGCTGGCCTCGGGGGTCAACTTCGGCGTGCGTCGCAGCATTCCCCACGCCCTGGGCATCAGTGTCGGCTTCATGGTGATGGTGCTGGCGGTGGGCCTCGGGCTGGGCGAGGTGTTCAAGGCCTGGCCACCGCTGTACAGCATCCTGCGCTACGCGGGCGCGGCGTACCTGCTGTACCTGGCCTGGAAGATCGCCACCTCCGGACCGATGTCTGGCGATACCGTCGGCAGTCGCAAGCCGCTCGGGTTCTGGGGCGCCGCGGCATTCCAGTGGGTCAACCCGAAGGCCTGGGTAATGGCGATCGGGGCGATCACCACCTATACGCCGGCCCAGGGCTACGTGTTCAACGTGATTGTCATCGCCACCGTTTTTGCCCTGGTGAACCTGCCCAGCGTCGGTATCTGGGTGATGTTCGGCAGCGCCTTGCGCAACTTGCTGCGCAACCCGCGCGCGGTGGTGCTGTTCAATGTCCTGATGGCCGTGCTGCTGGTGATTTCACTGTATCCGCTGCTGTTTGTAGAATCGGCGTTTTCCTAGAGCCGATGAGTGCCGTCGATGGAGTTGATTCCCTGGTCCCATGAATGCGCGGAAGGCTTTACCCTGCGCGGATGGCGAACCCCCGCCAGTGGCAGGCCGCTGCTGCACTTTCTGCATGGCAACGGCTTCTGCAGCCTGGTCTACCAACCGATGCTCATGCGCCTGGGCGAACACTTCGACCTGTGGCTGAGCGATGTGCAAGGCCATGGCGACAGTGACCACGGCGGCGCCTTTTGCGGTTGGAACCGCAGCGCGGCGCTGGCGGTGGAGGCGTTCGAGGCCGGGCGTGGCGAGTATGGCGATGTCCCGCGTTACGCCTTGGGCCACAGTTTCGGCGGCGTGCTCACCGGCCTGATCCTGGCCAGCGAGCCGCAGTTGTTCCAACGCGCCGTGCTGCTCGACCCGGTACTGTTCAGCCGGCGCATGATCGGGGTAATGGGCGCCGCCGCCATGGTCGGCCTGCACCGTCGCCACGCCCTGGCGCGCAAGGCCGCCACCCGCCGCAGTCACTGGCCTGATCGCGAGGCGGCGCAGGCCTCGCTGCAAGGGCGGGGGATCTTCAAGGGCTGGACCGACGCCGCCTTGCAGGCCTATGTGGAGCACGCCATCGGCGATTGCGGCGAAGGCGTGGTACTCAAGTGCCGGCCCAGCCGTGAGGTGGAGATCTTCAGTTCGTTCCCCGAGCGTATGTGGCAGCAGCTGGGCCGTATCCAGACGCCGACGCGGATCCTGTACGGCGAGCAGACCTATCCGTTCGTGCCGCACTCGGTACAGCGCCTGGCGGGGCTCAACGCCCAGGTGAGTGCGCGGCAGGTGGCGGGTGGGCACTGCTTCATGCAGGAAGATCCGCAGGTGGCCGCGGAGCAGGTGCTGGCGTTCCTACAGGATTGAAAGTCTCCCACAGCGGACGCAACCCCCTGTAGGAGCGGCCTTGTGCCGCGAAAGGGCCGCATAGCGGCCCCCGGATTTCAGCGTAAGCGCAAAGATCGCCGGGGCTGCTTTGCAGCCCTTTCGCGGCACAAGGCCGCTCCTACAGGTTCTCTACTCACTGATTTGCTGTCCATTTCGCGACGATTGCTTGCCGATTCGCGAGCGAACGACAATCTCAGATTCCGTACCCTGGCGCTCCCCCCATCGGATGGAGCCCAGCATGAACCAGGCGGTCAGCCCAGATCCCCAGCACACCTTCGAGCAAACCCGCGCCCGGCGCCGCCAGCGCCTGCTGCGCTTCGGCCTGGCCGGGGGACTGGGGCTGCTGGCGGCGGCCTATGGCGGCTACTGGTGGCTGGATGGTCGTTTCCTGGAGCAAACCGACGACGCCTACGTGCGCGCTGACTGGGCACCGATCAGTGCCCGGGTCAGTGGCTACGTGGCCGAGGTGGCGGTGGCGGACAACGCCACGGTCAAGGCCGGCGACCTGCTGGTGCGCCTGGACGAACGCGACTTTCGCGACCGCCTGCGCAAGGCCGAGGCGCAACTGGCGGTGAGCGAGGCGGCGCTGCAGGTGCAACGCATGCGTCTGCGCGCCTTCGCCGCCGAGCAGGACGAGCAGGCCCACGCCATCGCCCGCGCCGACGCCGAACGCGGTGGCAGCCGCGGCGAGGCGCAGCGGGCCGAGGCCGACTGGCAGCGCTACCAGCACCTGGCACAATGGCAGGCGGCCAGCGTGCAGCGCATGGAGCAGGCCCGCGCCACCCGTATCCAGGCCCAGGCCATGCAGCGCGCCGCCGACGCCGAACTGGCCCGCCAGCATGCGCGCAAGGCGATGCTGGAGCAGCAGGGCAAGCAACTGGAAGCCGAGCTGCTGCAGCGCCAGGCTGACCTCGACCAGGCCCGCGCCGAGGCCGACCTGGCCCGCAGCGCCCTGGCCGACACCGAGATCCGCGCGCCGTTCGACGGCGTGATCGGCCAGCGCAAGGTGCGCCAGCAGCAGTACGTCACCCCCGGCCTGCCGCTGCTGGCGCTGGTACCGGTGGCGCAGGCGTACGTGGTGGCCAACTTCAAGGAAACCCAGCTGGCGCAGATGCGCCCCGGCCAGCCGGTGACCCTTGAGGTCGACACCTTCGGCCAGCACTGGCGCGGCACGGTAGACAGCGTCTCCCCAGGCTCCGGCGCGGTGTTCGCGCTGCTGCCGCCGGACAACGCCACTGGCAACTTCACCAAGATCGTCCAGCGCTTTCCGGTACGCATCCACCTCGACCCGGAGGGCGACGACAGCCCACGGCTGCTGCCCGGCATGTCGGTGATCGCCACCGTCGACACCCGGCAGGCCCGCCATGAGCGCTGAGGACAAAGTCTCGCTGCGCGCCTGGGTGGCGGTGATCGGCGGCCTGTTCGGCTGCTTCATGGCCGGCATGAACGTGCATGTCACCAGCGCCGCCCTGCCCGAGATCGAGGGCGCGCTGGGGGCCAGCTTCGAGGAGGGCTCGTGGATCTCCACCGCCTACCTGGTGGCCGAGATCAGCATGATCCCGCTGACGGCCTGGCTGGTGCAGGTGTTCTCCCTGCGCCGGGTGATGCTGGTGGGCTCGGCGGTGTTCCTGGTCAGCTCGGTGAGCTGCGCCATGGCCGGCAGCCTGGAGGCGATGATCAGTCTGCGGGTGATCCAGGGCGCCTCCGGCGCGGTGCTGATCCCGCTGTCGATGCAGCTGATCATCACCGAGCTGCCGGCCAGCCGCCTGGCGCTGGGCATGGCATTGTTCAGCCTGTCCAACAGCGTGGCCCAGGCCGCCGGGCCGTCGATCGGCGGCTGGCTCACCGACATGTACTCCTGGCGCTGGATCTTCCTGCTGCAGCTGCCGCCGGGCGTGGCCCTGCTGGCGGCGGTGGCCTGGTCGATCAAGGGCCAGGCCGGTGATCGCAGTGCCCTGCGCCAGGCTGACTGGCTGGGCATCGTCGCCATGGCGCTGGGGCTGGGGGCGTTGCAGGTGGTGCTGGAGGAGGGCGGGCGCAAGGACTGGTTCGAGTCGCGCTTCATCGTCGGTTTCAGCCTCGTCGCGGTGATCGCCCTGGCGCTGTTCATCCAGCGCCAGCTGTGGGGCACGCGGCCGTTCATCAACCTGCGGCTGCTGGGCAGCTACAACTTCGGCGTGTCGAGCCTGGCCATGGCGGTGTTCGGCGCGGCCACTTTCGGCCTGGTGTTCCTGGTTCCCAACTACCTGTCGCTGGTGCAGGGCTACAGCGCCAGCGAGATCGGCAAGAGCCTGATCGCCTACGGCCTGGTCCAGTTGCTGCTGGCGCCGTTGCTGCCCCGGCTGATGCGCTGGCTCAACGCCAAGCTGCTGGTGGCCAGCGGCTTCGCCATCATGGCCCTGGGCTGCTGGCTGGGCTCGACGCTGACGGTGGACGCGGGCAGCAACGTGATCATCCCCTCGACCGTGGTGCGCGGCATTGGCCAGCCGCTGATCATGGTGGCGCTGTCGGTGCTGGCGGTGAAGGGCCTGGACAAGGCCCAGGCCGGCTCGGCCTCGGCGCTGATCTCGATGCTGCGCAACCTAGGCGGCGCGCTGGGCACGGCGCTGCTCACGCAACTGGTGTCGCAGCGCGAGCGCTTTCATTCGGTGCGGGTCGGCGAAGGGCTGACGCTGTTCGACGGCGGGCTGCAGCAGCGCCTGCCTGGCGGCATGGTCGACCCGCAGTCGCCGCAGGTGATGCAGACCTTGGCGTTGATCGACCAGAGCGTGCGCGAGCAGGCTTACCTGATGGCTTATTCGGATGCGTTCTACCTGTCGTGCGTGGCGTTGCTCGGTTGTGCGCTGGCGTCCCTGCTGCTGCGCAGTCGCTAGCGATTACGGTTGACGCTCGGCCACCGCCCGCAAGGTCTTCAGGGTGACCATCGGCGCATCGACGACGAAGCGATTGGCCAGCCAGCCCGGCACATCGCCGGCCGGGTCGGCGCGTAGCTGGTAGGTGACCTCGGTCTCGCGCTCGCCCAGCGGGCGCATGATCCACTCGCCGCTGAGCCGGCGCACGCGGATCAGCCCGGGTGTTGCCGGTACCCGCCCGGGCTCGGCGCTCAGGTGGCGGACCAGGGTGTCGTCGTCGAGGCGCTCGGTGCGTACCTTGAGCACCATGTCGCGGGGCTTGGCCGGCCAGGGCAGGGCGGTGGTGAGGTAGACCCAGGTGGTGTCGCCGTCCACCTCCAGCAGGCGCATGTCGGCGCAGGCGTACAGCCATTTGCAGGCCACCCGCAGGTTCTCCTGCAGGTCGGTGAGGGTGCGCAGGCTGGCCTTGATCCGGGTGATGCCGCGGAACTGCTGGTAGGGCGAACCGCTGACACTGCTCAGGTAGACATCGATGCCGTCTTCCTGGTGGGCGAGTTGCCAGTCGTCCGCCCACGGCAAGGTGCCCGGCAGCAGGAGCAGCAGGACGAACAGAGGGCGCAGGAGGGTCATGGCGGGGATGCCGTAGGGGGAAGGTCCGATCAGTATGGATCAAGACCTGCAGGAGGTCGTCCAGCCCGTTTGGCTGCACCGTCGCGCAGGGGCACTGGACAGCGTGGGAGCGGGCTTGCCCCGCGATGGGGTGTAGAGCACCGGCTTCGCCGGTGATCCGGGCGGTGCGGCGTTCCGACAAGCCCGCTCCCACGCTGGTGATGCTTACGACTAACGCTGCGGATTGAGCGTCAGGTGCACGTGACGGTTGACGTCCTTGTACAGCAGGTAGCTGAACGGGCCCGGGCCGCCGGAGTAGCAGGCCTGCGGGCAGAAGGCGCGCAGCCACATGAAGTCGCCGGCCTCGACCTCGACCCAGTCCTGGTTCAGGCGGTACACCGCCTTGCCTTCCAGCACGTACAGGCCGTGTTCCATGACGTGGGTCTCGGCGAACGGAATCACGCCGCCCGGCTGGAAGGTCACGATGTTCACGTGCATGTCGTGGCGCATGTCGGCCATGTCGACGAAGCGGGTGGTGACCCAACGGCCTTCGGTGCCCGGCATCTCGATGACGGTGGCGTTGTCGCGGTGGGTGACGAACGACTCGGGAACCGGCAGGCCTTCGACCTTCTGGTAGTGCTTGCGCAGCCAGTGGAAGGTGACGTTGGCCTTGCTGTTGTTGCGCAGGCTCCAGTCGGCGCCCGGGGCCAGGAACGCGTAGCCGCCGGGAACCAGGGTGTGGTGCTTGCCTTCGACGGTGATGTCGATCTCGCCCTCGACCACGAACAGCACGGCTTCGGCGTTCGGGTCCAGTTCTGGACGCTCGCTGCCGCCTTCGGGGGCGACTTCGACGATGTACTGGGAGAAGGTCTCGGCGAAACCGGTCAGCGGACGGGCGATGACCCACATGCGCATCTTGTCCCAGAACGGCAGGTGGCTGGTGACGATGTCACGCATCACGCCCTTGGGGATGACGGCATAGGCTTCGGTGAACATGGCACGGTCAGTCAGCAGCTCGGTCTGAGCCGGGTGCCCACCGTGGGGGGCGAAGTAGGAAGGTTTCGACATGAACGGTCTCGACTTGTTGTTCTCTCCCCATGCCTTGGACCACACCGGCCGGTGCGTGCAGGGGATGCACCGCCAGCATAGGGGCGTGGCTGCATCATCTACAAATTAAATGTTGGAATACCCGGTATCCAAATACTGAATGTGATGACAGCGTTTCCATGGCGCAGTTGTAGGAAGTTTCCCAGGGTTTATGGCAACGACATTTTTTTCACATCACCTTGCTAGCATCGCCAGCACTTTCACGGAGCTGAATCGATGATGCCTGTCCTGCGCAAACGTGCTGTCCGTCTTACCCTGGCCACCACCGTGGGCCTGGCGGCCTGTACCCTGGGCTTCTTCGGCTGGCAGTCCTTCTATCCGGTGCAGGCCGCCGAGGGCTGGAACGTGCAGGTGCTGCACAACTCGGTGACCCGGGCCGCTTCGCTGCTGCCCCAGGCCGACGGCAGCCTGCTGGTCAGCCGCGAGCTGAACGGCGGCAAGGGCAGCATCATGCGCATCACCGCCGAGGGGGATCGGGTGGTGGTGCTTGATCGTTTGTCCAAGCCCGACGGCATGGTTGCCGTCGAGGGTGGCTGGGCGTTCAGCCAGGAGGTAGGCGGGGCACCGGTCAGCGTTTCGCGCGATGGGCAAGTCAGCCAGCTGTTCGAGGGTAACAACGTGCAGGGCCTGTATAACGATGGCCAGCATCTTTATGCCATCGAAGACCGCAAGGGTGATGGCCGGTTGATGCGCTACGACTGGCGCAGCGGTGAACTCGATGTGCTGCGTGCGGGGCTGACCGAAACGGAAGGTCTGACCCGTTGTACCGATGGGCGGCTGTTATATACCGAGAAGGCCGCCGGCAAGGTTCGTGCGCTCAATGCCGAAGGTGCTGATCCAGTGGTGGTGGAGGGGCTGCGTAATCCAACGTTCCTGCTTTGTGACCAGCGTGGGCTTTGGATCAGCGAGGACTCGACTCATCGAGCGCGGTTGCTGCGTATTGATGGTGATGGTACTCGCCATACGGTGCTCAGCTATCTGAAGGCGCCTCAGGCTATTGTTCCGGATGGAAAGGGTGGGTATCTGCTTGCTGAGGGGGGGCGGGATCGGGTGTTGCGGTTGACTCCGCCGGTCGCGGCGAGAACGGCTCAGGCCGAAGCGTTACCTCGGGGACCTGGGGCCTGACCTGGGGCTTGTTGTTGTTGTTGTTGTTGTTGTTGTTGTTGTTGTTGTTGTTGTTGGGTAGTTTTGTAAGTTTTATGCGCATTCATTTGCGGTGGCGACGAGAAGTCACCTTTCCGTCCTTACGTGAACTGACCCCCGAAAGTTGGACGGGGTACGCTATGGGTTCAGCGCTTGAGTCCGAAATTGTACCGGGCTCAAGCCATTCAGTCTTAGACTTATACGTTCTTGATTGTAGTAGGCGATGTAGTCCTCTAGCCCTGATGCCAGTTGCTCAACACTGTCAAACGATTCCAGATAGAAAAACTCGCTCTTGAGTGTACCGAAAAAGCTTTCCATCGCGGCATTGTCCAGGCAGTTGCCCTTACGCGACATGCTCTGCTGGATTTCCTTTCCGCCCAGCATATGTCGATAAGCAGGCTGTCGATATTGCCAACCTTGATCGGAGTGCAATATCGGTTTGTCATCTGGGCTCAGCCGCTCGAAAGCTTGCTCCAACATCGTCGATACCATCTTGAACTCAGGGCGCGGATTGATCTGATAGGCAAGAATTTCGCCGTTGTACAGGTCCATCACAGGTGAAAGATACAGCTTCTGCCCTTTCACCTTGAACTCAGTCACATCGGTTACCCATTTCTGATTAGGGGCTTCCGCCTTGAATTCACGCTTGAGCAGATCAGATGCAACAAGCCCTTCGGAACCTCGGTAGGAGCGATATTTCTTCACTTTTACCAGGGATTTCAGATTCATCAACTGCATCAACCGCTGCACCTTCTTGTGATTGATCACTTCGCCGTGCCGCTCAAGCACTGCGGTGATGCGGCGATAGCCGTACCGCCCCTTGTGCTTGTGATAGAGGCTATTGATGCGCTCTTTGAGAACCGCATGCTTGTCGGTCACCAACGCTTTGCTTTGGTAATAGAAGGTGCTGCGTGCCAGCCCTGCCGCGCGTAAAAGCAGAGCTAGCCGATGCTCATGCCTCAATCCTTGGACGGTCTGCGCTTTCTTGATTGCGCAGTGCTGGGGTCCGCTTGGATCAAGGCATCGAGCTTTTTTAGATAGGCATTCTCCGCACGCAGATACTCCAGCTCTTCGAGCATCTGCTCAGGTGTCAGCTCGGTATCTGCAGGGGGAGCCGGGCTTATGCTGGGTTGTTTTGATGCTTTGCGGGGCATTCGGGATTCTCGGGCACGATGCGGGTGAAGTGCTTCTACTCCGCCTTCATCGTACAGCCTTTTCCACTGCCTGATGCTACTCGGACCTCGGATATCAAACTGTATGCAGGCTTGCTGGGCTGACAGTCCGCCTTGCTCGATGCACTGCAAAACCTTCAACTTGAACTGGGCGTCGTAGTGGCTGTACTTGGTAGTCAGACCTGCTGCGCCGTGTTGCTCATAGCCCTTTATCCAACGGCGTAGCAACGATGGACTCAGGCTATGCTTCAGTGCTACCTCATGAACACTCCGTGCAGAAAGGCACTCTTCGATGAGTGCTTGCTTGAGCGCTAGATTGTATTTCGTCATGGAACACCCTCCGGTTGGAGTCAGGCGTCCAACTTTCGGGGGTCAGTTCAACGGCGGGTAACTTTTTGAAGGATCAAAAAGTCACCAAAAAAACCTCGCTCCATTCATCCGTCCCGCTCGTGGCGGGATTCCCTCACTCCGGCCTTGCTCCCGGGAGGACCGCGCTGCAGGGCCCATCCTGGGCCCCAGCGCTTGACGGGCATCCATGCCCGTCACCTCCCTCCGCAAGGCCTGCGTTCGGCCTCCTGAAGTCGCGAAGTTACGGGCGGCGCCTGGACTGGTGCAGCTGTCGCTAGTTGGAACTTAATTAATCTCTCGATCGTATCGCGGGGCAAGCCCGCTCCCACGCGATAGTTGCCGTTATATATATAACCCTGTAGGAGCGGGCTTGCCCCGCGAAGGGGCCGGAACAGCAAATATATAAATAACGGTCAAACAACTAACTTCGCATCTCTTGCTCTTGCTCTTGCTTCTAAGCGCGCAATAGTCCAGGCGCCACCAATTGCGACTTCAGGAGGCCGAGCGGAGTTCTTGCGTAGTGGGGCGACGGCCATGGATGGCCGTCGAGCGCTGCGCCCCAGGATGGGGCGTACAGCGCGGTACCCACGGGAGCAAGAACGGAGCGAGGGAACCCCGGAGCGCAGCGTAGGGGCCGGATGAACGGAGCGGAACGGTTTTGCCTACTTTTCCCTAGAGAAAAGTAGGTCGCCGTAAAGGCGAAAAGGTGACTAAATGTCGACATCAACTACGAATGCGCATACAAAAACCAAAACAATCACCAAGGAACCAGAGCCCCCTAACCATACATCCACCTCATCAACGAATGCCGCCCACTGATCCCCAACTTGATCGCCGCCCTGCGCAGGTAGCTCTCCACCGTATTGACCTTGAGCCGCAATTGCTCGGCCTGCTGCGGCGCCGTAAGCCCGGCCAGCAACCCCTCGCACACCTGCATCTCCCGGTGCGACAGGCTGATCCCCGTCTGTCGCAGCCGTTCCATAAACCGCTGCTCGACGCTGTCGAGGTCCACCGGTCCAGAAGCGGCCGGCTGCAAGGCATTGATGTGCTTCTCCAGCATAGGCAGCAGCAACGGCGAAATGTCTTCGAGCCGGCTGCGTTCGGTCGCCGAGAAGCCAACCCGCGGGTCAGCCCGCAACACCGTGATCTCGTAGCGGTAACCATCCTTGCGCCGCGCCAGGTGCAGGCGCGCAGGGTCGTCGAAGTCTTCGCCCGAATCGCCGGCACTGAACACCGTCTCGCTGATCAGCGTCGCGTCCGGGCGGGTGGCGCAAACCGGGTCGCGCAACTGGCGAATATGCGTGGCGTCGATGGTCAGGTGGGTCTGGATCAGGTCGTGCAGATGCCGCGGAAAATGGCGGCTGCCGGTACTGGCTATGACTTTGCCGATCTGCGGAAAGAGCAAGTGCGAATTCATCGTGTCATCCATGATAAGCGGTGGAACGAAGGCCTGCGCGCGCCAGTGACCAGCGTCCTTGACTGCCGGCGGGGCCGTTGAAGCTGCTTGCTATCCTAGTACAACGAGTGAGTGACGGTTAAATGAAGCAGGAATAATGGCATAACAATATCATTGATGCCGCCGGAATCCGCCTCATCGTGTAGTCGGGTATGATGCCGATCCTTTCCAATCACGAGGCCCGCCCCATGTCCCTGAGCGCTGACCAGATCGTCGAATTCCGCCATTTCGCCGAACAGCTGGCCGATGCCGCCGCCACCGCGATCCAGCCGTATTTTCGCGCCAGCCTGGATGTCGAGGACAAGGGCGGACGCCTGTACGACCCGGTGACCGTCGCTGACAAGGCCGCCGAAGAGGCCATGCGCCAGCTGATCCAGGCCCGTTATCCGGCCCATGGCATCCTCGGCGAGGAGCAGGGCACCGCACAGGGCAGCAGCCCGTTGACCTGGGTGCTCGACCCGATCGACGGCACACGTGCCTTCATCACTGGCCTGCCGCTGTGGGGCACGCTGATCGCCCTCAACGATGGCGAGCACCCGGTGGTCGGTGTGATGAACCAGCCGTTCACCGGCGAGCGCTTCATCGGCACCCCACAAGGCGCATGGCGCGGTGACACGCCGCTCAAGACCCGCGCCTGCGCCGACCTGGCTTCAGCCACGCTGATGTGCACCACCCCCGACATGTTCGATACCCCGGCGCGCAAGGCGGCCTTCGAGTCGGTCGCCGGCAAGGCGCGGCTGATGCGCTACGGCGGTGACTGCTACGCCTACTGCATGCTGGCATCGGGGTTCGTCGATGTGATCGTCGAGGCGAGCCTGCAGCCGTACGACGTACAGGCGCTGATGCCGATCATCGAAGGGGCGGGCGGCGTCATCACCGCCTGGGACGGCAGCTCGGCCCAGGACGGTGGCTGCGTGGTGGCCTGTGGCGATCCGGCGCTGCATGCGCAGGTGCTGGAGATGTTGCGTCACGCCCTGTAAGGCCGCGCACCGGCAATCGGCCTGGCCATCGCACTTTTTCGCATTTGTGCGTTCTATGCATGGCCAGGCCCCGCCGATCCCCGGCAGGGCCGACGACCCCCACCGGTGCCGATGGCCGTACGACGACTCATCCAGTTTCCCCGCTGTCTACTACTGGCCGGCAGTCTGGCGTGCCTGGCCGCCTGCACCCAGCAACAGGGGCGTGACATGCTGACCCAGTTCGGCAACGGCAAGCCGGACGAGCTGTTCCAGACCAGTGTCGATCGCATGGCGACCCTGGCCATGCGCGACAACCTGCAAAGCCTCTACCTGCTGATGAACAAGCTGTACCTGCGCAACCCCAGCCAGTGGAAGCAGTCCGGCTACCTTGACGCCACCACGGCGGCGCGGCAGATTCGTATCGCCATCGAGCAACGCCAACCCTTGCCGCAACTGGGCGAGCGCCGTGACCTGACCGCCCTGAGCTACGCCCTGAGCCCTGAATTTCGTGGTGATCGGGTAGGCGCGTTCATCTACGCCATCGGCAGCATGCTGGTCACCGCCCATGGCGGACGCACCGAGTTCTACATGACCGACACCCTCGATCCGTTGTTCATCAACAACGCCGCCCGCAACATCGAGAAGGCCACCTGGATGCTCAGCCAGCGCCAGGATGCCAACGGCGTGCTGCTGCTGTTCTCCAACGAGATCACCGAGCAGGGCAGCAACCTGAGTTTTGCGGTGGAGTTCGGCAAGGTCGTCGCCCGCCTGGACCTGCTGGCGCAAATGCTCGATGAGCGCTACCGGAGGATCGGCCTGAACTACGCGCAGAGCCTGCTGCTGATGAATTTCCTGCCGGTGCAATGAGCCGTGTTCGCTGATCGAACAAGCTGATCCGCGCACTGTCCGCTGTCCGCCCGGCGTTTGTCGCCTGCGCATTGCCCAGACCCCGGGTTTTTGCTTAGTGTGGGCCTTGCCAGCCGACCGTCACCTGCCCCGACACACCCTGGGCTGCTGGATAGAATGACCGTGAACGACCACCTGCGCACCTCCCGGGTAGCAGCGGGCGGCGCCCATAACAATAACGATGGCGAGTGCCTTGTCCATGGAAAGCCGCCTGCTGAGCGAGCAAAGCTGCGTGTTCCACCATGCCGACCCTTATGCCGTGTCCGACTACGTGAACCGGCATGTGGGCCAGCACCATATCGGCCTGTCCCGCACCACCCACCCCCAGGCCAGCCTCAGCCACCGCAAGTTCGCCGAACTGGACCTGTGCCGGATCAGCTACGGCGGCAGTGTGCGGGTCACCTCGCCGGCGCTGGAAACCATCTACCACCTGCAGGTGCTGCTCAACGGCAACTGCCTGTGGCGCGGGCATCAGCGCGAACACCACCTGGTGCCGGGCGAGCTGTTGCTGATCAACCCGGACGACCCGGTGGACCTGACCTATTCCGAGGATTGCGAGAAGTTCATTCTCAAGGTGCCGGTGCGCCTGCTCGACAGCATTTGCGACGAGCAGCGCTGGCAAAGGCCCAGCGGCGGCGTGCGCTTCCTGCGCAACCACTACCGGCTGGAGGAACTGGGCGGCTTTCTCAATCTTTTGGGCATGATCTGCAACGAAGCCGAAGTGAGCGGCTCGTTGCCGCGAGTACAGGGACATTACAGCCAGATCATCGCCAGCAAGCTGCTGACGCTGATGAGCACCAACGTGCGCATGGAGACGCTGAGCGGGGCGGGCGCAGGCCTGGAGCGGATCCTGGACTACGTGGAGCGCAACCTCAAGCTGGAAGTGAGCGCCGAAGCGCTGGCCGAGCAGGCGAACATGAGTGTGCGCTCGTTGTATGCGCTGTTCGATCGCCATCTGAATACCACGCCTCGGCAGTACATCCGCCAACGCAAGCTGGAGCGCGTGCAGGCCTGCCTGAGCGATCCCAGCTGCGCGGTGCGCAGCGTGACCGAACTGGCGTTGGACTACGGCTTCCTGCACTTGGGGCGGTTTTCCGAGAGCTATCGCCAGCGTTTCGGTGAGTTGCCGTCGGCAACGCTCAGGCGGCGAGGCTAGCGAAGCAACACGGGACAAACCCAAGCGGGCTTGTCCCGTGTTCGAGATGGATCAGGCTACATCCACCAGCACGATCTCGCTGTCCTGCAGCGCGGTCACCTTCACCACCGTCTCCTGCTCGATCGCCACGCCGTCGCGCGCCTTGGCCTGCAGCCCGTTCACTTCGACCAGGCCTTTGGCTGGGACCAGGTAGCCACGGCGACCTTCATCGAGCCGGTACTCGGCGCTTTCCCCGGCGCGCAGGGTGGCGGCCACCAGGCGGGCGTCGGTGCGGATGCGCAGGCTGTCCTCATCGCCCTCGCGGCCGCTGGCCAGGGTCACGAAGCCCTCGCCGCGTTCGCCTTTGGGGAACGGTCGGGTACCCCAGGACGGCGCGTCGCCGACCTTCTCGGGAATGATCCAGATCTGGAAGATCCGCGTGTCGACCTTCTCCAGGTTGTATTCGCTGTGGACAATACCGCTGCCGGCACTCATCACCTGCACGTCGCCGGCCTCGGTACGGCCCTTGTTCCCCAGGCTGTCCTGGTGGGTGATGGCACCTTCGCGTACGTAGGTGATGATTTCCATGTCGCGGTGTGGATGGGGCGGGAAGCCGGCGCCGGCGGCGATCAGGTCGTCGTTCCAGACCCGCAGGTTGCCCCAGTGCACACGCGCCGGATCATGGTACTCGGCGAACGAGAAGTGATGGTGGGCGTCCAGCCAGCCGTGGTTGGCGTGGCCAAGGCTCTCGAAGGGTCGCAGTTGCAGCATGGTGATGCTCCTCTGATTCGGTGGAATGGGGCCATGATGCGACTTTGATAGATCGATAAAAAGCGTAAATATCGGCTTTATATAATTTGATTATTCGATATATGTTTATGCGAAACAGCATGCGTTTCATCGCCTAATTCCCTGATCCATAAGCATTCGCTGGCACTTTTGCGCGGATGAGGCGAACATGCCCGCTGTTTCGATTTTCAATGGAGTGACCGTGCCTCACGAGCTTCCCCAGGCCCCGGCCGACCTGACCCCGCCCGCACAGCTGCCCTGGCTGCGCCGCCTGGCGGCCCGCCTGCTAGGGCGTGGCCTGTCGCGACTGCAGGCACAACACCGCGACTCCTGGTTCCTGGGCCACGCTACCGGGCAACGCAACGGCCATGCCGATGGCCTGCGCGAAGGCTATGAGCGGGGCCGGGTGGATGGCTATGAGGCCGGGCGCCAGGTCCTGGTGATCCGTGATACCCGTCCCGAGCACGTTGCCGTGCCGGGCCAGGACGACAACCTGTTCGACGACTGGCGCCTGCCGCTGACCACCGAGCTGAAGAAGCGCTTCAAGGCCGACGTCGCCCAGCGACTGCCCGCCGAGGCGCAACCTAGTGCGGCGCAATGGAAGCTGGTCTTCAGCGACACGCCATCCACCTGCGTGGTGGCCGGTGCCGGGGCGGGCAAGTCGACCTCGCTGGTGCTGCGCATCCTGTTGCTGCGCCACTACCTGGGCTTTGAACTCGATGCCCTGACCGTGGTGACCTTCACCCGCGAGTCGCGAAAGGACTTCATCCAGCGCCTGCTGCAGGTGTTCGCCCTGTGGCAGGTCGAGCTGTCGCCAGCCCAGGGTCGCGAGCTGGTGCGCACCTTTCACTCGCGTATCCTGCCACTGGTGCGCAGCTTGCCGGGCTTTGCCCAGGTGCGGGCGTTCGAGACCCTGGGCAGCGAGATGCCTATCGGGGGCGAGGCCAGCGCCGACAGCAACCCGTTCGACCTGCGCCTGAACGACGGCCAGCGCCAGCAACTCAACCTGTGCTACCGCGACCTGATGGGCCAGAGCCCGCGTTTTGCCCAGTTGATCGGTGCCCTGCGCCAGGAAGCCCTGCTGCTCAAGCCGCTGGATCCGGATCACCCGGACGTGCAGAAGCGCGTCCAGGTGACCCAGTTGGCGGCCCAGCGCGACGAGGAACTGTGCGATGTGATCGAGGACCTGTGGTTCGCCGCCGGCGCCTGGCCGATCAAGGGTATCGAGCCGTGCCGGGAAACGGTGCAGATCCGCGGCAGCCGCTTTCATGTGCACGGCCGCCTGGAAGGGCTGGATGCCTGGGTGGTGCTGGGCTTCGACCCGGCCGAGAGCGGCCAGTACCAGCGCCCTGGCGCCAAGCTGGCGGTGCGTGCGGAATGGGCGGTTAAGCGCACCTTGCTTCAAGCTTTCTGCGGTAAGCCATTGATATGGCTTGATAACTACTCATCGGCAAAGCGCCTGGCGGCGTCCTTGGCGGGTGATGCCGTGGCGGGCCCGGGCTTCGAGTACAAGGTCAAGGGTGAGCTGGCCCCGGCACCGTTGCTCGACGCCTTCGTCACCGCGGCAAGTTTCATCGAGAACCTGGGCCTGGACGTCAATGCGGCGGTGGCGGCCATGAGTTTCCCGTCCGGCGACACCGACGCGGCCTTCTTCGAAGCCCTGGCCCTGTACTGGAAGGCGCTGGAGGCGCACCTGCTGGCCCAGTCGCCGCCGGTGATGACCTACAACCGCATGTTCGCCCTGTTCGGCGAGAACAACCCGGAGAACCTCGGGCTGTTGCCTGATCCGTTGCTGCGCCCCCTCGCGCATCTGATGATCGACGAGTTCCAGGACGTCTCCCCGCAGATCGTCAGCTGGCTGCGGGCAAGTCTGGCCGAGATCCGCCGCCGTGGCTCGGCCCTGCATGTCGGGCGGGTGGCGCAGCATTCGTCGCTGATGTGTGTGGGTGATGACTGGCAGTCGATCTACGGCTGGCGCGGCAGCTCGCCGAAGTACTTCATGGAGTTCACCAAGACGTTCCCGTCACCCGCCAACACGCGGGTGATGCTGGTGGAGAACTACCGCAGTCACCAGCACATCATCGATGCCGCCGAGCACCTGGTCAAAGGCGCGCCGGCCATCACCGGCAAGAAGGCCAGGGCAGCGGGGCTTGCCGCCGAGCTCCCGCTCGCGCCGGTAAGGGTCTTCGATCGGGACGAGGCGGCATTGGCCGAGACCGTCATCGAACACTATGATCGAGGCGAAACAATCATGATGCTGTTTCGAAAAACAAGCGATAAGTTACTGATAGAACAGTATTTGTCTTCGATTATTAAAGTCGATTCTAGCTTGCCGCCCGACCAGCGCCGCCTGCGCCAGCTGACCTATCACAGTGCCAAGGGGCTGCAGGCCGACGCGGTGTTCATGTTGGGCGATTGCCAGTATCTGACCAGCTCGCCGTACAAGAACCAAGTCTATCGCCAGGCCGGCCTGGGCAAGCCGGGCGACGCCCAGGCGTTCGACACGGCGCAGAAGGAAGAGGTGCAGCGCCTGGCCTATGTGGCGGTGACGCGAGCCGTCCGGCATTGCTACTGGCATGTGGAAAAGGCCAGCAGCGAGGCCGCCGCCCAATCGCGCGCGTCGAGTCAGGTGCAGGGCCGGCAGGCCTTCTTCGAAGACCTGCGCGGCCAGTAGGTTCAGTCGTTGGGGTCGCGGCGCGTGGTCAGGCGCAGGTAAAGGGCGTCTTCGTCCGCTTCCAGGCCCAGGGCCATGCGGTTCATGCCGGCGATATAATGCTCGCTGGTGATGGCCTGGCGCAGGGGTTGGCCATCTTCGCCCAGAGGACTACGGTCCAGCGCCTGGGTCAGGGCCTCGACTACCGTGGGGTCCAACGTGCCGTCCAGTTCATTGCCTTCGAGGTAATCCACGCCGACGTCCCAGCGGCGCCTGAGCGAACCGAAGCGGGAACTGAACTCCCGGCGCAGCAGACGGCGCCAGGTCGGGTGACGGGAAATCCATTGGCGACGCGAGTCTGCGCTGGCGTCTCGTGTCTCGACCTCGTCATGTACCGCGTCCTCGGTCCACGCAGAGACTTCGGCGGTTTGGCGGTAAAGCATCTCTTGCTGGGGTTCGGGGAAATCGAGACGCCTCGACAAGCGCGTACGCAGGGCCAGGCGGATCTCGATCAGATCCAGGCCTTCGCCCAGGCCGTTGTGCAACACGTCGTCCGGCAGCGTATCGAAGCGATGCAGGGCCGGCAGCGCAGGCCTGGTGCCGCGTTCGCCCAGCGGCCGGGCTTGCCAGGCGTCCAAGACTCGCAGTGCGTCGCGCCGCGCCAGCCGCGCGTTGTACAGGTCCTGTGCCAGGGCATTTACCTGATCACGCCGGAACAGGCGTCGGAAGAACTGGAACAGCCGTGGCGTCGCAGTCTCCATGCCTTCGGCTTCATCGTAGACCATGACTTCGGTCTGGAGCGTACCGAAGCCATCGGCACCGGCATCGCCGCAGCTGACCGGGAATGCGGCGGCCACCTCGTTAAGTCGCTTGCGCAGGCGGCTGCTGGCAGCTGCCCGGTCAAGCAGCATCCAGACCTGACGGGCAAACGCCCTGGGCTGACGCAGCGCACTGGCCGACATGCCGACCTGTTCGACCACATCACGCAGGCAGGCATTGCGGTCTCTTTCAAATAGTGCGTTCCAGGTGGCTTGCTGCCTCTCGCTGGCGTTGCTCAGCCAGTTGAAGCGCGGCGATGGAGCGGGCTGGGGGGCCGCGATCGCTTCCTCTTCGACGGAGGCGCCAATGACTCTCAGGCTTTCACGGGTGTTTTCATCTAAAGAGTTGTAATTGAAGCGCCAGCGATAGTTGGGACGTCTTGCCAGCAGATGTCCGAAATAGGGTGAGTTCAAGAGATTTTCGAAATCGGGGACCTGCCCGATGCGATTCATGCTCAGGTCCACTTCGCGCAGCATGCAGGGGGTGCGCTGCATCAAGGTGCTGAGTCCGGTGGGCCACTGCTGAAGCTGGCCGCTGTCCAGGCGCAGGGTGGCCAGGTTTTCCAGGCCGCTCAGGTCTGGGCTGAGGCCCAGCGGATTCGAGGTCAGGTGCAAGTGCCGCAGTTCGCGCATTGAGCGGAACGCGCCCGCCATGTCCGCATCCAGCGCAATGCGGTTGGCCCGCAAGTCCAGGTTCTCCAGGCGCAGGCCTGCGATCATCTGCAGGTCCGCCAGGGTGAGGGTCAGACGGTTACGAGGTATTTCCAGGCTACGAAGATTGGTCAGTGCCGGCAATACTTCGTGGGCGATGGCTGGCAACTCACCCAGGCGCGCACCGCTCAGACGCAGTTCCCGCAGCTGCGGGGCATTGCGCAGCGCTTGCAGGACAGATATGCCGCTTAGTTGCGGGCTGCTACGTACATCGACGCGCCGCAATGACGGGAAAGCCTGCAGGAAATCGGCAGGCATCTCGATCACGTTCAGGTTCTCCAGCTCCAGCGTGGTGATATGGTCGAAGCGTGTCGAAAGCGGCGGCAGCGCATCGAGGGCAATGTTGGACAGGTAGAGTGTCTCGCCATCCAGACGCTGCCAGGCCCGGATCAGCCGGTCGGCGGTCGTGCTGTAGTACGCGCCGACTTCCTCGCCCCAGTCGTTGGCGCCTGCGCTAGCCCAGGTGCCGAGCTGTTCGCGCAGTACCGCCAGTTGAGCGCGCAACACCTGAATCTGCTCGGTCGCGCTACCTCTGGCGCGCAGGGTACCCAGCAGCTGTCGGATCTCGCGCCCCGTGAGCCCGGGGTACAAGGCATGCAGCTCGCGCTCGGCGCGAGAGGCGAATATCCCGGGACTCAGAGGGTAGCCATACCTACCATCACCCAGCCGCATTGGCGAGCGAAAGCCGGTGGACATGGGTTGCTGGCCAATCAGCCGGGCGGCGGCGGAGCGGTCGGCGAGTGCCGCGTGATAGCGCTGCTGCGCGGACCATTGCGGATGGCGTGCCAGCAGGTTGTCGCTGATGATCTGGCTATCGGTGTTGGCCAGGCTGTCGCGGTACAGACCGAGGATGGCCCGGTCCAGTCGCACGCGGGCTTGCAGTAGCCGAGCTTCCTCGGCAATGCGCAGCGGGACCCGGCCTGCAAGCAGGCTGTCGCGTTCGGCGGTATTAGCCTGGCCGACCAATTCGTCAAGTGCCTGCAGGGGCAAGCTAGAGAACTGCCGGCCGATGGCTGAAGTTACAGGGGAGAGTAGCTTGGACTGGGTGTTGTAGAGGCTGTTGAACAGTGACGATCGCTTTGTGCCCAAGCGGTCGGCCATCAGCGTCTGCAAGGCCTGTTGGCGGTGCTCGTTTGCTGTACCTTCGGGCAGCAGCGCCACAACCATTTCTTCCTCCAGGTTTTCCAGGACGATCCGGGCCAGGTCACCGTTCTCCAGGTCGCTTCGGGTCAGCTGGATGACCGTGTCACCGAGGCGGTTGCGCCCATAGCGGGTGGCGCTGCCCATCGGTTCGGCGCCATCGAACACTTCCAGCACCACATCCTCGGGCCAGCCGGGCAGTTCGCCGAGCACGCTGATGGCGAACTGTTTGTAGGCGGCCAGCGGACGACCCTGGCGGGTGCGGGCGATGATGTCGTCGGCGGTGCTGTCGGCTTTCAGTCGTCGCAGGGCGTCCTCCAGCAGTGGCGGAGGGCGCTTGCCATCGACGTGGACCTGCTCCAGCACGCCTCGTTCCAGTCCGCTGCTGTCGAGTGCGGCCAGCAGGTCGTCATCGCTCAACCCCTTGCAAAGTGGGCCGAGACGGCGCATCAACTTGAGCCGGGGCCATTCCTGCGGCCGCTCGTGCGCCATGCGCCAAGCTCCTTTGCCATTGCCAAGCAAACGTGGCTGGTAGGCCTTGGGGTCTTGCGGATGGCGGATTCGCCAGTCCCCCGCGGTATCTTTGCGGACCTCGTGGAGGGTGTCGTCCAGCTCCACGAAATGCCGGTCGCCATACTGCAGGATGCCTTGGTCGTCCGGCTGCAGCTCGTTCGGCAGTTCGACCTGACTGCGGTATGGCTCAAGCTGCGGATGCCATAGTCGCTCCTCACCATCAAGCCAGAGACTTTCCGTCCAGTCGACGAATCCCGAGGCCTTTGCCAGCTTGGCGACGCCGGCGATGGCGACCACGCTTCCGACGTTGATGAGCAACGACTCGACCTGGCTCACGGCCTGGGCGTTGTCACCTTCGGACCAGGCTTCGAACGCGTGGAAGATGCTGCCCATGATCTGGTACGCCCCCACGGCCAGCATGGCGACGTCCAGGCCGGGGACGAACATGGCCGCCACTCCCAGCAGGGTCAGGCCGCGCTCGCCCCACAACATCAGGCGCTCGCGCCGGGCCTTGGCGTCGATGTCCGCCGTTGGTACCGCCACGCCGCGAGCGTCGTCCTGCAGGCGTTGCACATGGTCGTTGAACAGCTTGGGCCACACCGGGAAGGCAATCGCGGTTTCATGAACCGCCAGCGCCGGGAAGCGGACGGGGCGCGGAGCCGATGGGTCATCTGTTTCGCTTGTGGCCTCTTGTCCATGCCAGGGGTGCGTGCCGGGCTCGGTCTCGGCAAAGGCGGGGGAAGGTGTCTCGAGGGGGATCACCTCGGCCCGGGGGCCTTCGAACAGCCTGGCCTTGAGTTTTCTCGCCATCTCGGGGCGATCCTTGAGGGCGACATGTTCCAGAAAGCGTTCTCGATAGTCGGGCTCAAGCAGCCGGCGGCGCAGGTACCGACCTAGGGCCAGCAGGTTGATGAACTCCTGTACCGGCCGATCATCGTCGAAGGGCAGGTAGACGATATAGGGCGGATTGGACTGGTCGTTGGCAGCCAACAGCCACAGGTCGTGCAGTTGGATGCCCAGCATGCTCAAGGTTCGTACCGAGGCCATTGCCGTCCCAAAGCGCGGCGCTTGGTCGGTTGCGCAGAGTTGGCGCAGGGCCTGGAGGCCATCATCTGTCAGGTACCCACGCATATGGGCGATCAGCGCCTGTACGGCAAGCTCATCGCGTCGGGCCTGGGCCCACAGCTGTTGCAGCACACCCTTGCGCGTACCGCCATAGATACCTTGCAGGTGCTGCTGATAGCGTTTGCCCAGGTCGAGCGCACGGCAGTGGCTGACGAAGGTGCTGGTACTCAGCCCGGGGATCGAGGTGCTGTCGTCGACGCTGGCTTGCAGGGTGCTGAAGGGGCCGACCTCGGCCATGCCTTCGAAATTGTGCAGAGCGGCTTCGAGCAGGCTGGTGAGGGTGGCGGTGCCGGACGGCAGCTCGGTCAAGATCGGAGGGTTAGGTATGTCATGGGACGCCCCCGGGTCGGGGATGCCTCCTTCCTGGACCTGCATGAAGGGTTGCTGCTTGAACTGCGCTTCAGTCATGGACACCTGGACACCCAGTCGCGCCTTCAGCAAAGGTTCACAGAACTCGGTAATGCCCTGCAGCCCCTGCAAGGCCTTGGCCAGCGCCTTGCTGCTGGTCGTTCGCTGCCTGATGGCCTCGCGCAGCTCGGTCTGGCGGACAGGGGATGCCTGGACGAACCAGTCCGCGAACTGTCCGTCCGGCTTGACATGCTCCCGGTGTGCCCGGCGCAACAGCCTTTGCGCGTGGGATGGATGCAGGTGCCTGGTCCAGCCCGGCAGGCTGCGCAGGATCTGTTGCTGGTGGTAGGGAGGATCGATGCTGTGCATGGTCGCACTCCAATAAGGGGGAGCGACTATTCAAGAGCAGGGGGCAGCGCCTCGGGTGGTACATAATTGAGTCTGCCACCAGGGCGATGACTGACACGTCCGAGGCCGTTTGGCCCACAGCACCTGCGGCGGCTCCACCGTCGGCCATTGACGGCGACGGCCTAAGGTCAGCCGGCGGGGACGCTGCTATGGTCTAGACAAAGCCTGAACGTGGAGCACTGCCATGCCAGCTTTCACCATCCTGCATATCGACCACCTGGTCCTGCGCGTCAGCGATCTGCAGCGCAGCCTGGCCTTCTACCATGAACTGCTTGGCTGCCCGGTGCGCAAGCGCCGGGATTCGCTGGGGATGATCCACCTGGGGGCCGGTGACGGTCTGATCGACCTGGTGGCGGTCGACGGCCCGCTGGGGCGCGAGGGTGGCGCGGCGCCCGGCTCGAGCGGGCACAATGTCGATCATTTCTGCCTGCGCATCGAGCCGTTTGATGAATCGGCGCTGAGTACAATGCTGCGCGAGGCTGGGGTAAGGGTCGAGGCCGCGGAGAAACGTTATGGGGCTGAAGGCGAAGGGGTCTCGCTGTATTGCTATGACCCTGATGGCAATCGGGTCGAACTCAAGGGGCCGCCGTTGGGTAGGAAGTTTTAGAGCCAGGCTTTTCAAGGTCTTTGGGCGCTGGGGCTGTTGACCGAGTGAGGGCCACCAAGTGTCCGTCGCAACCCTTGCAGCGCCTATCAGATCGAGCGCCGCCCGCGCGGCGCATCGCGACGCAAGGCCGCTCCTACATCTGTTTCGGGCCAGTGAGTCCTGTGCCATTACCTGGTACGCCTTGTTGGTCCGACGCGCTCTCAGCGTAGACACCACTGCCGCTCCACCTGTCTCAAGACATGTACCAAGGCGGGCAACCATGGCCTGACAGGTTCGGCACGTTGCAACAAATGTAGGAGCGGCCTTGTGCCGCGATGCGCCGCGCGGGCGGCGCTCGATTTGACAGGCACTGCAACTACAACGTCGAGCCCCCTAAGGAATCTCGTCCGCCCCGATCAGCAACCCAACCTGCTGACGCTTGGGCAACCGTCGCACCACCAGTTGATGCGACCGACGCAGCAGGTCGCTCAGCTCGTCGCGGCCCATGGGGTAGGGCGGCAGCATGCTGATCCACTTCGCCCGCGCCAGGTAGGGCGCCGGGCGAATGCCGGGGCGGTCGCAGTAGCCGAGGAACAGCTCGTCGGCCACCTTGAACGACAAGCCGGCGCCGCCCAGGTCCTGCACGGCGAACATCTTGTTGCCGGCCACCGAGAATACCCGGATGCCGCCCCATTTGTAGTCTTCCTGCGCCCCGGGCAGGGCCAGGCACAGCGCCGCCACCTGATCCTCGGACAGCCTTTTCTCAGACATAACGCTCTCCACAGGCCTCGAACGAGACCGCCAGATGATCGATCCACGCGCGTACCGCCGGCAGCAGGCCGCGGCGGTGTGGGTAGACCGCCTGCAGGTAGCCGCCGGGCAGCGACCAGTCTGGCAGCAGGCGCACCAGTTCGCCACGGGCCAGCTCCTCTTCGCAGAACATCGATGGCAGGGCGGTGAAGCCCAGGCCCGCGCGCACCGCGGCGTTGCGCACGACGAAGTCGTCGATGGCCAGCCGTGGCTCAAGGGCAACATCCTCCTGGCGGCCGTGGGGCCCATGCAGACGGAAGTGCACCAGGCGGTCAGCCTCGGCCGCGCCGAGTACCGGCAGACTGGCCAGCTCGGCGGGTTCGCGGATATGGTCGGCGAAGCCCGGCGCGGCCACCAGTTGCATCTGTGCCTGGCGCAGGCGCCGGGTGACCAGCGCCGGGTCTTCGTCGCCCAGGTCGCGCACCCGCAGGGCCACGTCGATGCCTTCGGAGATCAGGTCGACCCGGCGGTTGAGCAGCACCATGTCCAGCTGCACCAGGGGGTACTGGCTGAGAAAGCGGCTGACCACATCCGGTAGGAAGGCGTGAGCCAGGGCCACCGGGCAGGACACCCGCAGGCGGCCGCGGGGCTCGCTGGACATGCTGGCCACCACCTCGTCGGCCATTTCCGCCTCCAGCAGCATGGCCTGGCAATGGTTCAGGTAGCGCTCGCCCACGGCGGTGAGCTTGAGCTGGCGGGTGGTACGCTGGAGCAGGCGGGTGCCCAGGCGCTCCTCCAGCTCGGCGATGCGCCGCGACAGGCGCGACTTGGGGATGCCCAGCTGGCGCCCGGCGGCGGCAAAGCCACCGGCTTCGACCACCCGGGCGAAGTAGAAGAGGTCGTTGAGGTCTTGCATTTGACAGTCTCATTGTTCCATCAGTGGAACAAACTAACGCGTTTTTACCGACTTATCAGCTATTCGATGTGCCGATAGGATTGCTCCCATCGTGATCGCCCACCGCCGCGGTCTTCATTCACAGGAGAGTCCCATGAAACTGTTGCATATCGATTCGAGCATCCTGGGCGACAATTCCGCCTCCCGCCAGCTGAGCCGCGAAGTGGTCGAGGCCTGGAAAGCTGCCGACCCGAGCCTCGAAGTGGTCTACCGCGATTTGGCTGCTGACGCCATCAGCCACTTCTCCGCCGCCACCCTGGTCGCCGCCGGCACCCCGGAGGAGATGCGCGACGCTGCCCAGGCCCACGAGGCCAAGCTGAGCGCAGAGACCCTGGAAGAATTCCTCGCCGCCGACGCCGTGGTGATCGGCGCGCCGATGTACAACTTCACCGTGCCGACCCAGCTCAAGGCCTGGATCGACCGCGTGGCGGTGGCCGGCAAGACCTTCCGCTACACCGAGGCTGGCCCTGAAGGCCTGTGCGGCGACAAGAAGGTGATCCTGGTGTCCACCGCTGGTGGCCTGCACCATGGCCAGCCTACCGGCGTCGGCCATGAAGACTTCCTCAAGGTGTTCCTTGGCTTCATCGGCATCACCGACCTGGAAATCGTCCGTGCCCATGGCCTGGCCTACGGTCCGGAGCACCGTGCCAAGGCCATCGACGCCGCCCAGGCGCAGATCGCCGGTGAGCTGTTCGCCGCCGCCTGATCGCACTGCGTACCCAAAGCCGACTGCCGCCCAGTGCGCCAGTCGGCTTTTTTCATCCAGTTTTCATGTGCCGCCGGCGAGCCGGGTTCTATGCTGGCATCCATACCCGAGTGCCGCGCAGTGCCCTGAGACAAGGAGTGCCCTGCGATGAAACGAACCCGCATGCTGATGGCGTTGTTGCTGCTCGGCGGCCTGTTGGCCCGCGCCGACGCGGCGCCGTGGGTGGCCGGGTTGCATCGCTTGACGCTCACTGACCCGGTGGACGCCCGGCCCATGCAGGCGCTGGTGTTCTACCCCTCCAGCGGCGAAGCGCGCCCGGTGCGCATCGAGGGCTACCAGACCCGTGTCGCCGAAGAGGCGCCGGTAGCCATGGGCCAGTTCCCGCTGCTGGTGATCTCCCACGGCAACACCGGCAGCCCGATGGCCTTGCATGACCTGGCCAATGGCCTGGCCCGCCAGGGTTTCGTGGTGGTGGCGGTAGTCCACCCCGGCGACAACAATCGCGACCATAGCCGCCTGGGTAACCTGAGCAACCTCTATGGCCGGCCACTGCAGATCAGCGCCGCGATCACCGCGGCGCGCAACGACAGGCTGCTCGCGCCGTATCTGAATGACGGCAAGGTCGGAGTGATTGGTTATTCCGCCGGCGGCGAGACCGCGCTGATCCTGTCCGGCGCACGGCCCGACCTCGAACGCCTGCGCCGCTATTGCGAGCAACGCCCCACTGACGCCGACGCCTGCAAGACCCATGGAGTGCTGATTGCCGACCACAGCGAGTTGGCGCCCCGCGCCGACCCCCGGGTGGGCGCGGTAATGCTGATGGCGCCGTTGAGCCTGATGTTCGGTCGCCACGCCCTGGCCGGCGTGCAGGTGCCGGCGCTGATCTACAGCGGTGACAATGACCAGTTGCTGGCCTTGGAGCACAACGCCGATGCCCTGGCGCGCAAGCTGCCGGTCACGCCCGACTACCGCCTGTTGGCCGGTGCCGGACACTTCGTGTTCATGGCCCCCTGCGACGACGAGCAGCATCAGCGCATGCCAGTGCTGTGCAAGGACGCCGAGGGCGTCGACCGTCGGCATATCCATCGTTCGCTGCGCAGCGAGACCACCACCTTCTTCAGCCAGGCCCTGGGCGCTCCGGAGCCCGCCGAACGTTCAGCCGCGGCGGGCCAGCAGCAGGGTCAGGCCCACCCCTGACAGGGCGAGCAGTGCGGCGACGCAGAAGATCGAGGCATACCCCAGGTGCACCGCCACCGCGCCCATCACCGGTCCGGCGATGGCCAGCGCCAGGTCGAAGAACACTGCGTAGGCGCCCAGCCCGGCGCCACGGCTGCTGCTGGGCACCTGGCGGATCGCCTCGACGCCCAGGGCCGGGTACACCAGCGACAGGCCGAAGCCGGTCAGCCCGGCACCGACCATCGCCCACAACGGCGACGGCGCCAGCCACAGCAGGGTCAGCCCGAGCACCTCGGTGGCCATGCAGGCGATGGCCACGTTGTAGCCGCCGAAGCGGTTGACTGCATTGACGAACAGCAGCCGCGACAGGATGAAGCACAGGCCGAAGGCGCTCAGGCACCAGGCGGCGCCGATCCAGCCCCGTTCGAGGTAGTACAGGGTGACGAAGGTGGTCAGGGTGCCGTAGCCGATCGACGCCAGGGTCAGCCCCACGCCACAGGGCGCCACGCGGCCGAACGCCGACCAGAACGGCAACCGTTCGCCGCGCCCCACCACCACGTCCGGCCGCGTGCGCAGCACCAGCAGGGCCAGCAGCGCCAGGCCCAGCAGTGCCGGCCCGAGCACGGCGAAGCTCAGGCCATCCACCAGCAGCACGCCAGCGGGCGCGCCGATGGCGATGGCGCCATAGGAGGCGATGCCGTTCCAGGAAATGACCCGCGCGGTATGCTCCGGCCCCACCTGGCCGATGCCCCAGCTCAGCGTCGCGACACCGATCAGCCCCTGGGCGACGCCCAGCAACAGCCGGCCGCCCAGCAGCAGCGCCAGGCTCAGCCAGGGCAGGGCGAGGGCCCAGGCCGAGAGCAGGGTCAGCACGCCGCAGCCGGCGATGCCGTAAAGGCCGTAGCGGATCGCGCGCTTGCCGCCGAGGGTGTCCGCCACCCGTCCGGCGAAGGGCCGGCTGAGCAGGGTGGCCAGGTACTGCAGGCCGATGGTCAGGCCGGCGATCACCGCGCCGAACCCCAGCTGGTCGTGCACATGGCCAGGCAGCACCGCAATTGGCAGGCCGATGCAGAGGAAGGCGATGAAGGTGTAGAAGACGATCGAGAGGATCTGCCGGGTGATGCTGGAGCGGGTGCCTTGGGCAGGTTCTTGCGCTGTCATGGGCTCGTTCGCGGGTGGGCGGTTGGGCGTACGGGCATCATGGCCGTTGTCCGGCGCAAAAGGAAGCAGGCTAACGAATCTTTCGCGGGAAAGCGCCACCCCGAAAGGTGGCGTGTGGCTTCCTGCCGCCAAGGTCTACAGCGCCTCAGGCTTGAACAGCGGCTTCTTCATCACGCCCTTGATCCACGCGACGGCGATCAGCGACACCACCGCCAGCACCACCCCCGCCGTACCGAAGATCTTCAGGCTCATCTCGGGGCTCGGCGAGGCATTCCAGATCGCATACAGCATCCCGCCGATACCGAATAGCTGCGGCAGTGGATAGCACGGTGTGCGGAATGGCCGTGGCAGGTGCGGATAGCGCTGGCGCAGGGCGATCACATCCAGGTGTACGATGATGTACGCCAGCAACCAGGCCAGCGCGGCGGCCAGCAGCAACAGGTTGATCGCCGCGGCGTCCTGGCCCATCAGCAGGATCGGTAGGCCGGTGATCGCCGCGACGAACAGCACCGCCACCCAGGGCGTGCGCGCCCGCGGGCTGAGCTGCTTGAACTGGGGGAATGCCTGGCCGTTGCAGGCCATGCCGTAGAGCATGCGCGGGATGGCCGCCAACGAAGTGTTGAGGGTACTGCAGGTGGCGGTCACCGCGGCGATCACCAGGAATACTTCGCCGGTCTTGCCGAACACCGTGGTGGCGAACAGGTAATGGGGCAGGGCGTCGCTGCTCAGCGCTTCGCGGGGCACCAGGAACAGCGCACCCAGGCCATACAGGCCGATGGTGGCGAAGATCACCGTCAGGCCAATGATCATCGAGCGTGGGATGTTGCGCTCGGGCTTGCGGGTTTCCTCCACCAGCGAGCAGACGAACTCGGCGCCGACGAAGCCCCACACGGCCATGGCGGTCAGGGCCAGCACCCCGACGCCCATGGGGTTCCAGTCGCCCTGCAGCAGGGTGCTGGTGACCCCTTCGGCATGCCCTTCGCTGATTGCGGCCACGCCGAGGATCAGCAGCACGATCACCATGACCACGGCCATGGCGCTCTGCAGCTTGGCGAAGATGTCGATGCCCATCAGGTTGAGGGCGGTGAACAGCGCGAGCACGCCAAAGGCCACCGAGTACTGCGGGAACACCCCGGGGTAGACCTTGCCGACGATCAGGTCGAGCAACAGCAGCTCGGCCGACAGGGCGAACATGGCTACCACCACGTAGCCGGAAAAGGTCGCCAGGATCGCCGGGAAGTGCCCCAGCGCCACTTCGGTGTAGCTCGACAGGCTGCCGGCGCGCGGAACAAGCAGGGCCAGTTCGGAGAAGGAAAAGGCATAGCTCAGGGCCAGCAGGTAGGCCAGCCCCAACGGCACGATGAAGCCCAGACCGGCGGCGCCAACCCCTTGCAGCATCATCACCATCACCCCTTGCGACACCACCAGGCCGACGGCCACCGCCAGTAGCGACCCCAGTCCCAGGACCCGGCGAAAGCCGGCTTGATCGTGCTGCACGCTGGCAGGCACGGACGCACTTGCACTCATGACAGTTCCCCGCTCGTTGTTGTTGTAGTTGCGCCAGATACTCGGACAGGTTGCGGGGCGGGGAAATTAGTAAATATGTGGTTGGTGCAGAGGAAAAAGCTGGGGTGGCCGGGGCTACGCCGTCACGATCCTCTATGGACGCGCGGTACGGTAGGTTCCTGGGGTGATCCCGGCATGCGCCTTGAATACCCTTTGGAAATGGCTCTGGTCGGCAAAGCCCAATCGGTAGGCAACCTCCGCCAGTGCCTGGCCCTCGCGCAGCATTTGCCGTGCCTTGTTCACTCGCGCATTGACCAGGTAGGCATGGGGCGTCATGCCGGTGGCGGCGCCGAAGGCACGGATCAGCTGGTAGCGCCCCATGCCCGCCAGCCTTGCCAGAGCGTCCAGGCTCAACTCGGCCAACGTCAGCTCCCCGGCATGGGCCAGCAGGTCGCGCAGTGTCGAAGGCGGCAAGGGTGGCGCGGGTAGCAGCTGCGGATGGAGGGAGAAGTCGTTGTCGCCAAGAAAGGCCACCAGTGCTGTCTCCTTCTCGAACACCGTAGCCTGGGAAAACAGCAAGGCGTTCAGCGCGCAGAACTGCCGGTACAGCGGCGCCAAGCGACTGACCCGGGCCGCTGCGCCGGGCTGGGCGGCGGCAATGCCCGACTCCAGGCACAGGCCATGCAACCAGTCGGTGTCCAGGTGCAGCATCTGGTAGCTCCAGGCCTGCCCGGTTTCGGGGTTGCAGGCATGCACCCGCTGGGCCGGCACGAACACCAGGGTACCCGGTATCAGGCGCACCTGCCCGGCGCCGGCCCCGGTGAAGCGGCTCTGGCCGGCATCCACCGCGCCGATGGAAAAGCTCGGGTGGCTGTGGGCCTTGTAGCAGGCGCGGCTGTGGCAGGCGCGTCGGCTCTCGACATAGGGCAAGGCCGGATCGTGCCAGATTTCGCTACTCGAAAGGGGCATGTCGAGGGAGCCTGGAAATGGACGCAGGGCGCCAGTCTAGCGTCTACCTACTGTTCCGGCCATTTGCCACGCCACTGTGCTTGACGCGCCTGCTCGCCGAACGCGACGCTGCGACGGTCCCCGCTGGAGAAGAATAATGGACCTGTCGAGCCTGCTGCTGTTCATTCCCGCCTGTTTCGCCTTGAACATGGCGCCGGGCCCCAACAACCTGCTGTCCCTGCATAACGCCAGCCGCTACGGCCTGCGCACCGCCTGCGTGGCCGGGGGCGGGCGCCTGATCGCCTTCAGCGGCATGATCGCCCTGGCCGCCATGGGCCTGGCCGTGGTGCTGCATACCAGCGAATACCTGTTCCTGGCGATCAAGGTGCTGGGTGCGGGCTATCTGTTCTACATCGCCTGGCAGCTGTGGCGGGCGCCGGTCGGCGAGGCGGCGGTGGCCGGCGAGCAGCCGCGCGGCACCTGGAAACTGGCGCGCCAGGAGTTCTGGGTGGCGGCGGGCAATCCCAAGGCCATTCTGATCTTCACCGCCTTCCTGCCGCAGTTCGTCTCGGTGGGCAGCGCCACGCCGGTGAGCGAGCAGTTCCTGCAACTGGGCGTGCTGTTCCTGCTGCTGGAGTGGGCGGCCATCGCCATTTACGCCGGGCTTGGCGCCTACCTGCAGCGCTGGTTCGAGCGGCCCGGGCCACGGCGGCTGTTCAACCGAATCAGCGCGTCGCTGCTGGGCTGCGCCGGCATCGGCCTGCTGGCCGCCCGGCGCTGAGGGGGTCAGTCGCGGTAGAAGGTCTGCACCAGGTGATAGCCAAACTTGCTCTTGATCGGCCCATGCACCACGCGCAGGGGCTTTTTGAAGATTACCTGGTCGATGGCGCCTACCAGCTGGCCCGGGCGCACTTCGCCCAGGTCTCCGCCGCGCTTGCCGGATGGGCAGGTGGAGAACTTCTTCGCCAGCACGTCGAAGGCCTCGCCGTTGGCGATGCGCTGCTTGAGCTTTTCGGCTTCGTCAGCGGTCTTGACCAGGATATGGCGGGCTTGGGCTTTCATGGGCTTACCTGTGCTTCGGGGCAAAAGGTCGACATTATGCCTGATGTCACCATCAGCGTAACTCCGGCCGGTCGCGGAACTGTTCCAGCGCCTCGGGGTTGGCCAGGGCATCGGTGTTTTTCACCGGCAGGCCATGCACCACGTTGCGGATCGCCAGCTCCACCAGCTTGCCGCTGAGTGTGCGCGGGATATCGTCGACCTGGGCGATCACCGCCGGCACATGGCGCGGCGTGGTGTACTGGCGGATAACCCGGCGGATGCGCTGGCGCAGGGCATCATCCAGTTGCAGATCGTCGTGCAGGCGCACGAACAGCACCACGCGCACGTCGCCGTGCCAGTCCTGGCCGATGGCCACGCTCTCCAGCACCTCATCGACCTTTTCCACCTGTCGGTAGATCTCCGCGGTGCCGATGCGCACGCCGCCGGGGTTGAGCACGGCATCGGAACGGCCGTGGATCACCAGGCCACCCCCCGGGATCTGCTCGGCATAGTCGCCCTGGCACCAGACCCCCTCGAACTGGCTGAAATACGCGTCATGGTAGCGCCTGCCGTCGTCGTCGCCCCAGAAGCCCAGAGGCATCGAAGGGAAGGGCCGGACACAGACCAGCTCGCCTTTCTCGCCAGTGATCGGCTGCCGCTGTTCGTTCCACACCTCCACCGCCATGCCCAGGCCCTTGCCGGCGATTTCGCCCCGGCGCACCGGCAGCAGCGGGTTGCCGAGCACGAAGCAGGCAACGATATCGGTGCCACCGGACATGGATGCCAGACAGACGTCGGCCTTCACCTTGGCGTAGACATAGTCGTAGCTGTGTGGTGACAGGGGCGAGCCGGTGGAGAGGATCAGCCGCAGGCTGTCGAGGCGGTGGGACTTGGCCGGTTCGACACCGGCCTGCTCCAGCGCGGCGAGGTACTTGGCGCTGGTGCCGAAGGCGTTGATCCCTTCGGCGTCGATCAGATCGAGCAGGCGCTCGGGGCCCGGGTGGAACGGCGAGCCGTCGTACAGCACCAGGGTGGCGCCGACCGCCAGGCCGCTGACCAGCCAGTTCCACATCATCCAGCCGCAGGTGGTGTAGTAGAACAGCACGTCGTCGGCCTTGAGGTCATTGTGCAGGCCGTGTTCCTTCAGGTGTTGCAGCAGCACGCCGCCGGCACGGTGGACGATGCACTTGGGCATGCCGGTGGTGCCGCTGGAGTAGAGGATGTAGAGCGGGTGGTCGAAGGGCAGGGCGGTAAAGCCCAGCGCGCCACCCGGCGTGAAGTACTTGGCCCACAGCGCAGTGCGCTTGCCGCTGAACTCATCGGCGCGGGTCTGCGGCCGAGTATGGGGCACTACCAGCAACAGCTCGACACTGGGGAGCTGGGCCACGACCTGGTTGATCTTTTCCACCTGGTCAATGACCTTGCCGGCGTACTGGTAACCGGCGCAGGCCACCAGCAGCCTGGGCGCGATCTGCCCGAAACGGTCGATGATGCCGTGGGTGCCGAACTCCGGCGAACAGCTCGACCAGACCGCACCAAGGCTGGTGGCGGCGAGCATGGCAACCAATGTTTCCCAGGTGTTGGGCATCACCGCGGCGATACGGTCGCCCGGCTGGATGCCGGCTTGCCTGAAGGCCTGTTGCAGCCCGGCGACCTGGGCGGCCAGCTGGTTGTGGGTGAGGCTGTGGCGGCTGCCGTCCTCGCGCACCGCCACCACGGCCGGGCGGTCGTCGCGGCGTTGCAGCAGATGCTCGGCGACATTCAGGGTGGCGCCGCGGAACCAGCGGGCGTCGGTCATGTGCTTGCCTTCCTCGAGGACGCTGGCCGGTGGTGTGTGCCAGCGCACATGGAAGTACTCGGCCAGGGCCTGCCAGAACTGCGGGCGCTGCTCGATGCTCCAGCGGTGCAGGGCGGCGTAGCTGTCGAGCTGGAGGTTGAAGCGCCGGTTGACTCGGCGGCGGAAGGCTTCCATCCGGCTCGCTTCGATGCGGGTGGTGGAGGGGCGCCAAAGTACGTCGTTCATGCCGGGACCCTCGGTGATTGCTGATCCACCCGCCTCGCACCCCCTGTAGGAGCGGCCTTGTGCCGCGAAAGGGCTGCATCGCAGCCCCAGCCAATGATGTCACATCACCAATCGCCGGGGCCGCGTTGCGGCCCTTTCGCGGCACAAGGCCGCTCCTACACAAAGAGAATGCGCTACCCCGACCATCATTCTAGCCGCTTACTGAGCCAGCCAGCCGCCATCGACATTCCAGGCGGCGCCACGCACCTGGCTGCCGGCCTCGCTGCACAGGAACAACACCAGCTCGCCGAGGTGCCGGGGCGTGACGAAGGCCAGCGAGGGCTGCTTCTCGGCCAGCAGGTCGTGCTGTGCCTGCTGCGCATCGCCCCCATGGGCGGCGCGGTCGTCGATCTGCTTCTGCACCAGCGGGGTCAGCACCCAGCCCGGGCAGATGGCGTTGCAGGTGACGTTGCTGGTGGCGGTCTCCAGGCCGATGACCTTGGTCAGGCCGACCACGCCGTGCTTGGCGGCCACGTACGCGGCCTTGCCGGTGGAGCCCACCAGGCCGTGCACCGAGGCGATGTTGACGATCCGCCCCCAGCCCCGCGCGCGCATGCCCGGCAGGACCAGGCGGCTACCGTGGAACACCGCTGACAGGTTCAGCGCGATGATCTTGTCCCAAGCCTCCACCGGAAACTGCTCGATCGGCGCCACGTGCTGGATGCCGGCGTTGTTGACCAGGATATCGACCGCGCCGAACTCGCGCTCGGCCAGGGCGAACATCTGCTCGATCTGCGCCACGTCGGACAGGTCGGCGGGGTGGTGGGCCACCTTGACCCCGTGCTGCCTGATCTCGGCAATGGCGGCCGCCGGGTCGCCAAAGCCGTTGAGCAGGATATTCGCGCCGGCCTCGGCCAGCACCTGGGCTACTCCTAAGCCGATGCCGCTGGTGGAACCGGTGACCAGTGCGGTCTTGCCTTTGAGCGTCATGCCGTTCTCCTTCATACGATGCCGGTGGCGTAGAACGTGGCGATGACCACGAACACGGCCAGGGTCTTGATCAGGGTAATACCGAAGATGTCCTTGTAGGCCTCGCGGTGGGTCAGCCCGGTCACCGCCAGCAGGGTGATCACCGCGCCGTTGTGTGGCAGGGTGTCCATGCCGCCACTGGCCATGGCGGCGACCCGATGCAGTACCTCCAGCGGGATGTTCGCCGCGTTGGCGGCGGCGATGAAGCTGTCGCTCATGGCCGCCAGGGCGATGCTCATGCCGCCGGAGGCGGAGCCGGTGATGCCGGCCAGCAGGGTGACGGTGATGGCCTCGTTGACCAGCGGGTTGGGGATGCCGCGCAGGGCGTCGGCCAGGACCAGGAAGCCCGGCAGCGAGGCGATCACCGCACCGAAACCGTATTCCGAGGCAGTGTTCATCGCCGCCAGCAGGGCACCGCTCACGGCGCTCTTGGTGCCTTCGGCCAGGCGCTGGCGGATGGTGCCGAAGGCGCACACCAGTACCATCAGGATGCCCACCAGCAGGGCCGCCTGCACCGCCCAGATCGCCGTGAGCTTGGCCACGTCGCTCTGCACTGGCGTGGCCATGCCCGGCAGCTGCAGGGTGTGGCTGGCCCCGTACCACTGCGGAATCCAGTGGGTGAACAGCAGGTTCATCACCCCCACCAGCAGCAGCGGCGCCAGGGCCAGCCACGGGTTGGGCAGATTGATATCGTCGGCGGTTTCCGGCTCGTTGCGCAGGTTGCTGCCGTAGCCTTCGCCCTTGCGCTGGGCCTTGTTGCGCTGGCGTTGCAGGTAGAGCATGCCGGCGCAGAACACGAACAGCGTGCCGATCAGCCCCAGCCAGGGCGCGGCCCAGGCGGTGGTGTTGAAGAAGGTGCTGGGAATGATGTTCTGGATCTGCGGGGTGCCGGGCAGGGCGTCCATGGTGAAGGAGAACGCGCCCAGGGCGATGGTTGCCGGGATCAGCCGCTTGGGGATGTCGCTCTGGCGGAACATCTCGGCGGCGAACGGGTACACCGCGAACACCACCACGAACAGCGACACGCCGCCGTAGGTGAGCAAGGCGCAGACCAGCACGATCACCAGCATGGCCTGGCGGGTGCCGAGCAGGCGGATGGCGGCGGCGACGATCGAGCGCGAGAATCCCGACAGCTCGATCAGTTTGCCGAACACGGCGCCGAGCAGGAATACCGGGAAGTACAGCTTGATGAACCCGACCATTTTCTCCATGAACACCCCGGTGAAGGCCGGGGCCACGGCGGCGGGGTCGGTGAGCAGCACGGCGCCGAGGGCGGCGATGGGGGCGAAGAGGATCACGCTGTAGCCGCGGTAGGCGGCGAGCATCAGCAGGGCCAGGGCAGCGAGGGCGATGAGCACGGTCATCGGGGGGGATCTCCAGGGTGTTGTTTTTATGGTTGCCGGGGAGATAGCGGGAATCGTGCCATATAGTTAACTAATTGATTTTATTGAATAAATATCAATTTTCTGAATTTATTGTCTCTGTTTAGAGATGCACATTGGCTGAAGACCATCGCGGGACAAGCCCGCTCCTACAGGAGGCGGTGTATTTGCGAGTATCACCGATCCCTGTAGGAGCGGGCTTGCCCCGCGATCGAGGGCGCAGCCCTCGCCATAGTCTCTATTTTGAAACGTAAATCTCTTTATTGAGACAAAATACCCAGCGCCACCATTTTCTTGTACAGCGTCGAGCGCCCCAATCCCAATGCCTTTGCCGCCTCCGGCACATTCCCGCCACTGCGTGCCAAGGCCTGCACAATCAGCCCGCGTTCAAACTGCGCACAGGCCTCCCGGTACCCCAACTGCGGTGCCGTCTCGGCCACCGGGCTCAACGGTCCCAGCGCGTTCATCAGATCATGCACGCCCAGTCGTGGCTGGTCCGCCAGCAGGGTCGCCCGTTCCAGCACGTTACGCAGCTCCCGGATATTCCCGGGCCAGGCATGCCGCCCCAACAGCGCCTGGGCATCAGCCTCTAGCTCATATTGGCTGCCCAACTCGGCAAGGATCGCCTCGCACAGCGCCGGCAAGTCCTCCAGGCGTTCACGCAGCGGCGGCACTTGCACCGGCAGCACATTCAGCCGGTAGTACAGGTCGGCGCGGAACGCCCCCCGGGCCATGGCCGCCTGCAGGTCGATGGAGGTGGCGGCGATGACCCGCACATCGCTGCGCAGCATCTGGTTGCTGCCCACCGGCTCGTATTCCTTCTCCTGCAGCACGCGCAACAGCTTGCTCTGCAGGGCCAGGGGCATGTCGCCGATCTCGTCGAGGAACAAGGTGCCACCTTCGGCCAGTTGCAGCTTGCCGCTGCGGCCCTTGCGGTCGGCGCCGGTGAAGGCGCCGGGGGCGGTGCCGAAGAACTCGGCCTCAAGCAATGCCTCGGGGATTGCCGCGCTGTTGATGCTGACGAACGCCTTGTGCGCCCGCGCCGAGGCGGCGTGGATGGCGTGGGCCAGCAGTTCCTTGCCGGTGCCGGTCTCGCCGAGCAGCAGCACCGGCGAGTCGCTGGTCGCGCCGCGGCGGGCGCGGCGCTTGGCCTCGAGGCAGGCGGGGCTGCTGCCGACGAACTGGGCGAAGCTGTAGCGGGCCTGGCGGGCGCGCAACTGGGAGCGGGTCGAGGCCAGTTCCTGCTGCATGCTGGCGTAGCGCTTGAGCAATGGCGACAGGCTGCGCAGTTCGTCGAACAGGGCGAAGCCGATGGCACCGATCAGCGCGCCCTGGTCGTCATGGATCGGCAGGCGCATCACCACCAGCGGCTCGTTCGGCGTATCGAGCATGTCCAGCAGGATCGGCTTGCCGTTGCTCACCACCTCGCGCATCAGGCTGCCGGGGATCACCGTCTCGCAGGGCTGGCCAATGGCGCTGGCGGCATCCTGCAGGCCGAAACGCCGGGCATAGCGCTCGTTCATCCAGACGATGCGCGCCTGGCGGTCGACGATCACCGTGCCTTCGCTGGATTGCTCGATGATCTCGAACAGCGAGCGGATGGCCAGTTGGCGGACCTGGGGGTAGTCCTTGAGGTTGTCGTGCATGGAAGGGATACCCATAGTCGAAATGTATGCCGAACATGTAGGAGCGGCCTTGCGCCGCGAAAGGGCCGCACAGCGGCCCCGGCTATTCTTGCCTGCCTCCAGATCGCTGGGGCCGCTTTGCGTCCCTTTCGCGGCGCAAGGCCGCTCCTACATGCGGGGATCAAACGCCTCGCGCAGCGCATCGCCGATGAATACCAGCAACGACAGGATCAACGCCAGGGCAAAGAACGCGGTAAAGCCCAGCCACGGCGCCTCGAGGTGTTGCTTGCCCTGGGTCACCAGCTCGCCCAGCGAGGCGCTGCCGGCGGGCATGCCGAAGCCGAGAAAATCCAGCGCGGTGAGGGTAGTGATCGCCCCGGTGAGCATGAACGGTACATAGGTCAGGGTCGCGTTCAGGGCGTTGGGCAGGATATGCCGCAGCATCACCTGGGTGTCCGAAAGCCCCAGGGCCCGGGCCGCCTTGACGTACTCCAGGTTGCGCCCTCGGAGGAATTCGGCGCGCACCACATCGACCAGGGTCAGCCAGGAGAACAGCGCCATGATCCCCAGCAGCCACCAGAAGTCCGGCTCGACGAACCCCGACAGGATGATCAAGAGGTACAGCACCGGCAAGCCCGACCACACCTCCAGCAATCGCTGGCCGAGCAAATCCACCCAGCCGCCGTGGTAGCCCTGCAGAGCACCGGCCGTGACGCCGATCAGCACGCTGAGCAGGGTCAGGGCGAAGGCGAACAGCAGCGAGACACGCGCGCCGTACAACACTCGTGCCAGCACGTCGCGGCCCTGGTCGTCGGTGCCCAGCCAGTTGCTCGCGCTGGGCGGGCTGGGGGTGGGGACCTGCAGGTCGTAGTTGGGGGTATCGGCGCTGAACGGGATCGGCGCGAACAGCATCCATCCCTCCTGGCCCTCGATCAACTGGCGCACGTACTGGCTGCGGTAGTCGGGCTGGAACGGCAGCTGCCCGCCGAACTGCTGCTCGGTGTAGCGCTTGAGCGCCGGCGTGTACAGCTCGCCCTGGTAGCCCAGCAGCAAGGGCTTGTCATTGGCCACCAGCTCCGCGCCCAGGCTTAGCAGCAACAATCCAGCGAACAGCCACAGTGAGATCCAGCCGCGGCGGTTGTCGCGAAAACGCAGCAGGCGCCGCCGAGCGATGGGCGAGAACATCAGCGGCCCCTCGCGTCGAAGTCGATGCGCGGGTCGAGCACCGTGTAGCACAGGTCGCCCAGCAGGCGGATCAGCAGCCCGGCCAGGGTGAAGATGAACAACGTGCCGAACACCACCGGGTAGTCCCGCGACACCGCCGCCTCGTAGCTCATGCGCCCGAGGCCGTCGAGGGAGAAGATCACCTCGATCAGCAGGGAACCGGCGAAGAACACCGTGATCAGCGCCTGGGGCAGGCCGGCCACCACCAGCAGCATGGCGTTGCGCAGCACATGGCCGTAGAGCACCCGGCGCTCGCTCAGGCCCTTGGCCCGGGCCGTGACCACGTACTGGCGGGCGATCTCATCGAGGAAGGCGTTCTTGGTCAGCAGCGTGAGGGTGGCGAAGCCGCCGATCACCAGCGCGCCAACCGGCAGCACCAGGTGCCAGAAGTAGTCGGCGACCTTGCCCAGCAGACTGAGCTGGTCGAAGTCTTCCGAGACCAGGCCGCGAACCGGGAACCAGTTGAGCGAGGTGCCGCCGGCGAACAGCACGATCAGCAGCAGGGCGAACAGGAACGAGGGCAGGGCATAGCCGATCACGATCAGCGCGCTGGTCCAGGCGTCGAAACGGCTGCCATGGCGTACCGCCTTGCGGATGCCCAGCGGGATCGACACCAGGTAGGTGATCAGCGTGGCCCAGAAGCCCAGCGACAGGGTTACCGGCAGCTTCTGCACGATCAGCTCGGTGACCGTGGCGCCGCGAAAGAAGCTCTGGCCGAAGTCCAGCCGTGCATACTGGCCGAGCATCAGCCACAACCGTTCGGGCGCGGACTTGTCGAAACCGTACTGGCGCTTGATCTCCTCGATCAGCTTCGGGTCCAGGCCGCGGGTCGCGCGCGATTCGCCCTGTACCGCCTCGACGCGGGCGCCCGGCGCGCCGCCGCCGATGCCCTGCAGGCGCGCCACGGCCTGCTCCACCGGCCCGCCGGGCGCGGCCTGGACGATGGCGAAGTTCACCAGCAGGATGGCCAGCAAGGTGGGGATGATCAGCAGCAGGCGGCGCAGGATGTAGGTGGTCATGGCGCGCTCCGCAGGCGCTCGGCCATCTGCGTGTTGGTCAGCGCCCGGGGGCTGACTTCCCACCAGGTGTCCAGGCCTTCGTCATAGGCCGGCTGTACCTTGGGCAGGCCGAAGCGGTTCCACCACACCGTCGAGCTGCCCGGCGGGTAGTAGTTGGGAATCCAGTAGTAATTCCATTGCAGCACCCGGTCCAGGGCGCGGGCGTGGCGCAGCATGTCGGCCTGGCTGGTGGCGCGCACCAGGCCCTCGAGCAGGCGGTCCACCGCCGGGTCCTTGAGCACCATCAGGTTGTTCGAGCCCGGGTCGTTGGCTGCGGCGGAGCCGAAATAGTTGTACTGCTCGCTGCCCGGCGACAGGGTTACCGGGTAGCCGGTGACGATCATGTCGTAGTCGCGGGCCATCACGCGGTTGACGTACTGGGCTGAGTCGACGTTGCGGATGTTCAGCTCGACGCCGATCTGTGCGAGGTTGCGCTTCCACGGCAGCAGCAGGCGTTCCAGGCCCGACTGGCCATTGAGGAAGGTGAAGCTCAGCGGCTGGCCCTGGGCGTTGACCAGCCGATCACCCTGGGGATGCCAGCCGGCGTCCTGCAGCAACGCCAGCGCCTGCAGTTGCTGCTGGCGGATGATGCCGGAGCCGTCGGTGACCGGCGCGCTGAAAACCCGGCTGAACACTTCGTCCGGTACCTGGCCGCGCAGCGGCTCGAGCAGCTTGAGCTCCTCGGCGTCGGGCAGGGCGCGGGCGGCCAGAGGTGTGTTGGAGTAGAGGCTCTGCTGGCGGATGTACATATTGCGCATCATCTGCCGGTTGCTCCACTCGAAGTCCCAGAGCATGCCCAGGGCCTGGCGCACACGGCGGTCCTTGAATTGCGGCTGGTCCAGGTTGAACACGAAGCCCTGGGCGATCTGCGGTTTGGCCGGGGCGAGGTGGGCGCGCTGCAGGCGCCCGTCATCCAGCGGGGCACCGTTGTAGCCGAGGGTGTAGGCGGTAGCGGAGTACTCGCGGTTGTAATCGTAGCCTCCGCCCTTGAGTACCTGGCGGGCCACCTCGGTGTCGCCGAAGAATTCGACGCCGATGCGGGCGAAGTTGTACAGCCCGCGGACGGCCGGCAGATCCCGCGCCCACCAGCTCGCATCGCGCACGAAGGTAATGCTGCGGCCGTTGTCGATCCTGCCGATGCGGTAAGGGCCGCTACCGACCGGCTTGTCGAAGCCGGCGCCGTTGGCGAAGTCGCGTTGCTGCCAGTCGTGCTCGGGCAGCACCGGTAGGCCGGCAAGCTCCAGGGGCAGGGTACGGCCATGGGGTTGCTTGAAGTCGAAGCGCACCTGGCGAGGGCCTTCGACCGTGACCGCGGCGACATCGGCGAACTGGGTGCGAAACTTGAGGCTGCCCTGGTTCATCAGCCGCTCGTAGCTGAAGCGTACGTCTTCGGCCCGTACCGGCTTGCCGTCGGCGAAGGTGGCGCGCGGGTCGAGGTAGAAGCGCAGCCAGGCATCGTCGGGGCCACGCTCCATGCGCTGGGCGATCAGGCCATAGACGGTGTAGGGCTCATCGAGCGAGCGCACGGCCAGCGGTGCGTACAGCCAGCCATCGACCTGGCTGACGCCGATGCCTTTGTCGATGTAGGGCAGGATATGGTCGAAGTTGCCGATCTCGATGGCCGAGCGGCGCAGGCTGCCGCCCTTGGGGGCGTCGGGGTTGACGTAGTCGAAGTGGTCGAAATTCGCGGGGTAGCGCGGGGCTTCGGCGTAGACGGTGAGGGCGTGGGTGGGGGCGGCGTGGGCTAACGAGAGCGAGCAACACAGGATCATGCCACACAGCACCTGTGGGAGCGGGTTTACCCGCGAATGCGTCAGCTCAGGCAACGATGTTGCATGTGCGGGCGCATTCGCGGGTAAACCCGCTCCCACAGGGGACATCATCGCCTGCGATGACTTAGTCCTGACGACTGGTCACTTCCAGCAGGTGATAGCCGAACTGGGTCTTGACCGGGCCCTGGACGACATTCAGCGGCGCGCTGAAGACCACGGTGTCGAACTCGCGAACCATCTGGCCCGGGCCGAACGAGCCCAGGTCACCGCCCTGGCGGCTGGACGGGCAGGTGGAGTTGGCCTTGGCGACTTCGGCGAAGTCGGCGCCGGCTTCGATCTGTGCTTTGAGTTCGTTGCACTTCTCTTCGCTGGAAACCAGGATGTGACGGGCGGTGGCTCGGGCCATGGGTACTGTTCCTTGGAGGTCGAAAAGGCAAGCCTAGCGCACTTGTTCGTGCCGTGTCTCGCAAGGCTTGCCATAGAGGCCTACAGGCGAGCGGCGGCTTCGCGCAGCAGGGCCTCGGTCGCCTCCCAGCCCAGGCAGCCGTCGGTGATCGACACGCCGTACTTCAGCGCGCCCTTGCCCAGGGCCTGGCAGCCATCGAACAGGTGCCCTTCGAGCATCACCCCGACCAGCGAACGGTCGCCGGCCAGGCGCTGGGCCAGCACGTCCTCGAACACCGCCGGCTGGCGAGCCGGGTCCTTGCCGCTGTTGGCGTGGCTGCAGTCGACCATGATCCGTGGCGCCAGACCTGCCTTGGCCAGCCCCTGGCGGGCCAGGGCGACGCTCTGGGCGTCGTAGTTCGGCCCCTTGTGCCCGCCACGCAGCACCAGGTGAGTATCGGGGTTGCCCAGGGTCTCGATGATCGCCGGGTGGCCCTGGGCGTCCATGCCGAAGTGGCGGTGTGGGTGGGCGGCGCTGCGCATGGCGTCGCAGGCGATGCCGATACCGCCGTCGGTGCCGTTCTTGAAGCCGACCGGCAGTTCCAGGCCGCTGACCATCTCGCGGTGGATCTGCGACTCGGTGGTGCGCGCGCCGATGGCGGCCCAGCCCAGCAGGTCGTCGAAGTAGCCGGCGGCCATCGGCTGCAGCAGCTCGGTGGCGATCGGCAGGCCGCGTTCGAGCATGCCCAGCATCAGGCCGCGAGACAGGGCGATGCCGGCGTGCATGTCGTCGCTGCCATCGAGGTGCGGATCGTAGGTCAGGCCTTTCCAGCCCACGGTGGTGCGTGGTTTTTCCACGTAGGCGCGCATCACCAGCAGCAGCTTGTCGTCGACTTCGCGGCTGAGCGCGGCCAGGCGGTCGGCGTATTCGAGGGCCGAGCGCGGGTCATGGATCGAGCACGGGCCGACCACCACCAGCAGACGTTCGTCGCGGCCTTCGAGGATGGCGCGGATCGCCTGGCGGTGAGCATGGACTTGCTGGGTGAGTTCGTTGGACAGCGGCATCTGCTGCTTGAGCAGGTGCGGGCTGGGCAGGCGCTGGCTGACGGTGGTGTTGGCAGCGTGCGGCTGAGTCAGGGGCAGGGCGAGGTTCGAGGCTTGCATGGCGTTTTTTCCCTGGGCGGACGGCGGGTTCTGGCCCGCGTCGTCGGCCCTATCGAGGTGTTCGACTGATCGTCAAATGGGGTGTCTGTGCGGCATTGCCACCGGGAATCGACCGAACGGAGGCGGCAGGCTGGCCCGAACGGAACTGGCTAAATCGCCATGCGAAGGTGCGGTAATAGGTGGTGTAGTTCATGTCGCTGTCCTCAAGGTAATCGGTATGTTTCGTAGGTCCGGAAAAGCAAAACCCCCGGTCGGGGAGCCGACCGGGGGTTTGAGTATTCTCATGTTCGGCGGCCCCTCGAAGGTGGGCGCCGGATGGGTCATCGGCGCCTAGTGGCTAAACCAATACCCAAAATAAAAGCTGGCAACGGCGTTACGACCGGCAACGGCCAGCACGCGGTGCGCGGAGCGACCGGTGTGGTTGGCGTGGTTGCAGGTTTGTTTCGACATGTTGCTCTCCAGTGATTGAGGCCGAGCTTACTGCACCTTTGCGCGTGTGTTCAATCACTAAATGCTATCGATTCGATAGCGTGGGAGCGGCGCACAGGTACTACGCCAACCTGTAGGAGCGGCCTTGTGCCGCGAAAGGGCCGCAAAGCGGCCCCGGCAATATCTGCTTGATGCACAAATCGCGGGGGCGCTTCGCACCCCTTTCGCGGCACAAGGCCGCTCCTACAGAGATCACGCTGGTTGAGAAATCTCAGTAAGACAGTTGCTCCCAGGCTGTTCCAGCAAAGCCCCCCAGTTAAGGGTGAAAGCGCCCAGCTCATCCTTCCTATTTCTCGCAAGCATTTGATTAAAAACAACTAAATTCCTGGCACAAGCCTTGCTCACCTCCCCGCAGTATCCCTGTGTCCCCGGAGGTGCCCCATGTCGACCACTCGTAAAGGCCCGGTCCTGTCCACCGTCCTGCTGGCCCTGCTGGGCTGGCAGGTTTCCAGCGAGGCCGCGGTGCAGTGCCAGCGCACGCTGGTGGCCAACGTGGTGGCGCTGGATCAGCCACTGATGTTCAACCGCCTCGGCGCGCAGAACGCCAACGGCATGATGTACGCCCTGCGCCAGGACGTGGTGGACGAGCACCAGGTGCCCTTGAGCAAGGGCGGCGCCGCGGTACCGGGCAAGGTCACCCTGCGCCCGGACAAGCGCCCGCGGCCGATCGTGCTGCGGGTGGCCGCCGGTGACTGCCTGACGGTCAACCTGACCAACCTGCTGGCCTACCAGGCCAACCCCAACAAGCACGGCATCGACCACGACGAAACCGAAGTCGAAGGCGAGGAAGAAGAGGGCGCCGAGGTCGAGAACGAAGGCGGCGAGCACTTCGTTGCCGACGAGCAGGTCACCGACCGTCATGTCGGCTTCCAGGTCAATGGTCTGCAGGCGGTCAACAGCATCGGCGACATCGCCGCCAACACCGGGCGCAACGGCAACTTCCTGGTCGCTCCGGGCGGCACCCGCAGCTACACCCTGTACGCCGAGCGCGAAGGGGCGTTCGCCGTCACCAGCCAGGGCGCCACCTTTGGCGGCCAGGGCGGCGCCGGCAACGTCGCCAACGGCCTGTTCGGCCAGGTGGTGGTGGTGCCCAAGGCCGGGCGTACCTACCGCAACACCCTGACCGAGGAAGAGATGCGCCTGGCCACCACCGGGCGCACGGCCACCGGCCAGCCGGTGATCGACTACCACGCCCGCTACCCCAACGCCGAGCCGTGGATCGCCGAGGGCAAGGCCGGCAAGCCGATCATCGCCATGCTCGACGGCAACGAGATCCTCAGCAGCGAGACTGATGCCATCGTCATGGGCCCCAACCCCGACGGCAGCTTCCCGGCCAGCACTTATCCGCTGGAAAGCGTCGGCAAGCGCAACCCGGCGCTGCCCAACCGACTGGAAGCCTTCCGCGACTTCGCCTCGCAGTTCGCCGACGAGGTGGCCGCCACCCAGGCCTTCCCCGCCTACTGGGCGGACCCTGTCATGGGCCATGTACTCGAGCCGACCCGCGACTCGTTCATGATCAACTACGGCTCCGGTGGCATGGGCGCCGAGGTGGTGGCCAACCGCCTGGGCGTGGGGCCGATGCATGACTGCCTGTCGTGCGCCTACGAGGAGTTCTTCCTCAGCGCCCACACCGTGGGCGATATCGGCACCCTGGTGGATATCCCGGCCAACGTCGGGCTGGAGAACATCCGCCCTGGCCAGACGCCGCCGGCCAGCGCCACCGGGGTCAAGGCGACCATGGCCCTGTACCCGGCCGAGCCCGCCAACGTGCACCACAGCTACATCGGCGACTTCACCAAGTTCCGCAACACCCACAACGGCCACGAGCAGCACATTTTCCACCTGCACGGGCACCAATGGCTGTTCAACCCCAACGACGATAACTCCGACTACATCGACGCCCAGGGCATCGGCCCGGGGGTGGGCTACACCTACGAGATCGCCAACGGCGGCTCGGGCAACCGCAACCGGGTGGCGGGCGATGCCATCTACCATTGCCACTTCTATCCGCACTTCGCCCAGGGCATGTGGGCCATGTGGCGGGTGCACGACGTGTTCGAGCCAGGCACCCGATTGGAGGTCAGCGGCGAGGGCGCCAACGGCTTCCACAGCACGCCGTTCGCCCTGCGCAATGGCAAGCCGGCCCAGGGCGCCCGGGCGCTGCCGGACGGCGAGATCATCGCCGGCACGCCGATTCCGGCCATCGTGCCGCTGCCGGGCAAGGCCATGGCGCCGATGCCGGGCAAGGTGACCGTGGTGCCCAAGCTGTCCGAGACCCTGGTCGCCGGTCGTGACGATGAAGAAGAGGAGGAGGGCGACGACCATCCGAACGCGCCAGCCACCCCGCGTGCCGTCGGCTCCCTGGCCCTGGTCGACCGCAGCGAGACCAATCGCAACGCCGATGGCAGCCTGAAGAACCCCGGCTACCCGTTCTGGATCGGCGGCATGGAAAGCAGCGTCGGCCAGCGCCCACCGACCCCGCCGCTGGACATGCTCGACCCGGCCCTGGCCCGCCAGCTCAAGGACAGCGGCAAGGCGCTGTGGGCCAACCTCGACCCCAACCAGGTCGATGGCTGGGACGGCGGCCTTGGTCGCCACGCGCTGGACGGCGTATCGGCCGGCGGCGAGGCGGTGACCACCACCACCAAGCTGGATTTCTCCAAGGTGGTGCACAAGGCCAAGCCGATCTACCTGCCCGAGGAGGGCACCGAGGTCGAGCAGGCCGCCATGCAGTTCCACGCCAAGGCCGAGCACCCGAGCTTTGCCCTGATCCCCGGCAGCGCGCCGGTGGCCAAGGCCTTCCGCACCAACGGCGCCCTGCCCACGGCGGGGGCGCCGTTCTACGAGCCCTGCATGGACGACCGTGGCAAGCGCCTGACCCAGTCCTCGGGTGTCGGCGAGTTCTTCAGCGGTGAGAACCTCAGCGGCATGAGTTTCCGCGGCTCGTCCACCTTCACCGCCGACCGCCCGCGCATCTACAAGGCGGCCAACATCCAGTTCGACGCGGTGTACAACAAGGTCGGCTACCACTTCCCGCAGGCGCGCATCCTCGCCCTGTGGGAGGACGCCTGGCCGGTGATCACCAAGCAGCGCCCGCCGGAGCCGCTGGTGATGCGCATGAACACCTTCGACTGCACCCAGTACGTGCACACCAACCTGATTCCGTCGTTCTACGAGATGGATGACTACCAGGTGCGCACACCGACCGACGTGATTGGCCAGCACATCCACCTACCCAAGTGGGACCTGACCGCCGCGGACGGCTCGGCCAACGGCTGGAACTACGAAGACGGCATCCTCTCGCCCGGCAGTGTGGTCGAGCGCGTGCATGCCATCCGCAGCTTCAATAATTGCACCGAGGGCGATGCCCGCGACGGTACCGCCGCGTGCCCGAAAGCCAAACAGCATCCGTACTTCGGGCGTTTCGGCCGTGCCGACTGGCTCGGCGCGCGCACCGCCATGCAACGCTGGTTCGCCGACCCGCTGGTGAACGTGCACAACGTCGACCGTGGCCTGGGCACCATCTTCACCCATGACCACCTTGGCCCATCGACCCACCAGCAACTCGGGCTGTACGCGACCGTGCTGGCCGAGCCCGCCGGTTCCACCTGGTACCACGCCGAGACCGGCGAGCAGCTGTACAACCCGGCCACCCGCCAGGACGGCGGCCCGACCTCGTGGCAGGCGGTGATCCAGACCGGCGACCACGACGGCGACGGCAAGAACGACAGCTATCGCGAGTTCTTCCTCGAGTACAGCGACTTCCAGCACGCCTATGAGGCCGGCGTGTATGTGGGGGCCGGCCCCAACGGCATACCCGATGGCCAGGCCTATCCAGCCACCGCCGACAGCTTCCGCTACGCCATCAACCCGCCGGTGCGGCAGAAAGCCTCGACGCTGCTCGAGTCGGTGGTCGAGTCCCGAGGCGGGCTGAGCCCGGGCTGTCCGACGCGGCCGTGCCCGCAGGCGATCTCGGTGGATGATCCGGGCATGTTCGTCGTCAACTACCGCAACGAGCCGTTGGCCCTGCGCGTGTTCGACCCGAACAAGGTCGGCCCGGACGGCAAGCGCGGCATGCAGGCCGACGGCCTGGGCGGCGACCTGGCCTATGCCATGCAGAGCCGCACCGACCGCGCCATCCCGGCGATGAACCTGGCGCCTTCGGCGATCACCCAGGCCACTGGCCCCACCGGCGGCACCACGCTGTTCCCACCGCACGTCAACAAGGGCACCGAGCCGGGCGACCCGTTCACCCCGTTGCTGCGCACCTATTCCGGCGACAACGTGCGCCTGCGCATGCACGCCGGCGGCCATGAGGAGGAGCACAACGTCACCCTGCACGGCGTGAAGTGGCTGCAGAACGGCTCGGGCTTCGGCAACAGCTCCAACTCGGGGTGGAAGTCGTCGCAGATGGTGGGCATTTCCGAGCAGCTCGGGTTCATGGCCCCGGTGTCCATGATCTCCAGCTCCGCCGCCACCAACGGCGACTACCTGTACTCGCTGGACGCCGCGCTGGAAGGCTATTGGAACGGCATCTGGGGCATCATGCGCAACTACACCGCCCAGCGCGCCGACCTGTTCGCCCTGCCGAACAACCCGCAGCCGGTGGCCATGCGCAACACCGTAAACTTCGACGGCATCTGCCCGAAAACCACGGCCAACGCCAATGGCATCGGCACCCGGCCGACGGTCAAACGCAGTTACGAGATCGTCGCGGCCCTGGCCAACGACATCCTCGAGAATCGTCACGGGGTCAGCATCAGTGACCCGGCCGGTATTGGCCAGCACGTCGGCGGCGCGCTCAAGGCCAATGGCGGCACCCTGGTGTTCAACAGCCGCAAGGTCGATATCCCCATGGCCACGGTCACCGACGAAGAGGACGGCGCGACCTTCACCGTCGGCGGCCACAGCTCGCCATTGCACGACCCGACCGCGGTGCTCTACGTGCGCAAGGCCGACCTCGATACCAGCACCGGCAAGCTCAAGGCCGGCGTGCCGGTCGAGCCCCTGGTGCTGCGCGCCAATGCCGGTGACTGCATCAGCATCACCCTGGAGAACCGCCTGCCGCTGATGATGCCGGATCTGCCCAGCAGCGCGGTGATGCAGAACGTGGTCAAGCGCGACCGGGCCGGCGGCGAGGGCTCCACGGCGTTCAACAACAACCTGATGCGCCCGTCCAGCCATGTCGGCCTGCATGCGCAACTGCTGGCTTACGACATCACCAAGTCGGACGGCGTCAACGTCGGCCTCAACCCGGTGCAGACCGTGCCGCCGCGCGCCGGCGCCAGCGGCGCCTACCCGAGCCGGGTGTACCAGTACTACGCCGGGCACCTGGAGCGTGAAGGCAAGCCGGTGCTGCAACTGGGCCGCACGGTGGACAACATCAACACCACGGCCATCGAGTTCGGCGGCCTCAACCTGACCCCGGCGGATGTCATCAAGCAGCCGCAAAAGGGCCTGGTGGGCGCCATGAGCGTATTGCCGCAGAGCGCGACCTGGACTGAGGACAACGCCAGCCGCGCCCAGGCCACGGTGAAGGTCAGCGGCCAGCCCGACTACCGCGACTTCGTCACCGTGTGGCAGCGCTCGCTGAACATGCGCTGGGCCGATGGCCGGCCGGTGGAGGGTATCGCCACCGAGGGCAATGGCGTGCCCGGTGATCCGAAGGACAACGGCAACATGGCGATGAACTACAAGACCGAGCCGCTGTGGCTACGCTTCGGCCTGGCGCCGGACGCGCCGTTCGGCCATGCCGACGGCTTCGGCTTCGCCGATGTGCCGAACGCCCACATGGCCTACAGCAACGCCCTGGTCGGTGGCGACCCGCAGACTCCGGTGCTCTGGGCCAGGCCGGGCCAGCCTGCGCGTAGCCATGTGCTGATGCCCAGCGGCGGCAGCCGCGGCATCACCTACCAGCTCGACGGGCACCTGTGGCCGCTGCACAACTACCAGGCCGAGAAGAGCGATGTGCACGGCTACCCCATGGGCCTGCCGGGCATCGGCTCGGTGCGTTACGGCTATAACCCGATGGCGATGTACGTGGGGGCGCAGGAGAGCGTGCTGCCGGCGGCGCACTTCAGCTTCATGCTGCCCAGCGCCGGGGGGGCCAACGCGGTGCCGGGGGATTATCTGTTCCGCGACTATGCCGCCTATGGCAATGCCTCGGGGCTGTGGGGGATCCTGCGGGTGACCAACGAAGCGCCGCCGGCCACCGCACCGGCGCAGTGACGGGGGCCGGGCTTGGTGCAGGGCGTTCAGCAGGTGTTTGCCGGCGGGATTGCAGCGCTCTCGATCTCGAGAGTGCTGCAGGCTATCGCCACTAGCGCTTGAGCACCAATGTCAGGATGTCATAGCTGGCCACCAGCTCACCGAGCTGGTTGGTCACCTCCACATCCCAGGCCACCACCCCTTGCGCCTGTCCCTGCGGGCTGGTCTTGCCCTGGTCGATCTTGCGCTTGCAGGTCAAGCGCGCCTGGATGGTGTCGCCGATCCCCACCGGGGTGATGAAGCGCAGCGTGTCCAGGCCATAGTTGGCCAGCACGGGCCCTTCGCCAGGAGAAACAAACAACCCGGCCGCCGCCGACAGCACGAAATAGCCATGGGCGATGCGCTTGCCGAACTGTGACTGCTTCGCCGCGATTTCGTCGAAGTGCATGTAGAAATGATCGCCCGACAGGCAGCCGAAATTGACCAGGTCGGCTTCGGTCACGGTGCGGCGGTGGGTCAGCAGCGATTCGCCGATGCGCAGGTCGTCGAAATGGCGGCGGAACGGGTGCACCTCGGTCTCGATCACCTCGGCGCCGCGCACGTATTCACCGGTCACCGCCATCAGCATGCTTGGCGAGCCTTGCACGGCGGCACGTTGCAGGTAGTGCTTGACCGCACGCAGGCCGCCCAGCTCCTCGCCGCCGCCCGCACGGCCGGGGCCACCATGCTTGAGCTGCGGCAATGGCGAGCCATGGCCGGTGGATTCCTTGGCCGCCTCGCTGTCGAGCACCAGCAGCCGCCCGTGCCAGGCCGCCGCCACCGGGATGGCCTTGGCCGCCACCGCGCGGTCGGCAGTCACCAGCGATGCCACCAGGCTGCCCTTGCCGCGGGCGGCCAGGGCCAGGGCCTCGTCAAGGTCGTCGTAGGCCATCAGCGTGCTGACCGGGCCGAACGCCTCGATGTCATGGGCGCCGCCCTCGGCATGTGGGTCGCGGGCCAACAGCAGGGTCGGGGCGAAGAACGCGCCCTCGGCCACGCCATCCCCGACTGGTGTGAAACCGTCACTGGCGCCCAGCAGCTGGTCGCAGCTGTCCAGCAACTGGCGCACGCGCTCGCCGACATCGCGCTGCTGATCGTGGGAGGCCAGCGCGCCCATGCGCACGCCTTCGACCGCAGGATCGCCCACCACCACCTTGCGCAGGCGTTCGCGCAGGCGGGTGGCCACCGCGTCGAGGTGCCTGGCCGGGACGATGGCGCGGCGGATCGCCGTGCATTTCTGCCCGGCCTTGGTGGTCATCTCCCGCGCCACTTCCTTGATGTACAGCTCGAACTCCTCGCTGTCGGGGCTGACGTCCGGGCCGAGAATGGCGCAGTTAAGCGAGTCGGCCTCGGCGGTGAAGGGCACCGAATGGCGGATCAGGTTCGGGGTCACGCGCAGCTTGGCCGCCGTGTCGGCGGAGCCGGTGAAGGTCACCACGTCCTGACCCTGCAGGCGGTCGAGCAGATCGCCGGTGCTGCCGATCACCAGTTGCAGGCTGCCGGCCGGCAGCAGGCCCGATTCATTCATCAGGCGCACCACGGCTTCGGTCAGGTAGCTGGTGGCGGTAGCGGGCTTGACGATGCACGGCATGCCGGCGAGGAAGGTCGGGGCGAACTTCTCCAGCATGCCCCAGATCGGGAAGTTGAAGGCGTTGATATGCACGGCCACGCCCTTGCGCGGCACCAGGATATGGCTGCCGGCGAAATGGCCTTGCTTGCCCAACGGGATCGCCGGCCCTTCATGCACCAGGTTGCCCGACGGCAGTTCGCGCCGGCCCATGCTGGAATAGGCGAACAGCGTGGCGTTGCCGCCCTCGATGTCGATCCAGCTGTCGGCGCGGGTGGCGCCGGAGTGGTGGGACAGGGCGTAGAGCTGCTCCTTGCGCTCGGCCAGGTACAGCGCCAGGGCCTTGAGCCGGGCGGCGCGCTGCTGGAAATCCATGGCCAGCAGTTGCTTGAGGCCCTGGGCCCTGGCGAAATCCACGGCCTCGGCGAAGTCCGGGCGCTCTTCGTGGCTGTAGGCCAGGACGTGGCCGTCGAGGGCGCTGCGCAGGGCCTGGGCGCCGTGCTGGCCGATCCAGCGGCCGGCGATGAAGCTCTGCAGGGTAGGGGCGGCGGACATGCTGTTCTCCTTTGAAGGGGCGCGGTTACCAGAGCGCCACGGTGTAGCCGATGATCAGGCGGTTCTCGTCCACGGCGTTGGTCAGGCCATTGCCGGAACGGAAGGTGACATTGCGCCAGCGCAGGCTGACGTCCTTGAACGGGCCGCTCTGGATGACGTAGGTGATGTCGGTGTCGCGCTCGCGCTCGCGGCCATTGCTGAGCGTGGCGGTTTCGGCGTGGCGGCCGTCGGTGTAGCGGGTCATGAAACTCAACCCGGGAATGCCCATCGAGACGAAGTCGTAGTCGTAGCGCAGTTGCCAGGAGTCGAGCCCGGCGCGGGTGAAGGTGTTGTAGGTGACCAGGTTGACGGTGTACGGATCGCCGCCATTGAGGAACGGGAAGGCGCTGTCGCCGGACATCTGCTGCCAGGTGGCGGTGAACTTGTGGGCCTTCACGCCCAGGGTGAACATGGCGTTGAAGTTGCGGTTGTCGATGCGCCCGGCACGCTCGGCGCCGTCGCCGCGGCTGTCGAAGTAGCGCAGGTCGCTGCGCAGGCTGACGCCTTCGGCCAGGGGCTGGGTGTGCAGCAAGCCCACGTACTGCTGGCGGTAGATGTCTTCGAGCTTGGCGTAGTAGTAGCTGACGCTGGTCTGCGGGGTGATGGCGTAGCTGCCGCCGCCGAAGTCGAAGTGGTCGCTGCTGGCGGCGCCGTAGCCGATGTCGTCGCGCCCGGAGGAGTCGCGCAGGTTGGCCTTGGTCAGGCGGCCGCCGTTGAAGGTGAGGCCGTCCAGCTCCTGGCTGGTCAGCAGGCCGCCCTGGAAGGTCGAGGCCAGCAGGCGGGTGTCGTTGTACACCACCACCGGCAAAATCGGCTGCAAGGTGCCCAGGCGCAGGGTGCTCTTGGACACCCTCAGTTTGCCGGTCAGGCCCAGTTCGCTGTAGTCGTCCACCGGCTCCAGGCTGCGTGGCCCGTAGGGCAGCAGGCCGGTGTTGCGCCGGTCGCGGCTGGAATCGAGCTTGATGCCCAGTTGGCCCATGGCGTCCACCCCGACACCGACCGGCCCGTCGGTGAAACCCGACTCGAAGCGCGCGGTGAAGCCCTGGCCCCATTCCTCGGCCTTGCTCTGCGGGGCGTTGCCCTGGCGGAAGTCTCGGTTGATGTAGTGGTTGCGCAGTTCGAGGCGTGCGTGGCTGTCAGCAATAAAGTCCGCCATGGCCGGCAAGGGCAGGGCGAGGGTGGCCAGCCAGGCGGCTGACGTGAGGTGCGTGCGGTTCATTGTTGTTGTACCCGACATTGTTATTGTTCTTGAAGTCAGTGCTTGCTGGCGCCAGCGGCGCCGATACCGGTCATCGAGCGGATGAACTGGGCCAGATAGCGACCACGTTCATCGCGCGCCCGTTCCGAGCCGTCGGTGACCGAGAAGGCCCAGGCGGCGAGGAAGGCCAGCGACATGGAGAACAGCGCCGGGTTGCTGTAGGGGAACAGCGCCCGCTCGTTGTGCAGCACGTTGACCCACACCGCCGGGCCCAGCACCACCAGGACGATCGCCGAGACCAACCCGGCCAGGCTGCCGCCCACCGCGCCGCGGGTGGTCAGGCCTTTCCAGAACATCGAGAGCAGCAGCACCGGGAAGTTGACCGAGGCGGCCACCGCCAGCACCAGGCCGGAAAGGAAGGCGATGTTCTGCGACTCGAACAGCAACCCCAGCAGTACCGCGAACAGGCCGATCCCCAGGGTGGCCAGGCGCGAGACGCGCATCTCTTGCTGCTCGCTGGCCTGGCCCTTGCGCACCACGCAGGCGTACAGGTCGTGGGACACCGCCGAGGCGCCGGACAGCGCCAGGCCCGCGACAACGGCGAGGATGGTGGCGAAGGCCACCGCCGAGATGAAGCCGAGGAACAGGTTGCCGCCCACGGCCTGGGCCAGGTGCACCGCGACCATGTTACCGCCGCCGATGATCGCCCCGCTGGCGTCGCGGTAGGACGGCTCGGTGCCGACCATGACGATGGCGCCGAAGCCGATGACGATCAGCAGCAGGTAGAAGTAGCCGATGAAACCGGTGGCGTAGAACACGCTCTTGCGCGCTTCCTTGGCGTCGCTGACGGTGAAGAAACGCATGAGGATATGCGGCAGGCCGGCCGTGCCGAACATCATGCCCAGGCCCAGGGAGATGGCGTCCACCGGGTTGGACAGCAGCGCCCCCGGCGCCATGATCGCCTGACCCTTGGCATGCACGGCCACGGCACTGGCGAACATCGCCTCGGTGCTGAAATCGAAGTGCCTGAGCACCATGAAGGCCATGAAGGTGGTGCCCGACAGCAGCATCACCGCCTTGATGATCTGCACCCAGGTGGTGGCGAGCATGCCGCCGAAGGTGACGTACAGCACCATCAGCACGCCCACCAGCATAACCGCGTACAGGTAGCTGATGCCGAACAGCAGTTCGATCAGCTTGCCGGCGCCGACCATCTGCGCCACCAGGTACATCAATGCCACGGCCAGGGTGCCGAAGGCCGAGGTCAGGCGCACCGGGGCCTGGGCCAGGCGGTAGGAAACCACGTCGGCGAAGGTGTACTTGCCCAGGTTGCGCAGGCGCTCGGCGATCAGGAACAGGATGATCGGCCAGCCGGCCAGCACGCCCAGGGCGTAGAGCAGGCCGTCGTAGCCGTTCATGAACATCATCGCCGAGATGCCGAGGAAGGACGCGGCGCTGATCATGTCACCGGCGATCGCCAGGCCGTTCTGCATGCCGGTCAGGCCGCCGCCGGCGGTGTAGAAGTCGCTGGCCGAACGGGTGCGCAGGGCGGCCCAGCGGGTCACCAGCAGGGTGAAACAGACGAACACCAGGAACATCGAGATGGCGGTCCAGTTCATCGCGCGCACTCCTGCTTGACCACTTCGTTGAGCGGGTCGATGACGCGGTTGGCGCGGTGCATGTAGACGCCGGTGAGGGCGAAGGACAGCAGCACCATCAGCACGCCCACCAGCATGCCGACGCTGGTCACCCCGCCGCTGAGGGACTGGCCGAGCACGCCGGGGGCGAAGGCCACCAGCAGGACGAAGCCGTAGTAGGCGACGAGCATGGTCAGGGTCAGCGAGCCGTTGAGACGGCGCTTGCGCTGGATCAGTTGCACGAAGGCGGGGTGCTTGCTGATGGATTCGAGGTGTTCGGGTGTCATGGGGGCGTTCTCTCTGGCTGTTGTAATTGTTTTTTCAGGTCACGCGGGTGTTGCTTTGGGAGATCGCGGGGCAAGCCCGCTCCCACGGGTTTCAGCTGCCTTCGTGGGAGCGGGCTTGCCCCGCGATGGGGTTCAAAGCTGATCGAAATCGAGCACCACCTTGTCGCTCAGCGGGTAGGTCTGGCACGACAGCACATACCCGGCCGCCACTTCGTAGTCCTCCAGGGCATGGTTGCTGTCCATCTCCACCTCGCCCTCGATCACCTTGCACTTGCAGGTCGAGCACACCCCGGCCTTGCACGACCAGGGCAGCTCTGCGCCGATGGCGTTGCCGGCCTCGAGCACGCTGCGGGTGTTGCGCGGCAGGTCGAAGGCCAGGGCGCGGCCGTCGCTGATCACGGTCACGTGGCTGACCGCCGAATCCACCTGGCGCGCCGCCTCGCGGGCTTCGCGACGGGCCTCGCCACCGGCGGCGGCGAACAGCTCGAAGTGGATGCGCTCCCTGGCCAGGCCGTTGGCCTGCAGGCTGTCGCGTACGGTCTCGGTCATCGCCTGCGGGCCGCAGATGAACGCCGCATCGAGTGACTGCACGTCGAGCCAGCGGGCGAACAGCTGGCCGCACTTGTCGGCGTCGATGCGGCCGTTGTACAGGTCGACGTCCTGCTGCTCGCGGCTGAACACGAAGATCAGGTTGAGGCGGTCGAGGTACTGGTTCTTCAGGTCTTCCAGACGATCGCGGAACAGCGCGCTGTTGCTGGCGCGGTTGCCGTACAGCAAGGTGAAGCGGCTGTGGGGCTCGCAGGCCAAGGTCGTGGCGACCAGCGACAGGATCGGGGTGATGCCGCTGCCGGCGGCCACGCCCAGGTAATGACCCCGGCGCGCCGGGTCCAGCGGCACGAAGAAGCTGCCCGACGGCGGCATCACCTCCAACTGCTGGCCGGCCTTGAGCACTTCGTTGGCGAAGGCCGAGAAACGACCGCCCGGCACGCGTTTGACCGCCACGCGCAATTCGCCGTCCTGCACCGCGCTGCAGATCGAGTAGGAGCGGCGCACCTCTTCGTCATCCAGTCGGGTGCGCATGACCAGGTACTGGCCCTGGGTGAAACGGAACTCATCGCGCAGGTGCGCGGGCACGTCGAAGGCGATGGACACCGCGTCGCGGGTCTCCTGGCGCACTTGCCGGACGGTCAGGCTGTGAAACTGGCTCATGGCGTTCTCCACGGCTCAAAGGCATTTGAAATAGTCGAACGGTTCCAGGCACGCACGGCAGCGGTACAGGGCCTTGCAGGCGGTGGAGCCGAACTGGCTGAGCAGTTCGGTATCGCGGCTTGCGCATTGCGGGCAGCACACCGTGGGCGGGGCCCCGCGCATGCTGGCACTGCCGGCGGGCGGTGCGATGCCGTAGGCGCGCAGGCGCTCGCGGCCCTGGTCGCTGATCCAGTCGGTGCTCCAGGCCGGAGTAAGCCTGCGCTCCAGCGCGGGCTCGGCGAACCCGGCCTGTTCCAGGGCCTGGCGGATATCGCCCTCGATCACCTCGGTGGCCGGACAACCGGAGTAGGTCGGGGTGACCACCAGATGCAGGTGGCCGGCGCGCCAGTCGAGGTCGCGGACGACACCCAAGTCGACCACGCTGACCACCGGCACCTCCGGGTCCATCACCTCGGCCAGCACCGCCCAGGCCTGGGCCAGGTCGCCGTCGCGCAGGGCGCGGGCGCCGCGGTCACCCGCGATCAGCTCACCAGGTCGCATCGGGGTAGGCTCGCGGCAAGAACTGCATCTCGGCCAGCAGCAGGCCCAGGTGCTCGGTGTGCAGGCCCTTGCGTCCGTCCAGGTAGAAGTGGCTGGCGGCGTTGGGCAGCGGCAGCTCGACCGAGGCGAAGATTACCTCCACAGCGGCGTGCCAGCGCTGGGCGACCTGCGTCGGGTCGGCGGCAATGCCAGCCCGGGCCAGCTGTACTTCGCTGTCGCTGGCGACCGTCAGCTCGACGGTGAAGCGCCACAGCATCGCAATGGCCTCGAGCATGCGTCGGCGGCTTTCCTCGGTGCCGCCACCCAGGCGCTGCACCCACTCGCCGGAGCGGCGCAGGTGGTAGGTCACCTCCTTCAGGGCCTTGGCGGCGATGCCGGCGATACGCTCATCGTCCGAGGCACTCAAGCCATCGAGCATGGCGTGGTGCCAGGCGTCGTAGAGGAACTGCTTGAGCATCGTCACGGCATAGTCGCCGTTGGGCTGCTCGACCAGTAGCAGGTTGCGGTAGGCGCGCTCGTCGCGACGGAAGGCCAGGGCGTCGGCATCGCGGCCGTCGTCCTGCAATTCGGCGGCATAGTCCAGCCAGTTGCGGGCCTGGCCGACCAGGTCGAGGCCGACGTTCATCAGCGCCAGTTCTTCCTCCAGCGCCGGGGCCTTGCCGCACCACTCACACAGGCGCTGGCCCTGGACCAGGGCGCTGTCGCCGAGCAGCAGCAGGTATTGAATCAGTGCTTGCTTGTGCATGGCGCGCCTCACATGTGTCCGACTTCGGCCGGCAGCTCGTAGAAGCTGGCGTGGCGGTAGACCTTGTCATCGGCCGGGGCGAACAGCGGGTCCTTCTCGTCGGGGGAGGAGGCGGTGATCAGCGCCGAGGGCACCACCCACAGGCTTACTCCCTCGCTGCGGCGGGTGTAAAGCTCGCGGGCGTTCTCGATGGCCATGGCGGCGTCGGCGGCGTGCACGCTGCCAACGTGCTTGTGGTTCAGGCCGTGCTTGCTGCGCACGAAGACTTCGAACAGGGTCCAGACAGACATTGGGGGTATCTCCGCATCATTCGCCGCTTCAGGCGGCGTTCTTGTTCTGTTGCTTGCGGGCATAGGCCACGGCGGCCTCGCGCACCCAGGCACCGCTTTCGATGGCGTTGCGCCGGGTGGCCAGGCGTTCCTGGTTGCACGGGCCGTTGCCCTTGAGCACTTCGTAGAACTCGTCCCACTGGATCTCGCCGAAGTCGTAGTGGCCGCGGGCCTCGTTCCACTTGAGCGCCGGATCCGGCGCGGTGCAGCCGAGCAGTTCGAGCTGGGGCACGGTCTGGTCGATGAAGCGCTGGCGCAGTTCGTCGTTGGTCTGGCGCTTGATCTTCCAGGCCATGGACTGGGCGCTGTTGGGCGAGTGCTCGTCGCTGGGGCCGAACATCATCAGCGCCGGCCACCACAGGCGGTCGATGGCATCCTGGACCATGTCCTTCTGCGCCTGGGTGCCGTGGCGCATCATGGTCAGCAGCAGTTCGTAGCCCTGGCGCTGGTGGAAGCTCTCTTCCTTGCAGATGCGGATCATGGCGCGGGAGTAGGGGCCGTAGGAGGTGCGCTGCAGCACCACCTGGTTGACGATCGCCGCGCCGTCCACCAGCCAGCCCACCGCACCCATGTCGGCCCAGCTCAGGGTCGGGTAGTTGAAGATGCTCGAGTACTTGGCCTTGCCACTGTGCAGCTTGGCGATCTCTTCGTCGCGGTCGGCGCCGAGAGTTTCCATGGCGCTGTACAGGTACAGGCCATGACCGGCTTCGTCCTGGATCTTGGCCATCAGTTGCAGCTTGCGCTTGAGCGACGGGGCGCGGGTAACCCAGTTGCCTTCCGGGAGCATGCCGACGATTTCCGAGTGGGCGTGCTGGGAGATCTGGCGGATCAGGGTCTGGCGGTAGGCCTCGGGCATCCAGTTCTTGGCTTCGATCTTGATTTCGGCGTCGATCTTCTCCTGGAAGGCGCGCTCTTCGGGCGACATCTCCTCCAGGGACTTGAGGCGCTTGACGCCGGTTTCTACGAGCTGTGCGTACATGTTCGGGCTCCCGGTTGTGGGCTGCTTGGGGCGTGGTTCATTTATAAGCGATACAAAACACAACATCAAACAGTATTTGATGTATCGGATATGAATTGTGTATCACATTGGGCTGCTGCGCAGCCCTTTCGCGGCGCAAGGCCGCTCCTACAGGGATTCGTGTTCCCCTGTAGGAGCGGCCTTGTGCCGCGAAAGGGGCGCAGAGCGCCCCCGGCTTTCTAAAGGCCAAAAAAAGCCCCGGACTATGCCGAGGCTCCCTTCTAAGCGCTTGCCGTCAGCCAGCCAGCCGCTTGTCATACACATGACAAGCCTTGCCCTCCGAACGCTTCAACGTGCCGCAAGGCTGCAACTGGATCTGCGTACTGATACCGATATAGGTCTTGATCTGCCGCGCCAGTTCGCCCACCACCTGCTTGCGCTGCCCCTCGTCGAGGTACTGGCTGTCGCTGCGCAGTTCCACATGCACCTCGACGCTGTCGAGGTTGCCATTGCGATACAGATGAATCTCATACAGCTCTGAAAGCTGTTTAATCTTCAGCACCTGTTCCTCGATCTGCGTCGGGAACACATTGACCCCGCGGATGATCAGCATGTCGTCGCTGCGCCCGGTAATCTTGCCAATGCGCCGCATTGGCCGCGCCGTGCCGGGCAGCAGGCGGGTCAGGTCACGGGTGCGGTAGCGCACCATCGGCAATGCCTCCTTGCTCAACGAGGTGAACACCAGCTCGCCAAGCTGGCCGTCCGGCAGCACGTCGCCGCTGACCGGGTCGATGATCTCGGGATAGAAGTGGTCCTCCCAGATGGTCGGGCCGTCCTTGGTCTCGAGGCATTCCATGGCCACGCCTGGGCCCATGATTTCCGACAGCCCGTAGATGTCCAGCGCATCGATGCCCAGGCGCTGCTCGATGGAGCGGCGCAGTTCGTCGGTCCAGGGTTCGGCGCCGAAGATGCCCAGGCGCAGCTTGAGGTCGTGCGGGTCGATGCCCTGGCGCTCGATCTCGTCGGCCAGGTTGAGCATGTACGAGGGCGTGACCATGATGATGTCTGGCTGGAAGTCGCGGATCAGTTGCACCTGCTTCTCGGTCTGGCCGCCGGACATGGGAATCACCGTGCAGCCCAGGCGCTCGGCGCCGTAATGCGCGCCCAGGCCGCCGGTGAACAGGCCGTAGCCGTAGGACACGTGCACCTTGTCGCCACGGCGCCCGCCGGCGGCGCGGATCGAGCGCGCCACCACGTTGGCCCAGGTGTCGATGTCGTTCTGGGTGTAGCCGACCACCGTCGGCTTGCCGGTGGTGCCGCTGGAGGCGTGCAGGCGCACCACCTGGTCCTGGGGCACGGCGAACATGCCGTAGGGGTAGTTGTCGCGCAGGTCGTTCTTGCCGGTGAAGGGGAACTTCGCCAGGTCGTCCAGCGACTTCAGGTCATCGGGGTGGGCGCCGCACGCATCGAAGCGCTGGCGATAGAGCGGCACGTTGGCGTAGGCGTGGTTCAGGCTCCAGCGCAGGCGTTCCAGCTGGTGCTGGCGCAGCGCGTCGAGGCTGGCGGTTTCCATCGGGTCGAGCAGGGCGCGGTCGGCATCGTGGTAGAGATTCATGGTTTCACTCGAGTTGTTCTTGTCGTGGGCCGAAGCCCTGAGTGTCATGGCAGGCAGCATACTGCCCGCGTCGCGTGGCGTCGCGTGGCGTCTCTGGCGGCTGATCAGAGGCGTTCGAGCACCAGGGCGATGCCCTGACCGACGCCGATGCACATGGTGCACAGGGCGTAGCGGCCGCCGGTCTGCTCCAACTGGTACAGGGCGGTGGTGACCAGCCGTGCGCCGCTCATGCCCAGCGGGTGACCCAGGGCAATGGCGCCGCCGTTGGGGTTGACCCGGGGATCGTCGTCGGCCAGGCCCAGCTCGCGCAGCACGGCCAGGCCCTGGGCGGCGAAGGCTTCGTTGAGTTCGATCACGTCCATATCGGCCAGGGACAGGCCGGTCAGTTCCAGCACCTTGCGGGTGGCCGGTACTGGGCCGATGCCCATCAGTCGCGGCTCGACGCCCGCCACGGCGAGGCCAAGGACCCGGCCACGAGCCTTGAGGCCATGTAGCCGGGCTGCCGCGGGGCTGGCCAGGAGCAGGGCGCAGGCGCCGTCGTTGACCCCCGAGGCATTGCCGGCGGTGACGCTGCCGCCGTCGCGGAACGGCGTGCCGAGGCGCGCCAGTTGCTCAAGGGTGGTGTCGCCCCGTGGATGTTCGTCGTGCTCGACGCGCTTGGCCGTGCCTTTGCGCTGGGGGATCTCCACCGCGACGATCTCCCGGGCCAGGCGGCCATTGGCCTGGGCGGCGGCGGCCTTGAGCTGGCTGCGCAGGGCGAAGGCGTCCTGGTCCTCGCGGGAGATGGCGAAGCGCTCGGCGACGTTCTCGGCGGTCTCGGGCATCGAGTCGATGCCGTATTGCGCCTGCATCAGCGGGTTGACGAAGCGCCAGCCTATGGTGGTGTCGAACAGCTGCGCGCTGCGACCGAAGGCCTGTTCCGACTTGCCCATGACGAAGGGCGCCCGCGACATCGATTCGACGCCGCCGGCCAACATCAGCCCGGCCTCGCCGCAGCGCAGGGCGCGGGCGGCGTTGCCGATGGCGTCCAGGCCCGAGCCGCACAGGCGGTTGATCGTGGTGCCGGGCACCTCGATCGGCAACCCGGCCAGCAGGCCGGCCATGCGCGCGACGTTGCGGTTGTCTTCGCCGGCCTGGTTGGCGCAGCCGAGGATCACATCGTCCACGGCCGCCCAGTCCAGCTCCGGGTGGCGCGCCATCAGTGCCTTGATCGGCACTGCGGCGAGGTCGTCGGGGCGTATGCTCGACAGTGCGCCGCCATAGCGGCCGATGGGCGTGCGCACGGCATCGATGATCAGCGCGTGGGGCAGGGTGGCATCAGTCATGGGAGGTCTCCGGCGACAGCACGGTGCCGCGCACTTTGTAGGATTTGCCGTGGAACAGGGCGATCAGCTCGCCCTGCTGGTTCTCGATGCGCACGTCGTAGTTGCCGGTGCGGCCCTTGCGGCTCTGCTCGCCGGCGGTGGCCAGCAACTGATCGCCCAGGCGTGCCGGCGCCACATAGTCGATGCTGCAACCCAGGGCCACGGCCGCTTCATCGTAGCTGTTGCAGGCGAAGGCGAAGGCCGAATCGGCCAGGGCGAACAGGTAGCCGCCGTGGCAGGTGCCGTGGCCCTGGAGCATGTCGGCGCGCACGCGCATGCTCAGTCGGGCGCAGCCGGGGCCGGCGTCGAGCAGCTCGATGCCCAGGCCCTGGCTGGCGGCGTCGCGGGCGAACATGGCCTGGGCACAGGCGCGGGCCAGGGTGTGTGCGGATTGTTCAGCCATGCAGGCGGCCTCCTTCTGCGTGGGTACGGCGTAGCAGCAGGGACGGGCGGTAACGCTCCTCACCGTAGCTGCGTTGCAGGTTGTCGAGTACGCTCAGGGTGAAGCCGACCCCCAGGCCGTCGGCCCAGGCCAGCGGGCCGCGCGGGTAATTGACCCCGGCGCGCATCGCCAGGTCGATGTCGCCAGGCGTGCCGACGCCTTGCAGCACCGCGTCGGCGGCCTCGTTGGCGAGCATCGCCACGGTGCGCAGCACCACCAGGCCGGGCAGGTCGGCCACCGGGCAGACGCTCAGCCCGGCCTGGGCGAGCAGGGCGACGGCCTGGTCAAGGGCCTCGTCACTGCACTCGGCGTCGTGGCTGATGGCCAGGCGCGTGGCGCTGGCGTAGTCCAGGGCCAGGTCCAGCAGCACCAGGTTGCGCAAACCGTCCTCGCGGGCGCGCTGGCTGGCCAGGCGGCCATCAGACAGCGCCAGGGTGGCGTCCCCCACCCGCAGCAGACCGCTGCCAGCGCGTTCGGTGATGCCCATCCCCTTGGCGCGCAGGCGCTCGACCAGGGGCTGCAGGACGCCGAGGTCACCTTCCACCGTGCAGTGCTCGACAGGCGCCTGGCTGGTGAGTGCCGCAGGCTCTGGTCGCTCGGCACCGTCGGCGTAGCTATAGAAGCCCTGGCCGGTCTTGCGCCCGAGGCGCCCGGCGTCGACCAGCTCTTTTTGCACCAGCGATGGCTGGAAGCGGAAATCGCCATAGAACGCCTCGAACACCGAGCAGGTCACCGCGTAGTTGACGTCATGGCCGATCAGGTCGGTCAGCTCGAAGGCGCCCATGCGAAAGCCTCCGGCGTCGCGCAGCAGGGCATCGAGGGTGGCGCAGTCGGCGGCGCCCTCCTGCAGCAGGCGCAGGCTTTCGGCGTAGAAGGGCCGAGCCACGCGGTTGACGATAAAGCCCGGCGTCGAACGGGCATGCACCGGTTGCTTGCCCCAGTTGCGGGCGGTGTCGTGCAGGGTGGTCGCCAGTGTCGGCGCCGTGGCCAGCCCGGACACGACCTCCACCAGCGCCATCAGCGGTGCCGGGTTGAAGAAGTGCATGCCGATCACCCGTTGCGGGTGGCGGAGCCCGGCGGCAAGGCTGGTGATCGACAGCGAAGAGGTGTTGCTGGCCAGGATGCAGTCGTCGGCGCACCGGGCTTCAAGTTGGCGCAGCAGTTCTTGCTTGATCGGCAGGCTTTCGACGATGGCCTCGATCACCAGGCGGGCATCGGCCAGGTCGTCGAGGCTGTCGATCGGTTGCAGGCGAGCGCGGATGGCACTGCGGTTGTCAGGGGTGAGCCTGCCTTTTTCCACCAGCCGGCCGAGCTGCCGGTCGATACCCTCGATGGCCTGCGCAGCGGCGCCGGGGCGGTTGTCATAAAGGCATACCGGGTGGCCGGCCTGGGCCGCCACCTGGGCGATACCGGCCCCCATGGCGCCGGCGCCGATCACCGCCACCAGGGCATGATTGTCGAGTGCGGCCATGGTCAGCGCCCCTTGAACGCAGGTGTGCGTTTGTTCATGAAGGCGCCGACGCCCTCGCGGTAGTCCTCGCTGCGCCCGGCCAGGCGTTGCAGGTCGCGCTCCAGTTCCAGCTGTTCGTCGAAGCGGTTGTCGAAGCTCTGGTTGAGGGCGCGCTTGATCAAGGCCAGGCCATAGGTGGGCTGGGTCGCCAGGTGGCGGGCGAGCTTGAGCGCCTCGTCGCGCAACGCGGCATCGTCCACCACCCGGTGGATCAGCCCCCATTGCTCGGCCTGCTCGGCGCTCAGGCGCTCGCCCAGCAGGGCCAGTGCCTTGGCTCGGGCCATGCCGACCAGGCGCGGCAGCAGCCAGGTACCGCCGGAGTCCGGTACCAGGCCGATCTTGCAGAACGCCTGGATGAAGCTTGCCGAGCGCGCCGCCAGCACCAGGTCGCAGGCCAGCGGCAGGTTGGCCCCGGCGCCGGCGGCCACGCCGTTGACCGCGCAGATCACCGGCAGCGGCAGGTCGCGCAGGCTGCGCACCAGCGGGTTGTAGAACTGTTCGATGGACTGACCGAGGTCAGGCAACTCTGCGCCGGGCGCGACGTTGCGGTCGGCCAGGTCCTGGCCTGCGCAGAAGCCACGGCCTTCGCCGGTCAGCAGCAGCACCCGGGCGGTTTCGCTCTGGCGCACCTGCTTCAGCGCCTCGCGCACTTCCAGGTGCATGGCGCTGTTGAAGCTGTTGAGCTGCTCGGGCCGGTTCAGCGAAAGCAGGGCGACGCCGTCGTCGCCAATGGAAAACAGGATGTGCTGGAAGGACATGACTGGCTCGCTCCGTCAGTCGGTGGAAGGCTTACAGCCCTTGGAATCGGGCCGGGCGTTTGGCCTGGAAGGCGCGGATACCCTCGTCGCGGTCGGCGGTGCCGGCCAGCAGGGTGAAGGCGTGGCGTTCGAAGCGCAGGCCGCAGGCCAGGTCCATGTCCTGGGCCTTGAGCAGCGCCTCCTTGGCCAGGCGCACCGCCAGCGGTGCCTTGGCGGCGATGGCGGCGGCCACCTGCAGGGCGCGCTCTACGGTGAGTTCGGGCTGGGTGACTTCGCCGACCAGGCCTGCCTGCAGGGCATGACGGGCATCAATGGCTTCGCCGCCGAGGACCATCTGCATGGCCAGCGGCTTGCCCACGGCGCGCAGCAGGCGCTGGGTGCCGCCGGCGCCGGGGATGATGCCGAGGTTGATTTCCGGCTGGCCAAAACGGGCGTCGCTGCCGGCGATGACGATGTCGGCGCACATCACCAGTTCGCAGCCGCCACCCAGGGCAAAGCCGTTGACGGCGGCGATCAGGGGTTTGCCAAAGCCGGCGATGCGCTGCCAGTGGGCCACGCGCGGATCGTTGAGGATGCCGACCAGGTCGCGCTGGGCCATTTCGTTGATGTCGGCGCCGGCGGCGAAGGCCTTGCGGCTGCCGGTGATGACCACGGCGCGGATCTCTGGATCCTGGTCGGCGGCGTCCAGTTCTGCGGCCAGCTCTTCCAGCAGCGCCGTGTTCAGGGCGTTGAGGGCTTGCGGGCGGTGCAGGGTGATCAGGCGGACGCCGTCCGCCGGGGCCTGCACGATGAGGTTGCTTGGCATGGGGGTACCTCAGGCTGCACGTTCGGCGCCGGCTGGGGCCGGCTTTTCTTGGAATTGTTCGTGGTGCTGGGGCAAGTATATGTACAAAGCGATACGCAAAATCAACATTGAAATTGTAATTACGTATCTGTATTTGAGGCGAGTGACGCTATCGCGGGGCAAGCCCGCTCCCACGCTGCCTCGCTTATTAGGGCTTTCGTGGCAGCGAGATTGCCCAGCGATAGGGTGGTTAATGCGCGTAAGTCGTGTGAAGAAAGCGATACATCAGCAAGGCATTGACTAAGTGATTTGATCTGATACAGGATCGCCATATCTTCTGAATCATATCGAGCACACAACCCATGCCCTGCTACCGCCTCGACGGCCTGACCCCGGTCATCCATCCCACCGCCTACGTACACCCCAGCGCCGTGCTGATCGGCGACGTACTGGTCGGCCCCAACTGCTACATCGGTCCCCTGGCCTCGTTGCGCGGCGATTTCGGGCGAATCATCCTGGAAGAGGGCGCCAACCTGCAGGACACCTGCGTGATGCACGGTTTCCCCGGCGGCGATACGCTGGTCGAGCGCAACGGCCATATCGGCCATGGCGCGGTGCTGCACGGCTGTCGGATAGGCGAGGACGCCCTGGTCGGCATGAACGCGGTGGTCATGGACGGCGCGCATATCGCCCCACGCTGCATCGTCGCCGCCACGGCCTTCGTCAAGGCGGGGTTCACCTGCTCGGAGCAAAGCCTGGTGGTTGGCGCGCCGGCCGAGGTCAAGCGCCCGCTCAGCGACCAGGAGCTGGCCTGGAAACAGCGCGGCACCGCCGAATACCACAGCCTGGCCCGGCGCTGCATGACCGCGCTGGTGGAGTGCCCGCCGCTGACCGCGCCCGAAGCGGACCGCCCACGCATGGGCGACACTGGCTTCAGGCCCAAGGCCGAGGGTAGCGCATGAGCCTTGCGCGGTCGCGGCAGGCAGGTATAGTCGAGGCTTTAGCCGCGCCTCGTTCCCCCATGAGCAGCCTTGCCCCCCTGAACCACCTGATCACCCGTTTCCAGCAGCAGACGCCGATCCGCGCCAGCTCCCTGATCATCACCCTCTATGGCGATGCCATCGAACCCCATGGCGGCACGGTCTGGCTGGGCAGCCTGATCAACCTGCTGGAGCCGATGGGCATCAATGAACGGCTGATCCGTACCTCGATCTTCCGCCTGACCAAGGAAGGCTGGCTGACCGCCGAGAAAGTCGGTCGGCGCAGCTACTACAGCCTGACCGGCACCGGCCGGCGGCGTTTCGAGAAAGCCTTCAAGCGCGTCTACAGCGCCAGCCTGCCGGCCTGGAACGGCGCCTGGACCCTGGTGCTGCTGTCACAGCTCGACGCCGGCAAGCGCAAGGCCGTGCGCGAAGAACTGGAATGGCAGGGCTTCGGCGCCATGGGCGCGAACCTGCTGGGCTGCCCGCGCACCGACCGTGCGGACCTCGCCGCGACCCTGCGCGAGCAGGACGCCGAGGACGATTGCATCGTCTTCGAAACCCACGCCCAGGAAGTGCTGGCCTCCAAGGCCCTGCGCGCCCAGGTGCGGGAAAGCTGGAACATCGAGGACCTGGGCCAGCACTACAGCGAGTTCATCCGCCTGTTCCGCCCGCTGTGGCAGGCCATGAAGGACCTCGAGGCGCCGAGCCCGCAGGACTGCTTCCTGGCGCGCACGCTGCTGATCCACGAATACCGCCGCCTGTTGTTGCGTGATCCGCAACTGCCGGACGAGTTGTTGCCGGGGGATTGGGAAGGGCGCGCGGCGCGGCAGCTGTGCCGCAACCTGTACCGGCTGGTGCAGGGCAGGGCGGAGGAGTACCTGGCCAGCGCGCTGGAAACGGCGGATGGGCCGTTGCCGGATGCCAACGAGAGTTACTATCGGCGGTTTGGTGGGCTTGGCTGAGATGGGTATAGCCGCTCCTACAGGGTGCGCGCCAGCCGCGCAATCATGGCTTTCTGCGCGACAGCGCTGGGCCGATTGTCGGGTGTTCTTTCTTCAGATCACAAAGAACCCATGGGTCCCATCCCGCCCCAACTGGTCCACCAACCCGAACTCCCAATCCAGATACCCCTGCATCGCCTCCCGAGGATTGTCGGTGCCTTCATAGGGACGACGATAGCGATCGATGCGTGGCGCGCCGAGACGCCGCTCGCCTTGCTCGATCGGCAGCCCGGCGGCGTGCCAGGCGCTGTTGCCGCCTTCGAGCACGAACACCGGCTTGCCGCTCAGGGCCGCTACCTCCGGCGCGGCATAGCGCGCCAGCTGGCTCGAGCCGCAAGTGAGGACAATGCGTCGTGCTCCGGACAACGACGCCAGCACATCCTTCAGCTGGCTGCGCAGCGCCCACACCGCGCCAGGAATATGCTGCCTGACATGGTTGGCGCTGGTGGTGAAGTCCAGCACCTGGGTACCCGGCTCCGATAGCCAGTCGGCGAGGCGGGCGGGGCTGATGGTATCGGCCTGGGGCGGCGACGGCACGGGTGCGACCCAGGCACCGGTTTGCGTGAAGTCGTCCGAGGACACCCCCTCGAGCACCGCCACCTCCCAGCCCATCTGGGCCAGCCATGACGCGCTCATGTTGGCGCGCACGCCGTCATCGTCCACCAGCACCAGGCGCGCGCCGCGCACACTGGCGACATGGTCGGTTTCCTGCACCAACTGGCCGCCGGGCGTGGAGCGGGCGCCGGGCAGGTGGCCCAGGGCAAACTCCTCGGGCGTGCGCACATCGAACAGGTAGGTGGTGCGCTGCGCTTCGGCCTGCCATTGGCGCAGGCCCGCCAGATCGATGCGTGCCACACCCGCGCGGTCGGCCACCTGGCGGGCGCGCTGCGCGGCGCTGTCGCGGGTGGCGGCGGTCACGGCGCGGAAACGGCGCGACTGGCCTTGCTCCAGCGTCTGCCCGGCGAGGGTCCAGCCGATGGTGCCGTTACGCAGGGCCGCCACCGGGTTGGGGACGCCGGCATTGACCAGCGACTGGGTGCCGATGATGCTGCGGGTGCGCCCTGCGCAGTTGACGATCACCCGGGTGGCCGGGTCGGGGGCCAGCTCCGCCACACGCAGCACCAGTTCGGCGCCGGGCACGCTGATGCCGCCGGGGATGCTCATGGTCTGGTACTCGTCGAAGCGACGGGCATCCAGCACCACCACGTCGGCGTTGGCGTCGAGCAGCGCCTTGACCTCTTCGGCAGCTAGCGAGGGCGTATGACGCTCGGCCTCGACCAGTTCGCCGAAGGCCTTGCTCGGCACGTTGACATCGCGGAACAACTCGCCCCCTGCTTCGCGCCAACCGGCCAGGCCGCCTTCGAGCAGCGCCACGTCGGTGTAGCCGAGGGCGAGCAGGCGCTGCGCGGCGGCCGACGCCAGGCCTTCGCCGTCGTCGTAGACGGTGATGGGCGTGTCGCGGCGCGGCACTCGGGCGTAGATCTCCAGCTCCAGGCGCGACAGCGGCACATTGGCGGCGAACAGCGGATGGGCCTGGGCGAACGGGTCTTCCTCGCGGACATCGAGCAAGGCCAGCTCCTGGCCGGCAAGGAGGGCGGTGCGGATAGCGTGATAGCTGCGACGGGTGACCTGGCTCATGCGCGGTTCTCTTTCGACAGATCCCAGAGGTTGGGCAGATGGTTGTTGGAATAGCCGGAAATGAAGGGCTTCTCTGCGCCCTCGGCGCTGTACACCGCACGCCGCACCGCGCCGATATTGGCGCCGTAGACATGGATGCTGATGGAGGTGCGGTCGGCATGGGCGTTGCGCACCTGGTGCAGGTCACCGATGCGCGGTGACACCGCGATCACCTGGCCGGGTTCCAGCCGCTCGGCCAGTCCTTCCGGTTGCAGGGCACCGTGTGACAGGGCGTAGCCCTGGCTGATCTCGCTGCCGCGCAGCATGCCGATCAGGCCCCAGGTGCGATGGTCGTGCACGGGCGTTTCCTGGCCCGGCCCCCAGACGAAACTGACGATGGAAAACCGCTGGCTGGAATCGGCGTGCAGCAGGTACTGCTGGTAGCGCTCCGGGTTGGGCCGGGCGTAGTCGTTCGGCAGCCAGTCGTCGACACTGACCAGCTCGCGCAGCAGCCGCGCGCCTTGGTCGAGCAGGCGTGGCTCGTCCGGTGCCTGGGCGAGGAGGTCGGCCAGCTCGCCGATGAAGCCGCGTAGCCGTCCGAGGTTGGGCGTTTGAGACATGGGTTCCCTCGATGTCCGTCAGGTGAGGCAGCGCCGGGCGCTACCGTGGCGAGGGAAAAGGTATTATTCTTGTTACGTATTTTTCCAGATATTTATTATGCGAATTAAGAATGAAGATAGATGATATCGATGCATTCGTGGCCGTCATCCGCAGCCAGTCCATCAGCCAGGCGGCCGAGTCGCTGCGCCTGACTCAGCCGGCCATCACCCGTCGGGTGCAGAACTTCGAGGAGGCCCTGGGCGTCAGCCTGCTGGACCGCAATACCAAACCGCTGAAACCCACGCCCATGGGCATGCGCGTCTACGAGCAGTGCCGGGCGGTGCTGCGCGAGATGGACGCGCTGCGCGAGCTGGTGCTCAGCGACTCCTCGCCCAGCGGCGCCCTGCGCCTGGGGGTGCCGCAGACCGTCGGCGACGTGGTGCTGCTCGACGCCCTGAGCCAGCTCAAGGCGCTGTACCCCGACCTGCAGACCCAGGTCGCCACCGGTTGGGGCAGCCACCTGCTGGGCAAGATGGAAAATGGCGAGCTGGACGCCGTGGCGGCGCTGTTCCCGGCCGGCAAGGTATTCCCCGAGGGCATCGTCGGCCGCTCGTTGGCGAGCATGGACCTGGTGGTGGTGGCTGCCCGTGGCGAGGTGGGCAAGCGCAGTTGCAAGCTCGCCGACTGCTACCAGCGTGGCTGGGTGCTCAACCCCGACGGCTGCGGCTTCCGTGCCGGCCTGCAGCGGGCGCTGAACGACGAAGGGCTGTCGTTGCGGATCAACCTGGAGACCTTCGGTACAGAGCTGCAGCTGGGCTTGATAGCCAATGGACTGGGCTATGGCCTGGTGCCACGGCCGTTGCTGGACAACAGCCGTCACCGCGAGCGCCTGGAGGTTGTGCAGGTGAGCGATTTCAAGCCGGTGATCGACCTGTGGCTGATCCATCCGCGTTTTCTCGGCAACCTGCAGGCGCCGGTGGCGTTGTTCGGTGAGACCGTGGCGCAACGGGTGGCGAATCAGCTGTAAAGCCAATCGCCGCCCATATCCGAAGGTTAAAATTGTTGCATGTAAGAAGTCGTTATAAATGCATTATTTGTATATTAGGTTAGAAGCAGATCGAATTTCACGACACTTTTTAAGATCGATAGCATAAGGACCAAGCCAGGCACCGGCGGGCTTGATCGACACTTCCGCCGCGGCCAGCAATCAAAGGAACGGCCTTGAGCGAGGAGATGGAATGTCCCGGCACAGCAACACCCTGGTACCCATCACGGCCCTGTTCCACTGGCAGGGCTTTCGCAACCTTGGCCTGCGCCTGGTCAGCCCGTTGCTGCTGCTGGCGGCCTGGGAGCTGGCCTCGCGCAGCGGCCTGCTGCCGCCGCGAATCATCGCCGCGCCCAGCGCCATCGGCGACACCCTCTGGCAGATGATCGTCAGCGGCGAGCTGGCCGGCCATTTGTGGGTGTCCCTCAAGCGCGCCTTGAGCGGCCTGGCCATCGGTGTCAGCGTGGGCACTCTGCTGGCACTGCTCGCAGGTCTGTCGCGACGCGGCGAACTGGCCATCGACTCGCCGGTGCAGATGCTGCGCACCTTGCCGTTCCTGGCCATCGTGCCGCTGTTCATCCTGTGGTTCGGGGTGGGCGAAACGCCCAAGATCGCCCTGATTGCCCTGGGCACCACCTTCCCGGTGTACCTCGCCCTGTTCTCCGGCATCCGTGGCGTCGACCCCAAGCTGGTGGAGGCCGGGCGGCTGTTCGGCCTGGGCCGCCTGGGGCTGGTCTGGCATGTGATCCTGCCCGGCGCGCTGCCGGCGTTCTTCGTCGGCCTGCGCTACGCCTTCGGCATCAGCTGGTTGGGCCTGGTGGTGGTCGAGCAGATCAACGCCAGTGCCGGCCTGGGCTATCTGGTCAACGATGCCCGCGACTTCATGCGCACCGATGTCATCGTCATCTGCCTGATCGTCTACAGCGTGCTGGGCCTGTCCATCGACGCCCTGGTGCGCCTGCTCGAACGCCTGGCCTTGGCCTGGCGCCCCACCTTCATAAGGAATTGACCATGGAAGTCGCACTGCAACGCCTGCGCCCCCCGGTGCGGGTGCGCGGGCTCACGCGCAGGTTCCAGGGCCACACGGTGCTCGACGGCCTGGACCTGGACCTGGCGCCCGGCGAATTCGTTGCCTTGCTCGGGCGCAGCGGCTCGGGCAAGACCACGCTGCTGCGGGCGCTGGCCGGGCTCGACCGGGTGGAGGCCGGCAGCCTGGAGGTGCCTGGCGCCCATGCGGCGGTGTTCCAGGAGCCACGGCTGATGCCCTGGAAGCGGGCCTGGCGCAATGTCGTCCTGGGCCTGAGGGGCGCCGAGCCGAAAGCGCGTGCCCTGGCGGCGCTGCGTGAGGTGGGCCTGGCGCACCGCACCGAGGCCTGGCCGGGCACGCTGTCCGGTGGCGAGGCCCAGCGCGTGGCCCTGGCCCGGGCATTGGTGCGCGAGCCGCAATTGCTGCTGCTCGACGAGCCGTTCGCCGCGCTAGATGCCTTGACCCGCATTCGCATGCACCAGTTGATCCTCGAACTGTGGCGTACCCATCAGCCGTCGGTGCTGCTGGTCACCCATGACGTCGACGAGGCCCTGCTGCTGGCCGACCGCGTGGTGGTGCTGGACGCCGGGCGCATCGCCGAGCAGATCCCGATCCGCCTGCCGCGCCATCGCGAGGTGGCCAGCCGTGGCTTCCAGGAACTGCGCCAACACCTGCTGGCCCTGCTCGGCGTCGAAGCGCCCGCGGCCAGCCATGCCCACACCCTCGCACGGACCGCCCAACGATGAGCCTCGACCTGTACAGCGCCACCCAGGCGCCCGACCTCGACTCACCGGCCTTCGCCGACCTGCTGGCCCGCCTGAGCGACGAATTTGCCGCCAGCGCCGCCGAGCACGATCGCCAAGGCAGCTTCCCCCACGCCAACCTGCGCCGCCTGCATGAACACGGCCTGCTGGCCCTGACCGTGCCGCGCCGCCTGGGTGGTGGCGAAGCAACGCTGGCCCAGGCCCGACGGGTGATCGCCGCCGTGGCCCGGGGCGAGCCGTCCACCGCCCTGGTGCTGGTGATGCAGTACCTGCAGCACGCCCGATTGCAGCAGAACCAGGCCTGGCCCGAGCACCTGCGCCTGCGCCTGGCCCGCGAGGCGGTGACCGACGGCGCGCTGGTCAACGCCCTGCGCGTCGAGCCGGAGCTGGGCACCCCGGCCCGGGGCGGCCTGCCGGGCACCGTCGCCCGGCGCGTGGCCGAGGGGTGGCGGATCAGCGGGCGCAAGATCTACTCCACCGGCATCCCCGGGCTGACTTGGCTGGCGGTGTGGGCGCGCAGCGACGAGGCCGAGCCGCGGGTCGGCACCTGGCTGGTGCACCGCGACACGCCGGGCATTCGCATCGAGGAAACCTGGGACCACCTGGGCATGCGTGCCACCTGCAGCCACGATGTGATTTTCGATGATGTACTGGTGCCCGTCGAACAGGCTGTGGATGTCCTGCCGGCGCACCAGCCACGCCCATCCGAGCTCGACCACAACGGCGTGCTGTGGCTGGCCGTGCTGCTGTCGAGCATCTACGACGGCGTTGCCCGCGCCGCCCGCGACTGGCTGGTAGGCTGGCTGGCCGGGCGCACGCCGGCCAACCTCGGCGCGCCGCTGTCGAGCCTGCCGCGCTTTCAGGAGCTGGTGGGGCGTATCGATGCCTTGCTGCTGTCCAATCGGGTGTTGCTCGACGCCGCCGCCGAAGGGCGCATCCCGGCAAGCGAGGCCACCCAGGTCAAGTACCTGGTCACCACCCAGGCCATCAGCGCAGTCGAATTGGGCATCGAGGCCATCGGCAATCCGGCGCTGGCCCGGGGCAACCCGCTCGAGCGGCATTACCGCGACGTGCTGTGCAGCCGTATCCACACGCCGCAGAACGACGCGGTGCTCGGCGCCGCCGGCCGCGCGGCATTCGCCTTGCCCAGCCGTGGCGGCCAGGCATGAGCGGCGTGCGTATCGCCAGCCAGCTGGATGCGCGGTTCAACGCGTTGCTGGCTGCCGTCGTGCCGGGCGTGGAGATCCTGGCGCTGCCCAGGGGCGTGCCCCATGGGCTGCCGGAGGATATTCGGGTCTTGCTGGCCGCGCCCGACCCTGGCCTGCGTGACGCCGCCGCGCCGCCCTCGGGCTGGCCGTTCGGGCTCGGCTTCGTGCAACTGGTCAGTTCCGGCACCGACTACTTTCCCGACTGGTTGCTCGAGCCGCTGCCCGTGGCCAGTGCTCGCGGGGTAACGGCGGACAGCCTGGCCGAATTCGCCCTGGCGGCGATGTTCGCCGCCGCCAAGCAACTGCCTCACCTGTGGATCGACGAGCCCGGGCAATGGCAACCACGTCCGCTGGCCTCGCTGGCCGGCAGCACCTTGGGGATCTACGGTTTCGGGCGGATCGGCCAGGCCCTGGCGCGCAAGGCCCTGGCGCTGGATATCGAAGTGATCGCCCTGCGCCGCTCGGCCAGGCCGTTCGAGGTGGCCGGTGTGCGGGGCGTGGCCAGCGTCGAGGAACTGTTCGCCCGCGCCGATCACCTGGTGCTGGCGGCACCGGCCGACCCGTCGACCCGGCATGTGGTCGATCGGCGCAGCCTCGCCCAAGCCAAGCCTGGCCTGCACCTGATCAATATCGCCCGTGGCGCCCTGGTCGACCAGGACGCCTTGCTCGAGGCCCTGGACAGCGGCCAAGTAGCCCTGGCCAGCCTCGATGTCACCGAGCCCGAGCCGTTGCCGGCCGGGCACTGGCTGTACAGCCACCCCAAGGTCCGGCTGAGCCCCCACACCTCGGCCAACACGCCGCAGGTGTACCGCAACCTCGCCGCGCTGCTGGCGCGCAACCTCGATCATTTCCGTAGCGGACGACCGCTGGAGAACTTGCTGGCCCAAGGAGAGACCGCATGAGCGCCAGGCTGAGCCGCCTACCCACCGCCTATTCATTGCCCCGCGACGGCCACACCGTGCATCGCTGGCAGGACCCGCCCCAGCAACCGACCCACGAGGCCGAGCGACGCTTGCGCAAGCAGCGCCTGGCCGGCTCGTTCCGCCTGTTCGCCCGGCACGGCTTCGATATGGGCGGCGCCGGCCATATCACCGTGCGCGACCCGCAGTACCCCGATCACTTCTGGGTCAATCCGGTGGGCGTGTACTTCGGCCATATCCGCGTCAGCGACCTGCTGCTGGTGAATCCTCGGGGTGAGATCGTCGAAGGGCAGGGCGCGTTGAACCTGGCCGCCTTCGCCATCCATGCGGCGCTGCACGAGGCGCGCCCGGATGTGGTGGCCGCCGCCCATGCCCATTCGTTGTACGGCAAGGCGTGGTCGAGCCTGGGGCGCCTGCTCGACCCGCTGACCCAGGACGCCTGCGCCTTTCATGGCAAGCACGCGCTGTTCGACAACTTCACCGGGGTGGTGCTGGAGGCCAGCGAGGGGGCGCGCATCGCCGCCACCCTGGGGCCGGACAAGGTCGCGCTGATCCTGCAGAACCATGGGCTGCTCACCGTCGGGCGCACGGTGGAAGCGGCAGTATGGCGCTTCATCGCCCTGGACAACGCCGCCCATGCGCAACTGCTGGCCGAGGCCGCCGGCACGCCGCGGCCGATCCCGGCGGCGGTGGCCGAGCACACTGCGCGCCAGGTCGGTACCGAGTTCGGCGGCTGGTTCAGCTTCCAGCCGTACTGGGACCGCCTGCTGCGTGATGAACCCGACTTTCTCGACTGAGTGCAAGGAACTGCCATGAATCGCCGTCGTTTTCTGCAGTACAGCGCCCTGGGCGGGCTCGCCTGCGCGCTGCCCGGCGCCTTTGCCCGCGACTGGCAGGGGTTGACCCTGGGCGTGGCCACCTACAAGGGCGCCGCGCCGACCTTCTTCGAGGAGGCCGGCATCGAGCGCCCTGCGTACGAGGTGAAATATGCCGAGTTCAATGGCGGCAACCTCGGCTTCGAAGCGTTGATCAGCGGCACCCTGGACCTGGCGCCGATGAGCGAGATCCCGCCGATCTTCGGTATCCGCAACCAGGCGCCGGTCAAGCTCATCGCCGTGCTGACCGGTGACGTCAACAACCAGGCCTTCGTCGTGCCCAAGGGCTCTACCATGCAGTCGCTGGCCGAGCTGCCGGGCAAGCGCGTGGGTTATATCCGGTCGACGTCCTCGCACTACATGCTGCTGCGCGCCCTCAAGGACCAGGGCTTGACCCTGGCGGACATCCAGCCCCTGGCGCTGACACCCCAGGATGGTTTCGCGGCGTTCCAGAACGGCAACCTGGATGTCTGGGTGACCTTCGGCTATTTCATCCAGCTGGCCGAGCTGCGCAGCGGGGCGCGGGTGCTGCGCACCGGGCAGGGCTACCTGTCGGGCAACTATGTGATTGCCGCCAACCAGCGAGCGATCGAGGACCCGCGCAAGCGCGCGGCGATCGAGGACTACGTGCGCCGCGAGTACCGCAGCTGGCAATGGGTGCAGCACCATCCGGAGGCCTGGGCTGCGCGTTGCGAGCAGGTGCTGGGCATTCCCCGGGAAGTGTTCATCGCCCAGTACAAGGCCCAGAGCGGGCCGCGGGTGCTGCAGGCGGTGGACGATGCCGCGGTGCGTTCGCAGCAGGACGTGGCCGACACCTTCTACGCCGCCGGCGTGCTGCCCCAGCGCCTGGATGTGGCGCCGTTGTGGGATCGGAGTTTCAGCTGGACTTCGTGATTAACGCGGCCCCCCTGTAGGAGCGGCCTTGTGCCGCGAAAGGGCTGCAGAGCAGCCCCGTCGATCTTTAAATCCTGGGGCCGCTTTGCGGCCCTTTCGCGGCACAAGGCCGCTCCTACAGGGACCGCGCCTGGCAATAAGGAATTCTATGCCTCGCTCAACTCGATATGTCTGGGTGGCGTTGATGCTCGCCTGCGGCTGCGCGCTGGCCGATGTCCGCGCCCTCCACGAACGCCTGATCGTCCTCGACAGCCACCTGGACACGCCCATGCAACTGGCCCGGCCCGGCTGGGACATCGGCCAGCGTCACAGCTATGCCGACGACCTGTCCCAGGTCGACCTGCCGCGCATGCGCGACGGCGGCCTGGACGGCGGCTTCTTCGCCATCTTCACCCCCCAGGGGCCGCTCACGCCCGAGGGCCGCACCCTGGCCAGCGAGCATGGCCTGGCGGTGATCACCCGGATCCGCGACATGGTCGCCGCCCGGCCGGACGCATTCGCCTTGGCCACGCGGGCGCAGGAGGTGCCGGCGATCGTCGCCTCCGGCCGCCGGGTGGTGCTGATCAGCATGGAAAATGCCGAACCGCTGGCGGCCGACCCCGGCCGGCTGGCCACCTACCACCGCCTGGGCCTGCGCATGCTCGGCCTGGTACATGCGCAGAACAACGACTTCGCCGACTCGGCCACTGCGTTGCCACACTGGTATGGCTTGAGCCCGGCTGGCCGCGAACTGGTGCAGGCGGCCAACCGCCTGGGAATCCTCATTGATGTGTCCCATGCCTCCGATGCGGTGTTCGACCAGGTGCTGGCGTTGTCCAGCGCCCCGGTGATCGCCTCGCATTCCGGCGCCCGGGCCGTCGGCCCGCATCCGCGTAATCTCGATGACGAACGATTGCGCCGGCTTGCCGCCAGGGGCGGGGTGGTGCAGGTCAACACCTACGCCAGCGATCTGGTGCCGCGTGCGCTGAACCCGGAACGGGACAAGGCCCTGGCGCCGCTGTACCGGGAGTTCCGTCTGGCGGCCAGCCTGCCGCCGGCGCAGGTCGCGGACCTGGCCCGGCGCATACGCGAGGCCGAGGCCCGGTATCCATTGCCGGCGACCAGCCTGGACGACTTCATGCGGCATCTGCTGCACATCCTTGATGTGGTAGGGCCACGGCATGTCGGCATCGGCGCGGACTGGGATGGCGGTGGTGGGGTGGAGGGGCTGCGTGATGTCAGCCAGTTGTCGCAGATCACTGCGCGGTTGCTGGCGGCGGGGTACAGCGAGCAGGACCTGGCGGATATCTGGGGTGGGAACCTGTTGCGGTTGATGGGGGAAGCGCAGGCTGCTCATTGAGTAACGCGCTCACATGGACCAAAACCACGTTGTTTGATTTATCTGGGGCAGCGTGGGAGCGGGCTTGCCCCGCGATTCGGTGGCACCGGCTTCGCCAGTGAGCCCGCTCCCACGATAGAGTCCCCCAGAAATAGAGCAGGTGTTTCAAGATAATTATGCATTCTGTGCAGCATGCAAATCTTAAGACATTACATATTTTAATATTTGCATATGCTCAAAATGTATTTCTCTTAGCTCATCCCGCTCTCTAGGATGGCTCCACATAGAGCGTTTTCGTAGCTTGAAATCATCAAGCCATAACCGAAAGCGATAACCGTGGACCAGGGAGAGTGCCCGCGATGCCATTGACCAGACGCCAACTCATTGCCCGTATCGGTATGGTCGGTGGCCTGCAGGCCGCCACGGCGGCCCTGGGGCTGTTCGGGTCGCTGGGCCCGGCGCGGGCCAGCCAGGAGAACTACGCCCAGTTGCCGCTGGCCCGTGTGGGGCAGGGCGCCAGTGTCACCGTGGTCGGCGCCGGCATCGGCGGCCTGGTGGCGGCCTACGAGCTGCGCAAGGCCGGCTTTGCCGTCACCCTGCTGGAGGCCCGCGAGCGGGTCGGCGGGCGCAACTGGACCGTGCGCCGGGGTGACCGGGTCACGTTCACCGATGGCAGCGTGCAGACCGTCGAATTCGACGACGGCTTCTACCTCAACGCCGGCCCCGGCCGGCTGCCCAGCCATCACCAGTTGATGCTCGGCTACTGCCGCGAACTGGGGGTGGAGCTGGAGGTGCTGGTCAACACCAGCCGCAACGCCCTGGTGCGCCCCGACCTCGACCAGCCACCGATGCAGATCCGCCAGGCGGTCAACGACAGCCGCGGGCACTTGGCCGAACTGCTGGCCAAGGCCGTCGACCGCCAGGCCCTGGACCAAGAGCTGAGCCTGGACGACCGACGTAACCTGCTGGGCTTCCTGCGTACCTGGGGCGATCTGTCGGACAAGCTCGAGTACCTGGGCTCGGCGCGCTCGGGCTACAAGGTCTGGCCCGGCGCCGGCGACCAGCAAGCCCTGCGCAACGACCCGCTGCCCCTGCGCACCTTGCTCAATCCGGCGTTGGGCACGGCGCTGATGATCGACGAGTACCCGGAGTTCTCGCCGACCATGTTCCAGCCGGTGGGCGGCATGGACCGCATTCCCCTGGCGTTCCAGCGTCACCTGCAGGATGTCCTGCGCCTGGGGGCCGAGGTGCGCTCGATTCGCAACTTCGAAGACCGGGTGGAGATCGGCTACCAGCAGCATGGCCAGCCACGGCGCATCACCAGCGACTATGCGGTGATCGCCTTGCCGCTGCCGCTGCTGGCCAGGCTCGACAGCAACTTCAGCGCCCCGGTGCGCCAGGCCATCGGCGCCGTGCAGTTCGGCCATGCCAACAAGGTGGCCTGGCAGTCCCGCCGCTTCTGGGAGACCGACTACCAGATCTACGGCGGCCTGTCGTTCATCAACCAGGCATCTTCCGGGCTGTGGTACCCCAGCGGCGGTTTCAACCAGGCCGAGGGCATTCTCGTCGCCGCCTACAACAACGGCGAGACCGCCCGCCAGTTTGCCGACAAGTCCGTCGCCGAGCAGATCGCCCTGTCGCGCCAGGCCGTGGAACTGTTGCACCCCGGGCACGACCACGAACTGCGCAAGCCACTGGTGGTGGACTGGGGGCGCATACCTCACAGCCTCGGGCCGTGGATCAGCCACCCGCTGGCCGACGCCGACTACGACCTGCTCAACCAGGCCCAGGGCCGGGTGCACCTGACCAGCGACGCCCTGGCCCACAGCGGCATCGGTATCTGGCAGGAAACCGCCGCCGGCGCCGCCCGACGAGTGGTGCGCAACTTGTGCAAGCGTGCCCAAGGCACCTCGCAGAGCCGGCAGACAGCCTAATTACTACACAACTAAAACCACCTGCCAGGTAGCGGACCTCCGAGGCTGGCGCCTACACATCAGTGGAGCTTCGCCATGCCTTTCAAGCACGCCCTTCTGGGGTTGGGGGTCCTGTTCGCCGCGGCCAGCCAGGCCGCCGATATCGAGCGCGTCCCCTCGACCTATCCCAACTCGCCGATCCTGCAGTCGGCGACCCTGCCGCCGGGCACGGCGCTGACCTTTGTCTCGGGCATCCTGCCCGACCCGGCCGACCCCAAGGCGGCCAAGGACGAGCTGCGCGCCAGCGGCGACACCGAGGCGCAGACCGTGGCGGTGCTGCGCAAGGTAGAGGCCGCCCTGGCCCCGCGCGGACTGGGCCTGGGCGACGTGGTGCAACTGCGGGTGTACCTGGTGGGCGACCCGAGTTTGCAGGGGCGCATGGATTTCGACGGCCTGCAACGCGGCTTCCGCCAGTTCTTCGGCAGCGAGCACCAGCCGTTGAAGCCGACCCGCACCACGGTGCAGGTGGCCGGGCTGGTGTTGCCCGGCGCCCTGATCGAAGTCGAGGCGGTCGCTGCCAAGGCCCGTTGAGCCCCCGAACCCGAGCGCGGCGGCCGGGCCATGGCCGCCACAAGGAATATCCGCAGATGCCCAAGACCTTCAAGCTTTCCCCCGTGGCCACCGCCCTGGCCCTGAGCCTGGCCGGCGAGGCCATCGCCGCCGAAGACCCGGCGCTGTCCACCGTGGTGGTGACCGGCGTACGCGGCAGTCAGCAACGCACCGTGACCGACAGCCCGGTGCCGGTGGACGTGATCTCCGGCGAGCAGTTGCGCACCAGTGGCCAGAACGGCCTCAAGGACATGCTCACGCGCCTGCTGCCCTCGTTCAACGCGCCGACCATCAACGGCGGCGGCACCGCCTTCCTGGTGCGCGGCATCAGCATGCGCGGGCTGGGCGGCGACCAGGTGCTGATCCTGGTCAACGGCAAGCGCCGGCACAACACGGCGATGATCAACAACAATGCGCGGGTCGGCACCGCTGCGGTGCCGGTGGACCTGGACCTGATTCCCACCGCGGCGATCGAGCGCATCGAGGTGCTGCGCGACGGCGCGGCGGCGCAGTATGGCTCCGACGCCATCGCCGGGGTGATCAACATCATCCTCAAGCAGGACGCCGAGGGCATCACCTCCGACAGTTCGGTCGGCCAGTACTACGCCGGCGACGGCACCAGCGGCCATGAGGCGGCCAACGCCGGCTTCGGCCTGGGCGACGGCGGCTTCCTCAACCTGTCGTTCGACGCCAAGGTGCAGGAGCCCTACGACCGCGCCGGCGCCGTGCGCGGCAACTTCACCACCTTGGCCAACGGCCAGCCCGACCCGCGCCTGACTGAGCGCCACGGCTGGGGCGAGGAATACGGCCTGGGCCGCGACCGCACCTACAGCGGCGCCTACAACCTGGAGCTGCCCCTGGGCGAGGAACTGAAGCTGTATTCGTTCTCCACCCTCAGCTACCGCGACGGCAAGAAGGTCCTCGGCCACCGCGCGCCCACCGACATCACCGCGACCAACTGGCTGGCCAACACGCCGTATCCGAAAGGCGGCCAGGCCACCCGCGAAGTGGAGGAGACCGACTACCAGTTGCTCGCCGGCCTCAAGGGCCTGGCCGCCAATTGGGATTGGGACCTGTCGACCACCTATGGCCGGGACAAGGCCAAGCTGTATACCGACAACAACCTCAACCTGTCCAACGACCCGTTGCTGAGCCAGCGGCGCTTTCACCTGACCGACGAGATCTTCGACCAGTGGACCACCAACCTGGATTTCAGCCGGGCCCTGGACATCGGCTGGAGCAGCCCGCTGGAGACCTCGTTCGGCGTCGAGTACCGTTGGGAGAAGTACGAGCTTACCGAGGGCGAGCCCAATTCCTACAACTACGGTGACTATGTGATCCCCAGCGGCCCGCTGGCCGGGCGGCGCCCGGACCCGGGGCTGTTCTCGGTCAACGGCACCACCCCGGAGGACGCCGGGCAGATGATCCGCCACAGCGGCGCGGCCTATGTCGATTTCGGCCTCAACCTCACGCCGCAGTGGTACAGCGCCTTCGCCCTGCGCTACGAGCGCTACAACCAGGAGGTCGGCGAGACCGTCAGCGGCAAATTCACCACCCGCTACGAGTTCGCCCCCGGCTATGCGGTCAGGGCCGCGGTGAGCAATGGCTTCCGCGCGCCGTCCCTGGCGCAGAACGTGTTTTCCTCGACCAGCTCGGTGACCATTTTCGGCGCCGGCGGCAGCACCAGCACGGCGCGCACCAAGCAGATGCGCCCTGGCTCGCCCGAGGCCATCGCCCTCGGCGCCCAGACCCTGGAGCCGGAAAAGTCGCGCAACTACAGCCTGGGCTTCACCGCCGAACCCACCGACCGCCTGCGCCTGACCGCCGACTTCTACCTGATCGACATCGACGATCGCATCCTGCAGACCGGCGTGCTCACCGGCCCCGCGGTGTCGCGCATCCTGGTGGCCAACGGCCTGTCGCCGGACCTGTCGGGGCAGTACTTCGCCAACGCCGCCGATACCCGCACCAAGGGCGTCGACCTGGTGGCCGAGTACCGCCAGCCGCTGGCCGAGTACGGCACCGTGCGCTGGAGCCTGGCCTACAACCACAACAAGACCACCATCCGCGACCTGGCCGACACCCCGGCGAGCCTGTCGAGCCTGGGGGCGGGCTACGTGCTGTTCGACCGCCAGCAGCAGATCGACCTGACCAAGGCCACGCCCAAGGACAAGTGGATCCTCAACAGCAACTACAAGGTCGACGATTGGACGGTGAACCTGACCCTGACCCGCTACGGCGAGTACACCGAAGGCTCGAACATCCCAGCCAACGACCGGACCTACGGCGCCAAGTGGATCACCGATATCGACGTGGCCTATGACCTGACCCAGAACATCACGGTGGCCCTGGGCGCCAACAACCTGTTCGACAAGTACCCGGACAAGATCGGCATCGTGCCCTGGGCCGGGACCTACGAGTACGGGATGTTCTCGCCGTATGGACTGGGTGGGGGGTACTACTACGGCCGTGTGAGTCTGGCGTTCTGATGAGTCATCCAGCCATGGGAGCTTCCTGCATGATTGAGCGTGGGAGCGGGCTTGCCCCGCGATCACCGGCAGGGCCGGTGCCATCCAACGCGCTGCCTGCATCGCGGGGCAAGCCCGCTCCCACGGGATTCAGGGGGCGTTACATCCTGGCGGGGTTGCTGTGCCTGATGCTGGGCGTGTCACACGCCGACGAAACCCTGCGCGTCTCCAGCCAGAAGAACTCGCTGCAGGTGCTGCTGCAGGCCGCCGGCGAGCTCGACGATGTGCCATACCCCCTGGAGTTCGCCGCCTTCGGCGCCGCCGCGCCCACCGCCGAGGCCCTGGCGGCCGGCGCGGTGGATATCGGCACCCTGGGCACCGCGCCGTTCGTGTTCGCCACGGCGGCCGGCACCGGGCTCAAGACCGTCGGGGTGGTGCGCCTGCAGGTGACGCCCACGGCGGTGGCGATCGTCGTGCCCGAAGCATCACCCCTGACCGACGCGGCGTCGCTGGTGGGCCGGCGCATCACCACCACCCGCGGCTCCATCGGTCACTACCTGGCGCTGGCCGCATTGCGCGCCAGCGGCCACAACGGCGGCGACGCCACGTTCGTGTTCCTCCAGCCAGGCGAGTCGCGCAGCCTGCTGGCCAACGGCGGCGCCGACGCCTGGGCCACCTGGGATCCGTACACCAGCATGGTCCAGCTCGAAGGCGGCACGCGGGTGCTGGTCAGCGGCGAAGGTTTATTCGCCGGCAACATGCTGCTGGTGGCCAACCCTGCGGCGATCCGCGACAAGCCGGCGCAACTGCGGGATTTCCTGCATCGGGTCGGCCGCGCCTGGGACTGGGCCAATGCTCATGTCGAGCAGTTCTCGGCGATCCAGGCCCGCCAGAGCGGGCTGCCACTGGAAGTGCACCTGCGTTCGAACCACTACTCAAAACCTCGCCGGGTCGCGGTGGACGACGCCCTGGTCAGGGACCTTGCCGACACCGCCCGGCTGTACCGGGACGAGGGGGTGATCGGCCCAGGCTTCGTTGCCGAACAACAGGTGGACAGGCAGTTCAATGAGGCGCCGGAAGTTCAGTGAAAGTTGCCCGATGTGTGTGACGTAAGTTGTCATTTTTATAATGTTCATGCGCATTGCTGATAATGACTGAAGTTGCTCTGTAATATTTTGAAAAAAGTTTTGACGCTAGAGAAAAACGATATTTCACAAGTGCTTGCCGCTTGTTGAAGATGGCTTGGCGACCATCGGATGTCGCCGGTTATTTGCCCATCACAGGTGCAGTCAAACCGTTCAGGAATACGCGAGGGAGTGTTCATGCTGACGATTACCACGGTCGAGGAGTTGACCGCCGCACAGTTAGACGATGTGATTCACGCCCGTACACTGGGCATCCTGATCAAAGGTTTTGCACCCGCCGATACCGTGGCCCTGGCCCTGGAGCGCCTGAGCCATCACGAATTGCGCGGCGCGTTCAGTGAACAGACCGAGTTCGTGCGCCTGGGCAAGGCCTATATCGAGATCAAGGACGAGGCCAGCCGCGCCGAATACCACGGCCAGGCCATCGGCAACATCCGCAAGATCCGCAGCGCCTTCGGCCCGCTGGCTTCGCCCATCGATCACCTGCGCCTGCTGCTCGACGAGGTCTGGCCCAAGGGGGCGCGGCTGCTGGACGTGAACGGGCAAAAGTGCTTCGTCGGCATCGCCCGCTTCCAGGGCAACAATGTCGACCTCACGCCGCATACCGACGACCTGGCGCGCAACGCCCCGGCCGATCACCAGCCGCGGCTGCTCACCCAGCTGTCGACCAACATCTACCTGCAGATCCCCGAGGACGGCGGCGAACTGGAGATCTGGAACCTGCACCCCGACGAGGCCGAATACCAGCGCCTGCGTGGCCAGCGCGCCTACGGCATCGAGCGTCACCTGCTGCCGCCGCCGGACCTGGTGGTCAAGCCCGAGCCGGGCGACCTGATCTTCCTCAACCCGCGGCTGATCCACGCGGTGCGCCCATCGGCCACCAGCACCCGGGTCACCCTCGGCGTATTCATCGGTTATTTCGGCGACGACCAGCCTTTGGCCTACTGGAGCTAAGCGACATGAGCAATGTGGAAGCGATCAACCTCAAAGCCTATTTCAACAAGGGTGGCGAAGAACTGGACTTCACCGGCAAGCGTTGCGTGCTGGCGGTCAGCGTGGGCCAGGAATACCACGAGGAGCACAAGCTCAGCTCCACCGTGCACCTGATCAACAAGTCCGGCTTCAGCCAGGTGAAGGTGGTGGTGGCCGACACCTTGCAGCGCCACAACAAGCACGGCAAGTCGCCGGGCGAGGCGCTGTCGGCGTCGATCCGCGACGGCGACGCGTGGCTGGCGCGCAACCGCAAGTACCTGGCCGGGCTCGAAGCGCCGGTGCGCATCAGCCGCTGGAACCAGGAGCTGGCCTCGGACCGCTACGCCGAGCTGCGCCAGCAGGTGAACCAGCTGTACCGCGACAGCGAGGACCTGCGCGGTGCCATCGAGGCGACCATCGGCGTGTTCATCGAGCGTTTGCGATTGCGCGACCCCGAGGCGGATCTGGAGCGCGCCGCCGCCCAGTGCCGCGAGTACATCCTCGAGGAGGTGCCGATCATCCTGCCCCAATGGGCCGAGGAGGGGTACGACTACGTGATCTATCCGCAACAGATGACCGATGCCATGGCCACCGCCCGGCGCCTGCTGGTCGAGCCGCACGCGCCGGAGCGGGTGCACTGGCTGCCGCTGAAGTTCAAGAAGCGCGGCATCCCGATTCCCTTCACCCTGCCAGGGGCGGTGCACCCGGCCTGGGCCGCCAGCGCCATCGCCATCTGAATCGCTGCAACCCCGGCCCCACGCCACACGGACGACGGCCTTCATACTGAAATCCGGAACAGGAGTTTCCATGGGCGTTTTTGCGCAACAGCAACGCAAATGGTGGGCTTTGCTCGGCGTGAGCATCGCCAGTTTTCTCGGCTGCGTCGACTTCACCATCGTCAACACCGCGCTGCCGGCGCTGCAGGCCGACCTTGGCGCCTCGGTGGACAGCCTGCAGTGGGTGATCAACGGTTTCATCCTGGCGCTGTCCAGCGCCATGGTGCTGGTTGGCCGGCTGGCCGACCTGAAAGGCCGTCGGCGGGTACTGGGCATCGGGCTGGGCGTGTTCGGGCTGGCCTCGCTGGCGGCGGGGCTGGCCAGCGGCATTGATACCCTGGTGGCCGCCCGGGTCGCCCAGGGCCTGGCCTGCGCGGTGCTGTACACCGCGTCGGGGGCGATCGTCGCGGCCACCTTCGCCAGCGAGGAACAGGGCAAGGCGTTCGGTGTGCTGTTCGGCGTCAACGGCATCGGTCTTGCCGCGGGGCCGGTGCTGGGCGGGCTGATCACCAGCGCCTTCGGCTGGCAGTGGATTTTCCTGGTCAACGTGCCGTTCGTGCTGCTGAGCTTGGCGATCATCGCAGTGGCGGCGGACGAGTCGCGGGCCGGCGAGGAGGGCGCGCGGCTCGACTGGCTGGGTGCGGTGCTGTTGCTGGTGGGCTTGCCAAGCCTGGTGCTGGTGATCGTCCAAGGTGCTGCCTGGGGTTGGACTTCGGCCACTACCCTGGGCCTGCTGACGCTGGCGTTGTTCGCCTTGCTGGCCTTCGTCGCGGTCGAGTTGCGGGTCGAGGCGCCGATCATCGACCTGCGCCTGTTCGCCAACCGCCGCTTCGTCGCGGCGGTGACCGCCAGCTTCGGCCTGGCGGTGTTCTACTGCGTGGCGTTCTTCGTGATGCCGCTGTACCTGGCGTTGATCCGTGGCGAGAGCGTGCAGGCCAGCGGCCTGCTGTTGCTGCCGACGACGCTCGGGGTGGCGCTGCTGTCGCCGTTGGTGGGGCGTCTGGTGGATCGCAAGGGCCCGGCGCTGCTGGTGCAGGCCGGGTTGCTGCTGTTCGTGCTGTCCGCCGTGCTGCAGGCGGCATTTGGCGAGCACACCTCACTGTTGCATCTGTTGGGCGCATTCGCCGTGATGGGGCTGGGTTGGGCCTGCATCCTCGGGCCTTCGACGGTACTGGGGATCTCCTCGGTGCCGCAGCAGGTGAGCTCGGTGGCCATGGGCTCGCTGATGACCCTGCACAACGTCGGCGGTGGGCTCGGGCTGGCGGTGGGAGTCGGGTTGTACCGGGCGGTGGCCACCGATACGTTGTCCGCCGCCAGCGGCGTGCCCGCGCAGACCGACTGGCTGGCCCGGGCGGCAGCGGCGCCGGAGCAGGGGGCGGTTTTGTTGGGCGAGCACCTGGGGCAGGGCGGCGATGTGCTGCAGGGCTGGGTGCATGCCGCGTTCCTCGACGGTTACCAGGCGCTGATGGTGTTTCTCGCCGTCAGCCTGTTGCTGGTCTGGGGTGGCGTGACCTTGCTGCTGCGAGCGAAGAAGGCAAGCGTACCCGCCCAGGAGCCCAGCCATGGCAAGGCGTGACGGCCGCCTGCGGCTGGGCGCCTTTCTCTCCGGCTCCGGTGCTCACGCCGGCAGCTGGCGACACCCGCAGGCCGACGCCGACGCCTCGATCAACTTCGAGCGCTACCGGCAGTACGCCCAGACCCTGGAACGCGGGCGTTTCGACGCGCTGTTTCTCAACGACAACGTCGCCGTCGGCGAACTGGACCCACGGGTGCTGCGCAGCAGCGCCTACAGCCTGCGCTGGGACCCGCTGACCCTGCTGCCGGCGCTGGCGGTGGTGACTCGCCACATCGGCCTGATCGCCACCGCCAACACCAGTTTCAACGAGCCCTACAACATCGCCCGCAGCTTCGCCTCCCTCGATCACCTGTCCGCTGGTCGCGCCGGCTGGAACCTGGTTACCGCGCTGATCGGTGGCGAGAATTTCAACCAGGCGGCGCACCTGCCCCATGCCGATCGTTACGCCCGCGCCGAGGAGTTCTTCGATGTGGTCACCGGGCTCTGGGACAGCTGGGCGGACGATGCCTTCCCGCTGGACAAGGCCTCCGGTACCTGGCTGGAGACCGCGCGCATGCGGGTGCTCGACCACCAGGGCGAGCATTTCCGCGTGCGTGGCCCGTTGAATGCTCCACGACCCGTGCAAGGCTGGCCGGTGATCGCCCAGGCCGGTTCCTCGCAGGCCGGCCGGGCGCTGGCGGCACACAGCGCCGAGCTGGTGTTCACCGCCCAGCAGACCTTGAGCGAGGGTCGGGCGTTCTACGCCGACATGCACCAGCGCCTGGCCCTGGCCGGGCGGACGCCGGAGTCGTTGCTGGTGTTTCCGGGCCTGGCGCCGGTGGTGGGGCGCACGACCAGCGAAGCCCAGGAGAAGCACGAGCAACTGCAGGCGCTGGTGGATCCGGAGGCGGCGCTCAAGGCGTTGTCCTTCCTGCTGGACATCGGCATCGACCTGGAGCGGCTGCCCGCGGAGGCCCCGGTGGTGCTGCCGGAGCCGTTGCCGCTGACCGAGCGGCACCAGAGCCGCCAGCAGCTGGTGGTGGACCTGATCCGCCGCGAACGGCCCACCGCCAGGCAGTTGCTGGCCAGGCTCGGCGCAGGCGGGCACCGGCTGCTGGTGGGTACGCCTTCGCAGATCGTCGAGGAGATGGCCTGCTGGTTCGAGGAAGGGGCGGCGGATGGCTTCAACCTGCTGTTCACCCATCTGCCGGGTGGGCTGGATGATTTTGTCGGGCAGGTGGTGCCCGAGTTGCAGCGGCTGGGGTTGTTCCGGCGCGAGTATGAGGGGCGTACGTTGCGGGAGAACCTGGGGTTGCGGTATGTGCCCAATCGACATTTTCAGGGCTGAGGATCGCTGGGGGCGCGTTGCGCCCCTTTCGCGGCACAAGGCCGCTCCTACAGGTGATCGCGTGCCTGTGTAGGAGCGGCCTTGTGCCGCGAAATCAACCCCGCTGATCGAAGAAGTGCCCCATCAGCTGCAACAACGGCCGCCGCCGGTTCTTCACCGCGAACTCCCACTCATGGGTCTGCGACGGCGCATGGCCGAGCTCATGCTCGCTCAGCAGCTTCTGCACCTGGGCCAAGCGGTACCACGGCACCGAGGGGAAGGCGTGATGAACGATATGCAGGTTGAAGTTGAGGATCACATAGCGCGACCACAGCGGCAGGCTCTTGCAGTCGTGGGATACCCCGTCCTGCTCCCAGAACTGCAGGCGGTCAGCATCTCGCGCAAGCAACGGCGCCTCGGCGTGGTGGGGCAGGTTGAGCAGCTCGACCATAAAGAACAGGAATACCGAGGTGATCCCGTAGAACAGCACCAGGTCCAGCAGGTGCCCAAAGCTCCAGGCCAGCACGGCCGCCGCCAGGTAACCGGCCAGGTACAGGCGGGCGAAGCGGATCTCCTTGAGAATCCTCGGCGAACTGTCACCCTTGGCCCGGGCAATGAACGGCGCGCGCCAGTTGAGCAGGAAATGGTTGGCGGCGATCATCGGGATCCAGTGCTTCCAGACGAACTCCAGGGTGCGCTCCTGTTTTTTCGTCATCACTGAGAAGCGCTCGATCATGCCGCGGTTCTCCGGGTCGTTCACCGGGTGCGCGGTCCAGGTGTGGTGGGCCATGTGGAAGCGCCGGCGGACCAGGAACGGCAAGGCGATCAGCCAGCCGTCGCAGTGGCCGATGAAGTCGTTGAGCCGGCGGTTGGCCGAGGCGGCGCCGTGGGTCGCCTCGTGCATGATCAGGTAGAGCTGCACGGTGGCCAGGCCGGCCAGCGCCAGACCCAGCAACTGCAAGGCGGTGGAGTCGGCGAGCCAAAGGTTCCAGGCCACCGCCAACAACAGCAGGTCAGCGACCCAGAGCATCACGGTCCAGGGTTCCCGGGCGCCGTCGGGGATCTGTTTTCTTACACTAAGCCATTGGTCCTTGGTCACTTGCAAAAACTCCGATCGGTTAGCTGGCGGCCCGGGAAGCCGGGGCTGCGGGAATGCTGCAGAGGTTGTTGGCCAGGTGTGCGTAGGCCAGGTCGAAACGGGCGATGTCGTCGTCGAAACCATGGCTGCGCGGGGCTACGGCGAAGTCCTGGAACACCAGCTGGAGGCAGTCGTAGCGGCTGCCGTTCTCCAGGTGCCAGGCCGGCAGGTAGGCGGTGATGGCAAAGCCCAGGCGGCGCAGGCTGGCCAGCAGCTCCAGCTTGTCGGCCAGGATCACCAGGCTGACGTACTCCGCCTGCGCATGTTGGCGCAGCAGCGCGCCCAGCTCCGCCAGCACAGCCTGGCTTGACAGGTAGCGACCGCACTGGCCCGACAGCATCAGCGCGCCGGCCTGGGGATCGTGGCTGTAGCTGAGCTGGCCATGACGTTCGGCGCCGGTGGGGCCGCTGAGGAAGGTGTCCGGGTAGTTGCCGGGGGTGACGGCGAGCTGCAGGGCGGGGTAGAGCAGGCGGCGGACGAAGTCGGCGGCGCGGGTGGTCACGTACCAGGGCGCGACATGCACAAAGCCAGCCTGGGGCACCGGGTGGATGGCGGTCAGGTGATACTCGCGCAGGCCGTCGACCTTGTCCGGACCGCCGTCGTGCCCCACCAGCACCGCGGGGCGAATCTTCTTCATGACGCCGTGGCTTGCGATGTTGCGGGTGATGTAGAAGCCCAGCTCCAGGGGCTCGGGCCGGTGGGTCTCGAAGCCCAGGCGCACCAGGCTGGAAATGGCGCCGGTCCTGCGCGCATCGGGGTGGATCACCCCGTGGCAGACTTCCCACGAGCGGTTCCAGGGGCGGCGGGCGATGCAGCAGCATCCGAGCAGCTGGCCTTGGGCCTCGGCGACGAACCATTGCTGTTGCCCGCTGCCCATCGAGTGGCGGATATAGTCCGGGCTCTGGCAAGGGTGGGTGGTCTGCCCATAGACCTGCTGGAACAGCGCGGCGAGGGCTTCGATATCGGTGGAGCTGGCCGGGCGATAGCGCAGTGTTTCGGTTTCCGGCAACGGCGCAACGGCCGTTTGCGGCGAACGGGTCGCAGTCATGACGCACCTTTTGTCTTTATTGAAGGCGAACGAAGGCAGTGACCGCCCAAGGCAGGTCACGGGCACGTGGCGGGGCTGGGGTCAGTGACGGGGATGTCGTCGCAGGTCGGCGCGGCGGGGCGATTCGTATAGAGGGTGAGGCGAGGGGGCGTCATCCGTGAGCATGGCCATCATGCGACTCCTGTACATGGCGGGTTCTTGTTCAAGGCCAGCGCAAATCCTTGGCGCTGGCAGGAAAGGGACTATAGAGCCACACAGGGGGCCGTCAAACGGGTATCGGCAGGAAGCGGCAACGCGTTGCCTAGGCAAGGTGCCGAGGCGGCGGGCAGGCCCGCCCCCTGTTTTTCGGCACGCCAGGTCCAGGAGCAGTGCGCTGTAGGAAAAGGCTGACATGTAAATGGTTGTAAAGACGACCAGGCGTTCAGATATCGCTGTCCTTGAGGCGGGCAAGGCCGCTGTCGCGTGTGGCTCTCGCATGGCCCGGCAGCGGCTCAGGCCGAGGTAGTCCTGCCGTGCTGTAGACCCGGGTACGACTGCCCAGGCCCTCTACCAGGGGCGCCTGCAGCGGGTATCGAGTGCGGGCCTTGAGGTCGGCGATCACCTCGTCAAGCAGCGCGTCGATCTGCGTGCTGTCCTGGTGATGAGCGGTGGTGATCAGGTGCGCGGTGTCGCCCGAGGTGGCCAGGCAATGGCGTTTCCACACGCTGGCCGAGGGGCAGGGGAACACCACGGTGATCGAGTTGGGGTTGCGCCAGGCCTCGATGCCGGCCGCCCGCAGCCGGTCCACCGCATGCTGGGCCAGGTCCAGGCAGCGCTGGATGCGTGCGCGCCAATCCTCCAGCGACCGGCTGCACAGGGCGGCCCACATCATCAGTGGCGTGTGGCCGTTGCGCGAGCCGCTGATGGTCTGGTCGCGGGCGCTGATGTAGTCGATTTCCACCGAGATGCGCTCGACGTTGCCGCGCCGGGCCACGACGATGCCGCAGGGCATCGGCGAGCCGATCATCTTGTGCCCGGAGACGCAGATCGAGTCGATGCCGTCGGCGAACGAGTAGGGCTCGGGGGCGTCGACGAAGGGCAGGATCATGCCGCTCAGGGCCGCGTCGGCGTGCAGGTAGTAGTCCTCGCGGCGGATGCCGGCTTGGGCCAGGCGCTGCTGGATGACGGTGATGTTGTCGGTGGCACCGCGCAAGGTGGTGCCGATATTGGCGAAGATGATCGGGTGGCGTTCACCGTCGACCGTGATCCGCGCGACCAGGTCGTCGTAGTCCATCTCGCCGTTGGCCTGGGATTCCACCACCTGGGCCTTGATGCGCAGCAGGCGGACGATCTTGGCCACCGAGTAGTGGGTGTCCTTGGAGTAGTAGAGGGTGGCGTCGGGAAACAGCTCGCGGGCCAGGTAGCAGCCGAACATGTTGCCTTCGGTGCCGCCGTTGGTGACGTAGCCCCAGCTGTCCTCGAACGGGATGTGGAACAGCTCGGCGAAGAAGCGCATCACCTCGCGCTCGAAGTCGAAGGAGTTGAGCAGGTAGTTGCTGGGTTCGTTCCAGTCGCCGCAGTTGTTGATGGAAAAGCGCATGAAGCGGTGCAGCAGGCTGTAGTCGAAGTCGGCCGACTCGGGGTAGCCGACGTTGAAGTACTGGTGGGTGAGGCAGTACTGCCAGAAGGCCTCGAGGCGCTTGTGGTCGGCGGGTGAGAATGTCATGTCCAGCTCCATGGTGCGCGCTCGACCGGCCAGGGCCGAGCGCGGTGCGGGTGAAAGTCCTTGTCAGTGCCGCATCAGGCTCAGGCGGCCAGGGTGGCGCCGCCGTCGACCACGATATCCTGCAGGGTCACGTGCCCGGCCTGCTCGGAGGCCAGGAACAGCACCACCTGGGCGATGTCGTCGGGCGTGGCGATCTTGCCCAGCGGCACGCCGAGCTTGAACTGCTCCGGCAAGCCGTCGACCAGCTGGCGTTCGCCCGCCGGGTCGCCGAGCATACCGGCGAGCATCGGCGTGCGCGTCGAGCCCGGCGACACCACGTTGCAGCGCACGCCGTAGGGCGCCAGCTCCAGGCCCACGCAGTGACTCAGGCTGACCAATGCGGCCTTGGAGGCGCAGTAGGCGGCCATGTTCAGGCGCGGCACGTGGGCGGCGTTGGAGGCGACGTTGACGATGGCGCCGCGGCGCTGGCGGCGGAACACCGGGGTCCACTGGCGCATCAGGTAGAACGGCGCGCTCACGTTGACATCCAGGCAGCGCTGCCAGTCCTCGCAGGACACCTCGTCACTGCGCCCCAGGCGCAGCACGCCGGCGACATTGACCAGCACGTCGAGGTACTGCGCCTGCTCCTTGAGGCGGTCGCAGACCCGCTGCACGTCGGCCGGGTCGGTCAGGTCGACATGCAGCAGCGGGAACGGCAGGTCGGCCTCCTCGCAGTCCAGGCCGATGACCTCGGCGCCTTCCTCGAGAAACTGCTGCGCCACGCAGCGGCCGATGCCGCTGGCGGCGCCGGTGACCAGCACGCGCCGGCCGGTGAAACGGGCCATGGCCATCAGGCGGCCCCCCGCGCTTGCACCAGCGACCACCAGCCGTCCAGGGTCGGCGCGTTGGCCAGCTCCTCGAAGCTGACGGCGATACCGCGCTGCTTGAGCTCGGCGGCCAGCTTCATCACCTGCAGCGAGTCCAGGCCGTAGAAGATCAGGCTTTCCTGTGGGTCGAGGTCGCTGTCGTCCTCGATCATCTGGCGCACCCGGCCATGCAGCCAATCGCGGGTGGTCTCGCCCGCGGGTTGGGTCAGCAGGGCGCCGGTGTCGGTGACATGGCCGCAGCGGGTGGCCACGTACTTCAGGGCCAGGCGGTGCTCCTCCTCGGAGAAGTCGGCCACCGCGTCACCTACCAGGAACGCCTGGATATCGTTCATGAAGGCGTCGGCGGCGGTGATCATGCAGCCGATATGGGCGTACACGCCGCCGATCAGCAACTGGTCGCGCCGCCAATCGCGCATACGCTCGAGCAGGTCGGAGCGCTGGAAGGCGCTGTAGCGCCACTTGGTCAGCACCGTGTCGCCCGGCTGCGGCGCCAGGGCGTCGATGATCGGTTGCTGCTCGGGGCTGGCCGCCGGCAGGCCCGGGCCCCACATGGCGTTGAGCAGGGCGCGGTCCTCGGGCGGCTGTTCATGGGGCTGGGCGGTGTAGACCACCGGGATGCCCTGCTCGCGGGCCCACAGGATCAGCCGCGACAGGTTGTCCACCAGGGCGGTGAGCAGGGCACCGTCGGGCTGGTAGAAACGCAGGAAGTAGCGCTGCATGTCGTGGATCAGCAGCACGGCGCGGGCCGGGTCGGGCTGCCACTGGGTCTTGTTGGCCGGGTAGCTGGCCCGCTGCGGCATGGCATAGTCGTGGATGGTTGGAATGGTCATCTCGGGTCCTTGGATGGTCAGGCGGTCGGGGCGACGGCGAGCAGCGCGCGCAGTTGCTTCTTGTCGATCTTGCCCACCGCGGTCAGCGGCATGGCGTCGATCAGCCGGATCCGGTCCGGGAGTTTGTACTCGGCGATGCCCAGACCCATCAGGTGGCGGCGCACGGCGATCGGCTTGAGTTGCGGGTTGCGCGAGACGATGAAGGCGCAGCTCTTTTCGCCGAGCAGGTCGTCGGGCAGCGCCACCAGGGCGGCGTGGGTCACGTCCGGGTGCATGACGATCAGGTTCTCGATCTCTTCCGAGGCGACTTTCTCGCCGCCGCGGTTGATCTGGTCCTTGACCCGGCCGACTACCCGCAGGTTGCCATTGGCGCTGCGCTGGACGATGTCGCCGGAGTGGTAGAAGCCGTCCTGGTCGAACACCTGGGCGTTGTGCTCGGGGCTCTTGTAGTAGCCGCAGAAGGTGTACGGGCCACGGGTGGCGAGCATGCCCGGCTCGCCGTCGGCGACCGGCTGGCCCTGCTCGTCGAGGATGCGCACCTCGTCCAGCTCGCTGATCGGCCGGCCCTGGGTGGTGAACACCTGCTCGTCGCTGTCGTCCAGGCGGGTGTAGTTGACCAGGCCCTCGGCCATGCCGAACACCTGTTGCAGGCGGCAGCCCAATACCTCGGGAACCTGACGGGCCAGGGCCTCGGCGAAGCTGGCACCGCCGACCTGCAGCAGGCGCAGGCTGCGCAGCTTGGCCGCGTGCCCGGGCGCGGCCTGCAGCCACAGGGCCACGGCGCTGGGCACCAGGGCGGCCATGGTCACGGCGTGGCGCTCGATCAGGGCGAAGCAGTTGAGCGGCTCCGGATTGGCCGCCATGACGATGCAGCCGCCGGCATGCAGCACGCCCAGGCCGCCGGGGGAGCTGAGGGTGTAGTTGTGTGCGGCGGGCAGGGCGCAGAGAAAGCGTGTGGCGCTGTCCAAGGCGCAGATCTGCGCGCTGGCCCGCACGCTGTAGGCATAGTCGTTGTGGGTGCGCGGGATCAGCTTGGGGGTGCCGGTGCTGCCGCCGGACAGCTGGAACAGCGCCACCTCGTCGGCAGCGCTGGGCGCGTAGTGGGTGCCGCGCACATCGGCGCTGGCGCTCCAGTCGTCGAGGGCATCGAGCATAAGCGTCAGTTGCGGACGCAGGCCTTCCTTGGCCAGGTCGTCGAGGAACGCGTCGTTGCGGAACACCTCATGCTCGGCCGAGGCGATCAGCAAGGCGGGGCGGATCTGCCGGGCGAAGGCGCCCAGCTCGTGCTGGCGGTGGCTGTAGAGCGCGTTGACCGGGGCGATGCCGGCCTTGAACAGGGCAAACAGCACGATGTAGAACTCGGCGACGTTGGGCAACTGCACCAGTGCCGTGTCGCCCTGGCCCAGACCGTGGGCGGCCAGGCGCGAGGCCAGGTTGGAAGCGCGCCGGTCCAGTTCGCCGTAGCTGATGCAGCGTTCGCCGCAGAGGATCGCCGGGGCCTGTGGCTGCGCGGCGGCGCGCTCGATCAGCAGTTGGCTGAGCGGCTGGTCGTTCCAGTAGCCGGCGGCGCGATAGCGCTGCGCCCGGTCCGCGGGCCAGGGGGTGAATTCGATGGTCATGGGCATCTCGGAAAGCGGGTTTGAGGTCAATGGTCCAGGCCGCAGGCACGCAGCATGGTGCCGAGCTTGGTCTGCACTTCGTTCCATTCGGTGTCGGGGCTGGAGGCCTCGACGATGCCGGCGCCGGCGAACAGGCGCACGCGCTGGCCGCTGAAGGTGCCGCAGCGGATGGTCACCACCCACTCGCCGTTGCCCTGGGCGTCGCACCAACCAACCATGCCGGTGAACAGGCCGCGCTCGAAGGGTTCGACGAAGCGGATCAGTTGCCGAGCCCGCTCGGTGGGGTAGCCGCACACGGCGGGGGTCGGGTGCAGGCGGCAGGCCAGTTGCAGGGCGTCGATATCGGCCGTGGCCAGTTCGCCCTCGATGCGGGTGGACAGGTGCCACAGCGCGGCGGTGCTGATCAGCGACGGCCGCTCGGGGACCTGCAGGCGGCTGCACAGCTCGCCGACGCGCTGGGCGATGTCCTCGGTGACCAGGCGGTGTTCGTAGTGGTCCTTCTCAGATGCCGCCAGCCATTGCGCGTTGGCGCGGTCGGCCGCAGGGTCGGCCATGCGCCGCACAGAGCCTGCCAGCGGATTGCTGACGAACGCCGTGCCTTGCTTGTGCACCAGCAGCTCCGGGCTCACCCCCAGCAGGGTGGCGCCGTCGGCCAGGGGCACGCGGAAGTGGTAGCCCTCGCGGTTCAGCGCCTTGAGGTTGGCCTGCACCTGTGCCGGGTCCACGGGCGCGGCGAAGTGCAGTTCACGCTGCACCGAAAGCACGGCCTTGCGCACATCGCTGTGCTGGAAGTTGACGATGGCATGGCACACGGCGCGCTTGAAGCCGTGTTCGTCGGGGATGTTGGTCTGGCTGTGCAGCGCCGGCAGCGCGCCGGCCTGGGCGGGCGCCGCGGTGCGCTGCTGCCAGGCATAGGCCTGGGGAACGTACAGGCTGCAAGCCTGGGTGCTGTCGAAGGGGATGGCGCCGACCACGATCGGGTTGTCCTGCCCGGCCTGGCGGGCGCGTTCGAAGGCCTGGTCGATGCTGCGCCGCAGCGCGCTACCGGCCAGGTGGCTGCCGTTGGCCGGGGTGTCGATCCGCTCGCGCAGGCCGCTGACGCTCAGCTCGCGGTCGCCGGATGTGAATGAAAAGCTCGAGTCCTCTTGGCTGAGCGGCACGGTGTCCCTGTCTTGCAAACGCAGGGTGCCTGTCTTCATGGGTAGCCTCCTTGGCCGATGGGTGAGAAAGAAAACCTTGAAATATAATCATTCTCGTTAGTAAATATGAGGACGCGAAACACATGGATTTGTCAACCACGCGGGTAAGCGATGAGAGAGTTAACTTCGATGCAGGCCGCCTGTTGGATCGGGCGGGATGCACATGCGGCACTGGGTGGCGTCAGCGCGCACCTGTATGCCGAGTTCGATGGCCAGGCCATCGATGTGGCGCGCCTTGCGGGCGCACTTGAGGGGCTGTACCGGGCACATCCGATGCTCAGGCTGCGCATCGACGGGCAGGGGCGGCAGAGCATCGACGAGACGCTGCGCGCCCATCTGGAGCTTGAGGATTTCAGCGATCTGGACGGGCCCGCCGTGGAGCGACGCCTGCTGGAGAAACGTCTCCAGTGGAGCCACCAGCGCCTGGACCTGGGTGCTGGCCAGGGTGCGCGTTTCGGCCTGAGCCTGTTGCCGGGCAATGCCGCTCGGCTGCACGTGGACACCGACATGATCGCGGTGGACCCGTCCAGCTTCCGGGTGCTGATGGAAGACCTGGCCCGGCTGTACGACACCCCTGAAACCATGCTGCCGAGCACGCCGAGCTACTTCGACTGGCTGGACCAGGCGCGTGCCGATGCCGACCTGCGCGATGCTCGCAGCCGCGACCGCGCCTGGTGGCGGACACGCCTGGCGCAGATCGCACCGGCGCCGACGTTGCCCTTGCTTGCCCCGGGCCCTGCACGCAGCGAGCGCTTTGCCACCCGGCTCGAACCCGATCAGTACCGCGCCTTGCAGCAGGCGGCGCGGGTGCAGCGGATCACCTCGTCGGCGTTGCTGCTCGGGCTGTTTGCCACCGCCCTGGGCGAGCACACCGGCGATCGGCGTCTGCGCCTGAACGTCCCGGTGTTCTGGCGCGAACCGGTGCTGGAGCCGGTGCAACGGATCGTCGGCGAGTTCGCCAACCTGGTGCTGGTCGATGTCGACTTCACCGGCGTCGCCAGCCTTGCCGCGCTGTGCCAGGACCTGCACCGGCAATTGGTCGAACGCCTGGCGCACAGCGCCTATCCAGGCGTAGACCTGATGCGCGACCTGTCTCGCCATCACGGCACGCCGCAACTGGCGCCGGTGGTGTTCACCGCAGGGCTGGACCTGCCCGGTGGCGAGCTGTTCTCCGAGCGCGTGGGCCGGGTGTTCGGGCCGATGGACTGGGTGATCTCCCAGGGTCCGCAGGTGGCGCTGGATGCGCAGGTGGCCCAGGTCGATGGCGGCTTGCTGGTCAACTGGGATGTGCGCCTGGACGCACTGCCGGCGGATTGGGTCCAGGCACTGTTCGAGCGCTTCATTGCCCTGGCCGTCGCGGTGGCTGCCGACACGGGCGCCCTGCACCAGCCTTTGACGATCGCGGCCAGCCGGGATCGCCCCTTGAATGCCCTGCAGCAGGCCTACCTGCTGGGGCGTGGCGAGCATCTGACGCTGGGCGGCGTGGCCATGCAGGAGTTCCGTGAGTACCGCGGGCGCATGGACCTGGCGCTGCTGCGCAGCCGCCTCACGGACATGGTGCGTCGCCATGACAGCCTGCGCACCCGCATCGATGCCCAGGCACTGACCCAGTCGTTGAGCGACCAGGTGCAGGTCAACCTGGAGGTGATCGACCTGCACGCATTGACGGCCGAGCAAGCCCAGGCGCAGCTCGAGGTCCGTCGCGAGGCCTATGCCCACGCGCTGTTCGACCTGGCCGGGCCGCCCTGGAATGTCACCGCCTTCCAGCTGCCGCAGGGCGAGCTGGTGGTGTTCGTGCGCTTCGATGCGCTGATCCTCGATGGACGCTCCATCGCCACCTTGATGATCGAGCTGTTCGACGGGCATTGCCAGCCGCTGACTGCCAGCGAGCCGACGGCAGTCGTCGTCGACCGGAGCGAGGTGCGCAAGGCCGATGCCGAGTATTGGAAGTCAAAGCTGGCCGAGGTCGATGGCGCGCCACGGCTGCCTTGGCGCTGCGCCCTGGACAAGGTCGGCGTGGCCCGATACGCACGCCAGCGCCAGGTGATCCCGGCCCCGACGTACAAGGCGTTGAGCCGCGCCGGTGCGCGCGAGGGGCTGTTCAAGAACTCGACGATCATGGCCGTGGTACTGGAAGTGCTCGGCCACTGGCTCGACGAGGGCAGCCTGTGCGTAGCGGTGCCGGTGGCACCGCCACAGGACGGCGCGTTCGCCAACCGTTCCAGCTTCATCGCCCTCGACTGGCAACACAAACTGCCGACGTTCGCCGAGCGCGCCAAACGCCTGCAGGCCGACGTGCTGGAGGGGCTGCAGCACCTGGCGTTCTCCGGCGTGGACCTGGCGCGCCTGCTGTACGACAGCAACGGCCCGGGCCCGGCACTGCCGGTGGTGTTGACCAATGGCCTGTCCTGGCCGGTGGGCGCGGTCGAGGGTCCGATGACCTTGAGCGCAGGCCTGACCCAGACACCCCAGGTGGCCATGGACATCCGTTTCTGCAACACCGCCGAGGGAGGCCTGGCGTTCGAGATCGACTATGCCCGCGAAGCGGTCGATGGCCGCTGGGTCGGGCAGTTGCTCGCAGCCTTTGGCCAGGCGGTGGCGCAACTGGGCGGGCAGGCCGCGTTCGAGGTCCAGGCACGGCAGTTCATCGACCTTGGCCACTACCGCCTGAACAGCAGCGAGGCGCAGGCCGAACCTGTCGATTTCCTCGGGCGCATCGCCCACAACCTGTTCGGCCCGGACAATGCACGCATCGCCTTATTGCATGGCGAGCGGCGGATCAGCTACGCCGAACTGGGCGAGGGCGTCGCCCGCATCGCCCAGGCTTTCAAGGCACGGGGCCTGCAGCCTGGCCAAGTGGTCGCGATCTGCCTGCCGCGCAGTCCCGAGCACAGCATGACGACCCTGGCCTGCGCCCTGAGCGGGCTGGTCTGGGTGCCGATCGACGCGGCGGCGCCCGAGGAGCGCCTGCGCTACCTGCTGGACAACTGCCAGCCGGCGCTGGTGGTCGACAGCGCCGCGCCACTGCTGGCCAGCCCGCCGGCCGCCCTGGACCTGACGGGCCTGGCGGCGTTGTCGGCCAGCACCGCACCGGCCTACTACCTCTATACCTCCGGCACCACCGGCAAGCCCAAGTGCGTGGTGCTGAACAACCGCGCCACGGCCAATGTCATCGGCAGCACCCTGGCGCAGTGGCAGGTCAGCCGCGACGATGTGTTTATCTCGGTGACCCCGCTGCACCACGACATGTCGGTGTTCGACGTGTTCGGCAGCCTCTGCGCCGGGGCGGCGCTGGTACTGCCCGAGCCCGGCGAGGAAAAGGACGCGCTGCGCTGGAACCAGCTGGTCAGGCAGCATGGCGTGAGTCTGTGGTGCTCGGTGCCGGCCATTCTCGAAATGCTCCTGGCCTGTCGCCAGGGCGATGGATTGCGCAGCCTGCGCCTGCTGGCCCAGGGCGGCGACTACATCAAGCCGGCGGTGATCGCCGAGCTGCGCGAGCAGTTGCCGGCGGCACGCCTGGTGTCCCTGGGCGGGCCGACCGAGACCACCATCTGGAGCATCTGGCACGAGATCGGCGACCAGGACCGCGCCAGGGTGCCCTATGGATGCCCATTGCCGGGCAACCGCTACTGGCTGCTGGACGAGCACGGCGAGCATTGCCCACAGGGCGTCGCCGGGCGTATTCACACCAGTGGCGTGGGCCTGGCCCTGGGCTACCTGCAAGAGGGTGAGCTGGTGCAGAACGACTTCGTCAGCGTGCTCGACGAGCACGGTGCGCCGGTGCGGGCTTTCCGCACCGGCGACCGTGGCCGCTACCGCGAGGACGGCGTGCTGCTGTTCGACAGCCGGGTCAATGGCTATGTGAAGGTGCGCGGCGTGCGCGTGTCGCTGCCGGACATCGAGATCGAGCTGATCCGCCATCCGGCGGTGCAGCAGGTGCTGGTGGTGGACTACGGCGACACGCAACAGGGCGAGGCCTGCATCGGCGCGCTCTATGTGCGGCGCAAAGGCGCGCCACCCGGCGCCGTGGCGTTGCGCGAGCATGCCCGGGCGTTGCTGGCGCAATCCCATGTGCCCACGCGCTTCGTCGAGGTAGCCGAGTTGCCGTTGACGGCCAATGGCAAGCCGGACCGCCGCCGCGCCCGCACGTTGCTGGAAGGCGAAACCGAGCAGCCGCCGGCAGCGACGCCCAGTGACCCGCAGCGTTGCGCCCAGGTGCTGGCGATCTATCAGCAGGTGCTCGGCGTCACGCAGCCGGCCCTGGACTTCCTCGCCATGGGCCTGCGCCCGCAGCACCTCAAACCCCTGGCCGCACGCCTGGGCGAGGCCTTCGCGGTGCGCTTGTCGCCCGCACAGCTGCTGCCGTGTCGCACGGTCGAAGACGTTGAGCGACTGCTCGCCGCCACGCCTGCCTGAATCAACCGCCCTGGGCCGCACCCAGGGCGCCATCCGTAGTTTTTGGGAAATCATCGAGCATATGGACATAGCAACCGTAGACATCGCCGGCATCGGCATCGGACCGTTCAACCTGGGCTTGGCCGCGTTGCTGTCGCGCCACCCGGACCTGCGCTGCGCGTTCCTCGAGCGCAAGGCGGAATTTCGCTGGCACGAGGGCCTGCTGCTGCCGGGCACCACCTTGCAGGTGCCGTTTCTCGCCGACCTTGTGACCCTGGCCGACCCGTGCCACCCGTTGAGCTACCTCAACTACCTGCACCAGCACGACCGCTTGTTCCAGTTCTACTACTACGACCACTTCCAGGTGCCCCGGCGCGAATACGATCACTATTGCCGCTGGGCCGCGCGCCAGCTGCCGGCCTGCCACTTCGGCGAGGAGGTCACCGGGGTGCACTACGATGGCGGCAGCGAGCGCTTCGTCATCGACAGCGTGTCGGTGTCGGGCCTGGAGCGGCGCTACAGCAGCCGAGACCTGGCCATCGGCCTCGGCACCCGGCCGTGGCTGCCGGCCTGGGCGCGCACCCGCAGCCAGGCGCCGGTGCTGCACTCGGCGGAGTTCGGCAAGCGCCAGGGCGAACTGGAGCAGTGCCGGCGCGTGGTGGTGGTCGGCTCCGGGCAGAGCGCGGCAGAGTGCGTGCTGGCCCTGTTCAATGCGCTGACGCCGGAGCAGGTGGAGGCAGGAGCGTCGATCCACTGGATCACCCGTTCAGGGGGCTTCCATCCCATGGAGTACTCCAAGCTTGGCCAGGAGTGCTTCACCCCGGCCTATATGAACTACTTCCACACCCTGGACCGGGACAAGCGCCGCGAGATCGTCGCGGAGCAGGGCCTTCTGTACAAGGGCATCAGTTTTTCCACTATCGGCGCTATCTACGACCTGATCTACGAACGCTCCATCGGCGGGCGCGAACCAGGTCTGACGCTGCTGTCCAGCTGCGAGGTGGAGACGGTTGAGGACCTGGCCTCGGCGGGCCTGCGCATGACCTTCCGCCACCGTCAGCTGGACCAGCGTGCGACCCTGGAAACCGATGCGATCGTCGCGGCGACCGGCTATGCCCATGCCTGGCCGCAGTGGTTCGAGCAGCTCAAGGGCACGGTGCTGGCCACCGACGCGCATGGCGACTGCATCGTCGGCGAGGATTTCACCGCGCAGCGCTGCGATGGCGGCAGTGGCCGGGTGTTCGTGCAGAACGCGGAGATCTTCCAGCATGGCGTCGGTTCGCCGGACCTGGGGCTGGGGCCGGTGCGCAATGCGGTGATCCTCAACCAGTTGCTGGGCCGGGCGCAGTATCGGGTGCCGCAGCGGTCGTCGTTCCAGCGCTATGGGTTGCCGCAGGACTGAACGATGGGGCTGCTGCGCAGCCCTGATTTAAATCGGACTGCGTGGGAGCGGGCTTGCCCCGCGATCACCGGCGAAGCCGGTGCTGTACCGCATCGCGGGGCAAGCCCGCTCCCACGCTGGTGATGCTTACAACACCACGTCGCCCAGCGCCCGCCGGCCGGCATCCGCCTCGGCAAATACCCCGAACGCCGCCGAAATCATCGCGCACAGGCGCTCGACCTGGGCGGCGCTGTAGCGCTCGCTGCGGTAGGTGACCACCAGGCGCAGCGAGCGCTGGCCGTCGAACACATCCTCCATGATCTCGAACTGCAGGCCGAACATCGACTCGCTCTTGTCCGGGTCGATCTGCTTGTAGCGGATCGCCTGGCCCTCGGGCGTGCGCAGGGCGCCATTGAGGGCGTTGTTGGCATGGATCTGCACGTACACATCGAACATCAGGCCCTCGGCGGGCGTCATGCCCAGCGCCTGCTGGATGGTCTCCATGGGCACGTCGGCATAGGCCATCGAGTCGTTGATCATCCGCGTCACATCGCCCAGCAGCTCGCCCAACGACTGTTCCGGGGCGAACTGCACACGGTGGGCGACCATGGTGGTGAAGTAGCCGACGGTGTCGAAGAACGCCGGGTCCGTACGCCCCGAGGCCGAGGTGCCGATCACCAGGTCCGAGAGGTTGCCGAGCTTGTGCAGCGACAGGGCGATGGCGGTGTAGATCACGCTGAACAGCGATGACTGGTGCTGCCGGGCACTGGCGCCGAGTTGCTCCAGCACGCCGGGTGCGGGACGCAGCTCCAGCCAGCGCGCACGGGTGGTCGCCTGGTCGGCGGGCAGCAGCGTGGCATCATCCCAGGCGGGCAGGGCAAGGCCGCGGGTGGCGTCGCGCAGCAGTTCGGTCCAGTACGCCAGGTGGCGCGGGTTCGGGCCCTGGGCACTCTGGGCGAGGGCGAATTCGTGGAAGGTGCGCGCCGCCGCCGGCCATTGCGGCGCACGGTCCTGGGCACGGGCCAGGTAGGCCTCGGCCAGTTCGGCCATGATCACGTTCAGCGACCACTCGTCGATGGCCATGTGATGGACCAGGAACGACAGCACCTGGTGGCCGCTGTGCGGGTCACGCAGCAGGCGTAGCCTCAGTGGCAGTTCGCGGGCCAGGTCGAAGCGGTGCTTCGCCTCGCTGGCAAGGCTCGCGCCGGTGCTCTCGGCGCTGTTCCAGAACCACTTGTAGCGGCCCAGTTCGGCCAACGGCACGATGCGCTGGCAGGCGCTGTCGCCTTCGCCATGGTAGGTGGTGCGCAGGCTGGCGTGGCGCTCCAGCAGGTCGCTGAAAGCTTGCTGCAGCAGCGCTTCGTCCACGGGGTCGTGGAAGTCCAGGGCAAAGGGCAGGTTGAAAATGGTGCCGTAGTCGAACGCCGCGCAGGCGCGCCACAACGACGCCTGGGCCAGGGCCATCGGTGCCTGCTGGATATCCCCGGCCTGATCGCTGGCCTGGCTGGCTTGCCCTTGGCTCAGCTTGGCACGGGTAGCGAGCGCCGACGCGCTGGGCGAAGCGAAGAAGTCGCTGAAGCGTAGTTCGATGCCGTGCTCGCCCTGCAGGCGCCCGATGATCCGGGTGGCCAGCAGCGAGTGGCCGCCCATGTCGAAGAAGTCATCGTCCAGGGTCATGCCAGGCTCCGCCAGGGCCTGGCGGAACGCATCGAGAATGCGTTGCGCGATGTCCGTAGAGGGCGCCTGGGACAGCGACTCGAGCTGCAGTGGCTGGTCGCCGGCCAGGGTGTCGTATTCGGCGCGGATGCGTTCGAGCAGGGCTTGCGGCGACTGGCGCAGCACCGCATGGCAGAGCAGGCCGAGCGCGGCCTGCTGGTCGCCGGCCAGCAGCAGGGCCTCGAACGGCGGCTGCGTGGTGGAATGCCAGGGCGCCGCCTGGCGCGCCCGCAACAGGGCGTCCATGCCCTCGGCCGCGCTCCGTTCGATGCGCAGGCACGGATACCAGCCGGGTTCCTGGGTCTTGTACAGGTCGCCGTCGTCGCTGAAGTGGTAGCGGCTGTTCAGGCCCGGCGTGGCTTCGACCACCGCCTGCACGGCCAGGGCCAGCAACGACAGGTCGGCCCGGGGGCCAAGACGCCAGGCGCCCAGTTGCCGGTGCAGCTGTTCGGGTTGCTGCTGCTGGGCGAACCAGGCGAGTTCCTCGTGTTCGTCCAGGGCCTGGGGCGAGGGTGGGGTGATGTTGCGTTCCAACATAGCTAGCTTCCTGCTGTTCGATCGTTCAAGGCCCGCGTCGGCCTTCACTGCCATCCATGGATCGCGGTGAGTGGCCGCGCAGAGGGGTTGCACCACCGGGGTGCATTGCGTGAATCCCGGGGATTCGTTATGGTGTGAAAGATGCAAATAATTATCATCTAGATTGGCGCACGTCAAAGCAAGCCGTCTGGAATGCACCACGCTCAGGGAGAGGTACCGTGGACAACGGAACGTTCGCGCTTCGTCAGCAGCTGCACCAGCTGTACCAGGATCATCACGGCTGGTTGTGCGACCTGCTGCGGCGCAAGCTCGGCAACTCGGTGGATGCGGCGGACCTGGCCCACGACATCTACCTGCACCTGATGAACAAGGGCCAGGTGCCCAGCGCCGAGCAATCGCGCTGCTACCTCACGCAGATCGCCAACGGCAAGGTCATCGACCTGTACCGCCGCCGCCAGCGCGAAACCCGCTACCTCGAAGACCATGGCCTGCTGCCCGAGCCACGGGTGCCGTCGGAGGAGGCGCGGGCGCTGGTAGTCGAAGCGTTGGGGGCGATCGACAGCGCCCTGCAGCGGCACTCGCCCAAGGCGCGCCAGGCCCTGTTGCTGTGCCGCCTCGACGGCATGGCCCACCGCGCCATCGCCGACGAGCTGCGGGTTTCGGTGTCCTCGGTGGAAAAGTACATCGCCGCCGGCCTGCGCACTTGCAGGCGCTACCGGCTGGGCGGCGCCTGAGGGCGCGCAGATTTTCTTGCGGGTTTGCCCGCCTCGTGCGGAATACAGGTTGAGAAGGACATGCGGGCAGGGCGCCCCTGGGACGGCCCGGTCCGCGCCTCGTGCTGAAAAGGAGCATTCATGAGTGTTGAACAAGGGGTGGCGGACCCGTCCGCCCGTGGACCGGTCGCCGCGGTGCTTGCGCCGATACGCGGCCGATTGATCGTCGCCGGGTTGCTCGCCGCCCTGGGCGCCATGTTGACCCTGGCGCCGCTGGCGGCCATCGCCGAAGTCGCCCGGCTGGCCCTGGCCGGCGGGCAGGGCCTCGACCAGGCCTGGCCGGTCATCGCCGTGGGGCTGGGCTGCCTGTTCGCCGGCATGGCGCTGATCTCGCTGGGCGACCTGGTCGCGCACCTGGCCGACAACCACATCACCGGCACGCTGCGCCTGGCGATCATCCGCCGCCTGGCGCGGGTGCCGCTGGGCTGGTTCACCAGCCGCGCCTCAGGCGAGGTCAAGCAGGCCATGCAGGACGACATCGGCATCCTGCACAGCCTCACCGCACACTTCTATACTACCCTCGGGCGCAGCGCCGGGGCGGTGCTGGCCTCGATCGTCTACCTGTTCGCCATGGACTGGCGCATGGCGATCGTGTCGATGCTGCCGTTCCCGCTGTTCTTCCTGTTCTTCGCCCGCGCCCACCAGGCCAGCGCCCGCAACATGCAGGCCTTCGGCGCCGGCATGGGGCGGATCAACCAGGCGGTGGTCGAGTTCGTCAACGGCATCCCGGTGGTCAAGGCCTTCGGTGGCCAGCGCAAGGCCCATGGCAGCTACCGCGAGGCGGTGGACGCCTTCGCCGCGGCCTTCACCGACTTCACCCGGCCGCTGGTCAGCGCCATGGCCAATGCCAACGCAATGATCGCCCCGGTGTCGGTGCTCGGCGTGGTGCTGGCGTTCGGCACGCTGTTCGTCGGCCTGGGCTGGATCACCCCGGTGCAGGTGCTGCCGTTCGCCCTGGTGGCGCCGGGCATCTGCGCGCCGCTGCTGTTGCTGGCCTATATCACCCACGACCTGAACAACGCCACTGGCGCCGCCCAGCGCGTGCAGGCGCTGCTGCGCACGCCGGTGCTGGATACCGACAGCCAGGGCGCCGGCAAGCTGCCGACCGATGCGCGGATCGAAGTGCAGGGCCTGGGCTATCACTACGACCCGCGCAATCCGGTACTGAGCGAGGTGTCGTTCACCCTTGAACCCGGCACGGTAACGGCGGTGGTCGGTGCTTCAGGGGCCGGCAAGTCGACCCTGGCGCGCCTGCTGCTGCGCTTCTTCGACCCCAGCGCCGGGCGCATCACCCTGGGCGGCGTCGACCTGCGCCAGATCGACAGCGCCCAGCTGTATCGACGCATCGGCTTCGTCCTGCAGGACGTGCGGCTGATCCATGCCAGTGTGCGCGAAAACATCGCCCTGGGCCGGCCTTCGGCGAGCCAGGAGCAGATCGAGGCGGCGGCGCGGATCGCCAATATTCACGAGCGCATCCTTGCCCAACCACGCGGCTACGACGCGGTGATCGGCGAAGACGTGCAGTTCTCCGGCGGCGAGCTGCAACGGCTGAGCATCGCCCGCGCCGTGCTGCTCGACCCGCCGGTGCTGGTGCTCGACGAAGCCACCGCGGCGGCCGACGCCGAGAACGAAGTCAAGCTGCAGCAGGCACTGTCGCGCTTCGCCCAGGGCCGCACGCTGTTGGTGATCGCTCACCGCCTGGACACGGTGATGCACGCAGACCAGATCTTGGTGCTGGACCAAGGCACGGTCGCCGAACGCGGCAATCACGACGCACTGCTGGCCCGGCGCGGCCTGTACGCCCGCTTGTGGGCTGCCGGGGGTTATGCCAAGGCGCGGGCGACCGCGCAGGTGGAGGAGCACTGATCATGTTGGGGATATTCGTTCGACTGCTCGGCGCCGATGCCGTGTTCCTGCGCCGCTACATCCGTCTGGCGCTGGTGTATGGCGTGCTGTGCGGGCTGACCATCGTCACCCTGGTGCCGATCCTGCGCCACCTGCTGGGCAACCAGCTGGAGGCCGCCGGTCAGTGGCTGGCCCTGCTGGCCCTGGGCGTGGTGGTGTGCTGGTACCTGCGCCGGCGGGTGGAGAAGGCCGGTATCGCCGTCGGCATCGCGGTGCTGCGCGGTGGCCGTCAGCGCCTGGGCGAGCATGTCGGCACGCTGCCGGTGGGCTGGTTCAGCGCCGCCAACACCGCGCGCCTGAGCCACGTCACCACCCAGGGCATGATGGAGATCGCCCAACTACCGGCCCATGTGTTCACGCCGCTGTTCACCGGGGTGGTGACGCCGCTGGTGATCCTCGTCGCGCTGATGCTGGTCGACCTGCGCCTGGGCCTGGTGGCCCTGGTCAGCCTGCCGCTGCTGGCCCTGGTGATGTTGGCGACCATGCGCCTGGGCCAGCGCGCCGACCAGCGCTACCAGCGTGACACCGCGCAGACCAGCCAGCGCATGGTCGAGTTCGCCCAGGCGCAGTCGGTGCTGCGCGCCTTCAATGGCGAGCAGGGCGGGACGCGCTTCCTGGAGCAGGCCGTGGCCCAGCAACAGCAGGCGGCGCGCAAGCTGATCCAGCTTTCGGCGCTGTCGTCGGTGCTCAATGTCTGGGCGGTGCAGGCCAGCTTCGCCGCCTTGCTGGTGACCGCCACGCTGTGGCTCGGCGAGCAGGCCGGTGCCGCCTTCGACAGTGCGGCGGTGATCGCCACCCTGGTCGCGCTGGTGCTGGCGACCCGCTTCATCGACCCGTTGCTGGATGTGGCCGGCTACAGCGAGGTGCTGCGCGGCACCCGTGGCCAGTTGCAGGCGGTGGCCGAGCTGCTGGCCGTCGAGCCGCTGCCCGAACCCAACGCGCCGCAGGCGCCGGCCGATGGTTCGGTGCAGCTGGAGCAGGTCGGTTTCCGCTACGGCGATGATCAACCTGAAGTACTGCGCGAGGTCAGCCTGGATATCGCGCCCGGCAGCATGACCGCGCTGGTCGGCGCGTCAGGGTCGGGCAAGACCACCCTGGTGCGCCTGATCGCCCGCTTCTTCGATGTCACCCAGGGCCGGGTCAAGGTCGGCGGTGCGGATGTGCGGCAGATGTCCGCCGAACAGCTGGCCGGGCAGATCAGCCAGATCTTCCAGGACGCCTACCTGTTCCAGGGCAGCATCGCCGACAACATCCGCCTCGGCAAACCCGATGCCAGCGAGGCCGAGGTGCTCGAGGCGGCGCGGCTGGCCGGGGTGCAGGAGATCCTCGAACGCCTGCCCGAAGGCTTGCACACGCCGGTGGGCGAGGGCGGTGCACGGCTGTCCGGCGGCGAACGCCAGCGCATCTCGATCGCCCGGGCGCTGATCAAGGACGCGCCGATCCTGCTGATCGACGAGGCCACCGCGGCGCTGGACGCCGAGAACCAGGCGGCCATCGCCGAGGCGCTGGCACGGCTGCGCGGCAAGCGCACGCTGATCGTCATCGCCCACCAACTGTCGACGGTGGCCATGGCCGACCAGATCGTGGTGCTGGACCAAGGGCGTATCCGCGAGCAGGGCGCCCATGCCCAGTTGGCCGCCGAGGGTGGGCTGTACGCGCACTTCCTCGAGCAGCGCCGGGCCGCCAAGGGCTGGCGCATCGGCGAGGCGGCGGGTGATGGAGTGACCGCTTGACTCGGGTGCTGCTGCCAACACTGTTGTTGCTGCTGTGTGGCGTTTCACTGATGGTCGGGGCCAGCCAGATTTCCTGGTCGGCCTTGCTGTCGGCTTCCGACGATGCCTGGCTGACCCTCACCGCCAGCCGCCTGCCACGCCTGGCGGCGCTGGTGCTGACCGGTGTCGGCCTGTCGATCTGCGGGGTGATCCTGCAGCAGATCGTGCGCAACCGCTTCGTCGAGCCGGCCACCTGCGGCGGGCTCGACGCGGCCAAGCTGGGCATCCTGGTGGCCCTGACCGTGCTGCCCGGGGCCGGCGCCAGCGGGCGCATGCTGTTCGCCCTGGTGTTCTGCCTGCTGGCGAGCCTGGTGTATGTGGCGATCATTCGCCGCATCCGCTTCACCAACCTGGTGCTGGTGCCGGTGATCGGCCTGATGTACGGCAGCCTGCTCAGCGCCATCGCCGAATTCTACGCCTACCGCCACAATATCCTGCAGAGCATGCAGGGCTGGCTGCTGGGCGACTTCTCGCGGGTGATCGAGGGCAACTACGAGATCATCTACCTGATCCTGCCGATCGTCGTGCTCACTTACCTGTACGCCCAGCGTTTCACCGTGCTCGGCATGGGCGAGGGCATGGCCACCAGCCTCGGGCTCAACTATGCGGCCACCGCCATCCTCGGCCTGGTGCTGGTGGCGGTGACCGTGTCGGCCACGGTGATCACCGTGGGCGCGATCCCCTTCGTCGGCCTGGTGGTGCCGAACCTGGTGGCGCTGCGCTACGGCGAGAACCTCAAGCGCACCCTGCCCATCGTCGCCATGTGCGGCGCGGCGCTGCTGCTGGCCTGCGACATCCTCGGCCGGCTGCTGATCCATCCCTATGAGGTACCCATTGGCCTGACCGCCGGCAGTGTCGGCGGCGTGCTGTTCCTGTTGCTGATCCTGTGGAAGTGCAAATGATGCGCCGCGCCGCCTGGTTGTTGCTGCCGGCCCTGGCGCTGGCGTTCCTGTTGCTGGGCTCGGGCCTGGACTTCAGCTACGTGATCCCCAAGCGCCTGGTGCGCCTGGGCGCGATCGTCGTGGCAGGGGTGTGCATCGCCTTGTCCTCGGTGATCTTCCAGACCCTGGCCGGCAACCGCGTGCTGACCCCGGCGATCATGGGCTACGAAGGCATCTACCTGCTGTTCCAGGCCCTGCTGGTGCTGTGGCTGGGCACCGCCAGCGTGGCGCTGCTGGGCGCCCAGGGCAACGCGCTGCTGTCGATCGCGCTGATGCTCGGCTACTCGTGGCTGCTGCAGCGCTGGCTGCTGCGCGAGGGGCGGGGTGATGTCTACCGCCTATTGCTGCTGGGCCTGGTGCTGACCATGGTGCTGGGCACCTTCACCCAGTTCATCCAGCTCAAGACCAGCCCGGGGGAGTTCTCCATCCTGCAGAGCCTGGGCTACACCAGCTTCAACCGCGCCCAGCCGACCCAGGTGCTGTACTCGGGCCTGCTGGTGGCGGCGGTTGCGCTGCTGGTGGCGCGCGGCACGCGGGTGCTCGACGTGCTGGCGCTGGGGCGCGACCAGGCCATCGCCCTGGGCCTGGACCATGGCCGCTGCCTGCGCCTGCAGATGGCGCTGATCGCCGTGCTGGTGGCGGTGTCCACCAGCCTGGTGGGGCCGACCGCGTTCATGGGCGTGTTCGTCGCCAACATCGCCTACGCCCTGGCGCGCAGCGCCCGGCACCAGGTCACCCTGCCACTGGCCTGCGCCGTGGCCATCGGCATGTTCCTGCTCGCCCAGTTGCTGGTCGAGCACCTGTTCAACTACCGGACCAGCGTCAGCATCCTCGTCAACCTGGTGTGCGGCGCGTATTTCCTCGCGCTGATGGTCCGCACCCGAGGCACCCCATGATCACCCTCGAACACCTGCACAAGGCCTACGGCGACAAGACCGTGCTCGACGACGTGAGCCTGGCGTTTCCCGCAGGCCAGGTCACCTCGCTGATCGGCCCCAACGGCGCCGGCAAGAGCACCTTGCTGATGTGCATCGCCCGGCTGCTACCGGCCAGCCGCGGGCGGATCCTGCTCGACGGCCAGGACATCGGCCGCATCGCCATCGCCGATTACGCCCGCCGCGTGGCCACCCTGCGCCAGGTGCTGGACTTCAACCTGCGCCTGACTGTCGAGGAACTGGTCGCCTTCGGCCGCTTCCCGTACAGCCGCGGCCTGCTGACCGCCGACGACCAGCAGGTGATCGACGAGTCGCTGGATTTCCTCGGGCTGCAGCCTCTGCGCGGGGCTTACCTCGACGAGCTCAGCGGCGGCCAGCGGCAAATGGCCTTCCTGGCCATGACCATCGCCCAGCGCACCGATCTGCTGCTGCTCGACGAGCCGCTGAACAACCTCGACATGAAGCACGCGGTGCAGATCATGCAGGCGATCCGCAGGCTCTGCGACGAGCAGGGGCGCACGGTGATCCTGGTGGTACACGACATCAACTTCGCCGCCAACTATTCCGACCACATCGTCGCCATGAAGGGCGGCGCCGTGCACAGCCACGGGCCGGTCGCCGAGGTGGTCACCCAGGCCAACCTGCGCGCGCTGTTCGGCCTGGCCTTCGAGATCCTGCCCAGCGCGCACGGTTTCGTCTGCAACTACTTCAACCCATCACTATCGAGAGAGCTGGTATGAACGGAATCTGCAAGATACTGCTGGCCGCCGCCGTGGCGGCCGCGCTGCCCGGCTGCGACCAGGCCCCGCCGGCCCAGGCGCGCGCCGCCAGCGCCGACTACGCCCCGGTGAAGGTCGAGCACGCCCTGGGCACCACGCTGGTCGAACACCAGCCGCAGCGCGTGGTGGCCTTCGACATGAGCGAGCTGGACACCCTCGACCAGCTCGGCGCGCCGGTGGTCGGCATCGCCAAGGACTACGTGGCGGGCTTCCTGGTCAAGTACCGCGACGACCCCAAGGTGGCCGATGTCGGCACCACCATCCAGCCCAACCTCGAGCGCCTGCATGCGCTCAAGCCCGACCTGATCCTGATCTCGCCGCTGCAGGCGCAGAGCTACCAGGAACTGAGCCAGATCGCGCCGACGGTGCACTACGACATCGACATGGACAACCGCCAGGGCAACGTCATCGAGACCGCCAAGCAGCACCTGTTGACCGTCGGGCGGATCCTCGGCAAGGAAGAGCGGGCCCGGGAAACCGCCGCGCGCATCGACGCCAAGGTGGCCCAGGTGCGTCAGGTGACCGACGGGCGCCCGGAGAAGGCGCTGGTGGTGCTGCACAACAACGGCGCGTTCACCGCCTACGGCGTGCGCTCGCGCTACGGTTTCATCTTCGACACCCTCGGGGTCAAGCCGGCCAGTGACGACATGCAGGCCGGATTGCACGGGCAGCCGATTTCCAACGAGTTCATTCACCAGGCCGACCCGGACATCCTCTACGTGATCGACCGCACCGCGGTGATGGAGCGCCGGGCCGCGCTGGACCGCGAGACCCTGGACAACCCGCTGCTTCGCCAGACCAAGGCGTGGAAGAACGGCCATGTGGTGTTCGTCGACCCGCAGACCTGGTACCTGTGCACGGCCAGCGTGACCTGTCTGGAGCGGGTGGCGGACGAGGTGGTGAAGGGGTATCAGGGCTAAGTCTGTCATTTGCCCCCCTGTAGGAGCGGCCTTGTGCCGCGAAAGGGCCGCAAAGCGGCCCCGGCGATCTTTATGTCAACGCTAAAACCCTGGGGCTGCCATGCAGCCCTTTCGCGGCACAAGGCCGCTCCTACACGGATAGTGGCCAAATGACTGTAATTTCTGTTGAGGGATTCGCCGACTCGTACGGAATGACTAATGAGAAACATTACCATTGCGTCCCGAAAGGAATCCCTCATGTCTCCACTGCAACATCCCCAGGCCCCGAACCTGCCTCGCAGGGCCTTGCGCATGGCCGTGCTGCTGGGCATGGCCGCCATCGCCGGCAACGCCTTCGCGCAACCGCCACGCCCCACTTCCTCGGCGCAGCAACAGACCCCCGATGTGAAGGAAGAGGGCCTGACCCTGCCGGAAACCCTGGTACAGGACACCCGCGACGCCCTCGGCGCTCCGCCAGCGGAATATGCCGGTGGCCAGGTCGGCTCGGGCAGCCGGCTCGGGCTGATGGGCAACAAGGACTTCAGCGAAACACCGTTCAACGCCATCAGCTACACCAAGGAATACATCGAGAACCGCCAGGCCCAGGACATCGGCTCGGTGATCGGCGCCACCGATCCGTCGGTCTATGTGCCGAGCAAGCGCGGCATCTTCGAGACCTTCTTCATCCGAGGCCTCTACAGCACCGGCAACGACATCACCTTCAATGGCCTGCCGAGCATGGCGCCGAACATGCGCGGCTCCACCGAGCTTGCCGAGCGCATCGAAGTGCTCAAGGGCCCATCGGCGCTGCTCAACGGCATGCCGCCTGACGGCAGCGTCGGCGGCAGCATCAACATCGTGCCCAAGCGTGCCGGCGACGAGCCCCTGGCCCGGCTGACCGCCTCGTACGAGTCCGATGGCCTGGCCGGCATGCATGCCGATATCGGCCGCCGCTTCGGTGACCAGAAGCAGTTCGGCGTGCGCTTCAACGGCGTCTACCGCGACGGCGACACCCCCGTGGACGACCAGCAGCACCGCATGCAGCTGTCGTCGCTGGCCCTGGACTGGCGCGGCGAGCGGGCGAGGGCGTCGCTGGACTACTACCACCAGCGCGAGCGCATGGACGGGGTCAACTATTTCGGCATCTCTTCGATCAGCCCTGGGGTGACTCACCTGCCCAAGGCCAAGAAGGGCGATCATTCGCTGGCCCCGGAGTGGGCCTATACCGTCAACGACACCGACACCGTGGTGCTGCGCGGCGAGTACGACCTCAACGACTCGCTCACCGCATTCGCCGGCTGGGGCCACAGGGAAGGGGGCTACAACGCCCTGATGACCAGCGGCATGCTGCTCAACGATGCCGGCGACATCTCCGCCACGCCGATCCGCTCGGCCCGCGACGGCGAGCAGAAGTCCGGTGAAGTCGGTCTGCGCGGGCGTTTCGCCACCGGTCCCGTGGACCACGCCTGGTCGCTGGCGGCCACCCGCTACGACTCCGAGAACAGCTTCAAGGACAAGCGCCTACCGACGCGCATCCTCACCAACTACTACGATCTGGACTACGGCCCGCGCCCGGAGATCGGCGCATACGGCAATGTCACCTCGCGCATGCGCGCCCGGCTGAGCAGCGAAGCCTTGCTCGATACTCTGTCATTCCTCGATGACAAGGTGCAGTGGACCGTCGGTGCACGCCACCAGAACGTGCGGGCGTCGAACTACGACGGTAACCACCAGCGCACCTCCAAGGCCTACGATGAAAGCCGGGTATCGCCGGCCACGGCCCTGCTGGTCAAGGTCACCGACGAGCTGTCGCTGTACGGCAACTACATCGAAGGCCTGAGCCAGGGCGGCATCGCCCCGGACAACGCGCGAAACGCGGGTGCGATCATGGCGCCGTACCAGACCAAGCAGTACGAACTGGGCGCCAAGCTCGACCTGGGCACCTTCGCGCACACGGTCAGTGTCTACCAGGTGAAGAAGCCAAGCGCCTACACCGACCCGGTCACGCAGATCTACGGCGTGTACGGCGAGCAGCGCAACCGTGGCCTGGAATGGTCGTTCTTCGGCGAGCTCGAGCCGGGGCTGCGCCTGCTGGGCGGTGCGTCCTACACCAAGGCCGAGCTGACGAAATCGATCCGCAAGGCAAACGAGGGCAACCAGGCCACCGGCGTGCCCAAGGTGCTGGCCAAGCTCGGCGTTGAGTACGACCTGCGTGAGCTTCCCGGCCTGACCCTGACCGGCAACGCCAACTATGCCGGGCGGCGCTACGCCACCGATGCCAACAACCTGTCGCTGCCGTCCTACACCATCTTCGACCTGGGTGCCCGCTACAGCCTGAAGATCTCGGACAAGCCGGTGACCTTGCGCGCCACCGTGCAGAACGTGGCCAACAAGGCCTACTGGATCGGTTCGTGGAATGGCGGCGATGGCAGTGGCCTGTCCGGTGGGCTGGGGACGCCGCGGTCGTTGTTGTTCTCTACCTCGGTGGACTTCTAGGCAAACCCGCGCTGGCTGCGTGGGAGGGGCGGTGCGACTTGCACCGCAATCACCACGCAGCCGGTGCCAGGCTCTGCAGCCCCTTGACGCAGGATAACTATTCACTATGATTAATTTTCAATCGAACCGCTGAAAGACTGCTCAGATCACCGTAAAAGGTGCTCATCCCCAGCAGGCTCGCTTTCAGCCAAGCAAGTGAGGAGCGCCCATCATGGCGACCACCATCAAAACCCGCTCTGTCACGGCTCACGTACCGGTGCAACTCGCCGAGAAAGTCGATTTGCTGGCCGAACGCCTGGAGCGCTCGAAGAACTGGATCGTCAAGCAGGCCCTGATTGCCTGGATAGACCAGGAAGAGGAGCGCAGTCGGCTGACTCGCGAGGCCTTGGCCGATGTTGATGCCAACCGTGTGATCGACCATCAGGCCGTTCAGGCCTGGGCCGATAGCCTCGGCACGGACACGCCATTACCTGTACCCCGCTGATGGACTTGAAGTGGACCAGCAAGGCGCTCTCTGATATTGCCCGACTGTATGAGTTTCTTGCGGCGGTCAATAAACCGGCTGCCGTGAGAACCGTCCAGCAGCTCACCGGCGCTGCCTCCATGCTCTTGGCCAATCCGCGTATCGGTGAACGCCTGGAAGAGTTCGAACCACGGGATGTGCGCCGGATCCAGATCGGCCACTATGAGATGCGTTACGAGATAGCGGACTCCACGCTCTTCCTGCTGCGGCTCTGGCACACCCGTGAGGATCGGTAGCCCTACGCACCCTGTGGGAGCGGGTTTACCCGCGAAGCAAGCAACGCGGTGGATGGCACCGGCTTCGCCGGTGTTTGCGGCTGAAGCCGCTCCCACAGGTCCATACTAAATCAACAAGTTATGTGTTGAACCAAGAGCAGGCAGCCCCCTCACACCCTAAACCGCGACACACTCGCCTGCATGCCCTGGGCAATCTCGCCCAGGCGCTGCGCCGCCGACGCCAGTTGCCGCGTGGTGTCGGTACTGTCCCGCGACATGCGGGCAATCAGCTCGACCTGCTGCGCCACCTCCTGGCTGGCCTTCGTCTGCTCGCCGATGGTCTGCGAGATCTCCTCGACCACTGAAGCCGCGCGCCGCGCCCCTTCACGAATCTGCTGGATCGACGCGCCAGCCTGGGTGGCCAGTTCCACCCCGGCGCGTACCCGGGTGACGCCGGTCTGCATGCTGTCCACGGCATTGCCGGTGCTGTGGCGGATGCGCTCGATCATGTCGGCGATTTCCCGGGTCGACTGCGCCGTGCGCCCGGCCAGGCCGCGCACCTCGTCGGCCACCACGGCGAAGCCGCGCCCGGCGTCGCCGGCGCGGGCCGCCTCAATGGCCGCGTTAAGGGCCAGCAGGTTGGTCTGCTCGGCGATGGTGTTGATCACCTGGATGATCGAGTAGATCTCCTCGGAACTCTGGCCCAGCACGGTGATGGTTTCGGAGGAGCGGTTGACCGCCTCGTCGATCCCCTGCATGCCGCCGACCACGCTGAGGATGACCTCGCCGCCGTCGCTGGCCAGGCGCTCGGACTGGCCGGAGATGGACTGCGCATCCCGGGCGTGCTCGGCGATCTGCGCCAGGTTGGCGATCATCTGCTCGGTGGCCGAGGCCATGCTCACGGCGCTGTCGGACTGCTGGCTGGTGCGTTCCACCAGGCTGCTGGAGGCCTGGCCCAGTTCGTCGGCCACCTCGCGCAGCAGCAGGTTTTCCTCGTGGATGGCCTTGATCATGTTGCCCAGGCTGTCGCGCATGTCGGCCAGCGAGCGCAGCAGGTGCCCGGTCTCGTCGCGGTCATGGACCTTGATCTGGGTGGTGAGGTCGCCTTGGGCGATGCGTTCGGCCACCGCCATGGTCTGGCTCAGGGGACGCAGGATCGAGCGCAGCAACAGGAAAGTGCACAGCGCCAGGACCAGGGTGGCCAGGATCATCCCGCCGACCAGCACGGCGATGCCCTGGTGCAGGGTGGCGGTGCTCTGCTCGCGGCTCTTGTCGGCATTGCCGGCGATCAGGTCGCTGAGGGTGCTGTTGCGCTGCTCCAGCTCCTTGAACGCCGCGACGAAGGCCGGCAACTGCGTCTGGGCCTGCTCGGGGGATTTCAATGCCAGCTGGATGATCGAGGTGGCGCTGGCGATGTACTGCTCCAGCAACGGCCCCAGATCGCTGATGGCCTGGTGCAGATCAGCGTCCAGGGGTAGTTCGAGATTGCTTTGCACGACACTGCGGAACCACTTGGCGTGCTCGTCGAGGTCGGCCAGCACCTGGTTGGCGGTGTCCGTATCGCCCGGCTTGACCAGCAGGGCGGCCAGCACATCGGCGCGCAGCGCGTCGTGCATCATGTCGCCTTCCATATGATTGCGCAGGGCGGCCATGCTGGCCTCGCTGCGCTTGAGTGCCTGGTTCTGGTCATGCTCGGCGAGCAGGCCGCTGCCGCCGAGCAACAGGGCGGCGAGGATGCTGACAAGACCGAACCCGATGGTTTTCTGGCGAATGTCCATTTTCGAACAGGCTCCGTGGGGTAGGTCTGCTGAGCATAGATGGCTGGAGGTATTTCGCTGGTTGGGAAAGGGCCATGGAGGAGGGTAGAGCGTAGGGTCATGACGCTGTTCCAAGAACTCATATATAACTCAACTAAATATTCATTTAGTTGAGTTATAATTATTGGTTATTGATGGTCGGGCATGGCACACAGACGTGTTGCAGGAGCCTGCCGATCATGTGAAGTTTGCCACCAGTTCACATACCCTGAAAAAACCATCAAAGGAATGAGATATATCCATGCGTGGACTCACCGTAATACCGTTGTTGTTTGCCCCCATGATCGCCTGGGGCGACTGCACGCAGCACCTGCAAACCTGGGCCCAGAACCTGCATCCAACCTTGAAGCTCGCCAGCGAGTTTGCGGTATGCAAGGTCAATCCCGCAGACGCCAATCAGGTATTGGCAGCCTTGCCCGTGATGATGAATGTCGATGAGTACGGGCAAGGCGATTACGGTCTGGAGGTACTGGTGGCCGAAGCCGCCAGCGGCAAGATCATTGCTCGCAGTTACCAGGAGGCTGCGATAGTCTCCGACGCGGTGCAGTTTTCAGGCCTGACGTTGGACACGGCGCGGTATCAGGTTGCGCCTGGGCAGCGGGCATTTGGCGTGCGTATTAGCCATACCGGCTCGTCACGGGTCAATCCGTTCAGTAGCGAGACCCTGAGTCTTTACGTGAACGACGGCTCGCAATTGCGCCAGATCATGGGAGGCCTGGTTGTAAGCAAGGGCAACGGTGAATGGGATGGTTCCTGCGCTGGTGAGTTCGGCGAGACAAAGCGGACTCTGGCGATTGGCAAACCTGGCAAGGATGGTTTCAGCAGGTTGCGGGTTACCGAGATCACGACCGGAAGTCAGAGCGTTGTGAAAGGTGTTGATGACTGTGAGGAGATCGAGAGCAGTTCGACGACGAAGACGTTCAATCTGGATTATGACGGCAGTCGGTATGAGGTGCCGAAGGAATTGACGTTCCAGTGAGCTGGATGGGGCTTTGATGGAGGCTGGAATCTGGCCTCCCTCTGGGCGTGAGGCTCAATACGAACATACGCATAATGTATATTATGTTAAATGACGTATTATGGGAGGTGACCTCCTGAGTCGATCACCTGTGTTCCAGATCACGCTCGAGCCGCCGGCGCAATCTCCACAACTGCGCAGCGCCCCTTCGTTCGCACCTTCTGCACTAATCGCGCTCTGTTGACGAACACATCGATCTGACAACTGCCTGAGTGCTGCACATCTTCCCAGTATTCCGTGTGCACAAGCTGCCCGTTCTGTGGTCCCGTGTAAGTGCCCGCGGCTTCACGCGTGACATAGCTGCTGTCACGCACATACCTGAGCACCACCAGATCTTCTTCCGGCACCACCATGATCTGCCTTGGCACCCCGAAGAAATCGATCAGCTCGCCCACCGGACGATCTTTCCAGGCACTGCTGGCTTCCAGCGATGAGCAGCCACTGAGCAATGTGGCCAACAGGCCCAATGCGAACAATCGGTTCATAAGGTCTTCTCCCTGAAGGCCGCTTTACTTGGCAGACATCTGTGCGAACCCTTCGTCGATCTTCTGCATGATCGCCGCCTTGGCGGCCTCGCGGTTCAATATTTCGAACAGCTGCGGCCCTGCCTTGGCTATTTGCGATGCAGGCATTACCCCCAGGCGCTCCATTTTCCGGGCCTGGCGGTCGGTCGGCTTGCACAGGAAGTCGCGGCTTTGCGCCAACCAGGTGTCAGGTTTGCTCTGCCATTGATTGGAATACTTCGCGTTTCGCAGCTCATTGAAAACGCTTCGAAAATCCTGTGCACCCGTGATGCGCACGCGGTTCTTCGCACAGTCGATTTCGACATCGTAGGCAGTGAATGTGGGTTTGCCAGGCTCTTCGTAGAACTGGTAGACGCCCAATGATTTCGCGCCACCTGGGCGATTGAAGATGTTATTGGGGTCGCCGTCCGCGACAAACACCTGGTTCTTGCCTAAGCCGCCTTGGTAGTGGACTACCCAAAAGTCGCCCATCTGCACATCGCTCGCCTGGGCAGCGAAGACATTAAACAGTAAGGCGACAGGCAGGAGCTGCTTCTTGAAAGCGGTCATGGGGGCCAGTCCTTTGCCTATTCTTCGAGGCGATAGTTTCTCGCCTGAACATAAGGCAAAGGGCTATCTAGTACATCCGTCCTATACACAGCTGATAACGCATGCGTGCGGTGTGGGAGCCGGCTTGCCGGCGATGGCCGCAAAGCGGCCCCGGGTCTAACAGACTGACACCAACCAAAGCGGCCACCGCATTCCTACTCAACCCTCCGGCCAACCATCAACCCATGATTCACATCCTGAGCCAACGCCTTGGCCATGCCACTGAGGTAATGCACCGCCGTCAGCAACGTCGGCAAATGATCCGTCTCCGCCATGGCGAGATCACTGATCTTGTGCACTGCACACATCAGCACGGTTGCCTGCTCAACTGCATGGTCCATCGAATGGCCGGCCACAACACGGAACAGCGGGTCTTGGCCGCCCTCCTCTCCGGCCTCGCCAAAATGCCCGACGCCAGTGGTTGCCAGCTTGCTGATGCGCGGGGTTTGCAATTCCTTATCCATACCATTCCTCCTGCGGCCCCGCGAACGGCGCGGGGCCTGATCGGTGAACATCAAGTGCGAGCCCAGGCTCGCCAGGTCAATGTCGGGATTGCACGCGACTCAGCGCTACCTCCACCAGGGTGCGGGCGCTGTCGATTTCGTGCATGGCGGCGAGGGTCAGGACTTGGCCTGGCGGTTTGGCGTGCAGCAGGACAGTCTGCTGGCTGACGGTCAGGGCGCAGACGAGGTATTCAGAGATCTGGACCAGGAGGTCTTCGAGGGTGTGGGTGGTGTATTTGTCGTGTAGCGGTGGGTCAGGAACGATCTTTAGCATGGTTACACTCCTTCATCGGGATTGAACCGCCAAGATCCTGCTGTCAAACAGAATGGTGGCAGCGGTACGTGGGTTGACAGACCGAGGATGAAGGAACCCGGCGCACACGAGGTGCCCCACGTACAGCCGCCATAAGCGACAACGTGCAATCCTTCTATCAGCTACGGCCTGTCAAAGCCGTGTCGCGGGTTTGGTAGCGACTTGGCGAGACTAGATGGCTGATAGGGCTGCTGCAATGGGCTGTAAGGCGGTGGAAGTATGTTTCGGAAACGGACTACAGAGAAGAGGGAAAATCCGATTCAGAGCCCATGTGAAGACTCAGTCCAGCCCTTTTTGACCATACACATTCCAAGTTGCGCATTCCCTGACCAACGACTCGCCCAGAAAATCGAGCATGCCCATGCCTTCGGGATGCACAACAGAGAACCAACGCCAGGCATAGGCCCGACGTTGGTAAGAGCACATAATCGTCATTATGAGACTGTATATAAATACAGTAACATTCAGTATTTGGATATATACTACCAGCACTCATCGCCGTAGCGGCCAAATGACATCATATTGATCGTAGACGTCCTCTCTCACCACCTAGAGTTACCAACGCTGCCTTGGCCAATACCCGTTGCCATCAACCTGAGCCTGCAAAACGTACCTTCCCTGGCACGTGATGGCATTGTAAGATCAGCGCTGAAGAGGCAGGTACCTCCTCTCGTTCATTCGAGGGCGGCTCTGATAATTAACAGCTTCTGCTGTTGGGCTTATACCCACCGATCCCCTCGGGGATGTTCAAAGATGACTCAAACCCGCTTGCCTCTTCTCCCAAATTCAATGGAGAAGTATCTGTGAAGGACAGTGTCTGGTTCACCTACAAAGCTCGTATTCAGGCCCATAATCGCCTGGAGTGGCTAGACTTTCACTCACAGATGCTTCTGGTCTGGTACGCAATTCTCAGCACCGTTCTGGGTGTCCTGGCTATCCGCTATGAACACATCCTCGGCCCTGACACCGACGTACTGGCCACCGTACTTTCTGTTGCGCTCCTCGGCGTATCGCTTGCCGTTACAAACCGGGATTTCCGGGTACGGGCCATGGCCATGCGCAAAAACTACCTCCAGCTGCAGGGGCTGTACCGTGAGCTTGCCCCGAACACCGAACCTACTCTCACTCAGACGCAGCAGTATGATGAGTTGCTCGCGGAGTCAGAGAATCACAGAGAGATCGATGATCGAATCGCCCGGGTATTTTCGACGGGCTTGACCAGTCGAACCCCTACTGCGTTCGAGAGCTGCTACGCTATTTCCTGGCTCGGTGCGCGCCTAGTTATTACCGTCGCCCTGTACGCCCTTCCCCTTGCAGCAGCCGCATACGCCTGGGTAGGGAAATGAGTGCCGCCCGTAGCTTCAAGAAATATTTTGCCCGCAAACAACTACTTGGCATTTACACGGATAAGATCAAGAAATCCGGTGCTATTGGGCTTGATCGCACTCGCCCGTCCAAGCTCGATTCTAGGCTGACTGATGAGCTTGAACTGATCGTCAAAAAGGTTAAGCAGGGGAAATATCGATTCACTGCCTACAAGGAAAAGCTGATTCTCAAGGGAGCGACTTCGCTTCCCCGACAGATCTCGATTCCGACTGCGCGGGATCGAATCGTGTTGCGCGCCTTGTGTGAATGCCTCGTGGAAGTTTACCCGACGGCCAAGCTTTCATTGCCTCAGGTTGTTATTGAAGATCTGAAAACTGCGCTCGCATCCCGTGCTTATGCCGAGTATGCCAAGATCGACCTGAAGAGCTTCTACCCCTCGATCCCCCACACCCTGATCGATACCGCTATTCGAAAGAAGATTCGCAAGCCTGAGCTCAAGCACCTGATAACTTCGGCAATCACCACGCCGACTGTGTCTGTATCAAGAGGCAGAAAGGACACGCCCAACTTGACCATCGGAGTGCCCCAAGGCCTTGCCATTTCAAACCTGCTCGCGGAGATCGCACTGCAGGAGATCGACTTGGCGTTCAGTGGCAGGCCAGGGATCTGGTACAAGCGCTACGTGGACGACATTCTGCTCCTGACACCAGCCGGGCATTCCGAACCAGTGGCCAAAGAGCTGATCACTGAACTGCAAAGGATGGAGCTGCACCCACACGATTTCGGCCCGGACTCGAAATCGAAGTACGCCCCCCTGACCGACCCGTTCAGTTTCTTGGGTTACCAGATCGAAGGTGGCCATGTCATCATCCGGCGAGAAAGCATCCTCCGTTTCGAATCCTCCATCGCCAATATCTTCACGGCATACCGGCACAAGGTCGCAACCGCTAAGTCGCCCAAGGATATGGAGCGCGCCCGCGCGTATTGCGAATGGAAGGTGAATCTGCGGATCACCGGATGCTTCTTCGAAGGGAAACGACGAGGCTGGGCATCCTACTTTTCCCAGATCACATCGACTGCCCAGTTACGGTCGGTCAATCACACGATACGCAATTTGACCAAACGCTCCTCGCTGGAAGGAAGAATCAAGCTCAAGTCCCTGATCAAGACCTTCTACGAGCTCAAGCGCGGAAGAGCCGGCAATCACGCCTACATTCCAAACCTGGATGATCACAGCATCGCGGATAAACGGAAGGTGTTAGCGCTTTGGATAGGTGATGACGTTGCCACTCTTCGCGATGATCAGGTGGAACGGCTGTTTGCGATCAAGGTGAGCAAGGCCGTGCGGGAGCTTGAAGAGGATATTGCCCAGCGCTCTTGATAGGCCTCATACCCAATCTGTGCATTATGCCCTCGCAAGGGCACCACACGTTTGGGAAAGTGACTTGTCCGTATGCTTACCACCTGAAGATAGGCAGGAGCTGAGTTGCGGCAACTCGAAGCACCTAATTGAAGGAAGACTACCTTGATCGAGTTCAACACCTGGGTTGTTCTTTTGACGTACTTCGGAGAGTAAACATGAACGTAGCCTATTTCCTTCGCCAACGCATGGCGTTCATCAGCAACTATTTTGATGTCGCTAGCGCACCGTTTCTGGAAACCATGCGCAAGATTGAGGAGGAAGAAGCACCCTACGTACCGCCGGAGTTCGATCCGGATACCATGGATACGTCACCTGCTTTCCTGGACGAATGGCTCCAGACGCAGGCAGGAGCCGAAATCGTTGGGCAGACTAGCGTGTCGATGCTTTCCGAGGCGTTAAAAGCATACTTCGTCACGATTGAGCGGCTGGCGGGGCTGGACTGTCAAGCATCCTACGGGGCGAAGTCGTTCAAAAACGGCTTCATTCAAGGATATCGAACTTGCTTTGCCGCGCAGGGGGTCAATTGGAACTCATGCCCCGCAGATTTCAAAATACTCGAGCAGGTCGTGCTGGCTCGCAATGCCAGCCAGCACTCCGCCGGCCTCATATCCCCTAATGCCAAGCACTCCAAGGACACACTGAGTAAGCACCCCAATCCCTTGTTCATCAGTGAGTATGAGAACGACCTGCTAGAGCGCCACGGCCGGAGCTGGCTTATGGAACCGAACGTCCACGTCACCCGCGCGAGCCTGAATGCAGCCCTTTCTGAAGTGGAGAAGCTTGCGCGCTGGTATGACGAAGACTGAATGGCCTTAGGCTGGAACGACCATTCAGCCGTACGAGTTGACCAGATCGGCTGTGATTCTAACTTCGGCCTGTGTCGTCTCTCCCGTCACCGTCACGAGTAGCATATGGTCAACACAGCAGAAACCTCTGGTTTGGTAGTCCCAATATAGTCTCCTCGAAGCGTAACTTCGTTTAGCTTTGCATGGCTGCCCACGAACTAGCGTTGGGCACCCACTCCGGCGATGCAAATGTGACGGCAGATTGCTATCTTCTCTATTGGGGCTAATGACTCAAAAGGAGTGCGTCTTGAAAAAGGACTTGCTAGTCACCTGCTTGGCTCTTTCGCTTGCGGGGTGTGGAGAGGATGGTGAGGTGTATAAGAAGCAAGCCGAAAGCCTCCGCTCGGACATCAAATCCCTGCAGGCAGAGGTTACCGCTGCCAAAGACAGGATCGCGCAGCTTGAGCAGGAAAATACGATGCTCAAAGAGACTCCGCCCGTATTGCTGGCTCAGGTAAGAAAGGCCTCCGAAAGTGGTGACGAAGCGGCAACTAGAGCCGCCTTGGCGTCGTTGACTTCCCGCTACCCTGACTCCGCTGAAGCAGTAATCGGAGACGGCTTCCTGCAGAAGATGGTCAAGGAGCGTGAGGCTAAAGAACAAGAGGCGCGTCGACTTGCGGCGCTCGGGATGAAAGCGATCTCGGTCAAAGGCTCATTCACAGCGGACGACAGCTCTGTATCACTCCAATCTGCTCAGATAACCGACCAATGGAGCTTCAACGATTACGGTGATCAGTATGAGTACCGATCTGCCGAGCGTGGCTCCAGGTACATCACTGCAAAGGTCACGTACTCATCCAAGAGCAAAGACCCTCGGCTGGCGCCTTTGGTCGTTTACGCATCAAACGGTGGCGAGCTCAAACGACTCGGCGTCATGGGTTTCGAATTCGTCAGCTGGAGCAGCTATGCAACGTTTCTGGGTAATTACCACGACGACGCGAATGACTTCGCTCACAAGGCGAGTATCAGATTCTCTATGGGGCTCCAAGTCCCCAATGAGGCGATTACCAAGCCGTTGTACATCGTTGCCTCATCTTCAGGTTGCGCGGATCGTAGCTCGGATCGATTTGGTAACCCACCTGTGAGCTACTCGACCTACAGCTGCGACCAAGCTGCCCCCGATGTACTCCGTGCCAGCGACTTTAAAGAAGGCCGGTTCGGCATTGTAAAGCGCATAGACTGAATCCGAGACAGGACTCTCAATCATGAAGAAGGCTCTAATCGTTGCGGGCATGGCCTTGCTGTGTTTGGTCATATACACCCAGATTACGATATTCGCCGTACCGCCAATTGGAGCGGTGCCCGAAGGCAGAACAGTCATCATGCTCCGCCTCAACAAGACGAATTTCATTGATAGTGCTGATGCCATGTGCGTTCGAATCCAAGGTTACGTAAGTCTGCTTTGCAGGGGGACAGCCATGGCAGCAGTAGTGAATGCTACTACCATCATTGCGCGCTTGCCGTATTCGGAAACCATTTACAAGATCAGCACTGGTGGTGAGACCTACGAACGATAGCTCAAGGAGATGTTGGGGTCAGGCAATGTCAGGTTCTCATGCAGGCCAAGAACAGGCATTACCTTTGCAGCCAGGCCGCTCTCCAGGCTGGCGCCAGCCAGAGCGGCCAGCGCATTCCTACTCAACCCTCCGGTCAACCATCAACCCATGATTCACATCCTGGGCCAGCGCCTTGGCCATGCCACTGAGGTAATGCACCGCCGTCAGCAGCGTAGGCAGATGATCCGTCTCCGCCATCGCCAGATCGCTGATCTTGTGTACCGCACACATCAGCACAGTCGCCTGCTCAACTGCATGTTCCATCGAGTGGCCCGCTACAACACGGAACAGCGGGTCTTGACCGCCCTCCTCTCCAGCCTCGCCGAAATGCCCGACGCCGGTGGTGGCGAGCTTCCTGATGCGCGGGGTTTGCAACTCCTTATCCATACCATTCCTCCTGCGGCCCCGTGAACGGCGCGGGGCCTGATCGGTGAACATCAAGTTCGAGCCCAGGCTCCCCAGGTCAATGCCGGGACTGCACTCGACTCAGCGCCACTTCCACCAGGGTGCGGGCGCTGTCGATTTCGTGCATGGCGGCGAGGGTCAGGACTTGGCCTGGCGGTTTGGCGTGGAGCAGGACAGTCTGCTGGCTGACGGTCAGAGCACAGACGAGGTATTCGGAGATCTGGACCAGGAGGTCTTCGAGGGTGTGGGTGGTGTATTTGTCGTGTAGCGGTGGATCGGGGACGATCTTTAACATGATAAAGCTCCGATATCTGACTGGAGCTACCACATCTCTGCTGTCAAACAAATGGGTGGCAGCGGTACGTGGGTTGACAGACCGAGGATATCGGAACTCGGCGCACCGAAGTGCCCCACGCACAGCCGCCATAGAGCGTTGCGCATGATCCGTATATCAGAGGACGGTCTGTCAAAACCGTGTCGTCGATTTTTGCGGCGACTTGGCGAGACTAGATGGCTGATTGGGCTGCTGCAATGGGCTGTAAGGCGCTGGGAGTATGTTTCGGAAATGGACTACAGAGAAGAGGGAATGTCCGATTCGGAGCACATATAAAGACTCAGTCCAACCCATTTCGGCCATGCGCGGGCCGCTGGTTTTTCAGTGCCCCGTTATTTGCCTGTCCGGCAAAGGCATAGACCGATAAAATACGTTATCGAACTAATTGACCCTGGACGGCCCGCATGACATTTCGCGTCGAAATTGTTCACGATACGACCTACATCTGCCCCACCGGTCACACCACCCCCGACCACCCCACCGACCTTGATGACCGCACTTGGACCTGCCGTACCTGCCAGCTATCGGTGCATGTCGACATGGACGACCACAAAGGCCACACCTACACAGTCGAGCGGGTGCCCGCCCGGGAGATCCGCCGTGGCGATTTCATCGTCTACCGAACCAGGGCCGGCCTCGAGTGCAACCAAGTCACCGGCTCGAATAAGTACCAGGGCAAGGGTCAGATGTGGTACCTGGCCGTGGCGCGGTTCGGTTATGACATGATCTCTCCTACGCAGTACGTCAGCCGGATTCCCGGATGACCGCTACCCTGCCCACCACTGTTGACCAGGAACCGGCCATGGCCCTGTTTGACCCCCTGCGCGACTTCTATCAGCGCCGCCAAGCCGCCCAGCTCGATAGGCAGGCCAGCGGCCTGCAGCTGGTGACCGAACGTCATGAGGCCGTGCCCGGTAATTTCTTTTACCCGGGGCCGACCATCACCGCCGTGCTCGTCTTCCAGGGCCAACCCGCTGGCCACGTCCGATATGGCCAGAGCCCCCTCGCGGACCGCCTCTATGTCTGCCACATCCAGATCAACCCTGCGCAGCGCCTGCAAGGCCTCGGCCAAGCCGCGCTGTGGCGATTGTGCTGCCAGTACCAGGTGCCGCTGACACCCTTGCAGGAAGTCGGTACCGCGTTCGGGTTCTGGAGCACGGTACGCCAGCGCTTCGCCGCTGCCGGCGTCGAGGTGACCCCTGATATCCGCACCGCCGAGCAGGACACCGAGCAACGGCGCTGGCAGCATTTGGTGCCCGAACCTGAGCACAAACGCCAGATCCGCGCGCTGATGGCCTCGCCGGAGTGGCCGGTGATCAAGGCGCGCTTGGAAGCGGAGTACGGCCCATGCCAGGAGAACTGATTACCCTGGACGCCGGCGGCGGCGGAGTGGTTCGCCAATATCGACAACCCGCGCGCCCGTCACGCCTACCGCGACAACCTTGATGACTTATGCGCCTTTGGCCGACGCAGCGCCGCGGCTGGGCCAAGGCCACTGGCATCGCGGTCGACGGCCTGGGCGTGCATGGGGTGCGCGCCACGGCGGCGACCACCGCGCTCGAGCACAGGGCCGATATCGCCAAGGTCCAGGCCTGGCTGGGTCACGTCAATATCAGCACGACCCGCCTGTACGATCGGCGGGGTGAACGTACGGAAGTCCGCCCGCCTACAAGGTCCAATATTGACGCGTGGCGGCGGGCTCAGCCTCACTCAGCCTGCGGCAGATAGTCACTGCGCTCCAGCCCCAAGCGCCGGTCGATTTCTTCGGAATTACCTTCGGCCAACAGCATGTCGTGGGCAAACTGGCGGGTCATGACCTTGTAACGCTCCCACAAGTACCGCTGCTTTGGGTTCAGTTCATTGATGCCCGGATCCATCAACGACAGGGCGTCTTCCAGCTCCTCGAAGGCCATCGCACACCAGGCTGTGGACATCTTGCGGGGGAATATCACAGTGGGTAGTAAGGCGGATTGTGCAGCGTCGGTCATGGATCGATCCTCGGGTTAACAGAAGTTGGGGCCACGCCATCACCAGTATGACCCGCCAGCACACTTGATATCCACGGCACATGCTCCGCTCAGTGCTTGAGGTCTACCAAGTTGGACAATTTCCTGTGCTTTAAGGCATTCACCGCAGCCAATACCGTGCGCAGCTACTGCCAGCGCTGTGTGCCCTACTGTGCATTGCCAGTCTAAGGTCAATCTTCTGCCTCGGGCGCCCGAAATGCTTTGCTGTAGTAGCCGGACGAGTCGAAACAGCAAACCTGCTTCTTGCCAGTCGCAAGCATATCGCAGGCATCACCTATTCGTTTTTCACGCGTCTTGAGTTGCTTCGCTGAAGTAATCCAGTGAATCCAGTCCACCCGCGCAAGGGTCGTCGTACTGTTCCAAACCTTTTGAGCCTCAGGTGTGCTTGCCAGGGCTTTCTCGAAATCCGCTGGGATATCAGGCTCGGGCTCCTTCTGCACAGGGACGAGTTCGAGGGTAACGATATCTCCAACAGCCACACCCGCCGCGTCGAGTAAATCGCTACTGACCTTCAGCCAATGGCTCAGCTGACCATCAGGTTCCAGGGTTGCCCGGAAAGGATGCCCATTGATCGTGCCGTCAACGGACGTCCTTCCCCGCCGCGGAAGCCGTTCACTCGCGTCCCTTGGAAGAACTGCAAACGCCCACGACCTGTCGTCACCGGGCTTTAACGGACGAAGAAGCTTGGCTTCGAATCGGGACCTCGCATCGTCTGTTGTCATTGCAAGTTCTCCCACCGAGCGCCTAGTTAACCATCACCTCGTCCAGCGCCTGCTCAAGGGTGCTGACCGTACGCTCGATATTGTGCAGCTTTTCAAGCCCGAACAGGCCGATGCGGAAGGTCTGGAAGTCGGCCGGCTCGTCGCATTGCAACGGCACGCCGGCAGCAATCTGCAGGCCGTGGCTGACAAACTTCTTACCACTCTTGATATCGGCATCATCGGTGTAGATCACCACCACTCCTGGTGCCTGAAAGCCTGCCGCAGCCACGCTCTTGATACCTTTGCGGGTCATCATTGCGCGCACCCGGTCACCCAGGGCCTGTTGTTCGTCGCAGACCTTGTCGAAACCGTAGGCCTGTGTCTCTTTCATCACTTCGTTGAACCGCGCGAGGGCATCGCTGGGCATGGTCGCATGGTAGGCGTGGCCGCCCTGCTCATAGGCCTGCATGATCTGAAGCCACTTCTTCAAGTCGCAGGCGAAGCTGGTGCTTTGCGTTGATTCGATGCGCTCCAGGGCCAAAGCACTCAGCATCACCAGGGCGCAGCAAGGTGAGGCACTCCAGCCTTTCTGCGGTGCGCTGATCAGCAGGTCGACCGCGCATTTATGCATATCAACCCAGATCGCGCCTGAGGCGATGCAGTCCAGCACGAACAGGCCACCCACCGCATGCACGGCGTCGCCCACGGCCCGCAGGTACTCATCAGGCAGGATGATCCCTGATGAGGTTTCAACGTGGGGGGCGAAGACAATCTGCGGTTTCTGCGACGCAATGGCCACCAACACTTCGTCCAGAGGGGCCGGGGCGTAGGCAGCCTGGCGCCCCGCTTCGACCGGCCGGGCTTTCAGCACCGTTGTCGCCGCCGGGATGTTGCCCATCTCGAGGATCTGGCTCCAGCGATAACTGAACCAGCCGTTGCGTATCACCAGGCATTGCTGGCCGGTGGCAAACTGCCGAGCTACCGCTTCCATGCCGAACGTGCCACTGCCCGGAACTACCGCAACCGCCTGGGCGTTGTAGACCTGTTTCAGAGTGGTTGAGATGTTCTTCATCACACCTTGGAACGACTGGGACATGTGGTTGAGCGAGCGATCCGTGTAGACCACCGAATACTCGACCAGCCCTTCGGGATCGATACCGGGATAGATCTTCGACATGGTGCGGTTCCTTTGGCAGAGAGGTCCATGGCATCGACCCTGCCCTAAGCTATTGCAAATGACAAGATGCATCGGGCACACCGCATCGTCAGCCTGGCCCTCTGCCTGACTCAAATCAGGGAAACGCCCACTGGTTGAAGTCCCAACAGCTTCCCCTGCATGAACATCAGAGATGTCTACTTCCTTGCCCTACACGCAAAACTCCTTGTCCCACCCACCACTTTTTCCCATCCCCACCGCCACCCAGAATCCGCCCCTGACATCACTTCCCGTTCAGGAGCCCAAGAATTGCGCCATTTCAAACCCCTACTACTCAGCCTAGCCCTGGCCACCACAGCCCAATCCACCCTGGCCGCCACCTGGCAATCCTCCCCCTACGGCCCCAACGACGAAATCGGTGCCGCCAACCTCCTCACTCCCGAGGTGGTCAAGCAAGCCATCACCCTGGTCAAGACCGGCAAGACCTACCCCCTCGCCGTCCCCGTCGGCAAGGACCTGCCCGCCTTCCGCCACCGCAGCTTCCACCTCTACAACATTCAGCCCGGCGAACAGGCCGGCCAGACCCTGGGCAAGAACAAGTTCAGCTTCAACGACGAGCTGGTCAACGGCTGGACCGGCGTCGGCACCCAGCTCAACGGTATCGGCCATATCGGCATCGACAACGTCTACTACAACGGCAACAAGGCCGCCGACTTCGTCACCGTCGAGGGTGTGACCAAGCTCGGCGTGGAAAAAGTGCCGCCGATGGTCACCCGCGGCGTGGTGCTGGACATGACCGCGCACTACGGCAAGGCCATCGTGCCGGGCGGTACGTCGTTCACCGTCAACGACATCAAGGCGGTGCTAAAGCGGCAAGGCATCACCCTGCGCAAGGGCGACGTGGTGCTGTTCAACACCGGCTGGCTGGAGCTGATTGGCAAGGACAATGCGCAGTTCCTCGCCACCGAGCCAGGCATCGACTTGCCGGCGGCCGAGTGGCTGGCCGACCAGGGCATCGTCGCCTTCGGCGGCGACACCTGGGCCTCGGAGGTCTACCCGAACCCTACCGGTGAGGAGTTCCCGGTCAACCAGTTCATGCTGGCCAAGCGCGGCATCTACAACCTGGAGCTGATCGACACCCGCGCCCTGGTGCGCGACAAGGCCTTCGAGTTCCTGTTCGTGCTGGGCCAGCCGCTGTACAAGGGTTCGACCCAGGTCAACATCAACCCGGTGGCGATCCACTGATCATCAGGCCTTGAGTACCCTGCCCGCTGCTTGCAGCGGGCATTTGCGTTGATGCAGGCTAGCCAACGGAGGGCTGCGCTAGTAAAACTCAGGGCTGTCCCCTGGAGGTCTCATGCAGGATCTACGTCAGTTGCGCTACTTCGTCGCCGTCGCCGAATGCGAAAACGTCGGCCGCGCGGCGGAGCAGCTTCATATCTCTCAATCCCCCTTGAGCAGGCAGATCGCCCAGCTCGAGGACCACCTCGGCTTGGCCTTGTTCGAGCGGCGCAACCAGCGCCTGTTCCTGACCGCCGATGGCCGCACCTTCCTGTCCGAGGCCCGTGGCCTGCTCAAGCACGCCGAGCGCCTGGAGTCGCTGGGCAAGCGCCTGGGCCGTGGCGAGGAAGGCGGGCTGTGCATCGGCTACGTCAACCATGCCATCCATGCCGGCGTGCTGCCCGGCGCGGTGCGGGCCATACGCAGCGAACGGCCGAATATTCATATCGCCCTGTACAACATGACCCCGAGCGAGCAGTTCGAGGGCCTGCGTCAGCGCAGCCTGGATATCGCCCTGGTTTGCGAGCCACCGCCCGACAATGACCCCGACCTGCGGGCGCATCCGGTGCTGGATGACCCGATGCTACTGGCCATCCCCGCCGAGCACCCGCTGGCCGGCAAGACCGACCTCTGTCCCGCCGACCTGCATGAGCAGGAGTGGATCATCACCGGCGGGCAGCCCGACCAGCTCAACAAGCGCGATGATTTCATCGCCCGCTGCGCCGACGCAGGCTTCACCCCGCGTCTGTCGCTGGAGGCCACCGACCCGCTGAGCGTGCTTGGCCTGGTGTCCGCCGGGCTCGGCCTGGCCATGGTCCAGGGCAGCCTGAGTGCCAGCGCCGGCCCCACGGTGGTGCTGCGCAAGCTAGAGTGGTTCAGCCCCTGCGTGCAATTGTGGGCGGCCTGGCACCAGGTCGACCTGCGGCCGATCGTGGGGGTATTCCGCGAGCGCGTGCTGGCCCTGGCCGATCAGACTTCCTAGGTCTTAATTCAGTCGAATCTAGTCTTTTACAGTCTGATCGCGTGTCACTAGCATGGCTCCCATCGATGCAACTCATCCACAGGAGCCATTCCATGAACATCGACCTCGGCGGGCGTACCGCCATCATCAGCGGCTCGACCGGCGGTATCGGCCTGGCCATCGCTCGCGGCCTGGCCCGCGCCCATGCCGACGTGGTCATCGCCGGCCGCAGCCAGAAGTCGCTCGACGCCGCCCTGGCCGAACTGCGCGCCCAGGGTGGCCGCGGCCAGGTGCACGGGGTGATCGCCGACCTGGGCACGGCCGAAGGCGCCCAGGCGCTGATCGCCGCTCACCCCCGCGCCGACATCCTGGTCAACAACCTGGGTATCTACGATGACGTCGATTTCTTTGACGTCGACGACAGCGAGTGGAACCGCTTCTACGACACCAACGTGCTGTCCGGCGTGCGCCTGGCGCGCCACTACGCACCGGGCATGGTCGAGAAAGGCTGGGGGCGGATCCTGTTCATTTCCTCGGAATCCGGCATCGCCATCCCAGCCGACATGATCAACTACGGCGTGACCAAGGCGGCCAACCTCGCCGTTTCCCATGGCCTGGCCAAGCGCCTGGCCGGCACCGGGGTCACCGTCAACGCGGTACTGCCCGGCCCGACCCTGACCGATGGCGTCGCCAACCTGGTGGCCGACGCAGCCAAGGCCTCCGGGCGCAGCATTCGCGAAGAGGCCGACCACTTCGTGCGCAGCGCCCGCCCGAGCTCGATCATCCAGCGCGCCGCCGACGTCGACGAAGTCGCCCACCTGGTGGTGTACCTCGCCTCTCCTTACTCCTCCGCCACCACCGGCGCGGCCCTGCGGGTCGACGGCGGCGTGGTCGACAGCCTCGCAATCTGAATTCAATTCTGGAGATTTTCCCATGGCCAACGCCCAAGCATCCCTGAACACCCCCCACAGCCCCGAGCACGTCTGGGCCCTGATCGGCGGCTTCGACAGCCTGCCCGACTGGCTGCCGTTCATCCCTGAAAGCCTGTCCAGCGAAGGCGGCCGCGTGCGCTCGCTGAAAGACCCGGACGGCAACAGCATCGTCGAGCGCCTGATGGCTTTCGATGAGCAGCAACGCAGCTACAGCTACTCGATCCTCACCAGCCCGTTCCCGGTGACCGGCTACCTGTCGACCCTGCGGGTCAAGGCCGACGGCCAGGGTAGCCGGGTGGAGTGGTTCGGCGAGTTCACCCCGGTTGGCGTCAGCGACGAAGAAGCCACTGCGTTGTTCACCGGCATCTATGAAGGTGGCCTGCAGGCCCTGGCCAAGAGCCTGGGTTGATGTAACCCCCGAGATGCACAGCAGGGCCGCCTTCGAGCGGCCCTTTTGCATTGCTGATTCCAGCTCAATACACCTTTGCCCGAACCCCGCTGTATCCCTGCCCCGCGCCTCGCTACCCTGCCCCGTTTCTGCCCCTACGAGAACCGCTCATGTCCATCACTCATCGCGCCTGGGGTTGGACCCCGGGCGCAGGCCTGGACGGCCTGCACCTCATCGACAAACCCCTGCCTGAAGTCGGCCCCGGCCAAGTGCTGGTGGCCAACCGCGCCATCGCCCTGAACCCGGTGGACTGGAAGATCTGCGAATGGGGCCATGCCGCCTGGCACCCGGGCACCGTGCCCGGCGTCGATGGCGCGGGTACCGTGGTCGCGGTCGGTGCCGGGGTCGAGCTGGCGCTGGGTTCACGCGTCGCCTATCACCAGTCGCTGTCCCGCGATGGCAGCTTCGCCGAGCACTGCCTGCTCGATGCGAACCTGGTCATGCACATTCCAGACAACCTCGACATTGCGGCGGCGGCCGCCGTCCCCTGCCCCGCGCTGACGGCCTGGCAGGCCCTGGCCAAGGTCGCCGACGGCGCGTCGCGCGATGTGCTGGTGGTCGGTGCGGGCGGCGCGGTGGGCTTCTACCTTGTCCAGCTGGCGCTGCAGCGTGGCCTGCGCGTGTGGGCCACGGCGGGCCGGCAGCACCATGATCGGCTCAGGCAACTGGGCGTGGTCGGGGTGTTCGACTACCGTGCTGGCGACTGGCAGGCCGATGTGCAGGCGGCCCTCGGCGAGCGTCCGCTGTATGCGCTGTTCGACACGGTCAGCGGCAGCCATGCCGCGAGCCTGGCCCATCTGCTGGGTTACAACGGCCACCTGGTGTGCATTCAGGACCGCCAGGAAAACGCCCCGCTGCCGGCCTTCAGCACGGCGATCTCGCTGCACGAGGTAGCGCTCAACAGTGTCCATGCCCATGGCCGCCTACTCGATCGGCAAGCGTTGAAGGTCGAAGGGGAGCGTTTGCTGAGGATGGTCGCCGATGGCCGGCTGCTGGCGCCGCAGCGCCTGGACTTTCGCTTCGAGGCGCTGCCGCAGGCATTGCGCCAACTCAAGGACGGCAGCGCGTCGGGCAAGTGGGTGACGCGCTTGGCGTGATCCGGTTGCACAAATGAAAACGCCGCGCTAAGCGCGGCGTTGATTCAAGCAGGGCTGCACTGCAGCCCTGTCCTGTTCAAGCTCAGGCTGCCGGAACAGGCGCCAGTGCGTTGATCAGGCCTTGTTGACGCAATTCGTTCCAGAACGCCGCCGGAATGACCGCGCCCAGGGCTGCATGGTCTTCGTTGGCGTGAGCCACACGGGTCGAACCCGGGATCGCCGCTACCACCGCCGGGTGGGCCAGGGCGAACTGCAGGGCGGCCGCCTTGACGTCGACACCGTGGGCTCGGGCCACTGCGCGGATGCGTTCGAGCTTGGCCAGCACCGACGGGGTCGCCTTCTGGTACTCGAAGTGCTCGCCACCGGCGGTCACCCCAGAGCTGTAGGGGCCACCCACGACGATGCCGACACCCTGCTCCGCCGCCTGCGGCATGACACGCTGCAGTGCGCGGTCGTGATCGAGCAGCGAGTAGCGCCCGGCGAGCAGGAAACCATCGGGTTGCGGCTCGTCCAGGTCGAGGGTCAGCTCGATCGGCTCGACCCGGTTCACCCCCAGGCCCCAGGCCTTGATCACGCCCTCTTCACGCAGGCGGGTGAGCACGCGGAAGGCGCCCTTGCGCGCGGTCTCGAAGCGCTCCAGCCACTCGTCACCGTAGAAGTCCTGGGCGATGTCATGGATCCAGACGATGTCCAGGCGGTCGGTCTTCAGCCGGCGCAGGCTGTCTTCGATGGAGCGCAGGGTCGCATCGGCGCTGTAGTCGTTGACAATACGGTTGCGGTTGCCGTGTTCGAACAGGCCGCTCTTTTCGCCCAGCTCCCGGCTGGTGGGGTCTTCCAGTTCGTCGAGGATGATCCGGCCGACCTTGCTGCTGAGCACGTATTCGTCACGTGGCCGACCGGCCAGGGCATTGCCCAGGCGCGATTCGGACAGTCCGGCACCGTAGAACGGCGCGCTGTCGAAGTAGCGCACACCGTTGTCCCAGGCGGCATCGACGGTGGCCTGGACCTCGGCCTCCGGTACGTTGCGGAACATGTTGCCCAGTGGCGCGGTGCCGAAGCCCAGCGGGTTGGCGATAAGGGATTTGAGGCTCATGGGTGTACTTCCTGATTAGGGGAGTTGCTGTGTGAACTCCAGTGGCGGCAATCCTATGCCGCCCCTATCAAGACCGTCCAAGTCATAATTCGACAGACTTGAGACCTTTAGTGCATAGCCTTTGTACGGTGCCCGATACGCGTCCGGCTAGCTCGGAACCGACATCAAGCCCCTGCCCAGTGGGGGCAATGTGATAGCATCTGCGCGCCCCTGGAGGGGCAATCTTTTGAAATCCCGCAAGGAATAGGCTTCGTGAAAGACTTCGTCATCAGCGTCAACAACATCGTCCTCTACATCTCCCTGGCCGTTATCTGGCTCTTCGCGCTCATCACCCTGTTCACCGGTGGATTCCTGCCAGCCCTGGGTGTGTTCGTGGCCGGTAGCCTCGGCTGGTGCATCGTTTCCGGCTTCTGGTTCGTCCAGTCCGCCACCTACGAAGAGCTGCGCAAGCTCAACGCCAGCAAAGACTGACGCTCTGCTCGGTACGCGCGCTCATGGCGCGCCTTCCGGCGAGCGTCGGAAGAACAGTGTGATCTGACCAACCTCCACGCCCAGCTTGCTCATGCGCGAGCGGTTGATCAGGGTGTCCTCGTCCATCAGGTACATCCAGTCGTCCAGGTCCACCTGCCAGTGCCGCCCGTCCACGGGCAGATCCAGCGTGTAGCGCCAGCGCAGTGCGTTACCGGCCACTTCGCCACGAGCCTCGCCGATCACATCCCCCGCCGTGCCGCGCCAGTGGCCGGGGCCGTCCGGCACCAGCGTCCAGGTGCGCTGCTGCCGTGTGCCATCGCTGTAGAGAAACTGCTCGTCGAGGATCAGTCGTTCGCCCTCCCGGCGGCTGTCGATGCGAACGTGAAAGCGCTTCACTACTTCCCCGGAGCGCTTCTGGAACATGCCCCAGGCCTGCACGGGGCGCGAGAAGAAGGCCGCCAGGTCGAAACGGGGTTGCTCCGCGGCGTAGCGCTCGACTTCGACATTGCCACAGCTGCCCAGCACCAGGCATGCCGCCAGCAACAGCGTTCTGTACATGTTCACGATCCTCCTCGGGGCTTGCCGGCGAGGCCGAGCAGTTCCAGGCGCAACTGGGCGTCCCGAGCCCGCGGGTCCAGCCAGATGGCGAAGAACGCCCGGGCAAAGGCCGGGTCGGCAAGGGTGCGGGTCGGCTGGTCATCGACATAGAAGCGACCGCCCTGCCCCGGCAAATACAAGCCGGTGATGCGCATGCCGGGGCGTACATCCACGAATGCCTCCTGCAGTACCTTGGCCCAGGCTTCGAGCTGTTGCGGCGTCACCCGACCGGCGCCGAGGCGACGCATCTCTTCAAGGCTGGCTTGCACCAGCGTGTCCCGGGACAATGAGCGGTGGTAGGTCAGTTCCAGGGCGAAAGGCTGGTTCCAGTCATGGCGCGGCCCCTCGGTCCACAGGCGTGCGCTGTACAGCCGCAGGCCGAACCAGGTGAAGTCGCCACCACCCAGTTGCTGGGCCGCCGGCAGTGCTGCACGCCAGTCCGCAATGGCCACAGGCATCGACGTCAGCAGCAGGCAGAGACAGGCCCAGCGAGCAAGGAGTGCCATGACGAATCTGCAGAAAGACTTAACTTATACAAGACTAGTTTTCTGTACAGATAAATCAAATCATGTATAGATTTAAGGGCCGATTGCACCTATCAGGTAGATCATCCAATGAGCCTGATCACCCATCTCCATACACCCGCCAACGCGCTGGTCTGCGGCGCCAGCCAGGGCATCGGTCTTGCCCTGTGCTCGCAGCTGTTGGCACGTGATGACGTCGGGCTGCTGCTCGCTGTTTCGCGACAGGCAAGCAGCAGCCCTGAGCTGGATGTGCTGGCCCAGACCCATGGCCGCCGTTTGCTTCGCCTCGACTGCGACGCCCGTGACGAACAGGCGCTGCAAGCACTGGCAGATCAGGTTCGTGGCTGCTGCGATCAGCTGAACCTGGTCATCAGCACCCTCGGTGTGCTGCAAGCACCGCCGGCGCGGGCCGAGAAGTCGCTGGCGCAACTGGATCTGGCGGGGTTGCAGGCCAGTTTCGCCACCAACTGCTTCGCCCCTGTCCTGCTGCTCAAGCACCTGTTGCCGTTGCTGCGCCGGCAGCCCGTCACCTTTGCCGCCTTATCAGCACGAGTCGGGTCGATTGGCGACAACCAGCTGGGCGGCTGGTACAGCTATCGCGCCAGCAAGGCCGCGCTCAACCAGTTGTTGCGCACGGCCAGCATCGAGCTCAAGCGGCTCAACCCTGCCTCGACAGTGCTTGCGCTGCACCCTGGGACCACCGATACCCCGCTTTCACGCCCTTTCCAGGGCAATGTTCCGCGCGACAAGCTGTTCGCGCCCGCGTTTGCCGCCAGTTGCATCCTCGATCTTGTCAGCCAGCGCGGGCCGTCAGAGACCGGTACGTTCTGGGCCTGGGATGGCAGCCCCGTCCCCTGGTGATCCGCAGGCATTCCTCAAGGGTGAGGTGCGACGGCAGTGGACACCGGATCGAGGAAGATCAGTTGCAGCGGTTCCGCCAACAGCTGGTCGGCCTGCTCGGCAAAGCGCTGGAAGTGGTCGGTGGCCAGGTGCGTGTCCAGGGCCTGCTGGTGGTCGAACGCCTCGCGCATGTAGAACGTGCCGGGCTCATCGCTGCGCTCGAACAGCATGTAGTCGCGGTTGCCGGGTTCCGCCCGGGTCGGCTCGATCAAGGTCAGCAAGGCGGTTTTTAGCGACGCTGCCTGACCCGGCTTGGCCTTGAGGATGGCAAGGGAAACGAGGGGATGGTTTTGTTGGTTCATATATGGCTCCTGGTCAGTTGCGGATCGACTGGACTGTGGTTGTTTGTGGGTGGGCTGTTGAGCGTGTGTGGGCCGTTGGGTGTCCGCCGTGATTCTTGCAGCGCCTATGAGATCGAGCGCCGCCCGCGCGGCGCATCGCGGGACAAGCCCGCTCCTACATCTGTTTCGTGCCAATTTTTCCTGTGAATGAGGCGACGCCCGCCTTGGTGCATGCCTCAAATCGTGCGGGGCGGCAGTGGTTCCCATGCAGAAATTTCGTCGGTCCAACAACGCGGACCCGGTAATGGCACAGGATTGACTGGCCCGAAACAGATGTAGGAGCGGGCTTGTCCCGCGATGGGCCGCGCGGGCGGCGCTCGATCTTAAGAGCGCTGCAAATCTAACGTTGAACACCTTGGCTTCAGAACCCTTCCAGAACGATCTTGCCCCGCGACTTGCCACTCTCGACCAGCGCATGGGCACGGCGCATGTTGGCGGCATTGATGGCACCGAAATGCTCGCCCAGGGTGGTGCGCAGGATGCCCTGGTCGATCAGCCCGGCCACCCGCTCGAGCAGCTGGTGCTGGCGCACCATGTCGTCGGTCTGGTACAGCGAGCGGGTGAACATCAGCTCCCAGTGCAGCGACAGCGACTTGCGCTTGAGCGGCATGACATCCAGGGTCTGCGGGTCGTCGATCACCCCCAGGCGACCTTGTGGCCGCAGCACCTCGACCAGTTGCGCGAAGTGCTGCTCGGTATGGGTGAGGCTGGCGACATGGCTGACCGACTCGATCCCCAGGGCCTGCAGTTGCCCATGCAGCGGCGCGCTGTGGTCGATGACATGATGGGCGCCCAGTTCGCGTACCCAGTCGGCGGTCTCGGCGCGGGAGGCGGTGCCGATGACCGTCAGGCGGGTCAGTTGCCGGGCCAGTTGCACCAGCATCGAGCCGACACCGCCGGCGGCGCCGACGATCAGCAGGGCATCGCCCTCCCCGCCGCCTTCGACCAGACCTAAGCGGTCGAACAGCAGCTCCCAGGCGGTGATGGCCGTCAGCGGCAGCGCTGCAGCCTGCGCCGCACCCAGGCTGCGCGGTTGGTGCCCGACGATGCGTTCATCGACCAGGTGATATTCGCTGTAGCTGCCGGGCCTGGCGATGGAGCCCGCGTAGTACACCTGGTCACCTGGCTTGAACAGGGTCACCTGAGGGCCGACTTCACGGACGATACCGGCCGCGTCCCAGCCGAGTATTTTCGGCTCAGACGTGAAAGTGCCGGCACGCACCTTGGTATCGACGGGGTTGACCGACACGGCCTTGACCTCCACCAGGATGTCCCTGGGCCCTGGATTTGGCCTGGGCATGTCGATGTCCTGAAGGGACGCAGGGTCTTCGATGGGCAGGCCGTTCTGGGTGTAACCGATCGCTTTCATAGGCACTCGCTGCTGGATATGGTTTGATTCGTGAATCCAGTCTGGCGTGTCCGGTCCTTGGGAAAAACGGGCTGTGCCCGTCAATACTTTCATTGCAGGAGTGAAAATGATCCGTCTCGACGACCTGGGCATCTTTGTGCGCAGCGCCGCGCTGGGCAGCTTTACCGCCGCCGCCCACGAAGCCGACCTGCTGCCCGGCCAGGCGGCCGAGGCGGTCAAGCGCCTGGAGCGTGAGCTGGATGTGCGGCTGTTTGCCCGCACCACGCGCAGCCTGCGCCTGACGGCCGAAGGCGAGCAGTACCTGCCCTCGGCCCTGGCCGCCCTGGAAGCCCTCCGGCAAGGGCGGGACAACCTGCAGCGGGAAAGCGCCCAGCTAAGCGGAACATTGCAGGTGGCCGCGCCGTCCGACCTGGGGCGCAACGTGCTGCTGCCCTGGTTGACGGCGTTTCGCCGCGAGCATCCGCAATTGAACCTGCGCCTGTTTCTCTCCGATCAGGTCGCCGACTTGTTCCGCGACCCGGTGGATATCGCCATCCGCTACGGCCTGAACGCCGACGCCAACTACATCGCCCTGCCACTGGCACCGTGGAACCGCAAGGTGCTGGTGGCCTCGCCCGAGTACCTGGCGCGGCAAGGCACGCTGCGCACTCCCGAGGCGCTGCGCGAGCACCAGTGCCTGCTGTACATGCAGCAGGGCCGGGTCTACGACAAGTGGCAACTGGGGGCACAGACCGTGCAGGTGCGTGGCGCCCTGTTCTGTGACGATGCCGATATCGCCCGGCGCTGGGCCGTGGCGGGCGAAGGGATCACCTACAAGTCCTGGCTGGATGTGAGTGACGACGTATTGGCGGGACGGCTCGTCGTGCTGTTGCAGGATCACCCAGGGCCGAGCATGCCGCTGAGCCTGGTGTGCCCGCACCGCAAGCAGTTGTCGCCCGCGGTGAGACAGCTGCACGCCTGGTTGTCGAGTCGCTTCGCCGCGCTCGAACGCTACTGATCAGCCTGCCGGCAGTACGCGTTGGATAGCCGATACCACCTGCTCTGTCGCCTCTTCCAGGGTGCTTTCATTACGGCACAAGACCCAACCATGATCGGTAACGGCTTGCTCGAAAGCTTGCGTGCAGGCCACGTGCTCCTGCAGTTCATGCATCACGGTACTGCCCAAGCCACGCGTGCGCGCCGCTGCCCTGTCCCAGGAAATTTCTGCGTCGGTGACAACGCCCACATGAAGGTCCGGCACCCGCACACCACGTTCGATGTTCAGCCGCAGGATCTCGGCAAACGGCACCAGACGGCGAAACGCGGCATCGGACGGGTACCAGCGATCGATCAGGATGATGCTGTCCTTGGGCTGCATGGCCAGCACATGCTGGGTAATCCAGGCGCGGCTGTGCGCAAGGCGCTCGCAGACTTTCATCTCCAGATCCCGGCAGGGGTTTCTGACGAACTGGTTGACCAGGGCCATGGTTTCGCGCCGGTAGGGATCACTTTTCTTCTCGCTGATACGGATCACCTTCCTGTTGTCCGCCCTCAGCGCCTGGGTGACGGACTCCAGCAGCGTGGTCTTGCCGGTGCCTTTTGGTCCATCCAGGGAAATAAACAGTGGGCGATTCATGCTTCACACAACGATTGGATTCCTTCATCGACAGGCATTGGCTTACATCAGGCAGTAGAACGCGCTGACCTCTGCGACGATCTCCCGGGCGGCATTGTACAGCCTTGCCTCAGGTGTGAGGGCCATGGAGCGGGCTTCGAGCACATAGCGCTGGCCGGCCTGGAAATGGGCGTAGCCGAGGGTCAGATAGCATTGGCGCACGGTGGTGCCGCCCATCATGCTCAGCCCGCCTCCGCCACTCGTTTCGTAGTCGAACCTGACGACCAGCTCATGGCTGCCGGGAGTGACCTGGAAGAAGCGGCCTTCCTCCAGGCGTTGGTTGTCCAGGCGTTCAGCCAGCAGCACGCGGTCGTTGGGGAATGGCAGCGAAAGATCGACCCAGGCCATCTCGGGGTTGGCGGCTGGCATGGGGGCCTGGCAGCCGGGGATGGCGGTGATCAGCAACAGCAGTAGCAGTAGCAGCCGGCGCATGGTGAGTGATCCTTGGGGCATGATTCAAGGATAGCGCCGAGGCATCGGGCTGTTAATCGCCAGGTTCGGGATCAGGGACTAGCGGTAACTGCGTGGAAGCGGACTTGCAACCAGGCAGGGAATAAAACTCAGGCCCGCCGGGCAACGCCCGCACAGGCCTGAGGAAGGGAAAACTGTCGGATGTTAAGGGCTACAGGCTCTCGTCAAGGAACTTCACCACCGTCCCCATGCACGCCACCCGCTCCTCCACATGAGGCATGTGGCTGGAGTTCTCGAACAGCGCCCAGCGGATCCCGGGGATCAGGTCCAGGTACGGCTTGACCACCAACGGCGTCGCCTCGTCATAGCGCCCGGAGATCAGCAGGCTCGGCACGTTGATCTGTGGCAGGCGGTCGACGATGGTCCAGTCCTTGGTGCTGCCGATGATATGGAACTCGTTCGGACCGGTCATGGCGTGGTACACGGTCGGGTCGGCATCTACCTGGGCGAAGGTGCGCGCCACCTCTTCCGGCCAGGGCTTGAGCCGGCACACGTGGCGGTCGTAGAACACCCGGGTGGCGGCGATGTAGTCGGCCGCGGTGTAGTCGCCCACGGCCTCGTGGCGCAACAGGGTGTCCTGGACCTCCTTGGGCAGCTCTTCACGCAAGCGGTTGGCCTCGCGCACCCAGGTGCGCATGTCGGCCGGCGAGTTGGCGATCACCAGGCAGCGCAGGCCCCGTGGCTGGCGTACCGCGTGCTCGCTGGCCAGCATGCCGCCCCAGGATTGGCCCAGCAGCGCGTAGCGCTCGCTGATGCCCAGGTGCTCCAGCAGGTTGTCGAGCTCCTCGAGGAACAGCTTGACCGTCCAGAACGATGCCGGCATCTGCGGCAGGTGGGTCGAGCGGCCGTTGCCCAGTTGGTCGTAGTGGATGACCGGGTAGCCACCGGCGGCGACGTCCTTGTAGGCATCGACATAATCAAAGGTGCAACCCGGGCCACCGTGCAGGATGACCAGCGGGGTGCGGCCGCAATCCAGGTCACCGGTGACGCGGTACCAGGTCTTGTAGTTGCCGAAGGGGGCAAAACCTTCACGCGATTGGGTGAGTTCCATGTCATCCGGCTCCGTGCGAATCATGGAGCACACAATAACCCTACGCGTGGCGCGGCATAACTAGAGAGTTCTCTAGGTTTTCGACCTTTTTTGTTGCTTCATTGGTCCAGCAGGCGGTAATGCACCGCCCGGGCGACCGCCTGGACGCGGTTTTTCGCCCCCAGCTTGTGCATGGCCGAGGTCAGGTGCAGGGAAATCGTCGCCAGCGAGCGGTTGAGCTTCTCGGCAATCTCCCCTGCCGTCAGGCCTTCGGCGGCCCAGCGCAGGCATTCGACCTCGCGGCGGGTCAGGCGGATGACGCGGGTGGCGGACTCCTTGGCCAGCAAGGGATAGGCCGCCTCCTGCAGGGCATGGGCGATGAGGCTGAAATCGCCCAGGTGCTCGCGGGCGTCGTCCAGATCGCGCTGGCTGGTCTGGGGGCGTAGGCCGGTCAGGGTCGCCAGCCCGCCGCGTGGCAGGTGGATGGGCACGGTGACGCCACAGGTCAGCTGCGCGTCATGCAGGTAGCCGACCACCGGGGCGTGGCGCTGGTCGATGTGGCGCTGCAGGACGGTCTCGCCCTTGGGCAGGTACGACCAGACGAAGGGCGCAATGGAGGACACCGCCACCTGCTGCACCGGGTCGATCTGGTAGAAGCCCTCGGAGCACCACAGGTCCTGCCAGTCCTTCGGGGTCTGGCGCAGCCGGACCACGCTCGGGGTGATCAGCTCGCCGACATGATCCAGCGGCACCGGGCTGTAGTCGTACACCAGGGCATCGAAGCCCAGTTGCGCCGCCAGCTCGGCGACGCTGTCCATCTGCTCGTCGAGGCTGTCGTCCGACGCCAGACGCGCATTGAGTTCAGCCACCTTGGCCTGCATACCTGACACTCCCTGTGATTCCTTTTGCATTTCCATCTCTAAGTCCGGCACGTAGAATGCCACGGCTTGGCGCGGGACTGCCATACGAAACCTATAGGAAACACTAGCTTGTAGGCGACGAAAACTCCTGCGTTAGTTATAGCTGCAAGCCATGGCCAACAGGAGAGTAGCGATGTGGCGTGAGATGCAACCTGACCAGCAGTTCAACGTATCGGTCGATGGCCACAATCTCGTGGTGTACAGCTTTGGTGAAGGGGACGAGGTGCTGCTGTGCCTCAATGGCGGGCCGGGGCTGCCCTGCGACTACCTGCGCGACGCCCATGCCTGGCTCAAGGACAAGGGCATCCGCGTGGTCGCCTTCGACCAACTGGGCACCGGCGCCTCCGATCGTCCGGATGACGACAGCCTGTGGAACATCAGCCGCTACGTGGCCGAGGTCGAGCAGGTGCGCCAGGCCCTGGACCTGGGCCGTGTGCACATGCTCGGGCATTCCTGGGGCGGTTGGCTGGCGATCGAGTACGCCATTCATCACCCGCAGTCGCTGAAAAGTCTGATTCTCGAGAACACCGTCGGCGATATTCCACACCTGATCACCGAGCTGGAGCGCCTGCGCGGCGCCCTGGGCAGCGAAACGGTGGCGATGATGCAGCGCCACGAGGCCATGGGTACCCTCGACCACCCGCAGTACCAGGCCGCCATCACCCTGCTCAACTACCGCCACGTCTGCCGGCTCGATGAATGGCCGGCGCCGATCCAGCGCTCGCTGGGCGACTGGAACATGGGCCCCTACACCACCATGCAGGGCCCCAACGAGTTCCTTTATATAGGCAACCTCAAGGACTGGAACCGCCTCGAGCAGATGGGCGCGTTCCGCATGCCGGTGCTGATCACCACCGGCCAGCACGATGAACTGACCCCGGCCTGCGCCATGCGCATGAAAATGGCGCTGCACGGGCGCGCCGAGCTGCATGTGTTCCCCAACAGCAGCCATATGCCGTTCTACGAAGAGCCCCAGGCCTATTTCCCGGTGTTGCTGGATTTCCTGCAACGCAACCGGGGCTGATCGATGAGCTTGGCGCGTTACCGCTTCGTCCTCATCCGTCCGTTGCAATTGCTGCCGGTGCTGCTGGGCATCAGCATCATCACCTTCGTGCTGGTACGCTCGATCCCGGGCGATCCGGCGCGGGTGCTGCTGGGCGCGCGCAGCACCCCGGACGCGATCCAGAAGATCCGCGCCCAGTTCGGCCTCGACGAGCCGATCTGGGTGCAGTACCTGTACTTCCTGAAGAACCTGCTCAATGGTGACCTGGGCAAGTCGCTGCTGTACAAGGTCGACGCCCTGCCGCTGATCGCCAGCCGCATCGAGCCGACCCTGATGCTGGTGTTGGGCAGCGTGGCCCTGGCGCTGCTGATCGCCGTGCCGCTGGCCATTCTCGCTGCCCGCAGCAAGGGCGGCTGGGCCGACAACCTGATCCGCCTGTTCACCACTGCCGGCCTCGGCTTGCCGGCCTTCTGGCTGGGGCTGATGCTGATCCTGCTGTTCAGCGTGCACTGGGGGCTGTTCCCGGTGTCCGGCTATGGCCGCACCTGGGCCGACAAGCTGCACCACCTGGTGCTGCCCTGCCTGACCATCGCCCTGGCGCTGTCGGCGGTGCTGGTGCGCAACCTGCGTGCCAGCATCCTGCTGGAGATGCAGGCCGACCATGTCACCGCCGCCCGTGCCCGGGGCCTGGGCGAAGGGGCGATCCTGCGCCGGCATGTCCTGCCCAACTCCATGGTGCCGACCATCAACCTGCTGGCGGTCAACATCGGCTGGCTGATCAGTGGCACGGTGGTGATCGAGAGCCTGTTCTCCCTGCCGGGCGTCGGCCAATTGCTGGTGCGCGGCATCTTCACCCGTGACTACATGGTGGTCCAGGGCGTAGCCATGGCGCTGGCCTGCGCCACGGTGGCAGTGAACTTCCTCGCCGATGTGGCGACCACCGTCCTCGATCCGCGGGTGAAGATCCAATGAGCGCCACCTTCGCCCTGCGCGCACGCCTGGCCTGGAACCTCGGCGATGGCCGCCTGACCCTGTACTGCGGCCTGGCCATCGTCCTCGGCTGGTGCCTGCTGGCGCTGTGCGCGCCGTGGGTCGCGCCATTCGACCCGCTGCTGCAGAACGGCGACCTGCGCCTGGCCGCGCCGAGCCTGGCGCACCCCTTCGGCACCGACAACTTCGGCCGCGACGTGCTGTCGCGGGTGATCTGGGGCGCCCGGGTCGACCTGCAGATGGCCTTGATCGGGGTGATCTTCCCGTTCCTGCTCGGCACCTGCATCGGCGCGGTATCCGGTTACGTCGGCGGCTGGCTGGACAACGCCTGCATGCGCCTGATCGACATCGTCCTGGCCTTCCCGTTCCTGGTGCTGATGCTGGCGATCATGGCCATTCTCGGCCCGGGCCTGGGCAGCTTCTATATCGCCATGGCGCTGGTCGGCTGGGTGTCCTATGCGCGGCTGATCCGCTCGCAGATCCTCGTGCTCAAGCAGAGCGACTTCGCCCTGGCCGCCAGGAGCCTGGGCTTCAGCCACCGGCGCACGCTGTTCGGCCACCTGCTGCCCAACGCGCTGTTCGGCTCGGTGGTGTTCTGCATGTCGGACGCCGTGCTGGTGCTGCTCAACGGCGCCGCCGTCAGCTACCTGGGCCTGGGCGTGCAGCCGCCGACCCCGGAATGGGGCACCATGGTCGCCGAGGGGCAGAGCTTCATCACCAGCGCCTGGTGGATCTGCACCTTCCCGGGCCTGGCGGTGGTGACCCTGGCCATGGGCTTCAGCCTGCTGGCCGACGGCGTCGCCGAACGCCTGGGAGACCGCTCATGACCCCGCCGCTGCTCCAGGTCCGCGGCCTGAGCGTCATCGCCCGCGCCGGCCAACGGGATATCACCCTGGTCGACCGACTGTCCTTCGACCTTGGCGAAGGCGAGATCCTCGGCCTGGTGGGCGAAAGCGGCTCGGGCAAGACCCTGGCCTGCCGGGGCCTGATGCGCCTGCTGCCAGCGCCGAACCTGCGGGTCGAGGGCCAGGCCGTGCGCCTGGCGGGCCATGACCTGCTGCAGCTGGACGAAGCCGGCATGCGCCGCCTGCGCGGCCGTGAGCTGGGGATGATCTTCCAGAACCCCAGCAGCCACCTGGACCCGCTGATGCGCATCGGTGAGCAGATCGCCGAAGGCATCCGCCTGCACCAAGGCGCTTCGCGTCGCGAGGCCCGGGCCGAAGCCATCGAGGTACTGCGCCAGGTCGGTATCCCCGACCCGAAATCCCGGGTCGACAACTATCCCCATGAATTTTCCGGCGGCATGCGCCAACGGGCGATGATCGCCGTGGCCCTGGGTTGCAACCCCAAGGTGCTGATCGCCGACGAGCCGACCACGGCCCTGGATGTCACCGTGCAGGCGCAGATCCTGCGCCTGCTGCTGGAGCTGCGCGACCGCCGGGGCCTGTCGATGATCCTGATCAGCCACGACCTGGGCGTGGTGGCGCAGACCTGCGACAGCATTGCCGTGATGTACGCCGGGCGCCTCTGCGAACACGGCGCCAAGCACCAGATGCTGGCCCGGCCCCAGCATCCCTACAGCGCCGGTCTGCTGGCCTGCCATCCAGCGGCGCAGCCCGAGGCACAGCGCATGACCACCATCGCCGGGCAGCCACCGCTGCTCGATGACCTGCCGGCGGGCTGCAGATTCGAATCACGTTGCCCACAGGCCATGCCGCTCTGCCGGCAACAGTTGCCTGAACTGCTGGAAGCAAGCCCCGGCCACCGCCTGGCCTGCCATACCCCGCTGCTGGCCGGAGACCTGTCATGACCACGTTGTTGCAGGTCAAGGACCTGCAGGTGCAGTTCCCCGCCGCCGGCAGCGGCCTATTCAACCTGCGCCCGCGCAAGGTCAGCGCGGTCAACGGTGCCTCGCTGAATCTCGCCGCCGGCGAGACCCTGGGCCTGGTGGGCGAGTCGGGCTGCGGCAAGAGCACCCTGGCCCGGGCCATCCTCCAGCTCACCCCGAGCTGCGGCGGCCAGGTGCTGTTCGACGGCACCGACATGAACCTGGGCGGCCCGGCGGATATCGCCCGCCTGCGCCGCGAGACCGCGATGATCTTCCAGGACCCGTACAGCGCGCTCAACCCACGCCAGCGCATCGGCCAGATCCTCGCCGAGGTGCTGCAGGTGCAGCGCAAGGTGCCCGCCGCGCAGATTCCGGCCCGGGTCGGCGAACTGCTTGAACTGGTCGGTCTGCGCGCCGAGCTGGCCGAGCGCCGGCCCGCTTCGCTGAGCGGTGGCCAGTGCCAGCGGGTCGGCATCGCCCGGGCCCTGGCCGTCGAGCCCCGGCTGATCGTCGCCGACGAATGCGTCGCCGCGCTGGACGTGTCGATCCAGGGGCAGATCATCAACCTGCTGCTGGAGTTGCGCGAGCGCATGGGCCTGGCGCTGCTGTTCATCACCCACGACCTGGGCGTGGTGCGCCGCCTGTGCGACCGGGTGGCGGTGATGTACCTGGGGCAGATCGTCGAGGAGGGCCCGGTGCATGAGGTCTTTACCGCCCCACGCCACCCCTACACCGCCGCGCTGATCCAGTCCATCGCCGACATCGACCCGGCCCGGCGCCTGCCGCAGGACCCGCTGGCCGGCGAGCCTCCAAGCCCGCTGAACCTGCCCTCCGGCTGCGCCTTCCATCCGCGTTGCCGGCATGCGCTGTCCGGCTGCAGCGAAACCGCGCCACCCGAGCAGATCCAGGGCGCCCGGCGCCACGCCTGCGTGCATACGCAACTGCCCTGCTGACTTCACCACCATGACCATCAAACGGAGCTTGAGCATGAAACCCGCCGCATTGAAACTTCTCACCGCCGCCATACTGGCCGCCAGCACCCTGGCCAGCGGCATGGCCCAGGCCGCCGGCGTGCTGACCATCGGCTGCCGTGAGGAAAGCACCACCTTCGACCCGATCAAGAGCGCGCAGAACCGCGACAGCTGGGTGTTCGCCAACGTCTACGACGTGCTGATCCGCGTCGACAACAGCGGTACCCAACTGGTGCCGGGCCTGGCCGAAAGCTGGAAGGTTTCCGACGACGGCCTGACCTACACCTTCAAGATGCGCGAGGCCAAGTTCTCCGACGGCTCGCCGATCACCGCCGAGGACGCCGCCTTCTCCCTGCTGCGCATCCGCGACAACCCGGGTTCGCTCTGGGCCGACTCGTACAAGATCATCGACACCGCCAAGGCCGCCGACCCGCATACCCTGGTGGTGACCCTGCACAGCAAGTCGGTGCCGTTCCTGGCCCAGCTCGCCACCGCCAACATCTCGATCCTGTCGAAAAAGGCCATGGACAAGCTCGGCGAGGAGGAATACGCACAGAACCCGGTGGTGTCCGGGGCCTTCAAACTCAAGGAATGGCTGCGGGGCGACCGGGTGATCCTGGAGAAGAACCCGGAATTCTGGCAGGCCGACAAGGTCAGCCTGGATGGCGTGGAGTGGATCTCCATCCCGGATGACCGCACGCGCATGATGAAGGTCCAGGCCGGCGAACTGGACTCGGCGATCTTTGTGCCATTCACCCAGGTGGACGAGCTGCAGAAGGACAAGAAGATCACCATCCATATCGACCCCTCGACCCGTGAAGATCACCTGCTGATCAACCACTCCAAGGGCCTGCTGGGCAAACAGGAAGTGCGCGAGGCGATCGACCTGGCAATCGACAAGAAGGCGCTGGTGGAAACGGTGACCTTCGGTCACGGTGAAATGGCCTACTCGTACATTCCCAAGGGTGCGCTCTACCACAACGCCGACAACCCGCAGCGTCCGTTCGACCCGGCCAAGGCCCGCGAGCTGTTGAAAAAAGCCGGCGCCGAGGGGCTGAAGGTCAACTACGTGGTCAACGCCGGCAACGAGGCCGACGAGCAGATCGCCGTGCTGGTGCAGAAGCAGCTGGCCGATGTCGGCATCACCGCCAACCTGCAGAAGGTCGACCCGACCCAGAGCTGGCAGATGCTGGTCGATGGCGACTACGACCTGTCGGTGATGTACTGGACCAACGACGTGCTCGACCCGGACCAGAAGACCACCTTCGTGCTGGGCCACGACACCAACATGAACTACATGACCCGCTACCACAACGACAAGGTCAAGGACCTGGTGGCCGCGGCCCGGGTGGAAACCGATCCGGTCAAGCGCAAGCAGATGTACCAGGACCTGCAGAAGCTGGCCAAGCAGGACGTGCACTGGATCGACCTGTACTACAGCCCGTACATCAACATCTCGCGCAGCAATATCCAGAACTTCCTGCAGAACCCGCTGGGGCGTTTCACCCTGGAGGAGACAGTGAAGCTGGAGCCCGGCCAGAAGACCGCGCAGAACTGACGGCGGTTTATCGAGCGCCGCCCTCGCGGCGCTCGATCTCATTTCAAGCCTTTGCCTTGCGCCGCCGCATCCATGCCCAGGCAACCCCCGCCAGCACCACCAACCCCACCGGCAGCACCTGCGCCTTGTACGGCCGCAACGCCGTGCGCACGCGGTCCAGCTTCTCGGTCAGGTAGCGTTTGTTGGCCTGGTCGAACCGGGGCTCTTCGCATTGCTTGCCGAAATCCTCCGCCCACTGCACGAACGGCCCCTGCTGCACGTAGCGCCTGTACAGCGCGCTTTCCTGTTCGCTGCCGGGCACCCATCCAGCCGCGATGCACAGCACCGCGGCGAAAGCCTGGCTGCTGTGCGGCAGTTGGTCAGCGGCCTGGTTGGCCAGGTCGGCGGCGACATAGCGGTAGTGGTATCGCTGATCGGGCTTGGCCTCGGTCGCCCGTTGGCGCTGCACCTCGCCAGCAGCCAGGAAAGGCCCTGGCTGCACTTCGGCATTGCCGAGGCTGTAGCCACCGCCCAGCCAGGCATAGTCGGGCGCCATTTCATAACCGAGGATCTCCATGCCCGCGCTGCGCGCCAAGGTCGCTGCGGCGTACAGTGCTTCAGCCCGGCCGGTAGGCGTCCAGCGCGAGACGGCATCCTGGCGGTGCTGGCCGTAGGCCTTGGCGTCGGCCTGCAACTGCGGCGTGGCAAAGTAGCCGGGCGCTTCGTCGTAGCGTCCTTCGCGCAGCAAGCGTCGCCCCAGCAGCTCGCGTAACTGTGTCGCTACCGGGCGCGGCACATAGCCGCCCTCTTCCACCTTGGGCGCTGGCGGCGCCGGCACATGGGCATCGACATAGCCCTTGAGCTCATCCAGGGTCAGCACCCGGTCGGCCACGCTGGCCGTGTCCTGCCAGTAGATTTCCTGGCTGCGATACAGCAGGTCGAAGGCCTGCAGGTAGTCGCCCCGCTCCAGCGCCAGGATCGCCCCCTCGCCCTCTACCCGGCAGCCGGGCTTCACGCTTTCGTAGTCCCAATCGGGTGTCTGTCGCGAACCCCATGACTCTTCGCGGGGGAACGCGGCGGCCGCCTTGGCGTAGGCAGCCGCTGCCTGGTTTTTGTCGCCATCGCGCAAGGCCAGCTTGGCGCGCAGCCACCAGGCAAGGCCCGTGTCACCCGCCTGCTGCAGATAGCTTCTGGTCGCGGCATAGTTGCCTTGCTGGTAGGTCAACGCGGCCAGGCGGTCGGCGTCTTCGAGCTTGTCGCCGACACTGGCCTGCAGCAACGCGGGCAGGCGTCGGGCCTGGGTCGGCGGCTGGCCGTCGTAGTCCCAGCCGACATGGCTGAGCAGGTAGGCGGTAAGCAGCTTGCGCGGCATCGGCTGTGCCAGCAGCGCCTTCAGCTGCTCATCCGGCAGGCTTACCAGTTCGTCGGCAAGCTGCCTGAGCGAGCTGTAGCCGCTGCCCGAACCCAGGCGGCTCTGGCTGGCATACAACTGAATCGCGCTGTTCCAGTCGCCGGCGAGCTTGGCCAGGCGGGCCTCCTCACCAAGGCTGGCCACCCCGAGCTCCAACGGGTCGCTGAAACCTTCGGCGGCGAGTGTACGGGCCTGGTGGAAGGCCTCGCGTGCCTGGGCTTGCAGTGCCAGCGGCGTCTGTTGCGGATCATCGCCGGCCTCGAAGCTGCGGGCCATCAGCGCCCGCCCCAGCGAGTAGGCCGCCCAGGTGCTGCGCAACTTGCGTTGTTCGGCAGGCAGGGCCAGCACCTTGGCGAAGTAATCCGCCGCAAGGGCGTGTTCGTCGGTGTCGAAGGCCACTGCGCCGGCAATGTACAGGCGCAGTTCATCCGGCAGTTCGGCGCCTTGCTCCAGCACCTGTTGCGGATCCTGCAGGGCACGCAGTTGCGCGACCTTTTCGCGCAGCGATTCCGGCAACTCGTCGGCCTCGATCCGGCGGCGCTGCTCACGGTAAGGTCGGTCGTTGTCGTCACCGTCCCAGTAAGGGGTCAGGGTCATCTCGGTGGTGGGCTTGAGGCCTGCCAGCTGCTCACCGAGGCGATTCACCTCGAAGCCGAAGTTGCCTTCCGGCAGCTCGGACAGGGTCTGCGCCCGGTCATCCAGCAGGCGCATCGGGAAGTCCGGGCCACAGGCCAGCGCCGTGCCTACCGGCACGCTCAGGGACAGGCACAGCAGGCGCCGGGGCCAGTCAGGGGTAGACATTCCATGCTCCTTGTTCGATTCCATGGCAGCGCGCCCAACCGAGGACGCGCCGGCCGCCAGCGGCCACACGCACGCTGGACTGGCGGATGAAGATGAGGTGTTGCGGGAATTGCTGCAGGCGGTAGCCATTGAGCCCATCTGCGGCATCGCACGATTCGACGTTCAGTTCCACGCGCGCGGGCACCGCCAAGTCGAGGTTGCCGACATTGACCAGGCTGATGTCGAAGAGCCCGCCTTGCCCAGCCAGTTCGACCCGCCACTGACTGGCGAGCGTGTCGCCGCGCGCCACCGCCTTCAGGGTGGCCAGGCTCCAGGCCCGGCGGTCGCCGGGCAATGGCAGGCGGAACCAGATCAGCCCGGCCAGGTGCGCGGGCGGCTTGTCGCGCAGTTGCCTGCCCAGGTCCGCCAGTTGCTGCGGATCGGCCAGCAGCTCGCGGCGCTCGCCGGGTCGGTTCAATGGGGTTTCGCTTTCCACCACCGGCGCACCACCGGTATCCGGCAGCAGCGCGATGCCATAGGCGGGCAAGGCCAGGTAGAACGGTCGGTCACTGACGCGACTCCAGCGCTCGGCCCAGCTCTTCGCCTGCAGCGGATCGAACAGGCCCCTCCGCGGATCGCTCACCGCGTGCACCTGCAGCACGCTGCTGTCCACCGCCTGCAACAGCGCCGGCAGGTGCGGGCTGTCGAGCCAGGCGGGCAGCGCGGTGATGCTCAGTTTCAGGCCTGGCGGCAGTTGCTCGCGCAGTTTCAAGAGGAATTCGGTATATCTCGGCAGGCGGGCGCTGCCGCTGTCGTGGTCGATTTCGAGCCCGCTTGGGGCCAAGCCGGCAGCCTGCCAGTCGGCCAGCAATTGGGCGATCTGGGTGCCGGCCAGCTGCAGGTCGAGCGCGGGCAATTGACCGTCAATACGCACCACGGCGATCAGCGGGCGGCCATCGGCCTTGAGCCGAGGCAGGTTGACCAGCGCCCTGCTCCAGCCTGCCTTGGGCTGGGCCTGCAAGGCCAGCACACGCAGGGTCGAGAAGTCGGCGCGGCTTTCGGCCAGGGCTTGTTCGTGGGCCGGCCGCCACTGGCGCTGCCAGATGTAGAGTTGCTGGTCGAGCGGCGGTGCAAGGTCAGGCTGGCAGCCGGTGAGCACTGCGAGGGCGAAACCTGCGAAAACACGGCGCAGTAGCGGGATGGCGGGCATACAGTCCTTTGTCTGACGAATCTGGGCGCCGGGGTGAAGTACAGATTTTACTCCAGTGCGCCAACGGATGGACACGGTACTGTTTATTTAAATCAGCGCGTTCGGCCGGTTGTCTGGCGGCAACAGTGACATCAACACGCTCCCGGGAAGTAATGAGCCCACATGTACTCTGCAAATCTACCAGGTACCTGCGGACCTTGGCTCTGTGTGGGCACATCGCGCAAACAGTCGCCAAGACTTGAACCTCAAGGCAACCCGGCGTACAAATCCTCCAGCCCTCCCAATCCCGCAAGGAGCACCGGATGCTGGAGCTGTACACCGATCGCTTGTACCTGCGCCCCCTGACCGAAGCCGACTGGCCGCTGTTCCTCAGGCTCCACCGCGAGCCCGAGACCATGCGCCATGTGTTCGACGAGCTGCCGGAAAGCGAAGTGCGCCGGGGGTTCGAGCATCGTCTGCCGGACTGGTCGCCCGGCGCCGAACACTGGCTGTGCCTGGTGATGACCGACAAGGCCAGTGGTCGGGACGTCGGGGTCACCGGCATCCGCATGCTGCGCCAAGACCATGCCGAGAGTGGCTACCTGCTGCTGCCGGAGTGGCACGGCCAGGGCCTGGGCAGCGAATCGCTGCGAGCGATTGTGGATTTCGCCATCGCCACCGGTCTCACCTCGCTGGAGGCCACTGTCACCGACGGCAACTTGGCCTCCTGCCGGGTCCTGGAGAAGTGCGGTTTCACCCTCGCCCGCCGTGTGCCGGAAGCCTACCGGCTCGGTGGCCGCTGGCACGACGACCTCATCTACAGCCTCGAGCTGCACGGATAGCCCATGAACCCCTACCAATGCCTGCCACCCCGCGCCTTCTGGCGCACGGCGATCGCCGAGCGGCCCGTCGGACAGATCGGCGAGCTGTGGTCGCCCGCCTTCGAGATCGACGCCAAGGACGCCATCGTCACCGCAGGTTCCTGCTTCGCCCAGCATATCGGCCAGGCCCTGGTGGCGCGCGGGATGAACTGGCTCGACGCGGAGCCGGCGCCGGCCGCGATGACCGAGCAGGAACGCAAGGCGCAACAGTATGGCGTTTTTTCGTTCCGCACCGGCAACCTCTATACCCCGGCGATGCTGCGCCAGTGGCTGGAGTGGGCGCTGGGCAGGCAGCCACAGTCGAGCGAAACCTGGCAGCACGACGGGCGCTTCTTCGATCCGTTCCGCCCGGCGCTGGATGCGGCCGGCTTTGCCAGCGAGCAGGCACTGTTCAACTCCCGGAAGCAGACCCTGACGGCGATTCGCCTGGCGCTGCGCCGAGCCAAGGTGTTCGTCTTCACCCTGGGCCTGACCGAAGCCTGGGCCAACCGCGACACGGGCGTGCTGTACCCGGTATGCCCAGGCACCGTGCGCGGCGAATTCGACCCAAGGGTGCACGAGTTCCGCAACTTCGGCTTCAACGACACCTGCCAGGCCATGACCGACGCCATCGCGCTGATGCGGTCGGTGAACCCGGACCTGAAGTTGTTGCTCACCGTCTCGCCGGTGCCGCTGACCGCCAGCGCCACTGGCGAACATGTGCTCAGTGCCACCACCTATTCCAAGTCAGTGCTGCGCGCCGTCGCTGGTCAGCTGTGCCATGAGCAGCCTGGAGTGGACTACTTCCCCTCCTACGAGATCATCACCGGCACACCGTTCAAGGGCGCGTTCTACCGGCCCAACCAGCGCGAGGTGACGCCCGAGGGCGTGGCCTTCGTGATGCGCCAGTTCTTTGCCGGCCTGGATGGCGAAACCGTGCCGGCAGCCCCCACCGCCACTCCATCCCTGGCCAGCGAGGACCTTGTCTGTGAAGACGCCAGACTCGACTACTACGCCTAGTTTCCTGCTGCTGGGCGACTCCCATGTCGGTGTCGTCGGCCTGGCCGCCAGGGCGCGAGGACTGGCGTTCGGTGGTGGGCCGCTGGGTGCCGGGCGCGATTTCGGCGTCGACTTCTTCCGCCTGACGGCGGACGACGTGGCAATGCGCGACGCCGAGCTCGAGCATCTGTACCGCCAGGCCCTCGCCCAGCTCGACGCCCCCAATCTCGGACGGATTCCCGGGCCGCTGGTGTCCAGCATCGGCCTGAGCGTGCATTACCTGGCCACCACCCAGAACTGGCTGTGCTACCAGGGCGCGGACGGCGAGTTCGACCCTGGTTTTCTCGAAGGGCCGTTGTTCGCCACGATCATCGACACCCTGTCGCGCCCTGCCCTGGCGTTCTACGAGCAGGCACTGGCCCTGGACCTGAAGGTATACGCCGTGCTGCCGCCGCAAAGGGTGCCGCCGATGTCCGACGCGCGGGTGTTCATGGCCGCCCAGGCCCGGCTGGTCGAGCGCCTGCGCGGCCTGGGCGTCGAGCTGGTCGATGTGCGGGAGGCCGCCAATGACGACCGGGGGCTGCAGCGGGTCGAGTTCTGTGAAGTCGATGATCCGCTGCATGGCAACCTGGCCTTTGGCGAGCTGGTGCTCGGGCAGTTGTTGCGGCAGATGGCCTAGGCCTGGGGCCGCCCCCCAAGAATCGTCACCCGCTCGCCATACCGCGAATGCGGAAAGTAGTCCCACACCGCATGGTGCTGGGTACAGCGGTTGTCCCAGAACACCAGGGTCCCCGGCGCCCAGCGTACCCGGCAACTGAGCACCGGCTCGCGGGCCACCAGGTCGAACAACATCCCCAGCAGCACCTGGCTCTCGCCGGCGGACAACTGCACGATGTGTGAGGTGAAACCCGAGTTGACGAACAGAGAAGGTCGTCCGGTTTCGGGGTGGCGCACCACCACCGGGTGTTCGGTCTTGGGCAGGCCTGGCGGCGGCGTGTAGCCCTTCCACGGGATCTCGCCGTCATGAATGGCCGTCAAGGTGCCGAGAAACCCCTGCATCGCCGGCGACAGCATCTCCAGCGCCAGGTGCATGTTGGCGAACAGGGTGTCGCCGCCCGTGCCGATGGCCGGCGTTTCCTTCACATACAGCATCGAGCCCATGGACGGCTCCGGGTCGGCGGTGCCGTCGGTGTGCCAGGTTTCGCCGGCAACGAAACGCGACTGGGCGTTGGCGCGGATCACCACCAGTTCCGGGTCGTCGCCGTCGATGTCCTCCAGCGGCAAGGCGCGCAGCTGGCCAAACAGCCGACCGAAGGCCTTGTGCTGCTCGACGCTCAGCTGCTGGTCGCGGAATACCAGCACGTGGTTTTCCAGGAACGCCCGGCGGATCTCCACCAATTGCTCCGGCGGCAAACTGCGCGACAGGTCGACCCCGCCGATCTCGGCGCCGATGACCGGTGTCAGCCGTTCCACGCTAATGCTGCGGTACGGCATGCGTTGAGCGCCGGCAATCCGCTCGATGGCGTTCAATCCCTGTTGATCCATGCTTCCCTCCCTGATGTGTGTTGATTGAATTGGCTCGCCAGGCGCTGGAGCCCTGCCGCCATTTGCGTGGTCAGCGCCATGCGTTGCTCGATCGAGGTCGCGCAGGCCCAACTGCAGACCCGCGCCAAGGCGCCGACGACACTGGCGCACGCCTGTTCGTCAGCGTGGGCATAGGCGCGGGCGGCGACCTCACTGCTGGCTGCCGCGTTGGCCGTGGCGAATGCCTGGGCGTTGGCCTCGGTACTCAACTGCGCATAGTGCCGGGCGAAGGCCTCGGCGTCGCCGAACTGCCCGGCGATCATGGCCTGGTTGGACGGCGCCCGGCCGTAGGCCAGGGCGCTGTCATAGGCCTGGGCATGGGCGCTCTCGAAGTCGTAGGCCCGGCGAAACGTCGGCAACAGCACCGGCCTGAGCGCAGCGCGCCATTCACCGGTGCGCCCACACAGGCCCAGGCTGGCACGTTGGTGCAGGCGTTGCAGCGTGACCACGGCCGGAGCGTGTTCGGCGAGCGCCTCGGTGAGCAGCGGCAGCACCACCTCGGCCTGCCACAGGTGCAGCAGGCGCCAGTACGCCTCACGGTCCAGCGGCTGCGCCAAGGGCCCGCCCCCCAAAACCCGCAGCAGCGGGCTCAGCCACGCCGGTGGCGTGGCGTGTTCAGGCACCATGGACACGCTCCTCCTGCCTGAGCAGGTCGGCATTGATCGCCTCGGCAATCTGCCGGGCCCAGGGGCCGGTGACGATGCCATAGTGGTCGGTATCCAGCGCCGCCCAGCTGTCCAGGTCCGGCAGCAAGGCCTGCCAGGCCTGGCGCAGGTCCTGGGTCTGCCAGCCACTGCCGATGCCATAGGGATTGGGGTGCGTGGCGATGAACAGGCGCCCGGTCGGGCCCGCCAGCGTTGCCGGTACATGCCCCAGCATGCTTGCCAGGTTGTTGCGACAGCAGGTCACCAGACGCTCCAGGTAGCGCGCCCTGTCCGACTCACCGTTGCGCAGGGCGAATTCCCGTTCGAACACCTGCTGGATCTGCCCCTCGTCGATCTGCCGCAACTCTGTCCCGGCGTCCGGCGCGGGTGGATCGACCAGGTACAGCGTCGGTGGCTTGTGCCCGGCCTCATGGGCCAAGGCGCACAGAGCGTGGGCCACCCAGGCGCCGAAGGACCAGCCGAGCAGCCCCCAGCTTGCGCCATCGGGCAGGTCGGCCTGTATCGCCTCCAGGTACAGCTGCGCCCGCGCTGCCAGTGAAAGGTTGGCCAGTTCTGGCTGGCGCAGCACCGGGTCGGCGATCACCCGCACGCCGAGGTTCGGGTGCAGCGTAGCGGCCAGCTCGCGGTAGGCCTGGACATCGCCACCGACCGGGTGGATCAGGTAAAGGCAGTGGCGGCCATCGCCCTGCTGCCACGGATCGATGCGCAGCGCCTCGCGCCACGGGTCGCTGCCGCACTCGGCCTGGCCTGGGTCGGCGTCAACCAGGGCCAGCACCTCGCGCAGGCTGGCATGGGGGCTGAACTGCGACAGCTGCACGACCACGCCGGTGGCGCGCTGCAGTTCGTCGATCAAGTCCAGCAGGGTCAGGGAATCGGCGCCGAGGTCATACAACGAGTCATCGTCCTCCAGCGAGTCCACCCCCAGCCACTGGCACAGGCAGTCGCGCAGGCGTGTCGGCAGATCGTCCTGGCGCGGCCGCTCGTCGACCGGTGCGGCCACGGCACCATGACGGCGCGGATAGAAACGCCGGGCGCTGTGCAGTGCCGTGGTCGAGACCAGCACCTGGGGCAATTGCGCCGCCATGGCGCGCTCGAACACCTCGCAGCCCTCCTGCGCCGACAGGCCGACCTTCAGGTGCTGCTGGTGCGCCGCATCGTTGCCGTTGCCACGCGTGGCCATCCCGGTATCTCGCCAGATATCCCAGTTGATGCCCAGGCGCAGACAGCCTTCGTCGCCCGCTGCGCGGTAATGGCTGAAGCCGTCGAGCACGGCGTTGGCGGCGGCGTAGTCGAGGTGACCGGCACCGCCGAACAGCGCCGACATGGACGAGCAGTACAGCACGAAATCCGGGGCCATCCGTGCGATCAGCGCCTCCACGGCAAGCAAGCCGTGGGTCTTGGCGGCCATGGCGATCGCCATCTGCCGGGCATCGCGCTGGCGAATCAGGCTGCCGGCGCCGATGCCGGCGGCATGGATCACCCCGTCGAAACGCCCGTAGCGTCGGGCCAGCGCCTCGAGGACCTGGGGCCAGCGCTGCAGGTCGGCAAGATCGGCCTGCACCCAATCGACCCGCTCGTGGTCCAGGTCCGCTACCGGCGAACGCGACAGCAGCACCACGCGCCGGTCCGCTGCGCGCAGCAGGTGCTGGCACAGGGTGCGGCCGATGCCGCCAGCCCCCAGGATCAGGTATGTGCCGCGCTCGGCCAGGCCTGGCGCCGCGGGCGACGGCAGCGGGCTTGGCACCAGGCGCGGCTGCCACAGGTAGCCTTCGCGCAGCGCCATGCGCCGGGGCAATGCCTCGGGTTCGGCCAGCAACGTGGCCAGGGTGTTGGCATGCTCGCCCAGCGATGGGCTCGGGCAATCCAGCCAGTGGCAGCGCAGCGGGTATTCCTGGGGTGCCACTTCGGTCACCCCGGCCAGGGCCGAAAGCTCCGGACGCGCCACCGCTCCCTGCACCGGGCACGCTTGCCAGGACAGCAGCCACAGGCGCAGGTCGGCGTCTCGCGGTGCCTGGCCCCAGGCCTGCAACAGGCTGCTGGGCGTGTCGAGGCAGGCCCACTGGGCCGCTGCCAGGCTTTGTTCGTCGACTGCGCCGGTCACCGACAAGGGCAAGGCGTGCAGCCAATCCAGTTCACCCGGCAGCGCCTCGAGCAACCGTCCCAGCGCCTGGGTGTCGAGCACATCGAGCTCGAAGCGATCCGTGGCGAGCTGGCGGTAGCCCTGGCCTGCCTGCACTTGCACGACCCGCCGGTAGGCACGACCCAGGGTTGCGAGCACGGCGTCGTCGACGGCCTCGTGGACGCACGCCACCAGCGTCTGCCGGACACCCTGCGCCATGGATTTACGCAGGCGTCGCACCCGCTGCCATTGCCGTTGATGGAACCAGTCGGCCAGTGGCTGGCGCAGCGCTGCAGTTTGACCTTGGAAACGGAAGGCCTGCAGATCGAATGACGCAGGCGGCAGGTTCCAGGGCGGCGGCGCCGAACGGCCCGGCCATTCGATATGCGCGCCCTCGTACCACGCCGTCAGCAGGTCATCAGGTGCGTATTCGCAGGCCTTCAGCCGCACCTGCGTTGGCGTGACCTCGCGGATGGCCGACAACGGCAAGGCGTCGCCCGCCCGGTACGGCGCCGCAAAGCGCCAACGCCCCTGCCGGCGACCGGCCTGCAGGTGACGCAACACCGCGTGTGCCTGCCCGGGGTTGGCGCGCAGCCAGGCATCGGTGGCGGCGATGTCGCGCTCCAGTGCCTCACGGCTATGGGCGGACAGCAGCAACAACGGTGTTGCCTCTTCAGGGACCTGTGGCTCCTCCTGCACGGCACCGACGATCACATGGGCGTTGGTGCCGCCGATGCCGAAGCTGCTGACCCCGGCCATGCGCCGCCGCCCCGTCGGCCAGGGACGTGCCGTGGTCGGGATATGGAACGGCGAGCGCGCCAGGTCGATCTGCGGATTGATCCGGGAAAAGCCCAGGTTCGGCGGGATCACCCCGTGGTACACCGCCAGCGTGGCGCGGATCAGCCCGACCACGCCGGCCGCCGCGCCCAGGTGGCCGATCTGGCTTTTCACCGAGGCCAAAGCGCAACTGCCCGCCGGCGCCTCGCCGAACGCCTGGGTCAACGCGGCGACCTCGACCGGATCGCCGAGCAAGGTGCCGGTGCCGTGGGCCTCGACATAGCCGATGTCGGCACCTGCGACCCCGGCCCTTTCCAGGGCCTGGGCAATCACCGCGCCCTGCCCGGCCACCGACGGCGCGGTGTAGCTCATCTTGCCGCGACCATCGTTGTTCAGCGCCGAGCCCTCCACCAGCGCGTAGATGCGGTCGCCGTCGGCACGGGCGCGGGCCAGGGGCTTGAGCACCACCACCCCGTAGCCACTGGCGCCGAGGGTACCGCTGGCATCCTCGCTGAACGGCCGGCACAGCCCGTCGCGGGAGAAGATGTGCTGCGAACGGTGGCGGTAGCCGTCGCTGAGGGTCGGGTCGATCAGCACGCCGGCCGCCAGCATCACGTCGCTGTCGCCCTGGCGCAGCAGGTTGCAGGCCAGGTGCACGCCAATCAGCGAACTGCCGCAGGCGGCCTGCACGCTCAGCGCCGGCCCGGTGAGGTCCAGGTGGTAGGCGGCCTTGGTGGCGAGGAAGTCCTTGTCGTGGTGCAGGGCCAGCTGGAAGCCGTCCGGCAGGTCGCCTTCAGCGTTTTCGCGCAGCAGCTGCTGGAAGTAGGTGGTCTCGCCGCAACTGGCCACCAGGCCGATGCGCGGGCCGCCCGCTGCCGGCACGATGGCGGCATGCTGCAGGGCCTGCACGCAGGCCATCAGCAGGTGCCGTTGCTGCGGATCCATCAGCCTCGCTTCCTGGCGGCTGATGCCGAAGTACTCGGGGTCGAAGTCGAGCATGCCCTGCAGTTGGCTGCGTGCGCCGACCAGGCCTTCGCCGGCCTGGAAGTGCTCGATGCCCAGCGCGTTGCCCTGGACCATCGTCCAGAACTCGCCCAGGTTGCGGGCACCGGCCACGCTGACCGCCATGCCGATGATCGCCATCGGCTGTTCGCCAGCGGTGACCGTGCGCTCCAGGCGTTGCGGCGCGGCCTCGGCACGGGCCAGGTGCGCAGCCAGGCGACGGATCGTCACGTGCTCGAACAGCTCGGCCATGCTGGGCGCGCCGGGCAAGTCCTGGGCGTAGCGCGCCTGCAGGCGCATAAGGCCCAGGCTGGTGGCGCCGGCCTCGAAGAAGGTCTGCGCCGGCTCGATGTCGTGGCCGATCACCTCGCGGAACAGCGCGGCCAGCTGGCTTTCCAGCGGGGTCAAGGTGGCCGCCTGCACGCGCCGCCGCTCCAGGGCCTCGCCCTGCCCGACCAGCGCCTTGCGGTCGACCTTGCCGCTGGGCGTGCGCGGCCAGCTATCGAGGCGTCGGTACTGGTCGATGCGCACATGGGCCGGCAGGTGCCGCGCCACCTGGCGATCGAGGTCCTGCGCCGAGGGCGGCATGCCGGTCAGTTGCAGATAGGCGGTGAGGCGCGCTGGCTCGCCCTGCACCGTCACCACCGCATTGGCCACCCCGGCCACCGCCATCAGTGCCGCCTCGACCTGCCCCAGTTCCAGGCGATGGCCACTGAGCTTGACCTGCTGGTCGTCGCGACCCACGTAGTGCAGGCAACCCTGGGCATCGACCCAGGCCAGGTCGCCGGTGCGGTAATACAGGCAGCGATTGCCGTCAGCCTGGGGCAGTTCGACGAAACGCTCGGCGTTGAGCGCCGCATCCGCCAGGTAGCAGCGGGCGACCATCGCCCCCGCCACCAGCAGGTAGCCCTGGTTGCGAGGAGGCACTGGACGGTCCCGGCCGTCGACCAGCAGCAGCCGGGCATTGTCGACCGCCTGCCCGATGGGCGCGCGCAGCGGCCAGTCGCTCACCTGCGCCGGCAGGCGGTAGGCGCTGACCACATGGGTTTCGGTGGGGCCATAGTGATTGAACAGGCGGGCCTTGGGCATGCCGCCAAACCAGCTGCGCAACGCTTCGCTGCACAGCAACTGCTCACCGGCCGTCACCACCTCGCGCAGGGTCGCAGGATAAATGCCCTGGGCGACGGCGGCTTGCGCCAGATACTGCAAGGCCACGCAGGGCAGGAACAGCCGCTCGATACGCGCCTGCTGCAGGTACGCCAGTAGCGCCTGGGCGTCCTGGCGCCAGTGGGGCTCGATCAGATGGTAGCAACCGCCGCCGCACAGGGTGCCGAACAGCTCCTGGAACGCCACGTCGAACGACAGCATGGAGAACTGCATGGTCACCGAACGGGCCGGCAACTGGCCGGCGTGGCGCTGCCAGTGCAACAGGTTGCACAGGGTACGGTCGGCCACCTGCACCCCCTTCGGCGTACCGGTCGAGCCCGAGGTGAACAAGGTGTACAGCGGCCGCTCGCCGTTGTGGCGCAGGCGTTCCAGGGACCGTGCCGGCGCCTCGAGGTCCACCCGGTGACGGCTGAGGCGCTCGACGTCCAGCGCCGCCAGGGCCGTTTCGGTGGCGCTGCTGAACAGCACGCAGTCCGGACGCGCCTGGGCCAGCACCTGGCGCTGCACCGCAACGGGGTAGTTCGGGTCCAGCGGCACGGCGGTGATATTGAGCTTGGCCAGGGCCAGCAAGGCCACCACATGCTCCACCGACGGCGCCAGGAACAGCACCATGGTCGCCGACTCGTCGAGTACGTGCTGGCTGGACAAAGTCGCCGCCAGGGTGTCGGCCAGCGCATTCAGTTGCGCGTAGCTCAACTGCCGCTGCCCGGCGACCAGCGCGGTGGCCTCGGGAGTCTGCTGCGCCTGATGCTCGAACCAGTCGGCCAGCGTGGCGAACGGCAGCGTGGCGGCCAGGCCTTCGCTGGCCGGCGGCAGGCTTTGCCGATAAGGCATTACCAGGCTGTCGAGGGTCGCCCGAGGGTCGTCGAGCAGCAAATCCAACCCCCGCTGCAGCAGTTGGTCCAGCGCGGCCACCTCATGAGCGTCGAAATGGCTGCACTGGTATTCCCACCAGCACTCCAGCGGCCCCTCGCCGCCCACCACCAGCAAGGTCAGCGGACACTTGGCCTGGGGTGTCGGGTACGGCTCCAGGCTGGCCCGCAAGGGTGCGGCGGCGAGCTTGGCGTAGTCGGTGTTCTCCAGTACGAACAGGTAGTCGAACAGGGCCTGGTCGGAGGACAGCCGCAGGTCCTCGACCAGATCAGCCAGGGCCACGTCCTGCAAGGCCAGCACGTCACGCACGGTGGCGGTCTGTCGGCGCAGCTGCTCGCCCAGCGCTGGCGTGCCCTGCAGATCGGTCGGGATCAGCACCGTGTTGGCGAACATGCCCACGCTGGCCTCGAACTCGGCCAGCGGGCGGTTGGCCACCGGGCTGGCGATCCGTGGGCGCTCGCAGCCGACCAGGGCGTGCAGGCTCCAGGCAAAGACGCTGAACAGCACGTCGAAGCGGGTCAGGCGCTGCTCGGTGCAAAAGCGTTCGAGCGCGGCGCTGCGCCGTTCACCCAGGGGCTGGCGATACAGCCGCCCTCCTGTTTCCCCGGGATACCTGGGTGGCCGCGGCGGGGTCGCCTCACCGTGATGGGCGTGCAGGGTTGCCAAGGCGCGGCGCTGCTCCCGGTAGTGTGGGCTGACGCTCCACTGCCGCTGCCACAAGGCGAAGTCCAGGGTGTCCAGTGCCGGCGTGGCTGCTGTGCTGTCCTGCCCTTGCAGGACGTCCTGGTACAGGCTGGCCAGGTCGTCGAACAGCAGGTTCATTGACCAGCCGTCGGTGACGATATGGTGCAGGTTCAGCAGCAGGCGGCAGCTGCCGTCAGCGTGGGGCGCCACCCAGGCGCGCAGCAGCGTGGGGCTTGCCAGCTCGAACGGGGTGTCGAACACCAGGCTGGCGAAGGCTGGCCAGGTGCTGTCGTCCAGCGCGCCCGCTGCCAGCACCCGGCACACCGCCGCCTGCTCGCCGACGACCTGCTCCGGACCGTCGGCGCCCGCCACGAAAGCCGTGCGCAACGCGGGGTGCCTGGCCACCAGTCGCCTTACCGCCTCGGCCAGGGCCTGCGGATCGGCGCCTGCGGCCAGGTGCAGGACCATGGGCACGTTGTACGCGGTCGAGTCGGGCACGCGCTGCTGCTCCAGCCATAGCCGGCGCTGCTCGGCGCTGGCCGGACCGCGACGGGCGCCTTGCGCGGCCGGTGCGGGGGGATAGGCCGGCGCCATGCCCTGCCCGCTTTGCAGACGCTCGGCCAAGGCCGCGAACGGCTCGCCGAGCAACGTCGCCATGCTGATTTCCTGCTGCCAGCGGTCACGGATCGCCGACCTCAGGCGCATGGCCCTGAGCGAATCACCGCCACTGCCGAGCCAGTCGTCCTGGCCCCCCAGGGCGGGTTGCCCAAGCAGCGTGCGCGCCTGCTGCAACAGCCAGTCCAGGGCCTGCGAGTGCTCGCCGGCCTCGACAGGCGGTCGCCAGGGCGTGTCGGCCTGGGCAAGCAGGCGCTCCTGGTCGATCTTGCCGTTGGCCGTCAGCGGCAGGCCTGGCACCCGGAACAACTGGTGCGGGCGCATCCAGGGCGCCAGTTGGGCACGCAGGTAGGCGTCGAACGCGCGATAGTCCAGTTCCCCGCACGGCACCAGGAAGGCCAGCAGTTGATGGTCCTCGGCAGCCTGCCGGCGGCTGCAGACATAGGCCTGGGCGACCTGGGGGTGTTCGAGCAGGCGCTGCTCCACCTCGCCCGGCTCGATGCGAAAACCGCGAACCTTGATCTGCCGGTCGACCCGCCCCAGGCACTCGACCTGCCCCTGGGCATTGACCCGCACCAGGTCGCCGGTGCGGTAGTGCACCTGCCGCCCGCCATCCAGCGCCGGCAGGCGCACGAAAGCGCGTGCGGTCTCTTCGGGGCGGTTGCGGTAGCCACGGGCCACACCGCTGCCGCTGAGGTACAGCTCGCCGACTTCTCCCGGCGCCACCGGCTGCTGGCGTGGGTCGAGCACCTGCATGCCGGTGTCCGCCAGCGGCAGGCCGATGGGCACGCTGTCGCCGCTGAAGTCACGTGGGATGGGGTGGCACAGGGCGAAGGTGGTGCACTCGGTGGGGCCGTAGACGTTGAACAGACGGCAGGCGCTGTCCGGGTTGGCATGGTACCAGGCACGCACCGCCACCGGACTGACCTGCTCGCCACCGGTCAGCACCTGGCGCAAGCTGGCAAAGCACGCCGGGTACTGCGCGTTCAGGGTGTTGAACAGCGACACCGTGATGAACAGGGTGTCGACCTGCTGTACCTGTAGCAGCCGGGCCAGCCGGCGGGCGTCGAACACCTCCTCGTCGGCGACCATCACCACGCAGCCACCATTGAGCAACGGCGCCCACAGCTCGAAGCTGCAGGCATCGAACGCCGGGTTGGACAGGCAGGCGAAGCGCTGGCCCGGATGGATGTCGATATAGCTGCCGGCCTGCGCCAGGCGCAGCAGCCCGCGCTCGCCAACCTCCACGCCCTTGGGCACCCCGGTGGTGCCGGAGGTGTAGAACAGGCACATGACCTCGGCAAAGGTTTCCGGCAACGGCTGGGCCGGTTGGTCCGGGTGGTCCAGCAACGCCTCGACACTGGCCTCCCATGGCCCCGGCAGCCCCTGGGGCGCATCGGCGAGGCTGAGCACGCCCACGCAGGCGGCATCGGCCAGCATCAGCCCGCGGCGCTCGGCCGGGCTGGCCCGGTCCAGCGGCATCACCACGGCCCCGGCCTTGAGCGCGCCAAGCAGTGTCGCCAGCCATTGCCAGCCGCGCGGCAGGTACAGCGCCAGGGCCTGGCCCGGCGATACGCCCCGCGCCTGCAGCCCCCGGGCGATGCGCTCACTGGCGCTGGCCAGCTCGGCGTAAGTCATGTGCAACTGTCGGTCGATCACCGCCAGGGCCTGCGGATCTCGTTGAACCTGGGCGGCAAAACGCGCAAGCACGGTGTCCTGGAGCACGCTCATCATTTCCCCTCCTGGGCATCGAAACGTTGCAGTTCGCGCTGGATCGTCCGTGAGACCCGATGAATCTCGGCGCTTTCGAGCATGTCCCAATGACCGCCCTGCACCAGGGTGGCCAGGTAGCCGTCGGCAGCGCGACGCCGCCAGAACCCGCGCAAGGCGCGCAGCTGGCCACGCGGCAGGTCTTCGCGGGCCTGCACCAGCACCACCCGCCCGGCCTGCGGCGGACAGGTGTAGGCGGCCATGGCCAGGCGATTGTGGTTGTACAGGTGGAAGTAGCGCTCGACCTGGGCGTCCTCGATACCGGGGTACATGCCGTTGAAGCGCACCAGCTTGTCGCGGAACTCAGCCATGTCGACGGTGCCGATCTGCCCGCGAAAGGCCGGATCGTCCGAGCCCTGGGTATCGAGCAGCACCACGCTGACCGACGCCCGCCCGGCCTCGCGCAGGCGCCGGGCCATCTCGTAGGCCACCAGGCCGCCGAACGACAGCCCGGTGAGCACCAGCGGCCGCTCCAGCAAGGGCTCGATCTGACGCAGGTAGGCCTCGGCCATCGCCTCGACCGTGGGCTCGGTGGCCTCCCCGGGGTTGAGCCCCGGCGACTGCACGCCGTACACGCCAACCGCCTCGGGCAGCACCTTGGCCAGGGACAGGTAGCAGAACGCGGTGCCGCCGGCCGGGTGGATGCACACCACGTTGCGCTGCCCGTCACCGCTGCGGAAGGTGATCAGGTTGCCATTGTCCACCTGGATACTGGACCCGGCCCGCAGCCAACCACCCTGAGCTTCGATGGTCGGATGGCCGAGCACCACCCGGGCCGGTACCTCCACATTGAATACCTGGCCGATCTGGTAGGCCATCTTGATCGCCGCGATGGAGGTGCCACCGACGGCGAAGAAGTTGTCGCGGATGCCGATCTGCGGCGCCAGCAGCAGGCTTTTCCAGATCTGGTAGAGGGCCAGCTCGATAGGGTCGCGGGGACTGCTCAGGTTGACCTGGCGCGCCGCCAGGTCAAGGTCCGCGCGCTCGGCCAGGGCCTGACGGTCGACCTTGCCGTTGGCGGTTAGCGGCATGCCGTCGAGCCACAGGTACGCACTGGGCAGCACGGCACTGGGCAAGGTTTCGGCCAGGTGCGCGCGCACGGCCTGCTCGTCCGGCGTGGCAGTCGTCACGCAGCAGGCTACCAGGCGCTGGTGCTGGGCCTGCTCGCCGAGCATCAGCACCACACAGGAGGCGATGCCTGGGAAGGCCTGCAGTCGCGCCTCGATTTCCCCCAGTTCCAGACGCACGCCACGCAGCTTGACCTGGAAGTCGTCGCGCCCGAGGAACTCCAGTTGCCCGTCGGCGCGGTAGCGCGCCAGGTCGCCGCTGCGGTACAGGCGTTCGCCCGCCACGAACGGGTTGTCGATGAAGCGTTCGGCGGTCAGCGCCGGCAGCCCCAGGTAGCCACGAGCCACGCCCACGCCGCCGATATGCAGGTGACCGGTGACACCGGGCGGCACCGGCGCATCGAAGGCGTCGAGCACATGGAAGCGGTTGTTGGCGATGGGCCGGCCGATCGGCAGGCGCAGCGCCGGGATTTCATCGCCCGGCGCCAGGGTCCAGATGCTGTTGATCACCGTAGTCTCGGTGGGGCCATAGACATTGTGCAGCCGCGCCTGCGGCAGTCGAGCGCGGAACTGCCGCGCCAGGGCCGGCGTCAGCTCGCCGCCGCCGCAGAACACGTCGGTGAGGCTGTGGCACTGGCTGGCCTCCTCCACCTCCAGGAACAGCTGCAGCATCGCCGGCACGAAGACCAACGCCGTGACCTGTTGCTCGCGTACCAGTCGCGCCAGGTAACCCGGCTCGAAATGCCCGCCGGGCCGGGCGATCACCAGCCGCCCACCAGTGGCCAGCGGCCAGAAGGTCTCCCAAGCCGAGGCGTCGAAGCCGAACGGGATCTTGTGCAGCATCGTCCCGGCCTCACCGCAGACGCCCAGGCACCAGACCAGCAGGTTGGCCAGCCCACGGTGCGCGACCATCACGCCCTTGGGCAGGCCGGTAGTACCTGAGGTGTAGATCACATAGGCCAGGTGCTCGGGCGTCACGCCCACCTCGTGGGGCGCCAGGTTGTCGCCGGGCAGTTCAGCCCAGCCGGGCGCGTCGGCCTGCAGGTCGATCAGCGGCGCCTCCCAGCCACAGGCCTGCATGGCCTGGTGCAGGGTCGCCCGGGCCGAACCCAGGGTCAGCAGCGCCACGGGGGTGCTGTCGCCAAGCATGTGGCCCAGGCGCCCGACCGGATAGTCCGGATCCAGCGGCACATAGGCGCCACCGGCCTTGAGCACCGCCAGCAGCGCCACCGGCAGTTCCAGCGAGCGCTCCATGCACACGGCCACACGCACATCCGGGCCAACGCCCAGGGTGCGCAGGTAACGGGCCAGGCGGTTGGCTTGGGCATTGAGCTCGGCATAGCTTAGGGTCTGCCCCTCGAACACCACCGCGCAGGCTTGCGGATACCGCGCCGCCTGTGTCTCGACCAGGCGATGCACGCAGTCGATCGGTGCCTGCAGGGCGGGCGACTGGTTCCAGGCATGCAGCACCCTTTCGCGTTCGCCGGCATCCATCAACGACAGCGCGTGCAGCGGCTGCTTGGGTTCGGCGGCCCCCTGGGCGAGCAACTGGCGGTAGTGGCGGCTGAGACGCTCGATGGTGGTACGGTCGAACAGGTCGGTGTTGTACTCGACCAGCAGATGCAACGCGCCGTCGCGCACCACCCACTCGAAGGCCAGGTCGAACTTGGCCGTGGCGCTGCCGGTGCCATGTGGTGACAAGGCGAGGCCGGGCATGGCCAGTGTGGAGCCGGGGGTGTTCTGCAACACCATCATCACCTGGAACAGCGGCGAATGACCCGGGTCACGGGGCGGGTTGAGCGCCTCGACCACCCGGTCGAACGGCGCATCGTGGTGCCCATGGACCTCCAGCATGTTCGCCCGCACCTCGCGCAGCAGCTCGGCGAAGGTCTGTTGCGGATCGAGCCGCTGGCGGATCACCAGGGTGTTGACGAAGTGTCCGATCAGCGGTTCCAGTTCCACCCTGCCCCGGTTGGCGAACGGCGTGCCCACGCACAGGTCGTGCTGGCCGCTGTAGCGCCACAGCAGCACGTCCAGGGCGGCGAGCAACACATTGAACAGCGTACCCTGGGTATGCCGGGCCAGCGCCTCAAGTTCGGCCAGGGTGTCGCCGTCCACCGTCGAACTGAAAGTGGCACCGACAAAACGTTGTACCCGCGGACGCGGACGATCGCTGGGCAGATCCAGCAGCGTCGGCGCGTCGGCCAGGGCACGGCGCCAGTAGTCGAGCTGGCCCTGCAGTGCCTCGCCATCCAGGCGTCGTCGCTGCCAGCAGGCATAGTCGGCGTACTGCACAGACAGCGGTACCAGGCTCGGCGGCTGGCCGCGCAGGAAGTCACTGTACAGGGTGGCGACCTCCTGCTGGATCACGCCCATCGACCAGCCGTCAGCGACGATATGGTGCACGCTGTACAGCCACACATGATCCTCGTCGGCCAGCCGCACCAGCCGTGCCCGCAGCAGCGGGCCGCTTGCCAGGTCGAAGGGGGCGCGGGCCTCGGCCTCGACCGCCTCAGTCAGGCAGGCCTGGCGCTCGGGCTCGGGCAAGTGGCGCAGGTCGAGCACGGCCAGGCTCAGCGGCCTGCTGGCGTGCACCACCTGCTGCGGTTCGCCATCGACGCTGACGAAGGTGGTACGCAGCATGGCGTGGCGCTCGATCAGCGCGTTCAAGGCCCGTTCCAGCGCGGCCACGTCCAGTCGTCCCTTGAGTCGCACCGCCGAGGGCACGTTATAGAACGGGTTGCCCGGTTCCAGTCGGTCGAGGAACCACAGTTGTCGTTGCGAGAACGACAACGGGAAACGGGCCTGACCGTCCGGCCGACGCGGGATCGGCGCGTTGTCGTCAGGCCGGGCCAGCAAGGCGATCAGCGTTTGCTTGTGGGTCTTCAGCGCCTGCATCAGGGCCTCGTCGAGAAACCCCTTGGGCGCCTTGCAGCGCAGCTTGTCGCCGTCCACCTCGAGGGCCACGCCATGGCGGTCGAAAAACGCCAGCAGTTGATGGGCGTTCATACTTCGAATTCCTCCATGTCGTTGTCGTCCTGCGCCGTGATGGCGAGTGCTTCCGGTGCTGTGCGTTGGGGCGTGTGAGGCGCACGTACGCCGCCTAGCATCGAGTAGATCAGTGAATGGCTGCTGCCCAGGTCGAACAGCGTTGCCAGCTGCCGCGTCTCCACCGAGCCGACGCCGCACAGGCCAAGCCCCAGGTCAGCGGCGGCCATGGTCAGCAATTGCGCCATGGCGCCGGTCTCGATCAGGCAGAAGTCATGGCTGCCCTCGCCGTACAGCGGACGGATCGCCGCCAGGTCGGCGACGAAGAACAGCGCGAACGCCGCGCCCTCGTAGACCGGGCGGTTGACGAAGTAGTCGTAGATGTCCGGGTCGAGCTCGCCGGCGCCCATGGCCACCAGGCGGTGCCCGAGCGGATCGTGGTAGTAGGCACCGCCCGGTACGCCCAGCACCCGACCGGGCTTGATGTAGAGGTAGGTCTGGATCGGGTACGCGCCGCCTGCCGACGGGAACAGGTACTTCGCCTCGCCGTCCAGCTGCCCCTGGGCCAGCACCGCCAGCAGTTCGGCGAACGCCTGCTCGGCAATGGGCTGTTCCAGGTACTGACGCACCGAGCGATAGTCGCGGTAGCGCCGGGCGAAAGCAGGATCGGCCGGCAGCGCCAGGGCCACCTGCGGCGTGTCGCTGGCAAAGCGCCGCCGTGCGCGCTGCTCGGCCTTGAACGCCGCCCGCTGCTGCGGATCGTCCAGCACTGCTTCGACACTGGTACTCGGTGACGCGCCCTGCTCCTGGCGCTGGCGGTACAGCGCGAGCAGGTTGAGCAGGGTCGGCTGCGCCAGCAGGTTCGCCACATGGGGGCGGAAGCGCAGCTCGCTCGACAGCGCGTTGCTGATGCGCACGATGTCGATGGAGGTGGCGCCCAGGCTCAACAGGTTGGCGTCAGCGGCAATATCCGCCCTGCCCAGCACCTGCTCGACGATGGCCACCAGGCGCTGCTCCTGCGGCCCTTCGAGTTCCAGCGCCAGGCCACCGGCCTGGACCTGCTCGGGCTCGGGCAGGCGGCCCTTGTCGACCTTGCCATTGGCCGACAGTGGCCAGGCCTCCACGAAAGTGAAGGACGCCGGCACCATGTACGCCGGCAGCTTGTCGGCCAGGTAACTGGCGAAATCGCCGGCCTGCAGCGCCGGGTCGGCCTTGAGCACATAGCCGGCCAGACGCTTGTGCGCCTGGGCCTCGCCGAGGATGCGCACCACCGCGCTGTGCACGCCGGGGTGACGGTTGAGCACCGCCTCGATCTCGCCCAGCTCGATCCGATAACCCTGGACCTTGACCTGGTTGTCATCGCGACCGAGAAACTCGATGTTGCCATCCGGCAGCAGGCGCCCCAGGTCTCCGGTGCGGTACAGGCGCTCGCCGGTCAGCGGATGGTCGAAGAAGCTTTTGGCGCTCAGCGCCTCGTCGCGCCAGTAGCCCTTGGCCAGGCCGATGCCACCGATGTAGAGGTGACCGGTGACCCAGGTCGGGCGTACTTGCAGCGCCTCGTCCAGCACATGGAAACGCTGGTGATCCAGCGCCTGGCCATAGGGAATGCTGCGCCAGTCCGGATCGACCTGGTCGATCGGGTAGCCGATCGACCAGATCGATGCTTCGGTAGCCCCACCCAGGCTCATCATTTGCAAGCCCGGACGCAACACCCGGGCGCGCTCGGGCAGTGCCAGCGGGATCCAGTCGCCGGAGAGCATGGCCAGGCGCAGGCTCGCAGGCAGCACCCTGCCCTCGCCCTCCAGGTATTCCACCAGCATGCCCAGCAGCGCCGGCACCGAGTTCCACAGGCTGACCCGGTGCCGTTCGATCAATGCGGTCCAGTGCGCAGGATCCAGGCTCAGCTGCGGTTCGAGCATAACCACCGCCGCGCCCGCCGCCAGGGTGCCGAAGAAGTCGTACACCGACAGGTCGAAGCTCAACGACGAGATGGCCAGCACCCGGTCCTGCGGGCCCACGGCGAAGCGGCGGTTGATGTCGAGCAAGGTGTTCACCGCGCCCTGGTGGTCGATCACCACGCCCTTGGGCGTGCCGGTGGAGCCGGAGGTGTAGATCACGTAGGCCAGGTCGCCGGGCCGCACCTGCGCGTCGCGCAGTGGTTCGACCGGACTGTCCGGCTGGTCGCTGACCGGCAGCACGGTGACCTGCGTTGGCCACGCCACCCGCTCCAGCAGGCACGGCTGAGTCAGCGCCAGGCTGGCCTCGGCGCGTTCGAGGATATGGCGCAGGCGCGCGCCGGGCAGGTTCGGGTCGATGGGCAGGTAGGCGCCACCGGCATAGAGGATCGCCAGCGTCGCCACCACCTGCTCCCAGCCGCGCTCCATCACCACGGCGACCAGCCGGTTGGGCTGCACGCCACGGGATTGCAACTGCGCGGCCAGCTGACGGGCCTCCTGGCGCAATTGGCCGTAGCTGAGCTCACGGGCACCCAGCACCGCGATGGCCTGTGGCGTGGCCAGGGCCTGGCGCTCGAACAGCGCGTGCAGCAACGGCAGATCCCGTGGCGCTGGTGGCGCCTGCGGCAGGCGCGCCTGGGGCAGCAACTGCGGCGTGCTGGCGGCCCAGGCATCAGGGGCGAGCAAACGGTCGAGCAGCGCATTGTAGGCGACGAACATCTGCCCGATCATGCCCTCGGGGAACAGCGCATCGATACTGTCCCAGTTGAACAGCAGACGGCCTTCGAGTTCGAGCAGGGTGTGGTCGAGCCATACGTGCGGGGTCTGGGTGATGCTGTGTTCCAGCGTCGCGCCCAAGGCGTCGCCCAGGTTGAACTCGGCCAGCTCCGGCGCCGCTTCCGACAGGGTGCTGTTGAACACGATCGGCATCGCCGTCTGTTGTACGCCGCGGACCTGGGACAGCTCGCGCAGCACGCGCACGCCACTGACCACCGAGTGGTCGATGTCCTGCCACAGGCGCGCCTGCACGGCGCGGGCCTTGTCGGTGAAACTGGCGTTGCCGTCGATGGCCACTTCCAGCAGCACCAGGGAGGTGAAGTCGCCGATGATCGCATCCACCTGCGGGTGCAGCGGCAGCCGGTTGAACAGCGGCAGGCTGAGGGTGAAGCGCGGCTGGCGGCTCCACAGCGCCAGCACTTCGCTGAACGCGGTCAGCAGCATCACCGACGGGGTGACGCCGAACTGCCGGGCCATGGCCTTGAGCCGGCTCCACTGCTCTGCCGGCATGTCGCGGTCGCGGCGGGTGAAGTGCGGGTTGGCGATGCTTTCCGGCTGGCATACCCGTGGCAGGTCCGGGGCGGGAGCCAGGGTCTCGATCCGCCCGCGCCAGTAGTCCAGGGCGCGTTCATAGGACGAGTCGGCACGCAAGCGGCGCTCGGCCAGCACATAGTCGCGGAAGGTCACGCCCGGATCGGGCAGTTCCAACTCGGGCTCGTGGTAGTACCCCATCAGCTCACGGGCCAGGATCTGCGTGCTGGCGGCATCGACCACCAGGGCGTCGAGGCTGATGTGCAGGTGACTGATACTATCGTCGAGCAGCGATACGCTGAAGTCGAACAGCGGCCAGCGGCTGGCGTCGAGCACCTGGTGCGACTGGCGCTCGCGGACAGCCATCAGGGCATTCCGGGCTTCCTCGCCGCTCATGCCGCGCAGGTCGCAACGGGCCAGCCGGTAAACCGGCACCTGTTCCAGCACCTGCTGGGTACCGTCGCCGAGGAACACCACGCGCAGCATGTCGTGGCGCTGGATCATGCGGTTCAGCGCCGTCTCGAAGCGCGGCACATCGAAATCGGGGATGCGCCACTCCTCGTAACCATGGGCGCTGACCCCGCCGAGGCTGACGCTGGCCTCACGGCCGAACCAGTAGGCCTGCTGGATGTCGGTGAGCGGGAACGGCGCATGGCGTCCGGTCGGGTCTGTCTGCAAGGCCTGCGCCTGGGGTTCGCCATGGGCCTCTTGCGTCACCCCGACCTGCGCGGCCAGGTCCATCAGCACCGGTGCCTGGAACAGACTGCTCAGCGACAGCTGCGCGCCCAGGCGCTGGTTGATCGCGTAGACCAGGCGCGTGGCCAGCAGCGAGTGGCCGCCCAGGTCGAAGAAGTTGTCATGGATACCGATCCGCTCGCACTTGAGCACCTCGGCCCAGACCTGGGCCATGCGCCGTTCGGTCTCGTTGCGTGGTGGCTCGAAATGCGCCGCACCGCCACGCTCGGGCGCAGGCAGCGCCTGGCGGTCGAGCTTGCCGTTGCGGGTCAGCGGCAGCTGCGCGAGGCTGACCCAGGCGCTGGGCAGCATGTGCTCAGGCAGTTGCCGTTGCAAGGCGGCGCGCAGGGTCTGCGGATCGCCGCTGCCCACCACGTAGGCGACCAGTCGCGGATCACCGGGAATGTCTTCGCGCAGCAACACGGCGGTGTCCTGCACGCCCGGCTGCTGACGCAACAGGCTGTCGATCTCGCCCAGCTCGATACGGAAACCGCGCAGCTTGACCTGCTGGTCCGCACGCCCCAGGTACTGCACGTTGCCATCGGCCTGCAGCCGGGCCAGGTCGCCGCTGCGATACATGCGTGCGCCGGGCTGCGGGTTGAACGGGTCGGGCAGGAAGCGCTCGGCGCTCAGGAGTGGGCGGTTGAGGTAGCCACGCGCCAGGCAGTCGCCTGCAATATACAGCTCGCCCGGGACACCCACCGGCAATGGATTCAGGTCGCCGTCCAGCACGTAGAGCCGGGCATTGGCAATCGGCTTGCCGATGGCGGGCAACTCCGGCCAGTGCTCGGCATCGGCGCAATCAAGGCTGAACTGGCTGACCACATGGGTCTCGGTCGGCCCGTACTGGTTGCGCAGGCGCGTGCCGCCCAGGCCACGGACGAAGGCGCGCAGCGCGTCATTGACCTGCAGCGCCTCGCCGGCGGTGACGATCTCGCAGCCGCCGGGCGGCATCGGCGCGTCGGCCTCGGTCACGGCGGCCAGTTGTTGCAACACGGCGAACGGCAGGAACGCACGCCCCACGTTCTGGGCCACCAGGGTCGGACGCAAGGTGGCCAGGTCCTTGCGCTCGGCCTCGCTGATCAACTGCAAGGTGCCGCCCTGGCACAGGGTGCTGCAGATCTCCTGGAACGACACGTCGAAATTCAGCGAGGCGAACTGCAGGACGCGACAAGGCGTTGATGCGTCCTCCAGTTGCCAGGCAATCAGATTGTCCAGGGCCCGACGGCTGTGGGCCACGCCCTTGGGGCGGCCAGTCGAGCCGGAGGTGTAGAGCACATAGCCGAGGTGCTCGGGATGGACAGTCACCTGCGGCTCGCTGTCCGGGCAGTCGGCCCAGCGCGCGGCGTCGGCGTCGGCGTCCAGGCACAGCATCTCGACCGCCTGCGGCAGGCCCGGGCGCAGCGAGGCCTGGGTCAGCACCAGGCGCGGCGCGGCGTCGACGAGCATGAAGGCCAGGCGCTCGGCCGGGTACGCCGGGTCGAACGGCACATAGGCGGCGCCGGCCTTGAGGATCGCCAGCAGGCCGACGACCATCTGCGCCGAGCGTTCCAGGCACAGTCCCACCCGCTGCTCAGGGCCGATGCCCAGGGCGACCAAGTGCTGGGCCAGGCGGTTGGCTGCACGGTCCAGTTCGGCATAGCTCAGCGACTGCCCGTCGGCCACCAGCGCCACGGCATCCGGTGTCTGGCGGGCGATGGCCGCCAGGCGCGCCATGCAATTCGGCTGGCCGGCTGTGTCGCGGGCCGTGCGGTTGAAGCGGTCCAACACTTGCTCGCGCTGCGCGGCATCAAGCAGCTCGAGGGTGGCAATGGACTGCCCGGGGTTGTCGACCATGCCTTCCAGCAAGCGGCGCAGGTACTCGCCGATACGCTCCACGGTGGCGCGTTCGAACAACCCGCTGGCGTACTCCAGCCCACCGATGATCTGGCCATCACGTTCGCTCAGGGCCAGTTGCAGGTCGAATTTCGCCACCGGCTGGCTGCACGGCACGGGGCTGATGTCCAGCCCGGGCAAGGCCAGGGTCTGGCCCTGGTCCTGCTCCCAGGCGAACAGCACCTGGAACACCGGGCTGTAGGCCAGGCTGCGCGGCGGGTTGAGCAACTCCACCAGTTGCTCGAACGGCAGGTCCTGGTGAGCCTGGGCCTGCACGGTTACCTGGCGGGCCTGGCGCAGCCACTGCTCCAGCGTCGGTGCACCGCTGCGGGTCATGCGCAGCGCCAGGGTGTTGACGAAGAAACCGATCAGCCCGTCCAGCGCCGGGTCCGGACGGTTGGCCGTGGGCACGCCGACCACCACGTCGTCCTGCCCGGACAGGCGCATCAGCAGCAGCGACCAGGCGCTCAGCAAGCCCATGAACAGCGTGCCGCCATGGGCGCCGCACAACGCCTTCAGGCGCGTGGTCAGATCGCGATCCAGCATCAGCGGCACGAATCCACCCCGGTAATCCTGCACCGTCGGGCGCGGGTGGTCGGTCGCCAGGGTCAGCAGCGGCGGCGCGCCTTCCAGCGCCTGCTGCCAGTACCGGCGCTGGCCCTCAAGCCGCTCGCCAGCCAGCCAGCGCGGGTGCCAGGCGGCATAGTCCACGTACTGCACCGGCAATGCCGGCAGTGTCGCGTCGATGCCTTGCACGGCGGCGCCATACAGGGCCTCCAGGTCTCGGGTGAGCACGCCCACCGACCAGCCGTCGGAGATGATGTGGTGCTGGGTCAGCAGCAGCACGTGCTCGTCCGGTGCCAGGCGCACCAGGCAGGCACGCATCAGCGGTCCCTTGGCCAGGTCGAACGGTCTTGCGCCCTCCTCTTCGATCAGCGCGTCCAGGCGTGCGGTGGCATCGGGCAGGCCCTGCAGGTTGACCTGGACCAGGGCCATGCCCTGGTCTGCGGCGCCGACGCATTGCCGCCCCTCGCCCTCGACGCTGACGAAGGTAGTGCGCAGCGCCTCATGGCGCGCTACCAGCTTGTCCAGGCTGTCCGTCAACGCCTGCACCTGCAAGGCACCTTTGAGACGCAGGTTCAGCGGCATGTGGTAAGCGGCGTTGCCGCCCTCCATCTGTGCCAGGAACCACAGCCGGCGCTGGGCGGACGACAACGTTTGCGCGCCCGTGCGTTCGACTGCCTTGATCGGCAGCCGCGCTTCGTCCTGGCTGGCCTGCAGCCGTTGAGCAAAGTCCAAGAGCCGCGGGTTTTCGAACAGCGCCACCGGCGCGGCTTCGCGCCCCAGGTCCTGGCGCACGCGGGCCAGCACGCGCATGACCAGCAGCGAATGGCCGCCCAGGGCGAAGAAGTGATCGTCGCGGCCGATACGCGCAAGACCCAGTACCTCGCCCCAGATCGCCGCCAGGCTGGTTTCCAGCGCCCCCTGCGGCGCCTGGTAGTCACGTTGCTCGAAAGCAGCGGCGTCCGGCGCGGGCAGGCCGACGCGGTCGAACTTGCCGTTGGCGGTCAGCGGCAAGGCAGGCAACTCCACATAGGCGCTCGGCAGCATGTAGTCAGGCAGGTGTTCGCTCAATTGCTCGCGCAGGGCCGCCGGGACCAGCCCGGCGCCCGGCTGCTGAGCGAAATAGGCCACCAGGCGGGGCTCGCCGGGCGTATCCTCGCGCAGCAGCACCAGGCTTTGCCGCACGCCGGGCACCTGCGCCAGGCGCGCTTCGATCTCGCCCAGTTCCAGGCGCAGGCCGCGCAGCTTGGCCTGTTGATCGCCGCGACCAAGGAATTCGAGCTGGCCATCGCCGCGCAGGCGCGCCAGGTCGCCGGTGCGATACAGGCGCTCGCCGGCTACGAAGGGGTTGTCGATGAAACGCTCGGCGGTCAGTTGCGGCAGGTTCAGGTAGCCGCGCGCGACCCCGACACCGCCGAGGTACAACTCACCCTCCTCGCTCGCTTGCCCTTGCGCATCGAGCAGATAGACGCGGCAGTTCGCCAGTGGTCGACCGATAGGCAGCACAGCATCAGCCACCTCATGTGCCGGCAGTTCGTGGCAGGTGCTGTCGATACTCGCCTCGGTGACGCCGTACGCCTGCACCAGCTGCACCCGTTCGCCACACAGACGGCGCAGCCGGCGAGCGCTATGAGCACTCCAGACATCCGAGCCGCACACCACCGTGCGCAGGAAGGCCAGGTCGCGGCCGTTCGCCTCGACCCAGTCCAGCAGCGGGTCGAGCACCGCTGGCACGAAGTCGCCAAAGCCCACCTGTGCTTCGCACAACAGCCGGAACAGTGCGGGCGGGTCCATCAGCGTCTCGCGTGGGCACAGCACCAGGGTGCCGCCGAAGCCCAAGGCGCGGATCAGGTCGGCGCTGAACACATCGAAGGAGAAACCAGCCATCTGCAGGTGATTGAGCGGTGCCTGCAGCGGATACAACTGCGCCCAGGCCGCGCCCAGGGCGACCAGGCCACGGTGCTCGACCATCACCCCCTTGGGCGTGCCGGTGGAACCGGAGGTGTAGATCACATAGGCCAGGTGGCTGGGGGTCAGCCCGATCGCTCGCGGGTCCGGGTCATGGGACGCAAGCTCGGCCCAGGCCGCGTTGTCATCGAGATCAAGCAGCGTCGAGGCCGCTGCCAGGCCCTCGAGTGCCGCCCGGGCCGGGCCATGGCTGAGCAACACCGCCGGGGCACTGTCGGCCAGCATGTGCGCCAGGCGCGCCCGTGGATAGCCAGGGTCCAGCGGCACGTAGGCGCCACCGGCCTTGAGCACGGCGAGCACGGCCACCAGCATGGCCGGCGAACGCGTCAGGCACAGGCCAACCCGCACATCCGGCCCGACCCCCAGGGTCCGCAGGTGGTGGGCCAGGCGGTTGGCCTGGACGTTGAGCACGGAATAAGTCAGTGCCTGCTCGCCAAAGCGCACGGCAATGGCCTGCGGCGCGCGCCGCACCTGGGCCTCGAACAGGCCGTGGACGCACTGGTCGGCGTCGAACGGGGCATCGTGGTGCCAGTTCTCGGGTAAAACGTCGGGCTGCGCGCCGGCCGTGCCGCGCGAGGGGGTGGTGTCGAACATCGAGGATGCCATCCATGAGTATTGTTCTTATGGGACGTGCAGGACGACGGGCGTCCTGCCTGTCGGGCCCGGCCATCGGGCCGGGGCGGTCATGCGTCGGCGATCAGGGGCCGAGCGCTACACCGTTGCGTGCGGGAGTGGTGGGCGGGACGCCGTGCGGCCGGGCGGCAGCGCACGTGATGGGAAGAGCAGCGACTACGGGCGCACGGCCCGTCATATCGACGATTCCAGACTGCGTGACCAATTGAAACCTCACCATCCTTATGGGGGGGCGTTGAAGGGCCACGAGCGTTGAGCCTGGGTGGTCCCTTCGGCTGCGGTGCCGGCGACCTGTGGGTCAGCGGCAATCCATTGACGCCGGGCTCCTGGCCTCGGGCGCTGGCGGATGATAACCATGAGGATTGGCGCCAAGGCAACAAAAAGAAATGTTTTCTTGTCGCTCAAGGTGTTCGGCAAAAGCATCGCCGCCTCACCTCAGGATTGGCGGCGACGTTTCGATTTCAGGTCCAGCACGTTCTTACCGACAACTGCCGTGGCGTCGGTCATGCGCGAGTCATACACCGTCAGGCTTGCCCGGTCGAGCAGCGCCTGCATGAACAGGTCGAGAGATTCCGCGGAGCATCTTTGATAACGGACCTCGAGAAAACGCTTGAGAATCGCGCAAACCCAAGTCACCAGCAGCGCACCGATGAGCAGGGCAAAAAACAGGAAGAACAAGGCAAAGCCCATTTTCGGCAGGAAAGCAGGCATGACATTCACCAGCTTGTCCTTCATCAGAGGAACATAATCGACAATCTTCAGTGCCAATGCCGCAAACCCCACGGTGAAGATGCTTCTGGCAAACTTCAACGCCAACAGGTAGTCAATGAACCGTTCAGCCCTTGATCGAGTCGACTGCCGCGAGCTTCCACTCAACGCCCTTACCTTTTGAAGGTTCTCGGCAATTTCCAGGTAGGAACCCGAGTCGACCGGGATATTTGCAGCAAGCCAGGTGGACTTGTAGTCGCCCATCCTGCTCTGCTCGAACGCATCGGAGAACCTGAGCACACCCTCTTTGCGCAGCACATGCTCTCTGAATTGCGGCTCGTACGTACGCACCCATAGCAAGAGCGCCCAACCCTCAAGGCACAGCGCCGCTAGCCCGGGGATCAGCGTGTACTCCGGCCACAGCGCAGTGACGAAAACACCGATCACGGCACAGATGGCAAGGCAGCCGAAAAGAAACATGGCTCGCCAGTACTCTCGGGTCTTTGGCCCTCCCGATACCGTTGGCCCGTGAAACAGTCGGGCGTAGCGAATGGCCAGTTTCTCCACTTCCGTTTTGGTCAGGCGTTTTTTCATGCGCTGCTCACTGTTTGAATAGACGGTAGGCAGCGTACGCCTGTCTGATACTGCGATGCCAACCAAGACAGTGGACTTACTGATAGGGCGATGGCGTCGATCGGCACCGACCCTGCCGCTTGTCACTCGCCCGCCAGTTCAGCACAGCTATCGGACCCACGCACTCGAATCGTACTGTTTTTCTAGCTAATCGTACTTAGGCCTTTCTACAAAGGCTATTTTATTGAGAGTGTCACCCTATTACGTAATACGTACCATGTTTCAGGCATTGCCTGACTTGTCGCCTGACGCCGCACTGCAGCCAGTCAGGCGACGGCCCCCGCCAACTGTTCGCGCAACCACTGATGCGCAGGATCCCGGTGCACGCGCTCCGGCCACAGCATCAGCATCTCGAAGCCCGGCACCGCCAGAGGTGCCTCCACTACCGCGAGCGCCGGATTCCCGATCACCAGGCGCTGCGGCAGCATGGCCACCAGGTCGCTATCGAGCAGCATTGGCGCAACGCCCGAGAAGCGCGGTACCGACAGCACCACGTTGCGCGCAAGGCCCTGCTCGGCCAGGGCGTCGTCAGTGGGGCCGCTGAAGCCGCCGCCGTCGGGCGACACGATGACATGCTCCAGCGCACAGAACTGCTTGAGCGTCGGCCGGCGCCTGAGACGTGGATGATCGACACGCCCGGCCAGCACGTAGCGGTCAGTGAACAGCGGACGCTGGCGCAAACCGGGCGGCGCATCGATGGCGATGTGGAAAGCCAGGTCCAGCTCGCCCTGCTCCGCCTTGCGCACCAGCGTCGGCGGGTTCATGTCGACGATGGCCAGGCGCGTGCCGGGGGCGGCCGCACGCAGTGCGCCCAGCGCAGGAAGCAGGATGGTCGCTTCGGTGTAGTCGGTCGCGGCCACCCGCCAGGTCAGCTGTGCCCGGGCCGGGTCGAACGGTCGCTCGGCGGCGATGGCCAGGCGCAACGCTTCCAGGGCCTGGCTCAAGGGCTCGCGCAGTGCCAGGGCACGGGCGGTCGGGCGCATGCCGCGAGCCCCCGGCAACAGCAACGGATCGCCCAGTGCATCGCGCAGCCGCGCCAGCTGCACGCTGACCGTCGGCTGGGCGAGGTGCAGGCGCTCGGCGGCGCGGGTGACGTTGAGCTCGGCAAGCAGCGCGTCGAGGGTGACCAGCAGGTTCAGGTCCAGACTTCGCAAGGAATCATGCATGGCAATACCTGCAATTTCATCTATTCATTTCAACAATATTCAGGGTATCCGCATGCTTTGGCTATCCCCTACCGGAGCCCGACCATGAATATCCTGATCGTCTACGCCCATCCCGAACCCCGCTCGCTCAATGCCGCCCTCAAGGACTTCGCCGTCCGCCACCTGGAAAGCCAGGGCCACCATGTCCAGGTCTCGGACCTCTATGCGATGAAGTTCAAGGCCGTGCTGGACGCCGACGACAGCGTCGAACACCCCGCCGATGAGCGCTTCAGCCCCTCCGACGCTTCGCGCCGCGCGTTCGCCGAGGGCACCCAGGCGCCCGACATCATCGCCGAACAGGCCAAGCTGCAGTGGGCCGACGCGGTGATCCTGCAGTTTCCGCTGTGGTGGTTCGGCCTGCCGGCGATCCTCAAGGGCTGGGTCGAGCGCGTATACGCCTATGGTTTCGCCTACGGTGTCGGCGAGCACTCCGACCGGCACTGGGGTGATCGCTACGGCGAAGGTCGGCTGGCGGGCAAGCGCGCCATGCTGATGGTCAGCATGGGTGGCTGGGCCTCGCACTACAGCGAGCGCGGCATCAATGGCCCACTCAACGACATCCTGTTTCCGATCCAGCACGGCATCCTGTTCTACCCGGGGTTCGAGGTGCTGCCGCCATTCGCGGTGTACCGCACCAGTCGGGTCGATGATGCGGGCTTTGCGGCGGCGTGCAAGGCGCTGGGCCAGCGGCTCGATGGATTGTGGAGTGATGCGCCCATTCCGTTCCGGCGGCAGAACGGTGGGGATTATGTGATCCCGGCGTTGACCCTGCGGCCAGAGCTTGCGCCTGGCCGGGATGGATTGGGTGTGCATGTTGCCGACGATGTCTAGCGAGGGACACCAGTTGTCCGCCGCAACCCCTGCAGCGCTCGATCTCATAGGTGCCACAACCCTGTCGGCGGACACCATCGATCACTGCTCTGACACATTTATTTTCATCATATTGATAAATGAAATATTTCATGTCATTTTCTTCTCCGTGCCCAGGCCCCTCCCAAACAGGGCCCTGGACGGTACGCCCCACCCAACGGAGTCAAGAACATGAACAAGACAGGACTTCTCGGCGCGCTGGCACTCTTTGCCTGCAGCGCCTTCGCCCAGGCCGATGACGCCAGCCTGCGCCTCGGCATCGAGGCCGCCTACCCGCCCTTCTCCTATCGCACCCCAGAAGGCGAACTCGCCGGCTTCGACTACGACATCGGCAATGCCCTGTGCGCACAGATGCAGGTCAAGTGCCAGTGGGTGATCCAGGAGTTCGACGGCATGATCCCGTCGTTGAAAGTGCGCAAGATCGACGCGGTGCTGTCGTCGATGTCGATCACCGAGGATCGCTTGAAGTCGGTCGACTTCACCGACAAGTACTACCAGACCCCCGGCAAGTTCGCGATGAAGGCCGGCAGCCGGCTCGACACCCCGGCGGTGGACCTCAAGGGCCGCAAGGTCGGGGTTCAAAGGTCGTCCACCTATGACCGCTTCGCCACCGAACAGCTGGAGCCGGCGGGGGTCGAGATCGTCCGCTACGCCTCGCAGAACGAAGCCTTCCTCGACCTGGTATCCGGGCGCCTGGATGCCACTCTCGCCGATAGCGTCAACACCGAAGAGAGCTTCATCAAGACCCCGTCAGGCCAGGGCTTCGCCCTGGTCGGCCCGGACATCGCCGACCCGCACTACTTCGGCCGCGGCGCCGGCATCGCCGTGCGCAAGGGCGACAGCGCCAACCTGGCGCGGCTCAACGCCGCCATCGCCGCGATCCGCGCCAATGGCACCTACCAGCAGGTGCAGCGCAAGTACTTCCCGTTCGACATCTACGGCCAATAGCGCAGGCTGACGAGGGTTTTCATCATGCTTCACGGCTACGGATCGAGCATTCTCGATGGCGCCTGGCTGAGCATCCACCTGGCCCTGCTGGCGATGGCCCTGGCCATCGGCCTGGGCCTGTTCGGTGCGGCCTGTCGCCTGTCCCCCCTGAAATGGCTGGCGGTACCGGGCGAGGTCTACACCACGGTGGTGCGCGGCATTCCCGACCTGGTCCTGATCCTGCTGGTGTTCTATGGCGGCCAGGACCTGGTCAACCGCCTGGCGCTGGCACTGGGCTACGAGCAGTACATCGACATCAACCCCTTCGTCGCCGGCGTCTGCACGTTGGGCTTCATCTTCGGCGCCTACCTCTCGGAGACCTTTCGCGGCGCCTTCCTGGCCATTCCCAAAGGCCAGGCCGAGGCCGGCATGGCCTACGGCATGAGCGCCCTGCAGGTGTTTGTGCGGATCAGCCTGCCACAGATGGTGCGCCTGGCGCTGCCGGGCTTCACCAACAACTGGCTGGTGCTGACCAAGTCCACCGCGCTGATCTCGGTGATCGGCCTGCAGGACATGATGTTCAAGGCCAAGAACGCCGCCGACGCCACTCACCAGCCGTTCACCTTCTTCCTCTCCGTGGCGGCGTTGTACCTGCTGCTGACCAGTGCCTCGCTGTTGCTGTTGCGCGGCGTGGAGAAACGTTACTCGGTCGGTTTCAAAGCCGCCGAGCTCTAGGGGAGCTGCCCGATGACACTCGACTATCCGCTGATCTGGCAGAACCTGCCGCTGTACCTCAACGGCATCGCCCTGACCCTCAAGGTGCTGCTGATCTCGCTGGCCTGCGGCCTGGCCCTGGCGATCCCGCTGGGATTGATGCGGGTCTCGCGCACGTGCCTGCTGCGCTATCCCGCCTGGCTCTACACCTATGTGATCCGCGGCACGCCGATGCTGGTGCAGTTGTTCCTGATCTACTACGGGTTGGCCCAGTTCGAGGCGGTGCGCCAGAGCCCATTGTGGCCCTACCTGTCCAGCGCCACGTTCTGCACCTGCCTGGCGTTCGCCATCAACACCAGCGCCTACAGCGCCGAGTTGCTGGCCGGAAGCCTGCGCGCCACGCCGCGCGGCGAGGTGGAAGCGGCCCGCGCCATGGGCATGTCGAGAATGACGCTGTATAGGCGCATCCTGCTGCCCTCGGCCTTGCGCCGCACCTTGCCGCAGTACGGCAACGAAGTGCTGATGATGCTGCAGACCACCAGCCTGGCCTCGATCGTCACCCTGGTCGACATCACCGGCGCGGCGAAGACCTTCAATGCCCGCTACTACCTGCCGTTCGAGGCCTTCATCACCGCGGGGCTGATCTACCTGGTCCTGACCTTCCTGCTGGTACGCCTGTTCAAACTGGCCGAGCGCCACTGGCTGGCCTACCTCGCCCCCCGCAAGCACTAAGGAGCTTCCATGCAGCACATCGACCATATCCTGCCCTGGAGCGCCTGCGGGACCCAGCGCTCCCTGCGCGTGCTGCGCTTTGGCAGCGGCCCGCGCAAGGCCTACATCCAGGCCTCTCTGCACGCCGACGAGCTGCCGGGGATGCGCGTGGCCATCGAGCTCAAGCGCCGCCTGCTCGAACTCGAGGCGCAAGGTCGGCTGACAGCAGTGATCGAACTGGTGCCGCTGGCCAACCCGATCGGCATCGGCCAGATGTTCCAGGCCACCCACCAGGGCCGCTTCGAGTTCAACAGTGGCAAGAACTTCAATCGCGATTTCCCGGCGCTGACCGAAGCGCTGGCCGCTCACCTGGAAGGCCGCCTGGGCAGCGATGGCCAGGCCAACGTGACGACCATCCGCCGGGCCATGCTCGAACTCCTTGACGAACTGCCCGCGCCCGGCTCGGAGCTCGACGGCCTGCGCCGCCTGCTGCTGCGCCACGCCTGCGACGCCGACCTGGTGCTGGACCTGCACTGCGATTTCGAATCGGTGATGCTGCTGTACGCCATGCCGCAGCACTGGACCCAGCTGCGCCCGCTGGCCGCCCGCCTCGGTGCGCAAGCGGCGCTGCTGGCCGAGGGCGCCGGCGGCGATGCCTTCGATGAAGCCTGCGCGGCGCCTTGGCTGCACCTGCGCGAGTACTTCCCCGAGGCCGAGATTCCCCTGGCCTGCGTGGCGACCACCATCGAGTTGCGCGGCATGGCCGACACCGAGCGCGAACAGTGCCAGGCCAGCGCCGAGCAGATCCTCGGCTACCTCGCCGACCAGGGCCTGATCAGCGGCCCGTGGCCGGCCGCGCCGGAACACTGCTGCCAACCCACGCCCTTCGCCGGCGCGCAGTATGCCTACGCCGAACACCCGGGCGTGGTCAGCTACCTGCAGCCGCTGGGCGCGCAGGTGCGGGTCGGTGATCCGCTGTTCGAAGTGCTCGATCCGCTCAGCGACCGCCACAGCGTGGTCAGGGCCACCACCGACGGCATCCTCTACGCCCGTGAACGCCTGCGCTTCGCCCAGCCCGGCCTGTGGCTGGCCAAGGTCGCCGGCAGCACCTCCATCCGCCAAGGTCGCTTGCTCAGCGACTGACCCCTGCGAGTACCGACTGATGAACAAACTGCAAATCCACGACCTGCACAAAAGCTACGGCAACCACCAGGTGCTCAAGGGCGTTTCGCTGCAGGCCGACGCCGGTGATGTGATCAGCATCATCGGCTCCAGCGGCTCGGGCAAGAGCACCTTCCTGCGCTGCATCAACCTGCTCGAGCAACCCAATGCCGGGCAGATCCTGGTCAACGGCGAACAGCTCAAGCTGCGCGAGTGCGCCCGCGGCGGGCTGCGCGCGGCGGACCCGCGCCAGCTGCAGCGCCTGCGCGCGCGGTTGAGCATGGTCTTCCAGCACTTCAACCTGTGGTCGCACATGAGCGCCCTGGACAACGTCATGGAAGCCCCGGTGCACGTGCTCGGCATGAACCGCAAGGAGGCCCGGGACAAGGCCGAGCACTACCTGGCCAAGGTCGGCGTCGGCCATCGCCGCGACGCCTATCCGGCGCACATGTCCGGTGGCGAACAGCAACGGGTGGCGATTGCCCGGGCCCTGGCCATGGAGCCCGAGGTGATGCTGTTCGACGAGCCGACCTCGGCGCTCGACCCGGAGCTGGTCGGCGAGGTGCTCAAGGTCATGCAGGACCTGGCCCAGGAGGGCCGCACCATGGTCGTGGTCACCCACGAGATGGGCTTCGCCCGCGAGGTGTCCAACCAGCTGCTGTTCCTCCACCAGGGCCAGGTCGAGGAGCGCGGCGACCCACGCGAACTGCTGGCCCGGCCGCAGTCCGAACGCCTGTGCCAGTTCCTCGCCGGAAGCCTGAAGTAAGCGCAGGGGCGCTCCGCGGCTCCGCCGCCGGGCGCCTTGGGATACACTACCGGCAACTTTCAGGGAGCGTCGCGCCGGATGTCGAGCCATACCAAGAACACCACCGTCTACGCCTCCGCGGTCATGCGCAAGCTGTCGCAGAGCCTGGGCGAACTGCCGCCGTCCCTGCGCAAGGTCGCCGACTACATCCTGCGCCATCCGCTGAAGGCCGCGACCCTGACCATCGAGGAGATGGCCCAGGCCACCGCCACCTCACCGGCCGCGGTCAACCGCCTGGCCAAGGCCCTGGACCTTGGCGGCTACAGCGGCATGAAGGCCGAGCTGGTGGCGACCCTGCAACAGATGGTCTCGCCGGTGGACAAGCTGCGCAACGAACTGGCCCAGCGCCCAGGTGGCGAGTTCGGCCTGCATGAGCAGATCCAGAGCGCCAGCAGCAACCTGGCGACCACCGCCAGCAACAACCAGGCCGACGCCTTCGAGGCGTTCGTCGGCTGCCTGCTCGAGGCGCGCAAGGTCTATGTGCTGGGGTTCGGCAACAGCGTCTACCTGGCGGGCCTGGCCGCCTCGACCCTGGTGCCGTTCTGCAAGGACACCTGCGCCATCAGCATGGAAGGCGGCAACGAGAACGCCGCCTACCGCCTGGCCGCGATCACCGAGCAGGATGTGCTGCTGGCCATCGCCCTGCCACGCTACTCCCAGGACACCCTGCAACTGTCACGCTTCGCCCATGAGCGCAAGGCGACCGTGCTGGCCATCACCGACTCCCCGGCCTCGCCGCTGGCGCCGCTGGCCCGTCACGTGTTGTATGCCCCTGCTGATCATCCGGTGCTGACCAGCTCCAACATCGCCGTGCTGGCATTGATCGAAGGCCTGGTGGCCGGGGTCATGGCGCGCAACAAGGAGGCGGTGAAACTGGCCACCGAACTCACCGAAAGCGTGATGTCGTATCTGCATGTGCCAGGTGACAAGTTCAGCAGAAAGTAGGTGCGCCAGACAGCTGGGTAGATCCCCATGAATTTACTCCGCTTCCCCTGAGCAGCCTTCGGCACTCAACCGGGGCAACAGGTAATCGAGCAACGCCCGCACCTTGGGCAATCCCTCCCGCCTTTTCAGCCAGACCAGGTTCATCGGCAATCCCTGCGAGGTGAGCTGCGGCAACACCTCGACCAGCGTGCCGCGCTCGATATGCGTTCGGGTCAGCCAGGTCGGCAACTGGCCGATGCCCAGGCCCGCCAGGACCGCGTCGAGTATGCCTTCGCCATCGCCGATGGCCAGGTGTGGCTGGACGATCCGCTGCCTGATCTCGCCCGGCAACCCACCGCCCAGGTACCACGGCGTGACCAGACCTGTGGCCTCGCCATAGCCGATGCACAAGTGGCGCTCCAGGGCCTGCTCGTCCTGTGGCGTGCCGTGTCGCGCCAGATAGTCGGGCGAGGCGCAGAACGCCAGGCGCTGGGCACCGAAATACCGGTGCCCCAAGGCCGCAGGCCAGGCTTGCGCGCCGCCGATGCGCACCAGGATGTCCACGCCCTCCTGCACCGGGTCGATGTAGCGGTCGGAAAACGACACATGCGGTTGCAACCGCGGATGCGCCCGGGTGAACGCCACGATCAGCGGCAGTACATGCAGTCGGCCAAAGGCGGCCGGCAGATCGATGCGTACCTTGCCGTGGGGGGTGTCGCTTTCGGCGAAGATGGCCTGTTCGGCCTCTTCCAGATCGGCCAGCACGCTGGTGCAGGTCTTGTAGAACAGCGCGCCCGCCTCGGTCAGCGACAGCCTGCGGGTAGTGCGGTTGAGCAATCGTGCCCCCAGGCGCGCCACCCCCTTGCTTACCGCCGAGCCACTGAGACTCAGGCGCTCGGCGGCCGCGCTGAAGCTGCCCATCTCGACCACCGCGACGAAGACGTCGATTCCGAGAATCGGATTTACCCTTGACGCGCCCAGCTTCGTGGGTGATCGCGGATAAACCCGCTTCTACGGATCCGCGCCGCTCAGTCCTTGAGCTTCGCCGCCAACTCACGGACCCGCTCGAGGTCGGCCTTGGCCACCTTGGCCAGGCCGGTGCCGTAGTCCGCATCCGCCTTGTAGAAGAACGACAGCATGATGTAGCGGCTCTGCTCGTCCGCCGTCGCCAGGGCCTGGCCGAGGCTGTTGATCAGGTCGGTCTGATCCTTCTTGCCGTAGGAACGGAACAGCTCGCCCGCCTGTTTGAAGTTCTGCTCGCGCTGGATCTTCGCCTGCTGGGTGCTACCGCTCAGCGAGGTCTGCACGTAACGCGCGTCGGCCTGCTCGTCACGCGGTTGGCGGCGGCTCGGCTGGTAGTTCACGCCGCTGTCGGTGTGCCCGGCGTTCATCGCGCCATCCTGGTTGACGGTGTTGACCTCGGCCCGCGGGCGGTTCACCGGCAGGCTCAGGCCATTGGCGCCGACCCGGTACATCTGGGTATCGGCATAGGCGAACAGGCGCCCCTGGAGCAGGCGGTCCTCGGACGGCTCGATGCCCGGTACCAGGTTCGACGGCGCCATGGCCACCTGCTCGGTTTCCTGGAAGAAGTTGTCGACGTTGCGGTCGAGCACCATCTGGCCGATCTTGCGCTCCGGCACGTCGGGCCAGATCTTGGTCGCGTCCAGCGGGTCGAAGTCGAACCTGGCCAGCTCCTCGGGCTTGAGCACCTGGATGTACAGGTCCCACTTCGGCAGCTTGCCCTGGTTGATCGCGCTGACCAGGTCGTGGGTCATGTGGCTATAGTCGCGGCCCTGGACTTGGGCGACCTGTTTCGGGTCGAGGTTCTTCTGCCCCTGCAGGCTCTTCCAGTGGAACTTGACGTAGTGCACCTGGCCCTTGGCGTTGACCAGCTTGTAGGCGTGCACGCTGTTGCCGTCCATCTCGCGGTAGCTGGCCGGCGTGCCTTCGTTGGAGTACAGCAGGGTCAGGGTGCGGGTGGCTTCCGGTACATGGGAGAAGAAATCGAAGCGGCGCGAATCGTCATCGAGGTTGCTGCGCGGGTCCGGCTTGAAGGCGTGGACCATGTCCGGGAACTTGATGGCGTCGCGGATGAAGAAGGTCGGGAAGTTGTTGCCGACCAAGTCCCAGTTGCCGTCGGCGGTGTAGAACTTGGTGGCGAAGCCGCGTGGGTCACGCAGGGTTTCCGGCGAGTGGTTGCCGTGCACCACCGAGGAAAAGCGCACGAACACCGGGGTCTTCTCGCCGGGGCGGAACACCTTGGCCATGCTCAGGTCGCTGATGTCGGCGCTGGCGGTGAACTGGCCATGGGCGCCGGTGCCGCGGGCGTGCACCACGCGCTCGGGGATGCGTTCACGGTCGAAACGCTGCAGCTTCTGCAGCAGTTGCACGTCCTGCAGCAGCACCGAGCCGTTGGGGCCGGCGGTCTGCGAGTTCTGGTTGTCGCCGACCGGCGCGCCGTTGTCACGGGTCAGGGTGGCGGCCTGCACGGACAGCGACAGCAGACTGGCGGCGAGGCTGCCCGCCACCAGCAGGCGACCGGGTTGGAACAGCTTGAGCAAAGGGACCATGGGGTACTCCTAAAGGTTCTTTTCAGGCGTCTTGATGCGCCTCGAAAAGGGTAAGGAGCCCGTGACCGATCACTAAATTGATCCTGCTGATCAGTGCAATTGGGAATTTCAATCCTGTTTTTTATTCATGAATGCTATAGGCAGGCAAAGGTGGCCTGGCCAAGTCCACTAGAAATCCACCTTGCCGCGCCCTGCCTTGATCGTCCCACGCCTGGACTTCGAATCGAGGCGGCGGGTCTTTGAACCGAGGGTCGGCTTGGTCGGCCGGCGCTTCTTCTCGACCTTGCCGGCGCCGATGATCAGCTCGGCCAGACGCTCCAGCGCATCGATGCGGTTCTGTTCCTGGGTACGGTACTGCTGGGCCTTGATGATCAACACGCCGTCACCGGTAATGCGGCTGTCGCGCAGCGCCAGCAGCCGCTCCTTGTAGAACGCGGGCAGCGACGAGGCCGGGATGTCGAAGCGCAGGTGCACGGCGCTGGAGACCTTGTTGACGTTCTGCCCGCCGGCGCCCTGGGCACGGATGTAGGTCAGTTCGATCTCGGCATCCGGCAGATGCACGTTGTTGGAGATGGTCAGCATGGTGCGCCTCTTGTGATAGCGCGGCCATTATCGCATCTCCTTGGCGCCCTGGGGTGTCAGGCCTGCGCCATGCGCCGCCGGTACTGCCTGGCGCGCACGGCGTCGGTCCATTGCTGGCGCAGCAGCGCCCACAATGGAGATACCCTGGGCTCGGGCGCCTTGGCCTCGCTCAGCCTGCGCAGCTGGAACTTGACCATGGCCATGTTGCCCAGCGAAGCCAACGCCTTGTTCTTCCAGGTGATCGGGCGCAGTTCCGGCACCACCGTCTCCCCCGCCCGCCACGCACGGGGCAAGGCCGGCGCGATGGCCAGGGCGGTGCCGATGCCGACCATCTCGACGCCGCTCTGCACCACCTGCTCGGCGACCGGTCGACGGCGGATACCGCCGGTGACCATCACCGGCATCTTCGCCACCGTGCGGATGTCCCGGGCAAATTCCAGGAAGTACGCTTCACGCGCAAGCGTGCGGCCATCCCGGGCCTGGCCCTGCATCGCCGGCGCCTCATAGCTGCCACCGGACAGCTCCACAAGATCGACTGCCAGCTCATTGAGCAGCCGCACCACTTGCCGGGCATCGTCGGCACTGAAGCCGCCACGCTGGAAGTCCGCCGAGTTGAGCTTGACCGCCACGGCGAAACCGGGCGACACCACCGCGCGCACCGCCTTGACGATCTCCAGCAGCAGCCGCGCGCGGTTGTCCAGGGAGCCGCCCCACTGGTCGGTGCGCTGGTTGCTCAGCGGCGAAAGGAACTGGCTGAGTAGGTAGCCATGGGCTGCGTGGATCTGCACGCCGCTGAAGCCGGCCTGCTCGGCAAGCCGCGCGGAGTTGGCGAAGCGCCGGATCACCTCGTCGATCACCTCGGCAGGCATCGCCCGCGGGGTGGAGAAATGCCTGGACATGTTGCCCAGGTCCAGCGCCACGGCCGAGGGCGCCCAGGTCTGCTGCCCGAGGCTCGCCGGCATCTGCCGTCCGGGGTGGTTGATCTGCAACCAGAACTGCGCCCCCTTCGAGCGACCGATGGCGGCCCACTGGCGAAAACGCTCCAGGTGCCGGTCATCCTCCAGCACCACGCCGCCGGGGCCGGTCATGGCGCGCTGGTCGACCATGACGTTGCCGCTGATGAGCAGACCGACGCCGCCCTGCGCCCAGGCCTGGTACAGGCGCATCAGCCGGTCCGAAGGCGCATGGTCGGCATCGGCCATGTTTTCTTCCATGGCGGCCTTGGCGATGCGGTTGGGGACGACCGCGCCATTGGGCAGGGTCAGGGAGGAGAACACGTCCATCGGCAATACCTCGAGAAAGTGGCGTTGCGCAGACGTTAGCCTTGAAGTCAACTTTAAGGTCAAGCCCTGGACTGTCGAAAATTTGATCATTGACTCTCAAGTTGGCTTGAACGTTAGGGTGATTGCGCAGTGACTGCCCTTACCCACTCCTGGAGATACCGCACCGTGAAACTCGCAAGCGCAACCGCCTTGGCCGGCGCCCTGCTGATGCCCGTCACCCACGCCGCCAATGGCCTCCCTGAATACGCCGAAACCACGCAGATCGACATCGCGGGGCTCTCGGTGCCGGTGCTCAAGGGCGGGCTGTACGACCGTTACCGTTCCAACCCGCCGCTGGCCGTGATCGAGGCAGAGGCGCCGGGTATCGACCTGAGCTGGTTCAAGGGCCTGGAGAAGACCCGGGTCGACATGGGTTTCACCTCCTACTCGCCGAACTTCTACTACAGGAACAGCCGCGTCACCGCCGTCTATACCGCCGACCTGGACCGCCTGCGCGCCCTGATGCCCGCCGAAGTGCTGGAACAGGTGCAACCGTTGCAGGTGTGGCCGGGGCGCGGGCTGGTGGCGTTTACCGCCTACACCTACGACTACTGCGACAACGACAGCTACAACGAGATCGCCCTGTCGATCATCACCAGCAAACCCGGCAAGGCTAATCTCGGGCCCTTCTCCGTGGTCGGGCAGTCGATGTCCAAGGATTTCTGGGGTTATGTGCTCAAGCTGCCGGTCAATACCGAGCTGGCGCGGGTGCGCGGCGTGGTGGGCTACAACCTGCCCAAGTGGCTGACCTCGATCGACCGCCGCGAGGATGCGCGGGCGGTGACCTACGACATCGGCGATGCGCGCAGTGGCAAGGTGGATGTGATCTTCAGGGCGAAGAAACTCGAGGGGCTGTCCGCTGAACCGGGCCTGGTGACCAACAGTTTCACCAACCTCGACCACAAGGGACAACTGGCCTACGGCTACGCCACCTCGCGCCAGACCCTGCATGCCTCGAGCATGAGCGGGGATTCGGCGCAGCTGGTGCTGGGGGATGGCGAGCTGTCGCGCTATATCCGCGATCTGCAGCTGGGGCGGATGGTCAAGTACGAGTATGTGCCTGAGTTCCAGAGCGCGTTGTATGCGCCCAGACCGCTGGCGGCGCTGGCCTCGGGCGACTGAGACGGAACTGACGGTGCTCGATTCCTGTAGGAGCGGGCTTGCCCCGCGATGAGGCCGGCCATGAATATGCAGTGGCATGGCACCGGCCGAGGCCGGTGTTCGCGGGGCAAGCCCGCTCCTACATGTCAGTAGCTCGCCGCGCCTTGTCCTGGGCAAGCTCCTCGCGCAACCGCCCCAGCACCCGCTGCGAGTTGTCCGCGCAAGGCATGCCCTCGGGCTTGCTCTCGATCCCTTCGATCACCAGCAGCAACTGCGCCTTGTTGCGCGCCAGACGCTCCTGCAGCCGCTCGATTTCCTCGACCTTGCGCTTGAGCCCGCCGAGCAGTTCGTCATGCTGCCAGCCCTTGGCCTTGGCCGGCAGCAACTGGCGGATCTCCTCCAACGAGAACCCGGCAGCCTGTGCGTTGGTGATCATTTCCAGCACCCACACCGCGTCGGCGTCGTAGTCACGATAACCATTGGCCTTGCGTTCGACCGAGCTGATCAGCCCGCTGGCCTCGTAGAAGCGAATGCGCGACGCAGCCAGCCCGGTAAGTTTGGCCAACTCTCCTATTCTCATCCGGCACCTTTGTAATTGCATTGACCTTCAAGCGCACTTTAATCCTAGAGTTGTCCGGTGGCCAGGTGAACCGTCACCGGCCTGAGCGCTCCACACCCTAGAGACAGGAGAAGCGAAATGGGATACGTCACAAGCAAAGACGGTGTCGAAATCTTCTACAAGGACTGGGGCCCCCGTAACGCCCAGGTGATCTTCTTCCACCACGGCTGGCCGCTGAGCGCCGACGACTGGGATGCCCAGCTGCTGTTCTTCGTCGCCGAAGGTTATCGCGTGGTCGCCCATGACCGCCGTGGCCACGGTCGTTCGAGCCAGGTCTGGGATGGCCACGACATGGACCACTACGCCGACGATGTGGCCGCCGTGGTCAAGCACCTTGGCGTCGAGGGAGCGTTTCATGTCGGCCACTCCACCGGCGGCGGCGAAGTGATCCACTACATGGCCCGCCACCCCGAAGACAAGGTGCCCAAGGCCGCGATCATCGCCGCGGTTCCGCCGCTGATGGTCAAGACCGACGGCAACCCCGGCGGGCTGCCCAAGTCGGTGTTCGATGATCTGCAGGCCCAGCTGAAAGCCAACCGGGCGCAGTTCTACCACGATATCCCGGCGGGGCCGTTCTATGGTTACAACCGCCCCGGGGCCAAGGCGGACCAGGGGGTGATCCTCAACTGGTGGCGCCAGGGCATGATGGGCGGCGCCCAGGCGCACTACGACGGCATCGTCGCGTTCTCCCAGACCGACTTCACCGCGTCGCTGAAGAAAGTGACCGTCCCGGTGCTGGTGATGCATGGCGACGACGACCAGATCGTGCCCTACGAGAACTCGGGACCGCTGTCGGCCAAGCTGCTGCCCCAGGGCATCCTGAAGACCTACAAGGGCTACCCCCACGGCATGCCGACCACCCACGCGCAAGTCATCAACCAGGACCTGCTGGCGTTCTTCCGCGCCTAGCCGGCAGGCCAACGTCCGACGTCGATCCTGACGCCGGACGTCTGGCCCGAATGAACCTGTCTCGCCTCCCGACGCTCTGAGCTTTTAATCCCGAGGCCAAGGTGCGCCATGGAGCTGATCGTCGCCCGCCCCGAGGGCCTGTACTGCCCTCCCGGTGATTTCTACATCGACCCGTGGCGCCCGGTGGACCGGGCGGTCATCACCCATGCCCACGGCGACCATGCCCACCGGGGCAACCGCCACTACCTGACGGCGGCGCCCGGCGCGGGCATACTGCGCGCCCGGTTGGGCGAGGACATCGACCTGCAGACCCTGCCTTACGGCGCCCGCCTGGAGCATCACGGCGTCACCCTGAGCCTGCACCCGGCCGGCCATGTGCTCGGCTCGGCCCAGGTCCGCCTGGAATACCACGGCGAAGTGTGGGTCGCCTCGGGCGACTACAAGATCGAGGCGGACGGCACCTGCGAGCCCTTCGAGCCGGTGCGCTGCCACACCTTCATCAGCGAATCGACCTTCGGCCTGCCGATCTACCGCTGGCAGGCCCAGGCCCGCCTGTTCGCCGACATCGATGCCTGGTGGCGCGCCAATGCCGCCGCCGGACGCGCCAGCGTGCTGTTCGCCTATGCCTTCGGCAAGGCCCAGCGAATTCTGCATGGCATCGACGCCAGCATCGGCCCGCTGCTGGTGCACGGCGCCGTCGAACCGCTTAACCGCGTCTACCGTGATGCCGGCATACACCTGCCCGGTACCCTGTCCGCCACCGCGACCGCTCGCGGTGATCCGCTGCTGCGCCAGGCATTGGTGCTCGCCCCGCCGTCGGCCGCCGGCAGCACCTGGCTACGACGGTTCGGCGATTACAGCGATGGCTTCGCCAGTGGCTGGATGCTGCTGCGCGGCGCCCGACGGCGGCGCGGCGTGGACCGCGGCTTCGTGCTCTCCGACCATGCCGACTGGCCCGGCCTGCTCTGGGCCATCGAGCAGAGCGCAGCCGAGCGGGTGATGGTCACCCACGGCCAGGTCAACGTGCTGGTCCGTTACCTCGGTGAACGGGGATTGGATGCCCGTGCCTTCCAGACCGAGTACGGCGAGGAAGACGACACCCTGGAGGCACCCGCGTCATGAAAGCCTTCGCCGACCTCTACGCCCGACTCGACGCCACGACTTCGAGCAATGCCAAGCTCGCCGCGCTGCAACAATATTTTGCCAGCGCCCCCCCAGCCGACGCTGCCTGGGCGGTTTATTTCCTGGCCGGCGGACGCCCACGGCAAGTGGTGCCGACCCGCCTGCTGCGCGCGCTGGCCATTCAACGCTGCCAGTTGCCCGAGTGGCTGTTCGAAGAAAGCTACCAAGCCGTGGGCGACCTTGCCGAAACGATCTCGCTGCTGTTACCCGAATCCACCCAGGCTTCGGACCACAGCCTGCAATGGTGGCTGGAGCAGTTGCTGCCGCTGCGCGGACTTCCCCCCGAAACGCTCGGCGAACGCCTGCAGCAGCTGTGGGCGCTGCTCGACCGCCAGAGCCTGATGGTCAGCCTGAAGCTGTTGACCGGCGCCTTTCGCGTCGGCGTCTCGAAACTGCTGGTGACCCGGGCGCTGGCCAGCCTGGCCGGGGTCGACGCCAAGCGCGTGGCGCAGCGTATGGTGGGCTATACCGACCTGTCGCACCGGCCGACGCCGCAGCGCTACCTGACCCTGATTGCCCCGGAGTCCCACCAAGAGCACGCCCAGCGTGGCGGCCAGCCCTACCCGTTCTTCCTGGCTCACCCGTTGCAGGAGCCGGTGGAGCGGTTCGACGCCTTGCTCGGACCCGCCCAGGACTGGCTGGTGGAATGGAAATGGGATGGCATCCGCGCCCAACTGGTCAAGCGCGATGGGCATGGCTGGCTCTGGTCGCGCGGCGAGGAGCTGATCACCGAGCGTTTTCCTGAGCTTGCCACCCTGGCCGCCGCGCTGCCCGACGGCACGGTGCTCGATGGCGAACTGGTGATCTGCAAGGACGCCGCCGGCGACGGGTTCGGCGTGCAGCCGTTCGCCTTGCTGCAGCAACGCATCGGCCGCAAGACGCTCGGCAGGAAGCTCCTGGAGGAGTTGCCGGCAGCCCTGTTGGCCTATGACCTGCTGGAATGGCAGGGCCAGGATTGGCGCAACCGCAGCCAGGATCAACGTCGGGCACAGCTGGAGCAACTCGTCGACGAAGTCGGTGACACGCATTTGCGTCTGTCGCCCCGGCTGGGCGGTGAAGACTGGCTGGCGCTGGCGCGCCAGCGCGAGTCCTCTCGCCAGCTCGGCGTCGAAGGCATGATGCTCAAGCGCCGCGATTCGCTGTACGGCGTCGGGCGCACCCGCGACCTCGGCATGTGGTGGAAATGGAAGATCGACCCGTTCAGCGTCGATGCGGTGCTGATCTACGCCCAGCGGGGCCATGGTCGCCGCGCCAGCCTGTACAGCGACTACACCTTCGCGGTGTGGGACGACAGCGCTCCCGGCGAGCGGGTACTGGTGCCGTTCGCCAAGGCCTATTCCGGCCTCACCGACGATGAGATGCGCAAGGTCGATGCGATCATTCGCAAGACCACGGTGGAGAAGTTCGGGCCGGTGCGCAGTGTCACGCCGACCCTGGTGTTCGAACTGGGCTTCGAAGGCATCTCCCTGTCCAGGCGCCACAAGAGCGGCATTGCGGTGCGCTTCCCGCGCATGCTGCGCTGGCGCACCGACAAGACCATCGAGCAGGCCGACACCCTGGCCACGCTGCAGGGGCTGCTCTGATGATGACCGCGAAGCGGCGGCGGCCTTCGTCGACCTGGTTCGCCGAGCGAGGCTGGAAACCCTTCGCGTTCCAGAAGGAAGTCTGGCGGGCCGTCGGTCAGGGCGAGTCGGGGCTGCTGCATGCCGCCACCGGTGCCGGCAAGACCTATGCGGTATGGTTCGCCGCACTGGATCGCTTCGTCCAGCCAGCGCCGCTGCCAACGCGTGGTTCCAGGAAACCGGCCATGGCCCCGCTGACCGTACTGTGGATCACCCCTATGCGCGCACTGGCTGCCGATACGGCAAAAGCCCTGCAGTCACCCCTTGATGCGCTCGGGATAGACTGGCGCGTCGGCTTGCGTACCGGCGATACCGGTAGCGCCGAACGTGCGCGTCAGGGGCGGCGGCTGCCCAGCGCCCTGGTCACCACGCCGGAAAGCCTGACCCTGCTGCTGACCCAGGCCAGCGCCCGCGAGACCTTTGCCAGCCTGCGCATGGTGGTGGTGGATGAATGGCATGAGCTGCTGGGCAACAAGCGCGGCGTGCAACTGCAGTTGGCCCTCGCCCGTCTACGCCGCTGGCAGCCTGACCTGCTGGTCTGGGGCTTGTCCGCCACGCTCGGCAACCTGCAGCACGCCCGCCAGGTGCTGATGCCCGCCGGCCGGCTGGTTCAAGGTCGCACCGCCAAGGACCTGCGCATCGACACACTGCTGCCTGCTGTGTTCGAGCGCTTTCCCTGGGCCGGCCACCTGGGCCTGCGCATGCTCGGACAGGTCGTCGCCGAGCTGGAAAACAGCGCCACCACACTCGTATTCACCAACACGCGCTCGCAGGCGGAAAGCTGGTACCAGGCCCTGCTCGAAGCCCGCCCCGACTGGGCCGGGTTACTGGCGCTACACCATGGCTCGCTGTCGCGCGAGGTACGCGACTGGGTCGAGCAGGCGCTCAAGCTCGGCCAGCTGAAAGCGGTGGTCTGTACCTCCAGCCTGGACCTTGGGGTGGATTTCCTGCCGGTCGAACGGGTGCTGCAGATCGGTTCGGCCAAGGGTGTAGCGCGCCTGATGCAGCGCGCCGGGCGATCCGGTCACGCACCGGGGCGACCCTCTCGGGCGACCCTGGTACCGACCCATGCCCTGGAGTTGCTGGAGGCCGCTGCCGCCCGCACCGCCGTGGCCGAAGGCAAGGTCGAGGCGCGCCAGGCGCCTGAGCATCCGTTGGACGTGCTGGTCCAGCACCTGGTGAGCATGGCGCTTGGCGATGGTTTTCGTGCCGAAGAGCTGCTCGCCGAGGTGCGCGAAGCCTGGTCGTACCGGGCATTGACCGACGCCCAGTGGCAGTGGGCGCTGGCCTTCATTCGCCACGGCGGCCATTCGCTCACCGCCTACCCTGACTTTCGTCGCGCCGAGCCGGACTCCAGCGGCGTCTGGCGGGTAAGCGACGCGCGGCTGGCGCGCCGTCACCGCATGAGCGTCGGTACCATCGTCAGCGACGCCAGTCTCACGGTGAAGTTCTGGGGTCGGGGCGGTAGCGGTTCGCTGGGCACCATCGAGGAAGGCTTCATTGCCCGCCTGCGTCCCGCAGACACGTTCCTGTTCGCCGGTCGCCCCCTGGAACTGGTGGAGGTGCGCGAAATGACGGTCTACGTGCGCCGCTCAACCAGCCGCAAGGCCGCCATTCCCCGCTGGAACGGCGGTCGCATGCCGCTTTCCGGCGAGCTGGCCGATGCCATGCTGGCCAAGCTGGATGCAGCGGACCAGGGCGTGTACGACGGCCCTGAAATGCAGCTGCTGCGTCCGCTGCTCGAGGTGCAGCAAGCCTGGTCGGCGTTACCCGGCAAGGACACATTGCTGGCGGAAACCCTGAAGTCCCGCGAGGGCTGGCACCTGTTCCTCTACCCCTTCGCCGGACGCTCGGTCCATCTGGGGCTCGCCAGCCTGCTGGCCTGGCGGCTGGCGCGAAATGTGCCCCTGAGTTTCTCGATCGCGGTCAACGACTATGGCCTGGAGCTGCTCTGTGCCAGCGCCATTGATTACGCCGACGCCCTGACCCCGGCCTTGTTCGCCAGCGACGACCTGCTGCACGAGGTGCTTGCCAGCCTTAATGCCGGCGAGCTGGCGCGGCGACGCTTTCGCGAGATTGCCCGGGTCGCCGGGCTGGTGTTCACCGGTTATCCCGGTGCGCCCAAAAGCGCCCGCCAATTGCAGGCCTCGAGCGGGTTGTATTTCGATGTGTTCAGGCAGCACGATCCGGACAACCTGTTGCTCACCCAGGCGCGCCAGGAAGTGCTGAGCCAGGAGCTTGACGTAAAGCGCCTCGATCAGACGTTGCAGCGCCTGCGCGGATTGCGCCTGTTGGTGAGGCCGCTGATGCGTGCGACACCGTTCGCGTTCCCGCTGCTGGTGGAGCGCTTTCGCGAAGGCCTCAGTTCGGAAAAGCTGGCAGACCGTATCCGGCGCATGGTTGCCGAGCTGGAAGAGGCCGCCGGAGGCGCTGTCTGCACGAGCACGACCCTGGCGCCGCCACGGGTGGAGTGCGAACAGCCTCGGCCCGGTGCCCAAAGGCGACGCAAGGATGGCCGGCCTCGACCGACACGCCATGCACGGAACAAAGAGTCATGACCCACCCTGTTCACCAGGTCGTACAGGTGGCCGGCACCGAACTTTGGCTGCTCGCAGACAAGGCAGTGTGGTGGCCTGGCCAACGCATCTTGCTGGTCGCCGACCTTCATCTGGGCAAGGCCGCCGGTTACCGGGCGCTGGGCCAACCGGTGCCCAGCGGCACCACCGCTGAAAACCTGCAGCGTCTCGACACCCTGCTGCGCAACTTCGCCTGTCAACGGCTGGTGTTGCTCGGTGACTTCCTGCACAGCGCCGCAGGCAGGACACCAGGTACGCTGGCGGCGTTGGTCGAGTGGCGCGGCCGCCATCCTGCATTGCCGCTCCTGCTGGTGCGTGGCAACCATGACCGGCATGCCGGCGATCCACCCGCGGAGCTGGGCATCGAGGTCGTTCCCGAACCCTTGCTGCTCGGTCCGTTTGCCCTGCAGCACGAGCCGACCCCGTTTCCAGGCCGTCACGTGCTGGCGGGCCATGTACATCCTGCCTATCGCTTGCGTGGGCGAGGCCGCCAACAGCTGCGCCTGCCCTGCTTCAGGGTAGACGAGCACCTGACCCTTATGCCTGCATTCGGCAGTTTCACTGGCGGCTTCACCGTGCACGCCGCTGTCGGGCAACGGGTTTTCGTCATCGGGGATGGCGGAATCTGGGAAGCGCCCTTTATTGCCTCTTCGTGAGCGCTGCCAATAGCCAAGTTTGAATATATTTACCTATTGAACACACATATTCACAGTTATGTATCACCCATTAAAATTCTTTCACCAAAAACATTACAACGCTTGAAACAGTTAATTGAATTCATGTTTCAAGGGACCGACAATCCATTGCCAGCCTTTGCTGCCACTGGCCTGGCCATGGAGTGCTCATCCTGTTCCGAGCATTTCTTGCCCCCTTAACACTGCCTACGCCTTTTAATTAAAAGGGGACATGCACACGCCCGTGCGACAGGTGGCAGCCGACCCGTACGCTAAACGGTTACATCCCCTCCATGGCCTGTGGTACGGACAACTCATCTACCGAGGAAACTATGAACATCCCAGCCACTGATGCGCCTGACACTTCAAACCCAGCGCAGGAACGTATCCTGCTGACCGGCGCCACAGGTTTTCTCGGGGGCGCCGTCGCCGCCCGGATGATCGCCGAAGGCCATGCCGGTGCTCTGTGCTTCCTGGTCCGCGCCGACAACCCGGCCCAGGGCCTGCAGCGCCTGCGCGACAACCTGCGCCAGCATGGCGTCGATGACCGTCAGGGCCTGGCGCTGAGCGAGGCGCAGATCATCTGCGGCGACTTCCTCGACACCGCCTGGCTGGCCCGCGAGACCCCGCGGCTGATGCAGATCGACCGGGTGATCAACTGCGCCGCCGTGGCGTCGTTCTCGAAGAACCCCAACATCTGGCCGGTGAACGTCGAGGGCACCTTCGCCTTCGCCCAGGTGCTGAGCCGCTCCGCGCGCCTGAAGCGCTTCCTGCACGTGGGCACCGCCATGTGCTGCGGCACGCAGCGGGAGTCGCCGATCAGCGAGTCCTGGGAATTCCCCGAGGCGGCCCAGCAACTGGTGGACTACACCGCCTCGAAAGCGGAGATTGAGCGACGCCTGCGTGAGGAGCTGCCCGCCCTGCCCCTGGTAGTGGCGCGGCCGTCCATCGTGGTCGGTCACCGCAGCCTGGGTTGCCAGGCGTCGGGCAGCATCTTCTGGGTGTTCCGCATGGGCTTCGCCCTGGAAAGCTTCACCTGCGGCCTGGACGAGCAGATCGACGTGATCCCGGTGGACTATTGCGCCGAGGCGCTGATCGGCCTGACGCTCAAGCCGCGCCTGGGCCATGACCTGTACCACATCTCCGCCGGCCATCACTCGGCCTGCACCTTCGCCGAGATCGACGAAGCCTTCGCCCTGGCCAATGGCGCGCAACCGGTGGGCGAGCGCTACCGCAAGGTCGATGTCGACGATCTGAAGTCGCTGGCCAGCCGCTTCGAAACCCGCATCGGCCCCGCCAACCCGCGCCTTGTGCTGCGCGCACTGCGCCTGTACAGCGGCTTCGCCGACCTCAACTACCTGTTCGACAACAGTCGGCTGCTGGAAGAAGGCATCGCCGTGCCGCCACGCTTCACCGACTACCTGGACGTGTGCGTCAGGTCGTCCAGCGGCGTGAGCATCGCCACGCAGATGCAGTGGGATTTCAAGTAAAAGTCCAAGCCATTCGCCATCCCTGTAGGGGCGGCCTCGTGCCGCGAAAGGGCTGCGCAGCAGCCCCGGGATTTCAGCGTTGTTGCAAAGATCGCCGGGGCCGCTTTGCGGCCCTTTCGCGGCACAAGGCCGCTCCTACAGGGAAAGCCGCCGCTGGTGGCGATTTACTTAACATATTCATGAGGCGCATGATCACCACACCTCCCGTGGAGGTCATGCTGCCGCCGCATGCCTTTCGAGATGGAATCCCTGGCAGCCTGAAGCAAAACCCTGGCAGCCCCGGGCAAGACACCTACCTGCCGTTAGGTGCTCAATGCCTGCAACCGCCAGCGCTTTGTGCAAGCCCTGCTGTCCAACAATTCCAACTGTCCAGGCTGCGCCATGATCAACATCGAAACGCCTACCTACTACACCGCCACCAAGAAGTACAACCTGAGCTTCCCCACCCTGGAAAGCGACATCGACGCCGATGTCGTGGTGATCGGCGGCGGCTTCTCGGGCATCAACACCGCCCTGGAACTGGCCGAGAAAGGCATCACCAATGTCGTCGTGCTCGAAGCCCGCTACCTGGGCTTCGGCGGCACCGGCCGCAATGGCGGGCAGATCATGGCCGGCATCGGCCACGACCTGGAGAAGATCAAGGGCAGCGTCGGCGAGAAAGGCCTGCGCGAAATCTTCGAGATCAGCGAACTGGGCGCCGGCATCATCAAGGAACGCATCGCCCGCTACCAGATCGACGCCGACTTCTGCCACGGCTACGGCTACATGGGTTTCAACGCCCGCCAGGAAAAGACCCTGCGCGCCTGGGAAAAGGACTTCAAGGCGATCAACGGCAAGGACGAGATTCGCTTCCTCGGCGGCTCGGAGGTCAAGCAGATCATCGGCTCCGACGCCTACAGCAGCGCCCTGCTGCACATGGGCGGCGGTCACGTGCATTCGCTGAACCTGCTGCTCGGCGAAGCCCAGGCCCTGGTCGGCCACGGCGCGCGGATCTTCGAGCACAGTCCGGCCCTGGAGGTGCACTACGGCGAGCGGATCACCGTGCGCACCGGGCGCGGCTCGGTCAAGGCCAGCAAACTGCTGTGGGCCTGTGACAGCTTCCTCAACAAACTCGAGCCCGAGCTGCATGCGCGCACCGTCAACACCTACGCCTTCCAGCTGATGACCGAACCGCTGTCAGACGAGCAGATCCTGCGCATCAGCCCGATCCGCGGTGCCTACAGCGACATCCGCCCGGTGATCGACTACTACCGCGTCACCCGCGAGAACCGCCTGCTGTTCGGCGCCGCCACCCCGTTCGTGGAGCACATCCCGAAGGACCTGAAGGCCTGGAACCGCAACCTGATGCTGAAGATCTTCCCCTACCTCAAGGACGTGCGCATCGACCTGGCCTGGGGCGGGCCGATGGCCACCAGCGCCAACCTGTTCCCGCAGATCGGCACCCTGAGCAACCGTCCCAACGCCTTCTACGTGCAGGGCTATTCGGGCTTCGGCGTCACCCCCAGCCACATCATTTGCAAGATCCTCGCCGAAGGCATGAGCGAAGGCTCCAGCCGCTATGACCTGATCAGCTCGGTCAAGCATGCGCGCATCCTCGGCAAGGACCATATCCGCCCGCTGCTGCTGACCGCCGGCAAGACCGTGCATCAGCTGTCGGGCTTCTTCAACGGCCGCCGTTGATTCCTTTTGAACAAGACCAGGAGAACCACCATGACCCTTACCGCCGTCCGCCAGGGTGTGCAACTGTCCGAACTCGACGCCTGGGGCACCGTTGCCGACCTGGGCTCGACCATCCTCGAAGGCGAGGTCAAGTGCTACGGCAAGATGACCCACGGCGCCCCCACCGACCCGGTCAGCAGCGCCTACTTCGGCACCACCCAGGGCAAGTTCCGCATGGTCTATCCGTTCAGCGAGCAGGCGGTGATCGTGACCGGCGAGATCCAGCTGACCGATGAATCCACCGGTCAGGTGACGCGCTACAAGGCAGGCGATGCCTGGTTCGTGACCAAGGGCACGCCAGTGCTGTGGGAGGTGCTGAGCGAGACCTTCGTCAAGCATTACCTGGCGATAGCCTGACAAAACGCCTCCGTGGGAGCGGGCTTGCCCCGCGATAGCGTGCGCCGGCACTTCCTCGCCAGGCAAGCGGACGCTATCGCGGGGCAAGTCGCATCGGCGCACCGCCGCTCCCACGCCTATGACTCTTCAGGCACGGAATCATCGCCCAGCCACCAGGGCCATTGCCCGGAAGTCCTTCGGCGACTGCTCAAAGTGCTTCTTGAATGCCCGACTGAAATGCGCCGAGTCGGTGAACCCCCACTTGTAGGCGATCGAGGTGATCGACTCGCGCTTGAGGAACGGGTTGGACAGGTCGTCCGCGCTGCGCTTGAGGCGTGAGCGCTGGATGTAACGGCAGACGCTATCGCCCTCCTCTTCGAACAGGCGGTACAGGTGGCGCACCGAGATACTCAGGCGCTCGGCCAGGTTGGCCGGAGTCAGGCCAGGCTGGCCCAGGGATTCGTCGATGACCTTCTGCACATAGCCGCGCAGGCTCGCGCCGCTGAGCCCGGCGAGTGACCCGGGACTGTCGTCGCCGCGCTCGAAGCCCGGTTCCAGCAAAGCAATGAACGCCGCCTGCAATGCCTCACCCTGGGTCTCTCCGGCCTCGTCGCCCTCGCGGCACAACTGGTCCATCAGCAGGTGCAGCATGCGCCCGCAGGCATTGGTCGAAGAAATCTTGCCGAAGGTCGCGCCCTGCCCGCTCACGTGCTTGCGCACCTGTTCACGGGACAGCGACAGCGAAACATGCTCGATCAAACCGAACGGGGTGATCTCACACGGCCCCACCGAATCCATCAGCAGCAGTTCGCCCGGCGACAGCTGGATGCTCACGCCATCCTGGGTGATCCGCGAGTGGCCCATGCGCTGGCTGACCAAAAAGCAATGCTGGTCGTCGTCGCGGTCGGGGTTGTCGCCAAGCCGGCGGATATTGCCGGCGTTGGTGCGCAGGTTGGCCAGGGCCAGCCCGGCACGGTTGAAGGTCGATATCTCGCCGATAAACAGCGAGCGGTTGAAGGCAAGCTCGGTCTGGAACCGGCCGCAGACCTTCTGCATGGCCGTGGTCCAGCGCTCCAGGCCGTCAAGGTCAGGCTTGCCGCTTAAGGGGGGGACGGGCTGGGGCATGACGACCTCCACACGCAGATTGTTGTTCTGATGCAATAGTTAACATGTTATCTATATACGCACAACAACGATCTTCGTCACAGGTCTTCAGGGGGCGGGTTTGACGGTCCAACCGATTACCCCGCCCCACTGGCTCACTCCGCCGGCAACTCCCGCTGCAAATCCCATCCGCCCCCAAGCGCCGCGATCAACTGCACACTCGTCACCAACCGCCCCTGCAGCAATGTCAGCACACTTCGTTCGCTGCTGAGCGCCGTGGTCTGCACGTTGACCACGTCCAGGTAGCCGATCAAGCCTGCCTTGTACTGGTTCTCGGTCAACCGCAACGATTCCCGCGCCGCGTCCAGCGCTTCCTGCCGCACCACTGCCTCGTCCCCGTACACCTTTAGCTGCACCAGATAGTTCTCGACCTCCTTGAACCCGTCGAGCACCGTCTGCCGATACTGCGCCACGGTCTGGTCGTACACCGCCACCGTCCGGTCAACCTCGGCGCTACGCTTGCCGGCGTCGAACAGCGTCAGCGCCAGTTGCGGCCCTACCGACCAGTAGCGGTTGGGCAACTCGATCCAGTTATTGAAACTGCTGCTGGAGTACCCTCCGTTCATGCTCAGCGACAGATCCGGGAAATACGCCGCCCGCGATACGCCGATGTTCGAGTTGGCCGCCATGACCTTGCGCTCGGCCGAAGCGATGTCGGGACGCCGCTCGAGCAACTGCGATGGCAGCGACAGCGGAACCTGCGGCAACGCCGGAATGTCGTTGCTCGCCGCCAGGGCAAAATCGGCTGGCGCCTTGCCCATCAGCACGGCGATGGCGTTCTCGTACTGCGCGCGCTGCCAGGCCAGGTCGATCAGGTCGGCCTGGGTGCTCTTGAGCTGGGTACGCGCCTGGGCCACGGCATCCGGCCCGGCAACCCCGGCGCGGTACTGGTTTTCGTTCATCTTCAACGACCGCTCATAGGTCGCGACCGTGGCTTCGAGCAGGCGCTTCTGCGCGTCGATCACCCGCAGTTGCAGGTAGTTCTGCACCAGCTCCGACTGCTGGCTCAGGCGGATGGCCGCCATGTCGGCCAGGCTGGCCTCGGCGCTGGATTCGTTGGCGTTCATGGTTTCACGCAACTTGCCCCACAGGTCGATCTCCCAGCTCACCCCGAGCTGCGCGTTGTAGGTGTCGCGGATGCCGCTGCTGTTGTTCGACAGGCTGGAGCTGGAACTGCCGGTGCCCTGGGCCGAACGGTTCTTGCTGGTGGTCAGGTTCAGCGAAGGGAACAGCGAGGCACGGCTGCTGCGCACCAGCGCCTGGGCCTGACGGTACTGCGCCTCGTACTGTGCCACGGTCTGGTTGCTGCGGTTGAGCTCCTCCACCAGGGCGTCGAGCTGCTTGTCGCCATAGATCTCCCACCACGCCCCGCGGGCGATGGCGTCGGACGGGTTGGCCTGGGTCCAGCCTTCGGCCTGCTTGAACTGCGCCGGGGTGCTGACCTCGGGGCGGTGGTAGTCCGGGCTCAGGGTACAGGCGCTGAGCATGGCCACGCACAACCCGGCGCTGACCAGACGCGAACCGCGTCCCTGGGTCAGCCGCTTGAGGGCACGGTGGATTCGGGTGTGGGCAAAGTTCATAGCGGGGTATCCAGGGCAGCGTCGGTGCGCACGCCGCGCCAGCGGTTGAACCGGTGGCGCAGGCGATCGAGGTACAGGTAGACCACGGGCGTGGTGTAGAGGGTGAGGATCTGGCTGAACACCAGGCCGCCGATGATGGTCAGGCCCAGCGGCTGGCGCATCTCCGCGCCCTCGGCGCGGCTGAGCAGCAGCGGCAGCGCGCCGAGGATCGCCGCCAGGGTGGTCATCAGGATCGGCCGCAGGCGCAGCAGGCAGGCGCGGCGGATCGACTCCTCCGGCGACAGGCCGTCGTGGCGCTCCAGCTGCAGCGCCAGGTCGATCATCAAGATGGCGTTCTTCTTCACCACGCCGATCAGCAGGAACAGACCCAGCAGCGAGATCAGGCTGAACTCGCCACCGGTCAGGTACAGCGCCAGCAAGGCGCCGACCCCGGCCGAAGGCAGCGTGGAGAGGATCGTCAGCGGGTGGATGTAGCTCTCGTAGAGGATGCCCAGCACCAGGTACACCAGCACCAGGGCGCCGAGGATCATCAGCGGTTGGCCTTCGGTGGTCTTGGTAAAGGCGTCGGCGTCGCCGCCGAGCTTGGCGATCACCGACTCTGGCAGGCCCAGTTTGGCTACCGCGCGCTCCAGCGCGGCCATGGCCTGGTCGGGGCTGTAGCCTTCGGCGACGTCGAACGAAATGTCCTCGGAGGCGAACTGCCCTTCGTGGCTGACGCGGTCGTTGGCCAGGCTGTTCTCGTAGCGGGCGAAGGTGGACAACGGCACCCGGGCGCCGTCGGCGGTAATCACCTGCACCTGCTCCAGGGTACTTGGGTCCCAGGCGTATTTCGGGTTGATCTCCAGCACCACCTGGTACTGGTTGAGGCTGTCGTAGATGGTCGAGATCTGCCGCTGGCTGTAGGCGTTGTTCAGCACCGCGGTGACCATGTCCATGTCGATACCCAGGCGCTTGGCCTGGTCACGGTCGACCACCAGGGTCACCTGCTGGGTGCCGGCGCCGTCGCGGGCGTCGATGGCGGTCAGCTCGGGCAGCTTGCGCAGCTCGGCGGCCACCTTCGGGAACCACTCGCGCAGGGCCGCCAGGTCGCCGCTCTGCAGGGTGTAGAGGTACTGCGAGGTGCTCTGGTCGCGGCCGCCGCCGCCCAGTTGCAGGTCCTGGTCGGCCATCAGGTACAGGCGCCCGCCGGGGATCTTCGGCAGGTCCTTGCGCAGGCGGTCGATCACCTTCTGTGCGTTCTCCTTGCGCTCGGCGATCGGCTTCAGGCGCACCAGCACGAAGGCGTTGTTGGTGCCGCTGTTGCCGCCGATGAAACCGGCGACGCTCTCCACCGCCGGGTCCTTGAGCAGGGCGCGGCGGTAGATCTCCATCTTCGGCTGCATCACGGTGAACGACAGGCCGTCATCGCCACGGATGAAGCCTTGCAACTGGCCGGTGTCCTGCTGCGGCATCAAGGTCTTGGGCACTACCACGTACAGGGCGATATTCAGCCCGATGGTGGCCAGCAGGCTGAGCAGGGTCAGGCGCTTGTGCCGCAGCGCCCAGCCCAGGCTCTTGTCGTAGCCGGCGACCATGCGCTGGTGGATGCGGTCGCTCCAGCGTTGCAGGCGGGTCTGCTGCTGCGGGCCGTGGACCTTGAGCCAGCGCGAGCAGAGCATCGGCGTCAGCGTCAACGACACCACCAGCGAGACGATGATCGCCGCCGCCAGGGTGATCGAGAACTCCTTGAACAGCCCACGGACGATACCGCCCATGAACAGGATCGAGACGAACACCGCCACCAGCGAGACGTTCATCGACAGCAGGGTGAAACCCACCTCCTGCGCGCCCTTGTAGGCGGCACGCATGGGGTTTTCGCCGTTCTCGATATGCCGCGAGATGTTCTCCAGCACCACGATGGCGTCGTCCACCACCAGGCCGGTGGCGAGGATCAGCGCCATCAGCGACAGGTTGTTCAGGGAGAACCCGCACAGGTACATGACCGCGAAGGTGCCCACCAGCGACACCGGCACCGCCAGGCTCGGGATCAGCGAGGCGCGCAGGTTGCCAAGGAACAGGTAGACCACCAGGATCACCAGCACCACGGCGATCAGCAGGGTGTGCTCGGCTTCCTTCAAGGTGGCCTTGATCACCGGCGAGCGGTCCATGGCCACGTTGAGCTTGACGCTGGCCGGCAGCAGCGACTGCAACGCCGGCAGCTCGGCCTTGATCTGCTCGACGGTCTGGATGATGTTGGCGTTGGTCTGGCGGTTGACCACCAGCAGCACCGCGCTCTCGTCGTTGAAGAAGCCGCTGTTGTAGCGGTTCTCCACGCCATCGCTGACCTTGGCCACGTCGGACAGGCGCAGGATCGCGCCGTTCTGCTGGCGGATCACCAGCGGCTTGTAGTCCTCGGCGGTTTCCAGCTGGTCGTTGGCCCGCACCTGCCAGTTGCGCTCATGGTCTTCGACGAAGCCCATGGGCCGGCGCTGGTTGGCGTTGGCCACGGCGTTACGCACGTCGTCCAGGGACAGGCCGTACTGGTTGAGCAACTGTGGTTCAAGCTCGATGCGCACCGCCGGCAGCGAGCTACCGCCGATCTGTACCTCCCCTACGCCGCTGACCTGCGCCAGGCTTTGGGACAGGATGGTGTCAGCCAGGTCGTAGAGCTTGCCCTTGGACAGCACGTCCGAGGTCAGCGACAGCACCATGATCGGCGCCTGGGACGGGTTGATCTTCTTGTAGGTGGGCATGCTGCGCATGCCGCTGGGCAGCAGGTTGCGGGTGGCGTTGATCGCCGCCTGCACCTCGCGCGCCGCGCCGTCGATGTCGCGGCCCAGCTCGAAGCCGATGATCACCCGGGTCGAGCCCTGGTTGGAACTGCTGGTCAGCGTGGTGACACCGGCGATGGCGCCGAGCTTGCGCTCCAGCGGCGTGGCCACGGTGGAGGCCATGACCTCCGGGCTGGCGCCGGGCAGGCTGGCCTGCACCACGATCACCGGGAAGTCCATCTGCGGCAGCGGCGACACCGGCAGCAGGCCGAAGCTCACCCCGCCCAGCAGCATGATCGCCAGGCTCAGCAGCATGGTGGCTACCGGCCGGCGGATGAAAGGTCCGGACAGGTTCATGCTTCGGCCTGCCGCGCATCGTCAGCCGGGCGCCAGCGGCGCGCCAGGCGGTCGAAGTACAGGTAGATGACCGGCGTGGTGAACAAGGTCAGCACCTGGCTCACCAGCAGGCCGCCGACCATCACCAGGCCCAGCGGCTGGCGCAACTCGGCGCCGGAACCGGTGGCGAGCATCAGCGGCACGGCGCCGAACAGCGCGGCCAGGGTGGTCATCAGGATCGGCCGGAAGCGCAGCAGCGCCGCCTGGTAGATCGCGTCGCGCGGGCTCATGCCCTGGTGGCGCTCGGCCTCCAGGGCGAAGTCGATCATCATGATCGCGTTCTTCTTGACGATGCCGATCAGCAGGATGATGCCGATGATGGCGATCATGCCCAGGTCGTTGCCGCTCAGCAGCAGCGCCAGCAAGGCCCCCACCGCCGCCGAGGGCAGCGTGGAGAGGATGGTCACCGGGTGGATGTAGCTCTCGTAGAGCACGCCCAGCACGATGTACATGGTCACCACCGCGGCCAGGATCAGCAACAGGGTGCTCGACAGCGAGGCCTGGAACGCCTCGGCGGCGCCCTGGAAGCGGGTCTGCACGCCGATCGGCATGCCGATGTCCTGCTGCACCTGCTCGATCACCTTGACCGCCTCGCCCAGGGACGCGCCGTGGGCCAGGTTGAACGACATCATCACCGCCGGGAACTGGCCGATGTGCGAGATCGCCAGCTGGGCCTGGCGCTGCTCGATGCGCGCCAGGGCCGACAGGCGCACCTGGCCGCCGTCGGTGGCCTTGACGTGGATCGACTCCAGGGCCTGCGGGCCGAGGCTGGCGGCAGTCTGCGACTGCAGCACCACGCGGTACTGGCTGGCCTGGGTGTAGATGGTCGAGATCTGCCGCTGGCCGAAGGCGTCATACAGCGCGTTGGTGATCTGCGCCACGGTGATCCCCAGGCGACTGGCCATGTCGCGGTCGATCACCAGGAATACCTGCAGGCCCTGGTCCTGCAGGTCGCTGGCCACGTCCTGCAGCTCGGGGCGGCCCTTGAGTGCCTGCACCAGCTTGCCGCTCCACTCGGCGAGCATGTCGGCATCCGGCGAGCTGAGGCTGAACTGGTACTGGGTGCGGCTGACCCGGTCCTCGATGCTCAGGTCCTGCACCGGCTGCATGAACAGGCGGATGCCGACCAGCTTGTCGAGTTGCGGCTGCAGGCGGTTGATCACCTCGGAGGCAGTGACGTCGCGCTCGCCGTGGGGCTTGAGGTTGATCAGCAGGCGGCCGCTGTTGAGGGTGGCGTTGTCGCCGTCCACGCCGATGTAGGAAGACAGGCTCTGCACCGCCGGGTCCTGCAGGATCACCTTGGCCAGGGATTGCTGGCGCTCGCTCATGGCGGCGAACGAGGTCGACTGCGGCGCCTCGGAGATACCCTGGATGACCCCGGTGTCCTGGGCCGGGAAGAAGCCCTTGGGCACCATCAGGTACAGCACCACGGTCAATGCCAGGGTGGCCACGGCCACCAGCAGGGTCAGCGGCTGGCGCTCGAGCACCCAGGTCAGGGTGGTGCCGTAGTGCTTGATCAGCCAGTCGATCCAGGCGCCGCTGGCGCGGTAGAAGCGACCCTGTTCCTCTTCCTTGGGTTCGCGCTTGAGCAGGCGCGCGCACATCATCGGCGTCAGGGTCAGCGACACCACCAGGGAAATCAGGATGGCCACCGCCAGGGTGATGGCGAACTCGCGGAACAGCCGCCCGACCACATCGGCCATGAACAGCAGCGGAATCAGCACGGCGATCAGCGAGAAGGTCAGCGAGATCAGGGTGAAACCGATCTGCTTGGCGCCCTTGAGCGCGGCCTGCATAGGTGTCTCGCCCTCCTCGATGTGCCGGGAGATGTTCTCCAGCATGACGATGGCATCGTCCACCACGAAACCGGTGGCGATGGTCAGGGCCATCAAGGTGAGGTTGTTGACCGAGAAGCCGGCCAGGTACATCACCCCGAAGGTGCCGATCAGCGACAGCGGCACGGCGATGGAGGGAATGATGGTGGCGCTGAAGCGGCGCAGGAAGACGAAGGTAACCATCACCACCAGGGCGATGGCGAACAGCAGCTCGTGCTGCACGTCGCGCACGGCGGCGCGGATAGTCTGGGTGCGGTCGGTGAGCACGCTGACATCCAGGCCCGCCGGCAGGTTGTCGGTGATCGACGGCAGCAGTTCCTTGATCCGGTCGACCACCTCGATGACGTTGGCGCCGGGCTGGCGCTGGATATTTAGCAGCACAGCCTCGTTCTGGTTGGCCCAGGCGGCCAGGCGTTCGTTTTCGGCGCCGTCGACGATCTCGGCGACATCCTTCAGGCGCAGCGGCGCACCGTTGCTGTACTTGAGGATGAGGTTGGCATATTCCTCGGGCGAGCGCAGCTGGTCATTGGCATCGAGCATCGACACCCGGGTCGGGCCGTCGAAGTTGCCCTTGGGCTGGTTGACGTTGGAGGCGCCGATCAGGGTACGCACGTCGTCCAGGTTGAGGCCGTTGGCGGCCAGGGCGTCGACGTTGACCTTGATCCGCACGGCCTGGCGCTGGCCACCGGCGATGCTGACCATGCCGACGCCGCTGATCTGGGCGATCTTCTGCGCCACGCGGGTATCGACCAGGTCGTTGAGCTTGGGCAGCGGCATGGTCTTCGAGGAAATCGCCAGGGTCAGCACCGGGGTGTCGGCCGGGTTGACCTTGTTGTACACCGGCGGCGCCGGCAGGTCGCTGGGCAGCAGGTTGCTGGCGGCGTTGATCGCGGCCTGCACCTGCTGCTCGGCGACATCCATGTTCATGTCGAGGTTGAAGCGCAGGGTCAGCACCGAGGCGCCGCCGGAGCTGGTCGAGGCCATCTGCTCCAGGCCCGGCATCTGCCCGAACTGGCGTTCCAGCGGTGCGGTGACGGCGCTGGTCATCACCTGCGGGCTGGCGCCGGGGTACAGGGTCATGACGCGGATGGTCGGGTAGTCGACCTGGGGCAAGGCCGCCACCGGCAGCAGCTTGTAGGCGATCAGGCCGGCCAGGACGATGGCCAGCATGCTCAGCGTGGTGGCGACCGGCCGCAGGATGAACAGGCGCGAGAGGTTCATGCGCCCGCCTTGGTGCCTGGTTCAGCGGTCTGGGCCGAGTCCTTGGCGCCCTGCCCCTGCAGGTGCTGGCCGGGGGTGGTGGGGACCTGGGAGCTGTCCTCGACCACATCGACCTTGGTGCCTTCGCGCAGGCGGTCGGTGCCTTCCAGCACCAGACGCTCGCCGGCGGCCAGGCCCTCGACGATCACCGTGTTCTCGCCATCGCTGGCGCCGACCTTGAGCTTGCGCACGTTGATGGTGTTCTCGGCGTTGACCACATAGGCGAAGGTGCCGTCGTTGCCGAACTGGATCGCCGCGGCCGGTGCCAGCACCACCTGCTTGAGGGTGTCGGCCAGCAGGCGCACGTTGACGAACTGGTTGGGGAACAGCGCGTGGTCGCTGTTCTGGAAGGTGCCCTTGAACTTCAGGGTGCCGGTGGCGACGTCGATCTGGTTGTCGAGGCTGCCCAGCACGCCGGTGGACTGCAGCTTCTGATCGCCCCGGTCCCAGGCCTCGACCGGCAGGCTGGCGCCGCTGCGGTAGCGGGCCAGCACGGTGTCGAGCTGGGTTTCCGGCAGAGTGAAGGCAACGCTGATCGGCTGGGTCTGGGTGATGACCACCAGCGCCGTGGTGTCGTTGGCCGCCACCAGGTTGCCCAGGTCCAGCTGGCGCAGGCCCACGCGGCCGCTGATCGGTGCGCGGATCTGGGTGAATTCGAGGTTCAGGCGGGCGTCGTTGACCTGGGCCTGGTTGGTCTTGACCAGCCCCTGGAACTGACCGACCTGGGCTTCGGCGGTGTCGAGGGTCTGCTTGGCGATGCTGTCCTCGGCGTACAGGCCTTTGTAACGGGCCAGGTCGACCTGGGCGTTCTTCAGTTGCGCCTGGTTCTGCGCCAGGGTGCCTTCGGCCTGCTGCAGGGCGATGCGATAGGAACGTGGGTCGATCTCGGCGAGCAGATCGCCGGCCTTGACCTGCTGGCCTTCCTTGAAGTGGACCTTGACCAGCTCGCCGGCGACCCGGCTGCGCACGTTGACCGTGTTGGTCGCGGTCACGGTGCCGAGGGCCTTGTAATAAAGCGGGAAGTCTCCGACCCGCACCGGCTCGACCCGCACCGGGACCGCCTCGGTGGAGGCACCGAAGCCCGGCCGCCCGCCCATGCCCAGGCCCTTGCCCGGACGGTGCCCGCCGCCTTCCTTATGGACGGTCGCCGCGGGCCACAGCCACCAGGCCAGCAGGGCCACCAGCAGCAGGATCAGCAGGCCGAACAGCCAGCGACGAGGGGAACGGGAATTGGAGGCTTGCATGGGTCGAACGAACCTTGTTCAGAGAAAGACGGCGTGGAGAGCGTGAACGATAAGCACTGGCTTCGCTTTAGCAAAGTGGCTTTACCAGTGCTTTACCTTCGGCTGACGTTGGCAAAGGGGTGAACTTTAAATGAAAACGGCCTGGAACAGGGTCCAGGCCGTTACAGGGTGTAACCCCTGGGGGTGCTTCGCCCCCTTTCGCGGCACAAGGCCGCTCCTACAGCAGTCAGCGCTTTCTGTAGGAGCGGCCTTGTGCCGCGAAAGGGCCGCAAGGCGGCCCCAGCATCACTTACTTCAGGACAGCCAGCGCCGCCTCGTAGTTCGGCTCGTCAGCGATTTCGCCCACCAGCTCGCTGTGCAGCACCTTGTCGTTTTCGTCCAGCACCACCACGGCGCGGGCGGCCAGGCCGGCCAGCGGGCCGTCGGCGATGGCCACGCCGTAGTTTTCCAGGAACTCGCGGCCACGCAGGGTCGACAGGTTCTTCACGTTCTCCAGGCCTTCGGCGCCGCAGAAGCGCGCCTGGGCGAAAGGCAGGTCGGCGGAGATGCACAGCACCACGGTGTTGGCCACGTCATTGGCCTGGGCGTTGAACTTGCGCACCGAGGTGGCGCAGGTCGGGGTGTCGACGCTCGGGAAGATGTTCAGCACCTTGCGCTTGCCGGCGAAGTCCTTCAGCGAGGTGTCGGCCAAGTTGCCGGCGACCAGGGAGAAGGCAGGCGCCTGAGCACCAGCCTGTGGCAGGTTGCCTTTGACCTGAACCGGGTTGCCTTTGAGAGTCACTTGAGCCATGGCAAAAATCCTTATACGGGGTTGGAAAAGGCTTCAGAGTTAACCACGAAGGGACGCAAGTGCCTATGGGCAAAGATGAAATTGTCCTACGTTCGGGCAATTCCTGTAGACAAACGCCCGGGTGACTGGCGTCGACCCGGGCGTTTTTCCTACATAACGGGGGCTCAGGCCAGCAGGCCGTACACCACCGAGGTCAGGGCCACCAGGCCGACGACCACCACGAACAGGTTGGACAGCGCGCCGCTGTACTTGCGCATCGATGGCACGCGACGGATGGCGTACATCGGCATCAGGAACAGCAGCACGGCGATGATCGGGCCGCCGAGGGATTCGATCATGCCGAGGATGCTCGGGTTGAGGGTGGCGACGATCCAGCACACCACCAGCATCAGCGCGGCGACGATGCGGTCCAGGGCCTTGGCGCCCGGGCGCATGCCGGACTTGACGATCATGCCCTTGAGGCCCTCGCTGGCACCGATGTAGTGGCCCAGGAACGACTTGGCAATGGCGATGAAGGCGATCAGGGGCGCGGCGAAGGCGATGGCCGGCTGCTCGAAGTGGTTGGCCAGGTACGACAGGATCGACAGATTCTGCGCCTTGGCCTCGGCCAGCTGGGCGCTGCTCAGGGTCAGCACGCAACTGAACACGAAGAACAGCACCATCAGCACCATCAGCAGGTGCGCGCGACGCAGGATCTGGCCGCTGCGCTCATCGGCGTGCTCGCCGTAGCGGCGCTTCTGGTCGACGGCGAAGGCCGAGATGATCGGCGAATGGTTGAACGAGAACACCATCACCGGGATCGCCAGCCACACGGTGTGCAGGAAGGCCGAGCCGGACGGCACCTGGGTGGCGGTGTCGAGGATGCCGCCGGTCCAGTGCGGCACCAGGTACAGGGCCAGCAGCGCCAGGGCGACGATGAACGGGTAGACCAGCAGGCTCATGACCTTGACCGTGGCCTGCTCGCCGCAGCGCACGATGGCCAAGAGGCCAAGGATCAGCACGAACGACAGAATCGCCCGCGGTGGCGGCGCGATGTGCAGCTGGTGCTCCATGAAGCTGCTGACGGTGTTGGTCAGCGCCACGCTGTAGATCAGCAGGATCGGGAAGATGGCGAAGAAGTACAGGACGGTGATCAGCGCGCCGGCGGTGATGCCGAAATGCTCTTCGACCACTTCGGTGATGTCGCCGCCCTTGCTGCCGGAGAGCACGAAGCGGGTCAGCCCGCGGTGGGCGAAGTAAGTCATGGGGAAGGCCAGCAAGGCCAGGACCAGCAGCGGCCAGAAACCGCCAAGGCCGGCGTTGATGGGCAGGAACAGGGTTCCGGCGCCGATGGCCGTGCCGAACAGGCCCAGCATCCAGGTGGTGTCTTGACGCGACCAGCTGCCGAGGGTGGCGGGGGTCGATTCTACAAAGCGTTGTTCAACGCTTGGGGCCTGCTCATTCATTCCGGGTGACGCTCCACTCGCAAGACTGCAACAGGCTGAGAATGGCGAAATAGACGATTCGCCCAACTCAACCGGGGAAGAGGGGCGCGATTGTGCATGTAAAGGTTGCACTTGGGGAAGCCCCGCCCGAGGGACGGTTGCACTTGTCTTTACAAGCAGGTTGTGCTGGAGGGGGCTGCTTTGCAACCCTTTCGCGGCACAAGGCCGCTCCTACAGAGAAACGCAAGTCCCTGTAGGAGCGGCCTTGCCGGGGCGCCGGACCGGCCGGAAAGGGCCGCAGAGCGGCCCCAGGCCGGTTACCGCTGAACGGCGGCAAACGCCTCGGCCACCTGGCGCAGGTTGGCCGGACGCAGCCCGGACATGCACACCCGGCCGCTGTCGATCAGGTACACGCCGAACTCGTCACGCAGCCGACGCACCTGCTCCACGCTGAAGCCGGTGTAGCTGAACATGCCGCGCTGGCGCAGGAAGAACTGGAAGTCCTGGCCCGGCAGCAGCTCGCCGAGCAGGTCGACCAGGCCCTGGCGCATGTCGAGGATACGCTTGCGCATCACCTCCACTTCCGCCGCCCACTGGGCGTTGAGCGCGGCGTCGCCGAGCACGCAGGCCACCAGCTGGGCGCCGAACGCGGGCGGGCTGGAGTAGTTGCGGCGCACGGTGGCCTTGAGCTGGCCGAGCACGCTGGAGGCGGTGGCGGCATCGTCGCAGACCACCGACAGGCCCCCTACCCGCTCGCCGTACAGCGAGAAGATTTTCGAGAACGAGTTGCTGACCAGGCATGGCACGCCGGCACGGGCCATCTCGCGAATGGCGTAGGCGTCTTCCACCAGGCCTTCACCGAAGCCCTGGTAGGCGATATCGAGGAACGGAATCAGCTGGCGCGCCTTGACCACCTCGACCACCTGCTGCCACTGGTTCTGCTCCAGGTCGACGCCGGTGGGGTTGTGGCAGCACGGGTGCAGCAGGACGATGCTGTTGGCCGGCAGGGTCTGCAGGGTCGCCAGCATGCCGGCGAAATCGACGCCACGGCTGGCGGTGTCGAAGTACGGGTAACTGTGCACCTTGAAGCCCGCGCCTTCGAAGATTGCCCGGTGATTGTCCCAGGTGGGGTTGCTCACCCACACCTCGGAGCCCGGGAAGTAGCGCTTGAGGAAGTCGGCGCCGACTTTCAGCGCGCCGGAGCCGCCGACGGTCTGCACGGTGGCCACGCGGCCATCGGCCACAGCCGGGTGATCTGCGCCGAACAGCAGCGCCTGGATCGCCTGGCGGTAGGCGGCCAGGCCTTCCATCGGCAGGTACAGCGAGGCTTCATGGGGCTGGCCGGCCAGGCGCTTCTCCACCTCGCCCACCGCCGCCAGCTGCGGCACCACGCCAGCTTCGTCGTAGTACAGGCCGATACTCAGGTTGACCTTGTCGGCGCGCGGGTCGGCCTTGAAGGTTTCCATCAACGAGAGGATCGGGTCGCCGGCATAGGCATCGACATGTTTGAACACAGCGTGCAGCTCCTTGGAAATCAGGACAGTTCAGGGAAGGCTCCAGCGAGGATACCCGCAGTGGGGCGTCAGGAACATCACCGATGTGCAAGGAGTCGATGCAGGGGCGCAAGAGCGGGGGTCACGACGCAAAGACATTTCCCACATCAATTACGGAAACGGATGAATAGGCGCTCGATGTAACTGCCTGTCATTGTCCCTGTTGATTCTCTAGTACGACTGGAGAGTAGCAGCGATCTTGAGATCGAGCGCCGCCCGCGCGGCGCATCGCGGGACAAGCCCGCCCCCACATTTGTTGCAACGTGCCAACCCTGCCAGGCCATGGTTGTCCGCCTTGGTGCATGTCTTGAGTCATGTGGAGCGGCGGTAGCGACCACGCAAAAACCGCGTCGTACAAACAAGGCGGACCAGGTAATGGCACAGGATTGACTGGCCCGAAACAGATGTGGGAGCGGGCTTGTCCGCGATGCGCCGCGCGGGCGGCGCTCGATCTCGAGAGCGGTGCAAGACCATCGCCAAACACTTGGCCGCCATCACGCGATCAATTGCCTTCTCGCCAAAGGCCTGTGAAGGGCGCGTCCAAAGACAAGGACCATACGATGCCTTACATCTACCTGGCTGTATGTACTGCACTGACAGGCTGGTTCCTCGACTGGATCTGCAAGCCGATTCTGGTGCGCAGATGGCTCTACCTGGTTTTCCAGATCACAGGCATCACCGCTTGCACCCAACTCGGTGCCCAGGAGGTTCTTTACTGGGATGGAGGGGCATGGGGCCTGTTCTTTTCACTCGCCGGATTTCCTCTGCTGTTCGAACGCTCGAGTTGGTATGAGCGAAACCGATAGAGGAGGCATTCATGACCATGCTTTACCTGCTGATCTATCTGCCGGTCGCAGTCCTTCTGTTCGACTGGCTTTGCAGGTCAGTACTGCTTCGCAGAATCCTGTACATCGTCTTCATGGTGGCGGGCATCAGCACTTGTTCACAGCTGGGGCAACGCGAGTTCATGAATCTCGATGGTGGGCAATGGGCTCTATTCTTCGTCGTGCTCGGCACGACCCTGCTGTTTGACCGCTCGCACTTTTTTGATCGTGATCGGGATTGAGGACCTGCGCCCCATCCCGATCCAGATGAGGCCAATTCAGCCCGCCAACCCCCGCAACTCCCCCCACTCCCGCTCACTCAACGCCACCCCTTCTCGCCCAGCCACTTCACGCTCGCGATAACGCCGCTCGCCCGGCATCCGTGTCAACCCGGCTGCCTGCATCTGTTCCACCAGTTCACGGCTGCGCAGCGCAAAGCGCTCGCCCTCGGCCTTGCTCGGGTCGATCACGATGATCAACTGCCCGGTCCAGGGGGTCTTGGCTCCCGGATGCCCGGACCAGTCGAACTCCCAGGAGAAATTGCCGCCCGTCAGCGCCGCCGCCAGCAGTTCGACCATCATCGACAGCGCCGAGCCCTTGTGCCCGCCGAACGGCAGCAAGGCGCCGCCCTCGAGAATCGCCTTGGGGTCGCTGGTCGGCCGGCCCTCGGCATCCACGCCCATGCCCGGCGGCAGTTGCTCGCCCGCCCGCGCGGCGATCTGCACATCGCCATGGGCCATGGCACTGGTGGCCATGTCGAAGACGATCGGATCATGCCCGGCGCAAGGCGCGGCAAAAGCAATGGGGTTGGTGCCGAACAGCGGCTTGCGCGCACCGTGTGGCACCACGCAGGTCATGCTGTTGACCACGCTCAGGGCGACCAGGCCCTCGTCGGCGAACGGTTCGACATCCGGCCACAGCGCGGCGAAATGGTGCGAGTTGTGGATCGCCAGCACCGCGATGCCGGCCCTGCGCGCCTTCTCCACCAGCAGCGGGCGGGCTGCGGCCAATGCCGGCTGGGCAAAGCCGCCCTTGGCATCGACTCGCACATAGGCCGGCGCAAGATCACTCACCTGTGGCTCGGCGCGACCATCGACCCAACCACTGGCCAGGGTCGAGACATAACCGGGAATACGGAACACCCCATGGCTGTGGGCACCGTCGCGCTGGGCACTGGCGCAATTGTGGGCGAGCACGGCGGCCACCGCCGCGCTGCAGCCATGACGCTCGAAGATCGACTGCAGCAACGCCTGCAGTTCGTTAAAAGGCACGCGCACGACAGGGCCGGTGGAAGGTGAAGACATCTGGAGCTCCTTTCTTGGAATTGGATTCGCTACAGCGCAACTGCACAGACTTTCCCGCCAATGACAGCTATCTGTCAAATATTGACTTGATGACAGAAAACAGCCATTTTGGCTTCCACGCCAGAAATCAACCGGAACCGACCATGAGCCGATCGATCAAGCAACGCCTGGAAAGCAGCCTGCACACCGCAGCCGCCTCGGGCCGCCAGATCGCCAGCTACATGCTCGCCAACCTCCACGAACTGCCGTTCCAGACCTCGGCCAGCATCGCCGCCAAGCTGGGCGTCAGTGAATCCAGCGTCGGCCGCTTCTGTCGCTCGCTGGGCTACGCGCACCTCAAGGCGCTCAAGCAGGACCTGCAGAACGACCTGGGCGACGGTCCCTGGCTGGTGGGCGACCGCCTGCAGGAGTTCCGCCAGCAACCCGAGGATGACCAGCGCTCGGGCAGCCTGGAGCTGGAAATGGCCGCGCTGGTACGCGTGCACGAATACAGCCGCGGCGAAGCCTGGCAGCAGGTGGCCCGGCGCCTGGCGGAAAAACCGCGGGTGTTCGTCGCCGGCTTTCAGACCGAACGTGGCGTGGCCATGTGCATGAGCCACCTGCTGCAATACCTGCGCGACGGCGTGCAACTGGTCGACGGCAGCGCCGGGCACTTCGCCGAGGTGCTGCTGGGGCGCCCCCAGGACTGCGCGCTGGTGGTGTTCGAAGCGCGCCGCTATTCCCGTCATGCCCTGCAGCTGTGCCACAAGGCCCGCGTGCTGGGCATCCCGGTGACCCTGGTCACCGACACCTTCTGTGACTGGGCCGATGCCAACGCCGACGAGGTGTTCCGCATCCCCACCGAATTCAACCTGTTCTGGGAATCCACCGCGACCATGCTGTCGTGGGTGCACCTGATGGTCAACGAGGTCTGCAAGAAGCTCGGACCGGATGTTGAAAGACGCTTGGAAGCAACTGCCGCTCTACATAACGAGTTCGTCGGCTACACCTCGTGGCCGGCGGGCAAACAACAATAGCAAGAGTGCAACTACCGAGGTGCGAGATGAAAGGAACCATGGCTGTGGTGGGTGCGTGCGCCCTGCTGCTGGCGGCCGGCGCCAGTGCCGAGACTCTGCGTTTTGCCACTGAAGGCGCTTACCCGCCGTTCAACTACGTCGATGCGAACAACCAGCTGCACGGCTTCGACATCGACATCACCCATGCCCTGTGCGAGCAGATGAAAGTCGAGTGCACCCTGGTGGCCCAGGACTGGGAAGGCATCATCCCGGCGCTGATGGCGCGCAAGTACGACGCGGTGGTGGCCTCGATGATCGACACCGAGGAGCGGCGCCGCAAGATCGCCTTCACCGACCGCTACTACCGCACCCCGCTGACCGTGGCAGTCGCCAAGGACAGCACGATCAGCGACGCACAGACCGATTTCAAGGGCTACACGGTCGGTGCCCAGTCCGCCTCGACCCAGGCGATCTACGCCGAGGACGTGTATGGCAAGGCCGGCGCGGACGTGAAGCTGTACCCGACCCTGGACGAGGCCAATGCCGACCTTGCCGCCGGGCGCCTGGACGGGGTGATCGCCGACAAGTTCCCGCTGCACGAATGGCTGAACAAGAATGGCAAGGACTGCTGCAAGATCCTCGGCGACGTCGACGGTACCAAGGCCGACGCGGCGATTGCCGTGCGCAAGGATGACGAGGTCCTGCGCACGCGGTTGAACGAGGCCCTGGCGGCAATCGTGGCCAATGGCACGTACCAGAAGATCGCGAGCAAGTACTTCGCCTTCGATATCTACCAGTAATCTCGTGGGAGCGGGCTTGCCCCGCGATGGTGTCCTTCGTCAATCAGGTGCTATCGCGGGGCAAGCCCGCTCCCACGGGGTCGCCTGTATCCTGGGGGTTACACATGCTCGATCAACTCTCCCTGCTCTCCTTCGCCAGCGGCGGCTGGGGCCAGGCGCTCTTGGCCGGCGCCCTGGTGACCGTGTCGCTGGCCCTGGCCTGCCTGCCCATCGGCCTGCCGCTGGGCCTGCTGGTGGCGCTGGCCGCGCGCTCGCGCAAACGCCTGCCGCGGGCCTGGGCCACCACCTTTTCCACGGTGTTTCGCGGCCTGCCCGAACTGCTCACCCTGCTGATCATCTACTACGGCTGCCAGATCGCCGCGCAGAAGGTCCTCGCCGCGCTGGGCTACGAGGGCGAGGTGCTGATCAACACCTTCCTTGCCGCAATGGCCGCCTTCAGCCTGGTGTTCGCCGCATTTTCCAGCGAAATCTGGCTGATGGCCTTCAAGACCCTGCCCAAGGGCCAGCTGGAGGCCTGCGCGGCCCTGGGCCTGGGCAAGCGCACAGGGTTCTTCAGGGTGGTGCTGCCGCAACTGACGCGCATCGCCCTGCCGGGCCTGTCGAACAACTGGCTGAGCCTGCTCAAGGACACCTCGCTGGTCTCGACCATCTCGCTGATCGACCTGATGCGCCAGACCAACCTGGCGGTCAGCGTGACCAAGGAACCGATGCTGTTCTACGGCGTCGCCTGCCTGGTCTACCTGCTGTTCTCGGCGCTGTCGGGCAGGGTCTTCGCCCTGCTGGAGCGGCGCAGCAACCGCCATCTGCAAGGAGCCCGCCCATGAGCCCGGAGCAACTGCTGGCCTACGTGCTTGACCCCGACCTGCTGGAGCGCTACGGCGCGCGCTTCGTCGATGGCCTGCTGGTCACCGCCAAGCTGGTGGCGATCTCCTTCACCCTCGGCGCGCTGCTGGGCATGCTCCTGGCCCTGGCGCGGATGTCGCGGAGCCTCGTGCTGCGACGCCTGGCCGCCGGCTACGTGTACTTCTTCCGCGGCTCGCCGCTGCTGGCGCAGTTGTTTTTGCTGTACTACGGGCTTGGTTCGTTCAAGGGCTTCTGGCAGGACCTGGGGCTGTGGTGGTTCTTCCGCGAGGCCTGGTACTGCGCCCTGCTCGCCTTCACCCTCAACACCGCCGCGTACCAGGCCGAGATCTTCCGCGCCAGCCTGATGGCCGTCGCGCCGGGCCAGTACGAGGCCGCCAAGGCCCTCAACCTCAAGCGCTCGACCACCTTCTTCAAGGTGGTGCTGCCGCAGTCGCTGCTGGTGGCCATCGGCCCGCTGGGCAACGAACTGATCATGATGATCAAGGCCAGCGCCATCGCCTCGCTGGTGACCCTCTACGACCTGATGGGGGTGACCAAGCTGGCCTTCTCGCGCAGCTTCGACTTCCAGATCTACCTGTGGGCGGCGGTGCTCTACCTGCTGATCGTCGAGGTGGTCCGGCGCACCCTGAAACACCTGGAGGCCCGCCTGGGCCGCCACCTGAACTGATTGAAGGAATCCTTCCATGCATTGCCAGATCATCGTCCTGGGCGCCGGCATCGTCGGCGTCAGCACCGCCCTGCACCTGCAGGCCCGCGGACGCCAGGTGATCCTCGTCGACCGCGACGAACCGGGCAGCGGCACCAGCCATGGCAACGCCGGGCTTATCGAGCGCTCCAGCGTGATCCCCTACGCCTTCCCGCGCCAGTGGAGTGCCTTGCTGCGCTATGGCCTGAACCGCCAGCCCGACGTGCGCTACAGCCTGACCCACCTGCCCAAGGCCGCGCCCTGGCTGCTCAGCTACTGGCGCCAGTCCGCCCCCGGGCAACTGGCCCAGGCCGCCGCCGACATGCTGCCGCTGGTGCAGCGCAGCGTCGAGGAACACGATGCGCTGATCGAGGCCGCCGGCCTGCAGGGGCTGGTACAGGCCAAAGGCTGGATCGAGGTGTACCGTGATGCCGCGCTGTTCGAACAGGCCAAGCGCGACCTTAAGGGCCTGACCCGCTACGGCCTGCAGTACGAGATCCTCGAACGCGAACAGTTGCAGGCCCGCGAACAGCAACTGGACGGTGGCGTGATCGGCGGCATCCACTGGCTCGACCCGAAGACAGTGAGCAACCCCGGCGGCCTGACCCGTGGCTATGCGGCGCTGTTCGTGCAGCGCGGGGGGCAGTTCCTCCACGGCGACGCCCGTAGCCTGCGCCAGGTCGAGGATGGCTGGCAGTTGGACACGCGTCGCGGCAGCGTGATCGCCGACGAAGTGGTGGCCTGCCTCGGCCCGCAGTCGGCCGACCTCTACGAGCGGCTGGGCTACCGCTTTCCACTTGGCATCAAACGCGGCTACCACATGCACTACGCCACCCGCTACGGCGCCGAGCTAGGGCACTCGATCTGCGACACCCAGGGCGGCTACGTCCTGGCGCCGATGGCCCGTGGCGTGCGCCTGACCACCGGCATCGAGTTCGCGGCGAGCGACGCCGCCGCCAACGAGATCCAGCTACGCCGCTGCGAGGCCCTGGCACGCCGGCTGTTCCCGGCCCTGGGCGAGCGCCTGGACGACAAGCCCTGGCTGGGCCGCCGCCCCTGCCTGCCGGACATGCGCCCGGTGATCGGCCCGGCGCCCCTGCACAAACACCTGTGGTTCAACTTCGGCCATGCCCACCACGGCTTGACCCTGGGCCCGGTCAGTGGCCGCCTGCTGGCGGAGTTGATGACCGGCGAGCGCCCCTTCACCGACCCTGCGCCCTACAGCGCCGCACGTTTCGACTGAACCTTGAGCGGGAGAACAACAAGATGACCGCCCCCCTGAGCCTTGCCAGCCTGCACCCTGCCCCCGATCAGCGCCCGGAGCTGATCCGCATCGAGGGCCTGAACAAGCACTACGGCGCCTTCCATGTGCTGCACGACATCGACCTGTCGGTACGCGAGGGCGAGCGTATCGTGCTCTGCGGCCCGTCGGGCTCGGGCAAGTCGACGCTGATCCGCTGCATCAACCGCCTGGAGATCGCCCAGCAGGGCAGCATCCATGTCGCCGGCATCGACCTGGCCAGCAAAGGCCGCCAGGCCGACCAGGTGCGCAGCGAGATCGGCATGGTGTTCCAGCACTTCAACCTGTTCCCGCACATGAGCGTGCTCGACAACTGCCTGCTGGCGCCGATGAGCGTGCGCGGCCTGTCGCGCCGGGAGGCCGAGGAACGGGCGCGATTCTACTTGAGCAAGGTCGGCATCGAGAGCCAGGCGCACAAGTACCCCAGCCAGCTGTCCGGCGGCCAGCAGCAGCGGGTGGCGATCGCCCGGGCGCTGTGCATGAAACCGAGGATCATGCTGTTCGACGAACCGACCTCGGCGCTCGACCCGGAGATGGTGGCCGAGGTGCTGGATGTGCTGGTGCAGTTGGCTGGCACCGGCATGACCATGCTTTGCGTCACCCACGAGATGGGCTTCGCCCGGCAGGTGGCCGAGCGGGTGCTGTTTCTCGAGGGCGGGCGGATCATCGAGGACAGTTCGCCGGAGGTATTCTTCGGGCAGCCCAGGACCGCGCGGGCACAGGCGTTTCTGAAGCAGATCCTGCATTAGCGATTAGCGGTTCTGGGCGCATGAGCGCCACCCTGACCGCACCCTCTTGCAAGATTGCGTCGCCATTCATACTGATGCAGATCTTGATCTTGATCTTGATCTTGATCTTGATCTTGATCTTGATCTTGACATCCGTATGTCCAACTTCACCGTCGACTAGCGACAGCTGCGTCAGTCCAGGCGCCGCCCGTACTTTCGCGACTTCAGGAGGCCGAACGCAGGCCTTGCGGAGGGAGGTGACGGGCATGGATGCCCGTCAAGCGCTGGGGCCCAGGATGGGCCCTGCAGCGCGGTCCTCCCGGGAGCAAGGCCGGAGTGAGGGGACCCGGAGCGAAGCGGAGGGCCGGATGAATGGAGCGATGTACGGGTCACCCACATGGGTTACACAAAAGTTCACTCACATAGGTGACAACACCTTGAGTGTTACATAACCATCAGTGGCATCCCGTACATCGACCCTGCCAAGGATGATGGGACCGAAAATAACATCCCAGACGCCATCCCCAACCTGCTCCAGGCCAATGGTCTGGTGCTTGAGCACATAACCTACGTAGATCCTCAAGCCGCGGCGGTTGATGATGCCGCAGCTATCCGCTGGCAAGCTCTCAATATGGCTGGGATAGGTCATCTCGGGGAGTTTTTCAGGGAATGGGCGCGGCGAGGGTTGGTAGCAAGACGCCGGTGTTTTCTGCTTCAACGCTTCATGCAAGCGCTCGTGATTGTAGTGCTGCCGGAAGCGATCAAAGTGCCGTTGTTGAGCCTCCCAGGCCACTGCCGGCGGCGATGGTAGCGTGCTTTTGAGCGTCCGATGCATGCGTTCGTGACGGCCATTTTGTTCAGGCCGACCAGGCGCAATGCGCTCGGGAATGATGCCTAGACGCAGCCACCAGATCGACAGCTGGGAAAGTCCCGCACGCCCCTTACTGGCAAACGGTACACCGTTATCGGTACGGATCCGCTCAGGCAGGCCATTCTCGCGGAACACTTGGGTGAAAACGGCCTGCGTTTCCAGGAGATTGGTGTTGGGCATGCTGTGGCAGGCGAGCAGGAAGCGACTGGCGTGATCCATGATCGTCAGCGGATAGCACCAGACGCCTGCACCTGTCAGAAATTGGCCTTTGTAGTCCGCACTGAACAGCTGGTTAGGCGACTCTGCCTTCTCCAGTGGCTTGGGATAGACCGCTACCCGCTGACGTAAGCGGCGTGGTTTGATCAATTCGGCTTTCTTGAGGATGTTGTAGATCGCTGTCTTCGAGGGCGGCGCCTCATCAGGGAAACGCTCCTGCAGCGCAGCCTGGATCTTTTTCGGACCCGGTTCCGTTTCGCCTCGACTGCGCAGTTCGATGATGGCTTCGCGAACTGCGACGGGGACGACCCAATCCTGGGTCAGCCGGCGGCGGCTGCGCTTGTAGCCGGTCTTTCGGCTGATCTCGTAGGCCTGGCACAAGGCGCTGAAGCTGGGCGCCCCCTGTAGGTAATCCGCGATGAAAAGCATTTTCAGGTCCATAGGTTTCAGCTCTCGCCAAGGCATGGTCAGATCCTCGAAAACCGACCCTGCCAGTTAAAGACTGTTACCTATGTGCGTGAACTGATTTGTAACCCATGTGGGTGAGTCATACCGCGAGGATTTTTTGGTTCCTTTTTGATCCTTCAAAAAGGAACTCGCCGTAAGGGCGAAAAGGTGACTATGCGTCGACATCGCGAATGAATGCACTTACAACTGTTAATACCAGCACCGACCAACTTTGACTTTGACTTTGACTTTGACTTTGACTTTGACTTTTAAAGCATGTGTTTTGACAATTATATGCGCATTCATTTGCGATGGTGACGCAAAGTCACCTTTCCGCCCTTACGGCGGGTAACTTTTTGAAGGATCAAAAAGTCACCAAAAAATCCTCGCTCCATTCATCCGGCCCCTACGCTTCGCTCCGGGGTTCCCTCGCTCCGTTCTTGCTCCCGGGAGGACCGCGCTGAACGCCCCATCCTGGGGCGCAGCGCTTGACGGGCATCCATGCCCGTCACCTCCCTCCGCAAGAACTCCGCTCGGCCTCCTGAAGTCGCAATTGGCGTCGCCTGAACTATCGCGCACTTAGAAGCAAGATCAAGATCAAGATCAAGATCAAGATCAAGATCAAGATCAACAGAGTTGCTATTGATCGGCGGCATGTTGATGTAATAACTTTCCTTCGCCGGAGATTCCAACGAAAGGGCCGTCGAGAGTGAAAGAACCTTATGGCGATATGGGATCACTCGCCGGGAATGTTTCATCCAGCGCGTTATCGACATTACTCTCCTTCGGTTGGGTCATCTCTCCACATTTGCAGTCCGCCATACGACACGGCTCCCCATTGCGATGCCCCGTCGCGCAGGCTTCGCAGCAATAGGCCTTGCCATCCTGGACCACGGCATTGGCATCCACGGTGCAAGAACAGTGGTTGCAAGAACAGCGTTGCTCATTCATCACGGCTCTCTCCTATCGTCATCAGGCTCCACGTCGTCGGTCCACGGCTCACCGTCCAACGGCGCCGAGCGGGCGAGTTCTGCCTCATCCAGGCCGATGCCGCCACCGATCTCGTGGGCGTCCACCTGGCGCAGGGTCTGGTCGGCAGGTCCGCCACCCATGCCTGGCTCATGCGGATCGCGAGCACCGGTTTCATCAAACAGTGTGTCCGGGCTCAGGTCGTCAAGGGTGACATTGTCCTCGTGCAGGCTGTCGCTCAGGGTCTCGCCACCGGTCAGGCCGCTTTCAGCGACACGCCGGGGCGGGTAGTCCTCGGCGATCTCGCGCGCCGGACGCTCGTCGCCGACACGCCCGTGGCGTTCATCGCGGCGCTCGCTGAAATCCAGCTCGTGGACACTGCCCATGCGGTCCTCGGTGGCGTCGATCTCCACCTGCGGTCTTGGGTCATCGGGTCTAGGCATTAACGTTCTCCATCAGTGGGCTTCACACGGTCGACTGCCCCTAGGAAGCAATGATTCAGAGTTTCTTCACAAAGCACCGCCGCGCGCGTTTTTTTGAACTCAACGCCGCGCCGCCGCCTCCCAATCTTGAGACCCGAACCCTCCCGGAGCCCGCCATGGCCAAGCCCCTGCAGGAGTACCAGCGCAAGCGCGATTTCAACGCCACGCCCGAGCCGGCTGGCAAGCGCGCCAGGCCACGCTCGGCCCACGCGCTGCAGTACTGCATCCAGAAACACGATGCCAGCCACCTGCACTACGACTTCCGCCTGGAACTCGACGGCACCCTCAAGAGCTGGGCGATCCCCAAGGGCCCCTCGCTCGATCCCAAAGTCCGGCGCCTGGCGGTGCACGTGGAGGATCACCCATTGGACTACGCCGATTTCGAAGGACGCATACCCGAAGGCCATTACGGCGCCGGTGATGTGATCGTCTGGGACCGGGGTATCTGGGAGCCCGAAGGCGATCCGCGTGAAGCCTATGCCAAAGGCAAACTGCGCTTTCGCCTGCAAGGCGAGAAGCTGTCGGGCGTCTGGAACCTGTTCCGCACCCACCTGGCCGGCAAGAAAGAGCAGTGGATGCTGGTCAAGTCCCATGACGGACAGGCGCGCAGCGAAACCGACTACCGCATCGTCGAGGCCCTGCCGGACAGCGTGCTGAGCGAGCGCACCCTGCCACCGCGGCACCCGACCAAGACAACCGCTTCCAAGCGCAAACGCAAGGCCGGCCGCAAAGCACTGCCGGCGTTGCTCCAGCCACAACTGGCCACGTTGGTCGACTCCCCGCCCAGCGGCGACTGGCGTTACGAAGTCAAGTTCGATGGCTACCGGATCCTGGCCCGCATCGACGGTGACGACATACGCCTGTTCACCCGCAATGGCCACGACTGGAGCGCGAAAATGCCCCGCCAGGTCGAGGCGCTCAAGGCACTGGGGCTCGACGCGGCATGGCTGGACGGCGAAATGGTGGTGGTCGGCGACAACGGTGCAGCCGATTTCCAGGCCCTGCAAAATGCCTTCGACACCAAGCACGACGAACGTATCACCTATTACCTGTTCGACCTCCCCTGGCTGGGCGGTGAGGATCTGCGCGAACTGCCGCTAAAGGCGCGTCGCGACACCCTGGCCAAACTGCTGGAAGATAACGCTTCGCCACTGCTCAGGTATTCAGCCGACTTCAAGGAGCCGGTCGACTCGCTGCTCGACAGCGCCTGTCGGCTGGAACTCGAGGGGCTGATCGGCAAACGTGCCGACAGCCCCTACGTCGGCCGACGCAGCAGCGACTGGATCAAGCTCAAGTGCAAGCAGCGCCAGGAATTCGTGATTGTCGGCTACACCGACCCCAAGGGCAGTCGCAACGGCTTCGGCGCCCTGCTGCTGGCGCTGCACGACCACGACAGCGGTCAGCTGCGCTACGCCGGCAAGGTCGGCACCGGCTTCAGCGCCGCCACCCTGGACAGCATCCTCGCCCGCTTGAAACCGCTGCAGACCGCCAAGCCGCCCTTGGCTCGCCCCCCCAGCGGGGCCGAAGCCCGCGGCGTGCACTGGCTCAAACCGCAACTGCTGGCGGAAGTCGCCTACGCCCAGATGACTCGCGAAGGCATCGTGCGCCATTCGGTGTTCCACGGTCTGCGCGACGACAAACCCGCCACCGCCATCGACCTGGAGCGAGCGATGCCCGCCAAGCGTGCAGCACAGACACGACCCGAGGGCCTGGGCAACCTGCGCCTGACCCACCCCGAGCGCGTGGTCGACGCGACCACCGGGGCCACCAAGCGCCAGGTCGCACAGTACTACGCCCAGGTCGCCGACCGGCTGCTGCCGCAGCTCAAGGATCGGCCTGTCGCCCTGGTCCGAGCACCAGATGGCCTGGGCGGCGAGCTGTTCTTCCAGAAGAACGCCGGCCAGCTGCATATTCCCCACGTGCTCAGCTACAGCAAGGCCCAGGCCGGCCAGGCGGCCATGGTGCTCAACCGCGCCGACAGCCTGCTGGGCGCGGTGCAGATGAACACACTGGAATTGCATACCTGGAATGCCACCACCAAGGACTTCGACAAGCCCGACCGCTTCGTGCTCGACCTCGACCCTGATCCCGCACTGCCCTGGAAGGCCATGCTCGAGGCCACCCAGCTGACCCTCACCTTGCTCGACGAACTGGGCCTGAAGGTGTTTCTCAAGACCAGCGGCAGCAAGGGCATGCACCTCGTCGTGCCGTTGACCCGGCGCGCCGGCTGGGACGAAGTGAAGGACTTCAGCCATGCCTTGGTCCAGCACATGGCCGGCCTGTTCCCCGATCGCCTCAGCGCCGTGTCCGGGCCAAAGAACCGGGTCGGGCGGATCTTCATCGACTACCTGCGCAACGGCAAGGGCGCCACCACCGTCGCCGCCTACTCGCTGCGCGCCCGCGAGGGCCTGCCGGTGTCGGTGCCGATCTGGCGTGAGGAACTGACTCAGCTCAAAGGCGCCAACCAATGGAACATCGGCAACCTGCAGGCCCGGCTTGCCGAGGTGGACGATCCGTGGGCCGAAATGGCCAGCACCCGTCAGTCGATCACCGTGCGCATGCGCAAGCAACTGGGGATTGCCTGATGGAATCGACTCACTTCGATCAACTGCTACACCGGCTTGCTGCCCGTTCGCAGCCTCTCGAACTCGAACCCTTGCTGCCGGAACTGCTGCAGGCTCTGCAGCGCGAACACCTCGACCTGCTCCCCTTGCCGGGCCAGGGGCGGACCCTGGAGCGCTGGCGGGCCCTGGCGCGGGTCGCTGCTTGCGATCTCAGCCTGGCCAAGCTCTACGAAGGCCATACCGACGCCTTGGCGATCCTCGCCGAATGCGGCGCCGCCCATCATGCATACGACGGAATCTGGGGCGTGTGGGCTGCCGAGCCGCCGGATGCCCGCACCCTCATCGTCGAACGGAACGGCGAGCAGGTTCGCCTGCAAGGCCGCAAGTTTTGGTGTTCGGGGGCATTGCAGATCGACCGTGCGCTGCTGACCGCCTGGCAGGACGACCAGCCTCAACTGGTGGCCATCGAGCTGGGCCATCCCAGCCAGCGTATCCAGGCCGACCACTGGCAGGCCGTTGGCATGGCCGCCACCGCCAGTGTCGCCATCACGTTCGACGACTCGCCAGGGCTGGCCATCGGCGAGCCCGGACAGTACCTGTCCCGCCCAGGCTTCTGGCACGGGGGCGCGGGCATCGCCGCCTGCTGGTACGGCGCGGCCGCAGCCTTGGCGGACTACCTGCGCGAACACTGCCGCAAACCCCGGCCCGACCCACACGCCGACGCCCACCTGGGCGCCGTCGATGCGGCCTTGTTCGGAGCCCGCGCCGCCCTGCGCGAATGCGCCGCCTGGATCGACCGGCACCCAGGCGACGATGCCAGTTTCAAGGTACGCCACACCCGCGCTCAGGTCGAGCAGGCGGTCGAGTTGGTCATCCAGCACGTCGGCCGGGCGCTGGGCGCCACGCCGTTCTGTTGCAGCAGCCACTTCGCCCGCCTCAGCGCCGACCTGCCGGTATACCTGCGGCAAAGCCACGCTGAACGCGACCTGGCCGAACTGGGGCGGCAACTGACCGACATGCCTGCAGGAACATGGCAACTATGAGCCAGAATCTGATTGAGGCCGCTGACGGCACGCCCTGGAGCGCCTGGCAGCAATCCGCGCACTTGGCACGCGCCACCTGGCTTACGCCGGACCGACTGTGCCCGCCCGGCAGACGGCTGGTGCTGCTGGCGCCGCATCCGGACGACGAGATCCTCATGGCCGGCGGCCTGTTGGCCAGCTTCCACGGCCGGGAACAGGACCTGGTGCTGATTTCCGCCACCAACGGCGAGGCCAGCCATCCGCATTCCAGCCAATGGACCGAGCACCGCCTGCGCCATCAGCGCCCCCTTGAGAGCCGCCATGCCCTGCAAAAGCTGGAGCTGGACCTCAACCGCGTCGATTGGCGACGACTCAATCTCAAGGACGGCTCCCTGCCCCGCGATGAAGCTTTCCTGGTCACGCACCTGGAACAGTTGCTCCAGCCCGACGACTTGCTGCTGACCACCTGGCGTGGCGATGGGCACTGCGATCATGAAGCGGCCGGCCGTGCCTGCGCCAGGGCGGCCCAGTCACGCCGCGCGCAGTTGGCCGAGGTACCGGTGTGGGCCTGGCATTGGGCCACTCCGGACGATCCACGCCTACCCTGGCCCCAGGCACATCGTCTCCAGCTCGACGAAACGCGCCTGGCGCGCAAGCGCGAGGCCCTCGCCGCCCATGCCAGCCAGTTGCAGCCCGATGGCGATCATCCGCCGGTACTGCCCGAACAGCTGCAGACCTGCCTGCTGCAACCCTTCGAACTGGTCTTCCTGTCAATGGAGTCGCCATGAGCCTCGACGCGCAGTACTTCGCCAACCTGTATGCCGCCAGCGATGACCCGTGGGCGTTTCGGACCCGCTGGTACGAACGACGCAAGCGCGACCTGGCCCTGGCCAGCCTGCCGCGCCAGTGCTACGCGCGCGTGTTCGAGCCGGCCTGCGCCAACGGCGAACTGAGCGTCCTGCTGGCCGAGCGCTGCGCCGACCTGCTGTGCCAGGACATCGACGCCACCGCCGTGGCCCTGGCCCGCCAACGGCTGGCAGGCGTGAGCCATGCCCGCGTCGAACAGGGACATCTGCCGGGCGACTGGCCGGGCGGGCAGTTCGACCTGATCGTGCTCAGCGAGATCGGCTACTACCTGGACCCCACCGACTGGCTACAGGTGATCGAGCAATCGGCGGCCAGCCTGAGCCATGACGGCGGCCTGCTGGCCTGCCATTGGCGCCATCCCATCGCCGGTTGCCCGCAGGATGGCCGTGAGGTCCATGCCCTGCTGGCCCGACACCTGCCGCTGTACCCGTTGCTGCGCCACGAGGAGGCGGATTTCCTGCTCGAGTACTGGTCGTGCCAACCCAGCGTCGTGGACCTGGACGAGACCTGCCCATGATCGCCGTCATCATTCCGGCCCACAACGAGGCCCGCCGCCTCGGGCACTGCCTGGCCGCCGTCAAGCTGGCGGTGGCGCGGGCCGAGGCGGCGGGCCTGGTGGTCGAGGTGCTGGTGGTCCTCGATCGCTGCGTCGATGCCAGCGCGCGCATCGCTCGCCGTCATGGCGTGCACACCCTGGAGCTGGAGGCTGGCAACGTCGGCATTGCCCGACGCTTGGGCGCGGCGTGGATGATCGAGCGCGGGGCGCAGTGGCTGGCTTTTACCGATGCCGACAGTCGCGTGCCCCAGCACTGGCTGGTGTCGCAACTGCAATGGCATGCCGACGCAGTCTGCGGCACGGTGCACATCGAGCGCTGGCAACCCTGGCACGGCGCCGCCCTGCGCCAGTTGTACCGCAGCCGTTACCAGGCCCGGGACGGCCATCGGCATATTCACGGCGCCAACCTGGGTGTCTGCGCCAAGGCCTATGAGCGCGTCGGCGGATTCCAGCCATTGCCGGCCCACGAAGATGTGCAACTGGTGCTGGCCCTCGAGGCCAGTGGCGCGCAGATCGTCTGGACGGCGGCGCACAGCGTGGCCACCAGCAGTCGCCGGGACAGCCGCGCCCGCCAGGGCTTCGGCGACTACCTGAATGGACTGGAGGGGCAACTGCCGTAACCTCTGCGCAACCGCGCTATGACGCTTTGCGCGGTCGCTTGGCCGCCGGCTTCTTCGCCTTGGTCTTGCCACCCAGGCTGCGCTTGAGCAGCTCGGTGAGGTCGATGATGTCGGCGCCCTTCTCCGCCGGCGCGCCCTCGCCTTTGTCCACGGTCTCGATCTTGCCCTTGCTGGCCTTCTCTTCCACCAGGTCGAGGATAGTCTGGCGAAAGGCATCATGGTACTCGTCGGGTGTCCATGGCCCGCTCATGTCTTGCACCAGCTTCCTGGCCATGTCCAGTTCGCGCTTGTCCAGCTTGCTGTCGGTCACGCTCTTGTCCAGTTCCAGAGACGCGAGGTCACGCACCTCCTCGGGCCAGCGCAGGGTAATCATCACCAGCGCGTCCTCCAGCGGGCGCAGCAGCGCCAGGTGCTGGCGGGTATGCAGCACCACGGTGGCCAGGGCCACCTTGCCGGTACTTTCCAGGGTCTCGCGCAGCAAGGCATAGACCTTGCCGCCACGACGGTCAGGGCTCAGGTAATAAGGCGTGTCGAACTGTTGCAGCGGGATCTCCCTGGCATCGACGAACGAGAAGATATCGATGGTCTGGGTCGCCTCGGGCCGGGCCTTGCGAATCTCCTCCTCGCTGATCACCACATAACGGCCCTTCTCGTACTCCACGCCCTTGACGATGTGCTCCTTGTCGATCTCCTTGCCGGTCACCTTGTTCACCCGCTTGTAGCCCACCGGCTCCATGCTGCGCTTGTCGAGCCAGTCGAAATCGACGCGCTCGGTGCGCACGGCGGTATTGAGGGAGACGGGGATATGCACGAGGCCGAAGCTGATCGCACCTTTCCAGATTGCCCGGGCCATGGTCGGCTCCTACGCGTCGAGGGGTTGGCCGGGCTGGCTGTAGAGCAGCGCACCGCAGCGTTCGCAGCACTGGCAGTCAAGCCCGGCGATTTCACGGACCGACAGGCTGCGCCACTGGCAGCCACGCAGCAGACAGACGAGTTTCATCAGCCACCTCCTTGGCCCGCACGATTTGGGGCTCTTACAACAGCTGACTGCGCGTCGCGGCCAAGGTTTATTCGACTTTGCCCTACGGCAGTGGACTACCCCCGGCGACACCGAGCTGTTCGTGGGCCTGGTCCACGCGCTCTTGAGGGCCCAGCTCAGTTCACTTCTCCTGCAGCACCGCCCGCCCCTTCACCGCCCTGGGGCCCAACCAGGCCCAAACCAGCAAGCCGGGCAATGGGGCATAGACGACGAAGATCACCCAGAGCATCTTGCGCTCAGCGCGCCGGTCACTGCCGATGATGTGCCAGATGGCGTAAATCTCAAGGGCGATGACCATCAGGGCGACAAAGAACCAGATCGTTGCGATTTCCATGAGCACTCTCCCATTGGCATGTTCTGCTTTGGGTGACCCGGCTGGCTCATGGTTCATTCAAATTTGGCAGCTCGATTGAGTGCCAGCCAGCTTTTGCGTCCCGGGGCTCATCTGGTTGAACAAAGCGGCTCGCCTGTGCCTCTACCGAGAAACCTCTGGTGGAAAAGCTCATGATTAGAGATGAGAAGAAGGAAGCGCTGACGGCCTGGCGTGAGGTGTTTGACAGGCCGGAGATTCGGATGGCTGCGCCAGATCAGTATGAGGAGCTGGTTCGGCTGGCCGACAACTACCAACACGACGGCCTGATAAGTAAAGAGGAGAAGAACGCCTTGATCTTCGAAGCCACCAACCGCTACGCGAGACTCGTTGCAGGTAACGGCTCGCAAGACTGAGGACAGTGGCCGTGAGGGGCAGCTCAAGGGGATTCAAGGGCTGCATCCGAGCTCGTGAAGGATAAAGGCAATACCACTTCAAACGTCGTCCCCGCTTCAGCCGTCGATTCGACCTCAATTCGTCCACCGTGACCAGCGACGATTTCCGATGCGATGAATAGCCCAAGCCCTAGCCCTGCCGCCGAACCCTTTTCGCTTGAGGCATAGCCTGAGTACCGTCCCTCTGGACTGAAGAGATAGGGCATGGCTTCGGCCGGAATGGGCTCGCCCGAATTGTGAACGTTAATACATGGCCCGGCAGCCTTATGCGTCAAGGTGACCGTGATGGCAGACGCTTTATCTCCATGGTGTATGGCGTTGCCAATCAGGTTGGAGAAAACCTGAGCCATACGGGCTGAGTCGAATTGTCCCGTCACCTGCCCTCTTTCCTTGAAGAGAATGGTTGCCTCGGGAAACGCCATTTGCAATTCCTCGATCACCGCACGACAGATGGGATTGAGCTCGACATTTTCAGGGTACACGGGAATACCTGTCCCTAGGTTGCAACGCGCCAGGTCGAGCAGATCGTTGACGATGCCAGTGGCGCGGCGTGCGCTCGTGCAAACCTGGGTTGCCAATATTCTGCCTTTTCCTTCCACTCCCTCCTGGCGCAGTAACAGATCGCCGGCCATCAGCACTGCTCCCAAGGGTGAACGTAGATCATGGCCAAGCACCGCGAGAATCATTTTGCGTGTGGAGTCCACCGCTGCCCCGTAGGCGGCAATCGACTCGACCAGAGCCTGGTCAATGGCCTCATTGAACCGAATCATGTCCTGGACGTGATCCTTCGTGGTGGATCCTTCCTGAGCAAGCCACAGCGACAGCACACTGGAACGCAGTGCGCGATATTCGGAAACCATCTGATCCATCGAGAAGCCTGCTATCAGACGGGTCATTGCGTGGGTCTGCGCGGCAGTCTCGCTGGACGTTTGTGGGCCTCGGCCCTTCGCTTTTTCGGACTGTTGCTGTGCGGTTTTAGCCGTACGCATATCTGCGGCAGCGGTACGTAAAATCCTTTCACCGTGGTTCCTCAAACCCGCGGCGTCCTGTTTCGGCTGTGCTGTTCTGACTGAGCGAGCGAAGTTCTCCCAAGCCTGGAGAATCTCCTCCATGCTGCTCTCGATGAAATCGTACAGTCTCATGACGTTCCTCAATATGCTTCCAGGCAAGCGCTCAACCAGCCTAGTCCATCAAGCCAACACTGTATAACAACGGGTACCCTGCCTCTGGTCAGCCTTTGGAAACGACTGGTTCTAAGCACTGACTAACGAGGAAATACGGGGTAATCGGTATGCGACGCAGGGTACTGGTGGTCGAGGATGACGACATCCTTAGATGGCTGATGACAGAAGCGGTGACTCACTTGGGGCATGACGTCATTGAGTGCGCCAATGCGGATGACGCCTTGGAGAAGTTTTCAGGCGACCAGCGGCTTGCCTTGGTGATCACAGATGTGCGAATGCCCGGCCACATGGATGGTATCGACTTGGCCAAAGCCATCTGGGCAGCCTGCCCACAGCTTCCGGTGATCATCGTATCCGGCCATATGGCGCCGGCGCCTGGTTTTCTGCCGGCGAATGCCCGCTTCATCAGTAAACCCTGCACGCTGGATGAACTCAGTCGCACAATGAATGAGCTGCTTTGCGTTAAGCGATCTGGACAGAATGGCCCACGGACACCAACAGGTGGTCGTCCATGACCTGTTCGACCACCTTGCGCATCGCCTGTCGATCATCCAGGCCTTGTTCGCGGGCCAGCGCATAGGTTTCGCGCTGGTGATCGGCACTGGTACCGTCGCGCAAGATACGCCGGGCCTGGATGAAGGCGCGTTCGGCATCGGCGGTGTCGGCCGGGCATTGCCTCTGCAGTTGCGTCAGCCAGCCTTCGGCGCTCACCGGCTGTTGCTCGTGCACGCCGATGAAGGTGCCCAGGCGGCCCTGACGCAGGGCACGCCAGTAGTTTTCCTGGGTGACCCAGCGCATCTCACGGCTCGAGACGGCGTCACTGCGCCCCAGCGCATGCTCGACAAGGTGGCGAAACAGCCCGGCGATGGCCAAGGCATCGTCCAACCGGGGGCAGCCATCGCAGATACGCAGTTCGACGGTCGGAAACCGCCGCGAGGGTCGGATCGCCCACCAGAAGTCGCCGTCCTCGGCCAGGCTGCCGGTGCGTTGCAGCAGCGCCCGGTAGCGCTCGTAGGCGCTCCAGTCCGGCAGCGGCTCGGGCAGCCCCATGTGCGGCCACTCCCCGCACACCACCCGTCGGTAGCTCATGTAGCCCGTATCCTGGCCGCTCCAGTACGCAGACGAGGTGCTGAGCGCCAACAGCAGGGGCAGCCAGTACGACACCCGATTGATCACCTGCATGCGATCGACGCCGGCCGGCACGCCGACGTGTACGTGCAAGCCGTTCAACAGGCTGCGCCGGGCCACCAACCGGTAGTCGTCGAACAGCTGACGGTAATGCGGGGTATCCCGTGGACGCTGGCGCAGCCATTGGGCACTCGGGTGGCTCCCCGCGCCGTAGAGGCCGGCCCCCTCACCCGCCAGTGCCTGGCTCAGGCGTTGGCGCTGCTCGGTGAAAAAGCCACGGGCCTGATGCAGCGTATCGAACACCGGCGAGGCGACCTCCACCTGGCTGCGGAACATTTCCTCGGCGAACCAGGGCCCCAGCGCATCGCGGCAACAACGGGCCACGGCCGGGGATGGCGCGGCCAAGACACGCCCCGTGGCCAGGTCCACCAGCAGGTATTCTTCCTCGATGCCGAACGTGCAAGACCGCGCCATGGCTGCATCAGCCCCGGCGGGTGACAGTCAGGGCGACGGCGGCGATGCGCTCGACCTGCTCGTAGCCAGGCTCGAGCAACTGTTCGCCGAACACATCCGGGTCCAGCTCCCTATAGGACCAGCCGAACGCAGGTCCGGCCAGGCGCAGGCGTACGGCCTCGAGCAGCGCGTCGCGCCCCTCGACGATCGCGACACCGGTGTACAGCAGCAACCTGCCGCCGATCGACAGTCGCTCACGGGCCTGCTCGACGATGCGCAATGACAGTTCGGCACCCAGCGCGCCACCACCATGGCGGTAGGCGCGCTGGGCGAAGTCGAGCATATAGGGCGGGTTGGCGACGATCAGGTCGAATGTGCCGACGATACCGTCGAGCAGGTCACTGGGCTCCACCGAGACGTTGGCCACGCCGGCCAGTGCTGCATTGATGGCGGTATGGCGCAGGGCCATGGGGTTGATGTCCACCGCGCTGACCTGCGCATGCTGCGCGGCGCGGGCGATCAGCAACGCGCCGACGCCACTGCCACAGCCGATGTCGACGGTATGCTGCACGCGCTGGGGACTGTGCCGCAGGTGATCCTGGATCACCTGGGCAAACCGGTAACTGTCGGGGCCGAAGAACACCGCGTCGCGGCTGTCGGTCGGCCAGGCGGAATGCACCAGCAGCAGGTCGTCCAGGCTCGACCAGCGCACCCTGCTGCGCCACAATGTGCCTTGTGGTTCGAGCACGCCGGCAGTATGCAGGTGTTGCAGTTCGTCAGCGCTGAGCAGCGACGCGGCGAACGGTCGGCTCCAGCCAAACACATCGCGCAGAGTGCGAGCCTGGCGCGCTTCGGCGCGGGCATTGACCCTGGCCTGGGTCGCCGGGGTCACGCAAGTAAAACGATAACCGTCGGCACGCAGGCGCCGCCCCAGCTGCAGCAAGGCCTCGTCGGCACGGGTCTGGTCCTGGTCGAGCAGCATCAGTTCGGCCCTCCCTGCATCAAACCGGTGGCCTGGATGAACGCACGGGTAGCGCGCAGGCCCTGGGGCGTGGAATGGCGATTGCCGGCCATCGCTTCGATCAGCGCGGCCATATCGGCCGCCTGCGTTACGCCGGGCGCCTCCTCCAGTTGCAAGGCCTGCTCCCACTGCCCCGGCGACACCCGACGCACATTGGCGCCCTGCCAGGTGCCGGCGATCCAGTCGTGCCAGAGCTGCTTTTCATAGGCATCGAACACGCCGAACATGGCCGCCACCGGACCATCGATCAACGACCAGAATCGACTCTGCCGAGGATCGCTATTGCGCTTGATCCACCCCTGGGCTTGCAGTGCATCCAGGAACCCGGGCATCGCACCGGGCTCGGCCAGCCACTGGTTGATGGTGCGCCCCTGCAGGCGACAGCGGTCCGAATGCATGCACTGTCCATAGACGCGCTTGCGTTCCAGCGTGCTGAGCAACTCTGCCTGCAGGTCGAACGACGCGATCAATGACGGCGTGTCGACGCCCAGGTCATTGAGCCTGTAGCCGTGCCTGACGCGCTCATAGAACGCCGGCCCCTGGTCACGGGACAGGTCGATGAAGCTCTCCAGTGAGCGCCGCGCATGACCGCTGGCGGCATTGTCGATGGTCACATGCAGCTGGAAATAATGGGCGTCGATGCCCAGCTCTGCCAGCTCATGGATGGTGATCAGCAGGTGCAACGGTGGCTGCTCGTACCCCAGGTTGTAACCGATCACTTCCGCTAGAAATCGATCGCAGTGCTGCCCCAAGGCCAGTTGCAGCGCGCCTTGCAGGTAACGTGCTGAAGGTAGCGGTGCCCCTTGCAGGCAGCCGAGACGACTGAGCAACCGCTGATAGATCAACACGTGGTTGCAACGCGGATCGCCATCTCCCAGTTCTTCCAGAAAGGTGCGGATCAACCCGTGAAAACGCGGGTCCCGCCAATGGCACAGGGCGCCGTGCAACCATGCGCCGTCGACCGCCTTGGTTGGCGCGACCTGTTGCAGGAACCACAAGGCATGGGCCCGGTTGTCGAAGTAGCGCCGCGCAGCCCCCTGGCGCCGTTGTTCAAGATAAGCCCTGTGTTCACTGGCGACCCGCTGGGCATGGGCTTCTGCCCATTCCGGCAAGCGCCCGGGATCATCCGGCAGGTCGTCCGCAAGCGTGCGCACATGGCGCAGCTGCTGCTGCAGCCAGGCCTCGCCTGCCGGATCAGGGCCCTTGAGCAGGACCCGATAGCGATGCTCAAGTCCATCGGTCGCCTTGTCGGTCACACCCTCAGTCATCGCCAGCATGCCCGGTTCCTCGCTCATTGATTCTGCGGTCTGGTCTCTGGGGATGGGTTGGTCGTGGGTGTATCGGGCTGCTGCATCTGCAGCGAGGGCTTGCTCGGGTCGGCGTCCTTGGCTGGATGGTCGTTATCACGGTCGAAACAACCGCCCAGCAGGCTCAGGCTGCCCAGCAGGCAGATCAAAGGGGTGATACGCATGGAATGCCTCCTTGGTGGGTATGCGCGGTGCCAGGCAACCCCGGCACCGCGTGCCCTCACTTACGAGCGGCCACCCTTGCGGCCGGACTCGGTCTGGCGGTTGTCGCCACCACTGCTCTGACCGCCCTTGCGGCCGGCTTCGGATGCCTTCTCGCGGTCATTGGCGAAGTTGCCCGGGTTCTTCGATCCACCCTGGCTGCCGGTCTTGTTGCTGTCTTTGTTGGCCATGGTTGCAAAACCTCGTGTGGCTAAGGGATGCACGGCTGCATGCCGTACAGAGTTGGGAGTACGGCGATAAGGAGGGATTCGGATTATTCCGGGGTGATCGGACCGGTGGCGCTAAACATGCCAATGCCCTGTATCTGGGACGCAAGCGGACGCAGGCATGGTTGACCCTTTCACGCACTCTGGCATAATCCGCACAACCTACCGGTCGGTAGGTTTATTTTTCTAACGGCTTTCCCAGTCATGCCTGCCTCCAACCTGCGTTTCGCCGCATCCCTCGCCCTGATCGGCGCCCTCGGCCCTTCAGCCATCGACATGTACTTGGCCAGCCTGCCGGAAATGGCTCGCGACTTCGCCACCGGCTATACCCAGGTGCAGTTGACCCTGACCGTGTTCCTGCTGGCGATGGGCGCCGGCCAGTTGCTGTTCGGCCCCGTGGTCGATGCCCTGGGCCGCCGTCGTCCGCTGCTCGCGGGACTGATGGTGTTCAGCCTGGCCTCCCTCGGCGCGGCCGCCGCGCCTTCGTTGGACCTGCTGCTGATCGCACGCCTGGTCCAGGGCCTGGCCAGCGCGCTGACGCTGGTGGTGATCATGAGCATGGTGCGCGACAGCGCCGACGGCGCGCGGGCGGCGCAGATCTTTGCCCTGCTGATGACCATCGAAGGCCTGGCGCCGATCCTCGCCCCGGCACTGGGCGGGGTGATCGACGCGGCCTATGGCTGGCGGGCGATCATGCTGGTGCTGGCCGGGCTGGGGCTGCTGACCCTGCTCAATTCGATGCTGACGCTCGGCGAGACCTTGCCTGCAGGGCAGCGGGTACGCCTGGCGCCGACCCGCGCATGGCGCACCTATGCGCGCATCGCCGCCGACGGCACGTTCCTGCGTCCGGCCCTGGCCTTGTCGGCGGTGTTCTTCTTCCTGTTTGCCTACATCGCCGGCTCCGCCTACGTGTACCAGCAGCACTTCGGCCTTTCCAGCGCCCACTTCGGCCTGCTGTTCGGGGGCTGTGGCGTGGCCATCCTGCTCGGCGCGGCGCTGTCCGGTTACTGGGTGACGCGCCACGGCGTGGCTCGCGTGGCCTGGTGGGGCGCGCTGTGCATGGGCGGCGGCGCGTTGCTGACGGTGTCCGCCGGGCTGACCGGCGCGGGCCTGCCGCTGCTGCTGGCGGGCGTGGTACTGGCGCTGTTCGGCCTGGGCATTTGCGAGGCCACCTTGATGGCCCTGGCCATGTCGTCGCAACAACGTGACGTCGGCTCTACCGCAGCCCTGCTCGGCGCCCTGCAACTGGTGATCTCGTCCAGTGCCACACCGTTGGCCGGGCACCTGGCCACACTGGGGCCGCTGGCCTGGGCCTGGCTGCTGGCGGCCGCTGCCCTGGTCATCGTCGGTTTGACCCGCGCCGCCGTGGCAAAGACAATCAGCGCCTCGCCCCATCCCAGCGTCAACCCGGAGTGACCGCCTTGAAAGCCCTGACCCCTTCCGCCGCGCGCATCTGCGACCATGCCGTCGAGCACTTTGCCGAACACGGCTACGACGGCTCGTCGCTGAACGAGATCGCCGCCCTGGCGGGCATGCGCAAGGCTTCGCTGTATGCCCATTTCGCCAACAAGGATGCGTTGTTCGTGCGCGCCTTCGAACGGGCGCTGGCGGACGAGACCGCCTACGTCGAGGCAGGGTTCGGCCATGAAGCGGCGGGCCGCGAGGCGCCGGGGCACTGGCACCCGCTGCACCTGGCCGAGCGCTACGCCGCCTCGGCCAACCTGCGCTTCGTGCTGCGCACGGCGTTCCTGCCGCCTGCGCCGATCCGCTCGATCGTCACCAGCGGCTTCGAGGCCTACCTGGAGCAGATTCGCCTGGGCTTCTGCCAGGCGCTGCGCGAGCGCCACGTCTGGGCCCGCAGCGATGGCAACAAGCTGGAACTGTATGGCGATGCGTACCTGGGGATCATCGACAGCCTGCATGTGGAGCTGCTGTATGCGAACCCGGCGGTGTATGCGCGGCGGGCGGCTTCGTTGCTGAAGATTCTCGATGATTCGCTGTATCTTGCCGGTCTGTAGGGTGACCCTGTACAGGATTCAAGGGCCCTATCGCGGGGCAAGCCCGCTCCCACGTTTACCCGTGGGAGCGGGCTTGCCCCGCGATGGCGGTGGTCAGTGCTCGCGCCATCAGGGCCTGACCTTCTTGAGCTCGTTCAACAATTCCATCAACTTCTCCAACTTGTCCTCGCCGAACTGGCGCTGGATCTCCTGGTAGTTGCGCTCCATCTCCTCGCTCATGGCCAGGAACGCCTGCTGGCCGCGCACGGTCAGGCTGATGAAGATCCGTCGCTGGTCCTCCGGCGACTTGCGCCGGCCCACCAGGCCGTCGCGCTCCAGGCGCTTGAGCACGCCGCTCATGCTCGGTTTGAGAATGCAGGCCAGGTCCGCCAGCTGGTGGCTTTCCAACTCACCCTGCTGGCGCAGGATGCGGATCACCCGCCACTGCTGCTCGGTCAGGTCATGGGCATTGAGGGCCGGACGGAAGAACGCCATGGTCGCTTCGCGGGCCTGCAACAGGGTCAACGTCAGGGAAGGTCTAGGATTGGTCATCAGGATAAACGGCTGGTTTTATTAAGATATTAATAAAGTGAAAACCATTTTCACCCGTGCTGTCCAGCCCCTGTGAAAAGTACCAGCGCTCCCGGCAAACGCCCATTCTCCAGGCGCCACCTTCGTTGCACGATCAGTTGAAGCCCGCAGCCCGGAAGTGGTCGCCTCATGTCAACGCAATCCCGCCTGACGCTGGCGGTACTCCCCCGGCGTCATCTGCGCATGGCGCTGGAAGAAGCGGCTGAAATACGCCGGATCCTTGAACCCCAGCCGGTAGCAGATCTCGTTGGCCGAACCGCCGGTGTACAGCAGCAATCGCCGCGCCTCCTGCATCAGCCGTTCGAACACCAGGCGCTTGGACGGCAGGTCGGCCATGCGCCGGCACACATCGTTCAGCCGCGCCTCGGTCACCCCCAGCGCCGCCGCATAGGCCGGCAGCGTCCAGTGGTCGAGGTAATGACGCTCGATCAGCTCGTTGAAACGATGGAACAGTTGCAGGTCCTCGTGCCGCGCGGGCGTGGCCTCCAGGGAATTGGCGCCCAGGCGCAGCAGGCTGATCATCACCAGGCGTGCCAGGTCCTGCACGGCGGTGCCCTGCCCGGCCTGGCCATGGCCGATTTCGTCACCGAGCAGGTCGAACAGCTGCTCCAGGCGCCGCACTTCCCCGGCCGCCGCGCCCTGCAGGTGACCGAGGGCGACGCAGGCCGGTTGCAGTCGCGGGCCCAACGCCAGCCCAGGCTCGGCCTGCAGCAGTTGCCAGACCAGTTGCTGACGCACGGTCAGCACATGGCCGTCGGCGTCGGCTTCTGTGACGAAGGCATGGGGAATGGTCGGCGGGGTGAGGAAGAACATCGGCCCGGACTCGTGGTAGCGCTGCTCATCCAGATACACCCGTACGCTGCCGGTCTTGACGTAGTGCACCTGGAAGAAGCGGTCGTGGCGGTGCACCGGCATGTTGCGACCGAAGAAACCGGCCAGGTTGCCCAGGCGGTCGTAGTGCACCTCGCTGTCGCTGTAGCGCTGGTCGTAGACCTGACCGATGTTGATGTTGGGGATCGGCTGTCGTTCTTTCATTGTTGTTCTCGCAGCGGTGAAACGCGCCGGGGAAACCATCGTAGCACCACCGGCCAGCGGTGGACGCCTTGACGATCGTTAACATATTAAATATAACGTTAACACATTAACAAAAACACCACGAGGCGCCCCTGGTCGCCTCAATCACCGCAGGAGAAAAGCATGAGCCGTGCCTTGCACGAGGTCGCCAACGGCAGCTTGTTCGGCGTCGCCCTGAACTACCAGGGCCTGCTGCAGCAGCATCTGGCATCCTTCCATGAAGCGCCGTACCGGCAGCCGCCGGTCAAGCCGGTGCTGTTCATCAAGACCCCGAACACCCGCAACGAGCATGCCCGACCGGTAACCTACCCTTCGGCAGTCGATCGCCTGCAACCCGGCCCCGCGCTGGGCGTGGTGATAGGCAAGGACGCCAGCCGCGTCAGCGTCGAAAACGCCCTCGCGCATGTGGCCGGCTACACCATCGTCAACGAGTTCAGCCTGCCCGAGGACAGCTACTACCGCCCGGCGGTCAAGGCAAAGTGCCGCGACGGCTTCTGCGCCATCGGCCCGCAACTGGTGCCCGCCGCGCAGGTCGGCAACCCCGACGCGCTGGGCATCCGCCTGTGGGTCAACGGCGAGCTGCGCCAGCAGAACACCACCGCCAACTGCGTGCGCGGCGTGGCCCGGCTGATCGCCGAGATCAGCGAGTTCATGACCCTGCATGCCGGCGACGTGCTGATCACCGGCACCCCCGAAGGCCGCGTCGATGTGCTGCCCGGGGACCGCGTGACGGTCGAGATCGACGGCCTTGGCCAACTGACCAACCCCATCGTCGCCGAACAAGGACTCGCCCCATGAAGCACGCCCGTATCCAGTTCGACGGCCAGGTCCATCAGGTCACCGTCGAGGACGACCAGCACCTGCGCCTGGCCGATGGCCGCCTGGTCCATGCCGACCAGGTCACCTGGTTGCCGCCGGCCACCGGCAACATGTTCGCCCTGGGCCTGAACTACGCCGACCACGCCGCCGAGCTGGCCTTCACCCCGCCCACCGAACCGCTGGCCTTCATCAAGTCGCCGGGTACCTACACCGGGCACGAGCAGGTCACCTGGCGCCCGGACAACGTCAAGTACATGCACTACGAGTGCGAGCTGGTGGCGGTGATCGGCAAGCCGGCGCGCAACGTCAAGCGCGAGGACGCCCTCGACTACCTGGCCGGCTACACCGTGTGCAACGACTACGCCATCCGCGACTACCTGGAGAACTACTACCGCCCCAACCTGCGGGTGAAGAACCGCGACGCCACCACCCCAGTGGGTCCGTGGATCGTCGACGTCGCCGACGTGCCGGATCCGTCGAAGCTGACGCTGCGCACCTGGATCAACGGCGAGCTGAAACAGCAAGGCAGCACCGCCGACATGATCTTCGACATCCCCTACCTGATCGAATACTTCTCCAGCTTCATGACCCTGCAGCCCGGCGACATGATCGCCACCGGCACCCCGGAAGGCCTGGCCGACGTGGTGCCGGGCGACGAAGTGGTGGTGGAAGTGCAAGGCGTCGGCCGCCTGGTCAACCGAATCGTCAGCGAAGCCGAGTTCTTCGCCCGCAAAGCACACGAGGCAACAGCATGATCAAGCACTGGATCAACGGCCGCGAAGTCGAGAGCCGCGACACTTTCATCAACTACAACCCGGCCACCGGCGAAGCCATCGGCGAAGTCGCCAGCGGCGGCGCCGAGGAAGTCGCCCTGGCCGTGGCCGCGGCCAAGCAAGCCTTCCCGAAATGGGCCAACACCCCGGCCAAAGAGCGCGCCCGGCTGATGCGCCGCCTGGGCGAGCTGATCGAACAGAATGTGCCGCAGCTGGCCGAACTGGAAACCCTGGACACCGGCCTGCCGATCCACCAGACGCGCAACGTGCTGATCCCCCGCGCCTCGCACAATTTCGACTTCTTCGCCGAGGTGTGCACGCGCATGGACGGCCACACCTACCCGGTGGACGACCAGATGCTCAACTACACCCTGTACCAGCCGGTGGGCGTGTGCGGGCTGGTGTCGCCCTGGAACGTGCCGTTCATGACCGCCACCTGGAAGACCGCGCCGTGCCTGGCCCTGGGCAACACCGCGGTGCTGAAGATGAGCGAGCTGTCGCCGCTGACCGCCAATGAGCTGGGGCGCCTGGCGGTCGAGGCCGGTATCCCCAATGGCGTGCTCAACGTCATCCAGGGCTACGGCGCCACCGCCGGCGATGCCCTGGTGCGCCACCCGGACGTGCGCGCCATCTCCTTCACCGGCGGCACCGCCACCGGCCGCAAGATCATGCAGACGGCGGGCCTTAAGAAGTACTCCATGGAGCTGGGCGGCAAATCGCCAGTACTGGTCTTCGAGGACGCCGACCTGGACCGTGCCCTGGACGCCGCGCTGTTCACGATCTTCTCGCTCAACGGCGAGCGCTGCACCGCCGGCAGCCGGATCTTCATCCAGGAAAGCGTGTACCCGCAGTTCGTCGCCGAGTTCGCCGCCCGCGCCAGGCACCTGATCGTCGGTGACCCGACCGACCCGAAGACCCAGGTCGGCTCGATGATCACCCAGCAGCACTACGACAAGGTCACCGGCTACATCCGCATCGGCCTCGAGGAAGGCGCACGCCTGGTGGCCGGTGGCCTGGAGCGTCCGGCCGGGCTGCCGGCGCACCTGGCCAAGGGGCAGTTCATCCAGCCGACGGTGTTCGCCGACGTGAACAACTCGATGCGCATCGCCCAGGAAGAGATCTTCGGCCCGGTGGTCTGCCTGATCCCGTTCAAGGACGAGGCCGAGGCGCTGCGGCTGGCCAACGACACCGAATACGGCCTGGCCTCATACATCTGGACCCAGGACATTGGCAAGGCCCACCGCCTGGCCCGCGGCATCGAGGCGGGCATGGTGTTCATCAACAGCCAGAACGTGCGCGACCTGCGCCAGCCGTTCGGCGGGGTGAAAGGCTCGGGCACCGGGCGCGAAGGTGGGCAATACAGCTTCGAGGTCTTCGCCGAGATCAAGAACGTGTGTATATCCATGGGTAACCATCACATTCCGCGCTGGGGCATCTGACGTCATCGCGGGGCAAGCCCGTTCCTACAAGCCAATGTGGGAGCGGGCTTGCCCCGCGATGCGGCCACAACAACAATCACAGGAGATTCCCATGGGCAAACTCGCTCTCGCCGCCAAGATCACCCATGTACCCTCGATGTACCTGTCCGAACTGCCCGGCCCGCGCCAGGGCTTTCGCCAGGCGGCCATCGACGGCCACCACGAGATCGGCCGGCGCTGCCGCGAATTGGACGTGGACACCATCGTCGTGTTCGACACCCACTGGCTGGTCAACGCCAACTACCACATCAACTGCGCCGCGCATTTCGAGGGCCTGTACACCAGCAACGAACTGCCGCACTTCATCGCCAACATGGACTACGGCTTCCCCGGCAACCCCGAACTGGGGCGGATCCTCGCCGAGGAATGCAACCGCCTGGGCGTGGAGACCATGGCCCACGACGCCACCACCCTGGCCCCGGAATACGGCACCCTGGTGCCGATGCGCTACATGAACGCCGACCGTCACTTCAAGGTGATCTCGGTCTCGGCGCTGTGCACCTCGCACTACCTCAACGACAGCGCGCGCCTGGGCTGGGCCATGCGCAAAGCAGTCGAGAACCACTACGACGGCAGCGTGGCCTTCCTCGCCAGCGGCTCGCTGTCGCACCGCTTCGCCCAGAACGGCCAGGCCCCGGACTTTGCCACCAAGGTATGGAGCCCCTTCCTGGAGACCCTCGACCACCGCGTGGTGCGCATGTGGCAGGACGGCGACTGGGCCGACTTCTGCGCGATGCTGCCCGAGTACGCGGTCAAGGGTCACGGCGAAGGTTTCATGCACGACACCGCCATGCTGCTCGGCGCCCTGGGCTGGTCGCAGTACGACGGCAAGGCCGAGGTGGTGACGCCGTACTTCGGCTCCTCCGGCACCGGCCAGATCAACGCGATCTTCCCGGTCACCCCTCAGGACGGCAGCACGATCCCCGCCGCCCAGGCCTCGAACCCGGCCGGTGTCACCGCCACCAGCCGCCTGTAAGGAGCACCGTCATGCCCCATCTGGTCCTGCTCTACAGCCCGGACATCGAAGCCGACGCCGATATGCCCGGCCTGTGCCGCGCCCTGGCCGAGTGCATGCTCGCCCAGCGCGATGAAGATGATCGACAGGTGTTCCCCACCGGCGGCACCCGCGTGCTGGCCTACCCGGCCGCCCATGCGGCGATCGCCGATGGCCGCGGCGACTACGGCTTCGTCTACGCCAACCTGCGCATGGGCAGCGGTCGCAGCGCTGCGGTGCACCGGCAGGTCGGCGATGCGCTGCTGGCGGTGCTGCGTCGGCAGCTGGACGCGCTGCTGGAACGTCGCCCGGTCGGCGTGACCCTGCAGATCGATGAAAGCCAGGCGCAGGTGTACGACGCCAAGCACAGCAGCCTGCATCCCCTGTTCACCCGTCAGCCCTGAGGTCTCCATGCTCGACGCCCGCATCATCCAGCAAGCCGCCGCCCGCCTCGACCAGGCCGAACGCATCCGCGAACAGGTCGGCCAGTTCTCCCTGGAATACCCCTCGATCAGCATCGAGGACGCCTACGCCATCCAGCGCGCCTGGGTGGCGCAGAAGATCAAGGACGGCCGCAAGCTGGTCGGCCACAAGATCGGCCTGACTTCCCGGGCCATGCAGGTCTCCTCGAACATCACCGAGCCGGACTACGGCGCGCTGCTCGACGACATGCTGTTCGACGAAGGCAGCGACATTCCCTTCGAGCGCTTCATCGTGCCCCGGGTCGAGGTGGAGCTGGCGTTCATCCTCGGCAAGCCGCTCAAGGGGCCGAACGTAACCCTGTTCGACGTGCTCGACGCCACCGAGTGGGTGATTCCGGCCCTGGAGATCATCGACGCGCGCATCCAGCAGGTCGACCCGCTCAGCGGCGCCACCCGCAAGGTGTTCGACACCATCTCCGACAACGCCGCCAACGCCGGCGTGGTCATGGGCGGTCGCGCCGTGCGCCCAGGCGACGTCGACCTGCGCAAGGTGCCGGCGGTGCTGTACCGCAACGGCGTGATCGAGGAGTCCGGCGTATCGGCGGCGGTGCTCAACCACCCGGCCAAGGGCGTGGCCTGGCTGGCCAACAAGCTGGCGCCATACGACGTGGGCCTCGAAGCCGGCCAGATCATTCTCGGCGGCTCGTTCACCCGCCCAGTGGCCGCCCGCCCCGGCGATACCTTCCACGTCGACTACGATCAACTCGGTTCGATCGCCTGCCGATTCGTCTGACGCCTGCCCAGACAGCAGAGATTCCTGTGGGAGCGGGTTTACCCGCGAAAGCATCATCAGCATCGCCATCGCATTCGCGGGTGAACCCGCTCCCACAGAGCACCTGCGAATCCACACGTTCACCGAGGACCGCCCATGGACATGCCCATCAACACCTTCAAACAACGCCTGCGCGCTGGCCAGGCGCAGATCGGCCTGTGGCTGGGCCTGGCCGACCCGTACTGCGCGGAGCTGGCGGCCAATGCCGGTTTCGACTGGCTGCTGCTCGACGGCGAGCACGCGCCCAACGACCTGCGCAGCCTGCTCGGCCAGTTGCAGGCGGTGGCGCCCTACCCGGCCCAACCCATCGTGCGCCCGGTGATCGGCGATACCGCGCTGATCAAGCAGTTGCTGGATATCGGCGCGCAGACCCTGCTGGTGCCCATGGTCGAAAGCGCCGAGCAGGCACGCCAGCTGGTGCGGGCGATGCACTACCCGCCCCACGGCGTGCGCGGTGTCGGCAGCGCGTTGGCACGAGCATCGCGCTGGAACAGCCTGCCCGACTACCTGGACCAGGCCGACGAACAGATGTGCCTGCTGGTGCAGGTGGAGAACCGCGAAGGCCTGGCCAACCTCGATGCGATCTGCGCTGTCGAAGGCGTCGATGGCGTGTTCATCGGCCCCGCCGACCTCAGCGCGGCCATGGGACACCGGGGTAATCCGGGGCATCCCGAAGTGCAGGCCGCCATCGACGACGCCATCGTGCGCATCGGTCGCGCCGGCAAGGCGGCGGGAATCCTCAGTGCCGACGAGACGCTGGCGCGACATTACATCGAACTGGGCGCGGCGTTCGTCGCGGTCGGGGTGGACACCACGGTGCTGATGCGCGGCTTGCAGAGGTTGGCGGGCAAGTTCAAGGAAGGGGCCGCTACCATCGCCCAGGGCGGTGTCTACTAGTCCGGCCTGGTAGCGCGTAAGCTCGATGTTGGGAGCGCACTGGCCCCTGCGACAGTGCCATGCTAGCCTCCGCGCGCCCCGCCCTGCGGGGTCGCAACAACATCGAATCAAGGAGTCAGGCAATGGACCTGCAGTTTCTGGGCACCTCTTCGGGTGTGCCCACCAAGGCCCGCAACGTCAGTGCGACCGCGGTCATCGAATCCTCAGGCACCGGCTGGTACCTGGTCGATTGCGGCGAAGGTACCCAACACCAGTTGCTGCACAGCCCGCTGTCGGTGCGCGACCTGCGCGCCATCCTCATCACCCATGTGCACGGCGACCACTGCTTCGGCTTGCCGGGGCTGCTGGCCAGTGCCGGCATGTCGGGGCGCAAGGAACCCTTGCAGCTGGTGCTGCCGGCCGAGCTTCAGGCCTGGGTGCGCCAGAGCCTGGCGGTCAGCGATACCTACCTGCCCTTCGAGCTGCAGATGCAGCCGGTCGAGACCTTCACCGGGCTGGAACATGGCAATGTGCAGATCGGTGTGGTCGAGCTGTCGCACCGGGTGCCGTCCTACGGTTTCGTGTTCGAGGAGCGTGACCCAGAGCCACGGCTGGACACCCAGCGCCTGCAGGCCGACGGCATCCCCGCCGGGCCGTTGTGGGGGCAACTGGCCCGTGGCAGGACTGTCGAGCACGAGGGACGCCAGCTCGATCCGCAGGCCTACCTGCAACCGACGCGCCCGGCGCAGCGGATCATCGTCTGCGGCGACAACGACCGCCCGGAGCTGTTGAGCACGCTGGCGGCGAACGTGGATGTGCTGGTCCATGAGGCGACCTTCACCCAGCCGGTGGTCGAGCGTGCCCAGGCCACCTTCGGCCACAGCACCGCTGCAGCGGTGGCGCGCTTTGCCGAAACGGCGGGCGTGAAGAATTTGGTGCTGACGCATTTCAGTGCCCGCTACCAGTCGGGCGGCGGGCGTGGTGGCTCCATCGAGGAGGTGCGTGAAGAGGCTCAGGCGCACTACAACGGGCACCTGACCCTGGCCCGCGACCTGCAGCGTTATCGGCTTGGCCGTGATGGGGTGTTGGTCGAGGTGGAGTAACGCCCCGGACGGGGACCTATCGTGGGAGCGGGCTTGCCCCGCGATGAGGCCTGTCCAGGCACCTTCATTGCCTGATCGGACGCTATCGCGGGGCAAGCCCGCTCCCACGACAGACCGCACAATGCTACTGATTCCTGGGCGATCTCCTGCCGCGTCAATGCGCCGGATGTTTCTCCACGCTGGCCGCCAGGCAGTAGCGATCCCGCCCCTGACGCTTGGCTTCATAAAGCGCCGCATCCGCCGCCGCCATCAGGTTCTCCGGGGTCACCGTCTCCAGCGTCGGTGCGCCCACCGCAATACCGGCACTGGCCGTGACATGCCCCAACGGGCTGCCGGCATGCTCGATGCCCAGCCGGCGCAACAGTTGCAGGATCTCCTGGACGATCTGGCTGGCCCCCTGGACATCGGTATCAGGCAACAACAGGGTGAACTCCTCGCCACCATAACGCACCGCCAGGTCCCCCGGGCGCTTGAGCGCCTGTCGCAACAGCTCGGCGAAACGCCGCAGGCACTGGTCGCCCGCCGGGTGGCCGTAGCGGTCGTTGTAGGCCTTGAAGTAATCCAGGTCGAGCATCACCAGTGCCAGCGGCCGGCCCTGGCGCCGTGCCCGGCGGATCTCCGGCTCGAACACCGCGTCCAGCCGCCGGCGGTTGCCCAGCCCGGTCAGGCTGTCGCTCAGGGCCAGCGCCTTGAGGGTCTGGTGGGCCTGGTGCAGCGCACGCTCGATGGCGATGCGCTCGCGCAACTGGCGCAGGACGATCCAACCGAAGCCGGCCAGGCCGACCAGCAGCAGGACCAGCAGCGCCACCGACTTGAGCATATCGTGCCGCCAGGGCCCGACGATCGACTCGCGGGACAGGCCCGCCTGCACCACCAACGGGTAGCTGGACAGCGCGCGGAACGCGTACAACCGGGTTGTGCCGTCGACCACCGCCACCGCCTCGGCCACCCCTTCGCTAGCATAGGGCAGGTGGCGTCGGAAGATCTCGCTGCCAGCCAGACTGCGACCGATGACCTGCTCGACGAACGGCCGGCGCACGAGGATGGTGCCGTCGCGCTTGGCCAGCACCAGGGCGCCACGTTCATCGATCTTGAAATCACCGTAGTAACGCACGAACCAGTCGACCTTGATGGTGCCCAGCAGCACCCCGGCGAAGCGCCCATCGGGCAGGTCCAGGCGCCGCGAGATGGGGATGATCAGGTCGCCCGTGGAACGGCTGCGCACCACGGAGCCGATACGCACCTGGCGATCGGCGTGGGTCTGGTGGTAGATGAAATAGTCGCGGTCGGCGTTATTGGCCCCCGGCGGTACGGCATCCTTGTCGGTGACGATCCAGCTGCCATCGGCGCCATAGACGAACAGGCCGTGCAACTGCGGCATGATCTGCACCTGTTGCTTTAACAGGGCGTGCATCCGCGGTCGATCGACATGGGCAATGCCATCGCCTTCGAGGCGCTCGGCCAGGACCGCGGTGATCGCGTCCACCTGGCGGATGGCGTCCTCGGCGTGCTGGGCCGTGGCCCGGGCCAGGTTGGTGACCGCATTCTCGGCATCGCCGAACGCCTGCCGGTACTCGCGCCAGATCCGCCAGCCCTCGATCAGCACGAATGCCAGCATGACCACCGCCATGAAACCCAGCACCAGGCGGAACAACGACACGGCGCGGCCCTCGCCGGTCACCGCGAAGACGCCGTCATCAGTGTGTTTCCTGGCTGCTGCCATCAAAGTCCCTTGTCGTCACGCACTGGCCGCTCATCACTATAGTTCAGACAAGCCACTGTCTATCACCTGTAGGAGCGGCCTTGTGCCGCGAAAGGGCCGCAGAGCGGCCCCGCGATCTATGCATGAGTGTTGAAACCCAGGGGCCGCTTTGCGGCCCTTTCGCGGCACAAGGCCGCTCCTACAAGTGCCCGTTCAACCAAGCTCCGTCATGATCGCCTCCATCAACGCCCGCACTCGCCTCGGCTGCACCCGGGTCGGCGGATAGACGATCTGCAGCGCCACCGGTCCGGCGCTGAACTCGCCCAGCACCTCCACCAGCCTGCCACTGTCCAGGTCATCCTGCACGTCACGCAGCGACTTCAGGCACAGGCCATGCCCGTCCACAGCCCAGCGCCGCACCTGCTCGCCGTTGTTGGCAACCCGCCGGCCGCGCACGCTGACCGGATGCGCCACCGCGTCCAGGCGAAACGGCCAGACCCGCTCGGTATGGATGCCGAAGCGCATGACGATACAGTCGTGCCGCGCCAGGTCGTCCGGGTGCAGCGGTGTGCCGTACCGATTCAGGTATTCAGGCGCGGCGCATACCACCCGGCGGTTGTCGCCCAGCGCTCGGGCGCGCAGGGAGCTGTCGGCCAATGTGCCATAGCGGATGGCGAAGTCGATGCCCTGCCCGACAAGGTCGACGTAGCCATCAGTCAGGTCCAGGTCGATCGACACGTCGGGGTGCGCCTCCAGGAAGCGGTCAAGCAACGGTGCGATGCAGTGCCGACCGAGATCCACCGGGGCGCTCAGGCGCACCAGCCCGGAGATCTTCTGCTGGCCGTGACGCAGCTGGCTCTGAAGCTCGTCAGCCTCGGCCAGTAGGCGCCGGGCGCCGTCGGCCAGCAGGCGACCGGCGTCGGTCAGGCTGAGCGAGCGGGTGCTGCGGGTCAGCAACGCCACCCCGTAATGTGCCTCCAGCGCCGACAGGCGCTCGGACACGGTGGCCGGTGACAGCCCACGCTCACGGCCCGCCGCCGACAGGCTGCCCTTCTCGATGATGGTGAGGAACAACGCCAGTTGATCCAGCATGGCTTTCGATTTTTCCGAAATATGATTTTGCCTTTCGGCTGATTATTAGCGATTTTATCGCTAATTACACTGCCCGGCATCGAAACCCACGCACTCAGGAGCGAACCGATGACCAGCAGAAGAGACTTCATGAAAGGCACCCTCGCCGGCGGCATCGCCGTGGCGGCGGGCGCGGCACTGGCGAGCGAACCCGGCAGCAGCAACGGGGCGACGCCCGGCAACGGCGCTGGCAAGGCGTTCTGGCCCAACGGCGCGCAACTGGTGATCTCGGTGTCGTTGCAGTTCGAATCAGGTGGGCAGCCGGAGCATGCCGAAAGCCCTTTCCCTCCACTGGACCCACGCTACCCCGACACCATCGCCCCCAGCTGGTACCGCTACGGCCCGCTGGAAGGCGTGCCGCGCCTGCTCGCGCTGTTCGACCGGCACGGCATCAAGGTCACCTCGCACATGGTCGGCAAGGCCGTGGAAGCCTACCCGGAGCTGGCGGCCGAGGTGGCCCGGCGCGGTCACGAGGCCGCCGGGCACGGCCTGCACTGGGCGCCCCAGTACAGCTTGACGCCCGCCGAAGAGCGCCGCCAGTACCAGCAGGCCAGCGCCATCATCGAGCGCGTCACCGGGCAACGTCCGCTGGGCTTCAACGCGTTCTGGATGCGCCACTCCCGCGAGACCCTGAATATCCTCCAGGACCTGGGCTTCCTCTACCACATCGACGACCTGGCCCGTGACGAGCCCTCGATCACCCCGGTGCGCGGCAAGCCGTTCGCCGTGGTGCCCTACACCCTGCGTAACAACGACATCGGCCGCATCGCCGGGTCCACGGCGATGACTGGCGCGGCCTTGCTGCAGGAGCTCAAGGACGAGTTCGACGTACTGTACGCCGAAGGCCGCCAACGCCGTCGGCTGATGTCGCTGTCGGCCCATGACCGCATCGGCGGCACACCCACCGTGGTGCGGGCGCTGGACCAGTTCTTCGCCTATGCCCGCAGCCATGCAGGGGTGGCGTTCATGCGCAAGGATGAGATCGCCCGCTGGACCCTGGCCCAGGGCGATGCGCCGGTCAATCCGCCGCAGGTGTTCGGCTGATTGCAGGCCGGCCAGGCCCAACCTGTAGGAGCGGCCTTGTGCCGCGAAAGGGCTGCAAGGCAGCCCCGGCGACCTTTGCATTAAAGCTGAAATCCAGGGGCCGCTCTGCGGCCCTTTCGCGGCACAAGGCCGCTCCTACAGCCCCACCAGGCCCGCCTGGCGCATGAACGCCAGGTTGTCCTCCAGATGCCAGTCCTCGGCGATCCGGCCATCGGCGATGCGATAGATGTCCATGGCGATGAAGTCGATGGCCTGGCCCTGACCCTGGTGCTCGCCCAGCGTGCCGGTGAAATGGCCGGTAAAGCGCAGCGCCGCGGTGACCCGGTCGCCGGCGACGATCATCTGCAGCACCTCGCAGCGCAGGTCCGGCACCGCCGCGCGGAATGCCCGGGAAGCCTTCAGCGGCCCTTCGACGCCCTGTGGCCGCCCCGGCGGCAGAGTGTTGTCGCGAAAGTCGGCGGCCAGCGCGGCGCGGGCCATGGCCTCGTCGCCGGTGTTCCAGAAGGTGTCGTAGCGGCGGGCGGCGAGGATCTGCTGCTGCGCCTGGGCCGCGGGCAGGCTCTGATCGACCACCAGCGTGACCGGCGTCACCAGCTCGCTGGCGTTGCCCAGATTGGCCGCCGCAGTCAGCAGCAACGTGGAGATCCAGCGGGCGGCACGCAGCGCCGAAGCCTTGGTTTCGGTGTTCATCCTGATTTCCTTCAGTGCGTTTACAAGGGGCATGGCGCGGCCGCGAACCATGGACAACAGCCTAACCAGCCCCGACGAAGCGCTCAAGAAGGCACTTTTCACTCACCAGATTACCTTGGAGTAACCCATGGCCCACTACCGCGAATGCCCGGCCTACGACGTCTTCGCCCCGAACTGCCCGGCACGCCTGGTGCTCGACCGCCTGGCCGACAAATGGGTGCTGCTGCTCATCGACCGCCTCAGCACCGGCGAACGGGTGCGCTTCAACCAGCTACGCCGGGATATCGCCGGTGTCTCGCAGAAGGTGCTGTCGCAGACCCTGAAGAAGCTCGAGCGCGACGGCCTGGTGGAACGCCAGGTACACCCGACCGTGCCGCCCACCGTCGAATACGCCCTGACCGAACTGGGCGCGACACTGGGTGGCACGGTGGAACAACTGGCGCATTGGGCGGAGTCGAACATACCGGCGATTGTTCAGGCTCGGCAACGCTACGATAAGAGGCCGGACCCAGGATCCCCCTACAATGCACTTTCCCTGTAGGAGCGGCCTTGTGTCGCGAAAGGGCTGCAAAGCAGCCCCGGCGATCTTTGCATCAATGCGGAAATCCCGGGGCCGCTATGCGGCCCTTTCCGGCCGGTCCGACGCCTCGGCAAGGCTGCTCCTACAGAGAAGCGCGTAACCTCGACTCACGGCTGCTGATACTGACTCAGGTACTTGTCCAGCATCGCCTTGTCCCCGCCACCTGCCACAACCGCCGCTCGATTCCCTGGACCAACAGGTGGCGCACCTCAGCCTTGGCATCCCCCATCAGTCGATTAGATGGATGGCTCAAAAAGGGGCTTCTTTAGATCTAGGCAAGACGACTTGCGTGTCACCTTCTCTCAGAGATCGGACCGCTATTAAAGGATATGCAGGTTCCCTTATAACAACTTCCATCTCTCTACGATGAGAAGGGTATTCGGGAAGCTGGCCAAAATTAAAGTCTCTCCCCTGTTTAAGGCGCGCCATATTTTCGACATACACACCATACAAACCAGGCGTCTTACCCTTAACATCCCGAATATAAGCACCAACAAATCCAGTCAGATATTTCATCACCGCAAGATAAAAACCCTGACCAAAATCTGGCTCACCACCCAAATTACTCCCGATGAATTTCGGATCCAGGCCCAATTTCAGGCTGGCACCATTCTCTATCGAACTAGCATGAAATCCAATCAAATCCCAGCCCTTTGGTGTATGGCCTTGGGCTGGGCGATCAGTTAGCGAAGGTAATGAGTTGGATCTTGTTCTAGGTACACCTGTCACTTTGTAGGTACCCATAACAGCCTGCCTATACCTATCAAAGTTAAAACTCGTTGACGAGGACCGCTTGGGGGCGTGCCCGCTCGCGTCTGTTAGATTTACCGGGTCTCCCATACAGTAACTATATGCATTCAAACCACCCGAATCGAACGGACTGATGTCATCCGGCGAATTGAAACGCATCAAGTTCACACAGAACATCCTATAACCATTACCCAGCATGTAATTTTTGATCAAGCGATCTACTTTCTCACCATTGAATCCGAGTAACCCATCCCCCTTTTGGCAATGGCCATACACTGTGTAGGTGGAGGCCTGAAGCGAATGGTGCGAATTCATCCTACCGAGTACTGTTTGCGACTTATCCACGCTCAACAAAACCATCCACCCTCCTTTCACACTGTTACCGGACGAAAAATCTTTAACACTACATTCTGCCACCGTTTTCATTACCAAACGCGCCACGTAGTGTCAGCAGCAAACCTGCTCACACTCAACACTAGCGCATCAGTAAATCGTATCGACAACGTCGCCCTACGCCAACCATTACAGACAAGCGTCAAACCTACCACTGACATAATTGCTAGTTGTCATATTTTGCATCTGCGCTACCCAAGCAATTATATTGTCTTGGGGGACGTCGGCGTGCTTTCAGGTTATACAACTGCTTCAGCCTCCTAGACCCTATACGAAATGTATTTGCACTCGCCCATTCTGCGTTGAAGCATGGCCGACAGCACGCACAGCGGCGCCGTGAAATCGCCGGTGTCTAGCAGAAGGTGCTGTCGCAGCCCCTGAAGAAGCTCGAGCGCGACGGCCGGGTGGAACGCCAGGTACACCCGGCCGTGCCGCCCACCGTCGAATACGCCCTGACCGAACTGGGCGCGACACTGGGTGGCACGGTGGAACAACTGGCGCATTGGGCGGAGTCGAACATGCCGGCGATTGAGAAAGCGCGGCGATGCTAGGACGACCGGTAGGATTGGACCTTCGTCCAGAAATGACCATTAGAATCCACACATTTCCTTAAGCCTTATGTTGCAGCTTAGTTGCTCCGCGCTCTCCCTCAAAACAATAGCGCATCTGGCTTCTTACTTTCGCCCCCATCGAACAGCACCAACAACAAGCTAAGCAAATTCCCTATACCTGCCCGTCGGAAGCTTACCTTCAGGGAGCCCGGACGATGGGTAAAACTCTATTCGCTCTTCAACTACAGACGTTATAAATAATGCTTCTTCATTGATCACTTTGTAAGAACCCAACATTTCGCTCCTAGGTGGCTCCGCTACTTTAATCCCAGACTGACTTGCAGTTTGTTGCGGCAACACATTTGCCGAAACTCCAGATGAGGTCATATCCTGGCCAATACCCTTCGAATTATACCTTTCAGACACCGCCGACCTTAGGTGCACTCCCTCGCCCGGTTTACGCCCACGCATAACCTTCGCAGTTTGAATAGTAGAGGGAACTGCGGAAGAAGCAGATAGAATAAGGCCCTTAAAATTAACTGACAATAATACGTGCCCCGCTGGATCACTCTGGCAAACTGGATTACCCTCACAATAGGCATAGGAATTCCCCCCCGACCCCAAAGGGGCTGAGGCTATCTGGAGAGCTGAATCTCATCAATGTCGAATATAGGCCCGATAACCATTACCCAACAGATAGTGGCTACCCATCGCCTCACGAAGCTGTCCGTTGAACCGCGTATCGACTTGCACAATTCGGGTTGTAACGGTCATGACGCACCTCCCTGCGACGTCACTGCACAATCACCTGTGGATCAGCAGACCGCAACTGGCAAATCTGCCAAGTGTCCGTCCTCCCCTTGTGGGGCCTTGTGCCGCGAAACGGCGGCGCAGAAATTTCAGGATCTCAGTGTCGATCAAAGATCGCCGGGGCCGCTGTGCGGCCATTTCCGGCCGGTCCGACGCCTCGGCAAAGCCGCTCCTACAGAGAAGCGCGTAACTGCGACTTACGGCTGCTGATACTGACTCAGGTACTTGTCCAGCACCGCCTTGTCCCCCGCCCCATCCCCCGCCACCTGCCACAACCGCCGCTCGATCCCCTGGGCCAGCAGGTGGCCCACCGCGGCTTCGATGGCCGACAGCACGCACAGCTGCGCCGGCTCGTTGGTGGTGTAGCCCACCTCGGCCTCGAGCAGCTTCTTGAACTCGATGAACTTGAACACCCCGGCGTTCTGCCCGACCGAGTAGATGGTCTTGCTGGTCATCACGTTGGCCAGCACCTGGCCGGTGCGCACATCCACCGCCCGCAGGTTGACCGTGACCTGGTCGACCCGGTACTCGCGGGACAGGCCGATGCCCAGGTAGCGGGCACCCTCGCCGCCGCTGCGCACATTGGTGTCGTAGGCGATGATGCCGCCCTCGAGCATCAGGTTGGCCGCCTGCAGCGGCGGCAGCTCGCCCTGGATGTTTTCAGCGACGTCGGGCTTTTTCTGCGAGGCGCGGATGATCTTGCGCTCGGTCAGCAGGTTCTGCAGGCCCTCGCGCTCCAGCACCACGAACCAGCCGCTGGCGTTGAGCGCGTCCATCAGCATGCTCGCCGCCCCCTGGGTGACGCTGGTGGAAAACGAACTGGCCGGGGTCGGCTTGTATTGCCCGGTCTGGTCGCGGAAGCCGTACACCACCGCCATCAACCGGCCGCGCGGCCGGGGCATGTTGACCAGGTCGTAGTAGGTCGAGGCCCGCGGCGTCAGCGTCGGGGTCTCAGGGTCCTGTTCGGCGGGCATCGGCTCGCGCAGGCCGCAGCCTGGCAGGCTACCCAGGGCGGCGAGGACCAGCAGTGTGCTCAGCAGGCGTTTCATGGCGTTCTCTCCCCAGTAAAGACCCGTCCCTCTCAGGGGTTCAGGCCGCTGACCTCAATGATCGAGACTTCCCCGGTGGCCCGGTCGGTGACCTTGATGCTCAGCGCCCCCGAGTCGTCGATGACGTCGATCAGGAAGGCGTCGGTGGACATGCTGCCGGTGTTGCCGTTGCTGATGTTGTCCAGCAGCTGCCCGAGCAGGCGCGACTCGAGCTGGTTGCTGAAGCGCTCCAGGGCCGAGGTGCCGGCGAACGCCGAGCTGCGGTCCTTGAGGTCGGGATCGTCGTAGTCGTTCTGCGCCTGGGCGTTGTTCAGCAGCCAGGTGCCATTGATCGGGTTGCCGCCGAAGGACGGGTTGACCGGGGTGTACACCAGCTCCGTGGCCAGGGCCTGGCCACCGAGGCCGGCGGCCAGCAGGCAGGCGGCGATGCGTCGCGCAAGGTGGGTGCTCATAGCTCGTCCCTCTCAAGATCAGTTGTGTCCTGCAGCAGTCGTTGCAGCTTGCGCTGGACGATCTGCTGCCTGACCAGGTCGGCGGCCGCGATGGCCTCGTCGTTGAGTTGCGTGGTGTTGGGCGGCAGGAAACGCCGGTACAGCACCTCGCGCTCGTACTCCACCGTCACCAGGCTGCCCCAGCGGGCATCCGGGCGCTCGCGCACCACCAGGTTGAAGTCGAGGCGGCTGGTGGCGCGCAGCCGGTCGCTGAAGGCGTGATAGAAGTCGTGGCCGATGTGCGAGATGGTGTTGTCGACGATAAAACCCATCATCTCGTCCTCGGCACCCGCCCGGGCCTGGCCCTGCAGCAGCGCCAGGCACAGGCACAGGCACAGCAACGTGGCCAGGCGTTTCATAGCGCCTCTCCCGGGCCTGCGTGCTGACGAGCGCCGCCGGCGCTCTCGACAAAGGCCTGCTCGGCGACGAACTGCCAGTCGCTGTAGTGCTCCAGCCCTTCGAATGCGCTCCACTGGGCGTCGAAGCCACTGCGTTTGAGCGGCGTGGCCTCGGAGCGGCTGTACACCCCGGTGATGCGGCCATCGATCGCGCGCAGCAGGCCCCACTCCTCGCCACCGCCGACAGGGTCTGGGTAAAGCCTGCGCAGGTGGCGCTGCGGCGCCGGGAAACGGTTGTCCTCCACCAGCTCGCCCAAGTCCTGCGGGTACTGGGCCAGGCCCGGCGAGGCGCGGTAGTAGCTGCGCAGGGCCTGGGCGTACTGGCCGCCCACCCACAGCAACTGGCGCTCGCGCTCGCGCTGCACGCTGGTGGCCCACAGGGTGCCGGTGGCCGCCAGGGCCACACTGCTGACGGCGATCAGCAGCAGCACGCCCAGGTAGGTGAAGCCGGTTTCACCATTCGGCATAGAGGCTGCCATCACGCGCCCTCCCGCTGGCTCCGCTTTTTATATCCGCCACCCCACCGGCCACGCCCTCGGGCGGTGGCACCAGCTGCCAGGCATCCCGGCGTTCGGTGATCGGGTCGACCGGGGTGTTGCGCAGGTAGCGCTGCTCTACCAGCTGGTCGAGGGAATCGGGGTAGTGCCCGGTGTCGCCGTAGTAGTGATCCAGGGCCTCGCGCAGCACCGCCAGGCTCTGGCGCAGGGTGGCCTCGCGGGAGGCCTCCAGGCTGTTGAAGTAGCGCGGCATGGCGATGGTCATCAGGGTGGCGATGATCGCCATCACCACCAGCAGCTCGATGAGGGTGAAGCCCTTGCTCGCTTTCATCGCCGTCACCATTGCCCGTAGGGGACGTTGTTGAGGCCCTTGCCGGCGGCCGTGGAATAGACATCGAACACGTCCTCGCCCTCGCGCGGGCTTTCGGCCGCGCTGTCGTAGGCGCGCAGGCCCCAACCACCCTGGTCGTCGGCCTTGGCGGCGCGCAGCGGGTCGTGGGGGATGCGCCGCAGGAAGTAGAACTTCGCGCCCTTGGCGCTGCGCACATCGCGCACGCCGTCCACCAGCACCTGCAGGTTCGGCGGATAGCCGCTGCCGTTCAGGCGCTTCTCGATGTAGCCGGCGTCGAAGGCGCGCTTGTAGGCATCGATGGCGTCACGGATCTGGTACAGGGCCTCGCGCAGCTGCTGCTCCTTGCCCCGGCGCACCACGGTCTCGGTCAGTGGCGCGGCCATGCTGGCGAGCAGCCCGAGCAGCGCCAGGGTCAGCACCACCTCGATCAGGCTGAAGCCCTGCTGGCGGCGTGTCATGGCCGTGGCCTCGGGCCGGCCGGCACCACCGCCATCTGCCCTTCCACCAACGGCGCCTCCTGCGACTTGCTGCCCGGCACCTCGGTGGGCACGGCGCTGGCCGGCACCGGCTGGGCCAGCTGGCGCACCTGCAGGGCCGACTCGGTGCCGGTGGCGAACTCCATGTCCGACGGGCTCTGGTACGGCAGGTTGCGCACGATGCGCGGGGTGATCGCCAGCACCAGTTCGGACTTGCTCATGTCGTCCTTGTTGCTGCCGAACAGCCGGCCCAGGCCGGGAATGTCGCCCAGCCCCGGGATCTTGTTGCCGCTGGCGTTGTGGTCGTTGCGCACCAGCCCGGCCAGCACCTGGGTCTCGCCGTCGTGCAGGCGCAGGCTGGTCTGGGCGTTGCGGGTGTCGACCTGGACCGGGATGGTGCCCTGGCGGGTCGCCTCCAGGGGCGTGGCGTTGCTCACTTCCAGGGCCACCTTGATCGCCACTTCGTTGTTCAGGTGCACGGTGGGCTGCACTTCGAGCTTGAGGCCGACGTCCAGGTAGGTGACGCTCTCGGTGATCACCGGCCCTTGGGTCGAGGGCACCGAGGTCGCGCTGATGATCGGCACCCGCTGGCCGATGTGGATGCGCGCCTGCTCGCGGTTGCTGACCCGGATCACGGGGCTTGCCAGGGTGTTGATGTCCTTGTCCTGGGCGTTGATCTTGGCCTGTGGCGCCGGCGAGATGCTGATGCGGCTGGAGTCGATGCCGCGCAGCTGGTCGAGCACGCTGACCGACTTGCCGTCGCTGGTCAGCACGCCGAAGGTGTTGGGCCACTGCAGGCCGAGGTCGAGGATGCGCGAGGTGGCCACCTCCATAACCTCCACCTCCAGCACCACCTCGGGGTTGGACTGGTCCTGGGACTGCAGCAGCTTCTCGGCCATGCGCACGGCGTCGGGGGTGTCGCGCATAGTCAGGGTGTTGAGGCGCTCGTCGACGAACACGTCACGGGTCTTGAGCATGGTCTTGACCATGTTCAGCGCGGTGTTGGCGTCGATGCTGGTCAGGTAGAAGGTGCGCATGACCAGTTCCTGGTAGTCCTTGGTCTTCTGCGGCGAGTCCGGGTAGATCAGCAGGGTGTTGTCGTTGACGATCTTCTGGCGCAGCTGGTTCTGCTCCAGCAGCAGCGCCACGGCGTCCTCGATGCGCACCTCGCGCACGAAGATGGTGGCCTTCATGTCCGGGCGCAGGTCCTTGTCGAAGATGAAGTTGATCCCGGCGACCTGGGCCAGCACCTCGAAGATGGTCTTCAGGTCGGCATCACGAAACTCCAGGGTCACCGGCCGCTCCAGCTTGCTGCGCAATTGTGGGTACGGCGTGGCGGTGCGCGCCTGGACGTTCTCGATGTCGCTGCGCAGGGTCTGGCCCTTCTGGTTCTGCGGATCCAGGCGCAACACCTCGCGCATGTAGCGTTCGGCGCCGAACAGGTCGCCCTGGCGCAACGCCGCCTGGCCGAGGGCGACGCGATCATCGAGGGTGCGGATCAGTTCCAGCTGGCGGATGCCTTCCAGGGCGCGGCGGTTGTTCGCCTCGATGGTCAGCACCCGGCCGTAGCCCATGCGCGCGCCGGCGAAGTCGTGGCGCACGCGGTCGCTGTCGGCCTGGGTCAGCAGCGCCTCGACCGCGGCCTGGCGGCCGTGGGCCAGGGCGATGTTCAGTTCGGTGTCGCGCGGGTCCTCGCGCAGGGCCTCTTCCAGGCGGGCGATCCCGGCCTCGTACTGGCCTTCCTTGATCAGCTCCTGGCTGTCCTTGCGCGCGGCGCTCGAACCGCATCCGCCGATGGCCACGCACAGGGCCAGGAGCATGAACGGCGCAGGCTTGCACAACTTCGACGATTTCATGGTGCGCTCCCGACAGACAGGGTCTGTGGCTGGTGCAGTGGCAGGTAGACCAGGCTCAGCTCGGTGGCCGAGACATGGTCCAGACGGTAGGTGTCATCGATCACGTCGCCCTGGCGCACGACGTAGAGCTTGTCGCCGCTCTGCAGGAAGATCTGCAGGTCGTCGCGCTCGCCCATGCGACCGATGAAGCGAAACGGCAGCGTCGGGGCGGTGGGCGCGGCGGCCACCGGGGCGGTGATCACGGGTTGTTCGCTGACGGTGGCCAGGGCCTGGGGTGGGGACCATTGCTGGCTGGGGAACAGGTCGCGTGAAGGGCTGGAAGCCTCATCGCGGGGCAAGCCCGCTCCTACTGGGACCGTGGATGCTGCGTGGGAGCGGGCTTGCCCCGCGATCGGGCCTGCCTCTTCTTCCTCCACCCCGAACCAGTGCCCCGGCGCCCACGCCAGCGCGGCGCTCAACCCCAGGAACCCGGTCCACATCACCGCACGCTGAGTGTTCATCACGACCTCGACAGGTAAAGGGTCATGCGCACACGACCGGTCAGTTCCCGGTCACCGATCCGCTTGCGCTGCAGCTCCAGGTCTTCCAGCACCAGGGTCGGCAACTGGCCGAGCAGCGCCTTGAGAAAGCCGCGGATCTGCGGGTAGCTGCCGCGCACCGGCAGGACGATCTGGTAGCGCGCCAGCTGGGTCTTGGGGTCCACCCCCAGGGCGTATTCGCCGCGTGACAGGCTGATGCGCTCGGCGCTGGCCAGGTGGTACAGGCGCTCGATCAGCTCGCTGGCCTGGGGCTGGCCGGGCAGCTGCTGGCGCAGTTCGTCCAGGGCCTGCTGCTCGGGCCGGACCTGGACCTTCAGTTCGCCGCGCGCCAGGCGCTGCACCTGGGCACTGGCGTCGGCCTCGCTGGCGCGCAGTTCGCGCACCACCTGCCACTGCGGCAGCACCCCGGCCAGGGCGACGGCCAGCGCCAGGGCACCGACCAGCACTGCGGCCAGCCCTGCCCGGCCCAGGCGCCGCAGCGCTTCATGGACGATCAGGCTAGGGACGCGCATGGCCGGTCTCCCAGGTGGCGGTGAGGTTGAAGCGCACCGGATGCTCGGCCTGGCCGGCCAGCACTTCATGGTTTAGCAGCGACACGTCGGACAGCTCGCTGCTGCGCTCCAGGCGCTGGTGGTACTGCAGCATCGCCTCGAGGTTGCGCGCCTCGGCGCTGATGCGGACCTGGCCCTTGCGCGCGTCCGGGGTGAGGCTGAGCAGCGCCACGTCTTCCTGGGGCATCGCCTCGAGCATGGCGAACAGTTGCTGCCAGGGCCGCTGCAGCTGCTGCGAGACGCTGCGCATCTGGGCCAGGCGCTCGGCCTGCTCGCGGATCACCGCGCTGCTCTGCACGGCGGCAGTGGCCGGGCGCCGGCCGAGCTTGAGTTCGAGCTGATGCACGCGGCCTTCGAGGTCCACCTGCTCGCTCACCAGTTGCTGCTGGGCCAGCACCAGCACCGCCAGCACGGCACCACCCAAGGCCAGCAGCGACCAGGCCAGGGGGCTGCTGTGGCGGGGCTGGAATTCCAGGTCGAGGCGGCGCATGTCAGGCCACCGCCCGCCACATGGCGCACAGCGGATCGGCCTCGGCGCTCGCCGCGCACAGCTGCACCGCCGCCAGCTGCGAGGCGGCGGTACGTCCCGGCGCATGCAGGTACACCCGCGGCAGTTGCTCGCCGTACAGCTCGCAGGTGCGCTCGATCAGCGCCTGCAGGGCCTGGTCGCTGTCGGCGCAGCCCTGGGCCAGCACCTGCTGCCAGGCGCCGCCGGCGGCCAGCAGCAGCACGCTGCGGCGTGGCTCGGCGAGCACGAAGAGGAAGTCGCCCTGGGTCAGTTGCGCCGAGCAGCGGTTGTAGGCGGCCATCAGGTACGGCTGCACCGAGCGCAGGCTCAGTCGGCTTTCCCGGCCCAGGGCCTGCAGGCCCTGGAGCAGCGCCTCGGGCAGCGCGGTGGCGATGCGCGCGGCGCCCGCCGGCTCCGGCGACAGCACGATGCGCCAGTCATCCAGGGTCTGCCCGTAGAGATGCTCGAAGCAGGCCCGGGCGTAGCTGTCCAGTTCGCCCGGGGTGCCGATGGCGTCGCTCCAGGGCACCAGGCAGAAGCGGCTGTAGCGGGCCGAGAGCAGCACCCGCAGTTGCGCGCCGCGTGCCGGGTGCTCGCCGAGTAGGCCGGCCAGGGCCTCCAGGGCCGGGGCCCAGGCCGGCTGAGCGGCTTCGCAGTTGAAGGCGCGGCTGCCCAGCCACTGGTGTTGATGACCGTGCCAGCGACCCAGGCCGACACCCTCGGCGCCGAGCACGGCGCAATACCGATCAGGCGATAAATGTGACACGGTTGATCTCCTCGAGTGTGGTGCGGCCGTCGCGAACCAGGTCCAGGGCCGAGGCGCGCAGCAGGCGCAGGCCGCGCTGGCAGGCAAGCTGCTTGATCTGCGCGAGCGGGCGGCGTTCGACGATCATCTGCCGCAGGTCGTCGTCCAGGTGCAGCAGTTCGGCAATGGCGTTGCGCCCGCGGTAGCCACTGCCACGGCACTGGCCGCAACCCTGGGCGCGCACGAAGCGCCAGCCGGCCACCGCGTCACGGGCCAGGCCCGAGGCGGCCAGCAGTTCGTCGTCAGGCTCGCAGGGCACCGCGCAATGCGGGCAGGCCAGGCGCACCAGACGCTGGGCCAGCACGGCGTTGAGCGCCGAGACGAAGCTGTAGGGGTCGACCTGCATCTGGCTGAAGCGGCCGATCACGTCGAACACGTTGTTGGCGTGGATGGTGGTGAACACCAGGTGCCCGGTCAGCGCCGACTGCACGGCGATCTGCGCGGTGTCCGGGTCACGGATCTCGCCGACCAGGATCTTGTCCGGGTCGTGGCGCAGGATCGAACGCAGGCCGCGGGCGAAGGTCAGGCCCTTCTTCTCGTTGACCGGGATCTGCAGCACGCCGGGCAGCTGGTACTCGACCGGATCCTCGATGGTGATGATCTTGTCGACGCCGTGGTTGATCTCGCTGAGCATGGCGTACAGCGTGGTGGTCTTGCCGCTGCCGGTGGGCCCGGTGACCAGGATCATGCCGTAGGGCTCGCTGGCCAGGCGGCGCAGGGCGCGCAGGGTGTGCTCTTCGAAACCCAGCGCCTGCAGCTGCACGCCGCTGACCTGGTCGGACAGGTCCTGCTTGTCCAGCACCCGCAGCACCGCATCCTCACCGAAGATGCTCGGCATGATCGAGACGCGAAAGTCGATCTGCCGCTCGCCGATGGCCACCTTGAAGCGCCCGTCCTGGGGCACGCGCTTCTCGCCGATGTCCAGTTCGGCCATGACCTTGATGCGCGAGATCACCTGTTCGGCGAAGGCGCTGCCGCTGGCCTTGCCGGCGCCGTTGAGCACACCATCGATGCGGTACTTGATGGTCAGGCCCTGGCCGGTCATGCCCAGGTGGATGTCGCTGGCGTGCAGCTTGAGGGCGTCGTACAGGGTCGAGTTGACCAGCTTGACCACCCGGCTCTGGTCTTCGCTGATGCTGGTCAGCGACAGACGCTGCAATGGGTCGACCTCGCCGCCGGCCTCACTGTCGTGGCCGAGGGCATCGACGGCGTGGAAGCTCTCTTCGTGGCGGGCCAGGAACGCGGCCAGGTCGGCGGCGTGAACCAGGTACAGCGGCGCGCCCTGCAGGCAGTCGTCGATCCAGGCCAGTCGGGCACTGTCGAAGGGGTCGGCGAACACGCCGACCCGCTCGCCATCGTGCTCGACCAGGGCAAATTCGCGCTTCAGGCATTGCGCCAGGCTGACTTGGTCGAAGGCCGGGGTGCAGGCGAACAGGGTCTGGGTGGCGAGGGCCGGGTAATGCAGGGTGGCGGCCAGGCGCTGGGTGAAGGTGGCGGGCGTGTCGCTGCAGAGGCGCTCCAGGCAGGCCAGCAGGCGCTCTTCGCCGGCTTGCTGGCGGGCCTGGGTCAGGAGATCGCGGGGGTAGCCAGCAATCGCGGGGCAAGCCCGCTCCCACGAGTCCGTAGCCAGTTGCGTGGGAGCGGGCTTGCCCCGCGATTGCTCCAGTGGATCTGCATCGAATGCCTGGGACATGGCCTGCGACTCCGCTCAGGGGCGGCGCCGCAGGCTGGGGGGACCTTGGGCGCCGCTATTCCCCGGTGAGCAGTTGTCCGTCGTCAGGTTCGCCTGGCTTGGCGCCGATGCGTCGGCGGTCGGCCAGGACCCAGCTGCCATCGTACAACTGCAAGGGGAACGACTCGTTCCTGTTCTGGCGTCGTTCGACGAACCCCGCGGCCGGCTGGTCGGTGCTCCTGCGCTGGCGCTCGATACCCATCAGGTCGAAGACGGCGCGGGCCAGTTCCATCAGCGGGAACGGCTTGAACAGGACATGGGTCACACCCAGCTCGGCGGCGCGCTCACGGACCTCGGCGGTCGGGTGGGCGGTGATCAGCACGAAATGACACGACCTGTTCCTGCGCACGGTCTCCAGGACCTGAAACCCCTCCATGTCGGGCAAGCGGTAATCCAGCACGATCACGTCCGGTGCCAGGCTCTCGGCCTGATCGATGCCGCTGGCACCGTCATGGGCGAGATGGACCTCCAGGCCTTGCGCCTGCAGATACGCTTGCAGGTTCTGCGCAAGGGTCTGTTCGTCATCGACTACCAATACTCTGTTCACCAAGGTCCACTCCCATGAACTGCCCGGTTTCCCGGTCTGCGAAGTGCGGCCTTGTAGAGGCTTGAGCAGGCTTCGTGCCAGGCATGAAAAGTCATTGCGCACCGCTTCCAAGTCATTGATATCGTTGTTGCTTTCAATCCACTTCAGGCCGTGCTGGCAAGCCGTCCCCCACAACCGGGGAAGCTGATGGCACTTTGCCTTTGGGGCATTCCCCAACAGTGGGGAAACGCCCCGGCGCCGCTTCAATCGGCGCGCTCCACTGTAGCGGAATCACGCAAACGTTGGCGCACTGCTTGCCGCGCCTGGGCCTGCAATTGCGCGACGAGCGCAGCCCTGGCCAGGCGCAGGCCGTATTCAGGTAAGACAGAAGTATTATCACTTTGGTTCTGCATCCCTTGCAGTCTTTGCCGATTGGCCTGATGGAAGGCCGCGACCTCGGCTTCGCTGGGCTCGGCCACCGCCGTCAGACGGGCGTAGACTTGCTGGGCGGCCATCTCCTGACGAGTGTAGTCAGCGAAGCTGCGCCGATCGAAGCCCGCCTCCCCAAGGCGGCGCTCGAACACCGCGGGGCTTCCGAAGGCCGCCTCCACCTCGCCGACCCGCGCCGTCAACTGCGCCTCGCTGATCTCGACACCCTGGCGCTGGGCCTCCTGCCACAGCAGTTCCTTGTCGATCAGCTCGTCCAGGGCCTGCTCGCGCAGGCGCTGGTACAGGTTGGGGTTGCGGATGCTCGCCACCGCCCGCCCCTGGGCCTGGAGGTATTCGCTGAAATAGCGCTCCAGGCGCAGCGCGCCGATGTCCACGCCATTGACCCGAGCCACCGGTGTGTCGGCGTGGCTTGCCAGGGCAAGCAGCGACAGCAGGCAGGCAATCAGTACGCGCATGGTCATCCACTCCTGAAAGGGTCATGGTGAGTCCGGTACCGGACGATACGGCGCCACCTCGACATAGCCCGGGCCCGGCAGGCTCACCGCCACCACATGGGCGCCGGCCATGCCCTGTCGACGTCCGGGGCCGAAGCCCAGCAGCGGCGTCAGGCCGGTGTCGACGTCATGCAGCTGTTCCAGGGCGCCGAGCAACTGTTCACGACTGGCGTCGCGCCCCACCTGTTTCAAGGCTTCGACCAGCAACTGCCAGGCGCACAGCGTGCTCACCTGCAGCGACGCCTGGCGCGGTTCCAGCCCCTGGCGCTGCTGCACGCCGGCCAGGGTCGCCCGGCCCCGCGCGGTCCAGTCGCCGGGCACGAACGGATAGGCCAGCAGTACGCGTCGCGACCAGGCCGGTGCCAGCCCCGGCACGGCACCGGCTACCTGGCTCGACACGGCCAGCAGGTAGGGGTTGCGGCCGGCGGCCTGCAGGCTGGCGGCCAGCTCGGCAAACGCCTGGGCGCGCCCCAGGAAGACGATGCCCTCGCCTGCCAGCGCCTGGCCGGTGAACGCTTGCGCGGAGACGCCGGTAAAGCCCAACTGGCGCAAGCGCTGCTGTACGACCTGCGCCGCCGCGGCCTGGTCGTCACCGGCATAGATCACCTGCACGGCATCGGGTGCCAGGCCAAGGCTGTCGCGGGCATGCAGGGCCACGCTGAGCAATTGCTCGGGCACGCCCGGCAAAGGGTCGAACACCTGGGCGCTGCTGCCACTGCGTGGCGTGGCGCCGATCAGCGGCAGGCCCGCCTGTTCCAGCTGGCGACTGTCGAGCAGCGGTGCCACGGGCGCAATCAGGGCGAAAACCCGCTCTCTGTGTATCAGCTTGTCCAGCGCCTGTGCGGTACTGGCCGGATCCGGTCCCGGGTCCATCACCATCAGCTGCAAGCGACGGCCATGGATGCCCCCCGTCTGGTTCAGCTGGGCGATGCCATCCTCCAGCACCGCCCTCACCGTCCGCCCGGCCTCGGCCAGCGGGCCCTGTTCGGGGAGCAAGGTGCCGAGGCGCAGGGTGCCCTCCTCCACGCCTGGATCGCGGTCCTCGCCCAGGCGCTTGAGGTAGGCCGCCAGGTTGCGCTGGTCGGCCAGGCTCAGTTCGAAGCGCGGCATGGCCGGGTCCAGTCGATTGCCGGCGGGGTCGATGCCGCTGCGCACGACCCGCGCCAGGCTGGCTTCGGTATAGGCCGGGTAGCGTCGGTTGTTGACCTCGCGATCGCCAGGGCCGAGGGCCAGGCGCTGCCAGTCCAGGCTTGGCGGGCGCACGCCGCCCTCGCTGCGACCGCGCCCGTCGTTGCCGTGGCAACTGGCGCAAGGCAGCACGCTGGCCGGCACGCTCATGTCAGCGGGGCCGACCCGGGCCAGCAACTGGGCGTCGCTGCTGGAAACGCCTTCGCGGTAGAGGCGTTTGCCGGCTTGTTCGTGGTCGGTGAGGTCCAGGCCCAGAGCTGGGGTGCATAGCAGCCACAGTACCAGCCACAGTGCCCCTGTAGGAGCGGCCTTGTGCCGCGATCGGGCGCGCAGCGGCCGCCATGACAGGCGATGGGGTATATCAGGCATATCGGCGTCGCCTGATTTACGGCCGCTTGGCGCCCGATCGCGGCACAAGGCCGCTCCTACAGGGGTCGGCAAGTACATGGTAGTCACCGCCCCGCCAGCGGCTGGGCCAGCAGTTGCATGCGCTGGGCAATTGCCGCCGGTGGCGCGTCCGGACGGATCTTGCTCCAGCGCTTGCCTGCCACGTCGCCGGCGATCAACTGCGTCGAATGCTGCTCGGGGCTGGGCAGGAACTGCCCCAGGCGCCCGAGCACCAGGTCGACGCTGGCCTTGTCGCCGGTCAGGAACAGCCAGTTCGGCCCGTCCACCCCTTGCTTGCGGGCAAACGCCTTGAGCACCTCGGGCGTGTCGTTCAGCGGATCGCTGCTCACCGAGACGAAGGTCACCTGCCCCGCAAGCTCGGCGCCCATGGCCTCGCGCACCTCGCGCAACTTGCGGGTGATCAGCGGGCAGGCGTCGTTGCAGTGGGTGAAGATGACATTGAGCATCACCACCTTGTCCTTGAGCACATCGCTGTAGAAACGCAGCTCGCGGCCGTCCTGGTCCGTGAGCACGGTGTCGGTGAACCAGGTCTGGGCATCACGGGTACCGCCGCCGCTGACCATGGGCTGCGGCGCGGGTTGCGGCGCCGGCGCGTGGCCCTCGTGGGCGAACGCGACCGAGGCGAGGATCCACAGGCAGCCGCCGAGCACCAGCCAGTCGAGACTGCGCATGCCGGCATGGCGGGAAGTCTGCGCGCTCATGGCCGCACCTCCTGGCCGGCGATGGCCGTGCTCTTGGCGTGCACCCGGCGCGCACTCAGGCGGTTGATCTCGCCGATCAGCACGTTGGGGTCGGTGAAACCGTAGTAGCGCGTCCAATGCCCGCTGCGCCCGTCACCGACCAGGATCAGCGGCGGGTGCTCGCTGAGGTTGGCGCTGAAGCTGCCCAGCCCCTTGAGCGTCTCGCTTATGGCATAGGGCGAGCCGGTCAGCCAGCTCCACCCCGGCCCGTGCTGGAACGCCCGGGCATAGCCGGCCAGGCGTTTCGAGTCGTCGCGCTGCGGGTCGACGCTGATCGACACCAGGCGAATCTCCTCGCCCACCCGCCCGCCCAGCTGCTGCTGGACCTTGCTCATGATCGACGAGACCACCGGGCACACCGTGGTGCAGCTGGTGTAGATGAAGCCCATGACCACCAGGTGATCCCCCACCAGGTCCTGCTCCAGGCGCACCGGCATGCCGTCCTGGTCCAGCAGCGCCACATCGGCGAAGCGCACGCTGGCCTTCTCCTGGCGCGCGGCCGGTGGTGGCTCGGGCTGGCCGCCGTGATCGTGGCCGGCGTGGGCCAGGGCCAGGTTGCTGGCCAGCAGCAGGCTCAGGCCCAGCAGTTTTCCGCCATGCAGACGCGTCATCGCACACTCCTGGCTTCCCCTTGGGAAGTGCTGGGCTTTGCTGCGCTCGGCAGGACGCGCAGGCTGGTGTAGTTGTCTTCGGTGAAGGCGCGCCCGAGGCTGGGCGACTGCACGTGCAGGTACCAGGCGCCGGCCTCGGCCAGCTCCAGCGGTGCCTGGTAGAGCCCGTCGCCCACCTCGACCAGCGCCACGTCGCGCGGCAGCGACGAAGGCGCCAGGAAGTAGCGCAGGCTCAGGTCTTCAAGCCCATGGCGCGGCTTGCCGTCCTCGCCGAGGATGCGTACCTGGGCCATGTAGTGCGCGTGTTGCAGCAATGGCCGCGCGGTGCCGATGAACTCGGCGTGGGCCCGCTTGCGCAGGCTCGACTGCGGCAGCGCCGCGACCTCGGTGCTGAAGCAATGGATGATCTGCGGCTGGTTGAGCAGGAACGCCACGTCGAAGGTGCCGGCCGCCGGCAGCTTGACCGTCGAGCCGTACACCCCCGGCGCGACCTCGCGCAGACTGCGGTCGATGACCAGCGCGGCGCGCGCCTGGTGACCGCGGTTGTTGTAGCCCGACATCGGCGCGTTCATGCCCTCGGCGTAGAAGTAGGTGGTGTTGTCCACCGGATTGACCACGAACACCGAGTTGTCGTCGCGGGAAATGCTCACCCCCTGGGCCAGCGGCAGGTCGCCGGCCTGGCGCGGCGCCGCCGGACCGGCCTCGAAGCCCTGGACGATCGGCGTGCGCCCCTGCCCGAGGCTTGCCAGGTTGATCATGCTCACCTTCGGCGAAGCCAGGCCGCGCACGTAGGCGTAGGCCTTGGTAAAGGTCAGCTGGTAGGGCTCGGCGGCCACCGGGATGCGGTGGATCAGCTGGTCGGTACTGGCGTCGATCACCAGCGCCTGGTTCTCCAGGGTGTTAAGCACCACGCCGTAGCGGCCATCGTGGCTGAAGCGCATCGGCCCCAGGCCCTGCTCGGCCTTGACCGTGTGGCGCAGGCTATGGCTGCGCGCATCGATCACCCGTACCGTGCCCTCCTGGCCATCGACCACGTACACCGCCTGCGACAAGGGCGAGTAGGCCACCGACAGCGGATGCGGGCCGACTTCGAGGGTTTTCACCAAGCGCATCTGGGCGGTGTCGATGACGCTCAGGGTGCCGCCGTCGCGGTTACTGACGAAGGCGAAGCGCGAATCGGCACTGAAGGCGATCTCGTGGTGGCCGGAGCCGGTGACGAACGACTTGAGCATGGTCCGGCTGGGCACGTCGATCACCGTCACCCCGCCCTTGGCCGGGTCCTGGCTGTTGTTGCCCACCCACAGCAGGCGCTGGTCGGGTTGCAGCGCCACCCGCAGCGGCTGCTCGCCGGCCTCCACGGTAGCCACGCGGGTGAAGGTCTCGGTGTCGATCAGCGCCACCTGGTTGCGTTCGGGCATGGACACGAACACCTGTTTGTCATCGCCCGTGGCCACCCAGTCCATGGGCCGACCCGGCAAGTCGATGCGCGCCAGGGTGCTGGTGACCCCGCCCACCGACACGGTCGGGTCGATCACGGTGAGGCTCGCGTCCTTGTTCAGCACCAGCAGGAAGTAACTGTTCAGGTCGAGCAAAGGGCGAGCGCCGATGCTGCTCTTGAGGAACAACGCCACCCGCGCCTTGCAGCTGCTGTCGCGGTCGCCGACCGGCGCCGATTGCGCAGGGTCGAGCCAGGCGCCGGGGGCCATGCCCGACAGCGGCTGGCCGCTTGACTGGTCGCTGACCTTGAAGCGGATGTTGGCAAAGTCGCCCTCGCGCAGTTCACCGCCGCCGAGGGGGCGCGCCTCGAACTCCACGGTGACGCCGTCGCGGCTGAGCGTGTGCAAGGCCTGGGGATCGGCGGCCTCCTGCAGCAGTTCGCGGGGGTCGCACCAGAGCTTTTCGTAGGCCACGCCGAGGCCGATCAGCGCGGTGCCCAGCAACAGGCCCAGGTAGGCTGGGCGCAGCTTGCGGTTCATGCCCGCGCTCCGCTGACGGGGATGGGCGCGCACGGAGCAGCGCCTTCGAGCGGGATGACCATGCTGCACCTCCACGGGGCTCAAGGGTTCTGTGGAGGGTGGAAGCAAGCGTTATGCCATCAATAAAATTGTTTTGAATCAGAGTGTTGGAGAAACAAGTGGAGGGTATTGGGGAGGCTGCCCCAAAGACGGGGGCGCTTTACGCCCCTTTTCAATGTTTTTGCGTTTTTTGGACTATGGCCGCTCCAATTCAAGATTGCCGGGGCTGCTTTGCAGCCCTTTCGCGGCACAAGGCCGCTCCTACAAGAGACCGCGTGCCCCTGTAGGAGCGGCCTTGTGCCGCGAAAGGGTCGCAAAGCGACCCCGGCGATTCCTAGCCGGTTGAGGCTTAATGCGCCATGCCCAGTTCGGCATCGTCCATCAACGCCTTGGCCAAGGCGCTGAGATAGTGAGCGGCCCAGACCATGCGTGGGTCGCTCTCCATCACCCCGACCAAGGTCAGGTGGCGCACGCAGTCCATCAGTTCCGAGGACTGTTCGCGAGCGTGCTGGCAGGGAATGCCGGGCTCGATGCAGAACAGGGGCTGGGTGTTGTTTTCACCTTGGTAAAAACGGGTCTTGCCAGCGGTGGTATGGGGGTCTTCTGGCGTCATGGGGATCTCCTTGAAAAGGGCTTTGCCTGGGCCGGCCTTATCGCGGGGCAAGCCCGCTCCCACGCTATGAACTCAGCGTTGAATTCAACATGGACTCAAAACGTGGGAGCGGGCTTGCCCCGCGATGAGGGCCGCCAGGCAACTCACACTCAGTGCAGGGTCGGCGCCTGCGTGGTCATCTGTAACTGCGCCAACGCCGAATCCAGCAGCGTGCGCACCGCCTCCATCTCATGCAGCGCAGCCAGTACCAGCATCGAGCCGGGAGACCGGGAGATGAGCGCGACGGATTGTTGGGTGACGGCCAGGGCGCAGAGCACGTGTTCGGTGGTCTGGACCAGGGTGTCTTCAAGGAAAGTGGGTGGGTCGGGGACGATCTTGAGCATAAACAGTTCCTGGTGTGGGCAACCATCCACGCTGCTGTCAAACAGATGGTGGCAGCTGTACGTAGGTTGACAGACCGGAGGAACTGAAAAGACCGGCGCACGCGAACGTGCCCTACGCACAGCCACCCTTGCAGGTGAAACCATGTGCTTTCAGTTCATCACAGCCTGTCAAAGCTGCGTCGCTGATGTACAGCGACCCGGCGAGACTAGATGCCCTTGAGATGAAAAAAAAGCGGGCGGAGTATGTTTGGGAAATGGACTACAAGGAAGCGGTTAAGTCTGATGTTTCAGGATGGGAGTGACCGCGTCAGGGCGGCGCTCGATCTCATAAACGCTGCAGAACCATCGCCTGACACCTGGCAGTCAACATGCGATCAGCCCCTTTCAAGAACCATCAAGGCAATATGCCATCTCGCACATCCGCCCTAGATCGCCCCACGTCCCCCGGCGCTATAGTCGGCCCATCGCCCTATCGCCAGTCCCCCTTCCTGGCGGTGGTGCGCCGTACCGAGAACAATGCCAAGGAAGCAACGCGATGATCCCCATGTCCTTCCCCTTCAAGTCCCTGTTCCTGCTCGCCGGCCTCGCTGCCCTGGCCGGTTGCCAGACCGCCAGCCCCAGCGCCGACACCCTCAAGCAGCGTACCGAGGTCACCCTCGGCGTACCGGTAAGCAAGGTCAGCAACCTGCGCAGCGACTCCAACACCACCTACTTCACAGCCAGCACCTCCAAGGGCCAGTTCGACTGCCAGGTGCCCAGCGGCGGCCTGGTCGCCGTGGCCGGCATGGGCATCTACACCCCTTCCCCCACCTGCTGGAAGGAAGGCCAGGCCCCCGTCTTCCAGTGACACCCTCAAGCGCCGGCCTGAACCGCCGGCGCCGCTGCCGTCTCGCGCAGGGCGCGCAACGCCGCACGCAACTCGGCAGGCCGCACCGGCTTGGCCAGCACCGCAATGCCCCGCGCCTGCAAGGCGCCCTGCAGCCTGTCGATGTCGTGACCGGTCATGATCAGCGCCGGCACATCGGCGCCGCGCTGCGCGCGCAACTGGTCGATGCAGTCGATGCCAGTAGCCTGCGGCCCCAGGTCGTAGTCGGCGACGATCACATCGCAGTCACTGACCAGGCCATGGGGCGAACTTTCGGCCTGGACCTCGCATCCCCAGCGTTGCAGCAGGGCACTGGTGGCCTGCAGAACGTTGTGGTCATCCTCCACCAGGCAAACCCGCAGACCGGTAAGCAGACCCGCCTGCAAGGCTTGGTCGACAGGGGTTCGCGGCACCTGGGCGGGAGCATTGGCCAGCCCTTGCAGGATCACGCTGGTGCCATGCCCCAGGCGCGAACGCAGGCTGACCTCCAGGCCCATCAACCGCCCCAGGCGCTTGACGATGGCCAGGCCCAGGCCGACCCCCTCGACATCCTTGTCGCGCGCCTCGCGCACCCGGTAGAACTCCTCGAACACCCGGCCCTGGTGCTCCTCGGCAATCCCCCGACCCTGGTCGCAGACGACGATGGCCAGGCCCTGCCCGCGAGGCCGCACGCCGATCAGCAGCGGGCGTCCGGCGGCATACTTGAAGCTGTTGGACAGCACATTCTGCACCATGGTCGCCAGCATGCCCGGGTCGGCGCGGATCCAGTGACGGCTGGGCACCAGGCGCATCTCCACCCCGGCCCAGCGCGCCGCCTCGCTGTTCTGGCGCAGCAGCTCGCGCAGGAAACCGTCCACGGCGAAGGTCTCCCATTTCGGCTGCACCCGGCCGTTGTCCAGGGTGTACAGGTCGAGGATCGAGCGGAACAGCTGCGAGACGTTGAGCAGCGAGCGATCGATGCTGTCCACCAGGCGCCGCTCCTCCTCGCCCAGGCGTGCCTCGCGCAGGCAGGCGGTGAACAGGCCGATGGAGTGGATCGGCTGGCGCAGGTCGTGGCTGGCCTGGGCCAGGAAGCGGGATTTCTCGCGGGTCGCGGCCTCGGCCAGGGCCGTGGCCTTGCGCGTGCGCTCCAGCAGCAGGTGGGCGTAGAACGGGATCAGGGTGCTGGTGGTCAGCAGCATCGGCAGCAGGAACGGCTGCTCCTGCCAGTAGGGCGTCAGCCGCCACACCACCAGCAACGCGCCCAGGGCCAGCACTGTGGCGATGGCCAGGTAGCGCGAACCGAAGCGCATGCCGTTGCCCAGGTTGATCCACACCATCACCGCGTACAGCGGCAATGCGGTCTCGCCGCCGACCACCAGGCCGAAACAGGTACCAGTGTAGTCGCCGAGCATGCCGAAGATCCGCCGCGCCGGGTAATGCCCGGGCCAGCGCTTGATGGCCTGGCGCATGCCGATCGACACCACCACGAAACCGGCATAGTAGAGCAGTACCGGCAGGTAGGTGGCCGGCGAGCGCCCCGGCAGGAAGCCCAGCAACGCCACGTAGCTGATCGCGCAGGAGGCGACGATGATGCGCAGGTTGGCTTGGTCCAATTCGTTGTTCTTCTCGAACCTCATGGGGTAACGTCCTTGTGCGCCAGTCGGCGTTTGCGGCAATCATCATGGGAAAATGCCGCACCTGACTGCTAAATTAGCATGTGTCGGACGACAGGGAGTTCCTCGACGTGAGTTGCCGCATCATCGTGGCGGACGACCATCCGCTGTTCAGGGAAGCCATGGTCAACACCGTGCGACGCATCCTGCCCGACGCCCGGCTGGAGGAAGCCGGCAGCCTGGCCGAGGTGTTGCGCCTGGCCACCTTGGGCGCGACGCCCGACACCCTGATCCTCGACCTGCGCTTTCCCGGCCTTACCTGCATCGGCCGCCTCGCCGAGCTGCGCCGGCAGTTGCCGCGCACCACACTGATCGTGGTGTCGATGGTCGACGATCCGCAGGTGATCTGCGAAGTCATGGCCGCCGGCGTCGATGGCTTTATCGGCAAGAGTGTCAGCCCTGCGGAGATCGGCGCGGCCATCCTCGCCATCCGCGCCGGCGAGGTGGTGGTCAACTACCTGCCCAGTGGCCTGCTGCCGCAATTGGGAACACCCAGCGAGCTGGAACAACTCACCCATCGCCAGCAGGACGTGCTGCGCCTGATCGCCCAGGGCAAGACCAACAAGGAGATCGCACGGGCGCTGGATATCTCGCCGTTCACGGTACGTATTCATGTGTCTTCGCTGCTCAAGACCCTCAATGTGCCGACCCGCACGGCGGCGGCGGTGAAGTATTCCGGGAACTGAGGGACCGCTTGTCGCCAAGGATCGGATGAAATAGACCTTCCCATGCCGCTGCACGATCCCAATTCACGAGGAGCGGATTATTCCGCCTCACGCGTTGAACGAGGATGCCGACATGAACGAGAAACATTGGATGGGTGGTGGTGACGTGCAGAGCGATTGGCCGGAACTGGAGCCTGACCGACGCAATGACCAAGCCGACGACCCGGATACCGATCCCAACCTGAACGAGGAAGAGAATCGCCCCGGTGTACCGGCCAGTGATCCGGAATCCGGGGCTTGAAGAATGCCCGCTCCCAAAGGGCCGATACCTTACCGAAGGAGCGGGTCAGACCCGCCAGTGCACATCCGTGATGCCATGCCGCTCGGCCATCGGCCGGCTGACCTTCTTGATCTTTTCCCGCCCAAACTTCGGGATGATCCCCAACCCCGCGTCGCAACTGGCCCAGTGCCAGGCCTCGGCGTTGTCCATGTGCTCCTGGCGGATGATGAACCGCCGCGGCTCTCCGTGCAGCCGATATTCAATGGTAAATAGCTGGGGACTTGGCATTGCCGCTGGCCCTCCTCTTCTCCATGGATGACTCTCTGACTGATCGCGGTGCTCCATGAAAATTCAAAAAAATTGTCCGACACTGTGAAGGAAGGGCCAGCCTGTTACGAACCGCTGCCGCCCCCATGGCTGTTGCGACCGCCCTTGCGGCCCGCCTCGGAGGCGCGAGCCCGGTCATTGGCGAAGTTACCGCCTGAATTGCGGCCGCCCTTCTGACCTGCACGGGATGCCCGCTCGCGATCATTGGCGAAGTTGCCGGGATTGGTTTGCTTGGTGCCGCCGCGCCGGTCGGTCTGGTCTGGGTCACGAGCCATGACGTGTCTCCTTCTACGTATTGGTTGGACGTGGCAGACAGTGCCACCGTGCAACAGTTATGAGTTGTCGCGATTCGCGACAACTCACTCGTTCTCGTAATGCTCTGACCAACGGCGATCAGCGTGCGAGGTGCGTGCGCTCAGCAACAGACAGATCGTTTGCACTTATTCGCTTCGCCTGCGGTCACATCACTGAATACATTCATCGAATAACGGAGTCGCCATGCCCTTGACCCGCGCCTGCCAACAGCTCGCCCTTGAGCCGAATCGCCGGCTGTTCACCAGTGCCTGCCAACTCGACCATGCTGCCTTTGCGCTGATCGAGGACAACCGCTCGTCGCCAAAGTGACCAGCAGCTTATAATCTGCGCCCAGTGCCCGGCGATTCGCTCAGGGCCATTTCCCGCTCCGTACAAGGCTGATGCCATGAAGTCGTCCAGCAAATCGCCCCTCGCCTCGCCGCACAATCCGGCGCTCAGCCCCAGCCACCTGGATTTCCCTGTGGTCGGCCTCGGCGCCTCGGCCGGCGGCCTGGAGGCGATTCGCCGGTTCTTCCAGCACACTCCGGACGATTCCGGCATGGCGTTCGTCGTGGTGCTGCACCTGTCCCCGGACCATCAGAGCCAGGCCGACCGGATCATCCAGGCCGTCACCCGCATGCCGGTGCGCCAGGTCAGCGAGCCGGTACCGATCGAACGCAACCATGTCTATGTCATCTCACCGGCCAATCGCCTGTCGACCAACGACGGCTACCTGCGGGTCAGCCCGGCCAAGCGCAGTCGCGGTGATCATGTGGCCATCGACCTGTTCTTTCGCGACCTGGCCGACGTTCACAAGGATCATGCCTTCTGCGTGGTGCTCTCCGGTACGGGCAGCGACGGCGCCGTAGGCCTGTCGAGAATCAAGGAGCAAGGTGGTGTGACCCTGGTGCAGGCACCTGACGATGCCGAGTATCCCGATATGCCACGTGCGGCGTTGGCCACCGGCATGGTCGACCTGCTGCTGCCGGTGGATGAGATGCCCGCGCGCCTGGTCGAGTTGTGGCGCACGGCGCGCCAGGTGAAGCTGCCGGAAATCGAAGACGACAGCCTGCCGCCGCCACTGGGGGAGCGTGAGGGCGATCCGACGGCGAGCGACCCGTTGCTGGACGAGATCCTGCTGGTGCTGCAAGGCGAGACCGGGCACGACTTCAGCCATTACAAGCGCGCCACCGTACTGCGCCGCCTGGAGCGCCGCCTGCATGTGACCGGCCAGACAGACCTGGCCGGCTATCTCGACTTCCTGCAACGCCACCCTGAGGAATCGCGGGCGTTGCTGGCCGACATGCTGATCGGCGTGACCAACTTCTTCCGCGACCGCGAGGCGTTCGACGCGTTGCAGCGCCATGTGATGCCGGGCCTGGTCAGCAAGGATGCCAATGAAGAGTCCGCGCGCGAGGTACGTATCTGGTCGGCTGGCTGCTCCACTGGCGAGGAGGCCTATAGCCTGGCGATGCTGGTGACCGAGCAGTCGGCGGTGGAACAGCGCAGTGCCCAGGTGCAGGTATTCGCCACCGACCTCGACGAACGTGCCATCGGCATTGGCCGCGCCGGACGGTATCCGGACGCCATCGCCACCGATGTGTCGGCGGCGCGTCTGCGCCAGTTCTTCATCAAGGAGGACCAGCATTTCAGGGTGCGCAAGGAAATCCGGGAAAAGGTCCTGTTCGCCCGCCACAACCTTCTGTCCGATCCACCCTTCTCCCAACTCGACCTGATCGTCTGCCGCAACCTGCTGATCTACCTGGACCGCGATGTGCAGCGCGAAATCCTGCGCCTGTTCCATTTCGCCCTGCGTCCTGGTGGCCATCTGTTTCTGGGCAGCTCCGAGTCGACCGACCTTGCCGCCGACCTGTTTGTCGCCGTGGACAAACGCAATCGTATCTTCCGCGCCCGGGAGGTGCAGACCACCAGCCATCCGGCGCGCCTGCAGGCCCCGGAACCTGTGCTCGCGTCTCCTGCCCGCGCGCGCAGCAGTCGCCGCTTGTCCTACGCCGAGATTCATCACCGCGCTCTCGCCCGCTGCACGCCGCCCAGCCTGGTGGTCGATACCGAGGGCAATATCCTGCACATGAGCGAAGGCGTCGGACGTTTCCTGCGTCACGCAGGTGGCGAGCTCAGCCACAACCTGCTCAGCCTCGTCATCGCGCCGTTGCGACCTGCCCTGCGCAGCACCTTGCTGCAGGCACAAGGCAGCGGCCAGGCGGTAACATCGCGCAGGGTCGCGGTCAGCCTCGACGAACACCCCACCTCCGTACAGATCCTGATCCAGCCGCACCAGGATGACCCCAGTGGCACCGACTGCCTGCTGGTGATATTCCAGTGCGTCGAAACCGACAGCAACACCGGCCCCGCCGTCGAGCAGAGCGAAGGCATGCTGCTGACCAACCTGGAGCGCGAACTGCATCGCACGCGCCTGCAACTGCAGGAAACCATCGAGCAATCGGAGTTTTCCAGCCAGGAACTGACCGCCTCCAACGAGGAAATGCAGGCGATCAACGAGGAGCTGCGCTCGGCCAGCGAGGAACTGGAAACCAGCAAGGAGGAACTGCAGTCGATCAACGAAGAGCTGCTGACGGTCAACTACGAGCTGAAGACCAAGGTCGAGGAAACCGACAAGGTCAATGACTACCTGAGCAACCTGATCGCCTCGACCGACATCGCCACGGTGTTCGTCGACCGCAACCTGTGCATCCGCTGGTTCACCCCCCGCGCCACCGACATCTTCAGCATGTTGCCGGTGGACACCGGGCGTTCGTTGCTCGACATCACCCATCGCCTCGACTACCCCGGCCTGGCCGACGACGCCCGGGCGGTAGTCGAGCGCGAGACCACCATCGAACGCGAGGTGGTCGGCCACAACCAGCACTGGTACCTGGCCCGCCTGCTGCCCTACCGGGCCAGCGAGCGCAACGTCGACGGCACCGTGCTGACCTTCATCGACATCAGCCAGAGCCGCGCCGCGGAGGAACGCCTGCGCCAGGGCGAGGAGCGCATGCGCCTGGTGGCGGAGAGCACCCACGACTTCGCCATCATCCTGCTTGACGAACAAGGCCTGATCACCGACTGGAACACCGGTGCCGCGCTGATTTTCGGCTATGGCAAGGATGAGGTCCTTGGCCACCATTACAAACTGATCTTTACCGAGCAGGACCAGGCCAGCGGTGTACCCGAGCGCGAACTGCGCAGCGCCCGCCTCCATGGCCGCGGCCAGGACGAGCGCTGGCACGTGCGCAAGGATGGCAGCCGCTTCTACTGCAGCGGCGAGGTATCGCGGCTCAAGGGCAGCAGCCTGCGGGGCTACGTCAAGATCGCTCGCGACCTCACCGGCCACAAGCGCCTGCACGACGAGCAGAGCAAGCAACTGGCCGAGTCGCAAAGCAGCAGCCACATGAAGGACGAATTCTTCGCCGTCATGTCCCACGAACTCAAGCATCCGCTGAACCTGATCCAGCTCAACGCCGAGATCCTGCGCCGGTCGCCCTCGGTGAAAGCCGCCAGTACCGCCAGCAAGGCTGCCGCAATCATCTGCGACGCAGTGTCCAGTCAGGCGCGGATCATCGATGACCTGCTCGATGTCGCCCGTATCCGCACCGGCAAGCTCAAGCTCAAGACCCAGGTGATCGACCTGTGCGCGGTGTTGCAGGGTATCCATGCCGTGGTACTCAACGAACAGCATCCTTGCGCCGTGCGCCTGGCACTGCCGGCGGATGGCGCACCTGTCCACATCGAGGCCGATGGCACGCGGCTCGAGCAGATCGTCTGGAATCTGCTGAACAACGCATTGAAATTCAGCCCTGCGGGCAGCGAGATCCGCGTAGTGCTGAGCAGAAGGGACACCCAGGCCCGCCTGGAGGTAATCGACCAAGGCGTCGGCCTGACCGAGGAGAGCCTGGAGCGCGTTTTCGACCTGTTCACCCAGGCCGGCCCGCAGCTGTCCGGCAACCACCGCGACGGCCTGGGTATCGGCCTGTCACTGGTGCGCCAGCTGGTCGAGGCTCATGGCGGGACAGTGGCGGCGTATTCCCCGGGGCTTGGTTGCGGCACGACCTTCACGGTCTGCCTGCCACTGTGCGCGCCCGGGCGCCAGGCTCCGTCGGAGTCGCCCGAACAGACCAGCGACGGCCGCCTGGACGGTATCAAGGTGCTGCTGGTGGACGACTCGGTGGAAATTCTCGAGGTCATGCAGCAGTTGCTGGAGATGGAAAACGCGGAAGTCGAGGCCTACAGCGACCCGCAAGCGGCACTCGAGGCCGCCGCCAGCGGGCGCTACGATATCATCCTGTCCGATATCGGCATGCCGGTAATGGACGGCCACGCCCTGATCAAGGCGCTGCGTGGCCTGGAACACCTGCGCTATACACCGGCCATTGCCCTGACCGGGTATGGCGCCAGCGCCGACCAGTACCGCTCGCGCCAGTCAGGTTTCGACCGCCACCTCAGTAAACCGGTGGGCTACGACGAATTGGTCGACGCCATAGAGACACTGTGCGGGTCGGTGCCCTATTGAGCCAGCACAGCGCCATCAACGCTGATTCCACTGGCACCTGCCCCACTCACGCATGCACGCTCCATTGCACCGCATCCGCAGCGATGGGCATTTCGTCGATGGCATGGATCATTCCGCTGGCCAGCGCCTCCTGCGGCGCCAGGATCCGCGGATAGGCCATCAGGTAGCGCGGCACGTCGAGCACGTCGCTGGCGCCTTCGGTGCGCTCGGCGACGATCTGCGCATACAGGCGCAGGTCGTAGTCCAGGCTCATGGCGTACTCGGCCATGCGCGCATGGTCCACCGAACCGTGCAAGGTCCAATGGAAGGGATGGAACAGGAACTTGCTGCAGGCACAGGCCGTACGATGAACGCCGGCCAGGAACAGGATGTTGCCCATCGACTCGACCGTGCCCAGGTTGTGGGTATGCACCGGCACCGGGAAGGCGCGCAGGAAGTTGTACAGGGTGAAGCCGTAGCTGCATTCGCCGCCCATGGTGGCGATGTTCAGCTGCAATACCTCGGCCCCCTGCTGCAGGGCCTTGGAGCAGGTATTGATCAGGTTGCCGCAGGTCGCGGAGTTGATCGGGCCGGTGTAGTGGATGATGTGTCTGGCCATGTCGTCCTCCAGGGTCAGTCAGGCGTGTTCTTTTCCCCAGCGTCACTGCCCGGCGTCGCCGGGGCGTGCTCGCCCATCTGCTGGTAATGCTTGCGCAGCGCATGCAGTTCGGCCGGCCCCATGTCCTCGAGGTCGAGCAGTGCCTTGTGCGCCCGCTTGGTGGTGCGCAGCAGCTCGTCGATCTTGATGTGCAACTCATCGTTGTCGCGGTTCTGGGTGTTCTGGATCAGGAACACCATCAGGAAAGTGATGATCGTGGTCGAGGTGTTGATCACCAGTTGCCAGGTGTCGTTGAAGTGGAACAACGGCCCGCTGACGCCCCAGGCGATGATCAGCATCAATGCGATGGCGAAGGTCACCGGGCGTCCACTGTGGTTGGCCAGCCATTGGGCAAACCGGTCGAATTTCATGGCTGGATCTCCTTCAGGCCGGTTGCCCGGTTTCGTCAGGCAGGCCTTCGATATCCGGGTCGTCCGGTTGCACCTCCGGCTCGTCCTCCTCCGGTTGCACCGGGGGTTCCGGTTGATCGTCGTCGAAATCGTCGTCGCTGTTCATGGCTCACCTCGGTTTACGCGCCGCCATGCGGTGGAGGCTCGCAAGGCGCGCAAAGTTCCAGTTTTTCTCCCAGACCACGACCTGTACGGCGGTTGTTCACCCGCTAAATATTTGCCTCGCGGTCCTTCAGGCAACTGGTCCGAAAAACCGAGAATATTTGCAGTGCGATGACTGAACACCCAGTCACAACTGAACACAGACCTTCCTGTGTTCGACCAGAGGTAAGCCATCATGGCTGACAATCAAGACAAGGGCGGCGACCGCAACGCCGACAACAACATGGGCAACGCCGGCCAGCAAGGGGGCCACGGCTCGGCAGGCGACATGACCGACCGGCAGAAAGGCGGGCAGCAAGGCGGCCAGCGGCCTGAGGACAAGACCGACAAGGATTGGGCGCAGTCCCAGGATACCGGGCGACAAGGCGGGCAATCGGTGGAACAGCCTGATGACAGGGAGAACCTTACCGACCCTGGAAAAGTTGGGGGTCAACAACGCGACCAAGACCAGGGCATGGACAAGGAACGCTGATTTCACTGGGGTCCACCCAGGGCGACAGCGTTCGCCCTGGGGATCGTATTGACAATCCCGGTACTGGCGGTATGCAAGGCCGAAAATTCTCTGACGAGGTATTAGCCCATGATCGACCCCAATCATCCAGACCCTTACGTCGATGAAGTACCGCACGATCCCGGCGAAAAGGTACCACCGCCCGATCCGGAACATGAGGCGCCCGACTGGCCGGAAGGCCAGGTGCCACCCGAGGAGCAATCCGACGGATGACAAAGTCCTTCGCTTGCGCAGGCTCATCGAAAACGGAGATCGAACAATGACAGCTCAATTGAATGGCAAGCGTGTGGCCTTCCTGGTCACTGATGGCTTCGAACAGGTGGAGCTGACAGGCCCTCGCGAAGCTCTCGAAACCAATGGGGCGATAGTCGACATTCTGAGTGACAAGGAAGGCACCGTTCGCGGCTGGCATCACGACAAGCCTGCCGACGAGTTTGCAGTGGACGCCACCTTCGAGAGCGCCCACCTTGATCTGTACGACGCCATTGTGCTGCCGGGTGGCGTACAGAACGCCGATACCATTCGCCTGATACCCGCGGCTCAGAAACTGGTGAAAAGCCACAACTCGGCAGGCAGACCGCTGGCGGTGATTTGTCACGGTGCCTGGCTGCTGGTGTCGAGTGATCTGGCCAAAGGCAGGCGGCTGACCAGCTACAAGACATTGCAGGATGATATTCGCAACGCCGGTGGCAACTGGGTAGATGAAGAAGTGGTGGTGGACGGCAACCTGATCACCAGCCGCAAGCCAGACGATATCCCGGCTTTCAACGAGCAGTTGATCAAGGCACTGGCGGGTTGAGTGCTGTCGATTCACCACTTGCCCCCAGGAGGCCTCATGAGTGAACCCCGAGAGTTGCATTCAACCGTCATTTGCACGCAGGAGGGAAAGATCCTGTTCGTGCGCAAAGAGGCGCCAGAGTGGTCTTTGCCCGGCGGCAAGCTCGAACCGGGCGAACAACCACTCGAGGCGGCCCGTCGGGAACTGCGGGAGGAGACAAGCCTGACGCTGCGAAACGCTCGGCACCTTGGCCATCACGCCTATGCGATGGAAGAACATTACCTTTACCGGATGCCTGTCGAGCGTTCAGAGGTACCGCGCGCATCCGGGGAGATAGTCGAATGCCGCTGGTTCACACCCGTCGAGTTGGTTCATGTGACGGTGAAGCCTACCAACCTGGACCTGCTCAAGCGGGCAGGACAAATTTGCTAGGAAGTTACTCATAGGCGCAGACAGAAACTCCGAGCTCGACCCAGGGCTTTCCCACCCGCGCCACTCGTCAATCGTGCTGAACCCTCTCACCCCACTACCAGTCGCTACTGATAAGTACACGAACGCAGGGGGCTCTCGTGAGCGAGATCCGCATTGGTATTTCCGGTTGGCGTTATGGCCCATGGCGCAAGGACTTCTACCCCAAGGGACTGCGCCAGGACGACGAGCTGGCGTTCGCCTCGCGGGCGGTCAACAGCATAGAGATCAATGGCTCGTTCTACGCGCTGCAGACACCGGAGCGCTATGGTCATTGGCGTGACCAGACACCGCAGGGTTTCGTGTTCTCGGTCAAGGCACCGCGTTACATCACCCATGTGCGCAGGCTTCGCGAGATCGATGAAGCGCTAGCCAACTTTTTCGCATCGGGCCCATTGCTGCTGGGCGACAAGCTGGGGCCATTTCTCTGGCAGTTTCCGCCGAACCTGAAGTTCGACGCGCAACGCTTCAGCGACTTCCTGGCCAAGCTGCCGCGTGACCGCAACGCTGCCCGCCTCCTCGCTCGCCAGGCGGCCGAGCGCCTGCAAGGCAACGGCGGCACTGCCATCCGAGGTAACGCACGCCTGCGCCACGCCGTGGAGATTCGCCACCCCAGCTTCCTCTGTGACACCTTCATCAGCCTGCTGCGCAAGCACAAGATTGCCTTGGTGGTCGCTGACAGCGCGGGCAAATGGCCTTATGTCGAGGAGGTCACGGCCGATTTCGTGTACCTGCGCCTGCATGGCGATGTCGAGCTCTATAGCAGCGGCTACACCGCCAACGCATTACGCCGCTGGCGCCTGCGCATCCAGGCCTGGGCTGCCGGCGGCCAGCCGGAGGATGCCCAGCACGTGGTAGGCCGCGCTCCGGCAAAACGCGCCTCTCGTGACGTGTACTGCTACTTCGACAACGACCAGAAAGTGCATGCCCCCTACGATGCCCGCCGCCTGCTGGCCAAGCTCGGCCTTGACGGCGAGCTGGTGACCGAGCCTGGCGTCGAGCCGCAGGAGCCGCTATGAACGGGACCCTGCCTGCTCCCCGCTGCATCATCGACAAGGTGAACGCCGTGCACCGCCTGACGGTGCTGACCCTCAACGTGCACAAGGGCTTCACCCTGTTCAACCGCCGCTTCATCCTGCCGGAGCTGCGCGAGGCGGTGCGCGCCACCGGGGCCGACCTGGTGTTCCTGCAGGAGGTGCACGGCAGCCACCAGCGGCATGCCGAACGCCATCCGACCTGGCCGACGGCACCTCAGTACGAATTCCTCGCCGACAGCATGTGGCCGCAATTCGCCTACGGGCGCAACGCGGTCTATCCCCATGGCGACCATGGCAACGCCCTGCTGTCCAAGTTTCCGATCCGCGCCCACGACAACCTCGACGTCACGATCCACGGCAACGAGGAGCGCGGTCTATTGCACTGCCTCCTCGAAGTGCCCGGCCATGAGCAGGTACACGCGATCTGCGTGCACCTGGGGCTGCGCGAAGACCATCGTCAGCGCCAGGTCGGCCTGCTGCTGGCGTTGCTCGACAGCCTGCCGCCGGACGAGCCGGTCATCGTCGCCGGCGACTTCAACGACTGGCGCCTGAAAGCCGATGCGCGGCTGTCGGGACATCTGCGCGAAGCCTTTGGCAAGCCGGCGCGCAGCTTTCCCGCGCGCCTGCCGCTGCTACGCCTGGACCGCATCTACCTGCGCAATGCACAAGCCTGCGAGGCACGGGTGTTGTCCCGGTACCCGTGGTCACACCTCTCCGACCATGCCCCGCTGGTGGCGCAGGTGACGCTATGAAGCAGTCCTGGAGCGACGGCAACCGTGTCGAACTGTTGATCAACGGCGAGCAGTACTACCCGCGCGTGTTCGAGGCCATGGCCCAGGCACAGGTGGAGATCCTCCTGGAGACCTTCATCATCTACGACGACAAGGTCGGCCAACCCTTGCGCCAGGCCCTGATCGACGCCGCGCGGCGCGGGGTGCGGGTCGAAGTGGCAGTGGACGGCTACGGCACTGCGGACCTGCCCGACGATTTCATCGCCTCGATGACCGAGGCCGGGGTGCGCTTCCATTCGTTCGATCCGCAACCCCGGCTGGCTGGCATGCGCACCAACTTGTTCCGCCGTCTGCACCGCAAGATCCTGGTGATCGACGGGCAGCGCGCGTTCATCGGCGGCATCAACTACAGCGCCGACCACCTCGGCGATTTCGGTCCGCAGGCCAAGCAGGACTACGCCGTGGAGGTCGTCGGCCCGGTGGTGGCCCAGGTGCACGCTTCCTCGTGCCGTATGCTCGCAGCGGTGCTGGACGCCGCCAGCCAGGTCCAGCCGACCTGCACCACCGCAGGCACGGCCAGCGCCGTGCTGGTGGAACGCGACAACGGGCGCCATCGCAACGATATCGAGGTCTGCTACCTGCAGGTCTTCCGTGAAGCCAGGCAACGTATCATCGTGGCCAACGCCTACTTCTTCCCTGGCTATCGCCTGCTGCGTGAACTGCGCAACGCCGCCCGGCGGGGGGTGGAAGTGACCCTGATCCTCCAGGGGCAACCAGACATGCGCTGGGTACGCGCGCTCTCGCGACTGCTCTACAACTACCTGCTGCGCGACGACGTGCGCATCCACGAGTACTGCCAGCGCCCGCTGCACGGCAAGGTGGCGTTGGTGGACGACGACTGGTCCACCGTGGGCTCGAGCAATCTCGACCCGCTGAGCCTGTCGTTCAACCTCGAGGCCAACCTGCTGATCCGCGACCGTGGGTTCAACGATGTGCTCTACCAACACTTGAGCGAACTCACCCGCGAACACTGCAAGGCCGTGACGCTCGAACGCATGGTGCGTGGCTACTGGTGGCGCGCACCCTTGATCTTCCTGGGCTTCCATATCACCCGCTATTTCCCGCGTATCGCCGGCTGGTTCCCGGCGCACCGGCAACGCCTGCAGTCGTTGCAAGCCGACAGCGAGGCCCCGGCCGGCTACCACGGGGGCAAGACCTGATGGCCACGCCACGCTGGAAGACCTGGGGCAAACGCCTGCTGACCGTGCTGTTCCTGGTGCTTATCCCGGTGCTGCTGTTCACCCTGGCGCGTAACCTGGACTGGAACGAAGTGCGCCAGTCGCTGCTGGCCTACCGACCCTCGACCCTGGCCCTGGGGTTGCTGCTGGCCCTGTGCAGCTACCTGGTGTTCGCCAGCTACGACCTGCTCGCCCGCGCCTACACCGGCCATCGCCTGCCGGCCCGCCAGGTGCTGCCGGTGGCGTTCGTCTGCTATGCGTTCAACCTCAACTTCACCACTTGGGTCGGTGGCGTGGCCCTGCGTTATCGCCTGTACGGCAGGCTGGGGCTCGATACGCCAACCATCACCCGCATCCTCACCCTGGGCCTGTTGACCAACTGGATGGGCTACCTGCTGTTGGCCGGCACGGTTTTCGCCTTGGGCTTGGTCAAGCTGCCGGATAGCTGGGCGGTGGGCGCCGGCGGCCTGCGTCTGATCGGCGTGCTGATGGTGGCGGTCGCGTTGGCTTACCTGTTCGCCTGTGCCTTCGCCAAGCGACGAACGTGGGACCTGCGCGGGCACGAAGTCACCCTGCCGAGCCTGCGCCTGGCGTTGTGCCAGGTGGCCCTGGGAGCCAGCAACTGGGCGCTGATGGCGGCGCTGATCCACCTGCTGCTGCCACCGGAACTGTTCTATCCCTCGGTGCTGGGGGTATTGCTGATCAGTTGCGTGGCGGGCGTGGTCGCGCATATTCCCGCCGGGCTCGGCGTGCTGGAGGCCGTGTTCCTCGCCCTGCTCCACGGCCAGCTCGGCCAGGGCACGCTGGTCGCCGCGCTGCTGGGTTATCGAACCTTGTACTACCTGATTCCGCTGCTGTTGGCGGTGGTCACCTACCTGATCCTCGAGAAGCGTGCCAAGGCCTTGCGCCGACAGGCCGGGCCGGCCCTCGACAAGCGCTGATGGGCCGTCGGGCCCGGGAGGTACATCATGCGGTTCATTCTGTGTATGGCACTGCTGGGCACCTTGGCCAGCGGGCAGGTGCTGGCCGAAGGCTGCGATGTGGTCACCCGCTCATCCAGCGAGGCGGTCAAGCCGGTGCAGCAGCACACCTGCTACAGCTACGGCAACATGCCGGCCGAAGCGATCGCCTGGTCGTGCAGCAGCGAAAGCAAGGAAATGCTCAACAGCCAGAAACGCAGGGTCGAGCGCTGCGCCGACGGCAGCGTCGGCAGCTGCATCGCGCCGCTGACCCAGGAGACCCTGGCCAACCCCGATGCCGCAGGGCGTGACGAGCCCTCCACCCGTCCAGCCGTGCCCAAGGATGCGCGGATCATCACCTACTACTACGACACCCCGAGCCTGGGCCAGGCGCGCAGCGATTGCGAGCGCAACAACGGGGTCTGGCAGACTCACTGACGCAGAGGAGAACAATCATGCCCCGTGGAGACAAAGACAAGTACACCGACAAGCAGAAACGCAAGGCCGAGCATATCGAGCAGAGCTACGAGGACAAGGGCGTGTCCAAGGACGAAGCCGAAGCCCGCGCCTGGGCCACGGTCAACAAGCAGTCTGGGGGCGGCGAGCGCAAAGGCGGTTCCGGGCAGAAGAAAAGCCCGGCGGCCAAGGCCGAGGCACGGGCTTCATCGGCCCGGCGCGCGGTGGCGACGAAGCACGGCGTGCCTCGCCCCGGACAGCGGCTGGAGGACATGACCAAGGCCGAACTGATGGACCGTGCGCGCAAGCGGCACATTGCCGGGCGCTCGACCATGCGCAAGGGAGAATTGATCGAGGCCTTACGCAAGGTGGCTTGAGACGCGTCGGCGTCCCTACGAGGCAAGCTCGGCGCTGTGCCGTTGCCGTTGCCGTTGCCGTTGCCGTTGCCGATCAAGAGTCTAGCGCCATAGCCCGCTAGCGACAGCTGCGTCTGTCCAGGCGCCGCCCGTAACTTCGCGACTTCAGGAGGCCGAACGCAGGCCTTGCGGAGGGAGGTGACGGGCATGGATGCCCGTCAAGCGCTGCGCCCCAGGATGGGGCGTTCAGCGCGGTCCTCCCGGGAGCAAGGCCGGAGTGAGGGGACCCGGAGCGAAGCGGAGGGCCGGATGAATGGAGCGAGGATTTTTTGGTTCCTTTTTGATCCTTCAAAAAGGAACTCGCCGTAAGGGCGAAAAGGTGACTATGCGTCGACATCGCAAATGAATTCGCTTACAACTATTAAAACCAGCACTGACCGACTTTGACTTTGACTTTGACTTTGACTTTGACTTTGACTTTGACTTTGACTTTTAGAGCATGTGTTTTGAAAGCTATATGCGCATTCATTTGCGATGGTGACGCGAAGTCACCTTTCCGCCCTTACGGCGGGTCCCTTTTTGAAGGATCAAAAAGGAACCAAAAAATCCTCGCTCCATTCATCCGGCCCCTACGCTTCGCTTCGGGGTTCCCTCGCTCCGTTCTTGCTCCCGGGAGGACCGCGCTGAACGCCCCATCCTGGGGCGCAGCGCTTGACGGGCATCCATGCCCGTCACCTCCCTCCGCAAGAACTCCGCTCGGCCTCCTGAAGTCGCAATTGGCGGCGCCTGGACTATCGCGTACTTAGAAGCAAGAGCAAGAGCAAGAGCAAGTACAATGGCAATGGCAATGGCAATGGCAATGGCAATGGCAATGTATGCATATGCAACCACAATGACCAAAATATACTAATCCCGCGCCAGCGCCTCAATAGGATCCAAGCGCGCCGCATTTCGAGCCGGTACAAACCCGAACACAATCCCGATCAACGTAGAACATACAAACGCCGTAACAACCGACCCCAGCGAAAACACCATCTCCCACTGCTTCACGAACAACGCAAACAAATACCCGATCCCATAGGACAACCCAATCCCGATCACCCCGCCAATCAGACAGACCATCACCGCCTCCACCAGAAACTGCTGGCGGATGTCGGACTGCCGTGCCCCCACCGCCATGCGAATGCCAATCTCCCGGGTCCGCTCGGTGACCGACACCAGCATGATGTTCATCACCCCGATCCCCCCCACCACCAGCGAAATCACCGCGATCAGCGACAGCAGCAGGGTCAGCGAGCGGCTGGTCTTCTGCACGGTCTGCATGATGCTGTCGAGGTTGTTGGTGAAGAAGTCCTTGGTACCATGGCGCTGCAGCATCAGCTTGTTGACCTCCTCCTCGACCCGCTTGCTCGGCATGCCATCCTTGATCCGCACGCTGATGCTGTCCAGGTGGCGCTGGCCGAGCACGCGCCCGGCGGCGGTCTCGTAGGGCATCCACACGTTCAGGGTGTTGCCGGCGACGAACAGGTTCTTGTTCTCGGCGGTCACGCCGATCACCGTGCACGGCAGCTTGCCGACCAGGATCACCTGCCCCAGCGGATTGACCCCGTCGCCGAACAGGCGCTTGCGCGTGTTGTGGTCGATCACCACCACCTGCGCCTGGCGCCGGGCGTCGTCGGCGCTGAACACGATCCCCGAGGCCAGCGGAATGTTGCGCACCTGGAAATACTGCTCGCTGACGCCGTTGAGCTGCACGTCAGCGTCGATGTTGCGGTAGCGCACCAGCGAGCTCTGGCCGATCACCGGGGTGGCGCTGTCGACGTAGTAGAGCTCGTTGAGCGCCGTCACATCCGCCGGCATCAAGGTCTCGATGGCCTTGGCCCGGCTGTCGCCGAAACTGGTGCCTGAATAGATGTCGATGGTGTTGCTCCCGATCGCCTGGATGTCCTTGAGCACGTAACCCTTGGCGCCCTCGCCGATGGCCGAGATCGACACCACCGAGGTGATGCCGATGATGATCCCGAGCATGGTCAGCAAGGTGCGCATGCGGTGCGAGACCAGGGCGATCCAGGCCATCTTGAAGGCCTCGCGGAACAGCCCCAGGCTGGCCACCAGCCGCCGCGGTGCCTGCTCGACAGCCGGCGCGGCCTCGGCGGCCGGCGCGGGCGCCTCGGGCCGGGTGCGGCGGTCGCTGACGATCTGACCGTCGCTGACCTCGATGATCCGCTCGGCATGGGCGGCGACCTTGGGGTCGTGGGTCACCAGGATTACCGTGTGCCCGGCAGCGTGCAGCTCCAGCAGGATGTTCATCACCTCCTTGCCGCTGGCGGTGTCGAGGGCGCCGGTGGGTTCGTCGGCGAGGATCACCTCGCCGCCGTTCATCAACGCCCGGCAGATGCTCACCCGCTGCTGCTGGCCGCCGGACAGCTGGCTCGGCCGGTGGGCCAGATGGGTGCCCAGGCCCAAACGGCCCAGCAGTTCACGGGCTCGGGCATGGCGTCCGGCCTGGGGCACGCCGGCATACACCGCTGGGATTTCCACGTTGCGCAGGGCATCCAGGTGCGGCAACAGGTGATAGCGCTGGAAGATGAAGCCGAAATGGTCGCGGCGCAGCGCGGCCAGGGCGTCGTCGTCCAGGTCGCGGGTTTCCTGGCCGCTGACCTGGTAGCTGCCGGCGCTGGCATGGTCCAGGCAGCCGAGGATGTTCATCAAGGTCGACTTGCCCGAGCCAGAGGCGCCGATGATCGCCACCAGCTCGCCGGCATGAATCTGCAGGTCGATGCCCTTGAGCGCCAGGAACTCGCGGTCGCCGGCCATGAAGCTGCGGCTGACCCCTTGCAGGCGCAGCAACGGCTGCTGCTGGTCCGCGGGCCGCGCCAGGCGCGGTGAAAGCTCGACGGTCATGTTCATGCTCACGCCCCCGCCTCGCCCGACACCGGCTCGCCGATCACCACCCGATCGCCTTCGGCCAGGCCATCCTTGACCTGCACCTTGACGTTGTTGTTGATCCCCGCCTGGACCTTGCGTACCTGGGCGAAGCCCTTGGCGTCGATCACCCGCACCGGGAAGCTGCCGTCGGCATCGCGCGGCCCCAGCGCCGCCACCGGCACGGTGAGCACGCCCTGGGCGGTGTCGAGGACGATGCGCACCTGGGCGGTCATCGAGATGCGCAGGCGGTGCTCGGGGTTGGGTACCTCGAACAGTGCGTTGTAGAACACCGCGCTGGCCTGCTTGGCCGCGCCGCTGTTCTTGTCGCTGCTTTCCAGGTAGTTCTGCGGCGCTGGCTCCGTGCCGCGCAGCTTGGCGTAGTAGCGCTGGTCGTCGCCGAGGATGGTGAAGTACACCTGCTGGCCAGGGCTGATATGGATCACGTCGGCCTCGGACACCTGGGCCTTGATGGTCATGGTGTCAAGGTCGGCCAGCTTGAGGATCACCGGCGCCAACTGGTTGGAGATCACCGTCTGGCCTTCCTGGGTGACGATGCCCACCACATGGCCATTGATCGGCGCGACGATGCGGGTGTAGCCGAGGTTGACCCTGGCGGTGTCGATCTGCACCCGGGCGCTCTTGATCTGCGCGTCCAGCGAGCGCAGGTTGGCCTGCTGCACCTCGAACTCGGACTCGGCGCTCTCGAAGTCCTGGCGCGAGATCGACTCGTCGTCCTGCAGCACCTCGTAACGTTCATAGACCCGCTTGGCCTGCTTGAGCTTGGCCTGCACCGAGCGCCGCTCGGCCTGCAGCTTTTCCTCGTCGACTTCGGCCTGGCGCAGGGTGTTCTGCGGCACCAGCGGGTCGATCTCGGCCAGCCACTGGCCCTCGCTGACCTTGTCGCCGAGCTTGACCTTAAGCGACTTGAGCTGCCCGGAGACCTGGGCACCGACGTCCACCTGGCGGATGCCCTCCAGGGTGCCGGTGGCCAGCACCGCGTTCTCGATGTCGCCACGTTCGACCGTGGCGGTAATGTACTGCGGCGGCTTGGCCGGGGCCTGCACCGCGTACAGCACGATGCCGGCGACCAGGGCCGCGGCGACCCCAAGGGTGATCTTGCGAAACTTCGTCTTTTCCATAAAACCGTTCTTCCAGAATCCGATGAGGTCCCGTGGGCGCGGGCATGGCCCGCGCCCACGACGGTGTTACTGCTTCACCCTGCCGTGATACAAGGCCTGCCCGTCATGCCACCACGCCGCCAGGCTGAACACATCCGGCACCTTGAGGATGCTGAAATGGTTACCCGGCCCCTGCCATACCTCCAGCTGCGGCAGCCAATCGCGCCAGCCCTCCTCCATGGCCTGCTGCTCGCGCTGGTTGCCGGCGAGGTCCAGGCTCGGGTCAGCCACCAGCACCAGCCGCGCCAGGCCGTTGAACCCGCCGTCGGGACGGTACACCGTGCGCAGGGCCGTGCCGAAGGTCCGCACCACGCCCTCGAGCGCCTGCGCCGAGGAACGCGACGGCATCAAGCCGACCCGCACCATGGCCGCGTGCAACTGGCGCAGTTGCTCCTGATCGTCGGCTTCGGCAAAGGCCGCAGGTTCGATGCCCAACGACTTGCCGGTGGACAGCTGCAACGACTCGATCAGCCGCTGCAGGGCCTGGGTAAAGGTGTACGGCTTGCCGCAACTGCCCCCCGCGCCCGGCGCCTCGCTGTCGATCAGGGTCAGGGAGCGCACTTCGCGCCCCTTGGCCTGCAGGCGTAGCGCCATGGCATGGGCCACCCAACCACCGAACGAATGCCCGACCAGGTTCAACGGGCCTTCGGGGTACAGCGCCTCGATGGCCCGGACATGGCAGTCGGCGGCGGCCTCCACCGCGCTGTGCGGTACCTCACCCACGGCAAGGCCCCGGGCCTGCAGGCCATGCACCGGCCAGTCCGGCCCCAGCGCCTCGGCCAGGCCGATAAAGCTGGTCACGCTGTCACCGGCCCCCGGCACGCAGAACACCGGGACATGGGACGGCGTGCCGCTCTGGATCGCCAGCAGCGGCTGGTGCGTCGGCGCAACGCCGCCGGCGGAAGCCTGCAACGCCTGCGCGATAGCCTGGCCCAGCACCGCCGCCTGCGGATCTTGCACCATGCTCTGGTGATCGCCCGGCACGCTCAGGCAATGCAACGCCTGCCCCGGCAAGGCCTCGGCCCAGCCCAGGGTCGGGCTGTCGGTGACGATGCCGGCGCTGCGCTGCTCGGCGACGAACAGGTGCAGCGGCACCGGCAACGGTGCCAGCCGGTAGTGGGCCAGGGCATGCCCATGGGCCAGGTGACGCTCGAAGAAGTGGCGCAATTGCCCGTCGCTGGCCTGGACCAGGCCGGGCACCAGCAACTGGCGCTCACGGCAGTGGGCGAGCAGTGCTTCGAACGCCAGCGCCCCGGGCTGCAATGCCTCGATCTCGGCCAACTGCGCGGCTCCCGCCCCGCCCTGGGCCTGCCAATGCACCCGGCAATGCAGCAACAGCTGCCCTTGCAACAGGTGCGGCCCTTGCCAGCGCGCCTTGCCCTGGTCGCTCAGGCGCGGCACGTAGGTGTCGATCAGGCCGACGAACGCCACCGGCTCGTCCGCGCCCAGCAACTGCGCAGCCACCTCGTAGGCCAGCACGCCGCCGAACGACCAGCCCGCCAGCCGATACGGCCCGTGCGGCTGCACGGCGCGGATCCGCCCTACCAGGCGCGCCGCCAGGCACTCCATGGTGTTCAGTTGCGCTTCCCCAGGGGCGACGCCAGCCAGGCCATAGACGGGGAAATCACCTTCGATATGCCGTCCCAGGACCGGGAAGTACAGGTCCAGGCCACTGAACTCGTGGATCAGGAACAATGCCGGCTGGCTGCCTGCGGCGCGCACCGTGACCAGGCCTTCGTCCTCGTCCCCACCCTCGCCCAGGCGCGCTGCCAGGGTGGCGATGGTCGGGTGCTGGAACAACTCCGCCAGGGTCGTGTGCAGGCCGGCCTGGCGCATCTCGCCCACCAGACGGATCGCCGACAGCGAATGCCCGCCCAGTTCGAAGAAACTGTCATGCCGCCCTACCCGCTCGACCTCCAGCACTTGCGCCCACAGCGCGGCCAACGCCTGCTCCACCGGTGTTGCGGCGGCCTCGAACACCGCCACGGCCAGGTCCTGCGCGCCCGGCAGCGGCAGCGCCCGGCGGTCGACCTTGCCATTGTTGGTCAACGGCAACGCCTCGAGCGCGACGAACGCCGTCGGCAACATGTACTCCGGCAGCCGCTCGCGCAGGAAGCCGCGCAACGCCACGCCGTCGAGGGCCGCGTCGGTACGGGTGTACCAGGCCACCAGGCGCAGCGGTCCCTGCTCCAGGCGCAGGGCCATGACCACGACTTCGTCCACGCCCGGACACTGGGCCAGGTGCTGCTCGATCTCGCCCAGCTCGATACGGAAACCACGGATCTTCACCTGATCGTCGGTGCGTCCCAGGCATTCCAGCTGGCCGTCATCACGCCAGCGGGCCAGGTCGCCGGTGCGGTACAACCTCGCGCCGGGCCCAGCGCCGAACGGGTCGTCGAGGAAACGCTCGGCCGTCAGTTGCGGGCGATTCAAGTAGCCCAGGGCGACGCCGTCGCCGCCAATGTACAGCTCGCCGGTCACGCCTTCGGGCAACAGGCGCCCGTGCGCATCGAGGACATAGGCCGTGGTGTTGCCGATCGGGCCGCCGATCGGCACATGCTCGGCGTCGTCGGCCAAGGCCCGCACGGTGCAGGCGGTGGCAAAGGTGGTGGTCTCTGTGGGCCCGTAGCAGTGCACCAGGCGCAGGTTCGGCGCCCGCGCCAGCAACGCCCGGAAGCTGGCGGGCTCGCCGCGCTCACCGCCGCACAGCAGGACCCGCAGCCCGGCCAGGGCCTCGGGGATCAGCTGCACGTACTGGTTGAACAGCGCCGTGGTGACGAACATCACGCTGGCACCGCCCTGGCGCAACGCGCTGGCGAACTGCGCCGGCTCGACCAGGGTCTGGTGATCGATCACCAGCACCTGGCCGCCGTTGAGCAGGCCGCCCCAGACATCCAGGGTGGCGGCATCGAACGCCGGGTTGGAGACAAAGGCGAAACGGTCGCTGGCATCGAAGTCGGCATAGCCGTTGTTCAGCACCAGCCGGGTGATGCCGCGGTGGGTGACTCGCACCCCCTTCGGCGTACCGGTGGAGCCGGAGGTGTACATCACATAGGCCACCGTGTCGGCGTCCTGCGCGAGGTTCGGGTTGTGCGCCGGCTGGTCGTCGAGGGCCAGGCAGTCCAGGTCGATGCGCCGCGCCTCGCATTCCGCCGCCAGGCTGCCAAGGGTCAGCAGCGCCACGGCCTGGCAGTCCTGGACCATGAACGCCTGGCGTTCGGCCGGGGCGTTGATGTCCAGCGGCACATAGGTGGCCGCGCACTTGAGCACGGCCAGTTGCGCCACCAGCAAGGACAACGAACGCGGCAGCAGGATCGCCACCGGGTCACCTGCCGCCACGCCCTCGCCGATCAGCCAGTGGGCCAGGCGGTTGGCTTGCTCGTTGAGCTCGCCGTAGGTGAGCTGGCGTTCATCGTGGCGCGCCGCCAGCGCCATCGGGTGCCGCGCCACCTGCTGCTCGAACAGGCGCTGCACGGGCAACTCGCGCGGGTAATCACGTTGCGTGGCGTTAAAGCCCACCAGCAACCGCTGGCGCTCCCCAGCCGGCACGATACCCAGCCGTTCCAGGCCTCGCTCGGGATCCTCGGTCAGGGCCTCGACCAGGTTTTCCAGGGCCTGCTGCAGATAACCGCACAGCCGTCGCGCATCCAGGCCCGGCGCACACTGGGCGGTCAGGCCGAAGCCTTCACCCAGGTCGTCGATGCTCAAGGCCAGCGGGTAGTTGCTGCGTTCCTCGGCATGCAGCAGCTCGATGCCCTCCCAGGCACGCCCGGCCGCACTGTCACGCACCAGGGCCGTGGCACTGTGGCGATAGTTGAGCAAGGCGCTGAACAGCGGCGCGCCGGGCGGCAGCGCACTGCAACGCTGGGCCAGGGCCAGTTGCGCATGCTCGTGCACCAGCAGCCCGGTGAGCCGGCGGTGGGTGTCGAGCAGCGCCTCGCGCACCGGCAGGCGGCCCACCTCCAGGCGCAGCGGCAAGGTGTTGATGAACACGCCCAAGGCGCGCTCCACGCCTTCGCCACCCTGCAGGCGACCGAGCAGCACGGTGCCGAACACCACGCTGTCGCGCCCCGACAACTGCCCCAGCACCATCCCCCAGGCCAGGTGCATCAGGCTGGCGGCACCGACACCCAGCAATCGCGCCTGCTCGCGCAGGCGTCGCGCCAGCCCGTCGTCCAGCAGTATCCGGGCTTCGGCCTCGGCGCCCTGATGGGCCAGCGGATGCGGGCCATAGGGCAAGGTCGGCTCGTCGATGTCGCCCAGTTGTTCGCGGAAGAACGCCTCGTGCTCGGCCTCGCCCGCGCCCTGCAGCACCTGGGCGATGTAGTTGCGGTATGGCACCGGCACGGGCAACTGGCGCTGCTCGCCGAGCAGGCAGGCCTGCAGTTCGGCGCGCAGCACATCCTGGGCCACGTGGTCCATGACCAGGTGGTGGAACAGCAGGGTCGCGGTGATGCGCCCGCTGGCCGGGTCCTGGCTGTGCAGCAAGCGCAGCATGGGCGCGCGGGTCAGGTCCAGGCGCAGGACCTGCGGCGTCTGCGCCGTCACCTCCTGTACCGGCAGCGATGCCTGGCGCCACACCACCTGTACGGGCTCGGCGAGGCCGTCCCAGTACAGCGAGGAGCGCAGGATATCGTGACGGGCAATCACCTGGTCCAAGGCCCGCTGCAGCGCCTCCAGCCGCTCGCGGTCGGCCACGGCGAAACGCGCCTGCAACAGGTACGGATCATCCCCCTCGCTGGCCAGGTGGTGGTAGAGAATCCCCGCCTGCAGCGGCCCCAGCGGGTAGATGTCCTGCACGTTGGCGGCGCCGCCCGGGACCTGGGCGACGATGCGGTCGATGGCCGCCTGCTCCAGCGCCACCAGCGCCAGCAGGTCCGGTGTGATGCGTCGGCAGTCGGCGCCAATACGGTTGGCCGGCACCCGGGTCCCGCCATGCTGGCCCAGGGTCGCGGCCAGGGCGGCCAGGGTCGGCTCGGCGAACAGCACGCGGATATCCGCCTCCAGGCCCTCGGCGCGCAGGCGGGCAATCAGGGTCACCGCCAGCAGCGAGTGGCCACCCAGTTCGAAGAAGTGGTCCTGGCGCCCTACCCTCGGCACGTTCAGCAGCTCGGCCCACAGCGCCGCCAGATGGGTTTCGGCTTCCCCTTGCGGCGCCTCATAGGCACGGCTGAGCACGGCCTCGGCGCCGGGCTCGGGCAGCGCCTGGCGGTCGAGCTTGCCGTTGGCGGTCAGCGGCATGGCCGGCATCGCCACATAGGCCGACGGCACCATGTAGTCCGGCAGTCGCGCCAGGGCATGCCGGCGCAGCGCCTCGATCCCGGGCGCGTCGTCGTGGGCGGTGAACCAGGCGACCAACCGCTCGCCACGCAGCAGCACCGCCACTTCACGAATGGCGGGATGACTGGCCAGGCAGGCCTCGATCTCGCCCAACTCGATGCGCAGGCCATGCAGCTTGACCTGGAAGTCGTCGCGGCCGAGGAACTCTAGCTCGCCGTCGGCGCGGCGGCGCACCAGATCGCCGCTGCGGTACAGGCGCTCGCCGACCACGAACGGGCTGTCGCCGAAGCGCTCGGCGTCTAGTTCCGGCAGGCCCAGGTAGCCACGGGCCACGCCGACGCCACCGATGTGCAGCTCGCCCACCACGCCACGGGGCACCGGCAGGCCGTTGCGGTCGAGCACGTACAGCCGGGTATTGGCGATCGGCCGACCGATCGGTGGTGCGCTTTCAGGCAGCGCTTGCCCGGGTTCCAGGGTCCAGACGCTGCAATCGACGGTGGCCTCGGTCGGGCCATAGACGTTGTGCAGGCGCACCTGCGGCAGGCGCTCGCGCACCTGGTGCAGCAACGCCGTGGTCAGCTCGCCGCCGCCACAGACGATATCGGTGAGGCTGTCGCAGGCCGCGCTGGCCTCAAGGGCGAGGAACTGCTGCAGCAGCGCCGGCACGAACTGCACCACGCTGACCCGCTGGCGCTGGATCAGCGCCGCCAGGTAGGCCGGATCGCGCTGACCGTCCGGACGCGCCAGCACCAGGCGCAGGCCGGCGCACAGTGGCCAGAACAATTCCCACACCGAGGCGTCGAAACTCACCGGGGTCTTGTGCAGCAGCGCGCCCTCGACGGTCGGGGCGATCAGCCGCGAGCTCCAGTGCACCAGATTGCACAGGCTGCGGTGCTCGACCATCACCCCTTTCGGCGTGCCGGTGGAGCCGGAGGTGTAGATCACGTAGGCCAGGTGGCGGGCACCCAGGCCGCTCACCTGCGGATTATCCGGCGACTGGCCGGTCCAGGTCGGCTGGTCGAGGTTCAGGCGCGGTACCGCGCTGTCGACGAAGCGCCCGCGGCTGCCGGCATCCACCAGCAATGCCAGCGGCGCGCTGTCGGCAAGCATGTAGGCCAGGCGCTCGTCGGGGTAGCCCGGGTCCAGCGGCACGTAGGCGCCGCCGGCCTTGAGCACCGCCAGCAGCCCGACCAGCAGTTGCGGCCCACGGGCCAGGCACACCGCGACCCGGCTGTCGGCGACCACGCCCTGGGCGATCAGCTGATGGGCCAGGCGGTTGGCCGCCTCGTTCAGTTGCCGGTAGCTCATCTGGCCGTCCTCGGCCTGCACCGCCAACGCCTGCGGCATACGCGCCACCTGCGCCTCGAACAACGCCTGCACCGGTTGCTGCAGGCCACCGACCAATTCGCTGGCATTGCAGGTCACCAGCTCCTGGCGGCGCTCGGCGGCGCCCAGCAGCTCGACCTTCGCCGGCACCGCCTGGTCGCTGCCGGCCATCGCCCACAGCAATTGCTCCAGGTAGCCGACATGGCGTTCGATGGTCGCCCGGTCGAACAGCGCCGTGGCGAACTCCAGGGCGCCGCCGTAGCCGTCGGCGGTCTCGCCCAGGCTCAGGGTCAGGTCGAACTTGGCGAAGATCTGCGAGCCGCCCAGCGCCTCCAGTTGCAGGTCGCCCAGTTGCAAGGCCTCGCCCGGCACGCCGTTCCAGGCCAGCGACACCTGGTACAACGGGGTATGGGCCAGGCTGCGCGGCGGGTGCAGCAGTTCCACCACCTGTTCGAACGGCAGGTCCTGATGGTCCTGGGCCTGGCTGACGCAGGCCTTGACCCGGGCCAGCAGCGCGCCGACATCGGGCAGTCCGGCGGTATCGATGCGCAGGGCCAGGGAGTTGACGAACAACCCGATCAGCCCTTCGACCTCTGCCTGCCGACGGTTGGCCACCGGCGTGCCGATCACCACCTCGGCCTGGCCGGACAGGCGCGCCAGCAGCACCGCCCAGGCAGCGCCGAACAGCATGAACGGGGTGACGCCATGGCGCAGGCACAGCGCCCTGAGGTCCTCGCTCAGACGCCGGTCCAAACGTATCTCGACCCGGTCACCCTGATAGTCCTGGCGGGCCGGCCGCGGCCGGTCGGTGGGCAGGGTCAGCAGCACCGGCGCGCCGGCCAGGGCCTGTTGCCAGTATTCGCCCTGGCGCTGCAGCGCGTCGCCGGCCAGCCAGCGGCGCTGCCACAGGGCGTAGTCGCCGTACTGGATCGCCAGCGCCGGCAGCGGGTCGTCGTGCCCTTCGCTGAAGGCCTGGTACAGCGCCGCCAACTCCTGGGTGAACACGCCCATCGACCAGCCGTCGGCGACGATATGATGCAAGGTAAGCAGCAGCACGTGATGCTCCGCCGCCAGGCACAGCAGGCGGCCACGCACCGGCAACTGGTGCGCCAGGTCGAAGGGCAGCAGCGCCTCGGCCTGCATCAGTTCGGGCAGCTGCTGCGCGGCGCCGCGCAGGTCGTGCCAGGCCAGGGCGAAGCCGCCACGCCCTGGGGCCACCCGCACCCGCGCCTCGGCGCCTTCCTGGGTAAAGTGGCTGCGCAGGCTTTCGTGACGCTCGATGATGCGCGCCAGTGCCCGCTCCAGCGCCGCACGGTCCAGCGGGCCGCGCATGGCCAGGCCCAAGGGAATATGGTAGGCGGCGCTGGCATCGTCCATCTGCGCCAGGAACCACAGGCGCTGCTGGGCGAACGACAGCGGCAGGGACTGGCCACGGGACGTCGGTTCGATGGCCGGCAGCACCTCGCCACCGCGCTCGGCCAGGGTCGCCGCCACCGCCAGCAGGCGGTCGTCGCCGAACAGCTCGCCCAGCGACAGTTCCCGACCCAGGCGTGCCCGCACCTGGCCGACCATGCGCATGGCCAGCAGCGAATGGCCGCCCAGTTCGAAGAAGCGGTCCTGGCGCCCTACCCGTTCCAGCTGCAGCAGCTCGCACCAGAGCTCGGCCAGGGCCGTTTCCAGCACGCCTTCGGCGGCCTCGTGGGCCTGACTGGCCGATGCCTCGCGCTCGGGCAACGGCAGCGCCCGACGGTCGACCTTGCCGTTGGCGGTCAATGGCCAGGCATCCAGGCGCACGAGCGCGGCAGGTACCATGTAAGCCGGCAGACGCTGTTGCAGGGCGGCGCGCAGGGCGCCGACCGGCTGCGCCTCGGGGCCGGCAATGTAGTAGGCCACCAGGCGCGGCTGGCCGGGCTGGTCCTCGCGGGCCAGCACCAGCGCTTCGGCGACGCCGGGCAAGGCCAGCAGTTGTGCCTCGATCTCCCCCAGCTCGATGCGCAGGCCGCGCACCTTCACCTGGTCGTCGTTGCGGCCCAGGTAGTCCAAGGTACCGTCGGCGTTCCAGCGGGCCAGGTCACCGGTGCGGTACATGCGCGCGCCGGGCTGCTCGCTGAACGGGTCGTCGAGGAAGCGCTCGGCCGTCAGTTGCGCGCGATTCAGATAGCCCCGCGCCACCCCGGCACCGCCCACGTAGAGCTCGCCGGTCACACCGCACGGTACCAGTTGCCGCGCCTCGTCCAGCAGGTAGACCTGGGCATTGGCGATCGGCCGGCCGATGTCCAGCGCCCCGCCCGGCAGCACCAGCCCGGAGGTGGCGACCACCGTCGCCTCGGTGGGACCATAGTTGTTGACCACCACGCAGCCCGGGTCGCTGGTGAACTGGCGCAGACGGTCGCCACCGATCAGCAGGGTGCGTAGGGTCGGATGGCGCAGCCCCTGGGTGAAGGCATATTCGGCGACCGGTGTCGGCAGGAAGGCCACTTTCAGCGGTTGCTCCAGCCACCAGGCCAACAGCCCGTCGAGCTGCTCGTTGCCCAGCTCGGCCGGCGGCAGGTGCAGCACCGCGCCGGCGCACAGGGCCGGCCACACCTCCCAGGCCATGGCATCGAAGCCGAAGCCGGCGACGCTGGCGGTGTGTTCGCCGGCGCCCAGCTCGAAGGCCTTGCAGTGCCAGTGCACCAGGTTGGCCAGGGTACGGTGCTCGACCATCACGCCCTTGGGCTGCCCGGTGGAGCCCGAGGTGTAGATCACGTAGGCCAGGTGGCTGGCCAGCAGGCCGGGCAGCTCGGGATTGTCCGTGCGCGCCGGCCAGTCCGGCCGGTCCAGGGCCAGCACAGGCACGGACAACCCGTCCAGGCGCGCCAGCAGCGCCTGCTGGGCCAGGACCACAACGGGGGCGCTGTCCTCGAGCAGGTAGCGCAGGCGCTCATCCGGATGCGCCGGGTCCACGGGCACATAGGCGCCACCGGCCTTGAGCACCGCCAGCAGCGCCACCAGGGTGTCCAGGCCGCGCCGGGCGACCACCGCTACCCGGTCGTCCGGCCCCACGCCGCGTTCGATCAGGTGATGGGCCAGGGCGTTGGCGCGCTGGTTCAGCTCGCCGTAGCTCAGGCGTGCATCGCCGGCCACGGCGGCCATCGCCTGCGGGGCACGGGCCGCCTGGGCCTCGATCAGGGCCGGCAGGGTCTGGTCGACCGGGAATGCCCGGGCGCTGCCATTGAAGGTATGCAGCAGGCGCCGGCGTTCGACGTCACCGACCAGTTCGACCTCGGCCAGGGGTGCCTGGTCGTTGGCGACCATGGCCCGCAGCAGGCGCTCGAAGTAACCGGCGAAACGGTGCACGGTGCTTTCATCGAACAGCGCCGTGGCGTACTCGAGGCTGCCGACTAGCGCCTCGCCCTGCTCGCCCATGCTCAGCGACAGGTCGAACTTGGCCACCTGGTTGGCCTGGGGCACGCCCTCCAGGCGCAAACCCGCCAGGCTCGGCGCGGCGCCCTCGGTGGCCAGCCAGTTGAGGGTGGTCTGGAACAACGGCGTATGGCCGAGGCTGCGCGCCGGGCGGACGATCTCCACCACCTGTTCGAACGGCAGGTCCTGATGCGCCTGGGCGTCGAGCAGGCGTGCCTTCACCTGGGCCAGCAGGCGCTCGCTGCTCGGCGCGCCCGACGTGTCGATGCGCAGCGCCAGGGTGTTGACGAACAGCCCCACCAGCGGCTCCAGCTCGGCATGGCCGCGCCCGGCCACTGGGCAGCCCACCACGACTTCACTTTGGCCGGACAGCCGTGCCAGGGTCGCGGCCCAGGCACTGAGCAGCACCATGTACAGTGTTGCCTGATGCCGCTGGGCCAGGGCCCGCAGGCCGGCACCGAGACGCGCATCCAGCTGCAGCGCCAGGCTGGCGCCGCTGAAGTCCTGGCGTGGCGGTCGTGGCCGATCACTCGGCAGGCTCAGCAGGGTCGGCGCACCGTCCAGGGCCTGGCGCCAGTAGTCGGCCTGGCGTTGCAGTTGCTCACCGGCCAGCCAGCGCCGCTGCCACACGGCATAGTCGCCGTACTGGATCCCCAGGGTCGGCAACGGATCGTCCTGGCCCTGGCACATGGCCGGGTACAGCGCACCCAGCTCACGGGTCAGCACGCCGAGGGACCAGCCGTCGGCGACGATATGGTGCAGGGTCAGCAGCAGCACATGGTGCTGATCCTCCAGGCGCAGCAGGCTGGCGCGCAACAGTGGTCCCTCGACCAGGTCGAACGGCGCGCTGGCCTCGGCCTGCAGGTGCGCGGCCAGGTCATCGGGCGCCAGGCTCAGGCGCCGCAGCCAGCCCGGTTGCGGTTTTTCGGCGATGTGCACCTCGGCACTGTCGCCTGCGGGCACGAAGCGGCTGCGCAGGCCCTCATGGCGCGCGACGATGCACAGCAAGGCGCGTTCCAGCGCGTCGGCATCCAGCGAGCCACGCAGGCCCAGGGCCAGCGGCACGTTGTAGGCCTGGCTGCCGCCCTCCAGCTGGGCCAGGAACCACAGGCGCTGCTGGGCGAACGACAACGGCAGGGGCTGCTCGCGGGACACCGCGACGATGGCCGGCAGCGTGCTGTGCCCGGCGCTCGCCAGCACCTGGGCCACGGCGGCCAGCTCGGGATTGGCGAACAGCTCGGCCAGGGTCAGCTCGACGCCGAGCCGCAGGCGCACCTGGGACACCATGCGCATGGCCAGCAGCGAATGGCCACCCAGGGCGAAGAAATGGTCATGCCGGCCAACCCGCTCCACCTGCAGCAGTTCGGCCCACAGCTGGGCCAGGGCGCTTTCCAGTTCGCCCTCGGGGGCCACGTAGCCGCGCTCGAACAGCGCCGAACGCTCCGGCGCCGGCAAGGCGCGGCGGTCGAGCTTGCCGTTGGCGGTCAGCGGCAGCGCCTCCAGCGCGACGAAGGCCACCGGCACCATGTACTCCGGCAGATGGACAAGCAGTTGCGTGCGCAGGTGCTCGGGCAAGGGTGCCTCGAGTCCGGTTTGCGCGGTGAAATAGGCCACCAGGCGCGGCTGGCCCGGCTGGTCCTCGCGGGCCACCACCACGGCCTCGCCGATGCCTGGCAGGCTGTTCAGGCGGTTCTCGATTTCGCCCAACTCGATACGCACCCCGCGAATCTTCACCTGGTCGTCGTTGCGCCCCAGGTAATCGAGGGTGCCGTCGGCCAGCCAGCGCACCAGGTCGCCGGTACGGTACATGCGCGCGCCCGGGGTGGCCGCGAACGGATCGTCGAGGAAGCGCTCGGCGGTCAGCTGCGGGCGGCCAAGGTAGCCACGGGCGACCCCGGCGCCGCCAATGTACAGCTCGCCCGCCACGCCCAATGGCACAGGCTGCAACCCGGCGTCGAGCACGTACAGGCGGGCATTGTCCACGGGGCCGCCGATGTGCAGCGCGCCCCCCGCCTCCACCACCCCGGAACTGGCCACCACGGTGGTCTCGGTCGGGCCGTAGTTGTTGACCACGGCAAAGGTCTGGGTGCGGTTGAACTGGCGCAGGCGATCGCCGCCGATCAGCAGGGTACGCAAGGTCGGGTGCCCGAGCTGATGGCTGAAGGCGTATTCGGCCACCGGCGTCGGCAGGAAGCTGACATCCAGCGGTTGGTCGCGCCACCAGGCCAGCAACGCATCGAGGTCCTCATGGCCCTCGCCGGCGGGCGCCAGGTGCAGGGTGGCCCCGGCGCACAACGCCGGCCAGACCTCCCAGGCCATGGCGTCGAAGCCGAAGCCGGCCAGGCTCGAAGTGTGCCGGCCCAGGCACAGGTCGAAGGCCCGGCAGTGCCAGTCCACCAGGTTGTTCAAGGTGCGGTGCTCGACCATCACCCCCTTGGGCTGCCCGGTGGAGCCCGAGGTGTAGATCACGTAGGCCAGGTGTTCCGGTCCCAGGTCGGCGACGGCTGGATCATCCAGCCGCTGCGGCCAGTCAGCCTGATCAAGCGCCAGCACGGGCACCGTGACCCCATCCAGGCGGCCACGCAACGCTTGTTGGGTCAGCACGGCCACTGGCGCGCTGTCGTCGAGCAGGTAGCGCACCCGCTCGTCCGGGTGGGCCGGGTCCACCGGAACATAGCCGGCGCCGGCCTTGAGCACCGCGGCCAGGCCAATCAGCGTGTCCAGGCCGCGGCGGGCGAACACTGCCACGCGGTCGTCGGGGCGCACGCCCAGGCCGATCAGGTGGTGGGCCAGGGCATTGGCGCGCTGGTTCAGTTGCTGATAAGTCAGCGACTGGTCATTGGCAGTGGCGGCCAGGGCGTGGGGATGGGCCTGGGCCACGGCCTCGATACGCCGATGCAACGGACCGTGCGGCTGTTCGATGCCCGGGGTCTGGTTGAAGGTTTCCAGCAGCTCCTCACGCTCGTCGCCAGGCACCATCGGCAGCGCCCTGATTTCAGCGGTGGGCGTTGCCGCGAGCAGGCTGCGCAGGGTCTGCTCCAGATAGGCGCAGACACGCCGTGCCGGCACCTCGGGGCTGGCTAGCAAAGTCAGGCGGAAGGCTTCGCCGAAGTCGTCGACACTCAGGGTCAAGGGGTAGTTGGTGGCTTCGGCGGCATGCACGATCTCGATCCCGGCCCAGCCGGCGCGCAGCACCGCTTCGGACCCCGAGGCCGCGCTGTGGCGGTAGTTGAGCAAGGCGTTGAACAGCGGCGTCGGCGCCGCCACGCCGCTGCAGCGCTGGGCCAGGGCCAGGGGCGCGTGCTCATGGCGCATCAGCGTGCTCAGGCGCTGGTGGGTGGCCTTGATTGCGCTGGCCAGGTCGGCGGCGTCCAGGTCCACCCGCAGCGGCAAGGTATTGATAAAGATGCCCAGCGCCCGGTCGGTGGCCTCGGCGCCTTGCAGGCGGCCCATCAGCACGGTGCCGAACACCACCTGGTCGCGCCCGGTCAGGCCGCCCAGCACCCGCGCCCAGGCCAGGTGGAACAGGCTGGCGACGCTCACCCCCTGGCTGCGGGCCTGGGCGCGCAGCTCGCGGCACAGCGCCAGGTCGAGGTCCAGCGCGTGCTCGTTCAGCGCCGCGCCATCCCCTTGCACATCGGCCAGGCCATAGGCCAGGGTCGGCGCGTCCACGCCGCCGAGCATGTCGCGGAAGAACGCCTCGTGCTCGGCCTCGCCGACGCCCAGCAGGGCCTGGGCCACATGGTTGCGGAACGGCAGCGGACGGCCCAGCCGGGCGCTTTCGCCAAGCAGGAAGGCAAGCATCTCGTGACGCACCACCTCAAGGGCACTGTGGTCCATGGCCACATGGTGGAACTGCAGGGTCGCGTGGACCTGTCCATCCACCTCCGCGGCCTGGCATTGCAGGCGGATCAACGGTGCCTGGGTCAGGTCGAAGCCGCTGTCCGGCAGCTGGCCCTCGGCGAGCCGGGTGACCCGCAGGCGGGCCTGGCGCCAGACCACCTGCACCGGCGTCTCCAGGGCCTTCCAGTGCACCGAGGTGCGCAGGATGTCGTGACGGTCGATCACCCCTTGCAGGGCCTGGGCGAAGGCCTCGACCCGGGCGCTGCTGGCGAACACGAAGCGCGCCTGCATCACATAGGGATCGTGGGCGCCGGCGCTGGCATGGTGGAACAGCATGCCTTGCTGCAAAGGCACCAGCGGGTAGATGTCCTGCACATTGGCCGCGCCGCCGGGCACGCCCTCAACCAACTGGTCGATGCTGGCCTGGTCGAGTTCGACCAGGCTGAGCATGGCCGGGGTGATCCGCGTGCAGCCGGCCGGGATGCGGTTTTCCGGGACCTCGACGCTGCCCTGGCGCGCCGCCACGTACTCGCCACGTTCGAGCATCTCCAGCAGCGCCGGCTTGTGCTCGCGCAGCCGCGCCACCAGCGCGGCGTCGCTCAGGGCCTGGCGATTGCCCTGGACCACCAGCTGGCCATCCTTGAGGGCCAGCTGGACATTGTTGGCGGCCAGGGTCGCCAGTAGTTCGTTGATGCTCACAGGACGATCTCCATTCTGTCTGTGATGGCGGCATAACCTGCCAGCGTCGGGTGTTCGAACAGGCTGCGCACGTCGGCTTCCAGGCCCGCCTCGCGCAAGCGCGAGGTGAGGGTCACGGCCAACAGCGAGTGGCCGCCCAGTTCGAAGAAGTTGTCGTGGCGCCCTACCCGCTCCACGCCCAGCAGCTCGCCCCAGATACGCGCCAGCAGCTGTTCGGTGTCGCCCAGCGGCGCCTCGTAGGCACGCGCTGGCAGGTCTGGCTGCGGCAGCGCCTTGCGGTCGAGCTTGCCGTTGGGGGTCAGCGGCAAGGCGTCGAGGGCCATGAACAGCGCCGGTACCATGTACTCGGGCAGTTGCCCCAGCAGCGCCTCGCGCAGGGCCTCGGCGGGCGGCACGTCGCCGGTGACGTAGGCCACCAGGCGCGGGCCGGCCGGCTGGGCGTCGTGCACCAGCACCACGGCTTCGCGCACCCCAGGTATCCGAGTGAGACAGGCCTCGATCTCGCCCGGCTCGATGCGCAGGCCACGCAGCTTGATCTGGTGGTCGGTGCGGCCGAGGAACTCGAGGCTGCCGTCAGGGCGCTGGCGCACCCGATCGCCACTGCGGTACAGGCGCTCGCCGTCGGCGAACGGGCTGGCGATGAAACGTTCGGCCTGTTGCTCCGGCAACCCCAGGTAGCCACGCGCCACCCCGGCGCCGCCGATGTGCAGTTGGCCGGCGACGCCCAACGGCACGGGCTGGTCGTGGCCATCGAGCACGTACAGCCGGGTGTTGTCGATCGGTCGACCGATGGGCAGCGCGCCGGGCGTCAGCGGGTCCTGCGGGTGCAAGGTGCAGACGCTGCAATCGACCGTGGTCTCGGTCGGCCCGTAGACGTTGTGCAGCCTTGCCCGTGGCAGGCGCTCGCGCACCTGGCGCACCAGGGCCTCGGTCAGCTCGCCACCGCCACAAACGATATCGGTAAGGCTGCCGCAGGCGGCGCTGGCGTCGTGTTCGAGGAACTGCTGCAGCAGCGCCGGCACGAACTGCACCACGCCGACCTGTTGCTGGTGGATCAGCTCGGCCAGGTACTGCGGGTCGCGCTGGCCGTCCGGGCGCGCCAGCACCAGGCGCACGCCGCTGCACAGCGGCCAGAACAGCTCCCACACCGAGGCATCGAAGCTCACCGGGGTCTTGTGCAACAACGCACCCTCACCCGGGAACAGCCCGGCGCTCCAGTGCACCAGGTTGACCACGTTGCGGTGCTCGACCATCACCCCCTTGGGCAGCCCGGTGGAGCCTGAGGTGTAGATCACATAGGCCAGGTTGGCGGCGGTCAGGCCCGGCACCTGTGGGTTGTGGCTTGGCTGACGGGTCCAGTACGCCTGGTCGAGATCGACCTGAGTCAGTGGCAGATCCCCCATCAGCGCCCAGGTGGCCGCCTGCACCAGGACCGCCCGTGGCTGGCTGTCGACCAGCATGTGGCGGATCCGTTCGGCCGGATAGTCAGGGTCCAGCGGCACATAGGCGCCACCGGCCTTGAGGATCGCCAGCAGGCCGACCACCAGCGACAAACCGCGCTCGACACAGATCGCCACCCGATCGTCGGGCCGCACGCCCAGCGCGATCAGGTGATGGGACAGGCGGTTGGCCTGGGCGTTGAGCTGCTCGTAGCTGAGTTCACCCTGCTCGGCGCTGAGCGCAACGGCCTCGGGCCTACGCAACGCCTGGGCCTCGAACAGTTCCTGGAGGGTCCGGTTCAGGTCGTGGGGCTGCGCCGTGCGGTTGAAGTCGTGCACCAGCTGGTCGCGTTCCGCGGCCGACAGCACTGGCAGTTGCAGCAGCGCTTGCCGTGGCTGATGGGCCAAGGCCTCGGCCATGGCCTCCAGCACCCGGCGCATCTGCTCGCAGACACGCGCGGCGCCAACCTCCGCCGGGGCCAGGGCGACCAGTCGGAAGCGTTCGCCGATATCGTCCACGCTCAGGCTCAGCGGATAGTTGCTGCGCTCGTTGCTGTCGAGGGTCTCGATGCCTTGCAAGGCCTGGCGCTGCTCCTCGTCCGCCTGGCTGCCGTGGCGGTAGTTGAGCATGGCGCTGAACAGCGGCGCCGGGGCCGGCACGCCACTGCAGCGCTGGGCCAGGGCCAGCGAGGCATGCTCGTGGGCGAGCAAGGCGCTCAGGCGCTGCTGGGTCTGGCGAACGGCGTCATGCAGGTCGATGCCTGCAAGGTCCAGGCGTAGCGGCAAGGTGTTGATGAACATGCCCAGCGCCTGGTCCGCTCCCGCGCCGCCTTCCAGGCGACCGAGCAGCACGGTGCCGAATACCACGCTGTCACGGTCGCTGGCGGCGGCCACCAGGCGGGCGTAGGCCAGGTGGAACAGGCTGGCGACGCTGATGCCCAGCTGCCGTGCCTGCTGACGCAGACGGCTGGCCAGGGGTTCGCCCAGCCACAGTTGAGCTTCTTCGATGCCGAGGCCATCGACCTGCACATCACCCAGGCCGAACGGCAGGGTCGGCTCGTCGATATCCCCCAACTGCTCGCGGAAGAACGCCTCGTGCTCGGCCTGGCTGACGCCCAGCCGCGCCTGGGCCACGTAGTTGCGGTACGGCGCGCCCTGTTCGGCGGGCACCGGCGCACCTTGCAGATAGCCGACCAGTTCCCGGCCGAGCACATCCAGCGCGGTATGGTCGAGGACGATATGGTGGAACTGCAGCACGGCCTGCCGCCCGGCGCCCTGCGCGTCCGGCCAGTGGTACAGGCGCACCAGTGGCGCCTGGTCCAGGGCCAAAGCGTGGGGCACCGCTGCCTCTTCGGCCACCTCGAACAGCGCCAGGTCAGCCTGGCGCCAGACCACTTGCAATGCCTGCGGCAGGCCGTCCCACAGCACTGAAGTACGCAGCACGTCATGACGGGCGATGACCTTGCCCAGGGCATCGACGAAGGCGTGCAGCCGGTCACGGCTGGCGAACGCCATGCGCGACTGCAGCACGTAGGGATCGTGCTCCGGCGAGCTGAGGTGGTGGTAGAGAATGCCTTCCTGCAACGGCGCCAGCGGGTAGATGTCCTGCACGTTGGCCGCGCCACCCGGCACCGTGGCGACGATGCGCTCGATGGCGGCCGGCTCCAGTTCCACCAGCGGCAGCATGTCCGGGGTGATCTGGGTGCAGCCGGCCGGCATCCGGTTGGCCGGGACCTCGACCTGGCGGCCATGGCCCAGGGTCGCCGCCAGCGCCGCTACCGTCGGCTGGCCGAACAGGGTGCGCACGTCGGCCTGCAGGCCGGCCTGGCGCAGCCGCGCGGTGAGGCTCACCGCCAGCAACGAGTGACCGCCGAGTTCGAAGAAATTGTCGTGACGACCGACCTGTTCGATGCCCAGGACTTCAGCCCAGATCGCGGCCATGGCCTCCTCGGTCGCGCCGATCGGGGCGACATAGGCCTGGCGTGCCAGGGCTGCAGGATCAGGGTCCGGCAGCGCCTTGCGGTCCAGCTTGCCGTGGCTGGTCAGTGGCAGCTCGTCCAGGCGGACGAAGGCTTGTGGTATCAAGTGGCCCGGAAGGCGGGTTTGCAGTCCTTGGCGCAGGGTGTCGAGATCGACCACGGCGTTTTCGGTGAACCAGGCCAGCAGACGTTCGTCACGCACCAGCACCACGGCATCCGCGATACCCGGCTGAGCCTTCAGCGCGGCCTCGATCTCGCCCAGCTCGACCCGCACGCCACGGATCTTCACCTGGTCGTCATTGCGGCCCTGGTAGTCCAGCGTGCCGTCGGCATTCCAGCGCACCAGATCGCCCGTGCGGTACATCCGGCCGCCGTTGAACGGATCGTCGAGGAAACGCTGGGCGGTCAGTTCAGGACGGTTGAAGTAACCTCGGGCGACCTGCGCGCCACCGATGTACAGCTCGCCGGTCACACCCACCGGTACGGGTTGGCGTTGCTCGTCCAACACGTAGACGCGGGTGTTGGCGGTCGGCTTGCCGATATGCAGCGCGCCGCCCGGTTGCAACAGACCGGATGTGGCCACAACGGTGGTCTCGGTCGGGCCATAGTTGTTGACCAGCGCAAAGCCCGGATCGCGGTCGAACTGGCGCAGGCGGTCGCCGCCGACCAGCAGCGTGCGCAGGGTCGGGTGCTGGCGTTCGCGACGCAGCGCCTGCTCGGCGACCGGTGTCGGCAGGAAGCTCACTTGCAGCGGCTGCTCCAGCCACCAGTCGAGCAGTTCATCGACATGCTCGCCGCCGATGGACGCCGGCGGCAGGTGCAGCACCGCTCCGGTGCACAGCGCCGGCCAGGCTTCCCAGGCCATGGCATCGAAGCCGAAGCCGGCGACGCTGGAGGTGTGGCTGCCTGCGCCCAGTTCGAAGGCCTGGCAATGCCAGTGGATCAGGTTGGCCAGGGTGCGGTGCTCGACCATCACCCCCTTGGGCTGGCCGGTGGAGCCGGAGGTGTAGATCACATAAGCCAGCTGATTTTCGTCCAGCCCTGCAACCACAGGATTGCTGGCCGCGTGGTCGAGCCAGTCATCGCCATCCAGCAATACTTTAGCTACATCGCCGACCAACGCTTCGGTGGCCGATTCGACCAGTACCAACGCCGGCGCACTGTCACTGAGCAGATAGGCAATCCGCTCCGACGGATAACCCGGATCGACCGGCACATACGCCGCGCCGGCCTTGAGCACCGCCAGCATCGCCACCATCCGTTGCGGGCCACGCTCCAGGCACAGTGCCACACAGTCGCCCGGGACCACGCCACGCTCGATCAGGTGATGAGCCAGGCGGTTGGCACGCTCGTTGAGTTCGCCGTAGCTCAGACTCAGATCACCCTGTACAACGGCCAATGCTTCAGGCGCTTGAGCCTCGACCAGCGCGTGCACGGTCTGCCCTTGTGGGTAGTCCATGTCCGTGGCATTGAAACCTTCGAGCACCTGGCGCCGCTGCGTGCCGTCGAGGATGGGCAGCCTGTCGACCTGCGCCGCTCCACCCTGCTCCAACGCCTGGATCAACTGGCTCACGGCAGCGGTCATCCAACCTGCGACCCGCTCGGCACCGATCCCCAGCTGGGCCAGTACGCTGAGGCTGAAGCCTTCCCCATGGTCGTCCACGCTCAGGGTCAGCGGGTAGTTGCTGCGCTCTTCACCGCCGAGCTGATGCATGCCCTGGAAGCTTGCGGCATCCACAGCAGTCGTATCGGTCGGGCTATGACGGTAGTTGAGCAAGGCACTGAACAGCGGCGCCGAGGCCGGCACGCCGCTGCAACGCTGGGCCAACGCCAGCGACGCGTGCTCATGCCCGAGCAGCGCCGACAGCCGCTGGTGGGTGGCCTGCACCGCGGCGCGGGTGCCCTTGGCGGTGTCGATGCGCAGCGGCAAGGTGTTGATGAACACCCCCAGCGCCCGGTCTGCGCCCTCGCCGCCTTGCAGGCGGCCCATCAGCACGGTGCCGAACACCACGTCAGCACGCCCCGCCAGCACGCCCACCACGCGGGCCCAGGCCAGGTGCATCAGGCTCGCGGCGCTGACCCCGAGGGCCCTTGCCTGCTCGCGCACCCGGCGCGACAAGGCCGGATCCAGCGGCAGGCGCGACTCCTCGATATCCCGCCCGTCGCCCTGCACATCGGCCAGGCCCATCGGCAGGGTCGGCTCGTCGACATCGCCGAGCATGTCGCGGAAGAACGCCTCGTGCCCCGCCTCGGCGGCGCCCAGGCGAACCTGGGCCACGTAGGTGCGGTACGGCACGGGCGCGCTCAACAGGTGCTGACGACCGGAGAGAATCGCCTGCAGCTCGTGGACGATCACCTCCATCGCCGTGTGGTCCAGGGCCAGGTGGTGGAAGTGCAGGACGGCCACCACCCGTTGCAGGGCCGGGTCCAGGGCGTAGGTCAGGCGCAGCAGCGGCGCCTGGGTCAGGTCCAGCCGCTGCAGGCGGGCATCGAAGTGCGCGTGCAGCCGCTCGATCACTGCGTCTTCGCCGAGCCCGGTGACTTCGCTGACTGCCAGCTGGGCCTGGCGCCAGACCACCTGCACCGGCTCGCCCAGCCCTTCCCAGACCACCGAGGTGCGCAGGATATCGTGGCGGTCGATGACCTGTTGCAAGGCATCGGCACAGGCCTGCAACCGATCCAGGCTGTCGAAGGCCAGGCGGGTCTGCAGCAGGTACGGGTCGCCCTGCTCGGCACTGAGGTGATGGTAGAGGATACCTTCCTGAAGCGGCGCCAGCGGGTAGATTTCCTGCACGTTGGCCGCACCACCCGGCACGCTGGCGACGATACGGTCGATGCTGGCCTGGTCCAGGTCGATCAGGCTGAGCATGTCTGGCGTGATCTGCATCGCGCCTCGCGGCACACGGTTCTCGGGCACTGCCACTTCACGCCCGGAACCCACCGCCGCCGCCAGCGCCGCCAGTGTCGGCTGGGCGAACAGCACGCGCACGTCGGCATCCAGCCCGGCCTTGCGCATGCGCTCGATCAGGCTTACCGCCAGCAGCGAATGGCCGCCCAGCTCGAAGAAGTGGTCATGGCGACCGACCTGCTCGACCTTGAGCACCTCGGCCCAGATCACGGCCAGCGCGGTTTCGATTTCACCTTGCGGCGCCTCGAAGGCACGGCTGACCAGCGCGTCGCTGCCCGGCTGCGGCAAGGCGCGGCGATCGAGCTTGCCGTTGGCAGTCAGCGGCAACGCGTCCAGGCGCACGTATGCCGACGGCAGCATGTAGTCCGGCAGCACGCCTTGCAGACGCTCATGCAGCTCGCCGATGGTCGGCGCCTGGCCGCTGAAGTACGCGACCAGGCGCTTGTCGCCCGGCACATCCTCGCGCACGATCACGGCGGCATCGCGCACACCCGGACACTCACCCAGGCGCGCCTCGATCTCGCCCAGCTCGATACGGAAACCACGTAACTTGATCTGCTGGTCGGCACGGCCCAGGTAACGCAGGGTACCGTCGGCCTGCCAGCTCACCAGGTCGCCGCTGCGGTACATCGTGCCACCGTTGAACGGATCCAGCAGGAAGCGCTCAGCCGTCAGTTCCGGCTGCCCCAGATACCCCAGGGCCACGCCGTCACCGGCAATGTACAACTCGCCCACCGCGCCCACTGGCAGCAACTGCTGGCGGGCATCGAGCACATAGCAGCGGCTGTTGCCGATCGGCTTGCCAATCGGGATGCTGCCCTCGCCCACCTCGGTGATTTCGTGGGTGGTGCTGAAGGTGGTGGCCTCGGTCGGGCCGTAGCCATTGAGCAGGTGTTGCGGCGCACCATCACGCAGTACCCGGGCGATCACCGCCGGGTCCAGCACATCGCCACCGACCATCAGGTAGCGAAGCGCTCGGAACGCCGGCAGCAGGTCGTCGGCGAACTGATGGAACAGGCCAGCGGTCAGCCACAGCACGGTGACGCCCTGCTCCAGCAGCACTTCGCGCAGGTCCTGGCGCGACAGCACCTGGTCCTGGTCGATCACTACCACAGCGCCGCCATTGAGCAACGGCGCCCAGACTTCCAGGGTGCTGGCGTCGAACGCCGGATTGGAGGCGAAGGCAACGCGGTCCTGGCTGTTGAAATCGGCAAAGCCGTTGTTGATCACCAGGCGCACGATGGCCCGGTGCGGCACCTGCACGCCCTTCGGCGTGCCGGTGGAGCCAGAGGTGTACATGATGTATGCCGCGCTGCCGGCGTCAACCGCCAGGCCCAGCGGCGCATCCGCGTAGCCCCCCAGATCGAGCCGGTCGAGTTCGACCCGACGCGCACCCTCCACTTGCGGCTGGTCGCTGTGGGTCAGCACTAACCGCGCCTGGCTGTCGGCCACCATGAACGCCTGGCGTTCGGCCGGGGCGTTGCCGTCCAGCGGCACGAACACCGCCGCGCATTTGCTGACGGCCAGCTGGGCCGCCAGCAGATCGAACGAACGAGGCAGCAGCAAGGCTACCCGGTCACCCGCCTGTACCCCCTGCTCCAGCAGGTACCCGGCCAGCCGGCTGGCCTGCCGGTCGAGCGCCTGGTAGCTCCAGCGCCGCGTGCCATGGGCCACCGCCAGCGCATCCGGGCTGGCCTTGGCCTGCGCCTCGAACAGGGCATGCACGGGCAGGTCGCGGGGATAGTCGCGACGGGTCGCATTGAACTGCCGCGCCACGCGCTCGCGCTCGGCGTCCGGCAAGGCGTTGATACGGTTCAACGGCGCCGCCGGCGTGTCCGCCAGGGTATCGGCCAACCGCGCCAAGGCCGTCTGCAGCAGCTGGCAGACCAGTGCCCCCTCCACTTGCGGCACCGCCTGCACGGTCAGGATGAAACCGTCGCCCAGGTCGTCGACGCTAACCACCAGCGGGTAGTTGCTGCGCTCATGGGCGGCCAGCAGTTCGATGCCCTGCCAGGCCTGTGCGCGCTCCGCCCCGCTGACCGCGCTGTGGCGGTAGTTGAGCAGGCTGGTGAACAGCGCCTGGGAGGCCGGCACGCCGCTGCAGCGCTGGGCCAGGGCCAGGGACGCCTGCTCGTGGGCCAACAGGCGCGCCAAACGCTGGTGGGTCAGGCGCACGCCGTCGACCACATCCATCCCCCCCACGCTGACCCGCAACGGCAAGGTGTTGATGAACATGCCCAGCGCCCGCTCGGCACCCTCGCCGCCCTGCAGGCGGCCGAGCAGCACGGTGCCGAACACCACTTCCTCGCGGCCGGACAGTTGCGCCAGCACCTGCCCCCAGGCCTGGTGCACCAGGCTGGCGACGCTGATGCCCAGCAACCGTGCCTGCTGACGCAGGCGCAGGGCCAGTGGCTCGTCCAGTCGTTCGCGATGGTCGAGCACATGGCTGCCATCGCCCAGCGCCCCGCGCAGGCCGAACACTTCGGTCGGCTCGTCGATATCACCGAGCAATTCGCGGAACAACACCTCCTGCGCCTGGCTGTCGTCACGCAGGCGCGCCTGGGCCACATAGTTGCGGTACGGCACGCTGTCGCCCTCGGGCATGCACCCCAGCAGCGCATCGCCGACCTCGGCCACCAGCAGTTCCATGGCGGCGTGGTCGAGGAGGATATGGTGCAGCAGCAGGGTCGCCTGCAAGCGGCCCTGTTGCACCTGGCTGCTCAAGTGCATCAACGGTGCGCGGCCCAGGTCCAGGCGCGGGCTGTCCAGTGCCGGCTCAAGGTCCAGGCGCGCCTCGCGCCAGACCACCTGCACCGCTTCGTCGAGCCCCTGCCAGTGCACGCTGGTGCGCAGGATGTCGTGGCGGGCGATGACCTGGTTCAGCGCCGCGACGAAGGCCTCCAGCTCGGCTTGGCCGGCAAAGGCGAAGTTCAGTTGCAGTACGTAGGGGTCGACCTCGGCGCTGGCCAGGTGGTGGTAGAGAATGCCCTGCTGCAACGGCGCCAGGGCGTACAGGTCCTGGATATTGGCCGCGCCGCCGGGAATTCTCTGCACCAGGCTGTCGAGCGCAGCTTGTTCCAACGTCGCCAGCGGCAGCATGTCGGTGGTGAGGCGTGTGCAGCCCGCCGGGATACGGTTGGCCGGCACTTCCAGCGTCACCGCGCCGCCCACCGCCGCCGCCAGCGCCGCCAGGCTCGGCTGGCCGAACAGCACCCGCACATCCGCCGCCAGGCCGGCCTGGCGCATACGCGCGGTCAGGGTCACGGCCAGCAGCGAGTGGCCGCCGAGTTCGAAGAAGTTGTCATGACGACCGACCCGATCCACGCCCAGCAGTTCGCTCCACAACTGCGCCAGCAGGGTCTCGACTTCGCCTCGCGGCGCCTCGTAGACCTGTTGCGTGGTTTCCGGCTGCGGCAGCGCCTTGCGGTCGAGCTTGCCGTTGGGGCTCAGCGGCAGCGCGTCGAGGTGGGTGAACGAAGCTGGCACCATGAACTCCGGCAACTGGCCCAGCAGCGCCGCGCGCAGCGTGTCCGGCGCCTGCCGGGCGCCGGTGTAGTACGCCACCAGGCGCTGCTCGCGGGCCAGCACCACCGCCTCCTTGACCCCTTCGATACGGGTCAGGCAGGCCTGAATCTCGCCCAGTTCGATGCGCAGGCCGCGGATCTTCACCTGGTCGTCGTTGCGCCCGAGGTATTCCAGGTTGCCATCGGCCAGATAGCGGGCCAGGTCGCCGGTGCGGTACATGCGCCCGCCGGCACTCAGCGAGAACGGGTCATCGAGGAAACGTTCGGCGGTCAACTGCTCGCGGTTGAGATAGCCGCGGGCCACCTGCACGCCACCGATATACAGCTCGCCGGCCACGCCCACCGGTACCGGCTGGCCCTGGGCGTCCAGGACGTACAACGCGGTATTGGCGATCGGCTTGCCGATCGGCGTGTTGTCCGGTGCCGTCACGCAGTGCCAGGCGCTGACATCCACCGCCGCCTCGGTCGGGCCGTACAGGTTGTGCAGCTCGACCGTCGGCAGCTGTGCGTGGAAACGCCTTGCCAGGCTGCCGGGCAAGGCCTCGCCGCTGCACAGCACACGCTTGAGCTGATGTGGCAGAACTTCGCCATGGGCGAGGAACACATCGAGCATCGACGGCACGAAGTGCAAGGTGCTGACCTGCGCTTCACGGATAACCTCGCGCAGGTACTCAGGATCGCGATGCCCGCCAGGGCGCGCCATCACCAGGCGCGCGCCGGTCTGCAGCGGCCAGAGGAACTCCCACACCGACACGTCGAAGCTGAACGGGGTTTTCTGCAGCACCACGTCACCGACGCCCAGCCGGTAGGCGTCCTGCATCCACAGCAGGCGGTTGACCACCCCGGCGTGCTCGTTCATCACGCCCTTGGGCAGGCCGGTGGAGCCGGAGGTGTAGATCACATAGGCCAGGTGTCGCGGGGTCAGCCCGATCACCTGCGGGGCATGCGCCGGCTGCGCCTGCCAGGTTGGCCGATCCAGGTCGATCAGCGGCGCCCGGCTCGCCTGCGGCGCGTCGCGGGTGGCACCGTGCACCAGCACCGCCAGCGGCGCGCTGTCATCGAGCATGTGACGGATGCGCTCGGCCGGGTAGTCCGGGTCGACCGGCACGTAGGCGCCACCGGCCTTGAGGATGGCCAACAGGCCTACCACCATCGACAGGCCGCGTTCGACGCAGATCGCCACGCGATCGTCGGGTTTTACCCCCAGCGCAATCAGGTGATGGGCCAGGCGGTTGGCCTGCTCGTCGAGCTGGCGATAGGTCAGCTCACCTTCCTCCGCCCTCACCGCCACAGCGGTCGGGGTGCGTCGAACCTGAGCCTCGATCATGCCGTGCAGGGTCTGCTCCAGGTCGTACGCCACCGCCGTGTCGTTGAACTCGACCAGCACCTGGCGCCGCTCCTCGCCGCTGAGCACCGGCAACCGGTTCAGCGCCTGCTGCGGACGCTGTTCAAGCGCCAGCAGCAGGCCATCGAGCACCTGCAGCATCTGCGCGCAGATCCGCTGCGCGCCCACCTGGGCCGACACCTGCACGCTCAGGCGCAAGCCATCGCCGAAGTCATCGACGTTGAGGCTCAGCGGGTAGTTGGTGCGCCCTTCGCTGCCCAGGGTCTCGATCCCCTCCCAGGCCTGTGGCTGCGGCGTGGCGCGGGTGCTCTGCCGGTAGTTGAGCATGGCGCTGAACAGCGGCAGCGGCGCGGCCACCTGGCTGCAGCGCTGGGCCAGGGCCAGCGAGGCGTGCTCGTGGACCAGCAGCGCCGACAGCTCGCGGTGGGTGGCCAGCACGCCGTCGCGCACGCCCAGCCCGTTCAGGTCGACCCGCAACGGCAGGGTGTTGATGAACATGCCCAGGGCCCGCTCGCTGCCCTCGCCGCCCTGCAGGCGGCCCAGCAGCACGGTGCCGAAGACCACGCGGTCCTTGCCGCAGGCCACCGCCAGCAGGCGTGCCCAGGCCAGGTGCACCAGGCTTGCGGTGCTTACCCCCAGCTGACGGGCATGGTCGCGCAGGCGGCCATAGCGAAGACCGTCGAATTCCACCTCGGCCTCATCGAGGGCCTGGCCTTCGCCCTGTACCTCGCGCAGGCCGAACGGCAGGCTCGGCTCGTCGATATCGCCCAGACGGGCGCGGAAGAACGCCTCGTGCTCGGCCTCGCTGACGCCAAGGCGCGCCTGTGCCACATAGTTGCGATACGGCACCGAGGCCGGCAATGGCTCGCTCTGCCCCAGCAGGTAGCCGCGCAGCTCGGCCTGCACCGCCTGCATGGCGATATGGTCAAGCACGATATGGTGGAACTGCAGCACCGCCTCGACCCGCTGGCTGCCCGGCTCGGTGCGGTGCAGCAGGCGGATCAGCGGCGCCTGGCCGAGGTCCAGGCGCGCCAGGTGGGCATCGTCGAGCGGCGCCAGTTGCAGCGGCGCCTGGCGCCAGACCACCTGCACCGGCTGCGGCAGACCGTCCCAGAGCACTGCAGTGCGCAGGATGTCATGGCGGGCGATGACCTGCTCCAGGGCCTGTGCGAACGCCTGCAGGCGCGCCGCGCTGTCGAAGCGCAGCCGCGCGCGCAGGGCGTAGGGATCGGTGCCCACGGCGCTCAAGTGCAGGTAGAGGATGCCCTCCTGCAACGGCGCCAGGGGGTAGATATCCTGGACATTGGCCGCGCCACCCGGCACCGCGGCGACGATCCGCTCGATGGCGTCCGGCTCCAGGCTCACCAGCGCCAGCATGTCCGGGGTGATATGGGTGCAGCCCGCCGGGATCCGGTTGGCCGGCACCGCCACCGCGCCGCCCTGGCCCAGGGTGGCCGCCAGCGCCGCCACGCTCGGCTGGCCGAACAGGGTGCGTACATCCACCTGCAGTCCGGCCTGGCGCAGGCGCGCGGTCAGGGTCACGGCCAGCAGCGAATGGCCGCCCAGCTCGAAGAAGTTGTCGTGCCGCCCTACCCGCTCCACGCCCAGCAGCTGCGACCAGATCTCGGCCAGCAGCACCTCGGTTTCGCCTTGGGGCGCCTCATACTGGCGCGCCTGCAGGTCCGGCAACGGCAGCGCCTGGCGGTCGAGCTTGCCGTTGGGGGTCAGCGGCCAGCTGTCGAGGTGGATGAACAGCGCCGGCACCATGTACTCCGGCAACCGCGCCAGCAACGCCTGGCGCAGCGCGTCGGCCGGCTGCGGCTCGCCACGGTGGTAGGCGACCAGGCGATCACCGCCGTGTGGGTGTCGGTGGACCAGCACCAGGGCCTCGCGCACACCGGCCACGTGGTTCAGGCATGCCTCGATTTCGCCCGGCTCGATGCGCAGGCCACGCAGCTTGATCTGGTGGTCGGTACGACCGAGGAAGGTCAGGCTGCCATCGGCGGCCTGACGCACCCGATCGCCGCTGCGGTACAGGCGCTCGCCCTCGACGAACGGGCTGGCGATAAAGCGTTCGGCCTGTTGCTCCGGCAACCCCAGGTAGCCACGCGCCACCCCGGCGCCGCCGATATGCAGCTGGCCGGCGACGCCCCAGGGTACCGGCTGGTCGTGGGCATCGAGGACGTACAGGCAGGTGTTGTCGATGGGTTGGCCGATCGGCAATGCCCCGGATGGAATCGGCTGTCCGGGCTCCAGGGTCCAGGCGCTGCAGTCGACCGTGGTCTCGGTGGGACCATAGACGTTATGCAGGCGCACCTGCGGCAAGCGCTGGCGAAGCTGCCGGGCCAGGGCCTCGGTCAGCTCGCCACCGCCGCAGACGATATCGCTGAGGCTGACGCAGGCGGCACTGTCGTCCTGTTCGAGAAACTGCTGCAACAACGCGGGCACGAATTGCACCACGCCGACCTGCTGCTGGCGGATCAGCCCGGCCAGGTACTGCGGGTCGCGCTGGCCATCCGGCTTGGCCAGCACCAGGCGCAGCCCGCTGCACAACGGCCAGAACAACTCCCACACCGAGGCGTCGAAGCTCACCGGGGTCTTGTGCAGCACCGCGCCGCCGGCCGGGAACCGGCGGGCACTCCAGTGCACCAGGTTGGCCAGGTTGCGGTGCTCGACCATCACCCCCTTCGGCAGGCCGGTGGAACCGGAGGTGTAGATCACATAGGCCAGGTGCGCGCCGTTCAGCCCAGGCACCCGTGGGTCGCTGTCCGGCTGCCCGCCCCAGCTCGGTTGATCGAGATCGACCTGCGGCACCGCCGCCTCGCCGACCAGCATCCGCGTGCCTTGTTGCAGCAGCAGCGCTCGCGGCTGGCTGTCGGCGAGCATATGGCCGATACGTTCTGCCGGGTAATCCGGGTCCAGCGGCACATAGGCGCCACCGGCCTTGAAGATGGCCAGCAGGCCGACCACCAGCGACAGGCCGCGCTCGACACAGATCGCCACCCGGTCGTCAGGCTGCACGCCCAGCGCGATCAGGTGGTGGGCCAGGCGGTTGGCCTCGGCGTTGAGCTGGCGATAGCTCAGTTGTCCTTCCTCCGACTGCACCGCCACCGCCTCGGGATCGCGTGCCACCTGCTGCTCGAACAACGCCTGGACGGGCTGTTCGAGATCGACGGCCTGGACCGTGGCGTTGCAGGTCTGCAACAGATGCTCACGCTCATCGTCCGGCAATACCGGCAGCGCCAGCAGCGCTTGCCGTGGCTGAGCCTCCAGACCTTCGACCATGCCCTGCAGCACGTACCGCAGTTGCCTGCAGATCCGCTGGGCACCGACGCTCGCCGGGGTCATCGCCACCAGACGGAAGCCTTCCCCCATGTCGTCCACGCTCAAGCTCAGCGGGTAGTTGCTGCGCTCCTGGCCATCGAGGAACTCGATGCCCTGCCACTCCAGGCGCCGGTCTTCGCTCGCCGCCTGGCCATGGCGGTAGTTGAGCATGGCGCTGAACAGCGGCGCCGGGGCCGGCACGCCACTGCAACGCTGGGCCAGGGCCAGCGACGCGTGCTCATGCACCAGCAAGGCGCTCAGGCGCTGCTGGGTCAGGCGCACGGCGTCCTGCAGGTCGAGGCCCGCAAGGTCGAGGCGCAGCGGCAAGGTGTTGATGAACATGCCCAGGGCACGCTCGGCGCCCTCGCCGGCCTCCAGGCGGCCCAGCAGCACGGTGCCGAACACCACACGGTCGGTGCCGCTGACGGCCGCCAGCAGGCGGGCGAAGGCCAGGTGGAACAGGCTGGCGGGGCTGATGCCCAGCTGCCGGGCCTGTTGCCGCAGCCGCGCGGCCAGGGTTTCGTCCAGCCACAGCTGGGCTTCCTCGATGGCCTGACCGTCGCCCTGCACATCGCTCAGGCCGTAGGGCAGCGTCGGCTCGTCGATATCGCCCAGTTGCGCACGGAAGAACGCCTCGTGCTCGGCCTGGCTGACGCCCAGGCGCGCCTGGGCCACGTAGTTGCGATAAGGCACCGGGGCCTGCACCGGCACGGCGCTGCCGTGCAAGTAGCCCAGCAGCTCAGCGCCGATGATCTCCAGCGCGGTGTGATCGAGAACGATATGGTGGAACTGCAATAGCCCCTCGATGCGCTCACTGCCGATAACGCTGCTATACAGCAGGCGGATCAGCGGCGCCCGGGCCAGGTCGAGGCGTTGCAGGTCTTGCCCATCCAGCGGCGCGACCAGCAGCGGCGCCTCGCGCCAGACCACCTGCAACGGTTGCGCCAGGCCTTCCCAGAGCACGGCGGTACGCAGCACGTCATGACGGCTGATGGCCTGGCGCAAGGCCTTGGCGAACGCCTCCAGGCGTGCCGGGCTGTCGAACGCCATGCGCGATTGCAGCACGTAGGGGTCGTGCTCCGGCGAACTGAGGTGGTGGTAGAGAATGCCTTCCTGCAACGGCGCCAGCGGGTAGATGTCCTGCACGTTGGCCGCGCCACCCGGCACCGTGGCGACGATGCGTTCGATGGCGGCTGGTTCAAGGTCCACCAGTGGCAGCATGTCCGGCGTGATCTGGGTGCAGCCGACGGGGATCCGGTTGGCCGGGACCTCGACCTGGCGGCCATGGCCCAGGGTCGCCGCCAGCGCCGCTACCGTCGGCTGGCCGAACAGGGTGCGCACGTCGGCTTGCAGGCCGGCCTGGCGCAGCCGCGCGGTGAGGCTCACCGCCAGCAACGAGTGACCGCCCAGTTCGAAAAAGTTGTCGTGGCGACCGACCTGCGTAACGCCCAGCACCTCGGCCCAGAGTGCCGCGATAGTGGTTTCCACGGGGCCTTGCGGCATGGCGTAGGCCTGGCCGGTGAGCACGGCCGGTTCCGGCAAGGCCTTGCGGTCCAGCTTGCCGTGCCTGGTCAGTGGCAGCTCGTCCAGGCGGACGAAGGCTTGTGGTATCAAGTGGCCCGGAAGGCTGGCTTGCAGGCCTTGGCGCAGGGTGTCGAGATCGACCACGGCAGCTTCGGTGAACCAGGCCAGCAGACGTTCGTTGCGCACCAGTACCACGGCATCCGCGATACCCGGCTGAGCCTTCAGCGCGGCCTCGATCTCGCCCAGCTCGACCCGCACGCCACGGATCTTCACCTGGTCGTCATTGCGGCCCTGGTAGTCCAGCGTGCCGTCGGCATTCCAGCGCACAAGATCGCCCGTGCGGTACATCCGGCCGCCGTTGAACGGATCGTCGACAAAGCGCTCGGCGGTCAGTTCAGGGCGGTTGAGGTAACCTCGGGCGACCTGCGCACCACCGATGTACAGCTCGCCGGTCACCCCCACCGGTACGGGTTGGCGTTGCTCGTCGAGTACATAGACGCGGGTGTTGGCGGTCGGCTTGCCGATATGCAGCGCACCGCCCGGTTGCAGTTGCCCCGACGTCGCCACCACGGTGGTCTCGGTCGGGCCATAGTTGTTGACCAGCGCAAAGCCCGGATCGCGGTCGAACTGGCGCAGGCGATCGCCGCCGACCAGCAACGTGCGCAGGGTCGGATGCTGGCGTTCGCGACGCAGTGCCTGCTCGGCGACCGGTGTCGGCAGGAAGCTCACTTGCAGCGGCTGCTCCAGCCACCAGTCGAGCAGTTCATCGACATGCTCGCCGCCGATGGACGCCGGCGGCAGGTGCAGCACCGCTCCGGTGCTCAGTGCCGGCCAGGCTTCCCAGGCCATGGCGTCGAAGCCAAAGCCCGCGACACTGGAGGTGTGGCTGCCGGCGCCCAACTCGAAGGCCTGGCAATGCCAGTGAATCAGGTTGGCCAGGGTGCGGTGCTCAACCATCACCCCCTTGGGCTGACCGGTGGAGCCGGAGGTGTAGATGACATAGGCCAGTTGGTTTTCGTCCAGCCCTGCAACCACTGGGTTGCTGGCAGGTTGGTTGAGCCAGTCATCGCCATCCAGCCTGACTTTGGCTGCATCACCGACCAACGCTTCGGTGGCTGATTCGACCAGCACCAGCGCCGGCGCACTGTCGCTGAGCAGATAGGCAATCCGCTGCGCCGGATAACCCGGATCGACCGGCACATACGCCGCGCCGGCCTTGAGCACGGCCAGCATCGCCACCATCCGTTGCGGGCCACGTTCCAGGCACAGTGCCACGCGGTCGCCCAGGATCACGCCACGTTTGATCAGGTGATGAGCCAAGCGGTTGGCACGCTGGTTGAGCTCGCCGTAGCTCAGGTTCAGCTCACCCTGTACAACGGCCAATGCTTCGGGCGCTTGAGCCTCGACCAGCACGTGCACGGTCTGACCTTGCGGATAGGCCTCGGCTGTGGCGTTGAAGTCCTCCAGCACCTGGCGCGAAGCCTCGTCATCCAACATCGGCAGGTCATCCAACATTTGCCCGGGGCGCTGTTCCAGAGCCTGCAACAGCTGGCCGAGAGTGTTGACCATCCAGCCGCCGATCTGCGAAGCCGGCAGCCCTTCAGCGGTCAGCACGCTCAGGCTGAAGCCTTCGCCCAGGTCATCGACGCTCAGGGTCAGCGGGTAGTTGCTGCGCTCCTCGCCACCCAGCAGGCGCACGCCCTGCCAGATGCCCTCGCCGTCGCGAGCGACGCCCTCGCTACTGTGACGGTAGTTGAGCAAGGCACTGAACAATGGCGCCGAAGAGGCCACGCCGCTGCAACGCTGGGCCAGCGCCAGGGGCGCGTGCTCGTGTCCGAGCAGGGCCGACAGCCGCTGGTGGGTGACACGCAGCGCCTGGTCAACCGGCAACGCGGTGTCCACCCGCAATGGCAGGGTATTGATGAACATGCCCAAGGCCCGGTCGGCACCCTCGCCCGCTTGCAGACGGCCCATCAGCACGGTACCGAATACCACGTCGCGACGCCCCGCCAGCACACCCACCACGCGAGCCCAGGCCAGGTGCACCAGGCTGGCGGCGCTGACGCCGCGCTGCCGCGCTTGCTCACGCAAGCCATGGGCCAGGGTGGCCGGTAGCATCAGCGCGGCATGTTCGACCCGCCCAACATCACCCTGCACATCGGCCAGGCCATACGGTAGGGTCGGCTCGTCGATATCGCCCAGTTGCGCGCGGAAGAACGCCTCGTGGCCGGCCTGATCGTCGCCCAGGCAAACCTGGGCGACATAGTTGCGATACGGCACCGCGGCGGGCAGCGTGGCGCCACGCCCGTCCAGCAGCGCCTGCATCTCCTCGCCGACCACGGCCATGGCGGCGTGGTCGAGGGTCAGGTGGTGGAACTGCAACAGGGCTACCCACTCGCCCTGGCGCGGATCCTCGGCATAGACCAGGCGCAGCAAGGGCGCCTGGGTCAGGTCCAGACGCTGCTGACGGGCATCGAAACGGGCCTGCAGTTGCTCGATCACCGCCTCTTCGCCCAGGCCGGTGACTTCGCTGACCGCCAGGCGAGCCTGGCGCCAGACCACCTGCACCGGCTCGTCCAGTCCCTCCCAGACCACCGAGGTACGCAGGATGTCGTGGCGATCGATGACCTGTTGCAGGGCCTCGGCCCAGGTACGCAGCCGCTCCAGGCTGTCGAAGGCCAGGCGCGACTGCAGCAGGTACGGGTCGCCCTGCTCGGCACTGAGGTGATGGTAGAGGATGCCTTCCTGAAGCGGCGCCAGCGGGTAGATTTCCTGCACGTTGGCCGCACCACCCGGCACGCTGGCGACGATACGGTCGATGCTGGCCTGGTCCAGCTCGATCAGGCTGAGCATGTCCGGCGTGATGTGTATCGCATCGCTTGGGACCCGGTTGGCCGGCACCTCGATCTCACGTCCCGAGCCCACCGCAGCCGCCAGCGCAGCCAGGGTCGGCTGGGCGAACAGCACGCGCACATCGGCATCCAGCCCGGCCTTGCGCATGCGCTCGATCAGGCTTACCGCCAGCAGCGAGTGGCCGCCCAGTTCGAAGAAGTGGTCATGGCGACCGACCTGCTCGACCTTGAGCACCTCGGCCCAGATCGCAGCCAGCGCGGTTTCGATCTCACCTTGCGGCGCCTCGAAGGCACGGCTGACCAACGCATCGCTGCCCGGCTGCGGCAAGGCACGGCGGTCGAGCTTGCCGTTGGCAGTCAGCGGCAACGCGTCCAGGCGCACGTAGGCCGACGGCAGCATGTAGTCCGGCAGCACGCCTTGCAGACGCTCATGCAGCTCGCCGATGGTCGGCGCCTGGCCGGTGAAGTAAGCGACCAGGCGCTTGTCGCCCGGCACATCCTCGCGCACGATCACGGCGGCATCACGCACACCCGGGCACTCACCCAGGCGCGCCTCGATCTCGCCCAGCTCGATACGGAAACCACGTAACTTGATCTGCTGGTCGACACGGCCCAGGTAACGCAGGGTGCCATCGGCCTGCCAGCTCACCAGGTCGCCGCTGCGGTACATCGTGCCGCCGTTGAACGGATCCGGCAGGAAGCGCTCAGCCGTCAGTTCCGGCTGCCCCAGATACCCCAGGGCCACACCGTCACCGGCAATGTACAACTCGCCCACCGCGCCCACTGGCAGCAACTGCTGGCGGGCATCGAGCACGTAGCAGCGGCTGTTGCCGATCGGTTTGCCAATCGGGATGCTGCCCTCGCCCACCTCGGTGATTTCGTGGGTAGTGCTGAAGGTGGTGGCCTCGGTCGGGCCGTAGCCATTGAGCAGGTGTTGGGGCGCGCCCTCGCGCAGTACCCGGGCGATCACCGCCGGGTCCAGCACATCGCCACCGACCATCAGGTAGCGCAGCGCTCGGAACGCCGGCAGCAGGTCATCGGCGAACTGATGGAACAGGCCAGCGGTCAGCCACAGCACGGTGACGCCCTGCTCCAGCAGCACTTCGCGCAGGCCCTGGCGCGACAGCACCTGGTCCTGGTCGATCACCACCACCGCGCCGCCGTTGAGCAGTGGCGCCCAGACTTCCAGGGTGCTGGCGTCGAACGCCGGGTTGGAAGCAAAGGCCACGCGGTCCTGGCTGTTGAAATCGGCGAAACCGTTGTTGATCACCAACCGCACGATGGCCCGGTGCGGCACCTGCACGCCCTTCGGCGTGCCGGTGGAGCCGGAGGTGTACATGATGTACGCCGCGCTGCCGGCGTCCACCGCCAGGCCCAACGGCGCATCCGCGTAGCCGCTCAGGTCGAGCCGGTCGAGTTCGACCCGACGCGCGCCCTCCACTTGCGGCTGGTCGCTGTGGGTCAGCACCAACCGCGCATGGCTGTCGGCCACCATGAACGCCTGGCGTTCGGCCGGGGCGTTGCCGTCCAGCGGCACGAACACCGCCGCGCATTTGCTGACGGCCAGCTGGGCCGCCAGCAGATCGAACGAACGAGGCAGCAACAAGGCCACGCGATCGCCAGCCCGCACGCCCTGTTCGAGCAGGAAATAGGCCAGGCGATTGGCCTGGACCTCGAGCTCGGCGAAGGTCCATCGACGCTGACCCTGGACCACCGCCAGCGCATCCGGTGAATTCATGGCCTGGGCTTCGAACAACCGATGCACGGCCAGTTCACGCGGATACTCCCGCGCCGTGGCGTTGAACTGCCCCAGCACGCGCTCGCGCTCCGCTTCCGGCAAATGATGCAGGCTGCGCAAGGCACTCATCGGCGCCTGTTCCAGCGCCGTGACCAGTTGCAACAGCGCCATGCGCAGCAGCTGGCAGACCCGGCCACCGTCCACGGGTGCCGCGGCCTGCACCGTCAGCCTGAGGTCATCACCATAGTCATCGACACTGACCACCAGCGGGTAGTTGCTGCGCTCTTGGGCGGTCAGCAGCTCGATCCCGGCCCAGGCTGGCCCCTGGGCGGGTTGACCGGCACTGTGGCGATAGTTCAACAAGCTGGTAAACAGCGCCTGGGACACCGGCACGCCACTGCAACGCTGGGCCAGCGCCAGGGACGCTTGCTCGTGGGCCAGCAGGCGTGCCAGGCGCTGGTGGGTCAGGCGTACGCCATCGGCCACGCCTGCGCCACCCACGCTGACCCTCAGCGGCAAGGTGTTGATGAACATGCCCAGCGCCCGTTCGGCGCCCTCGCCGCCCTGCAGGCGACCGAGCAGCACGGTGCCAAACACCACGTCCTCGCGGCCGGACAACTGCGCCAGCACCTGCCCCCAGGCCTGGTGCACCAGGCTGGCGACGCTGACGCCCAGCGTCCTGGCCTGGCCACGCAGGCGTGCGCCCAGTTCCGGCTCCAACGGCTGGCGGCTTTCATTGACCAGGGCCGTATCAACCTGGGCCTCGCGCAATCCGAACACCTCGGTCGGTTCGTCGATATCGCCCAGCAGCTCGCGGAACAGCGCCTCGTCGGCCTGCGGGTCGGCGCCCAGACGCGCCTGGGCCACGTAGTTGCGGTACGGCACGCTGTCCGGCAGCGCCGTCTGCCCTTGCAGCAAGGCACCGATCTCGGCCACCAGTTGCTCCACGGCAGTGTGGTCGAGGAGGATATGGTGCAGCAGCAGGGTCGCCTCCAGGCGACCCGCCTGGACCTGGCTGCTCAGGCGCAGCAATGGCGCCTGCCCCAGGTCGAGCCGCAGTGTCTCCAGCGCCGGGCTCGGCACCAGCGGCGCCTCGCGCCAGACTACCTGCACCGCCTCGTCGAGGCCCTGCCAGTGCAGGCTGGTGCGCAGGATGTCGTGGCGGGCGATGACCTGGTTCAGCGCCGCAACGAATGCGTCCAGCTCGGCCTGGCCGGCAAAGGCGAAACGCGCCTGCACCACGTAGGGGTCGGCGCCTTCGCTGGCCAGGTGATGGTAGAGAATGCCCTGCTGCAACGGCGCCAGGCCGTAGATGTCCTGGACATTGGCCAGGCCACCGGGAATCTGTCGCACCAGTGCATCGATGGCGTCCTGGTCGAGGCTGGCCAGGGGCAGCATGTCCGGGGTGATCCGCGTGCAGCCGGCGGGAATGCGGTTGGCCGGCACGGCGACGGCCGCACCCCCACCCACCGATGCGGCCAGCGCTGCCAAGGTAGGCTGGCTGAACAGCACCCGCACATCGGCTTGCAGCGCCTGCTGGCGCATGCGCTCGACCAGACGCACCGCCAGCAGCGAATGACCGCCCAACTCGAAGAAGTTGTCGTCACGGCCTATCGCCTCGACCCCGAGCAGGTCGCTCCAGATCGCCGCCAGGGCGGTCTCGACCGGCCCCTCAGGTGCCTGGTACTGGCGCGTCGGCGCTTCAGGCGCCGGCAGGGCCTTGCGGTCGACCTTGCCGTTGGGCGTCAACGGCATGGCATCAAGGTGGATGAACAGTGCCGGCACCATGTACTCGGGCAGTTGCCCCAGCAGATGCTCGCGCAGGTCTTGCGCGACCTGGGCCTGGCCGGTGTGGTAGGCCACCAGGCGTGGGCCGCTGTGCGGGTGCTGGTGAACCAGCACCAACGCCTCGCGCACGCCAGGCAGGCGGTTCAGGCAGGCCTCGATCTCGCCCGGCTCGATACGCAGGCCGCGCAGCTTGACCTGGTGGTCGTTACGGCCAAGGAACGCCAGGTTCCCGTCCGCGCGCTGACGCACCAGGTCACCGCTGCGGTACAGGCGCTCGCCCTTGACGAACGGACTGTCGATAAAGCGCTCGGCCTGCTGCCCGGCCAGCCCCAGATAGCCCCGCGCCACCCCCGCGCCACCGATGTGCAGGTGCCCGGCCACACCCCACGGCAGTGGCTGGTCGGCGTCGTCCAGGACGTACAGGCGGGTATTGTCGATGGGTCGGCCAATCGGCAGCGCGCCGTGGGGCACAGGTTGTCCGGGCTCCAGGGTGAAGACAGTGCAGTCGACCGTGGTTTCGGTGGGTCCGTAGACGTTGTGCAGGCGCACCTGCGGCAGGCGCTCGCGCACCTGGTGCGCCAGGGATTCGGTCAGCTCGCCGCCACCGCAGACGATATCGGTCAGGCTGGTGCACTGCGCGCTGCGCGGCTGCTCGACGAACTGCTGCAACAGCGCCGGCACGAACTGCACCACGCTGACCTGCCGTTCGACGATCTCCCGCGCGACATAATCCGCGTCGCGCTGGCCGTCCGCTCGCGCCAGCACCAGCCGCAAGCCGCTGCCCAGCGGCCAGAACAGCTCCCACACCGAGGCGTCGAAACTGATCGGCGTCTTGTGCAGCAGCGCGCCGTCGGCGCTGGTCGGGCACAGCCCGGTGGCCCAGCGCACCAAGTTGACCACGCTGCGGTGCTCGACCATCACCCCCTTGGGCGTGCCGGTGGAGCCAGAGGTGTAGATCACATAGGCCAGGTGCCGTGGGGTAAGCCCGGCCACCCGTGGGCGGGTGGCCGGCAAGGCTTCCCAGGTCGGCTGGTCGAGGTCGACTTGCGCTACCGCCACCTCGCCCAGTACCTCGCGGGTCGCGCTATGGACCAGCACCGCCAGTGGCGCGCTGTCTTCGAGCATATGACGAAGGCGCCCGGCAGGATAACCCGGATCGAGCGGCACGTAGGCGCCACCCGCCTTGAGGATGGCCAGCAGGCCGACCACCATCGACACCCCGCGTTCGATGCAGATCGCCACCCGGTCGTCAGGTCTTACCCCAAGTTCGATCAGGTGATGGGCCAGGCGGTTGGCCTGCTCGTCGAGTTGGCGATAACTCAGTCGCTCGCCATCGGCCTCCAGCGCAACGGCTTCGGGGCGCAGCTGCGCCTGGTGTTCGAACAGGGCGTGCAGCGGCAGGTCCAGGTCATGGTCGACCGCCGTGTCATTGCAGTCCACCAGCAGGTGATGGCGTTCCTCCAGCGTCAGCACCGGCAGCTCCAGTAATGGCCGCTCGGGCTGCCGCTCGAGTGCCTCCACCACCCCTTCAAAAACTTGCCGCAACTGCCCACACAAGCGCTCTGCGCCCCACTCGGCGAGCGCCTGGACCGTCAGGCGCAGGTCCTCGCCCAGATCGTCGACGGCCAGGCTCAACGGGTAGTTGGTGCGTTCCTCGGCCCCCACCACATCGATGCCCGGCGCCACCGCGATCACCTCGGCCGCATCGCCCGCCGCGCTGTGGCGGTAGTTGAGCATGCTGTTGAACAGCGGCGTCGGCGCCAGCACGCCGCTGCAGCGCTGGGCCAGGGCCAGGGGCGCCTGCTCATGGCCGAGCAACGCCGTCAGTTGTCGATGGGTGACCAACAGCGCCTCACGCACGCCCTGCCCGCGCAGGTCGACACGCAGCGGCAAGGTATTGATGAACATCCCCAGGGCCTGTTCGCCGCCCTCACCCGCTGCCATGCGCCCAAGCAGCACACTGCCGAACACCACCGACTCACGTCCGGACAGCGCCCCCAGCAGGCGCGCCAGCCCCAGGTGCATGATGCTCGCCGGGCTCACGCCGAGCAGCCGTGCCTGGGCTCGCAGGCGCTGGCTGAGGCTCGGAGCCAGGGTCAGCCTGGCTTCCTCCATGGCCTGGCCGGCCACCTCCTGGACGCCGAAGGCCAGGGTCGGCTCGTCGATATCGGCGAGCATGGCGCCGAAGAAGGCCTCATGGGCCTGTTCATCCTGGGCCTGCCGACTTCTGGCCAGCAGGTCGCGGAACGGCACCGGGGCCGGTAGTCGCTCGCCCTCACCCGCCAGGTACGCCTGGATTTCGCGGCGCACGATATCCAGCCCGGTGTGATCCATGACGGTGTGATGAAACAGCAGCAAGGCCAGAACCTCGCCATCGCGGGCCTGGGCATGCACCAGCCGCAGCAGCGGCGCCTGGCCCAGGTCCATGCGGTAGTAATGCGTGTCGAAGCATTCGCGCAGCCGGCCCAGCACATCCCCGTCGCCGTTCAGCTCGACGGCCTCGCAGACCAGCGGTGCCTTGCGCCACACCACCTGCAGCGGCTGGTCGAGGTATTCCCAGGCCAGCGCGGTGCGCAGGATGTCGTGGCGTTGGATCACCCAGTCGAGCGCCTCGGCGAACGCCTGCAGGCGCGCGGGGCTGGCAAAACGCAACTGCGCCTGCAGCACGTAGGGGTCGCCCTCGGCCGCCGTGAGGTGGTGGTAGAGCATGCCCTCCTGCAGCGGTGCCAGCGGGTAGATGTCCTGCAGGTTGGCCGCGCCGCCGGGCACCGTGGCGACAATGCGGTCGATGGCCGCCTGGTCGAGGCCGGCCAGCGGCAGCATGTCGGGGGTGATGCGCAACGCCGGGCTCAACCAGCCATGATCCAGGCCGGCGAGCATCTCCAGCAGTGCCGGCTTGTGGGCCGCCAATGCATCCCACAGGGCGTCATCGAGGGTGTCTTCATCGCCTTCGACGATCAGGTCGGCCTCCTCGCGCTGGAGTCGGATCGCACGGGTGGAGAGCGCTGCCATGAGTTCGCTGAAGAGCATTGGTGAGCATCCTGCTTTAGCCAGTCGGAAATGCTCGGAACGCTAATGGATCGAGGGGGGGTGGGCTGACATGGGAAGGGGGGACAACAGGTGTTCGACAGGGGAGTTGCGCTGCCCGGGAGCCACCCCGTTAGTCCCCATCATTGCAATTGCCCCCCGCCTGCCCCAAGCTCTGCGGTACCGCCACCCCGGACCGCGAGATGCAACGACGCCACCTGATCCTGATCGCCCTGCTGCTTGTACTGGTACTGCCCATCGCGATCGGCTACCTGTGGCGTGACCAGCAACCCGCGGCGCCCAGCCTGCCGCCGCACAGCTACGCCAAGGCCCTGCGCCAGGCCCACGATGGCCTGCCGGGCGCCGCCCGGGTGCTCTACCAGCAGCTGCAACGCGACGACCTGCCACCGATCCGCCGTGCCGCGCTCTACGTCGAACTACCCAACTACCCATCGCCACAGGCATTGAAGCTGGCCCAGCAAGACCTGGAGCACGCCGACCCGCTGGTCCGCCGCGCCGCCATCGCCAGCATCCGCCGCCTGCTGCCGGCCGCCCAGCGCAGCCTGGTGCTGGGCCCGCTGCTGGAGGATGACGAGCAAAGCGTGCGTTTCGCTGCGGTAGACGCGCTGCTGGGCCTCGACCCCGACGCCATCGGCCTGTACTTTGGCCCCTTGCAGGATGCCCTGGAGCAATACGAGCAGACCTTGGAGCAACAGCCCGACGACGCCGCGGCCCAAGTACACCTGGCCCGGCTGTACATGCATGAGCAGGCCTACAGCGATGCCGACAGGGCCCTGCAACGTAGCCTGGCGGTGGCGCCCGAGGGGCTGGACGCCCTGGCCACCCAGGTGCGCCTGCTGGAGCAGCAAGGCCGTCACGACGCCTCCCGTGAAGTACTGGCCAAGGCCTTGGCGCTGCGCCCCGACTCGGCGTTCCTGCAACACGAGCTGGGGCTGTGGCTGACCCGCCACGAGCAGCAGGAATACGCCCTGCTGGCGCTGGCCCGCGCGGTCGAACTGGAACCGGAGAACAACGAATACCGCTATACCCTGGCCGTCACCCTGCACCAGCTTGAGCAAATAGATGCCGCGCAGAAGCAGCTGGAAACCGTGCTCAATCGCCAGCCCGCCAATCGCCGGGCGCGGGTGCTGCTGATCGAGTACTGGAAGGAAACCGGCCAACTGCAGAATGTCCAGGTCCTGCTGGCCGAGCTGGAACGACAGAACCCGGACGACCCCTACCTGCAGCAGGGACTCTGAAACCCGCCCTCAGGCTTGCAGCATACGCTGGATCTTGACCACCAGCGTCTGCAGCGAGAACGGCTTGAACATCAATGCCGTACCCGGTTCGTCGAGCAGTACCTGCTCGACCGGGTCGCTGGTAAAGCCAGTGATGAACAGGATTTTCTGCTCCGGCTTCATCATCCGCAGCGCCTTGGCCACCTGGCGCCCGCTGAAGCCTCCCGGCAAGCCGATATCGGTGATCACCAGGTCGAACGGGCCGCGATGCCGGAACTCGCCCAGTGCGCCATTGGCATCGGCCACATCGCACACCTCGAAGCCGCATTCGACCAGCGCCTCTTTCATCAGCCCGCGCAGGTTGACTTCGTCATCGACCAACAGCAGCCGCTCGCCCCGGGCCTGAACCGGCAGCGCGTCCAGGGCGATGCTCTCGGGCAGCACACCCAAATGGCGCGGGAACATCAGCACTACCCGAGTCCCTTGATCCAAGCTCGATTCGATCCACACCTGGCCCCCCGACTGGCACACGAAACCATGCACCATGGGCAGCCCCAGGCCCGCCCCCTGCCCCAACGGCTTGGTGGTGAAGAACGGTTCGAAGGCCCTCGCCACATCCTCCCGGGACATGCCGTGGCCATCGTCCTCGATCTGCAACGTGACATAGTCGCCCGCCGGTACACTGGCCGGCCCCTCGCTGGCCAACGCCAAGCGCTCGTTGGAGGTTCTGATCGTCAGGGTGCCCTGGCCAAGACAGGCATCCCGGGCATTGCTGCAAAGATGCAGGAGGGCGTTGCGCAACTGATCGGCGTCGACCTGCAACAGCCAGGGCGCGACATCCAGTTGCCAATCCAGGTGCATTTCGGCGCCGAGGGTCTGGCGCAACATCGGCTCCATCTCCTGCAGCAGGCGATTGATGTTCAGTGGGTTGGGCGACAGCGGCTGGCTACGGGCGAACGCCAGCAGGTTCTGGGTCAGGCCAATGGCGCGCTGGGCACATTCCCGGGCCATCTGCACATATTCCTCGACACGCTCCATCCGCCCCTGGGCCAGGCGTCGCTCGAGCAGTTCGAGGCTACTGCCGACACCGGACAGCACGTTGTTCATTTCATGCGCCAGGCCACCCGCAACTTTCACCACGGATTCCATGCGCTGGCCGTCCCGCACCGCCGCCTCGGCCAGGCGTTGGACCGCCTGGCGGTCAGCGGTGATGTCCCGTCCCACCAGCGCGGGCAGTGCCGGACCGGCAATCCCGGTCCAGCGGAACCAGCAATAGTGCCCTTCGTTGTGCCTGACCCGAGCATCGAATGCCGTCATGCCCTGTCCCTGAAGCAGCGACTTCAATGCAAGCTGGGCTTCGGTGCGATCGGCGGGGTGGAACAGTTCAGGCAAGGTCACCTGCAGATGCGACGCCTCTCCCCAGCCCAGCAAGCGATGCCAGGCCGGATTCGACGAGCGCACGTGCAGGTTGGCATCAAGCATCAGCATGACGTCGGGCGACAGCTGCCAGGTATGTTGCGGATCGCTCAGGTACTGCTCCAGGCGCGCCTCGAAGGACAGCGCCAGCTCACGCCATTCACGCCCGGTCTCGATACTGGCAGTGGTCTCGATCAGGGCATGCAGGAAGCCGGCAACCTCACCCTGGTCGTTACGGATAGGTGAATAGCAACCCGTCACCCAGGCCGTCGCCGCGAAGCCCTCTCGATTGACAGGCAACGGCGCGTCCTCGATCAGGCTGCCCTGCCCCTCCAGCACCTTGAACACGGCCGCGCCCATGCCCTCCCAGTTCTGCGCCCAGAGTGCATCGAAGGACCGGCCCTGATGGCCACCCTCAGCGCCCAGCAGGGCCTGGTAAGGTTGGTTGTGAATCACGGTCAGCGCCGGGCCCCAGACCAGCGCACAGGGAAACGGAGACAGCAACACCATGTCGGCGGCGATACGCAGGGCGGGTGGCCAGGACGTCAGCGGCCCCAGCGGGGTCGTGAACCAGTCGAAGTCGGCGATGGGCTTGCCTATGGTGGCCAGCGGGGAGGTAGGTGGCGCCAGATGAATGACCTGGATCTCGCCCCCGCCGGCATGCAGGTCAGCGGCCAATATCTTCGTCCCACAGCTCAGGCTTTTCCTCGATGAACCGGCGCATCAGCGCCTTGCAGGTCTCATCGTCGTGTACTTCCAAGCGTACACCCCGGCTGCCGAGCAGTTTTTCCTCTCCCAGGAACGTGGTGTTCTCACCGATGACCACGTGCTTGATGCCGTACAGCAGGATAGCCCCGCTGCACATGGCGCAAGGCGACAAGGTGGTATAGAGGGTGGATTCCTGGTACACCCGGGCAGGCTGTCTACCGGCATTTTCCAGGGCGTCCATCTCGCCATGCAGGATGGCGCTGCCGTTCTGCACCCTTCGATTATGGCCGCGGCCGATGATCTTGCCGTCGTGCACCAGCACCGAGCCGATCGGGATGCCGCCCTCCTCGAGCCCCTTGCGAGCCTCGTCGATGGCGGCCTGCAGGAAAGTGGAAGTGCCCTTGTCCATGGTTTCGCCCCGGTAATGCATCGAATTTTCAGCAGCCTAGCACAGCGTCCGCCGGCCGTGGCGCATTGCGTGGCGAGGGCTATGCTGATAAGGCTTTCGCTCCTGCTGGCCAACCGTTTTCCCATGGATTCGACGGGCATGCACACATGAACAAGAAGCTCCTGGTCGTGCTGACCAATACCGCCAAGTACCCCACCATCTCGCGCGCCACAGGGCTGTGGCTGGGTGAGGCCGTGCACTTCGTCGACAAGGTGCAGCAGGCGGGTTTTTCCGTCGACTATGTCAGCCCGGCGGGCGGCTATGTGCCGATCGATCCGCACAGCCTGCGCGTGGCGCCGGAGCTGGACTGGCAGTGGTACAACGACAAGACCTTCATGAATCGCCTGGGCGCCACCCTTAGCCCTGGCCAGGTCAAGGCCGAGCAGTACAGCGGGATTTACTACACCGGCGGACATGGTGTGATGTGGGATTTCCCCGACAACCAACCGCTGCAAGAGCTGGCACGGCGCATCTACGAAAGCGGTGGTGCGGTCGCTGCGGTCTGCCATGGCGTGGTGGGCCTGCTCAATATCAAGCTCAGCGACAACAGCCTGCTGCTCAGGGGACGCAAAGTCACCGGTTTTTCCAATATCGAGGAGAAACTGGCGGAACTGGCCGGGGAGGTGCCGTTCCTGACCGAAAACGAGCTGGGCGCCCGCGGCGGCCAGTACGAGGCGGTCGATCCCGATACGCCTTTCGTGGTGGAGGATGGCAGCCTGATCACTGGGCAGAATCCGGCCTCCACCGCCGGGGTGGCCGAGGCGGTGATTCGCTACTTGCGCAACCGGTAGCTCCCATAAAAGCATCGCGGGGCCAGCCCGCTCCCACGCCCGTCATGGTGTGGGAGCGGGCTGGCCCCGCGATGGGTCTTGCAGGTAAAGCGTATTACTCGACGTTCAGCACGCCACGACGCACCTGGTCACGCTCGATCGACTCGAACAGGGCCTTGAAGTTGCCTTCGCCAAAGCCGTCGTCACCCTTGCGCTGGATGAACTCGAAGAACACCGGCCCCAGCAGGGTTTCCGAGAAGATCTGCAGCAGCAGGCGCTTGTCGCCCGGCGCCGAGGCGCCATCGAGCAGGATGCCGCGGGCCTGCAGCTGGTCGACCGGCTCGCCGTGCCCTGGCAGGCGCTCCTCGAGCATCTCGTAGTAGGTCTGCGGCGGCGGGGTCATGAAGCGCATGCCCAGGCCCTTGAGCGCGTCCCAGGTCTTGAGCAGGTCGTCGGTGAGGAAGGCGACGTGCTGGATGCCTTCGCCATTGAACTGCATCAGGAACTCTTCGATCTGTCCCGCCCCTTTCGACGATTCCTCGTTGAGCGGAATGCGGATCATGCCGTCCGGCGCGGTCATGGCCTTGGAGGTCAGGCCGGTGTACTCGCCCTTGATGTCGAAATAACGGATTTCGCGGAAGTTGAACAGTTTTTCATAGAAGTTGGCCCAGTAGGCCATGCGTCCGCGATAGACGTTGTGGGTCAGGTGATCGATGATCTTCAGGCCCGCGCCGACCGGGTTGCGGTCCACGCCTTCGATGAACTTGAAGTCGATATCGTAGATCGAGCTGCCTTCTTCGTAGCGGTCGATCAGGTACAGCGGCGCGCCACCGATACCTTTGATCGCCGGCAGGCGCAGTTCCATCGGACCGGTTTCGATCTCCACCGGCTGGGCGCCCAGTTCCAGGGCGCGGGCGTAGGCTTCATGGGCGTTGCGCACGCGGAAGGCCATGCCGCACACCGACGGGCCGTGCTCGGCGGCGAAGTACGAGGCGATGCTCTTGGGCTCGTTGTTGAGGATCAGGTTGATGCCGCCCTGGCGATACAGGTGCACATCCTTGGAGCGGTGGCTGGCCACCTTGGTGAAACCGAGAATCTGGAATACCGGCTCCAGCACGCCAGGGGTCGGCGAAGCGAGCTCGATGAATTCGAAGCCTTCCAGGCCCATCGGGTTGTCGAAGATATCTGCCATGTGGGTGTCCTCATCTATAAGCGAAAAACGGTTTATTACAGGCTTTGGATGTGGAGATGGCGTGGTGGTGAGCAGGGGATCCCGCGCACGCTGCGGGCCAGGAAGTCACCAATGATCAGCTTGAACCCATGGTATGTCATATGGACCCATTCTCGGCGGGCTTGATTCCCCGGGAGGCGGAGAACCTTATTGTTGTATTCGTAACCCGATTCTACAGTGCGTAAATTTGTTTGTCGCGCTTTAGTTCGCAGGTTGTTCCGACAAACGGCTATTCTCAGCAGCAACCCGTCACCTCGCAGAAGGTCCACACGCACATGCCCCTGACCGCCAAACGCCCCACCCGCTGGAGCTGGCGCGCCCTGCTGCCCTGGGGCGTCGGCGTGCTGCCACTGCTGTGCGGGCTGGCGGTGATGCGCTGGCAGACCGAACAGGAACTGCAGGCCAGCAGCCTGGCCACGGCCCGAGAAGTGGGCGTCCATGTCGAAGCGATCCTCGACAGCCTGTCCAGCGCCGCCCATCACCTGCTGCCCAAGGCCGGGTTGCCCTGCGACGAGGTGCAGCTGGCCCTGCGCATCGAGGTGACGCGCAACGCCTTCGTGCGTTCGACCAACCTGTTCGACCACGACCGCCTGTACTGCACCTCGCTGTTCGGCGACTTCGACGAGCCGGTCAATGCCAGCGACTACACCAATGGACAACTGTGGCTGATGAACGGCAACTCGGTCACCCCGGGACAGGCCCTGCTGGTCTACCGGGTCAACCAGGAGGGCCGTGGCGACCGGGGAGCGATCACCACCGTGGATGGCCGCCACCTGCTCACCGCGCTGCACCTGATCGGCGCCGACAACCTGGTGAAGGTGCATGTCGGCAATCACTGGATGGGCAGCGATGGCCAGGTTCACGATGGCAAGCCGCCGCTCGCGGCCACCGCCGCCACGCAGTATGCCTCCACCCGTTATCCGTTCGATGTGCATGCCGGCTACGAAGAAGGCAGGCATGCCGCATTGATGCGCTCGCGCTACCCCGCCCTGCTGAGCTTGCTGCTGATGCTGGGGGTGGCGGCCGGTGCCGCCTGCCGCTGGCAGATCCGCCGCGCCAGTTCATCACGCGGCGAGCTGGACCGGGCCCTGGACGCCGACGAGTTCGTGCCGTACTTCCAGCCGGTGGTACGCAAGGGCGATTACCGCTGGGCCGGTGTCGAAGTGCTGATGCGCTGGCAGCATCCGCGCGAAGGGCTGGTGCGCCCGGACCTGTTCATTCCCTATGCCGAGCATAGCGGCCAGATCGTCGCCATGACCCGGGCCCTGATGCTGCACACCGCCCAGGCCCTGGCCCCGCATGCGGCGCTGCTGGAGGACGGTTTCCATGTCGGCATCAACATCACCGCCGACCACTGCCGCGACCTGGGCCTGCTCGACGACTGCCAGACCTTCCTCCAGCACTTCCCGCCCGGGCGCGTGGTACTGACCCTGGAGCTGACCGAGCGCAAGCTGATCGAGCCGACCCCGGTGACCCTGGAACTGTTCGAGAAGCTGCACGCCATGGGCGTGATGATCGCCCTGGACGACTTCGGCACCGGCCAGTCCAGCCTCAACTACCTGCGCCAGTTCCAGGTCGACTACCTGAAGATCGACCAGAGCTTCGTCGCCATGATCGGCGGCGACGCCCTGTCCCAGCATATCCTCGACACCATCATCGAACTCTCGGCCAAGCTGGGCCTGGGCATCGTCGCCGAAGGCGTGGAGACCGAGGTGCAGCGCGACTACCTGGCACGCCACGAAGTGGACTTCCAGCAGGGCTACCTGTTCGCCCGGCCGATGCCCGCCGACGAACTGCTGCTGGCCCTGGCCGCCCAGCCGGGTAGCCCGCAGTTGCCGCCGGGCAATGGCCCTGAGATCATGCGCGGCTGATCCGCCCGCTCACTTCCCGTTTTCCGAGGCATTCGTGTCAAAAGGCATTCTTTCGTCGGTCATGGCGTCCTGTCTGTTCGCCGTGATGTACTTCTATACCTCCTTCCTCAAGCCCCTGGACGGCGAGGAGATCTTCGGCTGGCGCACCCTGCTGACCCTGCCCTGCCTGACGCTGTTCATGCTGGTGTCGAAGGACTGGAAACGGGTCGGCGAGCTGCTCGGGCGGGTGCGCCGCACACCGCTGCTGCTGCTCGGCATGGTCGGCACCTCGTGGCTGATGGGCGTGCAATTGTGGCTGTTCCTCTGGGCGCCCCTGCACGGGCGCAGCCTGGAAGTGTCGATGGGCTACTTCCTGCTGCCGCTGGCCATGGTGCTGACCGGGCGGCTGGTGTATGGCGAACGCCTGTCGCGCCTGCAGAAGGTCGCGGTGAGCTTCGCCGTGCTCGGGGTTGGCCACGAGCTGTACCAGCACGGTAGCTTTGCCTGGGAAACCCTGCTGGTGATGATCGGCTACCCGATCTACTTCGTCCTCAGACGGCGCTGCCGCACCGACCACCTGGGCGGCCTGTGGTGCGACATGTGCCTGCTGCTGCCATGGGCCCTGTACTTCGTGATCCAGGGCCCGCTGTCGGCGGCGGACCTGGCCGAGCACCCGGCCCTGTACGGGCTTATCCCGCTGCTCGGGGCGATCAGCGCCTGCGCCCTGATCGCCTACGTGCTGGCCAGCCGTCTGTTGCCGTTCAGCCTGTTCGGCCTGCTCAGCTACGTCGAGCCGGTGCTGCTGGTGGGCGTGGCCCTGGCGCTGGGCGAGACCATCGGCCCCGACCAGTGGCTGACCTACCTGCCGATCTGGGCCGCCGTGCTGGTGCTGGTGCTTGAAGGCATCAAGCACCTGCTGCGTCAGCGTCGGCGTTCGGTGTAAGGCGCACCTGACGCACCCGACGCTCCTCCACCGCCACCACGGTCATGGTCCAGCCGTTCCAGGCCAGGTGATCGCCCACCACCGGCAGGCGGTCCAGCAGGCTCATCACCAGGCCCGCCAGGGTCTGGTAGTCATCGGTGGCACGGGCGGCGAAGCCGGTGCGCGCCTGGACCTGGGCCAGGTTCAGGGCGCCACTGACCACGAAGCCACCCGCCTCCTCGACCACGCCCGGCCCCTCCACCTCGCTCGCGTCCGGCAGCTCGCCGGCAATCGACTCGAGGATGTCGGTCATGGTCAGCACCCCGGTGAAGTCACCGAACTCGTTGACCACGAAGGCGATGTGGGTGGACTGGGCGCGCATCTGCTCCAGGGCGTTGAGGATGCTGAAGCTCTCCAGCAGGTTCAACGGCGCCCGCGCCAGGTGCTCCAGCGCCGGCTGGTTGCCGCCCAGCAGTTCCTTGAGCAGCTCCTTCTTGTGCACGTAGCCCAGCGGCTCCTCGATGCGCCCGTCGCGGATCAGCGGCAGGCGCGAGTAGGACGAGTTGACCAGCATCTGGGTGATCGCCTCGGCCGGCTGCGACAGGTCGATGGCATCGACCTTGGCCCGCACCGTCATCACCGTGCGGATCGGCCGCTCGGCCAGGTTGAGCACGCCACTGATCATCACCCGCTCGCGGCGGTCGAACACCACCTGCTCGTCGCCACCAGCCACCAGGTCGGCGATCTCCTCGCCCACCTCGTCGGCCTCTACCCGGCGCCCGCCCATCAGGCGCAGCACCGCGTGGGCCGTGCGCTCACGCAATGGCCGGTGCTGATGCAGGCTGCGCTTGCGGCGGGCGCGGGCCAGCTGGTTGAACAGCTCGATCAGCAGCGAGAAGCCGATGGCCGCGTACAGGTAGCCCTTGGGAATATGGAAACCCAGGCCTTCGGCGGTGAGGCTGAAGCCGATCATCATCAGGAAGCCCAGGCACAGCATGATCACCGTCGGATGGGCGTTGACGAAGCGGGTCAGCGGCTTGCTGGCGACGATCATGATGCCGATGGAGAAGATCACCGCGATCATCATCACCGACAGCTGCTCGACCATGCCCACGGCGGTGATCACCGCGTCCAGCGAAAACACCGCGTCGAGCACCACGATCTGCGCGACGATCGGCCAGAACGCCGCGTGACGGGTCACGCCGCCGCTCTGGGCGACATGGCCCTCGAGGCGTTCGTGCAGTTCCATGGTGGCCTTGAACAACAGGAACACACCACCGAACAGCATGATCAGGTCACGGCCGGAGAAGGTCTTGCCGAACACGTCGATCAGCGGCGCGGTGAGGGTCACCATCCACGAGATGCTGGCCAACAGGCCCAGGCGCATGATCAGCGCCAGCGACAGGCCGATCACCCGGGCGCGGTCGCGTTGGTGCGGCGGCAGCTTGTCGGCGAGGATGGCAATGAACACCAGGTTGTCGATACCCAGCACCAGCTCGAGGACGATAAGCGTCAACAGGCCCAGCCAGGCCGTGGGGTCGGCTAGCCATTCCATTAGCGGGTACTCACGAGGGCGGCGTCACGAGGACGCAGGAAGGAAGGCCGGGACGGCCGGGGACTGGGGGGCTCCGCGAAGGTGCTCATATAGACCTTGATAGAAAATAGGGATGTCGATCCTACAATCGAAGCAGATTTCTCTGATAGCGCAAAACTATTACAAAAGCTGTAACAGGTGCGGCAGAGCATTTTTGTTCAATACGCCCGTCACGATTTTAGCCAGGATAGCCATACCCTCCTCCAACATGGAAACCTCCGATGAGCCTGACATTGTCCATGGCGGCCTTTGCCCTGGCCGCCTCCATCTCCCCCGGCCCGGTCAACATCGTCGCCCTCGGCAGCGGCGCGCGCCACGGCCTGCGGGCCAGCATCGGGCATGCGGCCGGCGCCACCCTGGGTTTCTGCCTGCTGCTGGTGCTGGTGGGGCTGGGCGTGCATGAACTGTTGCTGCGCTGGCCCTTGCTCGGGCGGCTACTGCACGGGGGTGGCGTGCTGTTTCTGCTGTACATGGCCTGGAAGCTGGCCAGTGACGATGGCGGGCTGGGCGCCGACGACAACCGGCGAGCGCCCAGCGCCTGGCACGGCGCGGCCATGCAGTGGCTGAGCCCCAAGGCCTGGCTGGCGGCGGTGGCCGGGATCGGTGCCTACACCGGCGGCGAGCAGCAGTTGCTGTGGCAGTTCACCTGGATCTACGGGCCGATCTGCTTCCTTTCCGTGGCCAGCTGGGCCTGGGCTGGCAGCGTGATCCGTCAGTACCTGGGTGAGCCGTGGCGTATGCGTCTGTTGAATCGGGTGCTGGCGGGGTTGCTGGTGGCGAGTGCGGTCTACCTGATCCTGTGAGGCTGTTGGCTCGAGCCCTGTCGCGGGGGAAGCCCGCTCTCATGGACCTAAACACAGTTCTTTGATGTGACTGGGGCAGCGTGGGAGCGGGCTTGCCCCGCGATCACCGGCTATGCCGGTGCCATACACCACATCGCGGGGCAAGTCGCATCGGCGCACCGCCGCTCCCACGCTGGTGGGGCTGGCAACCCAGTTCCCTGCGCGACAGCACAGCCCAAAGGCTTGGGTGATCTCCCGCACAGGTGGGACATTCCTGTTATTCAGCCATTGCGGTAATGCCCCGGCGTGGTCGCCAGGTGGCGCTTGAAGGCCCGCTGCAGGTGCGCCTGGTCGGCGAATCCCGCCTCCAGCGCCACCTCGGCGATCGGCCTGCCGTTGCGCAGTTGCGCCCGGGCGTGCTGCACCCGCTGGTCGAGCAGGTAGCCATGGGGCGTCAGGCCGAAGCGCTTGCCGAACGCGCGGATCAGGTAGGCCCGTGACAGCCCCGCTGCGGCGCAGATGTCGTCCAGCGTCAGCGGGTCGAGGCGATGGGCACGGATGAACGCGGCGGCCAGTTCCACACGTGGATGGCGCGCGGGCTGGCCGCTCGCGTCGGCCTCCAGCAGCTGCGGCAAACCCTTGAAGAACGCCTCCAGCTGCGCCTCCCGACCCTCGTTGCCAGGCTCGAACAGCCCGGCAAACAGCGCCAGCAACTGCCCATACAGCACCGTCGATGAGCTCAAGGTCGCCGAGGGCAACGCGAAGCCACGCGCCAGCAGCCAGGGCATGTCGACGAACAGCATCAGGTACGACCAGGGCTCGCCCTGGATCGGATTGCAGGTGTGCACCACGCCCGGGTTCATCAATACCGTGGTCCCCGCCGCCACCTCGTGCCGGGCGTTGCCGGTCAGGTAGGTGCTGCGCCCGCCGGTGATCACGCCGATGGAGAAACTTTCGTGGGAATGGGCGGCGTAGCACACCTGGCGGCCGTCTCCCACGCGCCGGGCTTCGACGAAGGGCAATGCCGGATCACGCCAGAACCGCGAGACCTCGATCATCGCCCCGCCCTCACCCCTCGCCGCCCTGCACCACCACCAGCAACTGCGCCTGGCGCTCGCCGACCGAACGCAGGCGGTGCGGGGTCTGGGCATTGAAATGCAGGGCGTCGCCCGCCTCCAGCAGCACCCGCTCGCTCATGAAGTCGACCTCCACCTGCCCCTCGTGGACGAACAGGAACTCCTCGCCTTCGTGTTCCTTGAAGGTCGGGTCGCTGAACGTGGTCGGCGGCTGGATCAGGAACGGCAGCAGGCTGCGCTGGCCGACCTGCGAGGTCAGCACCGCATACCCCGGCCCCTCGCCGCCGCCCACCAGCGCCTGGCGCTCGCCGCGACGCACCAGGCTGTAGCGCGCCTGGCCGTCGTGCTCGCCGTCGAACAGCTCCTCGACATTGACGTTGAGCGCCCGCGCCAGCTTCAGCGCGGCGGCGATCGACGGCATGTTGAGGCCGCGCTCGACCTTGGACAGGTAGCTCTTGGTCATGCCGGACTTCTCAGCCAGCTGCTCAAGGGTGATGCCTAGTTTCTTTCTCAGCAGTTTCAGTCGGATAGACATGTGAAGCGGGATTCCCGAACAAACGCACTTGCTTATGACACTTTGTGTCATATAGGATTATTTGTGTCATCTGATGGCTCGCCCCCTCACCGTCCAAAGCTCGGGGGCGAGCCAGCCCTGACATCCGTCATCACGCCACAGAGGAAAGCTCCCCATGGCCAACACCCTTACCCTCAGCAAAGACCAGCTGGTGCAAAAGGCACTGACACAGATGCAAGGCTCGCTTGCCGATAATACGTGGACTGTGCGCGAAAAGCTGGCCCTGACCTGCCGAATTCTCTTCGACCACGGCCACGACTCGGGCCTGGCCGGGCAGATCAGCGCCCGCGGCCCGCAGCCAGGCACTTTCTACACCCAGCAACTGGGCCTGGGCTTCGACGAAATCACCGCCGGCAACCTGCTGCTGGTCAACGAAGACCTCGAAGTGCTCGAAGGCCAGGGCATGCCCAACCCGGCCAACCGCTTCCACAGCTGGGTGTACCGCGCCCGCCCCGACGTCAACTGCATCATCCACACCCACCCCACCCACGTCGCCGCGTTGTCGATGCTCGAAGTGCCGCTACAGGTCTCGCACATGGACCTGTGCCCGCTGTACGAGGACTGCGCGTTCCTCGAAGCCTGGCCGGGCGTGCCGGTGGGCAACGAGGAAGGCGAGATCATCAGCGCTGCCCTGGGCGACAAGCGCGCCATCCTGCTCTCGCACCACGGTCAGCTGTCCACCGGCACCAGCATCGAGCAGGCCTGCGTCTACGCCCAGCTGATCGAGCGCGCCGCGCGCCTGCAGCTGCTGGCGATGGCCGCCGGCACCATCAAGCCGATCGCCCCGGAGCTCGGCCGCGACGCCCACGACTGGATCGACCGGCCCAAGCGCCACGGCGCCGCCTTCAACTATTACGCCCGGCAGGCCCTGCGCCAGCACACCGATTGCCTCGCCTGACCCTACCTTGCCTTGCTTGCGGAGCCACACACCATGACCACTCGATTCCACGGCATCATCGGCTATACCATCACCCCGTTCACCCAGGACGGTGAACAGCTTGACCTGCCGGCCCTGGGCCGCTCCATCGACCGCCTGATCGACGGCGACGTCCACGCCATCGCACCGCTGGGCAGCACCGGCGAAGGTGCCTACCTGAGCGACGGCGAATGGCAGCAGGTCGCCCAGTACAGCCTGGAGCGCATCGCCAAGCGCGTGCCGAGCATCGTCAGCGTCTCCGACCTGACCACCGCCGGTGCCGTGCGCCGCGCTCGCTTCGCCCAGCAACACGGCGCCGACGCAGTGATGGTGCTGCCGGCGGCCTACTGGAAACTCAGCGAAGCCGAGATCGTCCAGCACTACCGCGCCATCGGCGCGGCCATCGATCTGCCGATCATGCTCTACAACAACCCGGCCACCAGCGGCACCGACATGCCGGTGGAGCTGATCCTGCGTATCGTGCGCGAAGTCGACAACGTGACCATGGTCAAGGAGAGCACCGGCGACATCCAGCGCATGCACAAGCTGCAACTGCTCGGCGAGGGCCAGGTGCCGTTCTACAACGGCTGCAACCCGCTGGCGCTGGAGGCCTTCGTGGCGGGCGCCACAGGCTGGTGCACGGCGGCGGCCAACCTGATTCCCGAACTGAACCTGCGGCTATACCAGGCGGTGCAGGCCGGTGAGCTGGAGCAGGCCAAGGCGCTGTTCTACCGCCAGCTGCCGTTGCTCGACTTCATCCTCAAGGGGGGCTTGCCGGCGACCATCAAGGCTGGCCTGGAGATAACCGGGCTGCCGGTGGGTGAACCGCGTCGGCCGGTGTTCGGGCTGGATGCCCAGGGCCGTGACCAGCTGAAGGCGCTGCTCGACGCCTTGCGTCAGGGCTGACATCAGCGACGAACCTGTGGGAGTGCGCTCTCACAGGTCATCCACACGCTTGAGAACTCAACCCCAAACCCGGAGAATGCCCACGCCCCAAACGACCAGAAGCCATGGAAAAGGACCTTTCCAGTGAACCAGAAACAACGCGACACCCTCAGCAAATTCCTCAGCTACGTACTGCGCCACGCCCCCGAATCCATCGACCTGACCCTCGACCGCGACGGCTGGGCCGATGTCGACGCGCTGATCCACGGCGCCGGCCGGCAAGGCCATGCCTTCGACCTGCACGCCCTGCGCGAGGTGGTCGAGACCAATGACAAGCGCCGTTTCACCCTCTCCGACGATGGCCGCCGCATCCGCGCCGCCCAGGGCCACAGCAGCGCCCAGGTCGAAGTGCGCCATGTCGCCAAGACGCCACCCGCCCTGCTCTATCACGGCACCGCCAGCCGCTTCCTGGCCTCCATCGAAGCCCAGGGCCTGATCCCCGGCAGTCGCCACCATGTGCACCTGAGCGAGGATCCGCAGACCGCACTGGCGGTGGGCAAGCGATATGGTCAGCCGGTGCTGCTTACGGTCGATACCCAGGCCATGTGCGCAGCGGGAACGGTGTTCTATCAAGCCGACAACGGTGTCTGGCTGGTAGACCAGGTGCCGCCGGCCCATCTGTCACGCCAAGCCCTGTAGGAGCGGCCTTGTGCCGCGAAAGGGCTGCGAAGCAGCCCCGGCGATATCAGCTTGATGCACAAATCCTGGGGCCGCTTCGCAGCCCTTTCGCGGCACAAGGCCGCTCCTACGGGGGAATGTGCAAAGCCTGGGACTAATGCGCCATCCCAAGCTCCGCATCATCCATCAGCGCCTTGGCCAACGCACTGAGATAGTGGGCAGCCCAGACCATCCGCGGATCTTCGTCCATCACCCCGACCAAGGTCAGGTGCCGCACATAATCCATCAACTCCGACGCCTGTTCGCGAGCGTGCTGGCAGGGAATGCCGGGCTCGATACAGAACAGCGGCTGGGCATCCTTGCCCTCGCCCTGATAAAAACGGGTCTTGCCCGGCGTGACCTGGGTCTTGCCATCGTCTGTGGTCATGATCGATCTCCCTGAAAACGTCGTCGGCTAGTGCAGCGTGCGGGGCTCGCCCGGCGCTTGGACCGAGTGCTGCACCTGGGTCAGGGCGGATTCGAGCAACGTGCGCACCGCCTCCATCTCGTGGGCGGCGGCCAGCACCAGGATCGCGCCGGGCGACCGGGGCTTGAGCTGGACGGCCTGGTTGGCCACCGTGAGGGCGCAGAAGGCGTACTCGATGGCGCGTACCAGGGTGTCTTCGAGGAAGTGGGCGTGATCCTGGGAGGAAGGTGGATCGGGGACAATCTTCAGCATGTCTTGACTCCAACGTATGAAATGGAGCCGCCGCACTTTGCTGTCAAACAAGAGGGTGGCAGCTGTACGCGGGTTGACAGACCGAGACGTTGGCACTCGGCGCACACGGGGTGCCCACACGCACAGCCGCCATGAAAGCAAACCTACGAGGGCAACGTCTACGGTCTGTCAAAACCGACCGCTGAATTGGCAGCGGCAGGCCGAGACTAGAAGGCGAGTTGACCTGGAGCAAGGGCTGAAAGGCGGTAAAAGCATGCTTCGGAAATGGACTACAAGGAATAAGGAAATTCCGATTCTTATCCTTGCTCCAGGTCCAAAAACCAGGACGAGAAGGCTGCCTCAGCAAAGTCGTCTGCGAGGCTGCCTTTCTCGAGCGAACGCTACAATCTGCATGTCTTGAGCTGTTCGATGACAGCAGCCACGGTACCTGTCTCAAGCTTTAAACCTTCTACGGTATGGCCATCATCCCGCGACCAAACCAGTCGATCGCCATCCCGTTCCATTTGGAAGTACAGAATGAAACCAGAATCTTCAGCTTCAGTAGCCGAAAAGTCCGCGATGCCTGGTAGCAAATCGCCTATCTCCCCCGAAAAGTAGGCCCTGGCATTGTCGAAAACTTCTCGATCCTCATAGATTAGATCCGCAGTAGAGTCAGGCAATCGGATGCCGGAGAAGAAACTCAGCGCTGAACGCAGTTCCAACGCTTCTACAGCATCATAAATACGCACTCCACCGGCATACACGCAAAGCAAACCATTTTTCCAGCTGTCACCCTGCACATTCCAAGCGCCAACGACCTGGAACTGCACGGCGAACCTATCCGGATCACCTGCAATCACTTGATTTTCACTCCCAAAAGTTTCTGTATATCCGTAGGTATCTGGTTACCGCGAAGAGGGCTTCGGCTGTCGCCGGTACTACCGTTCCAGTGGTATTCGCCATTACTGCCCATGAATCGGTGCACCTGCCCGTCAGCGTCCACTGCATACCGGGTTTCCTTATTGCCACCAGTCTTGGGGGCAGGAATTGATTTTTCAAACAGCTCAAGCGAGGCCTTGGGCTCGATGCCTGCATTACCTCGGTTCCCCGCCTGCCCAGCCGTGTGCTTTGGATTGGATTTATACATCAAACCATTTGCAGCGACTATCAGCTCAGGTTGTGGAATGGCACTCCCCTTTACACCTCTCCCTGCCCCCAGGATCGCCATACCTGCCGCAGCACTCAACTCGGAGATCATCGAGGCTTTTTCTTTGATCGAGAGTTTTCGCCCGGCCGCCTTATCCAGCCACTCAGTCTGCTTCGCCCACTGATCTGTCCTTGCGGCCTCGTCAGGCGTGAGCCAACCCTCCTTGATGTATTTGGCGAAAAGAAGCTGTTCGTCGGTAAAGAAAGTTGCACCCCAGGAATCGACACCCTGCGATGGAATTGCGATCTTGCTTGGATCTCCGATGAGCAATCCGGTCATATCATAAGCAATGGAGTTCTTGAAGAACGCCTGCAACTCCTTGGCCACTGGAGTGTCTAGAGATATCGTGCTTCCCTTTATCGAGTCGGCGCAGGCTCGCGTTTTGCACTCATCAATAATTGCCGAACGCTTTGCTGACAATTTTTCCGTCCGAGCAAGAATCCCCTTGATCTTATCTTCGCTGCAGGTAGCAGATGCTCTGCAGGCTTTCAGCTCATTAAGCAAAGCTTCCGCTGTGGGATGATCCAGGCTATTGAACTTCGTCGCCTGCGAAGCCACCCAACCTGCAATGGCCTGGTCCTTATCAGAACCTCCCGCCGCCGCCGCAATCGTGAGGCCGATCAACTGCGAAGTCATGGCCAGTAACTGGTCATGCATACCATTGTTGAATACCTTGTCCCCAACTGTAGCGACAAACGCTTCGTTCGCTCCCGCGGCCAAGGCCCCTGTTCTGAAATCGCTTCCCGCCAGTTCCGCAATCAAACCGCCTACCAACGCATGCGCCCCAAGCTTGGCTGGCAGCCCAGAGAACTCCAATTGCGTACCCAAGCGGTTGTATATGCCTGCAGAAAGGGCATCGGCTGCCGAGCTGATCGCCGCATGCGCCAAGTTATCCTTGAGGCTACCGCCATTTATCGCCGTATTGGCAACGGCTCCGAATCCACTTTCGGCAAACGTATATCCTGCGAACTTGGTAGCGCCGTCTATCTTGCCCAGATCAAAGCCATGCGTGGCTTTTGAGACATCTTCCCCTGAAACACCGAAGGCCTTGTCCAGAACACCTGCGGCGAACCCTGCCGCCAACCCGCTAATCAGGTAGCTTTTCATGCTATCTGCGGAGGTCACATCCTTCATTACCGCGCCAAGGTTGCCTTTGTTGTTGATGACACTGACAGCGCCTTGCGATACCGCTGCGGAAAAGCTCGCCACTGCAGCTGCGCTGGCCGCTGTACCGATGGTTGCTGCTGTGGTAGCCGACATACCTGCCGCCAAAGCTGCGCCTTGAGCAGCACTCCCCGCAGAAGCGCCAATTGCTGCAGCAGTGCCACTACCAGCCGTCAGCACAGTCACGACGATGATGATCGCGAGCATGGCCCCCTGACCAAGCCCTGAGTGGCTGTACTTGTAGGCTTCATGTGTTTCTTGGATCAGTTTCCAATCGACATCCCCGCGCTTCTCTGCCTCTTTCAACCAAGCCAGGTCCGGATTAGCCTTGACCATTGCGTCGATCGCTTCGCTGACCGTTTGCTGATTGACTTGTCTGATATCGATCTGCAGACCGTCGACTGCCTTGATCGCGAGGTTGCCCTTCGCGACCAATTCGCTCTGACGCAGGGTCTCATCAGTACTGCCTTTGCCACTCATGCTTGTCCATGCAAGGCTCGACTTGCTCTTCTCGTGGCTCTCTTGATGTAAGTCCTTCACTCCTTCAAACGTGATGCCGCCCCCGCTATCCAAGGTCAGGTCGGCGCCGCTGGTGAGCTTGGCCACCTGGTAGCGTTGGTCGCCATCACTGAGGAGGGTCAGGTCGCCACCACTGGTGATCTCGCTGCCGACATGACGCACGTCGGTGACTTCATCGCGCCTGGTCTTCTTGCTGCCGAAGCTGCCCTTGCTTTTTTTCTGGTACAGCGAGTAATCGCTGTCGGTCTCGGCCAGCAGTTCGAGCTGGTCACCGGCGTAGAGGAAGGCCTCGTCGCCCGCGCTGACGCGGCTGGAGATAAGCCTGAGGTCCTCGCCTGCCGTGAGCGAGACATCGCCGCCAGCCCTGAGGTCGGTCGCCACCTGGCGGACATGGTCCTCCTGGCGCGTGACTTTTTTGCTCTTGGCGTAGAAATGCTCCTCATTGGCCGCGGAGGCCAGGGTCAGGTCGTTGAGGGCATCGACGGTGATGTTGCGCTTGGCCTCCAGTTCGCTGCCGACAACGGTGAAGTCGTGGCCGGCGAACATGCCCAGGTCGCGGCCCGCGGTAACCTGCGAGCCGAACTGGGTGATGCTCTCGCTGCTCTGACGCCCGTTGCGGTACTGGGTGCTCTGCTCGGCCGAGCCGATCAGCAGGTCACGGCCCGTGCGCATCTCCAGGTCGCGGCCGGCCTGCAGCACGCCGCCGACGTTGACCATGTCGCGACCGGTGGACATCGACAGGTCGTTGCTCGCCTCGATGCGCGCGGCGCTGTCCAGGGTCGCCCAGGTGGTGTAGCGGCCCTGCTCCTGCGACTGGGTGCGCTCGTTGACCACGTCGCCCAGCAAGGTGGAGAGGTTGACGTCACGCCCTTTGATGATGCCGCCGGCACCGTTGTACAGGGTGTTGCCCGCCAGCAGGTCGACCCGCCCACCGGCTTCGATCAGCCCGGTGTTGACCAGGTTCTCGCCCGCGCTGGCCGACAGGTTGTTGCTGGCACGCACGGTACCGGGGTTGATCAGGTCGGTGCCGGCGATCAGGGTCACGTCCTTGCCTTCGATCAGGGCGCCGTTGGGTGCCAGCCGGTCATTGGCGTTGGCCAGGTACAACACTGGCACCAGCACTTTCTCACCCATCACCTGGTGCTCTTCGAGCCAGACGATGTCGTGGGTCAGTGCCGCCACCTGCGCTGCCGTCAGGCTCACCCCGACGGACAGGTTCAATTGCTGCTTGCTGGCCAGCGCGTTGTCCATCAGGTGGCGATACAGCGCCTCGTCGGAGGTCTGCCCGTCGATGTAGCGCTTGCCGGTGCGGGCCGTGACCGCCTGCTGGATCAGGCGCTGCTCGTAGAAACCGTCGCCCAGGCGTTTCCAGCTCTTGTCCGGGTCATAGCCGAGGTTGCCGAGCAGGTAATCCGAACTCATGAACTGCTTGAGGTCGGTCAGCACCGGGTCGGTTTCGATCAGGTACTTGTGCGGCTGGGCGCCGGTCGTGGCGGCGGGTACGCCCTGCACCCGGGGGATGCTCAGCGGGTTGACCGCGCTGGCCCGGCTGGAAACGCCGGCGGCCACGCTTGGGCTGACGGCCGCGACCGTCGGCAGTACCGGAGCCGGTTGCGTGATAGTGGCGCCACCGCCCGATCCGCTGGCCAGGCGCGGCGCCTCCACTTGTACAGGGGTGGCCTGGTGGCCTGCGCCCAGTTCGCTGCGGCCTGGCAGCGTCTGTGGCCCCTGCCCCGCCGCGATCGCCTCGACCCTGACGGTGTCGATCCGCGTATCCAGGTCGATGCCCTGGCGCTGGCGCTCGCCCAGTTGACGCTCGCTGGCGCTGCTCGGCGCCAGCGCCGCGATATCGACAGCGCGTCCCTGTACCTGCGGCAGCGGTTGCTGGCGCTGTTGCAGGTCGATGCTGGCGCCCCCCAGCGTCCAGCTGGCGGGGGCCGGATCGGCCACCGACACGCTGGCCTGGCTGGCGGCCTGGCTGCTCAGGCGGAACAGGCCATTGCCGCTGGTGGGCAGGCTAAAGCCGGGCAGATCCAGGGGGTTGACCTGGCGCTGGGCCAAGTCAGGCGGCAATTGCCGGTTCGGCGCCACCACCGTACGGGTAAAGGTGGCGGCCGTGCGTGTGTCCAGCGTGCGCCCGGCGTTGGCGCCCGGTGCGTTCCAGGCTTGCTCGACCCCGTTGCTCAACCGCGTGGCGGCTGTGATCGAGACATTGCCACCGGCCTGGATGATTGCCGGCAGGTAGGTCTGGGCATCCCCAGCAATGATCTTTTCGCCAAAGACGTTGGCACCCTTGACCGCAGCGGGTGCTTCGGCACGAACACCCTGAGCGTACAGCGAAGGGGCACGGTAGTTCCTGTTGTAGTAATCGCTGCCCCTCCACGACTGCACGGCAACCGAGCCGAAGTTGAGCCAGTTGGACTGCTCGCGGGGTGGCCCACAGCACCTGAAACTGTGAGGCAGCATCCGCGAAGCCTGGCCGTCGGCATTCAGGAACCAGAAGTCGTAGGCGTACTGGGCATCGTTGTACCGGTTGTACGCATACATTTCGACCGTATTGACCGACGCATCCAGGTACTTGAAGCTGGTGAAGTTCCCGACTGCGCTACCTTGGTTCTCGAAGGTATCGACCACGATGCTGATGTTGCCGCTGGCCGCCACCTGCGAGTTGCTGTTGGTGAACCGACTGCCACTGATATGCAGATCCTTCCCCGAGGTAATGCTGGCCGCCACGGCATCGGCACCTGTAGGCGCGGATGTGCGAATTTGCTCGACCAGGACGTAATGGGAAGGGTCGGACCTGGTGATGCCCAGCCTTGGCGACGTGCAGCTATAGCAACGAATCCCCAGCGCCGAGGAAATGACCTCACGGTTTACGTTGAAGTTGTTGCGCTCGTTGACCACCTGCGTCGCATTCAGGCTGAAGTTGCCCAGGCTCTGCATCTGCCCCGACAGGTTGCGGATCAGCGTCGCCCGGCTACCCGGCAGCAGGCCGCCGATGGCGATGTCGCCGATGCCGTACAGGTCCGCCAGGGTGTTGTTCAGGTTGTCCGTGGCCACTTGCATGGCAGCACCCGAGAAAATCAGCCCACCGCCCTGGTTGGTGATGCCACTGGCAGTCAGCTGCAGGCCCCCCGAGCCTGCCAGCGTGCCGCTGTTGACCAGCTGCCCGGCGTTGATCTTCAGCGTCTGCCCGGCCGTGACGCGGCCCAGGTTGCCCAGTGCCGCAAGGCTGCCCGCGCCGCCCAGGGTCACATTCCCGGCGCCGGCGAGCGTGCCGCTGCTGGCCAGGTCGATGCTGCCCGCATCCAGCGACAGCGCCCCCAGGCTGGTCGCGCGACCACCCCCGGCGTAACGGCCGGACAGCGCCAGCGCCAGGCTGCCGTTGCTGGCGATCAGGCCATCGTTGCTCCAGTTGGTGCCCGTGCCCACCAGGCTTTCGCTTGCCAGCAACTGACCGCTGCCGGTCTGCACCAGCTCACCGACATTGACCGTCAGGCGCGCCGCCTGGATCACGCTGCTGTTGGTCCAGCTCGCGGCGTTCAGGGTCAGGCCGCCAAGGGTGACGATTTCGCCGCCGGCCCCGCCGAGGTTGGCCAGGCCGATATCGAACGTGCCAGCCCCACCATGCACCAGGCGCCCCCCGGCATTGAAGAAGCCCGCCGACTGCAGGCTCAGGTCCTGGTTGGCGATTTCCAGCACGCCGCCACGGTTGTCCAGCGCCCCCGTCAACTGCAGGCGCGTGCCGCCGGCACTGCCCAGGGTACGCAGCTGGCCGCCCTGGTTGTTCAGGCCGGCTGCGCTCAGGCCCAGGCGGCTATCGCTCTCGATGATGCCGCCCGTGTTGATGAGGCTGCCACGCAACCCGAACTCCACGGACTGGCCGGCGATCTGGCCATTGCCGCCGTTGTCCAGGTCGATGGCGTCGATGCCCAACTGCCCCAGGGCAAACAGGCTGCCACCGCGGTTGTTCAGGTTGGCGGTGCGTACGTCCAGGGCGCCGGCCTGGGCGGCCAGGCGGCCACTGCTGTTGTCCAGCCCGCCGAGGGCGATCAGCTTGAGCTGGCGCGCCTGGATGATACCGTTCTGGGCGTTGCCCAGCAGGCCGCCGACCTTGGCATCGAGCAGCCCTTGCAGGCTGGCGAGCACTCCGCCACGGTTGTCGACGCTGTCAGCCTCGAGCAGCAGGTTGCCGCCCTGCGCGATCAGCTTGCCGCCCTGGTTGTCCAGCGCGCCGAGGCTGGTGAGGGTGACAGCGCTCTTGGCCTGGGCGGCGCCGCCATGGTTGCTCACGCGTGCGGCGTGCACCACGAGGCTGCCGGCATCGGCGTGGATCAGGCCGTCACGGTCGTTGAGCATGGCGCCCGTGAGGTCCAGCTGGACGTCGCCATTGGCGGCCAGCGTGCCCTTGTCGCTATTGTCGAGGCTGGCCCCGACCAGGCGCAGCCCGGCCTGGCTGACCAGTTGCCCTCCCTGGTTGAGCACCACGGCGGTGCCCCGCACCTGCAAGCCCGCGCCGCTGAGCAGCTTGCCCTGGACGTTGCTCAGCTGGCCGGCAAGGTCCAGGGTCAGGGTGTCCAGCCCGACCAGCGTGCCGCCTGAGTTGTCCAGGCCGGCGGCGCGCAGGCTGAAAGCCGCCCCGCTGTCGATCCGACCGCCCTGGCGGTTGTCCAGGGTACCGTTGCCAAGGTCCAGGTGCTGCGCCGCGGCGCTGGCCAGGAACCCGCCACGGTTGTCGAGGCTGGCCGCCTTGACCTGGAGCAGGCCCTGGCTGACCAGCGCGCCGCCCAGGCTGTTGTCCAGCGCTGCGCCGAGCGTGATCGTCAGGTCGCCCTCCCGGCTGGAGAGCGTGCCGCCGTTGCGGTTGTCCAGGCTGCTGGCGGTTACCTCCAGGCCTTGGCTGCCGGACACCAGGCCGCCCTGGTTGAGCAGCCGGTCGGCGCCCAGCGTCAGGCGCCCGGTACTGATCAGCCGCCCGGCGCCGTTTTCGAGGGTGCGCGCGCCGAGGCTGAAGCCCTGCGCGCTGGAAATTTCGCCCTGGCGATTGTCGAGGTCGCGCAGGTTGGCCAGGGTCAACGGACCTTTGCCGTGAATCAGCCCCGCACGGTTGTCGAGATCACCGGCCAGCCCCTCGAACAGCAAGGCCAGGCTGCCCTCGCTCAACAGGCGTCCGCCTTGCTGGCTGAGGCGGGTGGCCCGCACCTGCAGCGCGCCCTTGGCGGAAATCTCGCCGGCATCGTTGCGCAACTGGCCGGTGCTCAACACCAGGCTGTCCTTGCTGCTAATCAGGCCCTTGGCGCTGTTGTCGATTTGGCCGGCTTGCACTGTCAGGCGTTGCTCGGTCAGCACCTGGCCGCCCTGGTTGTCCAGGTTGGCGGCGTTCAGCTCGAGCAGCTGGCGGGCGTTCACCAGGCCGCCGGCCTGGTTGCCGAGCAGGCCGGCGACGTCCAGGCGCAGGTCACCCCGGCTGTTGATGTGGCCGCCGGCATTGGCCAGGCTCGCCGCCTTGAGCGCCACGCCTGCGGCGGCGATCTGCCCCTTGAGGTTGAGCAAGGCGCGCTCCACCAGCAGATTCAAACCCTGCTGGCCGAGCAACTTGCCGTTGCCGTTGTCCAACTCGGTCGCCGCCAGGCTGAAGGCGCTGGCGCTGGAGATTTCACCGCCCCGGTTGTCGACACGCGCCAGGCGCTTGAGCAGCAGCTGGCCAGGGGTGTTGATCAACCCCTGTTGGTTATCCAGCTCGCCGTGGTCGAGGTCCAGCTCGATGCGCTGCGCGCTGTACAGGGTACCGCCCTGCTGTCGCAGGCTGGTGACGTTGGCGACCAGGGCCTGCTGGCTGGTGATGCGGCCGCCGCTGTTGTCCAGTCGGGCCGCGTCGAGGCTCAGGCTGGCGCCACTGGTCAGGCGCCCACCCTCCTGGTTATCGAGATTGCCGGTGGTGATGCGCAGTGCATCCTTGGCACTGATCGTGCCGGCCCGGCTGTCGAGGCTGGCGCCGGCCAGGTCGAGACGCCCGTTGGCTATCACCTGGCCGCCGCGGTTGGTCACCGCCCCCTGGCTTTCTAGCCACAGGTCGCCGGCGCTGGACAACAGGCCAGCGTTGTTGCCCAGCAGGGCGCCGACCAGACGCAAACCGCCTTCGCTGGTGATGCGTCCCTGGTCGTTGAGCAGGTCGCCCTCGACCTCCAGGTCCTGGCCGGTGTCACCACGCAACTCGCCGCCGCGGTTGTCCAGGCTGGCACCGCGCAGGTGGACACTGCCGGCACCGATCAGGCCTTGCTGGTTGAGGGTCACCCGCTGTTCGAGCGTCAACAGGCCCTTGGCCAGCAGCAGGCCCCCGGTGCTGTTGTCCAGGCGTTGTCCGACAAGCGTGACGCTGCCCTTGCCGTTGATCTCGCCGCCGCGGTTGTCCAGGGTCGCGGCCTTTAGCACCAGGGCGCCGGTGGCCCCCAGCAGCCCCGCCGCGCGGTTGTCGACCTGGTCGGCGTCCAAGGCCAGCGCCCCCTCGGCCTGGACCTTGCCTTGCCGGTTGTCCAGCGCCACCAGGCGTGCCTGCAAGTCACCCTTGGCCGACAGCTTGCCCTCGGCATTGAGCACGGTGGCGGCGCCCAGGTCGAGATCGCCATCGGCCTGCACGGTGCCACCTTGGTTATCCAACGCTGCGCCAACCTGAAGCTGCAAACCGCCGAGACTGCCCAGCAATCCGCCTTGGTTGTTCAAGCCGGCGGCACTGAGCTCAAGCCCTCGGGCACTGACCTGGCCGCGCAGGTTGTCGAGCTGGCGGGCGATGCGCACGGTCAGGTGCTCGCCGCCCAGCAGTTTGCCCTCGGTGTTGTCCAGGCTGTCGGCAAGCAACGTGTAGGCCTGCAGGCTGGAAATCTCGCCACGCTGGTTGACCACCTCGCCGAGGTTGCGCAGCACCAGCGGGCCAGGCCCACGAATCAGGCCGCCGCTGTTGTCCAGCCGGCCGTGGTTCAGGTCCAGTTCCAGCCCCTGCAGGCTGAACAGCTCCCCGCCCTGCTGGTCAAGGCCGGTGACACTGGCTTTGAGCGTGCGCGCGGAAATGCTGCCGGTGGCCTGGTTGCCGACCTGCCCGGCCGTGAGCTGCAGACGCTCGCCGCTGCGTACGACACCCGCCTGGCCATTGTCCAGGGTGCCGGTGTCGAGGTTCAGGTTGGCTTCGGCGGTGAGTCGACCGCCGTTGCGGTTGTCGACGCTGGCACTGGCCAGCACCAGGCTGGCGTCAGTCTCGATGCGGCCGCCCTGGTTGTTCAGCCCCTGCGCGACGGTGGCGCGCAGGTCGCCCTTGGCCGATAGCGTGCCTTGCTGGTTGAGCAGGGACGCGCCATCGAGGTTCAGGCTGCCGTCGCTGTACAACCGCCCCGTGCGGTTGTCGAGCAGCGTCGCACCCAAGCCCTGGCCGCTGGCGGACTGGCCAAGCTGCAGATGCTGGCCCGCGCCGATGGTCCCACCCCGGTTATCCAGCTGTGCCATGCCCAGCTCGACCTGCTGACCGAACAGCAACCCCTTGCTCTGGTTGATCAAGCGGTCCAGCACCAGCGCCAGGCGCGTGCCCGCCAGCACCTTGCCGCCTTCGCTGTTGTCCAGCCTTTCGCCCGCGATGTCGACCCGCGCCAGGCTGGCCAGCCGGCCGCCACGGTTGTCGGTGCCGGCAACCTGCAGATCGAGTCCCGCGTTGCCGGAGACCAGCCCCCCACCGCTGTTGTCGAGCGCATCACCGCGCAGGGTCAGGCGCCCTTCGGCGACGAATTCGCCGCCTTGCTGACGCAACTGACGGACATCCGCGCTCACCTCGCCGCGGCTGGCCATGCGGCCCTTGCCATTGTCCACCTCGGCCGCGTCCAGGCGCAGCAACGCACCGGCGGTGAGCAGGCCCTCGCGGTTGTCCAGGTAGCGACCGGCGAACGTCAGGCCCTCCTTGCCACGCAACAGGCCCTTGCGGTTGTCGAGGCTGTCGACGGTCGATTGCAGCTGGCGGTCGGCATGCAGGGTACCCTGCTGGTTATCGACACTGGTGCCGCGCAACGTCAGCAGATCGGCGCCGCTAACCAGGCCGGCGTGGTTGTCCAGGCGCCCGAACGCCAGGTCGATCAGCCCCTTGGCGCGGATCTGCCCACCCTCGCGGTTGTTCAGCAAGGCGCCCGTGCCGACCCGTAACGCGCCATCGCTGGTCAGGCTGCCACGGCCGCTGTTGTCCAGGCTGCCGGCCTCGACCCGCAGGTCCTGGCCGGTGCTGAGGACCCCGGCACGGTTGTCCAGGGCCCCGGTGACGTTCACGTGAGTAGCCACATCGCCGAGGACTTCCCCCCCTCGGTTGTCCAGGGACGCGGCACGCACCTGGGTCAGGCCACCGCTGGATATTTCGCCCTCGCCGTTGTCCACGGCGCCGGCGACGTCCAGGTCCAGGTCCCGCTCGGCCCCCAGGGTCCCGCCATGGTTGGCCAGGCTGGCGGCACGCAACTCCAGGCTGGTCGCCGAGACCAGGCCATGGGCGTTGGCCAGGGCATGCTCCACCAGCACCTTCAGCGCCTGGTCGCTGTGCAGCGTGCCATCGCCATTGTCGAGGCTGTGGGCGGCCAGGGTGAATCCCCTGGCGCTGGATATCTCGCCACCACGGTTGTCGACACCGGCCAGTTGCCGAAGCACCAGCTGCCCGGGGGTGTGGATCAGGCCGCCGCGGTTGTCCAATGCGCCGAGCGACAGGTCGAGCGTCAGGTCGCCATCGCTGACCAGGTGCCCGCCCGCCTGCTGGTCCAGGCGTCCAAGCTCGGCCAACAGCCCCTTGTGGCTGGCGATACGGCCGCCCTGGCTGTTGTCCAGCTCTCTTGCCTTCAACACCAGGAGGTCACCGCTGCGCAGTTGACCAGCCTGGCGGTTGACAAGCACATCGCTGGTGATCGTCACGGCCCCTGTGCTTTCGAGCACGCCGGCATCGCCGTTATCCAGGCGCTGGCCCGTGAACACCAGGCGCCCCGCGCCCTTGATCTGCCCGGCCCGGTTGTCCAGCGCCTGCAGGTCGAGGTCGATATCGCCTGTAGCCAGGAGCTTGCCAGTGTGGTTGTCCAGGCCCGCGCCGGCGAGCGACAGCGCACCACCGGCGCTGATCAGCCCTGCGCGATTGAGCAGTTCGGCGTCGATGCGCGCACTCAGTCCGGCGTTGCTGACCAGTTCCCCGGCAGCGTTGTCCAGACGGCTTGCATGAACATCCAGCGCCTGTGCGGCAATGCGCCCCCGGGCATTGTCCAGGGCCTGGGCAATGCGCACGGTCAGCGCCTGCTCGGAAAGCAGCTTGCCGTCCTGGTTGTCCAGGCTGTCGGCAGCCAGGCTGAAGCCCTGCTGGCTGGAGATCTCACCCCGGCGGTTGCCGACCGTGGCCAGGTTGCGCAGCAGCAAGGTACCCGGACTCTGCAGCGTGCCGCCCTCGTTGTTCCAGTGACCACGGGAGAGATCCAGGGTCAGGCCCTGGGCGGCACTGATGCGCCCCTGGCGATTGTCCAGCCCGGTGCTGGTCAGCAGCAGGCTGCCGTTGCCGGCGATCTGCCCCTCCAGGTTGACCAGGCTGCCAGCCTGCAGCACGAAGGCCTGCTCGGCCAGCAATCGGCCACGGCTGTTGTCCAGCTGGCCGGCGACTGTCATTTGCAGGCCGCCGCGCGCCTGCACGGTGCCGTCCTGGCTGAGCAGGGTCGCGGCGCTCAGGGTCAGCTGGTGGCCGGCGATCAGGCCGGCGGTGTTGGCCAGTTGCCCGGCAATCTGCACCCGCAGGTCATTGCCGCCGAGCAGCTTGCCGGAGGTATTGTCCAGTTGCCGCGCCACCAGCGCATAGGCCTGGCCGGCGGAGATCTCGCCGCCGTGGTTGTCGACGGTGCCCAGGCGTTGCAGGGTCAGTTGGCCCGGGGTGGTGAGCAGGCCGCCCTCGCTGTTGTCCAGGTGGCCGTCGGCCATGTCCAGGGTCAGCGCCTTGGCGCCGTGCAACTGGCCCCCGCCGCGCTGGTCGAGCTGGCCCAGGCGCGCCGTGGCCTGGCCATCGCTGGCGATGCGCCCGGCATTGCGGTTGTCGACGCTGGCGGCCTGCAGGTGCAGGTCCTGCCCGGCAGCCAGGGCGCCGGCGCGGTTGTCCAGGCGCCCGGCGACGGTGATGTCCAGCGCCTGCCCGGCGCTCAGCCGGCCGCCTTGGTTGTCCAGCTGGTTGGCGCCCAGCGTGTTGCGCTGCGCCGACAGCTCGCCGCCGCGGTTGTCCAGGGTCTGCGCAGTGATGCGTTGGGCCTGGCCGGCGCTGATCAGGCCGTTCTGGTTGCCCAGGGTCTGTGTCGCCTGCACGGTCTGGTCGCGCCCCGCCAGCACCCTGCCCTGGGCGCTGTTGTCCAGGGCGGCGCTGGTGATCCGGCTGTCCTGCCCGGCACTGAGGGTACCGCTGCGGTTATCCAGCTGCCCTTGTACCGCGAGATCCAGGTCGCGGCTGGCGACGATGCTCTTGCCGCTGTTGAGCAACTGCCCACTGGCGATGCTCACGTCACCCCGGGCGTTGCGGCTGCCATCGGCATTCACGCCGGCCTCGATCACGCCCTGGTTGACCAGTGTGCCTGTGGCCTGGACGCTGATTCGGTTGCCGGCAGTGATCGCCTGGCGAGAGGTCAGGTCGGCACTGCTGCGCACCTCGACCTGGCTGGCGCCATGCACCGGCCCTTGCAGGTCGACGCCGGCGGCCTGCAGCTTGACCGCGCCACTGGCGCTGGCCTGGGCCAGGCTCAGCTGGCCGTTGGCGTCCAGGCGGATATCACCGCCACTGGCCGCCACGTCCCCTGCCAGGCGCACACCGACGCCCGCCTCGGTACCTACCAGGCGAATGGCTCCGGCGTACATGCCACCCAGGGCGCTGGAGTCGATGGCCAGGGCCGGCGCATCGGCCGCATTGCCTGCACGCGGTGTCGCGGCCAGGGTCTGGGCGTCGACGTCGTTGCGCCCGGTGATGATGTTCAGTTCACGGGCGCGCAACTGCGCGTTCAGGCGTGCCGAGCGGGTAATGATGTCGAAGCGTTCGACGTTGTCGGCATTCAACCCCGTCCCTTCCAGGGCCACGCTGCCGCCATCCACCTGATAGCCACTGAGCGCGCCACGGCCGTCGAGCACCGGCTTGCCGGTGCTCAGGGTCACCTGTGGCGTGTTGATGAAGCCACAGCCATCACAGGTGATGCCGTGAGGGTTGGCGACGATGACCTTGGCCGCATGCCCGGCCACTTCGGTATAGCCGCGCAGCTGGCTGGCGTTGGCGCCGTTGACTTCGTTGAGGATGACATTGGCCGCCGCCCCTTGCAGGTTCGGGTTGCCGACGATGATCCCGCCCAGCTGGGTAGCCTGGGTGCGCTCGGTGGCGTTGTTGAGGATCAGCCCCTGCTGGCCGACGTTGTAGTCGCTGAACTGGTTGTGCGACAGCCCGCTGCCGTTGGGCGCGGCGATGTTGACGATCGGCACGCCGTTACCCGCCTGGCCGAGGCTGGTCCCCGGCCCGCTGACCACCACACCTTCGGCGGCCTGCGCCCACAGCGGCTGCCAGAACATGGCGTTGGCCAGCAGGAAGGCCAGGCCACGCTTGGGCAACCCGCAGAAATGCTCACGGTGCTGGATTGCGGCCGAGCGTTGGCGGGCCAGGAAGGCAAACAGGCGAACGTCCATGTCAGGTCTCGTGAATCAGGCGGTCAAATGAAGAAGTCCAGGCGGAAATACACCGGCCGTTCCTTGTCGGTCAGCACGTCGGGGCGTTCCAGGCTGTGGGCGAAGGTCACGCTGGCGGCCATGTGCTGGCCACGGGCGAACAGCTCCAGCGAATGGCTGTTGGCACGGCCGTGGTACTCACCGTTGTAGCGATCGTTGCGGATCACCCCGAGGTCGTAGCCCAGGCCCAGGCCGTACTCGGCCACCAGAGGTTGCAGCAGCGGCCAGTTCACTGGGCGGGTCCAGCGCAGGTCGTTGCGCCAGTAGCCGCCGCTGTCGCCGGACAACGACTGGTCCTTCAGCCCGCGCACCGACGACAGACCGCCAAGGCTGATGCGTTGCGGGCTGAACAGCACGTCCTCGCTGCGCTGGCCGGTGGCCAGGCTGCTGAAACTCAGGCGCTCGCCGAAGAGCTGGAAACCCTGCACGTAGCTGAGCGTGGCGCTGTACTTGCGGTAGCGCGCCACCGGCTGGCCCGGGCGTGGATGGCCGTTGTCCTGGGCGTCGAAGGCGCCGATGCCCTCCTGGGTGCCCAGGTCGAGGTTGACGAAGGCATTGCCCAGGCGCCGGCCATGGTTGATGCCGAACTGCGCCTCGCTCAGGCGGTTGCTGCTGCCGGCCAGGCGGCTGTCCTCGATGTAGTTGTTGGTACGCAGGTGGGCCATGCCGGCATTGAGCGAGGTCTTGCTGGTGGCATCGCGGTGCACCACGCGCTCGGCGCGCAGCTGGTGGTTCTGGCTGTCGCCGGTCTGCTTGAAGGCAAAGCCGTTGGCCTGGGCCAGGGAGCGGTATTCGCTCTCGCTGTAGCTGTAGGTGAAGTTCCACCAGCCCCACGGCAGGTTGTAGAACAGCACGCCGTTCTTCGAGCCCTGGGAGTGGTCGCTGACCACGTCGTGGCCGCCGCGCAGCATCAGCTGGTCGGCCAGGCCCAGCGGGCTGTCCCATTCCAGGCCGAGGTTGAGCATCTGCTCGCCGGTGCTGCGCTGGCCTTCGTTGTTGCGCGACAGCGAGGCGCGCCAAGGTTTTTGCTGGGTGTTGCGCACCAGCACTTCGCTGCCGCCGACGGCCTTGCCCGGGGTCAGCTCCATCTGCGCCTTGTTCGACGGCAGGCGGTTGAGCTGGTCGACCATCTGCTCGATCTCGCGCAGGTTCAGGCGCTGGTCGATATCGCCGGGAAAGGCCATGCCCAGCTCACGGTCGCTCAGACCGCTGGCCGGGTCCGGGCGCAGCCCTTCCAAGCGCCCTTCCACCACCAGTACCTGCAGATGGCCCGAGGACAGGTCCTGCTGCGGCAGGTAGGCGCGGCTGGTGACCAGGCCGCGACCCAGGTAATGGTCGGTGATGGCCTTGAGCAAGGCATTGAGCTGGGTGACGCCCAGGCACTGGTCGATGAAGGGCTTGAGCAGGCGGTCGCGGTCGGCGGCGGACAGGCTGTCGGCGCCCTTGAGCTCGATGGTGTGGATGGTGAAGCAGCGGCTGTCGGCCGCCGGTTGCGACTCACCGGGTTCGGCGGCCTTGCCGGGGAGGTTGCGCAGTTCTTCGAGACGGCGCTGCTGCTCTTCGAGCAGACGGTCCTGGCGGTCGCGGATCAGGTCCTGGTCGCCGGGTGAAACGGCCCAGGCCACAGGGCTGCATAGCAGGCCGACAAGCGCACAGAGGGCCGTTTTGCGCCCTGAAACTAGACGTCCCGCCATGACCAATCCCTGGTGAACAGTGCAAAGTGGCGGGCATACTATTTTGACATCATATTGACGTCAATTTGCCATCACCGAGATTTTTGTAACACGGCTCTGCGTATTGAATGAAAGCATTGAGATAGAGCTGTTGCGCTACAGAGAAAAATTTTCGCCCTGTCGCCGTGAACGACGTGGAGCTGCCGTGCAGCTCCACGACCTGGGTCTTACGGCATCACCGGTGGCACATACTGCAAGGTCGTGCCCAGCGCCCACAGCAACACCAGCACCAGCGGCACATGCACCAGCAACTGCACGAACGAGAAGCCGATCAGGTCGCGCGCCTTGAGCCCCAGTACCCCCAGCAGCGGCAGCATGTAGAACGGGTTGATCAGGTTTGGCAGCGCCTCGGCGGCATTGTAGATCTGCACCGCCCAGCCCAGGTGATACTGCAGGTCGTTGGCCACCAGCATCACGTAGGGCGCCTCGATGATCCACTTGCCGCCGCCGGACGGGATGAAGAAACCGAGCACCGCCGAGTACACGCCCATCAGCAGCGCGTAGGTGTCATGGGTGGCGATCTGGGTGAAGAACACCGAGATATGGTGGGCCAGGGTCTGGGCGTCCGCGCCCTTGACCTGGGTGAGGATGGCGGCGATCGAGCCGTACAGCGGGAACTGGATCAGCACCCCGGTGGTGGTCGGCACGGCACGGGTCACCGCGTCGAGGAAGCTGCGCGGGCGCCAGTGCAGCAAGGCACCGAGCATGATGAACAGCAGGTTGTAGGTGTTCAGGCCAGAGATCGCGGTGATCGCAGGCTTGGTGGCGAACTCCTGGTACAGCCAGCCGGCGGCCAGGGCGACCAGCAGCAGGATCAGGATCGGGCTGTATTCCAGCCACTCGCCCGGGCGGGTGCGCTGTGGCGACGGCGGCGCACTGAAGCTCGGGTCGACGCCGCAGTCCTGGGCGCTGCGGGCGCTGTTCGGCCCGGGCGCGGTGGCATAGGCCACGACCAGCGAGACGACCACCAGCGCGGCGAGCATCACCCCGGACTGCCAGAGGAAGATGGTTTCGGTGAACGGAATTACCCCGGTGATCGACAGGATCGACGGCGGCAGGCTGGCCGGGTTGGCCTGCAGCTGAGCGGCCGACGACGACAGGCCCAGCGCCCACACCGCGCCCAGGCCCAGGTAGGCGGCGGCGCCGGCGGCGCGGTAGTCCATCTTCAGATCGGTGCGGCGGGCCAGGGCGCGCACCAGCAGGCCGCCGAACACCAGCGACAGGCCCCAGTTGAGCAAGGACGCGAGCATCGAGATCAGCGCCACCCAGCACACCGCCGAGCGGCCGTTTCTCGGCAGCCGCGCCAGGCGGTCGATCAGCCGGGCGGCGGGCGGCGAACTGGCCACCACATAGCCGCCGATGACCACGAAGGCCATCTGCATGGTGAACGGGATCAGGCTCCAGAAGCCGTCACCGAAGGCCTTGGCGGTGTCGGTGGGCTTGCCGCCCATGGCCAGGGCGCCGAGGGACACCAGCATCACCGCCAGGGCGGCGAACACCCAGGAGTCGGGGAACCAGCGTTCGGCCCAGTTGGAGCAGCGCAGGGCAAAGCGGGCGGAGCGGCTGTCTTGGATATCAGCGGCCACGATGTTTTCCTTTTTTGGTTTTATTGGTGGAGTTTTCAACAGGTATTGCAAAGCCCTGTGGGGACGCAAACGTGGGAGCGGGCTTGCCCCGCGATAGCGTCCGACCAGGCGGTCGTGGCACCTGGAATGACGTCATCGCGGGGCAAGCCCGCTCCCACGGGTTCGCCCCACAGGGCGGATGATGCTTGATTAGAACGTCATTTCCTTCACATCGTCCGCCACGATCAGCTTGCCGGCGGTCTTCTCGATGATTTCCTCGACGCTCACGCCCGGGGCGGTCTCGCGCAGGATGAAGGCACCGTTTTCGATCTCAAGGTAGGCCAGGTCGGTGAGCACCTTGCGGATGCAGCCGGCGCCGGTCAGCGGCAGGCTGCACTTGGGCAGCAGCTTGGACTCGCCGTCCTTGGAGGCGTGGGTCATGGTGACGATGATGTTGTCGGCACCGGCCACCAGGTCCATGGCGCCGCCCATGCCCTTGACCAGCTTGCCGGGGATCATCCACGAGGCGATGTTGCCTTGCACATCCACCTCGAAGGCGCCGAGCACGGTAAGGTCGACATGACCGCCACGGATCATGGCGAAGGATTGCGCCGAATCGAAGATCGACGCGCCACGGCGGGCGGTGACGGTCTGCTTGCCGGCGTTGATCATGTCGGCGTCGATGGTGGCTTCGGTGGGGAACTCGCCCATGCCCAGCAGGCCGTTCTCCGACTGCAGCATCACTTCCATGCCCTCGGGCACGTAGTTGGCCACCAGGGTGGGGATGCCGATGCCGAGGTTGACGTAGTAGCCGTCCTTCAGTTCACGGGCGACGCGTTGCGCCATTTGTTCGCGAGTCAATGCCATGGTCAGGATCTCTTTGTTGTTCTTGAGGACGGCGCTCAGGCCTTGACGGTGCGCTTTTCGATGCGCTTCTCGAAGGTGCCGACGATGACCCGGTCGACATAGATGCCCGGGGTGTGGATCTCGCTGGGCAGCAGCACGCCGGGCTCGACGATCTCCTCGACCTCGACCACGGTGATCTTGCCGGCGGTGGCGGCCAGCGGGTTGAAGTTCTGCGCGGTGTTGCGGTACACCACGTTGCCGTAGTGGTCGGCCTTCCAGCCCTTGACGATGGCGAAGTCGCCGGTGATGGATGCTTCGAGGATGTACTTGCGGCCGTTGAACTCGCGCACTTCCTTGCCTTCGGCGACCGGGGTGCCGTAGCCGGTGGCGGTGAAGAAGGCCGGGATGCCGGCGCCGCCGGCACGCATCTTCTCGGCCAGGGTGCCTTGCGGGGTGAGTTCCACTTCCAGTTCGCCGCTGAGCAGCTGGCGTTCGAACTCGGCGTTCTCGCCGACATAGGAGGCGACCATCTTGCGGATCTGCCGGTCCTCGAGCAGCACGCCCAGGCCAAAGCCGTCGACGCCGCAGTTGTTGGACACCACGGTCAGGCCCTTGACGCCGCGGCGCTTGATCTCGGCGATGAGGTTCTCGGGGATGCCGCACAGGCCAAAGCCGCCGGCCAGCACGGTCATGTCGTCGGTCAGGCCCGCCAGGGCCTCTTCATAAGTTGCTACACGCTTGTCCAGTCCGGCCATGCTCAGTCGCCTTTTGTAGTTGTTGGAACCGTACGGTCATCTTCACTGTAGTCGACTGATTTGTTAATTTTGTTTTCGTCATCGATTGATAACTTTTACAAAACAAAGGGCCCGCCCCATGAACGTCAAGCAGCTGCGCGCCTTCGTCACCGTGGCCAAGTACCAGAGCTTCGCCCAGGCCGGCGAGCACCTGCATGTCTCGCAACCGGCCCTGAGCCTGACCATCAAGGCGCTGGAGGACAACCTCGGCGGCGCCCTGCTCACCCGCACCACCCGCAGCGTCAGCCTGACCCCCGAGGGCGAGGTGCTGCTGCCGCTTGCCCGACGCCTGCTGGCCGACTGGGACGACACCGAGGAGATGCTGCGCCAGCGTTTTACCCTGCAGCTGGGGCGGGTCTCGGTGGCGGCCATGCCGGCCTTCGCCGGCAACCTGCTGCCACAGTCGCTCAAGGTGTTCCGCCAGCGCTACCCCAAGGTCAACGTCACCGTGCACGATGTGATCAACGAGCAGGTGCTGGAACTGGTGCGCCACCGTCGCGTCGAACTGGGCATCGGCTTCGAGCCCGAGAGCAGCGAGGCGCTGCGCTTCCACCCGCTGTACCTGGACCGTTTCGTCGCGGTGGTGCCCGCCGACTCGCCCCTCGCCCGCCAGCCCCAGGTGCGCTGGCCGCAGCTGCTGGCCGAGGATTTCATCGCCCTGCAACGGCCTTCCGCGGTGCGCCTGCTGCTGGAGCAGCACCTGGCCGCCAACCATGGCAAGCTGGCGGTGGCCTTCGAGAGCCACCAGCTGTCGACCATCGGCCGCATGGTCGCCAGCGGCCTGGGGGTCAGCGCGGTGCCGGCGCTGTGCATCGGGCAGATGCAGGAGCTCGGCGCCCGCTGCGTGCCGTTGGTCGAACCGACCGTGGAGCGGCGCATCGGCGTGATCGCCCTGAGCGATCACAAACTGTCCAAGGCTGCCGAGGCGCTGCTCGATGTGCTGCTGACCCATACCCATCCACAGGAGGTGACATGCGTTACGTGAATCTGGCGGGTTCCCGCGTTCCGGCCATCGGCCAGGGCACCTGGTACATGGGCGAGGATCCTGGACGCAGGGCCGCCGAGGTGGCGGCCCTGCAACAGGGTATCGAACTGGGCCTGGGCCTGATCGACACCGCCGAGATGTACGCCGAGGGCGGCGCCGAGCAGGTGGTTGGCCAGGCCATCGCCGGGCGTCGCGACCAGGTGTTCCTGGTCAGCAAGGTTTATCCGCACAATGCCAGCCGACGCGGTGTACCGGCCGCCTGCGAGCGCAGCCTCGAACGCCTGGGCACCGACTGCATCGACCTGTACCTGCTGCACTGGCGCGGCCAGTATCCGCTGGAGGAGACCGTCGAGGCCTTCGAGCGCCTCATCGAACAGGGCAAGATTCGCCGCTGGGGCGTGTCCAACTTCGACCTCGACGACCTGCGCGAACTCGACAACCCCGCCTGCGCCACCAACCAGGTGCTGTACAACCCGGCCGAGCGCGGTATCGAGTTCGACCTGCTGCCCTGGAGCCGGCAGCAGGGCCTGCCGACCATGGCCTACTGCCCGCTGGCCCAGGCCGGACGCCTGTTGCGACATCCCGTGCTGGGCGATATCGCCGAGCGCCATGGCGCCACGCCGGCCCAGGTGAGCCTGGCCTGGGTCACGCGCCGGGAGGGCGTAATCGCCATTCCCAAGGCCACCGACCCGGAACATGTGCGCCTGAACGCGGCGGCGGCAGGGCTGATGTTGAGCGAAGCAGACCTGCGGGCCATCGACCAGGCCTTCCCCGCGCCGACCCGCAAGCAGCGCCTGGCCATGGTCTGAACCCCTACAGGGGCCGGCATGATCGATAACAAAGCAAGATCGTTCAAGCCGCCCCCGCGCCGCTCTGTCATGCTGGCCTGCCCTGTCGATTCGTTGTCGCTCCCATGTCCAGTCCACCGCTCGCCCGCCACGCCTTCCTCCACGGTGCCATCGCCATCCTGCCGCTGTCCCTGGCCGTCGCGCCCTGGGGCCTGCTGGCCGGCTCCATGGCCATCGAGGCCAACCTCAGCGCCTGGCAAGGCCAGGGCCTGTCGGCCATCGTCTTCGCCGGCGCCGCGCAACTGGTGGCCATCGGCATGCTCAAGGGTGGCGCCAACCTGCTGTCGATCCTGCTCACCACCCTGCTGCTGACCTCGCAGCACCTGCTCTACGGGCTGTCCATGCGCCCGGTGATGTCCGGCTTGCCGACCCGCTGGCGCCTGGGCCTGGGCTTTCTGCTCACCGACGAATTCTTCGCCTTGACCAGCCACCACGACCAGCAGCAGTTCAACCGCTGGTACGCCCTGGGGGTCGGCCTGACCTTCTATGTGGCGTGGAACCTGTTCACCCTGGCCGGCATCGTCCTCGGCCAGAACATCCCGCACCTGGACCAACTGGGCCTGGACTTCTCCATCGTCGCCACCTTCGTCGCGCTGATCGCGCCGCTGGTGCGCAACCTGCCGACCGTGGTGTGCGTGGCGGTGTCGCTGTTCTGCTCGGTGCTGTTCAGCTACTGGCACTGGGAAACCGCCCTGGTGGTGGCAGGCCTGCTGGGCATGGCCGCTGGCTTTACCTGCCAGAAATTTTCCGGAGGTCGTTCATGATCTGGCTGCTGATCGTCGCCATGGGCGCGTTGGTGTTCCTCAACCGCTACGCCTTCCTCGAACCGCGCCTGCCGCTGCGCCTGAGCTCCAATGCGCGGCAGTTCCTCGGCTTCGCCGTGCCCGGCATGCTCACCGCGATCTGCGGGCCGATCATCTTCCTGCCCGGCCACCAGCTCGAGCTGAGCCCGCTGAACCCTTACCTGCTCGGTTCGCTGGTGGCGATCGCCCTGGTGCTGTTGACCCGCAGCGTGTTGCTGAGCATGCTGGCGAGCATGCTGATCTTCTTCCTCCTGCGCAGCTGGCTGGCATGACCACGCCCCTGCGCGAACAGGCCCACCTGTGGCAGGCGCCCGCCCTCGGCGACGTCGAGATGCTGCACGCCCGCTACATCCAGCAGCGCTTCGCCCCGCATGTGCACGAAGGCTACGTGTTCACCGTGATCGAATCCGGCGCCCAGCGTTTCTGGCACCGCGGCAGCGAGCACCTGGCGCCGGTGGGCAGCATGGTGCTGATCAATCCCGACGAGCTGCACACCGGTGCCACCGCCCACGAGGCCGGCTGGCGCTACCGTGGCTTCTACCCCGAGCACGAGCGGGTCACCGGCGTGCTCGACGAACTGGAGCTGGGCCGCCACGGCCTGCCCCGGTTCAAGGACAGCGTGATCCAGGACCCGGCCCTGGCCGCCGCGTTCAGCCATCTGCACCAGTTGTCCGAGTCCTGCGCCAGCGCCCTGGAGCAACAGACCGCCTGGCGCCAGGCGGTGCTGGCGCTGGTGCAGCGCCACGGCCACTGCGCCGAGCCCGCCGCCCCCGGCAACGAGCCGCTGGCCGTGGCCCGTGCCCGCGAGCTGCTGGAGAGCCGGCTGGCCGAGCCGCCCTCGCTGGAAACCCTGGCGGCGGCGGTGAACCTGTCGCCGTTCCACTTCGCCCGGGTGTTCCGCCAGGCCACCGGCCTGCCGCCCCACGCCTGGCTCAAGCAGCGCCGCCTGGCCCGCGCCCGCGAGCTGTTGCGCAGCGGCCTGCCGGCACTGGAGGTCGCCGTCACCCTGGGCTTCGCCGACCAGAGCCACCTCAGCCGCCAGTTCAAGCAGGCCTATGGGGTTACGCCGGGGGCCTATCGCCAGGCCTGTCTGGGCCTGTAGCTGCGCCCCGGTTCCAGGCGCCTGGCGTGATGCCGGTCATGCCGCGAAAGAACGCGATGAAGGCACTGTCGCTGGCGAAGCCCAGGTCGTCGGCGATGGCGCCCAGCGGCCGCTGCAACGCCAGCTGTTCCATTGCCCGCAACAACCGCCACTGCTGGCGCCATTGCTGATAGGACATGCCGGTATCCCGGCGCAGCAGGCGGCTGATGGTCTTCTCGCTGGCGCCAACCTGCCGCGCCAGTTCACCCAGCGCCGGCGGCAGGCGCTCGAGCCGCTCGACCAGCCCGGCCAGGCGGCGATCGCCGGGCAGTGGCAAGAACATAGGCTGGCGCGGTGCCAGCCGTAGCTCGCCCAGGCACAGCGCCAGCAGGTGCGCCTGGTCACCTCGGTCCCAGGCTGTGTCGAACGGTGCCTGGGCAATGCGTTCGAGCAGTTCGCGCAGCAACGGGTTGACGCTGATGATCGTCACGTCGTCGGGCAGCTCCACGTTGAGCACGGCGCTGAAATACAGCGAGCGGTAGTCTACCGTTTCGCGCATGCGCGCCCGATGCTCCAGCCCCGCCGGAATCCACGCAGCCTGGGTCGGTGGCAGCAGGCACAGGCGTCCGGGCGTCTGGATGCGCACACAGCCCTGGCGGGTGAACAGCACCTGGCCGCGGCCATGGCGGTGGCGCCCCGAGTCGTGGTCGCCCAGGGCCGAGCAGATGCCCAGTACCGGCGCGTCGAAAGCATCGGGGTCGAAGTGGGCGTCGGGGGCTAACCAGGCCATGGCTGTAATTGTCCGATTTCAACGATAGAGCAACGGAATCGCGATAATAGCTCACGGCACAACGTCCCTACCATGAGCGCCCGTTTGTGCTGCAAGGCGTTCACTCCCATGCTTTCCCGCTCCTGGCTGGCCCTGGCCACCGCCCTGCTGATGTTTCCGCAAGTCGCCGAAACCCTCTACAGCCCTGCCCTGGTCTCCTTGGCCGAAGCATTCGCCGTCAGCGCTGCCCAGGCTTCGCTGACCCTTTCGCTGTACTTCGTCGCGTTTGCCGTCGGCGTGCTGGCCTGGGGGCGTGCCTGCGACCTGTGGGGGCGGCGCCCGGCCATGCTTGCCGGCCTGTTGCTCTATACCACCGCAGCACTGGCGGCGCTGCTGGCGGTCGACTTCAGCCAACTGCTGCTGGCGCGGATCGTGGCGGCCTTCGCCGCGGCGGTGGGCTCCGTGGTCACCCAGACCATCCTGCGCGATCGCCACGCCGGTCCTGAACTGGCCCGGGTGTTCTCGCTGATCGGCGTATGCCTGGCGCTCAGCCCGGCGCTCGGGCTGATCAGCGGCGCCTGGCTGGACCGGCTGTTCGGCTATCACGGTGTACTCGCCGGCCAGCTGCTGATGGCCGCGCCGCTGCTCGCCTGGACCTGGCGCGGCCTGCCCGAGACGCGCCCCGCCGCGCAGGCGACGCCCGCGCTCGGCCGAGTGCTGCGGCGCCTGCTGCATGACCGTCGCGTGCTGCTGGCCAGCGCCCTGGTGGCGGTGTTCAACATCAGCGTGTTCAGCTGGTACAGCCTGGCGCCGTTTGTTTTCGAGCGCCTCGGCGCCAGCCCGTGGATGGGCTACTCCGGCGCGGCGCTGGCGCTCGGCTCGCTGCTGGGCGCGCGCCTCAATGCACGACTGTTGCAGCGCGGGGTGGCCACGGCGCGCCTGCTGCGCCTGGCGTGCCTGCTCGACCTGCTGGCGGCGCTGGCACTGCTGGGGCTGGGCGACAGCCTGTGGACGGTGCTGGCCATGGCCCTGGTGATGTTCGCCTTCGCCATGGCGATTCCGCTGGTGCTGGGCTCGGCGCTGGTCGACTACGCCGACTGCCGTGGCACGGCGGGCGCGTTGTTCGGCTTGTTCTACTACCTGCAGATTGGCGCGGGACTGCTGCTGGCGGGTGCTTGCCAGGCTATGGGGGCGACGCTGTTTGTCTGTGCGCTGGCGGGCTGGGCACTGGCCATCGACTACGAGCAGCCTGGCCGGGCGCTGCTACACTCAAGGGGCTGAATGGAGGATCGCGTCATGTCCGAACGAGAAATCACCACGCTCCTGTCGCTGATGAGCCAGCGCCAGGCCTGCCTGAGCAGCGCCTGCAAGGAGATCGCCGACTGGATCGACCGCCAGGGCGATGTGCCCGCCGCCGGCAAGATCCGCGCCAGCCTGAAGGCGCTGGAGGCCGAGGATGCGCAGGTGCGCAAGACCCTGACCTCGCTGAACATCGAGCGGCCGCTGCCACGTTTTCGTAGCTGACCGCCGAAAAGCATCGCGGGTCAAGCCCGCTCCCACCGATGGCGTGGGAGCGGGCTTGACCCGCGATGGTGGCTGTATCAGTGGTTCATGTGCATATGGTCATGCCCGCCGCCGCTCTCGGCGTTGAGCGCGCGCACCGGTGCCTGCACCTGCAGGGTTTCCTTGGCGCCCTTGGCATCCTCGATGGTCAGGGTCAGCGGCACCTGCTCGCCTTCCTTCACTTGCTGGTTCAGGCCCATCAGCATCACGTGGTAGCCGTTCGGGTCCAGCTTCACCGCCTTGCCCGCCGGCAACTCGACCGACTTCACCTCACGCATGCCCATCACATCGCCGTTCATGGTCATCTCGTGCACCTGCACGGTCTTGGCCACGGGCGAGGCGACGCTCACAAGCTTGCTGTCGCTGCTGGCGGTCAGGGTCATGAAGGCACCGGTCGACTGCTGGTGCGGCACGCTGGCGCGGACCCAGGCGTCGCTCACGGTGGTCTGGGCGAATGCCGGCAGGGTCATGCCCAGCAGGGCCAGGGCGGCCAGGCCGCGTTTGATCGGTTGCATCGACATTCAGCAGATCTCCATCAGGGTGACCAGGTCTTCGGCGCATTCCTTGGCGTTCAGGGAATGACCCAGGCTCAGGCGCAGGGTGCCACGTGTATCGTAGACGTAGCTGGTGGACGAGTGAGAGATGGTATAGGTGTCGCCGGCCGGGACCTTTTCGTAGAACACCTTGAACTCCCGGGCCACCGCGTCGATTTCCTCGGGGGTGCCGGTCAGGGCGACGATCGACGGGTCGAAGGCCTTGGTGTAGGCATCGAGCACCTCGGGGGTGTCGCGCTCCGGGTCCAGGGTGATGAACACCGGCTGGAACAGCTCGCGGTCACGACCCCTGAGGATCTTCCTGATCTGGACGATCCGCGCCAGCGCGGTCGGGCAGACCGCCGGGCACTGGGTGAAGCCGAAGAAGATCATCGGCATCGAGCCGTAGAAGCTCGACAGGGTGCGCTCGTTGCCTTGAGTGTCCTTGAGCTTGAATTTGCGCCCGAGGATCTCGTTGCTCATGTTCTTGCCGTACTTGAAATCCAGGCCCCGGGCCGGGTTGCAACCCGCCAGCAGGCCAAGCCCCAGTACGCCCATCCCGGCGACTACCGCGCGCCGGGTCAACAGATCATTCATGGAACCATCCTTTACAGGGAAGGTGCCGACCCCTGGGATGGGCCGGCCAGAAAACCGGGGCATTCTGTCACGCTCCCCCCACACCATCCACCCGACATCCGGCCAATCGGGCTGCAGCCCTTTGTTTACGGGGCGCGACCGGTTGTCGCAGGGGTTGAATCAGTAACACTTTGTTGCTAGGGATCAAGGCACAACGCCTGAAAAGCAGCGCGGGCGGTGCGGCGTTCCGACAAGCCCGCTCCCACGCCGTGATCCAAGTGGGACCCAGGCGTGGGAGCGGGCTTGCCCCGCGATTGGAAAGCCGCCTTAGTAGTAGGCGTTTTCCTTCTGGCTGTGGTCGGTCACGTCACGCACGCCCTTGAGCTCCGGAATGCGCTCGAGCAGGGTGCGCTCGATGCCTTCCTTCAGCGTCACGTCGGCCTGGCCGCAGCCCTGGCAGCCGCCACCGAACTGCAGCACGGCGATGCCGTCGTCGACCACGTCCACCAGGCTCACGGCGCCGCCGTGGCTGGCCAGACCCGGGTTGATCTCGGTCTGCAGGTAGTAGTTGATGCGCTCGTTGATCGGGCTGTCTTCATTGACCATCGGCACCTTGGCGTTCGGCGCCTTGATGGTCAGCTGGCCGCCCATGCGGTCGGTGGCGTAGTCGACCAGCGCGTCCTCGAGGAACGGCACGCTGACCGCGTCGAGGTAGGCGGTGAAGCTCTTCAGGCCCACCGGCTGGTCGTCGGGCTTCTCCTCGCCCGGCTTGCAGTAGGCGATGCAGGTCTCGGCGTAGGTGGTACCCGGCTGGGTGATGAAAATACGGATGCCGATGCCAGGCGTGTTCTGCTTGGAAAGCAGATCGGCCAGGTAATCATGGGCGGCGTCGGTAATGGTTATAGCGCTCATGGAAGTTCCTCACAGACTTGCCGGCAGTGTACGCCAACCCGGCCCTCGAACAAAGTCCTAGCATTTGACTCGGGATAGCGCCAGGGCGGGCTCCCGGGCGCCACGCCCCGTGAGTCCGGCCTTGAGCCGCCCGTACAGGCCACGCTCCAGCCAGTGGTAGCTGAGCCACGACATTAGTCCGATTGACGGCACGCACAAGGCGAATACCAGATACGGGTTCAAGCGCAGGCGTTCACTGGCGAACAGGCCGCCGTACAGCACCAGGACATGCACCAGGTAGACCGAATAGGAGCAATCGCCCAGCACCTTGAGCACCCGATTGCCCTTGAAGAAGGGCTCCAGGGCGATGAACGCCAGCACCACCAGGGCGCTGGGCAGGCCCCAGTGCAGCAGACGTTGCGAGGCGTCCAGGTGGTACAGTGCATACCCCGCCACACCCAGCAGCCCCAGCGGCAGCCAAAGGCCTTGGCGAATCAGCCCACGGCGGTACAGCACGCCCAGTCCGATGCCCAGCAGAAACTCGTAGACGATGTCATTGCTGTAGAAGCGGCTGAGCACGCCGAGGCGGCCCAGCACCTCGCTGACCAGCAGCAGCGCCGCCGTCACCAGCAGCAGGTGATGGCGCTGGCGCACCAGGAACGCCAGGCCGAACAACAGGTAGAAGAACATCTCGAAGTTCAGCGTCCAGCCGACGTTGAGGGTCGGGTACAGGCCGTAGCCGCCCGGGTTTTCCGCCGGGATGAACAACAGCGACAGCAGCAGGTGCTGCCATTCGAACACCTGGTGCGGCATCCAGCGGCTGGCGACCAGCATCAGCGCGGCCATCAGCAGGGTGTAGAACCAGTAGGCGGGCACGATGCGCAGAGCGCGGTTGAGCAGGAACTGTGCGGGCGCGATGTCCTTGTCGCGGGTCGAGAGGTAGATCACCAGGCCGCTGATGACGAAGAAGATGTCCACCCCTACCGCGCCGCGATCGGCGAGCAGTTGGCCGATAGGGCCGGTGGCGTTGAAGTCGAAGAAGATCTGCATGAAGTGGTGGCAGACCACCACCCAGGCGGCGAATGCCCGAAGTGCCTGAAGCGAATACAGCATGAAAAACCCTGTGTTGACCGGTGCGTTGAGGCCCTTACGAGCGCGTTGCGCTCGTTCGCGGGTAAACCCGCTCCCACAGGTACTGTGCTCAACCCAAGGCCTGCACTATCCCTGTGGGAGCGGGTTTACCCGCGAAGGGCTGCAAGGCAGCCCCAAGGACCTGTTCACCGATTCCGACCGCAGCAGGCCTGGAAAGTCCCGGCCAACCGATCAGAGGTTCTCGTAGCGGTTCATGTCCAGCACCCCCGCCTCCACCGGTTCGGTCTGCTTGATGTAGCTGTTCAGGTCATGGAAGTAGCGCCAGAACTCGGGATGGCTGCGACGCACGCCCCAGCGCATGACGATGCGTTCGAACTTCGCCGTGTCGTCCCGCGCCGCTTCCATGTCCTCGACGAACTCCGGCACATCGGCCGCCGGGATATTGAAGATGAAGTTGGGGTAGCTGCTGAGCACGCCCGGGACCAGGGTCAGGGTGTCCAGCCCCGGCTGATAGCGGTAGGCCTCGCCGAGCAGGAACGCCACGTTGCTGTGGGCGCGGTTGCGCAGCAGGCTGTAGACCTGGCGCTGGCCGCCCTGCCCCTCGATGCGCAGCATGGTCGCCTCGGGCAACTGGCCGATCACCTTCAGGCCCGCGGCCGGGCGCGACACCAGGCGGCTCAGCGACTGCTCGACGTCGCGGAACTCCTGAGACAGGCCGGGTCGCGAGCAATAGGCGCCCTGGCAGCGGTTGATCGGGTCGGGCGCCACGTTCAGGCTGCCGGTGCGCTGCAGCAGCTGCAGGCCGAAGTCACGCTTGGGGTCGTGCTTGTCCAGCTTCAGCGCGCTCGGCGTGCTGGTGTCGATGTCCTCGTAGTCCATCCACATCTTCACCTTGCCACTGTTCTGGTACCAGTTGCCGAGGATCTCGCTACGCTTGCCGGCCGGCATCAGGCGCAGGAAGTTGACCTCGGCGCCATTGCGGATCAGGTCGAAGTACAGGCGTGTCTGCAACTGGTGAGAAACGTTGCCGAACACATCGAAGTTCACCGCCAGCTGGTAGTAGGTGCGCTCGAACAGCGGGTAGTCGAACAGCCACATCGTCAGCGGCACATCACCGATCAGGCCCTTGGTCACCGAGGCGCTGTCGAAGTGACGGAAGATGCTCAGCAGCGCGTTGTCGTTGCCGGCCCACAGGGTCGACCAGCTCGGCGCCGGTTGCTCGGCATAGGCCTCGCGGCGCAGCGCCTCGTACTCGTTGCGCTTGTCACGGTAGGCGTGCCACAGGCTCAGCACGCTGCCGACGTCGTCGATCTGCCCGGGCATGGCCAGCAGCGGCGTGGCCTCGCCCCGGTACTGGGCGTCGGTGATGTACAGGTCGTGGGCCGGCTCCTGGAACAGCGCCCAGAAGTTGTCACGGATCACGTCGGTGGCAATCTGTCCGCGGCATACCGGGCCGCGAATGAAGGTGCGGACGAAGTACTCGGCGTTGTCCAGCATGAACTGGTAGCGGGCCACCGCCGGGATCGCCTCGAAGGTCTCGAACGGGTTGGCGCGGTGGCGCGGACCGTAGCCGGGCAGCGACGAGGCATGCCAGTCGCCGCTGTAGAACAGCTGCTTGACCCGCTTGAGCTTCTGCGGCCCCATCGGGTAGGTGATGTGGGTCTTGTGGACGATCACGCCCTGCACCGGCATCAGCCGGTAGTAGAAATCGGTGCCCGGCGGGTCGTTGGGACGGCGGGTGGCGATCAGGTCCACCGGCTGGCCACTTGGCGTGCGCGAACGCACCCACTGGAAGAAGTGACCCGGCTCGCCGCCGACGAAGTGGATGTGCGCCAGGAACAAGTGCTCGTACAGCCAACGGCCGACCAGCGCCTCGGTCGAACCCGGGCGATTGAGCAGCTCTTCCCAGTCGGCGATCTGCTTGGCCTCTGCCGCGCTGGGCTGGATCGGTGTCTTCTCGACCGGAGCGCCTGCGGCCAACCAACGCTGCAGGGTCTGGTACTCCTGGTCGGTCAGGCCGGTGACCGCCAGCGGCATGCCCTCTTTGGGGTGGGCGCCGGCGTAGGCGTCGAACTCGTGGGGCAAAGGGCACATGTTGTTGCGGTTGAGCCCCAGGACGATCTCTTCGGGCAGCTTGGCATTGGGCGTGAGCGGGGTCTTGTGGCCCAGCTCGAGCATGCGCGCCATCAGCGCCGCCTGGCTGCCCTGCTTGTCCAGCACCGAGTAGAAGCCCTGCTTGCGCCAGCCGGCTTCGTCGCGGGCATCGTAGAACAGCCGCGTGGTGGGCACCGCCTGGCTGCGCTCGCCCTGGTAGACCGGCACCTTGGAAGCACCGCGCTCGGCGCCCTCGGCGCTGCCCAGGTTGAGCTGGCAGGCGGCGTCGTTGCAGGCGTGGCAGGCCACGCACTTCTCGGTGAAGATCGGTTGGATATCCCGGGTGTATGAAATCGTCGGGCTCGCTTGGGGGGCCTGCCCGAACGCCGCGCCACTGATGAGCAAGGCGAAGGCGCTGGCAAATATGCGATGCAGCATGTGCCGAATGTCCTGGTTACTTGAAGCCATCACGATGTGCCTGGCGGGTCCTGAGGTGTTGGGGGCGCCGCATCAACATGAAGGAAATTCATGAAAATCGGCGGTACGCCTAAAATCCGTGCAGCTTTGTTATTATTCGGCACCTTCTGATATTCGCCCGACCAGGTAGTTCCTATGTCCGACCGCAGCGCTCGTTACCAAGCACTCCAGAAAGCACTCAAAGAGCGCATCCTGATCCTCGACGGCGGCATGGGTACTATGATCCAGAGTTACCGCCTCGAGGAACACGACTATCGTGGCACGCGCTTCGCCGATTGGCCAAGCGATGTCAAAGGCAACAACGATCTGCTGCTGCTCAGCCGCCCGGATGTCATCGCCGCGATCGAGAAAGCCTACCTGGACGCCGGCGCCGATATCCTCGAGACCAACACCTTCAACGCCACGCAGATTTCCCAGGCCGACTACGGCATGGAGGCGCTGGTGTACGAGCTCAACGTCGAGGGCGCGCGCGTCGCCCGCCAGGTGGCCGACGCCAAGACCCTCGAGACCCCGGACAAGCCGCGCTTCGTCGCCGGCGTGCTCGGCCCGACCAGCCGCACCTGCTCGATCTCCCCCGACGTCAACGACCCGGGCTATCGCAACGTCACCTTCGACGAACTGGTGGAGAACTACATCGAGGCCACCCGTGGCCTGATCGAGGGCGGCGCCGACCTGATCCTGATCGAGACCATCTTCGACACCCTCAACGCCAAGGCGGCGATCTTCGCCGTGCAGCAGGTGTTCGAAGAGGACGACGTCGAACTGCCGATCATGATTTCCGGCACCATCACCGACGCCTCCGGCCGCACCCTGTCGGGCCAGACCACCGAAGCCTTCTGGAACTCGGTGCGCCACGCCAAGCCGATCTCCGTCGGCCTGAACTGCGCCCTCGGCGCCAAGGACCTGCGCCCGTACCTGGAAGAACTGGCGACCAAGGCCGACACCCATGTGTCCGCCCACCCCAACGCCGGCCTGCCCAACGCCTTCGGCGAGTACGACGAGACCCCGGCGGAGATGGCCGCGGTGGTCGAGGAGTTCGCCGCCAGCGGCTTCCTCAACATCATCGGCGGCTGCTGCGGCACCACCCCGCCGCACATCCAGGCCATCGCCGAGGCGGTCGCCAAGTACAAGCCGCGTGCGATTCCGGACATCCCCAAGGCCTGCCGCCTGTCGGGCCTGGAGCCGTTCACCATCGATCGCCAGTCGCTGTTCGTCAACGTCGGCGAGCGTACCAACATCACCGGTTCCGCCAAGTTCGCCCGGCTGATCCGCGAGGAGAACTACACCGAGGCCCTGGAAGTCGCCCTGCAGCAGGTCGAGGCCGGCGCCCAGGTGATCGACATCAACATGGACGAAGGGATGCTCGACTCCCAGGCCGCCATGGTCCGCTTCCTCAACCTGATCGCCGGCGAGCCGGACATCTCCCGGGTGCCGATCATGATCGACTCCTCCAAGTGGGAGGTGATCGAGGCGGGCCTCAAGTGCATCCAGGGCAAGGGCATCGTCAACTCGATCTCGATGAAGGAAGGCGTCGAGCAGTTCAAGCACCACGCCCGCCTGTGCAAGCGCTACGGCGCCGCCGTGGTGGTGATGGCCTTCGACGAGGTCGGCCAGGCCGACACCGCGGCGCGCAAGCGCGAGATCTGCCAGCGCAGCTACGACATCCTGGTCAACGAGGTGGGCTTCCCGCCGGAAGACATCATCTTCGACCCGAACATCTTCGCCGTCGCCACCGGGATCGAAGAGCACAACAACTACGCCGTCGACTTCATCGAAGCCTGCGCCTACATCCGTGACCACCTGCCCTACGCCCTGAGCTCGGGCGGCGTGTCCAACGTGTCGTTCTCGTTCCGCGGCAACAACCCGGTGCGCGAGGCGATCCACTCGGTATTCCTCTACCACGCGATCCAGAACGGCCTGACCATGGGTATCGTCAACGCCGGCCAGTTGGAGATCTACGATGAGATCCCGGCGGCCCTGCGCGAGAAGGTCGAGGACGTGGTGCTCAACCGCACCCCGCACGGCACCGACGCCCTGCTGGCGATTGCCGACGACTACAAGGGCGGCGGCGCCACCAAGGAAGTCGAGAACGAAGAATGGCGCTCGATGCCGGTGGACAAGCGCCTCGAGCATGCGCTGGTCAAGGGCATCACCGCCTACATCGTCGAAGACACCGAAGAGTGCCGCCAGCAGTCGGCGCGCCCGATCGAAGTCATCGAAGGCCCGCTGATGAGCGGCATGAACGTGGTCGGCGACCTGTTCGGCGCCGGCAAGATGTTCCTGCCGCAGGTGGTGAAATCCGCCCGCGTGATGAAACAGGCCGTGGCCCACCTGATCCCGTTCATCGAGGCCGAGAAAGGCGACAAGCCCGAGGCCAAGGGCAAGATCCTCATGGCCACGGTCAAGGGCGACGTGCACGACATCGGCAAGAACATCGTCGGCGTGGTGCTCGGTTGCAACGGCTATGACATCGTCGACATGGGTGTGATGGTCCCGGCCGAGAAGATCCTGCAGACCGCCCGCGAGCAGAAATGCGACATCATCGGCCTGTCCGGCCTGATCACCCCGTCGCTGGACGAAATGGTTCACGTCGCCCGCGAGATGCAGCGCCAGGACTTCCACCTGCCGCTGATGATCGGCGGCGCCACCACCTCCAAGGCGCACACGGCGGTGAAGATCGAGCCGAAGTACTCCAATGACGCCGTGGTTTATGTCACCGACGCCTCGCGCGCGGTGGGCGTGGCCACCCAGCTGCTGTCCAAGGAACTCAAGAGCGGCTTCGTCGAGAAGACCCGCCAGGAATACGTCGAGGTGCGCGAGCGCACCGCCAACCGCAGCGCCCGCACCGAGCGCCTGAGCTACGCCCAGGCCATCGCCGCCAAGCCGCAGTACGACTGGGCCGCCTACCAGGCCGCGGTGCCCGCCTTCACCGGCGTCAAGGTGCTGGAAGACATCGACCTGCGCACCCTGGCCGAGTACATCGACTGGACGCCGTTCTTCATCTCCTGGGACCTGGCCGGCAAGTTCCCGCGCATCCTCACCGACGATGTGGTCGGCGAGGCCGCCACGGCGCTGTACAAGGACGCCCGCGAGATGCTCGACAAGCTGATCGACGAAAAGCTGATCAGCGCCCGCGCGGTGTTCGGCTTCTGGCCGGCCAACCAGGTCGAACACGACGACATCGAGGTGTACGGCGACAACGGTGAAACCCTGGCCACCCTGCACCACTTGCGCCAGCAGACCATCAAGCCCGACGGCAAGCCGAACTGGTCGCTGGCCGACTTCGTCGCGCCGAAGGACAGCGGCGTGACCGACTATGTCGGTGGCTTCATCACCACCGCCGGCATCGGCGCCGAGGAAGTGGCCAAGGCCTACCAGGACAAGGGCGACGACTACAGCTCGATCATGGTCAAGGCCCTGGCCGACCGCCTTGCCGAAGCCTGCGCCGAGTGGCTGCACGAGCAAGTGCGCAAAGAGCACTGGGGCTATGCCAAGGACGAGCACCTGGACAACGAGGCGCTGATCAAGGAGCAGTACAGCGGCATTCGCCCGGCACCTGGCTACCCGGCCTGCCCGGACCACACCGAGAAGGAAACCCTGTTCCGCCTGCTCGACGGCACCGCCATCGGCGAGACCGGTCCGAGCGGCGTGTTCCTTACCGAGCACTTCGCCATGTTCCCGGCTGCGGCAGTCAGCGGCTGGTACTTCGCCCACCCGCAGGCGCAGTACTTCGCCGTGGGCAAGGTGGACAAGGACCAGATCGAGCAGTACAGCGCCCGCAAGGGCCAGGACATCAGCGTCAGCGAGCGCTGGCTGGCGCCGAACCTGGGCTACGAGGGCTGAATCCAGCCCTGCGTTGCCCCTCTGTGTAGGAGCGGCCTTGCGCCGCGAAAGGGCTGCGTAGCAGCACCAGGATCTCAATATTGATGCAAAGATCGCTGGGGCCGCTCTGCGGCCCTTTCGCGGCGCAAGGCCGCTCCTACAGGGAGATGTGAATCAGCCTTTCCTTCCAGACACATGCAAAAGGACCCCCGCATGTCTCGCAGAATCCTGGTGATCGGCGCCTACGGCAACTTCGGCCGGATCATCTGCCGCCACCTGCAGCAGATGCCCGCCGTGCAACTGGTGATCGCCGGCCGTAACGCCAACAGCCTTGCCCAACTGGCCACACAGCTTAGTGGCAGCGAACGCTGGTGCGGCGACGCCATGGCTCCCGGTTTTGCCGACGCCCTGCGCGCGCTGCGCATCGACTGGGTGATCCACACCGGCGGCCCCTTCCAGGGCCAGCCCTACAGCGTGGCCGAGGCCTGCATCGAGGCGGGCGCCAACTATTGCGACCTCTCCGACTGCCGGGTGTTCGTCAACGGCATCGAGCGCCTGGACGCCCGCGCCCGAGAAGCAAATGTCGCGCTGCTCAGCGGCTGCAGCTCAGTGCCCAGCCTGTCGTCGGCGATCCTCGACGAGCAGCGCCATCACTTCAGCCGCATCGAGCGCATCGAGCACGGTATTTCCTCCTCGGCGAAGATGCCCGGCCTGTCCACCATCGAAGGCGTGCTGGCCTACGCTGGCCGGCCGATCCGCCAGTGGCGCGACGGGCGCCCGCACGCCGTGGACGGCTGGCTCGGCCTGCAGCTGCGTCACCTGCCCGGCCTGGGCTGGCGCCTGTTGAACAACGTCGATGTGCCGGACATGGACATCTTCGCCGAGCGCTACGGCGCCCGTGACCTTGCATTCAAGGCAGGCTCCGGGCTCATGGCCGGCGGCCTGGCCAATGCCGCGCTGGCGTTGCTGGTCAAGCACGGCCTGGTGCGCGACCCGCTGCCCTGGGCGCGGCGCCTGCATCGCCTGGGCGGCCATTTCGAGCGCTTTGGCGATGGCATGAGTGCGATGTACCTGGATGTCCGCGGCCTGGACCTGCAGGGCCAGCCGCTGCGCCTGCAGGCCCAGGTCAGCGCCAGTGACGACAAGGGCCCGGAGATCCCCAGCTGCGCGGCGGTGGCGCTGATGGCCAGGGTGATCGAGGGCTACACCCCGGCCCCGGGCGCCCGCCCCTGCGTCGGCGAGATCAGTGTCGAGCAGTACCTGGCGGCCATCGGCGAGCCGGACAAGGTGCGCTACAGCGTCAGCTTCCAGCACGGGCGAGGCTGAGATGAGCTACCTGCTGCTCAAGTACCTGCATGTGATCGCCGCGGTGTTCCTGTTCGGTTTCGGCATGGGCTCGTACCTGTACCTGATCGCCGCGAACCGCAGCCACGACCCACGGGTGATCGCCGCCGTGGCCAGGATGGTGGTGCGCTTCGATGCCTGGATCACCACGCCCGCCGGGGTGCTGCAACTGCTGACCGGCTATGCCATGGTCAGCATGACCGGCATGCCGTGGTCCACGGGCTGGCTGCAGGGCGCGCTGCTGATCTTCTTCATGGTGGGCGCCCTGTGGCTGCCGGTGCTGCTGTTGCAGACACGCATGCAGCGCCTCGCAACCCAGGCCGTCGAGCATGGCACCGCGCTGGGTGAGGACTATCAGCGGTTGTACCGCCCCTGGCTGTGGATGGGGGTCGCGGGGTTTGCCGGTATGTTCCTGATCGTGCTGGTGATGATCACCAAGCAGGCACCGTGGCAATGGCTCTGATCCAGTCAAGAAAAAAAATTCTAAATACATAGCAAAAAATAATAGAATCTTTTTCGAATATCGCCCTGGCATGGGAAAAAGAAAAAACATTCATATCGGCAATTGCCTAGGATGATGTCCATGGATGCCGACAGGCGGCGTCCACGCACGGACCCGCCCGCGATCATGCCCAGCACCCCGCTCTACTTCGATTACGCCGCCACCACTCCGGTCGATGACCGAGTCATTGCCGCCATGCTCACCTGCCTGGGCCGCGAAACCAACTTCGGCAATCCCGCTTCCAGCGGCCACTTCCATGGCCAGGCCGCCCGCGAGGCCGTCGAACAGGCCCGCCGCCAGGTGGCCGAGCAGGTCGGCGCCCAGCCAGACGATCTGGTCTGGACCTCCGGCGCCACCGAATCCAACAACCTGGCACTCAAGGGCATCGCCCAGGGCTTCGCAGAACCGGGGCACCTGCTGACCAGCCAGCTCGAACACAAGGCCATTCTCGACACCGCCACCGAACTGGAGCGCCAGGGTTGGACGGTGACCCGCCTGACGCCGGACGCCCATGGCCTGATCCAAGCCGAGGCCGTGCAGGCCGCGCTGCGCCCGGACACGCGCCTGGTGTCGCTGATGGCGGTGAACAACGAACTGGGCACCGTGACCGACTTCGCCCGCATCGGCGAGCTGGTCCGCGACCATGGCGCCCTGTTGCATGTGGACGCGGCGCAGGCGGTGGGTAAAGTCCGCATCGACCTGGCGCACCAGGCCGTCGACCTGATGTCGTTCTCGGCACACAAGGTCTACGGCCCCAAGGGCATCGGCGCCCTCTACGTCGGCCCCCGCGCCCGCCCGGCCATGCGTGCGCAGATGCACGGCGGCGGCCATGAGCGCGGCCTGCGCTCCGGCACCCTGGCCACCCACCAGATCGTCGGCATGGGTAGCGCCTTCGACCTGGCCGGCCAGCCCGGTGAGACGGAGTACCAGCGCCTGGAACAGCTCGCCCGACGCTTGCGCGACGGCCTGCTGGCCCTGCCCGGGGTCACCCTCAACGGCTGCCCGGTACAGCGCATTCCCCACACCCTCAACCTGTGCATCGACGCCAAGGGGTTCAACAGCCTAGCGCTTGCCGGCGAGCTGGCGCTGTCCACCACCTCGGCCTGCAATTCGGCGAGCAACGCCGCGTCCCACGTGCTGCTGGCCCTCGGCCTCGACGAGCGCCAGGCGCGCAACAGCGTGCGCCTGAGCCTCGGGCGCTACACCAGCGAGGCGGACGTGGACACGGCGCTGGCGGTGTTCGGCCGGGTGGTCGGGGCGGCGGCGGTGGCGCTCTGGTAGGTCACGCCGCTTTACCTGCAAATCAAAATGGCGCCGCTGACGCGCCACATCGCCGGCAAGCCGGCTCCCACAGATCAATGCATTCCCTGTAGGAGCCGGCTTGCCGGCGATGCGGGCCCACACAGCCCGCACAAACGTCAGAAATTCACAGGCCCCGAAACTTCACCAGCCTCGGGCCACCCTGGCTCAGTTACCCGCCATTGGCCGAGGCCCAGCAGCCTTGTCGGTCAGGTTCTCCACGTTGACTCACAAGGTCACGACCTTCTCACGCAGCTTTAAGCGGTAGCGCGCGTCAACCACGATCGCACTTTTTCGTCGACCAGCGGTCTATTCCCTCTTTTGCCAGTGCAATCGATTGCCAAGGCTCGCTTTTTCACACTGCACAGGGCCGGGCCAAAAGCCTTGCGCTTGTGTAGGATGGGCAGCGCAGATCCAGACGCTGCCAGTTACAGGGAGATCCACATGCGCGTCCCATCCGTTGCCTGCCTCCTCGGCCTGACGCTGGGCCTGCTTTGCGCGACCAGCGCCCAGGCCTTCACCGGTGAAGAGGCGCAACTGATCGATACGATCAACGTCTACCGCAGCCAGGCCCAGCGCTGTGGCGGCGAAGCCTCGCTGGAGCTGCCACCGCTCAACAGCGACACCCGCCTGGCGCTGTCGCCCGAAGGCACCCGCGACCTGCAGCAGGCCATGACCCGCGCCGCATACCCGATGGTCAACGTCCAGGCCATCAGCCTGTCCGGCCCGCGGGACGCCCAGGCGGCGATGAAGGCTGTCGAGGAGAGCTTCTGCCAGGTGGTGCTCGACCCGCAGTTCGTCGACATCGGCGTCAGCCAGGAGGGCCGCGACTGGCGCATCGTCCTGGCCCGGCCGCTGCTCAGCGCCCGCCTGGGCGACTGGCAGGCCGAAGGGCAGAAGCTGCTGCAGGAGATCAACGCCGCGCGCAAGCTGCCCCGCCAGTGCGGCGGCCAGCCCTACCCCGCCGCCCCGGCGCTGGCCTGGAACACGACCCTGGCGGGCGTCGCCGCCAACCACACCCGGGCCATGGCCAACCAGAACTTCTTCGACCATATCGACCGCGATAGCCGCACCCCGGGCGACCGGGCGGAGCTGGCCGGCTACCTGTACCGGCAGATCGGCGAAAACATCGCCGCCGGACGCGACACCGCGCGCAAGGTGGTCGATGGCTGGCTGGCAAGCCCAGGGCACTGCGCCACGCTGATGAACCCGGACTTCCGCGAGCTGGGGGCGGCGTATGCGGTGGATCCGAAGAGCGATGCCGGGATCTACTGGACAGGGTTGTTTGGCTCACCCCAATAGATTGGCTTGGGCAGGTGCATCGCCGTCTTGCCAGCGTATTGTCAGAATAGCTGCCAGGTGTACACCAGGATCAGGCGATTCTCGTCGATATCGCTGCGATAGTTCGAGCGCGCCATCGCGTTTCTCACGCGAATTCCCAGCCCCTTGAGCACCCCGCTCTGCACGGCGTAGCCCAGGTCGATGTCGCGCTCGCGATCCCGGCCCTCGAAGCCCTGCCCGGTATCGACATTGTCGCCGCTGATGTAGCGCACCGTCGCGGTCAACCCGGGGATGCCCAGGGCGGCGAAGTTATAGTCGTAGCGCAGCTGCCAGGAGCGCTCGTCGGTGTAGGCGAACTCGTAGGTCGGTACTTCGTTGCCCAGCGGCGAGATGTTGGCAAACACCCGGGGAAACGGGCTATCGCCGTAGATGCCCTGATAGCCAATATGAAAGCCGTGCCCGCCGCGCCGGGCGGTCAGCAGCGAGAAGAATGCCTGGTTGTCGATCCGCCCCAGCAGCGCGTCGCCCGCTTCGCGGGCGCTGAAGTAGCCGAGATTGGCGCTGAGCACCCAGTCGCCCACGGGCTTGCTGTGCTTGAGACCCACAAAACCCTGCCGGTAGATATCCTGCAATTGCCCGTACCACAGGCTTGCACTGCTTTGGCCGGCATTGAACCCGTAGTCGCCGCCCACATAGTCGAAGGCGTCGCTTTGTGCCTGGCGCATCGGCACATGGCCGAGCATGGCGCTCATCCTGTCATCGCCACCCTCGTTACGCAGGTGCGTGCTGCTCAAGTGGCCGGCCTGCACCGTCAGGCCCTCCAGCTCGGCGGAACTGAGGCTGATGCCCTGGTAGGTCGGCGGCAGCAGGCGAATATCGCTGAAGGTGAGGACCGGCAGGTTGGGTTGCAGCTCGCCCAGGCGCAGCTCGCTTTTCGACCAACGCGCCTTGAAGGTCGGTGCCAGGCGGCTGTACTCGCCTGCGGCGCGGCCATCGCCGTGTACCGGCAGCAGCCCGGTGTTGACCCGCTCGGGGCTGCTGTCCAGGCGGATGCCCAGCAGGCCCAGGGCATCCACGCCGAAACCGACGGAGCCGGGGGTATAGCCGGACTTGAAGTCGAGGATGAAGCCCTGGGCCCACTCTTCGGCCCGGGACTGCCGGTTGGCGCCGACGATGTCGCCGTAGTCGCGGCTGAAATAGTAGTTGCGCGCGCCGAGGCTGGCTTTGGCGTCTTCGAGGAAGCCGCCTTCGGCGGCCAGCAGGGAGGGGCTGAGCAGGGTCAGGCCCAGGACGACGCAAGGGGTGTGGTTCATTCCGAAGCTCTCTGATCTTGTTGTTATGTGATGAAGCGCTGGAACGGGGGTGAAACGCTGGTATGCCCTCCTCCTGGGCATGGCGAAGGCTGCGCCTTCGATCGCGGGGCAAGCTCGCTCCCACGCGGCCCTTGGCAAACCAAAGGGCCACGTTTTGAGCTGTGGGAGCGGACTTGCCCCGCGATAAGGCCCTCAGGCCTGCTGCAAGGCCCGTGGCCTTGCGCTGCGCTGCTCGGCCTCGCTGTCCTGCGCCTGCTGCAACTGGAAGTCGAAGGTCAGTTCGGCAACCCGCCCCTGCCCACTTTCGCGGAACACCACCTCGCCCACGAGCCCTTCACGGGTGGCATAGGCGAAGTCGTCCCACAGGTAGCGGTCGCCGGCGAGGTTGATCTGGGTGGTCAGGTGGCGATGCCCCTGTGCAGAGATGAAGAAGTGGATGTGCGCCGGGCGCTGGCCGTGGCGGCCAAGCCGGTCCAGGCATTCCTGGGTCGGCCCCTGTGGGTCGCAGCCGTAGCCCGACGGCACGATCGAGCGGGCACGGTAGCGGCCATCGGCGTCGGTGATGATGCGCCGACGCAGGTTGTAGGCGGACTGGCTCTGGTCGAAGAACGAGTAGGTGCCCCGGGTGTTGGCGTGCCACAGGTCGACCGTGGCGCCGGCCAGCGGCTGGCCCTGGGGGCCGAATACCTGCCCCTCGAGGAACATCACCGTGGCCACGCCCTCCTCGCTGCCATCGTCCATGCGCGCCTCGGCCTCGGTGATCGGCGCGCCCGCCACATACAGCGGGCCTTCGATGGTACGCGGGGTGCCACCGGCCAGGCCGGCCCGGGCATCCTTGGCGTCCTGCAGCAGGTCGAGGAAGTGCTCCAGACCCAACCCCGCCACCAACAGCCCGGCCTCGCCGCGCCCGCCCAGGCGGTTGAGGTAATCGACGGCGTACCAGAACTCGTCCTCGCTGATCTCCAGGTCTTCGATCAGGCGCGCGGCGTCCTGCAACACCCGCTGGACGATACGCTTGAGGCGCGGACTGCCGTTGTCGTTTTGCAGGCCCGCGGCCTCTTCAAAGAACTGCTGCACTTCAGGGGTATGGGAAATCTTCACGGTCATGATCAGGTACCTCTGGTTGTTCTTGTCTTGTGGAGTTCAGCGGTCGTCGGCATGGATCGACGAGGGGTGGCGGCACAGGCCAGCGACCTCGATGTCCATGTAGGGGAACAGCGGCAGTTGCAGCAGGGTGTCGTGCAGCGCCTCGACGCTGGGCACGTCGAACACGCTGTAGTTGGCGTAGTGGCCGGCGATGCGCCACAGGTGGCGCCAGGTGCCCTCGCGCTGCAGGCGCTGGGCCAGTTCCTTTTCATCAGCCATCAGTTGCGCGGCCTTGGCCGGGTCCATGTCGGCCGGCAGTTTCACGGTCATCTTCACGTGGAACAGCATGGTGTCTCTCCTTGTCTCAGCGGCGGGCGAAGCGCGACAGCTGCGCCTCATCCAGGGTCAGGCCCAGGCCGGGGGTGGCCGGAACGTGCAGGTGGAAATCGCGGTAGACCGGTGCTTCGCGGACGATGTCCTCGGTCAGCAGCAACGGGCCGAACAGCTCGGTGCCCCAGGTCAGCTGGCGCAGGGTGAGGAAGGCATGGGCCGAGGCCAGGGTGCCCACCGCCCCTTCGAGCATGGTCCCGCCATACAGGGCGATGCCGGCGGCCTCGGCGATCTGCGCGGTGCGCAGCATGGCGCGGGGGCCGCCGTTCTTGGCGATCTTCAGGGCGAAGACACTCGCCGCGCCCTCGGCGGCCAGGCTGAAGGCGTCCTCCACGCTCTCGATGGACTCGTCGGCCATGATCGGCGCCGGGCTGCGCTGGTTCAGGCGCACCTGGCCGCCCCGGTTGATGCGCGAGATCGGCTGCTCGACCAGGTCGATGCCGTTGTCGCCCAGCACCTGGCAGGCGCGGATCGCCTGGGACTCGTCCCAGTACTGGTTGACGTCGACCCGCACACTGGCGCGCTCGCCCAGTTCGCGCTTGATCGCCAGCACGTGCCTGAGATCTTGCTCCAGCGGATTGGCGCCGATCTTCAGCTTGAACAGCCGGTGACGCCGGATCTCCAGCATGTGCTCGGCTTCGGCGATATCCCGGGCGGTGTCGCCGCTGGCCAGGGTCCAGGCCACCTCCAGGCTGTCGCGTACCCGCCCGCCGAGCAGTTCGCTGACCGGCAGCCCCAGGCGCTTGCCCTGGGCGTCGAGCAAGGCGCTCTCGATCGCCGACTTGGCGAAGGTGTTGCCCTTGGCGAGCGTGTCCAGCCTGAGCATGGCGGCGTTGATGTTGCCCGCGGGCAGGCCGATCAGTGCCGGCGCCAGGTGCGCGTCGATATTGGCCTTGATGCCCTCGGGGCTTTCGTAGCCGTAGGCCAGGCCGCCGATGGTGGTGGCCTCGCCGATGCCTTCCACGCCGTCGCTGCAACGCAGGCGCAGGATCACCAGGGTCTGACGCTGCATCGTGTGCATGGCCAGCTTGTGCGGGCGAATGGTCGGCAGGTCGACGATGAGCGTCTCCAGCCGGTCGATGGTTGGGCGTGTCATGCAGGCTCCAGTTCAGTCAGGGTGGGAGTTCAGGCCGCTACGGCCAGGGCGTGGCGCCGGCCGCTGGCCAGGTGCACGGCCATGGCCAGCGCGGCGACGGCGCCGGGGATGGCGAAGGCGATGAAGTTCAGTTGCAGCGGCAGGTTGATGCCCATCAGCGCGCCGCCCAGCAGCGGCCCGACGATGGCGCCGTTGCGGCCGATGCCGGAGGCCCAGCCCAGGCCCGTGGCGCGCACCGAGAGGCCATACAGCTGGGCGGCCCCGGCATACAGCAGGATCTGCGTGCCGATGGTGGTGGCGCCGGCGATGAAGATCAGCAGGTACAGCACCGGCATCGGGCTGTTTACCCCCAGCAGGCTGATCGACAGCGCGGCGGCGAGGAAGAACGCCACCTTGACCTTGACCAGGTTGTAACGGTCGCCCAGCCAGCCGCCGAGAATCGCCCCGGCCATGCCGCCGAAGTTCAGCGCCAGCAGGAACGAAAGGCTCGAGCCGAGGCTGTAGCCGGCGCTGGCCATCAGCTTGGGCAGCCAGGAGCTGAGGGCGTAGACCATCAGCAGGCAGCAGAAGAACGCCAGCCACAGGGCCAGGGTGCGGATGGCCAGGCCGTTGCGGAACAGTTCGAGTACAGATGAGGCGTTGCCAGCTTCGCGGGGCAAGCCCGCTCCCACGACCAGTGTGTCGCGCTCGGTGACATCGCATGTCGGGTCGAGGCGCTTGAGCAGACTGCGAGCCTCTTCGGTACGGCCCTTGCGCACCAGGAAGCCGATGGACTCCGGCAGGTAGAACAGGATCACCGGAAGGAACAGCAGCGGCACGGCAGCGGCGAAGAACATCGATTCCCAGCCGAAACGCGGCAGCAGGAAAATGCCGATACCCGCCGAGAGCATGCCGCCCAGCGAGTAGCCGCTGAACATGATCGCCACCAGGGTGCTGCGCAGGCGCTTGGGCGCGTACTCGTTCATCAGCGCCACGGCGTTGGGCATCAGTCCGCCGCAGCCGAGTCCTGCAAAAAAGCGATAGAGGCCGAACTCGCTGGGGCTGCTGGCGAAGCCGTTGAGGATGGTCGCCCCCGAGAACAGCGCGAAGCACAGGGCGATGCCCTTCTTGCGCCCGATGCGGTCGGCCAGGCTGCCGAACGCCAGGGCGCCGAACATCATGCCGAACAGCGCGTAGCTGCCCAGGGCGCCGGCCTGTAGCGGAGTCAGCGCCCATTCCTGCATGATCACCGGCAGCACCACGCCGTAGATGAACAGGTCGTAGCCGTCGAAGATCAGCAGCAGGCCGCACCAGGCCATGACCATCCAGTGGAAGGGGGTGAAGCGGGCATTGGCGATGATCGCGTGGACGTCGAGTGTTCGCATGGCATCTGTCTCCGTTGTTCTTGTTGTGTGCAGAGAAACCTTGCCGGGGCGGCCTTCAGCCGAGGTCGCCACCGCCCACCGGCAGGGTCACGCCGGTGATGTACGAGGCCTCGTCAGAAGCCAGGAAGAGGATCGCGCCGACCTGCTCGTCGAGGCTGCCGTAGCGCTTCATCAGGCTGCTGGACAGGGTCTGGTCGACGATCTGCTGGTACCAGGCCCGCTCCTGGGCGCTCTGCTCGGCCTCGTTGCGGGGGATGCGTCGTGGTGGCGCCTCGGTGCCGCCGGGGGCGGTGGCGTTGACCCGAATACCGCGCCCGGCGGTCTCGAAGGCCAGGCACGCGGTGAGCGCGTTGACGCCGCCCTTGGCCGCGCCGTAGGGCACGCGGTTGACGCCGCGGGTGGCGATGGAAGAGACGTTGACGATGGCGCCGCTGCCGCGTTCGAGCATGTACGGCAGCGCGGCGTGGCAGCACCACAGGGTGGGGAACAGCGAGCGGCGTACCTCGGCCTCGATCTGTTCGACCTGGTAGTGCTCGAAGGGCTTGGCCCAGATCGTGCCGCCGACGTTGTTGACCAGGATGTCGAGGCGGCCGAAGGTCTCGACGGCGCGGGCCATGACCTGAGCGCAGTCGGCATGCCGTTCGAGGTCGGCGGTGAGGGTCAGCACGCCCTCGCCCGCCAGTTCGTGGACCAGCTCGGAGCGGTCCACCGCCACCACCTGCGCGCCCTCGGCCTTGAGCCGCCAGCACACGGCGCGGCCGATGCCTTGGGCGGCGCCGGTGACCAGGGCGACTTTGCCTTGGAATCGGTTGTTCATTTGAGTGTCCTGTTCAAGTCAAGATCGCCGGGAGGGCTGCGCCCTCCTTTCGCGGCACAAGGCCGCTCCTACAGGGACTGCGCGGCTGGTGTAGGAGCGGCCTTGTGCCGCGAAAGGGCCGCAACGCGGCCCCGGCGTTCTCGAAGCCAATGAAAAAAAGAGGCCACCCTCACCCGCACGATGCGGGCAGCCCCATAAAAGCTTCAGGCCGCCGCGGCGAACTTCTCGTAGTAGAAATTGGCCGGGGTGATGCCCTGCTCGCGGATGTACTGGCTGACCGCCTCGACCATCGGCGGCGGGCCGCACAGGTACACATCGACATCGCCGTCGTTGAGGTGGCGCGGCTCGATGTGCTGGGTGACGTAGCCCTTTTGCGGGTACTGGCTATCGGGGTTGGCCACACAGGCGCTGAAGGTGAAGTTGGGAATGCGCGTGGCCAGGGCTTGCAGGCGGTCCAGTTCGACCAGGTCGAAGTCATTGGTCACCCCGTAAACAAGGTGCAGCGGATGCGCGCTGCCCTGCTCGGCGATCTTCTCCAGCATTGCGGTGAATGGCGCGAGGCCCGTGCCGCCGGCCAGCAGCAGCAAGGGGCGCTGGATCGTCCGCAGGTAGAAACTGCCCAACGGGCCTGCCAGGCTCATGCTGTCACCAGCCTTGGCCAGTTGGGTGAGGAAGCTGCTCATCAACCCGCCCGGCACGTTGCGGATCAGGAAGCTGACTTCGCCGTCCTTGGGCAGCGAACTGAACGAGTAGGCGCGGCTCTGCTCGCTGCCCGGCACTTTGAGGTTGACGTACTGCCCCGGCAGGAACGCCAGGCGGCTGAGCGCCTCGCCCTTGATCGACAGGGCGATGGTGCTGGCCGACAGCTGGCGCACGTCGCTGATGGCCGCTTCAAAGCTGGCCTGCTCGGTCTTGCACACTTGCGACGAAGCCGGGATGCGCACCACGCAGTCGCTTTCGGCGCGCATCTGGCAGGTCAGCACGTACCCCTGGGCGATTTCCTCCGCGCTCAGGGCGTCCTCGATGAAGTTGTCGCCCAACGCGTATTGCCCGGACTCGGCCTTGCACTTGCAGGTGCCGCAGGCGCCGTCGCGGCAGTCCAGCGGGATGTTGATGCCCTGGCGGTAGGCGGCGTCGGCCACGGTCTCGTGGCCGGCGGCCTCGATGAAGCGGGTGACCCCGTCCTCGAAATTAAGTGCGATCTGGTAGCTCATGGTGCACCTCGCGGGCGAGCCTGGGCGCGGCGCGCCCTCAGGCACACCGACAGGCTCGGCGGTGAATCAGATGTGGTAGATGTCGATGACCTGGCGCACGTAGTCGTTCTTCAGGACCACCTTCTTGGCCTTGATCAGCGGCTGCTCGCCTTGCAGGTCGAGGGTGTAGAAGCTGGTGCCGAAGTAACTGTCGGTGGTCTTGTAGCGAAAGCTCAGGGTGTGCCAGTTGAAACGCACCTGGCAGCTGCCCTCGTCCACCGCGACGATCTCGATGTTGCTGAGGTTGTGCGAGGTGCGGGTGTCCGGGACCGTGGCGCTGGAGCGCTCGGTCTTGATGCGGAAAACCCGGTCCTCGAGACCGCCCCGGTTGCCGTACCAGATCAGCGAGATCTCGCTTTGCGGGTCCTCGGTCAGGGTGTCGTCGTCATCCCAAGAGGGCATCCAGAAGGTCGCGTCACAGGCGTACAGCTCCAGCCACTGGTCCCACTGGGCATCGTCCAGGTAGCGCGCCTCGCGGTAGAGGAAATCGCGCACGGTGTCATGCAGGCTCATTGCACGGCCTCCACGGGGATCAGCTGTTGTTCATCCTTCAGGGCCTGGACCATGGTGTCCTGCCAGTACTTGTGCTGCAGCACGAACAAGCCTTCATCTTCGGTGCGCACGCCCGACAGCAGCGGCTTGAGCGCGATCTCGCTGGCCGCCGCGTCGGGGCCTTCGATCCAGTGCTTGGCCCCCCGGGACATGTCGTTCCAACCGGCGCCGGCGCCGTAGCCGGTCTGGCAGGAGCGGAACTCCTCCAGGTCGTCCGGGGTGGCCATGCCGCTGACGTTGAAGAAGTCCTCGTACTGACGGATGCGTCGGGCGCGGGCCTCGGCGCTTTCACCCTTGGGCGCGATGCAGTAGATGGTGATCTCGGTCTTGTTCACCGAGATCGGTCGGGCCACGCGGATCTGCGAGCTGAACTGGTCCATCAGGTAGACGTTGGGGTACAGGCACAGGTTGCGTGAGTTCTCGATCATCCAGTCGGCGCGGGCCTGGCCGAAGTCAGCGGCCAGTTGCTCGCGTCGCTCATAGGCCGGGCGATCCTCGGGGTTGGCCCAGCGGGTCCAGAGCAGCAGGTGGCCGTGCTCGAAGGAGTAGAAACCGCCGCCCTGCTTGGCCCAGGCGCCGGCGCTCATGGTCTTGATCTCGTCGCCCGCCTCGCGCTGCTTGCGCTGGTTCTGGGTGGCGGCGTAGTTCCAGTGCACGGAGCTGACGTGATAGCCGTCGGCGCCGTTCTCGGCGGTGAGTTTCCAGTTGCCTTCGTAGATGTACGAACTTGCACCGCGCAGCACTTCCAGGCCCTCGGGCGACTGGTCGACGATCATGTCGATGATCTTCGCCGACTCGCCCAGGTGCTCGACCAGCGGCTTGACCTCGGCATTCAGGCTGCCGAACAGGAAGCCCCGGTACGACTCGAAACGGGCGACCTTGGTCAGGTCGTGGGAGCCGTCGCAGTTGAAGCTGTCGGGGTAGCCGGCGTTGCCCGGATCCTTGACCTTGAGCAGCTTGCCGCTGTTATTGAAGGTCCAGCCGTGAAACGGGCAGGTGTAGCTTGCCCGGTTGCCGCGCTTGTGCCGGCAAAGCATGGCGCCGCGGTGGCTGCAGGCGTTGAGGAAGGCATTGAGTTCCCCGTCCTTGTTGCGCGCGATGAAGATCGGCTGGCGCCCCATGGTCAGGGTGAGGAAATCGTTGTTGGCGGGGATCTGGCTTTCATGGGCCAGGTAGATCCAGTTGCCCTCGAAGATGTGCTTCATCTCCAGGTCGAACAGGCGCGGGTCGGTGAACATCTCCCGCTTGCAGCGGTAGACGCCCTTCTCCCGGTCATCCTCGAGCAAGGCATTGAGATAGTCGAATCCCAGGGACATGGCCAGGGCCTCCGTTGTTATTGTTCAGGCCGGGTCAGGTTAGGTCCCTGGGTGGGACGGGGATATCCGGATTGTGCAGAGTGCTATCCGTTTTGTGCAGGCAGATTCAGTAAATGCTCAACTCGCCTCCCTTACCTGTTGTCCAACCGCAGCGCTGGAGGGAGGCATAGCGGTTGTTGGAGCTTGTGGGCGCACAACGCCCCCAGCTTGCAGCGCCTGATCACCCGTGCCGTCGAACATCGGAGCTGATGGCATGTTGTTTGAAATGATCGACTCCACGGAGGTACGTCGCACAAACTCAACTACCGGTGGCGCAGTAGGTATATGTTCCGACTCCTGTGACGCACTCGAATGACGCCTGACGATCTCAGAGACTGGTGGCGCACTGGGCGTATAACCCGATGCAAGAGATGATAGGGAGTCACGCCGACTTAATTCATCGAAAGCCGGAGCAGTGGGGGTTGCGAGTACTCCCGCAGAGAACGTGGACACATTGTCGAGATCCCCCGACAGACTCCGATAACCCGTCAGGGCAGGCCTGGGTTCTGCTTTGCCCATCAGACCTTTAACCGATGATTTGACGCGATGCATGTGCCCGGACGGGTCTGTTCGATTGACGGGGTCGCCGGCACAGTATGCAAATCCGTTCAATCCTCCGGTCCCAAACGGACTGTAACTGTCTGGAGAGTTAAAGCGCATCAATACCGGGTTGTATCCTCGGTAGCCGTTTCCCAGCAGGTAGTGACCGCAAGGCAATTCGAATAACTGACCGTTGAACCTAGATAATGGCGCGCAAGGCAGGGACACTGAATTCAAACCGTAGACGGAGTATTCAAGGTCTACATTGCCTGAGTTAGAGCGGGTGGACGTCACTGTACCCTTGCTATCCAACTGCAATAAATAGGTTGTTGCCACCATGGCTCAGTCCCCCTGATATCTACTGGCAGCGTTGTCAGTCAGGAGGACGGACGCAACTGGCAAAATTATCAGGTGGGTACCGATTAAATGGGAAATCACCGATTTCCCATACGACAGTGCGGTCCAATGTTTACCGCCCTAAGAACTCTCCCGCACCATCAACTCGAACCCCAGGTCCTGCTGCCCGGTGGCCACCCGCTTGCCGTCGAGCAGCGCCAGCAGCGCCTGGGCCGCGCCGCGGCCGACCGCCGCGCGCGGGGTGCGGATCGAGGTCAGGCGCGGGACCATGTGCGCCGAGGCCGGCAGGTCGTTGAAGCCGACCATCGCCACCCGCCGCGGCACCTCGACTTCCTCGCGCAGCGCCTGCAGCACCGCGCCCTGGGCCAGGTCGTCGTTGCAGAAGAAGATGCCGTCGACATCCGGCGCCTTGGCCAGCAAGCGGCTGAACAGCGTGCCGCCCAGGCCGATGGAAGACGGCTGCGGATCGAGCATTTCCAGCTCGGGCGCCTGCAGGCCGGCCTCGGCCAGGGCCTGGCGGAAGCCCTCGGCGCGCTGCATCACCCGCGGGTCGAGCTGCGCGGCAATGAACCCCAGGCGCCGACGGCCCCGCTCGATCAGGTGGCGCGCTGCGGCGCGACCGGCCTCGTGTTGGGAGAAGCCCACCGACAGGGCATCGGCCTCGCCGCCCAGCTCCATCATATGCACGCACGGCACCCGGCTGGCGGCGAGCATCTGCCGCGAGGCGTCGCTGCGCTCGAAGCCGGTGAGCAGCATGCCGCACGGTTGGTAGGCCAGGTAGTTGCGGATCAGGTTCTCTTCCTCGGCAATATCGTAGTGATAGTTGCCGATCAGCACCTCCAGGCCACGAGGGCGCATCACCTCGTGGATGGCCTCGAGGGTGTCGATGAACAGCTGGTTGGACAGCGACGGGATCAACACCACCACCGACTGGCTGCGCGCCGAGGCCAGGGCGCGCGCCGCCGGGTTGGCGACGTAGCCGAGGCTGGCCGCCGCAGCCATGACCTTCTGCGCCAGTTCCGGCGCGACCGTGCTGACGCCACGCAGGGCGCGGGAGGCGGTGATGGGGGAAACCCCGGAAAGCCTGGCGACTTCCGCCAGGGTGGGACGACCGGTAGTGCGCGAGCCAGTGCGGGACATGAGTGTTGTAATTTTACCGCTTGCAGGAATGGGGAACGGTCACTAAGGTAGCGCTGTCTCTGAATGCAGGCAATGCAATCTTGGTAGCAGGCATGCGTTCAGCGTCCATACTGCCAAAGACAAGATCAATAACACCCGGGAGGGTGGCGCAAGACCTTCGGCTCGTCCCGACCGAGACAGCGCTATCTCACCCAGCAGGAGGTACAGATGAACCCTTCCCTGTCCGCGATCGTGGTCATGGGCGTAGCCGGCTGTGGTAAAAGCAGCGTCGGCGCCGCCATCGCCACCCGCAGCGGCGGCCGCCTGATCGAAGGCGATGCCTTCCACCCCGCCGCGAACATCGCCAAGATGAGTGCCGGCATTCCCCTGGACGACGACGACCGCGCCGGCTGGCTGGTGCGCCTGGGCCAGGAACTGCAACATACCCTGGCCGCCGGCGAGCGCCCGATCCTGACCTGCTCGGCCCTCAAGCGCCGCTACCGCGACACCCTGCGCCAGGCCGTGCCCGAACTGTGCTTCGTGTTCCTCGAACTGACCCCGCAGGAAGCGGAAAAGCGCGTGCTGGCCCGCCCAGGCCACTTCATGCCAGCCAGCCTGATCGACAGCCAGTTCGCCGCGCTGGAGCCGCCGCACGCCGAGCCCCTGACCCTGGCCCTGGATGCCACCCGCCCGCTGACGACGCTGGCCGAGGACGTGCACCAATGGCTAAAGCCTTGCGGTGAGCAGGCGCTGGCGCGGACTGCCTGATCCGGCGGTTTTTCCGGCTCACCAAAGACAGCGCTGTCTCCATGCTTCTCAAGACGCAATGACGCAAGACACGCGACACCAAAACAACAACGAAAAGACCGAGGTTCACGAACCATGTTCGGACTGGCTACCGATACCTTCCTGTTGCTCGACGCGATGGTCACCATCGTCGGGCTCATCCTGCTGATCACCCATTTCAAAGTTCACCCCTTCGTCGCCCTGACCCTGGCCGCAGGCTTTCTCGGCCTGACCTCCGGCATGCCGGTGGCCAAGGTGATGAAATCGTTCCAGGACGGCTTCGGCGGCGTGCTCGGCTTCGTCGGCATCGTCCTGGCGCTGGGCACCATGCTCGGCAAGCTGATGGCCGACTCCGGCGGCGCCGACCAGATCGCCCAGACCCTGATCCGCGCCTTCGGCAAGCAGAAGGTGCACTGGGCGATGATGTTCGCCGCCTTCCTGGTGGGCATCCCGCTGTTCTTCGAGATCGGCTTCGTGCTGCTGATCCCGCTGGTGTTCATCGTCGCCCGCCGCTCCGGCGTGTCGCTGGTGAAGATCGGCATCCCGCTGCTGGCGGGCCTTTCGGTGGTGCACGGCCTGGTGCCGCCGCACCCGGGGCCGCTGCTGGCGATCGGCATCTTCCACGCAGACATCGGCAAGACCATCTTCTACGGCCTGCTGGTGGCCCTGCCGACCGCGGTGATCGCCGGTCCCCTGTTCGGTAACTTCATCTCGCGCTACATCCCGGGCAACCCGTCCCAGGAGCTGATGGACCAGATCGCCCGCGAGTCGAACCAGCAGAACCTGCCGAGCTTCAGCGTGACCCTGATCACCGTGCTGCTGCCGGTGGTGCTGATGCTGCTGAAAACCTTCGCCGACGTGGTATTGCCGGCCGAGCACATCGTGCGCCAGTGGATGGACCTGATCGGCCACCCGATCACCGCCCTGCTCGCCGCCTTGCTGCTGGCCTTCTACACCTTCGGCTCGGCCCGCGGCTTCAACCGCCAGCAGATCATGAAGATGCTCGACCAGAGCCTGGCGCCCACCGCCGCCATCGTGCTGATCGTCGGCGCCGGCGGCGGCTTCAAGCAGATGCTGGTGGACACCGGCGTCGGCAACGTGATCGGGCAGATGGCGGTGCAGGCCGAGATCTCGCCGATCCTGCTGGCCTGGCTGGTGGCGGCGGTGATCCGCATCGCCACCGGCTCCGCCACCGTGGCCACCATCACCGGCGCCGGCATCGTCGCCCCGGTGATCGATCTGGTGCCGGGGGTCAACCGTGAGCTGCTGGTGCTGGCCACCGGCGCCGGTTCCTTGATCCTGTCCCACGTCAACGACGCCGGGTTCTGGCTGGTCAAGCAGTACTTCAACATGACCGTGGCCGAGACCTTCAAGACCTGGAGCATGATGGAGACCATCCTCTCGGTGGTCGGCATCATCTTCATCATGCTGCTGTCGATGGTGGTGTGACCATTGGTCGCCGTCATGGCACCTTGCTGACGGGTCACAGGCCCAAGTGAGACAGAGGCCCTGCGCAGGCAGGGCCGCTTTCTCCGTCGCAAAGGAGCCTGCCCCATGAAACACGCCTTCCTCCTCGCCGCCCTGCTCGCCTCGCCCCTGGCCCTGGCCGCCGGTACCGGCGCCACCTACCCTGACGATCCGCACAATCCGGCGCCACAGCCGGGGGTCGACAGCACCCTCAACCCGATCGAGAAGCCCATGCCACGGGACACCGACCCGCGGATCAAGGGTAATGACCCGGACAGCCCGCCAGCCGAGCAGAACGATGATCGTGATCTGCCGGGGATGGGGGGTAGTGGGTCGGAGGGGATGGGGCGTGACGGTGGTGGGTCAGGGACTGGCGGGAAACCTTGAGCCCATAACGCTACTCGGTCCCTGTAGGAGATCGCCCCGCACTTCGGGCTGCGCTGTCGCGCAGGGAACAGGGTTGCCAGCATCAACAGCGTGGGAGCGGGCTTGCCCCGCGATGCGGTGTATGGCACCGGCATAGCCGGTGATCCGGGCGGTGCGGCGTTCCGACAAGCCCGCTCCCACGTTTCCCCAGTTAAATCAAGAAATTAAGTTTTTTCCATGAGAGCGCAGGGCTGGTCACCACTGGCGCTTGTCCGGGCGGGTCAGGCCGAGTTTCTCGATCTTGTAGCGCAGCATGTCCCGCGACAGCCCCAGCAAACGCGCCGACTTGGTGACGTTCCAGTCGGTGCGATCAAGCGTGCGGCAGACCATGTCGCGCTCCATGTCCGGCAGGCTGGCGGCGCTCGGGGGCTCGTGGCGCGGCGCTTCGAATGCCAGGACCTGCGCCGGTTGCGCCTGTGGCTCGTCGACCAGGGTCAGACACAGGTTCAGCTGATGGGCGCCGATCACCTCGCTGGGCGCCAGCAGCACCGTCTGCTCGAGCATGTTGCGCAACTCGCGCACGTTGCCCGGCCAGCCGTAGCCCAGCATCAGCGCTTCGGCCTCGGCCGAGAAGCGCAGGTTGGGCTTGCCGTAGCGCCGCCCGTGGTGGGCCAGGAAATGCCGGGCCAGGCGCAGGATATCCTGCCCGCGCGCGTGCAGGCGCGGCACCTTGAGGACGATGATGCGCAGGCGGAAGAACAGGTCGCGGCGGAACTTGCCCTGCTGGACCATCTGCTCGAGGTTGCAGTTGGTGGCGCTGATCACCCGCAGGTCGACCTTGCGCTCCTTGACCGCGCCGATGCGGCGGATGGTGCGATCCTCCAGCAGCTTGAGCAGCTTGGCCTGCAGCACCAGGTCCATCTCGCCGATCTCGTCGAGGAACAAGGTGCCGCCGTCGGCCGCCTCGACCAGGCCTACACGGCGCTCCTTGGCATCGGTGAAGGCACCCTTTTCATGACCGAACAGCTCGGCCTCCAGCAAGTTGGCGGGGATCGAGGCGCAGTTGAACTCGATAAACGGTCCCTTGGCCCGGCTGCCGTCGAAATGCAGGGCGCGGGCCACCAGTTCCTTGCCGGTGCCGGTCTCGCCCTCGACCAGTACTGGCGGCAGGTCGCCGCTGGCCATGCGCTGCTCGGCTTCGAGCAGCTGGCGCAGGGTGTGCTTGAGCTCGAGCATGGCCGGCGACTCGCCGATCAGCGCCTGCAGTCCGGACTTCTGCGCCTCGCGCTCCTGGTAGAACGACAGCGTGCGCTCCATGCGCTCGGCGGCCAGGGCCTTGTCCAGCATCAGTTTGAGCTCGGCCAGCACCACCGGCTTGGTCAGGTAGTGGAATGCCCCCTCCTTCATGGCCAGCACGGCGTCCTCGACGTTGCCGTAGCCGGTCATCATGATCACCTTGAGCTCCGGCGCCTGTGCCACCAGCGTGCGCAGCAGGTCGTGGCCGCTCATGCCGGGCAGCGAGTTGTCGGTCAGCACGGCGTCCGGCTGGGCGCGCTTGATCTGCTCCAACGCCAGCTCCGCGCTGTGGCACACCGTGACCTCGAAGCCTTTCAGGCTCAGGTAGGTGCGAATGTTATCGGCAAGGATTTCATCATCCTCGACCACCAGGATGCTGTGCTCCATGGTCCCCTCCCGCTGCAATGTTGAAAGTCAGGCTGACGCGGGTTCCTTCCTCTTCGCGGCTGGTCAGTTCGACCGCGCCGCCAAAGCGTTCCATGATCCGCTTGACCAGGGCCAGGCCGACACCCAGCCCGCCCTGCTTGGTGGTGAAGAACGGCTTGAACACCATGCGCCGCTGCTGCTCGCTCATGCCCTTGCCGGTGTCGCTGAGCTGCAGCTGGGCCTGCTGGCCTTCCAGCTGGCGCACCTCGGCGCGCAGCTCGCCGCCCTGGGGCATAGCCTCCAGGGCGTTGGCGAACAGGCTGTTGAGGATCTGCGTCAGTTGCAGCGGCTGGCTGGCCACCCATTGCGCTGGCGGCCCATCGAAGGCGAAGCGCACGCCGTTGCGCTCGATCTGCGGGGCGAAGGTCTGGCGCGCATCCTCGATGGCCGCCACCAGGTCCACCGATTCGGGCTCGTCGCTGGCCGGGCGCAACGATACCAGCAGGTCGCGGACCCAGCGCGACATGCGGTCGACCTGGGTAATGATATCGCCGATGTTCTTCTGCGCCGCCGGGCTGGCGATGTCCTGCGCCAGTTCCGCGCTGGAGCGGATGTTGGCCAACGGGTTGCGCAGGCTGTGGGCCACCGCCGAGGACATCTCGCCCAGGGCCACGTAGGTCTCGCTGGCCACCAGGCGGTCCTGCTGGTGGTGCAGCAGGCTGGCGGCGCGGCGCACGATCCAGAACAGGCCGAAGTAGATCAGCGCCCCGCCGACCAGGGTCGAGGCCCAGATCAGCACATAGCCGCGCTGGATGCGCCGCACCAGGTCCTGGGGTTCCTTGTAGATCTCGACCATCGCCAGTACCTGCTCGCCCTGACTGTCGAACAGCGGGATGTAGTTCTCGATGAACAGGTGCCGGGGCTCGCGCTGGAACTTCTGCTCCTCGCGATCCTCGTCGGCCTTGTGGTAGCTGGCCGATACCGACTGGCGCGAATGGAAGGCATGCTCCAGGTCGTCGTCCTCGTCGATGCGCTTGCCGATCAGGTTGGGGTTGGTCGACCAGACCACCAGGCGGTCGCGGGCATAGACATTGGCCAGCAGGGTGTCGGGCAGGTGTTCGACGTGGTCGAGGAATTCGACCCGGGTCGACTCGGCCAGTTGCGGGGTGAACTGCAGGTGCTGCTGGTCCAGGCGCGGGTCGAGCAGCTCGCCCATGGTGATGCCCGGCGGCAGCTGCGAATGGCGCACCTCGGCCTGGGCCATGGCCTGGATGAACTGGGCGGTGAGCATGGCGTCGCGCTCGACGCTGTCACGCACCACGAAACGCGTCGAGACATATCCCAGCCCGCCGGCGACCGAGGCGATGATCAGCAGGCTGACCAGCGAGAACCAGCGCAGCAAGTTGAACTCGCGCAGCGGCGCGGCCAGCCCGGTGGCGGAAGCGCCGGGCTTGTCGGGGGCATCGTTTTCGAGCGTCTGCATCGCGTCGCTCCCGCCTGGGGGCCGATGAGGGCTATCGGCATGCCCTTGCTACCGATGGTAGCAAAGTGACTTCATTGAGGCCGGGCAGATGGTGCCACCTCAGGCCTGTGTCAGGTCTAGCAAAAAGTCAGCCAGCGCATTGAGTATTTTGTTTTTTGTTATAAATCATAGGCTTGAACTGATTTATTAATGCTGAATGTTGAAAAATTCCCCACTTCTGGGGAGTCGCACCCCATATTTCATAAATTTCTTTTAAAACAATACGTTAAGAAATTTACTTACAGTAAAAAATCACGTTGCTGCCACGCGAAAATTCAACAGCACCCGTGTCCCCATCCCCTCGCGACTGCTCAACCGCACCGAGCCACCAAAGCACTCCATGATCCGCTTGACCAGCATCAGCCCCACCCCAACGCCACCCTGCTTGGTGGTGAAAAATGGCCGGAAAGCCATGCGCTGCTGCTGCTCGCTCATACCCTTGCCGGTGTCCGAGAGGCGCAGGCTGAGGGTGCGCCGGTCGTGACGCATCACCTCCACGCGTAGCTCGCCACCCGCCTCCATTGACTCCAGGGCGTTGGCGATCAGGCTGTTGAAGATCTGCCCGAGCAAGGCCGGCTGGCCCAGCACCCGGACCGTCGGCAGGTCGGCCAGTACCAACCGCACGCCACCCTGTTGCAGCGCCTGGCCATGGGCCTGGAGGCTGTCGCGCAGGGCCTGGGCCACATCCACCGGCACGGCCTCGTCGCCAAGCGGGCGCAGCGACTGCAGCAGCTCGCGCACCCACTGCGACATCCGGTCGACCTGGCTGATGATGTCGCTGATGTTCTTCTGCGCCGGGCCTTCGTCGAACGCCTGGGCCAGTTCGGCGCTGGAGCGGATGCTCGCCAGCGGGTTGCGCAGGCTGTGCGCCACCGCCGACGACACCTCGCCCAGGGCGACGAAGGTTTCGTTGCCGATCAGCCGCTTCTGCTGCACCGCCATCAATCGGGCAGCGCGGCGCATGATGCCGTACAGGCCGACGTAGACCAGCCCGGCGCCCACGGCGATGGCCAGCCAGATCAGCAGCAGGCCGTGCTCGATGCGCACGATCAGGTCGTGGGGCTCCTTGTAGATCTCGACCATGGCCGTGACCTGCTCGCCGTCGGCATCGAACAGGGGGATGTAGTTCTCGATGAACAGCTGTTCGGGCGGGGTGACGAACTTCTGTTCGCTGCGCGCCTGCTCGAAATCGTGGTAACTGGCCGACACCCGCATCTTGTACTCGAAGGCTCGGTCGAGGTCGTCGTCCGACTCGATCAGCTTGCCGATCAAGGCCGGGTTGCTCGACCAGATCACCGTGCGGTCAGGGGCGTAGATGTTGGCCAGGAGCATGTCCGGCAGGTGGGCGATATGGTCGAGGAACTCGCCCCGGGCCCGGCGCCGGGCCTCGGGATCGACGTCCGACAAGGCGTGGTCGGTACGCGGGTCGAGCAATTCGCCCATGGTCCGCACGTTGGGAATCGACACATGGCGCACTTCGGCGTCGGCGATGGAGGTGATGAACTGCGCGGTGAGCAAGGCATCGCGCTCGACGCTCTCGTCGATGATGAAGCGGCTGGAGATCAGGCCCAGCCCGACACCCACCGAGAGGATGATGGCCAGGCTCACCCAGGCGTACCAGCGCAGCAGGTTGAATGGCTTGCGCGCCTGGCCGGTGTCGGCGGGCAGCAGTGTGTCGGGACGGGGGGCGAGGTCCATGGCGGGCTCCGCGGCTGGGCACCTCTAGAGGTTATAGCCCAGAGTTGGGGGAAGCATGGGGTGTCGGGTGGGCTATTGATCGAGTGAGGGCTGCCAGGTGCTTGCCGCAACAGGTGCAGCGCCTATAAGATCGAGCGCCGCCCGCGCGGCGCATCGCGGGACAAGCCCGCTCCCACATTTGTTTCGGGCCAATTTTTCCTGTTCGGGTACCGTCGCCCGCCTTGGCGCATGTCTCAAGTCAAGCGGCACGACTGCAGCGACCACGCGCATACCGCGTCGTACAAACAGGGCGGACCAGGTAATGGCGCAGGATTGACTGGCCCGAAACAGATGTGGGAGCGGGCTTGCCCCGCGATGCGCCGCGCGGGCGGCGCTCGATCTCACAGGCGCAGAAGCCATCACGGCGAACACCTCGAAACCCCACCACGATCAAAGCGGCGCATCCTCGGCCAACCCCCGCAACAACCGATACTCACGCAACACCGCCGGCACATACCGCCGCGTCTCGGCAAACGGCGGCACCACCCGCCCCCGGCTGAGTACCGCGTCGGGCCCGGCATTATAGGCCGCTACCGCCAGGGTGATGTCGTTGTCGAACAGCTTGAGCATGCGCTTGATATAGCGCGCCCCGCCCTGGACGTTGGAGGCCGGGTCCAGCACATCCGCCACGCCCATCTCCTTCGCCGTGTCCGGCATCAGCTGCATCAATCCCGCCGCCCCCTTGGCCGAACGGGCCTTGGGGTTGTAGCCGGACTCGGCCTTGATCAGCGCATGCAGCAGCGCCGGCGACACATCGTTGGCCAGGGCCGCGGCCGCCACCAGGTCGGCATAGGGCCGCCCGGTTACCAACTGGGCGTTGACCGGCCCGCCAGCCACCCCGCGCTCCTTGATCACCCGTTCATAGTGCCGTCCTGGCCGATGCACATTGGACAACACGAAGCCGCCCTTGCCATCGCTGGCGATGTAGATGTCGGCCTGGGCACCAAACGCCATCAGCCCTGCCGCCAGTCCCAGGATCAGTCCACGCATGTCGGTCGCCTCCCGTCGCAGAAGATCAAGAGTGGCCCCCGATGTTGGGGGAAATGCCCCGTGGATCCGGGCTTTACGGCTATGACGCAAGCGCCGTGCCGCCCGCCAGCGTGCATGGCGCAAGGGCCCGGCGCAGACGTGCACGGCTGTTGCATGACAGAGGCAAACGCACTGGAGGGTTTCACCATGCAGCGCAACATCCACGGCCAACGCGGCTTCACCCTGCTCGAATTGTTGGTGGTGCTGGTGGTGCTGGGCCTGCTGGCCGGCATCGTCGCGCCCAAGTACTTCAGCCAGCTGGGCCGTTCCGAGGCCAAGGTGGCACGGGCGCAGATCGAAGGCCTGGGCAAGGCCCTGGACCTCTATCGCCTGGAAGTGGGCCACTACCCCAGCAGCGAACAGGGCCTTCAGGCCCTGGTGGTCGCGCCCGGCGGCGAGGCGCGCTGGTCGGGGCCATACCTGCAGAAAGCGGTGCCCCAGGACCCTTGGGGACGCCCCTATATCTACAAGCAGCCCGGCGAGAACGGCGGCGAGTACGACCTGCTGTCGATGGGCAAGGACGGCCAGCCCGGCGGTGACGGGGAAAACGCCGAGATCACCAGCTGGCAGTGAGGAGCCCGGCCATGCGCTATCAGCTCAAGGCCCTGGGCAGCCAGGGCGTGGTGCAATTGCAGGTGGAGGCCGAGGACAGCGACCAGGCCCGGCGCCAGGCCGAGGATCAGGGCTTGCGCGTGCTCAGCGTGCACCGCCAGGGCCTGGCCCTGCACCGCCGAACGGCGGCGTTCGACCTGATGCTGTTCAGCCAGGAACTGGCCACCCTGCTCGGCGCCGGCCTGCCGCTGATCGACGCCCTCGAGAGCCTGGCCGAGAAAGCACCGGGTGGCGCCACGCGCAAGACCCTGGAGCTGCTGGTGCGCCAGCTGTATGAGGGGCGTTCGCTGTCCCAGGCCCTGGCCCAGCAGCCACGGGTGTTTCCCGCCCTGTACGTGGCCCTGGTGCAGTCGAGCGAGCGCACCGGCGCCCTGGGCGACGCCCTGAACCGCTACATCGGCTATCGCCAGCGGCTGGACCTGGTGCGCCAGAAACTGGTCGGCGCTTCGGTCTATCCACTGCTGCTGTTGCTGGTGGGCGGCGGCGTGGTGCTGTTCCTGCTGGGTTATGTAGTGCCGCGCTTCAGCCTGGTGTTCGAGGGCATGGGCACCGAGCTGCCCTGGCTGTCGCGGGTGCTGATGCAGATCGGCCTGTTCCTGCATGCCCAGCAACTGCCCCTGGGCCTGGGCACGCTCGCCGGCATCGGCGCGCTGGTCGCCCTGCGTCGCCATCCGGCGCTGCGCCGTGGCGCCGGTCGCCTGCTGCGCCGGCTACCGGCCCTGCACCAGCGCCTGGTGATGTACGAGCTGGCGCGCTTCTATCGCTCGTTGGGGATCCTCCTGCAAGGCGGCATTCCCATCCTCACCGCCTTGGGCATGGCCCGCGGGCTGCTGGGCAGCAGCGCGGCCGAAGGCCTGGAGCAGGCCAGCCGGCGGGTCGCCGAGGGCCTGCCGCTGTCCGATGCGCTGCAGGCCGGGCAACTGGTCACGCCGGTTTCGCTACGGCTGCTGCGCGCCGGCGAGCAGTCGGGCAACCTGGGCGAAATGCTCGAGCGCTGTGCGGACTTCCACGACCAGGAGATCGGCCGCTGGGTCGAGTGGTTCGTCAAACTGTTCGAGCCCTTGCTGATGACCTTCATCGGCCTGCTGATCGGACTGATCGTGATCCTGATGTACATGCCGATCTTCGAGCTGGCGTCGAGCATTCACTGAGCCAGGCGGCGAAGAACGGGTTGCCGAGGTTCGCCGCCGGTCAGTAATCGAAGCGCTCCACCGCCCGCCGCCGCTCGTTGTCATCACGCCGGTCATAGCTCGCCGTGGTCTGGATGTTGGCATGGTGCGCGAGCTTCTGCGCGATCGACAGGTCGTGCTCCTCGATCACCCGGGTGATGAACGCCCGGCGAAAATCATGGGGCATGATCTTGGCCCCCACCTGCGCCCCGCGCTGGCGGGCGATGTAGTAGATCGCGTGCTTGGTGATGCGCGCACGGGTGATATGGCTGCCGCGGCGGATGCGGTTGAACAGGAAGCTGTCGTCGTGCTCGCCGGCTGGCAGGTGCTGGCGGCGCAGGTCGAGCCAGGCCTGCAGCTTGTCGAAGGCCCAGGCCGGGGCGTACTTGACCAGCTGGCGGTTGCCCTTGGCCAGCACTTGCACGCTGCGCTCCTGGAAGTCCACCTGGTCCAGGTCGACGTCCACCGATTCCGACTTGCGCATGCCGGTTCCGTAGAGCAGCGCCAGGATCGCTGCGTCGCGCACGCCCTGGGGGCGCGGGTCGGCGGCGCATACATCCATCAGTTCACGGATCAGGTTGCGCCGCAGGTTGCGTCCCGGCGGCAGGCGGCTGCCACCGGCCGGCTTGACCTCGCGGATCATCAGCAACTGCTCGTGGTCGATCAGCCCCTGGCGCCAGGCCTCGTTCATCACCCCGCGCACGGCATTGACGTACAGCGAGGAGGTATTGGGCGCGTAGCCATCGGCGCGCAGCGCCGCGACCAGGGCGATCACATGGCCGGGCTCGAGACGGTGCCAGGGCACGTCGGCGATATCGCCATCGGCGAAGCCCAGGCGGTCGGCGGCATCCTGCAGGATGTAGCGCATGGTCAGCTGGCTGGACGGGGCCAGGCGGGCAAGGTACTGCAGCAGCGGATTGCGCAGGAGGTCGGTCACAGCGGGGATCCTGTAGCAAAGCCGAATGCGCGGCGGGCGCAAGACGGCGCAAAGCGAGTCGTTTCGACCCTGATCAAGGTCAAAAAGACTACAAACAAAAAGAGTCATAATGACTTCACGCAGTGCCATCACCTTGATATTCAAGGCCTTTGAACGCTGGCATGGTTCGTGATGGTACCCCATTCAACCGCTCCGATCGAACCAAGGTCCCCGCCATGCTCGTCCAGCCGATCACCGCTCGCCCACGCCAGGCCCTCTGGGCCCTGGGTTTTCGTCCGTTCTTCCTCGGCGGTAGCCTGTTCGCCCTGCTTGCCCTGTTGCTGTGGGCCGGCGTGCTGGACGGCGCGTTCCAGCTCGACCCGGCGGGCGGCATGCTCGCCTGGCACCGCCATGAAATGCTGTTCGGCTTCGCGGTGGCCATCGTCGCCGGCTTCCTGCTCACCGCCGTACAGAACTGGAGCGGCATCCCGGGCCTGAGCGGCCGGCCGCTGCAGGGGCTGTTCCTGCTCTGGCTGCTGGGCCGGATCAGTTGGTTCCTGCCCTTGCCGGCCTGGCTGCTGGTCCTGATCGAGGGTGCCTTCCTGCCTCTGGTGGCGCTGGCCCTGGCCCGGCCGATCATTCAGCGGCGGCTGCGCAACAACTACCCCATCGTGGTCCTGGTGCTGCTGATCGCCGCCTGCCAGTGGCTGACCCTGGCAGGCGGGCTGCAGGGCAACGAGGTGTGGCAACGGCGCGGCGTGCTGGCCGGGCTGTGGCTGGTGGCGGCGATGATGAGCGTGATCGGCGGGCGTGTGATCCCGTTCTTCACCCGTCGCGGCCTGGGCAACATGAGCCCGGCGCCGGCCCGGCCCTGGCTTGATCGTGCCTGCCTGCTGGGCAGCGTGGCGCTGCCGCTCACCTACGTACTGGGCTTCAACGATGCGCCGCAGCCACTGATGGCCGCGCTGTTCGCCACCCTGGCGGTGCTGCACGGCGTGCGCCTGGCGCTGTGGCATGACCGTGGCCTGTGGCGGGTGCCGCTGCTGTGGTCACTGCACCTGGCCTACGCCTGGCTGATCCCGGCCTGCCTGGGCCTGGCGCTGTGGCATGCCGGGGTGGCGATCAATCCGAGCCTGGCCGCCCACGCCCTGACGGTCGGCGCCATGACCGGACTGATCGTGGCGATGATGGCCCGGGTCAGCCTGGGGCATACCGGGCGGCCTCTGACGGTGCCGCGCAGCATTGGCTGGGCGTTCGCGCTGATCCAGCTGGCGGCGCTGGCCCGGGTCGTGGTGGTGCCGTTCACGCCGCTGGGGCTGGGCTTGTCGGTGCTGTTCGGCAGCGCCGCGCTGCTGCTGTTCCTCTGGCACTACCTGCCGATCCTGCTGCAGGCACGGGTGGATGGCATGCCGGGCTGAACGCCCCGCCTCGGCTGTCGCGCATTGCGTGGGAGCGGGCCTGCCCCGCGATAGTCTACAGTTCAACCCACGCCCATCCGCCAAGGGACCGCATGGCCTTCCACCACCTCACCCGCACTCACCCCCGTCTCAGTATCGCCACCCTGGCCGGCCTGCTCGGTGGCTGGCTGATCCCCGCCGGCGATACCGTGCAGCATATCCTAGCCGGCTGGAACCTCGGCGTCTGGCTGTACCTGGCCATGGTCCTGTGGCTGAGCCTGCGGGCCAATGCCGAGCGGGTGCGCAAGGTCGCCCGTATCGAAGATGAAAACGCCGGCCTGGTGCTGATCACCGTCTGCGTCTCGGCCATCGCCAGCCTGGCCGCCGTCACCCTGCAACTGGTGTCCAGTCGCGGCCTGGAGGGTAGCGCCATGGCCCTGCACTACCTGTACACCGGGCTGACCGTGGCCGGTTCATGGCTGCTGATCGGCTGCATCTTCAGCCTGCATTATGCCCGGCTGTTCTACACCGGCGACCGCCATGAGCCGCCCCTGCGCTTTGCCGACGGCGAGCGCAACCCGGACTACTGGGATTTCCACTACTTCTCGTTCACCATCAACGTCGCCGTGCAGACCTCGGACATCGGCGTCGCCGGCCGAGCCATGCGCAGGGTGGTGCTGGCCCACTCACTGGTAGGTTTCGTGTTCAACACGGCGATCCTCGGCTTTACCATCAACATCGCCGCCGGACTGCTCGGCTAGCACCCGCAGCGCGCAGGCGGCGAGGCGCCGGCACACCTGCTCCAGCACATCGGCCTCCAGCACCAGCCCCAGGCGCAGGTGCCCCGCCGCACTCGGTCCGAAACCATCCCCCGGCAGCAGGGCCACGCCCTCCTCGTCCAGCAGGCGCTGGGCGAACGCCTGGGCGCCGAGCCCGCTGCCACGGATATCGAGCATCACGAACATGCCACCGGCCGGCCGATGGGCATGAATGCCCGGGCAGCCCTCCAGCACCGCGCAAACCCGGTCGCGGCGCTGCCGGTAGACCTCGCGCATCCGCCGCACGTCATCCCACGCCTGGTCCAGGGCCACGCAAGCCGCGTGCATGACGAACTCCGGCAGGCCGAACAGCATGCTCATGACCAGGGTACCGAGGTGCCTGGCAAACAGCGCCGGACCGATCACCCAGCCGACCCGCCAGCCGCTCATGGCATGGGACTTGGACAGGCTGCCGATCGACACGCAGCGCTCAGCCATGCCCGGCAGGCTCAACGGGTTGGGCGCCTCACCGTCGTACAGCAGCGCCTGGTAGACATCGTCGCAGACCAGCCACAGGTCATGATGGCGACATAACTGCGCCAGGCGCTCCAGGTCGGCCTGGTCGATCACCACGCCCGTCGGGTTGTGCGGACTGTTGAGCAGCAGGCCGCGGGTGCGCGGGGTGATCGCCCTGGCCACCGCCGCAGGGTCCAGGCGAAACCCCTGCTCCGGGCGTACCGCGACGGGTACGGCCTGCGCACCGCAGGCACCGAACACGCCGTGATAGGTCACGTACATGGGTTCAGCGACGATCACCTCGTCGCCGGGTTCGAACAGGCACTGGAAGGTCGCGAACAGACCGCACTGTGCTCCTGCGGTCACCACCACCTGCGCGGGATCGAGGGGCAGTTGGCTATGGCGCACCACTGCCTCACGCAGGGCGAGGCTGCCGCGCACATCGCTGTAATGGGTGTCGCCACGCCGCAGGCTGGCCACGGCGGCCTCGACCACCGGGGCCGGAGTGTCGAAATCGGGGTCGCCCACCGACAGCAGGATAATCTCGCGCCCCTGTCGGCGCTGCTCCAGGGCCTGGTAGTGAATGTCCCAGGCGGCAACTGCATGGCCGGCAATACGTTGGGTGAGCGTGGAATAACGCATGACTGTCTCCCTGTCTGCCGGCCGACACCGTTGGTCCGAAAAGCGCTGCGGATAAACATAGCAGAGCAACCCTCGCTGCCTGCCGTCCACCCACGGGGAAAACGTTTGCCCCGGCCGATACACACCCACCGTTCATCGTGACAGGACTGTGACCGCCGTCATGCATTAGTACATCTGCCATATTTTCTGGCGATTGCTGCCATGGCAGGTGCTATGGTTACAGTCCCGACAGGCTAGGACGGCCACAGTGCTACTGCTACGGAATCACCGCGTTCAGGACACGAACAAGGAGGCTGGCATGAACAAGATGACGTTCCCCAACGCCTGCCAGGTGATGCGCTGGCATTTCCATCCGCTGGGCTTCGAGGCCAGCATGGATGCCCCGCGCAGCATGGTCGCCCGGCTGTTCGACCGGGCCACTGGCGAAACCCTGCTGGCGATCGCCGGCATTCCCTGCGCCACCATCATGCCCGCCGCCGATGTCGAGCGGATCATCGAGGCGGTGGAGGCCGAGATGGAGACCTTCGACCTGCTGGCCGGCCGCCTGCGTAGCGTCGTCTAGCCCAACTGTTCCTGGCGCGCCTTTAACACCTGCAATCCCTTCATGAACTGCTCGGGCGGCACCGGCTGGCCAAGCAGGTAGCCCTGCAGCGAGTCGCAACCCAGGCGGGTCAGGAAGTCCTGCTGGCGGTCGGTTTCCACCCCTTCGGCGACAATCCGCAAGCCCAGCGCCTGGCCCAGGGCGACGATGGCCGAGACGATCGCCGCGTCGTCGCTGTCCTGCTCCAGATCGCGCACGAAGCCGCGGTCGATCTTCAGCTCGTTGGCCGGCAGGCGCTTGAGGTACATCAAGCTGGAGTAGCCGGTGCCGAAATCGTCGATGGACAGGTCCACGCCCATGTCCGACAGGCGCTGCAGCACATGCAGGCTGGCGTCGGCATCGCGCATGGCGGTGGTCTCGGTGATTTCCAGGGTCAGGCGGTTGGCCGGCAGGCCGTTCTCGTTCAGCGCCTGGGCCACGCTGTCGACCAGCCCGGCATGGCAGAACTGGATGGCCGACAGGTTGACCGCGATGCGCCAGTCGTCGTTGCCCTCATCGAGCCACTGGCGCATTTGTCGGCAGGCTTCGCCCAGTACCCACTCGCCGATCGGAATGATCAGGCCGGTCTTCTCGGCCAGGCCGATGAAGCGGTCCGGCAGCATCAGGCCATGTTGCGGATGTTCCCAGCGCAGCAGGGCCTCGGCGCCGATGGGCTGGCGCTGCACGGCGTCGAACTTGGGTTGGTAGTGCAGGCGGAACTGGTTGTGCTCCAGGGCCGTGCGCAAGTCCTGCAGCAATTGCAGTTGCTGGCGCGCGTTGCTGTTCATCGAGGCGTCGAAGAAGCTGTAGCCGTTCTTGCCGGCGCTCTTGGCGTGATACATGGCCGCGTCGGCGTTGCGCAGCAGCTCGTGCTGGTCCAGGCCGTTGCCCGGGTACAGCACGATACCCAGGCTTGCCGACAGTTGCAGGTCGTGCTCGGCCACGCGGAACGGCCTGGCCATCAGGTTGACCTGCTTGACCGCGACGTTCATGGCGTCGTCCGGCTCGTCCAGCTCCACCAGCAGCACGAACTCGTCGCCGCCGATCCGCGCCAGGGTGTCCTGGCTGTGCAGATGGCCGCGCAGGCGGGCCGCCACGGCCTTGAGCAACAGGTCGCCGACATGGTGGCCGAAGGCGTCGTTGACCGGCTTGAAGCCGTCCAGGTCGATGAACATCAGGGCGAAGCAGCCGCCCTGCTCCGCCACCCGGCCCATGGCCTGGTCGATACGGTCGGCCAGCAGCGTGCGGTTGGGCAGCCCGGTCAGGGTGTCGTGCAGGGCCAGCTGGGTCAGTTCCTGGTTGGCCAGGGTCAGCGAACGTGCCAGCTCCGCCGTGCGCGCCTCCAGGCGGGCGTCCAGCACCGAGGTCAGCAGGGCCACCGCCAGCACCGCCAAGGTAGTGATCAGCACCAGGTAGTCCAGGCCATCGCCGGCCAGGCCCGTGGTCAGCGCGCCGCAGAAGCTGCCCGCCGGGAAGTTGGCCGCGGCCATGCCGGTGTAGTGCATGCCGACGATGGCGATGCCCATCACCACCGCCGCAACACCGCGAATCTGGCGCACATAGGGGGTGTGCTGGCGCAGACGGAAGGCGATCCACAGCGCCGCCGCCGACGCCCCCACGGCGATGGCCAGCGACGCGCCGAACAGCGTCGGGTCGTAGTCGATGCCCGGCTGCATGCGCAGCGCGGCCATGCCCATGTAGTGCATGCAGGCGATGCCGGTGCCCATGATCAAGGCGCCGAACGCCAACTGCAGCCACGGCAGCTTCGGCTGGCTCACCAGCCACAGGGCAAAGCCCGAGGAGGCCACCGCGATCAGCAGCGACAAGGCCGTCAGGGTGGTGTCGTAGCCCAGCTCGATCGGCAAGCTGAACGCCAGCATGCCGATGAAGTGCATCGACCAGATGCCGATGCCCATGGCGAACGCCCCGCCACCCATCCACAGGTACACCGCCCGCCCCTTGGCCGTGGCGATGCGCCCGGTAAGGTCCAGGGCCGTATAGGAGGCAAGGATGGCCACGCACAGCGAAATCAACACCAGCGAGGAGGAGTAACTACCGATCAGCATTCGCACTTCCAGGAACAGGCCGAGGGACGGCCCGGGAAAAGCCGATAATTGTACTCAAGCTTTGGCGAAACGCACGGGGTTTTCGCGGGTCTGAATGGATCCAATGATCGGTGCCAGGCACCGCAGGGACTGGGCTAGAGCGCATCGCCCAGTAATTGAAGGCATATTGCCATTGGTCGTCTCGGGTCTCATCGCGGGGCAAGCCCGCTCCCACGCTGTGGAACATGCCTGAATGACTTGCTAGATAGCGTGGGAGCGGGCTTGCCCCGCGATAGCGTCACGACGAAACCCACGCCAAGCGAAGCGACTCCAGCTAATCTCAACAGGCCAACACCCAGAAACCACGCCGCCCCAGGAGCTCGCCATGGCCACCCGCCCCAGGCAGGCAGTGCTGCTCGCCCTGCTTGCCCTCGCACTGTCGCTGACTGCCGGCTGTTCGAACAAACACGCCACCACCCGCTACGCAGCACAAGGTTCCGCCTGCTACGCCAAGGCCCTGCCCAGCAGCGGTGAAGGTGGCCTGGCCTTCGGCCCCACCCTCGCCATGGCCAGCAAGAAGTCACTGGCCAGCTGCGTGCGCTACGCCGGCAGGTCGGGCGGCACGCCGCACACCTGCCAGGTCGTCGTGGCCAAGTGCAAGGGCTGAGCTAGCCCAACGCCTCCTCGATCAGCGCGGCGACCTCCTTGGCCCGCGAGGCCAGCGACGCGTGACTGGCATCCAGGGTGATGACCTTGCGTGCCTTCAACCGCGCCGACATCATCTGCTGGTTGGCCGGCGCGATCATGTGATCCTGGCTGGAGACCTGGTACCACGACGGTTTGTGCTTCCACGCAGGATCAACGATCGAATCGCCAAAGGTGCTCGCCAGCGGCGCCTTCTGCGTCACCGCCATGACCAGCGCCTCGTCCGCCGACAGGTCCTGGCAGAAGCTCTCGTGGAACTTGTCGGTCTTGATCCACAGGTAGCCGTCGCTGTCCGGCGCCAGGTTCGCTGCCGCCAGCGGTGGATGCTGCTGGGTCAGTGCGCCTGGGCTCTCGCCCGCATCGGGTGCGAAGGCCGCGATGTAGACCAGCCCCGTCACATTGTCCTGGTTGCCCGCCTGGGTGATCACCGCCCCTCCATAGGAATGCCCGACCAGCAGTACCGGCCCGCCAACCTGCGCCACCATCTTGCGCGTGCGCTCGGCGTCGTCCGCCAGGGAGGTCAACGGCAACTCCACGGCGCGGACATCCTTGATGCCCTTGCGCGCCAGTTCGACGATCACCTTCCCCCAATGGGCGGCACCACCCCAGAAACCGTGTACCAATACGACCGTTGGCTTGCTCATGGATGAACACCTTCGCTAGGGAAACAGGGATGTGATTCGCCGCAACAGCATAGGCCACCGATTACCGCGCCTTAGATCAAAGGCATTGGACGGCACCTGCGCAAATGACGCAAAAGCCTATTGGCCCGCCTGCTGGCGTTGCCAGCGTTGCAGGTTCTCGACCACCAGTTGTTCGGGCAGCGGGCCTGCAACCAACGCCTTCATCTTGCGCGCCAGCTGCTCGCGCAGCACCGGCTTGTTGCAGCCGGACTTGTGTGACAACGCCAGGTACAACCCTTCGCTGGAGACTGGTGGTTCAAGCACCTCGAGCGCCTGCTCCTTACCCAGCGTGCGAGCCAGGGCCAGCCCGGGATAGTGTTCGAAGATCACATAATCGCTGCGTTTGAGCAGCAGCTTCTGGAAAGCCTGGGTGACGCTGGGCACGGCCTCGAGGTTGAGCTGCGCCCGGGCGTAGTCGTCGAAGGCCTGGCCGTGGCTGTTGTTGACCAGCGTTCCGCCACGTCGCCCCTTGAGGTCGGACCAGTCGCTATAGGCGAAACCCTCCCCCTTGCGCACCCAGACCACACTGGAGTTGAACAGGAACGGCGGGCTGACGAAGTCCACCAGCAGCTCTCGCGCCTGGGTGCGGAAATACCCGGCGAGCATGTCGACGCGCCCGCTGCTCACCTCTTCCTGGGCCCTGGACCAGGGTCCGACATACACCACGTCCACCACCAGGCCGAGTTCCTTGGCCACCTGCTTGAGCAGGTCGGCATTGGCGCCGATCAGGCGCTCGGGGTCCTGCGGGTCTCGCCAGAGGTAAGGGGGATACTCCGGATTGCCAGTGGCGGTGAGGTGCTGACAGGCATCAGCGGCGACGGTGATCCTGGGCACCATCGCCAGGGCGAACGACAACATCACAGACAGGCCCAGACAACGTCCGCTCATTGCGTTCCTCGCGCTATGGATTACGCCACTGACAACGTGGCCTTACACAGTGTGCACGAGAAATGACCGATCGCCACGTGCACTGTCGGGATCCGTGCTGCGGTACGTCGTCACGCCTGTTCCAGAACGTGCCGGGCTGCCTCAGCCGGCAGCTCGCGGCATCAGGTCGTAGGGGTGTTTCCAGCCCGCAACCGCCTGTATCCGTGCCTTCCAGGCTTCGATATGGCGGAACTCGTCCAGCGCCAACCCCGTGTCTTCGGGCATGTACACATATCCCGCCAGGGACAGGTCGGCGATGGTCAGGCGCCCGCCCACCATGAATGGCGTGTCTGCCAGGTGCGCATCGACGATCTGGTAGGCCGCCCTGGCCCGCTCGCGCAAGAAGCGGGTGACATCCGACTCACCCAAGTTCTTCAGGCAGTAGATGAAACGCAAGGCCGCGTAATAGCTGGTGAACTTGTGGTTGTCGAACAGCATCCAGCGCCAGATCTCGCGCTTCTCATGCTCGTCGCGCGGGCCAAAGCGGCCGGTGCGCTCGGCCAGGTAGTCGAGGATCAGCGCCGACTGGGTGAGCTTCTCGCCGGCATGTTCCAGCACGGGCACCTCGCCCTGTTCATTGACCGCATCACGCCAGTCCTGGCCACGGGTCTGACCGTGGAAGAAATCGACGAACACCGGTGCCCAGTCCTGACCGGTGAGTTCCAGCATCAGCGCGACCTTGTAGGCGTTGCCGGATTCGGCGAAGCAGTGGAGCGTGTATTCGGCCATGAGTGTCAGGTTCCCTTGATCAATGCAGGTCAGCAGAATGACCAGATCCTAATCCTGCAACAGCTGTGAACGCTACAGCCGTTTGCCTTGGCGTCACAGTGGAACTCCCGGCGACCCTTTGCGCTCTTAACATCATGCAGTAACTCCCTAGGGCATCACCTTTCCGGAGGACTCGCCATGCGCCATTTACTGCTCGTTCCCTCACTGCTGCTCCTGCTCCCCGCCGGCGCCGCCCTGGCCCGCGTCGATGCCGGGGATGTCGCCACCTCGGCGGGGATCTCCGCATCGCTGTACTCGACCTTCAAGGACGACAAACGGATCATTCCGGCCCGTGACGAACTGTCGGCCTTCGTCGCCAGTGGTGGTGCCATTCGCGGGGCTTACCTGGAGTCGGCGCTGGCCCAGGTACGCCAGGCCAATCCCGGGCTGCAGGCCAGTGACGAGGAGCTGGCCCGGGCGCTACTGTCGCAGGATGACGGGTTGGCGGATCACTGAGCGCAAGAAACCCGGGGCCGTCATGCGGCCCCTGCCTGCTCAGCGCGCCCGGTTGGTCACCCCGAACGGAATATGCACCGACGGCGCCACGGTGCTGGTGCTCTTCAGATGCCCCGACTGGTCGTCGAAGAAGATGTGCGGCTTGAGCACCTGAAGCACCCGTCGCTTCTCGATGCCGCCGAGGAAGAACGCGTCGTTGGCCATCACCCCCCAGCTTTTCAGGGTGTTGAGCGCCCGTTCATGGGAGGGCGCGTTGCGCGCCGTGACGATCGATACCCGCAGACGGTTCTCGTAGCCGGGATGGGCCAGCTTGTGCTGCTCCTCGGCCGCCTGGATACGGGCGATACGCACGAAGAACTCCTTGAGCGGGCCAGGGTTGTGCGGCTGGGTGACGTTGATCACTTCATGGGCGTGGAAACTGTCCAGCCCGCCTGATTGCATCACCGCCTCCGACTCGTCCCCGGCCAGCACGCCGTCGAAGTCGAAGGCGATGCGCAGGTTGTCGTCGCTCTCGTCATCATCGAACTTCGAGTCCAGCACCTGCCCTGCCGGATAGCCGGCCTTGATTGCCGCATCGACGTGCTGCTTGTCGGCGGAGAGGAACAGGGCGATGTTCAACGCCGGGATGTACTCGTACGGCGAGCGGCCCTGGGTGAAGATCGCCCGGGTCATGTTCAGGCCGTAATGGCCGATGGTCTTCATCACCCGCATGCCGGTGTCCGGGTCGTTCTGCGACAGCAGCACCACCTCCACCAGCGGATCCTCGGGATCGCCACGCAGGTCGTTGAGGGCCAGCAGACGCTTGATGAAGGGATAGGCAATGCCTTTTCCCAACGGCACGTCCAGGTGCTGCTCCTGGTATTTGCGGTACTGCGCCTCGCCCTCTCGACGGAACACCGCGTCCGACTCGCTGAGGTCGAACACCGCGCTGGAGGCGACACCGATGACCAGCCGATCATCCAGTTCGAAGGCCATGGGGCTTTCCTTGTATTGATAACGTTGTACGCGACGCCGCTCAGCCTTCGCTGCGGCCCTGCAGGCGCGAGGTCCAGTCCTCGACCTGGTGTTGCTCCAGGCGTTTTTCCAGGGTGCGCCGCCAGTTCGGCACCAGCGGCAGCGCCAGGCACTCGCGCAACAGGTCGGGCTCCAGTCGCTTGTCGAACAGCACTGCCGAGAGCCGCGCCACCGACCAGTCGCCGTGCGGGCGCTCGACCAGTTGCAGGGCATCGCCCGCCTCGATCACACCCTCCTCCAGCACCCGGTAGTACCAGCCGGTACGCCCGCTCTGCTGCACCCGCAACGCCATCTGCGCCACGTCGAAGCGGTCGTTGAGCTTCCAGCACGGCATGCGCCCCTGGGAGATTTCCAGCAACGCCGTGCCGACGCGGATCCGGTCGCCCAGGCAGACATCAGCCTCGCGCCAGCCGGTGCTGCTGAAATTTTCGCCGAAGGCGCCAGGGCGCGTCAGCAAGGGGTGCTCGCCCAGTTCGGCGGTCCAGTCGGGATAGTGATCGCGGGGGTAATGGTGGATGGCCTTCTCGACACCACCGTGTACGCGCAGATCGCCCTGTTCGTCGCCGGCGATACCGAGGAAGGTGACTGCCAGAGGGCCTTGGCGAGGCTGCTTGTCGATGGCGCTGTGCGAACCCGGGCGGGTGAACGGCCGGGCGCAGCCGGTGAGCAGGCTGTCAAGGCGCGGGCTGGGCGAGGTCATGCGGCGGTCTCGTGGAAAGGTCCGCCAGAGCTTACACCAGCGCGCCTGAGGGCCCAACCGCATTACCTGTGGGAGAAACTGTCTTGCTAAGTTTATTCAACTGGCGCGATCTCTGTAGGAGCGGCCTTGTGCCGCGAAAGGGCCGCGAAGCAGCCCCAGGATTTCAGCGTTTTTGCAAAGATCGCCGGGGCCGCTTTGCGGCCCTTTCGCGGCACAAGGCCGCTCCTACAGGTTGGAGTAGCACCTGTGGGAGCTGGCCGCGCAATCATAGACCGTTACTTTCCCCGCGCCTTGTTGTAGATGGTCTTGGCGCGGTCGGCCGAGGCTTGGCACTTGGCCATGTCACCTTTGTCCCGTGCGTCCTTGGCCTGCTTGAGCAGCTCGTGATAGTCATGGGCCATGCCGCCGTGCAAGGCCTGGCCATCGGTCTTGCTGATGCTCTCCAGATCATTGATCTTGGCATCGCAATTGGTCGCCGGACCATCCTCGGCGTAGGCGGCGAAACTCAGTACACAGGTGATCGCTAGCAGTGTCATGGATTTCATGGCGTGTTCTCCTGGGAAATCGACGCAGCTCAGAGCTTAGTCCGCCAGTGCCTGCCCGACGGGACTTCAGCCCAACGGTCGTGCAACCTCGCCGACCAGGAAGTCGATGAACACCCGCACCTTCAACGGCATGTGCCGGGCCTGCGGATACACCAGCAAGAACGGCCGCGACGTCCCGCCTTGTTCGGCCAGCACTTCCACCAGCTCGCCGCTGTCCAGCGCCTCCTGCACGGTGAAGCGGTAGGCCTGCATCAAGCCGCCACCGTGGCGCACCAGGGTCGTGGTGGCGAGGAAATCGCCCAGGCAAGTGAGCGCACCCTGGGTCTCGAGCTCGACCAGCAGCCCGTCACGGCGAAAGCTCCAGGGCGGTCGCCTGCCACTGCTGGGCAGCTCGAACTGGATGCACTCATGCCCGGCCAGGTCCTCCAGGGTCCGTGGCGTACCGGCACGGGCCAGATAGCCGGGGGTGGCGACCACCACCAGCTCGGCGTCCTCCAGGCGCCGGGCCACCAACCGCGAATCGGCGGGCGCGCGGCCACGGATCGCCAGGTCGAAGTGCTCCTCGGCGAAATCGACGTTGCGGTTGCTGACATGCACATCCACCTGTACCCCTGGATAGCGCTGGCGAAAACGCGGCAGCAGTGGCAACAGGCGGTGATGGGCGTAGGGCGTTGGCGCGCTGATACGCAGGCGACCCGCGGGCTCGAGCTGGCCACCGGTGACCTGGCGCTCGGCCTCGACCAGTTGGCCCAGCGCCTGGCGACAGTGCTGGTAATAGGCCTGGCCGGCCTCGCTCAGGCGCATCTGCCGGGTGGTGCGCACGAAAAGGCGAACGCCCAGGCGCTCCTCCAGGCGCGCCACCGAGCGGCTCACCGCTGCGGGCGTGACCCCTGCCAAGGTGGCCGCCTCGGTAAAGCTGCCGGCATCGGCGGCAAGGCAGAACAACTCCAGGCTGCCCAGTTGCAGGTCATCGAAATGGCGGGTCATGGCGAGCTCTATTGATTACATGATGTATCGATTGAAATGCCCTGTGCCTCATTTTTCAAGTTGAGATAGCAACTTAAAGTGGCTGCACACCCGAGCAACGGCTCGCACCACCGGAGATCCTCCCATGAGCAAGGCAAGAACCGTCATCATCACCGGCGCCTCCAGCGGCCTGGGCTTCGCCCTGGCCCAGGCCTACCTCAAGCGTGGCGATAACGTGGTCGGCAACGCCCGCACCCAGGCTCGCCTCGACGAAGGCGCAGCTCGTCTGGGCAATCCGGCCGCCTTTATCGGCGTGGCGGGCGACATCGCCGAGAAAACCACCGCCGAACGGCTGTTTGCCACCGCCCTGGAGGCCTTCGGCCAGGTCGATATCCTGGTCAACAACGCCGGCATCTTCATTCCCAAGCCGGTGACCGACTACACCGAGGCCGACGTCGACGCGCTGGTCGGCACCAACCTCAAGGGCTTCTTCTACCCCGCCCAGGCCGCGGCGAAAATCATGAAGGCCCAGGGCCACGGGCATATCGTCGCCATCACCGCCTCGGTGGCCCTGCAACCGGACACCCGCGTCCCGGCGCTGCTGCCGGTGCTGGTCAAGGGCGGGCTGAACCAGGCGGTCAAGGGCCTGGCCCTGGAGCTGGCAGCGAGCGGCGTGCAGGTTAACGCCGTGGCCCCCGGCATCATCGACACGCCGCTGCACAGCGGCCACACCGAAGGGCTCGGCGCGCTGTCGCCAAGCGGGCGCACGGGCAAGCCCGAGGATGTGGTGGACGCCGTGCTGTACCTGACCGATGCCCGTTTCGTCAGCGGCGTCATCCTCCCTGTCGACGGTGGCAGCACCGCCGGTACCTGGCACTGAACCTGGAGCGAAGCACATGCCTTATGTCCATATCCGCGTGACCGATGAAGGCGTCACGGCCGAGCACAAACGCCAGTTGATCGAAGGTACCACCCGCCTGCTGGAGCAGGTATTGAACAAGCCGCCGGCCAGCACCTTCGTGGTGATCGAGGAAGTGCCCACCGACAATTGGGGCGTAGGCGGCGAGACGGTGACCGCGTTGCGTGCACGCAACCCATGACACACTGAAGCTTGCCTCGCGAACGCGGGGCAAGCCCGCCCCCACAAGGTGAGCGGCTGCTACTGACGCAACCTTCCCAACGCCTCCAGCACATGCCCCGTCGCCCGTTCCACATCCCCCTCGCGACAGGCGATGCCCAACTGACGCCACAACCCCGGCCGCAACGGCCGCCGGGCGATGCGCGGCGATGGCGGGTGAACCTCGCCTTCCTGCGGCAGCAAGGTGGCGCCGTAGCCCGCGGCCACCAGGCTCTTGATCGCATCGTTGTAGTTCAGCTCGATGCGCGGCTCGGGGTACAGCCCCGCTGCGGCGAACCACTCCGACGTCACCCGCGACAATTGCGTGGTGCTGTCGTTGAGGATCAGCGCTCGTCCGCCAAGCCATGCCGGCGTCACCCGTGCCGGTGGCTGCCAGTCGATGGGGACATAGGCCATGATCGGGTCACGCCGCCACGGCGTGATCCGCAAGCCCTTGCCAGCGACCTGCGGCAGCGCCACCAGACCGATGTCCAGGGTGCCCTCGCGCAGCCGCGCCAGGGAGGCCTGCGAGGTAAGTACCTGAACCTGCACATCGATCCCCGGATGATCCACCCGCAGCGTTTCCAGGGCCTGGGGTAACAAGTGCGCGATGGCGCCGGTCGAAGCACCCAGACGCACCCGGCCGGTCAAGCCCTCGACCTGGCGGCGCACCTCGTCCAGGGCCTGGTCGGCGTCGGCCAGCAGGCGCCTGGCGCGGGCCAGCAAGGTCTCGCCGATGGCCGTGGGGCGTACCTGGCCGCGGGTGCGGGTGAGCAAGGGCGCACCGATGCGCGCCTCCAGCTCGGCCACGTGCAGGCTGATGGTGGGGGGCGCCAGGTTGAGCTGGCGGGCGGCGTCGGCGAAGGAGGCACGGTCGGCGATCACCACCAGGGTGCGCAGGCGGTCGAGGCTGATTTCTCGCATGGGGTCTCGGCAGGAATGAAGTACTGATGGCTGGCACGCCCCGGGTAGGAGCGGCCTTGCGCCGCGAAGGGGCGCGCAGCGGCCCCGGAATTACCGGCCTGACGCGAAATTGCCGGGGCTGCTGCGCAGCCCTTTCGCGGCACAAGGCCGCTCCTACAGAGGGCTCGTTATTTAAAATCAGAATTTCTGAATATGGTGATCATGATATTCAAATTTTATTTCGCCCAGCGAACGACGAGGATACCGCCATTCCTTCTCGTCACTGGACAACCGACATGCACCAGCCCCTCGTTTTCATCGACGGCGACCAAGGCACCACCGGCCTGCAGATCCATGCCCGCCTGCACGGCCGCCAGGACCTGCGCCTGCTCACCCTGCCCGAAGCCGAGCGCAAGGACCCGGCGCGGCGCAGCGAGGCGATCAACAGCGCCGATATCGCCGTGCTCTGCCTGCCCGACGACGCCGCCCGCGAGGCCGTGGCCACCCTGCACAACCCGGCGGTGCGGGTGATCGACGCAAGCTCCGCGCACCGCACCGCGCCCGGCTGGGTCTACGGCCTGCCGGAACTGAACGAGCAACAGGCCGAACGCATCGCCCGGGCCACCCGGGTGAGCAACCCCGGCTGCTACCCCACCGGCGCCATCGCCCTGCTGCACCCCCTGGTCAAGGCCGGCTTGCTGCCGGCGGACTACCCGCTGAGCATCCACGCCATCTCCGGCTACTCCGGTGGCGGCCGGGCCGCCGTCGAGCGGCATGAGCAGCGCAGCGACGCCTACCTGCCGACCCTCCAGTTGTACGGCCTGGAGCTCGCCCACAAGCATGTGCCAGAGATCCAGCAGCATGCGGGGCTGAGCGCGCGGCCGGTGTTCGTGCCGGGTTATGGCGACTACCGCCAAGGCATCGTGCTGAGTATCCCGCTGCAACTGCGCCTGCTGCCAGGCGTCGACGCCGATCAGTTGCAGGCCTGCCTGGAACGGCACTACCAGGGCGCCCGCCACGTGCAGGTAATGCCCCTGCACCAGCACGGTCCGGCGCAGGCGCTGGACCCGCAGGCGCTGAACGACAGCAACGACCTGCGCCTGGCCCTGTACGCCAACCCCGAGCATGGCCAGGTGCTGCTGACTGCGGTGTTCGACAACCTGGGCAAGGGCGCCTCAGGCGCCGCCGTGCAGAACCTCGACCTCATGCTGGCCGGGCTGCGCTAGAATGATCACCCGCCTCGTTCCGGGGCGGGTGTTTCAATCCTGCCGGAGCCCGACCCGCGATGTTCATCCTCCGCCGCCTCGAAGGCGTGCCGCCCGAATCCTTCCAGAACCAGATCCGCCAGTTGGTGATCGACCATGTCGGCCAGCTCAGCAGCGTCGCCATCAGCCCGGACAATCCGCTCTATCCGCTCTACCAATACGGAGTCGGCCTGGAGGTGCACCAATACCTGATGGCGCTGGACGGCACCCGTGGCCTGGCCGTCGAGCTGACCCTGGCCCTGGATGCCGAGGCGCCGGACCAGTTGCTCGGCTTCGCCCTGGTGCTGCCGGCCCAGGACAACCCGCAGGCCTGCGCCCTGGCCTACCTCGCCGTAGTCCCCAGCCACCGCCGCCAGGGCATCGCCCTTGGCCTGCTGCGCGCGGTGCGTGAACGCTATGCCTGCGTCGAGCTGAGTACCTTCGCCCAGCAGGTACCGTGGTTCGAGAACATGGGCCTGCAGGTGGTCGCCTGTACCGGGCCGCAGGTGTTGATGAGCAGCACCGGGCAAGCCAGCGGCGCGCTGATCGGGCGGCTGGACATCGCGCCGATCTACCAGACCGTCGAAGTCCGGCAGATCCATGCCTACCTGCTCAAGCAACAGGGCGAGGCGGCGATGCTGGACGCCGAACGCCTGCGCGACGAGCGACTGGACGTCCTGACGGAACAGGCACGGGCGTGCGTCAGGGAACGCAAGACCGTGCATTGAGGCGCCTCGCCGTCAGCCCTTGATGGCCTTCTCGATCGTGGCAATGTCGATCTTGCCCATCTGCAGCATCGCCTCGAACGCCCGCTTCGCCAGGGCGCGATCGGGGCTGGCCACCGCCTGGGTCAATACCCGCGGGCTGATCTGCCAGGACAGCCCCCACCTGTCCTTGCACCAGCCGCACACGCTCTCGCTGCCACCGTTGCCGACGATGGCGTCCCAATAGCGATCGGTTTCCTCCTGGCTGTCGGTCGCCACCTGGAACGAGAACGCCTCGCTGTGGCTGAACGCCTTGCCACCATTGAGACCGATGCACGGGATGCCCAGCACGGTGAACTCCACCGTGATCACATCGCCTGCCTTACCGGAGGGGTAGTCGGCGGGCGCCTTGTGCACGGCGGTCACCCGGCTGTCGGGGAAGGTGCTGGCGTAGAAGTTCGCCGCGTCCTCGGCGTCATTGTCGTACCACAGGCAAATGCTGTTCTTGGCGGTCATGCTCGGACTCCTGGCGGGATTCGTTGCCCACGAGTCTAGCCGCCTGTCCTGGCATGCCAGGACAGGCCGATCAGCGGCTCAAGCCATCAACCCTGGCAGGCGAACGCCTGGGCCAGCTCACGGTCGCTCAGCGCGCTCACCGGATGCAGCTGGCGGTACTCGCTCAAGGCCTGTTCCAACCGTGCGCCGCGCAAGCGCCCGTCGCTGGCGATGTACAGCAGCGCATCGTCGCGGGCGGCTTGGTAAGTGCGCGCAGGGTGGCTGGTAGAGCCACTGACGGCAGCGGTGGCGAGGCTGGAACCAACGGTGAAGTGGTCGCTCGAGTTGCCCTTGCCGTCCATGGCCAAGGCCGGGCCGGCAAGCAGCAATATCGCCAGCAATGCACGGCCGCGCAGGATCACGAGGCAACCTGTGCGGTTTGCACAACGTCGACGTGCCGCTGGCTGAAGGCCAGGTAATAGCCATTGCAATCACGCACGCCGAACTCCCGCGAACCATACTCCGTGTCGTGCAACGGCCAGGCGATATCCGCCAGCTCGCGGACTTGCGCGTAATAGCCGTCGACGTCCTCGACCACCAGATAGAAGGTCCCGGCACACCCCGGCGGCAGCCGCCACAGGTCGTCCTCGGTGAACAGCAGGCTGCAGTCGTGCAACTGCACGGTAAGGGTCGATTGCGCGGTGTCGGCGACGGTAAATTGCAGCACATCGCGGTAATGACGGCGGGTAGCGTCAAGGTCGGTGCAGCGCAAAAGCGGGGCAACAGGCATGCGGAACCTCCTCGTCGGTGAACGGGTTGCGGCGGATCATCGCCGCAAACCCAGGGAGCGGCAAGGGGCTGTATGCCGCGTTTGCCGGCCATCTGTATCTAACCACTGGCGCCGTGCACGCCTAGGATCGAGGTCCTCGACCCAAGGTAACTGCCATGAACGACCTGCCAACCGCCATCGACTTTCCCGGCCTGACCCTGCGCCGTCTGTTGCCGGGCGACCATGCCATGGTCTGCGCCCATCGCCAGGCCATGTTCCTGGAAGCCGGTGGCGACCCGCACCGCCTGAAGACCATGACCGAGCACTTTGGGCCCTGGCTATGGACGCGCCTGGCGGACGGTCGCTATTACGGCTTCGTATTGTTGGACGACGCGCAACCGGTGGCGGCGATCGGCCTGATGACGATCGAGTGGCCGCCGCATCCGGCCCACCCCGATCAGGAACAGCGCGGCTACGTGCTGAATGTCTATGTCGAGCCGTCCCATCGGCGTCAGGGCCTGGCCTCGAAACTGATGCGCCTCGCCGAATCGGAGTTCGCCGAGCGCGGCCTGGACTTCGCCGTGCTTCATGCCACCGACGTGGGCAGGCCGGTTTACGCCGGGCTGGGTTGGGCGGCAACCACGGAAATGGCCAAGGCCCTTGGCTGAACGCTCAAGTCGGCCAGGCAAGAGCCGATAACCCTCGTGCATCCGATCGGATGCACGATTGTGCAGTTACTCAAGGATGATTCATGTTGCGCCACAACCTGCCAGCCCTGCTGGCACTGTCGCTGATGCTGTCACTCACCGGCTGCAATGGCCTGCCAAGCTCGAACGCCAGCGACTCTGCGACGCTCGGCCCGGTTCGCCCGGATAGCGAAGCCCGCACGACCTGGATCACGCAGATCCTGGCCCAGGACCCTCTGGCCAGCCAGGACCGACAGCCACCACCGCGCCAGAGCAACGCGCAGATCGTCGACGCATTGCGCCAGAAGCGCGACCTGAAGTTGCCGGATGCCTACTGGGAGCAATGGCAACGCAATCTCGATACTTTCGATGCCGAAACCTCCCGTCACAAGGAAGCACAGCGCGCCCGTTACATCGCCACCTTCAGCGACCAGCTCAAGCGCGTCGACGACAGCACCCTGCAACGCCTGGCCAGTGCGCCCGACACCCTGGACGCGGCCACCCGCGATGCCTGGAAGCAGCGCCTGATCGAGCGTTACAGCCGCTACATCATCGACAGCGAAGTGGGCCGCGACATCCTCGACGCCCACCTGCGACGCATGGCGCTGATGGACCGGCAATTCGGCGTCTGCGACCTGGACAGCCATTGCTGGGACCGCACGCCCAAGCCGTGAAATTTGACTCGCGACGGCGCAGGGCTCAAGGTCGGTGATCCCACCGACATGGAGCCCGACATGCATTTCGACCTGATCCAGAGCTTGTCCCTGGCTGGCAAGCCCGATGTGCCCAATGACGACCGTATCGGCAACGCCGACCGCCACGCCTGGGTCATCGACGGCGCCACCGACCTTGGCGCCCCCGGCCTGCTCGGCGAGCGCGGCGGCGCCGCGTGGCTCTCGGCCACGGCCCAGCGCGCCTTCGCCACGGCCTCGGGGCCACTGCGGCAGGTTTGCGAGACGGTCTTCGATTCGATTGCCCAGGCCTACCGGCAGGACCGCCGACGCGAGCCCCTGGCCACCTGGGAACTGCCGCGCGCTGCCTTTGCCGCGGTGGCCATCGAAGGTGAGGAACTGGTCTGCGCGCACCTGGCCGACTGCGTGGTGCTGCATCGCAGCGCGCAAGGCATCCGCTTCCTCACCCCCGAGCCCGATCGCGAGGTCGAGCAAGCCGAAGCCGCCGCACTCGGCCCCGGCACCGGCGCCCACGGCGTGCGCACCCCAGCGGTGCTGGCCGATCGCCGCAGCGCCCGCGAGCGGCCCCGGGCCGTGCTCGGCGTCGATGCCGAGCTGTCCCGGGAAGGCACCTTTTACACTCGAGCCCCAGTCGCCGTGGGTGACGATGTGCTGCTGATGAGCGATGGCTTCGCGGCGCTGTTCGATACCTATCGGGCCTATGACCCGGCAGGTTTCATCGAGCGCCTGCAAAGCCACGGCCTGGATGACCTGGCACGGACACTGCGCGGCATCGAGCACGACGATGCCGCATGCCTGCGCTACCCGCGGTTCAAGATGAGCGACGACGCCTCGGCGATCTGGTTGCGGGTGGGTTGAACGGGGAGTCAGCTCGCCGCGCCAGAGGCTAGGCCAACCGTTTATGCAGGAAATAACGGCTATGCCCGGGCGGGAAGTCGGCAAGCTCACCGAACACTTCGAACCCCAGCTTGCGGTAGAAGTCCGGCGCCTGGAAGCTGAAAGTGTCCAGCCAGATTCCGCAGCAGCCCTTCTCCTTCGCCAGCGCCTCGGCCTGGGCCATCAGCTCGCGGCCGGTGCCCTGCCCGCGCATGCGCTCGGGCACCACCAGCAGTTCGACGAACAACCAACCTCCTCCGAGCCTGGCATAGAGCCCGCCGATGACCTCATCGCTGGCGGGATCGCGCAGCGTCCAGGCGACGGTGGCCGCACCAGGCGAACCGATCACGCTGTCGTTGAAGGCGCGCAGGGGTTTGAGAATCGCATCGTGATGCAGGCTGGTGGCCTGGTCGGTGAAATCGATCGTGAGCGTCATGGCAGGTCGTCCGGTTGACCACGTAGGAAGGCGGCGCTAAGCGCGCCGGATTAAATTTACTTCACGTTGCGCCCTTTAGATATAAGGCATTCGACAGCCGTTCGACCATACTCCAAAATGCAACGGTTTTTTGGGGGAAACCCTTGCACAGCCAACGACATACCAACATTTAGTGAGCCTCAACGTGAAAACTTCCCTGTCCATCCTCAGCCTGCTGCTGTTGCTCACAGGTACCGCGACCCTACCGTCGACCGCTGCTGCACAACCCCCGGCCCAGGTCCAGCGCGACCCAAGCAAGCTGCACCTGGCCTCCGGCAGCGCCCTGTTGATCGACCTCAACACCAACAAGGAGCTGTATGCCAGCCACGCCGATCGCGTGCGCCCCATCGCCTCGGTCACCAAGCTGATGACCGCGATGGTCGTACTCGACGCCAAGCTGCCCATGGACGAAATGCTCGGCATGACCATCGCCAACAACCCGGAGATGAAGGGCGTGTACTCGCGGGTACGCCTGGGCAGTGAGCTGAACCGTCGCGAGACGTTGCTGATCACCCTGATGTCGTCGGAAAACCGTGCGGCCAACACCCTGGCCAACCACTACCCCGGTGGCTATGGCGCCTTCATCAAGGCGATGAACGCCAAGGCCCGCAGCCTGGGCATGAGCAACACCCGCTATGTCGAGCCGACCGGCCTGTCGACCCTCAACGTCTCCACCGCCCACGACCTGGCCAAGCTGCTGATGGCCTCGCGCAAGTACCCGCTGCTCAGCGAGCTGTCGACCACCCGCGAAAAGACCGTGGCGTTCCGCAAGCCCAACTACACCCTGGGCTTTCGCAACACCGACCACCTGGTGAACAAGAGCAACTGGGACATCGCCCTGACCAAGACCGGCTTCACCAACGAAGCGGGGCATTGCCTGGTGCTGCTGACGAAGATGGACAACCGTCCGGTGGCCATGGTGATTCTCGACGCCTACGGCAAGTACACCCACTTCGCCGATGCCAGCCGCATGCGCCAGTGGCTGGAGACCGGCAGCGCCAAGCCGGCACCGGCGGTGGCCATGCAATACAAGAGCGAGCGCCAGGGCCGCGCGCGCCTGGCGCAGGACTGACACACCGCTGAAACGACGACGCCCCGCATGATGCGGGGCGTCTTGCTTTAACGGTATGGGCCTCAGGCCTGGGTGGCGATCATGCCACCGGCGCTGCTGCCACCGGTCTTGGTCAACGCTTCGAGCAACTGCTGCGTGGCGGCCAGGATCTGCCCGCTCAGGGTGGCGATGCTCGCCTGCTTGGCGGTGATCATGGCCAGCTTGGAAGTTTCGTCCATCTCTTGCTCGGCAAGCATCGCCAGTTGCTTCTGCTCCTCTGCAAGCTGCTTCTGCAATTGCTTGATCATGTCGCGCAGCTGGGTGATGTGCCCCGGCTCGCCGCTGCCTTCACCGCCCTCGGCCTGCTTGGCCTCCTCGGCCTTGCCCGGGGTGGTCTCACCCGACAGGTCCACCGCGACGCTCGTCAACGGCTTTTCTTTCTTTTCTGCGGGCTGGGCATTGGCCACACTGGTGATCACCCCCATCGTCGCACTGTTGATACCTACCATTCCCTAATCCTCCGTGGTGGGTCCTTTCAATACCAGCGCTATCGGCTGCGCCACGGCAGACTTGATGGCCATGTGCCGATAAATTTGCCGCCTCGTCATTCGTCCACCACATACCCGAGCCATGCCCTGGCGCCCCTGGCGACCCGACAGGCCGACCCGACCAGCCCCGCAACGAGATGGCAATGACCAAGACCCGTTCCCGCAAAGCCTTGTACATCGGCCTGCCCCTGGCCCTGGTGGCCGCCCTGGGTGGCGCCGCCGGCTATTACTTCTGGAAGCAGGACAGCGGCTATCCCCGCGCCATCGTGCAGCAGGCCAACGAACTGCACGAACACATGCTCTCCTTCGACAGCCATGTCACCGTGCCGCTGGGCTACGGCAGCGACGGCTACGAGGCCGACAAGGACGGCCGTGGTCAGTTCGACCTGGCCAAGGCGGCCAAGGGCCGGTTGTCGGGCGCGGCGCTCACCGTCTTTGGCTGGCCCGAGCTGTGGAACGGCCCGAACGCCCCGCACCGTCCGACCCCAGGCTTCGTCGACGAGGCCCGCAACCAGCAGGAAGTGCGCTACAAGATCATCAGCGGGATTGTGCGCGACTTCCCCAACCAGGTCGGCATCGCCTACACCCCCGAGGACTTCCGCCGCCTGAACGGCGAAGGCAAGTTCGCCATTTTCATCAGCATGCTCAACGCCTATCCGCTGGGCAACGACCTGTCGCAGCTCGACCTGTGGAGCAAGCGCGGCATGCGCATGTTCGGCTTCAGCTACACCGGCAACAACGCCTGGGCCGACTCCTCGCGCCCGCTGCCGTTCTTCAACGACACCCCCGATGCCTTCGGTGGCCTGTCCCCGCTGGGCGAGCAGGCGGTCAAGCGGCTCAACGACCTGGGCGTGATCATCGATGTCTCGCAGATGTCCACCCTGGCCCTGGAAGACGTGGCCCGCCTGAGCCGCGCCCCGTTCGTCGCCTCGCACTCGGCGCCGCGGGCGCTGGTGGACATCCCGCGCAACCTCTCCGACAAGGAGATGCAGTTGATCAAGGACAGCGGCGGCGTGCTGCAAGTCGTGGCCTTCACCACCTACCTCAAGCCGCTGAGCAAACCGACCCTGGAAAAACTCGAGGCCCTGCGCGCACGTTTCGACCTGCAACCGCTGCAAGGCCTGACCAACGCGCTGATGCCAGGTGACCCGATCATCGCCATCTGGCCCGAGGCGCGCTTCGGCGAGTACGCCAGCAGCCTCTACGCCATCGTCGACGAAGAGCCCCGCGCCGGCCTCAAGGAGTATGTCGACGCCATCGACTACGCCGTGAAGAAGATGGGCATCGACCATGTCGGCATCAGCTCCGACTTCAACGATGGCGGCGGCGTCACAGGTTTCATGAACGTCGGCGAAATCCGCAACGTCACCGCCGAGCTGCTGACCCGCGGCTACTCCGAAACCGATATCGCCAAGCTCTGGGCAGGTAACTTCCTGCGCGTCTGGGGGCAGGTGCAGAAGGTCGCCAACCCGGTTGCCCAGCACGACAGCAGCGCCCGGGAAACTCGCCATGACTGACCGCCGTGCCTTCCTCAAGCAGGCCGCCGCCCTGGCGGCCAGCCTGCCCTTGCTGCCCAGCGCCCTTGCCGCCGATCCGGCAACCCCGACACTGCAAGGCCCGGACAAATGGCGCCAATTGCGCCAGCTGTTCCCCCTCGCGCCCGATGTCGCGCACTTCGCCAACTTCCTGATCACCGCCCATCCGCGGCCAGTGCAGGAGGCGATCGACCGTCACCGCGCCACCCTCGACCGCAACCCGGCCCTGTGCATGGACTGGGAAAGCGAGTATGAGTGGCAGCGCGAGGACGAGGTCCGCGAATGGGCGGGCCGCTACCTGGATGTGCGTCCGCGTCAGGTCGCCCTGACCGGCAGCACCACCGAGGGCCTCGGCATGATCTACGGCGGCCTGCATGTGGCGCCGCACCAGGAAATCCTCACCACCGAGCACGAGCACTACTCGACCCACAATTGCCTGGCGTTCCGCCAGCGCCAGCACGGCACCCAGGTGCGCAAGCTGCGCCTGTTCGACAAGCCCGGCGAGGTTTCCACTGACCGCGTACTGAGCCTGATTGACCGCAGCATCCGCCCCGAGACCCGGGTGCTGGGCATGACCTGGGTACACTCGGGCAGCGGCGTCAAGCTGCCGGTGGGCGCCATCGGCGAGCTGGTGCGCCAGCACAACCGCAACCGCGACGAGGCCGAGCGCATCCTCTACGTGGTCGATGGCGTGCACGGCTTCGGCGTGGAAAACGTGCGCTTCGCCGACTTCAACTGCGACTGGTTCATCGCCGGCACCCACAAGTGGATGTTCGGCCCACGGGGCACGGGGATCATCTGCGCGGCGTCAGAGCAGATGCAGCACCTGACGCCGACCTTCGCCACCTTCTCGCGTAACGAGGACTTCGGCACCATCATGACGCCGGGCGGTTACCACGCCTTCGAGCACCGCTGGGCGCTGGGCGAGGCTTTCAAGCTGCACCTGGCCCTGGGCAAGGCCGACGTCCAGGCGCGCATCCACCAGCTCAACGACTACCTCAAGGCACGCCTGGCCGAACACCGCGCCATCGAGCTGGTAACCCCGTCCAGTCGCGAGTTCTCCGCCGGCTTCACCTTCTTCCGTATCAAGGACCGCGACCCCGACGCGGTGGCGGCCTACCTGAACGCCAACAGGGTCATGGTCGATGCGGTGGACCGCGATGTCGGGCCAGTGATCCGCTTTGCGCCCAGCCTGCTCAACGACGAGCAGCAGGTCGATAGGGCCATGGCGTTGCTGCGTAAGCAGATCGGGTAAGCCTGGCGCAATACCAACCGCTGATATGACGACGGCTGCGTGGGAGCGGGCTTGCCCAGCGATCACCGGCCTCGCCGGTGCCATCCTGCAGGTACGCAATCGCGGGGCAAGCCCGCTCCCACGCTCCCGCCACGCACTAGCGCTCGCGCTCGCGCTAACGCAACAACGCCTGAATCTGCTCGTGCAGGGTATCCAGGTCGAACGGCTTGGCCAGGATCGGCGCCGTGCGCGCGATCGGGCTGCCCGACTCGACAATCTCCGCCGGGTAGCCACTGATGAAGATCACCTTCAGGTCCGGGCGAAGCTTCACCGCAGGCTCGGCGATCTCCACTCCGGAAATCCCCCCTGGCAGGCGGAAATCGGTGACCATCAGGTCCAGGTGCGGCTTGCTCGCCAGGATCGCGAACGCCTGCTCGCCGTCCTCGGCCACCAGCACGTGGTAGCCCTCGCCGGCCAGGTAATCGCGCAGGATCATGCGGATCGCCGGTTCGTCCTCGACCACCAGTACCACGTCTTGTGCATCTTCACTCATGACAACGCCTTCGCATTCAACAGGTTGGCCATCAGACCCCAGCGCTACGCAGAGGTTGCGCGGGCCGGATCGCAATGTTGCGACTGTGCCGACATCGGCAACCGTACAGTGAAGGTCGAGCCGACGCCGGCCTGGCTGTCGACCTGGATCCGCCCGCCGTGGGCGAGGACGATCTGCTCGGAGATGTACAGCCCCAGGCCCAGGCCGCCCGTGGCCTGCTGCGCGGCGACGCGCTCGAACTGCTGGAAGATCCGCTGCAGATGCTGGGCATCGATGCCGATGCCATGGTCCTGCACCTGCACGCAGGCCATGTCGCCCTCCTCGAAGACCCGCACCTGCACCGGCTTGCGGTCACCGTAGCGCAAGGCATTGGACAACAGGTTGGCCACCACTTGTTCAATCCGGAACTCGTCCCACTCGCCCTGCAAGGGGTCGCAGCGCTGCAGTTCGAGCGGCGTGTCCACGGCACCGGCCTGGGCCGCGAAGTTCTCCACCAGGCCCCGTACAAGCTGACCGAGGTCGAAGGTCCGCGGGCGGATCGACAGCTTGCCTGTACGGATCCGCGACACATCGAGCATGTCCTCGACCAGGCGAATCAGGCTGTTGATCTGGCGCTCGTCGCGCTCGACCATGGCCTTGAGCTTGTCCTCGCTGAACGCCGCCAGGTTGCCGCGGGACAGGTGCAGGCGGCGCAGCTGGGTCTCCAGGATCAGCCCGTTGAGCGGCGTGCGCACTTCGTGGGAGACGATCGACATGAAGTCGTCACGCATGCGCACCGCGCGCTCCAGCTCGCCCCGCGCCACCTGCAGCTGGGCCAGCAGCAGCTCCTGCTCCTGGCGGCTCTGCTCCAGGGCCTGCAACTGTCGATCCAGGGCCTTGCGCTGGCGGAACAGGTCGACGAACACCGACACCTTGCTCTTCACCGCCAGGGTTTCCAGCGGCTTGTGCAGGAAGTCCACGGCGCCGCTCTCGTAGCCCTTGAAGGCGTAGTTCATCTCGCGCCCGGCGGCGCTGACGAAGACGATGGGAATGTTGCGGGTCTTTTCCGTGCCGCGCATCAGTTCGGCCAGCTCGAAGCCGTTCATGCCCGGCATCTGCACATCGAGAATGGCCAGGGCGAACTCGTGTTCGAGCAGCAGCGACAAGGCCTGCTCGGCGGATTGCGCCTGATGCACCTCGCGGTCCTCGCCCTGGATCAGGGCGTCGAGGGCCAGCAGGTTCTCCGGCAGGTCGTCGACGATCAGCAGTTTCGCGGTGATGTGGCTTAGCATGCGCTGGGTTCCAGGGTAACGAGCAACTGCCCGATACCGCCAAGGGAAAGAATATGGTCAGGGTCGTGCAGGGCCAGGGCGGCCTCCGGCATCAACGCCACCTGTGCGTCGCGGGGGTCCTGGACAACCGTCCGGCCACCGCTTTGTCTGATGCGCAACAGCCCCCGGGCACCGTCTTCATTGGCCCCGGTGAGCAGCACGCCGAGCAGGCCCGGGCCGTAGGCATCGGCGGCCGACTCGAAGAGAAAATCGATCGCCGGACGCGAGAAATGCACCGGCGCTTCCTGGCTGAGCGAGAAGCTGAAGTCGCGCTCGACCGACAAGTGATAACCCGGCCCCGCCACGTAAATCAGTCCCGGCTCGATCCGCGCCTTGTCCAGGGCTTCGTGCACCGGCCGGCGCAGGCGCCGCTGCAGCACTTCGGCGAGCTGGCTGTGGCGGTCGTCCGGCAGGTGCAGCACGCACAGCACCGGGATGGCGAAATCGGCCGGCAATGCGCCAAGCACGCTGAACAGCGCCGTGACGCCGCCCGCCGAGGCGCCGATGACGATCGCGCGCACGCCGTTCATGTCTTGCGGTAGATCCGCTCGGGCCGCACCAGCGGCTCGAAGCCTTCACTGTAGGCCGAGAAGTCCACCGACTCCTTGCTGCCCAGCACCAGGAAACCACGGTGGCACAGCGACTCGTGGAACAGGCCCAGGGCGCGGTCCTGCAGATCCTTGTTGAAATAGATCAGCACGTTGCGGCACGACACCAGCTGGGTCTCGGAAAACACGCTGTCGGTGGCCAGGCTGTGGTCGGCGAAGGTCACGTTGTCACGCAGGCTTGAGTCCATGATGGCGTTGCCGTAGGCGGCGGTGTAGTACTCGGAGAAATCACGCCGGCCACCGGCCTTGCGGTAGTTCTCCTCGTACTCGCGCATGCTCTGCATCGAGTAGATGCCCTGCTTGGCGCGCTCCAGCGAATGCGGGTTGATGTCGGTGGCGTAGAGGATGGTGCGCTCCAGCAGGCCTTCCTCGCGCAGCAGGATGGCCATCGAGTACACCTCCTCGCCGGTGCTGCAGCCGGCGATCCACAGCTTCAGCGACGGCCACGTGCGCAGCAGCGGCACCACTTCGTTGCGCAGCGCGAGGAAATGCCCGGGGTCGCGGAACATCTCGCTGACCGGGATCGTCAGGTACTGCAGCAGCTCGAGGAACATGCCCGGGTCGTGCAGCACCCGCTCCTGCAGCGCCGACACCGTGCGGCAGTCGAACTGGCGCACGGCGTGGAGGATCCGGCGCTTGATCGAGGCGCCTGAGTAATCGCGAAAATCATAGCTGTACTTGAGGTAGATCGCCTCGATCAGCAGCCGGATCTCGATATCGGTGTTGCGTTCACTGGTCAAAATTTCAGATTCGCTCCAATTGCGGCAGCCAGACCCGGATCAGCGAGAACAGGCGGTCCAGGTCGATCGGTTTGGCCAGGTAGTCGTTGGCGCCGGCCTGCAGGCAACGCTGCTGGTCGTCCTTCATGGCCTTGGCGGTCACGGCGATGATCGGCAGCTTGCGCCAGCGCGGCTGCTGGCGGATCAGGCGGGTGGCCTCGTAGCCGTCCATCTCCGGCATCATCACGTCCATCAGCACCAGGTCGATGTCGTCGTTGGCCTCCAGGCACTCGATGGCCTCGCGCCCGTTACGGCCGATCTCGACGATCGCGCCCTTGTGCTCCAGGGCGCTGGTCAGGGCGAAGATATTACGCACGTCGTCGTCCACCAGCAGGATCTTGCGCCCCTCGAACACCTTGTCGCGGCTGCGCGCGGTCTTGAGCATGCGCTGGCGTTCGTTGGACAGCTGCGACTCGACCTTGTGCAGGAACAGCGTGACTTCGTCGAGCAGGCGCTCGGGCGAACGCGCGCCCTTGATGATGATCGAGCGCGAGTACTTGAGCAGGTCGGCCTCTTCCTCGCGGGTGAGGTTGCGTCCGGTGTAGACGATCACCGGCGGGAAGCTGCGGATGTCCTCGGCGGTCATGCGCTTGAGCAGCTCGTTGCCGAGCATGTCGGGCAGCTTGAGGTCGATGATCATGCAGTCGTAGATGTTCTCGCGCAGCAGCGCCAGGGCGTCCTGGGCCATGGCCACGGCGGTGATCTGGATATCGTCGTCGCCGATCAGGCGGGCGATGCTTTCGCGCTGCAGGTCATCGTCCTCCACCAGCAGGATGTGCTTGAGCTTCTGCGTGAGCTTGGCCTCCAGGCGGCCGAACACCGCCTTGAGTTCCTCGCGGCTGGTGGGCTTGACCGCGTAGCCCACCGCGCCCATGTGCATGGCCGCCTCGACGCGGTCCTCCACCGAGATGATGTGCACAGGGATATGCCGGGTACCGGCCTGCTCCTTCAGGCGCTGCAGCACGGTGAGCCCGGAATGGTCGGGCAGGCGCATGTCCAGCAGGATCGCGTCGGGCAGGTACTGCGCGGCCAGCTCGAAGCCTTCGTCGGCGGCATGGGCGACCAGGCAGCTGTAGCCAAGTTCGTGGGCCAGGTCGAAGAGGATGCGGGCGAAATTCGGCTCGTCCTCGATCACCAGGATGCAGCGGTTGGCGAACGGTGCCTGGGCGCGGTCGTCGGCGAAGGCCGGGGCCGGACGCTCGGTGCGCACCGGCGCCGGTACCGGCGGCGCCGGTGGCAGTTCGTCGACTGCCGGGCGCAGGCTGTGCACCTCGACCTGTTGCGCCGACGGCTCGAAGTGCTCCGGCAGGATCAGACTGAACACGCTGCCCTGCCCCGGGCTGCTGTCGACGTTGATCTGCCCGCCCAGCAGGTGCGCCAGGTCGCGGGAGATCGACAGGCCCAGGCCGGTGCCGCCGTAGCGACGGTTGCTGGTGCCATCGACCTGGTGGAAGGCGCCGAAGATCGCCTGCTGCTGGTCGGCGGCGATGCCGATGCCGGTGTCGCGCACGGCGAAGACGATGCCCAGGCCGGCCTGGTGGCTGATGCCCAGGCTGACCTGGCCGCGTTCGGTGAACTTGATGGCGTTGGACAGCAGGTTCTTGAGGATCTGTTCCAGGCGCTGGCGGTCGGTGAACAGGCTCGCCGGCAGCGGCTGCTCGAGCTTGACCTCGAAAGCCAGGCCCTTGTCCTGGGCCAGCGGCTGGAACATGCCCCGCAGGCCATCGACCAGGCGCTCCAATGGCGTGCTCTCGGCACGCACCTCGAGCTTGCCGGCCTCGACCTTGGCGATGTCGAGGATATCGTTGATCAGGTTCAGCAGGTCGTTGCCGGCCGAGTAGATCGATTCGGCGAACTTGACCTGCTCCTCGCTGAGGTTGCCCTCGGCGTTCTCGGACAAGAGCTTGGCCAGGATCAGCGAGCTGTTGAGCGGCGTGCGCAGCTCGTGGGACATGTTGGCGAGGAACTCGGACTTGTACTTGCTCGAACGCTGCAGGTCGTCGGCGCGGGCCTGCAGTTCGACCTGGGCCTGGTTGAGCTCGCCGTTCTTGCGGTCCAGGGCCTCGGTGCGCTCGGCCAGCTGTTCGTTGGTCTGCTCCAGTTCCGCCTGCTGGGTCTCCAGGTGGGCCTGGGACTCCTTGAGTACCCGCGACTGCTCCTCGAGCTCCTCGTTGGCGGTCTTGAGCTCCTCCTGCTGCACCTGCAGTTCCTCGTTGAGCTGCTGGGTCTCGGCCAGCACCTCCTGCAGGCGCTGGCGGTAGCGCGCGCTCTCGATGGAGATGCCCAGGTTCTCGGTGATCCGCTCCAGCAGCTCCACGTCTCGCTCCTGCAGCGCACGCAGGAAACCCAGCTCCAGCACGCCGTTGACCCGCCCATCGTCCTGGGACGGCACCAGCACGCCGCTGCGCGGCAGGCCGCGACCCAGGCCCGAGCTCAAACGGTAGTAATCCTGCGGCAGGTCATCCAGACGCAGCAGCCGCCTCTGGGTCACCGCCTCACCCAGCAAACCGGCATGGTCACCCAGGCGCGGCTCGCTCCCCTGCTGTTCGGCATCCAGGCCATAGGTGGCGACGCGTACCAGCTGGCCATGCTCGTCCCGCACATACAGCGCGCCGACCACGCTGCCCAGGTAGCCGGCGAAGAAGCGCAGGATATTGTCGCCGAGCATGGGCAGGGTCAGCTGGCCCAGCACCTGCTCGGCCAGCTGGGTCTGCCCGGCGCGCAGCCAGGCCTGGTGTTCCAGACGCTCGGCGGCGCGTTGCTGGGCCTCCAGGTTCGACACGTAGCTGGACGACAATGCCAGCAGGTCACGGCGTCCCAGATAGGCGAGCAAGGCGCTCAGGGCGACGATGAACAGCACGAAGGCCGAGATCGCGGTCATGGTGACCGTGCTGACTGTCTCGTTGCGTGCCGTGCGCAGTTGCTGCTCGGTGTTGATGAAGGTGTCGAACTCCTTGCGGATCTCATCGGTCAGGCGCTTGCCGCGACCCCGGCCGATCGACGACTGCACATCGGCCTGGTTGCGGCGCTGGCTGATCACCTCGTTGCCGAAGGTATTCCACTCGCGCTGCAAGGCCGCGATGCGGTCGATGCGGTCGACCTGCTGGGGGTTGTCGGCGACCATCTCCTTCAGGCTGTCCAGGCTGCCGAAGATGCGCGGCTTGGCCACCTCGTACGGATCGAGGAAACGCTCCTCGCCGGTCAGCAGGTAGCCGCGCATGCCGGTTTCCATGTCGATCGACAGCTTGATCGTCTCGTTGGCATTGCCGATCACCCGGTCGGTGTGCTCGACCCACTGCATGGCCGAGAGCAGGTAGTTGATCACCGCGACAAACGCCACGGCGCCCAGGAGCCCTACGCCCAGGGGCAGGCCGACGTTGCGGCTCAGCAGTTTGCGAAAGCTGCGTTGGTCCATCGAGGCTGCTTGAATCATCTGAAGGTGCCCGAGTGAAAAAAGTCCATTGAACAGTCCGACGGCTACGTCTTGTAAGTGCTACCTGTGCCAGACCGACCGGGGGAATACAGCGAGTCTAACCAGCTTTGGCGGATCTGGCAGGGCATTTAGCCAGTATTTGAAGCCTGTCTGCGACAATCGTTCCATCTATTTGCCCGTGCCGGTAAGCTTGGGAACTTCTGCCACCGCCCTGGGCACAGAGTAGAGACAATCCACCGAAACAGGATCCGCACCATGCACCTTCTGGTAGTCGAAGACGACGACATCGTACGCATGCTGATAGTCGAAGTGCTCGGCGAACTGGGCTACACCACCATTGAGGCCGACAGTGCCGGCGCGGCCCTGAAGATCATCGAGGATCCCGACCAGCCGCTGGCGCTTTTGATGACCGACGTCGGCCTGCCCGACCTGCGCGGCGAGGAACTGGCCGCCAAGGCCCGCGAAGTCCGGCCATTGCTGCCGGTGCTGTTCGCCAGCGGCTATGCCGAGAGTTTCACCGTGCCCGAAGGCATGCACCTGATTGGCAAGCCGTTCAGCATCGATCAACTGCGCGATAAAGTACTGGAGATTCTCGGCGCGCCATAGCGGACCGCCCACGGCGCGCTACAAATGGAACGTTGCGAGCACAGCAGGGGGCATCTGAATGCACGCAGTCCCAATTATGTCTTTTGCCAGAAAGCGACCTGAGAAGAGGCAGGCGTAACAGGCTGAAATATTTTGAACGTCTTGCGCTTTTAAGCTTCCAACGTTCGAGGTATGCCTCTTTCGCCGGAAAGCCACCATGAAGATGCCCTGTCGCGCCCCCTGCGCCTTGCTGGAACTGGACTTCGTCCGCGATACCCTGTTCGGACCGGTGGCCCAGCGCGCCGAATGCCAGGTTCAGTTGGCCGCCGTCAATCTGCAAGGCCGCCCAGCGTTGCGCCTGCATATCCAACCACCTTTGCCGGTGAAGATGGAAAAGGCCCACAGTGTCGCCTTCGCCTGGGAGGGGCGTAGCTACCGCGGAGTGGTCCGCGACTACGTCAAATGCGGCGATGGCGGAATCAACCTGCTGCTTGAGCTGCAATGAAAGGCTAGGCGATAGCCTTGCGCACACCTGGCTGAACGTCACGCTGTGCTTTCACGCGAGCGACCAATCCCAATAAATCATGGCAGGAATTGAGACTGGCCACAGGCACGCCGGTCACGGTCAGGCAATCGTCCAGGCTCTGCCCCTGTCCGAGACGAATGGTCAGGTGTTCGTCGTCCGTACAGCTCACCTCGCAGCGATCAGGCAGGCAGGCCTGTTCGATCATTTGCCGCATCTCAAGCATCGAAACGCCAATCAACATGGTACAGATCCTCTTTGTTATTGGATGGCCTGTTGGGTGTGGTACGCCCTCCACTGGAGAGCCGCCAATTGATATTGGCCATGCCTGGGAGCAGGTCCATTCGCCCAGACAATGAAAGCGTCAAAGTGCCTCTAGCACCTTAGTGGAAGAAAGCACCGACAGGGCAACGTTCGGTCGTCAACGCCGACTTGGCGACAGGTGGTCGATGCTTATAACCGCCCCAGTTCCTCCCGACAGAACTCCACGAACAATTGCGCCGGCTTGGTCAGCTGTACGCGCTTGAGGTGCGCCGCCGCCAAGCCCGACAGCGCCACCGGTTCGGTGATGTCTAGGGTCACCAAACGCTGCCCGTCGTAGGTAAATTCGGAGTGCGGTCGGGTCACCAGCAGCGAGAAACCGAAGCCCTGCCCCACCATGCCCCGAACCATTTCGATCGACGGCGAACTGAAGACGATGTTCGGCGTCAGCCCCAGCTCGTTGAACAGGCTGACGAAATAGGTGCGGCTCGGCGCCACGTCGAGCAGGATCATCGGCTCCGGGCACAGGTCGCGCAGCGACACCTGGGTTTGCCCGGCGAAACGGTGGTTTTCCGGCAGCAGCACATAGGGTTTCTGCGCCGGCATCAGCGGCTCGGTCTCGATGGTGCCGTCCAGGTCATGGTCGTAGAGGAACGCCAGGTCGAAGGTGCCCGCCGTCAGGCCCTGGATCAGGTCCTGCTGTTCGCCGTCGCGCAGACGGATGTCCACCCCCGGGTAACGCTGGCGAAAACCGGCGATCAGCCGCGGCAGGTACAAAGGCGCCACGGTCTCGAAACAGCCGATGTCGATCTGCCCCGCCACCGTGTCGTTGTCGGCCAGGGCGTTCTGCTCGAACTCATGGGCCATCTGCAGCAGGGCCCGGGTCTTGGCGTAGAAGCGCTTGCCGCTGGGCGTCAGCGACACGCCCTGGGCGTGATGGCGGATGAACAGCTGCACGCCGAAGCTTTCTTCCAGGCTCTTGATCGCGGTGGAGATCGACGGCTGGGCGATATACAGCTGGCGCGAGGCCTCGGCGACGCTGCCGGCCTCCACCGTGGTGACGAAGTACTTGAGTTGGCGCAAGGTGTAGGAAGCCACGCTGACCTCTCTGGCGCCGGGGGGGCGCACGGATTTTTTCTGTCAGCTTACCTCGGCTTGGCCCCTGTGGGCCGATCACCCAGGCAAGGATTTACCTGGGGCCTGAGCACAATTTTCCGTTGCACCGCCAGCCCGGGCCGATTGGTCAGACGGCCTGCAGCGGAATATCCCCGCCCGCGCCCTTGCCGTCGCGGCGCTCGCTCATCCAGTCATTGACCTTCTGCCCGAACTCGGTCGGCGCCTTGCGCCCGAAGCGCCGCGCCAGGTCGAGGATGGTCTGCTGGGCCAGCGCCTCCTCCATGCGCTTCTGCGCCCCCAGCATCACCGCATGGATCGCGCAGGTGCCTTCGGTGGCCCAGGCCGGCGCCGCGCCCTCGAACACCGCGCAACGCTCGCGGATCTCCCGGCAGTCGAAGAGCTTCTTCGGACCATCGATGGCCGTGACGATATCCAGCACGGTGATCTCGTCGGAAGGCCGCGCCAGGCGGAACCCGCCACGCACGCCCTCGGTCGCCGCCACCAGCCCGGCGCGGGCCAGCTTGGTGAAGACCTTGGCCAGGTATTCCTGGGGCACGCCCTGCAACTCGGCCAGGTCGCGCACGCTGGACTCGCGGCTGTCGCCGCGCTCGTCCACCAGGAACAGCAGGCAGTGGATGCCGTATTCGACACCGGCGCTGTAAAGGGACATATCAATCTCCGACTAGATCTGTCGCAAATAGTACGCCCTTCATCGGTGACAGGCAAAGCCGGTCGTCGCCGTCCGTCGCCGCACAAGCACATCAACACCCCCGCATAAGCCAATAAACACGCTGGCTACAGCCGATGCACCAGCGCTTGCGAACGCACGACCCGAAAAAAAACACTTGTCGATCTAAACTACGACCAATACAGTCGTAGTTATTCGATAGGCAGTGAACGCCTCATCGAAGACCTTTTACCTATCCTTGCGGAGCACCCACATGACCTCTCGTATCCTGATCATCGGTGCCGGCTTTGCCGGTGTCTGGAGCGCCCTGAGCGCCGCCCGCCTGCTCGACCAGGCACAACGCGGCGACGTGCGCATCAGCGTGCTGGCCCCGCAGCCGCAACTGCGCATCCGCCCACGCTTCTACGAGGCCGACGTCCACACGCTGCAGGCACCGCTGGAGGCCCTGTTCGACGTGGTGGGCGTGGAGTTCATCCCTGGCACCGCCGACAGCATCGACAGTGCTGCCCGCCAGGTCGGCTACCGCGATGCCGATGGCCTGCCGCAGCAGCTCGCCTACGACCGCCTGATCCTCGCCGCCGGCAGCCAGGTGGCCCGTCCTGCCGTGCCGGGCCTGGCCGAGCACAGCTTCGATGTCGACCAGATGGAATCGGCCGTGCGCCTGGAACAGCACCTGCACGGCCTGGCCAGCCTGCCCGCCTCGCCGGCGCGCAACACCGTGGTGGTCTGCGGCGGCGGCTTCACTGGCATCGAGACCGCCACCGAGATGCCACCGCGCCTGCGCGCCATCCTCGGTGAAGGCCATGCCCGCGTGGTGCTGATCGACCGTGGCGCCAGCGTCGGTGCCGCCCTCGGCGCCGGGATCACCCCGGCCATCGTCGCCGCCAGCGAGCAGGCGGGCGTCGAATGGCTGACCGGCACCTCGGTGGTGGCGGTGGATGCCGGTGGCGTGACCCTGGACAACGGCGAGTACATCGCCAGCAAGACCGTGATCTGGACCGCCGGCGTCAAAGCCAGCCCGTTGACCGCGCAGATCGCTGGCGAGCGTGACGGCTTCGGTCGCCTGCGGGTCGACGACCACCTCAAGGTGATCGGCCAGGCGCACATCTACGCCACCGGCGACGTGGCCTGGGCCGCAGTCGACGAACTGGGCAACCACGCCCTGATGACCTGCCAGCACGCCATCCCCATGGGTCGCCACAGCGGCAACAACGCCATGGCCGACCTGCTGGGCCAGGCACCGATAGCGTACCGCCAGCCCAAGTACGTCACCTGCCTGGACCTGGGCGACTGGGGCGCCGCGTACAGCGAAGGCTGGACCCGCGAACTGAAGCTGCAGGGCCAGGACGGCAAGAACCTCAAGCGCCAGATCAACTCGGTCTGGATCTACCCGCCAGCCGCCGACCGCGCCCAAGCCCTGGCAGCAGCCGACCCGCTGATTCCGATCGTCGAGTGAACGAAAACAACAGGCCCGTCCCGGAAGTGACGGGCCTGTTTGTATGCGTCATTACATTGAACGACTGGTCAATAATAGTGGCGCTATGGCATCATTCAGAAAAAACAACATGAACCGTGAGGATATAACCCCCCTTCGCAGTGCATCGAGAGCCTTTCCAGCCGAGCCCGGTCAGTCCGCGCTCTTGACGCCTGCCAGCCACCGTCAAGGAGCGTCGCATGCAGTTACGGAACATGAAGATCGGTATTCGGGCAGCAGGAATGTTCACCCTGCTCGGGGTCCTGGTCCTGGCCCTGGGCCTGGTCGCCCTCTACGAAACCCGGCGGATGGACAGCGCCACCGACGAAATCCGTCTCACCTGGATGCCCGCCGTGCTCGCCCTGGGCGAGGTCAGCAGCAACCTGGGCCGGGCCCGCGCCCTGACCCTGCGCAGTGTCCTGGAGGACAGCAGCAGCGCCCGCCATTCCACGCTGGACAAGATCGTCCAGGTGAACCAGCAGCTCGAACGCGACCTCAAGGCCTACGAGCGCACCATCTTCGCCGCGGATGACCGCGCCCTGTTCGACACCTTCATGGGCCTGAGCGAACGCTATCACGCATTGCAGCAAGCCATCCGCGTCGCCGCCGGCAACGACCAGCTGGATGAGGCCCGGCGCCTGGTCAACGGCCCGCTGGCCGAGTACGCCGACAGCATGATGAAGGCCCTGGCCGAACTGATCGACTACAACACCAAGGGCGCCGAGCAAGCCTCATTGCGCAGCAGCGCGGCATCCGACGAAGCCTTCAGCCTGATCATCGGCGCCATTGCCGTGATCACCCTGGCGTTGATCGGCATCGCCACCCTGCTCACCCGCAGTATCGTCGTGCCCCTGGCCGACGCCGTTGCCGTGGCCGAGCGGGTCGCCACCGGCGACCTGACCCGCGAGATCGTCGTGCTCGGCCACGACGAACCGGCCTTGCTGTTGGCCGCGCTGAGCCGCATGCAGCATAGCCTGCGCGACACCCTGCGCAGGATTGCCGCGTCTTCCGACCAGCTGGCCTCGGCCTCCGAGGAGCTGCACACCGTCACCGAGGACACCAGCCGCGGCCTGCACCAGCAGAGCGCCGAGATCGACCAGGCCGCCACGGCGGTCAACCAGATGACCGCCGCCGTCGAAGAGGTGGCGAGCAATGCCGTGAGCACCGCCGACGCCTCCCAGGGCGCCGACCGCACTACCCGCGACGGTCGCGACCAGGTCAACCAGGCACTGGCCTCGATCCAGCACCTGGTCGATGACGTGACCGGCACCTCCGGGGAGATCGAGCAACTGGCCAGCCACGCCAACGAGATCAGCCAGGTCTTGGACGTGATCGGCTCGATCGCCGGGCAGACCAACCTGCTCGCCCTCAACGCCGCCATCGAGGCCGCCCGCGCCGGTGAGGCCGGCCGAGGATTCGCGGTGGTCGCTGACGAGGTACGCGCCCTGGCCCACCGCACCCAACAGTCCACCGCCGAGATCGAGCAGATGATCGGTGGCATCCAGTCCGGCACCGAGCGTGCGGTCAGCGCCATGCACAGCAGCCAGGGTCGCGCCAACGGCACCCTGGCCGTGGCGCAGTCGGCCGGCCAGGCCCTGGAGCTGATCGCCGAGGCGATCGCCACCATCAACCAGCGCAACCTGGTAATCGCCACCGCCTCCGAACAGCAGGCCCAGGTGGCCCGGGAGGTGGACCGCAACCTGGTGAACATCCGCGACCTGGCGATGCAGACCTCGGCCGGCGCCAACCAGACCAGCGCGGCGGCCCAGGACCTGTCACGCCTGGCGGTGGAGCTGAACGGGATGGTGGCGCAGTTCAAGGTCTGAGCAAGCGCATTACACTGCCGCTCAACCGGGCTCCCGGCGGATGACGCCGTCCGCTGGGAGCCCGCCTACGCCGGGACAGGTACCGGCAAATAGGAAAATCCGCCGCAACACGTGCGACCTGGCGACTATCTCCCCGCAGCCCCCGGGATCATGCTCCTGACGTTTGCATTCTGACGTCAAGGAACATCCATGCTGTTGAGAAACATGAAGATCGGCAAACGGGCGACCAGCCTGTTCACGCTGCTGGCCGGCCTGGTCCTGGCCATGGGCCTGGTGGCCTTGTACGAAACCCGGCAGATGAACGATGCCACCAACGAGATCCGCCGCAACTGGCTGCCGGCCGTGATCGCCCTCAACGAGATTGGCGGCACCCTCGCCCAGGAACGCGCCGCCACGCTGCGCGCGGCGCTGGAGGAAGATACCGACGAGAACGCCAGCGTCAATCTGCTCAACAGTATCGAGGAAGCGATCCAGCAGGACCTCAAGGATTACGAGAAGACCATTTCCGACGCCCAGGACCGCAGTCTGTTCAATGCCTTCCTCGCGGCGCGCCAGCAATACGTCCAGCAGCAGCAACAGGTGCTGGCGAACATCGGCGCCGGGCGCATGGCCGAAGCCAGGCGCCTGATCAACGGCCCGCTGATCCAGCGCGCCGACCGCATGATGGACGCCATGGCAACACTGGTGGCCTTCAACTACAAGGGCGCGGAAGCGGCCTCGCACCGCAGCGACACGGTCAGCGACCAGGCGTATGCGGTGATCATCACCGCGCTGGTGCTGATCGTCCTGGTGCTGATCGCCATCGCCACCCTGTTTACCCGCAGCATCGTCACCCCGCTGGCAGACGCCGTCATGGTGGCCGAGCGCATCGCCACCGGCGACCTGACCCGCGAAATCACGGTGGTCGGCCACGACGAGCCGGCATTGCTGCTGCACGCCCTGCGCCGCATGCAGCAGAGCCTGCGCGACACCATCGGCAAGATCGCCGCGTCCTCCGACCGCCTGGCCTCGGCCTCCGAAGAGCTGCACAGCGTCACCGAGGACACCAGCCGCGGCCTGCAGCAACAAAGCACCGAGATCGACCAGGCCGCCACCGCCGTCAACCAGATGACCAGCGCCGTCGAGGAAGTGGCGAGCAATGCCGTGAGCACCGCCGAGGCCTCCCAGGGCGCGGACCAGACCACCCGCGACGGCCGCGACCAGGTCAACCAGGCGCTGGCCTCGATCCAGCACCTGGTCGACGACGTCACCGGTACCGCCGAAGAGATCGAACAGCTGGCCAGCAGCGCCAATGAGATCACCCGGGTGCTGGATGTGATCGGCTCGATCGCCGGGCAGACCAACCTGCTGGCCCTCAACGCCGCCATCGAGGCCGCCCGTGCCGGTGAAGCCGGGCGCGGCTTCGCCGTGGTCGCCGACGAGGTGCGGGCGCTGGCCCATCGCACCCAGCAGTCCACTGCCGAGATCGAACAGATGATCGGTGGCATCCAGGTCGGCACCGAGCGCGCGGTCAGCGCCATGCACAGCAGCCAGGGCCGTGCCAGCGGCACCCTGGAGGTGGCGCAGTCGGCGGGCCAGGCCTTGGAACTGATCGCCCGGACCATCGCCTCGATCAACCAGCGCAACCTGGTGATCGCCAGTGCTTCGGAACAACAGGCCCAGATGGCGCGGGAAGTGGACCGCAACCTGATGAACATCCGCGACCTGTCGATGCAGACCACGACCGGGGCCAACCAGACCAGTGCCTCGGCCCAGGACCTGTCGCACCTGGCGCTGGAACTCAATGGGCTGGTGGCGCAGTTCAAGGTCTGAGTGAGGTCGCTGTACGCCCCATCGTCGGCTTGCCGGCGGTGGGCTGCACAACAGCCTGCGAAGGTCAGTCACTCACCCCGAGCACCTGCCCCGCCTTCGTCGGCTGGCTGCGCGTCGCCAGGCAATAATAGAGGGGCACCGTCACCAAAAGGCCGAACAGCCACGACAGGTCCGCCCCTTCGACGATGTTCGAGTAAGGCCCGACATACAGCGACGTGTTGGCAAACGGCAACTGCACCAGGATGCCGCAGGTGTAGGCAATGATCGCGTGGGGGTTGAAGCGACCATAGATCCCGCCGTCGGCATGGAAGATCGAGGCAATGTCGTACTGCCCCTTCTTGATCACATAGAAGTCGACCAGGTTGATCGACGCCCACGGCACCAGCACCAGCAGCAGCGCCAGGATCAGCCCGATGAACTGGCCGATGAAGTCCGCCGAGGCATTCAGCGCCACCAGCCCGCAACCCGCCAGGATCACCGTAGCCAACACCACCCGCACCTTGATGCTCGGGGTCCACTGCGCCGCGAAGGTCTGGATCGCGGTGACGATCGACAGCACCGCGCCATACAGGTTGAGGGCGTTGTGGCTGATGATGTTGAGCAGGAACAGCACCATCAGGATTGGGCCCAGCCAGCCGGTGGCCTGCCTGACCGCATCCATCGCATCGATCCCTTCGGGCACGCACAGCACCGCCACGGCACCAAAGCTGAAGCACAGGATGGTGCCCAGGGTAGCGCCGAAGTAGGTGGCCCAGAACGGCCTGGCGATGCCCACTTCACGCGGCAGGTAGCGCGAATAGTCGGATGTGTAGGGCGAGAAGCTGATCTGCCAGATAGTGCCCAGCGACACGGTGGCGATGAAGCCCGACAGGTTGAAGGCGCCACGGCCGAAGAAATCAGCCGGCAGGTCCTGGACGAACATCATGATGAAACCGGCCAGCAGTGCCGAACCCATCACCCAGGTGCCGATGCGGTTGAGGATATGGATGAAGCGGTAACCGATCACGCCGATCGCCGTCGCGCCCAACGCACCGATCACGATCGCGCCCGGCATCGGCACGCTCGGGGTGATGCCGTGGATGGTCTTGCCGGCCAGGACGATGTTGGAAATGAAGAACCCGACATAGATCAGGGCGGTAAAGAACACGATCAACAGCGCACCGTAACGGCCGAACTGGCCCCGGCTCTGCACCATCTGCGGAATGCCCAGCTGCGGCCCCTGCGCCGAGGCCAGGGCGATCACCACGCCGCCGGCCAGGTGCCCCAGCACGATGGCGACCAGCCCCCACAACAGGTTCAGGTGGAACACCTGGATCACCATGGCGCCGGTGACGATGGGCAGTGGCGCGATATTGGTGCTGAACCAGAGGGTGAACAGGTCGCGCGCCTTCCCGTGGCGCTCGGCGGGTGGCACGTAATCGACCGTGTGATTTTCGACAAACGCGTGTTGCGACGACGGTTGGGACATAGGATTTCAGCTCGAAAGGTCGTTTTTATCGTTGTAAGGAAACCGCTCGAGGCGGCCTCTCAGCCGCGCACCATATTATGGTATTCCAAGCTTTTGACAACACTGCACCGTGCTTTTTCGGCGCAGCTGATCCGCTCTCTCTCCTCTGTTCGCGCACTGTTTTCAGCGGCCACGCCAATGAAACCGGGGACTGTGCCGTTCATCGCGTTCTGCGTGGCCTGGAAAATTCCGCTTGCAAAGAAGGTATTACGGTATACCATCAGACACATCAACGATAAAAACCGCGGACCACCGCAGCCCCTCGAGGATCACACCATGATCGACGCAACCGTCTACAAGCACGTCCTGGGCTCCTTCCCGTCCGGCGTCACCGTCATCACCACGCTGGACGACGACGGTTCGATCGTCGGCCTCACCGCCAGCGCCTTTTCGTCCTTGTCGATGGACCCGCCGCTGGTGCTGTTCTGCCCCAACTACAGCTCCGACTCCTACCCTGTACTGATGAAGAACAAGCGTTTCGCCATTCACCTGCTCTCCGGCGGGCAGCAGGCCGAGGCCTACGCCTTCGCGAAAAAAGGCAAGGACAAGGCCGCTGGCATCGACTGGACCTTGAGCGCCCTGGGCAACCCGATCCTGGCCGGGGCCACCGCCGTGATCGAGTGCGAACTGTGGCGCGAATACGAAGGCGGCGACCACGCGATCATGGTCGGCAAGGTACACAACCTGATCGTGCCCGAGGAGGCGCCCCGCCCGATGGTCTACTGCCGCGGCAAGATGGCCAGCCTGCCCGCTCTCGCCTGAGAGAAGCCTGTCGATCGATTGGCCACTTCCACACTGAAACCTGCCCCGGCAGGCGACAACAAGACAACAACAAGCTCCGAGGAAAGCCCCATGAAATTTTCGCTGTTCGTGCACATGGAACGTTGGGATGAGCAGGTCAGCCACCGCCAGCTGTTCGAAGACCTCACCGAACTGACCCTGATGGCCGAAGACGGCGGTTTCAGCACCGTGTGGATCGGCGAACACCACGCCATGGAATACACCATCTCGCCCAGCCCGATGCCGCTGCTGGCCTACCTGGCCGCCCGCACCGAGAAGATCCGCCTGGGCGCCGGCACCCTTATCGCGCCATTCTGGAACCCGATCCGCGTGGCCGGCGAATGCGCCCTGCTCGACGTGATCAGCAACGGTCGCATGGAGGTGGGCCTGGCCCGCGGCGCCTACCAGTTCGAGTTCGATCGCATGGCCAATGGCATGCCGGCCACCGACGGCGGCAAGGCTCTGCGCGAGATGGTCCCGGTGGTGCGCAAGTTATGGCAGGGCGACTACGCCCACGACGGCGAGGTCTACAAGTTCCCCACCTCCACCAGCGTGCCGAAGCCGTTCAACGCCGCACCGCCGATGTGGATTGCCGCCCGCGACCCGGACTCGCACAACTTCGCCGTGGCCAACGGTTGCAACGTCATGGTCACCCCGCTGATGAAGGGCGACGAAGAAGTGCGGGACCTGAGGAACAAGTTCCAGGCCGCCCTGGACAACAACCCGGACGTGCCCCGCCCGCAACTGATGGTGCTGCGCCACACCCATGTGCACAGCCCGGCCGAGCCGGACGGCTGGAAGGTCGGCGCCCAGGCCATCTCGCGCTTCTACCGCACCTTCGATGCCTGGTTCGGCAACAAGACCGTCCCGGTCAATGGCTTCCTCGCGCCGAGCCCGGCGTCGAAGTTCGCCGAGGTGCCGGCGTTCGAGCTGGAGAACATCCGCAGGAACACCATGATCGGCACCCCCGAGGAGATCATCGCGCGCATCCGCTACTACCAGGAACTGGGGGTCGATGAGTTCAGCTTCTGGTGCGACAACAGCCTGCCCCACAGCGAAAAGAAGAAATCGCTGGAACTGTTCATCAAGGACGTGCTGCCGGCGTTCGCCTGAGTTCCCTTTACCTGAATGATTGCGGGATCGGCCCGCTCCGGTGGGTCGTCCTGGCCCATCGGGGCGGGCTTTTTTTCAGGGCCTTTCGCGGGGCAAGCCCGCTCCCACCGACGGCGTGAGAGCGGGCTTGCCCCGCGAAAGGGCTGGCATGGTCAGACACACCATCCCGCGTTTTTTTCAAACGGCTATTGCACATCAAATATTATGGTATACCATCAGACAGCAAAAGCTGATCACCCTACCCAGGAGCCCGTCATGAGTTTCGAAATCCGCAAGATCGTCGCCTACTCCGAAGAGACCCGCATCGAAGGCGGCAAGGCCACCGACAAACCGGTGACCATGGTCGGCCTGGCCGTGGTCATCAAGAACCCGTGGGCCGGTCGCGGTTTCGTCGAGGACCTCAAGCCCGAGATCCGCGCCAACTGCTCCGACCTCGGCGCACTGATGGTCGAGCGCCTGACCGCCGCCATCGGCGGCGCGGAAAAGATCGAAGCCTATGGCAAGGCCGCCGTGGTCGGCGCCGACGGCGAGATCGAGCACGCCTCGGCGGTGATCCACACCCTGCGCTTCGGCAACCACTACCGTGAAGCCGTGCAGGCCAAGAGCTACCTGAGCTTCACCAACAAGCGCGGCGGCCCGGGCACCTCGATCCAGATCCCGATGATGCAGAAGGATGACGAGGGCCGGCGCTCGCACTACATCACCCTGGAGATGCAGATCGAGGACGCCCCGCGCGCCGACGAGATCGTCGTGGTGCTTGGCGCCGCCGACGGCGGCCGCCTGCATCCGCGCATCGGCAACCGCTACATCGACCTGGAAGAACTGGCCGCCGAAAAGGCCAACGCTCGATAACCACAATGACCAAGACGGGCCTGGGCGTGGCGACTCCCCGCCGCGCCCGTCCTTCAAGGAGCGCCCTCCATGATTCAGCCTGTCGCTGAACGTACACCGGCCGGGACCAGCTACATGGTCCAGGGCCAGGGCCAACCCGTGGTACTGATCCACGGCGTGGGCCTGAACAAGGAAATGTGGGGCGGGCAATTCGTCGGCCTGGCCAACGACTACCGCGTCATCGCCTACGACATGCTCGGCCACGGCCACAGCCGCGTGCCCGCCGCCGACACCGCGCTGGAAGGTTACGCCGACCAGCTCGCCGAACTGCTCGACCACCTGCAGGTCCAGCAAGCCTGCGTGATCGGTTTCAGCATGGGCGGCCTGGTGGCGCGTGCGTTCGCCCTCAACCACCCGCAACGCCTGGCGGCGCTGGTGGTGCTCAACAGTGTGTTCAACCGCAGCCCCGAGCAGAGCGCCGGGGTCATCGCCCGCGCCGCCCAGGCCTTGGCCCAGGGCCCGGATGCCAATGTCGACGCGGCGCTGGAGCGCTGGTTCAGCCGCGAGTACAAGGCCGCCAACCCGGCCCAGGTCGCGGCCATTCGCCAGGTGCTGGCGAGCAACGACCCGCAGGGCTACCACACCACCTACGCGCTGTTCGCCACCCAGGACATGTACCGCGCCGAAGACCTGGGCAGCCTCCAGGTGCCGACGCTGATCGCCACCGGCGAGCTCGACGCTGGCTCCACCCCGACCATGGCCCGCCAGCTCGCTGCGCGCATACCCGGCGCCCACTGCGTGGTGCTGGCCGAGCAACGGCATATGATGCCGGTGGAAGCACCGCGCGAAGTCAACAAGATGCTGCTGGACTTCCTCAGGCAGGCCCGCACCCTCACCGAATCCGCCAAGGGGATAGTTGCATGACCCTCGTTCGTTTCCAGATGTGCATCGATGGCCAATGGCGCGATGCCCAGAGCGGCAAGACCTTCGACAGCCTCGACCCGGCCACCGCCAAGGCCTGGGCGCAACTGCCCGACGCCGATGAAGCCGACGTCGAGCTGGCCGTGCAGGCCGCCCAGCGCGCCTTCGACAGCAAGGCCTGGCGCAGCCTCACCGCCACCGCCCGGGGCAAGCTGCTGCGCCGCCTCGGTGACCTGATTGCCGACAACAAGGAACACCTGGCGCAGCTGGAAAGCCGTGACAACGGCAAGCTGATTCGCGAGACCCGCGGCCAGGTCGGCTACCTGCCGGAGTTCTTCCATTACACCGCGGGCCTGGCCGACAAGCTCGAAGGCGGCACCCTGCCGCTGGACAAGCCCGACCTGTTCGCCTACACCGTGCACGAGCCGATCGGCGTGGTGGCCGGGATCATCCCCTGGAACAGCCCGCTCTACCTCACCGCGATCAAGCTCGCCCCAGCCTTGGCCGCCGGCAACACCCTCGTGCTCAAGCCGTCCGAACATGCCTCGGCCACCATCCTCGAGCTGGCCCGCCTGGCACTCGAAGCCGGCTTCCCGGCCGGCGTGGTCAACGTGGTCACCGGCTTCGGCCCGAGCACCGGCGCGGCGCTGACCCGCCATCCGCTGGTGCGCAAGATCGCCTTCACCGGCGGTGCCGCCACCGCCCGCCATGTGGTGCGCAGCAGCGCCGAGAACTTCGCCAAGCTGTCGCTGGAGCTGGGCGGCAAGTCGCCGAACATCATCTTTGCCGACGCCGACCTGGACAGCGCCGTCAACGGCGCGGTGGCCGGCATCTATGCCGCCTCCGGGCAGAGCTGCGTGGCCGGCTCGCGCCTGCTGGTGCAGGACGAGATCTTCGATGAGTTCGTCGAGCGCCTGATCACGCGTGCCAGAAGCATCCGCATCGGCAACCCGCAGGATGAAGACAGCGAGATGGGCCCGATCGCCACCGCCCAGCAACTGGCCGTGATCGAAAGCCTGGTGGCCGCCGCCAAGGCCGAAGGCGCCACCCTGCGCATGGGCGGCAAGCGCGCCGAAGTCGCGGGAGACGGTTGGTTCTACGAGCCAACCCTGTTCGAATGCGACAGCCACTCGATGACCATCATGCAGGAAGAGGTGTTCGGCCCGGTCGCTGCGGTGATCCGTTTCAAGACCGAGGAACAGGCCCTGGCCATGGCCAACGACTCGCAGTTCGGCCTGGCCGCCGGCATCTGGACCCGCGACCTGGGCCGCGCCCATCGCCTGGCCCGCGACGTGCGCTCGGGGATCATCTGGGTCAATACCTACCGCGCGGTGTCGGCCATGGCCCCGATCGGCGGGTTCAAGAACAGCGGCTACGGCCGTGAGAGCGGCATCGACTCGGTGCTGGCCTATACCGAGCTGAAGACGGTGTGGATCAACCTGTCCACCGCGCCCATGCCCGACCCCTTTGTGATGCGCTAGGAGACCTGCGCCATGATCGAACCCGGCATCTACAAAGACGTGATGGGCTCGTTCCCATCCGGCGTCACCGTGGTCACCACCCTGGGCGCCGACGGCGGCATCGTCGGCATCACCGCCAGCGCGTTCAGCGCGCTGTCGATCGAGCCGGCGCTGGTGCTGTTTTGCCCCAACTACGCCTCCGATACCTACCCGGTGCTGCGCGACAGCAAGCAGTTCGCCATTCACCTGCTGTCCGCCGAGCAGACCGCCGAGGCCTACGCCTTTGCCGGCAAGGGCAAGGACAAGGCCAACGGCATCGACTGGCACCTGAGCGAACTGGGCAACCCGCTGCTGGCCAAGGCCACGGCGATCATCGAGTGCGAACTCTGGCGCGAGTACGACGGCGGCGATCACGCGATCATCGTCGGCCAGGTGAAGAACCTGGTGCTCCCCGAACAGGCGGTGACACCGATGGTGTACCACAAGGGCAAGCTCGGCGCGCTGCCGCCGCTGGGTTGATGCCCTATCGGCTATCGGCGCTGGCCTCTTCGCGGGTAAACCCGCTCCCACAGGGACCATACATGGCTCGAGGGCAGTGAAGATCCTGTGGGAGCGGGTTTACCCGCGAAGAACAAAACACCGATCCCCCATTTTTCTTCATCAGGCAGGAACCCGGCCCATGAACAACGAGAAATACGAAAAAGGCCTGCAGATCCGCACCCAGGTGCTCGGCGAGGACTACGTCAAGCGCTCGATCGAGCAAGCCGACGATTTCACCCAGCCCCTCCAGGCGTTGGTCACCGAGTACTGCTGGGGCCATGTCTGGGGCCGCGAGGGCTTGTCGCTCAAAGAGCGCAGCATGATAAACTTGGCGATGATTTCCGCGCTCAACCGGCCCCACGAACTCAAGCTGCACATCCGCGGCGCCTTGCGTAATGGCCTGAGCCGCGAACAGATTCGCGAGATCCTGCTGCAAGTCGGCATTTACTGCGGCGTGCCCGCGGCGGTGGACAGCTTCCGCCTGGCCCGCGAGGCGTTCGCCGAAGCCGATGGGCAGCCCCCCCGTTAACAGCGGGCTGTGTGAACCACTGCAAGGAATGCCCGGGTTCGTGGCATTCCGCGATATTGGCGCAACAGCCGCATAGAAGAGCGCCCCTGATGAAACGCCAGCCCCTCGACGACAGCTTCAAGGTCAACCGCAACCCCGTCACCCTTCGTGAAATCGTGCTCGACAAGCTGCGCGGCGCAATCATGAACTTCCACCTGCTGCCCGGCGACCGCCTGGTCGAGCGCGACCTCTGCGAACGCCTGGGCGTCAGCCGCACCTCGGTGCGCGAGGCGCTGCGCCACCTGGAGTCCGAAGGCCTGGTCGAGTTCGCCGATGCCAAGGGTCCGCGGGTGGCCATCATCACCCTGGAGGACGCCCGCGACATCTACGAGCTGCGCTGCGTGCTCGAAGGGCTGATCGTGCAGCTGTTCACCCTCAACGCCAAGGCCAAGGACATCCGCGCCCTGGAACGCGCGCTGGACGTCAACCGCGATGCGCTGGAAGACGGCGAGCTGCAACAGGTGCTCGATTCGGTGCAGGGCTTCTACGACGTGCTGCTCGAAGGCTCCGGCAACCAGGTCGCCGCCCAGCAGCTGCGCCAGTTGCAAGCGCGCATCAGCTACCTGCGCGCCACCTCGGTGTCCCAGGAGAACCGCCGGGGCGCCAGCAACCGTGAAATGGAGAAGATCGTCGAGGCGATCAAGAGCGGCGACCCCCAGGCCGCCCACCAGGCCTCGGTCGACCACGTGCGCGCAGCCGCCAAGGTGGCCCTGGACTACCTGCGCCAGAAGCAGGACGACAACGCCAAGGTCCGCGATATCGTCGCCCCCCTGCCCCTCAAGGATCCTCGCATAGGCCGCTGACCATGCCCACCGCCCCGCGCTACTGCCCGCACTGCACCACGGAACTGGACCGGGGCGTCCCCAACGGCGACAGCCATCAACGCTTGTACTGCGGCGCTTGTGGCTACGTGCACTACGTCAACCCGAAGATCATCGCCGGCTGCATCATCGAGCGTGACGGCAAATACTTGCTGTGCCAGCGCGCCATCCCGCCGCGCCCCGGTACCTGGACCCTGCCGGCAGGGTTCATGGAGGCCGGCGAGACCACCGAGCAGGCGGCCCTGCGCGAGGTCTGGGAGGAGAGCGGCGTGCGCGCCGAGATCGTCTCGCCCTACTCGATCTTCAGCGTGCCCAGGATCAGCGAGGTGTACATCGTCTTTCGCGCCATCGCCACCGAGGAGACGGGGCAGTTCGGGCCGGAGACCCTGGCCTATCGCTTCTTCGCGCCGGACGAGATTCCCTGGGACGAAATCTACTACCCGGCGATCCGGCAGATCCTCGAACGCTACATCCTCGAGCGCCAGGCCGGCGTGTACGGGATCTACATGGGCAACGACGATACCGGCAAGGTGCATTTCATCCGCTGACCGCAGCGCGCCCATCGCGGGGCAAGTCGCATCGGCGCACCGCCGCTCCCACGCATCTGCTGCATACCGTGGGAGCGGCGGTGCGCCGATGCGACTTGCCCCGCGATGGCGCCCCCAAAGACGACACAAAACCCCTCGCCAAGCGCCGCGTCTCGGTGCACCCTGATGCTCTCACGCACAAGGACCCGCACAGCTCATGGCGAAATGGCTCGACGGCGGCGGCCTCATGGCCGAACGCATCCGCAACCACGACTGGTCGTCGACCACCCTGGGCCCGCTTGCCAACTGGCCCGATGTGCTCAAGACCACGGTTGCCCTGTGCCTGGCCTCGCGCTTTCCCCAGGCCGTGCTGTGGGGCGACGAGCTGATCACCCTGCACAACGACGCCTTCAGCGAAATCCTCGGCAACAAACCCTCGGCCCTGGGCCGGCCCTTCAGCGCGGTCTGGCAGGAGGCCTGGAGCGATATCCGCCACCTGGCCCAGCGCGCGCTCGCCGGCGAGGCGGTGTACATCGAGGACTTTCCGCTGGTGATCGAGCGTCACGGCAGCCCGGAGCGCGCCTACTTCACCTTCTGCTACAGCCCCATCCGCGACCACGACGGCCAGGTGTTGGGGATGATCGATACGGTTACCGAGACCACCGCCAGCGTGGTGGCCAACCAGCGCCTGAACTTTCTCGACACCCTCAGCCGGGCGGCGGCAAACGCCACCGACCCGGAGCGGATCATGGCCACCACCACGCGCCTGCTGGGCGAACACCTGCACCTGTCGAGCTGCGCCTATGCCGTGATGGACCCCGACGAGGACGGCTTCACCATCTGCGGCGACTGGGTTGCACCAGGCTCGCCGCGCCTGCTCGGCCAGTACCGCCTGGCCGACTTCGGCGAGCTGGCCGTCAGCCGCCTGCGCGCCGGGCTGGCGTTGGTGATCGACGACAACCTTGCACAGTTGCCGGCCCGCGAGGCGGCGACGTTCCAGGCCATCGGCATTACCGCGACCGTCTGCATGCCGCTGATCAAGGAAGGCCGCCTGACCGCGCTGATGGCCATCCACGACAAGCTGCCCAGGACCTGGACCCGCTACGAACAGACCCTGCTCAACGAGGTGACCGGGCGCTGCTGGGCGCATATCCAGCGGGTCCAGGCCAACGCCGAGGTGCGCGAGGCGCTGACCGCCCTCGAAGCGCTCAACGCCACCCTCGAGCAGCGCGTGGAGGAGCGCACCGGCCAGCTCCTGCACACCGAGGCCGTGCTGCGCCAGACCCAGAAGCTCGAGGCCATCGGCCAACTGACCGGCGGCGTGGCCCACGACTTCAACAACCTGCTGACCATCATCCGCTCCTCCATTCACTTTCTGCAGCGCCCGGACCTCGACGAGAGCCGCCGCAGTCGCTACTTCAAGACCGTGTCCGATACCGTCGACCGTGGCGCCAAGCTCACCGGGCAACTGCTCGCCTTCGCCCGTCGCCAGGCCCTGAGCCCGCAGGTGTTCGAGGCCGGCCCCAGGCTCGAAGCCATGGCCGACATGCTCGACACCGCCACCGGCGCACGCATTCAGGTCAGCCTGGAGCTGCCCGACAGGCCCTGCCATGTGCACGCCGACCTCGGCCAGCTGGAAACCGCGGTGATCAACCTGATGATCAATGGTCGCGACGCCATGGCCGGCGCGGGCACCCTGCGCCTGCGCCTGGAGGCCGACCAGCATTTGCCGGCGTTGCGTGGCCAGGCGGCGCAGGACGGGCCGTTCGCGGCGATCTCGATCATCGACAGCGGCGTGGGCATTGCCCCACACCTGCTGGAACGCATCTTCGACCCGTTCTTCACCACCAAGGCCTCCGGCCAGGGCACCGGGCTTGGCCTGTCGCAGGTGTTCGGCTTCGTCAAGCAGTCCGGTGGCGATGTGCGGGTGGTCAGCGTCGAAGGCCAGGGCACCACCTTTACCCTGTACCTGCCCCAGGTGCCTCAGGCCGACGGTGAAACGCCCGAGGTCCCCGTACCGCTGGTTCCCCATGGCCAGCGCAAGCACATACTGGTGGTGGAGGACAATCCGGATGTCGGCAGCTTCACCGCGCAGATCCTGCGCGACCATGGTTACCAGATCAGCTGGGCGACTTCGGCCGAGGACGCTCTGGCCCAGATCGCGTCGGCACGGGGCGGGTTCGACGCCGTGTTCTCCGACGTGGTGATGCCGGGCATGGGCGGCCTGGCCCTGGCCAGGGAACTGCGCCGCAGCCAACCGCAGTTGCCGGTGATCCTCACCTCTGGCTACAGCGAAGCGATCGCCGAAGGAGGCCACCAAGGTTTCGCCTTCCTGGCCAAGCCCTATTCCGCCGAACAGGTGTGCCAGATGCTCGGGGATGTATTGGCTAGGACTTGAGCAGTCGTGCCAGGCTCTGCCCCAGCTCGTCCTGGCGAAACGGCTTGCGCAGCACCTCGAAGCCATGCAGTTCACGGGGCGTGAGGTTGGCGTAGCCGGTGATGATCAGCACCGGCAGCTGCGCCAGCCGCTCGCGCACCTGCTGGGCGAAGCGCACGCCGGTGGTCTCGGCCATGACATGGTCGGTCATCAGCACATCGGGCAGCAGGCCCTTGTCCAGCAACGCCAGTGCCTGGGCCGGCCCCTCGGCCTCGGTCACCTCGTAACCCAATGCGCGCAGTTGCAGGAGCGTGGCCTGGCGCACCAGTGGCTCATCGTCCACCAGGAGCACGCGGGTCTGGCGCTGTGCCCGAGGTACCTCGACAGGTTTCACCGCTTCTTCAACCACCTCATGTTCGCTGGCCGGCAGCCATAAGGTCGCTTCGGTGCCTTCGCCCACCCGCGAGCGAATACCGAAACCGCCGCCGGACTGCAACGCCAGGCCCTGCACCATCGGCAGGCCCAGCCCGGTACCGCGGCCCACGCCCTTGGTCGAGTAGAACGGCTCGATGCAATGCGCCAGCACGTCTTCGTTCATACCGCAGCCGTTGTCGGCAACCCGCAGCCACACCTGCGGCACTGCCTGCAAACCAGGCAGTCGGGACGCGCCATCGCCGTCGAGACCTGCGCGAATGGTCAGTTTCCCGCCCTCGCCCATGGCATCGCGGGCATTGACCACCAGGTTGAGCAACGCCAGTTCCAACTGATGCGGATCCACCAGCACCCCAGGCAACGCCGCCTCGACGCTGACCTCGATGGCAATGGTGGGCCCCAGCGAGCGGACGATCAGTTCGCGCATCTCCTCCACCAGCACCGCCAGCGACACCGTGGTGGGCTTGAGGGTCTGGCGCCGGGCGAAGCTGAGCAGGCGGCCGACCAGGTTGCGGGCCCGCTCGGCCGCCTGCAGGCCGCCATCGATCAAGCGCTCGGCGCGCTCCGGCTGGGGATGGCGGCGCAGCAGCTCCAGGGAGGCGATGATCGGCGTCAGCATGTTGTTGAGGTCATGGGCGATGCCGCCGGTAAGCTGGCCGATCATCTCCACCTTGCGTGCTTCGTGCAGTTGCGCCAGTGAAGCCTCGCGCTGGGCGAGCATGTTGGCCACCCGCTCTTCCAGGTTTTCGTTGAGCACATGCAAGGCGCGCTCGGCACGGGCGTGGGTAACCGCCGCCCAGACCTGCCGGGCCGCCTCCTCCACCAGCAGGCACTCGCTGTCGGCCCAGGCATGGGGGGTATGGAAATGCACCGCGAGCATCGCCTCCAGGCGCTCGGCGCGCAGCACCGGAACGTGCAGCGTGGCGCACAGGCCCTTGAACCGGGCCGGCGCAACCTGGCTCGCCTCATAGTTGCGCTGCACCGCCTTACCGGCCAGCAGCGCCTCGCGCAGGGCCGGGTCCAGGGCCGAGTACTGGTTATAGCCAACCATCGACGGTACTTCGGCGGCCCACTCCTGAGCGACCCGATAGCGCCGGCCATCGCCCAGATCCTCGCCGAAGCAGACCCGCGCCGCGCCCAGTTCCTCCCCCAGGCGGCGCACCGCGTGGGCCTCGATGCGCTCGGCCTCGCCCAGGCCCGGCAAGGCCTGGCGCAATTCCTGGAGAAACCCCTGGCGTTGCTGGAAACGCACCCGCTCAGTGGTGTCGGTGACGATGCACAGCACGCCTCCCACGCCACCGTCGGCCTCGCGCACGGCGGAATAGGAGACATCGAAATAGGCGGTTTCGCCCGAACCATGCCGCTCGATGTAGAACGGCCGGTCCCGGGCCGAATAGGTCACCCCGGTTTCACGCACCCCGCGCAGCAGCGGCTCGAGGTCGTTCCACAATTCGCTCCAGTGCTCCTGTCCGGGCCGGCCCAGGGCCGCGGGGTGCTTGCTACCGATGGTCGGCCAATAGGCATCGTTGTACAACGCGATGTACTGCGGCCCCCAGAACAACACGATCTGCGCCTGTGCCGGCAGCAGCATGGCCACCACCGACTGCAGCACCGGCGACCAGCCGTCCGGTGACCCGAGCGGGGATTGTCGCCAGTCCATCGCCTGCAGCAGGCAACTGACTTCGCCACCGCCGCCCAGGAAGCTCGGCAGTGTTTTCAGGTTGACCGTCTTGCTCTCCTGGCGCGCTTTCATGTCTCGGTTTTCCCGGGCACGTTTTCTTTCCTCTGAGGGTAAGAAATCGCCCGGTGGCAAAACGTTCCATCGGATCGGCGCCGACGATCAACGGCGCCCTTCAGCCAGCATGCGCAGCGCCAGCCCCGCCAGCACCGTGCCCATCAGCCAGCGCTGGACCTGCTGCCACACCGGCCTGCCGGCCAGGAACAGGGCGATGGAACCGGCCATCACCGCGATCAGCGCGTTGACCGTGACGCTGATGGCGATCTGCGTGCTGCCCAGCACCAGCGACTGCGCCAGCACGCTGCCGTGGCCAGGGTCGATGAACTGCGGCATCAACGACAGGTACATGACCGCGATCTTCGGGTTCAGCAGGTTGGTCAGGAACCCCATCATGAACAGCCGCCGCGGGCTGTCGGCCGGCAGGTCGCGGACCTGGAACGGCGAGCGTCCTCCTGGGCGCAGCGCCTGCCAGGCCAGGTACAGCAGGTACAGCGCGCCACCGATGCGCAGGGCGTCGTAGGCAAACGGCACGGCCATGACCAGCGCGGTGATGCCCAGCGCTGCGCAGAGCATGTAGAAGACGAAGCCCAGCGCCACGCCACCCAACGAGATCAAGCCGGCGCCGCGCCCCTGGCAAATGGAGCGGGAGATCAGGTAGATCATGTTGGGGCCGGGGGTCAGCACCATGCCCAGGCTGATCAGGGCGAAGGCCAGCAGGTTGGAGGGTTCGGGCATTGCAAGTCCTCTTTGTCGGTAGTGCCATACCTGGCATTTTTGCCAGTTTCACTGGCCAGGGGCGCACGTTAACGTGGATTGGTCATTTCTGAACGGTGGGTGAGGCTGTGGTTGATCCAGATACCAGGCTGCTGGCAGGTGACTTGGCAGGCTCCGTGCTGATCGCGTCGCGAGGGGCATTGCGCCATGGGTTCGTTTTCTCGGCTTACGGCCATGATCTGGTCCAGGCGGTTATCCGCGCGCAGCTTGGCTTCAATGGCGTGATACGGGAACTGTTGACGGGCTGTTACCTGCTCGGCAATGGGCATCGTGCGTTCAGCCCGACATTGATGCGGTTCCACTCGCCGGACGGACTCAGCCCTTTTGCGGCGGGTGGGATCAATGCCTATGGGTATTGCGGGGGGGATCCGGTGAATCATGTGGATCCTGATGGGAGAATGACCAAGCGTCCAACAGCACTCGCGTTTGACCCAGCCTTGACGAACGCTTCCGCGACAAAAGAGTTAACCCTTCAAATAAGCGCCACTTCATATGACCAGATGGCTAACCTGATAAACTCAAACCCGGAGTTTGCGCCATTGGTCATAAAGACCACTGCTGAGAACGCCTTATCTCATGCTCTCGCATTACCCAACAAAGACCGAGTACACCAGGATAAAGTGCGCTTGGAAACACCCTCTCTGGGAATCCTACGTATTGACCAGGAGCGATTTGAAGATGTAGTGCTCCAAGGGTCGAGAGCACGTGAGGCGTACAAAGTCTATTCTGCTGCTCCCAATGAGTCGAACAAAGCTAAATACCTGGAAGAAAAGTCCGACTATGGAAAAGCCAGGGAAGTCCTTATAGATGCCTACAAGTTTGCAATTGAGGATTTTCGAAGTATCCCCTGAGCCGTGTCATCCTGGATTAATTCCTTACACATCCGTCCTTGAAACCCTCGCCCTGCCCCGGTAACCTTTGCGCGCTGCTGTAAGTCCAGCAGCCGGGTTTGGTAGCCCGCGATCAATCAAGGCGCACAAGCGCCCGCTCAGCGATTCAGTCGGCGCTTTTTTGTGTCCGCTGTATCGTTCAATGGCGGCTGTGCGCAGGGCGCCCCCGTGCGCGCCGGTTTCCTTGATTCCCGGTCTACCAACCTGCGTTCAGCCGTCACCATTCGTTTGGTAGCGAACTGTGGCGGCTCCATTGAATCAAGGAGCGACACAATGACAAAAGGCTTACCTGATCCTCCGTCCCGCGCCACCACGGCGCACTCCAGCTTCGGCAACTGCGAATGCAGCCACCCTTCCCTGTTCGCCGTGCGCGAAGGCGTGGACTTCGAAGATGCGCTGGTGCACCTGTCCACCCTGCTCAAGGGCGCATTCGCCACCAACCTCAAGGCCATGGAGCTGGCGACCGGTACCTGCCACGACCTGCTACTGGGCAACGACCACGGGCTGGACGCGGCCAAGGCAGTAGTCGAGGCGTTGCTCGATGGCGTGGAAATGCAGCAAGTGGAAAAGGCGCGCCTGCGTACCGTCTGAAGGGCCTCATCGCGGGGCAAGCCCGCTCCCACGCAGGCCCCCTGTAGGAGCGGGCTTGCCCCGCGAACACCGGCCCAGCCGGTGCCATGCGCCTGGCGATGTCCCACGCAAACCGGCGAATTGCCCTGTCGCAGATGAAACCCAACCGCAGATACGACGAAAAACTGCACAATTGATAGTCATTCGCCATTAACTCGTTCTCGGAAGCACCCGCCCGGGGGTAGAATGCCGCAAAACCGGGAGCCGCAATGAACCAGGACCGCCACATTCCAAGCGAAGAAGATGCCATTACCGATGCCGCCGCGCATTGGTGCATGCGCCTGCACGCCGACGATTGCACGGCGGGTGAGCGCGAGGCGTTCGGCCAATGGTTGGCGAGCGACCCGCGGCACGCCGAGGAATACCAGGCGATGCTGGAAATCTGGGACACCGCCGACCTGTTGCCGCGCAGCGCCCAGGTAATCCCGCTGCCCACCCGGCAAGCGCCGCCGACGCGTCACTGGCGCCCGTTCGCCTCGGCTGCGGCCATCGCCCTGCTCGCCCTGCCCCTGGCCGGCTGGGTCGGCTGGGAGCAAGGTTGGCTGCCCAACGGCTACCAGCACTTCGAAGCCACCGACCACCTGCGTCAGGTGCGCCTGAGCGACGGCAGCAGCGTCGAGCTGAACCTGCATAGCGAATTGCGTTTTCTCAACTACAAGGACGAGCGCAAGGTCACGCTGATCAAGGGCGAGGCGTTCTTCAAGGTCATCCACGACAGCAACCACCCGTTCATCGTCCACGCCGCCAACGGCCAGACCCGGGTTACCGGCACCCAGTTCAACGTGTGGAAGTACCAGGACCAGGTCAAGGTGACGCTGGTGGAAGGCTCGGTGCTGGTCAGCGCCGGCGGCAACGCTGGCGGCTACCGCCTTGGCCCGGGCATGCAGGCCAGCTACCACAAGGGTGATTTCGAACCGGAGCTGAACCAGAGCGACGATTACGCCAACAGCCTGGCCTGGCGCAGCGGCAAGCTGGTGCTGGACAACCTCAGCCTCGGCCAGGCGCTGCCGGTGATCAATCGCTACCTGGACAAGCCGCTCATGGTGGCCGACGACAGCACCGCCAGCATCCGCATCAGCGGCGTCTACAGCACAAGCGAGGTCGCACGCCTGGTCGACACCCTGCCCAAGGTGCTGCCGGTGTACCTGACCCGCAGCAAGGATGGCAGCACCGTCCTCAACCGCATCGTCCCCGCGCCGAGCCGGGGCTGACCTGAAGCGGCCTGTGCGCCCCTGAAACAAAACGTATTTGTTTGATCTTACCGGGTAGCGTGGGAGCGGGCTTGCCCCGCGATGCGCTAACTGGCACCGGCTTCGCCGGTGATCGCGGGGCTAGCCCACTCCCACGCTGGCATCTGCCCCTCAGAATCAGAGCGTCATCGCCGCCAACCAGCCAAACGCCAGCAGCGGCAGGTTGTAGTGGATGAACGTCGGCACCACGGTATCCCAGATGTGATGGTGCTGCCCGTCCACATTCAGCCCCGAGGTCGGCCCCAGGGTCGAGTCCGACGCCGGCGAGCCCGCATCGCCCAAGGCGCCCGCAGTACCGACGATGCACACGGTGGCCAGCGGGTCGAAGCCCAGCTGCACGCACAGCGGCACGAAGATCGCCGCCAGGATCGGCACGGTGGAGAACGACGAGCCGATGCCCATGGTCACCAGCAGCCCCACCAGCAGCATCAGCAGCGCGCCGACGCCCTTGCTGTGGTCGATCCACTGGGCCGAGGCTTCCACCAGGCTCTTCACCTCGCCGGTGGCCTTCATCACTTCGGCAAAGCCGGAGGCGGCGATCATGATGAAGCCGATCATCGCCATCATCTTCATGCCTTCGGTGAACAGGCTATCGGTGTCCTTCCAGCGCACGATGCCCGACAGCGAGAAGATCAGGAAGCCGACCATCGCGCCGATGATCATCGAATCCAGCCACAGCTGGATGATGAACGCGGCGGCGATCGCCACCCCGGCCACCAGCAGGGTCACCGGGTTGTACTGCACGCTGACCTGCTCGACCTGCTCGATGCGCTCCAGGTCGTAGTCACGCTTCTTGCGGTAGCTGAAGAACACCGCCAGCAACAGGCCGGCGAGCATGCCCGCCGCCGGAATGGCCATGGCGTGGGTCACGTTGACACCACTGACGTCCACCCCGGCGCGACTGACGTTGGCCAGCAGGATCTCGTTGAGGAAGATGTTGCCGAAACCCACCGGCAGGAACATGTACGGGGTGATCAGGCCGAAGGTGATCACGCAGGCGATCAGCCGACGGTCGATGCGCAGGCGGGTCAGCACGTACAGCAGCGGCGGCACCAGCAAGGGAATGAAGGCAATGTGGATCGGCAGGATGTTCTGCGACGACACCGCCACCACCAGCATCAGGCCGACCAGCAGCCACTTGACCTTGCCACCGTCGGCATGGCCCTGGCGATCGATCATCGCCAGCGCCCGGTCGGCCAGGGCATGGGCCAACCCGGACTTGGCGATGGCCACCGCGAAGGCGCCGAGCAAGGCGTAGGACAAGGCCACCGTGGCCCCGCCACCCAGGCCGCCGTTGAAGGCCTTGAGCGTACCCTCGATACCCAAGCCACCGACCAGGCCTCCGGCCAGGGCGCCGATGATCAGGGCGATGACCACATGCACGCGGGACAGGCTCAGGATCAGCATGAGCCCGACCGCGGCAATCACTGCATTCATGGTGTGCGAACCTCGTTACGACAGACAAAAAGCGGGCATTCCGGCGACAGACTGCACGCGGGCAGTGGCCGGACCAGGGGATGTTGTTATGAAGGGCGCACACTCTGAAGCACAGGCCGGCAGAAGTCAAAAGCGTCTGCGCCGCAACATCGCGTAGGGAATAGACGAAAGTCGCAGGGTTTAATTGAACGTTTGAATAAAGAAAAATCCGACCAGGCCGACACAGTCGGCAGCATCAAACCTATTACAAGGGATTTTCCCCATGCCTTTGCTGCGACAACTCTCCATCCAATGGAAGATCACCCTGCTGGCGGGCCTGTGCCTGGCGGCCATCGTCACCCTGCTTGTCGGCCTTTCGCTGTACCGCATGGACCACAGTTCGGACCTGGTAAAAGCCAGCAGCATGCGCATGCTCTCCGACTCGGCCCAGGCGCGCATCGAGTCCCAGGGTGAGGTCCAGGCCCTGAATATCCGCCGCCAGTTCATGGACGCCTACCAGTACGGTGCCGGTTTCGCCCGCCAGGTGCTGTTCCTGCGCGAACAGGCCGAGAAACGCTTCCTCGATGCCTACGACCTGCGCCAGGACATGACCGCCCAGGTGCGCGCCGCGCTGCAGGCCAACCCCGACCTGCTCGGCCTGTCGCTGGTGTTCGAGCCGGGCGCGCTGGATGGCAAGGACAAGCTGTTCGCCGGCCAGAGCGAGCTGGGCAGCAACGAGACCGGGCGCTTCGCCCTGTACTGGTCGCAGCCACGGGTCGGCCAGCTGACCTCGATGGCCCTGCCCGAGCACGACATGGCCAACACCGAGATCGGCCCCAGCGGCCAGCCGGCCAACACCTGGTGGGTGTGCCCGCGCAGCACCGGCACGGTGTGTGTGGTCGAGCCGTACTTCTATGACATCGACGGCCAGCGCGTGCTGATGACCAGCATCGTGTTCCCCCTCAAGGCCGGTGACAAGGTCATTGCCACCCTGTCCATCGACATCAACCTCAACAGCCTGCAGGCCCTGAGCCAGACCGCCAGCCGCAGCCTCTACGAAGGCCAGACCACCGTGGGCATCCTCAGCCCCGTGGGCCTGCTGGCCGGCTACAGCGCCGACGCCGGCAAGCTGGCCCAGCGCTTCGACCAGGTCGACCGGACCCAGGGCGCGGAGCTGGTGCGCAAGCTCGCCGACGGTAAGCTGCAGATTCTCCACGACCAGCAGCGCCTGAAGGTGCTGGCCGCCTTCGAGCCAATCCCCGGCGGCAAGCCCTGGGGCGTGCTGCTGGACGTGCCGGAAAGCGCCCTGACCGGCCCTGCCGAGGCCCTCAAGGTTGAACTCGACGCCCTCAACACCAGCGGCACCCTGCTCGAGCTGGGCCTGGGCCTGGCCGCCGCCATCGCCGGCCTGCTGCTGGTGTGGCTGATGGCCCGCGGCGTGACCAAACCGATCCTCGGCGTGGCCGCCATGCTCAAGGACATCGCCAGCGGCGAAGGCGACCTGACCCGCCGCCTGCAGTACGACAAGCAGGACGAGCTGGGCGAGCTGGCCGGTTGGTTCAACCGTTTCCTCGACAAGCTGCAGCCGACCATCGCCGAGGTGAAACGCTCGGTGCAGGCCGCCCGCGGCACCGCCGACCAGTCCGCGGCGATTGCCGCCGAGACCAGCGCCGGCATGGAGCAGCAGTACCGCCAGGTCGACCAGGTGGCCACCGCCTCCCACGAGATGAGCGCTACCGCCCAGGACGTCGCCCGCAGTGCGGCCCAGGCTGCCCAGGCCGCGCGCGAAGCCGACCAGGCGACCCGCGAAGGCCTTGCGGTGATCGACCGCACCACCACCAGCATCGACTCCCTGGCCGCCGACATGAGCGGCGCCATGGCACAGGTCGAGGGGCTGGCGCGCAACAGCGAGAAGATCGGTTCGGTGCTCGAGGTGATCCGCTCGATCGCCGAGCAGACCAACCTGCTGGCGCTCAACGCCGCCATCGAGGCCGCCCGCGCCGGCGAAGCCGGCCGTGGCTTCGCCGTGGTCGCCGACGAGGTGCGCAACCTGGCCCGTCGTACCCAGGAGTCGGTGGAGGAAACCCGCCAGGTGATCGAGGCCCTGCAGGCCGGCACCCAGGAAGTGGTCGGCGCCATGGACAGCAGCCACCGCCAGGCCCAGGGCGGCGTGGAGCAGGTCGGCCAGGCCGTCACTGCGCTGCAGCGCATCGGCCAGGCGGTGACCGTGATCACCGACATGAACCTGCAGATCGCCAGCGCCGCCGAGGAGCAGAGCGCGGTGGCCGAGGAAATCAACAGCAACGTCGCCACCATCCGTGACGTGACCGAGTCGCTGAGCGGCCAGGCCAACGAATCGGCGCGGGTCAGCCAGTCGCTCAACAGCCTGGCCAACCAGCAGCAGGGGCTGATGGATCAGTTCCGCGTTTGAGTCCACCTCGTCGGGGCCGCTTTGCGGCCCTTTCGCGGCACAAGGCCGCTCCTACAGGGGCTGACGCGGACTCTGTAGGAGCGGCCTTGTGCCGCGAAAGGGCTGCGAAGCAGTCCCGGCAACCTCGTCGTCTACACTTCTGCCCGAACCCAAGGACCGGCAACCGACGAGGCCCCGATGAAGAAAGTCCCCACCCTGCTGGCCAGCCTGCTCCTCGCCATCGGCCTGGCCAGCACCGACAGCGCGGCGTCCGCCGAACAACCCGCCCCCATCCACTTCGGCGCCATCGGCTGGGAAAGCGGTGCCCTGACCACCGAGATCCTGCGCCTGATCGTCGAGCGCGGTTACGGCTACCCCACCGACACCCTCCCCGGCAGTACCGTCAGCATGGAAGTGGCCCTGGCGCGCAACGACCTGCAGGTAATCGCCGAGGAATGGGCCGGACGCAGCCCCGCCTGGGTCAAGGCCGAGCAGGCCGGCCAGGTGTTCGCCCTCGGCGACACAGTGAAGAACGCCGAGGAAGGCTGGTGGGTGCCGGCCTACGTGATCAAGGGCGACCCTGCACGCAACCTGAAACCCTTGGCCCCGGACCTGCGCAGCGTCGACGACCTCAAGCGCTACCCCCAAGTGTTCAAGGACCCCGAGGTGTCCGGCAAGGGCCGCTTCCTCAACAGCCCCAGCGGTTGGACCTCCGAGACCGTCAACAGCCAGAAGCTCAAGGCCTATGGCCTGGAAGGGCTGTACAATAACTTCCGCAGCGGCTCCGGCGCCGCCCTCGACGCCGAGATCGGCTCGGCGATCCGCCGTGGCCAGCCGGTGCTGTTCTACTACTGGAGCCCGACGCCGTTGATGGGCCGCTACGAACTGGTGCGCCTGGAGGAACCCCCGTTCGATGCCAGCGCCTGGGCCACCTTGACCGATGCTGCCAACCCCACCCCGAAAGGCAGCCGCTCATTGCCGGCCAAGCTCTCGATCGGCGTGTCGAAGGCATTCCGTGACGCCCACCCCGAGCTGGTCGCGGTGTTCGAAAAGGTCGACCTGCCCATCGCCACCCTGAACAAGGCCCTGGCACGCATGAGCGAGACCCGCCAGCCTCCGCGCGAGGCCGCCCTCGCTTTCCTGCGCGACAACCCCGCTGTGTGGAAAGCCTGGCTACCCGCCGAAAACGCCGCCAAGGTCGAGGCCGGCCTGTGAGTGGTGGTTTCCCCGAAGCCCTGCAATTTTCCTTCGCCGCCTGGGTCAACCGTCTGGTCGACTGGCTGGTGCTGCACTATGGCGATCACCTGCGCAGCATCTCCGACCAACTGTTGCAACTGCTGGTGGGCCTGGAAAACCTGCTCCGGTTGCTACCCTGGTGGCTGCTGTTGCTGCTGGTCGGGCTTTTGGCCTGGCACGCCAGCCGCAGCCTGGCGCGGGCATTGGTGCTGCCGCTGCTGCTGGCGCTGATCGGCATGCTCGGCCTGTGGGACAAACTGCTGCAGACCCTCGCCCTGGTTCTGGTGAGCACCGGCCTGTGCGTGCTGGTCGGCGTGCCGCTGGGCATCCTGCTGGCCACTCGGCCACTGGCCCGGCGCCTGGTGTTGCCGGTGCTCGACGTGATGCAGACGCTGCCGGCCTTCGTCTACCTGATCCCAGTGCTGATGCTGTTTGGCCTGGGCAAGGTGCCGGCGGTGTTCGCCACCCTGATCTATGCCTTGCCGCCGCTGGTGCGCCTGACCGACCTGGGCCTGGCGCAGATCGACCCGTCGCTGTTGCAGGCCGCCCACGGCCTGGGCGCCAGTCGCTGGCAGCGTCTGCGGCGCATCGCCCTGCCGCTGGCCTTGCCAAGCATCATGGCCGGGCTCAACCAGTCGGTGATGATGGCCCTGTCGATGGTGGTGGTGGCCTCGATGATCGGTGCCCGCGGCCTGGGCGAAGACGTGCTGGCCGGGATCCAGACCCTGAACGTCGGCCAGGGCGTCGAGGCAGGACTGGCGATCGTCGCCCTGGCGATGGTCATCGACCGCATCAGCCAGGCCTATGGTCGTCCCGGGCGCTGAGGCCCACATTCGCGTATCGTACCCGAGCCCTGCCAGCATCCGGAGCCTGCCACGCGTGTCCCTCAAAGCCCTGCGCACCCTGGTCACCATCGCCCGCCACGGCACCTTCGCCCGCGCCGCCGACCTGCTGAGCCTGACCCCGTCAGCGGTGAGCCTGCACATCAAGACCCTGGAGGACGAGCTGCAGGTCGCCCTGTTCGACCGCAGCCGCCGTCAGGTCGTGCTGACCGAGGCCGGCCAGCTGGCGGTGGGCCGTGCCGAAAGCATCCTGGCGGCCTACGACGAGCTGGCCGACACCCTGGCCAGTGGCCCGAGCCTGCGCGGGCGCTTGCGCATCGGTGCGATCCACACCGTGCTCGCCCGGCGCCTGCCCAGCGCGCTGGTGTGGATCAAGGCGCACCATCCCGAGCTGCATGTCAGCGTGGTCTCGGGCATGTCGGCGGAACTCGCCCGACGGGTCGAGGACGGCGAGCTGGACGCGGCGATCACCACCGAACCGGTCAGCCCCTACCCGCAGAGCCTGCAGTACACGCCGCTGTTCGAAGACCGCTTCTGGGCCATCGCCAGCCCGGACCTGGCCGGCCAGAGCCTGCCGGCGCTGCTCGCCAGCCAGCCGTTCCTGCGCTTCGACAAGCGCGCCTGGGCCGGCCGGCGAATCGAGCAGGAACTGCGCCGCCAGCGCTTGCAGGTCAACGAGCAGATGGAACTGGACAGCCAGGAGGCCCTGGCGCGGATGGCGGCCATGGGCTTGGGTGTGGCGGTCATTCCCATGAGCGACGACGACGTCGAACGACTGCCTGCCGCCACCGTGCTGCCCTTCGGCGAACCGCAGCTGACCCGGCGCGTGGTGCTGCTGGAGCACGAGAAGAGTCAGCGCCGGCATTTGAGCGCGGTGCTGAGGACCGCGCTGGAGGCCTGAGATCACTCAGCCCTGCGGGAGCGGACTCTTTAATCGTGCAGTTTTCCTCAACATTCGCTTAAGAAAACACCGTTTTTTCTGTTCGCTTCACTCCGCTAGTCTGTGGCCGTACCCGACCACGGAACCACGCCCATGCTCCATCTGCTGCTCACCACCCTCGTTCCGATCATCCTGCTTATCGCCCTGGGCACCTGGCTGCGGTTGCGTGGTTTTCTCGCCGAAACCTTCTGGCCTGGCGCCGAGCGCCTGAGCTACTACGTGCTGCTGCCGTCGCTGTTCCTGCACGGCCTGGCCACCGCCAACCTCGACGGCGTGCCGGTGCTGGGCATGGTTGGCGTGCTAATGCTCTCGACGCTGCTCGGCGCCCTGCTGTTGGTGCTCTACCAGGGCGCGGCCAATCATGATGGCGCCGACTTCACCTCGGTGTTCCAGGGTGGCGTGCGCTTCAACAACTACATCGGCGCGACCCTGGCCGCCGGTATCTACGGCACGGCCGGCATCGCCCTGGCGGCGGTGGCCAACGCCGCCATCGTGCCCCTGGTCAACCTGCTCTGCGTGCTGGTCTTCGCCCGTTTCAGCGCGCGCCACAGTTCACCGGCCACCGTGCTCAGGGCGATCTTCGCCAACCCGCTGATAATCGGCTGCGCCGCTGGGCTGTTGCTGCGGGTGACCGGTCTGGGCCTGCCCATCGGCCTGGAGTCCACTGTGAAGGCCCTGGGCCAGGCGGCGTTGCCCTTGGGCCTGCTGTGCGTCGGCGCGGCATTGGGCGGGGCACGCCTGGGCCAGCAGGTCAAACCGCTGCTGGCCGCGTCGCTGTTCAAGTTCCTGGTCATGCCGTTGACTACCTGGGCCCTGTGCCGGTTGCTCGGGCTGGGCGGTCAGGCAGCAGTGGTCGCGGTGTTGTTCCAGGCCCTGCCCACCGCCTCGTCATCCTATGTGATGGCCCGGCAAATGGGCGGCAACGCGCCGCTGATGGCCACCATCATCGCCCTGCAGACCGTCGTTGCCGCGGCGACCCTGCCACTGGTGCTGACCTTGACGCTGAGTTGAAGCGATACGGCTAGACTGTGGACAGCCAACCTCGCGGAAACTCGATCATGCGCCTATCGTGGATGCTGCTCGGCCTGTCCCTGAGCCTGCTTGCAGGCCCCCTCCCCGCCGCCGACAGCCAGAAAGCCGCGGTTGCCGAAGACAAGGCACAGGTGTTGGAAGAAAAAGTGGTCGAGGATGCGCCACCGCCGAAAAAGCAGGAAACCCTTACCCCCGGTGAAGTCCAGGCCGTCGACCCGGCCGGTCAGGCGCCAATGGACGACAGCATCACCTGCCTGGCGCGCACCATCTACTGGGAAGCCAAGGGCGCCGACGCCAAGGACATGGGCGCGGTGGCCAGCGTGGTGCTCAACCGCCTGGGCCACGAGGGCTTCCCCGACAGCATCTGCGGGGTGGTCAAGCAAGGGGTGGAGAGCAAGAGTTGCCAGTTCTCCTGGTGGTGCGACGGACGCCCCGATCAGGTGGAAGAAGAGGAACGCTACACGGTGGCCAAGGAGATCGCCCGCAAGGCCCTCAACCAGCAGTTGCGGGACCCCACCGGCGGCGCGCTGTACTTCCACGACCGCAATGTGAACCCGGACTGGGCCAAGGCCTACCGCAAGACCGCCGAGACAACGCACTTTCTATTTTACAAGCCGAACCAGGCGCTGGCCCGGTGAAGCCTGCGAGGAGCCCCCCTCACCCGAAGATGCGCGAACCTCCATGCGCAATGCCGCATGGAAACTTATCGCACCGACACTATCGTTAACGCGACAGTATCGGGCGATGGGGAAACACTACTGACAATTACTCGAAATCGATATCCAGCTCGACAGTCGGTACGCAATCGTCACCAATCTCCTTGGTACCATCCGGGCAGCTCAGAGGTACCGGCGTATAGAACGCCGGCTGCGAGGCAATCACACCGGCACGCAGACTCTCATTTTTGTGGGCGGCCTGGGCCATACCCGCAGCCGCAATCAGAGCAACCAGAACGACTTTTTTCATTTGTGCTTCCTTGAATGAGGATTACTGATTTTTCGCTGCCAGCCAGGCAAAACACTATGGCTTCTCCGGCGTAACAACCCAATCGAATTTATCCCTCACGCAGCACTCTGGCTTTAGGACACATTAACCACGACCAGGAGAAAAGCCCTCATCTCGATGGTTCCATACCTACGGTCGCTGGTACGCCCCCCAATAGCGACAATCAATCGAAATCGAAGGGAGGCTGACAGTTTCCGGCCGGTGCCCGCGCCGTTCCTTTCGGACATGCCCCGTATCCGGTATCGCCAAGGTAGGCGGCGGCAAGCTGCAGCCTCTGTTCGGCAGCGTCGTCGCGACTGAACGGCGATTGCGCTTTGGCAACGACAGCGCTTGCCAGCTCATTGCCATGTGCGGTCTGGATCAAGCCTGCAGTTGCAAAAAACGCTGCCAATACGACCTTTTTCATACGGTGTCCTTTCAGTGAGTCTTGGTTTCATTTACCGCCGGTGATTTCTTTCCCCTGCAGCCCGACAGACTTTATCTGTCAGCCGGGCCATTCAGCTTTAGGAAAAGCCGACTCCGCCGCCCGAAACCCTCTTCAGAACCGTAGGCAATCGGTCGAGCAAGTCACTCACACTCCGTAACTCCTACAACCTCTTTCCCCCAACATCCCCCGCTCGACAATGAAGTCGATCACCGCCTGCAACCCCTCGCCCTTCTTCAGGTTGCTGAACGTCCATGGCCGCTCCGGGCGCATGCGCCGGGTATCACGCTCCATCACCTCCAGCGAAGCGCCGACATAGGGCGCCAGGTCGGTCTTGTTGATCACCAGGAAGTCCGACTTGGTGATGCCCGGCCCGCCCTTGCGCGGGATCTTCTCGCCCTCGGCCACATCGATCACGTAGATGGTCAGGTCGGCCAGCTCCGGGCTGAAGGTGGCGCTGAGGTTGTCGCCGCCACTCTCGACGAAGATCACTTCGAGGTTGCCGAACCTGCGTGCCAGCGCCTCGACGGCGGCCAGGTTCATCGAGGCGTCCTCGCGGATGGCGGTGTGCGGGCAGCCGCCGGTCTCGACGCCGACGATGCGCTCGGGCGCCAGGGCCCCGGCCTCGGTGAGGATGCGCTGGTCTTCCTTGGTGTAGATGTCGTTGGTCACCACGGCGATCTGGTAGTGGTCGCGCATGGCCTTGCACAGGCACTCGAGCAGCGCGGTCTTGCCGGAACCGACCGGGCCGCCGACACCGACGCGCAGGGGTTGCTGGTAGTTTTCCATCTAGGCAGTCCTCAGGAACGGAACAAACGGGTGTATTGGGTTTCGTGACGCGATGAGGCGATGGCCAGCAGCGGCAGGCCGCCGCCGAGCTGGTCGTCGTCGAGTGCCAGGGCATGATCGAGCACGGCGGGCAGCTCCTCGCCCAGATCGCGCAGCAAGGTCTGTGCGGCTTGCTGGCCGAACGGCACCAGCTTCACCCCCGCCATCACCGCCCCTTCCAGCCAGGCGAAGCCATGGCCCAGGGCGAGTTGGCGCAATGGGATCGACCAGTGCGCGCCGAGCCAAGCCATGCCGCCCAGCTGGCTGAGTTCGAGGCTGGCCCGCCAGGCCGGTGCCTGCGCCAGTTGCCAGCCATCGAGCAGGCGCGCCAGGGCGCTGCCACGCTGGCGCTCCTCGAGGCGCAACTCGGCGGTCTCGCGGTTGGCCAGCAGGAACAGGCTCCAGTGGGTGAAGGCCTCGGCATCGTCCGCCTGGCATGCCCGGTAAAGACGCGCCAGCAGCGGCCAGTCGAGATGGCCGAGGGTGTCGTGCAACTGCTCGCGCTGCCATGCGGCGAAGCCCTTGGCGTCCTTCACCCAGCCGGCTTCCACGGCCCACTCCAACCCTTGCGAATAGGTGAAGCCGCCCACAGGCAGGCCGGGGCTGGCCAGCTGGAGCAGGCGCAGCAGCGCCAGGTCGCTGTTCATCAGCCGGCCAGCACCAGCGCGGCACCGGCCAGCAGGCCACCGCCAAAGGCTTTCTGCAAACCCGCATGGCGGCGCAACAGGCAGCCAACGCCGAAGCCCACCGCCAGCAGCAACCCGCTGACCGTGACGAAGCCGGCGCTGAACTGCCAGAACGCGCTGGGCGTGGCTTCCACGCCATGGGCCCAGCCGTGGAACAGGGCGAACACCGGCATGATCAACGACAGCAGCAGTTGGCGGCTCGGCAGCAGCATGGCAGCGGCGGCCACCAGCAGGGAGCCGAGGATCATCTGCTCCATGCCGACCACGTCGCCGAACAGATGGCCACACACCGCGCCGCCAAACATCGCCGCCAGGGTCGCCAGCGGCAGGGTCAGGTTGCGTCGGGTCAGCGCGGCGAGCACACCGGTGCCGAGCAACATCAGCAAATGGTCGAGGCCGGTCAGCGGATGCAGCAGCCCATCCTGCAGCGGGTTGGTGTCATGGCCGGGGTGGGCGAAGGCCGGCAGGGCCACCATCAGCAGTACCAGGGCGAAAGTCTTTTTCATTGTGGGCTCCAGGGTGAGGTCAGGAATGGGTTGGCAAACGTACGAACGGATGGTCGTGGCCATGGGAATGACCATGGGGCGCGCTCTGGTAGGCACCGGCCTCGGGCTCGAACGGCGCCTGTTCGGCGACCACCTCCAGCCCCAGGCCGCACAGCATGTCGTCGAGCACATGGTCGTGCTGGTAGCGCAACAGACCCTGCTCGATCTGCAGCGGCACATGGCGATTGCCCAGGTGGTAGGCGGCGCGGGCCAGCAGGTGCGGGTCGGTGCAGCGCACCGTGGACACCGCCTCCGGCGCGGCCAGTACCTGGATCACCTGGGTACCGTTGGCGTCGCTCAGCAGTTCACCGCCACGCAGCAGATGGCCGCGCTCGAGCATCAACCCGGCCTCGCGGCCATCGTCGAGGGTGACCCGCAGGCGGCTCTTGATGCGGCTGTCGACATCGAGTGTGACCGTGCCGGTGATGGCCTCGGCCTGGGTGATGCGACGGGTGAGGACAATCATGTTCGCTCCTTCAGAACAGGAAATAACGCTGCGCCAGCGGCAGCTCGTGGGCCGGCTCGCACACCAGCAGCTCGCCGTCGGCGCGCACCTGGTAGGTCTGGGCATCGACCTCGATCAGCGGTTGCAGGGTGTTGTGGACCATGTCGGCCTTGCGCACCCGCCGGCAGCCATGGGCCACGCCGATCAGGCTCTGCAGCTTCAACTCGTGGGGCAGGCCACGGTCCACGGCGGCCTGGGGCAGGAAGGTCATGCGCGTGGCGTGCCGCGCCGCGCCCAGGGCGCCGAACATCGGCCGGTAGTGCACCGGTTGCGGGGTCGGGATCGAGCCGTTGATATCGCCCATCGGCGCCGTGGCGATCATCCCGCCCTTGAGCACCAGGGCCGGCTTGACCGCGAAGAACGCCGGCGCCCACAGCACCAGGTCGGCCAGCTTGCCCACCTCCACCGAACCGACCTCGTGGGCGATGCCGTGGGTCAATGCCGGGTTGATGGTGTACTTGGCGATGTAGCGCTTGACCCGGAAGTTGTCGCTGTAGGTGCCGTCCGGCGCCAGCGGGCCGCGGCGCAGCTTCATCTGGTGCGCCACCTGCCAGGTGCGCAGCACCACCTCGCCGACCCGGCCCATGGCCTGGGAGTCGGAGGAGGTCATGGCGAAGGCGCCCATGTCGTGGAGGATGTCCTCGGCGGCGATGGTCTCGCGGCGGATGCGCGACTCGGCGAAGGCCACATCCTCGGCAATGCTCGGGTCCAGGTGGTGGCAGACCATGAGCATGTCCAGGTGCTCGTCCACCGTGTTCACGGTGTAGGGCAGCGTCGGGTTGGTCGAGGACGGCAGCACATTGGCCTGGCCTGCGGCGCGGATGATGTCCGGTGCATGGCCACCGCCCGCTCCTTCGGTGTGGAAGGTATGGATGGTGCGCTCGCCGATGGCGGCCAGGGTGTCCTCGATGCAGCCCGACTCGTTGAGGGTGTCGGTGTGGATCGCCACCTGGATGTCCATCTCCTCGGCCACCCCCAGGCAGCAGTCGATGGCGGCGGGCGTCGAGCCCCAGTCTTCGTGCAGCTTGAGGCCCACGGCGCCGGCGGCGATCTGCTCGCGCAGGGCCTCGGGCCGCGAGGCGTTGCCCTTGCCCAGCAAGCCGATGTTGATCGGCAGGCAGTCGGCGGCCTGGAGCATGCGAGCCAGGTACCAGGGGCCGGGGGTGCAAGTAGTGGCGTTGGTGCCGGTGGCGGGGCCGGTGCCGCCGCCGATGAAGGTGGTCACGCCGCTGGTCAGCGCCTCCTCCACCTGCTGCGGGCAGATGAAGTGGATATGCGAGTCGATGCCGCCGGCGGTGACGATCTTGCCTTCGGCAGCGATCACCTCGGTACCCGGCCCTACCGGCACCGTGACGCCGGGCTGCACATCGGGGTTGCCGGCCTTGCCGATGGCAGCGATACGCCCGTGCTTGACGCCGATATCGGCCTTGACGATGCCCCAGTGGTCGATGATCAGCGCGTTGGTCAGCACCAGGTCCATGGCCTCGGCCGCGAGCATCTGACCCTGGCCCATGCCATCGCGGATCACCTTGCCGCCACCGAACTTGACCTCCTCGCCGTAGATCGTGAAGTCCTTCTCCACCTCCACCCACAGCGCGGTGTCGGCCAGGCGTACGCGGTCGCCGACGGTGGGCCCGAACATGTCGGCGTAGGCCTGGCGGGAAATGCGGCTCATGCCCTGCCCTCCAGCGCGCCCATCACCTTGCCCTGGAAGCCGTACACCTCGCGCTTGCCGGCATAGGCCACCAGCTGCACGGTGCGCGCCTGGCCCGGCTCGAAGCGCACCGCGGTGCCGGCCGGAATGTCCAGGCGAAAGCCACGGGTCGGCTCGCGCTCGAATACCAGGGCGTCGTTGACTTCATAGAAGTGATAGTGCGAGCCCACCTGCACCGGGCGGTCGCCATGGTTGGCCACGCTGACGCTGACAGACTGGCGGCCGACATTGAGCTCGATGTCGCCTGCGGCGACCTGGACTTCTCCGGGGATCATGCCGGCCTCCTCAAACGATGGGTTCATGCACGGTCACCAGCTTGGTGCCGTCGGGGAAGGTCGCCTCGACCTGGACGTCGTGCAGCATTTCCGGCACGCCGGCCATCACCTGCTCGCGTACCAGCACCTCACGGCCCAGGCTCATCAGCTCGGCCACGGTGCGGCCATCGCGGGCGCCTTCGAGCACCGCGGCGCTGATCAGCGCCACCGCTTCCGGGTAGTTGAGTTTCAGGCCACGGGCCAGGCGCCGCTCGGCCAGCAAGGCGGCGGTGAACAGCAGCAGTTTGTCTTTCTCTCGCGGGGTCAGCTCCATGGCGGCTCTCTTCAGGTGGCCCAGATGCGCGGCGGGCACGGCGCCAGGCCGAGCACGGCCGGGCGCAGCAGGTGCCAGAGGCGCTGCAGGTTGCGTTGCAGGTGTTGGTTGTCATGGTCGAGCAGGCGGATCACCAGCAGCGGGCCGAGCAGGGTCGCGCCGGTGGGCGTGGCCAGTTCGTCGAGGGCCTGGCGCACCTGGTCGAGCAGCGCCTGGTCGGCCGGCGCGGCGCAGAACGTGGCGATCAGCGGATGCCCGGCCAGTTTGTCCAGGTGCCCGCCTTCGATGCGCAGGCGCTCGTGCAGGCCGGGCTCACCGGGCAGTTCGATGCGCAATCGGCTGTCCAGGGCGCCCTGCTCGAAGCGCTCGCCCATCACCGGGCGGCCCAGGCATAGCGTCTCCCAGGCCAGCAGGCGGGCACCGGGCTCGAGGGTGAAACGGCTGTCCAGGCAGGCCCGGGCACCGTTGAAGAAGATGCTGTCCTGGGGCAGCCACTCCAGGGTGCTGCCGGCGGCGAGGTGAAAGCGCTGGGCCAGGCGCGCGGTGGGGCCGATGCTGCGGTAGAACTTGCTGGCGCCGGGCATGGTCAGCAAGGCGTGGCTGCCGCTCTCCAGCTGGATGTCCAGCTCCAGGCGGTCACCGGCAACGACCCCGCCGGGCGGGTGCAGCACATAGACATGGCACGGCGCGCCCTCCGGGTAGAACGGCCGCTGCACCAAAAGAGGTCCGACATGACGCCGCGCACCAAGGCGGGTCACGCCCTCGCGCTGGACGAAGCGCAACTGCAGATGGGCGCTCCAGCCCGGGTCTGCCTGCGGTGGGTCGATCTGTTGCGCCAACGACATCCTGGAACCCCTGAAATCCGTGACCTGGCGGCCGGATTGAGGGTCAAGCGCGGAGTGCTTGCGGGCATTCCGGGCTGACCACTCGATCAATATTCGCTGAGGGGATATAGCAGGGAGCGGGCCAACTGCGCAGATGAACGATGATGAAACTTTCGAACCGTCAGTCATGCCGCAAGGCTACGGCCCAGAGCGGCTGCGCCCGGGCGCTCAATTCGGGTGCCGGCCTCGATGGCGAAGTGCGCTAAAGTGACCACCCTGCCCTTTTTCGAGCCAAGGACGCCCCCATGCAATTCGCCCCCGCCATTCCGATCCTGCGGATCTTCTCGGTCGACAAGGCCCGGGAGTTCTACCTCGACTTCCTCGGTTTCCAGCTCGACTGGGAACACCGCTTCGCCCCGGACCTGCCGCTGTACATGCAGGTCCACCGCGACGGCCTGATCCTGCACCTGTCCGAGCACCACGGCGATGCCACGCCGGGCGCGGCGGTGTTCGCCCGGGTCGAGGACCTCAAGGCCCTGGAGCGCGAGCTGCTGGCCAAACAATACGGCTATGCGCGACCGCACGCCGAGGCAGTCGACTGGGGCCTGGAGATGCAGGTCGCCGACCCGTTCGGCAACCGCCTGCGCTTCTGCCAGCAGATCGACAACGTCTGATGGCCGGCGGCAAGCGTGCCCTGGCGCGCCTGGAGCGGGAGATGGTCGCCTGCCTGACCGAGGCCTGCGCCACCGCCCAGGGCGAAATCGTCGGTTTCGCCTGGCTCACCCACCAGGTGGACCTCGACGACTTCCCCGCCAGCCTGCGCATCACCTGGGTGTTCACCGACGACACCGACAAGGCCCGGGCACTGGCCGGCGCGGACAAGGCGCGGATACTGGAGCTGAGCACCCAGGCACTGGCCGAGGCCGGTGTACGGCTGGACCATGTGGCCTGGCATTTGCGCTATGACAGTGAAGAAGCTTGCTGGCGCGACCATGGTGGAGACTGGAATCGGCGGTTGCGCTGAGTTCGTGACCACATTGGATCGTATGGGGGCCGGCAGGTGCCCGCCGGGATACAGAGTGAAAGCCACCAGGTGATCGTCGGTGTTTTTGCAGCGCCTATGAGATCGAGCGCCGCCCGCGCGGCGCATCGCGGGACAAGCCCGCTCCCACATTTGTTTCGGGCCAATTATGCCTGTGAAAGTACCTGCGTCTGCCTTGGTGCATGCCTTGAGTCATGTGGAGCAGCGTTAGCGACCACGCCAAAACCGCGTCGGACCAACAAGGCGGACCAGGTGATGGCACAGGAAAGACTGGCCCGAAACAAATGTGGGAGCGGGCTTGTCCCGCGATGCGCCGCGCGGGCGGCGCTCGATCTCATAGCCCCTACAGAAACACAGCCAGGCACCTGGTGGCCCTCACCCAATATCCCGCCATGCACCTGATGACCCAACTCAAATCTCGAATCAACCAAGAACCAAGCCCCCCACCCACCCGCACGCCCGGCGGATTGTGTGACTGGCCGTTCCCGATCCGCGCCGGATGTATTATGGTGGCGGGGTGCGCATATAAAAGCAGCCCGCCGTGTTCGGGCCAGAGCAATGAGGGTGTCATGAGTAACGAAAGCATTAACTGGGACAAGCTGGGTTTCGACTACATCAAGACCGACAAACGTTACCTGTCCGTATGGCGTAACGGCGAGTGGGACAAGGGCACCCTGACCGAAGACAACGTGCTGCACATCAGTGAAGGCTCCACCGCCCTGCACTATGGCCAGCAGTGCTTCGAAGGCCTGAAGGCCTACCGCTGCAAGGACGGTTCGATCAACCTGTTCCGCCCCGACCAGAATGCCGCGCGCATGCAGCGCAGCTGTGATCGCCTGCTGATGCCACGGGTCTCGACCGAACAGTTCATCGAAGCCTGCAAGCAGGTGGTCAAGGCCAACGAGAAATTCGTTCCGCCGCACGGCAAGGGCGCGCTGTACCTGCGTCCGTTCGTGATCGGCACCGGTGACAACATCGGCGTGCGCACCGCCCCCGAGTTCATCTTCTCGGTCTTCGCCATCCCGGTCGGTTCGTACTTCAAGGGCGGCATGACCCCGCACAAGTTCCTGATCTCCGACTACGACCGCGCAGCCCCGCAAGGCACCGGCGCAGCCAAGGTCGGCGGCAACTACGCGGCCAGCCTGCAACCAGGCTACGAGGCCAAGAAAGCCGGCTTCGCCGACTGCATCTACCTCGACCCGCTGACCCACAAGAAGATCGAGGAAGTCGGCTCGGCCAACTTCTTCGGCATCACCGCCAACAACGAATTCGTCACGCCTAAGTCGATCTCGGTATTGCCGGGCATCACCCGCCTGTCGCTGATGGAACTGGCCGAATCGCGCCTGGGCCTGAAAGTGATCGAAGGCGACGTGGAAATCGACAAGCTCGATCGCTTCGTCGAAGCCGGCGCCTGCGGCACCGCCGCGGTGATCACGCCGATCGGCGGTATCCAGTACAACGGCAAGCTGCACGTGTTCCACAGCGAAACCGAAGTCGGCCCGGTCACCCAGAAGCTCTATGCCGAGCTGACCGGTATCCAGAGCGGTGACGTCGAAGCCCCGGCGGGCTGGATCGTCAAGGTCGCCTGAGGCGCCAGCCTGCGGTAGAGACGGGGCATGCCAGCGATGGCATGCCCCGTTTTTCTTGGACTCCACGGCCCCTGTAGGAGCGGGCTTGCCCCGCGAAGCAGGCACCACTCTGCATGGTACCGGCTTCGCCGGTGTTCGCGGGACAAGCCCGCTCCTACAGGGGAATGCGTCTCCCGGGCTGCCAGATGAATTTTTCTTAAATCGCCGGTTGTCTATTCTTTGGCACAATCAGGTCTCCACTCGCCGCCCAGGAACCAGCATGCCTCGCGTACTGACCATCGAAGACGACGCCGTCACCGCCCAGGAAATCGTCGCCGAACTGTCCAGCCACGGTCTGGAAGTCGACTGGGCCGACAATGGCCGTGAAGGCCTGGCCAAGGCCATCGCCGGCGGCTATGACCTGATCACCCTCGACCGCATGCTGCCCGAGGTCGATGGCCTGACCATCGTCACCACCCTGCGCAACTTGAAGATCACCACGCCGATCCTGATGATCAGCGCCCTGTCGGACGTCGACGAGCGCGTGCGCGGCCTGCGCGCCGGCGGCGACGACTACCTGACCAAGCCGTTCGCTTCCGACGAGATGGCCGCCCGGGTCGAGGTGCTGCTGCGCCGCAACAGCGTGCCGATGACCCAGACCCGCCTGCAGGTCGCCGACCTCGAGCTGGACCTGATCAGCCACGAGGCACGCCGCGGCGAACAGGCGCTGAACCTGCTGCCCACCGAGTACAAGCTGCTCGAGTACCTGATGCGCCACTCCGGCCAGGTGATCACCCGGATGATGATCTTCGAGGAAGTCTGGGGCTACCACTTCGACCCGGGCACCAACCTGATCGACGTGCACATCGGCCGTCTGCGCAAGAAGATCGACTCGCCCGGGCAGAACCCGCTGATCCGTACCGTGCGGGGCTCCGGCTATGCCATTGCCGAACCCGTCTAAGGGCTGGAGTTCCTCCACCAGCCGCCTGCTGGCGCTGTACAGCTTCCTGTTCGTGGCCTGGAGCAGCATTCTCATGGGGGTGCTGTACTTCGAGGTCACCAGCTACCTGAACAAGCTCACCCGTCATTCCATGCTGCAACGCCAGCACCTGTTCGCCCATATGAGCGGCAAGCAGCTGGACGACGCACTGATCGCAAGCCAGGCCTTCGAGGAGCGCAGCTTCGACGCCTACGGCCTGTTCGATCCCCAGCTCAACCCGATTGGCGGGCGCATCCGCAGCATCCCGCCGGAGCTGGGTCTGGACGGCAAGGTCCATGAACTCAAGCGCTGCCTGGACGCCGACGATCCGCACCTGCCCCGCGACAGCTGCGACGCTGTGGCGATCAAGGTCCAGGACGGTCGCTGGCTGGTGCTGGTGCGCGACAACGGCTCGCTGTTCGTGGTCACCCGGATCATTCTCGACGCGCTGCTCTGGGGCATTTCCCTTACCCTGATTCCCGGTTTCGCCGGCTGGTACCTGCTGCGCCGCCGACCGCTCAAACGCATCCGGGCGATCCAGGCCCAGGCCGAACTTATCGTCGCCGGTGACCTGACCCACCGCCTGCCGGTGTCGGTGCGCCGCGATGAACTGGACATGCTGGCGGCCATCGTCAATGCGATGCTCGACCGCATCGAAAGGCTGATGCATGAGGTCAAGGGGGTCTGTGACAACATCGCCCACGACCTGCGCACGCCCCTCACCCGCCTGCGCGCGCAGCTCTATCGCATTCGCCAGCAAAGCGGCGCCGACTCTGCCGAAGGCGAAGCACTGGACCAGGCGATCGGCGAGACCGACACGCTGATGGCACGCTTCCGTGGCCTGCTGCGTATCAGCGAACTGGAGGACCGCCAGCGCCGCGCCGGCTTCGTCCAGCTCGACCCGCAGGCCTTGCTGGTGGAGCTGCACGACTTCTACCTGCCACTGGCCGAGGATGGCGGCATCCGTCTGCAGCTGGAGCAGCCCGCGCAACTGGCGGCGCTGCATGGTGATCGGGAATTGCTGTTCGAGGCCCTGGCCAACCTGGTAGGCAATGCGATCAAGTTCACCCCGCAAGGCGGCCAGGTGCGCATGGTCGCCAGCGAAGACGATCAAGGCGTGCATATCGCCGTCGAGGACAGCGGGCCGGGGATTCCGGCGGATGAGCGCGAGGCGGTGTTGAAGCGTTTCTACCGCAGCGAGGAAGGCCATCGCCACCCGGGGTTCGGGTTGGGGCTGTCGATCGTCGCGGCGATCGTCGACCTGCATGGCTTTGGGCTTGAGGTGGGGGCCAGCGAGTTGGGTGGGGCGAGGTTGGTGTTGCATTGCCCACTGGCTGGGGCGGTTCAATAAAGAGCGGGGCCGCTTTGCGGCCTTTTCGCGGCACAAGGCCGCTCCTACAGGGGACCACGCAGCTCTGTAGGAGCGGCCTTGCCGAGGCGTCGGACCGGCCGGAAAGGGCTGCATAGCAGCCCCAGTGGCGCCGATCAGTCAGCCAGGCGCCAGGTAGTGGTGCCCTTGCTGTCTTCCAGCACCACGCCCATGGCGGTGAGCTGGTCGCGGATGCGGTCGGACTCGGCCCAGTTCTTGTCGGTGCGCGCCTGCAGACGCGCCTGGATCAGCGCCTCCACTTCGGCGGCATCGACCTTGCCCTCGGCACCGGCGCGCAGGAAGTCATCGGCTTCCAGCTGCAGCACGCCCAGCACATCCCCCAGCTCACGCAGGCGACCCGCCAGGCCGGCGGCGGCCTCGGGGTCGCTGTCGCGCAGGCGGTTGATCTCGCGCACCAGGTCGAACAGCACGGCGCAGGCTTCCGGCGTGCCGAAGTCGTCGTTCATCGCCACGGTGAAACGCTCGACGAATGCCTCGCCACCCTTGGCAGCGACCCGCGGCAAGCCGCGCAGCGCGTGGTAGAAGCGCTCGAGCGCGCCCTTGGCGTCGCGCAGGCTGTCCTCTGAGTAGTTGATCGCGCTGCGGTAGTGGCTGGCCACCAGCAGGTAACGCACCACTTCCGGGTGGTACTTGTCGAGCACGTCACGGATGGTGAAGAAGTTGTTCAACGACTTGGACATCTTCTCGCCATTGATACGGATCATGCCGCAGTGCATCCAGGCGTTGGCGTACTGCTTGCCGGTGGCCGCCTCGCTCTGGGCGATCTCGTTCTCGTGGTGCGGGAACTCCAGGTCGCTGCCGCCACCGTGGATGTCGAAGCTCTCGCCCAGGCAGCAGGTGGACATCACCGAGCACTCGATGTGCCAGCCTGGACGACCCGGGCCCCACGGCGAATCCCAGTACGGCTCGCCCGGCTTGACGCCCTTCCACAGGACGAAGTCCAGCGGGTCCTGCTTGGCCTCGTCGACCTCGATGCGGGCACCGATCCGCAGGTCTTCGATCTTCTTGCGCGACAGCTTGCCGTAGCCGACGAACTTGCCGACGCGGTAGTACACGTCGCCGTTGCCCGGCGCGTAGGCATAGCCCTTGTCGATCAGGGTCTGGATCATCGCGTGCATGCCGGGGATATGGTCGGTGGCACGTGGTTCCAGGTCAGGCTTGAGGATGCTCAGGCGGCGCTCGTCCTCGTGCATCGCGTCGATCATGCGGGCGGTCAGCGCGTCGAACGACTCGCCGTTCTCGTTCGCCCGGTTGATGATCTTGTCGTCGATGTCGGTGATGTTGCGCACATAGGTCAGCTCATAGCCGCTCTTGCGCAGCCAGCGGGTGACCAGGTCGAAGGCCACCATGCTGCGGCCGTGGCCCAGGTGGCAGTAGTCGTACACGGTCATGCCGCACACGTACATGCGCACCTTGTTGCCGTCCAGCGGCTTGAAAACTTCCTTGGTCTTGCTCAGCGTGTTGTAGATGGTAAGCACGAAGGTTCCTCAGCTGCCCCACGAATCGCGCAGGGTCACGGTCCGGTTGAATACCGGGCGACCCGGCTGGGAGTCTTTCAGGTCGGCGCAGAAGTAGCCTTCGCGCTCGAACTGGAAGCGGTCTTCTGGCTGGGCCTGGCCCAGGGAAGGTTCCGCGCGACAACCGCTGAGTACCTGCAGCGAATCGGGGTTGATGTTGTCGAGGAAGCTGCCGCCGTCTTCGGTCTTCTCCGGGTTGGCGGAGCGGAACAGGCGGTCGTACAGGCGCACTTCGCACTCGACGCTGCCTTGCGCCGGCACCCAATGGATCACGCCCTTGACCTTGCGGCCCTCGGGGTTCTTGCCCAGGGTGTCCGGATCGTACGAGCAGCGCAGTTCGACGATGTTGCCGTCGGCATCCTTGATCGCCTCGTCGGCGCGGATCACGTAGCTGCCACGCAGGCGCACTTCGCCGGCCGGCTCCAGGCGCTTGTAGCCCTTGGGCGGCTCTTCCATAAAGTCGTCGCGGTCGATGTACAGCTCGCGGGCGAACGGCAGCACGCGCACGCCCATGTCTTCCTTCGGGTGGCGCGGCAGTTCGAGCTGCTCGACCTGGCCCTCGGGGTAGTTGGTGATCACCACCTTCAGCGGGCGCAGCACGCACATGGCGCGTGGCGCGGTGCGGTCGAGGTCGTCGCGGATGCTGAACTCGAGCATCGCCATGTCGACCACGCCGTCGGAACGGTTGGTGCCGATCATCTCGCAGAAGTTGCGAATCGACGCCGGGGTGTAGCCACGGCGGCGGTAGCCCGACAGGGTCGACATGCGCGGATCGTCCCAGGCCTCGACGTGACCTTCATCCACCAGCTGCTTGAGCTTGCGCTTGGAGGTGATGGTGTAGTTCAGGTTCAGGCGGCTGAACTCGTACTGGCGCGGGTGCGCCGGCACCGGCAGCTTGTCGAGGAACCAGTCGTACAGCGGACGGTGGCTTTCGAACTCCAGGGTGCAGATCGAGTGGGTGATGCCTTCGATGGCGTCCGACTGACCGTGGGTGAAGTCGTAGTTGGGGTAGATGCACCACTTGTCACCGGTCTGGTGGTGGTGGGCATGGCGGATGCGGTACAGGATCGGGTCGCGCAGGTTCATGTTCGGCGAGGCCATGTCGATCTTGGCGCGCAGCACGCGCTCGCCGTCCTTGAACTCGCCGGCCTTCATGCGCGCGAACAGGTCGAGGTTCTCCTCGACGCTGCGCTCGCGGAACGGGCTGTTCTTGCCGGCCTCGGTCAGGCTGCCGCGGTATTCCTTGGCCTGCTCGGGGGTCAGGTCGCAGACATAGGCGTTGCCCGACTTGATCAGCTCCACGGCCCAGGCGTGCAGCTGCTCGAAGTAGTCCGAGGCGTAGCGCACCGGGCCCGCCCACTCGAAGCCCAGCCACTTGACGTCACGCTGGATGGAGTCGATGTACTCCTGGTCTTCCTTGGCCGGGTTGGTGTCGTCGAAACGCAGGTGGCAGGCACCGCCGAATTCCTTGGCCAGGCCGAAGTTGACGCAGATCGACTTGGCGTGACCGATGTGCAGGTAACCGTTGGGCTCAGGCGGGAAACGGGTGACGATGCTCTGGTGCTTGCCCGAGTCCAGGTCGGCCTGGACGATCGGCCGCAGGAAGTTCACAGGGACGGCGGGTGCGCCTTTGGCAGCGGCGTTTGGCGCGTTGTCGGCAGTGGGCTTGCTCATAGTGTCCTTGAATGCAGGTAGCCGGCCGGGTAGGCCGATTGAATCAAAGCGCCTATCATAGCCGAAGCAGTCAAGCTGCTGACAGCCGGAGCACCGACAAAGTGGCGCGTTTTGTCGCCGCAGCGGTCTACAATCCGGCACAATGGCGCCCCAGTGGCGTGTGCCGCGGCGGCCTGATCCTGCGTCAGGTCATCCGAGCGCACCGCGCACCCTATTTCCCGAATGCCTTGAAAGAGCGAATTTCAGCATGTCCAAAGTCAAACTGAGCACCAACCACGGCGATATCGTCCTGCAACTGAACGCAGAGAAAGCCCCGCTGACCACCGAGAACTTCGTTCAGTACGTCAAGGAAGGCCACTACGATGGCACCGTCTTCCACCGTGTAATCAAGGGTTTCATGATCCAGGGCGGCGGTTTCGACGCAAACATGAGCCAGAAGAAGACCCGCGCCAGCATCCAGAACGAAGCTGACAACGGCCTGAAGAACGACAAGTACACCATCGCCATGGCCCGTACCATGGAGCCGCACTCGGCCTCCGCGCAGTTCTTCATCAACGCCTCCGACAACGGCTTCCTCAACCACAGCGGCAAGAACGTGCAGGGCTGGGGCTACGCGGTATTCGGTGAAGTGATCGAAGGCAAGGAAGTGGTCGACGCCATCGAGAAAGTCGCCACCGGTTCCAAGTCTGGCCACCAGGACGTACCGAAAGAAGACGTGATCATCGAGAAAGCCGAGATCATTGAGTGATACTGCTGATCTCCGATCTGCACCTGCAAGAAGAACGCCCGGACATCACCCGGGCGTTTCTTGATCTGCTCGACGGCCGCGCCCGCCATGCCAAGGCGCTGTACATCCTCGGCGACTTCTTCGAAGCCTGGATCGGCGACGATGCGATGACGCCGTTCCAGCAGTCGATCTGCCAGGCCCTGCGCCGGCTGAGCGACAGCGGCACGGCGATCTACCTGATGCACGGCAACCGCGACTTCCTCATCGGCCAGGCGTTCTGCGACGCCGCCGGCTGCACCCTGCTGGCCGACCCAAGCGTGGTCGAACTCGGTGGCGAGGCGGTGCTGCTGATGCACGGCGACACCCTGTGCACCCGCGACGTGGCCTACATGAAGCTGCGCCGTTACCTGCGTAACCCACTGACCTTGTGGATCCTGCGGCACCTGCCGCTGGGCACGCGGCACAAGCTGGCGCGCAAGCTGCGCAGCGAAAGCCGCTCGCAGACGCGGATGAAGAGCACCGAGATCGTCGACGTCACCCCCGAGGAAGTGCCCAAGGTGATGGCCGCCCACGGCGTGCGCACCCTGGTCCATGGCCACACCCACCGGCCGGCGTTGCACAAGCTGGTGGTCGACGGCCAGCCGGCGCGGCGTATCGTGCTGGGGGACTGGGATCGTCGGGGCTGGGCGTTGCAGGTGGACGAACAGGGCTTCCAGCTGGCGCCGTTCGAGTTTTCCTGAGCGGCAGACGCGCAGCCCTCTGTAGGAGCGGCCTTGTGCCGCGAAAGGGCCGCAAAGCGGCCCCCGATTTCAGCGATTATGCAACGAACGCCGGGGCTGCTTTGCAGCCCTTTCGCGGCACGAGGCCGCTCCTACAGAGGACGCCTGATTACTGGGCGCTGACCACCCGCCCCTTGTCCCGCTCGCTGATCACATACTGCCGATACTGCGGATCAGCCTTGATCTGCGCCTCGGTAAACGGGATCGGCGCCAGTTGCTTGGCCGCGAAGGCCCGCGTCTGGTCGGCGGTATGCGCCGACGCCTTTTCGCTCGACAACGAGAACGCCAGCAATCCCTGAGCCTTTGGCCCTTGCTCGGTGAAGCTGACCACCTGCAGATAGCTCGAACCACTGACCACCAGGCGCTTGCCCGGCCCCACCGGCACACTGACCATCGCGTTGTAGACACCGAGGGCCTGCGGACCACCGGGTACCGGCGTGCCATCGGCAGCCTGCTGGATCTGCCCCCAACGCTGATCGGCGGCGATGCCCGCCTTGCCCACCTGCTCCAGCGACGCCAGCGCCGCCTCGCGCAGCAGCTTGCCTACCGCGGCCTGCTCCACCGCCAGGCCACGCGGGGTGTGCTGCGGGTCGGCCGGGTCGAACGGCACGCGCCAGCTTTGCGGGTGCTCGGCCAACGCGCCGGCGATATTGATGAAGTGGACCAGGCCGACACTGCTGTCCAGGTCGGCCTTGCCGTTCCAGGCCCGCAGGCTGGCACACACTGGCTCAATATCCGCCTCCACACCCTTGCACCACTGCAGCAGGTCCGGCAACAACAAGCTGGCCTGGTACACCTCGTCATCGAACACCATGCGCTGCAGCTCGGCGACACCCAGCTTGTCCTTGCCCTGCAGGCGCTGCAGGGCAAAGCGGCTGCGCATGCCCAGGGGCTGGTCGGCACGGCTGACCAGCGGTGAGAAGCCGGTCAACGGCTGGGCCGGGTTGGCCATCCACGCCGAATCGTTGGCATGCTGCACATAGTCGCGTCGCTCCAGGCTCGGCAGCAGGTTCGCCGGGAAGATCCCCGGCTGGGCCGCCTGCGCGTCGACCTTCCACTGGCAGGCACTGCGCGAGCCATCGAGCACCACCAGCGGGCCGGAGGCCGCCGGATTACTGCACTGCGCCAGCAGCGTCTGGTCGACATAGGGCACCACCGACTGGTTCAGGTACAAGGCCTGGCCGGCGGCATCCACCGCCAGGGTGTTGACCCAGGGAATACCCTGCAACTGCCCCACCGAGGCCTTGAGCGCCTCCAGGCTATCGGCGCGGTTGATCCGGTACCACTGCTGCAGCACCCGGGTATTGTCCAGGTTGGCGTCGCGCAGGCTGTAGGCCGCCTGGTTGTCCCAGTCCAGCCGCCCTGGCCATTGCACCACCGGGCCGAACTTCGACAGGTGGATGGTGCGCTCCACCTCGCTCAGCGTGCCGTCCTTGCCCTTGACCTTGACCTTGAGCTGCTTGCGCTCGAGTGGCAGCGACTGGCCGTCATACAGGTAACGGGTCGCGTCCTTGGGGTCCAGCTGCAGGCGGTAGAGGGTGAAATGCTTCGAGGTGTCGACGGTATGGGTCCAGGCCAGATGGCGGTTGAAACCGATATTGACCACCGGCAGGCCCGGCAGGGCCGCGCCCATCACATCCAGCTGTCCGGGGATGGTCAGTTGCATCTGGTAGAAGCGCATCCCGCCGATCCAGGGGAAATGCGGGTTAGCCAGCAGCAGCCCGCGACCATTGGCCGAACGCTCGCTGCCCACCGCCACGGCGTTGCTGCCACGCTCGGCGGCGAACTGCGCCTGGCGCGCCAAGGCCATGCTGTAGTCGACCGTCGGGCGTTGCGCCGCCAGCTCCGGCGGGGTCGCGGCCACCACCGCCTCGACAAACTGGCCGACACCGCCTTCGGCCAGCAGGCGCCGGGTCAGCTTGACCAGGTCGCGGCTGCTGATCGGCCGCACCCAGTCCCCTGCCCCGCACTCGGCCGGCAGGCCTTGGGCACGCCGCTCGCCCAGGGCCCGGTTGTAGCCGCTGGCATAGCCGTCGAGCAGGTCGCGTACCGCCACCGGCTGCGCCTGCAGGAAGGCGTCCACCGCCGCCGACTCGTTGAGCCAGGTGAAGAACAGGTCGCTGGACAGGTTGTCGCGCTGTTCGACCGTCTTGGCGTCGCCACCGAAATAGCGCGAGCGCTCGCCATTGACCGTCAGCACCTCGTTGGCCAGCAGGCACAGGTTGTCCTGGGCGTAGGCATAGCCGATGCCGTAGCCCAGGCCGCGTTCGTCCTTGGCCAGGATATGCGGCACGCCGAAGCTGGTGCGACGGATCTGCGCAGAGGCCTCGTCGGCGACCTCCCGTGCCTGGACAGCCAGGCTGGAGGCAACCAGGGCGGCGGCAAGGCCCAGGCGGAACAGGGGAAGAGGGATCACAGGCACTCCTCGTGCTATCGGGGTCATCCCGAACAGACGAATGGCCGGATGAAAATTTTACGGTCGACGCGAGGCTGCAACGTCCTCAACAGAACGTGTCAGATTTTTTTCACCGAGGGTTGCAGTTTTGTCGATCTCATTCGTCTTTAGATGTGAGGCACCCATGATTTCGGGACAGTCCACGAAAAGGAGCATTCACATGTACAACCCGCAACAATCGCTATCGGCGCCGCCCGCCCCAGGCCAGGCCGCCGCCCCCCAGGAGGAACGCGTGGGCAACGAACAGATCCGCGAGCTGCTGCGCGCCTATGGCCTGCGCACCAGCCTGATCCGCCTGAAGGTCATCGACGCGCTGCACACCGCCGGGCGCAGTGGCCGCAGCATTGGCGTGCGCGGCGTGCATGCGCAACTCGAGCAACTGGATATTCCGCTGTCGTTCCTGAGTGTGCGCGAGGTGCTCAAGCGCCTGTGCAGCGAAGGCGTCATCAGCCTGGGTAGCGACAAGTGCTACAGCCTCAACCCCCAGGCCCGGGCCGTGCTCGAGCAACCCGTCTCGCGTTGAGCGCCTGGCCGGCAAGGATATGCCGGCCCGCCCGTCTCAGGGCTTGACCTTGCGCCGCAGGATCCCGTTGATCACCACCACGACCACCGCGATGGCGATGGCGATGTACTGGAACGTCTGCTCGCTGATAGTGCCCTGCTTCTGCAGGTAGCTTAGGCCGAGCATGATCCCCAGGACCACCAGGATGATCAGGATCGAGTATTTGAGGCGCTGCACGTGGGTCATCGGAAATTCCTTGCGACATCGGGGACATGAGGCTCCAGCGGAGCCGACGCCATGATACCTCGCCCGCTTTTCCCCCGCTGAAGTTCCTGCCCGCCCCCCTTTCCCTGCACAGACCTCCTCACCCCAGGACACCCGGGCGTGTCTGCGCGCGAAGGCCTGGGTCACACACCCAAACCGCCATCATGGAACCCCTTCACTAGACGATTTGGGGCCTGTAGCTAAAGGGTGAAGGCGTTTCCTACTTCACGCGATCAGGCTGCCCGCAAACAACAGGCAGTTGCGACTACAAGCTCCGGTCCGCTTCGCGCCTAGCGACCCTTTCCGCTGCTGTTCGAAAATCGGACCACGCCACTCGGACCGCCACCCGTGGCCGACCACGCCGCAGCCAACCGGGCCTCGGCGTCTGCCAAACCTACATGACGGAAGGAACCATTTCGTGGAAAAGCCAGACCTGAGCAATATCGACATCACCCAACTGCCTCAATCGCTGCAGGCGCTGATCGAGTGCATCGGCCTGGACAGCGCCTACCGCCTGACCTGCGCTTTTGGCGGACGCCCCAAGTACATTCCCAAGCACCGCGACCGCAGCAAGCTGGCCGATCTCTTGCCGTCCGAAGCGCTCGACGCGCTGATCGAGCGCTATGCCGGCCTGGCCCTGGAAATCCCCAAGCCCGATCACTTCCAGCGCCAGCTGCGCAACCAGCAGATCCAGAAGGAAAGCGCCAACGGGCTGTCCCGCAGCTTGCTGGCCAACAAGTACGGTCTGAGCCTGCGGCAGATCGGCAACATTCGTCGCCAGGAGTGCCATGCCCGCTGAGCAGGCACTCCACCGGGCTTAGAAATCGCGCTTGTAGAAGATATCCAGCGAACTGGCCAGGCCGCTGGCGGCCTCGAGGTACACCTTCTTGCTGAGCTTGTAGCGCAAGGCGATGGTGTTGGCCGGCTCGAATACGCCGACGCCATAACGCAGGCTAAGCCGCTCGGTAAGATTGCCGCTGGCCACCACGCTGGTCTTGTTGCCCGTGCCCTGGGTATCGAGCTGGAAGTCGTCGATGCCCAGGTTCGAGGCCAGGCCACCGGTCAGGCCGGCGCTGCCCATCAGGCCCAGGCCCAGCGCCGCTTCGGCAAGCATGTTGTTGTCCTCGCCGGAGCTGTTCAGCGGCCTGCCCAGCACCAGGTAGGACAACGCCTGCTCCTGGCTCATCGCAGGCTCCGAGAACACCTTGGTGGTCGGCTGCTCGGCGCTGCCGCTCAGGCGGATACCGGCAATCACGTCATCGACCTGGCGGATGGCCTCGATGTCCAGGTACGGCTGGTCGATGGGTCCGGCGAACAACAGGCGCGCACGGCGGATGGTCAGATTCTGCCCATACTGCCGATAGCGCCCGTCGGCCAGGCTCAGTTCTCCGCGGGTGTCGAGGTTGTCGCCGATATGTACATGGCCCAGCAGGTTGGCGGTAAGGCCGAAGCCCTTGAACGACAGTTTTTCGCTGCCGACCTCGACATCGATGTCCATGGCCACCGCCATCGGCGGCTTGCCCTGCTCGGTCTGGTGGCCGACGATCACCGTGTCATCCGAGACCTTGACCGTCGACGGCGGCAACTCGCGCACGGTGATCTTGCCCTTGGGCACCAGCACCTTGCCGGTGACCGCCAAACGATCGTCCAGCAGGCGGATGGTCAGGTCGGGCGCCACCTCCAATGCCGCGTACGGCTCGACACTGACCGGCAGTTGCTGGCCCTGCAGGCGCAGGTCCATGCCCAGCGCCTGCCCCCAGGTCAGGTGACCGGCCAGTTGCCCACGGCCGGCGGCGCCGCTGCGCCAGTTGCCGTTCAACTGCACCTGCTCGCCGGCAATCAGTGCCTGCAGCGACAGATCCTCGAGGCTGACCGGCAGCTCCGCGCCGCTGACTTCGCCGCCGCTCAAGGCCAGGTTGCCATTGACCTGGGGCGCCAGCAGGCTACCCGACAGGCGCCCGCTGCCGTTGAGCTGGCCGGCCAGGCGCTCGACCATCGGCAGGAAAGGGCGGATGACCGACAGATCGAGCCCGGCCAGGCGGAAGTCGCCGGACAACGGTTTGTTGCGGCCCAGCGGGTCGATGCGGGCATTCAGGTTCAGCTCGCCCAGGCGCTCGCCACGGAAATCCACGCGGGTGTCGACCCGGCGCGGCGCCAGGGTGCTGTCCAGGCGCAACACCTGGTAGGGGAAGTCGATCCAGCGATCCTTGTCGCGCACCCGCAGGGTACCGCCGCCGGCATCGATGCGAATGCTGCCCTTGGGCCCGCTGGCGGGGATGTCGAGGTTGATGTCGGCATTGAGCAGGCCCTGCCAGGCGAAGTCCTTGGGCAGCCACTGGGCCAGGCTGTCCAGCGGGAACTGCTTGAGGTGGTAGCGCAGGCGCGGCTCCGGCGCCAGGCGCTGGTCCTCGCCGCACAGGCTGGCCTGGCCGGAGCGCCAGCAGTGGGCACCGAAGTCGAGCTGGCCGCTGGCCAGGCGTTGCAGGCGCGCCGGTGCCTGCAACTGCCAATCCTGGCCGCCGGCCTGGATGCGCCCGCTGGCCAGGCGGCCACGCCAGTCGCCCTTGTTCAGCGCACCGTCCAGCGCCAGGTCGAGCTTGAGTTGCGGGCCATCGAGGGCCAGCGTCGCGGCCTGCTGGCGGATATCGCCCTTGCCTTGCACATCGAGGCTGCCCAGGGCGGTGTCCCCCAGGCGGATCCCACCGGCCTTGAGCGTCAGCTGGCCGCGCTGGGCGTTGTCCAGTCGCGCATCGAGGTCCAGGCGCTGCACACGGTTGTCGGCCTGGCCCAGTTGCTGGCCCTGCAGGGTCAGGGTGCCCTGGGGCGCGGCCAGGGTACCGGCCAGGTCCAGACGGCCCTTGGCCTGCCCTTGCAGTTGCGGCCAGAGCTGGCCCAGGCGCGGCAGGTCGAGGTCGATACGCCCGGCCAGGCGCTGCTGCAGGCTGGCGCTGCCGCTGATGCGGTTGTCACCCAGTTGCACCGCCAGGCTGCCCAGGGTCCAACGCTCGCCAGCGCCCTCGGCGTCGACCTTGACCAGCGCCGGCTGGCCACGCAGGCGACCCTTGAGGTCCAGTTGCGCCTTGAGCGCCAGCTGCTCGTGCTTCAGTTCGCCCTGGCTGCGCAGCGGCCCGGCCAGGGTGCCCGGCAGCTCCGCCAGCCAATAGGCCGGATCCAGCGCCGACAATTGCAGGTCGACATCCCAGGCCAGGGTGTCGGCGAAACGCAGGGCGACACTGCCTGCGGCCTTGCCCTGCCCCGCGCTGAGCAACAACTGCGGCAGGCGTACCTGGCCCAGGTCGCCCTCGAACGGGCTGGCCAGGCTGAAAGCGCCCGCCGGGCCGTCCAGGTCGCCGTTGAATGTGCCCTTGTAGCTGCCGTCGCGGTACTGCACCTGGGCGTTGAAGCGCTTGAGGGTGACCTGGGGCGCCTGCTCCAGCGGATACAGGCGCAGCCAGGGGAAGTCCAGCCAGTCGAGGCTGGCGTCGGCGCTCAGACCCTGCTGCCAGTCGGCGCTGGCCTGCAGCTTGAGGCGCTGCGTGTCACTGGCGTTGAGGTCCAGGGCATCGACTCGGGCGCCCTTGGCGTCCACCTTGCCGACCAGCACCAGGCCCACCGGCCCTTGCTCCGCGGGCAAGGTGGCCGAGCCTGAGAGCTGGTAGCCCTTGAGCAGGTCGCCCTGGGCATCGAGCTTGAGCTGGTTCAGTTGCAAGGTGTCGGGCAACTCGCCCGCCGGCTTGAAGGCCTCCGAGCGGATGCTCAGGCGGGCCGGCAGGTGTTCGGCCAGGGCCTGCAATTCGCCGTTCAGCCGGGCGTCCAGGTAACCGCTGCTGGTGGCCTCGATGGCGAGGGTCTTCTGCAGCTCGCCCTTGGCGTTCAAGGCCAGCTGCCACGGCTTGCCATCCACCGTCGGCAGTTGCAGCGTGCCCTGCAGTTGCAGCGGCCAGTCACCCTGGGGCGTCAGGTCGCCTTGGATATCCAGGCGCAGATCGTCGCGGCGCAGTTGCAGGCTGTCCACCCGCAGCCCGGTGGCGGTCCAGTGTGCGGCCAGGCTCAGGTCGCCCAGCAGGTCGCTGCCATCCAGGCGCAACTGGCCCACCTTGACCTCGCCCAGTTCGATGCCCAGCGGCAAGTTCAGCGCCGGCAATCGCAGCGGGCCGCTGTCGGGGCTGTCCTCACCCGGCGCGAAGGCCATGTCGATGCGTTCGGCCTGCAGGCGCTCGACGCACAATGTGGCACGCAGCAGGCAGGTCGGCGACCAGGCCAATTGTGGCGCCAGCAGCTCGACCCGATCGTCGCCGGCGGACCAACGCAGCAGGCTGGCCTGCCAGCTGCCACCAAGGCGCCCGGTAAAATCGCTGACCTCGAGCCCCGGCACCCGCGCCAGCGCCCAGCGGCTGCCCGCCTGAGTGCCGAGCACCAGCCCCAGCGCCAGGACGATCAGCAAAAGCAAGCCCGCCAGCACCAGCAGGATCGGTTTGAACACACGCATCACAGCTCGGGCCCCATGGAGAAGTGCAAGCGAAAACCACCGTCATCGTCCAGCGCGCGGGCCAGGTCCAGGCGCAGCGGCCCGACCGGCGACACCCAGCGCACACCGATGCCGACACCGGTCTTGAGGCTGGGGAACTCCAGGGAGTTGAACGAGTTGCCCTGGTCGACGAAGGTCGCCAGGCGCCATTTTTCCGCGATCGAGTACTGGTACTCGGCGCTGCCGGCCACCAGGTAGCGGCCGCCGATGCGGTCGCCCTGGTTGTTCTTTGGCGACAGCGACTGGTAGTCGTAGCCGCGCACGCTCTGGTCGCCACCTGCGAAGAAGCGCAGCGACGGCGGGATGTTCTGCTGGTAGCCGTTGGTGGCGCTGCCGCCGAACTGCACGCGACCAAGGAAGCGATGGTTCTGGCCCAGGGTGGTGAGCCCCTTGAGCAGCACGTTGCCGTGGATCAGGTTGGTGTCCGAGCCCAGGCCTTCCTTGGCCGCCTGCAGGTCGAACTGCAAGCGGTAGCCGTTGTGCGGATCGATGCGGTTGTCGCTGCGCAGGTACGAGAAGCTGACACCCGGCATCAGCAGGTTGCTCAAGCCCGAATCGTCGCCCAGGCGGTATTCCTCGCGCTGGTACTTGAGCGAGATCACCCGTTGCCAGCCACTGGGCAGCTTGCTGTGCCACTCGGGGCCGACGGTGAGCAGCTTGCTCAAGGTGTCGGTGCCGGAAATATCCTCGTTCTGGTAGCCGCCGGCGAAGCGCAGCTTGTCGGTGAGCGGCGGGTCGAGCGGGATGTCGTACCACAGCCCGACGTTCTGCCGGGGCGCCGACAGCTCGGTTTCCCAACCATAGCTGTGCCCTTGCGGGTTGACCCAGTGGCGGGTCCAGTTGGCCTTGCCGCGCGGCCCGACGTCGGTGGAAAAGCCCAGGCCCAGGCCCAGCGTGCGCGGCTTGCGGGTATCGAGGCGCACGTCCACCGGGATGTCCTCGCCCACCGCGGCGGTGGGCGCGGCGTCCACCCGCACGCTGTCGAAGTAGCCGCTCGATTGCAGGTCGTTGTTGAGTTCGGCGATCAGTTCCGAGTCGTAGGGGGTACCGGGCTTGAACGACACCATGCGCTGCAGCAGGTCGTTGTCCAGCGGCGCGTCGCCGCCGAAGGTCACCGCGCCCAGGCGGTAGCGCGGGCCGCTCAGGTAGACCAGCTCGATGTCGGCCACGCCGGCCTGCGGGTCCACCGCCAGGCGCTGGCGCTCGAAGCGCCCGGCGAAGAAGCCGTAGCGCGACGCCTGGTTCTGGATCAGCCGCTTGGCATCCTCGTAGGTGCCGTGGTTGAGCTGCTCGCCCGGGCGCAGCGCCTTGCTGTCGGGGATGCGAAAGGCCTTGAGTTCGCTGGCCGGCCCGTCGATGCGCACGGTCACGTTGCGCAGGCGCACCGGCTCGCCGGGCTCGACCCGGATGATCAGTTGCGCAGGTTTGTCCTTTTCGCTGGCGGGCTTGACCTCGGTCTCGACCCGCGCCTGGTAGTAGCCCAGGGCCTGGGCCGCCTTGCGCGTCTGCTCCTCGGCGCCCCGACTGAAGCGCAGCAAGGCTTCTTCGTCGCGCTCGCCCAGGCTGCCGATATACCCTTCGATATTGGACTTGAGCGCCTTGTTGGCGGGTTTGACCCGCACCAGCAATTCGCTCTGCGCCCATGCCATGGAGCTGGCGGCCAGCAACAGCAGGCCCCAGCCAAGTCTTCCTGAATACGTCATGCGCGGCATGCTACCAGAGCAAAGGGGTCAAGAGGGTTGTCGGCAACCACCTGTCACAGGTTCGCCACCCTGGACGATCGGGGATTGGGGTGGAAGAACACCCGCTCCCTGATCGGTCCCACCGCGATCTCGCCGATCTCTTCATAGCCCTGGCGCTGGTAGAACGCCAGGTAGTGCGCATTGCCGGTGTCCAGCACCACGCCCTCGGTGCTGGCGTCCTCCGCGCACCAGTCGTGCACGGCCTGCAGCAGTTGCTCGCCGTAGTGCTGGCCCTGGAACTGCGGGTGCACGCCCAGCAGCGGCAGGACATGGACATTGTCGCCCGGCAGGCAGCCGGCCAGCGCGGCCTGGTAGTCCAGGTAGCGCCGGGTGCAGCGCAGGCCGGTGCCGAGGATCATGCGCAGGCGCCAGGCCCAGCTGTCGGCCACGCCCAGGCGCCGCTGCGGCGGTACGATCAGCGCCAGGCCAACCAGGCGGTCCTCCAGCAGCAGGCCGATTGCCGGCAGCTGCAGATAGAAGTGCTGGCGCACCCACTCGCGCACCATCACCCGCAGGCGACGCTCGTAGCCGGGGCGCTGGCCCTCGAACAGCCAGGCGAAGGTCGGCTCGTGGCGATAGGCATGGTAGAGCAGCGAACGCGCCTCACGGGCGTAGCCGGCGTCGAGCAGGCAGGTGCGGGCCGGGGCGGCGATGACGTCGGGCATTGCGGGCAGTCCTCCTGGAATGGGCGTACAGTGCCTTGGAGCCAGATTCCGGCGCTGGGTTCACCTCCTCCAGCACGTTAGCAGTGCCCGCCGCGCGGCGCCATGCTGGCCGTGGCCGGCGATGTCGGCTAGCATCCGTGGCTTTTACCAGGATCGTCTTTCCATGAAGATCGTCTCGTTCAACATCAATGGCCTGCGCGCCCGTCCGCACCAGCTGGCGGCGCTGATCGACAAACACCAGCCGGACGTGATCGGCCTGCAGGAAACCAAGGTCAGCGACGATCAGTTCCCGTTGGCCGACGTCGAGGCGCTCGGCTACCACGTGCACTACCACGGCCAGAAGGGCCACTACGGCGTCGCCCTGCTCTCGCGCCAGGCGCCGCTGTCGTTGTTCAAAGGCTTTGCCAGCGATGAAGAGGACGCCCAGCGCCGTTTCATCTGGGGCACCTTCGCCGATGCCGACGGCACGCCGATCACCGTCATGAACGGTTACTTCCCCCAGGGCGAGAGCCGCGACCACCCCACCAAGTTCCCGGCCAAGCAGCGCTTCTACAGCGACCTGCAGGCGCTGCTGGAAAGCCAGTTCCAGAACAGCCAGCCGCTGGTGGTGATGGGTGACCTGAACATCTCGCCCCAGGACTGCGACATCGGTATCGGCGCGGATAACGCCAAGCGCTGGCTGAAGACCGGCAAGTGCAGCTTCCTGCCCGAGGAGCGCGAGTGGATGGAGCGACTCAAGGGCTGGGGCCTGGTCGACAGCTTCCGCCACCTGTACCCGGAAGTGGCAGACCGCTTCAGCTGGTTCGACTACCGCAGCCGCGGCTTCGAGGACGAGCCCAAGCGCGGCCTGCGCATCGACCTGATCATGGCCTCCCAGGGCTTGCTGCCACGGGTCAAGGCCGCCGGGGTCGACTATGAACTGCGCGGGATGGAAAAGCCTTCGGACCATGCGCCGATCTGGCTTGAGTTGGGTTGAGCTGCTATCAGGCGCTGGACGATAGCCTTGCAGCGCCTATGAGATCGAGCGCCGCTCGATCTCATAGGCGCCACACCTCTCTCGTCAAACACTTACACAAATCCCCCTTAAACATCGCCGCGTTCATTTCGTCCATCAGCACGAACTCCCGCTGTCTGCCCAGCAACCCTGAACAAGGCTTCCCCATGACCGCACCCCTGAACCGCCTCACCCTGGCCGCCCTGCTGGTCGCCTGCAGCCTGCCGGCCCTGGCCGCGGCGCCCGCGCACAAACCCGGCACGGTGTTCCGCGACTGCGCCAAGACCTGCCCGGAAATGGTGGTGCTGCCCGCCGGCAGCTTCATGATGGGTACCCCGAATGACGAAAAAGGCCGCCAGGACGACGAAGGCCCGCTGCACCAGGTGACCTTCAAGAAAGCCTTTGCCGTCAGCCAGTACCAGATCACCAACGGGGAATGGAAAGCCTACCTCAAGGCCAGCGGCTACAAGGTCCCCAACGGCGACACCCGCCCGGGCCGCGAATGCATCGCGGGCGTGCCGCGCTACCAGCAGGGTGACCGGCAACCCGCCGTGTGCCTGAACTTCCACGAGGCCGAGGCCTACGCCGCCTGGCTGTCGAAGAAGACCGGCAAGGTCTACAAGGTGCTCAGCGAGTCCCAGCGCGAATACGCCGTGCGCGGCGGCAGCACCGGGCCGTTCCCCTTCCCGCTCGATGACAACGACGAGCAGAAATATCAGATCTCCAAGCACGCCAACACCTACGGCCCCACGGACGGCTTCTCCTTCACTTCGCCCGTCGGCAGCTTCCCGCCCAACGCCTACGGCGTCTACGACGGCCACGGCAACGTCTACGAGTGGACCCGCGACTGCTACGTCGACAGCTACGCAACCGCCCCCACCGATGGCAGCCCGCAGACCAACAGCAGCGAATGCGAGGACCGCCGGGTGATCCGCGGCAACGACTACACCGAGGCGCCGATCTTCTCCCGTTCGGGCAACCGCAACGAACGCAGCTCCACCCTGCGCGGCGACTGGATCGGTTTTCGCGTCGCCCGCGAACTCTAAGCCCTCCCCACTTCCGGCGCCCCCTGGCGCCGGATCCGCCTCGCCACTAAATCCGCGCAAAACCCTCTCGTCTACCAAGATCAGGGCCTGGTCCGCCGCCCTGCGCCAACGAATACTCACGAGATGACTCCATGACGTCCAAGACCCCCAGCCTCGCCCAGGAAACCCTGCGGATACTCAAGCCGTTCTGGATGCTGGTCGCGCTTTCGGCGGCCCTCGGCGTGGTCAGCGGCCTGAGCGTCACCGCCCTGCTGGCCACCATCAACAGCGCGATGAACGCCGTGGGCGGGCCGGACACCCGCACCGCCCTGCTGTTCGGCGGCCTGTGCCTGCTGACCCTGGCCTGCTCCACCGGCTCGAACCTGCTGACCAACTACGTCGGGCAGAAGGTGGTGGCGCGGTTGCGCCGCGAACTGGCCGCCAAGGTGCTGGTGGCACCGATCGCGCAACTGGAACGCTACCGCGCCCACCGCCTGATCCCGGTACTGCTCAACGACGTCAGCACCATCAGCGCCTTCGCCCTGTCGGTGGCGCCGATGGTCATCGCCTTCACCGTCACCCTCGGCTGCCTGTCCTACCTGGCGCTGCTGTCCTGGCAGATCCTGCTGGTCACCGTGCTGACCGTGGTGATCGGCACTGGCGCACAGTTCCTCGCCCACCGCCACGGCATGAAGAACATCCTCACCGCGCGCAACAACGAAGACGAACTGCAGAAGCACTACCAGGCCCTTTCCGGCGGCGCCAAGGAGCTGCGCATCCAGCGCCAGCGCCGCCAGCATATGCACGACCAGCTGATCCACGGCGCCACCGAACGCATCTGCAAGGCCAACATCCGCGCGGCGAACATCTTCGTCAGCGCCGAGACCTTCGGCTCGATGCTGTTCTTCGCGGTGATCGGCATCGCCATCGCCTTCCAGGCCCTGTGGCCGAGCACCGACAAGACCGTGCTGGGTGGTTTTGTGCTGGTGATGCTGTACATGAAGGGGCCACTGGAACAGCTGATCACCAACCTGCCGAGCATCAGCCGGGCACAGATCGCCCTGCGCCGTATCGCCGAGCTGTCCCAGCGTTTCTCATCGCCCGAGCCACACCTGCTGGTCAGCGACCGCGCACCACAGGTGACCGAGGTCAGCTCCATCGAACTGCGCCAGCTGCGCTATGACTATCCCCAGGTCGAAGGCAGCCAGCCGTTCCACCTGGGCCCGGTGGACCTGACCATCCGCCAGGGCGATATCGTTTTCATCGTCGGCGAGAACGGCTGCGGCAAGACCACCCTGATCAAGCTGCTGCTGGGCCTGTACACCCCGCAACAGGGCGAGGTGCGCCTCAACGGCGAAGCGGTCACACCGCAGCGCCTGGACGACTACCGCCAGCTGTTCACCACCATCTTCGCCGACTACTACCTGTTCGACGAACCGCTGCCGGGCCTCGCCGAGCTGCCGCCGGAGGCCGCCAAGTACCTCGAGCGCCTGGACATCGCCCACAAGGTCGGGATCCGCGACGGCAGCTTCACCACCACCGACCTGTCCACCGGCCAGCGCAAGCGCCTGGCGCTGATCAACGCCTGGCTCGACCAGCGTCCGGTGCTGGTGTTCGACGAGTGGGCCGCCGACCAGGACCCGGCCTTCCGCCGGGTGTTCTACACCGAGCTGCTGCCGGAGCTGAAGCAGCAGGGCAAGACCATCATCGTCATCTCCCACGACGACCGCTACTTCCCGGTGGCCGACCAGCTGGTGCGCATGCACAGCGGCAAGATCCTGGTCGAACGCAACCAGGAGCCGGCCCTGCCCGCCTGACCCCTCCTCCACGGGCGGTGGCCCTGTCACCGCCCGCGCCACTTAAATTCCCCGCCGCACCGCTCGTTCCCCTATTGCCGCACGCTGAATCAACCCTGCCTACAGGGAAGTCGCAGGTCACGCCTCTACCAACCGCAATAATTATTTTTCCGGTTTTGGCATTCGCATGCGTCCTACTCGCAACGGAATAATTTTCATTTACTTTGCGTACCTTGAGCCAGAGCATAAAAATGCCAATACCAGCCAACACCCTGACCCCTTTGAGCAAAGCGCTGATGCTGCGCCGGATGCTGCGCTCCTCGCCGGCCATGGCCACCCTCGGCCTCGCCCTGTCCCTGCCGCTGGCCGCCCAGGTGCAGGCCCAGGAGCAGGACTTCGACATCCCGGCCCAGTCGCTGGCCAGCGCCCTGCAAGAGCTGGGTCGCCAGGGCAACCTGCAGGTGCTGTTCAGTCCGGAAACCGTCCAGGGCCTGCGCAGCAGCCCGGTCAAGGGCCGCTTCTCGCCAACCCAGGCAGCTGGGGAGCTGCTCAGGAACAGCGGGATTCGCTACAGCGTGCAGGACAACACCCTGATCATCAGCGGCGCGGCGGAGTCCGGCTCGGCCATGACCCTGGACGCCACCACCATCAACGGCCAGGTGCTCGGCGCCACCACCGAGGGCAGCAACTCCTACACCACCGGTGCGGTGACCATCGGCAAGACCGCGCAATCGCTGCGTGAAACCCCGCAGTCGGTGACCGTGGTCACCCGCAAGCTGATGGACGACAAGAACCTGGTCTCGCTGGACCAGGTGATGGCCCAGACCACCGGTATCACCCGCGCCAACCGCGGCTACGGCAACCACCACTTCAGCTCCCGTGGTTTCGACCTCACCGACGAAAGCTACATGGTCGACGGCGTGCCCGGGCAGGCCTACGCCTACACCGGCTGGATGACCCCGGACATGGCAATCTTCGACCGCGTCGAAGTGCTGCGTGGTGCTTCCGGCCTGCTGGTCGGCGCCGGCAACCCGGGCGGCGCGGTGAACCTGGTGCGCAAGCGCCCGACCGCCGACCCGCGCTTCACCGTGATCACCCGCGCCGGCTCCTGGGACAACTACCGCCTGGACCTGGATGCCAGCGGCCGCCTCAACCCCCAGGGCACCCTGCGCGGGCGCATGGTCGCCTCCTATGAGGACCGCGGCTACTTCACCGACGTCACCAAGTCCAAGCGGCCACTGCTGTACGGGATCGTCGAGGCCGACCTGAACGATGCCACCACCGTCGCCCTGGGCCTGCGCCGCCAGACTTCGCGCATCGACGGCTACAGCGTGCTGGGCATCCCCAACAACCCCGATGGCAGCAACCCGCACCTGAAACGCTCGACCTACCTGGGCCAGGACTGGACCAAGCTGCAGACCGACATGGACGAGGTGTTTGCCGACCTCACCCACCGCTTCAACGACAACTGGACCGCCAAGCTGGCGCTGTCCCATTCCGAGGGTGGCTACAACCGTAGCGCCATCGAGTGGGGCGCGCGGGAAACCCTGGAGTACAACGCCCCCGGCGGTCCGACGGTCAACACCGTCAGCTATCACAAGTTCGATGTGACCTCCAATGCCGTCGACGGCCACCTGGACGGCACCTTCGAGGCCTTCGGCCTGACCCACCAGTTGACCCTCGGCGCCAACTGGTCCAAGCGCAAGATGAACGACAAGGACAACACCATCGCGCTACCGAGCCCTATCCCGCTCAATGTGTTTGATCCCGACCACAGCAATATCCCCGAGCTGCAGCGTAACGGCTGGAAGTCCATGGACGACACCATCGACACCCGCTACGGCACTTACCTGAGCGCCCGCCTGCACGCGACCGAAGACCTGAGTTTCGTTCTCGGTGGCCGCCTGAGCTGGTACAAGAACGAAGCCTGGAACGGCCCGAAGGTGACCACCAGTCGTCAGGATGAGGAATTCACACCCTTCGTCGGTGCGATCTACGACCTGAACGACCAGTGGTCCTGGTACGCCAGCTACGCCGACATCTTCCTGCCGCAGTCCAACTACCGCACCGTCAGCGGCAGCGTGCTCGACCCATCCGTCGGTTCGAACTACGAGACCGGTATCAAGGGTGAGCTGTTCGACAAGCGCCTGAACGTGTCCTTCGCCGTCTTCTACATCGAGCAGGAAGACGTAGCCCTGCAGGATACGGCCAACCGCGGCAAGTGCCCGACCGACCCGGCCGGCCGCTGCTGGACCAACGGCGACGGCATCAACCGCAGCAAGGGCTTCGAAGCCGAGGCCACCGGCGAACTGCTGCCGGGCCTGCAGGTCGCGGCTGGCTATACCTACAACACCACCAGCTCGTCCGAGGGCGGCCCGATCTCGGCACAGACCCCGAAACACATGGTGCGCGTGAACACCAACTACACCTTCCCGGGTGAATGGAACCGCCTGAGCGTCGGCGGTGGCGTATCGGCGCAGAACTCCTACGTCGATGCCTACAACGAGGCGTACAACAGCGGCCGTGCGATCTTCGACGCCCGCGCCGCCTACAAGCTCGACGAGCACTGGACCGTCGGCGTGGACGTCGAGAACCTGTTCGACCGCAAGTACTTCGACTCGATGGGCTACTGGACCCGCGGTACCACCTACGGCACCCCGCGTAGCTACATGTTCACCCTGCGCGGCGACTTCTAAGCCCCGCGTTGCATGACCGGCGCCCCCTCTCGAGGGGGCGCTGTGCTTTCAGCGCCAGCGAGCGCCCCTGTTGTCTTTCCCCGCGTCCCGCCGCACACTCGTGCGCGCCAGCCAGGAAGCGGAGTCCGCAGTGCCCACGCCACGTCAGTTCAGCAAGAAGACCAGCACCAGCAACATGCTGCGGCTCAAGTCCGGCGATACCGGCAACCATCGCCCCTACCGCGTCGACTTCGTCCTGCTCGAGCATTTCTCCATGGCCAGCTTCACCGTGGCGATGGATGTGCTGGTCACCGCCAACCTGCTGCGCGCCGACAGCTTCACCTCCACCCCGCTGTCCCTGGCGGGTGACCGCGTGCTCAGCGACCTGGGCCTGGAACTGGTGGCCAGTCCGCTGGCGCCGCGCAGCCTGCAGGACCTCGACCTGCTGGTGATCTGCGGCGGCCTGCGCACACCCTTGAAATACCCCGACCTCGACCGCCTGCTGGGCGATTGCGCCAGCCACGGCATGACCCTCGGCGGGCTGTGGAACGGCGCCTGGTTCCTCGGCCGCGCCGGGGTGCTCGACGACTATGGTTGCAGCGTGCACCCCGAGCAGCGCGCCAGCCTGGCCGAGATCAGCCCGCAGACGCGCATCACCCCGGCCAGCTTCACCCTCGACCGCGACCGCCTGAGCGCCGCCAGTCCCAACGGCGCCATGGAGCTGATGCTCGGGCTGGTCCGGCGGCTGTACGGCGATGCTTTGGCCGAAGGCGTCGAGGAGATCCTGTCGTTCTCCGGGGCGCGCTATCGCCAGGTCGGGCCGGGGGCTAAGAAGTCCATGAGCCTGCACCTGCGCACCATCGTCGAGCTGATGGAGAACAACCTCGAGGAGACCCTGAGCCTCGACCAGCTGGCCACCTACTCCGGGCGTTCGCGGCGGCAGATCGACCGCCTGTTCCAGGCCCAGCTGGGCACCTCGCCCCGGCGCTACTACATGGAGCTGCGCATCACCAAGAGCCGACGATTGCTGCAGTATTCGGACCTGTCGGTGATGGAGGTGGCGGTGGCCTGCGGGTTCGTCTCGGTTTCGCACTTCAGCAAGTGCTATGCGGCATATTTCGGCTATCCGCCGTCACGCGAGCAGCGGCTCGGGGAATGATGTTGCCTGGGCCGGCCCTATCGCGGGGCAAGTCGCATCGGCGCACCGCCGCTCCCACGACCGTCATCTGGCCGCCTGCGTGGGAGCGGGCTTGCCCCGCGATAGGGCCGAAACGGACAACGAATCAACCCGGCTCATTCAACAACGCCTGAATCACCCCCTCCTGCCCCGCATAATCCCCCTCGCCAAAGTGCACATGACGCACCTGCCCCTTGCGATCGACAAAGTAATGCGCCGGCCAGAACTGGTTGCCCCAGGCGTTCCAGATCCGGTAGCCATTGTCCACCGCCACCGGGTAGGCGATGCCCAGTTGCTGCACCTGGGCCCGGACATTGCCCAGGTCGTGCTCGTAGTCATACTCCGGTGTATGCACCCCGACCACCACCAGCCCCTGCTCGCCGTAGCGCCGCGCCCAGTCGTTGACATGGGGCAGGCTGCGCCGACAGTTGATGCAGTCGTAGGTCCAGAAGTCCACCAGCACCACCTTGCCCTTGAGCGCGGTGCCATCCAGCGGCGGCGAGTTGAGCCACTGCTCGGCCCCCGCCAGCGACGGCATGGGGCCGTAGCTGTCCCTGGCCAGCAGGTGGCCGGCCAGGCCCAGCCCGAGCAGGGCCAGGGCCACGCCGCCGGCCTTGAGCAGGCGGCGCTTGCCGCGCGCCTCAGTTGTCATGGCAGCCACTGGTGGCGTAGGAGCGGTACTCGACACTCTGCGGCTTACCCTGGGAGTCGAGGTAGTCCATGCGGGTCTTCACTGGCCCGCAGGTGGTGCCTGGCGCATCCTTCACAGATAGCACCTTCTTCACATCCAGCCGGTCGCCGTAGCGGTATTGCATCACGCTGGCGTCATTGAGCGAGCTGCTGCTGGCCTGGGCAGCCAGGGAGCCAAGGCCGAGGACGGCGAACAGGGCGGCGCTGGCGAGGGTCTTGATAGTCATGGCGTGTCTCCTGATGCGAGGTCTTGTGTGGGGAGGCTTCCCTCCCCGGTCGAGAGCCATTTCACGCCTGCCAGGTATCGCGCATGTGTCCGGCCAGGGGCCGCCGTGCTTCTTCCTGTATCTATGTCGCCAGCAGATACACTGCAATACAAACCCGGGCAGGCAAGCCCGGATCCACTCGGTACACTGCGCCCATTCCCCACGTACAAGGACACCCCGATGGAACACGCCGATCACATCCTGATCGTCGACGACGACCGCGAGATCCGCGAACTGGTCGGCAACTACCTGAAGAAGAACGGGCTGCGCACCAGCATCGTCGCCGATGGCCGGCAGATGCGCGCCTTCCTGGAAAACAACGCCGTCGACCTGATCGTCCTCGACATCATGATGCCCGGCGACGACGGCCTGCTGCTGTGCCGCGAACTGCGCGCCGGCAAGCACCGCAACACGCCGGTGCTGATGCTCACCGCGCGCAACGACGAGACCGACCGCATCATCGGCCTGGAGATGGGCGCCGACGACTACCTGACCAAGCCGTTCTCCGCCCGCGAGCTGCTGGCGCGGATCAACGCCGTGCTGCGCCGCACGCGCATGCTGCCGCCGAACCTGACCATCAGCGAGAGCAGCCGGCTGATCGCCTTCGGCCCATGGCGGCTGGACACCACCGCCCGCCACCTGCTCGACAACGAAGGCACCCTGGTGGCGCTGTCGGGCGCCGAGTACCGCCTGCTGCGGGTGTTCCTCGACCATCCGCAGCGGGTGCTCAGTCGCGAGCAACTGCTCAACCTCACCCAGGGCCGCGAGGCGGACATCTTCGACCGCTCCATCGACCTGCTGGTCAGCCGCCTGCGCCAGCGCCTGGGCGACGACGCCCGCGAGCCGACCTGCATCAAGACCGTGCGCAGCGAAGGCTACGTGTTCTCGCTACCGGTGCAATTGCTGGAGTCGCCGGCATGAAATGGCCCCGCACCCTGGCCTCGCGCCTGGCCCTGATCTTCTTCACCGGGCTGGTGCTGGCCTACGGCCTGTCGTTCAGCCTGCAGGCCTACGAGCGCTACGTCAGCAGCCGCTCGATGATGCTCAGCAACCTGGAGCTGGATGTCTCGACCTCGGTGGCCATCCTCGACCGCCTGCCCGCCGCCGAGCGCCCGGCCTGGCTGTCACGCCTGGAGCGGCGCACCTACCGCTACCGGCTGGACGGCGGCCTGCCCGGCGAAGCCATGCCCAGCGCCGACCCGCCCATGGCCGCCGAGTCCATCGTCAAGGCCATCGGTGACCGCTACGCCCTGACCTTCCAGGAAATCCCCGGCCCCAACGCGCACTTCCAGGCTCACCTGCGCCTGGCCGACGGCGCGCCGCTGACCATCGACGTCACCCCTGCCCCGGTGCCGGTGGCCACCTGGCTGCCGGTGGTGTTGCTGATCCAGCTGGCGGTGCTGCTGGCCTGCACCTGGCTGGCCGTGCGCCTGGCCATCGGCCCGCTGACCCGCCTGGTCCAGGCGGTGGACAACCTCGACCCGAACAGCCCCGGCCCGCAGCTCGACGAGAGCGGCCCGCGCGAGGTGCGCTACGCCGCCGTGGCCTTCAATGCGCTGCAGGCACGCATCGCCGCCTACCTCAAGGAGCGCATGCAGCTGCTCGCCGCCATCTCCCACGACCTGCAGACGCCGATCACGCGCATGAAGCTGCGGGTCGAGCAGATGGACGACGGCCAGGAGAAGGACAAGCTGGCGCACGACCTGGACGCCATGGAGCACCTGGTGCGCGAAGGCGTGGCCTATGCCCGCAGCATGGACAGCGGCACCGAGGCGCCGTGCCGGGTCAACCTCGACGCCTTCCTCGACTCCCTGGTATTCGACTACCAGGACAGCGGCGCCCGGGTGGACCGCTGCGGCAGCGCCCAGGCGACCCTGCAAACCCGTCCCCATGCCTTGCGCCGGGTGCTGGTGAACCTGGTGGACAATGCCCTCAAGTTCTCCGGCGCCGCGCAGCTGGAGGTGGGCTGCGAGAACGGCGTGACACTGATCCGCGTGCTCGACGATGGCCCGGGCATCCCCGAGGCGGAACTCGACGACGTGCTCAAGCCGTTCTACCGGGTCGAGGGTTCGCGCAACCGCAGCACCGGCGGTACCGGCCTGGGGCTGGCGATCGCCCAGCAATTGACCCAGGCCATGGGCGGCAGCCTGACCCTGCGCAACCGTGCCGAAGGGGGACTGTGCGCGCAAGTCGAACTGCGCTGAGGTCCTTGCATTGCCTGTTAGTGAAAATCACGACTGCGTACATCCAGCCCCTGCAACAAGGGGCTGATGTCCTCCAGTCGTCGGGCGATCAGGTGCCGAACCCCGCTCTCCTGCTCCAGGCGCCCGCTCACCTTGAGCAATTTCGAGCCCACGAGTGCCCGCCGCTGGCGCTCGGCCAGCTCGCGCCAGACCACCACGTTGACCATCCCGTGCTCATCCTCGAGGGTGACGAAGGTCACGCCGCTGGCGGTCTGCGGGCGCTGCCGACCGACCACGATGCCGGCCACGGCGATCGTGTCGCCATGCTCGACCCCCGCCAGTTCCGTCGAGCTGCGACAACCCAGTGCCCGCAAGCGAGAACGCAGCAGGGTCAAGGGATGCGGCCCGAGGGTGGTGCCCAGGGTGTCGTAGTCGGCGGCCAGGTCCTCGGCGACACTCGGCAGCGGCAACATCACCGCCTGCTCGGGCACGGAGTCGACCTCGGCAAACAGCGGCAACTGCGCCTGCACCGCCGCCACCTGCCAGCGCGCCTGGTGGCGGTCACCGGCCAGCCCGCGCAAGGCCCCGGCATCCGCCAGGCGCGCACGGGCCCGAGCGTCGAGCCCGGCACGCAGGCACAGGTCCTCGACGTCGCGCCACGGACGCTGTGCCCGCGCCTGCGCCAGGCGGCGGGCATCGTCTTCCCCGAAGCCACGAATCTGACGCAGCCCCAGGCGGATGGCCAGCGCGCCCTCACCCACGGCTTCCAGGGTGCAGTCCCAGTCGCTATGGAACACATCCACCGGGCGCACTTCGATCCCTTGGCGGCGGGCCTCCTGCAGTAGCTGGTCGGGGCTGTAGAAGCCCATCGGCCAACTGTTGACCAGCGCGCAGGTGAAGATCGCCGGCTCATGGCACTTGAGCCAACTGCTGGCGTAGCACAGCAGGGCGAAACTGGCGGCGTGGGATTCAGGAAAGCCGTAGCTGCCGAAACCCTTGATCTGCTCGAAGATGCGCTCGGCGAAGGCCAGGTCGTAGCCATTGCGCAGCATGCCCGCGATCAACCGCTCGCGGTGCGGCTCCAGGCCGCCATGGCGCTTCCAGGCGGCCATGCTGCGGCGCAACTGGTCGGCCTCGCCCGGGCTGTAGTCGGCGGCGACCATGGCCAGCTCCATCACCTGCTCCTGGAACAGCGGCACGCCCAGGGTGCGTTCGAAGACCGCCTTGAGCTTTTCCGAAGGATAGGTGACCGGCTCCTGCTTGAGCCTGCGGCGCAGGTACGGGTGGACCATGTCGCCCTGGATCGGCCCGGGACGGACGATGGCCACCTCGATCACCAGGTCGTAGAACTTCACCGGCTTGAGCCGGGGCAGCATGGCCATCTGTGCCCGCGACTCGATCTGGAACACGCCCATGGTCTCGGCGCGGCCGATCATGGCGTAGGTGGCCGGGTCCTCCTTGGGCAGGGTCGCCAGCGTGTACTCGCGTCCCCGGTGCCGGGCGATCAGGTCGAAACAGCGGCGCAGGGCGCTGAGCATGCCCAGCGCCAGCACATCGACCTTGAGCAGGCCGACCATGTCCAGGTCGTCCTTGTCCCACTGGATCACCGTGCGCTCGGCCATCGCCGCGTTCTCCACCGGCACCAGCCGGTCCAGCGGCTGCTCGCAGATGACGAAGCCGCCAGGATGCTGCGACAGGTGCCGGGGAAAGCCGATCAGCTCCCCCGCCAGCACCAGGATGCGCCGCAGCGAGGGGCTGTGCGCGTCGAAACCGGCCTCGGCCAGGCGCCCGGCATCGGGGATGCGATCGCTCCAGCGCCCGCAGCACTTGGCCAGGGCGTCCACCTGGTCGGTCGGCAGGCCGAGCCCCCGGGCCACGTCGCCTACCGCACCAGCGGCGTGATAGCTGCTGACCACGGCGGTGAGTGCCGCGCGGTGTCGGCCATAGCGGCGGAACACGTACTGGATCACCTCTTCACGGCGGTCATGCTCGAAGTCCACGTCGATGTCCGGCGGCTCGTTGCGCTCGCGGGAGAGGAAGCGCTCGAACAGCAGGCGATGCTCCATGGGGTCGAGCTCGGTGATGCCGAGGACGAAACACACCACCGAGTTGGCCGCCGAACCGCGCCCCTGGCAGAGGATGCGCTGGCGGCGGGCGAAGGCGACGATGTCGTGGACGGTCAGGAAGTAACTCTCGTAGCCCAGCTCCTCGATCAGTGCCAGCTCCCGCTCCAGCACCGTGCGCACCTTGTCGCTCGGCCCGTGGGGCCAGCGCTCGGGCAGGCCGCGCCGGCACAGTTCGCGCAACCAGCTGGCCGGGGTCTGCCCTTCGGGCACCAGCTCCCGCGGGTACTGGTACTTCAGCTGCGACAGGTCGAAGGTGCAGCGCCCGGCAACCTGGGTGGTCTGCGCGAGCAAGTCGGCGGGGTACAGCTCGCGCAGCTGGTCGAGCGAGCGCAGGTGGCGCTCGCCGTTGGCGAACAGGAAGCGCCCCGCCTCGGCGACTGCGCAATGTTCGCGGATGGCCGTCATGCAGTCCTGCAGCGCCCGCCGCCCGCGCACATGCATGTGCACATCGCCGCAGGCCACCAGCGGGATATCCAGTCGTGCCCCAAGGGCGCGCAGCTGCGCCAGGCGCTGCGTGTCGTCGGCCCCGCGGTGCAGGTGCACCGCCAGCCACAGGCGCTCGCCGAACAGCGGCCGCAACCAGGCCGCGGCGCCATCGTCGGGCTCGGCCACCCACAGCGCCAGCAGGCCCTGGTGGTGGGCCTCGAGGTCCTCGGCGAGCAACTGGTAGCTGCCCTTCTCCGAACGCCGACGGGCGCGGGTGATCAGCGCGCAGAGGTTCTGGTAGCCGACAAGGTCCTCCACCAGCAGGACCAGCTTCGGCCCCTGGTGCACCCGCACCTCGCTGCCGACGATCAGCTTCAGCTGATACTGCTTCGCTGCCTGCCAGGCCCGGACAATCCCCGCCAGCGTGCATTCGTCGGTGATCGCCAGGGCCTGGTAGCCCTGCTCGCGGGCACGGCGGAACAGTTCGTCGGCACTGGAGGCGCCGCGCTGGAAACTGAAGTTCGACAGGCAGTGCAGCTCTGCATACTCCAGGCTGCTCATGCGAACCAGCCTTGCAGCCAAAGCGGCCCCGGAGCCGCCAGGTCACGGAAGGCCCAACCGCGCAGGCCGTCGCGGGTCTCGATACGGTAGTAGTCACGGCGCACGTCGCCACCGTCCCACCAGCCGGACTCGATGCGCTCGGCCTGCCCCAGCAGTTGCAGGCCGGTCTCGCTCAAGAGCTGGGGTGTGGGCAGCAGCCAACCGGGACGACGACCAGGGGCCATCACCCGTTGGCCCTGGGCGCCCTGCTCCACGCCTTGCCAGGCGCACTCGGGGCGATGGTCGGCTTCGGCGCGCAGGCCCCTGACCGCCTCGTCACCGAGCCGCGCCCGCAGCCGTTCGCGCAGCTGCTCCCAGGGCTGGGCCTGCTGTGCACGCGGGTCGAACAGCGCCTGGCGTTGCGGCACGAATGGCGGCAGGTCGGCGGCCAGCAGGCGCAGGTTGCGTACCGGCGCCGGAATACGCAGCGGCTCCAGGCGACCACGGGCCAGCTCGAACAGCAGCGAGGCGTCGCGCTCGGCGGCCAGCAGGCCGACCTTGAGGACGGTGTCCGCGCCTTCGGCGTGCTCCAGGTGCAGCTCGAAACGCTGCACGCCGCAGTCGCGCCCGGCGAGGAAGGCCGCCAGGTCGCCGATGAGGCGACGCAAGGGGAACAGCAGCGCCTGGTGTGACTCGACATCGAAATTCAGCTCCAGCCGCGCCTCGAAACGATCGGGCGGCTGGTAGAAGTCCAGCCCCAGGTTGCGCAGGCCGAGCAGCTGGTCCAGGTGCAACTGCACCTGGGCACTGAAACGCCTGGCCAAAGCATCGCGCGGCAATGCCAGCACCTGCCCGAGCCGGTGCAGGCCCATGCGGGCGAAGGCTTCGGCCGCCTCGACAGGTAGGCCGACACGCTCGACGGGCATCTCGAGCAAGGCGGCGCGGGTGGCCTGCGGGCAGGTCAGCGCCAGGCCGTCATGGCCATTGGCGAGCATCCTCGCCGCCACCGGATTGCTGGCCACGACGATGCGCTGGCGCAGCCCCAGCGCTGCCAGTTCCTGACGCAAGCGTGCCTCGAACAACGGCCAGGGGCCGAACAATTGCAGGCTCGAGCCCACCTCCAACAGCAACGCACGGGGATAATGCAGGCTGACCTGGGCGCTGAAGCGGTAGGCCCAGGCTGCCAGCAACTGCTGCAACTGCTCGATGCGCGCCGGCTCGACCTCGACGCAAGTGAATCCGTCGGCCAGGGCGCGGGCGGCGGTCAGCGTCTGCCCGGCGCGCAGGCCCAGCTCAGCGGCCGACGGGTTGACCGCCCGCAGCACGCGGCGCTGGAGCGGTCCGCCCAGCAGCACCAGCGGTGCCTCGGGGTCGTCGCGTTCGCGCAGGACGGTGTCCAGCGCCAGCTGTGGCAACAAAATGCAGGCCCAGAGCATGGCGCATCACGCCCGCCCTGGGCAGGCGATGGGCGTGGCCGGCGCCAGGCCGCCCCGGCACTTGAGCACGCGCCACTGCGCCGGACGCAGGTCGAGGGCGATGCGCAGGGCGGCGGGTGACGGGTTCAGCGCGGCCTGGTGCGGGCGACAGGCGAACGCCAGCGCGTCGCCTGTCTCCGCGGCCACCTGCAGGCGGCGCAGGGCACGGTCGTCGGCGTACCCTGGCCAGCACAGCACGGCGGCGCAACTGCCCGAGCGCAGGCACTGCTCGGCCGCCCACAAGGCATCGGCCGCCTCGGCATCGACCTGCACCAGCCAGCGCAGGTCCACCCCGGCGGCCTGCCAGGCCGGCGCGTAGGGAATGAACGGCGGCGCCACCAGCACCACCCGCTGCCCCTCCCCGGTCAACCGGGCGAGTGTCGGCCAGAGCAGTTGCAGCTCTCCGCAGCCGGGGCTGGCCAGCAGCAGCTCGCTCAGTGCCGCCGCCGGCCAGCCACCTTCCGGCAGGTGATGGTCGAGACTGGCATGCCCGGTGGGTTGCAGGCCCTGCGGACGCGCCTGGGCCTGCCGCCCACGCCATACCTGGCGCTGGTCGAGCAGCCGGTCGAGTTCGACCACGGCGCCCATCAGTCACGCCTCAGCAGGCCGCAGAACACGCCTTCGATGAAGAACTCGTGCCCGGGGGTCACGTCGATGGGGGCATAGGCCGGGTTGCGCGGCAGCAGGCGATAGCCGTCGCGGGTGCGCTGCAGGCGCTTGATGGTTACCTCGCCGTCGAGCCGGGCGACCACGATCTGCCCGTCACGGGCCTCGCCCTGCTGGCGGATGCCGACCAGGTCGCCGTCGAAGATGCCGTCATCGATCATCGAATCGCCGCGCACCTTGAGCAGGTAGTCGGGGGTGCGTCGGAACAGGCTGGGGTCGAGCAGCAACTGCTCGTGGATATCGAGGTCGGGGCCGATCGGCGCACCGGCGGCGACCTGGCCAAGAACCGGGATCTCGAGGATCTCGGGCCGGCGCAGGGGTTCGGCCAGGCGGATGCCACGCGCCTGGTTGGGCGTGACGTCGATGAACCCGGCCTGGCTCAGGGCGGTGATGTGCTTGCGCGCCACGCTGCGCGAGGCGAAACCGAAGCGCTCGGCGATGTCGGCCAGCGACGGCGGCTGGCCTTGATCGGTGATGCGCTCGCGGATGAACCCAAGGATGGCGCGGCGTTTGGGGGATAAAGTGTCCATGGAGTACATTTGTACTCTTTTTTCAAAACGCTGACCAGTCCCCTTCGTCGCCGGCCTCCCTGCCCTGCCTCAGTAACGAATGGACAAGGCGATCGCCTCGTTTGGCGTCTGGTGTTTGTCCAGCAGGCCCAGCACCTCTTTCTTCAACTGCTCCTGCCGGTCGATCAGCGCCAGGTCGCGGAACTTGTAGTCCAGGTCGGCATAGCTTTCCGACACGCCGGCATTGAGGTGGTTCTTGCCGAAGGTGTGCACGATGTGCTTGGACTTCCAGATGTCGTACTGGCTGAACACCTGGTCCTGCGGCAGGTGCCTGGCGACCGAGAACGGCACCCGGGTCAGCAGGCAGTAGTTCATCTTGTACTTGTGGAATTGGTAGTGCTCCAGGGAGTGGACGAACGACACGTACCAGATGTAGGTGGCGATCACCTCGATGTTGAAGGCCTTGTCGCCGGGCTGGCACGGCAGGTTGACGTAGCGGCACAGCTCAGCGACCCAGTTGTTGATGTAGGGCTCGGAGCCGTCGCGCAGCAGGTCGTCGTAGCTGGCCGAGACGAACTTCAGCACCGCCGCGTAGTAGTCGCGGTACTGGGCGTTGAGCGCGTGCTGGCCATTGAGGTACTGGTCGAACGGGATGGCGAACCTGATCTCGAATTTCTGGGTCAGCGCCTGGTCCTCGGTCTCGCGCTTGTTGTACATGTTCAGGGCATTTTCATAGCCGACCTTGTAGAAGGTCTGCGCCGAGTAGTAGCCGATGCAGCTGTAGAGGAACTTGTCGGCGATGCCGGTGGTTTCGCGCAGCGACAGCGGCGATTCCTTGAACTGGTGGTTGAGCATCAGGATGTAGGCGGTGTGCGGGTCCATCAGCTTGTGGAAGTTCGACTCCCTGGGCACCAGGTTGAACAGGAACGCCGCGCCCATTTCGGCGAAGAACAGGTGGTGGTGCAGGTGTGCGCCGAGGATGAAGAACACCATGGTGTTGGACATGAAGTACACCTTGGCCAGGTCCCAGTGCGGCTCGCCCGGGCCGACGCTGAAACCGTCGCGCAGGGTGATGCGCATGCTGTCGGCGGCAAAATCTTCGGCAATGGCAATGCTGGCCACGTCGAACACCGAGCTGGACAGGCGGATCTCGCGGGTGAAGTCACGCATGTCGAAGGTCGACACGCCATCGACCGTCTGCAGGTAGTGGGTAATCTGCGACGACATCAGGAACACCCTCAGGTCCTCGTCCGAGATGGCCGTCGGCTGCGGGAACTGGCCCAGCGGCACCTTGTAGTAGTCGCGGTTGGCCTTGATGATCGACTGGATGTAGTTGTGGTAGACCTTGTCCTTTCTCCAGCGGTAGACCAGCTCGGCGGGCAGCTTCTTGGGGATGTAGCCCATGTGGTAGTCGGTGCCCGGGATCGGCGTGCTTTCCATCGAGATGGAGTCGCGGTTGTAGTGGCGATAACCGAAGTAGCGAGGCAGCAGCCATTTCAGCTGGACCCACTTCCAGGCCAGGAAGCTGGTGCCGAGATTGACCGCGTACAGCGCCAGCAGCAGCGGTACGAACTTCACGTAGTACAGGCCCACGTACACATGCTTCAACGGCTCGGCGCGGGTCTTGCTCATCAGTATGATCACGGGGCTGACGGTTATGAAAAACGCCAGCAGGATGACTTCCAGCATGCTTCAAACTCCTTGTTCGATCGCTTTGTTCTTGTTGCGGCTTGCGCCGTAGCTGTACAGGCAGGCGCCTGTGAAAATCACGTTGACGACGCTCCAGGCGAGCGCCGCGTCGGGGCTGTACCAGCTCGTCAGGTCGAAGGCCGGCAGGTTCATCAACGGTGTGTCACCGGCGAGCGTGCGCACGAACAGGTAGAAGCCGAAGGTGTAGGCACGGGCCTGGAAGTACAGGTCCGAACGACGCAGCAGCAAGGCGTAGGCCACCGGCGCCAGCAACAGCGGCAGGGCGTAGCCGAAGGTGGTGATCCGCGCCGAGTACAGGAAGCACAGGTTCCAGGTGGTGTAGAGGTAGGGCCAGTAGGCCGGCACGTGCACCACGAAATCACTGTGGCGCCCGGAAATCTGCCAATGCTTGCGCGAGTACGGCAGGCAGACGATCAGCCCCACGGCGGCGACGATGTTGAGGAGGTTGCCGGTCTGCCAATCGATCACCGAGGCCTCGATGATGTTCAGCACGATCACCACGTAGATCAGCTTGTAGATGAAGCCTTCGATGCGTGGCTTGTAGCGGGCATAGGCCAGGAAACACATGGGCAGCAGCACGCTGATGGTCTTGATGCGCATGAACAGGTTGGCGTTGGGCACCAGCAGCGCCGGCAGCGACAGGACGAAGAAGGTCAGGCCCACCAGGCGGTAGCGCCTGAACAGCTCGGCGACCAGCAGGAAGGCGGCGAAGAAGGCCAGCATCAACAACAAGGTGTTCGGCATGAGGTGTTTCCCTACTCATTCATGGATCGATGTGCAGCGCGAACGCCAGGCACGGCAAAGCCTGCCGCGCACGCCCGGGCCAGAGGCCGGGGACGGTGGAGCAATGGACAGGCGTTGCAGGTATCAGATGGTTGGCAAGAGGGCCGCGGCGCGGCCTGGCTCAGGCCTTGCCGAGGACGTGGGCTTCAGCCTCCAGCCATTTCTTCACGGCTTCAGGCATTGGCGCGGTGGTGGGCTGGACCTTGAGCTTCTCGGCGATCACCGCGTTGGCGACCAGGCCCTTGCGACCGACCCAGGCGCCTTTGGAGTAGCCGGTTACGACCACCTCGCCGGCCATGTTGAAGAAGCTGTACTGGAAGTAGGTCCAGTTTTCGTCGAGGCAGCAGATGCTGAATTCGGCGGTATACTTTTCGAACATGGAAAGTTGCTTTTTGTAGACAACCAAGTTGCCACCTAGCATCGGTTTCCAGCCAAACTTGAAGGCCGGAATGAGGATTTTCGCGCGCAGGCAAAGTTCCAGCATGAACAAGTCGGCGATGGTCATATAACGACCATTGTTCATGTGCTTGTTGATATCGATATCGTTCGGCCAGACCCGTAGCGTGCGGTGCAGCGTATCGGTCAGGGCCATGGGCGGTTTGAAGAAACCGCGCAGGACAGCCAGCAACAGGCGGATGTACAGATTCATCCGGTTATCCCTCCCTAGGATTTTTTATTATCGTTCCCTGTTCAGCCAACCGTTGATTAATCGGTTGGCGGCAAGCGGCGCATTGCAGGCCTGCTTGTTTGCTTCTCAGCGGTGGCTGAAACTAACAGCTTTCGCCGGTAGCAACCAGTGGCCAACACCGTAATTGCTCGAAAAACGCCAACTGAATAACCGGTCACGTTCGGACTTTATATCCAATTGATGCTGAAACGTTTGTTCTTTTATTGGAAAACTATTCGTCGCGGTGTCCACTAGTCCATGTGCTCGCTCAATGCCTGGCGCAATGCCTCGGGCACTGCAACTGGCTGTTTGCTCTCAGGGCAGACGCACACCTGAGTCATGCTGGCGCGAAAGCACACTTCGCCGCCGGCACCGCGTGCCTCGACGGCAAAACTGAACGAGGTCGTCCCAGGCACGCCACTGCTGACCTGCACGCTGATCAGGTCATCCCAGGTCATGGGCGCCAGAAATTCGATGGACAGGGCCCGCGCCGGCGGCATCACGCCCATGGCGAACAACCTGCGCAGGCCTTCGCCGCCCAGGCAGCGGGAGAGAAACTCGTGAATCGCCTCGATGACGAAATAGGAAATGCGCGGCGTATAGACGATCCCCGCGGGATCGCAGTCGCCAAAGAGAATTTTCCGGGTAGTGACGAAAGGCATGGCGTTGTGTGCTCCGTGCTGGGAATGCCTGGCCGCTCATACTAACGTGCCAGCGCCTTTGCTGCCCCACCGCTCTCAAGCCATGCACCAAGGCGGACAAGGTAATGGCACAGGATTGACTGGCCCGAAACAGACGTGGGAGCGGCCTTGCGTCGCGATGCGCCGCGCGGGCGGCGCTCGATCTGATAGGCGGTGAAACTCCCCCGCCGAGCGGTGCTTGATCTCACAGGCGCTACAACGCCCCCGCCGAGCACCTGGAAATACCCCAGTCCCTCCCAGCCGAGTGCATTCCCCACCCCTGATCCCTTATGATGCTGAATGGTTTCTCCACCCTCAGGATGCCCGATGCTGACTGCCCTGCTGTTCGACCTCGATGGGACCCTCACCGACACCGACACCTTGCACCTGCAAGCCTTCCGCCAGCTGCTGTTCGACCATGACGGCCGCGAGCTGACGCAGGAGCAGTTCAACACCCAGGTCAGCGGCCGCTCCAACGGCCTGTTGTTCGCCGAACTGTTCCCCCAGGCCGATGCCGCCAGCCGTCAGGCCCTGGCCGAACGCAAGGAAGCACTGTTCCGCGAACTGTCACCGACCCTGGCGCCGATGCCCGGCCTGCTGCGCCTGCTGGACCACGCCGAACGGCATGGCATCGGCATGTGCGTGGTGACCAACGCGCCACGCCTGAATGCCGAGCACATGCTCGGCGCCATGCACCTGGCCACCCGTTTCGCGCATGTGCTGGTGGCGGACGAACTGGCGCGTCCCAAGCCCGATCCCCTGCCCTACCTCACCGGCCTGCAGCGTCTGGACGCCAAGGCCGGGCAGGCACTGGCATTCGAGGACTCGCTGCCAGGCGTCAAGGCCGCCGTAGATGCCGGCATCTTCACCGTCGGGCTGGCGACCACCCAGCCCGCCGAGCGGTTGCTGGAAGCCGGGGCAAGCCTGGTGATCGAGGACTATGACGATTCACGATTGTGGGAGCTGCTCGCGCAGATGCAGGCAAGCGCCTGATCGATGGCGAGAGGGTGACTATGCGTCGACATCGCCAATGAAGGCGCATGCAACCCTTTAAGCAAGCAAATGATTCACGCCTGCAATTTGCACTTTCCCAACTGAATGAACCTGTTATTCAGCATTTGCGCGCACAGATGCCAAAGGCCATGTCGCCTATGTAGATGCCCCGCGACTGAAGACGCTCGGCCTCCAGCCGCGCCGGTAGCGTATCGATCCCGACCTGCCTGGCCGTAGCCACGCCATGGGCGATGATCCGTGGCAGACAGGCGCGAATGATATCGGCCAGGGGATAGGCACTGTCGGGCGTCTGCACCAGGCCTTCGGCCCGCAGGTCCTCGACCGCCAGTCCCGCCTCGCAGAACAGCCGGTGCAGGTTGAAGCCGATATGCAAGTCGGCCCCCTCATGGGCCAGCATGCGTTGCAGCCACTGTTGGGCCTTGCGATGCAACGGAAAAGGTTCCAGGCTGGCCGGGGTCAGGCTGCTGTCGTGCTCCTGAAAGACCATCAGCCCACCGGGCAACAGATGCCGGGCCAGCAGGCGCAGGGCCTTGACCGGCTCCGCCTGGTACATCAGCACCCGGCGCCCGACGATAGCGTCGAACAACCCCAGGGACTCGGGCAGTGCACGCAGGTCGGCCTCTACGAACTCAGGTACCGCCGCGCCCTTGGGTGCCTCACGCAGACGCGCAAGCTCCAGTGCATCAGCCGCCTGGTCAACGCCAACCACCGCGCAATCGCCGTCCACCAGCCGGGCCAGCAGCCAGCTCACATCGCCGCTGCCACACCCGACGTCGAGCACACGCATGCCGGGGCCGATACCGGCATCGACCAGCAGTCGCGTGGTGAAATCCGCTTTCGCAAGTGCCATGCCATGCTCCTTCGCAGGTGCGCCAGTGTGCAGAGCAAAGGCCCCCGGACACAAGACTGGCCTATGCTAGAGCCACCATCTTTACCGGACCCGGCCATGCCCACCACCACCGATCCCCTGCTGGACAGCTGGCAGCACAACGCCCAGGCCTGGATCGAAGCCGTACGCTCCGGCGCCATCGCCTCCCGCCGCGAGGTCACCGACCAGGCGATACTGCTCGCCGTGCTGGGCCGCCAGCCTTCGCGGGTGCTCGACCTGGGCTGCGGCGAGGGTTGGTTGCTGCGCGCCCTGGCGGCACGGGGCATCGACGCGGTCGGCGTGGATGGCGATGCGACGCTGGTCGCCGCCGCGCGCTCGGCGGGCTCGCCCCAAGTACACCTGGCCAGCTACCAGCAGCTGGCCGAAGGCGCGGTGGACATCGGCCAGGGCTATGACTTGGTGTGCGCCAACTTCGCCCTGCTGCAACAAGACATCATCCCCCTGCTCTGCGCCATGCGGACCTTGCTGCTGCCCGGCGGCACAATCCTGATCCAGACCCTGCACCCGTGGACGGCGGCTGCCGGCCACTACCAGGATGGCTGGCGTGAGGAGTCGTTTGCCGGTTTCACCGGCGACTGGCGCCCGATGCCCTGGTACTTCCGCACCCTGGGCAGTTGGCTGAAGGCGCTGGAGCTGGCCGGGTTCGGCCTGCTGGAGTTGCAGGAGCCGCAACATCCGCAGAGCCAGGTGCCGCAATCCCTGCTGTTGGCGGCACACAGGCTGGACTGACGCCCCTGCGGCCACTCGTCGCAGCCTTTTCCTACTTGGCAAATCCTGCACAGGCCTTAAAATCCCGCCTCCTTTTCGCCCGTCGCCCCAGCCGGTGGCAACCGCCCGCAAAGACAGCGTCCGTGCCTCATCACATCGCGCATGTGCCACAGGCTCAACCGCCCCCGCCCGACCTGCCTGCATCAGGTCCGCGGTTGAATCTTGCCAAGGTCGCAGCCCGCCCAGGCCGCACTGCACGCCGCCATGACCCGGCCCGTGCAGCCGAAAAGGCGCATCTGAGCTCTTTTCAACCTTGAGGTAACTATGTCTGTGCGTTTGCTGGCGATGGCGCTGGCACCCCTGCTCGGCCTGTTCATCATTGCCCTGGGCAATGGCGTGCTGTCTTCCCTGACCACCCTGCGCCTGGGCGCCGCCGGCGAATCGGCGACCACCATCGGCGTGGTCTCCTCGGCCTACTTCATCGGCCTGACCCTGGGCGCTATATTCAACGATCGCCTGATCCTGCGCATCGGCCATATCCGCGCCTACAGCAGCTTCGCCGCGTTGATCGGCGCGACCATCCTGTTGCAGGGCCTGTTCTACGACACCACCTGGTGGTTCGCCCTGCGCCTGATCAACGGCTGGGCCGCGGTCGGGGTGTTCCTGGTGATCGAGAGCTGGCTGTTGCTGGCCGGCGACGCCAAGATCCGCGGACGCCTGCTGGCGCTGTACATGATCGCCTTCTACGGCGCCGGGGTGATCGCCCAGGCCGGCCTGGGCGAGGTCACCGGCTGGGGCGACACCGCGCCGTTCATGGTCGCCGGCATGCTCGCCACGCTGTCGGTGCTGCCGATCGTGATCCTGCCGCGGGTATCGCCGCTGCTGGACCAGGTCGAGCCGCTCAAGCCGCGGCAACTGCTGGGCGTGGCGCCGACCGGGCTGGTCGGCTGCTTCGGTTCGGGGGTCGCCATCGCTGGCATCTATGCCCTGCTGCCGCTGTACCTGCAGCGCATCGGCCTGGATGTGGGCAAGGTCGGCGACATGATGGCCTGGGTCATTCTCGGCGCCATGCTGCTGCAGTACCCGGTCGGGCGCTGGTCGGACCGCAAGGACCGCCAGGACGTGCTGATCGCCCTGGCCGCCCTGTGCACCGTGCTGTCGGTGCTGATCGTGCTGCTGCCGGCCGACACCGTGCTGCTGCCGGCGCTGCTGTTCCTGCTCGGCGGCGGCGTGTTCGCGCTGTACCCGGTGGCGGTCAGCAGCGCCGCCGACCGCGCCCCGGCCGATGCGCTGGTGCCGATGATCCAGGGGCTGCTGCTGATCAACTCGCTGGGCTCGGCCATGGCGCCGCTGGCCATTTCGCCGATGATGACCGCCTACGGCGAAGCTGGGCTGTTCTGGGCCTTCGCGGCGATCAACCTGGCCATGGTCGGATTCTTCCTCTGGCGTCGTGGCAAGCGCCCGGCACCGGAGCACCCGGCGCCGTTCGCGCCGACCGCGACTTTCTCGCCGACCGGCGCGGAACTACGGGTGACCGAGGACCTGATGCACGCGGCCCAGGAGCACCCGACGCTGGAGGCAATGGACGCCACGCACGGCCAGCAGGCGCCGCGTCCCGACGCCCACTGAAAGCCCGCGCCAATGACCGCCCGTCGCTTGACGGGCACCTTGGCAGCACCGTGGCAGCCCAACCATGACAGGTCATCCGACAGGAGATTCATCATGGTCAATCCACGCCCCCTCGCCTTGATGCTGGCGCTGCTGCTCGGTGGCGGCGCCACCCTCAGCCTTGCCGCGACCGACATGAACGATGGCGACAGCCACAGCGGACACGCCACAGACCAGGGCAAGACCGCCGGAGACGGCGGCAGCATAAACAACCCCGGTGGCAGCAAGGATAACGACAGCAGCGATACCGGCAGCGATTCCGATGCCGCCGACGGCGCTGCCGGAGGCTCCAACAGCACGGGTGAAGCCACAGGCTCCGGGGCCGGAGCATCAGGTGGCAATGCCGAGGATCAGGACAGTCGTTGACCTGGCTGTACCGGCCTTATCGCGGGGCAAGCCCGCTCCCACCAAGCCTGTACAGGCCCTTGTGGGAGCGGGCTTGCCCCGCGATGTCTGTCAGCGCCAGTAGCGAGGCTCATCCGCAATGCGCTGGTGCTCGGCAAACAGCAACGGCAACTGCTCCTTGAGAAAGTCCAGCCAGGTGCGCACCTTGGCATCCAGGTAATGCCGCGACGGGTAGATCGCGTAGATTTCCCGCTGGCGCAGCCGGTGCGGCGCCAGCAGCCGGCACAGGCGCCCCTCCTCCATGGCCTGGCTCGCCGAGTAGTACGGCAGCAGCCCCACGCCCATGCCCAGTTCGGTAGCCTTGAGCATGGCGTCGGCGACGTTGGTGAGGAAGGTGTCCTGGGGCACGATCACACAGCTGTCGGGCTGGCCCTCGAACGACCAGTCCTCCTCGAACAGCGGGTCGACCGTGCGCAGGCAGATGTGCTCGTGCAAATCCTCAGGCCGCTCGGGCACGCCGTGGCGGGCCAAGTACTCCGGGGAAGCACATAGGATGCTGTGGATGCTGCCCAGCGGGATGGCGATCAGCTGCGAGTCCGGCAGGCCCTGGCCGATGGTGATCACCACATCGTGACCCTCGGCCAGCGGGTCGGGGTTGCGCTGCGACAGGGTCAGTTCCATCACCACTTCCGGGCAGGTGGCGTTGTAGCGCGCCACCAGTGGCATCATCAGCAACCCCAGGCCATGGGTGCAATGGAAACGCAGGTGGCCGCGAGGCGTGAGGTGGGCGCCACGGGCCTCGTCCACCGCCTCCTCGGTGAGCAGCATGATCTGCCGGGTGCGCTCTAAAAACCGCTCCCCCGCCTCGCTCATGCGCAGGCGCCGGGTGGTGCGGTGCAGCAGGCGGGTCTGCAACTGATTTTCCAGCTCCGCGACGATCCGCGACACCTGCGCTGCGGAAATGTCCAGGGCCTGGGCCGCCGCGGCGAAACTGCCGCACTCCACTACCCGGGCGAAGGTTCGCATCGCATGCAGCATGTCCATGGGCAGGCAGCCTCATTCATACATGAAAGGCAGCAATCTATCACGGGATAGCCCATTTATTGTGAAACACAAATGAATGGATCATTAGCTATCCGCAACAAATGAGGAGCCTGTCATGAAACGTTCGATCGCCCTGCTCGCCCTGAGCGCCACCCTCGCCTCGTTCGGCGCACTGGCCGACAGCACCGCCAGCACCTACGAATACGGCATGCCGCTGGACATCGCCAAGGTCATCTCGATCACCCCGGCCAGCAATGACGCCGACTGCCAGGTGGGCACCGCGCACATGGTCTACGTCGACCACCAGGGCCAGACCCGTGAAGTCGACTACCGCCAGATGGGCAACTGCTCGCAGCTGTAAGCCCTGGGAAAAATACCAGCCATCTTGCTGAAAGTGCATTTGCCCGCCCGCGACACCGCCGCATGATCTGCCGGGACAACAACAAGAACGTCCCGGACCATGAATACGATAGAAACCTCCACGGCCACGTCCGTGCGCGCCTGCGACGCCACCCATGCCCGCATCACCTGGCGGCTGATGCCGCTGCTGCTGGTGTGCTACCTGTTCGCCCATCTGGATCGCATCAACATCGGCTTCGCCAAGATGCAGATGAGCGCCGACCTGGGCTTTTCCGACACGGTCTACGGCCTGGGCGCCGGCCTGTTCTTCATCGCCTACGCGCTGTTCGGCGTGCCCAGCAACCTGGCCCTGGAACGGGTCGGGCCGCGGCGCTGGATCGCCACCCTGATGGTGGTCTGGGGGCTGCTGTCCACCGGCATGATGTGGGTGCAGGACGCCGCCGGCTTCTATGTCCTGCGGTTTCTGCTGGGGGTGGCCGAAGCGGGTTTCTTCCCCGGCATCCTCGTGGTGCTCAACCGCTGGTATCCGGCACGGCGTCGTGCCCAGATCACCGCGCTGTTCGCCATTGCCGTGCCTTTGGCCGGCGTGGTCGGCGGGCCGTTGTCCGGCGGCATCCTCCAGGCCTTCCACGACCAGGGCGGCCTGCGCGGCTGGCAATGGATGTTCCTGATCGAGGGCCTGCCGGTGGTGCTGCTCGGGCTGGTGGTGCTCAAGTGCCTGCCGGACAGCTTCGAGCAGGTCACCTGGCTGGATGCCGGGCAAAAGCAGGCGTTGCGCGAGGAAATGGCCGGTGAGGAGCGGCACAAACCCATCAGCTCGCTGGCCGGTCTGCTCGGCAACGCGCAGGTCTGGCTGCTGGTGGCGGTGTATTGCGCGGTGATGCTGGCGGTCAACACCCTGGCCTTCTGGATGCCCAGCCTGATCCATGGCGCCGGCATCGGCAGCGATGGCCAGGTCGGCCTGCTCAGCGCCATTCCCTATCTGGCCGGATGCCTGTTCATGCTCGGTTGCGGGCGCTCCTCGGACCGCCAGCGCGAACGCCGCTGGCACCTGTGCGTGCCGCTGCTGATGGCCGCCGCCGGCATCGCCCTGGCTGGCTCGGCGCCGGGCAATGCCCTGCTGGTGATGACCGGGCTGGTGATCGCCGGCATGGGCGCCAGCGCCGCCCTGCCGATGTTCTGGCAACTGCCGCCGGCGTTCCTGGCAAGTGACACCCAGGCCGCCGGCATCGCCATGATCAGCTCGTTCGGCAGCATCGCCTCGTTCGCCGCGCCCTACCTGATCGGCTGGATGCGCGACAGCACCGCCAACCCGGGCTTGGCCCTGCAGGTGCTGGCCGTGGCCATCGTCTTCGGTGGCATGTTGGTGCTGAAGGTGCCCGCCAGCGTGGTCAACCCGAAATGAATGGGCTCAGGCCAGCAGCTCGCGGATCCAACCGGCCTGGCGGGTGATGTCGCGCACCTTGTCCTCGGGCACCGGCTGGCGTGCGCGGGCGAAGTTGTCCAGGCTCTGTTGCTTCTGGCGCAGCATGCGCTGCCACTTGAACAGAAAAGCCGGGCTGCGCGCCTGCATCAGCAGCGGACCGAAGTACAGCTGCTCGGCCGTGTAGGCGACCGCCTCGGCACGTTCGGCGACGATGATTTCGTAGTCGAAGCGGTTTTCCCGCAGCACTTCCTCGCCGACGATCCGGTAGCCGTTGTCCATCAGCCACTGGCGCAACGCGGGCTCGCCGCCGTTGGGTTGCAGGACCAGGCGCTCATGACCACCCAGGTACTGCTTGCCGGCTTCGAGAATGTCGCGGATGGTCTCGCCGCCCATGCCACAGATACTGATCGCGGTAATCCCATCACCCGGCTCGATGGCCGCCAGGCCACTGGCGTGCCGCACCGTGATGCAATCATCCAGGCCATTTTCGCGCACGGTACGCCGTGCAGCCTCGTAGGGCGTGAGCGCCACCTCGCCGGCCACCGCCGCGACAATCGCACCGCGGCGCACCAGCGCCACTGGCAGGTAGCCATGGTCCGAGCCGATATCGGCCAGACGCGCCCCGGCCGGCACATGGGCGGCCACGCGCTCCAGACGCATGGACAATGTGTGTTGGTTCAACGCAAGCCTCTTCTGACAACCTGGGCCCGGCACCTGTGGCCGGGTCGGGGCGCGATTCTGACCGCCCGCGCCGCGCATTTCAAATGCCCGCGACCGGCCGCCCGCCTCGACCTGCCCGACCCGCTCGCGTAGGCTTGGCGGTTTCCTTCCGTTGCAAGGCGAAACCCCATGGCTAACAGCGACATCATCTACACCCCCGACCCGGACGCCGACTCGATCTCCTCGGACGTTGCCGAGTACAACGGCATCCTGGTCAGCACCCAGATCCCCGTGCAGGCCGACGGCAGCCTCGAGCTGGGCGATATCACCACCCAGTGCGAATGCACCCTGCAGGCGCTCAAGGTCGCCCTGGAGCGCGCCGGCAGCTCGATGGACCGGGTGCTGCACCTGACCATCTACCTGACCGACATGGCCGACCGGGCGGCGTTCAACGAGGTGTACCAGCGGTTCTTCAAGAAACCATGGCCGGTGCGCGCGGCAGTGGGCGTGGCTTCGCTGGCGTTCGAGGGGATGCGCGTGGAAGTGACGGCGATGGCGGCCAAGGGCTGATTGACCGTCCAAGGGCCGCACCTACGCGGCCCTTTTAGGATCGACTCTCCGGTATGCTCTGGAAACTTCCGTGTGATGCCTGATCATTCATCATGCGCACTTGCTCATTGGCTTGACTCGCTAACCACGCAGCTACACTTTGCATAGCTTGTGTACTGCGAGAGGGTGTAACGACCTCTGTTAGTCTGTCATCCATACCTTTGAAGGCTTTTATTAAAAACTTCAATTGCTTGTCGATTTCAGCGCCATTATTTCCGATTAATCGGTCATGTGCTTTGGACGCAATAGTCATAGCTGATACTGCTCCTACCGCACCCACATCAGCGTACTTAGCCCCAGACCAACTAGCCGGCACAAAGTAAAAATACAGACCCGCCACCCCGCCCACGACAGCGGCCCCAGCGCTGGATATGGCGCCTTTTATATGATCACTTTTTTCCCAGGGGAGGACTCTTGGCCCTGACGGCAATCCATTTTCCTTTAGTATCCCCTGAAGCGTCTCGATCCTACTTATCTTTGATGCCATTTCAATATGATGAAAGACCTTCTCTGCCCCCCACCCTCCGAAAGCCAGGGCTGAAATCGCCAATCCCGACCTGGTATCCTCCTTACCGTTCGGATCATGAAAGTTAACAGGGTCTCCATGACAATAAGCATAGGCATTGACCCCGCCTACCCCAAACGGACTCAAGCGATCAGGTGAGTGGAACCGCATCACGAACGGACTGAAGGTTCGATGTCCATTCCCCAAATGATAATGCTCCGTCAACTGATCACGAGCCTGACCGCAGTAAGCCAACACAGCTCCCCGCTTGTCGGAATGTCCTCCATATGGCGTATAGGCCCTGGCCGGGCCGGAGCCACCCAGTACCGAACGCTGCAGGTCGGCCATGGCCAACAAACAATTGGATGTCATGACGATACCTGATCTCGACAATAATGCCCCTGACGCTATCACCGTTGCCTGGCAGGCATAACTGACAAAAATGCCAGGCGTCCCCTCTTCTCCGAGGAAGAACAGCCCTGACTGCCGTTTTCGAGAAGTTCATCGGTTATGGATGCCCCCGCCCCGTTTCATCGCTACAATGCCCGCCTTACCGTGACAGCCCGAACCTATAACGACATGTCCCTTCCAAAGCACCACCTGGAACTGCTCAGCCCTGCCCGTGACGTGAGCATCGCCCGCGAGGCGATCCTGCACGGCGCCGACGCCATCTACATCGGCGGCCCGAGCTTCGGCGCGCGCCACAATGCCTGCAACGAGGTCAGCGATATCGCCGAACTGGTGGAGTTCGCCCGGCGCTACCATGCCCGCGTGTTCACCACCATCAACACCATCCTCCACGACAACGAGCTCGAACCTGCCCGCAAGCTGATCCACCAGCTGTACGACGCCGGTGTCGACGCGCTGATCGTGCAGGACCTGGGGGTGATGGAGCTGGATATCCCGCCGATCGAGCTGCACGCCAGCACCCAGACCGACATCCGCACCCTGGAGCGGGCCAAGTTCCTCGACCAGGCCGGGTTCTCCCAGCTGGTGCTGGCCCGCGAGCTGAACCTGCAGCAGATACGCAGCATTGCCGCCGAGACCGACGCGGCCATCGAATTCTTCATCCACGGCGCGCTGTGCGTGGCCTTCTCAGGCCAGTGCAACATCTCCCACGCCCAGACCGGGCGCAGCGCCAACCGTGGTGACTGCTCCCAGGCCTGCCGCCTGCCGTACACCCTCAAGGACGACCAGGGCCGCGTGGTGGCCTTCGAGAAGCACCTGCTGTCGATGAAGGACAACAACCAGACCGCCAACCTGCGCGACCTGGTCGATGCCGGCGTGCGCTCGTTCAAGATCGAGGGTCGCTACAAGGACGTGGGCTATGTGAAGAACATCACCGCCCACTACCGCAAGGAACTCGATGCCATCCTCGAGGACCGTCCTGAACTGGCCCGCGCCTCGAGCGGGCGTACCGAGCACTTCTTCGTGCCGGACCCGGACAAGACCTTCCACCGTGGCAGCACCGACTACTTCGTCAGTGATCGCAAGATCGACATCGGTGCCTTCGACTCGCCGACCTTCACCGGCCTGCCGGTGGGCGTGGTGGAGAAAGTCGGCAAACGCGACCTGCTGGTGGCCACCGATGTCCCACTGACCAACGGCGACGGCCTCAACGTGCTGGTCAAGCGCGAGGTCGTGGGTTTCCGCGCCAACATCGCCGAACTCAAGAGCGAATCCGAGGAAGACGGCCAGAAGCGCTACCGCTACCGCGTCGAACCCAACGAGATGCCCGAGGGCCTGTATAAGCTGCGCCCCAACCACCCACTGTCGCGCAACCTCGACCACAACTGGCAGCAGGCGCTGCAGCGCACCTCCGCCGAGCGTCGGGTCGGTGTCGAGTGGCACGCGGTACTGCGCGAACAGCGCCTGATGCTCACCCTCAGCAGTGAAGAGGGTGTCAGTGTGCAGGTGGCCCTCGACGGGCCATTCGGTGCCGCCAACAAGCCACAGCAGGCCCTGGACCAACTGCACGACCTGCTTGGCCAGCTGGGGACCACGATGTACCACGCCACGGCCATCGACCTCGATGCACCGCAGGCTTACTTCATCCCCAACTCGCAGCTCAAGGCCCTGCGCCGCGAAGCCATCGAGGCACTGACCGCAGCACGGGTCCAGGCGCACCCACGGGGCGGACGCAAGGCCGAGACCACGCCACCACCGGTTTACCCCGAGTCGCACCTGTCGTTCCTGGCCAACGTCTACAACCAGAAGGCCCGCGACTTCTACCACCGCCATGGCGTGCAGCTGATCGACGCCGCCTACGAGGCCCATGAAGAGCACGGCGAAGTGCCGGTGATGATCACCAAGCACTGCCTGCGTTTCTCCTTCAACCTGTGCCCCAAGCAGGCCAAGGGCGTGACTGGCGTGCGCACCAAGGTGGCGCCGATGCAGCTGATTCAGGGTGACGAGGTGCTGACCCTGAAGTTCGACTGCAAGCCTTGCGAGATGCACGTGATCGGCAAGATGAAGAGCCACATCATCGACCTGCCGACCCCGGGCAGCGCGGTGGCCCAGGTGGTCGGGCACATCAGCCCGGAAGACCTGCTCAAGACCATCCCGCGCGCGCCGCACTGAAAGACGACCCGCCGTCGCTCCACGGGATTTCGCCGGCGGCGGGTCTAGACTGAACAGGGGGCTGCCACACGTGGAGGTGTGAGATGAGCCAGTTCAAGCGATTGTTGGTCATGCTCGGCCCGCAGATGCGCCACACGCCTGCCCTGCAGCGCGCCGCGGCGCTGGCCGAATCCAGCGGTGCCCTGCTGGACCTCAATGTCTTCGTCGACGATGTCGACACCTTCGGCCTGATGAGCGACGGCCGCGAGCGCGAACGCCTGCTCGAGGACAACCGCCAGTGGCTGGCCGACGAGGCCGAGCAGCTGCGCAATGCCGGCCTGGATGTCTCCACCGAACTGCTGCTGACCCGCGACCCGCTGGGCAGCGTGCTGGAACAAGTCGAGCGCCTGGGTTGCGACCTCCTGGTCAAGGACGTGCAGCACGAACCCATCCTCAAGCGCCTGCTGGTCACCCCACTGGACTGGCAACTGCTCAAGGACAGCCCGGTGGCGGTGCACCTGGTCAGCGACATCCGCCTGCCCCTGCCCCGGCAGATCGCCGCGGCGGTCGACCTCAACAGCCATGGCAGCGGCGAGCACCTGGACGACCAGGTGATCCGCAGCGCCCACGCCCTGGCCCTGCAGTGCAACGCCGAGCTGCACCTGTTACACGTGTGTGATGCGGCCAGGACCCATATCGCCGACTTCGGCGCCGGCACCGTGACCATGCCCGGTTTCGATACCAGCGTACGCACGGCACAACGGACGGCCTTCAACCGCCTGGGCGACCACTACCAGATCAATCTGGAACGCCGCCACTTCCTCGAAGGGCCGGCGGTCAAGGCAATTACCCAGTACATTGCGGCCCACCGGGTGGATGTGATCGTCATGGGAAACCACCGGCACGATGCCTTGCAGGCGTTTCTCGGCGGCACCACGGCGCATGTGCTGGAACACCCGCTGTGCAATGTGCTGGCGATCAAGGCGGTGCGTTGAGGCAGCATCGCGGGGCAAGCCCGCTCCCACGCAGCAGGAGCGGGCTTGTTCGGTTCAGAACCCTTTGCTGTAGAACAGCGAGTACGACTCGATCCCATCGTTAGGCTGTTTCAGCCCGGCGTTGGAATAGTGCATCGCGCGAATACCGATCTTCTGCTCTGCAGGCAGTTTCAGGCCAAAACCGATCCGGTCCTCGAAGTTCACCGACGAGCCCAGGCGCTGGTCGCCCACGTCGGTCTTGGAGAATGCCGCCAGGCCGATGCCGGCTTCGATGAACGGGGTGTAGGTGAAGCCACTGAACTCATAGACGAACACCGGGCTGAACGACAGCGAATGGGCGCCGCTGGCCTCGCCACCTTCCCAGTAGGTGTAGGCCGCGTCCCAGTAACCGGTCAGATGGCCAGTGCTGCTTTCCAGCCATTTCTTGTCCCAGTCGAACGACATCCCGATGCGGTAGGTCATGTCGCCCTGGCCAGTGGCGCCGACGGCACCGGATACCTGGGCGGCCTGGGCCAGGTTGGCGCCGGCGAATGCCAGCACGGCGGCTGCCAACGTAGTGGCGAGACGGGTCTTCATCAAATGACTTCTCCTGATGGTCTTCACGGGCAGGCCCGCGATCTTGCGCGTGCCTGCGGCAAGTGGGGGCTGCGCCCCTCGTTGTGCACCGGCGACCCGGCACATCCAACCGGGTTACAAGTGGTAATACTTCCTCGATTATTGTCCGAATAATCCGATAGAGGAAAGTGATTTGCCACTATTGGCTAAGGACACTGCGTTGCATTCAAGGGTTCAGTCGTATTTTGCTTATTCGCCGCGAAGGCTCCTGCGCCTATCAGATCGAGCGCCGCCCGCGCGGCGCATCGCGACGCAAGGCCGCTCCTACATCTGTTTCGGGCCAGTCAATCCTGTGCCATCACCGGGTAAGCCTTGTTGGTACGACGCGGTTTCAGCGTGGGCACCACTAGCGCCTCACCTGTCTCAAGACTTGCACCAAGGCGGGCAACCATGGCCTGACAGGTTCGGCACGTTGCAACAAATGTAGGAGCGGCCTTGCGTCGCAATGCGCCGCGCGGGCGGCGCTCGATCTGATAAGCGCTGCAAGCCTAACGGCGGACACGTGGTAGCCCTCACTCGGTCTATCGTCTAGCGCCCCAAAACACCTTGAAAGGCTGGCCCTCAGCGCCAGTTCAGATCAACCCGCGCCGGCGCCTTGCCGTCCACCGTCACCTGCTGCTGCACGGTCCGGCCATCGGCATTGCCGATCACCCGGTAGTGCCCCGCAGGCAACTGCACGAAGATCAGCGGCCCGACGTCCTGCAGCGCCAGCACCGATTGGCCCTGGGCCGACTGGATATCCAGCGCGGCGCCGCTCTGGAACTTGCCGTCCGCGCCGGTCGACAGGGTGATATGCAGGTCATAGCCGGGCGTGCGGCGCAGGGCATTGGCCTCGTCCTGGCCAATACCGCCTTGCAGGTAGCGGATGCCGTTCTGCTCCTGGGGTTGCAGCTGCACGCCCTGCGGATCGATGGGCGCGTTCAGGTCGGCGGCCGCCGCCAATGTCCAGGGCATGGCCAAGGCCAGCAACAGCGCCGCGCACAGGCCGTAATGATGGGTACGCATGGTGCATTCCTCCCACTTGGGGGATGGTCTACACCATTTGGAGGATTTTCCGAGGCAGGGGTTCGCATTCCGGCGCACCGTTAGTCCGTCAGGACGTGGGCAGCTCACGACGCTCCTCCAGCAGCTTGATGAACATGCTCAGGCTGCGCGACACCGTGCCCCGCCGCCACACCAGCCAGGTCTTCAGGTAGCGGAAGTCCTCGGCCATCGGCCAGGCACTGACCGTACTGCACCCCGGCATGTTGTCGAGCATGCTGCGCGGCATCATCGCCAGGCCCGCCCCGGCACTGACGCAGGCCAGCATGCCGTGGTACGACTCCATCTCGTGAATCTTGCCCGGAACCGCCTGGTCATGGACGAACCAGCTCTCGAAATGGTGGCGGTACGAGCAGTTGGCGCGAAACGCGTAGATGCTCGAACCGTTCACATCGCGCGCGCGGGTGACCGGCGGGTGGTTGAGCGGCGCGATGACCATCATCTCCTCTTCGAACACCGGCATGCCCTCGAGCGTCGGGTGCAGCACCGGGCCATCGACGAAGGCCGCCACCAGGCGCCCGGACAGCACGCCTTCGAGCATGGTCCCCGACGGGCCGGTGGAGAGGTCCAGGTCGACCTTGGGATAGCGCTGGTTGTACGCCGCCAGCAAGGCCGGGATGCGTACCGCCGCCGTGCTTTCCAGCGAGCCCAGGGCGAAGGTGCCCTGGGGATCCTCACCCGCCACGGTCAGCCGCGCCTCGTGCACCAGATCGAGAATGCGCCGGGTGTACTCGAGGAAATTCCAGCCGGCCGGCGACAGGCGCAGGCGGCTCTTCTCGCGGATGAACAGCTCGACGCCCAGATCCTCCTCCAACTGCTTGATGCGGGTGGTCAGGTTCGACGGCACCCGATGGATCTGCTGGGCGGCGGCGCTGATGCTGCCGTGCTCGGCCACGGCCTTGAACATCTCGAGTTGCACCAGGTCCACGGTCATTCTCCAAACGTGAATGTTTCACTCATTATTATTCAGTTTTCATTAAAGCACGCTACCCCTAGTCTGGGACCACCCGATCAAAATAATGAGAGTCCTGCCATGAGCGAGATCAGCAGCCTGACCCACGCCATCTCCGTCGACCCCTACAGCGGCGAACGGATCGGCCACTACGCCTTCGACACCGACGCCGCACTGGACGCGGCGCTGCAACGCGCCAAGGCGGGCTACAACCAGTGGCGCAACGTGTCGCTGGGTCAGCGCAGCGAGTACCTGGTCGCGCTCGGGCAGGCCCTGCAGGCCAACGCCGAAGCCTTTGCCCAGATGATCGCCCGCGAGATCGGCAAGCCGATCAGCCAGGCCCGCGGCGAGGTCAGCAAGTGTGTCGGCCTGTGCCAGTGGTACGCTGAACACGGCCCGGCCATGCTGGCGCCGGAGCCGACCCAGGTCGAAAAGGCCCGTATCGAATACCGCCCGCTGGGCCCGATCCTCGCCGTGATGCCGTGGAACTTCCCAATCTGGCAGGTGCTGCGCGGCGCCGTGCCGGCACTGCTGGCGGGCAACACCTATGTGCTCAAGCACGCGCCCAACGTGATGGGCAGTGCCTACCTGCTGGCCGACCTGTTCAAGCGCGCCGACCTGCCTGAAGGCGTGTTCGAGGTGCTCAACGTCACCCCCGAAGGCGTCACCCGCGCCATCAACGACCCGCGCATCGCCGCCATCACCCTTACCGGCAGCGTGCGCGCCGGCATGGCCATCGGCGCGCAGGCCGGTGCCGCGCTGAAGAAGTGCGTGCTCGAACTGGGCGGTTCCGATCCGTTCATCGTGCTGGCCGACGCCGACCTCGATGCCGCGGTCAAGGCCGCCGTGATTGGCCGCTACCAGAACACCGGGCAGGTCTGCGCCGCCGCCAAGCGCCTGATCGTCGAGCAAAGCATCGTCGAGGCGTTCACCGAGAAGTTCGTCGCGGCCACCCGTGCGCTGACCCTCGGCAACCCGCTGGACGACGCCACCTACATCGGCCCGATGGCCCGCTACGACCTGCGCGACGAACTCGACGGCCAGGTCCAGGCGACCCTGGCCGAAGGCGCCACCCTGCTGCTGGGCGGCAACAAGATCGAAGGCGTGGGCAACTTCTACGCGCCGACGGTGTTCGCCAACGTCACCCCGGGCATGACCGCCTTCAAGCAGGAGCTGTTCGGCCCGGTGGCGGCGATCATCAGCGCCCGCGATGCAGAGCACGCCGTGGAGCTGGCCAACGACAGCGAGTTCGGCCTGGCTGCGACGATCTACACCGCCGACTATGCCTTGGCCGAGCGCATGACCGCGGCCTTGGACACTGGCGGCGTGTTCATCAACGGCTACTGCGCCTCCGACCCCCGCGTGGCGTTCGGCGGCGTGAAGAAGAGCGGGTTCGGCCGTGAACTGTCGCACTTCGGCGTGCGCGAGTTCACCAACGCACAGACGGTGTGGCTGGATCGCAACTGATCCTCTGCCTCAAACCCTGCGCGATCCCTGTGTAGGAGCGGCCTTGTGCCGCGAACGGGGCGCGTAGCGGCCCCAGGGTCTGCGCCACAAGACAGATCGCCGGGGCCGCTCTGCGGCCCGTTCGCGGCACAAGGCCGCTCCTACACAGGGACTGAGCTGCAAATTGGTGCAATCCTGTATCTTGAATCCGCGCCACGCGAACGAATAATCGAGCACCTCCCCAGCACTCCGGAGGTACCGATGAGCTCCCAAACCACCAGCCACCGCCTGACCGTTCCTGATCTTGCCGCCATGAAGGGCCGGCAGAAGATCGTCGCCCTCACCGCCTACAGCGCCCCGATCGCGCGCCTGATAGACCCTCTGGTGGATTTCATCCTGGTAGGCGATTCGACCGCCATGGTCGCCTACGGCCGGCGCTCGACCCTGGCCATGCGCCTGGAAGAAACCATCAGCCACACCCGCGCCGTGGTCGACTGCACCCAGCATGCCTGCGTGATTGCCGACATGCCGTTCGGCAGCTACCAGGAATCCCCCGAGCAGGCCTTGCGCAACTGCGCCCAGGTCCTGTCCGCCACCGGCTGCGACGCCGTGAAGCTCGAGAGCAACCGGACGTTGGCCGCCACCGTGGCCTTTCTGGTTGATCGGGGCATCCCGGTGATGGCCCACGTTGGCCTGATGCCGCAGTTCGTCAATGTGCTGGGCGGTTACAAGGCCCAGGGCCTTACCGAGCAAAGCGCCGCAACCATCCACGAGGACGCCCGCGCCAACCTGGCCGCCGGTGCCTTCAGCCTGCTGCTCGAAGGCGTGGCCGAGCCTCTGGCCCGGCGTATCAGCGAGGAAAGCCGGCAACCGTGCATCGGCATCGGTGCCTCCCCCGCCTGCGATGGCCAGATCCTGGTGACCGAGGACCTGCTGGGGCTGGGTGGACCGCGCAAGCCAAGGTTCGTCAAGCAGTATGCCGATGTGGCGGCGGTAATCCGGGTCGCCTGCGCCCGCTACGCCAACGAAGTGCGCCAGGGCGAGTTCCCCGAACGCGAGCATTGCTACGGCTGCTGAGGCGCCCGGCGGATCGCCTGGGCCAGCGATACCAGCGCACCCTCGATATCCTGCTGCCAATCGACGGTGAAACTCAGACGCAGGTGGTCGCGCCAGTGTCCGGCCTGGCTGAACACCGTGCCCGGCACGATGACGATGCCCTGCTCCAGCAACTGCTCGCAGACGGCTTGCATGTCCACCGGACGCAATGCCTGCAGCCAGAACGTGGCGCCCGCCACCGGCATGCGCAGGCGCAGACAATCGGCGGCGTGGCGCTGCAGCAGCTGCGCCATGCGCTCTCGGCTATGCGCCAGGTGCCGGATCAGTTGCACCTGGTGTCGCGCCAGGCGCCCGGAAACCAGCAGGCGGGCAACGGCCTGCTGACGGTAGCTGGGCAGGCGAAAGCCCTGGGCCAGGAAGGCCGCCGCCAGGCTAGCGGCCGCGCCACGGCACAGCAGGTAACCGAACGGCGCCTCGGCGCCGATGCACTTGTCGAAACCGGCCAGCACCAGCAGGCGCTGGGGATCGGCATGGTCGCGATAGCGCGAGCGCGCCGGGTCGTCGCACAACGCGCCATAACTGTCGTTCTCGAACAGCCACGCCTGATGTTCGGCCAGTAGCGCGCACAACCGCTGCTTGTCCTCGACCGGCATCACGCCACCCTGGGGAATGTTCACGGTCGATGACAGCACCGCCGCCTGCACGGGCTTCTCTGCCAGCAGCCGCGCCATCGCCTCCAGATCGAAGCGGCCATCCGCGCCGAGTGGCGCCTCGACAATGTTCAGCCCCGCCGCTTGCAGCAGGCGCAGGACCAGCCAGGAGCAAGGCGACTCGACCAGCACCCGGGCGCCCGGAGGCAGAAGCGTGCGCACGGCCAGTTCGAACACGCTTCGCCAGTCGGCGCCGATGAACACCTGGTCGGCCTGCCAGTGATCATCGACGCTACGGCTGTAGCAACGGGCCAGGGCCTCACGCAGCGAGGACTCGCCACAGGGTGAGAACGGCGGCGCGTCGGCTCGGGGCAATTGGCGCAGCAGCTCGCGCTCGACCGTCAGCAGCGGCCCTTCGAGTGAAGCGAGCATGGTCGGCGAGTCGCTGCTCAGGGCCAGCATGCCCGGCTGCCGGGCACTGGCGTACAGGCGGTCGATCAGGTTCAACGAAGGGGGCAATTGCCCGACCGAGGCCAGGGCCACGCTGAAGTAGCCGACCTTGGGCCGGGCCTGGATGCGGCCCTGGGCCTCGAGCAAGGCGAACGCCTGTTTACTGGTCGACAGCGAAACCTGCAAATGCAGGGCGACATCGCGCAGCGAGGGCAACCGATGCTCCAGCTCCGGCGTGCGGGCATCGAGCCAGTCGCTCAGATAGCGGTGGACTTTCTGGTAGGTGAAACGCGGTGCCCGCTCGGTATCCATGCCGATGCTCCCAGGGAGTTCGGCGGGCACCCTAGCAAGTTTTGCCGCACTGTCCTAGTTTCCCCGGCCTCGCCTGAGCGTCTCGCTCGGCAGCTCGCGGAACAGCTGGCGATAGCTTTCGGAAAACCGTCCCAAATGCCAGAACGACCAGCGCATGGCCACCTCGGCCACGGTCGCGTCGCCTGCCAGCAGGTCGCGCCGCGCGCCATTCAGCCGCCGCAGGCGCAACCAGTGCGCCGGCGGCAGGTTGGTGAAGCCTTTGAAGGCTTGCTGCAACTGACGCACGGAAACCCCGGCGACCTTGGCCAGCTCCACCAGGTTGAGGGTTTCGTCGGGGCAATCGGCGGCCCATTCGCTGACCCGGCGCATGATCGCCCGCTCCTCGTCGCGCCGGCCCAGCGCCTCGCCCTGCAGGCGCTGACCGGCGTTGTCGAGGATGAACAGGCAGTCTTCCAGCAATTGCTCGGCCAGCGCCCTGCCCTCCAGCGGGCAGTCGGCCTGGCCCAGGCGGGTCAAGGTGGCGCTCAGCCAGTTGCCGAACAGCGCATTCTGCTGGCAGGTCAGCGGCACCATGAACAGACCGCGCAGGCGCTCCAGGTCGAGGCCGTGGCTGGCCAGGAACGGCTGCTCGAACACCACCGCCACTTCCTGGTAGTTCTCCGGGGTGATCCAGATGTTGCGGCTGTCTTCGTTGAGCAGGTAGAGGCTGTTCTCGCTGCGGTCGAAGCAGAACGCCAGGGCGCCGCTGGGAGCGCGGAAGAACTGCTCGACCCGGGTGTTCAGGCGCTCCTCGTACACCTCGACGCCATCGAGCCCCAGCCAGCGCAGCTGGCCGTTGAAATGCCCGGGGGACATCTGCCGGTATTGCTGCTGCCAGCCCGGGGTGGCGCGGGTCTGTTCGGTCACGTCGGTGGTGCGGATGTCCTGGACCTGCAAGGCGGTTGGCGTTGTCACGCGCTGTCCTAGTTGCACTCTTTTGGTGCATTGATTGCCGAAGAAAGTGGATAGATCGCCCCGGGGGGCAGCGACCAAGATAGTCCTCAGCGTCACCTGTGGGAAGTGCCCTGCGGCGATGAACGCCTTGCGTCCCACCACAACTACCCAACCAAGAGGTTTGTATGAACGCCCCCTTCGATCAGCTGTCCACCTGGCTGAAAGAACACCGGATCACCGAAGTCGAATGCGTGATCAGCGACCTGACCGGCATCGCCCGCGGCAAGATCGCCCCGACCGCCAAGTTCCTCCACGAGCGCGGCATGCGCCTGCCCGAGAGCGTGCTGCTGCAGACCGTCACCGGCGACTACGTCGATGACGACATCTACTACAGCCTGCTCGACGCCGCCGACATCGACATGGTCTGCCGCCCCGACCCCACGGCGGTGTACCAGATCCCCTGGGCCATCGAACCGACCGCGATCGTCATCCACGACACCTTCGACAAGCAGGGCAACCCTATCGAGCTGTCGCCGCGCAACGTGCTGAAGAAGGTGCTCAAGCTGTATGCCGACAAGGGCTGGCAGCCGATCGTCGCGCCGGAGATGGAGTTCTACCTGACCCAGCGCTGCGAAGACCCGGACCTGCCGCTGCAGGTGCCGCTGGGCCGCTCGGGGCGCGCCGAAAGTGGCCGCCAGTCGTTCTCCATCGACGCCGCCAACGAATTCGACCCGCTGTTCGAGGACGTCTACGACTGGTGCGAAATCCAGGGCCTGGACCTGGACACGCTGATCCACGAAGACGGCCCGGCGCAGATGGAAATCAACTTCCGTCACGGCGACGCCCTGGACCTGGCCGACCAGATCACCGTGTTCAAGCGCACCCTGCGCGAGGCGGCGCTCAAGCACAACGTTACCGCCACCTTCATGGCCAAGCCGATCACCGACGAGCCGGGCAGCGCCATGCACCTGCACCAGAGCGTGGTCGACATCGCCACCGGCAAGCCGATCTTCGCCAATGACGACGGCAGCATGAGCGAGCTGTTCCTGCACCATATCGGTGGCCTGCAGAAGTACATCCCCAAGCTGCTGCCGATGTTCGCCCCGAACGTCAACTCGTTCCGCCGCTTCCTGCCCGACACCTCGGCGCCGGTGAACGTCGAGTGGGGCGAGGAGAACCGCACCGCCGGGCTGCGCGTGCCGACCTCCAGCCCCGAGGCGATGCGCGTGGAGAACCGCTTGCCGGGCGCCGACGCCAACCCCTACCTGGCCATCGCCGCGAGCCTGTTGTGCGGCTACATCGGCATGGTCGAAAAACTGGAGCCCAGTGCCCCGGTGCAGGGCCGCGCCTACGAGCGACGCAACCTGCGCCTGCCGATCACCATCGAGGACGCACTGCAGCACATGGAAGATAGCGAAAAGGTCCAGCAGTACCTGGGCCAGCAGTTCGTCCAGGGCTATGTCGCGGTCAAGCGTGCCGAGCATGAGAACTTCAAGCGGGTGATCAGCTCGTGGGAGCGGGAGTTCCTGCTGCTGAGCGTTTAAGCCCCCTCGGGGGCGCTTTGCGCCCCTTTCGCGGCACAAGGCCGCTCCTACAGGGGCTGCGCGCGTTCAGTAGGAGCGGCCTTGTGCCGCGAATGGGCTGCGCAGCAGCCCCTACACCACCGAATTCGAAGAACAAGACCAACGAGGTGTCGACCATGAGTCATCGCAAAGCCATGATCCCCGCAACCTTCGCCCTGCTGTTCGGCGCCGCCGTCCAGGCCCAGCCGACGGTCAGCGTGTACAACTGGACCGACTACATCGGTGACACCACCCTGGCCGATTTCCAGGCCAGCAGCGGGATCAAGGTGGTCTATGACGTGTTCGACTCCAACGAAACCCTGGAGGGCAAGCTGCTGGCCGGGCGCACCGGCTACGATGTGGTCGTGCCCTCCAACCATTTCCTCGCGCGCCAGGCCCAGGCCGGCGCGTTCCTGCCGCTGGACCGCAGCAAGCTGCCGAACTGGCGACACCTGGACCCACAGCTGCTCAAGCAGCTCGAGCAAAACGACCCGGGCAACCAGTACGCCGTGCCGTACCTTTGGGGCACCAACGGTATCGGCTACAACGTCGACAAGGTCAAGGCGGTGCTGGGCATCGACAAGATCGATTCCTGGGCGGTGCTGTTCGAAGCCGAGAACCTGAAGAAGCTCAAGCAGTGTGGCGTGGCGTTCATGGACTCGCCGGACGAGCTGTTCCCGGCCATGCTCAACTACCTGGGCATGAACCCGCGCAGCGAGAAGGCCGACGACTACCGCAAGGCCGAGGCCCGCCTGCTGGAGCTGCGCCCCTACATCACTTACTTCCACTCCTCCAAGTACGTCTCGGACCTGGCCAACGGCGATGTCTGCGTCGCCTTCGGCTATTCCGGCGACGTGCTGCAAGCCGCCCACCGCGCCGAAGAGGCCGGTAATGGCGTCAAGGTCGCCTACAGCATTCCCAAGGAAGGCAGCAACCTGTGGTTCGACCTGCTGGCCATCCCCAAGGATGCCAAGAACCCCGAGCAGGCCCTGGCCTTCATCAACTACCTGCTCGACCCCAAGGTAATCGCCAAGGTCAGCGCCACGGTCGGCTACGCCAACGCCAACCCGGACGCCAAGGCCGACATGGATCCGGCGCTGGTGAACAACCCCGAAATCTACCCGCCCCAGGAAGTGCTGGACAACCTGTATGTCTCGACCATGCAGAGCCCCGGGATCCTGCGGCAGATGACCCGCTCCTGGAGCAAGATCAAGTCCAACCGCTGAGCCGAGCCCACCCATGCCACAGATGAACGAACACACCGCCTCCTACTATGCCGCCTCGGCGCGCCAGGCGGCCACCTATCCGGTGCTCGACCAGGACCTGCAGGCTGATGTCTGCGTGGTCGGCGGCGGCCTGACCGGGGTCAATGCCGCCCTGGAACTGGCCGAGCGCGGCCTCTCGGTGATCCTGCTGGAAGCTCGCCGCATCGGCTGGGGCGCCAGCGGACGCAACGGCGGCCAGCTGATCCGCGGCATCGGCCACGACGTGTCCGGCTTTGCCCGCCATGTCGGCCAGGACGGCGTGCGCTACCTCAAGCAGGCCGGCATCGATTCGGTGGCCCTGGTGGCCAATCGCATCGAGCAATACGGCATCGAATGCGACCTGCGCTGGGGTTTCTGCGAGCTGGCCAACACTCCCGCCCAGTTCGCCGCCTTCGAAGACGAGCAGCGCGACCTGGCTGAACAGGGCTATCGCCACGAGACCCGTCTGGTCAACCCTGAACGCATGCGCGAGATCGTCGCCAGTGACCTGTACGCCGGCGGCCTGGTGGACATGGGATCGGGCCACCTGCACCCGCTCGACCTGGTCCAGGGTGAGGCGCGCGCCGCCCACGGCCTGGGTGTGCGGATCTTCGAGCACAGCCCGGTGCTGCGCATCGAGCATGGCAGCACGGTGACCCTGCACACCGCCCGGGGCAAGGTCCGCGCTCAAAGCCTGATCCTGGGCTGCAACGCCCATCTCGACGCGCTGGAACCACGCCTGTGCGGCAAGGTGCTGCCGGCTGGCAGCTATGTGGTGGCAACCGAGCCCTTGCCCGAGGCCCTGGCGCGCACGCTGATCCCGCAGAACATGGCGCTGTGCGACCAGAAGGTGGGGCTGGACTACTACCGCCTGACCGCCGACCGCCGCCTGCTGTTCGGCGGCGCCTGCCACTATTCCGGGCGCGACCCCAAGGACATCGGCGCCTACATGCGGCCCAAGGTGCTCAAGGTATTCCCGCAACTGGCCGAGGTACGCCTGGACTACCAGTGGGGCGGCATGATCGGCATCACCGCCAACCGTTTCCCCCAGGTCGGTCGGCTCGGCCAGCACCCCAACGTATTCTATGCCCAGGGTTACTCCGGGCATGGCCTGAACGTCACCCATTGGACCGCGAAGCTGCTCGCCGAGGCCATCGCCACCGAGCACAGCCACGGCTTCGATGTGTTCAGCGCGGTGCCGCACCTGACCTTCCCCGGCGGCAAGGCACTGCGCTCACCGCTGCTGGCGCTGGGCATGCTGTGGTACCGGTTGCGCGAGGCGCTGGGCTGACAACCCTGCTTCAGAGGATGGCCTGCAGCCCCTTGTCGGCGATGATGTTCAGTAGCTTCAAGGCAGGCCCGGCCGGGCGCGTTTCGCCCTGCTCCCACTTGCGCACCGTCGATGCACTGGTGTGCAGGTGGAGGGCGAACACCGGTTGGCTGAAATTCAGCGCTTCGCGCAGGTGGCGAATATCCTGGGCGCTGAACGCCCGCAACGGGGCTGGGCAGATGGCCTCGAAGTCACGCAACGTGACCTTGCCGACGGCACCTGCCTGCTCGAGGGCCGATAGGTCGGCACGCAGTGATTCAATGAGTTTGCTGGTCATAGTGGACCTCCAGAGTAAACGTACCCGTAAAGGGCATATCTTCACAGTGCCAGAGCTCCATCGATAGCCAGCGAATTCCGGCAACACAGTAGGAAACTGCAACCGTCGACACCGGACACTGGCCTTCGGCCAACCACCTGCTAGCGTTGTTCTGGCCACTTCCCTCATGGACCTCGTCATCATGAAGCACCTGCCTCGCACCACCCTGCTGTGCGCTGCTCTGCTGGCCCTGGTTGCCTGCTCCAGCAACCGTGTCGATCCCAAGGACTATTCCGGCTTTCTCAAGGACTACAGCCGCCTGAAACCGGCCGAGAGCGTCTCCGGCGCGCCGGTGATGCGCTGGATCGATCCGGATGTGAAGGCCAGCCAGTACACCAAGGTGTTCATCGAACCGAGCCAGTTCTATCCCAAGCCGCAACCGACCAACGTGATCTCGGCGCAGACCCTGCAGGAGATCACCCGCTACTTCAACGAAGCGATGCGCCGCGAACTGGGTAGCGTGCTCACCCTGGTCAAGGAGCCTGGCCCGAACACCATCGTGGTGCGCCCGGCGATCACCGCGGTGTCCACCAGCACCGAAGGCCTCAAACCCTACGAGGTGATCCCCATCGCCCTGGTGGCCGCGGCGGTCAACACGGCCGCGGGCGGTCGCGACCAGGCCGTGGACATTGCCGTGGAGGCTGCGTTCCTCGACGGCGGCAACCAGAACGTGCTGGCGCAGGTGGTACGCAAGGGCAGCGGCAAGGAGCTGGAGAACGACAGCACGCAACTGACCCTGAACGACGTCAAGCCGGTGCTCGATGGCTGGGCCAGCGACATGCGCCGCAGCTTCGTGGCATTGCAGCAGAAGTCGAAGTGAGGCAGTCCAGCCCGTAGGGCTTATCGCGGGGCCAGCCAGCCGCCACATCAAGGTGTGGGAGCGGGCTGGCCCCGCGATCATCGGTCAGGCCATGAAGCTATAGGCGATCGCCGACAGCGTGATCAAGCCGATCAAAACCACGAACACGTTCGACAGCTTGCCCGAGTACTGACGCAACGCCGGTACCTTCTGCACCGCATACATCGGCATCAGGAACAGCAGGCAGGCGATCACTGGCCCACCCAGGCTTTCGATCAGCCCGAGAATGCTCGGGTTGAGGGTCGCCACCGCCCAGCAGGTCACCAGCATGAACAACGCCGTGGCGCGCTCCAGGCGCTTGGCCGGCCAGGTCTTGCCGCGTCCGCGCAGGCTCTTGACGATCATGCCCTGGAAGCCTTCGCTGGCACCGATGTAGTGACCGAGGAACGACTTGGTGATCGCCACCAGCGCGATCAGCGGCGCTACAAAGGCAATCACCGGGGTCTGGAAGTGGTTGGCCAGGTACGACAGGATCGAGATGTTCTGCGCCTTGGCCGCGGCCAGGTCGGCCGGGCTCAGGGCCAGCACGCAGCTGAAGCAGAAGAACATCACCGTCAGCACCATCATCACATGGGCGGTGGCCAGGGTGCGGCCGCTCTTGCGGTCGGCATCATTGCCATAACGGTGCTTCTGGTCGACGGCGAACGCCGAGATGATCGGCGAGTGGTTGAACGAGAACACCATCACCGGGATCGCCAGCCACAGGGTCAGCAGCAGCTTCGAGGCGCTGATGCCTTCGTTGGCCTGGGCGAAGAACGCGCCGTTCCAGTTGGGAATCAGGCTCAAGGCCAGCAACAATAACGAGGCAACGAAGGGATAGACCAGCACGCTCATGGCCTTGACGATGATCTGCTGGCCGCAGCGCACCACGATCATCAGCCCGCAGATCAACAGCAGGGCCAGCAGCGCCCGCGGCGGCGCGCCGATGTGCAGCTGGTGCTCGAAGAAGCTGGTCAGGGTGTTGGTCAAGGCCACGCTGTAGACCAGCAGGATCGGGAAGATGGCGAAGAAGTACAGCAAGGTGATGAGCTTGCCGGCACCCACGCCGAAGTGCTCTTCCACCACCTCGGTGATGTCCTCGTTGCCGCCCTTGCGCCCGGACAGCACGAAGCGGGTCAACGCCCGGTGGGCGAAGAAGGTCATGGGGAACGCCAGCAGCGCCAGGATCAGCAGCGGCCAGAACCCGCCGACCCCGGCGTTGATCGGCAGGAACAAGGTGCCGGCGCCGATCGCCGTGCCATACAGGCCCAGGGCCCAGGTGGTGTCGTGGCGGTTCCAGGTGGTCGAGCCGCTGGTCGAAGCCAGGGCAGCCGAATCCGCACGAACGCTCGTGGTGCTTTGTACATCAGTCATGGGTATCGCCTTGTAGTTGTTTTTGTCGCAGGTACAGCGGGTGTTGCAGGTTCAATCAGGTTTGTCGGGCACTTCGTGGGAGCGGTGCACCGCCGCTTTCACGAAGTCAAAGACTGGATTTTCAGCACTCGACGAACGCGACAGCCAGGCCGCCGCGGGAGGTTTCCTTGTAGTTGGCGTGCATGTCCGCGCCGGTGTCGCGCATGGTGCGAATCACCCGGTCGAGGGAGATGAAGTGTTCGCCGTCGCCGCGCAGGGCCATCTGCACGGCGTTGATGGCCTTCACCGCGGCGATCGCGTTGCGCTCGATGCAGGGGATCTGCACCAGGCCGCCGACCGGGTCGCAGGTCAGCCCGAGGTTGTGCTCAAGGGCAATCTCGGCAGCGTTTTCCAGCTGCGGCGGCGTGGCGCCAAGCACTTCGGCAAGCCCCGCGGCGGCCATCGAGCAGGCCGAGCCCACCTCGCCCTGGCAGCCCACTTCGGCACCGGAGATCGAGGCGTTCTTCTTGCACAGGATGCCCACTGCTGCAGCGGCCAGGAGAAACGCCACCACGTCGTCGTCACAGGCACCGGGGTTGAACTTCATGTAGTAATGCAGCACCGCCGGGATGATCCCGGCCGCGCCGTTGGTAGGCGCTGTGACCATGCGCCCACCGGCGGCGTTCTCTTCGTTGACCGCCAGGGCGAACAGGTTGACCCACTCCATGGCGCTGAGGGTCGAACCGATCACGTTGGGCTTGCCGACCTCCTGCAGGCTGCGGTGCAGGCGCGCCGCCCGGCGCTTGACCTTGAGCCCGCCGGGCAGGATGCCTTCGTTGCGCAGACCGTTGTCGACGCACTCGCCCATCGCCGCCCAGATCTTCAGCAGGCCCTCGCGCACCTCGCTTTCCGGGCGCCAGGCGCACTCATTGGCCAGCATCAGCTGGCTGACGCTCAGATTATGGGCCTTGCACAAGGCCAACAGCTCGGCGCCGCTGGAGAACTCATAGGGCAAGGCGACCTCGCTGTCACTGCCTTGCGGCGCGTCGATCTCGCTTTGCTCGACAATGAAACCGCCGCCCACGGAGTAGTAGGTCTGGCTGAACTGGCAGCCCTGCCCGTCGAAGCTCTCCAGGGTCATCGCATTGGGGTGATAGGCCAGGCTCTCGTCGAGCAGGCGCATGTCACGGCTGTACTGGAACTCGATCGGCTGGCTGCCATCGAGCATCAGGCACTGCTCCTGCATCAGCTGGTCAATGCGTGGCTCGATGCTGTGCGGGTCGATGCGGTCAGGCCACTGCCCCATCAGACCCAACAGGCAGGCGCGGTCCGTGGCGTGACCGACACCGGTGGCCGACAGCGAGCCATACAGGCGCACCTCGACTCGCCGCACCTGGGCCAGCAGGCCGCGTTCACGCAGGGCCTGAGCGAAGGTCGCCGCGGCGCGCATGGGGCCGACGGTGTGGGAGCTGGACGGGCCGATGCCAATCTTGAAAAGGTCGAAAACACTGATAGCCATGCTAATGCCTGACCGTGACAACCCTTTACGATGTGCCACGGCTCTCTGGAAAATTTGAGCGGTATTGCCAAGTTGCGCGATACTGCCCCTCTCAGGCCAGCTTGACCAACGAAACTTCCTACATAAGCCTTTAGCAGGACTAAACGATGAAAGGCCCACTCAACGGCCAGGTGTTCGTCTGGCTGCACGTGTTCTCCTGTGCGGCGCGGCACCTGTCGTTCACCCGCTGCGCCGAGGAGCTGCACATCACCCCCGGCGCGGTCAGCCAGCAGATGCGTCAGCTCGAGGAGCGCCTGGGCTTTCGCCTGTTCCTGCGCCGCGCCCGCGGCGTCGAGCTGTCCGCCGAAGGCCAGCGCCTGGCGCAGACCGTGGCCGAAGCCTACGGCGGCATCGAGGCCGAGCTGCTGCGCCTGGATGCCGGCGAAATCCGTGGCACCCTGCGCCTGCGCTCGATCCCCTCGTTCCTGGCCAAGTGGCTGACACCGCGCCTGCCGCGCTTTCAGCAGCGCTACCCGGACATCGAGCTGCGCCTGGTGGCCGAGGACAGCAACCAGGCGTTGCACCCGGAAGACTTCGACCTGGCCATCGACCTCAACGACGGCAGCTACCCGGGCATGCTCTCCACCCCGCTGCTCGACGAGCAGATCTTTCCGGTCTGCTCGCCGGCCCTGCTGCGCGGTCGTCCGCCGCTGCACGGCCCGGCGGACCTGGCCCACTACCCGCTGCTGCACGACATCACCGCCTGGCGCGGCAGCTCGGAATACGCCGAATGGGAGTTCTACCTTGACGGTATCGGCGCCGGCGGGCTGGATGTGCGCCGCGGGCATACCTTCAACCGCAACCACCTGACCATCGAGGCCGCCATCGCCGGGGTCGGCGTGGCCATCGCCCGGCGCACCCTGCTCAACGACGAGCTGGAACGCGGCGCGCTGATCGTGCCGTTCGGGGTGCCGATCGCCAACCACAAGCGTTATGTGCTGCTGTATCCGCCGGGCGGGCTGAGCCAGCCGGGAGCGCGTGCAGTGCATGACTGGCTGGTTGAAGAGGCCCTGAGTTTCCGCGCCTTGCATCCGCTGAAGCTGCCCGCCAGCTGAAAGCATCCGGACAGAACCGCCTCTTCAATCGGCAAACGCCCGCACCAGATGCTCGATCACTGCCCGCACCCGCGCCGTGTGGCGCAGGTCACGATGGGTGACCATCCATACCTCGTAGGGCTGGCTGCGCGCGCGCTGCGGCCAGACCCGCAGCAGGCCGTCGCGCTGCCCCAGCTCCACGGGAATCTCGCCCAGGCCCAACCCTTCGGCGATGCCCCGACGCAGCATCATGCTGGCATTGGCCGCCATCACCACGCGGCCCTCGCCCATGGGCACGTCCACCAGGGTCGATACCCCGCGATCACGCCAGTACGGCTCGTACACCACCAGGTCGTGACCGGCGAAACTGCCCTCCTGCGGCATGCCGCGACGCGCCAGATAGTCCGCCGAGGCGAACAGCCCCATCTGCCAGCTGGCCAGCTTGCGCAGCACCAGGTCGGGGTTGTCCGGGCGCTGGTTGCGGATGGCGATGTCGGTTTCGCGTTGCGACAGGTTGACGATCTCCGAGCTGCCGCTGAGCACGATGCGCACCTCGGGGTGGTCGTCGTGCAACCGGCGCAGCGCCGGGATGACAAACTCCAGCGCCAGGGAATCGGTGGTGGCGATACGCACCTCGCCGGCCTGTTCGTTATCGCTGCCCCGGGTGCGGCGGGCCAGTTCCATGGCGGCCTGCTCCATCTTCTGCGCCATTTCCACGGCCACTTCGCCGGTGGCGGTGAGCTGGTAGCCGGCGGGTGTGCGCAGGAACAGGGTCGCGCCAAGGTCCGCCTCCAGCGCCGCCACCCGCCGACCCACGGTGGCCTGGTCGACGCGCAGTACCCGGGCGGCGCGGCGCAGGGTCAGTTCGCGGCTCAAGGCCAGCAGCATGCGGGCGTCATCCCAGTTCATTGGTTCACTCCATTACTTGTCGGCCCGCAGGCATCGCGGCACCTGAAGAAAATCTGCAAAGGTGCTTCGCAAAATCGCCGCGCGACCGCGCAGCGTGGGTTTCATACCCTGTGACGCACCGGGCCAAAGCGGCCTTTCCTCAGAATGACAGAGGTCTTCATGCGTCACATCCCCACTCACATGACCGCCATCGATATTACCCAACCTGGGGGCCCCGAGGTCCTGCAGGCCGCCACCCATGCCACGCCTCGACCGGGCCCCCGGGAGGTGCTGATCCAGGTCCATGCCGCCGGCGTCAACGGCCCCGACCTGCTGCAGCGCAAGGGCCTGTACGACCCGCCCGCCGGCGCGCCGGACATTCCGGGGCTGGAGATCGCCGGCATGGTCGTGGCCATCGGCGAGCAGGTCCGCCACTTTGCAGTGGGCGACGCGGTGATCGCCCTGGTCCAGGGCGGCGGCTATGCCGAGTACGCCGTGGCCGACGAACGCACCACCGCGCACCTGCCGGAAAACCTGTCGATGGTCGAGGGTGCGGCCTTGCCGGAAACCTTCATGACCGTCTGGGTCAACCTGTTCCAGCGCGGCGGCTTCAAGGCCGGTGAAAGCGTGCTGATCCACGGCGGCGCGTCCGGCATCGGCACCACCGCCACGCAGCTGGCCCGGGCCCTGGGCGCGGCGAAGATCCTCACCACGGTCAACGGCGTCGGGCAACAGGCCGCCAGCCTCGAACTGGGCGCCGACGTGGCCATCGACTACACCCGCGAGGACTTCGTCGAACAGGTCATTTTGCACACCGAGGGCAAGGGCGTGGACGTGATCGTCGACATCATCGCCGGCGACTATGTGGCCCGCAATTTCAAGGCCGCGGCCATGGATGGGCGCATCGTGCAGATCGGCGTGGTCAAGGGCCCGGCCACCGAGGTCGACCTGTTCCCCCTGCTGACCAAGCGCCTGACCCATATCGGCTCGACGCTGCGCGCGCGCAGCGCCGACGACAAGGCGGCGATTCTCGCGGAGCTGCAGGCGAAGGCCTGGCCCCATGTGCGCAGCGGCGCGGTCAAGCCGCTGATCCACGCGACCTTTCCACTGGCGGCAGCCAGCCAGGCCCATGCCCTGATGGAGTCTGGCCGGCATATCGGCAACGTGGTGTTGCAGGTTGCGCACAACGGCTGAGTCAGTCCAGCGCGCCGCTGCCCAGGGCGAGCCTGATCGCCTGGGCGGTGGTGCTCACCCCCAGGCGACGGCGAGCGGCGCGAAGATGGTTTTCCACAGTGCGCACCGACAGGCCCAGGGTGGCGGCGATATCCGCCTGGCGCTGCCCGGCGGCGGTCCAGGCCAGCACCTGGCGCTCACGAGCCGACAGCTGACCCTCGCCGGGCGGGGCCTCCAGCAGCCGCCGGGCGCCGAGGAACGCCGCGTTGGCCAGCAGGCTCAGGGCCAGGCGCGCCGGCACCGAAGCGTCGATGCGCCCCCCGCCCAGGCTCATCGCCCCCTCCAGGCCTGCCGGGCCGAACACCGGCACCTGCAGGCCATGGATACCCGGCCCGCTGGGCAACCGCACCACCCGATAGCGTTCACCTTCGTCACTCGGCTGCTTGCTCCAGAAGAACGCTTCACGGGCGGCCAGCAGATGGCGAGTCACCGGGCAATGGCGCACATAGGTCTGGGCATCGACCGCCTGGCCGTCACCGAACCAGTCCCCTTCCACCCAGTGGATGCGCTCGACCACTTCGTCCCGCGCGGCGCTGGCGCTGAACAGCACGAAACGGTCATAACCCAGCGGCCGGGCGACGTTGCGCACGGCTGCCTGGATCGTCGCCAGGGCGGTCGCCTGCTCGATCTGTCGGACCGCCTGGACCACCTCGTCGAACGGCATGCCACTCACTCGCCGTTGGCCGCCTTGAGCAAGGCCGCGGCAGCCAGCTTGCCCAAGGCGTTGCCGGCCAACGGGCTGTCACCGGTGAGCAGCCGGCGGTCCTGGTGGACGGCGCCGGAGATGCCGTCGTTGACGATCTCGACGCCCTGGGCCTGCAAGCGCTCACCGAACTTCCAGGTCAGGTGACCGGGCATGTAGCCGATGTCCGGGGTCTTGGCATCCAGCTCATCGGGGAAGGCGCAGATCTTGTAGCCATCGAACAGTTTGCCGCCAGCCAGCAGCGCCGCCGGCCCGTGGCACAGGGTGATGACGAACTTGTCGTGATCCGCCGCCCATTTCAGCACCTGGGCAACTTTTTCGCTTTCCGGCAGGCCGATCAACGCGCCGTGACCACCGGGAATGAACACGCCGATGTAGTCCGAGTCGTCCCCCAGGGCACTGTCGATCACCTCGGCGAGCTTGCGCGGCTGCTTGAACGCTGGCTTGTAGCGCTCGAACAGGCCGAGCACCTGCTGGTCCTCGCGCGGCATGGCCCAGTATTCGAACTTGACCGGGTTGCCCGACAAGGTCGCGACGTCGAAGGCGAAGCCCGCCTTGTCCAGGTGGTACATGGGCAGCAGAGTTTCCACGGGATGGTTGCCGGTGGAGAACAGCGTGCCGTTGTCGGTGAGCAGGTAGCGCTCGTCGGCGCCGATCAGGAGGATTTTCCAGCGTCCGCCCTTGTAGGCGTCGGGGTAATCGGCGCCGCTGAGGTCGGACTTGGGTGAGGTGAACTGGCTGAGGGAATACGGCGAGGGGAAGAAGGCATTGTCCTCGGCCGGATCGGGGGTCGGGCGTTTGTCGTCGTTGTTGCTGGTCATGGCTGTGCTCCTGTGCCTGGGGGTTTACCGGATCCATGCTAGGAGGCCACCGGATGAGCGGCAATGAGGGTTTTCCCTCAATGGCTGCCTGTGGCATCGGTACATCAGACCGCGCGGTCCCTGTGTAGGAGCGGCCTTGTGCCGCGAAAGGGGCGCGCAGCGGCCCCAGTTTCCGAGTCACCGTCAATATCGCTGGGGCTGCTACCGCAGCCCTTTCGCGGCACAAGGCCGCTCCTACACAGCGACCGCAAAATGGCCCGGGACAGTCTAGTCGAGCGCAGACGGCGTATCGACGTCGCGCACGACCCCGCCATCGTCCAGGTCCAGAACAACAACGCGATCGGCATGCCGTCGCAACACGGCGCGCGCCCCTTCATCACCGGATAACCCGCCGAGCTCGGCCCAGAACTCCCGCCCAAACAGCACCGGATGCCCATTCTGAGCCTGATGACGCGGCACCACGATGACCGAAGGGCCAGCAGTTGCGATCAGACGCTGGAAAGTCGCGGGCAGGATCCACGGCATGTCTCCCAACAGGATGGCGACCGCCTGTGCCTCGCTGTCCCCCAGCGATGCGGCGCCCGCCGCCAGGCTATTGCCCATGCCCAGCCCGGCATCGAGACTATGGACAACCCGACAGTCTGGCGGTAACCCCAGATCCTCGCCCCGCTCGCCAGCGCGCAGCACTACGCGCACCTCGTCGAACGCCGCCAGGGCGCGCTCGACGCTGTGCTGCAACAGACTGCGACCATCACCCAGCACGGCCCGACGCTTGTCCGCGCCAAAGCGCGAACCCTGGCCGGCCGCCAACACCAGCGCGACGACGCTCACAAGGCCTCGCGGGCGATGCCGCTACGAGTGCGCAAGATATCGGCAAGCACCGCCAGGGCGATCTCCGCCGGCGTCTTGCTGCCCAGGTTGAGGCCGATGGGCGCATGGATGCGCGCCATCTCGGCATCGCCGAGCCCGCCGATACGGCGCAGGCGTTCACGGCGTTTTTCCGAGGTGGCCCGCGAGCCCATCACGCCAATGTAGAACGCTTCGGTGTGTACCGCTTCGAGCATGGCCAGGTCGTCGATCTTCGGGTCGTGGGTGAGCGCCACCACCGCCGTGTCGCGGTGGCAACCACCGTTGGCGATGAACAGCGAGGGCAGTTCCCGACGGATTTCTATCCCGTCGAGCACCACGTTGTCCATCACCTCGTCACGAGGGTCGCACAGCACCACCTCGAAGCCCAGGCCCTTGCCGAACTCGGCGCAGAAGTGCGCGACACTGGAGTAGCCGGCCAGCAACAGGCGTTGGGCGGCGCCGACGCGCAAGCGCACGCGATGCTCGCCCTGCTCCACCCGTGGTCCCTGGCTGTGGTCGTCCTGCACGCGGCGTTCGCCCGTACGCAGGTCGACCTCGCGCACAAGCCGACGGCGGCCCAGCAAGGCCGCCTCCAGCTCACTCAGGTGCGCCTGGGTCGCGCAGTCGCCCGGCAGGTTCTCCACCAGCACATCGAGGATGCCGCCGCAGGGCAGGCGGATGTTGCCGCGGGTGTCGCTGCCGTCGCCGTAGCGCACCACGGTGACGCCGCCGGCGAACTCGCCGGCGGCGACGCGTTCGAGGAAGTCCTCCTCGACGCAGCCGCCGGACAGCGAGCCGACCCAGTGCCCCTGCTCGTTGACCGCCAGCAGCGAGCCCGGCGCGCGCGGCGCCGAGCCATAGGTGCAGAGCACCGTGCACAGCCACACGCGCAGGCCATCACGCGACCACTGCGCCGCCTGGCGTACCACCTGCAGGTCGAGATGCTGCACAGGTCAGTCCGCCTTCAGCTGGGCCAGCTGCTGGGTGGTCAGGTCGCCCGGCAGGCCGCCCCAGGCTTCGCGCAGGTAGTTGACCATGTCGGTCAGCTGCCCGTCATCAAGCTTGTCGGCGAAGCCCGGCATCGGCTGCATGCGCTCGAAGCCAGTGAACTGCTGCTCGCGGATGCCGTCGACGATGGCCTTGACCAGGTTGCGCGAGTCGGCCTGGCGCAGCACGGTGTTGCCGCGCATGGCCACGGCGATGTGCGGCTTGCCCTCGCCCTCGACACCGTGACAACCGGCGCAGACGTTGAGGTACTGCTGGCGGCCGCGCTTGGCGCTCTCGCCCATGGTTTCATGGGCGACTGCCTGCACCACCTTGGCCGCCGGCGGCTGGTCACCGAGCAGGTAGGTGGCCATGGCCGCCAGGTCGCTGTCTTCAAGGTGCTGGGTGCTGTGGTGCACCACCGGGTACATCTCGTTGAACATGCTGCCCTGGGCGCTGACACCGTGCTTGAGGAAGGTCGCCAGATCCGCATGGTTCCAGCCGCGGTCGGCCAGGTCCTGGGCCAGCAGGCTCGGCGCCAGGTAGCCCAGCAGCAGGCCGCCGGTCAGGCGCTTGTCCTGCTGCAGCGCGCCAATCGGGTTGCGCGGGGTGTGGCACTCGCCGCAGTGGCCGAGCACCTCGACCATGTACTGGCCACGCTTCCACGCCTCGCTGTTGCCCTTGCCCTCCTCCAGCTGCACGCTCTTGCCATACAACAGGTTCCAGCCGATCAGGCCGGTGCGCACATTGAACGGGAAGCTCAGGCTGGTTTCCGGGGCCGGACGGTTGATCGGCGCCACGCTCATCAGGTAGGCATGGATCGCGTCGGAATCCTCCCGCTTGACCAGGTGGTACGAGGTGTACGGCATGGCCGGGTACAGGTTGGCACCGTCCTTGCGCTTGCCCTCGGTGAGGGCGGCGAAGAACTCGTCGCTGCTGTAGTTGCCGATACCGTACTGCTTGTCCGGGGTGATGTTGGTGCCGTAGATGGTGCCGAACGGCGAATGAATCGGCAGGCCGCCGGCATAGGGCGCGCCGCCTTCGGCGGTGTGGCAGGCCATGCAGTCGGCGGCGCGGGCGAGGTATTCGCCGCGCTTGATCAAGCCCTCGTCCGCCGCCTGGGCGTTGAAGGTCACCAGTGCGCCGATGGCCAGGGCCAGGCTGTTCAGAACACGCGTCATGCTCAACCCTCCTTGACCAGGCCGAGGTCACCCAGCACTTCGCGGGTCGCCTCGTAATAACGCACGTAGCCGGTGCAGCGGCACACATGGTGGCCGAGGCTGGCCTCGATGGCGCCCTCCAGCTCGCTCTGTTTCAGCGGCTTGCGCTGGGCCTTTTCCACCAGCACCGTGGCGGCGTTGACGAAGCCCGGCGCGCAGTAGCTGCACTGGAAGGCGAAGCGGTCGACGAACTTCTGCTGGATCGGGTTCAACTCGCCCGGATTGCCGGCTTCGTCGAGCTTGGCGTGGTCTTCGATGGTGCGGACTTTCTTGCCCTCGAAGTAATGCGCGCCGGTGATGCAGGTGCGCACTTCCTCGCTGGTGCCGTCGGGGTTGTCGACGATCACCACGCAGGCATGGCAGATACCTTGGCCACAGCCCAGGCGGGAGCCTGTGAGGTTCTGGTATTCGTGCAGGAAGTCGATCATCGCCAGGTCATCGGGGACCACTTCGGTGACGACAGGTTGACCGTTGAGGGTCAGTTGCAGCTTGCGGTCAGCCATTGAGGGCCTCCTTGACTCGGGCGGGGGTGATGGGCAGGTCGCGCACGCGCTTGCCGATGGCATGGGCCACGGCGTTGCCGATGGCGCCGACCACCGGGATCATCACCACTTCGGCGATGCCCTTGGACGGGTCGGTCGGCGACAGCGGCGGCAGGATCTCCGAGGTCTGCTTCCACACCGCCACATGTTTGGCCATCGGCAGGCGATAACGGTTGAAGTTCCAGTCGCCCTCACCCGGGCCACCCTCGTACAGCGGCATTTCCTCCAGCAGCGCATGGCCGATGCCCATGGCGATACCGCCCTCGAGCTGGCCCTTGACCAGCTCCGGCACCAGTACCCGGCCGCACTCGACCCAGCTGTGGTGGTTGAGCACCGTCACCTCGCCGCTGCCCTTGTTGACCTTGACCTCGACGATGGTCGCCACCGGGCTGTAGTAGGTGACCATGGCGTTGTTCAACTGGGTGGCCGGGTATTCGGCGTTCTGCCGGTCGAGCAGGTGGAAGCCGGCGCTGTTCATCTGCGCCTTCTTCGCGTTCACCGCGCCGTCGCCGTATTTCACCGCCACGGCATCGAGCGGCAGGCGCTCGCGCACGCCGTCAATGACGAAGTCGGCCTCGGCCCAGCTCCAGCGGTTGAATCCGTGCACGCTGACACCGGTGACCAGGCCCATTTCGTGGGCCTTCTTGGCCAGCGTGGCGAACGGGATCGGCGCCAGGCCGTTGCCGGTCAGCTCACCGTTGACCCACACCGCGTTCTCGCGGCGCACCACCAACGGGTTGGCCTGGCCGCCATACGGGCCCTGGCTCCACAGGGCCATGGCCGCCGGCCACAGGCCATGGTTGAACAGCACGCGCGCCGCTTCGCGGGTGGCGTGGCTGAAGTAGAACGCCGAGTTGGTCGCCGACGACGGCGAAGCCAGCTTGCCGACCCAGCGCGGGTTGCGCAGCGCGGCGTCCTGCTCGGCCTGGCTGATCAGGTAGGGGTTGCCGCTGGTGGTCAGCGCCAGCTCCGGCCATTCGGTCTGGGCGGTCATCACCTCATCGGCGACACGGCCGAGGAAGTCGCTGACCACCAGGGCCTGGGAGGTGGACATGCCAGTGCCCAGCTCAGTGCCGATATGGCGCAGGCTGATACGACCGTCAGCGCTGAACTCGACCGCCGCCATCGGCGCCTCGGAGCCTGTGCCGAAGTCTTTCTGGGTGATGGCAAAGCCCACGCCGTACCAGTTGTCGTGGTCCTTGGCGTCCTCGGCCTGCTTGCGCGCGTGGCGGTTCTTCCACCAGTCGTGCGCGGCGGCCTTGTCGAGGATCTCGTGCAGACGCAAGGCACCGGCGGGCACTGCGCCCTGGGTGTTCTTCATGCCCGACTTGAGCGCGTTCTTGCGGCGCAGCTCGATGGCGTCAACGCCCAGGCGGTCGGCGATCTCGTCGACCATCATCTCGGTGGCGGCCATGCTCTGCAGGGTGCCGTAGCCGCGCATGGAGCCGGCCTCGACGCCACGGGAATGGTAAGCGGTCACCGACAGGTCGTTCTGCGGCATGTAGTAGATCGACTGCGCTGCGGTGGCGCCCACGGCGGCCACCGACGGGCTGTAGTTGATGCGCCCGCCGCCGTCGACGCTCATGTCGGCGCGGAAAATCTTGAAGCTCATGTCCTTCTTGTCGACGGCCAGCTGGTAGCGGATGTCGAACGGGTGGCGCTTGATGCCGCTCTGGAACTGCTCGTAGCGGTCGTTGGCCAGGCGGATCGGCACGCCCGCGCCGTACAGGGCGGCGACGGCGGCGTAGAACACGAAGATGTTGTTGTCCTTGGAACCGTAGCCGACGGTGTAGCCGGGATGCATGTTCAGATGTTTCAGGCCGAAGCGCGACGGCTTGATCATGTGCACGCATTCCTGCGCCACTTCGAACGGGCACTGGGTGGCCACGACGAAATGCAGGGTGCCGGTGGCCGGGTCGAACCAGCCGTTGCCGTTGTCCGGCTCGAGGGCCGCGGGCTCGATCGACGGGGTCTTGTAGCGCTCGTCGAACAGCAGCCAGTCTTCCGGCGGCTGCTTGAGCTGCTCGTCGATGCGCTGGGCGTAGAACATCCCCTGCTCGGTGAGGGTGCCGTGCTGCTTGGGCTCGGCAGTCCATACCGGCTTGCGCGCCAGGATGGTGGGGAACAGCATGGTGTTCTTCAGGCTCGAGTATTCGTCCTCGTCGAACGGCGTCTTGCCGCCCACGCGCACGAAACGGAAGCTGCCGTAGGGGTCGCGCTGGTACAGCGGCGCCTGGGCGCCGTAGCGGATCGCCTGGTCGTTGAACTGCAGCTTGAGCTTGGCCTTGCGGAAGCGCTCGAAGTCGTTCCAGATCAGGATCGCCACCGGGTGGCCGATGAACATCGGCACCTGGCCCGGGGGCAGCAGCGGGTCCGGCGAATGGGCTTCGGGCCAGGCGATGCCGTCCTTCTTCAGGTCGTCGGCGGTGACGATGCGGTCCGGCTGCAGCTCGGCGCCCAGCAGGGACAGGTCGTAGCCTGCGTAGAGGCGGTCGGCCTTGGTGGCCTTGAGCAGCATGGCGTGGCCCTGCTGCTGCGGCCAGCCGGGCATGTCCTTGGCGCGGATGTCGCGGGCGAACACCTTGTTGCCACAGACCTTGGACAGCGCGTCGTTACGGAAGCGCGCCTTGCCGTCGTGGTTCATCCACTTCTGCGGCGAGGTGGTGACCTTGTTTTCCATCAGGGCGGCGAAGGCCTGGCTGCCGAGCGGCGCCAGGGTCACGCCGACACCGGCGATCAGCCCGCCTTGCAGGAACGAGCGCCGGGAAATATCACGGTTGGACATGGTTGATCCTCTGGGTAGCTCTTGGGCTGCCCATGCTTTTTCTGGTGCTTGAGAAACTGGGAGGGCGCGCACGATCACAAAAACTGACTACGAAGTCAAGTTAACGATCGTAGGGTGCCTCTGCAAGTCAAGCAGACAACTTGTCGCGGGGTGGGGCCTTCGATTGGATAGGGCCCATGGGGAGGGCAACCGAGGCATCGCTATTGCTGGGAACAGGCGTTGCTGGTGATCGCGGGACAAGCCCGCTCCTACAGGTGGGGGGCGTAATCGGGGGCAAAAAAAGACGCCTCATCAGAGGCGTCAAGACATTCACCTGTAACCAAAGGAGCACGTGGGCTTCTCAAGGTGAATCCGGGAAATGCTCAAAGGATCGACAGTGGGTACTCGACAATCACCCGCACCTCGTCCAGGTCCGATTCAAAGGCCGTGGCCCGGGTGGTGGCCTGGCGCACGCGCAGCGACAGGTCCTTGGCCGCGCCGGTCTGCACCACGTACTTGACCTCGATGTCGCGCTCCCAGCGCTTCTGGTCGGTGAGCGGGTCGCCGTTGTCGTCGCGGCGCATGTAGTAGGCGTTGGCGTGGCTGTAGTCGGCGTCGCTGCCACGGCCGTAGCGGGTCATGAACGAAAGCCCCGGCACGCCGTAGGCGGCCATGTTCAGGTCGTAGCGCAGCATCCACGAGCGCTCCTTCGGCGAATTGAAGTCGCTGTACTGGATGGAGTTGTCGAGGAAGATCGAGTCGGACTGGCGCAGGTAGTCGAAATCGTCGTCGCCGTTGTTGCGCTGGTGGGTCAGCGCGAGGGTGTGGGCGCCGTAGCGCACGCCGAGCTTGGCGCTCCAGATGTCGTTGTCGAACTGCCCCAGGCGCTGACGCCCCTCGTCCTTGGCGTTGTAGAAATTGAAGCCGCCGATCAGCGCCAGTTCGTCCGACAACGGCCAGGTCACGCTGGTGCCGGCGTAGTACTGGTTCCACACATCCTTCAGGCGGCTGCCGAACAGGCTCACGCTGACGTTTTCATTGATCGCGTAGTCGCCACCGCCATAGGCGATCCACGGCGAGTCCACCGGGCCGCCGTAGAAGGTCACGAAGTTCTCGCGCAGGTTGCTGGACACCGGCTGGCTCATGGCGTGCAGGCGCCCGGCCTGCAGCGTCAGGCCTTGCAGGCTGGTGTTCTCCAGGGTCACCCCGCGAAAGCTTTCCGGCAGCAGCCGCGAGTCGCCGGCAGCGACCACCGGGTTGACCGGAAACACGTCGCCCACCCGCAGCACGGTGTCGAACAGGCGCACCTTGGCCGCGCCGCCGACCTTGCTGTATTCGTCGCGAGCCTGGCCGTCACGGTCCACCGGCAGCACGTCGAACGAGCTGCGCCCGCCGTTGCGCCCGCCACCGGTGTCGAGCTTGAGCCCGAGCATGGCGAAGGCATCCACGCCGACACCCACCGTGCCCTGGGTGAAGCCGGATTCGAAGCGGGTGATGATGGCGTGGGCCCAGGCTTCGGAGTAGCCGTTGTCGCTGGCCTTGCCGGGGTTGTAGGTGGGCGCGCGACCGTCGCGATGGTCTCGATTGAAGTAGTAATTGCGGTTGAGCACGCTCAGGCGGCTGCCCTCGATGAACCCCTCCTGCTGCTCTTGCGCGGCCCAGGCCGCCGGGCCGAAGCCAGCCAGGGCCAGCAGGGCGGCCAGGGAAAGTGTTGGATTGCTTGTCATCCGATGCTCCTTCGATTGCGGCTGTTCTTGTTCTCGGGCCTTGGCGCTGGAGCGTCCCTGGTCTGGCCAGATGCGTGCGCACCCAGCCCCGTTGGCCGAGCCTGATGCTCGCCGCTGGCGGATAACGGGAAGGTGATGGGAGGATTACAATCGTGTCATTCACGGCCGCGGGATCGGCATCCACGGCCACCTTTCATATCTGTAACCCGGGCGTCATGCCGCTGTCGGCTGCCCGTCGCTAGCGTGGACTGCGAAACGAACCTTTCGGAGACACGCACCATGCTACGACCGACCCTGATCGCCGCCCTGCTGGCGCTTTCCCTTTCGGCCCAGGCCACGGGCTTTTCCAAGCTGGACAACGAGCAGTTGCTCGAAGACCATCAGCAGGCCGTGGCGGCCTACGCGGCGCAACGCGCCAAGCCGATGCCGGAGATCGTCGACTATCGCTATGGCATGAAGCTCGACGTCGCCCGCCTCGTGCGCCAGTCGGGCGACCCGCGCACCTGCGAGGTGGTGCCCCGGCTGATGACCTTCGAGGACAGCCAGGGCACCCTGCGCACCGTGCGCTACTCGGTGCAGTCGCAATGCATCAACAACAAGTAGCTCAGCCGCGCAGCCCGTCCACCAGCTGCAGGCTGTTGCGCCCGCCGCGCTTGGAGGCGTACAGCAGCACGTCCCCCTGCTCGATCAGGGCCGCCAGGCTGGCCGGTGGCCGATCGAACAGATTGGCACCAATGCTCAGGGTCACCGCCTCGGGGGTGCGGAACGATTGCTCGGCCGTGGCCTGGAACTGCCGGCGCAAGGTATCGGCCAGCTGTTCAATGGCCTGGCGCGAAGCATCACCCAGCAGGATGACGAACTCGTCACCGCCCAGGCGCGCGGCGATCGCCCGTTCCGGCAGCAATGCCCGGATCATTTCGCTCAAGGCCACCAGCAGGCGGTCACCGGCGGCGTGCCCGTGCAGGTCGTTGACCAGCTTGAAGTGGTCGATGTCGATCAGCAACAGAGCACCCGGACGCTGCGGCGAGACCTCCTTCAGCAGGCTCGCCGCCCGCACCTCCAGGGCCCGGCGGTTGTACAGCGCGGTCAACGGATCGCGCGCGGCCAGACGCTCGATGCGCTCCTCGCGGCGGTAGCGCACGGTGCCGGTCATCGACAGGGCGATCAGCATGATCGCCATGGCGCCCTCCACCAGCGACGCCTGGATGATCTGCCCACGGAACGCCGTGAGGTCGATCAGCGTCCCCGGCAGCAGCGCCGGCAAGGTCTTGGCCAGGTAGAACAGGCCATGCAGCAGCAGGATGTAGCGCAACTGCACCGCCCCCACGCTCAGGGACTTGCCGTGCGGGCGCAGCAACGCGCTGGCGTACAGGGTGAAGCCGGCGACCAGCAGCGAGTTGAGCACCAGGAAAGTCTTCGACCACAGCGGCCATTGCGGCAGCAGCAACAGGCCCGACCAGAGCAGCGGCGCCAGGTAGCAGGCCCGTGACAGCCGCGTCTCGGTGAAGCGCGACCCCCCCAGCAAAAACAGCCAGTGAGCGGCGACCAGCATGCCGTTGGCAAACCAGATGCCGACGAACAGATAACCGCTGCCGCGCAGCAGGGCAAGCGAGGAGCCGACGCTGATGGTGGCGAAGCTGGCGCTCCAGCACAGCAAGGAGGACTCGCGCACGCTGATCCATTCCGCGGCCAGGTACAAGGCGGCGACCGCGGCCAGGGCAATGGAGAGGGTCAGCAGGGTGGAAGCGTCGAACGCCATGGGTGGGGGTGGCCTGTGTATTACCGTTCAGAGCGCTGATTGTATGCGCTCGACGGCGTTTGCACAGGCACATTTGATATCCAAATGATGGCATTCTGACGAACAACCCATCCGCCCGCGCTATTGCCCGGAAAGGAAGCTCACCAGCTGCCGCCCATGGGAGCTCAGCGCCTCCCAGCCACGGAAGCAGATGCGCAGTTCCAGGGTCGCCCAGCGCTCCTCCAGCGCCACCCGGCGCACCGCCAGTTCCTGCTCGGCGCGCACCGCGGCGGTCTCGGGCAACATGGAGATGCCGGCGTGCTGGGCCACCAGCTGGGCGATGGCTTCGAAGCTGGGGGCGCGCACCCGCACCTTCAGCGGCATGGCCAGGTTCATCGCCAGCTCCTCGACGAAACGCTGCATGGCGCGCTCGGCCGGCAGGCAGACGAAGGGAAACCCCAGGGCATCCGCCAGGCGCAGCTGGCCACGCCCGGCCAACGGGTGATCGAGCGGCACCAGCAGCACCAGGCGCTCGGTGCGAAATGGCAGCGACACCAGGCCATCGTTGACCAGGTTGCCGTCGTACACGCCGATCTCGCACTCCCCGGCCAGTACCACCCGCAGCACATCGATGCTCTTGTGCTCGACCAGTTGCAGGTCCACTTCCGGGTAGTCGGCCAGGAATGGCCCGAGCACCGCCGGCAGCAAGGTGCTGTTGGTCACCGTGGAGGCCGCCAGGTGCAGGGTGATGCGCCGCTGGCCGGCCAGCTCGCCGAGGGTGTCGTGCAGTTTCTGCGCCTCGCCCAGCACGCCGCGTGCCGACTCCAGCACCAGGCGCCCGGCGGGGGTCAGCTGCATGCCGTCGGTCTTGCGCAGGAACAGGGTCAAGCCACAGCGCGCCTCGAACAGGCGCAGCCGGGTGCTGGCGGCCGAGACCGCCACCGGAAAGGTCGCCGCCGCCTTGCTCAGGCTGCCGGTCGCGGCGATGGCCGCGAGCAGGCGCAGGTCCGCCAGATCAAAGTGCATCAGGGCTTCTCCAAATCAGAACACCATGTTCGAGAAAAAGCGATTCTAGCCTGCCTGCGTTCTGCGCAGAATAAGCCACGCCCCCTTGCCGTCACGGACCTGTCATGACCCGCCTGCCCACCCCGCTCCACCGCGCCCTCGCCAACGGCAGCCTGTATGCCGTGCTCGCAGCCCTGGGTTTCAGCTTCAAGGCCATCTTCGTCAAGCTCGCCTATGCCGCCGGCCCCGTGGACGCCATCAGCCTGCTGGCGTTGCGCATGGCCTTGTCGCTGCCGCTGTTCGCCTGGCTGGTGTGGGCCAGTCGTGGCCAGGGCGGTGCGCCGCTGAGCGCTGGCGATGGCCTGCGGGTTGCCCTGCTTGGCCTGTTCGGCTACTACCTGGCCAGCCTGTTCGACTTCTATGGATTGCAGTTCATCAGCGCCGGCCTGGAGCGCCTGATCCTGTTCACCTACCCGACCCTGGTGCTGGTGATCCAGGCCGTTGTTCAACGCGAACGCCCCACCCTGCGTACGCTGGCGGCCATGGGCCTGTGCTACCTCGGGTTGGGCATTGCCTTCGTGCATGACATCGGCAGCACGGGCGCCGGCAACCAGGTGCTGGTCGGCTCGCTCTGGGTGTTCGCCAGCGCGGTGACCTATGCCCTGTACTACTCCGGCACCGGGATGATGCTCAAGCGCATGAACTCGATGCGCCTGGCCGGCCTGTGCGGCAGCGCCTCGTCGCTGATGGTGCTGGCTCATTACCTGCTGGTGGCGGATGTCGCGCCGTTGCTGCAGTTGCCGAGCGCGGTGTGGCTCAACGCGGCGCTGATGGCGTTGTTCTCCACGGTATTGCCGATCTACTGGGTGGCCCTGGCGATCCAGCGCATGGGCCCCACGCACACGGCGGCGGTGGGCAACCTGGGGCCGGTGCTGACCATGCTGGCATCGTGGCTGATCCTCAGCGAGGCGGTTTCGCTGTACCAGGTGGCCGGGTTGGTGCTGGTGCTGTTCGGGGTGTCGCGGCTGAAACCTGCGAAGAAGCCCGAGGCGCCAGCCACACCGGCGCCCGCCTCGGCACGTTAGGAAATTGCCCGCCCCGTCGAACGGCGCTATCGCACAGGGAACGAAGCTACAAGCGTCACCAGCGTGGGAGCGGGCTTGACCCGCGATCACCGGCAAAGCCGGTGCCAGGTCCATCGCGGGGCAAGCCCGCTCCTACGCTGCGCCGGTTGAATCAAAATATTGCGTTTTTCAGGCCCATGCATCCCACGACCGCGTACATTGCATTTGCCCCATACAGCGAACCCATGGCATAGAAAGCAGTCCACCTGCATAGCGCCTACTTGGAGACTCCCCATGAGCAAGCCCTACGTTCCGCCCAAGGTCTGGACCTTCGAGGCGCCCTCCGGCGGCCAGTTCGCCAGCATCAACCGCCCGGTGGCCGGCCCCACCCACGACAAGCCGCTGCCCACCGGCAAGCACCCGCTGCAGCTGTATTCCCTGGCCACGCCCAATGGCGTCAAGGTCACCATCCTCCTGGAAGAACTGCTGGCCCTCGGCCACGGCGGCGCCGAATACGACGCCTGGCTGATCCGCATCGGCGAGGGCGACCAGTTCGGCAGTGGCTTCGTGCAGGTCAACCCCAACTCGAAGATTCCCGCCCTGCTCGACCGCGGCGTCGAACCGCCGGTGCGAGTGTTCGAGTCCGGTTCGATCCTGCTGTACCTGGCGGAAAAGTTCGGCGCCTTCCTGCCCAAGGACCTGGCCACGCGCACCGAAACCCTCAACTGGCTGTTCTGGCAGATGGGCTCGGCGCCTTACCTGGGCGGTGGTTTCGGCCATTTCTACGTCTATGCGCCGGAAAAGTTCGAGTACGCCATCAACCGCTTCACCATGGAAGCCAAGCGCCAGCTCGACGTACTCGACCGCCGGCTGGCCGAAAGCGCCTACCTGGGCGGCCCCGAGTACAGCATCGCCGACATCGCCGTGTGGCCCTGGTATGGCCAGCTGGTGCGCGGCAACCTGTACGGCGCGGCGGAGTTCCTCGCGGTGCACGAATACCCGAACGTGCAGCGCTGGGCCGAAGCCATCGCCCAGCGCCCGGCCGTACAACGCGGCACCCGGGTCAATCGAACCTGGGGCGACGAAGCCAGCCAGGTGGCGGAACGCCATTCGGCGGCGGATCTTGCCTGATATCGAACGGGGTCGATTGCCGGCCCTGTTCCCAGATCAATATCAATTTAATATCACCGCATCCTAAAGTTCCCTGCAACGCGGCCGTCATCCTGCTCAGATTTCAAACCTGCGCAAGGAAGTCCCACGTTGAACACACTGCTGCGAGCCGCCACCCTGGCGGCTTTGCTGTCCATGACCGGTTGTATTTCCTATAACGTCACCGGCCCGGTCGGCACCCCGCCACACCCTGCCACCATCACCAGCCCACGCACCGCGCAGATCGCCGACGTGGTGGTGTCCGCCCCCGGCATCGACGAAGCCACGCGCACCACCATCAGCCGCTCGCTGACCAGCCAGCTCGGCCAGTACGTGGAAAAAGGCGGCTACTTCAAGGCAATCAGCGAGTACCCCACCCGCCTCGACGAGCAGGACGTGTTGCTGAAATTCGACATGACCTCCCTCAAGGGCCGTCGCGCCCCGCATCCAGGCTACTTCCCCGGCGCCTTGCTGACGCTGACGCTGTGGATCTGGGTCAATGGCCCGATCTATGTCGACAGTTTCGATGTCGCCGGCGACCTGGTCATCGTCGACCGCAACGGCACCGAGCTGGCCAGGGCCAAGGACCAGGTCAAGCTCGAGCGCAATGTCGGCCTGTATGGCCGCGAATACTGGGCACCGACCATGGGTTCGAAACAGCTCAACCAGCTGGTGACCGAGCTGATGGATACCGCCACCGTGCAACTGGCCAAACGTTGAAAGAAGGGATCGCCCCATGAACGGTTTCAAACACCTGCTGCTGCTCGGCGCACTGCTGCTCGGCGGCTGCGTCTCCTACTCCACCGGCGACCTCGCCCCGGTCGGCACCTGGCCGCCCAAGGCCAGCGTCGAGGCGGTCAAGCCCAATGCCTACCTGCGCAATACGTCGCTCTTCAAGGCCAACAACAACCCGGCTACCGCCGCTGCCGGCGCGCAGGCGCAGATGTGGGAAAAGACCCTCACCGAGACTTACCAGGAGTCCGGACGTTTCACCCAGGTGACCACGCAGAAAGGCACGGCCGACCTGTACGCCGAATCGACCCTGACCAACCATGAGCAGTTCGTCGTGGCCTCGGCGTTCATCACCGGCTTCACCTTCTTCATCGTGCCGTCGACCGCCAAGAACACCTTCACCCTGGAGACCGTGTTCAAGGACAAGGACGGCAAGGAAATCGGCCGCGTCAGCAAGAGCGAGTCGGTGCGCACCTGGATGCAGCTGGTACTGATCGTCGGCCTGCCATTCCAGGCCGATACCCGCGACGTGGTCCGCGAACTGGCCCGCAGCACCCTGGACGAGGCGGTACAGCGCAAGTTGCTGTAATCACCAAAGCCCATCGATAACCTGGGAGCGGCGGTTCGCCGCTTCCTCGTTATTCAGCCCTGCCCCGCAGCGCCTGAATGCCGCGCTGCAACGAAGCATTTCGCCACTGCATGCCTGCGCCCATCGGGACCTTCTTGCTACACTCGCGCCATGATTTTTCCACCTGCACAACTGTGGTGACAGCATGATCGAGGTAACCGAGGTTTCCATTGCCGAGCTGCGCGACGCGCTCGAGTCCGGCCGCACGACTGCCGTCGAGCTGGTCAAGGCCTACCTGGCGCGCATCGACGCCTACGATGGCAAGGACACCGCCACCGCACTCAATGCCGTGGTCGTGCGCAACCCTGAAGCGCTCAAGGAGGCCGAAGCCTCCGACGCCCGCCGCACCCGTGGCGAGACCCTCGGCCCGCTGGACGGCATTCCCTACACCGCCAAGGACAGCTACCTGGTCAAGGGCCTGACCGCCGCCTCCGGCAGCCCGGCGTTCAAGGACCTGGTGGCCCAGCGTGACGCCTTCACCGTCGAGCGCCTGCGCGCCGGCGGCGCCATCTGCCTGGGCAAGACCAACATGCCGCCCATGGCCAACGGCGGTATGCAGCGCGGCGTCTACGGCCGCGCCGAAAGCCCGTACAACGCCGCCTACCTGACCGCGCCCTTCGCCTCCGGCTCGTCCAACGGCGCCGGCACCGCCACCGCCGCCAGCTACAGCGCCTTCGGCCTGGCCGAGGAAACCTGGTCCAGTGGCCGTGGCCCGGCCTCTAACAACGGCCTGTGCGCCTACACCCCGTCGCGCGGGGTGATCTCGGTGCGCGGCAACTGGCCGCTGACGCCGACCATGGACGTGGTCGTGCCCTACGCCCGGACCATGGCCGACCTGCTGGAGATCCTCGACGTGGTGGTGGCCGACGACGCCGACAGCCGCGGCGACCTGTGGCGCCTGCAGCCGTGGGTGCCGATCCCGGCCGCCTCGAGCGTGCGTCCGCAGTCGTACCTGGACCTCGCCGTGGGCGCCGAGTCGCTCAAGGGCAAGCGCTTCGCAGTGCCACGCATGTACATCAACGCCGACCCCGAAGCCGGTACCTCGGAAAAACCCGGCATCGGCGGCCCGACCGGCCAGCGCATCAACACCCGCGCCAGCGTGATCGAACTGTGGCAGCAGGCCCGCCAGGCCCTGGAAGCGGCCGGCGCCGAAGTGGTCGAGACCGACTTCCCGCTGGTCTCCAACTGCGAGGGCGATCGCCCGGGCGCGCCGACCGTGTTCACCCGTGGCATCGTCAGCAAGGAATTCCTCCATGACGAACTGTGGGAGCTGTCCGGCTGGGCCTTCGACGACTTTCTGCGCGCCAACGACGATCCCAAGCTCAACCGCCTGGCCGATGTCGACGGCCCGCAGATCTTCCCCCACGACCCAGGCACCCTGCCCAACCGTGAGGACGACCTGGCCGCCGGCATGGACGAATACGTCAACATGGCCAAGCGCGGCCTGAAGAGCTGGGACCAGATCGCCAGCGTGCCCGACGGCTTGCGCGGCCTGGAAGCCACCCGCAAGCTCGACCTGGAAGACTGGATGGACGCCCAGGGCCTGGACGCGGTGCTGTTCCCCACCGTGGCCGACGTCGGCCCGGCGGATGCCGATGTGAACCCCGCGTCGGCGGACATCGCCTGGAGCAACGGTATCTGGGTGGCCAACGGCAACCTGGCGATCCGTCACCTGGGCGTGCCAACCGTGACCGTGCCGATGGGCGTCATGGCCGATATCGGCATGCCGGTGGGACTGACCTTCGCCGGCAAGGCGTACAGTGACAACAATCTGTTGAAATTCGCTGCCGCCTTCGAGTCGACCGGCTCGCGCCGCATGATCCCGCCGCGCACGCCCAAGCTGGGCTGACCCCAAGGCCAAAGTACCGGCCACATCCTGTAGGAGCGGCCTTGTGCCGCGAAAGGGCTGCATAGCAGCCCCAGGTTCAGTGATGAGACCAAGATCGCCGGGGCCGCTCTGCGGCCCTTTCGCGGCACAAGGCCGCTCCTACAACGATCGCGCAAGGCTTGAGGGGCGTGGTCAACGAGCACGCTGGCAAAACTCAACAAATCATGCAAATATCAACTTTGTGTTGATATTTGCATGATGCCATGACCCTCATCGAAGAACGCCAACTCACCCTGACTGTCCTCCAGGCCACCCTGCAGGCCCTGGGCAGTGTCGTCCCACGCAACGTCGAAATCCTCCTGCATAACCTCGAGCACCCGGAGCGCTCGGTGGTGGCGATCGTCAACGGCCATCTCTCCGGCCGCCGGGTCGGCAGTCCGATTCTCGCAGCCCCCGAGCAGGACCAGGGCTTCAAGGCGCTGATGCAGGCCTCGGCCGACCAACAGGGCTCTGCGCCAGTGGTGCTGCCCGACTACCCCACCACCCTCAAGGGTCGCAGCCTGCGCAGCGCCACGGCGATCTTCCGTGATCGCGATGGCCAACCCTTCGCCAGCCTGTGCGTAAACACCGACGTCACCGGCCTGGAGGCTGCCATGGCCTTTCTCCAGCACTTCCAGCCACTGGGCGCCACACCGGCGCCCGCCGACGAGGCAGCCGACATGCCCGCGCTGATGGCCGGGATCATCCAGGACGCGCTGCAACGCAGCGGCCAGGGGCGGATGAACAAGCAGGCCAAGGTCGAAGCCGTGCGCATCATGCAGGAGCGCGGCCTGTTCATCGTCAAGGGTGGCGTGGAGAAAGCCGCCGAGGCCCTCGGCGTGACCCGCTATACCGTCTACAACTACCTGGAGCAGCTGCGCGGCGAGCCCGCCACGGCTGCCCGCGACTGAACCCCGGAGCCCATCATGCCGCTGCACATTGCTACCCCGCTGATCGAATCCCGCCCGCTGTCCCTGAGCGCCGGCCGCCCGGTGTGGCTCAAGCTCGAAGCCCTGCAACCGTGCGGCTCGTTCAAGCTGCGCGGCGTCGGCCATGCCTGTGAGGTCCACCATGCCCGCGGTGCCCGGCATTTCGTCTCGTCATCCGGCGGCAACGCCGGCCTGGCGGTGGCCTATGCCGGCCGCAAGCTCGGCGTGCCGGTGACCGTGGTGGTGCCCGAGACCACCACCGAACGGGCCAGGGAACTGCTGCGCCTGGAAGACGCCAGCGTGGTCGTGCGCGGCAGTTCCTGGCAGGAAGCCAATGAACACGCCCAGACCCTGGTCGGCGCGGACGACGCCTTCATCCACCCGTTCGACGATCCGCTGCTGTGGACCGGCCACGCCAGCATGATCGACGAAGTCGCCGCAGCAGGTTTCAAGCCCGACGCGGTGGTGCTTTCGGTTGGCGGCGGCGGCCTGCTCCGCGGGGTGGTCGAGGGCTTGCAGCGCAACGGCTGGCACGACGTGCCGGTACTGGCGGTGGAGACCGATGGCGCGGCATCGCTGCATGCCGCCATGGCCGCCGGACATACCGTGGAACTGCCGCGCATCGCTTCAGTGGCCACTTCGCTGGGCGCCAAGCGGGTCGCCGAGCAGGCGCTGGCCTGCACCCGCCAGCACCCGGTGCTCAGCCACCTGGTCAATGACCGCGAAGCCCTCGACGCCTGCGAGCGGCTGCTGCGCGATCATCGCCTGCTGGTGGAGCCGGCCTGCGGCGCCGCGCTGGCCCTGCTCGAACGCCCCGAGGCCATGGCGGCCTACGGCAATGTGCTGGTGATCGTCTGCGGTGGCGCCACCGCCACGCTGGAACAGATCCGCGCCTGGCGAGCGGCCTGCTGATCCAGGCTGAATCTGCGCAGCTGTCGGCGAACACGTTATCGGGATAGGCCGGGGCTGATCGTGCGGACCGCTCCGAAGCATCTGCTGCTGTTCCTCTGGTCCACGTCGCTGGCGACCTTCCGCTTCGGCATGGCCCCCGGCAGTTCGGGCCAGATCAAGCCGACCCGCGCATCCATCCAGGCCCAGGCCGACCTGCTGCTGCGCAGCCTGCGCCTGGAACCGTGGCCACTGGGCAGGATCGCCTGAACGCTATATCACTGAAAACATAACGATCACCCTGCCCGCCAAGCATTGAATGATCGCTCCCTTCCCGCGCTCATCGGATTCTCCCTGCGTCCGGGAACAGCCGATTACGATAGTCACATTTGTTTGTTCGACTTGCCGATGCCCCAGCAGGAAAAGGCTGTCGGTCGGCCATCGCGGCACGGACCGGTCCGGCACCAGGGGCGGCACAGCCACGGGCCTGATGGCGCTTCGCCAACGAAGTGCGCGCGCAACTCGGACGAAATGCGCCTCGCGCCCTTTCGTAGCGCGGCAAGTGAAGGCACAATGCGTGTCCTTTTTTTGGCCGGCCTGGCCGGGGGCCTTTAAATGATCAAGACGCCGTACTACCTCATCGATAAACAGAAACTGCTGGGCAACATGGAAAAGATTGCCTACGTGCGCCAGCAGTCCGGGGCCAAGGCCCTGCTCGCTCTCAAGTGCTTCGCCACCTGGTCGGTGTTCGACCTGATGCAGCAGTACATGGACGGCACCACCTCGTCCTCGCTGTTCGAGCTCAAGCTCGGCCGCCAGAAGTTCGCCGGTGAAACCCACGCCTACAGCGTGGCCTGGGCCGACGATGAAGTCGAAGAGATGCTCGAGAACTGCGACAAGATCATCTTCAACTCCATCGGCCAGCTCGAGCGTTTCGCCGAGCAGTCCGAGGGCAAGGTGCGCGGCCTGCGCGTCAACCCGCAGGTGAGCAGCTCCGACTACCTGCTGGCCGACCCGGCACGCCCGTTCAGCCGCCTCGGTGAGTGGGACCCTGAGAAAATCGAGAAGGTGATCGAGAAGATCTCCGGCTTCATGTTCCACAACAACTGCGAGAACGGCGACTTCGGCCTGTTCGACAAGATGCTCACGCACATCGAGGAGCGCTTCGGCCACCTGCTGCACAAGGTCGAGTGGGTCAGCCTCGGTGGCGGCATCCATTTCACCGGCGAAGACTACGCGGTGGACGCGTTCTGCGCGCGCCTGAAAGCCTTCTCGCAACAGTACGGCGTGCAGGTCTACCTGGAGCCGGGCGAAGCGGCCATCACCAACAGCGCCTCGCTGGAAGTGACCGTGCTCGACACCCTGTACAACGGCAAGCACCTGGCCGTCGTCGACAGCTCGATCGAGGCACACCTGCTCGACCTGCTGATCTACCGCCTCAACGCCAAGATGGCGCCCAACGACGGCGCGCATACCTACATGGTCTGCGGCAAGTCGTGCCTGGCCGGCGATATCTTCGGCGAGTATCAGTTCGACAAGCCGCTGCAGATCGGTGACCGCCTGTCGTTCGTTGACACCGCCGGTTACACCATGGTCAAGAAAAACTGGTTCAACGGTCTGAAAATGCCGTCCATCGCGGTCAAGCAACTCGACGGCAGCGTCGAGGTGGTGCGCGAGTTCGGGTTCGAAGACTACGTTTCGAGCCTGTCGTAAGACAGGCTTTCATGAAGGAGAAAAGCTGAATTGAAGAAGAACGTTCTTATCATTGGTGCAGGAGGTGTCGCCAAGGTGGTGGCCCACAAGTGCGCACAGCATAACGACGAACTGGGTCGTATTGCGATTGCGTCACGGAACATCTCCAAATGCCAGGCCATCATCGACAGCGTCAAGGCCAAGGGTAGCCTCAAGGTACCCGCCGACATCCAGGCCTTCTCGCTCAACGCCCTCGATGTCGAGGCAACCAAGGCACTGATACGCGAGACCGAATCGCAAATCGTGATCAACGTTGGTTCCGCCTTCCTCAACATGTCGGTGCTGCGTGCCTGCATCGATACCGGTGTCGCTTATCTTGACACCGCGATTCATGAAGAACCGGGCAAGATCTGCGAAACCCCGCCCTGGTATGGCAACTACGAGTGGAAGCATCTCGAAGAGTGCCAGCAGAAGAACATTACCGCCATTCTCGGTGTCGGCTTCGACCCGGGTGTGGTGAACAGCTACGCGAAACTCGCGCAGCAGCAGTATTTCGACCGCATTGATTCGATCGACATCCTCGACGTCAATGCCGGTTCCCACGGCAAGTACTTCGCCACCAACTTCGACCCGGAAATCAACTTCCGCGAGTTCACCGGGCAAGTCTGGAGCTGGCAGAACAGCCAGTGGACCAGCAACACCATGTTCGAGGTCAAGCGCACCGACGATCTGCCGGTGGTGGGTTCGCAGAACCTGTACCTGACCGGCCACGACGAAGTGCACTCGATCTCGAAGAACCTCAACGTGCCGAACGTGCGTTTCTGGATGAGCTTCGGCGAGCACTACATCAACGTGTTCACCGTGCTGAAGAACCTCGGCCTGCTTTCCGAGCAGCCGGTCAAGACCGCCGAAGGCCTGGAAGTGGTACCGCTGAAAGTGGTCAAGGCCGTGCTGCCGGATCCGGCTTCGCTGGCCCCGGGCTACACCGGCAAGACCTGCATCGGTGACCTGGTCAAGGGCACCAAGGACGGTCAGCCGCGCGAGGTGTTCATCTACAACGTGGCCGACCACGAGGAAGCCTACGCCGAGACCGACAGCCAGGGCATCTCCTACACCGCCGGCGTGCCGCCGGTGGCCGCCGCGCTGCTGGTTGCCCGTGGCGAGTGGGACGCAGGGCGCATGGTCAACGTCGAGGAGCTGCCGGCCGAGCCGTTCCTCAAGGCGTTGGACGTGATGGGCCTGCCGACCCGCGTCAAGGATGAAAAAGGCGATCGTCCGTGGGACGCTGACGCCTAAGCTGCACGACGAAGGGGCGCCAGATGGCGCCCCTTCTGTTTTTACGGCACCGCGCGCTGCACGGTCCCGACAATGATGCCTTGCTCGCGCAATTGTCGCAGCAAGAGCAGCCCCTGCTGCAGATGCTGATCGCCCAGCGCGCGCAAGCGCTCGCGACCAGTGCCGGGCAGCCCCATCAGCAGCTGCCAGGCCAGCGGCGCCAAGCGGGCGAAACGCACCTGCAGGCCGGCGTCGCGGTACACCAGCAACAAGGTGGGTTGTTCCGCAGCCTCGCTCGGCTGGTGGTCCGGGCCGATGCGCTCCACTGGCCAACGGTAGGCCAGCACCCGTGCCACGCACGACAACAATGGCTCGCCTTCGAGCAGGTCACCCTCAGGATCGTGCGGCGGATCCTCGGCGTCACTCAGGTACAGCTGCGCCTCGATCCATTCATAGTGCGCCAGTTCCAGCTGCCAGGGCGTATCGGGCTCGATACCCTGCAGGTAGTCGATGAATGCCTCGGCGACTTCGGTGAACAGCGGTGTCTGGCTGCGGTAATGGGCGTAGAAATCACGCACCCGCGCATGCCAGCGCTGATCGCCCAAGGTCCGGCGCAACACCGGGAAACTGCCGGCCAGCAGCCCTTCGATGGCGCCGTAGAACAGCTCGCGATAGACCTTCAGGCGCCGTGCCTCGATGCCGGGCGGCGGCGGGTTGGCGGCTGGGTCGCGCAGGTGGCGCGCCAGGGTGAACTGCTGGGTGCACAGGGTCTCAGTCATGGCCTGGCGCTCCATGAGCACGTTGCAGGCTACGGATCCGCGCCGTCTCGGCCAGCAGCTCGGCCAGCGGCGGGTAGTTGAAGTCGCGCTCGAGCACAGTGGGCTGTGCCCCGAAGCGCCGGCAGGCATCGGCGAACAGCACCCAGACATCCTCCTTGACCGGCGCGCCGTGGGTGTCGACCTTCAGGTCCGGCGCCTCGTCGTAATGACCGGCCACATGCATGCCCACCACCCGCTCACGGGGGATGCCGGCGAGGAAGGTTCGGGCGTCGTAGCGGTGGTTGCAGGCATTGACGAAGACATTGTTCACGTCCAGCAACAGGTCGCAGTCGGCCTCGTCGAGCACGGCTCGGACGAAGTCCAGTTCGGGCATCGCCTGGTACGGCGCGGCGTAGTAACTGATGTTCTCCACGGCGATGCGCCGACCTAGCACATCCTGGGCCTGGCGGATGCGTGCGGACACATGGTGGACGGCTTCTTCGGTGAACGGGATCGGCATCAGGTCGTAGAGGTGGCCGTCGTCGCTGCAGTAGCTCAGGTGCTCGCTGTACATCCGCACCTGGTGGCGGTCGAGGAACTGGCGGGTGCGCTCGAGGAACCCCTGGTCCAGCGGCGCGGTACCGCCCAGTGACAACGACAGGCCATGGCAGGCGATGGGAAATCGCTCCGCCAGGCGCGCCAGGCCCTGGCCGAAGGCGCCGCCGACGCCGATCCAGTTTTCCGGGGCGCACTCGAGAAAGTCCACCGCGCCCGCCTCCATCGTCAGCAGGTCGGGCAGCAGGCCACGGCGCAGGCCGAGGCCGGTGTGCAATTGGGGATGGGGCATGATCGCAGGGCTCCGCGGGGCGTTGAACGGCATCGCGGGGCCAGCCCGCTCCCACGCATGGCAGTGTGGAAGCGGGCTGGCCCGGCGATAAGCTTCAGGACTTGCTGGTCAGATGGCTGAACAGCCCATCAGGCATGGCCTTGCCGTTGGCCTTGTAGATCGCCGCCAAGTGATCGTGGGCCTCCTGCTCGGAGATGAAGCCGTCGTGATTGCGGTCGATCTTGTCGAAGTCAGCCGCGCGGTCCTTGGCCACGGCCAGGAATTCCTCGCGGGAGACCTTGCCATCGTGATTGCTGTCAGTGCGGGCGAACGAGGCGTCGCCGCACTTGCCCTCACCGCACTTGCCCTCGGCTCCGGCCTTGGCACTGGCGCCACACTTGCCTTCGCCGCATTTGCCTTCGCTCTGCGTGGCCTTGCCGCCGGCACCGCACTTGCCCTCGCCGCACTTGCCTTCGCCCGGGGTCTTGGCGGCGGCCAGCTGGTAGCCTTGGGCCAGGGGTTCTACGGCAAAAGCACTGTTACCCAATACCATGCCGCCGAGCAGGGTGGCGCCGAGCAGGCCGAGGGTTTGACGGGTCGTTTTCATGGTGTCGCTCCACTGTGGTTGGAAAGTGGAGCCATTGAGCCGCAGCGGTGTGTCGCGGATGTATCGAGGCAGGCGATGTTTTGTATGCCAATGGGTCGCGGCGAAGCGCAGATACACAGTGATACATGAACGACCCCCTGATTGCGCAGAGGGCCGTGATAGAGCGTTCAGTCCTCCAGCGGCTTGGGCGGTACGGCCGGCTTGGCGGGCTTGGCCTTGCTGTCCTTGGTCTTGCTGTCCTTGGCCTTGGGCTCCTCGGGGGCGGCAGCAACCGGCTCGGGCACGGTGACCGCCTTCTCGCTGGCCGGCAGTTCGTCCACCGCCTTGAAGATCACCTGCGGGTCGAGCTTCGCGCCGCTGTCGTCGTCCTTGAGCATATGGCGCTCGCCGTCCTTGCCCACCAGGATCACCTTGGTGCCCTTGCTCGCCCCCAGCTTGAGCTCGCGGATCAGGGCCATGGTGGTCTGCTGCTCGAGGTTCTTGTCCTCGCGCTTGCCCATCATGTTGGCGACGCTGTACAGCACCAGGCCACGCTCCTTGAAGCCGGCCTGGGTAGCGGAGTCTTTAAGCGCCTCTTCCAGGCCGCGCAGGGTCGGGTCGGCCGAACTTGGGGCAATGACCACCAGGGGCCTGGCCTTGCCGAGTTCCTTGGCCAGGGGCGCATCGCTGTCGGCGGCGTACAGGGGGCCGGCTATGGCAAGCAGGGCGGCGAGGGTCAGTGACCGGACGAGCATGGGCATCTCCTTATTATCTCGATAACACCAAAGACTGCGGATCAGGGAGAAAGATCCGACGCGGGAGCCTAAACCACCTGACAAGGCCGCTGCTCAGGCTAAAGGTAACTGGCCATTACCGGATCCTTCCTGACTGGCCGCTGCCTCCCGGAAACCGTCGACGGCTGAGCTGAGCATAGTCCAATGCCCGCGCCCGTGAGACCCGTCAATGCAGCGGCACCTGCCAGCTAAGCGCGTTCCTGGCCAGCGCCTCGCGGGTCAGCGCGACCATAGTGTCGTGCTCGCGCCGCTGGATCCGCGCATGCAGACGGTCGATGGCCTCCTCCGGGGCATCCAGGGCCAGCAGGTCGTCCAGGGTGTCGTGGTCGGCCTGGGGAACCCGCAGGCGTTCGGCAAAGGTCGTTTCCAGGTATTGCCGCCAGAAGCGCAGACCCACCATCCACTCGCTGATCGCATTCTCGGTCTGCGCCGCCCGGATCCAGTTGCGCGCCCAGGCGAGATCCGCCGGCTTGAGGTTGGCCACGCCGCGGTAGAGCATGTCGCTGAGCTCGACCGGCAAGTCCAGCTCGTCGCGCAGGTCGATCCGATAGGCCAGCGCCACCTCCAGCGACTCCACGCCCGCGGTCGGCATGAGCTCGGCGTGGGTCCAGGCCAACTCGTCCAGGCGCTGCAGGCGCCAGAGCTGGCCGCCCAGATGCAGCAGGGCCTGTTCGCGCTGGCCCGGCAGCTTGCCCTGTTCGGCCTGCCAGACTTTCAGGCGTACCTCCAGGTCACTGAAGCGGAACGTCGCGCTATCCTCGCAGCGGGTCACCACCGAGTTGTCGAACAGTTCCTCGCGCAAGGCCGGGTTCTGCTGCATCGCCTGCAACATGCGCAACAGTCGCGCCGCCAGGTAGCGAGCAGCGAACTCGCCTTGAAAGTCCGCAGAATCGGTGAGTTCGGCCAGCAGGTTGAAGAACTCTGCGGAGTTGGCCTCACCCTCCAGTTGAGTCCAGAGCGCCGCCATGTCGTCGCGCACGTCGCGGTCCACCAGATCGAGCCAGCGCAACTGATAAGGCACCCGGGTCTGCGAGACAGGGTTCCAGGTGGTCACCGCATCCGCACTCGCGGCCAGGGGATTGCCGAACAGACTTACCCTGCCCTCGCGCCACAGGTGGGATTGGTAAAAGTCTTCGGGCAGCGTCTCGATACCATTGTCGCTGAGGTCCAGCGTATGCAGGCGCGGAGCTTGCAGAACCCCATCGGGCAAAGCGGTCGCCTCCGTGTTGCTGAGCAGCAAGGCATTGAGCTGCGGCATGCCCCGGACAGAGAGCGTCCTACGCAGCGGGTTGTACGACAGGTTCAGGTAGAACAGCGACCTGCAGTTGGCCAGGGTCCGTTCCTGCTCGGCATCCAGGGTGATCCGGTTACCGGACAGATCGAGCACTTCCAATCGCTCGTTCAGCGACGCCGGCAACTGCTGCAGCTTGCAGTGGGTAATCTCCAGAGTTCGCAAATTGGGAAAGGCGTGCAGAAACGCGTCGGAGATCTCACGTAGCCGCATGGCCCGCAGCGCCAGGCTCGACACATGGGGAAAGCTGACCTGGGCAGGGAGTCTCGGCAATTGCTGCAAGCGGCTGCCGGTCTGGGTCAGCAGGTAGCCTCCGGCCGGCAGCGTGCCATTGGCCTGTTCGGGAATCAGGAACCGCCAGCAGTCCATCAATCCGCGCCCCAGGTCGCGTCGCGCCTCCCATTCGGTGGTGGCGAACGCCTTGCGCTTCCAGCTAGTGAGTGCCTTGCCCAGCAGGGCATGCTGGCGCTCCAGGTCAGTCAGGACCGACTCGACATCGCGCCCCGCCTGCTGCGATTGCTCAAGCCATTGCTGGATCTGCGTATCGGTATACGCCGGGTACAGGTCGCGCAACCTGGCCGTCAATGCGCGCGGCCGGTTGTTGCTGATACCCAACCAGCGGCGCCAACCGCTGAGCGGATAGCCAATGCGGCCATCTTCAAGCCGTTGCGGGGCCATGAACGAGACTGGTGTTCGCTCCAGGCCCAACACACCCGCGACGGACTGGCGTTGCTGTAACGCCCGCCGGGCCAGTTCGCCGCGCAATGATTCGGCGAACGGCTCGCCGATGCCCATCGCCAGCCGCTGGTCGGCGTCGTAACCCTGTGCCAGTACCGTAAACAGCTCGCCCGGCCGGCCGATGGCGCCACCGTTGTGGTCCGCAAGCTGGAAGTCACCGGTGCGATGCACCAGTTGCAGCGCTCGCCCCGTGCCCGAGGTGCTGAGCAATGGCTCGCTGGCGGCGCCATCATAAAGCCGCCAGGCCGGTGCGGTAGCCGCGCCTGGCATCTTTTCGAGCAGCGCCAGGACCACCCTGGCCAGATCGAGGTTCTGCGGGGTATCGAAGGTCAACGCCTCCAGGACCCTGGCCAGGCGAATGTGCCGAACCCGCGTGCTGGCCGCCTGGGCCGTCGCCAGGGGTACACGGCGCTCATCGAACAACACCTGCCGGTCGCTATCGCTTGCCTCGCGCAGCAGCGCCTGTGCGGCCGGCCGATGCAGACTGGCGAAGTCCCGCCGCAAAAGCCGCGTGGCCTCGGAATCGATATTTTGTTCATCGTACAGTTGTCGGAACACAGTTCGACGCGCCTGCCACAGTCGTTCGGCCAGCGCCTGGTTGCTCGTCTGCCCTGCCGCCGGCAAAGACTTGGCCTTGTCCAGCACCACCGCATCGGCGACCTGGGTGCCTGCGCGCAGCCGAGTTGTCGCGTCCTGGATCCGCTCGAACAGTTCCATGCGCGCCACCGTATCGGCCAGCTCAGCCTGCGGTGCCCGGCCATACACATGAAGACCACGCAGGTAACCTGCATCCAGCCCGTGGATCGCCAGCGCCTGATCAATACGCGCACCGTCCAGACGCTCGAACGCACCGCCCAGCCGGCGAAACATCCTGTGCCGGCTCTCCCACTCGCTCGGCGACTCGCTCCACACTCGCCAGGCGCCAGCGTCGTTATGGCGCAGCGAGGGTCCATGCCCCTTGTATGGGAGCAACTGCCATTGCTCGTCGCTCGCCCGCAGACGCACTGGGTAATAGTGCCCCTCCATGCGGATCCAGCGCTGGTTGCCCAACTGATAGACGCCCTGCTCGTCCACTTGCGCGGCGGCAGGCGGCGCGTCACTGCGAAAAGGCGTCAGGTCGCCGCTCCACAGCTTCTCGCTGCCATCTTCGAGCCGGGCCGGCACCAATTCGTCTACCAGGCTCCAGGCCCGCCGCATCACCACCACGCCCGCCACCGTTGCCCCCACCAGCGCGGTACTCTTGCCCACCGTCAACAGGTGATCCAGGGCGGCATTGGTGTCGCCTTCGCTCCAGTCCTCGACGGCCTGAAAGGTCTCCTTCAGTAGATCCCAGGCCATCACCGCCAGCAACGCGATACCAAGCTGGGGTATGAACAGTCCGGCCAGGCCAAGCAACGTCCAGCCTTCGGCCGCCAGACGCTTGTCGTGCTCGGCCTGCAACGCCCGATCAAGCTGGGTCACGGGTGGCGCGATCATCGCGGCGTCGTCCTTGATCTGGGCGATACGGGCGCTGGCCAGATGCTCGAACAATGGGCCTGGGTAGGCATGCATGTGCTCGTCCAGGTCCCGGGTCGCCCAGTCGACCACGTCTCCCAGCCGTTCCTGGACCCTGGTAAAGAACACCTGGCTGTCACGCCTGCGCACGAAGCGGCGGAAGAAGCGCTGGTACTCGACCTTGCGCAGTCGCTTGCCCAGCACTCGCCGGGCAAAGTCCTCCAGGTCGTCACGGGCACTCCAGGGGCCGTGGGGGTCGCCAGGGATGTACACCAGCACGCGCTTGCTGGTATCGCGTAGCCACCCCTTGTCGATCACATCCAGCACGACGATCTGCTGCAGCTCGCAACCGAATGCCTTCATCTGCTTGGCGATCACCGGGGCACCGGCAAGCCTGCCCGGTTTCCCGTCGCGATAGAGGCCGATGATCAAGGCCAGTTCGGTGTCGCTCAGCACGCCTTCGGCCCTGGCCTTACAGGCATCGATCAGCAGGTTGGCCTGCTGCAACTGCCTGAACAGCGACTTGGCATCCTGCCCGGCAATACCCGAATCCAGCACGCCAGCGAGGTGACGTTGGTACTGTGAGCCCAGGTCGAGCTCCCGGCACAAGGCGGCAAAACCCTTGGCGTCCGGAGCAGACAGGCCCCTCCCCGCTTCGTCCACCACCGCGTTGCGCCGCGGCTGCCCGTTGGCGCCAGCTTCCTGCGCGGTAAAGTTGCACAAGGCCGCTTCCAGCAAGGGAATCTCGTAGTCGCTCGTCCCCTGCAACGGATAGCGCCCGGCAATCAGGCCACCCTCGTTCGCAACGTGGAAATACTGCCGGCGAAAGGACAAGCTATCGACAGGCTGGCCGACAGCATGGCGGTCGCCCAGGGCTTGCTGCAATAGCGGCCTGGCAAACTGGTCGATACCCTGAATCCGTGCCAGCACCCTGCGCAACCCCTGACGACAGCGCAAACTGGTCTTGAGCGCTTCGCCCAGCACGGCGAACTGAGCCGGGTTCAGCCCACCCAGCCACGGTGGCAGGCGTCGGGCAACCAGGCGATCCTGGTAGGCCTGTTCGATAGCCAGCGTATCGATGTTGCTTGCTTCCCCTTTGACTACGGTGCCCATCTCGTTACTCCGGCTCGAAAAGGTCTACGAGCCTAACGGGCACCTGCGCATGCCTGACGCTAACCCATTACCACCTTTGCGCAAATCCAGCCTGCTCAGGCCCTGTCCAGGGATATCGTCCTGGCCCTGCCCATGGCTTCGCGGGTCAACTGCAGCATCACCTCATGCTCCCGTTGCTGGTTGTCGATATGCAGACGTGCGATGTCCTGTTCCCTGTCGCCAAGGTCCATGAGCCGTTGCAGCTCCTCATGCATGCGTGGAGGGACCTTGAGCCGACTGGCATAGTTGGCCCGAAGGTAGTCCTGCCAGAACGGCTGCCTGGCCAGGTACTGGGCCAGGCTATCCGCCGACTGCGCGACAACGACGGCATGCGTGGCATTGTGCAGGTCCCAGGGAGTGAGGTTTGGAATGCCGGCGTAGAGCATGTCATCCTGCTGGATCGGCAGGTCGAGCTTGCTGCGCAACGCAATGCGGTAGGCAAGGGCGAACTCGATAGACTCGCTGCTCGCGCCCGCACTGAGCGCATGCTCCGCCGCGAATTGATCCAGCACGTTCATCCGCCAGAGTTGCCCGCCCAGGTGCAGCAGCGCCTGTTCCGGCTGACGTGCCAGTTCGCTGTGTCGCGCCCGCCACACCAGTACACGTAGTTCGAGGTCGGTGAAGCGAATCGTTGCGTTGTCCTGGCAGTCGGTCACGGCAGCGTTGTCGAACAACTCCCGCTTGAGCACAGGGTCTCGACTCATGAATTCGAACATGTCCAGCAGGCGCACCGCGAAATTCCTGGCCAATGGCGCCGACTTGAAGTTACCCGATGAAGTCAGCGCGGCCAGCGTGTTGAAAAAGTCGGCAGAACCCTGTTCCGTTTCCAGTTGCGTCCACAGGGCAGACATGTCGTCACGCCTTTCGGCTGGCACGACATCCAGCCAGCGCAGGCGGTAAGGCACGCGACTGGCTTCCAGCCAATGCCATCGGCTCAAGGACTCCGGCGCTGCAGCGAACAGGTTGCCGTGAAGGTTGACTCTACCCACCCGCCACAGGTCCGACTGGTGAAAGTCTTCGGGGAACTCGTACAGCGCATTGTCCCTGAGGTCCAGCGTGTGTAGCTCCGGGCTGTCCATGACCCCATAGGGGAAGCTGTCCAACTGACTGGCTTGAAGATGCAAGGCATTGAGCCTGGGCATGCCGAAAACCGAGAAGCTCCTGCCCAAGGGATTGAAAGAGAGATTGAGATACACCAGTGACTGGCAACTGGCCAGAACCAGGGCTTGTCCCTCATCCAGTGCGATCTGGTTGCCCGAAAGGTCAAGCACCTCTAGCTGCCCGGTGAGGGTTTCCGGCAAAGGCAGGCGTTTGAGCCGACAGTGGGTGATCTCCAGGCTGCGCAAATTGGGAAATGCCCTCAGAAAATCATCCGGAATCGACTCCAGGCGCATGTCATGCAGCCCGAGAATAGAGATGTGGGGGAAGCTGACGGACGACGGAATACTCGGCAGGTACTGCAGACGACTGCGAACCTGGAACAACATGTAGCGCCGCGGCTCCTCCAGGTCACCCTCCAGCTCCGGGACCAGCCAGCGCCAGCAGTCGATCAGGCCCTTGCGAAGGGCACGCCGAGCCAACAGTTCGAATGTGGGAAATGCACCGCGAACCCACTGTTTCAGGTGGTTGTTCAGTACGTTGTATTGTTGCTCCAACGCTTCCAGGCGCGCCCGTGCGTCTTCTCCCTCCAGCCAACGTCCGATCTGCTCATCACTGAACGCCGGATAGAGGTCTCGCAGCCTCGCCTGCAGGGCCCTCGGTGGACGCTGGCCCATGGTCGCCCAGAACCGTCCACCACTCAACGGATAACCTATCCTGCCATCGCCCAGCTGCAGTGGGACCAGGAACGCATCGCCTGGCTGGTTCGCACCCAGCCACGTCGTGATCATGCTCCGCTTGCTGCTGGCATCCGTCAGCAAGCGAGCCCGCAAGGCAGACGCATTGGGTGTCTCAAGACCAAGCGTGGTCCAATGTTCGCTAGCATAGGCTTGGGCCAAGGTGTCGAACAGCTCGCCCATGCTCGATCCAGCCGCAACGTCGCTGGTACGACAGCTGAATACGCCACTGCGATGAACAAGGTCGAAAGGCGTTCCTTGCCCCGCCGTGGTCAGCAATGGCTGGTCGGCATCGCCATCGAACAATCGCCAGCCAGGTCTGGTCGCGGCGCCCGGCAGGCGTGCGAGCAGGTGCAGGACAACCCTCCCGAGATCGAGTGTCTGCGGTGTGTCGAATACCAGCGCTTCGTACACACGGGTCATGCGGATACCCATGACCTGGGTTCTGGCGGCCTGGGCCATGGACAACGGCACCCGCCGGGTTAGCAGCAACGCCGTCTGGTCATCGACGCTGGCTGTTCGCCAGACCTCATCTGCCGCCAGACGATGCAGGCTGGTGAAACTGCCGCGCAGGATCGAACTGGCTTCGGTGTCGGGAAACGCCGAGTCATACAATTGCTGCAACAGGACACGGCGATGGGCCCACACCACATCGGCCAATGACTCACCGTCCTGACCCGATGCATCAGGCAGGCTGCGCGCGCGCTGCAGCAGTGCCGTATCGGCAATGGTCGCACCGCTGCGCAGTTGCTGAACCAGATTTCCGATACGGCCGGCCAGCAGGAGGCGACTGGCCGTGTCAATCACTGCCGCGTCCGGGCGCCGGGCAAAGACATGCCAGGCCCGCAGCTGATCCTCGTTCAAAGCGTGAATGGCCATGACATGCTCGATCTGCTGTTCGTCGAGCGCGCTGAATGGCCGGCCCAGGCGACGAAGCATCATGGGCGAACCGCTCCACTCGGCCGGTTGCTCGTGCCAGAGCCGCCAGGCCCCCGCACCGTTGTGACGCAACTGCGGGCTGTGCCCTTGATAGGACGAAAGGTGCCAAGGCTCGCCGGCACTGTCTTGACTGATCGGATACCAGTGCCCCTGCATCTCGACCCAACTGTTCGCACCATGCCGGTGAATACCCTGTTCGTCGATGACCGCATCGCTCGGTGGCGCTTCGCCTCGGTAGGGCTGCAAGTCGCCGTTCCACAGTTTTTCACCGCCATCGTTCAGCCGCGCCGAGACCCAGCTGTCCACTTTGCTCCAACCGCGACGCGCCAAGGTAACGGTTGCGGCGGTCGCGACCAGCACCACCGTACCCTTGCCAACATGCAACCAGTGCTCCAGCGCGGCATCGCGCTCGTCGTGACGCCAATCATCAACGGCCTGAAAACACTCGCGCAGCAGCTCGTAAACCATCACCGCCGCCAGCGCCGCGCCAAGCACCGGCACGAACATCCCGGCCACGCTCAGCAACATCCAGCCTTCAGCCAGCAATTGCCTGTCGTGCTCGGCCTGCACCTGGCGGTCCAATTGCGCCACGGGCGTGGCGATCATCGCAGCATCGTCCTTTATCTGGGCGATCCAGGCATCCGCCAGATGCTCGAACAACGGCATGGGCTGGCCCGAGGTCTGCTCATCGAGATCGCGGGTCGCCCAGGATGCGACGTCATTCAGACGCTTGCGGATCGCCGAGAACACCCGGTGGCTGTCACGACGACGCACGAAGCGGCTGAAGAACCGACGGTAGTCATCCTTGCGCAATCGCTGGCCAAGCACATGACGTGTGTAACCCTCAAGATTGTCATTGGCACTCCATGCGCCTTGTGGATCGCCTGGCACGTATACCAGTACCCGCTTTCTGGTATTGAAGATCACCCCTTCATCAATGACATCCAGTACAACGACGCGCTGCACCGCGCATCCGAAGATCTTCAGTTGCCTGGCATGGACCTGAGCGTCATCGAGCCGGCCTAGCTGGTCGTCACGACACAATCCGATCACCAATTGCAGCTCGGCCTCGTTCAACACTCCCCGCGCCTTGGCCTGCAAGGCATCGGCAAGCATGCTGCGGCGCAGGAACTGAGCCAACAATGCCTTGACGCTCTGTCCATCAGTATCTTCGAGCAGTATCGAGTCGAGGTGTTGCTGATACCGCTGTCCCAAGTCCAATGTTCGGCACATCCTGGCAAAGGACAGCGCCGACAGGCTGGTCTGGTGCTTACCCTTGTCATCGACCACGGCGTTGCGCCGCGGTTGCTGACGGCACTCCTGCTCGGTGAAATTGCGCAGTGCTGCCTCGAGCAACGGCACATCGTAGTAATCGCTGTCCATGGCAGGCACGCGTGTAGACCAGTAGCTGACAGTGGGTGACTCGTAGACATACCAACGACGAAAATACAGGTTGCCGATATCCATCGTGTCCTGGGTGGCAGGCAAATCCAGCAGGGCATGGAGCGGATGCTGCAAGGTATCGAGCGTCTGATCCAGCAACGGCCTGGCGAAATCGTCGATGTTGGTGATCCGGGCAAACACCGCCGAAAGCTTCTGCTCATAGCTCATGAGATTGCGCAAGGCATCACCGAGCAGCGTGAACTCGGCCTCGCTCAACCGCATGACCCACTCGGGCAGACGCTTGACGATCAGTTGGTCCTGGTAGGCCTGGGCCACGGCCAGGGTATCGACTGCAACCGATGGCTGCTGGGTGGTGCTGTGCATGCTGACCTCCAAGGTGCGTGGAGGCCCGAGGCTAGGCAAAACGAGGCGATAGCAATGATTAGATAGCTAACACCCGCTCAGAACAGCAGCAGTTGTCGATCAGTCAGACGGGTGAAGTCATCGTTGACGAACGGCAAGATGGCGTCGGCCACCGGCTGCAACTGGCGGCTCAGGTAGTGCTGATAGTCGATCGGCGCCTGCAGGTTCTCCAGCGGCTGCGGGCCGGCGGTGGTGATCACGTAACTGATCCAGCCGCCGCGCTGGTACTGCAAGGGCCGGCCGAGACGGCTGTTGTATTCGTCCGCAAGCCTTGCTGCGCGCACATGCGGCGGGACGTTGCGCTGGTAGTCGGCCAACGGCCTGCGCAGGCGCTTGCGGTAGATCAGCAGCTCGTCCTGTTCGCCAGCCAGGGTGCGTTCGACGTAGCCACGCACATAGTCACGGTAGGGCTGGCCACGGAACACCCGGCCATACAGCTCCTGCTGGAACTGCCGGGCCAGCGGCGACCAGTCGGTGCGTACCGATTCCAGGCCCTTGTAGACCATCTCCTCGTTGCCGTCGGCACGCTGCACCAGGCCGGCGTAACGCTTCTTGCTGCCCTCGTCGGTGCCGCGGATGGTCGGCATGAGAAAACGCCGGTAGTGGGTTTCGTACTGCAACTCCAAGGCACTTTCCAGGCCGAGGGTATCGGCCAGGTGCTGCTGCCACCACTGGTTGACCTCGGCCACCAACTCGCGGCCGATGCGCGCGGCGGCGTCCTCGTCGTGGGCCCCCTTGAGCCAGACGAAGGTGGAGTCGGTGTCGCCGTAGATCACATCAAAGCCCCGCGCCTCGATCAGCGCCCGGGTCTGACGCATGATCTGGTGCCCGCGCATGGTGATCGACGAGGCCAGCCGTGGGTCGAAGAAGCGGCAGCCACTGGAGCCGAGCACGCCATAGAAGGCGTTCATGATGATCTTCAGTGCCTGCGAAAGCGCCGCGTTGCCCGCGCGCTTGGCCGCCTCGCGCCCCTGCCAGACACGCTCGACGATCGCCGGCAGGCAATGCTGGCGACGCGAGAAACGGCCGCCGCGAAAGCCCTCCACCGAATGCGCATCGTCCGGCTGGCGCAGACCCTCGACCAGCCCCACCGGATCGATGAGGAAAGTGCGGATGATCGAGGGGTACAGGCTCTTGTAGTCGAGCACCAGCACCGAGTCGTACAGTCCGGGCCGCGAGTCCATGACGAAACCGCCCGGGCTGGCCTCGCCCTCGCCGCCGACGAGGTTCGGCGCGACATAGCCCAGGCGGTGCATGTGCGGGATGTACAGGTGGCAGAACGCAGCCACCGATCCGCCGCTGCGGTCCACGGCCAGCCCGGTGACCGAGGCCCGTTCGAGGAGGAACTCGAGCAAGCGGGTATGGGCGAAGATCCGCGTCACCAGCTCGCAGTCCTTGAGGTTGTAGCGGGCCAGGGCCGGCTTGTCCTCGGCGAAGCGGCGATTGATCTCGTCCATGCGCTGGTACGGTGTGTCGATGGCCTTGCCCTCGCCCAGCAACTGCTGCGCGACGCTCTCAAGGCTGAACGAGGGGAAGCTCCAGGTCGCCGAGCGCAAGGCCTCGATGCCGTCGATCAGCAATCGGCCTGGGGCCTCGGCAAAGAAGTGGCTACGGCTGCCGTGCTCGCGCAGGTGCATCGGCGCGCCGTCACGGCCCAGGCACAACGGCACGTTCAGGCGCTGGGCATGCTCGTGCAGCAGGCGCAGGTCGAACTGCACCAGGTTCCAACCGATGATCGCATCGGGGTCGTGGCGGGCCAGCCACTGGTTGAGGCAGACGATCAGCTCGGCGCGGTCGGCGCAGTAGTGCAGGTCGAAGTCCAGCTGGTCCGCCTCGCCGTTGGCCGGGCCGAGCATATAGACCTGGCGCTGGCCACAACCTTCCAGGGCGATGCTGTACAGCTCGCCGCGTTCACTGGTCTCGATGTCCAGCGACACCAGGCGCAGCGGCGGACGGTAGTCCGGGTCGGGCTTGAGCTGGGCATCGTGCAGGACGCCCTGGCTGTCGGGGCGGCCATCGAAAAGCACCGGGGCGGTGATGAAACGCTCCATCAGGTAGCGTTCCGGGGGGCGGATGTCGGCTTCGAACACCTCGACACCGGCGGCGCGCAGGCGCTTTTCCAGGGCGATCAACTGGCGGTGCTGGCGGCAGTACAGGCCCATCACCGGGCGCAGGTCGAAGTCACGCAATTGCAGCGGCTTGAGTTCGACGCCCTGTTCATCGGCCAGCAGCGCCCGGGCGTGGGCGGCCTGGGCGGCGGGAATGAACGCAACCGAGGGCTGGGCGGCCAGGCGCAGGCGCCGTGGGCCCTGGTCGGTGGCCAGCCAGAACTCCACGCAGGTGCCCTCGGGCGTGTCATGCCAGTGGCGGGTCAGGACGAAGCCTTGTTGCAACGGCACTGCGGGAACCTCGAATCGCTGCTTTTCTCACATGGGCCGATTGTACCGTTCCTCTTGGCATAAAGGGGTGTTTCCAGGCCTGGCCCTATCGCGGGGCAAGCCCGCTCCCACGCCCTGCCAGGATTCGAACGTGGGAGCGGGCTTGCCCCGCGATTGCGGCCGATCAGGCTAACGTGCGCCCGCGACGAACCCGGTCCGCCGCCCGCTCAACACCAGCAGCCACGCCAGCGCGACCAACCCCAGCACCACCACGCCAAACGACCCGACCCCGGCGCCGACCAGCAGCAGCCCGCCAATGATCCCCCCCAGGGCGATCGCGCTGTTCCACACCGTCACCAGCATCGACTGCGCCACATCGCCGCCCTCGCCCGCCGCATCGGCGCAGGCGGTCTGCAACAGCGTCGGCGCACCGCCATAGGTCATCCCCCACAGCGCCACGCTGACATGCACCAGCCAGGCAGCACCTTGCGCCTGCCCCAAGGCCAGGGTCGCCAGGGCGAACCCGGCCAGGCACAGCAACACCAGCCCGCGCAGATGACGGTCGACACCCAGGCCCACCAGCACGATACCGGCCAGCGAGGCCAGGCCGAAGGTCATCAGCACCTGGCCCACCTCGGCCGCCATGCCCGCCGCCGCCAGCAGCGGCACGATGTAGGTGTAGAGAATGTTATGCCCGAGGATCCACGCCAGGATCACCAGCAACACCCGCGCCACGCCCGGCGTGCGCAGCACTGCCAGCGCCGCAGGGCGTTTGCCGGCGGCCTGGCCGGGGAAGTCCGGCACCGCCCGCACCACCCAGACGGTCAGCAGCAACGCCGCGACCGTGACCACCACGAAGGCCGCGCGCCAGCCCAGCCAGGCGCCGAGCCAGGTGCCGATGGGCAGGCCCAGTGACAGCGCGATGGGCTGGCCCAGCATCGCCACCGCCATGGCCCTGCCCTGCTGGGCCGGCGCCACCATGCGCCGCGCATGGCCGGCAATCAGCCCCCAGGCCAGGCCGGCAGCTGCACCGGTGAGAAAGCGCAGGCACAGGGTGAGGATGTTGTCCGGCGACACGGCAGTCAGCCCGTTGAACAGCACGAACCCGGCAATCGCCAGCAGCAGTGCGCGGCGTCGCCACCAGCCCTGGGTCAGGGTTACCAGTGGAATGGCGGTGAGCAGCGAACCCAGGGCATAGGCCGTGACCCACTGCCCGGCCATGGCCTGGCTGATCTGCATGCCGTCGGCGATCTGGTCGAGCAGGCCTGCCGGCAGGGTTTCGCTGAGGATGGCGATGAAGCCGGTCAGGGCCAGGGCCAGCAGGCCGCTCAGGGGCAGGCGCGCGGCACTGGCGGGGGATGCGGCGACGCTCGCCGTCGGGGAGGGTGAATGCATGGTTGTCTCCGGCTATCGATCAAGGCAGGCATGGTGCGCTGCTGGGGTATTGCGGAAAAAGCCGGGTACAATTCCACTCAGTCAGGACATCAATGTCCGCAATCGGAGCGCAGCATGGACAGCCTCAGCGGCTTCATGATCTTCAACCGAGTCGCCGAGACCCGCAGTTTCGTCGCCGCCGGCCAGTCGCTGGGGATCAGCGCCTCCGCCGTGGGCAAGCGCGTGGCGCGGCTGGAGGAACGCCTGGGCGTGCGCCTGTTCCACCGCAGCACGCGCAGCATCACCCTGACCGCCGAGGGCACGCTGTTCCTCGAACGCAGCCGGCGCATCCTCGCCGAAATCGAAGCCACCGAGCAGGAACTGTCCCAGGCCAGCGGCGCGCCTCGCGGACGCCTGCGGGTGAGCCTGCCGCAGGTGACCGGGCTGGTGATGCCGGCGCTGGCCGAGTTCATGGCGCGCTACCCCGAGATCGAACTGGACCTGGACTTCAGCGACCGCATGGTTGACATCGTCGGCGAGGGCTTCGACGTGGTGATGCGCGGTGGCCAGCCGCTGGACTCGCGGCTCAACGCCAAGTTCCTCGGGCACTTCCAGCATCGCCTGGTGGCGTCCCCGGAGTACCTGCGCGAGCGCGGCACGCCGCAGCATCCCCGCGAACTGGCCGGGCACAGCTGCCTGCACTACCGCTTCCCCAGCAGCGGCAAGCTGGAAACCTGGCCGCTGCGCCGGGAGCACCCCGAGCAGGACTACGCGCTTCCCATCTCGATGGTCTGCAACCATGTCGAGACGCGCATCTGCTTCGCCCTCAACCACCGTGGCATCACCTGCCTGCCGGACTTCAGCGTGCGCAAGGAACTGGCGGCAGGCAGCCTGGTGAGCGTGCTCGACAGCTTCATGGAGCGGCGCGGCAGCTTCTACCTGCTGTGGCCATCGGGTCGGCAGATGCCGCCCAAGCTGCGGGTGTTCATCGACTTCATGCTCGAACGCGTGCTGCCCGCCACCGACCTCAGCCGTACAGGTAGCTGATGTCCTTGTGCGACAACGCCGGCACCTGCGCCACCAGGTAGTCGCGCAGCTTGTGCATCTGGTGGGCCTTGGGGCTGGCCTTGAGCCAGGTCATGTAGTAGCCGTCGCCGGTGGCCACTGCGTGGGGGAACGGCGTGACCAGGTTGCCCGCGGCCAGGTCGGCGCTGGCCAGCACCAGGTCGACCACCGAGATACCCAACCCCTGCTGGGCGGCCGAGATGCCCTGGTCGAGGGTGTCGAATACCTGGCCTTGGTCGATGCTGATGTCCAGCGCGTCCATGCGCGCCAGCCAGCGCCGCCAGTCGCGGCGGTCCGGCGAGGGGTGGAGGAACTCGCAGCCGGAGAGCACCGACAGTTCCGGTCGGGCCTGCTCGAGGTAGCTCGGGTGGCACACCGGGATCAGCCATTCATCGAACAGCTTCAGGCTCTCCACGTCTGCCGGGAAGCGCCCGTTACCCAGCAGGATGGCGCAGTCATAGGGTTCGGAATAGAAGTCCACCGCGTCGATGTCCATCCACACGCTGGACAGTTGCACCGAGCAGCTGTTGTCGACCCGCTTGAAGCCGTCCAGGGCCCTGAGCAGCCAGCGCACGGTGAGCGTGGACGGCGCCTTCAGGCGCACGCCGTAGCGGTCCTGGCGCAGCAGCGCGCAGGCGTTCTCGATGATCTTGAAGCCGACCTTGAGTTCCTGGGCCAACAGCCGGCCATGCTCGGTCAGGCGCAGCTTGGGGCCGCGACGCTCGAACAGGTCGCAGCCGAACAGGGCTTCGAGGGTCTTGATGTGGTGGCTGACCGCGCCCTGGGTCAGGGCCAGTTCCTGGGCCGCGCGGGTGAAGGAGCCGTAGCGCGAGGCCACTTCGAAGGCGCGCAGGGCGTGCAAGGCTTGAATCCGTTCCGACATGGCGCCTTCCAGAGCATGAGTGAAGCTAATAGTAGGTCATAGATCCAGGCGTTTTACAACGCGCGAACCATCTCGGAAAATGCCGGTAAATAACAATTAAATATAGCAAACCGGCTGAGATGTAACGAAAACGATCTATTGAACGAGAAGTCCTACTAAACACTGCATACGGATATGCCTGGGGAAATCATGTTTACGGGTTATGGAAACTGCTACCGCCTGGATGCGCTGGAGCTCGCCGATGAACATGTCCAGAACCGCCACCACTGGACGCACAAGACCATAGAACACTTCAAGGAAACCCTCGCCAACCCCGACTTCCCGTGCCTGTTCGGGCGCAAGGCGGTCAACGCGCGCACCTGCCATATCGTCTTCGCCCGTGCCGAACGGCTGGCCGACGATATCGCCCGGGGCCTGGGCGACTACATCCGCACCATCGAGCCGATTCCGCTCAAGCAGCGCATCGGCAACCCGCTGCTGGTGTTCCTCGAGACAGCGCCAGACACCACGCTGCAGGCGCAACAGGCACTGGCGTGGGATGTGCTGAACCAGGTCCATGCGCGCGACCCGCAACCCTGGCCCGAAGAAGTACCGCAGGATCCGCACGACACGCGCTGGTCGTTCTGCTTCGCCGGCATGCCGCTGTTCATCAACATGAGCTTCCCCGCCCACCGCTTGATGAAAAGCCGCAACCTGGGCCGGCACATCGCCTTCGTCATCAACCCGCGGGAGAGCTTCGACGAGGTCGCCAGCGCCAGCACCGAAAGCGGCCAGCGCATCCGTGCACGCATCCGTGATCGGGTGCGCCACTACAACGACGGCGTCATGCCCGACACCCTGGGCTTCTTCGGCCAGGACGACAACTTCGAATGGAAGCAGTACCAACTGCAGGAGCCCGGTTCGCCGAGCCCGGCGCGCTGCCCGTTCCATGCCCACGCAACCGCTGCAACCCTCACCGAGAACTGATCGTGAATACCGCACTGACCGCCACCTATGCCCTCACCGTCCTGCTGCTGATCGCCACGCCCGGCCCGGTGGTGGCCCTGATCGTCAACACCGCCGCCGCCTCGGGCTCGCGCAAGGCCCTGTTCACCGCCGTCGGCACCAACTGGGCGTCACTGGTGCTGATCGGCGCGGCCGCCTGGATCATCCTCACCAGCGCGGCAATCGACAAGACCTGGCTCAGCGCCATGAGCCTGCTGGGCTGCCTGTTCATCGGCTACATCGCCCTGGGCACCCTGCGCGAGGCGCTGCAGGCCCCGGTCGACAACGCCCCGCAGGCCCCGACCAGCACGCAACCGGGCCGTGGCGGCCTGGTACAGGGCTTCATGGTCGGTATCTCCAACCCCAAGGACATCATCTTCTTCATTGCCTTCTTCCCGCAGTTCATCCAGATCACCGAGTCGTTCGGCAAGAGCATGGTGGTGCTGTCGCTGCTGTGGATCGCCATCGATTTCGCCGTGCTCAGCCTGTACATCTTCGCCATCGGCAAGATCGCCTCGCCGCGCAGCAACCGGGTGATCAGCCTGGCCTCGGGGGTCGCCCTGCTGCTGATCGCCGCCGTCGGCCTGGCCTACAACCTCAAGGAGCTGGCCGCCTGAGCCAACCCCGAAAAAAGAAGGAGCGCCCATGACCCCGATCGACCCCGCCGCCACCGGCAGCATGGGCACGCCCGACCCCTTGGCACTGGACTACCAGCGTTTCCTGCAGCTGGGCAGTCGCCGTGCGCCGCACACGCTGTACGTGCACGAGCGCGGCTATCGCTCCGGCACCATCAACACCGACGCCCTGGGCATGCGCTACAGCCATTGCGCCGGCAAGCGCTTCTCGGTGGCCGAGCGCGGCGGCGCGGCGCGGGTCAACCTGCTGGTCGGCGGCTCCACCGCCATGGGCATCGGCGCCAGCTCCGACGAGCACACCGTGGCCTCGTACCTGTCGGTGCTGACCGGCGAGATCTGGCTGAGCCTGGCCGGCTGCGGGCTCAACGCCACCCAGGAACTGCTGATGTTCCTCACCCACCAGCACCGCTTCGGCCAGATCGGCCACGTGGTGGTGCTCAGCGGCCTGAACACGCTGGCCCAGGAGGCCCTCGCCGAGGTACTCGCCGGCGCACAGGACCCGCACCGGGCGCAGGCCTACCAGGACTTTCTCAATCGTTTCAACGAAGGCGTGCAAGCGCCCGGAGAGGCTCGCCGCGAGTCGTTCTGGCAACGCCTGGGCCAGCTCTTGGCGCCAGCCCGGGAAACACACTGGCCGCAAGTGGAGCCGCTATCAAGCCCGGACAAGCGCCTGATTCGCGCTGCCGATGCCGTGGGCCGTACCCTGCGCCAGTGGGACCGCCTGCTGGCCGACGGCCACACCACCCTCACCTTCATCCTGCAGCCGCTGCTGCCCTGGTGCCGCGAGGCAGTGCCCAAGGCGGAACAGGCTGTGCTAGCCAAGCTCGAGCGCCAGCCGTCGAACTTCGACCGCCTGCTCGGCGACACCTTCGACAGCCAGCTGCACATGGCCTTCTTCCGCCGCATCAAGAGCCAGGCCGACCCGGTTCCCTGCTACGACATGAACAGCATGCTCAGCAGCTCGCCGGTGTTCGCCGAGCACCTGTTCGTCGACCGCCTGCACTTCAATGATTTGGGTAACAACGCACTGGCCAAGGTGATCACCGCCAAGCTGGGGCTGGCCCAGGAAAGACAGGCCCTGCGCAAGGTCGCGCCGATCAAGCTGGTCTGATGGCCGCACGCCGGGCTTTCGGGGAGGGCACGCGGATGGATAGAATAGGCCGTCGTCGCTCCTGATCCGCCCGAGGCACCGTGTAATTGCCATGACCACTCCCGCCGTCCCCTCGCTTCTGGCCCGCCCCCGCGCCTGTCTGGCCGCGTCGTTGCCGTTGCTGTTGGCCGCCACAGCCGCCCAGGCCCTGGACGTGAGCATCGACCCCCATGCCGACCTGCTCTATCGCCAGGCATTGCCGTTGCTGGAGCAGGCTGACAGCCAGGTCGACAGCGCCAGCCCGCTGCGCACCGCTGGCGGCGACCCCGAGCTCAGCCGCCAAGGCCAGGCGCTGGCCCACACGCTGCCAACGGCGGTGGCCCTGCTGAAGAGGTCCGTGGCCCTCGGCCACCCCGTGGCCCAGTACCGCCTGGCGCTGTACTACACCACCTATCTGCCGGCAGGACAGATCGCCGAGGCAGCCTGCCCGTTGCTGGAGGCCAGCCTCAAGCAAGGCTTCGCCCCGCCCGCGCTGGCCATCGCCCACTGGTGTTCGCCGTACAATGCCAGCCCCGCCTACCGTGAGGCCCTGGAGGCGGTCCCCAGCATGGCCACCCTGTACGCCGCCTACTACCCCCAGCCGGCCACCCGCCTGGCGTGCAGCCGCACCCGCCCGCAAGGCCTGCAAATGCAGTGGGGGCGCCAGCGCGACTACCAGGCCGAGATCTACCGGCTGCTCGGTGAGCTCGACCCCCGCCAGCGCCAGGCCTTCCTGCAGAAGGCGGTGGAGATCAACGGCTGCGCGGCGGCGCAACAGCGCCTGACCAGCAACCGCTGAGCCTCGCTACACAGCGATACATAAACCCACCGCCCCCGACACACTGCCGATACCCCCGCCCTACACACTCCCGGCCACAACAGCGCGACGGCACCCCGCCGTTGCCGCCTGCACCGGGAAGCCTGCCCATGAAAGCCCTGCCACTGTTTGCTGAATGGAAGCTGTTCAACGCCCTCGACCACACCGGCAACTGGAGCGCCGACCTGCCGTTGCGCCTGTTCCTGGCGTGGGAGTTCTTCGAGTCGGGCTTGGAGAAGTTCAACGGCGCCAACTGGTTCGCCGACCTGCAAGGCAGTTTTCCGTTCCCGTTCAACCTGCTGCCGGCGGACCTCAACTGGCAGCTGTCGATGTGGGCCGAATTGATCTGCCCGCTGCTCCTGCTGCTGGGGCTCGGTACCCGGCTGGCCTCGGCGGTGCTGATGGTGGTGACGGTGGTGGCGATTGCCGCGGTGCACTGGCCGAGCCAGTGGTCGAGCCTGGCGGAACTGGGACGGGGGTATGCGATCACCGACCAGGGTTTTGGCAACTTCAAGCTGCCGCTGATCTACCTGGTGGCGTTGTTGCCGTTGCTGTTGAAGGGGGCTGGAAGATTGAGCCTGGATCACTGGCTGTGGCGGCGGCGCTAAAACCATCGCGGGGCAAGCCCGCCCCCACGAAGCGACAACTTCGAGGAAGCGGGCTTCGTGGGAGCGGGCTTGCCCCGCGATAGGGCCCTACGCTACCCCTGACTCATCCCGCCGATGCGCCCACTGATACAACGCCGGCAATACCAGCAAGGTCAGCGCAGTCGACGACAGGATCCCGCCGATCACCACCGTCGCCAACGGCCGCTGCACCTCGGCGCCGGTGCCGGTGGCCAGGGCCATGGGGATGAAGCCCAGCGACGCCACCAGCGCGGTCATCAGCACCGGCCGCAAACGTGTCAACGCGCCCTCTTCCACTGCCGCGCGCAGGCCCCGGCCTTCCTCGCGCAGGTTGCGAATGAAGGCAATCATCACCAGGCCGTTGAGCACCGCCACGCCCGACAACGCGATAAAGCCCACCCCCGCCGAGATCGACAGCGGGATATCCCGCAGCCACAGCGCCAACACCCCGCCGGTCAAGGCAAAGGGGATGCCGGTGAACACCAGCAGGCCATCCTTGAGGTTGTTGAACATCATCAGCAGCAAGGCCATGACCAGCAGCAGCGAGACCGGCACCACCACCCGCAGGCGCTCGGCCGCCGACTGCAGCTGCTCGAACTGGCCACCCCAGCGGGTCCAGTAGCCCGGCGGGATCTGCACCTGGTCGATCAGCGTCTGCGAGGCCTGTTCGACGAACGAGCCCAGGTCACGCCCACGCACGTTGGCGCTGACCACCACCACGCGCTTGCCATCCTCGCGGCTGACCTGGTTGGGGCCCAGCTGCAGATTCAGGGTAGCCACCTGCGAAAGCGGGATGAAGCCGATCTGCGAGGCACCTGCGGCCGCGCTGGCCGGCACCGGAATCAGCAGGCTGGACAGACCGTCGACATCGGTGCGCAGCGCCTCCGACAGGCGCACCACCATGTCGAAACGGCGGTCGCCTTCGTATAGAGTGCCGGCAGTGCGCCCCCCCACGGCGATGGCGATGGCGTCCTGTACGTCGCCCACGTTCAGGCCGTAACGGGCCGCCTTGTCACGGTCGATATCGATGGTCAGCACCGGCAGGCCGGTGGTCTGCTCGACCTTCACCTCGGAGGCTCCCGGCACCTGCTGCAGGCTGGCGGCGATCTGCGCGGCGGTGCGGTTGAGCACCTCCATGTCGTCGCCGAACACCTTCACCGCAACATCGCTGCGCACCCCGGAGATCAGCTCGTTGAAACGCAGCTGGATCGGCTGCGACAGCTCGTAGTTGCTGCCCGGCACGCTGGCGGCGGCGCGCTGCACCTCGGCGATCAGCTCATCGCGCGGCTTGCCCGGGTCCTGCCATTGCTCGCGGGGCTTGAGCATCACGTAGGCATCGGAGATGTTCGGTGGCATCGGGTCGGAGGCGATCTCGGCGGTACCGGTACGGGCGAACACCCGCTCGACTTCCGGCACCTGGGCGATGATGGTCTTCTCCAGGCGCTGCTGCATGTCCACCGACTGCGACAGGCTGGTGCCCGGCACGCGCAGGGCCTGCAGGGCGAAATCACCCTCGCTGAGGCTGGGGATGAACTCGCTGCCCATGCGGCTGGCCAGCACGCCGGACAGCAGCACCAGGGTGGCGGCGCCGGCGAAGGCCAGGTTGCGCCGGCCCAGCACCCACTCCAGCACCGGGGCGTAGCGGCGGCGGGCGGTGCGCATGACCACGCCCTCCTCCTCCTTCACCTTGCCGGTGACGAACAGCGCCAGGGCCGCCGGCACGAAGGTCACCGAGAGGATCATTGCCCCCAGCAGCGCCATCACCACGGTGAACGCCATGGGGTGGAACATCTTGCCCTCGACCCCGGTCAGGGCAAAGATCGGCAGGTACACCACCATGATGATCAGTTGCCCGTAGATCAGCGGTCGGCGCGCCTCGCGGGCGGCGGCGAACACTTCGTGGAAGCGCTCGGAGCGGGTCAGCATGCGACCATGATGCTGCTGGGCATGGGCCAGGCGGCGGATGGCGTTCTCGACGATCACCACCGCGCCGTCGACGATGATGCCGAAGTCCAGCGCGCCCAGGCTCATCAGGTTGGCGCTGACCTTGTTGCTGGACATGCCGGTGAAGGTGAACAGCATCGACAGCGGGATGACCATGGCGGTGATCAGCGCCGCGCGGATGTTGCCCAGGAACAGGAACAAAACGGCGATGACCAGGATCGCGCCTTCGATGAGGTTCTTCTTCACCGTGGCGATGGCTTTTTCCACCAGGTTGGTGCGGTCATAGACGGTGATCGCCACCACGCCCTTGGGCAGGCTGCGGTTGATCTCCTCGAGCTTGGCCGCCACCGCCTGGGACACCGTGCGGCTGTTCTCGCCGATCAGCATGAACACCGTGCCCAGTACCACCTCGCGACCATTCTCGGTGGCCGCGCCCGAGCGCAGCTCCTGGCCCAGCCCGACCTGGGCGACATGGCTGACGCGGATCGGCGTGCCATCGACGCTGGAGATGACAATGTTGGCGATGTCCTCGGCCGAGGCCACCTGGCCCGGGGCGCGGATCAGCAACTGCTCGCCGTTGCGCTCGATGTAGCCGGCGCCGACGTTGGCGTTGTTGCGCTCGAGCGCCGCGACCAGGTCGTTGAGGGTCAGCTTGTAGGCCGCCAGGCGCTTGGGCTCGGGGGCAATCAGGTACTGCTTGGCATGGCCGCCGATACTGTTCACCTCGGCCACGCCCGGCACGTTGCGCAGCTGCGGCTTGATGATCCAGTCCTGGATCACCCGCAGATCAGTGGCGGTATAGGGCGTGCCGTCGTCCTTCAGCGCGCCCTCCTTGGCCTCGACCGTCCACAGGAAGATCTCGCCAAGGCCGGTGGAGATCGGGCCCATGGCCGCTTCGATGCCTTCGGGCAACTGCTCGCGGGCCACCTGCAGGCGCTCGTTGACCAGCTGGCGGGCGAAGAAGATGTCGGTGCCGTCATCGAAGATCACCGTCACCTGGGACAATCCCGAGCGCGACAGCGAGCGGGTCTGCTTGAGGCCCGGCAGGCCGGCCATGGCGGTCTCGATGGCGAAGGTAATGCGCTGCTCGGTCTCCAGGGGCGAGTAGCCGGGCGCGGCGGTGTTGATCTGCACCTGCACGTTGGTGATGTCGGGCACGGCGTCGATGGGCAGCTTCTGGTAGCTGTGAATGCCCACGGCGGCCATCAGCACCACGGCGAGCATCACCACCAGGCGTTGCTCGATGGCGAACTGGATAAGACGTTCGAACATGAATGGCGTCCCCGGTCAGTGGCTGTGTTCGGCCGAGCCTTTGCCCAGCTCGGACTTGAGGACGAAGCTGCCGGCGGCGGCGACCACGGTGCCGGCGGCCAGCCCCTCGCGCACTTCCACCTGGCCGGCGTCGCGGCGCCCGGTCTTGACCGGACGGGCCTCGAAGCCCTCGTCGGTGCGGGCGAACACCACGGTCTGCTCTTCCCAGGTCTGCAGGGCGCTTTCCGGCACCACCACGGCGGCGTCGAAACGCTCGACGGTAACCGCGATGTTGACGAACAGCCCGGGGCGCCAGGCGCCATTGGGGTTGGCCAAGGTGGCGCGCACGGTAGCGGCGCGGTTCTGCTCGCCGAGCAGGCTGCCGACGTAGTTGACCTTGCCTTCCACCTGGGCACCGAGGTCCGGCGCGCTGACGCTGACGCCACGGCCGCTGACCACCTTGTCCAGGTCGCGTGGAGCAACGGCGAAGGTGGCCCAGACCCGACTGAGGTCGGACAGCGTGAAAGCGTTGCTGGTCTCGTCCACCACCTCGCCCACAGTCAGGTGCTTTTCCACCACCACCGCGTCGAACGGCGCGCGCAACTCGTAGCGGTTGCCCTTGCCGGCCGGCGCCACGGCGGCGACCTTCTGCCCGGCGTTGGCGGCGGCGATCTCGGCCTCCTGCAGCGCCTGGCGGGCCTGCAAGTAGTCCTGTTCGGCGCTGATGCGCTCCTGCCACAGCTGCTTCTCGCGCTCGAAGGTCAGGCGCGCCAGTTCCAGGCGGCGCAGGGCGGCCTGCTGCTCGCTGCGCAGTTCGGAGATCTGCTGGCTGGCGATCACCGCCAGCACCTGGCCACGCTTGACCGCCTGGCCCAGCTCGGCCTGCACCGACTCGACCACGCCGGGGACGCGGGGCACCACGTGGGCGGTACGGTCCTCGTCGAAGCGGATCTCGCCGGGGAAGCTGATGGCGGTGCCCAGGGTGCGCGGGCCGGCGGTGGCCAGCTGCACGCCGGCGGCCTGGATCTGCTCGGCGGAGAGGTGCAGCTGGCCCTCCTCGTCGGCATGTTCCTCTGCCTTTCCTTCTTCATGGCCATGGCCTTCCTCGCCATGGTCGTCGTGCTGGGCCTGGTCGCTACCGGCCTTGCCGAGGGTGCCGGTCCAGGCCGCGCCACCGAGGCCGAGAACGGCCAGGGCAGCGGCGAGGATGGCGAGCTTGCGTGGGTTGGTCATTGTTGCTCCTGCTGGAAAAGTCGTTGCAGTTCAGGGCCCATCGCGGGGCAAGCCCGCTCCCACGCATTCCCGTGGGAGCGGGCTTGCCCCGCGATGGGTCGAAGCTCAAAGCTCGCCGTAGATTCGTTCCACCTGCGCCCGGGCATCGGTCGCCTGGGCCAGCGCCTCGAGGTACAGCCCGCGTGCCTCGATCAGCGTGCGCTGGGCATCGAGCACATCGAGGAAGGCGAACTTGCCCATCTCGAAGCCACGAGTGGCGGTGTCCACCGCCTGCTGGGCGGCGGGCAGGATGGTGCGGTCGTAGGCCTGGACCTCACCCATGGCCGTGCCCCACTGCTCCAGGGCGCTGCGGGTTTCGCTGCGCAGGCGCAGGTCCACGGCGTTGCGCAGGTCGCGGGCCTGGTCGGCGCGGCGGGCGGCGGCCAGCACGTTGCCCTGGTTGCGGTCGAACAGCGGCAGCGGCATCGACAGCCCGACCACGTTGACCCGCTCACGGTCCTCGCGGCTGTACTGGCTGCCCAGGCTGACGGTCAGGTTGGGAATGCGCTGAGCCTTCTCGGAACCGAGGCTGGCATCGCCACGCTCGATCTGCGCCGCGGCCAGGCGCCAGTCGGCAGTCTGCTCGACCTTGGCCAGCAGGTGCTCGGCCTGCGGCGCCGGGCCGGGCGAGAGGTTGCTCGCATCAAGCCGGTCGAAGCGGGCCTCGGCACTGCCCGTCAGGCGCGCCAGGGCCTGGTTGGCCACGCCATGTTCAGTGCGTGCCCGACGCACCGCCGCCTCGGCCTGGGCCAACTGGACCTGGGCACGGGTGGCCTCCACCGGTGAGGACTGCCCGGCCCGCACCCGCCCTTCCACCACTCGCAGGCCGCGTTCGGTCAGCGCCTGCGATTGTTGCGCCAGTTCCAGCGCGGTCTGTGCCCGCAAGGCGGCATGGAAGGCCTGGATCACATCGGCGCGCAGGCTGTTGCGCTGGCGTTCGAGCTCCAGCCGGGCGATCGCCTGGCCGGCTTCAGCGACTTCGATTCGCGCGCCACGCTTGCCGCCCAGCTCCAGGGCCTGGCTGAGGGTCACGGTGGTGGTGCTGGTGTCGCGGCGGGTGTCCTCGACTTCCCAGGACAACTCGGGGTTGGGGATCAGCCCGGCCTGGCGGCGCTCGCCCTCGGCGATGCCGATCTCGCGGCCGATGGCGGCGAAGTCCGGGTTCTGGGCAAAGGCGGCGTCGAGCGCCTGGTCCAGGCTCAGGCCCTGGGCGCCGGCAGGGCCGGCCAGCAACAGGCAGAGCAAGGCGATCTTGCGGGGGATGGGCACGGCGGAAGTCCTCGTCGACAAGCGGCGGAATGCTTTGGCGAGGGACTTTAGGCAGGGGTGGTTATCGAGGGGGTGGCGTGAAGATTACAATTCTGTAATCCGCCACCGGGGCGTGGGTCGCAACCGGTCCATGCCGCCGTGGCTGTGCAAACAGCGCGAAAGATGGCATATATCCAGGACTGCCCCCTCATCAGGAGACTTCCCCATGCTCGGCGTGACCGACTACGGCGCCTTCGTGATCGCCTTCCTCATCCTCCTGGCGATCCCCGGCCCCGGCAACTTCGCCCTGATCACCGCCACCGGCAAGGGCGGCATCAAGGGCGGCCTGGCGGCCACCTTCGGGGTGATCCTCGGTGATCAGGTGCTGATGTGGCTGGCGGTGGCCGGCGTCGCCACCCTGCTGGCCGCCTACCCGGCCGCCTTCCACGTGGTGCAGTGGGCCGGCGCCGCCTACCTGGCCTGGCTCGGCCTGCGCATGCTGCTGAGCAAGCCCGGCGGCGCGCCGCGCGACAGCGGCATGGCCAGCGGCCGCTACCTGCGCCAGACCATGATGATCACCCTGCTCAACCCCAAGGCGATCATGTTCTACATAGCGTTCTTCCCTCTGTTCATCGACCCGGTGCGCCACCAGGGCGTGGTGACCTTCGCCTTCATGGCGCTGACCGTGGCCGGCCTGACCCTGCTCTACGGCCTGGTGGCGGTGCTGCTGACCCACCGCCTGGCCGAGCGCATGCGCGCCAGCCCGCGCATTGCCAACCTGCTCGAACGCCTGGCCGGCGCCTGCCTGGTGGGCTTCGGCATCAAGCTGGCGGCAATGCGCTGAAGTTCAGGCGTCGCGCAGCAGGTCGTGGGCGTCGAGCAGGCGGAAGGCCACCTGCGGATTGCGCTCCAGCCCGCGACGGATGGCGGCGGGGATCGACTGGCGGGTCTTGCGGCACAGGCCTGTCTGCGCCGCAAGCTCGATGACGATGCCGCGCATGGTGCGCACTTCGTTGAAGCCCGGGGCGATATGCACGCGGATGCCCAGTTGTTCGTAGAGGCGTGCCTGCAGGCGCTGCAGGTCCTCCAGATCCTTGAGGTTTTCCAGGCGTTCGACCAGGCGCTTCTCCTCCTCGCGGGTGAGCAGCAGGATGCGTCGCTCGGGGCCGTCGGCCAGGCGTTCGCGGCCGCAGTCGCAGGCGCCCGGCGGACAAGGATGGCGTTGGGGAGGCAGGTTGGTCATGGGGCAAGGATAGTCGTTACTCGACGACTGCAGGAAGAGGCCGCGACCTGTCCTGACTATCCTCCCGTCAACAGACTCCGGTCGAACATGAACGCCCCGCTCCCCTGCGGGGTATGCCGGTACAGTTGCTGTGGCCGCCCCAGCCTGGGCTGGTTCTTCTCTCCGGTGTCCTGCACCCAGCCTTCGCTCTTCATGCGCTCCAGGCGTTTGCGCATTGAGGTGTTGTTGACCGGTTGCCCCAGGCACGCCTGCGCGGCGGCCAGGGCATCCAGCACGGTGAACCGCTCGGGTGCCAGGTACATCGGCAGGTTGGTGTACACGGCCTTGGCTGCCAGCCGTTCATAGGCGCGCTCGACCAGCAGGCGATGGTCGAACGGCAATGGTGGTTCATTATCAAGGACGCCTTGCAGATCGAAGAAGGCAGTCTGCGCATCCTCCACCAGGACCGCAGGGTCGAGCAACGCCAGGTAGTAGGTGCTCAAGGTCCAGCCCCGAGGATCGCGGGTCCCATTGCCCTCGGTGCCGACCTGCTCCAGGTGGCGCGGGTATACCTTGGCCTTTTCCGCAAGGGCCCGGCAGGCGGCGGCATCCAAGTTGTTGTCGGGCGTACGGCCATTGACAATGACACCCGGCAGGGCCCACTGACCCTTGTAGGGCTCTCGCTCGCGCGGATGCAGCAACACCTCCAGGCGCTGGCTGTGCGGCGACAGGCGCAAGGCGACGATATCGACACTGGCCAGGACTTCTGCTGTGTTCACGCAACGGTTCCTCATCAAGACCCCTTATATTCCACCAGGGCGATTAAATCGATCAAGCCTCATCACCTGAATAAAAATAATCTTGACACACTTAATACACCAGGTGAAATATATACCCATTCCAGCTGAGGAGCCTCCTCCGATGAAGATCGCCAGTTTCGATGTCGACGCGCAGAATGGCTTCACCGCCAACGCCCCCAAGGAGCTACCGGTGCCCGGTGGCCACCTGATCGCACCTGCGCTCAATGCCATGGCCCGGCGCGCCTCGCTGCGCCTGGGCAGCAAGGACGCCCACCCGGCCAACGCCGCCTGGGTGGTCGCCGAGCCCGGGCAGATGCTGCAACCATTGCCCCTGGCCAATGCCGACCTGACCTGGGTCAGCCACTGTGTTCCCGGCACGCCGGGCTTCGAGCTGCTGCCCGGCCTGCCCGCCCCCATCGACTACGACTACTTCGTCTGGAAAGGCGTCGAGCCGGACCTGCACCCCTATGGCGCCTGCTACCACGACCTGGCCGAGCGCCGCTCCACCGGCGTCATCGAGTTCCTCAAGGTGCAACAGGTCCAGGCGATCATCGTCGGCGGCCTGGCATTGGACTACTGCGTGCGCACCACTGCCCTGCAACTGCGCCGCGCCGGTTTCGAGGTGCTGCTGTACCTGCCGGCCTGCCGCGCCCTGAGCGCCGAGGGTGCACAGGCGGCCTGCGATGAAATGGCCAGCACCGGCATCCACCTGTGCGCCGACGAACAGGCCCTCGACACCCGGCTCGACCAACTCAAGGAGGACCGCCCATGAGCGACAGCGTCTTTGGCCCACGGATCATCCAGAACCTGCTGGACACCGATTTCTACAAGATCACCATGATGCAGGCGGTGCTGCACAACTACCCCAACGCCGAGGTGGAATGGGAGTTTCGCTGCCGCAACGACGAGGACCTGGCGCCCTACCTCGCCGAGATCCGCTACCAGGTCGAGCAGTTGGCCGATGTCTCGGTCACCCATGACCAATTGGCCTACCTGGAGAAGATCCCGTTCATCAAGCCGGACTTCATCCGCTTCCTCAGCCTGTTCCGCTTCAACCTGCGCTATGTGCAGGTCGGCCTCGACGATGCCGGGCAACTGGCGATCCGCGTGCGCGGCCCGTGGCTGCACGTGATCCTGTTCGAGATCCCGCTGCTGGCGATCATCAGCGAGGTACGCAACCGCTACCGCTATCGCGAGGTACTGATCGAGCAGGTCGGCGAGCGCCTGTACCAGAAACTCGACTGGCTCAGGGCCGAAGCCAGCGACGACGAGCTGGCCGGTCTGCAACTGGCCGACTTCGGTACCCGCCGGCGATTCTCCTACCGGGTACAGGAAGAAGTGGTGCATATCCTCAAGCGTGATTTTCCCGGGCGTTTCGTCGGTACCAGCAACGTGCACCTGGCCCGCGAATACCAGATCAAGCCCATCGGTACCATGGCCCACGAATGGTTCATGGCCCACCAGCAGCTCGGCCCACGGCTGGTGGACAGCCAAGCGGCGGCGCTGGAGTGCTGGGTGCGCGAGTACCGCGGCCAGCTGGGCATCGCCCTGACCGACTGCATCGGCATGGACGCGTTCATGAAGGACTTCGACCTGTACTTCGCCAAGCTCTTCGATGGCTTGCGCCATGACTCGGGCGATCCGCTGGCCTGGGCCGAAAAGGCCATCGCCCATTACCAGCGGCTGGGTATCGATCCGCGTGGCAAGACGCTGATCTTTTCCGATGGGCTGGATTTCCAGAAGATGCTCGAGCTGTACCGTGCGTTGAATGACAGGATCCATGTCAGCTTCGGCATTGGTACCAACCTCACCTGCGATATCCCCGGGGTAAAGCCGATGAACATGGTGATCAAGATGACTGCCTGCAACGGCGCGCCGGTGGCGAAGATCTCCGACAGCCCGGGCAAGACCCAGTGCCGGGACGAGAATTTCGTGGCATACCTTCGCCACGTGTTCAAGGTGGCATGACCTTTGTGGGAGCGGGCTTGCCCCGCGATGCCTTACCGGCCCTGATCGCGGGGCAAGCCCGCTCCCACAAAGCCCCTCCTATAAAGGCCACTCCCACCATTGGCAGCCAGGCTTTTTCGCCCGCCCCCTCGTTGCCACGCACATTTGCTTGTATGGTGTTGTCCAAGAAGGATGTTTTACCCGCACAGGAAAGACCAGATGCCCCAACGCAATGTCATCAACGCCTCCGTCAGCCCCAAGGGCAGCCTGGAGACGCTGTCGCAACGTGAAGTCCAGCAACTGAGCGAAGTCGGTACCGGCAGCCTCTACACCCTGTTCCGCCAGTGCGCCCTGGCCATCCTCAACACCGGCGCCCATGTCGACAACGCCAAGACCATTCTCGAGGCCTACAAGGACTTCGAGGTACGCATCCACCAGCAGGACCGCGGCGTGCGCCTTGAGCTGCTCAACGCCCCGGCCGACGCCTTCGTCGACGGCGAGATGATCGCCAGCACCCGCGAAATGCTGTTCAGCGCCCTGCGCGACATCGTCTACACCGAGAGCGAGCTGGCCAGCCAGCGCATCGACCTCGAGAGCTCCCAAGGCCTCACCGACTACGTCTTCCACCTGCTGCGCAACGCCCGCACCCTGCGCCCGGGCGTCGAGCCGAAGATGGTGGTGTGCTGGGGCGGCCACTCGATCAGCAGCGAGGAATACCAGTACACCAAGAAGGTCGGCCACGAACTGGGCCTGCGCAAGCTGGATGTCTGCACCGGCTGCGGCCCGGGCGTGATGAAGGGCCCGATGAAGGGCGCCACCATCGCCCATGCCAAGCAGCGCATGCACGGCAGCCGCTACCTGGGCCTGACCGAGCCGGGCATCATCGCCGCCGAGGCGCCCAACCCGATCGTCAACGAACTGGTGATCCTGCCGGACATCGAGAAGCGCCTGGAGGCCTTCGTCCGCGTCGGCCACGGCATCATCATCTTCCCCGGCGGCGCCGGCACCGCCGAGGAGTTCCTGTACCTGCTCGGCATTCTCATGCACCCGGACAACCAGGACCTGCCGTTCCCGGTCGTGCTCACCGGGCCGCGTAGCGCCGAAGCTTTCCTGCAGCAGTTGCACGCCTTCGTCGGCGCCACCCTCGGCGAGGCCGCCCAGCGTCACTACCAGATCATCATTGACGATCCGGCCGAAGTGGCCCGGCAGATGGTCGAGGGGCTCAAGGCGGTCAAGCAGTTCCGCCGCGAGCGCAACGACGCCTTCCACTTCAACTGGCTGTTGAAGATCGACGAGGGCTTCCAGCACCCGTTCGACCCGACCCACGAGAACATGGCCAACCTGGCCCTGCGCCGCGAACTGCCGCCCCATGAACTGGCGGCCAACCTGCGCCGGGCGTTTTCCGGGATCGTCGCCGGCAACGTCAAGGACAAGGGCATCCGCCTGATCGAGGAGCACGGGCCGTACCAGATCCGTGGCGACGCGGCGATCCTCGACCCGCTCGGACGCCTGCTGCAGGCGTTCGTCGACCAGCACCGCATGAAGCTGCCCGGCGGGGCGGCGTATGTGCCGTGCTATGAGGTGGTGGCCTGAGGTAGCCGCTCCAATGGAGCAAAAAGTCATGCTGTGATTGAGCGGGGCAGTGTGGGAGCGGGCTTGCCCCGCGATCACCGGCAAAGCCGGTGCCATCTATCGCATCGCGGGGCAAGCCCGCTCCCACGCTGATAAAGGTTGCAACGCTGTTCGCTGCGCGGCAGCTTAGCCCGATGGGCTGGGCGATGTCCTGATGGGGATAAGGCCAGCAACATCCTGCAGACATTTCCTGCGCCAGGCAGTGAACCTGCCTACAAAAAAACGGTCTTTCGCTGACGGTCAATCCACCCGACCGGATCGCCGGCCCAGTCATCGGGCCTTCATTCGTCCTGTTTCAGCGAAGACCAGCATGCCAGACATCCAGCCCGCTTCCCCTGCCCTCACCGCCCTGCGCGGCGGCCTGATCGCCGCCCTGATCGCCCTCGCCGCTCCGGCTCACGCCGAAGAACCGGCCAGCGATGCGCGCTGGGTCAGCGACAGCCTGAGCACCTACGTGCGCAGCGGCCCCACCGATGGCCACCGCATCGTTGGCACGCTCAAGTCCGGACAGAAGGTCAGCCTGGTGACCAGCCAGGGCAACTACAGCCAGGTGCGCGGGCAGAACGGCGACCTGGTGTGGATACTCAGCAACGACCTTCAGGCCGTGCCCGGCCAGAACGAACGCCTGCCGCAGCTCGACGCCCAGGTGGCCGAGTTGTCCGGCCAGTTGAAGAGCATCGACGACAGCTGGAAGAACCGCGTGCAGGGCATGCAGGAGACCCTCGACTCGCGCAAGGCGCTGATCGACGAGCTGGAAAGCCGCAACAAGGCGCTCAACGAGCAACTGGCGCAGAGCCAGTCGACCCTGCGCGACACCCAGGCGCGCCTGGGTGACGAGAACAAGCAGGTGATGATGCGCTACATGGTCTACGGCGGCAGCATCGCCGGGGCCGGGCTGCTGGCGGGGTTGATCCTGCCGGCGCTGACCCGCGGCCGTAAACGCAACGACCGCTGGTTCTGAGTGAGGGGCCAGGGGCAAGGTCGTGCAGACCCGTTGCCCCCGGCCACTGCTCAGGGCTCCTGGATACCCGTGGTATCGCCGATCAACGACTCGGCCTTCAGTGCCGGCGGCGCCTGCTTGCGCAGTTGCGCCACCTGCCCCGCCTCCACCGCCGGTGCCTGGTTGCCCCAGCTGCCGCGGATGAAGTTGACCACATCGGCCACCTGCTGGTCCGACAGCCGCCAGCCGAAGCCCGGCATGCTGAAGGTCGAGGGCGCCGTCGCCGTGGCCGGCAGAGTCGCGCCCTCCAGCACGATATGGATCAACGAGGTGCCATCCTCGCCCTGCACCACCGGGTTGCCGGCAAGCGCCGGGAACACCCGGGCGTAGCCCTTGCCGTCGGTGCGGTGGCAGGCACCGCAGTTGTCGACGTAGAGCGCCGCGCCGGTCTTGCCGTCATTGCCCTGCCACAGTGCCTGGGCGACGGCAGGATCCTCGTGGAACGGCTTGTCGTCAGGGTTCACCGGCGGCAGGGTCTTGAGGTAACGGGCGATGGCCGTCAGGTCGGCGTCGCTCATGTACTGCATGCTGTGCTCGACCACATCGCTCATGCCGCCGAACACCGCGGTGCGCTCGTTGCGCCCGGTCTTGAGGAAGGCAACGATCTGCGCCTCGTCCCAGCTGCCCAGGCCATCCTTGTGGTCACCGCGCAGGCTCTTGGCGATCCAGCCCTCCAGGGGCGCGCTGCCGGACAGGAACGCCGCACCGTCGCCGGCATCCAGGGCTTTTTCCTGCATGGTCAGCGCCCGCGGCGTGTGACACGCGCCACAGTGCCCCAGCCCTTCGACCAGGTAGGCGCCGCGCGCCACCACCGGATCGCGCCCGGCGGCTTCGAACGGCTTGACCGGCGGCGCGAACAACCCACGCCAGAACGCCAGCGGCCAGCGCATGCTCAGCGGCCAGGGGATGTCGCTGCCCTTGTTCTGCTGCTCCACCGGCTGTACGCCGTGCATGAAGTAGGCGTAGAGCGCCTGCATGCCCTGGTCGCTGACCCGGGCGTAGGACGGGTACGGCATGGCTGGGTACAGCGTGCTGCCATCCTTGCCGATGCCCTGGCGCACGGCACGCTCGAAGTCCTCGTAGCTGTACTGGCCAATACCGCTTGCATGAGGGGTGATGTTGGTCGAGTACAGGGTACCGATGGGCGTTTCCATGGGCAGCCCGCCGGCGAACGGCTTGCCGCCCTTGGCGGTGTGGCAAGCCACGCAGTCGCCGGCGCGGGCCAGGTATTCGCCTTGCCTGACCTGCGCCGGGTCCACCGCGTCGGCGGCCTGCAGCAAGGTACTGGCGCCCAGGCCCAGCATGGCGATGAGCAATGTCTTCATGTTGGCCTTCCTCATGCCTGCACCAATGGACCGGGGTTCTTCAGGTAGCGCTCGCGGATCGCCCGCGCCGACCAGTAGGTCAGCGCCGCCACCAGGCCGGTGGGGTTGTAGCCCAGGCCCTGGGGGAAAGCCGAGGCGCCGGGCACGAACACGTTGTGCACGTCCCAGCACTGCAGGTAGCGATTGAGTGCGCTGGTTTTCGGGTCGGTGCCCATGATCGCGCCGCCGTTGAGGTGGGTGGTCTGGTAGGTGGAGGCATCGAAGTGCTGGCCGAAGGCTTTCTTGCCCGCGCTGATCGCCTTGGGTCCCATGGCCTCGGCGATCTTGCCCATGCGCTCGACCATGAAGCGGTTCATCTTCACGTCGTTGTCCTTCCAGTCGAAGGTCATGCGCAGCAGGGGCAAGCCGTAGGCATCCTTGTACACCGGGTCCAGATCGAGGTAGTTGTCGCGGTAGGACTGATGCGCGCCATGGGCGTCCATCGACAGCATGTGCCGGTAGCTGTCGGCCACCGCGGCCTTCCAGCCGCTGCCCCATTTCGGCGTGCCCGGCGGCACCTTGGTGCCGGAGATCGGCTTGGCGCCCGCCTGGTTGACCCAGAACGGCGAACCGCCAACGAAGCCGTGCGGGCCATGGTCGAAGTTGTCGGCGTTGAAGTCGTCCACCGCCACGCCGTTGCCGCCGGCGCCGATGAAGGGGTTGGTGTGGTGGCTGTCGCGGTCGAAGAACGCGGTCACGTTGGAGATGTTCTGGTAGGCGAAGTTGCGCCCGACCACCCCTTCGTTGCTCACCGGGTCGTAGGGCTTGCCGATGCCCGAGAGCAGCATCAGGCGCACGTTGTTGTACTGGAACGCGCCGAGGATCACCAGGTCGGCGGGTTGCTCCACCTCGCGCCCCTGGCTGTCGACGTAGGTCACGCCGGTGGCCAGGCGCTTGTCGCTGGTCAGGTTGACCCGCAGCACATGGGCGTTGTTGCGCAGCTCGAAGTTCGGCACCTGGCGCAGGGCCGGGAGGATGTTCACGTTGGGCGAGGCCTTGGAGTACATGTAGCAGGCATAGCCGCTGCAGTAGCCGCAGAAGTTGCACGGCCCCATCTGCGCGCCGTAGGGGTTGGTGTAGGGCCCGGAGGTGTTGGCCGACGGCAGGTTGTAGGGGTGGTAGCCAACCTCGCGGGCGGCCTTCTCGAACAACTGCGCCGACACGGTGTTCTTCTGCGCCGCCAGCGGGAAGTCGCTGGAGCGGTCGGCGGCGAACGGGTTGCCACCCTTGTCGCGGCCCACCACCTGGCCCTTGATCGACCAGGCCGTGCCGGAGGTGCCGAACACCTTCTCGGCAAAATCGAAGTACGGCTCCAGCTCTTCATAGCTGACGCCGAAGTCCTGGATGGTCATGCCTTCGGGAATGAAGCGCTTGCCGTAGCGCTCCTCATAGTGGCTGCGCAGGCGCAGTTCCACCGGGTCGACGCGAAAATGCACTCCGGACCAGTGCAGCCCGGCTCCGCCCGTGCCGGTGCCGGGCAGGAAGGCGCCGAACTGGCGGTACGGCACGGCCACGTCGTTGACGCTGTGGCGCAGGGTCACGGTCTCGCGGGAGATGTCCATGAACAGCTTCTTGCGCGAGTTGTAGGTCAGCTCGTCCATGGTCTGCGGATAGACGCCGTCCGGGTAGGTGTCGCGGGCCGGGCCGCGCTCCAGGGCCAGCACCTGCAGGCCGGCCTCGGTCAGCTCCTTGGCCATGATCGCCCCGGCCCAGCCGAACCCGACGATGACCACATCGACTTTCTTCATCACTTGGCTCATGGCTCAACCTCGCTCGCCGCTGATGGACACTGACGGGAAGGGATAGCGCTCGTCGCGCTCCACCCAGTCCATGAAATCGGCGCGGGCGCCGGGGAATCCGACCAGCTTCCAGCCCGCCAGGCCCTGGTTGCCGCCGTGCAGGGGGTCGCTGAAAAAGCCCTCGCGGGTGTTGAGCCAGAGCATGCCGAGGAAGGTGGCCGCCGGCACCGAGGCAAAGGCCGGCTTGCCGCCGTCCAGGGCCTCGAGCACCTGCTGCTGCTGTTCAAGGCCGAGCTGGGCGAACACCTTGCCGAACTGCGCCTGGCACCAGGCGTCGGTTTCGGCGATGCCCAGCCGGTAGATCTCCTGGGGACTGAGCTTGAGCTGGTAGCCCAGCTCGCTGGGTGCGTCGGGGCGGAATGGCCCCTGCATGTACCACAGCCCGCCGCTGCCGTAGCGGGTGTTGAGCTGACGGTCGATGAACTCGGGCACGCCGGCATCGGCCGCACCGGGGCCGAGGGCGTCGGTGGGGATGAGCACGGCCACGGCGGCGCTGACGAAAGCCCACTCCTCCTGGGTAAAGAAGCTTGGCTGGTAGGCCCGTGCCGGGGCCGGTCGGGCCGGTTCGGCGGGTGCCGGGGTGGCGCTGTCGGCGAGCACTGCGCCGCCCAGTCCCGTGCCGGCGAGGGTCGCCACCGGGATCAAGGTCAGGGATTGGCGCAGGAACGCCCGTCGCGCCGGTTGCACGGAGGCGGGTTGGTCCTTGGACATGAGGATGTCTCTCTGTTGATCAGGTCATACGGAAATCGTCGCCCTTTTCACCGATGGAGATCCCGGGGCCGCAGGCCGAGACAGCGCTGTCTCGACGAAGCGGCCTTGTTTTGCCAGAGGGTCGCGGCGCGACCCCGGGATATCGAATCGGGCAAGGGCTGTTGTTATGGCAAGCACGGAGCGAGCGCAGTGCTCGCCCCGCTCATGGGTTTCGCCGCGACCAGGCAAGCGGGTTGACCAGGTTCTGCGGCCGCTCGCCGGCCAGGGCGGCCAACAGGTTGTCCACCGCGCAGCGGGCCATGGCCTCGCGGGTCTCCTCGGTGGCCGAGCCGATGTGCGGCGTCACCACCAGGTTGTCCAGTTGCAGCAACGGTGAATCGGCCGGCAACGGCTCGCGCACGAACACGTCCAGGCCGGCGCCGCGAATGCGCCGCTCGGCCAGGACCTGGAACAACGCAGCTTCGTCCAGCACCCGGCCACGGGAAATGTTCACCAGGATTGCCGACGGCTTCATCAGCGCCAGCTGCGGCGCGCCGATCAGGTTCTCGGTCGCGGCGGTCAGCGGCAGGCACAGGCAGACGAAATCGGACTCGGCCAGCAAGGCCTCCAGGCTGCGATGCGCGGCGGCAAACCGCGCCTCCACCTCGGGCCGCGGCTGGCGGGTGTGGTACAGCACGCGCATGCCGAAGCCTGCATGGGCGCGGCGGGCCAGGGCTTCGCCAATACGGCCCATGCCGACGATGCCCAGGGTCTTGCCCTGCACGTCGCAACCGAACTGCGCCGGCCCGATGCCCGCCTGCCAGTGGCCGGCACGGATCCAGCCGTCGAGCTCGACGACGCGCCGGGCACAGGCAAGGATCAGGGCGAAGCCGGTGTCGGCGGTGGTTTCGGTGAGCACGTCGGGGGTGTTGGTCAGCAGCACGCCGCGATGGTCGAAGGCGTCGATATCGTAGTTGTCGACGCCGACCGAGACGCTGGAGACCACTTCCAGCTGCGGCGCCAGGTCGAGCAAGGGGGCGTCCAGGCGCAGGCTGGCGCCGAGCAGCCCGTGGGCGCCCGGCAGCGCCGCACGCAGCCGAGCGAGGCCGTCGGCACTGGGCGATTCGACCAGGGTCACCTCGGCATGCGCCTGCAGGCGGCCCATGAGCGTGTCGGAGAGGCGTTTGTAGAGGACGATGCGTTTCTTCATTGCACGTTACCTATTGGCTGGGCGCCAGGCTTTGCCGGCGTGTCTGTTGCAAGGGGTTGAGAACTGCGGTCAGGGCCACGGCCAGCAGCAGCGCCACGCACATGAACAGGTAGGAGGCACCGGGACCGCCGGTGGCGCCATTGAGGTAGCCCACCAGCCACGAGCCGGAAAACGAGCCCAGCGCGCCCATGCTGTTGATCAGCGCCATGGCGCCCCCGGCGACGTTGGCTGGCAGCAGCTCGGGGACGATGGCGAAGAACGGCCCGTAGGGCGCGTACATGCAGGCCCCGGCGATCACCAGCAAGGCGTAGGACCACCAGAAATGCTCGGTGCCCAGGCTGTACGAGCCATAGAACGCCAGGGCGGCGATCAGCAGCGGCGGCCAGACGAAACGCTTGCGCTTCTGCAGGCGATCCGAGGCCCAGGACACCCCGAGCATGGCCACCACCGCCCCCAGGTACGGCACCGCCGACAGCCAGCCGGCGGTAACGATGTCCAGCGCCGCCGCCTGCTTGAGGATCGACGGCAGCCAGAGCACGAAGCCGTACACGCCGATGCTCCAGCAGAAGTACTGCAGCGACAGGATCAGCACGGTGGGCGAGCGGAACGCCTCGCGGTAGTTCTTCACCGGCTTGATGCCCTGCTGCTCGGCGTCCAGCGCCTGGCGCAGCGCCGCCTTCTCGCGGGCGTCCAGCCACTTGGCCTGCTCCGGACGGTCATCCACCAGGCGCCACCAGATGAACGCCCAGAGAATCGCCGGCGCGCCTTCGATGATGAACATCCAGCGCCAGTCGAACTGCTGCACCAGGTAACCCGAAACCACCGACATCCACAGGATGGTCACCGGGTTGCCGAGGATCAGGAAGGTGTTGGCCCGTGAGCGCTCGGCGCGGGTGAACCAGTGGCAGAGGTAGATGAGCATGGCCGGCATCACCGCCGCCTCCACCACGCCCAGCAGGAAGCGGATGACGATCAGCAGGTAGACGTCGTGGACCACGCCGGTCAGCGTCGCCAGGCCGCCCCAGAGGATCAGACTGGCGAAGATAAGCTTCTTCACGCTGCGTTTTTGCGCGTAGAGGGCGCCCGGCACCTGGAAGAAGAAGTAGCCGAGGAAGAACAGCGCGCCGAGCAGCGACGACAGCGCCGGGGTGATCTTCAGGTCGTCGGCCATGCCCGAGGCCGCGGCGAAGCCATAGTTGGCCCGGTCGAGGTAGGCCAGGCTGTAGGTGATGAAGACGATGGGCATGATGTACCACCAGCGTCTGGGAGCGAGTCGATCAAGCTGCATGGGGATTCTCCTGGTCTTGTTGTTCTTGTCACATCAGGTGCCGGACGGTCCGGCGATTCAGCGTGGTTGGATCGAAGCGTTTTCGTGCAGGTCCAGTTCGTGGCGTTGCGGCAAGCCTTCCATGTCGCCCCGGCTCTGTACCGCGCGACTGCCGCACCAGTTGCCCCGGGCCACGGCCCGGCGCAGCGGCAAACCCTCGAGCAAGGCGCTGATCACGCCGACGGCGAAGGCATCGCCCGCGCCCACGGTGTCGACTACCCGGGCCACCGGAAAACCCGGGACTACCCCGTGTTCACCCTTGGCATCGCGCCAGTAGGCGCCTTCGGCGCCAAGCTTGATGGCCACGTATTGCACACCCTGCTCCAGGTAGAACTCGGCGATGGCCTGCGGCGACTGGCGACCGCTGAGCAGGCGCCCCTCCTCAAGCCCCGGCAGCACCCAGTCGGCCTTGAACGCCAGGGCATTGATCTCACGCACCATGGTCGGACGGTCCGGCCATAGCGAAGGCCGCAGGTTGGGGTCGAAGGAAATGCTGCGGCCATTGGCGCGCATGTCGTCCAGCAACTGGTGGCAGAGCGCGCGGCAGCTGGCCGACAAGGCCGGCGGAATGCCGGTGGCATGCAGGTGCCGGGCTTGCAGCAACGCGGGCTGCATCTGGGCAGGCGACAACCGGCTGGCCGCCGAGCCACGGCGGAAATACTCGACTTGCGGATCGCGGCCATCATCGCAGCGTTCCTTGAGCTGGAACCCGGTGGGGTGCTCGTCATCGATCTCGACGCTCGAACAGTCCAGCCCTTCCTGGCGCAGGGTGTCGAGCACGAAGGCACCGAGCGAGTCGTTACCGACCCGGCTCAGCCAGCGCACCCCCAGGCCCAGGCGCGCCAGGCCGATCGCCACGTTGCTGTCGGCACCGGCAATGCGCTTGCCGAAACCCTCGACCCGGGCCAGCTCGCCCGGCTGCGCGGCCACGAACATGGCCATGGTTTCACCGAAACACAGGACGTCGCGCTCAGCCATGGCACACCTGCCCTTCCAGCTGCGCCAGTTGCGCGACCTGCCGCGCGGTCAGCGCCAGCAGGTCGTCCCCGGCCAAGGGGTACTCGATGGCTCGCGGCAGGTCCGGGGCAAAATGCGTCATCAGTTCGCGCCACTCGGCCAGGTCAAGCGCCTGGGGCACGACCGCGACCAGACGTCCGTCGGCACGCCGCGCCACGGCCTTGCAGTGCACGTAGCGCACCCAGCGGCCCAGCAGTCGTGCCGCCAGCAGCGGCGACTCGTCATGCCAGTACCAGTTACCGATATCGAAGGTCATGCCCGGTGCCACGCCCTTTTCCTGCGCCTCGCGGAAGAATCGTTCCAGGACCTGCAGCCGTCCGCCGTGAGGCGTCTGGTCGTTTTCCACATACAGCGCTGCCTTGTGCCCCAACAACGGCGCCAGGGCTTGCAAGTCACAGCCTGGCTGGTAATGCCCCAGCGACACCTTCAGCGCCACCGCGCCGATTTCGCTTGCCAGTTGCAGGCGCTGGGCAATGGCCGGCTCCAGGCTGCCGTCCTCGCGCCACAGCTCCAGTGGCGTGGAGTAAAGGCTCTGCAGGCCATGCTCGGCGGCCAGGTTGGCCAGCGTGGCGGCAGCGGGCGTGGCGTCGAACAGTTCCTCACGCCATTCCACCCGCCGCGCACCGGCGGCGGCCAGCAACGGCAGGTAGCTGGCCTGACCCAGGCGCCGCACGGCATCGGCACCGAAACTCGACAAGCTGATGGAGACAATGGGCGTTTGCATGTGTGTGGTCCTTGTTCTTGTAGATGAAACCGGTTTCATTTTTCGCCAGCAGCAACGGCGTCAAGGACGCCGTCATGCTTGTGATCGGGTGGAGCCTCGCGGAATCAGCTCGGCTTGCAAATCCAGGCGCCGCGCCGGCGAACCGCTGCCTTGCAGGCGTTCCAGCAGGCACTGGAACGCTGCGGCACCGATCCGCCCGGTGGGCTGGGCCAGGGCGGTGATGCCGCTGCCCACCAGCGGGTACCAGTCCAGCTCGTCGAGCGCAAGCAGGCCCACGTCCTGGAACAACACCCCGCCGCGGCTGTGCAGCGCACGCACCACCTCCAGGGTGGCAACGCCGTTGCAGGTGAACAAGGCCTGCGGGCCGTGCCCTGCCCCGGCGATGAAACTGTCCAACTGCTCCGAAAGGTCCGCCCCCACCCCCAGCACCTGCCCACGCAGGCCACGGCGTCGGGCGATGGAGGCCTGGAAAGCGTCAACCCGCTCCTGGCGGGAGCTGGTGCCGTCGAGCGGCTCGGTCACGGCGAGGATGTCGCGATAACCGCAACGCTGCAGGTGATCGAGGGCCTGTTCGACAGCATCGGTGTTGTCCAGCCCCACCAGGTCGACGGCCAGGCCGGCCAGTTGCCGGTCGACCAGCACCATCGGCAGGTCGCGGGCCAACTTGGCCAGCTCGTCGGCGCGGTGGCCGAGGGTGTTCACGATCAGGCCGTCGACGTTGTACGACTGCAGGGCTTGCAGATGGCTGCGTTCCTGGTCGTCGTCGTAGTCGGTGTTGCACACCACCAGGCTGTAGCCGTGCTGGCGGCAGGCAGTCTCGACGCCGTGCATCACCGCCACCGAGTAAGGGTTGCGGATATCCGCCAGGAGCATGCCGATCAACCCGGTACGACCGCGCTTGAGGGCGCTGGCCATGCGGTTGGGGCGGTAGCCGAGGCGTTCGACGACGGCCTCGATGCGTTGCGCGGTGGCTTCGGCGAGCAGCTGCCGGTCTTCGCCCATGTAGCGCGAGACCGTGGCCTTGGAAACGCCGGCGGCCTTGGCGACCTCGCTGATGGTGACCCGACCACGGACGGATGTTGGCTCTTTGTTCACCCTGTTTCCTTCTTGTTTGCGCTTTTGCAGGGTTGATGAAAACGGTTTCAATGAAATCAGGGATGGGGGGTGGCGTCAAGTGACGGGCTTTCTGCCAAAGCGGGTGGATTCAGTGCCAAACGCTTGCCCTGGCGCTGTACATGGGGGGCTGCGGGGTTATGGTGTTTTACGGAGTTCGTTCGCCCTGCCTTGGAGATGGCCATGACCACACTGTTTAGGATCAGTCTGATTTTGCTGCTTGCCGGGATGGGGATGGGGGATATCCTGGTGGCCAGTGTGGGGTTGATTGGGTTGTGTGGGGGGGCTGTGGTGCTCAGTGTTCGGCAGGATGATGGGGAGGTACGGGGGGGTGGGGAGTCGGAGTTTATTGCCTGAAGGCTCTTGGGTGATTTTTTTGATTTTTGTGTGCGCATTCGTAGAAGATATCGACATTTAGTCACCTTTCCGCCCTTACGGCGGGTTACTTTGGTCTTGGCCAAAGTAACCAAAGCCGCCCCGCTCCGTTCATCCGGCCCCTGCGCTTCGCTCCGGGGTTCCCTCGCTCCGTTCTTGCTCCCGGGAGGACCGCGCTGAACGCCCCATCCTGGGGCGCAGCGCTTGACGGCCATCCATGGCCGTCACCTCCCTCCGCAAGAACTCCGCTCGGCCTCCTGAAGTCGCAATTGGCGGCGCCTGGACTATCGCGCGCTTAGAAGCAAGAGCAAGAGCAAGAGCAAGAGCAAGAGCAAGAGCAAGAGCAAGAGCAAGAGCAAGAGATGCGAAGTTAGTTGTTTGACCGTTAATTATATATTTGCTGTTCCGGCCCTTTCGCGGGGCAAGCCCGCTCCTACAGGGATTTATATAACGTCGACTATTGCGTGGGAGCGGGCTTGCCCCGCGAAACGATCGAGAGATTAATTAATCTCCAACTAGCGACAGCTGCGCCAGCCCAGGCGCCGCCCGTAATTTCGCGACTTCAGGAGGCCGAACGCAGGACTTGCGGAGGGAGGTGACGGGCATGGATGCCCGTCAAGCGCTGGGGCCCAGGATGGGCCCTGCAGCGCGGTCCTCCCGGGAGCAAGACCGGAGTGAGGGAACCCGGAGCGAAGCGTAGGGCCGGATGAATGGAGCGAGGATTTTTTGGTGACTTAATGAGATGGTCACCCCGGCACCCTGCGAGGCGTACGCTTTCGCAGGGTGTTTTTTCTTCGGAGACCGTCATCATGAGCACCGTGACACTGATCGGCATCGACATCGGCAAACATACCTTCCACCTGCATGCCCAGGACAAGTTCGGCAAAGAGGTATCGCGCAAGAAGTGCTCAAGGCTGCAGATGATGCGGTTTCTGGCCAATCATCCTCCCTGCACGGTGGTGATGGAGGCCTGTGCCGGTTCGCACTATCTGGCTCGAGAACTCACGGCGATGGGGCATGAAGCCAAGCTGATCTCGCCTCAGTTTGTTAAGCCTTTCGTCAAGAGCAACAAAAACGACTTCGTTGATGCGCAAGCCATCTGCGAAGCTGCTTCCCGGCCTTCCATGCGCTTTGTGACGCCAAAATCGCCTGAGCAGCAAACGCTCTCTGTTTCTCATCGGATGCGTGAATCATTGATCCGCGACCGAACCAAGACGGTGAACCAGATGCATGGGTTCCTGCTCGAATTCGGCGTCAGCCTGCCGACCGGACTGGCAGTGGTCAAACGCCTCGCTTCTGTGCTTGAAGAGCACGACTTGCCTGTACGTCTTGTCGCATTGTTGCAGCGGCTACATGAGCATTTCGTCTACCTGAGCGAGCAGATCAAGTTGTTGGACGAAGAGCTGGTGAGCCAGCTGACTGACGATGATCTGGGTAGTCGTTTGCTGAGTATTCCGTGTGTCGGACCGATCACCGCCAGCCTGCTGGCTGTGGAAATGGGCGATGGCCAGCAATACGGCAGTAGCCGGGACTTTGCGGCCTCTGTAGGTCTGGTGCCCCGTCAGTACAGTACCGGTGGCAGACAGAATTTGCTGGGGATTAGCAAGCGCGGCGACAAGAACCTTCGACGCTTGCTGGTGCAATGCGCACGGGTTTACCTGATGCGTTTGAAGTACCAGAAAGGCCCATTAGCCGATTGGGTGCGCTCACTGCTCGCTCGACGTCACTCCAACGTGGTGGCCTGCGCGTTGGCCAACAAACTGGCACGCATCGCTTGGGCCATTACCACTCGGCACACGCAATATAAAACGGAGCCAGGCGCCATGAACGCCTGACCCCGTAGTGCTGCACCGTGTTTCACCATCAGGTTTTGCGATAGCTGTACAACAGATGAAACAAACGGCCGATCGGCCTGACGATGATCCTGGGATCAAAAATGGCTCTTGGAAGCCGCTTACTTTTTAAGGATTGTCAGGTGCGAACGCTCATCGTGGCGCGGGCGGATACGAGCCCATCAGACGCCGGATAGATTTACGCAAGCCATCCATTTCATCTGATGAACAGTATTGCAGAAAACGGGGTGACCATAGATTTTGATCCTTCAAAAAGTTACCCGCCGTAAGGGCGGAAAGGTGAATAAGCGTCGACATCACAAATGAATGCGCACACAACTTCCAAAACCACCAAACAACAACAACAACAACAACAACAACAACAACAACAACAACAATCGCCAGGCATGGCCCCATCAGCGCTCCCGCGCCACCTGCCACAACCTCGCCAAATCCCCGGCCCGCGCCTTCAGCAACCCACCCGCCTCGGCACAAGCCCGCTCCAGGCTCATCGGCCCACTGGCCAAGGCAAAGGCCGCATCGATACCCTGCGCATACAACTGCTCATATCCAGCCCCCAGGGTCCCCGCCAACACCACCACCGGCACGCCATGACGCTTGGCCACCCGCGCCACCCCAAGCGGCGTCTTGCCACGCAGGGTCTGGGCATCGAAACGCCCTTCACCGGTAATCACCAGGTCCGCCCCCTGCACCAGCCCATCGAGCCCGGCCAGCTCGGCAACCACCTCGACGCCCGGGCGGAACTGCGCGCCCATGAACGCCTTGGCGGCAAACCCCATGCCCCCGGCCGCGCCGCTACCCGGCTCGTCACGCACATCCCTGCCGAGTAAACCCGCGCAATGATCGGCAAAATGCGCCAGGGCCCGGTCAAGGGCCTGCACCTGCTCAGGGTTGGCGCCCTTCTGCGGGCCGAAAATTGCCGAGGCGCCGTTGTCACCGCACAGCGGGTTGTCGACATCGGCGGCAACCTCCACCTGGACCTGCGCCAGGCGTGGGTCCAGGTCGCCGGCGTCGATGCGCGCCAATTGCGCCAGGGCCAGTCCGCCCTCGGCCAACGGCTCGCCCTGGGCATCCAGCAAGCGCAGGCCCAACGCCCGCAACATGCCGCTGCCACCGTCGTTGGTGGCGCTGCCGCCGATGGCCAGGACGATGCGCGAGGCACCGGCCGCCAACGCCGCCGCCACCAGTTCGCCGGTGCCCCAGGTGCTGCTGCGACAAGCGTCGCGCTGGCCGTTGGGCACCAGCTGGATGCCACTGGCCTGGGCCATCTCGATCACCGCCGTGCGGCTCTCGGCCAGCCAGCCCCAACCCGCCTCGACCGGCTCACCCAACGGGCCGCGCACCACCTGGCGGCGCAGTTCGCCATGGCTGGCAGCGACGATCGCCTCCATGGTGCCTTCGCCGCCATCGGCCATCGGGCATTCGATGCACTCGGCCGCCGGCCACACCTCGGCCAGGCCGGCGGCGATGGCGCGGGCGACACCGGCAGCATCGAGGCTGTCCTTGAACGAATCGGGGGCGATGACAATCTTCATGGGGATTCTCCTGTCCTGTTGTCGCGCATGCTGACAGGTGTACGCCACGCCAGCCTCGGTCGGATGCACAAAACGCAGGGGCGTTGATTGGGCGGATGCCTCTACAGCCCCTTTGCCGGCAACAACTGCAACCCCAAATACAGGCTCAGCATCCCCTCCATCCGCAACGGATCCACCTCCCCCAGCTCGGCGATCCGCTCCAGCCGATAACGCAGGCTGTTGCGATGGATCCCCAGCGCCTCGGCACAGGCTTGGCTCTGACCATCATGGGCGCACCAGGCGCGCAGGGTGAGCAGCAGCTGGCCGCTGGCATCCCTGGCGCGGATGCGCTGCAACGGTTCGAGCAGCTCATCCAGCGCATCATCGTTGCGATGCCGCCAGAGCAGCGCCGGCAGGCGGTAGCGCGCCAGGCTCAGCAGACGCTCATCGGGCAGCACTTCCCGGCCATAGGCCAGCAGGTCGCGCACCCGCCGGTAACCACGGCGCAATTGCTCCAGGCTCTGCGCCGGGCTGCCCAGTGCCAGGCGCTCGACGTCCCAGCCATGGCGCAGCAGGCGCTCGAACAGGCGCGGCTCATCCAGCACCACGCCCGCAGGGCGGCACCACAACAGCGACTGGCGCGCGGGGCTGACGCACCAGCTGTCCGGATAGCGGCTCATCAGCCAGGCCGACAGGGCCTCGGCTGGCGGCCCGGCGCGCAGCTCGAACAGGCAGGGAATCCGTGGCAGGTTGGGCTTGAGCCCCAGTTGCTGGGCCTCGTCGACCAGGCGCGGTGACTCACCGCTGCCGCCCAGCAGCAGCGCCAGCAGGTCGTCACAGCGCTGGCGGCGCCATTGCTGTTCCACCTGCAGGTGACGCTGGGCCAGCAGCATCTCGGCGGTCATGCGCACCAGTTCCCCGTAGGTGCGCAGTTGCTGCGGATCACCGGTCAGCCCCAGTACGCCGATCAGCCGGCCATCGAGCATCAGCGGCAGGTTGACGCCAGGCTGCACGCCCTTCAGGCACTTGGCCGCCTCCCCGTCCAGCTCGACGATGCGGCCGTTGGCCAGCACCAGCTGCGCGCCTTCGTGGCGGGTATTGATACGATCGGGCTCGCCACTGCCGAGGATCAGGCCCTGGCTGTCCATCACGTTGACGTTGCACGGCAGGATGGCCATCGCCCGGTTGACGATGTCCTGGGCCAGGTCGTGGTCCAGCTCGAACATGTAAGGGTCCTTGGGTCTAAGCCTAGGCTTTGGGACTTTGGTCGGCGGCACAGCAGCCTTTACCTGAAGCTGTGCAAAAGCACAAAGACAGCCGCGCTACACTCCCCGAGACTGCTCAAGGCGAGCGCCGGCACAGGCGACGCGGTGACAACCATAACAACAGAGAACCCGATCATGGCACACAGCCCCGCCCCTGACCAAGGCATCGAGATCACCCGCAACGCGCTGTACCGGCGCATCACCCTGCGGCTGATTCCGTTCATTTTCATCTGCTACCTGTTCAATTACCTGGACCGCGTCAACGTCGGCTTCGCCAAGCTGCAGATGCTCGACGCGCTGAAATTCAGCGAAACCGTGTACGGCCTCGGCGCCGGTATCTTCTTCATCGGCTACGTGCTCTGCGGCCTGCCCAGCAACCTGGCGCTCAACCGCTTCGGCCCGCGGCGCTGGATCGCGCTGATGATGATCGCCTGGGGCAGCCTGTCCACCTGCCTGCTGTTCGTCACCACCCCCACCGAGTTCTATGCCCTGCGCCTGCTCACCGGCGCCGCCGAGGCAGGCTTCTTCCCCGGCGTGGTGCTGTACCTCTCGCGCTGGTTCCCGGCGGACCGCCGCGGCCGCATCATGGCCCTGTTCATGTCAGCGATCCCGGTGTCCGGCCTGCTCGGCGGACCGTTCTCCGGCTGGATCCTCGAGCACTTCGCCGCCGGCCAGCATGGCCTGGCCGGCTGGCAGTGGATGTTCCTGATCCAGGGGCTGCCCACCGTGGTGCTCGGCGCGCTGGCCATCGTGCTGCTCAGCGACGGCTACCAGACCGCCAAGTGGCTGAGCCCGGCCGAGCGCCAGCTGATCGAGGCGGACCTCAAGGCCGACGCCGCCAGCAAGCCGGCCACCCGCGGTGACAGCGTGCTGTCGGTGCTGACCAACCCGCTGATCTGGACCTTCGGTTTCGTCTACTTCTGCATCCAGAGCGGCGTCTACGCCATCAACTTCTGGCTGCCGTCGATCATCAAGAACATGGGCTTCGACAACCCGCTGCTGATCGGCTGGCTGAGCGCCATCCCGTACCTGCTGGCCGGGGTGTTCATGATCCTGGTCGGTCGCTCGGCGGACCTGCGCAACGAGCGCCGCTGGCACCTTGTGGTGCCGATGCTGATGGGTGCCGTGGGCCTGCTGATCGCGGTGAACTTCGCCGGCAACCCGCCCATCGCCATCCTCGGCCTGTCCATCGCCACCATGGGCGCGCTGACCGGCCTGCCGATGTTCTGGCCGATGCCGACCGCGCTGCTGACCGCCGGCACCGCCGTGGCGGGCCTGGCGATCATCAACTCGGTGGGGCAGATGGCCGGTTTCCTCAGCCCTTACCTGGTGGGGTTCATCAAGGACCAGACCGGTTCGACCGATGCAGCGCTGTATGCGCTGGCGGGGTTGATCGTGGTTGGCAGCCTGGTGGCGTTGCGGGTATCGCGGGGTGGTAGTGCCGTGTTGGCTGGAGCCCGCTAGACAGCAGACAACCTCATCGCGGGGCAAGCCCGCTCCCACGCCCGTAGCCAGCAGCCGGCACAGGATCTGTGGGAGCGGGCTTGCCCCGCGATGGTCATTACGCTAGTTGCGAGGCTTCCACCCCGCCTCGTGCAACGCCGTCAACAGCAAATCCCCCTCCAGAGCCGGCACCACCACCCCGCCCTTGCCCTGCATCGTCCTCCCCGCCAGCAAGGCATTGACGATCGCCTCCTCCACCGCTTCCGCCGCCGCCATGAACAGCGCCGAGATATGGTCGTTGTTGAGCATGCGCACCGCCGTGCACTGCGCCAGTCCCTTGCGCGCATAGTCCGCCGCGGGCAGATCCTGGTTGCCGGTGGAAAACGCCAGGAAGATATCCCCACTGGAGTCCTCGGTACCGCCGCCGGTACGGGCGATGCCGATCGACGCCCGCTGCGCCAGGCGCTGGCACTGGTGCGGCAGCAAGGGGGCGTCGGTGGCGATCACCACCACGATCGAGCCCATGCCCGGGGTGCCCGTCTCGGCCTCGGCGAAGGGCGACGGCAGATGCCCCAGCTGGCGCCCGACCGGATACCCATCAACCCGCAGCTCGCGCCGCTGGCCATGGTTGGCCTGCACCAGGACACCGACGGTCCAGCCCCCCTGCCCGTCCTCCAGGCGCCGCGAGGCGGTGCCGATGCCACCCTTGAACTCGTGGCAGATCATCCCCGTGCCGCCACCCACCGGGCCTTCCTGTACCGGGCCTGACTCCGCGGCCTGCTGCGCCTGGCGCACCTGCGCCGGCGTCACGTGCTGGCCCCAGATGTCATTGAGCAGGCCATCGTAGGTTTCCATCACCACCGGCATGCACCAGTACACCGCGTCGTCCGGCAGACGCTCGCGCTCGGCGGCGATCAGCGCGTCGCGCACCACGCCGACACTGTGGGTGTTGGTGATGGCGATCGGCGTGGTCAACAGCCCGGCCTCGCGGATCCACTCCAGCCCCGTGGCGTCGCCGTTGCCGTTGAGCACATGGCAACCGGCGAAGCACGGCTGCTGCCGGGCCGCGCCCGCACGCGGCTCGATCAGGGTCACCCCGGTGCGGATCGGCGCCGGGCGTTGTTCATCGATCAGGGTGCTGTGGCCGACCCGTACTCCCGGTACGTCGGTGATGGCATTGAACGGGCCCGGGGTGCCGTGGCCGAGGGTGATGCCCAGTTGACGCGCACGCATGTGTACTCCTTGGTTGCTCATAATTTCTGGAAGGTCGGGCTGAGCCGGCCGTGGGTGCTGTACAGCGTCACCGACACGGCCAGCAGCCCGAGAATGATCGACAGGTCGCGCAGCGACGCTTCGCGTAGCAAGGTCACCAGCAGCCAGCCGGCGCCGCTGACCGCCAGCAGGGCCGGCAATGGCCACAGCGGCATGCGGTACGGGTGCTCGCGGTCGCGTCGCAGTACCCGGCTGCACAGCGCGCAGGCCGCCACCACCAGGTAGATCAGCAGCAACAGCAGCACGGTGAACGAAGTCAGTTGTTCCAGGCTGCCGGACAGGCTCAGCAACGCCGACGGCACGGCCAGGAACAGGGTCGCCAGCCACGGCGACTCCCAGCGTGGATGAATCAGCGTGAAGGCACGGTTGAGGGTGGGCGTCCAGATCGCATCGCGGCCGCTGCTGTACACCACCCGGCCGACCTGGATGACGATGGCGACGATGGCGTTGAACACCGAGAGGAAGATCCCGGCACTCACCAGCCGCGCCAGGGTCTGGTTACCGTGGGCGGTGAGCAGGTAGCCGATCGGGTCGCCGCTGGCCAGCATCGCCCGCAGCGACGGCGCGCCGATCAGCAGCGCCGCCAGCGGAATCACCTCGATCGCCACCACGACCACCAACGACCACAGCACCGCCCGGTGCACGGTACGGCCACGGTCCTTCATGTCCTCGGCCAGCAGCACCGCGCCACCGTAGCCGTTGAAGGCGAACAGGGCCATGCCCACCGCCCCCAGCACCAGCGCCCAGGGCGCGACGACCAGGCTGCCCTGCTCGAGCATCTGCGGGTGCAGCAGGCTCGCCACCGGCTGGCTGGCGTTGCCGAAACCCAGGGTCACGATCACCAGCAGCGCGGCGACTTCGCAGAACAGGAACAACCCGGTGATCCAGGCGTTCAGGCGAATATTGAGAATGCCCAGCGCATAGCTCGACACCACGATCACCAGGGCTACCGCCTGAGTGTCGAACGTGGTGCCCAGGGCGTTGTTCAGGTAGGTGGCGGCACCGGCGGCGAGCACCGGCGGGATGAACAGCATCGAGGCCAGCACGGTGAGGAAGGTGGCGTAGCCGGCCAGCCCGCCGAACACCCGCTTGGCGTACACGTATTCGCCACCGGCGGAGCTGTGGGCACGCCCCAGCTCGGCGTAGCACCAGGCGAACATCAGCGCCAGGACTGCGGCCATGATGAACGAGAGAAAGGCGCCGCTGCCGGCCTGCTGGATGGCGAACGGGGCGATGACGAACACGGAACTGGCCGGGGTCACCGCCGACACGGTGATGGCGACCACGTCGAACACCCCCAGCCGTTGCTGGAGTGCGCCCGTGGGCGCTGCGCTGGAGCTCATGGCGTTTTTCCTCTGGTTGTTATTGGTTGTGAGGGGAAAACCGGTCACGCGGCCGCTGGACCTGGGCTGGAATGTAGGCTGGCGCAGCGATTGGGCCAATTACCTAAAGGGGGTACGCCTCTTGACGGGGAGCGGGAAACCTCACAAGACTGCGCAATCGCAGGTCAAATCTTGTGGGAGCGGGCTGGCCCCGCGATGGCGTAGCGTCAGGCAACCCTGCAATATCGCGGGGCAAGCCCGCTCCCACGCCCCCTCATTCCAGTCAACTGACTCGTAACAGTCGCCAGCAATGGGGTCTCATGCACAACCTGTTCACCGAAGCCAGCACTCACGCAGGCCTCGCCCGCACCGTCGAGCAGATCGGTCAGCCACGCTTCTGGCGCCAGTTGATCCTGCTGTTGCAGCAGTGGCTGGCGTTCGACAATGCGCTGGCGATGTTCTACCCCCGCGCCGGCCTGCCCCGGGCGCTGGAGATCTTCGATGCCCGGGGTGAAGGCAACCCCGAAGCCATGGCCCTGTACCTGAGCGGCCTGTACCAGCTCGACCCGTTCTACCAGGCCTGCCAGGAGCGCATCGGCGACGGTCTGCACCGGCTCGAGGAAGTGGCACCAGACCAGTTCCGCCAGAGCGAGTACTACCTCAAGTACTTCCACGACCATGTGCTGGAAGACGAGGTGCAGTTCATCGTGCAGTTGGCTGACAGTGGCGCCCTGTCGCTGTCGCTGGGACGCCGCGAGCGGTTCGACAGCGCCAGCCATGGCTTGCTGGCGGTGGTGTGCCCGTGGGTGGTCGCGCTGATGGCCCAGCACTGGCTGCAGCAGAGCCTGCGCCCAGCGCCCGTGGCAGGCATGGCCCATCAGGTGCGCGATGCCATGAGCCTGTTCGGGGCCAAGGTATTGTCGGAGCGCGAGCTGGAGATCGCCCGGCTGATCCTGCGGGGGTATTCATCCAAGGCCATGGCAGAGCGCCTGGCCATCTCCCCGGAAACCATCAAGGTCCATCGCCGGCATCTCTACGCCAAGCTGGATATTTCGTCGCAACCGGAGTTGTTCTCGTTGTTCCTGCAATCGCTGGGGCATGATCCGCAGGATCCCTGAGCCCGCCACACAGCGTTTGCCAAGACACTCACGGACGCGCCGCGCCTGCCAGCCCCTGCCAGGCACGCAGCACCGCATAGCCACGCCAGGGCCGCCAATCCTGCGCAGCCTGTGTGGCGGCAATGGCGCTGTTGACGCCCAGGGCCTTCTGCAGCGCCACGTCACCCGCCGGAAACGCATCGGGCCAGCGCAACGCGCGCAAGGCGATGTACTGGGCCGTCCAGTCGCCGATGCCGGGCAAGGCACGCAACTGGGCGCAGGTGGCCGCGACATCGACGCCGGGGCTCAGCACCAGGCGCCCCTCCCCCACGGCCTCGGCCAGGGCCTTGAGCGCAGCCTGGCGCTGGCGCGTGATGCCCAGGCGGCCAAGGGCGTCACCGCTGGCCGCCGCCAGGCTGGCTGGCGTGGGAAACAGACGGTCCAGCGCTGCAACGGGGGTCTGGATGGGTTCGCCAAAGGTGCCGACCAGGCGCGCGCCCAGTGTGCGCGCTGCGGCCACGGTGATCTGCTGGCCAAGCACGGCACGCACCGCCAGCTCGAAACCGTCCAGCGTACCTGGCACACGCATGCCTTCACTCGCCGGGAACGTGGCCTGCAACACACTGTGGATCGCCAGCGGGTCGGCATCCAGGTCGAACGCGGCCCGCACGCGGTTGATCAGCGTGGGCAGCATGCCTGCCAGGCTGTCACTGATGGTCACCTGCGCCTGGGCACGCTGGTCGTCAAGGCTCACACTGAGCCAGCCGCTGCACGCCTGCTGGCCCTGCACAAGGCGCAGGGTGCGCATGTACTGCCGGCCCTCCACCCATTCCAGGCCCGGGATGGCGCGCAGGCGCAGGAAGCCCAGCATCGCCTCCACGTCATAGGGCGGGCGCCAGCCCAGGCGAATGCTCACCCCATGCCCATTGGCGGTCGAGCGGGCGCGGCGCAACGCGCTGGGGTTCAGGCCATAATGCTGGGAGAACGCATCGTTGAAGCGCCGCACGCTGCCAAAGCCGCTGGCCAACGCCACCTGGGTCATCGGCAGCTGCGTGTCGGCGATCAGTTGCTTGGCCGCCAGCAGCCGGCGTGTCTGCAGGTACTGCAGCGGCGAGACCCCGAAATGCGCCTCGAAGATGCGTCGCAGATGGCGGTCGCTCACCCCCAGGTGGCGGGCGATGTCGACCATCGTACGCACGCTCTGCGGCTCGTCCAGCATGCGCGCCGCCTGCACGGCCAGGATGCGCGAGGCATCCTCGGTACTCCACGCCACCGCACGCGGCGCGAGCTCAGGGCGACATCTCAGGCACGGCCTGAAGCCCGCCGCCTCGGCCTGGGCGGCATGCCGGTAGAAACGCAGGTTCTCGCGCCGTGGCGTCTTCACCCGGCACACCGGCCGGCAATAGATGCCGGTGCTGGTGACTGCGGCGAAGAAGGCGCCATCGAAGCGCGCGTCATGCGCTTTCAGGGCCAGGTAGCAGGCATCGCTTTCGGGGGAATCGATGAGGTTGGTCATGAGCGACATCCTATGCCCTGGATGCGCTTGCGGCTCGCCATTTTCGGACATATGGCTTGCAGTCCTGCACACAACAAAAAATCCGATGCCTTGCGGCATCGGATTCTCATCGATCGATCACCTCGGCAGGCCTCGACTGCCGGGCATCAGGCACGTCTGCCCGATGCAGGTTCGATCAGGCGCCGGTCGGTGCCTTGCGGGTGCGTGCGGGCGCCTTGGTGCCGTTGATCAGCGGCCCGTAGCGTCGGCTGAACTCCTGGTTGTAGGGCACGTGGTCCTTGTTGACCCCGTTGTCCCAGTTGACCGACCAGGTCATCAGGCCCTTGATCGACACACCCTTGGCGTACAGGCGCTTGAACGCGTTGGTCACCGCCGTCGGGTTGACCACATAGCCGGTGGCGGCGGCATCGACGTTGGCCGGCAGGCCGATGACGAACTTGTCGGCCGGGATCCGGGTGAAGCCGCGGGTGCCGCTGACCAGGCTTTCGGTCAGGTAGAAGAGGAAGTCCTCTTTGAGCGCATCGTTGTTCTGGGCGATCCAGGCGCCCCTGCCGTTGTTGGCCTCCTGCACCCACAGCCCGTCGCCACCCTGGTTGTAGAACTGCGGGGCGATGAAGTCGTAGTACCCCTCCAGTGCCTTGAGGTAGTCGACGTAGCGCCCGGCGCTGGTCAGGTAGGGGAACTCCGGTGCCATGCTGATGATGAAATGCTTGCCCTCGGCGGCATAGTGATCCTTAACCAGCTTCAGCGCGGCGGGCAGGACGGTCTTGTTGGCGGCGAAGTCGATCGCGCTCTGTTCAAGATCGATGTCCAGCCCGTCGAAACCGTAGGTTTCCACCAGGCGGATGATTTCATTGGCCAGCGGCTGTTCGTGGCCCGGGTTCAGCGCGATATGCGCATCGGCACCGCCCAGCGACATCAGCACCGCCCTGCCCTGGCTGTTGAGCACGCCGACCTGGCGGCGGAACTCGGCGTCGGACAGGTTGTACGGCTTGAAGGTAGGGATGCCGCTGCCCTTCATGAACGCCACGGCCACCACGTTGTAGTCGCGCGGCACCTCCTCCAGGCTCATGTTGGCGAACTGCCCGCGCTGGTAGCCGTCCGCAGGGCCCGCCGGCCAGTTGTGCCAGTAGCCCATGAGGATCTTCTTGCCCTCGAGGCTGGGCATGCGCGAGGCGGCGTCGTCGCGCGCGGCCTTCAGTTGGGTAAAGTCAATCTTTGACATGTTCCAATCCTTTAGAACGTGTGGAAGATTCGCGGACTTACTTGAAGTCGACGTCGAAGGCCTGGTAGAAGGCGTTGCCGGTGTTGGCGACGATCCACATCAGGACGATCACATGACGGCCCTTCTTGTTGGCCGGCAGCTTCACTTCGTGGTCTACCTTGGCCTTCAGCTCGCCGGCATGGCTGTAGTACGGCACCTGCGGGTAGAAGTCCTCGGCGAACGGCTTGTCCTCCAGCTGCGCACGGGTGATGCGCTGTTTCGGATCCCAGCCGTCCTTGGTGATCAGCCAGCGGTAGCCGCGGGTGGTGTGCGGCGCGGTGTAGCGCCAGGTCACCTTGAACAGCTGCCCGGGGTCGACGTTCACCAGCGGCCAGGTGAAGGCGCGGTTGAGCTTCTTGCTCATCTCCTCGTCGGTGAAGTTGACGCAGTCGCGGGCGTCGGTCTTGCCACCGCTGAGGATGTAGCCGTCGGCGGGCGGGGCGACGCTTGGGTTGTCCGACTGGAACGGTGCGGGGAACGGGCCGGCCGCCAGGGCCGGGAAGTTCTTGCCGCCTTCCATTTCGTCGACCTGCCAGCCGCTGAGCACGCCGAGGTCGATGGCGACGGCGCCGCGGGAAGCCGGGGAAGTGACGCGGCCATGGCGAAGTGGGTTCTGGTTTTGTGGTTGGTTCATGTTCATAGCTCCATTTGATTTGAGAACTCTCCCTTTCCGAAGGAGAGGCCTTCAAACTAACGGAGCTGGATTTATTGTCCACGGGGCGATTTTGCGCACTGAAGCCGACCGTTGGGAGAAACCCCAATGAATACTGGATATTCATACAGTATCGCTATGCTTCTCCTACCCATCATGGAGCAAATCACCTACATGCCCAGGCGGCGCATGGCTGCTCTAATGGAACAAAACATAATACGTTGATTTAGCTGGGACAGCGTGGGAGCGGGCTTGCCCCGCGATGCGGCGTTTGGCACCGGCTCCGCCGGTGATCGCGGGGCAAGCCCGCTCCCACGCTGGAACCCTGTTCCTCCGCGACAGCGCAGCTCGGAAGGGCTTTGTGATCTCCTACAAGGGATTGCGTATGGCCTGAGGAGACTGTCAGCCGACCAGATAGCGGCGCCGCTTCGACCGGTAGTTAGACGGATCCAGGTGCGCGGGCAACCATTGCCCGGCCTGCGGCTTGAGGTAGTTGCCAGTGCTCCCAGGCCGGGCCTGGTACTTCGCCGCCAGGTAGCGCGCGTAGTGGTGATCGAACAGGCGCATGAACTCGCCGAAGTAGATGTCCGCCACCCGGGTGTCGCCGTGGATCACCAGCATGTTCTCGTCGTTCTTCTCCTGGGAGGCGGCGCTGAAGTTCGCCGACCCGGTCACCACCGTGGGCTGCTCGCCCAACGGGTCGACCAGCAGATACTTGGTATGCACGAAGTCGTTGCTGTTGAGCGGGTTGTCACGCTCCTTGAGCGCGTTGGTCAGCGGGTTGTCCTCGCCCAGGTAGCTGCCGGCGGCGAAGATCACGTCACCGTCGGTGCCGATGTCCTCGGTCTTCCTGAGCGGGTCGTCCTTGATCACGTAGCGCAGCACATCGTTCTGCGCCTGGAGCACCTTCTGGAACTCCGGGGCGATCTCGAACGCAGCAGTGAAGCACACCAATTGCCGGGCATTGCCGGCCAGGTCTGCATACCACTGCAAGGTCTTCTGCGCCTGGGGCGTTTCCTTGCGCTCGCGGGGGCTGAACAGCGGGTAGGTGCCCGGCTGCAACGGCAAGGCGGGCAACGGGCTGGCCTGGGCGTTGGGCACTCGCAAGCTCGCCGGGGTCATGTTCTGTTGCAGCCGCGTCCAGTAGTCCAGGTATTGCCGCGCGATGATGGGGTCGTGGACAACATGGCCGACATTGGAGTGGCCGAAGATCCCGCCAGCCGAGATATTGGTCGAGCCGGTCCAGACGCTGACCGGCTGGCCGTCCTTGAGCAGCACGATGAACTTGTTGTGGCGGATGCCTTCGCTGACCGTGCGCGGATGCACCCAGGCCTGCAGGCCGGCCTGCTCGATGGTGGCCAGGTTGTTCGCCTTGTACTTGCTCTGGGCATCGAAGACGATCTGCACGTCGCCTTCACGGGCGGCCTCGCGCAGAGCCTGGGCAACCGGCAGGTACTGGAACTCATAGAACGCCGCGCGCAGGCCCATGCCTTTCGCGCCGCCTCGCCCGATGAAGTCGAGCAGGGCCTCGTACAGGCCCCGCGAAAGCCATTTCATCGGTTTGGAGGCCGGCGCATCCGGATCGGGAGCGACATTGTCGAACTCCCTGGCATAAGCCTGGGAGCCAATCACGCCGCGGTTGAAATGGATATCGTGCCCCAGGCCCTCGCCGCCCGGAGCAAGCGTCGGCTCACAGCGCACGCGCACCGAGACGCCCCGGGCTTCGTCGATGCTCAAGTTCCTGGGCTCGCCGAACACCGGCTGCACCGTGTAGGCGTACTCCCCTTCGGGCGCGACGGTGTAGTCGGCCCACAGGAAACTCTGGATCGGTTGCTCGCTGGTCGGCACCAGCGTGCCCGGTGGCAGTCCCTTGTCCTTGTCAGCGAAGCGCTTGAGGCCGCGCAGGTAGTATTGGGTTCGCAGCTTGCCGGCCGCGTCGAAGTACCGACGGTGCACGGCAAAGCCCAGCAGGTTCTGCTCGCCGACCAGTGTCTCGAGGCTCGGCGGCGTGACGAAGTCCCAGGCCAGGAACACGACATGGGTGCCGGCGATGGCGCGGATGCGCAGGTAGTCGCCAGTGGCGGAAGCTCGCATGGGTGCACTCCTTGCAGGCCGGTTACTGGAACGGCGTCCTGACCTTGATCTGCTGGTTGTCGGGGGTCCCGCCGCTCGGGCACGGAATCGGGGCAAGCTGCTTGTCCAGGCACACCCAGAGCTCCTTCAGGCGGTTGCCCGAACCCACCGAGACCCGCAGGCTCTGTGCCGGCAATGCAGGGTTGCGGGCCAGGAAGGCCTGCTTGATGTCGCTGACCTTGGCGTTCACCAGTTGATTGGGGCCAGGATCGCTACCGAGCATGGCTTGCGTGTCGGGACGGCGCAGCGTGTCGTACACCCGCTGGATATCGGCGAAGTAGCGGTCGGCGGACGACCAGCCACAGGTGCCGTGAGCCTGCCATTCGTTCTGCATCAGGTCCGGCCCCGGCATCATGCACAAGTGCTGCCTGACCAGTGGCGCCGGCAGCGAGCCGACGCTCTGGCAGTTGCGAGGATGGTCCTGGTTGGACTTGGCATAGCGGTTCTGCGGCCACAGGCCATGCACCACCCACTCGAAACGGTTGCCGGAGAAGCACTGGAAGGCATGCTTGTCCCGTTGCGCCTTGGGCTTGTTGCGCTGGGCCTCGCAGTGCTCCGGCGACCAGGACAGCACCAGCGCCAGGTAGTCGGTGGGCAAGTCCTTGTTGACGTAGTCCACCGGGCGCACCGGCGCGGGCTCGACGACGTCGGGCAACGCGCAGATTTCCTCGGCGAAGATCGGCGAGGCGGCGGCCAGCCAGCCCCAAAGCAGTGTTCTAGCCCAGGCGCAATGCCGTGGTGATCCTTGCATGATGACCTCCTTGTCGGGTTCGACAGGCTCCGTGCCTGCCCTTCGTGCAAACCCGTCAGGTGATGGTGTAGCGCGAATATGACGATTCGTCAGTGGCGCTTTGTTGTATCGTTCTCTCCTGCCGTACCACCAGGCGCCAATGAAGCGAAAAACATGAACCGTCGTAAAAAGATCAACCAGCTGTTGAAAGCCCACGCCAAGAAGGCCAGCGCCAAACTGGCGCCGAAAAACCGCAATACCTACATCTGCAAGGCCGACCGACTGAAGCTGGCGGCCGAGGCCAGCCAGCAGGCCGAACCGACCACGGCGGACAGCGCCTCCCCCGCACAGCCCTGAGCCTGACAATGACAACACCTGCCGAGATAGCGAGCGATGCGATGGACCTGAAATTCAGCCACGTGGACGTGCTGGTCGCCGATCTGCAGGCCGCTTGTACCTACTACGCCCAGGTGCTGGGCGCCGAGATCTCGCGCACGCTCGTCTGGGAACGCGGCGGCCTGCATGTGCACTACGCCATCGCCCGGGTCGGTCAGGAACGCTTCATGCTGGTGCAGCCGCTGGCGGGCAACCTCAAGGACCTGCTCGACAGCCACGGCGAAGGGATGATCTACCGCCATTGCTATTCCACCCCGGACATCGAACAGGCCTATGACCAACTGACGGCCAACGGCATCCAGCCCGAGGACGAGAACGGCAAGCCGCTGGCGCGCGAGCACCTGCAGTCGCCTGCCGGTGCCCGCATCATCTGGCTGCCAAAGCGTTTCGGGCATTTCTCGATCGAGATCATCGAGGCACAGGCGCTCGAAGCCTTCATCGAGGAGGCATTCCTCCCGCAGGCCTGAGTCAGAACGTGTACTGCACCCCGACGGTCGAGGTGACCGGCGTATCCTGGCGGATGATCGGGCTGTGGCGAACCTGATCGGTGTAGTGCATCACATTCACGCTGGCGATGGTCGACCAGTGCGGGTCAAACCGGTGCATCCACGACAGCTCGCCCGAGTAGGCATAGATGCCCTGGTCGGCCTTGAATCGATCGAAATCGGTGTTGGCGCTTTGCTGGGCGGTGACGCCGAAGTAGGTCTGGTTGTACCTGGCCTGCCCCGCATGGGCGTTGACGCCCAGGGTCACCGTGTCGGCGTCGTTGTGGTGCAGCGTGCTCAGCAGGCCGAACTGATAGCGGTTGCCGCGTTTGTAGCCACCGGTACGCAGCTCGGCATCGGCGGTGATCGCCAGCCAGGGCAGGACCTGCTGGGCCAGGTTGATGTCGACCACCGTCGCACCGCCTACCTCGCCCATGCCTTTTAAATAATCCGAGCCATTGCGGTACTTGCTGTCACCGTCGGCACGGCCGAAGTCGTAGCCAAGCGAGAGGCTGGCACTGAAGCCGCTGTCGAACTGGTGCTGAACGCCCACGCCCTTGAGGCTGTCGGCGAAGAAGATGCCGCGCTGGAGGGTCACCGATGGCAACAGGTGGCCCTGGCTGCCCTTCGCGCCCATGTAGCGCGGCGCGGCATGCAGGGCGAAGCCGGCGGTGACCTGGGTCTCATCGCCCCAGATGATGTCCGGCGCAGTCTTTTCCTGGGCACTGGCCTGGCTGCAGGCAAGCGCCGCGTTGAGGGCAAGCGAAGTGCCCAGTATCTTCCTGATGGACGTTGATTCGAACATGATCATGACTCGCTGGATAAGGGTTTCGACACCACGGGAAACGCACCGGCATTGCCCGGTGCATTTCAACGGGGGCGAACTTTAGCGAGGCTCTGTCAACGTTCCTTCCAGCGATTGTCAAGGTCGTGTGAAGATCGCCAGATTTTCTGGGCGGACCTCAGCTGTCCTTGCCCAGCACATAGCGGTCGAACTGCTGGATATGTTCATCGAGGTTGTCCTCGAGCATCATCCGGTACTGCTCGCAGAAGTACTTCAGAAGCTCCTCCCGCGCGGCGGCCATCTCCTGTGCCGACTTGAAGCTGCGCGCCGTCATCCAGGCATTGAAGCGACTGGCGGCGAAGGTCATCGAAGCGCTGACCTTGCCGAGGTCCTCGAGCTTTTCGATCTGCTGGTTGGCCAGTTCGATATGCGCGTCGGCGCGGTCGTAGAAGGCCTGGTCGGTGGCTTGTGCCATGGCGGTATACCTATTGGAGACGTTTGCTTCAGGCTGTCTTGGCCTGAACAGTGAACAGGCTGGCCCCCAGCGTCATGAACGACACGCCGAACAGGCGGTTCATCAGGCGCGCGCGGTTCGGTGCGGCCAGCTGGCGTTTCAAGGCCTGGGCCAGGGTGACATAGAAGGCATGGGAGAGCATCGAGCACAGGGCGAAGGTGACCACCAACAGACCGAGCTGGCCGTCGGCGCCGTGGCCGGTGCGCATGAACTGCGGCAGGAAGGCGGCGAAGAACAGGATCGCCTTCGGATTGGTCAGCGCCACCGTCACGCCGTTGAGCAGCAGCCGGCGATTGCTGGCGATGGCCTTGGTCGGCTGCTCCAGCTGGTCAAAGGCGCTGGTGCGACGCTTCCACTGCTTGATGCCCAGGTAGATCAGGTAGCTCGCGCCAAGCACCTTGAGCAGCAGGAAGGCCGTGGCCGAGGTTTGCAGCAGCATCCCGAGGCCGGCACTGGTGGCGGTGGACACCACCAGCAGGCCGAAGGCGTTGCCGAGCGAACCGAGCATTGCCCGCCTCGGCCCGTGGGACAACGAGTTGGACAGGGCCATGATGACCCCTGGGCCTGGCGACAGGGTCACCAGCATCGAGACGACGACAAAACCGAACCAATCGTGAAGCGACATCCTTGTACATCCCCGGACCGATAAAGTGAGGCGGCGACTGTAACAGAATGCTGCTCTGGTCCAAATCCCTGACTGTGGGGGCCGGTTTACCCGCGAACACCGGCGAAGCCGGTACCACGCACCACGTTGCCTGCTTCGCGGCGGTTCGGCGCCCCGATAGACCCGCCCCCACAAAGGTCTCCTGCCCTCAGGCCGAACGCAGGTTCAATGGGTTCGGTTCAACCGGCTGGCGCGCAGCGTGGCCACAGGCGACGAAATCCTCCTTGCGCAGCACCACCAGCGCCACCAGCGACGCCACACCGGTGCCCACGTAGAAGTACCACGGCGCAGTGATATCCCCGGTCACCTTGATCAGCCAGGTGGAGATCAGCGGCGCGCTGCCGCCGAACACCGCCACCGGGATGTTATAGGCCATGGCGATGCCGGTGGAGCGGATCCGCGTCGGCAGCAGTTCGCTCATCAACGCGTAGGTCGACGAAGCATACAGCCCGAACAGGATCGCCACCGCCATCAGCGGCCAGAACAGGGTGGCCGGGGTAGCGCCGGGCGCGGTCTTGAAGAACCAGTACATGGCCAGGGTCGCCAGGGTGCCGATCACCATCAGGAACGGCTTGCGCCCGTAGCGGTCGGTGAAGGCGCCACCGAATGGCATCACCAGCGCCGCCGACAGGCTGGCGACGAACACGTAGAGCAAGGTGGTGCCGCTGTCGAACTTCAGCGTGTTGGACATGTAGGTCGAGGCGAAGGTCAGCACCAGGTAGAAGATCGAGCTGTGCAGGGTAATGATGAAAAACACCAGGGCGATCGCGCGCTTCCACTGCCATACCTCGCGCAGCGGCGCCTTGGAGGTCTGCCCGGCTTCCACCAGGGCGAGGAACTCGGGGCTGTCCTCGAGCTTGAGGCGAATGTACAGCGAGATGAAGCCCAAGGGACCGGCGATCAGGAACGGAATCCGCCAGCCCCAGTCCTGCATCAGCTCGGCGCCCAGCGCCCAGGTCATGCCATTGGCCACGGCGCCGCCCAGCAGCAGGCCCAGCACCGCGGTGACCATCAGCCAGCAGGTGGCGAAGCCGCGTCGACCGGGCCCGGCGTATTCGGAGATGAAGCTGGTGATGGTGCCGATCTCACCGCCGGCAGAGAAGCCCTGCACGCAGCGGATCAGCACCAGGATCACCGGCGCGGCGATGCCGATACTGGCGTAGGTCGGCAGCAGGCCGAGCAGGAAGGTAGAACCGGCCATCATCACCAGCACCGTGATCAGTGTGCGGCGGCGGCCGATCTTGTCCGCCAGCGGGCCGAAGAACAACCCGCCCAGCGGGCGGATGAAGAAGCTCAGGGCGAAGGCCGCGAAGCTCGCCAGCAGGCTGCTGGTGGGGTCGTCGGAAACGAAGAAGGCCTTGCCGATGTACAAGGCCAGGAAGCCGTAGACGCCGTAGTCGTACCACTCGATCAAGTGGCCGGTGGTGGCGCCGATAAAGGCGCGGCGCCGCTGGCGCTGGGTGTTGCCGGGTGACATGCCCATGTCGGGAACTCCTGTCGTGGTGCTTTCCATGAAAGATGCGGGTCAGTGGCTAATGCCAGTCAGTTAAGGCAATTGGGGTCGCTGCGCGACCCTTCGCGGGTAAACCCGCTCCCACAGGTACAGCGCTCGATTCAGCGTTTGCGCGATCCTGTGGGAGCGGGTTTACCCGCGAAGGGCTGCAAAGCAGCCCCAATAAGTGCGATGAAGCGCTAACTGACTGGCATTAGGGTCAGTGGCTGGCGAACGCCCCGTCGGGGTTCTGCAGCCACTGGCGCAGCTGGGTCTTGAGAATCTTGCCGTAGCTGTTCTTCGGCAGCTCGGCGCAGAACAGGTATTTCTTCGGTTTCTTGAACGAGGCCATGCGCGCCAGGAACCATTGGTTGAGCGCCTGGGCATCGAGGCTGCCCGGCGTGCGCGGCACGACGAAGGCCACCACCGACTCGCCCCATTCGGCGTCAGCCTCCCCCACCACGCAGGCCTCGAACACGTCGGGGTGCTGGATCAGCACTTCCTCGACTTCGCGCGGGTAGATGTTGCTGCCGCCGGAGATGATCACGTCCTTGCTGCGGTCGGTCAGGGTCAGGTAGCCGCGCTCGTCGAGCAATCCGATGTCGCCGGTGCGCAGCCAGCCGTCCACCAGGGTCGCCTGGGTGGCCTGCGGATTGTCCCAGTAACCCTGCATCACCACCGGCCCGCGCACGCTGATCTCGCCGGGTTCGCCGGGCGCCAGCGGCTGGCCCGCGCCGTCCACCACGCGGACCTCGACACAGGCCTGGGCCCGCCCCACCGAGGCGGCCATGGCGGGCCAGTCGGGGTGCTCACGGTCGGCGATGGCCTCACGCGACAGCGCGCTGATGGTCATCGGGCATTCGCCCTGGCCGTAGATCTGCACCAGGCGCGGGCCGAAGGTGTCCAGGGCCTCGCTGAGGTCCGCCAGGTACATCGGGCCGCCGCCGTAGACGATGGTCTTGATGCCCGCGCCGTCATAACCCTGCTGGCGGGCCTGCTCGACCATGCGCTTGACCATGGTCGGCGCGGCGAACAGGCTGACCTGGCTCAGGGCCTGCGCCAGGCCGAACAGCTCGGCGGCCTGGAAGCCCCGAGACTGCGGCACCACATGCCGGGCGCCGCAGCGCACGTGGACGAAGTTGTACAGCCCGGCGCCATGGGACATCGGCGCGGCATAGACCACGGCATCGGCCGCAGTCACCGGGTCGACGTCCAGCGGGTAGCACAGCGACATGGCGACCAGGTTGCCATGGGACAGCATCACGCCCTTCGAACGGCCCGTGGTGCCAGAGGTATAGAACAGCCAGGCCAGGTCGCTGTCCTGGCGCGGATGCGGCTGCGCCAGTTCATCGCGGCCCGACGGGTCAGGCGCGACCAGGGCAGGCGCGGCCAGCTCACGGCAGCCGACTGGCAGGGTCGCGCTGTCGAAGACCGCGCCCTCGTCGGTATAGATCAGGCGCGCCCCGGCATTGCCGACGATCCAGGCCGCTTCCAGGGCGTGCAGCTTGCTGTTGATCGGCACCGCCACCGCCCCGCTCCACCAGATGGCGTAGAGCAGTTCAAGGTAGGCGCAGCTGTTCTTCATCAGCAACGCCACCCGGTCACCCGGTTCGATGCCATGCGTGTGACGCAACGCCAGCGCCCGTGCCCGTACCTGGGTGGCAAACATCCGGTAATCGGCAACCTGACGCTCCCCGTCGAACAGCGCCGGGCGCTCGGGCCAGCGCTGGGCCGCATCCTGCAGCCAATGCGCGATGTTCATCCTCAGACCCTGACCGCTTGCAGCACGCTGGCATAGTTGGCGACCGCCATGCCGCCCATGTTGAACAGCAGGCCGAACTCGGCGTTGGGCACGCCCAGGCCGATGGGTTTGCCGGTCAGCTGGGCGAAGCCCAGGGCATGCATTGACACCCCGGTGGCGCCCACCGGATGGCCCTTGGCCTTGAGCCCGCCGGACAGGTTCACCGGCAAGCGCCCGCCCTGGCGCACGATGCCGTCATCCAGCGCCCGGTGCCCCTCGCCCCTTGGCGCCAGGCCCATGGCCTCGTAGATCAGCAGTTCGGCAATGGTGAAGCAGTCGTGCACCTCGGCGAAGCTCAGGTCGTTCAGGGTCACCCCCGCCTCGCGCAACGCCCCGTGGATGGCCCGTTGCGGCCCCTCGAAGGCGAGGATGTCGCGGCGCGACAGCGGCAGGAAGTCGTTGACCTGGACCATCGAGCGGATCGCCACCTGGCGGCGCATCGAGCGGGCGCGCTTGGGCGAGGCCAGCACGATCGCCGCTGCGCCATCGCTGATCAGCGAGCAGTCGGTCAGGCGCAGGGGCGCGGCGATCAGCGGGTTGCCCGGCGACACCTGGTTGCAGTGTTCGAAGTCCATCACCCGGTGCATCTGCGCCAGCGGGTTGGCCATGGCGTTGGCGTGGTTCTTCACGGCGATGGCCGCCATCGACGCCAGCGGGCTGTGGTAGCGCTCGGTGTACTGCTGCGCCACCTGGCCGAACAGCTGGGCGAAGCTCAGCCCGGCCTCCGCCAGGGCATTCTGGTAGCCGGCGCCGGCCAGCGCCCGGGTGACCTCGACCGTGCTGTTGCCGGTCATCTTCTCCGCGCCGACCACCAGCACCAGCTCGGCGGCGCCACTGCGGATCGCGTTGATCCCGGCCTGGATCGCCGCCGAGCCCGAGGCGCAGGCGTTTTCGCAGCGGGTGGCGGGCTTGAAGCGCAGTTGCGGGTCGGCCTGCAGCATCAACGAAGCCGGGAAGCCGTCGGCCACCAGGCCCGAGTTGAAGTGACCGAGGAACAGCGCGTCGATCTCGGCGGCGTCGATGGCCGCGTCCTGCAGGGCATCGCGGGTAACCTGGACGATCAGGTCCTCGAGGTTCAGGCCATCCAGGCGGCCGAAGCGACTGTGCGCGGCGGCAACGATGGCGATGGAATCGTGGAGCATGGTGATTTTCTTCTGTCCTTGAAGCGGGTATTGCATACAATGTGGCAGTATCCAAATCCCACGCTAGTTGGGGCAACTACGTACGCAAGTAAGTAGTGAGCCATACGGGACGTGACCCCCAAGGCAGGAAGCCTGATGACCGTACCTACCCACGCCTCCCCGGACCTGGAACGCCTGGCATTCCAGGTTTCACCCGCGCCACAGCTGATCACCGGCCACCGGCGCATGCTCGACTGCAACGAGGCCTTCGCCCGGCTGTTCGGCTATACCCGCGAAGAACTGCGCGGGCACCTGACCTTGCTGCTCTACCCGTCCCACGCCGACTACCAGAGCATCGGCGAACGCAGCGAGCACTGGCTGCGCAACGGGCTGGGCGCCTTCTACTCCGACGAACGCTTCATGCAGCACCGCAACGGCGAAGTGTTCTGGGCCAGGGCCCAGGGCTTCACGCTGACGGCGGAGGATCCGTTCAAGCTGATGATCTGGCATTTCGAACGGCTCGACCGGCAGCCGGCGCCGACGGTGCAACTGACGCCGCGGGAGCGGGAGATTTCCTTGCATATCGTCAATGGGCTGACCTGCAAGGAGGTGGCCCGAAAGCTGGGGATCTCGCATCGGACGGTGGAGGTGCATCGGGCAAGGTTGATGAAGAAGTTGCAAGCGAAGAACAGTGCGGAGTTGGTTTCGAAAATTATTTTCATCAGTTGAATGAAGGATCGGGAACCCGCTGGCCCACTGGGGCTGCGTTGCAGCCTTTTCCGGCCGGTCCGGCGCCCCGGCAAGACCGCTCTTACAGACGATCGCGGCCCCTGTAGGAGCGGCCTTGTGTCGCGAAAGGACCGCAGAGCGGTCCCGACATTGCCATGCCGAACAAAGCCCTTGGAACCACCCCAGCCCTTGCAATCCCACCACCACACCAAGACAATGCGAGCAATTACCATTTACATCATGGACCTCGCTCTATGTCGACGCTCGACCGCTCGGCGCTGCACCAGCTGTACAGCGAAAACAACGGCTGGTTGAAAAGCTGGTTGCGCGCGCGCCTGGGCAATACCGCCGATGCGTCCGACCTGGCCCACGACACCTTCCTGCGGGTCATGACCGCCCGCAACCAGGCGCCCATCCGCGAGCCACGCAGCTACCTCAGCGCCATCGCCCGTGCGCTGCTGATCGACAAGGTTCGCCGCCGCGCCATCGAGCAGGCCTACTTGCAAGCCCTGGCCCTGCGGCCCGAGCCGGTCGACGTGTCGCCGGAGATTCGCCTGTCGATCATCGAGATGCTGGTATCGGTCGATGCAATGCTCGACGAGCTCGGCCCAAGGACCCGGGACATTTTCCTCGCGGTGCAACTGGAAGGGCTGACCTATGCGGCGGTCGCCGAACGCTTCGACGTCTCGATCACCACGGTGAAGAACCACCTGATCCGGGCCATGACCCGCTGCCTGCTGGTGGTCGAGAGCTGAGGGCCGGGCTGTGGATATGAAGACGCTCGAAGCAGCCGCGACCTGGTACGTGCAGCTCAATGACGGTGATGCCGACGCTGCACGGACCCAGGCCTGGCAGGCGTGGCTGGCCGCAAGCCCCGCGCATGCCGAAGCCTGGGCGCGGGTGGAGAAGCTCCAGCGGCAATGGGCAATGGTGCCGAGCCAGGCCGCGCTGTCGGGCTTGGGCGCGGCCCAGGCGCAGCGCCGCGAGGTGCTGAAGGTGCTGGGCATGCTACTGGCCGTCGGCGGCGGCACCTGGCTGGCCAGCGAGCAGCTGCCCTACCGCGCCCTGCTCGCCCAGCAGCGCACCGGCAGCGGCGAGCGGCGCTCGCTGCGCCTGGAGGACGGCTCGCAGCTGGAACTGAACGTCGACACCGCGCTGGATGTGCGTTTCGATGCGCAGGTACGAGCGATCCAGCTGTACCGCGGCGAGATCCTGGTCAGCACCGCCAGCGACCCCGCCCGGCGCCCGTTCATCGTGCACACCGACAACGGCAGCGTGCGGGCACTGGGTACGCGGTTCAGTGTGCGGCAGCTAGCCGAGCAGACACGGGTCGGCGTGTTGCAGTCGGCCGTCGAGATTCGCCCCCAACACCACCTCGACCAGGTGCTGCGCCTGGACGCCGGACAACAGGCCGACTTCGACCGCGAGACGTTGGCTCGCGCCCAGCCCCTGCCCGCCGACTCGACGGCCTGGGTCCAGGGCATGCTCAGCGTCAACGACTGGCGCCTGGGCGACTTCATCGACGAGCTGGGCCGCTACCGCGCCGGCGTGCTGCGCTGCGCCCCGGCCATTCGCGGCATGAGCATTTCCGGCTCGTTCCGTATCGACGACACCGATATCGCCCTGGCGAACCTGCCCAAATCCCTGCCGGTGAAGGTGCGCTACCAGAGCCGCTACTGGGTCAGCGTGGAGCCTGCCTGAACCCTTAGCGAAAAAAGTTCTCCGCAATCTTGCTGATTTCGATTCTCGTCCGTCCATGACACAAGCCGCGACGACAGCGACTTTCCGCCATGACACGCAAGGATCACCCAATGCCCGCTCCCCACCCCACCGCCCGCCTGCGCCTGGCCATCCGCCGGTTCGCCTTCGGCCTGTCCCTCGCCTCCGTGCCCTGCGCGTTGTTCGCGCCGGCCCATGCCATGGCCAGCAGCCAGAACACCTACCATATCGCCGCCGGCCCCCTGGGCAACGCCATTACCCAGTTCGGTGTGCAAGCGGGAGTGACCATCTCGTTCGACACCGAGCAGACCCGCCACCTCAGCACCGCCGGGCTCGACGGCAGCTACAGCGTCGAGGAAGGCCTGCTGCGCCTGCTCGCCAGCAGCGGGCTGCAAGCCCAGCGCCAGGGCAACGGCGGCTATGTGCTGGTCCCGGCCGACAACGGCGCGGCGATGGAACTGGGGCCGTTGACCATCGACGCCAATCGCCTCGATGCCACCAGCGAGGGTACCCAGTCCTACGCCGCGCGTGCGGTGACCATCGGCAAAGGCGTGCACAGCCTCAAGGAAACGCCGCAGTCGGTCACGGTGATGACCCGCAAGATGCTCGACGACCAGAACCTCAACACCCTGGAACAGGTGCTGGACAAGACCCCCGGCATCACCGTCTACGACTCGCCCATGGGCGGCAAGTACTTCTACTCCCGTGGCTTCAACCTCGACGGCCAGTACCAGTACGACGGCGTGCCGCTGGATGTGGGTGGCAACTATGTGCAGGCCAACAGCTTCTCCAGCGACATGGCCTTCTACGACCGCGTCGAGATCCTCAAAGGCGCGGCCGGCATGATGAAGGGCTCAGGCTCGTCCGCCGGCGGCGTCAACTTCGTGCGCAAGCGCGGGCAGGACAAGGCCCATACCACGCTGACCCTGTCCGCAGGCACCTGGGACAACTACCGTGGCCAGGTGGACGTGGGCGGCCCGCTCAACGAGTCGGGCACCGTGCGCGGCCGCGCCGTGGCCACCCTGCAGGATCGTCAGTATTTCTACGACAACGCCAAGCGCCAGGACCAGGTGCTGTACAGCGCCCTGGACTGGGACGTGACACCCGACACCACTCTGGGCGTGGGCCTTGCCTATGAAGACGTCGACGCCTCGCCCTGCTACCACGGCCTGCCCCGCTACGCCGACGGCAGCGACCTGAAGCTGTCGCGCTCCACCTGCCTTGGCGCCAGCTGGAACGACCAGCAAAGCCAGCGCACCACCGGCTTCGCCGACCTCAAGCATCGCTTCAACGACGACTGGACGCTGAACTTCGCCTCGGTCTACACCCACAACAATCAGAACATCGAGTACGGCTATGCCGAGGGCGCGGTGCCGGTGGGCGCCGGCAGCGCCGGGATCCGCCGCTATGCCGGGCGGTTCGACTACGACCAGGACGACTACGGCTTCGATAGCTACCTCGACGGCAAGTTCGAGGCGTTCGGCCTCGAGCACGAGCTGATTGTCGGCGCCAACGCCAGCCGCCAGCAGACCCACGACTACTTCGCGCTGATGGGGCTGAGCGGTACCCAGAATCCATTCGATCCGTCGCCAGCCTTCCCCCACCCGTCCAAGGACGCGTTCCTGACCGCCCCCAGCCGCGGCGGTAGCGTACCCACCGACTCCACCACCACCCAGTACGGCACCTACGCCACCCTGCGCCTGAAGCTGGCCGAGCCATTGACCCTGGTGCTCGGTACGCGGGTGAGCTGGTACCGCAACAAGAGCGACTCCTACACCCAGGCCTGGGACTACTGGGTCCACAACCGCAGCCAGGAAAACGGCCAGGTCACGCCCTTCGCCGCCGTGCTCTACGACCTCAACGATGAGTGGACCGCCTACGCCAGCTACGCCGACATCTTCCAGCCGCAGAGCAACCTGGTGAATGCCCAGGGCCAAGCCTTGCAACCCAAGACCGGCGCCAACTACGAGCTGGGTATCAAGGGTGAGCTGTTCGGCGGCGCGCTGAACACCGCCTTCAACCTGTTCCGCACGGTCGAGGAGCACCGCGCCGAAACCGACTTCGCCGACACCTGCCTGGGCTCGGGCGACCAGTACTGCTACACCGACAGCGGCAAGGTCCGTGCCCAGGGCTTCGAGGCCGAGGTCAGCGGCTCGCCCATCGAACGCCTGCAGTTGCTGGCGGGCTATACCTACACCCAGACCAAGTACCTGAACACCATCAACCAGACCGACCCGACCGAGCTGACCTTCACCTCCAGCTTCATCCCGCGGCACATGCTCAAGGTCTGGGGCGACTACCAGCTGGACGGCGCGCTCGAGCGCTGGACGGTCGGCGCCGGGGTTTCCAGCCAGAGCGACAACTTCCGCCGCCAGGGCAACCTGAGCATCGAGCAGGCGGGCTACACCCTGTGGAGCGGCCGTGTGCAGTACCGCCTCGACGAGCACTGGAGCCTGGCGTTGAATGGCAACAACCTACTGGACAAGCGTTATTACTCGACCGTGGGGGCTACCGGCTGGGGTAACTACTATGGAGAGCCGCGCAACTTCATGGTGACGCTCAAAGGGAGTTTCTGATGGGGGCAGGGTCGGCGCAGTAAGGGCCAGGCCTTTCCAGGTGTTCGCCGCGAAGGTTTCTGCGCCTGTAAGATCGAGCGTCGCCCGCGTGGCGCATCGCGGCACAAGGCCGCTCATACATCTCATGGTTGCCCGCCCTGGTGCATGTCTTGAGACAGGTGAAGCGGCAGTGGTGGCCACGCTGAAACCGTGTCGGGCCAACAAGGCGGACCAGGTAATGGCACAGGACTGACTGGCCCGAAACAGATGTGGGAGCGGCCTTGTGCCGCGATGCGCCGCGCGGGCGGCGCTCGATCTCATAGGCGCTGCAAAGGTTGCGGCGGACACCTGGAGGCCCTCACTCGGTCAACAGCCCTTGCCCCCAAAGACCTGAGAGGGCTGCCCGTAAGCACGCCAACGTTTCATCACCCGCGCTCTGCTCACGGCTTGAGGAAAGCCTCAACAGCGCTGACGAACCGCTCCGGCTGATCAACCGCCATCCATTCGGGTGAAATAAACCCTACTGTAGGTGCCGCCTAAGAAACCGAGCGCGGCCTGCGTGACGTTCGACTTTCCTGCCGCCACCAGAAATTTTTAACCGCTCGCTTCGGTGCCTCAACAGATAGCTATCAATTTTACTAGTATTTATTTTCAGGTAGCCGTGGAATGCTTATGTTCCAGACCGTAACTGCCGGACGGATCCAAATGTCTATTGATTCGAAGCGCACCTCGGGCGAAGTCTTGTCAGGCAATACTCTAAGCCGTGCACTACCAGACGTATCCGTCAGACAAAAATTCAGATGCAGCTCGTACATCACCACTCTGATAGCCGCTGAACAAAATCATTCGCCCTCGAGCCTGTTCAAGCCCGCACATCCTCGACGATGCATTGTCTATTCCCCCTATGGCTGGCATAAAGGTGTATTGGCGCTACTTGGCTTTAACGGCGAGCCCTTTGATCCTTTGACGCAGCGCTATCACTTAGGTCACGGTTACCGGGCGTTCAGCCCCTCATTAAAGCGCTTCAACAGCCCTGACAGCATTAGTCCTTTTGGTGCAGGCGGCCTAAATCCATATATTTATTGTTTGGGGGACCCAGTAAACAACAAAGATCCAGATGGACACATTACAGTTTGGCAGTTTGTTACAGATACCACCCTAACCCTAAGGCATTTATTTAAGCGCAATAATGTGCCAACTGGTTATAAGTTGATTGGATTTCATGGCAGCGCTTCGATTTATGAGAAATCGTTAGCTGCGGGAATCGACCATAAATATTTTGGCAAAGGTGATCATGGAGACGGCTTTTACGCAACTGACAACTACAAACTGGCAAAACATTACGCCAACATAAGCGCATTCCTCACTCAGTCTAGCCCGCGCACTTACGGGGTATACATACAGAACTTTAACAACCTCGAAAGGGGTAAGGATTTCGACTACGCCGCCGGAACCGAAATAATGGTTTTCTTTGAAAGCTCATTTGACAAAATAAAGGTTCTACCCACAAAAGAATCAACACTATTTCGCAGAAATTCATATTATGAGCGCAACGCAGATTTAAACTCGAAATCAAGCGACATACGAGTTGACGCCTGACCTGCGCGATATATAGAAAGTTAGCAAAACTCGTCAGTTGGGCGCGACGACTGCGAGGGCAATGAGTACTGTAGAATACGGTGCACATTCCTTTATAAACCTGCCTATCTGCATTCCGTCATGAGGCTAGGCGGTCCTTTTCGAACCGCCGGGCTCTGTTTCACACCTTCTTCAACATCCCCATATGCGCATCATCCATCAATGCCTTGGCCATATCGCTCAGGTAGTGCGATGCCCAGACCAGCACTGGTTCGTTGTCCATCACACCGATGAAGGACGCCCGGCGGGCGCTGTCGAGCAGCACGGAGGCCTGCTCCATGGCGTGGCTTGCGCAGTTGCCGGGTTCCACACGGAACAGGCGTGTACCTTTGGTGGCGCCTTCCAGACAGGTGCAACTGCCGACGGTCCAGCCGAGCTGGCCGTGGTCTGCAGGGGTTTCGTTGTCCATTTGCGAAATCCTCTCTCGTGGAACTAACCGTAACTCATTGATTTAGCTCGATCCTGTAGGAGCGGCCTTGCGCCGCGAAAGGGCTGCGCAGCAGCCCCGGCAATTTTGATTGCGGCGCGGAACCTGGGGCCCGTGGCAGCTCTATCAGTGCAATGTGTATGACGGCGGTCGCATACTCATCTGAAGCTGGGCCAGTGCCGACTCCAGCAACATGCGGGTGGCATCAAGCTCGTGCATCATCGTCAGCATCACCAGGGTGGCCGGTGATTTTGGCAGATGGCTGAACGACTGATGGGCAACGGCCAGTGCACACATGACGTACTCGGTGGCCTGGACGAGGGTGTCTTCAAGGAGATGGGGGGATTCAGCGGACGGGGGTGGATCCGGGACGATCTTCAACATGACTTCATACTCGACGTTCATGAATGATCAACCAGACACCCATTCACCTGCAGGAGGATGGGTGGCGGCTACGTGCGGGTCTGCAAGTCCGGGGAACATCGAGCGATAACCCGGCCGGCCCGAGGGCCAACCGCACGTAGCCACCATTGAGCACAACCACTGGAAAACGCCAGCGACTCGAAGGTGAGTACAGTTCGATGTTCAGACGGGCTTGCAGGCCCGGTCGTTGATTTGGCAACGACCCAACGAGACTAGCCGCCACTTCGAGGGCGCAACAGTGGGCGAAGCATGCTTCGGAAATGGACTACTCGAAATAGGGAAAATCTGATTCATCCATGTAGGACGCGCCAACGAATCATTGGCCGGACTCTGCTCTGCTTACTTTTTGAGGAAGGTTTCTACAACGCTGGCGAACCGTTCCGGTTGATCGAGCATGACGAAATGAAAACTGTCATCGATCCGGGTGAAATGGATATCAGGTGTCGAGGCATAGGCCCGACGGAACGTTGCATCGACGCTGGATGCAGGCACGCCGTAAAAATCGTCGTATGCATAAACGACTTCGACCGGTGCGCTGATGCACCCGAGTTCGGGACGCAGATCGGTGACCATCAATTCATACACGGCGTCCGCCACAGTCTTGCGATCGGAGCTGATCCCCGCAGAAACCAGCCCTGGTCTGACCGCCTCGGTCTTGGCGAGTCGGGCAATAGATGCCTTCTGCATCGCTTCGCTCTGCTCCGGCGATGCCGCCAACAGCGAACTGCGCATTGCTGCTGCCTGCACGGTAGCGGTTTTGCTGGTGGCCGAAGGATCAATCAGCAACGTATAGAACGGCAACGCATCGACGATCATCAAACGACCGACCTGATCGGGATGACGAGCCCCCAGCATCAATGCAACCTCTCCCCCCAGCGAGTGACCGATGATCACGGGTGCCTCGATATGCTGGGTGCGGATGTAGTCAGCAATTGCCTCGGCCACCGGAGCGACCACTTTCCCTTCGCTATCGGACAGCGCAGGCAAACCGGCAAAGCCTGCGAGCTGCACGAGGTGAAGACGCTGGCTCTGGCGTAACCGAGTGGTAAGGTCAGTCCATACCTCGCGAGACGAAGCCAGCCCCGGAATCAGGATCACATCCCTGCCCTCGCCTTCGACCTGGACCGAGATACGCTGCTGATCAGTGGGTAATGGAGACGAAGGCTGGCCGGGTGACGCCGATAGCGACGTCGACATCAACGACAAGGTGGTCCCGACTGCCGCGAGGATCATTGCGATACGCATTGGATTCCCCTCTCCAGGCGATGTGCTGCTTGTTTCATGGCCACTCCTTTGACTGATGAGAGCTAGGCACTATACGGACTTGTCGCCACGATAGAAGGCGTTGAGGGCATTCGAGCATGGTCTGGGTCGGCGCGGCTGCCCACCCAGACCACCGGCCTCTGTTTCACACCTTCTTCAACATCCCCATATGCGCATCATCCATCAATGCCTTAGCCATATCGCTCAGGTAGTGCGATGCCCAGACCAGCACCGGTTCGTTGTCCATCACACCGATGAAGGACGCCCGGCGGGTGCTGTCGAGCAGCGCGGAGGCCTGCTCCATGGCGTGGCTCGCGCAGTTGCCGGCTCGACACGAAACAGGCGCGTACCTTTGGTGGAGCCTTCCAGGCAGGTGCAGCTACTGACGGTCCAGCCGAGCTGGCCGAAGTCTGCAGGGGTTTCGTTGTCCATTTGCGAAATCCTCTCTTGTGGAACTGACCGTCACTCAATGATTTAGGTCGACGCTGGGGTCTGTGGCAACCCTGTCAGTGCAACGTGTATGACGGCGGTCGTTCACTCATCTGGAGCTGGGCCAAAGCCGACTCCAGCAGCATGCGGGTGGCATCAAGCTCGTGCATCATCGTCAGCATCACCAGGGTGGCCGGTGATTTGGGCAGGTGGCTGAACAGCTGATGGGCGACGGCCAGTGCGCACATGACGTACTCATAGGCCTGGAACAGAGTGTCTTCAAGGAGGTGGGGGGATTCGGTGGACGGCAGTGGATCCGGGGCGATCTTAAGCAAAAATACCTCGCAATGTATTAGACAGCCCCCAACTTTTCACTTGCAGGTAAAAGGCGGCAGCTACGTGCAGGTCTGCAAGACCGGGGTATTACGAGGCGAAAACCCGGCTGACCCAAAGGTCACCAGCACGTAGCCACCATAAAGCGAGACCCACTACTCAACGCCGAAGATCATGGTGACCACCATCCTAGGCTCTATACGAAATGTATCTGCACTCGCCCATACTGCGTTGAAACGGGGCTCGGAATGCTCATGTACTCCAGTACAGTCGGGCGCGACCCCGGCCGTTCCTCCCCCCGTTTCGCCTTGTCTGGCCTTCGCACAGACACATTTCCTACAGACCCTAATACCGCGCAGGCTTGCAGACCGGGCGAAACAGGTGCAAGGCCGCTCCAGGATCCTACTTTCGCCCCTCAAATCGTCGTCTGCTCAGGAACAACCCTATGCCGAGCGGCACTGCAAGGGCAGACATCAATCCCAGGTCAAAGCTCTGCAAACGAGTCTGGCTCAGCGCAACACAACCAATCAGTCCAGCAATGACCAACGCAACGCCTAGCCACTTACGCAGCAAGTATGGCCTCATGAACCGTTCAAATAGAAAAGCCAGTGCAACGAAGATGACTGCCTGCGTAAATTCGGACATGTGCACCTCCTCTCAAGCCCTGATGATAAGTGATTCGGCAGTACGCTGCGGGCCAATCCCACCACTTACCTGAGCCTGAATGCTCACGACTACGTCACCAGCATGGTAGGTGGGTAAGACGTCATTAACGTAAGAGCGCACGCCCATACCTACAGCAGTACCGGCGGCAAGCCCTGCTACTGGCCCGGCCAGATTGCCCACAGCACGGGCAGCACCACCGAAAGCGGAGAGCGCCAGGTTAGCAATGCTGGTGCGCTGGGCATTGAGGGTGTCTGCTTGTTGACGGGTCAGCGGTTTGGAAATACCTACCATCATCACGCAGGGCAGGTTTTTGGCCTGCATCTTGTCGTACACCTCTACGACTTTGCTGGTAACTTGGTAATGGGCATGCTTTGCTTCGCCAAAATGCAGCTCGCGCAAGCGACCGCGGTCACTGTCGGTGAGGGTGATCTGCGAAATGTTGAACACGATCCCGTGGTTGCCCATGTACTGGTGTGTCCCTTCAAAGTTCATTAACGCTTCCTTACAAAATAAGCGGAGATTCTGAACAGTCGGGCATCCAGATGCAGCTGAAAGTTGACACGATCCCTTTAGAAGCGGTCTTGTGCCGCGAAATGGCTGCATAGCAAGAAGCCGAAACTCATGGGTCGGGGAAAATCTTCATGTTGAAACCCTCTAGTTACGCTGATCAGCCCGCAACTCATCGCTTGCAAACGAAGGGGTGGCGGCCACGTACGGGCCTGCAAGACCGGGGCAACTAGAGCAAGCCCGACTGACCCGAAGGCCACCCGTACGCAGCCACCGTGATGCACGGCCAATGCCTTGAGACCAATGGCAATGGGTGGTGCTGATCTAGATGTCCCGCTCGGGCTTGCAGACCCGGTCGCTACTTTTTTGTAGCGACCCAGCAAGGCAAGGCTAGACCTAGGTTGGATGGCGTAAAAGCGGGTAGAGCATGCTTCGGAAACGGACTACTCGAAATAGGGAAAATCTGATTAATCCCTGTAGGACGCGGCGCGGGATCTCCCCCCTGCCCGTCTACCCAGCCCGAAAAAGACGGTTTACATCTCACCCAGCGCTTGTAGAGAATCCCCCACTTTTGGTCATCCGGTCTGAGAAGCTGCATATGCCCTACATCATGCAAGCTGCCATCCTTCTGGTACTGGGCGCACTCCTCGTTCAGTTTCTGAAACCATACCCCTTACGTAAGTGGCTGGGCGTGGCGATGTTGGCGGCGGGCCTGGTCGGCATCTTCAATTTCGACCAGCAGCAGGTGCTGGGCTTTGACCTGGAGCTGCTGGCGCTCCTGGCCGTGCCGTTGGGCGCGGTGCTGTTCATGACGCGGCGGCGGTTCACGGAGGTGGGTTGAAGCCCAGGTCAGGTTCCTGTAGGAGATCGCCTGGCCCTATGGGCTACGCAGTCGTGCAGGGAACAACGTTACAAGCATTACCAACGTGGGAGCGGGTTTGCCCCGCGATGCGGCGTATGGCACCGGCATTGCCGGTGATCGCGGGGCCAGCCAGCTCCCACGCTGTCCAACAATCAGGCTTGCGTTGAAAACACGGTCTTGGAGCAATGTCCGCCTCGGATCGAAACGAATAGCCCGAGTGTGCGCGCAATCTCTCGGACCTAGCCTGCGCTGGCTACAGGTTGATCAGCTGCGCAGGCATCTCAGTCAGGTCAAGCGGCCCCCTTCGCCTGCTGTTCCAGATGCACCTGCAACGTCGGATCGATCCCCAACGCACTGGCCAATTCATCAAGGTAGGCCCGCTCCGCGTCCTGTTGGTCATCCACCAGCATCACACTGGCCAGGTACATTTCCGCAGCCATGCCCGGGTCCTGGGCCGACTGCGCCACCTCGACAGCATCCAGTGGTTTGCTGACTTCCTCATCCAGCCATTGCTGCAGTTGCGGGTCGCTGGTGTGACGTTTGATTTCGGCATAGATCAACTGTTCTTCCTGCGGGTCGATGCGACCGTCAGCCTTGGCTGCCGCAATCAGCGCACGCAAGATCGCATGGCTGTGATCCTGGGCCTCGGGGCCAGACAACTGATCCACGGTACGCACGGTCTGTTGCGGGGCTGCCGCCTGGCTGCGCTGCCAGCTTTGATAAGCCTGGAACGCCATCATGCCCAACGACGCCAGAGCCGCGTAATTGACGCCACCAGCAGAGCGTCCCTGAGCGGAAGCGCCGGCGTTGCCACCACCGCCACCCAGAAGGCCACCCAGTAAACCACCAAGGCCACCACCGCCCCCTGCTCCACTGCCGCCGCCAAGCAGCCCTCCCAGCAAACCACCCAGGCCATCTTGTGCTGACATGCCGCCGCGCCCTTGTTGCGCTTGCGCGCCCTGCCCAGCCCGAAGCAACTGTTCCAGTAGATCACTCGTGTTCATGGCACCGCCCTCGGTCGGTAGTCGTCGCCCAGACAAGCAACGATAGCCCCCGCAAGGCGAACCGCCATTACCGTCTGGCCGACGGGTAACCGGGGGCCGACCGAGTGCAGCTAAATAGCATGAACGCGCCCTGCGACTTGAATCGGAAGTAGGGGCTGGACCGCCTCTATCGCGGCAGCTTCGCAATCACCTTGATCTCGAAGTCGAAGCCGGACAACCAGGTCACGCCAAGAGCGGTCACCGTAGGATAAGGCGCTTCGCCCCAATACTCGGCCGCCACTTCCCAGATGGTTTCAAACTTCGAGTCGGGATCGACCATGAAGATGGTCGTATCAATCACATCCTCGAAACTACTGCCGGCCTCGGCCAGGATCGCGTTGAGGTTGGCGAAGGCCAGACGAACCTGCTCCGCGAGGTCAGGCTCGGCCGAACCATCCTTGCGGCTGCCGACCTGACCGGATACGAACAGAAAACCATTGGAGCGAATCGCAGGCGAGTAGCGGTGCAACTCGTACAATGCATGGCGATCTGGCGGGAAAACGACATCACGTTTGCTGGACATTACCTACCTCGTTCTGGGCCATCAAAGCCCGGTGTCTACGGTGAGGCCACTATAAGAAGGCCCTCTTCCCTGGATAAACGGGCAGTTCTGGTCAGGACTGTTTGTATACTCCAAACAATCCAGGTGCGAACGAGGCGTGGAATGGACCGATTCGATGCAATGCAGGCGTTTGCCCGAGTGGTGGAAACCGGCAGTTTCACCAAGGCGGCCGCCACCCTGCACATGAGCAAGACCACCGTGACGCAGCTCATTCAGCAGCTGGAAGCGAGGCTGCGCGTGCGCCTGCTCAACCGCACCACACGCAAGGTCAATGTCACCGCCGACGGCGCGGCCTACTACGAACGCGTGGTTCGGCTACTGGTCGACATGGACGACGCCGAGACCAGCTTGTCCAGCGCGTCCACGACACCACGCGGACGGCTGCGGGTGGATGTACCCAGCCCGCTGGCGCGAATGCTGCTCATACCCGCCTTGCCGGAATTCTTTGCACGTTATCCTGAAATCCAGCTGACCGTGGGCGTGAGTGATCGCATCGTCGACATCATTGGTGAAAACGTCGACTGCGTGGTGCGTGGCGGCGAGATCACCGATCAGTCCCTGGTGGCAAGGCATGTGGGCGACTTGAAACTCGGCATCTATGCCACGCCCGGCTACTTGCAGCGCTTCGGGACACCGGTGCACCCCCGTGAGTTAGAGGAAGGCCAGCACAAAACCATCGGCTTTCTCTGGTTTCGTACAGGCAAAACCTTGCCCTATGCGATGCAGCGAGGTGAGGAGCGCATAGAGGTCCAGGCCCGCCCACAACTGACGGTCGATGACGGCAATGCGTACCTTGCCGCCGGCCTGGCTGGCCTGGGGATGCTCTGGCTGCCGCAGTACATGGCCAAACCGCACCTGAGCAGCGGCGAGCTGCTACCGCTGTTTGAAGACTGGCACATGTCGCCGATGCCGATGTACCTGGCCTTCCCGCCGAATCGACATGTCAGCGCCAAGGTGCGGGTGTTTATCGACTGGATAATCGAGTTGATGGCCGAGCATGCGCCAGTGATTGGCTGAAACAGATGCAAGGCCGCTCCACCGAATTTCCGCTGCTGCCCGTTTTCTGACAGTGCGGCGGAGGCCAACTATGGGGCGTTAGCGGCATTTCGTGACCGGCCACTTCCGACCCATAGCTGACAGTGAGTCCCGCTGCAATCTTTGTGGGAGCGGGCTTGTCCCGCGAAGAGGTCGGCCCTGGAAACGAATCTACCTGGCACGGGCTATGCCCGTGTTCGCGGGGCGAGCCCGCTCCCACATAGACAGGATTTCACTTGAAGTCGGCACGGCCAGCTGTAAATGACCACCGGGCTCGATACCCGCCCGGTGATTGCTCACCACTTTACCAATTGTGCGTATAGCTGGCAGTCAACACAGTGCCTGGTGCCGGCAAGTGGCTGGTGTTGTTGTTATTGCGCAGCAACTGGCTGTAGAGCGGGTAGTAGTCGCGGTTGAACAGGTTCTGGATGCCGACGCTCACCTTGTCGTCAGCGGAGATCTGGTACTGGCTGATCAGGTCGACTGTCGTATAGCTGCTCACCTGATGCCGACCAAAGCTGTCCACGCCATCGAGCCTGTAGTCCTTGGCGTCGAAGAACGTGGCTTGCAAGCGGTTGTTCCAATCCAGGGTCGGCTTGTATTGCACGTAGGCGGTCAGCTTCAGCGGCGGAACGCGATAGCCGGTCATGTCTTGCCAGCCTTTGCCGTCCGGTTTTTCTCGCCCGCGCATCCAGGTCGCACTCCCCCCTGCGCCCCACACCGCATCGTCCGATAGCCAATCGGCACTGGCTTCAGCTCCGTAGATGCGCTCCTTGGTGCGGGTCAGAATCAGGCCATTGTTGAAACTTTGCACATCCCCCAGTTTGGAGGTGGTGTAGAACAGCGCCAAGGTACCGAGGGTGTTGCTGCCCAGCTCTCCTCGCCAGCCAAGCTCGTAGTTGTTGGTCTTGACCGGTTCCAGGTTCGATGCGTCGATGTCGAAACCACGGCGCGCATTGCGCAACTGAATGCCCACATCGGGCAATTGGAAGCCCTGGCTGAAAGAGGCGTAGATTTCCTGGCCGAGTACCGGTGAGTAGACGATGCCCAGGTTCGACAGCACCGCATCGTAATGAATGTCGCCACCCTTCACCGCCACCGGGGAGGTAGCCGTGGATTCAGACAACGGAACGAAGTCATCGAACTCGGCGGTGGAGTATTCGTAGCGCAGGCCGCCGTCGATAGACCAATGCTCGTCGAAGCGATGCTGCAGCTGGGCGAACGCTCCGGCGCTACGCGTCCTCAGCGGGGGCATGTAGGTGAGCTTGCCGGTCTTGTCGAATACCAGGCCGCCACTGGCGTCATAAGCCGCAGGGTCGAAGACGTCGAGCGGCATGTCGCTGCGCTCCTGGTTATAGTCGCCACCCCACACCAGCTCGGTACTGCCGCTGTCGCCAAGTGGCGTGCGCAGGGTCAGGCGGCTGCCGAAGACTTCACTGTTCTGCATGATCTGGTCGACATTGCCGCCGCGGGTGACAACAGCTCGGGCGTCGAACGGGGTGAAGCGGGTGAAGTAGTCCCGGTAGTACATCTGGGCAGAAAGCCGGCTTCCAAGAATGTCGAGATTCTCGTACTCCAGGTTCACCAGCGTGTTGCGAATGCGGTTCTGCTCGTCGAGGTCCAGGCCCTTGATCGCATTGGCCGGCACAGAGCCTGCGGGGAGTTTCGCGACGCTCGGGTCGGTAGCGTAATCGGTGTCCTGGCGGGCATCGTAGCGGCTGACTGCAAGCTGGATTCGCTGGTTCTCGTCGATGTGCAGCCCCAGCTTGCCGCCAATGTTGTAGATGTTCGAATCGAACAGGTCGCCTTGGCTTGGCTCCGGGGCGATCCGGTCTCCGTGCGCATCGTACGATGCCCCAATATGGCGGGTACCGAAGTCGAACGAGTAGTCCACCGCGCCCTGAGAGCCTGCGAAATACTGCTGAAACTGGCCTCCCAGGCCATCGCTGCCCAGGCGGGTGAGCGGCGAGGTGGCGCTCAGGCTGGTTTCGGCACGGTTTTCGCCACCAGCAGGCCGTGTGGTGATGGAGATGATGCCCCCCGTGGCGCCGCTGCCGTAGATGGCGCTGCTGCCACGGATGACTTCGACCCGTTCGATCAGTGCCGGGTCGATGTTGGCCAGGTTGCGCGAAGAGTCGCGGTTGGTATTGAGCGGCACCCCGTCGACCATGACCAGCATGCTGCGCCCGCGCAGGGTCTGGCCATACTCGGTGACGGTGCGGCTGGAGTCGGACATGCCAGGAATCGCCTTGGCGAGTACCGTGGCCAGGCTCTCTGAACCTTGGCGCAGCTCCTGCAGTTGTTCATGCTCCAGAACGGTGGATTGCCGCGTTGCAAAAACCAGACTGCTGCTGGTGCGCGAGGCGGTGATTTCCATCTGCGCCATTTCCACGGGCACGCTGTGGGTTGCGGGGCTGGATGCAGGGGCACCCTGCGCGACGATGACGAACGTGCGCTCATCCTTGGCCTGTACCTGCAAGCCACTGTCCTTGAGCAGCGTTTGAAGTGCTTCCTCAGGTGTGAACCGCCCTTTCACCGCACGCGCGTCTCGGCCTGCGCCGAGATCGCTGGCAAAGATGATCTGCACCGAAGACTGCTGTGCGAGCGCGTTGATGGCCTCGCCCAGCGGCGCGGCGGGGAGATCCATGTTCACCTTTTCCCGGCCCTGGGCCGACATTGCGATGAGCAGGCTACTGGCGAGCAATGACAAGCGTAGCTGGCGACTGCGGAGGGGAAAATGCACTTCTCGAGTTCCTTTTTATGGTTGGGCTTTTTCAGTAGCCGCCATGGAGATCGAGAAACCCTACCTGCGCCTGAGAATTATTTTCTTGTCGATTTGGGTTGAATCCGGACGCTGCCATCCCCTTGTTGCAGCACGGCGACGGGCAGGATGCTGGGCAGCAGATCCAGTAGCAGGTCGACATTGTGCGCCTCGAACACCCCTGTCACCTTGAGTGCGGCCAGGCTTGGGTCGCTCAGCTCGATGGGGGCCTTGCGATAGAGGCGCAGCAACGACACCGCTTCATCCAGCGGCGTCTGCTCGAACACGATGCGATCATCTTTCCATGCCATCGCCCTGGAGGCGTCGGCCTTCGCAACCGGCATCAGTTGCCCGCCAATCGAGTCGACCTGTTGCCCTGGCCTGAGGGTGACAGGCGCTTGTGCTGCAGCCGCCGCGGTGACGTCCACGCGCCCACGGGCCAAGGACACACGCACCGCGTCGTTATCCAGGCGGCGAACATTGAACAGCGTACCGAGCACCTCGACTTTCGCCAGGCCAGCGGACACCACGAAGGGGCGGTACACGGCCGAGGACACATCGAAAAGCGCCTGCCCTGCGCGCAGGTCGACTTCGCGGCTGAGCAGACGCCAACTGATATCGACATGCGTGCCACTGTCGAGCAGCAGCTTGCTTCCATCGCCCAGCAGCACAGCGCGCCGCTCACCAATGGCGGTAGCGAAACGCTCGCTCTTGTAGACAGGGTTAAGCCACGCCAGGGCTGCAAAGGCGATCGCAAGCGCCAGCGTGATACCTGCCGACTTCACCGCTTTCGAGGGCGCAGGCCTGGACGGCGGCATGGGGAACAGCTGCTTGAGCTCTTCACGATGTCGCCCCAGAGCCTCGTCCAGTGGCGCCTGTTCGGGCTGCTTGGTCATGGATGCACCTCATCGCGCCCAAGCCGTTGCCTGCACGCCGCCAACCCCAGGCGCAGGTGCTTTTCCACTGTCTTGATGGAGATACCGAGGCGAGCGGCTACTTCTGCCTGGGGGATTTCGTGAATCTTGTGCATGACGAAAACAGCCTGACAGCGAGGTGGGAGGTCTGTGATAGCGTCGACGAGCAGTTGAAACTCGCGCTCGCTGTCATACCTGGTCATCGGGGTGGCTGCCGGGCAGGCCACCTCAGGCAGCTCGGAGATAGCCTCTACCCAGGCGCCTCGGCGGCGATCGCTACGATAGCGACTCACAGCGGTGTCATGGGAGATTTTTCGTAGCAAGGCCAGTGGGGTTCGGACGTCGTCTTTCTCACCGCGCTCAAGCAACTGCACGCACACGTCATGCACTACATCGCGCGCCATGCTTCTGTCGCCGAAGCGTCGGCGAATGTGGTCCACCAGATCGTCATAGTGACGTACCAATGTAGACAGCAGCGTCGGTTTGGCGGGATCGAACGACACGATGCATCCTGAATAAGAGGTAGGCCCCGAAACAAGACACAAGTGTAAATGAGAAATAATTGCGAATAAACAAGCTACGGCTTCGAGCCATGCTAAATCGCAGGAAGGTGAGGAATGGTCAGCCCGTTGGCAATGGCACTGGCTTCCAGCTTTGCACGCTCCGCGTCCAGAAGAACATAGGCGGCTTGCAGCGTGGTGATCTTCGCTTGAATGTCGGCCATCTTGCTGGCTACCAACATCGCGCCCTGCGCGCAATCGATCGTATTACCCCGCTTGGCCGCAAGGATGTCGCCGATCTCGGCGAGCGAAAAACCGCCGCTCTGGGCACTTTGAATAAAGGCCAGATCAACAACGGTCTGGTCGCTGTAGCTACGGTAGTTGTTGGCTTGGCGATGGGCCACGATAAGCCCGAGTTGCTCGTAATAGCGCAATGTATGGCGGCCGACGCCACTCCGGCGCTCCAACTCTCCAACATTCACAGTAAAAATTCCTTGACTGTAGAGTACGCTCTACACCTTAGCCTGCGCCGATCATCCAGACAAGGATTCAGATATGAGCGTGGAATGCTTCGTCACCGGCGGCAGTGGGTTTGTCGGCCAACACTTATTGGCCCGTCTTACTGCGACAGGGCACAAGACCTGGGTGCTCATGCGCAACCCTGAAAATATTGAACGCCTCAAAGAGCAGGTAGGCCAACTGGGAGGTAACCCTGCATATATAAATGCAGTTGAAGGAGACATCAGCAGGGATGGGCTTGGACTCAGCGAAACAGACAGGCAATGCGTAGCTTCCGTCGCTGTGGTCTTCCACCTCGCGGCGCAGTTTACCTGGGGTCTGACAATGGAGCAGGCCCGCGCAGTCAATGTACAAGGGGCACTGAGGGTCGCCATGCTCGCGGCGAGCCAGCGTATCCGCTTGCTGATGGTGGGCGGCTATATGCTGCAGAACCTCCCCCATCTGGCAAGGATCGGAGTTGATAACGAGCACCCTGAAAACACCAACTGGTCTGCAGTATACGACCGTGTGGGGGGCTACGAGGGCAGCAAGCTGGAGTCCCATTTCGCAGTCATCCGTTACATGCAGGAGGCAGGCGCAGATTACTCGATCGTTCATCCTGCTACGGTGTGTGGCCACAGCGAGAGCGGGCACATCCCTGAAGGACAACCTCTGGCCGACCTCATTCGAAATCTGGCACTGGGCCGGTTCAAGGCTGTCCCTGGTTCCGCCAGGCACTGGTTGCCATTGGTCAGCGTCGATTACCTGGTAAAGATGATGACCTACGTGGCGTTCGACCCGTCGATGGCCAACCGGCAGGTCCTGGCGCTGTATGAGCACACCCCGAACCTGCAGGGTATGCTCGAGCAACTGGCCCAAACGCTGAATATCAAGGCACCCCGCCGCCATGTACCCATAGGGTTGCTGAAGTGGCTATTGGCGATTCCCGGCCTGGCCACCCGATTGTCGATCAGCGCCGAGTCACTGAACTTCATCCAGACGCAGCGCTTCGACATGAGTGACAGTCAGCAACTGGAACAAAAGTACCAGTTGGGACATCCCGACATGGCGCGAACGTTGGAAAAGACCGTGCGCTACGTCCAAGGTTACTTACCCTCTCGTGTTCACACTTCTGCAAATCCTGCCGGAAGTTAACAAACGGGTTCTGATAGAGCGCGTAATTCTGTCGAACACTTCAGCAACTTCGGTGTTATATTATTGCATATGAACCGGATGGTTACTTCCTGACCGTCTGGTTAGTTATAGCGTATCGACGCTCAACTTGGTCTTTAGGGAAAAAGGCGTGTGAATTGACGTGAAGCGTGACATCCACCTCGTTGTGCTACTGCTATCGGTCATCGGTTGCTCTCTCGCCTCGTTAACGCTGTGGAAGGTCATGGCTTCTCGCGAGCGCGCCCTGGAAGACGTCAACGTCCATGGCCTTAACCTGACCCAGGCACTGTCCACCTATTCGGAAGGTATCGTCCGTCAGAGCTCGATGCTGCTGCTCGGCCTGGTCGAGCGTCTGGAAACCGAGGGGGCCGGGCCCGCGCAGATCGAACGTCTGGATCAACTGGTCAAGCGCCAGCAACCGTTGATGCCGCCGATGAGCGGCATCACTATCTACGCAAGGGATGGACGCTGGCTGATGTCGTCCAACCGTCCCATCCCCGACGGTGCCAACAGCAGCGACCGAGCCTTTTTCATCCACCACCGTGACGACCCATCCCGCGACCCTTTCATCGGCCTGCCAATCCGTAGCCGCGTCAACCAGGAATGGGTGATCACCATCAGCCGGCGATTCAGCGATGACCATGGCGAGTTCGCCGGCGTTGTCGCCATGACGCTTGGCGTCGAGAACTTCCTGCAGCTTTTCGGCAAACTGGATGTCGGCCATGACGGTGCCATCGGGCTGGCCTATACCGACGGTTCCATGCTGGTGCGCTACCCATTTCGGGAACAGGACATGGGGCGCAACTTTTCGAAGTCGCCCATCTTTACCAAATATCTCGTTGACCAGCCAGCGGGCACCGCATCGTTCACCTCCAGCCTGGACGGCGTGGAGCGCCTCTACGCGTTTCGCAAGAGCGACAAGCTACCCCTGGTGACAACGGTCGCGCTGGGCAAGCAGGAAGCACTCTCGGCCTGGCGGCTCGAGGCGCTGCTGTCGTCACTGGTGGTCGCTGCGCTGCTGGCACTGATCGGGACCATTGGCTGGTTGCTGATTCGTGCCATGAGCCGACGAAGTGCGGTCGAAAACGAACTTTGGCTGACCCAACAGCAGTTACTGGAGAGCAACCAACAACTGGAAAGCCTGGCGATGCACGATGCGCTCACGGGGCTTGCCAACCGGCGCTGCTTTGACGAGGCGCTGCCCCAGGAAATCCGCACGGCCCATCGAAATGGCACCCCGCTGGCTCTGCTGATGATCGATATCGACCATTTCAAACGTTACAACGACACCTATGGGCATCCGGCTGGCGACGCCTGCCTGCAGCAGATAGCTTCCCTGCTCTCTTCCTGCATCCGCCGCCCTCGCGACCTGCTGGCACGCTACGGGGGTGAAGAACTGGCCGTGATCCTGCCCGAGACCGACAACGACGGAGCGGTCGTCGTCGCCAGGTTGATGCTCGAGCGCCTGGCCTTGCAACCTATCCCTCACAAAGGCAGCCCTTTCGGGCATGTGACCGCCAGCATCGGCATCGCCTGCGTCGATGGAACGGCCCTCGACAGCCCGCCATCGCTGATTGAACGTGCCGACCGGGCGCTCTATACCGCCAAGCAGGCGGGCCGCAATCGCCTGCATGTCGACCGGGCGAAGGCATAAAGCCAATAACAAGGAATGTACAAATGCAATCTCGTTTCGGCAAAGGCGTACTCTTTGCACTCTGTGCCGCTGCACTGAATGCAACGATCGGCGTACTCAGCAAAGTGTTGATGAACAGTGGATTCAGCGCCAGCAGCATCGCCCTGATAAAAACAGTCCTCGGCTGCCTGTTGTTATCAGCACTGCTACTGTTTCTCAAGCGCCCCCTGCATACGGCCAAGTGGTTCCATGCCGCCGTTTGCGCCTTTCTCGGCATTTTCGTGTTGTTCCACTTTGAAACCTCGGCCTATAGCCATTACGCCGCGGCAGGCGTCGTGGTGATCCTGATGGCAAGCGCGTCCATTTCTTCGATATTACTGGGGCGGATAGTCCTCAAGGACCCTATCACCGCCAACGCGACAGTAGGCGCCGGATTGACGATAGCCGGTATTGCCGTGATCTTCGGAGCCGACCTGGAACAAGGTTTCACGCTGCAAGGCACAGTGCTCGCTGCGATTGGAGGCTGCGGCTATGGTGCATTTTCGGTTGCCATGAAACGCATGGGCGTCTCCGGGGGGCTGCATTTCACTCGGCAACTATTGTTTTTCGGCAGCCTCTACCTGCTGATGCCGGCTGCAACCGATGGGTTCATCATTGGAGAGCTGTCGCTGGCAGCGGTCATGACATTGCTGGCCCTGGCCGCGTTGCCGACCATCCTCGGCTTCTTCTGTACCACCAAGGCCATCGAGTATTTGAAGCCATCGCAGGTCCAGGCACTGGAACTGACTGAACCACTGTTTGCCGCGCTTCTGGCGTTCGTGATCCTCAATGAAGTGCCACGAGACACTTTGTACCTGGGGGCCGGGCTGATCCTCTGCGGATTGTGTTTCTCCAACGAGCTGATCCGGTTAGGCAAGAAAGTGCCACAGCCGTCCGCAGGGTAAAACACGGCGAGCAAGCGCCCCGAGGAGTGCATACTCGCGCCACCGCATCACATTAACAAACCGCAACATCGTAGGTCAGATAGATCCGGTTGCTGTCGCGGCTTTCCCCGACCATAGAATCTCCCACAAAGATTGCTGCAGGATTTACTGTCAGTAATGGGGCGATATCAGCCGTTCACGACTGACCGCTATCGACCCAAGGCGGTCATAGCAGCAAGCTTGGCCAAGTCTTCAGAAAGCTTAGCTATCCCAGCCTAGTCGCTGCTACTGCCCATCAGAATCCATCTTTTCCCACCCTGATGAATATCGAAAGCGAAGTCCCAGAACACTGGGTATGCCGGATGGCCCTTGGTTAGCCAAAATGAAGTTAGGGTGCTGGCCTGGTCTAGGCGCACATGCGTGAACAGGTCCTCAAGAAGACTCAGGATTTCGGAGCGTTTTGCATCCAAATCCAGTGGGCCGTAACCGCCATCCCCGGCGTGCAGCAGTTGCTCGGTAACCTCACTGCGAGCCTCGCTTGCGGTCACGCAGGACTGCCCGCCGATGATCACTTCGTTACCGGTGGAAAAAGCGAGTTGCTCTTCAAGCGTCCTATCCAGGTCAAAGGGCCCATAGGTGTTGACCCAGACCGAATAGTTAAAACCCTCCAAGAGATGCTCAAGCCTGAGGATTTCGTTTGCACGTAAATCTTGGGTGATACGCATACTGGCTCCTTTAATCAAGGCTTTGAAGCCTACCAGAGAGCTTTCAAGGCGTTCTGGCGATAGACCACTCGCAAACACACAACAGAAGCGGAATTGCTCTTCACTTATTCGTAAATTTTTCCACAGTAAAGAAATGTAGCGAACTGCGCCCACGGGTTGGAAGGTGAAAGCCCTTGGCGGATACCAAATTCACTGACTTCGGCCCAAGCTATTGCGGCATCCAGGAAGGCTTCAACGCTGGTATTCTCCCAATCGTTGCTTGCGCGTTTATCAGCCGCTAGGGCGTGGACGAAAGCCAAGAAGGTCGTCGCGTCCATGACCTCGGCCAATTGTTCATGAAGATCCACAAGTTTCTCCCTCGCTAAGGTATACGCAGGTAGGCATTGTCTTTCAGATTATGAATGGCCGCTAAGGGTCGGATAGCGACGGTCTGCCCTCGACCGTCGCTTTGGTAGGGCTACATGCGCGAGGCATGCCGGATTATCAATGCCTATTGGTTCGAGACCCTGTCGCGTCCGGTCATGCAGGCTCCCAAAGCTGTTGCCAATGACGCATCTCGCAAGGTCTCGACACATGAGGGTATGCGCTTGGTAGACGTGCGGGCAGGAGATTTCGTATCTGGACAGATGGAGGTCGAAATATGGGAGATGACTCGTGCTGACTGGTTAGAAAGATCGACTGCCAGTCGCTAATTCTTTACGTCAGAGGTTGAAGCGCGGGCAGCCGCCCCCGCACCGAAATGCGGCGTTGGCTTGCCTTTTTGGCTTTTCAGGAAGGGAACAGCTTGCTCAGACAGCTGAGCTTTTTCTTATAGGAACGTCGGGCTTGCAGCGCCTCCTCCAGCGTCACCGCGACGAAGCGGGCCTTCTGGTTGGGTTGCATCTGTCCAACCAGGTCGAGGTCGGCGCTGATCACCGTGCCGATCATCGCGTAACCGCCACCGGACACCGCATCGCGGTGCAGGATGATGGGCTCGAGCCCTGCCGGCACCTGGATCGAGCCGATCGGGTAGCAGCTGTCGACGATGTTCGAAGGGTCGGAGCCGGCGCCGAACGGCTGCTCGCGAGGCTGGAAGCTCAGCGGGCTGCCACCCTTGAAGCGATAGCCGATGCGATCGGCCTCCGAGCCGACGGTCCAGGCTTCGGCGAAAAAGCTGTCCGCCGCCGCCAGGGTCAGGCGGTCGTAGTACAGCCCCGGCACCACCCGCAGGGTGATCTCCCCTCCCAGCGACTGTCGCAACGCCATGGGCAGACTCGCCCCGGCACGCCCCTTGCCGCTGGCGGTGCCGATCGGCAGTTCATCACCCATCACCAGCCTGCGCCCCTGAAAGCCACCCAGCGCCCCCAGTGCGTAGGTGGAACGACTGCCGAGCACCACCGGCACATCGATACCGCCGGCCACCGCCAGATAAGCCCGCGCGCCAGCCTTGGGAAAATCGAAACGCAGCACTTGGCCGGCCTTCACTTCGAAAGCGGTGTCCAAGTGCATGTCCACGCCATCGACCTTCGGCGTCATCTGCGCACCACATACCGCCACCAGGGCGTCCTGCTGAAATTCCAGCTCCGGCCCCAGCAAGGTGCACTCCAGCGCCGCCGAATTGGCCGGATTGCCCACCAACTGGTTGGCCGCGCTCAGGGCGTACTGGTCCAGCGCCCCGGAAGGCGGGATACCCAGGTGGTAGTAGCCTTCGCGGCCGAGGTCCTGCACCGAGGTGGCCAGACCGGGTTTGAGCACCTTGATCATGCCAGCACCTCCTGCAGCGACTTGGGATAACCGATCGGGTCGGCGAGGAACGCATCGAGCGAGAACTCGACTGGACGGATGCGCAGATCGAAGCGCCCGGCTTCGACCTCGGCCACGGCGTGGTCATAGGCATCGCGGTCCATCGGCTTGAACTGCACGATGTCGCCGGGACGGAAGAACACCATGTGCTCCTTCAGGTACGCCAGGCTCTGCTGCGGGTCGTAGATCGGTGCCGGGGTGACGCCAAACATCTGGTAGCCACCGGCGCCACGGACCGAGTAGATGCAACCGAAGCAGCCGCCATGACCCAGGGTCAGTTTCGGCGTGTCGGTACGGGGTCGCAGGTACTTGGGCACCTGCAACTGGCGTTCGCGCTCGACCATCTGGAACATGAACGGCAAGCCCGCGACGAAGCCCACCATCGAAACGAACCACGGCGCGCCACTGTGGGCGGCGATGAACGCCTCGACGTCGGCCAAGCCGTTGATGCGCGCGGCGTACTCCAGGTCCGTGGCATTCGGGTCCTGGTGGCGGTCGCGAAAGCGCATCAGGGTTTCGTGGGTCCAGGGATCGTTGTAGAGCACCGGGATCTCGATGATCCGGGTATGCAGCGTGCGCTCGGCCACGGCCTGGGCCTCGGCCCCCTTCACCGCTTCAAGCAGATCGGCCGGCGCGATGCGATCCGGGTCAAAGCGGATCTGGAACGAGGCGTTGGCCAAGCACACGTCGAGCACGCCATCGAGGGCCAGACGCTCCACCGCGCGGGTGACCGCCATGCCCTTGAAGAAGGCTTCAAGGGACATGCTGTCGCTGACTTCGGCAAACAGGTGTTCGTCGGCGCCAAAGCTGTAGCGAATCGGACTGCTCATGCTGCACCTTCACTGCGGCGCTCGGCCAGCCAGGTTTCCAAAGTGCCGGTGTGGAAGTCGGCGGTGTGCAACCAGGGTTGCTCCAGCAGTTCGCCATGCAACGACAAGGTGCTGGCCATGCCGGTGAGCGTGGTCTGCTCGACCGCCAGTCGCGCGCGGGCCAGGGCTTCGGCGCGGTCACGGCCATGAACAATCAGCTTGGCCAGCAACGAGTCATAGTATGGCGGCACCCGGTAGCCTTCATACAGATGGCTGTCGACCCGCACGCCCTCGCCTTGCGGCCAGTGCAGCGCTTGCACAAGCCCTGGGCTTGGGAAGAAATCCCGCGCGGGGTCTTCGGCGTTCAGGCGCATCTGCAGGGCTGCGCCGTTGATCTCGATATCGCTTTGCCTGAGTCCCAGTGGCTCGCCACCGGCAATGCGCAACATGGCCTGGACCAGATCGATACCGGTGATCAGCTCGCTGACCGGATGTTCCACCTGGATCCGTGTGTTCATCTCGATGAAGAAAAACTCGCCGGTGGCGTCGTCGTACAGGTATTCAAGGGTGCCGGCGCCCTTGTATCCCAGCGCCTCGGTCAGGCGCACGGCGCTCGCGCACAGGGCCTCGCGCTGCTGCGCATCGAGGACCGGCGACGGCGCTTCCTCGAAGATCTTCTGGCGACGGCGTTGCAGCGAACATTCGCGCTCGAACAGGTGCACCGCCTGCTTGCCGTCGCCCAGCACCTGCACTTCGATATGCCGGGCCTTGCCGATGAAGCGCTCCAGATACACCGCGCCATTGCCAAAGGCGGCCTGGGCTTCGCGCTGGGAACGGGGGAATTCTTCGCGCAACTGTTGCGGGTTTTCCGCCAGACGAATTCCGCGTCCACCGCCTCCGGCCGAGGCCTTGATCAGCAGCGGGAAGCCGACGGATCTGGCGGCCTCGAGCGCCGACTCCACATCGAACAGTTCATCGGCAGAACCGGGCACCACCGGCACGCCCGCCGCTTGCGCGGTGCGCCGGGCTTCGGCCTTGTCACCCATGCGGCGGATGGTCTCGGGGCATGGGCCGACGAAAATCGCGCCGGCCGCAAGTACCGCTTCGGCGAAATCGGCGTTTTCCGAAAGGAAGCCGTAACCGGGGTGCACCGCGTTGGACCCGGTGGCCTTCAGGGCACCGAGCAAGGCCTCGATATTGAGGTAGCTCTTGTCAGCGCGGACCGGGCCAAGAATGTGCACTTCGTCGGCCATGCGCGCGGCCTGGGAGTCGGTGTCTGCTTCGCTGCATGCTGCCACGGTTGGAATCCCGAGCGCTTTCGCGGCACGGATGATCCGCACGGCAATCTCGCCACGGTTGGCGATCAGCAGTTTACCAATGCCTTGGGTCATGGTCGTGCCCTCACGCGTCTTCGAGTGTCGCGATGACCTGACCCGGCTCCACCGGATCACCGTCTTCGACCAGAAACGCGTCCAGACGCCCTTCCGTACCCGCGGTCAGTTCGGAAAACTGCTTCATGACCTCGATCAGGCCAATCACCGTGTCGGCACTGACGTTGGCACCGGCCTCGACGTAGTTCGGCGATTCCGGAGTGGCTTTGCGGTAGAAAGTCCCAGGCAATGGGGTGATGACGGTGTGCTGCGCCATGTCTGTTCCTCTTGGAATAGTTGTAGAAAGGCAGGCAAAAAATCTGTGTGCCGAGCAAACCCTGGCGTCTGTGCGCCAGGTGTCTTAGATGGCTTTATCGTGGTGCGCGCACCTGGATCCCCGCGCCATCGAGCGCTTGGCGGGTGGCCTCGACCAGTGCCAGGGCACCGGGTGTATCGCTGTGCAAGCAGATGGAATCGAATTCGATCGCGAGGTCTTCACCTTCCACTGTGCGCACCACGCCTTGCTGACAGGCACGCAGTACCCGCGCAGCGACTTGGGCGGGGTCGTAGGCACGCACATTGCGGGTGAAGACGATGGAGCCGCTGATGTCGTATTCGCGGTCGGCGTAGAACTCGCGGATCACCGGTTGGCCGAGCTCCGTGGCGATACGCCAGATCGTCGAGTCGGGCATGCAATACAGCAGCAGTTCAGGCTCCAGGCGCTGCAGGTTTTCCACCAGCAAGCGCGCCGCTTCTTCGTCCCGGGCCAGGTGCATGTACAGCGCACCATGAGGTTTGATGTGTTGCAGGGCCACGCCTTGAACGCGGGCGAGCTCCCGCAGGGCGCCCAGCTGGTACAGCATGTCGTCCACCAGCTCCTGGGCCGATGCCTGGATGTGGCGGCGGCCGAACCCGACCAGGTCGCGAAAGCCCGGATGGGCACCGACGGCCACGCCCAGGCGCTTGGCCTGCTCGACCGTGCGACGCATGGTGCCGGGGTCGCCGGCATGGAAACCGGTGGCGATGTTGGCCGAGCTGATGAAGCCCATCAGTTCGTTGTCGACCCCGTCGCCGATCGTCCACGGACCGAAGCCTTCGCCCATGTCCGAATTGAAATCTACTGCCTGCATGACACGTGCTCCTGACGCTTGTGACTTCATGCAGAGCACGTTAAGTTCCAGTCACCCCCTTGGGAAGATCTATTATCCGAGGGGATATCTTCTGAAAAACAGATACCCCATCAAGCGGAGTGTTCATGTCACTGACCCTGCGCCAGGTTCGCTACTTCGTCGCCACGGCCGAGATCGGGCAAATCTCCCAAGCTGCGATTCATCTGAATATTTCCCAGTCAGCGGTGACCACTGCGATCAAGGAACTGGAGGGCATGCTCGGCACGCTACTGTTCCAGCGCTCGGCCCAGGGCATGAGCCTGACCGATGCCGGACGGCACTTTCTCAACCGGGCCTACGTGATCTTGCGCAGCGTAGAGGACGCCCTCAACAGCCCACTGCCGGACGTTCGGGCCACCGGCCTGTTGCGGGTAGCGGCCAGTTACACGGTAATCGGCTACTTCCTGCCCCATCACCTGCAACGCCTGGAACACTGGCACCCGGACGTGGCCATCGAAGTGCACGAACGGGAGCGCCAGGCCATCGAGCAAGGCCTGCTGGAAGGCGAGTTCGACATGGCGGTGGTGCTGACCTCGAACCTGACCCACCCGGACATCGTCTCGAAAACCCTGTTCAATTCCGAGCGCCGGCTGTGGCTGCCCAGCCATCACCCGCTGTGCGAGCGCTCGGCCGTGAGCCTTGCCGACGTCACACAGGAGCCGTTCATCCTGCTTACCGTCGACGAAGCCGAACAAAGCGCCATGCGCTACTGGGAACATGCCCAGCAGCAGCCCAATGTGCGAATCCGCACCAGCTCTGTGGAGGCAGTGCGCAGCATGGTGGCCAACGGCAGCGGCGTGGCGATCCTCTCCGACCTGGTACATCGCCCCTGGTCGCTGGAGGGTAAACGCATCGAAACGGTGACCATTACCGACAAGGTCACCCCCATGAGCGTCGGCCTGGCCTGGCATCGCGAGCGGGAATTCAGCCCGGCGATGCACGCGTTCCACAATTACTTCCACGATGCATTCCTAGCGCCGCAACAACTCTCCGCACGGCGCTGAAAGCAACGAAAGCCTATCCGGGTCATGGGCGGACGTGACGTTGCAAACGAGCACTTTCGGTGGTTGTGGAATGGCGATTAAGACAGGCTGAGGAATGCATACATACTGGTGTTCTGTTGCGATGCCGCTATCGCTCCATAGCCGGGCAGCTAACGGTCAGACACCGTCAGCTTTCAGCGCCGAAACTGCCTCAGCCAGTTGGCCATCGAAGTACTCCGTGTCATCGCGGGGCTCTGAATCCAACCGCCGCATGGCCTCGACCAACAGTTGAGGAACTGCGATTCGCTGGCTCAGAAAAGTAGCGACCATGAGATCTGAAAGCTCTTCGAAAGGCGTGTCCCAGGCATTTCGACAACGCTGTAGCAACGTTGTCGACGCCGCACCTTTCCAAGGGCCGATGAGGCTGGAGACTGTCGTCATTTGATCCATGGCTCCGATAGCAATTGCGCAATTTCCGGCCCCGAACGGTTGTGTGAGGACTGTTTGCTCAGAGAAATGAGCGTACTCGCTGCCATTCCTTCCAGCACTCCTCTGGAACGATGTCCTCGTAACCCCGCTCTTTTTCCAACGCGACGGCGACACTGAAGGGTATTGCTGTCGCGGTTGCATTATCGCGAATCTCAAGCACCTCATCCTCGCTGAGCTGGGAGCCTTTGCGATCCTCCGCCGCCTTGAGCAGGGATACAAGCGCCGGAACAAAAACGAGACACAGCGGATCGGTGGACAAAGGTTTGCCTCTTGCGAAGTTGATTGGGACTAAGGCTGCAGCTTATAGACCTGGGCAAGCACACGCAAAGCCCAACCCCACCTTGGCTGCTTTGCCAGGCACCATGTGTCCGGTCTCTACACAGGCAGCCACGGCGATTCGCTATGGATCGAAGGGCTCACTCGAGAATGGCCGCTTTCGGCCCATAGCAGACATCCGCATCTGGAAAAAGTAATCTCTACAGACTTTCGGCAGCCGAGCGATGGAATTGTGTCCGTGGTCGACCAAAGACGCCTTAAGGTTTGGCAAGCCCTTTCCGAGTTATTCCTTGATACCGAGATCGATAACGCTACTTTCGCCTACGTGACTAAGGCCATCATTGAAAGCGAATACTCGCCGGGAGATATTCAGACCATTCTTTGGGGAGAGGTTTTCCCGGCCCTTGAGTCGAATTTGCGAAGCGTTGCCGGCGAGTGGGTAGGATGGACGGACGATTGGCTATTGAAACATCTCACCGTGTGCGAAAGACCACTTCTCCAAGCAGCTGCTGGCTGCGTCGCCGCAGAAATCAGACGCTGTTGTGGCGAGAAGTTCATCACCGAATGCCGAAGCGAGCAGCACTTTGTCCGACTGGTACCGTTGCGGCCATTCAGGGTTGTAGGTCGTGATCTTGCTGGTCAGCGCCATGGGCCATCCTTGGGCAGGTTAAAACGTTCTGACATGCTTCACGGCAGACGTCTGCCGCCAATCAAGCGCAATCGAGTCTCTAGTGGCCTTGCACTGCCTGATCAGATTGCGCGCCCAGACTAGCGAGAAAAACCTCGGTATCCCGATTCGACCGCAGGCAGACCACGCGACACCCTGACGGCGCCGTCGCCACGAATCGCCTCATCGCCTCCCGAGACGAGGTTTTCGTCCGCCACATGAACCTGAAGAACTCCGGCAGGTTGGCCAGCAGTTCCGGACAGTCGTCCGGCAGGTCGGGCCGAGAGCGACCGCGGTTCAGCGCCGTCCTGAGGAGCACGCGCCAGAATCGAAGCGGCGCCGAGCGATCGATCCATATCAGCATGTCGGCGCGGGCCAGCCGGTTGTTCCATGTGGTCGAGTGTCCGCCTTCGAAGATCCAGCGTTCACGGGCCTCGACCTCATGGCAAAGACGCGTCTTCTCGTCACGGCTGCGTTCGACCCACCCCGGCTGCCAGTGAATCGTGTCGATATGCACGACCGGCAGCCCTGTGCGCTCACCCAGCTTGCGCGCCAGGGTACTTTTCCCAGACCCTGGCTGACCAATGATCATCACCCGTTGCATTGAAGCTCCCTGCCTGCTGAATTTTGGGCGCGCGATTTTACGGCAATCGCCGACATGGTCAACTGCAAGCACACACTCGAAGCAGTTTGGGCGCAGGTCCCGTATCCTGTTCCCTGCCACTCTCACGGATGAAATGATGGTTCTCAACGCCCTCACGCCGCTGCTGGACTACGTACTGATTCTCTCTCCTGTCCTTTGCTTGTTCGCCGCCTGGTTCTGGATCACGCCGTGCTCAATGATGGGTTTGCGTGTGGCAATTCTCTTGACTGCATTCATGTTCACACGGGACCTGATGACACCCTGCGGATTGTGGATGGTAGGCGGTAAACCAGCACTCCAATTCCATGCCAGTGTGTGGATTCTCGCGTTGCTTGGCTTGGCTTCAATACTGCTGATTACTTGCCTCGCGAGGCTGGCTCCAGCGCTCTGGCGACTGGTAACAGGGTTCAAAGGCAACCGCGCTTGCGGTCTTGCCATAGGAATGGCAGCAGGTTGTGCCATTGGTATACCGATAAGAATTTATCAAGGTATCGAATCGCCCCCTCTCCCCTGGATGCTGGGCTTTGTCGTTTTTGCTTTTGCTGGGAACGCGCTTGAGGAGGTACTGTTTCGAGGCATGCTGCAAGGTCTGCTAGAGCGTGTGACATCAGCACAGCGAGCCGCACTGGGCAGTGCGATTGCGTTCAGCGCGTGTCACGCCTGTCTGGCGTTTATCCTCACCCAAGTGGGATGGCCCATCATGCTGTTCACCCTGGTAGAGGGTCTGGTGTGCGCGCAGGTTCGATTGTGGTGGGGAACGGTTCCGGCCGTGGTCACCCATGGGACGGCGATAGCATTACTCGGTGCCCCGATGGGCTGAATGCCAGCCACTCAAGGGCGGCGCCTCCACAATAGGCCGTTTTCAACCACCGCCACCCCATCCGCTGCGGTTTTACCAGGCGCTCAGTCCAGCGGTGTTTACCCGGGAATCACGAATCTCATCAGTGCCAACGAGCGGCTGACCCTACAGGCCCGGATACATCAAGCCCATCGCCACAGCGAGGATTGTCTTTTTCCATGCCGGCTACACGCCTCAGAGCATCTCTCCACCCGGCAGTAGGCCCGAATCGTCAAAGCCTGGATGATGTTTTTACGCCCCTATTGGCGGGCCAAACCCGCTCCTGCGGCGCTCGCATTTAAATCGAAGCCAGCAGCTGGCTTCGTTGCTTATGGCAGACGCTTAAGCCCGCACTGATACTTGGCACCTGCAAGGCTTGCTTCAAACGCTTCGAGCCCTGCGTATATCTGTTGCAGCCCAGTGATTTGCCCCAGCACTTCGCGTTTCTTGTCGGCAATGGCCTTGCCCGCCAACTCCCACGGCAAATCAGCACCCTGATGCCTCAGCAGAATGGCCTGCAGTTCTTTCAGTTTGAAACCCAACTGCTGCGCGCATTTGATGAACGTCAGCAACTCGACACTCTGCTGATTGTAAACGCGGTACTGCCCCTGGCGCTCGGGCGGCGGCAGCAGGCCAATCGCTTCATAGTGGCGGATGGTCTTGACCGTGGTGCCCGACAGTTGGGCGGCTTTGCCGATATACATGAATGTCCTTTTCAAAAGGGTGCGGGGCATCATTGCATGGCGCCAGCGGTTCGGGAACCACATAGCCGCAGGTCAGCTGGCGATGCCTCGTGCCAGTTCGAGCCAGGCTCCACGCCGCCGCGCGCTGGAGCCGAGCAGCGGCCCGAACATCAGGGTGCGCAGCGTTCTGATACCGCAGAACTGCAACGTGGTCTTGCGCACTTGGTGAAGGCCAGGCATGCGATACACCCAGCGGTAGTACCACGGCGGTGTATCCATCGTCACCAGCAGATGCGCTGTTCGACCCTTGAGCAGTTGCTCGGGGAAAGCTTTGCCTGCCCTATACTGAAACGCGAAACCGGGCAGGAACACGCGGTCGAAAAAGCCCTTCATCAATGCAGGGATACCGCCCCACCAAATGGGGTAGATAAAGGCCAGGTGCTCGGCCCAGGTGATGTCGGCCTGGGCCCTGAGCAGATCGGGCTCCAGTGGCTGCGCTTGCCGGTAGCCGCTGCGTAGTACCGGGTCAAAGCTCAAAGCATCAAGCCGTAATATCCTTACATCATGGCCGGCACTTCTGGCTGCCTCGACATAGCTCTCGGTCAGCGCTGCGCAGAAACTCTCGCTTGACGGGTGCCCCAGCACCACTAGTACTCGTTTGCTCATCATCACTTCATCCTGAACATGAAGCGTGCAGGGTAAAGCCTGACCATAACGGGAGAGTCAACTGCTCAGGCTGCTCTGGGGCCGTTGCAGTGCGCGACATCCAGCGGCCAAAGCTAGAAATCCTGCCCTTGGTGAACGGCAGCTATGGGTCGAAAACGACCGCTCGTGAGCTCCCGCTTCCGACTCAAAGCGCACATCGATCCAAGGCCCTTGTGGGTACCGGCCTCATCGCCTGCAACGTCAACTCAGATCCAGACGTCATTCACCGCAGTTCGCTCCCCTCCTTCATGACCGGTATTCAGAACGCCTCGCGGCTCGATCATCATCAGTTTCGTTTCCGCCTGGGCCGCTGTTCTGTGCTCTACACCACGCGGCACGACATACAGCTCACCCGGCTGCACATACACGCTGCCCTCTGGCAGATCGATACGCAAGGTGCCTTCTAGCACCAGGAACGCTTCATCCGTCTCCGGGTGCGAGTGCCAGATGAATTCCCCTTCGATGCGCACGACCTTGAATTGGTAGTCGTTCATTTGCGCGACTACCCTTGGGCTCCACTGCTGCTCGATCAATGCAGCCTTCTGAGCCAGGTTCACAGGTTGCGATGCGCGTTGCGGGTGTAAGTCGGTCATGGCAGATCCTCTGTAGTTAGAGTGATCAGGCTATCGAAGAGAATGCACGCGTCTCTTGTACGATCCTGCAAGTCAGCGGGCAGGCCGCAAGCGTTCCAGCCAGCGCAGAGGCGGCACGCCGTAGGCGCGGGTAAAGTGCCGGGTCATGTGGCTCTGGTCATGAAAGCCTGCAGCGAGGGCTGCATCGACCAAGGTGAAGCCATCCAGGATCAGCCTGCGAAAACAGTCCAGGCGCCGCAGCGTGACAAAACGGTATGGGCTGGTGCCGTAAAGGGCTCGAAAGTCCCGTGACAAGCTCCACTGCTCACGGCCGCTGGCCTGTTCGAGCATTTCCAGTGTGATGCCGTGGTCAAGGTGCTCCATGATGAACGCCCTGGCGCGCTCGGCCGAGCGGTAGTCCAGGCGCTTGCGGCCGCGGGGCTTGCCGCCGACTGTACGCAGCGCCATGGCCAGGTCATAGACGGCGTCCTGCTCCTCCAGTGTTTCCAACGGATGATCCAGTGCCTGTACGAAGGCCTCGCTGGCGCGATAGAGGCGAGGGTCGCTGGACAGCCCGCCGGCAATGAATGGCAGCGGTTCGCCGCCGAGCACGCTCTGGATCAGCGAAGGATCGATGTAGGCCATCCGGTAGCGAAAGCCGATATCCGTTCCGGCCATGCCGTCATGGACTTCGTCCGGGTGCAGCACCAGGGTGTTGCCCGGCACGCCGTGGCACAGCGCCCCTCTGTAGTGAAAGCTCTGTACGCCAGCAAGGGTACGGCCTATCGAGTAGGTATCGTGCCGATGGGGGTCGTAGCCATGGCCGCCAAACCACGCCTCGATGCGCTCCACGCTGCCAGGCGTGGCACTGCGTATGACCCAATCAGCGCAGGACGGGTTTGCTTTTCGTGCCATAGATAAGCTTGCTGCTAGTGTGCAATGTTGGATGAGGATGGCTCATCCTATTTCAGATTTGCGCGGACACCCCAATCCATTTCCGCTGAATGTCCGCTGTGGGTCGATAGTGGCCGTTCGGCGACTGACCACTAACGACCCATAGCGGTCCTACGCAGAGAGCAGCAAACGGCCAGAGGTGAACCGCCGTAATAGACTCGTCCATCTATGACAACAATCGAGCTCTTCTGGCCGATAGCTGCGGGCCTAGCAGCGCGCAATGGCGTACGAGGTCTGCAATGGGTCGATAGCGTTCTGCCAGCCATGAGGAAGCCTAAATCCCCATGAGAAACCTTGGCGACTGATGGTTTCGACCTTATCCGTTCAACTGTCTAGAGTAGATTCAGTCTAGGCGTCAAACCTTACCTTTTGGGAGACGCTACCCCATGGACTGGAGAAACGACATGCCGGCTTGTCCCATACCGACTGACGAAACGTTGCGCCAGCGCACCCTCGATGAAATGAATGTGCTGGATACACCGGCTGAGCATTACCTCGATACGCTGGTGCGGCTCACTCAGGAAGTGGCGCACGTGGATACTGTGCTGATCAGCCTGATTGATCACGATCGGCAATGGTTCAAGGCCAGGATCGGGCTAGACGTAAACGAGACTCCGCGCAATGTGTCCTTCTGCGGCTACGCCATTCTGGGTGAGGACACCCTGCTGGTGGCCGACGCCGAGTGCGATTCTCGATTCGCCGACAATCCGCTGGTACTTGGCGCACCCTACATCCGCTTCTACGCCGGTCACCCCTTGCGTGCCGGAAACGGCAAAGCGATCGGAACGCTATGCATGTTCGACCCTCGCCCACGCCTGCTAAGTGAGGCGCAGCAGGCCAACTTCAGAGACTTGGCCACGCTCGCGGAGGGTTATCTGCAACTGCGCAGCATGATACAGGCCAACCACGACTTACGCCTTGAAATGGACCGTGAGCAACGCAAGGCTTTGCTTGATCCGCTAACACAGCTATGGAACCGCGGCGCGTTGGCCGCCTTCCAGGATCGTGAACGCCGTTTGGCAAAAGAGAAAGATCTGCAGTTGGGTACTCTGTATGCGGACCTTGACCACTTCAAGTCTGTAAACGACAAGTACGGTCATGCTGACGGTGACCAGGTGCTTTGCGAGTGTGCGCGTCGTCTGCGAGCTGCCCTTCGCCCGGAGGATTTGCTGGTACGCCAGGGCGGTGAGGAGTTCGTCGCATTGCTGCGGGTACAGGACCGTGACGAGCTGGTGCGGATCGCGGAGCGCGTGCGCCTGATCGTTGGCAGCAGACCGATGCAACTCTCCAGCGGTCCGCTGAGGGTGAGTCTCAGTGTGGGATGTACTTTGGTCGCCGATAGCGAGCAGATCGATGATGCACTACGGCGCGCCGACAGCGCACTTTATGCAGCCAAACAGGGAGGGCGCGACCAAGTTGTCTATGCACCGCCGATCTTGTGAGAATCCAAGGCGGAACAAGTACCAGGCAGCCTCAACGCACAGCCTCAAGCGCCTTGCGTACCTCCTGAGCGACCAGCGCCTCAATACGTCCCTCATCTGAGGCCGTCGAAAATACCGCGCAACACGCGACGGCCTCACCAACCGCGCATCGATAGACCGCCACCACACTGCCGGGGCCACACCCGGTATGCCCGGCCAGCGTCAAGCCGCCCTCGATCGTCCCGCGCATCAGGCCCAGGGCATACCCAGGCGCAACCCACGGTCGGCCAGTCATTGGCCCACCCAACACCTTTGTTGCCTGCATTTCCTGGAGCAGGTCGGCCGGAAGCAGTGTCCCGGCGAGCAGACGCTCCAGGAAAAGGGCAGCCTGCGAAACAGGGCCGATCAGCAATCCGTGATAGACCCAGCCAGGGTCGTAGTTCAACGAATGTCCGAGGTAATCCCCGTTCAGATCTGCGCGTTGGGTTGCCAAGCGAACCGCCGAGATACCGAGTGGAGCCAGGACTTGCTGGCTGATCGCCTCTTCAAGCGGCAGGCCTGTGGCACGTTCGATGAGCCTGGCGACCAGCATGTAGCCCACATTCGAATAGCACCACCCCGCTCCAGGGTCATAGCGAAGCCGAGCGCCATCCAGGCGCTGCATCATCTCGTCCACGGACCACGCGGGTTCATGATTGGCAACCGCCGTGTGGTATTCGGGAAGCTCGCTATAATCCGCGAGGCCCGCTTCGTGACGCAGTAGCTGACGCAAGGTGTACGTGGCTTCAGGAAGCGAAGCATCCAGGGCGAGTCGTCGGTCACGTACCAGAGTCAGGGCGGTCGCGGCCAACACCGTCTTGGTGAAACTCCACCATGGCACACAGGGTTCGGCCTGGAGCGATGGCGTAATGAGTCGACCGTTGGAAAGCGTGGAAATCAGCATTGAATACTCAAGCAGTCATGACAGGCCAGTAAGCAAGCGCAGAGGCAACAACATACCCCATTCCGGCGATGCAAGCCGTCAGTCGGCCTCGGTACAATTACTGGAATGCGTATACCAGGGCACCGCAGAATCGATGTAAACGTGCTTTTGCTTGCGTGGCTGGAACGGTGTATCAAGTGTACCCAGCGCGATCGAGATCCAGTCGGCGAACTCACCTTTGGATCGTGACCAGAACAACGTCGAGCCACACGCCCCGCAGAACTCGCGTAACACTGTCTGCGAAGAGGCGTAGGCCTTGATGCTGTCGGCCCCGCGAAGTACGCGAAGTGCGCTGCGCGGCACGCTGCCATATGAGCCGAATGCAGCCCCGTGACCTTTGCGGCATTGGCTGCAGTGACAATGACTCACGGCCTTGGGTGGCGTTAGCAGCTCATAGCTGACCGCTGCGCACAGGCAGCTTCCTTGGTATGCCTCTGTCATATGCCCTTCTGTGCAGGTGAAAAAATGTGATGCCTGTCAGTCAGCGTACTGGGGCTGCTTTGCAGCCTTTCGCGGCACGAGGCCGCTCCTACATGGGGTACGCGATCCCTGTAGGAGCGGCCTTGTGCCGCGAAAGGGTCGCAAAGCGACCCCGGCAATCTTGAAGCCCAAAATCGCAAAAGGGATGGCCGCAACGCTCTACCCCAAGCCACCCATCGATCCCACTGATGATTACTATCAAGCCGCCCGCCTGTCGAGCTGCAAAATCCACCCCCTATAATCGCCTCCCCGTTTTCCCCTCGCTGCAGCGCCTGTCCCAGGCGACAGTCCCCTATGGAAGCCCGCACCATGCCAAGCCCCAACCCGTCCCCCCACAGCCCACCCGAACACAGCCAACAGAGCGTCCGTCAGCAGTGGCTGGCGATTCTCTCGGTCGCCGTGGGCGCCTTCGCCCTGGTGACCAGCGAATTCCTGCCGGTGGGCGTGCTCAACGATGTCGCCGCCGACCTCGGCATCAGCGCAGGCCAGGCCGGCCTGATGGTGACCCTGCCCGGCATCATGGCGGCCCTGGCCGCGCCCTTGCTGTCGGTGGGCATCGGCGCCCTCGACCGACGCTACCTGCTGATCGCCCTGACGCTGATCATGATCGTCGCCAACGCCGTTGTGGCCTACGCCACCGACTTCGGCCTGCTGCTGTTCGGCCGGGTACTGCTGGGCATCAGCATCGGTGGCTTCTGGGCGACCGCGATCGCCCTGAGCGGCCGCCTGGCGCCCAAGGGCGTGGGCGTGGCCCAGGCCACCTCGATCATCATGGTCGGCGTGACCCTGGCCACCGTGCTCGGCGTGCCCGTGGGTACCTGGCTCAGCGGGCTCATGGGCTGGCGCATGACCTTCCTGGTCACCGCGCTGGTGGGCGTGCCGGTGCTGCTGGCGCAGGTCCTGCTGCTGCCGCGGCTCAACCCGGAGAAAGCCATCCGCATCAGCGACCTGCCGGCGCTGTTCGTCAACCCGCAGGCGCGGGTCGGCCTGATCGCGGTGTTGCTGATCGGCCTGGCGCACTTTGCCGCGTACACCTACGTCGCGCCGTTCTTCAAGCACAACGCCGGCTTCGACGGGCCGATGATCGGCTCGCTGTTGCTGCTCTACGGCGTGGCCGGGGTACTGGGCAATGTCTTCGCCGGTTTCGCCGCCAATCAGAGCGTGCGCTACACCCTGATGCTGGTCGCCTTGATGATCGGCATCGGCACCGCGCTGTTCCCCTACTTCGCCACCAGCCTCACCGGCGCGGCGATGCTGATCGCACTCTGGGGCTTCGCCTTCGGCGCCTTCCCGGCCTGCGCCAGCATCTGGATGTTCGTCGTGGCGCCCAAGGATGTGGAGCGCGGCATGCCGCTGTTCGTCGCCATGTTCCAGGTGATCATCGCCCTGGGCTCGTTCTTCGGTGGGCGGATCGTCGACCAGATGGGCAGTGCGGTGCTGTTCAGCCTGGCCACGGCGCTGGTGGGCTGCGGCTTTGTCACGGTGCTGGTGCTGGGGCGCAGCGTCAGCAATCGCCTGGCGGCCCAACCGTCCTGAGCGATCGCTGTTGGAGCGGGCTTGCCGCGCGATGCCGGGTATGGCACCGGCTACGCCGGTGATCGCGGGTCAAGCCCGCCCCCACGCTGACGTTGCCTAACCTGAGAGGCGCCTGTTGTTTCATAGAGCGGTGGCGGGCCGATTTTACCCGCCACGCTTTATCAACTCTTTACGCCGACGGGCCGCAAACCGACAGCAACTTGATACGCAACTCAATACCCTTTGCAGGTCTTTGGCGTATCGAGAGTGCAACATGACGCTATGCGCGAATCCCCTGCCTGGGCGGGCTGGCATTCAGGATGAACGCATGCCCCCTTCCGAGGTGGGTATGAACAACCCTGCCGAACCACTGGCACAGCAGCTCAGGCAACAGGGCATCTGCGAGGTCGAATGCGTGGTGAGCGATTTTTCCGGCATCGTCCGCGGCAAGGTCGCCTCCCTCGACCGCTTCCTCGACGAAGGCAGCATGCGCCTGCCGGAGAGCGTGCTGCTGCAGACGGTGACCGGCGACTTCGTCGACGACGAGGTCTTCTACGCGCTGCTGGACGAGGCCGGCATCGACATGCACTGCCGCCCCGCCGCCCATGCCGTCTACCGCCTGCCGTGGCTGGCGGAACCGACCGCCATGGTCATCCACGACAGCTTCGACCGGCACGGCCAGCCCATCGAGCTGTCGCCGCGCAACGTGCTCAAGCGCGTGCTGGCCCTGTACAGCGACAGTGGCTGGCAGCCGGTGGTGGCGCCGGAGCTGGAGTTCTACCTGACCAAGCGCAGCCATGACCCGGACCTGCCGTTGGAAGCCCCCGAGGGCCGCTCGGGCCGGGCAGAGACGGGTCGGCAGAGTTTCTCCATCGAAGCCACCCACGAATTCGCCCGGCTGTTCGAGGACGTCTACCACTGGTGCGCCGTCCAGGGCCTGGACCTGGACACGCTGGTCCACGAAAGCGGCCCGGCGCAAATGGAGGTCAACTTCCACCACGGCGACCCGCTGCGCCTGGCCGACCAGCTGATCGTATTCAAGCGCACCCTGCGTGAAGCGGCGCTGCAGCACGGCATCAGCGCGACCTTCATGGCCAAGCCGATCGCCCATGAACCTGGCAGCTCGATGCACATCCACCAGAGCGTGCTGGACAGGGCCACCGGCGCCAACCTGTTCGCCAGCGCTCACGGCACACCGAGCGATCGGCTGCTGCACTACATCGGCGGCCTGCAGAAGTACCTGCCCCAGGCACTGGCGCTGCTCGCCCCGAACGTGAATTCCTACCGCCGCTTCCTGCCCGACGCCTGTGCCCCGGTCAATGTCGAATGGGGCGAAGAAAACCGTACCGTGGGCCTGCGCGTGCCCACCGCGACAGCGGCCGCCCTGCGCGTGGAGAACCGCCTGCCCGGCGCCGATGCCAATCCCTACCTGGCCATGGCCGCCAGCCTGCTGTGCGGCTATCTCGGCCTGCTCGAACAGGCGGCGCCCAGCGCGCCCGTGCAGGGTCGCGCCTACGATCATGGCGGCTTGCGCCTGCCGGCCACGCTGGACGATGCGCTGGCGCGGCTCGAAGGTTGCGAACTGCTTGGGGAGTACCTGGGCGACCGCTTCGTCCGTGGGTATGTGGCGGTCAAGCGCACCGAGCTGCACAACTACCGGCAGGTGATCAGCGCCTGGGAGCGTGAGCACCTGCTGCTGAGGGTCTGAGGCTTTGAGTACCTACAGCTGCGCCAGCCAATATTCCACATCCACCTCATCGATCTGCTCGGGGCGCAGGAACTGCTCGGCGTACTGCCGATACACGCCGGTGCTTAGGAACAATCTCAGCAACTGCCCGTCGACATGGTTGTCCCGAGCCATCGACACCAGGATCTTCACCGACTCGGACAGGGTCTTCGGTGCCTTGTACGGTCGGTCCGCCGCAGTCAATGCCTCGAAGATGTCGGCGATCGCCATCACCCGCTCGGGGATGCCCAGCGCATCCTTGCCGAGCCTGCGCGGATAGCCGCTGCCGTCCATCTTCTCGTGGTGGTTGCCGGCAATCGCCGGCACGCGCCGCAGCTGGCGCGGGAACGGCAGCGCGCTGAGCATGATGATGGTCTGCACGATGTGCTCGTTGATCTTGAAGCGCTCCTCGTCGTTGAGGGTGCCACGGCGGATCGACAGGTTGTACAGCTCGCCGTGGTTGCTGGCATGGGCCGGCAGGCGCATGTCGAAACCCCAGTGGTTGCGCGGGTCGTCCTTGGCCACCGGTGGCTTGCGCGGCCCCCAGGGCACCTGGTGCTCGTCGCGGTCGGCAAGCAGCGGCTCCTCCACCGGCAAAGGCGCGGCTGGCGTGTCGGCGAAGCGCGCGGCCTCGTCGCGGGAGATGCCCAGGCGGTTGTCGAAGTGCCGCAGCCAGCGGCGCTGGCCGATAAGGCGCAGGCGCTCGATGTCGGCCTCCTGCATGAACTCGCCGCCGATATTGGCGTGGGCGACGAAGGCGAATTCGTCCTGCAACTCGGCCCGGCACTGCTCCAGCGCCTGGCGCAGCAGCAACTCGTCATCGCCGTTGGCCACGCCTTGCCAGTAGGCGATCTCGGCGTCGCGCCAGAGCACCTCGAAGCGCATCCGCACCTCATGCACACGGTTGTACAGGGTCTCGAGCTTGGTCGCCTTGTCCACCACGTACTCAGGGCTGGTGATCTTGCCGCAATCGTGCAGCCAGGCAGCCACGCGAAACTCGTAGCGCTCGGCCTCGTTCATGCTGAAGCCGGCATAGGGGCCGCTGTCGGCCTGCACGGCCTGGTCCAGGAGCATCTGCGCCAGCTGCGGCACACGCTCGCAATGACCGCCGGTATAGGGGCTCTTGGCGTCGATGGCGTCGGCCAGCAGCTTGATCATGGCGTCCAGCAGGCGCTGCTGGGCCTCGACCAGCTGGCGGGTCTCGATGGCCACGGCGGCGGCGCCGGACAGTTCCTCGACGAAGCGCCGGAACGCCTGCCCGGCGTGTTCGTCCTCCAGTTGCAGCACCAGGATGCCGAGGAGCGACTGGCCGCGGTCGTTGAGCACCACCGCCAGGCTGCGTCCCTGCAACGACAAGGCCTGGGTCACGGCATTGGCGAGGTCCTGATGGTCGTGCTCATGTACCACCAGCTCAGCCGGATAGTCCTGGGCCCGGCAGGCCGCAGCCAGGCGCAGGCGTGTATTGTCGGCATCGTACAGGTACACCGCGCCGGCACTGGCGCTGGCAGCCGCCACCAGGTGGTTGAGCACGCCGTCGAGCATGCGTTCGAGCTGGGTCTCGCGGCTGAGCGTGAGGGTGATCGCCTGGAAGTTGCGGATGGTGCCGGACATGCGGCTGAGCACCCGGCTCAGTTCACGCACCTCCGACACCCGCGAGAGCACACCCACCTCGCGGCTGAAATCAAAGCCGGCCAGGCCCTGCACCTGCTCCGTGAGCCGGCGCAGCGGGCGGCCGATGCGCCGGCCAAGCAAGCCGCCGAGCAACAGCAACACCGCTGCCAGCGCGCCAGCCCAGAGCAGTTGCTCGAACAACACCTGGCGCGCGCCGGCCAGCAGCTCGTGGGCCGGCACGGCAATCAGCACCTGCAGGTCCTGCCCGGCCACGGTGGTCAGCGGCACGCGCATGCCATACCAGGTCTGCCCTTCGACCTGATACGGCTGTGGCCGGGTACCCTGGAGGGTATCAGCATGGATCCGTGCGAGGCTGGCAATGCCCAGTTCATCGATGCGCGACAGGCGCACGCCCTCGCCTTCGCGGACGATGACCCGCTGCAGGTCCGGATAGGCCACCACGCTGCCCTGGTCATCGACCACGGCGATCTCGGTGCCGGCCGTCATGCGCAGGTCGCGGCTCTCGCTGGCCAGGTCGGTGACCGAAACGTCCATGCCGATCACCGCCGCGCCATCGACGCTGCGCTGGGCCATGGTCAGGCCGATCTCGCGGGTGGTAAAGAACACATAAGGGTGGGTAAGCACGGTGGTGGACTGCGCAGAGGCTTCGACGAACCAGGGGCGCTGACGCGGATCGTAGCGGTAGTCCGGCTTGGGCTGGTGCAGCAGCAGGGTCATCCACTGGTCGTAGAAACGCCATTCGCCATGCAACGCGCCGTCTTCGCCCAGGCTGACGGTCTGCACCAGGAACATCGTGCCTGCCGGTGCCGCGAAACGCTGCAGCAACTGCGGATCACGCAGGCGGCGGACCAGCAGGAACTCGCCATTGGGGTAGCCGAGGTAGGCGGCGCTGAGCATGCGGTTGGCGCGCAGGCTCTCGACCAGTTGCGGTAGCCGCTCCAGGTGCTGCGCCATGGCCCCCGCAGAGGCATCGAAGGCCAGCAGGCGGATGCTGCTCTGCACCGGATCGACCAGGCGTCGGGCGCGCTCGTCGATGGTCCGACCGACCTGCTGGGCAGCGTCGCCTGCGGCCGCCACCAGGGTCTGGCGCACCCCCAGGTAGCCCTGCCAGGCCAGGGCCGCGCCCAGCGCCAGCATGCCCAGCATGATCGCCAGCGCCACCAGCCATTGCAGGGAGATACTCCGGCCACGGTTGTTCATGAACGCCTGCCTCGTGCAGACGCCAGCCTTGCCGCATGCTCCATCAACGCGCAGCCCATCCCAGGTACTCCCCGTGTGGCGATTTCCACAGTGTAATCAGCCCGTGCGAACCTGCCGGCCTGTGACAATGGCTGGTAGCGAGACAGTCGCATACTGGCGCAACGACATCAATCGCGCCTTGAATCATTGTGGGAGTGGCCCGTCCCGTAGTCGTCAGAATTGCGGCGAAAAACTCGTATACAAAAAAAAGAAATTCTGTTTACACTGCCTCGCGCCTACGACAACGGTCATCGCCGTTGCGTATTGCGACAGGCTCAAGCCATGCGACATCCGCTATCGCCCAACCTCCCCGGGCCCCCTTCTCGAATGCCGTGCGCCCTGAACGCCGCATTCGCCCTGCTGCCATCGATCCACACGCCCTATACGCCCTCGCCAGGGCCGACCCTGCGTGCGAGCGGTTCTGCTCCAGCCTTCGACGCCGGGCTTAGCCACGGCGCCTGAGGCTTCCCTACAATCAGAAAACACACCCCAAGCGGGAGGGACACCCATGCCCAAGACACTACTGGTCAAGAACGCCGAACTGCTGGTGACCATGGACGGCGAGCGCCGCGAGATCAAACGCGGCGGCCTCTACATCGAAGACAATGTGATCAGGCAGGTCGGCCCCAGCGACACCCTGCCGCAGCACGCCGACGTGATCCTCGACATGACCGGCAAGGTGGTCATCCCGGGCCTGGTCAACACCCACCACCACATGTACCAGAGCCTCACCCGCGTGGTGCCGGCGGCTCAGGACGGCGAGCTGTTCAACTGGCTGACCAACCTCTACCCGATCTGGGCGCGGCTGACCCCGGAGATGATCTCGGTGTCGACCCAGACGGCCATGGCCGAGCTGATCCTCTCGGGCTGCACCACCTCCAGCGACCACCTGTACATCTACCCCAACGGCTGCAAGCTCGACGACAGCATCCACGCTGCCGAGGAGATCGGCATGCGCTTCCACGCCGCGCGCGGCAGCATGAGCGTCGGGCGCAGCCAGGGCGGCCTGCCGCCGGATTCGGTGGTGGAGAAGGAAAGCGACATCCTCAAGGAGTCGCAGCGCCTGATCGAGGACTACCACGATGCCAGCCACGGCTCGATGCTGCGCGTGGTGGTGGCGCCCTGCTCGCCGTTCTCGGTCAGTCGCGACCTGATGCGCGAGGCTGCGGTGCTGGCCCGCCAGTATGGCGTGTCGCTGCATACCCACCTGGCCGAGAACGTCAACGACATCGCTTACAGCCGCGAGAAGTTCGGCATGACCCCGGCCGAATACGCCGAGGACCTGGGCTGGGTCGGCCACGACGTGTGGCACGCCCACTGCGTGCAGCTCGACCAGCACGGCATCGAGCTGTTCGCCCGCACCGGTACCGGGGTCGCCCACTGCCCGTGCTCGAACATGCGCCTGGCCTCAGGCATCGCGCCGATCCGCAAGATGCGCGACCACGGCGTGCCGGTGGGCCTGGGGGTCGATGGCTCGGCATCCAACGACGGCGCCAGCATGATCGGCGAAGTGCGCCAGGCGCTGCTGCTGCAACGGGTCGGTTTCGGGCCGGATGCGATGACCGCCCGCGAGGCGCTGGAGATCGCCACCCTGGGCGGCGCCAAGGTGCTCAACCGCAACGATATCGGCGCCCTCGTCCCGGGCATGGTCGCCGACTTCGTCGCCTTCGACCTCGGCCATGTGGCCTATGCCGGTGCCCTGCACGACCCGCTGGCGGCACTGGTGTTCTGCACCCCGACCCATGTCGACACCAGCGTGATCAACGGGCGCGTGGTGGTTCAGGGTGGGCGCATCACCACCGTCGACCTGCCGCGAGTGCTGGAACGTCACAACCAGTTGGCGCGGCAGTTGGTCATCGGCGAGTAGCAGCGATCCGCCCGATCGCGGGGCAAGCCCGCTCCCACGCCGAGCTTCACGATCAGGGCGGGCCAGCTATGGAACAGCCATTTCCCTGAGCCGCTGCGCCAGCTCCAGGGCCACCCGCCCGCTGGCCGGCGTGGGTACAAGCTGGGTGAACGGGATATCGAGCATGCGGTTCTCGCGCACCGCCCGCAGGCTCGAAAGCACCGGGTCGCGGGTCAGCAGCTGACGCTTGCGGCTGGCCGGCGACCACAGGGCGTCGGCCAGCAGGATTACATCGGGGTCGCTGCTCAACAGCGCCTCGCGGTTGACCGTCACACGGTACTGGTCGAGCCCGGCGAGCACATTGCGCGCTCCGGCGGCGGCCAGCAACGGCGTGACGAAACCCCGCCCGCCTTCGCTGTCCAGCCCCCGGACCTCGCTGTCGAGGTAGAACACCGACAGCGGCTTGCCAGTGGGTGCGATCGCACTGGCCCGCGCCAGGTCCGCCTCCATCGCCTCGATCAATGCCTGCGCCCTCGCCTGCCTGCCCAGCAGCTCGCCGAGGAGGGTCAGGTCACGCCGGACATGGGCGTAGTAATCCAGCGAATGACCGGCACAGGCCGACTCGAGCAGGTAGGTGGCGATCCCGTTGCCGGCCAGCCGGGTTCGCGAGCTGACCCCATCGCCGAAGGCCGAGGCGAATCCGCCGACCACCAGGTCCGGCCTTTGCGCGTACAACACCTCGCTGGCCGGATACTCCCGGGCGATCACCGGCACGCCCTGGTAGCGGCCCTGCTTGTAGGCGACGCCGTTGTCGTCCAGGTAGGCCACCCCGACCATCGATGGCCCGGCGCCAAGGGCGAGCAGCAGGTCGGCCGCGTGCTGGTTGAGCGCCACGATACGCGCAGGCGTCGCCGCAGGCCGTTGCCAGTCCTGCCCGCAGTTGCGAAAGCTCTCGGCCAGGACCGGTGTACCACAGCACAGGGCCAGCGACAGCAGCCAGGCTTTACGCATCGCATGTCACTCCCTTGATCAGCAATCTTTCGGCGATCCTTCCGCCCTCTAGATGCGTTTCCACCAATTCCTCCACCTCCCGATCATCACGTACCCGATACCAGCAGCCGTCAGGGTGTACCGTCAGCACCGGCCCCAGGTTGCAGGGGAACTGACATCCGGTGCGTGTCAGCAGCACGCCGCCCGGCGTCTCGATCAGGTCACGCTCCAGCAACTGGCGGCGCAGGCGTTTCCACAAGGGCAAGGCGCCACGCCGCACGCAGCGTGGGCCGGTGCACAGGAACACCTGGCGGGCATGCTCGGGCACCCGCGACCAGTCCGGATCGCTGGCCACCGCGTTGACCTGGTCGCATGGCAGGTGACGGGCATGCTCGCCGATGCTGGCGCAAGCCGCCCGAGCATCCAGCCCGCGCCGACCCAGGGCCTGGGCCGTGACCCAGATACCGGCCCGGCCTTGCGCCAGGCGCCCCAGTTCATCGCGCAGCCAGTCTAGGTAGGCGCTGTCCGAGGTGGGTTCCAGGTCCACTACCAGCAAGCGCTCAACGCCCTGGTCGAGCGCTTCGCGGATAACCACCCACAACCCGTCGAAGCCCTCCAGCGTATCGACGATATCCCGGTCCGCCTCTCGGCCACGCAGGTCACGGACTTCGGCGCCGAACGCTTCGGCCACTGAACCACCCGCCAAGCCCGGCCCCACGAACAACACGCGCTGATAGTCCATGCTCACGCCCCTCAGAAGGTGTAGGTGTACCGCAGTTCGCTGGTGAACGGCCGTCCGAGGTTGTCGACGTTGCTCGCCCGGCTGGTGACATAGTCGCGGTCGAACAGGTTCTCCACCAGCAGGCTCAGCCGGTGCTGGCGGGCACCGTCCAGGTAGCGGTAGGCATCGGCGTCGACCACCGAGTAATGGCCGTAGTCGACGCCCTTGGAGCTGACCACGTCGCGAATGTAGCGAATGGCCCCTCCGGCACCCCACATGCGGTCCGCCGATTCGTAGCCGAGCCGCGAGCGGGCGAAGAAACTCGGCACGTCATTGATCGTCGCCCCGGTGCGCGACTCGGTGAGGTTGCGGGTCATGTCGGCCTGCAGGCTCCATTGGTCGTCGAGCTGGATACGTGCATCGGCCTCGAAACCACGCATCCGCACCTGGCCCTGTCCGTTCACCCACTGGCTGCCGTCCAGGGTGATCAGGTCGCTGATCTTGCGTCGGAACACGGTGACGCTGGCGCTGAATTCACGTTCCAGCAGCAGGCCGTGGTAGTCCAGGCCAAGCTCGGCATTGCGGCTCTTCTCGGGCTTGAGGTCGCGGTTGCCGATCTCGTCGCCGGGCTCGTTGACGAACAGCTGCTCGGCGTTGGGCAGCTTGTAGGCGCTGCCGTACTGGCCACGCAGCTGCCAGTTGTCGTTCAGGTCGTACAGCGAGGTGAGCATGCCCACCGTGGCGCTGTCGCCGCCGCTCATGGCCTCGTGGCGCACGCCAAGGCTCGGGTGCCAGTTCGGCAGGACCTCTATCCTGGGCCGCAGCTGGGCATACAGCGCATTGGCCTGGGCCTTGTTGTCGTCGATCACCAGCACGTCGTCCTGGCCCTTGAACCATTGGTAGTCGGAACCGAACACCAGCACATGGCCGCCGTCGAGCTCGGCCTTGCCCTCGGCCTGCACGCCCCAGTCGGTGAAGCCCCAGTAGTCGTTGTGGTTGACCACGTTGCAGCTGCCATCGTCACGGTTGTTGATGCGGGTGTAGCGGGTGTCCCAGTCGTTGACGTGGCCCTTGATGAAGTAGCTCAGGCGCTCGTTGAGGCGCTGCTCGAAGGTGGCGGTGGCGATCTGCTGCACACGGTCGTTGGTGGTCTTGTAGTTGTTCACCGGCCGGGCGAAATCGAGGTTGGCGTCGGTGTACTGGTAGAACAGTTCCAGCCGCGCATCGTCACCGAAGGCCTGGATCGCCTTGCCGCCGAAAGTGGTCACCTCATAGCCGCGCTTCTTGTCGCTGACGTTGCCGCTGTAGTCGCGGTTGCGAAACGGCTGGTAGCCGTCGGAGACGTTGTGGCTGACATAGGCCAGCAGGCCCAGGTCGCCGAAACCGTTGCTGAAGATCCGCTCGACGCGGGCGTCCTTGCTGCTGCCGGCGAAGCTGTCCAGGCCCAGGTTGACCTCGCCCGAAGCCTCGCGGCTCTGCGGGCTGCGGGTGACGATATTGATCACCCCCGCCACCGCCTGGGTGCCGAACAACAGGCTCTGGCCGCCCTTGAGCACCTCGATGCGCTCCACCGCGTTGGCCGGTAGGGTGTCCAGGTACAGGCCGCCGTACAGGCGGTTGTTCAGGCGCACGCCGTCGAGAAGGATCAGTGTGTCGTCGTTGCGCCCGCCCAGCAGTGAGTAGGTGCCGTAGTCGAACGGGCCGTTCTTCGGCGCGACGTAGAAGCCGGGGATGAACATCTGCATCACCCGGGTGATGTCGGCACCGGGGCCGGCGCGCTCGATCTGCTCGCGGCTGACGATCTCGACCTTGCTGCCGTACTGGGCCATGGCGGCGACCGTGGTCGACTCCACCGACGGCGCGGCGACGATCTGCTGGTGGAGGATCAGGGGCATGTTTTCGGCCAGCGCCAGGGGGCTGGCCAGAAAGCCCAGGAACAGGGTCCGGGCCTTGGGGGAGAAACGTTGGGAGTGAATCACAGCAATCATGCTCTTCTCGAAAGTGACTTTCGCAGAAGCACGCAGGAGCAGGGATCGCGCACACGCCAATACCGGCCCATGCCCGCCCACCGCAGGAGTTTGCCTACCACATTCCAGGCCGGTCTCCGGGCTCGCAAGACAAGACGCCTTCACCTTCCCATGGCGCACTGGCCACAGTGGTCTATCGAAGGCATCACTTGCATACCGTTGCGGGGGCAGCACCGGACTGGCGCGAAGCGCGTACCGGTTTCCCGTTTCACCCCATGCGCGGCGGCATGGGACACCTGAAATCGGTCGGCATCTGAACACCTGCGGCCGAGAGGCGTCAAGCCAGCCAGGTGAATCGATTCGAATGTTTTTTATCGGCCGATCACTCTAGGCAGATGTTTCAAACGCTGTAGAATCCGCACGCCGAACCTATTCTCATTCCCTTCGAGCTTTGCCGATGAAGCTGGCCCGCCACACACGATCGCAAGTCGCCTGGGTGCTGTATTTCAGCATCCTGTTCGGCTCGTTGCTGTGCGCCATGGGCCATGGCCAGATGGCCGGCTTGCGCCTGGCCGGCCTGGATGACGCCGCCTGGTGCGCGGCCGACAGCAGCGGCGTGTTCAAGGGCGACCAGGACATCACCGACCCGGTGCTGCCCGCCGGCGGCGACTGCGTGATCGCCAGCCTGTTCAGCGCCACCCTGCTGGCGGTGTTCTTCGGCCTGCTGGCCCTGCTCGCCGGGGAGTCGAGCAAACCCTTACCCAGACAACCCGCGCCGCCCCTGCCCAAGCAGCGCTGGCCACTGGTCAATCCGCGCGCCTCCCCCGCTTCGCTTCTCGCGTTCTGACATCGCCACGCCCAAGTACTGCCTGATCGGCAGCGGGCGTGCGCCCACCGATTTCAGCCAGGAAGCCTTGCATGTTCCGCATGACCACTTTGGCGCTGCTCGTTGGCAGCGCAACCTGCGCCTGGGCGCAGGATGACACCCTGACCCTGCCCGCCAGCAACGTCACGGCCACCGCCGACCAACCCAAAGAAGCCACCACCCTGGACCTCGACCGGCCTATCGAAAGCGGCTCGCGGCTCAACCTCAGCGCCCGGGAAAACCCGGCCTCGGTCAGCGTCGCCGACCGCAAGACCATGGAGCGCATCGGCGCGCGCAACTTCCAGGACGCCGCCAACGCCCTGCCCGGGGTCAACGCCTCGGCACCGCCCGGCTGGGGCGGCTACGTGTCGTATCGCGGCTTCAACGGTGCCCAGATCAGCCAGCTGTTCAATGGCATCAACCTGCAGTACGGCGCCGCCGGGCGTCCGGTCGGGGCGTGGATCTACGACCGCGTCGAGCTGCTCGGCGGGCCCTCGTCGTTCCTCAATGGCAGCGGCGCCGTCGGTGGCAGCCTGAACATGATCACCAAGCTGGCCAACCGCGACGAAGACAGCTTCGAAGGCCGCGTCAGCTATGGTCGCTACGACACCATGGAAACCTCGGTCGGCTTCAACAAGGCGCTCAACAGCGGCGACGGCCCGCGCCACTACGCGCGGCTCGACTACAGCCGCACCAGTACCAATGGCTACATCGACCGCCAGGAGAACGGTGCCGGCAACCTGGCCTTCTCGCTGCTCAGCGACATCAACGAACAGCTGTCGCACACCCTGGCCATCGAGTACCTGGAAGAAAAAGAGGACAGCCCGTACTGGGGCACGCCGGTGCTGCAACCGGCGGTCGGCACCCTGCACATCGACAAGCACAATCGCTTCAACAACTACAACGTCGAGGACGGCCGCTACGAGCAGCGCACCCGCTGGCTGCGCTCGATCACCGACTACCGCATCGATGACAGCAACCAGCTGCGCAACACCTTCTACCACTACAACGGCCAGCGCGATTACCGCAACCTCGAGGTGTACCGCTACAACGCCGGCAATACCGTCATCGACCGCTCCGGCGGCTACCGCCAGCGCCACGACCAAGAGGTCAACGGCAACCGCGTCGAGCTGACCCACCAGGGCCAGCTGTTCGGCCTGGCCAGCGACTGGGCGTTCGGCGTGGACTACAACCGCAACCAGCAGACCGCCTACCCGCTGTCCAAGGGCGCGTTCGACCGCATCGACCCGAGCGGCTTCCAGCCCGACCACTTCCTCGACATCCCCGGCATGGACGCGCCGCGCGCCAAGGGCCGCAGCACCACCACCGACACCACCGCGGGTTTTGTCGAGAACCGCACCCGCCTGACCGACCAGCTGGCGTTGATCACCGCGCTGCGCTACGACCATATCGACTTCGACGTGGTCGACCATGTGACCCGGGCCAAGCTGGACCGGCGCTGGGATGCGTTCACCGGACGCCTGGGCCTGGTCTACGACCTGACGCCCAATGTCAGCCTGTATACCCAGTACAGCACCTCGGCCGAGCCGCCGGGAGGCTCGCTCACCGGCGCCTCGCTCAGCCAGGTCGGCGATTTCGACCTGAGCACCGGCCGCCAGGTGGAAGTGGGCAGCAAGTTCGACTTTCTCGACGGGCGCGGCTCGGCCACCGCGGCGGCCTATCGCATCGTGCGCAAGAACATCTCGGTGCCCTCCTCGACCGTGCCCAACACCACCGAGCAGGCGGGCCAGCAGACCTCCACCGGCATCGAGCTGGCGGCCTCGTTCAAGGTCACGCCCAAGCTGCTGGCGGCGGGCAACTTCAGCTGGGTCAACGCTGAGTACGACGAATTCAACGAGACCATCGGCGGCGTGGTGTACTCGCGCAAGGGCAAGAACCCGGTGAACATTCCCGACCGGGTCGCCAACCTGTGGCTGACCTACGACCTCGCGCCGGGCTGGCAGGTCGGCGCCGATGCCCGCTATGTGTCGTCGGTGTACGCCAACACCGCCAACACCGCCTGGGTGCCGTCGTACACCGTCTACGGGCTGTCGATGACCCACGACCTGGACCAGCACGTGCAGCTCAGCGCGCGGCTGCGCAACCTCACCGACGAGGTCTACGCCCGCTTCATCCACCAAACCAACACCCAGTACTACCTGGGTGAGCCGCGCAGCCTGGAAGTCGCTGTGCAGTGGAGCTACTGATGAGCCTGAAACGCCAGCTGTACCTGTGGCACCGCTGGCTGGGCATCGTCGCCTGCCTGTTCATGGCGCTGTGGTTCGTTTCCGGGGTGGTCATGCTGTATGTCGGCTACCCCAAGCTGACCCCGGCCGAGCGCCTGGCCCACCTGCCGGCCTTGCCGGCGGGGTGCTGCGCCGAGTTGCCGGCGCAGTGGGCGCAGCAGCCGTTGAAGGCACTGCGCCTGACCAGCCTGGGCGGGCGGGCGCACTACCTGCTGGAACTGGCTGACGGTCGCCGCGTCACCCTCGACGCCGCCAGCGGCGCGCCCTTGGCTCACGCCGATGCCGCCTGGGCACTGGCCAATGCCCGGCAGTACGCCGGTGACGCCGCGCTGGCCTACCAGGGCACGGTGGACGAGGACATGTGGACCCACTCCCGGGCCCTGGACGGCGACCGGCCCCTGCACCGGGTGCAGGTGGACGATGCCGCCGGCACCTTGCTGTACCTGTCCGGGCGCAGCGGTGAAGTGGTGCGCGACGCCACCGCGCAGGAGCGCGCCTGGAACTGGGTCGGTGCCTGGCTGCACTGGCTCTATCCCTTGCGTGGCGGGTTTGGCTTCGACAACGGTTGGCGCACGCTGGTGATCGGCCTGTCCGTGCTCGGCACGCTGATGGCGATCCTGGGCATGGCGGTGGGCATCCTGCGCCTGCGGCTGCGCAGGCGCTACCGCAGCGGCTCGTGCAGCCCCTACCCCGGCGGCTGGCTGCGCTGGCACCACATCGGCGGGCTGCTGTTCGGCGGCGTGCTGGTGTTGTGGGTGTTCAGTGGTTTGATGTCGATGCGTCCCTGGGGCCTGACCGACAGCCGTTCGCAGATCGCCCTGCAACCCGGCCCGCTGCGCGCCGCCGACCTCAAGCTGCCGGTCGCCACCGCGTTGGCGAGGTTGCGCGAGGAGGCAGGTTTCAACACCGTCGAGTTGCAGTGGCAGCGCCTGGCCGACGTCACCAACCTGGTGGCACGTAATGCCAACGGTGACAGCCGCGTCCTCGAAGCCGGCACGCCACCGGCCCGGGCATTTGCCCGACAGCGGTTGCTGGCGGCCGCGCAGACCATGGCCCCGGGCATCGGAGTGCAAGACGACTGGCAGACCGCCTACGACTTCCACTACTTCGCCCGCGATCCGCAGAGCATGTACGGCTTCCAGTCCCGCCCTTTGCCCGTGCTGCGCCTGCGCTTCGCCGACCCGGCCGCTACCTGGGCCTACCTGGACCCGGCCAGCGGCCTGCTGGTGGCCAGCCATGACCGGACGCAACGGACCGGGCGCTGGTTGTTCAACCTGCTGCACAGCTGGGACTGGCAACCGCTGCTGGCGCGGCCGCTGTTGCGGGAAGGGCTGATCATCGCAGTGAGTGCCGGTGGACTGGTGATTGCCCTCAGCGGTGTGGTGCTGGGTTGGCGGCGTTTGCGCAGGACGCTCCGTTAGCGTCTGCATCGAGCATGCAGCGTTCTCGGCGGGCTCTCGTGGGAGCGGCGGTGCGCCGCCGCTCCCACGCTGATAACGCCTAGAACTCTTGGCCCAGCCGACTGCTACCCCCGCTTCTTCTTCACCCCGCCCTGCCTGGCCTTGAACCGCGGGTTGGACTTGCAGATCACATAGATCCGGCCACGACGCTTGACCACCTGGCAATCACGATGACGGCGCTTGGCCTGCTTGAGTGAGGACAGTACTTGCATAGGAACCTCAGGTTACGTAATAACATTACAATAACGCGAATCATTTCCATCTGACAACCGCTCTGAATACCTAATCTGGCTGTGGCGCCAGCGTATCGTTAAATGTTACGTTATTACATATTAATTGGAGAACCCTCGTGAACCCTCGCGCACCGCTTCTGGCCGGCCTCACCCTGGGCCTGTTCGGCCAACCCCTCTCGGCAGCCCAACCCCTGCTGCTGGAAGAAACCTCGATCACCGACGCCTACCTCGAAGAGCGTGCCGACGGCCCGGTGCAAGGCTACCGCGCCACCCGCTCGGCCACCGCCACCCGTACCGACAGCGATATCCGTGACACCCCGCAAAGTATCCAGGTGGTGCCCGCCCAGGTGATCAAGGACCTCAACACCACCCGCATCGACCGCGCCCTGGATTTCGCCGGCGGCGTGTCGCGGCAAAACAACTTCGGCGGCCTGACCTTCCTCAACTACAGCGTGCGCGGCTTCACCACCGGCGAGCTGTACAAGAACGGTTTCGCCATCAACCGCGGCAGCTACAGCTCCCCGGACACCTCCAGCATCGAGCGCATCGAAGTGCTCAAGGGCCCGGCCGCCAGCCTCTATGGCCGTGGCGACCCTGGCGGTCTGGTCAATATCGTCAGCAAGCGTCCCCAGGCCGAGACCTTCAGCACCCTCAGCCTGAGCGCGGGCAGCTGGGACCGCTACCGCACCGCCCTGGATGCCAACTCGCCCCTGGACAGCGAAGGCAACCTGCTGGGCCGGATCAACCTGGCCGTGGAGGACAACGGCAGTTTCCGCGATCACGTGGACAGTGAACGACGCATTGTCAGCCCGTCGCTGAGCTGGCAGCTGTCGCCGGACACCCGCGTGATGCTCGATGCCGAATTCTCGCGCACCGAATCGGTGTTCGACCGGGGCATTCCGGCGGTCAACGGCCAGATGGGTTCGGTACCGCGCTCGACCTTCATGGGCGAACCCAACGACGGCAGGATCCGCAACGACAACCAGACCCTCGACCTGGCGCTGGAGCACTTCCTCAACGACGACTGGAAGCTGCGCCTGGCCAACCACTACACCCAGGGCAAGCTCAAGGGCAACAGCTCCGAGCCCCAGGCCCTGGTCGGCACGACAATCACCCGCTTCTACCGCGAGCGTGACTTCGAATGGAACGACAACATCACCCAGGCCGAGCTGCACGGCCAGTTCCAGCTGGGCGGCTGGCAGCACCAGGCCCTGATCGGGCTTGAATACGAAAACTACCGCAACAGCCAGAAGTACCCGCAAAGCGCGACCTCGGCGGGCTATGGCCTGGACATCTACAACCCGGTGTACGGCAAGCCCAAGCCGACCGTCGTCCGTCCCAACGACTTCTTCGAGCACACCGAAAGCTATGCCCTCAACCTGCAGGACCAGATCGCCTTCACCGAGCGCCTGCGCGGGTTGGTAGGTGTGCGCCTGGAGCGTATCGAACAGATTTCGCAGAACCGCGCCACGGGCGCCAGCGACAGCCAGGAAAAGGATGTCGCCACGCCGCGCGTAGGGCTGCTGTACCAGCTGACCCCACAGGTCGGCGTGTTCGCCAATGCCTCGACATCGTTCAAGCCTAATACCATCGGCACCCAGGGCCAGGTCTACAAGCCTGAAAAAGGCCTGGGCTACGAGACCGGGCTCAAGCTCGACCTGCTCGACAGCCGCCTGGGCGCGACCGTCGCGCTGTTCCATATCGACAAGGAGAACGTCATCACCACCGACGCGCTCGGCGAAAGCGTGGCGGCCGGCAAGGCGCGCAGCCAGGGCCTGGACCTGCAGTTCAGCGGCCAGCTGACCGATGCCGTGCGGGTGATCGGTGCCTACGCTTATATCGATGCCGAGGTCACCAAGGGCGACGCCGCCCTGCCCAAGGGCAGCGACTTGCTGGGCATTGCCCGCAACAGCGGCAGCGTGATGGGCGTTTACGAGTTCCAGGACGGTGCCCTGCGCGGCTCGGACGTCGGCGCGGCGTTCAACTATGTCGGCGAGCGCTCCGGCCAGGCCGGCAGCCACTTCACCCTGGACGCCTACAGCACGGTCGACCTGCTGGCGCACTACAAGGCCAGCGAACAGGTCACCGTGGGGCTGAACCTCAACAACCTGTTCGACCGCAAATACTACGAACGCTCGTACAACAGTTCGTGGGTGCTGCCGGGCGAGCCACGCAACTTCAGCGTAAGCCTGACCCTCAGTCTCTGAGGGTCGTTCACGTCGCCATGGGCGACCCGACCCTGCGCCCAAGCGCCTGCCAGCCCAGCACCAGCACAAACACCCCGGCAAAGGCCATGACGATGGTCGGCGCTGGGGCGCTGTCGAGGTAGAACGAGCTGTACACGCCCACGAACGAACAGCCGATGGCGACCAGCAGCGCCAGCCACAACATATTTCGGAACTGCCGCGTCAGCAGCGCGGCGATGGCCCCCGGGGCAATCAGCAAGGCGATCGCCAGGATCACCCCCCCCGAGGCCTTCAGCGCCCCGACCACCGCCAACGAAATCAGGCACAGCAGGCCATAGTGCAGCCAGCCGCTGCGCAGGCCGACCGCCTGGGCCTGCACCGCATCGAAGGTATGCAGCATCAGGTCCTTCCACTTGGTGGCGATGACCAGCGCCGTGAGCACGGCGATGCCCGCGCACAGCCACAGGTCCTGGGGGCCGGCGCCGAGGATGTCGCTGAACAGGATATGGTCCAGATGCACATCGGACTGGATCCTCAGGTACAGCACCAACCCCAGGCCGAACATGCCCGAATAGACGATGCCCATCACCGTGTCCTGCTTGATGCGGCTGTTCTCCTTGAGGTAGCCCGTGGCCACCGCGCAGAACATGCCGGCCTGGAACGCCCCGATGGCGTAGGGAATCTGCACGATGTAAGCGATCACCACGCCGGGGAACACCGCGTGGGCGATGGCGAAGCCGCGCTCGCCCAGGTGGCTGCCGATATGGGCGGACAGGACGGGATCGTCCTCGATGGCGAGGATGCGCACCGGGGCATGGGAAGCGAGAGCCGACTGCATGGATTACCTTGCGAATGATAATGATTGCTTGTCGCGTATTCTGACAAATCCCAGCCCTTCGCCACAAATCTCATCGTTCCCATCACGGCTCCCCAGGCGACATGAAGGAAACTTCATATTCGCCTTCACGCCCCTGATAGCGGGGCCGACCGGCATAGCGCAGGCATTGCGCAGCGAGGCTCGCCTTGAGCCCCCCTGCCCGTCCGCGTAGCATCGCGACCCCATTGCGTGACACCACGAAGCCCATGCCCCAGCCCATTCCCCTCAAGGACCACGAAAAGGAAAAGCACCTGGTCAACCGCCGGTTGCTGGCCTGTGCCCTGCTGGTGATGAGCCTGGTGGCGGTGCTGGTGGGCCGGCTCTATGTCCTCCAGGTGCTGCAGCATGACCAGCAGAGCGCGGTGTCGGAGAACAACCGCGTGCATGTGCTGCCGATTCCGCCCGAGCGCGGCTTGATCTATGACCGCAACGGCGTGGTGCTGGCCGACAACAAGCCCAGCTTCAACCTGACCATGACCCGCGAACGGGCCGGCGACCCGGCGCGGGTGCTCGACAGCCTGGCGCAGATCCTCACGCTGTCCGAGGACGACCGCCAGCAGTTCGACAAGGACCTGCGCCGCGGTCGCAAGCCGTTCGAGCCGGTGACCCTGCTGGTGGGCCTGAGCGAAGAGCAGATCGCCCTGATCGCGGTCAACCAGTTCCGCCTGCCGGGGCTGGAGGTCGAGCCGCAGTTCATCCGCGAATACCCGCTGGCCGAGCACTTCGCCCATTCGGTGGGCTACGTCGGGCGCATCAACGAAAAGGAAGCCAAGGCCCTCGACAGCACCGCCTACCGCGGCACCCAGTCGATCGGCAAGACCGGCATCGAACGCTTCTACGAGAACGAACTGCACGGTCAGGTGGGCTACGAGGAAGTCGAGACCAACGCCCAGGGCCGGGTGATGCGCGTGCTCAACCACCACGACCCGGTGCCGGGCAAGGACATCGTGCTGAGCCTCGACGCCCATCTGCAGCAGGCCGCCGAGAAGGCCCTGGGCGATCGGCGCGGCGCGGTGGTGGTGCTCGACCCGGCCAACGGCGATGTGCTGGCGATGGTCAGCAACCCGGCCTTCGACCCCAACCTGTTCGTCAAGGGCATCAGCTACAGGCAGTACGCCGCCCTGCGCGACTCCATCGACCGGCCGCTGTTCAACCGCGTGCTGCGCGGGCTGTACGCCCCCGGCTCGACGGTCAAGCCCGAGGTGGCCATCGCCGGCCTCGACAGCGGCGTGATCAACCCCGCCAGCCGGGTCTTCGACCCCGGCTACTACGAGCTGCCCAACTACGACCACAAATACCGCAACTGGAACCGCACGGGCGATGGCTGGGTGGACATGTACACGGCGATCATGCGCTCCAACGACACCTACTTCTACGACCTCGCGCACAAGCTGGGCATCGACCGCCTGCACGACTACATGGCCGAGTTCGGCCTGGGCCAGAAGGTCTCGCTGGACATGTTCGAGGAAGCCCCCGGGCTGATGCCGTCACAGGCCTGGAAGCGCGCCACCCGGCGCCAGGCCTGGTTCCCCGGCGAGACGCTGATCCTCGGCATCGGCCAGGGCTACATGCAGGTCACCCCGCTGCAACTGGCCCAGGCCACCAGCCTCTTGGCCAGCAAGGGCGCCTGGCACCGCCCGCACCTGGCGCTGACCATCGGCGGCCAGGCGCCGGTGGACCCCAACCCGATGCCGGATATCGTGCTGCACGACCGGCACGCCTGGGACCAGGTCAGCCAGGGCATGCAGATGGTCATGCACGACCCGCGCGGCATCGCCCGCGCCGCCGCCGCCGGCGCGCAGTACCGCATCGCCGGCAAGAGCGGCACGGCGCAGGTGGTGGCGATCAAGCAGGGCGAGCGCTACAACCGCGACAAGACCCTCGAGCGCCACCGCGACAACGCCCTGTTCGTCGGCTTCGCCCCGGCCGAGCACCCGGCGATGGTGGTGGCGGTGATGATCGAGAACGGCGAGGCCGGTGGTCGGGTGGCGGGGCCGGTGGTGCGGGAGGTGATGGATGCGTACTTACTGGATGAGCAAGGGCATTTGAAGGCGCAGTACGCGGGGATGGTCAAGGCTGTTCCGCATACATAGAACCGCGCCTGAATCGAGGCTTGGATACTTGGCGCAAACACCGGGCTACATACCCCGGAGCCAGCAATGCAGCATTCGGAGGGGTGGTCGGGGCCGGCATGAAAACGCCTGAACGAGTTGTCTATCCGTATGACTCTGCGTGCAGCACAACAGGCCTGCAACTGGCAAAAATATCAGGCTTGGTCGCCGGAGAACCAGCGACCAATCCAACGCGGGGACAACAGCTAAGCCACGTTTGAAGCGGCGCTACAACGCGACGGCAACCGCCGCTCAGGCACAAAGCCGCAGCGGTTCCAGGGTCCGACAGAGTACGTCGAGCACCCGGTCTTCCTGCTCATGGATAAAGAAATGCCCGCCGGGGAACTTCGCCAGCGAATGCGCACCCACGGTCTCCCGTCCCCAGGCCTGCAACTGTTCGTCACTGGCGCGATCATCCTCGCCGGCAAGCACGTGCAGCGGGCATTGCAACGGCTGGCGCTGCTGGTAGGCGTAGCGGCCACAGAGCAGGAAGTCCGCCTGCACGATCGGCAGGGTCAGGCTCATCAGCTCCTGGTTGGCCAGTACTTCCTCGGGGGTGCCGCCCAGCTTGCGCAGTTCGGCGATCAGCTCGGCGTCGCCACGGGGTTCGGTCCACTTGCCGCCGGCGTAGTCCTCGCGGCGGGTCGGCGCCGCGGTGCCACTGGCGAACAACGCCAGCGGCGGTGGACAGCCCAGCGCACGCAGCTCGTGGGCCAGCTCGAAGGCGACCAGCGCTCCCAGGCTGTGCCCGAGCAAGGCGTAAGGTGCCTGGGTGGCGGTGCGCTGCTCATGGGCCAACTGCCGAGCCAGGCCGCGCAGGTCGGTGTGCAGGTCATCGCCCATGCGCGCGCCGCGGCCGGGCAGTTCCACCGGGCGCACCTGCAACCAGGCCGGCAGCTTGCGCCGCCAGCGGCTGTAGACCATGGCGCTGGCACCGGAGTACGGCAGGCACAGCAGGTTCAGGCTCGACACCGGCTTACTGCGCCGCTGCTTCGGCCATCTTCTGGCGCAGGCTCAGTGGGCGCATGTCGGTCCAGACCTTATCGATGTAGGCCAGGCAGTCCTTCTTCAGGCCGCTCTTGCCCACCGCGCGCCAGCCGTTGGGGATCGCCTTGTAGTCGGGCCAGATGGAATACTGCTCTTCGTGGTTGACCACTACCTGGAACTGGATATCGTCGCGGTCGAAAACGGAAGTCATTGCTTGTCTCCTTGAATGATGAGTGCCGAACGCGCCGGGCGCAGGGCGGCTTCCATGAAAACGAAGGACGCTTGGGGAAAATTAGGGGCGCTCGACGATAGCATTGCGGGGCGCTCGAGATCGAGCGCCGCCGGCGCGGGGCATCGCGGATAAATCCGCTCCCGCATCTATTGCAACGTGGCCATTCCTGACAGGCCATGGTTGTACAGCATGAAGGATCGGCGCGCACTACTGCGCCGCACTCCCCCACCCCAACGCCTTGTACAGCGCAATCGCATCCAGGTACGAGGCTGTCTCCGCCTCGGCCACCTCGCGCTTGATCGAGAACAGCGCACGCTGGTTCTCCAGCACTGCCAGGTAGGTCCCCGCGCCGCGCCGGTAGCGCTTGTTGGCAATGTCGATGGCCTCGCTGCCGTGGCCGGCGGAGGCCACCAGGCTCTGCAGCCGGGCCTGGTTGCGCACCAGTTGCGTCACCGCGTTCTCCACCTCTTCGCGAGCCAGCAGCACAGCCTGCTGGTAGCGTGCCTGGCTGCCCTCGGCCAGCGCCTCGCGCACTCGCAGGCGGGCACGGGCGTTGCCCAGGCGCAGCGCCGGCCAGGTCACCACCGGCGCCAGCTCGTAGGCGCGGGCGGCGCTGCCCAGGTCGCCACTGCGCAGGGCGAAGAAGCCGATGAAGCCGCCCAGGTCCAGGCGCGGGTACAGCTCGGCGGTGGCCGCGCCGACGTCCTCGGTGCTGGCCGCCAGCTCACGCTCGGCACTGACCACATCGGGGCGCTGGCCGATCAGTGCGTCGACATCACCCAACGGCAACTGGCGCGCCAGCGGCGGCAGGAACGGCGCGGCGCCCTGCTCCTGGCTGCCCGGCACCTGCCCGGTCAGCACGTCGAGGCGGTAGCTGGCCTGCTGGATCGCCGCCTGCAACGGCGGCACCGCCGCCTCGCTGAGCAACAGGTTGGCGTGGGCGTTCTGCTGGTCTTCGTACTGGCCGCTGCCGGCGCGCACCTGTGCGCTGGTCAGCTGCAGGGTTTCGCGCCAGGCCTCGACCTGGTCCTCGGCCACGGCCAGGCTGCGCTTGAGGCCGAGCTGGAGGTAGTAGTTGCGGGCCACCTCTGCGGCGATGCTCAGGCGTGCCTGACGCAGGTCCGCCGCCGCCGCGTCGGCGCGGGCTTCAGCGGCGTCGGTCAGGCGTTGCAGGCGACCGAACAGGTCGATCTCCCACTGCACGTCGAAACCGGCGCGGTACTGCTCGGTGCGCATGCGCCGCGGGTCGCTGCCATCGGCCGGTTGCTGCTGCTCCAGGCTCTGGTTGTAGCCGGCGCGGGCGGTGACCCAGGGATAGCGGTCGAGGCTGCGGTCGTCGAACAGCGCCCGCGCCGCCAGCAAGTTGGCGTGGGCCTGGCGGATGTCAAGGTTGTTGGCCAGGGCCTGGTCGACCAGGCGCACCAGCTGCGGATCGTCGAAGAATCGCCACCACTGCGCCGGCAACTCGCCACGGGCGGCGAAGGCGGCGCGCTGCGGGCTGTGCACGCCACTGGCCGGTACCTTGGCCTTCTGGTAGTCGGGGCCGACGCTGCACGCGGTCAAGGCCAGGGCCATCAGGGAAACGACGAATACAGGCTTCATGGCTGGCCCTCCAAGGTCTCGGCCAACGACCGCGCCCGCGCCGAACGCGCGGTGCTGGCATGGTCACGGGCCAGCAGGCTGTAGATGGTCGGCAGCACGAACAGGGTGAACAAGGTCCCCACCAGCATCCCGGTGACGATCACCACGCCCAGACCGAACCGGCTGGCAGCGCCGGCGCCCGAGGCGAACAGCAGCGGGATCAGCCCCACCACCATGGCCGCCGTGGTCATGAGGATCGGCCGCAGGCGGATCTGCGCCGCCTTGCCGATCGCCGTGCGCCGGTCCAGGTGCTGCTCGGCCTGCAGGGTGTTGGCAAACTCGACCATGAGGATGCCGTGCTTGCTGATCAGCCCGATCAGCGTCACCAGGCCGATCTGCGTGTAGATGTTCACCGTGGCCACCCCCAGTGCCAGGGGCAGCAGCGCGCCGCTGATCGACAGCGGCACGGTGATCAGGATGATCAGCGGATCGACCAGGCTTTCGTACTGCGCCGCCAGTACCAGGTAGATCACCACCACGGCGGCGAGGAACGCCAGCATCAGGGCGTTGCCCTCCTGCTGGTACTGACGGGCGTCGGACTGCCAGTCGATGCTGAAACCAACGGGCAATTCAGCCGCGACCTGCTCGAGGAAAGCCACGGTGTCGCCCAGGGTGACACCGGCCGCCGGGATGCCCTGGAAGGTCGCCGCGTTCTGCTGGTTGAACTGGGTCAGGCGGTTGGGCTCGACCTGCTCGCTGACCTGCACCACGGTGGACAGCGGCACCAGCCGGCCCTCCTCGCTGCGCACGTACTGCCGAGTCAGGGCCTGCGGGGTCAGGCGCTGGTCGCGCGGGCTCTGGGCGATGACATCGTAGGAACGGCCGTCGAGGCCAAAGCGGTTGAGGTAGTTCTCCCCCACCAGCACCGCCAGCGACTCGCCGATGTCCTGCATGCGGATCCCCATGCTGTTGGCCTTGGCCCGGTCGACCCGCACCTGCACCACCGGGTTGTTGTAGTCCAGGTCGCTGTCGACCACGGCGAACAGGCCGCTCTGTCGGGCCTTGGCCTTGACCTGCTCCATGGTGTCGAACAGCACTCGGTAGTCCTGGGAGCTGCGCAGCACCATCTGCACCGGCAGGCCACCGGTGGAGCCCGGCAGCGCCGGCAGCTGGAAGGCGAAGATGCTGGTGCCTTCGACATCGTTGACCGCCGCCTGCAGGTCGAGCTGGATCTGCGAGGCGTTGCGCGCGCGTTCGTCCCACGGTTGCAGGTTGATGCCGCCGATGCCCGAGGCAATGCCGTCGCTGCCGTTGATGATCCAGGTGCTGACGGTCTCCGGCAGGGTGCGGTAGACCGCGTCGAGCTTGTCGGCAAAACATTCGACATAAGCCAGGTTGGCATGCTGCGGCGCCTTGATCGCGGTGAGCAGCCCGGCCTGGTCCTCGGTCGGCGCCAGCTCGCGCTGCGGCAGGCTGTACAGCAGCGGCAGGCTGACCAGCACCAGCAAGGCGAAGCCGACACTGATCCAGCGGTGCTTCAGCGAGAACCCCAGTACCTGGGCATAGCGCTCGGCCAGCCAGTCGAAGAAGCGGTTGGCGGCATGGGCCATGCGCCCTTCGGACTGGCGCGCATCGAGCAGGAACGAGCTCATCACCGGCGACAGGGTCAGCGCCACCACGCCGGAAACCACCACCGCGCCGGCCAGGGTCAGGGCGAACTCACGGAACAGCGCGCCGGTCAGCCCGCCCATCATGCCGATCGGCGCGTACACCGCGGCCAGGGTGATGGTCATCGCGATCACCGGCCCGGCCACCTCGCGGGCGCCGATCAACGCCGCCGCCACCGGCGTGCGTCCCTCCTCGATGTGGCGGTGGACGTTCTCCACCACGACGATGGCATCGTCCACCACCAGCCCCACCGCCAGCACCATGGCCAGCAGGGTGAGCAGGTTGATGCTGAAGCCGAACGCCAGCATCAGCGCCGCCGCGCCGAGCATCGACAGCGGGATGGTCACCACCGGGATCAGCACCGTGCGCAGCGAACCCAGGCACAGGTAGATCACCACCACCACGATCGCCAGGGCTTCGAGCAGGGTCTTGGTGACCTCGTCGATGGAGGCCTGGATAAAGCGCGCCGTCTCGAAGGCAAGCTCGGCCTTGACGTCCGGCGGCAGGGTCTGGCGGATCTGCGGCAGCAGCTGGCGGATGCCCTCGACGATCACCAGCGGGTTGCCACCCGGGGTGGCGAACAGGCCCAGGTGCACCGCCGGCACGCCGTCCATGCTGGCGCTGGTTTCGGCCGAGGCGGCGCCGAGCTCGACGGTGCCGATGTCACGGATGCGCACCAGGCCATTGCCGTCGTTGCGGATCACCAGCTCGCGGAAGTCGCCGACCGAGGTCAGGTCGGTATCGACGCGGATGTTGGCGATCACGTACTGGCCCTTCACCTTGCCGGGCGCCGCCTGGTAGTTGTTGCGCCGCACCGCCTCGGCCACGTCGGCGGCGGTCAGGCCTCGAGCGGCCAGGCGCGCCGGGTCGATCCACAGACGCATCGACAAGGTCTGGCCGCCGAACACCTGGACCTTGGCCACGCCCTCGATGGTGCTGAGCAACGGCTCGACCACCCGCGTGAGGTAGTCGGTCATGGCCGGGATCGGCAGGCTCGGGCTGGCGAAGCCGATATAGGCCACCGCCGTCGACTCGCCGGCCGAGCGCTCGATCACCGGATCGTAGGCGCGCTCCGGCAGGCGGTAACGCACCTGGTTGACCTTGGCCATCACCTCGGTCAGCGCCTGGGTGGAGTCGCGGTTGAGCTCCATGCGCACGGTCACCAGGCTGCGGCCCTGCACCGAGGAGGACGACAGGTAGTCGATACCTTCCACCGACGACACCGCCTGGGCGATCGGCTGGGTGACGAAGCCCTGCATCAGTTCGGCCGGGGCGCCGGGGTATTCGGTGGTCACGGTGATGGTCGAGCTTTCCAGCAGCGGGTACTGGCGGATCGGCAACTGCAGCAACGACAGCAGCCCCAGCAGCAGGATCAGGGTGCTGACCACCAGCGCCAGCACAGGCCGGCGCACGAACAGGTCGGTGAATGTCATGGCGTGTTCTCGCTGGAGTCAGGCGCCGCTGGCCGGGGCCTGCAGGGTGTCTTCGGTGGCTTGCACGGCGGTACCGTCGCTCAGGCGCAACTGCCCGGACACCACCACCTGGTCGTCTTCGTTCAGGCCCTGCTCGATCACTACCCGACCGGCCTGGCGCTCGCCGGTGCGCACCGCCACCCGCTGCACCACCAACGCACCGGCGGCGTCATCGTGGCGGGCGACGAACACCGTGTCGCCGTAGGCGGTGTAGGCCACCGCAGTCTCCGGCACGGTCAGCACCTGGCCATCATCGGGGCTGGCCACCTGCACGCTGGCGTACATGCCGGCCGCCAGGCGCGCATCGGGCTTGGCCAGGGTGGCCTGGACCTGCACGGTGCGCGAGCGGCCGATCAGTGGGTCGATGGCCGTGATATGAGCGGTGAACGGCGTATCGGGGAAGGCATCCAGACGCACCTCGACAGGCTGGCCGGGGCGCAGCTGGGCACTCAGCTGCTCTTCGAGGGAGAAGTTGACGTACAGGCTGCGGGTGTCGATCAGGCTGACCACCGGATCACCGACATTGAGGTACTGGCCCTGGTTCACCCGGCGGATACCCAGGCGCCCGTCGAACGGTGCGCGCACCGCCTTCTGGGCGATCACCGCCTCGGTACGGGCCAGTTCGCCCTGGGCCATGTCCCGGGCTGCCAGGGCATTGTCCAGTTGTTCCTGGGTGGCGGCATTCTCGCGCAGCAGGTCCTTGACCCGCCGGTGGTTGGTCCGCGCATTGTCCAGCTGGGCCTTCAGGCGCAGGCGCTCGGCCTGCTCCGGGGCATCGTTGAGGGTGACCAGCACATCGCCCTTGCGCACCTGCTGGCCGGATGTGAAGTTGATCGCCGTCACCCGTCCGCCGATCTCGGCCGACACCAGCACCTGATGCACCGCCTCCAGCTCGCCGACGCCGGCGAAGGCGCGTTTCTGCGGTGCTTTCTGCACCGTGGCCAGGGCCACCTTGACCAGGTGCCGCGCGGGTGTCGCCGTGGCCTGGGCCTGGCCGGTGTGGCGCCAGGCCAGGCCGGCGGCAGTGACCAACGCCAGCACCAGGGCGCTGCCAAGTATCGCCTTGCTTTTCATTTCGCGTCCTCGCCTCAGGCCCAATTCAGGTTGAACAGGAAGAACGCCAGGATCGCCCACAGCACCAGCACCAGGTGGGTGAGCTGCAGGCCTTCCTGGCGAATCCAGTAGCCGAACCACAGGCCACCGAGCAGCATGGCGAAGGTGAAGGCGAGGAACGCGGCGAGCGCCAGGTTCAGCCAGGCGCGGGCCATGAGCGGGTCCTGGGCGACGATCAGCCCGTAGCAGCCGACCCAGGCCGCCAGGCTGGCGACGATCTGCAGCAGCAGGATCACCAGCAGCGCGGCGCGGGCCAGGCCGGTCGACTGGCAGGCCCGGCGCAGCAAGGGGAAGTCGATGGCCGGTGGCTGGCGCAGCGGCGCCATGGCCAAGGTGGCGCCGATGGCGCCGACGGAACTGGCGAAAGCCTGCAGGTTGTTCAATACCGCGATGCTCAGCCATAAAGCCAGGCCCACGGCCTGGATGGCCTGGAACAGCCACAGGGAGGTGTGCAAATCCATATCAACGTCCGTATTGATGGCCTGCCCAAAAGGGAAACAGGCAATTACACAAGAAAACTCTTGGATATTAGTGGCAGCCCTGCCGATGCACAAGCGCCCCTATTACAGAAGCGGGTGCTTGAAGAGGGGTTGACGCGGGTCAGTGACAAGGTAGTCAGGGCGTCAGCTTTTCGAGACGTTCAACGTCGGGGTTGCGGCGCCGCCGTGGTCGGGCGCCGCGCAGCGCATCGTTGCCAGGCGACACCCACGGTAAAAGAAGGCTGGATGGCCGCTCAGGGGCGCGGCGGCACCTGTATCAAGCGCTCGCTCGCAGGCGCCGGCCTGCCGTACAGGTAGCCCTGGAAATGCGAACAGCCCTCGGCCATCAGGCGTTCCATCTGTTCAGCCGACTCCACGCCTTCGGCGGTGGTCTTGATCATCAGGCTGTTGGACAGCTCGGTGATGGCGCGGATGATCGACATCGCCTCGCGGCTCTCGCACATGTCGTGGACGAACGACTTGTCGATCTTGATCCGGTCGAAGGGGAACGAGCGCAGGTAGCCCAGCGAGGAATACCCCGTGCCGAAATCGTCGAGGGAAATCGACACCCCCAGGTCCTTCAAGGCCCGCAGGGTGCGCACGTTCTCCTCGCTGTTGCCCAGCAGCACCGACTCGGTGATCTCCAGTTCCAGGCGCGTGGCCGGCAGCCCCGAGTCGGCCAGGGCCAGGGCCACGGTATGTACCAGGTTGGCATTCTTGAACTGCACCGCCGACAGGTTGACCGACACCGTCTGCGCGGTGCCCCAACTGGCCGCCTCCTGACATGCAAGGTTCAGCGCCCGAGCGCCGATCTCGTGGATCAGCCCGGTCTCCTCGGCGATGGGGATGAAGTCCATGGGCATGATCATGCCGCGGTTCGGGTGCTCCCAGCGCAGCAGGGCCTCGTAGCCGGTGACGCTGGCGCTCTGCTGGTCCACTACCGGCTGGTAGTGCAGCTGCAACTGGCCCAGATGCAGCGCGGTGCGCAAGTCAGTCTCGACCAGGCGGCGTTGACGAGCCGCGACATCCAACTCGACATGGAAGCACTCGTAGCGGTTGCGACCGTTGCGCTTGGCCTCGTACAGGGCCATGTCGGCGTAGCCGAGCAGCTGCTCGGCCTGGTCGTGGTCGTCGGGCGCGACCGCCACGCCGATGCTCACCCCCACGCTGAACTGGTGCCCTTCGATATGGAAAGGCGGGCAGATCGCCTCGATCAGGCGCTGGGCGGTGTTGCGCGCCGCATCGCCGGTCTCCAGGCCCGACAGCACCACGGCGAACTCGTCGCCACCGAGCCGGGCCAGGGTGTCGTGCTCGCGCAGCTCGCGGCGCAGGCGCTTGCCCAGGGCGCGCAGCAGCTTGTCGCCGAAAGCGTGGCCAAGGGTGTCGTTGATGTTCTTGAAGTTGTCCAGGTCCAGGCACAAGGCGGCGGTCAGCTTGCCGCTGTCCTCGCCGCGCAGCAGCGCCTGCTTGAGACGCTCGTGGAACAGGGTGCGGTTGGGCAGCCCGGTCAGGGCGTCGTGGTGGGCCATGTGGTGGATCTGGGCATGGGCGGCCAGCTCCTCGGTGGCGTCCTCGGCGACGAACAGCACGTAGTCCCCCTGCCCTTCACGGTTGTCGCAGAGCGTGGCCCGGCTGCGCAGGGTGCGCGGCCCAATGGCGGTGTCGACCCGGGTTTCGGCGGCATGGCCCTTGGTGCTGCGTGCCCCACGCGCCAGCTGCTGTTCGAGGTAGTCGACGGCCGCCGGCACCAGGCACTGGCCTGGCAACTGGCCGACCATGCGCGTGCCCTGGCGGCCGAACAGCCGTTCGGCCTGCTGGTTGGCCAGGAGGATCTGCTGGCTCTGCAGGTCCTGGACGATGACGCTGGCGGGGATGTTGGCAATCACCGAATCGAGGAACTGCGACAGTGTGGCCATCTCCTGGCTGTACTGCTCGGCCAGCTCCTTGGCCTTGAGCAGCTCCAGCTCATGCTGGCGGCGCTCGGAGATGTCGCGGGTGATCTTGGCATAGCCGATCAGCTGGCCGCTGTGCTCATCCTTGATCGGCTCGATCACCACGCTGGTCCAGAAGTGCGAACCGTCCTTGCGCTGGCGCAGCCCTTCGGCCTGGAAGCGTCCTTGGTTGCGCGCGGTGTCCAGGCTGAGCGCCGGCAGGCCGGCATGGCGGTCCTCGTCGGTATAGAACACCGAGAAGTGCTGGCCGATGATCTCCTCGGCCTGGTAGCCCTTGGCCCGCTGCGCGCCCGGGTTCCAGTTGGCGACGATGCCCTCGGGGGTGAGCTGGTAGATGGCGTAGTCCGCCACGCTCTGGATCAACAACCGGTACATCATGTCGGGGTTTGCGGCGAGCGGCATGGGAATGACCTGACTCTTTCACAGCAGGAATAGGAAACCTCCGGACCGTACGTCGGAACAGTCCGAAATAACCAAGTGCTGGCATTATGCCGCTCGACGCAGGATTTTTGTGAAGTGCGTCACAAAAATTCTGCGAAAACGTCAGTGCCGCTGCCGGGTCACCAGAAAGTTGCGCAGTTGCGGCTCGTCATCCAGCGTGATCTCCCGCACCGCACGCGGCAGGTCCGCCAGCACTGCCTGGCAGAACGCCAGGGCCGGGGCATCCTCGGGATAGCAGCGCACCAGCCAGTCGCTGTCGCCTTGGCACAGCGTCTGCCGCGCCACCGCCAGGCCCACGCCCTGGCGACGGTACTTCTTGAGGATGAACAGGTCGGCCAGCTCGCAGGCCTCGATGCCGGGCAGTTCGCTGCGCTCGACAAGCATGAAGCCGGCGATGAAGCCGTCCACCAGGATCAGGCTGGCGCTCCAGCCGGGGGATTGCCAGTAGCGGGCGAAGTGCGGCTCGTGGATGTAGAAGCGCCCGTCCACCTCGACGTCCTCCTGCTCCCAGTCGGAGGACTCGTAGGCGTAGAACTGGTAGAGGTTGCGCACCAGCTCGGCGTGCTCGGGGCCGGTCTGGTGCAGTTCGACAGGGACGGTCATGGCGCAGGCTCGATTCAAATCGTCAGTCTACCAGCCCATCGTGGACCAAAGTCCTGCACGTCCCCCTGTAGGAGCGGCCTTGTGCCGCGAAGGGCCGCAAAGCGGCCCCGGCGATTTCTGCTTTACATTGGAAATCTGGGGCCGCTACGCGCCCCTTCGCGGCACAAGGCCGCTCCTACAGGGATTGTGCAGGGCTGATCGCTCACGCCTCGGGCAGCGCCGCCACCGCGTCCACTTCCACCAGCATCCCGTCCAGCGCCAGGCGCGGGACCGGAATCAGCGTGCAGGTCGGCGTCATCCTGCCACCCCAGGCGCGCTCGGCCTCGGCCACCCACTGGCTCAGGCGCGCCTCGGAATGGTCGACCACCAGCAAGGTGAGCTTGAACACGTGCTCGAGGGTGGCCCCGCGGGAGGCCAGGGCGATCTTCAGGTTCACCAGGGCCTGGCGCGCCTGCTCGTCGAAACGCGCCGACAGGTTGCCCTGCAGGTCCTCGCCGCCCTGCCCGGCGATGTACAGCAGGCGGCTGCCGGCACGCACTTCGGCGACATGGGAATAGGCGTTGCCACTGGGATCGTAGAGTCCTTCGGGGTTGCTCAGGGCGAAGGCGGCTGGCTGGGTCATGGTATCGCTCCGTCGATGGAATGAGCGGCCGAGTATCAGACCTCAGGTTAAGTCGAGGTCAAGCCCTCGATGCCCCAGTGCTTGTCGCCTTTGCCCCCCACTGGCACAGTGGCGCCCTCGCCCCGTCGTCCTGGAGCCCCCATGCCGTTCGATCCAACCTTGCTCGCCCAGGCCCGCCACGTGGTGGTGTTCACCGGCGCCGGCGTCTCAGCGGAAAGCGGCATCGCCACCTTCCGCGACAAGCTGACCGGGTTGTGGGAGCACTTCGACCCGGCGCAACTGGCCAGCGCCGAAGGCTTTCGCGCTGACCCGCCGCTGGTCTGGGGCTGGTACCAGATGCGCCGCGCCGGAATCGCCCAGGCCACGCCCAACCCCGCCCACCTGGCCATCGCCGCGCTGACGGCGCGGGTGCCGAAGCTGACCCTGGTGACGCAGAACGTCGACGATCTGCACGAGCGCGCCGGCAGCCCGGATGTGCTGCATTTGCATGGGCGACTGGACGCGTTTCGCTGCCTGGACTGCGCACGTCCGGCTGACGGGCCTGTGGCCCTGCCCGAGGACGCCCTGCAAGGCCGGCGCATCGAGCCACCGCGCTGCACTCGTTGCGCCGGGCCGTTACGGCCCGGGGTGGTGTGGTTCGGCGAGATGTTGCCGGAGCAGACGCTGGAGCGGGCGTTCGACGCCGCGCAGCAATGCGATGTGCTGTTGTCGGTGGGAACCTCCGGCGTGGTGCAGCCGGCGGCCTCGATTCCACGGCTGGCGCTGGCGGCGGGGGCGACGGTGGTGCATGTCAATCCGCAGCCGGCGAGCGAGGGGCATGCGCGGGAATTCGCGCTGGCCGGCAAGGCGGGCGAAGTGTTGCCTCAGCTGATGCGCCAGGCGTTTACCTGAATCTGTCACTTGCGGCCCTGTCGCGGGGTAAGCCCGCTACCACGAGGCTCGCCTCCACAGGGCCATCGATTCAGTGGCCGGCCTGCTCCAGCGCCGCTTTCAGCTCATCGGCAGCGGTATAGGTCTTCTGCCCGACCAGTACACCCTTGTCCAGCGAGAGCCACAGCACCTTGCCCTCCTCCCCGGCATAACGAGTGGCGACCTGACCTTCACGGTCCAGCAGCACCCGGTAGCTGTAGTCACGCATGGCCGGGATGGCGAACAGCTTGCTGATCAGCGCCGGCATGCGCTGGATATCCGCGACGAACACCGCATTGCGTGCCTCCAGGTAGCCCTTGGGTTGCTCGGCCAGGGCCGCTTTCACCAGCTTGGCGCCGTCCATGTCGCGGGCGACCAGCAGGATGCGGGTGTCGCTGCCCAGGGTATAGGGCTGGTCGTACTGGTCGAGCAGGGTCCAGGGCGCGAGGGTTTCCCCGGTCTGCACGGCATGGGCCAGCAGTGGAAGCAGGCTGAGCAGGAGTGCGGCGGCGTATTTCATGGTTGGCGTTTCCGATTCATGAGGGCCGTCAGCATAGCCCAAGCCGCCGCCGTTGACAGGTTCAGCGCACTTGCCCGGCAATCAGCCCCACGGCGATCAGGATCATCACGCCGCCGGACAACCGCCCCACCACCCGCGCCGCCGCGGGCCGGGTGCGCAGCACGGCCTTGGCGCCGTAGCCGACCATCAGGTAGATCACCAGCGAGCTGCCCAGGTGCACCAGCCCCAGCAGCAGGATCTGCAACGGCAACGGCCAGCTCGACTGCGGGTCGGTGAACTGCGGCAGCAACGCCAGGAACAGCAGGAAGACCTTGGGATTCAGCCCGCTGACGCACAAGCCCTTGAACGCCCAGCGCGACCCCGAGTCGCGCTCGCCGCCCTCGCCCGCCTCGGGCACCGCCGGGCTCAACAGCAGGTTGCCGCCCAACCACAGCAGGTAGAGGCAGCCGGCCAGGGTGAGCAGGGTCAGCGCCAGCGGATGCCCGGCGAGCAGGCTGCCGACCCCGGCCGCCACCACCAGGGTGACGAGAAAATGCCCGGACAGCATGCCGGCCACCGCCGGCACCACCCAGCGCCCGCGCATGCCGGCCGAGATGGCATAGGCCCAGTCGGCACCGGGGGTGATCACGAACAGCAGGGAAACAGCCCAGAACGCCGCCAACACACTCATGGTCATATCGACCCTTCCTTTCACACAAGTTTCGGTGAAAGAAAGACTACGGATATCACCCGAGGATTTTCTTTCGTATATTCCCTCTACCAAGCCAAATACTGGAAGATTCTTCCCTATGGATCGAATCGATCAAAAGATCCTTGCCGAGCTGCAAAAAGACGGACGCCTGTCGGTCACCGAGCTGGCCGACCGCGTGGGCCTGAGCCTGTCGCCCTGCCACCGCCGCCTCAAGGCGCTGGAGGAATCCGGCGCCATCCTCGGTTACCACGCCCGCCTGGCCCCGGCGGCCCTGGGCCTGAACTTTGCCGCGCTGGTGTTCGTGACCCTGCGCGAAGTGACCCGCCAGCCGGTGGCGGACTTCGAGGCGGCACTCGGGGACATTCCACAGATCGTCGAGGCCCAGCGCCTGTTCGGCGATCCGGATTACCTGTTGCATGTGGTGGCCAGGGACCTGCCGGCGTTCCAGAAGCTGTACGACGAACAGCTGACCAGCATTCCCAATGTCAAACGCCTGAGCTCGACGCTGGTAATGAAGGAGGTGATCCAGGACCGCTTGTTGCCGATGTAGCCGATCGCCCAGTCCGTTGGACTGCGCTATCGCGCAGGGAACAATGCTGCAAGCATCACCAGCGTGGGAGCGGGCTTGCCCCGCCATCACTGCAATTGCCCGCCACCGGCATGCCCGGCTATCGTGCATCACGCACCAAGACGGGGCCCCCGCACTACCCTCGCACAACGCCCAGCCCCTGCCCGTCAGGGCCTCCCGCCACTTGGCACCTTCCTTGCTCCCGTCCCCCGCTTAACCTTTTGCCAGCCTTAGGTTTTTTAAGGTTCATGAGCACAAATTTACTAATTTCTCGATACCCGCCCGCCCCGCATCATCGCTCCAACAAGAACGCGTCGCCCCTTGCCGGCACGCACCCGGGCCTCCCCCGATGCCCCACCTTGCCTTGGAGTCAGTCATGACCAGTGCAGCCAATTCGGCACCCCTCATCGAGAAACACACGATCGGCTACGTGCCGCCGCAAGACCGCCATGGAAAGGTAAGGGATCTGTTCACACTGTGGTTCGGCGGCAACATCGCGCCGTTGCCCATCGTCACCGGCGCGCTGGGCGTGCAGCTGTTCCACCTCAACCTGGTCTGGGGCATCGTCGCGATCCTCGTCGGCCACCTGGTCGGCGGCGTGCTCATGGCCCTGCACTCGGCCCAGGGGCCGCAGATGGGCATCCCGCAGATGATCCAGAGCCGCGCCCAGTTCGGCTCGCTCGGCGCCCTGCTGGTGGTGGTGATCGCCGGGGTCATGTACATCGGCTTCTTCGCCTCCAACATCGTCCTGGCCGGCAAGTCCCTGCACGGCGTGGTCGACAGCGTGCCGGTGCCGGTGGGCATCGTCATCGGCGCCCTGGGCTCGGGCATCATCGGCATCATCGGCTACCGCTTCATCCACGTGCTCAACCGCATCGGCACCTGGGTGCTGGGCATCGGCATCGTGGTCGGCTTCGGCTACATCTTCAGCCATGTCCAGAGCGACGACTTCCTCACCCGCGGCGGCTTCAACCTGGCCGGCTGGCTGGCCACCGTGTCGCTGGCGGCGCTGTGGCAGATCGCCTTCGCCCCCTACGTGTCGGACTACTCGCGCTACCTGCCGGCCGACGTGAAGGTGTCCTCGACCTTCTGGACCACCTACCTTGGCTCGGCCCTGGGCTCGAGCCTGTCGTTCATCTTCGGCGCGGTCGCGGTGCTGGCGATCCCGGCCGGGATGGACACCATGGACGCGGTCAAGCTCGCCACCGGCACCCTCGGCCCGCTGATGCTGGTGCTGTTCCTGCTCAGCGTGATCAGCCACAACGCCCTCAACCTGTACGGCGCGGTGCTGTCGATCATCACCCTGGTGCAGACCTTCGCCTACCGCTGGATCCCCACCGCCAAGAGCCGCGCCGTGCTGTCGCTGATCGTCCTGGCCGCCTGCTGCGTGGTGGCGGTGTTCGCCTCGGCGGACTTCATCGGCCACTTCGTCGACATGGTGCTGGTACTGCTGGTGGTGCTGGTGCCATGGACGGCGATCAACCTGATCGACTTCTATGTCATCCACAAGGGCGACTACGACATCGACTCGATCTTCAAGGTCGATGGCGGCATCTACGGCCGCTACAACCCCCAGGCGCTGATTGCCTACGCGGTGGGCATCGCGGTGCAGATCCCGTTCATGAACACACCGCTGTATGTCGGGCCGGTGTCCGCACACATCAATGGCGCCGACCTGTCGTGGCTGGTGGGGCTGGCGATCACCTCGCCGCTGTACTGGTGGCTGGCCAGTCGCGACAGCGCGTATCGCCGTCGCCAGGTGAGTGCAAAGCTGGCGGCGGGGGTCTGAATCCGCCGGGCTGATGATCGACAGGAAGACCCGCCACGGCGGGTCTTCTGCCATTGCCATGGCATACTCACCGCTCACCCAGAAACGTCCTACATCGCAAGCGGACCCAGCTGACTACTCCAGGCAAAACACCTTGGCGAGCATACGCACTTCCCGCACAAGGAGTGTCCCATGCAAAAATTGCCAGCCCCCGACTTCACGGTCCTGCACAAGAAACGCAAGCTGATTGCCGCCATCGCCCTGCCGATGCTCGCCCTCGGCGCCATCGCCGCCGTGTTCAACGAAGTGTTCTTCTACAACGAAGCGGGCCAGATGACCCACGTGCGCACGATCTTCGGCGAGGAAAAGGTGGTCGAGGATGTCGGCTACGCGACCAAGTGGTTCGGCCGCAGCACGGTCTGGCGACGCACCATTGGCGTCCAGTCCGCCCTGCGGGTGGACAACCAGGAGGACAATCGCAGCGGACAACCCTCGGTGATCCTGGAAAACCTGCCGATCGTGTTCCTCGGCAACGTCGATGCCAAGGCCGAATTCAGTACCCAGTTCCGCCTGCCCTCGGGCGATGCCTTCCTGAAGATTGCCCAGGAGTACCGCACCCCCGACAACTTCCTGCAACGCGCCCTGCTGCCCGCCGTCAAGGAAACCCTGCAGGCCACCGCCTCGCTGATGAGCGCCGATGACTACTACGCCGGCAACCGCAGCCACTTCGGCGCCGAATTCGAGAACCAGCTGCGCAACGGCCTGTACCTGACCAGCCGCAAGGAGATTCGCGTGCAGCGCGACAACCTGCCGGCACAGACCGCGATACTCCAGTCGGGCACCGACCAGGGCAGTTTCGGCGACAACTCCGCGACCCGCTTCGTCATCGAGAAGAAGCTCGACAAGGACGGCCAGGAACTACGCAAGCAACAGCAGTTCCGCCTGTTCGGCGTCGAAGTCGTCGATGCCCGGGTGACGCACATCGACCCCAACCCCCAGTACCAGGAACGCATGGTGAGGGTGCAGCAGGCCCTGGCCGAGCTGGCCGTGGCCCGGCAGAACCGCCTCAAGGAAGAAGAAGAAAAAGAGCTGGTCTCCGCCCGCGGCGCCAAGGACGTCGAGGCCAAGCGCCAGGAAAGCCTGCGCCAGCAAATCGAACGGACCACGGAAGCCGAGACCGAGAAGCAGCTCACACTGATCAATGCCGAACGGGAAAAGCGCCGGGCCGAGATCGACAAGCAAACCGCCGAGCTGCTCCGTGACAAAGCCAAGGTCAACGCCGAGGCCACCAAGATCACGGCCGATGCGGAAGCCTATGCACGCGAGGCCTCGCTCAAGGCCGACGGCGCCCTGCAGACCAAGCTCGACGCCCTGGTGCAGATCAACCGCGCCTGGGCCAACGCAGCAGCCCAGGCGCCGGTGCCCAGCGTGATGATGGGAGGCTCCGACGCGGGACTTGGTCGTCAGGACGAGATGGGCAAACTGATGAGCGTACTCGCGACCAAGGCGGCGAAGGATCTGGTGATTGACCTCAAGACGCCTTGAGTAAACACGCCCCGCATGGGTACCTGAAACTCTACCAATGCGGGGTGTGCTGTTCGGACCGGTATGCTGTGCGAAGAGCAAGAAACTAGCAGCACTTTTCTCCTATCGAGGGCAACAAGTCCCAGCTCGGGAAACGCCCTACATCAAAGCGCGAAACCTCCCCCCATAGGATGGTCAGAGGAGACTTCCTTTCGTTGCATCAATACCCGCTGCGCAACATCTCCTTCGGCACATACTTGCCAATCTCATACTTGCCGATCGCCGCCCGGTGCACTTCATCCGGCCCGTCGGCCAGGCGCAGGGTGCGTTGCATCGCATACATGTACGCCAGCGGGAAATCACCGCTCACCCCGGCCCCGCCATGGATCTGGATGGCCCGGTCGATCACCTTCAGCGCAACGTTGGGCGCCACCACCTTGATCTGGGCGATCTCGCTGCGCGCCACCTTGTTGCCGACCGTGTCCATCATGTAGGCGGCCTTCAGGGTCAGCAGGCGGGCCATGTCGATCTCCATCCGCGAGTCGGCGATCTTGTCGACGTTGCCGCCCAGCCGCGCCAAGGGCCGGCCGAAAGCAGTGCGCTCGACCGAGCGCTTGCACATCAGCTCCAGCGCGCGTTCGGCCATGCCGATCGAGCGCATGCAGTGGTGGATCCGGCCTGGGCCGAGGCGGCCCTGGGCGATCTCGAAGCCGCGGCCCTCACCCAGGAGCACGTTTTCATAAGGCACACGCACGTTCTCGAACAGCACCTCGGCATGGCCGTGGGGCGCGTCGTCGTAGCCGAACACCGGCAGCGGGCGGACGATCTTCACCCCGGCTGCATCGGTGGGCACCAGGATCATCGAGTGCTGCTGGTGGCGCTGGCCGTCCGGGTTGGACAGGCCCATGAAGATCATCACCTTGCAGCGCGGGTCGCAGGCGCCGGAGGTCCACCACTTGCGGCCGTTGATCACCCATTCGTCACCGTCGCGCACGGCGGTGGCGGCCATGTTGGTGGCGTCCGAGGAGGCCACGTCCGGCTCGGTCATGGCGAACGCCGAGCGGATCTCGCCGCGCAGCAGCGGCTCGAGCCACTGGCGTTTCTGCGCCTCGCTGCCATAGCGCACCAGCACCTCCATGTTGCCGGTGTCCGGCGCCGAGCAGTTGAACGGCTCGGGCCCCAGCAGCGAACGGCCCATGATCTCGGCCAGTGGCGCGTATTCGAGGTTGGTCAGCCCCGCGCCATACTCCGACTCCGGCAGGAACAGGTTCCACAGCCCCTCGGCACGGGCCTTGGCCTTGAGTTCCTCGACGATAGCGGTGGGCTGCCAGCGGTCACCCTCGGCGACCTGGCGCTCGAACACCGGCTCGGCCGGGTAGACGTATGCATCCATGAATGCGCTGACGCGCTCGCGCAGTGCCTGGACCTTGGGCGAATAGGCGAAATCCATCGGGGCTACCTTCAGTCAATGAAGAACATGGACCTGAGCCTAGAACAGCCACCCTTCATCCACCTAGTCTATTTTCTACGTGTATAAACATTCATAACCAATATATGATCATCTGATAACTCCAACAAAGAGCGGCGCCATGAACCTCAGCAAGGTCGACCTCAACCTGTTCATCGTCTTCGACGCCATCTACACCGAAGCCAACCTGACCCGCGCCGGGCAGATCGTCGGCATCACCCAGCCGGCGGTGTCCAACGCCCTGTCGCGCCTGCGCGAGACCTTCAACGACCCGCTGTTCGTGCGCACCGCCCAGGGCATGGTGCCCACGCCCATGGCGCAGAACATCATCGGCCCGGTGCGCAACGCGTTGTCGCTTCTGCGCACCTCGGTGCAGGAGAGCCGCATCTTCACCCCGCTGCAGGCCAGCAAGACCTTCCGCATCAGCATGACCGACCTCACCGAGGCGGTGATCTTGCCGCCGCTGTTCCAGCGTCTGCGCCGGCTGGCGCCGGCATTGGTGATCGAGAGCTTCCTGTGCAAGCGCCGCGAGACCACCAAGGAACTGGCCGCCGGGCGCCTGGACTTCGCCGTCGACGCGCCGCTGAACACCGACCCGCAGGTGCGCCACGTCAAGCTGATGCAGGACCGCTACGTCTGCGCCATGCGCCCCGGCCACCCGCAGGCCGACGGCAAGCTGACCCTGGACAGCTACCTGGCCATGACCCACATCCATATCTCCAGCCGCCGCAACGGCCTGGGTTATGTGGACCTGGCCCTGGGCAAGATGGGCGTGCAGCGCCGTGTCGCGCTGCGCTCGCAGCACTACCTGATGGCCTCGCAGGTGCTGCAGCAGACCGACATGGTGATGACCGTGCCCGAGCGATTCGCCCGTCGCCACCAGCTGCGCCACCAGCCGCTGCCGGTGGAGGTGCCGGCGCTGGAGACCCACCTGTACTGGCACGAAAGCACCGACCAGGACCCGGCCAACCGCTGGATGCGCGAGCAGATCATCGAGCTGTGCGAACGGGTGGTGGCCCAGGACGAGCAGGAACAGGCGGATCCGGCCATGGCCTCGGCCTGAATCGCCTACACTGTCGGTGATTGCCTCTGAACCAGGGAGCCACTCATGGACGACCACCAACACGGCAAGCCACCGACCTTCTGGCAGATGCTGCAGAGCATCCTCGCCGCCGCCTTTGGCGTGCAAAGCGGCAAGAACCGCGCCCGCGACTTCACCTATGGCAAGGCCAGCCATTTCATCGTGATGGGGACGCTGTTCACGCTGATCTTCATCTTCGTGCTGATCGGGTTGGTGCAGCTGGCAATGCACCTGACGGCGCGCTAGCGACGCCGCGTCAGGTCAGCAACGACACATCACTCGTGGGAGCGGGCTTGCCCCGCGATCATGTGCGTTCATCGCGGGGCAAGCCCGCTCCCACGTGACTTGCAATCCTGTTTCCAAAACGCAATCCGCCCGCGGATATCCCTTCCGCGGGCGGTTCAGGTGTGACTCACGGTCTCGAGCAGTTTTCCGCTACTGATGGCTGACCCAGTACACCGCAGTGACCACCACCAGCACGATCAGACACAGGATCGCCCAGGCATCGACACTGCTGTCAGCTTTGCGGACCTTGGTAGAGTTTCCCATTGCATTGCCTCTTGTAGTGGTTATGGGAATGCACTTCACAAGCAGCAGTTAAGTCCAGCAATGCCCTTCCCTCAAGCAGGGGCTTTCAGTAGTCGACGGGTGACGTGAGAAAGGGGTAACGAAAGTCCGTCGGCCTGCCCTCGGCACTGAAACGGTGGAAGTCGATGCCGTGGTTGTCCTGTTCCAGCAGCTTGAGCCAGCGTCGGGCCTTGTCCGCGTCGATCAGCTGCAAGGCCGGCACGCTATGTTCACGCTGGCCGTCGCGCCCCACCGCCAGCCCCTGGGCGTCATCGTGCAACATGACCATGGCCCAGCCGCCCAGGGTGAAATGCCCGCCCATCAGCACGCTCAAGCGTCCGTCGATCCGCGCCCGCAGGGCCTCGGGCGAGCTGTTGACCGCACTGAACAGGACATCGCGCCCCGGCACCTTGCCCTGGGCCTCGAACGCCTGCATGGCGCCAAACGCCATCTGGTCGTTGGCCGACCACACCAGGCGGGTGTCGGGGTAGCGCTCCAGCAGCATCTGCGCCTGCTCGAAGGCGCGCTGGCGACTCCAACCGCCGTACACCACCTGGCGCAGGCGCACCTGGGGAAACTCCGCCAGCGCCCGACGCATGCCCTGCACGCGCAAGTGCGAGGCCGGCGTGGTCTTGACCCCGGCGAAGGCCAGCAAATCAACCTGCCCCGCGTCAGCCGGCAGCTGCGCCGCCATCGCCTTGAGCATCTGGTAGCCGGCCTCCTCGTCGTTGCTGACCAGGGTACCGAGCACTTCGGGGTACTTGTCCGGCTGCGCCTGGATGCTGTGCGCCTGGCTGTCGGTGAGGCCGTTGTTGACCAGGAACAGCTTGACCCCGGTGCCCCGCGACAGGCGGATGATCTCCGGCGCGACATACTGCTCGTTGACCAGCACCAGGTAGTCCGGGCGCTGTGGTCCTTGCAGCACCTCACGGGCCTGGGTCAGCGCGAGGTCGGCGCGGCGCTCGCTGTACTGCACGCGCAAGGCCATGCCCAGGTCGTTGGCGGCGGCCTGCATGAAGCGCGAGTAATCGACCCAGAACGTCTCGTTGGAATAGCCCGGGTTGAGGAACACCACGGACGCGGCCTGTGCGCTCGCTGCCAGTGGCAGGCTCAGGCACAGGCTCTGGCACAAGGCCTTGAGCATGCTGTTACTTCCCTGCGGAGCAAACCCCGGATTATAGCGCCGCGATGTACCGGCGCGGACAAATGCCAGTCAGTCTCACTTAGTCCAAATGGTTCTTTTCATATGCAAAAACATCACTTTAGCGCATAAACCCACTCTGCTATCGTGCCTCGGCTCCGACCCGGAGTGCGCGGCCGTGCGCGCGATTAGCTGCATGCTAGCCTGAGACAGGACTTATATGTACGTATACGACGAGTACGATCAGCGGATCATCGAGGACCGCGTCAAGCAGTTCCGTGATCAGACCCGCCGCTACCTGGCCGGTGAGCTGAGCGAAGAAGAATTCCGCCCTCTGCGCCTGCAGAACGGCCTGTATATCCAACGTTTCGCGCCGATGCTGCGTGTCGCCGTGCCCTATGGCCAGCTGAACGCCCGCCAGGCCCGCATGCTGGCGAAGATCGCCCGCGACTACGACAAGGGCTACGCGCATATCAGCACCCGCCAGAACGTGCAGTACAACTGGCCGGCACTGGAAGACATCCCGGAGATCCTCGCCGAGCTGGCCACCGTGCAGATGCACGCGATCCAGACCAGCGGCAACTGCCTGCGCAACGTCACCACCGACCAGTTCGCCGGTGTCGCCGCCGACGAGCTGGTGGATCCGCGCCCGTGGTGCGAGATCGTCCGCCAGTGGACCACCTTCCACCCGGAATTCGCCTACCTGCCGCGCAAGTTCAAGATTGCCGTCAACGGTTCCAGCGACGACCGCGCCGCCATCGAAGTGCACGACATCGGCCTGGAGCCGGTGCGCAACGCCGCCGGTGAGCTGGGCTTCCGCGTGCTGGTCGGCGGCGGCCTGGGCCGCACCCCGGTAATCGGCTCGTTCATCAACGAGTTCCTGCCCTGGCAGGACCTGCTCAGCTACCTGGACGCCATCCTGCGCGTGTACAACCGTTACGGCCGCCGTGACAACAAGTACAAGGCGCGGATCAAGATCCTGGTCAAGGCCCTCACCCCGGAAGTGTTCGCCGAGAAGGTCGAGGCCGAGATGGCCCACCTGCGCGGCGGCAGCACCACCCTGACCGAGGACGAAGTGCAGCGCGTTGCCCGTCACTTCGTCGACCCCGAGTACCTGGCCCTCGACAATGTCGACTACAGCGCCCTGGACGCCGAGCACCCGGGCTTCGCCCGCTGGCGCTCGCGCAACACCCGTGCGCACAAGAAGCCGGGCTATGTTGCCGTGACCCTGTCGCTCAAGCCCACCGGCGTCGCCCCGGGCGACCTGACCGACAAGCAGCTCGACGCCGTCGCGGACTTCGCCGAGCGCTACAGCTTCGGTTACCTGCGCACCTCCCACGAGCAGAACATCATCCTCGCCGACGTCGAGCAGCGCCAGTTGCACGCGCTGTGGCTGGAACTGCGCGAGCAGGGCTTCGCCACCCCGAACATCGGCCTGCTGACCGACATCATCTGCTGCCCGGGCGGTGATTTCTGCTCGCTGGCCAACGCCAAGTCGATCCCGATCGCCGAATCCATCCAGCGCCGCTTCGACGACCTGGACTACCTGTTCGACATCGGCGAGCTCGACCTGAACATCTCCGGCTGCATGAACGCCTGCGGCCACCACCACGTCGGCCACATCGGCATCCTTGGCGTGGACAAGAAGGGCGAGGAGTTCTACCAGGTCTCGCTAGGCGGCAATGCCGCCCGCGACGCGAGCCTGGGCAAGATCCTCGGCCCTTCCTTCGCCCAGGACGACATGGCTGACGTGATCGAGAAGCTGATCAATGTGTACGTCGAGCAGCGCACCGAAGACGAGCGCTTCATCGACACCTACCAGCGGATCGGCATCGACCCCTTCAAGGAACGCGTCTATGCAGCGAATCATTAAGAACAACCAGATCGTCGACGAAACCTGGCACCTGCTGCCCAAGGACGTCTCGATCGACGAGCTGACCAACTGCGACGACTACATCGTGCCGCTGCAGCTGTGGCGTGATCATCCGAGCCTGCTCAAGGCTCGCGATGGCGGCCTGGGCATCTGGCTGGACAGCGACGAGGAAGCCGAGGAAATCGGCGAAGACGTCGAGCACTTCCAGGTCATCGCCCTGAACTTCCCGGCCTTCACCGACGGGCGCAACTACTCCAACGCGCGCCTGCTGCGTGACCGCTACAAGTTCAAGGGCGAGCTGCGCGCCATCGGCGACGTGCTGCGCGACCAGCTGTTCTACATGGCCCGCTGCGGCTTCGACGCGTTCGCCATCCGTGCCGACAAGGACCCGGAAGACGCGCTGCAGAGCCTGAAGGACTTCTCGGTGACCTACCAGGGCGCCACCGACGAACCGCTGCCGCTGTTCCGCCGCCGCTGATCGTCGCTTGCCGTACGCTCGGCCCGCCTTCTGGCGGGCCGATTCGTTTCTGCGCCTGCAAGACGACTGGTCCGGACATGGCCGAGGAAAAACCCGAACGCTCGCTCAGGTTTTCTGATGGCATGCCGATATCAGGGCATATCCTTTTCACTCCGCAAGGAAAGCGACGATGAGCCCGATCACTTCGGCACTGCGACTGACGCCGATCCAAACGCCACCTGCTCCCGCGCAGAACCTGATCGTTCGCCAACCCGCGAGTGTCGCCAGCGCCCCTGGCACCCAGGTCAGCCTGGGTCAGGACACCCGCATTCCCGACAGCGAGACCTACACCTCGCGAGGCACCCTGGACAGCGCGCAGCCCAGCTACACCTGGGAACAGGACGGGCTGGACAAGCTGAGCATGTACATGTTCAGCGCGGTCAAGTCGTCCACCACCGCCGGCCGCTTCCAGGGCCTGGGCAGCGCCCTGGTGGAACAACTGGCGGCCAATGGCGGCCAGCGCGTCTCCCAATCAGCCTTGCAGCTCAACGAGACCGACACTACCCCGCTGAGCCTGCAGCAGGCACGCCTGCGCGAGTTCGCCAGCAATACCGTCACCCTCAGCCTCACCACCGCCTCCGGCGCCACGGTGAAACTGGGCTTGTACAACGGTGAACGGGGCCTGGCGGTCGACGCCGAAGTCCAGGGCGGCGAGCTGAACGCCAACGAGCTCAAGGGCCTGGCCGCCCTGGCCGACGGTTTCCAGTCGGCAGTCAATGGCCTGACCCGGCAACCGCCGAGCCTGCAGCTCGGCGCGCTGGTCAAGCTCGACCCGAGCCTGTTCAGCGGCCTGCAGATGAACGCCAAGCTGGATTTGCCCAGCGGTGGGCAACAGACCTTCGACCTGCGTCTGGACGGCTCCACCCGCAGCCTGAAACTCGATGGCCCGAGCGGTCAGGTGCAGCTGGACCTCGATAGCCAGGGTGGCGCGCTGCTGGGCGGCAAGGCCCAGCGCCAGGCCGCCCTGGACAACTACCTGACCCAGTTCGACGATGCGCAGAAACGCGGCAAGGGCGATGCGCAACTGACCTCGCTGCTCAAGGATGCCTTCAGCCAACTGAACAGCATCGACGACGACAGCCCACGCCCGGCGGGCCACAACGACGCGGTGAACACCTACAGCCGTGCGTTGCTCAGCGGCCTGGCCGACTTCAAGGCCTCGATCGTGCAACCGTCCAGCCGCCCGAATGCGCGACGCCTGGACGAGGAGGACCGCTTCGCCTACCAGGTGTCGCAATCGACCTCGACCAGTGGCCAGGGCACCACCATCGCCCGTCAGCAACGCCAGGAGGCCAAGTTGGACGCCGCCTGGCATTCGAGCCTGTCGTCCGCCGCCAAGCTCACCGAGGCGGATCCGTTCGATGAGAAGAACTACCGCTACCACACGCTCAGCGAAACGGCGAGCAGCACCACCGAACTGGCATTCGTCGACAACGTGCTCAAGGAAGCCAAGGCCACCCAGGAGGCCACCAGCAACAAGCGCGTATTCACCTACGAGGGTGGCAAGCTCGAGTCGGATGTCAGCACACCCGAGTCGGTGAGCCGCTCGCGCAACCTGCTGAACCTGCTCGACGATCTGTTCAAGACCGCTGAGAAGGCCCGGCGCAACGGCAGCCCGTACGACCTCGACGCGCAACTGGCGGCCCATGCCGGGCTGTGGCAGTTGCAAACCGACCCGGCGAAGATCCGCGACTGACCAAGGCGCCGCCGCGCAGACAAGCCCACCCCCGCAGTCCTTGCGGGGGCGGGCTTGTCTGCGTTCGGCCCTGGCGCTCAGCGCAACGGCACGTAGATGTCCGTCTGCCACTGCTCCAGCGGCGTCTGCGGGTAGATGCTCAGGTAATGGAAGAACAGCGGATGATCACGCAGCTCTTCGCCACTGGCCGGTAGCCAATCGCGGTAGATCGGGTAGATCGTCTCGCCGATATGATCCGGCGAGCCGACATGCCGCACCACGGCGCAACGCCCGCCGGGCAGGCCCGACTCCAGCACGCCCTGGGCGTTGGGCGCCACCGCCTCGTGGATTTCCCCACAGATGGCGAAGCGGAAGTCTTCCGGCGCGGTGGTATCCGGGTTGTTGAAGGGGATGCCGAAACTGCGGCTGCTGGCCACGGGCGATTGCCCGCTGCTCATGCGCCAGTCGATGAAGCGACGCACGGTCTCGCTGACCTGGCTGGCCGGCCCGCGATGCTCCAGCGCCGCAAGGCGCACGGCGGCGAAATCGACGATTCGTACCTGCATGGTGATGCTCCTGGAAAAATGAGGGATGGCAAACACCGTGTTCCATACCTGCCAGTCGGGCCGGCGGCGGAACGTGCTGGGCGCGTGCCCGAATGCCCGCCGGAACGCCCGACTGAACGCTTCCGGGCTTTCAAAGCCCGCCTCCAGCGCTGCCTCCAGCACCGAGTGCCCGGGCTGGCCGACCAGCCGATGCGCCGCACGACGCAAACGCATCAGCTGCACATAGCGGGCCACCGGTACACCCACATAGGCGCTGAACTGGCGATGGAAGTGGAACACCGAAAAGTGCGCCACCACACTCAGGGCCTCCACCGACAGATCGCCTTCCAGGTTGTCCTGGATGTAAGCGAGCACGGTATCGAAGCGGGTCTTGTAATGGGCATTGAAGGACAAGCTCGGTTGCTCCTGGAATCACGGCAGGCCACAGGTTCGCCGATCCGCCCCTGGGCCCGCCTAGCCGTATTTGCTCAAACATCCTTTGGTAGTCGGGCTTGCCCGCATCGAGAACAGTACCGACGAATCTCTACTTCCTGGCCTCCAGAATCAAGTTGAACGGTGTCTGCGTCGCCCTGCGGAACTGGCGGAATCCGGCCTCCTCGAATACGGCGCGCAAACGCGCCTCACCGGCCTGGGCCCCCAGCCCCAGTCCCACTTCCTGGGACAGCGAGTTGGGCGTGCAGATGAAGGTGGACGCCGCATAGAACAGCCTGCCGACCGGGTTGATGTTGGCATCCAGCGTATCCTCGGCGAACGGCTCGACCAGCATCACCGTGCCGTCGTCCTTGAGCGCCCGGTAGGCATGCCGCGCCGCTCCCACCGGATCGCCCATGTCATGCAGGCAATCGAAGAAGCACACCAGGTCAAGGTCGCGGCCGGGGTAGTCCTTGGCCGAGGCCTGCTGGAAGCTGACCCGCTCGGCCACGCCCGCGTCGCGGGCCCGTTCGCTGGCAGTTTGCACCGACGGCGCATGGTAGTCGTAGCCGGTAAAGCGCGAGGCCGGAAATGCCTCGGCCATGACGATGGTCGAGGCGCCGTGGCCACAGCCGACATCGGCCACCTGGGCGCCAGCCTGCAGCTTGGCCACTACACCTTCCAGTGCCGGTAGCCAATCGGCCACCAGGAAGGTCCGATAGCCCGGCCTGAAGAAGCGTTCGGTACCGCTGAACATGCACGGATGATGATCGCCCCAGGCAAGCGCGCCGTCGCCGCGCATGGCCGCGACCAGCTTGTCCTTGTCATGGAACAGCGCCGCCAGCACCGAGGCGCCGCCGGCCATGTAGACCGGGGAATCCTCCAGGGCCAGTGTCATGGCCTGCTCCGGCTGCAGGGTGAACTGCCCGTCGTGGTGCACCAGGTAACCCGCCGCGGCCTGGCCATTGAGCCACTCGCGCACCAGCCTTGGCTGGCAACCGGTGCGTTCGGCCAGCACCTCGGGGGTGACCGGCTGGCTGTCGGCCATGGCCCGGTACAGCCCGAGTTCATCCCCTAGAATGACATTGGCCAGCGTCGCCGCCGCGCCCATGTCGCCCACCAGCTTGCCCATGAATGCCTGAAGCCGTGCCTCGTCCATGACCTGCCCTCCTCTTGCCAGAAGGCCACCGTCGGCGACGTCCGGTCCGGGAGCCGGTGGTCGGATGGATGATCGGGCCGCGTCTGCAAGCGACCCGGACTTTAAGTCTAGACCCGCCTGCGCTATCTTCGCCGCGCTGCCGGCAGCCCCGCCAATACCGGACGGCCGCGCCCGCGCAGCGAAGGAATTGCCTGCATGCTCTCCAGCCGTACCCTCGTCCTGATCCTCGGCGTCGCCTTCATCATGCTCGACCAGTGGGTGAAACTGATCGCCCTGGTCGCCCTGAACAACCACAGCTATGTGGTCGGCAACCAGTTCGTCTGGCTCGACCTGGTCCTGAGCCTGAACCCGGGCGCGTTCCTCAGCCTCGGCGCCAGTCTGTCGCAGGGCCTCAAGCAACTGATCTTCGTCGCCGCGGTAGGCGTGGCCTGCTGCTGGGCCGTGACCTGGGCGCTCAGGCACTGGCAGGCGACCCCGGTGAAGGCCGGTGCGGCCTACTTCATCGCCATGGGCGGACTGGCCAACCTGATCGACCGGGTGCTGCGCGACGGGCATGTAGTCGACTACCTCGTGCTCAACCTTGGGCCGCTGCATACCGGCGTGTTCAACCTTGCCGACATCGCCATCATGGCGGGTGCGCTGGTGCTGGCGTTGGGTGCCTGGAAGAAACCGGCCAGGGTCTGATCCCTCTTGCCAGGAGGTCGCGCACCCAGGAGCGTCCGACCTCCAAAATCGCTTGGTCAGATACTGGCCACACAAGCCAAGGAAACTTCCTTCAACTCTTAAGGCCCAGTCCGAGAGAAACTCGAGTTAACTTCACGCTACCTCAGTTTTCCTGCATTCGAGGGCAGCGCATGGACGAATGGCAACTGGCCGAGCTCGCCGGGCTCAAACAGTCCGCACGCGGGCAGGTCACCCAGGACGCCAGTCAGAAGTATGGCACGCAGGCCATTCGGCTGACGGTCGGCGAAATCGATGAGCGCGCTATCCTGGCACATGAAGCCTGGCACCCGGATCACTACGATTTCGGCTGGGACCGTGTGCTGAAATGGAAAACCCGCCCCGCCCATGCCCGTGCACTCGATATCGCACTCTGGCATGACGATCACCTGGCAGGAATGTGCTGGGCATCACCCCAGGCTAGCAAAGAAAAGATCATGGTCCTCTATCTGCAGCGCAACCCCGACAGCACCCTGCCGACCAGAAGCTATGTCGCACCTCTCTGTCTGAGCGGCGTACGCTACTACGCACTGATGCTGGGCTTGCAATGGGTTGTCATCCGCGACCCTCTCCCGCAGGCGCGGGCCGCCTACGAACGGGATGGTTTCCGCCAGATAAAGGGCATCGGCCTTGCCTACAAGTTGGCCCATGGCTATGCTTCTCCCACCTTGGAGGGCTTTCCCAATGGTGAATGATCCCGGCGATTTCAACGCCAACGTGGCCCGTTTCAAGGCCATTGCCGACAAGCAGATGGCTCGCTTTCGAGCATCGGCGCAATACGATGATTTTCTGTCGGATGATGCCATCGACGCTTTTGCCAAGGTCGAAAGCTCTGCTTATGCAGGCCGACCGCACAAGCCACGCAAGCCATCTGCCGCCTGAACGAAGACAGCCCGCGTCAAACGCTGCGGGCCTCTTCGCTTCACTGTTCAACCATCCTTCTTCGGACTTGCCTCCAACCGCTCCAGCAGCGCATTGGCCAACGCCTTGTCGGAGAACGGGTTCTGCCCGGTGATCAACTCACGATCAACCACCACATGGGGCTGCCAGGCCTCGGCATAACTCATGTCACCTCCCGCGCCGGCCATGGCCTTGGCCGGATAGAACTGCAGGCGCTGGTCCTTGAGCGAACCTTCGAACACCTGCTCCTCCGGGTCGGAAAAGATGGTCATTCGATAACCCTGGTAGCTCCAATCTCCGGCTGCCGGGGTTTCGCCACGGGCCAATGCGGCGCGATAGGCGACCGGATCCTGCTGCGCCGACAGCAGCGTGATCGGGCCGTGGCAGATGGCGGCCGTGGGCTTGCCGGCCTGGTGGAAATGACGCAGCACGGTGCCGACGTCCGGGTTGTTGGCCAGGTCGATCAGCGGCGCATGGCCACCTGGGATGAAGATCCCGGCGTAACGATCCAGATCGCCCGCCAGCACCTCCTTCAACGACAGCGTGTCGCGAATGTCCGGCAGGCTTTCGACCACCTGGCGGATTCGCTGCATCTCGCCGGCATCGCCGCCGAAGTACATCGGGTCGATCGAGCGTTCGTCGACACTCGGCGCATTGCCCCTGGGCGTCACCAGCACCAGCTTGTAGCCGGCCTTGAGCAAGCGGTCGGCGGGCACGCCGAACTCGTTGAGATAATAACCGGTGGGATACTGTTTGCCGTCCTTGAGCGGCAACTGGTTCTCGCTGGACAGCAGCACCAGCACTTCGCCCTTCGCGGCAGCGGCGGCGTGGCCACCCAGCAAGGCGCCGGCCAGCGCCAGCGCAACGGGAGCAATCTTGTTCATGGTCGATTCCTGATTCAGTTGAATGGCGCGATGTCCAACGGACGGGCAAGCTGCACCTGGGTCGGTGCGGCCAGCCATTCGGCGGTGGCGGCGCGGTAGGCCTGGTAGTGGGCGCTGTGGCGATGGGCCTCGACGGCGGCCTCGTCGACGTACAGCTCGAACAGATCGAACGCCAGCGGCCCGTCCTCGCGCACGAACAGGTCGTAGCGCAAGTTGCCTGGCTCGGCGCGGGTCTGCTCGACCATCCGACGCAGGGCGTGCTCGGTGGCGTCACGGTATTCGGCAAGGGGCTGGATGGTGGCGAATATGGCGATGGTCATGGGCGACTCCTTCAACAGGTTGGGCCCATCCTAACCATCGCGCTATGATTCGATAATTCGAAAGCATTTATTCCTGCGATTCAATTTATGAATATTAGCAACAAGGACCTCAACCTGCTGCACCTGTTCCAGGTGCTCTATGAAGAGCGCAGCGCCTCCCGTGCAGCGCAACGCCTGGCGCTAAGCCAGCCGGCCCTGAGCCACAAGCTCAACAAGCTGCGCCACCAGTTCGGCGACCCGCTGTTCGTGCGCGCGCCACGCGGCCTCACGCCCACCCCCAGGGCCCACGAACTGGCACCCGAGGTGCAACAGTTGATCGGGCACCTGCAGGACTTCTTCAGCCGCTGCGACGGCGAGCACTTCCTTGAACGCCCGGTCCAGTTGCACCTGTACAGCACCGACTACCTGGAGCAGACCTTGCTGCCCGGGCTGCTGCCGATTCTTCGCGGCCAGGCGCCGAACCTGACCCTGGTCACCCACAACACCCGTGGCGACCTGCCCCGCGAGGCGCTGGAGAAAGGCACCTGCGACCTGGCCATCGCCGGTTTCTACAGCGACCTGCCGGACACCTTCCACCAGCAGCGCCTGCTCAGCGAGGACTTCGTGGTGCTGGCCGCCGCCGACAACCCGCATCTGATCGACGGCCTGACCCTGGAGGCATTCGTGGCCTGCGACCACCTGTTGACAACCCTGAGCGGCGATCTCGACGGCCGGGTCGACCAGGCCCTGCGGGCCCTCGGCCAGCAACGTCGGGTGGTAGCCGGGCTGTCCAGCTTCATCGCCCCCACACGCCTGGTGCGTGGCACCGACCTGCTGCTGACCTGCCTGCGCTCGCTGGCCATGGAGGCAGTCGAGCGCGACCCCGGCCTGCGCCTGCACGCCCTGCCCCTGGTGCTGCCGCACGTCGAGGTGATGCAGATCTGGCACGCGCGCACCCACGCCGATCCCTTGCGTGGCTGGTTCCGCCAGCAGGTGTGGGAGGTGGCGCAACAGGTCATTGCACCAGCTGGTTGATCTCGATGATCGGCATCAGCACGGCCATGACGATCAGCAGCACCACCGCGCCCATGACCACGATCATCAACGGCTCCAACAGCGCGGTCATGCCCATGGCGCGGCGTTCGATATCCTTGGCCAGGCTGTCGGCGGCGCGGTCGAGCATCGGCGGCAGGTTGCCGGTCTTCTCGCCGCTGGCGATCAGGTGGATGAGCAGCGGCGGAAAGACCCTCTCCACCGCCAGCGCCGAGGCCAGCCCGGCGCCCTCGCGCACCCGCGCCGTGGCCTCGTTGACGCACTGGTCGAGGCGGTCGTTGCCCAGGGTCTGGCGCGCCGCCTCCAGTGCCCGCAGCAACGGCACCCCGGCACTGCCGAGGATCGCCAGGGTGGAGGCGAAACGCGCCGTGTTCAGGCCCAGCACGAAGCGCCCGAACAACGGCAGCCGCAGGATCCGTCCATGCCAGGCCAGGCGCGCCGCCGGAGCGCGCAGGTAGACCCGCCAGCCCCAGAACACCCCAGCCATCAGGGCAAAGCACAGCACACCCCATTCGCGCACGAAGTCACTGGCCGCCAGCATGGCCAGGGTCAGCCCGGGCAGGTCCTGGCGCGCCTGGGTGAAGGCGCTGACCACCTGCGGCACCACGTAGCTGAGCAGAAAGATGACGATACCCACCGACACCAGCCCCACCACCCCGGGGTAGATGAACGCCGTAAGGATCTTGCCGCGCAGGGTGTTGCGCTCCTCGATGTAGTCGGCCAGGCGCTCCATCACCTGGGCCAGGTCGCCGGATTCCTCGCCCGCCGCCACCAGCGCCCGGTAGATCTCGGGGAAATCCCGCGGCCGCTCGGCCAGGGCGTCGGCCAGGCGCATGCCGCTGCGCACATCGCCGCGCACCGCGCCCAGCAACTGCGCCACATGCTTGCGCTCGGCCTGCTCCAGGGTCGCCCCCAGCGCCGCCTCCAGCGGCAGGCCGGCGGCCAGCAGGCTGGCCAGCTGACGCGTGGCCCAGGCCAGGTCGCCGTCGGACAGTTTCGCGCCGAACAGGCCACTGCCCTGCCCGGCCACGGCCTGGACTTCGACCTCCAGGGTTGTCAGGCCCAGGGCGCGCAACTGGGCCATCGCCGCCCCCGGACTGTCGGCTTCGAGCAGGCCCTTGACCACGCGTCCCTGGGCATCGGCGGCTTCATAGCGATAGCGGTTCATCAGGCGTCCCGTGTCACGCGCAGGATCTCTTCCAGGCAGGTGCTGCCACTGTCGACCCAGCGTTGGCCATCCTCGCGCATGCTGCGCATGCCGTTGCGCCGGGCAGCGGCGCGCAGGGCCTGTTCGCCCGCGCCCTGGTGCACCAGGCTGCGGACCTCGTCGTCCACGCAGAACAACTCGTGGATGCCGGTACGGCCGCTGTAGCCGCAATGGTTGCAGTGCGCGCAACCCACCGCGCGGTACTGCCCGGGCGTTGTCGGATCGGGCTCGCGACAGTGCGGGCACAATCGGCGCACCAGGCGCTGGGCCAATACCCCGAGCAGCGCCGAGGCCAGCAGGAACGGTTCGACGCCCATGTCGACCAGGCGGTTGACCGCCGACACCGCATCGTTGGTGTGCAGGGTGGCCAGCACCAGGTGCCCGGTCAGCGAGGCCTGTACGGCGATCTGCGCGGTCTCCAGGTCGCGGATCTCGCCGATCATGATCACGTCCGGGTCCTGGCGCAGGATGGCGCGCAGGGCCACGGCGAAGCTCATGTCGATGCGCGCGTTGACCTGGATCTGACTGATACCCGGCAGGTCATATTCCACTGGGTCCTCGACGGTGAGGATGTTGCTGACACTGGCATCCAGCCGCGCCAGGGCGGCGTACAGGCTGGTGGTCTTGCCTGAGCCGGTGGGGCCGGTGACCAGCACGATGCCATGGGGCTGGCGGATCAACTGGTCGAGCCGCGCCAGGATGCCAGCGTCCATGCCCAGCGCCTCCAGGCGCAGGCGCCCGGCCTGCTTGTCGAGCAGGCGCATCACCACCCGCTCGCCATGACCGGTGGGCACGGTGGAGACACGGATATCGATGGGGCGCCCGGCCACGCGCAGGGCGATACGGCCGTCCTGGGGCAGGCGCTTCTCGGCGATGTCCAGCTGCGCCATGATCTTGATCCGCGACACCAGCGCGCCGTGCAGCGCCTTGCGCGGCGAGACCACGTCGCGCAGGGTGCCGTCGACCCGGTAGCGCACCAGGCAGTGGCTCTCGAACGGCTCGATATGGATATCGCTGGCCTGGTCGCGCGCGGCCTGGGTGAGCAAGGCGTTGATCATGCGGATCACCGGCGCGTCGTCCTGGGCCTCGAGCAGGTCGGTGACTTCCGGGATGTCCTGCAGCAGGCGATCCAGGTCCACCTCGTTCTCCGCCGCGCCCACGACCGCGGCCGCGCTGCCGGTGTCGGCGTAGGCGCTGACCAGCAGCGCATCCATCTGCGCATCGTCGAGCGCCTCGACCAGCACCTGGCCGTGGCGTCTGCGCACCTCGGCCACTGCCCAGGCCGGGCTCGACGGGCAGCGCGACAGCACCGCCCCGTCCTCACCGTCCACCCGCAGCACCAGGCGCTGGGCCTTGGCCCAGGCGTATGGCAGCCGACTCAACGCGCCACCTCGTCCACCGGCACCGCGCGGATCGCGGCCCGTGGTGCGCGCAGCGCCGCCGGCTGGGCGCGGCCCTGGTCGGGCACGCCCTGCTCCACCGGCGGCAGCAGCGGCATGTCCATGTCTGGCAAGGCCCAGGAGTGCTCGGGCTTGAGACTGCCCTGGGCGCGGCGGATGAAATCGTAGCGGTTCAGGGTGATGCTGCGCCCGACCGCGGCATCACGCACGATGTACGGACGCAGGAACACCATCAGGTTGGTCTTGTTGCTGGCGCGGCGCTCGCTGCGAAACAACGCACCGACCCCCGGCAGCCCGGACAGCCACGGAATGCCCTCGTTGGTCTGGGTGTAGCCGTCCTGCAGCAGGCCGCCCAGGACCATGATCTGGCCATCGTCGAGCAGGATGCTGGTGTCGATGGCGCGCTTGTTGGTCACTGTGCCGGCCGCGCTTGAGGCACGCTGGTCGACGCTGCTGACCTCCTGGTAGACGTCCAGCTTGACCGTGCCGCCCTCGGAGATCTGCGGACGCACGTTCAGTCGCAGCCCCACCTCTTCGCGCTGGATGGTCTGGAACGGGTTGTTGCTGTTGCCGCCGCCGTCGGTGACGTACTGACCACTGACGAAGGGGATGGTCTGGCCGACGAAGATGCTCGCCGCCTCGTTGTCCAGGGTCAGCAGGTTGGGTGTCGACAGCACGTTGCTGCCACCCTTGCTCGTCAGCGCCCGGGCCAGCACCTTGAGGTCGAGCACCTCGCCAATGCCCGGGATCTTCACCGTGCCGTCGACCACTCCCACCGACAGCCCCTTGGGCAGCACGTCGATACTGCTGGGTCCCTTGACCAGTCCGCTGCCGCCGAGGTTGGCACCGCCAAACACGCCATTCTTGCCAAGGTTGCCGGCCTGCCACTGGATGCCGAACTCGTTGGCATCGTCCTCGCCGACCTCGACGATCAGGCTTTCCACCACTACCTGGGCGCGGCGCTGGTCGAGCTGGTCGATGACTTCGCGCAGGCTGCGGTACAGCGGCTCGGGAGCGGAGATCAGCAACGTGTTGGTGGTCTTGTCGGCCTGGATGGTCGCGCCACCGGCGGAGAACGCGGTGCCTTGGTCGTTCTGTTGGGTGCTGCTGCCATAACCATTCGGTGTAGTGCCGGCGCCCTGGTTGCTACTACGGCTGGCATTGGCGTTGTTGTTGGCACTGTTGCCCTGAGCGCTGCCGCCATTGCCGCTGGTGCCGTTGCCACTGCCGCCGCTGAGCATGCCGCCGCCGCTGAGCAGCGCGCGCGTGGCGTCGTTGCCGGTGCTGTCGCTCTCGCCGGTCAGCAGCCCGCGCAGGCTCTGCGCCAGCTTGTCGGCCTGGGCATTGCGCAGGTACACCACATGCAGGTTGCCGGCGCTGTTCTGGGCGTTGTCGAGCTTGTAGATCAGGTCACGTGCCAGCTGGGTGCGCTCGGGGCTGCCGGAGCGGATTACCACGCTGTTCGAGCGCGGGTCGCCCAGCACGCTGATCTTCTGGGTCGAGTCGCTGCCCTGGCTGTCGAGCAGTTCGTTGACCATGCCGGCGATGTCGCTGGCGATCCCGTTGTTGATCGCCACCACGTCGGTGTCGATGGCCGTGGGAATGTCGACCCGGTCGAGGATCTGCGCCACCCGTTCGAGGTTCTCGGCGTAGTCGGTGACGACCAGGGTGTTGTTGCCGGGGTAGGCGTTGATCGGGTTGTCGGGCGAGACGATCGGACGCAGCACCGGGATCAGGTTGACGGCGTTCTCGTACTGCAGGCGGAAAGTACGGGTGACCATGCCGTTGCCGGCGTCGCGGTCCCCGGTCACCAGCGCGCCGCCGAGCAGCTTGGCGTCGGCCTGGGGCACCACCTGGGCCACGCCGCCGACGTCGACCACGCTGAAACCCTGCATGCGCAGGGCCGACAACAGCATGCCATAGGCTTTGCTGGCGGGGACCTCGCCCTCGGAGACCAGGGTCAGCTGGCCCTTGACCCGCGGATCGACCAGGAACTGACGCCCCGTGGCACGGGACAGGCCGCGCACCACCGCCTGGATATCGGCGTCGACGAAATTCAGTTGTACAGGCTGCTCACCCAGCGGGTTGGCCGGGACCGGCGTTGCCACGGCGCGACTGTGGCGCTGGCCGACCCGAGGGGCAGGCTGGTGCGTTGCCGGGCGGGTCTGCGCCTCGGGCTGGGCACGATGATCCAGCACGCCCGTCGAGGTACTGGCCTCGGCCAACGGGCGACCCAGTTCGCTGCTGGCCAAGGGGCGTTGCACGCTCGGCGCGCTGGCGCAGGCGCTGAGCGCCAGGGCCAGGAGCAAGGGCGCGAACGGCAGTCGCGGTGAACGGAGGCACGTCATGAAGGGTCCTTAGCGCCATGCGCCTGATCCATGCGAAGGGTTCCGGAGAAGGTCACCGGGCTGCCCGGTTCGGTATCCGGGTCGCGGCGCAGCGCCAGTTGGCCGATGCCAAGTCCCAGCCGCGGCGGTACGCCCTGTAGCCAGGCCATCGCCGCTTCGGCCGGGGCCCGCTGCCAGCTCAGGCGCCAGGCATCGCCGTCAGCGTCGAGCTGTGAGTGCGCCTGCAGGCCGGCCTGTTCCAGGCTCTGGCGCACTGCCTGGGCGATGTCTGCCGGGCGCTGCGCCAGACGCTCGCCAAGCAGAGCGTCGAGCGCCTGTGCCTGGCCGCGCAGTTTAGGTATTTCGGCCTGCCAGTGATCGATCCTGGCCAACGCCGGCTGGACCAACACCTGCCAGCACAACAGCACGCCGAGCAGACCTGCGCCCAGGGCGACGGCGCGACGTTCCCGCACCGCCAGGGCCTGCCAGCGTTGCCGCCCCTGCACACGCAGGTTAGCCAGGCGCGCCTTAATCGACATGGGCCAGTTCCCCACCAGACGGATTGGCCACGCGCAGTGTCCAGCCCTGCCCGCTGGCCTGGCCGTCGATGCCACGGGCGGCAAGATCGGCCTGCCAGGCGCTGCCCGCCGGGGCCTTGCCGCCGTCGGGCAAGGCGGTAATACGCAACTGCCCATCCTGGTAATCCATGGCCTCGACATTACCGGCCAGGAACGGCATGACCTGCCCGGCACCCTCCAGCAATGCCGACAGCCCCGCCGCCGCGCTACCCTGCCCGCCCTGTAGTTGCTGGCGCGCCTGCTGCAACGGGTTGAGCACCACCGGCAACTGCGGGAAAGCCAGGCGCACCTGGGCGACCATGTGGCTACGCAACGCTTCACCTTCGCGAGCCAGGTGAGCCGCGTAAAGATTGAGGCCCAGGCACCAGACCAGCGTCGCCGCCGCCCAGATGCCCAGCGTGCGTCCCCAGGCCATCGGCTTCGCCGGCCCAACCAGGCCGCCGGACAGATCCGCCGACGACGGTGCATCGTCCTGACGGGCGTGCAACCCGGCCGGCTTGATCCCACCGATCTGCAGCCACGCTTGCAGCCGTGCCAATTCCGCCAAGCCGAGCCAGGCCACCGCGACCTGCCCATCGGCCCGACGCGGCCCATGCGCCACATGGACCTGCCCGGCATCCCCCAGCACCAGCCCCTGCACCGCGCAGCCCACTGCCGCCGACAGGCGCTTGCCGGTCAGGGGCGGCATGCCGATATCCAAGGCCAGGCTATCCTGCTCGTGCAGGTGCAGACGCCAGGGCGCGCCCTTGGCCTGCCGAAGCAGTTGCCCACGGTTCGCCTGCCCGTGCCGATCAGCCAGGCGATACTCCAGCACCGACGCCTCGTCCAGTTCGGCCAGCGGTGCCAACCAGACCTCCATGACCGTGCTCATGCGCCCACCCGCCGCCAGATGACATCCGGCAACCGCCCCTCGCGCTGGCGCAGCAGCGCCTGCAGGGCAAGCTCGCGATTGCCCTGGCGCGCCAGGCCATGCAGGCGGAACCAGTCGCTGTTGATCCCCACCCGCACATTGGCCATGGCCAGGGATGGCATGCGCAGGCGATTGACGAAATCGCCGCGATTGATGAACCAGCGTCCGCCGTCGCGCTCAGCTACCAATACCGCGGCCTGCTGCAACGACAGCCCCGGCACCTGGGCGGCCAGCACTTCGGCGCTAGCGGTGTTGCCGTTGATCCAGGTAAGTGCCGGCAGCACCGTGACGAAACGGCGCAGGCGCGCCAGGGCGTCGCCATCCATGCCCTTGAGCCCGGCCAGGGCCTCGACGCTGCGCAGCATCGGGCGCCTGGCCGGCAACACTTCGGCGGCGCTGGACGGTGAAGTCGCACGGCCGCTGTCCAGGCCCAGGCCGGGATTGGAGGGCGTTGCCAGCGGGCGCTGTGGGTAGCTGTCGATCACCTGCCCGGCAATGGCCGTGGCCAGTCGCTCATTGACCCCTATCAGCGCGCACAGACGCTGGAAGGTCGCCAACGCCTCGGCGTCCACCTGGCCATCGACCACCAGGTTGCGCAGGTTGAACTTGCTCTGCTCGTCCTCCAACTGCCCATCGAAACGCACGCTGCCGGACGGCACGTCGCGCATCGGCCGGGACCAGGGCTGGCCTGCGCGCACCAGCGGATCGCGCAGGCGCTGCTCGAACAGCACCTGGCGGCTAAGCTGCAAGCCGCCCTCCAGGGCCCACTGGCCCTGCAATGCCAGCTGGCGATTCTCCACCTGACGGGTCAGCAAGCCCTGACGCTCGATCATGCCGGCGGCAATCACCGCCACCACTGCGGCGATCAGCAACGCACTGATCACGGCCATGCCCTCCTGGCGTGCCATGGCCGGTCACAACTGCCAGGAGCCGAGATCGGCATTCACCCCGTCGCCGCCGGCCTGGCCGTCGGCGCCCAGGGAGAACACATCGATCTCGCCGTTGGCGCCGGGGTTCAGGTACTGGTACGGGCGCCCCCATGGGTCGTTGGGCAGGCGGTCGAGGTAGGCGCGCCATTGGCCGTCCTTTGCCTGGGCCGGCTTTTCCACCAGCACCTTCAGGCCCTGGTTCTGGTTGGGATAGGCGCCGTTGTCCAGCCGGTACAGCTTGAGCGCCTGCATCAGCCCGCCGATGTCCTGGCGCGCCGCGGTGGCCCGGGCCTGGTCGGGGCGGTCGAGCACCTTGGGCACCACCATCGCCGCGAGAATCCCGAGGATCACCACCACCACCATGATCTCGATCAGGGTAAAACCCTGTTGGCGGATACGCTGGGCGGGCATGTTGCGGCGGGCGATCTGCATCTCGGCATTCCTTGCGTGAGTTCGAATCGGGGGCCGATTGTGGCAAGCCGGTATGTCACGGATATTGAAAAAGCTCGGGAGTCGGCGTCGTCAAACCGTCATCGCGCCGCTCTACAGTGCCGCTTTGGCCTGCGCGAATGGAGCTCCCGTGCGCACCACCGAGGACGGTTTCACCCTGATCGAAGTGCTGGTGGCGCTGACCATCGTCGCCGTGGCCATGGCCGCCGCCGTGCGGGCCACCGGCTTGATGACCCAGGGCAATGGGTTGTTGCGCGACAAGGGGCTGGCCCTGCTGGCGGCCCAGGGGCGCCTGGCCGAGCTGCGCCTGGAGGGCGGCGCGAAGCCCGGCGTCAGGCAGTTCGAATGTGACCAGGGGCGCTTGCGCCTGCGCTGTGAACAACGCCTGTCGCGTGCGCCGGGCGGCATGTTGGAGGTGTCGCTGCAGGTGTTCGAACGCCAACGCGAAGGGCCGGCATTGGCGCGATTGCAAACGATGGTGGCTCAGTGAGTGTGCATCGGAGGCCTTCGCGAGAGCGAACTCGTGGGAGCGGGCTTGCCCCGCGATAGCGCTCGTCCAGGCAATCGCTATCGCGGGGCAAGCCCGCTCCCACCGCATCCTTACAGCCAGGCCCTCAGGGATGATCCTTACAGCGACGCGCTCGCCTCAGGATGCGCCGCCTCAACCCGCGCCGCATACCGCTGCGCCAGCACCGCGCAGACCATCAGCTGGATCTGATGAAACAGCATCAACGGCAGGATCATCGCCCCGATGCCGCCTCCCACGAACAGCACCTGCGCCATGGGCACGCCCGTCGCCAGGCTCTTCTTGGAGCCGGCGAACAGGATGGTGATGCGGTCCTCGACATTGAATCCCAGCAGCCGCCCGAGCAACCGCGTGCCCAGCAGTACCACCGCCAACAGGATCCCGCATACGGCGAACAGCCCGGCCAGGTGTTGCGGCGACACCGTGTGCCACAGGCCGGTGACCACCGCTTCACTGAAGGCGGTGTAAACCACCAGCAGGATCGAGCCCTGGTCCACCACCTTCAGCCAGCGCGCATTGCGCTTGACCCAGGCGCCGATCCAGCGGCGGGCGACCTGCCCGGCGACGAAGGGCACCAGCAACTGCAGGGTGATCTTCAGCACCGCATCCAGCCCGGAACCGGTGTCGCCCGAGGCGCCCAGCAGCAGCATCACCAGCAGCGGCGTCAGGAAAATCCCCAGCAGGCTCGAGGCCGCCGCGCTGCAGATCGCCGCCGGCACGTTGCCCCGGGCCAGCGAGGTGAAGGCGATGGCCGACTGCACGGTGGCTGGCAAGGCGCACAGGTACAGCACGCCCAGGTACAGCTCATTGCCCACCAGCGGCACGAACAGCGGCTTGAACGCCAGCCCCAGCAAGGGGAACAGCACGAAGGTACAGCTGAACACCAGCAGGTGCAGGCGCCAATGGCCGGCGCCGGCGATGATCGCCTCGCGCGACAGTTTGGCGCCGTGCAGGAAGAACAACAGGCCGATGGCCAGGTTGGTCAGCCAGCCGAACAGCACCGCGCCCTCGCCGGAGCACGGCAGCACGGTGGCGATGAACACCACCCCGAGCAGGGCCAGGGTGAAGTTGTCGAACAGCATCCGTAGATATCTCATCTCAGTTTCCGTCTTGTCTTTGTGCAAGCCTGGACGATAAGGTCTTGGCCTTTGTGCCGCTAACGCCGGAACCCCTGTCGGTGTCGCCCAACGGACACCTCGCTTTGCCACGCCCCTGATCCACGACAAGGAACGCCCCACCATGAAACGCCCCCCACACCTGCTGCTGGCCGCCACCCTGACGCTGGCCGCGCCGCCGCTGCTGGCCAACGACCTGCAAGCCACCGTCGATGGTGTCATCCCACCGCTCATGCGCGAGCAAGGCATCGCCGGCATGGCCGTGGCGGTGTATGCCAACGGCCAGTCGCATTACTTCAACTACGGTCTGGCCGACAAGGCCAGCCGCCAGGCAGTGAGCCGCGACACACTGTTCGAGGTCGGCTCGGTGAGCAAGACCTACACCGCGACCCTCGCCGCCCTGGCCAGCGCCGAAGGCAAGCTCGACCTGCAGGCGCCCGCCAACCGCTACCAGCCGGCCCTGGCCAAGGCCTCGATCGGCAAGGCCAGCGTGCTGGAACTGGGGGCCTACAGCGGCGACTGCCTGCCCTTGCAGTTCCCCGATGAGGTGCAGACCCCGGCACAGACGCTGGCCTGGTTTCAGCACTGGCAGCCCCGCTTCGCCCCCGGCACTCACCGCTGCTACTCGAACCCCAGCCTGGGCCTGTTCGGCGACCTGGCGGCCCGCGCCCAGCAACGGCCGTTCGCCGAACTGATGATCCAGCAGGTGCTGCCCCGCCTTGGGCTCAAGCACACCTACCTGGAAGTGCCGGCCAGTGCCCGCGGGCTCTACGCGCAAGGCTACGACGCCAACGACAAGCCGGTGCGGGTCAACCCGGGCCCCTACGCCGAGCAGGCCTACGGCATCAAGACCAGTGCCAGCGACCTGCTGCGCTATGTGCAATTGCAGCTGCAACCGGACACCCTCGACCCGGCCATGCGCAAGGCCATCGCCATCACCCAGTCCGGTTACTTCCAGGTCGGCGCGATGACCCAGGGCCTGGGCTGGGAGCGCTACCCCTACCCGGTCAGCCTCGACACCCTGTTGGAATACAACGGCGCCAAGATCATCCGCGGGGAAAATCCGATCCAGGCGCTGAACCCGGCGCTGCCCGCCGATCCTGCCGCCTGGTACAACAAGACCGGCGCCACCGGCGGCTTCGGTGCCTATGTGGCGTTCGTGCCGTCCAGGCAGATGGGCATCGTGCTGCTGGCCAACCGCAACTACCCCAACGAAGAACGCGTGCGCGCCGCGCAACGCATACTCTCCAGCCTGGAGCCGTGACATGCTGAAGATCCTGGGCAAGGCCTCGTCGATCAACGTGCGCAAGGTGTTGTGGGCCTGCGCCGAACTGAACCTGCCGTTCCAGCGCGAAGATTGGGGCAGCGGCTTTCGCGCCACCGACACGCCCGAGTTCCTGGCGCTGAACCCCAATGCCATGGTGCCGGTGATCGTCGATGGCGACTTCGTGCTGTGGGAGTCCAACACGATCCTGCGCTACCTGGCCAACCAGTACCACGGCGAGGCGCTCTACCCCGGCGCCCCGCGTGCCCGCGCCGCGGTGGACCAGTGGCTCGACTGGCAGGCCACCGACCTCAACGATGCCTGGCGCTACCCGTTCATGTCGCTGGTGCGCCAGTCGCCGGCGCACCAGGACCCCGCGCTGCTGGCCGCCAGCAGCGCCCAATGGACGGCCAGGATGCGCCTGCTCGAAGCGCGCCTTCAAACCACCGGCGCCTATGTCGCCGGCGATGCCTTCAGCCTCGCCGACGTGGCTATCGGCCTGTCCCTCAACCGCTGGCGGCGCACGCCTCTGGAGCACCCGGCGCTGCCGGCGCTGGAGGCCTATCACCAGCGCCTGCGGCAACGCCCCGGCTACCTTGAGCACGGCGACAACGGACTGGCATGACAGATCCGGCAGGATTGTCCGACAAGATGTAGTGACAAAAAATAATCACTACAAAACGGTTGACGCCCTTCCCGCGCCTTGTGCATGATGAGGCCGTCTCCCCGATCGGGAGCGGTGGCAAGGGTGTTCCAGACGGCCTGCGCGGTAACGCAGGCCGTCCGTGGAGAGGGAAACTGCCCAGAAGGCAGCGTGAGAAAGCCCCTGTTGCGAAGCTGCTGTAGCAGCCTTGGTTAGCGCGCTACATGGTGTGGCGCCGAATGTGAACTTCAGCCGAACTTCACCAACGAATGAGAGTAATGGGGGCTTTATGATGAACTTGAACAACAATCCAACCATCGACCAATTGGCCCGGCTGTTCGCCGCACGCAAGGACAGCCTCGACGACCACCTGCTGTGGGTCAGCCAGTCCGGCGAGGTCCGCCTGGACCGCCTGCCGCCGAACACGGTCGAAGCCGAATTCGAATCGCACATGCCCAGCATGCGCGCCCGCTTCAAGGTCTACCGCCGTGGCCAGGGCTACGTCGGCAGGAAGGCCGCCGCCGACACTACCTTCGTCGGTCGCGTACTGCAGACCCTGCAACAAGAATGGCCCGCCGCCCGCGAGCGGCAGGCAATCAAGGTGATCGACGCGCTGAACTGAACCCGCGTAGCACACCGTATCTTGAGCCCGGCCTGAAAAGGCCGGGCTTTTTCATGTCTGCTAGGCGAGGCGCCGACGCGGTGCCTGTTCCGGCAGCGGCAAGGCGCCGGTGGCCAGGGCGCGGGCGCGGTCCACGCCCCAGACCAGCGCCCGAGTCATGGTCTCGCCCGGCCGCGAGGGGTAGTACTCTTCCAGCAAGGCCTCACCGCTTCGGGCATACAGCCCGAGAAACAACTGCGTGGCACCGACCCTGGACAGGCGCACCTGCACATCGATACTGGTGCCATCGCTCAGTTCCTCGTCGTGACAGCGGCTGTGCAGCTGCGCATCGGCCCACTGCCAGTAGGTCTCTTCCCTGATTCGCATTGAAGTCGATACTCCGTGTCTGAAATGCCGCGCAAGAAAAGCACAGCCACGAAGCCGCGGCGAGGGCCACTCGCCGAAACCATGAGCGGGATCAAGAAACCACAGGAAAAGCCTGCCGTTGGGCGGTTTTGCTCTCATAGCAACAGGTTGCCCCGCTCCTCCTCGGTCAACTGCGCCTTCGCCCGTTCGTCCAGCGCCCCCGCGCCCAGCACCTGCACCGGGCTCTGGCGGTTGTACTGGGGATTGAGGCTCGCCCCGTCCTGGCCCGGCACCAGCCGCTCGCCGCCGAAACCCAGCACCTGCACGGTGATCACCGAAGGCTGGCGCTGCCTGGACGCGGCCTGCTGCTGGCGGCCCGCCTCTTCGGCAGCCTGGCTGGCCGACGATGCCGCGGCACTGGCCGAGGCGATCGCCCCAGTGTTCACCGAGGCCACCACCGGCATGCCCTTGGCATCGCCCTGGACCTGGATGTTGGCGGCGTTGACCACCTGCAGCGCGGCGATGTTGACGTTGCCGGACACACGGATCCCGGCCTCGCCAGCATCGATGGTGCCCAGCGGCGCGATCAGGTCGATATCCCCCGGTGGCACCTCGGCGATCGGATTGAGCGTGGCGATGCCGGCGCCGGTGCTCGGCACGCTCGGCGCCAGGCCGACGTTGCCCCAGCGGTCGTAGGTGCGCTTGGGCGGGGTGTAGACCACGGTGGTCTTCGAACCGCGACCGGCGTTGATGTCGCCCTGGGCCGACCAGCCGAGAATCGAGCCGCCGAAGGTGGTCATGATCCGGCTCTGGCCGAGCAGGATGCTGCCTTGAGAATACAGCTGGATGTTGCCGCTGCCCTGGGTGATCACCCCGGCGGTGGACGGCGGGGCCTCGCCTTCGATGCCGAACACTTGCTGGCCACCGGGCGTCAGTACCTGGATATCGCCGCCGAAGTCGGTGTGGATGCCCGCACCGCCGTAGAAGGTGGCGCTACCGCCATAGCGGATCGGGTTGCCGGCCACATCGCGCTCCGGGAACAACGCGGCGATCGCCTGGCGACCGCGCAGGTAGCTGCCGCTGCGCGGGCCGTCGACGTCGTTGTATTCGCGGCCACCTTCGCGCAGTTCGCTGAAGTACACCTGCCGGGCGAAGATGCGCTGCTGCTCGGCAGGCAGCGTGGCGAGAAATGCCCGGCCCGCCTCGGCGTCCCCCTCGAAGGCAAAGCGCGCGCGCAGCCAGGCCAGCAGGTCCTGGTCGTAGACCTTGACGACCTGGCCCGGTTGCCCTGCCAACGACCGGGAAGGGTCGGCCAAGTGTTGCGGATCCAGGTAGCGTGCCAGCAGGCCGGCGTAGTCCGGCCCCTGCTTGCCGGCCCCGACGATGATGGCGATGGCCGCGCCATCGTTACCGGCGCCACTGCCGCCGACCCGACCGATACTGGTGATCGCCGCCTCCTGATAGGCCGAGTCGACACCCGATCCGGACTGGTACAGGTTGCGCCCGGCGACCACCTCGAGCTGGCCGGGGCCGGCGATATTGAAGGTGCTCAGGCGGATGTCGCGACCGGCACTGACCAGCGAGACATCCTGGCTGTCGCCATGGATGATGAGGTTGCCGTGGGACAGGTTGTTGCCACCCTCGCCACCGGCCACCAGGCCGCCGGCCGCCTGGCGCTGGCTGCCCAGCACGGTGCCGGCGTTGACGATGTCGCGACCTGCCATGATGCGCAGCGGGCCGCTGCCCTGGTAGAGCTTGAGCCCGAGCACGGGATAATCGATGACCTCGCCGGTGTTCAGCCCGACGATGTCGCCATCCAGCGCATAGAACCGTACTGGCTGCGCAGGCTGCACCCGGCTTTCGACATAGGTGTTGACGCCGAAACTGTAGAGCGGACTTTCCCGGACATTGCGCGGCAGGTCGCCGTGCAGGTTGGTCGACAGCACGAGGTTGCCGGTACTGGTGCCCAGGAATGCGGGGCGCCACGGCGTAGGCAGCGCCGAAGCGTCGGTGCCCGCCTGGCTGACTGTGTAGCCGCCGGCATAGATCGAGTCCCCCGCGAGCAACTGCAAGCGCGTGTTGGCCGAAGGCGCGGTCATCAGGCTCTCCGGCGAGGCCTGGCTCGCCGAGCTGCGTACCGAGTCGCCATAGTACAGGCTGCCATTGACCGCGGTGGCGCTGAGCGCGGTCGGATAGAACACGCGGCCGCCATGGATCGCCAGGTTGCGGGTCGCGACACTGGCACGGTTGTGAACGTTCGGTGCCAGGTCGCCACCCAGGCTGATCAGTTCGATAGCGGTCTGCGCAGTCCACAGCGAGAACCAGCTGTTGCCGCGCCCACTCATCCGCGTGCCACTGTCGGCAGTGAACGGCGTGCTGTTGAACGTCGGCACCCGGCCCGGATCACCTACCCCCTGCAGCACCAGGTCGCCGCGGCTGAGCAGGCGCACGCCGCTGTCACCCGGCATCAGCGTGACGCCGCCCCAGGCCTTGGCCCGGGTTGCGGTGTAGGGGTCGTAGGCACGCGATTCGCTGTTGTCCTGCTCGATGCCGTAGCTGCCGTAGATCGACTGCAACAGACCGATATTGGCCGCCTCCACCTGCAAGGCGCCGCGCAGGTTGACCAAGGTTCCCTGCAGGTCCATCTGGGCGTCCGCGGCCGTGATCGCGGCCAGCCCCGGGTTGAGTCCGCCACCGACACGCAGGTCAAGGTCGCCACCGCCGGTCTGTACCAGGCGCCCATCGGCGTCCACCCGGCCGCTGCTGGCGACCACCAGGTTCAGGCCCTGGCTGCGCTCGACGCTGGAAAGGTCGGCGCCGCTGGCCTGCAACAGGCCGGCCGCGCCCGCCACCCGCACATCCAGATTGCCGCCACCCAGTGTGCCGATACCGGTGAAACCGACCAGGTAAGGCAGCCCGGGCGCGCTGGCCGGGTCCTGGGCGAAACTGCCGAAATTGAGCCACCATGCACCTGGCGTGCCGACGTCGGTCTGCCCCTGGCGCCACAGCCAGTTGCCGACAGCCGCCGAAGCGGTCTGACGCCGCGTCTGCTGCTCGGTGGCCTTGGGCCCGACCAGGTTGCCGGTCAGGTCACCGCCAGCGGCGATCAACAGGTTGCCGCCCTGCTGTGGATACCAGGCCCGGTACTGGCCGGTGGTCGATTCGTAGGCCGCGCCCAGGGCGCCAAGCACGCTGCCATCGGCCTGGCGACCGCGGGCCAGCTGATGCGGATCGATGCCTTGCTCGAGCAGGGCCGGCGCCTGGGTACCGGCGGTGTAGACCCCATACAGCGAGTCCATGCGCCAGTCGCCGGCACTGAGCAGTTCAAGGTCGCCGGTACCGGTGCGCAAGACGCTGTACAGCTGGGTCTGCGGGGTGATCTCGGCCTTGGTGACGCCGCCCGGCGTTTCGACCTTCAGGCACCAGGTCGGCCGGGCGGTACACAGCGCCAGCAGGTTGGAGGGCACCGGTTGGCCGGGTACCCGCCCAACCGCCAGGTTGGTCCAGAAATAGCTGATGACGGGTTTTGAAGTCTCGATCACCCGCGTGGCGATGTAGTGCTGGTCGGCCAGGCGCAATGCGCCGGCGTCCGGCTCCGGGCGGGTGATGCGGCTGTCGGCGGCGCCCAGGTCGGCGCCGGCCACCAGGCGCATCGACCAGGATTGCGAGCCCTCCGGCAGCATCTGCCCAAGCGCCCAGTTGCGTCCCTGCTGGCCGGCGACCTCCTGGCGCAGGTCGACCCAGAACACACCTGTGGGCAGCTTGACGTCGGTGCCTGCCGGCAGCAGCGCGCCCACCGCCAGCGCCAGGGCGCCACGCTGGGTCAGCCCTCCCACAGGCAGGGCAGCGCCCTTGCGCCAGACCCCGCCGCGCACCGCCACGCTTACCGGCAGGCGGCTGCCGGCATCCAGCCGGGTATCGGCGGTGAGAGTCACCGCCTGGTCGAGCAAGGTGCCGGCGGCATACAGGAGATTGCCGGAAGCATCGCGCACGGCGGCATCAAGCACGGTACCGGCGGGCAGGGTCACGGCGCTGGCCAGGGTCAACACGCTGGGCAAGCGGGTGTTGGCCGGCAGCGAGGTGTCGGCGAACGGCAGGTCGAAATTCAGCGTGCTGCCCGCAGGGTAGCGCGTGCCAGCGGCCAGTTCGACACCGCTGCGTGGAATCACCAGGTCACTGTCGAACGGCTGCTTGCCGGGAATCAGGATCCAGCCACGGCCATCCATGCGTTCGCTGCCGGTGGCCAGTTCCGGCGGCAGGAAGCCGTCGCTGATGCTGCCATGGACTTCCAGGTTGCCGCCGGCACGCAAGGCCAGGTGGCCGACCTCGCCGGAACCGCGCAGGAGGGTCTGCGCCGTGGCCGGGTTGAGGCTGGCGTAACGATGCCCGGACAGGTCGAGGTCGCCGCGCACCACCAGGTCGGTCTGGCCATCGCGACTGGCGATCTCCACGCCGGGGCGCAGGTGCAGGGCCTTGGCGTAGGCAGCGTTGTTCAGGCCGGCCAGGCGGTTGTCGAGCAGGTCGCGGTTGGCCAGCGCGGCATTGACGAACAGCACGCTGCGCGCATGCTTGGCGTCGAGATAAGCCTGGTCGATGTACTGGTACGGTCGACCACTGGCCGCGGTGCCGCCATTCGGCGCGTCGGTATAGCGCTGCAGGCCGACCACGGCGATGGACTGCGCACCTTGGATGTCCAGCCTGCCACGGGCGTCGATGGCGATATCGCCGGCGATGTCGCCGCCCACGCGCGGCGCCGTCAATACCAGCGAGCCACGGGCACGGCCGTCGTGTTGCGCGGCGGCGGTGCCGTGGCGCAAGTCCAGGCGAACGCCGGGGCTCAGGGTCAGCAGCCCGTCGCCGCTGGCCAGCTCGATCTGCGCCCGGTTCGGCGCATCGATGATCGCGCCATTGCTGTCGACCCGCAGCAGGCTGCCATGGGCATCGAGCACGGCCCCGGCGGCCAGGGTCAGGCCATGCCCGGCCGCCAGGCGGATGCTGCCGACCTGGGCGCCGCTGGCATCGACGGTGCCGGCCACGGTCAACTGGCCGTTATCCAGCGAGAGGCTGATCTCTCGCGCCTTGAGCTCGCTGCCGATCGCCAGGTCGCCCTGGGTGATCTGGAAGCTGCGGGCGCCGAATACCTGATCGCGGTTAAGGCGCTGGTTGAGCCCGGCGAAATCGTCCACCTGGCGGGCACGGACCGCCACCGATCCCTCGGCGTACGGTATCCGCGTGCCACCGGCGTCATGATCGCCGCTGGCGCTGCCGAGGATCTGGCCCAGCAGGCTGACCTGCCCACCCAGGGCGGTGGCGCTCAGCCGGCCGGCGCGATTGTTGCGGGCACTGAGGTCAACCAGGCTGCCACTGGCCTGGCGGATGTCACCGGCCATGCTGGCCAGCAGCAGCTCGCCGCCCCAGCTGTACTGGGTCACGTCGTTGAAGGTCAGGCTGCGCCCGGCCAGGTCGATGCGCGAACCCTCCCCCAGGACCAGCGCCTGTTGCGCCGAGACGCTCAGCTTGCCGCTGGGCAGGCTGAAGGTACCGTCGAGGAGCACCTGCTGGCCACTGAGCGCGAGCTCCGCGCCCACGCCATCGCGGCCGCTGGCCAGCGCGCCGCCCCCACCGCCCACGCGCAACAGACCACCGGCGCTGATGCGGTTGATCGAACCAGCGCCGCCGGTCCACAACGGCGTCTCCACCAGCAGGTCGCCGCCGCTGTACTGGAAGCCGCCCTCGCCCTGCCAGGCGCCGCGCTGGTGGTACACCTGCAACGCCCCGCTGTGGTTGGCGCTGACCTGGCGGCTGGCGCGGATGTCGACCTGGCTGAAGCCCAGGGTCTGGCGGCTCATGCTGGCGGTGCCGTCGGGCTGGCTGGCCGGCCCGTAGCCGAAGGTCAGGTTTTCCACCCGCAGTTCGAGCACGCCGTCGCCACTGCCCGCGCCACCGGCGATGGGTGCGCCGGGCAGCGTACGGGCGCCGTTCCACACCAGGTTGGCGGTGTGGATGGTCGCCCGTTCGCTGGCCTGACCGAGGCCGTAGATAGCCGGCGTGCCGAGGATCAGTTGCTGCACGCGGTTGCGTCCGGTCAGCGGATCATAGGTGTCGAGCACGCTGTTGCCGAAGAAGTTCAACGAGTCGGCCGCCGTCAGCGACAGGGTCTGCAGGGCGGGAATGCCGCCCTCGGTGCTGCCCTGGAACAGGCGGTCGAGCACTTGCTGGTTGAGTGTCAGCCCCTGGCCCAGCACCCCGGCGCTGGCCGCGGCGGCCAGCGCGGCGCTGGAGCCGACGTTGATCCGGCCCACCGCCAGGCCCAGGTGGCGCGTGCCGAAGCTGACCTGGTCGTCGAGGTTGAAGGTACGGTCGGTCGCGGCGAACAGCGAGCCGTCCGAGTACAGGCGGGTCATACCCACGCAGTTGCCCGAGCTGCAGCCGCCAATGAGGATGCTGCCGGGGGCGAAGACATCGCCAGCCACCGATGGCAGCACGTCCAGGCGGCCGTTGGACAGCGCCAGCAGGCCGTGGGCGTTGGGGTCGATGAGGAAACCGTCATTGGCATCGAACGGCACCGCCCCCTGGCCCAGGGTGATGATACCGGCGCCCTGCTCGACGACGATGGCGCCACGCGCCCTGTCGGTGGCCAGGAACACCTCGCTGGCGCGCAGCTCGGCGCCACTGCGCACCAGGATGTCAGCGGTCGACTCCTTGAAGCGCACCATGTTGCCGCCCTGGCCGTAGAGCACCTCCGGACGGGCGCCGATGCTGAGTCGCGGCGCCTTGAGCGCGCTCAGGTCACTGGCGCGCAGCGCGACCCGATTGGGTTGCAGCCAGTCGCTGACCTGGCCGTCGGCGAGGATCTCGATGGCCTCCACGCCCAGTACCGCCACGCTGCCGCCACGCCCCTCACGGGCGGCGTCGAAGCGCGCCTGACCGGCAAAGCGGAATGCGGTCTCGGGGTCGGCATTGGGCTTCAGGCGCAGGGTCAGCCACTTGCCATCGGCCTCGAGCGCCGCCCGCGGAACACCCTTGGCCAAGGCGTCGGCCTTGACGAAGCTGGCGTAGGACATTTCGTTGTACTGGCTGTAGCGGCGCAGGGTGTCGGCCGCGGTGAGGATCACCTGCCCCGACAACGGCTGGCGGACATCGGTGTTGGCCACCGACAGGCTGCCCGAGGTGGTCCAGGAACCATTGCGCATGACCTGGCTGATACCTCGCTGGCCGGCCATGGCCAAGCCGTTGAGCTCGACACGGAAGGCGCCCGGCAACAGCGCGTAGCTGGCCGGCAGCAAGGTGTAGGTACCCGCCGCCAGCCCCGGGACGCCCTGGTCGAGGGTGATGCGCTGGCCGATGGCCGGGTCGGCCACGCCGGCTTCCCCGGCCAGCGGCGCGTAGTCGCCGACCTGGCCTGGGACGATGGCATAGACCGGGTTGCTCGACAGCGACGGCAGTACCAGGCGGCCATCGGCATCGAGCTGCATCAACGGATGGTAGCGGGCGTCGGTGGAGCCGCCGCGCCCGGAGACGAAGCCGGCACCGGTCAGTTCGCCGCCGCCGGCCAGGTCAATCAGCGCCCCGGCCTGCACATCGATGTGCTTGCCCGCCAGGACCACCCCGTGGTCGCTATCGCCGCTGCCGCCGATCAGGTTCACCGGCTTGCCGCCGTACAGGTAGCTCAGGCCATCGACGGTGCCACCGTAAGGCATGCGCAGCCCCGCCGCGCTGACCGAAGTGATGCTGCCGGGCAGCAGGCGCACATCCTGGCCGTTCTCGCCGGTATCCCCCAGCAGCACCTGCCCAAGCGGCGCCCGCACCACCCCGCCCTGCTCCACCGTGCCGGCGCCCAGGTGCAGGCGGCCGAACACCGACAGCGGCACGCCTGGCGTGGCCTCGCCGACCCGTCCGATCCGCAGGGTGGCGTCGCGGGTGCTCAGCACGCGAGCGTAGGCACCGCTCACCGGATACAGTTGCGCGGCCAGCAATTCAATATCGGCATTGCTGCTTAGCTGGGTCGGCAGCGAAGCTATGTCGCGGCCGAGGAAGCGGATATCCCCTTCACTGCGCAGGCGGGTCAGGGCAAAGCCCCGACGGTCGAACTCAAGCTGTCGCCCACCACTGAGGGCCAGGTTGCCGCGAGCGCCCAGGCTCAGTTCGTCGCGCACTTCGAGCAGGTTGGCCTCGACCTGCAACAGTGCGTTCGACGCCTGCTGCGACAGCCCGCCCTTGACCGTCGGGCGCACGGTCTGGTCGCCGCCCAGGTGGTTGCTGCCTGCCAGTCGCACGTAGGGCGCACGCAGGCGGATGCTGCTGTCGTTGGCACTGCCGTCGGCGAGCACCAGGGACCCGGCGTACAGTTGCAGACCCTGGGCCAGGTCCAGCGCCAGCGAGCCATCGAAGGCCAGCACCCCGTCGCTGAGCAGTGCCAGGTTGGCGAAACCACCGCGCTCGACGGTGTCCACATCCAGGCGCGCATGGCCATAGCGCAAGCGCTGGTCGGTACCGGCCCCACGGCCGAGTACCAGCTCGCGCGGCACGTTCAGGCCATCCTCCAGGCCATCCTTGCGGTACAGGCCGGTATCCAGGGCCACACCGAGGCTGCCGCCCGCCGCGCCGACACCGCCGGACCTGGCGCTGAGCGTGCCGTCAAGGCGCAGGCCATAGCTGGAGGCCAGGCTGATGCTGCCACCGGCGCTGGCCATTGCCAGTGGGCCCTGACCCCGGATGTCCAGCACGGCGCTGGCGCCATCAGCGCGCAAGCGGGCGCCACGGGCGATATCAACGAAGAGGTAGGCGCCGTCGCTGGTCCCCTTGGCGTGGTCGATCTGCCCACCAATGACGATGTTGCCGCCAGCGGTGACCCGCCCGTAGCGCCGGCCCTGGCTGTCGAGGGCGGTAAGCGCCTGGCCGGAGACATCGATCAACGCCTCGCCGCCCAGGCGGATCGCACGGTTGTGCAGGCTTTCCTGCACCCCGCTCCCCACCGTTTCGGGCAATGCCTGCAACAGGCTCACCTTGCCACCTGGAGCGAGCAGCGAACCGTCCAGGTTCAATTGCGCGGTACTGCTCAGGGCGATCGACTGCAACGGGTCGACACCGATGCTGGCGCCACGGCGCACTTCCAGCAGCGCGGCCTCACGGTCCGCCTGGACCAGGCGGGTATCGCCGGCGGAAAGGCTCAGGCTGGCACCGGCACGCAGGCCCAGCTCGCCCTTGATCGCGTTCTCGCGCACCAGCGGCGCCAGCCACAGGGTGGCCTGGTCGCCGACCGGCAGGCTGGCGTCGAGCAGTTCCACGGGCCGGGTGACCTGCACCTGGGCGCCTTCGACCACGGTCAACTGTCGCGTGCCACGTACGGTGTAATGGGCGAAGCCGCGGTTGAAGAAATCCTCGCCGAGGGACAAGGCGCTGGCGTCGGCCACACCGCCGATCCGCACGCGCTCGGCCTGCAGGTCAAGGGTGCCGGCGCCGTTGCTGCCATGGCCGCGCAGCTCGCCATCGAGGCGCAGGCGCCCGTCACCGCTGGCATTGAACACGCCGGCCTGCAACGTCAGGTTGCCGCCGCTGCCACCGCGCAACTGGTTGCGCTCACCGCGCACCACCCCGCCGGAAACATCCAGCACGCTGGCCTGCCCCAGCAGCACATCGCCGGAGCTGCGCAGCGACAGGCTGCCGCCGTTGCGCCAGGCCATGGTCCCTACATCTTCGCGGTCGCTGCGCGCACCACCGACATCCAGGCGCACGCCTTCGCCAACCAGCACCTGCGCACGCAATCCGGCCGGCGTGGCCAGGGCAATATCGCGCAGGTCGGCGCCGTCGCGCTGGCGCAGCACATCGCCCAACAGCATCTGCCCGCCCTTGGCGGTAAGGTCGGCCGCGACCCGCACCTGCGGCGCGTACAGGGTCAGTTGCCCGCCGTTGGCCAGGTTCAGCGCCTGGTCGACCTGCACCGACTCGCCGGCGGCAATGCTCAGGCCACCCAGCGCGAAACCGTTGAGCAATTCGCTGTCCAGCACCAGTCGCCCCCGCCGCTGCTCGTCCAACGGCGCCTGCAACTGCACATCGGCACTGGCGCCACGGTTGCCGCCACCCAGCGTCACCTGGCGCAGCACCGGGGTCAGGCTGAAGGCCAGGTCCTTGCTGTCGGTGAGGTAGCCTGGCAGCTGCTGGCCGATGACCAGCTGGGCGCCTCGGGCGCGAGCACTGTGGACCTGCTTGTAGCCATCCAGCCCGGCCACCGGCGCCTGCACCTGACGCTCGTCCTGCCAGGTCTCGCCGACCAGCCGGCCATCGAGCAATGCGCCCTGGGTGGCCACCACCAGGCTGCCGGCGTCGCGCCCGACGGTGTAGCCCTGTTCGAAGCGCTGCTGCGGCGCGATCAGCGGGTTGTAGAACACACGGGTCTGGGACCAGCGCGCCGAATGGTCCTCGAAGCCCTGGTACAGGCCGCTGTAGAGCAGGTCGCCCGGCGCCCGCGACAGCTCGTACAGGCGCCCGTCCTCGCCACGCAGCCAACTCTGGCGCACATAGCCGTCCTGCACCGCCAGGGTGCCGCCGGACAGGTTGATCTCGGCGCCGGCGCGGGTGACCAGGTCCTGGCCGGTGAAGGTCACGGTGCCGCCCTGGGCCATCCATTCACCCACGCCGTGGCTGCGCGTGCCCAGGTAGCCGCCCACCTCCAGCAGGCCACCCGCGGTGTACCAGCGGTCGCCAGCATGGCCATTGACACCGGCCGCCACATGCACCAGCTCGCGCACGTCGACCCACACATCGCTGTTGATCAGCCCGCCCTTGTCGCGGTTGCCGGCGGCATCGCGCTGCTCGTTGCCCTGGACATTGATCTTGATGACATTGCTTTGCATCGCCACCTTGACCCCGAGGGCGCCGGCCACATCGAGGCGCGCGCCATCGTCGACCAGGCTGCGCCGGCCGGCGCTGACCGCGATCTGGCCACCGGTGGCCAGGGTCAGCGAACCGTCCTGGAAGTGCACGGTGCCGCCGCTGACCACTTCCACCCGTGACTGCTCGGGACGGTCGATGACTGTGCTGAGGTTGTCGAAGCGCCCCGTGGCCAGGTTGCCGTTGCTGCCGTTGACCACCGCCCTCGAGGCTTCGCGCTGGCTGTCGAGCGCCGCGCTGTCGTCGAGCAGCACGGCGGTGACGCTGCCACGCTCGAAGCTGACGCTGCCGGTGGCATCGCTGGCGGCATTGAGCAGGTGGATGCTGCCGCGCCGATCCACCGAGGTGCTGGCCAGGATCACCCCCTGCTGGCGCACCTGGTGACCGGTCAGGGTGACATCGCCGCCACTGGCCTGGATCAGCCCGCTGTTGCTCACCGTGCCGGCGCTGCTGCCGGGCCTGAGGCTGCCCGCCACCTCATTGCCGCGGGTGGTCGAGTAGCGGTTGGCCTCGGTGCCCTGGCCGCGACGAATGTAGAAATCGTCCGCCGCCGCCAGGGTCGCCTGGCCCTTGCCGGCGATGATCTGGCCTTCGTTGCCCACCTCGCTGCCCAGCAACAGCACGTAGCCGCCAGCGCTGGTGGAGCTGCCCGGTTCCTGGGTACGAATCTGCGCGCCGCGCTCGACCAGCACCTTGCCGGCGGCATCGGTGAAGGTGGCCTGGCTGGCGCTGCTGTCGACGTAAAGCCCGCGCTGGCTGAACTGCTCGTCGCTGACCTGGGCGGCGGCGGCCACCAGGTTGCGCACGTTGACCTGGCTGGTGCCGTTGAACACCACGCCGTTGCGGTTGATCAGCATCACCGTGCCGGGCGCTTCGATCTGGCCATGGATCTGGCTCGGTCGTGCAGCCGGGTCATTGACCCGGTTAAGCACGGCCCAGTCTGCCTGCTGCTCGAAGCGCACGGTGGTGTCGCGGCCGACGTTGAAGGTCTCCCAGTTGAGGATGGCCTTGTCGGCGGTCTGCTCGATGCGCACCTGGGTCTTGCCGCCGGCCTGGCTCTGCTGCGGCGCCTTGGCATTGAGCCAGCCCTGGGTCAGCGGGTTCTCGTCGACCTTCAGGCCGCCATCGCCCAGGCCGTTGGGCACCACCTGCGGCTGCACCTGGGCCAGGGTCCGGCCATTGGCCTGGGCCGCCTGCTGGGCGGCGATGGCCGCCACCGTGTTGTTGAGGTTGTTCACCGAACGCTGGAACTGCTGGTTCAGGCGCTGCTGTTGGGCCAGGGGCGGTGGCGATCCCGGCAGCACCTGCCCCGCACCGCCGGCACCGCCGCCGCTCGGAGCACTTGAAGCACCCTTGGCGGCAAACCAGCCCGAACTGAACGGCTGCGCCGCGTGGGCGCTGCCCGCCAGCATCAGCAGGGCGATGGCCTGGGCCAGGGGCTTGAGCCGCGGCGGCTCGCCGCGACGCTGGATGGCGGAGGCTGAAAGGGCTGGCTTGGGCATGCCGCGCGACATCGCAGGGTTCCTTGTGCTGGTTCTCGAGATCAGGGGATGGCGGTCGTGATGCCGCTTTGCCATAAGGCGCTCCAGCCGCAGAGGGACCGAAGCTTTGTCATGCAAAGTTCATGGGGCTGGGGTATGGCGACCGCCTGCGCCCGCAATGCCGGTGCCGGCGCTCGTGCTGCCAGGTCGACGCAAAATAAAAAAACCCCGGCGTCACCCACGGGTGCCGCCAGGGTCCATGCCCACGGCCGAGGACGCGGGCCACCGGGGTTTTGCCTGTTACGAGCGACCGATACCGTTGCACACGTTGGTGTTGGCGATATCCAGGCCTTCGTTGCCGGCGTTGGTCAGGAAGGCTTTCTTGATTTCATCGGCGAAGGCGACCGGAACCGGCACGAAGGAGTGAATGCCGATGGCCAGGTCGTGGTTGCCGCTGTACAGGTCGTTGAGGAAGCCACGGATGGCGGTGGCATCGGCGGCGTCCTTGTAGCACTGGCCAACCAGCAGGTTGGTGTAGCCAACGATCGGGTAGCCCGTGGTTGGGACCGGCTTGTCGCTGGCGCCACGGCCGAAGGTGACAGCCCAGCTGGCCGGGTTGGCGCGGTTGGCGGTCGGGGCGGCGGCGCTGGCCAGGGCGGCCTGGGCGTTGTCGACGGTCGGCAGTACGGCGGTACCGCTGGCCAGCTTGCTGACACGGGCCACCTGGGCGTTGTTGGCGGTATCGACGAAGTCAGGGCTGACGTAGCCGATGGCGCCATCGGTAGCGTTGACGGCATTGATCACGTCAGCGCTGCCGGCCACGCCCTGCCAGGTGCTCGGCTCGGTGCCGACGTTGGCGCTGGTGAAGGTGCTGCTGACCGAGAAGGCGGTCGGGCAGCTGTCGTTGAGGAAGCGCGCCAGCAGCTCGGTGGTGCCGCTGCTGCCAGAACGGTAGATCACCTTGATCGGGGTGGTGTCGGCGGTGCCGAGCAGTTGGCCCCAGGTGGAGATGCTGCCGGAGAACACGCCGCACAACTGCGAAGCGTTGACCTGCAGGTCGCTGACACCGTTGCGGTGGTAAGGGATGGTGACGGTGGTGCCGACGGCCGGGATCTGGATCAACTTGCCCCAGGTGGCGGCGCGGTTAGTGTCGTAGGTCGAAAGTTCGCTGGCGCTGAGCACCGAGTCGGAACCGGCGAAGTCGACGTTGGTGCCGGCCGGCTGGTTGATCGACGCAGGGGCGTTGGTCAGGAAAGCGGTCTTGCCACCGCCGCTGCCCACGCCGGTGTAGCTGAAGCCGCTTGGCAGGATGCCTTCCCAGGTGGCGTTGCCGTTGTACAGCGGCTCAGGCAGGGTGGCTCCGCCACCGACAACAGCAGCCATGGATTGGGCCGAAGCCAGGGTAGCAGCCACCAGGGAGGCGGCGATCACAGTACGCTTAAACATGAAGCAATCTCCTATCGTCGTGTTCGTACGTTGAGTGGGTCGCGCATTGCTGTGTCCACAGGCTGCATACCCTGATCCAGAGGAGCTGGCGGCCTGTCCACGGAGGCAACATTCGCAGCTTGTGGTGACAGGCAAAGGAAAAAACATCGGGAGTTCGGCGGGGAAAAGCTCGGGTGTCGGCGGGTGGTTTCAGCGCTTGCGGCGCGCTGCCCAGGAGCCGGCGCAGGCAGTACGGGAGGGATCGAACCGGAGGATGGCGGCTCAGGTGCTCGGGAGCTTGGCCTGGGGAGAAAAAAACATTGCGCCAGTGCCGGCCACTTCACAGTGGCCGGCTGGTCATGGGCGGGTCTTCAGGGCGCGGCAACCTCGCTGGGCGTCGCCAGTTGCAGGATCTCGCTGGTGTAGGCCCACTCTTGCTGGACCTTGTCCGGGTGCTCGTTCAGGCGGATGCCGTAGGACGGAATGATCTGCTTGATCTTCGCCTGCCACTCGGGCGTGGCCACCTTGTCCTTGAACACCTTGTTCAGCAGGTCGAGCATGATCGGCGGCGCGGTCGAAGCGCCCGGCGAGGCGCCGAGCAGCCCGGCGATGCTGCCATCCTTGGACGTCACCACCTCGGTGCCCAGTTTCAGCACCCCGCCCTGGTTTTCGTCCTTCTTGATGATCTGCACCCGCTGGCCGGCCTGCCACAAGCGCCAATCTTCCTTCTTGGCCTCGGGGAAATAGGTCTGCAGCGCGGCGAAGCGGTCATCGTCGGACTGCATCAGCTGGCCGACCAGGTACTGCACCAGGTCGAACTCACGCACCCCGACCCGCACCATCGGCCAGGTGTTGTGCAGCGACATGCTGGCGAACAGGTCGAGCAGCGAACCTTCCTTGAGGAACTTGGTGGAGAAGGTCGCGAACGGCCCGAACAGGATCATGCGCTTGCCGTCGAGCACCCGGGTGTCCAGGTGCGGCACCGACATCGGCGGCGCGCCGGTGGCGGCGATGCCGTAGGCCTTGGCCATGTGACGCTGGGCGATGGCCGGGTTGTCGGTGACCAGGAACGAGCCGCCCACCGGGAAGCCCGCGTAGTCCTTGGCCTCGTCGATACCGGACTTCTGCAGCAACGGCAGCGCCGCGCCGCCGGCACCGATGAACAGGAACTTGGCGTCGGTGGTCGAGGTGCTGCCGTCCTTGAGGTTCTTGTACTCGACGTGCCAGCTGCCGTCGTCGTTGCGGGTGATGTCCTGCACCTCGCTGGACAGCTTGAGGTCGAAGTTGGGCCGGGTCTGCAGGTAGCCCACGTACTGGCGGGTGATCTCGCCGAAGTTGACGTCGGTGCCGATCGGCGTCCAGGTGACGGCGAGCTTCTGGTTGGGGTCGCGCCCTTCCATCATCAGCGGCACCCACTTGGCGATCTGCGCGTGGTCCTCGGAATACTGCATGGGTTTGAACAGCGGGCTGGCCTGCAGCGCCTCGTAGCGTTTCCTGAGGAAGCGGATGTTGTCGTCGCCCCAGACGAAGCTCATGTGCGGCGTGGTGTTGATGAACGAGCGCGGGTTCTTCAGCACCCCCTGCTTGACCTGCCAGGCGAGGAACTGGCGGGTGACCTGGAACGACTCGTTGATCTCCACCGCCTTGCTGATGTCGATCTTGCCGTCCTTCTCCGGGGTGTAGTTGAGCTCGGCCAGCGCCGAGTGGCCGGTGCCGGCGTTGTTCCAGCCGTTGGAGCTTTCCTCGGCGACCTTGTCCAGGCGCTCGACCATCTCCATCGACCAGCCCGGCTCCAGTTCGTTGAGCCAGACCGCCAGCGTGGAACTCATGATGCCGCCGCCCACCAGCAGCACATCGACCCGCTTGCTGTCGGCGGCGTGGGCGTGAAGGCCCAGGGCCAGGACCAGTGCCGCGACTGCCCACTTGGGCGTTTTGCTGATGTTCATGTGCTCTCCCGTGTTGGTCATTGCGTGCGCCTGCGGGATCAAGCTTAGCCGACTGATTTGATCGGGTATGGTCAGGATGCGTGTTATCGCCTGTACCGGCCCTATCGCGGGGCAAGCCCGCTCCCACGCTGGTGATGCCTGCAACTCTGCTCCCTGTAGGAGATCACACAGCCCTTCCGGGCTGCGCTGTCGCGCAGGGAACAGGGTTCCAGCGTGGGAGCGGGCTTGCCCCGCGATAGGGTACAAGCAGCCGATAATCGCCCGCTTTATACAGTCCACCATTTGACTAAACTAACCGGGTAGTACAATTATCGGGATATCCAAAAACAACAAAGCGATACCCCGTCATGACACCCCGAATCCTCGTGCTCAACGGCCCCAACCTCAACCTGCTGGGCACCCGCGAACCCACCCAATACGGCCACGAAACCCTCGCCGACCTGGCCCGTCTGTGCGCCGACAGCGCCGCCGAGCTGGGCCTGGAACTGGAGTTTCGCCAGACCAACCACGAAGGCGAGCTGCTCGACTGGATCCATGCCGCCCGTGGCCGCTGCCACGGCATCCTGATCAACCCCGCCGCCTGGACCCACACCTCGGTGGCCATCCGCGACGCCCTGGTGGCCAGCGAGCTGCCGGTGATCGAGGTGCACTTGTCCAACGTGCACAAGCGCGAGCCGTTCCGTCACCTGTCGTTTGTCTCCAGCATCGCCGTGGGGGTGATCTGCGGCCTCGGCAGCCAGGGCTACCGCATGGCCCTGAGCTACTTCAGCGAACACCTGCGCGAGCACGCGGCATGAACGGCCCGGGCATCCTCGCCGGCCTCATCGGCCGTGGCATCCAGGCTTCGCGCACCCCGGCGCTGCACGAGCATGAAGGCGACGCCCAGGCGCTGCGCTACCTGTACCGGCTGATCGACGCCGACCAGCTGGGCCTGGACGACAGCGCCCTGCCCGCCCTGCTGGATGCCGCCGAACGCACCGGTTTCACCGGGCTCAACATCACCTTCCCGTTCAAGCAGGCGATCCTGCCGCTGCTTGACGAACTGTCGGACGAAGCCCGCGGCATTGGCGCGGTGAACACCGTGGTGCTGCGCGAGGGCCGACGGGTGGGCCACAACACCGACTGCCTGGGCTTCGCCGAAGGCTTGCGACGCGGCCTGCCCGGCGTCGCGCGGCGTCAGGTGGTACAGCTGGGCGCGGGCGGCGCGGGCGCGGCAGTGGCCCATGCGCTGCTGGCCGAAGGTGTCGAGCGCTTGCATTTGTTCGAAGTGGACCAGAGCCGCGCCCGGGCGCTGGTGGACAATCTCACCCAGCGTTTCGGCGCCGGTCGCGCCGTGCTCGGCGAGGACCTGGCCAGCGCGGTGGCCGACGCAGATGGCCTGGTCAACACCACGCCCGTGGGCATGGCCAAGCTGCCCGGTACCCCCTTGCCGCCCACGCTGCTGCACCCACGGCTGTGGGTGGCGGAGATCATCTACTTCCCCCTGGAGACCGAGCTGCTGCGCCATGCCCGGGCCCTGGGCTGCCGCACCCTGGACGGTGGCACCATGGCAGTGTTCCAGGCGGTCAAGGCATTCGAGCTGTTCAGCGGGCGCCCGGCCGATGCCGAGCGCATGCAGGCGCACTTCGCCAGCTTCTAGCAAGCCCGCGCTTGCGCAATCTGGGCTGCTGCGCAGCGAAGCGATGCAGCCCTCAGGTCCCCACCACCGCACCGATGAAGTTGGCCAGTTCCGCCGTGCGCGGCGCGGCGAACACTTCGCGTGGGTTGCCGGTCTCGTGCACCTTGCCCTGGTGCATGAACACCAGCTTGTCGCCCACCTCGCGGGCAAAGCGCATCTCGTGGGTGACCATGACCAGGGTCATGCCCTCCTTCGCCAGCTGGCGCACCACGCCCAGCACCTCGTTGACCAGTTCCGGGTCCAGCGCCGAGGTGATCTCGTCGCACAGCAGCACCTTGGGCGACATGGCCAGCGCCCGGGCGATGGCCACCCGCTGCTGCTGTCCGCCGGAAAGGCGGTCGGGGTAGGCGTCGATCTTGTCGCCCAGCCCTACCCGCTCCAGCATCCGCTCGGCCAGTTGGCGCGCCTCGGCCCTGCCGGCCTTCTTCACCACCTGGGGCGCCAGCATCACGTTCTCGCCCACGGTCAGGTGCGGGAACAGGTTGAACTGCTGGAACACCATGCCGACCTTCTGGCGCAGCGCGCGCAGGTCGGCACGGCCGGCGTCGAGGTACTCGCCATCCACCTCGATCACCCCGTCGCTGATCGACTCCAGGCCATTGAGGGTGCGCAGGAAGGTGCTCTTGCCCGAGCCACTGCGGCCGATGATGGCCACCACCTCGCCCTCCTCGATGCTCAGGTCGACCCCCTTGAGCACGTGGTTGTCGCCGTAGTATTTGTGCAGCGCGGACACTCTAAGCAGGGGCATGCAGCCTCCTTTCCAGGTAACGGGCGCTCAGCGAGAGCGGGTAGCAGAGGATGAAGTAGCCCACGGCCACCAGGCCGTAGATCAGGAATGGCTCGAAGGTGGCATTGGCCAGCATGCCGCCGGTCTTGGTCAGCTCGGTGAAACCGATGATCGAGGTGACCGCGGTGCCCTTGACCACCTGCACCGAGAAACCCACGGTCGGGGCGATGGCAATGCGCAGGGCCTGGGGCAGGATCACATGGCGCAACTGCTCCAGGCGGCTCATGGCCAGGCTGCCGGCGGCCTCCCACTGGCCCCGTGGGATCGCCTCCACGCAGCCACGCCAGATCTCGGCGAGAAAGGCGCTGGTGAACAAGGTCAGGGCGATGGCCGCGGCCATCCACGCCGACACGTCGATGCCGAACAGGGCGATGCCGAAGAACACCATGAACAGCTGCATCAGCAGCGGCGTGCCCTGGAACAGCTCGATGAACGCGCGCGCGGCTCCGCGCAGCAGTGGCCGGTCACTGATCCGCGCCACCAGCAAGATCAGCCCGGCGACGCTGCCGCAGGCGAACGCCACCAGCGACAGCAGCAAGGTCCACTGCAACCCGGTCATGAGGTTGCGCACGATATCCCACAAGGTGAAGTCCATTCAGCGTCTCCCCATCAGCATGCGCTGGCCGATCCAGGCCAGCAGCTGGCGCACGGCGATGGCCATCAACAGGTACAGCAATGTGGTCAACAGGTAGGTCTCGAAGGCGCGGAAATTGCGCGACTGGATGAAGTTGGCAGCAAACGACAGCTCTTCGGTGGCGATCTGCGAACACACTGCCGAACCGAGCATGACGATCACGATCTGGCTCGACAGCGCTGGCCACACCTTGGCCAGGGCCGGTTGCAACACCACGTGGCGAAACGCCTCGAAGCGGCTCAACGCCAGCGCGGCCGAGGCTTCGAGCTGGCCCTTGGGGATCGCCTGGATGCCGGCGCGGATGATCTCGGTCGAGTAGGCACCCAGGTTGATCACCATCGCCAGTACCGCCGCCTGCCATTCACTCAGGCGCACGCCCAGCGCCGGCAGGCCGAAGAAGATGAAGAACAGCTGGACGATGAACGGCGTGTTGCGGATCAGCTCGACGTACAGCCCGAACAGCGCGTCGAACGGCCGCAGGTGCCAGGCCCGGGTCACCGCGCCGAGCACGCCGATGGCGACCCCAAGCACGGTGCCGACCAGGGTCAGCTCCAGGGTGAACAGCATGCCCCGCAGCAACAGGTCGCCCTGCGCCAGCACCGGGGCGAAGTCGAATTGATAGGCCATCGCTCAAGTGCTCAGAGATCGGCCGGCAGCGGCTGCTTGAGCCACTTCTCGGCGTTGCGGTTCAGGCTGCCGTCAGTCCTGGCGGCGTCGAGGGTGGCGTTGACCTTCTGCAAAAGCGCCGGCTCGTTCTTGGCCAGGCCCACGTAGACCGGGGAGTCCTTGAGCTTGATCTTGAGCACCGGCACCTTGGCCGGGTTCTTTGCGGCGATGGCGGCCATCACCACGCTGCCGCTGGCGATCAGTTCGACCTGGCCGGACAGGTAGGCGGCGATGGTCGAGTTGTTGTCCTCGAAACGCTTGATGATCGCGCCCTTGGGCGCCACGGCACTGAGTTCCATGTCCTCGATGGCGCCGCGGGTGACGCTGATGGTCTTGCCGGCCAGGGCTTCGATCGCGTCGACCGGTGCCTCGGCCGGGCCGAACACCGCCAGGTAGAACGGCGCATAGGGGCGCGAGAAGTCGATCACCGCGGCGCGCTCGGGGTTCTTGCCCAGGCTCGAGATCACCAGGTCGACCTTGCCGGTGGTAAGGAACGGGATGCGGTTGGTGCTGTTGACTGGGGTCAGGGCCAGCTTGACGCCAAGCTTGTCGGCCAGCAGTTGCGCGGTGTCGATGTCCAGGCCGCGGGGCTTGAGGTCCGGGCCGACCGAGCCGAACGGCGGGAAGTCCTGGGGCACGGCAACCTTGAGCACGCCGCGGGCGGTGATGTCGGCCAGCGCGTCGGCCTGGGCCAGGGGCATTGCCAGAGGGGTGGCGCAGAACAGGGTGGCCAGGAACAGGGAGCGGAACGTCTTCATCGAAAGGCCTCGCAGGAGTCCGGAAAGGGGCTGCGATGCCAGTGCACGGGCCATGCCAGCCTAGGGCAAAACACCTGTGAGCGGCGTGGCGCAAGGCGCCGATCAGGTCTTACTGGTCTGAACAGTGGTGAGCTCGAAGCATCCTGCGCCCCGCTTTCGCGCAACGGCCGCAGGGCCTGCGCCAGGACGAGGCAAGGCTTGCCACGCCGTGCCGATTGCCCGTAAAAGGGAGGCCATCGCCCTCAGACCGGTCTGAACAGCATGCTCGCCACCGCCACGCGCCCCGTCCCGGAAATCGCCCTGCAGGCCATCCGCCAACTGATCGAGCGGGACGGCTACCAGCCCGGCGACGCCCTGCCTTCGCAGCGCGACCTGGCCGAACGCCTTGGCGTGAGCCGGGCGTCGCTGCGCGAGGCATTGTCGTCGCTCAGCGCCCTGGGACTGGTCAGCGTGCAACCGGGCAAGGGCGTGTTCGTCCAGGCTCCGGCCACCGGCCAGCCATCGCCGGGCGGCTTCGCCTGGCCCTATGCCGAACAGGTCTCGGCCGCCGACACCTTTCAGCTGCGCTACGCCCTGGAAGGCTTCGCCGCCGGCCAGGCGGCCTTGGCGTTGACCGCCGATGACCTAGACGCGTTGCAGGCCAACGTCGAGGCAATGGCCGTGGAGTTGCGCGCCGGGCGCTTCGAGGCCGCCGCACGCCTGGACTTCGCCTTTCACCAGCAACTGCTGCAGGCCAGCGGCAACCGCGCGATGCTGCAGGTGATCACCGCCAGCCAGGATATTTTCCTGGAAAGTCAGAAGCTGCCGTTCATCCGCCCCGAGCGGGCCATGGAAACCTGGCAGGAGCACCGCAAGATCCTCCGCGCCCTCGCCCGCCGCTCCCAGGCCGGCGCGCAACGGGCGATGCAGGAACACATCCGCAACGCTGCGGCGCGCACCGGGGTGGTGTTCGCCGGTTGAGCGGGGTCAGGCCTTGATGTAGCGCATCACCGCCTCGCAGATCACCTGCTTTTGACGCTGCTTGACCTGCTCGTCGGCCAGGTCGATCTGGAAGATGTCGCCGAAGGTGTGGCGGTTCGACACCCGGTAGAAGCAGAACGAGCTCATCAGCATGTGCAGGTCGATCACCTCGATCCCCGGGCGGAACACGCCCTGCTCCAAGCCACGGGCGAGGATCTTGCCCAGCGCGTCGAGCACCATGCTGCTCATCTCGCGAATCACCGGCGACTGCTTGACGTATTCGCCGTAGTGGATGTTCTCGGTACAGACGATGCGCACGAAGTCGACGTTGTCGGCGTGGTGGTCGAAGGTGAACTCCACCAGGCGCTGGATCGCTTGCTCGGGCGACAGCGAGTCGAGGTCCAGGCTGTGCTCGGTCTTGCGGATGTCGCCGTAGAGCTTGACCAGGCATTCGACGTAAAGCTGCTCCTTGCTGCCGAAGTAGTAGTAGATCATGCGCTTGGAGGTGGCGGTGCGCTCGGCGATGGCATCGACCCGGGCGCCGGCCAGGCCCTGCTGGACAAACTCGGTGATGGCGGCCTGGAGAATGTTCTCGCGGGTCTTTTCCGGGTTGTTCTTGCGCGATCTGCGCAGCCCTTCGACTTCAGGCTTGGCTACCGAATCACTCATACCGACTCACAGGCTCGTTATAGGAATCCGGGCGATTATCCGTGAGCCGGGCGGTGCAGGGAAGCGTGGTGTTGTGAGCGGCTGCCGCCCCCATCGCGGGGCAAGCCCGCTCCCACGCTTCGTGCGTGATTGTCCAGCCCTAGAGGCTGCGCAGTAGTGCAAAGAACAGAACAGCAAGCATCACCAGCGTGGGAGCGGGCTTGCCCCGCGATGGGCCACTGATTCACAACACCGCCGTGCGCCCCGCCCCGCTGCGCGCCTTGGCCATCGCCGCCAGGCGCACCGCCACGTTGGCCGCGCCATACCCGGCGTAACCGCCCTTGCGCTGCAGGATCTCGAAGAAGAAGCGCCCCTCGAACGGCTCGGTGTACACATGGAACAGCTCGCCGCCCTGGGCATCGCGGTCGTACAGCACGTTGTAGTACGCCAGCTCGCTGAGGTACTCGTCATCGAACTCGAAGCGCGCCGCCAGGTCGTCGTAGTAGTTCAGCGGGATCTCCAGCAACGGCACGCCGGCCTCCTTGGCCCGGGCCACCTCGCGGAAGATATCGTCGCAGTCGAAGGCGACATGGTGCACGCCCGAGCCGCGATAACTGTCCAGGGCATGGGCGATGGCGGTGTTGCGGTTCTCCGAGATGTTCAACGGCAGGCGCAGGCTGCCGCACTGACTGCGCAGGGCACGGCTCTTGACCAGGCCATAGGGGTCGGGCAGCACCACCTCGTCGTCGGCGGTGAAATCGAACAGGCTCTTGTAGAACAGCACCCAGCTGTCCAGCGCCTCGGCCGGCAGCGCCAAGGCCATGTGGTCGATGCGCTTGAGACCGCCGCTGGCCCGGGCGTTCGGGTCCAGGTGGAAATCGGTGTCGTAGAGGGTCGGACCGTCGGCGTCCGGCTCCACCAGGTACAGCAGACTGCCATCGGGGGCGCGCACCGCCGGGATCTCGCGTTCGTTGGGGCCGACCAGGCCACGGAACGGCTGGCCGCGGTAGGCGGTGGCGCGCCGCAACGCGGCCTGGCCATCGTTCACCCGCAGCGCCGTCGCGCACAACGACGGGCCATGGGCCTCGAAGAAGTTGTGGGCAAACGAGTAAGGCTCGGCATTGAGCACGATGTTGATATCGCCCTGGCGCAACAGCCGCACCGCCTTGCTGCGGTGTTCGCCGGCCTCGGCGAAGCCCAGGCGCTTGAGCCATACGCCCAGGCGCGCACCGACCGACTCGTCGACGGCGAACTCGAGGAACTCCACGCCGTCGTAGCGGCTTGCGGCAGGTGGTGCGAGCAGCACGCCAGGCTCGACGGCCCGCGCCTCGCACTCCAGCTGAAGGCGGGTCTTCTCCTCCAGGTACAGCAGTGAACGCAAGCCGTCGGCAGCGTTTTGCCGGGGCGGTGCCGCACGGAAGCCGTCGTTGAAGATCTCCAGCGACAGCGGACCGCGATAGCCGGTGGCGAGAATCGGCGCGAGGAAGCCCGCCAGGTCCATCTCGCCCTGTCCCGGGAAGCAGCGGAAATGTCGGCTCCACTCCAGCACGTCCATGGCCAGGATCGGGGCGTCGGCCATCTGCACGAAGAAGATCTTCTCGCCGGGAATATCGCGGATACCGTTGGGGTCGCCCTTGATCGACAAGGTGTGGAAGCTGTCGAGGATCACCCCCAGCGCCGGATGATCGGCCTGGCGCACCAGGTTCCACACCTGCTGCCAGGTATTGACGTGGCGGCCCCAGGCCAAGGCCTCGTAGCCAATGCGCAGGCCCCGGTCGCCGGCATGTTCGGCGAGCAGGCGCAGGTCGTCCACCAGCAGTTGCTCCTCCCCCAGGGCATCGGGCTGGACGTTGCTGCACAGCAGCACCAGGTCGGTGCCCAGCTCCTGCATCAAGTCGAACTTGCGTTCGGCGCGGTCGAGGTTCTTGTGCAGGCGGTCGCGGCGACAACCCTCGAAATCGCGAAACGGCTGAAACAGGGTGATCGCCAGCCCCAGGTCCGCGCACATTTGGCGGATCTCGCGAGGGCTGCCGGCGTAGTACAGCAGGTCGTTCTCGAAGATCTCGACGCCGTCGAAACCCGCGGCGGCGATGGCTTCGAGTTTTTCCGGCAGGGTGCCGCTCAAGGAAACGGTGGCGATCGAACGGTGCATGGCAGGTGTTCCTTGTTATTGAGGGAGGTCTGGGCAGGTCCGGCCCTATCGCGGGGCAAGCCCGCTCCCACAGGTGTTGCGTTGTCCCTTGTAGGAGCGGGCTTGCCCCGCGAAAGGGCCAGTCCCGACAGCATCTGTCTGGCACGATCGATTATTCGCAGGTAAAGTCGCCCCGGCAACGCACTTTGTACGAAACAGTTAGTTTTTGTTCGATTACCGAACAAAACCCGTTCCGGCGAATTGATTCACCCACCCCCGTGAACAACCATGAACGCCAGTCGCAGGCCCCGCCGGCCCTTCTCGCTGCCACGCCGGTCGTTCGGCGGGCCCTGCGCTGTAACGCCCAACGTCACCACATAATAAGTTCAAGAAAACGGGTACCGACCTATGCACACCTTGCTCGCCCTGCGATCCGCACCGCCGCGTTCGTCTTCTCTCCATAGCCCCGTTGCCGTGCCCTGCGCGCGCTGACCATCCGGCCCCTGACAAGAACAACGGAGACAACATGGCCCGCTCAAGCTCCCAAGCCAAGAAAGCCACCGCCAGCGGATGGATCGGCTCTGCCCTCGAGTACTACGACTTCTTCATCTACGCCCAGGCCGCAGCGCTGATCTTCCCGCAGATCTTCTTCCCCTCCAGCGACCCGAAGATGGCCATCATCGCCTCGCTGGCCACCTACGGCGTGGGCTACCTGGCGCGCCCGATCGGCGCCTGCGTGCTCGGCCACTGGGGCGACACCCGCGGGCGCAAGAACGTGCTGCTGCTGTGCATGTTCCTGATGGGCCTGTCGACCATGGCCGTGGGCCTGCTGCCCACCTACCACGACATCGGCCTGCTGGCCCCGGCACTGCTGGTGGTGCTGCGCCTGGTCCAGGGCTTCGCCGTGGCCGGCGAGATCTCCGGGGCCAGTTCGATGATCATGGAGCACGCGCCGTTCGGGCGTCGCGGCTACTACGCCAGCTACACCCTGCAAGGCGTGCAGGCCGGCCAGGTGATGGCGGCGGCGGTGTTCCTGCCGCTGGCCTACTTCATGCCCAGCGAGGCCTTCAACGAGTGGGGCTGGCGCATTCCGTTCCTGATGAGCGCGGTGGTGCTGATCGCCGGCTTCATCATCCGCAAGGAAGTGCACGAGACCCCGGCCTTCGTCCAGGAGGAGAAGCAGGACAAGGTCGCCAAGTCGCCGATCGGCGAAGCCTTCCGCCACAGCTGGAAGCACATGGTGCTGGTGATGTTCATGGCGTTGATGAACGTGATCCCGGTGGTCGCCACCATATTCGGCGCGGCCTACGCGGTGCAGCCGGCCTATGGCATCGGCTTCGACAAGAGCGTGTACCTGTGGATCCCGGTGGTGGGCAACATCGTCGCGGTGCTGGTGATCCCCTTCGTCGGCAACCTGTCCGACCGGATCGGCCGTCGCCCGACCATGATCGCCGGCTGCCTGGGCTCGGGCCTGCTGGCCTTCGCCTACCTGTACGCGATCAGCATCCAGAACGTGCCGCTGGCCTTCGCCGCCTCGATCCTCATGTGGGGCATGGTCTACCAGGGCTACAACGCGGTGTTCCCAAGCTTCTACCCCGAGCTGTTCCACACCCGCTACCGCGTGTCGGCCATGGCCATCGCGCAGAACATCGGCACCATGATCACCGCCATGCTGCCGGCGCTGTTCGCCGCCGTGGCGCCACCGGGTTCGGAGCATATCTGGCTGGTGGTCGGCGGGCTGGCGTTCCTGGTTACCTGCGTGTGCGCCTTCGCCGCGTATCTGGCGCCGGAGACCCATCGACTGGCCATGGAAGACCTGGGCACCCCGCAAGCGCGACCGATGGATCGCGACGCCTATGAAAAAGCTCGCACGGGCACCGCGAAAGTAATGAGCCACTGAGGCCCGACCAGTCACCTGACATTATTGCCAGGTGACTGGTATTTCACAAACTGCTCTGCTGTGGGCGAGGGTTAAACCACAGGAGCAATCCGATGAAAGTGCGCAACTGGAAAACAGCGTGGGCGGGGGTATTACTGGTGATGGTCACGGTAATGTCCGCGCAGGCGGCCACGCCACTGTTCACTGTAGAAGCCGGGCAGGATACCGCCCAGTTGAAAAAGATCGCGACAGGTTACCTGGCGAGATTGTTGGCTGAACCTGCCAACGTCGAGATCAATCTGGTCAAGGTGGATGCGCAGTTGGTCAATCCACAGACCCAGGCTATCGCTGTCACGACACCCGATGGCAAAACTGCCGCGTTCCATTTACGACCCTCCAAACCCCTGAAATCCGGATTCGACAGCTGGGTGGGCTACAAGGCCTCTGAGTGGAAGAAAAAATACGCCAGCAAATCGAAGAACGAAATCGATTACGACCCGCACTACTATCTTTCCCTTGTGCGCCATCAAGACAAAGTTGTCGGTAGGCTGGTGGTCGATGGGCAGGCCTATCGGCTCGACTATATAAGCCCTGGCCAGCACGCGCTGATCAAGGTGGATGAGTCGAAGTTACCTGCAGAAGCCAAGCCGTTACTGGCACCCGGCGCCAATGAAAAGACCACCCCCTCCGACAAGATCAAACGGCCTGACTACTATCAGGTAAGTGTTCTATTGGTATCGACCAAGCCAGTTCGCGAGAGCAAGCCAAATTACAGGGAGGAACTGATTGGTGCCTTGCAGGATGCCAACCAGTATTTCGCCAATAGCAAGATCAATGTCATCTATTACCTTGCCGACATCTACGACTCCAACTACGAAGGCGACGGTAGTGACCTGGAGGCGCTGAAAAGCAAGGACACCGAGCTGGGCAGGATGGTCTGGAAATACCGCAACGCGCTGAGCGCAGACCTGGTCTCGCTGCATGGCACCTTCACCGAGTCCTGTGGCGTCGCGTACAGCTGGTCGAACAAGGAGACGGCGTACAGCGCCATCAGTTGCCCTTCGTCACTGGCCCATGTACTTGGCCAGAACTATGGCGGTACCGTTGGCTGGGACCCCGCGCCTACCAATCCACTCAACCATGGCTACAAGCACGAGACCGCCCCTGAGTTCCATACCCAGATGGTCACCGCCCACGGCGCCCTGCCCAACTTCTCCAACCCCCGGGTGGAATATCAGGGCGAGCCCATGGGTGACGCGCTGCATGACATGGCGCAGTTCATTGAGGACAACAGGGCCGAGTATGTGAGCAGCTTCTACGGCCCGCTCAGTGCCATCACCCTGACACTATTTGAACAACCGGACTCCCAGGGAAAGGAATGCTATCTTTATATTCGTTCTGGGCAACCACTGAATGTTTCCAGCGCGTGCGATGAGCAACCTGTGCGGTCCTTGTGGCTGATCAATATTGGCATCGCACAGCGACTCTGCCTCTATGACGGACCAGGAGAACGCCACGTGTGCTACACGAGAACCGCCGAAGGTGCAGATAAGGTCAGGGTCAAGAATATTGACGATTCAAAAGATGTGCCCGCTGGCTACACGCGTAGCCAGAAAGGCGGAGCACTGAATGGCGCCGTTGTAGATGTCCTGCATGGCGATAATGCTGTCCTGCTGTTTGCAGAAAAGAATTTTAAAAGCCCTATGTGTGGCTTTAGCACTTCCTATGCCGAATACCTGATAACTGAAGAAGTTGGCTGCCCTCTCGACGCGGGCGGCAAGGCACTTTCAGCGCGGATCTTCTCCCATTCACCAGACGGTAGCACACCCACTCACTACTGGACATTCTATAACGAAGACCGTAGCCGGAAATTAAACTTCAAAGGCCCGCTCAAGGGTAAATTCGGGATAGCCGACTTCGATTCCCCCGATGGTATTCCAGCCACTATCGAGAGGACTCAGACAGGCGGTGCCATGAACGGTAACGTGTACCGCTTCAAGTTCGACAATCTCCCGCCCAATTAAACGGAGCTCGAACGCGCCAAGTCATCGAAGGCGGTGGGGTCGCTACGCGGCCCGCTGCCTTCAATCAGGCAACCGATACCGCTCGGCAAAGTACTGCCGAAAAAACTCCACCGCCACCCGCACCTTGGCCGAGCCGGCCAAGGGCGCGGTATACACCGCCCAGATGTCCGCCGCCTGCTGGTAATCCGGCAGCACCTGCACCAGCCGCCCCTCGGCGATGCTGTCGTGCACGTCCCACCACGAGCGCAGCAGGATGCCGCGCCCGTCCAGGCACCACTGGTGCGCCACCTCGCCATGGTTGCTCGACAGCCCACCGGTCACCCGCACGCTTTCCTCGCCCTGCGGCCCCTCCAGGTGCCATAGCCCGAACGGGTGGTCGCGCTCCTTGATCACCAGGCAGTCATGGCTGGCCAGGTCCGCCAGCACCCGCGGCGTGCCGTGCTCGGCCAGGTACGCAGGCGCCGCGCACAGCACCCGGCGGTTGCGCGCCAGGGGCTTGGCGATCAGGTGCGGGGCGATCACGTTGCCCACGCGGATGTCCAGGTCGACGCCTTCGGCGATCAGGTCCACCAGGCAATCGTGCACATCCAGGCGAATGTCCAGGCGCGGGTAGCGCGCCGCCAGTTCCGACAGCGCCGGCGCCACGAAGCGCCGGCCCAGGCCCAGGCTGCTGGCGATGCGCAACTGCCCGACCGGCTCGCGCTGGCCGGCGTTGAGGTCGTCGTCCATGCGTTGCAGGGTCTCGAAGATCTGCTGCGCCCACTGGTACACCCGCTCACCCTCCTCGCTCACCGTCACCCGCCGGGTGGTGCGGTGCAGCAGGCGCACGCCAAGGCTGTCCTCCAGCAGGCGGATGCGCTTGCTGACGAACGCCGCCGACATGCCGCGTTCGTCGGCCACCGCGGCAAAGCTGGCGCGGCGGGCCACCTGCAGGAAGATGTCGAGGTCGTCCAGGTTCGGCAGATTATTCACGATTCGTGCACCAAGAATTAATGGATTGCCGGATTATCTCCGAATCACAGCCTTATAGCATGGCCGCATCTTCCCTGAACACGAGAGCCGCACCATGACCAAGACCTTCAAGATCGCCGCCATTCCCGGTGACGGCATCGGTAACGAAGTCCTCCCCGAAGGCCTGCGCGTGGTCGAGGCCGCCGCCCGCAAGCACGGCCTGAACCTTGAGTTCGAGTTCTTCGAGTGGGCCAGCTGCGACTACTATCTGGCCCACGGCAAGATGATGCCCGACGACTGGTTCGACCAGCTCAAGGGCTTCGACGCCCTGTACTTCGGCGCCGTCGGCTGGCCGGACAAGGTCCCGGACCATATCTCGCTGTGGGGATCCTTGCTCAAGTTCCGCCGCGATTTCGACCAGTACGTGAACATCCGCCCGGTGCGCCTGTTCCCCGGCGTGCCCTGCCCGCTGGCGAACAAGCAGCCCGGCGACATCGACTTCGTGGTGATCCGCGAGAACACCGAGGGTGAATATTCGTCCTTGGGCGGGCGCATGTTCGAAGGCACCGACAACGAGTTCGTGCTGCAGGAGTCGGTGTTCACCCGCCGTGGCGTGGACCGCATCCTCAAGTACGCCTTCGACGTGGCGCAGACCCGCGAGCGCAAGCACGTCACCTCGGCGACCAAGTCCAACGGCATGGCCGTGAGCATGCCCTACTGGGACGAGCGCACCGCCGCCATGGCCGCCCACTACCCCGAGATCAGCTGGGACAAACAGCACATCGACATCCTCTGCGCCCGTTTCGTGCTGCAGCCGGAGCGCTTCGACGTGGTGGTGGCCTCCAACCTGTTCGGTGACATCCTCTCCGACCTCGGCCCGGCCTGCGCCGGCACCATCGGCATCGCGCCGTCGGCCAACCTCAACCCCGAACGCAAGTTCCCGTCGCTGTTCGAGCCGGTGCACGGTTCGGCGCCGGACATCTACGGCCAGAACATCGCCAACCCGATCGCGATGATCTGGTCCGGCGCGCTGATGCTCGAGTTCCTCGGCCAGGCCGGCAACGACGCCCGCTACCAGGCAGCCCACGACGACATTCTCAAGGCCATCGAGACAGTGATCGCCAACGGTGACACCACCCGCGACATGGGCGGCAGCCGCTCGACCCAGGAAGTGGGCAAGGCCATCGCCGAGCTGCTCGGGGCCTGAGTCGGCGTCAGGTCATCGCGGGGCAAGCCCGCTCCTACAAAGAAGCAATGCGTCTTTCCGTGCGTGGGAGCGGGCTTTCCCGCGATAGCGCCAGCCCGGACAACACCCAACCATCCGGATTGTCCGACGATCCTATTGCCACCCACTTCGATTCAATGCAGAATCTGTAAACCAAAAGATAATTGTTATCCAGCAGTTAACAGAAAGGACAACCTAGCCTCGATACGGACTTCCCCTACGCCTGACGCCTACTACAAAAAAAATGCTCCAGGAGACAATTGATGTCCCCCAATAACAAAAAGATCGACGTGTTCCTGATCGCCGTGAGCCTGTTGGCCGTGCTGCTCACCGTGATCGGCCTTGCTGCCTTCCCCGCCCAGGCCGAAAGCCTGGCCAACCAGCTGTTCGAGGTGGCCACCCGCACCTTCGGCACCAGCGTCCAGGTGCTGGTGTTCGGCAGCTCCCTGGCCGTGCTGTACCTGGCCTTCAGCAAGTACGGCAACATCCGCCTGGGCGCCGGCAAGCCGGAGTACTCCACCACCACCTGGGTGTTCATGTTCATCTGCGCCGGCATGGGTTCCTCGACCCTGTACTGGGGCGTGATGGAATGGGCCTACTACTACCAGACCCCGGGCCTGAACATCGCGCCGATGTCGGCCAAGGCCCTGGAGTACAGCGTCAGCTACTCGTTCTTCCACTGGGGCATCAGCGCCTGGTCGATCTACGCCCTGGCCTCCCTGGCCATGGCCTATCACTTCCACGTGCGCAAGAAGAGCGGCCTGAACCTGGCCTCGATCATCGAGGCGGTCACCGGTTTCAAGGCCACCGGCCCCGTCGGACGCGCCGTCGACCTGATCTTCCTGCTGACCATGATGGGCGCGCTGACCGTGTCGCTGGCGCTCACCGCCTCGACCCTGACCCGTGGTCTTGCCGACCTGGCCGGCACCCCCAACACCTTCACCGTGCAACTGCTGGTGATTGGCGCCGTGGCGCTGCTGTTCTCGCTGAGTTCGTACATCGGCATCGACGGTGGCCTGCAGCGCCTGTCGAAGATGGTCTGCATCGGTGCCCTGGTGTTCGCCGCCATCGTCCTGCTGGTCGGCCCGACCCAGTTCACCCTGAACAACACCGCCAATTCCATCGGCCTGATGCTGCAGCACTACGTGCAGATGAGCCTGTTCACCGACCCGGCCGGCGACGGCGCCTTCACCCGCAACTGGACGGTGTTCTACTGGCTATGGTGGGTGTCCTACGCGCCGGGCGTGGCCATGTTCGTCGCCCGCGTCTCGCGTGGCCGACTGATCAAGGAAGTGGTGTTCGCCCTGCTGCTGGGTGGCAGCTTCGGTTGCTGGTTCTTCTTCGGCGCGCTGGAAAGCTACAGCATGCACCAGTTCATCAACGGCCAGATCGACGTGCCCAAGCTGCTCGGCACCCTCGGTGGCGAAGCGGCGGTGACCGATCTCCTGCTGGCCCTGCCATGGGGCACGCTGTTCCTCGCCGCGTACCTGTTCATCATGGCGGTGTTCTGCGCCTCGCACATGGACGCCGCCGCCTACGCCGTGGCCGCCACCAGCACCCGCAACCTGCGCGAGGGCGAGGACCCGAGCCCGACCCTGCGCCTGTTCTGGTGCGTGGTGCTGACCCTGGTGCCGCTGGCCATGCTGTTCGCCAAGGCCTCGCTGTCGACCATGAAGACCGCCGTGGTGCTCACCGCGATCCCGTTCATGGTGATCCTGCTGGTGAAGATCTACGGCTTCTTCAAGTGGCTGGCGGCCGACTACGGCCAGGTGCCGGCGTACCGCATCGAGGAAGAGGCCACCCGCCTGGCCGGCGAGGAGCCCCAAGAGCAAGCGCCTCGCAGCGCGGCGGCGGTGCACTGAGTCTGGATTTGTCGTGGGAGCGGGCTTGCCCCGCGATATGGGCTGCCATCGCTATCGCGGGGCAAGCCCGCTCCCACGCCAGCAAAACCTGACACAAAATTTTTTGCCCAGCTTGTTAACCAACAGATACGTGTTAACCAATAAGAACCGAGATAGAGCCATGAACGATTTCAAACGCCTGCCCGCCGACTTCTGTGCCAACCCCGAAGAGGCCTTCACCCTCCCGGCAAAGTTCTACACCCAGGCCGCCGTCTTCGAGCACGAGAAGGAAGCGATCTTCGCCCGCAGCTGGATCTGCGTCGGCCACCGCAGCGAAGTCGCCGAAAAAAACGCCTACATCACCCGCCAGGTGATCGGTGAGAGCATCATCGTCGTGCGTGGCCGCGACGACGTGCTGCGCGCCTTCTACAACGTCTGCCCGCACCGCGGCCACCAGCTGCTCGAAGGCAGCGGCAAGGCCAAGAACGTCATCACCTGCCCGTACCACGCCTGGACCTTCAAGCTCGACGGCGAACTGGCCCACGCGCGCAACTGCGAGAACGTGGCCAACTTCGACAAGGACAACTCCACGCTTGTGCAGTTGCGCGTCGAAGAGTACGCCGGCTTCATCTTCATCAACATGGACAACGACGCCGGTTCCGTCGAAGACCAGCTGCCCGGCATGCAAAAACGCATGCGCGAGGCCTGCGCGGTGATCGACGACCTGCACCTGGCCGCGCGCTTCGTCAGCGACACCCCGGCCAACTGGAAGTCGATCGTCGACAACTACCTCGAGTGCTACCACTGCGCCCCGGCCCACCCCGGCTTCTCCGACTCGGTGGACGTCGGCCAGTACAGCCACAGCCTGCACGGCAACTGGACCCTGCAGTACGGCCTGGCCAAGCCGTCGGAGCAGTCGTTCAAGTTCGATGAAACGGTCAAGGATCCGTCCTTCGCCGGCTTCTGGGCCTGGCCGTGCACCATGTTCAACGTACCGCCAGGGGCCAACTTCATGACCGTGATCTACGAGTTCCCGGTCGATGCCGAGACCACCCTGCAGCACTACGACATCTACTTCCTCAACAAGGACCTCAGCGAGGAGCAGCACAAGCTGATCGACTGGTACCGCGAAGTGTTCCGCCCCGAGGACCTGCGCCTGGTCGAGAGCGTGCAGAAGGGCCTGAAGTCCCGCGGCTACCGCGGCCAGGGCCGGATCATGGTCGATTCGCAGCGCAGCGGCGTAAGCGAGCACGGCATCGCCCACTTCCACAACCTGATCGCCGTCGCCCACCTGGACGACTGAACACGCTCCCCGCCCCGCGCCAGGGCCTGGCGCGGGGCTTCGTTGTCGAGGTACGCCATGGCCAAGCAATACGAAATGTTCAAGGTGCGCGTGACCGACGTGGAACAGGCCACGCCGCAGATCAAGCGCTTCACCCTGGCCCGCGCCGACGGCGCCGCCCTGCCCGCCTTCAGCGGCGGCAGCCATGTCATCGTGCAGATGCAGTCGGCCTGCGGCAGCCAGTTCAGCAATGCCTACTCGCTGATGAGCGACCCGCGCCAGTTGCACAGCTACCAGATCGGCGTGCGCCTGGAGGAGCAGTCCAAGGGCGGTTCGGCGTTCATGCACCAGCAGGTCGAGGTGGGCAGCGAGCTGACCATTTCCACCCCCAACAACCTGTTCGCCCTCGACCCAAGCGCCGGGCGCCATGTGCTGATCGCCGGCGGCATCGGCATCACCCCGTTCCTGGCGCAACTGCACGAGCTCGAAGGCGGCAGCACCCCCTACGAGCTGCACTACGCCTTCCGCGCCCCCGAGCACGGCGCCTTCCAGGGCGACCTGGCGCAAGGCCCGCATGCCGGCAACACCCACTTCTATATCGACAGCCTGGAGCGCAAGCTCGACCTCGCCGCGCTGTGCGCGGGGCTGGCCGATGACGCCCATCTCTATGTGTGCGGGCCCAAGCCGCTGATCGACGCGGTGATCGCCAGCGCCGCCGCCGCCGGCATCGCCGAGTCCCGCGTGCATTGGGAACAGTTCGCCGCCGCCGCGCCGGCCACAGGCTCGGCGTTCACCGTGGTACTGGCGCGCTCCGGCACCGAACTGGCCGTCGAGGAAGGCATGACCATTCTCCAGGCCATCGAGAAATCCAAGGCCGCCAAGGTCGAGTGCCTGTGCCGCGAAGGCGTGTGCGGCACCTGCGAGACGGCGATCCTCGAAGGCGAGGCCGAGCATTTCGACCAGTACCTGAGCGACGAGGAGAAAGCCTCGCAACAGACCATGATGCTGTGCGTCTCGCGGGCGCGCTCGGCGCGGTTGGTGCTGGATCTCTGAGGCTCGGCGGCGGATCGCCTGCCCGCGCGGGTTCGCCGGTGAGATGTAACTGAATACTGCCAATAAGCGCTGAAAGGGAAAATCAGAGAAACGTCCTACGCGGATTTGGGAAGCCCTGTCGACCACCCACAATCCGTTCCTCGCTAGTGTTTCAGGTCTGCGTAACGTCGCCCGTGGCTGGCTGCAACAGCCACGGGCTCGGTACTAACACACCTGCATGAACAGCTTCGCTGAGGACATCGGATGTTCGACTTCAACAAATTGCTCGAAATCACTCGGCAGAACTGCGAGGCCCTGGAAGCCCCCTTCGCCAGCGGGCCCGCCGTCCATTGCACGCGCACCTTCACCATCCTGCCCCTGCGCTATGCGGCCGTTGGCGGCACTACCGGCCAGCGCCTGCGCTTGCCAACCCTGCCCGATCACCTGCGCCATCCCTACAGCGTTGCCACGCTCCAGCATGCCGACTATGCCATCCGGCCACTGCGCCAAGGCTTCCTGTACGTCATGGAGAAACGCAAGCGCAGCGGGCAGCACAGCCTGCACCCGCCCTATCGCATTGCGGCGAACGGTTCATTGTCGCTGGTTGCCCCCGGGCAGTCCGAGCCGGACGCCACAGACGCCCACACCCTGCGCGACATGATTCGCAACACGGCCTTGGCGTTCAACGTCCATGACCTCGAAGACCTGGCTGAGCTGCGCCTGTTCTACAGCCCCGACCCGTTGACCGAAGCGGCCCAGCAGCAACTGCTGCGTCGACGCGACAGGCTGCCGGCCGTGGATGTCGCCGCCTTCACCGGCCTTGGCTGCCCGACGCCCAGGCCTTATGTGCTGCGCCATGACCAACTGGACCTGGTCGCCGATTTCGCTGCGGAAACCGACAGCTCATTGCGCAAGCTGCTGGACAACCAGCTGTTCAGTGAAACCAGCGTCCATTCGCTGACGGCGGCCCGGTACATGCTGGGCCCGGTTGCGGGCAAACCCGAGGCCCGTGGTATCGCGGTGGTGGTGGAGGATGCCATCGGCATCACCCAGCAACTCAATGCCTGGCGCAACGCGGGCATGGAACACCTGAAGGATTGGCTGCAAGCCTCGGAGTCGGTCGCGGGAAAACCCGGCCCCAGCAACGAGCGCAAGGTGCTGGTCGCCCAGGCCTTCACCGAACTGCATCAGCAATTCAGTGAGCGCAAGGTCGCCGCGCTGGTCGACCGTCACAAAGAGGCCATGCGCGCCCACCTCGCCGGTGCCGATCAGGGCGCCAACCCGCAGATGGCCGCCTGGTGGGCGCAGGCCAAGGAAGGCATTCTCGACACCGCAGGCGCACTCAGGCGCCAGGACCTTGAGGCCCGGGCGAACAACGGCGAGTTCGCCCGGCAGTTCGAAGCGCGTTACCTGCCACACGTCGACCTCAAGGCCATGCATGACCAGCTTGCCTGGTTCGAATCCCACGGCCTCGAAGCGCAGCGCCTGGCCGACGTGCGGGCCGACGACCATCTCGTCTGGCTGCAATCTGAGCAACTGCTCGCGGCCCTGGCCTACTACGACGAGAACGACCTGCGCAGCGGCCTGTGCTTCGCTCACCAGACCGGGCTCAGCGTGGTCGGCATGGAGGGCGTGTCAGCCGGAGCGCGGCTGCTCGCCCAGTGGTGGCATGCCGACACGCTGACGCCCGACAACCTGGCCCTGCGCTCGTTCGTCTTCAACCAGCGCGCCATTGCCGAGGTACTGGAGCAGACACGCCAGGCACTGCAAGCACTGCCGCCGGAATACGATCACTGGCAGCAGGTGGACACTTCACTCAAGTACGCCAAGGAACTCGCCTCGCAGTTCAGCCGGGTGGACGGCCACCTCGACCAGCTGGCCCAGCACAGCGCCCTCAACACCGCCGGCGCCTTGGCCTGGCTGGGTCAACTGGGGCGCCAGAGCCTGCAGGCCGGTGCCCCCGGCAACATGGATCGCCTGCTGTACCGGCGCCTGGGCACTTACCTGATTGCCTCGCTGGGCGAGCAAGCCATCAACCTGCGCCTGAGTGAACACGCACTCGAGGGTGACACCCCCTCGCGAGGACGGGTGGCCGCCCCCATGGTCCGACGCCTTGATCGCGCCTACGTGGAGACGTTGCAGGGCGCTCACGCTCATTCGTTCTATCGGCTTCGGCTGGCCAGTGGACTGCTCCTGCTGGAGGCGGGGCTGCTCCTGTTGCAGGGGCAGCGGGATGACAAGGACCGGCGTTTCTGGAGCGAGGTGGTGGCCGCAGGATTGGCCAGTGCGGCGGCGGGGTTCGAGTTACTGGCAGTGGGGACGGAACAGACCCTGCTGGGCGTCGGGCGGAGCAGCGCGATTGCACGGGGAGCGGACATCAGCCTGGGGCGCTATCGGCTGTGGGGGGCGGGATTGGCGACGGTGGGCGGCGTTGTCAGTATTGCGTGGGACGTTTCAGATGCGAGAGAAGCCACCGCTCGATCTAAATCATTGCTGGCTACGACTTATTGGCTGCGAGCTGGATCTACGATCGCCCTCCTTTGGGGGCAGGGAGGAATAGCATTTTCGCAGGCAAGTGCGCTTTTCCAGTGGCTATCAATCAGCGCAACCAGTGAAAAAACCAGCAGATTACTTACTACTCTTTCCACACTTTCTGCAAAGCTGGCAGCCAACCGTACTGCCATGATGTTTCTGAGCCGCTTAAGCTGGATAGGCGGCGCTATCGTACTCGGCACCACTATAACCTTACTCATTATCGATGATGATGCATTGGAAAAGTGGTGTAGCAAATGCTGCTTCCGCCTTAAAGCATCAGACAAAGGATACATGAAGGACACTGAAGAGCTAGAAGCCTTATTCAGCGCCATGAGCGAGGTTATATAGTGTATTTTTTTGAATGGCTTTCATGGCTTGCTGCCATTGACCCAAAAGAAGAGCGCGAAGCCTTTGAGAAACAGAACAAGACTATAAAAAAGAGAATAATTTATGAAAGCGAAGAAGAAGAAGAAATTGCAGCCGCAAAAAAATCAGCATGCGACGCCCCAAAAAGTCGGGGGCCAGTCTACGTATTCAACGAGAACGTACTCGAAATGCGCAGCGGTATGTGGGAAGATAAGCGCGGACTAATCAGCATATTATCTCTCACAGTAATAATGATGATAATCAGCGGACTAGAAATTGCTTTCAACTCGATAAAAACCTTAATCGACCTTGCTTCTGATTATCAAGGAGAACCGTATGGTGAAAGGCTATATTTAGCACTTTTCTTTCTTAGCACAACCCTTTGTATCTTGTGGTTTTATCTGAAATATGGTTTGCGTTTCACACGTTTTGAAATGTTCACGTCACGCCACTTGTTGATACGTTTCAACCGCATCACCCAGCAGGTCTACCTCCACCGCCCTGCCTACTGTGGTGGAATCGTCACGCTCCCGTGGAACGGTGTATCGTCCAGCGGCGCGGATAAAAAATCTACCATAGCAAGTGGTGTGGGTCTCCCGTTGGCGCTCACATGGTCGTCCGCCTTCACCGGCACACTACGTACCGAACTGATCTGGGTAGGCAAGTCCGCGAACAATTTCGCGGAGCTTCAAGCCGAATGGGAGTTTATCCGTCGCTTCATGGATGAAGGTCCAGAAGGACTGCCACGCCCCCACATCACCTCGCACTTCCCCTGGCCTTGGCAAGCCTTCACGCCTCAGTTCGAAGGTCTGACCCACTACTTCCGCAGTTCCCCACGCGTCCTCAAATGCGGCCTGCTACTGCTCTCTCCTGCCTTCCTGATCATCGGAACAGGCCACTGGGTGAGTCTCCTACTGTGCTGGAAGCCTCGATGGCCCAGGGTCATCCGTGAAGCCGGCCTGCCGGGAAAACCCGTCCCGGCAGTGACCACCGTTGACGATTACCCACCCCATATCCAGGAGAGGCTGCGGGAAAACGCCTACCTCTGGGCCATACGCCCTGGCAAACGGCCGGAGAGAAAACCCCGTGCCTCTAAACGTCGGCCCAAGAGCCCAAGTCAAACTCCCGATATCGAGAAGGATACGCCCCATGGGGTCGACAGTATCGGTCAGCCCTAGAGCCAGGCTGACCTCGGCCAACATGGAGGGCGTCGCAGCCAGGACACGGCTGCTCACCTGATAGTTGCAGGGTACAGCCCTACCTACCATCAATCACAGAAAAGTAAACACCTCTGCCGCCGGCAACCGCGACTTGCTCAGCCCGGCATTGAAATCCTCCTCGCTGCGATAGCCCAGGCTCAGCAGCACCACGCTGGTGAAGCCCTGCTCGCGCAGGCCCAGTTCGGCGTCCAGGGCCTTGGCGTCGAAGCCTTCGATCGGCGTGGCGTCCAGGCCGTGGGCGGCGGCGCCCAGCAGTGCGGTGCCCAGGGCCAGGTAGACCTGCTTCTCCATCCAGTGCTGCAGGTCCTTGAAGTCATGGCGGTGCAGGTCGACGTAGCCGCGGCGGGTCTGGTCCTGGCCGTCACGGGCCTGTTCGGTGCGGAAGCGCCCGTCGGCGGCCTCCTGCGCCAGCACCGCCTGCAGGTGGGCCTCGGTCATGTTGGTCCGGGCGGCGAACACGATCACATGGGAGGCGTCGCGCAGCTTCGGGCTGTTGTAGGCGAAACGCTCGTCGGTGGCCTTGGCCAGGCGCGCCTTGCCTTCGGCGCTGTCGGCCACGACGAAGTGCCAGGGCTGCGAGTTGACCGAGGACGGGCTGTGGCGCAGCTGCTCGAGCAAGGCATCGATGGTGGCCTGGGGAATCCTGCGGCTGGCGTCGTAGGCTTTGGTGGTGTAACGGCGTTTGGCGAGGGCAACGGTATCCATCTACGGCAATTCCTCAAAGGGATCGTGAATGAGCTGCATCTTATCTTCCCGGCGGCAAAGAAAAACCAGCACAATGCAGCAACACTTTCATCCCTGGAGTGAAAATGCTGCGCATCAACGACCTCGAACTGTTCGCCCGTGCCAGCGCCCTGGGCAGCTTTACCGCGGCGGCCCACGAGGCCGACCTGCTGCCCGGCCAGGTGGCAGCGGCAATCAAGCGCCTGGAACGCGAACTGGATGTGCGCCTGTTCGCCCGCACCACCCGCAGCCTGCGCCTGACCGCCGAGGGCGAGCTGTACCTGCCCACCGCCCAGCGCGTGCTCGATGCCCTGCGCCAGGGCCGCGAGGACCTGCACGGCAGCCACAGCTGCCTGCGCGGTGTGCTGCAAGTAGCGGCACCGTCAGACATGGGGCGCAACCTGCTGCGGCCCTGGCTCAGCGCGTTTCGCCGCGAGCACCCGGGGCTCGGCCTGCGCTTCTTTCTCTCCGACCAGCTGGCCGACCTCTACCGCGACCCGGTGGATGTGGCCATCCGCTACGGCCAGAACGAGGACGCCAACTACATCGCCCTGCCCCTGGCGCCGTGGAACCGTCGGGTGCTGGTGGCCTCGCCCGACTACCTGGCCCGCCATGGCCGGCCGGGCAGCCCCGACGACCTGCAGCAGCACGACTGCCTGCTGTACCTGCAGCAGAGCCGGGTCTACGACAAATGGCGACTGGGCAACCGCACCGTGCAGGTGCGCGGGCCGCTGTTCAGCGACGACGCCGACGTGGTGCGGCGCTGGGCGCTGGAAGGCGAAGGCATCGTCTACAAGTCGTGGCTGGACGTCAGCGCCAATGTCGCCGCCGGCGAGCTGGAGGTCCTGCTGCCCGAACACCCCGGCGAGCTGACCCCGGTGACCCTGGTGTGCCCGCACCGCAAACAGCTCACCCCGGCGGTGGCCCAGCTGCACCTGTGGCTGCGCGAGCGCTTCGCCACGCTGCGCCCGGAGGGCATGTTGCAGCCGCTGTCGCCGGGCGTATAGTGCATCCACCCCCGACTGCAAGGAGCTGTCATTCATGCCGAGCCTGGAGTTTCTCGTTACCGCGCTGATCATCGTGCTGATTCCCGGCAGCGGGGTCATCCTCACCGTCTCCAGCGCCCTGGTGGCCGGGCGCCGCGCCTGCCTGTGGACCGCCACCGGCTGCACCCTGGGTATCGTCCCGCACCTGCTGGCCTCGGTGCTGGGCCTCTCGGCCTTGCTGCACACCAGCGCCCTGGCCTTCCAGGGCCTGAAGTTCGCCGGCGTCGCCTACCTGCTGTACCTGGCCTATGCCACCTGGCGCGACCGCGCGGCCTTCGCCGTGGACACCCAGGCCACCCCGGCCAGCGCCGGCCAGCTGGTGCTCAAGGCCTGCCTGCTGAACATCCTCAACCCCAAGCTGACGCTGTTCTTCCTCGCCTTCCTGCCGCAGTTCATCAGCCCCCAGGCCGGTTCCGCGACCGTGCAGATGCTCGGCCTGAGCGCGGTGTTCATGGCCATGACCTTCGTCGTCTTCGTGATCTACGGCCTGCTTGCCCACCTGTTCCGCCGCGCCGTCATCGACTCGCCCCAGGTGCAGGCCTGGCTACGGCGCAGCTTCGCCGCCTCGTTCGCCGGGCTTGGCATCAACCTGGCGTTCGCCCAGCGCTGACAGGGCTGCACAATCGTTCTAAACGCCCGGGCCGTTTCTGCGTTAAGGTCGTCTACCGACACCCGCACGGCCCACGCCCATGAGCAACTGGATCGACCTCAGACAGGACGCCGACACCGGCATCGAGTCGGTCCGCGCCCATTTCACCGGCCATGCCTACGACCCGCACTGGCACGACAGCTTTCTGGTCGGGGTGACCGAACAGGGCGTACAGCAGTTCAACTGCCGTCGCCAACGCCACAACAGCACCCCCGGCCAGGTGTTCGTGCTCGAGCCGGGCGACCTGCACGACGGCCATGCGCCTACCAGAGAGGGGTTCACCTACTCGACCCTGTACCTGGATGCCAACTGGCTGGAAACCGAGCTGCGCGCCCTGTTCGAACACGCGCCCTCGGGCGCCCTGCCCAGCTTCGGCACCCTGCTGCACCAGGATCCGCGTCTGGCCGTTGCCACCGCCCGGGCCTTCGAGACGGTGCATTACAACGACCTGCGCATCGTCCGCCAGACCGCCCTGGACGACCTGCTGGCCTGCCTCACCGGCCACCTGCACTGGCGCAAGCGCCTGGACCCCGATCCGCGCTTGCCGCTGTGCGCCCAGGTCGCCCGCGATTACCTGCACGCGCACCTGGACCAGGACATCGGCCTGGTCGAGCTGGCGCAGGTGTGCGGCGTCGACCGCTTCCGCCTGACCCGGGCGTTCAAGGCAGCTTTCGGCCTGGCGCCCCATGCCTACCTGATCCAGCTGCGCCTGGCCCGTGCACGGCGGCGGCTGGCCCTGGGTGAAACGCCGGCCAGCGTCGCCACCTCCCTGGGCTTTGCCGACCAGAGCCATCTGGGCCGCTGGTTCCGCCGCGCCTACCGGCTGACCCCGGCGGATTACCGCAAGCGTTGCTCAAACCTTCCAGACTGAACCCGCGCCCGGCGCGACCATGGCGCTTCGATCACTCGGAGCCTTGACCATGTCGCACACGCTGTTGCCCTTCATTCTCTTCGCCCTGGCCGCCAGCATCAGCCCCGGGCCGACCAACCTGCTGATCCTCGCCCACGGTGCTCAACGCGGCCTGCGTGCCAGCCTGGCGCCGATCGTGACGGCGTGCTGCGCGGCGGCAACAGTGGTGCTGCTGGTGGGCCTGGGGCTGGGCGAGTTGTTGCTGCGCTACCCGCTGGCGCAGCAGGTCATGAGTTGGGTGGGCGCCCTGTGGCTCAGCTGGCTGGCCTGGAAGATGCTGCGCAGCGCCGGTGCGCCGCTGCAGGCGGGCAGCGATAGCGGCCTGGGCCCGCTGAGCGCGGCGACCCTGCAGGTGGTCAACCCCAAGGTGTGGGTGACGGCGGTGGCAATGGTCGGCCTGTTCGCCGGCCCGGCACTGCCGATGTGGTGGCTGAGCCTGGTGTTCCTGCTGATCGCCCTGCCGAGCATGACCGCGTGGGCGTTGATGGGTATCGGCAGCGCCCGCTGGTTACGTTCGCCCCAGGCGCTGCGGGTGTTCAATCAGGGCCTGGCCGGACTGCTGCTGGTGTCGGCGTGGTCGGCCTTGCTGGTGTGACCCGGCGCGCATCGGCCTTCAGCGCGCGGTAGCCGCGCGCAGATGCAACCCCAGGCGCGGCCCGAACACATTGATCAGCAGCCCGAGCATCACCAGCAGCGCGCCCCAGCCCTGGGCCTCGCTCAGGCGCTCGCCCAGCAACAGGGCCGAGGAACTCAGGCCCACCACCGGCACCAGCAGCGAGAACGGCGCCACCTTGCCCGCCGGGTGGCGCGACAACAGGGTGCTCCACAGGCTGTAGCCGACCATGGTGGCGACGAAGGCCAGGTAGGCCAGGGCCAGCACCGAGCTCCAACCGATGTTGGCCAAGGCATGGCCGATGCGCTCGGGCCCTTCCAGCCACCAGGACAGCGCCAGGAACGGCAGCGGCGGGATCAGCCCGCCCCAGATCACCAGGGCGACCAGGTCGACCTTGCCGAAGCGCCGGGTGATGATGTTGCCCATGCCCCACATGGCGCCGCCGCACAGGGTCAGCAGCAGTGCGAGCAGCGGCACGTGGCCACTGTCCTCGCTGCCGATCACCGCCAGGCCGCCGGCGGCCACCAGCAATCCCAGCACACTGGCCAGGCGCAGCCGCTCGCCAAGGAACAGCGCGGCGAAGCCCAAGGTGAAGAACGCCTGGGACTGCAGCACCAACGAGGCCAGCCCCGGCGGCATGCCACTGGCCATGGCCTGGAACAGGAAGGCGAACTGGCCCAGGGAAATGGTCGCGCCGTAGGCGATCAACCAGCGCCAGGGCAGGTTCGGGCGCTTGATCAGGAACACCGCCGGAAAGGCCACCAGCAGAAAGCGCAATGCCCCCAGCAGCATCGGCGGCAGGCCGTCGAGGCCGACCTTGATGACCACGAAATTGACGCCCCAGGCGATGATCACCACCAGGGCGATCAGCAGGTCCTTGAGTGGCATGGCACGCATTCCTTCTTCAGGCTTGTTATAGACATATTTGGTTACAGCATAAGGGCATCGCGCAGCCGCGGACCAGCACAGTTGCGCGCCAGCCTTGCGCAACAGTCGGCTGTGATGGCTGCGCAGAACCCATGAAAACCCTGCGCAAGCTTCACTTGACCAGACTTGTATATACATGCTCATATCAGGTTTCGGCCATCCGCCCTGCGTCCCGCCGATAGCCGCCGCCTTTCACAAAAACAACGAAGCGGAGCCCTCCCCGATGTCCAGCAAACCCGTGATCGAGCGCCGCTCGATCGACTACATCCCCGAGTCTGAACGCCATGGACGCGTCTACAGCCAATTCACCCTGTGGCTGGGAGCCAACCTGCAGATCACCGCGATCGTCACCGGCGCCCTGGCCGTGGTGCTGGGCGGCGATGTGTTCTGGTCGTTGATCGGCCTGCTGCTCGGGCAACTGGTCGGCGGCGCGGTGATGGCCCTGCACGCCGCCCAGGGGCCGCGCCTGGGGCTGCCGCAGATGATCTCCAGCCGCGTGCAGTTCGGGGTATACGGCGCGGCCATCCCCATGGCCCTGGTGTGCCTGATGTACCTGGGCTTCACCGCCACCGGCACGGTGCTGTCCGGCCAGGCCATCGGCCAGTTGCTGAGCATCAGTGACAGCGCCGGCATCCTGATCTTCGCCGGGGTGATCGTGCTGGCGACCCTGGCCGGCTACCGGGTGATTCACTGGATCGGTCGCGTGGCCAGCGTGCTGGGGATCATCGCCTTCGTCTACCTGTTCAGCCGTATCCTGATGCTCGCCGACATCGGACAGCTGCTCGACAACCGCCACTTCAGCTGGGCCAGCTTCCTGCTGGCGGTGTCGCTGGCGGCGTCCTGGCAGATCGCCTTCGGCCCGTACGTGGCCGACTACTCGCGCTACCTGCCCAGCCATACCTCGCCGCTCAAGACCTTCCTCGCCGCCGGCCTGGGCTCGGTGATCGGCGCCCAGGCCTCGATGATCCTCGGCGTGTTCGCCGCGGCCATCGCCGGCGGCCAGTTCTCCGGGCGCGAGGTGGCCTACATCGTCGGCCTGGGCGGCGCCGGCACCACGGCGGCGCTGCTGTACTTCTGCATCGCCTTCGGCAAGGTGACCATCTCCACCCTCAACAGCTACGGCAGCTTCATGTGCATCGCCACGATCATCAGTGGTTTCCGTGGCCACCTGCAGATCAGCCGAATCCAGCGCCTGGTGTTCGTGCTCGGCATCGTCGGCGCCGCGACCCTGGTCGCCCTGCTCGGCCAGCATTCGTTCCTCAGCGCGTTCAAGTCGTTCATCCTGTTCCTGCTGACCTTCTTCGTGCCGTGGAGCGCGGTGAACCTGGTGGACTACTACTTCATCACCAAGGAGCGCTACGACATCCCGGCGCTGGCCGACCCTGACGGTCGCTACGGGCGCTGGAACTGGCCGGGTATCGGCGTGTACACCTTCGGCGTGCTGGTGCAGATGCCGTTCATCGACACCAAGCTGTACACCGGGCCCATGGTCGCGCACCTGGGCGGCGTGGACGTGTCGTGGCTGATCGGCCTGGTGGTGCCGAGCGTGCTGTACTACTGCGTGGCCCGCCGCCGGGCGGCCGAGGCGCCGGTCGGGATCATCGTGCCGGAGGGGCGCTGAGCCGGGTGCTGATTGAAATATGAATTCGTGGGAGCGGCGGTGCACCGATGCGACTTGCACCGCGATCACCGGCTATGCCGGTGCCATATATCGCTTCGCGGGGCAAGTCGCATCGGCGCACCGCCGCTCCCACGCAGTCCTGTCTAAATCCAAGCGTTATGTTTAGCCCGCTTCTGCCAGAGCGCTGTCATCTTTCGGTCAAGCAACTGTCGTAATCTGCGGCGCAACTCTATGCCACAGGTCTCCGGCATGCCTCGCCTGCTTCTGCTTCTGCTGTGCCTGCTCCCGGGCCTGGCCTGCGCCGGGCCCGCGCAACTGCGTATCCAGGGCTCCAACACCATCGGCGCGGCCCTTGGCCCGGCCCTGGTGCAGGGGCTGCTGCAGGCCCAGGGTGCAAGCGCCATCGAGCGCCGGCCCGGCGCCACGAGCAACGAGACCGAAGTCCACGCCGTCGGTCCAGACGGCCAGCCCGTGCGCATCGACATCGCCGCCCATGGCACCAGCACCGGCTTTGTCGCGCTGGCCCGGGGCGAGACCGACCTGGCCGCGGCCTCGCGGCCGATCAGCGACAGCGAGGCGCAACAGTTGCAGGCCCTGGGCAACCTGCGCGGCGCAGGCTCGGAACAGGTGATCGGCCTGGATGGCGTGGCGGTGATCGTCCACCCGGACAACCCGCTCACGCAACTGACCACCGAGCAACTGGCCCAGGTGTTCTCCGGCCAGCTGCAGCGCTGGGAACAGCTGGGCGTGCCCGGCGGGGCGATCCACCTGTATGCCCGCGATGATCGCTCCGGCACCTTCGAAACCTTCAAGGCGCTGGTGCTTGCCCCCCAGCAAGCGACACTGGCCCCCCAGGTGCGGCGCTTCGAATCCGCCGACGAGCTGGCCGCCCAGGTCATGGCCGACCGCCAGGCCATCGGCTTCAGCGGCCTTGGCACGGTCCACCGGGCCAAGCCGCTGGCCGTGGCCGAGGGTGACGCCCCGGCGCTTGCGCCCAGCCGCGCCCTGGTGGCCAGCGAGGACTACCCGCTGTCGCGGCGCCTGTTCTTCTACCTCCCCGCCCACCCCACGGCACAAGCCAGGGCCCTCGCCGAGTTCGCCCAGGGCCCCGCCGGCCAGGCCATCGTCGCCGAACAGGGCTTCGTCTCCCAGCAGATCAAGCCGCAGCAGGTCGCGGCCCAGGCCGACATGCCGCCGCGTTACCGGGCGCTGGCCGGCGAGGCGCAGCGCCTGAGCGTGAACTTCCGCTTCCAGGAGGGCAGCGCCGGCCTCGACAACAAGGCCCTGCGCGATGTGCAGCGGGTCGGCGACTACCTACGCCAGGCCGGCAAGCTGCAGGGCAAGGTAGTGCTGGTGGGCTTCGGCGACCCCAAGGAAACCCCGGGCCGCGCCGCGCTGCTGTCGCGCCTGCGGGCCATGGCGGTACGCCGGGAGCTGGCCCGGGCCGGGGTGCAGGTCAGGGATGTAGCGGGCATGGGCGACGAACTGCCGGTGGCCGGCAACGACCTGGAGCAAGGGCGCCTGCGCAACCGCCGGGTCGAGGTGTGGGTGTACTGACCCGCTCAGCCGCCATCGGGCAGTTCGACCCGCGCCACCAGCCCACCGCCCACGCGATTGCGCAAGGTCAGCTCGCCGCCCTGCTCGCGCACGCTGGCCCGGGCGGCCGAGAGGCCGAGGCCGACGCCGCCGGTGTCGCGGTTGCGCGACCCCTCAAGCCGGTAGAATGGCTCAAACACCTGCTGCAGTGCCTCCTCGGGAATCCCCGGACCACTGTCGCGCACTTCGATGACGATCAGGTGAGCCGTGCGGCGCAGGGTAACCTGCGGGTCGCGGGCATACTTCATGGCATTTTCCAGCAGGTTGACGATCACCCGCTTGGTCGCCAGCGGACGACCGTCGTGCACCAGATGCGCCGGCCCCTTGAAAGCGACGTCTATGTGCTGGTCACGATAGTCGTCGACCAGGGTCTGCAACAGCTCCGACAGGTCGTAGGCCGTGCGCTGCTCCAACTGCGTGCCTTCGCGGAAGAACGCCAGGGCCTCGTTGATCATCGTCTGCATTTCGTCGACATCGCGGATCAGCTTGCGCTGGTGGTCCAGGTCCTCCATGAACTCGCTGCGCAGACGCATGCGCGTCAATGGCGCGCGCAAGTCATGGGAGATGGCCGCGAGCATATGGGTGCGCTCGCGAAGAAAGTGCTGGATCTGCGCCTGCATGGTGTTGAAGGCGATGATTGCCTGGCGGATTTCCTCGGGACCTTCGATAGCGATGGGCGGCGCCTGCAGATCGCCGCCGAAGCGCCGCGCCGCGCTGGCAAAGCGTTGCAGCGGCGCGGCCAGCTGGCGGGTGGCGAGCCAGGCCACCAGCAATGTCGCCACCAGCCCCAGGCCGATGACCACCGCCAGGCGCGCCGTCGCGCTCATGCCCCAGCTGCGCTCCGGCGGCACGAACAGCAGCCAGCTGTCATCGGCCAGGGCGAGCAGCGCCACGTAATGCGCCTCGGTGCTGCCCGCAGGCCAGTCGTCCGGGTTGTACACCTCGATCAGTCGCGAGGGCCCCAATAGCTGCGCCATCGCCGGCACCTGCCCGGAGTTGAGCAATGTGCCCGGGCCCGGCAGGCCAAAGTCGTCACGCCGGGTACTCCAGGTCACCCGCAGCGTTGGCGTGCTCGCCGCCTCGGCCAACTGCCTGCGCAGCGTCGCCGGCGCGGTCTCGATCACCCGTGTGGTCACGGCGATCTGTTCGAGCAGGCCGGTGCGCTCGATGGGTGGGCGCGCCCAATTGCCAGCGACCTGGACGAACAGGGCGTTGAACGCCAACGACGCGAGCAGCGCGGTGAAAATGGTCAGGGCGATGCGCTTGCGCAGGGTATCGCGGCCCAGCAGGCGGCGGATCACGAACGGCTCACCTTGGCGCTGAACAGATAGCCGCCATTGCGCACCGTGCGGATCAGGTCCGGGCGCTTGCTGTCGGGCTCGATCTTGCGCCGCAGGCGGCTGACCTGCACATCGATGCTGCGGTCGAAGGCGTCATGCCCGTGCCCACGGGTCAGGTCGATCAATTGCTCGCGGGTGAGGATGCGCTGCGGGTGCTCGAGAAACACCACCAGCAAATCGAACTCGGCGCCGGACAGCGGCACCATCACCCGCTCGGGCGAGCGCAGTTCGCGGCAAGTGATGTCCAGCTGCCAACCGGCGAAGCCGATCACCGGACGCGCCGCCTCTCCGCGCGGCGGCTGTTCACCAACCCGGCGCTGCACGGCGCGCAGGCGGGCCAGCAGTTCGCGAGGGTCAAACGGTTTGGTCAGGTAGTCGTCGGCGCCCAGTTCCAGGCCGATGATACGGTCGCTCAGCTCGGCCATGGCGGTGAGCATGATGACCGGTACCCCGAGCTGCGCACGCAACTTCTGACACAATCCCAGGCCACTTTCGCCGGGCAGCATCAGGTCGAGGATGATCGCATCCGGGCGCTGCCGGGCGATGGCGGCCCACATCGCCTGCCCCTCGGCGGCCAGGTCCACCTCGTAACCGTGCTGGACGAAGAATTGCTTCAGCAAGGCGAGGATTTCGACGTCGTCATCGACGATCAACAGTCTGCTCACGGTGATACCGGTCCGGGAAAAGGGCGTATCTAAAACCATTGCGCCACGCGGGTCATTTATTTCAATCACGCAACATTTCGTCACGCACGACACAAAGTGGACATCACCCGGCAACGATGGCCCTTCACCCTGGCGGCCTTCCACTACCGAGGGCTCCCCATGAAGATAGTCGACAGCCGCAACAGCACCGATGGGCATGAGGGCTCCGCGTCCCTGATCCTCAGCCAGCGCAACACCCAGCGCGGACAATCGGGTTCGCTGATCGTGCAGCAGGAGTGCCTGGAGCTGGCAGACGAACAGGGCTACGTCACCCTGCGCCGGTATTTCGAACACTACGACCCGGCCTTTGGCGAATGGGTCGAGTACAGCCACACCGTTCCCGTCCGTGACCTCGTGCACTGGCTGATGGCACGCGGGCAGCTGCGCATCCAGACATCGCAGGACGTGCCCCACCTGCAAGCGGCCCTTCCGACCCGGCGCGAGGTTCGCCACCCATGAGTCGGCGTCACCTCCTGGCACTGGTGCTGACGTCCACCCTGGGCCTGTCCGCGTGCAGCAGCAACAAGCCGACACCGACCGGTTATCTCAAGGACTACGGATTACTCACCCCGCACCAGGCGCCTTCGGGCGCAACGGTGCTCAGCTGGGCCGACCCGAAATGGCCAAAGGGCCGTTACATCGAGGTCTACCTGGCACCCAGCCGGTTCTACCCGGCTCCCGAGCCGAGCACGCGCATCCCCCAGGCCACCCTTGCCAGCATCACCCACTACTATGACGCGGTACTGCGCAACGAACTGGGCAAGGTGATGACGGTGGTCGACAGGCCCGGCCCGAACACCCTGGTGGTCAGGCCGGCCATCACCCGCATCAGCGCCGACACCCAGGGCCTGCGCTTCTACGAGTGGCTGCCGATCACCCTGGTCGCGGCCGGGGTGAGCAGTGCCGCCGGCATTCGCGACCGGGACAGCGCGATCGCCAGCGAGCTGTCGTTCGAGGCGGGCGCGAGCGGCAAGGTGGTCGGCGAGGCGATGCTCGCGGGTACCGGCGTGCCGTTGGATAACGACCGCCAGGTGATGACCGCCGACAACGTCAAGGCCGTGCTCGACGGCTGGGCCGTGGACCTGCGCCAGGGCTACGCGGCGCCGCTCAGGTAGCGTGACGCTTCACAGGACAAGCCCAGTCCGCTTGGTCAGGCCTTGAGCGTGGCCATGTCGATGACGAAGCGGTACTTCACGTCGCCGGCGATCATCCGCTCATAGGCCTGGTTGATGTTGCGGATGTCGAGCATTTCGATATCGCAGCTGATCCCATGCTCGGCGCAGAAGTCGAGCACCTCCTGGGTTTCGGCGATACCGCCGATCAAGGAACCTGCCAGCACCCGGCGCTGCATCACCAGGTTGGCCGCATGCACCGGCGGGTCGACCGGCTCGATCAACCCGACCAGGATATGCACGCCACCGAACTTCAGGGTTTGCAGGTAGGGGTTGAGGTCGTGCTGCACCGGAATGGTGTCGAGCAGGAAATCGAAGCGGCCCGCCGCACTGCGCATCTGTTCGGCATCGGTGGAGACGATCACATGGTCGGCGCCCTGGCGACGGGCTTCCTCGGCCTTGGCCGCGGAGCGGGTGAACAGGGTCACTTGCGCGCCCAGGGCCTTGGCCAGCTTGATGCCCATATGGCCCAGGCCACCCATGCCCAGCACGCCCACCTTGTGCCCGGGGCCCACGCCGTGGTGCTTGAGGGGCGAATAGGTGGTGATGCCGGCACACAGGATCGGCGCCGCACTGGCCAGGTCCATGCCCTCGGGAATGCGCAGGACGAAATGCTCGCTGACCACGATGCTGCTGGAGTAGCCACCCATCGTGTTGCTGCCGTCGACCCGGTCGGGGGTGGCGTAGGTCATGGTCGGGCCTTCCAGGCAGTACTGCTCGACGTCCTGGCGACAGGCCTCGCAGTGACGGCAGGAATCGACCATGCAGCCGACGCCGACCAGATCGCCGACCTGGTAACGGCTGACCTGCGCGCCCACCGCGCTGACCCGGCCGACGATCTCGTGGCCCGGCATCAGCGGGTACACGGCGATGCCCCATTCGTTGCGGGCCTGGTGGATATCGGAATGGCACACGCCACAGTAGAGGATCTCGATGACCACATCGTCGGGCCGCGGGCTGCGGCGCTGGAAGGTCATGGGGGCCAGGGGGCTGGTGGGCGATTGGGCGGCGTAACCGATGGCGGTGTACATGGAGTACCTCGTGCAAGTGAAACGATTCAGTTTGCGCATTCTGGGCGCCGCTACCCGCCTCGCCCACCGCCGATTCTCCGGCATGCATGCCTGATTCTCCGGACCTTGCCGCCAGCCTCTGGCATGACCCCGTGAATCTGCGAAGATGCCAGTGTCCGATTCTCTGCCCGGGTTCATCATGCACCTGACTCGCCATGTGGATGCCAATGCCACGCTCTGCTCACTGATTCGCGCCCTCGCCACAGGCCCGGGGTTCGTGCCCACCCTCCTGCCCCAGGTTCAGGTCCTGACCTGGGACCACTACGTGGCCAGCAGCCCGCAAATCTACGAACCCAGCCTGATCATCCTCGCCCAGGGCAGCAAGCTGGCGCGCCTGGGCCCACGTACCCTGGAGTACGGTGCCGGGCATTACCTGGTGCAGGCGCTGTCGGTACCGTTCATGTGCGAGACCTTTGCCACGCCCCAGGCGCCGCTGCTGGGTGTGGCGGTGGACATCGACCGCGCCCTGATCGGCGAGTTGGTGCAAAGTATGGATCTGGGGCCGGATGCCGCGGTGCAGGCACAGACGCCACAGTCGATGACCTCGGCAGTGCTGGACACGGCCATGCGCGACAGCGTCGAACGCCTGCTGCAGTGCCTGCAGGACCCACTGGACGCCAAGGTGCTGGGGCCGGCGCGGGTGCGCGAGGTGCTCTACACCGCGTTGCGCGGGCCGAAGGCCGGCGTGCTCCGGGCGCTGGTCGAGCAACAGGGGCATTTCGCCCGGATCGGTGCGGCCCTGACTTACTTGCGCGAGCACTACGCCGAGCCGTTGGGGGTGGATGAGCTGGCCAGCCGGGCGAACATGAGCGTGTCGACCTTCCACGAGCACTTCAAGCGCTGCACCGACCTGGCGCCGATGCAGTACCTCAAGCGCCTGCGCCTGCTCAAGGCGCAGCAGATGCTGATCGGCGAGGGGCTGGGCGTGGCCCAGGTGGCGCACCGGGTGGGTTATCAGAGCACCTCGCAGTTCAGCCGCGAGTACAAGCGCCAGTTCGCCCGCAGCCCGGGGGAAGAACAGCCGTACCAGAGCCTGCCGGCCTGATCGGGGCCGTCGTGGCAGACTGCAAGAGCAGGATGCGTGGGAGCGGGCTTGCCCCGCGATCACCGGCGCAGCCGGTGCCATGCCCCCCATCGCGGGGCAAGCCCGCTCCCACGCAGGTCGCGCGATCCGCTACAAAAATCACTTGCACGATGATCGCCTACTGCCGCAGAACCATCGCCACAATGGTCGCCTGCAACTCGCGCTTGGCCGCTTCAGCCGTCAGCTCTGCGGCCGCCGCCGCCAGGGACAGCGCATCCGCCGCGCCCACCAGCACCCACAGCCCGGCCACGCCGATATCGCCACCCGGCGCGAACGGCAACAGCGCTTCGCGACACTTGTCCATGAACGGCCCGTCATAGCCGCGCTTGAGCGCCTCCAGCTCCGGCGAGCCGGCCAGCGCGGCGCTGACCCCGGGAATCTCCCGGCCCTGGGTGGCCACGCAGTCCACATAGGCCTCGGCAATCACCCAGGCCCGCTCCGCCAGGCCGGCCGGGCAGCCGGCCAGGGCCTTGTCGAGCATGGCGGTCTGGCGGGCGTCGTATTCCTGGTAAAGCGCCAGCAACAAGCCGTTGCGGGTCTCGAAATGGTCGTACACCACCGGCTTGGTCACCCCGGCCTGCTCGGCCAGGTATCCCAGACTCAAGGCATCGGTGCCCTCCTCGCGTACCAGCCGCCAGGCCACATCCAGCAACTGGCGCCGGCGCTCCTCGCGGGACAGGCGTTTGCGCGGCGCGGTCTTTTCCTCGCTTGACATCGCTTACCTACCAAAAGTAACTTACTAAGCGTAACTTACCTCGAGTATATAACGCTCCCGGTGTCCCTGCATCCTGATTCTGGAGATTCCACCATGCATGCCCTGATCGTCATCGGTCACCACGACCCCGACTCCCTCACCCACGCCCTCGCCCAGCAGATCGCCGAGGGCCTGCGCGCCGCCGGCCATACCAGCGAGTTCGCCGACCTGGCCAGCGAAGGCTTCGACCCACGCTTCGGCCTGGCCGACCACGCCGTGCACCGCCGCCTGGGCAAGCCACCGGCCGATGTACTGGCCGAACAGGCGCGCATCGAGCGGGCCGACACCGTGGTCATGGTCTACCCCATCTACTGGTGGTCGCTGCCGGCCCTGCTCAAGGGCTGGGTCGAGCGAGTGTTCAGCAACGGCTGGGCCTTCGACCAGGCCGCCGACGGCAGCACCACCAAGCTGCTGCACGGGATGACCGCGCACCTGGTCGGCGTGGCCGGCGCCGATGCCGGCACCTTCGAGCGCCATGGCTATGGCGAAGCCATGCGCGTGCAGATCGAGCACGGCATCTTCGACTACTGCGGTGCCCGGGTCCTGAGCTCGACGCTGCTGGAGGACAGTGAGGGACAGGATCCCACGCGGCATCTGCGCAGCGCGCGCGCACTGGGGGAACGCCTGTTCGTCAGCGAAAGGCAAGCAGTGCCGGTTGTCTAGCCTTCGCTACAGGAGCGGCCTGGCCTCGCTCCTATTGATCCAGCGCCCACCGCGCCAGCGGCCAATAGCGCTCCTTTCGCGATTCGTAGAGCACAAAATGACGGGGAGCGAGGAAGAACTCCGGTGCCTGGCGCGCTTCGGGCACCTGCGCCCGATAATCGCGGGACAGCGTCAGGTGCGGGCGATACTCCCTTGGTTTCCCCTCCAGCCCCAGCGGCAGGACAGCCTGCTGCAACGCGTACACTAACTGCCGCAGCCCGGCGGGTGGTTGCTCGGGCTCAAGCACCAGCCCCCCCGCGCGCGACCATGCCTGCAAACGGTTCAGCACCAGGCGCAACGGTGCATCGGGCAGTCTGAGCCGATCGACCGCCGCGCAGATTGCCGGCACCTGCTCGGCGTCCACGTCACCGAGAAACAGCAAGGTGACGTGGAAATTCTCCGCAGGCACTGGTTTGCCGCTGCGCAGGTTCAGCCCTCGACGCCACTGCGCCAGGGCACGGCATTGTTGGTCGCTGACCGGCAAGGCGAAGAACAGCCGTTTGAACGGCGCGCCACTGGGGCGCGGATCCTGGACCATGCGAGTCTCCCTGATAACGGTTCGCGCCATCGAGTGTAGCGCCCTGCCCATGCAAAACAGCGACATAAGCTGTTGAATCGTTTGCGCAACCTGTCAGCCATTGCACCTAAGTCGGTCAGACAAGACGTAACAATAAGTACAAACCCGCGCCACGATTGTTTATGCTGGCGGGCTTACGCCATGGCGCATGGCCATTTTTCGACAAGTAAACGTCCATGAAAATTGCACTCGTACTGATCTTCGTCCTCTCGATCGCCTATGTTCACCTGCGCGGTCGGGTTCGTCACAAGCTGACCCGCCAGCTGGGCGATCACTCCAGTTTCCTGGCCCCGGTCAACGCCTTCCTGTACCTGTTCTCCAAGCATCCGGCCAAGCCGTACCTGCCAGTCAGCGCCTTCCCCGAGCTGCAGGTGCTGCAGGACCACTGGCAGGAGATCCGCGAGGAAGGCCAGCAGCTGCTGCAGGCCGGCGAGATCAAGAAGTCCGACAACTACGACGACGTCGGTTTCAACTCGTTCTTCAAGACCGGCTGGAAGCGCTTCTACCTGAAGTGGTACGGCGAGAGCCACCCGTCGGCGATGTCCCTGTGCCCGCGCACCACCGAACTGCTCGCCGGCATTGGCACGGTCAAGGCGGCAATGTTCGCCACCCTGCCGCCGGGCGCCAAGCTGGTGCGCCACCGCGACCCGTACGCCGGCTCCTACCGCTACCACCTGGGCCTGGACACGCCCAACGACGATGGCTGCTACATCGACGTGGACGGCGAGAAGTACTCCTGGCGTGACGGCGAAGGCGTGGTGTTCGACGAGACCTACATCCACTACGCGGCCAACACCACCGAGCACAACCGCATCATCCTGTTCTGCGACGTCGAGCGCCCGCTCAAGTACCGCTGGGCCGAGGCGTTCAACCGCTGGTTCAGCCGCAACGTGATGGCCGCCGCCGCCGCGCCCAACGATGCCAGCGACAAGACCGGCGGCATCAACCGCCTGTTCACCCGCATCTACAAGATCCGCGAACGCGGCAAGGCGATGAAGAAACGCAACCGCACCCGCTACTACCTGGAGAAGTGGGCGGTGGTCGCGGCGCTGGTGCTGGTGTTCATCTACATCTGATCCGCCACCCTCGCAGGCCACACTGGCCGCTCTCATGGAACTGCACATAACGCATTGATTTAACAGGGTCCTGTGGGAGCGGCTTTAGCCGCGAAGAATCCAGCGCGGTGCCTGGCACCGGCTCCGCCGGTGTTCGCGGGTAAACCCGCTCCCACAGGGTGCGCGGACTACCTGCGAACTCAGTTCCCTCCCGCCAAACATCGACTAGCCTGATAGCTCCTGTTGCCAACCTGACAAGGTGAAGATGATGAGCATGATGGACTGGGACGCCTACCGTAAGCAGTTGATGGCCGGCATCGGCGATCTCAAGCAACTCTCTCCCGATACCGTGGCCGGCTACATGACCGCCAGCGGCGCCGGGGCCAAGACCAACCACCTGGATGCCAAGACCCGTGAGCTGATCTCGTTGGCCGTGGCCGTCACCACCCGCTGCGACGGCTGCATCGCCGTGCATTCGCAGCAGGCGGTCAAGCACGGCGCCACCCGCGAAGAGATTGCCGAAGCCCTCGGCGTGGCGGTGGCGATGAACGCCGGCGCCGCGCTGGTCTACTCGGCCAGGGCGCTGGACGCCGTGGGCAAGGCCGGCGCCTGACACTTCATGGCGCCGCCGCCCTTGCGCGACGGCGCCGCGACACCCAGACTTGACGGTTCAGCCCGTGCAGGAACCGCCATGATCCAGATCCGTCCCATGACCCCGGAAGACTTCGAGCGCTTCTGGCCGACCTTCCAGGCCATTGTCCAGGCCCGCCAGACCTACGCCTTCGACCCCGCCCTGGACCTCGACCAGGCACGCCGGCTGTGGCTGGAAACCCCGCTGCGCACACTGGTGGCCGAAGAGGACGGCGTGCTGCTCGGTTCCTACTTCCTCAAGGCCAATGCCGCCGGCCCCGGCGGACATGTCGGCAACTGCGGCTACATGGTCTGCGCGCACGCCCGTGGCCGGGGTGTAGCCAGGCTGATGTGCGAGCACTCGCAGAAGCTGGCGCGTCAGGAGGGCTTCCTGGCCCTGCAGTTCAATTCGGTGGTGGCCAGCAATGAGGTGGCCGTGGCGCTGTGGCACAAGCTCGGCTTCGAGACCGTCGGGCGCCTGCCCAAGGCGTATCGCCATGCCGAGCTGGGCCTGGTGGACTGCCTGGTGATGTACAAGTGGCTGGCCGACGAACCGGTGGTGGAAAAACCGGCGCTGCTGATCGGGCGCAAGAACATCGAGGCGCGGGTTTCGCGCCGACGCGGACGCTAGACAGCGTTGATGTCATCGCGGAACAGCCCGCTCCCACGCCATGCCCGTCCGTTTGGGTGAGTATGGCGTGAAAGAGGGTCTGTCCCGCGACGGATTCAACGCAGGCTCAACCGGTTAGAACGCCAACCCCAGCTTCACCCCAAACTCGTCGCGCTTGAGCTTGGTGTTGTCGGCCACCGGAGTGTCCTCGTCCAGCTTGTACTCGGTGTGGGTGTAGTACGCCCCCACCTGCACCGGCATGCCGCCCTGCTGGTTCATCAACAACGTGACCTCCGCATACGGATTGGTGCGGTCCTTCATGTCGACGCTGTCGCTGCCGAAATCATCGACTTTCAGCCGTGCGCGGCCATCAATGGTGTGGCGCGCCCCCACTTCCACGCGCAGGGTAGACGCGTCGAACTGGTGGTTGTAACCCAACGCGGCCTTGGCAAACGGCGACTTGTAGGTCAGCCGTGTATCGAGATCGTTGATCTCGGGCTCGAAGCGGGTCCAGCTGTAGCCGCCGCCCACCGTCAGGTCGACGAAGTTGCGCGCATCCAGCGCGGCGCGCCAGCCCAGGTCGAGATCGGCCTGGGCTTCCTTGAGCTTGTTGTCGTTCTTCTTGCCGTACTTGGCCTCGGCACCGATCTGGTAGATGAACCCGGATTCGGCGGTCATCTTGTTGCCGAACGTGGCGAACACACCGCCCTGCCCCATGTGTTCCTTGTCCGACTCGCTTCCTCCCTCGAACTTGAACTTGTCGTAGGAACCCAGCAAGCCGAGGCTGAACAGCGGGTCGGTGCTCGGTGCCGCCGTGGCGACCAGAGGGGCACCGAGCAGGGCAAGCAGGCAGGAGTGGCGCAGCAGGTTACGGGTAGACATTCGCAAAAGTCTCCATGACGTGAATGAAAGGCGAACGACCGGTTCGAGACAACGGGCTTGGCAAAAGTTCGAAAAATTTTGCCAAGCCGCTCTAAACCGCCATGTCCGTCACAGTTTCTCCACCCATTCGAACGATTGACTCCCTGCCCGTTCGATGGTCAGATGCGCGCCAGTTTCAGGTGTCCTGCGCCGCCGCGCGCAGGGTGAAACGGGAAGCCGGTGCGTCGTTGTCACGACAAGTCCGGCGCTGCCCCCGCAACGGTAAGCGAGCGAATCCTTCGACAGACCACTGTGCGCACGCATGGGAAGGTGAAGGCTTCACGCCCCTCGCAAGCCCGGAGACCGGCCTGAGGCTCTACTTGGCAACCCGCGGTGGGCGGGCGCAGGCCGGTATCCGCGTGCGCGCCTGCGTGCGCGCTTCACCGTTGCGTGTTTTCCACCGGGATCCATTTCTTCCTGCAGCAGTGGAACGACATGTCCCGATTCAACAAGCTTCACACCCTGGCGGCCTGCCTGGCCGTGTCCCTGCCGGCGCTGGCCGACGATCAGCAAGCGACGCCCGTCACCCTGCCCTCCACGGCCATCACCGATACCCGTGAGCCACAGGCCATCGACCTGGCCACGCCGACGCCGGCCGGTTCGCGCCTGAACCTCAGCGCCCTGGACACCCCGGCCAGCACCAGCAGCCTGACCGAGGCGCAGATCCAGCAGCGCAACAACCTCACCGTGCAGGACGCCGTGACCCGCTCGCCGGGCCTGACCTTCATCGGCACCCCGGGCGACGGCGGCACCGGCCTGTCGGCGCGGGGCTTCACCGGGCAGAACTCGGTGATGACCCTGTTCGACGGCTCGCGCCTGTATGCCGGCGCCGGCACCCTGACCTTTCCGGTCGACCCGTGGATGGTCGAGCGCATCGACGTGGTTCGCGGCCCCGCCTCGGTGCTGTACGGCGAAGGCGCCACCGGCGCGGTGGTCAACGTGGTGCCGAAGAAGCCGTTCGCCGGCGACATCCACAACCACCTGCGCCTGGGCTACGGCTCCTGGGACCGCCAGCAGCTGGGCCTGGACAGCGGCGGCAGCCTGAGCGAGCGCCTGAGCTACCGCGTGACCCTCAACCAGCAGGCCGGCAACGGCTGGGTCGACCGCACCGACTCGCGCAGCCTGGCCCTCAGCGCCGCCCTGCGCTTCGATGCCAGCGACGACCTGAGCTTCACCCTCGCCCACGAACGCGGCGACGCGCAACCGGCCAACTACTACGGCACCCCGCTGATCGACGGGCACCTGCGCAGCAGCGTGCGCCACAAGAACTACAACGTCGGCAACGACGAGCAGCGCTACCACGACGAGTGGACGCGCCTGACCAGCGACTGGACCCTCAGCGACAGCGTCAGCGCCAGCAACCAGCTGTACTACATCAAGAGCCGCCGCCAGTGGCGCAACGCCGAGTCCTACACCTGGGATGCCGCCAACGGGGTGATCCAGCGCGGCAACTTCTTCGAGATCCGCCATAACCAGGAGCAGCTCGGCGATCGCCAGAGCTTCACCTTCGACCATGGCCTGTTCGGCCTGGCCAGCAAGACCGTGGTCGGCGCCGAATACAACCGCATCCGCTTCAACGTCGACAGCAACTCGCCTTACCACGATGGCAGCAGCGACCCGCTCGACCCGTGGCATCCGGCGCCGGGCGGCTTCCACAGCCTCAGCCCGACCCACGCGCAGACGCTGTCCAAGGTCGATACCTTCGCCCTGTTCGCCGAGAACCGCACCCAGCTGACCGAGCGCCTGGCGCTGGTCACCGGTATCCGCCGCGACCAGAACCACATCGGCCGCGACGACCTGGTCAACAACGCCCGCAGCGACCGCAGCCTGCAAGGCGGCAACTGGCGCGCCGGGCTGGTGTTCGCCCTCAGCGACGACCTGTCGCTGTACGGGCAGTACTCCACCAGCGAGGATGGCGTCGGCGACCTGCTCACCCAGCGGCCGAACAAGCGCCTGGAGCTGACCGAAGCGAAACAGACCGAGATCGGCCTCAAGCAACGGTTCTGGGATGCACGTGGCGAGTGGACGCTGGCGGCCTATCACATCGTCAAGAAAAAGCTGCCGGTGTACAACCCGCTCACCCACGACAGCCAGCAGGCCGGCCAGCAGACTTCCGACGGCCTGGAAGCCAGCCTGGAACTGGCGCTGGGCAACCAGTGGCAACTCTCGGCCAACGCCGCGCTGGTGCGGGCCAAGTACGACGACTTCCTCGAGGAAGGCGACAACGGCACGGTCAACGACCGCGCCGGCAACCGCCCGCAGGACGTGCCACGGCGCACCGCCAACCTGTGGCTGGGCAAGGGCTTCGGCCAGACCGTGGATGCCGGCATCGGCCTGCGCTACGTCGACGAACGCTATTCCAGCGCCGCCAACGACCAGCGCGTGCCGGGCTACACGGTGGTCGATGCCAACCTGGGTTGGCAGGTGCTGCCCGACGTGCGCCTGGGCCTGCAGTTGAACAACCTGTTCGATCGCCAGTACGCCCAGTCCAGCTTCAGCGGCGAGCAATGGCTGCTGGGTGCGCCACGCTCGTACTTCGCCACGCTCGACTACAGCTTCTGAGGCCATTGCCGGCAGCGAGCATTTGCCAGCTGCCCGGCAACACCGCTTCAGGCTAGGATGACACCTCGCCCTCCAGGCCCAGCCACCGCCATGCCCAGACCGAGCAAAGTCACCGATCCGTCCTACGAGCTGATGGACGACCACGAAGGCGCCTCGCTGATCTACCGCCAGCACGGCTTCCCCAGCCCGCTGGTGCGCTGGCATTTCCACAAGGAATACGAGCTGCACCTGATCGTCGCCAGCGCCGGCAAGGTGTTCATCGGCGACTACATCGGCAACTTCGCCCCCGACACGCTGTTCCTCACCGGCCCCAACCTGCCGCACAACTGGATCAGCCAGGTCGGCCCCGAGGAGGTAGTGGGCAAGCGCGACATGCTGGTCAACTTCACCGACGAGGTGCTCGAGGACGGCGGCCAGGTGTTCTCCGAGCTCACCCAGCTTGCCCCGCTGCTGGCCCGGGCGCGTTATGGCATCGAGTTCCGCGATCCGGCGCTGATCCAGGAGAGCCGCCACCTGCTGCAGCGCATCGCCGACAGCCGCGGCATGACCCGCCTGGGATACTTTTTTATCCTCATGGAGCAGCTGGCCGCCTGTGACGACTACCAGCTGCTGTCCACCGTCACCTCCTCGCAGCTGGCCGACGAGCACAACGTCGAGCGCATCAACCGGGCGGTGGACTACATCTTCCAGCACTACGCCCAGGACCTGAGCCAGAACGAGGTGGCCGAGCACCTGGGGATGACGCCGACCTACTTCTCGCGGTTCTTCAAGCAGGCCGCCGGGCGTGGCTTCGTCGAGTTCGTCAACCGGCTGCGGGTGAGCAAGTCGTGCGAGCTGCTGGCCAAGGGCGAGCTGCCGGTGACCGAGGTGTGCTTCGAGTCGGGGTTCAGCAACCTGTCGAACTTCAACCGGCGCTTCTTGCAGCTCAAGGGCATGACCCCGTCCGACTACCGCAGCCTGGTGACCCAGCGGCTGACCGAGCAAAACCGGGGCTGAACGTCATACGCAACCTCCTGTAGGAGCGGCCTTGTGCCGCGAAAGGGCTGCGTAGCGGCCCCGGCGATTGATGCGTTAACGCCGAAACCCTGGGGCCGCTGCGCGCCCCTTTCGCGGCACAAGGCCGCTCCTACAGGGGGCGCGCATACAGCAAAAAAGTATCAGTCAAGGTGCAGGCGAGGCTTTGTCGGCGTCGTCACACAACGGTGTAATCGGCAGCGAGCGACACAAAAACAATAACGTCATCCCCGAGGGAGTTCACCGATGAACGACTCGATCAAGGCCTGCCTGGCCGCCGCCTGCCTCAGCCTGCCGCTGCACGTCCAGGCCGCCGAGACCCTGACCATCGCCACGGTCAACAACAACGACATGATCCGCATGCAGCGCCTGGCCAAGGTGTTCGAGCAGCAGCACCCGGACATCCAGCTCAAGTGGGTGGTGCTCGAAGAGAACGTGCTGCGCCAGCGCCTGACCACCGACATCGCCACCCAGGGCGGGCAGTTCGACGTGCTGACCATCGGCATGTACGAAGCCGCGCTGTGGGGCGCCAAGGGCTGGCTGGCACCGATGACCGACCTGCCCGCCGACTACAACCTCGACGACGTGTTCCCCTCGGTGCGCAACGGCCTGTCGGCCAACGGCACGCTGTACGCCCTGCCCTTCTACGCCGAAGCCTCGATCACCTATTACCGCAAGGACCTGTTCGAAAAAGCCGGGCTGAGCATGCCCGAGCAACCGACCTGGACCCAGCTCGGCGAGTTCGCCGCCAAGCTCAACCACCCCGACCAGGGCCAGTACGGCATCTGCCTGCGCGGCAAGGCCGGCTGGGGCGAGAATATGGCGCTGATCGGCACTGTGGCCAACGCCTTCGGCGCGCGCTGGTTCGATGAGCAATGGAAACCCGAATTCAGTGGCAGCGAGTGGAAGAACGCGCTGAATTTCTATGTGACCACCCTCAAGCAATACGGCCCGCCCGGCGCCTCCAGCAACGGCTTCAACGAAAACCTCGCGCTGTTCAACAGCGGCAAGTGCGCGATGTGGGTCGATGCCAGCGTCGCCGGCTCGTTCGTCACCGACAAGAGCCAGAGCAAGGTCGCCGACCAGGTCGGCTTCACCTTCGCCCCCAAGGAGGTCACCGACAAGGGCGCCACCTGGCTGTATTCCTGGGCGCTGGCGATCCCCACCAGCTCCAAGGCCAAGGAGGCCGCCAGGACCTTCGCCACCTGGGCCACCTCCGAGGCCTACGGCAAGCTGGTGGCCGAGCAGGAAGGCGTGGCCAACGTGCCACCGGGCACCCGTGCCTCGACCTACAGCGACGCGTACCTGGCCGCCGCGCCGTTCGCCAAGGTGACGCTGGAATCGCTCAAGCGCGTCGACCCCAACCACCCTACCCTCAAGCCCGTGCCCTACGTCGGCATCCAGCTGGTGACCATCCCCGAGTTCCAGGCCATCGGTACCCAGGTCGGCAAGCTATTTTCCGCTGCGCTCACCGGGCAGATGAAAGTGGACCAGGTCCTGGCCTCGGCCCAGCAGTCCACCGAACGCGAGATGAAGCGCGCCGGTTACCCCAAGTAGCCCATACCGCCGCCTACCGCGCCGAACCCCGGCGCGGTGACCGCCCCTTTCCGATGCACACGGAGTCGCCATGAACACATCGGCCCTCGACACCCCGAGCCTCGCCACCGCGCGCCCCGGCAAACGCCGCGTCGGCCCCGGCTGGTTCCTGGTCAGCCCTTCGGTGGCGCTGCTGCTGTTGTGGATGATCGTGCCCCTGGGCATGACCCTGTATTTCTCGCTGATCCGCTACAACCTGCTGTACCCCGGTGAAAACCAGTTCGTGGGCCTTGAGAACTTCAGCTTCTTCATCACCGACGCCGGCTTCATGCCCGGCGCCCTCAACACCCTGACCCTGGTCGGCAGCGTGCTGGCGATCAGCGTGGTGCTCGGCGTGCTGATCGCCGCGCTGCTGGAGGCCGGCGAATTCTGGGGCCGCGGCGTGGTGCGGGTGCTGCTGATCTCGCCGTTCTTCATCATGCCCACGGTCAGCGCGCTGCTGTGGAAGAACCTGATCTTCCACCCGGTGTCGGGGATTCTCGCCGCCGTGTGGCGCCTGTTCGGCGCGCAGCCGGTGGACTGGCTGGCGCACTACCCGCTGCTGTCGATCATCCTGATCGTGTCGTGGCAGTGGCTGCCGTTCGCCATCCTGATCCTGATGACCGCCATGCAGTCGCTGGACCAGGAGCAGAAGGAAGCCGCGCGCCTGGACGGTGCCGGCCCGCTGGCGATCTTCTGGCACCTGACCCTGCCGCACCTGGCCCGGCCAATCGCCGTGGTGGTGATGATCGAGACGATCTTTTTGCTGTCGGTGTTCGCCGAGATCTTCACCACCACCAGCGGCGGCCCGGGATACGAGTCCACCAACCTCGCCTACCTGATCTACAACCAGGCGCTGCTGCAGTTCGACGTCGGCATGGCCTCGGCCGGTGGCCTGATCGCCGTGCTGATCGCCAATATCGCCGCCATCGTGCTGGTCCGCATGATCGGCAAGAACCTCACCGCGCGCAGCTGAGGAGCCCGCCATGCTGACACTCAAGCAAACCCGCACCCTGAAGAACGCGCTGCTCGGCCTGCTGTGCTGGGCCATCGCCCTGGTGATCTTCTTCCCGATTTTCTGGATGCTGCTGACCAGCTTCAAGACCGAGCTGGACGCCTTCGCCACGCCGCCGCAGTTCATCTTCGCGCCGACGCTGGAGAACTACCTGCACATCAACGAGCGCAGCGACTACTTCGCCTACGCCTGGAACTCGGTGCTGATTTCGTTCTCGGCGACCCTGCTGTGCATGCTGATCGCGGTGCCGGCGGCCTACTCGATGGCCTTCTTCGAGACCCGCCACACCAAGCGCACGCTGTTGTGGATGCTATCGACCAAGATGCTGCCGCCGGTGGGCGTGTTGATGCCGATCTACCTGCTGGCCAAGCAGTTCGGCCTGCTGGATTCGCCCCTGGCGCTGATCATCGTCTACACCCTGATCAACCTGCCGATCGTGGTGTGGATGGTGTACACCTACTTCAAGGACATCCCCGTGGACATCCTCGAAGCCGCGCGGCTGGACGGCGCCGGCACCTGGCAGGAGATCGTCCGCGTGCTGCTGCCGATCGCCCGCGGCGGGCTGGCCTCGACCTTGCTGCTGTCGTTGATTTTGTGCTGGAACGAGGCGTTCTGGTCGCTGAACCTGACCTCGTCCGCCGCCGCGCCGTTGACTGCGTTGGTGGCGTCCTATTCGAGCCCTGAAGGGTTGTTCTGGGCCAAGCTCTCGGCCGTCTCGACCCTGGCCTGCGCGCCGATCCTGATCTTTGGCTGGATCAGCCAGAAGCAGCTGGTGCGCGGGCTTTCGTTTGGGGCCGTCAAATGATGCCGAGGCCCCTGATTTCGCGTTTGGCGTGGGAGCGGGCTTGCCCCGCGATCACCGGCTACGCCGGTGCCATCCACCGCGCCGCCTGCATCGCGGGGCAAGCCCGCTCCCACGCTACCCGCTCCCACGCCAGCCCCTTTCCACGCCCCCTTTCCACGCCTTGACGAGGACACCCCCCATGGCTGACCTGAAAATCCGCAACCTGCACAAAGGCTTCGATGGCCACGCCATCATCAAGGGCATCGACCTGGACGTGCGCGACCGCGAGTTCGTGGTGTTCGTCGGTCCCTCCGGCTGCGGCAAGTCCACCCTGCTGCGCCTGATCGCCGGCCTCGAGGAGGTCAGCAGCGGCAGCATCACCCTCGACGGCGCCGACATCACCGACACCGCCCCGGCCAAGCGCGACCTGGCCATGGTATTCCAGACTTACGCCCTGTACCCGCACATGACCGTGCGCAAGAACCTGTCGTTCGCTCTGGATCTGGCCGGCGTCGGCAAGCAGGAAGTCACCGCCAAGGTCGACAACGCCGCGCGCATCCTCGAGCTGCAACCGCTGCTCGAACGCAAGCCCCGCCAGCTCTCCGGCGGCCAGCGCCAGCGAGTGGCAATCGGCCGGGCGATCGTGCGCAATCCGAAGATCTTCCTGTTCGACGAGCCGCTGTCCAACCTCGACGCCGCCCTGCGCGTGCAGATGCGCCTGGAACTGGCGCGGCTGCACCAGGAGCTGGCCGCGACCATGATCTACGTGACCCATGACCAGGTCGAGGCGATGACCCTGGCTGACAAGGTGGTGGTGCTCAACGGCGGGCGCATCGAGCAGGTTGGCTCGCCGCTGGAGCTGTACCACCATCCGGCCAATCTGTTTGTCGCGGGGTTTCTGGGGACACCGAAGATGGGCTTTTTGCGTGGGCACCTGAGCCGTAACCAGGGCAGCCAGTGCGAGGTGGCGCTTGAGTGCGGCGCCCGTATCGCCCTGCCGTTGTGCGCGGGGGAGCTGCTTACCGGTAGCCAGGTGACGCTGGGGATTCGCCCTGAGCACCTGAACATCGACCGTGCCGGGCAAGGTACCCAAGGCTCGCTGCAGGTGACTGCCGATGTCAGCGAGCGACTGGGCAGCGACAGCTATTGCCATATGCGCGCCGCCTCCGGGGAAATGCTTACCGTGCGAGTGCGCGGGGACTTCGCACCAGCCTTTGGCGAGGCGCTGGAACTGACCTTCGATCCCGCCCACTGCCACCTGTTCGACAGCAACGGCCAGGCGATCGACAAGCGATTGCAGCAGGTGGCCTGAGGTGTTCACCGAGAGGGTTGTGGCGCCTATGAGATCGAGCGCCGCCCGCGCGGCGCATCGCGGCACAAGGCCGCTCCTACATCTGTTTCGGGCCAGTCAATCCTGTGCCATTGCCTGGTCCGCCTTGTTGGCCCGACGCGGTTTCAGCGTGGGCACCACTGCCGCCTCACCTGCCTCAAGACATGCACCAAGGCGGGCAACCATGGCCTGACAGGTTCGGTACGTTGCAACAAATGTAGGAGCGGCCTTGTGCCGCGATGCGCCGCGCGGGCGGCGCTCGATCTCAAGAACGCCACAAGGCTCCCGTCAAGCACCTCGCCGCCATCACGCGATCCAACATGACCTCGATAAGGAATGCCCCCAGCATGAAACTCAGCCACTCCAACCTCAACCACCTCCCCCCCACCGTAGCCCGCCCCAGCTACGACCCAACCCAGCTACGCCAGGGCATCGTCCACATCGGCGTCGGCGGCTTCCACCGCGCCCACCAGGCCGCCTACACCGACGCCTTGATGAACTGCGGCGAAGGCCTCGACTGGGCCATCTGCGGCATCGGCTTGCGCAGCGAAGACCGCGCCATGCGCGACGCCCTGGCCGGCCAGGACCATCTCTACACCCTGTTCGAACTGGGCGACCAGCCCGACACCAAGGTACGCGTGATCGCCGCCATCAACGGCATGCTGCTGGCCGAGGACGGCGCCGAACCGCTGTTGGCCAAACTGACCGAACCCGGCATCCGCATCGTCTCGCTGACCATCACCGAAGGCGGCTACTGCATCGACGACAGCACCGGCGAGTTCCGCGCCGACCTGCCGCAAATCCAGCACGACCTGGCCAACCCGCAATCCCCGCAAAGCGTGTTCGGCTACCTCTGCGAAGCCCTGCGCCGCCGCCGCGAAGTCGGCACCGGCCCGTTCACCGTGATGTCCTGCGACAACCTCCCGCACAACGGCGACGTCGCCCGCAAGGCCCTGCTGGCCTTCGCCCAGCGCCTCGACCCCGACCTGGCCGACTGGATCGCCAGCCACGTCAGCTTCCCCAACGCCATGGTCGACCGCATCACCCCGATGACCAGCTCCGCCCACCGCCAGCAACTGCGCGAGCGCCACGGCGTCGACGATGCCTGGCCGGTGGTGTGCGAGCCGTTCTTGCAATGGGTGGTGGAAGATAATTTCGTCGCCGGTCGCCCGGCCTGGGAAAAGGTCGGCGTGCAGTTCACCAACGACGTCACCCCCTATGAAGAAATGAAGATCAAGCTGCTCAACGGCAGCCACCTGGCCCTCACCTACCTGGGCTATTTGCAAGGCTACCGCTTCGTCCACGAAACCCTCGCCGACCCGCTGCTGCGCCGCTACATGCGCACCTTCATGGACCAGGACGTGACCCCGCAACTGGCCCCGGTGCCCGGCATCGATCTTGAGCGCTACAAGCAAAGCCTCGGCGAACGCTTCGCCAACCGCGCCATCGCCGACCAGCTGGAGCGCGTGTGCTCCGACGGCTCGTCGAAGTTCCCCAAGTTCATCGTGCCCACCGCCAACCGCCTGATCGCCGACGGCAAGCCGCTGGAGCGCGTGGCCCTGGTGGTGGCCGCCTGGGCCCTGTACCTGCGCGGCGAAGACGAGCACGGCAACCGCTACGGCATCCCCGACCCCCGCGCCGCCGATTGCCAGGCCCGGGTGGTGCAGCGCGACGGCCTGGCCGCCCGGGTGCTGGGCGACGAGGCGATCTTCGGCAGCGCCATCCCCGCGTCCAAGGCTTTCGTCAGCGCCTTCGAGCGCCTGTACGACAGCTTGCGTGAAGTCGGCGTGAGTGAAACCCTGCGCCAGGTCCTCGGCGACTAACACGGAGTGTTTCGAAATGGACGGATTGTTCCTCGGCATCGACTGCGGCACCCAGGGCACCAAGGCCCTGGTGCTGGACGCCGGCAGCGGCCAGGTGCTTGGCCTGGGCAGCGCCGCCCACGCGCCGCCCCAGGGCCGTGACGGCCGGCGCGAGCAGGATCCCGCCGACTGGCTGGATGCCTTGCGTGCGGCGGTGGCCGCTGCCTTGCGTGAAGCCGGTGTGGATGGCCACGCGATCCGCGCGCTGGCGGTATCCGGCCAGCAACACGGCCTGGTGATGCTCGACGCCCAGGGCCAGGTGCTGCGCCCGGCCAAGCTCTGGTGCGACACCGAGAGCGCGCCCGAGAACCAGGCACTGCTCGATGCCCTCGGTGGCGCCCAAGGCTCGCTCGAACGCCTCGGGCTGGTGATCGCGCCAGGCTATACCCTGTCCAAGTTGCTATGGACCAAGCGCCAACATCCCGAGCTGTTCGCCCGCCTCGCCCATATCCTGCAGCCCCACGACTACCTGAATTACTGGCTGACCGGTCGCGTCTGTACGGAGCCCGGCGACGCCTCCGGCACCGGTTACTACGATGTGCGCCGACGGACCTGGGCGCCCGATGTCCTTCAGCACATCGAGCCGGGCGAGCGTCTTTTGGCTGCGCTACCTGAGTTGGTCGAATCCGGCGATGGCATCGGCACCCTGCGCGAACAGACCGCCACTGCCCTCGGCCTGAGCCCGCAGACCTGGGTGACCACGGGCGGCGGCGACAACATGCTCGGCGCCATCGGCACCGGCAATATCGCCCCCGGCATGATCACCCTGAGCCTCGGCACCTCCGGCACCCTGGCCGCCCACGCCGACCAACCCCACGTCAGCGCCCAGGGCGAAGTGGCGACCTTCTGCGCTTCCAGCGGCGGCTGGTTGCCCTTGATCTGCACCATGAACCTCACCAGCGCCTGCGCCCTGGTGCGCGACCTGCTGGCGCTCGACCTCGAGCGTTTCACTGCCCTCGCCGCCCAAGCCCCGATCGGCGCCGACGGCCTGCTGATGCTGCCCTTCTTCGACGGCGAGCGCGTGCCCGCGCTGCCCGAAGCCACGGCCAGCCTGCACGGCATGACCAGCGCCAACCTGACCCGCGCCAACCTCTGCCGCGCCGTGCTCGAAGGCACCTGCTTCAGCCTGCGTTACGGCCTCGACCTGCTACGTACCAGCGGCCTCCAAGGCAGCGAAATCCGCCTGGTCGGCGGCGCGGCAAAAAGCCCGCTGTGGCGCCAGACACTGGCCGACCTGCTCGGCCTGCCAGTGGTATGCCCCCAACAGACCGAAGCCGCCGCCCTGGGCGCCGCGATCCAGGCCGCCTGGAGCCTCGGTCGCCAGCTGGGCCAGGGCGACAGCCTCGAAACCCTGTGCAAACGCTGCGTCGCCCTCGACGAAAGCACCCGAACCCTGCCCCGTCCGGCGCAACAGGCCGAGTACGAGGTCGCCTATCAACGCTACCGGGAGCAACTGCCTGCGCGCTGAGTGCGGGTATCCTTCCCTAATCTTTCGTTCTGGAGAACTGCATGTACCTGGTGTGTGGCGAGGCCCTGTTCGATGTCTTCAGCGTGGAAAACAGCAACCGCAGCAGCGAGCTGGGGTTTACCGCGATTGCCGGCGGATCGCCGTTCAACGTGGCCGTCGGCCTGCGCCGGCTGGGCGTGGAATCAGCGTTGTTCGGCGGGTTGTCCAGCGACTACCTCGGTGCCCGGCTGCGCCGGGTGCTGGAAGAGGAACGGGTGGACTGCCGCTATGTGGTAACCAGCGGTGCACCGACCACCTTGGCCATGGTCGGGCTGGATGCCAATGGCTCGGCGCAGTATCAGTTTCGCGGTGAAGGCTGTGCGGATCGGCAGGTGACGCTGGCGCATCTGCCGGAGTTGGATGAGCATGTGCGGGGGATCCATGTGGGCTCGTACACCCTGGTGGTGCAGCCCGTGGCCGATACGCTGATGACACTGGTGGAGCACGAGCGGGACCGGCGGCTGATCAGCCTTGATCCGAATGTGCGGCTTAATCCGCAGCCGGATGTGGCGCTGTGGCGGCGGCGGGTGGAAGCGTTTGCCGGGCATGCGCATGTGATCAAGGCCAGTGAGGAAGATATCGCCCTGCTCTATCCAGGCCGGGAGACGCGTGATGTGGCGCGAGGCTGGCTGAACGATCGCTGCCGACTCGTTTTCATCACCCATGGAGCAGACGGAGCCAGCGTGCATTGCGCACATGGTTCATGGCAGCGCCCGGCGGATACGTCGTTGCCGGTAAGCGACACCGTCGGCGCCGGTGACACCTTCCAAGCCGCCGTGCTCGCCTACCTCGCACGCCTAGGTGCAGACAGCCCGGCCGGTGTGGCGAAGCTCCCTCATGAAACCATCGATGCAATCCTCGCCTACGCAATCCATGCCGCAGCGATCACCTGCTCACGAACAGGCCCGAACCTGCCCTTCGAGCATGAGCTGCCACCTATAGCCTAACCCAACCCAAACGCCGCCCCCTGTAGGAGCGGCCTTGCGCCGCGAAAGGACCGCAAAGCGGTCCCGGCGATTTCAGCCCAAACCACCATCACGACCTCAACTACTCCAACCACTCAAGCACTGCCCCTAGAAGGCATTGCCCCACAATGCAGAAGCACCCCAACCAACGCCGCCCACCCGACAATGATGTTTTCCCTGACAAACTCCGGCTGATACCCAAAAAACAAAAACCGGTCAAACTCCAGGACTCTCATGTAATAGGTAATAAAGAAAAGATTATAAATCAGACAAATACAAAACAACCCATAGCCGAGACGCGGTCCTGAACACTTGGCGCGCAAGACAAATGCCGAGCACACGCCAAGCACCACGCACACGACAAACAGCCAAGCCATTATCTATCCCTCAACTCGACGATAACCTGCTCTCCTGTCAGCATATCGATTCCCACCTCGAAGACTATCGAATGAGCACTCATGGTTTTTATTGCGCGGGCTTTGTCGGCCTCTATGTAACGGAACAACCGCCAGGTGCCCGGCCTCAACACCAAACGGCCCAGACTATACGCCGACAGTCCCAGATCCAGGACGCCGTAGGCCACGTTACCGTGGGCATTCACCCCGCCTGCTGCTACCGCCAGATCCTGATAAACCCTGCGCACAGGCCCAACTGTACCGCCACGTCCGTTTACAATGTTAAGACCGTTTTCATAGATATTGTTCGCGCCGTGCAAGATCAATGGCAAACCTCCAATCATGCAACCAGCGCCCAGTGACAGCTCGCAGACAGCCACGCCTGTACTAATTTGCAAAACACCTGCGGTCACCCCCGCAACCAGCCTTGAGTACTCCCAGACCTGCGCGAGCAGTTCGCGATACGCTTGTTCAAGGGCATCGCGCCCCTCCTCCGCCGAGAGGTTACCCGTACGCACCTCATCGACAACCGCTTGCCCAAGGTAGGCAATTTCCTGGGTGAACTGAGCTCTGAGAACGCCATCGTCCAAATGCCGCGCACCTACTTCGCAGGCATACTGGGTCAGGCGAGCCGCCAGGCTGCTTAGCTCCCAAAGGTCATGGTCCATGCTAGAGCTGCGATCGTCGTCCCTCATCGACTTTCGCCCCACTTTGCATGACCGCTGGTGTTGGCAATCAGATGATGCCACTCGATTGATCCATAGCGAATAGCGAGATATTCCTGAGGTTCCTGTGCATTGAGCAAAACCGAGTGAGGCACTTCCAGGCGCTGATCCACAACAATCGCGTCTGACAGCTCAACCTTGAAATAACACTCTTGCTTACCCGCAGCGTTGATACGGTACAAATTGAGGCGACACTCCATTGTTTCCCGGCTGGCCAATGCCTCCGCCAACAACGGTGTCGCTTTGTCTATGTATTTGGTTATCAGAATTGGGCGATGCGTCGCGCGCTCGGTATTGCCCATATTGGAAAAATTATGGCTAAACGAAAGCACCATGATTTCGTCCACATGAGCGATTTGGCATCGACCGCCAATTGAGTCGGTTGTTGAGCAACCTGCGGAGATCAGGCCTTGACGCCGCCCTTTAATAGACATGTAACCGTGATGAGCCATTTCGCCAACTCCCTGTAGGTGAAGGCTCGAAGGCTATGAATTTAGAACCTACCTGTATGTAGGACCCTTCTGAAACACATGTACCGAATATTTTAAAAATATTTCCAATGTAACGCCTTGATCAAAATAATTCGCCCGCATTGTTATCTCTAACCAGCCAAGATATACGCCGCCCCCCTCTGTAGGAGCGGCCTTGCGCCGCGAAAGGACCGCAAAGCGGTCCCGGCGATTTCAGCCCCAAAAGCGTGCGGCCAAGTCACCGTCCAAACGCCCGCATTGAAGCGATGCCTGGTGCTATCCTCTTTCACCGGATTTTTCGCATTCCGAATCAAGTACTGCACCAGGTAGATACAGAGCCAAGTTGCTGCCAAGGCCGACCTCAGCGCGGGCATCACCAGGCGACTTGACCCAGGGCACCCGTGCCACAATCGCATCAAAGAGATCCAGGATGTCCCTTAGCACCCTCTCCCCCCATTCGCTGCCTGATCATTGCAAGGCTGTTCTCTATGCGCTGGTAACCTCGGTTCCTGGCAAAGGTAAGACCTCGCTGCTCAAACTGCTGCGGGCCATGGAGATCAGTGACGATGACGGCAAGCTGCTTGACGCGCAGACCCTGCCCGCCTTGCTGGAGTGGCTACAAAGCCAGGGCTGGATCGAAGTCGAGCAACGCAACGAAGGGCAATATTTCTGCGTGTCGGCACAGTGTCGTAACAGCGTGCTCCTCAGCCTGCTGGGCACAGCCGAGGGGAACCTGTGCTTGAATCAGATCAACGCCAGGTTGCCTGCACTTGGGCAATGGCAAATGCCTGGCAGACCCCGAGTACTGCAAGAACTCTGGCTACACCTGCTGAGCGGCGACAGTCAGCGACTGCCGGACTCGCTGTACCTGTCGTACAGGGTGCTCCCCGTGAGCGAGTGGCATGCCCAGCACCCTATGCGCCTGCTGCAACGCGATCCGGCCGGGCGGGAAGTGATCGGCAAACTGCACGAGACGGTACGTGGGCTGCTGATCGAGGATCACCTGCGCCTGAACAACGACCTGCTGGGGCCGGCAGACGAGAGCTATGCATTGGCCAAGCAGGAGATGGCACTCAAGCCGTCCCTCGCATTGCGCCTGCAACTGGTTCAACAGGCGCTTTGGCGTGGCGATTGGGGGGCGCTGCAACACTATGGCGAGCAAGAGCTGCCGCTGACAACACAGTGCCTGCAGTCGCTGCTGCGCGGCCAGCCTAACGAAACCCTGCGCTTGCTGCGGGCCTGGCTCACCGATCAGCGCAAACAGACCAAGAAGCGCAAAATCGACCTGCCACCGTTGCTCAATGCACTGTACTGCCTGGCGCTGATCGCTGAAAACGACAGCCAGCACTATGCTGCGCTCAAACAGGCACTGGTTCTGGGCACAAAGGAAAACTACGGCAGTGCTTATCCGGCGCTCTATCAGGTGTTCGAGCGCTTGCAAGGCAACACGCCGGACTTGTCCTACCTGCGTTCAACCACGCTCAACGGCCTGGATGGGCTGATGCTCTCCCTGGCACTGTACTGGCTGGATGCCCCGCTCGCGCGTGGGCCCGATTGGCGCGCAAAGCTGGAAGGTTACCGAGGCGAACTCGATCAACAGGGTTACAACTGGCTGGCGGCAGAATTCGACGCCCTGATCGCCATGCAATTCGGCGTGCCCCGGCAGCTTCACGACCTGCATCACGATGCAGGTCTCAAACCACTGACTGCGCTGCTTCAGCGCCAGGAAGCCTGGCAGCATGCCCTTAGCGCACTGAGTCAGCTGAAACCGGCCAATGCACCGGTCGCCGCGGCTGGCAAGAAGAGCACCCGCCTGGCGTGGTTATTAAGTCTTCATCGCTATGGCAACCAGCTTGAGCCACGCGAGCAGAAACTGGGGGCCAAGGGACAATGGAGCAAGGGCCGCCCCGTGGCACTCAAACGCCTGATGGACGAGGGCGACAGCCTGGACTTTCTCTGCGAGCAAGACCGCCAGGTGATCAGCGCGATTCAAGTCAGCCAGTCCTACTACCACACCGAGTACGAATTGCCGCTTGGCACGGCCCTGCCCAGGTTGGTCGGTCATCCGGCGTTGTTCTGGCAAGATGCCCCTGACACACGCATCGATCTCCAGGCAGGCGAAGCCAGCCTGCACCTTCAGGCCGAGGACGGACAGATCCATCTGCGTCTCGAGCCTCCGGGCGTCGTCACCGCCGAGACCTTCTACATTGATCAGCAGACACCGACCCGCTTGCAGCTCTATCCGGTCAACAGCGATCTGCGCCAGATCGCCAGGATCATCGGCGACGGCCTGCGCGTACCGCAATCGGGCAAGGCGCAACTGATCGAAGCCATCAGTGCCATCGCACCGCTGCTACCCATCCATTCGGACCTGCCCGAGCTCTCGGTGAACCTTGAACAGGAACCTGCCGATACGCGCCTGTACGCGCATTTGCTGCCACTTGCCGAAGGTTTGCGCTTACAACTGCTGGTGCGCCCTTTGGCCGAGAGCAGCTGGTTTCGCCCGGGCCAGGGCGCGCAGAACCTGCTTGGCGAGCGCGACGGCAAACCCTTGCAGGTCTGCCGCGACCTGGCAGGCGAACGCCAGACACTGCAACAGGTACTGCATGCCTGCCCCGGCCTGGCCAACGCCAATAGCGATGGCCAGGAATGGCAGCTGGACCAGCCTCAGGATGCCTTGCAGGTACTCGGCGAACTGCATGCATTGGACGGCAGCTTGCTGCACTGCGTCTGGCCAGAGGGCGAGCGCCTGCGCATAAAGGGCCGCGTGAACCTCGACGCGCTCAAGCTCGGCCTGCGCAAACAGGGTGACTGGTTCATCCTGCAAGGGGAGGTCGCACTCGATGACGGCAAAGTGCTGCAACTGCGCCAGCTTCTGGAACTGCTCAAGGCCAGCCCCGGACGCTTCCTCAAGCTCGACGAGCGTGACTGGCTGGCGCTTGACAAGCGCTTGCGCAAACACCTGGAGGAACTGGCGTATCTGGCTGATCGGGTCACGGACCAGGGCCTTCGCCTCAGCCCGCTGACGACCCCGTTGCTGGCCGGGCTGGCCGCCGAGGTGAGCGAGTTCAAGGCCGATAAAAGCTGGCAGGCGCACCTCGAAAAACTGCAGTCGATGCGCGACCACCAACCTCAGCTCCCTCGCACCCTGCAGGCCGACCTGCGCGCCTATCAGCATGAGGGTTTCACCTGGTTGGCACGCCTGGCTCAATGGGGTGTCGGCGCATGCCTGGCCGACGACATGGGCCTGGGCAAGACGGTACAGCTTCTGGCCGTTCTGCTGCAGCGGGCCGCCGGTGGCCCGCAACTGGTCGTGGCACCGACGTCGGTAACCCTCAACTGGCAGGCTGAGAGCCGGCGTTTCGCGCCACAACTGAAACTGCATCTGTATCAGCAAGCGCGCAGCCTGGCAGATCTCGGCCCCGGCGACCTGGTGATCACCAGCTACGGGTTGCTGCAGCAGGACAGCGCAGCCTTCGCCGCCTGCCACTGGCACAGCGTCGTGCTGGACGAGGCCCAGGCCATCAAGAATGCCCAGACCAAACGCTCTCAAGCGGTAATGGCCTTGCAGGCCGATTTCCGCGTGGTCGCCACTGGCACCCCGCTGGAAAACCACTTGGGCGAGTTGTGGAACCTGTTCCGATTCATCAACCCAGGGCTGCTCGGCAGCCAGGAACACTTCAACAGCCGCTTCGCTACCCCCATCGAGCAGGGCGATGCAGCAGCCCGACGGGCTCTGAAAGCGCTTATCCAGCCCTTTATCCTGCGCCGCCTGAAAAGCCAGGTGCTCGACGAATTACCCGCGCGCACAGAGATCACCTACAAAGTACCGCTGTCCGATGAAGAGGCTCACCTCTATGAGGCCCTTCGCCAGCAAGCGGTGAGCAATGTCTCTGATCTGGCGCCCGGAGCAGGTAGATCATTCCAGATACTGACGGAGATCACCCGCCTGCGCCGGTTCTGCTGCCACCCAGCCCTGGTAACTCCGGGCTCGACCCTGCCTGGCAGCAAGTTCCAGGCTGTCACCGCGATCGTCGAAGAGCTTTTGGACAATGGCCACAAGGCCTTGATCTTCAGCCAGTACGTCGATCACCTGAGTATCGTCCGTGCCTGGTTCGATGAAAAACGCATCGCCTACCAGTACCTCGATGGCAGCGTGCCCGCCAAGGAACGGGAAAGCCGAATCAATGCCTTCCAGGCTGGCGCGGGTGAAGTCTTCCTCATCAGCCTGAAAGCTGGCGGCAGCGGCCTTAACCTTACCGCCGCCGACTATGTGATCCACCTCGACCCCTGGTGGAACCCGGCGGTGGAGGATCAGGCCAGTGACCGTGCCTATCGCATCGGCCAGCAGCGTCCGGTGACGATTTACCGGCTGGTAGCCGAGAACACCATCGAGGAGCAGATCGTCGCCCTGCATGCTCGCAAACGAGACCTGGCCGACAGCCTGCTGGAGGGTGGGGAAGTGAGTGCCAAGCTGGATGCTGATGCACTGTTGGCGGTGCTTGCGGGTTCGCTGCAATGATTGGTTGGGCGTAGGGCTAGCGTGGCCAGTACTCAGGGTTGTTGGGAAGGCAAGGCACGCCGCAGGCCTCACCCGGCAACCCAAAGCGGTATCACCTTTTGCCCAGCAATTCAGACTCGCAAAGCTGCTCGATCATCGCCGCGTTATTCGTCACACGCCCGATAAAGCTTGGCCACGTGCCTGGAACGGACATGGACGTCGAGGATCATGGTCAAGCAACCCCAGACCGTTGTTCCTCAAGGATGTCCTCGACCGTACGTGCGTGACCAGCCTTCACCAGCTTCAGGTCATAGCCTGCGGCTTCCAGGAGACGGACAAGCGCCAAGACACTCATGTCCCCCTTGGCCAGGGTCTCCATCCTCGCCACTGTGGAACGGGAAACACCCGCGCGGCTGGCCAATGCATCTTGGCTTAGCTTTGCTTCACTTCGGACCGTTTTAAGCATTTCAGCGACATCATAGAGAGAGGACATTTGTAGCTCTCGGGCATCAAAAAGAAGGGTTTCTCTGAATTATGTAGCCCTTGGGCCACACAGCGACAACCTCTCACCCAGATAGCTTTGTGTCAGATAGGCTACAAAATTTGTAGAAAACCTCACTTTAGTAGCTCAGGAGCCACAGTATTAGGGAGACGCTCGAGATTAGCTTGCGCCCGGGCCCGAAGATGAGCCGTCCGACTCAGCAACGATGCCGGGATGGGCTGGATACGTTCCGGGTGCTCGGTAATGTCAGCGTGCACAAGCTCGAGAAAGGCATTTTTAGCCTCCTGCGCTTCGTGCTCGGCTAGAAGAGCCACTTTCACCCTTGATTTGGACATGGTTTGCTCCTTAATCCGGCCCCTGCGACAACTGCCGCCTGTGCGGTCTGCCCAAGGGAATGTACAGCAGAATCACTTGAGGGAAATGAGGCACAAGCCCACCGTTACATGTTTCAGAACGAGACTACATACCCATTGCCGATCGATCGGCACAGGCGCTTGCTCTAAACCGCACCTGAACGCCGCCGGCCTTTAGCCATTAGCACAACCGCCCTAATCGACCCTACTCACCCAGCGCTCGTATAGTCCCTTCTGGATTACAAAAACCAGGAAAGGACTCCATGGGTCACAAACTTCCACCCCTCTGCCAATGGCTGGCCATCCTGGCCCTCACCTGCAGCACCCCGGCCCTGGCCGCACCCGCCTCGGGCGACTACTGGATCATCTACGGCAAAGGCGAACGCCTGCACAACGAGGTCTACGTCGCCGATGCCGCCGGCATCCTGCAAAAGCCCGGTGGCGTGCAATCGGCCCAGGTCATGCAGCTGTTCGAAGACCCGGCCTTCCCGACCCTCGCCGCCTACGAGGTGCAGGTCAAATGCAAACAGCGCCAGATCCGCCTGGACAGCGCCCGGGCGATACGTCGCTTCGACGGCGCCGTGCGCGATGTGAAAACCAACGCCAAAGACTGGGCCGCACCAAAGGACTACTGGCTGCAGCGCACCTTCGCCTTCGTCTGCGCCCCCGACAACCGCGCACGCAACCAGATGCTGTCGATCGGCAAGATGCCAGCGGCGCAAATGGTCGCCACCATCCAGGCCATGTTCATCCAGTTGATCGGCGTCCAGGCCAACAGCCAGGCGGTGCAGGAGCTGGACGACATGCTGGCGAACACCCCACGATGAGCACGCGCCCACTGCTGGTCCTCGGCCTGTTGCTCCCTGTGCTGGCCGGTTGCATCCCGACCCTGCCGGAGCTGATGGCGGGCAACCAATGGCAAGGGCGCGACGCCAAGCAAGCCATCGACTTCTTCGGCCCGCCCATGCGCATGGAGCCGTTGCCCAACGGCACTGGGGTGCAGTTGGGCTGGTACCGCGATACCACCTACGTGCAAAAGGAGGTGGTCGGCAGCACCGCCGAGATGCAAGGCAACGTGATGGTCCATACCAATTACTGGGACGACGTGGCCCATCCTGGCGGCTGTACGATCCTGATGTCGGTGAACAAGGCGCGGCAGATCAACGACTTCTCCACCAAGGGGCGCTGTAACGGCGTGAATCTGGCGCCATAACGGCTATCCGAAACGCGGGAGCAGGCCTGTGGGACCGGGTTCGAGGAATCGGGCTCGCAGGCGCGGACTCGTGGGAGCGGGCTTGCCCCGCGATAGCGCCCGCCCAGACAACCAAGCCACCAGCCAGATACCCTCCCCCTACTCAGCCCCCCGCCCAACCATCAACCCATGATTCACATCCTGGGCCAACGCCTTGGCCATGCCACTGAGGTAATGCACCGCCGTCAGCAGCGTAGGCAGATGATCAGTCTCCACCATCGCCAGATCACTGATCTTGTGCACTGCACACATCAACACGGTCGCCTGCTCCACCGCATGGTTCAGCGGATGCCCCGCCACCACGCGGAACAGCGGGTCTTGCACTCCTATCTCCCCGCGCCAAACTTAGTACAGACAGTCCGGCCGGCGTGGCGATGCTCAACCAATAAACCATTGATGCTTACCTACACAATCCATGCGGCAATTATCATCTTTTCGCGGTTAGGCATAGATCTGCCATTCGCGCACGAACGCTGTAATACGCCTCACCCCGCTTTTGTAATATCGGGTGCCACAGGTCAAGGCTATCGAATTGTCGGCTTACGCAGAGCCCCAAAGGTTAGTGAGTGGACTTGAGGATGCAGTTCGTTACAGGTAAGCAGCGTCGAAGGTATTGAGTTATGAAAAAATCAGATTTAGCCCCTTCCTTGTAGTCCATTTCCCAAAGATACTCTCTCCGCTGATTTTCCGTTGCACGCGCCAAAAGTGAGCTCTAGTCTCGGCATGTCGTTGCTATTCAACGACCGGGTTTAGCCGCCCGACATCGTCAGACACCACAGCCGTGCAATGCCGAGTAATCGACATCTGCGCCTTTATGGCGGCTGTACGTGGGGCACCTTCGGGTGCGCCGGGTGCCTGACGTCCCGGTCGGCTAACCCGCGTACAGCTGCCACCTATTCGTTTAGCCGCGTTTGGTGGTTGCTCCATCACGACAGGAGCCACACCATGCTTAAGATCGTCCCCGATCCTCCTCACAATATGCTCACCCTTGAAGACACCCTAATCCAGGCCACTGATTATGCACTGTGTGCGGAAACAATTGTACAACAGGCGTTGTTGTTACAGCCCAAGTCGCCGGTATCGATTCTGATGATGGCCTCGATGCATGAGATAGAGGCGCTGAGGGCTTTGCTTGAATCTGCGCTGATCCAGTTACAGATGCCCACTGAGCCTAGGGATACTTATTAAAATTCAGGCTATATAATACTTAGGCTGGGCCTACTCACAAAAACCTCTGCAGTACTTCGCACATAGCAATCAACTTTTGGGAGTTAACCAGCCTGAGCAGTAAATTTTCAGGGAGATTGAACAATGGCTTCAGACGACACAAAATTTACTGTTGGTAAGACCATATTCTACCAGGGTGAAAAGCAGACCTATCCCTTATTCCGCATCGAAGCTGGCATACCTTGCCAGCACGCACGTGAACAAGCTTCTGAACTAATGGGCTGTGCACGTGACTTGACTATTGACGGTCTGATGGAGGATAAGCCCCAACTAATCTGGGCCTCCCATTACCTCTGCGCTTTGGCTAAGGCATTAATGGATGACGCCGAATTAGGCATGAGGCACTAAAGTAACACTCTACGCTCCCGGAGCGCTTTCGGAGACCAAACTAGTCGCCCAACTCTGAAGGCGCCCACCGGGGAAAATTCAGATAGGGACAGTTACATGTCAAGCTCAATACACAAGACCAAATTTACTTGACAACCTGGCGCATCGACTCAACCGCCGTGAGAACCGTCCGTGTCTCTTCCGGTGCAGGCAAAAAGCGCATAAGAAGCAACGGACCTCGCACTTGGACGAAGCTGGGGTGGGTTGACCACAAAAATTCACATAGTCAGTGACGCTCGTGGTATCCCACTCCACTTCACACTCTCAGTGTGATAACTAGCCCTCACTAGCAACGACCTTTCAACTGCCAACTCAGACCATTACGCTAGTTACAAGCTCCGCCCTGTAGGCTGCGGCACACCTCTGCTCGTATATACGGAGCTTACCTCGGTATAGGTCAGTCACCTTGCAAGACCATGCCTATTCGTCAAATGGCCTGGCATGTAGGTACGCATCCTTTCCGAATGAGAATGCGCCGCGCGGCAGTTAAGATCTTGCGGAAATGGTGAATAGAATGCCCCTGACATCATGGAGATACAGTCAACTGAGGTACGGTGGGGTATAAATCAGCTGGACTAAAACTTTCGCCCATAAATAATCCAGCCACCGCTAAGTGACCGGATTCTTTGGAGTATTTTGGTCGGGACGGAGTGATTCGAACACCCGCCCCCTTGCACCCCATGCCAGTGGTCGACCTCATAACTCACTGATTTTTCTAGCATCACCTAGGGCGCTCGCTGCAACCGATGTCCTACGCCAGCTGACGGCTTTCAACGATTTCCCGCAAAAGTCCCTGACTAGATGCCTACGAGGTCGACTGATAGCAGCTATAAACTGTGGTCGATGAAGTCGCGGACTCAAGACTTACTTGCTGGGTAGACAGCAGGCATTGCGCGGCAAGAGCCTTGTCGTCACCGCCCGGCGACTCAAGGCAAGGCAATTCATCCTCAGGAGCCGAGACCGTTCCGATTTAACGCCCCCTTTCGCCCCCGCGGCACAGCGGCAAGCCGCCCCAGCACAGCCGCAATCTACAAACTGACTACATCGCCGCCCTCAAGCTCTCAAGCTACGCCTGCTCTTCGACTCGCGCGAGAATCTGGCCCGCCACATCCTCTTTAAGCAGAGCCTGACTCTGCTGTCGGGCGATACCCTGGTTGAGGATCTTGTCCAGTTCGACGAGCGAAGTGGCCGTAGCGATGGCCCGCATCTGCGAATTGACTTGATCCATTTCGTTTTCCCCGCGGGCGTTCATCTCTGCCTCACACTCCCTTCCAACACATTGCGACATAGCACAGCCGGAAACTCGGTGATAATCGGCTATTACTACACAATGCCTCAAACCTGCATGGGTTGGGGATGTAGGGACCTCAATTTCGCACGCTCGATACGTCACTTAACCCGCGTCTGATGAGGCACTTGCCTTTCGCTTTGCCGCCCGTCCAGCTCCTTTCCGCCCCCCTGATTCATCAAACGTCACAAGCTCGAGCTTCTGAGCCGCGTCCACCAACATCTTTCGTCCAAGGTCAACATCAAGGTCAAGTCCAAGCTCCAGAGTAAGCCCAACCACGCCAGGAGACTCTCCTATGCTGGCTATAACTGGATAAGTTACACCGCTCAGAATCTTCTCAAGCAACTGACGCTGAATCGCTCCCTTTCTGACTTGCCGAGTACGGTACGTCAATCTAACCACATCATCTGAAGGCACTCGAAATACCGACGGCCCAACATAGACGATCAGCTTCGATGCCTCTCCCCTCACATCGAAAGAAACATTGATGCAACCGTCGCTAGGGTTGATCTCGGTTTCATAGCCTTTCTCTCTGAGCCGACCTAATACCTCCGTTAAAGATCGAGATGCGGGTTTGACGATATCCGCGACGGCGAAGTCAGAGACTACAAGCTGCTCATATTCTTCTGCCAACGGCCCCCATTTACGATGCACGTGAACAGGAACAACTCCACCAACGGCAATGCTCCGCCCCACCACAGTTGCGCCAAGGAATGCCTGCCTGCTTATCGCCTTGGCGCTAGCAGGAATGCCGCCCAGGCCGTAGTAAAGTCCGGACAGCATAAACGCCAATATCGAAACAGACTGTCCGACATCAGGTCTTGCACTAATCCATCGCATCATCTGCTCAGGACCTGATGTCAAGAGAAATATCATTAGTGCCCGCTGTGCAATTCGCCCGCTATCGTCTATCTTCGAGCTAGTCAGTTCGATACGGTTATCCAAGACTTTCCGGATAGTCTCAGCAAATATCTTTATTTCTGGTGAGCTATCAAGCTCCACTACTAGACGCCCTGAGACCTCACTAATAAAATCATCAACGTCAAATCCTTTCCGCGGGTCCAGCTCACCCAGCATAGATGCAGCCGCAACAAATATCCGAAAATCCTCGGAACTGACCTCTTGAGGTCTCAGCACCGAATAAATCTGGCTAGCAAACCTCACCACCCCGTTTTCCGGCCCGACAGGAACATCTAATAGTTGTCTCAGTAGCTCGAGCGAACATCCGATTCGAATTATCTGCCAAGAGAGCAGCGAGACAGCACCAGACAACTTATCCAGAGACGATATCTCTACGTACTGCCCCTCGCCTTCAACTCTGACAGCAAGCTCTTCTCCATCTACAGCCTTAACTTCCTCGGAGAACAAAGAAAGTGCCTTTTCTGCATCAGAGTCTCCTGCGCCATCATTTCCTGGGAATAGGGCAGGATCCACTTTCAATTCCAGAGCATTTGCCACCGTATCATCAAAAGCCTCAAGTCTAGCCTCAAGCTCCACCACTGCATCTCGCGAACGCAACCAACATGCCAAACAATCGCTAAGAAGTATTGGCTGTAATAAATTGGCTCGCCCTCCCTCATGAGCATGACCTTGAACTTCAACTTCAATCAAAACCACCTCTCCCCAGCTCAAACCCTCCCGTGCATTAGTCAGCGCTTGACGACTAACTCTACATTCGGCGACGAATACTTCATGGGATTTATCAGTAGCCAAGAAGCCTCTTGCAAAAGCTTCCATAAGGCGGTCCTGATGGACTGAAACGAACCACCGCCTGATGGTCTTATTCTGTGATTTGCTCATAAAGTTTTTTATCCGGAAGTCGTTCAGCCAAGTTATGAGGCTGATTCATAACCAGTAACTCCAAGTAATCCCTTGCCCGAGACGCCATGACATAGAGTTGCATACTTGTATGTTGATCGCCTGCGCCACCCTGGTCAGAGAATGGGTCTACAAGGAAAACCGTATCAAATTCCAAGCCTTTGGCGCTCTGAAAATTGAGAACCGTAACGCATCCACCCTTGTCAAAGATCAAACGCTCCGCAGGATGCCTATTTTTATCACCATTTGAATAGGTCTGAACAACAATTCCCTTCCCGTTAAGTCGCGATGAGAGGCTATTGAAAACCTGCCTCCTAACTACATCACTCGAACATAAAACCCCGACTTCCAACCCAGGATTATTCGCCACATAGATAGCGATTCTACGACGTATAACCTCAAAGTTAGATGCAACAACAACGCGCGGTTTCGACCTGCCAATCCGCTCAGGGAGGTCTGGAACGCCAGAGGGGAGCCCTACAAAATAGTGCCTTGCAAACCCTGCAATCTGCCTAGAATTACGATAATTCTTACGCAAACAATATAAGCGCTCATCATTAATTGATAATGCACTCTTAATATCATCGACGGTAGAGTTCTTGTCAGTCGAAAGACGTTGATTCTCATCTGCAAAAACAGTAACCGCAGGAGGAACGGCAGAAACCTCTCGCTTTAACAAGTTCGACATCATGCCGAGGGCCGAATACATATCCTTAGGAAAATCCTGCCCCTCGTCAATTATCAAGTGCCCCCAATGCCCTCCTCTGCCCTTCCAACTTTTCTCTTTCGCAACCTGGACTAACATATCTGTCCAATCGTACCTCCAGCGATCCTGAGGTAAGAATGGTGGGTTCCGTCGAAAAATTCCTCGCCACCATTCGTAAACCCAAGCATGCATAGTGGATGTATCAACACCACCGGCGACACTTTCCCTTGCACATGTGTAACTTGAAAGAACCTTGTTATACATGATCACACGAGGAAGCAAACCTTTATCATTTTTTTTATTTGCAAGAATCTGAAGAAACGCAGCACGGTGGAAAGCCATCACTGTCTTTCCCGTCCCAGGCGGACCGACAACCAGAATTGAGTCTGTCGGCGGAGCACCATGATAGATCTCTCTTTGTTCCTTATCGAGATCTGTTAACTTTGGGAATCTCATGAGACTACCCCTCAGTCTCTTCCATAAAATCATCGAGCCTAAAGAATGGTTCAACTCCTCCCAGATCGACCAATGTCCTCCTGTCTAGCAAGCAATTATTAAATGCACAACTTGTTTCCGAAATAAGCATACAAGCATGGCAAGATGCAGCACTCATCCCACCCAGCCCTTGATGTTCGCTTTCTTTGCAAACGGGATCAGCCGAGCACCATGCAATATCCAGAAGCGCAGCTTGCAGGAGAACTCCAAGCCTCTCAGGCTCCCCCATTCGGACTAATCCGCCGAGCGACCCTTCAGAGTCACCATCGGCGGTATACAGCAGAACCCCACAGGCCGTCGAGCCGGGTGGGCCCGCATATATCCGCTCTCGTATCGAAGATGCAGAGTATCCTGCATCAAATGAAAGCCTTCGCAAGACTGCATGGGCAAACGAATGCAACAGCAAGAAACGAGGACTAGCCATTTCCGCTTGCCACCCGAAGCCCGCGGCCTTTTCTGCCAGCACCTTTAAGCGCTGCGAATGGGTCTTGGCAACTCGCTGCTCCCAGGACCTTACCGCGTCTGCATCCAGCTGAATAAAGACCCCCTCCCCCCATGCCTCCACTCCTGGATACCATCCGGCGGCGCGTTGACCAAGATCTACCGGTATCATAGAGCTTTCTTCGTCCGGAGATATTCTCCTAAATCCCAATATCGCACGGACTTCGCGCAGACGCCTGACCAACGATACAGACCGTATTGTCCTCAACAGTTCATTGGGCCACTCTGACGGTATTCTTGTACGCTTAATTATCAAGGAGTCCGTCTCCACATCATGGATTCCCGATAAAGTTTGCCATTCTTCGTCAAGAATTTCGGCCTGTACATCAGCAAGATTTTCATCTTCAACTGCTGCTTCAAGCTCATCAACAGCTAGAGCCGCAACCAAGGCTTCTCGAACTACCGCCAAATCACAACCATACCTTTCAGCAATCGAGGTAACGATAGACTCAGCACTCTGCAGTATCAAGGGAAGTGAAACCCCAGCAGACGACAATGCCTTGAGCCCAGACCAGCTTACGTTTGTTCTCCAGACCTCCTTCAGCGCAAGATCTCTTTCAGTACTATTAGCATGCAGCAAGTCCAAAGCTGATATTGTGCGAGGGAAGTGAAGATTACTTGCTGCACGCCTATTTACCCACAACGGCTGATTGCATTGCGGAGGATTGAATTGCCAGGGCTGTCCCCCTCCACATCGCATACCATGTGGAGCCTCCACCTGAACCAGACCGGTAAAGTCTCTTTTTGCCCCACACCCACATCGCACAGAAACAGCAGACCAGTCTCCTCCGGCCTGCCCAGTTGTTTCAAACCACATGCGCGCACCTTGTCGACTGCATTTCCCATCATCTGCAGATCTAGATGAATGAGCCCACCAATGCCAGTCTACTTCCGACATGTGTCCATGCTTGCACGCTGCCACGAACCCCATCGGTGTTAACTCACCACTACACTTTCGATCTGCGCAAGTAGGGGTTTTGTAGTCATTACCAACATCATCTGCCCCCGTAACAAAACGCATCAAGCGGCATCGAGGGCAAAAATACCAACGAGGGAATCGATGAATAGCAACCGACCTCACGCCGTCTTTTGCGATAGGAGTCTTTATTGGTCTCTTAAGCTTTATTTCTAAATTACTGTCCGCAATCTGGCGCACTCCATCCGGATACCAACGGCTGATATCAGCCATCACAAAAGACTCCGAACCGATGTCGATAATAGCGCCCACCCCAAATGGGCTAATAAGCTGCCCCTGACGAACGACTCGTCTATTTGCCATGGTTACTGCCTCCCGACAGGGGTAAGTTCAACATCTGGATCCACGTTACGAACAGATCTCATAGCTTCGTACATTCCGAACGCAGGTGGCTCACCAAAATCCCGTATAAGGGAAGCAGAGATTGACACGAACTGTGGACCAGGACACGTATAATATACCGACCGTCCAGACTCACCCTGCTCCTTCCACCTTGCAATAATTTCATCAATTTCAAGATCGACCCTACTCGCTTCACTAGGGTCAGCCATTCTCACATGCGCTCGAAAGTTCTCTAGAAGCCTAATTACTTCAACCTCATCAAATCTAACACTTCCCGCCTGATTATTGGCGGCATAGCTTGTTGCATGCCTAATCATTGCGATAACTGCGGCATGTAAGGTTCGCTTTCTTGCCGGAGGCGCATACGGCGTAACACTAGTCGGCTCGACGAACCGATAGAAAGACTCATGATATGAGAGAAAGTCTTCGTAATGCGATCGATCGCGCGGCTTAGCAGGGGAATAGAGAGTAACCACGACGCCCGGCGCCGATCTAGATCGACCTACCCTACTCGAAGCCTGAATATACTCCGAGTTAAGTTTTGGCTGACCGTTTATTAGCATCAACCCAAGTCGATCCACATCGACACCGACTGAGATAATACTTGTGCATGGAACCAAGTCCACAGCCGGCTTCGACTTGTCGCCCCTTCGCTCTAAATTACGAATCGCCTCCCCCATATCGGTGGACATTTGCGAGCTAAGTTCCATGACATTTTCCACCGCACGCACACGGTCCTCTGCGCTAGCGATGGCTTTCATCCGATCAGGTATTTCCTGTGAAGCAGCAGTCATCGTCCTGCCGAGCTCACGCCGACTGTTGACATATGCCAACACCGTCCAATAAGCATCGCGGAGTGCACCTGTAAGTCGGAGTTCCGCACTCGCCTGCAATAGTGCTGCGGTTACCCACACCATTGAGACGACGGGAGTAGTCGCCCCTTGCCCCATAGCCCCGACATATAGGCGACCCGGAACCTTAGATGGATCTTCTAAACGGAAAAAGAACGCATCATCCCAATTCCTGATTGGAGAAGGGAACACAGTGGAATTCCTGCCATAAATACCTTTAATTTGCTCACGCGAGTTTCTTATTGTCGCTGTCGATGCAATAATCTTTGCGCCTCTACCTCTCCCTCGCGCCCGTATAATTGAATCAATTGCCAGCTCATAGGGACCGCATATGGAACCCAGCGGACCTGAGATTAAATGCAACTCATCCTGAATTATAAGCGAAGGAGGAGGTGCATTATCATTTATGCCACCAAAGAAAACTCTCGGCCGCTCATCCCAACTCAACCCCGCAAACTTATCTAGAGTACCGAGCAGAATGGAGGGTGGCTCTCTATACAAAGCCTCATCTACAATCTGCATTGGAATATTTTCGTAAAAATCACACTTCGGGCTCAAACACTTGAACAGAAAGTGTGCCGGCCCACAATCCACCCCAACTTCCTTTGTAGCCATATTTACAATAGGAGTTGCACATGCAGGGCAACGATCCAAAAGAAATGGATTTTTCATTCCTTCGGGAGCCGGACTCCACTCATCAAAAAGCTCCATTGCCTTCTGGAATTTGTTTGGAGTAAGACTTTTCCCCACCCAAAGCCCAACAGAGAATGGGCGGCTAGATAGGAACTCAGGCATATCTCGACGCAATAGTTCCAAAGCACAGACGAGCATTCCGGCTCGCTGGAACTGCTGAGTAGTCAGCATCCTTAGCGTATAGCGACTTAACACAGCCGAAGCCGTATCCAACTCTTTGTATACAATACGGCGACGGATAAGCTCAAAGGCAGCTACAAGCAAGTACGCTTCTGTTTTCCCTCCCCCTGTAGGGAACCAGATAACGTCCACAACCTCACGTTCGTCTTGGTCGCCATCCAGAAGTGACGGAATCACTCCGAGGAAGTAAGCAATCTGGAACGGACGCCATTTGTAGCCCCTCCCTCGCTCCAACTGAGGAACTGAAGCCGCCTCCGATGCACCAGCACCGCCCCGCGCCTGTTCCGCCATCAGCATCTGCCAGTACATTGCCCGATTTGCTAGTGTAAATGCCGCGAAGGTTTCTGGATTAGATAGCGATTCGATTCCTGCCTTAATTCGCTTTTGCCAGAGTCGGCATTTTTCAGCCAGGCCTGAGCCGGCATCCTCTTCGAATTGCCGGCAAAGAATGTCCTCGGACTCTAGCCACTCTTCAAATGCTTCGCTAAGTCCGGTCAGGACATTTTGCACCTCTCGTACATTATCACTGAATGCAAGGAACTCAATGTCCCGAAACCTCTCATCAAGTGAATCGCTCGCCCCAATTTCGAATGTTGCCGCGCGGACCTCTGCCGTTGGCAAGAACTCCACCCAAACATGGGAACACTTGACTTCCGACCGCGCATCCCACATTGCCGAAGCGCCATGTCCACGAGCATATATGGGGGAGTTTCTGTAGAGGTAGCGAACTTCTGATTCCTCTTGGTCACTTACCGCAGCTGAGCGTGGCCTTGGATAAGGCAGGAACTCGCCGTCCACCACGTCGACAGACAAAGCGACCTGAAAGAGAACTTTCTCTGGGTCAAACCCTTGCCCCCCCTTTTCCATCGTGTTGACTAGCGTCACAGTCAATAAATTGGCACCATCAAGCCAAGGCCTGGACTTAATGTGCACCTCGGCCCGTCCGCCCAGCACCGGAAACGGCCTGAAATTTTGTTCCAGATTGATGTCCACTGTCTCCGTACCGGCAGAAGGAACGGGAATCCGTCGCCACTTCATTTCACCACGCCTTCGGGAGCGTGAACCTCGCTCGTTTTCTAGCCGCTCATATGTAGATGCGGAAACATTGCACTTAAGAGCTCCCCCTTGCGCGACGAGAAAACTCAACCCAACAGATGAAGGCATTGCACGATGACTTGCACCAACAGTCTGGTCGGACTCGTCGTCTGTAGAAAGACCAACATCTTCAGTACCATCTGCTGCCAAATCTAACTCCCCCTCACGAGGGAACAGCATTCCCATCATATATCGTAAGAGAGGGGAACCATCGAACTCTTCGTACGTGCCTTCTGCCGGACCAATAAGTCTCGACCGCATATAGTTAACAAGCCCTGCGCGAGCCCCCCTTGTAGTTTCAACGCCCATCAACCACCTCCTTAAAATGCCGGCTTGCATTATCAGCCATACGCAGGCGAACTCTATCCAGAGTCATTGATTCGGCAAAGATCGACAAGCCATAGTTCCCCCGAGTCATACTCAGATATAGTACTCGATCAAGATCATCATCACTTAAATCCAGCCCGAATATACAAATGATAACGAAGCCAGACTCAAGACCTCTAAATGACTCAATGGATGAAACCGCTAACACCCCACTAACGTGGCCTCCAGACGACCAATCAGCCGCTGGAGCACCAGCACTAACCGAAAGAAACTTAATTAACTCACTCTGATTAGAATCATTAGTAAGCAACGTCATACTTTGAAGTGGAATATCTTCTCGCAACCAAGTACGCACTTGCCTTGCGGCAGCAGCTATAATCTCCTCCCGACTAGATACCCCCTGCATCGTCGGGCTTAGACCGCGGCCTTTTACCACCGCATGGCCTAGAGGGATTCCAGCTGCAAGTTCAGTAGCAAGAATGATCTCCGGTGTATTTCTGCAATTCTTCGTAAGTCGTGGACGAACGGAGGCTGCATCTTGGAAAAGCTGAAGCGAAGAGGAAAACTGATTCTCCCCAGTAGCCTGTTGGAAGCTAGGATCACCGAACCAGCCCCACTGGCCATGTGCGATTCCGCCGATAACCAGCTTATCCGTCAGCGCAACTCGTTCGGAGGACAGCATTAGCTGACCTTCATCTATCAGCAGCACTTCTACTTGCGGCCTCATCGAGGCTTCATATTTCTCAAGCTCTTCGATAGAACAGATATAGGAGTCAAGACCCGTCTTTAAACGCAAAGCGGAAGCCAGGGTTTGGCTTCCTACAAGTAATAAAGGCTTTTTTCTATTCGCTACTGCTCGACGAAGCATTTCCACCGCAAGAAGTGTCTTGCCACAACCCGCCGGTGAAGAACAAAAAACCCTCTCGGCTCCGTCCCAAAGATCTATTAGATTGTACTGCTCCTCCGTAAGCGAAAGCAGTTGCTCTTCAATTTCCTGCCGAGCTAGCTGCAATGGACGCACCAGCTCAAACTCTGGCCGGAATAGCCCAATCAGGTTTGATACCTCATCAGCACTAAGTCCACGCCGAGACTTGTTCTTGAGCCGCCAGTAGTCTGCTACTCCTTCGAGAAACCTCTGCAAGCTCGCAGGATTGGCTAGATCATCCCTCGTCCCAATCAAAGCCAAAGGAAATTCAGGCCCTCCAAGGATCGCCCCAAGATCCTTCCGGGCCATTCCCGCAAGAATCACGCAGAACCCAGCAGGCACCTCTAACGCAAAACCGCTCCCCAACCGCCTCTCGACGTAATTCTTCACTAGAGAGAAATAGGCATCCTTGGCTTGAACCAAGGGAGACTTCCCCCGGGTTACCACTCGACCAAGGCGGTCCTCGTACATCCACTTACCTCTAGCACAGGTGACATTCCCACCCTTTACCTCGATGGCAATTAACCCACGCTTACCCACAAGTAGGAAATCGATCTCGCCCCAGCGCTGATAGACATGTTCTGATAGATTTAACGAACTCAATGCTCTTGCCGAACTGTCACCCCATTCGACACGACCTAACAATGAGAGGACCTTGCGCTCGGATCCCGTGGACTCAGGCAAAGGCGTACTTGGAAGGATCAACATTCTCAGAACCGCTCCCTCGGAATCTCAGCTTTACAGCTAGGAGTTGCGGCTCCGATCTTGACGCCGGCCTCCTAACGACTGCTGCAGATATGCCATCAATTCGCCACAAGTACAATCCGACCTTTGGAGCTCGCGCCCCGTCAAGCACTGAGCCGTCAAGAAAGGCGGTCAGCGGGCCCACAGCGCGATTCAGGGTGTTCAGCGCTACAGAAGCCCCCCAAAACCTAGCTGAAACAATAAGAAAAGCTGGTAAAATCATTGGCTTGTACGGAAAACCAAGCTGCCCAACGCGACAGCCCATCAAGTCATTGCCATTGTGCTTGCGGCACTCCATGCTTGATGCCACGAGGCACCAACCCTGTACCATGCCCCTTTGGACTGTTGACTTTTCCAAGGCCATATTGAGTAGGTCTGTATGGATACGGAAGCTCCCCACGATGAGCGCTTCTCTGCAAACAACCAGAATGCACCGTGCCAGAGACTCCTTCCCCTGAGCACAGACGACCCCGGACAGGAGCCCATGAAGAAAATCGAGCACTTCCCACTTCCCCCCGATCTCTCCCAGCCCTTGTGCTTTGCCGACCTGTTTGCGGGATGCGGTGGTCTTTCACTGGGCCTTTCTCTCGCCGGGCTTAACGGGGTATTCGCTGTAGAGCGTGACCAGATGGCCTTCAAGACGTTGTCTACGAACTTGATTGATCGGAAAGATGTCCCCATCACCCCATTTGCCTGGCCCTCGTGGCTCGAGAAGCAAGCCTGGGGTATCGATGACATCATTGACAAGCACGGCACCGAGCTTGCCTCTCTTCGAGGGAAGGTACAGGTGCTTGCGGGCGGCCCCCCCTGCCAAGGGTTTAGCTTCGCGGGGAAACGACAGGAAGCTGATCCGCGCAACAAACTGTTCGAAAAGTACGTGGAGATGGTGAGAGCCATCCAACCGGCGGCGCTCGTTCTGGAAAATGTTCCAGGAATGAAGGTGGCCCATACCACTAAGGGGCGAAAGCTAATAGAGGAAATCTCGAAAGGGCGAGGGCTTCAGCTCAAACCACAGTCCTATTACGACAAGCTGGTCGAAAGTCTGAATCAGATCGGATATGAGGTTCTGGGTAGAATTGTCGACTCATCTCGTTTTGGGGTTCCGCAAAAGCGCCCACGCCTGATCGTGATCGGTCTGCGTAGGGATCTTGCCCATCATCTTCAGGGAGGTATGCCTAGAGCTTTTGACCTCCTCGAGGAAGCTCGTCTCAAACAGTTGCAAGAGCTCGATCTTCCCGATCAAGTCGCTGCCGTGGATGCCATTTCAGATCTAGAAATGAAAGGTCGTGGTACAAGGCCCTGCAGTGACGAGGACTCGCCAAAAGGTTTTGATGAAATCCGCTATACCGGCCCCAAAACTCATTTCCAACACTTGATGCACCAGAACTGTTTCGGCGACGTTGACAGCTTGCGACTGGCAAGACACAGGGCGGAAATCAAGGATAGGTTCCAAGCAATTATCGATGACACCGAATGCGCCAAGGGTGTTCGGATGAATGTTGCTCAAAGGGAAAAGTACGGTCTCAAGAAGCACCGCATCTATCCGATGCAGGCAAGCGCACCGGCGCCCACCATTACCACCCTGCCGGATGACGTTCTCCACTATAGCGAGCCGAGGATCTTGACAGTCCGGGAGTCTGCGCGACTGCAGTCGTTCCCTGATTGGTTCAGGTTCCGTGGCAAGTTCACAACTGGGGGCAGCCAGCGCACAAAGGAGTGCCCACGCTATACGCAGGTGGGCAACGCTGTGCCCCCCTATCTTGCCAGGGCCATTGGCATGGCGATCCAGACAATGCTGCAGGAGACTGTGCTCTTAGCTAAGGCGCACACGGATCTCAAGCAAGAAGAAAAAATGATGGCCATCGCTTGAATTGATAGGAGTCTAGGGAATGGATAGCTCCCAACTGGAAGGGGCGCAATACCCGGCCGCGCTTGTCGACTGGGCCGGCCATCACTCAGGAGGCGTAAAAAGGCTGCTGGATAAGAATAGCGGCCAGCCTAACAAGCAGCTGCTACGGACGAACCTTTTGTCCCGTCTCCAGGCCTGGGCTGACAGGCTTCCCACCGAGACCTCAGCTGCCCCCAGGATTGTCCTGCTTGTGGGTGGTCCCGGAAATGGGAAGACAGAGGCAATCGAGTGCACCATCCGCTGGCTCGACGAGAGCCTCGGGTGCGATGGCCGGTTGGTCGAGGAACTCTCGAAAGCCTTCCATCCCTCAACCGGCTCCGCAGTCCCCCGGCTGGCCAGGGTAGATGCCGGCAGCCTTGCCAAGCTAGATAACAGACTGAGCCTCGACATTGTCCAGGATGCCTCTGCTACCGCCGGACATGAGGGAAGCACCGCCCCCGTCCTTCTTATAGAGGAACTTGCCAGGCTACTGGATGGACCTCCAACCCAAGCCTATCTCTGCTGTGTCAATCGTGGTGTCCTCGATGATGCCCTGATCCACGCAATAGACAACAATCTGGAACAAGCACGAACTCTTCTCGAGGCGGTTACCCGGGCTGTAAGCCTGGCGTACAACGCGCCCTCATGCTGGCCCCTCGATGGTTTCCCATCCATTGCAGTCTGGCCGATGGATGCCGAGTCGCTCTTGGTAAAGCCGGACGACGAGCCCGTAGCCCCTGCCGAGATACTCCTTGGCCAAGCCACTGCTCCCGATATGTGGCCAGCGAAAGGGGAATGCCCAGCAGGCGACAAATGCCCTTTCTGCGCCAGCCAGGCCATCCTCGCGCGGGATGAGAACAGGGCATCCTTGCTGAAGATATTGCGCTGGTATGAGCTCGCCAGTGGCAAGCGCTGGAGTTTCCGGGACCTGTTCTCCCTCACCTCGTACTTGCTAGCAGGCCACCATCCTGTAGTCCACGATCCCTCTGGGACTCCCCACCAGTCCACTCCTTGCCAATGGGCTGCGAACCTTGTCGACCTCGACCAAAAGGCCCTAACGGCGAAAAGGCATGACAAGCAGTCGCTAACTGCCATTTTCCACCTGTCGACTTCGAGCTACCAACATGCGCTTTTCCATCGTTGGGACAAGGACGCAGCTACCTCGCTCCGGCGCGACCTCAAGGATCTTGGTCTCGAGAAGGAACTCGAGATGGAGGAAGGGCGAACCCTAATGGGGCTTGTCTATTTCCTTTCGGAGCGCAAAAGCCACTATCTCCCAGCGACCATCGCCCCTCTGCTGGAGGGTCTGGTCGAAACGCTAGATCCAGCCTTCGCAAGCCCAGACGGCGAAGTTGCAGTCAGCAGTCGAAACACAATAGTCCTCAGCGACTTGGACATGCGTTTCAGTCGGTCCCTGGCCGGAGGTATTGAGTTCGTTCGTAAGTATCAGGTGCTATCGCCAAACGAGCTCGATTTACTCCGGCGCCTATCCGCATCAGACGCCATGCTTTCGTTACCGAGCATACGGCGTAAGAGGCCAGTGGCCGCCAGCCGAATCCAGCACGTCCTCCGTGATTTCGCATGTCGCCTAGTACGTAGAAGCATATGCACCCGGACGGCCATCGTGGCGGACGCTCCCATTCTCGAAGCATTCCAGCAGGTCGTCGAGGACAGCGACAAGCACCATCACCTCTTCAAGGTGGTAAGGCAAGTAAAGGAATTGCTGAACACTGGGAAGGAGTTCGAGGTGTCACTAACCACTACCTTTGGCCAACCACTCCCCCCTCGACAACGCCAGGCAACGCTGGTCGTCCCGCAGAGCCCGGTCCGGATGTCCCCCCAGAACAACAAGGGACGCCCTCACCCACCGATTTGCTATCTCCATGTCGGCCAAGGGCAATCAGTCCAGCCAGTCCCACTGACCTACGACCTTTTCAAAGCTGTGAAGGAACTGGAAAGAGGGCTCTCACCTGCATCCCTTCCACGCACAGTCGTTGCACTGCTGGACACGACTAAGGCCCGGCTTTCCGGCCCGATTGTCCGCGACCATGAACTACTCGATGATGCCCGGATCCGCATCGGCACAGATGGCACGGTGGTCGGCCGCTCGTGGAATGGTTTTGCTGAAAGCCGGGAGGACAACGTATGAGCCTTGCGGATTTCAAGCAGACCCCGTGGAGCAAATCACATCCGAACTACCAGAAGTCGGCCCTGGCAATCAGCCCTGCCCCTGAGTATGCGAGCTCGGAAGTCCTGCTTGCCTCGCTCTACCGAACCATAGGCTTCGCAACAGCCAGCGAGGGCAGCGTGCCGCAGGCCGGGCGAGATCTGGATAAGCGTATCCAGAAACTCCGCGAGAAACGCCAATCCCCACCAACAGGAGCGGTAGTCGGTGTAGAGGCTTGGAATACTGTGCTTCACGGGATTCTGGAGAGCCCGAAGCTTCCCAACCAGTCATCCAAGCGTTTCCTTCAGGTAACTCCCATCGTACCCGGGGCTGCACTCTTTTCCGGGTCTGCCCGTCTGAGCAGCAACTCGTGGCCCGCAGGCAGCTTGATTCGCCGCATGGTCTGCCTGGGATCAATGGATGGGGAGACGGCGCAACGACTTTGGCAACGCCTCTTCGCTGCATTGAGCGTGGACGACGAGGACGATGTCTTCGCACGCTGGCTTGACCAAGAGACATCGGCGTGGAACCCAGGAGCAAGCAACTGGGCACTCTCGCCAATACCCGCGGACGAGATGGTCACGTTGGAGACGGCAGATTTCCTGGGGATCCCCTTCCTCCCCGCCCGGCGATTTACCAAGGACCTACAGGCCATCATGCAGGCCAAGGGTTCAATGACCCGCCGGCAGTGGACTAGCCTTCTCGAGGCATTGCTTCGCCTGGCAGCCGCATCCCACGTGACGTGGCTGTGCGACGTCCACGCCAGGACTTGGAGCTGCCTGTGGGCCGCACTAACGGATGGCATTGCTCCTTCCAGTGAACTGGAAGCAAGACGGGCGCTGTTCCCGGAAGCCCCACAGTACATGACGTACGGGGGAAAAGCCCTCCAAGGCATCAAGGACAAGGTGTCTAGCTACCTAAATGCCCGGCTGGGAATCAATGCCCTCCTCTGGTCTTTGGCGCAGATAGGAGCTCCCTATTCTGGCAACCTCTCCTCGAGCGCCGGAATTGCTGCACTTTGCCAGCATATTCGTCAGCACAAGGCCGAGCTTACTCGCCTAGGCACGCTTGAGACGATTGCCGATGTGCGCGAGCAAGAAGCCCGTGCGCTTCTTTGCAAGAAAGGCATCGGCTCTAACCTGCTGGAGTTTGCGCGGCACGTCCTCGGGCAACGCCAGGCTGCAGTCCCATTGCTGAGGGGGTACGATCAGGGATACATACTGAAGAAGAAAGGCAGCAGCCCGTCCAGCCCATGGATTGTCTCCCTCGGCCCCGTCGCCGTGCTTGCCTTGGTCCACTGCGCCCTTGCAGGAATGGGCGGCCCCCGCTCGGTCCACCGGCTTGGACAGCACCTAGAGGCTTATGGCATGGCCGTGGACAAGCATGACATTGGCAGAAACGACCTGGGCCACCAGTTGCGAATGCTCGGCCTAGTGCTAGATAGCCCCGATGCCGAAAGTGGCATGCTGCTACTCCCCCCGTTCCCCATAAACCAAGCCAGCCAGGGCCCGGAACATGAATAGACTTGCACACTGGCTTGCCGCCACTGTCCACGAGAAAGTTAGGGGCTCGACACAAGGGTTCGGAGGTACCAGCCTAGAATATCGGCTTATCTTCCGCGGCCCTCCCCTCGAGCTACTCGAGCCGGCCTACGACGAGCTGGTCCGCAACGGGGGTATTCAAGTGCCAAGCGGGGCAGACGGAGGATTGGTGACTCTGCCGGTACTGCTCCAGTATCCAGCCGGCCAGCTGCAGGGACCCAGGCCACGCATCGGAGCATCCGGTAAATGTGACAACGACCACTTGCTTGATGTACGCAACGACCCTGCCAACCCTAGCTTTATTGCCCTGGTCCCGCCGGGACTGCACAACAACCTCTCGATCGAGTCAACCACCGACGAATTCGGATTGGGGGCAGCTACCAGCACCGGGCATGCATCCTTCGAACAATGGTGGGAGGATGGCTTTGTCCAGCAAGCAGTCAACGAGGCGTTGCTCGCCGCCGGCATAACGGACGCCCAGAGGGATGATGCCAGGGGCCTGGTCCGCGCAACCGCAGCCTCGGTCGACGAAGTGGATCCAGACAAGGGAGGTCATCGCGCGGCCTGGCGCCTACTCTCGCGCATCTATTCGATAGCAAACGCGAATCAAGGGTTGCCTGCAGGAACAGCGCTATCACTGGCATGTGGTCTTCCCCCAATGAAGGAGGGAGGAATTTCCGCCAAGACTCAGCTTTCGGTCCTGGGAAAAATCGCCGACGAGCTTGCGGACGGTTTCAAGACTGGCATCGAGCGCCTGGCACAAGGCGTCCAACAAGGGGTTGCGCAAGCGCTGCGCGAACTGCTTTCCCATCTCCAATCGAATTGCGACGTACCTACGGCCTTCGAGCGTGCCACAGCGGCTTTCTACTTGCCCAGTGCCGATATTGAACAGGCGCCTCCTCCATCCTGGTGGACCACGCTCACCACCGAGCAGTGGACGGAACTACTTGCCGACGAGCCTGACGAGGTCGTCGGCGAGCTAACGATCCGGTGTACCAATAGTTTGATCCCTATGGGGAAAGGCTTGCCAGCCGTAGTACGGGACAAAGTCGAGCTATTGATTTCCACAAGCGAAGAGAGCCAACCAAAGGAGCTCCTGTTGACAGGCGGATCCCACGGCAAGGTTCCGACGTCATTGCCAGCGAGCCCTAATGGGACTACCAGCCACGTTGACCTATTTCCCTCCTCCCACAAAGCGCCAATTAGCTACAAGGTTTCCGCGGACGGCTGCAAGCCTGCGAGCGTCCGGGTCATCTCCCTCGCGAGCTGGAAGCCCGGAATACTCGTTACCTGCAGGCTTGCGACAAAGCTCTCGCCACCGAGGAAGCCCCGCAAGAACTCAGCTGCGATGGACTGGGAAACATCCCTGTCGCTGCCTGGCTCCGGTCGTTATGAGCTCCAGCTCCACCTTGCTCCGGGGGCGAGCATTGGAAAGGTAGAAGGCTTGCCGGACGATGCCACCGAATTCGAGGAGCGGCGGGAGACAATCGAACCACGGCAAGTTGGGGAAGACGAGTACCTAATAGAGGTCGAGGCCGATGGCAAGTACCAGCTGGACATCGCCTTTACTGAAGCCGGCGAGCAAGTTCCGAAGGCCTGCCGGGTATACCTGACCTGCGAAGAGGCAAAGGAGGAAGGTTGCAGGAGCGAATTCGAGCGGCTCATCAAGCTCAACCGACGGCATCTCGAGAAGTTCGATACCAAGGCTGTTGTCCATCTCGACCGGAATGCACGCTCCTCCAGCCTGCAGTCGTGGGTACTGGAGGATCAGAACGTATCCAACTCCTTCAGGCCACTGGTGATCGCGGACGACTATGCGTCCCGGTGGGCCCCTCCTGACTGGGACGCCCCGCACGGCCCTGTACTCTCAAACGGGCGTTTCCTGCATGACCCCCGCCCCGAGGCCACGAGCTTCCAACCTCCCAAGGGCTTCATCGAGGCCCGGCAGGGGATCGCCCATTACATACGTGGTAGCGACGACCAATCGGGGCTCCTTGAGTCAGCGCCGCTTGGTGCCTGGCTATCCGAAGACCCTGGGTTCCGCTCCCTTGTCGAGGACTATCTTGGAGCGTTCATGTCTTGGCTGGACGCCGACCCAGGTATCGCCTGCTGGATCGACACCATTGCCGTCTGCTCCCTGGAGCCGGATGGTCGTACCCTGGGAAGGATACCAGACGCCATCATCCTTTCCCCCCTGCACCCATTGCGCCTCGCATGGCACTGTTTCGCCCAGAAAATACTCCGTGAGGAGGCCGAGGGCGAAGCCCCGTGCCCGGCAGCAAGCATCCTCGATCCGGACTGCGTCCCCGATCTACTGACCATCTCGCTGCAGGCACCTGAAGGAGTGGATCAGGTCGACTTCCTTTCCGTCGAATGCAGCTCCGACTACTGGTCCGTGCTTTGGAACGGCTCCCGGCTGGGTCAAATACCCGATCGCGCTCGCCGGGCCCCGTTCGACAGTAGCTTCGGGCTCGCAGTTGGAGGGATATCGAGCGGGTTCAGCCCCGCCCAGGTCTCACGAGCACTCGACGACGTCACCGACCTCCTGGCAGCCAAGCCTATCGTCAGCCTGGTAGTGTCTAGCGCAGGTGGCACCACGGATGCATGCAACGAAGGGTTGGCCACCTGGTGCACCAAGCGTTTCGGCAACGGGGACCATGACACCCCGCGGCACGGTGTCGGGCCAAGGATTGTGGAGGTATTCGATACCAGGCAGGCTGGCCGGCCCGACCAGGCGACAATCGCCAACCTCTCCGAGGACACAGGCAACCACGTCCGCTGGTATGACAAGCAACCAGCTGGGTCCAAGCCAGATCTGGGCATCATTGCCCAACTAGATTCGGCCCAACCCGAGTCCAAGGAAGTCGGAATGCTCTCGCCGATGGGAACCGGCGGACTGATCAGGCACCGCGTCAGGCGCCAACTCCAGGCCTCCTTCCTGAGTGAATCCCGGCAGGGCCTGCAGATGCCACCCTCCGGCGAACCGTTCGCCGACAAGGTTTCCGCATGCATGCTCATGCTGGAAAGGCTCCGGGACGGCAAGGTCGGCCTGCAGTTCTCCCCGAATGTCCATGCAGTGTCCAGCATGCTCGAGGAAAACAGCGCTGGGTTCGTCGCTGTCTCGTCGTCGGCGATCGACCCCGCCTGCTTCCTCGGTGGCTGGATACAAGGAACGTATCTATGGGACTACGACCTCCCCTCGTACTCGCATCGCGCAGGCGACACAAGCGGCTACTACCTTTTATCGCAGGTCAAGCAGGCTGACCGCGATGCGCTGCGGCGAGTCTTGAAGCCCTTTCCTGGGTGCGAAGATCTGGACGACGATCAGGTCGAGCAAATCCTCCTCGAGGTTGCGCGCAGGGGGATTCCTACGGTGCGCGGCCTCTCCGGGGACGATACGGGGGCGACGGGCGACCTTGGCCTGTTCCTCGCTGTCCGGCTGCTGCAGGACCAGTTCCGTGTGACAGGCAACAAGGAAAGCCTGTTGCCGGTGCTTGCCGGATCACCGGAGGACTCGACGATAGCAATAATCATCCCCGTCGACCCCTTCCGGGGTTACCTTTCCGATCTTGCCCGCTCCCTTGGCAAGGAGCGCAAGGATACCTCCCTGTCGCGTCCGGATCTGCTGGTAGTGGGCGTGCGAGCATGCAGCGACAATATCCATCTGCACCTTACGCCCATAGAGGTCAAGTGCAGGCAGGGAGTCGTCTTCGGTGCAGGCGAATCAACCGAGGCACTCTCCCAAGCCAAGGCCCTGTCGTCATTGCTTCGTGCCATCGAGGAACGTGCAGGTCGTTCTCTGGCATGGCGCCTTGCCTTCCAGCACCTGCTGCTCTCAATGGTCGGCTTCGGCCTGCGAGTCTACAGCCAGCATCAGGCAGTAGGTGGGCATGCCGGCCGCTGGGCTAGCTACCATGAGCGTATCGCTGCAGCCATACTCAGCCCAACCCCGCCGATCAGCATCGATGAGAAGGGGCGGCTGATCGTGGTGGACGCGTCGCTCCATAGCAGCCCGCATGATCGCGATGGCGACAAGTACACAGAGACCATTGTCATTGCCAGCCGAGATGCCGGTCGTATCATCGTTGGGAATGACGCACAGTCCTTCTATGATGGCGTACGTGCAAAGGTCGGCGACTGGGGGCTGCTACCCTGCCAGGCAAGTGCGGTCGGCACCCCAATCGTGCAGCCCGACATCACTCCCCCGGACGATGCCCAGGCGGGCTACACCATAGTAGTCCCAGCAGAAGATATCCCCGAGGCATCCACCAGTCTGGTCGATCAGACGTCTATCAGCGTAGCGGAACCAGGGGCAAGCCCTACCCCCCCAACTGACGAGCCAGGGACAGGGATCATCCTGTCCGTTGGCAAGACTGTGGATGGTTTCGAGCCTCGATCCCTCTGCCTGAACATATCCGACACCCGGCTCAACCAGTTGAACATTGGTGTCGTTGGCGACCTCGGGACAGGCAAGACCCAGTTCCTCAAATCGTTAATCCTGCAGATATCCAGGGCCCGCGAGGCCAACCGCGGAATCACGCCAAGGTTCCTGATCTTCGACTACAAGCGAGACTACAGCAGCCAGGACTTTGTCGAGGCCACGGGCGCCAAGGTGGTGAAACCCTATCGCCTGCCCCTGAATCTCTTCGACACCACAGGGATGGGGGAGTCCTCCGCACCTTGGCTGGACAGGTTTCGCTTCTTCGCCGACGTACTCGACAAGGTGTATTCCGGCATCGGCCCCGTGCAGCGGGACAAACTTAAGGGTGCGGTCCGCAGCGCCTACGAGGTGGCTGGTGGGCAAGGCCGTCAGCCAACGATCTACGATATCCATGCCGAGTACCGAGAGCTACTCGCAGGGAAGTCGGACTCGCCGATGGCTATCATCGACGACCTAGTGGATATGGAAGTCTTCGCGCGCTCAGGGGAAACGAAGCCGTTCGACGAGTTCTTCGATGGAGTCGTAGTGATATCCCTCGACTCCATGGGGCAGGACGACAGGAGCAAGAACCTGCTCGTCGCCATCATGCTGAACATGTTCTATGAGAACATGCTACGCACGCCGAAGCGCCCCTTCCTTGGCACGTCCCCACAGCTCCGGGCCATCGATTCGTACCTATTGGTGGACGAGGCGGACAACATCATGCGCTATGAGTTTGACGTGCTCCGCAAGTTGCTACTGCAGGGCCGCGAGTTCGGGACGGGCGTCATCCTTGCCTCGCAGTACCTGCGACATTTCAAGGCAGGGGCAACCGACTACCGGGAACCATTACTGACCTGGTTCATCCACAAGGTACCCAACGCAACACCCGCGGAGCTTGGAGTACTCGGCTTCACATCGGACCTGGCAGAGCTATCAGAGCGAGTGAAGACCCTTCCTAACCACCACTGTCTCTACAAGTCATTCGACGTGGCTGGAGAGGTCATACGGGGAATGCCTTTCTTCGAACTCACCGCCCAAGCCTGACCACGGCCCGGCCTGCGAACGCGGGCCGGGCAAGGAGGCTCCTAATGACAGACTTCCTTTCTCCCGCAGAGCGCTCGGACAGAATGTCACGCATCCGGGGCAAGGATACGCAGCCCGAGCTAGCGCTACGTAAGGTCCTCCATCGGCTCGGACTCCGATACCGATTGCATGGCGCAGGGCTACTCGGCAAGCCAGATCTCGTGTTCCCGCGATACAGGACCGTGGTATTCGTGCATGGGTGCTTCTGGCATAGGCACAAGGGATGCAATATCGCCACGACTCCTAAGAGCAACACAGCCTTCTGGCTGGAGAAATTCAAAAAGAATGTCGTACGTGACGCGCGAGTAGCAACAGATTTGCAGGCCTTGGGATGGATGGTACTTGTCGTATGGGAGTGTGAACTGACATCTGCCAAAAAAGCCCAGAAGACTGGCGAACGCCTATATGAGGTTATCCGTAGTCGTGGCCACGGAAAGTATCGGTAATTGACTGAAGCAGCCCTGCGGCCCGGACTTTAGGGCCATCGCGTTTACTTGCTTATTCCATCGGACTATGTCCTTTGCCCTGAAGCGATTCGCTCCTCTAGAAGAGCAACATGCTCTCGAAGAGCGCAACCAAACTCCATCCGGTCAATGGAGTAATGGGCACGGCGATGGCAGTTCGGGCAAAGAGCCGCGACGTTAGCAGGCAGGTCAGGACCATCGTCGGCGAGTCGGGTCATGTGATGGACTTCCAGAAAGGCCCGGCCATCAGGGCGAGAGAACGGAGCATGCAGGCCACAGCCCTCGCATCGGCCATCGGCTCGGAGCGTCGCGTAGAGGTGCACCGCGGCACTACGACGACGATACTCCTGCAAGCTAATACCACCTCCAGATCCGAGGGATTCCACGTATAAGCTTCGTTGCAGCTCCTGCAGGTCGCTATGGCTTTCCGCATTAGTATTTTCGCTCCCCCTCCAGTGGTCGCCACTATCCCCTACCGGAACCAAGCGGAACCGCCATAGCCTGTCCCCTTTTCGATTGCCATCGCTCGGTACGAACGGTTCGAAACCAACGACATTGAAGTCCCCACGAAATGCAAACAGCTTTCCGTATCCACCTCGGGCTGCGACTTCTCGTGCGGTGGGCTCCCGTGTCGTGAAGAACAGCACAGACAGCTTCCCTGATGTGAGCTTTGAATTGGCTGCGTTTGACAGGGACTGGTCTCCAACCAACCCTTGCGCAAAGTACCACCAGCTACCGTCGGCTAACATCTCATCCGAATATCCAGCCCTTTTTCCCCCTCTCCCGCCGGAGGTACAAATCAGACATCCCAACTCTTTGCTTCCCCAAAGGACACCAGACTGCATTTGGCGACTACCAACGAAGTCAAGAAGGCGGGAACGCTCATATTCCAGCCCAACGATAAATGGATGCATCTATTTTCCTTAATTTTGCATATTCTAAAGGCTAGCCTTTCAAAAGCTCATGGGCTACCGCTTAACAAGCTTTTCTCGAGATTGCTATATGAACCCAAGTCATGGATACCGAACTGACGCAGAACTTGCTATTGACCAACAGCTGCGTACATTCCAGAAGAAAGCTGCCAAGATGTGGTATGGCTATGAAAAAGAAGCAGTCATCGCCTTGATCCGTGCCCTTGATACATCAGCAGTAATTCGCCTACAGGCCCTAGAGACCAGAAAGGGCGGTAACCTGCCTCATCGCGTCATGGCCTTGGGCGCAGCGGCAGCATTACGCCCGTTTCTCGCCAAGCTTGGTGAGCAACCCAGTGGGGTGCCCTGGGGCCCCATGAGAGCAGATGTCGCCAATTTCGCATACTCATACCTCAGTTGCTGCGGCCAACTCACCCACTTGTCAAGAATGGCAGCATTGGAGCGTCAGGGGCTCGCTACGACATCATTTGTGAGCACCGGCCATATACTTATTCAAATTCCCAACAGCACTCCTGAGGTAGCCTTGCAACATGCAAGCAGGGCTGCGAGTGAACGTGCGCTGCTAGATAATTCGGACGACACACAAGAAGAACTTGGGTGGATGCGCCTACGCAAACGCATGAAATCCTTCGTCGATGTGCATGGTGGATGGTTCATTCGCTACGACAACGATCAGGAAATCGTATCCACCTATCTAGCACGAGCCAAACGCTATGGAACTGCCTACCTAGAGGCAGAAGCTCTCCCTGGAGATGTCAGGATCGGTGATAGAACCTTCGGCGAATGGATCCACGCCTGCAATCAGGCTTTAGGGCGCATTCTATGCCATATAGATTTCGTGGGCCTTCTGCAGGAAAAAAGGCCTCAGGTCGATGCAAGTAATTTACTGACACTATTCGCAAGAAAAGGCGACATCAACAAGGTTTGGCAGGAAGCAGGGCTGACTGCGGCTCGCGTCCCTGCGACCATGCAAGCACTCACCCTGGGAAGCGAGAATCTGGAAGACTGGGAAAAGGCTTATGAGGTGCCTTGCACACAATACGTCGACTTTGGAAAAGATCACGTACTGCTTCCTTGCTTCGGTACGCTGACCAATCCGTACTTCGCACTGTTTCGCCATCTACGCAGCACCTATAAGAGTGATTGGGACCGTGGTGTAGATCGAAGGGAGGCAGTCTTCCGTTCCGATCTAGCGAAGGCATTCCCAAATCAGGACTTTCTGGTACCTCTACACGGCTTCCAGTTAAGACGCGCCGATGGCTCGAAGATAACGGATGTGGACGCAATAATTCTCGATAAGCGCCATGGCACCTTGGTGCTGGTGCAACTGAAATGGCACGATATTTTCGGATTTTCCCTGTCGGAGCGTGAAAGCCGCAGGCGAAATATAACGAAAGCCAACGAATGGACAGAACGAGTAACTTCTTGGGTCGACGGGCGTACCTCCGCCCAGCTTGTCAGGGCGCTAGGACTGAATGCCAAGGCCTCTGACGGCCCTCCTCTACTCTATGTCGTAGCCCGGTATGCAGCTCGATTTACAGGGGAAACAAACCAAGACACCCGGGCGTCCTGGCTCGGCTGGCCAGAAATACTGCATATAATTCAGGGCAACCTCTGCGGAGACATCCTCTCCCAAATACCTCGACTAGCTCTAGAACATCAAGCTCGTTTCACGCGCCAAGAAGAACGACGTTTCGAGTATCGCTTTCCTGATCTATCAGTAGATCTACACGTTCTTCCAGAATCTTGATCATCTGCTATCATTTTACCTAAACGCTCAAGATATAGCGTTTCGAGTGGCAGATCGACAAAACGGTCTGTTTTGTATCGTTGGTTGGATGACAAATCAGCCAACGCATACGTCCACCTACCCAGAGAGCACTACAATTTTCATCTGGGTGAAGAGGCACACTTTTCGAGTAGAGGCATAAGTAGCGAGTACTTTTCTTATACCCACAATTTTCGACTCCCCATAAAAAAATCCAGTCACCGCTAAGTGACTGGATTCTTTGGAGTATTTTGGTCGGGACGGAGTGATTCGAACACTCGACCCCTTGCACCCCATGCAAGTGCGCTACCGGGCTGCGCTACGCCCCGACATCATTCTCGATACCGCTGAGAACGTTGAAGAATTTAACCTAACCTTTTGAATAATGGAAGCTTTTTTTCAAAAATTTCCACTCGTCGCCAACCAGGTCACTTCTTCAGAACCACCAACACATCCTCCAACTCCGCAATCATCTGCCGAATCAGCTGCTTGTACTGGCTGGACTCATCCTTGACCTCATCACTGGAGAGCCGTAACCGCGCCCCGCCAATGGTAAAGCCCTGGTCATACAGCAAAGCGCGGATCTGGCGGATCATCAGCACGTCCTGGCGCTGATAATACCGCCGGTTGCCACGGCGCTTCACCGGGTTGAGCTGCGGAAATTCCTGCTCCCAGTAGCGCAGCACGTGCGGTTTTACCGCACAGAGCTCGCTGACTTCACCGATGGTGAAGTAGCGTTTGCCCGGGATGGGGGGCAGCTCGTCGTTATGGCTTGGTTCCAGCATAGGCCTCTACCCGGGCTTTCAGCTTCTGCCCTGGACGAAAGGTGACGACGCGGCGCGCGGTGATCGGGATCTCTTCCCCTGTTTTAGGGTTGCGGCCCGGCCGCTGGCGTTTGTCGCGAAGGTCGAAGTTACCGAAACCGGACAACTTGACCTGCTCGTTGTCTTCAAGCGCGTGCCGAATTTCTTCGAAAAACAGCTCGACCAGCTCCTTGGCCTCACGCTTGTTAAGCCCCAGCTCCTCGTACAGCCTTTCGGCCATCTCAGCTTTCGTCAGAGCACCCATGCCGTTATTTCCTTAACGTGGTGTTCAACCTTTGTTCAAGCGAGGTGAGGATGGTTTGCAGGGTTTCATTCACCTCATCGTCGTTAAGAGTGCGCGATGGATGTTGCCAGGTCAAGCCGACGGCCAGGCTTTTTCTATCAGGATCAATGCCTTTACCCTGGTAGACGTCAAACAGCCTGAGGTCTGTGAGCCATTCGCCTGCATTGTCACGAATTACTTCAAGCACCGAGCTAGAAGCCACATCACGACCTGCGATCAAGGCCAGGTCACGGCGGGTTTCCGGGAACTTGGACAGCTCGCTGAACTTCGGCAGGCGCCCTTCCACGACATCCCCAAGCACCAGCTCGAAGACGAACACCGGGCGGTCGAGGCCGAGGGTCTTGGCCAGCTCCGGGTGGATGGCGCCGAGGTAGCCGACTTCCTTGCCGTCGCGCTCGATGCGGGCGGTCTGGCCTGGGTGCAGGGCTGGGTGCTTGCCGGCGACGAAGCTGAAGTCGCTCAGGGCACCGGAGTAGCCCAGCAGGGCTTCCACGTCGGCTTTGACGTCGAAGAAGTCGATGCCGTCGCGACCGTTGGCCCAGCCTTCTGGCTGGCGGCTGCCGGTGACGACGCCGGCGATCATCGGCTGCTGCTTGAGGTCACCGAGCTGGCCGACGAAGCGCAGGCCGCTTTCGAACAGGCGCACGCGGTCTTGCTGGCGGTTGAGGTTGTGCTGCATCGCCTTGACCAGGCCCGGCCACAGCGAGGCGCGCATGGCGGCCATGTCGCTGGAGATGGGGTTGGCCAGCAGCAGCGGCTCGACGCCTGGGGTGAACAGCTCGAACAGTTTCGGGTCGATGAAGCTGTAGGTGATGGCTTCCTGGTAGCCGCGGGCAACCAGCAGGCGGCGCAGGTTCGGCAGCTCGCCGCGGGTTTCCGGGCGGGCTTGCGGGGCCAGGCGGGCCTGCGGGTAGCGGACCGGCAGGTTGTTGTAGCCGTACAGGCGGGCCAGCTCTTCGATCAGGTCGACTTCCAGGCTGACGTCGAAGCGGTGGCTTGGGACGGTGACAGTCCACTCCCCCGCCCCATTGGCACTGGTTTTCAGCTCCAGGGCGTTGAGCAGTTGCTCGACCTGGGCGGCGTCCATCTGCATGCCGAGCATCTGGGTGATGCGTTCGGCGCGCAGGGTGATCGGCGCGATATTCGGCAGGTGCTGCTCGCTCACGGTCTCGACTACGGGGCCTGCTTCGCCGCCAACGATCTCGAGGATCAGGGCGGTGGCGCGCTCCATGGCTTCACGGGCCAGTTGCGAGTCCACGCCGCGCTCGTAGCGGTGCGAGGCGTCGGTGTGCAGGCCGTAGGAACGGGCCTTGCCGGCGACGGAGATCGGCTCGAAGAAGGCACTCTCGAGGAACAGGTCGCGGGTCTTCTCGGTGTTGACGCCGCTGTGCTCGCCACCCATTACGCCGGCAATGGCCAGGGCGCGGGTGTGGTCGGCGATCACCAGGGTGTCGGCGCGCAGGGCGACTTCCTGGCCGTCCAGCAGGACCAGCTTCTCGCCCTCCTCGGCCATGCGTACGCGGATGCCGCCGTTGATTTCGGCGAGATCGAAGGCGTGCATCGGCTGGCCGAGTTCGAGCATCACGTAGTTGGTGATGTCGACGGCGGCGTCGATGCTGCGCACGTCGCTGCGGCGCAGGCGCTCGACCATCCACAGCGGGGTCGGCTTGCTCAGGTCAACGTTGCGGATCACGCGGCCCAGGTAGCGTGGGCAGGCGGCCGGGGCGCTGACTTCGACCGGGCGCACTTCGTCGTGGGCGGCCGGTACGGCTGGCACCACCGGGCGGGTGACCGGCACGTCGTACAGGGCGCTGACGTCACGGGCAAGGCCCGCCAGGGACAGGCAGTCGCCGCGGTTCGGGGTCAGGCCGATCTCGATGCTGGCGTCGTCGAGGTTCAGGTACTTGCGAATGTCTTCGCCAACCGGGGCGTCAGCCGCCAGTTCCAGCAGGCCGTCGTTCTCTTCGCTGATCTGCAGCTCGGAAGCCGAGCAGAGCATGCCGAACGACTCGACGCCGCGCAGCTTGGCTTTCTTGATCTTGAAGTCGCCCGGCAGTTCGGCGCCGATCATGGCGAACGGGATCTTGATGCCTGGGCGGGCATTCGGGGCGCCGCAGACCACCTGGAAGGTCTCTGCGCCGTTGCTCACCTGGCACACGCGCAGCTTGTCGGCGTCCGGGTGTTGTTCGGTGGTGAGGATCTCGCCCACCACGATGCCGCTGAACTGGCCGGCAGCGGGGGTCACGCTGTCGACTTCGAGGCCGGCCATGGACAGGCGGGCAACCAGTTCGTCACGGGAGACTTGCGGGTTTACCCAACCGCGCAGCCACTGTTCACTGAATTTCATGCTGTTCTCCTGAAAGTTGCGTCGATTGGGCCTAGCGGAATTGAGCCAAGAACCGCAGGTCGTTGTCGAAGAACAGACGCAAATCGTTGACGCCATAGCGCAGCATGGCCAGGCGCTCGGCGCCCATGCCGAAGGCGAAGCCCTGGAACTCTTCCGGGTCGATGCCGGACATGCGCAGCACGTTCGGGTGGACCATGCCGCAGCCCATCACTTCCAGCCAGCCGGTCTGCTTGCACACGCGGCAGCCCTTGCCGGAACACATCACGCACTGGATGTCGACTTCGGCGGACGGCTCGGTGAAGGGGAAGAACGACGGGCGGAAGCGCACGGCCAGTTCTTTCTCGAAGAACACCCGCAGGAACTCTTCGATGGTGCCCTTGAGGTCGGCGAAGTTGATGCCGCGGTCGATCAGCAGGCCTTCGACCTGGTGGAACATCGGCGAGTGGGTGATATCCGAGTCGCAACGGTACACACGGCCTGGGCAGACGATGCGGATCGGCGGCTGGGTGCTTTCCATGGTGCGGACCTGTACCGGCGAGGTGTGGGTGCGCAGCAGCATGTTGGCGTTGAAATAGAAGGTGTCATGCATCGCCCGGGCCGGGTGGTGGCCGGGGATGTTGAGCGCTTCGAAGTTGTGGTAGTCGTCTTCGACCTCGGGGCCTTCGGCGATGCCGTAGCCGATGTGGGTGAAGAACTGCTCGATGCGCTCGAGGGTACGGGTGATCGGGTGCAGCCCGCCGGTGGTCTGGCCACGGCCTGGCAGGGTGACGTCGATGCATTCGGCGGCCAGGCGAGCGTTGAGCTCAGCCTCTTCAAAACCGGCCTTGCGTGCGTTGAGCACGTCGGTGACGCGTTCCTTGGCGTCGTTGATCAGCGCGCCAACCTTGGGGCGCTCTTCGGCTGGCAGGTTGCCCAGGGTCTTCATCACCTGGGTCAGCTCGCCTTTCTTGCCGAGGAATTGAACCCGGATCTGTTCCAGGGTAGTGATGTCTTCAGCGCGTTCCACGGCCTCGAGGGCTTGGGCGACCAGCGCGTCCAGGTTTTCCATGTACAGACTCCAGATACGAAAATAGGGGAAGAGCTTTTGAAGGCTCTTCCCCTATCCGATGACGTTTTACACCCGACGGCGCAGGCGCCGCCGGATGATTGTCGTGGGTACTTAAGCCAGTACGGCTTTAGCCTTCTCGACAATCGCAGCAAACGCCGCTTTTTCGTTCACTGCCAGATCGGCCAGAACCTTACGGTCGATTTCGATCGACGCCTTTTTCAGGCCAGCAATCAGACGGCTGTACGACAGACCGTTGGTGCGGGCACCGGCGTTGATACGAGCGATCCACAGTGCGCGGAACTGACGCTTCTTCTGGCGACGGTCGCGGTAGGCGTATTGGCCTGCCTTGATGACCGCTTGCTTGGCTACACGGAATACGCGCGAACGTGCACCGTAGTAACCTTTAGCCAGTTTCAGAATTTTTTTGTGACGCTTACGAGCGATAACGCCGCGCTTAACACGAGCCATGAGTAACTTCCTCTATCTTAACCAGAATTAACGAACGCGCAGCATGCGCTCGACTTTTGCCACGTCAGACGGGTGCAGCAGGCTGGCACCGCGCAGTTGACGCTTACGCTTGGTCGACATTTTGGTCAGGATGTGGCTCTTGAAAGCGTGCTTGTGCTTGAAGCCGGAAGCCGTCTTCAGGAAGCGCTTCGCAGCACCGCTCTTGGTTTTCATCTTTGGCATGTTGGAACTCCGCATTCGAATAAAAATTACACAATAATCATCAGGCCTGCCGTGCCCGGGAGATTACTTCTTCTTTTTGGGGGCGATGACCATCATAAGCTGGCGTCCTTCCATCTTCGGATGCTGCTCAACGGTGCCGTATTCGGCGAGGTCGGTTTCGACCCGCTTCAACAGCTCCATGCCCAGCTCCTGGTGGGCCATCTCACGGCCGCGGAATCTCAGAGAGATCTTGGCCTTGTCCCCATCGCTAAGGAAACGTACCAGGTTGCGTAGTTTTACCTGGTAATCCCCTTCTTCCGTCCCTGGACGAAACTTGATTTCTTTGATCTGGATCTGCTTCTGGTTCTTCTTGGCTTCGTTGGCCTGCTTCTTCTTCTCGAAGAGGTGCTTGCCGTAGTCCATCACCTTGCAGACGGGCGGTACCGCGTCTGCAGAGATTTCCACCAGATCCAGCTTCGCTTCATCAGCGATACGCAGCGCTTCATCAATCGAGACGATGCCAATCTGCTCGCCGTCAGCACCAATTAACCGAACCTCGCGTGCCGAGATATTCTCGTTGATCGGGGCTTTCGGTGCAGTTCGTTTATCGTTTCTCATTTCACGCTTAATAGTCATTACTCCGATTCTTGGCGACCACGCCGGGAAACCGCTTGCGACAGCAGCTCAGCGAACTGCGCGACGGGCATCGAGCCCAGGTCAGCGCCTTCGCGGGTGCGCACAGCGACGGTTTGCGTTTCGACTTCGCGATCCCCTATAACCAAAAGATAAGGGACCCGCAGCAACGTATGCTCGCGGATTTTAAAGCCGATCTTCTCATTTCTCAAGTCCGACTTGGCACGGAATCCGCTACCGTTCAGGGCTTTTTCCACCTCGAGGGCGAAATCGGCCTGCTTGTCGGTGATGTTCATGATCACGGCTTGGGTCGGGGCGAGCCAGGCCGGGAACACGCCGGCGTAGTGCTCGATGAGCATGCCGATGAAGCGCTCGAACGAACCGAGGATGGCGCGGTGCAGCATCACCGGGCGCACGCGGCTGTTGTCTTCGGCGATGTAGCTGGCGTCCAGGCGCTCGGGCAGGTTCGGGTCGTACTGCAGGGTGCCGCACTGCCAGTTACGGCCGAGGCAGTCGCGCAGGGTGAACTCGATCTTCGGACCGTAGAACGCGCCCTCGCCCGGCTGGTATTCCCACTCCAGGCCCGATTCGTTCAGGGCGTCGGCCAGCGCGCCTTCGGCGCGGTCCCACAGCTCTTCGGAGCCCACGCGCTTGGCCGGGCGGGTCGAGAGCTTCATGGCGACGTCGGTGAAACCGAAGTCCTTGTACACATCCAGGGTCAGCTTGATGAAGTCGGCGGCTTCTTTCTTCACCTGGTCTTCGGTGCAGAAGATGTGCGCGTCGTCTTGCACGAAGCCACGCACGCGCATGATGCCGTGCAGGGCACCGGACGGCTCGTTGCGGTGGCAGGCACCGAACTCGGCCAGGCGCAGCGGCAGGTCGCGGTAGGATTTGAGGCCCTGGTTGAACACCTGCACGTGGCACGGGCAGTTCATCGGTTTTACCGCGTAGTCGCGGTTTTCCGACGAAGTGGTGAACATGTTCTCGGCGTAGTTGGACCAGTGGCCGGAACGCTCCCAGAGGATGCGATCGACGACCTGCGGGGTCTTGATTTCCTGGTAGCCGTTTTCACGCTGGACCTGGCGCATGTACTGCTCAAGCACCTGGTACACGGTCCAGCCGTTGGCGTGCCAGAACACCATGCCCGGGGCTTCTTCCTGCAGGTGGAACAGGTCGAGCTGCTTGCCGATCTTGCGGTGGTCGCGTTTTTCGGCTTCTTCGATGCGCTGGATGTAGGCGGCCAGCTGCTTCTTGTCGGCCCAGGCGGTGCCGTACACGCGTTGCAGCTGCTCGTTCTTGGCATCGCCGCGCCAGTAGGCGCCGCTCAGCTTGGTCAGCTTGAACGCTTTCAGGAAGCGGGTGTTCGGCACGTGCGGGCCACGGCACATGTCGACGTATTCTTCGTGGTAGTACAGGCCCATGGCCTGTTCATCCGGCATGTCCTCGACCAGGCGCAGCTTGTAGTCTTCGCCACGCTGGGTGAACACGTCGATGACTTCGGCGCGCGGGGTCATCTTCTTGACGACGTCGTAATCCGTGTCGATCAGCTGCTGCATGCGCTTTTCGATGGCGGCGAGGTCGTCCGGGGTGAAGGGACGCTCGTAGGCGATGTCGTAATAGAAGCCTTCGTCGATCACCGGGCCGATCACCATGCGGGCGGTCGGGTACAGCTGCTTCACCGCGTGGCCGATCAGGTGGGCGCACGAGTGACGGATGATCTCCAGTCCCTCTTCATCTTTAGGGGTGATGATCTGCAGAGTGGCGTCGTGGTCGATCTTGTCGCAGGCATCGACGAGCTTGCCGTCGACCTTGCCGGCCAGGGTGGCCTTGGCCAGGCCCGCACCAATGGATGCGGCGACTTCGGCTACGGATACCGGCTGGTCGAACGTGCGTTGACTGCCATCGGGAAGAGTAATAACGGGCATGGCGCCTCCTCTCCTAGTGGTGACCCCTACCAAAGGTCACGTGGGTTGGGATGAGCCAGTACAAGATCCGCCCTGCCTTTCCCGCGGGAAAGCCTGCCTCACAGTGGCAGAGACCTTTCGGCCTGCCAGGGTCGAACCAGAGTGACTGGAAGGTAAAAGTTGCAGGCTGCCAGTGGCGAGCCGCAAGCCGAGCATGCTAGCACGCGGGTTGCACCGGGTCGCAGAAATATTTGGAAATTACGTTGCCGGGGTGAACTTGTACGGAAAATTTCCTATCAGACCTTCTGAAGCAACCTACTCTTGATGAGACCTTTACCCAAGGAGTGTTCGGTTATGCGACTTCAGTCCCTTCTGGCTGCCTGCGCCGCAAGCGCCCTGCTGCTGCCGCTGGCTGCCAACGCAGGCAATTTCCCCGCCGGTAAGGAAGCGCACTACATGACCCAGTGCCAACAGGTGGCGAGCGGCCAGGGCGTGGACGCGGCGACGGCGAAGAAACACTGCGAGTGTGGCGCCCAAGCCATCAAGAAGAATTTCAACGACAAGGAGATCGAGGACCTCGACAGCCAGGACGGCGTTGACGCCAAACTGATGCAGAAGGCCCAGCAGGTGGTTCAGGCCACCTGCAAGCCGAAATAACCAGGGTTAGCGGGCCATTGCACGCATCTTTTGCGCTGGATCAACATCCTGCGAAGGTAAAAGGCGCTAGATACGCAGAAATGGACTATAGTGTCGTCGGTGCTACTGAAGCCACGGCGACATCGCACCCCGATAAAAAATCATGTTTCTGGAGATTCACCCCATGTCCAATCGCCAAACCGGCACCGTCAAGTGGTTCAACGATGAGAAAGGCTTCGGCTTCATCACTCCTCAAGGCGGCGGCGACGACCTGTTCGTACACTTCAAGGCTATCGAAACCGACGGTTTCAAAAGCCTGAAAGAAGGCCAAACTGTTTCCTTCGTCGCCGAAAAAGGCCAGAAGGGCATGCAGGCTGCGCAGGTTCGTCCGGAGTAATTTTCGGATAGCTGCAAAAAAACCCGCCACTTGTGGCGGGTTTTTTATTGCCTGCCAGGACAACACGGCCCCGCTGCCGGCCTCGCGGCTGAAGCCGCTCCTGCAGACGAGCGCGTACCCCGCCCCTGCTTTCTCTCCTCCCGTGCACCGCCCCGTCGAACCCTGACTATCGTTCAGCACTGCTGTCGATTTTCGCCAACCCCGTTCGACTACCCAGCACACCCACCCGAGGAGATTCATCCCATGCGCAAGCTCATCGTCGCCGCCTTCATCACCCTCGACGGCGTCATGCAGGCCCCCGGCGGTCCGCAGGAGGACACCAGCGGCGGCTTCACCCGTGGCGGCTGGATCCCGCCGTTGGCCGACGAGGCCTTCGGCCAGGCCATGCAGACCTTGTTCAGCCAACCGTTCGAACTGCTGCTGGGGCGGCGCACCTACGACATCTTCGCCGGGTTCTGGCCAGAAGTCGGGCCCGAGGCGCCGGATCGTCCGTTGGCCGACTTGTTCAATGGCGTGGCCAAGCATGTCGCCACCCACCGCCCCGAATCCATCGACTGGCAAAACAGCCACCCGTTGGGCGCCGATGTGACAGGCGCGGTGCGCGCGCTCAAGCAACAGGAGGGCCCGGCGCTGCTGACCCAGGGCAGCGGTGAACTGGTACGCCAGCTGCTGGCGGCCGGGCTGGTGGACGAGCTGCGCCTGCTGATCCATCCCCTGCTGCTGGGGCGCGGCAAGCGCCTGTTCGGTGACGATGCACGGGCCGCAGCCTTCAAGCTGGTGGAATCGAGCAGCACGCCCAACGGGGTGCTGCTGGCCCATTACGTGCGCAGCGGCGAGGTGCAGACAGGATCGTTCTGAGCCCGGTCAGTCGAGCAGGCGGGCGATGGCGTTGGCGAAGCCTTGCGGGTCTTCGAGCATCATCAGGTGCCCCACACGCGGCAGCACGGTAAAACTGGCCGCCTGCTCCTCGGCCCAGCCCGGTACATCCCAGCCAGCCCGCGAATGTTCGCCGGCGACCAGATGCACCGGTTTCGTGGCGAACAACGTGCGCAGCTCCGTCAGGTAGCCTGGTACGCCGGTCACCGCGACCACCGAGCGCGCCATGGCCTGCAGCGTGCCCGCGCCCTGGTGGGCCAGCCACTGGTCCGCCAGGACCAGGCGCCCAGGATCGGCCATGATGCCGGAGCGCGCCAGCCAGGCAGAGGCATCGTCACGATAACCTTGCAGCAATGCCTCGGCCTCGTTTGGGACCATACGCGCCACCGACGCCGACCAGAACGCATCCTTCAAGGTGAAATTGCCCTCGACACTGATCACGCTCGCCACACTGGCCGGATAGCGCCGGGCAAACAGCATCGCCACCACCCCGCCCACGGAGTGGCCGAGCAGGTGCACATAGGGCAGGTTGCGCGCCAGCAGGATCCGCCGCAGGTGTTCGACCTGGGCGTCGATGTCGACCAGCGTCGACGGCGTGTCGTCCAGGCTGCCGTAGCCGAGCAGGTCCGGGGCAAACACCTTCCTGGGTCGCAGGGTGCGCTGAAACGTCGGGTGATCCAGGCAGCCGATCAGGCCATTGACCATTACCACGGGCGTATCCATTGCCATTGCCTGCCTCGACACTGTGCTTGCGGGAAGCCCGCAGCATGCGACCTGCCATGGTGATTTAACAGCACAATCCCCTTGCGTCGCGCCAATCAGTGTTTTCCCGGACGCCCTTGTTACGATTGCCGCCACCGGCATGCTCGACCTGCACAGCGGCGAGCTGGGCGCGCTGTTCGTGCTGCCGTCGTTCATGGGCCGGGGCATCGCCCGCAGGATGGTCGAACACCTCGAAGGCATCGCCCGGGCCGAGGGCCTGGAAACGACCCATCTGGATGCCACCCTCAACGCCGCCGCGTTCTATCGCAACTGCGGCTACGTCGGCGACGCGTTATCGACCTACCAGTCGCCCTTTGGCCTCGAACTGTCCTGCATCCCCATGCGCAAGGCCATGGCCCGGGTATAAGATCAGAGCCCCCTGCCCCGGAGACCCGTCCCATGCTGCCCACCGCCGCCTCCCAGCACAGTGTCCGCCGCGTTCGCTTGCAGGCCCTGCGCGGGCGGGTCGGCCTGGGGCTGGTGGCCGGGCTGTCGGTGCTGGCCGGCATGACCGATGCCATCGGCCTGCTGGCGCTGGGCGACTTCGTCTCGTTCATGAGTGGCAACACCACGCGCCTGGCGGTGGCCATCAGCCAGGCGGACCTAGCGCTGATCCTGCGCCTGGCCCTGGCGATCCTCGGTTTCGTGCTGGGCAACACCCTGGGCGTCCTGCTGGCCCGGCGCCTGAACCGGCGCGCCGCGCCCTTGCTGCTGATCGTCGCCACCCTGCTGGCCTTCGCCGCGGCCTGGCCGGCATCGATCACCTTCCCCGCGCTGATCGCGGCCACCCTGGCCATGGGCATGCTCAACGCCGTGGTCGAGCAGGTGAACGGCCTGCCGATTGGCCTGACCTACGTCACCGGCGCGCTGTCGCGCTTCGGTCGTGGCCTGGGACGCTGGTTGCTGGGTGAGCGGCGCGATGGCTGGCGGGTGCAGTTGGTGCCCTGGAGCGGCATGCTGCTGGGCGCCGCGCTCGGCGCCTGGCTGCAGCAGCGGCTTGGCTTGCAGGCGCTGGCGGCCAGTTGCGGCCTGGCTTGTCTGCTGGCACTGGTGACGGTGTTCATTCCGCGGGCCTGGCAACTGGGCTACATGCCGCGTTGAGCGCATCGCCGAACCGACACTCACGTGGATACCTGCGACAACAGAAAATATTTTTCTGAATATGTCGCCTTTACACTTGCTTTGCATTTGCGAACCATTACCATTCGCGACCTCACAACAACAAATGAGTCGCATTCGATGGCCAAGAAGTCCGTTGCCCCAGTGTCCCTGTCGATGCTGGGCCTGCTGGTCACCCCTGCCCTTCATGCTGAAAACAAAGACCCGCTCGCCCTGCCGGCGACTTCGGTGACCGGCGCCTACGAACAGCAGAGCTACAAGGCCAGCGAGAGCAAGAGCGCGCTGAAGATCGACGCCCCGCTGCGTGACATCCCGCAGACCGTCAACGTGGTGCCCGAGAGCGTGATCAAGGACCAGGGCGCCCAATCCATGGAAGACGTGCTCAAGAACGTGCCCGGGGTCGGCCTGTCCAACGGCGATGGCCAGCGCGACCAGGTGACCATCCGCGGTTTCAGCGCCATTGGCGACATGTACATCGACGGCGTGCGCGACGACGCCCTGTACTTTCGCGACCTCTCCAACATCGAGCGGGTCGAGGTCATCAAGGGGCCGGCCGCCGTGCTCTATGGCCGTGGTTCGTCGGGCGGCCTGATCAACAGCATCAGCAAGAAACCCGGCTTCGCCCCCAAGCAGGAAGTCGGCGTGAGCTTCGACAGCGAGGGCAAGCGCCGCACCCAGTTCGACAGCGGCTGGGCCGACCCGCAAGGCAACCAGGCGTATCGTATCACCGGCGCCTTCGAAGACAGCGACACCTTCCGCGATGACGGCTACATCGATCGCAAGGCCATTGCGCCGTCGGCCTACTTCAAACTGTCCGACGACCTGGAACTGAACCTCGGCGCAACCTACCTGTACGACAAGCGCCTGATCGACTTCGGCATCCCCGCGCTGGGCAACCGTCCGGTAGACGTCAGCCGCGACAAGCGTTTCGGTTCGGGCAACGCGTCCCAGGACTATGCGCGCAGCGAAGTGTTCTCGTTTACCGCCAGCCTGGACTACCGCATCAACGACGCGCTCACCCTGACCAACACCAGCCGCTACTACCGCTACGACCTGGACCGCAACAACACCCTGGCCGACAGCAGCCCGACACGCTTCGTCACCGCGCCCGACGGTGAACTGCTGGTCAAGCTCAATCGCGGCAACGTGGCCCGCGACGAGTCCGGCGTGTTCAACCAGACCGAGCTCAAGCAGCAGGCGCAACTGGCCGGCATGCAGCACAACCTGCTGTATGGCGTGGAGGTGGGTTTCCAGGACAAATACCAGCGTGTCTACAGCCAGAACAACGTCGCCCGCGTGCCGGTGTACCGCGACGCCCTGGTGGCAGTGCCGGAACACGCCGCCAACCTGTCCTCCGAAGGTACCAACTACCAGCAGACCAGCGGCTTCTACGTGCAGGACCTGATCGAACTGACCTCGCAGTGGAAGGCGCTGCTGGGCGTGCGCTACGACATCTTCGGCCAGGAGTACAACGACGCCCGGGTGCAGAACGTCGACCTCGACCGCACCGACAAGACCTGGAGCCCACGCGCCGGCCTGGTCTACCAGCCTGACCAGGTGCAGTCCTACTACGTGTCGGTCAGCCGCAGCTACCAGCCTTCAGGCGAGGTGTTCGCGGTATCGCCGACCAATGCAGGCCTGGAACCCGAGGAGACCACCAACTACGAGGTGGGCGCCAAGTGGGACCTGCTCGACAGTCGCCTGTCGCTGACCGCCGCGGTGTTCCGCCTCGAACGCACCAACATGAAGACCGCCGACCCGAGCAATCCCAACCTCACCATCCTGGCCGGTGAACAACGCACCGACGGCTTCGAGGCCACCCTCAGCGGCCAGTTGAGCGACAAGTGGCAGATCTATGCCGGCTACGCCTATCTGGATGCCGAGATCACCAAGTCCAACAGCAAGACCAACGGCGTCGCCAACGAAGGCCAGGTGCCCACCCTGACACCACGCAACAGCGCCAACGTCTGGCTGGTGCGCACCCTCACCCCCGAATGGCGCGTGGCCGCCGGCGCCAACTACGTCGACGAGCGCTACACCGCGCTGGACAACAACGTGGTGATGCCCGGCTACACCACCTTCGATGCCGCGTTGTTGTACAGCGTGCAGCACTGGGATGCGGCCTTGCGCCTGAAGAACGCCTTCGACCGCGACTACTACGCCTCGGCCCATGGTTCGGTGGACCTGATCACCCCGGGTGCGCCACGAACCCTTGAGGCCAGTGTCAATTACCGGTTCTGACCTGCCGACTGTAGGAACGGGTTTGTTCTGCGAACACCAGCCTTTACTGGGTTGGCCTCATCGCGGGTCAAGCCCGCTCTCATGGAACAAAACATAATTCTTTGATTTGACTGGGGCAGCGTGGGAGCGGGCTTGCCCCGCGATGCGGCGTTTGGCACCGGCTTCGCCGGTGATCGCGGGGCAAGCCCGCTCCCACGCTGGAACCCTGTTCCCTGCACGACAGCGCGGCCCGGAGGCTGTGTGATCTCCTACAGGGTATGCGTGTGCTTCGATAGTCACTATCGAGCGCAGCAATTTCCAAAGCATCGACGTGGCCAATAACCTGAGCTCATCGATTCGACACCCTCGAATCCCAGGCTCACGGAACCGCCCCGATGAACACTACCGCCCGCCTCCTCCTCGCCGCCCTGGCCATCGCCGTGCTGAGCGGCTGTGCCAATCATCCCGAGCTGCGCCCCTATACCGCCGAGGAAACCCGCCAGCTGCAACTCGAGGCGTTGCAGCGTCAGGGCCTGAGCCTGGAGGAGTACGAGCAGCGCAAATTGGCTGTATCGCGCGCCGGCCGCCCGCAGGTGGTGACCGACGCCGCCAGGGCCAGGACCGCGATCAGCGGTTGATCTCGACCTCCTCCAGGAACGCCAGCAGGTGCTCGTTGAACGATACCGGCGCTTCCTCCATGACGAAGTGCCCACAACCCGGCAGGATCACGCCGCGCACCGAGTCGGCGTGGCCCTGCATCGTCAGCAGCGGCGCATCACCCGTGGCATGCTCGGCACCGATCGCCAGCACCGGCATGGACAGCGGCGTCCTGGCGCGTTCGAGGTTCTGCCGGATGGTCTCGGGGATCGCCCGGTAATAGGCGAAGCCCGCCCGCATTCCGCCCGGCGAGGCGTAGGCGCGGATATAGACATCCGCCGCCACCGCGTGCCGACGCACCGCCCAGCGATCGAACATGAAGTTGAGGTAGCCCTCCTCGCGTCCGGCGATCAGGAATTCCGGCAAGTCGCGCACCTGGTTGAACAGGAAATGCCAGAGGAAGCTGTTCTCCTGCGGCGCCACGAAGATCGGCGGTGCCTCGGCCAGGCCGGGAATCACCGCCTCGGCCACCGTCAACGAACGGACCGCCTGCGGCAGGTCGCTGGCCATGGCATAGGCCACCCACATCCCCACGTCGTGACCGACCAGGTGGTAGCGCTCATGCCCCAGCCGGGTCATGGCGGCATGCAGCACACGGGCGACGTTGCCGGTGTCGTAGCCCTGCTCGGGACGGTCCGAATCCCCCAGCCCAGGCGGATCGATGGCGATGGCGCGAAAGCCCCGCGCAGCCAGGATCGGCAGGACATGGCGCCAGGCATACCAGGTCTGCGGCCAGCCCGGTACCAATAGCACCGGCTCGCCCGCACCGGCCACGACACAGTGCAGACGCTGGCCCTCTACCTGCACATAGACATGCTCGAAGGCATCGCCCAAGGTCTCGACGGACAAGCTCATACCCGTACCTCCTTGTCGATACCCAGCATGCGCTGGATCTGCCGGGCGTCGATCGGCGCGCCGGCGAAGTCGTCGAACACCTGGTCGGTGACCTGGATGATATGGCGGTTGATGAACTCGACGCCTTCACGGGCGCCGTCCTCCTGGTTCTTCAGGCAGCACTCCCACTCCAGGGTCGCCCAGCCGGCGAAGTCGTATTGCGCGAGCTTGGAGAAAATCGCCTTGAAGTCCACCTGGCCATCGCCCAGCGAGCGGAAGCGCCCGGCACGCTCGGTCCAGTCGCTGTAGCCACCGTACAGGCCCTGCCGGCCGCTCGGATTGAACTCGGCGTCCTTGACGTGAAACATGCGGATCAACGGATGGTAGAGGTCCAGGTAGGCCAGGTAGTCGAGTTGCTGCAGGACGAAATGGCTGGGGTCGAAGAGGATGCGGCAGCGCGGGTGTTCACCCACCAGGGCATGGAAACGCTCGAAGCTGGTGCCGTCGTGCAGGTCCTCGGCCGGGTGGATCTCGAAACACAGGTTGACGCCCTGCTCGTCGCAGCAGTCGAGGATCGGCCGCCAGCGCCGCGCCAGCTCCTCGAAAGCGGCCTCTACCAGGCCCTGGGGGCGCTGCGGGAACGGGAACAGGTAGGGCCAGGCCAGCGCGCCGGAGAACGTACCCATGTCGTCCAGGCCCAGGTTGCGGCTGGCCCGCGCCGCCAGTTTCATCTGCTCGATCGCCCAGGCGGTGCGCTCCGCTGGGTGCCCGGCCAACGCGGCCGGGGCAAAGGCGTCGCACATCGGGTCATAGGCCGGGTGCACGGCGACCAGCTGGCCGATCAGATGGGTGGTCAGCTCGCTGACCTGCAAGCCGCGCTCGGCCAGACGGCCCTTGATCTCATCGCAGTAACCCTTGCTCTGCGCGGCCAGTTCCAGATCGAACAGCCGGGCATCCCAGGCCGGCACCTGCAAGCCCTTGAAGCCAAGCCCCGCGGCCCAATCGGCAATGCTGTCCAGGCTGTCGAACGGCGGTTTGTCACTGCTGAACTGCGCGAGGTGCAGGCTCGGTCCCTTGAGTGTTCGCATGATGTCATCCTATTATTTGTTGATCGACAAACAATAGGATCGAACGACGCTGTCCGTCAATCGCAAATTGGCTAGAATGCGCGTTTTGCGTATTCAGGCAGACGAGCGATGGCAGGGCGACCTCGGGAATTCGACAAGCAACAGGCGCTGCGCAAGGCGATGCGGCTGTTCTGGGAACACGGCTACGAAGGCACCTCGATGTCGGCCCTAGTGTCCGCGCTGGGCATCGCCTCCGCGCGTATCTACGCGGCCTTCGGCAGCAAGCAGAAGCTGTTCGAGGAGGCCGTGGCCTTGTACGAGTCAGCCGAGGGTGGCTTCGCTGACCGCGCCCTGGCCCTGCCGGATATCCATCAGGCCCTGGCGCGGATGCTCGAGGACGCCATCAGCACCTATACCCGCGTCGACGAGCCCAGGGGCTGCCTGGTGGTCAGCGCCGCCAGCGGCGTGGCGCCGGACAACCTGGCCGTCCAGCAGTGGTTGTCCGGGCACCGCCGGCAGCGCACCGAGTCGATCGTCGAGCGCCTGCGCCAGGCCCGCGAACAAGGGCAGTTGCCGGCCGACACGCAGGTCGAGGCTCTCGGCCACTTCTATGCCACCTTCCTCCACGGCATTTCCGTGCAGGCCCGCGACGGCGTACCTGCGCACGATCTACGCGAGGCAAGCCGCCAGGCCTTGACCCTGCTGCCGAACACCCAGGGCTGACGCATTCACCTGTAGGAGCGGCCTCGTGCCGCGAAAGGGCCGCACAGCGGCCCCGGCAATTTCGACTGCGAAGCTGAAATCCTGGGGCCGCTACGCAGCCCTTTCGCGGCACAAGGCCGCTCCTACAGGGATCGCGTGAGGCCGTTTACCTCGGGCACGGCAAAGCTGTTAGCCTTGCCCTGTTCAGGTCACCACGGACAGCCCATGGCCAACCACAAGATCGAGATCCGCCGGCGCAACGTCGAGAAGATCCTGCAAGCCGCCGAACAGGTGTTCGCCGACAAGGGCTACGGCGCCACCTCCATGGGTGATATCGCCGAGCGGGCGCAACTGCCGCGCTCCAACCTGCACTACTACTTCAGCACCAAGGACGAACTGTACCGCGCCGTGCTGCAGGACCTGCTGGATGTATGGAAGCAGGACGCCCTGTGCTTTGAGCACTTCGACGACCCGCGGGTGGTGCTGACCAGCTACATCCGCGCCAAGATGGGCCACTCGCGCTCAAGGCCGCTGGGCTCGAAGATCTGGGCCGAGGAGATGCTCCATGGCGCCCCGCTGCTCGGCGCCAGCCTGGACAAAATCCTGGTGCCCTGGGCGCAGCTCAAGCAAGCGAAGATCCGCAGCTGGGTCGAGGACCGGCGCATCCTGCCGGTGGAGCCCTCGGCGCTGCTGTACATGATCTGGGCCGCGACCCAGCACTACGCCGACTTCGGTTATCAGGTCAACCTGCTCAATGGCGGCGAGCCGCTGTCCGACCTGGCGTTCGAGCAGGCGGTGCAGACCGTCACCGGCGTCATCCTGCGCGGTATCGGCCTGGAGCCTTAGCGGCCCAGGTGCTCGCACAGGAAGTCGATGAACACCCGGGTCTTGTGCGGCACATGGTTGCCGTTGGGGTAGACCACGCTGATCGGCTGCGCCGGCAGGCTGTAGTCCGGCAGCACCCGCCGCAACCTGCCGGCATCCAGATCCTCCTCGACCAGCCAGGCGGGCAGCACCGCCACGCCCAGCGCGGCGCAGGCCATCGCGCGGATGGCGTGGGACGCATTGGACTGGTAGGCCGCCCTGCCCACCACGCTCACGCTGCCCGTCCGCGCGCCGTGCAAGGTCCAGCTGGTCGGGCTGTGCAGGTTGCTGTTGGCGATCCAGGGCACATCCGCAAGGTCCGCGGGCTCGGAGATGGCATGACGAGCGAGAAACGCCGGTGAGGCCACCAGCAGGATGTCGTAGTCGGCCAGCTTGCGGCTGCGCAGGTTCGAGTCCGTTAGGGCGCCGAGGCGCACCACCAGGTCGAGCCGTTCGGCAATCAGGTCGCTCAGCGACGAGTCGGTCTCGTAGCTGATCGACAGCGCCGGGTAGCGCTCGGCGAACAGCGGGATCAGCGGCAGGATGAAGCGCTCGCCGTACTCCCCGGTGGTACTGATGCGCAGCCTGCCCGATACGCCGTTGTGCCGACGCAGCACACTGTCGAAGGCGCCTTCGACATCGCTGATGATCACCTTGAAATCGTCGTAGAAGCCCTGGCCGGTTTCGGTCGGGGCGACGGCGCGGGTACTGCGCGCCAGCAGCGTCACGCCCAGGGCCTGCTCCAGTGCCTTGACGTGCTGGCTGGCCATGGCTTTGCTGATGCCGAGAAAGTCCGCCGCCTTGGTGAAGGAGCCGAAATCGACCACCGCCAGAAACGTCTGCACCCGGTTAAGCTGGGTGTGGAGGGCCGTGCGCGGCATTGTTCACTTCCATCAAACAGAGTTTCAAGGGTAGCGACATCGACACGGACAGTCCACGGCACCTACGCTGCGCGCCGAAAAGGAGTGGCAATGACGTACCGGTATCGCGTGGCAACGATCTTCCTGATGGGCTTTTTCATCGACTGCATCAACCTGTTCATGCCGACCGTGGCGTTGCCGCGGATCGCGGCCGAGTTCGCCATTGGCAACGCCAGCAGCGCCTGGGTCGGCAATGCCTACATGCTCGGGCTGACCCTGGCCGTGCCGGTGAGCACCTGGCTGGCGAGCCGCTGGGGCGCGCGGCGCCTGCTGTGCGCCGCCATGCTGGGGTTCAGCGTGGCCGTGTGGGGCTGCGGCGAAGCCGCAAGCTTCGCCGCGCTGATCACCTGGCGCCTGCTCCAGGGCATGGCCGGTGGCTTGCTTATCCTGGTGGGGCAAGCGCTGACCTTCTAGCGGTTCCAGGGCCTGGAGCGCGCCCGCGTGTCCACCCTGGTGATACCTGACCTTCACCCTGGCCGCGCTGCTGGGGCTGACGCCACTGCTGTCACTGAACACACTGCCCAAGGAGAACCATGCCCATGCCTGAACACGCGATTGCCCGCGCCGAACGCAGCATTCACCACGTCCACGAACTGATCCAGATGGTCTTCACCCGCCCGGCGGCCGAGACCCACTCGGTGCTCGGTGGGCTGATGGCGGTGTTCGCCGATGATTTCAGCATGGTCGGCACGACAGGCACGCTGGTGAGCCGCCCGCAGGTCGAGCAATTGTTCAAGGGGGCCGCCGGGACCAGGCCAGGATTGCAGATCACGATCAGCGATGTGCAACGGGTGTGGCAGGTCGGGTTGAATGTGGCGATGCGCTACAAGGAAACCCACCGTTCGCAGGGCATGACGCAGGCGCGCTGGTCGCTGGCTTTGCTCGAATGCAGCGACCGCGGGGTGGTGTGGCGCTGCCTGCATGAAACCGCGATTGCCTAGGCGATTGCGCGTCTGCAGCCCCGGCCAATCAATCAGACATGGCTTGTTCCACAGCGCCATGGGTGCGCTCGAACTGCAGCGGCGTCACTGTCACGTGACCTCGTGCCAGCTCCGCCATTTCGCTGCCGGGCTCATCCTCGGTGCGGTGATTGTTCAGCTGCAACCAGTGGTACTCGAAGTGTCGCGGGTCGACCTCGGTACGCACCGAGACGCTGTTCAACGGCCCGACACCCTGGCGCGTCACCTTCAACGGCCGGACGGCCTCCAGGGCACAATCAGGGAAGTTGACGTTGAGGCAGGCATCGACCGGCCACGGCATATCCAGCACGCCGAGAATCACCTCGGGCGCCAGGTTCAGGCCGATGTCCCAGGGCACCGCGTCGCGGTCGCTGTAGGCCTGGCTGAGGGCGATCGAGCGTACCCCCAGCAGCAGCCCGGTCATCGCCGCGCCGACCGTTCCGGAGAATACGGTTTCAGTGCCCAGGTTCGCCCCACGGTTGATACCGGATAACACCAGGTCAGGCCTGGCGTCCTTGAGCAGATGCCCCAGCGCCAGCGCCACGCAGTCACCCGGCGTGCCGGTGACGGCGAAGCGCCGCTCGCCATGGCTGCTGACCCGCAGCGGGGCATGCAGGCTCAGCGAATGGGAGGTGCCGCTCTGGTCGCGGTGCGGCGCCACTACCCACACCTCCCTGGCCAGCCTGGCCGCCACCTGTTCCAGCACGGCCAGGCCGGGCGCGTCGATGCCATCGTCGTTGGTCAACAGAATGCGTTCGAATCGGTAGGTCATGGTTCATCCTGTGAAGTTGCCGGTCAAAGGTGCCCCGGCAACGATAGCTCAGACATGCTCCTCCACGCGCCCGACCGCGCGCACGCCCTGCTTCCAGTCGAGCCCATCGGCGCAGCTGGCGGCGTGGCGACCATTTATGTCCAACGCGGAGGTGAAGAAGAACTGGCCAACCGTCAGCTCGCCCACCGCATGGATCTGCCGGGTGCTGCCGGTCCGCCCCTGCACGCGATAGCTCGTCGGGTCGATGCAGATCCCCCCCTGCGGGTGGCGGGTCACCGTGCCGTTTTCCAGCAGCGTGGCGAGCAACGGCGAGTCGAGCAGGTCGGCGTCGCGCGGAGAGCCGATGGCATGGATCAGCCGGTCGTAGACATGGCGCCAGCCGCTGCCCTGCACGACCAACCCGTCGCCGCCCTGGTGCGGCGCGGCGAATGACCCGGCGACGAACTCCAGTTGGCCACTGCGCAGGTAGCTGAGGATCTTGCGCGCATTCTGCGCCGGGATGGAGACCCGATAGGCCATGAAGAAACTGAAGTACTCGCGCAGGAAGCGCGCCTGCGCGGCATCGTCCAGTGCCTGCCAGATGTCTTCGACGAAACCGTTGGTGGCATAGAGGATCGCCTGCCAGGTCCGTGGTGAGCGGGCATGCTCGAGTTCAGCCTCGATGAAACCGGCGATGTCGGCCGGCGGCGCGGGCATGGGGATCACCGCGCTGGCCTTGCCCGGCTCCTGGAAAGCCAGTTCCTTGCGGAACAGGCCGACCAGGTCGCTGATCTGCAAGCGGCCGTTCTGCGCCACCAGCGCATGGATCCCTTCACGGGTCAGGTAGCGCAGCGTGACCGGCTCCTGGGTCCCCCGCACCACGGGAAAGTAACCACTGCGCGAATGCATGCGGATGGGGCCTCGATGCCCCCGTTCGATCAGGGCTATGACGGTATCGATGGCGCTCAGCCGTGCGCCGACCACCGCCACCCGCTCGTGGGGCGCCACCACGCGCAGCAGGCGGGAAACCGGATACGGCGTATCCAGCACCCGCGGGTCGCCGGACGGCTCCGGCTTCTTGCCCAGCGGGCCACAGCACAGCACGACCTTGCCGGTCGGCAGGCTGAGGCCACAGCGGGTACGCAGGGTTTCCACGCCATCGATCAGGTCGATCGCGCAGACCTCCGCCTGCAATTGCACCAGCTGGCAACCCAGGGTCGCGCCGCGCAGCACGATCTGCTTGAGCTGGTGCTGCAGGTAGATACCGAACAGGGCCCGAGGCGCGAATCCGTCCGCCTCGGGACGAAAATCGGGGTACGCGCGGCGCCAAGCCTGCGGGCTCTGCTGCAACCACTGCAGGAAATGCCCGGGCAGATGCGGGTATGGCGTGATAAGGCCGGTCCTGGTGTTGAGCAGGTTGCTCTCCAGGTCGGCCTCGTAGGCCGCGCCGCGTCCGAAATCATCCCGCTTCTCGAACAGGTGGATGACGCCTGCCGGCGCGCTGCCGGCGGCCACGCGGTCCAGATGGCGTTGCAGGAAGGCGATGGCCGTCGCGCCGCAGCCGACGATTGCAAAGGTGTTTTTCATCAACGTGCGTCCCTCTCCAGTAATGCTTCCCTGTCCACGGATTGCGTTCCAGCCTCAGGCGAGCTCGCCCAGGAAGGCCTTGATGCGCTCGGCACCGGCCAGGACCTTGCCGGCTTCGCCGGAGTACGACAGCCGGGCATGCCCCGCCGCGCCGAAGAAACTGCCGGGGATCAGGGCAACGCCGAAGTCCCTGAGCAGTACGTCGCAGAACGACTCGTCATCACCGATCACCTGCCCGCGGAACGACCGGCCCAGCGCCTGGCCGATATCGAGGAACAGGTAGAACGCTCCGGCAGGCTCGCAGAAGCGCAGCAACGGCGCACCGCGCAGCACCTCGAGCAAGGCCTGGCGCTGCCCGGCAAGACGCTGCCGGGCAGCGATGGAGAACGCCTGGTCACCCTCCAGCGCCGCCGTCGCCGCCGCCGCCGCGGGGGCCGGCAGGTTGGAGATCGAGTTGGAGTTGAGCGTGGTGACCGCGTCGGCGATCCGCCGGTCCGCCGCCAGCAGGCCGACCCGCCACCCCGGCATGCCATAGAGCTTGGAGACGCTGTCGATCTTGATGATGCGCCCGGCCAGATCCGGCGCCACCGTCAGCAGGTCGGGACAGCTGTCCATGTCGTAGACGAAGCGCTGGTAGACGTCATCGCAAATGATCCAGACGTCATGATTGCGCAGCACTTGCGCCAGCCCCTGGAGTTCCTCGACCGAGTACACGGCACCCGTAGGATTGCCGGGGGAGTTGAGCAGCACCACCCGCACCTGTTCGTCGAGCGCCTGTTCCAGGGCCTGGGGGGACATCTTGTAGCCGCTGTGCGCGGTGCAGCGCACATCGACGACGCCCGCCCCGACCAGATCGGCGATATCGAAGTAGGTCGGCCAGCACGGGGTCGACACCAGCAGCTTGTCACCCGGGCGGATAATCGCCCGCAGCACGCTGAACAGCAGGTGCTTGGCGCCGAGGCCGGCGACCAGGTTGCGTTCGTCGAAATGCGCGTGGCCAAGGCGCCGCAGGTAGCCCAGGTAGGCCTTGAGCAATGCCGGGTCGCCACGGCTGGCGCCATAGCCGCCGGTGTCCTCGTGGGCCGCCCGCACTGCCGCCTCGAGGATATGGGGTGCCGGCAGGAACCCGGGCACGCCGACACCCAGGTCGATGACCGGCTGCGGCGCCTCCCTGACCTTCTGCGCCACCCCGAGGATCGGACAGAATCGCGCGAATTCCAGGTCTGCTGAAAGCGTAGGCATGCAGGATTCTCCAGAGGTCCGTTTCAGGCGGCGCGCACGGCCATGCGGCCACGCGCCATGAGCGCGGCCATGTGGGTGGCCGTCGCGGTGATGATGTCGAGATTGCCGGCACTTGGATCGAGGTAGTCCCCCGCTCCCTCGACCCGCACCATGGTGAACAGGCGACCTTCGCTGTAGTGCAGGTCGACGATCACCTCGTAGCCCGGCACGGCCTCGCGCACCAGCGCCACGGCCCGCTCCACCTCGCGACGGGTAGCGGCCAGGTCGGCCTGGGCGATCAGTGCCGAGACCGCCGTCTGCATGTAGACATTGGGCTTGGCCGGGTTGATGTTGAGGATCGCCTTGACCTGAGCGCAGCCGGTGAAGCGCCGCAGCGCCTGTTCGGTGGTGGTGATGTAGTTGCTCAGGTTGCGGCGGGTGGCGGGGCCTGCGCTTTCGGCGCTGATCGACGACACCACCTCGATGTAGCGCACCGCCGGGTTGGCCCGGGCGATGGCGGCGGCCAGCGGAATCGAGGCCTGCCCCCCACAGGTGATCATGTTGACGTTGCTCGCCCCGGTCAGATCCAGGCCGTTGAGCGAAGGCACGCACAGTTGGCCCAGGGCCGCCGGGGTGAGGTTGATGATCAGCTTGCCGGCCTCGATCAGGCGTGGTGCGTGGCGCTCATGGTCGGCGGCCGAGGTGGCGTCGAACACCAGGTCGAACTCGCCGATCCGGGCGAACAAGCCTTCGATGCCATCGGCGGTGGTGGCGACCCCGCGCTCCCGGGCGAAGGCCAGGCCCGCGGAGTGCGGGGAACGTCCGGCGACCAGCGTGCAGTCCAGGTCAGGGTGGGCCAGGACCTTGCACAGGATGTCGCAACCGATGTTGCCGCTGCCGATAATGGCGGTTTTCAGGGACATGAACGCACTCCAGGGTCAGGCAACAGAAGGTTGGGAAAGGCGGCTGGCCACCGAGATGATCAGATCTTCCTGGCCGGCCACCGCATTGCACTGGGCCAGGGCTTCGTAGATTCGCCGTGGTTCGACGCCGAACTCGCTGGCGGCGCGCGCGACATGTTTCTCGAAACCGCTGCACACGCCATACAGACCGCTGATCAGGTTGGCGGTCTTGACGACCGTGGGCGTGCTGACCGGGGCGATGCTCTCCAGCTGCTCGATGGCGCGGCACAGGGCGAAGATGTCCACGCCGGTGGCGAAGCGGTAGCGCTCCAGCACGGCGCACAGGGTCTCCAGCTGGGTGTTGCCGGCGCCGGCGCCGAAGCCGCGCATGCAGCCGTCGACGATGGTCGCCCCGGCCTGGACCGCGGCCAGTGAGTTGGCGATGGCCAGGCCCAGGTTGTTGTGGCCATGGAAGCCCAGCGGAATCGACAGTTCGCTGCTGAGCAAGGCAATGCGCTCACGGGTGCTGTCCGGATCGAGGTGGCCCGCCGAGTCCATCAGCACGATGGCGTTGGCGCCATAGCCCTGCTGTTTGGTCGCCTCCTCGAGCAACCGCTCGGGGCTGGCCATGTGGCACATCATCAGCACGCCATGCACATAGGCGCCGTTGGCGCGGGCATGCTCGATATAGCTTTCGGTCACGCTCGCCTCGGTGCAATGGGAGGCGATGCGCAACACCTCGACACCGATCCGCAACGCGGTATCGATATCATCGAGCCTGGCGAAGCCTGGAATCATATGGATGCCCAGGCGCGTGCGACTGAGGTTGGCGCGCGCGGTCTCGAGCATCTCGGTGTCGGCGTGGCGGGCCAGGCCCAGTTGCAGGGACGATGCCCCCAGGCCGTTGCCGTGGCCCACCTCGACCACGCTCAGGCCGCAGCCGTCGACTGCACGGCAATAGGCGGCGATATCTTCCAGGCTCAACGAATGGGAGACGGCATGGTTGCCGTCGCGCAGGGTCGGATCATGAATGGCGATTGCAGCGGTCATCGAGATCGAGTCCTTGTGATCGAAGGTTCAGTTGCGCGGTGAGTCGGCAGCCGGCTCGGGCTGGAGTAGCCGCTTGGGCAGGAACGCCGGCGAGATATGAATAATCGACATGCGCACCACGTGGTTGAGCATGACGAAGGCAGGGTCGAGCTTGAGCAACAGGGCTGCCGCGGTCATGACCTCGACACCGCCCGGTACCCAGGACATGAACAGTGCGAGGAAGGGCTTGCCGGTGAGCTGGGCGGCAAGCGCGGCCACCAGCAAGGTGGTGCAGAACGTCAGCGTGGTCACCACCAGACCCGCACGCACGTATCGCAGCACGTCCCCCAAGGTGATGTCGCGCAGGCGGATGCCGATCAAGCCGCCCAGCAGGATCAACGCCACCATCGCCACCGGGTCGGGTACATGCAGGTTGAACTGGGGCATGCCGATGTTCACCGCGGCGGCGCACACCAGCCCGGTCAGCATGTAGGGCGCGGGCACATCCAGACGCTCCAGCAGGTAGCCGGCAACCACCGCGACGAGCGCGACCGGCACGATGCGCAGGTAGTCGCCCAGGGTTCCCGCCGCATGCGCCGCGCTGTCGCCATGGCCACCGGCGATCAGGGTGACCACCAGCAACAGCGCGAGCAGGCGCACGATATGCACGAAGGCGATGCGTCCGGAGGCCGGCCCCTCTTCTCCCGACACCGTCATCACCGCCGCCATGGCGCCGGGAATCGCACTGAGCAGGCTTTCGATATGGCCCCACTTCTCCATGCGTCGCAGCCAGTTGTAGCCCACCAGGATCTGCGTGGTCATGCACACCAGCAGCCCGAGCAGGATGCTGACGTCGGTGAGCTCGTGCATCATCGAGGCGGTGACCGTGGAGCCGACGCTGATGCCGAGCAGCAACTGCACGGTGGCCACGAACGGAAACGGCATGCGCATGCGCACGCCCCACTTGCTCAGCGCCGTGACCGCGCAGATGGCGCCGATCAGTTCACCGAGCGGCAGCCCGGTGAGAAATCCCAGCCAGGCGCCCAGGGCCGCGACCGGAATGGGGATAAGGCTCTCGATCAAAGGTTTCATGGCATCGTCACCTGTCTGCAGGCATGACCGTCCCGACTGGCGGCACGGTCAGCAAAAGTGATGGAGGAACGGGACGGATCAGCGGCTAGACGACGGCCGCTTCGTTACCCGCCCAGTCGCAGCTTTCGTGGAACCAGCGCTCGACTTCGCCAAGGCGCAATTGCAGTTCACGCTCGTTGCGCCCGGCGACGATGGCGTTGAGGATTTCCGAGTTGGTGAACTCCATCGACCGGTAGGCGGTCATCCTGCTCGCCGAGATGCGGTACTCCAGCACGCCGTCCAACGGGCAGTCGCTCGGCACCTCGCGCAACAGGCCGACCCGCGGTGGAATGCTGATGTGCCCGACCATCTGCCGCGGCTCGATCATGGCCGCCGGACGATACTCGGGATCGCGCAGCGCGCGCAGGAAGCTCATGCGCGGATCCAGGCCCCAGGCATGGCTGATCTCCTGGTTGAAGAACACCCCGCCCAACCGCGAGGCGATTTCGCACAGGACGATCTCGCCCGCGTCGGTGACGAACAGTTCGAGGTGGAACAGCAGGGTCGGCTCGGAAGGCAGCACGTCCTCGACCAGCGCGCGGGCATAGCGCACCAGCTTGTCGCGCATCGGATTGCTGGCATCGAGCATGTGCAGGTCGTGGGCCTTGCCGCCGAGAAAATCCAGCGCCGAGGTCATCACCCGCACCGGCGACACCAGGATCGGCTTGCCGTCGATGTACAGGCCGTTGACGATGTAGTGGCTGCCCCGCACGTAGCGCTCGATCATCAGGTTGTGGAAGGTGGTGGCGCCGCGCGCGGCCAGCCACTGGCGCAGCTGCGGCAGGTCCCTGAGCACTTCCACGCCGTTCGAGCCACGCCCATCGCGCGGTTTGACCACCACCGGGAAGCCGTGCTGCTCACTGAACTGGATCGCCCCGGTGGCGTGGGTCAGCGGCGCCATGTCGGCGACGGCGAAACCACGGTCGCGGGCCCGCTGCTTCATGAAGAACTTGTCGCGATAGAACATCGCGCGCCCCTCGGCGCCCTGGCTGACACCCAGCCGGTCATTGATGCGCGCCGCCCGCAGCACGTCGATTTCGGCCAGTGCCACGCACAGCGGATCACGCATCTCGCGGGCCATGTCATGGACATCCACCTCGACCAGCGCGTTGTCGTTGAAATAGTCGAACAACCGGTACGCCACTTGTTCGCCAAGGTGCGCGGTGATTTCCTGGGCGCGGGAGTTGCAGCTCAGCAGCATGCCTCCCGGCCCTAGCGCGTCGGCCCAGCTTTGCGCGCTGTGCTGGAGAATGATCTTGGGGGGACAGAAGACGATCAGCTGCATGGGGCGTTCCTTGCGTACTTGCATGAGTCAGAAAGTGACCAGGCACCAGGGCTAGGTTCCACTATGATTCTGCTGAGGAGTCGGTGGCCGATGCCAATACCGATTCAGTCGTTATTGATACTCCTCGCCTTGCCCGCGCAGGCGGTTTGCAAGGCGCGCGAAAGCGCTGCCATGTCGGGGAACATGGCAGGCGACTTTCATGCGGGATTCAGCCGGTCAGATCAGGCAGGCGGCGCAGTCGCGCATCACCTCGGCCTTGCGCTGCAGGTACTGGGCAAAGACTTCGCGGGCCGTGGTCCTGTCCACCGCGATGCCCATGGCCTTGACGAAGGCCTCGACCGCCTCGACCGCGTGGGCGAAATGATTGCTCTCGGTCCCCCCGGTGTGCACGGTGACCCAGGCTACGGTCTTGCGCACCTGCTCGGGCGGGACGCCCATGTCGCGCTCGAACCAGCGGGTGTACAGCGGATGGATGTACTCCACTTCACCGTGGGTGTAGACCTCATGCACCAGCGTGGTCAGCAGGCCCTGGAGCAGGTCGCGATCACGCAGGCGGCGGGCATCGGTCCAGTCCTTGAACGCCTGCGCGGATGGCAGGCAGTTTTCCTTGAGCAACCACTGGTCGTCGCCGCAAAGGGGCGTGGCCATGTTGTAGAACAGGTCGGCATGCAAGGTGTTGCCCAGCGCCCCCAGGTCCTCGTCGGTGATCCGCTGCAGGCTGCCACACACCTGGTAGATCTGCTGCGCCGCGGCGCTGCCCTGCTCGGAACGCGCCAGCAGGGTCAGGCGATTGGCCAACCCGGAGACGCTGGCGGCCGAGTTGTTGGTCTTCGACCAGCTGGCGAAGAACTTGCGCAACGCCGCGGCGCCATGGCGGCGCGAGGTCAGCACCTGGAACGCCTGCTCGATGTCGACCAGCGCGGCCTCCTGGTTGCGGAACTCATCCCATAGCGCCTGTTTCAGCACGCCGGCAGGCATCTCCTGCAACACCGGTTCAATCACATTCAGCAACTGGCTGTGCACGGTCGGCAAGTTACTCACGGTCATCTCACTCTTTTCCTTGTTGGATGATGATGTAGCGCGTTGAGGAAACGATTCATTGCAATGGCTGGACCGCCGGCCCACGGACCGGCGCCACCCGCCAGCTGCCCCGCGCGATCAGCAGCGGCAGCAGCTGGAACACCACGATCAGGGCGACGCAGCCACCCCACCCCCAGCGTTCCCAAAGCCCGCCGGGCACGAAGGCGCCGAAGCTGCCACCCAGGTAGTAGCAGCTCAGGTACAGACCGACCGCGGCAGATTTCTGCCGGGGTGCCTGGGCGGTGATGAAGGCATTGGCAGCGGCCTGGGCGAGAAACACGCCGGTGGAGCTGAGCGCCAGGCCCAGCACGATCAACCACAGCGACGGGGACAGGGTCAGCGCCGAGCCGGCGATGCCCAGGTAACCGGCCACCCGCACCAGGTCGGCATGGGGCCGCGCCTTGCTCAGGCGTCCGGCCAGCGGCACCACCACCAGCGCCAGCAGGAACACGGCGTAGATGGCACCCAGCGCGGCGGTGCCCAGGGCAAACGGGGCCTCGCTCAGGTGCAGGCCGACGTAGGTGAAGGTCGCGACCTGGGCAAACAAGACGCAGAACCCCACGGCATAGGCCCCCAGCAACGGCCTGCTGGCGAGCTCGCCAAGCGCCAGCGGCTCGCGCCTGGCTGCGGGCGGGTTGCGCGGCAACAGCAGCGCGATGCCCAGCGCGACCGCCAGGCTGAGCCCCGCCTGGACCGTCAATGCCACGCGCCAGTCAGCAAGCTCGGTGACCAGTCCGGTGAGAAAACGCCCGCAGAAACCGCCGAAGATCGTGCCGGCAACATAGACGCTGGTCATTTCGGTCACAGCACCGCCCTGCCAGCGCACGCCGATGTAGGCCACGCTGGTGGCGAACACCATCGGAATGAACAGCCCCTGCACCGAACGCCACAGCAGGAATTCGCCATAGCTGCCCGCCCACGCCGCCAACAATGCAGGCAGCGCCAGCAACAGCGCCGCCCCGGCGATAACCCGGTGCTGCTCGCCGCGCGCCGTCAGCCAGCCGACAAAAGGCGCGGTCAAGGCCACGGCAAGGATGGTCACGGTAATGCTCCAACTGGCCTGGCGCAGCGTTACCGGAAAGGCCCGGGTCAGTTCCGTGAGCAGGCCCTGGGTGGAATAGAGGTTGAGAAATGCGGCACATCCGCCAAGAAATAGGGCAATTCGGGGGAAATCGGCGGGAAAACGCATACAAACACTCGTAAAAAATTGTTACAGGTTTATAAGGTAGGACGAACTTTGGATCCAATACCTATTCCCGACCGATTGATACTCAAGGAAGAACATGATGGATTTGCGCCGTCTGCGCTGTTTCCTGGTGGTCAGCGAGGAATTGCACTTCGGCCGAGCGGCAGCGCGCCTGCACATGGCCCAGCCGCCGCTGACCCGACAGATATCGGCACTGGAGACGGAGCTCGGGTTTCGCCTGTTCGACCGCAGCACGCGCAACGTCAGCCTTACCACCGCGGGCCGTCACCTGCTGCCCTACGCCCGCGGCGTGCTCGAACAGGTCGACCTGACCACGGCGATCACCAGCAAGCTGGCGGCGGGTTCGGCCGGCCAACTGACGGTCGGCTATGCCAGTTCGATCGCCCTGTCGGACACCTTCAGCCATACCATCCAGGCGTTCTGCTCGAAGTACCCGGATGTGCAGCTGAATGTGGAGGAAGGTGCTTCCAGCACTCAGTGCACGCAACTGATCGAAGGCCGCCTGGATATCGGCATGAGCCGCATGCGCCCATCAGGTGACGATCCTCAGGTCCAGGCCATCTGCGTGGACAACGAGCCGCTGGTCGCGGCCGTTCCCAGCGACAGCCCCCTCGCCCAGCAGTTGCAGGTCAGCCTGGCCGAGCTCGGCGAACTGCCGCTGATCACCTTCCCCCCGGACTACGGCTCGGGCTTGAACGAAATCATCCTCGGCCTGTACCGCCGCCACGGGCTGACGCCGCGCCCGGCGCCAAGCGGTCGGCAGATCACCTCGATCATCGCCCTGGTTGCCGCGGGTCGTGGTGTCGCGGTGGTACCGCAGTGCACCCGGACCTTGGTCAGGCGTGGCGTGTCCTACCTGCCGCTGGCCGAGCCCGGCGCCTGCGCGCCGCTGCTGGTGCTGACCCGCAGGCACGAGCGCAGCCCACTGGTGCGGGCGTTCGTCGAGGTGATCGAGCAGACCTTGCGCGGCGGTCTGAGCGGGTAGACGAAAACTTCGTGGGAGCGGGCTTGCCCCGCGATAGCGTTCGACCTGCGTCCAACGCTATCGCGGGGCAAGCCCGCTCCCACTAGAGACCTGCGTGAGGTCTGCGTCCCACCGACCTCAACCCGCCTCGCGATAGGGATTACGCGGATCCTGCGTCCAGTTCATGTACGGCTTGCCGGTGTCCTGCGCCTGCATGTCGATGCAGCCCTCCACCGGGCAGGTGATCTGGCACAGGTTGCAACCGACGCACTCGGCTTCGATCACGCTGTAGGCGTGGGTGCCGTCGGCCTTCAGGGTGCTGGCGATGGCCTGGTGCGAGGTGTCCTCGCAGGCGATGTGGCAGCGCCCGCAGCCGATGCAGGCGTCCTGGTCGATGTGCGCCACCGACTGGTAGTTGATGTCCAGGTACTTCCAGTCGGTGGTGTGCCCCACGGCCTGGCCGCGAAACGCCTCGAGGTTGCGGTGGCCGTGCTGGTCCATCCAGCGCGCCAGGCCGTCCTTCATGTCGTCGACGATGCGAAAGCCATGCAGCATCGCCGCCGTGCACACCTGCACCGCGCCGCTGCCCAGGGCGATGAACTCGGCGGCGTCGCGCCAGGTGCCGATACCGCCGATGCCGCAGATCGGCAGGCCTTGGGTCTCGGGATCACGGGCGATTTCCGCGACCATGTTCAGGGCGATCGGCTTGACTGCCGACCCACAGTAGCCGCCATGGGTGCTCTGGTCGCCGACGATGGGGTGGGCGACCATGCGGTCGAGGTCGACGCTGGTGATCGAGTTGATGGTGTTGATCAAGGACACCGCATCCGCCCCACCCCGGTGCGCGGCGCGCGCCGACTGGCGGATGTCGGTGATGTTGGGGGTGAGCTTGACGATCACCGGCAGCGCGCAGTGGGTCTTGCACCAGCGGGTGACCATCTCCACGTACTCCGGCACCTGGCCGACGGCGGCGCCCATGCCGCGCTCGGGCATGCCGTGGGGGCAACCGAAGTTGAGTTCGATGCCGTCGGCGCCGGTGGCCTCCACCAACGGCAGGATGAACTTCCAGGACTCCTCGATACACGGCACCATCAGCGACACGATCAGCGCGCGGTCGGGCCAGTCCTTCTTGACCTGGGTGATCTCGCGCAGGTTGATCTCCAGCGAGCGGTCGGTGATCAGCTCGATGTTGTTGATGCCCTGCACCTGGCGGTTGGCGCCGAAGTGCGCCGAGTAGCGCGACGACACGTTGACCGCCGCCGGATCCTCGCCCAGGGTCTTCCACACCACCCCGCCCCACCCGGCCTCGAAGGCGCGGACCACGTTGTAGGCTTTGTCGGTGGGTGGCGCGGAGGCCAGCCAGAACGGATTGGGTGCCTTGATGCCGGCGAATTCGATGGACAGGTCGGCCATTTACGCAGCCTCCACGTTGAGCATGAGTTGGGCATGGATGGCTTCGGCGGCCAGCTTGCCATGTTGCACGGCCTGGACGGTGAGGTCCTGGCCCAGCGCGGTGCAGTCGCCGCCGGCGTAGATGCCGGGGACCGAGGTCTGCATGTGCGCATCCACCTGGATGCGCTCGCCGTCGCGGGCCAGTTGCGCCGCCAGCGGGTCAGCCAGGCTTGCGTCGTCGAAGCGTTGGCCGATGGCCTTGAAGATCGCGTCGGCGGCAAGTTCGAAGGTCTCGCCGGTATCGCCCAGGCGTCCGTCGACCAGCTGGGTGCGTACGAAACGCATGCCGCGCACACGCCCGGCATCATCCAGCAGCACGGCATCGGGCCGGGCCCAGGTGTGCAGGCGCACCTGGTTGTGCTTGGCAATCTCCTGCTCATGGCCGGTGGCGCCCATGTCGGACACGCCACGGCGGTACACCAGGTTGACGTCGCGGGCACCCAGGCAACTCATCTGCACGGCCATGTCGATGGCGGTGTTGCCGGCGCCGAGCACCAGGCAGCGGTCGGCCAGCGGCAGCTGGGTGAGGTCGTCGGCCTGGCGCAGCTCGCGGATGTACTCGGTGGCGGCGAGCATGCCTGGCGCGTCTTCGTCCGGCAGGCCCAGCTGGCGCACGGCAGCCAGGCCCAGGCCGAGGAACACCGCGTCGTACTGGGCATGCAGCTCGCCCAGCGACAGGTTGGCGCCCAGGCGCTGGCCATGGCGGATCTCGATACCGCCGATGCCCAGCAGGAACTCCACCTCGCGCTGGGCGTAGTCGTCCACCAGCTTGTAGCGGGCGATGCCGTACTCATTGAGGCCACCGGCTTTCTCCCGCGCCTCGAAGATCACCACGTCATGGCCGTGCATGGCCAGGCGGTGCGCGCAAGACAGCCCGGCGGGGCCGGCACCGACCACGGCGATGCGCTTTCCGCTGGCCGGCGAGCGCTGGAACGGATGCTCGGTAAAGCCGGCGTGGTCCAGGGCGTAGCGCTGCAGCTGGCCGATCAGCACCGGCGCGCATTCCTGGGCGTTGTTGCGCACGCAGGCCTGCTGGCAGAGGATCTCGGTCGGGCACACCCGGGCGCAGCTGCCGCCGAGGATGTTGGCCGAGAGGATGCGTTCGGCGGCGCCCTGCAGGTTCTCGTCGCTGATGCGGTGGATGAACGAGGGGATGTCGATTTCGCTGGGGCAGGCATTGACGCAGGGCGCGTCGTAGCAGTACAGGCAGCGCGCGCTTTCGACGGCGGCCTGGCGGGCGGTGAGCGGGGGCGCGAGGTCGCTGAAGGCCTCGGCCAGCTGGTCGGCGCCGGCCCGGGGGCGCGGCAAGTGGTTCAGGGCGTCGATCACGGTTGTAGCCTCTCGCTTTTTTATGGGCTCAGGCGGCGGTCACTCGCCTGTCCGTTCTGAGGGATGGCAGTCAACAGGAGCATGTGTCTGTGTTGTTATCAGGGGGCGCTTTGCGCCCCTTTCGCGGCACAAGGCCGCTCCTACAGGGGATCGCGTTCTGCTGTAGGAGCGGCCTTGTGCCGCGAAAGGCCTCAGCGCTGAACCGGTGTCGGCCGCTGGTGCTCGGCCCGCCGCTCCAGCACCTCGTACACCGACGGATACGCCGGTCTTTTCACATAGCGCCCCGCGCCCGGCTCGGCGCGCAGGTCGCCATCGGCCCAGAGCACCTTGCCCTGGCTGATGGTGTGGCTGGGGATGCCGCGCACGGTGCGGCCTTCGAAGATGTTGAAGTCGACGCGCTGGTGATGGGTCTGGGCGCTGATCGTGCGCGTGCCCTGCGGGTCCCACAGCACCAGGTCGGCGTCGGCGCCGACGCGGATCGCGCCCTTGCGCGGGAACAGGTTGAAGATCTTCGCGGTGTTGGTGGAGGTCAGCGCGACGAACTCGTGGATCGACAGGCGCCCGCTGTTCACCCCGGCATCCCACAGCACCGCCATGCGGTCCTCGATACCTGCAGTGCCGTTGGGAATGCGGCTGAAATCGTCGCGGCCCATGGCCTTCTGCTCGGCGCAGAAGCAGCAGTGGTCGGTGGCGGTGGTGTGCAGGTTGCCCGACTGCAGGCCCCCCCACAGTGCGTCCTGGTGCTCGCGCGGGCGGAACGGCGGGCTCATCACGTAGCCGGCGGCGGTGGCCCAGTCCGGGTCGCGGTAGACGCTGTCGTCGAGCAGCAGGTGGCCCGGCAGCACTTCGCCGTATACCGGCTGGCCCTTGGCCCGGGCATAGGTGATTTCGTCCAGCGCCTCGCGGCTGGAGACATGCACCAGGTACAGCGGCGTGCCGAGGGTCTCGGCGATGCGGATGGCGCGGCTGGCGGCCTCGCCCTCGACCTGCGAGGGGCGCGACAGCGGATGCGCCTCGGGCCCGGTCAGGCCCTGGGCCAGCAGTTTTTTCTGCAGGTGATACACCAGCTCGCCGTTCTCGGCGTGCACCGTCGGCACCGCGCCCAGTTGCAGGCAGCGTTCGAAGCTGGCCACCAGGGTGTCGTCTGCGGCCATGATCGCGTTCTTGTAGGCCATGAAGTGCTTGAAGCTGTTCACCCCATGCTTGGCCACCAGCTCGCCCATCTCCTCGGCCACCTGCTCGCTCCACCAGGTGATGGCGACATGAAAGCCATAGTCGCTGGCGCTCTTCTGCGCCCAGCCGCGCCAGGTGTGGAACGCCTCGAGCAGTGATTGCTGTGGGTTGGGAATGACGAAGTCGATGATCGAGGTGGTCCCCCCGGCCAGGCCCGCGGCGGTACCGCTGAAGAAGTCCTCGCTGGCCACCGTGCCCATGAACGGCAGCTGCATGTGGGTGTGCGGATCGATGCCACCGGGCATCAGGTACTGGCCAGAACCGTCGAGAACTTCACAATCAGTGGGGGTTTCGAGGTGGCTGCCAATGGCGCGGATCAGGCCATCGACACACAGGACATCTGCACGGTAGCTCTCTTCATGGGTAACCACGGTGGCGCCACGGATCAACAGGGACATGCCGTTTTCCTCGCAGGCTGACCGGTCTTCTGGCCGGTTCTTGGAATTGTTTCGGGCCGGGCGCTGGAGGCGATTCGCTCAATCCTGTCAGGCCTGACAAGAATCGAGGCTAGTATCTGATCGGATATTGATCAAGAAAAAATCTATGCAAATGTCTTATTTTGTATCTTGTTGATTATTAACGATAATTTGTCGAAATCACCAAAATGTGACACCCCTTCACCATTTTGACGCACTTGACAGGAAGCCAAATTGGTCAAGATTTCCTATGCAAAATCAGCTGTTTGTTTCCTGGCTGGATGGCGCAGGCCGCGCCGGTGGTTTTCCAGGTTGCACCCGTTTGAACCACGCGGGTGATGGACCAGCCAGACGGACGGCGTAGCAGGGTGCCCACCCCACCCTCGTCGTCGTGCTGAAGAATGCCTTTGCAAGACAGTGAGTTACCTCCGGTCGGCGGCGGCCGCCGGGAAGGCGCGGGCTTTCCCGGCACGTTTGTTGAAAACGCAGGCCACAACCGCCTGGCCGGGCCGGAGGTGCAGTACTGCTGGTGTGTGTACTCCGGCCATCGCGTCAGCCCGATGAGCGACAACTACAAGAAAAAAGACCTGGAGAACCCCATGCAACAGAGCAGATCGCAAGTGGTCGAGCAGCATGGCCTGTTCGAGCTCGACGCCGGCAGCGACGTCCTCGACAGCCCCCGCTACAACCACGACATCGCCCCGACCAAGGTGCACCAGCGCACCTGGAACAAGTGGCACATCACCGCGCTGTGGGTGGGCATGTCCATCTGCGTGCCCACCTACACCCTCGGCGGCGTGCTCACCGCCTACTTCGGCCTGAGCGTGGGCGAGGCGCTGCTGGCGATCCTGCTGGCCAACCTCATCGTGCTGATTCCGCTGACCCTCAACGCCTTCCCCGGCACCAAGTACGGCATTCCCTTCCCGGTGCTGCTGCGCGCCTCGTTCGGCGTGTTCGGCTCCAACGTGCCGTGCCTGATCCGCGCCGTGGTGGCCTGCGGCTGGTTCGGTATCCAGACGATGTTCGGCGGGCTGGCCATCCACCTGTTCCTCGGTTCGCTGTTCCCCGAGTGGAAGGCACTGGGCGGCACCGGCGAGGTGATCGGTTTCATGCTGTTCTGGTCGCTGAACCTGTGGGTGGTACTGCGCGGCGCCGAATCGATCAAATGGCTGGAGACGCTGTCGGCGCCGCTGCTGGTGGCGGTCGGAGTCGGCCTGCTGTTCTGGGCGCTGCCGCACATGTCGATGAGCGAGCTGCTGGCGCAGCCACCCAAGCGCCCCGAGGGCGCCAGCGTGGTCGGCTACTTCTGCGCCGGGCTTACCGCCATGGTCGGCTTCTGGGCCACGCTGTCGCTGAACATCCCCGATTTCAGCCGTTACGCCAAGAGCCAGAAGGACCAGATCCTCGGGCAGATCTTCGGCCTGCCGCTGACCATGTTCCTGTTCGCTTCGCTAGGCGTGATCATGACCGCCGCCTCCGCCTCGCTGGTGGGCCAGACGGTGTCCGACCCGGTGAGCCTGATCGGCCATATCCAGAGCCCCGGCTGGGTGGCCCTGGCCATGGCGCTGATCATCATCGCCACGCTGTCGACCAACACCGCGGCCAACATCGTCTCGCCCACCAACGACTTCCAGAACATCGCCCCGCGCCTGATCGGGCGCAGCCGCGCGGTCTGGCTGACCGGCTTCATCGGCCTGGCGCTGATGGGTCACGAGCTGCTCAAGAAGCTTGGCTGGATCGTCTCCGACCTGAGCCTGGAGAGCGTCTACTCCAACTGGCTGCTGGGCTACTCCAGCCTGCTCGGGCCGATCGCCGGGATCATGGTGGTGGACTACTTCCTGGTGCGCCGCCAGCACCTGGACCTGGCCGGGCTGTACCGCGACGACGTGTACCCAGCCTGGAACTGGGCCGGGTTCGTCGCCTTCGGCGTGCCGGTGGCGCTGACCGTGATGGCCATCGGCAACAGTAGTTTCAGCTGGTTCTACGACTATGGCTGGTTCACCGGCTCGCTGCTTGGCGGCGGGCTCTACTACGCCCTCGGCGGCCTCGCGGTGCGCGGGCCGGCGCGGCTGGCGAAACCTTTGCCGTGATGCTCCCTGTGGGAGCGGCTTCAGCCGCGAAGCAAGCGACGCGGTGGATGGCACCGACTTGGCCGGTGTTCGCGGCTAAAGCCGCTCCCACAGGTCCCTGCTTAATCGATAAGTGATGTGCAGTGCCATGAGAGCCGACTTGCCGGCGAACAGGGCCGAAGAATAAAACAGCCTGAGGAGACACCCATGACCACCCTCGCCAAGGAAGTTCTGCAATCGAGCAAGCACCACATCGACAGCGCCCGCCTGTGGCAGTCCCTGATGGACCTCGCCCGCCTCGGCGCCACAGCCAAGGGCGGCGTCTGCCGCCTGGCGCTGACCGACCTCGACCGCCAGGCCCGCGACCTGTTCGTGCAGTGGTGCGAGGCGGCCGGCTGCACGGTGAGCATCGACGCGGTCGGCAACATCTTCGCCCGCCGCCCCGGGCGCAACGCCAAGCTGCCGCCGGTGATGACCGGCAGCCATATCGACACCCAGCCCACCGGCGGCAAGTTCGACGGCTGCTTCGGCGTAATGGCCGGGCTGGAGGTGATCCGCACCCTCAACGACCTGGGCGTGGAGACCGAGGCGCCGCTGGAGGTGGTGGTATGGACCAACGAGGAAGGCTCGCGCTTCGCCCCCTGCATGATGGGCTCGGGGGTGTTCGCCAGCAAGTTCACCCTAGAAGAGACCCTGGCCAAGCGCGACGCCCAGGGCGTGAGCGTCGGCGAGGCGCTGAACGCCATCGGTTATGCCGGCAGCCGCGTCGTGACCGGCCACCCGGTGGGCGCCTACTTCGAGGCCCACATCGAACAGGGCCCGATCCTCGAGGACCAGCGCAAGACCATTGGCGTGGTGCTCGGTGCCCTCGGCCAGAAGTGGTTCGACCTGACCCTGCGCGGTGTCGAGGCCCACGCCGGCCCCACCCCCATGCACCTGCGCAAGGACGCCCTGGTCGGCGCCGCCGCCGTGGTCGAGGCGGTCAACCGCACCGCCCTCGCCCACCAGCCCCATGCCTGCGGCACGGTCGGCTGCCTGCAGGCCTATCCCGGCTCACGCAACGTGATCCCCGGCGAAGTGCGCATGACCCTGGATTTCCGTCACCTCGAAGGCGAGCAACTGGACGCGATGATCGCCGAGGTGCGTCAGGTGATCGAGGCCACCACCGCCAAGCACGGATTGAGCTACGAGCTGGTGCCCACCGCCGACTTCCCGGCCCTGTACTTCGACAAGGGCTGCGTCGAGGCGGTGCGCGACTCGGCGCGCAACCTGGGCCTGGCGCACATGGATATCGTCAGCGGCGCCGGGCACGACGCGATCTTCCTCGCTGAGCTGGGCCCAGCCGGGATGATCTTCGTGCCCTGCGAGGGCGGCATCAGCCACAACGAAATCGAGAACGCCGCCCCCGCTGATCTTGCGGCCGGCTGCGCGGTGCTGCTGCGGGCGATGCTGGCGGCCTCGGAGGCGATTGCCAGCGGGCGGTTGGCGGCCTAGCAAGCGAGAAAAGGACTGCGTGGGAGCGGGCTTGCCCCGCGATGCAGGCAACGCAATGCATGGCACCGGCGATGCCGGTGCCGGCCCCTTGGCGCAAAACTCCCGCGCGCGGCGGTATACTCGCCCACCTTCGAACCGCGTCCGGGAATCCGCCATGCAGCAAGTCCTGCTCATCGTCGATGTGCAATCCACCTTCAGCCCCTCCGAGAAACTGGTGGATGGCATCCGCGTGTTGTCGGCGCACATCCCCACCATCGCCTCGATCGAGCTGCACGACGAGCAGGTGACCCCGTTCCAGCGCCAGCTCGGCTGGCACCCGGCCGCTGAGGACGTGGCCCTGGTCGAGGCGGACAAGGTGTTCGTCAAGCATGGCTATGGCCAGACCGCCGAGACACTGGACTACATCAAGCGCCTGGGCGTCGAACGCGTCCTCGTGTGCGGCCTGCAGACCGAAACCTGCGTGCTGGCCGCAGGCTTCGCCCTGTTCGATGCGGGCCTGACGCCAACGCTGGTTACCGACCTGACCATGGGCTCTTCGCTGGACCGCTCCGGGCAGTTGGGCATCGACCTGTGGAAACACCACTTCGGTCATGTCACCACCGCCGCCGAGGTACTGGCCGGGCTGCGCGACCCACGAGGCAACCCATGATCGCCAAGCGCGTATTGATCGTCGAGGACGACGCCGATAGTGCAAGCATTCTGGAAGCCTACCTGAAGCGCGATGGCTTCGAGGTGGACATCGCCGAGGACGGCGCCCGCGGGCTGGCCCTGTTCCGCCAGCGCACGCCGGCGATCGTGCTGCTGGACATGATGCTGCCAAAAATGTCCGGGCCGGAGCTGCTGACCGAGATCCGCCGCGGCGCCGACACCCCGGTGATCATGGTCACCGCCATCGGCGACGAGCCGGACAAGATCGGCGCCCTGCGCTACGGCGCCGACGACTATGTGGTCAAGCCCTGCAACCCCAAGGAGGTGGTGGCCCGGGTACACGCGGTGCTGCGTCGCTACGGCGCATCGGCCGACAGTCGCCAGCGCCTGGAATGCCTGGGCGTCTGGGTCGATGCCGAGCGTTTCGTGGCCGGGGTGCGGGCCGGCGATGGCGAGGAACAGGTGCTCGACCTGACCCGCTCGGAACTGCTCCTGCTCGCCGCGCTGCTGCGCACTCCGAGCAAGGCCTTCAGCCGCGAGGAACTGCTCGAATTGTGCATGCCCGAGAGCGATGCGCTGGTGCGTATCATCGACACCCACGTGCTCAACCTGCGGCGCAAGCTCGCAGCCCTGGGCGTCAGCGGCGTGCTGGTGACCGTGCGCTCCGTTGGCTACCGGTTCCGCTGACCACCATGAGCAAGCGTCCGCTGTGGCTGTGGGTCGGCCTGAGAATGACCCTGCTCGCCGTCGGCGCGGTGATCACCATCACCGTGTGCATGTACCTGTACTTCTGGATCAGCGACTTCCTGGTGCTGCAGTCGATGCGGCCCGAGGACCGCGCCGCGATGCTGGCCGGCCTGGCCGATGTGCCGCGCAACGAGTCCCGGCTGTGGCAGTTGCTGCAGACCTACTACGACATCCACGACTTTCTCCCCGGTCCCGGCAACAGCATCGACTGGCTGGTGCTGTACGGTTTCGTCATCGTGGTCATCCCGTTCACCCTGATGGTCGGCCTGTACCTGTCCAGGCCGCTGTCCCGACAGTTCCGCCAGATCGCCGTAGGGGCACGGCGGGTGGCCGAGGGCGACCTCAGCGTGCGGGTCAGCCAGCACCCTCGCCAGCCCAAGGAAATGCAACGCCTGTGCACCGACTTCAACAAGCTGGTCGAACGCCTGGCGCTGTACGAAAGCGAAGTGGCCGAGTCGAGTTCCAACCTGGCCCATGAACTGCGCACCCCGCTCAATGCCGCCCTGGGCCGGGTGCAGGGGATGCTCGATGAGGTGTTCCCGCTGTGCCCCGAGCAATTGCGCCTGGTGCAGAACCAGCTGTACAACCTCAATACCCTGGTGGGCGACCTGCACCTGCTGTCCCTGGCCCATGCCGGGCAGCTGCCCCTGCACATCAGCCTGTTCTCCCCGGCCAGGCTGGTCGAGGAGCGCTTGGCCTGGTTCGCGCCACAGTTCGAGACCGCCGGGATGCAGTTGTACACGGCGCTGGCCGATGACGTGGTGATCGAGGCCGACCCGGCGCGGGTCGGCCAGCTGATCAACATCCTGATCGAGAATGCACTGAAATATGCCTCAGACGGCCGCGAGCTCAGCGTCGTCGTGCGCCAGATCAAAGGCAGTGTGCAACTGGAATTCCTCGATCGTGGCCAGGCGGTCGAGCAGAAGGACCTGGGCAACATGTTCGTGCGCTTCTGGCGCGCGGAGCAGTCGCGGGCGCGGGTCAGCGGCGGCGGCGGCCTGGGCCTGTCGATCGCCCAGGCCATCTGCGAGGCCCATGGCGGTAGCATCACCGCGCAGCGCCGGGCCGAGGGCGGGCTGGCGCTACTGGTGACATTGCCCCTGGTCACGACAGCCTGAAGGCTTCACACGTTGCCCTGTAGGAGCGGCCTTGTGCCGCGAAAGGGCTGCGCAGCACCGCAAACCCGCACCCGATCACCAACGCAGCAGTCGAGGCCCTGCCAACGCCCCGATTACGGTCGGCAACAACATTCCCAGCAGGTACCACAGCCCCCAGAACGGCACCGCCATTTCCGGGCAGTGCAGGCAGTACACGAGGGTCGCGGTGGAGCCGGCGAGCAACCCGCCGGCTGCGCCGGCCTGGCGCAGCCGGGTCGGCGCCAGACCGCGCAGGGCCCAGAACACGGCGGTGAACACGGGTGCCGAGAGCAGGGTGATGTTCAACGCGCAGGTGCGCCAGGTGCGGCCGAAGATCAGGTCGGCGCGGGCTTCCACTGGCGCGCCGGCCAGGCTGACGGCTGCCCCCAGCCATACCAGCAGCAGCGGCAGGCCGAGCCCCCCCCACAGCGCGCCACCGCGCACACCTGGCCTGGCCAGGCGCTGGGTCAGCCACAGGGCCAGCAGGCCCAGGCTGGTGGGCAAGGCCAGCTTGGCCCAGAACAACGGCGTGCGCGCCACCTCGGCCAGATCGCTGCGCACGCCGTAGATGGCCAGGGTCATCAGCAACGCGCCCAGCATGCCAGCCAATAGCGCCAGCAGCAGGCGTCGCGCCAGCGCATGACGATCCACCGGCTCTGCGGCGGTCGCCAGAAGGCTGATCAGCTCATCGGTCTTCATGGTCGTCTTTACCTCGAATCAACCTTCCCAGGGCCTTGAGCCCCCGGTGTATGCCCACCTTCACCGCCGAACTGGACAGCCCGGTGATACGCGCGGTTTCCTCCACCGACAGCCCTTCCAGCTTGACGTGGACGATGGGCAGGCGCTGGCGGTCGGGCAACTGCCCGAGCAGCTTGTTCAGGTCCCGGCTGGCCTGGGCCGGCTCTTCTTCGCCACAGGCGAACAGCTCGCTGTCACCCTCCAGCGGTTCGTGGCGCGCCTCGCGCCGGGCCTGGCCGCGCCAGTGGTCGGCCAGCTTGTAGCGGGCAATCGCCTGCACCCAGGCGGTCAACGGTTGCTGCGCCTGGTAGGTGTGACGGGCATTGTGCACCGCCAGCAGCACCTCCTGCAGCAAATCCTCGACCTCAGCCGGCCGCCGCGCCAGGCGCCGACGCAAAAAACCGCGCAGGTGCACCGCCAGCGCCGCGAGGAATTCGCGATAGGCCCCGGCGTCACCGGCCAGCCCAAGCAATAGCAAGGCCTGCAGCTGTGACTCGCGTGCGCTGAGCACATCCTGTGGGTTAGTTCGTTGCATCGGCCGCCAGGGTTACACCGTCTGTGGGTTTCTTTTTTATCCAACCATCGCCGCAACGCCCTGCGCAAGCACCGACGCCGCTTCCTTACCTTAGGTGGCCGGCGCAGGTGGCGAAAAATATTTTGCAGGCGCTGTAACCGCCTCGCCCATCGCCGCGAACTACTCCATGAGCCGCCGGTACCTCGCCACGGCCCCACCTTCTGGAGACGACACCATGAAAACCCTCGCCCTCGCCACTGCAGCCCTTGCCCTCGCCTCGCTGGCAGGCGCGGCACTGGCCGACGACACCACCAAGGCGGCCACCATGGAGAAATGCTACGGCGTTGCCATGGCCGGCAAGAACGACTGCAAGGCCGGCGCCGGTACCACCTGCGCCGGCAGCGCGAAAAAGGACTACGACGGCATGCACTGGAAAAACGTGCCGACGGGTACCTGCACCTCGATCAAGACCCCCAACGGCATGGGTTCGCTGACCCCGATCAAATCCTGAGCACAGGCCATCGACCATGAACGGAAATACGCCGATGGGCGCAGGGCTCGGCCTCAAGGCCGAGCACTATGACCAGGCCTGGGCCTGCCACGCCGAAGGGTTGTGGTTCGAAGTCCATCCGGAAAACTACATGGTCGGCGGCCCTCGCCTGGCCTGGCTGGCGCGGATGGCCGAGCGCCATCCGCTGTCGCTGCACGGCGTGGCACTGTCACTGGCGGCGGATGCCGAACCTGACGCCACGCACCTGCGGCGCCTGCGCACCCTGATCGACCAGGTACACCCGGCCCTGGTGTCGGAACACCTGGCCTGGTCGACCTGGCGCGGCCAGTACCATCCGGACCTGCTGCCCTTTCCACGCAGCGACGAGGCCCTGATCCGCATCGCCGACAACATCCAGCGCACCCAGGATGCCCTGGGGTGCCGCATCTCCATCGAGAACCCCAGCCACTACCTGCACCTGCAGGGCCATGACCTGGATGAGATCGACTTCCTCGCCGAGCTGGTGCGACGCACCGGCTGCGGCCTGTTGCTGGACGTCAACAATGTGTACGTCAGTGCTCACAATCTCGGCTTCGATGCCGCCGACTACCTCGCCCGTTTCCCTGCCCAGGCCATCACCGAGATCCACCTGGCCGGACACAGTCACGACGCCCAGGGCGCACTGCTGGTCGATTCCCACGATGCCGCCATCGCCGCGCCGGTATGGTCGCTTTACCAGCTGTTGATCGCCCGCATCGGCCCGCGTCCGACCCTGATTGAACGCGACGGCAACATCCCCGCGTTCGACGAACTGCTCGCCGAACGCGCCCTCGCCCAGGCCACCCTCGACCTGGCAGGAGCCTTGCCATGAACCTGCGTCTCGGACAGTTCCAGAATGCCTTCATCGACGCCCTCTATCAGCGCCCCGCGCCTGAGCTGGGGACGCTGACAGTGCAGCCCGCGTTCGCGGTGTACCGCAACACGGTGCTGGCCGGTTGCGTCGAGGCCCTGCGCGCCAACTTCCCCAGCGTCGAAACCTTGGTCGGGCAGCAATGGATGCACGACGCCGCTGCGGAATATGCCCGGCAATCGCCGCCCTGTGATGTGCGACTGATCCGCTATGGCGCGGCGTTTCCGGCGTTTCTCGAGGTGCTGCAGCCCGTCCATGGGCTTTGCTATCTGGCGGATGTCGCACGGCTGGACTTCGCCTGGTGCGAAGCGTTCAGCGCCGACGACGACCCCTGGCTGACATTGGCCGACCTGGCCGGCATGACCGCCTCGGACCTCGAACTCAGCCACTTGAGCCCACGTACTGGCGTACGCTGGCACTGGTTCGACCAGCATCCTGCCTACAACCTCTGGCACCACAGCCGCGACGGCAGGGCCTGGCCCGAGGATCAGCCTTGGGTGGCCGAGGGCGCCCTGCTCAGCGGCGACCACGAAGGCGTCGTCCACCAGCCGTTGAGCTTGGGGGGATGCACCTTCCTCGATGCCTGTGCCGCCGGCTGCACATTGGACAAAGCCTCACAGCTCGCCCTGCACGCCCAACCTGACCTGGACTTCAGTGACCTGCTTGGCAGGCTGCTGAATGCCCGGGCCCTGCGCCCGCTCGCCTTCACCTGAGGAAAACGCCATGGACATCAGCCACGCCAGCCCATCGCCCCACGGCCTGCGCCTTTACTGGAACCGCGTCGCCGAACAACTGCAGCGCCTGCTCGGCGACAGCGTCCTGTGCCTGGTCGCCCGCCTGGGCATCGCCTCGATCTTCTTTCTTTCCGGTCGGACCAAGGTCGAAGGCCTGCTGAGCATCACCCCCGGCACCTACGAGCTGTTCAGGAGCGAGTACGCCTTGCCGCTGGTGTCACCGTGGCTGGCGGCGCACCTGGCGACCTACGCCGAGCACCTGTTCCCGCTGTTGCTGGTGCTCGGCCTGTTCACCCGACTGTCGGCCCTGGCCCTGCTGGGCATGACCCTGGTGATCGAGATCTTCGTCTACCCGGATGCCTGGCCCACCCACCTTTCCTGGGCCGGCCTGCTCCTGCTGCTGATCGCCCGGGGCGGCGGGACACTGTCCCTGGACCGGGTATTACGGTTGCGCTAAAGAAAAAGGGTCGCCAAGCGACCCTTTTCCCAACGCGAAGCGGCTTGGCTCAGAGCCCTGCCGCCCGCGCCCGCGCCGCGTGCAGCTTCTTGTAGCTTTCAACCAGGCGCAGGTGGCGGTCCAGCCCTTCGAGCTGCAGGTTGGTTGGCGTCAGCCCATGGAACCGCACGCTGCCATCCACCGAGCCCAGCACCGCGTCCATCCGCTCGTTGCCGAACATGCGACGGAAGTTGTGCTCGTAGTCGGCCATCTCCAGCTCATCGTCCAGCACCACCTCCAGCACCACATTCAGCGCCTGGTAGAACAGCCCGCGCTCGACGGTGTTGTCGTTGAACTGCAGGAACATCTCGACCAGCTCCTTGGCCTCCTCGAAGCGCTGCAGCACCAGGTGGATCAGCAGCTTCAGTTCGAGGATGGTCAACTGGCCCCACACCGTGTTGTCGTCGAACTCGACGCCGATCAGCGTGGTGATGGTGGTGTAGTCGTCCACCTCGGCGTTGTCCAGACGCTTGAGCAGCAGCTTGAGCGAGCGGTTGTCCAGCTTGTGCAGGTTGAGGATGTCGGCACGGAACCCCAGGGCGCGGTTGGTGTTGTCCCAGATCAGGTCCTCGACCGGATAGATCTCGGAGTAGCCCGGCACCAGGATGCGGCAGGCGGTGGCGCCGAGGTCGTCGTACACGGCCATGTACACCTCCTTGCCCAGGTCCTCGAGGATGCCGAACAGGGTCCGCGCCTCCTGCTGGTTGGAGTCCTCGCCGTGGCCCGAGAAGTCCCACTCGACGAACTCGAAGTCGGCCTTGGCGCCGAAGAAGCGCCACGACACCACGCCGCTGGAATCGATGAAGTGCTCGACGAAGTTGTTCGGCTCGGTCAGCGCGAGGCTGTCGAAGGTCGGCTGCGGCAGGTCGTTCAGGCCCTCGAAGCTGCGGCCCTGGAGCAGTTCGGTGAGGCTGCGTTCCAGCGCCACTTCGAAGCTCGGGTGGGCGCCGAACGAGGCGAACACGCCGCCGGTGCGCGGGTTCATCAAGGTCACGCACATCACCGGGAACTCACCGCCCAGCGACGCGTCCTTGACCAGCACCGGGAAGCCCTGCTCCTCCAGGCCCTGGATGCCGGCGACGATGCCCGGGTACTTGGCCAGCACCTCCGGCGGCACGTCCGGCAGGCACAGCTCGCCTTCGAGGATCTCGCGCTTGACCGCCCGCTCGAAGATCTCCGACAGGCACTGCACCTGCGCCTCGGCCAGGGTGTTGCCGGCGCTCATGCCGTTGCTCAGGTACAGGTTCTCGATCAGGTTGGACGGGAAGAACACCGTCTCGCCGTCCGACTGGCGCACGAACGGCAGCGAGCAGATGCCACGCTCCTTGTTGCCCGAGTTGGTGTCGTACAGGTGCGAGCCGCGCAGCTCGCCGTCGGGGTTGAAGATCGCCAGGCAGTGCTCGTCGAGAATCTCGGCCGGCAGCGCGTCCTTGGGTCCTGGCTTGAACCACTGCTCGTTGGGGTAGTGCACGAACGCCGCGTTGGCGATGTCCTCGCCCCAGAACTGGTCGTTGTAGAAGAAGTTGCAGTTCAGCCGCTCGATGAACTCGCCCAGCGCCGAGGCCAGCGCCGCTTCCTTGGTCGCGCCCTTGCCGTTGGTGAAGCACATCGGCGACTGCGCGTCGCGTACATGCAGCGACCAGACGTTGGGCACGATGTTGCGCCACGAGGCGATCTCGATCTTCATCCCGAGGCCCGCGAGGATCGCCGACATGTTGGCGATGGTCTGCTCCAGCGGCAGGTCCTTGCCCGGGATGTAGGTACTGGTATCCGACACCGGCATCAGCAGCGCCTGGGCGTCGGCATCGAGGTTGTCGACCTGCTCGATGATGAACTCGGGGCCGGTCTGCACCACCTTCTTCACGGTGCAGCGGTCGATGGAGCGCAGGATGCCCTGGCGGTCTTTTTCGGAGATGTCCTCGGGCAGCTCGACCTGGATCTTGAAGATCTGGTTGTAGCGGTTCTCGGGGTCGACGATGTTGTTCTGCGACAGGCGGATGTTCTCGGTCGGAATATCGCGGGTCTGGCAGTACAGCTTGACGAAGTACGCCGCGCACAGGGCCGACGACGCCAGGAAATAGTCGAACGGCCCCGGGGCCGAGCCGTCGCCCTTGTAGCGGATCGGCTGGTCGGCGATCACCGTGAAGTCATCGAACTTGGCTTCGAGACGAAGGTTGTCGAGAAAATTGACCTTGATTTCCATGCGCAGGGGTACCAAAAGCGGGCGGGAACGGATAAATGGCGGGCATTATCCGGGATTTTTGCCGGGAAGTGTTGGCTGGCGACGAGTTGGAGGTCGGCCGCTCACCTGCAAGCGGTAGGCAAGCCTTTCAAGATGTTCGACGTTAGCGTTGCAGCGAACACCTGGCGGTCCTCACTCGGCCAATACCCCTATACCCGAAGGCCATAATAGGAATGGCCCCAGGCCCGAATCCGCCGCGATACCTACTCCGCCCGAAAACTCCAGACGATTTCGACCACCCGCGACGCCAGGATCAGATAGACCAGGCACAGGATCACCTGCAGTACCGTGTGGTAGGGCAACTTCGCCAGGCGGTGCAAGGTATCGCTGACATTCAGCAGAAACAGCAGCGCCGACACCAGGATCAACCCCCAGCCGGTGAAACTGAACACCCACAGCCCCAGCAGGACCTGCTGGTTGCCGTGGATCGCCTCGGTGCCTGCGGCGAACAGCAGCGCGCACACCAGCAGGTTCTTGAAATTGTCGAAGACCTTGGCACTGAGGTCGGCGTCGAGCAGTGCGAGGTACTTTTGCCAGAGTCTGCGCATGGGGCTCTCCCACGGAAGCGGTCGTCAGCGCAAGTCTAGGTGTTCGGCGTCTCTTGGATCGAACGCCTGGCGTTTTTCTTGACGATGGCCTTCATCCGCGTCGCGGCCCGCTGTACGGTCGCCATCTTCTCCGGGCGTTTCATGCCCCGCCATTTGCGGATCTCGTCCCGGGTACGGCCGCAGCTCACGCACAACTCGCTGTTGAGCTGGCACAGCGAGACGCAGGGGTTGTCGATGTCTTTGGCCATGGGGCGCTCCACTGTCGGGCGCGCATGATAACGGTTCGGCTATCGCCCTTGAACCGACCAATCCCCGAGTGGGCGCTTCGCCCCCTGCGCCGGTGGCTCGCCATTTCCCGCTCAAGCCCTCTAAAATGCCACTTCCAGCCTGAACGGAAGCAAGCCATGCCCGCCTCACTGATACGCCCGTCCCCTGCCCCACTGCTTGCGCCTGGGGAAACCGTGTTGCTGTTCGACGGCGTGTGCAGGCTGTGCAACGGCTGGGCGAGGTTCGTTATCCGCCATGATCGCCACCTGCGTATCCGCCTGGCCACGGTCCAGTCAGCGCAAGGCCAGGCCCTGCTGGCCTGGGCAGGCCTGCCGGTGACAGCCTTCGACACCATGGCGGTGATCCGTGATCGACACTACTGGGTACGCTCCGAGGCCTTCTTCGAGGTGGTGCGCCAGCTGCCCGGCGCCTGGCCGCTGCTGCGCGTGCTGCGCCTCTGTCCCCGCAGATTGCGGGACTGGCTGTACGACCGCGTGGCGCTCAACCGCTATCGGCTGTTCGGCCGATACGACCAATGCCTGCTGCCCAGCCCGGACCACCAGCGTCGTTTCCTCGAGGAGCAGCCATGAACCGTCTGAACCAGGTCCATTGGCTGGCCCGGGCCAGCCTGGCCTTCATGTTCGCCTACCATGGGCTGGTGCCCAAGCTGATCATTCTCAGCCCCGGTGAACAGGTGCTGCTGCAAGCTCACGGACTGGCGCACGCCACCTGGTTGTCCCAGGCCGCCGGCGTGGCCGAACTGGCGCTCGCCGCCCTGCTGCTGGTGCAACGGCTGGCCTGGCCGTTACTGGTCGGCGCAGCGGTACTGCTGGGCCTGCTGGTGGATGTGGCGGTGATGCAACCCTCGATGCTGGTGGATGCCTTCAACCCGGTTTCGCTGAATGTGGCGGGGATGGCGCTGTGTGCCGTGGCCTGGCTTTCCCGCCAGGACGCCGCAAGCCAGTCCCCCGCGAATATCCCGGGCCATTGCTGAGCGACTGTTGCCTCAGCAACACCCCACTGCTGCGCCACCAGCACCCCCGCTCGCAGCCCCTGTAAAACCGTAGCCTGATCCCTGGCACGGCGATTGCGATACCTCGGTATCACCCGCCGTGCACAAGGTTCGCCATGCCCCCATTCAAAGCCCTCACCTGGCTGGTCTCGCCCCTGGCCCTGCTCGCCTTGTGGGCCGTGGTCGCCGACGCCGGACTGTTCCCGGCCAACCTGCTGGTGCCACCCCTGGAGGTCTGGCGCAGCTTCGCCGACTTGCTGGCCACGGGCGAATTGCAGGAACACCTGGCCGGCAGCCTGTCGCGCCTGTCGCTGGGCTTCGCCGCCGGCGCCCTGGCCGGCCTTGCGTTCGGCACGGCCATGGCCCTGTCGGACACGGTCGAGGCCTATTGCGCGCCGCTGTTCCATACCCTGCGGCAGATCCCCAGCATCGCCCTGATCCCGATGCTGGTGCTGCTGCTGGGCATCGACGAGACCTTCAAGGTGGTGATCGTCGCCAAGACCGCGTTCTTCCCGGTGGCCCTGGCCACGGTCGAGGGCATCCGCGCCATCCCCCGCAGCCACTTCGAGGTGGCCGCGGTGTACCGCCTGCGCTGGCCGACCCTGGTCGCACGCATCGCCCTGCCCGCCGCGGTGCCGGCCATCGTCACCGGCGTGCGCGTGGCCCTGACCCGCGCCTGGGTGGTGCTGGTGGCCTGCGAGTTGCTGGCGGCCGACAGCGGCCTGGGGCAGATGATCGAGATGGGCCGGCAGATGCTGCGCATCGATGTGGTGATGGTGGGCGTGGCGATCACCGGGGTGATCGGCTTTGCCCTGGACTTCTCGCTGCGCCGTGTCGAGCGGCGTCTGTCCGGCTGGCAAGCCGGGAGGTGATGATGAAACTGCGCAACCTGCGTGGCCTGCTGCTGCCACTGCTGCTGATCGGCGCCTGGGAACTGGCCTCGCGCCAGGACGCCGCCGGCGCCTACGCTTTCGTGCCACTGGCAACCATCGGCCAGGCCCTGGTGGAACTGCTGGGCAACGGCGAACTGCTGGTCAACCTGCTGGCCAGCCTGGCCCGCACCAGTGCCGGCCTCGCCCTGGGCATCCTCGGTGGCGTCGCTCTGGGCGCGCTCATGGCCCTGTCGCCCCTGGCCAACCGCCTGGTGGCACCGTTGTTCCACGCCCTGCGCCAGGTGCCGATGCTCGGCTGGATCCCGCTGATCGCCCTGTGGCTGGGCAACGGCGAAGCGTCCAAACTGCTGATCGTCAGCCTGGCGGCGCTGTACCCGATGGTGCTCAACACCTTCGAGGGCCTGCGCCAGGTCGATGTGCGCCATCGCGAAGTCGGCCAGGTACTGGCGCTCGGGCGCTGGCAGCAATTGCGCCTGGTCCTGCTGCCCGGCGCCCTGCCGAGCATCGCCACCGGTGTACTGCAGGCCCTGGCCTTCGCCTGGGTCACGGCGGTCGGCAGCGAGCTGTTCCTCGCCTCCGGCGCCGGCCTGGGCAACCTGATGATGAACGCCGAGGCCGGCGCACGCATGGAGATCATCGTGATCTGCGTGCTGTGCATCGGCCTGTGCGGCTACCTGATGACCTGGCTGTCCACCCTGCTCACCCGCCGCCTGCTGCGCTGGCGCCCCACCCGTTGAAAGGCCCGACCATGAACGCCATCGCCCCATCCTTTCCCGCCCACGTGCAGACCGGCGCGCTGAGCATCCGCAACCTGAGCAAGACCTACCCGCTCAAGGGCCGGCCCGTGCCGGTGCTGCAAGGCATCGACCTGGACATCCGCCCCGGCGAGTTCGTCAGCATCCTCGGCGCCAGCGGCTGCGGCAAGTCCACCCTGCTGCGCCTGATCGTCGGCCTCGACCCGGACTACCAGGGGCAGATCCTGCTCGACGGCCAGCCGCTGAACGGCCCGGGCCTGGAGCGCGGCATCGTGTTCCAGGACCACCGCCTGTTCCCCTGGATGACGCTGCAGCAGAACATCGCCCTGGCCTTGAAGAACCATGACCTGGGCACGGCGCAGAAGCAGCGCCTGGTCGAGGAGCACATCGCCCTGGTCGGCCTGCGGGGCTACGAGCAGGCCTATCCGCACCAGCTCTCCGGCGGCATGGCCCAGCGCGGCGCGATCGCCCGGGCGCTGGTGAACAAGCCCAAGGTGCTGCTGCTCGACGAGCCCTTCGGCGCCCTCGATGCCCTGACCCGCGTGCGCCTGCAGCAGGAGCTGCAGCGCATCTGGGTGCAGGAGCGCTGCACGGTGATCATGGTCACCCACGATATCGAGGAGGCCTTGTACCTGGGGGACCGGGTGATCGTGATGGAGGCCAATCCGGGGCGCATCGGCGAGCAGGTGCAACTGGAGCTGGCACATCCGCGACAACGCGATACGGCGCTGTTGCTCCAGCACAAGCAGCGCCTGCTGGCGCAACTGGTCGGGCATTGACTCACCCCAGCCAGCGCACCAGGGCAAAGCCGGCGAAGGTCATCAGCAGCGAGCCGAGCACATGGGCCAGCACCGTGGCCATTGCCCAGCCGGCGCGGCCGTGCATGAGCATCGACAGCACTTCGGCGGAGAACGTCGAGAAGGTGGTCAGCCCGCCGCAGAAACCCGTGGTGATCAGCAAGCGCCAGGCCGGATCGAGATTGGGGAAGCGCAGGAAGAAGGCCATTGCGCCGCCGATGACGAAACCACCGACGAGGTTGACCAGCAAGGTGCCCAACGGCATGCCGGGAAACAGCGAATTCAGGCGCAGGCCAAGGATCCAGCGCAATACGCAACCGGCACTGCCACCGACGACAACGGAAATGAACGAGAGGTACATCGACAAACTCCAGGAAAGGTCCGAAAGACCCCCATGGAGAGAGACAGGCACAGGCCTACGCGCCCTCCAAAGGGGTTGCGTAGGCATCATCAGCGCTGAGGCGGTTCAAGGAGGAATGCCATCTCCTGAGGGGCGATGCTACGGGGCGACACCTTCGCTTGGCAACATTTCGATGCAAAAATGCAACACACACCTTCGCCTGCACCGTTAGAATGGCCGCCTGGCGTGTGCTGCGTGCGCCCGGGAGCCTTCCCGAATACGGAGAACATTCATTTGTTTTCCGTGAGATTTATACATGTTGCACGCATGCCTCCATTCCCCATGGCCCTTCCTGCCCCGTGTCTTCACGGCGTGGGTTGTTGCGCCGCATTCCCTATCCTTCTTCTCGCCCTTCGCCGCAGTGGCCCGTCTTGTCCGGAGCCAGCGTCCCGCCGTGCCCGTTGCCCGCCGCGCCACTGCCACCGCGAGGGTGATGCCATGAACGAGGAGCGTTACATGACCGCACCCCTTCCACCCGTCAAGCCGCGCTCGATGCTGCGGCACCTGCTGGCCACCGAGGCGGCCGGCGGCGTCTTGCTGATGTTCACCGCCGCGCTGGCCATCGTCATCGCCAACAGCCCCTGGGCCAGTGCCTACCAGCACCTGCTGCACCTGCCCGTCGGCCCGGTGCTGACCGACAAGCTCGGCCCGATGACCGTGCACATGTGGATCAACGATGGCCTGATGGCGATCTTCTTCCTGCTGGTGGGCCTGGAGATCAAGCGCGAGCTGGTCGACGGTCGCCTGGCCAGTTGGGAGCAGCGCCGCCTGCCGGCACTGCCGGCACTGATGGGCATGGCCGTGCCGGCGCTCATCTACCTGGCAGTGTCCCGTGGCGAGCCGGGCCTGGCCGACGGCTGGGCGATCCCGGCCGCCACCGACATCGCCTTCGCCGTCGGCGCCCTGGCCCTGCTCGGCCGGCACGCGCCGCTGTCGCTCAAGGTGATGCTGGTCTCGGTGGCGATCATCGACGACATGGGCGCGGTGGCAATCATCGCCGTGTTCTACACCTCGTCGCTGAACCTGCTGGCCCTGGCCGGCGCCGCCGGCATCGTCGCCGTGCTGCTGGCCTGCAACCGCCTGCGCGTGGTCAGCCTGTGGCCCTACCTGATCGGCGTGGCCGCGCTGTGGTACGTGACCCTGCTGTCGGGCGTACATGCCACCATTGCCGGCGTGGTCGGCGCCCTGCTGATCCCCTACAGCACCGGCGACAGCGAGGCCCGCGAAGCCAGCCCGCTGCTCAAGCTGGAGCATGGCCTGGCGCCCTGGGTCGGCTTCCTCATCGTGCCGGCCTTCGGCTTCGCCAACGCCGGTGTCTCGTTCGGCGACCTGGGCCTGAGCGACATCTTCGCTCCGCTGCCGCTGGCCATTGCCCTGGGCCTGCTGCTGGGCAAGCAGCTCGGCGTGTTCGGCGGCGTGCTGCTGGCGGTCAAGACCGGCCTGGCCAGCAAGCCCCATGGCGCCAGCTGGCTGCAGATCTACGGCGTGGCGATGCTGTGCGGCATCGGCTTCACCATGAGCCTGTTCATCGGCGAGCTGGCCTTCCCCGGCCAGGCCGATAAGATCGACGCGGCCAAGATCGGCATCCTGCTGGGCTCGCTGCTGTCGGCGGTGATCGCCTGCCTGATCCTGCGCTTCGCGCCCAAGCCGGCGGATTGATGCAAGCGCTCGGGGCTGCCTGGCAGCCCCGTTTGATCTACTGGTAACTGAACCTGCGTGGGAGATTCTATGGCGAGAGGCAAATTTTCAACCGAAAAGCTCTCTCTCGCCATTTTCCAGCATCCGGCCACAGTCCGGCGCGCGTGAGAAATCTCTCAAGCGTGGAGCCACTCCAAGTAGTTTGAAGATGGGCTGCGCAGCAGCCCCCAGTTTCAGCTGGGTAGCGTGGCACCCCCGGTGTATATCTCAGGCTTCCAGTCCGTCTCATGTCTCATAAGGCCGAAAGCCAGCCGGGCCAAGCGGCGAGCAAGAATTACGAACGCCTGAGTGGTTTTCTTCCCACGCCCCAAGTGGTAAGCGTGGAATGCCTTCCAGGTCGCGGTTCGACTGCCGCTCATCGAAGCGTTATACAACAGTCTACGAACCTCCGAGTCCCCTCGCTTACTCAACTTGCCTCTACCTGACCATTTGCCCGATTGGGCAACCGTCACATCCATTCCAAGGTAAGCGACAAAAGCATCGCTGTTGGCGAACTCACCACGCATGAAGGACATAACCAAACCAACGGCAGTAAGAAAACCGACACCAGGGAGTTGTTGGACGCGACGCAGTTGATCGTTGAGTCCGGCGTCCTTGACCTCCTTGCGCAATCTTTTTTCTATCGCAAGTTCTGTGCGTTTGAGTGTCCGTTCGATCTTTTTGAGCTCTGCGGCGAACATCTTGTCACCCGAAAAGCTCTCCCGCAGCATGCCGCGGACTTCCACCAGCTTGGCGCGGCGGCGCAATAGCATCTGGATCTGCCGATGCCCTGATGGTGGGGGCGTCCAGACCTTCAAGGAGCTCCGTTCGTTGCTCAAGTAGCGCGCCAGCAAAGATGCATCCTGGGCGTCTGTTTTGGCCCGAACAGCAATGCTTTCCCTGTACTTGGCCAACCTGAAGCCGTCGACCACATACACTGCAAAACCTGCAGCATGAGCCTGCTCGGCCATCTCCATGTGGTAGGTACTGGTCGCTTCAATGGCTAGCGCCGAGCCTGCCGGCAATGTTTTGAGCCAAGCCTTGATGGACTTCGGGGTATTGGGGATGGCGAAGGGTTTTGTATCGGGAGCGCCTTGTATCACCAGTTCATCTTTGGCGGTATCTACGCCTGCTTCGATTGGTGTCTTGGGCATTGCCATGAAAAGCGGCTCCTTGTAGCGTAGCGAGACTTGAAGGGCACACTCTGGCGCAGGCTTGCATCTATCGTCGTTTGCAAACGAGGCATTCCTTATCGGCGCTTGAGTGCTGAAAGGAGGAGGGGTGATTTCTCCCACGGTCTGTACTGCTGTGAACAGTCAGAAGCGAGCTATGTCCCTCCTCCTCCCTTCAAGTCCTACCATACAAGCGGGCTTGCCCCGCGATCATTTCTACAGCACCACGCGGAACCTGCAGACCACCTCACCCCCGCACCACCGACACCCCACCATCCACCACCATGGCCGCCCCGGTCATGAAACTCGATGCCTCCGACGCCAAAAACAACGCCGCCTCGGCGATCTCCTGCGGCCGGGCCAGGCGCTTGAGGGCATGCAACCCTTCGACATGGGCCCGGGCCTCGGGGCTGTTCATCGCACTGCGGCCCATGGGCGTATCGGTACCGCCGGGCAGCAGCGCGTTGGCGCGTATGCCACGGCTGCCCTGCTCCGCCGCAATGACCTGGACCAGGCCGACCAGCCCGGCCTTGCTCGCCGCATAGGCGGCCATGCCCGGCATGCCCACGCTGTGGCCGACAAAGGTCGAGGTGAAAATCAGCGAGCCGCCGCCACGGGCCAGCAACGCCGGAATCTGCGCCTGGGCGCAGAGGAAGGCGCTGGTGAGGTTGGTGTGCAGGGTGTGTTGCCAGCCCTCCAGGGACAGCTCGGGGACGGCGGCCAGTTCACCGAGGGTACCGGCATTGTTGAAGGCGATGTCCAGGCCACCGAAGCGCGCCACCGCCACGTCCACCAGTTCCCTGGCCAACGCCGCATCGGTGATGTCGCCAGCCACGGCCACAGCCCGGCCTTGTCCGGCCGCCGCGATGTCCGCCGTCAGCTGCTCGAGTTCGGCCTGGCGCCGGGCCGTGAGCACAAGGTTGGCGCCGTGCCGGGCGAACAATGTCGCCGCGGCTCGGCCGATACCGGAGCTGGCGCCGGTGATGATTGCCACTTTGCCTGCCAGTTGCATGATGAGTACCTCGTCCTGAAGGTGATTTGCAGGGTGCGCGGGTACTATTGGGTGCGGTACGGGGGGATGCTCTCCGTTTCTTGCGGACTGTGGTCAGCCGACAGCAAGATGAAGATTCGACGAGTCAGCGGGAGCACTGGTCAAGGGCGAGGCAAACTGACTGCCTCAGGTGAAGATGGGAAACGGCGGACAGGAGCGCTGCGCCCCTCCCCTGATCTGGCCACCATCTGGCGCCTGCGCAAGCTTACGTGCAGTCATCGACCCCATGCCCAGACATCTGCGGCACCACTACCGACACCTCGCTACGAACTCCCGCGCGAATCTCTTCGAAGGCCTTCTTTGTAAGGAGGCACTTAGCATGGCGCACGAACAACGCTTGCTCGGATAGTTGGGTCAACAGATTCAACTTACGCCTCTCTTCCTTCTGCTGATACTGTGCCAAGCCACGATCAACCCGAATGCCAGCCAACTCCTTCTTGGTCATGATGATTGCGTAGTTGATCCTTCTCAGCCACTGGGTATCCAGATCCTTGTGCCCAGCATAAGCCTCCTGCCGCGCAAGCTTGATCTGCGCCCGCATTGAAGCGATCTCGGCAACCAGGGTCGCTTCGCGACTGAGCATTTCGATCACTCGGTGACCTCTGTACTCCATTTTGTCCCTGCACTGGGTTGCAAGGCCAACGAGTACCTCTTCATCCATCATTTCTCCTCCTGCGACGATCGGATTGCGCACGGTGCGCATCCCAGCCTCAAGTTGTTCGATGGCCTGGGTACAGTAATGCAAAGCTTGTACTCGCCCTTCCTTTTGTATCGCCCACTCCTTACATGACAGGTGCGATCGTCTGTCCGACCAGAGCCACACTGGATGGCTGTTGCAGCAGCCCGCGCGGCAAGCGGAAGCCTTTGAACGGTTGTTGAGTAATCGGGTTGAAGGCCTTCTCTGCGCTGAGCCGGTAGCGCATCACACCATCACCAGTCCTGAAACTCAGATCCACGCTGGTCGCCGTCCGCCCATTGAGCGAACCGCGACTGAGCAGGCGAAACATGGACCATGGCCCTCGATACTCCAGGCTGCTGCTGTTGCCGTTCTGCCTGAGCAGCGTCAGGTTGCTACGCACATGTTGCCCAAGCGTATTGGGCCAGATGATGCCGGTGATCTGGCTCGTGCCATGGGTGTAGGAAATCAACTGACCGTCCAGATCCAGCAGGCTGGTGCGCTGGTTCGCACTCAGCCCCAACGGCTCGATACTGAACTGCACACTCAAGTTGCCGCGCTGATCGAAGAACGTTTCACGAATGCGGTCTGCCAGTTCCAACTGCTCGATCACATCGCTGCGGATCAGGGACTGCCCCTGCTGGCCGGTTTGCAGGGCTTCGAGGTTGTCCTTCAGGAACACCTTCAGATACTGCTCATTGAACTGCTTCAGCCGGCCCTTCGGCCCGAAGAACGCCTCGAAGTCATCCAGGGACGCGTCGGGCGCCCTGGCCACGAAGGGGTATCGGCCTGCCAGGCGCTGCTGGAAGAAGCTGTACACCTCGGCGTCCCAGCGCCGTTCCAACTCGCGCAGGGCTTCAACGTTCAATACCTGCGCCGTTTGATCAGCCACCTTTCGGACCTGGTGGTTGATCGGCTCAGGCAAGCCGGTGGATACCCGCTGCAAGGTGCCGATGGGGTCATGCCCGGTCATCGAGAAACGCTGATGCACGGCCTGCAGTGCAGCCTTGCCTCGGTCCGGGCTGTCCTGCACCGCCTTGGCGTAGTCGTGCACGGCTGCGATAGCAGCCAGGGTTTCATCGTAGTAGCTAGGCTTCTCTGCCGTTACCTGCAGCATCGCGCTCAGCCCGGCAAAGGCCCTTTGAATAGTCCACGCCTGCTGATGCTCAGGCTTACGACTTGTCGGTGGCACTGTCTTGACTTCATCTGCCACCTCAACAACGCCAGTCGATGAGAGCGACGTGTTGTCCCTTACCGTATCGAGCAATCGATGCAGCGGCGCCGCAGGCCCCGTCAACTGCTGCAGGATCGCGACACCATGGTCCAGGTCACGGAAATCAGCCACGCTGAAAGCGTTGAGGGCACGGCGCCAACTGTCAATGTAATCGGCGCTGTATAAGTTGCGCAGCCGTTCGCTTAGCGCCTCCCTGTCGGCTTCCGAATAATCGAGCTGGCTACGCTCGCCCAGCGCCCATTGGTCAATCATCGCCAAATCGGCGAAGCTCTGACTGCGTGGCTCGAAGTACTCCTTGAAACCTTTGGCAGTGAGCATCGGCGCTAACAGCACATCATTACCCTTACTGACGCCCATGGACGGCTGATACACCACGTCGAAGGCAGGCCCAACCTGATGACGCAAGTCCAGCCCGGTGTGCAACTGCTCCCCGGCCTGTTGTTTCAGGCCGGCGTAAACCCGCTCGGGTAGCGGCACCTTGCGCAGCGCTGCCTGCGCCACGGCGACACGTTGGCTGTACTGCGGCAGGTCGGTATCGGCGTAGGCCAAGGCGTACTTAAGGTGCCGCATGAGGTCGCGCTGCAGTTGCCCCTGGCCAGGGAATTTCTGCTGCCATTGTCGGGCCATCCACTCTTCGACCCATTCGGTGCGGCGGTTCTGACGGTCTTCCAGCATGCGGTAAACCCTGAGAGCAGCCATTTGCTGCTCACTGCCTGGCGGCGCCGCATCCATGGCATCTATCACACCACTGGCCAAGGCCGGCAGGAACCGCTTGGAGAGCAAGCTGAGATATGCCTCATCGACACGCGGGCCTATAGCGCGCCCCTGATACAGGCCAAAATCGGAAACACCCGGCCATGCAGCGCGGTAGTCGCCAAAAACCGATACCGCATCGCGAATCTGGTCCAGCGGCTCCAGCAGGTTGCGTCCGGTAGGATCCAGACGCTGGTCCACCTCGTGATGGCTGTACTCCCTGCTTTTGGCAAGCACGTTGGCGGCTTTGTCGCCATTGATGTCGAAAAAGCGCTGCCAGCCGGCGATGGCGACACAAAAAGCCAGCATGCCTACCCCTGAGCCCACCCATAGGAGTTGGCGCTTACTGCGTGCCACCTTGATGTTATCCCCAGCAAGTCCGGCTTCCTTATAGATGACGCGCCCGAACGCATGCTGGACGAAGTACGGCAGCGCCTTGGTTTGCGCCTTGCCCTCGAGCAGAGGGAGCTTCGTCTTGTAGGGTTGCGCGGCCTCGCGCACGAACGCATTGAGCATGTCACCTTGCTGGCTGACCGAGGACCAGTACACTCCGCGTACCAAGGCTGGCGTGGTGTAGCGATCACTGGCCAGCGCTTCTTTCAGGAATTCCAGCAGTATTGGGCGTAAGCCGATCAGTTGGGCATGCAATGAGAACAGGCGCGCGCGCTGCGGAGCACTGTCCAGCGCATCGAGCCGATCCACCACCTGCTCGAACAGCTGGCTGATCAACTGTTCGTAGTGATCGCCATACTCCTCCAGCCAAGCGTCGAACGTGCCGATCGCATCCAGCTTGAACGTGAAACCGAGCATTTTTTCCCGCATGGAGACGGAAAGCCCGGTATAGAGCTGGTCGAACCCGTCCAACAGATCGAACTTGGTCAGCACCACATACAGCGGCAGTCGCGAACCCAATTGACTACTGACCTCGTACAGACGGGCGCGCAACACATGCGCCAAGGCAATGCGCTGCTCGGGGGTGCCATGCAATAGCGCGGGTAAGTCGACTACCAGCAATATGCCATTGAGGGCTCTCTGGCTGCGGCTGCGCAACAACCAGTCCAGCAGGTGCTGCCACAGCCTGGCCGAAGTTGCAGGTGGCACTTGCTGTGTGGCTGATTCGTCGACGGGCGAGCCTGCCGGCGACTCCTGCCTGATGAACGCCCCTGGCGGATCGATGATCACCGCATCATTGCTGACCCACCAACCTATCGGAAAGGCCAGCGCTTGGGCCTGCATGCCCCGAGCCTGTGCCTTGTCGATGCGGGTCAGGGAAAAGCTTTGTTCTGTGCGATCGATGAAGCTGGTCTTGCCAGCATGCTGGTCGCCTATCACCAAGTACCAGGGCAATCGATACAACGCACGGCGCCCGCCTGCGCCATCGAGAAATCGCGAAAGTCCTTGGTCCAAGGCTTTCTCTTGCGCCTGAACCAGCGGCAATACGCTGTCCAGCTCAGCGGCCACTGCGTGCTTGCGCTCAGCCTGCAGGCGAACGTATCGCCTGCGCAGCACCACTAGCCAGCACAACATCGGCACCAGCACGAGCACCAGGCTGGCCAAGCTGCGATGCGCCAGGCTGGCCAGCGGGTGCTGATCACGCCACATCCACTGCGGCCCGAGCCACCAGATGGCGACCAGCATCAGCACGGTACCCAGCACAAGCAGCAGCGGCATGGCCAGGCCGATCCGAGTCATCAGGGGCAAACCCCAACGTTTCCATAGCTTCCATAGTTGATTCATGAGGGGGGCCTAGTCCTTGTTCTGATCAGCCAACACATGAGCAGAGGCATACTGTTGCAGTCGTTGAAACACCTCTGGCTCCCAAACGGCGGCCGTGGTGTGCTGCATGGTCCGTGCGACGCTGGCGCACAGGGCCTGAGCCAGCCAGGACACGCCTCGCGCTGCCAAGAGATCGGCCGCAATGACGGTGGTATGGCAGCGCTCACGCGGAGCACGAAGGTTCGCCTGCATGGCCTGCAACTTGAGCAAAACCGGCTCTACCCCACTTGCGTCCAACTGACCGGCCAACTCTTCGCGCAGGTCTGCGAACTCGTGGGCAGATTCGACTTGCGCTTGCCCAGCTGCGCCTCTGAGCCAAGCCATGCTTTGATCGTCCACGAACGACCTGCCGTCGCTGAAACACAACTGCTGGAGCGCGGGCATGCGTTGGACGAATCGGGCAGTCGCTGCGCGGATTGCCTCAGCTACCTCCCCCATCGCCAGCCGTGTCGCCGCACTGGCCGCGAGGAAACTGCCGCGTATCCAAAAGGGGCAAGCCGTCACGCTCTTTTCGATCCGCTGAAGCAACGCCGCGCTGATCGCAGTGCCAGCAATCGCCTCTTCATAGTCGATGGCGATATCCACTGGCACCGCCATCAGTTCCGTGCGATTGCCTTGCTTGATCTGAGGCGCCGCCTGGATATGGGACCACAGGCCGAATCGACGCAACTGGTAGCCCGTCGGGTCGTAGGGGTCTTTTTGATTGATCATCTCGGCCATGGCCAGCACGGCCCGTCGTGATTCGCGCTCGTTGCCTAACGACACACGTGGCATTGGGGTGGCAATGACCTCAGCCAGCGGTGCAGACTTGGTGGCCGCCGCCGACGACTTCGCCGCAGCAGGCTCGCCAGCACCGCTCGCCTGCTCCGCCTGCTTGCGCAGCAGTCGATCTACATCATTCAGAAAGGCTCCATCCAACTGAGCAACGGCTTGCTGCTGTTGCAGGCGCCGCAATGCCTCTTGAGCTACGGCCGCATGAGCTGGGGTGAATGTGTAGCGGTCCAGGCGCGGCAGCGCTTCGTTCAAACGATCGAGCACAAGGCCAACCAGCTTGCGCTTGCCCAGAAAACCTTTGGGGCCAGGCTTTGGATGCGCAACCTCCCAATAGCGCTCGACCATGCCGGCCAGCAACGCCAAGGTAAAACCCCATCGCTCCCAACATCCACTGCGAAGCCACGCAGCACTCAGGTGCGCGACGATACGCAAGTGCTTGCACTGCTGCGCCAGATACTGTCGTGAGGCTTCCTCGATATAGGCCCAGTCGATGGTGGCTGCCTGCAGCCCGCCCAGCTTGACCATTTCCTGGTCAATGGCCTGATAGGTTTCGTCCTCCACATCGAACAGACCGACCGGTGCCTGCGCATCGATGGGTGCGAGCAGCCGGACAATTTCCTGTGCGTTGACCTCTGCTACCAACGACATGTTTTGCGCGCCTCGTCGATGAGTGGGTCCAGGCCTTGAGCATCGAAGACCAACCCGTCAATGGAGGGGTTGTCGCTTTGGACCTGAATGCGATGGGCCCCAATCAGTTGCTTGATCTGCTCGATTCCGGGCAAGCCCCGGCCCGCATCGAGTACCTGACCGTTCTCCGTCACCTGCCAAGGGGTTGCGACGGTGGTACTCCGCTCCCCCTGCAATCGCACCGTCACCCGACCAGCATCAACGGGTTGCGCGGCGACCAGTTGCAGCCTGGAGATGTTCTGCAAACAACTGATCACCAGGTAGGGATGCGACGCGGCCGAAGCGATTGCAGGTGCAGAGATCGTCAGCCCGTCGTCTTCAGGCGTGAGTCGAAACGTTAGGTCGTCAGGATGGCGTCCTGCTTCGTGAGTCAGCACCCGGCGCACCGTGGGTGAGTCCTGTTCTGGCGGCGACCACTGCATGGGCACCGAGTGTGCAGGCGTTCCGGCGGCTTCATCAAAACACGCCAAACGCTTCAGGTTGGACACGATCCGCGAGCAATCCTGATCGGAATACACGGGTATTGGCATACACCCGAGCACCAGCCAAAGACTTACGCCACAAGTTTTATTACCAGGCATCGCAAGTAAACACCTTTCATATAGTGCATATGACCTATTCAAATTAGCGGATCTGAAACAGCCCTCTCAGGCACTCAAATTTCCGCAGACGGCAAGAGCCTAGCCCATCGGAACAGCAACAAACAAAAAAATATTTTCTTACACTTCCATGCTCGACGACATGACAAAACCAAGCGCAATGTTTTTACGCGACGCACAACCAATCCCGCACCTTGTTTACACATCCGACAAGTAACTAGGAAACTTCCCACACACTAATTTGTAACTAAAAATCCAATACGGACAACTCTTACTAGAACACGGAGAGATTCTGCGATGGCAAAATCCACAGGATCGGTTGCACCCAAAGAACGCATCAACATCAAATATGTACCCGCCACCGGCGATGAACAGGCCGAAGTAGAGCTGCCGCACAAGATGTTGGTAATGGGCGACTTCGGCCTGGATGACACCCGTTCGCTGGAAGACCGATCGGTCATGCGTATCGATAAACACACCTTCAACAACGTGTTGAACGACGCCGATGTCAGCTTGGCCATGTCGGTACCTTCCATGCTCAGCACGGCCGCCGACGCGGAGCTGGCGGTCAACCTGCAGTTCAGATCGATCAATGACTTCGGGCCAGACGGCATCGCTCGCCAAGTACCAGAGCTCAGCAAGCTTCTGGAGCTGCGTGAGGCGCTGGTGGCACTGAAAGGCCCGCTGGGCAACGTACCCGCTTTCCGCGAGCAGTTGCAGCACCTATTGAACAACGAGCAGGCCCGCAAACAACTCGCCGAAGAATTGGACCTGGTGCTTGAGGCGCCAAAAGAAGACTGAGACAACGGAGCGTCCCCATGCCAAAGCCAACCAGCACCTCCCTCGCCGCTGAACTATCTGGCGAGACATTGAGCCATGCCACTCTGCTCGATCAGATCATGGCGCAAACAAAGCTAGTTCCCGCTCAAGAGGGCTATCAAGTCGCTCGTCAAGGCGTATCGGCCTTTATTGCAGAAATACTCAAAACTGGTGATCCAGATCAACTAATCAATAAACATCGCGTCGACCAGATGATTGCAGAGCTGGATCGAGTGCTCAGCAAGCAAATGGATGCCATTCTTCATCAGCCGGAATTCCAGGCACTCGAGTCCTCGTGGCGCAGCCTCAAACTTCTGGTGGACCGCACGGACTTCCGCGAGAACATCAAGCTTGAAGTCCTGCATGTCAGCAAAGAAGACTTGCTCGACGATTTCGACAATGCCGCCGATATCACCTGCAGCGGTATGTACAAACACGTTTACACCGCAGGCTATGGGCAGTTCGGTGGTGAGCCGGTGGCGGCCATGCTGGGGAACTACAACTTCGGCCCCTCTTCGACAGACATAAAGTTACTGAGCTACATGGCCTCTGTCGGCGCCATGTCGCATGCCCCGTTCCTGGCCGCCCCCTCCCCCGATTTCTTCAACCTGAGCAGCTTTGAAGAGCTGCCAAACCTGAAGGAAATCAAAGACATTTTCGCAGGGCCGCGACATGCCAAATGGCGCGCCTTCCGCGAAAGCGAAGATGCCCGCCACACAGCGCTGACCGGGCCACGCTTCATGCTTCGCTCGGCCTACCACCCCCAGGAACAGCCGATCAAAAGCTTCAACTACGAAGAACATATCGACGGGCGACACGACAATTACCTGTGGGGCAATTCCGCCTTCCTGCTGGCCAGCTGCATCAACGACAGCTTTGCCCGCTACCGCTGGTGCCCGAACATCATCGGCCCGCAGTCCGGTGGCGCCGTGGAGGATCTGCCTGTGCATCTCTACGAGGCGCTTGGGCAGTTGCAAGCGAAGATCCCAACCGAGGTGCTGATTTCCGACCGCAAGGAATTCGAGCTGGCCGAAGAAGGCTTCATCGCGCTGACCATGCGCAAGGACAGCGACAACGCCGCGTTCTTCTCAGCCAATTCGGTACAGAAACCGAAGAACTTCCCCAAGACCCCGGAAGGTTTGCAGGCTCAAACCAACTACAAGCTGGGCACACAGCTGCCTTACCTGTTCATCGTCAACCGGCTGGCCCATTACATCAAGGTGCTGCAACGCGAGCAGATCGGCAGCTGGAAGGAGCGCCGCAACCTTGAGTCCGAGCTGAACAAATGGATCAGGCAGTACGTCGCCGACCAGGAAAATCCCTCGGCCGACGTCCGCAGCCGCCGTCCCCTACGTGCTGCGAAGGTCGAGGTTTCAGACGTTGCCGGCGATCCGGGTTGGTATCAGGTTTCGCTCGCAGTGCGCCCGCACTTCAAATACATGGGCGCGAACTTCGAGATCTCCCTGGTAGGCCGGCTCGACACCCAATGAGCGGATTTTTCGACCGTTTGGTTGCCGATCAGTCCGTGATCCGGGCGCCGTCCAGGCAAGAGAACGCATCCCACAAGTTCGCCGCCATCAAGCGCCACTTGGAAACGTTGCTCAACGCTCGACAGGGTTGCTCACAGAGCAGCCCTGAACTGGGCCTGCGCGATTTCAACGGGCATGACGTGAGCAGTGGCGACCTCCTTAAACAAGTGAGCGCCGACATACGCCGCACCATCCAGCGTTTCGAGCCTCGCGTGCAGGTACGTTCACTCAAAGCCGTGCCCGCTTGTCACGCCCCTCAGGAGCTGCAATTCAGGCTGGACTGCCAAGTGCAGGTGAATAACCACACGGAGCAGTTGCAACTGGAGCTGCTGGTCAACGGCCATAACCGCCATACCCGAGTGAGGTAATCGATGTCGCTCAAAGATCGATTCAGCGAAGAGTTACGCTATCTCCATGAACTTGGGGACGACTTCGCCCAGGACAATCCACAACTTGCCCGGCTGCTGGGCAAGAGGGGTAGCGACCCCGATGTGGAGCGCTTGATGGAAGCCTTCGCCTTTCTGACGGCGAAGCTGCGCCTCAAGTTGGAGGACGACCTCCCAGAGCTGACGCACCCCATGTTGCAACTGCTGTGGCCCAACTACCTTCGCCCGCTGCCGAGCGCCACGATCATCCAGTTCACACCGTGCAAACAGGCGCTCAGCCAGTCGCAACGCGTGCCAAGGGGGGCACGCCTGCTCTCCAAGCCTGTCGACGGAATTCCCTGTGAGTTCCGCACCTGTACCACCGTGGACATTCACCCGTTCGAGATCGACGCGGTGGCCTCAACCCAAACGCTCGACAGTTCAGTGGTTCGCATCGACCTACACACCTTGGTCGAGCGCCCATTGAACACGCTCGAATGCACCAGCCTCGACTTTCACCTGAGCGGTACCACCCAAACAGCGCGCACACTGTACCTATGGATCGCTCACTATCTCAGCCATGTCAGCGTGACCATCAATGATCAGGCCCTCAGGCTGCCGGCCAGCAGCATCGTCTTCCCAGGTTTCAGCCCGGACGACGCGTTGTTGCCTTATCCGCAGAACGTCTTCGACGGTTACCGGATCCTGCAGGAATACTTCATTTTTCCTGAGCGCTTTCACTTCTTCGCCCTGACGGGCCTGGAGAAGATCTGGCCTGGTCAGACGACTCAGCAAGTGGGTCTGGATTTCCACTTCACCCGTCAACTACCGGACTCGCTGCGCATTGGCAAAGCGGATTTCAACTTGTTCTGCGCCCCTGCGGTAAACCTGTTCAAGCACAGCGCCGAGCCCATTGACCTCTCCAACGAGGCCGCCCAGGTCGAGCTCACACCCAAAGGCGCCGAACGCCACGCCTACGAAATCTTCAGTGTCGATCAGGTGATCAGCACCCGTACGACAAGCGACGGAAGTCCTGGTAAATACCTGCGAACCTTCCGCCCCTTCGAATCGTTCGCCCATGAGATCGAGCATATTCAAGGGCGCACGGCGCTGTATTACCGCTACACCCTCGAAGACTCACTGCGGGGTGATGGCGTCACGCATCGCATCGCCTTCGTGCGTGCCGACGCCAATACCTATATCGGTGAGCTGGAAACGGCGTCCATCGACCTGACCTGCACCAACCGCGATCTGCCCCTGGCTCTGGGCATCGATGACATCAATGTGCTCTGCGAAGTCACCCCGCCGCTGACCACCTACACCAATATCTGTGCACCGACCCGCCCCTATCGGCCGGTGCTGGACGGCCAGTTGCAATGGGCCTTGATATCCAACATGTCGCTCAACTACTTGTCGCTGCTCTCAGCCGAGCCATTGAAGGCGGTTATTCGCGCTTATGACTTCGCGGCCTTGCACGACATCCAGCAGACACGCACCACCCGCAAACGCCTCGACGGCATCCGGGATATCCAAACGGCGCCTCTGGATTGGCTGATCAAAGGGCAGCCCATTCGCGGCCTGCGCACGCAACTGAAGCTCGACCAGGCAGCATTCCTCTGCGAAGGCGACCTGTACCTGTTCGGCTGTGTGCTCGCGCACTTCTTCGCCTTGTACTCCAGCATCAATTCCTTCCATCAGCTGGAAGTGATCAACATCACCAACAACGAGCACTACACATGGCCCATCCAGACCGGCAAGCAACCGCTGATCTAGCCGACAAGTTGCTCGCGGGCGCGCACCGGTACAACTTCTACCAGTTGCTCGAGCGCCTTCACGGGCTTCACGGAGACGATCTTGAACCCCGTTGGCCCAGCGAAGAAGCCCGCCTGCGCGTGCGGCTTGGCAGCGACCCGCGCCTGAGCTTCCCCGTTTCGGACATCTGCAAGGCCGAACGCATGCCCGAGGCACAAGATCGCTATCGCGTGTGCACCACGTTCATGGGTCTGCACGGCACTGATTCGCCTTTGCCCTCCTATTATCTGGAGCAGGTGGCATACGAGCATGCACAGGGTATCGGCGTGCGCCCGGCGTTCTTCGACTTCTTCAATCACTACCTGCTCAGCCTGCTACACCGCATCTGGCGCAAGTACCGCTACTACATTCGTTTCCAGCCGGGTGCCAGCGATGGATTCTCCCAGTACATCTTTGCCCTGCTCGGGTTGAATGACAAACAGCTGCGCGGCGACACGGCGTTGCCCTGGAGCCGGCTGCTCAGTTTCGCCGGCGTCATCGCCAGCCGCAGCCGCGCACCGGGCACCGTCGCCGGCATCATCGCGCACTGCTTCGACCTGAAGCAGGTGCAGATTCGCGAGTTCGAAACCCGCTTGGTACCTACGACAATCCTGCAACAGGTAAGCCTTGGCCGCAGCAATGGTGAGCTGGGCAACTCCTTCATGGTCGGCAGCCGCACGCGGACTCGCAGCAGCAAGTTCACCATCGTGATCAGCGAGCTCGACCAGGCACAGCTGCGTGACCTGTTGCCCAGCGGCATCAACTTCAACCGCTTGCGTGCCCTGATCGACTTCCTGCTGCGCGACGGCTTGGCCTACGACCTGGAGCTGCGGCTGAAGCAGCACGCGCTGTCGCCCTTCTGCCTGCACCCCAGCCGTGGCGCCCAATTGGGCTGGACCAGCTTCGTCGATGACCACCACGGCCAGATCAGCCCCGTCGTGCGGTTCCGGGGGCGCTCATGAGCACATTGATCTTGAGCATCACCAACCTCGACCAGTTGCAGCACAACGTCACCGCCCGGCACGAATTCGATCGTGCAGGTGGCACCGTCGGCAGCGCGGGAACCACGTGGCTGATCAATGATCGTGAGCAGGGCGTGGCGCCGATCCATTGCGAGATCCGCTGGATCGAAGGCGGCTTCTGCGTGATCGACCGCTGCGAGCGCACCTACCTGAACGACAACCTCGATAGCCTGGGGCCGCTATCGGCCAGGCGTTTGCTCGAGGGTGACCGGCTACGTGTTGGCGCTTATCGACTGTTGGTTCAGCTTTCACAAGCTGATGCCCGTTCGCTGGAAGAGTTGTTAACCACTGACTTGCGGGTGCTCGACCGACTCATCCTGGATGCACCCGCGCAGCGTTGGCTGCACAGGCCCACGGCTGCCCCAGTCGTCGCTGAGATCTGCTCGGTCTTCGATCCGGGCATGGGCAACGATCCCTTGGCTGCCCTGGAAGCAGTGACGCGGCCAGTGCAAGAGAACCCGCTGGATCGACTGATCTCAGGAGAACGCTCATGACGCGTCATTCACTCATGGCCGGCCTTCTGGCAACACTGATCGGGGCCTCGGGCTGCACCGCCCTGAGCAAAATGAGCCAAGTGGCGATGGACCCCTCGATACCCGTCGGCGCGACCAAGGATCAGCCCACCGAAATCGCGTTCAGCATCAACGCCAGCCCCACGCTTAACAGCAACCCCAACAGCCTGCAAGCAGCGACTGAGCAAGAAAGCAGCCTGGAACCCAGCCCCTACGCGGTCAGCTTGAGCGCGGGCGATCCCTATGCCCTGACCGAGAAAGTCGGGACCCTGCTCGAGTTTCTTCACGAGCAATTCCCGGCCATCTCGCCCGTCGAACTGCCAGAGGACGAGGCCGATGAGCCGGCTCGTTCTCCCTTGGAGGAAAGTACGCCGGGCCACTACGAAGAATCGAATGTGGTGCTGACCTTACCGCGTACAACCACAGTGGCCCCCGAGCCGGCCGCCACCCCAATGGCCATCAAGATCCTGCAACTACGCGACGACTCGCTGCTGCGCAACAGCATCTATGAGCTGTTGGACAAGGACCCCGCCAAGGTGCTGCGCAGCACCTACATTCGTGATGACGACTACCTGCTACGCCCCGGGCAATTCAAGTTCATTCCGTTTGCCGCTATCGAGGCCGAGACCCGGTTCATCGCGGTGATCGCCGACTACCGCCACCAGGAAAACGCGACCTGGAGCCAGGTACTGCGCATTCCACCGCGCGGCCAACACATCATCTTGTCGGTCTTGCTCAACGACACGCAGATCCTGCTCAAGGAGGAGGACTGATGGCGCCTGCAACCCTGCCCTTCTCACTTACTCACGCTGACATGGAGCGCTCATGAGTTCACGTAATCCCGTCCTGTGGCCTGAAGGCCTGTTCGTCAAACCGCAGCATTTCCAGCAGGCTGGCCGTGCCGCTGAAGCGGCCCTGCATCAACGCCTTGGCAGCCTGAACGCAGCCTTCTATGGATTCAGCGAGCTGCAACTGAACGACGAATACTTGAGCCTGGGAAAGATCGCCATCACCCGCGCACGCGGCATCATGCCGGACGGCACGGTGTTCGATATCCCGGCAGATCTGCCACCGCCGCCGCCGCTGGAAATCGAGGACAACGGCGCGAAAGACAGCGAGATCTATCTCTGCCTGCCACTGCGCACCGAGGGTGGCCGAGAGGTGAGCTGGCCCGACAATGCCGCCAACTTCCGCTACAGCGCACAGGCTCAGGAAATCAAGGACACCCATAGCGCCGACGGCGACTTGGCGCAGGTCGATCTGGCAGTGCCCAACCTTCAGCTCAAACGCAAGGCCGATGACAGCAGCGCCTACACCCGCCTTGCCATGGCACGCATTCTGGAGCGCCGGCCCGATGGCAGCCTGCAACTGGATGAAGGGTTCTACCCGACCAGCGTCTCGGTACGGGCGGTGCCGGCACTCCAGCGTTACCTCGAGGAGATCACCAATACCCTGCGCGAGCGCTCGCGCAACCTGGCTAGCCGGATAGGCGCATCGGGCCAGTCCGGTATTGCCGACATCCGCGACTTCAACCTGCTGCAGGCCATGAACCGCTGGTGGCCGTGCTTCCAGCACTTGGCCAGGCAGGGGCAGACACACCCCGAGCAGTTGTACCTGCATATGAGCCAGGCCTGTGGCGAGTTCGTAACCTTCACCGACGAAAGCCGGCTGCCTCCGGAATTCCCTGCCTATCAGCACACGGCTCTGCGCACGTCATTCAAGCCACTGCAGGACACCTTACGCCGCGCCCTGGGTACGGTCCTGCAACCGCGGGCCATCTCGCTGCCGCTGGACGCGCTGGATTACGGTGTGATGACGACAACGCTCGAAGACCGCCGCCTGATCGATGACGCGGACTTCATTCTTGCCGTGCGCGCGGACCTGCCGCCGCCAACATTGCGCCGGCTGTTCCTGCAGAAAGCCAAGGTCACATCCCTGGAGACCTTGAATGACCTGGTGCATAAGCAGTTGCCCGGCATTGCGCTACATCCGCTGCCTGTGGTCCCTCGCGATCTGCCCTTCCATGCAGGGTTCAGCTACTTCGAGCTCGACCGCCGCGACCCGGCCTGGGTCTGCATGAAAACGGCCAACGGTTTCGGGATTCATATCGCGGGGGAGTTCCCCGGGCTTGAGTTGCAGTTCTGGGCGATCAGGAGTGAGTGAGATGCAAGAGAACCACCTCGCACGCAATGAAACCGAATCAGCTCAAGCTGAGCAGTTGCCATCGATGCTTGGAAAGTCTTTACCCACTGACGCCGTGGCCTGCGAGGCAACCACACCAAAGCCCACCCCTGTTTACAAGGGCTACCCCGCCGATCCCGACTTTCAGCTACGGGGCGGCTACGACAACCTGATGCTGGACGCAGCCACACCACTGCTTGGCCTGGTCATGCGTCTACGCACAATCGATGCGCTGCCCAACATCAAGGAAGTGCACCAACAGGTACGCAACCAGATTGAAAACATCCAGCAAGAGATGCGTCAGCATGGCTACGAGACCACGCAACTTCTGGCGTATTCGTACGGCCTTTGCCTGTTCATCGATGAAGCCGTGATGGAGAGGCCCTGGGGGCAGACCAGTTACTGGAGCCAAGAGCCCCTGCTCAGCATTTTCCACAGCGAAACGTTCGGCGGCGAAAAGATCTTCACCGTTATCTCGCGCCTGATGCAAGAGCCCCAGCGCTACAAGGACGTGCTGGAGTTCATGTACTTCACCCTGTGCCTGGGACTCAAAGGCAAGTACGCCCTCGCGCCCAAAGGCGAAGAAACGCTGAACACCCTCATTCACCAACTCCACGGAATCATCCGTGAACTACGAGGGCCCACGCCGACAACGGTCTGTGACCCCTACACCAACGTTGCCCCGCGCAACTTCCGCATGAATCGGCAGTGGCCCTGGTGGAGCCCATTGGTGATTTCCGCCATCGCCATGGCCACCGCCTACGGCATCTACAGCTACCGCCTGCACCTGATCACCAGCGAGGTGCTGCAGTCGCTCAACGGCATCTTGCAGCAATGAACAGCCGGCAGTCGGCACAACCGTATTCAACGAATTGACGCGGCGTTTGCCGCGTTGAAAAAGTCCATCGATTCCGATGGCCACGCTGCCGCTCATGCGCGTGCTTATCCACATGGACGCAGGAGAAACTGCCATGCCAACACCCGCTTACATCAAGATCGAAGGCCAGACCCAAGGCAACATCACCGCGGGCGCCTTCACCTCCGATTCGGTCGGCAACGTGTTTGTCGAGGGCCACGAAGACGAGATTCTGGTGCAAGAGATCAAGCACCAGGTGACCGTACCTACCGACCCGCAAAGTGGCCAACCTGCAGGCCAACGGGTCCACAAACCCTTCATCTTCACCAGCGCCCTGAACAAGGCGACACCGCTGATGTATCAGGCCCTGTCCAGCGGCGAAATGCTGCCGACCGTTGAAGTCAACTGGTACCGCACTTCGGTAGAGGGCAAGCAGGAGCACTTCTTCACCACCAAGCTGGAGGACGCCACCATCGTCGACATCAACACCACCTTGCCTCATGCACAGAACAAGGAGAACGCTGACTTCACCCAGTTGATCGAGGTCTCGATGTCGTACCGCAAGATCACCTGGACACACGTCACCGCTGGCACCGAAGGCTCCGACGACTGGCGTAAACCCGTCGTCTAACCCGGCTGAACATCCCTGGCAGGCAGGCCCTGCCGGGGGCGTTTGAACTCTCGGACGGCGGAAGGACTTTTCATGCCCAGCCAATCTGATTTGCGATACACCTTTGAGTCACTCGCTGGCAATGCCGAGTTTGAAGTGGTCTCGTTTGAACTCAAGGAAGAAATCAGCGCGCCTTTCACCCTTGAGCTGGAATTGATCAGCTTCGAGCCCGACATCGATTTCGGCCAACTGCTGGATAAACCCATCGTATTCACGATCTGGGATGACAATGGTCCGCTGCGCCACGTGCATGGGCTGGTCAGCCGATTCAGCCAGGGTGAAAGCGGCTTTTACCGTACCTACTACCACGCCTTGGTCGAGCCCATCCTGGCCCGCGCCGGACTGCGCTCGAACTGGCGCATCTTTCAGCAAAAGACCGTCCCGCAGATTATTGAACTGATGCTTCAGCGTCAGGGCATCGATCAATACGAGCTTCGCGCAAGCCTGGACCACCAGGTGCGCGAATTCTGCGTGCAGGCGGGCGAGACCGACCTCGACTTCATCGCCCGATTGGCGGCTGAAGAGGGCTTCGTCTATCGCTTCGAGCACAGTGAAAAACTGCATAAGTTGATCATCACGGATCAACTGCAATCCCTTGGGTTGATCAGCCATGACGCGCTCAAGACCGACAACGATGACCTCTTCGATGGCGAGGACGTTATCGATCCCAACACCGTCCTGTATCAATCCAACAGTGGCGGCGATCAAGCCAGGCCTTGCCTAAGGCGCTTGCGCTACAGCGAGCAGGTCCGAACCTCGCGACAGGTCCAGCGCGACTACACCTTCACTCACCCGGCGTATCGCCAGGAACACCGTGCTTACGGCCCTTTCCTGGAACACCAGTCCACCGAGTACGAGCGCTTCGACTATCCCGGCCGCTACAAACGCGATGTCGTGGGCAAACCGTTTACCGAAAACCGGATCACTGCCCTGCGTCATGATGTGCGCATTGCAGAAGTTCAGGGCGATGACGTCAGGCTGCAGCCTGGGCTCAGCTTCACGCTCACAGGCCACCCACGTGATGATCTGAATGCGCATTGGCGCGTGAACAGCGTGGTTCACAAGGGCAGCCAGTTCACCAGTCTGCAGGAAGAAGCCGCTGGCCTCGACCAGAGCACGCACTACGAGCAAACCGCTCAGCTGGTACCCGGCAGAACCGAGTGGCGCCCTGCTCCGCTCAAAAAGCCCCGCGTCGACGGTCCTCACATGGCTACCGTGGTCGGGCCGTCCGGTGAGGAGATCTATTGCGACGAATGGGGCCGGGTCAAGGTCAGCTTTCCCTGGGACCGGGAGAGCAACAACAACGAGTTCAGCTCCTGCTGGGTCCGGGTATCCCAAGGCTGGGCAGGTGGCAGCTGGGGCTCGATGGCCATCCCGCGGATCGGCCAGGACGTGATCATCCAGTACGTCAACGGCGACCCCGACCAGCCGATGATCACCGGGCGCACCTATTGCGGTAACCAGTTGCCGCCGTATGACCTGCCCGATCACAAGACCCGTATGACCATTAAAAGTCAGACTCATAAGGGGGATGGTTTCAATGAGTTGCGTTTCGAGGATGAGTTGGGTCGGCAAGAGGTGTTCATCCATGCCGAGAAGGACCAGAACAACGTCGTCAAGCACAACGAAACCACCTTTGTCGGCAACAACCGCAGTGAACAGGTCGATCATGACGAGACGCTCAGTATTGGGCATGACCGCAGCCAAACGGTGGGCAATGATGAGCGGGTCCGGATTGGCCAGGATACGTTTGTCGATATAGGCCGAAATCAGAAAATAAACATCGCCAAAGACCGCATAGAGGCCGTCGGCAATCATCGCCACGACCAGATCACAGCCAATCACCACATCAGCGTCGGCGGCAATCTTGAGCAGCAGGTCGAGGGCCATGCAGAGCTGGAGGCGGGACTGGAAATCCGCAGGCGCACCCGACGCTACGACCTTCGAACAGCGGAAGCTGTGATCATCCAAGGGCCTGGAGGCTCCATCCGGATTGATGACACGGGCATCACCCTGGACAGCCCGAACCTACACATCAACGGCGTCCTGCTCCAATCTCCAAGCGGTAGCACCAACCCCTTTTCCATCAGCAGCGCACCCATCACTGGCAAACCTCTGGACCGCCTATGCGGGCGGCGCCCCGATGGCACCTGCCCGTTGCCCGACTGCCGCTGTATCAAAGGGCCAGTCCAATGAATACAACACCCTCGCATCTGTCCGGCGAATCTCTCGGACATCCTTATCGCTTTTTGCTGCTCATGACTTGCGAGCTCGAGTACTGGGCCTACCGGCCCATACCGCAAGAAGGCGAATTGGTGCCGGCCTATGCTCCATCAGTACTCGACCTCATCCATAACGTCAGCCGAAATACTCAACATGCATGGCTATGGAAGCGCAGCGCGCTGGACGACCGCCACGAATTTGGCCCTTTGCTGGTCGACGTTTCAGAAGCGCCCGAACTGCTTGCCCATGCAATCACCACCTGGATGCCCGTTGGAGGGGCCATAGCACTGGATAGCGAAGCTTGCCTCGCAGTGCTAGCGGACCACTTCACCAGCCTTACTCAGGTCACGCTCCCGGATCAGGGAGCAGCCAATTTTTACTTCAAGCCGGATCATCTTGCAGCCTGGCTCGATGCATTGGACGGCGATCATCGCGCCACCTGGCTTGGGCCTGTGTCGTCACTGGCCTGGCGAGTCAACTGGGGGCCGGCCCATGAATGGAAAACACACGAACGCACCCCGACTACTGCCCGCCTGATATCGCAAGCACCGCTGCGCCTTCGCGTACATGAACTGGACCGGCTGCACGCAGGTATACGCGAGCACTTCATCCTCACGCTGGCGCACGAAGTCTTGGCCATGCCACCCCATGCCGCCCAAACGTTAGCCGCCATTAGGAAATGGATTGAAGCCCTGTTGCCGCAGCTGAAGTCACTCAACTTTCGCGACGAGGAAACCGCAGGTCAGTTCATTCGGCTGATGGCCGGGCACATGTGGCTGATGAGCAGTGACCAGGCTACGAAGATCTACACCAACCTCAACGAGTCGCCCCAGGCCCGTCTTCGCGAGCTGCACGCACTGGTCCAAATCAAGGAATCCCCCCATGACTAGCCCCGCCGTCGGCAGCGCCACCTCCGGGCCCGCCTGCAGCCCACGCGTGCCCATCCTGCCAGTGCGCTATGCAATCGTGCCGCGTACGGGCGATGCCCCTGCCTGTCGCTACGCAGGCGCAGGCTTCAACCTGGAACAAGGCTTCGCCCCGCTGCAGCACTCGTCCTACACCCTGCGCGCACTGCGCCCAGGCTACATCTACGTGTTCATGAAAGGTTCTCAGGGCGAAAAACTGGTCATTCATGAGTACGACGGCGAAGGACGCTACCAGGAGCTGCGCTACCAGGGCCTGGAAGGCTACCACTTGCGCGAACGCTACCTGTCCAGCCAGAGCATGGGCTGGGTATGGGCCGACACCCGCCCGGACACCGCCAAGGAAGTGTGGATTGGCTACAGCCCGCACCTGTGGACCAACGCCACGACTGCCCGCATCACCGCTTCAGCAGCCCTGCGCAAACGGCATATGCGCCAGCTGGACATGGCCGAGCTGATTGCCGGCAACCCAGCCCCCTCCACCCAGCCCCATGTACTGCCGCTCAGTGCGCTGCAAAACTGGGTCGAAGACTACAAACCGACAAGCCGGCGTATGTCCCTGACCTGGAGCAGCCACGCGTCCACAACCACCTTGTCCGTCGGTAGGCTCAACGCCATTGCCCGGGACTATCCCAGCACCCAGCCGAAAGTACCGGTGGTGGTGGCGCTGGCGGATGCTGAAGGCGTGGCCCTGGACCTGAGCCTGTCGGTCTCGGCCTACCAGCACCAACTGCACGACCTGATGCCCGCCGAGCAACTGGAACACACCAAACCTGCACAAGGCTCCGAGCAGGCAGGCGTACCGGCGTGCTACCAGCTCGATGCCGAACGGCTCAGCCAGCAGAGCCGTGATTTTCACCATCGCAACCTGGTCGCCCTGTTGCTGAACAAAACCCTGGAGACGATGTATCCAGCGGATATGCCCACTACCGAAGTGGTCGAGACAAGGCTGCAGTCCACCCGCACAGGACGCCCTCTCCCCCCGGCCGAGGCACGTTATCGGGCCCTCACTCACGAGGACTATTCCCCGAACGGTGCGCGTTTGGCGCTGCGCATCGATACCGACAAATACCTGCAGTTCCTCGCCGAACGTGATGAGCTGGAACAGCGTATTGCAGGCCTGCGCAACCTTGCCCTGCAAGCCAGTCATGATCACGACGCGTGGCTGGCCACGGCCGAAGCTGCGCATATCGATGACCCCTACAGCCTGGCCGCCGCACTGGCGTGCTATGACCGCAACGAACGCATCTCGGCCCGTGGCCTGGAAATCGCCCTGGCCCTGCTGATTTACCCGATGGGCCAGCCGGCACCCGGTACCGAAGACCAAGATCGGCGCTTCAAACGCCTGGAACAGTGGCTGGACCAGCACGACAGCCCGCTCTACACCGCCCTGGCGCCGTTCAACCCCTTCAAGGACAAAGCCGATGCGGCCGGCAGTGTGCTGGGTGGCAGCGACAATGTCATCGAAGGGCTGGCCGGGCGTTTTCCGGCCATTGCCGACATCACCGATCTCACGGCCCAGTCCGTCAACGCCGTGGTGCTCAAACGCCTGCGTGGCCAGACCCGCTGGGATGCCAGCCATACCCTGCGTCAGCAAGTACTGCTGGCGGCGCGTGAGGCCAATGCCGAGAAAGCGCTGGGGCTGTTGGCGGCGCGTTACCAGATCACCGACCAGGCCATCCGGGAAAACCCGTTCAGCCAGGAGGTGGAGCGGTATTTGAAGAGCGGCATGGCGCAGGTTGAGGAAATGAAGCGGCTGCGTATTTCGGGCAATCGGACGGTGGCGGTTGAGCTGACCACCACTGCGAGGGTTAAACCCAACTTGCTCGGGTTGCTTACGTCGGGCGGAGGCGGTGGTCTGAACGCCGGAATGCTGTGGTTCAACGTGATCTCGCTGAAGACGGCTTATAACAGCCTGCAGAAAAGCAATGCGCCGGAATACACCTTGGGGTTTGCGGCATCGATTTTCGGGGTGATCGGTGCGGCTGCGGCGACATTGGTTAGCGTACGCGCAACGCAGAAGGCGGTGATGCTGAGATTGAGTTCGACGGCGCCGGGGATGGCGTTTGGTAACGGCGTAATCAAGTTTTTGGGGAGCAATCTGTTTGCACGATTATCCGGTTACCCAGCAATTTTTCTAGGATTCGCTTCAGACTTTCAAAAATCAAAAAGACAAAAACGACACGGCAACACTGAAGCATCTGATTTGACACTTTATGGCGGAAGCGCTGTCGCGGCAGGCTCCGTTTTAGTATTGGAGGGCGGACTCGCGATTGCGGGAGTAACATCAGTTGTACCCTTTGCCGGATGGGGCGCAGCAGCACTTGTACTCTTGGGAGCAGTGATCATCGCTGGAGGCTTATACCTTCACGCCAAGTCGTATGAACACCTCCATACCCCTATCGAACTGTGGGCAGCAAGGAGCATATTCGGCAATCGTAAAAACGATGGAGAGGTTCATCCCGAAGTCGTTCTGGATCATGAAAAAAAACTTCCTACATTCCCGTCTCTGCAAGACGAACTTAAAGCCTGGCACGATGAGCATTACGGACCAAGGTTAATAACCGCAGAAGAAGCGCGATCCTTTGGTATAACCAGGGTCGACAGTGGTTGGCATGAAAATAAATATTGGGCACCAGCAAACTGGACTGCCATCACCCATAACGAAGTCACCACTACACAACCCACCGTGGAATTCACAGTATTCCTACCGGGCTTCATCGTAGGCACAAGCGAATGGTCAGGTAGCTTGAGCAGTCTTCGTGAAGACGGAGAAATGATCGTCTTTCCACTTACCGCTATTTGCTACGTCGTAGGCGCCGGCTTAATTCTGAACTTTAAAAATACGGTCAACAACCAAAACCATGCCTCACTGCATCTAGCCTATATTTCCAACCAAGGCTTGAGTGGAGACAACGAGGTTACTTCAATTTTTCGTCTCGAGCGCTAATCATGGCAGTCATATGGATATTCAATAAAAACTCAAACTCCGGATACAAACCAGCAATTACCGGACAGCTAGAAAATTTGTCCGCAGACACATTAACCTTGCGAAACCCGTGGGTATCCGACTCTGTATTTATGGCAAAACTATACACTGCCATGACACTAGCCCTGGCTCTTTTCTTCTATCCCGACATTGCAGACCCCGAATACAGACCCATACTACTAGAACGCGTCGAGTCCGTAATGCAGTATATTTTTGCACCACTAATATTCACACCATTCCTCGCCTATAGAATCTATTTCATAAAAAACCTTTCAAACTTCCATTTCAGCCGCTCAACCCAAAAAATCCTATACCAGCGCGGTAAAAAACTTATCACTTTTGACTGGAACAAGACCTATGGTGGCGTATTCAAACGCACTGAATTTGGAGGCTCATCCTTTAGCACCAGTTATGCACTTGCCTTCGCCCCACCTAGAGAGGATGGCAGCCTGCACCAGAAAGATTGCTTATGGGTCGACAGCAACGAACCCACTGAATCCGACAGCAAACACGTCGCCGAAGTCTGGGAATACCTTCGCCAGTTCATGAACCACGGCCCGGCCAAACTCCCTCCTCCCGGCGAACCCAACTGGTGGCACCGGCCACTTCATGCCATCTGCCTGACCCCGGCAGAAGCCTGGCGCCACTACGCCCCCTGGCGAACCGGCGAGCCCGGAGAACTGCAGGGCAAGAAGAACTGGCAACTGCCGTTCTGGGCCGTGTTGTTCCCTTACAACCTCGGCCTCGCCCTCTGCTGGTATGGCGTCTGCCGACTCTTCAATGTCCGGGCAGCACCGCCTCCGCCTGAGGCCTTCGAGCAACCCCCAGTGCGCTCAACCAAAAGGCAGCGTAAATGACCGACGTTTCTGCCAACAGCGCCACCTCCGGCCCTGCCTGCAGCCCACGCGTGCCCATCCTGCCGGTGCGCTATGCCATCGTGCCGCGTACAGGCGATGCCCCGGCCTGTCGCTACGCAGGCGCAGGCTTCAACCTGGAACAAGGCTTCGCCCCGCTGCAGCACTCGTCCTACACCCTGCGCGCGCTGCGCCCAGGCTACATCTACGTGTTCATGAAAGGTCCTCAGGGCGAAAAACTGGTCATTCATGAGTACGACGGCGAAGGACGCTACCAGGAGCTGCGCTACCAGGGCCTGGAAGGCTACCACTTGCGCGAACGCTACCTGTCCAACCAGAGCATGGGCTGGGTATGGGCCGACACCAGCCCGGACACCGCCAAGGAAGTGTGGATCGGCTACAGCCCGCACCTGTGGACCAACGCCACGACTGCCCGCATCACTGCTTCAGCAGCCCTGCGCAAACGGCATATGCGCCAGCTGGACATGGTCGAGCTGATTGCCGGCAACCCAGCCCCCTCCACCCAGCCCCATGTGCTGCCGCTCAGTGCGTTGCAAAACTGGGTCGAAGACTACAAACCGACAAGCCGGCGTATGTCCCTGACCTGGAGCAGCCACGCGTCCACAACCACCTTGTCCGTCGGTAGGCTCAACGCCATTGCCCGGGACTATCCCAGCACCCAGCCGAAAGTACCGGTGGTGGTGGCGCTGGCGGATGCTGAAGGCGTGGCCCTGGACCTGAGCCTGTCGGTCTCGGCCTACCAGCACCAACTGCACGACCTGATGCCCGCCGAGCAACTGGAACACACCAAACCTGCACAAGGCTCCGAGCAGGCAGGCGTACCGGCGTGCTACCAGCTCGATGCCGAACGGCTCAGCCAGCAGAGCCGTGATTTTCACCATCGCAACCTGGTCGCCCTGTTGCTGAACAAAACCCTGGAGACGATGTACCCGGCGGATATGCCCGCTACCGAAGTGGTCGAAATAAGACTGCAGTCCACCCGCACCGGACGTCCTCTCCCCCCGGCCGAGGCACGTTACCGGGCCCTCACTCACGAGGACTATTCCCCGAACGGTGCGCGTTTGGCGCTGCGCATCGATACCGACAAATACCTGCGGTTCCTCGCCGAACGCGATGAGCTGGAGCAGCGCATTGCAGGCCTGCGCAACCTTGCCCTGCAAGCCAGTCATGATCACGACGCGTGGCTGGCCACGGCCGAAGCTGCGCATATCGATGACCCCTACAGCCTGGCCGCCGCACTGGCGTGCTATGACCGCAACGAACGCATCTCGGCCCGTGGCCTGGAAATCGCCCTGGCCCTGCTGATTTACCCGATGGGCCAGCCGGCACCCGGTACCGAAGACCAAGATCGGCGCTTCAAACGCCTGGAACAGTGGCTGGACCAGCACGACAGCCCGCTCTACACCGCCCTGGCGCCGTTCAACCCCTTCAAGGACAAAGCCGATGCGGCCGGCAGTGTGCTGGGTGGCAGCGACAATGTCATCGAAGGGCTGGCCGGGCGTTTTCCGGCCATTGCCGACATCACCGATCTCACGGCCCAGTCCGTCAACGCCGTGGTGCTCAAACGCCTGCGTGGCCAGACCCGCTGGGATGCCAGCCATACCCTGCGTCAGCAAGTACTGCTGGCGGCGCGTGAGGCCAATGCCGAGAAAGCGCTGGGGCTGTTGGCGGCGCGTTACCAGATCACCGACCAGGCCATCCGGGAAAACCCGTTCAGCCAGGAGGTGGAGCGGTATTTGAAGAGCGGCATGGCGCAGGTTGAGGAAATGAAGCGGCTGCGTATTTCGGGCAATCGGACGGTGGCGGTTGAGTTGACCACCACTGCGCGGGTTAAACCCAACTTGCTCGGGTTGCTTACGTCGGGCGGAGGCGGTGGTCTGAACGCCGGAATGCTGTGGTTCAACGTGATCTCGCTGAAGACGGCTTATAACAGCCTGCAGAAAAGCAATGCGCCGGAATACACCTTGGGGTTTGCGGCATCGATTTTCGGGGTGATCGGTGCGGCTGCGGCGACATTGGTTAGCGTACGCGCAACGCAGAAGGCGGTGATGCTGAGATTGAGTTCGACGGCGCCGGGGATGGCGTTTGGTAACGGCGTAATCAAGTTCTTGGGGAGCAATCTGTTTGCACGATTATCCGGTTACCCAGCAATTTTTCTAGGACTCGCTTCAGACGTTGAAAAATCCGACAGACAGAAACTACATGGTAACCCTGAAGCATCTAACTTGACACTTTATGGCGGAAGCGCTGTCGCGGCAGGCTCCGTTTTAGTACTGGAGGGCGGACTCGCGGTTGCGGGAGTAACATCAGTTGTACCCTTTGCCGGGTGGGGAGCAGCAGCGCTTGTACTCCTGGGAGCAGTGATCATCGCTGGAGGCTTATACCTTCACGCCAAGTCGCATGAACACCTCCATACCCCTATCGAACTGTGGGCAGCAAGGAGCATATTCGGCAATCGTAAAAACGATGGAGAGGTGCATCCCGAAGTCGTTCTGGATCATGAAAAAAAACTTCCTACATTCCCGTCTCTGCAAGACGACCTTAAAGCCTGGCACGATGAGCATTACAGGCCAAGGTTAATATCCGCAGAAGAAGCACGATCCTTTGGTATAACCGGGGTCGACAGCTGTTGGCATGAAAACAATTATTGGGCACCAGCAAACTGGACTGCCATCACCCATAACGAAGTCACCACTACACAACCCACCGTGGAATTCACAGTATTCCTACCGGGATTCATCGTAGGCACAAGCGAATGGTCAGGTAGCTTGAGCAGTCTTCGTGAAGACGGAGAAATGATCGTCTTTCCACTTACCGCTATTTGCTACGTCGTAGGCGCCGGCTTAATTCTGAACTTTAAAAATACGATCAACAACCAAAACCATGCCTCACTGCATCTAGCCTATATTTCCAACCAAGGCTTGAGTGAAGATAACGAGGTTACTTCAATTTTTCGTCTCGAGCGCTAATCATGGCAGTCATATGGATATTCAATAAAAACTCAAACTCCGGACACAAACCAGCAATCACTGGACAGCTAGAAAATTTGTCCGCAGACACATTAATCTTGCGAAACCCGTGGGTATCCGACTCTGTATTCATGGGGAAACTATACACTGCCATGACACTACTACTAGCCATTTATTTTTACCCAAGAATTGCAAACCCTGAATACAGAGACATGTTATTAGCAAGCACGCACTCAATAGCTCAGTACATAGTCATACCATTCATATTCACACCATTCCTCGCCTATAGAATCTATTTTATAAAAAAACTTTCAAACTTCTATTTCAGCCGCTCAACCAAAAAAATCCTGTACCAGCGCGGCAAAAAACTTATCACTTTTGACTGGAACAAGACCCATGGAGGCGTATTCAAACGCACCGAATTTGGAGGCTCATCCTTTAGCACCAGTTATGCACTTGCCTTCGCCCCACCTAGAGAGGATGGCAGCCTGCACCAGAAAGATTGCTTATGGGTCGACAGCAACGAACCCACTGAATCCGACATCAAACATGTCGCCGAAGTCTGGGAATACCTTCGCCAGTTCATGAACCACGGCCCGGCCAAACTCCCACCTCCCGGCGAATCCAACTGGTGGTACCGACCGCTTCATGCCATCTGCCTGACCCCGGCGGAAGCCTGGCGCCACTACGCCCCCTGGCGAACCGGCGAGCCCGGAGAAATGCAGGGCAAGAAAAACTGGCAACTGCCGTTCTGGGCCGTGTTGTTCCCTTACAACTTCGGCCTCGCCCTCTGCTGGTATGGCGTCTGCCGACTCTTCAATGTCCGGGCAGCACCGCCTCCGCCAGAGGCCTTCGACGAAGCCCCTGTTCAACTAAAAAAAGGAAAGCGCAAATGAAACCCATCGTACTCGTAGGCCATCGTCATAGTTGCCCTATCCATGGCGAAGGCACCGTAGAAACAGGCGCAAGCGCAGCATTCGTGGCTGGCAGGGCAATAGCACGCGTCGGCGACCGAATCAGTTGTGGCGCTGTCATCGAAACCGGTGCTGGCAGCACGATCATCGAGGGCCAACCGGCGGCAAGGGAGGGAGACACCACCAGCCATGGCGGAACCTTGGTCGAGGGTGATCCGGGTTGGCTGATTGATTGACAGCAAAACCGGCAGATGGCTTTGACAATCTCTAGCCCTGAAATAGGTTTACACCTGCTCAGGTAGGCCGATAGGCCATAAAACGCCCGATGCACGCATCGGGTGTTTTGTTTTTCAGGGCCATTGAAGCCGCTCTGTGTTGTAGATCTGCACGGCTTCAGCAACCATCTTCCTTGCCTGTTCCAGATTTTCAGGGCTACTTAGCAGCAGCTCTGTTTTGAGAATTCCATTGATGCGCTCAGCTAGGTGTTCTGCTCTGCAAGGTTATGGGTGCGGCGCTGATGCCGACGATGCGTGCAAGGGTTGGTGCCTTGGGCGATCAGCCGCCGCGCTTCATCGCGCAGTGAGCGCGCCTGACACAGGCCGACTTCGGGGTAGGTGCCAAGGGATGCGATTTTGCTTGCTGGCCCATAAGTAGCGGAAATGCCAAGATTTTCCGCCAGCCCCGCTCACGCCGAGTGAAAGGCCGTCGCTATCGCCGAGGGTGTAGTTCTTGCCGGTGGCCTTGGCCTGGCGAACGGTTGCATTTGAGAGTGCCATGTACGAGCTCCCGAACACGAAAAAGTCCGGATGCCCATGGATCAAAGTGGTTTTGACTGGAACGAAAAAAGACGCCGAAGCGTCTTTTTTCAATGATCTAAAGATTTCCATGGAATTCTGTAGATCGATATTTGGAGCGGGAAACGAGACTCGAACTCGCGACCCCGACCTTGGCAAGGTCGTGCTCTACCAACTGAGCTATTCCCGCGTCGTGATGGGTGCCATTCTAGCGATTTCCAGAACGGCGTCAACCCCTTGATTCAAAAAAACTTTTACTTCTGCTCCGAACCTTCGCGCAGGTGCGGCCAGGCGGCCAGCAGGTAGTGCACCATCGAGATCAAGGTCAGGCCCGCCGCCACCAGCAGCAGCCCGTAGCCCAGCACCACCCAGAAGGTCAGCAGCGGCGGGTTGGCCAGCAGGATCACCAGCGCCAGCATCTGCGCGGCGGTCTTCCACTTGCCCAGGTTCGACACCGCCACGTGGGCGCGGGCGCCGAGCTCGGCCATCCACTCGCGCAGCGCCGAGACGACGATCTCGCGGCCGATGATCACCGCCGCCGGCAGCGTCAGCCAGAAGTTGGCGTGCACCTGCACCAGCAGGACCAGGGCCACGGCGACCATCAGCTTGTCGGCCACCGGGTCGAGGAAGGCGCCGAACGGGGTGCTCTGCTGCAACCGACGCGCCAGGTAGCCGTCGAGCCAGTCGGTGGCGGCGGCGATGGCGAACACCGTGCTGGCGGCCATGTAGCTCCAGTGATAGGGCACATAGAACAGCAGGATGAAGATCGGGATGAGCAGGACGCGTAGAACGGTGAGCAGGTTTGGAATATTCATCGGTACGACTGGCTGCGAGTTGAACCCGGCATTCTACTCGCTATGCAGGCTGGCATAAATCGACTCGGCAAGCTTTTTACTGATGCCGGGGGCTTTGGCGATCTCGTCGACACTGGCGCGGTTGAGCTCCTGCAGGCCGCCGAAATGTTTCAGCAGGTCGCGACGGCGCTTGGGCCCGACCCCGGCGACGTCCTCCAGGCTCGAGGTGCGCCGGGCCTTGCCGCGCCGGGCGCGGTGGCCGGTGATGGCGAAGCGGTGGGCTTCGTCGCGGATCTGCTGGATCAGGTGCAAGGCCGGCGAGTCGCCCTTGAGGGTGAACTCGTGGGCCACGTCGTTCAGGTACAGGGTCTCGAAACCGGCCTTGCGGGTCACGCCCTTGGCCACGCCCAGCAGCGTCAGGTCAGCAAAGCCCAGTTCCTGCATCACGTCGCGGGCCATGTTCAGCTGGCCCTTGCCGCCGTCCACGAGCAGCACGTCAGGTAGCTTGCCTTCGCCGTCCTTGATCCGCCCATAGCGGCGCTGCAAGGCCTGGTGCATGGCCGCGTAGTCGTCGCCAGCGGTGACGCCCTCGATATTGAAGCGGCGGTAGTCGGACTTGAGCGGGCCTTCGGGGCCGAACACCACGCAGCTGGCCACGGTGGCTTCGCCGCTGGAGTGGCTGATGTCGTAGCACTCCAGGCGCTGCGGCACCTCGTCCAGGTCGAGCACCTGGGCCAGCGCCTCGAAGCGCGCGGCCATGTGCTGGCGGTTGGCCAGGCGGGCGTTGAGGGCCTGCTCGGCGTTGGTCACCGCCAGCTGCTGCCAGCGCGCGCGGGTGCCGCGCACCCGGTGGCTGATGCTGATTTCGCGGCCGCGCAGGGTCTGCAGCGCCTCGCTGATGGCGGCGAAGTCGTCGTGCACCACGTTGACGATCAGCTCGCCCGGCAGCTCGCGCTCGGCGTTGCCCAGGTAGTACTGGGACAGGAACGCGGCCATGACCTCGGCCACCTCCTCCTCGATGCCCACCTGGGGGAAGAAGTTCTTGCTGCCCAGCACCCGGCCGCCACGCACGCTGATCAGGTGCACGCAGGCACCGCCCGGGTTGACGAAAGCCGCCACCACGTCGACATCGCCGGAGCCGCCCTCCATGTACTGCTGGTCCTGGACCCGGCGCAGCAGGGCGATCTGGTCGCGCAGCTCGGCGGCCTTCTCGAAGTTCAGGGCCATGGCGGCCTTTTCCATCTCGGCGCTGAGCTCGTTGCCCAACTGCTGGCTGCGGCCTTCGAGGAACATCACCGAGTGGCGCACGTCCTCGGCGTATTCCTCGGCGGCGACCAGCCCCACGCACGGCCCCTTGCAGCGCTTGATCTGGTACTGCAGGCACGGGCGGGTGCGGTTGGCGTAGTAGCTGTCCTCGCACTGGCGCACCGAGAACGCCTTCTGCAACAGGCTCAGGCTCTCGCGGATGGCACCGGCGCTGGGGTACGGGCCGAAATAGCGGCCCTTGGCCTTCTTCGCGCCGCGGTGGATGCCCAGGCGCGGGAACTCACCGTCGGACAGGAACACGTACGGGTAGGACTTATCGTCGCGCAGCAGGATGTTGTAGGGCGGCCGCCATTCCTTGATCAGCGTCTGCTCGAGCAGCAGCGCCTCGGTCTCGTTGGCGGTGATGGTGGTTTCGACCTGGGCGATGCGCCCCACCAGGGCAGCCGTCTTCGGCGCCAGCCCGGTCTTGCGAAAATAGCTGGCCAGGCGCTTCTTGAGGTTCTTGGCCTTGCCCACGTACAGCAGCCGGGCCTCGGCGTCGAACATCCGGTACACGCCCGGGCGACCGCTGCAGGTCGCCAGGAACGCGCTTGCATCAAAAGGTTGTGACATGAGGTGTGCTTACAGACTTGCGTCGACCATACCGTGGCGGACAGCCAGCAAGGTCAGTTCGACGTCGCTGGTGACCGAGAGTTTTTCGAAGATTCGATAACGGTAAGTATTGACGGTCTTGGGGGACAGACACAACTTGTCAGAGATGATCTGCACCTTCTGGCAGCCGACGATCATCAGCGCAATCTGGATTTCCCGCTCGGACAGCGCGTCGAACGGCGAGCCCTGGGGCTGGAACGACTTGAGCGCCAGCTGCTGGGCGATCTGCGGGCTGATGTAGCGCTGGCCGGCGAAGGCCAGGCGGATTGCCTGGACCATTTCGTCGAGCCCGGCGCCCTTGGTGAGGTAGCCCGCGGCACCCGCCTGCAACAGGCGGGTGGGGAACGGGTCTTCCTCGCACACGGTCACCGCGACCACCTTGATGTCCGGATGGCTGCGCAACAACTTGCGCGTGGCTTCCAGACCACCGATCCCTGGCATCTTCACGTCCATCAGGACCACGTCCGGCTTGAGCTCGCGGGCCAGCTTGAGGGCGGACTCGCCAGAGTCCGCCTCCCCCACCACCTGCAGCCCGTCGATGTCGGCCAGCATGCGTGTGATGCCGGTACGCACCAGATCGTGATCGTCGACCACCAGGACCCTAATCAAGCAGACACCTCGTCAGTGGGGCGATTGGATCCCGCCACCTTAACAAAATTTTTCACAACGAACCTAGCGCAAAGCGTCATGGAAATATGCCTGCCGGTCAGGCCGCCGAATACGCAGCACTTGCGCCCCGCCCTCCTCGCCCGCCAGGCGGTTGAGCAGGTGCCAGACCGCGGCCTGGTCGGCCGAGGGCAGGCGGCGGAACGCGTCGAGCAGACGGTTCTCGTCGGACGTGAGGCTGTCCAGCGGCGCGGGGGTGTGCACGCCGCTCAGTACGTAGAGCGCATCGACGCCCTTGCTGGCGACCGCCGCGAGGTAGTCCATGCGCGGCGTGCGTTCGCCGCTTTCGTATTTGCCCTGGGCGTTGGGCTCGACCCCACCGATGTCGCCAAAGATACGCTGGGTCAGCCCCAGGCGTTCGCGCTCTTCTCTGAGTCGCGGACCGAATCCGTTCATCTGCTTGCCTCCTTTGCATGAATGGAAGAAGGGTGCATCCCGCACCCGAGTGAATGCCTGCGCAGTCGTCCGGCACTATGCCAATTGGATCCAATCCTTGCAAGCCATCATTGCGCCACAGTCGGACGGCTGGGGGACATGGAAGCGCCCGACGACAGACGAAAATAGCACTTCCAAGAATCAGAAAAATCACCCAAGCCAGTAAAAAAGCGTACATCGAAGCACCACTGAAACGGCGGAAAACATGGCGAAAAGCGCCATTTTGGCGTCATTTTATCGGCACAAACAAGCATATCGATTTTTTGACGCCTAACTTTTATCTAACTTTAACTCATTGTTTTATAAGTAATTTTTAACTTTCTCACAGCGCATTTAGAATTTATCAAAACAACAACACAACAAAGCTTGCCGAACTATCAGAAAACTCCTTAGGATGTAAAAAGACCACCAAGAAACAGCCTGCATCGCTATATATCTAGCGCGGCCTGATCCTGCGCGTCTGGCATTTTCAAAACTTCTGAACTGAGTATCTCGGCCGGCCTTGCGCCGCGCCTGGGGAGAGGGATCTATGAACATCAGTATCTTCGGACTTGGCTATGTGGGAGCGGTCTGCGCCGGCTGCCTGTCGGCACGCGGACACCAGGTACTGGGGGTGGACGTCGCCCAGGCGAAGATCGACATGATCAACCAGGGCCGCTCGCCCATCGTCGAGCCGGGCCTGGAGCAGCTGCTGCTCGACGGCGTGCGCCAGGGTCGCCTGCGCGGCACCACCGATGTCCAGGCGGCGATCCTGGCCACTGAACTGTCGTTGCTGTGCGTCGGCACGCCGAGCAAGGCCAACGGCGACCTCGACCTGGTGTACATGGAAGCGGTGTGCCGGGAGATCGGCGCGGCCCTGCGCGACAAGGCCAGCCGCCATACCGTGGTGGTGCGCAGCACGGTGCTGCCGGGCACGGTGAAGAACGTGGTCATCCCGCTCCTCGAGCAGGCTTCGGGCAAGCAGGCCGGGCGCGATTTCGGCGTGGCGGTCAACCCGGAATTCCTGCGTGAAAGCACGGCGATCCAGGACTACGACTTCCCGGCCATGACCGTGATCGGCGAACTCGACAGCCGCTCGGGCGACCTGCTCGCCGCGCTGTACGAAGGCCTCGACGCCCCGGTGATCCGCAAGTCGATCGAGGTCGCCGAGCTGATCAAGTACACCTGCAACGTCTGGCACGCCACCAAGGTCAGCTTCGCCAACGAGATCGGCAACATCGCCAAGGCCTCGGGGGTCGACGGCCGCGAGGTGATGGACGTGGTCTGCCAGGACTACAAGCTCAACCTGTCGCGCTACTACCTGCGCCCGGGCTTCGCCTTCGGCGGCTCGTGCCTGCCCAAGGACGTGCGCGCCCTCACCTACCGCGCCAGCCAGCTGGACGTGGCGCACCCGCTGCTGGCCTCGATCATGGACAGCAACCGCAACCAGGTGCGCAACGCCTTCGACCTGGTGACCCGGGCCGGCAAGCGCCGCATCGCCCTGCTCGGGCTGGCCTTCAAGGCCAACAGCGACGACCTGCGCGAAAGCCCGCTGGTGACCCTGGCCGAACAACTGATCGGCAAGGGCTACGACCTGCGCATCTTCGATGCCAACGTCGACCACGCCCGTCAGTTCGGCGCCAACCGCCAGTACATCGAGCAGCAGATCCCCCATGTCAGCGCCCTGCTGCGCAGCGACCTGCAGCAGGTGATCGACGAGGCCGAGGTGATCGTGCTGGGCAACAACGACGAGCGCTTCGTCCAGGCCCTGGACGTCGGCAACGGCAAGCAGGTGATCGACCTGGTCGGCTTCATGGCCGGCAGCAGCGACGCCCAACGCCACGGCATCTGCTGGTAAGGCACGCCGCCGCCCGCCGTCACGGCGGGCCCCGACCCAAGGAGCTACAACGCCATGGAACGACAGCAACAGCGGCCTTTCGCGGCCCCGGCGTACATGCGCGCGGCGGCCGGCTTCTGCGCCTGGGCGCTGCTCGCCGGGCTGATCGCCCTGGCCGCGCAGATGGTCGCGCCACAGTACCTGGACCCGAGCCACCACCAGTTCATCTTCATCATCGGCACCCTGGGCTTGTGGCGCTACGGTAATGCCATCGTCCACTACCTGCGTGGCATGTACTTCCTCCACTGGCGCTTCCCGCGCCTGCGCCGCCGGGTCGAGCGCCTGGGTGACGCGGCCTTGCCGTCGCACATGTTCATGGTGGTGACCAGCTTTCGCATCCCCACCCACACCACCTTCAAGGTGTACCAGTCGGTGTTCCAGGAGGTGCAACGGCTGAAGGTGCCGTGCACGGTGATCGCCTCGATCGTCGAGAAAGGCGACGAGCAGTTCATCAAGGACATCATGCGCGACGAGGTGCAGGGCCGCGACGATATCGGCCTGGTAATCGTCCGCGCCCGCGGCACCGGCAAGCGCGATGGCCTGGCCCACGCCTTCCGCGCGCTGTCGCGGCAGATGCCGCTGGACGACGCGGTGGTCGGCGTGGTCGACGGCGACACCATGATGCTGCCCGGCTGCGTCGAGCGGGCGGTCAAGCTGTTTGCCGTGCTGCCCGACGTCGGCGGCCTGACCACCAACGAGTTCTGCGAGGTCGAGGGCAGCCGCTGGATGCGCCAGTGGCACTCGATGCGTTTCGTCCAGCGGCACATCAACATGTGCTCGATGGCCCTGTCGCACCGGGTGCTGACCCTCACCGGTCGGTTGTCGTTCTTCCGCGCCGGGGTGATGACCGACCCGGACTTCATCCGTGACGTCGAGGCGGATTTTCTCGAGCACTGGCGCCTGGGCCGCTTCCAGTTCCTCACCGGCGACGACAAGTCGAGCTGGCTGAGCCTGATGCGTGCCGGCTGGGACACCTTCTACGTGCCCGACAGCCACACCCTGACCGTCGAGCACCCACCCAGCGACAGTTTCTGGGTGGCCACCCGCCAGCTGATGTTCCGCTGGTACGGCAACTCGCTGCGGCAGAACTTCCGCGCCACCGCCCTGCTCGGCCGCGCGCGCCTGGGGCTGTTCACCCTGTACGTGCTGCTCGACCAGCGGGTGTCGATGTGGACCTGCCTGATGGGCCTGACCGCTTCGGTGGTGGCCGGCCTGGTGTTCGGCATCCAGTACCTGCTGGTGTACCTGTTCTGGGTGCTGGTCTCGCGCAGCCTGGTGACGGTGCTGTTCGTCTTCGCCGGGCACCCGGTCAGCCCGATGTACCCGTTCGTTCTCTATTACAACCAGATCGTCGGTTCGCTGATGAAGGTCTACGCGATGTTCCACATGGACCAGCAACGCTGGACGCGGCAGAAGACCACCCTGGCCACCGGCAGCGTCGACTTCGACGCCAGCCTCAACCGCTGGTCCTCGAAGGCGATGCTGTGCTCCTCGATCGCCATCTTCTTCGGGGTCATCACCGTTCTCCTGGAACTCACGCAACGTTAAGGAAAGGCGCCTGCACATGAGTACTTCGAATACCCCGGCGGCCCCGGGCAAGACCGCCGCCAACATCGTCCACGAAGCCATCGACGAGCGTCAGTACGTGCGCACCCGCATGCACGCCCGGGTGCGCCTGTCCGGCGCCGGACGCGAACCGTTCGAGGCCGACCTTGCCGATATCTCGCTGGGTGGCATCGGCCTGCTGCACGAGGCGCCGCTGACCGTCGGCGCGCTGTACGACGCCTCGATCCAGCTGCGCCTGAACCAGGTGGACCTGTCGATCGACGGCAAGGTGCGCATCGTCTCCCAGCGCGGCAAGGAGGTCGGCGCGCAGTTCGTCGACCTCGACGCGCAGAAGCGCGACATCCTGCGCTACCTGATCAGCGCCTACCTGTCGGGCGAAGTCGCCGACATCAACGGCCTGTTCAACGTGATGCAGCGCGAGAACTACATCAAGGCGCGCAAGCACCAGCAGGCCAGCGCCCGCACCCCGGCCGAGCGCCTCAAGGCCGTGGCCGGCACCGCGCTGTACGCCGCCGCCGGCCTCGCCGCCCTGGGCTTCGTCGGCTACAAGGGCTACCTGCTGTTCTTCCGTGTTCCGGCGCTGCAGGCCACGGTGGCCGGCAATGCCCAGGTCATCAGCATGCCGGACAACGGCTACGTGAAGTACCTGCTTCCGGCCGGCGCCAGCGAGGTGCAGGCCGGCCAGCCGCTGGCGAACATCTCCACCCAGCTGGCCACCAGCTTCACCAGCCCGGCGGACATGAAGGCCCTGGCCGACCTCGCCCCGGGCGACCTGCAGGCGCTGCTGGGCCGCGCCAGCGTCGAGACGGTGATCAACAGCCCGTGCGACTGCCAGGTCTGGTACCCGTCGCCGCCGCTGGACGGCTATGGCTACAAGGCCGCGCCGATGATGCACCTGCTGCCGAAGAACGAGGGCTTGTTCGTGCGCGCCAACGTGCCGTTCGACAAGCTCGCCGATGTCGGCCGCGTGCGCTCGGTGGACATGCAGGTGTTCGGCCTCGACCAGCACTTCAGCGGCACGGTGGTCGACGCCCGCTCCGACGAGCTGAACCACAACCTGGCGCTGACCATCCAGCCGGACAGCCCACTGCCGGCGGCGGCCTACCAGAAGGCCGTGGCGGTCGACCTGTACCTGGGCCTGCCGTTCGGCAGCGGCAACTGAGGGCCGCTCATGAACGCCAAGAACGCCCCGCGCCTGTTGCTGGTCGGCCTAAGCCTGGCCTGGGCCGGCAGCGGCTGGGCCGGGCAGAGCCTGGAGCAGATCCGCTACGCGCTGTACAAGGACCCGAGCGCCGACGTCACGAGCGACCTGCGCGCCCTCGCCGAGCGCGGCGACCTGGCCTCCAAGCAGCTGCTCGGCGATGTGCTGGCCAACAGCGACAGTGCCAACCGCCAGGACATCGTGAGCCTGTACCAGGAGGCCTTCGCCGACGGCCACGGCCAGATCCCGGCGCTGGCCTCGCTGGCGCGCCTGCTCGACCGCACCCCGCGCCTGCAGCGCAGTCACGAAGCGTGGGTGCGCCAGGCCCTGGCCCGTTACCCCAACGACCGTGATCCGCGCAGCACCAGCACTAGCCTGGAGGTGTTCCTGGTCTATCCGCAGCTGTTCCCCGGCGAGCGCGCCGGCGAACTGCTGACGCTTTACGAACAGAGCTGCCTGCTCAACTGCCGTCCTGAGCTGTACCGCGCCGTGGTCGCCGAGCGCCAGGGCGACCGCGCCGCCGCCGAGCGCTGGTACCGGCAGGCGGCACGCATCGACCCGCGCGGCATCGAGCGCTACTACCGCTTTCTTGGCGAGCGCCAGGACCCGGCCTTCCTCGCCTTCGCCCGCAGCCTGGAGCCGGAGATGGCCAGCCTGCCGGTGGAGGTGGTGCAGCGCATCGGCGCGCTGCTGGACAGCATCCATGGCACCACCCGCGCCGAGCTGGACGCCGAGCGCGAGCAGCGCCAGAGCCGCGCCATGGGCCCCAAGGTCGAGCCGACGCCCGAGCAACTGGCCCGCGACAAGGCCAACGACCAGCTGCGCGCCGACGGCATCGCCGAGGCCCAGCGCTGGCTGGACAACGCCGTCGCCCGTGGCTACCTGCCGGCACAGGTGTCCAAGGCCAACTTCATGATTTCCAACCCCACCGAGCACAACGCCGAGCAGACCCAGGCGCTGATCGCCCAGGTGCGGGCCAAGGACCCGACCCGGGCCAAGGCGCTGGACGCGGCGTTCTACATGGTCAACAACTGGCTGACCCTGGATCCGCAAAAGTCCCAGGCGCTGATCGACGAACTGATCGCCGCCCATTATCCCGACGCGCAGCTACTGCTGGGCGACCTGTACAGCAAGGGCGGCCTCGACCAGCCCGACCAGGAACGCGCCCTGGCCATCTGGCAGCGACAGGCCGAGCAGGGTTCGACCGCGGCCTGGTACCGCATGGCCACCGTGCACCTGCGCGGCCGCGCCATCTGCCACGACCCGGTCAAGGCCTACACCTATGCCCGCATCGCCCTCGACCTGGGCGAGACCCGCGCCCGCGGCCTGATCAAACGGCTGGACAAGACCTTGCCCAAGGATGACATCGAGCGCGCCCTGGCCGCGCGCAACGATCTGTTGAAGGAGGCCACCCTGTGAAAGCCCATCCATCCCTGCTCGGCGCCCTGCTCGCCCTGGCGCCCCTGGCGGCGCTGGCGGGCGAGGAAGTCACCGGCCCCGAGGCCGACAGCAGCGCGCCGGTGCGCGTCACGGCCGTTGACGGCAGCGAGCCGGTGATCACCTCGGAGTTCTTCAACAAGCTCACCGTGCAGACCGGCTACGGGCCGGCAGACTCCCAGGTCGGCCGCGACCGCGAAAGCTTCTACAGCCTGCGCTACGAGCCGTCGTTCGCCTGGTACTCGCCGGAAAAACGCTGGGCCAGATGGATGGTCTACGGCCGCCTGTGGCTGAACTACGACTCCAGTCAGTCGAGCAACCTGGCCAACGAGTCGACCAACAACAATGAACGCGAGCAACCCGAGGGCTGGTACGCCGAGCTGCGCGAGCTGTACGTCAAGCGCAACCTGATCGGCGACGACCCGCGCTTCTCGCTGTCGTTCGGTCGCCAACGGTTCTACGACGACTACGGTATCTGGTGGGACGACAGCCTGGAGTCGCTGCGCTTCAACTACCAGGACACCTTCAGCGACGCCTTCGTCGCGGTCGGGCAGAAATTTCGCAATTACAACACTGACGTCAATTCGCTGGCCGCAAGCGAAGCGCGCACGCTGTACCTGATGGGCCAGTACGCCTATCGCTGGAGCCCGAACAACCAGGTCGGCGTGCGTCTGATGCAGGAGAACGACCGCAGCGGCCACGATGTCGACGACCGCTACGACTTCAAGGGTTGGCGCTACGGGTTGTTCTTCAAGGGCGACAACCTGCCGCTGGCCAGCGACTACCACCTGGAACTGGCGGCGCTGGACGGCACGATGGACAACACCGCCGGCAACGGCGTCACCAGCACCGGCCACGGCAGCCGCGGCTGGGCGGTGCTGGGTGAGGTCGGCAAGCGTTTCGAGACCTTGCCCTGGACCCCGCGCGTGGCCCTGCGCGGCGGCCTGACCGACAAGCCGGACGACGACAACGACGGCTTCCGGCTCAACCCGATCCAGTCCGACCGCATCACCCGCCAGGGCTCGTACAGCACGCGCCTGACCAGCTCGTTCGTCGCCCTCGACCTGCGCAACCTGAGCTACTACGGCTTGGCCCTGGAGACCCGGCCCACGGCGCGCAGCGCCCTGGACCTGCGGGTGACCCAGCTCAACCTGCGCGATGAAGGCGGCGCCCTGCCGATCCGCATGGCCGCCGATGTCCGCGCCCGGCGCCAGAGCGAACTGAACGCCGGCCGGCACGGCAAGGGCGACAACGTCGGCCAGATGATCGACCTCAACTACTACTGGAAGATGTTCCCGGTAGCCCTCGACGGCAAGCACTTGGACGTCAACACCCTGGTCAGCGCCAGCTACCTCAACGCAGGCAGCGCGCTGGACAGCGGCGACGACTACCAGCTGAGTGTCGGCGTGGTGATCAGCTACTAAGGACCGGCCAGCATGATCTTCGCCTCCAACGTCTTCCTGTTCCTCTACCTGCCGCTGTTCCTGGCCATCTACTACCTGGCCCGGCCGCAGTGGCGCTCGCTGGTGATCGTCGCCGCCAGCTATGTGTTCTACGCCTGGTGGCGCCCGGACTTTTTGCTGCTGTTCGTCGCCATCACCGCCTGGAACTACGGCTTCGGCCTGTTCATCAAGGCGCGCCTGGACGCCGGCGACAAACGCCGCGCCCTGCGCCTGCTGTGGCTCGGCGTGGCCGGCAACCTGGCAACACTGGGCTACTTCAAGTACGCCAACTTCGGCGCCGAGGTGCTGGCCCTGCTGCTGGCGCCGCTGGGCATCAATACCTGGACCCTGGAGAACATCTTCCTGCCGCTGGGCATCTCGTTCTACGTGTTCCATGCGCTGAGCTACATCGTCGACATCTACCGCAAGGACGCCACGCCCACCCGCAGCTTCATCGACTTTGCCGCCTTCGTCGCGCTGTTCCCGCACCTGGTGGCGGGGCCGATCCTGCGCTACAGCCAGCTCGCGCCGCAGCTGCGCCAGCGCAGCCACTCGCTGGAGCTGTTCTCGCTGGGCGTGTGCCGCTTCATGCTCGGTTTCATCATGAAGGTGCTGATCGCCGACCGCCTGGCGCCGATCAACGTGCTGTTCGTCGGCGAAGGCACCCTGCAGTTCAGCGATGCCTGGTTCGGCCTGGTGGTCTCGACCCTGCAGCTGTACTTCGACTTCGCCGGCTACAGCCACATGGCCCTGGGCCTGGCGCTGATGATGGGTTTGCGCTTCCCGGAAAACTTCAACCAGCCCTATGTGTCGCAGAGCATCACCGAGTTCTGGTCGCGCTGGCACATGACCCTGGCGCATTTCCTGCGCGACTACGTGTACCTGCCGCTGGTGCGCAAGCGCGTGGCCGGCGCCCTGCCGGCGCTGGTGTGGACCATGCTGCTGTCGGGCCTGTGGCACGGCGCCAGTTTCGCCTTCATCTGCTGGGGGCTGTTCTTCGGTATCGGCATGGTGCTGGAGCGCAGGTTCAACCTCGCGACCAAGGTCACCACGCCCTACCACCTGGGCCGCAACCTGCGCACCGCGCTGCTGATCATCCTCAGCATGCCGCTGTTCTTCACCATGGACCTGCGCCACAGCCTGCAGATCTACCAGGCGCTGCTGGGCTTCAATGGTTTCGGTTCGCTGGAACTCTACGTGCTCGGCGCCTCGAAGATGGCCATGGCCTTCGCCCTGGTGGCGGTCGCCTGGCTGATCCTGGCCGGGATCAACAACGTGCGCTTCTACGCCGGCAACAAGGAAGGCTACTTCATGCGTCACGTCGGCGTGCTGCACAGCCTGCTGCTGTGGGGGGGCTTTCTGCTGGCGCTGAGCAGCCTGGCGGCCAGTTCGTTCTCGCCGTTCCTGTATTTCCAGTTTTAGGAGAGTGCCATGTACCCGGTGATGAATTCGGCCGGCAAGGCCAACGGTGTGGTCTTCGCCCTGGCGCTGGCGGCGATGTTCATCTACTCGCTGCCGCCGGTGCTGAGCTTCGCCCGCGCCCAGACCGACAGCTGGAACCTGTTCGTCGACGGCAAGCTGCTGCGCAAGTTCGAACAGGTCTACGACCAGCGCCTGTTCCTGCGCGAGCCTTCGCAGCGGCTGTGGGCCGACGCCCAGTTCCAGCTGTTCGGCGAGGGCACCAAGGGCGTGGTGCTGGGCAAGGACGGCTGGCTCTACACCAACCAGGAATACCGCGTGCCCAACGACCTGGACGCCAGCCTGGCGAGCCAGCTGGAGCAGATCGTCAAGGTCCAAAGGCAACTGGCCGAGCACGGCAAGCACCTGGTGCTCCTGCCGCTGCCGATGAAGCTGGATATCTACGCCAGTCACGCCGCGCACGCCTTCGACCCGCGGGTGCACAGCCTCTACGACCGCTTCGTCGCCGACCTGCAGCTACGCCGGCTGGACGTGGTGCCGCTGCGCGACGCCTACCTGCGCAACCTGGCCGGCCCACGGCTGTTCCTAAAGTCCGACACCCACTGGAGCCCGGACGGCGCGCGCCTGTCGGCCTATGAGCTGGCCCGTCAGCGCCCGCAGTTGCTCGGCGACCAGGTGTACGTGTCACGCAAGGCCGGCGACAAGACGGTCAAGGGCGACCTGATGAACTACCTGCAGTTCGACCATGCGCGCCTGGCGCCGCAGTTCGGCCCCAACCCGATCGAGCTGTACGAGACCCTCCAGGCCGAACAGGACAGCGACGCGCTGTTCGCCGAGCAGACGCAAAGCCTGCTGCTGGTGGGCACCAGCTACAGCAAGATCGACGACTGGAACTTCGTCGGGTTCCTCAAGGAGGCGCTCAACCGCGACCTGCTGTCCATCGCCGTGGAGGCCCGCGGGCCGTTCGAGGCAATGAACCAGTTCCTCGCCGGCGACCAATTGCAGAACCCGCAGATCGACACCGTGGTCTGGGAGTTCCCCCTGCGCACCCTGTTGGCCCACCGTCCCGGCGCGCTGGCCCGCAGCGCCCAGCCCGGGCATTTCTGACGTCCCTAGGAGAACCTGATGAAGCTTTCGCCCCTGTTCACCGCCCTGGCCCTGGCTGCCACCAGCCACGCCGCCCTGGCCGCCGAAGGCAATGCCGACCTGTACGACGCCGTGGCCCCGGCGGATTCTGCGTTCGTGCGTGTGCTCAATCTGTCCGACAACAACGTTGATGTGGCCCTCAGCGGCAAGCTCAACCCGCAGAAGGTCGCCCCCGGTCAGCTCAGCGGCTACCGCTTCGTGCCGGCCGGCGTGCACAGGATCGGCATCGGCGCCAAGGCCATCGAACCGACCCTGGCGGCCAACGCCGCCAGCACCGTGGTCTACGACGGCAAGCAGCTGCAGTTGATCGCCGACCAGTACGTCAACGAGCCGAAGAAGGCCCAGGTGGCCTTCTACAACCTGACCCCGGCCCAGGCCACGCTGCGCACCGCCGACGGCAAGCACGAGGTGGTCAAGGCCCTGGCCAGCGGCCAGACCGGCGCGCGCATGGTCAACGAGATCAAGATCGACTTCGCCGCCTATGTCGGTGGCCAGGAAGTGGCCAGCTTCGACGAGCTGTTCCTCAAGAAGGGCCGCTCGTACAGCTATGTGCTGCTGCCAGGCAACCGCAGCCTGAGCCTGGCCAACAGCATCGACCCGACCGAGTGACGCCGTGCCGCACGCAAGGATGACTGGCCCATGAACACCCTCCTCCCCCTCGGCCTCGCGGCCACCCTGGCTCTGCTCGGCGTGCAGGCAAAGGCCGCCGAACCCGCCCGGCCCGGCTGCGAAAACCTGCAGTGCATGGTCTGCCCGGCCCTGGCCGAACCGCAGCACTATGCCGAAGGGCGCATGAAGCTGATGCGCCAGATCGTCCCCGGCAAGGAGCGCTGGCTGTTCCGCTCGAGGGTCGACCTGACCAATGACTTCGGCATTCCCGCGCCCATGCGTCCGGAGTTCGCCCGACTGATGGACGCGTTCCACCGCCAGGGCATCCAGGTGGCCATGGCGATCCAGCCGACCCGCGGCCTGATGCACCGCGACAAGCTCTATGCCGATCAACTGCACGGGTTCGACTACGAGCGCGCCAGCCGCAACCTCGACAGCTACCTGGGGCAGCTGCGCCAGGCCGGCGCGGTGGTGGCACCGATGATGCAGCTGGTGCGCCAGCCGCCCCAGGGCGAATACTTCTTCCGCCGCGACCACCACTGGACCCCGAGCGGCGCCGAGGCGACGGCCAGGCTCATGGCCGAGGAGATCCGCCGCCAGCCGTTCTACGAAGGCCTGACCAGGAAGCGCTACAGCACCGAGCCCGGCGTGATGGTGCCCAAGGACGGCACCCTGAACCTGGCCCTGAGCTACATTTGCGGCAACAACTACGGTTTCCAGTACGTTCGCGGCTACCAGACCGTGCCGGTGGCCGACAGCAGCGACGCGCTGTTCGACGAGGCGCCCGACCCCGAGGTGATCCTGGTTGGCGACAGCAACGCCGCGGCCCGAGAGGACGAGAGCAAGCAGTTCAACTTCGACGGCTACCTGAAACAGTACCTGGAGGCGGATGTCCTCAACTACGCCCTGCCCGGCGTGGGCGAGGACGGCTCGCTGCTGGAGTACCTGCTGTCCGCCGACTACAAGCCCGAGGCGCCGCCCAAGCTGATCGTCTGGGAGCTGCCGGCCAACTACCGTCTGGATTCGCCGTTGATGTACCGCCAGTTGGTACCGGCGATACACGGCGGCTGCAAGGCGTCCAGGGAAATCCTTGGCACGAAACTGCAGCGTCCGCCACTCAAGGTCGGCGAGCGCATCGAACTGCTGAGCAATGCCGGTGGCGCCCGGCAGGCCGTGTCCAAGGGCTTTCTCGATATCCGCCTGAGCGACAGGAGCGTCAAGGACTTCTACATCATCGTCTATTACGACAATGGCGCCCGCGACAAGGTGTGGTTCCGCCGCGAGGCGGCCGTAAGCGGCGGCCAGTACTACCTGGAACTGAGCAAGGCCCCCGAGTTCGCCGGAGCCAACCTGCTCTCGGTATTCCTCGAACCGACCAAGGCCGGCACCGCCGCCACCGATGTGGAGACCCGCCTGTGCCTGTGAAACCGGCCCCTGGGGTGCTCCTGCTACTTGCAATCGCCCTGCTACCCCTCCCCACCCACGCGGCTCAATCGATCTGGCCCGCCCGCGCCACCGCGCAATCGGCCATGATCGCCGACTACCGCACCCTGACCTGCAGCAAGGCGCCGCCACCGCCCTATACCGGCAGTCTGCGCCTGCAAAGCAAGTACGACCCGCGCGACGCCAGCAAGTCCACCCTGCGCGCCAGCCCCGACGCCGACAGCGAGCGGGTCGCCCGGCAGCTCAAGCAGTTCGTCGGCGGCCTGATCCAGGCCGGCAAGCGCTTCCAGAGCGCCAGCAAGCCGCAGCAGGCCAACATGGCCCTGGCCTGCCAGGACCAGTGGCTGGAGCACTGGGCGCAAGCGGGTGCCCTGCTCGACCCGGATGCCAGCAACACCGGCATGGCCGCGCGCAAGTGGGCCCTGGCGGCCATGGCCGGCGCGGTACTGCTGACCCAGGCGGCGGCCGACGGCAAGGCGCCGTTCAGCCCCGCGCAACGACGCTGGTTCACCCAGCTCGGCGAGCAGGTGATCCGCGAATACGACCCGCGCCGCCAGTCCACCACGGTCTACTTCAACAACCACGACTACTGGGCCGCCTGGGCGGTGGCCGCCGCCGGCATGCTGGTGGACCGCGACGACTTCATCCGCTGGGCCGACGGCAATCTGCGCCGGGGCCTGGCCCAGGCCGTGCGCCATGGCGACCAGGCCTACCTGCCGCTGGAGGTGGCACGCAGCAAGCTGGCCGCCAACTACAGCCAGTACGCCCTGGTGCCGCTGGTGCTGCTCGGCGAATCGGCCCGGGCCAACGGCCTGGCCTGGAGCGAGGACGACCAGCTCACCCTCGACCAGTTGGCCACCTTCGCCGCCCGCAGCGTGCTCGCCCCGGACTCCCTGCCCCAGCTCAAGGGCCAGCGCCAGGCCGACGTCGCGCCCTACAAGCTGGCCTGGCTGATCCCGTTCCTGGCCCGCCGCCCCGATCATGCCCTCGCCCGCCAGCTCTACGACAGCGAGGACGGCGAAGTGGACAACTACAGCCAGATCGGCGGCCCGCTCAAGCCGGCCTACCCCAACCTGCCTTGATCAAGGACGCTCCCATGGTACCGTTCAGCCGCATTTCCCTCACCTGCCTGGCCGCCCTGCTGCTGGCGGCGACCGCCCAGGCCGCGCCGGTGCTGGACACATTGCCCCAGGCGCAGTATCAGCAGCAGCTGGAGCAACTGCGCCACCAGGCCCGCCAGGCGGTGACCTTCGAGCAGGCGCGCCGTCCGCCACCCTCAGGCCGCGCCAGTGTCAGCCTGCAACCGATGTTCTCGTCCCAGGCCGGCAGCTGGCCGTTCGAGCCGTTCGTCAACAACGGCCTGTTCCGCGCCATCGCCGGCTACCAGGCGCATCACCCCCAGGCCGTGGTGCTGCGCGGTGGCAGCATCACCCTGGCGCAGCTGCATGATGCGCTGCACGACCCACGGGTCCTCAAGCGCTACAAGGACGGCTACCTGCTCAGCTACCCGTTGATGATCGGCGCCGATGCCGGCCTGCGGCTGGAGGGCACGAGCCTCTACCTGTACAGCTTCTCCGGCACCGCGCTGATCAACCAGGGCTGGCTGGGGCTGAACCGGTCAACGCTGGAGAGCGTGGCCGGTGACAAGCCCGGCAACACCGACCGCGCCTGGCGGCCCTTCGTGGTGACCTGGGCTGGCAGCCATACCGAAGTGATCGGCTCGACGCTCAAACGTCTGGGCTACAACGCCAACCTGTCACGCGGCCTGAGCACCGCGCTCAGCACCCAGCAGCCGGGCAGCACGCGTCCCGCCACGCTGCTGGTGGAGGCCAGCCATTTCAGCGAGCTGTCCAGCGCGGTGGAGCTGCAGCACAGCCAGGCGACCGTCGTCGACAGCCGTTTCGAAGGCTCGCAGCAGTACGCCATCGACGCCCGTGACAGCCAGCTGAGCCTGCGTGGCAACCAACTGCGCGGCGTCGACAACAACAGCGGCGTGCGCCTGCGTGGCCAGACCCGGGCATTGGTCGAAAACAACCTGATCCTCGGCGCCGCCAAGGCCGCCATCGAGATCAGCGACCAGCACGGCGCCGTGCTGCTGGCCGGCAACCGCATCGGCGACAGCCGTGGTCATGGCATCCAGTTGCGCAACCTCGCGCCCACGGCCCAATCCCCGCTGCTGATCGACGGCAACCTGCTGGCCAGCAGCCAGGGCAGCGCGGTGGACGCCAGCGAGGTCTCGGGCCTGACGCTGGTGGGCAACCGGATCGGCAATACGCCGGAGTACGCCATCAGCCTGCGCAACACGACGCCACAGCCCGGGCCGCTGGTGATCAGCGACAACCGCCTGGGACAGGTGGGCAAGGCCGTGGTACGGGTGGAGGGGGTGCGCGAGGTCGAGTTGGGGGGCAATCGCTTCGATGGCAAGGCGCTGTTGCAGAACCTGCTGGCCGGCGACCTGCTGGCGTTGCAGGGGCCGGCGCTGGAGGCGATGCTGGTTCAGGGGCGGATGGTCAGGGTGCGCCAGGACTGAAATACACCGCCCCCTGTAGGAGCGGCCTTGTGCCGCGAAAGGGGCGCGGAGCGGCCCCAGGAGTTCAGCGTTAAAGCAAAGATCGCCGGGGCCGCGTTGCGCCCCTTTCGCGGCGCAAGGCCGCTCCTACACAGGATCGCGTCAGGGTACCGGGCGCTGCATCCGCACGAAGCACTCGTCCATCCCAACCTCGACGAACCCTCGACGCTGGTACAGGCGCCGCGCCGGATTGCTGCTGAACACCATCAACCGCAGCCAGGGCAACCCGCGCTGCGCGGTCCAGCCGGCCAACTGCTCCAGCACCCAACCGCCCACTCCCCGACCGCGCTGCTCGGGCAGCAGGTGCAGTTCGCGGATATACAGCGCCTGGCGGTCCTGGCTGAGGCTGCAAAAGCCCAGCACCCGGTCGTCCTCGACCACCAGCCACTGTTCGCGCCAGCCCCAGGCTTCGTCGAAGGCTTCTTCGATCCACAACAGATCGAATTCGCGGTAATACGGCAGCATGGCGCGGCGCGTGAGGTCACGGGCGAACGTGAGGTGTTCGTCGCTGGCGGGAATCAGTTCAAGGGGCATAGCACACCGGCGAACTGGCCGGGCCACGGCGCTCCAGTTCGTCCTCGAGCCACCGGGCCAGGACCTGGGCGTTGTTGTGCTCGGTGTCCTTGCCGGCATACAGCAAGGTCAGGTCGCCTTTGCCGGCCAGGTCCAGCAGCGGGTACCAGTGCTCGGGGTGGGCGGCCAGTTCCTGCTGGTAGCGCCGGGTGAAACCGGCAAAGTCGAATTCGCCGGCGTGATAAGCCTTGCGCAGTGCGTCGGACGGCGCCACTTCGCGTAGCCACTGCCCATGCAGGTCTTCCTTGCGCGTGTTGCGCGGCCACAGACGATCGACCAGCACGCGCTGGCCATCCTCGTCCCCGGCCGCCTCGTAGACGCGTTTACAGCGAATCATGCAGCACTCCTGCAACATCGTTCCCCAGACAGCCTAGGGCCTTCATTGATCGAGGTCACGCCCTGGTAACGAATTGTTTCTATGCTGAATACCTTCGGCACCACCGCCCGACGCCAACCGGAGCCCTCATGGCAACCCCGTCCCTGGCCAGCCAGTCCGACCTGACCCTGCCCAGCCCGCGCCCTCACCTTGCCCACAAACCCGGACGCGCCACCCTCACCCTGTTCTTCGGCCTGCTGCTGGCCGGCCTGGCCTACACCTTCTGGAGCCTCAAACAGGATGTCAGCGCCAGCGGCACCGTGGTCACCACCGTCACCCCCTTCCTGCTGCTGGGCCTGGCCCTGCTGATCGCCCTGGGCTTCGAGTTCGTCAACGGCTTCCACGACACCGCCAACGCCGTGGCCACGGTAATCTACACCCATTCGCTGCCGGCGCCGGTGGCGGTGGTCTGGTCGGGGTTGTGCAATTTCCTCGGGGTGCTGCTCTCCAGCGGCGCGGTGGCCTTCGGCATCATCGCCCTGCTGCCGGTGGAGCTGATCCTGCAGGTCGGCTCGTCGACCGGCTTCGCCATGGTCTTCGCCCTGCTGCTGGCGGCGATCATCTGGAACCTCGGCACCTGGTGGCTGGGCCTGCCGGCGTCGTCCTCGCACACCCTGATCGGCTCGATCATCGGCGTCGGCGTGGCCAACGCGCTGATGCACGGGCGCGACGGCACCAGCGGCGTGGACTGGACCCAGGCCAGCAAGGTCGGCTATGCCCTGCTGTTCTCGCCGCTGATCGGCTTCGCCTGCGCCGCCCTGCTGCTGCTCGCCCTGCGCGCGCTGGTCAAGCGCCGCGAGCTGTACCAGGCGCCAGAAGGCCAGACACCGCCCCCCTGGTGGATCCGTGGCGTGCTGATCCTCACCTGCACCGGCGTGTCGTTCGCCCACGGCTCCAACGATGGCCAGAAAGGCATGGGCCTGATCATGCTGATCCTGGTCGGCACCCTGCCGATGGCCTATGCGCTGAACAAGACCATGCCCAACGAGCAGGCCCTGCAGTTCTCGGCGGTCGCCGAGGTCACCCGCCAGGCCCTGGTGCGCGCCGCGCCAGCCCCCGCGCCGGCCGATCCGCGCCAGGTGCTGACCGCGTTCATCTCCGAGCACAGGGCCAGCGCCGAGCTGCTCCCGGCGCTGGCCGCGCTGACCGGCATGATCGGCGAGGAAGTCAAAGGCTACGGCTCGCTCAAGCGCGTGCCGGCCGAGGCCATGGCCAACGTGCGCAACGACATGTACCTGACCAGCGAGGCCATCCGCCTGATCGACAAGCACCAACTGGCCCGCTACGACGCCGACACCAGCCGCCATGTGCAACTGTTCAAGCGCCAACTGGACGACGCCACCCGCTATATCCCGCTGTGGGTCAAGGTGGCGGTGGCCATCGCCCTGGGCCTGGGCACCATGGTCGGCTGGCGGCGCATCGTGGTGACGGTGGGCGAGAAGATCGGCAAGACCCACCTGAGCTACGCCCAGGGCGCTTCGGCCGAGGTGGTGGCGATGTGCACCATCGGCGCGGCGGACATGTTCGGCCTGCCGGTGTCGACCACCCACGTGCTGAGTTCGGGCGTGGCCGGGACCATGGTGGCCAATGGGTCGGGGATCCAACGCAAGACGCTGGTCAACCTGCTGATGGCCTGGGTGCTGACCTTGCCGGCGGCGATGTTGCTGGCCGGGTGCTTGTACTGGCTGCTGAACCAGTTGTTTTGAGCCATGCGCATCGCCTGTGGGAGCGGGTTTACCCGCGAATGCGATGCTGGCTTCACCGCCGCATTCGCGGGTAAACCCGCTCCCACAGGATCGCGGATAGCTGCTTAACTCGGCACTTTCAGCCCGCGCTGGACCGCCGGGCGCTCGACGAACTTCGCCAGCACCCGCTGAACTTCCTTGAACTCATCGAACCCCACCAACTCGCGCGCGTTGTAGCGCTCCACCAGGTTGCGCACCCAAGGGAAGATGGCGATATCGGCGATGCTGTACGCATCGACCATCCACTCCCGCCCCTGCAGGTGGCGGTCGAGCACGCCCAGCAGGCGCTTGGACTCATTGACATAGCGGTCACGCGGCCGCTTGTCCTCGTAGTCCTTGCCAGCAAAGAAGTGGAAGAACCCCACCTGGCCGAACATCGGCCCGATGCCGCCCATCTGGAACATCAGCCACTGCAAGGTCTGGTAGCGCTGGGCAGGATCCTGGCTGAGCAACTGCCCGCTCTTCTCGGCCAGGTACTGCAGGATCGCCCCCGACTCGAACAACGGCAGCGGCTGACCACCAGGGCCATCGGGATCGAGGATTGCCGGAATCTTGTTGTTGGCGCTCAGGGAGATGAACTCGGGGCTCAGCTGGTCGTCGTTGTCGAAGCTGACCTTGTGCACCTCGTAGGGCAGGCCGATCTCCTCGAGCATGATCGAGACCTTGACGCCGTTGGGCGTGGCCAGCGAATACAGTTGCAGGCGCTCGGGATGCCGGGCCGGCCATTTGCGGGTGATGGGGAATACGGAAAGATCGGTCATGTTCGCGCCCTGAAGGTTGAGGGACTCAATTTAAAGACTGCCGGGCGTCCTGACCATCACCCAGTCTCGGTGCCGCTCGTCACCGCAGGGAAAGATCGCCTCGCCCACCTTGCGAAAGCCATTGCGCCCGTAGAACCGGATGGCCCTGGCGTTGAGTTCATTGACAGTCAGGCGGACCGAGCCACCAGTGTGGGCCAGGGTAGCCTCGAGCAGCGACTGCGCGGCACCTGTGCCGTGGGCGGCGGGCAGTACATAGCAGCGGGAAATCTCCACCAGATGATCGGCTGCGGCGATCCCCAGCTCACCGGGCGCCAGGTCGAGCATGCTATAGCCCAGGACCTGGCCATCCTGCTCGACCACCAATAGACGCTTGTGCGGGTGGCACAGGTGCGCCTGGAAATGCTCGGGCTGCAGGTTGTGGGCGATGTAGTGCTGCTGCGCCGCCGGAGTGCTGTCGGGCGGGCTGGCCAGGGCGAAGGTGGCCTGGCCGATGTGGCTCAGGACTGCACAATCGTCGCTGCGGGCCGGGCGGATCTGGTAGGGCATGGCAACATCCTGTCGGGCATCCGGATCACCCTCGACAATGCCAGCCCCTCCCAACCGGTGCAAGGTTCAGGCGTCGCCGTGGGCCTGGCGCTTGAGCTTCTCGGTATCGACCCGTACGAACACTGAATCGGCGGTAACGGTCAGCACATCCCCAGCCCAGACTTCGCAGATCACCCGGCTCTTACGCCCCACTTCGCCCTCGACCCGCGCCTTGAGCAGCAGCTCGACGCCCATCGGGGTGGGCTTGAGGTAGGTCAGGCTGAGTTGGCCGGTAACGCAGTCGATACGCGGCAGACTACCGGGCTCGCGGCCTTCGGCGCGGTAGTGATGGGCCATGGCGGTCCAGTTGGAGTGGCAATCGACCAGCATGGCCAGCAGGCCGCCGTAGACCAGGCCGGGCCAGCCGATGAAGGTCGGGTCGGGGGAATGACGGCACAGCAGGTGGACGCCGTCGTCATCCCAGTGACTCTGCACATGCAGGCCGCTGGGGTGGGAGCACCCACAGCCATAGCAGGTGCCATCAGGGGCGGCGAGTTGTTGCAGGGAGAGGGTTTGCTCGGTCATACGCGTCCTTGGCTTGTTGGAGTTGGGAAGGAGGCTGACTGCCGATGGTAGCGCCCTGCCCACTCCACGCCAATGAGTGCGGCCCCGAGGGCGGCACAGGCTACGCATCAAGTTCAGGAAGAAAACGAATGACGGCAATCGAATAATTCGTTTGCCGGATATATCCCCGCCACGCTTGGATACGACCTGACTCGAACAACAGGCCGCGTGCAGATGAATCAGGAAAGTATCAGCCAGTCCATCGCCATCGTTCACCCGATCACCCTTTCCCACGGCCGCAACGCCGAAGTCTGGGACTCCGCCGGCAAGCGCTACATCGACTTCGTCGGCGGTATCGGCGTGCTCAACCTGGGCCATTGCAACCCGGCGGTGGTCGAGGCCATCCAGCGGCAGGCCGCGCGCCTGACCCACTACGCCTTCAACGCCGCGCCCCACGGCCCCTACCTGAAACTGATGGAACGCCTGCGCCAGTTCGTCCCGCTCAGCTACCCGCTGGCGGGCATGCTGACCAACAGCGGCGCGGAAGCGGCGGAGAACGCCCTCAAGGTCGCCCGCGGCGCCACCGGCAAACGGGCCATCGTCGCCTTCGACGGTGGTTTCCACGGCCGTACCCTGGCCACCCTCAACCTGAACGGCAAGGTCGCCCCGTACAAGCAGCGCGTGGGCGAACTGCCCGGCCCGGTCTTTCACCTGCCCTACCCCAGCGCGGACACCGGGGTGAGCTGCGAGCAGGCGCTCACGGCCATGGAGCGCCTGTTCAGCGTGGAACTGGCGGTGGAGGACGTGGCCGCGTTCATCTTCGAGCCGGTGCAGGGCGAAGGCGGCTTCCTCGCCCTCGACCCGGCCTTCGCCCGGGTCCTGCGCCGGTTCTGCGACGAGCACGGGATCCTGATCATCATCGACGAGATCCAGTCCGGCTTCGGCCGAACCGGCCAGCGCTTCGCCTTCCCCCGGCTGGGTATCGAGCCGGACCTGTTGCTGTTGGCCAAGAGCATCGCCGGCGGCATGCCGCTGGGCGCGGTGGTCGGGCGGCGGGCGATCATGGACGCGCTGCCAAAGGGCGGGCTGGGCGGGACCTACTCGGGCAATCCGATCGCCTGTGCGGCGGCACTGGCGAGCCTGGAGCAGATGACCGACGCCAATATAACCACCTGGGGCGAACGGCAGGAACAGGCCATCGTGGCGCGCCATGCGCGCTGGAAAGCGTCGGGAAGGTGCGCCGCGCTCGGTCGCCTGACCGGCACCGGGGCCATGCGCGGGCTGGAGCTGGTCAACCCGGACGGTAGCCCTGCACCGGCGCAACTGGCCAAGGTGCTGGAGGCGGCGCGCGGCAGAGGTCTGTTGCTGATGCCCAGCGGCAAGGCGCGGCATATCATCCGCCTGCTGGCACCGCTGACCATTGAACCCGAGGTGCTCGAGGAAGGCCTGGATATCCTCGAGCAGTGCCTCATGGAGCTGGGCTGAGGGTTACAGGCCCAGTTCTTCCGGGGTAGGCATGTCACATTCGAAGGCGATCCAGCCGCCTTCGAGCTCGGCGTGGCCGTTGACGATCGGGCCGTAGTAGCTCAGGCCGTTCTCCAAGGTGACGCAGATGTGCGTGGCGCCTTTTTCCGGCGCCCCGAGCGTACCGACGAAATGCACCTTCTTCAGCACCTCGGTCACCGCCTCAAGGCCCACGCGCATGTTGGTGTTCTCCGAGGCCTCGGTGTCGCCCCCACGGTCTTCGGCGCTGATGGTCACGGTGGCGGTGTAGGGGTACTTGTTGCTCAAGCGGGGTTACCTCGGTTTTGAAGGGTTGGATTGCTGGCGCGTAGAGTACGGCAGGCGTTCCCGGTTGTCTCTACCGACCTCATCGCGGGGCAAGCCCGCTCCCACGCCCGCCATCGAGCATGGCCTCCCCTGCCCTGATCTGTTAGGGTGCCCGGCGATGCACGCCACACCACGCGAGGATACCGAGTGAGCGCCGAACAACCCCTGATCGCCGACCTGTTCGAGGTCGACAAACGCCTGACCCTCAAGCCCGTCGTGGACTTCAACGCCTACCTGCGCAACGCTTTCGGCGACGGCCCCTGCCGCTGCCACCGCTGCGTCGAGGGCAATGGCGACGAGAACGGCTACGAGCACCGTCACAGCTTCGAGCTGGAAGGCCGCACCCTGCACCGGCGCTTCGCCAGCACCGCCGGCAGCGATGTGCTGATGGCGCTGAAGAAGGCCTGGCTGTCCTACACCAAGGCCGAGCTGATCACCGTCGGCGCCCTGGACATGGCCACCCTCAAGTCGTTCACCGATACCGCCCTGCACGAACGCCTGCTGGCCCTGCTGCCGGCCAGCGGCCTGGCCCGCGAAAGCGAAGGCCAGTGGCAGCTGCAGGTGCTCGCCGACTGACGGTCGCCCCGGCAGGATTCTCCCGCTCTGCTACCTTGGGAGAATCCTCACCCACAGGTGATCCGACCATGGCCCGCACGACCCCTATCGAGCTGTACCGCAACATCGGTATCGTTGCCCACGTGGATGCCGGCAAGACCACCACCACCGAGCGAATCCTGTTCTACACCGGGGTCAACCACAAGATGGGCGAGGTGCACGACGGCGCCGCGACCATGGACTGGATGGCCCAGGAGCAGGAGCGTGGCATCACCATCACCTCGGCGGCCACCACGGCCTTCTGGCAAGGCTCGACCAAGCAGTTCGAGCACAAGTACCGCTTCAACATCATCGACACCCCCGGCCACGTCGACTTCACCATCGAGGTCGAACGCTCGTTGCGCGTGCTCGATGGCGCGGTGGTGGTGTTCAGCGGCGCCGACGGCGTCGAGCCGCAGTCCGAGACCGTATGGCGCCAGGCCAACAAGTACCATGTGCCGCGCCTGGCCTACATCAACAAGATGGACCGCCAGGGCGCCGACTTCCTGCGGGTGGTGAAGCAGATCGACCAGCGCCTGGGCCACCATCCGGTGCCGATCCAGCTGGCCATCGGCAGCGAGGAAAACTTCATCGGCCAGATCGACTTGGTGAAAATGAAGGCCATCTACTGGAACGACGCTGACCAGGGCACCAGCTACCGCGAAGAAGCGATCCCCGCCGAGCTGCAGGCCCTGGCCGACGAATGGCGTGCCCACATGATCGAGGCGGCGGCGGATGCCAACGAAGAGCTGACCCTGAAGTTCCTCGAAGGCGAGGAATTCACCACAGAGGAAATCAAGGCCGCCCTGCGCCAGCGCACCATCGCCAACGAGATCGTGCCGACCATCCTCGGCTCGTCGTTCAAGAACAAGGGCGTGCCGCTGATGCTCGACGCGGTGATCGACTACCTGCCCGCCCCCAGCGAGATCCCGGCGATCAAGGGCACCGACCCGGACGACGAGGAAAAACACCTGGAGCGTCACGCCGACGACAACGAGCCGTTCTCAGCCCTAGCGTTCAAGATCGCCACCGACCCGTTCGTCGGCACCCTGACCTTCGCCCGGGTGTATTCTGGCGTGCTCAGCTCCGGCAACGCCGTGCTCAATTCGGTCAAGGGCAAGAAGGAACGCATCGGCCGCATGGTGCAGATGCACGCCAACCAGCGCGCCGAGATCAAGGACGTGTGCGCCGGCGACATCGCCGCGCTGATCGGCATGAAGGACGTCACCACCGGCGACACCCTGTGCGACATGGACAAGCCGATCATCCTCGAACGCATGGACTTCCCCGACCCGGTGATCTCGGTGGCGGTGGAGCCCAAGACCAAGGGCGACCAGGAGAAGATGGGCATCGCCCTGGGCAAGCTGGCCCAGGAAGACCCGTCGTTCCGGGTCAAGACCGACGAGGAGACCGGCCAGACCATCATCTCCGGCATGGGCGAGCTGCACCTGGACATCATCGTCGACCGCATGCGCCGCGAGTTCAACGTCGAGGCCAACATCGGCAAGCCGCAGGTGGCCTACCGCGAGAAGATCCGCAACACCTGCGAGATCGAAGGCCGCTTCGTCCGCCAGTCCGGTGGCCGTGGCCAGTACGGGCACTGCTGGATTCGCTTCGCCCCGGGCGACGAAGGCAAGGAAGGCCTCGAGTTCATCAACGAAGTCGTCGGCGGCGTGGTGCCACGCGAGTACATCCCTGCGATCCAGAAAGGCATCGAGGAGCAGATGAAGAACGGCGTGCTCGCCGGCTATCCGCTGATCAACCTCAAGGCGGCGGTGTATGACGGCTCGTACCACGACGTCGACTCCAACGAGATGGCCTATAAGATCGCCGCTTCGATGGCCACCAAGCAGTTGTCGCAGAAAGGCGGCGCGGTGCTGCTGGAGCCGGTGATGAAGGTCGAGGTGGTGACGCCCGAGGAGTACCAGGGCGATATCCTCGGCGACCTGAGCCGGCGCCGGGGGATGATCCAGGACGGCGACGAGACTCCGGCCGGCAAGGTGATCCGTGCCGAGGTGCCGCTGGGCGAGATGTTCGGCTACGCCACCTCGATGCGCTCGATGACCCAGGGTCGGGCCAGTTTCTCGATGGAGTTCACCCGCTATGCCGAAGCACCGGCGAGCATCGCCGATGCCATCGTGAAGAAGAATCGCGGGGAGTCGTAGGGAGCACGCCCTCTGTAGGAGCGGCCTTGCGCCGCGAAAGGGTCGCGAAGCGGCCCCAGGATTTCAGTGTTGGGCAAAGATCGCCGGGGCCGCCTTGCGGCCCTTTCGCGGCGCAAGGCCGCTCCTACAGGTATCGTGCCTTCAGTGTTGCTCACCCGCCCGCTTAAGCAGCTTCTTGCAGCGCTCCGACAGGTGCACCACCCGCAACTGCTTGCCGGCCTTGGCATACCGCTCGCGCAAGGTCTGCAACGCAGCTATCGCCGAATAATCGACAAAGCTCAAATGCTGGCAGTCCAAGGTCACCCTGGCCGGATCATTGGCCGGATCGAACTGGTTGAGAAACGGCGTGGTCGAGGCAAAGAACAGGGTGCCATGCACCTGGTAATGCTTGGTCCCCTCGGCGTCCACATGACTGTCGGCGTACAGCTCCCGCGCATGCTGCCAGGCGAAGTTGATCGCCGCGATGACGATACCGAACATCACCGCCATGGCCAGGTCGGTGAACACCGTGACCACGGTCACCGCAATGATCGCCAGCACATCGCTCACCGGCACCTTGTGCAGCACCCGCAGCGAAGCCCAGGCGAAGGTCTGCTGGGCTACCACGAACATCACCCCCACCAGCGCTGCCAGCGGAATACGCTCGATCAGCGGCGACAGGAACAGGATGAACAGCAGGATCATCACCCCGGCCACCACGCCCGACAGGCGTCCACGGCCATTGGAGCTGAGGTTGATCACGGTCTGGCCGATCATCGCGCAGCCGCCCATGCCGCCGCACAGCCCCGAGACCATATTGGCCGCGCCCAGGGCCACGCACTCGCGGTCCGGATAACCTCGGCTCTCGGTGATCTCGTCGGTGAGGTTGAGGGTCAGCAGGGTTTCCAGCAGACCGACCATGGCCATCAGGAATGCATAAGGCGCGATGATCTTCAGGGTCTCGAGGTTCCAGGGTATCTCCGGCAGGGCCAGGTGCGGCAAGCCACCGGCGATATGGGCCATGTCGCCGAGGGTGCGGGTCGGCAGGCCGAGCAGGTAGACCAGCAGGCCGACACCGAGGATCGCCACCAGCGCCGGCGGCACCGCACGGGTCAGCTTCGGCAGGACGTAGACCACCAGCATGGTCAACGCCACCAGGCCGATCATCAGGTACAGGGGCGTCCCGCTGAGCCAGTGCTCGCCATCCTTGAAGTGCTCCAGTTGGGCCAGGGCGATGACGATGGCCAGGCCGTTGACGAAGCCGAGCATCACCGGGTAAGGCACCAGACGCACCAGCTTGCCCAGGCGCAACGCGCCGAACAGGATCATCACCACCCCGCCGAGCAGCACCGTGGCCAGCAGGTACTGGGCGCCGTGCTGCACCACCAGGGCGACGATCACCACCGCCATGGAGCCGGCGGCGCCGGAAATCATGCCGGGACGGCCGCCGAACAAGGCAGTCAGGGTGCAGATGATGAAGGCGCCGTACAGCCCCATCAACGGATTGAGGTGCGCCACCAGGGCGAAGGCGATGCATTCCGGCACCAGGGCGAAGGAAGTGGTGAGGCCGGCGAGCAGGTCGGCGCGAAGTCGTGCGGGTTTCATGGAGGTCCTGTAAACAGCCTCGAGGTCTATAGCGTGGGAGCGGGCTTGCCCCGCGATGGCGCCATCGCGGGGCAAGCCCGCTCCCACGCTGTCGAGACAATGGGTAATAAGCCTGAAAATCGAGGGCGCGATGGTACGGAATTTGTCTGACAGCAGCCACCGTCAATCCGCACGGCAAGTTGCACGCAAATTTGCCATCATGTCCATTCCACCCGCGGAGATCATGGACATGCCGCTACGCCCCCTGCTCGCCTCCCTGCTGCTGGCCGCCAGCCTCACCGCCCAGGCCGCCACCGAGGTCATCCCCCTGCAACACCGCAGCAGCGCCGAACTGCTGCCTGCCGCCCAGTCGTTCCTGGGCAAGGACGGCAGCGTCAGCACCTTCGAGGACAAGCTGATCGTCAACGCCAGCCAGGAACGCATCGACGACCTGCGCGCCTTGCTGCAACAGCTCGACACCGCGCCCAAACGCCTGCTGATCAGCGTCGACAACAACGACAGCAACTTCCAGGACAACCGCGGCAACGCCCGCGTGATCCGCTACGGCACCGCCAACCGCGAAGGCGGCATGCAGCAGGTGCAGGCCAGCGACGGTCAGCCAGCACTGATCCAGGTGGGCCAGAGCATCCCCGTCACCAGCACCGCCACCGACGGTTACGGGCGCATCCAGAGCAACACCGAATACCGCAATGTGACCCAGGGCTTCTACGTCACGCCACGCCTGAGCGGCGACACGGTTCGTCTGCAAATCAGCACCAATAATGATCGAATGAGCCAGGAACGTGCCGATGTAGTGAAAGTGCAAAGCACCGACACGACCGTCACCGGCAAGCTCGGCGAGTGGATCACCCTGGCCGGGTTCAACCAGCAGAGCCAATCCGAACGCAGCGCGTCAAGCCTCAGTTACAGCACCCAGCGCGGTGAAAACATGACTTTGCGGGTCAAAGTCGACCTTCTCGACTGAACCCAGGCAATTCAAGGCCTCGACCAAAGGCCTTGAAACTGACCGCCAAGTCGCATTAGACCAAAGATGTAGTAAGTCGGAAAAAGCACTACAAAACATTTGACAGGCTCTTTTCGGCAAGGGCATGATGGCCTCGCTCCCGCTAATCAGAGGCCCTGGCAAGGGTCTTCGAGGTGCACTCCTCCCACCGTGGAGGCACCTCGTGTCCATACGGCCCACAAGGCGGTTCGACGGGATTGCGACTGCAACGAAGAAGTTGTCCCGAGGGACGGAAGCGCATCACCGCAGTTCTGGCAATCGCGTCGCACCGCAGCAAGGCAACCACGAGCCGACCTGCAGGGCACACCTTCGCCTGGCCTGCACAACCCTTCCCCTTCGAGCCTCCTGCGTTCGCCGCCGCACTCCCCCGGACAGGACAGCCGCCTGGCTTCTGATCCGCGTATCCGAGCATCAGCACAATTACACTCAAGATCGATGCGACGAGGTTTATTTCCATGGCACTGACACGCGAACAGCAAATTGCAGCCCTCGAGAAAGACTGGGCCGAAAACCCGCGCTGGAAAGGCGTGACCCGTACCTACACCGCCGCTGATGTCGTTCGCCTGCGTGGCTCGCTGCAGCCAGAGCACACCTTTGCTCGCCAAGGCGCAGAAAAACTGTGGAAGCTGGTCACCGAAGGTGCCCACCCGTCCTTCCGCCCAGAAAAAGATTTCGTCAACTGCATGGGCGCCCTGACCGGTGGCCAGGCAGTGCAGCAGGTAAAAGCCGGCATCCAGGCCATCTACCTGTCCGGCTGGCAGGTTGCCGCCGACAACAACTCGGCCGAGTCGATGTACCCCGACCAGTCGCTGTACCCGGTCGACTCGGTACCGACCGTGGTCAAGCGCATCAACAACGCCTTCCGCCGCGCCGACCAGATCCAGTGGAAAGCCGGCAAGAACCCGGGCGACGATGGCTACATCGACTACTTCGCACCGATCGTGGCTGACGCCGAAGCCGGTTTCGGCGGCGTGCTGAACGCCTACGAGCTGATGAAGAACATGATCGAAGCGGGCGCCGCCGGCGTGCACTTCGAAGACCAGCTGGCCTCGGTGAAGAAATGCGGCCACATGGGCGGCAAGGTCCTGGTCCCGACCCAGGAAGCCGTACAGAAGCTGGTGGCCGCGCGTCTGGCCGCCGACGTCTCGGGCGTGCCGACCATCATCCTGGCCCGTACCGACGCCAACGCCGCCGACCTGCTGACCAGCGACTGCGACCCGTACGACCAACCGTTCGTGATCGGCGAGCGTACCCGTGAAGGCTTCTACAAGGTACGCGCCGGCCTCGACCAGGCCATCGCCCGCGGCCTGGCCTACGCCCCGTACGCCGACCTGATCTGGTGCGAAACCGCCAAGCCGGACCTGGAAGAAGCCCGTCGCTTCGCCGAGGCGATCAAGAAGGAATACCCGGACCAGATCCTGTCGTACAACTGCTCGCCTTCCTTCAACTGGAAGAAGAACCTGGACGACGCCACCATCGCCAAGTTCCAACGCGAGCTGTCGGCCATGGGCTACAAGCACCAGTTCATCACCCTGGCCGGCATCCACAACATGTGGCACGGCATGTTCAACCTGGCGCACGACTACGCCCGCAACGACATGACCGCCTACGTGAAGCTGCAGGAGCAGGAATTCGCCGACGCGAGCAAAGGCTACACCTTCGTGGCGCACCAGCAGGAAGTCGGTACTGGCTACTTCGACGACATGACCACCGTGATCCAGGGTGGCGCTTCGTCGGTGACCGCACTGACCGGCTCGACCGAGGAAGAGCAGTTCCACTGAGTTCGGTGAGCTGAACAGCAAGCCCAGGTTCCGCAAGGTTCCTGGGCTTTCTTTTGCCTGCACCGACCTCTTCGCGGGTAAACCCGCTCCCACAGGCATTGCGCGAAACCGGTGGGAGCGGGTTTACCCGCGAAAGGGCCGGCACAGGCCAGAGCAAAATCAGGGATCAGGTCTAAGCTTGTGGCTACCCCACAGCAAGGACTGCCCATGCCCCGCCCTGGCCACCTACTCATCGTCGCCGTCGCAGCCGCCGCCTTCTATCTATATGCGCTGGCCAGCGACAATGCCCTGCTCGGCCTGCTGGTCAAACCCATTCCGGTGCTCGCCCTGATTGCCTGGCTGAGCACCCTCCCCGCCACACCCTATCGCCACTGGATCATCCTCGGCCTAGCCTTCTCGGTGCTCGGCGACATCCTTCTGGCGATCCCTCGGGACCTCTTTGTGTTCGGCCTGGCGGCATTTCTCTGCGCACACCTGGCCTACCTGCGCGGCTATTGCAGCCTCACGCGACGCCCGGCCTACCCGGCCCTGGCCTTCGCCGTGCTGATAGGCGGTTCGCTGTTCGGCGTGCTCGCCGACCATGGCCTGGGCCCACTGCTGATCCCCGTGGCCCTGTACGCCCTGACCATCGGCGCCATGCTCTGGCGCGCCCTGGCCTGTGGTGGCCTGGCCGCGCTGGGCGCCTGTGCATTCGTATTCTCCGACAGCCTGATCGGCATCGACCGCTTCGTCAGCCCGTTCGCCGCCGCCGAGTACCTGATCATCCTCTTCTACTGGCTCGGCCAGGGGCTGATCGCCGCGTCGGTCAGCCGCGATGCAAGCGACAAAGTATTGATCCAGAGCGGTACGCACAGTGCCGGAAGCTGCTAGAACGAGAGTTTTTCGCATTTGCAAGAGGGGACGCTCGGCAGATGAACTTTGCAAGGGCCAGAACAGCCAAAACATTACAGCTCAGGCTAAATGATATTAATTATCATTACGCAACTAGCCCGTCATTACGCGGGGTAAGAAACATAATTAACAAATCCGCGCGCAATGCCCGAAACTCAAGGGTTTCAGCCAGTTACGAAAGATTTTTGTTCTTAAACCTACGAATAAATTTGCAACGGAAATTTTACTTGCACTGGGTTTACCCATAAAATCAGCGCGATTGATTCAGCTGCGACATTTGGTCACTGCGTCTGCGACACCACGTCGCCGCTCTACTTTATTTCAGACTGCAGAGCTGGGTCTCTGTATAAGGATTTCTAGCATGTCCGATTCGGCAGGACTCATCGCCCACAACTGGGGCTTTGCCATCTTCCTCCTGGGTGTCGTCGGCCTGTGTGCCTTCATGCTCGGCCTGTCCAGCCTGCTCGGTAGCAAGGCCTGGGGTCGCGCCAAGAACGAACCCTTCGAATCCGGCATGCTGCCCGTCGGCAGCGCCCGCCTGCGCCTGTCCGCCAAATTCTATCTGGTCGCGATGCTGTTCGTGATCTTCGATATCGAAGCCCTCTTCCTGTATGCATGGTCTGTGTCCGTCCGCGAAAGCGGCTGGACCGGATTCGTCGAAGCTCTCATTTTCATAGCAATTCTGTTGGCAGGTCTTGTCTACCTATGGCGCGTCGGGGCGCTCGATTGGGCTCCCGAAGGTCGCCGCAAGCGGCAAGCGAAGCTGAAACAATGAGGCTTTGGCATGCAATACAATCTCACCAGAATCGATCCGGACGCACCCAACGAGCAGTATCCGGTCGGTGAGCGGGAAACCGTCACCGATCAACTGCTGGAAGACCAGGTCCACAAGAACATCTACATGGGGAAACTCGAAGATGTGCTGCGTGGCGCGGTCAACTGGGGTCGCAAGAACTCCCTCTGGCCGTACAACTTCGGCCTTTCCTGCTGCTACGTGGAAATGACCACGGCCTTCACGGCACCCCACGACATCGCCCGCTTCGGCGCCGAAGTCATCCGGGCCTCGCCGCGTCAGGCCGACTTCATGGTCATCGCCGGTACCTGCTTCGTCAAAATGGCGCCGATCATCCAGCGCCTGTACGAGCAGATGCTCGAGCCCAAGTGGGTCATCTCCATGGGTTCGTGCGCCAACTCCGGCGGCATGTACGACATCTACTCGGTCGTTCAGGGGGTCGACAAGTTCCTCCCCGTGGACGTCTATGTGCCTGGCTGCCCGCCGCGCCCCGAGGCATTCCTGCAAGGTTTGATGCTACTGCAGGAGTCGATCGGCCAAGAACGACGCCCGCTTTCCTGGGTGGTTGGTGATCAAGGCATCTACCGTGCCGAGATGCCCGCCCAGAAAGACCTGCGTCGTGAACAGCGCATTGCGGTAACCAACCTGCGCAGCCCCGACGAAGTCTGATCCAGCGACCTGCCGCCCGCTCCCGAAGGAGCCGGCGGCCTGGCTTCATTCTTAACGCTGACCCAAAGCGACCGAGACCATGACAGCGGACAACGCTATTTATATTCCGCCCTACAAGGCTGACGACCAGGATGTGGTCGTCGAACTGCACAACCGTTTTGGCGCCGACGCATTCGTCGCCCAGGAAACCCGCACCGGCATGCCGGTCCTGTGGGTAAAACGTGCCCAGCTCAAGGAAGTGCTGAGCTTCCTGCGCGGCGTCGCCAAGCCGTACAGCATGCTGTACGACCTGCACGGCGTCGACGAGCGCCTGCGCACCCAGCGCCGTGGCCTGCCTGCCGCCGATTTCAGCGTGTTCTACCACCTGCTGTCGGTCGAGCGTAACAGCGACGTGATGATCAAGGTGTCGCTCAGCGAAGGCGACCTGAACCTGCCGACCGTGACCGGCATCTGGCCGAACGCCAACTGGTACGAGCGCGAAGTCTGGGACATGTTCGGCATCGACTTTGCCGGCCACCCGCACCTGAGCCGCATCATGATGCCGCCGACCTGGGAAGGTCACCCGCTGCGCAAGGACTACCCGGCCCGCGCCACCGAGTTCGACCCCTACAGCCTGACCCTGGCCAAGCAGCAGCTTGAAGAGGAATCGGCGCGTTTCAACCCGGAAGCCTGGGGCATGAAGCGCCACGGCGCCAACGAGGACTACATGTTCCTCAACCTCGGCCCGAACCACCCTTCGGCCCACGGTGCCTTCCGTATCGTCCTGCAGCTGGACGGCGAAGAGATCGTCGACTGCGTACCGGACATCGGCTACCACCACCGTGGTGCCGAGAAGATGGCCGAGCGTCAGTCCTGGCACAGCTTCATTCCGTACACCGACCGTATCGACTACCTCGGCGGGGTGATGAACAACCTGCCGTACGTCCTGGCGGTGGAAAAGCTTGCCGGCATCAAGGTGCCGCAGAAAGTCGACGTGATTCGCATCATGCTCGCCGAGTTCTTCCGCATCACCAGCCACCTGCTGTTCCTGGGTACCTACATCCAGGACGTCGGCGCCATGACCCCGGTGTTCTTCACCTTCACCGACCGCCAGCGCGCCTACACCGTGATCGAAGCGATCACCGGTTTCCGCCTGCACCCGGCCTGGTACCGCATCGGTGGCGTCGCCCACGACCTGCCGCGTGGCTGGGACAAGCTGGTCAAGGACTTCGTCGAATGGCTGCCCAAGCGCCTCGACGAGTACGAGAAGGCCGCGCTCAAGAACAGCATCCTCAAGGGTCGTACCATCGGCGTCGCCGCGTACAACACCAAGGAAGCCCTGGAATGGGGTACCACCGGTGCCGGCCTGCGTGCCACCGGCTGCGACTTCGACCTGCGTAAGGCGCGCCCCTACTCCGGCTACGAGAACTTCGAGTTCGAAGTACCGCTGGCCCACAACGGCGATGCCTACGATCGCTGCATGGTCCGCGTCGAGGAGATGCGCCAGAGTATCCGCATCATCGACCAGTGCCTGCGCAACATGCCGGAAGGCCCGTACAAGGCGGATCACCCGCTGACCACGCCGCCGCCGAAAGAGCGCGCCCTGCAGCACATCGAGACCCTGATCACCCACTTCCTGCAAGTCTCGTGGGGCCCGGTCATGCCGGCCAACGAGTCGTTCCAGATGATCGAGGCGACCAAGGGCATCAACAGTTACTACCTGACGAGCGACGGCGGCACCATGAGCTACCGCACCCGGATCCGTACCCCGAGCTACCCGCACCTGCAGCAGATCCCTTCGGTGATCAAAGGCAGCATGGTCGCGGACTTGATCGCGTACCTGGGCAGTATCGACTTCGTTATGGCTGACGTGGACCGCTAAGCATGAACAGCACGCTTATCCAAACCGACCGTTTCGCCCTGAGCGAAACCGAGCGCTCGGCCATCGAGCACGAGATGCACCACTACGAGGACCCGCGCGCGGCGTCCATCGAAGCCCTGAAGATCGTCCAGAAAGAGCGCGGCTGGGTGCCGGACGGCGCCATCTACGCCATCAGCGAAGTGCTGGGCATTCCCGCCAGCGACGTCGAGGGCGTGGCCACCTTCTACAGCCAGATCTTCCGCCAGCCGGTCGGCCGCCACATCATCCGCGTGTGCGACAGCATGGTCTGCTACATCGGCGGCCATGAGTCGGTAGTCAGCCAGATCCAGAGCGAGCTGGGCATCGGCCTCGGCCAGACCACCGCGGACGGGCGTTTCACCCTGCTGCCAGTGTGCTGCCTGGGCAACTGCGACAAGGCCCCGGCGCTGATGATCGACGACGACACCTTTGGCGACGTGCAGCCTGCCGGCGTCTCCAAGCTGCTGGAGGGTTACGTATGACCATCACTTCCTTCGGCCCGGCCAACCGCATCGCGCGCTCGGCCGAAACCCACCCGCTGACCTGGCGCCTGCGCGACGACGGCGAGCCGGTCTGGCTGACCGAGTACGAGTCGAAGAACGGCTACGCCGCTGCCCGCAAGGCACTGGCCGAGATGTCCGCCGACGACATCGTCCAGAGCGTCAAGGACTCCGGCCTCAAGGGCCGTGGTGGCGCAGGCTTCCCCACTGGTGTGAAGTGGGGCCTGATGCCCAAAGACGAATCCATGAACATCCGCTACCTGCTGTGCAACGCGGACGAAATGGAGCCGAACACCTGGAAGGACCGCATGCTGATGGAGCAACAGCCCCATCTGCTGGTCGAGGGCATGCTGATCAGCGCCCGCGCCCTGAAGGCCTACCGCGGCTACATCTTCCTGCGCGGCGAATACACCACCGCGGCGAAGAACCTCAACCGCGCCATCGACGAAGCCAAGGCCGCAGGCCTGCTGGGCAAGAACATCCTCGGTTCGGGCTTCGACTTCGAGCTGTTCGTCCACACCGGCGCCGGCCGATACATCTGCGGTGAAGAGACCGCGCTGATCAACTCGCTGGAAGGCCGCCGCGCCAACCCGCGCTCCAAGCCGCCCTTCCCTGCCGCCGTCGGCGTGTGGGGCAAGCCGACTTGCGTGAACAACGTCGAGACCCTGTGCAACGTGCCGGCCATCGTCGCCAACGGCAACGACTGGTACAAATCGCTGGCCCGCGAAGGCAGCGAGGACCACGGCACCAAGCTGATGGGCTTCTCCGGCAAGGTGAAGAACCCCGGCCTGTGGGAACTGCCGTTCGGCGTCACCGCCCGCGAGCTGTTCGAAGACTACGCCGGCGGCATGCGCGACGGCTTCAAGCTCAAGTGCTGGCAGCCAGGCGGCGCCGGCACCGGCTTCCTGCTGCCCGAGCACCTCGACGCGCAGATGTACGCCGGTGGCATCGCCAAGGTCGGCACCCGCATGGGTACCGGCCTGGCCATGGCGGTCGACGACAGCATCAACATGGTTTCGCTGCTGCGCAACATGGAAGAGTTCTTCGCCCGCGAATCCTGCGGCTGGTGCACCCCGTGCCGTGACGGCCTGCCATGGAGCGTGAAGATGCTGCGCGCCCTGGAGAAAGGCCAGGGCCGCGCCGAAGACATCGAGACCCTGCTGGGTCTGGTCAACTTCCTCGGCCCAGGCCGTACCTTCTGTGCTCACGCACCGGGTGCCGTCGAGCCATTGGGCAGTGCCATCAAATACTTCCGGTCCGAGTTCGAGGCCGGTGTCGCTCCCGCTAGCGCGGCCGACACCCTGCGCCCGAACCTGGCCAAGCCGATCGTGGTCGGCGCATAACAAGATGAACAGCGGATGGTCCGTGCCATCCGCCAGCCCGCCGGCCGGCCCGAACGATTCGTGGCCGGCCGCGGGCTCACCGATTTCCATTAGCCACGCCCGCCCACGCGGGCCAACGAAGAACTTTGAACAATGGCCACTATCCACGTAGACGGCAAAGCGCTCGAAGTCAACGGTGCGGACAACCTGTTACAGGCCTGTCTGTCGCTCGGCCTCGACATCCCCTATTTCTGCTGGCACCCGGCGCTCGGTAGCGTCGGCGCCTGCCGGCAGTGCGCGGTCAAGCAGTACACCGACGAGAACGACACCCGTGGTCGTATCGTCATGTCCTGCATGACCCCCGCCTCCGACGGCACCTGGATCTCCATCGACGATGACGAGTCCAAGGCGTTCCGCGCCAGCGTCGTCGAATGGCTGATGACCAACCACCCGCACGACTGCCCGGTGTGCGAGGAAGGCGGTCACTGCCACCTGCAGGACATGACGGTAATGACCGGCCACAACGAGCGCCGCTACCGTTTCACCAAGCGTACCCACCAGAACCAGGACCTCGGCCCGTTCATCGCCCATGAGATGAACCGCTGCATCGCCTGCTACCGCTGCGTGCGCTACTACAAGGACTACGCCGGCGGCACCGACCTGGGCGTATACGGCGCCCACGACAACGTTTACTTCGGTCGCGTCGAAGACGGCGTGCTGGAAAGCGAGTTCTCCGGCAACCTCACCGAGGTCTGCCCGACCGGTGTGTTCACCGACAAGACTCACTCCGAGCGCTACAACCGCAAGTGGGACATGCAGTTCGCCCCGAGCATCTGCCATGGCTGCTCCAGCGGCTGCAACATCAGCCCCGGCGAGCGCTACGGCGAACTGCGCCGCATCGAGAACCGCTTCAACGGCTCGGTGAACCAGTACTTCCTGTGCGACCGTGGCCGCTTCGGCTATGGCTACGTCAACCGCAAGGACCGTCCACGTCAGCCGTTCCTCGCCGATGGCAGCAAGCTGAGCCTGGACGCCGCCCTGGACAAGGCCGCCGACCTGCTGCGCGGCCGCACCATCGTCGGCATCGGCTCGCCACGCGCCAGCCTCGAGAGCAACTACGGCCTGCGTGAGCTGGTCGGCGCCGAGTACTTCTACTCGGGCATGGAAGCTGGCGAACTGGCCCGCGTGCGCCTGGCGCTGAACGTGCTGAACGACAGCCCGCTGCCGGTCCCGACCCTGCGCGACATCGAAGACCACGACGCCGTGTTCGTGCTCGGCGAAGACCTGACCCAGACCGCTGCCCGCGTCGCCCTGGCCGTGCGCCAGGCCACCAAGGGCAAGGCCGAGGCCATGGCCGACGCCATGCGCGTACAGCCTTGGCTGGACGCCGCGGTGAAGAACATCGGCCAGCACGCGCTGTACCCGCTGTTCATCGCATCCTTGGCTGAAACCAAGCTGGACGATGTCGCCGAAGAGTGCGTGCACGCCGCTCCCGCCGACCTGGCCCGCATCGGTTTCGCCGTGGCCCACGCCATCGACCCGAGCGCGCCTGCCGTCGCCGGCCTGGACGACGAAGCCAAGGCCCTGGCCCAGCGCATCGCCGACGCCCTGGTCGCCGCCAAGCGCCCACTGGTGGTCTCCGGCACGTCCCTGGCTGACCCTGCGCTGATCGAAGCCGCCGCCAACATCGCCAAGGCCCTCAAGCTGCGCGAGAAGAACGGTTCGCTGAGCCTGGTCGTGCCAGAGGCCAACAGCCTCGGCATGGCGATGATGGGCGGTGAGTCCGTCGACGCGGCCCTGGACGCCGTGATCAGCGGCAAGGCCGACGCCATCGTCGTGCTGGAGAACGACCTGTACGCCCGCGTACCGGCCGCCAAGGTCGACGCTGCCCTGGCCGCGGCCAAGGTGGTGATCGTCGCCGACCACTCCAAGACCGCCACCCTCGACCGCGCCCACCTGGTGCTGCCGGCCGCCTCCTTCGCCGAAGGCGACGGCACCCTGGTCAGCCAGGAAGGCCGTGCCCAGCGCTTCTTCCAGGTGTTCGACCCGCAGTACCTGGACAGCAGCATCCAGATCCACGAAGGCTGGCGCTGGATGCACGCCCTGCGTGCCACCCTGCTCAACAAGCCGGTGGACTGGACCCAGCTGGACCACGTCACCAGCGCCTGCGCCGAAGCCGCCCCGCAACTGGCCGGCATCGTCAATGCCGCACCAAGCGCCGCCTTCCGCATCAAGGGCATGAAGCTGGCCCGCGAGCCGCTGCGCTACTCGGGCCGTACCGCCATGCGCGCCAACATCAGCGTGCACGAGCCGCGTACCCCGCAGGACAAGGACACTGCGTTCGCCTTCTCCATGGAAGGCTACTCGGGCTCGGCCGAACCGCGTCAGCAAGTGCCGTTCGCCTGGTCGCCGGGCTGGAACTCGCCGCAGGCCTGGAACAAGTTCCAGGACGAAGTGGGTGGCCACCTGCGTGCCGGTGACCCGGGCGTGCGCCTGATCGAATCGCAAGGCGACAAGCTCGACTGGTTCACCGCCATTCCGGGCGCGTTCAACCCGGCTCGCGGCACCTGGACCGCTGTACCGTTCTTCCACCTGTTCGGCAGTGAGGAGTCCTCCTCCCGCGCAGCCCCGGTGCAGGAGCGCATCCCGGCCGCCTACGTCGGCCTGGCCAAGTCCGAAGCCGACCGCCTGGGCGTCAACGACGGCGCAATGCTGAGCCTGAACGTGGCCGGCGTGTCGCTGCGTCTGCCGCTGCGTATCAATGAAGAACTGGGCGCTGGCCTGGTTGCGTTGCCCAAAGGCCTGGCCGGCATTCCGCCCGCCATCTTCGGTGCAGCCGTCGAAGGCCTGCAGGAGGCAGCACAATGAGCTGGTTCACCCCCGAAGTGATCGATGTGATCATTCAGGTCGTCAAGGCCATCGTGGTGCTGCTGGCCGTGGTGGTCTGCGGCGCGCTGCTCAGCTTCGTCGAGCGTCGCCTGCTGGGCTGGTGGCAGGACCGCTACGGTCCGAACCGTGTCGGCCCGTTCGGCATGTTCCAGATCGCCGCCGACATGCTGAAGATGTTCTTCAAGGAAGACTGGAACCCGCCCTTCGTCGACAAGATGATCTTCACCCTGGCGCCGGTCGTGGCCATGAGCGCCCTGCTGATCGGCTTCTCGATCATCCCGATCACCCCGGGCTGGGGCGTCGCCGACCTGAACATCGGCCTGCTGTTCTTCTTCGCCATGGCCGGTCTGTCGGTGTATGCCGTGCTGTTCGCCGGCTGGTCGTCGAACAACAAGTACGCCCTGCTGGGCAGCCTGCGGGCCTCGGCGCAGACCGTGTCGTACGAAGTGTTCCTGGGCCTGGCGCTGATGGGCGTGGTGGTGCAGGTGGGCTCGTTCAACATGCGCGACATCGTTGAATACCAGGCCAACAACCTGTGGTTCATCATTCCGCAGTTCTTCGGCTTCTGCACCTTCTTCATCGCTGGCGTCGCCGTGACTCACCGTCACCCGTTCGACCAGCCAGAAGCGGAACAGGAACTGGCCGACGGCTACCACATCGAATATGCCGGCATGAAATGGGGCATGTTCTTCGTCGGTGAGTACATCGGCATCATCCTGATCTCGGCGCTGCTGGTAACCCTGTTCTTCGGTGGCTGGCACGGTCCGTTCGGCATCCTGCCGCAAGTACCGTTCCTGTGGTTCGCGCTGAAGACCGCGTTCTTCATCATGCTGTTCATCCTGCTGCGCGCCTCGATCCCGCGCCCACGCTATGACCAGGTGATGGACTTCAGCTGGAAGTTCTGCCTGCCGCTGACCCTGATCAATTTGCTGGTGACCGCTGCGATCGTGCTCTACAACACGCCAGCCGTCGCGGCCCAGTGAGGATTTGACCCATGTTCAAGTATATCGGCGACATCGTTAAGGGCACCGGCACACAGCTGCGCAGCCTGGCCATGGTGTTCTCCCACGGGTTCCGCAAGCGCGACACCCTGCAGTACCCCGAAGAACCCGTGTACCTGCCGCCGCGCTACCGCGGCCGCATCGTCCTCACCCGCGACCCCGACGGCGAGGAGCGCTGCGTGGCGTGCAACCTCTGCGCGGTGGCCTGCCCGGTCGGCTGCATCTCCCTGCAGAAGGCCGAGACCGAGGACGGCCGTTGGTACCCCGAGTTCTTCCGCATCAACTTCTCGCGCTGCATCTTCTGCGGCCTGTGCGAAGAGGCGTGCCCGACCACCGCGATCCAGCTGACTCCGGATTTCGAAATGGCCGAGTTCAAGCGTCAGGACCTGGTGTACGAGAAAGAAGATCTGCTGATCTCCGGCCCCGGCAAGAACCCTGACTACAACTTCTACCGTGTTGCGGGCATGGCGATCGCTGGCAAGCCGAAAGGCTCCGCGCAGAACGAAGCCGAGCCGATCAACGTGAAGAGCTTGCTCCCATAAGGACAGAAAGATGGAATTCGCTTTCTACTTCGCATCCGGTGTCGCCGTCGTCTCCACGCTGCGCGTGGTGACTGGCACCAACCCGGTGCACGCCCTGCTCTACCTGATCATTTCGCTGATCTCCGTGGCGATGATCTTCTTCTCCCTCGGTGCGCCGTTCGCCGGCGCCCTGGAAGTGATCGCCTACGCCGGCGCCATCATGGTGCTGTTCGTGTTCGTGGTGATGATGCTCAACCTCGGGCCGGCCTCGGTCGCCCAGGAGCGCGGCTGGCTCAAGCCCGGCATCTGGGCGGGGCCGGTGATCCTCGCCGCCCTGCTGCTGCTGGAGCTGCTGTACGTGCTGTTCGTCACCCCATCGGGCGCCGCCATCAGCGGTACCACCGTCAGCGCCAAGGAAGTCGGCATCAGCCTGTTCGGGCCGTACCTGCTGGTGGTCGAACTGGCCTCGATGCTGCTGCTCGCGGCAGCCGTCACCGCCTTCCACCTGGGCCGCAACGAGGCGAAGGAGTAAATCATGGGTGCTATCCCTCTCGAGCATGGTCTGGCGGTCGCCGGCATCCTGTTCTGCTTAGGTCTGGTTGGCCTGATGGTCCGCCGCAACATCCTCTTCGTGCTCATGAGCCTGGAAGTCATGATGAACGCCTCCGCCCTGGCGTTCATCGTCGCCGGCGCCCGTTGGGTCCAGCCCGACGGCCAGGTGATGTTCATTCTGGTGATCAGCCTGGCAGCCGCCGAGGCCAGCATTGGCCTGGCGATCCTGCTGCAGCTGTATCGCCGCTTCCACACTCTCGACATCGATGCTGCCAGTGAGATGCGCGGATGAACCTTATCTTCCTGACGTTCGTATTCCCCCTGATCGGCTTCCTGCTGCTGTCGTTCTCGCGCGGCCGCTGGTCCGAGAACCTGTCGGCGCTGGTCGGCGTCGGCTCGGTCGGTCTGTCGGCGGCCACCGCCGCCTACGTGATCTGGCAGTTCAACGTCGCCCCGCCTGAAGGCGGCGCGTACAGCCAGCTGCTGTGGCAGTGGATGTCGGTGGACGGCTTCGCGCCGAACTTCACCCTGTACGTGGATGGCCTGTCGGTCACCATGCTGGGCGTGGTCACCGGCGTCGGCTTCCTGATCCACCTGTTCGCTTCCTGGTACATGCGTGGCGAAGCCGGTTACTCGCGCTTCTTCTCGTACACCAACCTGTTCATCGCCAGCATGCTGTTCCTGGTGCTGGGCGACAACCTGCTGTTCATCTACTTCGGCTGGGAAGGCGTGGGCCTGTGCTCGTACCTGTTGATCGGTTTCTACTACAGCAACCGCAACAACGGTAACGCGGCACTCAAGGCGTTCATCGTCACCCGCATCGGCGACGTGTTCATGGCCATCGGCCTGTTCATCCTGTTCGTCCAGCTGGGTACCCTGAACGTGCAGGAACTGCTGGTGCTGGCACCGCAGAAGTTCCAGGCGGGCGATACCTGGATGGTCCTGGCGACCCTGATGCTGCTGGGTGGCGCAGTCGGTAAATCGGCGCAGCTGCCGCTGCAGACCTGGCTGGCCGACGCGATGGCCGGCCCGACCCCGGTTTCGGCGCTGATCCACGCGGCCACCATGGTGACCGCGGGCGTGTACCTGATCGCCCGTACCAACGGCCTGTTCCTGCTGGCGCCGGACGTCCTGCACCTGGTCGGCGTCGTGGGTGGCGTGACCCTGGTCCTGGCCGGCTTCGCGGCCCTGGTACAAACCGACATCAAGCGTATCCTCGCCTACTCGACCATGAGCCAGATCGGCTACATGTTCCTGGCCCTGGGCGTCGGTGCCTGGGACGCGGCGATCTTCCACCTGATGACCCACGCCTTCTTCAAGGCCCTGCTGTTCCTTGCCTCCGGCGCGGTGATCGTCGCCTGCCACCACGAGCAGAACATCTTCAAGATGGGCGGCCTGTGGAAGAAGCTGCCGCTGGCCTACGCCAGCTTCGTGGTCGGTGGCGCCGCCCTGGCTGCCCTGCCGATTCTGACCGTGGGCTTCTACTCCAAGGACGAGATCCTCTGGGAAGCCTTCGCCAGCGGCAACACCGGCCTGCTGTACGCAGGTCTGGTGGGCGCGTTCATGACCTCGCTGTACACCTTCCGCCTGATCTTCATCGCCTTCCACGGCGAAGCCAAGACCGAAGCCCACGCCGGCCACGGCATCAGCCACTGGCTGCCGCTGGGCGTGCTGATCGTGCTGTCGACCTTCATCGGCGCCTGGATCCATCCGCCGCTGGCAGGCGTGCTGCCTGAGAGCGCCGGCCACGCCGGTGGCGAAGCCAAGCACTCGCTGGAGATCGCCTCGGGCGCCATCGCCATCGCCGGTATCCTGCTGTCGGCCCTGCTGTTCCTGGGCAAGCGCCGCTTCGTCACTGCGGTCGCCAACAGCGGTATCGGTCGCGTCCTGTCGGCCTGGTGGTTCGCCGCCTGGGGCTTCGACTGGATCTACGACAAGCTCTTCGTCAAACCTTACCTGCTGATCAGCCACATCCTGCGCAAGGACCCGGTTGACCGCAGCATCGGCCTCATCCCTCGGATGGCCCGTGGCGGCCACGTCGCCATGAGCAAGACCGAGACCGGCCAGCTGCGCTGGTACACCGCCTCGATCGCCGTGGGCGCCGTGCTGGTGCTCGGTGCCGTGGTAGTGGCCGCGGTATGACTATGAATCTTGCGACTTTGCCAAAGGAAACCAACCCGTCATGATTTTGCCTTGGCTGATCCTGATCCCCTTCATCGGCGGCTTCCTGTGCTGGCTGGGTGAGCGCTTCGGCGCCACCCTGCCGCGCTGGATCGCGCTGCTGACCATGTCCCTGCTGCTTGGCATCGGCCTGTGGCTGTGGGCGAACGGCAACTACACCCTGGCCCCCGCGCCGGGCGCCGAACCCGCCTGGGCCCTCGAATACAAGGTCGAGTGGATCAAGCGCTTCGGCATCAGCATCCACCTGGCCCTCGACGGCCTGTCGCTGCTGATGATCCTGCTCACCGGCCTGCTCGGCGTGCTGTCGGTGCTGTGCTCGTGGAAAGAGATCCAGCGCCACGTCGGCTTCTTCCACCTCAACCTGATGTGGATCCTCGGCGGCGTGGTCGGCGTGTTCCTGGCCCTGGACCTGTTCCTGTTCTTCTTCTTCTGGGAAATGATGCTGGTGCCGATGTACTTCCTCATCGCGCTCTGGGGTCACAGCTCCTCCGACGGCAAGAAGACCCGGATCTACGCGGCGACCAAGTTCTTCATCTTCACCCAGGCCAGCGGCCTGATCATGCTGGTGGCGATCCTCGGCCTGGTGCTGGTCAACTACAACAGCACCGGCGTGATCACCTTCAACTACAGCGACCTGCTCAAGGCCGAGCTGCCGGCCGGCGTCGAGTACATCCTGATGCTGGGCTTCTTCATCGCCTTCGCGGTGAAGCTGCCGGTGGTGCCGTTCCACTCCTGGCTGCCTGACGCTCACGCCCAGGCGCCGACCGCAGGTTCCGTGGACCTGGCGGGCATCCTGCTGAAGACCGCGGCCTACGGCCTGCTGCGCTTCGCCCTGCCGCTGTTCCCGAACGCCTCGGCCGAGTTCGCGCCGATCGCCATGACCCTGGGCCTGATCGGTATCTTCTACGGTGCCTTCCTGGCCTTCGCGCAAACCGACATCAAGCGCCTGGTGGCCTTCTCCAGCGTCTCGCACATGGGCTTCGTGCTGATCGGCATCTACTCCGGCAGCCAGCAGGCCCTGCAGGGCGCGGTGATCCAGATGCTGGCCCACGGCCTGTCGGCCGCCGCGCTGTTCATCCTGGCCGGCCAGCTGTATGAGCGCCTGCACACCCGTGACATGCGCGAGATGGGTGGCCTGTGGCACCGCATCGCCTACCTGCCGGCCATCAGCCTGTTCTTCGCCGCCGCATCGCTGGGGCTGCCAGGCACCGGCAACTTCGTCGGCGAGTTCCTGATCCTGATCGGCAGCTTCGCCCACGTCCCATGGATCACCGTGATCGCCACCACCGGCCTGGTATTCGGCTCGGTGTACTCGCTGATCATGATCCACCGCGCCTACTTCGGTCCGGCCAAGGCCGACACCGTGCTGGCCGGCATGGACGGTCGCGAGCTGATCATGGTGCTGGGCCTGGCGGGCCTGCTGATCCTGCTGGGCGTGTATCCGCAGCCGTTCCTGGACACCTCTGCCGCCACCATGAGCGGTGTGCAGCAGTGGCTCGGTTCCGCTTTCACTCAACTCGCTTCGGCCCGGTAAGAGCGCTATGGAATTCACCACTCAACACTTCATCGCATTGGCGCCGATGCTGATCACCACCATCACCACGGTGGTGGTGATGCTGGCGATCGCCTGGAAGCGCAACCACTCGCAGACCTTCCTGCTGTCCACCGTGGGCCTGAACCTGGCCCTGCTGTCGATCCTGCCGGCACTTAAAGTCGCGCCGCTGGCGGTCACCTCGCTGGTGACCATCGACAAGTTCGCCTGCCTGTACATGGCGATCATCCTGGTGGCGACGCTGGCCTGCGTCACCCTCGCCCACGCCTACCTGGGCGAAGGCTCCAAGGGCTTCCCTGGCAACCGTGAAGAGCTGTACCTGCTGCTGCTGATGTCGGCACTGGGTGGCCTGGTGCTGGTCAGCGCCAACCACCTGGCCGGCCTGTTCATCGGCCTGGAGCTGCTGTCGGTGCCGGTCTACGGCCTGGTGGCGTACGCCTTCTTCAACAAGCGCTCGCTGGAAGCCGGCATCAAGTACATGGTGCTTTCGGCCGCCGGTTCCGCCTTCCTGCTGTTCGGCATGGCGCTGCTGTACGCTGATGCAGGCAGCCTGACCTTCGACCAGCTGGGCAAGGCCCTGGCCGCCACCAGCATGCCGAGCCTGCTGGCGCAGCTAGGCCTGGGCATGATGCTGGTCGGCCTGGCCTTCAAGCTGTCGCTGGTGCCGTTCCACCTGTGGACCCCGGACGTGTACGAAGGTGCCCCGGCGCCGGTCGCCGCGTTCCTGGCCACCGCCAGCAAGGTCGCGGTGTTCGCCGTGGTCGTACGCCTGTTCATGCTCTCCCCCGCTGCCAGCAGCGGCGTGCTGAGCACCGTGCTGGCGGTGATCGCGGTTGCCTCGATCATCATCGGCAACCTGCTGGCGCTGACCCAGAGCAACCTCAAGCGTCTGCTCGGTTACTCGTCCATCGCCCACTTCGGCTACCTGGTCATTGCCCTGGTTGCCAGCAAGGGCTTGGCCTTGGAGGCCATGGGCGTGTACCTGGTCACCTACGTGATCACCAGCCTCGGCGCTTTCGGCGTGATCACCCTGATGTCCTCGCCATACGCCGGTCGTGACGCAGACGCCCTGTACGAGTACCGTGGCCTGTTCTGGCGCCGTCCGTACCTGACCGCGGTACTGACCGTGATGATGCTGTCGCTGGCCGGTATCCCGCTGACCGCAGGCTTCATCGGCAAGTTCTACATCATCGCCACCGGCGTCGAGTCGCACCTGTGGTGGCTGGTCGGCGCCCTGGTGATCGGTAGCGCCATCGGCGTGTACTACTACCTGCGCGTCATGGTCACCCTGTACCTGGTCGAGCCGAACCTGCGTCGCCACGACGCCCCGCTGAAGTGGGAACAGCGCACCGGCGGCGTGATGCTGCTGGCCATCGCCATCCTCGCCTTCGTGCTGGGCGTGTACCCGCAGCCGCTGCTGGAGATGGTGCAGCAGGCTGGCCTGCAACTGATCGGCTGATCGGCTGACTGCGTCACAAGACACCCCGCCTCGGCGGGGTGTTTTTTTAGCGTTGCATTACATCCCATCGCGGGGCAAGCCCGCTCCCACGCTGCCTCAAGAGGGCTGGATATCTGGAAATGGCGTGGGAGCGGCGGTGCGCCGATGCGACTTGCCCCGCGATTGCGATTACAGATCGACCACTGTGCTTCGTCTGCCCTTTGCAGCGTCAGACTCCCGCACTCGATCTGGAACCCCGTCCCCATGCGCCCCACCCTCCCCTACTCCCTGCTGGCCCTGTTCGTCGCCGGCGCCACTCAGGCCGCCAACCGCGTCGAACTCGACCAGGTGCTGATCCACGACCGGGGGCAATCCGAACTGGAAGCCGCCGCTGACCAGCTGCGCGAAATCCCCGGCGCCAGCAACCTGGTGGACATGGACAAGGTGGGCCAGGGCCGGGTGGCCAGCAACCAGGACGTGCTGGCCTATCAGCCGGGGGTGTTCGCCCAGTCGGCGGGCAACGATGGCATCAAGCTGTCGATCCGTGGTTCGGGCATCAACCGCGCGCCGGGCGCCCACGGCTCGGGCGTGTACACGATGTTCGACGGCCTGCCGCTGACCGGTCCGGGCGGCACGCCCTATGAACTGTTCGAACCGCTGTGGCTGAGCCGTGCCGAAGTGCTGCGCGGCGCCAATGGCTTCGACCAGGGCTCGCTGGCCCTGGGTGGCGCGATCAACTATGTGACCCATACCGGCTACGATGCCGCGCCCTTGCAGGTGCGCTACGAAGTCGGCAGCCGTGGCTACCAGCGCCGGCACATCAGCTCCGGGCAGGTGCTGGGCAATCTCGACTACTACGTGGCCCTGACCGATGCCGAGTACGACGGCTACCAGGACCACAGCAGCGGCAGCGCCAAGGGCATCGCCGCCAACGTCGGCTACCGCTTCAACCCGAACCTGGAGACGCGCTTCTACCTGCGCTACCGGGAAACCGAGAACGACCTGGCCGGGCGCCTGACCAAGGACCAGATCAAGCACCATCCCCGTGCCGCCAACCCGGCATACCTGGCCCGCGACGACAGCCGCCCGCAACCGGGCAGCACCTGGGTGGGCAACAAGACCACCTTCTTCCTGGATGACGATTCGCGTCTGGTGGCCGGGCTGGTCTATCACGACTATCCCATGGACCTGCGCGAAGGCCCGATGCGCCTGAAGGTCGCCTACACCGATGTCAGCGGCACGCTGAACTACCTGCGGCGCGACACCCTGTTCGGCCACGAGAGCAAGACCACCCTCGGCTGGCGCACCACCAAGCACTTGCCCAACAGCGGCGCCTCGCAGTTCGCCCGCAACGGCGGCGACAATTTCGGTGCCCGCACCCGCGATTTCAGCTACCAGGGTTCGGACACCGTGCTGCATGCGGGCAACGACCTGGAGCTGATTCCGAACCTGTGGCTGACCACGGGCCTGGCGATGATCTACACCCGCCGCGAAAGCGACGTCACCTACCCAAGCAGTGGCGGCAAGGTCAGCCAGCATGACTGGGACTACGCCCCACGCCTGGGCCTGCGCTACGACATCCACCCGGACCTGCAGGTCTACGGCAACCTCAGCCGCTCGGTGGAGCCGCCGCACCCGTGGTCGCTGGTCTGGAGTGCGCCGGTCGCCAACCAGCCCATGAAGATGCAGAACCAGACCGCCACCACCCTCGAGCTGGGCGCCCGCGGCGATTCGGCACTGGGGCGCTGGGACCTGGCCTGGTACTACGCCCAGGTACGCCACGAACTGCTGAACGTGGAAGTCGTGCAAGGCTTGCCGTTCAAGGAGTTCAACGCCAGCCCCACCGTGCACCAGGGCGTCGAGGCCGGCCTGGACAGCCTGCTCTGGGAACAGCCGGGCACCGGCAAGCTCAGCCTGCGCCAGGCCTACACCTTCAGCGACTTCCACTACCGCGACGACGACAAGTTCGGCGACAACCGCCTGCCCGGCATCCCCATGCACTACTACCAGGCCGAACTGCGCTACGACTGGCCGAGCGGCTTCTACGCCGGGGTGAACACGCAGATGGCCTCCAAGGTGCAGGTGGACTACGCCAACAGCTACCACGCCGACGCCTACGCCCTGCTCGGCGCGCGCCTGGGCTGGGACTCGCCGAAACGGGACTGGCAGACCTGGCTCGACCTGCGCAACCTGACCAACAAGCGTTACGCGGCGACGGTGACACCGGGGTACAACGATGCCGGGCAGGACATCGCCCGCTCGACGCCGGGGGAAGGGTTTGGGGTGTATGCGGGGGTTTCCTACAGCTTCCGTTGACTGACGGCTAGATCGTTACGGCGTTGCCGCGCCTCGTCCAACTCAACGACCGTACGCAACAAAGCTCGAAAAAAAGCCGCACGGGGGAAGGAACGGTTGGCCGCAGCGCCACGCACCAGCACGTTTGGGTGATCTCGCAAAGGCAATACGTAAGTCCAGTGGTCCGATTTCACTTCTGCCAACAAGGTGGAGCCCGGCAGCACCGCCTCCGCGGCGAGCATCTGACCATCATTGCGAGGATCAACTCTGGCAAGGCGTTCGTAGAAAGGACGTAATCCCGGTGAAACATCCTCGGCAGCAGTGTAGGCAAGCACGGTATAGCTGTTCACCTCAGGCAGCCTCGGGTGGTTCGCCAACCAACGTACACGCTCACGTCGAGTGAGGCTCGTGACCTCATGTCCATCCGAGGGGGTACACTGCAATCCGTTGAATCGAGAAGCAAGCTTCTTGTAAAGGTCATCATGGGTATCGGCCAGGGGGGTGCCCATCACCACCCCAGACAGCGAAACGAACGACAACGGCTTTCGAGGCAGTCCCCTATTTCCCAGTTGCGCAAGCGCTTCCAGAGTATCCGCCGCGCCTTTCGAGTAACCAACGACGACGATCCGCAATACTGCCGGATCCATCGCCTCTTGGCGGATGGCATCAGCTATCGTCATGCCATTGGTCATGGACGAGACTCTCCCTCCCACCGCCACAGCACGTACTCGTCGGAGCCCAAGGGATGCCAGGTAGGTGTAACCTTCGGTGAGATTGCGTACCGGTGTCCTGGTGGTACCGTCGCTGAACGGCAGCGACTGATCGGCCACGCAGTCACCGAAGATTCCTGGAATCACAAGCACGGAAACGCCCCTTAACGAAACTTCAGACGTTGGACCGGCAACAGCCTGCTCAGGCCAATGGATCCATGCCTGGACACTGCTTGCGCGCCCCATCGGAGATCGGGCCAACTCTGCCGCAAGATGATTGGCAAACAGTTGCCGATCATCACCAATGCCCGCCGCTCCGATAGGTAGCGATGCGACGGTAAAGGGACTGGGGATGGGGGAAGTCAGCATCTCGGGTTTACAGCCGGACAAACCTGCCAAAACCCAGGAAAAGATGACGACCAGTACCACCCGGCACACAGTTGAAACGTTGCCAACCATTGGTTTCTCCCGTCGCATGCACGCCTGGAAAAATGTAGCAGCGCGCAGCGAAGTCGGCGCAACATCCTAGATAGCAAAAGAGCACCATCGACCATTGACCGATGGCTTACGTCAGCTAGATTAAATGATGGCATTTGGAGACACGGTCCACACCCGTGTGCATTGTCCATGCATTGGTTCAATGCATGGCAAAGCGGGAGCCGAGTACTATGAAAGCCGGTTTGATTGCCACTGCCATATTCTTTGGCCAGCTCAGCCTGGCCTCTGCAACAACGCCGTCTCAAAGTGTCTTTGTTCAAGTGGCATTACCCCCGGACACCGGTTTTGATGTCGGAGCGTTGAAGACAAGGCTACCCACCCAGGCCAGCGTTGAAGTGAGGCTAGCGTCAGAAGCCTCGGAAGTTGTCGACCAGGTGCGTCAAGGGAAAATCGACATTGCGCTTGTCCCCACCAGTGGTATCAGTCGCTATGCGCCAAACTTCGCAGTGTTCGACTTACCGTTCATCGTTAGCGAAGGTGCTGCGGATAAACTTTTTTCCGGCGTTTTCGGCCATGAGACCACTCCTTATCTGCTTTCCAGCCTCAAGAGCTCGGGCCTTGGGCAGATTGGCGGTGCGCTGTATGTGGACACGTACGTACTCGCCAGCCAAACACCGGCCAGGTCGCCTGGCGACTATCGCGGCAGCAGGGTGGCGCTATTGCAGGACAGCCCAATGCGTGGCCCCCTTGAGGCTACTGGTGCGAGCCTCGTACTGATGCAGAACAATAAAGAGATTGTCAGAGCCTTGGAGCATGGAACGATTGATGCTGCCGAACTTCCCCTGAGGGAGTTAGGGCACTCCTTCGAGACGCCTTATATAGCAATGACCTCTCACCGCTTCTCTGCCTTGGCCGTCATCTACAACAAGTCCAAGTATGCACAACTCTCTACGGAGGTACGTGAGCACATCGACTCGGCATTCAGAACAACCCGCGATTCCATGTATCGGCCAAGGCCGTCCTTTCCCGAGAATGAACTAGAAGTAGACAACAATATCCGTAACGAATGGCGTCACCTAGTCGAAAAAACACAATGGAAAACGATCGACAAAGTCGATAAAGGTCTGCTGACTGCACTGCAAGAGCCTATGGTGTTTCATCCAATGAGCGCTACCGGCGAGCCAGGCAGCGACCTACGTTGGAACACCTGGTATCAGTCAGGTAGTGAAACATTTAGCCAGCAGCTATACCCAGACCGAGAGTACGACCTGACGCTTGACTTAGGGCGGGCTTCCTACCCCGGCACCCTCGCGACAGCAGCAGAGCAGTGGATCTTCAGAGAAATCCAACGAACTCCAGAAGGTGCCGATATCTCCCTGCTGATTCGCCCTGTCATTACCAGTGATATTCTGACCGTGCGCGCGGACCAACCACTGACCGCGAAGGTACTCAAAATTAAACGGGACCGGCTGGTCCCCCAGGCCAACGATTTACAATTGGTCGAGCAGGCCGCAAGTCGCCAGATAACACTGCAGACACTTTCCAAGGCACTTTCCGTCAGCGAACCACTCACCTGGCCCATAGTCGTCGCCAATCGAACGGGCTGCGCGCAGATTGCATTCTCCATCTGGAACTTCAGTGGTTTACGGCCCCTTGATCAGATCGTGATCAATGTCCCCGTGGTGGCGCATGCTGGCAGTCCTACACCTGATTGCAAAGCCTCCATTGACGGAGGCATCGACAGCCTGCTGTCACTGGATGCACAAGACCCCCTGTCGCAAGCCGACGCAGCCCTACAGTTCTTCGATACTGGCAGCAAGCGTGAAGGCGACGCCAAGACCGTGGCCGTTTTCGTCAGCCGGACCGAGCTGCAGAGCGCTCTGGATAAAGGCGCCCCCCCTCCCGTCCATGCCTGGACACTCAAAGACGAACTGTCCCGTTTTCTTCAACAACCCGAAAACCTGCAACGGTCGATTACCAAGGCTCATGATGAGATTGACAAGCAACGCCCTTACGACAGCGTTGTACGGCAGCTTTCCGCATCCATCTTCAACGCTCGTGAGCGCAGCGAGGATGCAGTGACCGAGCACGCAAAGAAGACGCTGAAGGAGCTTGCCGCGCAGTCAACCCCTGCCATGGTGCTCACCCGGTACTTCGATAACGATGGATCAATTCAATATCTGCCGCTCGCTTTGCTGGCGGCCGATGCCCAGGAACGGATCCTGTCAAAAAGACTGACGGTCGTTCAACCGGTAGCCGAGCCCAATTCACTCCCCAAGAATAGTTGCGTCGATAACTGGGACCTGGCCATTCCCGATCGACTTGAAGGTGCCCAAGCCGAGGCAGCCGAGTTGCTTGCAAAATCGGACTGGCGCCCAACAGGGGCCGGGAACCATTGGTACCGTGACAACCCTCAACTATTCAACTTCCTCAGATCACGAGGTAACGATAACCCTCCTCGCACCGGTTTGCTGCTACTTGCACATCACGATAAAGGGGGCATTACCTACGCATGGGATGAAAAGCCGGATCGTGTCATCAATGCAGAAGTTCGCAGGACGTTCGGAGCTGGCAGCTTCGCGGTGCTAGCAGCCTGTACCACAAGTGGCGCATCCAGGGAGAGCCGAAACTTCATGAACCATCTGTTGGACAACGGTATGGAAGCTGTCATCACCTCCCCGTTTCAGGTTGACACGACATTCGGCACACACTTCGCCATCAGTTTTGCCAATGCCATCAAGAAAGCTCAGGACAAGGGCGAGCCGGCCAGACTGATCGAGCTGTTCAACCGTGCAGTGGATGACACGATGCAGGCCTACCACGAGCACCCCGGCTACAGCGACATGGCTTTGGAGCTGCAGATCATTGGCAATCACGATGTGAAGCTTTGCAGCTCCACCGAAGCGAATCACTAGGGAGAGAATATGCCATGCGTGGCACAATGATGGCTACATTGCTCACCGTTTTGATGTATCTGCTACCCAACGGCTCGCCTATGGCCGCAGCACGGGTAAGCATCCTGATCAGCGACCTGCATTTCGGCTTGGGAAAAGAAGCCGCTGGGCATTGGCACCCCTATGAAGACTTCCGTTGGCCGAATGCCCTTGCCGGCTTCCTACAAGCACTGTCCAGTGAATACGGCGACAACATCGATCTGGTCATCGCCGGGGACTTCCTTGAGCTATGGCAAACACCCACGGATATTCCCTGCGGCAGCGGTTCAGCTGATGCGGGCTGCACGGTGGATGAGGTGACGCGGCTGGCAGCCCGCATCAGCAAGGCCCATGCCCATGAGTTGTCATTACTGGGCAACTTCGCACGCAGGGGAGACAACCGCCTGTATGTGATTCCGGGCAATCATGACGCCGCATTGCTCGTGCCCCAGGTTTGGCAACAGGTTTACCCTGGCTTCGGCGACACACAAGATCGGGTGCAACTGGTCACTGACGGCATCTGGCAATCGGCGGACAAACATGTGGTTGCCGAGCATGGACATCAAATTGGCAGCGATGTGAACTCGTTCGAGAACTGGCCGTCCGTGACCAGCAGAGGGAGTGACGGAACTCGCTTCATGGTGCGGCCATGGGGAGAACGGTTCGTTCAGCAATTGTTCAACGCAGAAGAACGCGCTTACCCGATGATCGATAATCTCAGCCCGGAAACCGCAGGTGCTCGTTACCGAATGCAGGAACGAGGCTGGCTTGGAACCTTGGCCGACACAGCCAGATTCATTGCATTCAATATTTTCGAAACGTCGCTGACCCAGAAAGCCGATGCGCTGGGCAGCCAGGACCCTGGCCAGGACAGCTTCAGCCGCAAGGCAGCAGAGCGCGCCGGTCACCAGCTGTTTTTACTGTCACTTCCGGCTCACGACCCACTCCGGGAGCTGATTGAAGGGGGGGATGAACAGCAAATAGCCATGCGCAAACAACTCGACACACTGGTTACCCAGCTTTCTGACGATGACCTCAGTACGTTGTGCCGCACTGCAGCCCGGCAGTCGAACGGCAATCCGTGCGTCGATTCGCTGGGGGCCTTGCTGACCAATACCCTGGTCCCTCAGCTATCGATCTTCCGCTCGCATCTGGCCAACCGCCAACGAGAGTTGGGAGGCTTCGACATATTCGTTTACGGCCACACGCACTTGTGGGAACACCCTTGGAAGGTGACCAATGTTTCCGGCAAAGTCAGGAGCGTCACCGTAGTGAATACGGGGGCCTTCCAGCGCCTTGTCGATGATGCCGGCTTCGTGAAGATTGCCAGGGACAAGTCGATTTCACCCTCTCAGGCACTCAAACAGTTGTCAGTGGAGAATCTTCAACCTTGCTACGGAGTGGTCGTGGTGGACCACAGTGCTGCGACGGTGCGCGCGCGGTTGCGATTGTGGCAAATGCAGGAGGGCGAGGGCCCAGGGGTATTCAGAGAACCAGGCGTAAGCGACTGCCCCAATAACAGACCAGTCAAATGAGGTGAGCAGGCCAAGAGCCCCTGAGGTAGATTACACCTGCCTGAGTTGTATCACGACGGCAACTGCACCTGCGGCTTGGTCGAGGCAAAGATCGCCCAGCTGGAAATGAACAACGCCGCGATCAACGGCCCAATCACAAACCCGTTGAGCCCGAATACCGCCAACCCACCCAAGGTCGACACCAGCACCAGGTAATCCGGCATCCGCGTATCCTTGCCCACCAGGATCGGCCGCAGCAGGTTGTCCACCAGGCCGATCACCAGCACGCCGAACGCGGTCAGCACGATCCCCTGCCAGATCGCCCCGGTCAGCAGGAAGTACAGCGCCACCGGCCCCCAGACGATTCCCGCCCCCACCGCCGGCAGCAACGACAAAAACGCCATCAGCACCGCCCACACCAGCACGCTGGGAATGCCCAGTACCCAGAAGATCAGCCCGCCCAACGCCCCCTGGGTGATCGCCACCAGCAGGTTGCCCTTGACCGTGGCCCGCACCACGCGCTTGAACTTCAACTGCAGGCGGCGCTTCTGCTGCTCGGGCAGCGGCACCGCCTGGCGCACCTTGCGCGCCACCTCCGCGCCCTCGCGCAGGAAGAAGAACAGCAGGTAGAGCATGATGCCGAAGCTCACCAGGAACTCGAAGGTGCCCTGGCCGAAGCTGAACGCCTGGCCGGCGAGGAACTGGCTGCCCTGGGTCGCCCACTTGCTGATCTTGTCGCGCAGGCCGTCGAGGTTGCCCATGCCCATGCGGTCGAGGAAATGCTGGGCATAGGCCGGCAGCATGTCCTTGCCGCGTTCGATATAGCCGGCGATATCCAACTGGCCGCTCTCGATGCGCTGGTATAGCGCGGCGCCCTCCTGCACCAGCAAGGCGCCGATGACGATCACCGGCAGCACGGCGATCAGCAGGCAGGTGAGCAGCGCCGTCGCCGTGGCCAGGTTGCGCCGCCCGCCGAAGCGCAGCAACAGGTGGCGCTGCAGGGGCGCGAAGAGTATCCCGAGGATCACCGCCCAGAAGATCGCGCCGGAGTACGGCAGCAGGATCCAGATGAAGGCGATGGTCACCAGTGCCAGCAGCACGGTCAGGGCTTTGTTCTGCAAGACGGCTTCGTTCATGGGCATTCCTCGAGGGCTCAACAATTTAGTGCCTCGCGCATCGGCAAAAGTGCCGTTGATCCAGATCAATACCTGCGCGATGCCACCGTCTTAGCATCCGCGCCTTTTGCCCCCGGTGCGCACCATGACATTTCCCGCCAAGCCCGAACTGCTCGCTCCCGCCGGCACCCTCAAGACCATGCGCTACGCCTTCGCCTACGGCGCCGACGCGGTCTACGCCGGCCAGCCGCGCTACAGCCTGCGGGTGCGCAACAACGAATTCGACCACGCCAACCTGGCCCTCGGCATCCAGGAGGCCCAGGCCCAGGGCAAGCGCTTCTACGTGGTGGTCAACATCGCCCCGCACAACGCCAAGCTCAAGACCTTCCTCAAGGACCTCGCACCGGTGATCGAGATGGGTCCGGATGCACTGATCATGTCCGACCCGGGACTGATCATGCTGGTGCGCCAGCACTTCCCGCAGATGCCCATCCACCTGTCGGTGCAAGCCAACACGGTGAACTGGGCCAGCGTTCAATTCTGGCAAGGCCTGGGGCTGACCCGGGTGATCCTGTCGCGGGAGCTGTCGCTGGAGGAGATCGAGGAGATCCGCCAGCAGGTACCGGAGATGGAGCTGGAAGTCTTCGTGCACGGCGCGTTGTGCATGGCCTATTCCGGGCGCTGCCTGCTGTCGGGCTACATGAACAAGCGCGACGCCAACCAGGGCACCTGCACCAATGCCTGCCGCTGGAAGTACCAGGCCACCCCGGCCAGCGAGAACGCCACCGGCGATATCGTCCGTGAATGCGAGCCGACCCTGGGCCTCGGCGCGCCGACCGAACAGGTGTTCCTGCTCCAGGAGTCCAACCGCCCCGGCGAAGAGATGCCGGCCTTCGAGGACGAGCACGGCACCTACATCATGAACGCCAAGGACCTGCGCGCCATCCAGCACGTCGAGCGCCTGGCTCGGATGGGCGTGCACTCGCTGAAGATCGAAGGCCGCACCAAGTCGCACTTCTACTGTGCCCGCGCCGTGCAGTCCTACCGCCAGGCCATCGACGACGCGGTGGCCGGGCGGCCGTTCGACCGCGGCCTGATGAGCAACCTCGAATCCCTCGCCCAGCGCGGCTACACCGAAGGTTTCCTGCGCCGCCACGTGCACGACGAGTACCAGAACTACCAGCGCGGCAACTCGGTGTCCGAGCGCCAGCAGTTCGTCGGCGAACTGACCGGGGTGCGCGTGGACGGCCTGGCCGAGGTGAAGGTGAAGAACCGCTTCGCCGTGGGCGACCATCTGGAGCTGATGACCCCGCGCGGCAACTACCACTTCGACCTGCACCGCCTGCGCAACCGCCAGCAGCAGGCCATCGAAGTGGCGCCGGGCGACGGCCATGTGGTGTACCTGCCGATTCCCGAGCAGGTCTCGCTGGAATTCGGCCTGCTGATGCGCGACCTGGAGAGTGGCGAGGCCGCTGCCTGACAAATCTGTAATCCCCGCCTCAGGTGGCTGACAGGCGCTGGCGACGACCATCGGAGTCATTCCCGATCGCGGGGCAAGCTCCCACCGTGGGAGCGGGCTTGCCCCGCGATTGGATGGACCTTGCCAGCACCGAGAACACGCCATGCCACCGACTCCAACCCGCCGCACCTTCGTCAAGGGCCTGGGTGCCGCCAGCGCCCTGGCCGGCCTCGGCCTCTGGCGCCCACTGGCCCAGGCCGCCGAAGGCCGCCTGCCGCTGCACGACCTGAGCGGCCAGCAGTTCGACCTGTTCATCGGCCAGACCCCGGTCAACATCACCGGCCGCCCACGCAGCGCGCAGACCATCAACGCCAGCCTGCCCGGCCCGCAGTTGCGCTGGCGCGAGGGCGACACCGTGACCCTGCGCGTGCGCAACCGCCTGGACCAGCCCACCTCGATCCACTGGCACGGCATCATCCTGCCGGCCAACATGGACGGCGTGCCGGGCCTGAGCTTCGCCGGCATCGAACCCGGCGGCGACTACCTCTACCAGTTCACCCTGCGCCAGAGCGGCACCTACTGGTACCACAGCCACTCCGGGCTGCAGGAGCAGGCTGGCGTGTACGGTGCCATCGTCATCGAGCCCCGCGAACCCGAGCCGCACCAGTACCAACGCGACCATGTGCTGCTGTTCAGCGACTGGTCAGACCAGGCGCCGGAAGCGCTGATGGCCACCCTGAAGAAACAGTCCGACGCCTTCAACTACCACAAGCGCACGGTCGGCGACTTCGTCGACGATGTCGCGGAAAATGGCTGGAGCAAGGCTGTCGACAACCGCTGGGCCTGGGCGAAGATGCGCATGAGCCCGACCGACCTGGCCGACATCAGCGCCGCCAGCTACACCTACCTGCTCAACGGCCAGCCCCCGGACGGCAACTTCACCTGCCTGTTCCAGCCCGGCGAGACCGTGCGCCTGCGCCTGATCAACGCCTCGGCGATGACCTATTTCGATTTCCGCATCCCAGGTCTGAAGCTCACGGTGATCGCCGCCGACGGCCTGCCGGTGACCCCGGTGACCGTGGACGAACTGCGCATCGCCGTGGCCGAAACCTACGACGTGCTGGTCACCGTGGGCGACCTGCCCGCCTACACGCTGTACGCCCAGAGCATGGACCGCACCGGCTTCGCCCGTGGCACCCTGGCCCGCGCGGCGGGTTTGCAGGCCCCCGTGCCCGAGCCGGACCCGCGTCCGGTGCTGACCATGGACGACATGGGGCACGGCGGCATGGGCGGGATGGACCATTCGAACATGCCGGCGATGGACCACGGCAACATGGCGGGCATGGACCACTCGAGCATGACCATGATGCAACGCCACCCTGCCAGCGAGACCGATAACCCGCTGGTGGACATGCAGACCATGGCCCCCCGCGCCAACCTGGCCGATCCCGGCATTGGCCTGCGCGGCAACGGCCGCCGGGTGCTGACCTACGCCGACCTGCGCAGCCCCTACCCCGATCCGGACGGGCGCGAACCGTCGCGGGACATCGAGCTGCACCTGACTGGCCACATGGAACGCTTCGCCTGGTCGTTCGACGGCATCAAGTTCAGCGATGCCGAGCCGCTACGCCTGAAGTACGGCGAGCGGGTGCGCATCACCCTGGTCAACGACACCATGATGACCCACCCCATCCACCTGCACGGCATGTGGAGCGACCTGGAGGATGAACAAGGGCGCTTCCTGGTGCGCAAGCACACCATCGACATGCCCCCCGGCAGCCGGCGCAGCTACCGCGTCACCGCCGATGCCCTGGGTCGCTGGGCCTATCACTGCCACCTGCTCTACCACATGGAGACCGGCATGTTCCGCGAGGTACGGGTCGATGAATGAGAACCGCAACCGCCACATCGTCACCGGTGTCGCGCTGATGGCCTTGCTGGCCAGTGAACGGGCCCTCGCCGCGGGCATGGATCACATGAACCATGGCGCCATGCCGATGGACCACGGCCAGATGAACCACGGCAGCATGCCCATGGACCACAGCCAGATGAACCACGCGGCGGCACCTCCCAGCCAACCGCGCACACCGCTGCCGGTGATCACCGATGCCGATCGCCGCGCCGCCTTCCCGCCGTTGCCGGGACATCAGGTGCATGACCGGGCGACCAACTGGGCGGTGATCGTCGACCAACTGGAGTACCAGAACTTCGAAAACAGCAGCGCCCTGAACTGGAACGCCACCGCCTGGGTCGGCGGCGATATCGACCGCCTGTGGCTGCGCACCGAGGGTGAACGGGAACAAGGCAAGACCCACAAGGCCGAGCTGCAGGCCCTCTGGGGCCATGCCATCAGCCCCTGGTGGGAACTGGTCGGCGGCGTGCGCCAGGACTTCAAGCCCGCCAGCGGCCAGAGCTGGGCCGCCTTCGGCATCCAGGGCACGCCGCTCTACGGCCTGGAGCTGGAGGCCACTGCCTATGCCGGCGAGCGACAGCAGACCGCGCTGCGCCTGGAGGCCGGTTACGCTATGCTGCTGACCAATCGCTGGATCCTCGAACCGACCGTCGAAGCCAACTTCTTCGGGCGCAACGATGCCGGGCGCGAACAGGGCTCGGGGCTGGCCGAAAGCGAAGTGGGCCTGCGCCTGCGCTACGAGATCACCCGCGCGTTCGCACCCTATGTTGGCGTCAGCTTCAACCGCCTGCACGGCAACCGCGCCGACCAGGCTCGGGAGGATGGCGAGGACATCGGCCAGACCCGGCTGGTGGCCGGGGTTCGCCTGCGCTTTTAAGGCCTGACGCCGCCCCTGTGGGAGCGGGTTTACCCGCGAATGCGATGGTGGGCTCGCTGACGCATTCGCGGGTAAACCCGCTCCCACAGGATCGGTGCTGATCAACCCGATATGTTTAGTTTCACAGGAGCTCCACCATGCTGCGCAAACACCTGCTCACACTCGGCCTGTTGGCCGTCACCGGCCTGGCCCAGGCCGCCGAGACCATCGACGTCTACCGCGACCCCAACTGCGGTTGCTGCAAGGAATGGATCAAGCACCTGAGCGACAACGGCTTCACCGTCAACGACCACGTCGAGCCGAACATGAGCGCGGTCAAGCAGCGCCTGGGCGTCGAGCCACGCCTGGCGTCGTGCCACACCGGGGTGATCGACGGCAAGTTCGTCGAAGGCCATGTCCCGGCGGAGCAGGTACGCCTGCTGACCAAGCGCAACGACCTCAAGGGCATCGCGGTGCCGGGCATGCCGATGGGCTCGCCGGGCATGGAGATGGGTGACCACAAGGACGCCTACCAGGTCATCGGTGTGACCCGGGATGGCCAGGACACCGTGGTCGCCAGCTACTGATGCTCAGCCTCGGGGCGCTGTTCCTCAGCGCCTTCGGCGCCGCCACCCTGTTGCCGCTGCAGTCCGAGGCGGTGCTGGTCGGGCTGCTCATTCGCGAACCGAGTGCCTGGGCGATCCTGCTGCTGGTGGCCACGCTCGGCAACGTGCTCGGTTCCATCGTCAACTGGCTGCTGGGGCGGGCCATCGAGCACCTGCGCGAACGCCGCTGGTTCCCGTTCAGCGCCAGCCAGCTGGAGCGCGCCCAGCGCCGCTACCAGCGCTGGGGCCAGTGGTCGCTGCTGCTGAGCTGGATGCCGGTGATCGGCGACCCGCTGACCTTGATCGCCGGGATCATGCGCGAGCCGTTCTGGCGCTTCGTGCTGCTGGTCACCCTGGCCAAGGGTGGGCGCTATATCGTGGTGGCGATGATCACCTTGGGCTGGTTTCACAGTGGGTGAACAGAAGGAATTCGAAGGACTGGCTGGGCCCTGAGGTCCCAGCCAGTATCAAGCTCAAGCCGCGTCGGCAGCCTGCAGGTCGCCGAGCAGGCGCCCTGCCATGTCCAGCTTCTTCTGCAGCGTGTCCACAAACGAGAGCGCGGAGTGGGCCTGCAACAGATTGGGCTCAATCTTACGCTGCCCGAAGAGGTCGCCATAGGAGTGGGACTGTCCTATCGCCGTATGGTCCAGGACCATTGAAGCGATCGCCTTTTCGGCAGCACTGCCATGTTCGGCAAGATACTCCAGGTGCTCAAACGACTGGGAGAGCGGACTGGTCGGCCGCTGCAGCGAATTCATGGTCGCGTTGAAGTCATTGCGTGTCGGCAAAGCAACCTCATCGTCAATCTTGACAAAGCCGAGCTTGACGGCCTTCAACGAAGTTGCCGGCTCAGATTGTCCGCCGGTCATCGCGTCGTAAATCGCTTCAGGCTCCACAGGCTGCGCAGTGCTCGCTCCGACCAAAGTGGCAGTCATCAGCGCAGGGGCATCGTCGCCTGCATCCACCACGACAGCCGCCACCTGCACATCAGGCTTCTGGGCGTACAACTCAATGAACTCGGCATCGACTTCTTTGACAAACTCCACCGCCGCTTCAGGCCCCACCCGCTCGGGGTCCGGAAACTCGGCAAATCGCGAAGCCAGGAATATCACCGCATCGAGCACCTTGGCGGCAGCCATCGAGTCGTTTTGCATCAGTGCGATATTGTCCGGGTACTGGGCTTCCTTCAGAGAGTATCCGCCGACGATATCGACCTCGTTGATGCTCATCTCGACCTTCAGCTCTGGCACAAGCTCGCCCAGCTTGACGACATTCGACAACAGGCAGTTGGCGTTACGCATGATATTGCTGCCCGTGAGCTGCTCCGTGTAGCTGGCCATGAACTGCTCGGTTGGCAGGTCCTCCTGCTTGGCCAGTATTCCGTTTGCCTGCGACCTCATGACATCCGGGAGTCCCTTGGCCATCTGCTCGTTGAATGAACGCATCACGTCCGGCGCCGAAGCCGTGGCCTGCGTACCACCCGTCGCAACGCCGGGACGAAAGCCAAAGAACTCGGCAATCGCGATGAACAGGCGCATCAGGATGCCATGCTTCTGCGGTTCCTCATGGCGTGCCAAGCGCTGCGCCGACTCGCTGGTTTTCACCTGTGCGCAATCGCTGCTCTCGTTGACAGGGTCCAGGCTGGCGCCACATACCCAACTGGTTGAAACCGATTCGATCATTGTGCAAACCTCATCTTGCAGCATCGTTTGGCTTGGGGAGAAGACCGCTCCCACACCTGCAAGAACAGATGTCTTCTCCGAAGTGTCTTGCCTCCAACATGACGGAAGCTGAGTGAACGATACCGACGCCGCGCATCGGGCCCCATCAGCCCTTATCGCCTTTTTTGCACTTTTCGACTGTCACCTACCAGACACGCTGTCCGTAGATTCGCAGACATGAAAAAGCCGCAAGGGCCAACGCCCTTGCGGCTCGCAACATCCTTTCAAACAGCCTGGTGTATTCAGGCCATGATGCCTGCCGCCCTGATCCCCTGGTTATCATTGCGCAGGATTTCCTGGATCAGCTGACGCACCTGGTCGATCATCTTCGCCAAATCATCGGTACAGCGCTGGAACAACTCCTTCTGGTTGCCGGCAACCGCCGCCTCGAGCTCCTGCTCCTTGGCCCAGACATCCTGCAACGACTTGATGGCATGGGCGATGCCTGTGCCGAAGGCAGCGCCACTCTGGGCCACGCCGTTGAGCGTGTGCAGGGTGGTGTTGCGGGTGTCGATGGCGTTCTGCAGGTGCTTGACCTCGATACGGTTCTCGGCGATCAGCTGTTTCGAGGCCATCGCCAGCTCGCCGGGCTTGGCATACTCGGCAGCATGGCTGGCTTGTTCCAGGCCCTTGATGGTCCGCGCATCTCCCAGGTTCTTGAGCATACCGGTAGTGCCGCTGGCCAAGGTGAACATGCCCAATGCGCCGCTGACGGCCGCCGAGGCGAACAGCGCATTGCTGGCGGTTCTCATCCAGCCGATCTGCTCCTTGCTCGCCAGCACGCTGACTTCGGCCTGGGTCCTGCGCCCCTGCGCGTTGCCGTCCCGCACCTGCATGGCGGCCCGAAGAATGGCCAGCAGGCTTTCCAGGTCCTGGCTGCAGGGCGTGGCCTGCGGCGTATCCAGGCTTACCCGCCCTTGCTTCTCGGCAAATGCCGCGCTCGTCGCTGCGTAGGGCATGGCTAGCATCGCCCACAGTGGCTGCCCAACTTTCTGTCCCTCGGTGACCGGCAGTTGGGCATCCACGTGGGACGAATGATCGATAGTGGAAATGGTCAGACTCATGATTGACTCCTTGATCAGGCAATGACGTTTCGGCAAGCGATATCGGCGCAGGCTTTGCTGCGGTTGTTCAACAGTTCCAGCAGTTGCTCGAAGCGTTGCTCCTTCCCCGCGAGCAGTTGTTCAAGCGCCTTGGCCAACTGCTCGAGAAAACTGTGTCCCTGGTCCAGCAGCAGGCGCATTTCCGCCAGCTGGGCCTCGCTGCGCAGTGCCAGCCCCTGCATCACCGAACTGGCCGCCTGCCCGGCGCTGGACAGCGTGGTGGTGGCCATGCTGGCGCCAGTGAGGGTCATCTGCAGCTTGGCCCGGGTGCCCGCGCTGGCGGTCGAGGTGACCCCGGTGGAGGCGACGCTCTGGATCTTCTGGCCCACCGACAGGACCGTCTGCGCGACCTTGCCACTCACCTTGCCGGCCACCCGGGCGGCGACCACCGCGAGGCTGCCGCCGCAGGTCAGCACCACCGAGGCCAACGCCAGAGCGACCTCCACCGCCATCAGCACCGGCCCGAGGTACTTCATCACTTCCTTGGAGATATGCCCGTCCTCGGCGGCCTGGTTCAACGACATGGACACCACACCCATGACGCCACCGGCGATCATCAGCGCGCCCGCGACAGCGCCCAGGCCGGTGGCGACCATGACGGTCCCCACCACGATGGAGACGATGGCTGCGGCCCAGCCGAAAACCTTGGCGAACACGTTCGCCGTGCCGGCATCCTGGTGTCGCTGGGCCACCTCGTCCATCTTCTGCGCGTTGAGCGCCATCTGCTGGCGGTTCTGCTCGGTGAGCTGACGTACCTGCTGCAGGTTCAGCTCGGTCTGGCGAGCACCCAACCGGCTCAGCAGTTCGGTGAGGCGGATATCCAGTTCGGCGTCGGAGATGTCCCCGGCGAGTTGGCCAAGGATCAATGCACCGACATCAGGTACCGCGACCAGCACCGGTTGCATGAGGCCTTCAGCGTCGATCAGCTTATCGACTACCTGCCCCTGTAGCTGTCCCGTCGCCAGTGCCCCTGGAGGATCCAGCCGGACATTCATGTCCTGCTTGATCGTTGCGATTCTGGACGGTGTGCCGGTCTCGCCGGGCAACTGGATCGCCGCACCCGGCAGTAGCGGTTCCGATTCGGTTTCAGCCGGCATCAGCAGCGACTGCTCCACAGGCAGAAGTTCAGCTCGCATGACGTACGTCCTCCTTCTGCTGCAAAGTCTCCAGCAGCACCTGCGCCTGACCTGCCAGGCCGGCATGCTCGCTGTCAACCGCCAGGATCTGCGCCTGCTCGTAGCCGCTGCGCGCCGATGCCAGATCGCCCAGGTGCTGGTGGCACTGCGCGGCATGGAAGGTAAAGCGCGGGTCCTGCGGCGCGAGCATCGCGCCATAGGCATAGGCCGGCAATGCGTCCTGGTAGCGCTCAAGGGCCTGGTACGCGCCCGCCACGCCCAGAAACGCCCGGGGATCGTAATGGTCGAGCGCCGCCAGCCCCTTGAACAGTGTCAGCGCATCGTCCAGCCGCCCCGCCTGGTAGAAGTTGAACGCCTGGGCATAGAGCGCTTCCAGTTGCGTCGCGCAAACCCCATGCAGCATGGCGAACGTGCCGCCATCACCGAAGAAGCGCTCGATCGCATCGACGTTGTTGTCATCGGTATCGTGGCCAACCATCTGTTGTACTGCCGTCATCACCTACCTCAGTTCTGCAGAATCTTGGACAGCATCGAGAACCAGGTCTCGACGAACTTCATCATCACCTCGGTGGAGGTGGTGTAGCGCGACCCCACGTCGTTGAGCAGGGTGGTCTGTTCGGTCACCTTGTCGTTGACGATGCGGGTACGGTCGCTGAGTGCCTGGGAGAAATTGGCCAGCGGGTTGTTGTCCTTGTCCCAGGCGTACTGCGCCTTCAGGTCGCTCATCGGCCCGCTGACCTTTTGCAGGCGGCCGCCGTTTTCACTCGACGCAGCGGCAGATTGCGCGCCCTCGAGGAAATGCCGCACCGTGACGACCCCGGCCGACTGGAACGTATCCAGGCTCGAGAGCAGTCGGCGCTCGGGGCTCTTCTCCCAGCTGTCCGCGTCAAGGTCGTAGAGCTTGCGGTCGAAAAGGTTGAAGCCATCGTCTTCCAGCTTGAAGGTGCCCTTATCGGCCATAACCACGTTGACCTTCGACTGGATCACGCTGAAGATCTTCAACTCCGCCGTGAGGCACTTGAGCTGCTCGCTGAGCTCGGTGCGTTCGGCCTTCTGCTTGCGCATGCGCAGGCCCATCGCCGCCATGACCAGCTCGTCCATGCGCAGGCGTTCGCCCAGGTTCTGCAACTGCAGAGGCGCCCCCGGTAACCAGCTGGCATAAGCCTCAAGCAACTGGCAAAGCGCATCGACATGCTGCTCAGGCAACGGTTGCGCCAGCAGGCTCTCGAAATAGGGACGATTCTGGGCCAGGCGCGCCTGCCCTTCACTCCCCAACAACTTGCCAACGACCTGCTCCCAGAGTTCCGGGTTCAGTGGTTGGCCTTGGCCGTCCACGGCCACGATCCTGTGTCGATTCAGGACCTCGTCCAGCTGCTTGAAATCCCCCCAGTTTTCCACCGGTGCGACACGATCTACCTGCGGCAATGGGACAGGGCGACTACTTGCTTCAATAGAACTGCTCATCATCTGTATCCGTTTGGCCAGGTACCCGTATTGGGGTACATGCAGATGAAGTCTATTGAAGGGCGAGCGACCCTTCCGTCAGGCCCGGCCGCGATTTTGTAGTTTCCGAATAACGCGTTCTGACGCCCGATGAGCGTCAGCCGATGCGCCCCAGCGGCTGGATATTGATCTGCGTGGTGAGCTCCTGGAACGACAGCACCGGCAAGTCGAAATAGATGCCCTCGACCAGTTTGCGTACATAGCGGCGGATATCCATCGACACCACCAGCACGGGCCTGGCCTGAACATCCTGCAGATCGCCCACCATGGCTTTCACCTGGGCGAGAAAGGCGTCGCTCTGCGCCGGTTCCAGGGCCAGGTAGCTGCCGGCGCTGGTCTGGCGGATGCCGTTGCGGATCATCTCCTCGACCTTCGGATCCAGAAGGTAGGCCGGCAGCAGGTTGTGGCCGCTGGCGTACTTGTAGCAGATGTAGCGCTTGAGGCTGCTGCGCACGTATTCGGCCAGCTGCACCACATCCTTTTCCTTCTGCCCCCATTCCACCAGGGCCTCGAGGATCGAGCGCATGTTGCGGATCGAGATGCCCTCGCCCACCAGCCGCTGGAACACCTCGGTGATGCGCTGCAACGGCAGGATGCGCTGCACTTCCTTGACCAGCTCGGCATAGCCCTGCTCCATCTGCTCCAGCAGGTAGCGGGTCTCCTGGATGCCGATGAAGTCCCCGGCGTACTCGCACAACACCTGGGACAGGTGCCAGGCGAGCACCTGGTCGATCGCCAGGAAGGCGCATCCGGCACGCTCCAGACGCTCGCGCTGGGCCTGTTCCACCCACAGCGCCGCACGCCCTGGTTGCAGGGCTTCACCTTCCTCGTAGGGCACGTCGATGAGCGCCAGCTGGCTGGGCTTTTCCTGGACCATCAGTCGCTCCGGCATCAACCTGCCACGCGCCACCGGCACCTCCTGCAACAGGATGCGATACTCGCCCGGACCGAGTGCACTGGTGAAACGCAGGCGGATGCCGGGAAACGGCACGCCATGCTCCAGGTACAGCGCCTGACGGACCCGCGCCAGCTCGTCGTTCAGCGAAGCGGCTTCCAGTGCAGCCTGCAGGCCGCTGTCCACGTCGATGAGCAACGGCACAGTCAAGGCGAACGCCTGCGTATCGGCAGCCGACTTCGCCTTGCCGGAAGGCTTGAGCGTGGGCGCGCCGGCGCCATTGGCCAGCAACGCCGGCAGGCCACCGCTTTGCTGCCGACCGTCCTCCTCGATACGCCGTTGGCGGATCGCCCACCAGCCACCGCCCCCAACCAGTAGGGCCAGGGTAAAGAACGTGACCGTCGGAAAGCCCGGAACAAGCCCGAACAACACCAGCAATGCGCCGCCGATCATCAGGGCCTTGGGTTGCGCCATCACCTGGTTGCCGATGTTCGCCCCCAGGTCGCGCGCCCCTTCGCCGTCGCGGGTGACGATAACGCCCGCGGTGATGGCGATCAGCAGCGCCGGCACCTGGCTGACCATGCCATCGCCCACGGTGAGCACCGCATAGAGCTGCAAGGCGTCAGCCGCGCTCATGCCCTTCTGCATCACGCCGATGGCCAGACCCGCCAACAGGTTGACCACGATGATCACCAGCCCGGCGATGGCATCGCCCTTGACGAACTTCATCGCCCCGTCCATGGCCCCGTACATCTGGCTGGCCTTCTCCACCTCGCCACGGCGCTCGCGGGCCTCGTTGACGTCGATGACCCCGGCGCGCAGGTCGCCATCGATGCTCATCTGCTTGCCCGGCATGGCATCGAGGGAAAACCGCGCACTCACCTCCGCCACCCGCTCGGCGCCCTTGGTGATGACCAGGAACTGCACGATGGTGATGATCAGGAACAGGATGCAGCCCACCACCAGGTTGCCACCCACCACGAAGTCGCCGAAGGTCTGCACGATCTGCCCGGCGTCAGCCTCCAGCAGGATCATCCGCGTGGTGCTGATCGACAGCGCCAGGCGAAACAGCGTGGTGACCAGCAGCACCGAGGGGAACACCGAGAAGTGCAGTGGCGAGACGACGTACACCGACATCATCATCAACACCACGGCGATGGTCATGTTCAGGGCGATCAGCAGGTCCAGCAGCAGCGGCGGCAACGGCAGGATCATCATGAACACCACCGCCAGCAGCATCACGGCCAGCATCAGGTCCTTGCGCGCGCCGATATGGCCGAGCATGCGGGTCAAAGTGTTCATGAGCGGTCCTTGCGTCGCAGGTACTCGGCGAAATTGGCTTGAGCCTGCTCCAGCCGGCCCGCCATCTGCTGAGCCTGACTCAGGCACAGCCACAGGGGTGCCCGCTGCTCGCCAGCATCACGCAGCGCCAGGCACTGCTGCTCGGCACGCGCCCAATCGCCCAGTTCCAGCGCCGCCACGACCGAGGCGCGCCTGCTGGCGAGGTGGTCGGGCTCAACCCGCAATAGCACCTCCAGCAAGGTTTGCGCCCCCTCGGGCCGACCACATCTCAGGTGCAGCCAGGCCAACAGCTGCAGGACATCACGCTGTTCAATCGTCAATTGCATCTATTCATACCTTGAGCAGAAGGTTCGCGTAGCACGCCAGCGTGTGCCGATCGGCCAGCAATGCTTGCAGCAGTACCGCCGCCTGGCGGTCCTCGCGGGCCTGGGTTTTCAGGAGTTGCTCCACCAGTGAGCCCAGTGTCGTGGCGAAACGCTGGGGGTCGTACAGGGCTCGCAGCTCGTGTTCGGGAGCGGCGTACGACAGGCGCAGGCGTGCCATCTGCTGCTGCGGGTAGAGGTCACGCAGATGAGCCTGCACGGGTTGTCCCGGCATTGGCAGCGGTTCACCCGCCGAGCGAGGAAGCGCTGTGTCGACGGCCAATGATGGCAGCCACAGGTCATGGAGCTGCCCGGCTCGCTCGATCACGCTCATGCCGTAAGCACTTCGGCGCGCACCCACGACAGCAGCCGGTATGCTTCATGCAGGAGCTGTTCGGTCACCCGGCGTTCATCGAGGCTAACCAGCAGCGCCAGACAGTCGTCCGGCAGCAGGCCGCAACGCAGCAGTTGACCAGGTGCCTGGTGGTCATGAACATGCCTGAGCGCACTCGACAGGGCACGCTCAAACAGTGTTCCATGCACGGTAAAGGTCAGCCAGAGCGTCAACTGCCCTGCCTGTCGCTCAAACTGCAGGACACCGATTTGCGAAAGTTCCAGTCGCTGAAAGGTCTCCTGCGGATGCGTCAGAACCACTCCCTGATCGCGGCAGAACCGAGCGATGGCGTCAGTACAAGAATCCATGCTCATTCCTCCTGCACACCTCGCAACGACACCTCCTCCTCGTCAATGACCAGGTCCATGGTCAACTGACAGACCGCCAGCAGATGTTCGCGCTGGGCCTCTTCCCTGAAAACCTGCAAGGGCAACAGGCGAAAGATCCGCCGCAGTTCACGCAGACAGTGAACACGTTGAGCGCCAGGGGCGAGCGGCAGCGCGGTGAGCAGGCGCAGGATGTCCTGCTCGGTTACCCAGCGTTTGTCGATCAGCGCCAGCAGGTCGCTGACCAGGTCAGAAGGCCCGTACGCCACTGGGCTCTCCGGCAAGCTGGCGGAACAGCGCGAGCGTATCGCCTTCCAGTTTCTTGAGGGCCTGCACCAGCCTCATGTCGCTGATGACCTGCTGCAGCTGGTTGCTGTCCAGATGCGAGGACGGCCCACTGATATGACTGGCCAGGCCGTTGAGCATGAACTGGGCGATATCACCGATGGCCGCGTCGCCGAAGCGTGTCCGCAGGTCGTCCCAGGCGTGCCTCAGCCCGCGATAACCGCACAGGAAGTCGCGATAAACCTCGCGCAGCGCGGCCACCTCGGCGACACCCTGCTCCTGGGTCGCCTGGGCCAGCGGACCGATCTCGATCCCCAGCGCGATCGCCTGGCCCTGTGTTTGCGCCATGCTTGCCATGACCTGGTCCAACGTGTCGAGCGCCCCACTGCCATCAGCCGTCTTGCCCAATGCGTCGCGGGCATAGGCCAGGGCCAGGTAGCGATGGCAGGCCTCGCCGGAAAAACCATCCAGGCGTGCCTCCAGTTCGTCCGACGTCAGGCTGGGATGCTGACGCAACCAGGCCACCAGCTCCTCCAGGGCGCGGCGCTGGACGTCCGGCACCTTGGCCAGCATCTCCTCGGCCGCCTGGCCCGTCTGCAGCCCATGCTGGCGCGCATCGGTGACGCGGCTGCGGGTACTGAGCCGGGCATTGGCCAACGACGAGAAGGCCATCGACACCTCCTCCGCCATCTCGGCCTGCTGCCCCATCGGGGTCACCTGCCGAGCCTGGAAGGTTGCCTGCGTCTCCCAACCGCCCCCCATGGCCACCATCGGGTCAACCCGGGCAAAGCCGATGACTTCGCTCATCCCCACCTCACATCGAAATAAATGAATGAGCGGCATGCTAGAGGCAAGCCAGCAGCCGTACTGTCAGCGTCGGGCGCTTCTTTTTAGCCTGTCGGCGCGCGCAACACGTAGCGACCGACATCTAAAAACATGCGACTCACAGTGAAATCCGTCTCCGGGCAGGCTCCCTAGAATGCTCGCCTTCATTCACGCACCCACATCGTTCCCATGTCGCCATCGCTGCTCCAGATTCCCCAGGCCCTGAAGTCTGCCGTGAACGGCGCCACCCTGATCCAGGTCAACGGCAAGGTCTCCCAGGTCACCGGTACCCTGATCCGTGCGCTGGCGCCCGGGGTGCAGGTGGGCGAACTGTGCCAACTGCGCAGGCCCAACCATGAGCAGGCGCTGCTGGCCGAGGTCATCGGCCTGCAACAGGACCAGGCGTTGCTCGCCCCTCTGGGCGATATGCAGGGCCTTTGCACGCGCACCGAGGTCTGCCCCACCGGAAGCATGCATCGCGTGGGCGTGGGGGATCATTTGCTGGGAACAGTGCTCGACGGCCTCGGCAACCCGCTCGACGGCAGCATGCCGGTCACACCGCAAGCCTGGTACCCGGTGCACCGGGATGCGCCGGCGCCCTTGAGCCGCAAGCTGGTCGACACACCCTTGAGCCTGGGCATCCGTTGCATCGATGGCCTGCTCACCTGCGCCGAAGGGCAGCGCGTCGGCATCTTCGCGCCTGCCGGCGGCGGCAAGAGCACGCTGCTGGCCTCGCTGCTGCGCAACGCGCAGGCCGACGTGATCGTGCTCGCCCTGATCGGCGAGCGCGGCCGCGAGGTGCGCGAGTTCATTCACCATGAACTCGGCGAGCAAGGCCTGCGCCGTGCGGTGGTGGTAGTCGCCACGTCAGACCGTCCGGCGATGGAGCGGGCCCGGGCGGGCTTCGTCGCCACCACCGTGGCGGAGTATTTCCGCGACCAGGGCCGCAAGGTCCTGTTGCTGATGGATTCGCTGACCCGCTTCGCCCGTGCCCAGCGGGAGATCGGCCTGGCCGCCGGTGAGCCGCCTACCCGGCGCGGCTTTCCGCCGTCGGTGTTCGCCCAGTTGCCGCGCCTGCTCGAACGTGCCGGGCACTCGGACAAGGGCTCGATCACCGCGCTCTACACCGTGCTGGTGGAGGGCGACGACCTGAACGAACCGATCGCCGAGGAAACCCGCTCGATCCTCGATGGCCATATCGTGCTGTCGCAAGCGCTGGGAGCGGCCAACCACTACCCGGCCATCGACGTGCTGCGCTCGGTCAGCCGGGTCATGCACCAGGTGGTCAGCCCTGCCCATCGCGCCGCCGCCAGCCAGTTGCGCCAGTGGATGGCGCGCTATGAAGACGTCGAGCTGCTGCTGCGGGTCGGCGAGTACACCCGAGGCCAGGACCCGGCCGTGGATCAGGCCATCGACAAGCGCGACGCCATTCGCGGCTGGCTGTGTCAGGCGCCGCACGAGCGCAGTTCGCTGCAACAGAGCCTCGAACAACTGCTGGAGATCGCCCGGTGCCCTTGACCAACCTGTTATCCATCAAGCAACGCCGGCTGCAACGGGCCGAGCGCGAAGCGCGCACTCAGCAGGCACGCTTGCAGGCGGCCCAGGCGGACAAGGCGCAATCGGTCGAGGCGCACCTGGCGTATCGGCGCTGGTCCCTCGAAGAGGAGCAGCGCCTGTTCGATGCGCAGGTGGGCCGCCTGACCAATCTGCATGGCCTGGAACACTGGCGTCGGCAGGTCGGCCTGCTCGGTGAGCGCGAAGCGAGCCTGCGTGGCCAGGTGGTGGCCTGCGAGGACGCGCTGATGCGCCAGCACTCGGCACGCCAGCAGGCGCAAGCGAAGCTCGCCAAGGCCAGCCAACAGTTGGACAGTTTCAAGCAGTTGCACGAGCAGGCTTCCCGGCAAGCCGCTCGGCGCACAGAGCACAGCCAGGAGCTCGAAGTGGAAGAGCGCCATGCCCAGCGAGGTTCGCCATGCTGAACACCCTGCCTGTCCCTGCGCTGCCGGACAATCCATTGCCTGACACGCCTGGACCTGGGCCTTGCAACGAGCAGCGACTGTTGTTCGAACACCTGCTGGAAGTTCCACGGCTCAAGTGCAGGGCACCACAGGATACTGGCCATCGACCCGCCCGGGACCAAGCCAGGCCTGAACGCCCTATCACCCCGCTAGTCCTGAACATGGCTGTCTTGATCGCAAAGTGCCCGCCCGCCTGCGCAGCAGAACGACCTGCGCTGATCGAGGACGTCATCGAGCCCTCCCTTCCGGAGCCAGTGCCAGCGATACCTGATGTAGTCAAGCCAATCTCGTTGACCGAGGCAAGTCGTGCCGAGGCAGACCCTCAATCCGTCCACGACAGTACCGACAACGTGCCGGATCGCCTGCTACCCGGTGATACCGACCCAATCCTTGCGCCCCCTGCCCCATCGAGCGAGCGCCCCCTGATCGACAGGGTCCTGCCATCAACTGTCGTTACCCCCGTCCAGGATCTGCAGACGCTTGTGGAGCGCCTGCAATTGCAACTGTTCGCCCGCAGGACTGGCACCCGCGAACAGGCCCTGTTGCAGGTGCAGTTACCTCAGCTGGGCCATGTCGAAGTACGCATGAACCCTGCGAGCGCTGGTCTGCAGGTAGAGATCCAGGCTGCGCCTGCCACCCTGCGGCAATTGCAGGTGGCCGGCACGGACCTGCTTGAACGCCTGCAACGACTCGATCCCGCACAGGCGGTCAGCCTCGGCTTCGGCGCAAATGGCGACAGCCAGCAAGGCTCGCGATCGTGTCCCAGGAAGTGGTGTAACTGAACCAGCCGAAGGCGCCCTGCGGGCGAAAGAGGATGGTCATCGTGGTTCTTGGCTAACGTTGAGTTTGCGGACTTAACCTTCACCAGAGAAACCACGATGACCAAGCCCACTATCGCATTGACCGAGTTGGTTGAGAAAGGGGCAGACGCTGATCTGCTCAAGCAAATGATCCAGTTCGTTGCCCAGCGCATGATGGAGTTCGATGTCGAAGGCCTGTGCGGCGCCGGCTTCGATGTCAAAAGCCCAGACCGGACAAACAGCCGCAATGGCTACCGTGATCGCCTCTGGCAAACCCGCGCCGGTGACGTTGACCTGAAGATCCCGAAGCTGCGCCAGGGCAGCTACTTTCCTGGCTTTCTCGAGCCTCGACGTACCGCCGAGAAGGCCATGGCAGCGGTGATCCAAGAAGCTTACATTCAGGGCGTTTCAACGCGTTCGGTGGACGAGCTGGTCAAGGCCATGGGCATGACCGGCATCTCCAAAAGCCAAGTGTCACGGCTGGCTGGTGAGATCGATGAGCGCGTTCACGCCTTCCTTGACCGACCGCTTGAAGGCGACTGGCCCTATCTCTGGATAGATGCCACCTACGTCAAAGTGCGGGAGGCCGGGCGCATCGTCTCGGTCGCCGTAATAATCGCTGTGGCCGTGAACACCGATGGTGGCCGTGAAGTCCTGGGCATGCGTGTTGGCCCATCAGAAGCCGAGCCGTTCTGGACGGACTTCCTGCGAAGCCTGATGCGGCGTGGCTTACGTGGAGTGAAGTTGGTCATCTCCGATGCCCACGAGGGGCTCAAGGCGGCTGTCTCCAAGGTCTTCAACGCGACCTGGCAGCGCTGCCGCGTGCATTTCATGCGTAACGCCATGGCCCATGTCGGCAAGGGTCAGCGCACCATGGTGGCAGCGCTTCTGCGCACGGTTTTCGCCCAGGACAGCCGTGCCGAATGTCATCAGCAGTGGCGCCTGGTCGCCGATCAGTTGCGCGAAAAGTACCCCAAGATCGCGACGCTCATGGACGGCTGCGAGGATGAAGTGCTGGCGCACATGGCGTTTCCAAAAGCGCACCGTCAGCAGTTGCACAGCACCAATCCACTGGAACGGCTCAACGCTGAAATCAAACGTCGCACCGACGTCGTGGGCATCTTTCCCAACGACCCTGCAATCACACGGCTGGTAGGCGCGATGCTGCTGGAGCAGAACGACGAGTGGTGCCTGCAACGGCGGTATATGCAGTTGGAGGCCTTCGAGGCAGTCAGCGATAATCCACAGGCCAAGCTGTCGGCCGTGATCAACTAAACGGCAAACTCAGTGGTCAAGGCCATGATGAGTTACACCACTTCCCGGGACACGATCAGGCTCGCGCAACAAGCGCCATGTAGAGGACGAAGGCTGGCCTGAACCATGAGTACACCGAACTTGCCTGCCGCCCACGCTCAGGAGCTGCGCTTGCAGCAGTTACTGAGCCATCACCAACCCCATTATGCCGACGATCAAGGGCAGGTCTCGCTGAGCGTCAGCGTTCCCGGCGATGACCTGGATCTGGCCGTGCTGATCGATTGGCATGGCGTGCAGGCTCGTCTGCTGTGTCGTCGGCAACAGCTGGCGCAATGGCTCGCACCGCAGTTGCAGGCCGCCGACTTTGCCAGCCTGCCCAGCGCACTGCAGTTGGCGGTGCTGCAACGGGACACACCTCGCCTACCCGGCCTGCAATGCCTGGGCATCGAACCGGCAGACGCCATCGACCGCACACCCGGTCTGCAGGTGACGCTGAGAAACGCGCAAGGCCTGCTGCCCTGCTGGGTACAAGGCGACAGCGAGCACCTGTTGGCGGCCTTGCCACGGCGTCCACTGCGCGAACGCCTGAACATCCAGCTCAACCTCTCGCTGCAGTGGCGCCCCCTCGAAGTGACGTTGCACGACCTGCGCGACCTGGGCACGGGCGACATCCTGCTGCTGCCTGCCGGTACGCCAAGCTCCCCGCGACTGCTGGGCGTACTCGAGGGGCACCCCTGGGCCGAACTGCAACTCGACGACACACACCTGGAGCTAGTCCGCATGCACGATACCCCCACTGTGACCGACACCACGCTGGAAGCGCTGGAGCAACTGCCCATCCCGGTCAGCTTCGAAGTCGGGCGCCAGACCCTCGACCTGCACACGCTGTCGGCCCTGCAACCTGGAGCGCTGATCGAGCTGCACAGCCCACTGGATGCCCAAGTGCGCATCCTCGCCAACCAGTGCTGCATCGGCACCGGCCTGCTGGTACAGATCGACGGCCGCCTCGGGGTGCGCGTCGACCGCCTGCTGGAACAGCAACCGACATGATCCAGCTGCCGGACGAACTGAGCCTGATCCTCGGCCTGGCGCTGCTGTCGCTGGTGCCCTTCATCGCGGTCATGGCCACCTCGTTCCTGAAGATGGCCGTGGTCTTCTCGTTGCTGCGCAATGCCCTGGGCGTCCAGCAGATCCCGCCGAACATGGCCCTGTATGGCCTGGCGATCATCCTCAGTATCTACGTCATGGCCCCGGTAGGCATGGCCACCTACGACTACCTGAGCGCCCATCAGACCACCCTCGCCGACGCCCGCTCGGTCGAACGCTTCCTCGACGAAGGCATGACGCCGTTTCGCAGCTTCCTTGATGGTCAGGTCAACGAGCGCGAGCGCGCCTTCTTCCTCGATAGCGCCCGCCAGCTATGGCCCAGCCGGTACGCCGAACGGGTCGATGGCAACAGCCTGCTGGTGCTGCTGCCGGCGTTCACCATCAGCGAGCTGAGCCGGGCCTTCGAGATCGGCTTCTTGATCTACCTGCCCTTCATCGCCATCGACCTGATCATCTCCAACATCCTCCTGGCCATGGGCATGATGATGGTCTCGCCCGTGACCATTTCGCTGCCCTTCAAACTGCTGCTGTTCGTCCTGCTCGATGGCTGGGGGCGACTCTCCCATGGCCTGGTGCTGAGCTACGGAGGCTGACATGGGCAGTACCGAAGTCCTGCACTTCGCCAGCCAGTCGCTGTGGCTGGTGCTGGTCCTGTCCCTGCCGACGGTGCTGATGGCCGCGCTGGTCGGTACCCTGGTTTCCCTGGTGCAGGCGTTGACCCAGGTGCAGGAGCAGACCCTCGGCTTTGTCGCCAAGTTGGTGGCGGTGGTCGTCACCCTGTTCGTCACCGCCGACTGGATGGGCGGCGAGTTGTACCGCTACACCGACCTGGTGCTCAACCGGATTCCCTCGGTGCGATGACGGTCCAGGCGCTTGAACAGATGCTGCTGGGCTTCAGCCTGATCCTGCCCCGGTTGTTCGGCTGCTTTGTCCTGCTGCCGATCCTCGGCAAGCAGGTGCTGGGCGGCGCGCTGGTGCGCAATGGCGTGGCTTGTTCGCTGGCGCTGTTCATCTACCCCTGCGTGGCCGACACCCTGCCCGCCGAACTGGACGGGTTGCAGTTGGGCCTGCTGATCGGCAAGGAAGTGCTGCTCGGCCTGCTGCTGGGCTTCGTGGTGGTCATCCCGTTCTGGGCCCTGGAGGCCTGCGGTTTTCTCATCGACAACCAGCGCGGCGCCACCCTGGCGTCCACCCTCAACCCGCTGCTGGGCAGCCAGACCAGCCCCACTGGTGCCTTGTTGGCGCAGACCCTGGTTACCCTGTTTTTTACCGGCGGCGCCTTCCTGGGGCTGCTGGGGGCGCTGCTGGGCAGTTATGCCAGCTGGCCGCTGGCAAGCTTCTACCCGCACATCGGCAGCCAATGGAACACCTTCTTCCTCGCCCAGTGCGACTACCTGCTGACCCTGTGCGCACTGTTCGCCGCACCGTTGCTGATCGCCATGTTCCTCGCCGAATTCGGCCTGGCCCTGGTCAGCCGCTTCGCGCCGTCGCTGAACGTGTTCATCCTCTCCATGCCGATCAAGAGCCTGGTCTGCAGCGCGCTGTTGGTACCGTACCTGTTCCTGCTGATGACATTGGCCGAGGATCAGGTGTTCATCGCGCTGGCCAAGGTACGTCTGCTCGGTCCGTTGCTGGAGCAACCATGAGCACCGAAAAAACCGAACAGCCCACACGAGCGAAATTGCGCGATGCGCGCCACAACGGTCAGGTGGCCAGGAGCAAGGAACTGGTCTCCACGGTGCTGATCCTGAGCCTGGTTGCTTTGCCCATGGCTTTTCCCGACTACTTTCTCGGGCATCTTGGTGAGCTGATGCTGCTGCCCGCGCCCTTGCTCCACCTGCCTTTTCGCCAGGCGCTGGAGCTGATGCTGGAGCAACTGCTGCATGAGTTGCTATGGCTCACCCTGCCGTTCCTGCTGACGGCGGTACTCGCCGCCATCGCCGGCAACCTGCTGCAGACCGGCTTCGTGTTCAGCGGCCAGTCGCTGGCACCGGACCTTAAGAAAGTCAGCCCGCTGGAGGGCGTGAAGCGGATCTTCTCGGTCAGGAACCTGCTCGATTTCCTCAAGTCGTCGCTCAAGGTGCTGCTGCTCGGCGCGCTGGTGCTTGGCCTGCTCAGCGATCACCTGCGCACGCTGCTGCGGGTGTCGTCATGCGGCATCGAATGCGTCCTGCCGTTGCTGGGCAGCCTGATGGGCCAGCTGATCGGGGTCTGCGCCGTGGGCTTCCTGGCGATCTCGGCGGCCGACTATGGCCTGGAGCGCTGGCAGCATCTCAAGCAATTGCGCATGAGCAAGGAAGAGGTCAAGCGTGAACACAAGGAAATGGAGGGCGCCCCCGAGCTCAAACGCGAGCGCCGCAAGCGCCATCGCGAAATGCAGAGTGGCACACTGCGCGCGGATGTCAGGCGCTCCTCGGTCATTGTCGCCAACCCGACCCATATCGCCGTAGGGCTGCGCTACAGGGCCGGGGTAACGCCGCTGCCGCTGGTTACCCTCAAGTACACCGACGAGCAAGCCCTGCTGGTCCGGCGCATCGCCGAGGAAGAAGGGATACCGGTGCTCGAACGTATTCCCCTGGCCCGGGCGCTGTTCGCGGATAGCTTGGTGGAGCAGTACATTCCAGGCGACTTGATTCAGCCCGTCGCCGAGGTGATTCGCTGGTTGCAGGCGCAGGAGGAGATGGCATAGATAACGTAAACCACAGGCAAACCAAGGTCCCTGTGGGAGCGGGTTTACCCGCGAAGCAATTGCCGCGGTGGTTGGCACCAGCTTCGCTGGTGTTCGCGGGTAAACCCGCTCCCACAGGTCCAGGACAATGGAGACGGGAGCGCTAGACCAGAATTCCCCGCTGCGGCAATGGTCGGCGCACAAGTAAGGTATCTGCGCCACCTCTCGCCGGATTTCCTGCAGGCTGACGAAGCTGTGTCCAGAACACCTGGAGCAACGCATCGCGCTCCTGATCATCGCGGATCGCCCGCTTGGCTGCGGCCAGCACGGCTTCATTCATGGTGTTTCAGCCTCATCATCAAGGTGCCGTTGCGTCAGCGCCCGCTGCAACGCAGCCAACTGCCCTTCGATACTGGCATCGATCACACAGCCTGCGGTCTCCAGGCGACAGCCGCCTCGCGCAAGCCTGGCATCGGCGCATACCTCGACCGGCCCGACCTCGGGATACAGTGCGAGCACTTCATCCAAACGCTGGCGAACCTCAGGCAACTGATCAGGCCCTACGTGCAGCAACAACGCTTCCCGTGGCTGAACCTGCGCCAGCGCCTGACGGGTCGCGGCCAATGTCAGCTCGATATCAGGATATTCCCCCAGCACCTTGCACACGGCCTGGCGCACCACCTCGCTCATCTGCCGGTCGGCCTGGCGATAGAACGCTTCGCAGCGCACGCGTGCTCCATGCAGCAACGCCGCCTGTTCGACGGCGGCCATTTCCAACCCGATCTCCCGCCCTAGCCGCTGATGCTCCTCGAGCACCGCATCGGCCCGGGCATCGATGTCCCGGGCACGCTGACGGGCATTTTCGGTCAGTACGCTGGCATCGAGGTACTGCTGATAGTCAGCGCTGCGCACTACGTTGAGGCTCGGGTCGATCATGGGCCGGGCCTCATTCAATTCAATAAATGGCAACATTCCGGGCTCCTGTCTCGGGCGACTTTCAGGCAAAGGGTGCGGGCCAGGTCGCGTAGTTCATCGTCCATCGGCAAAGTCGGCACCAAGGTCACGCCGGGCAGGCGCAGGTTCAGACGCCGAGCGAACCCCGAATCGACCTCGCCGCATGCCTGCAACCAGAACGCCAGGCCACATCCGGGCAGGTACGCGTCCAGGTCACCGGCTGGCAGCGCCTGTTGCCAGCCCACAGGCCAAGGGCCGATGACGAGACGCCACTTTTCCAGGCAATAGCGCAGGCCCTGTGGGTCGAGTGCCGCCCGCAACCGCGCCTGACCTGACCGGTCGAGTACTTGGCGGATGGCCTGGCCATGCAGCAGGCCACCCAAACTTGCCAACACCCGCTCCAACGCCGGCTGTGAAAACAGGGCCAGCCTACCGAGTCGTTCTGGCAAGTCGAACGGCTCGCACAGCTCCAGCACCGACATCAGCCAGCCGTTGACCTCGCGACTCTCCCGCCAGTACGGCAAGGCCTGAGCCATCTGATCCAGCACTTCGGGACAATGGGTCAAGTGCAGGTAGTGCGCCGGGCAGTAGCGAAACTGAAACTCGGTCATGCTCGCTGACGCCACCACAGGTACTGCGCCAGGTTGCTCAGCACCAGCACCCCGAGCAGCACGCCCAGCAGCGCCACAAGGCGCCAGCGCGAGCCTTCCAGAACCTGCACCGAAAACAGCGTGACATGGCGCAGGCCCGCCAGCGGTTGACGCGCCTGGTTCGACGGCACCAGCACCACACTGATCCGCTCGTAGTCCAGGCCTTCGATACTGTTGCTCAACAACTGCTTCATCTGCCCGATGTACAGGTCCAGCGCCGCATCCGCCGCGTGCTTGATGAAGATCGACGCCGACGCCGCACCGGCTTGCGTACGCAGGCCGTCACGTGGCTCCGGCAACACCACATGCACCCGCGCCACCAGCACGCCGTCGATCTCCGACAGGGTCCGCGACAGCTCCTGGGACTTCACATAGGTCAGCCGCGCCTGTTCCTCCAACGGCGAGGAGATCAGGCTGTCCCGGGGGAACACGTCATTGACCGTGGAGAACATCTCCCGCGGGTAGCCCTGGCGCTTGAGCGCCGCCACCGCGTGGCCGATATCGACCTCGTCGATCAGGATCTTCACCTTGCCGTCCTTGTCCTGGGCCTTCACCGCTGCGATGCCCTCGGTGTCCAGCACCGCGAGCATCTCGTTGGCCTCGCGCTGGCCGAGGCCGAGGTACAGCTCGACCCTGCACCCGCCCAGTGCCAGCACCGCCAGAAGCAGCATGCACTGCCATGATCTTTTCACAGGGCACCTACTGGGCTTTCATGAGGGTTTCGATGTTCTGCGTGGTGCGCCCCACACCCTTGGCGATCAACTCCACCTGCAGGTTGCTGCGCATCAGCGCCCAATGAGCATCCATCAGCGCCACGGGATCGCCCGTGCCAGACACCAGGTTGGCCTGCGCGCCCTGCCTGGCCTGTGAGTATTGCTGGGTGAGCTGCCCAACCTGATGCAACAGCCCGCCCTCCGGGCTAGTGACAGCACCGGACAACGCCTGCTCGAACTCGGCCACCTGCCGGGAGTCGGCAGCCGGTGCCGACAGGGATTGCAGATCGCTGACCATCAGGGATACCTCGGCAATGCCACTCATGCCTCGCCCTCTACCGTGAAGGAGTCATTCAGCAGGTCCATCGCCATGGCGAGTACTTGCAGATTCATTTGTTGCGTCAGTGCCAAGGGCGCCTGCTCGCCGTGCTGATGTTCAAGCAGGCTTGCCTGAAATTGAGCGGTGTGTTGATCGGCACACGCGGGCAACGGGGTCAGTGCATCTTGCGTGGCGGACACCAGCATCGAGGTCAGCGGACTCATGCCACCACCTGGGCCCGCATGCCCTCGGCGAACCTGACCAGATCAGGGTCCTGGCTCTGTGTCATGCGTTCAAGCCGCCGTTCCAGCGCGGCCATGTAACCCAACTGACGCTCGCACAGCGCCAACCACGGTTCAATGGACGGCCAGGGCGCCTGGTTGCCCTCTGCCAGCGCCTCCTCGCACCGTCCCTGCCCCATCAGGCTGGCAATGCGTATCGCACAAGCGGCCTCCATCGTCGCCGGCTCACGAGCCAACCAGTGCGCGATGGCCAGCGCCTCTTCATGATGACGATGCTCGACACCCAGCAGGCCAAGGCGAGCCAGCAGATTGTTCACGGAATGATTCATGCTCAGAACTTCTGCAGAATGCTGCTGATGGTGTTCTTGAAGGTCTGGCCCAGCGTCGCGTCGACCTGGAACACGTTCGACCAGATATTCGAGCGATGCCGCATGTCCGCCAGCAACGCGGGATCGTCACTTTTCTCGTTGAGCTTCTGCAGGGCGTCGAGCACCGCCTTGTTGGCCTGTTGCGCCTGCTTGACCATGCCCTCGTGGACCATGTCCATGGTGTTGCTGGTGCCGTCGTAGAAGCCGCTGCTGATGTTCGTCACTTCAGTATTCCTCCAGTTTCTCGAGTATTTTCAAGGCGGCTACAAGGGCCGCCAGTTGTTGGTGCAATACCTGGAACTCGGGAGGTGGCAGCGGCTCCGACAACTGCCTGGCACAGGCCTGCCGTGCATGCTCCAGCACCGAGAACATTCGCGCCTGCTTACGCGGATCACGCACCTCCCGCATGAGTTCATCCATCATCTGCCGGTCTCTCCTTCAGGTTGATCACGTAGTCCCGACCGCCCTTGCTCAGCGTGATCGCCTGCCGGTCGATCGCCAGGATACGGATGCCGGAGGGCATCAGGGCGCCCACTGGGTAACGGCGGTTATCGCTCAGCGTCACGTAGGGCAACCGCCCCAGCGAGACGCCTCGAACAGGGAAATCGAGTTTCGCGGGCGCAGGTGCCCTGCCCTCGTCGATCAACCGTAACGATGGGTGGTCGCCGAATGCCTCGCGGTACTGTCGCTGCAGGCTCTGGTAGTCCTGAAGCTGGCGCTCGCGCAACGCCCCGCGCAGCACCAGAGTGTGTCCCTGGTCGGTCACGCTCAAGGTGTCCTCCAGGCGCCATTCGCGCAGCAGTTGCGCCAGCCGCGTCCGGGCTTGCTCCTGGGGCTGGGACGGTTGCTCGACGGGCTCTAACACTGCCGTTGGCGTGTCCTGTGCCTCAGCGTCGGCAATCAGCAATCGCGTGAGCAGCACGAGCAGCAAAAGCAACCCGGCACCCGGCACCATGAACCAGCCGTGGCGCAAGCCTGGCCGAGGACGCTGCGCGGGAGGCCACTCGGCGAACATGTCGTCTTGATTGCAGAAGGCCCACTGCAGCGGACCGCAACATTGAGTCGCCAATGCCTGGAGTTCGGCCTGCGCTGCCACCTCCCGTCCATCCTGGGTGGGTGCTTCGCTCGAACCCCACTCCAGCAGGCGTATGCCATCGGGTTCTACCATCAGCACCAGGTGAATGGCGGCAATGCCCGTATCCGCCAGGACCAGGTCGGCCTGGGCCGGATCGGTGCCGATGACCACCCGCCCAGGCATCAGGGACACCTCGGCGCCGGCATTCAAACCGCTGTAGACCCGCAGTTTCCAGGCCATGTCAGGCACGCTCGCCAAGCCCGGGATCGATCAGCCTCGGCTCGATCAGGAACAGCCGCACCGAACGCCGGGTGTTGCTCGACTGATAGCGGAACAAGGCGCCCACGAAGGGAATGTCACCCAGCAACGGGACCTTGCGGATGCTTTCGCTGGTCTCGTCGCGATGGATGCCACCGATCATCAGGCTCTGTCCGAGATCGACCCGGGCCAGCGTGTCGATGACCGTGCGGCTGATGGTGGGGATGCCATCGGGCCCAGTGCTGTTGGGTTTCTGGCTGCCGTCCTCGATATGCAGGCTCAGGCTGATTTCCGGCCGGTCCGTGCTGCGGATCAGGCGCGGGGTCATCTTCAGCAAGGTGCCGTAGGTAATGGCCTTGAGCTCGGCCACCCGCTCGCCCATCACCCGCACATAGTAGGTTTCGCTATGATCGATCACCGCCAGGGTGTTTTCCTGGGTCAGCAAGGTCGGTCGCGACACCACCTGGGCATGGCCCTCGCCCTGCATCAGGGTCACCTTGGCCAGTAGCCGGTTCAAGCCGCGACTATCGACCAAACTGCCGGACAACGTGGTTTGCGCCAATCCCGCTTGGGTACGGATGTCCATCAGTTGATGCTTGCCGATTCCGAACTGCCATTCCACGCCAAGCTCATCCAGGTGTTCGGCGTTGATATCGAGGATCGTCAGAGCTACTTCGATCCGCGCCGCCGGCCGGTCCAGCGCCATGACCAGGCGCCGGTACATGGGCAGGCGCTCGGCGTGATCACGCACGATGATGGCATTGAGCGACGGTTCGGCCTGGACCACGGCCCGGCCGGCACGCACGGGCGCGCCCTCTGCCACGGACTGGCCGTCGACCGCCACCACATTGGCATCGGCCAGCAACCGGGAAAGGAGCGTGGCCACGCCAGGTACCGCCACCTTCTGGTCGCGATAGTCGATCTCGCGGTCCACGGCCACCGCATGCCGGAGCGGGATCACCTCGACGCTCAGGCTGCCACCCAGTTCATCCTGCAGGCTGGCCTGCTGCTCCAGGGCCTTGACGGTCTGCTCGATCCGATCCAGGTAACGCGGTGGCCCCGAGGCATAAACCAGCCGCCCACCTGCCGCGGCACGCCAGGCAAAGCGTGAGGTCCAGCCACCACCCTCCTGGAGCGCGGCGCGCAGTTGCGGCTCGCGCACCTTGTCCAGGTGGATCAGCCGGGTCTGCACTTCGCTCGACTTGTCGACGTGCAGCACCGCGCCGTCGTAGTACCAGGCCAGGTTGTAGAGCACCGCGACCTGTTCGAGAAACGCCTGCGGGTCCGGCTGCTCGAAGGTGGCGCTGACCTGGTCCCTGACCTTGTCGCTGACCACCACCGAACCCTGATAGCTGGCGGCAAAGTTGGTCAGCACGTCACGCAGGCTCTCGCCCTGGGCGATGTAGTGGAACGGTTCTTCCGACCAGTCCAGCGGCTCGCCCTGGGCGACAAGACTGGCCAGCAGGGCTGCCAAACCGGTGGCAAGCGATCTCAGGGCAGCCATACGCTTGCTCCCCGGGCAATCACAGGTGCTGGACCGAAACGTTGCGCACACAGATGATTCAGCAGGGCGACCTGCACCCCAAGCACATGTTCGAGGGTGTCCACATCGCCCGACGAAGTATCTACCCAAGCTTCGAGCATCAGCTCTCCCTCAGGCGTCAGCGCCAGCCGCTGCGGGCAATGCGCGGCCCACGCCGTGAGCATGCCCAGCAGGCGCCGCAGGACCTGCTGATCGAGACCGGCACCTTGCCCAACCACTGACGATAGCGAACTGCTCACCATCAGCTGTGCGCCTCGCGGTTCAAGCCGCAGGCCATGGCCATCGATGCACAGGTGGTAGCCGCCAGCGTCATCGGCCAGCCAGGGCGCCATGCCCAGGCGACGGGCCAACTGCGTTGCAAGTCTGTTCATGCAGGTCTTGTCCATGCGAACTCAGGGGGATGTCTAGCGACGGGCGTCACTGGGCGTACAGCCGAAACGCCGGCGATAGCTCTGGCTGAAATACGACTGGCTGGAAAAGCCGCTTTCCATGGCGATATCGACAATGCTCATACGCGTGTTCAGCAGCAGGTGATGCGCATGGACGATCCTGCGCTCGGTGATCCAGGCCCGTGGCGAGCAGTTGTAGAAGGAGCAGAACAGGCTCTTGAACGCCGTCAGGCCCAGCCCGAAAGCCTCGGCGTACTGGTCCAGGCGCCAATCGCGCAGGTAATGCTGCTCCATGAAGGCGTGCAGCCGATCGACATGGCGATTGCCCTGTTGGCGCAGGGCCGCCAGTAGCGTCCGACCTTGCGCCCCAAACACCAGCAGCAACAGCAGCTCCTCCAGGCGCAGCATCGCCAGCATCGACGACGTCCCCTCGCCTTCGAGCGCCGCCAGACGGGTCACGCATTCCTGCGCCAAGGTGCAGGGATGAAGGCGCAGGGTATTCACGCCGGGTTCGCCGCAGCGCTCGAGATGGCTCATTTCCTGGCCGTGACGCTGCATGAACGCCTGCACGAAATTCACGTCCAGCGGCAGCCACAGCACCTGGCACGCCTGCCATCGGGTCGCCACCAGGTAGGTGCCACGTTTGACGAACAGCAGTTCGCCGGCCTGTAGATCGATGACGTTGTCTTTTTCGCGCACGGCCAGCTCGCCTGCCATGATCGCGTAGAAGCCTTCCTGACCCTGGGACGCAAAACCCGCCCCGACAACATCCAACTGCCGCCCTTGCACACACCAGTCCTCAACTGGAGAAATCCCTCTCGCACCAGGCTCACTTCCCGTAGGCCCCTTTACACACCACGTCGAAGCTCAACCGGTGTAGTCATGGCCATAGGCTACGATGCCCTCCCACGCTTGAACGCAGGGATTGTCCTCGCATGGACAGAGGCATTTCGCCATCGCTTGTAGGAAGTTCGCCGAGCTTGGCGCACAGCAGAAAGCGGGAGAGCGCCGACAGCTAAAAAATGACGACAGCCTCCGATAGTCGAGCAGGCGACGCGGTCGTTACCGTGGCGGCCCCCTCCAACGAGAATTCGCCATGCCAGGCACGAACTATGACTATGCACTGACCCAGCTGTACGCGGCCTTGAAACTGGAGCCCCCTGTGGCCTTCGAGCCCGTGATCAGCCTGCGGGTAGGCACCCATGTGTGCAACGTGACCGAGCACCCTGCCGACCAGTTGCTGATGTTCATCGAACTACCCGCCACCGATGGCGTGGGCTGGGGCCAGCAGAACCTGTTTTGCCAGGACCTGTGCAAACCCATGCTCGGGGTCGATCCGCTCACGGGCATGCACGTGCTGTGGAACCGCCAGCCCCTGGTCCAGATGGACCGCGCCATGGTGCATCACCAGCTGGAACAGCTGGTTCAGGCCGCCCACGACCTGGCCGACAGCGAAACGCCTTGAGCCGCGTTCAGCGCTGCGCCCAGATCTGCGCCTCGCTCCAGCCCAGGGCGGCAAAGTCCTCGGCGCGCAGCGAGGCCTCCTCCTCGCAGAAGAATTCATCCAACTGCGGAGGCCTGATCGACGTGTCACTGAGCATCGCATGTACCTGGCCACGGTGATGGATCTGGTGTTCGAACAGGTGCGACAACAAGCGCAGGCGCGGCTCATGCTGCATCCGCTCTGGCCGCGCGATGCTGACATAGCGTCCGAGCTGGTCATCACGCAACTGCCGGCAATAGGTGATCAGTCGCTGATCGGCCTGAACCTGCTGGGCGTGCAGGTCGGTGCACGTGGCAAAAGGTTGCTCAGGCACGAAGAAGCGCTCGCCGTCAGGATCGGGCGCTTCACCACGCTGCTCGCACTCCAGCGCGTCCAGGTAGAACCAGTCCACCGTCAACAGGTGGTTGAGGGTGGCCTTGATCGAGGGGAAGAAGCTGCAGCGGGGGGCGACGAACTCGTCCTGGGTCAGTTGCAGGCAAGCCTTGTACAGGCGGTGGTTGGCCCAGCCATTGTTGTAGGCCTGGGTCAGCAGATGATGCGACAGCGGCTCCATGGTCGACTCCTTCAGGCGAAGCGTTGCAGTTGCATCTCCCGTAGCCGGCTCAGGGTTCGTTGGTACGGGAACGCCAGATACCCTTGAGTGTAGAGCGCTTCCAGCGGAACCTCGGCCTCCAGGTACAACGCCACACGACGGTCGTAGCACTCGTCGACCAGCGCGATGAAGCGCCGCACGCTGTCATCCTTGGGCGCCAGGGTCGGCAGTTCGCGGTCTCCGGCCTCGACGCGGGCCGCACCATCTTCAGTCCCACGGGCGATACGCCCGGCCTGCTGCACGCCGCCCAGGGCCGGCACATCACTGAGCAGAATGGCCGGGTAACGGTCGCACAGCGCCATGAAGTCCATGGCGGCCAGGGGCTGCTCGCACAGATCGGCAAATCGGCACCAGAGCGCCCGTCCGCTGTGGCGCACCACCTGGACATGGCGCGAACCAATCTGAACGGCCTGCGTGCTACCGAGGTCATCCGGGCTCAACTGGTCGAACACCGCCGCCAGCGCCCCGCCACCGCCCGCAGGTGCCACCCAGTAGCGCTGCAGCCGAGCCCCCGGATGCAGGCGATGGTCCTGCTCTCCGGCTACCGACAGCACGCGCATATGCTGCTCGATGGCGGCAATGGCCGGCAGGAAGCGCTCGCGGTTGAAGCCGTCGCGGTACAGCTGGTCGGGGGGCTGGTTGGAGGTGGCGACGATTACCACGCCCTGGTCGAACAGCACTTGGAACAACCGGCCGAGGATGATCGCATCACCGATATCGCTGACGAACAGCTCGTCGAAACACAGCACGCGGATCTCGCCGGCCAACTCGCGGGCCAGGGCCTTGAGCGGGTCGGCGGTGCCGTTGAGCTGGAACAGGCGCTGGTGGACCCAGGCCATGAAGTGGTGGAAGTGCTGGCGCCGTGCCGAAAGCTTTAATGAACGGTGGAACAGGTCCATCAACCAGGTCTTGCCGCGGCCGACCGGGCCCCAGAGGTACAGGCCCTGGGTCGGTTTATCCTGGCCCAGGGCGTCGAAACAGGCCTGCAATGCGGTGACGACGGCCGCCTGGGCCGGGTCGGGGAAGAAACCGCGTTCGTTGAGAGCTTGGAGATAGAGGGATTCGGGCGTCATGCCAGCCATGGTACGACACTTTCGCCCCTATCGTGCGTGGGAGCGGGCTTGCCCCGCGATAGGCCCCCTCAGGCATCAACCGCCCGTCAACCCCACCTTCAGCAATGCCCCATCCTTGGCATCGGTCAGCACATACACATAGCCATCCGGCCCCACCCGCACGTCACGGATACGCGCCTTGAGATCGCCCAACAAGCGCTCTTCATGCACGATCTTGTCACCATCGAGCTGCAAACGAATCAACTCCTGGGTCGCCAGCGCGCCAATGAACAGGTTGTGGTCCCACGCCTTGAACGTCGGGCTGTCGTAGAACGCCATGCCGCTGATACCTGGCGACTTCTCCCACACATGATGCGGGTCGACCATGCCCTCGACATGCTTGCCCTTGGCTTCCGGGATCGGCAGCATCGAGTAATTGATGCCATGGGTGGCGATCGGCCAACCGTAGTTCTTGCCGGGCCGCGGAATGTTGATCTCGTCGCCACCACGGGGGCCGTGCTCGTGGGTCCACAGCTGGCCGGTCCAGGGGTTCAACGCCGCGCCCTGCTGGTTGCGGTGGCCGAACGACCAGATTTCCGGGCGCACATTGTCGCGGCCGACGAAGGGGTTGTCATTGGGCACCTCGCCATCGGGCAGGATGCGCACGATCTTGCCCTGCAGCTTGTCCAGGTCCTGGGCAGTGGGCCGCTGGTTGTTCTCGCCCAGGGCGATGAACAGGTAACCGTCGCGGTCGAACACCAACCGCGAACCGAAATGATTGCCTTCGGAGAGCTTGGGCTGCTGGCGGAAAATCACCGTGAAGTTCTCCAGACGGGCCCGGTCCTGGGACAGCTGGCCACGGCCGACCGCAGTTCCCGCCCTGCCGTCGGGGCCTTCCTCGGCGAATGACAGATAGACCGTTCGGTCCTTGGCGAAGTCCGGCGACAGCACCACGTCGAGCAGGCCACCCTGGCCTTCGGCCCACACCTTGGGCACGCCGGACAATGGCGGGCCGACCTTGCCCTCGGCGCTGACGATGCGCAGATTGCCGGGGCGTTCGCTCACCAGCATGTCCTTGCCACCCGGCAGGAAGGCCAGGGCCCAGGGGTTGCGCAGACCGTCGGCGACGGTACTGACGATCAGTTGCCCCTCTTCACTGGGAAATTGCTGCTCGGCGGCCGCCTGGGCCAACAGCGGAAACAGGCCGGCGGCGGCCAGGGTGGTCAACCAGGTACGTGGCGTCATGCTCGATTCCTTCGATAGGGCTCACGGCACGCGCAGCGAATCGCGTGGTGGCCGGGTGGGTTCCAGGTTCGGGGTCTGCAGCTCGCGGCGCAGGTTGTCGCCATTGCCGATACCCCGGTTGTCGAGGGTCGGCGGGCGCGGGTTGGGCTGCGTGGACGGGCCGCGCACCGGCGGCGTGGCGGGCACGCTGCCCTGGCGGCTGTTGGGGTTGGCACGCATGATCGGGCTGTTGTACGGATTGTTGCTGTCGTTGGCGGCAAGCAACGGCGCCGGCAGGGGCGCAGCCTGGAGCGGCATGGCCAGCAACAGGCCGAGGCCCAGGATTGGCAGGGTGGGGTTCATGCTTCACCTCCGGTACGAAAAGGCGCGCTCCAGGGTTGGATAGCCTAAAGCGCGCAGGGTTCGACGCAAAAGGATGAATATGGGTCCTGATGTTTCAGTATGGCCCCTTGGACTGGGCTGTCACGCGGGGAACAGGGGTCCAGCGTGGGAGCGGGCTGGCCCCGCGATCACCGGCGAAGCCGGTGCCAAACGCCACATCGCGGGGCAAGCCCGCTCCCACGCTGCCCCAGTCAAATCAAAGAATTATGTTTTGTTCCATGAGAGCGGCCTTGCCGAGGCGTCGGACCGGCCGGAAAGGGCCGCAAAGCGGCCCCGGCGCTACCTTGCTATATCCACCTTGTGCCGCGCCGCATACAGGCACAGCATCTCCATTGCCAGCGTCGCCCCGGCCAGCGCGGTGATATCGGCGTGATCATAGGCCGGCGCCACCTCCACCAGGTCCATGCCCACCAGGTTGATCCCGCGCAAGCCGCCGAGGATCTCCAGCGCCTGCACCGTGCTCAGTCCGCCGCATACCGGCGTGCCGGTACCGGGCGCGAAGGCCGGGTCCAGGCAGTCGATGTCGAAAGTCAGGTACACCGGCCTGTCCCCCACCCGCTGGCGGATCGCCGCGATGATCGCCTCGGTGCCCTGGCGATGCACCTGGCGGGCATCGAGGATGGCGAATCCCTGGCTGTCGTCATTGGTGGTGCGCAGGCCGATCTGCACCGAGTGCGCCGGGTCCACCAGGCCTTCACGCGCCGCGTGCCAGAACATGGTGCCGTGGTCGATGCGCTTGCCCTCCTCGTCCGGCCAGGTGTCGCTGTGGGCGTCGAAGTGGACCAGCGCCAGCGGGCCATGCCGGCTGGCATGAGCCTTGAGCAGCGGGTAGCTGATGAAGTGGTCGCCACCCAGGGTGAGCATGGCGCAGCCGGCCTCGAGGATGCGCTCGGCATACGCCTCGATGCTGTCCGGCACCGACGCTGGCGTGCCGCTGTCGAAGGCGCAGTCGCCGTAGTCGATCACCGCCAGGTGGTCGAACGGGTCGAACGTCCAGGGCCAGTGCCGGGCCCAGGCCTGCTGCACCGAGGCGGCGCGAATCGCCCTCGGGCCGAAGCGCGCACCGGGGCGGTTGCTGGTGGCGGTGTCGAACGGCACGCCGCTGACCACCACATCAACACCGCGCAGGTCGCGGCTGTAGCGGCGCCGGGAAAAACTGGTGATACCGGCATAGGTGCTCTCGGCGGCGGTGCCGTAGAGGCTGTCACGGGTCATGGCCTGGTCGTTGTCCTGGGCGAGATCCACGGTCTGTCTCCTGTCGTTGTTGTTCACTGGCGGCTGCGGAAGGCGGTCCACAGGCGGTTGCGCTGGCGCAGGTCGGACAACGCCATGCTGCGGTCGGCGAACAGGCGCTGGCGCACCTCGGCCGACGGGTAGATGTCCGGGTCGTTGCGGATCGCCGCGTCCACCAGCGGCGTGGCGGCCTGGTTGGCGTTGGCGAAGAACAGCGTGTTGGTCAGTGCCGCCACCGATTCGGGGCGCAGCATGAAGGCGATGAAGGCGCGGGCCGCCTCGGGATGCGGCGCGTCCTTGGGAATCACCAGGTTGTCCTGCCAGACCAGCGTGCCCTCGCGGGGGATGCGGTAGATCAGCTCGAACGGCTTGCCGGCGCGGCGGGCCTGGTCGGCGGCCATGGCCGCGTCGCCGTTGTAGGTCAGCGCCAGGCACACGCTGCCGTTGGCCAGGTCGTTGATCTGGCGACCGTTGGCCACGTAGCTGATCGAGGGCTGCAACTGCTGCAACAACGCCTGGGCAGCGTCCAGATCGGCCTTGCTCTGGCTGTACGGGTCCTTGCCCAGGTAGTTGAGGGTCAGGCCGATCACCTCCTGGGGCGAGTCCGGCATGGCGATTCCGCAGTCCTTCAGGCGGCTGGCGTACTCGGGCTTGAACAGCAGGTCGAGGCTGTCCAGTGGCACGTCACCGAGGCGCTGGCGCACGGCCTCGACATTCACCCCCAGCCCCAGCGTGCCCCAGGTGTACGGCACGGCATGGCGGTTGCCGGGGTCGGCCTCGGCCAGCTTGGCCAGCAGGTCCGGGTCGAGGTTGGCGTAGCCGGGCAGCGCCTGGGCATCGAGCGGCTGCAAGGCGCCGGCCTTGAGCGCCCGGGCCAGTACCGTGGCCGACGGCACCACCACGTCGTAGCCACTGCCGCCGGTCAGCAGCTTGGTCTCCAGCACCTCGGTGGTGTCAAAGGTGTCGTAGCGGACCTTGTAGCCGGTCTCCTGCTCGAACCGCGCCAGGGTTTGCGGGGCGACATAGTCGGCCCAGCTGTACAGGTTGACGACCTTCTCCTCGGCCTGCAGCGGCAGGGCGATCAACAATGAAAGCAGGCACAACGTTCGACGCATGGCGGGCACCTCGGCGTGGGGGTGGATGCCGCCAGCATGCGTGCCGGGTTACATTGTAAAAATGGCAACTATTCAAAGCTGACATTCATCAGGACCAATGTGATGCTCGGACAACTGCACGACCCCGACCTGCACCTGCTGCGGCTGTTCGTCACTGTAGTCGAGGCCGGCGGCTTCAGCGCCGCCCAGGGCGTGCTGGGGCTCAGCCAGCCCAGCATCAGCCAGCAGATGGCCAGGCTCGAGACCCGCCTGGGCTATCGCCTGTGCAGCCGTGGCAAGGGCGGTTTCCGGCTGACCGAGAAAGGCCAGCTGCTGCTCCAGGCGACCCGCGGCCTGCTGCTGCAGATCGAGCAGTTCCGCCAGCAGGCCAACGGCGTGGCCGGACGCCTGCTCGGCAGGCTGCGCATTGGCCTGGCCGAGAACCAGGACCGCGAGGTCACCTTGCGCCTGGCCCGGGCCATCGCCCGGTTTCGCCAACGTGACGAGCAGGTGCGCCTGGAGGTGACCTGCGCACCACCCGCCGAACTCGAGCGGCTGTTGCTGGAGCAGCGCCTGGACTGCGCCATCAGCTACTTCTCCGGCAACCAGGCGGCATTCGATTACCTGCCATTGTTCGAGGAACGCCAGCGACTCTACTGTGGCCAGGGGCATGAACTGTTCGACCAGGCCCGGATCAGTCGCGAGCAATTGCTGGAGGCCGACCAGGTCTGCCATCCCTACCGCTTTCTCAAGCAGGGCGAACCCTTCCAGAGCAGGCGCAGTCTGGCGGTGGCGGAACAGATCGACAGCGCGCTGACGTTGATCCTGTCGGGACGGCATATTGGCTACCTGCCCCGCCACTGCGCCGCGCCCTGGGAAGCCCAGGGACTGTTGCGGGCACTGGACCCGACACTGGATTTCGTGGTGCCGTTCACCTTGGCGCGGCACCGTGGGCAGGAGCCCGGTGAAGCGCAGCAGGCGTTCATGGAGGATCTGCGCAGTACATTCGCTTGAATCGGGCCGGTCTGCGGTCCGTCGCAGGCAAGCCCGCTCCCACAGGAACCGCACATTCCTTGATTGCGGCGCCATGCATTTGCCACACTGAGGACTCGCCCGTGTCCCGAGCCTCTATCACCATGTATGCCCGCGCCTGCCTGATCCTGCTGCTGACCCTTGGCCTGAGTGCCTGCGCCCTGTTCCAGGGCCGTGACCCGCTGAATATCAGCGTGATCGGCATCGATCCCCTGCCCGGCCAGGACCTGGAGCTGCGCATGGCGGTGAAGATCCGCGTGCAGAACCCCAACGAAACCCCGGTGGATTTCAACGGCATCGCCCTCAACCTGGAAGTCAATGACCAGCCCCTGGCCGCCGGCGTGAGCGATCAGCGCGGGCATATCGGTCGCTATGACGAAGCGGTGATCGTGGTGCCGGTGAGCATCACCGCCTTCGCCTTCCTGCGCCAGGCCTATGGCCTGAGCCGGGTTGAATCCCTGCAGGGTCTGCCCTATGTGCTGCGTGGCAAACTGGCGAGCGGCCCGCTGGGCACCGTGCGCTTCACTGACAAAGGCAAACTCGACCTGCCCGCCGCCACCAATGCCGGCTGGTAAACCTGTTCTCAGGTAAACGAACGATCACTCGCCAGCACGGGTGGAGCCGACAAAGCGCACGCCGGGACGCGGACGCTCGTCCACGCTGAGCTCGAACACATCCGGCCGCGCATAGTGGCCGACCACATCGAAGTCGTAGCGCGCACGCACCAGGTCGTCGGTATCGACCTCGGCGCAGAGCAGCCCGCGCTCGCCCACCAGCGGCCCGGCCAGCACCTCGCCGAGGGGGCCGACGATCACGCTGCCGCCATTGATCAACGGCCGCTCGGCCGGCCAGTTGGCCACCTCAAGGCCCAGCGCCGCCGGTGAATCCTGCACCTGGCAGGCGCTGATGACAAAACAGCGTCCTTCGGCGGCGATATGGCGCATGCTGACCTGCCACAGCTCGCGCTCGTCCACCGTCGGCGCGCACCACAGTTGCACGCCCTTGGCGTACATGGCGGTGCGCAGCAGCGGCATGTAGTTCTCCCAGCACACCGCCGCGCCGATGCGCCCGACGCGGCCCTCCACCACCGGCAGCGTGGAGCCGTCGCCCTTGCCCCAGATCAGCCGCTCGGTGCCGGTGGGCATCAGCTTGCGGTGCTTGGCCACCAGGCCGCCCTCAGGCTCGAAAAACAGCACGGTGCAGTACAGGGTGTTGCCGCTGCGCTCGATCACGCCGAGCACCAGGCTCGCCCCGGTGCGCGCCGACAGTCCGGCCAGCGCCTCGGTTTCGGCACCCGGTACATCGATGGCGTTGGCGAAATAGCGGGCGAAGGCTTCACGCCCTTCGGGCAGGCGATAGCCGAGCTGGGTACCGAAGCCCTCGCCTTTCGGGTAGCCGCCGAGCAACGCCTCGGGCATCACCACCAGGCTGGCGCCGGCCTTGCCGATGGCCTGCTCGTAGCCGAGGATCTGTTCCAGGGTGGCGGCCTTGCCCGCAGGCAGCGAACCGATCTGCAGGGCGGCAACGATGGATCTTGGCATCTTGGGGACTCCTGTCTGAAGAACGCCGAATGGTGCGCGCCGCCGTACCGGAAGTGTCCGCCTGACTCAGCGGTTGGCGCTGGCGGCGGCCATCATCTTGTTCACTTCACTGCGTACCAGCTGATTGAATTCCACAGGCGACATGCCGTCGAGCTCGGCGCGCACCCATTCGGCCCACTTGCCCTTGCGCCGCGGCTTCTCCGCGATCAGCCGCGCCGCCTCGCCCTTGGCCTTGCCCAGGTTGTTCTGCCAGTACTCGAACAAACGGGCCTTCTCTGCCTCGATCTGCGCCCGTTCCTGGAAGCTCATGTTGGCCAGATTGAAACTCATGGGGGTATTACCTGCCGCTGGAAAATGGGCGCTATCTTACACTGTAGCGACGCGCCATCGGTACGCCGCTGCAACTTTCCCGGCGCCGTGGCATCCACTGTTCAACGCCCAACCCTTCACGAGGATGTGTACATGGCCAGGAAAACCGCCACGCAAGCCGACAACGACCAGATCAAGGATCAGGTGTTCAGTGAGCTGCAGGCCTTGATCGAAGAGTCCGAGAAACTGCTCAGCGACAGCGCGTCGCTGGTGGGAGAGGAAGCAGAAGGCCTGCGCGCGCAGCTCGGCCTGAAACTGCGGCAGGCCCGAGACGCCACCGGCCGGCTGGGCCGCAAGGCGCAGCCCGCAGTCGAGGCGACCCAGGAGTACATCGGTGGCCACCCGTGGCAGACAGTGGCGATCTCGGCAGGCTTTGGCCTTGTGGTCGGGTTGCTGCTCGGTCGCCGGCAATAGCTCAGGCCGCTTGTGCCATCGGAATCCCGCTGTGGAAGCGCAGCTCCTGGTCGGGTGAGGTGATCAGCCCGGCCTCCGCCTCGCGCACCTGCTCCACCACCCGGGCGATATCCGCTTCGTCACCGTACTGGTGAGCCAGCTTCAGGTAGCCCTGGTAGTGCCGAGCCTCGCTCTTGAGCAGGCCGTGGTAGAAGGTGCCGAGCTCTTCGTCCAGGTGCGGCACCAGGGCGGCGAAGCGCTCGCAGCTGCGCGCTTCGATGAAAGCCCCCACCACCAGGGTATCCACCAGCTTGACCGGCTCATGGGCACGCACCAGCCGGCGCAGGCCCGAGGCATAGCGCCCGGCCGAGACCGGACGCAGCGGCACGCCGCGGCGCTTCATCAGGCGCAGCACCTGCTCGTGGTGCACCAGTTCCTCGCGGGCCAGACGCGACATCATGTTGATCAGGTCGAGGTGGGTGTTGTACTTGGCGATCAGGCTCAGCGCGGTGCTGGCCGCCTTGAACTCGCTATTGTCTGCGGTGTACCTACCAACCGTGGGACCAAGTGAAATTAAAATGCTTGAATGTTTAGAAACTGGATTTTTCGTGGTGTAATTTAGACATAAAAGGCACCACCCGAACCCAACCAAACAACTTTACAACGAAGGACAATTGATGCCCTACGCAGTTGGCTATGCGCGCTTTTCTAGTATCAAACAAGGCAAAGGTACAAGTCTAGCCCGCCAAAAAGAATTGATTGCAGAATGGATAAACAACAACAAAGAATACCAAATATACCCGAAAACCTTCCAAGATTTGGGCCGATCAGCTTCAAAGGGTGACCACCTGAAACATGGCTTCGGAAAGTTGTTGCAAGCTATCGAGCAGAAAGAAATAGGAGAAGGAGACGTCATCCTCGTTGAAGCAATCGATAGGATCGGCAGGCTACCCGAACTGCAAATGTTCTCCCTGATCAACGAAATTATCAAGTCAAAGGTCAAGATCGTAACACTAGAAGATGGAGTAACGTACGGCCCTGACATCAAGACAGATCAAATATGGACTCTTCTCGGGAAAGTCCAGCAGGCTTTCCATTACAGCCAGTCTTTATCTAAGCGCATCAGCGCAAGTTATCGGAGACGCGAAGAAAGCGCCAAAACTGGAATCATTCCCAAGCGCAGAACCCCCATATGGTTAACATCTGACGGCAAACTCAAAGACGGTATAGCTGCCGCAATTAAGGATGCATTTGAAGACGCCTTGGCAGGGCTCGGCGAAAGAAGAATTCTTAGAAACCTGAAAGGCAAGCATTCGGCATTTGAACGTATAAACCCCAGCACCATCAGGCGATGGCTCACAAACAAGACAGCAATTGGATACTGGAAAGAACACAAAATCTACCCAGCCGTTGTTTCTGAAGAGCTGTTTTATCAGGTACAACAACGGTTCGAGGATGAATATAAACCGGCCACAGCCCCACGCACCTATTTCCTTTCAGGACTCATCAAATGCGGTGAGTGCGGTGCAAACATGCAAATAAAAGTAAACAAACACAGTCCATTTTCGATGCACTGTAGCACCAGATGTAAATTCGGTGACGCTCGATGCCCAAACGGGAAATCGTTCCCAGTGCCAGTTCTTATGCACATCTGCCAAGACACCGCGACATCAGCAGTCGAAACAGCCATGCAAAGAACCCAACTAACCATTCAAAGAAAAGAAATTATAGTAATTGATGGAAAACTTCGAGAAGCAACAAAAATCATTGAAAACCTGACGCATCTACAAGCACTCCACGGCGTTATACCTGAACTCAATCAACAACTCACAAACGCTATCGAAAGCCGCAGGGCACTCGAAAATCAAAAGCACGCACTAAACATTGAACTCGAAGAAAACCATTGCAGGTACGAAGAGGCATGGGACTACCAATACGAACTAATCGAAGATAACCCGATGCGTCTAAACGCATTACTACAGAGTGCAAACTACAACCTAACCTGCTTTAACGATGGACGAATCAAAGCCAACACCACTGGGAACGAATTCAGCTCCTCAAGTTACACCGGATACGACCGGAAAAAACAAGCATATAAGGTGCTAGTTGGCGACACGATAAAACACGTTTTCAACAAGCAGGGAACCATCGCACTCGGACGAACCACCACCCTCCGTAAGATGCTTGAAGAACGGAGGTCAGTTAAACTAGGACAACAGGAAGACCAGCACAGCACAGAATGTGAAAACCACTGATTTTTATAAATCGATCCCACGGTAGAAGAAAAAGAAACCACGACTGTTCTGGAACATGACTTACAAAGTACCAGATCAAACCCAAACGCCTACAGGCTGCGGCTTGCAGGCCAGCCCAACCCTATGATCTTTAATTCTCTTTCTGAAGAGGGACATCCTAATCAAGAAACGAATACAGAGACAAGAATAAGTTAAAAGAAATGACATTCAAAAGACAAAAGACCATCATCCAAGATCGATTCAAAGATTCCAAGATCAAGTGCGATCCAGCACACCCAACATACGAAAACATTCTAGAAGCACTGTACGTTCTCACGTACATGAATCCAGGCAACCTAAAAACCCCCAGGGGTTTCCACATCCGAACTCGTTTCACTGACTTAATGAACTTATCGGAGTACAGCGCACACATTCGAAATTTCTTTGTACAAAAGTCCAGCTACAACCCACCACGAATTACCGTATGCGAAACTGACAACACGGGTGTGCACCATCACCATGCATTGGTGATAGATGACAGCAAAGATAGAATTTACAGTTTGCACCACCTTCACGCCAAACTGAAAAAAGCAGGCAGGCTGGCGGATTACTCGATAATCCCGCCAACCCAAGACCGATATGGTAACTATCTAATCACGCGACACGACCAAGATCGCTACTTCGAATGGATGAGCTACATTGCCAAAACCTGGTCCAAACTGTGTAGACACCAAATGTGGAGTGGTAGCCGGTCAGTTACATCTTCATTATCTCAATGGCGGGTGGATGGAAAACCGAAACTTAACCCACCCACCAATGAAGACAGACCATTAAGCAGCACTGCGTGCGATCTGAGCGGCTTTATAGGGCTCCCCATGGCACCCCTACAGGCCGCTCCCCAGAATGCCACCAGGGTGCCTACAGAGCCATTTAAAACGTCAGATCCTGTGGCGTAAGTACAATACTGAAACTGCTATGGTTGGAATACTCACCACGTGACATTTCTTGAACCTCTGGAAGAACTCCGATGTTCTTTACTGCATTGACGGCGGACTGGTCGTAGGCATGATCGCCACTGGCCTTCTCTACAGCCACCGTTCGAATTGTGCCGTCTGGCAACATAGAAATTCGTAGTTTCACGGAAAGACCGGGGCGAGCAGACGGCGGACGTGCCCAGCCTTCTGCTGCTCGTGCCTTGATCAACTCATCGAAATGGCTGGCGACATCAACACCACGGGATATCTGGGGTACAACCCCTTTCATCGCAACCTGCGGGGAAAATGCTAGGCAGTTAACCAGATACGCGCCTAGTCCAAACTCAGCGCGTCTGCACTGAAAGTACATATTCGCCCCAGGTTTTACCTGTGAAGCAAACTCCAAACTGCTTTGCATGCCGGTCATCAAGTACTGATTGTTCTTCTGCTCCCATGGCCCAGCCTGAAAGCGCTCCAGAACTACAGTGACTGCATGCGGTGTCCCAGCTCCAACTATGAAGTACGTTCCCATGTTGTCTACCAAAACCTTATCTACGCGACCGTAGTAAATCTTTGGTACCCCGTACTTGAGCCGGGCAGCAGCTTGGTTGAGTCGCCACTCATCAGCAACCAGCCCAGCGTTGGTTGCTGCTTTAAAATTCCAACCTGTGGAGGTAAGCATTTCTTGTAGTCGGTCATTGAAAACCGAACCATCGCCGGACGTGAAACCTTGTGCATTTACGGCTACGGAAACAAACGCCAGTACAGCAGCCATTTTGAATTTCATGACTTGTCCTTAAGTCCAATTACATACGTGGCTCAATCGTTTGCAAACGAAGCCGCTTGCTCATCGCAGGCACACCCCATAGGAACATGATCAAGGCGAGTAGAAGAATCGCAGAGCAGACCAGGACACCAACACCAGTAGCCTGCCTGATAGACCAGACAAGTCCGAACTCGAAAGCGCAAACCCCAGCGACCGCAGCAGTTGGTAGGCTGATGGCTGCCAGGAACAGAGCAACGTAGGTTTTCAAAGCACGACCTCATCAAGAGAAGGATAAATTACCAGTATACTGTGAAGACGTTCCTACGACCATCCCGGACATTGACTGGCTTTTAGGCCGGAGTCAGGAACGTGGAGATCGGGGAAGCTTTCGGGAAGGTGTTGCGGCAGAAACGAAAGGAGGCCGGTTTGACGCAGGAGCAGCTATCCTACGAAGCCGACATCCAACGCAACTACGTCAGCCTGATCGAACGCGGTATCCATCAACCGACGATTACGGTCCTATTCAAGCTTGCGAGCGCTCTATCCTGCTCCCCTACCCAACTGATAAGTGAGGTGGAGTTGCTAATGAGCAACACCACCCCAAGCCCTTAACCCTTTCGCGCGACGCTACGCCTGCACTGGGAATACCAGTAGCTGCCAGGCAATTCGTCCTGCATTCGGGTCATGCTGACGATGATTCTGCGGAGGCAACGTATGCCCTCCGGCTATCGCTATCTCATCACCACAAGCCGTACAACGGTAGATACCTGGGTGGGGCGCTGCCGTCCCAGGGCTGTGGGTTGAATCAAAGGCTTCGTGTGTGGAGTGAGCTAACAGCCCCCCGTTTTTGTAAAGCGCCATATGTGTCCCTCGTTGGATGGTGGCGAGCAAACGATAGCCCATGGCCAGCACTCTTCAAGTCTGGTGTCTTAAACGACCGTTTTTGACCCTGTACAGTTGCACCACAGAACTAGGCTCAAAAACCAGCCTTGCCTTTCTGACACCACGATATATTATGAGACCACCTTTTTGAGACCAAATAACAACACCATGTCCCGGACATTTCTATACGCTCGTGTGAGCACATCCGACCAAACCACTGACAACCAACTTGAGGAAGTCAAGTCCGCAGGCTTTGAGATTGCACCCTTCAGGGTAGTGACAGAAACCGTTTCCGGCAGCATACCTACTAGCGACCGAAAAGCCTTCACTGCATTGATGCAGCGAATGGAGCCTGGAGACATTTTACTAGTTACAAAGCTAGATCGGCTTGGCCGTAATGCAATGGATGTACGCACAACCGTCGAGAACCTAGCCAACCTGGGAATCAAGGTTCATTGCTTGGCTTTGGGTGGCGTTGACCTGACCAGCCCGGCAGGAAAGATGACAATGAGTGTTATTGCCGCTGTTGCAGAGTTTGAAAGAGACCTGTTGATTGAGCGAACGGCATCGGGGCTCGATCGCGCAAAAGCCCAAGGTAAAAAGCTAGGCCGACCAATCGCGGCGTCAACAGAGCAGGTTAAGAAATATAAATCCCAAGGTAACAGTCAGTCAGAAACTGCATCATCCTTGGGAGTTAGCCTGAGCACTGTGAAGCGGCTATGGAACAAGTGAATTCATTGAAATATGGCGGGGTGGGTAGTATAAAATCATACCACCCTATTTTTAGCACTAAACCCTATTGGGGCCCCATTAACCATCAAGCCTTGTCTTCCTGTCGAAATATATCCTCCAGCAAGCTAACCCCCATCACCTTCTGACGCATCCGGTAGTCAGCTCCAACCAAGACACGTTTTATTTCCAGCTCAAGCTGATTCAACTTTTCAGATATTTTCTCATCGAGGCTTCTAGCCAACTGCTCGCCATTGCAAAATGAGAATGACTTTCCCCAACCCCAGACAATTCTGTTAATTTTCGTCACTGCTTGGGCGTAGCAGCCAACAGCAAACAGCTCCCCACCATCAATAATGTGCTTCGCAGCATATTTTGCCTGCCTGATCTCATCATCAATCTTGGATAACAAATTCCCCCTAGCCTTCTTGCATGGTTGCACCAGACCAGGGGTTACTTGGCACCCTAGAAAATCAAAACCATCAGAAACACGCCCGTGGGAGGCCTTATCACTTGCTTCATACGGTGAGTAAGCGTTGAGCCCTACCCGCTTCAAGATTGCGGACGCACGCCTGAATGCAGAAGAAACATCTTTTTCTGTGGAGCCAAGAATGACAAAATCATCAATATAGCGAATACACGTTACGCCAGCCGAATTCATTTCACGATCAAATTCAGCCAAATACAGATTTGCAACCAAGGGCGAAAGAGGTGACCCTTGGGCAACGCCATCCATACCAATAGGGAAAAACTCCGCCAGCCTCTGACGACTTAAATCCGTCAGATTTGAAAGAGTTGTTTCAATCGAAGACTGAAACAAACGAAAGAAATCATCACTTGGCACATGCTTACGCATCTCATTAAGCACCAAGCTACGATTTACCTTCGTGAAAAAACTAGGAATATCAGAGCGAACATAAAATTTCGCCCCCAAGGCAAACTCTTGCTTAAGCCGAAAAATCGCAGCCTCGACAGACTTCCCTCTGATCCCGCCAAAGCTAGTCGGCACACTTAGAACCGAATCAACATATGAAACATGTGCTTGCAACACATCAAGCACTGCCCTTTGCACTATGCGATTTTCAATTGGTGATATAACCAGAGGCCTTGGGTCTTTTCCTTCACGCCTTTTCGCTATCCCTTTCTGAGGTTTAAAAACAAATGAACCACTTTTCAACCGCGCCTGGATACGACGCAGATTTGAGATGGAGTCAGCTTCGAATTCATTTGAGCTATTACGAATTTCCTCAGATGAAGAAAACTGCGCACTTGACTTTACTACACGCCAAGCGTTCTGAAGAGTCTTCATTTTTCTAACTTGCAGAAAGAGATCAACCATCCATGTATCCCCGCTGTCCTGTTCATTGGGGCTCACCGGCAAACCTACCCCAACTGCTAGACGGACTACCTACCTTCGGGAGACCTTGATGCATTCACTGCAATCTCGGACGCGACCCGGACAGCGCCATCATATGAGACGACCCTGCCGCTGGGCACACTGGGTTCGACACCGCTACGCAGTTCGATCAGCACGCCAGCCAAGCAGAAGGTGCACAGCACTACGGCAAACCCCCCGGATGCCACATTGGCACGTTTTTGCATGACGATTGATTCACGGCACTATTCTCCACTTTGGTAATGCTACCTTTTTGAAGGTTGCCGTCAACCTCGCCTCGAAAGCCCTCCAGCGAACGCTGAGAGCGCCCGACAGCGACACGCCATGCGGCCCCACACGAAGCCCCGCCCTGAAATTAAAGCTATCTACCGTCCGATGAGCCCCCGATACTTCATTCGTGGGAGTTCCGGCATACAACATAGCAGTCGGGCGAACCTTCCTACCTTCGGGAGACCTTGATGCATTCACTGCAATCTCGGACGCGACCCGGACAGCGCCATCATATGAGACGACCCTGCCGCTGGGCACACTGGGTTCGACACCGCTACGCAGTTCGATCAGCACGCCAGCCAAGCGGTTTGATGGTATCACCGTTGTGATTAAAAAAGGGACAGTGCAGTGACCTAACCGAGGAAAACGGAGTCAGGTAGGTATGCCACTGTGGAATCTGAACTCGCAATCTGGGCTGTTGATCAACTCAGCCTCTGCCGAACGCACCTTCTCAATCGTTTTAGCCACATCGGCGTCATCACCATATTGATAGGCCAGCTTCAGGTAGCCTTGGAAATGCCGTGCTTCGCTTTTCAGAAGGCCGTGATAGAACCGGCCAAGCTCTTCATCGAGATGTGGTACCAACGACTCGAACCGTTCGCAACTGCGTGCCTCAATGAAAGCCCCTACGACTAGCGTATCCACCAGTTTGGCAGGCTCATGGGCACGCACCACCTTTCGAAGCCCCGAGGCATAGCGTCCCGCCGAAATGGGACGAAGCGGGATACCACGCCGCTTCATCAAGCGCAGCACCTGTTCATGATGCACAAGCTCTTCGCGGGCTAACCTCGACATCATGTTAATGAGGTCGATGTGGGTGTTGTACTTGGCGATCAAGCTCAAGGCAGTGCTGGCAGCCTTGAACTCACAGTTCTTATGGTCAATCAGCATCACCTCCTGCTGCTCTAGAGCAGCCTGAACCCATGCATCAGGCGTTCGGCAGGCCAGGAAATCGTGAATTTCAGGCAGCATGATGGTTTCTCCGATTTCGTGGTTGCATTGCCGCCTTTTTCTCGCAGTTCTTGTGATCGATCAGCAGGGTCTCCTGGTCGGCCAGCGCCGCCTCGATCCAGGCATCAGGGGTACGGCAACCGAGGAAGGCGTCGATTTCGGGAATCAGGGACATGGCACTCACAATCACACAGGACATCGGCAGGACCGGCGATTATACCGGCGACCGTGCCGAGTGCCAGTGACTATGCTTGATACATATCAAGCGGCAGCGGCAGCAGCGCCGTCTATAGTCAGGCATTGGCCGCCATTCTGAAGGGAGTTCACGCCCATGCAAGCCGTACGCAGCATCCTTGTCGTCCTCGACCCCGAGCACGCCCACAGCCGTGCCCTGACTCGGGCCAAGCTGATCGCCGGGGTGACCGGCGCGCGCCTGCACCTGCTGATGTGCGACAAGAAGCAGGATCATGACGCGCTGCTCAGCTTGCTCAGCAGCCAGTTGCACGACGACGGTTACGACAGTGTCACCCACGAGCAGCACTGGAAGGACAACCTGCACAAGTCGATCATCCATGTGCAGCAGGCCGAAGGCTGCGAATTGGTGATCAAGGAACATCGGCCGGACAATCCGCTGCGCAAGGCACTGCTCACTCCCAGCGACTGGAAACTGCTGCGCGAATGCCCGTGCGCGGTGCTGATGGTCAAGAGCGAGCGACCATGGACAGGTGGCAAGATCCTGGCGGCCGTGGATGTCGGAAACCAGGACGAGGCCCATCGCCTGCTGCATGCCAGCATCATCGACCATGGCTATGACATCGCCAGCCTGGCCAAGGGCGAACTGCACGTGATCAGTGCCCATCCCTCGCCCATGCTGTCGGCCGCGGACCCGGTCTACCAGCTCACCGAGACCATCGAGAAACGCTATCGCGAGGCATGCCTGGCGTTCCAGGCGGAGTTCGATATCACCGATGACCGCCTGCATATCGCCGAAGGGCCGGCAGATGTGCTGATTCCCTATACCGAGAAGAAGCTCGATGCCGTGGTGACCATTGTCGGTACCGTGGCGCGGACCGGGATCTCCGGGGCATTGATCGGCAATACCGCGGAGGTGGTGCTGGACTCGCTGGAAAGCGATGTACTGGTGCTCAAGAGCGAAGAGGCCAAGGCGCATCTGGCCGAGTTGGCGCGGGGTTGAAAGACGCCACGCGATCCCCTGCAATAACAGAATAGCGTGGGAGCGGGCTTGCCCCGCGATAGGGCCCTAGGCAGGCAGTGATGTTGCCTGGACTTGCCCTTCGCGGGGCAAGCCCGCTCCCACGTTGTGTATTCCACAGCAGAGGTGACGTTGCTTTTCGGAACGCGGAAAAGACAAAACCCCTACCTGCTCGCGCAGATAGGGGTTTTGCGAAATGAATCTTGACGATGACCTACTCTCACATGGGGAAACCCCACACTACCATCGGCGATGCATCGTTTCACTGCTGAGTTCGGGATGGGATCAGGTGGTTCCAATGCTCTATGGTCGTCAAGAAATTCTGTTGCCAGAACATCCAGATGGATACTCCAGCGAATTCGGATATGTGAATTTGTGAAGCTGCGAACTTTCGGTTCTTTCGTCTTCACCACCGCAATCTGCGCTTTGCAAATTGCTTGGGTGTTATATGGTCAAGCCTCACGGGCAATTAGTATTGGTTAGCTCAACGCCTCACAGCGCTTACACACCCAACCTATCAACGTCGTAGTCTTCGACGGCCCTTCAGGGAGCTCAAGGCTCCAGTGAGATCTCATCTTGAGGCAAGTTTCCCGCTTAGATGCTTTCAGCGGTTATCTCTTCCGAACATAGCTACCCGGCAATGCCACTGGCGTGACAACCGGAACACCAGAGGTTCGTCCACTCCGGTCCTCTCGTACTAGGAGCAGCCCCTCTCAAATCTCAAACGTCCACGGCAGATAGGGACCGAACTGTCTCACGACGTTCTAAACCCAGCTCGCGTACCACTTTAAATGGCGAACAGCCATACCCTTGGGACCGGCTTCAGCCCCAGGATGTGATGAGCCGACATCGAGGTGCCAAACACCGCCGTCGATATGAACTCTTGGGCGGTATCAGCCTGTTATCCCCGGAGTACCTTTTATCCGTTGAGCGATGGCCCTTCCATACAGAACCACCGGATCACTAAGACCTACTTTCGTACCTGCTCGACGTGTGTGTCTCGCAGTCAAGCGCGCTTTTGCCTTTATACTCTACGACCGATTTCCGACCGGTCTGAGCGCACCTTCGTACTCCTCCGTTACTCTTTGGGAGGAGACCGCCCCAGTCAAACTACCCACCATACACTGTCCTCGATCCGGATAACGGACCTGAGTTAGAACCTCAAGGTTGCCAGGGTGGTATTTCAAGGATGGCTCCATGAGAACTGGCGTCCCCACTTCAAAGCCTCCCACCTATCCTACACAAGCAAGCTCAAAGTCCAGTGCAAAGCTATAGTAAAGGTTCACGGGGTCTTTCCGTCTAGCCGCGGATACACTGCATCTTCACAGCGATTTCAATTTCACTGAGTCTCGGGTGGAGACAGCGCCGCCATCGTTACGCCATTCGTGCAGGTCGGAACTTACCCGACAAGGAATTTCGCTACCTTAGGACCGTTATAGTTACGGCCGCCGTTTACCGGGGCTTCGATCAAGAGCTTCGCTTGCGCTAACCCCATCAATTAACCTTCCGGCACCGGGCAGGCGTCACACCCTATACGTCCACTTTCGTGTTTGCAGAGTGCTGTGTTTTTAATAAACAGTCGCAGCGGCCTGGTATCTTCGACCGGCGTGGGCTTACGCAGCAAGTGCTTCACCCTCACCGGCGCACCTTCTCCCGAAGTTACGGTGCCATTTTGCCTAGTTCCTTCACCCGAGTTCTCTCAAGCGCCTTGGTATTCTCTACCTAACCACCTGTGTCGGTTTGGGGTACGGTTCCCAGTTATCTGAAGCTTAGGAGCTTTTCTTGGAAGCATGGCATCAACCACTTCGCGCTCTAATGAGCACTCGTCATCAGCTCTCGGCCTTGAGATCCCGGATTTGCCTAAGATCTCAGCCTACCACCTTAAACTTGGACAACCAACGCCAAGCTGGCCTAGCCTTCTCCGTCCCTCCATCGCAATAACTGGAAGTACAGGAATATTAACCTGTTTTCCATCGACTACGCTTTTCAGCCTCGCCTTAGGGACCGACTAACCCTGCGTCGATTAACGTTGCGCAGGAAACCTTGGTCTTTCGGCGTGCGAGTTTTTCACTCGCATTGTCGTTACTCATGTCAGCATTCGCACTTCTGATACCTCCAGCAAGCTTCTCAACTCACCTTCACAGGCTTACAGAACGCTCCTCTACCGCATCACCAAAGGTGATACCCGTAGCTTCGGTGCATGGTTTGAGCCCCGTTACATCTTCCGCGCAGGCCGACTCGACTAGTGAGCTATTACGCTTTCTTTAAAGGGTGGCTGCTTCTAAGCCAACCTCCTAGCTGTCTAAGCCTTCCCACATCGTTTCCCACTTAACCATGACTTTGGGACCTTAGCTGACGGTCTGGGTTGTTTCCCTTTTCACGACGGACGTTAGCACCCGCCGTGTGTCTCCCATGCTCGGCACTTGTAGGTATTCGGAGTTTGCATCGGTTTGGTAAGTCGGGATGACCCCCTAGCCGAAACAGTGCTCTACCCCCTACAGTGATACATGAGGCGCTACCTAAATAGCTTTCGAGGAGAACCAGCTATCTCCGAGCTTGATTAGCCTTTCACTCCGATCCACAGGTCATCCGCTAACTTTTCAACGGTAGTCGGTTCGGTCCTCCAGTCAGTGTTACCTAACCTTCAACCTGCCCATGGATAGATCGCCCGGTTTCGGGTCTATACCCAGCGACTAAAGCGCCCTATTAAGACTCGCTTTCGCTACGCCTCCCCTATTCGGTTAAGCTCGCCACTGAATATAAGTCGCTGACCCATTATACAAAAGGTACGCAGTCACCTAACGAAGTAGGCTCCCACTGCTTGTACGCATACGGTTTCAGGTTCTATTTCACTCCCCTCTCCGGGGTTCTTTTCGCCTTTCCCTCACGGTACTGGTTCACTATCGGTCAGTCAGTAGTATTTAGCCTTGGAGGATGGTCCCCCCATGTTCAGACAAAGTTTCTCGTGCTCCGTCCTACTCGATTTCACTGGCAAGAGATTTTCGTGTACGGGGCTATCACCCACTATGGCCGCACTTTCCAGAGCGTTCCACTAATCTCAAACCAGCTTAAGGGCTGGTCCCCGTTCGCTCGCCACTACTAAGGGAATCTCGGTTGATTTCTTTTCCTCAGGGTACTTAGATGTTTCAGTTCCCCTGGTTCGCCTCTTGCACCTATGTATTCAGTACAAGATAACCAGCTTATGCTGGCTGGGTTCCCCCATTCAGAGATCTCTGGATCACAGTCTGTTTGCCGACTCCCCAAAGCTTATCGCAGGCTACCACGTCTTTCATCGCCTCTGACTGCCAAGGCATCCACCGTATGCGCTTCTTCACTTGACCATATAACCCCAAGCAATCTGGTTATACTGTGAAGACGACATTCGCCGAAAATTCGCATTTCGCTCATTGCTGAGCAGAACTCACAAATTTTACCTTAGCCTGAATAACCAGCAGTGAAACTGGTATTCAGTCTATCTATCACATATCCGAATTTTTAAAGAACGATCTGACAAAAGTCAGAAATCAACATTCACACCGGAATGTTCATTTCTAAGTTCTGAGCAGTGCTGCGAAACCTGAAAGAGTGGTGGAGCCAAGCGGGATCGAACCGCTGACCTCCTGCGTGCAAGGCAGGCGCTCTCCCAGCTGAGCTATGGCCCCATTTACTAGGCCGCACCAAGTAATTGGTAGGTCTGGGCAGATTTGAACTGCCGACCTCACCCTTATCAGGGGTGCGCTCTAACCAACTGAGCTACAGACCTATAACAGGGTCGCGTTACAGCATCGTCTTTACACAATGAATCAAGCAATTCGTGTGGGAGCTCATCAGCAGGCTGATGTCTTCGATTAAGGAGGTGATCCAGCCGCAGGTTCCCCTACGGCTACCTTGTTACGACTTCACCCCAGTCATGAATCACACCGTGGTAACCGTCCTCCCGAAGGTTAGACTAGCTACTTCTGGTGCAACCCACTCCCATGGTGTGACGGGCGGTGTGTACAAGGCCCGGGAACGTATTCACCGCAACATTCTGATTTGCGATTACTAGCGATTCCGACTTCACGCAGTCGAGTTGCAGACTGCGATCCGGACTACGATCGGTTTTGTGAGATTAGCTCCACCTCGCGGCTTGGCAACCCTCTGTACCGACCATTGTAG
>NZ_CP081016.1:507500-2037500 GCF_019646095.1 Pseudomonas sp. 2hn | reverse complement strand
GCCCTGGGGGCCGGAGTGTGCTGGGCGCTGTACATCCTCTATGGGCAAAAAGCCGGTGCCGAGAACGGTATACAGACTGCAGCCCTGGGCGTGGTGATCGCCGCGCTGTTCGTCGCCCCCATTGGCATTGCCCACGCCGGCAGCGCCCTGCTGACGCCCGCGCTGCTACCGGTGGCCCTGGGCGTGGCCGTCCTTTCGACAGCCCTCCCCTACAGCCTGGAGATGGTTGCCCTGACCCGCATGCCCGCCCGCACTTTCGGCACGCTGATGAGCATAGAACCAGCGTTTGGCGCACTGTCCGGACTACTCTTCCTGGGCGAGAAACTCACCCTCTGGCAATGGCTGGCTATTCTCGCCATCATCACCGCCTCGGTGGGCGCGACCCTTTCCATGAAACGGGATACAGCACCGCCCGTGGCCGCCGACTGATTTGAGAAATATTTGCATTTAGCTGACCTGCAACCTTGTACCACCCGGCCTGGCTGATTAAGCTGTCACCCAATCATCATCTTGACGCTATCTACTGTGCGGCACATGGACGCCGGGGATCATCAGGGAAGAGGCAAAGCGCAAACGACAGGTCCGTTAAAGCAGTCGGGCCGATAAGGACAGGAATGAAACGTATTTTGCTCATCCTGGGCATCCTGGCCATCGCGGGATGCGCCGCGACAGCCAACACCGAGGTGAAGCGGGGGAAGAAGGGCCTGCACATCAACTGCTCGGGGCTCTCCTCGTCGTGGGACAAGTGCTACAGCAAAGCCGCCAGCTCGTGCAGCAGCAAGGGCTACAAGGTCATCGCCCGCTCCGGCGACACCGACGAAGAGCCTGGCGATTATGTATTCGGCATCAATCCGGCCGGCTATACCAGCCGCAGCATGATCGTGATCTGCAAGTAACAGATGCAAATAGGGCAGCCAGTGGCTGCCCTTTTCATAGTCAGAGCGCCGCGGTGCGCCGCTCCAGCCAGGCCAGCGCCTCGCCTTCCAGCAGCGGTGCCAGCCGTTCCCGTACCGTCTGGTGGTAACGGTTCAGCCAGGCGATATCTTCACTGCCCAGCGCCTCGACCAGCAGGCAACGCGTGTCGATCGGGCACAGGGTCAACGTCTCGAAGTTCAGGAACTCACCGAACTCGCTGCTACCCGCCTCGCGATTGACCACCAGGTTCTCGATCCGCACACCCCACTGCCCCGGGCGATAGGTCCCAGGCTCGATGGAACTGATCATGCCCGGCTGCATGGCCGTCTGCGGTGTGGCCGCAGCCTGGTAGGCGATCACCTGCGGGCCTTCGTGCACGTTCATGAAATAGCCGACACCGTGACCGGTACCATGGCCGTACTCGACCTGATCGGCCCAGATCGGTGCCCGGGCAATGGCATCGAGCAGTGGCGAAAGTATTCCGCGCGGGAAGCTGGCCCGTGACAGGGCAATCATGCCCTTGAGCACCCGGGAGCAATCGGCCTTCTGCTCATGGCTCGGCTCGCCGATCGGCACCATGCGGGTGATATCGGTGGTCCCACCCAGGTACTGGCCACCCGAGTCGATCAACAGCAGGCCATTGCCTTCGATGACGGCGTGGGACTCTTCGGTGGCGCGGTAATGCGGCATCGCACCGTTGGCGTTATAGGCCGCGATGGTGGAAAAACTCAGCGACACAAAGCCTGGACGGCGGGCACGGGCCGCGCTCAGCTGGTCGTCGATGGTCAATTCGGTGATCGCTTGCGCGCCGAGGTTCGCTTCGAACCAGGCGAAGAATTCGCACAACGCCGCGCCATCCTGCTCCATGGCCTGGCGGATATGGACGAGGTCGCCCTCCCCCTTGCGCGACTTGCTCAAGGTAGTGGGGTTGATGCTCTCGACCAGTCGCACCTGCTCGTGCAGGTTGTCCAGCAGGCCGCGGGTAACCCGCGTCGGGTCCACCAGCAGGCTCGCCGCAGCCGGTATCGCGGCCAGCGCGTCATTGACCTCGGCGTAGTCGCGAACCTCGATGCCATCGGCCGCCAGCACCTGGCGCAGGTGGCCATCGACCTTGTCACGCCCGACAAACAGGAACGCCTTGTCCTGGCTGACCAGCGCGAAGGAAACGAACACGGGATTGTAGGAGACATCGCTGCCGCGCAGGTTGAACAGCCAGGCGATGTCGTCGAGGGTGGCAATGAAATGCCAGTCGGCACCCTTCTCCCGCAATGTGCTGCGCAACTCGGCGAGTTTTTGCGCACGGTTGACCGTGGCATGGGGTGGCAGGTGCTGGTATACCGGATTACCCGGAAGCGAGGGACGGTCAGCCCAGACCAGTTCCAGCAGGTCGAGATCGGTGCGCAATTTCGCACCACGCGCCTGCAGGCGCTCGCCCAGTTGCCGCGCCGAGGCCAAGGCCATGACTGCGCCGTCCACCGCGACGGTACCGGACACTTCTGCGCCCAGCCACTCCAGCGCCCCGGGCTGGCCGGGGCGCAGCTTCATCAACTCGATGCCGCTGCCGGCCAGTTCCTTGTCCGCCTGTTCCCAGTAACGGCTGTCAGCCCACAGCCCGGCAAAGTCCGCGGTCACCACCAGCGTCCCCACCGAACCGAGGAACCCGGACAGCCACTGCCGTCCCTGCCAGTAGCCCGGCAGGTACTCGGACAGGTGCGGGTCGGCCGAAGGCACCAGCAAGGCATCCACGCCCTCCCGGGCCATGGCCTCGCGCACGCGGGCAAGGCGCGCGGGGACGGATTCGTGAAGGGGGGACTGACTGTTCATGCGCACTCCTGCGGATAGGTGTCGACGGGTCCAGGACGCTGATAATGGAACAGCCGGCAGGCGCCCGCAATCTCCGCGACCGTAACAAGGCATGCATTGCCCCAACTGCCCTGCCGACCGTCGATCCATCCTCCTGAACTAATCCGGCTGCGGGCCTTCACAACCCTTACATACCGTGCGTACGCGAGGCCAAGCATGCCCCACTCACGCAAGCCGAAAAGCGCCATCGTGCTGCTCGACACCCGCGAGCACACACCCGAGCATGAACGGGCAGTCCACCTGAAGATCGCCGATCACCTGGCGCCCCTGCTGGGAATCGAGCGGGTCGAGCCTTCACCCACGCAATCCGATACGGCCGGCTACTACTATGTACCGACCCAGACTTTGGTCGATCCGGAGCGTCACGCAGCACTGGGCATTCACGACGAACAGGATCTGTTTGGTGGCATTGTCAGCCATCCGCACATGGCCACCAAGGCCATCTCGCACCCGCTGCCAGCCGACGCCAGCTTCCCGCCCGGCTGGACCGATGCCTTTGCCCAGCATGCCAGCGACGCCCTGCTGCGCGGCTACACCGTGTTCTCCAGGGCCGACGCCCGCCGCGCCGCCGAACTGCTGCTGCGCGATGGGCCGGTAAGGATCAAGCCGGTACTGGCCTGCGCTGGCCGGGGCCAGGAGGTGATCATCGACAGGCTGGCCCTGGAGCCGTTGCTGGAGGCGATGGATGAACAGCAGCTGGGCTTATGGGGATTGGTATTGGAAGAAGACCTCGACAAGGTCGAGACTTTCAGCGTAGGGCAGGTGCGCGTGGCCGGGCTGACCCTGAGCTATCACGGCACCCAGCACCTCACCCACGATCATGCGGGCACGGAGGTGTACGGCGGCTCCGACCTGGTGATCGTGCGCGGCGACTACCAGCAACTGCTGCAGTTGCCGCTCGAGGACCACCTGCGCCTTGCCATCAACCAGGCCATGACCTACGAAGAGGCCGCCGAACGCTACTTCCCGGGCTTCATCGCCTCACGTCGCAACTACGACATCGCCCGTGGCCAGGACCACCATGGCCATCTGCGCAGTGGCGTGCTCGAGCAATCCTGGCGCCTGGGCGGCGCCAGCCCTGCCGAGGTCCTAGCGCTGCAGGCCTTCGCCGCCGATCCCGCGCTGCAACGGCTACACGCCTCGACCCACGAGGTATTCGGCGACGCGCAACTGCCCGCCGATGCCACCCTGTTCTACCAGGGCCATGACAGTGAACTTGGACAACTCAGTAAATATGCACGGATACGCGACCATGACCATCGAGAGTGAAACCGTGGAACTGCAAGTAGAAGGCGACAGCATCGCCGGCACCCTGGTCAGCCCGGGCAGCCGCATGCCTGGGATCCTCTTCGTCCATGGCTGGGGCGGCAGCCAGCAGCGCGACCTGGCCCGTGCCCGGCAGATCACCGGGCTCGGCTGCGTATGCATGACCTTCGACCTGCGCGGCCACGAAAAGACCGAGAGCCAGCGCCTGACCGTCACCCGCGAGCAGAACCTGGCCGATCTGCTGGCCGCCTATGACCGGCTGGCCAGCCACCCGTCGGTCGATCCCGGCGCCATCGCCGTGATCGGCAGCAGCTACGGCGGCTACCTGGCGACCCTGCTCACCCGTCACCGGTCAGTCAAATGGCTGGCGTTGAGGGTGCCGGCCTTGTACTGGGACGATGAATGGGATGCGCCCAAGCAGGCCCTCGACCGTCAGCGGCTCAACGCCTATCGCCGGCGTGACCTGGGCCCGGCCGACAATCGTGCCCTGGCGGCCTGCGCCGAGTTCGGCGGCGACGTGCTGCTGGTGGAGTCCGAACAGGACGACTATGTGCCACACAGCACGTTGATGAGCTACCGCTCGGCCTTCGTCGGCGCCCACTCGATGACCCACCGCCTGGTCGACGGCGCCGACCACGCGCTGTCCAGCGAGGAAAGCCAGAAAGCCTACAGCGCCATACTCACCGCGTGGATCAGCGAGATGGTCATCGGCGCACGCCTGGACCGCTACCCGCACTACGCGCCCTGGTACGCCTGATTACTGCCCAGCTGGCAATGCAGGCCGCCATCGGCGCCACGCACCAGGCTGCGCAGCGTCTGGTACGCGGCGAAGTTCACCCCACGGGCCTGATGCTCGCCCAGCAGGTCGAGGAACGGCTCCTCGATGAAGCAGCCGGCGGCGGCGACCCAGGCCTGGCGCGATTGCCAGCGCAGGTGCTGGAGTACCCGGCGACCGTCGTCGCTGACCTGGATGCTGACGCTGAGCAGGCCGTCGCAGCGATGCGCCAGGTATTCGCTGCGCACCACCAGGGCCTCGGCCAGGGCGTCCTGGCGCAAGGGTGGCACGTCGTACTCGATCATCTGGGTGAACCACAGGGATTGGGTGTTGGCCGCCATGACGCATCTCCTCGTTTCGGGCTCTTGCAGCAGATGGTCGTGGAGGGTAAAACCTCCAGCTAACTCAAGGTCAAGGATTTTATTGCCGATGAAGCCCCCTTCCGCCCAGGAGCGCCTGCTCAGCGTCGGCCAGCTGGCCGCGCGCAGCGGCGTGGCCGTGACCGCCCTGCACTTCTACGAGACCAAGGGGCTGATCCACAGCACCCGCAACGCCGGCAACCAGCGCCGCTATCCACGAGCCATGCTGCGCCGGGTGGCGGTGATCAAGATGGCCCAGCGCCTGGGCATCGCCCTGGCCGACATCGCCAGCGCCCTGGAGGCCCTGCCCTGCGATCACACCCCAACCGCCGACGATTGGCAGCGCCTGTCGGCGCGCTGGCGCGACGACTTGAGCCGGCGCATCGACGAGATGGTGATGCTGCGCGATCAGCTCGACGGCTGCATCGGCTGTGGCTGCATGTCGTTGAAGGAATGCCCGCTGCGCAACCACCACGACCGCCTCGCCGATGAAGGCCCGGGGCCGCACCCGACCAGCAGCGAGGCTCAGCCGCTGATGACCGCGAAGCGCCGCCGGTAGTCGCTGGGGGTCATCCCGGTCAGGCGCTGGAACACCTTGCGAAAGGCGCTGGGGTCCTGATAGCCGACGCCCCAGGCGATCTGGTCGACGCTGCGCCGGGTGAACTCCAGCAAGCGGCAGGCCCGGCCGACCCGCACCTGCTGCGCGTATTCGGTGGGACGCAGGCCGGTGGCGGCGCGAAAGCGACGCAGGAAGGTGCGCGGCTCGAGGCCCGCGCAACCGGCCATGTCGGCCAGCCCGGCATCCCGGGCCTCCTCGGCCTGCAACCAGTGCTGCACCTTCAGCACCGCCTCGTCACCATGGTCCAGGCGCGGCTGGAACAGGGCGCCGGGCAGCGGCGCCGGCGAGGGCTCGACCGCAAGATAGCGGGCCGTCTCGCGGGCCAGGGTGTGGCCGAGGAAGCGTTCGATCAAGTGCAAGCCGAGGTCGGTCCAGGCCATCAGCCCGGCAGAGGTGACGATGTCGCCGTCGTCGAGCAGTGGCTGGCTGCCTTGCACCCGCACCTTGGGGAAGCGATCGGAAAGGGCCTGGGCATAGTTCCAATGGGTACAGGCCGCCCGACCATCCAGCAGGCCGCTGCCGGCCACCAGGAACACACCGATGCATACCGAGGCCAGCACGGTACCCTGGCCGTGCACCCGACTGAGCGCGGCGCGATGGGCCTGCAACACCTCGGCCGAAGGGGTCGCCGCCAGGCTCGGCGGAATCATCAGCGCCCGCAGCGCATGGCCGCTTGCCGGCTGGCTGTCATGCACCACCTGCAGCTGCCCCGCGCCATCGAGCTGCCAATGGGTCACCCGCAGCACCGGCAGATCGTGGCCCCCCAGCTGCGCGGCGACCCGGTTGGCCACCGCGAACAGGTCGGTCAGGCCGTGCACCGCCGCGCTCTGGGCGCCGGGATAGATCAGCACGCCGATTTCCAGGCTGTCAGTTTTTGCCGTCATTGTGTCGCTCGCGCCTATCCTCGATCGGGTCGCCACAGCCTATAACTATCGGCAGTTCATCACTACTGCCGCAGGAGGCACCATGAGCAAGCGCGCCCTGATCGTCATCGATATCCAGAACGACTACTTCCCCGGTGGCAAATGGACCCTGGACGGCGCCGAGGCGGCCGCCGACAACGCCGCCCGGTTGCTGGCCGCGGCCCGTGAGCGTGGCGACCTGGTGGTGCATGTGCGCCATGAGTTCGAGAGCGTCGACGCCCCCTTCTTCGTGCCAGGCTCGGCCGGCGCGCAGATCCACCCCAAGGTCGCGCCGGCGGCCGGCGAGGCGGTGGTGCTCAAGCACAAGGTCAACAGCTTCCGCGACACCCAGCTGAAGGCGCTGCTCGACCAGCACGACATCAAGGCACTGACCATCGCCGGCAGCATGAGCCACATGTGCATCGATGCCGCGACCCGCGCCGCCGCCGACTTCGGCTATGAAGTCAGCGTCGCCCACGATGCCTGCGCGACCCTAGCGCTGGATTTCGGCGGCAAGTCGGTGGCGGCGACCGATGTGCACGCCTCGGCAATGGCCGCGCTGGCGTTCGCCTATGCCAGGGTCGCCAGTACCGACGAGTTGCTGGCCGGTTGAGGGCTCAGATCACCACGTTGCGCACGAAGCGCACCGACTCCTGCCCATCGTTGCGGTAGGCGTAGCGGCAGTCGCTGGGGAAGACGAAGAACTCGCCCTTGCCCAAGTGCCGCTCTCCCCCTTCGATGATCAGGGTCAGGCGGCCTTCGGTCACATAGATCTGCTCGCTCCAGCCGGCGGCATCGGCTTCGCTGGCGTAGCACTCGCCGGGGGCCAGGGTCCACTCCCACAACTCGACCTCGCGTCGCGCCGGGCTGCTGCCTAGCAGCACGGCGCGGCTGGCAGGGTGCACACCGGCCCAGGCCAGCTCTTCGATGCGGCTGGGGTCGCGGCGGTCCGGCGCCTGGATCAGGGTGCTGAACGCCACCCCCAGCGCTTCGGCGATCAGGTCCAAGGTGGTGAGGCTGACATTCTTCTCGCCAGCCTCGATGGCCACCAGCATCCGCCGACTGACCCCGGAACGCTCGGCCAGGGCGGCCTGGCTCAGGCCGGCGTCGCCGCGCAGGCGACGAACGTTCTGGCTGACATGCTGCAGCACCGATGCGCGGTGCTCGGAATCTTTGTGCACTATATTGCTCACTGGTAGGGGATGCGCAGTATACTGCCCACTTTGCGGCGAATTGTGCGCCGCCCCTTCCGAGTGTGCAAGACCATGAACCAGGCCCCCACCCGCAAACCCACCGTGAGCTTGCGCCTGAGCAAGGCCGAACTGGTGCTGGTGTTCATCACCATGCTCTGGGGCGGCACCTTCCTGATCGTGCACAACGTCATGACCGTCAGCGGGCCGATGTTCTTCGTCGGCCTGCGCTTTGCCGCCGCCGCGCTGTTCGTCGGCCTGGTATCGGCCCGTTCGCTGTCGGGGCTGACCTTCACCGAGCTCAAGGCCGGCGTGCTCATCGGCGTATCGATCATGCTTGGCTACGGCTTGCAGACCATGGGCCTGCAGACCATCAGCAGCAGCCAGTCGGCGTTCATCACCGCGCTCTACGTGCCCTTCGTGCCGCTGCTGCAATGGCTGGTGCTGGGCCGCCGCCCGGGCCTGATGCCGAGCCTGGGCATCGGCCTGGCCTTCGTCGGCCTGATGCTGCTGGCCGGCCCCGAGGGTGGCGCGCTGCACTTCAGCGAAGGCGAACTGGTGACGCTGGTCAGCGCCGTGGCGATTGCCGGCGAGATCATCCTGATCAGCCGCTACGCCGGCAAGGTCGATGTGCGCCGGGTCACCGTGGTGCAGCTGGCCACCGCCTCGGCGCTGTCGTTCCTGATGATCGTGCCGACCCAGGAGCAACTGCCCGGTTTTTCCTGGCTGCTGTTGATCAGCGCGGTGGGCCTGGGCGCCATGAGCGCGGTGATCCAGGTGGCGATGAACTGGGCGCAGCAGTCGGTTTCGCCGACCCGCGCCACCCTGATCTATGCCGGCGAGCCGGTGTGGGCCGGCATCGTCGGGCGCATCGCCGGCGAGCGCCTGCCGGGCGTGGCGCTGATCGGCGGGCTGCTGATCGTACTGGCGGTGGTGGTGAGCGAGCTGAAGATCCGTCGCCAGGATGAGGCCGATGCCTTGCAGGATGATGAGGCGCGTGAGCGCGAGGCGGGGTTGTAGGTAACCACCTTGTGTAGGAGCGGCCTTGCGCCGCGAAAAGGGCTGCAAAGCAGCCCCGGCGATTGAACACTGAATCCCCGGGGCCGCCATGCGGCCCTTTTCGCGGCGCAAGGCCGCTCCTACACAGGGAACGCATAACCCCACGGGCACACGATCAGCCGCTATGCTCTGAAAGAAACTGTTATAAAAAAACAGCGTGTCACAGCACATTTGTAGGATCCTGCAAACCCTTGCGTGTTGGTGATCAACCGTCCGGCACGTATGATCCTTGGCAAACTTCTCAGAACAGAACGCTATGTCATTGATTGTGCTATTGCTTCTGCCCTTCCTGGGCAGTTGCCTGGCGGCAGTACTGCCGCACAACGCACGCAACGCCGAGTCCATTCTTGCCGGGCTCGTGGCCCTGGTCGGCACCGTCCAGGTGGCGTTGCTGTACCCTCAAATCGCCGATGGCGGGGTGATCCGCGAAGAGTTCCTCTGGCTGCCAAGCCTGGGCCTGAACCTGGTCCTGCGCATGGACGGCTTCGCCTGGCTGTTCAGCCTGCTGGTGCTGGGCATCGGCACCCTGGTGTCGCTGTACGCCCGCTACTACATGTCGCCCCAGGATCCGGTGCCGCGCTTCTTCGCCTTCTTCCTGGCGTTCATGGGCGCCATGCTCGGCCTGGTGATCTCCGGCAACCTGATCCAGCTGGTGTTCTTCTGGGAACTGACCAGCCTGTTCTCCTTCCTGCTGATCGGCTACTGGCACCACCGCGCCGACGCCCGCCGCGGCGCCTACATGGCGTTGATGGTCACGGGGGCCGGCGGCTTGTGCCTGCTGGTCGGGGCCCTGCTGCTCGGCCATGTGGTCGGCAGCTATGACCTGGACAAGGTCCTGGCTGCCGGCGACACCATCCGCCAGCATGCGCTGTACCCGGTGCTGCTGCCCCTCATCCTGATCGGCGCCCTGAGCAAGAGCGCACAATTCCCCTTCCAGTTCTGGCTGCCCCATGCCATGGCGGCTCCCACCCCCGTCTCGGCTTACCTGCACTCGGCGACCATGGTCAAGGCCGGGGTGTTCCTGCTGGCCCGCCTGTGGCCGGCGCTGTCGGGCAGCGAGGAATGGTTCTGGATCGTCGGCGGCGCCGGCGCCGCCACCCTGCTGCTCGGCGCCTTCGCCGCGATGTTCCAGAACGACCTCAAGGGCCTGCTGGCCTATTCGACCATCAGCCACCTGGGCCTGATTACCCTGCTGCTGGGCCTGAACAGCCCGCTGGCGGCGGTCGCCGCGGTGTTCCACATCCTCAACCACGCCACCTTCAAGGCCTCGCTGTTCATGGCGGCGGGTATCATCGACCACGAGAGCGGCACCCGTGACATCCGCCGCCTGAGCGGCCTGTTCCGCCTGGTGCCGTTCACCGCGACCCTGGCCATGGTCGCCAGCGCCTCGATGGCCGGCGTGCCGTTAATGAATGGCTTCCTGTCCAAGGAAATGTTCTTCGCCGAGACCGTGTTCATCACCTCCACCGCCTGGGTCGAAGCGGCCCTGCCGGTGATCGCCACCCTGGCCGGGACGTTCAGCGTGGCCTACGCGCTGCGTTTCACCGTCGATGTGTTCTTCGGCCCACCGGCCCAGGACCTGCCACACACGCCCCACGAGCCGCCGCGCTGGATGCGCGCGCCGGTCGAACTGCTGGTGCTCACCTGCCTGGTGGTCGGCATCTTCCCGGCGCAATCGGTCGGCCCGCTGCTGGCCGCGGCCGCGACCCCCGTGGTGGGTGGCGTGCTGCCGGAATACAGCCTGGCCATCTGGCACGGTTGGAACGCGCCACTGATGATGAGCCTGATCGCCATGACCGGCGGTATCGTGCTCTACCTGCTGCTACGCAAGCAGCTGCAGCGCGGCCGCTTCCCCTACCCACCGCTGATCGAGCGTTTCAACGGCAAGCGTCTGTTCGAGCACGGCCTGGTGCGCCTGATGCTGCTGGCCCGGCATGCCGAGCGGCTGCTGACCACCAAGCGCCTGCAGACGCAATTGTTCATGCTGGTGCTGGCGGCCTTCGTCGCCGGCCTGGTGCCGTTGCTGTACAGCGGTCTGAGCTGGGGCGACCGGCCGAAGATCCCGGGCTCCGGCGTGTTCGTCGCGCTCTGGCTGATCGCCATCGCCTGCGCCATCGGCGCCGCCTACCAGGCCAAGTACCACCGACTGGCCGCCTTGATCATGGTCGGCGTCTGCGGCCTGATGACCTGCATCACCTTCGTCTGGTTCTCCGCGCCGGACCTGGCACTGACCCAGCTGGCGGTCGAGGTGGTCACCACCGTGCTGATCCTGCTTGGCCTGCGCTGGTTGCCACGGCGTATCGAAGGCGTGTCGCCGCTGCCCGGCAGCCAGGACCGCGCACGCCTGCGGCGCCTGCGCGACCTGGTGCTGGCGGTACTGGTCGGCGGCGGCATGGCGCTGCTGTCCTACGCCATGCTGACCCGTCCGACGCCCAACGACATCTCATCGTTCTACCTCAGCCGTGCCTTGCCCCAGGGCGGCGGCAGCAACGTGGTCAACGTGATGCTGGTGGACTTCCGCGGTTTCGACACCCTCGGCGAGGTCACCGTGCTGGTGGCCGTGGCGCTGACCGTGTTCGCCCTGCTGCGCCGCTTCCGCCCGCCGAAGGAGAGCATGCAGTTGCCGGCCCAGCAGCGTTTACTTGCGCCGGACGTGGTCACCGACCTGGTCAACCCGCGTCAGGCCACCGACACCGCGCTCGGCTTCATGATGGTGCCGGCCGCCCTGGTGCGCCTGCTGCTGCCGATCGCCCTGCTGGTGTCGATGTACCTGTTCATGCGCGGCCACAACCAGCCGGGTGGCGGCTTCGTCGCCGGCCTGGTGATGTCGGTGGCGTTCATCCTGCAGTACATGGTCGCCGGCACCCAGTGGGTGGAGGCGCAGATGAGCCTGCGTCCGCTGCGCTGGATGGGCACCGGCCTGCTCTGCGCCACCCTCACCGGCGCCGGGGCGATGCTGCTGGGCTACCCGTTCCTGACCACCCACACCGCCCACCTGCACCTGCCGCTGCTGGGTGACGTGCACGTGGCCAGCGCGCTGTTCTTCGACATCGGCGTCTACACCGTGGTGGTCGGCTCGACCCTGCTCATTCTCACCGCCCTGGCCCACCAGTCGGTGCGCGCCTACCGCCCCGCCAAGTCCAGCCAAGCAGGAGCCGCCTGATGGAAGAAGTCATTGCAGTCGCCATCGGCGTCCTGGCCGCCTCCGGGGTCTGGCTGGTCCTGCGCCCGCGAACCTACCAGGTGATCATGGGCCTGTGCCTGCTGTCCTACGGGGTCAACCTGTTCATCTTCAGCATGGGCAGCCTGTTCATCGGCAAGGAGCCGATCATCAAGGACGGCGTGCCCCACGACCTGCTGCACTACACCGACCCGCTGCCCCAGGCACTGGTGCTCACCGCGATCGTCATCAGCTTCGCCATGACTGCGCTGTTCCTGGTGGTGCTGCTGGCTTCCCGCGGCCTGACCGGGACCGACCACGTCGATGGCCGGGAGCGTGAGGAATGAGCGGGATGAACCAACTGATCATCGCGCCGATCCTGCTGCCGCTGATCACCGCCTCATTGATGCTGCTGATTGGCGAGAAGCACCGCTGGCTCAAGGCGCGCTTGAACCTGCTGTCCACCGCCGTCGGCCTGGGCATCGCCATCACCTTGTTGATGTGGGTGCGCACCCAGGGCCAGGCCGAGTCCATCGGCGTCTACCTGCCGGGCAACTGGCCGGCGCCGTTTGGTATCGCCCTGGTGGTCGATCACCTGTCGGCGCTGCTGCTCACCCTCACCGGCATCGTCGGCTTGAGCGCCCTGCTGTTCGCCCGGGCACGCTGGGATGGCGCCGGGGCCAGCTTCCATGCGCTGTTCCAGATCCAGCTGATGGGCCTGTACGGCGCCTTCCTTACTGCCGACCTGTTCAACCTGTTCGTGTTCTTCGAGGTGCTGCTGGCGGCCTCCTACGGCCTGCTGCTGCATGGCTCGGGGCGGGCGCGGGTCAAGGCCGGGCTGCACTACATCGCCATCAACCTGTTCGCCTCGTCGCTGTTCCTGGTCGGCGCGGCCATGCTCTATGGCGTGACCGGCACCCTGAACATGGCCGACCTGGCGCTGAAAGTGCCGCTGGTGCCGGAAGCCGACCGCGGCCTGCTGCATGCCGGCGCGGCGATCCTGGCCATCGCCTTCCTGGCCAAGGCCGGGATGTGGCCGTTGAACTTCTGGCTGGTGCCGGCCTATTCATCGGCCAGCGCGCCGGTGGCCGCGCTGTTCGCAATCATGACCAAGGTCGGGCTGTACGCCATCCTGCGCATGTGGACGCTGCTGTTCTCCGGCCAGGCCGGCGCCTCGGCGTACTTCGGTGGCGACTGGCTGGTGTACGGCGGCCTGGCGACCCTGGCCGTGGCGGCCATGTCGATCCTCGCCGCCCAGCGCCTGGAGCGCCTGGCGGCCCTGAGCATCCTGATGTCCGCCGGCACGCTGCTGGCCGCCGTCGGCTTCGGCCAGTCGATCCTGACCGGCGCCGCGCTGTTCTACCTGGCAAGCTCCACCCTGGCCCTGTGCGCGCTGTTCCTGCTGGCCGAGCTGGTGGAGCGCTCGCGTTCGGCCAACGAGGCGCCGCTGGATGAGGAAGAGGACGCGATGCCCTCGCCGCTGGAGTCGCTGCACCCGCCCAAGGGCATCAACCTGGACGACGAGCAGCAGGTGGTGATCGGCCAGATCATTCCCTGGACCATGGCCTTCCTGGGCCTGAGCTTCATCGCCTGCGCCCTGCTGATCATCGGCATGCCACCGCTGTCGGGCTTCATCGGCAAGCTCAACCTGATCAGCGCGCTGTTCAACCCGCAAGGCCTGGGCGTTGTCCCGGAGCAACCGCTGGGCGCCGCGGGCTGGACCCTGGTCACCCTGCTGGTGCTGTCCGGCATGGCCTCGCTGATCGCCTTCGGCCGCGTCGGCATCCAGCGCTTCTGGAAGCCCGAGGAGCGCCCCTCCCCGGTGCTACGTCGCTATGAATGCGTGCCCATCGTCATCCTCCTGGGCCTGTGCATCTTCCTCAGCCTCAAGGCCGAACCGCTGCTGCGCTACACCCAGGACACCGCCGCCAGCCTGCGCACGCCGGAGGCCTACATCAAGGCCGTGATGTCGACCCGGCCGCAGCCCGGCCCGACCACCGCCGGCCTGGAGGTGCAGCCATGAACCGCCTGTTCCCCGCGCCGCTGCTGTCCGTCGCGCTGTTCGTGCTGTGGCTGCTGCTCAATCTGTCGGTCAGCCCGGGCAACCTGCTGCTGGGTGCCTTGCTGGGTATCCTCGCGCCGATCCTGATGGCCCCGCTGCGCCCGCAACATGCCCACGTGCGCCGGCCCTGGGTGATCGCCAAGCTGATTGGTCGGGTCGGCCTCGACGTGATCCATTCCAACCTGCAGGTCGCCCGTGGTGTCCTGCGCGCCGGCAGCACGCCACCGCGCTCGGCGTTCGTGCATATCCCGCTGGACCTGCGCGACGCCCACGGCCTGGCGGCCCTGTCGATGATCACCACCGTGGTGCCGGGCACCATCTGGTCGGAGCTGGCCCTGGACCGTAGCGTGCTGCTGCTGCACGTGTTCGACCTGGACGACGAACCGGCGTTCGTCGAGCACTTCAAACACACCTATGAACGCCCGCTGATGGAGATCTTCGAATGAGCGGCCTGCTTGCCAATGCCGTCCTCGCCAGCCTGTTCATCTTCGCCCTGGCCATGGGCCTGACGCTGATCCGGCTGTTCCGCGGTCCGTCCGCCCAGGACCGGGTACTGGCCCTGGACTACCTGTACATCCTCGGCATGCTGATGATGCTGGTGCTGGGCATCCGTTACGCCAGTGACACCTACTTCGAAGGCGCCCTGCTGATCGCCCTGTTCGGCTTCGTCGGCTCCTTCGCCCTGGCCAAGTTCCTCCTGCGTGGCGAGGTGATCGAATGAACGAAAGCGTGGTATTGCCGTTCTGGCTGGAGCTGGTCACCGCCGCCCTGCTGCTTATCGGCAGCCTGTTCGCACTGATCGGCGCCATCGGCCTGGTGCGCCTGAAGGAGTACTTCCAGCGCATGCACCCGCCCGCGCTGGCCTCGACCATCGGCGCCTGGTGCGTGGCGCTGGCCTCGATCCTGTATTTCTCGGTGCTCAAGCAGAGCCCGGTGCTGCACGCCTGGCTGATCCCGATCCTGCTGTCGATCACCGTGCCGGTGACCACCCTGCTGCTGGCCAGGGCCGCGCTATTTCGCAAACGCACCTCGGGCGAGGACGTACCGGAAGAAGTCAGCAGCGGGCGTGATCGCGGTAACTGAAGCAGCGTCAAACCACGCACGCCCCTTGTAGGAGCGGCCTTGCGCCGCGAAAGTGCCGCAAAGCGGCCCCGGCGATCTCTGTATGGACGCTGATACCCTGGGGCCGCTGCGCAGCCCTTTCGCGGCGCAAGGCCGCTCCTACATGGAGGCGTGTAAACCCAACCGTCAGGCCTGGCTCAGGCGCTGCAACTCGCGTCGCACCATCGCAACGAAAGGCGGCGGGCTCATCTGGTAGAGCTCGCCGGCCACCCAGGCCAGCCATGCCCCCTGCAGCTCATCCCGGCGCGCCAGCAGACGCTCGGCCTGCTCGAGGGCCCGGGCCTGATGCTCACGGTGGAAGTCGGCCCGCGAGGCAGGCGTGGCCTCGTCGCTCACTCGCTGGCCTTGAAGGTGGTCAGCTCACCCTTGCGCCACTTGGCGACCTTGCCGGTCACCGCCTTGAGCAGCTTGCCCAGGCCTTCCTGGACCTGCTGGTGGGCTGCGAACACCAGCATCACGCCCTGCCCTTCACGGAACACGATGGCCTCGCCTTCCGGCACGGAAACGAAGGCGTAGTCGCCCTGACCGTACACATTGAACTTGATCTCGCGAAAACGCAGTTCGAGCTTGCCGCCTTCGCGGCTGGGCAGCACCGCGGCGCGGAAGTGGTCACCCACTTTCAGCTCCAGGCGCTGCTTGTCGTCGACCACCATGGCGTCATCGGTATCGATCTCGGCCATGTACAGACCGTCGGGGTTCTGCTCGGTGACATACACGAAGCGCCCCTGGAACAACTTGACCAGCTTGGCGCGCAAATCGCCCAGGGCAAACAACGCATGGGTATCAAGAGTACTGACTGCCAATGAAAAGCTCCTCACATCAATTACAGCGGGCCGCACCGCGCACGCCGCTGGGCGTGGGGTGGCAGCCACTTCGAGTCGAAGTCCGATGGACCATGGATTCGGTCAGCGAAGATCCACGCACAGGGACGATACGCCAAGCAGGGAACACTTCCCCGCTGGAACATCCGGCGTGCTTCGGCAAACTATCCGCAAATAGGAAACGTATTACCTGACAGCTATGGGGTCAGGAAGATGCGACTACTGAGGGCGACACTTCAGCATGAGTGTGCCCCAACCCTTCGTCGCGCATTACAGGGATACGAATATGCACGAAAACACTGAAATCCGTCGAGAGGCGCGTAACATTTCTTGTCATGCGGCGGTGCCAGACAAGCCTCGATATCGTGTCGTAGCAGCCGGTAAAGGCTTGTTCCACATCACCGAAAGCCCCTCAGGCAAGGTCCGTGGCTTTCGCCAGCGTTACCAGGACGCCTGTGAACTGGCACGCTGGCTGGAGCGCTGAGGCCTCACGCCGCATGACTCCTGTCCACTTGCTGCTGCCACGCCGCCTGGCACTCCAGGGCCTCGTCGCGGCTGGCAAAGGCCGTGCCACGGCGCTCGCCGTCAACCAGCACCACCCAGCAGGCCCTTTTGCCCAGGGCCTGCAAGGACCGTGGCACACCACTGCCGATCATCACGGCCACATCGACTCGGCTAGTCATCATTCCCTCCGGAATTTAATTAGCAACCTAACGATGCGCGCATGATACGACCTGGGTACCCCGCGAATAAAGCGCAACGCGGTACAGCAGTGTTGCATTCCAGGCAACAAATCGCCTCAGTCGAGCCCGGGCTCGGGCCGATACCCCAGGCGCAGGCCGCCCCAGTGCTGTCCCGCGACGAAGATCGGTACCGACAGGTCGTGCATCAGCTCGCCGGTGTCCCGCGTGTAGGTCTGCAACAACACCCTCTGCTGATGACTGCCGCAACGGGCACCCGTACGGTCGTCGAACATACGCTTGCTGCGGTTATGTGCGGTGTCGTGGGCGATATCGCCGGTCAGCGGCTGGTTGAAGGCATTGTTGTGGGTCGGCACATACCCCTGCTGGGTGCAGGCGATGGCATACACCAGCCCGTCCTGCTGCAGCAATGGCTCCTGGAGCTGTGGCAGCACGGTATCGGTGTAGTGGTCGAAGCGCGTGGTGAAACGCGGGGGCTGCATGCCGGCAATTGGCCGATACTGGCGGTCGAACAGATCATCCAGGCCGATGCGCCCCTGCGCGATGTCCGCCTCGAAACGCTCGCCGATCTGCCGCGCGCCGGTCTGCGCCAGCTCGAACACCCGCTGGTGATAGGCGTCCAGGCCGACCTCGGCCAACCGTTCGCTGAGGCTTTCCACCTGCCCCTCCATCTGCACCGCCGCCTTGGCCAGGCGACGGGTCTGCTGGTCGCTGACCTCCAGATCACCACGCACCTGGGCCACGGCCTGGAACAGGGTATCGAGCTGGGCCTGGTTGACCTGAGTCCCTCCGGCGATCTCGCTCACCTGCCCCTCGACACTGGCCGCCAGACTGGCGATCTGCGCCAGCTGCCTGCCGGCCTGCTCGACTTGGCCGACACCCTTGCCCAGGTCCTCGGCCAGCGTGCGGATCTGCGCCACCACCTGGGCAGTGCGCGACTGGATATCCGCGACCATCTGCCCCACCTCCTCAGTAGCGCTGGCGGTGCGCCCGGCCAGGCCGCGCACCTCGTCGGCCACCACCGCGAAACCACGACCATGCTCGCCGGCTCGCGCCGCCTCGATGGCGGCGTTGAGCGCCAGCAGGTTGGTCTGGCTGGCGATGCCCTGGATCACCAGGGTAACCCGGGCGATATCCTCGCTGCGCTGGTGCAGGGCCTCGATCAGCTCGCGGCTGGCCGAGGCGCGGGCACTCAGCTCGCGCATGCACTGGATGGACTCGGCCAGCACTTCGCTGCCGGCCACGCTGCTGCCGTGGGCAGAGCGAGCAGCTTCAAGCGCCTGCTGGCTGAGCTGGGCGGTCTGCTCCTCGGTGGTGATCATGATCTCGGCGCTGCCGACGATCTCCTGCGCCGCCCCCAGCTGCGACTGCACCCGGGCCGCCAGTTGCTGCACCGAATGGGCCACCGCGGCGGCCGACAGGGCATTGTGGCTGGTACCGCGGGCCAGTTCCTGAAGCAGCGCGCCATCCTGGACAGGAGCCGACACCAGCTGCACGACGGCTGCCTTGCGCGCACGCGGTAGCCACAGCACCAGCAGCGCCAGCGGCAAGGCCAGGTACAGGGGCAACCCGGTGAACGCCATGGCCGCCAGCAACGCGCACAGCAAAACGCCCTGCAACAGGGCGACGGCGGCTCCCGTACGGGCCGGGGTGGCCCGCGGTGATTCGCTGGCCGGCAGAGATCCTTCTCGCATCATCTTCGTGGTCCATCCGCATGTCGTTATTGTGACGCCATTAAACGCCACTATAACGCCATTATCCACGCTCACTTGGATGCAGCCGGCCACCCGTTGATACAGGGCAAGAAAACACGAAGGCCCCAGGGATCACTCCGTGGGGCCTTGCGCAAGGCGCTGGATCAGATCTGCCGCTGGTGGCGGTCGAGCTGCTCGTGACGCTCCTGGGCTTCGATGCAGTACTTGGTGGTCGGGCTGATCAGCAGGCGCTTCAGGCCGATCGGCTCGCCGCTGTCGTCGCACCAGCCGAAGCTTTCATCGGCGATGCGGTCCAGGGCCATCTCCAGCTGCGGCAACAGGCGCTGGTCGCGGTCGATGGCGTTGACCAGCCAGGTACGCTCTTCCTCGACCGAGGCCACGTCAGCCGGATCCGACGGGCTGTCCAGGCTTTCGATGGAGGTGCGGCTGAGTTCGATGCGCTCGTGCGTTTCGACTTTCATCGCTTGCAGCAGCTTGGTGAAGAACGCGAGCTGTTCGGCGTTCATGTAGTCATCGGCCGACATGGCCAGCAACTGTTCCTTGGTCATCGATTTCTCTATGAAAAAATGTGCATTTGGGCGATTCGGGTGCCGCCAGCGAAGCTTCGTCGGCGGCGGAATTCTTCAAGCGCCAACCGGCACTCTTTTACAGGGGGCGGCAGTCTAAGGCGCCGCGCCCGAGTGGGCAACAGAAATGACGGCGGATTTGGCCGAAACAGGTGAGGAATCCGCTGATTGGCGCGGTGGAATAGTACGGATTGCGCACCTGCGCGGAGCCACTGGGTAATATGCCGAAATAATAATGGTTCTCTCGGGTAGTAGCCAGCTAGCGCACGAATCGCCAGGCAAGCGCGCTTGATTGTGGCCCTCTCACCGCCCCGAGGCCCTTTCATGAACGACAACCTGCACCAACGCCTGGCCAGCTTCAGCAGCCTGGACTGCAAGGTCGCCAAACGCTTCAGCGACCGCCCCACCCTGCTGGACGCCGCAGATGACATCCTGCGTGAACAGTGGCAACAACGCCATGTCAGCAGCGCACATGATCCTCTCACCCTGTACCTGGCCAGTCCCCAACCCGATCCGGGGAGCGCCTGGGTCCGACCGCTTTCACAGGTCCTGGTGGAGCGTTACTGTCAACCGGGCACCTTGAACCTCACCGCCGAAGAAGACTATCTCACCACCCGATCCGAGGCCGATCCGGCCTGGAGCGTGGATATCGACCTGCACGAAGTCGAACTGCTGATCAACGAAAGCGGACCGCTTCTGCTCGAGATCTACCTGCAGCAGCTGATCGCTTACTGGAGCCGCTTCGACAGCAGCGGCGTAACGCCGTGGAGCTGGTACTCCGGTTACCTGCGCAACCAATTCCAGCAGGCTCAACGTAAGGCAACCCGCTTGCCGGGCTTTGCCCGTGCCATTCTGCAGATGGTGCACGACGATCCCGCCGAAGGTCAGCGCGACCGCTGGGCGAACACCCAAGGGCTCAAGGCACTCAACATGGGGTTGGACCTGTCGGCCGGCGGCAGGCTCGATGCCGATATGTCCAGCGCGGTGCTGATCGAGCACAGCGACAAGGATCCCGCGCGCAACGTAGCGCTGCTGTACACACTGACCGGTCGCCTGTTCCGCTATCCATCACGCCCGGCGTTGCTGCAAGCGCTCAGCACCGCATTGCCGGCTCCGTTGCGTTCCACGCCCCGCCAACTCGAGATCGCGGCCTCGACCGACTCGGTATTTGAAGTCCAGGCCCTCGGCCTGCTGATCCAGTTACTACGGCTCATCGAACACCTCGCCGGGCGATACCGCGGCAGGCTCGACGCGCTTGCCATGAACCGCGATCTGGATCGCCTGACATCATTGATCGATCTGTGCGACGAAGTCGAAACCGCGCAACGCCAGGCCCTCAGCAAACAACTGCCTGACTGGCTGCGCAACGCCACAAGCCGCTCACTGATGCAGTACAGCGAACGACTGATCGATGTCGCCCAGCAATACCGCGACAGCAGTGGGCAATTCTGGCTTGACGGTATCGAGCAAGCCGAAGCCTTCGCCAACCGCCAACTGGCGGCACGACTGGCCCGCGACCATCCACAGGACACGCTCAAGCCCGAAGATATCGTGGTCACCAACTACCAGACCACCGCCAGCGCGATCGCCGGTCAGGACGTGATCATCACATCGGGGGAAGTCACCCCGGTGGACTTCTCGCTGGCACAACTGGCCATCGGCAACTTGGGGCTGCTCAGGCCAGGACGCGTAGCCCTGAGCCGAAAGGACGACGATACCCTGCCTGCCTGGATGGACGCCGCTTACCTGCGTCGCCTGGTGTCCGAGCTCGACATTGGCCGCGCCTATCCCGCCATGCTGCGCGAAAAGCTGCTGAACGATCCGCTTCGACGCCCGCAACGTCAACGCCAGCTAAGCGATCAGTTGCGGGTGCAACTGCCGGCACTGGCAATGGAGCTGTACCTTCGCGGCCAACTGCCAAGCCCTACCCTGGCAGAACACATCGCCCAGGTATTCGTCCCCGGGCCCGACCAGGGCGCGACGCGCTGGATCATGCGAGCATTGGGGTTGATCAAGGCACCTGGCTCATCACCGGATCATCCGCTCAATACCTGGCTGATCGAACCCGAAACACCCGGTACCGAGGGCTGCCTGCTGTATCGCCCCCTGCACGTGGCGCCGCTGCTGTACTTCGGCGACCGCATGGCCCTGTTCGTCGCCATCAGCACCGCAGGTGCGCTGCAGGACGACCTGCTGCAACGCTTGCCCGCCGAGGACCGGCGCTTCTATGCCCACGGAGGCTTCATCGAACCCCATCTGTTCGTGCCCCTGGACGATACCAGCGCCGTGCCTTTCGGGACTCCCGCCCCGGTCACACTGTCCGTAGAGGATGCGATCAGCGACATCGGCAAGGCGCTCTATGAGGGATGCGTGACCGAATCGATCCAACGTTTCGAGGCGCAGTCCGCCACCACCGCCCAGGCACGCTGGGAAAGCTGGAAGGAACTGGGCTGGTTGCTGTTCAACACGCTACTGCCCTTGGCAGGCAAAACCCTGGGCAAGATCGCATGGCTGGCCCAGATGGAAGTCGCCCTGGCCGACTTCATCGAATCCGATGCCGAGAAAAACCCGACAGGTCATGAGCTGGCACTGGTCAACCTGCTGGTAAACATCGCCTTGTTGCTGTTTTCCCACGCCCTGTTCCGCCTGGAACTGGAACAGGGCGATACCGCGCAATCGCCGCTCGAACAAAGCCCCCCGACCCTACCTGAGAAAAGCGAGCCCCTCTCCTTCGGCCCCCCATCGCCACCTTCTCGCCTCGAGTTCGGCTGGGCACACCCCGATCGCACGCTTAACGCCACACAGCGCAAGACACTTGAGACACTCCAGGCCACGGTTGCCGCCCCCGCGCTTGGTAAACCGATTCCAAATGGCACGCTGCGGGGCCTTTACCTCAAAGGCACACGCTTTTACACGGTGCTTGACGACAAGGTCTATGAAGTGGAGATGGCCGAACCACAGAAGCTGCACATCATCGGCCCGGACGGCACCCAGGGCCCATGGCTGCACCGTGACGAGATCGGCCGCTGGCAACTCGATCTGCGCCTGGGCCTGAAAGGCGGCATGCCATTGTCCGAACAGATCCGCAAGCTGCGCCTGAACAAGGAACAGGCCATGCTCGCTGCCAATGAGGCGATCAAGGCAGACAAGCAAAGCCTCCCCACCAAGCTTGCACAGATGGCCACGATTGAAAAACTGGTTCACGCCACCCCGGACGACACCATCCTCGAACAGTGCCAAGGCAAGCTCCAGGCGCTCTCACAGTTCTGGGGCGAACACAGGGAACACCTCAGGGCACGCAACGCCCTGGAACCGGTGAAGGACTTCAGGAAAGTGCATGCCTTTGCGTTGTATCAGGACGCCAGCTGCCAGCATTTACTGCGCAAACTCCTGAACAAACGCTACAAGCCCAGTCGCGAACAGTTGCTGGTGATCGCTCGACAACAAGAGCAGAACCGCGAGGAACTCACCCCCGCCGATGTCCAGATCGCTACCCAGCGCCTGGACAAGCTGGTCCCCCTGCTCGAGCAGATGATCGACAACAACGACCGGTTGCGCCAACGCCAGGAGGAGCTGGCCAGGCTGGCCAGCCAGCGACACCCGCAGATCGTCGAATGGCGCGACCTCGCGGCCCTGCCTGCGGCCACGGCACAAAAGGACCTGCTCATGCGCTTCCTGCTGCTGGAGGCCCAACTCAATCGCCTGACCCTGGTTCATGGTCTGACCAGCGAAGCCTGCTACTGGAGGGATCGTTTCTGGAGCAACTTCCAGCTGGGTATCGTCCAGCGCAGTGAACTGTACAACCTGACAGACCCGGCACAAGAGCTCACGGTCCGCCTGCTGCGCAGCATCCAGGGGCACTTTCAGGCGGCGGCCCGCCAGCTCGGCAATCTCGGTGAGCTTATCCAAGGCAAGGCCGCGCAGCAGACCTTGCGTCTGCTACAGGACGAGTTGGAACACATACAAGCGCTGATTGCCCAGGACCTTGGCAACCTGCCGGACTATCCTCCGGTCAGCTCGCTGAAGCAGTTGCGCAACAAGGCGCCCGGCCTGATCGAGACCACCGAGCATGGCCTGCTGCTGGCCGAGCCCCGAGCGGACGATGAGAACACCGTGGACATACCCGGCCCGGACAGCAAGACACCCGGCCAGACCTACCACCTCAAGCAAGGCGAATGGGTGGAAGTCACGCCGCCCTCTGCGCCAAGCCGCCCCTCGGGGCACAGTCTCAAGCGCCTGCTAAAAGACAGCGACGGTTTGATAACACAAGCCCAGAAAGAGGTCGCACGTCTGCTGCGTGCATCGGACAGCTACCTGCCGGTGGAGATCGAAGAGTCCGTGTTGCACCAGCGCGATCGCGTCCTGGCCATGGTCGACGGTATCGAGGCACGCCTGACCCAGGACAACGAAACCGATGAAGCCAGCCAGGGCAAGGACGCCGAGACGGTTGCCAAACACCTGCGGGAACTTGCCGATACGTTGACCAGCCAAGCGACACGGATGCGAATAGAGGCCGCAGTGACGCGCAAGCCCAAGATGGGCGAGGTGCAGTTCCTGCTGGAGCAGGGCGAGGCGCGTATCGCCAAGGTAGGCCAACGCACGCGCCTGGCCAAGGTCAAAGGGCGGCCCGACGACTACATCGATGAGTACAGCATCAGCCGTGACGGCCAGGTGCTGTGGTACGCGCATTTCCACTACCCGGCACTGGATACGGCCAAAGTCGACTTCACCGCCGGCCACCTGAAGACCGCCGCCCAGCGCCATGCCGCCGGCGGGCGTTACACCGACGCCAGCGGCAAGGACGTGGAGGTCTACCGAGCACCGATTACCGGCGCCGCAGCCGCACGTTACTTCTTCAGTCTGGAGTGACCACCAGTGGGGCGCCGCACGGACGGCGCCCCTGTTACATCAACGGTCCTTGAACTGCGCCTCGCGCTTGGCGATGAACGCGGCCATGCCTTCCTTCTGGTCTTCGGTGGCGAAGGCTGCATGGAATACCCGGCGCTCGAAGCGCACGCCCTCGCTCAGAGTGACCTCGAAGGCGCGGTTGACGCTCTCCTTGACCATCATGCTCACCGGAATCGACTTGCTGGCGATGGTCGCGGCCACCTTCAGCGCCTCTTCCACCAGCTCCGCCTGCGGCACGATACGCGCCACCAGGCCGGCACGCTCGGCTTCCTCGGCCCCCATCAGGCGGCCGGTCAGGCACAGCTCCATCGCCTTGGCCTTGCCGACGGCGCGGGTCAGGCGCTGGGTGCCGCCCATGCCCGGCAGCACGCCGAGGTTGATCTCCGGCTGGCCGAACTTGGCGTTGTCGGCGGCGAGGATGAAGTCGCACATCATCGCCAGCTCGCAGCCACCGCCCAGGGCAAAGCCCGATACCGCGGCGATGATCGGCTTGCGCCGGTTGGCAATGCGGTCGGCATCGCTGAACAGGTCGTCGACGTAGATCTGCGGATATTGCAGCTCGGCCATTTCCTTGATGTCGGCGCCGGCGGCGAAGGCCTTGGCGGAACCGGTCAGCACCACGCAGCCGATGTTCGGGTCACGCTCCAGCTGGTCCAGGGCCTGGTTGATCTCGCCGACGATCTGCGCGTTCAGCGCGTTCAGCGCCTGTGGGCGGTTGAGGGTGATCAGGCCGACCTTGCCGTGGATGTCCAACAGGATGGTTTCGAATGCCATGCAGTCTGCTCCTTCAAAGATTGCGCGCAATGACCATGCGCTGAATGTCGCTGGTGCCTTCGTAGATCTGGCAGACCCGCACGTCGCGGTAGATCCGCTCCAGCGGGAAGTCGCTCAGATAGCCATAACCGCCGAGGGTCTGCAAGGCATCCGAACAGACCTTTTCGGCCATTTCCGAGGCAAAAAGCTTGGCCATCGAGGCTTCCACCAGTGCCGGACGCCCGGCGTCGCGCAGGGCGGCGGCGTGCAGCACCATCTGCCGGGCCACGGCGATCTTGGTTGCCATGTCGGCCAGGCGGAAGGCCACGGCCTGGTGCTCGATCAGCGGCTTGCCGAAGGTCTGCCGCTCATTGGCGTAGTCGCGTGCCACCTCGAAGGCAGCGCGGGCCATGCCCACCGACTGCGAGGCGATGCCGATGCGGCCACCTTCGAGGTTGGCCAGGGCGATCTTGTAACCCTGCCCTTCCTCACCGAGGCGGTTGGCCACCGGCACGCGCACGTTGTCGAAGACGATCTGGCAGGTGTCGGAGGCATGCTGGCCAAGTTTGTCCTCGACCCGCGCCACCTGGTAGCCCGGTGAATCGGTGGGCACGATGAAGGCCGAGATGCCGCGCTTGCCGGCGTCCGGATCGGTGACGGCGAAAACGATCACCACCCCGGCGTTCTGCCCGGAGGTGATGAACTGCTTGCTGCCGTTGAGCACGTAGTGGTCGCCTTCCAGACGAGCGCGGGTCTTCAGGCTGCTGGCGTCGGAGCCGGCCTGGGGCTCGGTCAAGGCAAAGGCGCCGAGCATCGCACCGCTGGCCAGTGGCGCCAGGAACTGCTGTTTCTGTGCCTCTGTGCCGAACTTGAGGATCGGCACGCAGCCCACCGAATTGTGCACGCTCATGATGGTCGAGCAGGCACCGTCACCGGCAGCGATCTCTTCCAGGGCCATGGCATAGGCCACATAGCCGGTGTCGCTGCCGCCGTACTGTTCCGGCACCAGCATGCCGAACAGGCCCAGGCCGGCCATCTCTTCGATGGCCTCCTTGGGGAAGCGGTGTTCCTTGTCCCATTGCTCGGCAAACGGCTTCAGGCGCTCCTGGGCGAAGTCGCGCACGGCGTCGGCGATCTGTTGTTGCTCTTCAGTTACCAGCATGATTCACCTCAGTACAGGCACTCGACCGCCATGGCCGTGGCTTCGCCACCGCCGATGCAGATGGCCGCCACGCCACGGCGCAGGTTGTTCTGGCGCAGGGCCGACAGCAGGGTTACCAGAATGCGCGCGCCCGAGGCGCCGATCGGGTGACCCAGGGCGCAGGCGCCGCCGTGGATGTTGACTTTGTCATGGGGCAGGTCGAGGTGCTTCATGGCCGCCAGGGTGACCACGGCGAAGGCCTCGTTGATCTCGAACAGGTCCACCTCGGCCAGATTCCAACCGGTGCGTTTGAGCAGCTTGTCGATGGCGCCGATGGGTGCGGTGGGGAACAGTGCCGGGGTGTCGGCGAAGGCGGCGTGGCCATGGATCACCGCCAGTGGTTTGAGGCCACGTTTCTCGGCCTCGGAACGGCGCATCAGCACCAGTGCCGCAGCACCGTCAGAGATGGAGCTTGAGTTGGCCGCGGTGACGGTGCCGCCTTCGCGGAACGCCGGCTTGAGCTGCGGGATCTTGTCCAGACGCGCCTTGGGCGGCTGCTCGTCGTCCTTGATGACGCGTTTTTCCTTGCCCTCGGTGACTTCAACCGGAACGATCTCGGCGGCGAAGCGGCCACTCTTGATCGCGTCCTGGGCACGGGTCAGCGAAGCGATGGCGAAGGCGTCCTGGGCCTCGCGGCTGAAGTCGCCCTTCTGCGCGCAGTCCTCGGCGAAGGTGCCCATCAGGCGGCCCTTGTCGTAGGCATCTTCCAGGCCGTCCATGAACATGTGGTCGATGATCTTGCCGTGGCCCATGCGGTAGCCGCCTCGGGCCTTGTCCAGCAGGTACGGGGCGTTGGTCATGCTTTCCATGCCACCGGCGACGATCACGTCGGCGCTGCCGGCCAGCAGTTGGTCATGGGCCATGATCGCCGCCTGCATGCCCGAGCCGCACATCTTGTTCAGGGTGGTGCAGGTGGTGTGCTTGTCCAGGCCGGCACCCAGCGCCGCCTGGCGTGCCGGTGCCTGGCCCTGGCCGGCCGGCAGCACGCAGCCGAACAGCACTTGCTCGACACTGGCGGCATCGATACCGGCGCGCTCGACAGCGGCACGAATGGCTGCGCTGCCCAGTTGTGGCGCAGTCAGGCTCTTGAGGTCGCCCTGCAGGCCGCCCATGGGGGTGCGCACGGCGCTGACGATGACAATCGGATCGTGGTTCAGGCTCATGTTCGGTTCTCCTTACTTGGCAGCCATGCGCAGCGCGCCGTCGAGACGGATCACTTCGCCGTTGAGCATGCTGTTCTCGATGATATGACGAGCGAGCGCTGCATACTCCTGCGGGCGGCCCAGGCGTGGCGGGAATGGCACGCCGGCGGACAGCGAAGCGCGGACTTCGTCGGTCATGCCGGCCATCATCGGGGTTTCGAAGATGCCGGGGGCGATGGTCATCACGCGGATGCCGAAGCGCGCCAGCTCACGGGCCGCCGGCAGGGTGAGGCTGGCGATGGCGCCCTTGGAGGCGGCATAGGCGGCCTGGCCGATCTGGCCGTCATAAGCGGCGATGGAGGCGGTATTGATGATCACGCCCCGCTCGCCGCCCTCATCCGCAGGTCCTTCGGCCATGGCCGCTGCAGCCAGGCGCAACAGGTTGAAACTGCCGATCAGGTTGACGTTGATAACCTTGGCGAAGCTGCCCAGGGCGTGCGGGCCATTCTTGCCCAGGACCTTCTCGGCGCCGACGATGCCAGCGCAGTTGACTAGGCCATGCAGGCTGCCAAAGGCGTTGACGGCGGCATCGACCGCCGCCTTGGCGGCCTGCTCGTCGCTGATGTCGGCCACCGCGAAGCAGGCATTTGTGCCTAGTTCGGCGGCCTTGGCCTCGACGGCCGCAGCGTTCAGGTCGACCAGCATGACCTTGGCGCCGGCCTCGATGAGCATCTGCGCGGTGGCGGCGCCCAGGCCCGAGGCCGCGCCGCTGACAATGAAATTCTTTTGAGTGATGTGCATGTCGGTCTTCCTTCAGGCGCCCGCAGCGATCGGCTGCGCGGCTTGTTGTCGGGCGATTTCCTGGTTGCGCAGGATGAAGCGTTGCAGCTTGCCGCTCGGGGTCTTGGGCAGCTCGCCGACGAATTCGATTTCACGCGGGTAGGCGTGGGCGTAGAGACGCTGGCGTACGTGTTGGCGCAGGATTTCCTCAAGTTCGGCGCTGCCCTGGTAACCCTGGGCCAACACCACGAAGGCCTTGATCAATTCGGTGCGCTCCGGGTCGGGTTTGCCGATCACCGCCGCCTCGACCACCGCCGGGTGCTCGATCAGCGCGCTTTCCACGTCGAACGGGCCGACCCGGTAGCCCGAGGTGGTGATCACATCGTCGCTGCGACCGACGAAGCTGATGCTGCCGTCCTGATTGAGCTCGACCGTGTCGCCGGACAGGTAGTACTTGCCGACGAAGGCCTTGGTCGGCAGCCCGTGGTAACCGGCGAACCAGCACAGCGGCGATTGCTCGCGGTCCACCGCGAGGATGCCGGGCTGGCCGACAGGCAGTTCGTTGCCCTGCTCGTCCACCACGACGATGCGGTGGCCGGGAATGGCGAAGCCGGCCGAGCCCAGGTGCACCGGGTGCGCCAACGCGTGGTGGTTGCACAGCACCATGCCCAGCTCGGTCTGGCCGTAGTGGTCATGAATGGTCACCCCGAGCTCGTCGGCGAACCAGCGGATCACCTCAGGATTGAGCGGTTCGCCAGCACTGCTGACCACCCGCAAGCGCCCCTTGATCGGCACCGAGAATGCGCTGCCCGCCGCGATCAGCAACCTGTAGGCGGTAGGCGAACCCGCCAGGTTGGTAATGCCCAGCTTGTCGATGACCCGCGCGCAACTTTCGACGCTGAACGGACCGTCGTAGAAGGTGGTGGCGTGGCCCAGCGACAACGGGCCGGTGACCGCGTAGTAAAGACCGTAGGCCCAGCCGGGGTCGGCCAGGTTCCAGAAGTTGTCGTCCGGGCGCAGGCCGATGGCATCGCGCATGTAGCCCTGGAACGCGACGATGGCGCGCAGCGGCACTTCCAGCGGCTTGGCCGGGCCGGTGGTGCCCGAGGTGAACATCAGCAGGAAAGGATCGTTGCCGCTACGCATGACCGGCGCGCATTCGCTGGCAGCGGCTTCGAGGCTGCGGTGAAAGTCCAGCTCGCCCTCGGCGGCGGCGACCGTGACGATGGTCGGGCAGCCCGCCACCCCATCGAGCTTGGGCCGATTGTGGCGGTCGGTGACCACCACCTTGGCGTGGGACTGCTCGAGACGGTGCTCGATGGCCTTGGGGCCGAAAGCGGTAAACAGCGGTTGATAGACCGCACCCAGGCGCCAGGTAGCGAGGATGGTCACCAGCAATTCAGAGGTACGCGGCATAAGCCCGGCGACCCGGTCACCGTCCTCGACACCCTGGGCCTTGAGCACGTTGGCAAAGCGTGCGGCCAGGGCCTGCAGTTGATCGAAGGTGTAACGCCCGCTGTTGCCATCCCGGTCCTCCCAGACCAAGGCGGGTTTGTTGCTGCCGGTGTGGCGGTCGCAGCACTCGACACAGGCATTGAGGGCCTCGAGGTTGCCATGCAGCGCCGCAGTGGCGGCCCGGGCATGGTCGAACGAACGGGCGGCCTCGGCGTAATCGCGCATCGTCAGACTCCTGGTTTCTTATTGTTGGAGTGCACCATCGGTCTGACGATGTTCGCGCCGAGAGGCGCAGCCGGCAATGGCCAAAGCTGTCAATCCGGCTGAGCGGATTCGCCATCCTCCGGATCGAGCTTGACGCCCACGGCCTCAAGGTCCAGCACTTCCTGGGTCAGCGTGACCGTCATCGCGCGCTCACTGGCCTCGCGCTCCGCCGCCACGGCATTGCAGGCCTTCAGGTACGCATCGCTGCTCAAGGCCTGCTCATCCAGCGCGGCAAGCTTTTCAGCGAACTCTTCGTCATGCTGGGCAAAGAGTTCGCCATGCCGCACTTTCAGGTAATCACGCCAAAATTCACGATTGGCCAGGCTCTGCACCAGGTGCCCATCCGTCTCGTCCGCCAGCACCGCATCGACCGCCCGCTCCTTCAGCGAAGGCGTGATGTTCGCCACCGCGCCATACAGCATCGACCTGGGTTGCCCGATCAGACCCAGCGTGTCGGCCAGCTCGACCCGCAGGCCGAGCACGACCTCCAGCTCGTCGACCTCCTGCCTCGCAGCCTCCCGCACCATCACTTCCTGCCTGGCGAACTCGTCGAGACGGTCCAGGCGAAACAGGGCCCGTCCCAACTTCAGCAGTTCGTCACCATTGCTGCCTACCTTGCCCTGTAGTTCGGCATGGTGAACCAGCGCCCGCATCCACAACCTGCTGAAGCGTTCCGCGACACTATCATGGCAGGTGAGCTGGATACCGGCATGGGTGAAGAGGTCATCGCGCAACACGCTGTCGGTGTCTATATCCTCGATCAACTGCCAGACCTGCTCACCCAGGTATTCGGGGGCCTGGAGGAAGTCCTGGGTCCTGGTGAGAGTCGCCAACAACTGGAACCATTGTGCGCTGCCTTCGAGTTGTTGCACGCGCTGCCACATGGCACGTCGTTCAGCACGCCCCTGCGGCTCACCCGTCTCGAGCCAGCGTTGCAAGGGGTCGATAACCTCCGGTAGCTGCGCGTCGACCGGTTCGTCAGCGTCCCCGGCCATGAATGCGGTCAACGTTGGCAGTGGCACCGGGTTGCCGTCCAGGTTCACGCGACGCCTGAAGGTCCGCGAGGTCGCCATCAGGCCATTGGGAATCGTCGAAATCAGGTTGAAACGCAGATCGGCCAGGATCAGTTGCGTGCATCGCTCGATACCTGTCGGCACGCTTCTCAGGGAGCATCGATCCGCCCTGAGGAATTGCAGTTCGGTAAGACGGGAGAAGTCCAGTTCGAGCGAACGCAGCGGATTGAAGTCGAGCACCAGGGTCTCCAGGCCTTCAAGGCTGGACAAGGTGGCGACGCCCGAGGCATTCATCTGGATGCGGTTCGACCTCATCTCCAGCCGCCTGAGCCTGGGCAGCTGGGCAATCTGCTCAGGCACCGTAGTCAGCAGGTTATTGTTCAAGCTCAAGGTTTCCAGGGAATCGAAGCAGCCCAGGAACATCGGCGACATGCTCATCAGGTCCATGCCGGACATGCGCAACTCGTAGATGTGCCCCATGTCGATTTCCGCCGGCAGGTCGGGCAATGAGCCGATGCGCCAGCCCCCGATGCTCAGGATACGCCCGACACGGTCCTGGCTGTGGCTGCGAATGGTTTCACCCTCATGGCGCCAGGCGCTGCGCAGGCGATTGGAGAACTGCCGGCGCCGATTGCGCAGTGCACGGCTGCGCGGCTCACGTTCCCAGGCGCTTAGCGTATCTTCCAGGTAAGTGAAATTGGTTTCCTGGGACAATAGCTCCTCGATGGCATCCCCGGTGCGCAACTGCCACTCCTGGATCATCCTGTCCACCTCGACAATGCTGAGCGAGGGGTAAAGCGCCCTGACACGTAGCCTCAGGGTATCCATGGTCCCAGAGCGCCTGGAAAGAGAGCCGCCAAGGGTGTAGCCGACTCGTCCATCAGGCAAGCGCTTGCCAGGGTTGAACCTGGGGGCCACTGCCCGCCAGCCTAAGCGGTTGATGATGGCGTCTCGTGATATTGGCAGTTCGCCGATGATCGCTTGGCGCAGTTGCTCGGCGGGTGACTGGCCAGTGAGCTTGAGGGCCTGCCTCCCCTCCTGCCCGAGCACGCCCACCAGAGCCTGGAACAACCCGCCCGGCGCGTCGATGTCCTGCTCCAGCGCCAGCCCCTGGTGGTCATAAAGGTGGAACTGGCCCGACCGCCAGACCAGCACAGTGCGTTTCTCGCGCAGACCTTGAGGGTCCAACACACTGATCAGTCGACCAAACGCCGAACCTTCGCGCAGCTCCAGGTTCAGCGACGCAGGCCAGTTGGCGAGTCTGGGCAGCAAGGCCAGCACCAGCTCGCCAGTCCCATCGGTGTAGCTGGTATCCAGCAAAAGACCTTCCAGTGCCCGTGTCAGTCGCGCTTGCCCAAGCAGCGAGCGAACCTGCTTTAGTATCGTCATCGGCAGCCGAGACTCGCTGATGGCCACCCGACGCAACATCGAATCGGCGCCTTGCACCGCCTCGGTGGCATAAGCCAGGGGCAAGCCGGGAAACTCGCTTTGCAACTGCTTTAACAGCGCGTCAGCAGGAGGTTCATCGTCGGGCAAGGCCTCCAGAGGATCCTCGGCGAGCAGCAGGTCCTCCGCCAGGTGATTCTGCAAGGCCTCTCGCAGCTCATACCGTCGCGTCAGCAACTGCCTGCCGATGGCCGGGTCTTCCAGTGTGTGCATGTCCGCACAGGCTCTGCACCATGCCAGTACCTGGGTGTCCTCGAGGAGCGCACCGGGTTTCTCCAATGCACTGAACAGCGCCGAAACCCGACTCGCCGCCATGTAGCGCCTCAAGGTATCCCGTAGGGTGATCGGCGCCTGGCGGTTCTCCACCAGCACCCCACGCAATGCCTCCTTGTCGACGCCGGCCACCTGCAGTATCCGCCCGGCCGTTTCGGCAGACAGCGGGGGGTCCAGCGGCCAAAGGCGGTTGAGCATCCGTGTGCTGTCGTCCCACTCCAAAGGTCGCTCCAGGCGTATGCGCCAGCAACGCTCGCCATTGAAGTCGACCGGCGGCCCGTAAGCATCGGCGCGCTCGGCATGACGCAAACTCCAGGGCTTGCCTGGCGCCTCTCGTTGCAATTCGTAGTACTTGTCGTCGACACGTAACCAGCGCCGGGAGCCTTCGCCGTACAAGCCGTTGTCCAACAGCCGCGCCGCCCCCGGGTCAGATTCGTACACCTGCAGGTCCGACTGCCAAAGGCGCGCTCCCAGATTTGTCTTGACCGGATCCAGTAGGTCGACGAACGAACTGCGCTTCAGCACGCTTGCAACCGCCATGGCACCTGCGGCGGTGGCGGCGGTGATCGCCACGGTCTCGGCGACGCTGAACAGGTGCTCCAGCGCTTCATGCTGGTGCCCCTCGCTCCAATCGACAGCGCCTTCATACACATGCGCGAGGGTGTCCACCACCAAGGTCGCGAAGAGCGCCACACCAACGATAGGAATACCCAGCCCCGCCAATCCGAGCACGGTGAAACCGATCCCTGACCAAGTGGCCAGACGCTCATTGGCGGCTCGTTGATCGGCGTCCGCGTTAGAGACCAGCAGCAGCTTGCCGTCATCCTTGAACCGCTCTACTTGGGTAGTGGCCAGAGTGCTGAAGATATCTTGCCCGGAAGCGGCACCTTCCATTTGCAGGTCTGGCACATCATCACTCAGGCGCACCTCCAGCAACCGACTGAAAGCAGCGCGGTCACGCAGGCGAATCCGTTCGCGAAAGTCCCGACGGATATCCGCGTTTTCCAGCTCACTGGCCAGCGCCTGCTCCATTCGCCGGGCCGAATCGAAACGGCGCAATGAGTTCTGCCCATCATCGGGCACGTATAGGATGACGCCCTTGTCCGTACCCTGCGCGTCACGCAACTGGATTTTCAAAGCGTTCTCGACGGTGAACCCCAGCATGCGCAGTTCACCGGCGCCGGCGAAGCACTGTTGGCCTGGCTGATCTGCCTTGCCGCTCGAAAGCTGGTCAAGGGCCATGTACTCCTCGACGCTGATCTGCGCACGACACAAGGCAAGCTCGCACATCAGGACAAACGCGGCTCGTTTATGTTCAGCAAGCAAAGTTCGATTGGCCGGGCTGAGCACCTGAGCGATCAATGCCTGGTACTGCTTGCCCAGATCCAGCTTGCGGCAGGCACCGGCAACACCCTCTGGGTTGGACAGGACAGCCGAAGCGCCGCTGTTCACCAATCCTGTGGCAACGAAAAACGAGGCAGATGTGGGAAAGTTCTGCATCAGCCGCAGCCGTGCCGGCGAACGCAACTCATGTGGCTCGACACTAGGTGTGGACAGGATCGGCGTCACCCCGTACCAGGCGTCGACCCACTCCAGCGCATCCAGCGCGGGCCCGTCAGGCAACAGGGTCTTGAGCATCGGTTGGAAATGCTGCTCGGCGAACTGTTGCGCCGATACCAAAGCAGTTGTCGCCCGCGCCAGTTGCTGACGACTCTTTTCATGGACCTGGAACGCCTTGTGCAGTGCCCTCAGGCGCTCCACGGAAGCCTGTGTGAACCAGTCCGGCAGTCTTGCACCAATGAATTTGTCCAGAAGTACGCGAAGTTGCGCATTCCTGCCTGCTTCGGTTGGCAAGAGGGTATTGGAAGTCATGCTGTAAGGACCTTGTACTTGAAGGTGCCTCACAGTGCACAAGCCGCCAGCGCCGCTTCAGCGGGAAGGCTCACCCACCCGTTGCGCCACCTTCATGCATGACCAGCGAACGGTAATGCCCCGGATTGCAACCGAACCACTTGCGAAACGCCTTGTAGAACGAGCTGCTGTCGGCAAAGCCCAGGCGCTCGGCGATATCGCTCAACCCCAGCTGCGCCTCGGCCAGCCAGGCAATGGCCAACTCCCGACGCACGCCATCCTTGATGCCCTGATAGCTCTGGCCCTCTTCCGACAGACGCCGGCGCAACGTCGACACCGACATGTGCAGGGTGGCGGCCACCTGCTCGGCGTCCGGCCAGGCGCCCGGCGGCATCTCCAGCAAGCGGTGGCGGATCTGCCGGGCCAGGCTGGCCGGGTCGCGGAACTTGACCAGAATATTGCCTGGAGCCTCGGCCAGAAAACGCTGCAACTCCTCGTCACTGCGCCTGACCGGCAGTTCCAGGCATTCGGCGGCGATGATCATCCGCGTACGCGGACGCTCGAACTGCAGGTTTTCGGAAAACATCACCCGGTAGTCATCGCAGAATGGCGGCTCGGCGCAACGCAGGTCGATGGCCAGGATCGGAATGCGCCGCCCGGCCAGCCAGCAGGCCAGGCCGTGCACGATCATCCAGAAGGTGAAGTAGGTGAACGCCCGGCGCGGCGTGTCGCCGGGCTCGTTGATGACGATCTCGGCCAGGCTCTGCTGGCGCACCAGGCCCGGTTGCAGGTCTTCGAGCATCAGCGACAGGAACGCCAGCAGGTTGTCCAGGGCCGCGCCCAGGGTCGGCTGGGCCATGGCGCTGCGGGCCATGAAGGCCAGGCTGCCACTGCGCAGGCCGCGCCGGTCCATGGCGAAGAACTCGTCGTTGCAGCGCCGCGCCAGCAGGCGCCAGAGCCGGGCGTAGGACTCGGCCGTCACCCGTGCCTCGGGCCGGTCCAACTGCTCGGCCGCGATCCCGGCACGCGCCAGCAGCCCAGCATCGGGTTCGCCGGCCGGGCAGGTCTGCAACAGGGCTTCGCGCACCAGTTGCATGGAAATGGTGTCCTTCTCGCTCATCGACAATCCAGTCTGCGCTGTGGCGGCCATCTTAGGCCGCCACGGGGAAAACGTCAGCCGCCAATCACTGGCCGGCGGCCAGGCCCAGGAACGCCTGGATCAGGCGCAGCTCGCGGCGGCGCTCCAGGCAACCGACCATGTGCTGGTTGACCAGGCCCAGACCGGCCAGGGGGCGGGCCACCACCCGCGGGTCATGGGCCACCTCGGTGGAGGACACCACGCCAATGCCCAGTTCCGCCGCCACCGCCTCGGTAACTGCTTCGCGGCTGTCCAGCTCCAGCAGCACCCGAGGTTGCACGCCGGCATCGGCGCAGGCCTTATCGAAGGTGCGCCGGGTGGTCGAGTTGGGCTCGCGCAGCACCATGATCTGCCTGTCCAGCTCGGCCAGCGGCAAGTCTCCCCCGGCACCCGCCCACGCATGCCCCACGGGCAGCAGCGCACACAACCGCGATTCGCATAACGCCTGCAGGTGCAGGCCCTTGCGCGGCTCGATCTCGGTCAGCACAGCCACATCGGCATGCTCCGACAGCAACGCGGCCAGGGTTTCCTGGGCATTGCCCAGGCGCAGGTTGACGGTGATGCCGGGATAGCGTTCGCGCAACTGCGCCAGCATCGGCATCACCCGGTGCGGGCCGTCCGCCGCCACCTCCAGGCGCCCGGTCAGTAACTGCCGGTTGGCCTCGAGCATGGCCTGGGCCTCCTCGGCCAGGCCGAACATGGCCCGGGTAATGGCCGCCAGCCGCGTGCCCTCCTCGGTCAGCTCGACCCGCCGGGCGGTACGGCGCAGCAGGGTGATCTGGTAGTGCTCCTCCAACGCCTTCACATGCCCGGTCACCGCCGGCTGGCTGATGAACAGCCGCTCGGCGGCGCGGGTGAAGCTGCCCTCGCGAGCGACGGCGTCGAAGGCGCGGAGCTGGAACAGGTTCATATCTATCGGCCTGACTTATGGCTGGCATATCTACAAACAATTTGATTGATGACACAGCGAATTGCAACCTAGCCCCACTAGTTTCCAGCCCACCGCAAGTGAGGAACCACGGAATGAGCAACGCCCCGATCCTGCTGACCCCCGGTCCACTGACCACCTCGATCCGCACCCGCCAGGCCATGCTCGTGGACTGGGGCTCGTGGGACCGCGACTTCAACCAGCTGACCGCCAGCGTTTGCGAGCAACTGCTGGCCATCCTCGACGGCAGCGCCAGCCACCACTGCGTGCCCCTGCAAGGCAGCGGCACCTTCGCCGTCGAGGCCGCCATCGGCACCCTGGTACCCCGTGACGGCAAGGTCCTGGTGCTGATCAACGGCGCCTACGGCCAGCGCCTGGCGAAGATCTGCAAGGTGCTGGGCCGCGCCTACAGCACCTTCGAGACCGCCGAGGACCAGCCGACCACCGCTGCCGATGTCGACCGCCTGCTGGCCGCCGACCCCGCCGTGACCCACGTGGCGCTGATCCACTGCGAGACCAGCACCGGCATCCTCAACCCACTGCCCGAGATCGCCCAGGTGATCCAGCGCCACGGCAAGCGCCTGATCATCGACGCAATGAGCTCCTTCGGCGCGCTGCCGATCGATGCCCGCCAGATCCCCTTCGAAGCGCTGATCGCCGCCTCCGGTAAGTGCCTGGAGGGCGTGCCGGGCATGGGCTTCGTCTTCGCCGAGAAAACCGCCCTGGCCGCCGCGGAAGGCAACGCCCACTCCCTGGCCATGGACCTGCACGACCAGCACGCCTACATGGCCAAGACCGGCCAGTGGCGCTTCACCCCGCCGACCCACGTGGTCGCCGCCCTGCACGAAGCACTGCAGCAATACAACGAAGAGGGGGGACTGCCCGCCCGCCACCAGCGCTACGCCGACAACTGCAAGACGCTGCTCGACGGCATGGCGAAGATCGGCCTGCAGAGCTTTTTGCCCGCCGACATCCAGGCACCGATCATCGTCACCTTCCACGCGCCGAAGGATCCGCGCTACCAGTTCAAGGACTTCTACGAGCGGGTCAAGGCCAAGGGCTTCATCCTTTACCCGGGCAAGCTGACCCAGGTCGAGACCTTCCGCGTCGGCTGCATCGGCGTGGTCGGTGCCGACGGCATGCAGGCCGCCGTCAATGCCGTGGCCGAGGTGCTGCGGGAAATGGAAGTGCTGGACATCTGACCCTTTGCCCACCCAATTCAAGGAAAATGCGCACATGAACTACAGCAACCCCACCCAGCTGCAAGCCGCCATCCTCGACTGGGCCGGCACCGTGGTCGACTTCGGCTCGTTCGCCCCGACCCAGATCTTCGTCGAAGCCTTCGCCGAGTTCGACGTGCAGGTGTCCATCGAAGAGGCCCGTGGCCCGATGGGCATGGGCAAGTGGGACCATATCCGCACCCTGTGCGACGTGCCGGAGATCGCCGAGCGCTACCGCAAGGTGTTCGGCCGCGCACCCACCGACGACGACGTCACCGCCATCTACGAGCGCTTCATGCCGCTGCAGATCGAGAAGATCGCCGTGCACTCGGCGCTGATCCCCGGCGCCCTGGAGACCCTGACCGGGTTGCGCAAGGACGGCTTGAAGATCGGCTCCTGCTCGGGCTACCCGAAGGTGGTGATGGACAAGGTGGTCGAACTGGCCGCGCAGAACGGCTACGTGGCCGACCATGTGGTGGCCACCGACGAGACACCGAACGGCCGCCCGTGGCCGGCCCAGGCGCTGGCCAACGTGATTGCCTTGGGCATCGATGACGTGGCTGCCTGCGTGAAGGTCGACGACACCGTGCCGGGGATTCTCGAAGGCCGCCGCGCCGGGATGTGGACCGTGGCGCTGGTGTGCTCGGGCAATGCCCTGGGGCTGACCTGGGAAGGCTACCGGGCGTTGAGCGCGGAGAAGCTGGAGAGCGAACGCAAGCGGATTCATGGGATGTTCGCCGCATCGCGGCCGCACTACTTGATCGATACCATCAACGAGTTGCCCGAGGTGATTGCCGATATCAACCGGCGATTGGCCAAGGGGGAGATGCCGCAGAGCGCGTGATGTCGAAAAACATCGCGGGGCAAGCCCGCTCCCACGCAGGTTGGTATAGCCTGGCGTGGGAGCGGGCTTGCCCCGCGATGCCTTTTGGGGATCAGACCGCCCGGTTCAGCTTCACCCACGACGCAAAACGGTCGATAAAGCCCTGCAGGAACGGCCGGGTCTTGTCATTGAGCTTACCGCTGTCATCGAACAACGTCGCCGCCCCGCCGATATACGCCTCGGGCATCTGCATGCACGGCATGTCAAGGAACACCAGCGACTGGCGCACCGCATGATTGGCACCGAACCCGCCGATTGCCCCCGGCGACACGCTGGCCACCGCTGCCGGCTTGCCGCCCCACACGCTCTGCCCATAGGGCCGCGACCCCACATCGATGGCGTTCTTCAACCCGCCCGGCACCGAACGGTTGTACTCCGGGGTGACGAACAGCACCGCATCGCTGCGGCGGATCTCGTCGCGAAAATGCTTCCATGCCTCGGGCGCGCCCTCGGCCTCGACATCCTCGTTGTACAACGGCAGCTCGCCAATCTCGACGATCCGCAGGGCAAGGCTGGACGGCGCCAGCTCAGACAGCGCGCGGGCCACCTTGCGGTTGTAGGACTCCTTGCGCAAGCTGCCGACGACAACCGCAACCGAATAGACCTGGCTCATGGCGTTTTGCAACCTCTGCTCTGGGAATGGGACCTGTTAGTTATAGATGACCGTTCCTCGGCTTCGCGGTTTTTTTCCATTCGGCTGAAAACTTCCCGGGCGTTTCACTGGTCTATGCCTACAGACATTTCCTACACGATTCAGAGGTTTCCACCTAAATGGCAGCAGTAATGGTCGGCCAGTTCCACGCCCGCGACGCCGAAGGCCGTATCTACCCGGTCCACGAGTTCCAGGAGTCCACCCTCCAGGCCGACGGCAGCACCCTCGGCGCGCCGGTCACCAGCTATCGGCTGGCCATCGGCGACCGCGTCAACCACCTGGGCGACGACCGCTTCGAACTGGCCCAGACCGGCGTCGAGATCATCCGCATTCCTTGACGCAATCGACGGTGTACAGCGTCCCCTCGCGCTGCAGGCCATGCACGTCGGCGACAAAGCCCGGGAAGCCCTGGTCGAAGGCCCGGGCACAGTCCAGGTAGACCAGGATCGAGCGGGTCGCCTCGGTGAAGCGCTCGCCCGGCATGATCAAGGGAATTCCCGGCGGATACGGCACCAGCATCACCGCCGCGACCCGACCCAACAGCTGCTCGATCGGCACCGCCTCCACCTCCCCGCGCACCATCCGGTCATAGGCCTCGGCCGGGGTCATCGCCACTTCGGGCAAACGGGTGAACAGCAGCTTGAGCTGCCTGGACGTGGCATTGGCGCGGTAGAAGGCATGCAGTTGCTGGCACAGGTCGCGCAGCCCCAGCCCCTGGTAGCGTGACGGCTGCGGCGTCACCACGCTGGGCAGGCAGTCGGCCAGCGCGGTATTGGCATCGTAATGGCGCTTGAACTCCAGCAGCTCGGTGAGCAGCGTGCTCCACTTGCCCTTGGTGATGCCCATCGAGAACAGCACCAGGAAGCTGTACAGGCCAGTCTTCTCCACCACCAGCCCCCGCTCCCACAAAAACTTGCTGACCACCGCAGCCGGAATGCCCTGCTCGCCCGCGCCGCCACCGGCCCCGGGCATCACCAGGGTGACTTTGAGTGGGTCAAGCAGCACATACTCGTCGCTCAGCTCGGCAAAGCCATGCCACTCGGCACCAGGCTGCAACAGCCAGTCCGACGCCTCCAGCCGCTCGCCACCCTGGGCCTGCGGCGGCTGCCAGATGCTGAACCACCAGTCGTCGGCAGCGATGTGCTCGCGCAGGTTGGCCAGCGCCCGGCGAAAGCTCAGGGCCTCGTCGAACATCTCCTGCAGCAGCGAACGCCCGGCTGGGCCTTCCATCATCGCCGAGGCCACGTCCAGCGAGGCGAGGATGCTGTACTGCGGCGAAGTGGAGATATGCATCATGAACGCTTCGTTGAAACGGTCGCGGTCCAGCTGGCGGGAGGCGCCATCCTGCACATGGATCATCGACGCCTGGCTGAAGGCGGCCAGCAGCTTGTGGGTCGAATGGGTGCTGAACAGCAGCGGCCCTTCATCGCCGCGTGGCGTGCCCATGGCATAGCGGCCAGCGAAGAATTCATGGAAGGCGGCGTAGGCGAACCAGGCCTCGTCGAAGTGCAGCACCTCGACACTGGCGCCGAGGGTCTGCTTGATCAGCCCGGCGTGGTAGCACAGGCCGTCGTAGGTGGAGTTGGTGACCACCGCCAGCTTGATCTTCGCCGGCCGCCCCTGGGCCAGCGGATGGGCCTGGATCTTCGCCTGGATCGACGCCGGGGTGAACTCGCTGAGCGGAATCGGCCCGATGATGCCCAGCTCGTTGCGCTCCGGGCTCAGGTAGAGGGGGATGGCGCCGGTCATGATGATCGCGTGCACCACCGACTTGTGGCAGTTGCGGTCCACCAGCACCAGATCACCGCGCCCGACCATCGCATGCCAGACGATCTTGTTGGCGGTGGAGGTGCCGTTGATGACGAAGAAGGTGTGGTCGGCGCCGAAGTTGCGCGCCGCCCGCGCCTCGGCGGCGGCCAGAGGGCCAGTGTGATCGAGGAGCGAGCCCAGCTCCGGCACCGACACGGACAGGTCCGAGCGCAGGGTGTTTTCGCCGAAGAATTGGTGGAAGGCCTGCCCCACCGGGCTCTTGTGATAGGCCACGCCGCCGCCGTGACCCGGCGTGTGCCACGAATAGTTCGACTGCGCGGTGTGTTGCACAAGGGCCTTGAAGAATGGTGGCAGCAGGCCGTCTAGGTAGCTGTGCGCGGCCCGTGCCACCTGGCGGGCGAGAAAGGGCACGGTGTCTTCGAACAGGTAGAGGATGCCGCGCAGCTGGTTGAGCTCACCCATGGCCTCGGCCGGAGCGTTTTCCAGGGTGACCTGCTCGCCCAGGGCGAAGATCGGCAGGTTGGGTGCGCGCAGCCGAGCCAGGCGGATCAGCTCGGCCATGTTCTGCAGAAGCCGGCTGTTGTCGCCAACGCCCTCGGCGGCGATCAGCATGCAGGCCAGGCCGTGGTGGGTGGCGGCCACCAGGCGCGCCTCGGCCTGGTCGGCGGCGGCGAGGATGGCGAAGCCGTCCCTGGCCAGTTCATCGGCGATGCCGCGCACCCGCTCGCCGGCGACACTGTCGGCCTTGATCGCCCGGTGGACGATGAGGATGGGGAACTGGAGGTCCTTGTACATCGGGCGGCTACCTCTGCGGGGGCTTCCCCCTCAGGGTAGTTGAGGCTGGTGTCGTCAGTGCCGGCCTCTTCGCGGGTAAACCCGCTCCCACAGGTTCGGGGATAGCCTGTGGGAGCGGGTTTACCCGCGAAAGGGCCAGTACTGCTGGCAAATCAGCTGGCAGGTGTCTCGGTCAACGCCTGCCACATCGCCGGCCCACCGGCTGACTTGGCAATGGCCGCCAAGCGCTCGGCATGGGCCTCAAGCTCTTCCTCGCTGGCCATGATCACCTTACCCGCCGCACGACCGGTAATCCGACGGATCTCACTGCCGGTACTGGCCTGCCCATCCTCGCCCTGCGCGCCATCCCCCGCCAGCGACAGGCTGGTCTGGCCGCCGGTCATCGCCAGGTAGACGTCGGCCAGCAGTTCCGAGTCGAGCAGTGCGCCGTGCAGCTCACGGCCGGAGTTGTCGATGCCGTAGCGTTTGCACAGCGCATCGAGGCTGTTGCGCTGCCCCGGATGGCGCGAGCGCGCCATCATCAGGGTGTCGAGGATCGGGCAGTGCTGCGAGATGTCGGCGCGGTCCTGCTGGCCGATCAGCGCGAACTCGTTGTTGATGAAGCCGACGTCGAACGCCGCGTTGTGGATGACCAGGGTGGCGCCCTGGATGAACTCGAAGAACTCCTCGGCCACGTCGCCGAAACGCGGTTTGCCGACCAGGAAGGCGTCGGTGATGCCGTGGACGTTGATCGCGCCCTCGTCACTGTCGCGGTCGGGCTGCAGGTAGACGTGAAAATGCCGCCCGGTCAGGCGCCGGCCGATGACCTCGACGCAACCGATCTCGATGATGCGGTGGCCTTCGGCCACCGGCATGCCGGTGGTCTCGGTGTCGAGGATGACGAACCGTTTGTCTTGCTGCTGCTCCACGCGGGGACTCCAACTGGCGGTGCTTGAATTCAGGGTGGGAGTATAACGAAATCGGGGCCGCTTTGCGGCCATCGCGGGGCAAGCCCGCTCCCACGCAGGCAGTGCTCACCCTGTGGGAGCGGGCTTGCCCCGCGATGACCCGCAACACAATCAACGCTGGGCGCGTACTTCGTCGACCCCACGATTGGCCAACTGGTCAGCCCGCTCGTTGCCCGGGTGGCCGATATGCCCGCGCACCCACTTCCAGGTCACCTTGTGCCGGTTGACCTGCTCATCGAGGGCCATCCACAGGTCGGCGTTCTTCACCGGCTCCTTGGCGGCGGTCTTCCAGCCGCGCTTCTTCCAGTTGGTCATCCACTCGTTGATGCCCTTCATCACATACTGGGAGTCGGTGGTCAGCACCACCTCGCACTCGCGCTTGAGCGCCTTCAGGCCCTCGATCGCGGCCATCAGCTCCATGCGGTTGTTGGTGGTCTCGCGCTCGCCGCCCCACAGTTCCTTCTCGACGCCCTTGAAAATCATCAGGACGCCCCAGCCGCCCGGGCCGGGATTGCCCTTGCAGGCACCATCGGTGTAGATCTCGACGCTATCGCTCATGTACCACTCGTGTTCAGTGCTTTTCGGAATCGGGGTGGGTGGCGCTGCGGTTGACCTTGGCCAACGGCAGCGGCAGCAGCTTGCCCATCGGCTCGCGGCGCTCCAGGCGCAGCGGCCGCAGGCCGACCACCATCTTGCGCGCCACCAGCAGGTAGACGCCGCCACCAGCACTCTGCCAGCCTCCGGCCACCCGCTCCCAACCGGCCAGGCGTTGTTGCCAGGCCGGCGAGGCAAGCGGCGGACGATAGCACCCGAAGCGGCGTTTCTCCAGCGCGAAGCCCAGCAGGTTGAGCCAGTCGCCGACCCGCGACGGCGAGATGCAGCGGGCCTTGCGCAAGGCGCCCTGGCTGAAGAAATGCCGCAGGCCCCAGCTGCTCCACGGGTTGATGCCGACGATCAGCAGGTGCCCGCCCGGACGCACCGCGCTGGCCGCCTCGCGCAGCAGGCCATGGGGCGACAGGCTGAAGTCCAGGCCATGCTGCAGCACCACCACGTCGGCGGCGTGCTCCGACAACGGCCAGGCCTGTTCCTCGCAGACGATCTCCACCCCCGGCAGTGGCGCACCGAGGCGCACGTTGCGCTGCACCTGTGGCGCATTGGGCGGAGGTTCGGCGCAGGGGCCGTAGTGCACCAGGTAACCACCGAAGAAGCGCCGCAGCTCTTCTTCAAGCAACTTTTCCTCTTCCTTGAGCATCAACTGCCCAAGGGGGCCATTGAACCAGTCGCGGGCCAGGCTGATGAGCTCGACCCAGTCGGGGTCGGCCTGGGCGAAGGCTTGGTCGGTCATTGCATTCTCCCTCGAAGGTTCTCGGGCCGCGACATCGCGGCTAAGATGCCCCCAATGTCCAGGCTTGGCGATACGGATCCGCACATGATACAGATCGATGCCCTACCCGCTTTCAACGACAACTACATCTGGTTGTTACAGGATACTGCCAATCGCCGCTGCGCAGTGGTCGATCCCGGCGATGCCGGGCCGGTGCTCGCCTGGCTCGGCCAGCATCCCGACTGGGCGCTGGAGGCGATCCTGGTCACCCACCACCACCATGACCACGTCGGCGGTGTCGAAGCCCTGAAGCAGGCCAGCGGCGCCACCGTCTACGGCCCGGCCAACGAGCGCATCCCGGCCCGTGATGTCGCCCTGGAGGACGGCGCACAGGTGCAGGCACTGGGCCTGACCTTCGAGGTCCTGGCCATGCCCGGACACACCCTCGGCCACATCGCCTATTACACTGCGCAATCGCCCACGCCGCTACTGTTCAGTGGCGATACCCTGTTCGCCGCCGGCTGCGGGCGGTTGTTCGAAGGCACGCCCGAGCAGATGCACCATTCGCTGCAGCGCCTGGCCGCCCTGCCGGCCGAGACCGAAGTGTACTGCGCCCACGAATACACCCTGAGCAACCTGCGCTTCGCCCGTGCCGTGGAACCGGAAAACCTGCACGTTCTGCAACGCTTCGAAGACGTTACCCGCCTGCGCGCCGACAATCGCATCAGCTTGCCCTCCACCATCGGCCTCGAGCGCCTGACCAACCCGTTTTTGCGTACTGCTGAAACATTCGTTAAACAAAAAGCAGACGAATGGAAGGGACATTCCAACCCCACCCAAGCCACTGTTTTTGCTGCCTTGAGGTCTTGGAAGGACGTGTTCTGATAACCTCAAGATATATCGTGACATAAGCCCAAAGGTTGACCCGGCCGGGGCCGGTTTTTAGAATCGCCCAACTTTTTTGCCCGGATAACCGTTCCAGCCGATGTCTTCCCCTAGCCGCAGAACCGCTCATTCGGTCGCCCTGACGCGACTGGCACAGATCAGTGCACTGGCGCTGGCCGCCACCCTGGTCGGCTGCCAGAGCACCCGTCAGCTCGACGATTCGGACAGCGTTCGCGCGCACAACTACCAGGCGCGGATCAAACACAAGCCCGCGCCGCTGGTGGTCAAACCCAAGGAAGCACCGCCCCAGGACGTCTGGGAGCGCATGCGCCAGGGCTTCGCCCTGCAGGACGGCATGGACGTCAACCCGCGCATCGAACAGCAGCGCCTGTGGTTCGCCAGCAACCCGTCGTTCCTCGAGAACGCCGGCGAGCGCGGCAGCCTTTACCTGCACTACATCGTCGAGCGCCTCGAAGAACGCGACATGCCGTTGGAACTGGCCCTGCTGCCGGCCATCGAAAGCGCCTACAACCCGATGGCCTATTCCCGCGCTCATGCCGCCGGCATGTGGCAGTTCATCCCATCCACCGGGCGCCACTTCAACCTGCGCCAGACCAACTTCTACGACGGTCGCCGCGACGTCACCGCCTCGACCAACGCCGCGCTGGACTACCTGAACCGCCTGCACGACATGTTCAACGGCGACTGGCTGCTGGCCCTGGCGGCCTACAATGCCGGCGAAGGCACCGTCAGCCGCGCCATCGAGCGCAACGAGCGCCTGGGCCTGCCGACCGACTACTGGAACCTGCCGCTGCCGCAGGAAACCCGCGACTACGTGCCCAAGCTGCTGGCCCTGTCGCAGGTGGTCAACACCCCGGCCGCCTACGGGATCAACCTGAACCCGATCGCCAACGAACCCTATTTCGAAGCCGTCGCCATCAACGACCGCCTCGACCTGTCCCGCGTCGCGGCTTTCGCCGACATCGACGAAGACGAACTGATCCAGCTCAACCCCGCCTTCAAGAAGCGCATGACCGTGGACGGCCCGCAGCAACTGCTGGTGCCCACCGCCAAGGCGCAGCTGCTGAGCGACCGCATGTCCAACCTCAAGCCCGAGGAACTGGTCGCCCTGCAGCCGAACAAGGCTGTGTTCCAAGCCGCCCTGGCCGAAGCCAAGGCGCCGGCGGCGCGCAGCTACCGGGTCAAGCGTGGCGACAACCTGGGCAGCATCGCCAAGGCCAACCGCGTCGCGGTCAAGGACATCCAGCGCTGGAACAGCCTGCGCGGCAACAGCCTCAAGGTCGGCCAGGTGCTGGCACTGCGTGGCGGCAACGCGCCGAGCGCGGCGGCCAACCGCGTGGCCGACGCGAAGCAGCGGTCCACCCAGTACAAGGTGCGCAAGGGCGACTCGTACTACCTGGTGGCCAAGCGTTTCAACGTTGAGATGAAACACCTCAAGCGCTGGAATCCGCGTAGCGGGCATGCGCTCAAGCCGGGGCAGACGCTGACCGTTTACCTGTCGCGTTGATGTGAATTCTGGGGGCGCTTCGCGCCCCTTTCGCGACACAAGGCCGCTCCTACAGGCATTGCACCAGCCTGAGGGTTTGCGCAATCCCTGTAGGAGCGGCCTTGTGTCGCGAAAGGGTTGCGAAGCAACCCCATTGCAGCCACCCCCACCCGCCCTGCCCCAGCCCTTTTTCCATTCCAGACAAGCTGTTACTGTACCCCGAACCAAGCCCAACGCCTTCTGGATCGGATGCCGACTTGATACGTCCCCTCCTGCTGTCTCTCAGCCTGGCCTTGAGCTTCCCCGCCGTCGCGATGGTGAGCGAAAGCCACGGATACGCGCAGTTCGGCACGCTCAAGTACCCGGCCAGCTTCACCCACTTCGACTGGGTCAACCCGCAAGCCCCGAAAGGCGGCACCTTGCGGGCCATGGCCTTCGGCACCTTCGACACGCTCAACCCCTATACCTTCAAGGGCTCGAGCCCGGTCACCACGCCCAACTTCCTGCAATACGGCATCAACGAGCTCAACGAGCCGCTGATGGTCGGCACCGGCATGTACGACCCCTCCGGAGACGAACCCACCTCCAGCTACGGCCTGATCGCCCGCTCCGTCGAATACAGCGAGGACCGCAGTTGGGTGGTGTTCAACCTGCGTCCCGAAGCGCACTTCCACGACGGCGTGCCGATCACCGCCGCCGACGTCGCCTTCAGCTACCGCACCCTGCTCAAGGACGGTCACCCGATCTACCGCACCAACCTGCAGGAAGTGGCCCGGGTCGACATCCTAGGCCCGCTGCGCATCCGCTTCGTGTTCAAGCGCGCCGGCAACCCGCTGCTGATCCTGCGCCTGGGCGAAATGCCGGTGCTGCCCAAGCACTACTGGGAAAAACGCGACTTCAAGGCCACCACCTTCGACCCGCCGCTGGGCAGCGGCCCCTACCGCATCACCGAGGTGCAACCGGGCCGGCGCCTGGTGTTCGAACGGGTAAAGGACTACTGGGGCAAGGACCTGGCCGTGAACCGCGGCAAGTACAACTTCAAGCGCGTCGAATACGAGTTCTACCGTGACGCCACCGTGGCCTTCGAAGCGTTCAAGGCCGGCGAATTCGACATCTATATCGAACACCAGGCGAAGAACTGGGCCAATGGCTACACCTTCCCCGCCGTGCGCCGGGGCGAGGTGATCAAGGCGCAGATCCCACACCAGATCCCCACGCAGACCCAAGGCCTGTTCATGAACAGCCGCCGTGCCGCGTTCAGCGACCCACGGGTGCGCCAGGCCCTGAGCCTGATGCTCGACTTCGAATGGACCAATCGCGCCCTGTTCAACGGCGCCTACCGGCGCGCCACCAGCTATTACCCTAATAGCGATTTCACCGCCACAGGCCTGCCCACCGGCAAGGAATGGCTGCTGCTCAAGCCGTTCCGCGACCAGTTACCCGAAAAGCTGTTCACCCAGCCCTACCAGGTCAGCCACACCGACGGCAGCGGCATCAGCCGCCCTGCCCTGCGCCAGGCGCTCGACCTGTTCGCCCAGGCCGGTTGGAAACTCAACGGCCAGCGCCTGGTGGACGGCAAGGGCCAGCCATTCCGTATGGAACTGCTGCTGGTGAACCCGAACCTCGAACGCATCCTGCAACCTTATGTCGAAAATCTGGCCAGCATCGGCATCGATGCGCGCTTGCGCACCGTCGACCGCGCCCAGTACAAACAACGGCTCGACCAGTTCGATTTCGACATGATCCTGATGACCTTGAACCAGACCCTGAGCCCGGGCCTCGAACAGTGGCTGTATTTCCACTCGAGCCAGGCCGCCACCAAGGGCAGCAAGAACTATGCTGGCGTGAAGGACCCGGTGGTCGACCACCTGCTCGACACCCTGCTCGCCGCCCGCAGCCGCGATGACCAGATCGCCGCCGCGCGCGCCCTGGACCGCGTACTCTCATGGCAGTACTACATGATCCCCAACTGGTACCTCGACAATCACCGCCTGGCCTACCGCAACCGGTTCGCCTTCGTCACCACGCCGCCCTACACCCTCGGGCTGAACAGCTGGTGGATCAAGAAGACTTCGGAGAAAGCCAAATGACGCCCACCCTGCGCCGCCTGGCCGCCAGCCTGCTGCTGGCCTGCCTCACGCTCCCGGCCGTGGCCGCCCCGCAACACGCCCTGACCCTGTACGGCGAGGAGCCGAAATACCCGGCCACCTTCAAGCACTTCGATTTCGTCAACCCCGACGCACCCAAGGGCGGCACCTTCCGCCAGTCCAGCTTCGGCGGCTTCGACAGCCTCAACCCGTTCATCAACAAGGGCGTGCCCGCCGACAACGTCGGCAGCATCTACGACACGCTGATGCGCCAGAGCCTGGACGAGCCCTTCACCGAGTACGGCCTGGTGGCCGGCAAGATCGAGAAGGCCCCCGACAACAGCTGGGTGCGCTTCTACCTGCGCCCCGAGGCGCGCTTCCACGACGGCCAGCCGATGCGCGCCGAAGACGTGGTGTTCACCTTCAACGCCCTGATCAAGGACGGCGCGCCGCTGTACCGCCAGTACTATGCCGACGTCGCCGAAGTGGTCGCCGAAGACCCGCTCAAGGTGCTGTTCAAGTTCAAGCACAGCAACAACCGCGAGCTGCCGCTGATCCTCGGCCAGCTGCCGGTGCTGCCCAAGCACTGGTATGCCAACCGCGACTTCAACCGCGGCAACCTGGAAATTCCGCTCGGCAGTGGCCCGTACAAGGTCGCCGAGGTGAAGGCCGGCCGCTCGATCCGCTACGAGCGGGTCAAGGACTACTGGGCCAAGGACCTGCCGATCAACCGCGGCTTCTACAACTTCGACGTGATGACCTTCGACTCCTACCGCGACAACACCGTCGCCCTCGAAGCGCTCAAGGCCGGCCAGTTCGACTACGCCCTGGAAGTCAGCGCGAAGAACTGGGCCACCGCCTACGACGTGCCCGCCGTGCGCGACGGCCGCCTGATCAAGGAAGAGATCCCCAACGGCAACCCGGTGGGCATGCAGGGCTTCATCTTCAACCTGCGCAAGCCGATGTTCCAGGACATCCGCGTGCGCCAGGCCATCAGCCTGCTGCTGGACTTCGAATGGACCAACAAGCAGCTGTTCAACGGCGCCTACACCCGCACCGGCAGCTATTTCGAGAACTCCGAGATGGCCGCCAGCGGCCTGCCCTCGCCCGCCGAACTGAAGATTCTCGAACCGCTGCGCGGCAAGGTGCCCGACGAGGTGTTCAACGGCGCCTTCCGCAACCCCGTCACCGACGGCAGCGGCATGATCCGCGACCAGCAGCGCCAGGCCTACAAGCTGCTGCAGGACGCCGGCTGGAAGATCGTCGACGACAAGATGGTCGACAAGGACGGCAAGCCGCTGAGCATCGAGTTCCTGCTGGCCCAGACCCAGTTCGAGCGCGTGCTGCTACCGTTCAAGCGCAACCTCGCGGACCTGGGCATCAACCTCGAGATCCGCCGCGTGGACGTGTCGCAGTACATCACCCGCTTGCGTTCGCGGGACTACGACATGATCGTCGGCGGCTTCGCGCAATCGAACTCGCCCGGCAACGAGCAGCGTGAATACTGGAACAGCGCCGCCGCCGACAACCCCGGCAGCCGCAACTTCATCGGCCTGCGCGACCCCGCCATCGACCAGTTGGTGGAACAGCTGATCAACGCCGATTCGCGTCAGAGCCTGGTCGACCACTGCCGCGCCCTGGACCGCGTGCTGCTGTGGGGCTACTACGTGATCCCCAACTGGCACATCAAGACCTGGCGCGTGGCCTACTGGAACCACATCGGTCACCCCGCCGTGTCGCCCAAGTACGACATCGGCATCGACACCTGGTGGATCAAGCCCGACGTCACGCCTGCCGTAAGCGAAGCCCCCGCCGTGGAAGAGGCTCATTGACATGCTGGCCTATATCCTGCGGCGCCTGCTGCTGATCATCCCGACCCTGTTCGGCATCCTGATCATCAACTTCATCATCGTCCAGGCCGCCCCCGGCGGCCCGGTGGAGCAGATGATCGCCAAGCTCGAAGGCTTCGACGGTGCCACCAGCCGCATCGCTGGCGGCGGCGCCGAAGTGTCGGTGGCCGGTTCCAATTACCGTGGCGCGCAAGGCCTGGACCCGGCGCTGATCGCCGAGATCGAGCGCATGTATGGCTTCGACAAGTCCGCGCCCGAGCGGCTGTGGATCATGGTCAAGAACTATGCCCATCTGGACTTTGGCAACAGCTTCTTCCGCGACGCCAAGGTCATCGACCTGATCGCCGAGAAGATGCCCGTGTCCATCTCGCTGGGGCTATGGAGCACGCTGATCATGTACCTGGTGTCGATCCCCCTGGGGATCGCCAAGGCCGTGCGCCACGGCAGCCATTTCGACGTGTGGACCAGTTCGGCGATCATCGTCGGCTACGCCATCCCCGCGTTCCTCTTCGCCATCCTGCTGATCGTGCTGTTCGCCGGCGGCAGCTACTTCGACTGGTTCCCGCTGCGCGGGCTGACCTCCAACAACTTCGACGAGCTTTCCACCGCCGGCAAGGTACTCGACTACTTCTGGCACCTGGTGCTGCCGATCACCGCACTGGTGATCGGCAACTTCGCCACCATGACCCTGCTGACCAAAAACAGCTTCCTCGACGAGATCAACAAGCAGTACGTGGTCACCGCCCAGGCCAAGGGCCTGAGCCGTTCGCGGGTGCTGTACGGCCATGTGTTCCGCAACGCCATGCTGCTGGTGATCGCCGGCTTCCCCTCGGCGTTCATCGGCATTTTCTTCACCGGTTCCTTGCTGATCGAGGTGATCTTCAGCCTCGACGGCCTGGGCCTGATGAGTTTTGAAGCGGCGATCAACCGCGACTACCCGGTGGTGTTCGGCACCTTGTTCATCTTCACCCTGCTCGGTCTGGTGGTGAAGCTGATCGGCGACCTCACCTACACCCTGGTCGATCCACGCATCGACTTCGCCAGCCGGGAGCACTGACATGGCCCTGTCCCCCCTCAATCGCCGGCGCTTCGAGCGCTTCAAGGCCAACCGCCGCGGCTGGTGGTCGCTGTGGATCTTCCTGGTGCTGTTCGTGCTCAGCCTGGGCGCCGAGTTCATCGCCAACGACAAGCCGATTGCCGTGCGCTACGACGGCGAGTGGTACTTCCCCGCCTTCAAGCGCTACCCGGAGACCACCTTCGGCGGCGAGTTCCCGTTGGAGGCCAACTACAAGAGCCCGTACATCCGCGAGCTGCTGGAGAAAAAAGACGCCTTCGTGTTGTGGGCGCCGATCCCCTACAGCTACCAGAGCATCAACTACGACCTGAAAGTGCCGGCCCCCGCGCCGCCCTCCACCGACAACCTGCTGGGCACCGACGACCAGGGCCGCGACGTGCTGGCCCGGGTGATCTATGGCTTCCGTATCTCGGTGCTGTTCGCCCTCACGCTGACCATCGCCAGCTCCATCGTCGGCGTAATCGCCGGCGCCTTGCAGGGTTTCTACGGCGGCTGGGTGGACCTGGCCGGCCAGCGCTTTTTGGAGATCTGGTCCGGCCTGCCGGTGCTGTACCTGCTGATCATCCTTGCCAGCTTCGTGCAGCCCAACTTCTGGTGGTTGCTGGGCATCATGCTGCTGTTCTCGTGGATGAGCCTGGTGGACGTGGTGCGCGCCGAGTTCCTGCGCGGGCGCAACCTCGAATACGTGCGCGCCGCCCGCGCGCTGGGCATGCGCAACGGCCCGATCATGTTCCGCCACATCCTGCCCAACGCCATGATCTCGACCATGACCTTCATGCCGTTCATCCTCACCGGCGCCATCGGCACCCTCACCGCCCTGGACTTCTTAGGCTTCGGCCTGCCTGCCGGCTCGCCGTCGCTGGGCGAGCTGGTCGCCCAAGGCAAGTCCAACCTGCAAGCCCCCTGGCTGGGCATCAGCGCCTTCGCCGTGCTGGCGGTGATGCTGAGCCTGCTGGTATTCATCGGCGAATCCGCCCGCGACGCCTTCGACCCGAGGAAATGACATGAGCCAAGACACCCTGATCGAAGTCCGCGACCTGGCGGTGGAGTTCGTCACTGGCGAGCAGGTCAACCGCGTGGTCGACGGCATCAGCTTCGACATCCGCAAGGGCGAGACCCTGGCCCTGGTCGGCGAAAGCGGCTCGGGCAAGTCGGTGACCGCCCATTCGATCCTGCGCCTGCTGCCCTACCCGCTGGCCCGGCATCCTTCCGGCACCATCCAGTACGGCGGCAAGGACCTGCTGCACCTGGGCGAGAAGCCCATGCAGCGGATTCGCGGCAACCGCATTGCGATGATCTTCCAGGAGCCGATGACCTCGCTGAACCCGCTGCATAGCATCGAGAAGCAGATCAACGAGATCCTGTTGCTGCACAAGGGCCTGACCGGCAAGGCCGCCACTGCGCGCACGCTGGAGCTGCTGGAGCTGGTGGGTATTCCCGAGCCGAAGAAGCGCCTGAAAGCCCTGCCCCATGAGCTGTCCGGTGGCCAGCGCCAGCGGGTGATGATCGCCATGGCCCTGGCCAACGAGCCCGAACTGCTGATCGCCGACGAGCCCACCACGGCGCTCGACGTGACCGTGCAATTGAAGATTCTCGACCTGCTCAAGGAGCTGCAGGCGCGCCTCGGCATGGCCCTGCTGCTGATCAGCCACGACCTCAACCTGGTGCGCCGCATCGCCCACCGGGTGTGCGTGATGCAGTGCGGCAAGATCGTCGAGCAGGCCGATTGCGCCATGCTGTTCAGCAAGCCGCAGCATCCGTATACGCAGATGCTGATCAATGCCGAGCCCAGCGGGGCGCCCGCCGCGAACGCCGAAGGGGCGCCGTTGCTGGAGGTGAAGGACCTGAAGGTGTGGTTCCCGATCAAGAAGGGGCTGCTGCGCCGGACCGTGGACCATGTGAAGGCCGTGGATGGGGTGAACTTCAGCCTGCCCCAGGGGCAGACGCTGGGGATCGTTGGCGAGAGTGGATCGGGCAAGTCCACCTTGGGACTAGCCATCCTGCGGTTGATTTCCAGCCAGGGTGGCATTCGCTTTCATGGGCAGGATCTTGAAGGGCTGAACCAGAAGGCCGTGCGACCGCTGCGGCGGGAGATGCAGGTGGTGTTTCAGGATCCCTTTGGCAGCCTGAGCCCGCGCATGTGCGTGGCGGATATCGTTGGCGAGGGGTTACGGATTCACAAGATCGGCACGCCGGCTGAGCAGGAAGCGGCGATTATTGCGGCGTTGGAGGAAGTGGGGCTGGATCCGCGGACGCGGCATCGGTATCCCCATGAGTTTTCTGGGGGGCAGCGGCAGCGGATTGCGATTGCTCGGGCGTTGGTGTTGAAGCCGGCGCTGATTTTGCTGGATGAGCCGACCTCGGCGCTGGATCGGACGGTGCAGCGGCAGGTGGTTGAGTTGCTGCGGAATTTGCAGGTTAAGTACAACCTGACTTATCTGTTTATCAGTCATGACCTGGCGGTGGTCAAGGCGTTGAGTCATCAGTTGATGGTGATCAAGCATGGGCAGGTGGTGGAACAGGGGGATGCGGGGGCGATATTTCATGAGCCGCGGCATGGGTATACGCGGCAGTTGTTGGAAGCTGCGTTTTTGGGGACGACATCGACCGCCTGAAGCAGCGTAGCCAACTCAAATGTCATCGGACGCGCAACCGCTGTCCGCCTTGTTGGTATCACGTCGTATCGCGGTGGGTCGTCCAGAAAAATCAGATTAAGACCCTATGCTGTAGTCCATTTCCCAAACATACTTCTGCCGCCTTTTTTCCGTTGCGGTCGCCCTGGCGGGGCTCTAGTCTCGGCCTATCGTTGCACATCAACGATACAGCTTTGACAGGCTGTGACGGCAAATTGCACGCAGCTCAACCTTTATGGCAGCTGTACGTGCGGGCACGCTTGCGTGCGCCGGAACTTTGCAATTTCCGCCGGTCTGTCAACCCACGTACAGCTGCCACCCTACTGTTTGACAGCAGGCAGGTGGCCGCACCACCACAGGGAAATTGTTATGTTAAAGATCGTCCCCGATCCACCTCACAACCACCACTCCCTCGAAGACACCATCATTCAGGCCACGGAGTACGCCCTGTGCGCGCAGACTGTGGCGCATCAGGCTATTCTGCTGCATCCCAAGTCGCCCGTGTCGATTCTGGTCATGGCCGCGATGCATGAAATGGAGGCGCTGCGGGTACTGCTCGAGTCGGCGTTGATTCAGGTGCAGATGCCGCAGGTGGAGCCTCGGACTTTGCACTAGGGCTTGAGTCATTTGTTGGCTGGGCTGACGCAATCGCGGGGCAAGCCCGCTCCCACGCTGTGATCCCAACACGCTGTGATCCATGGCTGCGATCTATGTGCAGCACACCCACATGCGGCGTGGCACCTGTACCCGTGGGAGCGGGCTTGTCCCGCGATTGCGCAAGCCCAGGCACCGATCATTTCAGGGAGATTGAGCCATGAGCACAGACGACAGCACGCCCCACACCACCGTGGGCAAGACCAAGTTCTACCAGGGTGAAAAGCATACCGACCCGCTGTTCTGCATCGAACCCGGCATCCCTTGCCAGCACGCTCGGGAACAGGCTTCGGAGTTGATGGGCTGCGTGTGCGACCTGACCATCACCGGGATCATGGAGGAGAAGCCTCAGTTAATCTGGGCATCGTATTACCTGAGCGCGCTGGCCAAGGCGCTGATGGATGATGCGGAGTTGGGGATGAAACACTGACCTCAAGGTACATGCGGGCTCTGTAGGAACGGCCTTGTGCCGCGAAAGGGCTGCGTAGCAGCCCCGGCAATAGCCTGGGCTGTGTCGCGGCCCATCGCGGCACAAGGCCACTTCTGGAGATTTGTATGAGGGTGGACACGACAGAAGCGCCACCCCATGGCTGTTTGGGAAAGCACTGACACACCGAGTCACGCTATCGGGCAGCTGCACAGTTTGCCCTGCCACTATAATCAGTTTTCTTGTTCGGCCCGGCACAGTACAAACAATGGAACTCCCCCATGAAAGGAAACCCCTTAAGCCGATTGGTGTACATAGCTATCTTGGTTCTACTCACAGCAGGTGCACTTTTCACTGCACACAAATACCCAGCATTGCATGACACTGACGTCAACACCTTGGGCTTCCTGGGATTCTGGTTAACGCTGTACGGCTTGATTGTTGCCATATGCGAAATTGTACGCAATGGCTCAGCGGCTCATCAAATGGCTCGCGTTGCCGAGGCTTCACACAATAGGCTCAAGCGTCAAATGGAACATCATGAAGTCCAAGCCTGCATTGAAATAATAAATTCCGCACTGAGCGACCTGTATAACAAGAAAGCCGTTTCAGTCATTTTTATAACCCGGATCAAACAAGGCTACATCTCGTCATTCTCAAAAGCCGGGATACCTGATCGTTACCGAGAAAACCTGAATATCCTGAATAGCTACGAGCATCTGGTGCAATCCCGAGTGCTCAAGACCAAAACCAATCCCAACTATGCGGGAAGCCAGTATCCCAAACCCAACCCCGGGGCGCCCGACAATCCCTATAGACTGACCATCGACACACTGAAACGAATGCAAGATGACCTGCTGATGCATTCGGCTTCAAAAAATGAATACATAGGTGACCCTGCATGATTCCATCTCACTTCGAACGTTTTATGCAATTCGTCTTGACCCACACTCAAAATGGCGACTTGCAATGGGGCATTGGCGAGGGTGGTAGCTTCGTTGCTTCTCACGAGGAAATCACCTTGATCATCTCCTCTGATTACGACCCAGACCGCGATATCAACACATTTTGGTTCCGTCTGAATGGCAGTACACGCTCTACGCCATTTTCAGTCTCTGAAAAGGAACAGGGGTATGGGCTTATGAAGAGTATTTTTGAAGAAGTCACTGCAAACGCGAACGATGTCAAAAGCGATATGGAGAAGTTCATGGCCGGGTTCAGTCGTGGAGCTTGAGGCATAGCTCGCCATGCCTCGTTTTATTTCGATCTCAGTTGATCGCGGGGCAAGCCCGCTCCCACCAGATACCTGACCTGGACACCCTGCGCTTTCAGGTCTCAACCTCCATAAGCCCCGGCGTGGGCTTGCTGAACCCCGCCGTCAACCACATCAGGTACAACCCGCCACACACCAGCCAAGCCACCCCGGCCAGTATCACCACCGTGCTCAACAGCGACAGCAGATACAGGTTTACCCCAATCGCCAGCAGCGGAAACACCACGAACCCCACCCCACTCAACCGCTGCTTGCGCCGCTCACGCAGGTAGTACGCAATCACGCAGACATTCACCGCGGCAAACGCCAGGAACGCGCCGAAGTTGATCAGCGAAGCGGCCGAGCTCACATCCGCGCCGATCCCGATCAACCCCAGCCCGGCAATCAGCAGCAGGTTGAACACCGGCGTGCGCGCCCTGCCCTGCACCTTGGCGAAGTAACGCGGCGGCAGCACGCCTTCGCGGCCCATGAAGTACAGCAAGCGGCTGGCGCTGACCTGCACCGCCAGGCACGAGGCGAAGCCGGCGACGATGCCGCCGAGATTGACGAAGTCGGCGAAGAACTGCCCACCCACCTCGATCGACAGTGCGTAGGTCGCGGTCTCTGGGTCGGCGAACTGGCCACCGGGGTGGCTCAGTTGCATCAGGTAAGCCACCGCCGTGAACAGCAGCCCGCCCACGCTGATCACCAGCAGCACCGCCCGGGGGATGTCGCGCTTGGGCTGCTCGGCCTCCTCGGCCAGGGTGGTCACGGCGTCGAACCCGAGGAACGAATAGGCGGCGATGGCGGCGGCGGCGGTGAGGCCGGTCAAGGTGCTGTGCTCGTTCCATACGGGGTGGGTGAAGCCGACCTGGGGCTGGCCGGCCACATAGCGCAGGCAGTAGCCAATGAACAACAGCACCAGGGCCATGCTGAAGACCGTGAGCACTTTGTTCAGGCGGTCGGTCAGGGTCATGCCGCTGACGGTCACCGCCGTGGTCAAACCGATGTTGATCAGCAGCCAGCCCCAGGTGGGCACCTGCGGGAACTGGGCGTTGAGGAACACCGACTGCAGCAGCCAGGCAACCATGGGCATGAACAGGTAGGCCAGCAGCACCGCCCAGCCGACCACAAAGCCACAACCGGGGCCGAGCAGGCGCTTGGCGTAGTAGTAGGCCGAGCCGGACACCGGGAACAGGCGCGAAAGCTTGGCGTAGCTCAGGGCCGACAGCAGCATGGCGCCGGTGGCCAGCAGGAAGGCGCTGGGGGCGATGCCGTCGCTGCGTTCGGAGATCACGCCGAAGATCACCATGGCCAGGCTCGGGCACATGTAGGCCAGGCCGAAGACGGTCAGGGAAGTCAGGGAAAGTTTTGCAGGGGTGGCGTCAGGCATGAGTGGCCTCCTGGCGCGCAGGGGCGATGCCACGGGCCGGGCCGTGAGCGAAATGAGCCATGGGTCATCCTCTTGTGATTGTTCTAGGAAATTGCCAAGCCGGTATGCAGCACGCTAAGCAGATGCAGCAAGTGCAGGTGCAGGAAATACAGCGTGGGAGCGGGCTTGCCCCGCGATGCAGGCAATGTGGTGGATGGCACCGGCCTTGCCGGTGATCGCGGGGCAAGCCCGCTCCCACGATGCGACCGCGAAGCCCGCTACTACGCGACGACCGCGAAATCCGCTCCCACGCTGCGACCACGAAGCCCACTCTCACGCGGCTTCCAGGTGGTCACTCGCAAGGAAGCTGCCAGCCCAGTATGCGGATCCCCGTGCGGATTCCTATAACGTCGAAGGATTAACCTGGGGGTAATGGCGCGGGGGAATCACGGCGCCGGTTGCAGGCTGGCGAGGTCTTCGCCGGCCAGGAACAGCAGCGAAAAAAGCTCGCTCTGGGAGTTCACGTCCAGCTTGCGATACACGTTGCGGCGATGGACCTTCACCGTCTCGGCCGACAGCTTGAGCTTGATGGCCGTCTCCTTGTTCGAATGCCCCGACAGGATCAGCCGCACCACGTCCAGCTCCCGCGCCGTGAGCACCGACTCCAGCTGCCGCCGTGCTTCGTCGCGCCCCTGGGCCAGGCCCAGCGCGGGCTTGGCCGGTGCGCGCTCGGGCAGTTGCTCGAAGTGCAGGCGCTGGCGCAGCAGGCCGATCAGCCAGGGGCGCACCAGCTCCAGCTGGGCGATGGCCTGGGCGTCGAAACGTGAGCGCCCGCCCAGCGACAGGCACAGCGTGCGCCCATCGCCCAGGGCCAGGTTGAACTGCACCTCGTCGGCGACTACGTTGTGGGTGAAGTACAGGCGGTAGTAGTCGGTCTGCTGGAACTGCTCCGGGGCTACGTCGACCAGGCGCACCAGGCCGGTCAGCGGCCGCTCGCGGCTGCTGAGGTAGAACGGGTCGAGCAGGTACAGGCCGTTGGCGTACACGCTCACCAGCGGGTCGATGCCCTCGCGCTCGTAAGGGCTCTGGTCGAAGATCAACGGCTTGTCGTGACTGAACAGCAGCGCCACCCAGGTGTCGACCTCGACGAAGTCGCCGAGCAGCGTCGCCAGGGTGCGCCAGAAGCTCGGCCGGTCGAGGTGCTCGATGCATTGGCCCACACCCTGGTGCCACGAAAGATCCTGCAGGCTCAAGCTCATGCCCTACCCCCGGGTTAACCCGTCGAAGTGATTGTTTTGCCAATGATTGTTTTCATACTTGCACCACCCTTCGCAAATGTCACTCGCCCGCGGAAGGGTCGGGCCCAGCGAGACGGATTGCCCATGAAGATCGAAGTGGTACAGACGACAACCCGCGACGGCGACACCGCCCACAACCTGCGCGGCATCCTCGAGGCCCTGGCCCAATGCGCGCCGGACACCGATATCCTGCTGTTCCCCGAGTCGCACCTGACCGGTTTTCTCACCGCAGATGACGTCGGCATGCTGTCCGAAGCCATCGATGGTGACGCCGTGCAGGCGGTGGTCGCGGCAGCGCGCCGGCACAATGTCGCGGTGGTGCTGGGGCTGTACGAGAACGACGGCGGCACGTTCTACAACACCACCCTGTTCATCGCCCCTGAAGGCATCCTGCTCACCTACCGCAAGACCCACTTGTGGTTGCCGGAGCACGGCATCGTCGTTCCGGGCGACCGCTTCGCCACCGTCGAATGGCGCGGCGTGCGCCTGGGTCTGTTGATCTGCTACGACAGCGAATTCCCTGAGACGGCACGGGCGCTGAAGGCCTTGGGCGCGCAGTTGATGCTGATCACCGATGGCCTGGCCGAACCGGAGGATCATGTGCACCGGGTGTCGGTGATGGCCCGGGCGATGGAGAACCAGGTGTTCGCCGTGGTCGCCAACCGCGTGGGCGACGGGCCGGATGGCTGCGTGTTCGTGGGGGCGAGCCTGGCGGTGGACCCGTATGGCCAAACGCTGTTCGAGGCCGGGCGTGGCGAGTCGCGGCATAGCGTGACCCTGGACCTGTCGCTGATCGACAAGGCCCGCGCCTTCCATGACTACAGCGCCAACCAGCGCATCCGGTTGCCGGGTGAGCGGATCGAGCATGCCAGTGGCGTATGGGAGCTGGTTATCGACTAAGGGAACACACGACAGGGCAGGACGCAGAGGATTTCGGATAAAGCTGCCGTAGCCAGAATGAGGCTATCGGCAGCACAGGCACCCACTGACCCGCGGCTGATCAGGATCGTTTCCGAGAAACGTGACCATGACTTCCATTCCCGTTCGTGGGACAGTGCTTTCACAGCACCATTCGGACTCCACCGACAACCAGCAACAGCTCTTGTCGTCGAACCTGTCCTCAGGATCCCAGGGAAACTTGACCTGAATCCGGGCAAGGCGCCGATCACACCGGCTCTCGTCATCCTCCACGGCAATGACCACGGCGGTCTGGTTCTCCACCACCCGTGGTTTGGCATGAACCAGGGGCGGACGATAAAGCACGCCCCACGGCAGCACCGCCTGACCATCGGCAAACACCAACACATGGCCTTCGGCGCTGTGCTGGAAGTGGAAGCGAATACCCTCCTCTTCACACAAGCGCTGGACGAAGTGCAGATCCGTTTCGCCATACTGGGTGCAATAGTCGCGCTCGGGGTAGCTCGCACTCAGCTCGAAGCGATAGGCATCTCCCACGATCCCATGCTCTTCCAATATCAAGGCGACGATCCTGGGCACCGAGAACTGTTGAAAGATCCGCTGGTTGATGCGGTGACGCAGGTAGGACAAATGCGGCACCAGGGTCAACCTGTAACGCGCCGAACACGGGGCCTGCCTCATCGGCGCGATGTGGTAGATCCGCCCATGGATGCCATTGCCGTTCATGTCGAAGCTGAAGAACGCCTCGAGGTCGAGGAAGCGTTCAAGGTCCAGGTCGGGCCATTCGCTGGCCAGTTCCACGTTGAAAAAGAAAGGCCTGTTGGCCACCGCTTCCCCGGTGTAGCCGAGCACCTGGAAATCGTGCTCCACGCCTTCGATCGTCAAGTTCAAGTGTGTCTTCTGGGCTGGGCTGAACATCCGCTGTTCTCCTCCGGCTCAAGATGAAATCAGGTACGCAAGACCCGCCCGCCTCGGCTGGGCAGCCGGATACCGCGAGACGATGGTGTTCGCTGGTGCTTGAAGCAATCGGCCGCAGGCAACCTTGGTCAACGCGCTGTCCGGGACTCCCTTGCACCGGGCAGCGGGCGACACGTCAATTCAGGTCAAACGCCACTCTTCACCTTGGTCCAGACCCGCGTGCGGATCCGCTCCAGTTTCAACGGCAGCGGCTCGAGCGGGATCAACGTGGCAATCGTCTTCTTGTCGGGGTAGATCCACGGGTTGTCCCGCAGCGCCTGTTCGACGAACTGGGTGGCGTCCTTGTTGGCGTTGGGGTACAGGGTGTGGTTCGAGGTCTTGGCGATCACTTCCGGGCGCATCATGTAGTTGATGAACGCCATGCCTGCCTTGGGATGGGGCGCATCCTTGAGCAGCACCAGGTTTTCCGACCACACCAGCGCGCCTTCGCGCGGCAGGCTGTAGTTGATCCTGCGCCCGGTGTTGTTCTTCTCGTTGAGGGCCTGGGCGGCCAGGGCGCCGTTGGCCCAGCCGACCACCGCGCAGATATTGCCGTCGGCCATGTCGGTGTCGATGCGCGACGAGTCGAAATACAGCACGTAGGGGCGGATCTTCATCAGCAGGTCTTGCGCCTTCTGGTAATCCGCCGGATTGCTGCTGTTGCTGGGCAGGCCCAGGTAGTTCAGGGCAATCGAGATGATCTCGCTGGGCGAGTCGAGCATCGCCACGCCACAGGACTTGAGCTTGCTGATGTTCTCTTCCTTGAAGATCAGGTCCCAGCTGTCCACCGGCGCCTGGTCGCCCAACGCGGCCTTGACCTTGTCGACGTCGTAGCCGATGCCGGTGGTGCCCCACAGGTAGGGCACCGCGTAGCGGTTGCCGGGGTCGTTGACCGCCAGCTGGGCGAGGATATCGGGGTCGATATGCGACAGGTTGCCCAGTTGCGCACGGTCCAGCGGTTGCAGCACGCCCGCCGCGATCAGGCTGGGCAGCACGTTGGAGGTCGCCACCACCACGTCATACCCGGTGCGCCCGGCCATGACCTTGCTCTGCATGATGTCGGCGCTGTCGAACGCGTCCATGTGCACGCGGGTGCCGGTTTCCTGCTCGAACGCCTTGGGCGTCTCCGGCGCGAGCAGCCCGAACCAGTTGTACAGGTGCATCCCGGGCTCGGCGGCCAGCACCGAGGTGCTGATCCCTGCGCAGAGCAGCGAGGCCGAAAAAAGGGTTCGCAAACGTGACCTTCTCATGCAACATCCTTATCGAATCGATGTATCTTCACGGCCATCCTAGGCCCAGTGAGCGACTATACCGGGCAGGACCGGATAGTAAATACCTCGGAATACTTACCTCTGACCCGCGAATGCCTAACCCAAAAGGGGTAGATAATGCCGTTCGACCTGCAAAGCCTGGCCTGGCACCGATCGATCGGCAAGCTGATCATGCAGCTGGACCGTCCGGCGTTCTGGAGTTCGCTGGTTCGGGTGTTGAACGAGTACGTGCAGATCGACAACTGGGTGGTGCTGATCTTCGCCAGCCAGCAAGTGGAAGTGGTGAGCCTGCCCGAGGTGGCGGATGCCGAAGAGGTCAACGCGTTCATCCATCGTTATGTGAAGGGGCTCTACCTGCTGGACCCGTTCTACATCGCCAACCGGGAAAACCCGCAGAGCGGTTTCTTCCACCTGCTGGATATCGCGCCGGAGTACTTTCTCGAAACCGAGTACTACCACCAGTATTTCGCACACTACATCTCGGCCGATGAGGCGCAGTACAACGTTCAGCTCGACGCCGACCGCACGCTGTGTATCTCCATTGGCAGCAAGGCGCGCTTCAGCCAGGAACAGATCACCATCCTCGACCTGATCAAGCCCTGGGTGACGGCCTTGATGCACCAGCGCATGGCCTTCGAGGTGGATGTCGAGAAGGACCTTGCAGAGACCCCGCCATGGCAGGAAACATTGACCCAGCTGGGCGCGCAGATCACCACCCGTGAAAGCGATGTGCTCAGGCTGCTGCTGAGCGGCTTCTCCAACAAAGAGATTGCCGGGAAGCTTTCACTCTCGGCGGAAACAGTGAAAGTGCACCGCCGGAACATTTACGCCAAGTTGAACATCAAGTCGCAGTCGGAATTGTTTGCTCGCTTCTTTGTGCCAAAGCCGGATGTTTTCTGTACCAGTTGAAGTCAGGCACTGGCTGCTGGCCTTCAAGGCATCGTTGCCAACGACTCGATAACCAAGGCCGCCAACCCGATCAAACAGACTACCCCCACGCCATAACTCACCGTCCGCCACGGCTGGATGCCCGCCAGGTAAGTCACTGTATGCGACACCCTCGTTACAGTGAATAACCCGCTCAACCATGCCGTGATGACAACGGGCGCCTCCATCACGACCGCCAGGCCGCCCAACGCGAGAAACATCGGGATGTTCTCCAGATCGTTGCGCCAGGCCTGCATTGCCCGCGTTACCTGCGGCAGTTCCGCAGGGCACGCCGAACGCTTGAACACCGCCGCATCCTCGCTGTTGGTGAAGGCCAGAAAGCGCAGGCGGAAGTAACCCTGGTAGCAGGAAATCGCCAGCATCTTGAAGCACAGCACCACTACGCAGCAGGCGTAGACCGCCAGCGCGCTGCTCATGCCCCGCGCCTCTGCGCAAAGCTCTTGACCACGATGTACAGCAGCGGCCCCAACGAGACGAAAATCGCCGTCAGTAACAGATAAGGCAAAACACCGATCAATGAGCCGCCTCGCTTGCGCTGGTCGCTTGCCATCCAGATACAGCCCAGCCCGGCCATCACATACAGGTCGATAACGACTTGAGCTGTATCTGGCCGGGACATCAGGTCCAAGCCAAAGGCGATGAGCGACTGATCCGCAATCATCAGGGTCCAACCGGTGTACAGGGTAAACAACACCAATACGGGCAGTGCGATCCATTCGACTTTCATTGTCCGACTCCTTGGCAGGGACTTGTAGGAGCGGGCTTGCCCCGCGATGCAGGCGCCGCGGAGCCTGGCACCCGCGACGCGGGTGATCGCGGGGCAAGCCCGCTCCCACGCAGCCCCAGTCAAATCAAAGGATTGTGTTTCGTTCCATGACCGCGATCCTGCTTTCACGGTAGTGATAGAGTCGTCCCCGCCTCAATGACCTCACAGGTCATGGACGCTTCAGCCAAGGACAGCCAGAGTCGACGCATGAGCCCTTCTCCCTTTCACCCCACGCAAACACCGGCCATCACCGATGCCGGAGAACACCTGCGTCGCCTGCGCCGCCAGGCCGGCCTCAGCCAGCTCGACCTGGCGCTGTTGGCGGGCTTGTCGCAACGCCACCTGAGCTGCGTGGAAACCGGCCGTGCCAAGGCCAGCCCAAGCACGCTGCACGCCCTGCTCAGCGCACTGGAAGTGCCGCTCGAACACTGCAACGAAGTGTTCCTCGCGGCAGGCTACGCACCGCGCTATGCAGCCTCGGCACCCGACGCCCCAGCCATGAAGATGGTGCACGACGCGCTGGAGCACATCCTGCAGGCCAACAACCCCGCGCCAGCCATCGTCATCGCCAGCAACTGGGACATCACTGCAGCCAATGCCAGTGTCGGGTTGCTGTTCGCGATGGCCGGTGTGCCAACGAACAGCGCCTCGGGCCTCAACCTGCTGGACACACTGCTGCGCCCGGGCGGACTGGGAGATCATCTGCTCAATGCCGATGAGATACGGGCGATCGCCTGGCAGCGGGCGGCCAGGGAGGCGGTGGGCAATCCTGACCTGGCGCGGCGGCTGCAAGGCTTGCCCACCCCGCCCACATTGACAGCAGGCACGCCGCAATCACCTGTGGTGTTGACGCGGGTGCGGACTGCCGAAGGTGAATTGAGGTTTCTGTCCACCTTCACTACCTTCGGCATGCCACAGGACATCACGGTGGCTTCACTGCGCATCGAACACCTGGTGCCGGCCGATGGCACCACGTGGCGAACAATGACGGCAGCCTATGATCAATGGCTGGCTCAGCATCACCCACGATAAAATCGATAATGATCGAGCCGTAACATCTGGCCGAACTACAGGGACTCAGGCCTGTGCAGCCTGCCCCGTCACCGCTGCGCCATCCAGCGCCATGCCCTCGCGCATCCGCTGCGCATCCCGGCTGAAACACCGCGAGGCCGCCAGCAGGAACACCATGGTCAGCAACAGGGCCACAGGGATCAGGTACATCGCGTCATGCAGCCCCTGGGCCTTGAACGCCTCGTTCATCGCCACCTCACCCGCCGACACCATGGCCGCCACGGCAAAGTGATCTGACAGCCCACCGACCACCACCGGCCCCAAGCCGCCACCCAGCAGGTACAGCCCGGCGAAGAACAGGGCCATGGCCGTAGCCCGCAGACGCGGTTGCACCACGTCCTGGATGGCGGTGTACACGCAGGTGTAGAAGTTGTACGAGAACAGCCAGCCGACCCCGAACACCGCCACGAACACCCCCAGTTCGATGCGCCCGGCATGCAGCGCCCAGGCGGTGCAAATGGTAGCGACTAGCATGCTCAGCGCGGCGAACACCAGGCGGCCGTTGGCAAAGCGCTGGTGCACCTTGTCGGCCATCCAGCCGCCAAGGGTCAGGCCCACCAGACCGCTCAGACCGACGATCATCCCGGTGGCCACCGCGGCGTCGTGCAGCTGTAGCGCGAAGTAGCGCTGCAGCATCGGCACCATGAACGAGTTGCAGGCATACGAGGCGAAGTTGAAGGTCAACCCCGCCAGCACCAGCCAGGCGAAGGTGGGCACGCTCAACACCCGGCGCAGGGGGCGGTCCAGCTGTACCTGGGCCGTGGCCACCGTCTCCGCCGCGCCGCGCGCGGGCTCGCGGATCATGAAGATGAACAGCGCCAGCAGCACGCCAGACACGGCGGCGATGAAGAAAGGCGCGCGCCAGCTGTCGAAGGCCTGGACCATCGCACCGATGGTGAAGAACGCCAGCAACAGGCCCAGCGGCAGGCCGAGCATGAAGATGCCCATCGCCCGTGCCCGCCGTCCGGCCGGGAACAGGTCACCGATCAGCGAGTTGGCGGCCGGCGCGTAGCTGGCCTCGCCGATGCCCACGCCCATGCGTACCAGCAAAAAACTCCAGAAACTGCCGACCATGCCGTTGACCGCCGTCAGCCCGCTCCACGCCAGCAGGCCCCAGCCCATGAGCTTGCTGCGTGAACCCGTGTCGGCGATACGCGCCAGCGGCAGGCCGGCGATGGCATAGACCAGGGTGAAGGCGGTGCCGATGATGCCGATCTGGAAGTCGCTCAGGTGCCACTCCAGGCGGATCGGCTCTATGACGATGGCGGGGATGGTGCGGTCGAAGAAGTTGAACAGGTTGGCCAGGAACAGCAGGAACAGGATGCGCCAGGCGTTGGATGCTTGGGTGGCGGTGGGCATAGTCAGGTCCCTCGTTATTGTTGTTCGGGGCTTCCAGCACGCCTTTGCAATCTAGAGGGACATCAGGCCATCGTCTGCCAACATTGATCGCGCTGATAGCAGCCGATGGACCTCGGCAAGCCCGCCATCAATGCCCACAACCGACGCCTGGACGCGCACCGTCCACCCAGGATGGACACTCACCAAAGCGCGATGTCGTAGGTCAGGTACACACGGTTGCTATCGCGACCTCGGGCGAAGTCGGAACGATAGACATAGTTTCGCAACCTCACCCCCAGGCCTTTGAGCGGGCCACCCTGGACCACGTAGGCCAGCTCGGCGTCACGCTCCCATTCCTTGATACCCGCCTCCCCGGCGCGACCGTTGTCGCCGCTGAGGTAACGCGTCATGAAGGTCAGCCCGGGCACCCCTGCGGCGGCGAAGTTGTAGGCATAGCTGGCCATCCAGGTTTTTTCCTGCTCCTCGATGAACTTGCCGATACCGACGTTGCTGAACGAATACACCGTTGCGCCGCTGATATAGGGCAGCCCCGCCTCGCCATCAAGCACCTGGTAGCCGGCACCGACCGTATGCCCGGAATGCGCATACGCCAGTTGCCCGCTGTACAGGTCGTTGTCGATGGCGCCGCCATGGGCGGCACCGCTGTCGCGGCTTCTGAAGTAGCGCAGGTCGGTGGTCAGCACCCCGCCGGCCAGCGACAGGTCATGCACCAGGCCGGCGAAGTCCTGGCGATAGAAGCCGTCGAGCTGGGCGTGGAAGTAGCTCAGGCGCAGCGGCTTGCCCACCGCATAATCGGCACCGACGTAGGAGAAATCACCGGACGCGTTGCCGCTGTAGCCATCCAGGTACAAGCCGGTGCTGTCCGAGGAGTCGCGCAACTTGAACTTGTCCAGGTGACCGGCGGTGAGGCTCAACCCATCGATGTCGGTGCTGGTCAGCTGCGTGCCCTGGTAAGTCTGTGGCAACAACCGCGCGTCGTTGTAGACCAGCACCGGGGTCTTGGGCAGCAAGGTGCCGTGCTTGATCACGGTCTGGCCCAGGCGCGCCTTGGCGGTCAGGCCGGCGCTGCTGAATTCGTCCGCGGCCCGACCGTCGTCGTGCACCGGCAACAGGCCGCTGCCGCTGCGACCGCGTCCGGAGTCCAACCGCACGCCCACCAGGGCCAGGGCATCGAGCCCAACGCCCAAGGTGCCTTGGGTGAACCCGGACTGGTAGTCGAGCAAAAAGCCCTGTGCCCACTCGGTCCGCTCATGCTTGGCGGAGGCCGCCGCGCGTGGGGACAGGCCCTGCTCGTCACGGAAGTTCTCGTTGAAATAGACGTTGCGCAGCTGCAGCTTGAGCTTGCCGTCGTCGACGAATCCGCCAGCGCCGGCAACGGGCAACCAGCCGCAGAGCAGGCCACAGGTGGCCCCACGGGAAACACTTCGGAACATGATCGGTACTCTGTTGTTGTTCTTGGATGAGCGGTGGGTGGGCGCCGCGCGGCGCCCGGTGATTCACACGAAGAAAGACAAGGCACCTGTGAGCAGCGCCAGCGCGGTGATCACCAGCGAGGTAAGCACCGCCCACTTGACGGTGGCTTTCTGGAAGTCGCCGATATCGCGGTCGACCATCCCCACCAGCAACAGGGTCGAGGCTACCAACGGGCTCATCAGGTGCACCGGCTGCCCCAGTACCGAGGCCCGGGCGATTTCCACCGGGTCGATGCCATAGGCCGCGGCCGCGTTGGCCAGAATCGGCACCACCCCGAAGTAGTAGGCGTCATTGGACAGTACGAAGGTCAGCGGCATGCTGGTCAGCGCCACCACCAGCGGGAACCAGTGGCTCCAGGCGTCGGGGATCCAGTCCACCAAGGTCTGGGCGAGGGCGTCGACCATTTTGGTGCCGGAGAAGATGCCGGCGAATATGCCGGCGGCGAACACCAGCAGCACGACGGTCATGGCATTGCCCGAATGGGCGAGAATGCGCTCCTTCTGCAGCTCCAGTTGCGGATAGTTGATCATCAACGCGGCGACGAAACCGATCATGAACAGCAGCGCGGAATGCATCACGCCCATCACCAGCGCGGTCATCACGGCGATCACCAGCATCAGGTTCACATAGGCCAGGCGCGGACGCTTGTGTGGGTTGTCGCCTAGGATCTCCTTGATGTAGCAATTGCCGCCCCCTGACGCCAGGGTGACATTGCCGATGCGCCGACGCTCGGCGCGCCCCAACAGATAGGCGGTGAACACCACCCAGGCCGCGCCGCCGATCACGGTGGGCAGCATCGGGATGAAGTATTCGGTCGCATCCAGGCCAAGGGCGGCGATCGCGCGGGTGGCAGGCCCGCCCCAGGGGCTCATGCCGCTCATGATACTCAGCGATAGCATCGACACCGTGGCCAAAATCATCGGGTTCATGCCGATGCGTTTGTACAGCGGCAGCATCGCCGCGCAGGTGATCATGTAGGTGGTGGTGCCGTCGCCGTCGAGGGCAACCAGCAACGACAGCAGCGCGGTGCCTATGGCGATCTTGATCGGATCGCCGTTCACCCGCTTGAGAATCTTGCGGATCAAAGGATCGAACAGGCCGGCATCGATCATCAGGCCGAAGAACAGGATGGCGAACAGCAGCAACGCCGCCGAGGGTGCCACCATCTTCAGGCCATCGAGCATCATCTTGCCGAGCTCGGGAGCGAAACCGCCGATCACGGCAAAAACGATGGGTACCACTGTGAGCGCGACGATCGGCGACAGGCGTTTGCTCATGATCAGGTAGGTGAACGTCACCACCATGATCAGGCCCAGGAGTGCGAGCATGGTTTTTTCTCTTGTTTTTATTCTGTGTTTGGCCGCCCGACGCGCAGGCGGCCCCCTGCCCCACCCGGCATCGCAGGGATGCTGGGGGGAAGTCTACTGCAACATGGGAGCGATAACCGGTTGTCAGCCGTGCCGGGGAGGCTGCGCGGACCACTCGGGGTGAGCGTCGACGGCTTCGTCGGCCGCCGATGGCGCGCCGTCGAGGCGGCGCAGCAAGGTTTCGCGATCGCAGGCATGCTCCGACAGCGAGATGACCACGGTGGCCACGGCGTTGCTGGCCAGGCTGGTCAGGGCCCGCGCCTCGGACATGAAGCGATCGATACCGATCAACAAGGCAAGCCCGGCCAGCGGTATGTCGTGGATGACCGTGAGGGTCGAGGCCAACGCCACGAAGCCGCTGCCGGTCACGCCGGCGGCCCCCTTGGACGACAGCAGCATGATTGCCAGCATGGTTACCGTCTGCCCGAGGGTCAGGTCGATGTTGCAGGCCTGCGCGATGAACACGGCCGCCAGCGACAGGTAGATGGCGGTGCCATCGAGGTTGAAGGAATACCCGGTTGGCAGCACCAGCCCTACCACGCCTTTGCGACAACCGAGCCGCTCGAGCTTTTCGAGCATGCGCGGCAGCACCGGCTCGGTGGACGAGGTACCCAGCACCACCAGAAATTCTTCGCGGAAATAGCGCAGCAGCTTCCACAGGCTGAAGCCATGGGCGCGACAGATGCCGCCCAGCACAACCAGGACGAAGAAGGCACAAGCGATGTACAGCGTGCCCACCAGCTTGGCCAGGGCGCCGAGGGAGGTGACGCCGTATTGCCCGACGGTGAAGGCCAGCGCACCGAACGCACCGACCGGGGCGAAACGCATCAGGTAACCGAAGATACGGAACACCATGATCGAGACCGACTCCAGCACCGCAAGGACGGGCCGGCCTTTCTCGCCCATGGACGACAGGGCGAAGCCGCTGAGTACGGCGATGAACAGCACCGGCAGCACCTCACCCTTGTTGAAGGCACCGATGAATGTCTCCGGAATGATGTGCATGAAGAAGTCGACCACGCCCAGTTTCGCCGCCGAGGCGGCGTATTGGCCCAGGCCCTCTGTACTCAGGGTGGCAGGATCGATGTTCATGCCGGCGCCGGGCCGGAACAGGTACACCGCCGCCAGGCCGATCACCAGGCTGATCACGGTCAGCAGCAGGAACAACAGCAAGGTCTTGCTCATCAGGCGCCCCAGGGAGCGCTTGTCGGTCATGCCGGCTATGCCGGTGACGATGGTGCAGAACACCACTGGCGCGATCATCATCTTGATCAACTTGATGAAGGCGTCGCCCAGGGGTTTGAGGGCAACGGCCTGTTGCGCCCAGAAGTGGCCGACCACCACGCCCAGCAGGACGGCGCAGAGGATCTGGAAATACAGGGATCTGGCAAGTTTCATGAGGCATCACCCATTGTTGAAATTGTGCGGATGCGCTTGTTGCTGAAGCCACGCTGATGGTGGCGGCGGCCTGGGGCTATCCCGCCAGCCTGCGCGAGGACGGGGCGTAGACGAACCCTGAGAAGAGCCGACGGGCGGTACGCACCACCGATGCCTGCAGGGTCTTGCCATCGACGCCGCTGCGCGACAGCGCCACGTCGATGCCACCACTGGGATGTTCGATGTGCACCTGCTCCAAGTGTTGTGCCCCCTCGCCGAGCAGGTCGCCGACCACCGTACCGGCGCTGACGCAAGCCGTGGCCAACCCGACGGCGCCGGTGATCGCCAGGGCCCGGTGGCAATTGTGCGGCATGAAATAGCGCACCTGCACCGTACCGTCATGCCGAGGTGGCGCGACCAGCACCGGCTTGGGGATCACCATGCCGCTGACATCACCCAGGCCCATGGCCTTGCCAGCCTTCAGGCGCAAGGCTTCCAGGCGCTGCAGCAAGGCATTGTCGGCATCCAGCTCGGCCGGGGTTTCCGAGCCGGTCACGCCCAGTTGCCGGGCGTCGACGATCATCATGGGCATCGCCATGTCGATGCAGGTGACCGGCACGCCGTCGATCACATCCTGAGGTTTGCCGGTAGGGAACAGCTTGCCGGTCTTGCTGCCCACTGCATCGAGGAACGTCAGGTGAACCGGGGCCGCTGTGCCAGGGACGCCGTCGATCGCCGTGCGCCCTTCGTAGCGCACGATGCCACCAGGCGTTTGCACCAGTGAATCGACGAAGGTTCCGGTATTGAGGTTGCGGATGCGCACCAGGGTCTTGCCGTCGTTGGCCTTGACCAGCCCTTGCTCGATGGCGAACGGCCCGACGGCGCACAGCATGTTGCCGCAGTTGGGCGCGGTGTCGACGCGCCGCTGGGCGACCATCACCTGGACGAACAGGTAGTCGACATCGGCATCGGCGTGCAACGACGGGCTGATGATCGCCACTTTGCTGGTCTGCGGGCTGCCGCCACCGATGCCGTCGATTTCCAGCTCGTGCCCGGAGCCCATCAGGTTGATCAGCAACTCGTCGCGCTCGACCACGTTTGCAGGCAGGTCCCAGGCGTGGAAGAACGGCCCTTTGGAGGTACCGCCGCGCATGAGTACGCAAGGAATTCGTTGCATGATTTCGCACTCTTGTTGATCAATGGACATCATTGATGTTGTGAGCAAAAGAGTGACAGGGATGGATAAATCAATCCAATGCAAATATCGTAGTCATTATTGCGATACAAGCATCAATAATCGAACGGCCCACTGAGCGATGCCTGATGGAATATGAACTGCAAGATATAAGATCTTTCGTGAAAATCGCCGAACTTGGCAGCTTTCACGAAGCTGCAGAAGCGCTGCACTTGTCCCAACCCGCCCTGAGCCGACGAATCAAGAAGCTCGAGGAAGGGCTCGGTACTTCGTTACTCGAACGCACTACGCGCCGGGTCAGCCTGACGAGCGTGGGTCGGGATTTCCTGCCCAAGGCCAGGCGCCTGCTGGATGATTTCGAGGATTCGATCCTGAGCATCCGCGAACTGGCCGAGCGCCAGACGGGGCAGGTCACCCTCGCTTGCATTCCCACGGCAGCGTTCTACTTTCTGCCCTCGGTGATCCGCGACTACAACGCGCAGTACCCGAAGATCCGCATCCGCCTGCTGGACCTCAGTGCCAACGATGGGCTGGAAGCCGTACTGCGCGCAGAGGCCGATTTTGGCATCAACATGATGAGTGGCCAGCATCCGGACATCGAGTTCGTCTCGCTGGTACAGGAGCATTTTGTGCTCGCTTGCCGCCGGGACCACCCGTTGGCCAAGCGCGAGTCGGTGACCTGGGCCGAACTGGCCGACTACCGCTTGATCGGAGTCGGTCGCCTGAGCGGCAACCGGATGTTGCTCGATCATGCGCTGGCCGGCCTGAACCTTCGTCCTCAATGGTTCTACGAGGTCCAGCACCTGTCGACCTCGCTGGGCATGGTCGAGGCCGGGCTTGGGGTCTCGGCCATGCCTAGCCTGGCCATGCCCAGCGCCGACCATCCGACGTTGGTCAGCGTGCCGCTGGGCGAGCCGCAGGTCAGCCGCACGCTGGGCTTGGTGTTTCGTCGCGGTGCGTCGCTGTCGCCGGCGGCCGAAAAGTTCGTATCGATCCTGTTGCAGCAATGGCCCAATCGCTGACCCCTGGGCCGATGGCATGCCGGATCCGCGCAAAGTTCATCAGCACCTGCGCCGCGGAGTGCTAACGTATGCGGCTATTGACCGCCCTTGAAATCCAGGGCGCTCTGTTCACTTGTCCCTGCGGAGTTTTCCTTGGCCTCGCCTGCTCATGAACGTTCGCTCGATGGGTTGAATTTTTTCCTGGCCGATGTCCGTGATGGGCTTGGCCCCTACCTGGCGATCTACCTGCTGGCGGTGCACCATTGGGAGCCCGGCAGCATCGGCTTGGTCATGACCTTGGCCAGCGTCACGGCATTGCTGACCCAGACGCCAGCTGGCGCGCTGATCGACAGGACCACGGCCAAGCGCGCCGTGATGGCCATCGCCGCGCTGCTGGTGACCGGCAGTTGCCTGGTGCTGCCCTGGGTCACCAGCGTCGCGCTGGTGACGTTGACCCAAGCCATCAGCGCGCTCGCCGGTTCCGTGTTCGCGCCGGCCATCGCTGCCATTTCACTGGGCCTGACCGGGCCCCGGGCATTCACCCGGCGCATGGGTCGCAACGAAACCTTCAACCATGCCGGCAATGCCTGCTCGGCGGTGCTCGCCGGCGGGCTGGCCTACCTGTTCGGACCGGTGGCGGTGTTCTACCTGATGGCGGCGATGACTGTGGCCAGCCTGATCGCCATCAGCCGAGTGCCGGCGACAGCCATCGACCATGACCTCGCGCGCGGCCTTGACCCGCGGCCGCCGGGCCAGCACGCCCACCCCGCCGGACTTGCCGTACTGTTGCACAATCGCCCCTTGCTGCTGTTCGCCGTGTGCTGCGCGCTGTTCCATCTGGCCAACGCGGCAATGCTTCCGCTGGTGGGCCAGAAGCTGGCTCAGGCCAACCTGCAGTTGGCCACGCCGCTGACCTCGGCGTGCATCGTCGCGGCGCAGCTGGTGATGGTGCCCATGGCGCTGCTGGCCGGCGCCAGGGCCGACCGCTGGGGACGCAAGCCGCTGTTGCTCGCCGGCTTTCTGATCCTGCCGCTGCGTGGCGTGCTTTACGTGATGTCGGACGATCCGTTCTGGCTGGTGGCCGTGCAATTGCTCGATGGCATCGGCGCCGGACTGTTCGGGGCATTGTTCCCGGTAGTGGTCAAGGACCTCACCCAAGGCAGCGGGCGCTTCAATGTCAGCCTTGGCGCATTGTCCACGGCCTTCGGCCTGGGCGCAGCGCTAAGTCCCGGTGTCGCGGGGCTGGTGGTACAGTCCGCAGGCTACGACGCGGCATTCCTGACATTGGCGGGCATCGCGACTGCAGCGTTGCTTCTGCTTTGGCTGGCCATGCCGGAGACCCGCCGACCTGCCAGCGATACCAACGCCGAGCAAGCCCCTCTCCTTCACTCCCCTTCCGGAAACTGAGTCCTCGCATGCCTGTCGCTGAGTCATCCCTGATCATCTGGTCGGTTGCGGCCGCGGCCACCGCCCTGGTCATCCTTCGGCCGGGACGCGTGCCCGAATATGTCTGGGCGATGGGCGCCGCCTTAGGGCTGACGGCCTGCGGCCTGATCCCATGGCGCCTGGCCTTGGCGGCAATCGCCGAAGGAGGCGATGTCTACCTGTTCCTAACCGGCATGATGGTGCTGGCCGAGCTGGCTCGCCAGGAAGGCTTGTTCGACTGGCTGGCCAGGTACGCGGTGCAGCATGCCAGGGGCTCGGGCCAACGCCTGTTCGACCTGGTATTCCTGGTCGGTACACTGGTCACCGTGTTCCTGTCCAATGACGCCACCGCTGTGGTGCTGACACCGGCCGTGTATGCGGCGTGCAAGGCGGCCAAGGCCGAGCCGCTGCCCTACCTGTTCATCTGCGCCTTCATCGCCAATGCCGCCAGCTTCGTGCTGCCCATCTCCAACCCGGCCAACCTGGTAGTCTTCGGCAGCCAGATGCCACCGCTGCTGGAATGGCTGCGCCAGTTCACCCTGCCCTCGCTGGGCGCCATCGCCATGACCTACCTGGTGCTGCGCCTGACCCAGCGCAAGCGCATCCGTCAGCCGCTGGCCGTGGCCATCGAGATGCGCCCCCTGTCGGCCGGCGCCCGGCTTTGCGCGCTGGGCCTGATGTTCACCGGCACCCTGCTGCTGACGGTATCGGCACTGGACGTGCCGCTGGGGCTGCCGACATTTTGCGCAGGCATGGCCACCACCGGGTTGATTCACCTGCGTCAGCGGCGCAACCCGGCGCCGTTGCTGCGTCACGTGGCCTGGGGGGTCCTGCCCTTGGTCGCAGGATTGTTCGTGCTGGTGGAAGCCGTGGCCCACACCGGCGTGATCGACCGTCTTGCCCAATCGTTGGCCGCCCTGGCGCAACAGTCGGCAGGCACGGCAAGCTGGACGGCGGGCGTGACTGCGGCCGTGGCCAGCAACCTGATGAACAATCTGCCCACCGGCCTGATCGCCGGTTCCATCGGCCACCTCGTCGAACTGCCCCGGCAGACCACCGCCGCCTTGCTTATCGGCGTCGACCTGGGACCGAACCTGTCGATCACCGGCTCCCTGGCCACGCTGCTGTGGCTGGTGGCGATCCGCCGCGAGGGCGAGCATGTCGGCGCATTGAGTTTCTTGCGTCTGGGCGTGCTGGTAATGCCCCCGGCACTGCTGGCGGCACTGTTGCTGCTGGCCGTCTGAACCCGGCCTTCAGAACACCACCGAACGCTGCTGCTCCGCTGTCGCCACCACCCTGCCGCGCTTGAGCACCATCAGCCGCGCGGGCAGGTCGAGGATCACGTCGCTGACACGGTGGGTGTCCATCAGCACCAGGTCCGCGTCGTTGCCCACCGCCAAGCCATGGCTCTGCAAACCCAGGGCCTTGGCCGGGTTGCTGGTGAGCATCGGCAGCACCGTGGCCTGGTCGTCCGCCCCGCCCAGGTGACAGGCGGGGATGGCCAGCTGCGCAATATGCAGCAGGTCGCCGGTGCCGTAGGGAGTGAAGGCATTGCGGATGTTGTTGGTGGCCAGGCACACGTTCACTCCGCCATCGCGCAAGGCTCGCACCGGGGTCAGGGTGCGCCGCACATTGTGGCTGTCGCCACGGGCGCCCAGGTGCAGGTCGGTGGCCGGCAAGCACATCACGCTGATGTCGGCTTCGCGCAGCAGCGCGATGATACGCGACTGGCGCGCTGGTTCGACGGCCGCCAGGCTGGTCAGGTGGCCGACGCTGACGCGCCCTTGGTAGCCTGCTGCGAGGGTCCGGCGGGCCACGTATTCGATGGTCATGTGCTCGGCGTCGTCGGCGAAGTCCTGGTGCAGGTCGATGTCCTTGCCATAGCGCTGGGCCAGGTCGAAGACGAAATCAATGTGCTCGTGGGGCGATACGTCGTTGTAGGGAATGCCGCCGACCACATCGGCGCCCTTCTCCATCGCCTCGACCATCATCGCTTTCATGCCGGGCACCTTGAGGATGCCTTCCTGGGGAAAGGCGACCACCTGGATATCGATGACATCGCGTAATGTTTCCCGTAGCTCCAGTACCACATCCAGGCCCGTGAAACCCTGGGCGGGGTCGAACTCGGCGTGGGCACGGACATGGGTGGTGCCGGCCTGCACCAGCGCGCGCAACACCTGCGTCGAGCGCTCGCGGATGTCTTCGCGGGTGAGCGTGGGCTTGAGCTCGGCGGTGACGGCGATCGCTTCCTTCAAGGTGCCGGAGCGGTTGGCCTTGCGCTGCATGACGTTGGCTTTTTCCAGGTGCAGGTGGCCTTCGACGAAGCCCGGGATCAGGACATTGCCGTTGCCTTGGATTTCCTGGGTTGCCGTTGCGGTGATCGTTTGGGCGATTTCAGTGATCTTGCCGTTGCGCACGGCCACATCCATCAAGGGTTTTGCATCATCGATGCGGATATTTCTGAAGATCAGGTCCATGCCGTCGTTTCTCGTAACTCAGTCATTACGGTCGACACCCTGTGGTGGATGGCACCGGCCTTGCCGGTGTTCGCGGGGCAAGCCCGCTCCTACAGGGGGCCAATATCGTCTGTGGAAATGGCCCGGCCACCCTGTGGCAGCCGGGCCATTTCCCTATGAGCGAATCAGAACGGCTTGGTCGGCAGATACTTGCCATCCAGGGTGATCACAGCGCGCGAACCCCCTTCCGGATCGTCGACCTTCTTCACGTCCAGCTTGAAGTTGATGGCGCTGATGATGCCGTCGCCGAACTTCTCGTGGACCAGTGCCTTGAGGGTGGTGCCATACACTTGCAGCATCTCGTAGAAGCGGTAGATGGTCGGGTCGGTCGGCACGCCGCCGGGGATGCTGCCGCGCAGTGGCACGGTCTGCAGCAGGGCGATGCCGTCGGCGTCCAGGCCCAGTTTGTCGCCCACCACCTGGGCGGCGCTGGCCGGCAGCGGGTGCTGGCCCAGCAGCGCGGCGGTGACGAAGGCTTCGGACAGGCCGGTGCCGTCGGTGATCTGGGCGAACGACAGGTCCTTGCGGGCCTTGGCCAGGAGGATGACTTCGCTCAGGGCAAGGCGGGCATTCTGGCTGATTTGCGACTGGATCATGAGGTGTCTCCTTGGGTTGAAAAACGGGTTCAGGCAACGTGCCGGGAAGCGTGGGAAACCGCGCGGACTTCTGGGTTGTCCGCCAGGGATACGAACTGGCCGGTGCGCCCGTCGAAGGCGTCGATGCGACCGCTCTCGATGTCGTAGATCCAGCCGTGCAGGGCCACGCGGCCCTCTTCCAGGGCCAGGCGCACCGAGGGGTGGGTCTGGATGTTGGCCAACTGGGCGATCACGTTCTCGCGCACCATGGCCTCGACCTTGGCGTGGGGGTTTTGATGCTGGCGGGCTTCATTCACCACCCGGGCCGAGTCGGCGTAGCGCAGCCAGCCGGCCACGGCGGGCATATGGTCCAGGCACTTGCAGGTGGCGATGGCGGTCATGGCGCCACAGTCGGAATGGCCACAGATGACGATATCGGCCACTTGCAGGGCGGCGACGGCGTATTCGACCGAGGCCGACACCCCGCCGGGTTCAGGGCCGTAGGACGGCACGATGTTGCCGGCGTTGCGGATGACGAACAGGTCACCGGGTTCACGCTGGGTGACCAGCTCGGGCACCAGGCGGCTGTCGGAGCAGGAGATGAACAGCGCCCGTGGGCTTTGCTGGGTTGCCAGGTCCTTGAACAGCTTGACCCGCTCGGGGAAGGCGTCGCGCTGGAACTTCAGGAAGCCGTCGATGATGTCTTGCATGGCTGATGCCTCAGTGTCGCGGTGTGTGAGGCAAAGGTTAGGCTTCGCGTTACATAAGGTAAAAGTCTCATTTATGATGCACAGCATCAGATTATCTTATGGAGCGTAAAATGCTCGCCCGGCACATCCAGTACTTTCTCGCGGTCGCACAACACCACAGCTTCACTCGGGCGGCGGCAGCCCTGCACGTCTCCCAGCCCGCGCTTTCGCAGCAGGTCAGGCAACTGGAGGAAAGCCTGGGGGCGCAGTTGTTCGATCGCTCGGGGCGCACGACACGGCTGACCGATGCTGGCGAGGTGTATCTGCGCTATGCGAAACGGGCGTCGCAGGAACTGCAGGAGGCCAGGCGCGCGATCCATGACGTGGGCGACCTCAGCCGAGGCTCATTGCGGGTGGCGGTGACGCCCACCTTTACCAGCTACCTGATCGGCCCCCTGGTCGAGGCCTTTCATGGCCGGTACCCCAACATCACCCTGAACCTGAGCGAAATCGCTCAGGAGCGTATGGAACAGATGCTGCAGTTGGATGAACTGGATGTCGGTATCGCCTTCGATGAACGCCATGCCCAGGACATCGACACCTACCCCTTACTGGTCGAGACCCTGGCGCTGGTGGTCGGCAGCCAACACCCGCTGGCCCAGGCAAGTGCCATCGGACCACAGGCGCTGAATGACGAATCGATGATCCTGCTCAGTGCCGAGTTTGCCACCCGTGAGCAGATCGAGCGCTACTGCAGGCGGCATGGTATCCGCCCGCAGGTAATGATGGAGGCCAACGCCATCGGCGCGGTCATCGAAGTGGTGCGCAGGACAACGCTGTCGACACTGCTCCCGGCCAACATCGTCCTGGCGCATGACGACCTGGCCGCCATCGCCCTGGACCCCTTGCGCCTGCAACGCACGGCCGTGCTCATGCAGCGCAGGGGTGTCTACCAGACGGCGGCGGCGCGGGCCTTCCTGGCGCTGGCCAAGGAGGTGGCCGCGCAACTGGAGCACGGCTGAGGCTCAGCTCAACTGTGCAATCAGCACCGCGTTGGTGTAGATCAGGCTGCCATCGCTGGCCCGATGCCCGACCAAGTGAAACTGGCCACGTTCGTCGTTGCTCAGGTAGACGCGCAGGCGGCAGTCGGACAGCGGACCGTAGCCTTCGGGCAAGACCAGGTTCAACGTGTCCATGTCGACATCAACCATCGCTTCGGGCTCGTGGCTCTGTTGTAGACGCTCCTCGGCCTGCTCCAGCGCCGTGTGGGTCGGGCCCTGGATGTCGAAGTGGATGTCACCCACCGGGGAAGATCGGCGGTCGCCGTCACTTTTGCACCAGCCTTCGATTGTCAGGGTACTCATGGCGAGTCCTCGTTTGGACACTGTCGAAAGGGTTGACTGCGCCGCGTTCCGAATCGTTCCAACAGGTGACACGGCGTGCTCAAGCGCCCTTTGCCAATGCCCGCTCCATCTCCCCGGCCTGCAGCCGAAGCGCTTGACAGAATGGCTCCAGCACCGCCGACGCCGGGCGCAGCTCTGGTCGGATCAGCATTACCTGATACGGTACCGAGAGACTCAAACGGCGCATGGGCAGCCCACCCTGCCCTGCCTCCAACCCGCTCAGCGGGTTGATGATCGCCACGCCCAGCCCTTGCCGGACCATGGCGCATACCGAGGCGGCGCTGGTGGTTTCGATCACCGTGCGCCTGTTTACTCCAGCCTCGCGGAAGTGACGGTCCAGCTGTTGCCGATAGCTGTCCAGGCTGGCCAGGTTGATGAAGTCGACCTCATGGAAGTCGTGCAACTCAAGCATCGGCTTGGCGAGCAACGGATGATGCTCGGGCAACACGCAGACCATGTCGGCGCTGAATAGCAGTTCCCCGACCGCCCCCCTGGGCACCTGCCCGGTTTCGGTCAAGCCGAGGTCGTGCTGCTGGGCCACCAGCGACTCCTCCAGCAGCGGCGACTCCTGGGCGGTGATACTCACGCTGACGCCCGGATGCTGCTGGTGGAACGCCTTGCAGGCCTTGGGCAGCAGGGTTTGCGAGAACAGCGGCAGGCAGGTGATGGCCAGCCGGCCCTGCTCGAAATTACGGATGGCCTGGGCGAAGCGGTCGATGCGTTCGAGGCCGACGAAGGCGCGCTCGACTTCCTCAATTAACAACAAGGCCTGGGCCGTGGGCACCAGGCGCCCACCTTCGCGTTCGAACAGGTTCAGGCCGGTAACCTGTTCCATGCGCGCCAGCTCGCGGCTGACGGTGGGCTGAGAGGTGAACAGCAGCCGGGCGGCACCGGTGACGCTGCCGGCGGCCATGATGGCGCGGAACACTTCGATGTGGCGGATGGTGAGTTTCATGGGGGCATGCAACACCTGAACGTTTGGCAGGGACCTGTAGGAGCGGGCTTGTCCCGCGAACACCGGCAACGCGGTGGATGGCACCGGCTTTGCCGGTGTTCGCGGGACAAGCCCGCTCCTACAGCCGCGAAGGTATATCAGATACGGATGACCTTCTGAAAATTAGCTATTTTTATGAATCATCCAACTCACTCAAGATCGGTGTATCCATTACAAGGAACACCACCATGACCACCACCCTCCTGGCCCAGGCCGTTCGCCAGTACGGCTCCCCACTGTGGGCCTACGACGCCCAGACCATCCACCAGCGCATCGACCAGCTGCAGCAGCACTTCGACACGGTCCGCTTCGCGCAGAAGGCCAACCCCAACCTGCACGTCCTGCGCCTGATGCGCGAACGTGGCCTGGTTCTGGATGCTGTGTCGCTGGGTGAGATAGAGCGGGCCTTCGCGGCTGGGGCAACGGTGGACGGCGAGCCGGCCGGCGTGGTGCTGACCTGCGACGTGCTGGACCAGCCGACCCTGGCCCGAGTGGTAGAGACGAAGATCGAAGTGAACGCCGGTTCCATCGACATGCTCCGTCAGCTGGGCGAGCACTCCCGTGGACACCGGGTCTGGTTGCGCATCAACCCCGGTTTCGGCCACGGCCACAGCCGCAAGACCAACACCGGTGGCGAGAACAGCAAGCACGGCATCTGGCACGAACAACTGCCCGAGGCGCTGGCCTGCGTGAAGCAGCACGGATTGCACCTGGTGGGCGTGCACATGCACATCGGCTCGGGGGTGGACTACGCGCACCTGGAACAGGTGGCCGGCGCCATGGTCGGGCTGATCGGCAAGCTGGGCATGGATATCGAGGCCTTCTCCATCGGTGGCGGGCTGTCCACGCCGTACCGCAGTGACGACCAGCCGGTGGACCTGCAACGCTACGCCCGCACCTGGGCGGTGGCACGGGCGGAGATCGAAGCCATGCTCGGCCACCCCGTGCGCATGGAGATCGAACCGGGCCGCTTCCTGGTGGCGGAGTCGGGTTGCCTGGTGACCGAGGTGCGCGCCGTCAAGCAGATGGGCAACCGGCACTACATCCTGGTCGATGCCGGCTTCAACGACCTGATGCGCCCGGCGATGTACGGTGCCTACCACCGCATGAGCCTGTTCGATGCGGTAGGCCGGCCAGTGAGCCGCCCGCTGCAGCCGACCGTGGTGGCCGGGCCGCTGTGCGAGTCGGGTGATGTGTTCACCCAGAACGACGAGGAACTGACCCCGCAGCAACTGCCCCAGGCCAAGGTGGGCGATCTGCTGGTGATTCACGATGCGGGGGCTTACGGGGCTTCGATGTCGTCGAACTACAACAGCCGTCCCCTGCTGCCTGAGTTTCTGATTGAACAGGGCAACCTGCGCATGATCCGTCGGCGCCAGACCGTGCAGGAGCTTCTGGCCCTGGAACTGGGTGTTTAACGCCCAGCTCTACCTGTGGGAGCGGGCTTGCCCCGCGATGCGATGTATGGCGCCGCCTTCGCCGGTGGTCGCGGGGCAAGCCCGCTCCTACAGGGTCGGCGTCACCAACCGATACCCCACCCCCGCCTCGGTAACGATGAACCGCGGCGCCGTGGGGTCGTCCCCCAACTTCTGCCGCAGGTGCCCCACCACGATGCGCAGGTAGTGGGTGTCGTCCACATGAGTCGGCCCCCAGATGTCCTTCAGCAGTTGCTGCTGGGTGATCACCCGCCCCGGGTGCCCGGCCAGCTGCGCCAGCAGCGCGTACTCCTTGCGCGTCAGCGCCACCTCGACGCCCTCAAGCGTCACCTTGCGAAAGGCGAAGTCCACCACCAGCGGCCCGAAGCTCGCCGCCGACGACACGGTGCCCACCTGGGGCGCCTGGCGCAGCAACGCCCGCACCCGTGCGAGAAATTCCTGGATGCCGAACGGCTTGGTCACGTAGTCGTTGGCCCCGCCATCCAGCGCATCGACCTTCTGCACCTCGCTGGCGCGCACCGACAGCACCATTACCGGTACCGCGCTCCATTCACGCAGCTCGCGCAGCACCTGCTGGCCGTCCATGTCTGGCAGGCCCAGGTCGAGCACCACCAGGTCGGGCTTGTTCAGCGCGGCCTGGGCCAGGCCCTCGCTGCCGGTGGCGGCTTCGAGCACCTTGTAGCCCTGGGACGCCAGGCTGATGCGCAGGAACTTGCGGATCTGTGGCTCGTCGTCGATAACCAGCAGGGTGGCGGCTTGGCTCATGGGGCTTCACTTTCAGTATCGGGTTGGGTCGGCAGCGGCAAGCATAGAGTGATGCAAGTGCCGTGGCCATCGATGCCATCATCGACCAGGATGCGCCCGCCATGGGCGCCGATCATGCCCTGGCAGATCGCCAGGCCCAGGCCGGTGCCCTGTCCGCCTCGGTCACCGCGGGCCGCGGTGTAGAACATGTCGAAGATCTTCTCGCGCTCGTCCGGAGGAATGCCGGGGCCTTCGTCGGCGACGGCGAAGCACAGCTGTTCGTCGCGCACCGAAACCTGCAACTCCAGGCGGCCCTGCGGCGGGGAGAAACGGGCGGCGTTCTCCAGCACGTTGATCAGCGCCTGCTCGATCAACGCCGCGTGCACGAACAGCAGCGGCAGCTCGGGCGGCACTTCGGTGTGCACGCGCAGGGGCGCCAGCACCACGCGCAGGCGATTGAGGGCACTGCCGACGATGTCGGCCGGGGCCACCCAGTCGCGGGCCAGCTTGAGGGTGCCGTGGCCCAGGCGGGTCATGTCCAGCAGGTTCTGGATATAGCGGTCCAGGCGCTCGGCTTCGTTGCGGGTGCCTTCGAGCAGTTCGCGGCGATCATCCGGGGGAATCGCGTCGCCCAGGGCCAGCAGGCTGTCGATGCTGCCGCGCATGGACGTCAGCGGTGTGCGCAGGTCGTGGGATACCGAGGCGAGCAAGGCGCTGCGCAGCTGCTCGGTTTCGCCGTGCAGGCGCGCGGCTTCCAGTTGCTCGCCAAGGCGTGCGCGGGCCAGGGCCTGGGCCAGGGGTTGTGCCAGGGCCTTCAGCAGACGGCGGCGCTGGGCACTCAGCGGCTCGCCATCGCGGGGACGAATGCCGAGCAGCGCCAGGGGTTGCTCTTCCACGGCCAACGGCCACCACCACCAACGACCGTGAGGCAAGGTGTCGCTGCCAAAGCCTGCGGCCTGGCCATGCTGCCAGGCCCATTCGGCGGCGGCGCGCTCGTTGTCGGTAAAGGCATGGTTGCCGCCGCTGGCGACCTGCAGCAAGCCATCGGCGCTGCGTTCGAGCAGGCACACCTGCACGTCCTGCCAGCCATCCATATGCTGGCCGGCGGCGCTGAACACGGCCTGGCGGTCGGTGGCCACGGTCAGGCGGCGCGACAGGTCGAGCAGCTGGTTGGTCTGCGCCTGGGTCTCGCGCAGGGCCTGCAGCTGGCGGCGCTGGCGGGCGGCAAGATTGCCGGTGAGCGCGGCCATCAGCAGGAAGAACACCAGGGTCAGCACATCCTCTTCGCGCTGGATGGCAAAGGAGAAGTTCGGCGGAATGAACAGGAAGTCGTAGGTCAGGAACGACAACGCCGCGCAGGCCAGCGCCGGGCCCAGGCTGCTGCGCACCGCCACCAGCAGCACGGCGGCGAGGAACACCAGGGAGATGTTGGGCAGCGCCAGCATGCTCGACACGGCCCAGGCCAGGCCGGTGGCCAGCACCGTGGCGAACAGCGCCAGCAGGTAATGACGCCATACCCACACGCGCTTGACTGCCGCCCGCGCCGGTTGCGGCTGGGCGTCGCGGTCGAGGACGTTGATCTCAAGGCTGTGGCTTTCGCGCAACAGGCGCGCGGCAACGCCGGCGCCGAAGAAGCGCCGGCGCAGCAGGTCGCGGGACTGGCCCACCAGCACCAGGCTGGCGCGGCGCTCGGCGGCGTGCTGGATCAGCGTGCGGGCCACCTCGCCAGCGCGCAGCAGCACCACTTCGCCGCCCAGGCGCTCGGCCAGTTGCTGGGCGGCCTGCAGGCGATGGCGAGCAGTCTCGTCGCGCAGGCGGCCGTTGTCGACATGCACCACGCTCCACGGCAGGTGGCGCCGCTGGGCCACGCGGCAGGCATGGCGCACCAGACGCTCGGCCTGGTCATCGCCGTCGATGCCCACCAGCAGGCGACCACGCAGGGCCGGCGCTTCCTGGCCACGCTGGCGGTAGCCGCTGGCCAGGTCCGCATCGACCTGGGCGGCGGCGGTCTGCATGGCCAGCTCGCGCAGGGCGGTGAGGTTGGTCTGGGAGAAATAGGCCTCGATGGCCGCCCGTGCCTGCTCGGGCACGTAGACCTTGCCCTCGCGCAGACGCTCGAGCAGTTCACGGGGCGGCAGATCGATCAACACCAGCTCGAAAGCTTCCTGCAGCACCCAGTCGGGCAGGGTCTCGCGCACCTGCACGCCGGTGATGTCGCGGACCTTGTCGTTGAGGCTTTCCAGGTGCTGGACGTTGACCGTGGTGTATACGTCGATGCCGGCGGCGAGCAGTTCCTGCACGTCCTGCCAGCGCTTGGCGTGACGGCTGCCGGGGGCGTTGGTGTGGGCCAGTTCGTCGACCAGCACCAAGGGGGGCGCGGCCTTGAGCAGGCCGTCGAGGTCCATTTCCTCGAGCATCACGCCGCGGTATTCGCTGCGCAGCAGGGGTTGCTGGGTCAGGCCGCCGAGCAGGGCCTCGGTCTCGGCGCGACCGTGGGTCTCGACCACGCCGGCCACCACGCGCACCCCCTGGCGTTGCTGGGCGTGGGCGGCCTGCAGCATGGAAAAGGTCTTGCCGACCCCGGGCGCGGCGCCGAGAAATACCTTGAGCCTGCCCCGGCCTTCCCGGGGCAGGCCCGCCAACAGCGCGTCGGCGCGGGCGGAGTCACTCATGTTTTATCCTTTTTTGCCTCATTACGCGGTCGATGTAGGAGCGGCCTCGTGCCGCGATAGGGCTGCATAGCAGCCCCAGGTGATCTGTGGTGAGGCAACAATCGCTGGGGCCGCTGCGCGGCCCTTTCGCGGCACAAGGCCGCTCCTACAGGGGTATCAGTGCACGGCCACTGGCGCCAAGCGCTCCAGCGCCTGGTTCAGCGCCAGCACATTGACCACGGGCGGCCCGACCAGTGGACGCAGGGTGGCCTCATTCACCAACGCTTGCAAGCGTTCCTCCGAGACCTGCCGCGCCGCCGCCACGCGCGGCAGCTGGTAAGCGATCGCCTCGGGCGGCAGATGCGGATCCAGCCCGCTGCCCGAGGTGGTCAGCAGCGCTTGAGGCACCGGCCCCTGCTGCCCCTGGTACTGCGCAGCGGCATCAGTCTTCACGCGCTCGGCCAGCGCCGGATTGCTCGGCGCCAGGTTGCTCGCGCCACTGGCCACGGTGGCATAGGCACCCGCCGAAGGCCGCGACTGGAACCAGGCGTCACCCTTGAACTCCTGGGCGATCAGCGCCGAGCCACGCACCTCGCCGCGGTCATCGCGCACCAGGCTGCCATTGGCCTGGTCGGGGAAGGCGACCTGGGCGATGCCGGTCACCGCCAGGGGATACAGCGCGCCGGTGATCACGGTCATCAGCAGGACCAGGCTCAGGGCCGGGCGTACATAAGCAGTCATGTCAGTCTCCTCAGACCAGGTGCAGCGCAGTAAGCAGCATGTCGATCAGCTTGATCCCGGCGAACGGCACGATGATGCCCCCCACGCCGTAGATCAGCAGGTTGCGCCGCAGCAGGTGGGCGGCGCTGGCGGCCTGCACCCGCACCCCGCGCAGGGCCAGGGGGATCAGCACGATGATGATCAGCGCGTTGAACACGATGGCCGAAAGGATCGCGCTCTGCGGGCTGGCCAGGTGCATCAGGTTGAGCACGCCCAGTTGCGGGTAGATGGCGGCGAACAGCGCCGGCAGGATGGCGAAGTACTTGGCCACGTCGTTGGCGATGGAGAAGGTGGTCAGCGCGCCGCGGGTGACCAGCAGTTCCTTGCCCACCTGCACCACGTCCAGCAGCTTGGTCGGGTCGCTGTCCAGGTCGACCATGTTGGCGGCCTCTCGGGCGGCCTGGGTGCCGTCATTCATGGCCATGCCCACATCGGCCTGGGCCAGGGCCGGGGCGTCGTTGGCGCCGTCGCCGCACATGGCCACCAGGCGGCCGTCATTCTGCTCCTGGCGAATGCGCGCCAGCTTCTTTTCCGGGGTGGCTTCGGCAAGCACGTCGTCCACGCCGGCCTCGGCGGCGATGGCGGCGGCGGTCAGCGGGTTGTCGCCGGTGACCATCACGGTGCGGATACCGAGCTTGCGCAGTTCGGCGAAGCGCTCGCGGATACCGGGCTTGACCACGTCCTTGAGATGGATCACGCCGAGCAGGTGCGTGTCGACGCACACCAGCAGCGGAGTGCCGCCGCTCTGGGCGATGCGCTCCACTTCACGGGCCAGGGCGGCGGGCAGCTCCAGGCGTTGCAAGCCACAGAAGGCCAGCACCGCGTCGACGGCGCCCTTGCGGTAGCGGCGCTGCTGGAAATCGATGCCCGACAGGCGGGTCTCGGCGCTGAAGGCGATGGCTGTGTACTGCTCGACCGAAGGCTCGGCGAAGTCATGCAGCTGGCGCAGGTACTCGACGATCGACTTGCCCTCGGCGGTATCGTCGGCCAGCGAGGCGAGCAAGGCGCCCTCCCCCAGCTCCTTGGCAGTCACCCCGGAGGCGGCGTGCAGGGCGCTGCAACGACGGTTGCCGAAGGTGATGGTGCCGGTCTTGTCGAGCATCAGGGTGTGCACGTCGCCGGCCGCCTCGACGGCGCGGCCGGAGCGGGCGATCACGTTCAGGCGCACCAGGCGGTCCATGCCGGCGATGCCGATGGCCGACAGCAGGCCGCCGATGGTGGTGGGGATCAAGGTCACCAGCAGCGCAGCGAGGAAGATCAGCGGCAGCTCGCCACCAGCGAAGCGGGCGAACGGCTGCAGGGTCACCACCACGATCAGGAAGATCAGGGTCAGGCCGATCAGCAGGATGTCCAGGGCGATCTCGTTGGGGGTCTTCTGGCGCTTGGCGCCTTCGACCAGGGCGATCATGCGGTCCAGGGTCGACTCGCCCGGATTGCTGGTGATGCGGATCAGCAGCCAGTCGGAGACCAGGCGGGTGTTGCCGGTGACCGCCGAGCGGTCGCCGCCGGACTCGCGGATCACCGGGGCGGACTCGCCGGTGATCGCCGACTCGTTGACCGCGGCGATGCCTTCGAGCACCTCGCCGTCGCCGGGGATCATCTCGCCGGCCACGACGCGCACCACATCGTCCTTGCGCAGCTGGGTGGCAGCGACGCTCTCGAAACTGCCGTCGCTCTTGCGGCGCTTGGCGGTCAGGCCTTGGCTACCGGCCTTGAGGCTGTCGGCGCGGGCCTTGCCGCGGCCCTCGGCCAGGGCTTCGGCGAAGTTGGCGAACAGCACGGTGAACCACAGCCATACGGCGATCTGCACCGCCACGCCGGTGCTCACGCCGCTGCCGGGCACCAAGCACAGCACGGTGGTGAGCACGGCGGTGAGGGCCACCACCAGCATCACCGGGGCGCGCCTGAGCTGGCGCGGGTCGAGCTTGACGAAAGCCTGGACCAGCGCCGGGCGCCACAACGCGCTGAAGCGGGTCTGGTCCTTGGCGCCTTGACGCGCCTTCACTTCGGGAATGGGCATGTTCATTGTGTATTCCTCAGAAACCCAGGCTCAGGTGTTCGGCGATCGGCCCCAGGGCCAGGGTCGGCAGGAAGGTCAGGCCACCGACCAGCAGGATGGTCACCAGCAGCAGCGTGGTGAACAGCGGGCCGTGGGTGGGGAAGCTGTTGATGCCTTGCGGCGCGCTCTTCTTCGCCGCCAGGCTGCCGGCCAGGGCCAGCACCGGCAGGATGTAGCCGAAGCGGCCGATCAGCATGGCCAGGCCGATCATCACGTTGTGGAACACCGTGTTGGCGCCGAAACCGGCGAAGGCCGAGCCGTTGTTGGCGGTGCCGGAGGTGTAGGCGTACAGCAGTTGGCTGAAACCGTGGGCGCCGGGGTTGGTCACCGCGCCGGCCGGCCCGGGCAGGCTGGCGGCGATGGCGCCGAGGATCAGCACGCCCACCGGCATCACCAGCAGGCTCGCCACCAGCAGTTGCACTTCACGGGCCTGCAGCTTCTTGCCCAGGTATTCCGGGGTGCGGCCGATCATCAGGCCGGCCAGGAATACCGCGATCAACACGAACAGCAGCATGCCGTAGAGGCCGGCGCCAACGCCGCCGAAGATCACTTCGCCAAGCATCATGTTGACCATCGCCACCATGCCGGTAATCGGGTTGAGGCTGTCGTGCATGGCGTTGACCGAGCCGTTGGAGGCGGAGGTGGTGGTCACCGTCCACAACACCGAGCCGGTGGTGCCGAAGCGGCTCTCCTTACCTTCCAGCGGCGCGCTCTGTTGCACCTGGGCATTTTCCAGGGCCGGGTTGGGCTGATGCTCCGACCACAGCGCGGTACTGCCGCCGATCAGGAACAGCGCCAGCATGCAGGCGATGATCGCGCGGCTCTGGCGCAGGTCCTTGACGTAATGGCCGAAGGTGAACACCAGGGCCACCGGGATCAGGATGATCGAAGCCACCTCGAACAGGTTGCTCCAGGCCGTGGGGTTCTCGAACGGGTGCGCCGAGTTGACGCCGAAGAAGCCGCCGCCGTTGGTGCCCAGCTGCTTGATGGCGATCTGGCTGGCGGCCGGGCCCAGCGGAATGGTCTGGTCGGTGCCTTGCAGGGTCACGGCGTGGACGTAGTCGGCGAAGGTCTGCGGCACGCCCTGCCACACCAGCAGCAGCGCCAGCACCAGGCACAGCGGCAGCAGGCCGTAGAGGGTGGCGCGGGTCAGGTCGACCCAGAAGTTGCCCAGGGTGCTGGCCGAGCGACGGGCGATACCCCGGCACAGGGCGACCAGCACGGCAAGGCCGGTGGCGGCGCTGACGAAGTTCTGCACGGTCAGGCCGATCATCTGGCTCAGGTAGCTGACCGAGGCTTCACCGCTGTAGGCCTGCCAGTTGGTGTTGGTCATGAAGCTGACCGCGGTGTTGAACGCCAGCGACCATTCCTGGCCCGGCAGGTGCTGCGGGTTGAGCGGCAGGCTGCCCTGCAGTTGCAGGACGCCGAACACCATCAGAAAGCCGACCAGGTTGAAGGCCAGCAGGGCCAGGGTGTACTGCTTCCAGCTCTGCTCCTGGTCGGCGCGCACGCCGGCCACGCGGTAGCAGCCCTGCTCCACCGGGCCGAGGATCGGCGTCAGCCAGGTGCGCTGGCCTTCCATCACCTTGTAGTAGAAACACCCGAGCCAGGGCGCCGGCAGCAGCACGATGGCGAAGAACGCCAGCAGCAGCAGGTAATCGTAACTGTGCATGGTCGCCCCTTAGCCGCGATCGGCGCGCAGCAGCGCCACCAGCAGGTAAACCGCCAACGCCACTGCAAGAAGCAGTGACAGCCCGTCGAGCATGTACATGAGTGAATCTCCCCTGATTGCGGCGTGAGGGCCGCTTTGGAGAAATTGTCCGAGGGAGGGGCGTAAAGGGGCGAGATCGGGGGTGGGGGCGGGGCATAAAGAATGCGTAAAGATCAGATACACCGAATCGCTGCACGGGCCCATTCGCGGGTAAACCCGCTCCCACAGGTGCTGCGCCAAGCTCAAGGGCTGTGCTGTACCTGTGGGAGCGGGTTTACCCGCGAAGAGGCCTGAAAGGTCAGCGTTGTGGCGTGTGCTGCGCGGTATTGCGGCTCCAGTCCAGCAGCAGGCTGTACCCCACCGCCAGCAGGGTCGGCCCGATGAACAGGCCGATGAAACCGAACGCGATCAAGCCACCGAACACCCCCAGCAGCACGATCACCAGCGGCAGGTTGCCGCCCCGGCTGATCAGGTACGGCTTGAGCACGTTGTCCACGCCACTGATGACGAAGGTACCCCAGATCCCCAGGAACACCGCCATGCCATAGTCGCCCTTCGATACCAGCCAGGCGGTGGCCGGTATCCAGGCCAGCGGCGGGCCCATGGGGATCAGGCTGAGCATGAAGGTTACCAGGCCGAGCACGATGGCCCCCGGCACGCCGGCGATCAGGAAACCGATCAGCGCCAGCAGGGCCTGGGCCGCGGCGGTGCCGATCACGCCGTTGACCACCCGCTGCACGGTACCGGCCACCAGGTCGACGTAGTACTCGGCGCGCTCGCCCACCAGCCGTTGCAGCAGACGATGGACGAAGGCCGCCAGGCGCGGCCCGTCGCGGTAGAAGAAGAACACGAACACCAGGCTCAGGGTCAGCTCCAGCACCCCGCCGCCAATCTGCGCACTGCGTGCCAGCAGCCAGTTGCCGACCTGGCCCAGGTACGGCTTGGCCGAGGTCAGCAAGGCCGCGCCCTGCTGGTCGAAAGACTCCCACCAGCTCACCAGGCGCTCACCGACGAACGGAATGCCCGCCACCCAGGCGGGCGCGTCCGGCAGGCCATCGACCTGCACGTCGCGAATGAACGCGGTGGCATCGCGTACATGGTCGGCCAGGTTGAAACCCAGCCATACCAGCGGCAGCGCCACCAGCAGGATCCAGACCGTGGTCAGCAGGCTCGCGGCGAGGGTTTCGCGCCCGCCGAGCACGCGAGTCAGCAGGCGCATCAGCGGCCAGCTGGCGAAGGCCAGGATGGCGCCCCACAGCAGCGCCGAGATGAACGGTGCCATCACCCACAGCGCGGCACCCAGCAGGGTCAGCAGCAGGATCTGGATCAACAGGCGGTCATTGTTGGCCATGGTGGCGCTCACTCAACGGATCAGTTCCAGGTGCAGGCCTTCGGTCGGGGCGTCGCCGACCTCCAGCCGGGCGCTGCGCACGCCGGCCTTGACCAGTTGCTCGCGCCAGGCCTCGGCGCCCTTGCCGCTGAGGCTGGCGCGCAGGGTGCTGTCGAGGTTCAGGCTGCGGGCCAACAGCGTTGCCCAGGTAGTCTGGGGCTCGGCCAGATCAGGGTAGTCGAGCTTGCCGGTATCGCGCAGTTCGCGCAGCACCGTGGCGGCGGTAGGCAACAGCTCGCCCAGCGGGCTGCCAGAGACGAACTCCTCGACATGCAGATAGGCACGGCGGTTGCCGCGGGTCACGCTGTACAGCGCCACCAGGGTATCGGCTTCCTCGGCGGAACGGCGCAGCAGGATGAACGCCTGCTGCTCGTCACCGCCATTGAGCCGGGCATTGGCGAACACGTCGTTGGCCCACAGGCTGGCCTCGCCGCAATCGCGGCCCTGGCACCAGAACAACGGATAGCCGCCCTCCTGCTGCAGGGCCTCGCGGGCGCTGGTGAAGGCTTCTCGGGCGCTGCGTTCGACCGGCAGCTCGTAGGTCACGGAACTGACCTGGCCACGGCTCTCGACCTTGTCGTCGACCCGCAGGCGGCCGCTGATCTTGCGCAGCGGGCCCATGGGGTAGACCCGCTCCTGCTCCACCGCCGGGCGCTGGTCGACCACCTTGGCGTCAGGCGGTACCGGCAGGCTGCCGGCCCACAACAGGGAGCTGGCGATGGCAAGGCAAGCGGCGATGGCGCCGCGAACGAAAACAGGTGCGCTCATCGACCACCCTCGCAGGTGGCGGGGCAAAACGCGTGGATGTCTGGCATGTACATGGTTGTCTCCCTTTCAACCCGCCAAGCCTCGACACTTGTCCGGTGCAAGTCAAGGAATGCCAAAAAAGCGATTGAAACAGTCTGCGACAAGGGCCGCGCCCTCGGCGTCGTTCAGGTGCAGGTGGTGCCCGCCCGGCAGGGTCACCTGCTCGAAGGGTAGCTGCTCCAGCAGTTGCGTGTGGCGCGCCAGCATGCCATCGGCGGCCACCACCAGGCAGGCCGGGCAGGCGATGCGCTTGACGAAGGCCATGGCCTGGTCCTGGTTCAGGCGAGTTGGCGAGGGCAAGGTCAGGCGGCTGTCGCTGCGCCAGCTGTAGCCGCCGGGCACCGGCATCAGGCCGCGCCGGGCCAACAGTTCGGCGGCTTCGCGGCTGACCGCGACCATGCCCTTCATGCGCGCCTCGACGCCCTCCTCCAGGGTCGCGTACACCGATTTGCGCTTGCCTTCCAGGCGCAGTTGCGCCTGCAGCGCCAGCCCCAAACGCTCGGCGGCATCCTGTTCGCTGAGCGTCGGCGGAATCACCCCGTCGATCAGCGCCAGGTGGCTGACGCGTTCGGGCAAGGCCCCGGCCAGTTGCACCGAGATGATCGCCCCCAGCGAATGACCGAGCAGGCCGAAGCGCTCCCAGCCCAGTTGCTCGGCAACCCGAAGCACGTCATGGGCGTAGTCGGCCAGGGCGTAGCCGGCACCGACCGGGCGATGTTCGGAATAGCCATGCCCGGCCAGGTCCAGGGCGACGATGCGCAGCCCCTTCAGGTGCGGGGCCAGGCGGGCGAAGCTGTTGGCGTTGTCCAGCCAGCCGTGCAGGGCGATCACCGGCAGGCCGTCGGCCGGGCCGAACAGGTGCGCGGCCAGCTCGATATGGCCGAGCGTCAGGCGGATCTCCTCGACCTGGGCGCTCATGCCTGGCTCCAGCGGTCGAACAGGCCCTTGATCAGGCCGGCGGTGTCGGTGGGCCGCTCCAGCGGGAACATGTGCCCGCCAGGCAGGCTGTGGTACTCGCCCTTGGCCATGGCGCGCACGGCCAGCGCATGGTGCTTGCGGATCACCCGGCTCTGGGCGCCGCGCACCATCGCCAACGGCACCTGCAACTGGCGCGGCCGCGCCGGACTGACATGGGGAATGCTGCGGTAGATGCTGATTTCGGTGGCCGGGTCGAAGCGCAGGCGCAGCCCCTCCTCGCCCTGCTCCAGGCCATGTTCCAGGTAGGCTTCAAGGCAGTCCGGGTCGAAGTGGCGGAACAGGGTCTTGCCGGCGAAGTAGCGACGGGCGCTGTCGCGGTCGGGGAATGCCTCGCGCCGACCGAGGGTGCGCCCGGCCGGGGTGATGCGGTCGATGAAGCCCAGGCGCTTGGCGGCCTGGATCAGCCACTCGTCCGCGCGGGTCAACACCGGCGAGTCGAGCATCACCACCCCGCGGTAGAACGCCGGTCGGCGCAACGCCGCATGCAGGTGCAGCACGCCACCCAGCGAATGACCGACACCCCACACCGGCGCGTCCTGCTGTTCGAGGTGATGCAGCAGTTCGTCCACCAGGTTCTGCCAGTTGTCGTTGACCGGAAAACGCGGGTCATGGGCGTGCTGCGCCAGGTGGCGGACCTCGTAGTCCGGCCCCAGGGCGGCGAACAGCTTGCCGTAGGTGGCCGAAGGGAAGCCGTTGGCGTGGGCGAAGAAGATCTGCTGCGACATGGCCGCCTGCTCTGCACGGGGATGGATGGCCCATTGTCGGCAAGCCGGCCCCCGGCGGCAACGTTCGGATAGGTCATCGCCAGTGGCGATCAGGTCATCGAGCAGCGCTCGAGGCTGGCCAGCGAACGGTGCAGGCAGGCCTGCATGTAGCCCAGTTGCCACTCCAGGGCCTGACGGCCCAGGCTGCAGTCGCCCTCATTGTCAGCCAGCCGGCGCAGGGCCAGGCAGCTGGTCTGCAGCAGGTGGGCCATGCGAATGCTGGCCTGGCGCAGTTGCTCGAATTCATGCTGGCCTTCGAAACGGCGAATCAACTGGTCGAGCTTGGCATCGGCGATGTCCTGCATCAGGCGGTACTCGGCGAAATCCAGCCGGTGATCCTCCGTCAGCTTGTCGAGCAGCCATTGCGGGTCAACCGAGCGCACCAGCGCCATGCGATAACGGTTCACTCTTCACTCCCTGTGCCAGTACGGGCCCATGAATCATTCACCGCGCAACGCTACTTGGCCCAACGTCCGGCTGGCAACTGACAGAAATGCCAGTTGCCGGGGCTGCTTTGCAGCCCTTTCGCGGCACAAGGCCGCTCCTACAGGAGCGCGCGGTCGCTTGTAGGAGCGGCCTTGCCGAGGCGTCGGACCGGCCGGAAAGGGCTGAGGGCTCAGCCGGGATGACGCAGGCTATGCAGGGTCATCAGCCCCGCCAGTGGCCAATCCCCTTCCAGCTCCGCCAGGCTCGCCGTGCTCAGTGGTGCCGGCTGCTGGCCGTGGCCATGTTCGAGCAGGCCGACCAGGCTTCCCACCAGTGGCTGGTGGCTGACCAGCAGCACATGCTCCAGCCCCAGGCGCTCGACTTCACCGATTACCTGCTGCGCGTCGCTGTCCGGCGTCAGCCAGGGCACTGTGCGCACCGGCTCGGCAAAGCCCAGCGCGCCGTGCACCAGGGCGGCGGTCTGCTGGGCGCGCACATAGGGGCTGGCGATGATCGCCTGCAACGGCTGGCCGAGCAGGTGCGCGGCGCTGCGCAGCACCTGCTCGCGACCGTGGCCGGTCAGGCGTCGCTCGGCATCGCTGTTGGCCCGGGGTTCCGCCTCGCCGTGGCGCAGCACCCAGAGCTTCACAGCTTGGGCTCCTCGTCACGCACCGGATGCGCTGCCGGGGCGACGGCGTGCGGCACCTCGCCTTCCGGGGCGCGCGGCGTCGGCCAGTCGGCGAACGGCCAGGGCTTCTGGTCGGAGTGGAAGGTGCCGAAGCGGCCGATCTGCGCCAGGTACTGGCTGAGGCTGTCGCCGAAGTTCATCAGGCTGGCGCTGGGCGCGCCGTAGATCAGCCGGTAGATCAGCTGCACCAGCACCAGGCCGCCGAGCAGCAGCTCGGCCAGTTGCCAGGCCACCAGGAACACCAGCATCCACAGCACCCGCAGGATGATCGACTCGCGCTGGGCGCGCTCGGGAGTATCGTTCATGGGTCGTTCCTTCAGTTGAAACCGCTGGTGGAAATGAAATCGACATCGGTCTTGGGTTCGGCACGCATCAGGTGCTCGATCACCTGGTTGAGCGTGCGCCCTTCGAACAGGATCGCGTGCAGGCCCGCCACCAGCGGCATGTACACGCCCACTTCCTGGGCCTTGGCCTTGAGCACCTTGAGCGTGTTGACGCCCTCGGCCACCTCGCCCAGGCGGCTGACCGCCTGTTCCAGGCTCAAGCCCTGGCCCAGGGCATGGCCGACCTGGTAGTTGCGGCTCTTGGGCGAGGAGCAGGTGACGATCAGGTCACCCACCCCGGCCAGGCCCAGGAAGGTCGTGGGGTTGGCGCCCTGGCTAACGGCGAAGCGAGTCATCTCGGCCAGGGCGCGGGTGATCAGCATGCTCTTGGTGTTCTCGCCCATCCCCAGGGCCACGGCCATGCCGGCGATGATGGCGTAGACGTTCTTCAGCGCGCCGCCCAGTTCGACGCCGAAGCGGTCGGCACTGGCGTAGACGCGGAAGGTACGGCCATGCAGCACGGCCTGTACCTGCTGGCACAGCGCCTCGTCCTCGCTGGCGACCACGGTGGCGGTCAGCGCATGCTCGGCGATCTCGCGGGCCAGGTTGGGCCCCGACAGCACGCCGATGCGCGCCTGGGGGGCGATCTCTTCGAGGATCTGGCTCATCAGCTTGAAGGTGTGCGCCTCGATGCCCTTGGTCAGGCTGACCAGGCCCTTGCCGCGCAGCAGCTCGGCATGGGGCGCCAGCACGCTGCGCAAGGCGCTGGAGGGCAAGGCGACGAAGATCAGCGCGCTGCCCTGCAGGGTGGCGAGCAGATCGTTGACCGGCTCGACGCCGTCGTGCAGGCGGATGCCCTTGAGGTAGCGCGGGTTCTCGCGATCGACGCGCATCGCCTCGGCCTGCGCCGGGTCGCGCATCCATTGCCGCACCGGATGGCCGTTCTCGGCCAGGAGGTTCGCCACGGCGGTGCCGAAGCTGCCGCCTCCAAGAACCGCAACAGGTTGCTGTTCAGTCATATCCAATCCGTTAACCAATAAAGTAAGTGGCGACCCGGGCATTATACGGTGCCGATGCGACAGAACCAGTGCGTATGCATCGCGGGGCAAGCCCGCTCCCACGCACCCGAACACAATAGAGAAAGTTCAGGGGGTGCGATGCGGCAATAGGCCATCCGCCAATCACTGGCAAAAGCCGTACGGTCGGTTAACATGCCTGATTCATTTCTGAAACAAGGCCGTTTCGTGTTCCCTGGCACGCCTCCCTATCCACGCCTGATTTTGTTGACTGCCTTGCTGGGCGGCCCGGCCGTGGCCGACGACCTGTTCATCGACAACCAGGACCTGCCGCAGGTTCTGACCGCCACGCGCCTGAAACAATCCCCGGCGGCGGTCCCGGGCAGCATGACCGTGCTCGACAACGAGCTGATCCGGGCCAGCGGCGCCCGCGACATCCCCGAACTGCTGCGCCTGGTGCCGGGGATGATGATCGGCTACGGCGCCGGCAACCAGCCGACGGTCAACTACCACGGCAGCAATGTCAGCGACGCCCGGCGCATGCAGGTGCTGATCGACGGCCGCTCGGTGTACCGCGCGGGCCTGGCCACGGTGGACTGGAGCGATATCCCGGTGGCGATCGAGGACATCGAGCGCATCGAGGTGTTCCGCGGCCCCAACACCGTCAGCTACGGCGCCAACGCGCTGATGGCGGTGGTCAACATCCTCACCCGCAACCCGGCCGATAGCCATGGCACGCGGGTCAAGCTGACCCGCGGCCAGGATGGTATCAACGATTACTACGCAAGCCAGGGCTTTGGCTGGGACAGCGGCGACCTGCGTCTGTCGCTCTCCGGCCAGCAGGACGATGGCTTCGACCACGACCAGTTCGGCCGCGACTACCGCGACAGCCGCCGGCTCAACCGCGTCAACCTCAACGCCAGCCACACCCTGGCGCCGAACCAGACCCTGGAATGGCAACTGGCGGCCAAGGAAGGTAGCAACCAGCGCCCCTATACCTACCAGCCGGTGTTCGGCAACTACCGCGCCGGCGACAACGCCGATGTCAACGCCAAGGACTACGCAGGTTCGGTGCGTTGGAACCTCGACCTGAACCCCGAGCACAGCCTGTATGTGCAGGGTTCGGCCCAACACTTCGACCGTCAGCAGGTGTGGCGCGCCTGTGATGCGGCGATCGCCTTCAGCCCTGAGCTTACCCGCCTGTGGCAGCTCGATCCGAACTTCGCCGAGAAAGTCGCCCGCAATTTGTTTACCGGCAACCTGCCCAGCAGCACCAACCCCGAACTCAACTCGCTGATGGGCCAGGTGCAGGACCAATGGGCCAACGGTGGCCGCAACACGATCTGCGGCGACGTCGACCAGAGCACCCGCGAGACCCGCTACGACCTGGAAATCCAGGACACCCTGAGCCTGACCGACAGTCTGCGCCTGGTCACCGGCATGAACTACCGCTACGACAAGGCCGACTCGCAGACCTACTTCAACGGCAGCATCGACGACCAGACTTGGCGTCTGTTCGGCCAGCTCGAATGGCGTATCGACGAACACTGGATCGTCCAGGGCGGGGCGATGCACGAGCACTCGCAGCTTTCGGGCAACTCGCTCACGCCACGGGTGGCGGTGAACTACCTGATCACCCCGCGCCACGGCCTGCGCGCAGTGTATTCCGAGGCGATCCGCTCGCCGGACATGTTCGAGAACAACGTCAACTGGAGCTACACGGTCAAGAACCTCACGCCCAACCGCTACGGCCTGCAGAACGGCGAATACTTCGTCAAGACCCGCGGCCCGGGGAACCTCGACCAGGAACGCATGCGCTCGCGTGAACTCGGCTACAACGGCTATTTCACCGACCTCGACCTGAGCATGGACGTGAAACTGTTCTACGACGAGATCACCGGAATGATCAGCGAGCCGTTGAAGAACAACCAGTACATCGCCAGCAACGCCAACAAGGCGCGCTTCAGCGGCAGCGAGGCGCAGTTCGACTGGCGCGCCACCCAGCGCGACCGCCTGCGCCTGACCTACGCCTACGTCGACGCCTGGGCCAGCAACCCCAACGACCGGCGCCTGAGCGCCCGCAACAGCGGTTCGGCCGGCTGGCTGCGCGACTGGGGCGAAGGCTGGTCCAGCGCCCTGTTCTACTACGGTGACGACGCCCTCAATGGTTACCGTTACGAACGGGTCGACCTGCGCCTGGCCAAGCGTTTCAAGGTGCAGGGCAGCAACCTGGAGCTCGCCGCGCTGTGGCAGCAGCGCCTGGATGACGAGCCGGTCACCCTGGAACAGAACCGTTACGACAGCCGCCACCGCCTGAGCGTCAGCGCGGAGCTGGAATTCTGATGGTCCGTCTGCTGCGCCTGTTATTGCTGTGCCTCTGGCCCCTGGGATCGCTGTCCGCCAGCGAAATCCTGCTGGTCGGCGCCGAGGACCAGCCCGGCATCCGCAGCTTCGTCACGGCCCTGGAAAAACGTCGTCCCAACGACCAGGTGCGGTTCCAGACCATCGAGCAGTTGCCAAGCCCGGCCAAGCTCAAGGCCGACACCCGCCTGATCCTCCTCGACACCCCGGCCCTGGAGTGGCGCCTGGCTGAATCCGCAGGACCGGCGGCGTTGGCGTTGCGGGTCAGCCGGGTCCAGATCGAGCAGCGCCTGGGCACTTCGCGCCCCGCCTACCTGACCCTGCTGTGGAGCGACCCGCCCCTGGCCCGGCAGTTGCGCCTGGCCCGCTACCTGTTGCCGCAGGCGCGGCGCATCGGCGTGCTCTACGGCGAACACAGCCGTTTCCTGCTCGAAGAGCTGCGCCAGGCCGCCAGTTCACTGGGCCTGGAGATCGTCGCCCAGGACTGGCCCGACCTGCGCGACAGCCGTCCCCTGCAAGACCTGCTGGGCAACAGCGACGTGCTGCTCGGCCTGGACGACCCCGACCTGTACAACTCCAAGTCGGCCAAGAACGTGCTGCTCAGCAGCTATGGCCGGCAGATGGCGCTGATCGGACCTAACGTCGGCTTTGTCCGCGCCGGCGCCCTGGCCAGCACCTACAGTGACCAGGACGACTGGCTGGCGGTGCTCGGACAGCTGCTCGACCTGCCGCCGGCCCGCTGGCCGCGCAGCCTCTACCCCGCGCACTTCGGTGTCAGCGGCAACCAGCAGGTGGCCCGCGCCCTGGGCCTGGAGGCGATCGACCCGGTCTCCGCCGCCCTGGCCCTTGCCGAAGGAACCTCCACCCCATGAGCAAGCGCCTGAGCTGGGACATCCACACCCGCACCCAGATCATCAGCCTGGGCCCCGCCCTGTTGCTGACCCTGCTGCTGATCAGCTTCTTCACCTTCGTGCGGATCCAGGACCTGCGCCAGGAACTCAACCACACCGGGCAACTGATCGCCAACCAGCTGGCACCGGCCTCGGAGTACGGGGTGATCTCGGGCAACAACGAGGTGCTCGAGAGCCTGATGCGCGCCACCCTGAGCATTCCCCACGTGCGCTTTCTCGAGGTGCAGGACAGCCGCAACCATATCCTGGTGTATGTCGAGCAACCCGACGAAAGCCACAGCCGCGCCCAACGCGTCGAGGTGTTCCAGGCGCCGATCCGCCTGCAGCAGATCCGCCTGGACAATGACTTCCTGCAGGGCAAGGCGCCGGCGCCGAACATCGGCGACGATTACCTCGGCCGGGTGATCGTCGGCATGTCCGACGACGCCTTCAGCCAACGCCAGCAGGAGATCGTGATCAAGGCCGCGATCCTCGCCCTGTTCGCCCTGCTGTTCACCTTCCTGCTGGCGCGGCGCCTGGCCACCAGCCTGTCCAAGCCGATCAGCGACATGGGCCACGCGGTCCGGGCGATCCAACAGGGCGACTTCAACGCGCCGCTGCCGGTGGTCGACGACAGCGAGCTGGGCCACCTGGCCCGGCACATCAACAACCTGGCCAGCGCCCTCGACCAGGCGGCTCATGAACAGCAACAGGCCATGGGCCAGCTGATCCAGGCCCGTGAAGAAGCCGAGCAGGCCAACCGCGCCAAGTCGGACTTCCTGGCGATGATGAGCCACGAGCTGCGCACGCCCATGAACGGCGTGCTGGGCATGCTGCAACTGCTCGAGACCACCGAGCTGACCAGCGAACAGGCCGACTACACCGCAGTGGCCAGCGAATCCACCGGCCACCTGCTCAAGGTGATCAACGACATCCTCGATTTCTCGCGGATCGAGCGCACCACCCTGGAGCTGGAACATATCGACTTCAACCTCGGCGAGCTGATCACCAGCAGCGTGCTGTCGTTCCAGCACAGCGCCCAGCAGCGCAACCTGGACCTGCGCCTGCAGTTGCCGCCGGGCATGAACCAGCTGCAGGTGATGGGCGATCCGACGCGCATCCGCCAGATCCTGCTGAACCTGGTGGGCAATGCGCTGAAATTCACCGAGCGTGGCGAGGTGGCCATCGAGGCCCGCTGGCAGGTGCTCGACCGCCAGCTGATCTGGCTGACCTGCACCGTGCGCGACACCGGCATCGGCATCGACAGCAACCGCCTGGAAATGATGTTCGTGGCCTTCCAGCAGGCCGACAACACCATTTCCCGGCGCTACGGCGGCACCGGCCTGGGCCTGTCGATCGCCCGCACCCTGGCCGAGCGCATGGGCGGCCAGTTGCGCGGCGAGAGCCGCGAGGGGTTGGGCTCGACCTTCACCCTGGAGATGCCGCTGGCCCTGGCCAGCGCTCCCGCCGCCCTGCCCGGCGCCGCGCCCCGGGACAGCACGACGGACGCAGGCGGCGGGCGGGTCCTGCTGGTGGAGGACAATCCGGTCAACCAGAGCGTCATCGAGGCGATGCTGCGCAGCCTCGGTTTCGAGGTGAGCCTGGCCATGGACGGCGCCCAGGCGGTCGACCTGGTCGGCCAGCAACGCTTTGCCGCCGTACTGATGGACTGCCGCCTGCCGAATGTCGACGGCTACGAGGCCACCCGTCGCATCCGCCAGTTGCCGCGCACCGAGGGCCTGCCGATCATCGCCCTGACCGCCAGCGCATTGCAGGGCGACCGCGAGCGCTGCCTGGCCGCCGGAATGAACGATTACCTGAGCAAGCCGTTCAAACGCACTGATCTGCAACGCATCCTGCAGCGCTGGTTGCCGGGTCGGACAGCCGCGACTGGCGATAAATGCTAAATTGCGGCAGTCTTAAGGACTGGACAGGACCGCCTCAGGGCCGGAAAATAACATTTCAGTGCACACCTGTACTTCTTTTGCCAGGTGCGCTGTGACTTTCACCACAACGCAATAGTCTACCTGTAGGCTGCCGCCTCGAATGCCACGCGCTTCGGGCCGGCCGGGAAGATTCATCCCCTGCCGCAGGGGGTTATTGAGGAGCTCGCATGACCAAACAACACGCCTTTACTCGGGAAGATCTGCTGCGCTGCAGTCGCGGTGAGCTGTTCGGCCCCGGTAATGCGCAACTGCCCGCCCCGAACATGCTGATGGTCGATCGCATCACCCATATCAGCGAGGAAGGCGGCAAGTTCGGCAAAGGTGAATTGGTCGCCGAGCTGGATATCAATCCGGACCTGTGGTTCTTCGCCTGCCACTTCGAAGGCGATCCGGTGATGCCGGGCTGCCTGGGCCTGGATGCCATGTGGCAGCTGGTCGGTTTCTTCCTCGGCTGGCAGGGTCTGCCGGGCCGTGGCCGCGCCCTGGGTTCGGGCGAAGTCAAATTCTTCGGCCAGGTCCTGCCGGAAGCGAAGAAAGTCACCTACAACATTCATATCAAGCGCGTCCTGAAAGGCAAGCTGAACATGGCCATCGCCGATGGCTCGGTCAGCGTCGACGGTCGCGAGATCTACACCGCCGAAGGCCTGCGGGTCGGCGTGTTCACCTCCACTGACAATTTCTAAGGGTTATTCGCATGCGCCGCGTCGTGATCACTGGTCTGGGCATCGTATCGTGCCTGGGCAATGACAAAGCTACCGTCACCGAAAACCTGCGCAACAGCCGTCCGGGTATCCGTTACAACCCGGAATACAAGGAAATGGGGCTGCGTAGCCAGGTTTCCGGTTCCATCGACCTCAACCTCGAAGAGCTGATCGACCGCAAGGTCTATCGCTTCGTCGGCCACGCCGCCGCCTATGCCTACCTGGCAATGCAGGACGCGATCAAGGACTCGGGCCTGACCGAAGAGCAGGTTTCCAACCCGCGCACCGGCCTGGTTGCCGGCTCCGGCGGCGCTTCCACCCTGAACCAGATGGAAGCCCTGGACACCCTGCGCGAAAAAGGCGTCAAGCGCGTCGGCCCGTACCGTGTCACCCGCACCATGGGCAGCACCGTGTCGGCGTGCCTGGCCACTCCGTTCAAGATCAAGGGCATCAACTACTCGATCTCGTCGGCCTGCGCCACCTCCGCGCACTGCATCGGCACCGCCCTGGAGCAGATCCAGTGGGGCAAGCAGGACATCGTCTTCGCCGGTGGCGGTGAAGAAGAGCACTGGAGCCAGTCGTTCCTGTTCGACGCCATGGGCGCCCTGTCGACCAAGCGCAACGAAACCCCGGAACTGGCCTCGCGCGCCTACGACGCCGACCGTGATGGCTTCGTCATCGCCGGCGGCGGCGGCATGGTGGTGGTCGAGGAGCTGGAACACGCCCTGGCCCGTGGCGCCAAGATCTACGCCGAGATCGTCGGCTACGGCGCAACTTCCGACGGCTACGACATGGTCGCCCCAAGTGGCGAAGGCGCGATCCGCTGCATGCAGCAGGCGCTGTCCACCGTCGACACCCCGATCGACTACCTGAACACCCACGGCACCTCCACCCCGGTCGGCGACGTCGCCGAGATGAAGGGCGTGCGTGAAGTGTTCGGCGACAAGGCACCGAAGATCAGCTCGACCAAGAGCCTGTCGGGCCACTCGCTGGGCGCCGCCGGCGTGCACGAGGCGATCTACTGCCTGCTGATGATGGAGAACAACTTCATCGCCGGCTCCGCCAACATCGACGAGCTGGACCCAGAGGTCGCCGACCTGCCGGTACTGCGCAAGACCGAAGAGAACGCCAAGATCGACACGGTCATGAGCAACAGCTTCGGCTTCGGCGGCACCAACGCCACCCTGGTGCTCAAGCGCTGGACTGGCAAGTGATCGCTTGATCTGCTGAACGAGAACGCCCGGACCTAGGTTCGGGCGTTTTTGTTTGTGCCCTGCAGGCCCTTATCGCGGGGCAAGCCCGCTCCCACGCCATCCGCTCAGGGTCATGCGTATGCGTGGGAGCGGGCTTGCCCCGCGATGGCCCTTATACCGAAAACCGCTGTACCAGGGTGTTCAGGTCCACCGCAAGCCGCGACAGCGCCTGACTGGCGGCGGACGTCTCCTCGGCCCCGGCCGAGGACTGGTGCGCCAAATCGCGGATGGTGGTCAGGTTGCGGTCCACCTCCCGCGCCACCTGGGCCTGCTGCTCCGAGGCACTGGCGATCACCAGGTTGCGCTCGTTGATCTGGCCGATGGCCGCGGCGATCGCTTCCAGTGCCTGGCCGGCGGCATGAGCGCCATCCAATGTCGAACGGGCCTGGGCGTCGCTGTGCTGCATGCCCTGCACCGCCCGCTCGGCCCCACTGCGAATAGCGACGATCATCTGCTCGATCTCCTGGGTCGAGGTCTGCGTGCGATGGGCCAGCGCCCGCACCTCGTCGGCAACCACGGCGAACCCGCGCCCGGCCTCGCCAGCCCGCGCCGCTTCGATGGCGGCATTGAGCGCCAGCAGGTTGGTCTGCTCGGCGATCGAGCCGATCACATCCAGCACCTTGCTGATGTCGTGCACCTGCTGGGCCAGCTGCCCCACCTCCTCGGCGTTACCCGCCACGCCATTGGCCAGCGCCTCGATGGCGGTGACCGTGGCTTGCACCTGCTCACGCCCACGGCGGGCGATCTGGTCGGACTCGCGGGAAGCCTCCGAAGTGGCCACCGCATTGCTCGCCACCTCCTCCACCGCCGCCGTCATCTGGTTGACCGCGGTCGCGGCCTGCTCGATTTCCATGCTCTGCTGCTGCAGGCCGCGGGTGGCGTCCTCGGTGACCGCGCTCAGCTCTTCGGACGCCGAGGCCAGCTGGCTGGCTGAATCGGAAATCCGCCCGATGGTCTCGCGCAGGCTCTGCTGCATGCTCTTGAGCGCCGCCAGCAAGCGCGCCGGCTCATCGTCGCCCTGCACGGTGATCTGCGGCGTGAGGTCGCCCGTGGCGACCGTCTCGGCGACCTTCAGCGACTGCCCGAGCGGTCGCACGATGCTGCGGGTCAGGGCCAGGGCGAGCACCACGGTGAGGCTCAGGGCGATCACCAGCAGCACGCCGACCCAGACCTTCGCGCCGTTGTACACGGCCTCGGCCAGGTCGGTGGCGGAGTTGGCCTGGTGGTTGTTCAGCTCGATCAGCTCGTTGAGCGTGGCGGTCATCTGGTCGGCCAACTGGTTCATCTCGCCGTTGACCAGCGCCGCCGCCGCCTGGACATGCCCATCGGTGGCCTGCTGCACCACCTGCCCCTGCAAGGTCATGTACTGGCGCTCGAGGACCTGGTAGCGGTCGAACAAGGTCCGCTCCTCAGGCAGCACGATCAACCCATCGTAATGATTCTGAGCCTTGCTCAGGCCGCCCTTGATCTCTTCGATGCGGGCACGGTTCTGCTGCTGGGCTGCCGGGTCGGTGTTGACCAGCAGGCGCAGGGTCAAGGCGCGGATGCGCAGCATGTCCTGGGTCATGCGGCCCACCGAGATCACGCTCGGCAGCCAGTTGTTGTCGACCTGCTCGGACTGCTGGCGCATGCTGGTCATCTGCTGCAGCGCGAAGCCGCCCAGCGCCACCACCAGCAGCGCCATGATGCCGAAGCCCAGGCCCGCGCGCGGGGCGATATTCAAGCGTCTCAGGCTCATTTCCAGGATCCCTCCCAAAAGCGTTGTTCCGTCGCTTAATGAAGGTATCGGGCCGCCTGGAAATTGCGTAAGACGAAAAGGCGATATCAAAAAGCTATCTACTGCTAAAACGCGCTACTTCGCCGCTTTTGGCAGCAGATTAAGAAAATTTGTCCGACTCACCTGCTCCGCCACCCCTGCCGGCAAGGCATCGAGGAAGGGGTCGAAAGCGTGCATCTGCTCACCCAGGCTGTCGAAGCGCCCCACAAGATCGGAGCCGAGCATGAAGCGCTGCGGGAAGCGCTCGACCAACGCCACCCAGTCCTGACGCGGTGCACCCTGCGGGTCGAGCAGGTAGGGCTCGAGGACGCTCCAGGACAGGTCGACATACAGGTTCGGGTAGTCCTCCAGCAGCCGGGTCAGCACCGGCAGGAGAAAATCCATCTGCTCCTGGTGCCGGTGGATCTCCAGGCTGCTGCCGGCGTGGGCCCAGATGAAACGGGTATGCGGGTGATTGCGCAGCGGCTCTTCGATCTCGGCCAGGTAGAGCGGGTTGCGTTCGCGCTTGGAGGTGAGGTTCGAATGCACCAACACCGGCAGATCGCGCTCGGCGGCCAGGTGGTAGATGCGGGTCATGGCTTCATTGTTGGCCCGCGGCGTATCGCCGCTGGTCAGGGCGGTGAGGTCGTCATGGCGGGTGAAGACCTCGCCGATGCCCTGCCACAACCCCGGGTAGAGCTCGAGCATGCGTTCGATATGGCTGACGGCGTTCTTGTCCACCGGATTGAAGCCGGTGAGGAACGGGTGGAATCGACGGCGTTGCTCTGCTGGCAGCTTCTGCAACGCGGCAGCGACATACAGGTCGGTGGCGCTGTACCAGTAGGCGTCGGCGTCGTCGCCGGCGTAATAGCGCGGGCGCTTGGGCTCGTCCTCGTGCCACTTCTTGGCCACCGGGATGCCGGAGATCATCGACTGCTCGACCCCAGCTGCGTCCATGGCCTTGAGCAGCGCCGGCATGCCCTCGGTTTCCTGGAAGAAGTCCACATAGTGCAGGTGCGCGTCGCTGTAGCGGTAGTCGCGGGCCTGCGCGGTGTCGAGCAGGCTAGCGCTCAACAGCAGGCAAGCCAGTGTGCGGGCGATCATCGGAGCCTCCTTTGCCGGTCCCGCAAGAGTAGACCGGGCAGCGCCTGCGACGGTTCAGCCACGGACGGCGAAACGCTATGCTTGCAGGCATCCCTCAAGGAGTTTCGCCATGAGCAGTCCCCTGGTCATCCGCCCACGTGCCGAATCGGTCGAGGGCCAGCCGATCCTGCGCCCGCTGCCCTCGGCGCAGTGCCGCAGCGTCGGCCCCTTCGTGTTCTTCGACCATATGCTGGAAACCGACTACGCGCCGGGGCATGGCATGGACATTCGCCAGCATCCGCATATCGGCCTGTCCACCCTCACCTACCTGTTCGAGGGTGAAATCCAGCACAAGGACAGCCTGGGTTCGGACCAGCATGTACAGCCGGGCGATGTCAGTTGGATGACCGCCGGCGCAGGCGTGGCGCATGTCGAGCGCACGCCGACAGAAGTGTTTCGCAAAGGCTCGCGCCTGCATGGACTGCAGGTATGGCTGGCCTCACCGCAAAGCGCCGAACAAGGGCCGGCGAGCTACAGCCACCACCCGGCGGCCAGCCTCCCGCTCAGCGACAGCCTGGGCGTGCAGATCCGCATGATTGCCGGCACAGGTTTCTGCCTGGAGTCCCCCGTGCCCGTGCTCTCCCCCACGCTCTATGCCCATGTGCGCATGCATCCGGCCACCACACTGATCGTGCCGCCGGAACATGCACAGCGCGCGCTGTATCTGCTCGAAGGCGAGTTGATGCTGGATGACGAGGAAGTCGAGCCATGCAGCCTGGTCGTGCTGCCTGAGGGCGAAGCCGTGAGCTTGTATGCCGAGGATGAGTGCCAACTGGTGCTGATCGGCGGCGCGCCGCTGGATGGGCCGCGGCGGATGAACTGGAATTTCGTGGCCAGTGATCCGGCCTTGATCGAGTCGGCTCGGGCGCGCTGGGCGGCTGGGGATTGGCCGACGGTGCCTGGGGAAACGTCGAGAATCGAGTTGCCTCGCTAAATTGGGGCTGCGTTGCAGCCCTTTCGCGACACAAGGCCGCTCCTACAGAAATACGCGCCCCTGTAGGAGCGACCTTGTGTCGCGAAAGGGCCGCAAAGCGGCCCCCTGCGGTATCAGCGCTGGAACACTTCCTTGAGCAAGTTATGCATCGAGCGGAACGCCCGCTCCGACGTACGCCGGTCATACTGCATCTTGCCCGGCACATTGGCGTTCGGGTCGGTGAACGAGTGCACCGCACCGCCGTAGCTGAGCAACTGCCAGTCGACTTTAGCGGCGTTCATCTCCTCCTCGAAGGCCGGTAGCTGCTCTTTGGGCACCAGCGGGTCAGAGGCACCATGAAGGACCAATACCGAGCCTTTGATACGCTTGGCATCTTCGGGGTTCGGCGTGTCCAGGGTGCCATGGAATGACACTGCCGCCTTCAGATCAGCGCCAGTACGGGCCAGCTCCAGGGCGCAGCAGCCGCCGAAGCAGAAGCCGAAGGTGGCCACCTTGCCGGGCTCCAGCAAGGCCTTCGATTGCCCCACCAACTGCGCAAGCGCCTCCTGCATGCGCTTGCGCAGCTCGGCGCGATCGTTCTTCAGCGGCATCATCGCCGCGCCCGCCTCGTCGGCATTGGACGGGCGCACCGACTGGCCGTACAGGTCGGCGATCAACACCACATAGCCTTGCTCGGCCACTTCCTTGGCGATACGTTCGGCGCCCTCGCCGATACCCATCCAGTTCGGCGCCATCACCAGCCCCGGCTGCGGCAGCGCGCCCTGGGTGTAGACCAGGCGGCTCTCGTAGGCTTTGCCTGACAGGTGATAGACCAGCGATTCGACGATGACCTTGCTCATTCAGCTCTCCTTGGGCTTCACGGGTCAGCACATGATAGATGTATTCGTGGGAGCGGGCTTGCCCCCGCCAGAAATGAAAAAGCCCGCCGAAGCGGGCTTTGTCTGCGTCAGATCAAGCGGACAGCTCGACCAGCAGCTTGTTGAGGCGACGCACATAGGCCGCCGGATCCTTCAGGCTGTCGCCGGCCGCCAGGGCCGCCTGGTCGAACAGGATGTGCGAAAGCTCGGCGAAGCGGTCTTCGCTCTGCTCGCCATCGAGCTTCTCGATCAGCGGGTGGGTCGGGTTGAACTCGAAGATCGGCTTGGACTCCGGCACCTTCTGCCCGCTGGCTTCGAGGATCTGGCGCATCTGCAAGCCCAGGTCCTGTTCGCCGATGGCCAGGATCGCCGGCGAGTCGGTCAGGCGGTGCGAGACACGCACTTCGGCCACGCTGTCACCCAGCGCGCCTTTCAGACGCTCGACCAGGCCTTCCTTGTCCTTGGCGACTTCTTCCTGGGCCTTCTTGTCCTCTTCGGAGTCCAGCTTGCCCAGGTCCAGGTCGCCACGGGCGACGTCGACGAAGGCCTTGCCATCGAACTCGCTGAGGTAGCTCATCAGCCACTCGTCGATGCGGTCGGTCAGCAGCAGCACTTCGATGCCTTTCTTGCGGAAGACTTCCAGGTGCGGGCTGTTCTTGACCTGGGCGTAGGATTCGCCGGTCAGGAAGTAGATCTTGTCCTGGCCTTCCTTGGCGCGGGCCAGGTAGTCGGCCAGGGCGACGCTCTGCTCGCCGCTGTCGTCATGGGTGGAGGCAAAGCGCAGCAGGCTGGCGATCTTCTCCTTGTTGGCGAAGTCCTCGGCCGGGCCTTCCTTCAGCACCTGGCCGAAGTTCTTCCAGAAGCCCTTGTATTGCTCGGGTTCGTTCTTCGCCAGCTTTTCCAGCATGTCCAGCACGCGCTTGGTCAGCGCGGTCTTCATCGAATCGATGATCGGATCCTTCTGCAGGATCTCGCGGGAAACGTTCAGCGACAGGTCGTTGGAGTCGACCACGCCCTTGATGAAGCGCAGGTACAACGGCAGGAACGACTCGGCCTGGTCCATGATGAACACGCGCTGCACGTACAGCTTCAGGCCGCGTGGCGCTTCGCGCTGGTACAGGTCGAACGGCGCGCGGGCCGGCACGTACAGCAGCGAGTTGTATTCGAGCTTGCCTTCGACCTTGTTGTGGGTCCAGGCCAGCGGGTTCTCGAAGTCATGACCGATGTGCTTGTAGAACTCCTGGTATTCCTCGTCCTTGATCTCGGTACGCGAACGGGTCCACAGGGCGCTGGCGCGGTTGACGGTTTCCCACTCCTGCGCCGGCTGCTCTTCACCTTCGGCGGCCGCTGCCTGTTCTTTCGGCAGCTCGATCGGCAAGGCGATGTGATCGGAGTATTTCTTGATGATGTTGCGCAGGCGCCAGCCGTCGGCGAACTCGTCCTCGCCCTTCTTCAGGTGCAGGACAATGCGGGTGCCACGCTCTGGCTTGTCGATCGTTGCAACTTCGAACTCACCCTCGCCCTTGGACGACCAGTGCACGCCTTCGGCGGCCGGCAGCCCGGCGCGACGGCTGAACACATCGACCTTGTCGGCGACGATGAACGCAGAGTAGAAGCCCACGCCGAACTGACCGATCAGGTGCGAGTCCTTCTTCTGGTCACCGGTGAGGTTCTTCATGAAGTCAGCGGTGCCGGACTTGGCGATGGTGCCCAGGTGGGCAATGACGTCTTCGCGGCTCATGCCGATACCGTTGTCCTCGAGGGTCACGGTATTGGCGGCCTTGTCAAAGCTCACGCGGATCTTCAGCTCGGCGCCGCCTTCGAGCAGCTCGGGCTTGGCCAGGGCCTCGAAACGCAGCTTGTCGACGGCGTCGGAGGCGTTGGAGACCAGCTCGCGCAGGAAGATCTCCTTGTTCGAATACAGGGAATGGATCATGAGGTGCAGCAGCTGCTTTACCTCGGTCTGGAAGCCCAGGGTTTCTTTTTGAGTCTCCACACTCATGGTCTTCAAAACTCCAATCTGTTGGTTGTTGGCGCCTGGCGGCCGTCTGGCCTGCTTTTGATGGCGGATGTCCAACAGATGGGGGCAGCCCTGACTATTTCAAGGGCTTTTCCGGTTCGATCTTGAAATGCGCGCGCGCCGTGGCGATCGGCGTGTCGCGATCACCCTGCCAGGCGGTGATGGCGACGTTGGTCACCCGCCGCCCCTGGCGCCACAGCTGACACTGGGCATAAGTGTCGCGAAAATGCCCGGCGCGCAGGTAGTCGATGGAGAAATCGATGATCTTCGGAATACTCGCGCTCTCGCTGTAGATCAGCAGGTAGAGCGCTGCGGACAGCTCCATGAAGCCGGCGATGACGCCGCCATGGATCGCCGGCAGCAGCGGATTGCCGATGTTGTCGGGGTTGGCCGGCAGACGGAACAGCAGGTCGTCGCCCTGGCGCTCGCATTCGATGCCGATCAGCCCGGCATACGGGATCAACGCCAGCAGGGGCTGGTAGTCGCCCCGCGCGTGGGCCTGGTTCAGCTGTTGACGGATGTCGGCGGGAATCACGCGCGGCCCTCCTTGAGGCTGTTGCCGAAGCGGATGCCGCCCTTGACGTCCTGCCCCAGGCGCATGAAGGTGCCGACCACCTGGCAGATCGGTTGCGCAGGGTCATCCTGGTAGGCGGTACCACGGGTAAAGATGACATCGCGGGTCACCCGGTAGCACTGGGCATGGCCGTAGATATCCTTGCCTGCCTCGGCCGGGTGCATGTAGTCGATGCGCAGGTCCAGGGTCGGGCACACCTCTAAGCGCGGCAGCGCGCAGAGCGTGGCCATGCCGCAGGTGGTGTCCATCAGCGTGGTCAGCACGCCGCCGTGCACCGCGCCGTTCTGCGGATTGCCGACAATGGCCGGCGACCAGGGCAGCACCAGCGTCATGCCGTCGGTATCGGCGTGATGCACGCGCATCTGCAATACCTGGCAATGTTTCAGCGCCGAGAGAAAACGCTCGGCCATCGCCATCAATGGCGTCTCGTTCATTGTCCCTCGCTTCATAAAATGGATAAAAAGTCCATATAGGTCGGGCAGTTATATATCTGTAACCTTTGTGGAACTTATTCGTACCCGGTGAACTCGAAGGTACAAGTAAAGTTATTCCACCCAGGAGAAACACCCCATGCGTAAACCTTTTGCTTTTGCTCTGATGCTGGCCGCTGCCATGGGCCTGGCTGCTTGCGATAAAGCGAGCGAAGACAAAGCCCAGGACGCACAGCAACACGCCGAGCAAGCCCAGGAGAAGATGGGCGAAGCTCAGGATAAGATGAACGAAGCCGCCAAGGAAAACGCCGAAGCCGCCAAAGATCAGGCCGAAGCGCAGCAGAAGGCCGCCGAGGAAGCCGCGCCGACCACTCCAGCGCCGACCACTGCGCCTGCCGAGCCTGCCAAGCAGTAATCGCGCAGCACAAAAAAACCCGACAATGTCGGGTTTTTTTGTACCTGGCGCTTAACGCTGAAAGGCTTCAGCTGGTAATACCGGAAGTTTCCTTGCCTGCCTCGACCGAAACACTTTCGGTCGGCGTGAACACCATCACTTCCAGTACATGGGAATGAAACTCGCGGCGATACAGGATGAATACCACGCCCACGCTCATGACCATGAACAACCAGGGGCTGATGAACCAGCTCAGCATGGCCATGCCGAAGTAATACGAACGTAATCCCAGGTTGAACTGGTTGGCGGCCAGCGACAGTACTCGTGCGGCCCGAGAGGCGAAAGCCTTGCGCTCGAGTTCGTTGACCAGGCGCTCGCCGATCATCGGCGCCGAGCCCACCAGCACGGCGGCGAAGTTGTATTGACGCATGCACCAGCTGAAGGTGAAGAAGGCGTAGACGAACACCATCGCCAGGCACAACAGCTTGATTTCCGACATGCCTTGCGAGGCCTGCTGCACCAGTGGCAGGTCGGCCAGCAGCGACAGCGCGCGATCCGACGCACCGAGCACGGTGAGGATACCGGCGAGGATGATCAGCGTGCTGGACGCGAAGAACGAGGCATTGCGCTCGAGGTTGCCGATCACGCTGGCATCGGCGATGCGGTTGTCGCGCAGCAGCATGCGCCGCATCCAGTCCTCGCGGTACAGGTGCAGCACGCTGGCCAGGCAGGCCGTGTCGCGCCCCTTCCAGATGGCGTAGCGGGTGTAGCCACCCCAGCAGATGGCGAACCAGCAGGCGGCCAGGAGGTTGCCCAGGTTGTTTTGGATGAAGCTCATGCAGGAATCCCGTCAAAGAGAAACAGACCGGTTTTCGACGCCCGGATTCGCCATAAGACACATGTGCGCCATTTTTTGGTTTTCCTGCACCGGCCTCTTCGCGGGTAAACCCGCTCCCACAGGGATCGCACGCCTGTGGGAGCGGGTTTACCCGCGAAAGGGCCGGCACAGGCAATAAAAAACCCCGCTCCTTCACAGGAAGCGGGGTTTCGATATCCACCTTGGTCAGGCGCCCTTCGGCTTGTGGCCGGCGCCCTGCCCTTCGGGCTTCAATCCATCAGGCCAGCGCCTCGCGCGGCTTGCCCAGCATGCGGTCGAAGACCACGGCGGCGGCCAGGGTAACCACCGAAGGCACCAGCCAGGCCATGCCTTCGTTGCTGAACGGCAGGTGCGCCAAGGCGTCAGGCAGTACGTGGGCAAAGCTGCTGCCCTTGATCGCGTCGACAACGCCGAACACCAGCGACACCAGCATGACCGGGGCCAGGATACGGGTCGGCGAATTCCACAGGTCCTTCACGAAGCTCAGGCCCACGACCACGATGCACGGCGGGTAGATCGCCGTCAGCACGGGAATCGAGAACATGATCAGCTTGGTCAGGCCCAGGTTGGAGATCACCAGCGAGAAGCCGGCCAGGATCACCACCAGGGTGCGGTACGACAGCGGCAGGATCTGGCTGAAGTACTCGGCGCAGGCGCAGGTCAGGCCAACGGCGGTCACCAGGCAGGCCAGGGCGATCAGCACGGCGAGGAAGCCGCTGCCCAGGGAACCGAAGGTGTGCTGCACATAGGCATGCAGGACCATCGCGCCGTTGGTGGCATCGGCGGCAATGTCATGGCTGCCAGCGCCGAGGCGGAACAGGCTGACATACACCAGCACCAGGCCGACACCGGCAATCAGGCCGGCGATGATGGCATAGCGGGTGATCAGTTTCGGCGACTCGACGCCACGCGAGCGGATGGCGTTGACGATGACGATACCGAAGACCAGTGCGCCCAGGGTATCCATGGTCAGGTAGCCATCGGAGAAGCCTTTGGAGAACGCGGCGGCGGCATAGGCAGGCTGGGCCTCGCCAATGGTGCCGGCCGGCAGGGCGAAGGCGGCGATGCCCAGCACCGCCAGGGCGATGATCTTCAATGGCGCGAGGAAACGGCCCACGGTATCGAGCAGCTTGCCTGGGTACATGGATACGGCCAGGACCACGGCGAAGTACACGATGCTGTAGATGAGCAGCGCGGTCGGGCTCTCGCCGGTCAGCGGCGCAACGCCCACTTCGAACGACACGGTCGCGGTACGCGGAGTGGCGAACAGCGGGCCGACCGAGAGGTAGCACACGGCCGCCAGCAGGCCACCGAAGAACTTGCCGATCGGGCTGCTCAGGGCGTCCATGCCGCCACCGACCTTGGCCAGGGCGACCACGGTGATGACCGGCAGGCCCACGGCGGTGACCAGGAAGCCGAGTGCGGCCATCCATACGTGCGGACCGGACTGCAGGCCGACGATAGGCGGGAAGATGATGTTGCCGGCGCCGACGAACAGCGCGAACGTCATAAAGCCAAGCGCCAGGATATCCTGGCCTTTTAACACTTTCATTTAAGGAAATACCACACTGCTGAAATCGGGAGTCGGAGGGGATTTCCCATAGGATGAAGGGAAATGCTGCCCGGCTTGGTGAGCCAGACCCGTTTAGCGTGTCGTTCCCTTTTGGGGTACGGGCACAGAGTGAACGCGTAGCCTACCTGTTTTGCCCGACAAACGCACTGGCACAGTGCTGCTTGTCCGATGTGCGTATGTGTTTGTCGTCTGGTTGAACGTGTTAGGCGACAATTTATTGCTCATTTGGGTAGATGTCTGGTTGAAAAACCTGATTGAGGTGATCGAATTTTCCCAGGTGTAGGAACGGCCGCTGATCGCCAGGAAAAACGACAAAGGCCACCCGAAGGTGGCCTTTGTGCGCGTGGGGGGTACTGCGTGTTACTTACTTCTTGACTTCCCAGCCAGTCAGCTCGGCCAGGGCCTTGCCGATGTCAGCCAGGGAACGCACGGTTTTCACACCGGCGTCCTGCAGGGCGGCGAACTTCTCGTCCGCAGTGCCCTTGCCACCGGAGATGATGGCGCCAGCGTGGCCCATGCGCTTGCCCGCAGGTGCGGTAACACCGGCGATGTAGGAAACGACAGGCTTGGTCACGTTGGCCTTGATGTAGGCCGCGGCTTCTTCTTCAGCGGAACCGCCGATCTCGCCGATCATGACGATCGCTTCGGTCTTCGGGTCTTCCTGGAACAGCTTCAGGATGTCGATGAAGTTGGAGCCCGGGATCGGGTCACCGCCGATGCCGACGCAGGTCGACTGGCCGAAGCCGGCGTCGGTGGTCTGCTTCACAGCTTCGTAGGTCAGGGTGCCGGAACGCGAAACGATACCGACCTTGCCTGGCAGGTGGATGTGACCCGGCATGATGCCGATCTTGCACTCGCCCGGAGTGATCACGCCTGGGCAGTTCGGGCCGATCAGGGTCACGCCCAGCTCGTCGCACTTGACCTTGGCGTCCAGCATGTCGAGGGTAGGAATACCCTCGGTGATGCAGACGATCAGCTTGATGCCACCGAAGGCGGCTTCCAGGATCGAGTCCTTGCAGAAAGGAGCCGGTACGTAGATGACCGACGCGTCAGCGCCGGTGGCCTCTACGGCTTCTTTCACGGTGTTGAACACCGGCAGGCCCAGGTGGGTGGTGCCACCCTTGCCCGGGGTGACGCCGCCGACCATCTTGGTGCCGTAGGCGATGGCTTGTTCGGAGTGGAAAGTACCCTGCGAGCCGGTGAAGCCCTGGCAGATGACTTTGGTGTCTTTATTGATCAGGACGCTCATTACTTGCCCTCCGCAGCTTTGACAACTTGTTGAGCAGCGTCGGTCAGGCTGGTTGCCGCAATGATGTTCAAACCGCTTTCTGCCAGTACTTTAGCGCCCAGTTCGGCGTTGTTGCCTTCGAGGCGAACGACAACCGGAACCTTGACGCCGACTTCTTTCACAGCGCCGATGATGCCTTCGGCAATCATGTCGCAGCGAACGATGCCGCCGAAGATGTTGACCAGGACGGCCGCGACATTGCTGTCGGACAGAATGATCTTGAACGCTTCGGTAACGCGCTCTTTGGTAGCGCCGCCGCCCACGTCGAGGAAGTTGGCTGGCTTGCCGCCGTGCAGGTTGACGATGTCCATGGTACCCATGGCCAGGCCGGCACCGTTGACCATGCAGCCGATGTTGCCTTCGAGGGCGACGTAGTTCAGTTCGAACTTGGCGGCGTGGGCTTCACGGGCGTCGTCCTGCGACGGGTCGTGGAAGGTCTTCAGCTTCGGCTGACGGTACATGGCGTTGGCGTCGATGTTGATCTTGGCATCGAGGCAGTGCAGATCGCCGTCGGCCTTGATCACCAGCGGGTTCACTTCCAGCAGGGCCAGATCGTGATCCTTGAACAGCTTGGCCAGGCCTACGAAGATCTTGGCGAACTGTTGAACCTGCTTGCCTTCCAGACCCAGCTGGAACGCCAGTTCACGACCCTGGAACGGCTGAGCGCCGACCAGCGGATCGATGGTGGCCTTGAGGATCTTCTCAGGAGTTTCGTGAGCGACTTTCTCGATGTCCACGCCACCTTCGGTGGAGGCCATGAACACGATGCGACGGCTCGAACGATCGACTACAGCGCCCAGGTACAGCTCTTTGGCGATGTCAGTGCAGGACTCGACCAGGATCTTGGAAACTGGCTGACCGTTGGCGTCGGTCTGGTAGGTGACCAGGTTCTTGCCCAGCCACTGAGCAGCGAACGCCTTGGCGTCTTCCTTGCTGCGAACCAGCTTGACGCCGCCCGCCTTGCCGCGACCACCGGCGTGGACCTGGGCTTTGACGACCCACTCGTTCCCGCCGATCTTGTCGCAGGCTTCTGCAGCTTGCTCAGGGGTATCGACAGCGAAACCCTTGGAAACTGGCAGGCCGTACTCAGCGAACAGCTGCTTACCCTGATACTCGTGAAGATTCATGCTTTTTACCGTCTTCGTTAGGTACTGCGCTTCGGCGCTGCGCCATTACTGGCGCCGCACCACCTGTGACCGTTGACCCCGGGTTTTCCCGTGTGATCCGGTCCGGCGGACGTTCCGCGGTGAGTCTTGCACGCAAGACCCACGACGGGCAGCCCGCCGTGGTTTCTTATAATTAACGCTTCTTACGGTTGGCGACGTGAATGGCACCGCCATTCACCGCCAGCGCTGCTTCATGCAACGCTTCGGACAGGGTCGGATGGCTGAAGACCATCATGCCCAGGTCCTCGGCACTGGTGCCGAATTCCATTGCGATCGCGCCTTGCTGAACCAGCTCGGCAGCCGATGGGCCGATCACGTGAACGCCCAGTACGCGGTCGGTCTTGGCATCGGCGATGACCTTGACGAAACCACCGGTGTCGTTGGCCGCCATCGCACGGCCGCTGGCCGCGAACGGGAAGGTGCCCACGTTAACCTCAACGCCTTCGGCTTTCAACGCCTGTTCGGTCTTGCCGACCCACGCGATTTCCGGGTGGGTGTAGATGACCGACGGGATCAGGTCGTAGTTCATCTGGGCTTTGTGGCCCTTGATGCGCTCGACGACCATGATGCCCTCTTCCGAGGCCTTGTGCGCCAGCATCATGCCGCGCACCACGTCACCGATGGCGTAGACGCCCGGAACGCTGGTGGCGCAGTGATCGTCGACGAAGATGTAGCCACGCTCGTCGATGGTCACGCCGCTGTCGGCAGCCAGCAGGTCGGTGGTCACCGGACGACGGCCGACCGCAACGATCAGCTTGTCGAAGGTGATCTTCTGCTCGCCTTCGGCGTTGGTGTAGGTGACTTCGACTTCGTTGCCGTTGACTTTCGAGCCGGTGACGCGAGCGCCCAGCTTGATGTCCAGGCCTTGCTTGGTCAGGGTCTTCTGGGCTTCTTTCGACACGGCGGTGTCGGCAGCCATCAGGAAGGTGTCCAGGGCTTCCAGGACGGTGACTTCGGCACCCAGTCGAGCCCAGACCGAGCCCAGCTCCAGGCCGATCACACCGGCACCGATGACGCCCAGGCGCTTCGGTACGCTCTGGAATTCCAGGGCGCCGGTGGAATCGACGATGACGTTCTGGTCGACCGGAGCCGGCGGAATGTCGATCGGACGCGAACCGGAGGCCAGGATCACGTTCTCGGCTTCGATGACTTCGGTGGTGCCGTCAGCCTTGGTGACTTCGACTTTCTTGCCGGCCAGCAGCTTGCCGTGGCCCTGGATCGAAGTGACGCCGTTGGCCTTGAACAGGGTGGCGACGCCACCGGTCAGGTTCTTGACGATACCGGCCTTGCGGCCAACCATCGCGGCAACGTCCATCTTCACTTCGCCAGTGGAGATACCGTGCACGTTGAAGCTCTCTTTGGCTTCCTTGTACTTCCAGGAGCTGTCCAGCAGCGCCTTGGACGGAATGCAACCCACGTTCAGGCAGGTGCCGCCCAGGGCCAGCTTGCCCTCGGCGTCGGTGTATTTCTCGATACAGGCAGTCTTCAGACCGAGTTGGGCAGCCTTGATGGCGGCAACATAGCCGCCAGGACCTGCACCAATCACCACTACGTCGAATTTCTGGGTCATAAAAGATTCCTTATCAGCTACAAGCTACAGGCCGCGTACCGCACGGCCCCGTCTCTTGCGAAGAGCGGGGCCGGCGGCGCGCAGCTAGTTGATTAGATGTCCAGCAGCAGGCGAGACGGATCTTCCAGCAGGTTCTTGATGGTCACCAGGAAGGTTACCGCTTCCTTGCCGTCGATCAGGCGGTGGTCATAGGACAGCGCCAGGTACATCATCGGGCGGATCACCACTTGGCCATTGATGGCCATCGGGCGCTGGATGATGTTGTGCATACCCAGGATCGCGGCCTGCGGCGGGTTGACGATCGGGGTCGACATCATCGAGCCGAAGGTACCACCGTTGGTGATGGTGAAGGTACCGCCAGTCATCTCTTCGATCGACAGCTTGCCGTCACGGGCTTTCTTGCCGAAGGTGGCGATGCCGTTCTCGATCTCGGCCAGCGACATCGATTCGGCGTTGCGCAGCACCGGTACCACCAGGCCACGGTCGCTGGAGACGGCGACGCCGACATCAGCAAAGCCGTGGTAGACGATGTCGTTGCCGTCGATCGAGGCATTGACCGCCGGGAAACGTTTCAGCGCCTCGGTGGCAGCCTTGACGAAGAACGACATGAAGCCCAGGCGCACGCCGTTGTGGGTCTTCTCGAACAGGTCCTTGTACTTCGAACGCAGGGCCATGACTTCGGTCATGTCGACTTCGTTGAAGGTGGTCAGCATGGCCATGTTCGACTGGGCTTCGACCAGACGCTCGGCGATCTTGGCGCGCAGGCGGGTCATCGGCACGCGCTTCTCGGTACGATCGCCAGCGGCGACGACGACCGGGGCAGCGGCAGCAGCGGCCGGCTTGGCAGCCGGTGCGGCGGCAGGGGCCGACTTCTTGTTGGCGACGGCAGCAACGACGTCTTCCTTGGTGATGCGACCGCCCTTGCCGGTGCCCGCAACGGTAGCCAGGTCGATGCCGTTCTCTTCAGCCAGCTTGCGCGCGGCTGGAGCGGCGACCGGGTCGTCTTCGCCAGCATCGGCGGCTGCGGCAGCCGGGGCAGCAGCAGCGGCCGGAGCGGCAGCAGGAGCTGCGGCGGCAGCGCCACCTTCAACGATCGAGCCCAGGACTTCGTCGGACAGGACGGTGTCGCCCTCGCCCTTGACGATGGCGCCCAGCACGCCGTCGGCGGTGGCCAGGACTTCCAGGACGACCTTGTCGGTCTCGATGTCGACGATCAGCTCGTCACGCTTGACGGCGTCGCCCGGCTGCTTGTGCCAGGTGGCAACGGTGCCATCGGCAACCGATTCCGGGAAGGTTGGGGCTTTGATCTCGATAGCCATTATCTGTGTTTCCTTAAATTCGGTTTCAGGTGCGCGAAGGCGTTAGACAGTGAAGGCGTCTTGCAGCAGTTTTTCCTGCTGTTCGGCGTGCTTCGATGCGTAACCACAAGCTGGCGCGGCGGAAGCGTCGCGACCGGCGTATTCCAGGACCAGCGCCTTGTTGTGGCGGCCCAGGATACGGCGCATGTGGTGCTGGCTGCTGTACCAGGCGCCCTGGTTCATCGGCTCTTCCTGACACCACACTGCGTGCTTGAGGTTGGTGTAAGGCGCGAGGATCTCGACCAGGTCGTCCTCAGGGAACGGATACAGCTGCTCGATACGCACGATGGCGATATCTTCGCGGCCTTCGGCACGGCGTTTTTCCAGCAGGTCGTAGTAGACCTTGCCACCGCACAGGACCAGGCGCTCGACCTTGGCAGGATCCAGGGTGTCGATTTCCGGGATCACGGTCTGGAACGAGCCATCGGCCAGGTCTTCCAGGGTCGAGATGGCCAGCTTGTGGCGCAGCAGCGACTTCGGCGTCAGCACGATCAGCGGCTTGCGCAGCGGACGGATGACCTGGCGACGCAGCAGGTGGTAGATCTGTGCCGGGGTGGTCGGTACGCAGACCTGGATGTTGTGCTCGGCGCACAGCTGCAGGTAGCGCTCCAGACGCGCGGAGGAGTGCTCCGGACCCTGGCCTTCATAGCCGTGCGGCAGCAGCATGGTCAGACCGCACAGGCGGCCCCACTTGTGCTCGCCGCTGGTGATGAACTGGTCGATCACCACTTGCGCACCGTTGGCGAAGTCGCCGAACTGGGCTTCCCAGATCACCAGCGCGTTCGGCGTGGTGGTCGAGTAGCCGTATTCGAAGGCCAGTACCGCTTCTTCCGAGAGGAAGGAGTCGTACAGCTCGAAGCGCGGCTGACCCGGGAACAGGTTCTTCAGCGGCACGTAGGTGCTGGCGTCCTTCTGGTTGTGCAGCACCGCGTGACGGTGCGAGAAGGTGCCGCGGCCGATGTCCTGGCCGGTCATGCGGATCGGGTGACCTTCGAACTGCAGGGTGGCGTAGGCCATGGTCTCTGCATAACCCCAGTTGATCGGCAAGCCACCGGCCTGCATCTTCTGGCGATCTTCGTAGATCTTGGCGACCTGGCGCTGGACGACGAAACCTTCAGGCAGCTCGAGCAGCTTGGCCGACAGCTCCTGCAGGGTCTTGAGGTCGAAGCGGGTGTCGTGACGCGCGGTCCAGGCATGGCCCAGGTACGGACGCCAGTCGACGAACAGCTCGCGGTTAGGCTCCTTGACCAGGCTCTTGACCACATGCAGGCCGTTGTCCAGGGCGTTGCGGTACTCGTCGATCTTGGCCTGGGCGCGCTCGGCGTCGATGCGACCGGCGCTGATCAGTTGCTCGGCGTACAGCTCACGGGTGGTGCGCTGCTTGCTGATCTGCTGGTACATCAAAGGCTGGGTGCCGTTCGGCTCGTCGGCCTCGTTGTGGCCGCGACGACGGTAGCAGACCAGGTCGATGACCACGTCACGCTTGAACTGCATGCGGTAGTCGATGGCCAGCTGGGTGACGAACATCACCGCTTCCGGATCATCGCCGTTCACGTGCAGGATCGGCGCCTGGATCATCTTGGCAACGTCGGTGGCGTACTCGGTGGAGCGCGCATCCAGCGGGTTGCTGATGGTGAAACCGACCTGGTTGTTGATCACGATGTGCACGGTGCCGCCGGTCTTGAAACCGCGGGTCTGCGACATCTGGAAGGTTTCCATGACCACACCCTGGCCGGCGAACGCTGCGTCACCGTGGATGGAGATCGGCAGGACCTTGTCGCCAACGGTGTCGTTGCGGCGATCCTGGCGGGCGCGAACCGAACCTTCCACCACTGGCGAGACGATTTCCAGGTGGGAGGGGTTGAACGCCATGGCCAGGTGGACTTCGCCACCGGGGGTCATCACGTTGGAGGAGAAGCCCTGGTGATACTTGACGTCACCGGAGCCCAGCTCGTTCATCTTCTTGCCTTCGAACTCGTCGAACAGCTCGCGCGGGTTCTTGCCGAAGGTGTTGACGAGCACGTTGAGGCGGCCACGGTGGGCCATGCCGATCACGACTTCCTTGGTGCCGTAGGAGCCGGAGCGCTGGATCATTTCGTCCAGCATCGGGATCAGGCTTTCGCCACCCTCGAGGCCGAAGCGCTTGGTGCCCGGGTACTTGGTGCCCAGGTACTTCTCCAGGCCCTCACCGGCCGTGACGCGTTCGAGCAGGTGAGCCTGCACGTCGGCGGAGAATTCCGGACGGCCACGCACGCTTTCCAGGCGCTGCTGGAACCAGCTGCGCTGCTCGGAATCGACGATGTGGGTGAACTCGGCGCCAATGGTGCGACAATATGTCTTCTGCAGCGCTTCGAAGATTTCGCGTAGGCTCGCTTCCTCTTTGCCGATGAACAGGTCGCCGGCACGGAAGGTCGTATCAAGATCGGCATTGGTCAAGCCGTAGTGATTGATCGACAGGTCTACGGGCGCAGGACGCTGCCACAACCCCAACGGGTCGAGCTTGGCAGCCTGATGGCCGCGCATACGATAGGCCTGGATCAGTCGCAGCACTTCAACCTGCTTCTTCTCGTGTTCACTGCTCACGCTCCCGGCGGATACCGGTTGGGCGCGGCGCTGGTTCTTTGCCAGCAGTACGAAATGGTCGCGGATCGTCGAGTGCGATACATCGGTAGCGGTGCTGCCGTCGGCGGGCAACTTCTGGAAGTAAGTGCGCCACTCTTCTGGCACAGCGTTAGGGTCGTGCAGGTAGAGCTCATAAAGCTCTTCCACATATGCAGCGTTACCACCTGAAAGGTGGGCGCTATCCCACATGCGCTGCATCACGCTTTCTTGCATGCTTGGTCACCCTCGGTTAGGGGACTGATCGGCGAGAGCCACAGCAAACCTGGAAAAGTCCGAACACAGCGACTGAACCACGCCACCTGGATCCTGCTGATTTTCCGGGTACCAGCCCGGAAGCCCCTGCTGGTCTCATATCTTCATAGGTAATGAGCGCGGGCTTTTTGAGCCCTTGCTCGGGTTTTACCTCAGTGCGGGCTCACCACCCGCACCTCGGCTTACTGCAGGTACAACGCTTTGAATCAGGTGCCGCTTTGCAGCAGCATGTTACGTACGTGGCCGATTGCCTTGGTCGGATTCAGACCTTTGGGGCAAACGTTCACGCAGTTCATGATCCCGCGGCAGCGGAACACGCTGAACGGGTCATCCAGGGACGCCAGGCGCTCCTGAGTCTTGGTGTCGCGGCTGTCGGCCAGGAAACGGTAGGCCTGCAGCAGTGCGGCGGGGCCCAGGAACTTGTCCGGGTTCCACCAGAACGACGGGCAGGAGGTCGAGCAGCAGGCGCACAGGATGCACTCGTACAGACCGTCCAGCTTGTCGCGATCTTCCGGCGACTGCAGACGCTCGATGGCCGGGGCCGGGGTGTCGTTCTGCAGGAACGGCTTCACCTTCTCGTACTGCTTGTAGAAGATGCTCATATCGACGACCAGGTCACGGATAACCGGCAGGCCTGGCAGCGGGCGCAGGACCAACTTGTTACCTTTTACGACAGCGGACAGCGGCGTGATGCACGCCAGGCCGTTCTTGCCGTTGATGTTCATGCCGTCGGAACCGCACACGCCTTCACGGCAGGAGCGACGGTACGAGAAGCCCTCGTCCTGCTCCTTGATCAGCGCCAGCACGTCCAGGACCATCAGATCCTTGCCGCCGGTGTCGACCTGGAAGGTCTGCATCTTCGGCGCCGAATCGGTGTCCGGGTTGTAACGATAAACTTCGACTTGCAACATAGCGGCCACCCTTAGTAAGTCCGGACTTTCGGTTCGAAGGCAGGAACTGTCTTCGGCGCAAAGTTGACGCCACGCTTGGCGACGCGCTTCTCACCCGGGTAGTACAGGGTGTGGCACAGCCAGTTCTCGTCGTCACGGTCTTCGAAGTCTTCACGGGCGTGCGCGCCGCGGGACTCTTTACGGGCTTCAGCGGCAATGGCGGTCGCTTCGGCGACTTCCAGCAGGTTCTGCAGCTCCAGCGCTTCGATACGCGCGGTGTTGAAGGCCTGGGACTTGTCGTTGATCTTGACGTTGGCGATGCGGTCACGCAGGCCAGCCAGCTGCTCGATACCCTTCTGCATGTATTCGCCGGTACGGAATACACCGAAGTAGTTCTGCATGCAGCTCTGCAGCTCGCGCTTGAGGCTGGCGACATCTTCGCCGGTGGTGCGCTCGTTGAGCTTGCTCAGGCGGTTCAGGGCAACGTCGATGTCGGTGTCGCTGGCATCGCGGTACTCGACGCCGTCGCTCAGCGCCTTCTCCAGGTGCAGGCCGGCGGCGCGGCCGAAGACCACCAGGTCGAGCAGCGAGTTGCCGCCCAGGCGGTTGGCGCCGTGGACCGATACGCACGCCACTTCACCTACGGCGAACAGGCCCGGGATGATGTGGTCGTTGCCTTCGGCGTCCATGGTGATGGCCTGGCCATGAATGTTGGTGGCAACGCCGCCCATCATGTAGTGGCAGGTCGGGATGACCGGTACCGGCGCGACCACAGGGTCGACGTGGGCGAAGGTCTTGGACAGTTCGCAGATGCCCGGCAGGCGGCTGTGCAGCACTTCCTCGCCCAGGTGATCCAGCTTCAGCAGTACGTGGTCCTTGTTCGGGCCCACGCCGTTGCCGGCGATGATCTCTTTGACCATGGAACGGGCGACCACGTCGCGGCCAGCCAGGTCCTTCGCGTTCGGCGCGTAACGCTCCATGAAGCGCTCGCCGTGGGCGTTGATCAGGTAGCCACCCTCACCGCGGCAACCTTCGGTGACCAGTACACCGGCGCCGGCGATGCCGGTCGGGTGGAACTGCCACATCTCGATGTCCTGCACCGGCACGCCGGCACGCAGGGCCATGCCGACACCGTCACCGGTGTTGATCAGGGCGTTGGTGGTGGAGGCGTAGATACGACCGGCACCGCCAGTGGCCAGAACGGTGGCCTTGGACTTGATGTACATGGTTTCGCCGGTTTCGATGCAGATCGCGATCACACCGACGAAAGCGCCGTCCTGGTTCTTCACCAGGTCGACGGCGTAGTACTCGTTGAGGAAGGTGGTGCCTGCTTTCAGGTTGCCCTGGTACAGGGTGTGCAGCAGCGCGTGACCGGTACGGTCGGAAGCGGCGCAGGTACGGGCGGCCTGGCCACCTTTACCGAAGTCCTTGGACTGGCCACCGAACGGACGCTGGTAGATACGGCCAGTCTCGGTACGCGAGAACGGCAGGCCCATGTGGTCCAGCTCGAAGACCGCAGCCGGGCCTTCCTGACACATGTATTCGATCGCGTCCTGGTCACCGATGTAGTCGGAACCCTTGACGGTGTCGTACATGTGCCAGCGCCAGTCGTCGTTCGGGTCGGCCGAAGCGATGGCGCAGGTGATGCCGCCCTGGGCGGAAACGGTGTGCGAACGGGTCGGGAACACCTTGGTGACTACGGCGGTCTTGTGGCCGCCTTGAGCCAGCTGCAGCGCTGCGCGCATGCCAGCGCCGCCGCCACCGATGATGATGGCGTCGAAGGAAATCGTAGGAATGTTAGCCATGAATCAGATACCCCAGAGAATCTGCACACCCCAGACGAAGTAAGCGAACATCGCTACACCGCATACCGCCTGGAACAGGAAACGAATCGCAGTCGCCGACTTGCCGAAGGACATCGGCGTCAGGTAGTCGGTGGCAATGGTCCACATGCCGACCCAGGCGTGAGCGCCCAGGGCAACGAGGGCCAGCAGACTGAAGATGCGCATCGCGTTGTTGGAGAACAGAGCGTGCCACTGGGCGTAGTCGATGCCCGGGTGGGCAGCGAGGTAGCCGATCAGGAAGATGAAGTAAGCCGCGAGAACGACCGCCGAGACGCGCTGCGCCATCCAGTCGTAGAGGCCCGAACGCGACAGGTTCGTGACGTTAGTTACCATACCCAAACTCCTGCCAGAACGATCAGCACCACGGAGATGACGATCACGATTTTCGAGCCCAGCTTGCCGCCTTCCAGCGTCTCACCGATACCCATGTCCATGATCAGGTGGCGCACACCTGCCACGAGGTGATACAGCAGGCCGGACAGCAGGCCCCAGGTCACCAGTTTGGCCAGCGGACTGGTCAGACACGCCTTCACCTCGGCAAAGCCTTCCTCGCCACCCAGCGACTTGCTCAATGCGTACAGCATGATGGCAAGGCCGAGGAACAGGATGACGCCGGAGATACGGTGAAGAATGGACGTGTACGCGGTGATCGGGAGTTTGATGGTCCTTAGGTCTAGGTTTACAGGTCGTTGGCTTTTCACGGCTTTTTTCACACTGAAGAGCCCCTAGCTAACAGGGCAAAGTTGTTGGTAAGTGTACTGGTCAGGTACCCACCACCCAGGAGAGCGACGACACCCAGCAGGGCGGGCTTGAAAGCCCCTGGGAGTCGGCTGCCGAGTATAGACAGTTAGGCTGCTTATGACAACGTGAGGGGCTCGCCCAAATAGCGCATTGCCTTTAGTGAACAAAAGGCGTAAACGGGCGAGAATTTCGTGAAAAACCAGGCTTCAGGGGGCGTTTCAACCAGCCTTTAGGCAAATTGACATTCGAATTTATCCCTCTATAGTGGTGCGGGCCCTGCGTGGGGGGTCTGTCTGATGATTTCAAGCATTAATAGGAGGCCACATGGCTGACAAAAAAGCGCAGTTGATCATCGAGGGCGCTGCCCCCGTCGAGCTGCCCATTTTAACCGGCACCGTTGGTCCCGATGTTATCGACGTCCGCGGGTTGGGGGCATCCGGCCACTTCACCTTCGACCCCGGCTTCATGGCGACCGCCTCGTGCGAGTCGAAGATCACCTACATCGACGGCGACAAGGGCATCCTGCTGCACCGCGGCTACCCGATCGAACAGCTCGCCGAACAGTCGGACTACCTCGAGACCTGCTACCTGCTGCTCAACGGCGAACTGCCGAATGCCGAGCAGAAGGCCCAGTTCGTCAGCACCGTGAAGAACCACACCATGGTTCACGAGCAGCTGAAGTCGTTCTTCAACGGCTTCCGCCGCGACGCCCACCCGATGGCGGTGATGTGCGGCGTGGTCGGCGCCCTGTCGGCGTTCTATCACGACTCGCTGGACATCAATAACCCGCAGCACCGCGAAATCTCCGCGGTTCGCCTGGTCGCCAAGATGCCGACCCTGGCCGCGATGGTCTACAAGTACTCCATGGGCCAGCCCATGATGTACCCGCGCAACGACCTGTCGTACGCGGAAAACTTCCTGCACATGATGTTCAACACCCCGTGCGAGATCAAACCGATCAGCCCGGTGCTGGCCAAGGCGATGGACCGGATCTTCATCCTCCACGCCGACCACGAGCAGAACGCCTCCACCTCTACCGTGCGCCTGGCGGGCTCCTCGGGCGCCAACCCGTTCGCCTGTATCGCCGCCGGCATCGCCGCGCTGTGGGGCCCGGCCCACGGCGGCGCGAACGAAGCCGTACTGACCATGCTCGATGAAATCGGCGATGTCTCGAACATCGACAAGTTCATCGCCAAGGCCAAGGACAAGAACGATCCGTTCAAGCTCATGGGCTTCGGTCACCGCGTCTACAAGAACCGCGACCCGCGCGCCACCGTGATGAAGCAGACCTGCGACGAAGTCCTCAGCGAACTCGGCATCAAGAACGACCCGCAGCTGGAACTGGCCATGCGCCTGGAAGAGATCGCCCTGACCGATCCGTACTTCGTCGAGCGCTCGCTGTACCCGAACGTCGACTTCTACTCGGGCATCATCCTCAAGGCCATCGGCATCCCGACCAGCATGTTCACCGTGATCTTCGCCCTGGCACGTACCGTGGGCTGGATCTCGCACTGGAAGGAAATGCTCTCCAGCCCGTACAAGATCGGCCGTCCGCGCCAGCTGTACACCGGTTACGAGCAGCGTGACATCGTTGACCTGAAGGACCGCAAGTAAGCTTCATAGGCTGAACGCAAAAAGGCTGCCCTCGGGCAGCCTTTTTTGTTCCGGCCTATATACCCTTCCCCTGTGTAGGAGCGGCCTTGTGCCGCGAAAGGGCTGCACAGCAGCCCCAGGATCTCGTGCCAGACTCAAAATCGCCGGGGCCGCTGCGCAGCCCTTTCGCGGCACAAGGCCGCTCCTACACAGGGAACACGCCAGCCTTTAGTTCTTCTCGGCGCGCTCTTTCAGCCCCTTGAGGGTATTGAACGGTGCATCGACCACGAACTTGTTGGCCAGCCACGACGGCACGCTGCCGCCCGGTTCGGTGTGCACCTGGTAGGTCACCTCGGTGCTGTCACCCTTGGGCACCAGCTTCCAGAAGCCTTCCACCTGGGCGACACGCACGAAGCCCTTTTCCTCCGGCAGATACTTTGGCTCTTCCTGAAGCTTGCGGGTCAGGCTGCCATCAGCCTCCTGGACCGTGGTCACATGCAGGATCGAATCCCGCGGCGTCACCGGCCAGGGCGTATTGAACTGGGTGTAGGTCCAGCTCTGGTCACCTTCGCTCTTGAGCAGCTTCTGCGACTTGCACTCGTGGATCCAGGCACAGGCCCCCGCCACGTCCTCCTGCAGCGCCTTGACCTTGGCCAGCGGCGCCTTGATCACGGTCACGCCGCGATAGGCCTTGTACTTCGAGCCGGCCACCTCGCTGAGGGAGACCTTGATCCCCTCCTCGTCCTTGGCCACCTGCCAGTTCTCGGCCCAGGCCGTCGGTGCCAGCAGCACGCCCATGCCACACAGCAGTGCAATACCTTTGATCGATCTCATCATCTTGTTCCTTGTTGTCGAAGATCCAACCTGTCACGCCGCCGTCATCTGCTCCAGCCACCCGATGATGCGGATAGCCTCGTCACGATCGTTGCCACAGATGTCCGCTTCCGCCTTGAAGCCGCCACACACCTGCGGCCGCTCGGGCTTACCGAACAGCGCACAGAGGTTTTCGACATTCAGGTGCAGACAGCGTTCGCCGGCCGGCTTGCCCTGCGGCATACCGGGGATCGGTGAACTGATGGACGGGGCGATGCAGCAGGCACCACAGCCCTCGCGGCATTTCATGACAACAGGACTCCCAGGAGCAAAACGGGACGAACGTCCCTGGATACTAACCGCTCAAACATATGTTTGAAATTGCCGAGCGGATGAAATCAGCCGTGACCCGGCAGTCAGTTGCGGAATTCGAATTCGATGGCCGCGCCTTCCACGTCCCGCCGACTGTCGTTGCGCAACTGCAACTGCATTTCGTTGCTGATCAGCCGGCCGTTGAGCTGGAAGGGACTGCTGTCGGATTCGGGCTTGGTGGGGAACATCGAGGGCAGCAGCGGCTTGCGCACCACCGGCCCGTCGCCAAGATCCGGCTCGAGATGCTTGACCATGTCCTTGGGCAGGCTCAGGTCGATCTTCGGCTTGGGAAGCGGCTTGGCCACGGACTTGCTGACAGACCTGGCCTTCGGTTTGGGTTTGGGCTTCGCCTTGGTTACCGGCTTGGCCTGAGGTTTGGCAGGGGCCTTGGTGGACGCCTTGTTCACCGACTTGTGTACACCCTGCGCCTTGGCCGCCGGTTCGGCAGCCTGCACCGCACCGACCGACAGCCAGGGCAAGGCGAAACACAGGGCGATGGCGAGAGGACGAAGCAGGTTCATGGGTACCAGGAGCGCAAGCTGTAAAACGCGTATGCTCCCTGTTCCCGACTCGTCTGACAAGCCTACAACAGCACGCCGTTCGATTCCCGGCACAATTGCTGGGCCAGCAGCCCCAGCGTCATCACTGCACGCTCGGCCTCGCGATTCCAGGGAATGCCGCAATTAAGCCGGATACAGTGGTTGAACTGCTCGGTATTGCTGAAGATCAGCCCGGGGGCGATGCTGATGCCCTGCTCCAGCGCCCGCACATGCAGCTCCTGGGTATTGACCCGCCCCGGTAGGCTGACCCAGAGAATGAAGCCGCCGGTTGGCCGGGTCATCTGAGTGCCTTCCGGGAAGTGCTGCTGCACCGCCAGTTGGTAAGCGCTGAGGTTTTTGCGGTATTCCTGTCGGATGAAGCGCAAATGCCGATCGTAGCCACCATTCTCCAGGTAGGCGGCCACCGCCATCTGCGTGACGCTGCACGCCGAGTGGGTGGTGAAGGTCTGCAGGCGCTGGATCTCGTCCTGGTAGCGCCCGGCGATCATCCAGCCAACCCGCACCCCCGGCGACAAGGTCTTGGAGAAGCTCGAGCAGTAGATCACCCGATCCAGCCGATCGAACGCCTTGAGCGACTTGGTGCGCCCTTGCTCGAACATCAGCTCGCCGTAGATATCGTCCTCGACGATCTGGATGTCGAAATCCGAGGCCAGGCGCAGCAACTGTTTCTGTCGTTCCTCGGGAATGGTGCCACCCAGCGGATTACTCAGTCGCGCGGTCAGCACCAGGGCCTTGATCGACCACTGGTTGGCGGCCAGCTGCAGGGCCTCCAGGCTGATGCCGGTGGAGGGGTCACTGGGGATCTCGATGACCTTGAGCCCGAGCAGGTCGGCCAGTTGCAGCAGCCCATAGTAGGTAGGCGACTCGGCGGCGATCAGGTCGCCCGGCCGGGTCAGGACTCGCAGCGCCATTTGCAGGGCATCGACACAACCATGGGTCACCACCACTTCGCGGGGATCGACCAGCACGCCGGCATCGCGCATGCGGATGGCAATCTGCCGACGCAACGGCTCGAAGCCGGGGCTGAACATGTAGCTGAAGGCACGCGGGCTATGGAAGCGCGTCACCTTGGCCAGTTGCTGGTGCAGGGCGCGCACGGGCAGGTAGTCGACATGGGGCACCGCCGCGCCGAAGGGAAAGACGCCATCGCGTCGCGCCTCGACCAGTACCTGCTGGATGATGCTGGCCCGGGTGACCAGGCCAGGGCGCTCGACCCGGGCGATATCCGGGGTCTGCGCCGTCAGTGCCGGGGTCTGGTGGACATAGTAGCCCGACTGCGGTCGGGCGCGGATCAGGCCCTGGTCCTCGAGATTGGCATAGGCCTGCAGCACGGTGGCGTGGCTGACATTGAGCTGGGCGCTCATCTTGCGCACCGACGGCACCCGTTCGCCTGGCTGGTAGACACCCTGACGGATGTCATCGGCCAGTTGCTGGGCAATACGCTGGTACAGCAGCAGGTTGGTCATGGCGTGTTCTCGAAGCGCGGACGGGGTCGTTATTCTTGTGTGACTCACTGCCGAGGCAGAATACCGTAACAGTTGCGAAGTGTACTGGGACAGATCGCAGGATAGTCAACAATACAGTTGCGTGACAGAGCAACGATTAATGTTTGAGTCGGCGCGCCGACGAACGCACAGAATGGTGATGCTGCCCGCTGTTGCCTGTTACCCGTTACACGTTACACGTTGCCGTTGCCGTTGCCGTTGCCGTTGCCGTTGCCGATCAGGAGTCTAGCGCCATACCCCGCTAGCGACAGCTGCGCCAGCCCAGGCGCCGCCCGTACCTTCGCGACTTCAGGAGGCCGAACGCAGGCCTTGCGGAGGGAGGTGACGGGCATGGATGCCCGTCAAGCGCTGCGCCCCAGGATGGGGCGTTCAGCGCGGTCCTCCCGGGAGCAAGGCCGGAGTGAGGGGACCCGGAGCGAAGCGGAGGGCCGGATGAATGGAGCGAGGATTTTTTGGTTCCTTTTTGATCCTTCAAAAAGGAACTCGCCGTAAGGGCGAAAAGGTGACTTCGCGTCACCATCGCAAATGAATGCGCTTACAACTATTAAAACCAGCACCAACCGACTTTGACTTTGACTTTGACTTTGACTTTGACTTTGACTTTGACTTTGACTTTTAGAGCATGTGTTTTGAAAGTTATATGCGCATTCATTTGCGATGGTGACGCAAAATCACCTTTCCGCCCTTACGGCGGGTCCCTTTTTGAAGGATCAAAAAGGAACCAAAAAATCCTCGCTCCATTCATCCGGCCCCTACGCTTCGCTCCGGGGTTCCCTCGCTCCGTTCTTGCTCCCGGGAGGACCGCGCTGAACGCCCCATCCTGGGGCGCAGCGCTTGACGGGCATCCATGCCCGTCACCTCCCTCCGCAAGAACTCCGCTCGGCCTCCTGAAGTCGCAATTGGTGTTGCCTGAACTACCGCGCACTTAGAAGCAAGAGCAAGAGCAAGAGCAAGAGCAAGAGCAAGAGCAACCAGTCAAACTAACCGACTAACCGACTAACCGACTAACCGACTAACCGACTAACCAACTAACCAACTAACCAACTAACCAACTAACCAACTAACCAACTAACCAACCAATTAAAATATACAACCCACTTCAAGACAACTCTCCCTCAACCCGATCCCGCCCTCCCTGCTTAGCCACATAAACCCCAGCATCCGCCCGCAACAACAACGCATCAGCCCCTTCCCCAACCCGCCACCCCGCCACGCCAAAGCTCGCCGTCACCCGCCCAACCCCCTCGACCGGCACACTCCGCACCCCCTGCCACAACTCCTGCGCCAGCATCCGCGCCTGCTCGGCATTGCTCCCCGGACACAGCACCATGAACTCCTCCCCCCCCAACCGACAAAACACATCGGTTCGCCGCAACCGCTGCCCGATCCGCTGACACAGGCTGCGCAGCACATGATCCCCCACCGCATGCCCATATTGATCGTTGATCCGCTTGAAGTGATCGATATCCAGCATGATCACCGCCAGGTCCAACCCATCCCGCTGCGCCCGATCCAGTTCGTTGCGCAGCCGCTCCTGGAAATAGCGCCGGTTATAGATCCCGGTCAGGGCATCGGTCACCGACAGCGCCCGCAGCTCCTCCTCTACCCGCTTTAGGTCCGAGATATCAGTCAGGTACCCATGCCAGAGCGTACTGCCGTGCTCGCCAATTTCCGGAGTCGCCTCCCCCCGCACCCAACGCAACCCCGCCCGTGGCAGGCACACCCGGTACTCCTCCCGCCACGGCGTCAGGTACTCGGCGGAGTAGCGCACCGAGCGCCGTACCCGCTCCAGGTCGTCCGGATGAATACGCTCGAACACCGCCGCGGCGTCCTGGCGCAGCAACGCCAGGTCCACCTCATAGATGTCGTGCAGGCCCTGGCTGGCATAGGGGAAACAGGAATGACCATCGGCATCCAGACGATACTGGTAGATCCCGCCAGGCACCTCCGCGCTGAGTTTTTCCAGCAGCCGGTCGCGGGCCGCCAGGGCCTCGTGCACCCGGCGCCGCTCGGTGACATCGATGCAGATCGCCAGGTAGCCCACCCACAACCCCTGCTCGTCCAGCACCGCCGTCACCAGCATGTTGGCCAGCAAGTGACTGCCATCCTTGCGCACCAGGGTCCAGTCGGCCGGCTCCGCGCCGCCCTCCTGCACCGTCTCGGCGAACATCGCCTGACCCGCGCCGACCTCACGACCGAATCGCACGCTCAAGGCGTGGGCACGCTGGTGCAACTCTTCGGGCAAGACCAGATCCTCGAGCCGCAATTGGCCCAGCGCTTCGCCGGCCGAATAGCCCAGCATGCGTTCGGCGCCCGCGTTGAAGGTGCCGATCACCCCGCGCAGGCTGGTGGCGATGATCGCCACCTGGGTCGCGGCATCGAGCACGCTGCGCAACTGGTTGTGAGTCTCGCGCAATGACTGCTCGCTGACGCGCAGCTCGGCAGTGCGCCGGGCCACCAGGCCCAGGGCGCGCTGGCGCTGGCTGAACAGGCTGTACAGCAACAACGCCAGCAACACACTGAGCAAGCCGCCGAGCAACGCCACCACCGGCACCGCCGACGAGCGATTGGCCGCGAGAAAGCCCTGACTGGGGCGAATATCGAGCTGGTAATGGTGGTCGGCCAGGTGCAGCAGGTGACTGCTGGCAAATCCCATCCGCGCCGGCGGCATCCCCGAATCGAACAACACCTCGTGCCCACCCTCGGTGGACAGGTCGAGGATGCGCACCACCAGGTTGTCGTCGGCCACCGTCGGCAGGCTCTCGGCGATCAGCTGATGCAAGCTCAGCAAGGCCATGACGTAGCCTCGGGGCGGCTCGCCCGCAGACGCTTGCTCGGCGAACACCGGGGCGACTATCAGCAGGCCACGGGTATAGGTCGGCTCGACGTTGATCATGTCCAGCGGCGCCGACACCGCCATGCTGCCGGGGCTCACGGCCCGGGCCAGGGTCGCGGCGCGCAGCGGCTGCCCGCCCAGGTCGAAGCCGTAGGGCTGGGCCTGGCGGCTCGTCGCCTGGGTGTACAGAACCGGATAGTAGTGATCGCGCGCGGGCGCGGCCTGCCAATCGCCCTGGGCGTCCACGTCGCGGATCCGGTAAGGCTGGCCCAGCCAGGCACTGGCGCGCCGCTCGAAGTCCTCGCGTTGCGCCGCCGCTACCCGCGGTGCCCAGGAGTAGGCCTGGGTGCGGTGCAGCAAGGGACGTGCGTAGCCATCGAACTCGCGGGGGGTGATCTCGGTGGAATAGGCGAAGAACCGACGCAGGCCGTCCAGGCGCTGTTCCTGCTCCTCGAAACGCTCGGCGATACGGCTGTAGCGCTCACTGGCCAGCAGCTCGAAGCGCTGGCGCAGTTGCTGCTGGTAGAAGGTCTGGGTGGCGATCGCCAGGGCCGCCGTGAGCAACGCCCCGGCGACCAGCGCCGCCAGGGCCACGCCCCAGGCCGACAACTCGTCGCCGAGCAGGCCAAGCCGCTTCACAGGTACGCCCGGGGTCGACATAGAGGACTCCAACCAAGGTCAGCGTCCTGCGTATTGTCCCGCCCTGTCCTGAGTTATAGCCACTGGCCAGCAGGCGCGCCACGTACCTCGTCGGTTCAGCGCAGGCGTAGCTGCCAGGCGCGGTGGATGCGGTTGTTGCGGGCGAAGTCCGGGTCCAGGGTCTGGGCACTGATCTCCTCCACCACGTACCGCGTCGCCAGGTGCTCGTCGAGCTGGAACTTGCGGAAGTTGTTGGAGAAGTACAGCACACCTCCCGGGGCCAGGCGCGCCATGGCCAGGTCGAGCAGCTGCACATGGTCGCGCTGCACGTCGAATACCCCTTCCATGCGCTTGGAATTGGAGAAGGTCGGCGGGTCGATGAAGATCAGGTCGTAGCTGTCTTGGGCGTTCTCCAGCCAGGCCATGACATCGCCCTGCTCCAGGCGGTTGCGCTCGGAAAAACCGTTGAGCGACAGGTTGCGCCGCGCCCAGTCCAGGTAGGTCTTCGACAGGTCCACGCTGGTGGTGCTGCGCGCGCCGCCCTTGGCCGCATGCACGGTGGCCGTGGCGGTGTAGCAGAACAGATTGAGAAAACGCTTGCCCGCCGCCTCGCGCTGGATACGCATGCGCATCGGGCGGTGGTCGAGGAACAGCCCGGTATCCAGGTAGTCGGTGAGGTTGACCAGCAGCTTGACGCCGCCTTCGTTGACCTCCTGGAAACGTCCTTCGGTGGCCTGGCGCTCGTACTGGCGAGTGCCGGTCTGGCGCTCCCGGCGCTTGAGCACCACACGCTGAGGATCGACGCCGAGGGCCTGGGGAATCGCGCTCAGCGCATCGAGCAGGCGCGCCTGGGCCTTGTCCGGATCGATCGAGCGGGGCGCGGCGTATTCCTGCACATGCACCCAGTCGTGATAAAGGTCGACCGCCAGGGCGTACTCAGGCATGTCGGCATCGTACACACGGTAGCAATCGACCTTCTCGCGGCGGGCCCATTTGCCCAGCTGCTTGAAGTTCTTCTGCAGGCGGTTGGCGAACATCTGCGCGCCTTCCGACAGGCGCGCCGGCTCGCTGGCCACCGGGGCCTGGCGACGAGGCTCGCCCTCAGCCGCCTCGGCCTGGGCCGAACGACGATCACCGGTAACGAACTGGTCGGGCTGGACCTTGAACAGCAACAGCTTGCACGGCAACGCGCCGTTCCAGAAGGCATATTGCTTGTGGCTGCGGATGCCCATGCGCTTGCCCAGTTCCGGCGCGCCGGTGAACACCGCCGCCTCCCAGCCCATGCAGGCCTGACGCAGGCGCTCGCCGAGGTTCTGGTAGAGGTACAGCAGGCTGGCTTCGTCGCCCAGGCGCTCGCCGTACGGCGGGTTGCTGATCACCAGACCTTTCTGGTTCTGGTCCGGGCGCGGCTCGAAGCTGGCCACCTCGCCCTGGTAGATCTTCACCCAGTCGCCCAGGCCCGCGCGCTCGACGTTGTTGCGCCCCGGCTGGATCAACCGCGGGTCGGCCTCGTAGCCGCGGATCCAAAGCGGCGGCTTGGCCAGGCCGGCCTGAGCCCGGGCCTGGGCCTCGTCGTGGACCTTGCGCCACAGCGCCGGCACATGGCCGAGCCAGGCGCTGAAGCCCCAGCGCTCGCGCTTGAGGTTGGGAGCGATATCGGCGGCGATCATCGCCGCCTCGACCAGGAAGGTGCCCACGCCGCACATCGGGTCGGCCAGGGCCCCGCCCTCGGCCGCAATACGTGGCCAACCAGAGCGGATCAGCACCGCCGCCGCCAGGTTTTCCTTCAAGGGTGCCGCGCCCTGCTGCAGGCGATAGCCACGCTGGTGCAGGCTGTGGCCGGACAGGTCGAGGGACAGGATCGCCTCGCCACGGTCCAGGCGCAGGTGCACGCGCACATCCGGATCGACCTTCTCCACAGACGGACGCAGGCCTTCGCGGTTGCGCAGCTTGTCGACGATCGCATCCTTGACCTTGAGCGCGCCGAAGTGGGTGTTGTCGATGCCCGAGCCATGGCCGCTGAACTCCACCGCCAGGGTGCCATCGGCCGCCAGGTGGTCGGCCCAGTCGACGGCATGCACGCCATCGTACAGGTCGTCGGCGTTCTTCATCGGGAAGCGCTTGAGCACCAGCAGCACGCGGTTGGCCAGGCGCGACCAGAGGCACAGGCGATAGGCGGTTTCCATGTCGGCGTCGCCGCGAATGGCCGAGGTGTGCTCACGCACCTCGTTCAGGCCCAGTTGACGGGCTTCCTCGGCGAGCAGGCCTTCAAGACCCTTGGGGCAGGTAAGGTAAAGTTCGAAACGGTCCGACATGTGCAATCCAGAGCCTTTGGCTAGGTAGATGGCGAGCCGACGCATCGGCTGCCGCTGTTTGCCCGCACGCCTTTCCACGAGGCGCCCGGGTGGCCCGGCGAAACGCTCGCCAGGCCTGGCCGCCCGTCGATCATGCCTTTGCCGGGTGGCGAAAAAGGCTTTGATCGTCGAGCAGTATGAAAATTGCGTGGACGCAGGGTTCAGATGTGACCCTTCGTCGCATTACCAAATATTACTGTCATCAACCAGCAACGCTGGCCAATTGACGTCAAGGTTGGGTAAACCCTGATCATAGCGGGCTCAACGGCAAACAAGGTTGAGTCGCATTTATTTACTTATCCCCTCACCCTCGGAAAGGTTACGTCCTTATGACAAATCGATCATTCACACTGTGACTCGCATTCGTTAGAACTGATCTCAGGCCGCACCGCAACGGGGCGGCACTTCCAGCCCGCGACGCCGGCAGCGGGCGCACACCGGCAGAACGATTCTGCCCGGCCTCGGAGAGGCCGACGGGACATTACAGTCAACAAGTGAGGGCAACACCCTATGAGAAGACTTAAGCGTGATCCGTTGGAAAGAGCATACTCACGTGGCTACCAGTATGGGGTCACCGGCAAATCCCGCGAACTTTGCCCCTTCAATCTACCCTCTGTACGCCAAGCCTGGATCAACGGCTGGCGCGAAGGTCGCGGCGACAACTGGGATGGCATGACCGGCACCGCTGGCATTCATAGACTCAACGAAAATCACGCCGTTGGCTGAACGAGGACACTGAATTCGAGTCACCATGCGCGCCCTATCCGGGCGGCGGGCTGCGGCCCAGGGGGTCCCTTGAGGGACCCCTTTTTTATTGCGTCGCATCTTACACCAGCGCCGGCCGCTTCGCGGGTAAACCCGCTCCCACAGGTACAGCGCCAACCTCAAGGCAGCATGAGACCTGTGGGAGCGGGTTTACCCGCGAAGAGGCCTTGTTAGGTCAACGCTTCATCGCAGCAATCGCATCCACCGCCTCACGGATCAGCGCCGGCCCCTTGTAGATGAAGCCCGAGTAGATTTGCACCAGGCTAGCTCCGGCGGCGATCTTCTCAGCCGCATGGCGTCCTTCGGTGATCCCGCCCGCTGCGATGATCGGCAGCTTGCCACCCAGCTCACCCGCCAGCACCTTGACCGTGTGGGTGCTCTTCTCCAGCACCGGCGCCCCCGACAGGCCGCCTGCCTCACCGCCATACGGCAGGCCTTCGACGCCCTCGCGCCCCAGGGTGGTGTTGGTGGCGATCACCGCATCCATCCCCGACTCGACCAGCGCCGCCGCTACCAGGGCGGTTTCCTCATCGCTCATGTCCGGGGCGATCTTGATCGCCAGCGGCACGCGCTTGCCGTTCGCCTGCGCCAGCTGTTCGCGGCGTTCGGCCAGGGCATCGAGCAGTTGCTTGAGCGAGTCGCCGAACTGCAACGAACGCAGGCCCGGGGTGTTCGGCGAGCTGACGTTGACGGTGATGTAGCTGGCGTCGTTGTAGACCTTCTCCAGGCAGATCAGGTAGTCGTCCTGGGCCCGCTCGACCGGGGTGTCGAAGTTCTTGCCGATGTTGATGCCCAGCACGCCGGTGTACTTCGCGGCACGTACCCGCGCCAGCAGGTGGTCGACGCCCAGGTTGTTGAAGCCCATGCGATTGATGATGGCCGTTGCTTCCGGCAGGCGGAACAGTCGCGGCTTGGGGTTGCCCGGCTGCGGACGCGGCGTCACGGTGCCGATCTCGACGAAGCCGAAGCCCAGCTGGGCAAAGCCGTCGATGGCCGCGCCGTTCTTGTCCAGGCCGGCGGCCAGGCCGACCGGGTTGGCGAAGTTCAAGCCCATCACCGTCACCGGCAACGCCGCTGGCTGCTTGCACAGCAGGCCGTTGAGCCCAAGGCGGCCACCGGCGCCGATCAGGTCCAGCGAGAGGTCGTGGGAGGTTTCCGGGGAGAGCTTGAACAGCAGCTGGCGGGCCAGGGTATACATGGGCGGGCGGACTCGCGGTGTGTGAGGGGGCGATTATAGCCAGCGCGCCGCCGGGGCGACAGGGCCATGGCATATGGGTTGCTATGTCTGCTGCATGCGGCCATCCGCGAATGCCCGAGGATTCTCGTGAACACACCCCTCCCGACAACGCCCCTGGCCTGGGTCAACGGCAGCGACGCGCCGGAAAAGCCCAGCCTGGACATCGGTTTCATGGCCCTGACCGACTGTGCCTCGGTGGTGGTCGCCGCCACCCAGGGCTTCGCCCAGCAGTTCGGCCTGACCCTCAACCTGCGCCGCCAGGCCTCCTGGGCCGGGCTGCGCGACAGGCTGGTCAGCGGCGAGCTGGACGCCGCCCACTGCCTCTATGGCCTGGTGTACGCGGTGCACCTGGGCATCGGCGGCGTGCCCGCCAGCCCCCTGGCCGTGCTCATGGGCCTTAACCAGAACGCCCAGGCCATCAACCTCTCCCCTGCACTGCAACGCAAGGGCGTGACCAGCCCCGAGGCACTGGCGCGATTGGTGCACCAACAGGGCGCACGACTGACCTTCGCCCAGACCTTCCCCACCGGCACCCATGCCCTGTGGCTCTACTACTGGCTGGCCAGCCAGGGCATCCACCCGCTGCGCGACGTGACCAGCGTGGTGGTGCCCCCGGCGCAGATGGCCGCCCACCTGCAGGCCGGGCGTATCGACGGTTTCTGTGTTGGCGAACCCTGGTCGGCGGATGCACTCGCCAATGGCCAGGGCTTCACCCTGGCCACCAGCCAGTCGATCTGGCCCGACCATCCGGAAAAGGTCCTGGCCTGCGCCCGCGGCTTCGTCGAACAGTACCCCAACAGCGCCAGGGCGCTGATCAAGTCGGTACTCGCCGCCGCGCGTTTCATCGAGCAGAGCCAGGAGAACCGCCGCGGCACCGCGCAACTGCTCAGTGGCAGCGCCTACCTGGACGCTCCGGTCGGCAGCATCGAGCCGCGCCTGCTCGGTGACTACCAGGACGGCCTGGGCCATCGCTGGCACGACCCTCATGGCTTACGCCTGTTCGACCAAGGGCGGGCCAACCTGCCGTACCTGTCCGACGGCATGTGGTTCATGACCCAGTTCCGCCGCTGGGGCCTGCTGCGTGACGACCCGGACTACCTGGCCGTCGCCGGCCAGGTGCAGCAGCTGGCGCTGTACCGCGAGGCCGCCACAGCGCTGGGCGTCCCCTGCGCCGACCCGCCCATGCGCAGCAGCCTGCTGATCGACGGCAGTCGCTGGGACGGCAGCGACCCCCATGGTTATGCGCGCAGCTTCGCCCTGCACGCCCTGGACGCGGCGCCTGGCGCCCGCGCCCATCGCTGAGGGCGCGGCCATGTTGCGTATCCTGCTGATCGACGACACGGAAAAGAAGGTCGGCCGCCTCAAGGCCGCCCTGATCGAGGCCGGCTTCGAGGTGATCGAGGCGGGTAGCCTGAGCATCGACCTGCCCGCCTGTGTCGAAACGGTGCATCCGGACGTGGTGCTGATCGATACCGAGTCACCGGGCCGGGACGTGATGGAACAGGTGGTGCTGGTCAGCCGCGACCGGCCGCGCCCCATCGTGCTGTTCACCGACGAGCATGACCCCGGTGTGATGCGCCAGGCGATCCAGGCCGGGGTCAGCGCGTACATCGTCGAGGGTATCCAGGCCACGCGCCTGCAACCGATCCTCGACGTGGCCATGGCCCGCTTCGAAAGCGACCAGGCGCTCAAGGCCCAGTTGATGGCCCGCGACCAGCAACTGGCCGAGCGCAAGCGCATCGAGCAAGCCAAGGGCCTGCTGATGAAGATGAAGGACTGCAACGAGGAACAGGCCTACACCTTGATGCGCCGCCAGGCCATGAGCCGCCAGCAGAAGCTGATCCAGGTGGCGGAACAGATCATTGCCATGTCGGAGATGTTGGGGTAGCTGTAACGCCATGGTGTCGCGCAATACCCTTCCTGTAGGAGCGGCCTTGTGCCGCGAAAGGGCCGCAAAGCGGCCCCGGCGATCTTTGTCAGAACCCTGAAATCCTGGGACCGCTGCGCAGCCCTTTCGCGGCACAAGGCCGCTCCTACAGGAATTGCGCATGGCCGGAACATTGGCCCGCCTCTTGCTCTGAAAACCCCGGTAGCCAACGGCGGTTGCCCCCATACCCTGACAAAGACGTCGCTTGCCCTTCCACATCCGTGGACCGGGCAGCGGCGTCTTTTCGTTTCCGCGCCCAACGAGGTGTTCGATGAATACGAGCTTCTGGAAATCCGGGCATGTGCCCACGCTGTTCGCCGCCTTCCTGTATTTCGACCTGAGCTTCATGGTCTGGTACCTGCTCGGCCCCCTGGCGGTGCAGATCGCCACCGACCTGCAACTGAGCGCTCAGCAACGGGGCCTGATGGTCGCCACGCCGATCCTCGCCGGCGCGGTGCTGCGCTTCGCCATGGGCCTGCTGGTCGATCGCCTGTCGCCCAAGACCGCCGGGCTGATCGGCCAGGTCATCGTGATCGTCGCCCTGGCCTGCGCCTGGCACCTGGGGGTACGCAGCTACGAGCAGGCGTTGCTGCTGGGCGTGTTCCTCGGCTTTGCCGGAGCCTCGTTCGCCGTGTCCCTGCCGCTGGCCTCGCAGTGGTATCCGCCCCAGCACCAGGGCAAGGCCATGGGCATCGCCGGCGCCGGCAACTCCGGCACGGTGTTCGCCGCGCTGCTGGCCCCGGCGCTGGCCGCGGGCTTCGGCTGGAACAATGTGTTCGGCTTCGCCGTGCTGCCCTTGCTGCTGACGCTTGTGCTGTTCGCCCTGATGGCGCGCAATGCGCCCCAACGCCCCAGGCCCAAGGCCATGGCCGACTACCTCAAGGCCCTGGGTGACAGGGATAGCTGGTGGTTCATGTTCTTCTACAGCGTGACCTTCGGCGGCTTCATCGGCCTGGCAAGCGCCCTGCCCGGCTACTTCAGCGACCAGTACGGCCTGAGCCCGGTGACTGCAGGCTACTACACCGCCGCTTGCGTGTTCGCCGGCAGCCTGATGCGCCCGCTCGGCGGTGCCCTGGCCGACCGTTTCGGCGGGATCCGCACCCTGCTGGCGATGTACGGCGTGGCCGCCGCGTGCATCGCCGCGGTGGGCTTCAACCTGCCCAGCGCGGCGGCGGCCCTGGCCCTGTTCGTCAGTGCCATGCTCGGACTGGGCGCCGGCAATGGCGCGGTGTTCCAACTGGTACCACAGCGCTTCCGTCAAGAGATCGGCGTGATGACCGGACTGATCGGCATGGCGGGTGGCATCGGCGGTTTCCTGCTTGCCGCAGGCCTGGGCACCATCAAGCAGCATACCGGCGACTACCAGCTCGGCCTGTGGCTGTTCGCCAGCCTCGGCCTGCTGGCCTGGTTCGGCCTGCATGGGGTCAAGCAACGCTGGCGCACCACCTGGGGCTCGGCGGCGATCACCGCAGCGCGGGTCTGAGGCCTTGCCATGAGCCTGCGACTGAGCTTTGCCCAGGCCAGCGCAACCGGGCCGCGCCCGGAAAACCAGGATGCCCTGCGCCTGGTGACCCCCGCACCGGAGCTGGCCGCCAGCAAGGGCTACCTGTGCGCACTGGCCGACGGTGTCAGCCAGTGCGCCGACGGCGGCCTGGCGGCGCGGGCCAGCCTGCAGGCCCTGGCCCTGGATTATTACGCCACGCCCGCCACCTGGGGCGTGACCCAGGCGCTGGACCGCCTGCTCACGGCACAGAACCGCTGGCTGCGTGCCCAGGGCAATGGCCAGCCGCTGCTGACCACCCTCAGCGCCCTGGTGCTGCGCGGGCGGCGATTCACCCTGGCCCATGTCGGCGATTGCCGGGTGTATCGCTGGCAGGCCGACCAGTTGCACTGCCTGAGCGAAGACCATGTCTGGGACCAGCCCGGCATGCAGCATGTGCTCAAGCGCGCGCTGGGGCTGGACCAGCACCTGCTGGTGGACTACCTGGAAGGCGACCTGCGCCAAGGCGAGTGCTTCGTGCTGCTCAGCGACGGCGTGTGGGCCAGCCTGGGCGATGCGCACATCCGCTCGATCCTGCGCGAACAATCCGATTTGCAGGTGGCCGCCCACACTCTGGTCACCAGCGCCCATCACTGCGGCAGTCAGGACAACGCCAGCGCCCTGTTGGTGCGGGTCGACCAGTTGGGTCCCAGCACCCTGGGCGACGCCCTGGCACAGCTCCAGCAATGGCCGTTACCGGGCGCGCTGCGTGACGGTCAGTCGATTGATGGCTGGCAGGTCGACGGCCTGCTGGCCCAGAGTCGGCAATCGCTGCTGTACCGGGTCCGCGACCCGCAAGGCCAGTCCTGGCTGCTCAAGACCCTGCCGCAGTCCCGCGATCAGGAGCCCGGCGCCGCCCAGGCGTTGTTGCTGGAAGAATGGTTCCTGCGTCGGGTCGCCGGCCGTCACTTCCCTGAGGTACATCCGGCCAGCCAACGCCAGCACCTGTACTACCTGATGCGCGAATACCCGGGCACGACCCTGGCCGGGCAGCCCCCGCTACCACTGGCACAATGGCTGGAGGTCGCCCGCCAGCTGCTGCAGGCCGTCGGCGTGCTACACCGGCGCAACCTGCTGCACCGCGACATCAAGCCGGACAACCTGCACCACGGCAGCGATGGCCAACTGCGCTTGCTGGACTTCGGGCTGGCGTACTGCCCGGGGCTTTCCGAAGACCCGCCCCATGCCCTGCCGGGCACGCCCTCGTTCCTCGCCCCGGAAGCCTTCGACGGCCTGCCCCCCGCGCCACGACAGGACCTGTATGCCGTTGGCGTGACGCTTTACCACCTGCTCACCGGCCACTACCCCTATGGCGAGGTCGAAGCGTTCCAGCGGCCGCGCTTCGGCATGCCAGTGAACCCGGCGCGGTATCGACCTGATTTACCGGAGTGGTTGCAACGCAACCTGTTGCAGGCGGTGGCGGCAGATCCGGCGCAGCGCTTCGAGACCGCCGAGCAGTGGTTGCTGTTGCTGGAGCGGGGGGATCGCCAGGAGCTGGACGAACGGCCACGGCCGCTGCTGGAGCGCGAGCCGTTGAAGGTGTGGCGTACGATTGGGTTGGTGTCGTTGCTGTTGAACATGGTGTTGTTGCTGGTAATGCTCAAACGCTAAACGCATAGCCGAGCGACGTTCCATGTAGGAGCGGCCTTGTGCCGCGAAAGGGGTGCGCAACGCCCCCCAGAATTTCGGCATCATGTGAGACTGTCGGGGCTGCTACGCAGCCCTTTCCGGCCGGTCCGACGCCTCGGCAAGGCCGCTCCTACAAAGGAAGGGCGACGTGTGCCTCGAGAAATCGCAGGCAAAGAAAAACCCGGCCGAGGCCGGGTTTTTCATGAAGCGTCAGACCAATTACTTGGCCTGGGCTTCTACCTGAGCTTCTACGCGACGGTTGACGGCGCGGCCAGCATCGGTGGCGTTGTCGGCGACCGGACGGGTCTCACCGTAGCCAACCGAGTCAACACGGCTCGATTCGATGCCGTACTGCTGGGTCAGGACGTTCTTGACAGCGTTGGCACGACGCTCGGACAGCTTCTGGTTGTAAGCGTCTGGGCCGACGGAGTCAGTGTGACCTTCCACGGTGGTGGTGGTCTGTGGGTACTGCTTCATGAAGTCAGCCAGGTTCTTGATGTCGCCGTAGCTGTTAGGCTTGACGACCGACTTGTCGAAGTCGAACTTGACGTCCAGCTCAACGCGAACGACTTCGGCAACAGCCGGGCAGCCATCAGCGTCAACGGTAACGTTGGCTGGGGTGTCAGGGCACTTGTCGACGTTGTCGCAGACGCCGTCGTTGTCGCTGTCGGAGCAGACTTCGGCAACTGGAGCCGGCGCAGGAGCGGCTTTCTGGCCACCGCTGCCACCGAAGTTCAGACCCAGACCAACGGTCGGGCCCCACTCGGTGTTGCCGTTGTCGATGTTGTACATGGCTTCGACGCCGGCACGGGCGAAGAACATGTCGGTGATGTACCACTTGGCGCCAGCGCCAACGTTGGCGAAGGTGGAGTGGTCACGGCCGCCGCGAGTGGCCTGGCCCAGGCTCTCGTGGGCGAAACCAGCGGAAACGTACGGACGCAGGGCGTCGCCGACGGTACCGAAGTGGTAGGTGGCGTCCAGCTTGGTCTTGGAGCCTTTGATGTCTTTGTTGAAGACTTCACCACGAGCGTTGTGGGTCTCGTTGTAGCCCAGGTCCAGGGAGACGTCGTCGGTCAGGAAGTAACCGAGGCGAACACCTGGATTGGTGCCGGTGTTCTTGAAGTTACGTTCGCTGTCGTAGTACTGCTTGGTAACGTTGCCTTCGATTTCGACAGCGCCTTGGCCTTGAGCCAGAACGCCGAACGAAGTAGCGGCCACGAGCGAGCCAATGGCCAAGCCCAAGGTGTTTTTCAATTTCATCCGTTAAATCCCCATCTGGTGATAGTTAAGCAGTCCCACCAACATCCGGGGGACAACTCGACGGCAAGTCTAGCAGAACTTGCCGGTTGGTTAGAGGTATTTGCTGGCCACTAAGTTTCAGCCAGGCCTGCAAATTTCTCTCTAAGCTTGTCGAGCGCACGCTTGTAGCGCATTTTCGTGGCGCTCAGGCCCATGTGCATGATGTCCGCGATCTCCTGGAATTCCAGCTCTGCGACAAATCGCAGCACCAGGATTTCCCGGTCGATCGGGTTCACATGCACCAGCCATTTGTCCAGCCCGCCTTTCTCCTCCGGCTTCGGTGCCTTGTCCTCGGACGCCTCTTCGACAGGATCCAGACTCAGGGCATCCATCAACCGGCGCTTGCGGCGCTCCTTGCGGTACTGGGTGATGCATTCGTTGTAGGTGATGCTGTAGAGCCAGGTCTTGAACTTGGACTTGCCCTCGAAGTTCTTCAACCCGTAGAGCACCTTGAGCATCACCTCCTGACAGACATCGTCGGCATCCCGATCGTTCCCCAGGTAGCGCGCGCAGACGTTGAACAGCGTGCGCTGGTAGCGGCGCATCAGCTCCTCGTAGGCGCGGGTGACATGAAACAGCTCCTCATGCGAACGCGCCACCAACTCCTCGTCGGTGAGCTCGCGGGGGTCATAGCGCATGGGCGGCGAATGAACTTTATTCAAAACGGATCTGGCCGACAGTCAGGTCAATGTCGCCGCTCGGCCCCCAGGGCCGATTTTTGCGGCGGCATACATTAACAGCTTTTGTGCGGTTAGCGGCTATTCACGCGCTGCTCGAGCAGCTCGCGATTAGACAGCGACACCAGTTCGCCATCATCGGTCAGCAGGGTCGTCTTGACCGTGCCGATCTCCTCGATGTGGCCTTCGACCTCGCCAATCCGCACCTGCTGGCCTACCTGATACAGCTCGCGCACATAGATGCCGGCCAGGATCTGCCCGGCGATTTCCCGGCTGCCCAGGCCCATGGCCAACGCAATTGCCAGACCAACGGTAATCAAGCCAATGACGATCACGTGGTTCAGCAGGTCGGTCTTGACCTCGAGCTGGCTGATGGCCACCGAGATGCTGATGATGATCACCAGGCCCTGGGCGATACGCCCGACGCCGGCGGCATATTCCAGGCCGATGCCCTCGGCGGCGCCGCGCACCAGGCCGTTGACCAGTTGCGCAAGGAGCACACCCGCCAGCAGCACCAGGGCCGCGCCAAACACCTTGGGCAGGTACAGGGCGAGCATGTCGAGGGTCGCCGAGACCCGCTCGAGCCCCAGGGATTCCGCGGCCGAGACCAGGAAGATCAGCAGCACGAACCAGTAGACGATCTTGCCGATCAGGGTCGAGATCGGCACCTGGATGCCGACCCGGGCGAGCATCTTGGTCAGCCCGGTGCCGCTCATCAGGCGATCCAGGCCGAACTTGGCGAGCACCTTGGACAGCAGGGTGTCGAGCAACTTGGCGACGACGAAGCCGAGCAGCACCACGACCAGCGCGCCGAACAGGTTGGGGATGAAGTTCGCCACCTTGGTCCAAAGGGCAGTCATGGCGGTGACCAGGCTCTGGGTCCAGAGATCGAGTTCCATATTCAATCGGCCTTATCTGCGTTGCTGCCGGCGGCAGGTTTGCGGGTAGAGTTGCGACGGACCGGCGCGACATGCGCCGAGCCATTGTTCACGGCAATCAGCAGCGCCTGGCTCCAGCGGCCAAGCAAGCTGAACAGATCGCCCGCGCCGACCTGGCGGTTGGCGGTCTTGAGTACGCGACCCAGGCAGGCGGCGTCGTCACGGTCCTGGCCGGACGGCGACGCCTTGAGCAGGTCGCGCAGGGATTCTTCAAACGGATCGTGCATGGGCACCTCGCGCAATGTCAGTCAAAGACGAGGGCGCCGAGCGATGGGTCACACAGGGATGTGGGACGAATGTTTCAAAATGAGTGTGCGAACCCATCGCGGGGCAAGCCCGCTCCCACGGAACCACGCTCAGAGCGTGGGAGCGGGGTTGCCCCGCAACAAGACACATCACACCCACCGCAACCGCCGGAACAGCAGCCACTGCCCTACCGCCAGCCCCAGCACGATCAGGCTGGCGAACAGGAATCCGTAGGGGCTGTCGGAGCCTGGAATACCGCCGACATTGATACCCAGCAGCCCGGTGACGAAGCTCATGGGCAGGAAGATGCAGGTGATGATGCCGAACCGGTACATGGTCCGGTTCATCCGCTCGCTGCGCCGCCGGTCCTCGCTTTCCAGCACGAGCGCTGCGCGCTCGCGGGCCAGTTCGAGCTCTTCGAGGTAGCGGATCAGGCTGTTGTTCAGCTCGTTCCAGTAGTCCCCATCGGCATCGGCGAACCAGCTGCATTTGTTGCGTGACAGCTGGGCATAGATGTCGCGCTGGGGGGCGAGGAAACGCCGCAGGCCGGCGGCGCGACGACGGATCTGCTGCAGGCTGCCCTGGGCCGGAGAATACCGTTCGTCGGATTCTGCCTTTTCTTCTTCCAGATCGACCGCTTCCGACAGGTCGCTGACCAGCGCCTGGACCTTTTCGGTCAACAGCTCGCCCATCAGCAACAGCAGTTCCGAGGCGGTCTTCGGCCCCCTGCCCTCGTCCAGTTGCTGCAAGACCTCGTCACTCGCCCGCAGAGGCCGCAGACGCAGGGAAATGACCCGCCGCGCCTCGGCGAAGATGCGCACCGAGACCATGTCCTCGGGCTCGGCGCCCGGATTGAGGTTGACCCCGCGCAGGAACAGCAGCATCTGCTCGTCGGCCAATGGCAGCAGGCGCGGGCGGGTGTTCTCCTCCAGCAGCAGTTCGCAGGCGAACTCGCTGAGGCCGCTGTCGTGAAGCAGCCAGGTGCGGGTCTGCGGGTGACTGCGGTCCCAGTGCAGCCACAGGCTCTCCTGGGGCTGCAACTGCAGGTCGTCCAGCTCGGTGCGGGCGATCGAACGCGCGCCACCCTTGCCATCGAGCACCAGGGCATGCACCAGGCCCCACTGCGCGTTGTCTTCCTCGAACATCAAAGCTCCATCGGTGTACGGCGCGTCACTCGGGCATTTTCAGCGGGCTTGGCGAGACCAGCACACCGTTGTTGTCGGCATACACGTACTCGCCCGGGCGGAAGGTCACGCCGGCGAAGGTCACCGCGACATTGAGGTCGCCGATGCCGCGCTTGTCGGTCTTCATCGGATGACTGGCCAGGGCCTGGATGCCGACATCGGTCTGCGCCAGCACGTCCACGTCACGCACGCAGCCGTAGATCAGCAGGCCTTCCCAGCCATTCTTCGCCGCCTTCTCGGCGAGCATGTCGCCCAAAAGCGCACGGCGCAGCGAGCCGCCGCCGTCGACCACCAGGACCTTGCCCTTGCCGTCGAGTTCGACCTGCTCCTTGACCAGCGAATTGTCCTCGAAGCACTTGATGGTGACGATCTGGCCACCGAACGAGTCGTGGCCGCCGAAGTTGCTGAACATCGGTTCGAGCACCTGGACCAGGTCCGGGTAGGCGTCGCACAGGTCGGGCGTTACGTAATGCTGCATGGGAAACTCCTGTCAGTCACAACGAAAGCGGATGTGGAGCAAGGCTACACCGCAGGAGGCCGGCAGTCATCCGGGACCGAGCAGTCAGTTCGCCTTTACCTGCGAAGAAGCCGACACGCAATCAATTGGCGGGCACCGGCTCCATCACCACCGTCGAGGCATGCACCGGCACCCGCGGATCCCTCAGCCAGCGCTCCACCAGCGGCCACACCTGGGTTTGCGCCGCCTTGCTGACCAGCATGTCGACATGTCCGAAGGCCTCGAAGCCTTCCTCGCGCCCCAGGCGCAGGAACTGCCTGGCGTCACCGCCAAACTGCTCGAACAGCTTGCGGCAGGCCCACACCGGGTCCTGGAAGTCGCCGGCCCCGGCCACCGCCAGTAGCGGTACCTCGACCTCGGCCAGCCCCGCCCACCAGTCCTTGTCCTTGTCGCCGAAGCGGCCAAACAGGCCATTCCAGCGCAAGCTCTCCAGGGCCAGGCCGATAGGTTCGTCCTCCGGACCACGCTTGAGGCGCGAACCCGAGATCTGCGCGAAGCGCTTGAGCAGCACGCGCGCGCCCCATTCCACCGGCGGTACTTTCAGCGGCCAGTAGACCCGGCTGACCTGGGTGCCGAACAGCGCCGCGCTGGCCACCAGCGCGACGTCCAGGTAACCGCTGCCCAGCGCCGCCGCCAGGGTGGTGCCGCCCAGCGAGTGGCCGACCCAGTGCGGCGCCTGCCCGGCCTGCTCGCGAACGAAGGCGCCGATCACCGGCAGGTCGTAGCGGGCATAGTCGGCCACCCGGTTCTGCCGCCAGTCGCGGTTGCGCGGCGACAGGCCGTGGCCGCGCATCTCCGGGATCCACACATCGAAACCGGCGCGGGCCAGGTAGGCGCCCAGACCGATGCCCTTGGGCGAGTACCAGAAGCGACGGTTGGAGAAACTGCCGTGCAGGAGAATGACCGGCACGCCCTGGGCGTGTTCCTGATCAGCCAGGCCCAGGCGGGTGACAGCCAGCTCGACGCTCGGATCGGGGCTGTTGCCGGCCTTGATCCGGTAGACGTCTTCGCTGAGGTCGCCGCGGCGCTCGGCACTGAGCAACGCGACGGGGAATTGGGTGGAGCTGCTTTGCATGGGTTCACAAACAAACAGAGGATATGAACGTGGGAGCGGGCTTGCCCCGCGATTGAACCAGACCTACAGACACTGCTGTCCCATCTGGCGCTATCGCGGGGCAAGCCCGCTCCCACAGTGTGTTGCCTTCAGCGCATCACGCCGCGCCCTGGCCCTCGGCCAGGAAGAACCAGGTCTCGAGCACCGAGTCCGGGTTCAGCGACACGCTCTCGATACCCTGCTCCATCAGCCACTTGGCCAGGTCCGGGTGGTCCGACGGGCCTTGACCGCAGATGCCGATGTACTTGCCGGCCTTGTTGCACGCGGCGATGGCGTTGGCCAGCAGCTTCTTCACGGCCGGGTTACGTTCATCGAACAGGTGGGCGATGATGCCTGAGTCGCGGTCCAGGCCCAAGGTCAGCTGGGTCAGGTCGTTGGAGCCGATGGAGAAGCCGTCGAAGTACTCGAGGAACTCTTCGGCGAGGATGGCGTTGGACGGCAGCTCGCACATCATGATCACGCGCAGGCCGTTGTCACCGCGGGCCAGGCCGTTCTCGGCAAGCAGGTCGACGACCTGGCTGGCTTCGCCCAGGGTGCGCACGAACGGCACCATGATCTCGACGTTGGTCAGGCCCATCTCGTTGCGCACGCGCTTCAGCGCACGGCACTCGAGCTCGAAGCAGTCACGGAACGACTCGCTGATGTAGCGCGAGGCGCCGCGGAAGCCCAGCATCGGGTTCTCTTCTTCCGGCTCGTAGAGCTTGCCGCCGATCAGGTTGGCGTATTCATTGGACTTGAAGTCCGACAGGCGCACGATGACCTTTTTCGGGTAGAAAGCCGCGGCCAGGGTGCTGATGCCCTCGACCAGCTTCTCGACATAGAAGCCGACCGGGTCGTCGTAGCCGGCGATGCGCTTGTCGACGCTTTCCTTCAGCTCCGGCGGCAGGCCGGCATAGTTGAGCAGCGCCTTGGGGTGCACGCCGATCATGCGGTTGATGATGAATTCCAGGCGCGCCAGGCCGACACCGGCGTTGGGCAGCTGGGCGAAGTCGAAGGCGCGGTCCGGGTTGCCGACGTTCATCATGATCTTGAACGGCAGTTCAGGCATGGCATCGACCGAGTTCTGCTTGACGTCGAAACCCAGCTCGCCTTCGAAGATGAAGCCGGTGTCGCCCTCGGCGCAGGACACGGTGACGCCCTGGCCGTCTTTCAGGACCTGGGTGGCGTTGCCGCAGCCGACGACGGCCGGAATGCCCAGTTCACGGGCGATGATCGCCGCGTGGCAGGTACGCCCGCCGCGGTTGGTGACGATGGCGCTGGCGCGCTTCATCACCGGCTCCCAGTCCGGGTCGGTCATGTCCGAGACCAGCACGTCGCCCGGCTGGACCTTGTCCATTTCCGAGACATCGTTGATCACGCGGACCTTGCCGGCACCGATGCGCTGGCCGATGGCGCGGCCCTCGACCAGCACGGTGCCCTTCTCTTTCAGCAGGTAGCGCTCCATGACATTGGCGCTGGAACGGCTTTTCACGGTCTCGGGACGGGCCTGAACGATATACAGCTTGCCGTCGTCACCGTCCTTGGCCCACTCGATGTCCATCGGGCGCTGGTAGTGCTGCTCGATGATCATCGCCTGCTTGGCCAGCTCGTTGACCTCGGCGTCGCTCAGGCAGAAGCGCGCGCGCTCGGCACGCTCGACCTCGACGGTCTTGACCGAGCGACCGGCCTTGGCTTCGTCGCCGTAGACCATCTTGATCGCCTTGCTGCCCAGGTTGCGGCGCAGGATCGCCGGACGGCCGGCCTGCAGGGTCTGCTTGTGCACGTAGAATTCGTCAGGGTTGACCGCGCCCTGCACCACGGTTTCGCCCAGGCCGTAGGCGCCGGTGATGAACACCACGTCGCGGAAACCCGACTCGGTGTCGAGGGTAAACATCACCCCGGCGGTACCGGTCTCGGAGCGGACCATGCGCTGCACGCCGGCAGACAGGGCCACCAGCTTGTGGTCGAAGCCCTGGTGCACGCGGTAGGAAATGGCGCGGTCGTTGAACAGCGAGGCGAACACTTCCTTGGCCGCGCGGATCACGTTGTCGACGCCACGGATGTTGAGGAAGGTCTCCTGCTGCCCGGCAAAGGAGGCATCCGGCAGGTCTTCGGCGGTGGCCGAGGAACGCACGGCCACGGCCATGTTGTCGTTGCCACCGGCCATCTCGGCGAAGGCCGTACGGATTTCCGAATCAAGACGCGCCGGGAAATCGGCTTCCATCACCCACTGGCGGATCTGCGCGCCGGTCTTGGCCAGGGCGTTGACGTCATCGACGTCCAGCGCATCGAGCGCGGCGTGGATGCGGTCGTTGAGGCCACTTTGTTCGAGAAAATCGCGGTACGCCTGAGCCGTAGTGGCAAAGCCGCCCGGCACCGAGACACCGGCACCTGCGAGGTTACTGATCATCTCGCCCAGGGATGCGTTCTTGCCCCCCACATGCTCCACATCATGGACGCCGAGCTTATCGAGGGAAACTACGTACTCTACCAAGGTGATCTCTCCACTAACTGTATTGGAAAAGCTCAAGGGCGCCCGCCTGCCTGACTGACTGGGCCGGACGCTTGTGGCCTGGACCTGGAAAATAAGTGAGAATGCCGAGCAACCGCGTTCGGCAAACCGAACCTATCATATCCAGAAATCTTCGGCAGCTTAAGGCCCCCAGGTGCAAATGAAACGAACCGCGTTCTTCATCTCCGACGGTACCGGCATCACTGCAGAAACGCTGGGCCAGAGCCTGCTCGCACAATTCGAGAGCATTCCGTTCAATAAATTCACGCGCCCCTACATCGACACGCTGGATAAGGCCCGGGCCATGGTCCAGCAGATCAACGCCGCGGCCGAGCGCGACGGGGTGCGACCGATCATTTTCGACACCATCGTCAACCAGGACATCCGTGAGGTCATGGCCACGTCCAATGGCTTCATGATCGACATCTTCTCGACGTTTTTATCCCCGCTCGAGCAGGAATTGACCGCCCATTCGTCGTATTCCGTGGGCAAATCCCACTCGATCGGCGGCAATTCCAACTACATGGAGCGCATCGAGGCGGTCAACTTCGCCCTCGACAACGACGACGGCGCGCGCACCCACTACTACGACAAGGCCGACCTGATCCTGGTCGGCGTGTCGCGCTGCGGCAAGACCCCGACCTGCCTGTACATGGCCATGCAGTTCGGCATCCGCGCCGCCAACTACCCGCTGACCGAGGACGACATGGAGCGCCTGCAGTTGCCGGCGGTGCTGAAGAAGCACCACAGCAAGCTGTTCGGCCTGACCATCGACCCCGACCGCCTGACCGCCATCCGCCACGAGCGCAAGCCCAACAGCCGCTATTCGAGCTTCGCCCAGTGCGAGTTCGAGGTGCGTGAGGTGGAGAACCTGTTCCGCCGGGAGAACATTCCCAACATCAACTCCACGCATTTCTCGGTGGAGGAGATCTCGGCGAAGATCCTGGTGGAGAAAGGCGTGGAGCGCAGGTTCAAGTAAGCCGCTGCGAACCTGTGGAAACAGGTTCGGTACGGACAGCGTGGGAGCGGGGTTGCCCCGCGATTGACCATGGCCTGATCCGACGCAATCGCGGGGCAAGCCCGCTCCCACGCCTCGCCTCCCCCAGACAAATGAAAAAGCCCCGGCATCACTGCCGGGGCTTTCTTTTACCTCAACGCCAGGCTCAGGACGGAATCACCGCCGCCTGCCCGCTCATCGCCAGGTCGACCAGCTCGCGGTTGGCCACCGCATACATCGCATAGTCGGTGCCGGTGGCGTTGCGCAGGTCGTCGAGCATGGCGCGCCAGCGCTCGACCATCACCCGGTGCTGCTCGCACCACAGTGCCACCCGTGCATCCATGTCTTGCGGCGCGTCGGCCATCTGCAGCACGGAGATGGTGATCGCCCGCTGCTGCAGGTCGATGTCGTCGCGGAACGCCTCGCGGGCCAGGGCCTGCCAGTTGTTCTCCACCGGCAGGTTGCTGATCTCCTGCAGGTACCAGGTCAGGTCCAGCGAGCTGCCCACGGCGAAGAACGCCTTGGCTACCTGCGCCGGATCGTGACCGGTGACGTCCGAAGCTTCGATGATCGGCAACAGGGTGTAGAGGTGGGTAGTGCCGGCAACCATGCGCGCCAGCAGTTCCGGTACACCCGCCTCGACGAAGCCCTGGTAGCGGACCATCCAGCGCTCGCGGGTCGGGCCTTCCAGCAGTTCATCCAGCTTGAGCCCCAGCTGGGCGAGCACCGGCCCGAAGTGGGCGACGTCACGACCCGCGTCCTGCTCGTTGCGACGGCTGCGCAGGAACCAGCGGGTGGCGCGGCGGCCCAGGCGCATCAGCTCGTCCATCAGGGTCAGCTGGATCTCGGCTGGGACCTGATAGTCCAGGGCCTCGATCTGGCGGAACCAGTGCGGCAGGTGGAAGATGTCACGCACGATCACATAGGCGCCGGCGACGTTGGCCGGGCTCATGCCGGTGGACTCCTTCAGACGCTGGACGAAGGTGATGCCCATGTTGTTGACCAGGTCGTTGGCGATCTGGGTGCTGACGATCTCACGCTTGAGGCGGTGACGGCGCATCGAGTCGGCGAACTTGCTCACCAGCGACGGCGGGAAGGCCGTCTCCATGTCGCGGGTCAGGTAGTCGTCGTCCGGCACCAGCGACTTGAGCAGTTGCTCCTTGAGGTCGATCTTGCTGTACGAGATCAGCACCGACAGCTCGGCGCGGGTCAGGCCCTGGCCGGCGGCCAGGCGTTCGGCCAACTGCTCCTCGGTCGGCAGGAACTCGATGGCGCGGTCCAGCTTGCCACGGGCCTCGAGGTCGGCCATCAGGCGCTTGTACTCGGCGATCCGCTCGCGGGCGCGGCGGGCCGCCAGCGACAGCGCTTGCGTCTGCTTATAGTTGTTGCCCAGCACCAGCCCTGCGACTTCGTCGGTCATGCTGCCCAGCAGCTGGTTGCGCTGCTTCTCGGTCATGTCGCCACCCTGCACCACTTCGTTGAGCAGGATCTTGATGTTGACCTCGTGGTCGGAGCAGTCCACGCCGCCGGCGTTGTCGATGAAGTCGGTGTTGGTGGCGCCGCCATTGAGGCCGAACTCGACACGGCCGAGCTGGGTCATGCCCAGGTTGCCGCCCTCGCCCACCACCTTGCAGCGCAGCTCGTTGCCGTTGACGCGCAGGGCGTCGTTGGCCTTGTCGCCGACATCGGCGTGGCTTTCAGTGCTGGCCTTGACGTAGGTGCCGATACCGCCGTTCCACAGCAGGTCCACCGGCGCCTGCAGCAGCGCGTGCAGCAGTTCGGTCGGGGTCAGGCGGTCGGCTTCGATGGCGAAGCGTTCCTTCATCTGCGGGCTGATGGCGATGCTCTTGGCGCTGCGCGGGAAAATCCCGCCGCCTTCGGACATGATGCTGGTGTCGTAGTCGCTCCAGGCCGAACGCGGCAGGTCGAACAGGCGCTTGCGCTCGACGAAGCTGGTGGCCGGGTCCGGATTCGGGTCGATGAAGATGTGCAGGTGGTTGAACGCTGCCACCAGTTGTAGCTTGTCGGACATCAGCAAGCCGTTGCCGAACACGTCGCCGGCCATGTCGCCGACCCCGACCACGGTGATCGGATCTTCCTGCACGTTGATGCCGCGCTCGCGGAAGTGACGCTGCACGCCGACCCAGGCGCCACGGGCGGTGATGCCCATCTTCTTGTGGTCGTAGCCGGCCGAGCCGCCGGAGGCAAAGGCGTCGCCCAGCCAGAAGCCGTAGTCGATGGCGATGCCGTTGGCGATGTCGGAGAAGGTCGCGGTGCCTTTGTCGGCCGCCACCACCAGGTACGGGTCGTCGTCATCGTGGCGCACCACGTTGGCCGGCGGCACCACGCCACCATCCTTGAGGTTGTCGGTGATGTCGAGCAGGCCGGAGATGAAGATGCGGTAGCACGCCACGCCTTCGGCGGCGATCTCGTCACGGCTGCCGCCCAGCGGCAGGCGGCGCGGCAGGAAGCCGCCCTTGGCGCCCACCGGCACGATCACCGAGTTCTTCACCTGTTGGGCCTTGACCAGACCGAGCACTTCGGTGCGGAAGTCCTCTTCGCGGTCCGACCAGCGCAGGCCGCCGCGGGCGACGTTGCCGAAGCGCAGGTGCACGCCCTCGACCCGCGGCGAATAGACGAAGATCTCGAACTTCGGCACCGGTTTCGGCAGTTCCGGGATCAGCTTGGGGTTGAACTTGAAGCTGAAGTACGACTTGTTCTGGCCGTTGGCGTCCGGCTGGTAGAAGTTGGTGCGCAGGGTGGCCTTGATCAGGTCCAGGTAGCGGCGCAGGATGCGGTCCTCGTTGAGCACCTGGACCTCGTCCAGGGCGCTGAGGATCGCCTGCTCCAGGCGCAGCTGCTTGTCGTCCAGATCTTCCTGGGTCAGCTTGCGCGCCAGGTAGAAGCGGGTCTTGAACAACCGGGTCAGCTCGCGGGCGATGTCGGTGTGGTTGTTCAGGGTGCTGGCGATGTAGCCCAGGTCGAAGCCCAGGCGGATCTGCTTGAGGTAGCGGGCGTAGGCGCGCAGCAGCGCCACGTCGCGCCACGGCAGGCCGGCGGTCAGCACCAGGCGGTTGAAGGCGTCGTTCTCGGCATCGCCCTTGACGATATGGACGAAGGCGTCCTGGAAGGTGTCGTTGAGCTGCTGGATATCAAGATTGAGGCCTTCGCTGTAGGTGAAGGCGAAGTCGTGGATCCAGAACTCGCGGCCGCTGGCGTGGCGCAGGCGGTACGGGAACTCGCCGAGCACGCGCAGGCCGAGGTTTTCCAGGATCGGCAGCACATCCGACAGCGCCAGCGGCGTATCGGCATGGTACAGCTTGCAGTGCAGCTGGCGTTCGCCCAGCTGGGTCAGCGGCTGGTAGAAGCTCATGGCCAGCGGCTTGGCTTCCGACAGGTTCAGCACATGCTGCATGTCGACCACTGCCGAGTGCGCGGCGAAGCGCTCGCGGTAGCCGGCCGGGAAGCCTTTCGGGAAGTCGGCCAGGATGTTGGTGCCGTGGGCCTCGCCGAAGTTCTCCACCACCAGCGCCGAGAAATCGTCCTGCCACGAACGGCAGGCCTGGATCACTTCGTTTTCCAGCTGCTGCGGATCGATGTCGATGCGGTTCTTCGGGTCCACCCGCAGGATCAGCTGCACGCGGGCCAGCACCGACTCGGAGAAGAAGGTCCAGAACTCGCAGTCGGTGGCCTTCAGGCGCTCCATCAGCACCTGCTGGATCTTCTGCCGCACCTCGGTGGAGTAGATCTCACGTGGCACATAGGCCAGGCAGTAGCAGAAGCGGCCGTACGGGTCCTTGCGCAGGAACACGCGAATCTTGTTGCGCTCCTGGATCTGCACGATCGACATGACGGTGCTGAGCAGTTCGTCGACCGGGGTCTGGAACAGGTCGTCACGGGGCAGCACCTCGAGGACCTGGGCCAGCTCCTTGCCCAGGTGGGCCTTGGGGTCGAAGTTGGAGCGGCGCTCGACTTCGGCGACCTTGCCACGGATGTACGGGATGGTATGCACGCTCTCGCCGTACACCGACGAGGTGTACAGGCCCATGAAGCGGCATTCCTTGATGACCTTGCCGTCCTGGTCGATCTGGCGGATCGACACGTAGTCCGGGTACGCCGGGCGGTGCACGCGGCTCGGCTGCGAGGCCTTGGCGAACGACAGCAGGCGCGGCTCGCGCAGGTAGGCGACGGCGTAGTCCTCGATGCGCAGGTCGTCGGCGCCCAGGCCTGCGCGCAGCAGGCGGGCAAGGCCCAGGAACGAGGCCTCGTCGTAGACCAGGTGACCGCCGTCGGAGTCGGACTCGACGGTGAACTCCTCGTAGCCGAGGAAAGTGAAATGGTTGTCCAGCAGCCACGACAGGAAGCTCTTGACCTCGGCCTTGTCGTTCTGCGCCGGGCCGAAGGCGTTCTGCTCCACCAGTTCCAGCAACTCGCGGATCTTGGCTTTCATCGGCTCGAAGTCGGCGACCACGCCGCGCACTTCGGCCAGTACCTGCTCCAGCTCCATGCTCAGGGTGTTGAGCTCGGCGGCATTGGCGCAGCGGTCGATCTCCAGGTACATCAGCGACTCATGGCTGACGCCCTCGCCCTGGGTGCCCTTGGGCAGCAGTTCGACCAGCTCGCCCTTGGCGCCGCGGCGCACGCTGAGCACGGTGGTCTGCAGGGTGTGGATGCTGTAGCCGCGGCGGTTGAGCTCGGTGCGTACCGAGTCGACCAGGAACGGCAGGTCGTGGTGCAGCACCTCGACCACGGTGTGGGTCGATTGCCAGCCGTGGCGTTCGTAATCAGGGTTGTAGACCCGCACCTGCGGGTGTTCGGGGTCGAAGCGCTCGATGATGCGCCAGGCGGACAGCGTGCAGCCGGCCAAGTCCGACAGCCTGCGCTGAGTGAGTTCGTCCAGAGAGATGATGCCGAAGAACTGCTCGGCGAACAGCGCCACTTGTGGCAGGGACTGTTCGCTGATGTGCTGCGCCAGGGCCGCCTGCAGTTGATGCTGGAAGTCGGCTTTGCTGGCTGCGGTGAAAAACGCCATCTGTGGTACTCCGCTTGGGCTTTGTTATAGGTGAAGCGTCGCGTACGTCCGCCGTGTACGGATCAACGATAGCCAACCCGCGGCAAGCCGGACGGTAAAACCAGGCGTTGGACACGAGCGTCATGTCCACCGACTGGGGAGCTTAACGACTGAACGGTCACTACGGCTTGCAGCGCTGCGACAATTTCGGTCAATGCGCGGTAACTTTACGTTTATCGCGGCCGCCAAGGCTGTCAGAATTCCTTTCCCTTGCCATTGACCCGAGCCGCCCATGCAACTGAAAACCGCCCTGCTCTTCGCCACCCCCTGTGACGATGAGGAAGACAACATGGCGACCCTGTGCTGCCACAGCGACAAGGGCCAGATGTTCCTGCTGACCCGTTACCCGGACGAGGACACCGTCGACCTGACCCTGGATGACGAGCCGTCGACCCTGGACGGGCTGAAGGTGACCCTGAGCGCGCAGCGGCTGCTGATCGAGGTGGCGGCTGGGGATCGTGATGCGCTGAAGGGGGATGAGGAACTGGAGATCATCCTGACCAGCGCCGGAACCGACCTGGATGAAGTGGCGCTGACCTTGCGCAATATCCTCGACGGGACCGGGACGTTCGTGTCCGAGCTCTGAGCCCGGCGCATCGCCCTCTTACGAACAAAACGTAATTTTCTGACTTGACCAGGACAGCGTGGGAGCGGGCTTGACCCGCGATCACCGGCGAAGCCGGTGCCATACACCCCATCGCGGGGCAAGCCCGCTCCCACGCCGGATACTTACAGCGCAGCTCCGATCCCCTACAGAAACACTGGCAGCATTGACAGCTGGCCATCAGAGCAGGCATTGTCTGACAACCTGACCAACAAGAAACCTCTGTCCATGCTCCAGCTCCAGCGCCCCGACACCCTCGTCGAACGGGTCGTCAGTGCCATCCGCGCCGAGATCGATTCCGGCCGCCTGGCCGCCGAATCGCGCCTGCCCACCGAACAGCAACTGGCTGAACAGCTCAATGTCAGCCGCTCGGTGGTGCGCGAGGCCGTGGCGCAGCTCAAGGCCGACGGGGTGCTGATCGCCCGCCGCGGGCTCGGCTCGTACATCTCGCAGACGCCCAGCGGCACGGTGTTCCGCTTCCCCGGCAGCCAGGGGCGCAAGCCGGACCTGGTGCAGATGTTCGAGATGCGCCTGTGGATCGAGACCCAGGCCGCCGCCATCGCCGCCCGCCGCCGCGACGCCGACGACCTCGCGCGCATGGCCAGCGCCCTGGGCACCATGGAAGACCCGCGCAGCGACTTCGCCACGGCCTCGGCCGCCGACGTGGCCTTCCACCGCGCCATCGCCGAAGCCAGCAAGAACGACTACTTCGTCGCCTTCCACGATTTCCTCGGCGGCCAGTTGGCCGCCGCGCGCCGCACCGCCTGGGAAAACTCCGCCACCCCGGCGGTGGGCGGCTCGGCCGATGCCCTGCGCGAGCACCGGGCGCTGTACCAGGCCATCGCCGACGGCGACCGCCAGGCGGCGGCCGGCTGCGCCGAAGCCCACCTGCGCGCTTCGGCCAAGCGCCTGAAACTCGACCTTCCCGATCTCGACTGACCCCGGAGAACCCCATCGGCCTGGCGAGGCTTTCACGCGCACCACTTAGTCTGACAACCTGATAAGCAGATTCACCGACAAGAATACCAAGGTACCCTGCATGACCTACGACTACTGCATCATCGGTGGTGGCATCGTCGGCCTCGCCACCGCGATGGCCCTGCTCGAACAACGCCCCGGCGCTTCGCTGCTGATCCTGGAAAAAGAGGCCAGCCTCGGCCGCCACCAGACCGGCCACAACAGCGGCGTGATCCATGCCGGCATCTACTATGCGCCCGGCAGCCTCAAGGCCGACCTGTGCAAGCGCGGCGCCCAGGCCACCAAGGACTTCTGCAGCGCGCACGGCATCGCCTTCGAGGTCTGCGGCAAGCTGCTGGTGGCCTCCAACGACCTGGAGGTGCAGCGCATGCAGGCGCTGTACGAGCGCTCCCAGCAGAATGGCCTGAAGGTCGAGCGCCTGGATGCCGGTGTCCTGCGCGAGCGGGAACCGAACATCGTCGGCAAGGGCGCGTTGTTCCTCGATGCCACCGGCATCGTCGACTACCAGCAGGTGTGCGACGCCATGGCCAGGGTGATCCGCCAGGCCGGCGGCGAACTGCGCCTGTCCACCACTGTGCGCGCCATCCAGGAACATGCCGATCATGTCGCGATCAGCGCCGACGGCGATGCCTGGCGCGCCCGCCAGCTGGTGGCCTGTGCCGGCCTGCAGTCCGACCGCCTGGCCCGTCTGGCAGGCGTGAAGATCGACCATCAGATCATCCCCTTCCGCGGCGAGTACTACCGCCTGCCGGCGAGCAAGAACCAGATCGTCAACCACCTGATCTATCCGATTCCCGACCCGGAGCTGCCGTTCCTCGGCGTGCACCTGACGCGGATGATCGACGGCAGCGTCACCGTAGGGCCCAACGCGGTGCTCGGTTTCGGCCGGGAGAACTACCGCAAGTTCTCGGTGAACTGGCGCGATGTCGCCGAGTACGCCCGCTTCCCGGGTTTCTGGAAAACCATCTGGAACAACCTCGGCTCCGGCACCACCGAGATGAAGAACTCGCTGTTCAAGCGCGGCTATCTGGAGCAGTGCCGCAAGTATTGCCCGTCCCTCGAAGTCGAGGACCTGCTGCCCTATGAAGCCGGCATCCGCGCCCAGGCGGTGATGCGCGACGGCACCCTGGTGCACGACTTCCTGTTCGCCGAGACGCCACGCATGGTGCATGTGTGCAATGCGCCATCGCCCGCCGCCACCTCGGCCATCCCCATCGGCCAGATGATCGCCGAGAAGATTCTCCAGGCCCGCTGATCCACCCGTTGCATCCACAATTACAAAGACAACAAGGAAACCCCCCATGTCGGTACACGAGACGGCCCTGGCCGCGAGCGAAACCCCCGAACAGCAACGCAAGCGCCTGCGCAAGGTAGCGGCGGCGACCATCTTCGGCTCGATGCTGGAGTGGTACGACTTCTACCTCTACGCCACCATGGCGGCGATCGTCTTCTCGAAGATCTTCTTCGACCCGAGCAACCCGGCGGTGGCCTCGCTGCTGGCGTTCTCCACCTTCGCCATCGGTTTTATCGCCCGCCCCTTCGGCGGCGTGCTGTTCGGCTATCTGGGCGACCGCTTCGGACGCAAGCACGTACTGGTGATCACCTTCTGCATGATGGGCCTGTGCACCATGCTGATCGGCCTGATCCCCGGCTACGCCACCATCGGCATCTGGGCACCGATCCTGCTGGTGATCATCCGCATCATCCAGGGCCTGGGCGCCGGCGCCGAACTGTCCGGCGCGGCGGTGACCTCCTACGAGCACGCCAGCGAAGGCAAGCGCGGCAGCCAGGGCGCCTGGCCGGCGCTGGGGCTGAACCTGGGCCTGCTGCTGTCGTCGCTGACCGTGTACCTGCTGACCATGAACGGCAACGAGTTCCTGCTGGCCGGTGGCTGGCGCATCCCGTTCATCGCCAGCATCGCCCTGGTGGCGGTGGGCCTGTGGGTGCGCAAGAGCATCCCCGAGACCCCGGACTTCAAGGAACTGGACAAGGCCGACGACAAGCCGCAGGTGTCGCCGCTCAAGCTGCTGTTCAGGAATGACCTCAAGGGCCTGGCGGTGGTGTTCTTCGTGGCCGTGGGCTACAACGCCCTGAGCTACATCTTCAAGACCTTCTCGCTGGCCTACCTGACCCAGTTCAAGGGCGTCGAGGCCCATGTCACCTCGCTGTCGGTGACCCTGGCCAGCCTGGTGGCGATCTTTGCCGTGCCGTTCTTCGGCTGGCTGTGCGACAAGTGGAGCAGCAAGACCGTGCTGATGCTCGGCGGGCTGTTGTCGGCGCTGTTCGCCTTCCCGTTCCTGCAACTGCTGTCGACCGGCGAGCCGATGATGATCTACCTGGCCATCGCCGTGGGCACCGGGATCCTGGCGCCGATGATGTTCGCCCCGCAGGGCTCGTTCCTCAGCCGCCAGTTCCCGACCCAGACCCGTTCGTCGGGGTTCGGCACCGGCCGCGAGGTCGGCACCGCCGTGGCCGGTGGCCTGGCACCGCTGGGCGGGCTGGCGCTGGTTGCCGGGTCGGCGACTCATTCCACGGATGGCGTAGCCTTGATCCTGGCGGTGGCCGGGGTGCTGGTGGTGGTGTTTGCCTTCTTTGACCAGGGCTGGCGGCATTCGAAGTCGAAGAACTGACCTGGCGACAGACGGGTAAACCCGCTCCCACAGGTACTACGCCAACCTGTAGGAGCGGCCTTGTGCCGCGAAAGGGCCGCATAGCGGCCCCGGCAATTTCTGCGTCGGTGCTGACATCCTGGGGCTGCTTTGCAGCCCTTTCGCGGCACAAGGCCGCTCCTACACGTTGGCGTAGTACCCGCGAAGAGGACAATCCCGGGCATTGGCCAGGATTTCCCAGGTGGACCACCGCCAACTGCTGCCTCGGGAGGGTATAATGGCCCCCTCCCCAGGCAGCAGCCTCCAGACATGATCCAGTCCAGCCTCGATCTCTTCGACCCCCACCCCCAGCGCCTGGCGCGCCATACCCTGCTGCTGCCCGGCTTCGCCCTGCCCGAACTCGAAGCCCTGCTCGACGCCCTGCGCCCCGTGCTGCGCGCGGCACCGTTTCGTCACATGCACACCCCCGGCGGCCTGCGCATGGCCGTGGCCCTGACCAACTGTGGCGCGCTGGGCTGGGTCAGCGACGAGAATGGCTACCGCTACACCCCCATCGACCCGGTCAGCGCAAAACCCTGGCCCGCCCTGCCCCCGCTGCTGGTCGACCTGGCCACCCGCGCCGCCGCGCAAGCCGGCTTCGATGGCTTCGTGGCCGATGCCTGCCTGGTCAACCACTACCTGCCCGGTACCCGCCTGAGCCTGCACCAGGACCGCGACGAACAGGACTACGGGCAACCGATCGTCTCGATTTCGCTGGGCTTGCCTGCAGTATTTCTGTTCGGCGGGCTGCAACGCTCGGACCGCCCCCGGCACATCCCGCTGAGCCACGGCGATGTGCTCGTCTGGGGCGGCGAGGACCGCCTGCGCTTTCATGGCGTATTGCCGATCAAGCCGGGCGTGCACCCGCGCATGGGCGAGCGGCGGATCAACCTCACGCTGCGCAAGGCGGGATAAGCCGCCCGCCTACAGGCTGGCGAACCACTCGCGGCGCTCCTCGAACGCCGCCCGGATCGCCCCGACCATCACCTGCACCAGTGGATCGTCCTCGGTCTGCCCATTGACCGCCAGCCACACCCGCCGCCGCATCGGTTCGCGGAACAGGCCCGGCAGGGCCAGCAACCCGCGGTCCAGGTGCGTCGCATAGTGCGGCAGCAAGCCGACACTGGCGCTGCACTTGATCAGCTGGCAGTACATTTCGTAATCCTCGATCTGCGTCACCCCGGCCGAACGGGTCCGCAGCAACGCCTGCCAGGGCATCAGCGCCTGCACACCTGCCTCACCCTGCCACTGCACCAGCATGTAGTCCTGCAGGTCCGCCAGGCGGGTCGGTCGATTGGCCTCGCGGGCGTAGCGCTTGGCGATATGCGGCAGGTACTCGAGGCTGGCCAGGGCCTCGGGGGCGGCACCGGCAAAGCTGCCGGCGCGGGCACCGTGGCTGGCGTCGCCCAACCACAGGGCGACATCGGCGACCTGTTCGGGTACCTGGCGACCGTCGAGGGTGGCCACCTCCAGGCGCATGCCGGCATGCTGGCGCACGAAGTTGATCAGGTTGCGACCCAGCAGGTCCTGCAGCAGCGGTTCGGCCACGGCCAGGCGCACGCTGGCGCTTTGCTCTCGTGGCAGCGGCACGACCGGCTCGCGCGCCTGGAGTATCTGCAGCAGGCGCTCGCCCTGCTGGCTGAGCACCGGGTTGTTGTTGCGGTTGACGAACAGGCTGTAGCCCAGGCGCGCTTCCAGCGCCGCCAGGCGTTTGCGCAAGGCCACCGGCTTGAGGTTGAGCCGCCGCGCCGCCTGCATGAAGCAGCCACAGCGCGCGGTGACCAGGAAACAGTTCAGGGTCTGTTCGTCCAGGGCCAGCGGCACCTGGGGACGAACGACAGGCACGGCGGTATCCGGGGCTCGCTCCCGGGGCAGATCGATCGGCATTCCTCGCCTCCCGCGGGCCCGCCTGGGCAGGCCCGGTTCTTCCATGGTTGTTGGCGACTAGCGGCTGCTGCTCTCCAGCACCTGGTTCAGCGCCGCGCCATCGATACTCAGGGTGGCGGTGTCGAACATGCCCTCGACATAGGCCTTGGCCACCTGCTCCTGGCGCTGGGCACGCAGCAACTCGCGCAGGCGTGGCGCCACCTCCTCGAAGGTCGCCGCCCGGGCGGGCTGTTGCTCGACCAGCTTGATGATGTGATAGCCCGCCGCACTCTGCACCGGTTCGCTGACCGTGCCCACCTTGAGCTTGGGCACCACCCCGCGCACCTCTGGCAACAACTGCGCCAGCGCTTGCAGGCCGGTGTCGCCGCCGCCTGCGGCCGTGCCGGCATCCTGGGAGCGCTCGCGGGCCAGTGCGGCAAAGTCGGCATCGGCGGCCTGGGCCTGCTTGGCCAGTGCCTGGGCCTGCTTGCGCACGGCCTCGTCGTCCCTGGGGTTCTCCACCCGCAGGAAGATCTGGCTCAGGCGGTAGCGCACCGGCAACTGCAACCCGGCCTTGCCTGCCTCATAGGCCTGCTTGAGCTCCGCCTCGCCGGGATAGTCGTCGGGCACCTTGCTCACCGAGTTCAGGTAGTCGCGCAGGACGATCTGCTCGGTGGCCGCGCGGGTCTGCACCTGGATTTCCGGGCGCTGCAACCAGCCCTGGGCCTCGGCCTGCTGGTACAGGGCCTTTTCCGCCAGGCGAGCGCGGATCCAGGCCTCCAGTGCCGGGCGGTCGCCGCGCAGGCTGGCGCGGGCCTCTTCGGGCAACTGGGCGAACAGCGCCTTGAGCTCGCCGCTGCCGACCTGCTGCTCGCCCAGGCGCGCCAGTACCGGGCCGTTGTCGGCGGCCGCCAGGGCGGCGGGCGACGCCGGACGCGCCGCCGCCACCGGCTCGTCGCCCGGGCGCAAGGCCAGGGCGACCGCCACCGCGACAATGGCCAGCGCGCCGGCGCCGGCCCAGAAAGTGCGCGCCGTCACGAGGCGCGCTCTTCGTCGTGGGCGACCTGGGCGTTCTGCTGGTCGGCCACATTACGGCTGTAGTCACGCAGATAGACGATCAGCTCCTGCAGCAGCCGGTCCCACAGCACCAGGCTGCCCAGCAGGTGTTGCTGGCTGACGCCGTCGGCGACCACCACGTCCTGCTCCATCACCAGGAACTCGCCCTGCACCGACAGGCGGGCGAAGCGCCGGCTGGCATTCCAGTGCTCGGCCAGGCCCGCCGGCAGCTCGCCCTGGATACGCAGGGCACAGCTGAAGGTGAAGTCGAGGAATTCGCCCTCCTTGCCTGCGGCCCGGTTGCCGAAACGAACGGCATAACCCACGCCCTGGCTGGCGCTGAGCAACTGCACCACGGCGTTCTGCTCGGTGCGGTTGACCCGGCAGCCGGCATCCTGCAGCAGCTGGGTCAGGGAGTCGGCGCTAACGGTTTCGATCAGGGTGACTTCGGTCATGTGCTTACTTCCTTGCGTTGAGAAAACATCACTGGGTCACGCCCTTGGGGGCGTCGAACTGGCTTTCGTAGAGCTTGTCGCCGTAAGCCTGGGCCAGCTCCTCGAACTTGACCCGGGCGCCACCGGCAAAAGGCTGGCGCATCTTCATGACATCGGCGATATCGACCTTCTCGTAGGCGGCCAGCATCTCCTTGGCCACCCCGTACATCTGCTGGTTGCGGGCCTGGCATTGCTGCACCTGGCCATCACGTTCGCCCAGCTGCGCCTGCAGGGTGGCGCGTTCGCTTTCCTTGGTGCGCGCCATCGCCAGCAGCTCGTCATAGGCCTGCTTGTACTTGTGCAGTTGTTCGTTGCTGCTGGCCACCAGCGCCTGGGCCTGGCTGTGCACGGCCTGTTGCTGGCCGGCCAGTTGCTCGCTCTGGCCACGGGCCTTGGCCAGTTGCGCGGTCAGTTCGCGCACCTGGCCAAGGGCCGCGTCGCGCTGCTGCTCGGCCGCCTGGCGGGCGGCGCTGGCCTGGGCCTGCTCGCTCTGCAGGGCCTGCAGCTGTTGCGTGGTGCTGCGCAGCTGGGTGCGCAGGCGTTCCTCGAGGGTCTCGGCCGACGCCGAGGCCGCCAGGCTTGCGCCCAGGGCCAGCATCAACCAGGCGCAGCGGCGGCGATAAGCTCCCTTGTTCATGCCCGTGCTCCTTCCCTAGAACCGCGTGTTGACTTCAAGTTGTAGCACATCGATGTCAAACGGCGCGCCGTAGACCGCCTCGCTGCTCAACCAACGTGCTGTAGCGTAGACGTTGTCGGCCAGGCCGTAGTTGCCACCGAGGAAATAACCCTTGGCGTTGGTGCCGCCGAGGTGGAAGCTCGAGTCGTTGAAGCCGTCCGGCAGCGCGTCGGGTTCGATGCGCTTGTAACCGGCGAACAGGTTCCAGTCGCCGGCCTTGCGCATGTCCAGGGCGTTGCCCAGGGTGAACTGGAACATCCAGGCGTCGCCGCCACTCTTGATGTTGCCGTTCTCGTCGACGTTGTTGGCCAACTGCCCGGCCGAGCGCTTGCGCATGTCGCCCTCGTCGTAGGCCAGGTTGTGGATGTAGTTGGCCTGGCTGCGCAGCTTGAAGTCATGGGGCAGGTCGGCGTCCCACACCAGGTTCAGGTCGAGCAGCTCGAATTCCGAGGCAATGCCGACGAACTGCGGCTGCGGCGTGGCCGCCGGGTTAGCCGGGTTCGGCGTGATGTCGCGTAGCAGGAACACGGTGTTGCCCTTCTGCATGAAGGTCGGCCGGCTTTCATCGCTGTCGCAGGCCGGCTGGCCGTCCCACGGGGCGCAGGGGCTGGAGCGCTCGCCGGCGATGTCATCGAAGCGGTAGTAGGCCATCGCGCCCTTGAGCCGGTTGTGGTCGTTGAGCGCCCATTTCGCGCCCAGCTGCGCGCCGTACAGCCACTTGTTGTCACTGTCTTCCTTGTCCAGGCCGTTGCTTGTGGCGTTGTCGTCGCTGTACTGCACGGGGAATGCGCCGACGGTGCCGAACAGGCTGAGGTCGCGGCCCAGCGGCTGGTCGAACAGCGCCGCCACGCCATCGAAGTTGAGGTCGTGGGAATACAGGATGTCGGTGGACATGAACGGGTTGGCGATACGCCCGCCGGTCAGCGTCAGGCGCTCGCTGGGCGTCCAGGTGACGTAGCCCTGGTCGAGCCAGATGTCCTTCTTGCCGAAGCCGCCACCGAGGTTCTGGGTGGTCGAGACCGGGTTGTTGTTGGAGCCGGTGGCGACGCGGATGCCAGCCACCCAGTTGTCCGCCAGCTGCGCCTTGAGGCCGAAGCGCGCCCGCAGGCGCAGGAGGCTGTCGCGGTCCTCGCGGGTGTTGAGCAGCGGCGGCAGGCTCGAGCTGCTGTTGGGGTTGACGTCGTAAGGGCCCTTTTCGTTGAGCCTGGCGAAATCGACGATCTCGTTGCTGTTGCCGTCGGCATACGAGCGCGACTCGTAGCGCAGGCGCAGGTCGCCGTCGAAGCTGATGCGCGAGGCCCAGTCGGGGAAGGTGTTGGGCGCGGCCCAGTTTTCCTGCTTGGCAGTGTTCATCACCTCGGCCTTGATCTCGTCGCGGATCTGCTGGCGGACGATGGCCGGCACGTACTGCACGCGCACCTCGCCATTGGCGGCCGGGGCCTGGGCGACGATCGGCGCGGTGCTGGCGGCGACCCGCGCCTGCTGGGCCTCGCGTTCGGCCTGGGCGATCAGCGCGTCGGCCTTGTCCTGCTTGAGCACGCCCTGCTCCACCAGCAGGCGGATCAGGTTGACGGTCGCGTTCTCCGACGGCGCGGCGTGGACGACGGTCGGACCGACCGCGGTGGCGGCGGCCAGCAGGCCGAGCGCCAGGGTCAATCGGTTGACTGGGCACTTCATGGGTTTGCAACTCCTGTGGGTCAGTCGTGCTTCGTTGTTCATGGCCGGCGCCCCTGCAGGGCGATCTTCACCGGCAAGGTCAGGTTGGCGGGCGGACGCTGGTCGAGGGCGCGGGCGCCGCGCAGGGCGGCGAGCACCTGGGCGTCCACCTCTGGCTCGCCGCTGCCACGCAGCAGCTCGACACGGGTGATCTCGCCGGCGGCGCTGAGCCAGATCTCGGCCTGCAGGTTGAACACCAGGTTGCGCAGCTCGGGGTTGTCGCGCAGCAGGCGCTGGAAGGCGTAGGCCAGGTACTGGCTGTAGCTGCCACTGCCCAGCCCCCCGCCACCACCACCGGCCATGCCGCCGCCCTTGCCGGCGCCGACGTTGAAACTGTCGCCGCCCGCTTGCGCGTCGCCGTCCATCTGCATCGGCTCGGCCAGGTCCTGGGCCGGGTCGGGCGCCTCCTCGGCGGGCTTGACCTCCTCGGCCTCGGGCACCGGCTGCGGCTCGACGACCTTCTCCTCGACCGGCGGCTCGGGCTCCTTGGGCGGCTCGGGCGGGGGTGGCGGCGGAGGTGGTGGCAGCGGGATGATCGCCGGCACCTTGGGCGCCTCGCGGCGCACCCCGGCCATGTCGTTGGCCCACTGCCACAGCAGCCAGGCCAGGCCTGCGCCGGCAACGGCGAGCACGGCCCAGGTCAGCAGGCGGCGGGGGTTGGCTGTACGTTCCATGCCTGCGCTCATCCCTGGTTCGGCTTGCCGGTGACCAGCCCGACCTGGGCCAGTTCGAGACGGCGCAGCAGGTCGAGCACCTCGACCACCTTCTGGTACTGCACGCCCGCGTCGCCGCGCACGATCAGCGGGAAGTCCGGGTTGCGCGCCTTCTCGCTGCGCAGGCGGTCCTCCAGCTCCTGCAGCGTCACCGGGTAGGCGTCGAGGAACACCTGGCCGGCGTCGTTGATCGAGATCGCCTTGGTCTTGGGCTGGGCCAGCGACACCGTGGCGCTGGCCTTGGGCAACTGCACCTGGATCCCGGAGACCTGCGCGGTGGCGGTGAGGATGAACATCACCAGCACCACCATCAGCACATCCACCAACGGGGTGATGTTGATGCTGTCGACCGCGGCGTCGGCGTCGTCGTCATGGGCGTTGTTCACGGATGCCATGGCTGCGCCCTCACGCCGGAACCGACGGGTTGACGCTACGCCCGGCCGGACGCTGCGCCGCTTCACCGGCCTGGCCCTCGCCGTGCAGCTCGGCCAGGCGGGTGATGAACTCGTCGACGAACACCCGCATGTCGGCGCTGACCTCGCGGTTGCGCGTGGTCAGGCGGTTGTAGCCGAACAGCGCGGGGATGGCGACGAACAGGCCCATGGCAGTGGCCAGCAGCGCCGCGGCCATGCCCGGGGCGATAGCGTTGATGTTGACGTCGCCGGCCATGGCGGTGCCGAGGAACACCACCATGATCCCCAGCACCGTGCCCAGCAGGCCGATGTAGGGGCCGCCGGCGATGGCGTTGGACAGCGTCGACAGCCTCGACGACAACGCCTGGTTCTCGCGGGTGCGCACGCCGTCCATGGAGCAGCGGATGGCCTCGATGGTGGCAGCGGACACTGAGCTGGTGTCGGCGCCCTGGGCGCGGCGGGTGCGCAGCTCCTGCACGGCCACCAGGTACAGATGCCATAGCGAGGAGTCGGTCAGCCGCTTATGCAGGTCCTGATCGTCGGCGAACTGCTCCAGACGCGTGCCGACCGTGGCGAAGTGCTCGCGAAAGCGAGTGTTGGCGGCGGTGACGCGGTTGAGGGTGCGCTGCTTGCGCAGCATGATCACCCACGACTGCACCATCATCAGCACCAGGATGGCGATGATCACCCAGGCGTCCACCGGCACCGCCTTGAGCAGGAAGCCCAGGCCGCCGAAACCGAAGCCCGACTGTTCCTCGTCGACGCCATACGCCACCAGGCGCGACTCGGCGCCCTGGGCCAGCACGTCGGCCTGCAGGCTGGCCTGGCTGCGGGCCACGCGCGACAGGCGCAGTTCGTCCAGGGCACCGACGAACGGCGCGAAGTGACTGGCCGCCTCGCCTTCGGCCGCCGGCAGGTCGCCGCCGACGCCGATGGCACCACTGAAGGCCCCCAGGCTGGCGGCCAGGCGCGCCACCGGCTGGCCTTCGAGCAACAGGCTCAGGTTGCCGCCCTCGCCCAGCAGGGCCAGGTGTTGCCACTGGCCTGCGCTCACGGCCTGGTTGGCGCTGGCGCGCTGGCCGTCGACCTCGACGAACGGCACGCCCTGGGCCAGGCCCAGCAGCAGGCTGTGGCCGGCCTCGCGACGGGCCAGCAGCAACTGCTCGCCCACCGCCTGGTCCTGGCGCAACCAGGTGCTGAAGGTGAACGCCGCGCCTGCCGGCAGCTGCAGCGAGGCGCTGGCCGGCAGTTGCAGGCCCTGGCCGCCGAGCTGGATGGCCCGGCCGATCACTCCATCGACGCTGACCGTCGGGCCTTGCAACTGATTGCCATAGGGGCTGGCATCACGTGCGGTGGCACCGTCGAAGTGGTAGAGCGCGGTGTAGTCGGCGTCGAAGCTGGGCTGGCCAACAGGCGCCTGGGCTTTCGGGTTGCCGTAGTACATCCACAGGTCCTGGCGCTGGCCCGCCTCTATGCGAGGCACGTCCACCCAGATCAGCGCCATGCCCATCAGCGGATCGAACTGCTCGACGTGGTGGTTGAAGACGGTCTTGTCATCGGCGCCGACAAAGCGGATGTCGGCGCCGGTCTCGCTGACGCCGTCGAAGCTGAAGTTGCCGGTATGCAGGCGTACCAGCAGCGCGGTGCGGCCCAGCGCCTGGGTCAGGCCGGCGCCCTGGGGGGTGGTGTCCACGGCAATCTGCTTGCGGTACATCCAGTCGTCCTGCCACCAGGCGCTGGCGCTGCCCGGCAGGGCGAAGCCCAGGCACAGCAGCAAGGTCAATATCAGGCGTTGCATGAGAGGTCTCCAGGTCGATGCCGGTCAGTGAGTTCAGAAAGTCGCCTGCACGCTGAAGTGCACACGGGAAGCGTTCTTGTCGGTGTTGGGGCCATCCTTGAGCGGCACGGCCCAGTCGACGCTGCCGGACAGCCAGTCATTGAGCGTGGCGCGGGTGCCGACGCCGACACTGGCCAGGCTGTAGCGGTCGTCCTGCTCGGGCAGCGCGTCCTGCAGGCGCAGTTGGGCGCCTTCGGCGAACAGGTAGAAGCGCCAGTCGCTGATGTAGCTGCCGACGTAGCGGCCGATGGACGGGGTGCGCAGCTCCTGGGAGAACAGCAGGCCGTCGTCCCCGGTGCGCTCGGCGGCCAGGTAACCGCGCACCGAGGTGGCGCCACCCGCGGCGAACTGCTCGTTCGACACCAGCGGCCCCGAGGCCAGCTGGAAGGCCAGCTTCGAGGCGCTCTGCCAGGAGCCTGCGAAGTCGAAGGTGTAGCTGCCGTCGCCCTTGAGCGCGGCGAAGCTGGAATCGGCGCGATAGCGCTTGTAGTCGAACTCGGCGTCATCGCTGCCGTAGCCCAGCAGGCTGCGGGTACCGGCCACCAGGCTCAGGCCCAGGCTCAGCTGGTCCTGTTCGGTGAGGCGGTAGCCGGTGTAGCCCAGGGTGATCGGGGCGTACTTGAGCGGGACCTTGTCGCTGCTGCCGCCCAGACCGACCTGCTCGTCGAAGTCCTTGAAGTCCACGCCGATCGACAGGGCGTTGGCCCAGGCACCGACGCCCGGCAGGTTGTAGATTGCCGAAACGCCATAGGAATGGCCCTTGCCCAAAACGTTGGTGCCGCCCACCGTGGCGACGTTGCTGTCGGAGTGGTAGCCAGAGAACTGCACGGTCCAGCGCTCGTTGAGGGGCGCGGCGTAGGAACCGGACCAGACCTCGGCGTTGTCACGGTCCTGGGGCGCGGTGAACCAGGTCAGCGAGACGCTGTGGCCGGCCTGCCAGAGATTGTTGTAGCCCAGGCTGACGACGCTGCGCAGCTTCTCGGTATCGGCGCTGTGGTCGTTGTTCAGGCCCAGGCTCAGGTTCCAGGGCTGCTTGTCCTCGACCTGCAGGTCGACGTCCATGGTGCCTGGCCGCTGGCCTTCACGCACCAGCGGCATGACCTGCCGGCCCGGGGTGCGGTTGAGCGTGGCCAGTTCGTCCTGCACCTGGGCAAAGTCGGGCACCTTGCCCTCCTCCAGCGCCGGGACCTGCTCACGGATCTCCAGCGGCGAGTAATGCTTGGCACCCACCACCCGCACGCGGCCGACCTTGGTTTCGCTCACCTGCAGATAGACCACGCCGCCCTCGACCTTCTGCTCGGGCAGCTCGACGAACACCGACTGGTAGCCTCGGGCCTGGTAGCTTTTCTGCAGGGCCTCGCGGGCGCCTTCGAGGTCGGCCAGGGTCTTGTCCGGCCCCAGGTAGGGATAGACCGCCTCTTCGATGGCCTGGGCGTCGAGCACCGTATTGCCGCGCACCACGTATTCATTGATCTCGACCCGGCGCTGCGCCTCGTCCGCGACCACCTCGAGCGCCAGCAGGCACGACAGCAGCCCTGCGCCGATGGCGCATCGCTTGAAGAAAAAATGCTCCACACCGCCCCCTTGAGCGCCAGGAATTCGTTGGGTTTCTAGTGGTTTGCGTCAGGCGCGGCCTGACCTTGGTGACGTGCCAGCCAGCTGTGCAGCAGGGCCAGGTTGAGGCTGAACTCGGGCATCGCCTGCAAGCTTGCGCCGAGCACCTCGTCGACCATGCGCTGCAGCAGCGACACGGCCATGGCGCTGCCCAGCAGCACACCGAGGTCATGGCTGAACAGGCTGAAGTTCCACACCCGCGACTTCAGTTCCAGGCCGGCGAACCAGCGGAACAGCAGGTTGTAGTTGAGTTGCTCATAGAGCTGTTTCTCACTGGGTACCGAATACAGCAGCTGCAGCAGCAGCACGTGCATCAGCGTGTGCGGGGCGATGATCATGCCCTGCTGTTCGGCCAGCAGCGCCAGCGCAGGGCGGTGCTCGTCCAGCAAGGCCTCGATGCGCGGCTTCAGCTGCGCCAGCGAATGCCCGGGCGGCACACAACTGGCCACCTCGCGCAGCGCGCCCTGCCAGTCTTCCTGGGAGACGATCCAGACCCAGGGCGCGCCGTAGCGGTAGACCGAGACCGGCTGCTTGCGCGCGGCCTCGACGATCTTCGCCAAGCGCTGGTCGAGCTCCTGCATTCCCACCTTCGTGTAGCGTTCCATAGTCCCCATCGCCCCGCTCCCAGGCCGTTCCCCAAGGCTCGACCGGCCTGATGGCCAGATGCCTTGTCGGTATCCATGGCTTTGACGGGGGTGGCGCTTTGCTACCGAAGTTTTGTCATGAAAGGTTCATCAGCGGTCCAGGCTTGCGGGCGAACAGGTCGCAACATCTTCGGACCCCGTTCGCTGCTTTACACTAATTTTGCAAACCGCCATTGGTCCCCGCCCCCCCGGATGGATTAAAGTATCCACCCCCGCCCGGCCACCGCTCACAGCGCGCCAGGGCCCATCCCCAGGAACCGCCAACGATGGAACACCGTGAAGCGCTGATCGCGCTGCGCACCTTTCTCTCCTCCCAGATCCTCGGCCAGGAAAAACTGGTGGAGCGCCTGCTGATCGTGCTCCTGGCCGACGGCCACATGCTGGTCGAGGGCGCTCCGGGGCTGGCCAAGACCAAGGCCATCAAGGAGCTCGCCGAAGGCATCGAGGCGCAATTCCATCGCATCCAGTTCACCCCCGACCTGCTCCCGGCCGACATCACCGGCACCGAGATCTACCGCCCGGAAACCGGCAGCTTCGTATTCCAGCAAGGGCCGATCTTCCACAACCTGGTGCTGGCCGACGAAATCAACCGCGCCCCGGCCAAGGTGCAGTCGGCGCTGCTCGAAGCCATGGCCGAGCGCCAGGTCAGCGTCGGGCGCAGCACCTACGAGCTGTCGCCGCTGTTCCTGGTGATGGCCACGCAGAACCCGATCGAGCAGGAAGGCACCTACCCGCTGCCCGAGGCCCAGCTCGACCGGTTCCTGATGCACGTGAAGATCGGTTTCCCGGATGCCACCGTCGAGCGGCGCATTCTCCTGCAGGCCCGCGGCGAAGCCCTGGGCGGCGAAGTGAAGCCCGAGCGCCGGGTCAGCCAGCAGGCGATCTTTGCCGCGCGCAAGGAAATCCTCGGCCTGTACATGGCCGATGCGGTGGAGGAGTACCTGGTGCAGCTGGTCATGGCCACCCGCACCCCGGCCAAGTTCGACAGCGAGCTGGCCGACTGGATCGCCTACGGCGCCAGCCCCCGCGGCTCGATCGCCCTGGACCGCTGCGCGCGCGCCCACGCCTGGCTGGCCGGACGCGACTTCGTCAGCCCCGAGGATATCCAGGCGGTGCTGTTCGACGTGCTGCGCCACCGCATCATCCTCTCGTTCGAGGCCGAGGCGGCCGGGGTCGACCAGGACCGCGTGGTCCAGCGCATCCTCGACGTCGTCGCCGTCGCCTGACCCATGCCCACCACGCAGCTGGCAGAACCCGGCATCCGCATCGGCCTGGCCGACCTGATCGACATGCGCCACCGCGTGCGCGAGATCCAGCTGTTCTCCCGGCCCGGCCAGCGCAGCCCGCTGGTGGGCCTGCACCACTCCAAGCTGCGTGGCCGCGGGGTGGACTTCGACCAGGTGCGGGTCTATCAGGCCGGCGACGATGTGCGCAACATCGACTGGCGCGTCACCGCGCGCACCCAGGAACCGCACACCAAACTCTTCCACGAAGAGCGCGAGCGACCGATCTTCATCATGGTCGAGCAGAGCCAGCGGCTGTTCTTCGGCTCCGGGCTGATGTTCAAGTCGGTGCTGGCAGCGCAGGCCGCAGCCCTGTTCGGCTGGGCGGCGCTGGGCCACAACGACCGCATCGGCGGGCTGGTGTTCGGCGACAGCGAGCCCCACGAGATCAAGCCACGGCGCAGCAAGCAGAGCCTGCTGCAACTGCTCAATCGCCTGGCCAAGGTCAACCAGGCCCTGCACACCGAGGCCGTGCCGCAGCCCGACAGCCTGGGCCTGGCCCTGCGCCGGGCGCGCGAAGTGCTGCGCCCGGGCAGCCTGGCCATCGTCATCTGCGACGAGCGCGCCCTCAGTGCCGGCGTCGAGCAGCACCTGGCCATGCTCTCACGGCATTGCGACGTGCTGCTGATGCCGGTCAGCGACCCGCTCGACCATGCCCTGCCCGCCGCCGGCCTGCTGCGCTTCGCCCAGCGCGGCGCGCAACTGGAACTCGACACGCTGGATGCCAACCTGCGCCAGGCCTACCGCCAGCAGGCCGAAGCGCGCATCGAACGCTGGGAACTGCTGGCGCAGAAGCTGCGGGTGGTGTTGATGCCGCTGAGCACCCAGAGTGAGATGATCGAGCAACTGCGCGAGTACCTGAACGCGCAGCGCCCCGGGAGTGCCCGATGAATCCGCTGGACCAGCTGCAGCCGCTGATCGCGCCGCCGGCCATCGGCCTGTGGCCGCCCGCGCCCGGCTGGTGGCTGTTGCTGGCCCTGCTGCCGCTGCTCGGCTGGGGCGCCTGGCGCCTGCGTCGCTGGCGCCCGGGCAAGCGCAAGGTGGTGCGCGCCGAACTGCCGCTGGACCCGATCCGCGTCGAGGCCCTGGCCGAGCTGGCACGCCTGCCGCGCCCCTACGACGGCGCGCCGGCCGGCGCTTGGCTGCAGCAGATCAACGCCCTGCTCAAACGCCTGTGCCGCAACCAGTACCCAGGCGCCAACAGCCACACCCTCAGCGGCCGGAAATGGCTGGCGTTTCTCGACAACCGTTGCCCGGCCGCAGGCCTGACCCGCTGGATGGTGCTGGTCGAAGGCACCTACAAGCCCGAGTGCAAGCTCGACGACAAGGCCATCGCCGGGCTCGCCCAGGCGGTCGAAACCTGGATCCGCAAGCATGTTTGAACTGGCCTGGCCGTGGATCTTCCTGCTGTTGCCGCTGCCCTGGCTGGCGCGCCTGTTGCTGCCTGCCGCCGACAGCGGTGAGCCGGTGCTCAAGGTAGGCTTCCTTGATGAACTCGAAGGCCTGGCCGGGCGCCGCGCGCGGCTTAATCTGCCAACCTGGCGCCAGCAGGCGCCGTTCATCCTGATCTGGCTGCTGCTGTTGCTGGCCGCCGCCCGCCCGCAGTGGCTGGGCGATCCGCTGCCGGTGTCGGCCAGTGGCCGCGACCTGCTGGTGGCGGTGGACGTGTCGGGGTCCATGGACTTCCCCGACATGCAGTGGAAGGACGACGAGATCAGCCGCCTGGACCTGGTCAAGGCGCTGATGGGCGACTTTCTCCAGGACCGCCAGGGCGACCGCGTCGGCCTGATCCTGTTCGGCAGCCAGGCCTACCTGCAGGCCCCGCTGACCTTCGACCGGCGCACCGTGCGCACCTTCCTCGACGAGGCGCAGATCGGCATCGCCGGCAAGAACACCGCCATAGGCGACGCCATCGGCCTGGCGGTCAAGCGCCTGCGCCAGCGCCCGGCGCAGAGCCGGGTGCTGATCCTGATCACCGACGGCGCCAACAACGGCGGGCAGATCCACCCGCTGACCGCCGCACGCCTGGCCGCCCAGGAAGGCGTGCGCATCTACACCATCGGCATCGGCGCCAACCCCGAGGCCAGCGGCACGCCGGGCCTGCTCGGGCTGAACCCGAGCCTGGACCTGGACGAAGCCTCGCTCAAGGAGATCGCCGAGATCACCCACGGCACCTACTTCCGCGCCCACGACGGCGCCGAGCTGGGCGCCATCGGCGACACCCTCGACCAGCTGGAACCGGTGGCCCAGCAGCCGACCCAGGCGCGCACCGCCCACGCGTTGTACGCCTGGCCACTGGCCCTGGCGCTGCTGCTCAGCGTGCTGCTGGTGGTGGCCGTGCAGTGGCCGGACAACCTGCTGCAACGCTTGCTGCGCAAGCCACGCTTCCTGCAGCCCCACCCGGAATGGCGCCAGCGCCTCAAGCGCCTGCGCCTGAGGAGGAGGCGATGATCGAACTCTGGCCCCAATGGCTGCGCCCGCTCTGGCTGCTGGTGCTGCCCCTGCTCGGCTGGCTGCTGTTCAAGCTCTGGCACCGGCGCAAACGCGCCGGGCGCTGGCAGCTGATCCTGCCGCAGCCGTTCCATGCGGTCCTGCTCGGCGGCGGCAGCGGCAGCACCAGCAAGCTGCCGTGGATCGCCCTGGGCCTGGCCTGGCTGCTGATCGTCCTGGCCTTGCTCGGACCCAGCTGGCAGCGTCTGGAGGAAACCCGCCAACGCCCGGCCGACCCGCTGGTGATCCTGCTCGAACTGACGCCGCAGATGCTCGCCGAGGACAGCACGCCGAACCGCCTGGAACAGGCCCGGCGCAAGATCCTCGACCTGCTCGAGCACCGCCGCGACAGCCAGACCGCGCTGATCGTCTACGCAGGCTCCGCCCACACCCTGGTGCCGCTGTCCGATGACCTGGGCACCACGCGCAACCTGCTCGAGGCCGTCGACCCGTCGATCATGCCGCAGCCCGGCCAACGCGCCGACCTCGCCGTGCACAAGGGCCTGGCCCTGCTCGCCCAGAGCGGCCTCGGCCAGGGCCGGCTGCTGCTGATCGGTTCGTCATTGAGCGAGCCGGAGCGCGAAGGCATTCGCCAAGCCCTCGGGCGCCAGGGCCCGAGCCTGCTGATGCTGGGCGTCGGTAGCGGCGAAGGCGCGCCGGTGCGCCAGGCCAATGGCGAGTACCTGAAAGACGACCAGGGCGGCATCCTCCTGCCGCGCCTGGACAGCGCCTCGCTGAAGAGCTTCATCGGCTCGACCGGTGGACGCTACCGACACGCCCGCATCGACGACCTCGACCTGCGCGGCCTGGGCCTGTTCGACAACCCACGGCTGCTGCACAACGATGGCCAGACCCTGCAACTGGACAGCTGGGCCGACCAGGGCTACTGGCTGCTGCTGCCCCTGCTGCTGCTCGCCGCCTGCGCCGGCCGGCGTGGCTGGCTGTTCTGCCTGCCGCTGCTGCTGGCCTTGCCGCAACCGAGCCAGGCCTTCGAGTTCAACGACCTGTGGCTGCGCCCCGACCAGCAGGGTCAGCGCCTGCTGGAGCGGCAACGCCCGGCCGAGGCGGCACGGCACTTCGAGGACAGCCAGTGGCGCGGCATGGCCCTGTACCAGGCCGGCGATTTCGAAGGCGCCGCCGCCGCCTTCGCCCAGGCCGGCACCGCGGCCGCCCACTACAATCGGGGTAACGCCCTGGCCCGCGCCGGCGAACTGGAGGCAGCGCTGGACGCCTATGAGCAGGCCCTGGAACGCCAGCCCGACCTGAAGGCGGCACTGGACAACCAGGCCCTGGTCCAGCAACTGCTGCAACAGCGCCAGGCCAGCGCCGAGACACAACCGAACAACGCCGATGCCCAAGGCACCCCCGGCAACGAGACCGAAGGCAACAGCAGCTCGACCAGCAGCCAGGCCCAAGGCACGCCCGGCAGCGACGAACAGGCCCAAGGCCAGCAGAACGGCGACAGCCAGGGCAACACCCAGGCCCCACCCGGCGCTGCCGGCGGTGATGACGACAGCCTCACCCAGCCGCCCCAGCGGCCGCTCTCCACCAGCCTCGACGCCGAGCAGCGCCAGGCCCTGGAGCAATGGCTGCGGGAGATCCCCGACAATCCGGCGGAACTGCTGCGGCGCAAATTCTGGTACGAACAGCAATTGCATCAGGAAACCCCACGATGAGTCGCCTCGGCGTCTTTCTCCTAGGCCTGCTGTGGAGCCTCGCGGCCCAGGCCGAACCGATCCTGCAGGCCAGCGTCGACCGCACGCGCCTGGAAGCCGGCGAAACCCTGGAGCTCACCCTCGAGAGCCAGGACGTCACCCAGTTCGGCAAGCCCGACCTGCGCACTCTCGAGCCCGACTTCGAGGTGCGCGGCACGCGCCAGCTCAACAGCCTGCACACCCTGGACGGCGAGACCCGCGCCAGCACCCGCTGGATCATCACCCTGCTGCCCCGGCGCAGCGGCAGCCTGCGCATCCCCGAGCTGCAACTGGGCCAGTCGCGCAGCCAGGCCATCGAACTGCAGGTACAGCAAGCCGACAGCCAGCGCCCGGACGCGGCGGCGCAGGTGTTCGTCGAGGCCACCCTGGACAGCAGCGAGGTCTATGTCCAGGCCCAGGCCGTGCTGACCCTGCGCATCTACCATTCGGTGGCGCTGTACGACGACAGCAGCCTCAGCCCGCTGCAGCTGGAAAACGCCAAGGTCGACCCGCTGGGCGAGTCGCGCACCTTTGAGAAGGACATCAACGGCGTGCGCCACGGGGTGATCGAGACCCGTTATGCGATCTATCCGCAACAGAGCGGCAGCCTTGAAGTGCCGCCGCTGCGCTTCACCGCCACCGCCGCCGACAATGGCAAACAGCCGGCCGGCACGCCGCGGGTCGGCCACCAGGTGCAGGTCAGCTCGCTGCCGCTGCGCCTGACGGTCAAGCCGATCCCGGCCAGCTACCCGGCCGACCGCCCCTGGCTGCCGGCCCGCAGCCTGACCCTGGAAGAGCACTGGAACCCCGACCCGGAGCGTCAACCGACACAAATAGGCGACTCGCTGACGCGCAACATCACCGTGCGTGCCGAGGGCCTGTCGAGCACCCAGTTGCCACCACTGCCGGCCACCGAGGTCACCGGCCTGCGCCGCTACCCCGACCAGCCGTTGCTACGCAACGAGATCGGCGAGCGCGGCATGGTCGCCAACCGCGAGGAACGCGAGGCGCTGGTGCCGACCCACGCTGGCGACCTGGCCTTGCCGGCGCTGGAGGTGACCTGGTGGAACACCCGCGAAGACCACCTGGAGCACAGCAGCCTGCCGGCCCGCACCCTGAACGTGCAGGACAACCCGGCGCTGAGCGCCGACACGCCCGTCGGCGACGGCAACCTGAGCCCCGGCCCGCTCTGGCCCTGGCAGCTGGCCACGCTGGTCCTGGCCCTGACCACCCTGCTCGGCTTCACCCTGTGGTGGCGGGCCCGCTCGCAACCGGCGGTGCTGCGCGCGGCACAGACCGGCCCGAGCCCGCGCACGCTGCTCGACGACCTCAAGCGCGCCTGCCAGGCCAACGACCCGCAGGCCACCCGCCAGGCGCTGGACGCCTGGGCCCGGCAGCAGCCGGAAACCCTGGCCGAGATGGCGGCGCGCTTCGTGCCGTTGTCCGATGCGCTGGACGGGTTGAATGGCGCGCTGTACAGCGAGAGTGGCCAGTACTGGCACGGCGACGAGCTGTGGCGCGCGATCGGCGCGATTCCGCCGGTCGAGCAGGTGCTGGCGCCGTCGGGCGAAGCAGGTAGCCTGCCGCCGCTGTATCCCAAGTAGCCTCATCGCGGGGCCAGCCCGCTCCCACGGCCCCGCGATGAGTTACCATAGCGCCCTAATCCAAACGCCCCCTGCCGCCCACCCAACGGATCTTCCATGCGTCTGTTTCACACCTCCGACTGGCACCTGGGCCAGAGCCTGCATGGCCAGGAACGCGATTTCGAACACGCCTGCTTCATCGACTGGCTGCTCGGCCAGCTGCGCCTGCGCCAACCCGACGCGCTGCTGATCGCCGGCGACATCTTCGACACGGTCAACCCGCCGGTCAAAGCCCAGGAGCGTCTCTACGACTTCATTGTCCAGGCCCACGAGCAACAGCCCAAGCTGGATATCGTGATGATCGCCGGCAACCACGACTCAGGCTCGCGCATCGAGCTGCCGGCGCCACTGATGCGCCGCCTGCGCACCCACGCCCTGGGCCGGGTGCACTGGCTCGACGAGGGCCAGCTGGACACCGAGCGGCTGCTGATCCCGTTGACCAACGCCCGTGGCAAGGTCGGCGCCTGGTGCCTGGCCCTGCCCTTCCTGCGCCCCGCCGAAGTCACCGGTCCCGCGCTGGGCGACGACTACCTGCAGGGCATCAACCAGGTCCATGAGCAACTGATCACCGCAGCGCGCAAGAAGCGCAAGAAAGACCAGGCGCTGGTCGCCATCAGCCACGCGCACATGGCCGGCGGCAGCATCTCGGAGGACTCCGAGCGCAGCCTGATCATCGGCAACGCCGAAGCCTTGCCGGCCAAGTTGTTCGACAAGGCCATCAGCTATGTCGCCCTCGGCCACCTGCACAAGCCGCAGAAGGTCAACCGCGAAAACCGCATCCGCTACAGCGGCGCGCCGATCCCGTTGTCGTTCGCCGAGATCAACTACCCGCACCAGGTCCTGGAAGTGGAGCTGGACGGCGCCGAGCTGGTCAGCGTCGAGCCGCGCCCGGTGCCCCGCGCGGTGGCCCTGCAACGGGTCGGCCCGGCGCCACTGGGCGAATTGCTCGAACAGCTCGGGCAACTGCCGGTGATCGACCTGCTCGAAGACCCCAACCGCCAGCCCTGGCTGGAAGTGCGGGTGCGCCTGGACGAGCCGCAGCCCGACCTGCGCCAGCAGATCGAAGGCGCCCTGCAGGGCAAGGCCGTGCGCCTGGTGCGCATCAGCGCCGAATACGCCGGCAGTGGCCGTGCCGAGGACGACGAACAAGCCTTCGTCGAGCTGGCCCAGATGACCCCGCAGGACCTGTTCGGCCGCGCCTGGGAGCAGGCCTACGGCAACCCCGCCGACGACCAGGCCCTGGCCGATTTCGCCGAATTGCTGCAGGACGTCCTGCAAGAGGAGGAGCAGGCATGAAGATCCTCGCCATCCGCCTGAAGAACCTGGCCTCGCTGGCCGGCCCGATCGATATCGACTTCACCGCCGAGCCCCTGGCCAGCGCCGGCCTGTTCGCCATCACCGGGCCCACCGGCGCCGGCAAGAGCACCCTGCTCGACGCCCTCTGCCTGGCCCTGTTCGGCAGCGTGCCGCGGCTGAACGACATCGCCCGGGAAGCCAAGGTGCCGGACGCCGACGGCGAGATCCCCACCTCGGATCCGCGTAACCTGCTGCGTCGCGGCACCGGCAGCGGCTTCGCCGAGGTCGATTTCGTCGGCATCGACGGCGGCCGCTACCGCGCCCGCTGGGAAGCCAACCGCGCCCGCGAAAAGGCCACCGGCAAACTGCAGAACAGCCGCCAGAGCCTTTACGACCTGGACAGCGAGCAACTGCTGGGCAGCGGCAAGAACGAGTACAAGCAACAGGTCGAGGCCCGCCTGGGCCTGAACTTCGAGCAGTTCACCCGCGCGGTGATGCTGGCCCAGAGCGAGTTCGGCGCCTTCCTCAAGGCCGACGACCGTGAGCGCAGCGAACTGCTGGAAAAACTCACCAACACCGCGATCTACACCCGCCTGGGCCAACGCGCCTTCAGCAAGGCGCGGGAAACCGGCGAAGTTCACAACGACCTGAAGAAGCAGGCCGAGCACCTGCTGCCGATGGACACTGAGGCCCGCGCCGCCCTCGACCAGGCCCTGGAACAGGCCCAGCAACAGTTCAAGGCCGAGCAGACGCGCCAGCGCAAGCTGGAACAGCAACGCACCTGGTTTGCCGAACAACAGCGCCTGCAGGCCCAGCACAGTGAAGCCGGCACGGCCCTGCAAAACGCCGAACACGAATGGCAGCAACTGGCCGAACAGCGCGTCGACCTGCAACGCCTGGAGCGCCTGGCGCCCCAGCGCCACCAGTTCCACCGCCAGCAGCACCTGGCCGGGCAACTGGCCCCGGTGCTGGCCGATATCGACCAGCAACTGCGCCAGCAAACCGAACTGCAGCAACACACCGACGCACTGCAGCAGGCCCTGGAAACGGCCCGCCAGCACCTGGTCCAGCACCAGGCCCTGCACGGTGAAAACGCCCCGCGCCTGCGCCAGGCCTTCGCCGCCCAGGGCGACCTGGCGCGCCTGGACAAGGAGCTTGCCGAACAACGGGAAGCCTGCAACCAGGCCGAACAGGAAGTCGGTGCAGCCCAGCAGCAATTGCAGCAGCTGGAAGACAACCAGCAGCGCAGCCAGCAGCAACTGGCCCGGATCGACAGCGCCCTCGCCGAAAGCGAACCGCTCGGCAGCCTGGCCGACGCCTGGCAGGCCTACCTGCCACAACTCAAGCAGGTGATGCTGATCGGCGGCCGCCTGGCCAAGGGTCGCGAAGAGCTGCCCGGCCTGCAGGCCCAGGCCAGTCAGGCCAACGCCCAGCTGCAAGCCCAGCGCGAGCATTTCGAGTTGCTGTTCCGCGAGGCGGGGGCCGAGCCCCAGGCGCTGGCCGAACAGATCGACCTGCTCGGCGCCATGCTCCAGGACAACCGCAAGCAGCAACGCGCGGTCGAGGAGCTGTCGCGCCTGCATGGCCGCGAAATGGAACTGCGCAACGGCCTCGATGCGCAGCGCGAGCGCCAGCAACAGGCCATGCAGCAGCGCCAGCAACTGATCGGCGAAGGCACGGCGGCCAAGGCCGAACTGGAAAGCGCCGAGCAGGCGCTGACCCTGACCCGCCAGTTGCTCGAGCGCCAGCGCCTGGCGCGCAACACCAGCGTCGAGGAACTGCGCGCCCAGCTGCGCGATGGCGAGCCCTGCCCGGTGTGCGGCAGCGCCGAGCACCCGTTCCATCAACCCGAGGCGTTGCTGCACAGCCTCGGGCGCCACGACCAGGCCGAGGAAGCGGCGGCGCAGCAGCAGGTCGAACAGCTCAATACCAGGTTGGTGGAGCTGCGCACCCAGCTGGGCGTGGTCAACGCCCAGCTAAAGGACTACCAGCAGCAACAGCAGCAGTTGGGCGAGCAGTTGCAGCCCGTGCTCGAGCAGGTCCAGGCCCATGCCCTGTGGCCAGCGCTGGCGCCGCAGGACGACAGCGCCCGTGGCAAGTGGCTGGACGGCCAGCTGCGCCGCCTCGGCGACGAGATCGACCGCGACGAGAAACGCCAGGGCGCCCTGCTCGCCCTGCAAAAAGATGCCGCCCGCCTCACCCAGCAATTGCAGGCCGCCGGCGAAGCCCAGCAACAGGCCCAGCGCCACCTCGACCAGCAGCACCAGGCCCTGGCCGCCGACGAGCAGCAACTCGCGCAGGCCCTCGAAAGCCTCGAAAGCGTGCTGCCCCCGGAGATTCTCCAGGCCCTGCGCGACGACCCGGCCAATGCGTTCCTCGGCCTCGACCAGCAGATAGCCCAACGCCGTCAACAACTCGACCTGCGCAAGGACGAGCTGGAAGAGCAACAGGCTCGCCAGGTCCAACTGGACAAACTGCGCGATCAGCAACAGGCACGCCTGCACAGCCAGCAGCAGCTGCAACAGAAGCTCGCCGTGCTGGACGAACAACGCCGCCAGGCCCAGGCCACCCTGGACGAACTGCTCGGCGAACAGCCCAGCGCCGAAGCCTGGCAGCAGCACATGGACACCCAGCTGGAGCAAGCCCGCACCGCCGAGGCAGACAGCGCCCGGCAACTGCAGGCGCTGCATACCCAGGGTGTGCAGCTGGCCGGCGAGCTCAAGGCCAACCAGCAGCGCCAGCAGGCACTGGAGCAGGAACACCAGCAGTTGCAGGGCGAAATCGCCCAGTGGCGCAGCGAACACCCGGAGCTGGACGACGCCGGCCTCGACCGCCTGCTGGCGATTGACGACAGCCAGGTGAGCGAACTGCGCCAACGCCTGCAGGCCGCGGAAAAAGCCGTCGAGCAAGGCCGCGTGTTACTAGGAGAACGTGAGCAGCGACTGCAGCAACACACTGCCCAGGCCCATGGCGAGCTGCCCGTCGACGCGTTGGAAACCGCACTCGCCGAGCTGGCCGCGCAGCTGGCGGCCCAAGAGCAGCAATGCGCCGAGCTGCGCGCCCAACAGGCCGAGGACCAGCGCCGGCAACAGGCCAGCCAGGCCCTGGCCGAACAGATCGACCAGGCCTACCAGCAATGGCAACGTTGGGCACGCCTGAATGCGTTGATCGGCTCGGCCTCGGGCGATGTGTTCCGCAAGATCGCCCAGGGCTACAACCTCGACCTGCTGCTGCATCACGCCAACAGCCAGTTGCGCCAGCTGGCCCGGCGTTATCGCCTCAAGCGCGGCGGCAGTGCCCTGGGCCTGCTGGTGCTGGACACCGAGATGGGCGACGAGCTGCGTTCGGTGCATTCGCTGTCGGGTGGCGAGACCTTCCTGGTGTCGCTGGCCCTTGCCCTGGGCCTGGCATCCATGGCGTCGAGCACCCTGCGTATCGAATCGCTGTTCATCGACGAAGGCTTCGGCAGCCTCGACCCCGAGTCGCTGCAACTGGCCATGGACGCCCTCGATGGTCTGCAGGCCCAGGGCCGCAAGGTGGCGGTGATCTCCCACGTGCAGGAAATGCACGAGCGCATTCCGGTGCAGATCCAGGTGCGCCGCCAGGGCAATGGCCTGAGCGACGTGGAGGTGTGCGGGTGATCCTCTACTCGTTCCGCCGCTGTCCCTGGGCCATGCGCGCGCGCCTGGCCCTGCGCTACGCCGGCTGCGAAGTGCAGGTCCACGAGGTGAAGATGAAGGAAAAGCCGGCCGAGCTGCTGGCACTGTCGCCCAAGGGCACGGTGCCGGTGCTCGATACCGGGGATGCGGTGCTGGAGGAAAGCCTGGACATCATGCGCTGGGCGCTGGCCCGACATGACCCCGAGGACTGGCGCCTGCAGGCCGATCCCGCCGCGGCGCAGCAGGCCGAAACGCTGATCGCGCGCAACGACGGCACCTTCAAGGCGCAGGTGAACCGGTACAAGTACGCCGAGCGCTACCCCGAGCACACCCGGGCGCACTACCGCGCCCAGGCCGAGCCCTGGCTGGCCGAGTTGGAACGCCTGCTCGAAGGCAGGCCTTACCTGCTGGCCGCTCACCCAAGCCTGGCCGACGCCGCCTTGCTGCCCCTGATGCGCCAGTTTGCCGGGGTCGAACCCGAATGGTTCGCCGAGGCGGCTTATCCGCGGCTGCGGAGCTGGTTGCAGGGCTGGCTGGCATCGCCGCTGTTCAAGGCCGTGATGGCCAAGTGAGACAGCGTGTCGCTCAAAGCGCCAGGATCGGCGCGGACATCAACAACAGCACTACCGCCGTGATACGCCACATCATGCTCTGCCCCTTTGGCGAGTCAAAAAATTAGCGTCAAATTAAATCACATGGCGTTGTGCTATTACCAATGGCTTTACACACTCAATTGGCATGCTTGCTCAGGGCGGCGTGGAAATGCGCGCTCTGCTGCAGGTACTTCTGGGTGTAGCTGTGGGTGTTGGACGCCTTGGCGCTTTGCTCCAGCTGGGCGTGGGCCGGCAGTACGACGGAGGCGGAGATGGCGGATGCGGCGATAACCGGGAAGAGATTGAAGTTCATGTGGGCTGACCTCGACTTCGGTGGTTGACGTTGGCCCGTCGGGGCCTTGGGTCAAAACTTACGCCGATGGACTCGACCACTGAAATTCATTGCAGCAGTAGCGATTATCACGCCTATCGATAATTGGACACGCGCCCCCTGTAGGAGCGGCCTTGTGCCGCGAAAGGGCCGCGCAGCGGCCCCGGCGATTGATGCATTAACGCTGAAATCCTGGGGCCGCTCTGCGGCCCTTTCGCGGCACAAGGCCGCTCCTACAGGGCAAACGCAGGTTCATTCCAAAAACTTGAGATCCGAAGGCGCCTGCTGGGGCAGCTTCTGCACCGTTTCACCCAACTTGCCGCTGCGCGGATCGCGGCGCATGACCACGATCTGGTTGCTCTTCTGGTTAGCCACCAGCAGGTAGTTGCCATCCGGATCGAGGGCAAACTCCCGGGGATGGTCACCCTCCACCGAACGGCGCTGCAGCAGGGTGAGCCGGCCATCGTCCTTGCCCACGGCATACACCACGATCTCGTTGGCGGTACCACGGTTGCTGACATAGAGGAAACGCCCATCGGCCGACAGGTGCAGGCCGCCAGCTGCCTTAGCCGCAGCGTCCGTGCTTTCGGTCAGCGGCAGGCGCTGGCGCTCGGTCAGCGCACCGTCCTGCACATCGAACATCACCACCTCGGCGCTCATCTCCAGGGTCAGGTAGGCATGCCGCCCCTTGGCGTCGAACAGCAGGTGACGTGGGCCGCTGCCAGGCGGCAACTCGACCGCAGGCGGGATCGCCGGGCTCAGCGGGTGCTCGGGGCTGGCGCCGTCGTAGCGGTAGATGAACACCTTGTCGGCGCCCAGGTCGCTAGCGTACAAGTGCCGACCATCGGGCGACAGCACCAGCGAATGCACATGGGCACCAGCCTGGCGCTCGAGGTTGACCTTGCTCGGCGCATGCCGAGCCTGCTGCACCACCGGCTTGAGCTTGCCGTCCCGGGCCACCGGGAACACCACCAGGCTGCCACCGGGGTCGGGGGCAACGGCGTAGTTGGCAACGAACAGGTAGCGCTGGTCGTGGCTGAGGCTGGCGTGGGTCGGCTCATCGCCCTGGCTAGGCACCTGGTTCAACAGCTTGATCTCGCCCTGCTTGCCCAGCGAGAAACTGCTGACCTGGCCCTTGGGCGTTTCATTGACCGCGAACAACTGGCGCTGGTCGGCGGACAGCACCAGCCACGAGGGGCTGACGCTCTTGACCACCTGCCGGGGCGTGGTGTCGATCTGCCCCGTGCGGGAATTGAAGTCGTAGCGGTAGATCCCTTCGCTGCCATTGTCGGTGTAGCTGCCCACCAGCAACGTGGCGGCCTGGGCGTTGACTGAAAACGTCATGAGGCTAGCGGTCAGCAGGTGGGTCCATTTCCTGTTCATCGTCTTCTTCATCCGGGACACGAAAAGCACTCATACAGACTAGACGATGCTCGCCTTCGTCACTGGCCAGGATCCAGTCGTCGCCCGCGCCAGTGGCGGCGGCGACCTGGTCGGGGGTGAAAGACCAGCGACGCAGCTGGCGGCCGTCCATGCATTCGATGGTGAGGCCGGATGCGTCGAAGGTGAAGTCGAAGGCGTGCAGGCCGTCGATCAGGAGCATGTCGCAGGATGCGAGGGCGGTGGCGAGGGTGGTCATGGAGGCACCGATTGAGAAAAATGGCCACCATTATACGCATCGCGGGGCAAGCCCGCTCCCACGCCAGGTAGGTCGTGGGAGCGGGCTTGCCCCGCGATCAGGCCTCGATCAGTGAGCGAAGATCGAACCACCCTCCTTGCCCGCCAGTTTCTCCGGTTTGATCAGGAACCGCGCCAGCGCCGGCAGCAGCCACAGGGCGCCGAACATGTTCCACAGCAGCATGAAGGTCAGCATCAGGCCCATGTCGGCCTGGAACTTGATGGCCGAGAAGATCCAGGTGCACACGCCGATGGCCAGGCACAGGCCGGTGAACAGCACCGCCTTGCCGGTGGAGCGCAGGGTCTCGTAGTAGGCCTCCTGCAACGGCAGGCCGGCACGCAGGAAGCTCTCCAGGCGGCTGTAGATGTAGATGCCGTAGTCCACGCCGATGCCCACGCCCAGCGCCACCACCGGCAGCGTGGCGACCTTCACGCCGATGCCCATGAACGCCATCAGCGCGTTGCCCAGCACCGAGGTCAGCACCAGCGGCAGGACGATGCACAGCGTCGCGGCGAACGAGCGGAAGGTGATCATGCACATCACCGCCACGCAGATGTAGACCAGGATGAGGATGGTCAGCTCGGCCGACTTGATCACCTCGTTGGTGGCCGCCTCGATGCCGGCGTTACCCGCCGCCAGAAGGAACTGCAGGTCGTCCTTGTTGTGGCTGTCGGCAAAGGCCTTGGCCGCGGCGGTGACCCGCTCCAGGGTCTCGGCCTTGTGGTCGTTGAGGAACACCAGTACCGGCGCCAGCGAGCAGTCGGCGTTGTACAGGCCGTCGGCGCGGGCGATCGAGTTGTTGAGGATGTCCGGGTTGCGCGACAGGGTCTCCCATTTCAGGCTGCCCTCGTTCATGCCCTTGATGACCTGTTTCGACACGGTCACCAGGGAGATGGTCGACTGCACCCCCGGGGTGTTGTCCATGGTCCACATCAACTCGTCGATCGGCGCCATGGTCGAGTGGATCGAGCAGCTCTCGGCCGGGGTCTTGACCATGATCACCAGCACGTCGGAACTGGTCGAGTAGTTGCTGATGATGAAGCTGTTGTCCTGGTTGTAGCGCGAGTCCGGGCGCAGCTCCGGCGCGCCCTGGTCGAGGTCGCCGATCTTCAGGTTCTGGCTGTACCAGAGGCCGCCGGCGAAGGCCAGCAGCGCCAGCACCACCGACACCGGCGCCACCTTGGCGCTGGCGAAGTTGGACAGCAGGCGCCAGAACGGGTGCTCGCGGGTGGCGTCCTTCTTGCTGCGGGCGATGGCCTTCTGGCTGATGCCGACGTAGCTGATCGCCACCGGCAGCAGGATCAGGTTGGTGAAGACGATCACCGCCACGCCGATCGAGGCGCCGATGGCCAGCTCGCGGATCACCCCGATGTCGATGATCAGCAGGGTGATGAAGCCCACGGCATCGGCGAGGATGGCGATCATCCCCGGCAGGAACAGCTGGCGGAAGGTGCGCCGCGCCGCGGTCAGGGCGTTGTCGGCGTCGCTGGATTGCAGGGCGATGCCGTTGATCTTCTGCACCCCGTGGGAGATGCCGATGGCGAAGATCAGGAACGGCACCAGCATCGAGTACGGGTCCAGGCCGAAGCCCACCGCGTGCATCAGGCCCAGCTGCCAGACCACCGCCACCAGGGTGGTGATGAGCACGGCGATGGTGCTGCGGATACACCAGGTGAACCAGTACAGCAGCGCCCAGGTGATCACCAGCGCCACGCCGAAGAACATCGCCACCATCACCAGGCCGTCGATCAGGTCGCCGACCTTCTTGGCGAAGCCGACGATATGGATCTTGACGTTGGGGTTCTGCGCCTGGAACTTGTCGCGGATCTTCTCCTCCAGCTGGTGCGAGAACTGCTGGTAGTCGAGCTTGACCTGGCGCCCCGGGTCCTGCGGGTCGGGGTAGCTTTCCAGCAACGGGATGTCGATGATGCTGGACTTGAAGTTGTTGGCCACCAGGCGCCCGACCTGGCCGGACTTGAGCACGTTGTCGCGCAAGGTGTCGAGGCTGTCCTGGGAGCCGTTGTAGGTGTTGGGGATCACCTCGCCGCCAGAGAAGCCTTCTTCGGTGACCTCGCTCCAGCGCACGCTGGGGCTCCACAGCGACTTCAGCCCCGCGCGGTCGACGCCGGGGATGTAGAACACCTCGTCATGGATCTGGCGCAGGGTCTCCATGTAGTCCTTGTCGAAGATGTCACCCTTGGTCGACTCCACCGACACACGCACGGTGTTGCCGAGGTTGGCCAGGTCGTTGCGGTGCTCGAGCATCTGTTCGATGAACGGATGCTGCAGCGGAATCATTTTCTCGAAGCTGGTGGAGGGGCGGATCTGCGTGGCCTGCCAGAACAGGAAGATGCTCACCAGCACGCAGATGGCGATGACGATGGGACGATTGTTGAAGATCAGGCGTTCCAGCAGGGTGGCCTTGTCCTTGTGCTGCATGTCGAAACTCTCCCGGCTGGTCATGGACGCGCCTCCTGGGTACCGTCGGCCGAGGCCAGGTGCACGCCCCCCTGCCCGACCAGCAGCAGACCGCCACCGCCCAGGCCGCTGACGCCCGACAGGGCAATGCGATCGGCGCGGTTGCGCACGCTGAAGGTCTGCCCGTCATCATGGCTGCGCAGCACGCTGCCGCCGTTGCCGACCAGCACCAGGCTGCCGTCTTCGAGAAGCGTAGCGCTTGCCAGGCCGAATTCGAGCGGGCCGCGTTCGGCCTTGAGCTCGATCGGCTGCCAGCTGTCGCCGAAGTCGGTGGAACGGAACAGGTTGCCGCGCAGGCCGTAGGCCAGCAGGGTGTTGGGCTGGGCGGTGCCGATCACGCCGAACAGCGAGCCCTCGTAGGGACCCTGGACCTTGGTCCAGCTCTGGCCGGCGTCGCTGGAGCGGAACATGCCGCCCTGCTCGCCGACGATGAACAGGCCGGCGTCCTTCACCAGGGTGATGGCGTTGAGGTGCAACTGGTCGGGGTTGTCCAGGCGCTCGGCGACGTCCTGCCAATGCTGGCCGCCATCGAGGGTCTCCAGCAGGGCACCGTAGGCGCCCACGGCGAAGCCGTGCTGCGGGTCGAGGAAGCGCACATCGAGCAAGGGGGCCTCGCGGGACAGGTCTTCGAACTGCTTGCTCCAGGTCGCGCCGCCGTCGCTGCTGGCGAGGATCTGCGCGTCGTGGCCGACGGCCCAGCCGCGCTTGTCGTCGAGGAAGAACACGGCGGTGAGCAGTTGCCGGGTGGGGACCCGGGCCTGGGTCCAGGTCTTGCCCTGGTCGTCGGAGAACAGAATGTGGCCGCGGTCGCCGACCACCACCAGGCGCTGCCCGGCGTGGGTGGCGCCGATCAACAGGCTCTGGCTGGCCTTGGCCGACTCCACCGAGTATTGCTCGGCGGCCACCGCCGCCAGGACTTGCCCGGCCCCGATACTCAGCGTCAGCGCCAGCATCGCGCTGGTCGCCAGGCTGTAGCGTGCCCTTGCCCGCTCTCTCATGACTGCCCCCTGTTGTGTTCTTGTGCTGGGTCAATCTATTGCCAGGTACTGTAAAAACCCTGTTCCAGAGCCCTGGAATAGCTTCTGGCCATCGTATCGGGGTTGTTCGGCGGAACACAACGAGCGGGACGTTATGTTTTGTTAACCAGAAGAACAATCGGGGCCGCTGCGCGGCCCTTTCCCTGAAGGGCCTGTCCCGTGACAACACCTCCAAGGGACGGGCTATCCCCTCAGGTGGGCGTGTTCACTCAGGAAACAATATTCTTCAATGACAGGTGCCGCGCATACCAGGGCCGTTGCGGCACCTTGCGCAGCAGGTTCTCGATCTTGTCGTCGGCACCGAAGGTGATGCGCAAGGCAAGCTTCATGGTCTCCACGTCCATCTCTACCGACTTGCCCAGACGCATCCCCGGTTGCGTGCTGCAGCCATGGGTGTCCGGCCCCAGCCAGGGGTCGTCGACTTCTACCCACCGGCCTGGAGCGAACCACGGTACACCGTTGACCTCCAGGCGCCGCACCTGGCCGGGATGGTGACGCTCATGAGCACGGAACCAGTCGTCGATGCGGTCGTCGATCCAGCCATGGAAGCCCCAGAACACCGGGTGCACATGGGAGGAGAACGGATCGCCGAGGAAGTCGTTCTCAGGCTCGAACCAGCGCGCGGCGAAATCCGCCTGGTCGCGGGCGAATGGCACTGGCGCGCCATTGTTCGGATCACGCGGCACCGACGCCCAGCACATGTGCAGCCAGTCGTGCAGGTTCATCTCCAGTTCCGAGCCGAAGGCGCCCAGGGTCAGTTTCGACAGGTACACCGGGTCCTGGTATTGCGACTCCCACACCTGGAAGTTGCTGCAATAGGTCTCACCTGCCTTGATCGCCCCGACCCACTGCCCATAGGCTTCATCGCCCGGGGCCTGCCAGCCTGGCGGCACGCAGCAGCCGTCGTGGTTATCGAAGTAGCGGGCGAAACCTGCTCGATCGAACTCGACGCTCGGCTGCGGCAGCGGGAAGCGCTGCCAGGAAGGCAGGTCCTGCAAGGTGCGCGCATACATCAGCATGTGCCGGTGCATGAACAGGAAATCGATACCAGAGCCATTGCGGTGCTTGCGCGGGCCACGGGCATCGCGCTCACGGTCCCGTGGCCCCGGCTGCCAGCCCAGGCCACGCAGGGCATCCTGCTTTTTCTCCGGCAGCTTGTGCCACTTGTCGCGGGTGGCGTGCCAGAGCTGGTGGAACAGGCGATGTTCAGCGCTGACCACCCACTCACGCATTTCGGGAGTATAAGGCAGACGCTCACGGGCTTCGGGGAACAGACGCTTGACCGCGACAAAACGGCTGTCGGGCACCGGCAGGGTCAGTGGTCGATCCAGGCGCTGGACGCGGCCGCTCAACGTGCCGCTGCCGGCATTGGCGAACTCGGCCCAGACCTCGTCGAGACTCGCCACGCACTCATAGCTTGGCCCGCCGTGCTGGCTGAGCAGGCGCCAACGCACCTCGGTGCTGCTGGCACCGACCAGATCACCGAGCACACGATAGGCCGGCTCGGCAACGCCGCGCAGACCCTGACCGGTATCGACGAATCCGCGCAGGCCACGACCTTTGGTGGCGACATCGAGGAACATCTCGACGCCCTCCTGAGGCAGCCCGTCCAGTCCTCGTTCGGCACCGTCGAAGCGGATCTCCCACACGCCACGCAGTTGGTCCGCCAGGACCTGCCCGGCATAATCGGCCAGCTCCACGCTGGCTTCGCCGGGCGTGACGATATCGTCTTCAGGGTCGTGGGTCAGTTGCTTGTGCGCGTAATAGGCCGCCGTGCCTGTGGCGCCCGCCACAGCCAGGCCAGCGATGAATCCTCGTCGGGAAATTGTCATTGCGCCTCAATCCGTCTTCGCGTGCCGCGACTTCTATCCAAGCTAGGACGTAGGTGGGCCGAGGAAATTTAGCCTTCTAATTAACCAACCGGCATGCTCGTCTGTTGGGTATCTCCCGCTGACAGAGGCATACCCATGACCTCCCTGCTCGATCGCCTGACCCAACCGATCAAGGCCACGCCCTACCGGGTCTTCGACCTCGACCTCAAAGCCATCGAACCCCTGAGCCCGTCGCTGAGCCGCTTCGTCTTCACCGGCGAAGACGTGGCGCAGATGACCACCCTGGCCCCCGACCAGCGCGTCAAGCTGCTGTTCCCGACGCCCGCCGGAGCGCCGCCGAGCCTGCCCAAGCACGAGCAGTGGCAACAGGCGCGGCGCGAGCTGGCAGCTCAGGACATGCCACCGATGCGCACCTACACCATTCGCGCCCTGCGCCGCGATGCCCTCGAAGTGGATGTGGACTTCGTCCTGCACGGCGTCAATGGCCCGGCCTCGGCCTGGGCCACCCATGCCCGCCCGGGTGACCGCCTGCAGATGGTCGCGCCCAACCTGGCCTATGCGGACGACCCCGGCGGCTACGAGTGGAAGCCGCCGCACAGCGCCCGGCGCATCCTGCTGGTCGGTGACGAAACCGCCTTGCCAGCCATCGCCGGCATCCTCGAACAGTTGGCCGCGAGGGCACCGGAACTGCTGGCGGAGGCCTATATCGAAGTGCCGCTGGAAGCCGACTGCCTCGACCTGCGCCACAGCCCGGCCACCCGCCTGCATTGGCTGCCGCGCGATCTGCTGCGTAGCGAACATGGCCAGGGCATGCTGCACGCCGTGCGCGAGCTGGCCAGCCTGCCGGCCGTGCGTGGCGCGTCGACGGTCGAGCTGGAGGACGTGGATATCGACGAGCGCATCCTGTGGGAACAGGCCAGCGGCGAGCACGGCGACTTCCATGCCTGGATCGCCGGGGAATCGGGGACTGTGATGGATATCCGCCGATACCTGATCAAGGAGCGCGGCTTGCCGAGGGAAAGCCTGACGCTGATGGGCTACTGGCGCGCCGGGCGTACCTTCGACTGATACCTGCGCCCTGTAGAAGATCACTTACGGAACAGAAGAGTAAGCATCACCAACGTGGGAGCGGGCTTGCCCCGCGATGCGGTTTATGGCACCGGCTTTGCCGGTGATCGCGGGGCAAGCCCGCTCCCACGCCGTTCCAGTCAAGTCAGCAAGTTACGTATTGCTCCATGGGAAGGCCTTAGCCAGCCAGTACCGCCGCCGCAACCGCCTCGGCAAACCTTGCCGCCACCTCATCGACCTGCTCGGCGCTGATGATCAGCGGCGGCAAGAAGCGCACCACCGCACCGTGGCGGCCGCCCAATTCGAGGATCAGGCCCCGGCGCAGGCATTCGCGCTGCACCTTCGGCGCCAGCTTGCGGCAGGCCGGCGGGTGCCCCTGGACGTCGCGCTTGCCCGTCGGATCCACCAGCTCCACGCCCAGCATCAGGCCACGGCCACGGATGTCGCCAAGCTGCGGATAGTCCTGCTGCAAGCGTTGCAGATGCCCGCGCAGACGCTGACCCATGGCCTCGGCGTGCTCGCACAGGCGGTGCTCCACCAGGTACTTCATCACCGCGGAGCCTGCGGCCATGGCCATCTGGTTGCCACGGAAGGTGCCGGCGTGGGCGCCCGGCGACCACTGGTCGAGCCAGTCGCGATAGACCATCACCGCCAGCGGCAGGCTGCCACCAATGGCCTTGGACAGGGTGACCACGTCGGGCACGATGCCGGCGTGCTCGAAGGCAAACATCTTGCCGGTACGGGCGAAGCCGCTCTGGATCTCGTCGACGATCAGCGCCACCCCGGCCTGCTCGGTAATCCGGCGCAGCCCGCGCAGCCACTCGATGTCGGCAGGAATCACACCACCCTCGCCCTGCACCACCTCGACGATCACCGCCGCCGGCAGCGCCACGCCGGCCTCCGGATCGCACAGCAGGTTTTCCAGGTAGTGCAGGTTGGCGCGCACGCCCGCCTCGCCACCGAGGCCGAACGGGCAGCGGTAGTCATAGGGATACGGCAGGAACTGCACGCCATTGTTCAACAGTGCGCCGAGCGGCTTTTTCGGCCCCAGGCTGCCCATCAGGCTCAGCGCGCCCTGGGTCATGCCATGGTAGGCCCCCTGGAACGCCAGCACGGTGCTGCGCCCGGTGACCGTGCGCACCAGTTTGAGCGCCGCTTCGACCGCGTCGGTACCGGTCGGGCCGCAGAACTGGATCTTCGCCTCCCCGCGCAAACCTTCAGGCAGCAGGGCGAACAGGTCCTGGACGAACTGATCCTTGACCGGCGTGGTCAGGTCCAGGGTGTGCAGCGGCAGTTCGTCGGCCAGCACGCGCTGGATCGCGTCGATCACCACCGGGTGGTTGTGCCCCAGGGCCAGGGTGCCGGCGCCGGCCAGGCAGTCGATGAACTGGCGGCCCTCGACGTCCTCGACGTACAGGCCACGGGCGCGTTTGAGCGCCAGGGGGATGCGCCGCGGGTAGCTGCGGGCGTTGGACTCCTGCTGCTGCTGGCGCAACAGCAGGGGCGAATCCTCGAATTCGTACAGGGGGCGCGGCGTGGTGGCCGGCAGCACCTGGGCAAGGCTGGAAGCGGTCGACATCGGAAAATCCCTCGCAAGCAAGCGAATGTGCCCGCCACGCGCCCTGTAACCGGATGTGTGTCGGGTTCTTATCGTTTGAAAAACGCTTCAGCGAGGTGCGGATTTAGCGGTTGTCGTGGGATTTGTTGTGAATGTACGACCTGCATCGCGGGGCAAGCCCGCTCCCACAGACTCATGCGCCAAGCTGCGTGGGAGCGGGCTTGCCCCGCGATGGGTACAACGCCGAACTCAACTCCCCGAACGCGCCGGTACCTGCAGGCTTACCCGCAAACCATCGGCCCGACTGTCGAACCGCAGGTTGCCGGCGCAGCGCTGGACGATGGCCTGGACGATCGCCAGCCCCAGGCCGCAGCCACCGCTCTGGCCGTTGCGCCAGAAACGTTCGGTCAGATGTTCAAGGTCTTCCTGGGCAATCCCCGGTCCATGATCGCGCACCAGGAAGTCCACCTGCCCGTCCTGCGCCTGCACCTCAAGCTCAACGGCGGCATCGCCGCCATGGCGCAGGGCGTTGTCCAGCAGGTTGCGCAGCGCCGCCACCGCCAGCGGCGCCGGCATGCTCAGGTAGACCTTGGCCGCCGCCTCGGGCAGGCGCAGGTGGATGCGCCGGTTGTCGCCACCGCCGGCGTCCTCGATGGCCTGCCGGGCAACCTGCTCGGCGCTGCACTGCACGCCATCGTCGAAGGACAGGCTGCCCTCGACCCGCGCCAGCATCAGCAGTTGCTCCAAGGTACGGTGCATGCGATCGGTCCCCTGCTCGGCATGCTCCAGCGCTTGTTCACGCACGGTGCCATCGGTCATCCGCGCCACCTGAAGGTGGGTCTTGATGGCAGTCAGCGGGCTGCGCAGCTCATGGGCGGCGTCGTCGGTCAGGCGGCGTTCGCGTTCAATGGTCTGGGCGATGCGCAAAAACAGCTGGTTCTGGGTGTCGAGCAGCGGTTGCAGCTCGCTGGGCAGGCCGGCCACCTGCAACGGCTCGACGCTGTCGGCACGGCGCCTGCGCAAGGCATCACGCATGCGATTGAGCGGCTCCAGCCCCTTGCCAAGGCCGATCCACAACAGCCCCAGGCTGCCCAGCAATGCCATCAGCACCGGCGCCGAGGCCGCCAGCAGGATCGACTGGTTCAGCGCCTCGCGCTCCTGGTGACGATCGGCGGTGGTAATGCGCACATCGCCATGATTGTAGGTGAAGGTGCGCCAGGAAGCGCCGTCGATGGTCTGGTCACGGAAGCCGCTGCGCTCGTCGTCCATGGTGCCATCGTGCTTGTGGTTGCTGGCGAGGATTTCGCCGCGCAGCGAGCTGACCTGGCAGGCCATGCCGTCCGGCACGCTGAACTGGTCGGCGGAAAAGTGCGCGTCCTGGCCCTTGGCAGTCAACGGTTGCGGCAACTGGTCGATCAGCCCCGCGACCATGCGCGCCGACGCCACCAGGCGCTGGTCGAGGGAAAACATCATCTGCTGGCGCAGGTCGCGCAGCATCCATGCCGCCGCCAGCACCCAGATGACGATGAACACACTGCCGAGAATCAGTGAAAGGCGAACCCGCAGGCTCATGACGCGCCCTCCTCCGGCGCCTGGGCCGGCCCCAGGCGGTAGCCAAGGCCGCGCACGGTCTCGACGATGCCGTTGCCCAGTTTGCGCCGCAGGTGATGGATATGCACGTTCAGCGCGTTGCTTTCGACCTCATCGCTGAAACCGTAGACGCAGTCCTTGAGCTGTTCGCTGGACAGCACGCGCCCCGGGTTCTGCAGCAAGGCCTGAAGCAATGCCTGCTCTCGACGCGACAGGTCCACCGCCTGGCCGGCCAGGGTGGCCGCGCAACTGCTGGGGTCGTAGCGCAGCGGGCCGTGCTCGATGACATTCACCGCCCGCCCGGCCACACGACGCAGCAGGGTGTGCAGGCGCGCGGCCAGTTCGCGCAGGTCGAAGGGCTTGAGCAGGTAGTCGTCGGCGCCCGCCTGCAGGCCATCGACCCGATCGGTGACCGCGTCGCGGGCGGTGAGCACCAGCACCGGCAGGGTCTCGCCCTGCTGGCGCAGGCGGCGCAGCAGCTTGAGGCCGTCCTCGTCGGGCAGGCCCAGGTCGAGGATCATCACGTCGAACTTCGCCGTCCCGAGCATCTGCCGGGCCTGCGAGGCGCTGGCCACCCGGTCCACGGTCAGGCCCTGGGCCGAAAGGCCGGCGCAGATGCCGCTGGCGATCAGGTCGTCGTCCTCGCAGAGCAGAACGTGCATGAGGGGGTCTCTCCTGGGTGGGGAAGCTGGCATTGCACAGGGTGGCGATTAAGGGGGGATTATGAACGGGTTTGGAGGATTTCGTCGGGCTGATAGCATCGGGACAGACAAGGCTGCCGCCGGTCCTAGGACCAACTTAACCTTCAGTTAATAACCCCAGGCCAGCATGGCCCTCTTCAAAGCTCTGCCAAGGCGCCGACATGCGTGTTCTCCTGCTCTTCCTGACATTCCTGCTCGCCGGCCCCCTCCAGGCCAACCCCTTTGCGGTAAAGCCGGACTTCCTGCCGGTCAACGAGGCCTTCGTCCTGACTCACGATCGCCTGGAAAACGGCCAGATGCGCCTGCATTTCCTGATCAAGGATGGCTACTACCTCTACCAGAAGCGCCTGAAATTCGACGGCCTACCCGCCGAGCAGCACCCCGCGCTGCCCCAGGCCGAAAACCACCACGACGAGTTCTTCGGCGACAGTGCGGTATACCGCACCGAACTGGAGCTGCTGCTGCCGGCTAACACCAGCGGTGAGCTGCGCCTAGGCTGGCAAGGCTGCGCCGACGCCGGCCTGTGCTACCCACCGCAGACCACGCCAATAGCCCTGGGCGGCAGCACCGCGCCAGCCGCCGCTACCGACCAGGCCAGCGACCAGGCCCTGGCCGGCACCCTGCAACAGGACAGCCTGGCCTGGAGCCTGCTGGCGTTCTTCGGCCTGGGCCTGCTGCTGGCCTTCACCCCGTGTTCGCTGCCGATGCTGCCGATCCTCGCCGGACTGGTCCTGGGCAACGGTGCCAACGCCCGCCGCGGCTGGTGGCTGGCCGGCGTCTACGTACTGAGCATGGCACTGGTCTACGCCGCCCTCGGCGTGATCGCCGCGCTGCTGGGCGCCAGCCTGCAGGCCTGGCTGCAACAGCCCTGGCTGCTGGGCAGCCTGGCCGGCCTGTTCATACTGCTGGCCCTGCCGATGTTCGGCGCCTTCGAACTGCAATTGCCGACCGCCCTGCGCGACCGCCTGGACCGCGCCGGGCAAGGCACCCGTGGCGGCAACCTGTACGGCGCGGCGTTGCTGGGCGCCCTTTCGGGCCTGCTGCTGGGCCCGTGCATGACCGCGCCGCTGGCCGGCGCGCTCTTGTTCATCGCCCAGAGCGGTGACGTGCTGCAAGGGGCGCTGGTGCTGTTCACCCTCGGGCTGGGTATGGGCGTTCCCCTGCTGTTGCTGGTCACCCTGGGCAACCGCTACCTGCCACGCCCGGGCGCCTGGATGAACCTGGTCAAGGGCTTGTTCGGCTTCGTGTTCCTGGCCATGGCCCTGTACACGGTGCGTGGCCTGCTGGCGGAAACCCTGGTGCTGGCCCTGGCCGGCGCCTGGCTGATCGCCCTGGGCTGGGCCGCCTGGCCGGCCCTGCAGCGCCTGCCCGCCTTGCGCGCCATTCCCCTGCTCGGCGCCTTGTGGGGGGGCCTGCTGCTGGTGGGCGCCGCAGCCGGGGGCAACGACCTGTGGCAACCCCTGCAGCCCTTCGCCGGCAAGGGCACCGCGCAAGCTCCGGCCAACGCCCACGACGCCTTCGTCACCGTGAACGCGCCGGCCGACCTGCAGCGTGAGCTCGACGCCGCCAAGGCACGTGGCCAGTGGGTGCTGGTGGACTACTATGCCGACTGGTGCGTGTCGTGCAAGGTCATGGAAAAGCAGGTGTTCGGCCGTGGCGATGTCCAGGCCAGCCTGGCCGGCGTGCACCTGCTGCGCCTGGACGTGACCGCCGACTCCCCGGCCAGCCGCGAACTGCTGCAGCGTTACCAGGTGCCAGGCCCGCCCAGCCTGATCTGGATCGGCCCGGAAGGCGACGAGCGCCGCGCTCGCCGCATCACCGGGGAGATCGACGCCGCCGGGTTCCTGCAACACTGGGCCCAGACCAGGAGCCAAGGCTGATGCTGACCGTCACCCTCGGGCCACTGACCATGGCCCTGAACCACCTGCTGCTGCTCGCGGCGCTGGGCATCGCCAGCCTGGTCGGCTGGCGGGTGGCCAGGCGCGGCGGTGAAAACCCGGAATCTGCGCTGTTCAATCTGTTCCTGCTGGGCCTGCTGTTCGCCCGCCTGGGCTTCGTCCTGGCCTACTGGCCGATGTACCGCGACGACCCGCTGCAGGTCATCGACATCCGCGACGGCGGCTTCCTGCTCTGGGGCGGCCTGCTGGGCATCGTCCTCGGCACCCTGTGGCAGGGCTGGCGGCGCCCCGGCCTGCGCCGCCCCCTGGGCTGGGCGTTGTTCAGCGGCGCGCTGTTCTGGGGCCTCGGCAGCCTGGCCAGCCACCTCTACAGCAAGGGTACCGAACTGCCGGACATGAGCCTGCGCGACAACCGTGGCCAGGCGGTGGCCCTGCACAGCTACCGCGGGCGGCCGCTGGTGATCAACATCTGGGCCACCTGGTGCCCGCCCTGCCGGCGCGAAATGCCAGTGTTGCAACAGGCCGAGGACGACTACCCCCACGTGACCTTCCTGTTCGTCAACCAGGGAGAAACCCCGGAGAACGTCAGCACCTTCATGGCCACCACCGGCCTGACCCTGTCCCACGTGCTGTTCGACGGCACCGGCGAGCTGGCCCGCAAGGTCGGCTCCATGGCCCTGCCCACCACCCTGTTCTACAACGCCGAAGGGCGGCTGGTCGGCAGCCACCTGGGCGAACTGTCGCGCGCCAGCCTGCGCCACGCCCTGGAACCCTTCGAACGCGCCGATGCGCCCGCCCCACAAGGAAACTGACATGCGATTGAATGCGCTGCTGCCGCTGACCCTCACCTTGCTCGCCGCCCCGCTGTTGCACGCTGAAGAGCTCCCCAAGGCGATCCAGCAACTGCAGGCCAAGGGCGCCGTGATCAAGGGCAGCTTCGACGCCCCCAACGGCCTGCGCGGCTATGCCGCCGAGTACCACAACAACGGCATCGCCCTGTACCTGACGCCCGACGGCAAGCACGTGCTGGTGGGCAGCCTGTTCGACGAGCAAGGCAAGGATCTCAGCGCCGAACCACTGGAAAAACTGGTGTACGCACCGATGAGCAAGGCTGTCTGGGCGAAGATGGAAAAATCCGCCTGGATCCAGGACGGCAAGGTGGACGCCCCACGCACCGTGTACCTGTTCAGCGACCCCAACTGCCCCTACTGCAACATGTTCTGGCAGCAGGCCCGGCCCTGGGTCGAGTCGGGCAAGGTGCAGCTGCGTCACATCATGGTCGGCATCATCCGCGAGGACAGCCCGGGCAAGTCCGCCGCGCTGCTCGCCGCCAAAGACCCGGCCAAGGCCTTGCAAGAACATGAGAAGGCCGGCAAGGCCAGCACGCTCAAGGCGCTGGACAAGGTGCCGGAGGCGGTTCAGAAGAAGCTCGAGGCGAATCTGGCGCTGATGGAAGAACTGGGCCTGGCCGCAACCCCGGCGATCTTCTATCAGGATGAAAAGGGGCAGTTGCAGAGCCAGCAAGGGGCGCCGCGGCCGGAGATGCTGGGGAAGATACTCGGCAAGCGTTAAACCGCAGTCTATCTGAAGGTACAACGATAGCCTTTGGCGAATACCTCGACATGGCTGTCGTACCAACCAGCAGATAGCGCTTCAAGCCCAGCGATCCTGATGGGTCACAGGGCGCTTTGCGTTCGCTTAGGCACTGTACGCAAAGCCATGTCGTAGACAAGGAGATACGGTCGCCAGACCGGAGCCGTCCTTTTCAGGCTCATTGATACGCCCGCCTCACCCTCGACCTTGATCGTGGCTCAAGCCATCAAGGTCTCGGAAAACATAGTGTGTATACGCCGGCAGAAATCTGATTCATCGACACTGTCCGGCAACACCAATACATAGTAAAAAATTCGATTGAAGCGCAAATTGATATCGTACGGTTCGAAATCCGAATCACCTTCAAACTCGAATAGCGTAGCAATCCCGTTCAACGCTGCTGGCTTTGCCTCAACGCCAAAGCACCCCTCGCCCGTCGCCCCCAGGTTGTAACCTTGCTCAAGGTGGGCCTTCAGCATCCCCTCATCTTTATAGAAAAGAATAAACTCCTCTCCCCGAATGCACTCCTGCTGCGACTGAAACCCCAGACGTGCTGCTTTTTCCGTCAATGCCGCGAGCACCCGTTCCAGCGACATGTCGGTATAAAAGCCATACATGACACCCGACCAATCAGCCATCCCACTGTCTCCTATAGCTTGCATCCGGAAGCGCCGTGACTGACATCAGCACGAAGTCTTCTATTAGCGTCCCTGAGCTGAATATCTTCTTGTATATAGAGCCTTAGATAAGCATTCTGCCGATCCACTTTTTTAACTTTCCCGCTATCAACTTCAAATGAAACAAAATGGGTACTTTTCTCTTTGGTCAGCCCCATTTTACCTCTTACATTGGTGCTCTCCATTTCCTCAGGCGTTAGTGTCGTCACGTAGACACCTTTGGGCTTGCCTTGAATAGCGCCTCGCCCCCTGGCGCCGGGGTCACTTTGATTAATCACGCCTGTCCCCATGATTCCCTTATAACCTTCCTTGCTCGTGTAATGATAAACACGCACCACCTCCAAGCCTAACGGATCGATCCATGACAGTGGATTGGGCGCATATTGATAGAGGTTGATCCCGCCCCTCAAGCCTAGCGGGTCTTGCTGGGTAAACCGCCCGATATCCGGGTCATAGAATCTGAATGTGTTGTAGTGCAGCCCAGTTTCCCGATCCAGATACTGCCCCTGAAAACGCACATTCTGCCGACTGACCTGCTCCGGCGCATGCCATTCCTCGCAGTTGTTGCCCCATACCTGGTGCTGCCCTTGCCAGGCAGTTATCCCCTGTTCGTCGGTCAGTTGCTCTACCAGGCCGACCAGATTCGTATGGAAGTGGAAAACCTGCTCATGCCCAGGCACCCCATCTACCCTGGCCAGCGGCTCATGGCCCGCCGCGTCTGCGTACAGATAGAGACTCGGTTTGCCGTCCTGAACTTCTCGCAACAGACGCAGGCCTTGCCACTGAAACTCGGTTCGACTGACCGGCGCGTCCAGGTCGTCACGGTAGACTCGTTTGTCGATGCGCCTGCCCAAGGGGTCGTAAGCAAACTCGATCCGTTCGCGAAGCGGCCCGCGCCGCTGACGGATACAGACCAGCCGATGCTCTGCATCGTATTCAAAGCGCTGGAGCAGACGATTGCCGGAGCGCTTCTCCTCGAGCCGACCAAAGCGGTCGTAGCGATAGCGTCTATCTTGGAACACCTTGACCCGGTTGTGCCGTACCCGACCGTTGACCTGATATCCCTCCAGCAGGTTGCCGGCAAGGTCGTAGCCAAAGTGCTCGACCATCGGCTGTTGCTGAGGCAACTGGCGTGACGCGCCATGGATTCGCTCGGTGGGCCCGTAGTCATAACCAATGCGCCCCTGGTAGCTGCCACGCCCACCGGCACCGGCCTGGAAACGACCGACCAGATGCTCAAGCTCCACCCCCAGCCCGCTACCAGCGCGCTGGGTCTGGGTCAGTACCTCGCCGACAAGGTTGTCCGCCGCATCGTACTCATAGTCCTTCTGCAGCAAGGGCATGCGGGTGCGCTCGCCATCCTGATATTCCACAGCCTTGCGCAGCAGGCGCCGCGTACTGTCATAACGGGTTCTGGTAAGCAATGCACCCTGGCTGCGCAAGACCTCGTCGTGTAACGCATCGCGCTCGAAGTCGCTGATCACCCGCCCGTCGAGATTGATCTGGTGCAGATGTCCGCTGCCATAGCACAGGTAGTTGATCCGGCGGGAGTCAGGCAGCGTCAAGGTCTGCAGGTTACCTAGGGGATCATAGGTGTAACCGAGTTGCCCTGGACCCTGGCTTTCGCTCAGCAATCGCCCCATGGCGTCGTAGGTGAAGTCCAACTGCTGGACCTGCCCACTACGGTGAGTGAAATGGATCGCCAGCAGATTGTCAGCAGCATCGTAGCGGTAGGTCGTCTCGCCATCGTCGGTCCGCTTGCACAGCAGACGACCGACCGCATCGTGTTCATGGTGGTGGACCTGTGCAAACACTTCGGGCTCATCCGGGCTGCCCGGCAACACGGGCTCCGCTTCGCGGCATGGATGCACGGTGCGTTGGGTGATCGCATCCAGGGCATCATAAAGCAGGCTGAAACCGCCACCATCGAGGTTACGCTGACCAACCAACCGGTCTAGCGCATCCCACTGGAAGCGATAGTGCTCGCCGTTCTCGTTTTCCAACTGCTGCAAGCGGCCGTAGGCATCCCAGTGCAACCGCACAGTGTGCCCCAGTGCATCAGTACGCTGCAGCAGTCGACCGCTGCCGTCATATTGCCATTGGGTCATGCGCTGCGCTGGGTCGACATGGCGGGCCAACTGACCGGCAGCATCGATCTGATAGTGCTCGACCCGGCCATCGGCCAATTCGCGCTGCTGCAGATGGCCACGCACATTGAAACGATAGCGCGTGGCGCCGCCCTCGGCATTGTGCACCTCGCTCAGGTGCCCACGCAGGTCGTAACGATAGTGAGTCTGTTGCCCCGAGCAATCGCGTGAGGCAGTCAGCTGGCCACGCCCGTTCCACTTGAACGAACGTTCCTTGCCTAGGGCATCGACACTACGCACCATACGTCCCTGACGATCGTGGTCGTAACGTGTCAGTTGCCCGAGTGGATCGACCTCGGACAACAGGTTGCCCCGAGCATCATAGGTATAACGACGCTCATGCCCTGCTCCGTCGACGATACGGGTGGGCAAGGCCCAATGTTCGGTGTAACCGATGCTTTCACGACGCCCCAACGGGTCGGCAGTGGCAACCACGCGCCCGAGCGCATCGTAGCTATAGGACCACTCGCCACCTTGTGGATCGAGGGTGCGCCGCAACAGGCCATCGACATAGTCGTGCCGCCAGCAATATCCCAGCGCATCGATGTAGGTGTGGACCTCGTTCAGCGCGCCCCAGTGATAGTGCTCCTCACGCCCCAGGCCATCGATGACCTGGGTATGGCCATGCTCCAGGTCATAGATGAAGCGATAGTCCTCGCCGTCGCTGCCCCAGTGCCGAACCACGCGCCATTCATGCTCGGGCTGTAGCTCCAACAGCGCGGGCATGGCGTAAGGCGTGCCATCCAGACTGCACGGTTGGCGCGCCGGCGGTGGTGTGAAGCGGGCCCACTCGTAGTACCGCGTAGCCCCCATGGGCAGCGTATGGCTGGCCAGCAACCCTTGGTCGGTGTAGGTAAACTGCCTCAGCAATTGCCCTTCGGCATCGGCGACAACCTCCAATTGCCCTGCCGAGGTGTAGCGATACTGCACCAGGCATTCGCGCTGCTCGACGGCAAAGGCCTGACCGGCCCGCAAGTACAGTCTGTGGATCTCGGCTACCCGGCGCGGTTGCCCGTCGGCATAGCGCAGTTCGATGAAGGTCCGGGCCGAGCTGTCGCCGAGGAACTGCAATCGGCCTTGTTCGTCGTAGAACAGCTCCAGGCAATTGAGGTTGCGATCACCGACCTTGACCAGGCGCGACCGCCGACTGTCCAATGGATCGGTATGGAACACCTGGTACAACCCGCTGTTGATGTCCTCGACGATGGTGAAGCCGTTGTCCTGATGAAAAAACGCCAGGCCATCGAGAATGCTGACGAAGGCACTGCCGACCTGCAGACGCCCGAGCTCCAGCCTGGCGCCCTCATCATCGACGTAGATCCACAACTCGCCCCCCTCAGGGTGCGCGACACGCTCCAGGCGCACTTCATAGGGCACACTCCAACCCATGCCGAACAGGCCATCGCTACGCCGGTCGTTGCTGTCATAGCGCCGCGCCCAAGTGATCGGGACCAGCGCCGCGAGTGTGAAATCCACATCCTCGGGGCCATCCTGGAATTTGCTGCCCATGGCTGGAGCCACCGGGTTGCCCACCCCGCAGCGGCGACCCTTGAGCATGCCCCGGCGACTGATGAGCATCCCGGCAATCAGGCCAATGATCTTCGCCGCAGCGCTCTTGCCGTCGTGGATGTCGCGCACGGTGGTGGTGCCGCCACCGATGCGCACATTGGGCGAATAGGTCATGCCGATCGGCCCGTCGCAGGTGGTCTTGTCTCCGACCCGCGCTGCCGGCTGGCCATTGATGAACACCTTGTCCGAGCCTTGGGCAACGAACTGTTCGGGCATTGGCGGGTGCTTGCTGCAGACCGCCTTGTCCTCGGGCTTGGGAATCGATCCGGGCGCGGCCGGCGTGGTCACCGGCGGGTTGAAGATGCTGTTGATCTCCTGCGCCAAGCCGATCACCGGCAATACCATCGAGGCGCCGACCATGGCGTAGGCCCCGATGTTTTCGAGGATCGACGGTTCATCGGCTGGGCCCGGCGCCTCGACCGGGCCACCACTCACCCCGGCGGCGCGCGCCGCGAGGATGCCGTTGATGCGGGTATTATGCGAGCCACTGCTGATCGAGCCGTACGGCTCGGGCGGAAACAGCGAATTGCCGACCCAGTTGCTGAAGTCGCTGATATGCTCGCCAATGCTCTTGTCTTCACCGGCCGGCAGCATGGCGGCAGCACTGACCATGACCCCGGCGATCAACGGCGTGAGCACGGCGGCGGCACCGCCGGTACCGACCACCGCGACCACCGCGCCACCAATGGCGGCACCGACCGCGGCGACCGCCGCCGCATAGACGGCGGCCTCGACCAGGCCACTGACCAGCTCGGCCATCAGCGGGGGATGAAGAATGAGATCGCCCATGCGGGCGGCATGCAGGCTATCGTCCATGAAACCCGTGAAATCCTTGCGCACTGTGTGCAGCGTAGCACCGGCAAGGGTGAGGATTACAGGGTGGCCATACGCCATATCGGCGCGGCAGCGCGGGGCCTGCCTGATCCTCTGGGAACAGGCAGGCCCCGCGATGAAGGCAATGCAGTTACAACGCCTCCAGCTCCGCCATCAGGTCGCTCAACCGATCGACCTTGGCGTCATCCAGCGCGCTGTCCTGCAGCCCGCGCACGTACTCGGCCAACTCTTCCACCGTGCTGCACTCGAACATCGCCCGCAACGGCACGTTCAACTGCAGGGCCTTCTGCACCCGCGAGGCGATCTGCGTCGCCAGCAGCGAATGCCCGCCCAGCTCGAAGAAGTTGTCGCGCACGCCCACCCGTTCGGCCTTGAGCACATCGGCCCAGATGCCGGCGAGGGCCTGCTCCAGCTCGTCGCGCGGCGCCAGGTAGGCCTGGCTGTGCTGGCCGCCGATCTCGATGGCCGGCAGCGCCTTGCGGTCGAGCTTGCCGTTGGCGTTGTGCGGCAGGCTGTCGAACCAGCCCCAGTGTAGCGGCACCATGTACTCCGGCAGCTCGGCGCGCAGGCGCTGCTTGAGCTGGTCGAGCAGCGCGGCGTCGGCGGCGACGCCCTGGTGCGCCACCAGGTAGCCGACCAGGTGCTTGCCGTTGACGCCTTCCTGCACGCCCACCGCGGCATCGCGCAGCTCGGCTTGCTCGTGCAGGCGTGCCTCGATCTCGCCCAGCTCGATGCGATAGCCGCGGATCTTCACCTGGTGGTCGATACGCCCGACATACTCCAGCACGCCATCGGGACGGCGCCGGGCCAGGTCGCCGGTGCGGTACAGCCGCTCGCCCGGTGCACCGTACGGATGCGGGATGAACGCCTGGGCGGTGCGCAGCGGATCGCCGACATAGCCACGACCAACACCGGTGCCGGCGACGCACAGCTCACCCACCGCGCCCAGCGGCACCAGGGCCTGGTCCTCGCCGAGCAGGTACAGGCGGTTGTTGTCGGTCGGCGTGCCGATCGGCAGGTAGCTGCCCTGGGTCGAGGCGGCATCGACGCGGAAGAACGCCACGTCATCCGAACACTCCGCCGGGCCATAGGCGTTGACCAGGCCGATGGCCGGGTAGCGCTCCAGCCACTGGGCGGCCAGCTCGGGCGGCATGGCCTCGCCGGTCGGCAGCATCCAGCGCAGGCCGTCGAGGGCCTGGTGGTCGTTGGCCAGCATGCCCTGGATCAGCGACGGCACGCTCTCCAGCACGGTGATGCCGGTGGCCTGCACATGGCTCAGCAGGCCCTGCGGGTCGTGGGCGATGGCGTTCGGCACGATCTGCACCTTGGCCCCGAACAGCGGCGCGGCGAGGAACTGCCACACCGAGATGTCGAAGCTCTGCGAGGCGGTCTGGGCGATCACGTCCTGCTCGTCCAGGGCCAGGTACGGCACCTTGCTCAGCTGGTTGTTGAGCATGCCGCGCTGCTCGACCATCACGCCCTTGGGCAGGCCGGTGGAGCCGGAGGTGTAGATCACGTAGGCGAGGTTGTCCGGCGCGCTGTGGATGCCGGGGTTGTGACTGGCCACGTTGCTCGCCTGCACCTCTTCCCAGACCAGCAGCTTCGGCCGTGCCGCGCCCGCCACTTCGTCGAGCAGCTGGCGCGCCTGCTCGACGCAGGCCGCGCTGCACACCAGTACCGGCGTGCGGCTGAGCTCGACGATGCGTTGCAGGCGCGCCGACGGCAGGCCCGGATCCAGCGGCAGGTAACCGGCGCCGGCCTTGAAACTGCCGACGATCATGCCCAGCAGCGCCAGGCCGCGCTCGGCCAGCAGCGCCACCGGTTGGTCGATGGCCACGCCGGCCGCGACCAGGGCATGGCCGAGGCGGTTGGCCGCCACGTTCAAACCGGCATAGTCGTAGGCGGCATCCAGGCAACGGGCGACAGTGCGCTGCGGGTGCGCGGCGACCCGCGCCTCGAACAGCTCGACGTAGCTCTGCTCCAGGGCGTAGCTGTGCTCGGTGCGGTTGCAGTCGTCGAGCAGGAAGCGCTGCTCGTCGGCGCCCAGCAATGCCAGCTCATCCACCTCGCCGTCGAAGCCTTCGACCAGCGCCAGCAGCAGGCGCTTGAACTCGGCGAGCAGGCGCTCGACGGTCGGGTAGTCGAAGTAGCGCTGGTCGAACGACAGGTGCAGGCCCAGGTCGTCGCCCGGGTAGCATACCGCGGTCAGCGGGAAGTTGGTGTGGGTGCGGCCCGAGTCGGAGCTGGCATCCAGGTGCTGGGCGTGGTCGAGCACGGCGGTTTCCACCGGGGCGTTCTCGAACACGAACAGGCTGTCGAACAGCGGCTGGCCCTTGGGCAGTTCGCTGCATTCCTGGATCGCCACCAGCGGCAGGTACTCGTACTCGCGCAACTGCATGTTGCGGTCGAGCAGACCTTGCAGCCAGTCACGCACGCTGCGCCGCTCGCCGGGCTGCGGCATCTGCACGCGCAGGGCGATGCTGTTGATGAACAGGCCGACCGTGCGCTGCATCTGCGGCAGGCTCACCGGGCGCCCGGCCACGGTGACGCCGAACACCACGTCGCGGTCGCCGCTGTAACGGGCCAGGGTCAGGGCCCAGGCCGCCTGGGCGAAGGTGTTGACCGTCAGCTGGTGAGCCTGGGCCAGTTCGCGCAAGCGCGCGCCCTCGCTCAGCTCGAGGCGGGTGTAGCAATCGCCCACTACCATGCCGTCACCAGCGTGATCGTGGCGCAGCGGCCGATCGCTGGGGATCGCCGTGGCCCGTTCGAAGCCGGCCAGGTTGGCCTGCCACCACTGGCGCGCCTCGTCGAGGTCCTGGCGCTGCAGCCAGCCGATGTAGTCGCGGTAGCGCGGCGGCACCGGCAACTGGGCCTGGCGTCCCTCGCCCAGGGCCTGGTAGATCTCGAAGAAGTCGTTCATCAGCAGCGAGCGGCACCAGGCATCGATGAGGATGTGGTGGTTGCTCATCATGAACCAGTAGCGTGCGTCGTCGACGCGCACCAGGCGCAGGTGGAACGGCGCTTCGCGCAGCAGTTCGAAGCCGGCCTCGCGCTCCTGCTTGTGCAGGGCCTGCAGGCGCGCTTCCTGGGCGTGCTCGTCGAGGCCGCGCCAGTCCTGGTAGTCCACCGGCGTCTTGCCAGGCTTGTGGATGATCTGCAGCATCGCTTCGCCGGCGTTCCAGCTGAACGATGCGCGTAATGCCTCGTGGCGCGCCACCACGGCCTGCCAGGCCTGGGCGAAACGCTCGGGGTCGAGGGCGCTGTTGATGCGGTAGCGGTCCTGCATGTAGTAGATGCCGGTGCCCGGCTCGAGCAGGGTGTGTAGCAGCAGGCCTTCCTGCATCGGCGTCAGCGGGTAGACATCCTCGATCTCGGCGGCCGGGATCGGCAGCGCGTCGATCTGCTCCTGGGTCAGTTGCGCCAGCGGGAAGTCCGACGGCGTGAAGCTGCCGTTGCCGTCCGCCAGGCAGTGGCCGACCAGGGCCAGCAGCTCCTGGCGGTAGGCTTCGGCCAGGCGGGCAATGGTCGCTTCGTCGTAGCGCTCGGCGCTGAAGCTCCAGCGCAGTTGCAGCGCGCCGCCGTACACCTGGCCATCGACGCTCAGCCAGTTCGGCAGCGGCGCGTCGAGGTCATGGGCCAGGCCTGCGGGAGCGTCGAGCGGCTGGAACAACGCCGCCTGGTCGAACTGCTGGTCGAACTGGCCCAGGTAGTTGAAGGTGATGCGCGCCTGGGGCAGCGCGGCCATGCGTTCGCGCCCGGCCTCATCGGCCAGGTAACGCAGCACGCCATAACCCAACCCCTTGTGCGGCACCTGGCGCAGTTGCTCCTTGATGCGCTTGATCGAGCCGGCACGGGCCGATTCGCCCTCGCCCATCTCCGGGCTCAGGCTCAACGGGTAGGCATTGGTGAACCAGCCGACGCTGCGGGTCAGGTCCATGTCCTCGAACAAGCCGTCGCGGCCATGGCCTTCCAATTGCACCAGCACCTGTTGATCGCCGCTCCACTGGCACAGGGTGCGCGCCAGGGCGGTCAGCAGCAGGTCATTGACCTGGGTGTGGTAGGCCGCCGGCGCCTGTTGCAGCAGCTGGCGGGTCTGCTCGACGTCCAGCTCGATGGCGATGCTGCGGGCATGGCAGTGCAGGTTGCCGCCCTGGGGATGGTCACAGGGCAGTTCGCGACGGGCGTTGCCCAGTTGCGCTTCCCACCAGCCCAGCTCGTCGCGCAGTGAATCGCTGCCGGCATAGCTGGCCAGGCGCGCCGCCCAATCGCCCATGGCATGGGTCTTGGCGGCCAGCGTTTCACCGCGGTACAGCGCCTGCAGGTCTTCCAGCAGGACACGCCAGGACACGCCATCGACCACCAGGTGATGGATCGCCAGCAGCAGGCGCTGGGCGCCCTGCTCGTCGCTGACCAGCAAGGCGCGCAGCAACGGCCCCTCGGCAAGGTCGAGGCTGCGCTGCACATCGGTATAGAGCGCCTGGCAGTCCTCGAAATCGCTCACGGTCGCGGTCCACAGCAACGGCTGGCTGCTCGGCTGGGCGTACTCGGCCTGCCAGCGACCGCTGGCCTGGCCGAAGCGCAGGCGCAGGCTGTCGTGGTGTTCGACCAGCGCGGCCAGGGCCCGCTCCAGCGCCTCGGCCTGCAGCGGCTGGCGCACCTGCAGCAGCACCGCCTGGTTCCAGTGCTGTGGTTGCGGCACTTCGCTGTCGAAGAACCAGTGCTGGATCGGCGTCAGGCCGCTGCGGCCCTCGCGCGGCCCTTGTTCAATGCTGCTCGGCGCTTCGCTGCGGGTTACCACCGCCGCCAGGGTCTGGATGGTCTGGTGCTGGAACAGGTCGCGCGGGGTGAACTGCAGCCCCAGCTGGCGGGCACGGCTGACCACCTGGATCGACAGGATCGAATCGCCACCCAGTTCGAAGAAGTTGTCCTGCACGCCAATGCGCGACAGGTTGAGCACTTCGCGCCAGACCTGCGCCAGCTGGCTTTCCAGCTCGTTGGCCGGAGCCTGGTAGTGCTGGCGCGCCTGTTCCAGGTCCGGCGCCGGCAGCGCGCGGCGGTCGAGCTTGCCGTTGCCCATCAGTGGCAGGCTGTCGAGCAGCACCAGGTGCGCCGGTACCATGTAGTCCGGCAGGTGCTGGCGGGCATCGGCCTTGACCGCCTCGCGCAGCAGGGCCTGGGCCTCGCCGTCGGCGCTGGACTGCGGGCACACCAGGTAGCCCACCAGTTGCTTGCCCCCCGGCAGGTCGAGGGCCAGGACCACCGCCTCCTCGACGTCGGCGTGCTCCTGCAGGCGGCTCTCGATCTCGCCCAGCTCGATACGGAAACCGCGAATTTTCACCTGCTGGTCGGCACGCCCGACATATTCCACCAGGCCATCGGCGCGCAGGCGCACCAGGTCGCCGGTGCGGTACAGACGGCCACCGTCATGGCTGAACGGGTCGGCGACGAAGCGCTCGGCGCTCAGGCCCGGACGGTCGTGGTAGCCCTGGGCCAGGCCCGCGCCACCCACGTACAGCTCACCGATGCCGCCCTGTGGCAGCAGGGCCAGGTCGTCGTCGAGGATGTAGGCCGTGCGGGCGCCGATCACCCGGCCGATCGGCACGCTGCCGGCATCGACGGGCAGCGTGTCCGGCGCCAGGCACGCCAGCGGCATGACCACGGTCTCGGTCGGGCCGTAGGCGTTGAAGAACTGTTGCGGGGCAAAGGCCTGACGGATGCGCTGCAGGTGTTCGCCGGTCAGCGCCTCGCCACCGGTGATCACCAGGCGCACCGGCAACTGCTCGCCTTGCCCGGCCAGGTACTGGGCCAACTGGCTGCCGTAGCTCGGGGTGAAGCCGAGCACGCTGACCTGCTGCTCACGCACCAGCTGGCAGATTTCCTCTGCGCCCCACTGCCCCTGGGCACGCAGCACCACGCGGGCGCCGCACAGCAGCGGCACCAGCAGGCGTTCGCTGGCGGCGTCGAAGTTGATCGAATAGAAATGCAGCTCGCAGTCGTCGCTGCGCATGCCGAACTCGGCGATCACCGCCTTGCAGTGCATGGCGATTTCACCGTGGCTGACCACCACGCCCTTGGGCTTGCCGGTGGAGCCGGAGGTGTAGATCAGATAAGCCTGGTGCTGCGCCAGGTTGAGGTTGTCCAGGGCGGCGTCGCTGTAGGCGGACAGGCTCGCGGCATCGTCCTCCAGGCTCCAGCGCGCGACGCCCGGCGGCAGTTCGCCCAGGGTGTCGAGCAGGTCGCGCTGGCCGATCAGCAGGCCGAGGCGGCTGTCCTCGATCATGTAGCGCAGGCGGTCGAGGGGATACTCCGGGTCCAGCGGCACATAGGCACCCCCGGCCTTGAGAATGGCCAGCAGGCCCACCACCATCTCCAGCGAGCGCTCCAGCGCCAAACCCACCCGCACCTGCGGGCCGACGCCACGTTCGCGCAGGGCGCGGGCCAGGCGATTGGCCTGCTGGTCGAGCTCGGCATAGCTCAAGTGCTTGCCGGCAAAGGTCAGGGCCAGGGCCTGCGGGGTGCGCTCGGCCTGGGCGGCGAACAGCCCGTGCAGCGTCTGGTTCAGCTCGAAGTCCTGCTCGCCCTGGAGCTGGCCGATCAGCACCTGCTGCTCGGCTTCGGCGAGCATCGGCAGTTCGCACAGGCGCTGCTGCGGGTCATCGATCAGCGCCACCAGCAGCAGCTGCCAGTGCTCGGCCATGCGGGCGATGCGCGGTTCGTCGAACAGGTCGCGGCTGTAGGTGAAGCAGCAGCCCATGCGGCCGTCGAGGTCGGTGACCTCCAGGTACAGGTCGAACTTGGTGGCGCTGGCATCGTTGACCAGGTAGTCCACCTGCATGCCCACCAGCTCACGGCTCTGCTGGAAGGCCCAGCGCTGCACGTTGCACATCACCTGGAACAGGGGGTTGTAGGCGCTCGAGCGCGGCGGCTGCAGGGCCTCGACCAGTTGCTCGAACGGCAGGTCCTGGTGCGACTGGCCATCGATGATGGTCTGGCGCACCTGGTCGAGCAGCGCGCCGGCGCTCATCTGCCCGTCCAGCTCGCAGCGCAGCACCTGGGTGTTGAGGAAGGCGCCGATCAGCCCCTCGCTTTCCGGGCGGATGCGGTTGGCCACCGGCGCGCCGATGCGCAGGTCGCGCTGGCCGCTGTAGCGATGCAGCAGCGCGGCCAGGGTGGCGGTCATGGTCATGAACAGGGTCAGGCCGCGCTGGCTGTTGAAGGCATGCACGCGCTTGACCAGCGCCGGATCCAGATCGAAGCGGTAGAGCTCACCCTGGTGGCTCTGCACCGCCGGGCGCGGGCGGTCGGCCGGCAGCGCCAGCACCGGGTGCTCGTCGCCCAGGCGGTCTTTCCAGTAGGCCAGCTGACGGGCGCCCTCGCCGCTTTCCAGCCACTGGCGCTGCCACACGCTGTAGTCGAGGTACTGCACCGGCAGCGGCGCCAGCGGCGACTCGCGCTCGTCGACGAAGGCCTCGTACAGCTCGCCCAGCTCACGGGCGAAGATGTCCATGGCCCAGCCTTCGGTGACGATGTGGTGCAGGGTCAGGACGAAGTAGTGCTCGCGCTCGCCGGCCTTGACCAGGCAGGCGCGCAGCAGCGGGCCACGCTCCAGGTCGAACGGCTGGTGCGCCTGGTCATCGGCCAGTTGCTGCAGGCGTTGCTGGCGGGCCTCGTCGGCCAGGGTGCTGAAGTCGTGCCAGTGCAGTTGCAGGTGGCTGTCATCGGCCACGCACTGGTAGGGCTTGCCGTCGATGCTGGGGAAGGTGGTGCGCAGGGTTTCATGGCGCACGATCAGCGCCTGCAGGGCGCGCTCGAAGGCGTCCACATGCAGCGGTCCCTGGAAGCGGGCCATGCCGCCGACGTTGTAGGCGGGGCTGTGCGGGTCCATCTGCCAGAGGAACCACATGCGCTGCTGCGAGTACGACAGCGGCACGGCCTGGCGGCGGTCGACACGGGCGATGGCGCCTTGGCGGTTGCGCTCGCCGCTGCCCTGCAGGCGGGCGATTTCGGCGCAGAACGCGCCCAGCTCGCTGGCGTCGAACAGGGCCTTGAGTGGCAGCTCGACATCCAGCGCCTGGCGGGTGCGCGAGACGATCTGGGTGGCCAGCAGCGAGTGGCCGCCGAGGGCGAAGAAGTCGTCCTGCAGACCGACCTGCGGCAGGTTCAGCACCTCGCGCCAGATCGCCGCGACCTGCTGCTGCAGCGCGCTCTGCGGCTCGACATGTTCACGTTGCTGCCAGACCGGCGCCGGCAGCGCCTTGCGCTCGACCTTGCCGCTCGGCCCCAGGGGCATCTGCGCCAGGTGGATGAGCTGCGCCGGCACCATGTAGGCCGGCAGGCGCTCGGCCAGCGCGGCCAGCAGCGCGTCGCTCTGCTCGATGCCGCTGTAGTAGCCCACCAGCTGGGCACCGACGGCGTCCTGGTGGATCAGCACCAACGCCTGGGCGACACCCGGCTGGGCCAGCAGCACCGCCTGCACTTCCTCGGGCTCGACGCGGAAGCCGCGCACCTTCACCTGCTGGTCGAGGCGGCCCAGGTACTCCAGGGCCTGGCTCTGCACCTGCCAGCGGGCGCGGTCGCCACTGCGGTACAGGCGCGCGCCGTCGCCATCGGGCTGGGGCACGAAGCGTTCGGCGGTCAACCCCGGACGGCCGAGGTAACCACGGGCCAGGCCCGCGCCTCCCAGGCACAGCTCGCCGGGTACGCCCGGCGCGCTCAGCTCGAATTCGTCGTCCAGCACCCGGCACAGCACGTTGCCCAGCGGGCGGCCAATGGGTGAGCGCGCACCGTCATCCGACTGGCAGTGCCAGTGGGTAACGTTGATGGCGGTTTCGGTCGGGCCGTAGCGGTTGTGCAGTTGCACTTGCGGCAGCAGTTGCAGCACGCGGTCGCGTAGGGCCGCGGACAGCGCCTCGCCACCGGAGAACAACCGGCGCAGGCTGGTGCAGCCGGCGGCCAGCGGCTCCTGGACAAACACCTGCAGCAGCGGCGGCACGAAGTGCAGCGTGGTCACCCCGTGTTGCTGGATCAGCTGGGCGATGCGCTGCGGGTCACGGTGCTCGCCGGGGCCGGCCAGCACCAGCCGGCAACCGGTGACCAACGGCCAGAAACACTCCCACACCGACACGTCGAAGCTGATCGGCGCTTTCTGCATCAGCACGTCGCTGTCGTCCAGCGCGTAGGTTTGCTGCATCCACTGCAAGCGTTCGGCCAGGGCCGCGTGGGTGTTGCCCACGCCCTTGGGCTGGCCGGTGGAGCCGGAGGTGTAGATCACGTAGGCAAGGTTGTCGCCGTGCAGGTGCAGACCGGGAGCCTGGCTCGGCCAGCTGTCCAGGTGCAGCTGGTCGAGTGCAATGGCGCTGACGCCGTCCACCTGCGGCAGCTTGTCGAGCAGGCTGGCGTGGCTGAGCAGCAGGCCGGCCTTGCAGTCGGCCAACATGTAGGCCAGGCGCTCGGCCGGGTAGTCGGTGTCCAGCGGCACATAGGCGCCGCCGGCCTTGAGGATGGCCAGCAGGCCGACCAGCAGCAGTGGCGAACGCTCCAGGGCGATGGCCACGCAGGTGTCCGGGCCGACGCCCTTGTCACGCAGGTAGTGGGCCAGGCGGTTGGCCTGCTGGTGCAGCTCGGCATAGCTGAGCTGGCCGCCCTCCCACACCAGCGCGGTGCGTTCGGGAGTCAGGCGAGCCTGTTCATTGAGTTGCTCGACCAGCAGCCGCGGCGCGCTCGTCATCGGCGCCTGCCCCCAGCCGAGCAGTTGCGCGCGGCCCTGCTCGTCGAGCAGGCGCACTTCGCCAAGGGCCAGCTGCGGTTCGGCGCAGACCTGCTCGAGCAAGGCCAGCAGATGGCTGGCCAGGCGCTTGACGGTGGCCGCCTCGAACAACCCGGCGGCGTAGTCGAAGGCCAGCGTCAGGCGGCCCTGGTGGTCTTCCTCGCTGTGCAGCTGCAGGTCGAACTTGGCCTCGCGGCTGTGCCACGGCAGCTCTTCGGCCAGCAGCCCGGGCAGGCGACGCAGGGCCGACAGGTCGCGCTGCTGGTGGTTGAACATCACCTGGAACAGGCCCTGCTCACGGGCCTGCGGCAGCGCCTCGAGCAACTGCTCGAACGGCAGGTCCTGATGGGCCTGGGCCTCCAGGGTGGCCTGGCGCGCCTGGACCAGCAGCCCGGCGAACGGCAGGCGGCCATCGAGTTCGGCGCGCAGCACCTGGGTGTTGATGAAGAAGCCGACCATGCCCTGGGTTTCCAGGCGCGGACGGTTGGCGTTGGGCACGCCGACGCGGATGTCGCCCTGGCCGCTGTAGCGGTGCAGCAGGGCCTGCCAGCCGGCCAGCAGGACCATGAACAGGCTGGCCTGCTGGTCGCGGGCCAGGTCCTTGAGGGCGCTGGTCAGCGTCGCCGGCACCTTGAGGCTGTGGCGCGCGGCGCGGGTGTGCTGCTGGCTGGCGCGAGGCTGGTCGGTGCACAGGTCGAGCACCGGCAGTTGATCACCCAGCGTATTCTTCCAGTAGTCGAGCTGACGGGCGCTCTCGCCGTCGGCCAGCCACTGGCGCTGCCACTGGCCGTAGTCGGCGTAGCCCAGTGTCAGTTCAGGCAGTTGTACGGCCTGGCCCTGGGCGGCGTACAGGCGGGCGAACTCATCCAGCAGGATGTTCAGCGACCAGCCGTCAGCAACGATGTGGTGCAGGGTCACCCACAGCTGGTGCTCTTCATCGTCCAGGCGGGCCAGGGTCACCCGCAGCAGCGGGCCCTGACGCAGGTCGAACGGCTGCTGCGCCTCGTCCTCGCGGCGCGCGGCCACCTCGGCGGGCGACAGCCCTTCGAGATCCAGATGACGCAGGCTGAACGACTGGCTCGGCAGGATGCGCTGCACGGCCTGGCCGTCGACCTCGTCGAACAGCGTGCGCAAGGATTCATGGCGGGCGACCAGTGCCTGGAAGCTCGCCTGCAGCGCCGCCTCGTCAAGCTCGCCGCGCAGGTGCAGACCGGCGGGGATGTTGTAGGCGGCGGACTGCGGCTCCAGTTGCCACAACAGCCACAGGCGATTTTGTGCCAGTGACTGCGGCAACGCCTGGTCGCGGTCCTGGTTGCGGATCACGCCCGCTGCGGTGCCGCCTTCGGCGACAATGGCCGCCACGGCGGCGCTGTAGTCGGCCAGGGTCGGCGCTTCGAACAGGGTGCGCAGGCTCAGTTGCAGGCCCAGCTCGTCGCCCAGGCGCGCGGTCACCTGGGTGGCGGCGATGGAGTTGCCGCCCAGCAGCAGGAAGTGATCGTCCGCCGCCACCGCCTCGACCTTGAGCAGTTCACGCCAGATACCGGCGATCCGTGCCTGCAGGTCGTCACCCGCCACGCCATTAACCTGCTCCGTTTGCGCCGTCGGGAACCGCGCATAGATATCCAGGCTGCCGTCGTTCATGCGCAGGCGGCAGGCCGAGCGCTGCAGCTTGCCGCTGGAGGTCTTGGGCAGCGCGCCGGGGTTGAGCAGCAGGACCACGGCCGGGGCCTGGCGGCAGGCGTCGGCGATGACCCGACGCAGGGTGTTGATCAGCGCCTCGGGCGTGTGCGCCTTCTGCACATTGCGGCTGATCTCCACCGCCACGCCGATGCCCTCCTCGCCCTGGTCGTCGACGGCGAATACCGCCACCCGGCCCTTGCGCAGCACCTCGACCTCACGCTCCAGGGTCTTTTCCAGGTCCTGCGGGTAGATGTTCTGGCCTCGGACGATGAGCATGTCCTTCAGGCGCCCGGTGACGAACACCTCGCCATCGCGCATGAAACCCAGGTCGCCGGTGCGCAGCCAGGTCTGGCCGTCCATCTCGACGAACGTACGGGCGCTGGCCTCGGGGTTGCGCCAGTAGCCCAGGGCGATGCTCGGGCCGCCGGCCCAGATCTCGCCCACCTGGTTGTCAGCCAGCACCTGCAGCTGCTGCGGCTCGACGATGCGCACCGCGTGGTCCGGCTGCGGATAGCCGCAACTCATCAGCACGCTGCCCTTGCCCGGCTCGGCACGGTTGGCGGCGAAGGCCTCGGCATCCAGTTCCAGGGCGCCGATGCCCTGGCCACGGCGGCTGCCGCTGACGAACAGGGTGGCCTCGGCCAGGCCGTAGCTGGCGAAGAAGCTGCTGGTGTCGAAGCCACAGGCGGCAAATTTTTCGGCGAAGGTGTCCAGGCTGTCCTGGCGTATCGGCTCGGAACCGGAATAGGCCACGCGCCAGCGGCTCAGGTCCAGGCCGGCGAGCGCGGCCTCGCTGACCCGCTCGCTGCACAGCCTATAGGCGAAGTCTGGACCGCCGCTGATGGTGCCGCCGTATTCGCTGATCGCCTGCAGCCAACGCAGCGGCCGAGCGAGGAAATAGCCCGGCGACATCAGCACGCAAGGCACGCCGCTGAAGATCGGCTGCAGCAGGCCACCGATCAGGCCCATGTCGTGGTACAGCGGCAGCCAGCTGACGATCACGTCGTCCGGGTTCAGGTCGATGCCGAAACCCTGGCGGATCAGTTGCTCGTTGGCCACCAGGTTGCCGTGGCTGACCTGCACGCCCTTGGGCAGCGCGGTGGAGCCGGAGGTGTACTGCAGGAAGGCGATGTCATTGCCCGCGAGCTCGGGCTCGCGCCACTGCCCGGCCAACTGCGGGTCCAGACGATCCACGGCCAGCAGGCCCGGAGCGCTGGCGCCAGCCAGGGCTTCGAGACCCTGCAAACTGTCACACAGCGCTTCTACCGTCAGCAGCAGCCGCGGCTCGGCGTCGTCGATGATCGATAGCAAGCGCTCCTGATGATGCTGGCGCGAAGACTCCGGCGGATAGGCCGGCACGGCGATCACCCCGGCATACAGGCAGCCGAAGAAGGCCGCGACATAGTCCGGGCCGCTGGGGAACAGCAGCACGGCACGCTCGCCGAATCCGGCCCGGGCCTGCAACGCTGCGGCGATGGTCCGCGCGCGTTGGTCGAGGTCCCGGTAGCTGAGCACCGCCTGCTCGCCGGGCGCATCGGCCAGGAAGCGCAAGGCGATGCGCTCTGGGGTCTGGGCGGCGCGCTGCGCCAGGGCCTGGACCAGCGAGTGCGGGAGTTCGAAGGCGTCCGTCATGGATTGTTCCTGCCAGTGTCTGGGTGAGTCGCGCCTGACTGACCCGCGCACGACAGGCGGGCAGTGTTCGGCAGCCGAGATGTACACAGGGGAACGGATGGGCCGGGGAAGAAATTAGGCCTGTCGGACGGCCCGGGAAGGCCGGGCGCAGAGGGATGGAGTGAAGCAGTTCACAGCCTGGAGCTTAGAACCAAAATGGATCAAAACTCATTAACTTTCGTATTTGACAATCATTATCATTACGCATAGTTTGTCGCACGTCGTAGGAAGCCTCCCCCAGGGGTGCGCTCCCACTCCTCTTCGAGACAAGGTGATTTCCATGGCGGAACAACTATCCACAAGTAAGTGCGATTCACCATTACTCCAGGCATTCGTCGACAACCGCAGCATCCTGGTAAAGATCGCCGCGCGCATCACCGGTTGCCGCTCCCGCGCCGAGGATGTGGTGCAGGACGCCTTCTTCAGGCTCAGCGCCGCCCCGCAGATCACCTCTTCCTTCAAGGCCCAGCTCAGCTACCTGTTCCAGATCGTGCGCAACCTGGCCATCGATCACTACCGCAAGCAGGCCATGGAGCTGAAATACACCGGCAGCGAAGAGGAAGGGATGAATGTGGTCATCCAGAATGCCTCGCCCGAAGCCACCCACATCAATCTCGCCACCCTGGAACACATCGCCGACGCCCTCGACGAGCTGCCCAAGCGCACCCGCTACGCCTTCGAGATGTACCGCCTGCACGGCGTGCCGCAGAAGGACATCGCCAAGGAGCTGGGCGTATCGCCGACGCTGGTCAACTTCATGATCCGCGATGCGCTGATCCATTGCCGCAAGAGCAGCCGCCTGCGCTGAGCTGCTCTCCATTGATTCAGCTTGGCCCTGTGGGAGCGGGTTTACCCGCGAAGAATCCAACGCCGTGCCTGGCACCGGCTGCGCCGGTGTTCGCGGCTAAAGCCGCTCCCACAGTGGCACGCGTTTGCCTAGGGCACTGCAGAATCCTGCACGCTCATTACTGAATACGCAGCAACTTCGCCGAACTTTAGTCGTGCGGCGCTTCGACGGTGATCTTGTAGGGTTGGAAGATGCGCAGCAGCTCGCCATTCTCCCGCAACTGGCGCAACAGGCTGGCGAAAGCCTCGGGGCTGATGGCCGCACCCGGGCGCAGCAGCGCGTAGTGATGATAGACCTGGTCGACCCGTTGCGAGGCCAGCAACTGGCCGGCGCTGTCCGGGTTGCGCTGGAGGAAGTCGCTCAGGTACGAGCGGGTGACCAGGGCGATGTCGGCACGCCCACGCTCGACCATGTTCAAGTTGCTGTCGTGGGAATAAGTCAGCGTCGCACGGTAGCGCTTCTTCAACCAGGCCGGGTCCGAGTTGAAATCGGCAAAGGCGTAGTGATAGCCATTGAACAGCGCCAGGCGCTTGCCCTCGAGGTCGTCGAAGTAATGCTGGTCACGCCCGGCCTGCTGGCGACTGACGAAGATCTCGGCATCCTCCAGCCCCATGTCCACCGCCTTGTGCTCGATCTCCTGCCAGCCCCACTGCGGATTCTCGAAGATCGCCATGTCGGTGCGGCCCTGCTGGAAATCGCCGAAGCGCCGGGGAATCGAGGTGGGTACCAGGACGAAACGGTACAAGGACTGCGAGCGGTTCAGCGACTCCACCAGTTGCGGCAGCAGACCGGTATCGGCCCCCTGCTCCGGACGCACGGTGTAGGGTGGGAAATGCGCCGCTCCGATCTTCACTTCCCGCACCACCTCGGCCTGCGCCCCGGCACTCAGCAAAACCGTCGCGAGCAGCAACAGGGAGGACGACAGCTTGGCATTGGGCAGTGGAATCAAGTCGGGGCACTCATCACGGGTAAAGGCCTGAATGCACCTAAGCTAGGCGTTTTCCCGCACAGGCACAACCGCCGAATATGCCAAAGTGCCAGGGGATGTCGTGGGCCTCGAGTTTGGCTACGCTCTACTGGCCTGCGCACGCGCCGCGGCGAGCGCGCAGGCTTTTTTGCATTGATAGGGAGCCTGGCATGGGCCACTGGTTGGTGATCGACCTGGAAGCCACCACCGACGACGGCGGCTGGCCGGTCACGGAGATGGAAATCATTGAAATCGGCGCAAGCCTGGTCACCCGCGACGGGCGCGAGGTCGACCACTTCCAGCGCTTCGTGCGGCCTCGGCGGCGGCCGCAGCTGACCCCCTTCTGTCGCGAGCTGACCCACATCGGCCAGGCCGAGGTCGATGCCGCCGCGCCCTTCCCCGAGGTCTGGGCCGCGTTCGAACGCTGGCTGGGCCATCACCAGGCGCAGTTGCAGGCCTGGGTCAGCTGGGGCGACTACGACCGCAAGCAACTGCTGCAGGAGTGGCAGGCACATCATGTGCGTAGCCTGCTGGAGCAACTGCCGCACATCAACCTCAAGCAGCGCTTCGCCAAGGCCCGCCACCTGCAGCGCCCGGCGGGCCTGAACAGTGCCCTGCAACTGGCCGGCCTGCAGTTTACCGGGCAACAGCACCGGGCCCTGGAAGACGCCCGCAACACCGCGCGCCTGCTGCCCCTGAGCCTGCCGCCGGGCAGCACCTGAAACAGATGACGCAAGGGCGGGCCTTGGGCATACTGGCCAGCCCTTTTTTCAGTCCTTTTTCAGGAGTCGCCCGATGTTCAAGGTCAATGAATACTTCGATGGCACCGTCAAGTCGATCGCCTTCGAAGGCAAGGAAGGTCCGGCTACCGTGGGCGTGATGGCCCCGGGCGAATACGAGTTCGGCACCGCCAAGCGCGAGATCATGCACGTGGTCTCCGGCGCCCTGAGCGTCAAGCTGCCGGGCAGCGACAACTGGGAGAAGTTCGACGCCGGCAGCCAGTTCAACGTGCCGGCCGACAGCAAGTTCCAGCTGAAGGTCGCCGTGGATACCGCCTATCTGTGCGAGTATCGCGACTGAGCGCCGGCCTGCACCGGCCTCTTCGCGGGTAAACCCGCTCCCACAGGGTTCAAGGATTGCACCGTCCCTGTGGGAGCGGGTTTACCCGCGAAGAAACCTGCATCAATCTTTCAGGAAAGCCGCCACCCGCTCCGCCGCCGCCTGCATGTGCTGCTCATGACTGAACCCCGACGCCTTCAACGGCTTGAGGTCATGATCCGCCGCCACCAGCCAGCTCACCTCGATCGCCGGCGATAGCGCATACCCCGCCACCGCCTCACGATTGCCCAGGGCATCCCGCTCGCCCTGCACGATCAGCGTGCGCGTGCGCAGCCCGGCCAGGTGCTCCACCCGTGGCTTCTCAGGCTTGCCCACCGCATAGAACGGATACCCCAGGCACACCAGCGCATCGGCGCCCAGTTCGTCCGCCAGCAGGCTGGCCATGCGCCCGCCCATGGACTTGCCGCCAACGGCCAACCGACCTGCGACCAATGGTCGCAGCTGGTCGTATACAGTCCGCCAGCATTCGAGCAACACCTTCTGCGGATTGGGCGGCCGCTTGCCGCCGTTCAGGCGCCGCTCGGCCATGTACGGGAACTCGAAGCGCACCACCCCTACCCCTTGCCCCGCCAGCCTTTGCGCCATGTCCTCCATGAACCCGCTGTCCATTGGCGCACCGGCGCCATGGGCCAGGATCAGGCAGCTGGAAATGCCGCGATCCTCCGCCATTTTCGAAGGATCGCAGCGCAAGCCTGGGACATTTGCGATCTTCGCCCATTGATCCCCGTCAATACCGGCACTTTGCCCATTAATCATGCTTGCCTCGCTGTTTAGCCTGCCTATAACCGTGGATGGGAACCCATACATGAACACAACCAGCAGTACCGCCTACAACTATCAGGTGGTCCGCCAATTCGCCATCATGACGGTGGTGTGGGGCATCGTCGGGATGGGGCTCGGCGTCTTCATTGCCGCCCAGCTCGCCTGGCCCGCCTTCAACCTCGACCTGCCGTGGACCAGCTTCGGCCGCCTGCGACCCTTGCACACCAACGCGGTGATCTTCGCCTTCGGCGGCTGTGCCCTGTTCGCCACCTCCTATTATTCGGTGCAACGCACCTGCCAGACCACCCTGTTCGCGCCACGCCTGGCCGCGTTCACCTTCTGGGGCTGGCAACTGGTGATCCTGCTGGCGGCGATCAGCCTGCCGCTGGGCTACACCAGCACCAAGGAATACGCCGAACTGGAATGGCCGATCGACATCCTGATCACCATCGTCTGGGTGGCCTATGCCGTGGTGTTCTTCGGCACGCTGATGAAGCGCAATACCAAGCACATCTACGTGGGCAACTGGTTCTTCGGCGCCTTCATCCTCACCGTGGCGATCCTGCACATCGTCAACAACCTGGAAGTTCCGGTCAGCCTGACCAAGTCCTACTCGCTGTACGCCGGTGCGACCGATGCCATGGTGCAGTGGTGGTACGGCCACAACGCCGTGGGCTTCTTCCTCACCGCCGGCTTCCTGGGGATGATGTACTACTACGTGCCCAAGCAGGCCGAGCGCCCGGTGTATTCGTATCGCCTGTCGATCGTCCACTTCTGGGCACTGATCACCCTGTACATCTGGGCCGGCCCGCACCACCTGCACTACACCGCGCTGCCGGACTGGGCGCAGTCGCTGGGCATGATCATGTCGCTGATCCTGCTGGCGCCAAGCTGGGGTGGCATGATCAACGGCATGATGACCCTCTCGGGCGCCTGGCATAAGCTGCGCAGCGACCCGATCCTGCGCTTCCTGGTCGTCTCCCTGGCGTTCTACGGCATGTCCACCTTCGAAGGCCCGATGATGGCCATCAAGACGGTCAACGCCCTGTCCCACTACACCGACTGGACCATCGGCCACGTCCACGCCGGCGCCCTCGGCTGGGTGGCGATGATCTCCATCGGCGCGCTGTACCACACCATCCCGAAAGTGTTCGGCAAGGAACGCATGTACAGCCTCGGGCTGATCAACGCGCACTTCTGGCTGGCCACCATCGGCACCGTGCTCTACATCGCCTCGATGTGGGTCAACGGCATCGCCCAGGGCCTGATGTGGCGCGCGGTCAACAGCGACGGCACGCTGACCTACTCGTTCGTCGAAACCCTGGTGGCCAGCCACCCAGGCTTCGTCGTGCGCTTCGTCGGCGGCGTGATCTTCCTCAGCGGCATGTTCCTGATGGCCTGGAACACCTGGCGCACCGTGCGCGCCCCGGCCGCCGAGCAAGCCACCGCCAACGCCCAGCTGGCTTGAGGAGTAGAGCCTGATGAACCATGAAGTCGTTGAGAAAAACATAGGCCTGATGGCCCTGCTGATGGTGTTCGCCGTCAGCATCGGCGGCCTGACCCAGATCGTCCCGCTGTTCTTCCAGGACGTCACCAACAAGCCGGTCGAGGGCATGAAGCCCTACACCGCCCTGCAGCTCGAAGGCCGCGACATCTACATCCGCGAAGGCTGCGTGGGCTGCCACTCGCAGATGGTCCGGCCGTTCCGTGCCGAGACCGAGCGCTACGGCCACTACTCGGTGGCCGGCGAGAGCGTGTGGGACCACCCGTTCCTGTGGGGTTCCAAGCGTACCGGTCCGGACCTGGCCCGGGTCGGCGGCCGCTACTCGGATGACTGGCACCGCGCGCACCTGTACAACCCGCGCAACGTGGTACCGGAATCGAAGATGCCGTCGTACCCATGGCTGGTGGCCGCGCAGGTCGACAACAGCCACACCGACGTCAAGATGCGCGTCCTGCGCGGCCTCGGCGTGCCGTACAGCGACGACGACATCGCCGGCGCCAAGGACGCGGTCAAGGGCAAGACCGAGATGGACGCGCTGGTCGCCTACCTGCAGGTGCTCGGCACCGCGATCAAGAACAAGAGGTGAGTGCGATGGACATCGACATCGGCATGATCCGTGGCCTGGGCACCCTGGTGGTGATGATCGCCTTCATCGGCCTCTCGCTCTGGGTGTTCAACCGTCGCCGCGACCGTGATTTCGCCGAAGCGCGCCTGCTGCCCTTCGTCGACGACCGCCTGCCCCCCGCCGGGCAGGAACCTGCTGCAATGAGGAGTACCCGGCAATGACCACCTTCTGGAGTACGTACATCAGCGTACTGACCCTCGGCAGCCTGATCGGCCTGACCTGGCTGCTGCTCGCCACCCGCAAGGGCCAGAGCAGCGACACCACCGACCAGACCATGGGCCACAGCTTCGATGGCATCGAGGAGTACGACAACCCGCTGCCGAAATGGTGGTTCTGGCTGTTCGTCGGCACCCTGGTGTTCTCGGTCGGCTACCTGATCCTCTACCCGGGCCTGGGCAACTGGAAAGGCATCCTGCCCGGCTACGAGAATGGCTGGACCCAGGTGGACGAGTGGCAGAAAGAGATGGACAAGGCCGACGCCAAGTTCGGCCCGATCTTCGCCAAGTATGCCGCCATGCCGGTGGAGGAAGTGGCCAAGGACCCGCAGGCACTGAAGATGGGCAGCCGGCTGTTCGCCTCCAACTGCTCGGTGTGCCACGGCTCCGACGCCAAGGGCTCCTACGGCTTCCCCAACCTGACCGACAGCGACTGGCGCTGGGGCGGCGAGCCGGAGACCATCAAGGCCTCGATCATGAACGGCCGCCACGGCATCATGCCGGGCTGGTCCACGGTGATCGGCGAGCAGGGCGTGGCCGATGTGGCCGCGTTCGTGCTGACCAATCTCGACGGTCGCACCCTGCCGGCTGATGCCAAGGCCGACCCGGCCAAGGGCAAGGAGCTGTTCGCCACCAACTGCGTGGCCTGCCACGGGCCCGAAGGCAAGGGCACCCCGGCCATGGGCGCGCCGAACCTGACCCATCCGCAGGCGTTCATCTACGGCTCGAGCTTCGCCCAGCTGCAGCAGACCATCCGTTATGGCCGTCAGGGCCAGATGCCGGCGCAGCACGACATCCAGGGCAACGACAAGGTCCACCTGCTGGCGGCCTATGTGTACAGCCTGTCGCAGGAGCAGGCCACTGAAACAGTGACTGCCAAGTAACACTCGTGGGAGCGGGCTTGCCCCGCGATGGCGCCAGACCTGACGACCTCATCGCCCGGGCCGACGCCATCGCGGGGCAAGCCCGCTCCCACGCTGTAAAAGCCTGCAACTCCGCTCCCTGCGCGAGAGTGCAGCCCCAAAGGGTTTGGTGATCTCCTACAGACCTCCCCCTCTCCCCTCCCGCCTTGCACCCCCTCCGAACACAACTAAGCTTGTTGCCACAGTGGCTCCGCTCGCAGCGACCGGAACAGACGTGGTGCACAGCCTGACATCACGCATCGACTCCACGCTCACGAGCCTGCGGCTTTGGGATGACGCCTTGCGTGCCCGTCCCCGTTTAAAAAGCTTGACCGAACGATCAGAAAAACATGGAAAACGGTACACATTACAAATATTTATTTGTGTACAATCATCCAGCCCAGAAGCCGCGGGACGGCGGTGAAAAGGGTCTGGACACGGGTCGGCGCAGGTTTCCTTGCGTTGCCATAACCCTGGTGGTTATCGATACTGGCGCCGATTTACCAACCAACAAGAACACCCAAACCGTGGAACCTTAGAATGAGCACTGCAATCAGTCCGACTGCTTATAACTATAAGGTCGTCCGCCAGTTCGCCATCATGACGGTGGTCTGGGGGATCCTTGGCATGGGGCTCGGCGTCTTCATCGCCTCGCAACTGGTATGGCCCCAGCTCAACCTGGACCTGCCATGGACGAGCTTCGGCCGCCTGCGCCCACTGCACACCAACCTGGTGATCTTCGCCTTCGGTGGCTGTGCCCTGTTCGGCACCAGCTACTACGTGGTGCAGCGCACCTGCCAGACCCGGCTGATCTCCGACAGCATGGCCGCCTTCACCTTCTGGGGTTGGCAGGCGGTGATCGTCGGCGCGCTGATCACCCTGCCGATGGGCTTCACCACCACCAAGGAGTACGCCGAGCTCGAGTGGCCGCTGGCGATCCTGCTGGCCATCGTCTGGGTCACCTATGCCCTGGTGTTCTTCGGCACCATCGTCAAGCGCAAGACCAAGCACATCTATGTCGGCAACTGGTTCTACGGCGCGTTCATCGTGGTCACCGCGATGCTGCACATCGTCAACCACATCTCCCTGCCGGTGAGCCTGTTCAAGTCCTACTCGGCCTACGCCGGCGCCACCGACGCGATGATCCAGTGGTGGTACGGGCACAACGCCGTGGGCTTCTTCCTCACCACCGGCTTCCTCGGGATGATGTACTACTTCGTGCCCAAGCAGGCCGAACGCCCGATCTACTCCTATCGCCTGTCGATCGTGCACTTCTGGGCGCTGATCACCTTGTACATCTGGGCAGGTCCCCACCACCTGCACTACACCGCGCTGCCGGACTGGGCGCAGTCGCTGGGCATGGTGATGTCGATCATCCTCCTGGCGCCGAGCTGGGGCGGCATGATCAACGGCATGATGACCCTCTCGGGCGCCTGGCATAAGCTGCGCACCGACCCGATCCTGCGCTTCCTGGTCGTCTCGCTGGCGTTCTACGGCATGTCCACCTTCGAAGGCCCGATGATGGCCATCAAGACGGTCAACTCGCTGTCGCACTACACCGACTGGACCATCGGCCACGTCCACGCCGGCGCCCTCGGCTGGGTGGCGATGATTTCGATCGGCGCGGTCTACCACATGATCCCGAAACTCTACGGCCGCGATCAGATGCACAGCGTCGGCCTGATCAACGCACACTTCTGGCTGGCCACCATCGGCACCGTGCTGTACATCGCCTCGATGTGGGTCAACGGCATCACCCAGGGCCTGATGTGGCGCGCCATCAACGACGACGGCACCCTCACCTACTCCTTCGTCGAAGCCCTGCAGGCCAGCCACCCGGGCTTCATCGTCCGCGCCCTGGGCGGTGCGTTCTTCGCCTCCGGCATGCTGCTGATGGCCTACAACGTGCTGCGTACCGTGCGCGCCGCCAACCCGGTTCAGGCTGAGGAAGCCGCCAAGATCGTCGTCGTGGGAGCCCACTGATGAAGCATGAAGCAGTCGAGAAGAACATTGGCCTGATGGCCTTCTTCATGGTCATCGCCGTCAGCGTCGGTGGCCTCACCCAGATCGTCCCGCTGTTCTTCCAGGACGTCACCAACAAGCCGGTCGAGGGCATGAAGCCGCGTACCGCGCTGGAGCTCGAAGGCCGCGACATCTACATCCGCGAAGGCTGCGTGGGCTGCCACTCGCAGATGATCCGGCCGTTCCGTGCCGAGACCGAGCGCTACGGCCACTACTCGGTGGCCGGCGAGAGCGTGTGGGACCACCCGTTCCTGTGGGGCTCCAAGCGTACCGGCCCGGACCTGGCCCGGGTCGGCGGCCGCTACTCGGACGACTGGCACCGCGCCCACCTGTACAACCCGCGCAACGTGGTGCCTGAGTCGAAGATGCCGTCCTACCCGTGGCTGGTCGAGCACAAGCTCGACGGCAAGGACACTGCCAAGAAGATGGAAGTGCTGCGCACCCTGGGCACCCCCTACACCGATGAAGACATCGCCGGCGCCGCCGACGCGGTCAAGGGCAAGACCGAGATGGACGCCCTGGTCGCGTACCTGCAAGGCCTTGGCACCCTCATCAAGAGCAAACGGTGACCGTGATGGATATCGGGATGATTCGCGGCCTGGGCACCGTCGTGGTGCTGGTGGCCTTCGTGGGCCTTGCGCTGTGGGTGTTCAGCCCACGGCGCAAGCGGGAATTCGACGAGGCAACGCAATTGCCGTTCGCGGACGACCCCGAAGCCACCCGTCACGTCGAGCAAGCACAAGCTTCTAGGAGCAAAAAACAATGACAACCTTCTGGAGTCTGTACGTCACCGTCCTGACCCTGGGCACCATCTTCGCCTTGACCTGGCTGCTGCTGTCGACCCGCAAGGGCCAGCGCGAGGAAATCACCGACGAAGTCGTCGGCCACGCCTTCGACGGCATCGAGGAGTACGACAACCCGCTGCCGAAATGGTGGTTCTGGCTGTTCATCGGCACCGTGGTCTTCGCCCTCGGCTACCTGGTGCTGTACCCGGGCCTGGGCAACTGGAAAGGCCTCCTGCCGGGCTATGCCTACGTCGACAACGACAAGAAGACCGAGTTTTCCAACGGCCAGGCCGGCTGGACCGGCGTGCACGAGTGGGAAAAGGAAATGGCCAAGGCCGACGCCCGTTTCGGGCCAATCTTCGCCAAGTTCGCCGCCATGCCGCTGGAGGATGTGGCCAAGGACCCGCAGGCTCTGAAGATGGGCGCGCGCCTGTTCGCCTCCAACTGCTCGGTGTGCCACGGCTCCGACGCCCGCGGCGCCTACGGCTTCCCCAACCTGACCGACAACGACTGGCGCTGGGGCGGTGAGCCGGAGACCATCAAGACCACCATCATGAATGGTCGCCACGGCGTGATGCCGGGCTGGGCCACTGTGATCGGCGAGCAGGGCGTGGCGGATGTGGCGGCCTTCGTGCTGACCAACCTGGACGGACGCAAGCTGCCCGAGGACGCCAAGGCCGACCCGGCCAAGGGCCAGCAGATCTTCGCCACCAACTGCGTGGCCTGCCACGGGCCTGAAGGCAAGGGCACCCCGGCCATGGGCGCGCCGAACCTGACCCACCCGCAGGCGTTCATCTACGGCTCGAGCTTCGCCCAGCTGCAGCAGACCATTCGCTATGGCCGCCAGGGGCAGATGCCGGCCCAGGCGCAAATGCAGGGCAACGACAAGGTGCACTTGCTGGCCGCTTATGTGTACAGCTTGTCGCATCAGGCGGAACCGGCCAAGACCGAGTAAGGCAGGCCTGGCCTCTTCGCGGGTAAACCCGCTCCCACAGGTACTTCACTGAACCTGTGGGAGCGGGTTTACCCGCGAAGAGGCCGGCACTGACAGCACAATTCCTGCAGGCCTCATGACCTGAATCAATTGACACCCGCCATAACACGATTCACACCACGAACCCAACGCGACTAAAGGTCGCAGCGCGCCCCGCACGCGCCAACTCAGGCGTATCATGGGCCGCAGAGCGCTAGCAGAACGCGCGAGACTGCGGCCGGCACGCACTGGCCGCGGCATTTCTCCACTGCCGTGGGACTTGATGATGAGCAAGCAAATTCCGGTACATGACGTCACCCCGCCTGCCAGCAAAGGGAAGGATTCCGTCGACCTCTACGCCTCGCGCGAAAAAATCTACACCCGCGCCTTCACCGGCATCTTCCGCAGGCTGCGGATGGTCGGTGGCGCGGTGTTGTTCCTGCTGTACTTCGGCACCGTCTGGCTGAACTGGGGCGGCCACCAGGCCGTCTGGTGGAACCTGCCCGAACGCAAGTTCTACATCTTTGGCGCCACCATCTGGCCCCAGGACTTCATCCTGCTCTCGGGCATCCTGATCGTCGCCGCCTTCGGCCTGTTCTTCATCACCGTCTACGCCGGCCGGGTCTGGTGCGGCTACACCTGCCCGCAAAGCGTGTGGACCTGGGTGTTCATGTGGTGCGAGAAAGTCACCGAAGGCGACCGCAACCAGCGCATGAAGCTGGACAAGGCGCCCATGAGCGCCAACAAGTTCCTGCGCAAGCTGGCCAAGCACAGCCTGTGGCTGCTGATCGGCTTCGTCACCGGCATGACCTTCGTCGGCTACTTCGCGCCGATCCGCGAACTGGCCATCGAGTTCTTTACCGGGCAGGCCGATGGCTGGGCCTACTTCTGGGTCGGCTTCTTCACCCTGGCCACCTACGGCAACGCCGGCTGGCTGCGCGAGCAGGTGTGCATCTACATGTGCCCGTACGCGCGCTTCCAGAGCGTGATGTTCGACAAAGACACCCTGATCGTCTCCTACGACCCACGCCGCGGCGAGACCCGCGGCCCGCGCAAGAAAGACATCGACTACAAGGCCAAGGGCCTGGGCGACTGCATCGACTGCACCATGTGCGTGCAGGTCTGCCCCACCGGCATCGACATCCGTGACGGCCTGCAGATCGAGTGTATCGGCTGCGCCGCCTGCATCGACGCCTGCGACAGCATCATGGACAAGATGAACTACCCCAAGGGCCTGATCAGCTACACCACCGAGCACAACCTGTCCGGGCAGAAGACCCACATGCTGCGCCCGCGTCTGATCGGCTACGCCCTGGTGCTGCTGGTGATGATTGGCGCCCTGATCACCGCCTTCGCCACCCGCTCACTGGTCGGCTTCGACGTGGCCAAGGACCGCGTGCTGTACCGCGAGAACGCACAGGGGCGGATCGAGAACGTCTACAGCCTGAAAGTGATGAACAAGGACCAGCGCGACCACGTCTACGTGCTCGACGCCGCCGGCCTGCCCGACCTCAAGCTCGAAGGCCAGCGCGAGATCCGCGTGGCCGCCGGCGACATCGTCAACCTGCCGGTGCAGTTGTCGGTCGCTCCCGAACAACTGCCCTCGACCACCAACGAAGTCACCTTCATCCTCAAGGACGCCGACGACAGCGCCAGCCAGGTTGAAGCCAAGAGCCGTTTCATCGGCCCACAGATCCGCTGAGAGAGAACACCAACAATGCCTGCAGCCACCGCCGCCAGCCCCTGGTACAAGCACCTCTGGCCCTGGATCATCATCGGCATCCTGGCCACCTCGGTGTGCCTGAGCCTGACCATGGTCAGCATTGCCGTGCGCAACCCGGACAACCTGGTCAACGACAACTACTACGAGGCCGGCAAGGGCATCAACCGCTCGCTGGACCGCGAGCTGCTGGCCCAGACCCTCAACCTCAAGGCCAGCGTGCACCTGGACGAGCTGACCGGCGAGGTGGAAGTGCGCCTGACCGGCAACAGCGACCCGCAGACGCTGGAACTGAACCTGATCTCGCCGACCCAGCCGGACAAGGACCGCAAGGTGCCGCTGACCCGTACCGAGCAAGGCCGCTATGTCGGCCAGCTCGACGACAAGGTCCAGGGGCGGCGCTTCGTCGAGTTGCTGGGCAGCCAGGATGAGCATGTGTGGCGGTTGTTCGAGGAGGAGAAGGTCGAGCATGGGCTGACCTTGCAGCTGGGGGACGAGGCGTTGCAAGGTGCCGAGCACCAGCAATGAACCGCGATACCGCTGGGGCTGCCCTGCAGCCCTTTCGCGGCACAAGGCCGCTCCTACAGGGGAACGCATGCTTCTGTAGGAGCGGCCTTGTGCCGCGAAAGGGCCGCAAGGCGGCCCCGGCAATCCCAAGCCAAAAGATAGACTCAAAATGACCCACCCCACCCCCTGCTACCACTGCGCCCTGCCCGTCCCCGCCGGCAGCCGCTTCACCGCCGTGGTCCTCGGCGCGCCGCGGCAATTCTGCTGCCCCGGCTGCCAGGCAGTGGCCGAGTCCATCGTCGCCGGTGGCCTGGAGCACTACTACCAGCACCGCAGCGACACCAGCGCCAACCCCGAGGCCCTGCCCCGCCAGCTCCAGGATGAACTGGCGCTGTACGACCGCAGCGACGTGCAACAGACGTTCGTGCGCCACGAAGGCGAACTGGCCTCGACCATCCTGATGGTCGAGGGCATCAGCTGCGCCGCCTGCGGCTGGCTGATCGAGAAGCACCTGCGCAACCTGCCCGGCGTCGACGACGCCCGCTTGAACCTGTCCAACCACCGCCTGCTGGTCAGTTGGGACGACCAGCAACTGCCACTGTCCAAACTGCTGGCCGAGCTGCGCCAGATCGGCTACGCCGCCCACCCCTACCAGCCCGACCAGGCTGCCGAACAGCTGGCCCGGGAAAACCGCAGCGCCCTGCGCCGCCTGGGCGTGGCCGGGCTGCTGTGGTTCCAGGCGATGATGGCGACCATGGCCACCTGGCCGGAATTCAACATCGACCTGTCGCCCGAGCTGCACACCATCCTGCGCTGGGTCGCGCTGTTCCTCACCACCCCCATCGTGTTCTACAGCTGCGCGCCGTTCTTCAAGGGCGCGGCCCGCGACCTGCGCACCCGCCACCTGACCATGGACGTCTCGGTGTCGCTGGCCATCGCCCTGGCCTACTGCGCCGGGATCTGGACCGCGATCACCGGCAGTGGCGAGCTGTACTTCGACACCGTCGGCATGTTCGCCCTGTTCCTGCTCACCGGCCGCTACCTCGAACGCCGCGCCCGCGAGCGCACCGCGGCGGCCACCGCGCAGCTGGTCAACCTGTTGCCGGCCTCGTGCCTGCGCCTGGACGCCAACGGCCAGGGCGAGCGCATCCTGCTTGGCGAACTGCAGTGCGGCGACCGGGTGCAGGTGCTGCCCGGTGCGGTGATCCCGGCCGACGGGCTGATCCTCGACGGCCGCTCCAGCGTCGACGAATCGCTGTTGACCGGCGAATACCTGCCCCTGGCGCGCCGCGTCGGCGACCGGGTGACCGGCGGCACCCTCAACGTCGAAAGCACCCTCACCGTCGAAGTCCAGGCCCTGGGCCAGGACTCGCGGCTGTCAGCCATCGTCCGCCTGCTGGAGCGCGCCCAGTCGGAAAAACCACGCCTGGCGGAAATCGCCGACCGCGCCTCGCAGTGGTTCCTGCTGTTTACCTTGGTGGCCGCCGCCGTGATCGGCGTGATCTGGTGGCAACTGGATGCGCCACGGGCGTTCTGGATCGTCCTGGCCATGCTGGTCGCCACCTGCCCCTGCGCCCTGTCACTGGCCACGCCGACCGCCCTCACCGCGGCCACCGGCAGCCTGCACAAGCTCGGCCTGCTGATCACCCGCGGCCATGTGTTGGAAGGGCTGAACCAGATCGACACGGTGATCTTCGACAAGACCGGCACCCTCACCGAGGGCCGCCTGGCCTTGCGCAGCGTGCGCCCGATGGGTCGGCTGGACGGCGACCAATGCCTGGCGCTGGCCGCCGCCCTGGAAAACCGCTCCGAGCATCCCATCGCCCGCGCTTTCGGCCGCGCCGCCCAGGCCGCCGAAAGCGTCAGCAGCATGCCGGGGCTGGGCCTGGAAGGCGAGTTGGCCGGCCAACGCCTGCGTATCGGTCAGGCCGCCTTCGTCTGCGCCCTCAGCGGCGCCGAAGTGCCCGGCGTGCCGGAGCCACGCGGACAATGGCTGCTGCTGGGCGACCGCCAAGGCCCGCTGGCCTGGTTCGGGCTGGACGACCGCCTGCGCGACGACGCCCAGGACCTGGTGACCGCCTGCAAGGCCCGGGGCTGGCAAACGCTGCTGCTGTCCGGCGACAGCTCGCCGATGGTCGCCGAAGTGGCCGCGCAACTGGGCATCGACCAGGCCGTCGGCGGCCTGCGCCCGGACGACAAGCTCGCCCGCCTCAAGACCCTGCAAGGCCAGGGCCGCAAGGTGCTGATGATCGGCGACGGCGTCAACGACGTGCCGGTGCTGGCCGCCGCCGACATCAGCATCGCCATGGGCAGCGCCACCGACCTTGCCAAGACCAGCGCCGACGCGGTGCTGCTTTCCAATCGCCTGCAAGCGCTGGTGCAGGCCTTCGACCTCGCCCGCCGAACCCGCCGCAACATTGTCGAGAACCTGCTCTGGGCGACGCTGTACAATGGCCTCATGCTGCCGTTCGCCGCGCTCGGCTGGATCACCCCGGTGTGGGCGGCGATCGGCATGTCGGTCAGTTCGCTGATCGTGGTGCTCAACGCCCTGCGCCTGACCCGGCTGCCCGCCGATGCGGCGCCGGCCGGGCGCGAGCCGGCGTCGCTCGAAAGGAAACCGCTATGCCCGCCCTCTACGTGATGATCCCCGCCGCCCTGCTGCTGGTCGGCGTCGCCGTTTACATCTTCTTCTGGGCGGTGGACAGCGGCCAGTACGACGACCTCGAAGGCCCGGCCCACAGCATCCTGTTCGATGACCAGGACCCGCGCCACCAGGCCGCCGTGAAGCCCGGGGACGAACAGCCCGACGACAAGGACCCCGCGCCACGTGCCTGAACTGATTCCGCTCCTGGGCTCGGCGCTGGTCCTGGGCCTGCTCGGTGGCGGCCACTGCCTGGGCATGTGCGGCGGCCTGATGGGCGCCCTGACCCTGGCCATCCCACCCGAGCAGCGCGGTCGACGCCTGCGCCTGCTGCTGGCCTACAACCTCGGGCGCATCCTCAGCTATGCCGCCGCCGGCCTGCTGCTGGGTCTTGCCGGCGTGGCGCTGGCCAGCAGCCCACTGGCCATCGGCCTGCGCGTCATCGCGGCGCTGCTGCTGATCGCCATGGGCCTGTACCTGGCCGGCTGGTGGAGCGGCCTGACCCGTATCGAAGCGCTCGGCCGCGGCCTGTGGCGCCATGTACAACCCGTTGCCACCCGCCTGTTGCCGGTGTCCAGCCTGCCTCGCGCCCTGCTGCTGGGCGCCCTGTGGGGCTGGCTGCCGTGCGGGCTGGTGTATAGCACACTGCTGTGGGCGGCGAGCCAGGGCGATGCGCTGCACAGCGCGGCACTGATGCTGGCGTTCGGCGTCGGCACCTGGCCGGTGCTGCTGGCCACGGGGCTTGCCGCCGAGCGCGTGGGTCGCCTGCTGCGCAAACGCGGGGTGCGCATGGCCGGCGGTGTACTGGTGATCCTCTTTGGTCTCTGGACATTGCCTGGGCCGCACCAGCACTGGTTGATGGGACACTGATCGCGGGGCAAGCCGCTCCCACGCCTGCTAGGGGCGCGCCAACGGGTGGGAGCTGGCTTGCCCCGCGACGGTCGCCAACTCACCTTGATACAAATCAACACGACTTCTTACATCCGCCCCTAGACTCCGGACACTGCAGCTCTATCCGGGGACCACCCACATGCTCGACGACCTACGCTGGGACGCCGACCTGATTCGTCGCTACGATCTGGCCGGGCCACGCTACACCTCCTATCCGACCGCCGTGCAACTGCACGGCGAAGTGGGCTCGTTCGACCTGCTTCACGCCCTGCGCGAAAGCCGCCGCGCCACGCGCCCGCTGTCGCTGTACGTGCACGTGCCGTTCTGCGCCAACATCTGCTACTACTGCGCCTGCAACAAGGTCATCACCAAGGACCGTGGCCGCGCCGCGCCCTACCTGCAGCGCCTGGAGCAGGAGATCCAGCTGATCGCCTGCCACCTCGACCCGAAACAGGTGGTCGAGCAGCTGCACTTCGGCGGCGGCACGCCGACCTTCCTCAGCCATGTGGAACTGCGCCAGCTGATGGCCACCCTGCGCCAGCACTTCCACCTGCTGGACGACGACTCCGGCGACTACGGCATCGAGATCGACCCGCGCGAGGCCGACTGGTCGACCATGGGCCTGCTGCGCGAGCTGGGCTTCAACCGCGTCAGTCTCGGCGTGCAGGACCTCGATCCGGCCGTGCAGCGCGCGGTCAACCGCCTGCAGAGCCTGGAGCAGACCCGCACCCTGATCGAGGCGGCGCGCACCCTGCAGTTCCGTTCGATCAACCTCGACCTGATCTACGGCCTGCCCAAGCAGACCCCGGAAGGCTTCGCCCGCACTGTCGAGGAAGTGATCCGCCTGCAGCCCGACCGTCTGTCGGTATTCAACTACGCACACCTGCCCGAGCGCTTCATGCCCCAGCGGCGCATCGACAGCGCCGACCTGCCGGCGCCGGCGGCCAAGCTGGAAATGCTCCACGCCACCATCGACCAACTGACCGCAGCCGGCTACCGCTACATCGGCATGGACCACTTCGCCCTGCCCGACGACGAACTGGCCATCGCCCAGGAGGAAGGCACTCTGCAGCGCAACTTCCAGGGCTACACCACCCACGGCCACTGCGACCTGATCGGCCTGGGCGTGTCGGCGATCAGCCAGATCGGCGACCTGTACTGCCAGAACAGCAGCGACCTCAACACCTACCAGGACACCCTTTCCACCGCCCAGCTGGCGACCCAGCGCGGCCTTTTGTGCAACCAGGACGACCGCCTGCGCCGTGCAGTGATCCAGCAACTGATCTGCCACTTCGAACTGGATTTCGAGGCGTTCGAGCAGGCCTTCACCATCGATTTTCGCGGCTACTTCAAGGAGCTGTGGCCGCAGCTGCAAGCCATGCAGCGCGACGGCCTGATCAGCCTGGACAGCAAAGGCATCCGTATCCTGCCGGCCGGCCGCCTGCTGGCGCGCTCGGTATGCATGGTGTTCGACGCCTACCTCGCGCAGCAGAATCGCCAGCGTTTCTCGCGGGTGATCTGAGGCGATTGAGGCGTTTCACCGCATGGACAGCCCGCCTTTCGAGGCACACTATGGACAGTTGAACGGTAGCGGAACACCCCTTCCCTGCCGCCGCTAGCGTGCACCAAAAATGCGCACACTGGCCTACAGCCCATGCCGCAGGTTATCCTTACGGCTTATGTGTGCTTTCCCACAAGGATCGAAAGAAATGTCCGAGCCAGTAAAACTGCGCCCACACAACCAGGCCCACTGCAAGGATTGCAGCCTGGCCCCCCTGTGCCTGCCCCTGTCCCTGAACCTGGAGGACATGGATGCACTGGATGAAATCGTCAAACGCGGCCGCCCGTTGAAGAAAGGCGAGTTCCTGTTCCGCCAGGGTGACAATTTCGGCTCGGTCTATGCGGTCCGCTCTGGCGCCCTGAAAACCTTCAGCCTCAGCGATGCCGGCGAAGAGCAGATCACCGGCTTCCACCTGCCCAGCGAGCTGGTCGGCCTGTCGGGCATGGACACCGAGGCCTACCCGGTGTCGGCCCAGGCCCAGGAAACCACCTCGGTGTGCGAGATTCCCTTCGAGCGCCTCGACGAACTCTCGGTACAACTGCCGCAGCTGCGCCGCCAGCTGATGCGGGTGATGAGCCGCGAGATCCGCGACGACCAGCAGATGATGCTGCTGCTGTCGAAGAAGACCGCCGACGAGCGCATCGCCACCTTCCTGGTCAACCTGTCGGCACGCTTCCGTGCCCGCGGCTACTCGGCCAACCAGTTCCGCCTGAGCATGTCGCGCAACGAGATCGGCAACTACCTGGGCCTGGCGGTGGAAACCGTGTCGCGGGTGTTCACCCGCTTCCAGCAGAACGGCCTGCTCAAGGCCGAGGGCAAGGAAGTGCACATCCTCGACCCGATCCAGCTGTGCGCGCTGGCCGGTGGTGCGCTCGAAGCCTGATCGCCCCGTGAACAGGGTATACTGGCGCCGAGTTTTTCCAGGATACCCGCCCATGCACAGCGACACCTTCGACCTCAAAGCCCTGATCCGCCCGGTAGTGGACTTCCCCAAGCCGGGCGTGATCTTCCGCGACATCACACCGCTGTTCCAGTCGCCGCGCGGGCTGCGCTATGTCGCCGACCAGTTCATCGAGCGCTATGTCGAGGCCGATTTCAGCCATATCGGCGCCATGGACGCACGGGGCTTCCTGATCGGCTCGATCATCGCCCACCAGCTGAACAAACCACTTATCCTGTTCCGCAAGCAGGGCAAGCTGCCGGCCGACGTGCTGTCGGAGGGTTACCAGACCGAATACGGCGAGGCCTTCCTGGAAGTGCACGCCGACAGCCTGTGCGATGGCGACTCGGTATTGATCTTCGATGACCTGATCGCCACCGGCGGCACCCTGCTGGCCGCGGCCAACCTGGTGCGCCGCACCGGCGCCCAGGTGTTCGAGGCGGCGGCGATCATCGACCTGCCGGAGCTCGAAGGTTCGCGCCGGCTGCAGGCAGCCGGGGTGCCGACCTTCTGCCTGACCGAGTTTTCCCTCAGCGAATATTGAGTTCGCGTTCGCGATGCTTTGCGTGGGCTTCCAGCCCCCGTCAAGGTTCTGCGATTTTTCGATATGACCGTTCCAACTCAGGATTGCCGGGGTCGCTTTGCGACCCTTTCGCGGCACAAGGCCGCTCCTACAGGGGCGCGCAGTCGCCTGTAGGAGCGGCCTTGTGCCGCGAAAGGGCTGCAAAGCAGCCCCGGCAAATCCAAGCCTGGCGCCAATTATCAAAACCTTGAAAGGGCTGGGTCTTACAGCGAAATCGGCCTGCGCCCCGCAAAGGCGTGGGCCAGCGTCCCGCCGTCCACCAGCTCCAGCTCCCCGCCCAACGGCACGCCATGGGCGATGCGCGTGGCGGCCAGGCCCTTCTCGGCCAGCAGCTGGGCGATGTAGTGGGCAGTCGCCTCCCCCTCCACCGTGGGGTTGGTGGCCAGGATCACCTCGCTGAAGGTGCCCTGCTCCTCGATCCGCGCCATCAGCTGCGGAATACCGATGGCCTCAGGCCCCAGGCCATCGAGCGGCGACAAGTGCCCCTTGAGCACGAAGTAGCGGCCGCGATAGCCGGTCTGCTCTACCGCGTATACATCCATCGGGCCTTCCACCACGCACAGCTGGGTATCGTCACGGCGTGGATCAGAGCACTGCGGACACAACTCCTGCTCGGTGAGGGTCCGGCACTGGCGGCAGTGGCCAACGCCTTCCATGGCCTGGCTCAGGGCCTGGGCCAGGCGCGTGCCGCCGCTACGGTCGCGCTCGAGCAACTGCAGGGCCATGCGCTGGGCGGTTTTCTGGCCTACACCGGGCAAAATGCGCAGGGCGTCGATCAGTTGGCGGATCAGGGGGCTGAAGCTCATCTAGGCAGGCCTGTCAGTCGGTAAACAGAACGAAGAAGGGAGCAACGACCGCTTGGCCGTTGCTCCCCATTGTGCAGCGTGAGCCGGATCAGAACGGCATCTTGAAACCAGGCGGCAGTTGCATGCCGGCAGTCATGCTGCCCATCTTGTCCTGGCTGTTCTGCTCGATCTTGCGCACGGCGTCATTCAGCGCGGCGGCGATCAGGTCCTCGAGCACTTCCTTGTCGTCGGCGTCGGTCGACATCAGGCTCTGGTCGATGCTGACGCGCTTGACGTCGTGGCGACCGGTCATCACCACGCTCACCAGGCCACCGCCGGACTGGCCGGTGACTTCCGCGTTGGCCAGCTCTTCCTGCATCTTCTGCATCTTTTCCTGCATCTGCTGGGCCTGCTTCATCAGGCCGGCCATGCCACCTTTCATCATGGGGGTATACCTCGATTGGGTCATGTGATGCGGCCCGGCACAGGCGGGCCGCATGGTTATCCGTTCATTGGCTCTGGCTGGCCAGGGCGTCTACAGGCTCAATAGTATCCTGCCTGACCGTCGCGCCGAACTGCCGGATCATCTGCTGGATGAGCGGATCCTGCTCGATCGACACCACGGCGTCATGCTGGCGCTCGGCCCGCTTACGCGAGGCGGCCTGGGCCGGGGTTTCCTGCTCGGGGCGGATCAGCTCGATCTTCAGGCGGATCTCGCGACCCAGCTGCTGGTTGAGCGCGTCGTTCAGCCGGCGCTGCTGCGTCGAGTTGAACAACGCGCCCTGCCCCGGGTCCAGGTGCAACAGCCAGTCATCGCCATCGGCGGCGATCAGCGTACAGTTTGCGGCGATGTTGCCTGTCATACCGGAGACAGGCAACTGTGGGAATAATTCCAGCCATTGCAGGGCCAGCCCGGTCGCGGGCATGGCCGCCGGCAGCGGCTCCGGTGCCTGGGCGGGCGCCTCTTCCTGTACGTGCTCGGCCAGTTCGTCCAGGTAGCTGAAGCCAGCCGGATCGCTGTCGGGCGCGTAGTAGTCCTCGTCCGCCGGCGGCTCGTCGTCGCGCTCCATGCCCGCTGGGTTGTAGGCCGACGGATCGAACGGCGGCTCGTCGTAGTCTGGCTGCGGGCTGGCGGCCTCGACCACAGGTGCAGGCTCGGGCGGCTGCTCGGGCGCGACCGGCGCCGGCGCGGCAACGGGCTCCTCCCACGGCAGGTCGATGACCTCCTCGACGGGCTGCGGCTCAGGCTCGGGCTCTGGCTCCGATTGCGCTGCCTCGACAACCTCGGCAACGACCGGCACTTCGATGACTGGCGGCTCCGGCTGTACAGGTGGCTCAGCCACGGGCACCGGCGCGACCGCTTCAGCGACAGGGCTGGCGACAACGGGCGGCGCCACGGCCACAGCCGCCGCTGCCACCGGTTGGGCCGGATCAGCTGTGGCCTGGCTGATCCCCACCGGCTTTAGTACCGGCTTCGGCGCATCGTCGGTGTCAGCCGGACGGAACGCCAGCATGCGCAGCAGGACCATTTCGAAGCCGCCACGCGGGTCCGGCGCCAACGGTAGATCGCGACGACCGATCAGGCCCATCTGGTAATAGAACTGCACATCCTCAGCCGGAAGGGCCTGGGCCAGCGCCAGCACGCGCTCACGGTCGCCCTGGCCGTTGTCGACCGCCTCGGGCAGCGCCTGGGCGATGGCCACCCGGTGCAGCACATTGAGCATTTCCGACAGCACGCCGTTCCAGTCCGGCCCTTGCTCGGCCAGGTCGCGCACCGCCTCCAGCAACGCCCGGGCATCACCCTCGAGCAACGCCTGCAGCACCCCGTACACCTGACCATGGTCGAGGGTGCCGAGCATCGCCCGCACATCGGCGGCCAGCACCTTGCCCTCGCCAAAGGCGATGGCCTGGTCGGTCAGGCTCATGGCGTCGCGCATCGAGCCATCGGCGGCGCGACCGAGCAGCCACAGGGCGTCTTCCTCGAACGGTACGTTCTCGGCGCCCAGCACATGGGTCAGGTGCTCGACCACCCGCTCCGGGCTCATGTTCTTCAGCGAGAACTGCAGGCAGCGCGACAGGATGGTCGCCGGCAGCTTCTGCGGGTCGGTGGTGGCGAGGATGAACTTGACGTAGGGCGGCGGCTCTTCCAGCGTCTTCAACAAGGCGTTGAACGAGTGGGTGGAGAGCATGTGCACTTCGTCGATCAGGTAGACCTTGAAGCGCCCGCGGCTCGGCGCGTACTGCACGTTGTCGAGCAGTTCGCGGGTGTCCTCGACCTTGGTGCGGCTGGCGGCGTCGATCTCGATCAGGTCGACGAAACGGCCTTCGTCGATCTCCCGGCACACCGAACAGGTGCCGCACGGGGTAGAGGTGATGCCGGTCTCGCAGTTCAGGCACTTGGCGATGATCCGCGCGATGGTGGTCTTGCCCACGCCCCGGGTACCGGTGAACAGGTAGGCGTGGTGCAGGCGCTGGTTGTCCAGGGCGTTGATCAAAGCCTTGAGCACATGGGTCTGGCCGACCATTTCGCGGAACGAGCGCGGACGCCATTTACGTGCAAGAACCTGATAACTCATCAAAAAACCATCGTGACCGGAGCGGGCGGAAAGAGCGCTAATGCTAGCGGAGCGGGGCCGAAATTGCACCCTGCCGATCTCGTCTAAGCTCAGTAACGGGCACACCGGCGGCGGATCAGGGAGGATGAGGCGTGCGGCGAGTCCTGGCCATCCTGTTGCTGTGGACCACCCACGGCCTGGCGCAACCGCCGGTGCTGCGCTTTTCCGTCGCCGAAAGCTGGAGCATGCCGTTGATGCGCACCGAGGACCAGCAACCGGTGGAAGGCATCCTTTTCGAGCTGATGCAGGCCATTGCCCGGGAGACCGACGCCCGCCCGCAGTACCACGTGATGGCTCGCCTGCGCCTGCAGGAGGCGATGCAGGCCGGTGAAATCGACGTGCGCTGCTATGTCTCCACCCAGTGGCTGACCGACCGGCCGGGCGACTACCTGTGGAGCATCCCCATCATCGAACAGCGCGACCTGCTGATTGGCCGCCCCGGCGACAGCGGGCCCACCCGCCCGGAAGCACTGTCGCCCCAGGCCATCGGCACCGTGCTCGGCTACACCTACCCCACCCTGGAACCCCTGTTCAGCCAGGACCGCCTGCAGCGCGAGGACAGCCGCAACCAGCTACTGGCCCTGCAGAAGCTCCAGGCCGGACGCTTTCGCCACGCGATCAGCAACCAGCTGTCATTGCAGTGGTACAACCGCTCCCTGCCGCCAGGGCAACGCCTGCAGGCCTTGGCCGTGCTGGAAGAGCAAGCGCTGGGCTGCATGGTGCGCAACGATCCCCAACTACCGACCCAAGGTGTGCTCAGGGCGCTGGTGCGGATCAAGGAGTCCGGGGAGATGCAGCGGATTGTCGAGCGGTATACCGATGACCAGGTCTTTCAAAGTGCTCGACGCTAGAGTTGTGGCGCCTATCAGATCGAGCGCCGCCCGCGCGGCGCATCGCGGGACAAGCCCGCTCCTACATCTGTTTCGGGCCAGTCAATCCTGTGCCATTACCTGGTCCGCCTTGTTCGTCCGACACGGTTCCAGCGTGTGCACCACAGCCGCTTCACCTGTCTCAAGACAGGCACCAAGGCGGACAACCATGGCCTAACAGGTTCGGCACGTTGCAACAAATGTAGGAGCGGGCTTGTCCCGCGATGCGCCGCGCGGGCGGCGCTCGATCTGACAGGCGCTGCAGGGGTTGTGGCGGACACCTGGAGGCCCTCACCCAAGACAAGCATGATGCAGGCTCCATTGGTCCAAACACACCTGTTTAACCTGTCAGCCCTCCCCGAACCCCTCCCAACACTACCGCACTCAGGAACAACCCAAAACCGAACACCCCATGCGTGGCCAAGCTACGCAGGCCGCTCCTGAGCGGTGTCGGGGTACGGGTGGCAAAATACCCCGCCCCAAACGCGGGCTGCACCACACACAACGGCACCAGCACCGAGACCACCCCGAACAGCAACGCGGGCCACAGGACCGGCGCCAGCAACCACCCCTCCCCTGCAATAGCCACCAGCAGCGCCGCAAACACCAGCCCCGTGGCGTAATGGAGCAACCAGCCCCACGCCAGCTCCCCCCTCACCGACGCGGCCTTGCCGATTGCCGCATGCCGCCAGCGCCCCGCGAACAGGTGGCCAACCCAGCGCCCGACCATCGCGTAGTTCAGGGTGGTGATGCCCAGGCGCCTGAGCAGCAGGGTCCACAGGTCCATGACCAGGGTGGCGCCGATGCCGACAAGCAAAATGGAAAATGCGAGAGAAGTAACGCTCATGTCGAAAGCCCTTGGCAGATTGACGGAAAGATCGATGCCGAGCAGCATGCAAGTTGAAGTCAACTTCAAGTCAAGGGAGCCGCGATGGACATTGCCGATGTCGCCAGGCGCACCGGAGTGCCGGCGTCGACATTGCGTTACTACGCGAACAAGGGCCTGCTCACATCGCTCGCCGGCCATGGCCAGCGCCGGCAATTTCCGGCGGATACGCCAGAACGCCTGGCCCTGATCGCCCTGGGCCAGGCGGCGGGCTTTTCGCTGGACGAAGTGGCGGCGATGCTGGACGAGCAACGGGTCGATCGAGCGCTGCTGCTGGCCAAGGCCGACGAGATCGAGCAGAGGATCAAGCGCCTGCAGGCGATGAGCAAAGGGCTGCGGCATGCGGCAGTGTGCCCCGAGGAGAACCACCTGCAATGCCCGACTTTCCAGCGATTGATGCAGGTGTCAGCCAGCAAGGGCAAGCGCGGGAGTCGCCCTGCCCCGCGATGAGGCCCGCCAGCCCAAAGTACGACAGCGGGCTCAGTAGCCGTGCAACTCGCGGAACGGCTGGCCCTTGTGGTAGTTGATCCACTCTTCCACGTCATAGGGCAGGTACAACTGCCGACGCGCCCGCGACAGGGCGATGTATACCGCGCAGATCCGCGCATCGAAGGCGTAGGCGTCCTTGAAGCGCTGGGTGGTCATCAGCTCCGGCGTCAACAGCACCTGATCGAACTCCAGGCCACCGGCCTCCTCGGCCATCAACAGCGTGAGACTGGCGGGCTGCGTGGCGACGCGCGCATCCAGACCGGTCAGGTCGGCAAGCTTGAAACCCGCCTCCAGCCGCGCCTCGACCCACTGGAACGCGGCATCGAAGCGCTCGGACTCGCGCACCTGCTGCCAGTCGAGCAGGTGCGCGAAATACCCATGCGGCCCTTCGGCGTCCTGCCCCGGCGCGTAGAACCCCGCCCTGAACAGGCCAATCGCGGTAACCATGAAGCGCCGCATGTCCGGCCAGTCGGGGAAGTTCAGCAGGCAGTTGGACTCGGCCATCTCCATCGCCCAGCGCATCGTGTCCCAGCGCGAGGCGGTCAGCACCACGCAGCCCTCGGGCGGGACAAAACCTTCGGGGAAGTGCTCGATGCCGACATCGACATGCCGCGCCGCCTCGAACGCGACCTTGGATTTTTTCGAGTGCACACCGATCAACGGGTTGATCAGGCGCTCCACCTTGGGCCCGGAGCGCACGGCGAAGGCCATGTCCTTCTGCCGTACCTGACGCTCGCGCCTGACCACCTCGCCGGTGGCCTTCTGGTATTCGTCACCCAGGGTGATCAGCACCTGGCGGCCACGCTCGATTACCTGCAGCAACGAGGCCGGCACGTCCTGGCTTTCGTCGATGATCACGTGGCTGAAACGCCCGGGCACGCTGCAACCGCCCAGGCTGGCACGTTTGAGCAGCAGCAACGCCTCGAACCCGGTCTGCGCGCCCCAGGTCGGCTGCGCCTCCAGGTAGCGCCACAGGCGGCTGGCGTACTCGAGCAGCACCTGGGCATCGAGGCCGGACAGCGCCTGGCGAAAATGCGGCAGGTGGCGGCTGGACAGGCTGTAGTCCCGCGACTCGCAATAGTTGCGCAGCACTTCCAGGCAGATATCCAGGGCGTGCTCGGCGTCGTACTGGCGCAGCCCGACGATCCCCAGCTCTTCGGCCAGCCGGCGCTTGCCAGGACCGCGCTGTGCCGTCCGGGCGGGAACCGGCCGGGTATCCTTGAGCAGGGCCCGGGCGAACTGGCCGAAGGTCATGCCGACCTTGGCCTGGGTATCCAGCCCCATGCGCCGACGCAGGGTACCGAGCTTGGCCGGCGTGCGCGCCAGGGCCAGCACCCGGCCACGGGGCAGGCATTCCATCAGCGCGCCGAGCAGGTAGCTCTTGCCTATCCCGGCATAGCCCTGCACATGGATGTCCTCATCGAGATTGGCCTGGATGACCTTGAGCAGCTTGTCCTGCTCGACGGTCAGCCAGCGCTCGGTGTCGAAGCCGGTGGTCACCCGCTGGCTGAACGGGTTGTCACTGTGATGCAGGCGAATGCGGTAGTCGAAATCCCACTTGCCGTCCGCCAGCAGGTACTCCCGCGCCTGCACTTGTTCGGCATCGAGCAGGCGCAGCTTGGAACCCTTGATCACCTCGAGGCCGAAATAGAGCTTGCGCGCATCGAACAGCCGACGGGCCTCGGACAGCAAGTCCACGCCAGGCGAGTGCCTGCCATCGACCGCCCACGCCAACAGCTTGCCGAGCACCTTTTCCGCCGCCCGCGCATCGACCTGGCCCGGTGCCTGGGCCAGGTTCTGGATCACCAGCACGGCCGCCAGCTCAGGGTCGCCCAAGGCATCGAGCGCAGGCGCGCCCTCGGCCTGCAGCAAGGCCTGGCATACCTCTGCGCTGACCGGCAGGTACACCGGATGGGAAAAGTCGAAGTGCTCGGGCTGCATGTCGGTACGGGTCCGGGGATCACTCAAGGTTTGTCGGATTCAGCGGCCTGCCCCACCACCAGTTCGAAGCGGTAGGCCCCCAACGACCCGGCCATGTCGCCGGGATAGCTGACACCCGCCTGCGGTGCGTCGAGTACGCCATCGAGCTCATGCAGGGCCAGTTCCAGCAGCTTGCGCAAGTCACGCACCGAGTGCGCCGACACCTGCACCTGCAGCTCGAAGGCCGCCGCGTCAGCCGTTGCTGCCACCGGCACGACCGCTGCCTCGAGGATGCGCTCATGCTCTTCTTCCATCTGGTCGAGCACCTGCGACAGCTCCAGCACACGCTCGGGGCTGGCGGCCATCTGGTCCTTGATTTCCAGGCGGCGCAGCTGCCACTCGCGGATCTTCTGGCGGGTGAGGTCGTCGACATGTTCCACGGTCGCTATCTCCTGGCCGAATGTGCTGACACGATGGGATGCATGATAAGGCGCTGCGCGGAATCGTGCAGGCGGAAAACAGTGCGAGGGTGTAAAGAAACGCGTCTGATGGGTGACGCCTGACAGGTACGCCGGAAAATCCCTGCGCCCAAAATGGAGGCGGCCCCACCAGCCACACCCCGGCACTCGATGTTCCCGCTATGGCTGCTCCCTTCCGGGCCTGACCAGGTTAACGGGTAATCAATGCGGGGGGACCGATGGGGCCACCACGACGGCTCGTCAGCTGACGAGCCGCGCCATTGTACAGCGCCGGGGCGAAGTTACAACCTTTGATCGTGAAAAAACCATCATTTCTCAAGGACTTGTGGCAAAACTATCGCGGGGCAAGCCCGCTCCCACGCATCATCACCCGTGGGAGCGGGCTTGCCCCGCGATAAGGCCTGCGGGTTCAGACGCTGATACCACGCTCCGCCAGGAAGCCCACGAACGCCTCCTCGTCCATCACCTCAACGCCCAGCTCGGCGGCCTTGGCCAGCTTGGAGCCAGCGCCGGGGCCGGCGACCACGCAGTGGGTCTTGCCGGACACGGAACCCGCCACCTTGGCCCCCAGGCTTTCCAGCTTCTCCTTGGCGATATCGCGGCTCATGCGCTCCAGGGTGCCGGTCAGCACCCAGGTCTGGCCGGCCAGCGGCAATCCCTCGGCGGACTTCTTCTCGCACGACCAGTGCATGCCGAATTCCAGCAACTGGGCTTCGATGGCACGGGCCAGCTGCTGGTTGGCCTCGACCTTGAAGAACTCGCGCACGCTGTCAGCGGCCTTGGTATTCAGGGCCTGGCGCAAGTCGATGCCATCGGCGGCGATGATCTTGTCCAGGGTGCCCAGCTTGTCTACCAGCTTCTCGGCACCGGTCGGCCCGACCGAAGGGATGTCGAGCTTGGCGAGCATGCCGGCCAGCGTGGTGCTGGCGGCGAACTCGGCGGCCAGCTCACCCTCGTCCTGCAACTGCATGCCGCAGGCCAGCAACTGCGCGATGACTTCGCGGTTGTGCGCGTCCTCGAAGAAGTTGTGGATCTCGTGGGCGACTTCCAGGCCGATATCCGGCAGGTAGGTCAGCACCTGCGGCAACGCCACCTGCACCCGCGCCAGGCTGCCCAGGGAGCGGGCCAGCACCTTGGCGGTCTCCTCGCCGACATCGGGGATGCCCAGCGCATAGATGAAGCGCGCCAGGCTCGGGCGCTTGCTCGCCTCGATAGCAGCCAGCAACTTGTTGCTCGACACCTCGGCAAAGCCTTCCAGCGCCACCACCTGGTCGAAGGTCAGGTGGTAGAGATCGGCCGGCGAGCGGATCAGGTTCTCGTCGACCAGCTGCTCGACGCTCTTCTCGCCCAGGCCGTCGATGTCCATGGCCCGGCGCGACACGTAGTGGATGATCGCCTGCTTGAGCTGGGCGGCGCAGCTCAGGCGCCCCACGCAGCGGTACACCGCGCCTTCGCTGGTGGTTTCCTTGCCCTTGCTGCGCTTGACCAGCTGGGTGCGCTCGACCTGCGAGCCGCACACCGGGCACTGCGTGGGCACCTCGACCGGCCGGGCGTCCTGCGGACGGCGGTCGAGCACCACCTGCATCACCTGAGGGATCACATCGCCGGCGCGGCGAATGATCACCGTGTCGCCGATGCGCAGGCCCAGCCGGGCGATCTCGTCCATGTTGTGCAGGGTGGCGTTGGACACGGTCACGCCGGCCACCTTGACCGGCTTGAGCCGCGCCACCGGAGTCACGGCGCCGGTGCGCCCGACCTGGAACTCGACGTCGAGCACCTCGGTGAGCTCTTCCATGGCCGGGAACTTGTGGGCGATCGCCCAGCGCGGCTCACGGGCGCGGAAGCCCAGTTCACGCTGGGAGGCCAGGCTGTTGACCTTGAACACCACGCCATCGATTTCATAGGGCAGGCCGTTGCGGCGGGCGCCGATATCGCGGTAGTAGGCCAGGCACTCATCGATACCGGAGGCATGGCGCAGCTCGCGGCTGATCGGCAGCCCCCAGGTCTTGAGCTTCTCGAGGATGCCGATATGACTGTCGCCAAAGGCTTCCGACACCTGGCCGACGCCATAGCAGCAGAACTCCAGCGGGCGGCTGGCGGTGATCTTCGAGTCCAGCTGGCGCAGACTGCCGGCCGCGGCGTTGCGCGGGTTGGCGAAAGTCTTGCCGCCGGCCTCGGCCTGGGCGGCGTTGAGCCGGTCGAAACCGGCCTTGCTCATGTACACCTCGCCACGCACCTCCAGCACCGCCGGCCAGCCCTCGCCCTGCAGCTTGAGCGGGATGTTGCGCACCGTGCGCACGTTGGCGCTGATGTCCTCGCCGGTGGTGCCGTCGCCGCGGGTGGCGCCCTGCACCAATTGGCCATCACGGTACAGCAGGCTCACCGCCAGGCCGTCGAGCTTCGGCTCGCAGCTGTAGTCCACCGCCGCCTGTTCGCCGCCCGGCAGATCCAGGCCCTCCACCACGCGGCGACCGAAATCGCGCAGGTCGTCTTCCTCGAAGGCGTTGCCCAGGCTGAGCATGGGCACTTCGTGACGGACCTGGCTGAACGCCGCCAACGCCGTGCCACCGACGCGCTGGGTCGGCGAGTCCGGGGTCACCAGGTGCGGGTGCTCGGCCTCCAGTGCCTTGAGCTCGTTGAACAGGCGGTCGTACTCGGCATCGGGCACGCTGGGTTCGTCGAGCACGTAGTAGCGGTAGTTGTGCTGGTCAAGTTCGGCGCGCAGGGCATGGATTCGGGATTCGGCGTTCATGGGGTCGTCTTCTCTTGCAAAGCAAAAGAGCAGCCCCTGGCTTAATGCCAGTCAGTTAGCGCTTCATCGCACTTATTGGGGCTGCTTTGCAGCCCTTCGCGGGTAAACCCGCTCCCACAGGATCGCGCAAACGCTGAATCGAGCGCTGTACCTGTGGGAGCGGGTTTACCCGCGAAGGGTCGCGCAGCGACCCCAATTGGCTTAACTGACTGGCATTAAGCCCCTGGCTGCTCTTTTGCTTGAATCATCGCGGCGCGGATCGAGGCTGGATCCACCCGCTCGTACACATCAGCGTTTCTGGGTCAGGGCGCGGCGCTCGAACTCGACGATGCGCTGGCGGTAGTGCTCGATGGTCTGGGCGGTCAGCACGCTGCGCTGGTCGTCCTTGAGTTCACCGTTGAGCTCGTGGGCCAGCTTGCGGGCGGCGGCCACCATCACGTCAAAGGCCTGCTTGGGATGACGCGGGCCAGGCAGACCGAGGAAGAAGCTCACCGCACGGGTGCTGAAGTGGTCGATGTCGTCCAGGTCGAACACGCCGGGCTTGACCGCGTTGGCCATGGAGAACAGCACTTCGCCGTGACCGGCCATGCTCTCGTGACGGTGGAAGATGTCCATCTCGCCGAAGCGCAGGCCGCTTTCGAGGATGTTCTGCAGCAGTGCCGGGCCCTTGAAGCCACCCTCGTCACGGGAAATCACGCTGATCACCAGCACTTCCTCGGCCGGAGGCAGCTCCTTGGCCGGCGTGCTCGGCGCGGTGAAACCGTTGGCGCGGGTGTTGTCGGCGGCGAAATCGTCGTCGCCACCCTCGAACAGGTCGGGCTCACGGGGCTCGGCGGCCAGGTTCAGGTCACCCTGCTGCGGCTCGCTGTGGTTGCGCTTGCCGCGCTTGGCCTTGGCCGGCTTGGGTTCGCGCTCGCGCTCCCGTTCGCGCGCAGGGGCGCTCACCGACGGCAGGTCGGACTCGTCCAGCTCGGGCTCTTTATGGGTTTCCAGCACACGCGCAGGGCCGAGCACCTCGGCGCTGCCGCTGTCGTCGTCCGGGGCGTTGGCGTAGCTACGGTCCAGACGGAACTTCAACTTGCCCTTGCCGCCGCGCATGCGGCGCCAGCCGTCGAAAAGAATACCGGCGATGACAATGATGCCGATGACGATCAGCCACTCGCGCAGACCGATTTCCATGTAATCCCGTGCCTCTATAAAAAAATATGCTTGAAAACAAAGGCTTCAAAGGCCTTTAACACGTGGCGCCAACTCTATGTTCTGACAGGCGTTTTACCCACGCAAAAAACAAGTGACATTAAGCTAGCACGACCAAAGGCAACTTTACACCGTCTGTCGCGTCTGCTGAGGCTTTTGCCTACACGTTCACACCCTTTCTTTACCCCTTAGGCTCTGTCCGAAATGTATCTGCACTCGCCCATACTGCGTTGAAACGGGGCTCGGAATGCTCATGTACTCCAGTACACTCCGCTTCCTCCCCCCGTTTCGCCTTGTCTGACCTTCGCGCAGACACATTTCGTACAGACCCTAGGCATCGACCATGGCCATCGCCTCTTCCACATCGACTGCTACAAGACGTGAACAGCCCGGCTCATGCATGGTCACCCCCATCAGCTGGTCGGCCATTTCCATGGCGATCTTGTTGTGGGTGATGTAGATGAACTGCACGGTCTCGCTCATTTCCTTCACCAGACGGGCATAGCGCCCGACGTTGGCGTCGTCCAGCGGCGCGTCGACCTCGTCGAGCATGCAGAACGGCGCCGGGTTCAGCTTGAAGATGGCGAACACCAGGGCCAGGGCCGTGAGTGCCTTCTCGCCGCCGGACAGCAGATGGATGGTGCTGTTCTTCTTGCCCGGCGGGCGCGCCATGATCGTCACCCCTGTATCGAGTAGATCTTCGCCCGTCAGTTCCAGATAAGCGCTGCCGCCACCGAAAACTTTTGGGAAAAGTGCCTGTAATCCGGCATTTATCTGATCAAAGGTATCCTTGAAGCGATTGCGGGTTTCCTTGTCGATCTTGCGGATGACGTTTTCCAGGGTCTCCAGCGCCTCGACCAGGTCGGCGTCCTGGGCGTCCAGGTAACGCTTGCGCTCGGACTGCTGTTCATATTCCTCGATGGCCGCCAGGTTGATCGCGCCCAGGCGCTGGATCCGCGCCTCGAGCTGCTCCAGCGCCTGCTCGGTGCCCTGCTCGCTGGCATCGACCTCGAGCGTGGCGAGCACGCCCTGAAGATCGTAGCCGTCGGCGAGCAGTTGTTCCTGCAAGGTCTTGCGTCGCACGTCCAGCCCCTGGGACTCCAGGCGCTGCTGTTCCAGCTGGCCGCGCAGCAATTGCGACTGCTGCTCGGCCTGGGTGCGGCGCCGTTCGGCATCGCGCAGCTCACGGTCGGCCTCGTCCATGTGCAGGCGCGCCTGGCGCATTTCCTCGTCGACGCTCATGCGTCGTTCCAGCAGCTCCTCGAGCTTGAGGCGCAATTCTTCCAGTGGTGCCTCGCCCTCCTCCAGGTTCAGGTTCAACTGTTCCTGGCGCTCGCTCAGACGTGCGGCCTGCTGTTCCAGGCGTTCGAGGGCCTGGCGGGTCGAGTCGTGCTGGGCGCGCAGCGAGCCCAGGCGCACGGCCAGCTGGTGGGCGTGATCCTTGTGCTGGCGGGCTTCCTGGCGGATGCGGTCGAGGCCTTCGCGCAGGGTGTCGCGGCGCGCCATCAGCAGCTCGCGCTGTTCGGTGTCCTGGGCCATCAGTTCCAGGGCTTCCTGCAGCAACAGGCGCGCCTCGCCCAGTTGCTCGTGCTCCAGGGCGCGCTGCTCCTGCAGTTCGGTCAGCTCTTCCTGCAGGCGGCGGCGGCGCAGCTCCAACTGCTCGGCACGAGCGCGGCCGGCGGACAGGCGTGCATTGAGCTCGCCGTGCTGGCGGCTTTCGTCCTGGCTGCGACGGCGCAACTGCTCGCGCTGCTCCTCCAGGTCGAGCTGCTGCTCGCGCAGGCGTTGCAACTGCTCGTCGAGCTGTTCGAGCAAGGCCTCCTGCTCCAGCTGCTCCTGCCCCAGCCGCTCGATCTCCTGGCCACGGGCCAGTACGCCACCCTGGGCCTCACCACCGCGGCTGACCCGCAGGAAGTGCCGCCCGACCCAGTAGCCGTCGCGGCTGACCAGGCTCTGCCCAGCGCCCAGCGAGGCCCGCCGGGCCAGGGCCTGTTCCAGGGTGTCCACCGGCATGACCTGGCCCAGCCAGGGCGACAGGTCGACGCTTCCTTCGACCTTGTCGAGCAGGCTGCCGGCGACGGTCGCGCCCCCTCCCCCCGCCATCAGCAGGCGCAGTTCGCCCTGCTCAAGCGCGGCGAATTCCAGGCCGGCGAAATCATCCAGCAGCACCGCCTGCAGGTCGGCGCCCAGCACTGTTTCCACTGCCAGTTCCCAGCCGGGTTCGACCCGCAGCCCCTCGGCCAGTCGTGGGCGCTGTTCCAGGCCCTGGGCGCGCAGCCAGTCGGCGGCCCCGACACCTGGCTCCAGCGCGGCCTGCTGCAAGGCTTCGAGGGACGCCAGGCGCCCGCCCAGGCGCTGCAGGTCACCCTGCTGCTGTTGCTGCGCCTGAGTGGCCTGCTGCATTTGCTCGCGCAACGCGTCCAACTGCTCGACCACTTGCCGCTCTTGCAGCTGGAGTTCCTCAAGCAGCAACTCGCTGCTGGCCACCTGCTCGTCCAGGTCGCTGGTCTCGGTATCTTGCGAATCGCCGCCGAGCTGGTCGCGCTCTTCGCCCAGCTTGCGCTGGCGCTCGGCCAGGCGTTCCAGGCTGGCCTCCAGCTGCGCCAGGCGCGCCTGCTGCACTTCGGCCTGGCGGCGCGGCTCGGCGGAGCGGGTGTTGAAGCTGTCCCACTGTTCCTGCCAGCCGTGCATGCCCAGCTCGGCCTCCTCCAGGGTCGCGGCGGCCTCCTCGGCCGCGGCCAGGGTCAGTTCCTGCTCGGGCTCGAGCATCGCCAGCTCTTCACCCAGGGTCGCCAGCAAGGTGCGGTCGTGCCCCAGGTGCGATTCGGTTTCCAGACGGCTGCGTTCAGCCTCCTTGAGGTCGTCCTGCAACTGACGCAGGCGTTGCTGGCCGTGCTGGATGCTCTGCTCGACCCGGGCGATATCGCCGGCCACCGAATAAAAGCGGCCCTGCACCTGGTTGAAGCGTTCGGACAGCTCATGATGGCCGTCGCGCAGGCGCTCGATGCTGGCATCGGCGTTGCGCTGCTCGGCCACCAGGGCCTCGAAGGCGATCTCCTGGTCGCCGATGACCGTCTCGCGCTGGCGCACCCGCTGATCCAGGTCGCGCCAGCGCAAGGCCGCCAGGCGCGCCTTGAGCTGGCGTTCCTCGGCCTTGTACTCGCGGTACTTCTCGGCGGCCTGGGCCTGGCGGTGCAGGCGCTCGAGCTGGCGTTCCAGCTCTTCACGCAGGTCGGTCAGGCGCGCCAGGTTCTCCTGGGTGCGGCGGATGCGGTTCTCGGTCTCGCGGCGGCGCTCCTTGTACTTGGAGATGCCTGCCGCCTCCTCGATGAAGTTGCGCAGCTCCTCGGGCTTGGCCTCGATCAGCTTGGAGATCATGCCCTGTTCGATGATCGAGTAGCTGCGCGGCCCCAGGCCCGTGCCGAGGAAGATATCGGTAATATCACGGCGCCGGCACTTGGTGCCGTTGAGGTAATAGGTGTTCTGCCCGTCGCGGGTGACCTTGCGACGGATCGAGATCTCGGCGTAGGCGGCGTACTCGCCGACCAGAGAGTTGTCGCTGTTGTCGAACACCAGCTCGATGCTGGCCTGGCTGACCGGCTTGCGGCTGGTGGAGCCGTTGAAGATGACATCGGTCATCGACTCGCCGCGCAGGTTCTTGGCCGAGCTTTCGCCCATCACCCAGCGCACCGCGTCGATGATGTTGGACTTGCCGCAGCCATTGGGGCCGACCACGGCCGCCATGTTGCTGGGGAAGTTGACCGTGGTCGGGTCGACGAAGGACTTGAACCCGGCCAGGCGGATGCACTTCAGGCGCATCGATCAGACCCGCGCCAGCGCCGCCAGCACCAGTTCGCAACTGCGCTGGCAATAGGCGGTGAGCACCTCGCGGATGCGCGGCAGGTCGCGGGCGACCACGGCTTCGAGCAGGCGGGCGAACAGCTCCAGGTAATCGACCATGTTGGCCTGACGCTGGTCCAGGGCCAGGTAGTAGGCACGGCTCATGGCCGGCTGCAGGTTCTCGACGGTTTCCTGCAGGTACGGGTTGTTGGCGAACGGATAGGCGGCGCGCATCACCGCGAAGCTGTCGCCGACGAAGGCCTTGATGTCCTTGGCGGCGTGGGCCTGCTTGAGGCGCTGCTGGATGTCCAGGAACGGGCGCAGGTCGCTGTCGCTGCGCCAATGTTGGGCAACGGCGTTGCCCAGCAGGATGTAGAACTCGCCCATCAGGGTACACAGGCTGCGCACGCTGTTCTCGTCCAGCTCGGTCACATGGGCGCCGCGGCGCGGCAGGATCGCCACCAGGTGGCGGCGTTCGAGGATGAGCAGCGCCTCGCGCACCGAGCCACGGCTGACGTTGAGGGCCTGGGTGACCTTCTGCTCCTGGATGCGCTCGCCGGGTGCGAGTTCGCCGCGGATGATCCGCTCGGCCAGGTAGTGGGCAATTTGCTCGGAGAGGCTGTCCGGCGCCTTGAACGTCATGGTTTTCCTTCGCGATCTGGGTAGCTGTGCACAAGGGCGCGATTGTAGCGCACTTGTCCCGTGCCCGCGCAGCGGCGCGACGCGCTTTGTGCGACTGGCGGGTCAACTTTCCCACTCGGCGCGAACTATGCTTGGAGAAAGGCTCGATGAAGCGGTTCGGAAGGCCTCTGGGCGAAATCTTGACCTTTGAGTCAGAAAATTATTGACCTCAGGGTCAAGCGTTGCTTAGAGTCCGCCCGAACAACAATAAAACCATTGCGAGGCCCTCCCCCGTGATCCAGTTTCTCGTCAACCAGGAGCTGCGCAGCGAGCACGCCCTGGACCCGAACATGACGGTGCTGCAATACCTGCGTGAGCACCTGGGCAAACCCGGCACCAAGGAAGGCTGCGCCAGCGGCGACTGCGGCGCCTGCACCGTGGTCGTCGGCGAACTCGTCGAGGACGACCAGGGCTGCGACACTATCCGCTACCGCAGCCTCAACTCGTGCCTGACGTTCGTGTCCTCCCTGCACGGCAAGCAGCTGATCAGCGTCGAGGGCCTCAAACACCAGGGCGAGCTGCACAGCGTGCAGAAAGCCATGGCCGACTGCCATGGTTCGCAGTGCGGCTTCTGCACCCCCGGTTTCGTCATGTCGCTGTTCGCCCTGCAGAAGAACAGCGAGGGCCACGACCTGCACCAGGCCCAGGAGGCCCTGGCCGGCAACCTGTGCCGCTGCACCGGCTACCGGCCGATCCTCGAAGCCGCCGAGCAGAGCTGCGCCCGCCCCTGCCGCGACCAGTTCGACGCCCAGCAGGCGCAGACCATCGCCCGCCTCAAGGCCATCGCCCCGCAACAGACCGGCGAGCTCAACAGCGGCGACAAGCGCTGCCTGGTGCCGCTGACCGTGGCCGACCTGGCCGACCTCTACAGCTCGCACCCCGAGGCGCGTCTGCTGGCCGGCGGCACCGACCTGGCGCTGGAGGTCACCCAGTTCCACCGCACCCTGCCGGTGATGATCTACGTCGGCCATGTCGCCGAGCTCAAGCGCATCGACAAGACCGCCACCCACCTGGAGATCGGCGCCGCCACCCCGCTGACCGACTGCTACACCGCGCTCAACGAGGAATACCCCGACTTCGGCGACCTGCTGCACCGCTTCGCCTCGCTGCAGATCCGCAACCAGGGCACCCTGGGCGGCAACATCGGCAACGCCTCGCCGATCGGCGACTCGCCGCCCCTGCTGATCGCCCTGGACGCGCAGATCGTCCTGCGCCAGGGTGAGCGCCAGCGCACCCTGGCCCTGGAAGACTACTTCATCGACTACCGCATCACGGCGCGCCAGGACAGCGAGTTCATCGAGAAGATCATCGTGCCACGCGCGAGCAACGACTGGGCGTTCCGCGCCTATAAAGTGTCCAAGCGCCTGGACGACGATATCTCCGCCGTGTGCGCGGCGTTCAACCTGAGCATCGAGAACGGCGCGGTCAGCGGCGTGCGCATCGCCTTCGGCGGCATGGCGGCGATCCCCAAACGCGCCCGCGCCTGCGAGGCCGCGCTACGCGGCAAGCCGTGGAACCAGGCCAGCGTCGAGCGCGCCTGCCAGGCCCTGGCCGAGGACTTCACCCCGCTCAGCGACTTCCGCGCCAGCCGCGAGTACCGCCTGCTGACCGCGCAGAACCTGCTGCGCAAGTACTTCATCGAACTGCAAACGCCGCACATCGAAACCCGGGTGACCGCCTATGTCTAACCATCACGCCGTCAAGAGCCAGGCCGAGATGGCCGCACTGTTCAGCCAGGACCTGACCACCGGGGTCGGCCGCAGCCTCAAGCACGACAGCGCCGACAAACACGTGGCGGGCGAGGCGGTGTACATCGATGACCGCCTGGAATTCCCCAACCAGCTGCACGTCTATGCGCGCACCGCAGACCGCGCCCATGCGCGCATCCTGCGCATCGACACCACGCCCTGCTACCAGTTCGAAGGCGTACGCATCGCCATCACCCACGAAGACATCCCGGGGCTCAAGGACATCGGCCCGGTGGTGGCCGGCGACCCGCTGCTGGCCATCGACAAGGTCGAGTTCTTCGGCCAACCGGTGCTCGCCGTGGCCGCCCGCGACCTGGACACCGCCCGCCGCGCCGCCATGGCCGCCATCGTCGAGTACGAGGACCTGGAACCGGTGCTCGATGTGGTCGAGGCGCTGCGCAAGAAACACTTCGTGCTCGACAGCCACACCCACAAGCGCGGTGATTCGGACGCGGCCCTGGCCAGTGCCCCGCACCGCATCCAGGGCAGCCTGCACATCGGCGGCCAGGAGCACTTCTACCTGGAAACCCAGATCAGCTCGGTGATGCCCAGCGAAGACGGCGGCATGATCGTCTACTGCTCCACGCAGAACCCCACCGAGGTGCAGAAGCTGGTCGCCGAGGTGCTCGACGTGCCGATGCACAAGATCGTCGTCGACATGCGCCGCATGGGCGGTGGTTTCGGTGGCAAGGAAACCCAGGCCGCCAGCCCCGCCTGCCTGTGCGCGGTGATCGCGCGCCTGACCGGCCAGCCGACCAAGATGCGCCTGCCCCGCGTCGAAGACATGATGATGACCGGCAAGCGCCACCCGTTCTACGTCGAGTACGACGTCGGCTTCGACGACAGCGGTCGCCTGCACGGCATCAATTTCGACCTGGCCGGCAACTGCGGCTACTCGCCTGACCTGTCCGGCTCGATCGTCGACCGCGCCATGTTCCACTCCGACAACGCCTACTACCTGGGCGACGCCACGGTGCACGGCCACCGCTGCAAGACCAACACCGCGTCCAACACCGCCTACCGTGGCTTTGGCGGCCCGCAAGGCATGGTTGCCATCGAACAGGTGATGGACCATATCGCCCGCCACCTGGCGCTGGACCCGCTGGCGGTGCGCAAGGCCAACTACTACGGCAAGACCGAGCGCAACGTCACCCACTACTACCAGACCGTCGAGCACAACATGCTCGAGGAGATGACCGCCGAGATCGAGGCGAGCAGCGACTACCACGAGCGCCGCGAATCGATCCGCCGCTTCAACGCCAACAGCCCGGTACTGAAAAAGGGCCTGGCACTGACCCCGGTGAAGTTCGGCATCTCGTTCACCGCCACCTTCCTCAACCAGGCCGGTGCCTTGATCCACATCTACACCGACGGCAGCATCCACCTCAACCACGGCGGCACCGAGATGGGCCAGGGCCTGAACACCAAGGTGGCCCAGGTGGTGGCCCAGGTGTTCCAGGTCGACTTCAACCGTATCCAGATCACCGCCACCAACACCGACAAGGTACCCAACACCTCGCCGACCGCCGCCTCCAGCGGCGCCGACCTGAACGGCAAGGCAGCGCAGAATGCCGCCGAGATCCTCAAGAAGCGTCTGACCGAGTTCGCTGCCCGGCACTACAACGTCACCGAGGAAGACGTCGAGTTCCGCAACGGCCATGTGCGCGTGCGCGACCAGATCGTCAGCTTCGAGCAACTGGTGCAGCAGGCCTACTTCGCCCAGGTGTCGCTGTCGACCACCGGTTTCTACCGCACGCCGAAGATCTTCTACGACCGCTCCCAGGCCCGTGGCCGGCCGTTCTACTACTTCGCCTTCGGCGCCGCCTGTGTGGAAGTGATCGTCGACACCCTGACCGGCGAGTACAAGATGCTGCGCGCCGACATCCTGCACGACGTCGGCGACTCGCTGAACCCGGCCATCGATATCGGCCAGGTCGAGGGCGGCTTCGTCCAGGGCATGGGCTGGCTGACCACCGAGGAGCTGGTGTGGAACGCCAAGGGCAAGCTGATGACCAACGGCCCGGCCAGCTACAAGATTCCGGCGGTGGCCGACATGCCGATCGACATGCGCGTCAAGCTGGTGGAGAACCGCAAGAACCCCGAGGACACGGTGTTCCATTCCAAGGCCGTGGGCGAGCCGCCGTTCATGCTCGGCATCGCCGCCTGGTGCGCGATCAAGGACGCGGTGGCGAGCATCGCCGACTACCGCGTGCAGCCGAACATCGACGCGCCGTCGACGCCGGAGCGGGTGCTGTGGGGGTGCGAACAGATGCGCAAGGCGGTGGCTGCGCAGCAGCCTGCCGAACAGGAATTGGAACCGGTGACGCACTGACGCCGCGCCACTGTGTAGGAGCGGCCTTGTGCCGCGAAAGGGTCGCGCAGCGGCCCCTGGATCTGTGCCGCAATGAAGATTTTGGGGCTGCTACGCAGCCCTTTCGCGGCACAAGGCCGCTCCTACACTGGGGACAGAGGAGGATTGAAGACATGCACCAATGGATCAACGCCCTCGCCGACCATCAAGCCCGCGGCGAACCCTGCGTCCTGGTGACCATCATCGAGGAACGCGGCTCCACGCCGCGCAACGCCGGCTCGAAAATGGTGGTCAGCGCCAGCGCGTTGTACGACACCATCGGCGGCGGCCACCTGGAATTCAAGGCCCTGCACATTGCCCGGCAGATGCTCGAGGAACACCGCAGCACCCCACACCTGGAGCGCTTCAGCCTTGGCGCCAGCCTCGGTCAGTGCTGCGGCGGCGCCACCGTGCTGCTGTTCGAGCCGATGACCGGCGTGCAGGCCGAGATCGCGGTATTCGGCGCGGGCCATGTCGGCCGCGCTCTGGTACCCTTGCTCGCCGCGCTGCCCTGCCGGGTGCGCTGGATCGACTCGCGCGAGCAGGAGTTCCCCGACGTCATCCCCAACGGGGTGAGCCGGATCGTCAGCGAAGAGCCGGTCGACGAAGTCGCCGACCTGCCCGCCGGCAGCTACTGCATCGTCATGACCCACAATCACCAGCTGGACCTGGAACTGACCGCCGCGATCCTCAAGCGCAACGATTTCACCTGGTTCGGCCTGATCGGCTCGAAGACCAAGCGCGTCAAGTTCGAGCACCGCCTGCGCGAGCGCGGTTTCGACGACGCCCTGATGGCGCGAATGCGCTGCCCGATGGGCCTGGCCGAGGTCAAGGGCAAGCTGCCGATCGAGATCGCCGTGTCCATCGCCGCCGAGATCATTGCCACCTACAACGCCTGCTTCGGCCAGCACGACGCTGCCGCCAACTCAGGCCCCATCGCCCAGTTGCTGCCATCCTCGCGACGCAGCCAGACACTTTGACGAGAGCCCCATGAGCGCAACCCGCAAAGCCTACCGAGCCGCCATCCTGCACAGCATCGCCGATCCTGCCGAAGTCGGCCTGGAGGCGTCCTGCGAATACTATGGAGATGGCCTGCTGGTGGTCGACAACGGCCGCATCAGCGCCCTGGGCCATGCCAGCGAGCTGCTGCCGACCCTCGACGCCGACATCCCGGTGCAGCACTACCAGGACGCCCTGATCACCCCGGGCTTCATCGACACCCACATCCACTTCCCGCAGACCGGCATGATCGGCTCCTACGGCGAGCAACTGCTGGACTGGCTGAACACCTACACCTTCCCCTGCGAGAAGCAGTTCGCCGACAAGGCCCACGCCGACCAGGTGGCGAAGATCTTCCTCAAGGAGCTGCTGCGCAACGGCACCACCACCGCCCTGGTGTTCGGCAGCGTGCACCCGGAGTCGGTCAATGCCCTGTTCGAGGAGGCCGAGCGCCTCGACCTGCGCATGATCGCCGGCAAGGTGATGATGGACCGCAACGCCCCCGACTACCTGACCGACACCGCCGAATCCAGCTACCGCGACAGCAAGGCGCTGATCGAGCGCTGGCACGGCAAGGGCCGCCTGCACTACGCGGTCACCCCGCGCTTCGCGCCGACCAGCACGCCGGAGCAGTTGAGCGTGGCCGGCCAGTTGCTCAAGGAGCACCCGGGCGTGTACATGCACACCCACCTGTCGGAGAACCTCAAGGAGATCGACTGGGTCAAGTCGCTGTTCCCCGAGCAGAAAGGCTACCTGGACGTCTACGACCATTTCGAGCTGCTCGGCGAGCGCTCGGTGTTCGCCCACGGCGTGCACCTGTGCGACGACGAGTGCCAGCGCCTGGCCGAGACCGGCTCGGCCATCGCCTTCTGCCCGACCTCCAACCTGTTCCTGGGCAGCGGCCTGTTCAACCTGCCCCAGGCCGAGCGTTTCAAGGTCAACGTGGGCTTGGGCACCGACGTCGGCGCCGGCACCAGTTTCTCGCTGCTCAATACCTTGAACGAGGCATACAAGGTGATGCAGTTGCAAGGCGCGCGCCTGCACCCGTACAAGTCGCTGTACCTGGCCACCCTCGGCGGCGCCCGCGCCCTGCGCCTGGACGACCGCATCGGCAGCCTGCGCCCGGGCAATGACGCCGACTTCGTGGTGCTCGACTACAAGGCCACGCCGCTGCTGGACTACCGTCTGCAGCAGTCGAAGAACATCGAGGAGACCTTGTTCGTGCTCACCACCCTGGGCGACGACCGCACCGTACGCGAGACCTACGCCGCCGGGCGTTGCGTGCACCAGCGCTGACAAGATCGCGGGGCTCCGTGGGAGCGGGCTTGCCCCGCGATAAGCGGCTAGGGCTGCTTCGCCAACCCGCGGTACAAAGCCCCGCCAATCGCCGCGCCGATCAGCGGTGCCACCCAGAACAGCCACAGCTGCTGCACGGCCCAGCCACCGACGAACAACGCCGGCCCCGTGCTGCGCGCCGGGTTCACCGAAGTATTGGTCACCGGGATCGAGATCAGGTGAATCAAGGTCAGCGCCAGGCCGATGGCGATCGGCGCGAACCCCGCCGGTGCCCGTGCGTCCGTGGCGCCCATGATGATCACCAGGAACATCGCGGTCATCACCACTTCGCTGGTGAAGCCTGCCGCCAAGGTGTAGCCGCCGGGCGAGTGCTCGCCGTAGCCGTTCGATGCCAAGCCGTTGGCCAGCTCGAAACCGGCCTTGCCACTGGCGATGAAGTAGATCACCGCCGCGGCGAGGATCGCGCCGATCACCTGGGCGATCACATAGGGCAGCAACTCTTTGGCCGGGAAGCGCCCGCCCACCACTAGGCCGAACGACACGGCGGGGTTGAGATGACAACCGGAGATATGACCGATGGCGAAAGCCATGGTCAGGACCGTCAGGCCGAAGGCGAAGGCGACACCGAGGACACCGATGCCGACCGGGGAGCTTGCGGCCAGCACCGCGCTGCCGCACCCGCCGAGGACCAACCAGAACGTGCCGACCAACTCGGCACCCATGCGCACACCCAGGGACGAACTCATGGAGCATTCCTCAAGTAATTGGACGCAACGACTGCGCAAGCCCAACTGCTTGATGAAGGTTTGCTGAAGAGAAATCTAGCAGAGCTTTGGCCGGTGGCCAGAAACGACCAGGGGCCGCAAAGCGGCCCCTGGTTCATGCAGGCAAACGATCAACCCTTGGCGGTGGCCTTGGGCTTTTTCAGCAGGTGCGAGAACACCGCGTGCAGATCGTCCGAGGCGCTCTCCTCGTCGAGGTTGAGCTTGCTGTCGATATGGTCCATGTGGTGCATCATCAGGCTCACCGCCTGTTCGGCGTCACGGGCCTCGATGGCGTCGATCAGTTGCATGTGCTCGTCGTACGAGCAGTGCGAGCGGTTGCCACTTTCGTACTGGGCGATGATCAGCGAGGTCTGCGACACCAGGCTGCGCTGGAAGCTCACCAGCGGCGCATTGCCTGCGGCCTCGGCCAGCTTGAGGTGGAACTCGCCGGACAGGCGGATACCGGCGCCGCGGTCCCCGCGGGAGAAGCTGTCGCGCTCCTCGCGGACCATCTGGCGCAGTTCGTTGAGCTGCTCGGCGGTGGCGTGCTGCACGGCCAGTTCGGTGATGGCGCGCTCGACCATGCGCCGAGAGAAGAACACCTGGCGCGCCTCTTCCACCGTAGGGCTGGCCACCACCGCGCCGCGGTTCGGCCGCAGCAGCACCACGCTTTCATGAGCCAGGCGCGACAGCGCGCGGCGGATGATGGTGCGGCTGACGCCGAAGATCTCGCCCAGTGCTTCCTCGCTCAACTTGGTGCCCGGGGCCAGGCGCTGCTCGAGGATCGCCTCGAAGATGTGCGCGTAGACGATGTCGTCCTGGGTACCGCTGCGACCGGCCTTGCCGGTACGCGCAGGTTTTTTCAGAGGTTGCAGCTGTTCGTTCATGGGCGCTCGAGCACAAGGGATCTGCCAGTCGGACCGTGACTGTAATGCCCGTCGACGGGGGGATGGCAAGTCCGGAAAGAAGATAATGGGCCAAGGTATGGCGCCATTGTACACAGGCTGACCCGTTTCTGCAGGTGGCCTTTTACCTATATAGCCGTTGTACGACCGTTTGTACGCACAAAAGATAAAACATTATTTGCTTTATTTGTACACAAAAGCATAATCCTGCGAGCAACTTCCTGACCCATAAGTCAACAAAATGGTCGGACGTCTGCCACACCCTCCCTCGCGAAGCCCCCAAGTGCATCGGCTCAGGACCAGGCTTCGAACAACAAGAAAGACTTGAGGAGTACTCGCTGTGGAAAGCCGCAAATCCGAAGCACCTACGCTGGATCTCGCCCCACCGCTCGAATCGGGCTGGCTGGAGCGGATTTTCAAACTCAAGCGACACGGCACGACCGTCAGGACCGAACTGATCGCCGGGGTGACCACCTTCATCACCATGGCCTACATCATCTTCGTCAACCCCAACATCATGGCCGACGCCGGCATCGACCACGGTGCGGCATTCGTCGCCACCTGCATCGCCGCCGCGCTGGGTTGCCTGCTGATGGGCCTGTATGCCAACTGGCCGGTGGGCCTGGCGCCGGGCATGGGGCTCAACGCCTTCTTCACCTACACCGTGGTCGGCACCATGGGCTACAACTGGGAAACGGCGCTGGGGGCGGTATTCGTCTCGGGCGTGCTGTTCATGTTCCTGACCGTTTCGCGGGTGCGCGAGTGGCTGCTCAACAGCATCCCGGTAAGCCTGCGCCATGCCATGGGGGCCGGCGTCGGATTGTTCCTCGGGCTGATCGGCCTGAAGACCGCCGGCATCATCGTCGACAGCCCGGCCACCCTGGTCAAGCTGGGCTCGCTGCATGAGCCCGGCCCGCTGCTGGCGGCCGTGTGCTTCCTGTCGATCGCCATTCTCAGCTACAAGCGGGTGTTCGGTGCGATCCTGATCAGCATCATCGGCGTCACCCTGGCCGGCTGGGGCCTGGGCCTGGTCAAGTTCGGCGGGGTGATGTCGATGCCGCCGAGCCTGGCGCCGACCTGGATGGCCATGGACGTGGCCGGGGTGTTCAACGTCAGCATGATCAGCGTGGTGCTGGCGTTCCTGTTCGTGCACATGTTCGACACCGCCGGCACGCTGATGGGCGTGGCCCAGCGTGCCAACCTGGTGGCGCCGGACGGACGCATCGAGAACCTGTCGCGGGCGCTGAAGGCCGACAGTACCTCCAGCGTGTTCGGCGCGGTGGTCGGCGTGCCGCCGGTGACCAGCTACGTGGAAAGTGCCGCGGGCGTGGCGGCGGGTGGGCGTACCGGCCTGACGGCCGTGGTGGTCGGCGTGCTGTTCGTTGCCGCGATGTTCTTCGCCCCGCTGGCCGGGATGATTCCGGCCTATGCCACCGCCGGCGCGTTGATCTACGTGGCGATGCTGATGATGGGCAGCATGGCGCATATCGAGTGGGACGAAGCCACCGACAGCATTCCGGCGATCGTCACGGTGATCATGATGCCGCTGACCTTCTCGGTGGCGGACGGCATTGCCCTGGGCTTCATCAGCTATGTGGCGCTGAAGGCCGGGACCGGCAAGTACAAGGAGATCTCGGCGAGCCTTTGGGTGCTGTGCCTGATTTTCATTGCCAAGTTCGTATTCCTCTGACTCCACAGCAACAACCAAGGGCGCCTCGGCGCCCTTTCTTTTTGCCTGTTAATGACGATCCCCTGTAGGAGCGGCCTTGCGCCGCGAATGGGCTGCGCAGCGGCCCCAGGATCTGGGCATCATGCAACATTGCCGGGGCTGCTACGCAGCCCATTCGCGGCGCAAGGCCGCTCCTACAGGGCAGGTCGCACCCGAGATGTAAAAAAGCAGGCGAAAAAAAGCCCGCCAGTGTGAGAGCGGGCCAAGGACCTACGAAGATTCTTCTAGCGACCAACTAGCTTCCACGATAGGTCGAATAGCTGTACGGCGAGATCAGCAGCGGCACGTGGTAGTGCTCCTGCTGCTCGTCGATACCAAAGCGCAGCACGACCACGTCGAGGAACGCGGTGCCCGGCAGCTTCACGCCCTTGGCGCGGTAGTAGTCACCGGCGCTGAACTGCAGTTGATAGACGCCGGTGCGGTAGTCGTCGCCCTGCAGCAACGGCGCGTCGACGCGGCCATCGCTGTTGGTCAGGGCGGTGTTCACCAGCTCCAGCTGCTGGCCTTCGACGCGGTACAGCTCGACCTTGATCGAGCTGCCCGGGCAGCCATGCGCGGCGTCCAGTACGTGTGTGGTCAATCGTCCCATTTGCTTGTCGCCTCTTGTCGTATGCGTGGGCAAAAAATACACGGCAATCACCGGGCACGGGGCCTGCGGCGTGCGGGAATGACGTCATTAAGACAGTTTACCGATAAATTGTACACAATTTTTTATCCCCTCCCGCGCAACCTCCACAGAACAGGCCGCCAGTCGCAAAGACACGCGCCATGCCGCCGTCCTTGGCATTAGTTGACCAATCAGGCAGGTTTCTTGCAAGCCATTCTTACGCGACAAATGGGAAGAAATGCGGAAAAACAGGCTTACAAAAGATTTCAGAAGTTGTATACAATAAGCCCATCCGGTGGTGCGACATCCCGACGCGGCCCGCCCCACCCACCGCATTAACGAACAAGAAGGAAGACTGCAGTGAGCGCTGACTACCCACGCGACCTGATCGGTTACGGCAACAACCCACCTCATCCGCAATGGCCGGGGAATGCCCGCATTGCACTGTCCTTCGTGCTCAACTACGAAGAAGGTGGCGAGCGCAACATCCTGCACGGCGACAAGGAGTCCGAAGCGTTCCTTTCCGAAATGGTCGCCGCCCAGCCGCTGCAGGGCGTGCGCAACATGAGCATGGAGTCGCTGTACGAATACGGCAGCCGCGCCGGCGTCTGGCGCCTGCTCAAGCTGTTCAAGGACAGCGGCGTGCCACTGACCATCTTCGCCGTGGCCATGGCCGCCCAGCGCCACCCCGACGTGATCCGCGCCATGGCCGAGGCCGGCCACGAGATCTGCAGCCATGGCTACCGCTGGATCGACTACCAGTACATGGACGAAGCGCAAGAGCGCGAGCACATGCTCGAGGCCATCCGCATCCTCACCGAGATCACCGGCGAGCGCCCCGTGGGCTGGTACACCGGCCGCACCGGCCCGAACACCCGGCGCCTGGTGATGGAGGAAGGCGGCTTCCTCTACGACAGCGACACCTACGACGACGACCTGCCCTACTGGGAACCGAACAACCCGACCGACAAGCCGCACCTGGTGATCCCCTACACCCTGGACACCAACGACATGCGCTTCACCCAGGTCCAGGGTTTCAACTGCGGCGAGCAGTTCTTCCAGTACCTGAAGGACGCCTTCGACGTGCTCTACGCCGAAGGCGCCGAGGCACCGAAGATGCTCTCGATCGGCCTGCACTGCCGCCTGGTCGGCCGCCCGGCGCGCCTGGCCGCGCTCAAGCGCTTCGTCGACTACGCCAAGAGCCACGAGCAGGTCTGGTTCGCCCGTCGCGCGGACATCGCCCGCCACTGGCACGCCACCCACCCGTACAAGAAAGAGAACGCCTGATGACCGCCTTCAAGACCCTCAAGCCTTCCACCCTCGAGCGCGCCGCCTTCGTCGCTGCCTTCGCCGACATCTACGAGCACTCGCCGTGGGTCGCCGAGAAAGCCTACGACCTGGGCCAGCTGGCCGAGCTGGACGAGATCGAGGCGCTGCATCAGCGCATGAGCGACATCCTGCTCAGCGCCAGCCATGCCGAGCAACTGGCACTGATCAACGCTCACCCGGACCTGGCCGGCAAGGCCGCCATCCAGGGCGAGCTGACCGAGTCGAGCACCAATGAACAGGCCGGCGCCGGCATCCACCAGTGCACCGCCGAGGAGTTCGCCCGCTTCACCGAGCTGAACGACGCCTACAAGGCCAAGTTCCAGTTCCCGTTCATCATGGCGGTCAAGGGCAGCAACCGGCACCAGATCCTCGCCGCCTTCGAAAAGCGCATCCACAACGACCAGGATGCCGAGTTCAAGGAAGCCCTGGCGCAGATCAACCTGATCGCCCTGTTCCGCCTGCTGCAGCTGTAAGCGACAGCCGAACTTTTCAGTACAACGAACATATAAGAGAGACCCGCATGCGCACCCTGATGATCGAGCCCCTGAGCAAAGAAGCCTTCGCCCCCTTCGGTGACGTGATCGAAACCGACGGCAGCGACCACTTCATGATCAACAACGGCTCGACCATGCGCTTCCACAAGCTCGCCACGGTCGAGACCGCCGAGCCCGAGGACAAGGCGATCATCAGCATCTTCCGCGCCGACGCGCTGGACATGCCGCTGACCGTACGCATGCTGGAACGCCATCCGCTGGGCAGCCAGGCTTTCATCCCGCTGCTCGGCAACCCCTTTCTGATCGTGGTCGCGCCAGTTGGCGATGCACCTGTATCAGGCTTGGTCCGAGCCTTCCGCAGCAATGGCAGGCAGGGCGTTAATTACCATCGCGGCGTCTGGCACCACCCGGTGCTGACGATCGAAAAGCGGGATGACTTCCTGGTGGTTGATCGCAGTGGTTCTGGCAACAACTGCGATGAGCATTACTTCCCCGAGGAACAGATGTTGATCCTCAATCCCCACCAATAAGAAAAGGTCGGTCATCCAAGGTCCGCCCTGAGGGTGGCCGGCGAGAGGTACATACTGTGGAAGCACACCTTCACGAATGGCTGAACCTGAGCATTCGCTGGGTTCACATGATCACCGGTGTCGCCTGGATCGGTGCATCGTTCTACTTTGTCTGGCTGGAGAACCACCTGAACCGAAGCAACCCGCGCGATGGGTTGTCGGGTGACCTCTGGGCCATCCACGGCGGTGGTATCTACCACCTGGAGAAATACAAGCTCGCGCCGCCGAAAATGCCCGAGAACCTGCACTGGTTCAAATGGGAAGCCTACTTCACCTGGATGTCCGGGATCGCCCTGCTGTGCGTGGTGTTCTACTGGAACCCGAGCCTCTACCTGCTGGCGCCCGGCAGTACCCTGAGCGGTGCCGAAGGCGTGGCCATCGGTATCGGTTCGCTGGTTGCCGGCTGGTTCATCTACGACTTCCTGTGCGACTCGCCCCTGGGCAAGCAGCCGGCCCTGCTGGGCGCCGTGCTGTTCGTGCTGATCATCGCCGCCTGCTGGGGCTTCAGCCTGGTGTTCAGCGGCCGTGGCGCCTACCTGCACACCGGCGCGATCATCGGCACCATCATGGTCGGCAACGTGTTCCGCATCATCATGCCGGCCCAGCGCCAGCTGGTGGCGGCGATCGAGAACAACCAGACCCCCGACCCGGTACTGCCGGCCAAGGGCCTGCTGCGTTCGCGCCACAACAACTATTTCACCCTGCCGGTGCTGTTCATCATGATCAGCAACCACTTCCCGAGCACCTACGGCAGCCAGTACAACTGGCTGATCCTGGCCGGGATCGCGGTGGCCGCAGTACTGATCCGTCACTACTTCAACACCCGCCACGACAGCAACAAGTACGCCTGGACCCTGCCCGTCGGTGCCCTGGCGATGATCTGCCTGGCCTACGTGACCGGTCCCAAGCCGCTGCCGACCGCCCCGGAACAAGCCGCCGCCAAGGTCGAGTACCAGCCGCTGCCAGCCACCGCCGTCGGTGGCAAGACCGCCGCCGAGCTGCGCGCCGAGGAGGCCGCCAAGCCTGCCCAGGCACCGGCTGCGGAACCAGCCCAGGCCACGGCCCAGGCGGCCACCGGCAGCTTCGACAAGATCCACACCGTCATCCAGGAACGCTGCACCGTGTGCCACTCGGCCAAGCCGACCAGCCCGCTGTTCAGCGCCGCTCCTGGCGGCGTGATGTTCGACACCCCGCAGCAGATCCAGGCCCAGGCCGCGCGCATCCAGGCGCAGGCCGTCGCCAGCCAGATCATGCCGCTAGGCAACATCACCCAGATGACCGTCGAGGAGCGCAAGCTGGTCGGCGACTGGATCGCCAACGGCGCGCGGGTCAACTGATACACCCCACGACTGCGTGGGCGCGGGCTTGCCCCGCGATGAGGCCGGTACTCCCGGCCTCGCTTCCAAGCTCTACGTAACAAGCAAGCATCGAGCGTTCGGCTTCACGCGGGTCCCCAGCCTCCTTCACCGGAGCCTGCCACATGAAGCCGCCCGCTTGGATCCGAGAATAAAAACAAAACTCGAGGTGCTGCATGTCCGAGTCACCCAAGGCGTACATCCCTGTTGCGCCGCCACGACAGCCCCTGCCCTTGTTCCAGCTGATCCTGGTGGGTCTGCAACACGTTCTGCTGATGTACGGGGGCGCCATCGCGGTGCCGCTGATCATCGGCCAGGCGGCGGGCCTGTCCCGCGAAGAAGTCGCCTTCCTGATCAACGCCGACCTGCTGGTCGCCGGCGTTGCCACCATCATCCAATCCTTCGGTATCGGCCCCGTGGGCATCCGCATGCCCGTCATGATGGGCGCCAGCTTCGCCGCGGTCGGCAGCATGGTGGCCATGGCCGGCATGCCCGGTGTCGGCCTGCAGGGGATCTTCGGCGCGACCATCGCCGCCGGGTTCTTCGGCATGCTGATCGCGCCGTTCATGTCCAAGGTCGTGCGTTTCTTCCCGCCGCTGGTGACCGGCACGGTCATCACCTCCATCGGCCTGTCGCTGTTCCCGGTGGCGGTCAACTGGGCCGGCGGCGGCCATGAGGCGCAAGCCTTCGGCGCGCCGATCTACCTGATGGTCGCCGGCCTGGTTCTGGCGGTGATCCTGCTGATCAACCGCTTCATGCGCGGTTTCTGGGTCAATGTGTCGGTACTGGTGGGCATGGGCCTGGGCTATGTGCTCGCCGGTTCCATCGGCATGGTCGACCTGTCTGGCCTGAGCGAGGCGCCGTGGTTGCAGGTGGTCACCCCCCTGCACTTCGGCATGCCGACCTTCAGCCTGGCGCCGATCCTGTCGATGTGCCTGGTGGTGGTGATCATCTTCGTCGAGTCCACGGGCATGTTCCTCGCCCTGGGCAAGGTGACCGATCGTGAAGTCACGCCGGGTATGCTGCGACGCGGCCTGCTGTGCGACGCTGGCGCGTCGTTCATCGCCGGTTTCTTCAACACCTTCACCCACTCCTCGTTCGCCCAGAACATCGGCCTGGTGCAGATGACCGGGGTTCGCTGCCGCTACGTCACGGTGATGGCCGGCGCGCTGCTGATCCTGCTCAGCCTGCTGCCCAAGGCGGCCTTCCTGATCGCCTCGATCCCACCTGCGGTACTGGGCGGCGCGTCCATCGCCATGTTCGGCATGGTCACCGCCACCGGGATCAAGATCCTCCAGGAAGCGGATATCGCCGACCGGCGCAACCAGCTGCTGGTCGCGGTCAGCGTCGGTTTCGGCCTGATCCCGGTGGTGCGGCCGGAGTTCTTCGCGCAGATGCCACAGTGGATGGAGCCCATCACCCACAGTGGCATCGCCATGGCCACCCTCAGCGCCCTGGTGTTGAACCTGCTGTTCAACATCCTCGGCGGCGCCGACCGCGCCGCGCACAACGATGCCTGTCACCAGCATTGAGTGACCAGGGGCGGCGCCGTGCCGGCCGCCCCGTTCCAACCACGCGGTAACGCTGGACCGTCGGCCCGCCGGAATGGGCCGCCCGGGGCGCTTGCGCGCCGAAAAAGCCCTTACAAAAACAATAAGTCCGGGAATCACAACATGAAGCGCATCACCACGTCCGTCCTGCTGGGCAGCAGCCTGCTGGCCACCCTCCCCGCCCACGCCGGCGAATGGCTGCAATGGCACGGCGAAAGCCTGTCCTACCTGTACGGCAAGGACTTCAAGGTCAACCCCGACATCCAGCAGACCATCACCTTCGAACATGCCAACAAGTGGAAGTACGGCGACACCTTCCTGTTCGTCGACAAGATCTTCTACAACGGCAAGGCCGACCCCGGCAAAGGCGTGACCACCTACTACGGCGAATTCAGCCCGCGCCTGTCGTTCGGCAAGATCTTCGAGCGCAACCTGGCCTTCGGTCCGATCAAGGACGTGCTGCTGGCCATGACCTACGAACGAGGCGAGGGCGACAACGAGGCCTACCTGATCGGCCCCGGCTTCGACCTGAACGTGCCCGGCTTCAACTACTTCACCCTGAACTTCTACCTGCGCAACACCGAAGGCAGCCGCCCCGGCGACAACGTCTGGCAGATCACCCCGGCCTGGTCGTACACCATCCCGGTGGGCAAGTCCGACATCCTGATCGACGGCTACATCGACTGGGTGGTCGACAACGACCAGACCCGTCGCGGCACCTACCACGCCAACCTGCAGTTCAACCCGCAGGTCAAGTACGACCTGGGCAAGGCCCTGAACCTGGGTGCCAAGCAGCTCTACGTCGGCTTCGAATACAGCTACTGGAAGGACAAGTACGGCATCGACAGCCACGGCAACGTGGACAGCAACCAGAGCGTGGCCAGCGCCCTGGTGAAGGTGCACTTCTGAAAAACTGACCGAACGCCCAAATTTTCACCACCGTGCTCCAGGACGGAGCACTTGAGGCCCGGCGCGCAAGTGAGTAATCTGCGCGCCCCCTCGATCGGGGCGGGAAGGATCCCGCCCGCGTTTGCTGACCGCTCAGTCAATGTTTCCGGGCGGTTGGCCAACGTGTTGCCAGCGTGAAATACCCATTTCATCCGTTCAGAAAGACGTCGAGCAGGATGGTTGTGCCCAACGTGGAAAAGTTGGCGCAGCTCTTGCCAAACAGCTGTGGCCAATTGAAAAAAGCTGACCCAAAAGACAAGAACAGCGCCCGAGCGCTGACAACAGATCCAATCAAGGGAGCGACACTCGCAATGCGTACCGTTAATAGCCTGATCCTCGCCGGTGGCCTGCTGGCCTGCGGCGCCAGCCAAGCCGGCGACCTGCTGCAATGGCAGAACAACAGCCTGACCTACCTGTGGGGCAAGAACTTCAAGGTCAACCCCGAGATCCAGCAGACCGTGACCTTCGAGCACGCCGATGCGTGGAAGTACGGCGACAACTTCTTCTTCCTCGACAAGATCTTCTACCAGGGCAAGAAGGACGCCAACAACGGCCCCAACACCTACTACGGCGAGTTCAGCCCACGCCTGTCGTTCGGCAAGATCTTCGACCAGAAGATTGAGTTCGGCCCGGTGAAGGACGTGCTGCTGGCGATGACCTACGAGTTCGGCGAAGGTGACACCGAGTCGTACCTGATCGGCCCCGGCTTCGACCTGGCCATCCCCGGCTTCGACTACTTCCAGCTGAACTTCTACCAGCGCACCACCGACGGCAGCCGTCCGGGCGACAATGTCTGGCAGATCACCCCGGTCTGGTCCTACACCATCCCCGTGGGCTCGTCCGACATCCTGATCGACGGTTTCATGGATTGGGTGGTCGACAACGACGAGAACCGTCGCGGCACCTATCAGGCCAACCTGCACTTCAACCCGCAGGTCAAGTACGACCTGGGCAAGGCGCTGCACCTGGGCGAGAAGCAGTTGTACGTGGGTATCGAGTACGACTACTGGAAGAACAAGTACGGCATCAAGGACAGCGATGCCTTTACCACCGATCAGAACACCATGAGCTTCCTGGTGAAAGTGCACTTCTGATCACACAGCGCTCAGGCTCTGTCTGACGTGGGAGCGGGCTTGCCCCGCGATCGCTATCGCGGGGCAAGCCCGCTCCCACGCCCCTGCGCTACTCAATGCGCAGGGCGTAGCGCCTGCCACAGCTTGCCGACGACGCTCACCACCGCCAGCACCACCGCCCCCGCAATCACCCCTGCCACACCATTGAGCAGCGCCCCGGTCAACGCCCCGCCCCGCCCTTCGCTGAACGCCTCGATGGCGTGATGCAGCGGCGCGATGCCGTGCACCAGGATGCCGCCGCCGACCAGGAACATCGCCGCGGTGCCGATCACCGACAGGCTCTTCATCATGTACGGCGCGGCGCGCAGGATGCCGTTGCCCACCGCCTGGCTCAGCGCCGAGGCTTTCTTGGTCATCCACAGCCCCAGGTCATCGAGCTTGACGATGCCGGCCACCAGGCCATACACCCCCAGGGTCATGACGATCGCGATCCCTGACAGCACGATGATCTGCTGGCTCAACGGCGCATCGGCCACGGTGCCCAGGGTAATGGCGATGATCTCGGCGGAGAGGATGAAATCGGTGCGCACCGCGCCCTTGATCTTGCTCTTCTCAAAAGCCACAAGGTCGACCTGCTCGTCCGCCACAGCCGCCTTGCGCGCCTCGTGCTGCGCCTCATCCTCGGCCTTGCTGTGCAGGAACTTGTGCGCCAGCTTCTCGAAGCCCTCGAAGCACAGGTAGGCGCCACCGACCATCAGCAGCGGAATCACCGCCCAGGGAATGAACGCACTGATCAACAGCGCCGCCGGCACCAGGATCGCCTTGTTCACCAGCGAGCCCTTGGCCACCGCCCACACCACCGGGATCTCGCGCTCGGCGCGCACGCCGGTGACCTGCTGGGCGTTGAGCGCCAGGTCATCACCCAGCACCCCTGCGGTCTTCTTTGCCGCGACCTTGGTCATTAACGAGACATCGTCGAGTACCGTAGCGATATCGTCGATCAATACCAGTAAGCTGCTTCCTGCCATGTCAAAATGTTTCCAGTAGGTTCGTATGGCCGGGATTCTAGCCCAAAGACGCTGCCTTGAGCGCTCGTCCGGGCGGGTGCTACCATGCCGGACCCCATTGCAGGGGGCCAGACAACAGGAAGACCCCTGACAATGAGCACCATTCGCGAGCGCAACAAGGAACTGATCCTGCGCGCGGCCAGTGAAGAATTCGCCGACAAGGGCTTCGCCGCCACCAAGACCAGCGACATCGCGGCCAAGGCCGGCCTGCCCAAGCCGAACGTGTATTACTACTTCAAGTCGAAGGAAAACCTCTACCGCGAGGTGCTCGAGAGCATCATCGCGCCGATCATGCAGGCCTCGACGCCGTTCAACGCCGACGGCGATCCGAAAGAGGTGCTCAGCGCCTACATCCGCTCGAAGATCCGCATCTCCCGCGACCTGCCCCACGCCTCCAAGGTGTTCGCCAGCGAGATCATGCATGGCGCGCCGCACCTGTCGCCGCGCCAGGTCGAGCAGCTCAACGAGCAGGCCCGCCACAACATCGAGTGCATCCAGCGCTGGATCGAGCGCGGCCAGATCGCCCACGTCGATCCGCACCACCTGATGTTCAGCATCTGGGCGGCGACGCAGACCTACGCGGATTTCGACTGGCAGATCGCCGTGGTGACCGGCAAGGCCAAGCTGGCCGACAGCGACTATGACGCGGCGGCGGAGACCATCATCCGCCTGGTGTTGAAGGGCTGCGAGCCCGAGACGGCCTGAACCAACGCGCTTGCCCCTTCGCGGGTAAACCCGCTCCCACAGGATCACCACAACCTTCGACATTGTGATGAACCTGTGGAGCGGGTTTACCCGCGAAAGGGCCAGCAGCGTCAATAGAGAATCAGGCGGCCACCCCCGCATCCGCCGTCAGCCCCACCTCTTCGATCGCACTGATCGCGCACTGCTCGTCGATATCCGAGGTATCCCCGCTGATCCCGACAGCCCCCAGCACCTTGCCGTCCCGATCACGGATCAGCACCCCGCCCGGCACCGGCACCACCGGCCGCTCGCCCAGCCCGTTCAGCGCGGCATAGAACGCCGGCCGCTGCTGCGAATCCAGCGCCAGCAGGCGCGAGCCCTTGCCCAGGGCCACCGCGCCCCAGGCCTTGCCGATGGCCACCTGCGGACGCAGCAGGGTGGCGCCATCCTCGCGCTGCAGCGCCAGCAAGTGCCCGCCGGCATCCAGCACCGCCACGGTCAGCGGCGCGGCGTTGATCTTGCGGCCCGCGGCCAGCGCGGCGTTCACCACGCCGACAGCGTCTTTGAGGGTCAATGCGTTCATGAAAAGGTCCTCTTCTTGTTGTGAGAAGCCCTGAGGGCAGTTGAAAACCAGTAGACAGAATAGAACACAACGAAGACACGCTTTGTATACAATTATTTGAATCAATCCTGCCAAGTGCGACGAAATGCCGCCTCATCGCCCAATGACCGCTCAGTCAACGCCGCCGACGAAAATGGATTGACCTTTTGCGCCGAGCATGAATACACTCTGCCGCAACACAAGTTGTATACAATTACAAAATCGATGAGGCACAAACCATGAGCAAAATGAGAGCAATCGATGCAGCCGTTCTGGTCATGCGCCGTGAAGGTGTAGATACCGCGTTCGGCATTCCGGGGGCTGCCATCAACCCGCTGTATTCGGCCCTGAAGAAAGTCGGTGGCATCGATCACGTCCTCGCTCGCCACGTCGAAGGTGCCTCGCACATGGCCGAGGGCTACACCCGCGCCAACCCGGGCAACATCGGTGTGTGCATCGGCACCTCCGGCCCTGCCGGCACCGACATGGTCACCGGCCTGTACAGCGCCTCTGCCGACTCCATCCCGATCCTCTGCATCACCGGCCAGGCACCGCGCGCACGCCTGCACAAGGAAGACTTCCAGGCCGTCGACATCACCAGCATCGTCAAGCCGGTGACCAAGTGGGCAACCACCGTCCTGGAACCAGGCCAGGTGCCCTACGCCTTCCAGAAAGCCTTCTATGAAATGCGCACCGGCCGCCCGGGCCCAGTGCTGATCGACCTGCCGTTCGACGTACAGATGGCCGAGATCGAATTCGACATCGACGCCTACGAGCCGCTGCCAGTACACAAGCCACAAGCCAGCCGCGTACAGGCCGAGAAAGCCCTGGCCCTGCTCAATGACGCCGAGCGCCCACTGCTGGTGGCCGGTGGCGGCATCATCAACGCCGACGCCAGCGACAAGCTGGTCGAGTTCGCCGAACTGACCGGCGTGCCGGTAATCCCGACCCTGATGGGCTGGGGCACCATCCCGGACGACCACGAACTGATGGTCGGCATGGTCGGCCTGCAGACCTCGCACCGCTACGGCAACGCCACCCTGCTCAAGTCCGACCTGGTGTTCGGCATCGGCAACCGCTGGGCCAACCGCCACACCGGTTCCGTCGACGTCTACACCGAAGGCCGCAAGTTCGTGCATGTGGACATCGAGCCGACCCAGATCGGCCGCGTATTCACCCCGGACCTGGGTATCGTTTCCGACGCCGGCAAGGCACTGGACGTGTTCCTGGAAGTAGCCCGCGAGTGGAAAGCCGCAGGCCTGCTCAAGTGCCGCAAGGCCTGGCTGGAAGACTGCCAGCAGCGCAAGGCCACCCTGCAGCGCAAGACCCACTTCGACAACGTGCCGGTCAAGCCGCAGCGCGTGTATGAAGAGATGAACCAGGTGTTCGGCAAGGACACCTGCTACGTCAGCACCATTGGCCTGTCGCAGATCGCCGGCGCGCAGTTCCTGCACGTGTACAAGCCACGCCACTGGATCAACTGCGGCCAGGCCGGCCCACTGGGCTGGACCATCCCGGCCGCCCTCGGTGTGGTCAAGGCCGATCCGAAGCGCAAGGTCGTCGCGCTGTCCGGTGACTACGACTTCCAGTTCATGATCGAAGAACTGGCGGTGGGCGCGCAGTTCAACCTGCCGTACGTCCACGTGCTGGTGAACAACGCCTACCTCGGCCTGATCCGCCAGGCCCAGCGTGGTTTCGACATGGATTACTGTGTACAACTGGCATTCGAGAACATCAACGCCACCGACGCCGCCACCTACGGTGTCGACCACGTCGCCGTGGTCGAAGGCCTGGGCTGCAAGGCCATCCGCGTGTTCGAACCGGCCGACATCGCCCCTGCCCTGCTCAAGGCGCAGAAGATGGCCGAAGAGTTCCGCGTGCCGGTGGTGGTCGAAGTGATTCTCGAGCGCGTGACCAACATTTCCATGGGCACCGAGATCAACGCGGTCAACGAGTTCGAAGACCTCGCCCTGGTCGGCAACGACGCGCCGACCGCCATCTCGCTGCTGGACTGATCGCCTGACGCCCCCGCGCCTTGCGCGGGGGTCTTCAACGCAAGGAGACGACTTATGCCTCGCTTCGCCGCCAACCTGTCCATGCTGTTCACCGAACAGGACTTCCTGGCCCGCTTCAAGGCCGCCGCCGACGCTGGTTTCAGCGGTGTCGAATACCTTTTCCCGTACGATTTCAGCGCCGCCGAGATCAAGCAGCAGCTCGACGCCCACGGCCTGACCCAGGTGCTGTTCAACCTCCCCGCCGGCGATTGGGCCAAGGGTGAGCGCGGCATCACCTGCCATCCTGACCGCGTCGAGGAGTTCCGCGCCGGCGTCGACAAGGCCATCGAGTACGCCAAGGTACTGGGCAACACCCAGGTCAACGCCCTGGCCGGCATCCGCCCCGAAGGCCTGGACTGCGCCACCGTGCGCAAGACCTTCGTGGAAAACCTGCGCTACGCCGCCGACAAGCTCAAGGCCGCCGGGATCCGCCTGGTCATGGAAATGATCAACACCCGCGACATCCCGGGCTTCTACCTGAACACCACGAAACAGGCCCTGGAAATCCAGGCCGAGGTGGGCAGCGACAACCTGTTCCTGCAGTACGACATCTATCACATGCAGATCATGGAAGGTGACCTGGCGCGCACCCTGGAAACCAACCTGAAGCTGATCAACCACGTGCAGCTGGCCGACAACCCGGGCCGCCACGAGCCGGGCACCGGCGAGATCAACTACCGCTTCCTGTTCGAGCACCTGGACCGCATCGGCTACCAGGGCTGGGTGGGCGCGGAGTACAAGCCCAAGACCACCACTGAGGCGGGCCTGGGCTGGCTCAAGACCCACAACGCAATCTAAGGATGCACACGGTTCCTGTAGGAGCGGCCTTGTGTCGCGATGGGCTGCGCAGCAGCCCCCGGCAATCGCTGAAATGGCCGAAATCGTGGGGCCGCTGCGCGCCCCTTTCGCGGCACAAGGCCGCTCCTACAGGGGCCTGGTCGCCTGTTCATACAAATACAAAGAGGCAGAACTCTCATGGCTAAAATCGGTTTCCTCGGCACCGGCATCATGGGCAAGCCCATGGCGCAGAACCTGCAAAAGGCAGGTCACAGCATCTTCGTTTCCACCCACCACGACGCAGCACCGGCCGACCTGATCGCCGCCGGCGCCGTGGCCCTGGCCAACCCGAAGGAAGTGGCCCAGGAAGCCGAGTTCATCATCGTCATGGTCCCGGACACCCCGCAGGTCGAGAGCGTCCTGTTCGGTGAGAACGGCGTCGTCGAAGGTGTCGGCCCGAACAAGGTGGTGATCGACATGAGCTCGATCTCCCCCACCGCCACCAAGGCCTTCGCCGAGAAGATCAAGGCCACCGGCGCCGCCTACCTGGACGCACCGGTGTCCGGCGGCGAAGTCGGCGCCAAGGCCGCGACCCTGAGCATCATGGTCGGCGGCTGCCCGAAAGCCTTCGAGCGCGCCCTGCCGCTGTTCGAAGCCATGGGCAAGAACATCACCCGCGTCGGCGGCAACGGCGACGGCCAGACCGCCAAGGTGGCCAACCAGATCATCGTCGCCCTGAACATCCAGGCCGTCGGCGAAGCGCTGCTGTTCGCCGCCAAGAACGGCGCGGACCCTGCCAAGGTGCGTGAAGCGCTGATGGGCGGCTTCGCCTCGTCGAAGATCCTCGAAGTACACGCCGAGCGCATGATCAAAGGCACCTTCGACCCGGGCTTCCGCATCAACCTGCACCAGAAGGACCTGAACCTGGCCCTGCAAGGCGCCAAGGAACTGGGCATCAACCTGCCCAACACCTCCAACGCCCAGCAAGTGTTCAGCACCTGCGTGGCGCTGGGCGGCGGCAACTGGGACCATTCGGCGCTGATCAAGGGCCTGGAGCACATGGCCAACTTCTCGATCCGCGACGAGAAATAACCTGTACCGGCCTCTTCGCGGGGCAAGCCCGCTCCTACAGAAATGCGTGGTCCGTGTAGGAGCGGGCTTGCCCCGCGAAGAAGCCAACACCGATGAACCTGCAACCACAGGCCCATCAGGTGAAACCGAGCAACACCCGCCCCTGGTTCAGCCTGCACGGAGGCAGTTCCAGGGGCGTTTTCGATTGTGCAAAACAACAAGAATCTGGGAGCCTGCCATGTCGGTCGATCCACAAAAACTCCTGCGCGAGCTGTTCGACACAGCCATCGCCGCCGCCCACCCCCGCCAGGTCCTCGAACCCCACCTGCCCGCCGACCGTAGCGGCCGGGTCATTGTCATCGGCGCCGGCAAGGCCGCCGCCGCCATGGCCGAAGTGGTCGAGAAAAGCTGGCAGGGCGAAGTCTCCGGCCTGGTGGTCACCCGCTACGGCCATGGCGCCAGCTGCCAGAAGATCGAGGTGGTCGAAGCCGCCCACCCGGTCCCCGATGCCGCCGGCCTGGCCGTGGCCAAGCGCGTGCTCGACCTGGTCAGCAACCTGAGCGAAGACGACCGCGTCATCTTCCTGCTGTCCGGCGGCGGCTCGGCCCTGCTGGCCCTGCCCGCCGAAGGCCTGACCTTGGCCGACAAGCAGCAGATCAACAAGGCCCTGCTGAAATCCGGCGCCACCATCGGCGAGATGAACTGCGTGCGCAAGCACCTCTCGGCGATCAAGGGCGGCCGCCTGGCCAAGGCCTGCTGGCCAGCCACCGTCTACACCTACGCGATTTCCGACGTGCCGGGCGATCTCGCCACGGTCATCGCCTCCGGCCCCACCGTGGCCGACCCAAGCACCTCGGCCGACGCCCTGGCGATCATCAAGCGTTACAACATCGACGCGCCCAAGGCCGTCATCGACTGGCTCAACAACCCGGCCTCCGAAACCGTCAAGGCCGATGATCCGGCCCTGGCCCGCAGCCACTTCCAGCTGATCGCCAGGCCCCAGCAGTCGCTGGAGGCCGCCGCGGTGAAAGCCCGCCAGGCCGGCTTCAGCCCGCTGATCCTCGGCGACCTGGAGGGCGAGTCGCGCGAGGTGGCCAAGGTGCATGCCGGCATCGCCCGGCAGATCGTCCTGCACGGCCAACCGCTCAAGGCCCCCTGCGTGATCCTCTCCGGCGGCGAGACCACCGTCACCGTGCGCGGCAATGGCCGTGGCGGACGCAACGCCGAGTTCCTGCTCAGCCTTACCGAAAGCCTCAAGGGCCTGCCGGGCGTGTACGCCCTGGCCGGCGACACCGACGGCATCGACGGCTCGGAGGATAACGCCGGCGCCTTCATGACCCCGGACAGCTTTGCTCGCGCCGAGGCCCTGGGCCTGTCGGCCAGCGATGAGCTGGACAACAACAATGGCTATGGCTACTTCGCCGCGCTCGACGCGCTGATCGTCACCGAGCCGACCCGCACCAACGTCAACGACTTCCGTGCCATCCTGATCCTCGAGACTCCGCAATCATGACGCCTGATAAAAAAGTCAAAATCCTCGCCACCCTAGGGCCTGCGATCAAAGGCATCGATGACATCCGCCAACTGGTCGAGGCCGGGGTGAACATCTTCCGCCTCAACTTCAGTCACGGCGAGCACGCCGACCACGCCCTGCGCTACCAGTGGATCCGCGAAGTCGAGCAGCAGCTCAACTACCCGCTGGGCATCCTCATGGACCTGCAGGGTCCGAAGCTGCGGGTCGGTCGTTTCGCCGACGGCAAGGTCCAGCTGCAACGCGGCCAGGCCCTGCGCCTGGACCTGGACAAGACCCCGGGCGACAGCCGCCGGGTCAACCTCCCGCACCCGGAGATCATCGCCGCGCTGGAGCCGGGCATGGACCTGCTGCTGGATGACGGCAAGCTGCGCCTGCGCGTCACCGCCAAGCACGGCGACGCCATCGACACCGAAGTGCTGGCCGGTGGCGAGCTGTCCGACCGCAAGGGCGTCAACGTGCCCCAGGCGGTGCTGGACCTCTCCCCGCTGACCGAAAAGGACCGCCGCGACCTGGCCTTCGGCCTGGAGCTTGGCGTGGACTGGGTAGCGCTGTCGTTCGTCCAGCGTCCTGAAGACATCGTCGAGGCGCGCCAGCTGATTGGCGAGCGCGCCTACCTGATGGCCAAGATCGAGAAGCCCTCGGCGGTCGAGCAGCTGCAGGCCATCGCCGAGCTGTCCGACGCGATCATGGTCGCCCGTGGCGACCTGGGCGTGGAAGTGCCGGCCGAGAGCGTGCCGCAGATCCAGAAAGGCATCATCGGCACCTGCCGCCAGCTGGGCAAGCCGGTGGTGGTGGCCACCCAGATGCTCGAATCGATGCGCTTCTCCCCGGCCCCGACCCGCGCCGAAGTCACCGACGTGGCCAACGCCGTGGCCGAAGGCGCGGATGCGGTGATGCTGTCAGCCGAGACCGCCTCGGGCGACTATCCGCTGGAAGCGGTGCAGATGATGAGCAAGATCATCCGCCAGGTGGAGAACGGCCCGGACTACCAGGCCCAGCTCGACGTCGGCCGGCCCAAGGCCGAAGCCACGGTGTCCGATGCCATCAGCTGCGCGATCCGTCGCATCAGCGGCATCCTGCCGGTGGCGGTGCTGGTCAACTACAGCGAGTCGGGGAATTCCACCCTGCGCGCCGCCCGCGAGCGGCCACGGGCGCCGATCCTCAACCTGACGCCGAACCTCAATACGGCGCGCCGCCTGAGCGTGACCTGGGGCGTGCACTCGGTGGTCAACGACCGCCTGCGCCAGGTCGACGAGGTGGTCTCCACCGCGCTGGAGATCGCCCAGGCACAAGGCATGGCCAGCCGTGGCGACACGCTGCTGATCACCGCCGGTGTGCCTTTCGGCAAGCCGGGTTCGACTAACACCTTGCGGATCGAGACCTTGGTTTGAGATCGCCGGGGGCGCTCTGCGCCCCTTTCGCGGCACAAGGCCGCTCCTACAGGAGACCGCGATCCCTTGTAGGAGCGGCCTTGTGCCGCGAAAGGAGGGCAAAGCCCTCCCGATGCACCGAACCTGCGGAAAACCGAGGCCCAAAGAGGCCCACCGCTCCCCCACTCACCTTGCCGACTGCCCATGTACACCAAGAATTTCGTTAACCCGTGCCCCGACTGGGCCACGGCCTTGCTCAACGGCTTCAGCCAGGTGCTGCTGCTGCGCAATCCCCTGTGCGGCCTGTGCTGCCTGCTGGCCATCCTGCTGACCGCGCCGAACCTGGTCGGCGGCGCCCTGCTCGGCGCCCTCGCCGGCCTGCTCACCGCCCAGCGTCGTGGCTACGACCGCGCCGACCGCCAGGCCGGGCTGTACTGCTACAACGGCGTGCTGATCGGCATCCTGATCAGCGCCGTGCTGCCTTGGTCGGCGATCCTGCCGCCGCTAATCATCGCCGTCGGCGGCCTGTCGAGCATGCTCACCCACCAGTGGCGCAAGCGCGGCGGCAAGCTGCTGGTCGCCTACACCGCGCCCTTCGTGCTGCTGGGCTGGGCCACCTTGCTGCTGGCCGAGCCGTCGGCCAATAGCTATGTCGAGGCCGATCCGGTGTACGCCCTGCTGGGCGGCGTGGGGCAGATCTTCCTGCTCGACAAGCCCATGGCCGGCCTGCTGATTGTCATCGGCATGTACTTCGCCAATCCCTATGCCGCCACCTGGGCGCTGATCGGCTCGGCCATCGGTGGTGGTGTCGCGTTGCTGGCGGGCGAGGCACAAGGGGCCTGGCTGGGACTGTATGGCTTCAATGCGACGCTGGCCGCGCTGGCCTTCAGTCGCCAGGGTGAGAAGCCTTGGGTACCCCTACTGGCGATTGCACTGGCGCTGCTGTTGCAGCCGCTGTTCAAGTTGTTGCCCATTGCCGGGTTGACTGCACCGTTCGTGATTGCTTGCTGGCTCCTGAACCTAATCATGACACTCATAAAGACAAGTAAGCGCATACCTCAAATCACTTAGAATTATTACGATTCGCCCCCATTTTATCCTGAACATAGGTCAAATCGCGCGAATATACAAAATCTTGTTTTGAAGCAGTACCAGTTACTTCTGGAATCGGTCCTTCCGGGGCCGGTTTAAACCCAAGGCCGCGCATCAACCCATATGTTTGATCGGTAGGATTAATGATAAATAAATCCCCCTTCCGATAAAACTCCTCAGAACCAGAAACCTCCTTAGGTCGCAGCCTAGTGATGGCCTTGCCCCCGATCATTCTGAAGTCCACCCCACCTTTTCTATCCTTGCCCGCGTGATAGAACTCGACTGTTTCACCTAGATTCAAGCGTGCTTTCAGGTAAGGTTTCAAATCGCTTGAAATCCCGGCATATTTCATCTTCTTAGTAAGATCTGTTTTCCCAAAAAACAATTTCTTGATACTGAATTTCCCATCAGGATCAAAGTTGTTAACCGGCTCACCTTCACAATAGGCATAAGCATTTAGCCCCCCTTCTCCAAATGGACTGAGGGCGTCTGGGCTTGAAAAACGCATAAACGGTAGATAATAGAGCCTGTGTCCATTCCCCAGCAGATAGCCGTGCACGTCACCTTCCAGCAACTGCCCATTGAAACCAACCGCGCCCTTGCGCACCGGGTCAGCCAAGTATCCATAGGCCGTGTAGCTCAGCATTCGCTGCGCCGTTCCGTGTGCGCTCAACACTGAACCTGCCAGATCACACTGAAGCAGCGCGCAGGCGGGCACCTTCAAATCATTGATCCGCTCAGACATGCCAAGAACTCCATCTCCAGGTAGGTTGCTTTTCAGGCCCATGGTGCGCCAACCCGGCAAGTCGCAAAACTGGCATTTCTACCAGGCCGCCCTGGCGGCTCAAGACGTTGCAACCAACGGCAGCAACCTTCTACGCTTGCTGTTCACGCTTTCGGAACCCGCCCCATGTCCACCCCGCCCTCCCTGCGCGAACGCCTCTACATCATCGTCTTCCAGACCGACACCGTCGCCGGGCGTCGCTTCGACAAGATCCTCCTGCTGATCATCCTCGCCAGCCTGGTCACGGTGATCCTCGACAGCATCGACGATGTTCACCAGAACTACGCCGGGCTGCTGGCCGGCATCGAGTGGGGTTTCACGGCGATCTTCCTCGCCGAGTACATCACCCGCCTGTACTGCTCGCCCAAGCCGCTGCGCTATGCCTTCAGCTTCTACGGGCTGGTCGACCTGCTGGCGATCGTCCCCGGGATCATCGCCCTGTACTACAGCGACGCCCAGTACCTGCTGATGATCCGCGTTATCCGCATGCTGCGGATCTTCCGCGTGCTCAAGCTCAGCCCCTACCTGAAGCAAGCCCACTACCTGCTGGCGGCGCTGCAGGGCAGCAAGCAGAAGATCATCGTGTTCCTGGTCAGCGTGTCGACCCTGGTCACGGTATTCGGCACATTGATGTACGTGATCGAAGGGCCGGAGCACGGCTTTACCAGTATCCCCAAAGGGATCTACTGGGCCATCGTCACCCTGACCACCGTGGGCTTCGGCGATATCGTGCCGAAGACGCCGCTGGGGCAGGTGCTGTCATCGCTGGTGATGATCACCGGTTACTCGATCATCGCCGTGCCCACCGGGATCTTCACCGCCGAGCTGGCCAATGCCCTGCGCGGCGAGCAGTTGCAGCATGACTGCCCGACCTGTGCCAAGCACCACCATGAGCATGGCGCGGCGTTCTGTTCGCGCTGTGGCAATGCGTTGTTTCCCAAGCAGTGAGGCTGCCTGTGCTGGCCCTTTCGCGGGTAAACCCGCTCCCACAGGGATATCGCAGTATTCAAGAGCTGCTCTATACCTGTGGGAGCGGGTTTACCCGCGAAGAGGCCGGCACTGACAACGACATAACCAAAGACCGTTTTGTTCTTTAACCCACGCAAAGCCACCCGCTATAGTCGCTGGCAAAGCGCCAACCCTTTGAACCAGAACAAGGAATGCCCCCAGTGAAAAAACTCTTCAGCGCCTCGCTGCTCGCCGCGGGCCTGGCCCTGGGCAACCTCGCCCAGGCCGCCCCGACCCTGCTCAACGTCTCCTACGACGTGATGCGCGACTTCTACAAGGACTACAACCCGGCGTTCCAGAAGCACTGGGAGAAAGAGCACAACGAGAAGGTCAACCTGCAGATGTCCTTCGGCGGCTCGAGCAAGCAAGCGCGCGCGGTGATCGATGGCCTTCCGGCCGACGTGATCACCATGAACATGGCCACCGACATCAACGCCCTGGCCGACAACGGCAAGCTGGTGCCGGACAACTGGGTGAGCCGACTGCCGAACAACAGCGCGCCGTTCACCTCGGCCACCGTGTTCATCGTGCGCAAGGGCAACCCCAAGGCGCTGAAGGACTGGCCGGACCTGCTCAAGGACGGCGTGCAGGTGATCGTGCCCAACCCCAAGACCTCGGGTAACGGCCGCTACACCTACCTCTCGGCCTGGGGCTACGTGCTCAAGCAGGGCGGTGACGAAACCAAGGCCCGCGACTTCGTCGGCAAGCTGTTCAAGCAGGCGCCGGTCCTGGACACCGGTGGCCGCGCCGCCACCACCACCTTCATGACCAACCAGATCGGCGACGTGCTGGTGACCTTCGAGAACGAGGCCGAGATGATCGCCCGCGAGTTCGGTCGCGACCAGTTCGAGGTGATCTACCCGAGCGTGTCGGCCGAGGCCGAGCCGCCGGTGAGCGTGGTGGACAAGGTGGTGGCCAAGAAAGGCACCCAGGCCGTGGCCGAGGAATACCTGAAGTACCTGTGGTCGCCCGAGGCCCAGGAGATCGCCGCGAACAACTACCTGCGCCCGCGTGACGCCACCGTGCTGGCCAAGTACACCGACCGTTTCCCGAAAGTCGACTTCCTGTCGGTGGAGAAGACCTTCGGCGACTGGCGCACCGTGCAGAAGACCCACTTCAATGACGGTGGCGTGTTCGACCAGATCTATACCAACAAATAACCAACGTCCCCTGTAGGAGCGGGCTTGTCCCGCGATGGCGTCAGACCAAGCAATGATGTTGCCTGTTCTGACGCCATCGCGGGACAAGCCCGCTCCTACAAGAGTCCTGCCTCAGGCCTGCTGGCGGAACACCAGCGCCTTCAGGCCACCTTCCGGATCCGCATCCGGAAACTCCGGCGGATTCTCCAGCCGCTCGACGAACGCCAACCCCGGCGCCTGCTCGGCCATCCCCTCGATGAGAAACTGCGGCCCGATCCCCGGATCGTTGACACAGGCCAGCACCGTGCCGCCTTCGTTCAGCAACTCCGGCAAACGCCGGAGGATCTTGGCGTAGTCCTGGGTCAGCACGAAGCTGCCGCGCTGGAAGGTCGGCGGGTCGATGATGATCAGGTCGTACGGCCCGTACTTGCGCACCTTGCCCCACGACTTGAACAGCTCATGCCCCAGGTACGCGACCCGCGAGGCGTCATGGCCGTTGAGCCGGTGGTTGTCGCGGCCCCGTGACAGCGCCGACTTGGCCATGTCCAGGTTGACCACCTGCTCGGCGCCGCCGGCGATCGCCGCCACCGAAAAACCGCAGGTGTAGGCGAACAGGTTGAGCACGCGCTTGCCGCCCGCCTGCCCGCGTACCCAGCGTCGGCCGTAGCGCATGTCGAGGAACAGGCCGTTGTTCTGGCGCACGCCCAGGTCGAGCAGGTACTTCAGGCCATCCTCGACCACCTCGCGCTGCTGGCACGGCTCGCCCCACAACCACTGGCCGGGGCTGTCCGGCAGGTAGCGGTGCTGCAGCAGGATGGCCTGGCCGGTCCACTGCGGGCGTTCGGCCAGCGCCATCAGCATCGCTTCGAGCTCCGCCAGCTGGCCCTCGGGCGGCTCGCGGAACAGCGCCACCAGCAGCACGCCATCGAGCCAGTCGACGGTGATCTGCTCAAGGCCCGGCCAGCAACGGCCACGGCCATGGAACAGGCGGCGGGTCTCCTGCGGGGCGGGATCGAGGGCGGCGAGCAGGTGCTGCTCGAGGGTGGCGATGGCTGGGCTCATGTCGGCTACGGTCAGGCAAAAGCGCCATTCTACCCGCTCGCGGCCGGGCCGGGCGGTCATCGATGAAGGGGATGAGAGGGTTTGCGGCACTTTTGTCGCTTTTTTCTTGCCGGAGCGCTGTGGATAGTGCGGCCATCCCTCCCAGAAACCGGATCACTGCCATGTCACCCTTGAAAGTCGAATTCTTCCACGATGTCGTCTGCGGCTGGTGCTTCGTCCTCGCCCCGCGCCTCAAGCAGCTGCAGGACGAACTCAACCTGGACATCCAGCACCGCAGCTTCATCCTGCAGACCAGCCGCGAGGCGATGGTCGAGCGCTTCGGCTCGATGCCCAAGGCCAAGGAAACCATCCTCAGCCACTGGCTGTCGTGCTCGCGCGCCGAGGACGTCAAGCGTATCAACATCGAAGCCATGCGCCAGCAGGACTTCGAATACCCCACCGGCCTGCTCGCAGGCCTCGCCTGCCAGACCGCCAAGGCACTGGGCGGCAACGAAGGCCATGAGCGCCTGTTCGACCGCCTGCAGGAAGCCCACCTGGTGCAGGCCCGCAACATCGGCGACCGCGCCACCGTGCTGGCGGTCGCCGCCGAGGCCGGCTTCGACCCGCAGGCCTTCGCCACGGCATTCGACCAACAGGCCCCGCAGATGCTCGATGAAGAACTGGCCCTGGGCCGACGCCTGGGCATCAGCTCCGTGCCCAGCCTGGTGATCGATGGCCGCTACCTGGTCCCCGGCGCCCTGAGCCTCGAGCAACTGCGCCAGACCTTCATCCAGGTCCGTGCCAACCAGAACCAGGCACAAGGAGCCGCACAATGAACAATCGCTACTGGATCGCCGCCGGCGCCTCGCTGTCGCTGCTGACCATGGCCCTGCTGCCCGCCCCGAAGGTGATGGCCAACGACGCCCCCGCCGCCCAGGTCAACGCCACTCCGGTGGCGGTCGCCCGGGTGCAGTCCGGCCCGATGCCGCAGGTGCTCAGCGCCGTCGGCACCCTGGAGGCGGTGCACCAGGTCAATGTCTCGCCGGAAGTCGGCGGGCGCATCACCGCGCTGGAGTTCACCGCCGGCAAGGCCGTGGCCGCCGGCCAAGTGCTGGTCAAGCTCAACGACGCGCCCGAGCGCGGCGAGCTGGCCAAGCTGCAGGCCCAGGCCAAGAACGCCAAGCTGGCCCTGGAGCGCACGCGCAAGGTGCTGCCGCTGGCCTCCACCCAAGCCCAGCTGGACCAGGCCCAGGCCAACTACGACCAGTTGCTTGGCGAGATCGCCCAGGTCCAGGCGCAGATCGCGCAGAAGACCATCCGCGCCCCGTTCGCCGGCGTGCTGGGCATCCGCAAGGTCAACCTCGGCCAGTACGTCAGCCCCGGCGACAGCCTGGTGACCCTCACCGAGCTGTCGCGCCTGCACGTCAACTTCCCGCTGCCCGAGCAGTCCGCCGCCGCCCTGCAGGCGGGCCAGGCCATCACCCTCAAGGTCGATGCCTGGCCGCAGCAGCGCTTCGTCGCCGCGGTGACCACCCTGGAGCCGCAGATCGATCCGGGTGCCCGCTCCATGCAGGTGCAGGCGACCCTCGACAACCCTGGCCAGCAACTCAAGCCGGGCATGTTCGCCAACGTCAGCATCGAGCTGCCGAGCCACGCCGACGTGCTCAGCGTGCCGGAAACGGCGATCAGCTACAGCGCCTACGGCAACTCGCTGTACGTGCTGCGCGAGAAGGACGGCGCGCTGCGCGTGGAGCAGGTGTTCGTCAAGCTGGGCGCGCGCCGCGACGACCGCGTGGTGGTGCTCGATGCGCTGACCCCGGGCGACCGCGTGGTGGTGTCCGGGCAGATCCGCCTGAGCAATGGCATGCCGGTGCGGGTCACCGACGACACCCTGGCCGCCAGCACCACGCGCAAGCCGGACCTGGCCCAGCAGTAATGGGTTTGCGTGCCACTGAAAAGGACCTGTAGCACCATGAAATTCACCGACCTGTTCATCCGCCGCCCGGTACTGACCCTGGTGGTCTGCGCGATGATCGTCATGCTTGGCCTGCTGGCGCTGCTGAACCTGCCGATCCGCCAGTATCCGCAGCTGGAAAGCGCGACCATCACCATCACCACCGAATACCCCGGCGCCCGCTCGCAACTGATGCAGGGCTTCGTCACCCAGCCCATCTCGCAAGCCGTGGCCTCGGTCGACGGCGTCGACTACCTGAGCTCGACCTCGACCCAGGGCAAGAGCGTCATCAGCGTGCGCCTGAAGCTCAACGCCGACTCCAACAAGGCCCTCACCGAGATCATGGCCGCCGTCAACCAGGTCAAGTACCGCCTGCCCGAAGGCGCCTACGACTCGGTGGTGGCCAAGTCCTCCGGTGAAGGCACAGCGGTGATCTACATCGGCTTCTCGAGCAAGGACATCGGCCTGCCGGCGATCACCGACTACATCTCGCGGGTGGTGCAGCCACGCGTGGCGGCCATCGACGGCGTGGCCGAGGCGCAGATCCTCGGCGGCCAGAAGCTGGCCATGCGCCTGTGGCTGGACCCGGCGCGCATGGCCGCGCGCAACCTGTCGGCCAGCGACGTGGCCGAGGCCATCCGCCAGAACAACTTCCAGGCCGCCCCCGGGCAGACCAAGGGCCAGTACGTCTCGGCCAACATCAACATCAACACCGACCTGACCAGCGTCGACCAGTTCCGCCAGATGGTGGTGCGCCGCGACGGCGACACGCTGATCCGCCTGAGCGACATCGGCACCGCCGAGCTCGGCGCCACCTCCTATGACACCAGCGGCATCATGGACGGCGAGCCGGCGGTGTTCATCGGCCTGCACGCCACCCCCGCCGGCAACCCGCTGACCATCGTCGGCGCGGTGCAGGAGATGATGCCGCAGATCCGCGAGACCATGCCGCCGGGCATGACCGCCAACATCGTGTTCGAGGTGGCGCGCTTCATCCAGGCGTCCATCGATGAAGTGGTCAAGACCCTGATCGAAGCCGTGGTGATCGTCGCCGTGGTGATCTTCCTGTTCCTCGGCTCGCTGCGCAGCGTGCTGATCCCGCTGGTGACCATCCCGCTGTCGCTGATCGGCGCGGCGGCGATCATGAGCCTGTTCGGTTTCAGCATCAACCTGCTGACCCTGCTGTCGATGGTCCTGGCCATCGGCCTGGTGGTGGACGACGCCATCGTCGTGGTGGAGAACGTCCACCGCCATATCGAGGAAGGCAAGTCGCCGTTGCAGGCGGCGCTGGTCGGCGCCCGCGAGATCGCAGGCCCCGTGATCGCCATGACCCTGACCCTGGCTGCGGTGTACGCCCCGATCGGCCTGATGGGCGGGCTCACCGGCGCGCTGTTCAAGGAGTTCGCCTTCACCCTCGCCGGCGCCGTGGTGGTGTCCGGCGTGGTGGCGCTGACCCTGTCGCCGGTGATGAGCGCCTTCCTGCTCAACCGCCAGGCCAGCGAAGGGCCGATGGCCCGTGGCGCCGAGCGCTTCTTCCAGTGGCTGGGCAAGGGCTACGGCCGCGTGCTGGACGTGTCCCTGCACCACCGCTGGCTGACACTGGCAATTGCCGCGGCGGTATTCGTCAGCCTGCCGATCCTCTACCTCGGCGCCCAGCGCGAGCTGGCGCCGGTCGAGGACCAGGCCCAGGTTCTGGCGGTGGCCAAGGCGCCGCAGTACGCCAACATCGATTACACCGAGATGTACGCGCACCGCATGGACCGCCTGTTCGCCACCTTCCCGGAAACCGACATCACCTGGGTGGTCAACGGCAACGACGGCCCGCGCACCGCGTTCGGCGGCGCCAACCTGAGCACCTGGGAAAAACGCCAGCGCAGCGCCGACCAGTTGCAGGCCGAAATCCAGAAAGCCGTCGGCGAGATCGAGGGTGTGGCCATCTTCGCCTTCCAGCTGCCGCCGCTGCCCGGCTCCACCGGCGGCCTGCCGGTGCAGATGGTGATCCAGAGTTCCCAGGACCACCGCGTGGTGTTCGACGCCATGGACAAGATCAAGCAGGCGGCCATGGCCAGCGGCCTGTTCGCCGTGGTCGACAGCGACCTGGACTTCAACAGCCCGCTGGTCAACATCAACATCGACCGCAGCAAGGCCAACGACCTGGGCATCAGCATGCAGGCCATCGGCGACGCCCTGGCGGTGCTGGTGGGCGAGAACTACGTCAACCGCTTCGCCCTCGACGGCCGCTCCTACGACGTGATCCCGCAGGTCGCGCGGGCCCAGCGCCTGTCGGCGGAGATGCTGGTCGGCCAGTACGTCAAGGCCGCCAACGGCGCCCAGGTGCCGCTGTCGACCCTGGTCAGCTTCGACATGTCGATCGAGCCCAACAAGCTGACCCAGTTCAACCAGCTCAACTCGGCCACCCTGCAGGCGGTGCCGGCGCCGGGCGTGAGCATCGGCGACGCGGTGCAGTTCCTCGCCGCCCAGGCCAATGCCCTGCCCACCGGCTTCAGCCATGACTGGCTGTCCGATGCCCGCCAGTTCGTCCAGGAAGGCAGTGCCCTGGTGGTGACGTTCATCTTCGCCATCCTGGTCATCTACCTGGTGCTGGCGGCGCAGTTCGAAAGCCTGCGCGACCCGCTGGTGATCCTGGTCAGCGTGCCGATGTCGGTGTGCGGCGCGCTGATCCCGCTGTACCTGGGCTACGCCACGGTGAACATCTACACGCAGATCGGCCTGGTGACCCTGGTCGGCCTGATCAGCAAGCACGGCATCCTCATGGTCGAGTTCGCCAACGAGCTGCAGCAGGCCGACCAGCTCGACCGCCGCACGGCCATCGAGCGCGCCGCGCAGATCCGCCTGCGGCCGATCCTGATGACCACCGCGGCCATGGTGGTGGGCCTGGTCCCACTGCTGCTGGCCAGCGGCGCCGGTGCCCACAGCCGCTTCAGCCTGGGCCTGGTGATCGTCATCGGCATGCTGGTCGGCACGCTGTTCACCCTGTTCATCCTGCCCACCGTGTACTCGCTGCTGGCCAAGGACCACCGCGCCAGCGAAGACCCACGCCTGCAGGAACTGGCCGCCTACACCCAGCCGGCCTGACCCCTTCGCCCGCCCTCCCCGTGGCAGCCGTGATCGGCTGCCCCTGGGAGCGGCCGGCCCGAATTAAGAGAAACGACATGCTACGTAAGACCCTTCTGCCCCTGCTGCTCCTGGCGCCCCTGGCCCAGGCCGTTGCCGCCGAGCGTGCGACGCTGATGTCGGTGTACGCCCAGGTGGTCGAGCACAACAGCGACATGGCCGCCGCCCGCGAGAACTACCTGGCCCGCCGCGAGGCCGTGCCCCTGGCCCGCGCCCGCCTGCTGCCGCAGGTGGCCCTGGATGCCGAGGCCGGCGACGTGCGCAGCGACCGCCGCCAGGTCGAGCAGCGCAGCGGCAGCCTGTACCGCCTGAGCCTCGACCAGCCGTTGTTCGACCTCAGCCGCTGGTTCGACTTCAAGGCCGCGCAGTCCGAGAACGAACAGGCCGAACTGGACTTCTCGGCGTTCCAGCAGCAGCTGATCCTCGACACCGCCAGCAGCTACTTCGACACCCTGCTGGCCGAGGACAACCTGGCCACCGCCAAGGCCGAGCTGCGCGCCTTCGACCGCCAGTTGCAGCAGACCCGGCTGAGCTATGACGCCGGCCTGTCGGATCAGAACGACATGCTCTCGGCCCAGGCCAGCTTCGATCGCGCCAGCGCCAACCTGATCGACAGCCAGCGCCGCAGCGAGGACGCCTACCAGGCGCTGATGCGCCTGACCGGCCAGGCGCAACCGGCATTGGCCGGGATCCGCCACAGCCTGCCGGTGCAGGCGCCGGTGCCTGAGCGCGCCGACGCCTGGGTCGAACAGGCCATGGCACAGAACCTGCGCCTGCGCGCCAGCCAGGCCGCCGTCAGCCAGGCCGGCCAGACCCTGCGCAGCAGCAAGGCCGATCACCTGCCGACCTTCAACCTGGCCATGGGCTACACCGAGGGCGACAGCGACCTGATGGACTCCAGCGCGCACTTCGGCCAGCGCCCGGGCAACCAGCGCGACAGCTCGGTGATGGTGCAGATGAAGCTGCCGCTGTTCAGCGGCGGCGGCACAAGCGCGCGGGTGCGCCAGGCCACCCATGAGCTGGCGCGCACCGAGTACGGCCGCACCAGCCTCGAGCGCGAGGTGCTGGAAGGTTCGCGCAACGCCTTCCGCGCGGTGGTCAGCGATGTCGAGCAGGTGCGGGCGCGGCGCCAGAGCATCATCTCCAGCCAGGGCTCGTTGCGAGCCACCGAGGCGGGGTATGAGGTGGGCAGCCGCAACATCGTCGATATCCTCGATGCGCAGCGCGACCTGTACAACGCGGTGCGCGACTACAACGTCTCGCGCTATGCGTACATCGTCGACAGCCTGCGGCTCAAGCAGCAGGCCGGCAGCCTGAGCCCGGATGACCTGCGCGAATTGGCGGGGTATCTGAAGCTGGATTACGAGCCGGAGCGGGACTTCCTGCCGAGTGATCTGCGGGGTTGACTGGGAGCACTGCCCAGCTCGATCTTTCTCACGAAGTAGGTGGCCGCCGTACGCGGGGTGAGAAACCGACGCACTGAAGCCGGCCAGACCAAAGTCTGCCCGCGTACGGCAACCATGAAGCATTGGCCTGGCAGCGCCCGAATCGCGGCAAGCCCGCTCCCACGACAGCGCTTTGGAGCGAGAAGCAAATGGTGGCAGCCGTGCACGGGGTGAGAAACCGAGGCGCAAGAAAAACTCGGCCAGACCGAAGTCTGCCCGGGCACGGCTGCCATAACTGGATTGCCGATACTTTACGCCTCGGGTTCTCACGCCCGGTCACCTGGTGTGGCGACCCAGTGAAGTTATCTGCGGGGTATTTCCCCGACAACGCGGCGGCTTCCGGCAAGCGCGTAGGGTAGATCCCAAGCTTTGCTGGCTGAAGCATTTGGTTGGGGGCTGCTGCACAGGGAGCAGAGTTCCAGCGTGGGAGCGGGCTTGCCCCGCGATCACCGGCGAAGCCGGTGCCAAACACCGCATCGCGGGGCAAGCCCGCTCCCACGCTGCCCGAGCTAGATCAAAGAATTGTTTTTTGCTTCATGAAAGCGGCCTTGTGCCGCGAAAGGGCTGCACAGCAGCCCCAGCTACCGCCCCAACAATCACCCCGGCCGATACTCCCGGCACCGCTCCCGCAGTATCTGCGCCAGCAACCGCACCTCGGGACTGTGCCGGTACTCCTCGGGATACCCCATGTACATCGGTACCTCCCGCTCCCGCTGATGCTGCAGGTTGACCCGCACCAGCCGCCCTTGCGCCAGCCCCTGCTGCACCCGATGCTCCGGCAACCAGGCAAAGCCCATCCCCCGCTCGACAAAGCTCTCGGCCGCCGCCAGGCTGCTCACCGTCCAGCGCTGCGAGGTCCCCAGCCAACCGCTGTTCTGCGAATTGCGCGTGCCGGAATCGCGGATCACCACCTGCCGGTGGTTCTTCATGTCGTCCAGGCTCAACTCCCCCTGCGCCGCGCTCAGCGGGTGGCTGGCCCCCACTACGCAGACCAGCGAGACATTGAGCAGGAACTCCTGCAGGTAGCCGGAAGGCAGGCTGCTGGCGATGCCCAGCTCGACCTTGCCATCCTCCAGCAGCTCGCGGGCCCCGGACAATGCCGTCTCGTACAGGCGGATACGGTGATCCTTGTACTCCAGGGCAAACTCCTGCAATGCCTGCTGCAGCAATTCGATGGGGAACAGCACATCCACCGCCAGCGCCTGCTCGGTGAACAGCCCGGGCTGGTACTGGTTGGCCAGGTGCTCGAGCTTCTGCGCCGCGCCCAGCAGGTGCTTGGCCTGGGGCAGCAGGGCCTTGCCCAGGGAGGTGAGCACGGCCTTGCGGCCTTCGATGATGAACAGCTCCTGGCCCAGGAGCATTTCCATGCGGTTGACCGAGTGGCTGATGGCCGACTGCGACTTGTACATGTGCTCGCCGGCCTGCTGGAAACCGCCGCACTCGACCGTGCAGACGAACGCGCGCCACTGATCGAGACTGATCTTGGAAAACACCATCACCTCCTTGTGTACCCGAAAACCGGGCGACGAATCCTGTGTCCTGCGGCGTTGTACCACAGCTGCGCACGACACATGAAGACCATGCCGCGATGCACGCACTTTTTGTCACTATTCGCCCAGGCCACTTCGTGCGACAACAACGTCCCGGACAGTGTCCGGCACTAATGGATGAATAATGGACAAGGAGCGTCCCCCATGCAGAGATGCACAAGCGATACGGCCTAAATCAACAGCCGGAACAACACGGCAAAGTATGCGGCGATAACGCCATAAAATTTTCATATTAATTTAATTGAAAATTTTAATTGCCCTATTGTTCAACAACCCCCTCCCAAACCTTTATGGAAGCCGCGTGGCAGCACGGGGCCCGCGCCTGCGCGCACTAAAAAAAACGCATAACTTAATAGCCAAAAAAACCATGAACAGGCGTCATCAATCCCATCGGAATTATTCGCTTTTTTTGGCAAAAGCTTCAGCCGCAATAATTAAATGGCCAGCAGGGTCTGGCACCGGAACAACAAGACCGGTTGTGTATTTTGGGATTTTTTCAACAGTGAAAAATAATTGGGCATACACATGAAAATCGGCATTGATGATATTGGGCTGTCTGTACCGCAACACTTTTTCGCACTGGAAGAACTTGCCGAACGGCATGGTATCGATCCACAGAAATACCTGGTCGGCATCGGCCAGGAGTTCATGGCCGTGCCGGCCCCGGACGAAGACATCGTGACCCTGGCGGCCAACGCCGCCCTGCCGCTGCTCGACGACGCCACCCGCGCCTCGATCGCCACGGTGATCCTCGCCACCGAGAGCGGCATCGACCAGTCCAAGGCCGCCGGCCTGTTCGTCCACAGCCTGCTCGGCCTGCGCGCCGACTGCCGCGTGGTGGAGTTCAAGCAAGCCTGCTACGGCGCCACCGCCGGCTTGCAGATGGCCCGTGCGCTGGTCGCCCAGCGTCCTCACGAAAAGGTACTGGTGATCGCCACCGACATCGCCCGCTACGAGCAGAACTCCGAGGGCGAATGCACCCAGGGCGCCGGCGCCGTGGCCATGATCGTGGCCGAGAACCCGCGCCTGCTGGAACTGCACCCGCACCAGGGCCGCTACAGCCTGGACGTCTCGGACTTCTGGCGGCCGAACCTGCGCAGCACCGCGCTGGTCGACGGCAAGCTGTCGATCGAGGTCTACCTGGAGTCGCTGCGCAACGCCTGGCAGAGCTACCGCGCCGACGGCGGTCTGGGCCTGGAAGACATGAGCTTCCTGTGCTTCCACCAGCCGTTCACCAAGATGGCGAAGAAAGCCTTCTCGGTGTTCGAGGCGATCGAGCCTGAAGCAGCCAAGGCCCTGGGCGAGAAGGCGTACTCCACCAGCCAGCTGTACGGCAAGGCCATCGGCAACTGCTACACCGCCTCGCTGTACATCGCCCTGCTGTCGCTGCTGGACAACAGCGACGAGGACCTGACCGGCCGCAACATCGGCCTGTTCAGCTACGGTTCGGGCAGCGTCGGCGAGTTCTTCAGCGCCACCGTGGTGCCGGGCTACCAGGCCCATTCGCGGCGCAAGGCGCATGCGCGCATGCTGGCCAGCCGCACCCGCCTGGGCCATGAGCAGTACAGCACCTGGTTCTACGGCGACAACCACCCGGCCGTGGCCGACTACAGCACGCCGTACGTCACCGGCGGCGCGTTCCGCTACGGCGGTTGCGAGGGCTATCGCCGTCAGTACGAGAGCACCGCCCTGTCCCTGAAGATGGCGAGCTGACGACCATGAGCGACGTGCTGCTGAGCTGGCCGCAACCCGCGATCGCCTGCCTGACCCTGAACCGTCCGCATGCCGGCAACGCCCTCGACGAGGCCCTGCTCGGGGCCTTGCACGAGCAGCTGCAGGCCCTCGCCGAGCACCCGGGGCTGCGCGCCCTGGTGCTCGACGGCGCCGGCGAGCACCTGTGCACCGGGGCGGACCTGGAGTGGATGCGCCGCAGCCGCGACTTCGACCATGCGCGCAACCTGGAGGACGCCAGCCTGCTGGCCAACGTCCTGCAGCGCCTGGACGACTTCCCGGTGCCGGTGCTGATGCTGGCCCGCGGCGCGGTGTTCGGCGGGGCCCTGGGCCTGTTGTGCTGCGCCGACCACGTGCTGGCCGCCGAGGATGCGCGGTTCTGCTTCAGCGAGGCGCGCCTGGGCCTGGCCCCGGCCTTGATCAGCCCCTACGTGGTGCGCGCCATGGGCGTGCGCCAGGCACGGCGCTACATGCTCTCGGCCGAGGTGTTCGGCACCGAGGACGCGCTGCGCCTGCAGCTGGTCCACCGCCTGGTGCCCGCCGCCGAGCTGGAGCAGGCCCGCGACCGCTGGCTGGCCACCCTGCTGCAGACCGGCCCCCAGGCCAGTCGCGAGATCAAGCAGATGCTGGCGCGCCTGGCAGGCCGCGACCACCTGCTCGACGAGCAGGGTTGCAACCTGCAGCTGATCGCCCGCCTGCGCACCTCCAGCGAGGGCCAGCACGGTCTTGCCGCCTTCTTCGAACGCAGCCGCCCCGACTGGGCGCAATGAACCCTGGGTGCGCGGACCACGAAGCCCGCGCCGTTCCGGCGTCGCCGACGACGCCCGACCTATGAGAAAAGGATTTTGCCATGTGTGGTTTCATCGGTGTCTACCAGTCCAAACGCAACAGCATCAGCGACCAGTCGATCCTCGACGCCCTGGCCGCCATCAACCACCGCGGCCCGGACGAGCACAGCCTGTGGCGTGACCCGGGCGAGCGCGCCGTGCTCGGCCACACCCGCCTGAGCATCATCGGCCTGGACAACGGCATGCAGCCGATCGTCGCCGACGAAGGCGACCTGGCGGTGATCGTCAACGGCGAGTTCTACGACCACGAGCGCATCCGTACCGAACTGCAGGCCGAAGGCGCGATCTTCAAGACCGCCTCGGACAGCGAGATCGCCCTGCACCTGTACCGCCGCTCTGGCATGGCCGGGCTCAAGGAGCTGCGCGGCGAGTTCGCCATGGTCCTGTTCGACCGCCGTCGCCGCCTGATGCTGGCGGTGCGCGACCGCCTGGGCATCAAGCCGCTGTTCTACACCCAGCATGAAGGCAACTGGTACTTCGCCTCCGAGATCAAGGCCCTGCTGGCCGCCGGCGTCAACCCGACCTGGGACGAAAACGCCTACGCCAGCCGCGCCTTCTACCTGCGCGACCACACCCTGTTCGAAGGCGTGCGCAGCGTGCAGCCGGGGTGCTGGGTGATGGTCGACCACGGCGGCCTGCACAGCGGCCGTTACTGGGACATGGAATTCGCCCGCCGCGACACCCCGGCGCCGAGCGACGAGGCCGGCATGATCGAAGCCGTGCGCGCATCCATCGAGGAAGCGGTGCGCCTGCGCCTGCGTGCCGACGTGCCGATGGGCGTGTACCTGAGCGGCGGCATCGACTCCTCGGCGATGCTGGGCATGGCCACCGCCCTCAAGGGCGAGCCGCTGGACGCCTTCAACCTGTCGTTCACCGACATGGACGACTACGACGAGAACCGTTTCGCGCGCATGGCCGCCGAGCACAACGGCGCGCGCTTCCACACCATCGAGATCACCCAGGACGACCTGGCGGACAACTTCGAGCAGGCGGTGTGGCACAACGAGACGCCGTTCTTCAACGCCCACGGCGTGGCCAAGTACATCCTCAGCAAGGAAGTGCGCAAGGCCGGCCTGAAGGTGGTGCTGACCGGCGAAGGCGCCGACGAAGTGTTCGCCGGCTACCCGCACTTCCGCCGCGACATGCTGCTGTACAACAACGAGCAGCAAGACCCGAAAGTCATCGACCTGCTGCGCCAGCGCATCCAGGCCAACGAGCAGGGCTACACCAACGCGCACATGCCCCACGACATCCACTGGATGGTCGAGCAGCTCAAGCACGGCGTGTCGTGGCTGGACAACCAGGCCGGCTGGTTCAAGGCCCTGGAAAGCCTGTACCGCGGCGACTTCCGCGACCACTTCAGCGGTGTCGACCCGTACCGCCAGTTCTTCGACCGCCTCGACCACGGCAAGCTCGCCGATCGCGACCCGGTGCACAACTCCATGTACCTGTGGGCCAAGTCGTACCTGCCGAACTTCGTCCTCACCACCCTGGGCGACCGCATGGAGATGGCCAACAGCATCGAAGGCCGCGTGCCGCTGCTCGACCACCACGTGGTCGAACTGGCCTGCCAACTGCCGGTGTGGATGAAGGTGCGCGGCGCCACCGAGAAGTACGTGTTCCGCGAAGCCATGCGCCCTTACCTGCCCAAGGCCCTGTACGAGCGCAAGAAGCACTACTTCCGCGCCCCGCCGGCCACCCTGCAGCAGCAAGGCCGCCTGTGGCAGCTGGTGCAGGACACCCTGCACAGCCGTGACCTGGACGCGCTGCCGTTCTTCGACGCGGCCAAGGTACGCACCCTGCTCAAGCAGCTGCCGACCCTCAGCGCACAGGAACAGGGCCTGCTCGACCCGATGCTGATGGAACTGACCAGCCTGTGCCTGCTGCAGCGCCGCTACCGCATGAGCGGCCAGAGCTGGAACACCCTGAGCGAGGTGGCCGCATGAAGATCGCGATCATCGGCGCCGGCCTCAATGGCTTGGCCTGCGCCCTGATTCTCAAGCGCTTCGGCCTCGAGGCCACGGTGTACGAGCGGGCCCATGGCCCGCGCGACTCGGGCACCGGCATCTACGTCTGGCCCCAGGGCGTGCAGGTGCTGCGCTTCCTGTTCAACGACACCGGCTTCATCGGCCGCGGCAAGGCCATCGAGTTCCTCGACACCCATGGCCGCGACGGTCGCCTGATCCACAGCCAGCCGGTGCGCCCGGACGGCCTGGGGATCCCGGCGCCGGCGGTGATGTTCCCGCGTCCCGAGCTGTTCGGCCTGCTGCGCGAACGCCTGGCCCCCGGGCAGATCCGCTACCAGATGGGCTGCGAGAAGGTGGAGAAGGTCGGCGAACAGGCGCGGGTCACCTTCAGCAACGGCGAGCAGGAAGACTTCGACCTGGTGATCGGCAGCGACGGCGTCGGCTCCACCGTGCGTCAGTGCCTGGAGCCGGGCCTGACGCCCTACGACACGGGCCTGGTGGCCAGCCGCGGCATGGTCGAGTTCGACTCGCCGCTGCTGCTGCCCGACCGTTGCCAGATCTTCGCCTCGGAGTTCTCGCGGGTGGTCACCTACCCGCTGGCGGCCGACCGTCCGTACCGCTACTGGTTCGCCGCCTACCAGCACCGCAACCAGCCGCTGCTCGACCGCGACGGCCTGGTGCGGCTGTTCGCCGACCTGCCGCCGGATGTGGTGCGGATGATGCAAGCCACCGAGCACGAGCAGATCCTCACCCACAAGATGATGGCGCTGACCGGCGCCGGCTGCTGGCAGAACGGCCGCGTGGTGATGCTCGGCGACAGCATCCACGCCATGCTGCCGACCCTCGGCTACGGCCTGACCCTGGGCCTGGAGAACGCCTTCATGCTCGCCCAGGCCCTGGTCGGCTGCTGCGACGAGCGCCTCGACAGCGCCCTGCAGCGCTACGAGATCCGCGCCGCCGAGCGCTCGCGAGTGATGCTGGAAGTGATGCGCGACATGACCGACCTGTACTACTTCGAGGAGGACAGTGCCATGACCTCCTCGCGGATCCGGCCGATCGTCGAGCGCTTCCACGACCTGGCCCTGACCACGGTGTTCTGAGGAGATCGCCATGAGTGACGCATACCGCCAGCGCCTGCAGGCCTTCGTCAGCGAGCGCATCACGCCGAACGTGGCGGCCTGGGAGCAGCTCGGCGCCTACCCGGCCACGCTCAACCGCGAGGCCGGCGCCGCCGGCCTGCTCGGCCTGGGCCACGACCACCGCCAGTTGCCGGACGACCCGCGGGCCGTGGCGGTGCTGATCGAGGAGCTGACCCGCAGCGGCGCCCAGGGCATCACCATGGGCCTGGGCTCGCACTTCGTCAGCCTCAAGGCGGTGCAGGCCACCGGCCACCCGATCGTCCACGACCTGGTGCCGGCGGTGCTCGACGGCCGCCAGAGCATCGCCCTGGCGATCACCGAGCGCCAGGCTGGCTCCGACTTGCGCGCCCTGGAGTGCCGGGCCACGCGCCAGGCTGACGGCTACCGGCTGAACGGACACAAGGCGTTTATCTGCAACGCCACCCGCGCCGACTGGCTGCTGATGGTCGGCCACTGCGAGGACGGCCTGGCGCTGTTCCTGGTCGAAGGCTCTGCCGCCGGCATCCGCCACACCCCGCGCCAGGCCCTGGGCTGGCGCTGCCTGCCGCTGGCCGACCTGGAGCTTGTGGACGTGCCAGCGCTGCGCCTGACCGGCAAGGGCGGCGTCGGCCGCCTGCTGCAGGCCAGCCTGCAGCAGGAGCGGCTGAACCTGGCGGTGATGGCCATCACCAGCGCCGACATGGCCCTGCAGGCCGCCATCGACTGGTGCAAGAGCCGTCAGGTCGGCGGCAAGGCGCTGTTCGACAAGTCGGTGATCCGCCAGCGCCTGGCCGAGCACTACGCACAGCTGACAGTCAGCCGCCAGTTCGTCGACACCTGCGTGGCCCGCCAGGCCGAAGGCACCCTGGACCCACACCAGGTGGCCATCGCCAAGAACAGCGCCGTGCAGACCCTGGAAACCCTGGCCCGCGACGCCGTGCAGCTGCATGGCGCCCACGGCTGCGTCGAGCCCTCGCTGGTCGAACGCATCCACCGCGACGCCCGCCTGCTGGCCATCGGCGGCGGCACCCACGAAATCATGCTGGAAATCATTGCCCGGCACCTGTGAAGGATCACACCATGAGCACCATCAGCGACCACGCCGCCGCGCACTCGCGCGCGCTGCTCGAACACGCCTACCAGCGCTACTGCGGGCTGGAAATGCTGGAACAATCCCCCGGCCAGTGCACCTGCCGGCTGACCGTCACCGATGCCATCGACAACCTCAGCCAGACCCTGCACGGTGGGGTGATCTACTCGATGCTCGACGTCACCAGCATGCTCGCCACCCTGCCCTTGCTGGGGCCTGACGAGTACGCCCTGACCAACAGTTTCAACACCCTGCTGCTGTCGGCCACGCCACGGGACACCGAGGTGCTGTTCCACGCCAAGGTGATCCGCGACGGACGCAACCTGATGTTCACCCAGGCCGAGGCCTGGCGGGTCAACGCCGACGGCAGCCAGACGCGCATCGCCAGCGCGCAGCTGAGCAAGTTCAGGCTCAAGCGCGAGTGGTAATGGCGTAATCACCCATCACGTTCATCGCGGGGCAAGCCCGCTCCCACGCGATTTGCGGGAGCAGGCTTGCCCCGCGATCGTTCCAGCCCAGAGCCCCTTGGCGATACATGACAACCTTAAGGGTAATACCCTGATTATCTGCGCTTTTCACTCCCGCCCGATTGCTCAAGACTGGCTATCACACACATCACAGAAAGGATTCTCGCAATGAATCACAAGGTCCTGGTCATCCGCTCCTCGATCAAGTCCGATGGCGGCTTCTCCGGCCAACTGGTGGACAACTTCCTCAAGCAGCTCAAAGAGGTCAACCCCGAAGCTTCGGTGGTGGTACGCGACCTGCACGCCCAGCCCATCCCGCACCTCAATGCGGTGACCATGGACGCCCTGTTTGGCGGTGACGCCAGCAGCATCGAGGCGGCCGCGGCGCTGAAGCTGTCCAACGAGCTGATCGAAGAGATCCAGGAAGCCGACCGCGTGGTGATCGGCCTGCCACGCTACAACTTCGGCGCACCGTCGATCCTGCACACCTGGGTCGACTACATCGTGCGCGGCGGCGTTACCTTCACCTACGTCGACGGCGCCCCGGTCGGCCTGCTGGATGACAAGCCAGTGCACGTGCTCAACGCCAGCGGCGGCGTCTACAGCCAGGGCACCGACACCCTGGCCGGCTGGCTGTCGCAGACCCTGGGCTTCGTCGGCCTGAACAGCGTCGAGTTCATCTACGCCGAAGGCCTGGGCATGGGCGAAGAAAGCCTGGCCGCGGGCCTGGCCGCCGCCAACCTGAAGATCCAGCACAGCATCGCCGCCCTCGGCGAACGCCCATGCCCAAGCCTGGCCACCGCCGTAGGGAGGTAAGATGACCCGCAGCCAAGACAACCCGTCGGTCCAGGAGCTGTTCCTCAGCGAACTGGTGGCCGAGCCCAATCGCTACCACCTGTACATCTCCCACGCCTGCCCGTTCTCGCACCGGGTGCACCTGGTGCAGAGCCTGCTGGGCCTGGAAGACGCGCTGGACGTCACCTCGGTGGCGGCGCGCCGCCACGACCAGGGCTGGGAGTTCGACGAGCACGACCAGGACCCGCTGCACAAGGACGTCACCCTGCTGTCGAGCCTGTACGAGCGCTCGCGCCCGGGCTTCACCGGCAACCAGTCGGTGCCGGTGCTCTGGGATCGTCAGCAGAACCGTATCGTGCACAACGATTCGGCGGAGCTGGCGCTGCAGATGGCCACCCGCCTGCTGCCCCTGGCCAAGACCCCGATCGACCTGGTGCCCGACCGCTCCAGCTGCGACATCGTCGAGCTCAACCAGTGGCTGCACACCAACATCAACCGCATGGTCTACCACATGGGCTTCGCCGCGGACCAGGCGAGCTACGACCAGGCCTTCCAGCAGTTCTTCGCGGCCATGGACACCCTCGAGCACCGGCTGCGCAAGCAGCCGTACCTGGTGGGCGGCAAGCTGAGCCTGTCGGACCTGTTCCTGCTGCCCACGCTGATCCGCTACGAGGCGGTGTACTACGTGCACTTCAAGACCAACCACAAGACCCTGGCCGAGTACCCGGCGCTATACCAGTACCTGGTACGCCTGACGCAGATCCCGGCGATCTACCGCACCATCGACATGGCGCATATCAAGCTGCATTACTACTACTCGCACAACCACATCAACCCGACCCGGATCGTGCCCCAGGGGCCGGCGTTGAGCTGGTTGAACTGAGCAGTCGGCGTTTGCGGTCTTTTCCGGCCGGTCCGACGCCTCGGCAAGGCCGCTCCTACAGGAGGCGCATCCCCCTGTAGGAGCGGCCTTGTGCCGCGAAAGGGCTGCCTCGCAGCCCCGGCGGTTGAAGCCGAATACCGACTCCGGACGACTTCAACACCTTGAGGCTGTTACACGCCAAGACCACGCCGATCTTACAAACTGAACCTCATTCAGGCCTTGCCACGCCGCGGCCGCTGGCCGGGTGGAACCACCAGCCCTGCTGCATGCCCGCAGCCGCCAGCAGGATCAGCCCCACCCCCAGCCACTGCACCGCCGCCAGGCGATGGTCGAAGGCCACCCAGTCGACCAGGATCGCCGCGATCGGGTAGATGAACGACAGCGCCCCGGTCAACGCCGTGGGCAGGCGCTGGATGGCGCTGTACAGCAGCACGTACATCAACCCGGTATGCACGATCCCCAGCGTCACCAGGCTGCCGAGCGCCGGCAGTTCACCCGGCAGTCCACCAAGCTTCACCCAGGGCGCCAGCAGCAATACGCCAGTGCTCACCTGGATCAGCGCGATCAGGTGCGGCGGCGTGCCGGTCAGGCGCTTGATGATCAACGCCGCCACGGCGTACAGGAACGCCGCGCCCAGCGCCAGAACAATGCCCAGCAGGTACTCGTCGCCACTGGCCTGCCCCGCGCCATGGGCGCTGACGATGGCCAGCATGCCGAGGAACGCCACGCTCAACCAGGTCAGCTTGGCCGGGGTGATCTTCTCACCGAGAAACAGCGCGGCCAGGCCCACCAGCATGAACGGCTGGACGTTGTACACCGCGGTGCCGATGGCGATCGAAGCCCGCGAGTAGGAGGCGAACAGCAGCACCCAGTTGCCGACGATCGCCACCCCGCTGACCACCGCCAGCAAGAAGGTGGCGCGGGTCAGCACGCCCGGCTTGAGAAAGCCCATGGCCGCGCAGATCAGCAACAAGGTGCCGGCGCCGAACACGCAGCGCCAGAACACCACTTCCAGCACCGGCTGCCCGGACACCAGCACGAACCAGCCAATGGTCCCGGAGATCAGCATGGCGGCGATCATTTCCAGCGAGCCACGGCGCAGCGAATTGTCCATCTCACACCTCCTGTCGACGATGGGCACAGTATGCGGAGGGTCGAGGGGGACCTTCCAGCGGATAAGCAAGGCATATCGGTGCTCTCGCCTTTACTATCAAGGCACATCTTGAAAATCACCTAACGAGGCTGCCATGACCGATGCAATCGACCAGTTGCTGATCAACGCCCTGATGGAAGACTCGCGCCGCTCGCTCAAGGCCCTGGCGCAGATCAGCGGACTGTCGGCGCCCAGTGTCAGCGAGCGCCTGCGCCGCCTGGAGGAGCGCGGCGTGCTGCGCGGCTACACGGTGGAGGTGGACCCGCGCTGTTTCGGCTACCAGTTGCAGGCGATCGTACGGATTCGCCCGCTGCCGGGGCAGTTGCAGGAGGTGGAGCGGCAAATCATCGCCATTCCCGAGTTCACCGAATGCGACAAAGTCACTGGAGAGGATTGTTTCATCGCCCGCCTGCATGTGCGCTCGATGGAGCAACTGGACACACTGCTCGACCGCCTCAACGTGCTGGCCGAGACCAACACGGCGATCATCAAGAAGACGCCGGTGAAGCGGCGGTTGCCGCCCATGGCGTGAGGGAGGTTTTGCAGCTGCAGGCCCTATCGCGGGGCAAGCCCGCTCCCACGCAGTCGGCCCGGCCAAAACTTGTACACATGAATGTCACCATAAGTGCCATTTTTGTGTGCACTTTTGACCGGTAACGCCCCATTAAGTTACATACTCCAATCAACTAAATCTGACCATTCGATCAACTAAAATGTCGAGCAAAAAATATTACCTGTTCATTTGGTCAGCTTATATTTCCTTTATTTCATCAACTTATCTTTCAAATAGATAGATTCAAATTAGTAGCAACCTGAAAGCGAGTTGATCGCTGGCATGGAACTGGCTTTTATGTGTTTGCGTTTTGTATACAAGTTTGACGAAACATAAATACACAAGAACCCGCAGCGTCACCCCACCGGTGACCGTTGCGCCCAGAACCCAGTGATGCCAACGCCTGCACCGACGAGATGGCGAGCCCGTGCGCCAGCGCCCGCTCATCGCAGTCACACGCATCAGGAGCCGCCGGAATGAGTAGCAGCCTCCCCCTTGCCCCTGAACTTTCCGTTGCCAGCACCCATCCCTCGACCACCACCCTCGAAGGCCAACCCGCCGATCTCGAACTGAGCCCGCGCCTGCACAACCGCGACCTCGCCCCGACCAAACTGGCAGGCCGCCGCTGGGGCGGCTACAGCATCTTCGCGCTGTGGACCAACGACGTGCACAACATCGCCAACTACTCCTTCGCCATGGGGCTGTTCGCCCTCGGCCTGGGCGGCTGGCAGATCCTGCTGTCGCTGGCGATCGGCGCGGCGCTGGTGTACTTCTTCATGAACCTGTCCGGCTACATGGGGCAGAAGACCGGCGTGCCGTTCCCGGTGATCAGCCGCATCGCCTTCGGCATCCATGGCGCGCAGATCCCGGCGCTGATCCGCGCGGTGATCGCCATCGCCTGGTTCGGCATCCAGACCTACCTGGCCTCAGTGGTGCTGCGGGTGCTGCTGACCGCCGTGTGGCCACAGGTGGCCGCCTATGACCACGACAGCATCCTCGGCCTGTCGAGCCTGGGCTGGGTGTGCTTCGTGGCGATCTGGCTGGTGCAGCTGGTGATCCTCGCCTACGGCATGGAGATGGTGCGCCGCTACGAGGCCTTCGCCGGCCCGGTGATCCTGCTGACCGTGGCGAGCCTGGCAGTATTCATGTACTTCAAGGCCGATGCGCGTATCGCCTGGTCGGTCGCCGAGCCCCTGAGCGGCTACGAAATGTGGCGCAATATCTTCGCCGGCGGCGCGCTGTGGCTGGCGATCTACGGCACCCTGGTGCTCAACTTCTGCGACTTCGCCCGCTCCTCGCCGTGCCGCAGGACCATCCGCGTCGGCAACTTCTGGGGCCTGCCGGTGAACATCCTGGTGTTCGCGGCGATCACCGTGGTGCTGTGCGGCGCGCAGTTCCAGATCAACGGCCAGGTCATCGACAGCCCGACACAGATCGTCGCCAGCATCCCCAACACCGTGTTCCTGGTGCTGGGCTGCCTGGCCTTCCTGATCGTCACCGTGGCGGTGAACATCATGGCCAACTTCGTCGCCCCGGCCTTCGTGCTCAGCAACCTGGCGCCGCGCCACCTGAACTTCCGCCGCGCTGGGCTGATCAGCGCCACCCTGGCGGTGCTGATCCTGCCCTGGAACCTGTACAACAGCCCGCTGGTGATCGTGTACTTCCTCTCGGGCCTGGGCGCCCTGCTCGGCCCGCTGTACGGGGTGATCATGGCCGACTACTGGCTGCTGCGTAAGGGCCGTATCAACGTGCCCGAGCTGTACAGCGAGAATCCCGCCGGCGCCTACCACTACACCCGCGGCATCAACCTGCGCGCCGTGGCCGCGTTCATCCCGGCCGCGCTGCTGGCCATCGTCCTGGCCCTAGTGCCCAACTTCCACGGTATCGCGCCGTTCTCCTGGCTGATCGGTGCCGGCATCGCCGCCGCCGTCTACCTGCTGATCGCGCCACGCCACCGCCAATACCTCGATGTCAGCGGCGAATGCATCGCCGTCGACCACAGCAGCCACTGAATTTCAGGGAGATCCGTCATGCGTATTCTGATCGCCAACGTCAACACCACCGAAGCCATCACCGAAGCCATTGCCGAGCAAGCGCGCAGCGTGGCCGCACCCGGTACCGAGATCGTCGGCCTGACCCCGTGGTTCGGCGCCGAGTCGGTGGAGGGCAACTTCGAGAGCTACCTGGCCGCCATCGCGGTGATGGACCGGGTGCTGGCCTATGACCAGCCCTTCGATGCCGTGATCCAGGCCGGCTACGGCGAGCATGGCCGCGAGGGCCTGCAGGAGCTGCTGGACGTGCCGGTGGTGGACATCACCGATGCCGCCGCCAGCACCGCCATGTACCTGGGCCACGCCTACTCAGTGGTGACCACGCTGGACCGCACCGTGCCGCTGATCGAGGACCGCCTGAAACTGTCCGGGCTATACGAGCGCTGCGCCTCGGTACGCGCCAGCGGCCTGGCGGTGCTGGAGCTGGAAAGCGACCCACGGCGTGCAGTGGAAGCCATCGTCGAGCAGGCCGAACGGGCCGTGCGCGAGGACAAGGCCGAGGTCATCTGCCTGGGTTGCGGCGGCATGGCCGGGCTTGACGAGCAGATCCGCCAGCGTACCGGGGTGCCGGTGGTGGACGGTGTGAGCGCGGCGGTGACCATTGCCGAGTCGCTGGTGAGGTTGGGGTTGAGTACCTCCAAGGTGCGCACCTATGCCACGCCGAGGGCGAAGAAGGTGGTGGGTTGGCCGATGCGCTTCGGTCGCTGATCTGCCCATCGCGGGGCAAGTCGCATCGGCGCACTCCCGCACCCACACCTTCGTGGGAGCGGGCTTGCCCCGCGATCAGATCCGCACAGTCAGCGCAGTAACTTCGCCAGTCGCTCGCCACTGCCACAGGCAAGGGTAAACCCCAAGGCCCCATGCCCCAGATTCAGCCACAGGTTGCGATACCGTGTGGCCTCGATGATCGGCACCCCGGTCGGCGTAGCCGGCCGCATCCCAGCCCACTCCACCGCCTGCCCGTAATCAGCGGCCTCCGGCAGGGTCTCGCGCGCCAGCCGTCGCATGCTCGCGAGCCTGCCGGCATCCACCGACTCGTCGTAGCCGACGATATCCACCATCGCCGCCACACGCAGGTGATCCTCCAGCCGGGCATAGACGATCTTGCGTTCGTAGTCGGTGATGCTCACCTCGGGCGCCCGATGCGCGGCGCCAATCGGCGCGGTCAGGCTGTAACCTTTCAAGGGATAGACCGGCAAATTCAAGCCCGGCAATGCCAGGCCGGCGCTACGGTGCCCGGTACTTAGCACCAGGCGCTGTACTTCCAGCCGCTCATTGCCCATCTCAAGGGCCAGCACCTGATCATCGTGCGCTATCAGCCGTGTCACCGGCCGCCCCAACAGCAATCTGCATTGCCCGGATGCCTCCAGGCACTCGGCCAGGCGCAGGCAGAAACGGTGGCAATCGGCGACTTCCTCGCCCGGAGTGAACACGCCGCCAACGAAAGGTGCATCTGCCAGTGCCGGGTCGAGTCTACGCAGTTCGGCAGCATCCAGTGTTCGCTGGCTTTGGGGATCAAGCAGGTGTTGGCGCCCGTGGTCGAATGCACGCTGGGTACGGAATGCGACCAGCTTGCCATTGCGCCGCCAGGCGAAATCATCGAGGCCGTCCTGCTCGCGCCAGCGCTGCAAAGCCGCCTGGCTTTCGAGCGCCAGACTCAGCAGCCGAGCGGCATTACGGCGATTGACGGAGGTGCGGCAGGCCATGACGAAAGCCGCCAGCCAACGCCACTGTGCAGGGTCCAGACGCAACCGAAGGCGCAACGGCGAGTCCCCCTGCAGCAACCAGCCAAGCGCCTGCCACGGCACACCGGCATCGGCCAGCGGCGCCACATAGCGATACGAAAGCTGCCCACCGTTGGCGAAGCTGGTGGCGCTGGCCAGGCTGTCGCGGGCCTCGACCAGGTCGACCTGCCAGCCGTCGCGCACCAGCGCATAAGCCGTCGCCAGGCCGACCACCCCGCCGCCGATCACTGTCACCCGCTGGTTCATGCGTCCATTCCCGTCCCGGCCTGATGGCCAGACAGTAACAGCAGGTCAGGTCGGGCAGCCAGACTCGCCGTGATCGAGCCCCTGGCGCACGTTGCGGCTGAGCAGGGTCGCCTTGCCATCGCGCCAGGTCAGCGTGAGCACGTACAAGGTGTCGAAATCGTCGCGATGCCAGTCTTCGGTGAGCACCCGCTCCTCGCCCAGGGCCTTGCCGGCCACGGTGTTGATCAGTTCCGGAAGATAGCCGCGTGACCAGGCGGTGTAGACCGTCGCATTGCGGTACTTGCTACTGAGCAATTCGTCAGCCAGATCGTCGGTGTCGTTGGCGCCATAGTCGATGTTCACCGGCAAGCCGAGGCGGATGGCGCTGGGGCTGATGGTCATCAGCGGGCGGATATAGCTGTAGCGCTCATCCTGGCTACCTTCCTCGACACCCCGCGAAGGGTTGGCGGCGAATACGTAGTCAGCCTTGCCGAAGCGCTCGGGCAGCAAGGTGGCGAGGTCCAGGGCGCGGTTGAGTCCCTGGCAGTTCAGCTGTCCCAACCCCTCCCCGGGTTTCTCGGCATGGCGCAGGAAGACCAGGGTCTGGGTGCCATCCACGGGTTGCGCGCGACTCTCGACCACAGCCAAGGCCAACGGCACGGCCGCAGCAGCGAGCGTCAGGCTCAACAACAGGTGACGACGACGGCGAAGGAAGGTGGGCAGCTTCATCTGGGATGAACTCTTGTGGCAAGCGGTACTGGGTTGCCCCGCCACATGGTCCTGCAGCCTTGGCTGCTGGTCGTCCTTGTCGTGAATCCCTTCCGTGGCAGCGAGTGAGGGTCAGAGTGCCCTCGACCCGTTTGGTTCCTCCCTGGGCGCACATGCCGTTCCATGGACATAGGCCACGTTAACGCCTGTGTGTTGCTGAATTATTGCTCGTGGCTCAATCGTCGCGGGTCAGCACAGTTTCGGTCTATCGCAGGACCGGTGAGCCCCGAATGCTTGAGTCAAAGTGTTGAGAGAGCAACGTCACGTCGCATCCTTGTAGCGGTCGCTGAATACAATCAGGCATACACCCAGCACGATAGCGAAAGACTTCCACAGCACCACATCAGCACCATTGAGCGTTTCACGGTGCAAGAACAGCATACCGAGCCCCCCCGTAGTGAGAAGACTCACGCCAACCCAGGTACGCAGCCGGGGTGACCTCAGCCAGCGATCAATCGCAAAGCCTATGAACAGCGACAGGGCGATCTGAACAGGATCCTCGTACATCAGTGACTCTCGGGTAGTTAGGCTCTGGACAAAGAGCCAGGAGAACCTGAGACGATACCTGCGGAAATACCACTCCATATGCCAGCCAACGCCTGACAAGCACGTGGGAAATTTCCCAGATCAGGCAGTTAATACCCCAGCGCAAGGTTTCATCACCCGACTCCCCGCCATCGCGCCCCTCAATCGTCCCGGGTCAGCACCTCCAGCAACTCGATCTCGAAGGTGAGGTCCGAATTCGCTGGAATCGACCCGACCGAACGCTCGCCATAGCCCAGGTGCGCCGGCACCAGCAGCTTGCGCTTGCCGCCCACGCGCATGCCCATCAGGCCCTGGTCCCAACCCTTGATCACCCGGCCGGTGCCGATCACGCACTGGAACGGCTTGCCGCGCGACCAGGACGAATCGAACTCGCTGCCGTCGGCCAGGGTGCCGCGGTACTGGGTGGTGATCAACGCGCCCTTGACCACGGCCTTGCCGTCGCCTTCCTGTAGATCGATGACTTGCAGCTCACTGCTCATGGCAGGTTCCTCGAGACGGTTTTGATGGGCGCCCTTTTCTCAGGAATATGCGGGTTTGGCAAGGCGGGTCGGCTCAGGACGGGGCGAACTGGTCGAAGATCTGTTGGCCGGTGAGGTTCTTGGTCTCGTTCTTGAAGCAGTACCAGGCGGGCTTTTCGTCGATGAAGATCTGCTCGGTGAAGGTCCAGTTTTCCGTGCCGTCCAGCAGGCCGACCGGCACGACGTAGAGGTTGCTCTCTTTCAAGCGGTAGAACAGGTGCGTGCCGCACTGGCCGCAGAAGCCGCGCTGGGCCCAGGGGGAGGAATCATAGGCGCTCGGGGTTGGGCCCTGGAACTTCGGGGGCTCGGTGCAATGGACCGCCAGCAGCGGGCCGCCGGTCCATTTGCGGCACATGCTGCAATGGCAGGCGCTGACATGGGTATTGTCGATTGTTGCGCTCAGGCGGATTGCGCCACACAGGCAGCTGCCTTGTTTTTCCACGGGCATCTTGGGGCTCCTTGCGGTTGTTCCGGGGAGTTGCAGTATAGGCGCAGGCTCCAGGCATCTCCGGTATCGCCCTGACTCAGCCCAGCATCCTGGCCAGGCGCTCGTAGGCAAGTGTGCATGGCCGTACCCTGGATAATCCAGGCGCGCCCATGCCCACTCGACCTAGCATTTTTGCCAGTTGTTGCACATCAGTACAATTCCTAACTTGGGAGCTCCGGCAATGCCTGTCCCCCGCGCCGGCCAGGAGAAGCACCTATGAGCAGCACGTCCAATATGCCCGCGAAAACCAGCGCTACCACACCCCCTACAACGACAACGACGCCCACACCCGCGACCACAACTACAACTACAACTACAACCACAACTACAACTACAACTACAACTACAACTACAACTACAACTACAACTACAACTACAACTACAAACTCAACCACAACCACAACTACAACCACAACTACAACCAGCACAACTGGTACCTGCACCGGCCCCACTCCCTCCGCCAACCTGATGCCTCCGAAAATGACGGATGCCGACGACGATGGCCATGGGAATGGTGGTCTCGGCTACTATGACTTGTTGCACAACCCAAAGAAGATTCTTGAAACGCGTGTTGGCCCATACCTCGACGTAGCGGATGGCGATGACATTCAGCTATTTCTGGACGACACCATGATATACAGTCGATTCGTCAAAAAAGACGAGACCGGCGTCATAGTGCTAGAACCTACTGCGGAACACTTTATAAATACAAACGAAGGCTTGTATGGCCTCTGGTACAAGTTCATAAGTTTCCCAGGTGGCATAGAGTTCCCCTCGGATGAAACTGAGCTCTTCATAAAGACCACGATCCCCGGAGACCCTGATAAAGCCCTGCCGCTCCCAGAGGAAAACTACAAGCTGGAAAAAGCGTCGATCGTCCCTGAGTGGTTGGCAGGGGACACCGAGAAGGTCACCATAACGGTCCCCAAATGGACTTACCAATCCGGATACGACACGTTGACAATACATTGGTCCGGTTTCGAACACAGTATCCGAATTGATGATATTTATAATGACACGGTGATCGTCCTCGACGACTTGCGATCCAAGATCCCTGGCGGCAGAACTTCGCTGACCTACAGCATTACCGACGATGCAGGCAATTACTCGCTCCTGGCCCCGCCCACGACGGTGGACGTGGACTTCGACTATCCCGAACAACCTGGCGCGCCGCGCGTTCTTGTCGACGGTCATGAAGACCAAGAGATCGACATGAGGTACCTGTTGACCGCTGACCTAGTGGTGGTGGTGCCTGCGAATGAGAATCTGCAGCCAGGACAAGCTGTCGTCGTTGAGGCATACGGTCGCAACGCCGACGGCGAAGACATGACTTCTACAAGTGACCCACAGAACGCCGGCTCTCCGGTTGAAGACATGTTGTTCAAGATTCCCAATGACTTCGTAAAAGCATTGGTGAAAGGTTCGATCCGTGTCGCCTACCACGTCGACGGTCAACATCTGTCGAAAAGTACTTTCCGGCTGGTCATCCACACCGTCATAGCAGCCCCCACGCTTCCCCAAGCCAAGAACGACAAGCTGGATTACCTACGCGATGTGCTGCCCGATCAGCATCTCAAGGTCGATGTGGAGCCTTACCCCGGTATGCGAGCTGGACAAAAGGTCACTGTCGTGTGGAAGGCAACGGGCGTTGTTGAATGGCGCAGCGAGGAGAAAATAGTCCGTTCGAGGGAGACCCTGAATTTCTTGTTGCCGGACTCGCTGGCGATGGGGGGCTACTCGAGCGAGGTCTCCGTGACCAGCTTTGTAAATGGCATAGCTTCCACACCACGCGAAGTGGCCATTGAGCCTCAAGCGGTGGAAACTCCGGCCATCAAAATCATCCCTGATGGTGACAAGTATACTGCCGAAATCGAGTTCCCAGACTGGGAAGATAGCGACAAGGTTAACCTCATAATTAATGGCCGAGTGGCAAAGCGCTCTATTGGATATCGCCAATTTGATGAACCTAAAAAAGCTAAAATTCTGGCGCTAGACTCCTGGATAGAAGAAAACCGAGGCGGCGCCGTCTTGTTCAACTACGGTATCCGGCGCGACAAGGATACAACCTTCCTCTACTCACCTCCCGGGCTCATTCAGCTCTGAACTACCACCAGGGCCCTATCCGGCCCTGGCTCTCCCTGCCACGCTACCGAGGCACGAGAACTAGCATTTTTGTCAGGTTACTTCCCATCACCCTTGGCTCAAGCTACCCGCACGCATGAGCCAGGAAGTGACGCCCATGTTCACCTTTTCCCACAGCATGCTCAGGCTATTCCTACAGCCTCAGTTCACTTCTTCCCGCACTCTTCAGCGCTCCCCGAATGCTTGTCCCACTTACTTATTCGCGTCGGAGTCTACGATGAAAAAAGACCTGTGCTTGCGTGCCCGCCGGCCATATCGATTCGCCTGTGCCCTGCTGCTCGGCTGCACGCCCCTGGCCACCGCAGGTGTCCTTGAAGGGCGCAGTGAACAGGCCACTCTCGAGGCCGGCAGCCCTGTGGAGTCCTGGCAGGTGAGCAATGGCGCCACCCTGAACATGAACGCCGGCAGCCAGGCCGATGCCTCGGATTCGTCATCGGGCGTGGCGATCTCACTGACCCAAGGCGGTAACCTTAACGCCACGGGCGCCACCATCAGGGCCGCCGGGCGCGCGATTATCAACAACGACAGCAACGTCACCCTGGAGCGCACCCATGTGATCGCCACCAGTGATGGCACCAGCGCTTTGTCTGGCGTCGCACTGCAGATGTACGGCGGCACCAGCACCATCGGCGACGAATCGAAGCTCGAGGGCGACCTCCACGCCATTGCCATCAGCTCGGACAGCCGAGGTGATAACCCCGGTAATCAAGAAGCCACCCTGAACATCGCCAACAGCACGCTGATCTCGACCACCGGCAGCGCGATCCATGTCGGCAAGGCCTTCGACTCGGAACCTATCGCCCCGATAGCCCATATCAACCTTAGCGATGGCACCGTGGTGGAAGCAGGGAACGGCAACCTGCTCGAGGTGGAAGACGACGCCAGCGTGTTCCTGACCATCAAGACCAGTGAAATCGAAGGCGATATCATCTCTGCCGACACCGCCACGACCCATGTGGCGCTCGGTGAAAACGCCATCTTGCGTGGCGCGATGCAGGGCGTGGACCAGCTCGATGTCGGCGGTTCCGGGCAATGGATCGTCACTGCTGACTCCTCCATCGACGAACTGCTCACCAACAGTGGCAGGATCACCTTTCAAAACGACAGGGAAGGCGACAAAGCCGGCCGGATTCTGACCGTGCACGGCGACTACGTCGGCGATGGCGGCAGCATAGAATTCAACGCCAAGCTGGAGGGCGATGCCTCGGTAACCGACAGGTTGATCATCGAAGGCGATACCAGCGGCACCACGTCGGTCAGCGTCAACAACCTCGGCGGATCTGGTGCCAAGACCTTGAACGGTATCGAACTGATCACCGTCGGCGGCGCCTCCAACGGGGAATTCACTCAGGCAGGTCGTATCGTTGCCGGAGCCTACGACTATCAACTGGTACGAGGTGAAGGCGACAACTACGGCAACTGGTACCTGCGAAATGAACTGATCGATCCCGGCAACCCTGACGCGCCGATCCTGATCGTACGCCCCGAAGGCGGCGCCTACGCGGCCAACCTGTACGCCATGAGCACCTTGTTCGATGCCAGTGTCGGCCAGCGTGGCGGCGACACCGAACGTGCCGACACCCTGGCGGCCGATGGCCGTTCGACCAACCTGTGGATGAAGCACAGCGATGGACACCAGCGCAGCACCGACAGCAGCGGGCAACTCAACACCCATGTCAGCCGCAACGCCACGCTGTTCGGCGCCGACCTCGCTGGCGGCTCCACTCGTGCCGGCGGCGCCTGGCGCACGGGGGTCTTTGCCGGCTACGGCAACAGCCATGGCAACAGCACCTCGCAGCTGACCAACCACTCCGCCAGCAGCCAGGTCAAGGGCTACACCACCGGTGTCTACGGCACCTGGTACGCCAACGGCAACAGCGAACAGGGCCTGTACACCGATGCCGTGCTGCAGTACAGCTGGTTCGACGCCCAGGTCTCCGGCGACGACGTGGCCACCGAGCGCTACAGTGCCAAGGGCGTTTCCACCTCGCTGGAGGCCGGCTATGTGTTCAGCGACCGCTTCGACGACGGCGATGCCTGGTTCCTGCAACCCAAGGCCAGGGTGGTCTGGTCGGGCGTGACGCCGGACGATCACCGTGAAGACAACGGCACCGTCGTCTCCACCCAGGGCAGCGATACCCTGAGCGTCAGTGTCGGCGCCCGCGCCTCGCTCAAGCTGAACTACACCGGCGATGACACCCTGGTCGACAGCTTCAAGCCCTTTGTCGAAACCAACTGGATCCACAACAGCCGCCAGGCTGGCGTCAGCCTCGACGGCGTCAGTGTGACCCAGGCCGGCACCCGCAATATCGCCGAATTCAAGGTCGGCGCGGAAGGCCGCATCAACCGTGATCTGACCATCAGCGCGTCGCTGGCCCAGCAAGTGGGCAGCAACGACTTCTCCGATACTGCGGCCTCCCTGGCCTTGCGCCTGTCGTTCTGACCGCCTGAGCATGCGTCGGCCAAACCGACGCATACCCCTCCCGCCAGCGCGACCTAGTAATTCTGTCAGCTTACAAGTTCGCGCTTTTTCCCGACTATGAACCTGCGTTCGTTTGCACCGTACCCGGTATCGAAACGACTTGAAGCACTGCCAAGGCCCGTCACCGCCTGCCCCAAACCTGAAGCCCTGACAGCACAGGAAAACAACCATGTCCGAACGTTACTTCATCGCCGAGTATAGGCCTGCCCCCCTGCCGGCCAAGTCCATTGCCTCGCAATGTGGTTGCCATAGCCGGCGCACCTACAAGGCGGTCCGCAAACCTAGTCGCAATATCGCCAAGTGGGGCTTTGATGAGAAACTGGTGTTTCCCAAGGATGCGCTCGCTCCGCCTCTCCCGGGTGTCGAGCCAGACAACCTGTTGCTGACAGCCTTCAGGAACTACCCCATCACGCTACGGTTCAGGATCCCGGCGAAAGTTGTCGACCCAACCCAGGATGCCGTACTGCTTCTCGTGGACGGGAGCGCGTTCAGCATCCCGATCACCTTCGAGGGCTACAAGGCGGGGGACATCTTTTCCATCGAGCTGCCCGCCAGCGCTCGCAAGGAAGGCACTCATACAATCCAGTACCGCATACATTACTCGAACAACCAGTCGGAGGACGGCCCCCTTCAATCCTTCAAGGTCGATCTGACAGCACCTGGCCTGCCGTCACTGGCCGAGTTGAACGTTGATCCCGCCATCCGCGATGGCGGGGTCACCTCGGCCACCCTCGAAATCCACAATGGCAAGCACTATCTCAGAACGACCCTCAATGGCTACAACGGTCTTGGAATTGGCGACAGGATCCGTGGCGTGATCGCCGACCTCGACGGGTTCGGCAGCACAACTGATGTCGAGCAGGAATTCGGGCCTGGCGACGAGATCATCCTGCGGTTCCTGAGGGAGGACATCGAACGCGCAGGGGATGGCCTTAAAACTTTCGCCTACACCATCACCGACCGCGCTGGCAATGTTTCGCCCCCCTCGCGCCCCGTGACGCTCAAGGTACTGCTCGAGGGAGAACTGACGGGCCTGCTGGCGCCGGAAGTGGCGGACAGCGCTGACGGCATCATCAATGATGAAGAAGCGCGCAAACCGCTTGAGGTGATCATCCCCGCCTATGCGATCAACACCCGGAAGAGAAAGTCGAAACGCATCCCGAAAAAACGCCTCAAGAAAGGTATTTTGCCAGGCGATGCCATCGAGTTGATCTGGGGCGATGCCTACCACGAACTGCTGCCCTACCCCGACGGTGAGGAAGGTGCCCGCCTGCCTATCTACCCGGACTATGCGGCCCTCTACGACACCTGGAAGGCGCAATCGCAGGGGCGGGATAAAGTCGCGCGCATCACGGTGCGCTACCGGATCATTCGCGAAGGCATGGTGGCCGGCACCTCCGCAGGATTGGACGTGAACATCAACCTGCACCAGGTGGGTGGCGATCCAGAACCCGGGGTACCGACCCACCCGAACCTGCGCCCAGCCGTGCTGATGTCCTGGTCAGGGCAGCTCAACTACATTCCCAAGGATGACTACGACAAGGACGCCAGGCTCTTCGTGCCATGGTTCGACCGGCACTCACCGACGGCACCGGTGCTGATCAAGGGCGATGTGGTCCGGCTCAGATACGGTACCTATGCGTTTTCCCCCCGGACCGTCAGCGACGCTGACGTCGGCAGGAAGGCTGACCTCGAATTTGCCCTCACGCCCGACCTGATCGCAGAACAAGCGGGAGGTACACAGGCCGTGGTCTATGAGGTGGAGCGCCCTGTCCAAGGCCCGACCTACAACACGTCACAGGGGCCGGTCCAACCGGTGCTCGTTGACGCGGATGAGCAACTGCCTGGCGATGGCGATCTGGGAGAAGGTGAGTACGCGCCCCTCAAGTCCGCCTGCTGCATCATCCCGGCTGATTTCGAAGATGACAAGATCGTGTATTTCGTAACGCCGGCCTACAAGCACAAGCGACCAGAGGACGTGATTGAGATTAACCTGGTGCAAGTAGAGGGTATTGAACACACGGGTAATGAGGAGTTCTTGGAAGAGTCGAGAATCATCTGCTCCTATACGGTGCGCGATATTAGCGAAGGGACCGAGGCGTACCCATTTCCCCTTCCAACGGACAAGCTGCTCGCTCCCAACAAACGCTGCCATATACATTCCACCTGGCGGGTCATCAGGAATGGCAAACCGGTAGAGAACGACACCACCGCCCTGCTGATCGTGGACTCCCGCGGCACGCGGTGAACCGCGCACGGCATTCCAGCCCTCCGTCCACGGGAACCCTTCGGTCGATACCGAGGGGCCTCCCACAACGCGTGCGATAAAAGCGCACTTCTTGCCTGCCTCCTTCATCGGGCACGCCCGCTTGCCACTGGCGACCTGGCAATTCTGTCAGGTTACAAGCGCGCGCTTTTTTCCGATCATGACCTTGTGATTACATCGGCTGCGCCAGGTACCGGGACAGCCAGTAGAACTGCCGTGGCAACGCCCGACGGGGCACATTGCACGGCAGCAACCCTGTGAATCCCCCAGCCACTGGAATGCAACCATGTCAAAACGATCTTCTCGCATCGCCGTGGACACACCCGGCAAGGTGCCAAGCCAATCCATTGCCTACTCCGGGCGTTGCAAGTGCCCAATCGTCTACAAGGCAAAACGCAAACGGTCACCAAGTATACTGGGTTTTCCTGATCCCTTGGTGTTCCCGGCGGACACCCTGGCGGAATTGCCGCCATCCGGCGTTGCAGACAATTTATTATTGGCAAGCGTCGAGAAGGATACGCTCAAGCTCACATTTCCAGTGCCTGCCACGATCAAGGACCCGGTCAAGGATAAAGTGCAACTGGTAGTAGATGGTGTTCCATTGGAGCCGCCCGTCACGTTCGAAGGTAAAAAACCTGGGGACACTTTTGAAATCGACTTGCCTGCTTCTGTTCGCACGGAAGGCATCCACACGATCATCTACAAAGTCATATACTCCGGCACTGGAACAGAGAGCGGCCCACCACAATCCTTCATTGTCGACCTGACCGCGCCTGGCGAGCCCTTGCTGGCCGAGTTGATAGTTGACGAGCTAATCAAAAAGAACGGGCTGACCTCGGACAAGCTTAAGGAAGACAACGGCGAGCAATACCTGGAATGCACCGTTGCCGGCTATGGCGGCATAGCGCCCGGCGACATCACCGAGGGGACGATCAGCAGCACGTTACGTTCTCGACGCAAAGCCCGGGGGAGCATGCGTCGTCGTCCCCAGGACGGATTGACGCTGCGCTTCCTGCGGGCAGATATCGAGGCCTTGGGGGACGGTACGCTCGATTTCACCTACACAGTCACGGATCGGGCGGGCAATGTTTCGATGGTGTCCCTCCCACTGAGGCTGAAGGTACTCCTCAAGGGTGAACTGACAGGCCTGCTCGCCCCGCAAATTGCTGCCCACAATGACGGTCTCATCATCGATGCAGAAGCACGCGCACCTCTGCAGCTGGTCGTACCCGCCCATCCTGGCCCGCCGGCTATCCAGCCGGGTGACATGATTGAACTGGTGTGGGGTAACGCCGTGCATGAACTGGTGGCTATCCCTCGTGGTGAAGAAGGCGACCCGCAGACTTTGTATCCCTCTTATGCAGCCCTCTACGATACCTGGAAGCAGGCAACGGCAGGTGCCAACCTGGTCGCCAGTATCGACGTGTTCTACCGCATTATTCGAAACGATATTGTTGCCGGCACCTCTGCGATCACCACAGTGGCGGTCAACTTGTTTCAGGTTGGCGGCGATCCAAATCCAGATCCGGAAGATCCGGTGCATCCGAACCTGCGCCCCCCCTACCTGGAAACCGCAAGCAAACAATACAATGAAATCCCCAGTGACGAATTCGACCAGGACGCCACGATCTACATACCGTTGTACGATCGAACATTCCCACCCAGGAAGGTCTTGGAGGAGGGCGACAAGGTCTCGGTCATTTATGGTGCGATAGCGTTTCCTGTACGTACTGTCACCGAACAGGAAGCGGACGGTACGGCCGATCTGCAATTTACGCTGACTGCCGCCCAGATCGCGCAGGAAGGCTCTGGTTCAAAACCGCTCTACTTCATGGTAACCCGCGCGATCACAGGAGGGGCGGAGAATACTTCGCTGTCCTATGAACAACCGATCACGGTGCACGGAAACGATGAACTACCGGGCGAAGGAAGCCTCGGGGATGGCGAATATATCCCTCTCAATGGCGACGGCAGAATCACAGTGGACGAGATCAAGCGGGGGGTCAAATTCATTACACCGTACTTTAAGAACAAGCAGAAGGGTACCACTATTTCGGTCGAGGTGTTCCAGGCCGTTGATGATACACACGACGATAGCGAAACGCCTATCGAAGGGAGCAAATACACCTTCTCGAAACCCGTTGGTGAAGACGATAAAGACAAAGAAACAGAGTTCGAAATCCCTGCACATCATCTGTTGTTCCCAAATGATTTTTGCCATATCCATGTCACCTGGACCGCGACAAATGAATTTGGGTCTGTATCAAATTCCACGACTCCCTTGGTAATTGTCGACACCCGCGGCGAAAACGCTGAGTCTAAAAACAAGAAAAAGGGCAAGGGCAAGGGCAAGGATCAGACTAAAACCAAGTCTAAGTCTAAATCCAAGCCCAAACCCTGATCCCTGCTCTCATGGTTCATGGCAGACGATGCGACATCAGCGTACCCCTCCAGGGGGGTACGCCTTCTGCGTTACAGAGTCACCGTACCGCGCAAGTACAAAGCCGCATGGCCACTGATGATTACCCGACCATTGCCCGGCAGCTCACAGACCAGTTGCCCCTTGCGCGTCCCACCCTGCTCACAACGAAGCCGTGCCAGCCCAAGCCGCTCAGCCCAGTAAGGGACCAACGAGGTATGCGCCGAGCCGGTGACAGGGTCTTCATTGACCCCGACCCGCGGCCCGAACCAACGTGTGACGAAATCGAACCCTCCCCCCGGCGCCGTCACCGCGATGCCACGCACGTCGAAGCGAGACAAGGCCACGAAATCGGGCTGCAAGGCCGCGAGCACCGCCGGGTCATCGATCACCACGATGTAGTCGTCGGTACGATACAGGCCTCGCGCACTGGCCAAGCCCAGGGCCTCCAGCAACCCCGCTGGTATCTCCACTGCCAGCGGCTGCTTGGCCGGGAAATCCATCGCCAGCAGGCCCTCGGCGCCGCGGCTGACCCGCAGTTCACCGCTGCGGGTGTTGAAGCGCAGCACCTCTCGCTGCTCGCCCAACTGCTCGAACAGCACCCAGGCCGACGCCAGGGTGGCGTGGCCGCACAAATCAACTTCGACCGTCGGGGTGAACCAGCGCAGGTCGTAGCTTTCACCGTTGCGAACGAAATAGGCGGTTTCGGACAGATTGTTTTCTTCGGCGATACGCTGCAGCAGCGCATCGGGTAGCCAGCTCTCCAAAGGGATCACCGCCGCTGGGTTGCCGCCGAACGGTTTGGCGGAAAAAGCATCGACCTGGAAGATCTCGAGTTGCATGCATGCACTCCTTCAAGTGAGAGTTATGGGCTGACTGGGGCTGCTCTGCAGCCCATCGCCGGCAAGCCGGCTCTCATGGAACAAAACACAACTCTTTGATTTGACTGGGACAGCGTGGGAGCGGGCTTGCCCCGCGATGCGGCGTTTGGCACCGGCTACGCCGGTGATCGCGGGGCAAGCCCGCTCCCACGCTGGAATTCTGTTCCCTGCGCGACAGCGTAGCCCGGAGGGCTGGGCGATCTCCCACAGGGAATAGAGATGACCTGTGGGAGTTGGCTTTCCGGTGACGGGTACAGGCTATCCGCGTACCGGCGTGAGCACCGGATCGCCGGCAAAGAACGCCTGCAGGTTACGCAACACCAGGCTGACCGTGTCGCGGGCGGCCTCGGGCGACTGGCCGGCGACATGAGGGGTGAGCACGGTATTGCCGAGGGCCTTGAGGGCATCGGGCACGCCCGGTTCATCATCGAACACGTCGAGTGCGGCGCCGGCAATCCGCCCCTGGGCCAAGGCGGCAACCAGCGCCTGGGTATCGACCACGCTGGCGCGGGCGATATTCACCAGGTATCCCTCGGCGCCCAGCGCGTCGAGCACCTGCGCGTCGACCAGGTGCTGGGTGCCGGACCCGCCTGGGGTGGCGACGACCAGGATATCCACGGCATCGGCCAGGTGCAGCGGGCTGTCGTACCAGGTGTAGGGCACATCGTTGCGCGGAGTGCGGCTGTGATAGCTGACGGGCATGTCGAAGCCGAGGCTGGCACGCTTGGCGATTGCCAACCCCACCGCGCCCAGCCCCAGGATGCCCAGGCGTTTGCCGCTCACCGACGGGCTGATCACCCGCTGCCATTCGCCACGGCGGGTGCTGGCGTCGGCACGGTGGATGTCGCGTAACAGGGCCAGCAGCAGGGCCAGGGCGTGATCGGCCACGGCGGAGGCATTGGCGCCGGCGCCATTGGTGACGGTGATGCCACGGGCAGCGGCGGCGGCCAGGTCGACCTGCTCGTAGCCGGCGCCTATCACGCAGATGATCCGCAACCGGGTCAGTGTGGCAATTTCATCCGCCGTGAGGCCCAGCGGGCCACGGGTGAGCACGGCGTCGATTTCGCCGGCGTGACGGGCGATGGCGTCGGCGCGCATCTTCGGCGACGGTGCGCGGATCAGGCGATAGCCGGCCCGTTCCAATAGCGGCAGGTAGTCATCGACGGTTTCCACCAGCACCAGGACTGTCTTGCTCATGCCACCCTCCGGTTGAATGCGAAGGGGGATTATGCGCGGACAGTTCCTACAGGACCACCCACGGCAAACTAGCAGTTTTGCCAGGTGCCGGCTTCGGGCGTTCTTGCAATGCTTGCGCAACTGACAACTTCCAGGGCCATTCACATGAACCTAAGAGTACTTGTTCTGACCTGCCTGCTGGTCTCGGGTTGCGCCACCCCGCCACCTACCGCGAACAGCCCCTCTCAAATGACTCAGGATGGCGCCCTGGTGGCCGCACGCCTGAACGAACGCTACAACTATGCACCGCCCGACTGTGGCGAGGACTCCAAACCGGCCTTCCTCTGCAGCGGCGTGATTTTCAGAGCCACCCGATACTCACCTGAGTACGACTCGTGGAACCCCAGCCCTAACTCGGTGGCCAGTGGGGGAGTTTCATTCTCCTATCTGCGCAAAGACGCCAAATTCAAGAACATGGTGCCAGGGCAGCACAATGGCTTCATCTTCCATCCGGTCCTCAATACGCCTTTCGGCAAGCAGACATTCAATATCCTGTGCTACTTCCCGATCGACGCCGACACCGACCAAAGGGAAAAACCGGGCTGTGGTGAGCACAAGGACTACCCCAGCGTTAGTCGCTCCTGCGAGCTACAGAATATCGATGCCGCTCTGGCTTGGCATATCCACTACCTCGCGACGCAGATGACGCGTGAAAGCCAATGCGGCTTCAATATCCGCGACGACCGCAATGAGGCCGCCGGCCCGGCCTTCAAGCAGGCCATGCTTGTACATAACATCTCCGGCGCAATTCAGGATCACCTGTTCCAGACGGCAAACGAGTTTCGCATTGCCACCTGGCCACAGAACATCCCTAATGAGCTACCGATCGAAGCATTCTTCTATGTCGATTCGACCGGACTGGGTAATGCCAGGAAAGATCGTGACAACTTCCAGAACAAGACCGGCACACGCATGCCACTGATCAAGATGACCCTGCCCGCTACCCTCCAGCAAGAGGCGCGTTTCGAATACATACCTGGCGACAATGGTTGATGCCGAAGCCAACACGACTCGAAACATTCGGCTGGTACGCTGACTACTGGCCGAACGCCCTGCCCAACCCACCCGGCACGCCACTGCTGTCAGTGTCCTGCCACGGCCCGTTGGGGCTCAGCGACCAGCTCCAGCCATTGTTCCAGCGGTAATAGGTGCGCTGGCGGTAGAACGTGTTGGGCTGCTTCTCCAGCACATAGACCCCCAGCTTCGGGTCCCAGTGGCTGGCGCCCCCCGGCGGTGGCGCGAAGCTGGCGGAGGTACGCGGCATCGGCTTGGGAATCGCCGCCGGCTTGCTCGGCTGGGTGCCGGGCTGGCCACCTGGCAGGGGCTTCACCACCGGCCCCTTGTGCGGCGGCGGGGTGGTCTCGATCGGCGGCAACGGCTCACGCTCCCCGGGCTGATGCACCGTACACGCGGAAAGACCCAGGGCCAGGGAAATCAGGGTCAGGCGGACGGTGCTGTTCATGGGGCTGCTCTCTTATGAGTCGGGGCTGTCGATGGTCACATGCTGGGTGCCCCGGGTGCCGGTGGCCAGCGGGGCGCTCTGGCCCTTCCATTCACCTTCGGTGGGCTGTCCGGCGCGCGAGACCCGGGCAACCAGTTGGACTTCGGCGAAGTCCGACAGTTTCATCTGCGGCATCATAGCATCGGCATCGGACAGCTCCACCTCGATCGGCAGCTGCGCCACCGTCACCCGCTTGGCCGCCAGCGGCATGGGCGGGCCATTGCTGGCGCGGGCAAAGATGAACACGGTGTCGTCCGGGCGCACCTTGTCCTTGAGCGCTGCGGCCAACTCCACCCGTACCTTCAGGCGCGACTTCTCGGCGACCTTGCCGCCACCGGCCTTGAGCTTGTCGGCGGCGCGGTCGATGCCGCCCTGCAGCGCGTCACGGGACGCATCGCCCTGCGGCAACTGCGCCAGCAGACGCTGCCAGTAGTCGATGGCCTCCTGGTAGCGCTCGCCCTCGAAGGCGGCGATGCCGCGCAGGCCGAGGCTGGTGACCTCCCGTGGGTCGGCCTTGAGCGCTTCGTCGGTAAGTGCCTGCAATTGCGCCGACCACTGCTTGTCTGCAGCGAAGTACAGCGACTGCGCCCACTGCCCGAGCAGCTCGGGCTGGCGTCCGGCCAGGGCCACGGCGCGCTCGAAGGCCTTGGCCGCGTCGGCTGGGCGCTGCTCGGCCATATAGGCACGACCGAGGAAGTACAGGCCTTCTGCAGAGTCGGGCTGGGCCTGCACCGCACGTTCCAGGCGCGTGGTCATTTCCGCCATCGACTGCGGCGCGCGGGCGAACTCCTGGGTCAGCTCGACTTTGTCCGCGGCGCCGAAGTGCAGGTACAGCCCCAGGGCCATGGCCGGCACCAGCACCGCCGCCAGCAGCGGCACGGGCTTGCCCAGGTGGCCCTGACGCGTCACCTCGCCGCGCTCGGTGTCGGCCAGCAACTCACGGGCGGCCTCATCGCGGCCATTGGCCAGTTGCTGTTCGTCGAGAACGCCTGCCGCCTGCTGGGCGGCCAGTTCGGCAACGCGCTCTTCATAGAGCGCGACATTGAGGGCGGTACGATCCTGCTCTGCCTGCTGACGGCGACGACCGCGCAGGATCGGCAGCAGCAGGAAAGCCAGGGCGGCGAGCAGCAGCAGGCCCGCGCTAAGCCAGAATTCAGTCATGGGTACGTTCTTTATCCAGCAGTTTGGCCAGACGCTCGCGTTCGTCGGCGGACAGTTCGGTGTTGCCGGCCACGGACTGGCCACGGCGACGGCGCACGATCAGCGCCAGCACCACGAAACCTCCAGCCAGGAGGATCCCCGGGCCAAACCAGAGCAGCCAGGTGCGCCCGCTGAGCGCCGGCTTGTAGCGCACGAAGTCGCCATAGCGATCGACCATGAAATCGACGATCTGCTGGTTGTCCTTACCCTCGCCCAGCATGCGGAAAATCTCGCGGCGCAGGTCGGCGGCGATGGGCGCGTTGGAGTCGGCGATGTCCTGGTTCTGGCACTTGGGGCAGCGCAGTTCCTTGGTCAGTTGCTGATAGCGCTCGCGCTCGGCGTCGTCGCGGAACTGGTAGGTGTCGATGGCCGCCTTGGCCACCCCGACCAGGCTCAGGCCGAGCACGGCGGCCGCCAGCCAGCGCCTCATGGCCGGGCCTCGTCGACCAGTCCCTGGTACAGCGGCGCCAGCTGTTCGCGCCACACCGTGGCATCGACCACGCCCACGTGCTTGTAGCGGATGATGCCCTTGGCGTCGATCAGGAAGGTTTCCGGCGCGCCGTACACGCCCAGGTCCAGGCCCAGCGAGCCTTGCTGGTCGGCGATGTTCAGCTGGTACGGGTTGTGGAACTCGGCCAGCCACTTCAGCGCGGCGGCGTTGTCGTCCTTGTAGTTGACCCCGTGGATCACCACGCCCTGCTCGGCCAGCTGGTTCAGGTACGGGTGCTCGACCTTGCACGACGGGCACCAGGTGCCCCACACGTTGACCAGTGCCGGGCGGCCGATCAGGTCGGCCTGGGTGAGGCTGCGATCGCCCTGCACGCTCGCCAGCGCGAACGCCGGGAACGGCTTGCCGATCATCGCCGATGGCAGTTCGTCGGGCTTGAGGAACAACCCCTTGTAGAGAAAGACCGCCACCAGCAGGAACACCGCCAGCGGCACCACCATGATCCAACGCTTCATGCAGTCGCTCCAGACACGCCCAGGGCCTCACGCACCCGGGTCTTGACCTTGACGCGGTAGCGTCGGTCGAGGGCCGCCAGCAAGCCGCCCAGGCCGGTCAGCAGACCGCCCAGCCAGATCCAGCGGACATAGGGTTTGATATGCACCCGCACCGCCCAGGCGCCGTTCTCCAACGGCTCGCCCAGGGCGACGTACAGATCGCGAGTGAAGCCGGCGTCGATGCCGGCCTCGGTCATCATCGACTGCTGCACGGTGTACAGGCGTTTTTCCGGGTGCAACACGGACACTTCGCGGCCATCGCGCGAGACCCGCACGGTGCCCTTGTCGGAAATGAAGTTCGGGCCTTCGAAGTGCTTGGCCCCCTCGAACAGGAAGTGATAGCCACCCAGCTCGACGGTCTCGCCCGGCGCCATGCGCAGGTCGCGCTCGGCGCTGTTGTTGCTCGACAGCACCACGCCCAGGGCGCACACCACCAGGCCCAGGTGCGCCAGGTGCATGCCCCAGTAGCTGCGGCTCAGGCCCGCCAGCCCCTTGGCCAGGCCTTTGTGACGGGTCTTGTCGAGGATGTCGCGCACGCCGCTCAGGACCACCCAGGCGGCCAGGGCGAACACGCTCAGGGCCGGCCAGTCGAAGTCGTCGACGAGCAGCCCGGCGAGTGGCGCCAGCACCGCGCTGCCGACCAGCACCGGCGTCAGCATGCCGGCCAGCCACTTACCCGGGGTATCCTTCCAGCGCACCACCACGCCCACGCCGAGCACCACCATCAGCAGTGCCATCAGCGGCAGGAACAGGGCGTCGAAGTAAGGCGGGCCGACCGACAGCTTGGCCCCGGTCAGGGCGTCGAGCACCAGCGGGTACAAGGTGCCCAGCAAGATCATCGAGGCGGCCACCACCAGCACCAGGTTGTTGGCCAGCAGCAGGGTTTCACGAGACCACAGGGCAAAGCCCACCTGGCTCTTGACCACCGGCGCGCGCAGGGCGAACAGGGTCAGCGAGCCGCCAACCACGAACAGCAGGAAGATCAGGATGAAGATGCCGCGCGACGGGTCGGCGGCGAACGCATGCACCGAGGTCAGCACGCCGGAGCGCACCAGGAAGGTCCCCAGCAGGCTCAGGGAGAACGCGGCGATGGCCAGCAGCACAGTCCAGCTCTTGAACACTCCGCGCTTTTCGGTGACCGCCAGCGAGTGGATCAGCGCCGTGCCCACCAGCCAGGGCATGAACGAGGCGTTCTCGACCGGGTCCCAGAACCACCAGCCACCCCAGCCCAGTTCGTAATAGGCCCACCACGAGCCGAGGGTGATGCCCACGCCGAGGAAGGCCCAGGCGACGATGGTCCAGGGCCGCGACCAGCGCGCCCAGGCGGCGTCGAGACGCCCGCCGAGCAAGGCGGCGATGGCGAAGGCGAAGGCCACCGAGAAGCCCACGTAGCCCATGTACAGCATCGGCGGGTGGACGATCAGGCCGAAGTCCTGCAACAGCGGATTGAGGTCGCGACCATCGCCCGGCACCTGCGGCAACAGGCGCGAGAACGGGTTGGAGGTGATGATCAGGAAGCTCAGGAAGCCCACGCTGATCATGCCCATCACCGCCAGCACCCGCGCCAGCATCACCTGCGGCAACTGCCGCGAGAAGATCGACACGGCGAAGGTCCAACCGCCGAGGATCAGCGCCCACAGCAGCAGCGAGCCTTCGTGGGCGCCCCACACAGCGCTGAACTTGTAGTACCAGGGCAAGGCACTGTTGGAGTTGCTGGCGACGTAGGCGACCGAGAAGTTGTCGGTCATGAAGGCGTGGGTGAGGCAGGCGAAGGCAAACGCCAGGAAGGCGAACTGCCCCCAGGCCGCCGGCCGCGCCAGGCCCATCCACAGGCTGTCGCCGCGCCAGGCGCCGAGCAGCGGTACAGTGGCCTGCACGGCGGCGAAGCAGATCGCCAGGATCATCGCCAGCTGGCCGAGCTCGGGGATCACCAGGGCCGCATTCATGGCTTGGCTCCCGCGTCGCTGGCGGCCTGGCCGCTTTCCTTCAGGGCCTTGGTGACTTCCGGCGGCATGTATTTCTCATCGTGCTTGGCCAGCACCTCGTCGGCCACCACCACGCCGTCGGCGTTGAGCTTGCCGAGGGCGACGATGCCCTGCCCTTCGCGGAACAGGTCGGGGAGGATGCCGCGGTAGGTGATCGGCACCGACTTGGTGTAGTCGGTGACCACGAAGCGCACGTCGAGGGAGTCGGCCGAGCGCTGCACCGAGCCTTTCTCGACCATGCCGCCGGCGCGGATGCGGGTGTCCAGCGGCGCCTCGCCGTTGGCGATCTGCGTCGGGGTGTAGAACAGGTTGATGTTCTGCTGCAGCGCGCTCAGGGCGAAGCCCACGGCGACGCCGACACCGGCCAGCAGGCCGAGGATGATGAACAGGCGTTTCTTGCGCTGCGGATTCACGGTTTGCTCTCCCGGCGCAGACGACGCGCCTCTTCTTGCAGGTAGCGGCGACGGGCCAGCAGGGGCGCGGCGACATTCAGCGCCAGCACCGCCAGGCAGATGCCGTAGGCCGACCAGACGTACAGGCCATGGTGGCCCATGGCGAGAAAATCACTGAAGGACGCAAAGCTCATCGTACCGCCTCCCGTCCGAGCTGCCCCAGCACCTCATCCTTGACCCAACTGGCGCGGGCTTCGCGCTTGAGCACTTCAAGGCGCATGCGCAGCAGCAGCACGGCGCCGAAGAAACAATAGAAGCCCAGCGCGGTGAGCAGCAGCGGTAGCCACATCTCAACGGGCATTGCCGGTTTTTCGGTGAGGGTGAAGGTGGCGCCCTGGTGCAGGGTGTTCCACCACTCCACCGAGTACTTGATGATCGGGATGTTGACCACGCCGACGATCGCCAGCACTGCGCAGGCCTTGGCCGCGCTGTCGCGGTTGCTGATGGCCTGGCCCAGGGCGATGATGCCGAAGTACAGGAACAGCAGGATCAGCATGGATGTCAGGCGCGCGTCCCAGACCCACCAGCTGCCCCAGGTGGGCTTGCCCCAGATCGCCCCGGTCACCAAGGCCACCGCGGTCATCCAGGCGCCGATGGGCGCCGCGCACTGCAGCGCGACGTCGGCCAGCTTCATCTTCCACACCAGCCCCACCACCCCCGCCACCGCGAGCATCACGTAGCACGACTGGGCGAGCATGGCGGTCGGCACGTGGATATAGATGATGCGGAAACTATTGCCCTGCTGGTAGTCCTGGGGGGCGAAGGCCAGGCCCCAGGTGATGCCGACCAGCAGCAGCACGATAGAGGAAACGGTCAGCCACGGCAGCATGCGGCCGCTGATGGCATAGAACCATTTGGGGGAACCCAGCTTGTGGAACCACGTCCAACTCATTTTCATCAGGGTACATCCAGGGTATTGGCCGGGCTGCGGTGCCCGGGACTCGTTATTCGCCGACGCTGATCTTCAGGCCGGCCGCGATCGCAAAGGGTGCCAGTGTCACCGCCAGCGCCGTCAGGCTGGCGAGCCAGAGCAGATGGCCGGTGGCTGGCATATTCTGCAACGCCGCCTGCAACGCACCACTGCCCAGGATCAATACAGGGATATACAACGGCAGAATCAGCAACGCCAGCAGCAGGCCGCCGCGCTTGAGACCGACCGTCAACGCCGCGCCCACCGCGCCCAGCAGGCTCAACACCGGCGTGCCCAGCAGCAGGGAGGCGAGCAGCACCGGCAGGCAGGCGCTCGGCAGGCCCAGCATCAATGCCAGCAGTGGCGCCAACAATACCAGCGCCAGCCCGGAAAAGATCCAGTGCGCCAGCACCTTGGCCAGTACCAGCAAGGCCAGCGGGTGCGGCGAAAGCACCCACTGTTCGAGCGAACCGTCCTCGAAATCGCTGCGGAACAACCCGTCCAGCGACAGCAGCACCGCCAGCAGGGCCGCGACCCAGACCAGTCCCGGCGACAAGGTTTGCAACAATTGTGTCTCAGGACCGACCGCCAGCGGAAACAGGGCGACGACGATGGCGAAGAACACCAGCGGATTGGCCAGCTCCGCCGGGCGGCGGAACAACAGGCGCGCCTCGCGGCGCAACAGCAGAAGGAATACGCTCATGCCGCCCACTGCCCCAGGTTCAGCTCACGGTAACCGGATGGCTTGCGTTCGAGCGTGTGATGGGTGGTCAGCACCACGGTGCCGCCCTGCTCGCAGTGGGCCGCAAGGTGGGCCTCCAGCTGGGCCACGCCCTGCTTGTCGAGGGCGGTGAACGGTTCGTCGAGGATCCACAGCGGCGGGCTGTCCAGATAAAGCCGTGCCAGGGCGACCCGGCGCTGCTGGCCGGCGGACAGGGTGTGGCAGGGTACATCCTCGAAACCGCGCAGGCCGACAGCCTCCAGCGCCTGCCAGATCGCCTCGCGACCGGCCGGCCGGTGCAGGGCGCAGAGCCAGGCAAGGTTCTCTTCGGCGGTAAGCAAATCCTTGATCCCGGCGGCATGGCCGATCCACAGCAGGATGCTGGCCAGGGCATGGCGTTGTTCGGCCAATGGCTGGCCGCCGAGCAGGATCTGCCCGGCGGTGGGTTGCATGAGCCCGGCCAGCAGGCGCAGCAAGCTGGTCTTGCCGCTGCCGTTGGGGCCGCTGATCTGCAACATGTCGCCGGCGCCCAGCTCGAAATCGAGTTGCTCGAACAGCAAGCGCCAGTCGCGCTCGCAGGCCAGGCCTGCGGCTTGGAGGTGAAGGGTCACGGTTTCGCCTTATCTTTGTAGGGCTTCGGCGCGGTGTCGCCTGCTTCGCGGGTAACGCCGCTCCAAAGCCCCTATGTCTCAAGTCGCCCGCCGCGCTGCCGTTATACTGGCAACAATGGGCGGTCGGCATTATTACACGCGTCACCGCGCTGCCAAGAGGCCGAGTTCGACAGGTTGTATACAATCATGACTGAAATCAATAGTCTCGGCGCACAAACCGTGCCAGGGCCCCAGGCGGCCAAGGCGGCCATGACCGGCGAGCTGCTGCGCCTGCTGCAAGCGCAACCCGGCCTGCTGGCCCCGGGTGAGACGGCACGTGCCGAGGTCATGTCGATGCGCCAGGTCGGCGTTGATTTCCAGCTATCGCTGCGTCTGACCCAGGGCAACGGCAACCAGACCCAGTTGCAGGCCAATGCCAGCCAACCCCTGCCCCAAGGCAGCCAGGTCACGGTCACGCAGACTGAAAGCAATCGCCTGGCGGTCATGGTGCAGAAGGTCCACGCCAACAACATCACTACCCTCACCCGCCTGGACACCGGCCAGGTTCCAGTCGGCACACTGCTGCAAGGCAAGGTCCTGACCAGCCAGCCCCTGCCGCAGAACGCAGGCGAGATCGCCAGTTTCCGCTCGCTGGTAAGCCTGCTCAACAGCAGCCAGGCCGGCGCCACCCTGGCCATCGACAGCCCGCGGCCACTGCCCGTCGGCAGCCTGCTCAGCGCGCTGGTACAAGGTGACCAGTCGCTGCGCTTCGTTCCCTTGAGCGGCCGCCAGGATCAATTGGCCATTGCCCAGCAGCTGGTGACCCAGCAAGGCCGACAGGCCTCGCTGCCTGGCTTGCTCAATGCCCTGCAGCAGGTCGCCACCTCCGGCGACACTGGCACACAACTGCGCGCCAGCGCCGAACGCTTGCTGGCCAGCCTGCCCGATGCCCGCCAACTGGGTGATGCGAAAAATCTGGCCCAGGCGCTGAACAACAGTGGCGCCTTCCTTGAAGCCAAGCTGCTGGGCGGCCTGGCAAGCGGCGTGGCGCCCGACCTGAAGACACAACTGGTCAGGCTGATCGCACAGTTGCCCAATCCCCCCACGGGACAAGCGCTCACGCCCGCACAGACCAGTACGCTGGCCCATGCCCTGCCTGGTTTCGCCCGCAGCGCCCTGGGCATGCTCGGCCAGGTCAGCCCGCGCCCGCAACCTGGAGCCTTCCCGTTGCCCTCGCGGCTGTTGCAGAGCCTGGAAAACGAAGGCGACCTGCAGCAGTTGCTGCGCCTGGCCGCCGCCGCCATCTCGCGCCTGCAGAGCCACGCACTGTCCAGCCTGCAGCAATCCGGACCACTGGAGAACGGCAACCAGCAGACCACCTGGCAAACCGAGATCCCCATCCGCCATGGCCAGGAGTTCATTCCCCTGCAGGTCAAGCTGCAGCGCGAGGAAACGCCGGAGCAGCAAGCGGATCGCGAACGTGAAGGGCGTGATCCACTGGAGGCCATATGGCGGATCGAACTGGCCTTCGACCTGTCACCGCTCGGCCCGCTGCAGGTCCAGGCGCAACTGCTGCAAGGACGTCTGTCGGGACAGCTGTGGGCAGAGCAGGAACAGACCGCCCGCCTGATCGACAGTCAGCTCGGCACGCTGCGCGAACGCCTGCTGGCCCGCGGCCTGGATGTCGGTGATTTGGAGTGCCACCCCGGCACGCCACCGCAAGGCCCACGCACACGCCTCGAACAACGCTGGGTGGATGAAACCGCATGAACAAGCAACCACGCCAGGCCATCGCCCTGAGCTACGACGGCCAGCAGGCGCCGACCCTGAGCGCCAAGGGCGACGACGAACTGGCCGAGGCCATCCTCGCCCTGGCCCGCGAACATGAAGTGCCGATCTACGAGAACGCCGAGCTGGTACGCCTGCTGGCCAGGCTGGAACTGGGCGAGCAGATTCCCGAGGCGCTGTACCTGACCATCGCCGAGATCATCGCCTTCGCCTGGCAATTGCGCGGCAAAGTGCCGGTGGGCTTCGACGACCAACCTGCGCCGCCACGGGATATCACGCCCGAGCAGCTGTTCCTGCCGGCAGGCGTGGATACGCACTGACCCCTTTGGGAGTGGTGCCATGCTTGCGCGATAATTCATTACCGCTCCCCGCCATTGGGGTTGAGTCACCGTTGTGCCTGGTTTCTCACACAGGTCGACTCAATCATGCCTTTACCCTTCATCACCAACTTGGGTGTACAGCTCGTCCGCGATCACCTGCAGGCCATCCCCCGCCCCGACAAGCACGCCGCCCAAGCCATCCGTGACTGGGCCAAACACCAGGGATCGGACCTGGATCCGGATCAGACCGACGTCGTCACCCTGCACTATCGAGGCCACCAGGCTGTCATCGTCCAGCGCCTGTCACTGACCGAAGCCGTGCTCTCAAACTGGCAAGGCGAGACCGACAAGAACCTGATCGGCCAACTGCTCCCGGGTCATTGGTCCGGCACACTGCCGTCCGGCCCACTGCAGATCGTCGATCGACTTCCAGCTCGCGGACCATGGGCCAACGGTGCCGATCATTCGGTATTCAATGGTTTGTTCCGCCGCACCGGCAACGGCCAATACGACAGCACGACGCATCTTGCCGTGGATGTCGAGGCCCTGCAGCGCTTCATCTGGAACCTGGACTTTCACGCCCGCTTCACCGCCATGCTGGACGACTACTGGCAGCACGCCCTGCATGGCCACCAGTTGTCCATGCGGATCAGCTTCATCACCGCCTGCAACAAGCAAGTGAGCGAAGGCTCGTTGAGCGATAACGCGCGCCAGCTGGCCTGGCAGGCTGCCGGCCTGGCCCCCCGGGCGGTCGGCCTGCGAATCAGGCCACTGAACGTCTACGGCTACAGCGCCACCGATCTGCTGTGCATCACCGACAAATCCCAGCCGCTCACCCTGCTCTACCTGCCAGGCAACGCCTCCCCCCTTCACGAGTTCGCCAACATGGCGGCGCTTCAGGACTGGTTCGCCAAGCAATGCCAAAACCCTGAAAAACGCCAGCGACTACGCCAGCACTTCAGCCTGGACGACACGCCGGATGGCCTTGATTACAGCGGTCTGGACACAGCCCTCGAAGGCCTTGGCGCCTACCCTGGCATACACTACCGCTCGGCAAACCGACCGGGATTCACCACCGACGGCCGCTGGTCCCCCAGGGACTACGTCAACTACCGTCCGGACAAATACAGCCCGAAGCTCGACGGCGATCTGTTCGAAGCCCTGAGCCTGCGCCAGCGCAAGCGCAACTATGCCAACGCCGACTTCATCGTTACCAGCAATCAGGAGGTGACCAAGTCGCGCTGGCGCGGCTACGTGATCAATACAATCAATCTGCTGGCACCCTTGGCCGTGGTACTGCCAGAACTGGCGCCGCTGCTTGCCCTGGGTGGCATTGCCCAGTTCGCGGCTGGAATCGATCAGGCAATCAACGGCAAGTCACTCGAAGACAAGGCCGAGGGCGTGACGAACATCGAGTTCGGCCTGATGAACGCTGCACCACTTGCCTTGCGGCCATTGGCGGAACCTCGCGTGATGTACCCCTCCCAGGGCAGACGTTTTGTCTTGCCCTGCCGGGTAAACCACCAACTGGGCTACCCGCTCAGCCCGATCACACCACCCGCGCTGCCTGAGCGCAAACTGGTCGGTTTGTTTGGCTCGACGGTGCCGCCCTTGCCTGGTGGCGATACCGCCATCACCCAATGGCTGGCGCGCGTGCCGGTCTCTGCGGACTCGGAAGCGCAGCTGCAGTCCCTGTTGAATGGCTACAACACACTGGTTCTCTACGACAGTGAACATGATGCGTTCATCCTCGAGTCCGAGGCGAACGAGATAAGGCCAACCTACTACCGGGTATCGCCAGAAGGCCACGGACTTGTCGAGATGACCCCGAACGCCCGGACAGTCACCGACCCGATGCGCATGAGCAGTCTGCGAGCCATGGGCGTGGATGTGCAACTGCCTTTGGAAGTCCCGCCTTTCGAGGCACACCTGCGCCAGCCGATCCCGCGCAAGATCTCAAGCATCTGGGTGGGCGACAAGGTGATCGCCCCCAAACTGTTGACCACGCTGGCACGCAACCAGCAGCGCCTGACGACCAGCCAGTATGCCTATCAGCTGTTCCTGTCCAACGCCAATGCCCAGGCCTTCAGCGAGAACCTTCGGCTGTTGGCCGCGCACGCACCGAATCTCGATGTACTGACCCTGGAGGAGCAACCGTTTTTCGCAAGGTTGCGCGACAGCAAATACTTCGAGCAGTATCAGGATGCCGTTAGCGGCGCAGGTGCAAATTTCTCCTCGGCATCCGACATCCTGCGCTATCCCCTGCTCACCGAAGAAGGCGGGTTGTACCTGGACGTCGACGATACCTTGCTCGCCGACCCGGCTCATCCAGACAATCCAAACCGCGCCGCGATCGACTCGGTGACCCTGGCCACCACACCGGACAGCCTCATTTTAGGTGTCCCGATGAACAACGACGCCCTGGGGATGTACTGCCAGTACAACACCAACATGATCGCCAGCCATGCCGGCAACCCGACGCTGCAAGCGATCTCGGACGCCATGCACGAACGCTACCTGGCCAACCGTGACTTCTACGGCAACAGGCCCGTAGTGAAGGGGCCCGAATTCGATGCCTATGCCTTGCGCCTGAGCCACATGACCGGGCCTGGCCTGCTGAACGATGTCATCGACCAGCGCCTGCCACGGCTGCGGGAACTGCGGCGAATCATCAACCTGCACGCCTTGCCGCAACACAATGCGCTGTACCTGGTGGCCCCCGTCGAGCAGGCATTGCGTGAAGCCGCGACAGGCGACATACCGCTCAACCATGTAGCCGAAGTCGGCAACTACCACTCTTGGGCCAAGCCCTGATACAGCCGGGGCGGCCTGACGGCCGCCTTTATCATCCTGGTGGTAAACATATACGTAAGCTTGGGTAACCGCCGTCGCTACCGTAGAGCCTCATTTATCCACGCGGTTCGATTCCAATGGCTTCCACTTTTGTAAACAACGCGGGCGAACAGTTCATCCGCCGCCACCTGCAGAATATTCCCAGTCCTAACCTGTATGCCGCCAAGGCAATCCGTGAATGGGCAGAGCAGGAGCAGCATCAGCTTGACCCCGACCAGACCGACGTCGTCACCCTGCACTACCGGGGTAATCAGGCCGTGGTTACCCAGCGCCTTTCGCTCACCCAGGCGGTGCTGTCGAACTGGCAAGGTGAAAACAACAAGGACCTGATCGGCCAGCTATTCCCGGGAAACTGGGCAGGCACCTTGCCAGACGGCCCGCTGACCATTGTCGAACATCTGCCGGAGCCCGGCCCGTTCGACAACAGCGCACGTTTCTCGGTCTTCAACGGCATCTTCAGCAGGTCCACCCCGGCGCGCTACGACAGCACCACGCACCTGCCGGTCGATGTCGAGGCCATGCAGCAGTTCATCTGGAACCTGGACCTGCACGCCCGCTTCGTCACGATGCTGGACGAGTATTGGCAAAAGACCAGCAAAACCCATCCACAGTCTCTGCAAATAAGCTTTATCGCCGCCTGCAACAAACAGGTCCAGGAAGGCTCCTTGAGTGACGCTGGCCGTCAGTTGGCCTGGCAAGCGGCGGGACTCATGCCGAGCGCTTCGGGCCTTGAAATCAGGCCTTTGAATGTCTATGGCTACGCCGCCACCGACATCATCCAGATTGCTGACCCAGCACATCCGCAAGTACTGCTGTACCTGCCGGGCAACTCATCACCCTTCCATGAGTTCGATGGCATGAACGCCCTGAAGGACTGGTTCGCCGAACAGTGCCGTGACAGCGAAAAACGCCAGCGCCTGCGTCAGTATTTCAAACTGGCCGACACCCCCGACGGCCTGGACTTCAGTGGGCTGGATACCGCGCTGGACGGCCTTGGCACCTACCCACGCTTTCACACCCGGTCGCCCAACCGACCCGGTTTTACCGTCGATGGTCCTTGGCCGCCCAGGGACTACGTCAACTACAAGGCTCACAAGTACAGCCCATTGATAGAAGGCGACTTGTTCGAAGCCCTCACGCTGCGCCAGCGCAAACGCAGCTATGCCGACGCCGACTTTCTCATCACCAGCAAGACGCAAGTGACCAAGGCCCGCTGGCGGGACTACCTGGTGACCTCGATCAATCTGCTGGCGCCCCTGGCGCTAGTGGTTCCTGAACTCATACCGCTGCTGGCCGTCGGTGGCATCGCGCAGTTTGGCTTGGGAATCGACCAGGCGATCAACGGCAAGACACCCGAGGACAAAGCGGGCGGCGTGAGCAACATCGAGTTCGGCCTGCTCAATGCCGCACCGCTGCCCTTGCTACTGGCGACCCGCCCACAAATCCTGTTTCCAGGCAAAAACTGGCGATTCGTCACGCCAACGCGAGTGAACGATCAGTTGGGCTACTCCCTGAGCCCCATGGACCCTCCCCGGTTACCGGAAGAGGACCCGGCAAGATACTTCCCTCGCCCCTCGTTCCCGTTGCCAACCGTGTCTGCGGGAGATAGCCCGGTAGCCCAGTGGGTAAACAGAGTCATTGACGGAGAAACTGGCGCCACGCGCCTGGAAGCAGTCCTGGACGAACGCAAGGTCGTGGTGCGGTACGACAGCGAGCACGACGCATTCATTCTCGAATCGGATGCCGAAAACAGACAACCGACGTTCTATCAAGTCACGCCTCAAAGTAACGGTCTGGTTGCGATGGAGGACACCAACCGCCTGGTTACAAACCAGATGCGCATGAAGACATTGCGTGCTCTGGGTGTCGACTTGCAGCTGCCCATCGAAATTCCAGCGGTCAACGGAGCCGATCTGAAAGCGCTGCCCAAGACAATCATCAGTATCTGGGTGGGTGACAAGGTTATTCCTGAAGACCTGCTGAAAACCGTCGGCACCAACGTCGAACGCCTGCGGGGAACCAGCTATCGCTATCGGATGTATCTGTCAATGGAGAACCCGCAGGCATTCGCCATCAATGAGACAAACTTGGCGAAATACAGCGACAAGCTGGAGATATTGAAGCTGGAAGACGAACAGCCCTTCGAAGACTTCAAGGACACCGAGTATTACACCCAATACCAAAAGGCCATCGAGATGAAACACTTCGCCTCGGCCTGTGACGTACTCCGTTACCCGCTACTCAACGCGGAAGGCGGAATTTACATGGACGTCGACGACACCTTGCAGAGTGCCACGCACAATCTGGACACCAAAGCACTGATCGGCTCGACCACCTTGAGAACGACTCCGGAGGGGCTGGTCCTGAGCGCCCCGATGAGTAACGACCTCATGGGCATGCATCTCGAATACGGCACCAGCATCATCGGCAGCCATGCAGACAACTACACCTTGGAAAGAATCTCCGAAGTGATGCGCGAACGCTTCCTCGACAAGCCAGACTTCTATGAGAGCAGACCATTGAAGGGTGAAGTCGGCTACGAGGATTACGTAAAGGAGTTGAGCAGAATGACCGGACCTCGCGTGCTCAACGACGTGATTGACGATGTCGACAACGAGGAGCTGTCCCGGCTGCGCATCCTGCGACAAATCGCCAAGCTGAGATCGACTCCTCAACGCAACTTCCGATTCCTCATGGCAGAGCCGTTCGGCGCCATTGATGCCGCCGAGAAAAGCGACCAGGCGCTGAGTGCCCTCGTGGAGATCGGCAACGCGCATTCATGGGGCAAGGCCTGACAACAACCGGGCGACTTGCGTCGCCCGATCAATCATTCCCCACGGTGCAGCTTGCTCATCAACTGCGCCTCGGCCTGGGTCAACCCGCAGGTCTGGGTCAGCTCCTCGACGCTCGCGCCCATCCCCACCAGCTTGGCGGCCTGGGCGAAGGTGACGCTGTTAGGGTCGCGCTGCTCCAGTTGCTGCAGCTTCTCGGGCAACGGCGCAACCACCGCGCGCAGCTCATGGATCGCCTCGCCCATGCGCACGGTGCCGTTCTGATAGTCGTCCAGGCGCTTGGCCAGGTCCTTGATGCGCTGGTCACGCAGCGCATCGCCCTGGGCCTGCTGGGCGGCCAGCTCGCGCTGGCGCTTGCTGTAGTTGAGGAAGAACCACAGGCTCAGCGCCCAGAGCAGCGCCAGGAAGATGACAGCAACCTCGAAGATCAACTCAGATGTTCTCCAGCTCGGACCACTCTTCCTCGGTCATCATCTTGTCCAGCTCGACCAGGATCAGCAGCTCGCCGTTCTTGTTGCAAACGCCCTGGATGAACTTGGCCGACTCTTCGTTGCCGACGTTCGGCGCGGTCTCGATCTCCGACTGACGCAGGTAGACCACTTCGGCGACGCTGTCGACGAGGATGCCGACCACTTGCTTGTCTGCCTCGATGATGACGATGCGGGTGTTGTCGGTGACTTCGGTCGGCATCAGGCCGAAGCGCTGGCGGGTGTCGATCACCGTCACCACGTTGCCGCGCAGGTTGATGATGCCCAGTACATAGCTGGGGGCGCCCGGAACCGGGGCGATCTCGGTGTAGCGCAGGACTTCCTGCACCTGCATGACGTTGATACCGTAGGACTCATTGTCCAGACGGAAGGTTACCCACTGCAGGATCGGATCTTCGGAACCTTGTGCAGACGACTTTTTCATTCCCCTAGCCCTCAAAATCCGCCATCGGCGGTGTGCTCTGTGTTGCCGCGGCAGTAGCGGCGTTGATTCAGTTGTGTTTTGTGTTCATCTGCTTGACCGCGCCACTGGCGATCAGCTCGGCCAGTTCGGCGACGTCGAGCAACGCGCACATGTGTTCGATCACCGTGCCGGCCAGCCACGGGCGTTGACCGCGCTGGCTGCGCCACTTGATCTCGTTCGGGTCCAGGCGCAGTGAGCGGCTGACCTGGTGCACGGCCAACCCCCACTCATAACCCTGCACGGAAATCACGTATTGCAGGCCCTGGCGGAAATCGTCGCGGTAGCGATCGGGCATCACCCAGCGCGCCGTGTCGAGTACCTTGAGGTTGCCCGCCTGGCAGGTGAGGATGCCGAGGAACCAGTCCGGCTGGCCGAACAGTGGTGTCAGTTCCTGGCCGGCAAGCGTGTAGATCGAACCCAGGCATACCAGCGGCACCGCCAGGGTCAGCCCGGCGACATCGAACAACAGGCATTCGAACGGCTCGGCGGCCCAATCCGGACGGCCATCGACGCTGGCCGGCGGCGTCGGCGCGGCGGGTGCCGCCGGCACATGCAGCTCCACCAGCGGCGCCACGGGTTCGATGATCTGGGTTTCACTCAGGACCGGGATGCTGGCTTCGGCCACCACCTCGGTCTCGACCACGGCGACCACCGGCTCCACCACCGGCGCGGCAGGCGGCAGCACGGTCGGCAGGACCTTCGCCTGCGGCTCGGCAAAGGGCCGCGCCGCAGGCAGGGCCGGGGCCACCTGGCGCTGGGCGTCACGAGCCTGTTCTTCGCGGACCGCGGCTTCGAAGTCATCGCCTGGGGCCTGCTCGACAGGCTCCTCGACGGGTGCCTCCAGCTCCGCCGGCAGCTCGAACGACTCGGTGGCCTCCTGCAGCAGCCCATCGAGATAGGACTGCAAGGCCATCTGTGGCTTGGTGGTGATCTGCCGTGCCTGGTTCATCACGCCACCTGCAACGCGGATCGGTAGGTGAGCAGGTGCTTGAGCAGTGCCCGGTAGGCCACCACGCCACGGCTCTTGCCGTCGAACTGCGAAGGCGTGACACCGTTGCGGCTGGCGTCACGCAGGCGCGTGTCCACCGGAATGTAGCCCTGCCAGACCTGGTCGCCATAGGTGTCGCGCAGCACCTTCAAGGTGCCCAGCGATGCCTGGGTGCGGCGGTCGAACAGGGTCGGCACGATCTGGTAGGGCAGCGCCTGCTTGCGCGAGCGGTTGATCATGCCCAGGGTGCTGACCATGCGCTCCAGGCCCTTGACCGCGAGGAACTCGGTCTGCACCGGGATCACCAGCTGCTGGCTGGCGGCCAGGGCATTGACCATCAGCACGCCCAGCAAGGGCGGGCTGTCGATCAGGGCAAAGTCGAAATCCTGCCACAGCTGCGCCAGACTCTTGGCGATCACCAGGCCCAGGCCACTCTGGCCTGGCGACTGGCGCTCCAGCACCGCCAGCGCGGTGCTCGACGGCAGCAGCGAGATACGCTCATCACTGGTCGGCAGCAGCAACTGGCCCGGCAAGCCCTCGGGCACCGTGCCCTTGTGCAGGAACAGGTCGTAGCAGCTGTGCTCGAGCGCATCGGGGTTGTGCCCGAAGTAGCTGGTCATCGAGCCGTGCGGGTCGAGGTCGACCACGACCACGCGCTTGCCCGCCTCGGCCAGCAGGCCGGCCAAGGCGATGGTGGTGGTGGTCTTGCCGACGCCACCTTTTTGATTGGCTACTGCCCAGACTCTCATCGTGCGTTGCTTCCTCCCGGTATGGCCGCCTGCCCTGCCGGGAACGGTGTGAAATTCAGTGACGGGGATTTGACGAAATCAGCCCCCGGTCGACGGTGCTGGCGAGGCTGGTGCACTTTGTGTGCCAGCCCGGCGCATCGCCGCATCCGGGGTGGCATTGGCGCTGCCGCTGCCGGTCAGGCTGCGACGCACCTCGAGGTTACGCGAGATCACCAGCACCACCCGACGATTGCGCGCCCGGCCTTCGGCGGTGTCGTTGCCGGCCACCGGCTGGTACTCGCCATACCCCACCGAAGCCATGCGCCCGGGGCTGACCCCTTCCATGGCCAACAAGCGGACAATGCTCGCCGCCCGCGCCGACGACAGCTCCCAGTTGGTCGGGTACTGGGCGGTGCGGATCGGCAGGTTGTCGGTGAAGCCCTCGACGTGCACCGGGTTGGCGAACGGCTTGAGGATCTTCGCCACCTTCTCGATGATCTCGAAGGCGACGTCGCTGGGCATGGCGTCGGCGCTGGCAAACAGCAGCGAGGAGTTGAGCTCGATCTCCACCCACAGTTCGTTGCCGCGCACGGTCATCTGGTTGGACTTGATCAGGTCGCCGAAGGCGTCGCGGACATCGTCGGTGATGGTCTTCAGCGGGTCGGCACTGGTCTGCGCCAGGCCCGCGTCGGTCTGCTCGCTGTCCTTGATCAGCGGCTCGGCGGGCTTGACGCTCAGCGGCCGCTCATCACCAATGGGGATCGGCTTCATGCTGCGCTCGGGGTCATTGAAGACCCCGATCAGCGCCTGGGAAATCTGCTTGTACTTGCCCTCGTTGATCGACGAGATCGAGTACATGACCACGAAGAAGGCAAACAGCAGGGTGATGAAGTCGGCATACGAGACCAGCCAGCGCTCGTGGTTCTCGTGCTCTTCGATCTTGCGACGACGGGCCATGGCTTACTCCATGAAGCCTTGCAGCTTCAGCTCGATCGAGCGCGGGTTCTCGCCTTCGGCGATCGACAGCAGGCCCTCGAGCAGCATCTCGCGATAACGCGACTGGCGCAGGGTGATGGCCTTGAGCTTGTTGGCGACCGGCAGCAGGATCAGGTTGGCGCTGGCCACGCCGTAGATGGTGGCGACGAAGGCCACGGCAATGCCGTTGCCCAGCTGCGACGGGTCGGCCAGGTTGCCCATCACATGGATCAGGCCCATCACCGCACCGATGATACCGATGGTCGGCGCGTAGCCGCCCATGCTCTCGAACACCTTGGCGGCCTGGATGTCGCGGGCTTCCTGGGTCAGGAAGTCGACTTCAAGGATGCTGCGAATGGCTTCCGGCTCGGCGCCGTCGACCAGCAGCTGCAGGCCTTTGCGCGCATAGGGATCGGACTCGGCGTCGGCCACGCCCTCAAGGCCCAGCAGGCCTTCCTTGCGTGCGGTCAGGCTCCAGTTCACCACCCGGTCGATGCCACCGGGCAGGTCCACTCGCGGCGGGAAGAAGATCCAGCGCACGATCTGCAGCGCGCGCTTGAACGACGACAGCGGCGACTGCAGCAATGCCGCCGCCAGGGTACCGCCCAGCACGATCAATGCCGCCGGGCCGTTGATCAGCGCACCGACGTGGCCGCCCTCGAGGAAGTTGCCGCCGACAATGGCGACAAAGGCGAGGATCAGGCCGATAAGGCTCAACACATCCATCAGACGCAGGCCTCGACCAGGTGCTTGCCAATCTCGTCCAGGCTGTACACGGCATCGGCCAGGTTGGCCTTGACGATGGCCATGGGCATGCCATAGATCACGCAGCTGGCTTCATCCTGCGCCCATACGGTGCTGCCGCCCTGCTTGAGCAGGCGCGCGCCTTCGCGACCGTCGGCGCCCATGCCGGTGAGCACCACCGAGAGCACCTTGTCGCCATAGGACTTGGCGGCGGAGCCGAAGGTGATGTCGACGCAGGGCTTGTAGTTCAGGCGTTCGTCACCCGGCAGGATCTTCACCGTGCCGCGGCCGTCGACCATCATCTGCTTGCCACCCGGGGCCAGCAGGGCCAGGCCCGGACGCAGCACGTCACCGTCCTCGGCTTCCTTGACGCTGATCTTGCACAGTTTGTCCAGACGCTCGGCGAAGGCCTTGGTGAAGGCCGCCGGCATGTGCTGGATCAGCACGATCGGCGCCGGGAATCCGGCGGGCAGCTGGGTCAGCACCCGCTGCAGCGCCACCGGACCACCGGTGGAGGTGCCGATGGCGACCAGCTTGTACGGCTTGCGCTTGGGCGCCGGCGAATGCGCGGCAGCCGGTGCCGCGGCACGGACCGGGGCGGCCGTGCGCGCAGGGGCGGTGCTGGCGAAGCTGCTGGTCGGCGCATGGCTGCTGGCTGGAGCTGGCGCGGCAGCCGGAGCCGGGCTGGAATAGGCGCTGAAACGGCGGTTGCTGCGCGAGATGGTGTGGACCTTCTCGCACAGCATCTGCTTGACCTTTTCCGGGTTGCGCGAGATGTCCTCGAAGTTCTTCGGCAGGTAGTCGACCGCGCCGGCGTCCAGGGCGTCGAGGGTGACGCGGGCGCCTTCGTGGGTCAGCGAGGAGAACATCAATACCGGCGTCGGGCAGCGCTGCATGATGTGCCGCACTGCGGTGATGCCGTCCATCATGGGCATTTCATAGTCCATAGTGATGACATCGGGCTTGAGCGCCAGCGCCTGGTCGATCGCTTCCTTGCCGTTGGTCGCGGTACCCACGACCTGGATCGTCGGGTCCGCCGAGAGAATTTCCGAGACACGGCGGCGGAAGAAACCGGAATCATCCACCACCAGGACCTTGACTGCCATAAACACTCCATTAGGCGGCGCACCCGCCAGGGCGCGCCACCGAAATCAAATACGCCGGGCGGCGTAACGCTTGAGCATGCTCGGGACGTCGAGGATCAGCGCGATCCGGCCGTCACCGGTGATGGTCGCGCCGGACATGCCCGGGGTGCCCTGCAGCATCTTGCCCAGTGGCTTGATCACCACCTCTTCCTGGCCGACCAGCTGGTCGACGACGAAGCCGATGCGCTGGGTGCCGACCGACAGGATCACCACATGGCCTTCGTGCTGCTCCTCGTGCTCGTGGTCCTGGACCAGCCAGCGCTTGAGGTAGAACAGCGGCAGCGCCTTGTCGCGCACGATCACCACTTCCTGGCCGTCGACCACGTTGGTGCGCGACAGGTCGAGGTGGAAGATCTCGTTGACGTTGACCAGCGGGAAGGCGAACGCCTGGTTGCCCAGCATCACCATCAGGGTCGGCATGATCGCCAGGGTCAGCGGCACCTTGATGACGATCTTCGACCCCTGGCCCTTGGCCGAGAAGATGTTGATCGAGCCGTTGAGCTGGGAAATCTTGGTCTTCACCACGTCCATGCCGACGCCGCGGCCGGACACATCGGAGATCTCGGTCTTGGTCGAGAAGCCCGGGGCGAAGATCAGGTTGTAGCAGTCCGACTCGCTCAGGCGGTCGGCCGCGTCCTTGTCCATCAGGCCCTTTTCCACCGCCTTGGCGCGCAGGATGCTCGGGTCCATGCCCTTGCCGTCGTCGGAGATCGACAGCAGGATGTGGTCGCCCTCCTGCTCGGCGGACAGCACCACCCGGCCCATGCGCGACTTGCCGGAGGCTTCGCGCTCGTCGGGCATCTCGACGCCATGGTCGACGGCGTTGCGCACCAAGTGCACCAACGGGTCGGCCAGGGCCTCGACCAGGTTCTTGTCGAGGTCGGTCTCTTCACCGACCAGCTCGAGGTTGATCTCTTTCTTGAGCTGGCGGGCCAGGTCGCGAACCAGGCGCGGGAAGCGGCCGAAGACTTTCTTGATCGGCTGCATGCGGGTCTTCATGACCGCGGTCTGCAGGTCGGCGGTGACCACGTCGAGGTTGGACACGGCCTTGGACATGGCCTCGTCGCCGCTGTTGAGCCCCAGGCGCACCAGGCGGTTACGCACCAGCACCAGTTCGCCGACCATGTTCATGATCTCGTCCAGGCGCGCGGTATCGACCCGCACGGTGGTTTCTGCCTCGCTGGCGCCATGCTTCTCGGCGGCCGGCGCCGGGGCGCGGGCCGCCGCGGCAGGCTTGGCGGCAGCTGGAGCTGCAGCAGGCGCGGGAGCCGGTGCCGGCTTGGCAACGGGCTTGACCTCGGCCTTGGCCGCGACAGGTGCGGCAACGGCAGCGGCAGGCGCTTCGGCGGTGACTGCGTCACCGGAGAACTTGCCCTTGCCGTGCAACTGGTCGAGCAGTGCCTCGAATTCGTGTTCGCTGATGCTCTCGTCGCCCGCAGCGGGTGCGGCACTGGCCGCTGGCGCGGCGGCGCCTGGCAGGGCGTCGACGGCGAAGGTGCCTTTGCCGTGCAACTGGTCGAGCAGCGACTCGAACTCGTCGTCGGTGATCTCGTCGCTGGCCGGGGCGGCTGGCGCAGGTGCGCTGACGGCGGCATCGGCCGAGAACTGGCCCTTGCCGTGCAACTGATCGAGCAGCGACTCGAACTCGGCATCGGTGATCTCGTCACCGCCGCCGCTGACGTCTTCGCCTTGCAGCTGCTCATGAACCTGAGCTTCGGCCTTGACCGCATCGAGCGAGTCGAGCAGTTGCTCGAACTCGGTATCGGTGATGTCGGGCTCGGCAGCCGCGGCTTCGACCACGGGCGCCGCCTCGACCACCGGGGCCGGGGCTTCGGCGCCACCGGGCTCGGCCAGGCGCGACAGCGCCGCCAGCAGCTCCGGCGTGGCCGGCGTGACATCGGTACGTTCGCGCACCTGGCCGAACATGCTGTTGACCGTGTCGAGGGCCTCGAGCACCACGTCCATCAGTTCCGCGTCAACACGGCGCTCACCTTTGCGCAGGATGTCGAACACGTTCTCGGCAATGTGGCAGCACTCCACCAACTCATTGAGCTGAAGGAAGCCGGCGCCCCCTTTTACAGTGTGGAAACCGCGGAAAATCGCATTGAGCAGGTCCGCATCATCGGGCCGGCTTTCCAGCTCGACCAATTGCTCGGACAGTTGCTCGAGGATTTCGCCGGCTTCTACCAGGAAATCCTGAAGGATTTCTTCATCGGCGCCGAAGCTCATTAAACGTGCTCCTTAAAAACCCAGGCTGGACAACAGATCGTCGACATCGTCCTGGCTGGACACGACGTCTTCACGCTTATCGGCATGAATCTGCGGACCTTCACCCCGAGTCGGATGTTTTTCTTGATCTTTTTCAGCGCGCAGCTGCTGGTGGTCATGTTCGATCCCGGCAAAGCGGTCGACCTGGCTTGCCATCAGCACGAGCTTGAGCAGATTGCTTTCGACTTCGGTGACCAGCGCGGTCACCCGTTTGATCACCTGGCCGGTGAGATCCTGATAATCCTGGGCCAGGACGATATCGTTGAGATGGCCGGCGACCTTCTGGTTACCTTCGGCGCTGTGCGCCAGGAAACTGTCCACACGCTTGACCAGCTCACGGAATTCCGGCGCTGCCACCTCGCGGCGCATGAAGCGCTGCCAGTCGGTGGACAGGCTCTGGGCCTCGGCGGCGAGGTCGTTGAGCACCGGGGTGCACGCCTCCGCCAGGTCCATGGTGCGGTTGGCCGCACCTTCGGTGAGGCGAACCACGTAGGAGAGGCGTTCGGCGGCGTCGGTAATCTGCGACACTTCCTCGGCCTGCGGCATGGACGGGTCGATCTGGAAGTTGACGATTGCACTGTGCAGTTCACGGGTGAGCTTGCCAACCTCCTGGTACAGCCCGCGGTCGCGGGTCTGGTTCAGTTGGTGGATCAGCTGCACCGCATCACCGAACCGGCCGCGCTCGAGGCTCTCGACCAGCTCCTGGGCATGCTTCTTCAGGGTTGATTCAAACTCACCCAAAGAGTTGTTGGTTGACTCCATTGCGCCCCCCAGACGTGACTCAGCCGTTGACGCGTTCGAAGATCTTCTCGATCTTTTCTTTCAGCGCCACGGCGGTGAAAGGCTTGACCACATAGCCGTTTACACCGGCCTGGGCAGCTTCGATGATCTGCTCGCGCTTGGCTTCGGCGGTGACCATCAACACCGGCAGGTGCTTCAGGCGCTCGTCGGCACGAACCGCGCGCAGCAGGTCGATACCGGTCATGCCCGGCATGTTCCAGTCGGTCACCAGGAAGTCAAAGTGCTCGCTGGTGAGCATCGGCAGTGCCGTGTTGCCGTCATCGGCTTCCTTGACGTTGGTGAAACCCAGATCACGCAACAGGTTCTTGATGATCCGCCGCATCGTCGAAAAGTCGTCAACGATGAGGATTTTCATGTCTTTGTTCAATTAGACCTCCAAGCAGTCTTAAACGCGCTCGGCGCCGAGCGCGCACTCAATCAATTCGGCACCACAAAAAACGACTGCATCGAACCTTGGCTCAACGCGCCCGCCATTCACCCAGGCGACTGCGCAGACGTGCCGCGCACTGGCTGTGCAACTGGCTGACACGCGATTCGCTGACCCCCAGCACCTCACCGATTTCCTTGAGGTTCAGCTCTTCGTCGTAGTACAGCGCCAGGACCAGGCGCTCGCGTTCCGGCAGGTTGGCGATCGCTTCGGCCAATGCGGCCTGGAAGCGCTCGTCCTCCAGGTCCCGCGCCGGCTCCAGTTGGTTGCTGGCGCCATCCTCGTGCAGCCCCTCGTGTTCGCCGTCCTGCAGCAGGTCGTCGAAACTGAACAGGCGGCTGCCCAGGGTGTCGTTCAGAATCCCGTAGTAATCATCGAGACTCAATTGGAGTTCGGCAGCAACCTCGTGATCTTTAGCGTCGCGTCCCGTCTTTGCTTCAACGCAGCGAATCGCGTCACTGACCATGCGCGTGTTGCGGTGCACCGAGCGTGGCGCCCAGTCCCCCTTGCGCACCTCGTCGAGCATGGCGCCGCGGATGCGGATGCCGGCATAGGTCTCGAAACTGGCGCCCTTGCTGGCGTCGTACTTGTTGGCCACTTCCAGCAGGCCGATCATCCCGGCCTGGATCAGGTCCTCGACCTGGACGTTGGCCGGCAACCGCGCCAGCAGGTGGTAGGCGATACGCTTGACCAGTGGCGCGTAGCGTTCGATCAGCTCGTACTGAGCGTCCTTGGCGGCCTTGCTGTACATCTTGAAACCACTCGCGTTCATAACACCGGCCCTGCACTGGTGGGCTGCACCAGGCGCTCGACGAAGAATTCCAGGTGCCCGCGCGGGTTGGCAGGCAACGGCCAGCTGTCGACCTTCTGCGCGATGGCCTTGAACGCCAGCGCGCACTTGGAGCGCGGGAAGGCCTCGTAGACCGCCCGCTGCTTCTGCACGGCCTTGCGCACACACTCGTCGTACGGCACGGCGCCGACGTATTGTAGGGCGACGTCGAGGAAGCGGTCGGTGACCTTGGTCAACTTGGCGAACAGGTTGCGCCCTTCCTGCGGGCTCTGGGCCATGTTGGCCAGCACGCGGAACCGATTCATCCCGTAGTCGCGGTTGAGCAGCTTGATCAGGGCGTAGGCGTCGGTGATCGAAGTGGGCTCGTCGCACACCACCAGCAACACTTCCTGGGCGGCGCGGACGAAGCTGACCACCGAGTCACCGATACCCGCAGCGGTGTCGATCACCAGCACGTCGAGGTTGTCGCCGATCTCGCTGAAGGCCTGGATCAGGCCGGCGTGCTGGGCGGGCGCCAGGTGCACCATGCTCTGGGTTCCGGAAGCCGCCGGGACGATGCGCACACCGCCGGGGCCCTGCAGCAGCACATCGCGCAGCTCGCAGCGGCCCTCGATGACGTCGGCCAAGGTGCGCTTGGGCGTGAGCCCCAGCAGAACGTCGACATTGGCCAGGCCCAGGTCGGCGTCCAGCAACATGACCCGGCGGCCGAGCTCGGCCAGTGCCAGGGACAGGTTCACTGAAACGTTAGTCTTGCCGACGCCACCTTTGCCACCGGTCACGGCGATCACCTGTACGGGATGCATGCTACCCATGTCTGTTCTTTACCTTGTCTCGCTTGGACCCAGGCCACATGAGGGGCTGAACGTTCAAGGCCACGGTCCGGCCGGACAACCCCATGATGTAGGTACTTTGCACAGTATTCACCCTCAACCCGCACGCTTGCCAGGGTTGTGGTAGAGATCAGCGAACATGTCGGCCATGGCCTCGTCGCTGGGCTCGTCCTGCAACTGCACGCTGACCGCGCGACTCACCAGCTGGTGCTTGCGCGGCAGTTGCAGGTCGTCAGGAATGCGCGGCCCATCGGTCAGATAGGCCACCGGCAGTTCATGACTGATGGCAAGGCTCAGCACTTCGCCGAGGCATGCCGTTTCATCGAGCTTGGTCAGGATGCAACCGGCCAGGCCGCAGCGCTTGTAGCTGTGGTAGGCGGCGGTGAGCACCTGCTTCTGGCTGGTGGTTGCCAGCACCAGGTAATTCTTGGCGGCGATGCCGCGCCCGGCCAGGGTCTCGAGCTGCATGCGCAGCGCCGGGTCGCTGGCCTGCAGGCCGGCGGTGTCGATCAGCACCACGCGCTTGCGCAGCAGCGGCTCCAGCGCCTGGGCCAGCGACTCGCCCGGGTCGACGTAGGTGACCGGCACGTTGAGGATGCGTCCCAGGGTCTTGAGCTGCTCCTGGGCGCCGATGCGGAAGCTGTCCATGCTGACCAGCGCCAGGTTGTTCGCGCCGTACTTGAGCACATAGCGGGCAGCCAGCTTGGCCAGGGTGGTGGTCTTGCCCATGCCGGCCGGGCCGACCATGGCGATGACCCCGCCCTCCTCGATCGGTTCGATCTCGGGCACTTCGATCATCCGCGCCAGGTGCGCCAGGACCATGCGCCAGGCATGACGCGGATCTTCGATTTCGGCAGTGAGGTCGAGCAGCTCGCGGGCCAGGCCACCGGACAGGCCGAGGCGCTGCAGTCGGCGCCAGAGGTTGGCCTGCTGTGGCTTGCTGCCCTGCAGCTGGCTCCAGGCGAGCGAACCGAGCTGGACTTCCAGCAGCTCGCGCAGGCCGGTCAGCTCGGAGCGCATGGCATCGAACAGACGCGGATCGACAGGAGCCGCTGCCGGCACAGCTGCGACCACCGGCTCATCGACGTGCGGTTCGATCAACGGCTCGGACGCAGTCAGCGACTGGCCGGCAAACAATTGCCGGTTGCCGCCTTCGACGGCATCACCGCGCCCGGTCAGTTCGGCCTGGGCGGTGACGATGCGCGACTGCGTCTTGCGCAGCTCGTCCTCGAGCTCCGCATTGGGCACGCGTGGGGCCAGGGCGGACAGCTTGTAGTCCAGCGCGGCCGTCAGTTCGACACCGCCAGCGATGCGGCGGTTGCCGATGATGGCGGCGTCGGAGCCGAGCTCATCCCGGACCAGCTTCATGGCCTGACGCATATCGGCGGCGAAAAAACGCTTAACTTGCATAACCCACTACCTCAGCCGTTGGGGCCCACGGTGGCAACAATGGTGACTTGCTTGTTGTCAGGTATTTCCTGATACGCCAAAACATGCAAATTCGGTACAGCCAGGCGACCGAAGCGCGACAGCATGGCGCGGATCGGGCCGGCGACCAGGAGGATGGCCGGCTGGCCCTGCATTTCCTGACGCTGGGCCGCCTCGATCAGCGAGCGCTGAAGCTTCTCGGCCATGCTCGGCTCAAGAAGAACACCATCTTCCTGACCCTGCCCGGCCCTTTGCAAACTATTGAGCAAGATCTGTTCCAACCTTGGTTCCAAGGTAATCACAGGCAGCTCGGACTCAACGCCGACAATGCTTTGCACGATAGCGCGGGACAATCCGACCCGCACCAGCGCCACCAGCGCGGCGGTATCTTGACTCTTCGCCGGGTTGTTGGCGATGGCTTCGGCAATGCTGCGGATGTCACGCACCGGGACCTGCTCGGCGAGCAGCGCCTGCAGGACCTTGAGCAGGCCCGACAAGGAAATGACACCCGGCACCACCTCCTCGGCCAGCTTCGGCGAGACCTTGGCCAGCACCTGCAGCAGTTGCACCACCTCCTCGTGCCCGATCAGCTCGTGGCAGTGCTTCTGCAGGATCTGGTTGAGGTGGGTGGCGACCACGGTGCTGGCGTCAACCACCGTGTAGCCCAGCGATTGCGCCTGGGCGCGCTGGCCGACATCGATCCACACGGCTTCCAGGCCGAAGGCAGGATCGCGCGAGGCGATGCCATTGACCGAGCCGAACACCTGGCCCGGGTTGATCGCCAGCTCCCGATCCGGGTAGATCTCGGCCTCGGCCAGGATCACCCCCATCAGCGTCAGGCGGTAGGCACTGGGCTGCAGGTCGAGGTTGTCGCGGATGTGCACGGTCGGCATGAGGAAGCCCAGGTCCTGGGAGAGCTTCTTGCGCACGCCCTTGATCCGCGCCAGCAACTGGCCACCCTGGTTGCGATCCACCAGCGGAATCAGGCGATAGCCGACCTCAAGGCCGATCATGTCGATGGGCGTAACGTCGTCCCAGCCCAGCTCCTTGGTGTCCATGGCGCGCTGCGGCGACGGCAGCAGGTCCTGCTGGCGCTGGGCCTCCTGCTCAGCCACGAGCTTGGCCTTCTGCTGCTTCTTCCACACCAGGTAGGCGCCACCGCAAGCCAACCCGCCCAGGCCGAGGAAGGCGATGTGCGGCATGCCGGGCACCAGGCCCATGACGATCATCAACGCACCGGAGACCGCCAGGGCCTTGGGCGAGTCGAACATCTGCCGGTTGATCAGCTTGCCCATGTCCTCGGACCCCGAGGCACGGGTAACCATGATCGCGGCGGCGGTGGACAGCAGCAGCGATGGCAATTGCGCCACCAATCCGTCACCGATGGTCAGCAGGGCGTAGACCTTGCCGGCATCGCCGAAGGTCATGCCGTGCTGCAGCATGCCGATCAGCATGCCGCCGATGAGGTTGATGAACAGGATCAGCAGGCCGGCGATGGCGTCACCGCGGACGAACTTGCTGGCACCGTCCATGGAGCCGTAGAACTCGGCCTCCTGGGCGACCTCGGCGCGGCGCGACTTGGCCTGGGCCTGGTCGATCAGGCCGGCATTGAGGTCGGCGTCGATGGCCATCTGCTTGCCGGGCATGGCGTCGAGGGTGAAGCGCGCGCTCACCTCGGAGATACGCCCGGCGCCCTTGGTCACCACGACGAAGTTGATGATCATGAGGATGGCGAACACCACCGCACCGACAACGTAGTTGCCGCCGATCACCACTTCACCGAAGGCCTGGATCACCTTGCCCGCGGCGCCGTGGCCTTCCTGGCCGTGGAGCATGACCACGCGGGTGGAGGCGACGTTCAGCGCCAGGCGCAGCAGCGTTGCCACCAGCAGGATGGTGGGGAACGCGGCGAAGTCCAACGGGCGCAGGGCGTAGACGCAGACCAGCAGGACCACGATCGACAGGGCGATGTTGAAGGTGAAGAACACGTCGAGCAGGAACGGCGGGATCGGCAACATCATCATTGCCAGCATCACCAGCAGGAGCAGCGGCACGCCGAGGTTGCCCCGGCCGAGACCGGCCAGGTTGTTGCGGGCGTTGCTGATTAACTGAGTGCGATCCACCGCGATTCCTCTTCAAGCAAAACTTTGACGCCTGTGTGGCGGCTGGCGCTGCCTTTGCAAGAAGCTTTCCAACTTTTCTGGGGGTGGGGGTTTTCGGGGGCTTCGGGGGATTACTGTTTTGATATTTTTATGCGCATTCATTGGCGATGGTGACGCATAGGCACCTTTTCGCCTTTACGGCCATCCCTTTCAAGGTCTTTTGGTTTTAGCGGCCTTGATGACCCGATCCGTCGAAACGTGGGCATGCACAGCCGTACCTTGCACCCAGGCCTTCGCTTTGGGCACCTTGGGGCCTCGTGGACTTTTCACGACCTGTTTGGGCTGGATGTTTCTGGCTAGCTCCAGCAGGCGCTGGGCCAGTTTGTCTATCGGTACAACTGGCATGTACTCGGATGGCAGGGCAATCTGCATGCCTTCGTAACCCCCTCTGATCTGCACCGCCAAGTGATAGATCGAGGCTTCCCAATTATCGGGCAAGGCATCCCGATGGGCCTGCTCAACACTACGTTTGAGCAAGGCCAGAACGTTGTATGCCAGAACGGCAGTGGTGAAGCCAAGCAAGGCAGCTCGCGGGCTGCCAAGGGTTTCAATTTCACTTTCCAGAATCGCTTCCAGTCGCTGAAACATCCCTTCGATGCTCCAGCGACGGCGATAGAAGTCTGCGATTTGTTGTGCACTGATGCTCTCGGGCAGATTGCTCCAGAACATCAAGCTGTTATCACCTGAGTCGTTTGGCGAATGAAGTGTCAACTCGACACGTCGCCAGCAGTGCCCGCCTTTTACTTCGATGGATTGCTCGCGCACTGTGCCTGTTGCTACCGGCATCGGTGCTTGCCACTCACCTTCTTGGATCAAGCGGGGATGTTTGGCTTGCTGGCGAATGACAAATGATGTGCTCACCTGTTCGCACGCCTCCATGACAGGCAGCGTGCAGTAGAGGCGATCAGCGACCCAGACCTGATTGGCCTTTGCTTGAGCCAGTAACGGCAAGACACAGACGCGCTCACTTGCGTAGGCGTCTTCACACGGTTGGAGGTCGATCACCTGATCCAGATCGGGATCGTAGACCACTACCGAGAACCCGGGGCGAGCCGCCCCACGCTCTTGGCGCAACGCACCAAGACGCTTTTCGGTGGAGGCCAGGTGGCTTCCATCGACTATCCGAACTTGCCAATCAGGAAGCATGGCTGAATAGCCCAACTCATGGATTGTCGGCGCCAAGCGCTGCGCACAGCCTGTCACCAGAGCACGCAACAGGGCAGGTTCGGTTCGACTGATCTTGTCGTAAAGGGCCGCCAGACTGACGGGAAGGTCGTCTAGTTGTCTCGCGGCAGCATGTAAGGATGGCTTCAAGCCCAGAGAAACAAGCGACATCAGCTTGACGATGGTCGAGAACAGCAATTCGCGAGAATACTGCCGTTGCCGGTGCTCCTCGAAAACCTGATCGACCCACTCCGGCGCAATGGCCTGCTCCAAGGCAAGTTTGGCCATTACGCTGGCGGGTGCTTTTTTCTCGAATCGCGCTAGTACATCAGCCCACATCGTTCGGGTCTTCCTGACTGGATTTCAGTGGATTCTACCGAAGACCTTGAAAGGGATGGCCTTTACGGCGACCTACTTTTGCTCTTGGGCAAAAGTAGGCAAAAACCGCTGGCTCCATTCATCCGGCCCCTACGCTTCGCTCCGGGGTTCCCTCGCTCCGTTCTTGCTCCCGTGGGTACCGCGCTGTACGGCCCATCCTGGGCCGCAGCGCTCGACGGCCATCCATGGCCGTCGCCCCACTACGCAAGAACTCCGCTCGGCCTCCTGAAGTCGCAATTGGCGGCGCCTGGACTATTGCGCACTTAGAAGCAAGAGCAAAAGCAAAAGCAAAAGTTTGAAGTTAGTTTTTTACAGTTAATTATGTATTGGCTGTTCCGACCCTTTCGCGGGGCAAGCCCGCTCCTACAGGGATCTATATAACGGCGACTATTGCGTGGGAGCGGGCTTGCCCCACGATGCGATCGAGAGATTAATTAAGCTCCAACTAGCGACAGCTGCGCCAGTCCAGGCGCCGCTCGTAACTTCGCGACTTCAGGAGGCCGAACGGAGGTCTTGCGGAGGGAGGTGACGGGCATGGATGCCCGTCAAGCGCTGGGGCCCAGGATGGGCCCTGCAGCGCGGTCCTCCCGGGAGCAAGGCCGGAGTGAGGGAACCCGGAGCGAAGCGTAGGGCCGGATGAATGGAGCGCCACGGCTTTGGTTACTTTGGCCACGACCAAAGTAACCCGCCGTAAGGGCCATCCCTTTCAAGGTCTTTTGGTTTTAGCGGCCTTGATGACCCGATCCGTCGAAACGTGGGCATGCACAGCCGTACCTTGCACCCAGGCCTTCGCTTTGGGCACCTTGGGGCCTCGTGGACTTTTCACGACCTGTTTGGGCTGGATGTTTCTGGCTAGCTCCAGCAGGCGCTGGGCCAGTTTGTCTATCGGTACAACTGGCATGTACTCGGATGGCAGGGCAATCTGCATGCCTTCGTAACCCCCTCTGATCTGCACCGCCAAGTGATAGATCGAGGCTTCCCAATTATCGGGCAAGGCATCCCGATGGGCCTGCTCAACACTACGTTTGAGCAAGGCCAGAACGTTGTATGCCAGAACGGCAGTGGTGAAGCCAAGCAAGGCAGCTCGCGGGCTGCCAAGGGTTTCAATTTCACTTTCCAGAATCGCTTCCAGTCGCTGAAACATCCCTTCGATGCTCCAGCGACGGCGATAGAAGTCTGCGATTTGTTGTGCACTGATGCTCTCGGGCAGATTGCTCCAGAACATCAAGCTGTTATCACCTGAGTCGTTTGGCGAATGAAGTGTCAACTCGACACGTCGCCAGCAGTGCCCGCCTTTTACTTCGATGGATTGCTCGCGCACTGTGCCTGTTGCTACCGGCATCGGTGCTTGCCACTCACCTTCTTGGATCAAGCGGGGATGTTTGGCTTGCTGGCGAATGACAAATGATGTGCTCACCTGTTCGCACGCCTCCATGACAGGCAGCGTGCAGTAGAGGCGATCAGCGACCCAGACCTGATTGGCCTTTGCTTGAGCCAGTAACGGCAAGACACAGACGCGCTCACTTGCGTAGGCGTCTTCACACGGTTGGAGGTCGATCACCTGATCCAGATCGGGATCGTAGACCACTACCGAGAACCCGGGGCGAGCCGCCCCACGCTCTTGGCGCAACGCACCAAGACGCTTTTCGGTGGAGGCCAGGTGGCTTCCATCGACTATCCGAACTTGCCAATCAGGAAGCATGGCTGAATAGCCCAACTCATGGATTGTCGGCGCCAAGCGCTGCGCACAGCCTGTCACCAGAGCACGCAACAGGGCAGGTTCGGTTCGACTGATCTTGTCGTAAAGGGCCGCCAGACTGACGGGAAGGTCGTCTAGTTGTCTCGCGGCAGCATGTAAGGATGGCTTCAAGCCCAGAGAAACAAGCGACATCAGCTTGACGATGGTCGAGAACAGCAATTCGCGAGAATACTGCCGTTGCCGGTGCTCCTCGAAAACCTGATCGACCCACTCCGGCGCAATGGCCTGCTCCAAGGCAAGTTTGGCCATTACGCTGGCGGGTGCTTTTTTCTCGAATCGCGCTAGTACATCAGCCCACATCGTTCGGGTCTTCCTGACTGGATTTCAGTGGATTCTACCGAAGACCTTGAAAGGGATGGCCGTAAGGGCGGAAAGGTGAATAAGCGTCAACATCACAAATGAATGCGCATACAACTTTCAATACAGCCACAACCAAACAACCAAACAACCAAACTCAACTATCCCGCCGCAAATCATCAGGAATCGGCAAGTCCTCTTTCAAAGGCTCCGGCGCCTTCCCCTTGCCCGCCCGATACTGCCGAATCTGGAACACATAGGCCAACACCTGCGCCACCGCCAGGTACAACCCCGCCGGAATTTCCTGCTCCATCTCGGTAGAGTAATAGATAGCCCGCGCCAGGGCCGGCGACTCAAGTATCTGCACGTTATGCTCGACCCCGATCTCCCGCATCTTCAAGGCGACAAAATCGGTCCCCTTGGCCACCAGCAGCGGCGCCGAGCCCCCCTTCTCGGGGTCATACTGCAAGGCCACGGCATAGTGAGTCGGGTTGGTAATGATCACATCCGCATCCGGCACCGCCGCCATCATCCGCCGTTGCGACGCCTCGCGCTGCAGCTGGCGAATACGCTGCTTGACCTCAGGCTTGCCCTCACTGTCCTTGTACTCGTCCTTCACTTCCTGCTTGGTCATCTTCATTTTCTTGTGGGTCTGCCACAGCTGGAACGGCACATCGGCCGCAGCAATCAGCAGCAACCCAGCCGCCATCCACAACGCACTCCAGCCCACCACCTGCACCGAATGGATGATCGCCTGCTCGAGCGGTTCGTTGGCAATCGCCAGCAGCGCCTGGCGATCCCCGGCCAACACCACCAGCGCCACGATCAGGATCACGAAGAACTTGGCCAGCGCCTTGAGCAGTTCGGTCAGCGCGTTCATCGAAAACATGCGCTTGATCCCCGACAAAGGGTTCATGCGACTGAACTTGGGCTGCAGCAAGCTTCCGGAAAAAAGGAAACCACCCAACGCGATCGGGCCGACGAACGCGATCACGAACAGCAGGATCAACACCGGCTGCACCGCCCAGATGGCCATCTTGCCCGAGGCCAGCAGGAACGCCGCCATGCTCCCCTCGTCCACCACCACCTCGCGGGTAAGGCTGAAGTTCATGCGCATCAGCGCCATCAATTCTTCGGCCAGGTGCCCACCAAAGGCCAGCAGTCCCCCAGCGCCAGCCAGGGTCACCGCCACCGTGTTCAATTCCTTGGAGCGGGCGACCTCACCTTTTTCCCGCGCGTCGCGCTTGCGCTTGTCGGTGGGTTCCTCTGTCTTGTCCTGACCGCTTTCGCTTTCCGCCATGTTCAGCGCGCCCGTGCCAGCTCACGCAGCCACTGCAGCGCTTCGCTGGCCAGTGCCTGGTAGTGTGAAAGGATATCGGCCAGGCCGATCCAGAAGATCACCATGCCCAGCACCAGCGTAAGCGGGAAGCCAATGGAGAAGATGTTCAATTGCGGGGCCGCGCGGGTCATCACGCCAAACGCAATGTTGACCACCAGCAGCGAGGCGATTGCCGGCAGGATCAGCAGCAACCCGGCCCCCAGCACCCAGCTCATGCGCCCGGCCATTTCCCAGAAATGATCGACCACCAGCGCGTGCCCCACCGGCAACGTGGTGAAACTCTCGGTAAGGATCTCGAACGCGACCAGGTGGCCATTCATCAGCAGGAACAACATGCTCACCAGCATGGTCATGAACTGACCGATCACAGCGACGTTGACGCCGTTGGCCGGATCGACCATGGAGGCGAAGGCCATGCCCATCTGCACCGCGACGATCTGCCCCGCGACCACGAAAGCCTGGAACAGCAACTGCAAAGAGAATCCGAACAGCGCCCCGACAATCACCTGCTCGCCACACAACAGCACGCCGCGCAGGCTCAACGGATCGATTTCGGGCAACGGCGGCAGGGCCGGCACGATCACCACAGTAATGGCAACGGCGACGTACAGGCGTATCCGGGCCGACAGCATCTTGGTGCCGATGATCGGCATGGTCATCAGCAAGGCGGTCACCCGGAACAGCGGCAGGATGAAGGTGGCGACCCAGGTGCCGATCTGCGTGTCGGTCAATTCCAGCATCGTGGCGTCAACCGACCAGCTGCGGAATGCTGGTGTAGAGGCCGATGAAATACTCCATGAACTTCTGCGTCAGCCACGGACCGACGACGATCAACGTGACCAGCATCACCAGCAGGCGCGGAAGAAAGCTCAGGGTCTGTTCGTTGATCTGCGTCGCCGCCTGGAACATGGCCACCACCAGGCCGACCAACAGGCTCGGTACCACCAGGATGGCGACCATCATGGTGGTCATCCACAACGCTTCGCGGAACAGGTCGATGGCGACTTCGGGTGTCATGCGAGGCTCTCCTTGACGGCGTCAGACACCGCCGAAACTTCCGGCCAGGGTGCCCATGATCAGCGCCCAGCCATCGACCAGGACGAACAGCATGATCTTGAACGGCAGCGAGATGATCAATGGCGACAGCATCATCATACCCATGGCCATCAGCACGCTGGCGACCACCATGTCGATGATCAGGAACGGGATGAAGATCATGAAGCCGATCTGGAATGCGGTCTTGAGCTCGGAGGTGACGAACGCCGGCACCAGGATCGTCAGCGGCACCTGGTCGGGCCCGGCGATGTCGGTGCGCTTGGACAGGCGCATGAACAGGTCGAGATCGCTCTGCCGGGTCTGTGCCAGCATGAAGTCCTTCAAGGGTACCTGGGCCGTGTCGATCGCCTGCTGGGCGGTCATCTGCTCGGCCAGGTAGGGCTGCAAGGCGTCCTTGTTCACCCGATCGAACACCGGCGCCATGATGAACATGGTCAGGAACAGCGCCATGCCGGTAAGCAACTGGTTCGACGGGGTCTGTTGCAGGCCCAGGGCCTGACGCAGGATCGAGAAGACGATGATGATGCGGGTGAAGCTGGTCATCAGGATGACGAACGCCGGAATGAAGCTCAGCGCCGTCATGATCAGCAGGATCTGCAGGCTGACCGAATACTCCTGCTGCCCGTCCGCCCCACTGGACAGGGTGATGGCCGGAATCGACAACGGATCGGCGGCCAGGGCCAGCGGCGCGGCCAGCAGCAGCGCCAGGGTCAACAGAAAGCGCACTGCGCCGCTCATCACTTCTTGTCCTTCTGGTCCTTGCCCATCAGCTCGAGCAGCCGCTGGGCGAATTCCGGCGTAGCCTGGCGCGCCGAGGCCGGCACATCCACGGGTTCGGCCAGCACGTGCAGGGCCTCGATGCTGCCGGGGGTATGGCCGATCAGGATCTGCTCCTTGCCGACCTGCACCAGCAGCAGCCGATCACGCGGACCGATGGCCCGGGTGCCGATGACCTCGATCACCTGGGCGCCCTGCTGCGCGCTGCCCTGCATGCGCCGCAGCAGCCAGGCCAGGAAGAAGATCAGCCCTACCACCAACAGCAGGCCGATCACCGTTTGCGCCAGCTGCGCACCCAATCCACCAGGCGCCGCCGTCGATGCGGCAGCAGGCTCGGCGGCGGCGATCACCGCCTCGCTGACCAGCAACGCCCCGACAGCCGTGATGCCCCGAACCATGCCCTTCACTCAGCGCAGCTTCTTGATACGTTCGCTGGGGCTGATCACGTCGGTCAGGCGGATGCCGAACTTCTCGTTGACCACCACCACCTCGCCATGGGCGATCAGCGTGCCGTTGACCAGCACGTCCAGCGGCTCGCCGGCCAGGCGGTCGAGTTCGATCACCGAACCCTGGTTGAGCTGCAGCAGGTTGCGGATGCTGATCTCGGTGCTGCCCACTTCCATGGAAATGCTCACCGGGATATCCAGGATCACGTCCAGGTTGGGGCCTTCGAGGCTGACATGCTCGTTGGGCTTGGGCGAGCTGGCGAACTCTTCCATTGGCAGGCGGCCGGCGCCGGCCGAAGCGGCGTCGGCGGCCAGCAGCGCGTCGATGTCGGACTGACCGGCATCACCGGTCTCTTCCAGGGCGGCAGCCCACTCATCGGCCAGGGCCTGTTCCTCGGGAGAATTGATCTCGTTTTCGTTAGCCATGATTTCCTCGACAGGCATTCAATACGTTGGAGCGACCGGCACGCCGTCAGCGGCGTTCGATCGGGTCGATGATCTGCAGCGACAGGGTGCCCTTGTGCGAACCCAGCCGCGCCTTGAACGACGGCACGCCGTTGGCGCGCAGCACCAGGTGCTCCGGCAGTTCCACCGGAATCACGTCGCCCGGCTGCATGTGCAGGATGTCACGCAGCTTCAGCTGGCGACGGGCGACCGTGGCCGACACCGGCACGTTGACGTCCAGCACGTCTTCGCGCAGGGCCTTGACCCAGCGCTCGTCCTGGTCGTCCAGATCGGACTGGAAGCCGGCGTCGAGCATTTCGCGCACCGGCTCGATCATCGAATACGGCATGGTCACGTGCAGGTCGCCGCCACCGCCGTCGAGTTCGATGTGGAAGGTCGAGACCACCACCGCCTCGCTGGGGCCGACGATGTTGGCCATGGCGGGGTTGACCTCGGAGTTGATGTACTCGAAGTTGACCGGCATGATCGCCTGCCAGGCTTCCTTGAGGTCGACGAAGCACTGGTCCAGGACCATGCGCACCACGCGCAGCTCGGTCGGGGTGAACTCGCGACCCTCGATCTTGGCGTGACGGCCGTCGCCACCGAAGAAGTTGTCCACCAGCTTGAACACCAGCTTGGCGTCGAGGATGAACAGCGCGGTGCCGCGCAACGGCTTGATCTTGACCAGGTTGAGGCTGGTGGGTACGTACAGCGAGTGCACGTACTCGCCGAACTTCATCACCTGCACGCCGCCCACCGCCACGTCGGCGGAGCGACGCAGCAGGTTGAACATGCTGATGCGGGTATAACGGGCGAAACGCTCGTTGATCATTTCCAGGGTCGGCATGCGACCCCGCACGATACGGTCCTGACTGGTCAGGTCGTAGCTCTTGATGCTGCCGGGCTCGCCAGCGCTCTCGGTTTGTACCAGCCCATCGTCCACCCCATGCAGCAGGGCGTCGATCTCATCCTGGGACAGCAGGTCCTGCACGGCCATCTATGTGCTCCTACTGCAATACGAAATTGGTGAACAGCAGCTGGTCGACGACCGGCCTGCCGACTTCCTTCTGCGCCACTTCCTGCACCACCGCGGTGGCCTTCTGGCGCAGCATCTCCTGCCCGACGGGGCTGGCGGCAAGGGTGTCGAAGCCCTGGCCGGAGAACATCATCACCAGGTTGTTGCGGATCACCGGCATGTGCACCTTGAGCGCTTCGAGGTCGGCCTGGCTGCGCCCCTGCATGGTGATGCTCACCTGCATATAGCGCTGGCGGCCGTTCTGGTTGAAGTTGACCACGAAGGCCGGTGCCAGCGGTTCGTAGATCGCCGGCAGCTTGACATTGCTCTGCGCGGCGTCGGGCGCTGGCGCCGACTCGCTCTTGTGCATGAAGAACCAGGTAGCGCCTACCGACAGGCCGACCGCCAGGAGCAGGGCCAGCACCAGCAGCAGGATCAACTTGAGTTTGCCTTTAGTGGCGGGGTCTTTCACTGCGTCACTCTTCGCCATGCCAATAATCCGTCGTCCATCGGGGTTTCAAGGAAGGATGACGTGGCTTGAGCAAGTGTTATGCCAAATCCGCTCGTGTCGGAAAGCACCCACCCCGTCGCGGGAAAGTACCCGCCCGACGGGGCATGGCCAGGGCCGGGAGAAGATCAGGCGTAGTAGTCGACCATGCTGCTGCCGATCACCGTTTGCTGCTCGACGGGATGCGCGGCATCGGCCAGTTCGCCGCCCTCCCCGGCCGCCTCGGCGCGCCGCGCCGCGACGCCGGACAGGTTCGACCCACCCTGCTGAGCCTGCTGCTGTTGCTGCTGCTCACGGGACTGATCGGCCACGCTGACGTCCGGCTGCGCCAGGCCTTGCTGGGCGAACAACTCGCGCAAACGGAAGGCCTGGCTGTCGAGAGCATCGCGCACCCCGGCGTGACCGCTGACAAAGTGAATCTGGGTGGATTGATCCGCCGCGACATTGACACGAATGTCCAGGCGACCCAGCTCGGCAGGTTCAAGCTGGATATCCGCCGACTTAAGGTTCTGGCTGGACAGGTACATGACCCGATTCACCAGGCCTTCGGTCCAGGCCCCCTGATTCATCGCCAGCGGCTGCTGCAGCGGGTTCGGCGCTACCGGCACGGCGTTGGCGGTCTTGGGCGTCGCCGCTTGCGTCAGGTTTGCCAGGCGATTGGCGAAGTCATCCACACGCGTGTCGCTGCTGGCCTCCTTGATGTCCTTGAGGCCATCGTCGATCAGCCCGGCGAACGCCTTGTCGCCACGCTCGGAGTGCCCGGCCTCGGACTCGGCCTTCTCTGTCACATTCGCCAAGGTATTGACGGCAGTCGCGGCCGGGTCGGCCGGCGCCTGGCCATTTTCCGGGCGCGCGCTGGCGGCATGCGCCGAAGTCGTACCCTTGGCCTGGGCCTCGTGCTCCAACGCCAGACGCAAGGTCGGCATATCGGCCAGTGGGTCGGCGTCCGGATCGAAGTTTGCGTCCTTGAGGACCTCCTCACCGACCGGCGGAGCCGGCACGGCGGGTTGCGGCGTCTGCACCGCCGCCTGCAAAACCGGCGCGACCGCTTCGGCCTGGGCCTGGATCAGCTGCGCGCCGGCCTGGGCATCGGTGATCTGCCCTGCCACCAGATTGGCATCGAGGGAGGGAGTATTGCTGCTCTCAGCCGACTCGTCCGTTTCGCCGGCCGGCTTGGTGTCAGCCGTCGCAGGCAAGTTCTTGCCGTCATCGGCAACGACTGGCTTGCTGGCATCCTGCGGCTTGCCGCCATTGGCGGGAGCTGTCTGCTCCTTGGGTTTGGCCGGGGTGGCGTCCTTGGTCACCTTCACGTCACGGGAAGGAGCATTGTCGCGCCCCTGGCGAGCCATGACCTGGTCGAAGCCAACGCCCTGGCTGGCCGGGGCTTGCAGCGGCTTGTCGGCCACTCCGGCAGCCGGGCGCGACGCCGTATTGACGAGGCCGGCTTGCAACAATGGATTGGGTGCGACAGGCATTGAAAGGTCTCCGCGGCAGAACTGGTAAAGTGCGTCTGTGCGAAGAAAAGCAAAACTCGCGCCAGCTTTACTCGGCGGCGATTCGCTGACGCTCGCCACGGTAGAAGCGCTGGACCTCCAGGTACTCCTGGTCGATACGGTTGATCAGGTCCTCGATGCCATACAAGGATTGTTGACGCACTCGCTCCTCGAGCTGCTGACACAGCTCGGCCAGGCCCACGGCCCCCATATTGCTGCTGCTACCCTTGAAACTGTGTGCGGCAAGGCCCAGCTCGTCGGCATCCTTGGCCTCGTGCAGCTGGCTCAGGCGCCGCTCGGAGTCTTCCAGGAAGGTTTCCAGCAACTGCAGGTAGCCATCTTCCATGACCTCCCGCAAGTCACTCAGCACCTTCTGATCAATATGCATGTCCGCCACTTGCTCACTCCTTGATCAAGCCTGATTAGGCCCGAGCCGCGCAATCCGGCTCACCATTGAAACTCCACCCGCGCCAAGCGTCCACCTTCCAACCACTGGGCATTGCCGGCCAACCGCCGCACCAGGCTCACCCCTCGCCCACTGAAGCCCTGCGCCACCGGCGTGGTGACCGACAGGCGCTCCACGTCGAAGCCTGCGCCGCTGTCGCGGACCTCGATGATCAGACGCCCACCCGCACCTTGAGGTTCCACCCGCAGGGCAATGCCGACGCTGCCGTGCACCCGCCGCCCCAAGCGCTCGGCGCGCAGGCGATAGTACTCGGCGAAGCCTTTGGCGTCGCGCTTGAGCGCCGAGTCCAACCCCAGCACGCCATGTTCCAGCGCGTTGGAGTACAGCTCGCTGAGCACACTGTGCAACTTGCCACTGCTGGGCCTGAGCCCGTGAATTTCCTGCAACAGCTGTACCAGGTAAGGAACCGGGTTGAAGCGGCCCAGGCTCTCGCCCCGCAGCTCGAACTGCAACGACCAGTCCAGCGGGCTGGAACGACCACTGTCGGAGTACACCACCGCCTGCGGCACTACATGTTCAGGCGCCAGCATACGGATATCGCACAGGCTGATATCGTCACGAGACTGACCGCCGAAGCCCGCCAGTGCCTGCATGACCTCGTCGAACAACACCACCGGATCGCGGTTGGCCGCCAGCACTTCCAACAGGCGCTCCACGCCGAACAGACATTCCCGGGCATCCCCAGTGTCGACTACGCCATCGGACAACAGGAACAATCGCTCTCCCACCGCAAGTGGCCTCACCTCGGTGGTATCGTCGAACTGCTCAGGTGGCAGAATGCCCAACGGCAGGTGACGCGAAGGCAACACCTCGAGCACCTCGCCTTGCGCCGACAAGCGATAGCCATCCGGCATGCCGCCGTTCCAGAGCTCCACGGTTTCTCGCTGGAAACTCAAGTTGAGCAACAGCGCACAACAGAACATGTCCACAGGCAGGATGCGCTTGAGCTTGGCGTTCATCTCCCGCAGCGTTTCGACCAGGCCGTAGCCCTTGGCGGTCATGCCATAGAACACCTCCGCCAGCGGCATGGCGCCGACCGCGGCCGGCAGGCCATGGCCGGTAAAATCCCCCAGCAGCACATGCATGTCGCCCGAAGGGGTAAACGCCGCCAGCAACAGATCGCCATTGAACAGCGCGTAGGGCGATTGCAGGTAGCGGATGTTCGAGGCACCCAGGCAACCGGAGTGGGCGACCTTGTCGAACACCGCCTTGGCCACCCGCTGTTCGTTGAGCAGGTGATGGTGATGGCGGGCGATCTGGTCGCGCTGCTCCAGCACCGTCGTCTGCAGGCGACGCAAGCGATCCATGGCACGAATCTTCGCCGCCAGGATGACGGCGCTGTAGGGTTTGGCCATGAAATCGTCGCCACCGGCCTCCAGGCAACGCACCAGCCCCTCCTCTTCATTAAGAGAAGTCAGGAAGATGATCGGCACCAGCGCCTCGCCGGCCAGCGACTTGATCCGCCGGGCCGCCTCGAAACCATCCATCACCGGCATCAGCGCATCAAGCAGCACCAGCTGCGGCCGTCGCTCGGCGAACAGCGCCACCGCCTGCTCGCCGTTCTCGGCCGTGACCACCTCATGCCCCTGGCGGCGGACGATCTGCGCCAGCAATAGCCTGTCTGCGGCGCCGTCCTCGGCCACCAGCACGGTCAACGGCTGATCGGCGGACATGGCCACGCTCAACTGATGTCGAACAGCTTTTCGAAGTTGGAGATTGCCAGAATCTTGCGCACATCAGGGCTGGCATGGACCACACGGATATCCGAATCCTCGCCACCGACATGGTCGCGCAGCAGCAGCAACATGCCCAACGCCGAGCTGTCGAGATACGTGGCCTCCTTCAGGTCGACCACCACCGAATCCGGGCGCGGGCGCTGATGCTCGTAGGCGTCCCTGAATTCCTGGTGCTTGCCGAAATCGAAACGACCCTTGACCTTGATCGTCAGCTTTTTCCCGTCCTGTGAAAAATCAGTTTCGACTGCCATGCGAGCGATTCCTTCGATGATGGCGAATGCGACTTCTGAAGGTTTAGCAGGCACTGGCGACAGGCGCCAGTCAGGTCGATCAGGGGTGGCTCTGGCGCGGGAGGCGCTGGGACAGCTCGTCGAGCAGTTTCTGCTCGCGCTTGTCCTCGGCCCGGCGCGCTTCATCCAGGTAGCGCTGGACCAGCTTGCGCAGCCCTTCGACCCGGGCATAGGCCTGCTGCCAGGTGTTGCGGGCGTTGTTCAGGTTGTTCTGGTGCCAGGCCATGCTCTGGCGCTGCTGGGTCATCGCCGTCTCCAGCTGCCCGAGGAAGCGCTGGTAGTTGACCAGCCAGTTGCCATCGACGCCCTGGCTTCCGCGATTGATCCACTGCTGCTGATAGGCCTCGCGAAAACTCTCGAGCTCGGCCTGCTTGGCCTGGGCATCGCTGAGCAGCCTCTGGAAATGCCCCAGGCGCTGGGCGGCCTTGCGCTCGGCCTCCTCGGCCATGTCCACCACCGGCACCAGGCGTGCCGCTCGGCTGGGTTGGGCCATGGTCTATCAGCCCGCCGGCGGCGCGAACACCGCGGCCAGTTCTTCACGGCTCTGTGCCATGCCGACGTTCTCATCCAGGCGCTGGCGCAGGAAGTCCACCAGCTTGGGTTGCAAGGCGATGGCCAGGTCCGTCTCCGGATCGCCACCGGCCACATAGGCGCCGACGCTGATCAGGTCACGGCTCTGCGACAGGCGCGACCAGAGCTGCTTGAACTTCTGCGCCTGACGCAGGTGATCGGGATCGACCACCTGGGGCATGACCCGGCTGATCGAGGCCTCGATGTCGATGGCCGGGTAGTGCCCTTCCTCGGCCAGGCGCCGGGACAGCACGAAGTGACCATCGAGCACGCCCCGCGCCGAGTCGGCGATCGGATCCTGCTGGTCGTCGCCTTCGGACAGCACCGTGTAGAACGCGGTGATCGAGCCACCGCCTGGCTCGCCATTACCAGCCCGCTCCACCAGCTTGGGCAGCTTGGCGAACACCGACGGCGGATAACCACGGGTGGCGGGCGGCTCGCCGATGGCCAGGGCGATTTCGCGCTGGGCCTGGGCGAAGCGGGTCAGCGAGTCCATCAGCAACAGGACATTCTTGCCCTTGTCGCGGAAATACTCGGCAATGCGCGTGCAGTACATCGCCGCACGCAGACGCATCAACGGCGCGTCGTCCGCTGGCGAGGCGACCACCACCGAGCGCTTGAGCCCCTCCTCACCGAGGATGTGCTCGATGAACTCCTTCACTTCCCGACCCCGCTCGCCGATCAGGCCGACCACGATGATCTCGGCCTCGGTAAAGCGGGTCATCATGCCCAGCAGCACCGATTTACCGACACCGGTACCGGCGAACAGGCCCAGGCGTTGGCCGCGGCCGACGGTGAGCAAGCCATTGATGCTGCGGATACCGACATCCAGCGGCTGGCTGATCGGATCACGGTTGAGCGGGTTGATGATCGGGCCGTCCATCGGCACCCAGTCCTCGGCCTTCATCCCGCCCTTGCCGTCCAGCGCGCGACCGGCGCCGTCGAGCACCCGGCCAAGCATGCTCATGCCCATCGGCAGGCGACCGCTGTCGTCCAGCGGCACCACGCGCGCACCGGGAGCAAGGCCGACAATGCTGCCGACCGGCATCAGGAACACCTTGCTGCCGGCAAAGCCCATGACTTCGGCCTCCACCTGCACCGGGTGATAACTGTCGTCATTGATCACCAGGCAGCGGCTGCCCACCGCAGCGCGCAGGCCTTCAGCCTCGAGGGTGAGGCCGACCATGCGCAGCAGGCGCCCTTCGACGATCGGCTGGTCGGGCAGCTTCACCGCGTCGGCGTAGCCCTCCAGGCGCTTGCCGAAGCTGGTGCGGTCAAGGCGCATCGGTTTCACCCGCCGGCACGTCCAGCGCGACGGATATATCCGCCGCAGCAGGATGCAGGGCCTGGTCGTGGGACTGGTCGAACAATTGCGTCACGGCCTTTTCGATGCGGGTCTCCATGGTCGCGTCGATACGGCTGTGAGCGGTCTCGATCCGGCAGCCGCCCGGCAGCAACGACTCATCCTCGAGCAGTTTCCAGCTCTCCTCATGACGCTCGCGCAAGGCCTTGGCCAGCTCGAAATCCTGCGGATTGAGGTGGATACGGATGTTGTCGGCGCCCATCGGCAGCAGTTTCAGCGCCTCACGCAGGACGTGGGTGATCTGGCTCGAATCGCTGCGCAACTCGCGACCGATGACCTGGCGGGTCATGCTGGCGACCAGTTGCACCAGGGCTTTCTCGATCTGGGTGTCCTGCTCGGCAATGGGCTCGAGCAGATGACTCATGACCTGTTCGAGGCTGGCCAATTTGGCCGCCAGGGCCACTTCGGCCTCCTGGCGAACCTTCAGCTGGGTGCTATGGAAGCCTTCGCGCTCGCCAGTGGCGAAGCCCTCGTTGTAGGCCTCCTGACGGATGGCCTCGAGCTCTTCGAGGGTCAGCGGCTGGACTTCCTCCAGCGGCACCTCCTCGACTTCTTCCTCGATGACCTCAGGCTCCGGCTCGGGTTGCGGCTCGGGCTCGGGGTCGAAGCTGGGCAGCGCCCACACATCCACGCCCTCGAGGTCGCGGGCACGGATCAGGTCGCTGGGATGTTCGGTGGTGGACATGTTTTCAGGTACTCAAAAGCCATCTGCAACCAACGCGCCCCTGTAGGAGCGGCCTTGTGCCGCGAAAGGGCTGCAAAGCAGCCCCTCGATATCGATGTCACCGCAAAATTGTCGGGGCAGCCTTGCTGCCCTTTCGCGGCACAAGGCCGCTCCTACAGGGGACCGCGTCGCCCCGAAGATCAGATCATTTCCTCGGCGCCCTTGCCACCCAGCACGATCTCGCCGGCCTCGGCCATGCGGCGGGCGATGGTGAGGATTTCCTTCTGCGCCGTTTCCACGTCGCTGACCCGCACCGGCCCCTTGGCCTCCAGGTCGTCGCGCAGCAGCTCCGACGCTCGCTTGGACATGTTCTTGAAGATCTTGTCCTTGACCCGCTCGTCGGCGCCCTTGAGCGACACCACCAGCACGTCCGAGGACACCTCGCGCAGCAGCGCCTGGATGCCACGGTCGTCGACGTCGGCCAGGTTGTTGAAGACGAACATCAAGTCTTCGATCTGCTCCGACAGGTCGCTGTCGATCTCGCGGATCGAGTCCATGAGCGCGCCTTCCACGGAACTGTCGAGGAAGTTCATGATGTCGGCGGCGCGCTTGATGCCACCCAGGGTAGTGCGCGCGGCATTGGAGTTGCCGGAGAACTGCTTCTCGAGGATCTGGTTGAGTTCCTTGAGCGCCGCCGGCTGCACGGTGTTGAGCGACGACACGCGCAGGACGATGTCAAGGCGCACCTTGTGGTCGAAATTGCTCAGCACCTCGCCGGCCTGGTCGGGGTCGAGGTAGGCGACCACGATGGCCTGGATCTGCGGGTGCTCGTAGCGGATGACGTCGGCCACGGCACGCGGCTCCATCCACTTGAGGCTGTCCAGGCCGCTGGTGTTGCCACCGAGCAGGATGCGGTCGATCAGGCCATTGGCCTTGTCCTCGCCGAGCGCCTGGTTGAGCATCTTGCGGATATAGCCGTCGGAACCGACGCCCAGGCTGGTCTGGTCGCCGACGATCTCGACGAACTCGCTCATCACCTGCTCGACCTGCTCGCGATGGACGTTGCCCATCTGCGCCATGGCCACACCGACCCGCTGCACTTCCTTGGGCCCCATGTGGCGCAGGACCTGCGCGGCATCGGTCTCGCCGAGCGAGAGCAGGAGGATGGCCGCCTTGTCGACGCGGCTCAGCTTGGCGGTAATGGCTCGATTGTCACTCATCGGCGTTGATCCACTCTTTCACGACCTGGGCCACGCGGCCCGGGTCTTCGGCCACCAGGCCCTTGATTGCGTTGAGCTGTGCCTCGTAACCCTCGCTCGGGCTCGGCAACAGAATGCTTGTCGGGCCACCCAGGCTGACGCGGTCGTTGGCCAGTTCGCCATCCAGACCGATCATGCCGCCCAGCTCCATGTCGCTGTCCGTGGCAGCCTGCTTGCCGCCACCTGTGATGTTGTTGAGCACCGGACGCAGCACGCCGAACACCAGCACCAGGATGAACAGCACGCCCAGCACCTGCTTGACGATGTCCCAGAACCATGGCTGCGAGTAGAACGGAATGTCGACCAGCTCGTCGCCACGGTCGGCGGCGAACGGCACGTTGATCACGGTGACGCTGTCGCCACGGCTGGCATCGAAGCCCACTGCGTCCTGCACCAGGCGAGTGAAGCGCGCCAGGTCTTCGGCACCCCACGGAGTGCGGGTGGTTTCGCCGGTGGCGGCGTCGAGCTTGACCTGGTCGTCCACCACCACGGCTACCGACAGGCGGGTCAGGCGACCTTGCTGCTGACGGGTGTGGCTGATGGAGCGGTCCAGCTCGAAGTTCTTGGTGCTTTGCTGACGCTTGTCGCTCGGGTACGGCGCGAGCATCGGCTGGCCGGTGGCCGGGTCCATGATCTGCTGGCCGTTGGCGTCCACCAGCGGCTGCCCAGGCTGGATGGCACCGGCCGGCGTGGCGGCGGCCTTGGCGTTTTCGGGCGCGGAGGCGCCGGCCGGCGGCTGGTTGCTCAGGGCGCCCGGCACACCTTGCGGGCCCTGGCTGCTGGCACGCTGTTCGTTGACCGACTGTTCGCTGCGCAGCGCCGGCTGGTCTGGATTGAACTGCTCGGAGGTGGACTCGACGGCGCTGAAGTCAACGTCGGTCGACACCTCGGCCTTGTAGCGGTCGTTGCCCAGCACCGGCTGGAGGATATTGTGCACGCGCTGGGTGAGCATGCCTTCCATGCGGCGGCTGTAGTCGAACTGCTTGCCCGCCATGGTCAGGGCGGTGTCCTGCAACTGGTCGGAAAGCAGGTTGCCCTTCTGGTCGACCACGGTCACCTGGGACTTGTCCAGTTCCGGAACACTGGTGGCCACGAGGTTGACGATGGCCATCACCTGGCCCGCCTCCAGGGCACGACCCGGGTACAGCTCGACCAGCACCGAGGCGCTGGGCTTGCGTTCGTCGCGCACGAACACCGAGCTTTTCGGGATCGCCAGGTGCACGCGGGCGGCCTTGACATTGTTCAGGCTCGACACGGTACGCGCCAGCTCGCCTTCCAGGCTGCGACGGTAGCGGGTGGCTTCCATGAACTGGCTGGTGCCCAGGCCCTGCTCCTTGTCGAGCAACTCGAAGCCGACGTTGCCATCGCTTGGCGCGACACCGGCGGAGGCCAGTTTCAGGCGCGCACGGGAGAGGTCGTCGGCCTTGACCAGCAGGGCGCCGGAGTTCGGCTCCACGCGATAGGGGATATCGGCGGCGGTCAGGGCATCGATCACCTGCTTGGTGTCGGTGCCCGCCAGGCTGCCGTACAGCGGCCGGTAATCCGGCTGCTGCGACCACAGCACCACGGCGAAACCGATGGCCACGCTGGCGGCCAGGCCGACCAGCAGGCCGACCTGACGCAGCATGGGCATCTGCGAGATGTTTTCCAGGAACGCCATGCCGAACAGCGGCGGCTTGGCCGCTGGCGGACCACTCTTGGCGGGGGCGTTATCGACGACTGCTTCGGCCATGACTCACTCTCGCCCTTATACCGGCATCTGCATGATGTCCTGGTACGCCTGTACCAGCTTGTTGCGCACCTGGGTCAGGGCCTGGAACGACACCGAGGCCTTCTGCGAGGCGATCATCACATCGGTCAGGTCGACCCCGCTCTTGCCGATCTCGAAAGCGTTGGACAGCTGGGAGGAGGCCTGCTGCGTTTCATGCACCTTGCCAATGGCCTGGCCAAGCATGTCGGCAAAGCTGCTCTGGCCTGGCGCCAGTTCAGGCGCGGCGACAGCCTTGGGCTGGGACATGGCTTCGGCCTGCATGGCACGCATGTCCAACATCAGACGATTGAATTCAACACCTTGGGTCATGGACTTCTCTCTCCGGCTGCCGCACTTTTTTTGACACTCGTGCAGCGAATGGGTTGGAACTAGCAAGAGGAGTGCCAGCCAACCCGAAAATCATTCAAAACGACGCATCAACCGAACAGGCTGGCCTCGACATCCAGGCCCGCGTCACGCATCTGCGCCAGCTTGTAGCGCAAGGTGCGGGGGCTGATCCCCAGGCGCTCGGCAGCCTCCTTGCGACGGCCACGCTCAGCACGCAAGGTGTCGATGATCATCTGGAACTCATGACGCCGCATGTCGTCGCCCAGCCCGCCAACCTCGGCAACCGGCTCAACGGACAATGGCTCAATAGTGGCCACTTTCGGCACCGACAATGGAATGGCGCCAGCCAGACAGAAATCCGCCGCCTCGATCACACCACCCTGCTGCAGGATCAGCGCCCGCTGCACGGCGTTGTCCAGCTCCCGCACATTCCCTGGCCAGGCATACGCCTGCAGGCACGCCCGCGCCTCGCTGGACAGGCACACCTGGGCATGGCGCATCTTGCGGGCATGGCGCGCCAGCAGGCGCTCAGCCAGCGGCAGGATATCGGCAGGACGCTCGCGCAGGGAGCGCCAGGCCATGGGGAATACCGAAAGGCGGTAGTACAGGTCTTCACGGAAACGGCCGGCCGCCACCTCCCCCACCAGGTCGCGGTTGGTCGTGGCAAGGATGCGGATGTCCAGGGCGATGGGCTTGCGCCCACCGACGCGCTCGACTTCGCGCTCCTGCAGCACCCGCAGCAGCTTGGCTTGCAAGCCGAGCGGCATCTCGGAGATCTCGTCCAGCAACAAGGTGCCACCGTCGGCCTGCTCGAACTTGCCCGCCTGGGCGGCGATCGCCCCGGTGAAGGCGCCCTTTTCATGGCCGAACAGGGTCGCCTCGAGCATGTTGTCCGGGATGGCCGCGCAGTTGATCGCCACGAAAGGCTGGTCCGCCCGCCGCGACTGCTGATGGATGTAGCGCGCCAGCACTTCCTTGCCGGTTCCCGACTCACCGGAGATCAGCACGGTGGAGTCGCTTTGTGCAACCCGTGCCGCCAATTCCAGTAATTGCCGGCTGGCCGGTTCGCACGCCACCGGCCCCTCGTCATCGCTGCCGGCAGCACTGCCGACGGCATGACGCGCCACCAGGCCGTTCAGCGCTGCGGGCTCGAAAGGCTTGACCAGGTAATCGACAGCCCCCTGGCGCATGGCCTCCACCGCCCGCTCCACCGCCGCATGGGCGGTCATCAGCAACACCGGTAGCTGTGGGTGCTGCCGACGCAGCTGGGCGAGCAGTTGATGACCGTCCATGCCCGGCATGTTCACGTCGCTGACCACCAGGCTGAACGACTCTTCAGCCACCGCCAGCAAGGCCTCCTCGGCACTGCCGACGGCACGGTGGCAGAAACCGCCGATCTCCAGGGTATCGGCCAACGCCTGGCGCAGAACCCGATCATCCTCGACCAGCAGCACCTTGACGCTCATTGATTGACCTCCCCACGACCATCGATCAACGGCAGCAGCACGGTGACACAGGTGCCACGGCCAAGCCTGGAACGTAGCTGCAGGGTACCGCGGTGCGCGCGCACCACCGCCTGGACCACCGCCAACCCCAGGCCGGTGCCGGTCGCCTTGGTGGTCACGAACGGCTCACCCAGGCGCGCCAGCAGCTGCTCGTCGATACCGCTGCCGGCATCGCTGACGCACACGCGCAGATTGTCGTCGCGACGCGACAGGTGCACCTTGAGTTTCGCCGGCCCGCTGCTGGCCTGCAGGGCATTCTCGATGAGGTTGAGCAAGGCGCCGACCAGGGTGTCACGGTTGCACAGCAACTCCCCCAGGCGACTGTCGCACTGCCAGCGCACCGCATGCCCCTCGACATGGGCATGAGCTGCCTGTTGCAGCGCCTGGAACAACGCCTTCGGGCTGATGCGGTCATTGAGCGGCAACTCCCCGCGGGCGAACACCAGCATGTCGCGCACCTGGTGCTCGAGTTCGTGGAGACGCTCCTTGAGGTTGCCGGCAAAGCGCAGCCGGGTTTCGTCCGTCAATACCTGCTGCGGTTCGGCCAGGTGACTGGCATAGAGCATCGCCGCCGAGAGCGGCGTGCGGATCTGGTGCGCCAGGGACGCGATCATGCGGCCCAGGGACGACAGGCGTTCGTGCCGCGCCAGCTGATCCTGCATGCGGCGGGTTTCGGTCAGGTCGTTGAGCAGCACCAACTGCCCCGGCTCGGCATCCAGCGAGCGCGTCGCGATGGATAACCGACGCCCGTCACGCAGAGAGACCTCATGACCGTCATCGTCACGCGGCGCGAAACTGCGGGCGATCACCTCGCGCCAGCGCATGCCGATCAATGGCTCGCCGAGCAACTCGCAGGCCGCCGGATTGGCTTCACGCACACACCCTTCTGCGTCGATCACGATCACCCCGCCCGGCAGCAGGTCGAGCAGGTTCTGCAGGCGATTGGCCAGGCGCTCCTTCTCATCGAGCTCGGCCATGCGCTGCGCACTGACCACCGCCAGCTCGCCCTTGAGCTCGCTGACCCGCGTCTCGAGCATGGTGTAGGACTGGCTCAGCTGGCTGGAAACCTGATCGAACAGGGCGAACGCCTGCTCAAGGCCCTGCCGGCTTTCCTGCTCGAGCGGGGTGTGCCCGCGCGGATCGGCGGCATGGGAACGGTGGGCGGCCTGGGGCATCGTGCTCTCTCGCATGGCTGACCGTCATAAAAACGGTATGTTGCCTGCGGTGTAGCAATAGCCGTGCCGGAGATGGGGATAATCGAATGCGGGATCGTTGATCGAAGGCAATGGCCGGGGCTGTCACAGCCCCCCGACCATTGTGTCCAGGCAAGACGGGATCAGTCGTCCGCCTGCTCCTCGCCACCCTGGCGGCTCATGCCGTACTTGCGCATCTTCTCCACCAGCGTGGTGCGACGGATGCGCAGGCGCTCGGCGGCACGGGCAACGATACCATTGGCATCGTCCAGCGCCTGCTGGATCAGCCCCTGCTCCAGGCTGCCGAGGTAGTCCTTGAGGTCCAGCCCCTCGGGCGGCAGCATGGCGTGGCCGGCGAAGTTCGGCGCATGGCCGTTGATCGCCACGCGCTCCTCGAGATCGGAGCGCAGGCTGTCGACCAGCTGCTCATCCTCGTCATCCACATAACGGAACTTCTTCGGCAGCTCCGCCACGCCGATCACCCCATACGGGTGCATGATCGCCATGCGCTCCACCAGGTTGGCCAGCTCGCGGACGTTGCCCGGCCAACCGTGGCGGCACAGCGACATGATCGACGCGGAATTGAAGCGAATCGAGCCGCGCTTCTCGTGCTCCATGCGCGAGATCAGCTCGTTCATCAGCAACGGGATGTCTTCCACCCGCTCACGCAATGGCGCCATCTCGATCGGGAACACGTTCAGCCGGTAATACAAATCCTCGCGGAAGGTCCCATCCTCGATCATGGTCTCGAGGTTCTTGTGCGTCGCGGCGATGATGCGCACGTCGATGCTCTGGGTCTTGTTGCTGCCGACCCGCTCGAAGGTGCGCTCCTGCAGCACGCGCAGCAGCTTGACCTGCATCGGCAGCGGCATGTCGCCGATTTCGTCGAGGAACAGCGTACCACCGTTGGCCAGCTCGAAGCGCCCGGCACGGCTGGTGATCGCCCCGGTGAAGGCGCCCTTCTCGTGGCCGAACAGTTCGCTTTCGAGCAGCTCCGCCGGGATCGCCCCGCAGTTGACTGGCACGAACGGCGCCTCGCGACGCTTGGAGTGGTAGTGCAGGTTGCGCGCCACCACTTCCTTGCCGGTGCCCGACTCGCCGAGGATCAGCACGCTGGCATCGGTGTCGGCCACTTGCTGCATCATCTGCCGCACATGCTGGATGGCACGGCTGGTACCCACCAGGCTGCGGAACAGGTTGGGCTCGCGCTGGCGACCACGCTCGCGGGCCTGGTCGTACATCTCGCGATAGACCTGGGCACGGTGCAGGGAGTCGAGCAACTGGCTGTAGCTCGGCGGCATCTCGAGGTTGGACAGCACACGGCGGCGCAGGTCCTCGGGGAAGTCCGCGGAAGAAATTTCACCCAGAAGCAGAACCGGAAGGAACTCATCCCATCCAGCCACTGTCTTAAGGAGCCCCAGCACGCTGGCCGGGGCATTTACGGTACCGATCAGGACGCACAGCACTTCACGGCTGGAAGACAAACCCTCGACCACCTGCTGCCAGTTGTCGCTGGAGCAGGACAGGTTTTCTTCGCCGAGAAAATTCAGGACCACCGCCAGATCGCGGCGGCGTTCGCTGTCGTCATCGATCAGGAGAATCTTGGTTTCACGCCACATGCAATAGCAACTTCCCTAGTCATATCGGCGCCCGAAGGCGTGCACGACATCATTCCGACTGAATGGTCAGTGTTCGGACGTCTGAATTTCGAAAACAGCCACTAGTAAAGTCAAAAAACGGCACACAGTCAAATTTATGGCGCGCTGATTTTTGTGTCACCTGTGGTCAGGTGAACAAATGGTATACCTTTGTCGCGTTTTCCGCCTGACGTATCTTCGCCATCTCGTCGACTACCGATTGACGCTCACCACTTGCAACTTCGATTAGCTGCCGATAGACAGCCTGCAACTGCTCCAGGCTGGCACGCACCTCATCCTCGTTCGACAACGCCTCGGCCAGCACATCGTCGACGCACAGGCGGCACTCCAGATCCAGCTCGCCAACCGCCCCCCAGTCACGACTGGCCAGGGCGGCGAGCAGCAGCTCGCGGGTCTGGTCGATACGCTCGATCACCTCACTCATGACAACCTCCTGGTTCAGGGCGTCGGCTGCTGTTCGCCGATCGCATCCCAGCCTTCCTTGACCGTGATCAGCAGGCGCGCGACTTCGTCGATGATCTCGGGATCACCCTTCACATTGGCCTCAAGCAGACGCCGGCTCATGTACGTGTACAGGTTGTCCAGATCAGCCAGGCTCTCGGCATGATTTTCCAGGTCGAGACCTTCACGCAGGCCACCGATGATGTCGATTGCCTTGCCGATCAGAACACCCCTCTGGGCAACATCCTTGCGGGCGATGGCGCCCTTGGCCTGAGCCAGGCGGTCGAGACCACCCTGCATGAGCATCTGTACCAGGCGGTGCGGACTGGCTTCGGAAGTCTGTGCCACGCCATTGACTTTCTGGTATTGCCGAAGGGCCAACATCGGGTTCATGGATCTACCTCGTTGCAGCGAAAAGGTGCATATACCTCTTGTATCGCCGCCGCGTCAAAAAACTTTAGCCGGAAAAGACAAAGCCCGGCACGCCTGTAGGGCGCCGCCGGGCTTTTGTCATGCTCGATCGATCAGGACTTCTTGGCCTGGGCGTTGATCGCCTCGAAGATCGAGGTGATCTGCTCGCCCTGCTTCTTCATCTTGGCCAGAGCGGTATCGAGCGCAGAGAATTTCTTGGTCAGCGATGTAGTCAGCAACTCAGTGCGACGATCCAATGCCGTCTTCTGGTTCTCCAGGTTTCGGGCCACCTTGTCGAGGTTGCTCTTGCGAGTATCCAGCGACCCACCGGTGGCGTTGTACGGATCGATCGCCTTGTTCATCCGTTCGAACACACCGTTGGTGCCCGTGAACAATTCCTGGATTTCAGAGCCCAACTTCTTGTCATTCAGCGCTGCGTTAAACTTGGTGCTGTTGAATTCAAGGGTGCCGTCCTTCTGGGTATTGATCCCCAGCTGGCTGAGCGTGGTCAGCTTGTCACCCGAACCGGTTTCGGTCAGCACCTTGCGAACATCGGCAAGCAACGATCGAGTAGTCGGGTCGTTGGTCAGCGGACCCAGACTGGTGACGTTGCCGTTGGCGTCCTTGGTCGGCGTGACCAGCGCAGTGACAGCCTTCTGCAGGGTGTTGTACGCGTCGACGAACGACTGCACCGATTTTTTCAGCCCTTCGTTGTCCTGCGCCACGGTAACCTTCGTGGTTGTATCCTTCGCAGATACGCCCGTGAGCTCCAGCGTCAGGCCACTGACAGCCTGGTCGACGGTGTTTTTCGAACTGGTCAGCGCCAAACCGTCGATGGAGAACTGCGCATCCTGGGCGAGCCCGGTGATATAACCCGCGCCACTCCCGGAAATTTTCTGGGTGCCATCGATGGCCAGCTCCGGAATGCCGCCAACGGAAATGTCACTGCCCTTGCCGGTGGTGGTGGAACTGAACACCAGTCGCGAACCGCCCGCCTCGTTGATGATGTTGGCGGTGATACCCTTGGCACCCATCTCCTTGTTGATCTGGTCACGCACGCTCTGCAGCGTGGCACCACTGGCAACATTGATCTTGTAGTCCTTGCCGTTCTGGCTGACGGTCAGCTCACCGGCACTGATCGCCGTGGAGGCCCCACCGACGAACTGCTGGCTGGCGACTTTGGAGCCAGTGGCCAACTGATCGACCTTGATGTCGTAGTTGCCAGCAACCGCCGAGTTACTGGACTTGATCTTGACAACGTTTTCGTTGGCAGAAGTACCAGCAAACGCATTGAACGCAGGCGCATTCTTGTCGTTGAGCTTCTTCATGGCGTCCTGGAACGCCGTGAGGGCGCTGCGCAGGGAGCCGATACCGGAAATCATCGCGGAGTTGTTGCTCGACTGCCGAGCAATCTGGTTGGCTTTGGCCGCAGTATCGGCATTCACCAACACACTGACGATGTTCTTGATATCGAGCCCGTAGCCCGCACCCGTGTTGGTAGTAATCGGGCTTGCCATGCTGTCGCTCCTCTCTTCGATGGGCCCGCCCCGCTCCTGCAAGGCCGACTTGAATCACTTATTTGCGCTCGCCGCCAATCAGACCTTGGCGTCGAACAGAATACTTTTGACATCGCTCAGGCTATGGGCGATCCGCAAGGCCTCTTCAGAGGGCAACTGTCGAATCAACTCACCTGTTTCACTGGCGATGACCTTTACCACGATCTTACCGGACTCTTCATCGGTGAAGAACTCCAGGTTACGTCGTGTTTCCTTGAGAAACTTCTCGATTTCCGAGACAGCTTCCTTGACCTTGTCGGCAGCCTGGACCTTGTCGGCGCCTTGCACCCTGGTCGAATCCTGCCTTTTTTCGCTGTCACCGGGAACATCCGGCCGGGCGACCGGCTTTTCGGCAACTTGCTCGGCCGTGCGCGCAGCCGGGTAAGACAGGTTCAGCTTGACGCTCATGTCCATGTCCACCACCTCACAATGAAAAAGCGGGGAAGCGCCTGGAGAGCACTCCCCCGCCATCAGCTATCAGGCAGATTAGCCCAGCAGCTTCAGGACTGCCGATGGCAGCTGGTTGGCCTGGGCCAGAACCGAGGTCGAAGCCTGTTGCAGAGTCTGCTGCTTGGTCAGCTGGGCAGTTTCAGCAGCGAAGTCGGTGTCCTGTACACGGCCACGAGCGGCTTCGGCGTTCTCGTTGATGTTCTGCAGGTTGTTGATGGTGCTGGTCAGACGGTTCTGGGCGGCACCCAGGTCAGCACGGTTGGTGTTGATGGTCTGCAGAGCCTTGTCGATCGCGGTAACGGCGGCGCTGTAGTTGGTTTCAGCCAGGGCGCTGGTCGAACCTTGGATGTTGACGGTCGAAGCGATGCCCAGGGAAGTGGCGTCGAACTTCTGGCTCAGGTTGATGCTGATCTGGTTGATGCCACCGGTGTTCGAGCCAACCTGGAAGGTCATGGTCGAAGCCGAACCGTCCAGCAGGTTCTTGCCGTTCAGCTGGGTGCTGTTGGCGATACGGGTCAGTTCCGAAGCCAGCGACTGGAACTCTTTGTCCAGAGCGGCACGGTCTTCGGTGCTGTTGGAGTCGTTTCGCGACTGCAGTGCCAGTTCGCGCATACGCTGCAGCATGTTGGTCTGCTCTTGCATCGCGCCTTCAGCGGTCTGGGCGATGGAGATACCGTCGTTGGCGTTCTTGATAGCCATGGTCTGACCACGGATCTGCGAGGTCATGCGGGTAGCGATCTGCAGGCCGGCGGCGTCGTCTTTGGCGCTGTTGATTTTCAGGCCGGAAGACAGACGGGTCATCGAGGTGCTCAGTGCGTCGGAAGCACGGTTCAGGTTCTTCTGAACGCCCAGAGAGGTGGTGTTAGTGTTTACAGTCAAAGCCATGACGAATTCCTCGTTGGATTGGGTACTACGGCTTCCGGCCTTGGCAATTCGCCGGGTAGGTGGCCTAGAGAACCTTCGTAATGTTTATCGTCGTCAGGGCAGTTTGCTTTAGGCCGAATTCTCAATTTTTTTACTGGCACCCTGCCACCCCAATGAAATCAAGGGATTGACGCCAGGAAAACAGCACCTAAAACAAAAGCGCCGACCGGAAATGGTCAGCGCTTGAAGGGTGCCACGCTTAATTACAGCGCTCGATGATCGCCGAGCCCCACGACAGCCCTACGCCGAACCCGCTCAGCGCCACCCGCTTGTGCTGCGAGCCGAGCACATGCTTCTCGAGCAACAACGGAATGCTCGAGGACACCGTATTGCCGGTCTCGACCATGTCCTTGATGAACTTCTCGCGATGGCGCCCTTCGTCGAAGCGCTGGGCCACCGCGTCGACGATCGCCGCGCTCCCCTGGTGCAGGCAATAGAGATCTACATCGTCAGCCCGCAACTGGCTGGCCTCGAGCAATTGCTGCAGGTGGGCCGGTACCTTGACCAAAGCGAAGTTGTACACCTGACGACCGTTCATGAAGAATTTGCCATCGGTTGTGCGCAGGTGCTCGGCCCCCGCGCCGTCACTGCCAAACAGCGACCGGCCCAGCTGCCAGATGGCATCCCCCCCCATCCAGGTGGCGGTGGCGGCATCGCCGAATAGCATGGTGGTATTACGGTCTTCGGGGTCAACGATCTTGGAGTAAGGGTCGGCTGTCAGCAGCAAGCCGTTCTTCAGGCCTGCAGCCTCCATGAAGCCTTTCATTGCATACAGACCGTAGACATAACCCGAGCAGCCCAGGGAGACGTCGAAAGCGGCAACCGCAGTGGGCAGGCCCAGCTTGTGCTGCACGATGGCCGCCGTATGCGGCAGCCCTTCGGCATCGCCGTTCTGGGTAACTACGATGACGATATCGATGGCTGCCGGATCAAGCGTTGGATTGGCGGCAAACAACGTGCGGGCAGCCTCGACACAAAGATCGGAGGTCTCTTGGTCGACACCCTTGCGTGGCAGGAAGGTCGAGCCGATCTTGCCAAAGATGAAATCCTGGTCTTTGCCAAATTTCGCGCCTTGGGCGTAGTTGTCGACGCCTTCGGCAGGTACGTAACTGGCGATGCTTTTGATGCCAATCATTGTGGCTTCCCGATGGAAATAGCGAAAAAATGCGGGCTCAAAGGACAGGCTCACAAGCTTTGCTTGTCATGCCGACACAGCTACCCACAGACTCAATAGATTAGAGATGCACGTTTCGACTGCCAAGTCACTGCTTGAACAAGCATCACTCACAGTTGGCACGTGCCCCCCCTGAAACGCCTATTGATGTCTACCGCCACTCGCCCTCTGACGGGAAGCCGGTGCTTGACTCACGCCTTCAACTTACGCAAGCCAAGCCCGGCGCCACTCTTCCAGCCTCGCTCCTTCAAGCAGCCAATCCGCTCGCACCGCAGCCTGCAGGGCATCACCCAAGGCAGCCGAAGCATCTCGATCCGCCAGGTGCATGCGGATCATCCGCAGCCAATCACTTGCGTTATTGTCCGCCCTGGACAGCGGTAATGCATCGGCACCAGTAAAGCCATTTACCCGACTGCATATGACCGGGTGGCCGCAGGCTGCATGCTGCAACACACGCTGGCTACCCGCACAGGCATTAGCCATGCTCTCAAGCATGGGCGCCAATGCCAGGTCGAGGTTCAAAGCGGCCAGGGCAGCAGGAAGCCTATCCGCAGCGACACTCGCGTATTGCTCCTTTACATACGGCTGCAAATGCAACGGACATTCACCCAAGACCACCCAGTCGACATCGGTCACCAGCGCTGGTACCACCTGGGCAAGCAATTCACCCGCCTCCGCCGTTCCCACCCAACCGACTCGCGGCTTATCACCCACCCGACGCTGACTTTTCAGGTTTCGCCAACTGGTTGGCAGTGCACTCTGAAGCACGCGCACATCATCACAATGCCCTTGCACCAGGTCTGCCAGGGCTGGTGTCGCCACCAGTACCCGGTCCGCCTGCATCAGACCCAAGCGTAAGCGCTGAAGAAGATCATCCGCATCGTAGGATTTCCCGATTGCCATGTGCGGCAGGTAACCGTCCAGGTCGTAAATCTGCAGAGCAGTGGAAAATGTGCGCAGACGCCGCGCGGAGCTCAACGCGCCGTCATCAACCGGGCGTTGCCAAATGACAGTATCAGGCTTGAGTCGCTCCAACTCGACCGGCATCAATGGTTTCTGCAATACAAGGGCATCGACCATTCCTGCCTCCCGCAAGTGTGCACCAGGCTGGATCAGCCGGTCCTGCGCTGAGGCTTGAGTATCCGACGTATAGGCCAGCACGGTCGGCAAGATGCCCTTTGTCGGACGCCAGACAATGACATTATTGTCAGGAACAAAGGCTTGATCGCGTCGTAAAGAAAGATTCGAGTTGTAGATTGGGTCGTTTGCCAGCTGAGGAAGCCAGCGCTCGAACAATGCATTCTCTTGCTCGGAAGTTGCTGACGGCCTCGGCACAGGACTGATGAGCAACTGGGCGTGAGGCGTCCAGACATTCAGATACCCCGCCTGCCGGAGTCGCAAGCAAAGGTCAACATCAACCCAAGGCGCAAGCAACGGATCCTCGCTAAACCCCTCAAGCTCGACAAACACAGCGCGCGAGATCATGAAACACTCGCTACTTACTGCGGAATAATTCTGGTCGACCTGCAACCGCCCCATGTAGCCGGCATCCTGACCCGGCCAGTCAGTGAATGCACGCCCCACCTCACCACCAAGGCCCAGCACTAGACCGGCATGGTAAACCTTGAACTCATCGGTCACCAGCTTGGCCCCGACCGCCCCGACCTCGGGACGCTGGCCATGATTGAGCATTTGGGACATCCAATTACCTTCGAAAACCCCAATACCCGCACTCAACCAGAGCAAGAAGTCACCACAGGCATACTCGGCTGCGGCGTTGCAATGGCTCGCCCGATTCGAGACTGATGGCGAGCGCACAACCTTCATACGAGAGGCGCCTAATTGCTCTATGAGGGCTAACCACGCCAACGTCGCTTCGTCATCGATACCGGGATCGATCAGTAAAAGCTCAAAATGAGGATATTGGGTAGTTTCCAGAAGACTTTCGACACAACGCTGACAAAGTGCCAGGCTTCCTTCGAGATAAACCAGGATGCTTACGAACGGTTGTTGACCGTGGGCATAATCGATCCTGTAGCCACCACCGGGCTTTTCGGCGGCACAAGCCTGGGGATAACCGCGCGCTCGAAGATGCCGCTCAATCACGGCACGCTCATCAGATTGAGATGCCCCCTGCCACTCTTCGGTAATGAGCAGCGGTTCATTGATATGCCCGATGCAGGCAAGCCCAAACTGCTCGATCAGACTCAACTGGTAGGCCAGTTCGAACGCCGCGCCCGCCTCAACGGCGAATCGAGCCTGCTCCAACCTCTCGCGTCGATATAACCAGTGCCGCGATTGCCCCGCCGGATCACTCAACAGCAAATCCAGACTCAGGTCAGGTCGGAAATGCACGTCGATGACGCCACTCTTCGCACGCAAAACCTCGTCGGCGTACACCGCCAGGCAATCATCAGGAGCATCCAGCAAGTCGAGAGCAGCAACAAGCAAGCCACTATCAGTAAATTCAACTCCCGCTTCGACCAGGAGCACCCAACTCGCTGTACTTTGTCGTATCGCGGCATTGATGACCTCGACCTTCGGCGAGGTGTCGACAGCAAGCCACTGGACATCCGCAGTCTCGAGACACTCCCCCCCCAGCACAAAGACCCGAGAAGGGATGTAGGTATTGTCAGCTAGACTGGCCAGACTCCGTTGCAACGCATCGCAATTATCCTCCACATTCAGGATGATCACATCCAGAAGCGGCACTTGTGCGCTATCAAGTCGCTGAGCAATCAGAGCGAGTTGCTGGGCATCAGGAACACGCTCGCGCAACCAACTCAACCTACCGAAGCGGTCAGCTATTGCCATGGACTCGGCTACCGCCTGAGTCGTCTCGATGAAGTAATCAAGCGAAGACCAGAAGCTCGATTGATGCTCGACCTGACGCGCATGCAACAACGGGAGGGTTTCGCGAGCCCGCTTGACAGCCTCGGGAGAATTTCCCCACGCGGTCCCATAGCTATTATTCTCAGACAGGGATAATGGCTCAGGCGCCCATTTGCCAGGGATGACAATACATACACAACCACACAAGACGGCTTCGGCAGCCAAACCCGAGCGTTCTCCCAAATAGAGGTACTCACACTGCTGGAATAGGCTTGCCAGAGCCTCCCAGGACCCCGGGAACGTGGGTGTTATTTCCACCGCATCCGGCGGTAGGAGGGTGGGATCAACGAGCGCCTGACCGCTTCGCCCCTGGTAATAGCATACTTTGCCTGGCACACGGGTATTACCATCAAGCGGCGGACGGAAAATGCTCAGGTCAATGGCGGGACAGTACAATACGTTTTGCTCTGACACACCGGCAGGCAACAAACCCCGGGTGTAGGCGAAAATCAGGTCATCCTTGGCATATTCGCCACGTCCTCCCAGATGCCCAGGCTTGTTCAGCAGATAGCGAACAACGGCTTTTCCGCCTAGCGGGTTACCGTCGACGATCTCCGGATAAACCACGATAGGTTCAAGCCGCTGAGATTTGTGAAGCGCGATGATATCGTCCGTCAGGTAAGGGGTTACCAACTGCGGCTCCAGCACGCGGGTCGTGACATAAGCTTCCTGCCCCGAACGGTTGAGTGCATCACACAACATATGCAGAACGCGAATACCTGCAGAACTGCGGCGATAATCCGGCGCATAGATGTAGTATGGCTGTGAGCGTTTGGAGAATAGTTTGCGTGTCACCGTTGACCTCGAGTTCACAAGCAGCAGAAACAATAAATGCCCAGCACTGGGCTCATTCAGAAATGGAGCGGGATTGGCCAATGACGCTATCAGTCCCGTCCCGACTGGCCCAGGTAGCCATACTGTCGATCGACGCATCCAGGGAGGTCCATACCTCCAGCCCCAATTCGCGAGCCCGCGAGATGTCTGGCACGTAATTCGAGCGCGACAATCCTTCTGGCCGCCCGAGCACTCGCACAGTCTTGTGCGGAGCCAGTCGCGCAACCACACGCCGGGCTAGCTCGGCAATGCTGACGGCACTATCGGATCCAACATTGTATGCAACACCCGACTTGCCCTTTATCAAGAGGGTCAACAACCAGATCGCCAGATCTGCACCATGCAGATAGCTGCGTACGGCCTCACCGCTGGAGTTGAGTACTACCTCGTCAGCCAGCAATGCATCGCGGACAAAGTTACCGATAGCAAAATGACCGTCCAACGGCAGGCCTGGGCCGGCAAAGGCAAAGCAGCGCGTCATCACTACCTCCAGTCCGTGAGAGTGGCCATAGAGGGCACCCAGAGTTTCCTGGACCCGCTTACCTTCCCCATAGGCACTTGACGGTGTATTGCTACTACAGGCCCCGGCGTAAGTCTCACAAACTCCGCCACTCACCGGCAGGCTCCCGTATTGCGCTCCGGACCCCGTAATCAGAACCCTTGCCATCCCACTTCGCAAGGCGAGCTCATACACTCGCTGCGCACCTTGCACGATGGTCTGAAACAACTCGAGTGGCCTGTCACCCGCTGCAGCACTCGTATCTGCCGCCGCATGCAAGATAAAATCCGCATTCCGACCAGGCAGGGCAGATAACTCCCTGATGTCTCCGGGAATCCAATCAAGCCAAGTGAAATAACGACAAACAGGCCAACTAGATAGAAATCGCTGCGGATCGCGAGAAGCGACCGTTACCGTAACTTCGGCCCCTTGGCGATTGAGTTCAGCTAGCACGGAAAGCAACCACTTACCAAAAAAGCCGGTACCTCCGGTAATAAGCAAGTGTTTTCCAGCAAAAGCATCACGCAACCCCAGACTGGCCAGAAGAGGAAGCAACGCTTCAGGTATCGGCAACAATGTTCGCGAAATGCTATCCACAACGATCAAACCAATGTCCGGGAAGTTTCAAGATATTCGGACTCTTGCATGGGGTATTCTGCCAACGTCACATCCTGCCTAGGAGTTTTCCAATCCCCGTAAACATAGGACAAATAACCTAGTGCATCATCAGGCGTGCAAAACTGCTTGCCGAGGAAGGTGATGCTTCCAACGTTGTGAAAATGCACCTCAGGCGCGATAAACGAAGGCCCCGCCCCTTTGGTTACGGACTGGCCATTTTCAATCACACGACGCATGAAACCTATCTCGAACGGCACGATGGCGTTACACCCGACAGCATTCCTATAGGTAACTGCAACCCCGGTGATGAGGTCTTCTGCCTCGAGCACTGTCATGTCCAAATCACAACCCGCAGGCTTGGGTAACGCGACTTTCAAATCAGCCAAGTGATTAACGAAGAGTGGATACGCATGGTCGTTTAAAGAAAAATCGATATCATCGTCCCATGGAATCAGATCACCATCACGGACCGCACCCAACAAAGTGCCGAAATCCAGCATGATGGGAATGGCATGACGCGCACTGAAATCGGCCACACACCCTAGAACCTCCAAAGCCAGCGCCTTGGTCGGCGCATGGGAAAATGGTTTCTCACCATTATTGATCGCCAGCATGTTCTTTGGCGGAAGCACAATCCTCGAAGGGGCCACCCCAAGAGCCTGCAACTGGGCAGTGATACTTTCCCACCAGCCCGTGCTGATCACTACCAGGTCGTATTCCAGATGGCGCAATGCTTCAGGTTGCACCACAGGCACCTTGCCGACAAAAGTGCCATGTTTTGCGCTGTCATTATCTGCAAAGGCAACCACATTCAGTTCCGGAAACCGGGAGAACATAAGCCGAGCCACACGCCCCGCGCCGAACAGGACCAGACGCTTGCCCTTAAAATCAATTGGAATCATGGCTGCTCCTTCACTGCAACGCAACGTCCGACCAATGCATCCTCGTCACGATACTTGGCAAAACCGCGGCCCTGAACTTGGTAATCTAGCGAGAAGCCAAGCGCTCGCAACTTGCAGATCAACGCCTCATGATCGATGTAACGGCGGTAGTGCTGGCCAAATTTCTTTTGAACCTGCTCGTCCTCCTTGGTCCGATACTCAAAATACAGCAGACTTCCAGTAGGTAGCCCAGTGGCCAGCAGGTCCATGAACACCGCCTCCATCGCCTCGTCGATTGCGTGCAAGAAGAAACGCGCATAAACCACAACACGACGCTTATCAGCCACAAATGCGCGAAGCACTTCAGCACTATTCTGGACACTGCAGTGCTCGTACCTGACGTTGGCACTTCGAGTTCGCTGCCGGCAAAGCTCCACCGCTTCAGACGATGCGTCGAGCGCCAACACCTGAAGACCAGTCATGGCAAGAAACTCACTATCTCGCCCATTGCCGCAACCAAACTCGACAACGCTGTCCACGCCGGGGAAATCACTAGCGGCAAAGACCGCAAACTGCGAAGGCAATAGGGGTAGCGCGACGTCCTGGCGGCTGTAAAAATCGTCCCAGTAAGCTTGGCGATCAGCGGGAGTGGATATGGAACTCATCGAGCGAGCAACCCTTTCAGCGTTATTAATCAATCGTGAAATCACTCACGAGCCGGAGCATCAATAAAAGTACAGCGTGGTGTCGTCGACGATATCGGAGTAGTGTCTTACACCCACCTTGTAATCGCCCCGTATCGACAGGACCGTATCGACCAGTTTCCACAAGTCGTCACTGCGATGGTAGGCACAGACACACAGCTTCGGACGATCTCGCAAAATGACTTGGCGAGCACCTTTGAGCGCCCCCTCTTCTCCGCCTTCAATATCGAACTTGATCATTGTGATAGCAGAGTCAGCCACTTCGTCCAACGGCAATCCGACCACATTCGTGGGGGCGCAATGCTGCGACTCAGCGGACAATTCGCCCAATACGTCACAACTGTTGCTTGCAGGGGAAGGAAGTTCACAATGCTGCTCGGTCATTGCAGCCTGCAGCGCTCTGACCCCTGCTCGGTCTCTAAACCTTTCGCGACACGCCTGAAAGGCAAGGGTCTCCGGCTCGAACAACAGGGCGCTCTCAACCTGCCCGAATCTAGCCTCCAGTCTGGCCAACGTATCGCCGTTATATGCACCCGCATCGACATAATGCCGAGTGTCAAGCTGAGAGACGAAGTCTGCTTCCAGGTACTCATCTGCGAAGGGTGAGCGAATCTCTTGTGCGGCATGTCCAAAATGCAGCCGTTGCGCTATCAGGCCATCGAAAACCTGACGGGAACGCTCATCATCCAGACAGAGGAATGCTGATAAGAAAGCATCTCGCTGCCGAATCACTGTGGACCGGTAGTTTCGGAAGCTACTCTCGGTAATGTAAGGCGCATCAATAGCAGCCAGGAACTGCTGCTTCGTCATGATGTTGCTCCAGCCCAGCGCTCGCAGCTCCTGCTCGATCACCGCACTGTAACGCCCGCTGCCCAGTACGATCAGAGCATCCTCTGGCATGTTATTACGATCAAACGCCAACACCGGTATTCCATCGATTTGAGAACCGTGCTTGGCAACATCGTTGTCTAGGAACGCGTCAATCTGCCCACCACGCTCCGCATAAAGCCTCGCCAGCAACACCCCAACTTGATGAGCACCGAAGATAAATATCTTGGCCTGCAGCCGCCTTTCCAGCGCCTCATAGGGAAAGTCGGACGGCGCCCTTGACAGCAATTCGGACATAGCGGGGAATTCCCCCACTCGCTTCAGAACATCCAGCTTGTCAGGAGAACGCAGGCTGACGCCTTCGCTAGCCGCAATCGGCGTATTCAAACCAAGACGAACCGTGAGGGGCAGCACTTCACCGTTCACATCAAGCTGTAGCTTTATACTTTTTCCTTCCGCCCAGTCTTCACCAAACAAGGACGCGATATCCTGAAACTTATCCATGGGGCGAATCCTCGGCCTGCATATTTGCTTTGTAGGATGTTACGGCGTAAAGAACGGTGTCGAATGTGCTCTGCGCATGACAACGTAAATAGAAGCGGTAGCCCAAGGCATACCCCTGCAACTGCTCGAAGATTGTCCAGAGATGCTCGGCACGGTGATAAACACTGATGGCGAGATTGGGCCGATGCCGCACCAACGTTTGCCGTGCTCCTTCGAGCGCCTGCGGCTCCTCCCCCTCAATGTCCATTTTGATCAGATTGGGCGCGAAACCCGGCACTGCGTCGTCAATACACACGCAGGTGACCGTATCTGCACCCGACTCCGCCAAGTGCCCGCCAGCACCAAGAGCACCGTCGAACCCGACACGGCGATTGTGGTTCGAAACCCCACAAGGAAAATTAACGACATTCAGGCCAGCCACACTGCGGGACAGCGTCGAGTAATACTCAAGATTAGGTTCAAAACAAGCGACCGCCGCAAAGTCCATACCGGCCTCACGCATTTCCATGACCGTATCCCCGATATAGGCCCCACAGTCGATGAAACGTAATGGCTGAGGCCAATCAGGCAAGTCCGCTGGGAAGTACTGGCGCCCAGAGGGCGGGGGAAGGCATTGGTAGTTGCCGGAAGTCCTGAACTCGACGATACGATCGAGCAACTGCCGACTGGTCTCGTCAGCCAAGTGTGCTCGCAGGTAGGCAATCCGGTCAGCATGCGCTCTGTAGAAGTTGCCCTCGACGAGCCAGTAGCGAAACGGCTGGTCCTGAGGAAAATAATTGACAAACTCCACAAGACTCATGACGCGCCCAAAGCCCAGCAATTGCAAGTCACGCACGACTTGAGCGACATCTACATAGTTATTGAACAAACCTATGATCACACAGGCTTCCGATGGGTCATGCCGGTCGGCCCACTTACCGGCGGTCATGACAGGAATTCCATCCACCTCGAACAGTGACTCGTCTCTGTCAAGGTAACCATCAACCCCAATGTCACGATCCGCCAGGTAAGCCTGTACCCGCTGACCCGCAAGGCGCGCGCCGTAAATCAGTAACTGCCGGTGGCTCTGCCTATCAAACATGACTGACCCCTTGGGCCACCCGCACGAGCACGGCGTGCCCGTTTAGATTGTGCACAAAGCGGAAATCAGGATTCTCGGCAATGAACTCATTCACCAAGCGGGTGACACCTTCGCAGCCAAAGAAACCATAATCATCGAAGACAACCACGGAACCGGTCGACAAACGCGGCAACGCCCAAATCAAAACGTCACGCGCCGAGTCATAAACATCGACATCGATATGCAGTAGTGCTAGTTGACCTGCCACGCATTCCGCGTTTTGCTCAGGGAACATCCCTTTGAGCAGTTTCACACTGTCCGAAACACCGCATTTCGCGGCCAGGCTTTCGACCAACTGCACATCGGTGTCAGCATGCTCCCCCCCCTGATAACGGGTGTCCTGGCTACCCGCCTTGACCACGCCGGAGAAGGTATCCGCCAAGAACACCTGGCGCCCTGCACGTTGGTTGGCCAGCGCCAGCAGGCAGCCCGAACCGCCTCGCCAGACGCCAACCTCGAGAAAGTCCCCCTCCAAACCATCCAGTTGCCGTACCAGTGACCAGAGTTCATAAAGACGATACTTATCGACCAACGTATTGGCCTGGACCAACCCAAGGGCTCTGACAAAAGCCTGATCGCCATGCCAAGGGGCATAGCTGGCATAAGGCAGCAATCGTTCATGACGGATTTCCGGCGAACGATCATGGGACCATGGAGTAGTGCCGCGTAGGTAGCGATAGCTGAGACCTGTCAGTTTTTTCTTGAGCCATGCCATCTCAATCACGCTCCGACACGGCCATCTGTGCAGCAAACTCGTCGCGAGGGAGGAACGGGTACAAATCTTCCAACGCCCCAGTTTCCGGCTTGCCCTGTTCGTTGATGCGGGTCATGACGCGAGGCACCCGGGCTTCTTCGACCTGCACCACCACCTCACAAACGACCGGACCATCGCGATCAAGCACCTCCATCAGCTTTTCGTCGAGTGCCATATGACTATCGATGCGTGAATACCCTACTCCGTAGGCCGCCGTGAGCTGCTGCAAGTCTGGCAGTTGCAGGCCGCTGCTGGCATCGGCCCCCACCAGCAACTTGAAATGCGCACTTTGCGATGTACGTATCGAGGCATAACCCTGGTTATTGATGACAAATACCTTGATCGGCAGCTTCTGCGCGGCCAAGGTTGCCAACTCCTGGATGTTCATCTGCACACCACCGTCACCATCGACGCAGATCGTCTGTTTGCGCCCCGCCGCCAGGCAGGCGCCAATGGCAGCAGGCACTCCGAAGCCCATTGATCCGGTACCTCGGTTATGGAAGCATCGCTGATGCTTTTTCAGACGCAGATTCAGCAGAAACAACTCGGAGGCAAATCCGGAGCTGCCCGGAGCGATCACATCCCCTTCCTTCAACAGATCGGAGAGTCGATCACTGAAGTGATACATGCTCACGCCCTGGCTATCGTCAGCATGCTCTGGTTGCAGCAATGGATAACGCGCACGCCAGCTTGCAATCTGCTCACGCCAAGCGGCGAAGTCCGGCAGACATTCCACGTCAATCGCCGCCTGCAATTGCTCGATGAATGGCTTGACGTCCGATACGACTGGCAACTCTATTTCCATCTGCAGCTTGGCGATTTCGGCTGGATCGATGTCGACCACAACTTTCTTCGCCTTGGGTGCGAAGTGAGCGTGATTGTAGGCAGTCAACGCCATGTCAAGTCGTGAGCCGAGGACAATCAGCAAATCACAGTTCTGCAGTGTGAAGTTGGCCCAGCGCGGCGCGATGGAGCCCGGACGGCCGCCATAGAGAGGGTGCTCATCTTCGATCAGGTCCATCGCCAGCCAGGTCGGCATTACCGGCACGCCAGCACTCTGCGCCAACTGGCGGAAGGCCTCGACCGCTCCAGCCATGCGAATGCCACTTCCCGCAATAATCCCCGGACGCTTGGCCCCCTTGAGCAATTCAAGAGTACGGGCTACGGGGCCAGCCAACTCGACAGACTTGGCCGGTGTCGGCAATTGCGCCCTGCGCAGGGTGGAGGGATCGATCTGGACCGCTTGAACGTCAAGCGGCACATCCAGCCAGACCGGACCGCGGCGCCCAGTGAGCGCGGCGTGTTCGAGTTCATCGAACACTTCGGCTACCGCCTCGGGATCGGTTAACGTCACTGCACGCTTGGTAATCGATGACACGATAGAGACGATATCGACCTCTTGCACGCCCAACATGCGCAGCCCACTGTCGGCCTTGAGGTCAGCAGTTTTTACCTGACCGGAAATGAAAAATACCGGGGTAGAATCCAACCATGCCCCCAGCGTGGCGGTTACAGCATTGGTCGCACCCGGACCGCAGGTGGTCATGCAAGCGCTGGGGCCGCCAGACAGTTTGCCGGCTGCTTCGGCGGCAACACCGCACGCTTGCTCATGCAGGCACAGCACTGGCTCAAGATCGGGGTGGCGCCCCAGCGCATCGTTCAGGTGCATGGCACCACCACCTGGCAGGAAGAAAACTTGCTTGATACCAAGCTCTGCCAATCGATTCATGATGTAGTCAGCTACACGCATTTTGTTTCCCATCCCTCAAACCCTTATCCGCCGAGCGTTCGGCTCAATTCAATTGATTCAAAAACGCCAGCGCCGACCAAAACCCTGCGCCGTGATCTTTATGCCCCTGCCACACTTCCGGAATGAAGCTCACCTGAGGGTGCGCCTTGACCCGCGCCCACGCCGAAGGCCAGTCAATATCACCCGTCCCCATCAGCACGCCTTCGCCATTGGTACCCTTGGCATCAGCCACGTGCAGATGCGCCGAATACGGCAGCAGCAAGGTCAGCGCCTCTTGGAAATCAAGGCCGAAATGGAAGCAGGTCATTTGCAGGTGGGACAGGTCCAGACACAGGCGCATTCCATTGTCACGGGCCTGGGCCGCCAACTCGTCAGGCATCATGAAGATGTTCTGGTGACGCTGGCCGCCGAAGTGCCAAGGGAACGGTGCCATGTTCTGCGGAATGAGTTCTGTCGAGCCAAAGTCAATGCGCGCGCACGACTCATGGAAGCGTTCGTACAGTTGCTCACGCTCAGCCAGCGGACGCGGAGCGTCAGCGGAAAACCCGCCAATGTTGGCAACGATCAGGCGGGCATCGGCATGGGTGAAGAACTCGCCAATCTGCTGGGTCGCATCCACCACGCGCTGAAGGTTGTCGATGGAACGCTGGCGATAGGCTGGATCATCGGCCACCAGATCCAGCAACTCGCTGTTCTCGAACAACTCGGGGGCATGTACCACCAGACGCGAACAGTCGACCGGCGCAAGGAACGACTGCGGCGCCAGGCTGAGATCGCGGTACGACAGGTGGAACTCGAACAAGTCCGGCTGAATTCGACGACGGTAGTCAAGGAAGTCGTGATAACGCACCGGCACCCCCCAGCGAATCGGCATCTGGAACTCCAGCCGCTGCTCAGCTTGCTGTTCTTCCAGGTCGCTTTCGAACAGGAAGTCACCCAAGGCGATATCGCGCTGGGCAGCCTTGCCAAGCAGCTCCGGCAGTCGATAGGGCGGTAATCCCTGGCCCGGGCTCGCGACGCGCAACATGTGCGACTCAAGCACGCAACCGCGTGCGATATCCTGGGCGGCAATCACGCTCTTGCCGAGGTTTTCACGGTTGAGCAGTTCCCCCTGGCTGGCATGCCGGCCAGGACCTTGCCATGGCAGCGCCAGTTCCAACTGGCGAATGCCGTCGACCAGTTGGCGGAACTCGGTCGGCTCCAGACTGGCCAGGTGATCAGGCCCCTCCATGTCGCGGTCCAGAGTAATGTGCCGTTCCACCAGCCTGGCGCCCAGCGCAACGGCGCCAAGGGTGATGGCGGTGCCGCGTTCGTGCCCCGAGTAACCGATCAGGTCGTGCAGCTCCTGCAGGCGTCGCAGATACCCCAGCTGGATGTCGGACTCCGGCGCCGGATAGGCGCTGTTGCAATGCAGCAACGCAAAGGGGGTGCCCAACGCCTTGAGCTGCTCGATCGCACGGATGATTTCATGCTCGAACGACATCCCCGTGGACAGGATCAACGGTTTGCCCAGGCTGGCCGCCTTGGCGATCAGGTAGGGGTTGCACAGGTCCGCCGAGGCAATCTTCAGCGCCGCCACATCGAACTCGGCCAAGGCATCGACACTCGGTTCATCCCAAGGTGTGCACAGGTAGGTGATACCCTTCTGTGCGCAATACGCACGCACCTGACGGTGTTCATCGAGGCTTAGCTCGACCTTGTCCAGCAGGTCCTGGATGTATTCCACGCCAAGATCTTCGGCCCGCGAGCCATCGGCCTTGCGTCGGTACAGCGCCTCGCGGTTGCGCAACTGGAATTTGACGCAGTCCGCACCAGCCGCAATGGCCGCGTCCACCAACTGTCGTGCCAGCTCCAGGGAGCCGTTGTGGTTGTTGCCCACCTCGGCAATGACATAGACGCGCTCGCCGCCCAGCGGGATGCCGTCAAGAAGAATGGAAGTCATTGGATTTTCGCTCGCCATGAGGTTACGCCGCTGGATTCAAAGCGGAAATTCTGGGTTTGACAGCCCAATCCGTTCAACACGCGAATCACGCGCTGACGCGACTGGGGCTGCACATAGAACAGGAAGAAACCACCACCACCGGCTCCCAGCAGCTTGCCGCCAACTGCGCCGGCCGCGATTGCGGACTCATAGATCTCATCGAGACGCCCATGACTGATCCCTGAAGAAAAGCGCTTTTTCAGGCGCCATGCTTCGTCCAGGCAGAGGCCCACGCCATGCAGTTCGCCTCGAATGAGATGACGGTGCATACGACGACACAGTGTCACACTGGCGTGCAGCAGATCGGTCTGGTTGTCCTGTGCTTCGATCTCTTCGCGCTGCTGTTCATGCAGCCGCCCGGAGTCGTGGGAAATACCGGTGTTGCACAGCAGCAGGCAGGATTCGAACTCGTTGCGGATCGCATCTTCCAGTCGGATCGGATGCACCAGGTTGCGCTGGTTCTCGAACTCGATCAGGTTGAAGCCACCGAAGGCCGAGGCGTATTGGTCCTGCCAGCCGCCGGCAATGCCGAAGCACAACCGCTCGGCCTGGAACGCCAGCTCGGCGATTTCGTAGGTGCTCCAGCGATCCTGGCGCAGCTCGTTGAACACCGCGATGGTCGCCGTGGTCGCTGCCGAAGAACCGCCAAGCCCCGACCCCACCGGAAAGTCCGAGCGCAGGAACAGGTCGAAGCCGTAGCTGGGCTTGATCACCGAGATGATGGTCGCCAGCAGGCTCTTGCCGTCGGCCGCCAACAGATCGGCCAGGGAGTCGAAATGTTCTTCCTGGCCCAGGTCCTCGGCATGGATGCTGATCTGCCGGTCATTGCGCGGTACCAGGGTGGCATGGGCGTACAGGCCCACGGTGCAGCTCAGCACGGCAGCCGGGTGGTCGATGAAGAAATAGGTCAGGTCGGTGCCACCGCCGCAGAAGCTCATGCGCACTGGCGCCCGGGCCCGGGCCAGCACTGGCACTTCGGGGCTGGCGGCCAACTGGCGGGTATAGACCTCTACCAGGCGATGCTCGGCATCCACACCCGGCAGGGCGATGTACCCCAGGTCAAACAGCTTGAGCAGCTCCTCGCGCGAGGTACCGACCGGCACGGCGCGGAACTGGCGGTTCATGCAGGCGGTCACCGGCAGGTCGGTCTGCCCCCCCTGCAGCAGGTGGCGGCGAACGTCGCCGTTGGTTACCACGCCCACAAGGCATCCGGCTTCATCAACGACGAAGACGATCTGCAGGGTGCCGGCCTCGATGCGCTCGACCGCATCGAGGATGCTGTGCCGATCGCTGATGCTCAAGGTCTGGACAAGTGAGGTCATTGCGCGGCGCCCCTGTGGAAATCTGCGGAGTAGCGGGCAAACGACTCAGGCGTGCCGATATCGATGAAGCGACCCTGATACTGGCATACGGCAATCGACTCACGCCCCAGCAGCGTTGGCAGCAGCTCGCGCTCCAGGGAACAGGCGCGCACGGTCTGGTCGACGAACGCCGTGGCGGTGAACGCGTAGACACCTGCATTGATCACGCCCGGGCCGTTTGCACCCTTCTCCTCGATAGCGTACAGGTGACCTGCGGCATCAGTCGCCAGGCTGCCATAGCGGCTGCGCTCTTCGACCTTGACGCCGACGATGGCATGCCCTTCTGCCTCCACCGCCAAGCGGTAGGCGGGTGCATCCAGGTAAGTGTCGGCATTGAGCACAAGAAAACGTCCATCAGCTGGCTGCTCGCCCAAGGCATTCAACAACGCGCCGCCGGTGCCAAGCGGCTCGGCTTCGACCACCAGTCGCAGCTCCAGACCGCTGGCCTGGGCCAAGGCATCAAGCTGATCGGCCATCTGGTCCGCACGGTAATGAGCGCACAGCACCACCTGGGAGATGCCTGCCTGTGCCAGCTGGCCCAGCACGCCCTGCAGAAACGGCGCGCCATGCACCGGCACCAGGGCTTTCTGGCCACCCTGGGTCACACTCTGCAGACGCGTGCCAAAGCCGCCACAAAGGACGTAGGCGCGCATCAACGCAGCCTCCGCACGTAGGTTTCGATACTGCGGGCCGCATGCTCCAGATGATTCTCCGAGAGCCCCGGCCACAGGCCGATCCAGAAGGTGTCGTTCATTACTTTCTCGGTCACGCTCAGGTCGCTGGCCACACGGTACTGCTGATCCTTCATGTAGGGCTGGCGAGTCAGGTTGCCGGCGAACAGCAGGCGCGTGCCGACATTCTGCGCATCGAGATGACGCAGCAGGTCCAGGCGCTCGGTGCCACTCTCGTCACGCAGGGTCAACGGGAAACCGAACCAGGACGGATCGCTGTTCGGTGTCGCATGAGGCAGGATCAGTTGCTCGGTGCAGCCGGCGAGGCGATCGCTGAGCCAGGCAAAATTGCGTTTGCGCGCAGCGATGAAGTCATCCACTCGGTCCATCTGCGCCAAGGCGCAGGCGGCCTGCATATCGGTGATCTTCAGGTTGTAGCCCAGGTGTGAGTAGGTGTACTTGTGGTCGTAACCCTGCGGCAGATCGCCAAGCTGCCAGCAGAAGCGCTTGCTGCAGGTATTGTCCTCGCCTGGGCCGCAGTAGCAGTCCCGGCCCCAGTCGCGGAAGGACTCGACGATGCGCTTGAGCAACGGCGAGTCGGTGAACACCGCGCCGCCCTCGCCCATGGTGATATGGTGCGCCGGGTAGAAGCTCAGCGTCCCCAGGTCACCGAAACTGCCCACCTGACGGCCATCGTAGGTCGCACCCAGGGCGTCGCAGCAGTCCTCGATCAACCACAGGCCATAGCGGTCGCACAACTCGCGCACCACCTTGAGATTGAACGGGTTGCCGAGCGTGTGGGCGAGCATGATCGCCTTGGTACGCGGGCCGATGGCCGCTTCGATCAACGCCGGGTTGATGTTGTAGGTGCCCATCTCGATATCGACGAACACCGGCACCGCGCCGAACTGCAGGATCGGATTGACCGTGGTCGGGAAACCGGCGGCGACGCCAATGACTTCATCACCCTTGCGGATCGCACGATCACCCAGGCGCGGCGAGGTCAGCGCGGAAAACGCCAGCAGGTTGGCCGACGACCCGGAGTTGGCGGTCAGTACGCCACGGCGCCCCAGGTAACGGGCCAGGCGCTTTTCGAAAGCCTGGTTGAAACGGCCAGTGGTCAGCCAGCCATCAAGCACCGCCTCGGTCATGGCCTGCAACTCCGGCGCACCGATGACCTTGCCCGACGGCGGTACGGCATGCTGTCCAGGCACGAACTGCGGCGTTGCCAATTCCAGTTCGGCGTAACGCCCGACGAGTTCGGCAATTTGCTGGCGCAACTGCTGCGCCGTTTGATCAGTCATTGGTTTTCGCCTTCATATGCCGCGATCTGCACACGGCTGTATTGCTGCATGTCCTGGCCGTCGCGCCAGGCACGATGCCAATCAAGGGTTCGTTGCAGGGCCTGCGGCAAGCCCCAGCGCGGGCGCCAGCCCAACAGCTGACGGGCCCGGGATGAATCAAGTGTGAGCAGCCCGGCCTCGTGGGGCTGGCCGAGCGACTCGACCGTCCAGCGCGCTTCGCCTGGCCACAGCCCGGCCATGGCCTGGACCACCTCGCCGACGGTGGCCGTGCCCTGGCTGTCGGGGCCGAAATTCCAGGCCTGGGCCACCGCCTGGCCGCGCTCGACCAGCGCCTGGGCCAAGAGCAGATAGCCGTGCAGGGGGTCGAGCACGTGCTGCCACGGCCGCACCGCGCCCGGATAGCGCAGGGTCAGCGTCTCGTCCGCGTCCCAGGCACGCAGGATGTCCGGCAACAGGCGGTCTGCCGACCAGTCGCCACCACCGATTACATTGCCGGCACGGGCGGTCGCCAACGCGACACCACGCTCGCGCAGAAAGGAATCGCGCCACGACGCGCACAACAGCTCGACGCAGGCCTTGCTGCTGCTATAGGGGTCATGGCCGCCCAGGGCATCCTGCTCGCGATAAGGCCAGAACCATTCGCGGTTTTCGTAGCACTTGTCGCTGGTCACCACCAGTACCGCACGCACCGTATCGCACTGGCGCACAGCCTCGAGCAGGTTGAGGGTGCCGGTGACATTGGTTGCGTAGGTGTCCGCCGGGGTCCGGTACGACTCTCGCACCAAAGGTTGCGCGGCCAGGTGCAGGACCACTTCGGGGCGAAACGCCTGCAGGCTGCGCACCAGGTGCCCGGCATCGCGGATATCGGCAAACTCGCCCGCCATGCACTCGTTCAGGCGCGCGTTTTGGTGGAGCGCAGGCTGGGTGTCCGGTGCGAGCGAATAGCCATACACCTCGGCACCCAATTGGCTGAGCCACAGCCCCAGCCAGCCGCCCTTGAAGCCGCTGTGGCCGGTCAGGAATACCCGACGCCCGACCCAGAAATCGCGGCTTACGGCCATACCCGCCATTGCGCCTCTCCCGACTTCCAGCGCTCTTCGAGGTAATTGCGGTCACGCAGGGTGTCCATGGCCTGCCAGAAACCGCGATGGGTATGGCTCATCAGTTGGCCGTCCTGGGCGAGCGCACGCATAGGCTCGTATTCCCAGGTGGTGTCGTCACCGTCGATATAGTCGAAGATGCCCGGCTCCAGCACGAAGAAACCGCCGTTGATCCAGCCGCCGTCACCCAGGGGCTTCTCCTGGAAGCCCTGCACCTGCTCGCCCCGCACATCGAGCGCGCCATAGCGCCCGGGCGGCTGCACTGCGGTAACGGTCGACAGCTTGCCGTGGTTCTTGTGGAAATCGATCAGCGCGGGAATATCGACATTGGCAACCCCATCGCCGTAGGTCAGGCAGAAGGTCTCGTCACCAACATAGTCGCGCACACGTTTGATCCGCCCGCCGGTAGCGGTATTCTCGCCGGTGTCCACCAGCGTCACCCGCCACGGCTCGGCGTTGCGGTTGTGAATGTGCATGCGGTTTTCCGACATGTCGAAGGTCACGTCGGACATGTGCAGGAAATAGTTGGCGAAGTACTCCTTGATCACATAGCCCTTGTAGCCCAGGCAGATCACGAAATCGTTGATCCCATGGTGGGAGTAAATCTTCATGATGTGCCAGATGATCGGCTTGCCGCCGATCTCGATCATCGGCTTGGGACGAAGATGCGACTCTTCGCTGATGCGTGTACCCAGGCCGCCGGCCAGGATGACTGTTTTCATTGTCGACTTACCTTGGAAGGCCGCTACCCTGGACGGGCTGACAAAATACTGACCAATTCAGCTACTTGAGCAGACTTAGCAAAAAGACTGCCAACTCGCGCCCGGGTAAAGCACCGCCTAGCGATTCGCCCGCACGAGATTGGCCGACAAGCCCGGATGCACAGCCCGGCAGGATGCCGGGCTGTGCTTAGCTCAATCAGTTCAATGGGGGGATCAGTAAATCCAGGCTTGTGTAATCACACAGAGAGTCGCCAGCACGTAACGGCGTCACCGCAGCATCAAGCGGCAAAGAACGAGGGGAAAGGCGCAGAGTTAACGACTAGGGTCACCAGCGTTTGCTCTACAGGAAGGGGCATGATGTAAAGCCAGCTGGAGCGCTTCCGATCATCATGAATCTGTCAATAAATCGCCGCACCAAGCCGCCTTTCAAAGCGCGAAACCATGCGCCCTACGCAGCCCCATCGCCAATCACCGATAGATTTTCGCGCCCTCGTGAGGAAGCGATTTATAGATCGAGAGCTCCCAGACATACAGTTTGAATCTCGGATCCATCGGAGGTTGTTTCACATTAGCGCTCACAGCTTGGGAGGTGGACACTCTGCCTGCTGGTAAGTCAGTGTGTAGGTGTAATGCCTGTCAAACCTATAGGGCGCATTGCCAGGGGCGGACCATTCCGCGTATTTCCCCGACATACTCACAGCCCCCGACAGCGCTCCCATACCAATGGTCGCTACGTTGCCGTAGTCGGCGAGAGGAACACTGCCATACCAGTGAATTTCATCGCCGTTTGCAAACCATGCACCATTCCAGTTGGCTTCGGTAGTGGAGTACCAGGTCTTGTTGGCCTTGAAACAAACCATCTGCACCGTGGCAGCGGCACCATTAGAGACGTGAAAGGTAGACAACCTCCAGTAGCCTGACGGCACTTCGCCTGCCTGCACAGTCAAGGCCGCACCAAAGGCGATGCCCAAGATCGATACCCGACTCAACATCCTTTTCATAATTTTTTCCTTGAGTTTGTCACCAGCAGGCCCCGTGCCCATCACGGGGGATTGATCACGCTTAAACGCCCCGCTAGTGACGACCATCAAAGAATATGCATAATCGCATAGAAAATCAATGCAAAATTGCATTTCCAGGAAAAACGCTTCGCCATCAACCAGGCCCGCTGGCGCGAGTTTGATGTCCGGGAACTTTTGAAGCTGCTCACCCGAGTAGGCTGTCACCTCTCCTCAAGGCACAGGGCCTGGATCTATTCCTGTACTGCGCCCTACCCACCTAGTGCCCTGTCTCGGAAAAAAGCTGTTCACTTTTCGCTGCGCCTTGGGCGACCGACCAGCGTTGCCACTCGCCAAAAGAGAACGTACTTCCGAGACAGGACACTAGAAGGTTCAAGCTGCCCTTCAGCCCAACGCGTTCAACCAACGGGGTCCACTTGCATCTGCCGGCTGCGCGAGACCCATTGCCCCATCCACCGCAACGGCCCGGGCGAACGCCGCGGGCGCATGTGCGACCAGCGCCTGGAGCGCAGCATCGGACAGCACCGGCACGCCCTGGTTGACCAGTTGCGCCTGAGGCACCATCAGCACCAGCAGGCCCGCCTGGGAAACCTGCAGGCACAGCTCGATATCCGGCGCCTGGCCCCGACCAAGCCCACCTAGCGCATCAAGCACTTCCTTGCGCACCATCAGGCCATCGCTCGAAACCGCCTGGCAGGCACGCACGACATCCAGCCCCAAGGCCTCACCACGTTCTTCCAAGCCAAGCCCCAGCCAGCTGGCATGAACCTGCCCGCCTTCAAGCAGTTCATAGCCGGCATGACTCACACGCCCGGCCTCGTCATGCATCTGGCAACCGACCAGGCCCACCTCGGGGCGCTGGGCCTGGTTGAGCAGGCTCTCGATCCATCCGGGACTGGACACCTGGCTGCGGTCACTCATCAGCACCAGATACTCACCGCGCGCCTCGCCAATGGCCTGGTTGAGCCGCTCCGCCGAGCTCGCGGCCGGACACGACAGCATCCTCACTCGCCCGCCCAGGCTCGTCTCCTGCCGTTGCTCGCCACGGGTGACCACCAACACTTCGTAGCGTGGATAACGCGTACGCTGCTGGATGCTGGCCAGGCTGGTGCCCAGTTGCTGCATGTCATCCCCGGCATCCAGCAGAATGCTGACCAGCGGCGTGGTCGGATGACGGAAGTCGATGAACAGGCGCCCTTCGTGCCCCTGCTCGACCTGCCCGCGATAACCCAACTGCCCCAGATGTCGACCCAAGGTAACCTGAGCATCCGCGAGCATCGACTCGCACTGGCTGCTACCGATCACCAGGTATTCGTCTATATGCGCCAGGCCGGCCAACCCATTGGCCTCCACCACCCTGAGCAGCAGGTCCAGATCAAGCGCCTGACGGCAGGTGTCGCTGTAGCCGCCTACCTCCAGCACCACCTCTCGACGCAACAACCAGTGCGGGGCCATCAGGTCGGGACGGCTGCGCAGCAGGTCGAAATCCGCCCCTGGCCGCAGGACGCTGACCAGGCGACCCTCACTGTCACGCTGCACCTCGTTGCCACACACAGCCTTGAGACCTTCGGCCTGAGCCAGCTCCAACTGCAGACGCAACAGGCCACTGCCCGCCAGCTCGTCACCGGCCCGCATCAGGATCAGCCACTCACTGGGCAACTGCCTGATCACTTGGTTGAGATGCGAAACGACATTGTCCGCGGTAACCTTCACGAAATGCAGGGTGTCCCGTGCGGTCGTGATCGCCGGCAGGCTTCCAGCCTTGAGCACCACGAGACGGAAGTCGCGCAGGCCGCTGGCCACCACGGTATCGAAGGTCCGCTGCAGGGCAGCGTCATCATCCTCAAGGTCCAGCACCAGCAAGGCGATCTGTGGACGCTGGCCAGCGTCCAGATGCTTCTGCACCCGCTGCCTGGCGGCTTCATCCAGGGTCGCAGCCGCCAGCACTTGCAGCACCTGGCCCGAGGCTGTCCGCGCCAGGCAGCCCGTCAGTTCCGGAGCCCCGACCTGCACCAGGCGATCGAGCCAATGCACCAGTTCCTCGCGCGCCTCTTGCTCATCATCTTCCAGCACCTCCAGCAGCAACTGGCAGACCTGCGGCGAGAACAGATTGACCGCCAAAGCCTCCCAGTACCGCCCGCGCAATGTCATCAGGTTGTCGTTGGCATGGCGCTGCAGCAAGTCGCGCTGGCGCACCCATGCCCCTTCCACCGCGCGCACATGCTCACGTCCCACCGGCCAGGCGTGCACCAAGAACTCCAACTCCGACAACTGGCGGAATACCCTGGCATTGTAATAAGGCAGCTCGACATGCTGGCGAGCCTCGAAGCTGCGCTCAGGCGCATGGACGACGCTGGTCCAGGGCGATGCGAACAGCAGCGCAGCGGCACCGACAGTCGCCGTGGCCAATACGAATTGGCGGAGGATGGCGAAGCCTTCATCTCCTTCGAACTCACCTGCCTGTTGCTCATCCCACTGGCGCAAGGCTCGAATGACCGGCGCCAGCGTATCCGGATCGACTACCTGTTCCCGGCATTCGCTCACTACGAGAGTCTGCTCGAACACCGGGATTTCACCTTGGCGCAACAGGGCGAATGACAATCCTACCAGCCAGTCCTCGCCATCTACCCGCGCCGAAGCATCGGCAAGGGCCGTACGCAGCGCATTCACCCGCAGCACGGCACGCCAGGGCTGCAGGCCACTGATGGCGTGTGCGAGCACACGGTCACGCATGCCAGGACCGTGCTGAGGCTGCGCTGTTTCACCCAGGCGGTAATAACTGACCGTACTGTTGCCGGGACGCATGCCAAGCGCGTACCCCTGCACACCCTGCGCCTGCGGATTGGCAGCCAGCCAGACCTGGGCCTCCTGCATCGCCTCGGGCAGCAGGAAGTCGCTGTCCCTGGTCAGTACTACGTAGGGGGCATCGACCTCATCGAGCACCCGCTTCAGCGCCTCGCGCACCTGCTCGCCACTTGCCCCCTCAATTACGGTGGCGGCATGACCGCTACCGTCAAGGTAGGCAAACGCACGCTCGCGATAACCCAGATCCTCGCTGCCGAGCAATACGACGTGGGTATCGAGTGGCGACGAAGTGTTCACGGAAGTTTGTCCAGTCATGGGGTACCCGATACTCAAATTCCAGGATGACCATACGCCTGCTGGAGGCACATGGCGTTATCAGTCGGCCAACCAGGCGTTGGCCCAATGCTGCAGGTGACGTTCGTTCAGAACATAGTCGCGCAACACCACTTCACGCAGAGCCTCACCCTGGCGGTAACTGGCGTCGGGATCGGCCAGGTGCATGCGGATCGCGTCAAGCCACTCGGCGGTGCTGTTGCTGACGACCCGGGTGCAAGGAAGATAGCCATCATAGGCCTTGGTGTCGGAGCAGATCACCGGGAAACCACAAGCGCCATACTCCAGCAGACGCAGGTTGCTCTTGCAGTCGTTGAACAGGTTCTGCTCCAGCGGCGCCAATGCCAGGTCGAGGTTGAGGCTCGCCAGCTTGCGCGGGTACTCCGACATCGGTATGCCGCTGTGGAACTCCTTGACATAAGGCCGCAGCGGATCCGGGCACATGCCGAAGAATACCCAGTCGACCTGGCCCGCCAGGGTCTTGATCACCTCCTGCAGCAGCTCCAGATCTCCCCGATGACTGGTACCGCCCGCCCAGCCTACCCGTGGACGCGCAGTGGTCTGGCGCTCACTGGCAAGGCCGACCCACAGCTTCGCGGCCAGCATGTTGGGCACCACCCGGATATCCTGATGCATGCTCGACAGGGCATCCGCCAGCGGCTGGGTGGAAACCACCACGCGATCGCACATCGAGACACCCAGGCTGACCGCCTCGCGAATATCGGCAGGCATGTTGCGCGAATGATCGTTTCGTTCCGGCACGCCGATGATGTAGTCATCGATCTCGTAGATATGGCGGGCGCTGGACGCACGCACCACTCGCCCGATCTCCTCGACCGAACTCATCCGGCTGCGGTACTGGAACACGATGACGTCGGGCTTTTCACGCTCCAATTCGATCAAGCCGGGTACCCGGTAGTTCTGCCGCCCCTGGATCCAGCCGGCACTCTCCAGCTCGCGGAAGGGTTGTGAGACCCGGTAATGGCCAACGGCGGACGAGTTGACCGGCAGCGCCAACACCGACGGCAAGACCCGCTCCAGGAACGGATCCCAGCCTTGGCGCAGACCGGGCTCCAGACTGAAGCTGGTCATTGTCAGACTGAGGTTGCGGTTGTAGGCAGGATCGCGGGCAAGCCTGGCAAGCCAGCGATCGTGGAAGACCTCGCTGTCGGCATTACCCTGCGGGCCACCCTGAACCTCACCTTGCTGACTGGTCAGGCGCGCCACCATCGACATGGGCGTCATGACGACCAGATAGCCCTGCTCTGCGACCCTCAGGCAGAAATCGGCATCCTGCAGCCCACCCTGCAACCCTTCGACATCAAAGCCGCCCAAGGCGTGAAAGACCTCCCGACGCACCAGCAGGCAGTCCAGGGACAGAGCGCTCCAGTTCTGCGTGCAACCAAGCCTGTGCATGTAGCCATTGGCATCCACCGGCAAACCAACAAAGGGACTACCTGCCTCACCGTGCAGCCCCAGCACCAGGCCCGCGCCGAAGACAGTGCCTGATGGCGTGCACAGCTTGGGCCCGACCACACCGACTTCCGGGCGCTGGGCTTGGGCCATGAGTTCAACCAACCAGCGCGGTTCAAAGGCCATGCAGGCGGTGTCGAGCATCAACAGGTATTCGCCGCGCGCGGTGAGACTCGCCTCGTTAAGCCGCGCCACCCGGTTGCCAGCGGACACCTCGACCACCCGCAACTGGTCGCTGCCCAGGCTCTGCATGGCCTGCAGCCATTGGCGCAGGTCAGCCGGGGTATCCGTGACGGCAATCAGCAGCACCTCGAAATTGGCATAGGTGCAATGCTCGAACAAGGACTCGACACAACGCCTCGCCGCTACAAGATCGTCCCCCACACTCACCAGGATCGAAACCCCTGCCTGGGTTTCATGCCGGTAGGCCACGCGGCACAATGCCTGGTCGGATGCCCCGACCACGTCGGCGTCTACCCCGAGTCGTCGTAAATGTGCCTGCACCACACGCGGTGCCTGCGCCACGCAACGCGGATCACTCAACCATTGGGCGAAGTCCCACTGGCAATGCACCAGCAGCTCGTCGACGTGCTCGATGACTTGCAGTCCACGCGTCTCTGCCAAGCGCCAGAACAGATCGTGAGGGGCCAGGATGTCGAAATCCAGATCGAAGCCACCCACCTGGAGAAGTGCCTTGCATTCGAATGCCAGCAAGCGCCCTACATACGGCAGGCTACGCATCAGATCCAGATTGAAATCCGGCTTGAAGATCGGTGTCGACGCACGCAGGTTGTCATGACTGCCTTCGTCGACATACATGCAGACACGATCTCGCAAGGCCATGCGTTCGCCCATGATGGCCAAGGCGTGGGGCACCAGGCGATCACCTGCCTGCAACAGGAACACCCAGTCAGCATCTCCCTGCGCCAGGCGCGCCTGCAACTGCGCAAGACCATTGCCTTGTGCCGGCAAGCGCTCGATACCGGGGGTCTCGGGCAAGTGCATCTCGACTGGCGCGCACACCCAACAGGCGGCTGGCGCGTAGGATTGCTCGGCGAGACTGGCCAAGGTCGTGCGCAAGGCCTGCTCGTCACCTTCCCCGGCCCAGATCACCGGTACGATGCGAGGCCGGGACGGCCAACGTTCGAAACGCTTCGGCAGCAGCTTGAGCTGGGCCTCCGACAAGCGGCGACAATCCAGCCATTGGCTGTAGATTTCCTCGAAGGACAGGCAATCGCTTCCCAGCTGTTGATGCACCCGGGCTTCCTGCAGTGCACGCAGTCCATTGAGGTCGTACTCCTCCCAATGGGCGTCCTGCGCGCCGTCGTAGCACGCCAGTGGTATATAGCGCACCCAGCCTTTGGCCGGCGCCGCCTCACTGCTACGCGCTTCCAGCATCGCCTTGATCCACAGGGTTTCGGTGGGATAGACCAAGGTCATACCGGCTTGATGACTCAGCCTTCCCGGGTGCAGCCGCTCCAGACTGAGGAAGCGCTCCAGATGCCCCAGATTACCGCGCCGCATCATGCAGAGATAAAGCGCCATGTCCAGACGCGCAACAAATCCGCCTTCGACCAACGCGGGCAGAAACTCCTGCACCAGCTCACGGCGCATCAGCGCATGGCTCAATCCGCCAAACAGGTTGGAACCCATCGACTCCAGCGCTTCAAGCAGGTCAGCCCCCTTGACTACGGCATCCTGCGGACACATCAGCATATTCAGCATGCGCGACGGCAGCAGTGAGTCGTCCGCCGCACACAGCATCCGCTGACAGACACTCATGCTGACATCGGCATGCTGGTTCAGCACCGCCGCCTGCTCACTGACACAAGTGCTGAACAGCAGATCGTCGTCACACAGGAACTTGATCAACTGGCCGCGCGCCTGCTCGACGCACATCAATAAATTGCGACCGAATCCAAGGGTCTGCGGATTGCGCAGGTAGCGCACCGGTTTGTCGGTTTGCTTGATCACATCGTCGACGATGCGGCAGATCTCGTCGCCACGACTGTCGTCACACACCAGGACCTCGAGATTCGGATAGTCCTGGCTGAGTGCACTCATCAGAGCAGCATGCAGAAAATCTGGATTGAATGCCGGAATGGCGATGCTGACGAGAGCCAAGTGATTCACGATGAGGAACCTGCTGGAAGAGGCCTGCGCACTACCCCGGAAGGGACAGTGCGCAGCCGATGACACGAGGAAGGATCAGATGTAGTTGACCAGCGACAGACCCGCGATCTTGGCAAAGGACTGCATCGAAGCCTGCAGCATGTTCTTCTGCATTTCCAGGCGCAACATGACTTCAGCCGGATCACTGTCGCGGATAGAGCTCTGGGTCTTGGTGTTTTCACCGGCAAGGGCTTCGTTGGTTTCCGCCTGCACGTCCAGCGCCTGGCCACGACCACCGATGGCCGAGATCGACGACGACACCTGGTTCAGGCCGCTGGCGATATTGCCCAGCGCCGCATCCTGCGCGGCGAGGAAGTTCTGCCGTGCCACCGGGTCGTTGTCCTGCGGAGTGTTCAACGCGGTACGGAATTGGCTGATGGTATTGAGAATGTTCTGGTTCTGGTGGGTGTCAGCCTTGATCGCAAACGAGTCGCCGGCATTCGGCGCGCCTGCCAGATCGAACGTCACACCCGCAGCGGTGGCTGTGGTGCCACTGAGTGTGCCGCTGGAGATCGGGCGACTGTCGGCGGTCATCGGCGAAGCGTACAGTTCAAAGTCGGTGGCACTGGTAAACTTGAGCACCGCACCACCACCCGGAAACGCGGCCTTGTAGGCAGCCGGATCGCTGATGGTCGCATCGGTGACTTGCGCCGAAGAGGTATTGCCTGGGCTGCGGGTCCCGGCGATCGAGTCGGCCTTGGAACTCAGGTTGAAGCTGTGACCAGCGATGGCGGCATCCGGATTGGCCTCGTCACCGGCCTTGAAACTGATCTTCAGGCGCAGGTCGACACCGCGGAAGCTGATTGTAGTGTTGTCGCCCTTGGGGTCGAACTTGCCACCTTGACTGGCTTCCAAGGTCACATCGTTGCCGCTGGCATCGAGGATCTTGTACTCGGTGCTGCTGGTAAACTGAATGCTATAAGGCTCGCCACTGCGGAAACGATCATTGTAGGTGGTGTTGCCGGATACCTGGCCATTGGACAGGCTGACCCGGCCGTCATCGGTGGCCGGCGCGGTCAGGCGGGTCTCGCTGCGGCTGGTGTTGAGCGCCTGCTCAAAGGCGCTGTAGCCGGTCTCGTTGGCGGCCAGGCTGAGCATGTCGCCGACCTGCAGCATCAGGTTGCTCTGGTCGCCCTGGTAGCTGTAGGTGCCGTCGGAGTTGCGCACGTAAGGCTGGGTATCGCCCTTGGAGCCGGAGAACAGGTACTTGCCGTTTTCATCCTTGCTGTTCATCAGCGAGAACAGCTGGTCTTCCAGGGAAGCCAGTTCAGAGGCGTTGGCCTTGCGGTCGGCGTCGGTGAATCCGCCGTTGCCGGAGCTGACAGCCAGTTCGTTGACACGCTGCAGGATCGAACCAATGGCATTGAGCGTGCTTTCACTGCTGCCCAGCGCGTTGCGCACGTTGGTGATGTTGCCCTTGTACTGATCGAGCATGTTCTGCTGCTGCTCGAGCTGCAGCAGGCGCGCAGCGCCGACCGGATCGTCGGCGGCGGTGCGCACGCGAATGAAGTCGCTGGCTTCCTGCGTCGTCTTGTTGACGTTGCCGAAGGTGCGCTCGTAGTTGGCGCTGCTGCTGTTGTAGAACTGCGGGGTGGAGATGCGCACGGTCTACGGCTCCTTAAAGGCTATTGATCAAAGTGGCGAAGGTTTCCTGGGCCGCCTTGATGATTTGCGACGACGCGGTGTAGTACTGCTGGAACTTGACCAGGTTGCCGACCTCTTCGTCCACGGACACGCCGGAGCTCGAGTTGCGGCTGGTCAGGGCGGAGGATTGCAGCGCCTGGGTGGCATTGCTGTCCATCTCGGCCTGGTTGGTCTTGCCACCGACGTTGGACACCAGCTTGGCGTAGGCATCGGTGAAGCTGATGCCCTTGCCGTCGGCACCGGTATCGACGGTGGGTTTGGTCTGCAGGTTGATCACCGACTGGGCGTTGCGGTTGTCGGCCGAGCCGGCACCGGTCAGCGAGACGGTGTAGTTGTCGCCGCCCTTCGGGGCGCCAGAGATGCTCATCTCGAAGGTGAACTTCTTCTGCGTACCGCTGGCGTCGTTGATCGGGTTGCCGCTGCCATCGACCATCGGCACGGACAGCTGCAGCTTGTTCTCCTGGCCGGGGATGATCGTGCCGCTGCCGATGGGGCTGCCCTTGGCATCGAACATGGTGTAGGTCTGGGGCGAGGTCTTCTCGTCGCCGAACACCAGCTTGACCGGTGTCGAGTACTTGAGCCCCGTCTGCAGGTCGGCGCGCTGGGCGGCATCGTAGATGTCCAGCTCGGAAGTCAGCGTGGGCTGGCCGATCTGCCCGGTGCCCTTGTTGCCCGAGCCGCTGGTAGCGGTGAGCGGGCTGGCCATCGCCAGGCGCTTGGGATCGGTGAGCACCGTCTCGATGCTGGCCGCGGCATTGCGGGTGGGGGTGATCTTGAAGCTGTCGCCGGCGATCGGCGCGCCACCGCGCAGATTGAGGGTAAAGCCGTCGATCACCGGCGGCGGATCGGCGGTGATGTCGAACTTGCCCATCTCGGTGTTGTCGGGCAGGCGGCGCACGGTGTACTCGTTGGCGCTGGTGAACGTCACCTGATAGTCGTTGGTGGTCAGCTTGCCGGTGTCCTTGATGTTCACATCGAGGTTGCCGGAGCCAGGGCTGTTGCCCAGCTTGGGCACGCTGCGCCCGGCCATGGCGGCGGCGCTGTTGATGTCGCCGAACAGGATCGCGCCGAACTCGCCGTTCTTGTCGATGCCCTGGGCCAGCTGGCTGTTGATCGCATCGGCCACCGCCAGGGCCACGCGACCCAGCTCGTTGAGCGCAGGGTCCAGAGTGTCCTTGCGGTAGCGCAGCAGACCGCCCAGCTCGCCGCCGGTGGTGCTGTCGGTGATGTCCATCTTGGTCGAGCCGCGATTGAGCACCAGGTTCATGCGCGACGGGTCGGTCGGCCCGGGCTCCACGCCCAGGGTCTGGGTGGTGTTGCCCAGCACCAGCGACTGGCCGTTCTTCAGGTAGATGTCGTAGTTGCCGTCACGCTCGACCACGTCCACGCCGATCAGCTTGTTCAACTCGCGCACCGCGCCGTCGCGCTGGTCGAGCAGGTCGTTGGGCTTGCCGGTGATGGCGGTCATCTTGACGATCTGCTGGTTGTACTCGGAGATCGTCGCGGTCAGCTTGTTGATCTGGTCGGCCGTCGCCGCCATGTTGCTGTTGATGTTGCTGTTCTGCTGGTTGAACTGCGCCGACAGGCTGTTGAAGCGCTTGGCGAGCGATTGGGCGCTGGTCAGCAGCAATTGCCGCGAGGCATCCTCGGTGGGCTTGGCCGAGGCATCCTGCATCGCGCTGAAGAAGCTCTTGAGCGCCGCGGTGATACCGGTATCGGCGCTGGACAGGGCATTGTTCAGCGGGCCAATCTGGTTGAGGTAGGCGTTCGCGTCGCTGGACAGCGACGTGGTGGAACGCAGCTGGTTCTCGAGGAAGGCGTTGTACACCCGGCGCACATCGGACAGCGTGGTGCCGGTGCCGATGAACACCTGGCCGACCTGCTGGCCACCCTTGGTCTTCTGGACGATCTGCTGGCGAGAGTAACTTTCCACATCGGCGTTGGCGATGTTGTTACCCAGGGTGTACATCCCGGACTGGGCGGCGCCCAGACCAGACATACCGATATTGATCAAACTCGCCATGGTTTCCTGCCCTTAAAGTTTCGTGGTGGTACCGAGCATTGCGTAGCTCTGCTGCGACTTCATCTGTTTTGCGATCTGCGAGATCTTGCTGGCGTAGTTGGGGTCGGTGGCGTAACCGGCCTTCTGCAACTCCCGCACAAACTGTTCTGGTTTATCGGCCGCCCGCACTGCATCTTGATAGCGCGAATTGTTCTGCAACAGGCTCACCAGGTCGTGGAAGCTGTCCTGGTAGCTGTCGTAGGAACGGAACGCCGCGGTCTCCTTGACGAACTGGCCGTTGCGGAACTCGCTGGTGATCGCCCGCGCCTCGCCGCCCTGCCAGCTGCCGGTGGCCTTGATGCCGAACAGGTTGTGACTGCTGCTGCCATCCGGGTTGCGCATGACCGACTTGCCCCAGCCGGTTTCCAGCGCGGCCTGGGCCACCAGGTAGCGCGGATCGATACCGATGCGCTTGGCGGCCTGCTCGGCCATCGGCAGCATGGTGGCGACGAAGGCGTCGCTGTCGGCGAAGGCCTTTTTCGGTGCCAGTGGCGGCTGGGCCACGGCCCGACCGAGAATCTGCAGGTTGCCTCCTGGCGCCGCGAAGCTGCGCGCCGGCTCCCAGTCGCCGACGACCACGCCACCGGGCGGGATATCGCCACGCCCAGGCAGCGCCGTGGCGTTGGCGACGGCATTGCCAGCGGACGGCACGATGCCGGACAGCAAGCGATCGGTGAGCTTGCCAGGCAGCGCCAGGCGCCGCGCGTTGAGCGCAGCCACATCGTTACGCGCAGCGCCACTCTCGACCATGTGCGCGGGCTCGGCCACTTTCGAGGCCCACAACGCCGGCGCCTGCCCTTCGATCCTCGGGAACGGACTGGTGTTCGGACGCGCGGCCTTGTTCTTCGACAGCTGGCGCACCAGCACGTCCTGCAGGCCGATACCGCCCCCTTCGCGCGACATGCTCACCGCCAGCTGCTGGTCGTACATGTCGCGGTACTGCTTCACCGTGTCGCTGTTCATCGGGCTGTCTTCGTCAGCCATCACATCGCTGGCCTTGCGCGACGCCTTGAGCATCTCGCTGATGAACAACGACTCGAACTCCTGGGCCACCTTGCGGATGTTGCCCTCGCTGTCGCGATCCCCGCGCTTGAGCGAGCCCAGGCGATTGAGGTCGGTGTAGGCGCCGCTGTCGGCCTGACTGGAAACAAGACTCTTCGAATTCATCCCTGGCGTCCTCAGATCACGATCAGGTCGGCTTGCAACGCACCGGCCTGCTTCAGCGCTTCGAGGATGGCCATCAGGTCACTCGGCGCCGCGCCGACCTGGTTCACCGCACGGACGATCTCATCCAGCGTGGTGCCCGGGCCGAACTTGAACATCGGCTTGGCTTCCTGCTCGGCATTGACCCGCGAACGCGGCACCACCGCGGTCTGGCCATTGGAGAACGGCCCCGGCTGGCTGACGATCGGATCTTCGGTGATGGTCACGGTCAGGCTGCCGTGGGTGACCGCCGCCGGCGACACCTTGACGTTCTGGCCGATGACGATGGTGCCGGTGCGCGAGTTGATGATGACCTTGGCCACCGCCTGGCCCGGATCGATCTCGAGATTCTCGAGGATGGACAGGTAGTCCACGCGCTGGCTCGGGTCCATCGGCGCGGTGACCCGCACCGAACCGCCATCGACGGCCTGGGCCACGCCCGGGCCGAGCAGCTCGTTGACCTTGTCGACGATGCGCTTGGCGGTGGTGAAGTCCGGACGATTGAGATTGAGCGTCAGGCTATTGCCCTGGTTGAATCCGCTCGGCACCGCGCGCTCGACCGAGGCACCGCCGGGAATGCGACCAGCCGACGGAACGTTGACGGTGATCTTCGAGCCGTCGCGACCTTCGGCATCGAAGCCGCCCACCACCAGATTGCCCTGGGCAATGGCGTAGACGTTGCCGTCGATACCCTTGAGCGGCGTCATCAACAGGCTGCCGCCACGCAGGCTCTTGGAGTTGCCGATGGAAGACACGGTAATGTCGATCACCTGGCCGGGCTTGGCGAATGCCGGCAAGTCGGCATGCACCGACACGGCGGCAACGTTCTTCAACTGCACGTTGCCCGACCCCGGCGGCACCTTGATACCAAACTGCGACAACATGTTGTTGAAGGTCTGCAGGGTGAACGGTGTCTGGGTGGTCTGGTCACCCGTGCCGTTGAGGCCCACCACCAGGCCATAGCCGATCAGCTGGTTGGCGCGCACGCCGGAGATGCTGGCGATATCCTTCAGGCGCTCGGCGTGAGCACCGAACGCACAGGACAGAAGCAGGGTCGCGGCAATCAACCGCCTAGCGTTGAACATGGTCATCCGTACTCAGAAGGGCCAGAGCGGGCTGATGAAGAAACGGTCCAGCCAACCGGGCTGGCTGGCATCGGCGAACGAGCCGGTGCCCGAATAGGTGATGCGCGCGTCGGCCACGCGGGTGGACGGCACGGTGTTGTCGGTGGCGATGTCGTCGGCACGGATCAGGCCGGCAATGCGCACCAGTTCCTCGCCGGTGTTCAGCGTCATCCACTTCTCGCCGCGCACGGCGATGATGCCGTTGGGCAGCACCTCGGCCACGGTCACCGTGATGGAACCGGTGAGGGTGTTGCCCTGGGTGGCCTTGCTGTCGCCCTTGGTGGAGCGGTCGCCGCTGTAACCGGCCTCAAGCGTGAGGTCGCCGCTACCCAGCGGGTTGTTGGTATTGGGCACGGTGCCGAACAGCGAGGTCAGGCCGATGTCGGCCTTGCTGTTCTTCTGGATCTGGGAACCGGCGTTCTTGCTCGCCGAGGTACGCTCGTTGAGGGTGATGGTGATGATGTCACCGACCCGGAACGCCTTGCGGTCGGTGTACAGGCCCTGTTCGAAACCGGCCTGGTAGATCGAGCCGTTGTTGGCCGCTGCCGGCAACGGGGTGCGCGGCAGGACCGGCGCATAATACGGGTCGTTTGGCTTGGGCGTCGGCGCAACGCAACCAGCCAGCAACACCACCCCCCCCAGGGCGAATACGGACAACAGACGACTCATGACACTTACCTCATGGTGAAACAGGCGCTGCAACAGCGAGCGGATGATCAGCGGCCCGCCTTGATCGGGCCGCCAGGGCTTACAGCTGCTGGGTGACGAACGACAGCATCTTGTCGGCGGCGGAGATGACCTTGGAGTTCATCTCGTAGGCACGCTGGGTGGTGATCATGTTGACCATCTCTTCCACGGTGCTGACGTTGGACGCCTCCAGGGTTTTCTGCAGGGTGGGGCCGAAGCCGTTCAGGCCTGGCGTGCCAATCTGCGGCGCACCGCTGGCGGCGGTCTCGAGGAACAGGTTGCCGCCGATGGCCTGCAGGCCCGCCGGGTTGATGAAGTCGGCGGTCTGGATGTTGCCGATGACCTGCGCGGCCGGGTTGCCGGGGGTAGTGATCGACACCGTGCCGTCCTGGCCGACGGTGAAGGTCTGGGCATCCGGCGGCACGACGACCGCAGGTTCCAGGGCGAAGCCGTTGGCGGTGACGACCTGGCCGTCGGAGTTCAGGTGGAAGGTGCCGTCGCGGGTATAGGAGACGGTGCCGTCAGGCTGCAGCACCTGGAAGAAGCCGCGCCCGTTGACCGCCATGTCCAGCGGATTCTCGGTCGTCTGCAGGCTGCCGGTCTGGAAGTTCTTCTGGGTGCCGACGATACGTACACCGGTACCGACCTGCAGGCCCGAAGGCAGCTCGCTGTCCTGGGTGGACTGCGCACCGGGCTGGCGCTTGATCTGGTACAAGAGGTCCTGAAACTCGGCGCGATCACGCTTGAAACCAGTGGTCGAGACGTTGGCCAGGTTGTTCGAGATGACCGCCAGGTTGGTATCCTGGGCGGACAGGCCGGTTTTAGCGACCCAAAGAGCCGGAAGCATTTAGTGTTCTCCTCGTGCGCCTGTTTTACGGCACCCGTTCAAATGTGATTAACCGATCTGCAAAACCCGAGCCATGGCTTGATCGCCTTCCTCGGCCGCTTTCATCATCTTGACGTGCAACTCGAACTGTCGGGACAGCGCCAGCACCGATGTCATTTCCTCCACGGCATTGACGTTACTGCCCTCGAGGAAACCCGACACCACGCGCACGTTCACGTCCATGTCGGCCGGCTGACCACTGGCGGTGCGGATCAGCCCGTCCTGGCCCTTGGTCATGCCCTTGATGTCAGGGTTTACCAACTTGATCCGATCGACCTCGGCCATCACCCGCGGGTCCTCGCCCATGGCGCGGATGCTGATGGTGCCGTCATCGCCGATCTCGACCTTCTGCTCCGGTGGTATGGCGATCGGACCGCCATTACCGATTACCGCCATGCCGTTGCCGGCGCGCAACACACCAAGAGCGTCAATGTTCAGGCCGCCAGTGCGCACGTAGGCCTCGCTGCCATCGGGGGCCTGCACGGCGATGAAGCCGTTGCCGCTGACCGCCACATCCAGCTCGCGACCGGTTTCCACCAGCGGGCCGGCACTGAAATCGGTGGCCGGCCGTTCGCTCATGGCGAACGCACGCGCCGGAAAGCTGTCGCCGAACACCGGCATCGAACGGGCCTGTTCCAGATCACGCTGGAAGCCGTTGGTGGAAACGTTCGCCAGGTTGTTGGCATGGGCCTTCTGCGCCAGCGCGTTCTGGCTGGCGCCGGTCATGGCCACGTAAAGCATCTTGTCCACAGTCATCCTCCGCTGCACGGGCGATCGATTGCCGGTCGCCGTGGCTGTGCGATGCTTCGAGCAAGTTTCGCGCCAATTGCCACAGAAACGACAAAGACCCCGGTTTACGGGGCCTTTGCCGAAAAGCACGCCGTCAGAGAGACAAAATCTCGGCGGCGGGTGCCTGACAGCGGCAAGGCTTGGCCGCCTGCGGCCGCCGTCAGGCGACGCTTGCCTGTCAGGTGATGGTGAAGGTGTCACCGTTGTTGGTCTGGAACGACTCGATGGTGTTCGAACCGGCGTACCAGTTGCTGAGCATCACTCCCGAATCGACAGCGATCCGCGACATGACCCGCGAGCGAATGATGTCGAGCACGGCGAACACCAGGGTGGGCAGGCTGCGACTGGGGATGCCCCGGTCATAGACCTCGAGCATGAACAGGGGGGCCGATCAACGCCAGTAGGTTGATCACGCCGGAGAACAGTGCCGCGCCGACCAGGCATTTTTCAAGGCCACGCGAAGCGCTGCCGGCAGCACGCTCGCGCCAGTATTCTTACTGCTTTCAAAGAGTTCCGACCTTTGGAAAATGACGCCTTCCAGTCACACGAACGGGTGAGATGGCGCGGATCATATCTGAAGCAAATCCGCCAATCGATGACCTCAAGCCATCATTTTTTGCCTTTGGTCAAAGCGACCTGCAACCAGCATTGTCGAACGGCCCGGCAAAGCGTTTCCAGCCCTCGCCCGGCGACCATTGCGAACACACCAGGCGCCCGTCGGCCTGGCTTTCCCAGCGCCACCAGGGCGCCATCGCGGCCTGCGCCTGGAGCAGACAGAGCGCCGCAACAGCGGCAGCGACCAGCTTTTTCATGGAGCCTTTCCTCGAAAACAACGAACCCCTTCGTGCAAAGGGGTTCGTCGACAAACGATCAGCCAGCGACCATCAGGTCATCTGGATGGTGGTCTGCATGATGGTGCTTTCAGTGGAGATGGTCTTGGCGTTGGCCTGGTAGAAGCTCTGCGCCTTGATCAGCTCGACCAGCTCCTTGGTCAGATTGACGTTGGAAGCCTCCAGCGAGTTGGACTCCACCGAGCCCAGGGTGCCAGTCTTTGGCGCGTCGATACCTGGAATACCCGAGGCGAAGGTTTCCTTCCAGCGGGTACCACCCACCTGCTGCAGGCCCTGCTCGTTGGCGAAGCTGGCGATGGCTACCTGGCCGATGGCGCGGGACTGCTGGTTGCTGAAACTGGCGAACATCACGCCGGTGGAGTCGATCGACAGGTTCGACAGTACACCGGTGGCATAACCGTCCTGGGACTGCGAGCTGCGCGCGGTCTCGAGGTTGTAGGAGGTGGTGCTGTTCATCGACAGGCGCATACCGTCGGCATTGCCCACCGAGCCGTTGGAGCCCCAGTTGCCCGCGGCGTCCTTGGCGGCCGGGATCCAGCCCTTCATGGTGAAGGTGTTGTTGACCACGCTCCAGTCGAACGTCCCCACCGGCGTGGTCGGCACGTTGTCAGGGCTGGCGGTCATGGCCTTGACGCTGCCGTCGGGGTTGAAGTCGATGTTGCCAATGAGCGGCGTGGTCTTGCTCGGGTCGTAGGGGTTGCGGCCATCCACCAGGGTGTACATGGTCCACTGGTTCTCGCCGGTCTTGCGGTAGAACTGCTCCATGACGTGCTCGTTGCCCTGGCTGTCGTACACCTTGGTCGGGAACGACTTGGTGTAGGTGGCCTGATCCTTCGGATCGAACGGCTTGTTCGGCACCATCACGGGCGGCGTGGAATTGTCCAGGACCTCCAGCGGGATGTCGGGGGCCGAGGAGTTCAGGTTGATGCCCTGGTCGATCAGGGTGGTCGCCTTCGGCGCCATTGCCGAGGTATCGATCCGCAGGTCGGTCAGCACGCCCTTCATGATCTTGCCATTGGCATCGACCCCATAGCCTTGCAGACCCAGGCCATCGGAGGTGACGACATAGCCGTCCTTGTTGGTCTGGAAGGCACCGGCGCGGGTGTAGCTCAGCGAGCCGTTGTCGGACAGGACGAAGAAGCCCTGGCCCTGGATGCCCATGTCCAGTACGTTGCCGGTGTTGTTGACGTCGCCCTGGCCGAACTGCTGGGAAACCGTGGCCAGACGCACGCCGTTGCCGACCTGGTTCTTGCCCACGCCCAGGCGGTTGGCGCCGGCATAGACGTCGGCGAACTCGGCGCGCGACGACTTGAAGCCGACGGTCTCGGAGTTGGCGATGTTGTTGCCGGTGACGTCCAGCTTCTTGTTGGCGGCGTAGAGACCGCTAAGGCCGATATTGAAAGACATGCATTCACTCCTTATGCCGTGCTAGCGGCCTTAGATTCCGATGGTTTGTACTTTGGAGATGCCCAGCTTGCCGATCCCGGCAAGGTTGAGCATCATCTCGCCGCCGTTCTGGAAGCTGACACTGGTGACCTTGGCCGGCAGCATCGTGTACATCTCCTGCGACTTGCCGTCGACAGTGGTGGTGGCGGTAAACGTATAGGTACCCGCTTCGACTTTTTCGCCCTTGTCGTTGGTGCCATCCCAGATGAAATCGGCGTTGCCTTTCTTCTGTTCGCCCAACTGGATGGTCTTGACCACGTTGCCATCCTTGTCCTTGATGGTCACCTTGCCGTCGGTGATGTTCTGCGGCACGACCACCTGGCCATTGAGGCTTTCCTTAGGATCGAAGAGGGCCTTGTCGTTCTGCACGATCACCGAACGCCCGACCAGAGAAGAAGCCTGCAGCGCCTGGGACGAGCCCATGCCGCTGATGATCGAGTTGACCGAGCTGTTCAGGGTCTGGATACCTTCCAGGCTGCTGAACTGCGCCAGCTGGGCGATGAACTGACCGTTGTCCTGGGGATCCAGCGGGTTCTGGTGCTGCATCTGGGTGACCAGCAGCTTGAGAAACGCATCCTTGCCCAGCGCGTTCTTGTCGACAGGCTCGGTGGTGGTTTTCTTGGTGCCGGTGCTGACCCCGGACTTCGTCAGCACATCATTGAGGTTCACGCTGGGGTTTTCGACTGCCATGATCGGGATTCCTTATCACTGACCCAGGGTCAGCACTTTCTGCATCATGTTCTTGGCGGTGTTCATCAGCTCGGCGTTGGTCTGGAATGCACGGCTGGCGGAGATCATGTCGGCCATCTCCTCGACCACGTTGACATTCGGGTAGTAGACGTAGCCGTCCTTGTTCGCCGACGGATGATTGGGCTCGTAGCGCGCCTCGAGGTTGCTCTGGTCCTCGATGATGCCCTTGACCTGGACGCCCTGGCCGGCCTCGCCCTGCTCCTCGAACAGCGACTGGCCCATGCCGTTCTGCGCGTTCTGGAAGGTGGTGGCGAACACCGGATGGCGAGCGCGGTAGGTCTGGTCGATGCTCGAGGACACCGTCTCGGCGTTGGCGATGTTCGAGGCAACGGTGTTCAGGCGCGTGTTCTGCGCGCTCATGCCGCTACCGGCGATGTTGAAGACACTGGCAAGGGACATGGTCACTCTCCACGCAGGGCCGATACCAGCCCTTTGAATTTACTGTTGAGCAGGGTGAAGCTGGCCTGGAAGCCAACGGCGTTTTCCGCGTAGTTCGACTGTTCGATCTGCGCATCCACGGTGTTCTGATCGATCGACGGCTGCATCGGCGTGCGGTACTGCAGGGTGTCGTCCATCATCGCCAGGCCTTCGGCCTCGATGTGGCGGCTGTTTGTGCGGTCCAGGGCGATGCGCCCCTTCTGCTGCTTGTCGGCCTCGGCGGCGAGCACCGACGAGAAGTCCATGTCGCGCGCCTTGTAGTTGGGCGTGTCGGCGTTGGCGATGTTGTTGGCCAGCACCTCGGCACGCTGGGCACGGAAGCCCAGTGCCTTTTCGTGGATGCCAAGCGCCTTGTCGAAGCTGATGCTCATATCGGGGAAACCTTCAAAGGTTGACCAGAGTTTCGTTGGCTTAGGCTTTAGCAAGGGCTGTGCCAACCTGTGCAACCCCAGTAAAGCGGGGGCTAGCCAGATATCAGGACACTGGCGATGCCAGAAAAGCGGCAATGTGCTTCCGCATCGAACTCGGCAAGCGGCAATTGCCAGGCGGCAAAAGCGGCAAAACAAAAAATTGACGTCAATTCGACATGTCATTTAGCCACCAATCGCGATAGCATCCGCGTCCTCGCGCACCAGCCCACGCGACCACGGTTGTTGCCCGCATGGATGCGCGCCGCTTTCATTACGATTTCAAAGGAACGAAACCGTGCCACCGCTTAACCTGCGCAAGACCCTCCTGGCCCTCCTGATCGGCGCCATTCCCGCCCCCGCCCTGGCTTTGCCCCAGACCATTGCACTGACCGATGCCGGCTACAGGGGTGACCACCAGTCCTTTGCCGACGACCTCGAGTTCACCGGCAGCTTCACCGGCCGCCAGCAGGACGCGATCGCTCTCGCGAACAGCCTGGTGGCGGGCAACATGACGCTTGGCAGTGCAATCAACGACAACGACACGAACGCTGTCGACCTGATCCATCGCAGCGACGGTATCCGCATCAGCGGCACCAACATCGGTGGCTTCCTGACCAACAACGGCCATGTGATCACCACCAGCCTCGATGGTGCCGCCCTGCGCCTGAGCGCCAGCACAGTCGACGACGACCTGACCAACCAAGGGCTGCTCAAGGCCGGCAGCAGCTTCTCTTACAACAATGGCGGCCCCACCTATGGCATCGACCTGTCCAGCTCCGGTAGCAACATCAGCCGCATCCATGGCGGCCTGATCAATGCCGCAGGCGCCCGCATCATCGCCATAGGCCGCAACTCGCGGGCCATCAACCTGGCAGGAGCGAACCTGGAAGAGCGGGTGGTCAACCGCGGCGAGATCAGCGCGACGGGCCCAGGCGCCATCGCCATCCACGCCACCACGGATGCCGCCAACCGGCCGACCGTACTGGCCGGCATCGACAACCAGGGCCAGATTTTCGCTGGTGACCAAGGCTCCCAAGCCATCGTGCTCGACGGCGCGACCCTGTTCGACAGCCTGGGACGCCATGTCGAAAACAGCGGCAGGATCGTGGCCGGCGACACCGCCATCCGCATCGGCAACACCGCCTTCGACGGTCCCGGCCTGCAACCCGGATACAAGGCCAACGGTGACTTGAACATCTTCAACAGCGGTGAGATCTGGGCCAAAGTCGCCATCGACGCCACCGCCAGCAACCGCCCGGTCGAGCTGATCATGCGCCAGGGCAGCAAGATCTACGGCGACCTTGTCGGCCTGGCCAACATCGAGGTCGAAGGCGACAGCACCTATGGCGTCGCCTACGGATCCCCCGGCAGCAACAGCATCCGCCTGGCAAACGGTGGCTGGATCGATGTGGGGAACAGCAGCGAGCCACCCACTACCTTCACCCTGCACAGCCTTCACACCACCCTCGACGGCAACCTGAGGATTGCCGACAACTCGGCGCTGGGCCTGTGGCTGGCAAGCAGCACCGACCCGGACACGGCAGTGCTCAAGGTCAGCGGCATCGCCGAGTTCGCCCAGAACGCGCGGATCCTGCTGGAGCCGGAGGACACCGACTTCGAGGCCAGCGGCAGCCGCTACCTGCTGCTCGAGGCCGGCCAGGTGCAGGTCCTCGACGCCAGCGGCCTGCAGGTCAGCGCCAAGCCCCAGATCGCCAGCACTTCGGCCATGCTCAACGTGCTGAGCAGCACGCTCGATGACAACAAGGTCTACGTCACCGTCAGCACCAAGCCGACCGAGGACCTGGCGCAGATCGTCGCCCAACAGGGTGGCGACAGCAATGCACAGCGTGCCCTGGGCAACCTGGCCGAAGCCGGCCTGCTGGCACGCCTGGGCAACCATGACCCACTGTTCCTCGCCGCCGCCAGCGCCGACGAGGCGCAACTGGCCAGGCTCGCCGAGCAACTGGCGCCGGACGTCAGCGACGGCGCCCGCCAGGCCGCCATGGCCAGCCAGCGACTGATCGGCAACGCCATCGACAACCGCTCCAGCAGCCTGCGCGCCCCTCGCGCCGACGAGGCACGCCGCGCCTCCGGCGTGTGGATGCAGTCGCTGTACAGCGACGCCAGCCAGCAGCAGCGCGATGGCATTGCCGGCTACAACGCCTACAGCCGCGGCGTGGCGGTCGGCGCCGATGGCCAGCTGGACGACCAGCTCATCCTCGGTGCGGCCTACAGCTTCATCGACACCGACGTCAACGGCAAACGCGGCAACAAGACCCAGGTGCAGAGCCACGCCTTCTCGCTGTATGGCAGCTACACCCTGGACAACTACTTCGTCGACGCCAGCCTGACCTACGGCTTCAACGACAACCAAGGCAAGCGCGAGGTCGCCGGCACCCGGGCCAAGTCCGACTATGACAGCAACCTGCTGGGCCTGAACCTGGTGGGCGGCTACAGCTGGCAGCTGAATCCGCGACTGCTGGTCGAGCCGCGCCTGGCAGCGCGCTACAGCCGCGTCGACATCGACCGCTTCAACGAGAAAGGCTCGGCCGCCGCACTCAAGGTCGAGGCGCAGCGCTACGAGGCCATCGAGCTGGGCGCCGGCGTGCGCGTGGCCAGCCAACTGCCGCTCGGCGCCGGCATCCTGGAGCCACAGCTGAAAGTCATGGCCTACCGCGACTTCGCCGCGGATCCTGTGCAGAACACCGCGACCTTCGTGCTGGGCACCACACCTTTCGTCAGCCATGGCGCCAGCGTGGCGCGCAACAGCTACGAGGCCGGGCTGGGGGCGGACTACAAGCTGGGTGCGGTGAGCGTCGGCGTCAGCTATGACTACGTGGGCAAGTCGGGCTTCGATGCCGACGTGTTCTCGGCCAGGCTGCGCTACGCATTCTGACACGCCATCACAGGCAAGCCCGCAGCGAAAACCAAAAGGCCGGTATCGCAGGATACCGGCCTTTTTTCGCCCAGCCTTACTTGGCCTGGTAGATGATCCCCGGGCTGCACTGGACCATCTGGTAATGGTCAGGCAGCCCGTTGAGCGCCTCGGACGCCCCCAGGAACAGATAGCCACCGGGCTTGAGGGTGCCGTGAATGCGCATGAGGATGTCCTTCTTGACCTGGGCCGAGAAGTAGATCAGCACGTTGCGGCAGAACACGATGTCGAACTTGCCCAGCGGCGCATAGCTGTCAAGCAGGTTGTACGAACGGAACTCGACGCGGCTGCGGATCGGCGACTTGATCGCCCAGCGCCCCGGACCCTTTGGGTCGAAGTAGCGCTGCAGGCGCTCCTGCGACAAGCCGCGGGCGATGGCCAGGCTATCGTACTCGCCGGTCTTGCAGTTGTTGAGCATGGCACCCGACAGGTCGGTAGCGACGATCTGCGCACCCATCTTCAGCTGGCCGAGGTTGGTGCGCTCGAACTCGTCGATCGACATCGAGATCGAGTACGGCTCCTGACCGGACGAACAGGCCGCCGACCAGATGCGCAGGCGCTGGCCCGGGTTGTTCTTGATGAACTCCGGGATCACCTTGCTCTTGAGCACCTCGAACGGGTAGGTGTCGCGAAACCACAGCGTCTCGTTGGTGGTCATGGCATCGACCACCTGCTCGCGCAGGCCACTGCGTGGCTGGGTCTGGATGCGCTGCACCAGTTCGCCCAGCGACTTGATGCCCTGTTGCTCCATCAGCTTGTTGAGACGGCTGGAGACCAGGTACTGCTTATTCTCGCCCAGCAGGATGCCACAGGCTTTCTCCAGGAAGACCCGGAACTGTTCGAAATCCAAATTACCCGTAGACAATGCTGCCGCCTCTTCTTAAATCGCTAGCGCCGGGGACGGGCCCCGGCCGTTTCAATGACTTGCCTTGATCCGATCGACCACGCGCTGGGCGAGGTCATCCGGCCTGAACTTGGCCAGGAAGTCATCGGCACCGACTTTCTTGACCATCGCCTGGTTGAATACCCCGGACAGCGAAGTATGCAGGCAGATGTGCAGTTTTTGCATGCGCGGATCGCTGCGGATCTCCGCCGTGAGGGTATAGCCGTCCATTTCCGGCATTTCAATATCCGAGATCATCATGAGGAACTCTTCCTCCGGACGCTTGCCCTCGTCCACCAGCTTGCGCAGGTAATCCAGGGCCTGGCGACCGTCGTTGAGCGCCACTACCTCGACCCCCACGGTCTGCAGGCAACGGCTCACCTGCTTGCGCGCCACCGACGAGTCATCGACCGTCAGCACCCGCAGCATCACCGCCTTGTCCTGTACTTCGGCATCGATCACGCCATCGGACACCGACTCGGACGACGGCGCCACCTCGGCCAGCACCTTCTCCACATCGATGATCTCGACCATGCGGTTGTCGACCCGGGTCACGGCGGTCAGGTAGTGATCGCGTCCGGTACCTTTGGGTGGCGGATGGATCTCTTCCCAGTTCATGTTGACGATGCGCTCGACCGAATGCACCAGGAAACCCTGGGTCTTGGTGTTGTACTCAGTGATGATCACGAAACTGTTGCGCGTTTCTTCCTTCAACTGCGGAAGGCCGGTGGCCATCGACAGGTCCAGGATCGGGATGGTCGCCCCCCGAATGTTGGCCACGCCGCGCACCACCGGGTGGGACCTGGGCAGCAGTGTCAAGTCCGGGCACTGCAGCACCTCCCGCACCTTGAACACATTGATGCCGTAGAGCTGATCGCCATTGAGGCGAAACAACAGCAGCTCCAGGCGATTCTGCCCCACCAGTTGCGTGCGCTGGTTGACCGAATCCATCACTCCAGCCATGCCAGACTCCTTCAACGATTGCCTATGCACCGAATCGGCACGGGCTTTGCTTTTTTGAACGCCATGTACACGAAAACGACAAATTTCCGACGACTGACGCGCCTGTTGACCGGCTCACTGGCCGCCCTGTGCCTGCTGGCACCCGGCATTCGTACGCTGGCGGACTCTTTTACCTTGCCTGAACAGCTTATCGGTGTCACTCAAGGGTTTCTTGAATTCACCGTGGAGGACTACCTGGCGACCACCCAGACCCCGGGCCGCTACGAGATCCAGGTCAACAGCCTCGACCCACGCCTGCGCATGCCGCTGTGCAGCCAGCAGCTGGACGCCTCGCTGGAAGGTTCGACGCCCCTGGGACGAGTCACGGTACGGGTCCGCTGCGACGGCACGGCGCCCTGGACGGTATTCGTCCCCGCCCAGGTGCGCCTGATGCGCGACGTGGTGGTCATGACTCGCCCCCTGAAACGTGAAAGCGTGGTGGGTGAAGGCGATGTGGCCCTGCGCGAACGCGATGTGGGCACCCTCGGCGTCGGCTACCTGACCCAGCTTGACCAGGCCGTGGGCTTGAAGCTGTTGCGACCCACGGTGCTCGACCAGGTGCTGACGCAACAGCACCTGGAGCAGGCCGATGTGGTGCGCAAGGGTGATCACGTGGTGATCATCGCCCGTAGCGGCAGCCTGAGCGTACGCATGCCCGGCGAGGCCCTGGACAAAGGTGGCCTGCAGACGCAGATCCGAGTACGCAACCTGAATTCGAAACGCGTGGTCAAGGCCCGCGTCACGGGCCCGGGGCAGGTCGAGGTGGCCATGTAGGGCTGCACTGCGTCGGGATAGTGACGCAACGCTGGCGATGTGGAACCGCGCCCCCTAAACTGTGTCACAGATCGGGTTGCGCACGTGTGCCGAGAGGCGGTGATGCATTCACGCCTAAAGTTTTGCTCGGGTAGGCCGAAAGCAAGGCATGCGTCCTAATTCCCAGGGGTTCTGAACATGGTCATCGACTTCAGTCGTCTCAACAATTCTCCGTCCGTCACGGGCGGCGTTCGCGGCAATGCCGCGCCGGGCAACGCCGACAAATCCGGCGAGGCCAGCGCAGCGCCCAAGCACGCCAGTGCCAGCGGAGAAGCGGTACACCTGAGCCCAGAGGCCCAGCAATTGCAGAAGATCAGCGACAAGCTGCGCGATCAGCCGACCGTCAACAGCGCCCGCGTGGCCGAGTTGAAACAGGCCATCGCAGATGGCAGCTACAAGGTCGATGCCGACCGGGTCGCCAGCAAACTGCTTGATTTCGAAGCCCAGCGCTGACCTCCAGGGGCGCTGACTTCAAGGACGCAAAACGCCAAGAGTTAGCCATGCACGACATCACCCTGCTGCAACTGATCGAAGACGACATCGCGCCGACCCAGGAACTGCTCGACCTTCTGCAAAAGGAGGCAGTTTCCCTGCATGGCCGGGAAATCATGGCGCTGGAGCATATCCTTGCGCGCAAGCAGTCGCTGGTCGTGCTGCTCGAGCAGCAGGGACAGCGGCGCAACCAGTTGCTCATCGATCTGGGCCTCAGCGCCGACCGCGCGGGCGTGCAGGCGGTGGCCGACCAGTCGGCCAACGGCGAACTCATCATGCAGCAGCTCAATGAGCTCACCCAGCTGATGGATGCCTGCCAGAAGGTCAACGAGAACAATGGCCGGATCATCCAGATGCAGCAGTACGCCACGGCCAACCAGATCAGAATCCTCATGGGCGGCGACTCTCCGTCGCTCTATGACAGCCGCGGCGCGACCTCGCCAATGGACAAGCCCAGGGCCATCGGCCAAGTCTGATTGACCCTGATCAAGGCACGGAACATACTGGCATAATGCCGTTACTTGCGTGTGCCGTATTTGCCTGGAGATTGATTACCCGTGTTCAATGAATCCGATGCTCCCCAGCCACCAAAGGTGCTGAGCACCCCTTTGGAGATCACGGCGAACTTGCGCCAACTGCTGGAGAGCCACGACCCGCTGATCATCAGCTTCCATGAGCGCAGCCAGCGGTTTCAGAGCTACGTGGTGCATGTCGACCGGGACAGCGGCGTCCTGGCGCTGGATGAAATGATCCCCCGCGACGGCGAGAAGTACATCGAGAACGGTGAACCGTTCCGTGTCGAAGGCTTCCATGACGGTGTGCGCATCGCCTGGGAATCCAACACCGCGCTGACCATCAGTGAGATCGACGGCAACCGCTGCTACCGTGGCCCGCTGCCCGAGGAAGTGACTTACCACCAGCGCCGCAACGCCTTTCGCGCCGCGCTGAAGCTGTCGCAACTGGTCGACATCGTCCTTGACGGAACCCACCTCAAGGGCAACGGTGCCCTGCGCGGCAAGCTGCTGGACATTTCCGCCACCGGCTGCAAGCTGCGTTTCGACGGCAACGTCGAGGACCGCCTGCAACTGGGCCAGGTCTATGAACGCTTCAAGGCCAGCACCCCACTGGGGCTGACCGACACCCTGGTCGAACTGCGCCACCTGCACTTCGAGGAACGCATCAACACCACCTTCGCCGGGGTGCGCTTCCACAACCTCAACGGCCAGGCGCAGCGCAAGATCGAGAGTTTCGTCTACCAGCTGCAGCGCGAGGCGCGGCGGTTCGACAAAGACGACTATTGAGCGTCGCCAGGACATGAAAAACGCCACCCAATGGGTGGCGTTTTTCATTCAGGCCCAACACCAACAGGCTAGGATTTGCTCACCTCGCCTTCGCGCTCCGCGCCGGCCTCCTCTTCGGTATCCTCCGCAGCCACCGGCGCCTGCATCACCTCCTGCACGGTCTGCTCGTCCACCCGTGGATCAAGGGCCGCCGACAAGGGCGAACCGGCCGCCGGCATGGCCACGTGCCCCAGCGGCGCATCCTGGACCTGGTGCAGCCCGGTGACCGCCTTGGGCCGAATGCGCCAGACCAGCACCAGGGCGAAGAACACGAAGAAGGCGTACAGCATCTGCGCGCCCAGCAGCTTCATCAGCACCCCCGCCGCCAGCGGCCCGATGCAGGCCCCCACGCCATAGGTGACCAGCAGCATGGCCGTCAACGAGACCCGCCGCTCGCTTTCCACATGGTCATTGGAAAACGCCACCGCCAGGGGATACAGGCAGAACTGCAACAGCGATATGACGAAACCGATACCGAACAACAGCGCCAACGGCACGCCTGGCAGGATCGCCAGCGGCGCCGAGGCCAGCGCCAGGCCGATCGCCACGCTGCGGATCAGCACGGCGCGATCATAGCGGTCGGACAACCAGCCCAGCGGCCACTGCACCAGCAGGCCGGCAAAAATACAACTGCCCATGAACAGGCCGATCTGCTCGGTGGACAGCCCCTGGCTGGACGCATACAGCGGCGCCAGGCCATAGAACGAACCGACGATCAGACCCGAGCCAAGCACCGTGGACAGCGACTGCGGCACGCGCTTGATGAAGAACTTCGGCTCCATCGGCGCCGGTCGCAACGGCGCGGGGTGGATGCGCCGGGTCATGGCCACTGGCACCAGGCACAGGGCAAAGCACATCGCCACCAGCATCAGCAACTCAGGCCCCAGCTGCGGATGCACCACCAGGATCAACTGGCCAAGCACCAGCCCAAGATACGAGGCGATCATGTAGCCGCTGAACACCGCGCCGCGATGCTTGGCATCGGCCTGCTCGTTGAGCCAGCTCTCGATGACCATGTACTGGCACATCATCCCCAGGCCGACGATCATCCGCAGTCCGATCCACACCGGCAGCCAGCTGGTCAGCCCGTGCCCGAGCACTGCCGCGCCGACGATGCCGGCACAGGTGGCGTAGGCGCGGATATGCCCGACCCGGCCAATCAGCCGGTGCCCGACCTTGCCGCCCACCGCCAGGCCGAAGTAGTTGGCCGCCATCAGCGCACCGATCCACAGGCTGTCGACATGGTCGGCGGCCAGGCGCAGGGCCAGGTAGGTACTGAGCAGGCCCGAACCGATCAGCATCATCAGGGCGGCGAAGTACAACGACTGAAACGGCTTCCAGATATTTCGCATACGTCCCGTCAAGCTCCTTGATCTGGTGGCGCGGGGTTGCTGCCAAGCATAAAAGCAAATCCACCGCGGCGCAGGCCCCCGACCGCGAAATCGGCCGCCGGGGGCGCATCCAGTAGCGGTCGTGTCGCGCTCAGGCTTGCGCGGCGAGCACGCGGCGCTCCCAGGGCGTGATCTCATCGAAGAAATCGCTCAACTCCAGGGTCTTGGTGGCGATGTAGCCTTCGATGAACTCCCTGCCGAACAGTTCCCGCGCCAGGTTGCTGCGCTTGAGGCGCTCCAGCGCGGCGTGCAGGGTGCAAGGCAGGCTCAGGTGCTCGGGGACTTCGAACTCGCCCTGGATCGCCGGCGTCGGCGCAAGCTGCCGCTCGATTCCATGCAGACCGGCGGCAAGGCTCGCGGCGAGGGCCAGGTAAGGGTTGGCGTCGGCGCCCGGCAGGCGGTTCTCCACTCGCCGCGCCGCAGGCGAGCTGGCCGGGATGCGCAGGCCCGCTGCGCGATTGTCCTCGGACCAGCAGGCATTGTTCGGCGACGCATAGGGGTGGCACAGGCGCTGGTAGGAGTTGACGTTCGGCGCGAACAGCACGGTGAAGTCGGCCAGGCAGGCCTGCAGGCCACCGATGAAATGATGGAAGATGTCGGTCGCCCTGCCCTGCTCGTCGCTGAACACGTTGCGCCCGCTGGCGATGTCGACCAGGCTCTGGTGAATATGCATCGAGCTGCCGGGCGTGTGCGCCAGCGGCTTGGCCATGCACACCACGGTCAGGCCATGCTTGAGCGCGACCTCCTTGAGCAGGTGCTTGAACAGGAAGGTCTGGTCGGCCAGCAGCAAGGGATCGCCGTGCAGCAGGTTGATCTCGAACTGGCTGACGCCCATCTCGTGCATGAAGGTGTCGCGCGGCAGGCCCAACGCCGCCATGCAGCGGTACACCTCGTTGAAGAACGGGCGCAGGCCGTTGTTGGAGCTGACACTGAATGCCGAGTGGCCCAATTCCCGGCGTCCGTCCTTGCCCAGCGGCGGTTGGAACGGCTGGGTCGGGTCGCTGTTGGCGGCGAAGACGAAGAACTCCAGCTCCGTCGCCACCACCGGCGCCAGCCCGCGCTCGGCATAACGGGCGATCACCGCCTTGAGCTGGCCACGGCTGGACAGCCCCGAGGGCGTGCCATCGAGCTCCACCGCGTCGCAGATGGCCAGTGCCCGAGGCTCGTCGCTCCAGGGCAGTCGGTGGATCTGCGAGGGCTCGGCCACCAGCGCCAGGTCGCCGTCGTCGCTGCCGTAGTACTTGGCCGCCGGGTAGCCGCCGATGATGCACTGCAGCAGGACGCCGCGGGCCATCTGCAGACGGCGACCCTCGAGGAAGCCCTCGGCGGTCATCACCTTGCCGCGGGGCACGCCGTTGAGGTCGGGGGTGACGCATTCGATTTCATCGATGCCCTTCAGGAACGCTGCCTGGTTGCGCGGGCCTTCGGTCGTCATGACGCTGTCCTTCTTGTTGTGTTCGCATGCCGGGAATGGCGACGCACACAACATAGGCCGGGGGTGTTTAAAATATCAAGCACCCCAGGGACCGTGGAGCCTTCTTCGCGGGTAAACCCGCTCCCACAGGGTCATCTTGGCCCTGGAGGGTGGCGTGATTCCCGTGGGAGCGGGTTTACCCGCGAAAGGGCCAGCCCAGGTTACTGCTCACGCAACGTCATGCCATTGGCCGGCAACGGCAGCGCGGTCTTGTAGCGCACCTGCTTCAAGGCAAAGCTGGAGCGAATGTTCGCCACCCCGGGCAAGCGCGTCAGGTAGTCGAGGAAACGCTCCAGCGCCTGGATGCTCGGCAGCAGCACCCGCAGCAGGTAATCCGGATCCCCGGTCATCAGGTAGCACTCCATCACCTCCGGCCGTTCGGCGATCTCCTCCTCGAAGCGGTGCAGCGACTGCTCGACCTGCTTTTCAAGGCTGACGTGGATGAACACATTCACATCCAGCCCCAGCGCCTCGGGCGACAGCAGCGTGACCTGCTGGCGGATCACCCCCAGCTCCTCCATGGCCTTGACCCGGTTGAAGCACGGCGTGGGCGACAGGTTGACCGAGCGCGCCAGCTCCGCGTTGGTGATCCGGGCGTTTTCCTGCAGGCTGTTGAGGATTCCGATATCCGTTCGATCCAGTTTACGCATGAGAGAAATTGACCTGGTTTTTGTGTTTGTACGGAATGTTTATCTGCGCCGCCGGACAAAGGCAATGAACTTGAGAGAAAAATTCTCCTGCCGTCCCCCTATGATGTAAAAAGACGCTGACCTGCCAGTCACGAGCCGGCAGTCAGCGGCGGCCGCTTCAAAGCTCACAAAAACAACATTCGAGCGAGCGTAAAAAGCATGAACGAGTACGCCCCCCTGCGTCTGCATGTGCCCGAGCCTACAGGCCGGCCAGGCTGCCAGACCGATTTCTCCTACCTGCGCCTGAACGACGCCGGTCAAGTCCGTAAACCCCCTATCGATGTGGAGCCTGCCGACACGGCGGACCTCTCCTACAGCCTCGTGCGCGTGCTCAACGAGCATGGCGACGCCGTCGGCCCCTGGGCCGAGGGCATCGAGCCGCAGGTGCTGCGCCAAGGCATGCGCGCCATGCTCAAGACGCGCATCTTCGACAGCCGCATGGTGGTCGCCCAGCGCCAGAAGAAGATGTCCTTCTACATGCAGAGCCTGGGCGAGGAAGCCATCGGCAGCGGCCAGGCCCTGGCCCTGAACCGCAGCGACATGTGCTTCCCCACCTACCGCCAGCAGAGCATCCTGATGGCCCGCGAGGTGTCGCTGGTGGACATGATCTGCCAGCTGCTGTCCAACACCCGTGACCCGCTCAAGGGCCGCCAGCTGCCGATCATGTACTCGGTACGCGAAGCCGGCTTCTTCACCATCAGCGGCAACCTGGCGACCCAGTTCGTCCAGGCAGTCGGCTGGGCCATGGCCTCGGCGATCAAGGGCGATACCAAGATCGCCTCGGCGTGGATCGGTGACGGCGCCACCGCCGAGTCCGACTTCCACACTGCCCTGACCTTCGCCCACGTCTACCGCGCCCCGGTGATCCTCAACGTGGTCAACAACCAGTGGGCGATCTCGACCTTCCAGGCCATCGCCGGTGGCGAGTCGACCACCTTCGCCGGTCGTGGCGTGGGTTGCGGCATCGCCTCGCTGCGGGTCGACGGCAACGACTTCATCGCCGTCTACGCCGCCTCGCGCTGGGCCGCCGAACGCGCCCGCCGTGGCCTGGGCCCGACGCTGATCGAATGGGTCACCTACCGCGCCGGCCCGCACTCGACCTCGGACGACCCGTCCAAGTACCGCCCGGCCGACGACTGGAGCCACTTCCCGCTGGGCGACCCGATCGCCCGCCTGAAACAGCACCTGATCAAGCTCGGCCACTGGTCCGAGGAAGAGCACCAGGCGGTCACCGCCGAGCTCGAGGCCGAGGTGATCAAGGCGCAGAAGGACGCCGAGCAGTTCGGCACCCTGAGCAATGGCCATATCCCCAGCGCCGCCTCGATGTTCGAGGACGTGTACAAGGAAATGCCCGACCACCTGCGCCGTCAGCGCCAGGAACTGGGGGTCTGAGATGAACGATCACAACAACAGCATCCATCTGGAAAACGCCATGTCCACCACCACCATGACCATGATCCAGGCCCTGCGCTCGGCCATGGATGTCATGCTCGAGCGCGATGACAACGTGGTGGTCTATGGCCAGGACGTTGGCTACTTCGGCGGCGTGTTCCGCTGCACCGAAGGTCTGCAGACCAAGTACGGCAAGTCCCGCGTGTTCGACGCGCCGATCTCCGAGAGCGGCATCGTCGGCACCGCCGTGGGCATGGGCGCCTATGGCCTGCGCCCGGTGGTCGAGATCCAGTTCGCCGACTACTTCTACCCCGCCTCCGACCAGATCGTCTCGGAGATGGCCCGCCTGCGCTATCGCTCGGCCGGCGAATTCATCTCGCCGCTGACCCTGCGCATGCCCTGCGGCGGCGGCATCTACGGCGGCCAGACCCACAGCCAGAGCCCCGAGGCGATGTTCACCCAGGTGTGCGGCCTGCGCACCGTGATGCCGTCCAACCCATACGACGCCAAGGGGCTGCTGATCGCCTCGATCGAATGCGACGACCCGGTGATCTTCCTCGAGCCCAAGCGCCTGTACAACGGCCCGTTCGACGGCCACCACGACCGCCCGGTAACCCCGTGGTCCAAGCACCCGCACAGCGCAGTGCCTGATGGCTACTACAACGTGCCGCTGGACAAGGCGGTAATCACCCGCCCGGGCAACGACGTCACCGTGCTGACCTACGGCACCACCGTGTATGTCTCGCAGGTGGCCGCCGAGGAGAGCGGCGTCGACGCCGAAGTCATCGACCTGCGCAGCCTGTGGCCGCTGGACCTGGAGACCATCGTCGCGTCGGTGAAAAAGACCGGTCGCTGCGTGGTCGTGCACGAGGCCACCCGTACCTGCGGCTTCGGCGCCGAACTGGTGTCGCTGGTCCAGGAGCACTGCTTCCATCACCTCGAGGCGCCCATCGAGCGCGTCACCGGCTGGGACACCCCCTACCCTCACGCACAGGAATGGGCCTACTTCCCCGGCCCTTCGCGGGTAGGCGCGGCACTGAAACGGGTCATGGAGGTCTGAATGGGAACGCACGTCATCAAGATGCCGGATATCGGTGAAGGCATCGCGCAAGTCGAGTTGGTGGAATGGTTCGTCAAGGTCGGCGATGTGATCGCCGAGGACCAGGTGGTGGCCGATGTCATGACTGACAAAGCCACCGTGGAAATCCCTTCGCCGGTCAGCGGCAAGGTACTGGCCCTGGGTGGCCAGCCCGGTGAGGTGATGGCGGTCGGCAGCGAGCTGATCCGCATCGAGGTCGAAGGCAGCGGCAACCATGTCGACGTGCCCCAGGCCAAGCCGGTGGAGCCGGAACCTGCACCGGTCAAGGCCATGGCCCAACCCGAGCCACGCATCGAAGCACGACCCCAGGTTGTCGCGACCCACGCCGCCGCGCCTATCGTGCCACGCGAAGCCCACGACAAGCCACTGGCCTCCCCGGCCGTGCGCAAGCGCGCCCTGGACGCCGGGATCGAGCTGCGCTACGTGCATGGCAGCGGCCCGGCCGGGCGCATCCTGCATGAAGACCTCGATGCCTTCATCAGCAAACCGCAGACCGGCGCCGGTCAGGCACCAGGGGGCTACGGCAAGCGCACAGACAGCGAGCAGATACCGGTGATCGGCCTGCGCCGCAAGATCGCCCAGCGCATGCAGGACGCCAAGCGCCGCGTCGCCCACTTCAGCTACGTCGAGGAAATCGACGTCACCAACCTGGAAGCCTTGCGCCAGCAACTCAACGCCAAGTACGGCGACAGCCGCGGCAAGCTGACCCTGCTGCCGTTCCTGGTGCGCGCCATGGTCGTCGCCCTGCGCGACTTCCCGCAGATCAACGCCACCTACGACGACGAAGCCCAGGTCATCACCCGTCACGGCGCGGTACACGTCGGCATCGCCACCCAGGGCGACAACGGCCTGATGGTGCCGGTACTGCGCCACGCCGAGGCCGGCAACCTGTGGAGCAACGCCAGCGAGATCGCCCGCGTCGCCCACGCCGCGCGCAACAACAAGGCCACTCGCGAGGAGCTTTCCGGCTCGACCATCACCCTGACCAGCCTCGGCGCGCTGGGCGGCATCGTCAGCACCCCGGTGGTCAACACCCCGGAAGTGGCGATCGTCGGCGTCAACCGCATGGTCGAACGGCCAGTGGTGATCGACGGCCAGATCGTCGTGCGCAAGATGATGAACCTGTCCAGCTCGTTCGACCATCGCGTGGTCGACGGCATGGATGCCGCCCTGTTCATCCAGGCCGTGCGCGGCCTGCTGGAACAGCCTGCCTGCCTGTTCGTGGAGTGATCATGCAAGAGCTCATCAACACCACCCTGCTGATCATCGGCGGCGGCCCCGGCGGCTACGTGGCCGCCATCCGCGCCGGGCAGCTGGGTATCCCCACCGTGCTCGTCGAAGGCCAGGCCCTGGGCGGCACCTGCCTGAACATCGGCTGCATTCCCTCGAAGGCGCTGATCCATGTGGCCGAGCAGTTCCACCAGGCCAGCCGCTACACCGAGCCTTCGCCGCTGGGCATCAGCGTGGCCTCGCCGCGCCTGGACATCACGCACAGCGTCGAGTGGAAGGACGGCATCGTCGACCGCCTCACCAGCGGCGTCGCCGCCTTGCTGAAAAAGCACGGCGTGAAGGTGATCCATGGCTGGGCGAAGATCCTCGACGGCAAGAGCGTCGAGGTCGACGGCCAGCGCATCCAGTGCGAGCACCTGCTGCTGGCCACCGGCTCGAACAGCGTCGAACTGCCGATGCTGCCTATCGGCGGGCCGATCATCTCGTCCACCGAGGCCCTGGCACCCAAGTCGCTGCCCCAGCATCTGGTGGTGGTCGGCGGCGGCTACATCGGCCTGGAACTGGGTATCGCCTACCGCAAGCTCGGCGCCAAGGTCAGCGTGGTGGAAGCCCGCGAACGCATCCTGCCAACCTACGACGCGGAACTCACCGCGCCGGTGGCCGACTCGATCAAGAAACTCGGCATCGCCCTGTACCTGGGCCACAGTGTCGAAGGCTATGCCGACGGCTGCCTGTTGGCCAGCGACGGCCAGGGCGGGCAACTGCGCCTGGAGGCTGACCAGGTGCTGGTGGCCGTGGGTCGCCGCCCACGCACCAAGGGCTTCGGCCTGGAAAGCCTGGACCTGAAGATGAACGGCGCGGCCATCGCCATCGACGAGCGCTGCCAGACCAGCATGCGCAACGTCTGGGCCATCGGCGACGTGGCCGGCGAGCCGATGCTGGCGCACCGGGCCATGGCCCAGGGCGAGATGGTCGCCGAGATCATCGCCGGCAAGAGCCGACGCTTCGAGCCCAGCGCAATCGCCGCGGTGTGCTTCACCGATCCGGAAGTGGTGGTGGTCGGCCAGACGCCGGAACACGCCAACCAGCAGGGCGTGGACTGCATCGTCGCGCAATTCCCCTTCGCCGCCAACGGCCGGGCCATGAGCCTGGAATCGAAGACCGGCTTCGTGCGTGTGGTGGCCCGTCGCGACAATCACCTGATCCTCGGCTGGCAGGCCGTGGGCGTGGCGGTATCGGAACTGTCCACCGCCTTTGCCCAGTCGCTGGAGATGGGGGCTCGCCTGGAAGACATCGCCGGCACCATCCACGCCCACCCGACCCTCGGCGAGGCGGTACAGGAAGCGGCGCTGCGCGCCCTGGGCCACGCCCTGCATATCTGACCTGATACTGAAGCGGCAATCGCCGATTTGGCCCGCTGCGCCCCTGGCGCCGCGGGTCTTTTTTCATTCGGCGACAGCGTTCTTGCCGGCTGCCTTGGCCCGGTACAGCGCCTTGTCGGCACGGGCCAGCAGGTCGTGCCGCTCCTCTCCTTCCCGCCACTGCACCACGCCATAGCTCATGGTCAGCTGGCACTGGCCAATCGGCGCCACTTCGGCCAAGGCCTCCTGAATCCGCTGCGCCGCTTCGCGTGCCTGTTCCTGCGAGGTCCGTGGCAAGACCACCACGAATTCATCGCCGCCCCAGCGCGCCAGAAGGTCCTGCTCTCCCAGGCACTGGCGGATCCGCTCGGTGACCTCGACCAACGCCGCATCGCCACGGGCATGGCCGTGCAGGTCGTTGATCGGTTTGAAGTCGTCCAGGTCCATGGCGATCAACGCCAGCGGTTCACGGAAACGCCGGGCACGCTCGCACGCCTGCTCCAGGGTCTTTTCCAGGCGATAGCGATTGGCGGTACGGGTCAGGGCGTCGCGCTCGGCCAACTCGCGATTCTCGTCGAGCTGGCGCTGCAACTGTTGGTTGACCCACGACAGTTCGCGGGTGCGCTCGGCCACCAGGCCTTCCAGGGACAGGTTGCGCTGCTCGAGCTCCGCTACCAGGCGCTTGCCCGCGTCGATATTGCGGTGGGCGCCGAGCATGCGCGCTACCGAACCGTCGGCGTTGCGGGCGATGACATGGCCGCTGTCCTCGATCCACAGGTAGCTGCCATCCTGGCAGCGGCAACGGTACTCGATGAGATAACGCTCGTTGCGCTGGTTGATGTAGGCCTCGAAATGCGCCATCACCCGTGGGTAATCCTCGGGGTGGATCACGCTTTCCCAGGTCAGCACGGAATTGTCCAGCGAGTGGCTGGCATAGCCCAGCATCGCGTACCAGCCCGGATTGCGGTAGACATAGCCGTTGTTGGCATCCCAGTCCCAGATACCGTCGCTGATCAGATCGAACAAGGTGTGCAATTGCTGCTCGGTGAAGCCAGCCGGTAGCGGCTTTGTTGCCTGACTCATGGACGCGCTCCCTGTTGTCCAGCAACTGCGCCCCGTACCCGGTGCTGCCGACACATGCTTGTATTTGCCGCAAGCGGCAATCCTGTTCCTCTGCCGGCCAAGCATATTCCGAGCAACAGGCTGTCGGAATAGTCCTAACGGCCTATTTCGCCCCGGTACCACTGCTGGCACAGCTTTTGCCCCTTTCGTCGTGTGTCCTGTCTCGGAAATAAGCTGTTCACTTTTGGCGGCGTCTTGGGCGCCCGGCCGGCGTTGCCACTCCTCGCCATAGCCCTGCTATGACTCGTCGCGGCGCCTTGCCCGAACACCCGAGCCACTCGCCAAAAGAGAACGTATTTCCGAGACAGGACACCAGCGCCGGGCATTCGTCAGTAGAAGCGCTTCGGATCCCCTGACTCGAGCAGGCTGGCCAGCTGGGTCAGGGCGAAGCGCAACTCCTCCCGACTGGTCGGCGACATCAGCACGACCCGCACGCCACGTGGATCGCCCGTGCGTTCCACCTGGAACTGGCTGGCGCTCATGACCACCACGCCATTGGCCCGCGCCAGCAGGGCGAACTCGTCGCTGCGCCACGGCTCGGGCAGGTTGAGCCAGAGGTGATAGCTGTGCGGCTGGCTCTGCAGCGACGCACTGGCGAAAACTTCACGGGCGATGGCCTGGCGTGCCGCCGCCTCGGCGCGGTGCATGCGGATCAACTGGCTGTCCAACCCTTCGCCGATCACATGGCTGGCCAGTTGCGCGGTCAACGGCGAAGGCATCCACACCGTGCTGCGTACCATGGCGGTCAGGCGTGACAGCAGCTTCGGCGGGCTGTACAGGTAGCCGATGCGCAGCGCCGGCATGACCGACTTGGACAGGCTGGTGAGGTAGATCGAACGCTCCGGGGCGAAGGTCGTCAACGGCCGAGTCTGCGGGTCGGTGGCGAGGAAACCGTAGATGTCATCGTCCAGCAGCAGGAAATCGAACTCCTCCGCCAGCGCCGCGATCTGGGCGCGGCGCTCGTTGGACATGATCGCCGTGGTCGGGTTCTGGCAGGTCGCCACGCACACCAGCATGGCGGGCCGCTCGCGCTGGCAGATCTCGCGCAAGGCCTCGGGGAGGATGCCCTGCTCGTCCATCGGTACGCCACGCAGACGGCGGCCCAGGCCATGGGCCACGGAAATGATGCCCGGATAGCACAGCGACTCGCACAGCACCAGGTCGCCCGCCCCGGTCAGGGCGCTGATCGCCACCATCAACCCATGCTGGGCACCGCTGGTGATGACCATCTGCTGCCACTGCGCACCCGGCAGCCACTGGCGCAACCATTGCGCGCCCGCCTCGCGATGCGCTGGATGGCCGCCATCGGGGGCGTAGTCCAGCACCTGCTCCAGCCGTGAGGTATTGGCCAGCTCGGTCAACGCGTTACGCAACCAGTACTGCAGGGTTTCGCCGTAGGGCTTGATGATCGACAGGTCGAGCGCTTCGCCGCGAGCTGCAGGTGCAGATCGGGCGATCACGGGGGCCTCGCCCATCTCGGCGATCCGGTCGAGGACGTAGGTGCCACGCCCCACCTCGCCCTGGGTCAGGCCACGGCGCGACGCCTCGGTGTAGGCGCGGCTGATGGTGCCTGGCGTGACGTCCAGTGCCTGCGCCAGTTCGCGCAACGTCGGCAAGCGTTCGCCACGCCGCAGCGCGCCGCTGGCAATATCGTGCGCCAGCGCATCGGCAATGGACAGGTAGACAGGCTGATTGCTTTCGCTGATCCGTGGAACCCACATGAGACGGCTACCGGGCTGAAAATGATTGAAATTTGAACACACAGGCCAACTTGAGTCGATCCTCCGAGCGATTCAAGTTGTAAGCATCACCCGCGTGGGAGCTGCCCCACTTGAATTCAGGTCTCGTTACCGTATAGATTCAATTTGAATCGACTCAATCGAATCAATCAACTCACCTGGACTCGCCATGGACAACCTCAGAAAGGATTTTTCCCTCTCCGCCCTGGTCGCCGGCCTGATCGCCGTGATCATCTCCTACGCAGGCCCCTTGATCATCGTGTTCCAGGCCGCCGACCAGGCAGGCCTGGGTAACGCCACGACCGCCTCTTGGATCTGGGCCATCTCCATCGGCAGCGGCCTGACCGGCTTGCTGCTGAGCTGGAAACTGCGGGTGCCGGTGATCACCGCCTGGTCCACGCCCGGCGCGGCGCTGCTGGTGTCGATGCTACCGAGTGTGTCATTGGCGCAGGCGGTGGGCGCGTACATCGTCGCCTCGCTGCTGATTGCCGTGATCGCCCTGAGCGGCGCCTTCGACAAGCTGATGAATCGCCTGCCCAAGGCCATTGCCGCGGCGATGCTGGCCGGCATCCTGTTCCGCTTCGGCGCCGAACTGTTCAGCTCGATCCGCCTGCAGCCCGTGCTGGTACTGTCGATGTTGGCGAGCTACCTGCTGTTCAAGCGCTTGTCGCCGCGCTACGCGATTCTTTCGGTGCTGATCGTCGGTTGCGGCCTCGCCACCGGCCTGGGCCAGCTGGACACCCAGGCCCTGGTGCTGGAAATGACCGTCCCGACCTGGACCAGCCCGCAGTGGAGCTGGCAGGCCATCGTCAATATCGGCCTGCCCCTGGCCCTGGTATCGCTCACCGGCCAGTCGGTGCCCGGTATCGCCGTACTGCGCACCTCCGGCTACCAGGTGCCGGCACGCCCGATCGTCTCGGTCACCGCCCTGGGTTCGCTGCTACTGGCACCTTTCGGCTGCCACGGCGTCAACCTGGCGGCGATCACCGCCGCCATCTGCACTGGCCGCGAGGCCCACGAGAACCCTGACAAGCGCTACATCGCCGGCATGGCCTGCGGCGCCTTCTACCTGCTGATGGGCAGCTTCGGCGCCACGCTGGCCTCGGTGTTCGCCGCCCTGCCGAGGGAACTGATCGCCGCCCTCGCCGGCCTGGCACTGTTCGGTGCCATTGCCAACGGCCTGACGGGCGCCATGAGTGACGAAAAACAGCGGGAGCCGGCGCTGATCACCTTCCTGGTCACCGCATCGGGGATGAGCCTGCTCGGCCTTGGCGCCGCGTTCTGGGGTCTGATCTTCGGGCTGGCGGCACACTTCGCCCTGAGCTACAGCCGCACGACGCGACAGCCGCAGGCAAGCGTTCAGGTTCGTTGAACGAGGACAAGGGAAATGGGGGGGAAATGGCGTCCCAGGGCAGGTTCGAACTGCCAACCTTCCCCTTAGGAGGGGGATGCTCTATCCAATTGAGCTACTGAGACACAGAAGCCGACAACAGACGCTGTGCGGCGGGGACGGCGAGCATGTTAACCAGCGTGTGGGCATTTGTCATGTATCAATCGGGCAATTTGCACGTCGGCTTTTTCCCCGCCGCGTCGGCGATCACGCCTTCGCTGCGCAACAGCGCGAGCAACGCCTCGACCGCGCTGGCCAGCGAACCGGAGTTGTCCACGACATGCACGCCGGGATCATAGGCCTGCAACCTCAAGTTGCGGGCCAGGCGCTGCTCGATCTCTTCATTGCTCTCCCGCCCCCTGGCCAGCAATCGCTGCCGTAGCGCTTGCTGGGAAACCGTCAGCCCCACGGCCACCAGGTCGGGATAGCGCTGCCGGGCGTTGGCCAGGTAGGCACGCGAACCATTGACCAGCACCGACTGGCCTGCGGCGAGCCACGCGCCCAACTGTGCGGGGATGCCATAGCTCAGACCATTCGCCTGCCAGTCCAGGGAAAACGCCCCCGCCTCGCGCATCGCCTCGAAGCGATCGACGCTCACTCCGAGCGCGGCTTCGCCCTTGGCCTCGGCCGAGCGCGTGATGACCCGCCGGGCGATTTCGACGCCCTGGGCGAACAATCGCTCACGCGCCGCATCGATCAGGGAATCTTTTCCCGATCCCGACGGTCCCATGAGGAATATCAGGCGCCCCCTTGAGGCCGCCCCACCGCTTGCGTCATATTGCATAGCCACTATGCTCAATGTATGGGAAACCAGCGCATTCCAGGATTTTCCCCAGGCCTTTACCGTCTTTTACCAGATTTTGACGGCATTTGTCTGACGCCGGTGCAATTCGATGAATGTGAAACTTTTCAAACCAGTGCTCATTTCTGATAATTGGTACTGGCAAAAAGCCTTTATCGAGATCACTATTTGTCACAGAATTGACGCCAAGGAAACGGCGACCCTGAGGCAAGATGAAGAACCAAAATCACATCACGGTTGAACATTTTGTCGTCGCCGCGGTCGTACTTCCACCGTGCGGCCAATTTGCGAACCGCTCCCCCTGAACCAGAACAACCGGTCAATTTATATGCGCCCAATGAAACAGGCTATCTATTCGAGCCGCACCGCTGACAAGTTCGTCGTCCGCCTGCCAGACGGGATGCGTGAGCGCATTGCCGAAGTAGCGCGAAACCATCACCGCAGCATGAACTCCGAAATCATCGCCCGCCTGGAGCAGAGCCTTATCCAGGAAGGTGCCTTGGGTGATGAACTGAGCATGCGCCTGGACAGCCCAGAGCTCAGCCTCCACGAACGTGAACTGCTGCAGCGCTTCCGCCAGCTGTCCCACCGCCAGCAGAATGCGCTGGTCGCCCTCATCGCTCACGATGTGGAAATGGCCGCCGACGCGTCCTGATCCAGGCTAGCGACAGCCGCACACAAAAAAGCCAGCGCAAGCTGGCTTTTTTTTGCATCCGGTTGCGGAGTCACGCACCCCCCTACTGTAGGAGCGGCCTTGTGCCGCGAAAGGGCCGCATAGCGGCCCCGGCGATCTTTGCATCAACGCTGAAATCATGGGGCCGCCATGCGGCCCTTTCGCGGCGCAAGGCCGCTCCTACAGGGGATTGCGCATGGCCTGAAAACGCTTACAGCAGGAACAGCGTAGCCAGGCCGAGGAAAATAAAGAAGCCGCCACTGTCGGTGACCGCCGTAATCATCACACTCGACCCCATCGCCGGATCACGCCCCAGGCGCGTCAGCGTCATCGGGATCAGCACGCCCATCAAGGCGGCCAGCAACAGGTTCAGGGTCATCGCCGCGGTCATTACCAGGCCCAGCGACCAGCTGCCATAGAGCCAGAACGCCACGACACCGATCACGCCTCCCCAGATCAGGCCATTGAGCAGCGACACCGCCAGTTCCTTGCGCATCAGGCGGCTGGTATTGCCCGGCGACACCTGGTCGAGGGCCATGGCGCGCACGATCATGGTGATGGTCTGGTTACCCGAGTTGCCGCCGATACCCGCCACGATCGGCATCAGCGCCGCCAGCGCCACCAGCTTCTCGATGGAGCCTTCGAACAGGCCGATCACCCGCGAGGCGACGAATGCGGTGATCAGGTTGATGGCCAGCCAAGCCCAACGGTTGCGCAGCGAGCGCCAGACCGAGGCGAAGATGTCTTCCTCCTCGCGCAGACCGGCCATGTTGAGCACTTCGCTCTCGCTCTCTTCACGAATCAGGTCGACCATTTCATCGATGGTCAGACGGCCGATCAGACGCTCGTTCTTGTCCACCACGGGGGCGGAGACCAGGTCGTAGCGCTCGAAGGCCAGGGCGGCGTCGTAGGCATCTTCCTCGGGGTGGAAGGTCACCGGGTCATTGGCCATGACCTCCGCGACTTTCTTGTCCGGGTCGTTGACCAGCAACCGCTTGATCGGCAGCACACCCTTGAGAATGCCATCGTAATCGACGACGAACAGCTTGTCGGTGTGCCCTGGCAGCTCCTTGAGCCGGCGCAGGTAGCGCAATACCACCTCGAGGCTGACGTCTTCGCGGATGGTGACCATCTCGAAGTCCATCAGCGCGCCGACTTGCTCTTCGTCATAGCTCAGGGCCGAGCGCACACGCTCGCGCTGCTGGGCATCAAGGCTTTCCATGAGCTCGTGGACGACGTCGCGGGGCAGCTCCGGTGCCAGGTCGGCGAGTTCGTCGGCGTCCATCTCCTTGGCGGCAGCCAGCAGTTCGTGATCGTCCATGTCGGCGATCAGGGTCTGGCGCACGGCGTCAGAGACTTCGAGCAGGATGTCGCCGTCGCGATCCGAGCGCACCAGCTGCCAGACCGTCAGGCGGTCGTCCAGCGGCAAGGCTTCGAGGATATAGGCGATGTCGGCGGGGTGCAGGTCGTCGAGCTTGCGCTGCAGTTCGACAAGGTTCTGGCGGTGGACGAGGTTTTCCACCAGGTCATGGTGGTGACCTTCCTGACGGTGCGTCAGGTCCTCGACCACCCGCTGGCGCTGCAGCAGTTCGATCACCTGGGCCAGGCGATCCTGCAGGCTGTCTTGGGCTTTCTTTACTTCGATTTCGGTCATAGGCGAACTCCACTCCCAGCAGCGGAGCACGCCGGGAGAATCAATCGGTCAGATCTGGCTGTATGAAGCGTGTTAGCGAGTAACTACTGGGTAAGTCCATGGTGGGATTCCACAAGCCCCGGCGGGGCTGACGGGCGCAATCATACACTGTGTAAGCTGTCGGATCGCTTAAATTTTTGGCCAGAACAATCGTTTGCGCGCTAAAGCTGTGACAACGCTCGAAGCCATCAGTGCGACGGTCGCTATGGCGTGAAAAGCACATTGCTCGTGTGCCGGTTCGATTCGCAGCGCCGATTCCTTTCGGGAGCCTCTACAGAACAGCGTAGATGGACATCCGTGACAATTCAGCGCGCCAGAAAAACAAAAAGCCCGCTCTAATGAGCGGGCTTCTTGATGTATGGCGGACTCAGCAGGATTCGAACCTGCGACCGCTCGGTTCGTAGCCGAGTACTCTATCCAGCTGAGCTATGAGTCCGTAGTGGTAGTTTTAGGCCAGATTACCACTGGCTTGTTGAAGCGTCTTTGCAAGCAGAGCCACTTCAAAAAGTGGCGGACTCAGCAGGATTCGAACCTGCGACCGCTCGGTTCGTAGCCGAGTACTCTATCCAGCTGAGCTATGAGTCCGTGGTTGGTAGTTTTAGGCCAGATTACCACTGGCTTGTTGAAGCGTCTTTGCAAGCAAAGCCACTTCAAAAGTGGCGGACTCAGCAGGATTCGAACCTGCGACCGCTCGGTTCGTAGCCGAGTACTCTATCCAGCTGAGCTATGAGTCCGTGGGGTAGTTTTAGACCAGATTACCACTGGTGGTTTGAAGCAGCCTTGCAGGCAAAGCCACTTCAAAAGTGGCGGACTCAGGAGGATTCGAACCTCCGACCGCTCGGTTCGTAGCCGAGTACTCTATCCAGCTGAGCTATGAGTCCGTGTCTTGCTGTGCCATTCGGATCGCTTGAAGCGCTCCAGGCAAATAATGGCGGTGAAGGGGGGATTCGAACCCCCGATACCCTTATGAGGTATACTCCCTTAGCAGGGGAGCGCCTTCGGCCACTCGGCCACCTCACCGCAACACGAGGCGAATATTAAACACACCCTTCCTCGTTTGCAACCCTTTTTTTGAAAAAAACTTCAAAAAAATTAAAGGCTTGGCTCCTCGTCCTTCTCTTTCTTGATCCGCAGGTAGATTTCCTCGCGGTGAACAGCCACTTCCTTGGGCGCGCTAACGCCAATACGCACCTGGTTGCCTTTGACACCCAGGACCGTCACGGTGATCTCACCGTCACCAATGATCAGGCTCTCGGCGCACCGACGAGTCAGAATCAGCATAGTTTTCTCCTCACATGAATCTTCAGGGACAACAGTCTTTAAAAGCAGGGCCTTGGTCGGGGACGACGGCACTGGCCCGGATCGACCGCCACGGCTGCCTGGACAGGGACAGCCGCAGCGACCAGAAACGCGAAGGGCGCGGCAAGCCGCGCCCCTCCAGGCAGCGTGTCACTCACCCTGTCGGGCAGGCGCGTCGAGCTCGAACGCGGTGTGCAGCGCGCGTACGGCCAGCTCAAGGTATTTCTCTTCGATCACCACCGAGACCTTGATCTCGGAGGTGGAGATCATCTGGATGTTGATGCTCTCCTTGGCCAGGGCCTCGAACATGCGGCTGGCAACGCCCGCATGGGAGCGCATGCCGACGCCGACGATCGACACCTTGGCGATCTTGGTGTCGCCGATCACTTCACGCGCGCCGATTTCGCGTGCAGTGTTTTCCAGCACGCTCAACGCCTTCTCGTACTCGTTGCGGTGCACGGTGAAGGTGAAGTCGGTGGTGTTATCGTGCGAGACGTTCTGCACGATCATGTCGACTTCGATGTTGGCCGCGCTGATCGGGCCGAGGATCTTGAAGGCGACGCCCGGGGTATCCGGGACGCCACGAATGGTCAGCTTGGCCTCATCACGGTTGAAGGCGATACCGGAAATGATCGGCTGTTCCATGGATTCCTCTTCATCGATGGTAATGAGGGTACCCGGACCCTCCTTGAAGCTGTGCAGCACGCGCAGCGGGACGTTGTACTTGCCGGCGAACTCCACCGAGCGAATCTGCAGCACCTTGGAGCCGAGGCTGGCCATTTCCAGCATCTCCTCGAAGGTGATCTTCTCCAGGCGCTGGGCCTGGGGCACGACACGCGGGTCGGTGGTGTAGACGCCATCGACATCGGTGTAGATCTGGCACTCGTCGGCCTTCAGCGCCGCCGCCAGGGCCACGCCGGTGGTGTCGGAGCCGCCACGGCCGAGGGTGGTGATGTTGCCGTGCTCGTCGACGCCCTGGAAACCTGCGACCACCACGACCCGGCCGGCCTTGAGGTCGGCGCGGATCTTCTGGTCGTCGATCTGCAGGATGCGCGCCTTGTTGTGCGCGCTGTCGGTGAGGATGCGCACCTGGTTGCCGGTGTAGGACACCGCCGGCACGCCGCGCTTCATCAGGGCCATGGACAGCAAGGCGATGGTGACCTGCTCGCCGGTCGAGACGATCACGTCCAGCTCGCGGGGTTCGGGCTTGTCGGTGATCTGCTTCGCCAGGTCGATCAGGCGATTGGTTTCACCGCTCATCGCCGACAGCACAACCACCAGGTCGGTGCCTTGCTCGCGGAATTTCTTGACCTTGTCGGCAACCTGCTCGATCCGCTCGATGGAACCGACAGAGGTACCGCCAAATTTCTGTACGATCAACGCCATTTCAAAGGTGCCTCAGCCCTCAAGGGCCCCAAAAAACAATCCAACATGGCGGGGACGCCGACTAGACCGGCGCCCCCACCATCTCAAAGTCCCTGCTCGGCGAACGGCACGGCCAGGGCCAGCGCCTGGTCCAGCGCGGCGACGTCGACGCCACCGCCCTGGGCCATGTCAGGGCGACCGCCGCCCTTGCCACCGACCGCCGCAGCAGCTTGTTTCATCAGGTCGCCAGCCTTGAGTTGGCTGGAGAGGTCCTTGGTCACGCCAGCCACCAGCACGACCTTGCCCTCATGCTCGCTGCCCAGCAGGATCACTGCGTGGCCGAGCTTGTTCTTCAGTTGATCGACGAGCGCCAGCAGCGCCTTGCCGTCCTGCCCATCCAGGCGGGCGGCGAGGACCTTGGCACCCTTGACCTCAACAGCCGCATTGGAGAGATCATCCCCGGCGGCGCTGGCGGCCTTGGCCTGCAGCTGCTCGAGCTGCTTTTCCAGCTGGCGGTTGCGCTCGAGCACAGCCGACAGCTTGTCGATCAGGTTGTCGCGATTGCCCTTGACCAGCTGCGCGGCTTCCTTGACCTGCTCTTCGGCAGTGTTCAGGTAGGCCAGCGCGGCGGCGCCGGTGATCGCTTCGATACGGCGCACGCCAGAGGCCACGCCGCCTTCGCTGATGATCTTGAACAGACTGATGTCGCCGGTGCGCTTGGCGTGGATGCCACCGCACAGCTCGACGGAGAAGTCACCGCCCATGCTCAGCACGCGCACGGTGTCGCCATACTTCTCACCGAACAGCGCCATTGCACCCTTGGCCTTGGCGGTCTCGATGTCGGTCAGCTCGGTCTGTACCTCGGTGTTGCGGCGCACTTCGCGGTTGACGATGTCTTCCAGGGCCTTGATCTGCTCAGGCTTGACCGCCTCGAAGTGGCTGAAGTCGAAACGCAGGCGCTGGCTGTCGACCAGCGAGCCCTTCTGCTGCACGTGCTCGCCCAGCACCTGACGCAGCGCTTCGTGCAGCAGGTGGGTGGCGGAGTGGTTCAGCGAGGTGGCGTGCTGCACCTCGGCATCGACGCGGGCGTCAACCGTGGCGCCGACGGTCAGCGCGCCGCTGGCGACCACGCCGTGATGCAGGAAGGCACCGCCGGTCTTGGTGGTGTCGCGCACGTCGAAGCGCACGGCGCCGGCCTGCAGGTAGCCGGAGTCACCGACCTGGCCACCGGACTCGGCGTAGAACGGGGTGCGATCGAGGACAACAACGCCCTCCTCGCCTTCTGCCAGTTGCTCAACCGACTGGCCGTCCTTGTACAGGGCGATGACCTTGCCCTGGCCTTCGGTGGCGTCATAGCCGAGGAAGTCGGTGGCGGTGTCGACCTTGACCAGGCTGTTGTAGTCCATGCCGAAGGCGCTGGCGGAGCGGGCGCGCTCGCGCTGGGCCTCCATCTCGCGCTCGAAGCCGGCTTCGTCGATGGTCAGCTCGCGCTCACGGGCGATGTCGGCGGTCAGGTCCATGGGGAAGCCGTAGGTGTCGTACAGCTTGAACACCACGTCGCCCGGCACGACCTGGCCCTGCAGTTGGGCGAGGTCCTGCTCGAGGATGCGCAGGCCCTGCTCGAGGGTCTTGGCGAACTGCTCTTCCTCGGTCTTGAGCACGCGCTCGATGTGCGCCTGCTGGCCCTTGAGCTCAGGGAAGGCTTCGCCCATCTCGGCCACCAGCGCGGCGACGATCTTGTGGAAGAAGCTGCCCTTGGCGCCCAGCTTGTTGCCGTGGCGGCAGGCGCGACGAATGATGCGGCGCAGCACGTAGCCACGGCCTTCGTTGGACGGCAGCACGCCGTCGGCGATCAGGAAGCCGCAGGAACGGATGTGGTCGGCAACCACTTTCAGAGACGGCTGGTCGTCATTGGCGCAACCGATGGCTTGGGCGGCAGCAGCCAGCAGGCTCTGGAACAGGTCGATCTCGTAGTTCGAGTGCACGTGCTGCATCACCGCACTGATGCGCTCCAGGCCCATGCCGGTGTCCACCGACGGCGCCGGCAGCGGGTGCAGGACGCCGTCAGCGGTGCGGTTGAACTGCATGAAGACGTTGTTCCAGATCTCGATGTAGCGGTCGCCGTCTTCTTCCGGCGAGCCGGGTGGGCCGCCCCAGATGTCGGCGCCGTGGTCGTAGAAGATCTCGGTGCACGGGCCGCACGGGCCGGTGTCACCCATGGTCCAGAAGTTGTCAGAGGCGTACGGGGCGCCCTTGTTGTCACCGATGCGCACCATGCGCTCGGCCGGCACGCCGACTTCCTTGGTCCAGATGTCGTAGGCTTCGTCGTCGCTGGCGTAGACGGTGACCCACAGCTTTTCCTTCGGCAGGTTCAGCCACTTGTCCGAAGTCAGGAAGGTCCAGGCGAAGGTGATGGCATCGCGCTTGAAATAGTCGCCGAAGCTGAAGTTGCCCAGCATCTCGAAGAAGGTGTGGTGACGGGCGGTGTAGCCGACGTTTTCCAGGTCGTTGTGCTTGCCACCGGCGCGTACGCACTTCTGGCTGCTCACGGCGCGGGTATAGGCGCGCTTTTCCTGGCCGAGGAAGCAGTCCTTGAACTGGTTCATGCCGGCGTTGGTGAACAGCAGGGTCGGGTCATTGCCCGGGATCAGGGAGCTGGAGGCAACGCGAGTATGTCCCTGCTCTTCGAAGAAGCGGAGGAAGGCTTCACGGATTTCTGCGCTTTTCATAGGTTCTTCCACGGAAACGGCGGCCACACGTCGAATCGACGAAACGACGGCAAAGGGCCGCATTATATCGGTCCTGCAGTCTCGGTGCAGTGTGTTTATGCGATAGAAACCGTCGAATGGACGGTTTGTCGGACTACAGCAATTGAAAACGGCATGACCGCGATGCTAAAGCCAGCGTTTCGCTACTGGCAAGCCAATTACGGTCCCGGGGTGGGGAAAATTAACAGGTTGGTGAATTAAAAGAATTTCATCACCGAAGGGATCCAAAACCGGCCTAGTGCACAACACGCCTGTAGGAGCGGCCTTGTGCCGCGAAAGGGTCGCAAAGCGACCCCAGCAATATCAGCTTCGCAGCTGAGATCCCCGTGGCTGCTGCGCAGCCCTTTCGCGACGCAAGGCCGCTCCTACAGGGATCGCGCAAGGCTTAAGCCAGCCGCTGGCCCGAGTCGGGCACGATCAGGATGCCGGCGCGCAGCCCGTTCTTCACCTTGGGGTTGGGGAAGATGATCCGCGCGCCCTCCTCCTCCACCACCCAGCGCGTCTCGGCCAGGTCTTCGGCCAGTAGGTCACCCTTCTTCAGCTCGGAGAAGTTCTCGATATCCGCCGGCAGGTGCAAGCGGAAGCTGTCGCTGTGCTTGATGATCTCGCGGGCGACGCTGAACAGCTTGAGGCCATCCAGGGACTGTTCGGTTTGCGGCTCGGTATCCTCGATGAGCTGGATCAGGCGCTCCTCTAGCCGGTCGAGGTTGACCTCTTCGTTCTGCCCGAACGGCCGGGCCTTGCCGAGCTCCAGGGTGAAGGCCTCGGCATCGAGCTGCTCATAGGTGAACGCGCTGAAGGTGATCGACGACTTGCTCTGCAGCAGGACCGCCTCCATGCCGGCCGCGGCCAGACGGGCCAGCTCACGGCGCGAGTGCCGGCGACCTTCCTTGTAGGGATACAGCGCGAACTGCTCGATCTTGGACCCACGAATGGCGGTATGCAGGTCGTAATGCAGGCGGGTGCGCTCGGGCTTGCTGAAGAACACCCGGGCGAACTGTTCGAGCTCGGCGGCGCGCAGCGCCTCGAAACCACTGGAGAGTTCGTGGCGGCCATTGAACAGGCGGTTGATGTCCTGCTCGATGAAACGCTCGCCCTTGCGGATCGCCGCCGGGTTGCCAAACAGGAACAGCACCCGCGCACGCGGCTTGATCTTGCCGTTAGCAACACCGTGCAGCAGCCTTTCAAGCAGCTCGATCGGCGCCGTCTCGTTGCCATGGATACCGGCCGACAACAGCAGGTCGAGCCCGCAATCCTCACCTTCGGGGGGACGCACTTCCAGTGCGCCCTCCCCCAACCAGCGCAAACGCACGCCCCGGGTGGTCACTTGGGTCTTCTCGGCCGGTTCGTGATCGGTCAGGGTCAGCTCAAGCAGTTTGCCGAGGGCGAGCATAGGCGCTTCCTTAGTGGTGGTGGCCGCAGTCCGGGCCGTGGACGTGGTCGTCGTCACCGGCGACGTCGGCCGGTTCCATTTCCAGTTGCAGGCTGACCAGGTTGGTGGCCATCGGGCGCAGCAGCAGGTTGGCGTACTCGGTGTCGTCTTCCTCGACATCGACGCCGATCAGCAGCTGGCCGCGGCCGTCCTGCTGGATCCACACTTCCTTGCCTTGCCAGACCACGGCAAAACGGGTGCAGGAGGTTTCCAGCTGGGTGCCGTCTTCATCTTCCAGGATCAGGCGCAGGGCGTCGGACATTGCAATTTCTCTCTATCAAGGTTGGCGTTGGAACGGATATACCGAGCCCAGCTTGAGGATCTGGGTCAGTTCATCCAGGGCCGTGCGGCATTCCACCAGCAACTGCGGGTCGGCCAGGTCCGCTTCGCCGAGGCGATCGCGGTAGTGCTTGTCGACCCACTGCACCAGGGTGTCGTACAGCGAGGCGGTCATGATAACGCCTGGATTGACCGCCGCCAGTTCGTTTTCCTTCAACGCCACGCGCAGACGCAGGCAAGCCGGGCCGCCACCGTTCTGCATGCTCTGCTTGAGGTCGAACACCTTGACCTCCTTGACCGGGCCGCCCTGGCCGGTCAGCTGGTTCAGGTAGGCCCAGACGCGCTCGTTGTGGCGGCACTCTTCCGGCACCACCAGCAGCATCGAACCGTCCTCGCGGCTGAGCAGCTGACTGTTGAACAGGTAGGAACGCACCGCGTCCTCCACCGTCACCGCCGCGCGCGGCACGCAGATGCCCTGGAAGTTGCCGCCCTTGCTGGCCAGTTTAGCCTGCAGCTGGCCAAGCACCGTGTCGGTCTCGAGGAACGCGTCCTCGTGGTAGAACAGCACCTCGCCGTTGCCCACCGAGATCACGTCGTTGTGGAACACGCCCTGGTCGATCACTGCCGGATTCTGTTGAGCGTAGACCACGCCATCGTCGCTCAGCCCGTGCAGGCGAGCGACGGCCTGGGAGGCTTCCAGGGTCTGGCGCGCCGGATACTTCTGCGGCGCGGGATAGCGGCTGTCGAAGGCGCTTCGGCCATAGACGAAGAACTCGACGCCGGCATCGCCATAGGCGCGGCAGAAGCGAGTGTGGTTGGCCGCGCCCTCGTCACCGAACTGGGCAACCGCCGGCAGCGCCTCGTGGTGGGCGAAGACCTTGTCATCGCTGAACATGGCGCCCAACACACGGCTGGTGGTCGGGTGCTCGATGCTGCGGTGGTACTTGCAGTTGAGGTTGGCGGCAGTGAAGTGCACGCGACCATCGGCAGTGTCGGCGCTGGGGCTGACGGTGGCGGCGTTGGCCACCCACATGCTCGAGGCCGAGCAGCTGGCGACCAGCAGCGGCATGGCTTCCTTCGCGGCGCGCTGGATCACTTCGCCGTCGCTGCCGGTGAAGCCCAGGCGGCGCAAGGCCGCCACGTCCGGACGCTCCTGCGGGGCCAGCACGCCCTGCTTGAAGCCCATCTCCGTCAGCGCCTTCATCTTCGCCAGGCCCTGACGCGCCGCCTCGCGCGGGTTGGAACCCTGCTGGCTGTTGCTCTGCGAGGCCACGTTGCCGTAGGACAGACCGCCGTAGTTGTGGGTCGGCCCCACCAGGCCATCAAAATTCACTTCAAAGGATTTCATCGGCAAGGCTCCGAGACCTGTTGTTATAGGGTAACGCCCGGCGTCAGGGTCGCCGGCAGTGCAAGGCTCGCGGTCTCCAGCGAAGCCACGGGGTACGCGCAGTAGTCCGCCGCGTAGTAGGCGCTGGCGCGGTGGTTGCCGCTGGCGCCGACGCCACCGAACGGCGCGCTGCTGGCGGCGCCGGTCAGCTGCTTGTTCCAGTTGACGATGCCGGCGCGGCTGCGCAGCCAGAAGTGCTGGTAGCGGGCGTTGGAGTCCGACAGCAGGCCGGCGGCCAGGCCGTACTGGGTGTTGTTGGCCTCCTCGATCGCCGCGTCGAAGTCGGCGTAGCGGATCACCTGCAGCAACGGGCCGAAGAACTCTTCGTCCGGGCGCCCGGCCACGGCACTGACATCGATGATGCCAGGCGTGAGCAAGGCCGCGTTGGCCTGCGGCTGGGTCATCTCCAGCAGCGCCACGGCGCCCTTGCCGAGCAGTTCGGCCTGAGCCGCCAACAGCGCGCGGGCCGCCTGCAGCGAAATCACCGAGCCCATGAACGGCGCGGGTTGCTGGTCGAAGGCACCGACACTGATACCGCGGCTCACCTCGACCAGGCGCTGGATCAGCGCGTCACCCCAGGCACCCTGCGGCACCAGCAGGCGGCGGGCGCAGGTGCAGCGCTGGCCGGCGGAGATGAACGCCGACTGGATGATGGTGTACACCGCGGCGTCCAGGTCCTTGACCTCATCGACAACCAGTGGGTTATTGCCACCCATTTCCAGGGCGAGAATCTTGTCCGGGCGGCCGGCGAACTGCTGGTGCAGCAGGTTGCCGGTGCGACTGGAACCGGTGAAGAACAAACCGTCGATACCCGGGTTGGCGGCCAGCGCCACGCCGGTTTCGCGGGCGCCCTGGACCAGGTTGAGCACGCCGGCCGGCAAGCCGGCCTCGATCCAGCACTGCACCGTCAGCTCGGCGACCTTGGGGGTCAGCTCACTGGGCTTGAACACCACGCAGTTGCCGGCCAGCAGCGCTGGAACGATATGGCCGTTGGGCAGGTGGCCGGGGAAGTTGTACGGGCCGAACACCGCCACCACGCCATGGGGCTTGTGCCGCAGCACGGCGGTGGCGTCGGCCAGCGGGCCGCTCTTCTCGCCGGTGCGCTCGCGGTAGCTCTGCACCGAGATGGCGACCTTGTTGACCATGCTGGTCACTTCGGTGGCCGACTCCCACAGGGGCTTGCCGGTTTCTTCACCGATGCAGCGCGACAGCGCCTCGGCCTTGGCCTTGAGCTTGTCGGCGAAGGCCTCCAGCACGCTGATACGCGCTTCCAGGCTCAGCGATGCCCAGGCCGGGAACGCCTGGCGGGCGGCCTGCACGGCGGCTTCGACCTGGGCGGCGTCGGCGCCCTGCCCTTGCCAGATCACCGCCTGGGTGACGGGGTTGAGCGACTGCAGGGTTTCACCCTGGCCGGCCAGCCAGTGGCCTGCGATGTAATGCGTGTTCATTTACTGGGCCTCCCGACCGGCGGACAGCGGCACGGCGCGGACATTGTCGCCGGCGCCCAGGCGCAGGCGCTTGGCGGTCTGCGGATCGACCACCAGGGTGCCTGCCGCCAGGCGCGCCGGTGCGGCGGTGATGCGGCAGTCTTCGCGCTTGCGGTTGTGAATGATGTAAGGGGTGGCGTCGTCACCCGGGGTGCCGACGGCCAGTACCAGGGTCTCGCTGTCACGCACGGCGCGGATCTTCGAGGTCTCGCACTCGATGGCGGGACCGGCGTCGAAGATGTCAACGTAGCCCTGGTAGTTGAAGCCTTCGCGCTTGAGCATGGCCAGCGCCGGTTCCGTGTCGGTGTGCACGCGACCGATGACGTTGCGCGCCGCTTCCGAGAGGAAGCAGGTGTACAGCGGGAACTTGGGCATCAGCTCGGCGATGAACGACTTGTTGCCCACGCCGGTGAGGTAGTCGGCCTGGCTGAACTCCATCTTGAAGAAGTGCCGGCCCAGGCTCTCCCAGAAGGGCGAGCGGCCTGCCTCGTCGGACATGCCGCGCATCTCGGCGATGATCTTGTTGCCGAACAGCTGCGGGAACTCGGCGATGAACAGCATCCGCGCCTTGGACAGCAGACGGCCATTGAGACCGCTGCGGTAGTCGCTGCGCAGGAACAGCGAGCACAGCTCGGAGTTGCCGGTCAGGTCGTTGGCCAGGAACAGCGTGGGGATCTCGCGGTAGATGTTCAGCTCCTGCGAGGCGCTGACGGTCAGGCCGACCCGGTAGTTGTACCAGGGCTCGCGCAGGCCGACGGCACCGGCAATGGCGCTGATGCCGACCACCAGGCCTTCGTCGTTCTCCAGCACGAACAGGTAGTCGGTGTCGCCGCGCTCGGCTTCGCCGCGAAAGCTCTTCTCGGCCCAGCCGACGCGCTGGCCGAGGCGCTCCTCGTTGGCGGGCAGCGTGGTCAGCCCGGTGGTGCCGGTGCTGCGGGCCAATTCGATCAGCGCGGGTAAATCGCTGCTGCGTACAGGACGAACGATCATGCTATCTCCTTGTGCGGCGGTCTGTGCCTGCCGCGAAACTCTCTGTTCCGGCGGTTCAGACCGCGACCAGGCGCACGCTGGCGCCTTCGCCGACACCCAGGGCCTCGGCGGCTTCGCCGCTCAGGCTGACCGGCTTGCCCGGCACCCAGTCCAGCTCCAGCAGCACGGCGCGGTAATCCTGCAACTGGCCGTTGCACACCAGGTACGGACGGCCGCCCTTGACCGGCGTCTCGTCAAGCTTGACCGGCACCACCCGGCTCTGGGCGATGGAGCGGATGCCCGAGGCGCGGGCGTGCAGGGTCGGGCCGCCGTCGAAGATGTCGATGTAGTGCTCGGTCTCGAAGCCTTCGCGCATGAGGATGTCGAAGGTGATCTGCGCCCGCGGGTGCACCTGGCCCATGGCCTCCTGCGCTTCGTCGGCCAGCAGCGGCACATAGATCGGGTAGTGCGGCATCAGTTCGGCGAGGAAGGTGCGGCTCTTCAGGCCGCACAGGCGCTCGGCGTCGGCGTAGTTGAGGTCGAAGAAGTTGCGGCCGATGGCGTCCCAGAACGGCGACTCGCCCTGCTCGTCGCTGTAGCCGACGATCTCGGTCACCACCGAGTCGGCGAAGCGCTCGGGGTGCGAGGCCATGAACAGCAGGCGGCCCCGGGAGTTGAGCTCGGCGAAGGCGCTGCTCACCAGCTCCGGCACCACGTAGAAACTGGTCAGCAGGCTGTTGCCGGTGAGGTCGTGGCACAGCGACAGGACGTGGATCTTGTTGTGGATCTTCAGCTCGCGGGAGGCGTGTACGAAGGTCTCGTTGCGGAAGCTGTAGAACGGCTCGGAGTAGCCGGCCGAGGCGACGATGGCCGAGCAGCCGACCAGCTTGCCGGTGGCGCTGTCCTCGAGCACGAAGAAGTAGCTCTCCTCGCCATTGAAGCTGACCTCGGCGGCAAAGGAGGTTTCCGAGGCGGCGATCTTGTCGCCCAGGCGGCCGGCGTCATCCGGCAGCGAGGTGACACCAATGGGGCTGTCGGCAGCCATGCGCTGCACTTCGTTCAGATCAGCCATTTGCGCGGGGCGCATCACCAGCATGGTGTCACTCCTTTCGGGAAAGCGGGCCGATCACATCGGCACGGAAAAACGGCGGGCACGCGCCACCACCTGCAAGCAGGTGCCCGCACTGGAATTCGGGTATCGCCAGCCCCTTTTCGGGGCCGGCGAAGGGCGATCAGCCCTTGGTCAGTTTTGCCACGGCGCGTTCGAAACGATCCAGGCCTTCGTCGATGTCGGCATCTTCGACCACCAGGCTCGGGGCGAAGCGGACCACGTCGGGACCTGCCTGCAGGACCATCACGCCTTCTTTCTCGGCGGCGTTGAGGATGTCCTTGGCCTTGCCTTTCCAGGCCTCGCTCAGCACGCAGCCGATCAGCAGGCCGACGCCGCGCACCAGGGTGAACAGGCCGGTTTCCTGGCCGATCTTCTCCAGGCGGGTCTTGAAACGCTCATGCTTGGCCTTGATGCCCGCCAGGGTTTCCGGGGTGTTGACCACATCGAGCACGGCGCAGGCGACCGCGCAGGCCAGCGGGTTGCCGCCGTAGGTGGTGCCGTGGGTGCCGACGGCCAGGTGCTTGGCCAGCTCGCTGGTGGTCAGCATGGCGCCGATCGGGAAGCCGCCGCCCAGGCTCTTGGCGCTGGTGAGGATGTCCGGGGTGACGCCGTAGTGCTGGTAGGCGTACAGCGAGCCGGTACGGCCGACGCCGGTCTGCACTTCGTCGAAGATCAGCAGGGCGTTGTGCTCGTCGCACAGCTTGCGCGCGCCTTCCAGATAGGCCTTGTCGGCCGGGACCACGCCGCTCTCGCCCTGGATCGGCTCGATGACCACGGCGCAGGTCTTGTCGGAAATCTGCGCCTTCAGCGCTTCCAGGTCGTTGTACGGCACATGGCTGATGCCGGTGATCTTCGGCCCGAAGCCGTCGGAGTACTTGGGCTGGCCACCGACACTGACGGTGAACAGGGTGCGACCGTGGAAGCTGTTCACGGTGGCGATGATCTCGTGCTTCTCCGGGCCGAAACGGTCATGGGCGACGCGACGGGCCAGCTTGAAGGCGGCCTCGTTGGACTCGGCACCGGAGTTGCAGAAGAACGCGCGCTCGGCGAAGGTCGCGTCCACCAGCTTGTGCGCCAGGCGCAGGGCCGGCTCGTTGGTGAACACGTTGGAGACGTGCCAGAGGGTGTTGGCCTGCTCGGTGAGCGCCTTGACCAGCGCCGGGTGGCAGTGGCCCAAGGCGTTCACGGCGATGCCGCCGGCGAAGTCGATCAGCTCGCGACCGGTCTGGTCCCAGACTCGGGAACCCTCGCCTCGTACAGGAATGAAGGCCGCCGGGGAGTAGTTGGGAACCATGACCTGGTCGAAATCGGCACGTTGCACCGGGGCTTGCTCAACGGACATCTGAGTCTCCTGAAGAGGAACGCTGGCCTGGAAGTGGCGAGCGATGAGGGGATTGTAAGGACTGATCGGCGCCTGTCCTTGCTGCCAGGCGACAACTTGTTACAGCGCCAAACCGTGTTTTCACGGGGTTTTCGGCAATGCGACAAACAGTGTCGCAATCGCGCAGTGTAACGGGAGATAGGAATCGGGTGAACGACCGTTCACATATAAAAAGAGGTTGCCTGCACCGGCCTCTTCGCGGGTAAACCCGCTCCCACAGGATGGCACCGTACCTGAAAACAGCAGATTGCCTGTGGGAGCGGGTTTACCCGCGAAGAGGCCGGCACAGACAATAGAGAAATCAGCCCCGCTCGGCCGGCGCCGAGCTCAGCTCGAACGGGCTGCTATTGCGCCGCTGGTTACGGTCTTCACGCGGCGTGGCGCCAAAGAAATTGCGGTACGCACTGGAGAAATGCGGCCCCGAGGAAAACCCGCAGGACAGCCCGATCTGGATGATCGACTTGCTGGTCTGCATCAGCATCTGCCGCGCCTTGTTCAGGCGCAGCTCCAGGTAATACTGGCTGGGCACCCGATTGAGGTACTGCTTGAAGATCCGCTCCAGCTGGCGCCGGGACACGCACACATGCTGGGCGATCTCGTCGGTGGTCAGCGGCTCCTCGATATTGGCCTCCATCAGCAGCACTGCCTGGGTGAGCTTGGGGTGGCTGGAGCCCAGGCGATTCTGCAGCGGAATGCGCTGGCGCTCGCCCCCTTCACGGATACGCTCGACCACCAACTCTTCCGACACCGCGCCCGCCAGCTCCGCGCCATGATCGCGCGCCAGCACCGCCAGCAGCAGGTCGGTCACCGCCATGCCGCCGCAGGCGGTCAGGCGATCACGGTCCCAGTCGAACAGGTGGCTGGTGGCGATCACCTTGGGGTGGCGCTCGGCGAAATCGTCCTGCCAACGCCAGTGCACCGCGGCGCGGTAGCCATCGAGCAGGCCCAGCGCCGCCAGCGGGTACACACCGGCGGACAGGCCACCGATCATGCAGCCGCTGCGCGCCAGCTGCTTGAGCGCGGCGGACAGCGACGATCCGATCGCCGCCGGAGGCTCGTCGGCCAGCAGGAACAGCTTGTGGCAACCCTCGAGACGACCGCTCCAGGCCTCGCCCGGCAGGCGCCAGGCGCCCTCCTGCACGGCTTCGGCCTGCAGGTAGGCCAGCTCGTAGACCACGTCCGGATGCACCCGCTGGGCCACCTGCAGCACCTCTTCAGCCAACGCCAGGGTCAGCGGTTTGGTGCTTGGCCAGATGAGAAATCCGATTCGCTGGGTGGTCATAGGGCGTGGTCCGAAACCTGGGAGGAAGGGTTCGCGCTTGTGGCGCCAGGGCATGCCGCGCGGATGGCGCAGCATGCCCCATTATGGTGCAAATGTGCAGCGATTACTTCAGGCTGCCGGAAAGGAACTGCTTGAGGCGCTCGGACTGCGGATTGACCAGCACCTCGCGCGGACAGCCGCGCTCCTCCACCAACCCCTTGTGCAGGAACACCAGCTGGTTGGACACCTCGCGGGCAAAGCCCATCTCATGAGTGACCACGACCATGGTGCGACCTTCCTGGGCCAGCGACTGCATCACCTTGAGCACATCGCCCACCAGCTCCGGGTCGAGCGCCGAGGTCGGCTCGTCGAACAGCATCACCTCCGGCTCCATGGCCAGGGCGCGGGCGATGGCCACGCGCTGCTGCTCGCCGCCGGACATGTGACCAGGGAAGGCATCCTTGCGGTGGGACACGCCAACCTTGGCCAGGTAGTGCTCGGCCTTCTCCAGCGCTTCCTTCTTGTTCACGCCCAGCACGTGCACCGGCGCCTCGATGACGTTCTCCAGCGCCGTCATGTGCGACCACAGGTTGAAATGCTGGAACACCATCGACAGCCGCGAGCGCATGCGCTGCAGTTGTTTCGGGTCGGCGGCCTTGAGCGCGCCGTCCTTGCCGGCCACCAGCTTGAGCTCTTCGTTGTTGAGCAGGATCTTGCCCGCGTGCGGCTGCTCCAGCAGGTTGATGCAGCGCAGGAAGGTCGATTTGCCCGAGCCGCTGGAGCCAATGATGCTGATCACGTCGCCTGCCTTGGCTTCGAGGGAGACGCCCTTGAGCACCTCATGGCTGCCGTAGCGCTTGTGCAGGTCTTGGATTTGGAGTTTGTACATGCTGTCGGATCTCACAGAGCGGTCAGTGCTTGCGCGGCGCCAGGTAGCCGAGCCAGCGGCGTTCGGCCATCTTGAACAGGCGCACGAGGATGAAGGTCAGGCACAGGTAGAACACGCCCGCCGTGATATAGGCCTCGAAAGGCAGGTAGTACTGGGCATTGACCGTGCGCGCGGCACCGGTGATGTCGATCAGGGTGACGATCGACGCCAGGCTGGTGGTCTGCAGCATCATGATCACTTCGTTGCTGTACTGCGGCAGCGCCCGGCGCAGGGCCGATGGCAGGAGGATGCGGCGGTACATCTTCATGCGCGACATGCCGATGGCCTTGGCCGCCTCGATCTCGCCGTGGGGCGTGGCCTTGAGGCTGCCGGCGATGATCTCGGCGGTGTAGGCGCTGGTGTTGATGGCAAAAGCCAGGCAAGCGCAGAAGGTCGCGCTGGACAGCCACGGCCACAGGAAGCTCTCGCGCACCGCCTCGAACTGGGCCAGGCCGTAGTAGATCAGGAACAGCTGCACCAGCATCGGCGTGCCGCGGATCACATAGGTGTACAGCCAGGCGCTCATGTTCACCAGCGGCTGCTTGGAGACGCGCATCAGGCCCAGCGGAACAGCCGCCAGCAGGCCGAACAGCAGCGACAGCGCCAGCAGCTTGAGGGTGGTCAGCAGGCCGCCCAGGTAAAGCGGCATGGCCTCCCAGATGACGTTGTAGTCGAAGATCATAGTTCAGCCGCCTTGACGCCCACCGAGTAGCGCTTCTCGAGATACTTCAGCGCCAGCAGCGAGACACTGGTCAGCACCAGGTACAACGCCGCCACCGCGAGGAAGAAGGTGAAGGGTTCGCGGGTGGCGTCCGCCGCCTGCTTGGCCTTGAACATCATGTCCTGCAGGCCGACCACCGAAATCAGCGCGGTCGCCTTGGTCAGCACCAGCCAGTTGTTGGTGAAGCCCGGGATCGCCAGGCGGATCATTTGCGGCACCATGATCCGGAAGAACACCTGGACTCCGCTCATGCCATAGGCCGCGCCGGCCTCGGCCTGCCCCTTGGGAATGCCCAGGAAGGCGCCGCGGAAGGTTTCCGAGAGGTAGGCACCGAAAATGAAGCCCAGGGTGCCGATGCCGGCGACCAGGGGGTTCAGGTCGATGTAGTCGTCATAACCGAGCAGCGGCGCCACCCGGTTGATGATGTCCTGGCCGCCGTAGAAGATCAGCAGGATCAGGACCAGGTCAGGGATGCCACGGATCACCGTGGAATACAGATCCCCCAGCCAGGCCAGCCAGCGCACCGGCGACAAGCGCAGCGCCACGCCGATCAGGCCGAGGACGATGGCCAGGGCCATCGACGACAGGGCGAGCTGCAGCGTCAGCCACGCTCCGTCGAGGATGACTGCCCCATAGCCTTTCAACATGATTCGAATTCCTCAGGGCTTGGGAATGAAAAATGGTGCAAACCTCAGAGATTCTGCTGTTTGCACCATTGCACAGGTGAAACTCGATGGCTTACTTCGAGTCTGGACCGTAGATGTCGAAGTTGAAGTACTTCTTCTCGATCTCTTTGTACTTGCCGTTGGCACGGATCGCGTCGATGGCGGCGTTGATGCGCTCGGCGTTGGCGGTATCGCCCTTGCGCACGGCAATGCCGACGCCGTCACCGAAGTACTTGGTGTCGGTGAAGGCCGGACCCACGAAGGCGAAGCCCTTGCCGGCGTCGGTCTTCAGGAAGCCGTCCTCGAGCAGGGTGGCGTCGGCCACGGTACCGTCAAGGCGACCGGCGGCGACGTCCAGGTAGATTTCGTTCTGGGTGCCGTAAGGCACGACGGTGGCGCCTTGCGGGGCCAGGACTTCCTTGGCGAAGCGGTCATGGATCGAGCCGCGCTGCACGCCGATCTTCTTGCCCTTGAGCTCAGCCAGGCTGTCGCTGACGGCAGTGCCTTCCTTCATGACCAGGCGCGCCGGGGTCAGGTAGTAGCGCTTGGTGAAGTCGACCGACTTCTTGCGATCATCAGTGATCGACATGGACGACAGGATGGCGTCGATCTTGCGCACTTTCAGCGCCGGGATCAGGCCGTCGAACTCCTGCTCGACCCAGGTGCACTTGGCTTTCATCTGTTCGCACAGGGCGTTGCCGATGTCGTAGTCGAAGCCGGCGAGGCTGCCATCAGGCTGCTTGAAGGCGAAGGGTGGGTAGGCGGCCTCGATACCGATCTTCAACGGCTTCTCATCGGCCTGCGATACCAGGGAAAACACGGAAAGCGCCAGGGCGCCAAGCAGTGCGAGCTTCTTCATCAGGTAACTCCATCGGTACGGGGCAATACAAGGCAGTTGTAACGGCTGCCCGATATGCGAATGGGTACAGCGCGAGCCGCGCAGGTTTCGACCAAGGTCGCAGACCACGAGCGAGTGAGTGGCATTCTAGCGACAGCCCGGTGGTCGATATTTCTTCAAAGCGACAACTAATTACAGAAGCGCCAGGAACCGCGGCGGGCGATATTGACAGCTCCTGCGAGATATGCAAGAGCAAAAGAGAAATAACCTATACCCAAAGCAATAAGCGGGCCCATTATTGGCAAAGCCTTGTATTCCGGCAAGCGCAGCGTGCGACCCTGCACGAAATGCTCCCAGCAATGCACTCAAATGGCACATGAATGTTTCCACAAGCCCCGCATTTGGGCGAAATCGGTGACAGCCAGGGTTACCGATGAATGTCGGAGTAACAGTCTGTATCAGTAAAGCAAAAACCCCGCCGGGTGTGGGCGGGGCTTTTGTTGATGGCCTTATCGCGGGGCAAGCCCGCCCCACGACCTTCAGGAGCCGACTTGCCGCGACGCTTCGACTCAGGCGGTGGCCAGGCTCATCGCCTTGTGGGTGTCGATCAGGTGTTGTACCACGCCTGGGTCGGCCAGGGTGGAGATATCACCCAGTGCGTCGTACTCGCCGGTGGCAATCTTGCGCAGGATGCGGCGCATGATCTTGCCCGAACGGGTCTTCGGCAGCCCCGGCGCCCACTGGATCACATCCGGCGAAGCGATCGGGCCGATCTCCTTGCGCACCCAGTTCTTCAGCTCCAGGCGCAGTTGCTCGCTCGACTCCTCACCGGCATTGAGGGTGACATAGACGTAGATACCCTGCCCCTTGATGTCGTGCGGCACGCCCACCACCGCCGCCTCGGCGACCTTCGGATGCGCCACCATCGCGCTCTCGATCTCGGCAGTGCCCATGCGGTGCCCGGAAACGTTGAGCACGTCGTCGACGCGACCGGTGATCCAGTAGTAGCCGTCTTCGTCGCGACGGGCACCGTCACCGGTGAAGTACATGCCGCGGAAGGTCTTGAAGTAGGTGTCGACGAAACGGTCGTGGTCGCCGTACAGCGAACGCGACTGACCCGGCCAGGAGTCGAGGATCACCAGGTTGCCCTCGGCGGCGCCTTCGATCAGGTTGCCCAGGTTGTCCACCAGCGCCGGCACCACGCCGAAGAACGGACGGGTCGCCGAGCCAGGCTTCAGCGCGGTGGCGCCCGGCAGCGGGCTGATCAGCACACCGCCGGTCTCGGTCTGCCACCAGGTATCGACGATCGGGCAACGCTCCTTGCCGACGGTCTTGTAGTACCAGTTCCAGGCCTCGGGGTTGATCGGCTCGCCCACCGAACCCAGCAGGCGCAGGCTGGAGCCATCGGCACCGGCCACCGCCGCTTCGCCTTCGGCCATCATGGCGCGAATGGCGGTTGGCGCGGTGTAGAGGATATTGACCTTGTGCTTGTCGACGATCTTCGACACCCGGGTGATGTCCGGGTAGTTCGGCACGCCTTCGAACAGCAGCGTGGTGGCGCCGTTGGCCAGCGGGCCGTAGACGATGTAGCTGTGGCCGGTGACCCAGCCCACGTCGGCGGTGCACCAGTAGACCTCGCCCGGACGGTAGTCGAACACGCGCTCATGGGTCAGCGCGGCATACACCAGGTAACCGCCGGTGGTGTGCAGCACGCCCTTGGGCTTGCCGGTGGAGCCGGAGGTATAGAGGATGAACAGCGCTTCCTCGGCGCCCATCTCTTTCGGCGCGCAGTGGCTGGAGGCGACCTTCATCAGGTCTTCGTACCAGATGTCGCGGTGCTGGTGCCAGGCGATGTCGCCACCGGTGCGCTTGCACACGATGATCTTCTGCACGCTGTTGGTTTCAGGGTTGGTCAGGGCCAGGTCGACGTTGGCCTTGAGCGGGGTGCGACGACCACCGCGCAGGCCTTCGTCAGCGGTGATCACCACTTTCGACTTGCAGTCGATGATGCGTCCGGCCAGCGCCTCCGGCGAGAAGCCGCCGAACACCACCGAGTGGATCGCGCCGATGCGTGCACAGGCCAGCATGGCGACCACGGCCTCGGGGATCATCGGCATGTAGATGGTCACCACGTCGCCACGGTGCACGTCCTGGCCACGCAGGGCGTTGGCGAACTTGCAGACCTGCTCGTGGAGCTCGCGGTAGGTGATGTTGCGGTGCTCGGAAGGGTCGTCGCCTTCCCAGATGATCGCCAACTGGTCGCCGCGCTCGGCAAGATGGCGATCCAGGCAGTTATAGGAAACGTTCAGAGTGCCGTCGGCGAACCACTTGATGTCGACATGGTGGTCGTCGAACGAGGTCTGCTTGACCTTGGTGAAAGGCTTGATCCAGTCCAGACGCTGGGCCTGCTCGCGCCAGAAGCCGTCCGGGTTGATCACCGATTGCTGGTACATGGCCTTGTAGGTGGCCTCGTCGGTCAGGGTACTGGCCGCAACCTCGGGACGAACGGGATACAGTGGAGCCGCACTCATCTGTGTTACCTCGGTGTAATAGTTGTTTTTGTATGGAACCGTTTGTAACTGTACCAGAGCGGCCAAGACCATTCGACGTTGGTAGTAACGCGACGGGCCGTCGACTCACCGATCAGGCGCGACCGCTCTAGCACATGGCATGCAGCCATCGTCGAGAGAAAAAATCTGGGTTTCGGCGGGGATTGTTACAGATTCTGTCAAAAGACTTTATCAAAACCCCCTCTGTTTCAGCCGTGGGCGCCTCCCTAAAATTCATCTCGCCAGCAACGGCAACGCGATTAACTTGGTAACAGCCCCCACGAAGGCAGCGTTAATCCGCACCTCATCCCGATAGTTGAAACTTGCTGTACTCGCGGCGCCATAAGCGCCGCGTGCCCCCTCACGACCTTAGACAGGTAACTTGAAAATGAAAGCTTTACTGGTATTGGTACTTGGCGGTTTTTGCGGCGCGGCATTGGCCGGCGAAGCAAAAGATGTCGAGCAGATTCCGGTTGAACAGTACAGTTATTCGCAGCACCTGGACATCGCCCGCGTCATCTCCATGAGCGAAGTGCCGAACGTCTGCGAAGTGGTGCCGGCCCGCATGACCTACGAGGACTCCCAGGGCCAGAAGCACATTCTCGAATACCGCGTGATGGGGAACGGTTGTTCCAACGGCTGAGGCCAGCCCTTGCACTATCCCTGTAGGAGCGGCCTTGCGCCGCGAAAGGGCCGCGCAGCGGCCCCAGGTTTTCAGCGGCACGCCAAGATCGTCGGGGCCGCTTTGCGGCCCTTTCGCGGCGCAAGGCCGCTCCTACAGGAAAAAGTGTAACTTTCGAGGTAATTAGCCACACTCACTCCGCCGACTTGTTCAACAAATAATCCCGCAACTTGTTGGCAATGGTCGTATGGGAAACTCCCAATCTTTTCCCCAGCGCCCGGCTACTTGGAAACTCGCTCATCAGACTTTCCAATACCGCCTTTTCAAACCGTCCGACAATTTGCGAAAGATCGCCATCCAGGGAAAACTCACCCAATGGTTGGCGTGCGCCATAATCCGGCAAACGGATATGTTCGCTCTTCACCACCCCGCCCTCGCACAACGACACCGCCTGGAACAGCACGTTCTCCAGCTGGCGCACGTTGCCCGGCCAATGATATTGGGCAAGCTTGTCCATCGCCGCCGGCGCCAGGCGCGGCATCGGGCAGCCGATCTGCCGGCTGGCCTGGTCGAGGAAGTGCTGCACCAGCCCCTCCAGGCCATCCATGCATTCGCGCAGCGGCGGAATGTGCAGCGACAGCACGTTGAGGCGATGGTAGAGGTCCTGGCGGAACTCGCCCCGGGCGCACAGCTCGGACAGGTCGACCTGGGTCGCGCAGATCACCCGCACGTCCAGGTACACCTCTTCGTCACTCCCGACACGACGGAAACAGCCATCCTGCAGGAAGCGCAGCAGCTTGACCTGCAAGCGCGGGCTCATCTCCCCGACGCCATCGAGGAACAGCGTGCCACCGGCGGTAAGCTCCAGCAGCCCCAGCTTGCCTTCGGCTCGCGCGCCCTCGAACGCCCCCGGCCCGTAGCCGAACAGCTCGGTCTCGGCCATCGACTCCGGCAGGCCGGCGCAGTTGAGCGCCATCAGCGGCGCCTGGCCACGGGGGCTAGCCAGGTGACAGGCGCGCGCCAGCAACTCCTTGCCGGTACCGGTCTCGCCCTCGATCAACAGCGGCGCATCCAGCGGCGCCATGCGCCGCGCCTCGCGCACCACCGCGGCCATCACCCGCGAGCTCTGGAAGATGCTGTCGAAGCCACGCAGCTCCTGCTTGCGCACGTTGTAGATACGCTCGCCGATGCGATCGGCACGATGCAAGGTGATCACCGCGCCCGCCAGGGCCTCGCTGTCATCATGCTCCGACTGCAACGGCGCGATATCGGCGAGGAACACATCGCCCTTGACCTTGATGCGCAGGCCGTTGATCCGCGACTTGTTGGCGCGGATCAGCTCCGGCAGGTCGAAGTCCTCGACATAGCGCGACAACGGAATGCCCGGCACTTCGTCCACCCGTACACCGAGCAACTGCGCCGCGCCACGGTTGGCGGCAACGATGCTGCCGCCCATGTCGATCGACAGCACCGGGAAATCCAGTGCGCCCAGCAGCGCATTGAGCTCCATGTGCCGGCGCTCGCTGGGCATCAGGCCGACCCGCTTGACCCCGAATACCCCGGCGATCGACTCGAACTTCGGCCGCAGGGCCTGGAACTGCAGGTTGATCAGGTTCGGGCAGTGCAGGTAGATGGCGTTGCCATGATCGCCGCCCACCTCGCCGCGCAGCACGTTGATGCCGTACTCCACCAGCAGGTTGAGGATGTCCCGCAGGATGCCGATGCGGTTCTGGCAGTGCACTTTGATACGCATGAAAGCTCTCGAAGCGGCCAAGGTTTTTACTTGGCACGCGGAAAAGTCGTAAAGATAAGCTGACAGAATCGCCCTTCAACTCAGCTCGATGCCCGTGATTTTCCGGCACAAGGGCATTTTTGTAAAATTATCGTTACGAATTCAGGACCAGCGGATAGCCACAAGTGGCCTCAACCCCGGTGCAAAGCCGCGTTTGTAGGGATATTCCTAAGGCATGTCCTGTACATAACAAGAACGCCCTCACCAGGAGAGCCACATGAAACAGACGCAATACGTGGCACGCGAGCCCGATGCGCATGGTTTTATCGACTACCCGCAGCAAGAGCATGCGGTGTGGAACACCCTGATCACTCGCCAACTGAAAGTGATCGAAGGCCGGGCATGCCAGGAATACCTGGACGGCATCGAGCAGCTCAAGCTACCCCATGACCGCATCCCCCAGCTCGGCGAAATCAACAAGGTGCTGGGCGCCACCACCGGCTGGCAGGTCGCCCGCGTGCCGGCGCTGATCCCCTTCCAGACCTTCTTCGAACTGCTGGCCAGCAAGCGCTTCCCGGTCGCCACCTTCATCCGCACCCCGGAAGAGCTGGACTACCTGCAGGAGCCCGACATTTTCCACGAGATCTTCGGCCACTGCCCGCTGCTGACCAACCCCTTCTTCGCCGAATTCACACACACCTACGGCAAGCTGGGCCTGGCGGCGACCAAGGAACAGCGTGTGTACCTGGCGCGCCTGTACTGGATGACCATCGAGTTCGGCCTGATGGAGACCGCACAGGGTCGCAAGATCTACGGCGGCGGCATCCTCTCCTCGCCGAAGGAAACCGTCTACAGTCTGTCCGGCGAGCCGGAGCACCAGGCCTTCGACCCGATCGAGGCCATGCGCACGCCGTACCGCATCGATATCCTGCAGCCCCTGTACTTCGTCCTGCCGAACATGAAGCGCCTGTTCGACCTGGCCCACGAAGACATCATGGCCATGGTCAACCAGGCCATGCAGCTGGGCCTGCACGCACCGAAGTTTCCACCCAAGGTCGCTGCCTGAGCGCCCCTGTCGATAACAACTCAAATCGGAAAACACCCATGAATGCCTTGAACCAAGCCCACTGCGAAGCCTGCCGCGCCGATGCGCCGAAAGTCTCCGACGATGAACTGGCAGAACTGATCCTGCAGATCCCGGACTGGAACATCGAAGTCCGCGACGGCCACATGGAGCTCGAGCGCGTATTCCTGTTCAAGAACTTCAAGCACGCCCTGGCCTTCACCAACGCCATCGGCGAAATCGCCGAAGCCGAAGGTCACCACCCGGGTCTGCTGACCGAGTGGGGCAAGGTCACCGTGACCTGGTGGAGCCACTCGATCAAGGGCCTGCACCGCAACGACTTCATCATGTGCGCGCGCACCGACGAGGTCGCCAAGACCGCCGAAGGGCGCAAGTGATGCACTTCGCGGCCATCGGTCGGGTTCCTGGCGACCCGATCCTGGGGCTGATGGAGGCCTACGCCCGCGACGACAACCCGGCCAAGTTCGACCTGGGCGTCGGCGTGTTCAAGGACGCCCAGGGCCTGACGCCGATTCCCGCGGCGGTCAAGCAGGCCGAGCAGCGCCTGGTCGAGCGCCAGGCCACCAAAAGCTACATCGGTGGCCATGGCGACGCGGCGTTCGGCCACCTGGTCAGCGAGCTGGTGCTGGGCAGCGACTCGCCGCTGCTGGCCAGTCAGCGCGCCGGCGCCACCCAGACCCCGGGTGGCACCGGCGCCCTGCGCCTGGCAGCGGAGCTCATCGCCCACTGCCTGCCCGGCCGCGGGGTCTGGCTGAGCGACCCGACCTGGCCGATCCACGAGACGATCTTCGCCGGTGCCGGGCTCAAGGTGTCCCACTACCCCTACGTGGGCAAGGACAACCGCCTGAACGTCGACGGCATGCTCGCCGCGCTGGAACAGGCGCCGGAAGGCGACGTGGTACTGCTGCACGCCTGCTGCCACAACCCCACCGGTTTCGACCTGGGCCAGGACGACTGGCGCGTGGTGCTCGACATCGTCAAGCGCCGCAACCTGCTGCCACTGATCGACTTCGCCTACCAGGGCTTCGGTGACGGGCTGGAGGAAGACGCCTGGGCGGTGCGCCTGTTTGCCGCTGAACTGCCGGAACTGCTGGTCACCAGCTCCTGCTCGAAGAACTTCGGCCTGTACCGCGATCGCACCGGCGCCCTGCTGGTGTGCAGCCACGATGCCGAGAAACTGCTGGATGTGCGCAGCCAGCTGGCGTTCATTGCGCGCAACCTGTGGTCGACGCCACCGGACCATGGCGCCGCGGTGGTCGCCGAGATCCTCGGTGATCCGGCGCTCAAGGCGCTGTGGGTCGAGGAAGTGAACGCCATGCGCCAGCGCATCGCCGAGCTTCGCCAGGGCCTGGTGCAGGCGCTGGCGCCCCATGGCCTGGCCGAGCGCTTCGCGCACATCGCCGTGCAACGCGGGATGTTCTCCTACACCGGCCTGAACCCCGAGCAAGTGCGCCTGCTGCGTGAGCGGCACAGTGTGTACATGGTCGGTACTGGCCGGGCGAACATCGCCGGGGCGGATGCACGACGCCTGGAGCAACTGGCGGCGGCCATCGCCGACGTCTGTCGCTGATATCGCAGTACCTGTGGGAGCGGCTTTAGCCGCGAAGCAAGCGACGCGGTGGATGGCACCGGCTTCGCCGGTGTTCGCGGGTAAACCCGCTCCCACAGGATACGCGCTGCTTTGACATCAAGCGCTGTAACTGTGGGCGACGCAGCCTGCGATGAATCGAACGCTGGCAGTACAAGGCTGTTGCTCCCACAGAGTTTCCGGCGCCCGAACACAGTCGGCGGTGCGCTGATCGCCCGCTAAAACCGACCAGCGCCCGGCAAAAATCTCAAACTGTCATCCAGACTGCTGTATCCTGCCCCAGCTTTTCGAAGCCACACATGCGCCCTGGCGCCGCCTTTTCACTCACACTTGCGAGGAACGACGAGATGCATGAAATCCCGAATCTTCCCTTCCCAAGCCTGAACCCCGAAGAGCAATCCGTTGCCGCCCACGCCGAACCGACGCCCGCCGTCGACCAGGACGGTGACGATCAATCCAGCGCCGACCCGGAATAATCGCGCACCCCACCCGACTGTGTGAAAACGGCTGACCTGCGGGATATCCCCGTCATCGCGTTTTCACACCGTCCAGAACCTCTACCGAAGACCCTCATGCCCGACTCACCGCGCCCCCTTGCGGTCACCCTGCAAGTCGTTTCCATCGTCCTGTTTACCTTCATCGGCTACCTGAACATCGGCATCCCCCTGGCCGTGCTGCCCGGCTACGTGCACAACGACCTGGGCTTCAGCGCCGTGGTCGCGGGCCTGGTGATCAGCGTGCAGTACCTGGCCACCCTGCTCAGCCGCCCCACCGCCAGCCGCATCATCGACAACCTCGGCAGCAAGAAAGCGGTCATGTACGGCCTGTTCGGCTGCGGCCTGAGCGGCGTGTTCATGCTGGCCTGCAGCTTTCTTACCCACCTGCCCTGGCTGAGCCTGGCCTGCCTGTTCATCGGCCGCCTGGTGCTGGGCAGCGCCGAGAGCCTGGTGGGCTCGGGTTCGATCGGCTGGGGCATCGGCCGGGTCGGCTCGGAAAATACCGCCAAGGTGATCTCCTGGAACGGCATTGCCAGCTATGGCGCATTGGCCATCGGCGCGCCGCTCGGCGTCCTAATGGTCAAGCAGCTCGGGCTGTGGAGCATGGGCGCGAGCATCATCCTGCTGGGCGTCATCGGCCTGGTGCTGGCCTGGCCCAAGCGCGCCGCGCCGGTGGTCGCCGGCGCGCGCCTGCCGTTCCTGCGGGTACTGGGCAAGGTCTTCCCCCATGGCTCGGGGCTGGCCCTGGGCTCGATCGGCTTCGGCACCATCGCCACCTTCATCACGCTGTACTACGCCAGCCGCGACTGGCCCAATGCCGCGCTGACCCTGAGCCTGTTCGGCGCCAGCTTCATCTGCGCGCGCCTGCTGTTCGGTAACCTGATCAACCGCATCGGCGGTTTTCGCGTGGCGATTGCCTGCCTGTCGGTGGAGACACTGGGGTTGCTGATGCTGTGGCTGTCGCCCAGCGCCGAGATGGCCCTGGCCGGCGCGGCCTTGAGCGGGTTCGGATTCTCGCTGGTGTTTCCGGCACTCGGGGTGGAAGCCGTGAACCAGGTGTCGGCAGCCAACCGCGGCGCGGCGGTAGGGGCCTATTCGCTGTTCATCGACCTGTCGCTGGGGATCACCGGGCCGCTGGTGGGCGCGGTGGCGGCGGGGTTCGGATTTGCCTCGATGTTTCTGTTCGCGGCGGCGGCGGCGGGGTGTGGGTTAGTGTTGAGCTGCTATCTGTACCGACAAGCTCGACTGCAACGGGAACGCTAAAAGCCGGGGGGGGGGTGCTTTGCACCCCTTTCGCGGCACAAGGCCGCTCCTACAGAGGAACAAAACCTCCTGTAGGAGCGGCCTTGTGCCGCGAAAGGGCCGCAAAGCGGCCCCATCAATTGACTAGCGCTGCGCATACTGCAGCACCACCTCCAACGGATGGCGCAACTGCTTCTCGGTCATGCGCTTGACCTGGCTGCGGCAGGAATAGCCGGTCGCCAATGCCTCACCCTGCTTGTCCAGCTTGGTCGCCCAGGACTGCTCGAAGATGGTCCTCGAGGCTTCCTGGTTCCGCGCTTCATGCCCATAGGTACCGGACATGCCGCAGCAGCCGGTGGCCTCGGTGACCAGCTTCAGCCCCAAGCGGGCGAACACCTGCTCCCACTGTTTGGTACTGGCCGGCACATTGGTCTTCTCGGTGCAGTGGGCCATCAGGCGGAAGCTGTCGGCCTTGGCCGGCGCCTGCTCGGGCAGCACGTTCATCAGCCACTCCTGGGGCAACAGAACCGACGGGCACTCCACGCCATCGACCTTCTGGTACTCCTGGCGGTAGACCAGGGTCATTGCCGGATCCAGCCCCACCAGCGGCACGCCGCAGTCGGCCAGGGCCTTGAGCTGGGTGGCGTTGCGGATCGCCGCCCTGGCGAAGGCACCGAGGAAACCCTGCACATGCAACGGCTTGCCGTTGGCGCTGTAGGGCGCGAGGAACACCTTGTGCCCGAGGCGATGGGCCAGTTCGATGAACGAGGCCAGCAGTGGCGTCTCAAAATAGCGGGTGAAGGCATCCTGGACCAGCACGATGCTGCGCTCACGCTGGGCCGGGGTCAGCTCGCGCAGGGCCGGCACGCTCGCCACCTGAACCCGGCAACGGGTCAGGGTGGCCTGGAAGTTGAAACGGCTGATCAGCGGACTGTCGACCATGCCGACCTTGTCCGCCAGCAGCCTGCTCACCCACTTCGAGCCCATCACTGCGTTGTACAGGCCCGGCGCATGGGCCAGGTAAGGGATGGTGAACTCCAGCGAACCGATCAGGTAGTCGCGCAACGGACGCTGGTAGCGACCGTGGTACAGCTCGAGGAAGCGCGAGCGGAAGTCCGGCACATTGACCTTGATCGGGCACTGCCCTGCGCAGGACTTGCACGCCAGGCAGCCGGCCATGGCGTCGTATACCTCGTGGGAGAAGTCTTCCTGTCCCTGCTGGCGCGCACGGCTGTTGCGCAGGCGCGCCGGCAGTCCCTTGAGCCAGGACGCCTTGCGCTGGGCGGCGGCGAGCACATCGATGTTCGCCTCGCCCTGCAGGCGCAGCCATTCGCGGATCAACGAGGCACGCCCCTTGGGCGAATGCTGGCGTTCGCGGGTGGCCTTCCACGACGGGCACATGGCGTCGTTGGGGTCGTAGTTGTAGCAGGCACCGTTGCCGTTGCAGTGCACGGCGCTGCCGAAACTTTGCCAGACGCGCTCGTCGATACGGCGGTCAAGGTCACCGCGCAAGGTCACGCCATCCACCGGGGTCAGGCCTTCGGCGCTGTCCGGCGGGGTGCAGATCTTACCCGGGTTGAGCTGGTTGTGCGGGTCGAATGCGCCCTTGAGACGCTGCAGCGCCGGGTACAGTTCGCCGAAGTATTCTGGCACGTACTCGGAGCGCAGGCCTTTGCCGTGCTCACCCCAGAGCAGGCCGCCATAGCGCTGGGTCAGCGCCGCCACGGCATCGGAGATCGGCTTGACCAGCGCGGCCTGGGCCGGATCCTTCATGTCCAGCGCCGGCCGCACGTGCAGCACGCCGGCATCGACATGGCCGAACATGCCGTAGGCAAGACCATAACCGTCGAGCAGCGCGCGGAAGTCGGCGATGTAGTCAGCCAACTGCTCCGGCGGCACGGCGGTGTCCTCGACGAACGGCTGTGGCCGCACCTCGCCCTCGACGTTGCCCAGCAGCCCCACCGAGCGTTTGCGCATGGTGTAGACCCTGGTGACCGCCTCGGCACCTTCCGCCAGGGTGTGCCCAAGGCGTTCGACGCTGGTGTCGCGCTGCAGGTGCGCGACGAACGCCTCGACCCGAGCATTGACCTCGGCCGGCTCGTCGCCGCAGAACTCCACCAGGTTGATGCCCAGCGTCGGGCGCTCGGCGTCGGCCGGGAAGTACTCGGCGACGCTGTGCCAGACGATGTCCTTCATCGCCAGCATCAGCACCTTGGAGTCGACGGTCTCGATCGACAGCGGCTTGTGCGCCATCAGCGCGTTGGCGTCGCGCAGGGCGTCCATGAAGCTGCTGTAGCGCACGTTGACCAGCACCGCGTACTTCGGGATCGGCAGCACATTGAGCTTGGCCTCGACCACATAGCCCAGCGAGCCTTCGGCGCCGCATAGCACGCTGTTGAGGTTGAAACGGCCCTGCTCGTCGCGCAGGTGCGCCAGGTCGTAGCCGGTCAGGCAGCGGTTGAGCTTGGGGAAGATGCTTTCGATCAGCCCTGCCTGGGTTTCCTGGATCTCGCGGGCCATGCGATACACCTCGCCAACCCGGCCGGGCTCGGCGCAGGCCTGCTCCAGCGCCGCGTCATCGATCGGCAGGCTGTGCAAGCGCTCGCCACCGAGCAGCACGCTGTGCAGCTCGAGCACGTGGTCGCGGGTCTTGCCGTAAGTGCAGCTACCCTGGCCGCTGGCGTCGGTGTTGATCATGCCGCCGACGGTGGCGCGGTTGGAGGTGGACAGCTCCGGTGCGAAGAACAGCCCATGTGGCTTGAGCGCGGCATTGAGCTGGTCCTTGACCACGCCCGCCTGAACCCGCACCCAGCGCTGCTCGACATTGATCTCGAGAATGCTGTTCATGTGCCGCGACAGGTCGACGACGATGCCATCGGTCAGCGACTGGCCGTTGGTACCGGTGCCGCCACCACGCGGGGTCAGCTTGATGTCGCGAAAGCGTGGCTCGGCCATCAGCGTGGCGACCCGCGCCACATCGTCGGCATCCAATGGGAACACCGCCGCCTGGGGCAGGCGCTGGTAGATGGAGTTGTCGGTGGCCAGCACGGTGCGGGTGCCGTAGTCGGCACTGATCTGGCCACGGAAGCCGCTGTTCTTCAGGCCTTCGAGGAATTCAGGGTAATGGGCGGCGGGCGCACGGGGCGGAAGCTGGGCGATCATCGAAGGATGGCCTCTATTCGATATTGGCTAATTCACGGGTTCCAGGCATTACAACATTTCGTGGGAGCGGGCTTGCCCCGCGATGACGCCATCGCGGGGCAAGCCCGCTCCCACGAAATGCCGTGTTTCCTGCGACTACGGTATGAATGTTCTATACCGCATGACGAATGCGCCCATGTTCCTGTAGTTTCGCGCCAGGGGCAAACGGATATTCCTGCCGCTATCGATGAGCTTTATGAATGAATTACCGCCACCTCACCCCGTCCATGTCGCTGCTGCTGGCCTTCGAGGCCGCCGCGCGGCATGAAAGCTACACCCGCGCCGCCGCCGAGCTGTCGCTGACCCAGAGCGCGGTGAGCCGCCAGGTGCAGGCGCTGGAGCAACAGCTGGGGCTCACCCTGTTTCGCCGCGAGGGGCGCCAGGTGCAACTGACCGATGTCGGCCGCCTGTACCAGCGCGAGCTCAGCGAGGCCCTCGGACGCATCCGCAGCGCCACCCTGCAGGCCCTGGCCTATCAGTCCGGGGTCGGCACATTGCGCCTGGCGACCCTGCCGACCTTCGGCTCGAAATGGTTGCTGCCGCGCCTGCATGCGTTCTACAGCGCCCACCCCGGCATGCTGGTGCACATTCATTCCCGTATCGAAGCGATCAACTTCGACACCAGCGAGATCGACGCCGCCATCGGCGTGGCCACCCACGACCTGCCCGGGCTGGTCTGCCATCGCCTGCACGCCGAGGAGCTGGTGGTGATCCTGCCGCCGGACAGCGCTCGCGACGGCCAGCACTGGTGCCCGGCGCGGATCAGCGAAGAGGTGCTGCTCAACGTCGCCAACAACCCCCATGCCTGGGGGGAGTGGTTCTCCCACCACGCCCTGCCCCACCGGGCGATGCGCCTGGGGCCGAGTTTCGAGCTGACGTCGCACCTGATCCAGGCGGTACGGGCGGGGATAGGGATCGGCCTGGTGCCCAGGATTCTGGTGGAGGAGGAACTGGCCAGCGGCGAGCTGTTCAGCCCCGGCGAGCCGTTTGCCAGCCAGCGTAGCTATTACCTGATCTATCCACCCAGGAATGAGGCACTGCCTTCGTTGCGGGCGTTTCGCAGCTGGCTGCTGGAACAGATCTGAGGCTGGCACAGACAACAAAAAACCCGATGCCAGTCACCCGGCATCGGGTTTTCTCGAAGCGCCTCGGCGCTTACTTGACCACGCTACCGGCAGCGCCGTTGACCTGCGCCCCACGCTTGCTCTTGAGCACGTAGAACACATACATCACCACCAACCATACCGGCATGGCGTACACCGACACCTGGATGCCCGGGATCTGCAGCATGATGCCGAGGATCAGCACCACGAAGGCCAGCACCAGGTAGTTGCCGTACGGGTACCACAGCGCCTTGAACAGCGGCTTCTGACCGGTGCGGTCGAGGTGCTGGCGGAACTTCAGGTGCGAGTAGCTGATCATCGCCCAGTTGATCACCAGGGTCGCCACCACCAGCGACATCAGCAGTTCCAGGGCGTTCTGCGGCATCAGGTAGTTGAGCAGCACCGCGATCAGGGTCACGGCCGCCGATGCCAGGATCGAGCGTACCGGCACGCCGCGACGGTCGACCTTGGCCAGCGCCGCCGGGGCATCGCCCTGCTCGGCCATGCCCAGGAGCATGCGGGCGTTGCAGTAGGTACCGCTGTTGTACACCGACAGCGCCGCGGTCAGGACCACGAAGTTCAGCAGGTGCGCGGCCACGTCGCTACCCAGCAGCGAGAAGACCTGGACGAACGGGCTGCTGCCGTAGCTGCCGCCGGAAGCGTCGATGCTGGCCACCAGGCTGTCCCACGGGGTCAGCGACAGCAGCACCACCAGGGCGCCCACGTAGAAGATCAGGATGCGGTAGATGACCTGGTTGATCGCCTTGGGGATCACGGTCTTCGGTTTGTCGGCCTCGGCCGCGGTGAAGCCGAGCATTTCCAGGCCACCGAAGGAGAACATGATGAAGGCCAAGGCCATGACCAGGCCGCTGACGCCATGCGGGAAGAAGCCGCCATGGGCCCACAGGTTGGTCACCGACGCTTCCGGGCCGCCACTGCCGCTGGTCAGCAGGTAGGCACCCAGGCCGATCATGCCGACGATGGCGGCGACCTTGATGATCGCGAACCAGAACTCGGCCTCGCCGAAGAACTTCACGTTCATCAGGTTGATGGCGTTGATCAGCAGGAAGAACGCCGCCGCGGTGACCCAGGTCGGGATCTCCGGCCACCAGTAATGGACGTACTTGCCCACCGCCGACAGCTCCGACATACCCACCAGGATGTACAGCACCCAGCAGTTCCAGCCCGACAGGAAGCCGGCGAAACCGCCCCAGTACTTGTGCGCGAAATGGCTGAAGGAGCCGGCCACCGGCTCTTCGACGATCATCTCGCCGAGCTGGCGCATGATCATGAAGGCGATGAAGCCGCAGATCGCATAGCCGAGGATCATCGACGGACCGGCGGACTTCATCACGCCGGCCGAGCCAAGGAACAATCCGGTGCCGATCGCGCCACCCAGGGCGATCAGTTGGATATGGCGGTTCTTCAAGCCACGCTTGAGTTCGCCAGACTGTGAGTTATGTCCACTCATGAACGAAGTCACCTGCTTGTTTTTATCTGTGACGGAATCGGACCCACCGCACTCGTGGCGCAGCGGAATGGGCAAGGTAGTTACCTTGGATACTTATGACGGGCAGTCGCTCGTGGCCTTGGTGGCCAGGGGCGGATCAACCGGGTGTCAGCAAGCGTGCGCGGTACGCAAGGGGGTCACAGGTAAAACGCGGCGCATTGTATACCCCTGCAAACGCGCAGGCGTCAACGCGTTGCATCGTTTCCTGTGGAAAAAACGCAGCGGTCCTGGGGTGAAGGCCTGAAAAGGCGGAGTGATCGGCGTGCATGGCGCCTCCATTTTGTTGTTTTAAGTGCCTGGCGATCCTGCCTGGCTCTGCACACGGCAATGGCGCTATCTCAGCGTTTGGGCGGGGGTTTGGGAAGGGGGTGAAGGGTGATGGGGAGGCTCTGGCGCGCAAGTCTTGGAAAGATTTTGTGACGAAGAGCGGGAAAGTACAGGCAAGCCGGGGAAAAGGCCAAGAATCGTATAATTTTCTTTACAAGGTGGTTTGAAAATTTGCCACTGGTCGGGAAAATTTCTGTCTGTTCAGGCACTTGGGGCCGCTTTGCGGCCCATCGCGGGGCAAGCCCGCTCCTACACAGGGCTGCGTATCGAGGGTCTTCCTTTTCACAGGCACAAAAAAGCCACCCCGAAGGCTAATGCCAGTCAGTTAAGCCAATTGGGGTCGCTGCGCGACCCTTCGCGGGTAAAACCGCTCCCACAGGTACGGCGCTCGATTCAGCGTTTGCGCGATCCTGTGGGAGCGGGTTTACCCGCGAAGGGCTGCAAAGCAGCCCCAATAAGTGCGATGAAGCGCTAACTGACTGGCACTAGCCCGAAGGCTGGCTCTTTCGCTACCGGGGCGAATCAGCCACGCGGCTTGCCGCGGCCACGACCTGCTGGCTTGTCGCCTTCAGGACGGGCAGGACGCTTGCGCATCTCGCTCGGGCGCTCGGCCACCGTGCTGCCACGACCACTTTTGCGCGGTGCAGACTCTTCACGCGACGCGCGCGCCGGGCGCTCGGCCTGCCCTTCGGCGGCCGGGCGCAGGGTGCGCACACGCTCGCCACGGCCCAGCGGACGGGTCGACTTGCGCTGCAGACGCTCGAGCTTGTCCTTGGCCTTGAGCTTCATCTCCGGCAGCGCCACCGGCTGCAGGCCGACTTCAGCGGCGAGGATGTCGATCTCGCCCTGGCTCATTTCGCGCCAGCGGCCCATCGGCAGGTCGGAGTTGAGGAACACCGGGCCGAAACGCACACGCTTCAGGCGGCTGACCACCACGCCCTGGGATTCCCACAGGCGGCGCACCTCACGGTTGCGGCCTTCCATCACCACGCAGTGGTACCAGTGGTTGAAGCCTTCGCCGCCCGGTGCCTTCTGGATGTCGGTGAACTTGGCCGGGCCGTCCTCGAGCACCACACCGGCCTTGAGGCGGTCGACCATGTCGTCATCGACCTCGCCGCGCACACGCACGGCGTACTCGCGGTCCATTTCATAGGACGGGTGCATCAGGCGGTTGGCCAGCTCACCATCGGTAGTGAACAGCAGCAGGCCAGTGGTGTTGATGTCCAGGCGACCGATGTTGATCCAGCGGCCCTCTTTCGGGCGCGGCAGACGGTCGAACACGGTCGGGCGGCCTTCCGGGTCGTCACGGGTGCAGATCTCGCCGTCGGGCTTGTTGTACATGATCACACGGCGGGTCGCCTCGGCGGCCTCGACACGCTTGATCAGCTTGCCGTCGACGGTGATGGCGTCGTGCAGGTCGACGCGCAGGCCCAGGGTGGCCTCGACGCCGTTGACCTTGATACGGCCCTGGCCGATCCAGGCCTCGACGTCACGGCGCGAGCCGACGCCGATGCGCGCCAGTACTTTCTGCAGCTTTTCGCCGGACGGCGGGGTGGGTTGTTGGTCTTGCAGGTCTTTGTCACTCATCTGGGCACCTCCCGGTGTAGTAGTGAAAGCGGGCGCGCATCATACGCGGTTCGGCGGGGGAACGCACTGGAGGGTAGAAGGTTTTTGGTGATCGCCCTGCAGATTCTGCCCAAAGGTAGGTATTGACGGTGCCGGCCTGATCGCGGGGCAGGCCCGCTCCCACAAAGCCGGCAGTCAGGCCTTTGGTTCATCCTCGGGCTCGATGGACGCCTCATCGCGCAAATCATCGAAATCGGTCTTGAGCCCCTCTTCCATCGCATCCAGCTCAACCAGCAGCGAACGGAAACTGGTCTCCTCCTTGGGCTCCACCTCTTCACCCTCCTCGCCCAGGCTGGCATCGGCCAGGGCCTGCAGGTGAGCGGGCACCGGCGCCTCGTCCGGATCGAGCAGCGGCTCAGGCTCCATCTCGCGCAACTCGGCCAATGCCGGCAGCTCGTCGAGGCTCTTGAGGTTGAAGTGATCGAGGAACGCCTTGGTGGTGGCGAACATCGCCGGCCGGCCAGGCACCTCGCGGTAGCCGACGATGCGAATCCACTCGCGCTCCATCAGGGTCTTGATGATGTTGCTGTTGACCGCCACGCCGCGCACATCCTCGATCTCGCCACGGGTGATGGGCTGACGGTAGGCGATCAGCGCCATGGTTTCCAGCAGCGCGCGGGAGTAACGCTGCGGGCGCTCCTCCCACAGGCGGCCGACCCAGGGTGCATAGTCTTCGCGGATCTGCAGGCGGTAGCCGCTGGCCACTTCCTTGAGCTCGAAGGCGCGACCGTTGCAGGACTTGCCCAGTATGTCCAGGGCCTTCTTGAAAACGGCGGGGGCCGGGCGCTCGGCCTCCTCGAACAGCTCGTAGAGGCGCTCGAGGGATTGCGGCTTGCCCGAGGCGAGCAGGAAGGCCTCGATCAGCGACGCCAGTTCGCGGGGTTCGTTCAGGTTCATCGGTAGTCGTCAGGTCACTCTGCCCGGGCACGGACGTGGATCGGGGCGAAAGGCTCATTTTGCACGAGTTCGATCAGCGATTCCTTCACCAGTTCGAGAATCGCCATGAAGGTGACCACCACGCCGAGCTTGCCCTCCTCGGCGGTTAACAGCTCGACGAACGGCACGAAGACCCCGCCCTTGAGGCGTTCGAGCACGTCGCTCATGCGCTCGCGGGTCGACAGCACCTCACGGGTGATCTGGTGGCTCTCGAACAGGTCATTGCGGCGCATGACCTCGGCCATGGACAGCAGGATCTCCTCGAGAGCGACCTCCGGTAGCAGCTTGCGCACCTTGGCCTGAGGGGCCTCGAGGCGAGGCACGACGACGTCGCGACCAACCCGCGGCAGCTCGTCGATGCCCTCGGCGGCGGCCTTGAAGCGCTCGTACTCCTGCAGGCGGCGGATCAGTTCGGCGCGCGGGTCGCCCTCCTCTTCCTCGATCTCGCTGGAGCGCGGCAGCAGCATGCGCGACTTGATCTCGGCGAGCATGGCGGCCATCACCAGGTATTCGGCGGCCAGCTCCAGGCGCACGCTCTTCATCAACTCGACATAGCCCATGTACTGGCGGGTGATCTCGGCCACCGGGATGTCGAGGATATCGATGTTCTGCTTGCGGATCAGGTACAGCAGCAGGTCCAGCGGGCCTTCAAAGGCCTCGAGGATCACTTCCAGCGCGTCCGGCGGGATGTACAGGTCTACCGGCAGTTCGGTCAGCACCTCCCCGTAGACCAGGGCCAGCTGCAACTGCTGGGGGGCATCGGCCTCCTCGGCCGGCGCCTCGGGCGCTTCCATCTGGCTCATGCGTTGACCAGGAACGGCGTCGGATCCCCGCACCCTTCGCGAATCAGCTCCGGCTCGTCACCGGACAGGTCGATGACAGTCGAAGCCTTCAAATCACCAAAGCCGCCGTCGATGATCAGGTCGACGTGGTGCTCCAGACGCTGGCGGATCTCGTAGGGATCGGTCATCGGCTCATCGTCGCCCGGCAGGATGAGGCTGACGCTCATCAGCGGCTCGCCAAGCTCTTCGAGCAGGGCCAGGACAATGGGGTTGGACGGCACGCGCAGGCCGATGGTGCGGCGCTTGTCGTGCAACAGCAGGCGCGGCACTTCACGGGTGGCGTTGAGGATGAAGGTGTAGGGGCCTGGAATGTGCGCCTTGAGCAGGCGGAACGTCGCCGTGTCGATCTTGGCGAAGGTACCCATCTCGGACAAGTCGCAGCACAGCAGGGTGAAGTTGTGGTTCTTGTCCAGCTGGCGCAGCCGACGCACCCGCTCGATGGCGCCCTTGTCGCCGATCTGGCAGCCCATCGCATAGGCCGAGTCGGTCGGGTAGACCACCACCCCGCCCTTGCGGATGATCTCGACCGCCTGCTTGATCAGGCGCGCCTGCGGGTTTTCCGCATGGATCTGGAAAAATTGGCTCACGTAGTCGTCCTGTTCATACCGCCATAGACTGTTCATGTCGGAATCGACGCCACAGAGGTGGCAGGTCCTCAGGCAATGGCCGGTAAGCACCGATCTCGCCCCAGGTGCCAGGGCCGTGGAAGTCACTGCCGGCGCTTGCCAGCAAGCCGAACTCACGAGTGAGGATCGACATTGTCCCCACCTGCTCGGGCGGCATCATCCCATTGACCACTTCCAGTGCCTGCCCCCCTGCCTGAATATAGTCGGCAATCAGCCGTCTGCGCTTGCTGCGGGTCAGTTCGTAGTGCATGGGATGAGCCAGGCTCACCCAGGCATTGGACTCGCGCAACGTGGCGACGGTTTCCTCCAGCGTCGGCCAGTGCAGCTTGACGTCTCCCAACTTGCCGGCGCCCAGCCACTTGCGAAAGGCCTCGCCACGGTCCTTGACGAAGCCTGCGCGCACCAGGAATTCGGCGAAGTGCGGGCGCGCCGGGGCGTTGCCGCTGTCACCCAATTCCTGCTGCACGGCCCGCGCGCCGTCGAGCGCGCCCGGCATGCCCTTGGCCGCCAGCTTGCGGTCGATTTCCTCGGCGCGCAGCCAGCGGCCTCGGTGCAGGTTGTCGATGGCCTCGAGCAAGGGCGGGGCATCGAGCGAAAAATCGTAACCCAGCACATGGATGGTGGCGCCGCCCCAGGTGCACGACAACTCTACCCCGCTGACCCACTGCATGCCGTTGTCCAGGCAGGCCTGGCGGGCCTCGGGCAGGCCTTCGAGGGTGTCGTGGTCGGTGAGCGACAGCGTCCGCACCCCGTGCTCATGGGCCCGGGCGACCAGTGCCGTGGGCGACAGGGCGCCGTCGGAGGCCGTGCTGTGACAGTGCAGATCAACATTCATGGAGGAGCGCTTTCGCAGGATTCGATGTTTGTTATTATGCCGTCACATCCCGCTTCTGGCTGCCACTGTGAAACAATTCATCGATTTCATCCCGCTGCTGCTGTTCTTCATCGTCTACAAACTGGACCCGCGCCCGGTCGAATTCGCCGGCCAAAGCTTCGAGTTCGGCGGGATCTACAGCGCCACCGCCATGCTGATCGCCAGCTCCGTGGTGGTCTACGGCGCGCTGTTCCTGCGCCACGGCAAGCTGGAAAAGGGCCAGTTGCTGACCCTGGTCGCCTGCCTGGTGTTCGGCGGCCTGACCCTGGCCTTCCACAGCGAGACCTTCCTCAAGTGGAAGGCGCCGGTGGTCAACTGGCTGTTCGCCCTGGCCTTCGCCGGCAGCCACTTCATCGGTGACCGGGTGCTGATCAAACGCATCATGGGCCACGCCCTGACACTCCCTGAAACAGTCTGGACCCGCCTGAACCTGGCGTGGATCGGCTTCTTCCTGGTGTGCGGCGCCGCCAACCTGTTCGTCGCCTTCACCTTCCAGGACATCTGGGTCGACTTCAAGGTCTTCGGCAGCCTGGGCATGACCGTGCTGTTCCTGGTGGCCCAGGGTGTCTACCTGTCGCGCCACCTGCACGATGCCGACCCTTCCACCTCCAAACCCAAGGACTGACATGCTCTACGCCATCATCGCCAGCGACGTCGAAAACTCCCTGGAAAAACGCCTGGCCGCCCGCCCCGCCCATATCGAGCGCCTGCAGCAGCTCAAGGCAGAAGGCCGTGTGGTGCTCGCCGGCCCGCATCCGGCCATCGACAGCAACGACCCGGGCGCTGCCGGTTTCAGCGGCAGCCTGATCGTCGCCGAGTTCGATTCGCTGGCCGCCGCCCAGGCCTGGGCCGACGCCGACCCGTACATCGCCGCGGGCGTCTACGAAAAGGTCGTGGTCAAGCCGTTCAAGCAAGTCCTGCCCTGATCCGAAACCGCATCGCCTTTTTCGCGGGTAAACCCGCTCCCACAGGCGCCGCACGCCTCTGTGGGAGCGGGTTTACCCGCGAATGAGGCCAACTCGATACCCGCCTCATCTAATCCGACAACCGGCCGACAACCTCCTGAATCGATACGAATCAGGAGTTCCAATGCGTCAAGGTCCGATGTCCCTGCTGCTTTGCCTGTTACTGCTGTCCCCTTTCGCCGCAGCCGAGCAGCCGCTGTCGCTGGAAGCCGGGGCGCGGATTACCGAGCTGCAGCAGCGCCTGGAAGAGAGTGAGAAACAGCGCGACGCGCTGACCCTGCAACTGCAGAACCAGGACAGTGAGCGCGAAAGCGCCCAGCTCTCGCGCCTGCGCCAGGACAACCAGCGCCTGAAGCTGGCGGTCAAGGAGCTGCAGGCCGCCAGCAGCGCACCCCAGCGCCTGCTCACCGACCAGCAGCAGTGGTTCCTGATCGGCTCGGTCGTTGCACTGTTGTCGGCAGTCTGCGGTATCTTAGCCAGCGGCGGACACAGAAGACGCCGGCAATGGTTGAATTGAGTGAGACATGAGCGAGCTGTTACTGATTGATGATGACCAGGAACTGTGCGAGCTGCTCGGCAGCTGGCTGACCCAGGAAGGGTTTGCGGTGCGCGCCTGCCACGATGGCCAGAGTGCGCGCCAGGCCTTGGCCACCCACGCCCCGGCGGCGGTGGTGCTGGATGTCATGCTGCCCGACGGCAGCGGCCTGGAACTGCTCAAACAGTTGCGCAGCGAGCACACCGACCTGCCGGTGCTGATGCTCTCGGCCCGTGGCGAGCCGCTGGACCGCATCCTTGGCCTGGAGCTGGGCGCCGACGACTACCTGGCCAAGCCCTGCGACCCCCGCGAGCTCACCGCCCGCCTGCGCGCCGTCTTGCGTCGCAGCCACCCCAGCGCGCCCAGCAGCCAGGTCGAGATCGGCGACCTGACCTTCAGCCCGGTGCGCGGCGTGGTCAGCATCGACGAGCGCGAGATGACCCTCACGCTGTCCGAGAGCCGCATCCTCGAGGCGCTGCTGCGCCAGCCCGGCGAGCCGCTGGACAAGCAGGAACTGGCGCAGATCGGCCTGGGTCGCAAGCTCACGCTCTATGACCGCAGCCTGGACATGCACGTCAGCAACCTGCGCAAGAAGATCGGCCCGCACCCGGACGGACGGCCGCGCATCGTCGCCCTGCGCAGCCGCGGCTACTACTACAGCCTCTGACAGCGACTACCCCCTGTAGGAGCGGCCTTGTGCCGCGAAAGGGCCGCAAAGCGGCCCCGGCGATCTTTGCAAAAACGCTGAAATCCCGGGGCTGCTGCGCAGCCCTTTCGCGGCACAAGGCCGCTCCTACAGAGATCACGCCAGTTGAAAGATCTTAGCAAGACAGTTGCTCCTACAGGGTTCGCACGACGGCTACCGGCATCTTTACCCTCCCTTTACCCTGGCCTGACCGCCCTTGACCTTGATCTCCCTAGACTGGGCTCATCCGGTAACCACCGGCCCCTGAAAGGAGAGACACCATGCGCAAGACCCTGATCGCCCTGATGTTCGCCGCCGCCCTGCCGACCGTGGCCATGGCCATGCCTGACGGCGGTCCGCGCCACGACGGCCCGCATCATCGCGGTGACGCGCCTTTCGCCCAGCTGGACCTGAGCCGCGACCAGCGCCAGCAGATCGGCAAGCTGATGGGCGAGCAGATGCAGCAGCGCCGCGACATCACCGAGCGCTACATGGCCAAGCTGCCGGTCGCCGAGCAGAAAGCCATGAAGGACGAACTCAAGGCCAGCCACGACAAGACCGACGGCCAGATCCGCGCCCTGCTCAAGCCCGAGCAGCAGAAGAAGTTCGACGAACTGCAGAAGGAACGCGCCGCGCGCAAGGCCGAATGGAAGGAGTTCCAGGCCTGGAAGGCTGAAAAAGCCGGCAAGGCCCAGTAAGCTGTCAGCCCGATGCCCGGCCCGCGCCCCCGCGGGCCGGGCTTTCGCCCTTTCTCGGAGGTGCTCTTCTTGCGTTCACTGTTCTGGCGCATCCTGGCCAGCTTCTGGCTGGCCATCGCCCTGGTCGCCGGGCTGTCGATCCTGCTCGGGCACATGCTCAACCAGGACACCTGGATCCTCAGCCGCCATCCGGGCCTGAACAACCTGGCCAGTCACTGGGCCCAGCACTATGAACAGGACGGCCTGGAATCGTCGCAGCGCTTCCTGGAGCGACGCAAGCAGCGCTACAAGATCGACGTGCAGGTGCTCGACGACAGCGGCGATGCCGTGGTGCCCGGCACCTTCCCGCGCCGCGCCGCAGCCTTCGAGGCGCGCCAGCACAACGACGAGCGCCGCCTGCCCTGGCGCCGCCTGACCGAGGAATACACCAGCCCCACCAGCGGCGAGACCTACCTGCTGATCTACCGCATTCCCCACCCCGAACTGGCCGCCTGGCACCGCGAGAGCCTGATCTGGCCGCTCAGCGCCCTGGGGATCGCCCTGGTGGTACTGACTCTGTTCAGCCTGCTGGTGACCCTGTCGATCACCCGCCCGCTCAGCCGCCTGCGCGGCGCGGTGCACGACCTGGGGCAGACCAGCTACCAGCAGAACAGCCTGGCACGGCTGGCGGTGCGCCGCGACGAGTTCGGCGTGCTGGCCAACGACTTCAACAAGATGGGCGCGCGCCTGCAGAGCCTGATCGGCAGCCAGCGCCAGCTGCTGCGCGATGTGTCCCACGAACTGCGCTCGCCGCTGGCGCGGCTGCGCATCGCCCTGGCCCTGGCCGAGCGCGCCGAGCCGGAGCAGCGCCAGGCCCTCTGGCCGCGCCTGACCCGCGAGTGCGATCGCCTGGAAGACCTGATCAGCGAGATCCTGGTACTGGCCCGGGTCGATGCCGACCAGGCCCATGCCGAACCCGTGGACCTCAATGCCTTGCTGGGCGGCGTGCGCAAGGACGCCCAGCTGTCAGCGCCGGAACAGGACGTGCGACTGGAGGCGCAGGCAGGCCTGACCTTGCACGGCTGGCCAACCTTGATCGAACGGGCAGTGGACAATTTGTTGCGCAATGCCCTGCGCTTCAATCCGGCCGGGCAGCCGATCGAGGTGCATGCCCGCCGCGAACAGGATCGCATCGTGCTGAGCGTGCGCGATCATGGACCGGGGGTGGCGGCCGAGCACCTGGCGCAGCTGGGCGAGCCGTTCTTCCGGGCGCCGGGGCAGGAGGCGCCGGGGCATGGCCTGGGGCTGGCGATTGCGCGCAAGGCGGCGGAGCGGCATGGCGGTAGCCTGGTGCTGGGGAATCATCCGCAGGGTGGGTTCGTGGCGACGCTGGAGCTGCCCTTGGCGCATGAATAGCTGACAGTGGTGATGAACCCATCGCGGGGCAAGCCCGCTCCCACGCATTCCCGTGGGGCGAGCTTGCGTGGGAGCGGGCTTGCCCCGCGATGACCTGATGCTTCAGTTACCCCAGGCGCTGACGTACTGGGCCGTCTCCAGGACCGGCGCCGTGCGCGGCTCGCCCATCGGCGTGCCGACATACAGGTAGCCAATCACCTCTTCATTCGCCTCCAGGCCCAGGCCCTCGTGCACATGGGCATCGAAGGCCATGTCACCGGTACGCCACACCGCGCCGATGCCCTGGGCATGGGCGGCGATGAGGATGCCGTGGGCGGCGCAGCCAGCGGCCAGGCGCTGCTCGATCTTCGGCACCTTGAAATGATCCTGCAGCCGAGCGATCACCACGATCAGCAGCGGCGCCCGCAGCGGCATCGCCCTGGCCTTGTCCAGCGCGGCCGGAGTGGCATCGCCCTTGGCCTGCACCGCCTCGGCGAACAGCTCGCCGAGCTTCTCGCGGCCCTGCCCCTCGATGGTCAGGAAGCGCCAGGGGCGCAGCTGGCCATGGTCCGGCGCGCGCAACGCGGCCTGGAACAGTGCCTCGCGCTGGGCGGCATTGGGCGCCGGTTCAGTCAGGCGTGGCACGGAAACACGGTTGAGCAATGCGTCGAGAGCCTCCATGGGCTACCCTCCTGGCAGATTGAAAGTGCGGCCATTCTGCACCATAGCGCCGCCCTCGTGGGAGCGGGATTGCCCTGTCGCAGGACCAGCAGCGCTTCCACGACACGCTCAATCGTACGTTTACATCACCTCCCCCACAGGTAGAATGGCGCCCTTTCCGTAGCGAGTCAGAGCAGATCACATGGCGTTGCCGACCTTAAGGATCATTGGTTTCATCATCGGCATCTTCCTGATCACCCTGGCAGTGAGCATGGTGGTGCCCATGGCGACCCTGGTGGTCTTCGAGCGCACCGGCGACATGCCCTCGTTCCTCTGGTCGAGCCTGATCACGTTCCTCGCCGGGCTCGGCCTGGTCATCCCCGGCCGCCCCGAGCACGTGCACCTGCGCCCCCGCGACATGTACCTGCTGACCGTCAGCAGCTGGCTGGTGGTCTGCGTGTTCGCCGCCCTGCCGTTCCTGCTGACGCAGCACATCAGCTACACCGACGCCTTCTTCGAAAGCATGTCCGGCATCACCGCCACCGGCGCCACCGTGCTCAGCGGCCTGGACAACATGTCGCCGGGCATCCTGATGTGGCGCTCGATGCTGCACTGGCTGGGCGGCATCGGCTTCATCGGCATGGCGGTGGCAATCCTGCCGCTGCTGCGCATCGGCGGCATGCGCCTGTTCCAGACCGAGTCCTCGGACCGCTCGGAGAAGGTCATGCCGCGCTCGCACATGGTCGCCAAGTCGATCGTCGCGGTGTATGTCGGCATCACCGTGCTTGGCAGCCTGGCGTTCTGGTGGGCGGGCATGAGCCCGTTCGACGCGATCAACCACGCCATGTCGGCGATCTCCACCGGCGGGTTCTCCACTTCCGACCAGTCCCTGGCCAAGTGGGACATCCCCGCGGTGCACTGGGTCGCGGTGGTGGTGATGATTCTCGGCAGCCTGCCGTTCACCCTTTACGTGGCCACCTTGCGCGGCCACCGCAAGGCATTGATCAAGGACCAGCAGGTGCAGGGCCTGCTGGCCATGCTGCTGGCCACCTGGCTGGTGCTCGGCACCTGGTACTGGGCCACCACCGACCTGCATTGGCTCGACGCCCTGCGCCACGTGGCGCTGAACGTCACCTCGGTGGTCACCACCACCGGTTTCGCCCTGGGCGACTACAGCATGTGGGGCAACTTCTCGCTGATGCTGTTCTTCTACCTGGGCTTCGTCGGCGGCTGCTCGGGCTCCACCGCCGGCGGCATCAAGATCTTCCGCTTCCAGGTCGCCTACATCCTGCTCAAGGCCAACCTCAACCAGCTGATCCACCCACGGGCAGTGATCAAGCAGAAGTACAACGGCCATCGCCTCGACGAAGAGATCGTGCGCTCGATCCTGACCTTCTCGTTCTTCTTCGCCATCACTATCTGCATCATCGCCCTGCTGCTGTCGCTGCTGGGCGTGGACTGGATGACCGCGCTGACCGGCGCCGCCGGCACGGTGTCGGGCGTAGGCCCCGGGCTGGGCGAGGTGATCGGCCCGGCCGGCAACTACGCCAGCCTGCCGGACGCGGCCAAGTGGATCCTCTCCGGCGGCATGCTGCTGGGCCGCCTGGAGATCATCACGGTGCTGGTGTTGTGCATGCCGGCGTTCTGGCGTCACTGACCGACAGCCGCGTGCGGTACTCGCTCGGGGTGGTGTCGAACCAGCGGCGGAACGCCCGGTAGAAGTTGCTCGGATCGGCGAAACCCAGCAGGTAGGCGGTCTCCAGCAAGGTGGTGCCGGGCTGCGCCAGGTACTGCTCGGCCAGTTCGCGGCGGGTGTCGTCGAGCAGGGTCTGGAAGCTGGTGCCTTCGTCCTGCAGACGCCGTTGCAAGGTGCGCTGCGACAGGTGCAGGGCCTGGGCCACGGTCTCGCGCTTGGGCTCGCCTTGGGGCAGGATGCGGCACAGCACCTGGCGCACCCGGTGGGTCACGCGGCTTTCCGAGAAGCGCGCCAGGTATTCCCCGGCAAAGCGATCATGCAGCACCGCCATCGCCTCGTTGGCGGTCGGCAGCGGCGCCTCCATGTCGGCACGCTCGAGCACCAGCGCGTCATGGGGCGCGCCAAACACCAGCGGTGCATGGAAGGCCACCTTGTACGGCTCGACATTCTTCGGCTGGCCGCCCTGGATCAGCACCCGCCGCGGCTGGATCGGCCGCCCGCTGAGCCAGGTGCACAGGGCCAGGGCGCAGGCCAGGGACGCCTCGGCGCTGTGCCGGGTCGGCGGCAGGTGGTCGCCATGCACGGTCAGCACCAGGGCGTAGCCGTCGGGCTCGCGGCGAAAGCTCAGGTCCGAACTCTCGGCGATGATCCGCTGGTAGCGCACCAGGCGTTCGAAACCCTCGGCCAGGGTGCGGCTGGACATCAGCGCATAGCCCACCACATGGAACGAGGCCGGACGCACCACCCGGGCCATGTTCAGGCCGATAGCCTCGTTGCCCGACAACTCGACCGCCAACTGCCACAGCCGGGTCATCGAATCCTGGGTGAATCGCGCATCGGGGTCGTCGAGGGCGGAAAAGTCGAGCCCGAGCTGCTTGAACATGGCCGGACAATCGAGCCCTTCCAGCTCGAGTGCCTTGACGATCCCTGATGCCCAGCTGGCTGACGTGGTTCTCTCACTCATGACAGGCTCTTGTGCTGACCGCTCCTGCGGTGAACCGAAAGGATACTCAATTGGCGCCTATTGTCACTGGCCACTGCCCTCAGTGACTCTAGACTCGATTCAGGCTCCACGCCGTGTATCCTGTAAGCACGCCCCGCAGATCCGGAAACCCGCCATGACCCGCACAGCGCAGTTCCGCAGTTTTGCCGAGTTCTATCCCTACTACCTGGGCGAGCACAGCAACGCCACCTGCCGCCGCCTGCACTTCGTCGGCACCAGCCTGGTGATCGCCCTGCTCGCCTACAGCATCGGCAGTGGCCAGTGGCTGTTGCTGCTGGCCGTGCCGCTGGCCGGCTACGGCTTCGCCTGGATCGGGCATTTCTTCTTCGAGAAGAACCGGCCGGCCACCTTCACCCATCCCTGGTACAGCCTGGTCGGCGACTTCGCCATGTTCCGCGACATCCTGCTGGGCCGGCTCAGCCTCTGAATCGGCCCGCAAGGCCAGGTTCGCGTCCCGGCCGGCCACTGCCAAAGCCCGCGTCCTGGCCAACACTGCCAGGCATGTCCCCGACACGAGTGGCCCGCGGCGATGAACAAGCAAGCGAACTTCAGCCACATGCGCGACGGCACCGCCCAGGACTGGGCGATCATCGCCGACGACTTTCGCGCCTATGCCCGGCAGTTGCCCCAGCGCATCCTCGCCCACCTGCGCCTGCTCGATGGCGACTTCGGCGGCTTTCCCATCGATCGCCTGAGCCACTCGCTGCAGACCGCCACCCGCGCCTACCGTGACGGCCGCGACGAGGAATACGTGGTCTGCGCCCTGCTGCACGACATCGGCGACACCCTCGGCAGCTACAACCACCCGGATATCGCCGCGGCGATCCTCAAGCCCTTCGTCAGCGCCGAGAACCTGTGGATGATCGAGAAGCACGGGATCTTCCAGGGCTACTACTTCTTCCACCACCTGGGCATGGATCGCCACCTGCGCGAGCAATTCAGCGATCACCCGCAGTACCAACGAACCATCGAGTTCTGCGCGCGCTACGACGCGGCGGCGTTCGACCCCGAGTACCCGAGCCTGCCGCTGTCGTTCTTCGAACCGATGATGGAGCGACTGTTCGCACAGCCCAGGCAGTCGATCTACAAGGCGGCCTTGAAGGCCTCGGCCTGATTCCAGCTACCCGCCATCTGTAGGAGCGGCCTTGTGCCGCGAATGGGCTGCGTAGCAGCCCCGACGATCTTGAGACATACCCGAGATCCTGGGGCCGCTGCGCGCCCCTTTCGCGGCACAAGGCCGCTCCTACAGGGCTGAAACCGACCTAGGCCGGTTCGCCCAGTTCCGCCAGGCGCGAAGCGGCTTCGCGCGCCTGCGCCTCGGCGAACCGGTACAGTTCGATCCGCCCGTCCCAATGCTCGATCAGCGCCGTGCACGACTCCACCCAGTCGCCGCAGTTGAGGTACTCCACCTCACCCACCCGGCGAATCTCGGCATGGTGGATATGTCCGCACACCACGCCCTGGAAGCCACGCCGGGTGCACTCGTGGGCAATGGCGTCCTCGAAATCGCTGATGAAGTTCACCGCGCCCTTGACCTTGTGCTTGAGGTACGCCGACAACGACCAGTAGCCATAGCCATAACGGGCGCGCCAGTGGTTGAGCCAGCGGTTGAGCACCAGGGTGAACTCGTAGGCCCGGTCGCCGAGAAACGCCAGCCACCGGTGGTAGCGGGTGATCACGTCGAACTGGTCGCCGTGGATCACCAACAGCCGCCGACCGTCGACGGTAAGGTGCTCGGCTTCATCCACAAGCTGGATGTTGCCCAGGATCAGTTTCGAGTAGCGGCGCAGGAATTCGTCGTGGTTGCCGGTGACGTAGATCACCTCGGTACCGCGCTTGCTCAGGGTCAGCAGGCGACGGATGACGTTGGTGTGGGCCTGGGGCCAGTAGATGCCGCCGCGCAGTTTCCAGCCGTCGATGATATCGCCGACCAGGTAGATGCGCTCGGCCTGGTAGCCCTTGAGGAAGTGCGCAAGGTGTTCGGCCTGGCAATCCCGGGTGCCCAGGTGCACATCGGAAATCCACAGGGTACGGACCCGCTGCTTGCGTGACGGGCGGAGAGGTTCGGCGTGGGTCATGGGCAGGCTCCGGCGCTGTTTGCTGGAGACTGGCAGGCACAGGTGACAGATTGGTGGCAGGCACATGACCATCCTGCGCCCGCCCGGAGGTGTACACTCTTCACCTGCTTCGTGAGGACTCACCATGACCGCCGCCCCCCTGCTTTCGCTGCGCCATTATCGCCACGACCTGATCGCCCACAGCCACGACCACCCGCAACTGGTGTTCGGCCTGGGCGGGCGCCTGGACTTCGAGGTGGATGGCCGCGGCGGCCGGGTCGGTCGCCAGGACCTGATGGTGGTGCCTGCCGGGGCCCACCACACCTGCGGCAGCCCCGAGGGCAGCCACTGCCTGGTGCTGGACGTGCCGGGCGGGCACTGGCTCGGCGACCACCTGGGCGAGCACGCCGACAACAGCCGCCGCCTGCTCGACCGCCCCGGCCCCCTGGGCCTGAACAGCCGCCAGCAGCAGTTGGTCGACTGGCTGGCGGCAAGCCCGGTGGACGACCCATTGATTGCCCGCCAGGGCGCGGTGCTGTTGCTGGCCAGCCTCAACCTGCAGGCCGGTGCCCCGGTACTCGCCAGCAGGCGCTTGCCCTATGCCGCCTTCGACCGGCATATCGAGCAGCACGCCGCCTATCCGTTGCAAGTCGCCGACCTGGCGCGCCTGGCCGGGCTCTCCAGCGCACGACTGCACGCGCGGTTTGCCAGCGAGTGCGGCATGACGCCGATGGACTATATCCGTCAGCGGCGGTTGTCGATGGCGCGGCGACTGTTGCGTGAGACACTGTTGCCGGTGGGTGAGGTCGCGGCGCGGGTGGGGTATGGCTCGCAGAGCGCCTTCAGCGCGGCGGTGATGCGGGCGTTCGGCTGCACGCCGCTGGCGTTGCGGCGCGAGTCTGGCGACAACTGAAGCGAGATGCGCGACAGACACGGGCAGACCAGGCTCTTACACTGAGCGCCAAGATCGTCTCTGCCTGTGCCGGCCTCTTCGCGGGTAAACCCGCTCCCACAGGTCAGTGCGAAACCTGTGGGAGCGGGTTTACCCGCGAAGAGGCCGGCACAGGAACCTGCGAATGCAAAGGACCACCATGAACCACCGCACCGCCCTCGGCGCCCTGCATATCGGCGCGCTGTTCTTCGGCCTGACCGGCGTCTTCGGCAAGCTGGCCGCCAGCGCCAGTCCCTCGATCATCGTCTTCGGCCGCGCCCTGTTCGCGGTGCTGGCGCTGGCACTGTTCGCCAGCCTGGCGCGCCAGGCCTGGCAACCGCTGCGCGGCCAGGACCTGCGTCGCCTGCTGCTGGGCGGCGTGCTGCTGGCCGGGCACTGGGTGAGCTTCTTCATCGCGGTCAAGGTCGGCGGCGTGGCCATCGCCACCCTCGGTTTCGCCAGCTTCCCGGCCTTCACCGTGATCCTCGAGGGCCTGCTGTTCCGCGAACGCATTCGCCGCAACGAAGCGCTGCTGGTGCTGCTGGTGAGCATCGGCCTGGTGCTGGTCACCCCGGCCTTCGACCTGGCCAGCGAGGCCACCGGCGGGCTGCTCTGGGCGCTGCTCTCGGGCCTGCTGTTCTCGCTGCTGTCGCTGACCAACCGCGCCGGTTCCGGGCGCCTGCCCGCCGTGCAGGCGGCGCTGTGGCAGAACCTGGTGGTGAGCCTGTGCCTGCTGCCGTTCGCCGTGCCCGGCCTGGGCGCGGTGGCACCGCTGGACTGGCTGTGGATCGCCCTGCTCGGCGTCTTCTGCACCGGCGTCGCCCACAGCCTGTTCGTCGCCAGCCTGGCGGTGATCAAGGCGCGCACCGCCGCCGTGGTGTTCGGCATGGAGCCGGTGTACGGCATCGCCGTGGCCTGGGTGGTGTTCGCCGAACAGCCGACCCTGCGCATGCTCGCCGGCGGCGCCTTGATCATCTTCGCCATCGTGCTGTCCAGCCGCCTGGCCGCCGAGCAACCGGCCCGTCAGCCGCAGCCCGAAAGCGCCTGATCAGCGATCGTTGTGGCCCAGGTCGCGCTGCGGATCGATCTGGTCACGCACCCGCTGCTTGAGCACCTTGGCCTCGGGAAAACCGCCGTCGGCCTTGCGTTCCCAGATCTGCACGCCGTCGCAGGTGATGCGGAACACCCCGCCGGTACCGGGCTCCAGCGCCACCTGGCCGAGGTCGTCGGCAAAGGTGCTGAGCAGCTCCTGGGCCAGCCAGGCTGCGCGCAGCAGCCACTGGCACTGGGTGCAATAATTGATGACGATTTGTGGCTTGCTGTCTGCCATGCAGGGAAACTCCGTAGGAAGGGCCGCTTATACTAGCGGTCTTTATCCTCTGGTTTGAGACTCACGATGCGCCGCCTGCTGTACTGCCTCCTGCTGATGCTCACCTCCTTCACCGTGCTGGCCGCCGAAGCGACACGACCAAAGATCGGCCTGGTGCTGTCGGGCGGTGCCGCCCGCGGCCTGGCCCATATTGGCGTGCTCAAGGCCCTGGAGGAACAGGGCGTGCGCATCGACGCCATCGCCGGCACCAGCATGGGCGCGGTGGTCGGCGGGTTGTACGCCTCGGGCTACAGCATCGCCGAACTGGAAAAACTGGCCACCACGCTGGACTGGCAGCAGGCGTTGTCCGATGCGCCGCCGCGCAAGGATGTGCCGTTCCGACGCAAGCAGGACGACCGCGACTTCCTGGTCAAGCAGAAGCTGAGCTTTCGCGACGACGGCAGCCTGGGCCTGCCGCTGGGGGTGATCCAGGGCCAGAACCTGGCCCTGCTGCTGGAAAGCAAGCTGGCCCACACCGCCGACATCCGCGACTTCGACAAGCTGCCGATTCCGTTCCGCGCCGTGGCCACCGACATCACCAGCGGCGAGAAGGTGATCTTCCGCCGCGGCCACCTGCCCCAGGTGATCCGCGCCAGTATGTCGATCCCGGCGGTGTTCGCCCCGGTGGAACTGGACGGCCGCCTGCTGGTGGACGGCGGCATGACCGACAATATCCCGGTGGACGTGGTGCGCGAGATGGGCGTGGACCTGGCCATCGTCGTCGACATCGGCACCCCGCTGCGCAACCGCAAGCAGCTGGCCACGGTGGTGGACGTGCTCAACCAGTCGATCACCCTGATGACCCGGCGCAACTCCGAGGAGCAACTGGCCACCCTGCGCCGCGAAGACATCCTGGTACAGCCGCCGCTGTCAGCCTTCGGCGTCACCGATTTCGGCCGCGCCCAGGACATGATCGACGCCGGCTACCGCGCCACCCGCGCCCTCGACCCGCGCCTGGCGGCGCTGCGCCAGCCCGAGGGCGACAGCAACCTGGCGGTGGCCCGCTCACCGAAACAGCGCACGCCGATCATCACTGCCATCCGGGTGGAGAACGACTCCAAGGTCAGCGACGACGTGATCCGCTACTACATTCGCCAGCCCATCGGTGAGCCGCTGGATCTCGGCCGCCTGCAGACCGACATGGGCACCCTCTACGGCCTGGACTACTTCGACCAGGTGCAGTACCGCGTGGCGCACAAGGGCGACGAGCATACCCTGGTGATCAACGCCCGTGGCCGGCGTGGCGGCACCGACTACCTGCGCCTGGGCCTGAACCTGTCGGATGACCTGCGCGGCGACAGCGCCTTCAACCTCGGCGCCAGCTACCGGGTCAACGGCATCAACCGGCTCGGCGGCGAATGGCTGACCCGCGCGCAGATCGGCGACGAGCAGGAGCTGTACAGCGAGTTCTACCAGCCGCTGGACGTGGGCTCGCGCTACTTCATCGCCCCCTACCTGGCCCTGGGCTCGCAGAACGTCGAGGCGACCCTGGACAACGACCCGGTGGCCGAGTATCGCCTGGAGCGCTACGGCTTCGGGCTCAATGTCGGTCGGCAGATCGGCACCTATGGCGAGGTGCGCCTGGGCGTGGGCAAGGCCTGGGGCAATGCCGAGGTGCGCATCGGCGACCAGGACCTGCCCAAGGTCAGCTTCAACGAGGGCTTCTACGAGCTCAAGTACTCGTTCGATACCTTCGACAACGTCTACTTCCCCCACAGCGGCGAGGACATCGGCCTGACCGTGCGCAAGTACGACAAGTCACTGGACTCGGACCAGGATTACCGGCAGTGGCTGTTCAACCTGGACAAGGCCATCAGCAGCGGGCCGAACACCCTGGTGCTGGGCGGGCGCTACGGGCGCACCCTGGACGATGCCGAAGTGGTCACTTCCAGCTTCGTGTTCGGCGGCGCCCGGCAGCTGTCTGGGTTCCGTCAGGATTCGATCTCCGGGCAGAACATGAGCCTGCTGCGCATGGTCTACTACCGCCGCCTGACGCCACGGGCCTACCTGCCGCTGGATTTCCCGCTGTACCTGGGCGGCTCGCTGGAGCGTGGACGGGCGTGGAACAACGACAATGAGTTCGACAGTGGCTACATCAATGCGGCGAGCATCTTCCTGGGGCTGGAAACGCCGCTGGGGCCGTTGAACCTGAGCTATGGGGCCAACGATGCCCATGAGAAGGCGGTGTACCTGAACCTGGGGCATACCTTCTAGAAATGATCGCGGGGCAAGCCCGCTCCCACAAGTCATGCGGCCTATTGTGGGAGCAGACTCGTGGGAGCGGGCTTGCCCCGCGATTGATGAAGGGTTCAGGACTTCTCGAGATTATCGAGAATCTTCGCATGCACGCGCATGCACACTTCCATGTCGGCCTCGTCTATGCCGGTGAACAGCTCGAGGCGCAAGGCGTTGGCGATGGTCTCGATCTGGTCGATCAGTGGCTTGGCCGGCGGGCACAGCAGGATCTTCTTGGCCCGGCGGTCTTCCATCACCGCCTGGCGGCGCACCAGCCCCTGGCTCTCGAGGCTGTCGAGCAGACGCGCCAGGGTCGGGCCCTCGACGCCCACGCTCTGGGCCAGCTCACGCTGGGTCGGCGCCTCGTCGAACCTGGCCAGGTGCAACAGCACCAGCCAACGGGCTTGCGACAGGTTGAGCCCGGCCAGGCGGCGGTCCAGTTCGGCACGCCAGCCCCGGGACATCTGGGCCAGCTGCATGCCGAAGCGGTGTTGGTTGTCGGTCAGGGGCATAAGCAACTCAATGAATAGAACTAATTATTAGCCAGCTAATCATGGCCCGGCCAATCAGGCAAGGTTGGACGCCTCGGAAATGGCTGATAATCATGTAAGGGTATGACAAAGGTCAGCAATTGGCGCAAATGCCGGCAATCACAGGCCGAACTCCACCGCCAGCGCCGCCCGTACGCAATGCAGGACGCCTTCCGGCACCCGCTGGCCGAACAACGGCGCCACGCCGGACACCGGCGGCAACTCGCCCTCGCCGTCGAGGAAGGCGTCCTGCACTTCCATCATCAGTTCTTCCGGCAAGTCCAGCGCCTGCTCCAGGCTCAGTTCCTGGCGGCCGATGGCCTCGGCCAGCAGGCTGTAGACGTTCTTCTCGGTGCAGTTCAGCTGCCCGGCGATCTGCGCCGGGGTCATGCCGGCGCGGGCCAGGCTGACCAGTTCGTGGCGTAGGTCGAGCACCACCTTCGGCGCCTCCTCGGTGCCACCGGCGCCGTTGAGCACTTCGAGGAAGGCCTGGCCGTAGCGCTCCAGCTTGCGCGCGCCGACACCGCTGACCTGAGCCATGTCGCTGAGGCTGGTGGGCATGCTGCGCAGCATCTCCAACAGGGTGGAGTCGGGGAAGATGACGTAGGGCGGCACGCTGTGCTCCTCGGCCAGCTTGCGCCGCAGGGTGCGCAGCGCTTCCCACAGCTCGCGCTCCTCGGCCCGTACCAGCTGGCTGGCCGGGCTGCCGCCACCGCTGGAGGAAGACTTGGCCACGGTCTGCGGCTTGAGGTCGCGGCGCAGCTGCAAATTCACCTCGCCGCGCAGCAACGGCCGGCAGCTGTCGGACAGACGCAGGCCACCGTAGCCTTCCAGGTCGATATCCACCAGGCCGCGCGCCACCAACTGGCGGAACAGCGAGCGCCACTCGGCTTCGGCCAGCGCCTTGCCGACGCCGAATACCGACAGCTTCTCGTGGCCGAAATTGCGCACTTTTTCGGTGTCCTTGCCCAGCAGCACGTCGACCAAGTGGCCGACGCCGTAGCGCTGGCCGGTGCGGAACACCGCCGACAGCGCCTGGCGCGCAGGCTCGGTGGCGTCCCAGGTCTGCACCTGGTCGACGCAGTTGTCGCAATGCCCGCACGGTTGCTCGAGCACTTCGTCGAAGTAGGCCAATAGCGACTGGCGGCGGCAGCGGGTCTCCTCGCACAGCGCCAGCATGGCGTCGAGCTTGTGCTGCTCGATGCGCTTGTGGCGCTCGTCGCCCTCGGAGTTCTGCAGCATCTGCTTGAGCATCACCATGTCCTGCAGGCCGTAGGCCATCCAGGCGTCCGAGGGCAGGCCGTCACGGCCGGCGCGGCCGGTCTCCTGGTAATAGGCCTCGAGCGACTTGGGCAGGTCGAGGTGGGCGACGAAGCGCACGTTGGGCTTGTCGATGCCCATGCCGAAGGCGATGGTCGCGACCATGATCAGCCCTTCCTCGTTGAGGAAGCGGTGCTGGTTGGCGGCGCGGGTCTCGGCGGCCAGGCCCGCGTGGTAAGGCAGCGCCGGGAAGCCCTGGTCGCAGAGGAAGGCGGCGGTCTCGTCGACCTTCTTGCGCGACAGGCAATAGACGATGCCGGCGTTGCCGCGGCGCTCGCCGAGGAAGGCCATCAACTGCTTGCGCGGCGACTCCTTGGGCACGATGCGGTAGAAGATGTTCGGCCGGTCGAAGCTCGACAGGAAGCGCTCGGCGCCCTGCAGGTGCAGGCGCTGGACGATCTCCTCGCGGGTGCGCATGTCGGCGGTTGCGGTCAGGGCGATGCGCGGCACATGCGGGAACAGCTCGGCGAGCTGGCCCAGTTGCAGGTACTCGGGGCGGAAGTCATGGCCCCATTGCGACACGCAGTGGGCCTCGTCGATGGCGAACAGGGCGATGTCCAGGCCGCGCAGGAAGTCCAGCATGCGCGGCTGGACCAGGCGCTCGGGGGCCAGGTAGAGCATCTTCACCTCGCCACGGCGCAGGCGCCCGGCCAGGTCGCGCTGCTGCTCGGCGCTGAGGGTTGAGTTCAGCGCCGCGGCGGCCACGCCCAGTTCGTCGAGGGTGGCGACCTGGTCGTCCATCAGCGCGATCAGCGGCGAGACCACCACGGTCAGGCCCGGGCGCAGCAGGCCAGGCACCTGGAAGCACAACGACTTGCCGCCACCGGTGGGCATCAGCACCAGGGCGTCGCCGCCGCCTGCCACACATTCGATGATCGCTGCCTGGCGCCCGCGGAAACTGTCGTAACCGAAGACATCCTTGAGGACGCGCTGAGCCTGTTCGAGCATTTGCCACTCCAAAATCGCCGTACCATCCTGGACTCAGGCTGGACGATAAATGCGCCGCGCACACATCGAATGCGTAAGCGGTTTTTGCCGGATGGCCGCAAAACGCCACCGGGCACGAAAAACCGCGGAGTATACCCGACTGCCGCGCTGTGCCGCATGCCCCGGTGACAGACGTTCCCTTTGCCCCGCAGCCGCCGCAAGGTGCTAGAATTCACTATCGTTTATTCCCCAAGGTAGCCCTGTAATGTCCTTCGCCGAGCAACTGACCCGCCTGCAAGCCTTCCTCGACGCCGATGAGCTGCACGAAGAAGCGCTGGACTACGTCGCCGCACACGGCTACCTGACCGCGCTGTCGATCTGCTCCGAGGAAGTTCCAGAACGCGAATGGATCGACGCGCTGTTCGCCGAAGAACCGCACTACGCCAGCGATGCCCAGCGCACTGAGATCGAGGCCACCCTGGTCGCGCTCAAGGCGCACATCGCCCGCCAACTGGCCAGCGACGAGGAATTCGACCTGCCCTGCGAGCTGGACCTGACCGACGAGCCGGACGATTCCGACCTGCGCGGCTGGTGCATCGGCTTCATGGAGGGTGTCTTCCTGCGTGAAGAGGCCTGGTTCGAGAACGCCGAGGAAGAAGTCAGCGAAATGCTGCTGCCGATCATGGTCGGCTCGGGCCTGTTCGACGAGCAGCCGGAGTTCGCCGACATCGCCGGCAACGCCAACCTGCAGGACGATATGATCGTGCAGATCCCCGAGGCACTGAGCGCGCTGTTCCTGCTGCTGCACGCCCCTGAAGAGAAGCCTGCCCTGCTCAAGCCGCGCCACCACTGATCGACGTGGTGCGCTACCTGCTGCTGGCCGCCGGCTGGCTCAGTGTCGCGCTCGGGGTGGCGGGGATCTTCCTGCCGGTGCTGCCCACCACCCCGTTCTTGCTCTTGGCGGCGGCCTGCTTCGCCCGCAGCTCGCCGCGCTTTCACCATTGGCTGGTGAATCATCCGAAACTCGGGCCGTGGATCCGCGACTACCTCAGCGGCGAGGGGATCCCCCTGCGGGGCAAGGTCTATGCGATCGGATTGATGTGGGCCAGCATCGGGCTGTCCTGCTACCTGGTGCCGTTGTTCTGGGCACGGGTGTTCATGCTGACCAGCGCGGTGCTGGTCAGTGCCTGGATCCTCAGGCAGAAGACCCTGCAGCGACCGAATTGAGCCGGATGGCCAAGCACAATCCCCCTGTAGGAGCGGCCTTGTGTCGCGAAAGGGGCGCGAAGCGGCCCCAGGATTTCAGCATTGATGCAAAGATCGCCGGGGCCGCTTTGCGGCCCTTTCGCGACACAAGGCCGCTCCTACAGGGGAATGCGTAACAGCACGCCTCGGTTCATCTCCCCGCCGCTTACACCGTATCCACCTTCAACGAATGGTCATTGAGCATGCCGGTGATGATGGTCGCGGTGTCATGCCCTGCCGCGATCACCCCGCCCGCCCCGGCCGCGACCCCGTAGTGTTGTGCCAGGTCTATCCCGGCCAGGTCGATGGTCTGGGTCGGCGCCGCGCCGGCGACGCTGCTGACTTCGATGGTCGACACCACGTTGACGCCGCTGCCACTGACCTTGAAGTGCAGGTAATCATCCAGCGATGCGCTGGTGGCGTTCTCCCCCTGCAGCAGTTGCGACAGATCCAGCCGATCGCTGCCCGGGGTGAAGTCGGTCACGGTGTCGTGCCCGGTGTCGCCCTTCAGCCAGACGAAGGTGTCGTTGCCGCTGCCACCGGTGAGGGTGTCATCGCCGCGCCCGCCGATCAGGATGTCGTTGCCGGCGCCGCCCCTGAGCACATCGTTGCCCGCGCCGCCGTTGAGCAGGTTGTCGCCGTCGTTGCCGGTCAGGGTGTCGTTGTAGTCCGAACCGATCAGGTTCTCGATGCCGTTGAGGGTATCCAGCCCCGCGCCGACGGTGTTCTGCTGGCCGACATGGCCCAGGTCGACAGTCACGCCACTGGTTGCCCTGGCATAGCTGGCGGTGTCGTTGCCGGGGCCGCCGTCGAGCAGATCATTGCCCGGCCCACCGATCAGCAGGTCATCGCCATCGCCGCCATACAGGCTGTCGTTGCCTGCGCCGGCCACCAGCACATCGTTGCCGGCGCCGCCGTGCAGGGTGGTGTCGCCCGTTCCGGCCAGCAGCACATCGTCCCCTGAAGTACCGGTGAGGGTATTGCCGGCCTGATAGGTGATGTCCACCGCGCCGGTTGCCGTGCCACCATGGTTGTCGCTGACGCTGTAGCTGCCGTGGTAGTCGTCATTGCTGGCGTTGCTGTAGTCCACCACCAGGCTCAGCTTGTAGTTCTCGGCGGCCTTGCTGTTGCCCGAGGCGTTCTCGGTGTTGATCACGTGGATGCTGTACACGCCGTCATGGGTGGCGGTGAAGCTGCCGCCATCGGCGATGGTCTGGTAGCTGCCGCTGGCATCCTTCCACTCCATCAGCAGGTTGCCGGCAGGCCGGTCATGGTCGAGGGTCAGGGTCTCGCCCTTGCGCAGGGTGACCGTCAGGGTGTCCTCGTCGTTGGCGTTGGCACTGCTGATCGAGCCCAGGTAACCGGCCACCACCAGAGCGGCGGTCATGCTGCCGTTGAGGCTGGTGAACTCGCTGCGGGCCAGGTCGCGCAACTGGTTCTCGGCCTTGTTGGCGGTGGCGTTGAAGGTGATGGTCTGCGCCTGCGTGCCCGCCGTGAAGCCCGCGCCCTTGTCGGCGAAGTTGGTATTGAAGGTAGTCGGCGCGGCGCTCAGGGTGTCGTGGTCCGGGTCGCTGTCATTGGCCAGCAAGGCCTCTGCCGGCACGCTCAGGGTGGCGCCCTTGATGTTGGTGATGATGTGGTCGGCGCCAGCGACCGGCCCGCCGTTGCTGTTGATGTTCACCGTCAGGCTGGCGCTGCGGGTGTCGCCGTCGTTGTCGCTGGCGATGAAGCCGAACTTCTCCACCTGGCCGCTGCCGTTGTCCTTCGGCGGCGTGTAGGTGAACTCGCCGTTGTCCATGTTCACCACCAGGGTGCCGCCCAGGCCGGTCTTGATGTTCAGGCTGTTGCTGACGGTGTCGAACGTGGCCTTGTCCACCCCGCCACTGACCGCATAACCGCCCTGCCCACCATTGGCCTTCGGATCGTAGGTGTAGGTGGTGCCGTCCACCAGCAGCGCCTTGATGAAGCCGCCGTCGGCACCGAAGTCGCCGCCGCTCATCAGGCTGCCGGTGATCGGCGCGCCCTGCACCGTGCCGGAGAGCACCGCACTCAGCTGGCTGAGGTCGGTGACCACCACCGAGTTGGTGTCGGTATGGCTGCTGCCGTCGTAGGCCAGCGGGTCGAGGTTGCCCTCGTTGACGCCGCTGCCCATGCCGATGGCGTAGGACTTGATGCCATTGTTGTCGAGGAAGTTTTCCCAGGCAGCCTCGCGCGGCGCCGTCATGGCGTGGCCGTTGGTGGGCTCGCCGTCGGAGAAGAAGTAGCTGATGTTCTGCGCACCCACCAGTTTGCCGGTGGTGGCAAAGGCTTCCTGGGCCTTGGTGGCCGCCGAGTCGTAGTAGGTCGAGCCGCCGGGAGTGAGCCCGGCGATCAGGCTCTTGGCTTCGCTGATCGAGACCCACACCGGCGTCTTCATCTCGGCGCCGGTGCCGAAGGTGACGATCTGCACCTTGATGTCGCCCATCTCGTCGTACTTGTCGAGCAAGGCGCTGATGGCCTGCTTGGCCAGCTCCAGGCGGGTCAAGCCCGGCACGCCGGAGCTTGCGGCCATGCTGCTGGAAACGTCCACCACCAGCAGGATGTTGGAGTCCACCTGGCCGGGCGTGATGCTGCGCACCGCGCATTGCACCGTCGGCACATCGTCGACGATGTTGATGGCGATGGTGCTGGTGACGCTGTTGCCCAGGGCGTCGGTGGCCTTGTAGGTGAAGTACTCATTGACGGTGTTGGCCCCGTCGTTGGCGCCACCCGGGGTCTTCGGCGCCGAGGTCAGGGTGTAGGTGTAGGAGCCGTCACCGTTGAGCTGGATCTGGCCGTACTGACCCACGGCATTGCCGACCAGGCTGTAGGTCAGTGCGCCGACGCCGCCATGCACCGAGCCGACCAGGCTGCCGGAGGCGGTCTCGCCGGTGGAACCCGGGTCGCTGCCGGTCACGCTGCCGGCGGCCAGGTCGTTGCCATCCTTGTGCAGGTCCAGGGCTTTTTCGTAGACGGTGACGTCGTTGTCCTCGCACGCCACCAGCTTGCTGTCCTGGACATTGATGCGAATGGTCGTGGTGCTCTCGTCGCCATCGGCGTCGCGGATGGTGTAGACGAAACTGTCGGTCGCCCCGGCGGGCGGCACGCTGTCGGGGTTGGCGTGGTAGGTGGCGTTGCCTTGGCTGTCCAGGGTCAGGTAGCCGTACTGACCGACGATGCTGTCGCCGACATGGCCGATGGCTGACGTCGAGGTGTCAGAGCCTGCTCGCACGCCGACCACGTATTGTCCGTCGGTACGCACATCGGCGCCGACCACGTCGTTGTCCAGCACGTTGCCGCTGACACTGGCGCCCTCCTTGACCGAAGCCACATCGCAATGGGCCTTGGGCACGTCGTCGACGATGCTGACCACGATGGTGCTGGTGGTGGTGTTGCCGAGCGAATCCTTCACCTGATAAGTGAAGCTCTCGGTGACCACATTCGGGCCATCGTTGGCGTGGTTGGGCGAGTTCGGCGCCGAAGTCAGGGTGTAGGTATAGGTGCCATCGCTGTTCAGCTGGATCTGGCCATACTGCCCGGCGGCATTGCCCACCAGGGTGAAGGTCAGGGCACCGATGCCGCCACTGACCGAACCGGCCAGCGAGCCGCTGGTGGTTTCCGTGGTGGCGTGCGGGTCACTGCCGGTGACGGTGCCAGCGGCCAGGTCGTTGCCATCCTTGGTCAGGTCCAGGGCTTTCTCGTAAACCTTGGCCGTGTCGTCGGGGCAGGCGACCAGCGAGATATCGTGCACGTCGATGGTGATGGTGGTGGTGCTCTCGTCGCCATCGGCATCGCGGATGGTGTAGACGAACACATCCGTGGCACCGGCCGGCGCCACGCTGTCAGGGTTGGCGTGGTAGGTGGCGTTGCCCTGGGCATCGAGGGTCAGGTAGCCGTACTGCCCAACCACATTGCTGCCCAGCTGGCCGATGGCCGAGGTCGACGTGTCGCTGCCTGCGCGCACGCCGACCACATACTTGCCATCGGCCGGCACGTCCGCGCCGATCACATCGTTGACCAGCACATTGCCGCTGACGGTGCCACCTTCGTAGACATTGGCGAAGTCGCTGTGAGCCTTGGGCACGTCGTCGACGATGCTGATCACGATGGTGCTGGTGGTCGAATTGCCGAGCGAATCCTTCACCTGGTAGGTGAAGGTTTCCGTCAGCACGTTCGGGCCGTCGTTGACGTGATTCGGCGAATTCGGCGCCGAGGTCAGGGTGTAGGTGTAGGAGCCATCGGCATTCAGCTGGATCTGGCCGTACTGGCCGGTGGCATTGCCGACCAGGGTGAAGGTCAGCGCCCCGGTTCCGCCACTGACCGAACCGGCCAGCGAGCCGCTGGCCGTCTCGCCAGTCGAGCCTGGCTGGCTGCCGTCCACATTCCCTGGGGCCAGGTCGTTGCCATCCTTGGTCAGGTCGAGGGCTTTCTCGTAGACCGTGACCTCGCTGTCGGCACCGGCGATCAGCGAGCAATCGCGCACGTCGATGGTGATGGTGGTGGTGCTTTCGTCACCGTCACTGTCACGCACGGTGTAGACGAACACGTCCGTGGCCCCGGCAGGTGCCACGGCGTTGGGGTTGGCGTGATAGGTGGCGTTGCCCTGGGCATCCAGGGTCAGGTAGCCGTACTGGCCCTGGACCTGGGTGCCCAGCTGGCCGCTGGCCGAGGTCGAGGTATCGGCGCCGGCCCGCACGCCGACCACGTACTTGCCATCGGCGCGCACGTCCGCACCGGAGGTGTCGTTGTCGAGCACGTTGCCACTGACCGTGCCGCCTTCGACGACACTGGCCGAATCGGGATTGGCCTTGGGCAGGTCATCGACGATATTCACGTCCAGCGAGCCGTTGGCCGTGCTGCCGTCGGTGTCCGTGGCCGTGACGGTAAAGTGCTCGGACAGGCTGTTGGCGCCGTCGCCGTTGGCGTGGCTCTCATTGTCCAGCAAGGTGTAGCTGTAGCTGATCACGCCCGTGGCCGGGTTGTAGCCGGTGATGGTCAGGGTATTGCCCAGGGCCGTGGTCATCGACTGCGGGAAGCTAGCCGCCACGCCGCCGCTGACCACGCTGATGCCGCCGACGCTCAAGGATTGCAGGCCATCCGGTGCGCTGACCGTGAAGGTGCCGCTCTGGGTCAGTGCACTTGGGTTCGGCGCGCTGCCGTCGGCCAGGTTCTTCTCGTAGACAGTCAGTTCGCCACCGTTCACGTTCAGACCGCCCAAGGTCACCGGATCGTCGAGGTTGCTGATGTTGAGGGTCAGGGTCGCGGTGCTGGTATCGCCGTCGGCGTCCTTCAGGGTGTAGGTGAAGGTCTCCACCCCATTGCCACCGCCGTGCAGGCTCTTGAAGTCCGGGTCGTTGGTGTTGAGGGTGTAGGTGTAGGAACCGTCCGCCGCCAGGACCAGGGTGCCGTAGGTGCCGACGAAGGTGCCGGCCACCACTGGACCGCTGGGGATGCGGTCCGCCCCCTGGATATCGTTGCTCAGCACATTGCCGCTGAGTTCCACATGCTGCTCGGTGGCAGCGGTCGCATTGGTGTCGTTCACCGCCCGAGGCACATCGTCACGGATGATCACGTCGAGCGTGCCACTGGCGACGTCGCCATCCGTGTCGCTGACCAGCACCGGGAACTGCTCGCCCAGGGTATTGCTGCCCGCGCCGTCCGGGTGGTGCTCGGCGCCGGTCAGGGTGTAGCTGTAGCTCACCACGCCGGTGGCCGGGTTGTAGCCGGTGATGGTCAGCACATTGCCGAGCCCGGTGACGATGGACTGCCCGACGCCGGTGACCACGCCCGCCGTGACCACATTGATGCCGCCGACACTGAGGTTGAACACGCCGTCGGCGGCCACCACCGTGAAGCTGCCTGACTGAGTCAGGGCCGCCGGGTTGCTGGCCGACCCCTGGGGCAGGTTGGCCTCGTCCAGGGTCAATTCGGCGGGGCTGATATCCAGGCCATCGAGGCTGACCGGATTGTCGATCACGGGTGCACTGGCCAACACCGGCCCGTCATCGTTGCCGTCAAGACCGCCGAGTTCGAGATTGGCCAGCAGGGGGAAACCATTGAATCCCGCGGTGGGGAAGCCGATGGTGGGATCCACCCGGGCGCCCACCTCGGTCAGTATCACGAAACTGTGCCCCCCGCCGAGCGCCCCCGACACACCCGACGGGTTGCCGCCCGCCGCCGTCGCCTCGGCCTCCTGGGTGGGGTCGGCGCCTGCGGCAATGGCTTTTTGCAGTTGCTCGACATCGCTGAGCTGGGCGTCGCTGGGCTGCGCGTCCGGCGCCTGCACATGGGGCGCGCGATTGGCCAGCAGGTCGGTGGTCATCTCCAGGCTGCTGTCGCGGCCCAGGGTCAGCTGCGCGCCATTTTGCAGCCGCACCGCCACGGCGCCCTCGCTGCCGGTCTCGAGCTGTTCGCCGGCGAACAACCGGTCGCCCTCCACCAACAGGCGGCGATGACCATCGTCGCCCACCGCGAATACCTGGCCGATCACCTTGCCGACTACACCGACTAATTTAGCCATGAGCGTACGCCTCCCCTGCCGATGGGCTTTTCGCAGATCAAGGCGTGCCGGGTAATGTGCGCAACGTTCCGAATGCCATGGCTGGTGGATCGTTGCTGTCACGTTCGTGAGAAACCACGCTCCTTGTGACGACTGCCGCGATAGCGAGAAGGGCGAATGGCCATTATTGAGTGCCATTTTTCTGTCGCCAAATTCCGCTTTCGCCTTCCTCCCCTGTCTCCTTAGCTGCAAAAAATCTGGAACTTTCACCAAGGCCCGAAAATCGCCTGTCCCAGCCAATTCCCGTAACCGCCTGAATGAAACAATGTCCCGGATTCTTTAGACCGCATAAGTTTTTTTTCGCATATATCTTATGAAAAAATCTTCTTAGCTCGCCCGGTAAATGTTCTTAGCTCTGTTGTTACAAACCTGAAACGGTTTGATTCTAATTTTTCGTCATTTTTTTGGCGATTAGCAGGACATTATTCAAGACCAGGGAGATGTACCCCATGCGCGCTTTAACCCCCATCACCAGTGCGATTTTGTTGGCCATGGCGTGTGCCAACAGTCAGGCGATGTCGATCACCGAGGCTGTCCAGAACGCCGTGGACCAGCATCCCGAGATCAGCGCCAGCCGCAACAGCAGGCTGTCGGCCGACGAGGATGTGAAGTTCGCCCGCGGGGGGTACTACCCAACCGTCGATCTGGTCGCCGGCTACGGCCGGCAACGCTCGGACAACACCAACACCCGCGGCTTCAACCCCGACGGCACGCGTAACCACAACAAGGAAACCCTCAACTACACCCAGTCCGAACTGCGTCTGCGGCAGATGCTGTTCGACGGCTTCAACACCTCCAACGAGGTCGCCCGCACCGAAGCGGTGGCCACCTCGCGCGCCTACTACACCCAGGCAACCGCCGAAAGCATCGCCCTGCGCGCCATCGAGGTCTACCTCGAGGTACTCAAGCGCCGCGAACTGGTGACCCTGGCCAAGAACAACCTGCAGGCCCACCTGCGGGTCAACGACCAGATCGGCCTGCGCAGCGAGCGTGGCGTGGGCAGCACCGCCGACCTCGACCAGTCCCGCGCCCGTCGCGCCCTGGCCGAGAACAACCTGGACACCGCCGAGGTCGACCTGGCCGACGCCGAGGCCAACTTCTACAGCGTAGTCGGGCGCATGCCGGACGAGCTGGAAACACCGGTCACGATCAAGGGTGAAGTACCGGCTGACTTGCTCAATGCCCGCCAGGGCATGCTGGAGAACAACCCCTACCTGAAGTCGGCCCAGGCTGACGTGCGCTCCGCCGAGCAGCAGTACGAAGTGGCCAAGTCGCCCTTCTACCCGCGCCTGGACGCGGTGCTGGCCACCGGCGCCAACAACAACATCGGCGGCCAGAAGGGCCACGACAACAACGACTGGCAGGCCGGCGTCGAGCTCAGCTACAACCTGTTCCGCGGCGGCAGCGACAAGGCCCGCCTGCAGTCCGACGCGCACAAGATCAACCAGGCGATGGACATCCGTAACAACGCCCTGCGCGAGCTGAACGAAAACCTCAGCCTGGCCTGGAACGCGATGAACAACGCCCGCAAGCAGACCCCGAGCGCCCGCGAGTACGCCGAAACCACCCAGCGCGTGCGCGCCGCCTACCAGGACCAGTTCGGCCTGGGCCAGCGCACCCTGCTCGACGTGCTCGACAGCGAGAACGAGCTGTACAACGCCAACCGGCGCTACACCGAAGTGCGCTACACCGAAGAGTTCTCCATGTACCGGGTCCTGGCGACCATGGGTGAGTTGCTGAGCAAGCAGCACATCTCGCTGCCGCCCGAGGCCATCGCCAAGACCGAAGTACGCAACGAGGCGAAACTGCCCGACATGCGTTAGGTTCTGACGAGACAAGGGACTTTTCGCCAGCGCCCATTTCCCGTCCACCGCGGCAGGAGTAGGCCATCGTGACCAGTATGCAAAGCGCGCAACCGCGCCTGGATGTTGATGATCCGTTGCTCGATGGCCTGCTGATCCTGTGCAAGCTGCACGGCTGCCCTGCCAGCCGCGCCAGCCTGTGCAGCGGCCTGCCGCTGGCCGAGCAACGCCTGCCCCTGGGCCTGCTGCCCCGCGCCGCCGCGCGGGCGGGGTTGCAGGCGCGGGTGCTGCAGCGTGAACTGGACGCCATCTCGGCACTCAACCTGCCGGTTCTGCTGATCCTCAACAACGGCCGTAGCGCCGTGCTGCAGCGCTGGGGGGAAAACGGCCGGGCCCTGCTGCTGCCGTGCGAAGCCGAAGGCGGCGAGCAGTGGGTCGAACGCGATGCCCTGACCGAGGCCTACAGCGGCCAGGTCCTGTTCGCCCGTCCTCGCCATACCCTGGAAGAGGTGCGCGCCCCGCTGATCCCACGGGTCAATGCCTGGTTCCGCGATACCCTGCGCCACTCCCGCTGGCTGTATGGCGATGCCCTGCTGGCCAGCCTGCTGATCAACCTGCTGGGGTTGATGGTGCCGCTGTTCGTCATGCAGACCTACGACCGCGTGGTGCCCAACCAGGCGCTGTCCACCTTGTGGGTGCTGGTGGCCGGCCTGTTCATCGGCACCGCCTTCGAGCTGGTGCTGCGCATGGTTCGTGCGCACCTGCTGGACCAGGCCGGCAAGAAGACCGACCTGATTCTCTCGGCCACCCTGTTCGAACGCATCACTGGCATGAGCATGAAGGCGCGACCCGCCACCATCGGCGGCTTCGCCCAGAGCATCCATGACTTCCAGGGACTGCGTGAATTCCTCACCGCGGTCACCCTGACCAGCATCATCGACCTGCCGTTCGTGGCGCTGATGCTGCTGGTGATCGGCCTGCTCGGCGGCTGGCTGGTGGTGATCCCGCTGATCGCCTTCCCGCTGGCCGTGGGCCTGGCGCTGTTCATCCAGGTACGCCTGCGTGACACGGTGCAGAAGAGCCTGAGCCTCGGCGCGGTGCGCCAGGCGCTGCTGATCGAGACCCTCGGCGGCCTGGAAACCCTCAAGGCCTGCGGCGCCGAAAGCGAGCGCCAGTACCAGTGGGAACACACCAACGGCGCCATCGCCCGCCTCGACGCCCATGCCCGCAACCTGTCTTCGCTGGCCAGCAACGGCACGCTGTTCATCCAGCAGTTCTGCGGCATGGCCACCATCGTCGCCGGGGTGTACAGCATCATCGCCGGCAACCTCAGCGTCGGCGCGCTGGTGGCCAGCTACATGCTCGGCAGCCGGGTCCTCGCGCCGCTGGGCCAGATCGCCGGGCTGATCACCCGCTACCAGCAGGCGCAGCTGACCATGCGCAGCACCGATGCGCTGATGAGCCTGCCCCAGGAACGCGAGGCCGAGCACCAGGCCCTGGAGCACACCGCGCTGCTGGGTGGAATCAGCATCAACCACGCCACCTTCCGCTATGCCGGGCAGACAGCCCCGGCGCTCAACGATGTCAGCGCCACGCTCAAGCCGGGCGAGCGCATCGGCATCATCGGCCGCAGCGGCTCGGGCAAGAGCACCCTCGCTCGCCTGCTGATGGGCTTCCATCACCCCGACGAAGGCCAGGTGTTGCTGGACAACCTCGACCTGCGCCAGCTGGACATCGCCGACCTGCGCAGCCAGCTCGGCTACGTGGCCCACGACCTGCCCCTGCTGGCCGGCAGCCTGCGCGACAACCTCACCCTCGGCGCCCGCCATGTCAGTGATGCGCGCATGCTCGAGGTGGCCGAACTGACCGGGGTCAGCGAACTGGCCCGCCAGCACCCGCAGGGCTTTGACCGCCCAGTAGGCGAGCGCGGCCAACTGCTGTCCGGCGGCCAGCGCCAGGCCGTGCTGCTGGCCAGGGCCCTGCTGCTGGAACCGCCGATCCTGATCCTCGACGAACCCACCAGCCACATGGACAACAGCAGCGAGGAGCAACTGCGTCAGCGCCTGCTGGACTGGGTGCCGGGCAAGACCCTGCTGCTGGTCACCCACCGCACCTCGATGCTCAGCCTGGTGGATCGGCTGCTGGTGCTGGACAACGGCAAGATCGTCGCCGACGGGCCGAAGGACGCGGTCATCGATGCGCTGCGCAAAGGCCGTATCGGCGCGGCGCTGTAGGACTTCAAAGACGACGTGGTCTCTGTGGGAGCGGGTTTACCCGCGAAAGCGTCGGTAAAGCCACTGCAGCATTCGCGGGTAAACCCGCTCCCACAGGATCCGCGTCGAACCCAGCATCGGAGGTAGAACATGCCCCTCAGCCACAGCGTGCGCAGCTACCTCCAGGGCGCCGACAAACGCGCCGAACGCGACTACATGCCGGAACTGGCCGGCGCCACCTTGCAGGAGTCCCCCAGCCTGTCGCGCCTGATCGTGTGGCTGGCGGCGATCCTGCTGCTGGTGGCCCTGGTCTGGGCCAACTTCGCGGTGCTCGACGAGGTCACCGTCGGCGAGGGCAAGGCCATTCCGTCGAGCAAGGTGCAGGTGGTGCAGAACCTCGAGGGCGGCATTGTCACCGAGATCTTCGTGCGCGAAGGGCAGATGGTCGACAAGGGCGCGACCCTGCTGCGCCTGGACGACACCCGCTTCAAGTCGAACAAGGGCGAGAGCGAGGCTGATCGCTATGCGCTGACCGCCCAGGTCGAACGCCTGTCGGCCGAGTCCGACGGCCGCCCCTTCGTGCCGTCCGACGAGGTGCGCGGCAAGGCACCGCAGGTGGCCGAGGACGAAATCGCCTTGTACCAGTCACGCCAGCGGCGCCTGGCCAGCGAAAAGCAGACCCTCAACGAACAACTGCGGCAGAAGACCCAGGAACTGGCCGAGTTCCGCTCCAAGGCCGACCAGTACCGTTCGGCCGTGGGCCTTTTGCAGCAGGAACTGGACATGTCCTCGCCGCTGGTGGGCAAGGGCGCCATCTCCCCCGTCGAGATCCTGCGCCTGAAGCAGCGCAGCGTGGAGGCGCGCGGCCAGCTCAATGCCACCAACCTGGCGATCCCCCGCGCCGAGGCGGCGATCGCCGAAATCCGCAGCAAGATCCAGGAATCCGACGCCAGCTTCCGCTCCGACGCCGCCAAGGAGCTCAACGACAAGCGCACGGAGCTGTCGAAGATCACCGCCACCAGCATCGCCATCGACGACCGGGTCAACCGCACCACCGTGGTGTCGCCGGTGCGCGGCATCGTCAAGCTGCTCAAGGTCAACACCATCGGCGGCGTGGTCCAGCCCGGCAGCGACCTGGTGGAGATCGTGCCGATCGAGGACAACCTGCTGATCGAGGCCAAGGTAAGACCCCAGGACGTGGCATTCCTGCACCCGGGGCAGACCGCGATGGTCAAGTTCAGCGCCTACGACTACACCATCTACGGTGGTTTGAAGGCCAAGCTGGAGCTGATCGGCGCGGATACCGTCACCGACGACAAGGGCAATGCCTTCTACCTGATCCAGGTGCGCACGGACAAGAACCACCTGGGTGGGGACAACAAGCCGCTGCTGATCATTCCGGGGATGGTGGCCACGGTGGATATCATCACCGGGCAGAAGAGCGTGCTGGATTATCTGTTGAAGCCGGTACTGAAGGCGCGGACGGAGGCGTTGCGCGAGCGGTGATTGCCAGCATGTCGGCCCAATCGCGGGGCAAGCCCGTTCCCACGGATCATGAGCCCGTCGCATGGTGGGTTTGTTACGCGATCAGGCTCCCCCCTTGAAAGGGCCGCTCCAATTCAAGATTGCCAGGGTCGCTTTGCGACCCTTTCGCGGCACAAAGGCCGCTCCTACAGGAGAACGCGTGCCCAGTAGGAGCGGCCTTGTGCCGCGAAAGGGCTGCAAAGCAGCCCCGGCAACGCCAAGCCGGGCACCTACTATCACGCCTTGAAGGGGCGGGCTCCGATTCAAGCCTGCCCATGATTGCGTTGATATGTCTGCGCTCCCATGGCCTCGATCTGCCCTTCGATCAGCGCCTCGAACGGGCGCAGTAACTCATCGAACACTACCGGAGCCTCCAGCACATTCAACGCCTGCACCACCGCCTCGAGCGTCGACAAGGCCCCCGGCTCCGGTGCCTTGCGCAGCCGATAGCGCGAGGGCTGGACATGGCCGAGCGTCACTCGTGGCAGCCCCTCCAGCAGCGGGTTCAGGTACAGCATCTTGCGCGCCTTGCGCCAGGTGCCATCCGGCACGATCAGCATCAAGGGCAGACCGGCGTCTTGCCCATAGCCTTGCAGGACCTCGGCCTCGTCACCGGGGAACAGCAGCGCGGGTCGATAGCCCGGCGTGGCCAGCAGTGCGTCCAGGTCATCGAACACCTCGCCGATGCGCAGCTCGGCGTTGATCAGCCCAAGGGTCGCCAGGCGTGCGGTGTTCAGGGCGTGGGCGGTTTCGCTGGGGTGCTGCAGCACGACCACGCGGGTGCGGCTGCCGAGGTGCGGGATCAGTGGGCAAAGGCAATGGGCGAGCGGGCGCTGGCAACGCTCGCAGCGGGGTCTGGGCATGGGGGGCTCCTTGGGGCGGGTAGTTTGCCACAGGGTTGCCATCCCCGGTGGGCTGCGAGGCGTTCGTGGGAGCGGGCTTGCCCCGCGACAAAGCCGGCACTGCAATCGCGGGGCAAGCCCGCTCCCACGCCCCCACTGTTACCCGCTACAGCTTCAGCGGTTGAACCGCTCCGCCAGGCTGTGCAGATACTCCGCCATGCGCTCCAGGTCCTGGCTGATCTCGGCCCCCTGCCTGGCCTGCCCCGCGCTTTCGTCACACAGATGGGCGATGCGCACGATCTGCTGGTTGATGTCCTCGGCGACATGGCTCTGCTGCTCGGACGCCGTGGCCATCTGCTGGCTCATGCCGGTGATGCGGCTGACCGCCTGGGCGATGCCCGACAACGCCGCCTGCACCGCCTCGACGCTGTGCACGCTGTCGCTGGAGATCTGCTGGCCACGGCTGGCGCTGGCCACCGCGCGGTCGGCACCGGAGCGCAGGGTGGAGATGATGTGGTGGATCTCCTCGGTCGAGGCGCGGGTGCGCTGCGCCAGCGAACGCACCTCGTCCGCCACCACGGCGAAGCCCCGGCCCTGCTCGCCGGCCCGCGCCGCCTCGATGGCGGCATTGAGCGCCAGCAGGTTGGTCTGCTCGGCGATCGAGGTGATCACATCCACCACGCTGCCGATCGACTGGGTCTGCTCGGCCAGGGCATTGACCGCCTGGCCGATGTCGCTCACCGCCTCGCTCATGCTGCCCATGGCGCGCAGGCTCTGCTGCGCCAGGTCGCTGCCCTGCTGGGCCAGCTGGTCGGCGTCGCTGGCGGCATGGGCGGTGCTCTGCACGTTGTGGGTGACCTGCTGGATGGTCGCCGCCATCTGCGCGATGGCGGTGGCCGACTGGTCGGTCTCGCTGCGCTGGCGGTCGAGCATCTGCGCCTGGGCATCGGACAGGTCGGCGGACTGCGCGGCTCGCGACTTGACCCCGACACCGGCGTCCACCAGGCGGGTCAGGGCGGTCTGCAGGCGCGCCTCCTCGCTGATGATCGCCAGGTCGAGCTGGCCCTGCAGCCCGGGGTTGTCGCTGTAGGTCAGCGCCACCAGCGGGCTGGTGAAGGCCTTGGGGTGCTCCTGCAAGGTGCGTCGGATCGACTGGTTCTGCCGATGCTCGACCACATACCAGGCCGCCAGCAGGCTGGCCATCAGCACGCCCAACGCCGCATAAGGGGGCAACCACAGGTAAGCGGCGGCCGACAGCAGACCCGCGCCGATCAGCGGCCAGCCATGGCCGATCCCATGCCCCAGGCGCGCCGCCAGTGGCACCGGCGAGCGTCCTGCCCGCAGGCGGGCGTACAAGTTCTCGGCCCGGCGGATCTGCTCCCGGGTCGGCACCGAGCGCACCGACTCATAGCCGCTGATGCGGCCGTTCTCGTACACCGCCGTGACGTAGGCGCTGACCCAGTAGAAGTCGCCGTTCTTGGCGCGGTTCTTGACCACGCCCATCCAGGGTTTGCCTTGCTTGATGGTGTCCCACATATGCCCGAAAACCGCCGGCGGCATGTCGGGATGACGCACCAGGTTGTGCGGCTGGCCGACCAGTTCGTCGTAGGTGAACCCGCTGATGGCCACGAATGCGTCGTTGCAATAGGTGATGCGGCTGTTCAGGTCGGTGGTGGAGATCAGCCGCTGGTCTTGGGGAAAGGTTCTTTCGTGCTCGGTGACGGGCAAATTCATGCGCATCGTTGGCGATCCCTTGCTTATCCAGATGAGTGGGAAAATCATCAAAGCAAGTAGATATTTAGCAGAAGGCCATCACGTCAGCGGTCAAGTTTTGTAGGAAATTAACCCGACCTGACGGAATGTGCTGAAAACGACCTAGTGTCCTGTCTCGGGAATACGTTCTCTTTTGGCGAGTGGCTTGGGCGTTCGGCCAAGGCGCCGCGACGAGTCATAGCAGGGCTATGGCGAGGAGTGGCAACGCCGGCCGGGCGCCCAAGACGCCGCCAAAAGTGAACAGCTTATTTCCGAGACAGGACACTAGCTCAACCCACGTTGAGCTGACTCTTGAGCAGATCACGGAAGGTCTGGATCAGGGGTTCCCGGCTACGGCCACGGCGGATGATCAGGGAAAACGGCGCCTGGTAGCCGAAGGTCGCCGGCGACAGCACGCGCAGATCACCCTTGTCGACCCAGGCCTGGGCATAGTGCTCGGGCAGGTAGCCGATGTAGGCACCGGAGAGAATCAGAATCAGCTGCGCTTCCATGCTCTCCACAGTGGCGGCGCTGTGCTTGAAACCGTGCCGGGCCAGCTCCGCCTGGCTCCAGTAGCCGCGCCCGACCATGCGCTGCTGGGTAATCACCGGTTCCGGGATCCGCCGCTCGCCGAACAGCGCATGGCGGCTGCTGCAATACAGCCAGTGCTGCTCGCGGTACAACGGCTGGTAGACCAGGCCGCTCATGCGCGACGAGAACGCGCCGATGGCCAGGTCCAGGCGGTTGTCCTGCACGCCCAGTTGCAGTTCGTACGGGCTGGACACCGACAGGTGCAGGTGCACCGCCGGGTGTTCCTGGCTGTAGGCGCCGATGGCTTCGGCCAGCGGCAGGGCGCGGTCGCCCACGGTGGAGTCGATCACACCCAGGTTGAGAGTGCCGCGCAACTCGCCCTTGAGCGCCGCCGCGTACTGCTCGAAGCCGTCCAGCTCACCCAGCAGGCGCAAGGTCTCCTGGTGGAACAGCTCGCCTTTGCTGGTCAGGCTGAAACCGCCACGGCCACGATGGCAGAGCACGATGCCCAGGGCGCTTTCCAGCTGGCTCATGTAGGTGCTGATGGCCGAGGTCGACAGGTTGAGGTCGCGCTGGGCGTTGGCGAAGCCCTGGTGACGCACCACGCTGGCGAAGATGCGCAGCAGTTTCAGGTCGGGCAGCGATGAGGCCATGGGGCAACGGGTCCGTGGGCTGGAAATGGCCAGAGTCTAACCCGGCCGCACACCGATAGTTCAGAAATTCCTGAAGTAAGTTTTTGTCGGTAGCGATTCTTCCCGGGCACTACCTTGCGCAGACTGCGGCGAAATGTCCCTGCCCGCCGGCATAACCAGACTAACGAGGCGCGCGGCGGCACAGGTTCGAACAAACAGAACAATCGACCGACTGATGAGGCCCACCGTGGACAAGATTCTCCACCAACCACTGGGCGGCAACGAAATGCCGCGTTTCGGCGGCATCGCCACCATGCTCCGTCTCCCCCACCTGCAAAGCGCCGAAGGGCTCGACGCCGCGTTCATCGGCGTGCCCCTGGACATCGGCACCTCGCTGCGCTCGGGCACCCGTTTCGGCCCACGGCAGATCCGCGCCGAGTCGGTGATGATCCGCCCGTACAACATGGCCACCGGCGCCGCCCCGTTCGACTCGCTGTCGGTGGCCGACATCGGTGACGTAGCGATCAATACCTTCAACTTGCTGGACGCCGTACGCATCATCGAAGAGGCCTACGACGAGATCGTCGAGCACAATGTCATCCCGCTGACCCTGGGCGGCGACCACACCATCACCCTGCCGATCCTGCGCGCCCTGCACAAGAAGCACGGCAAGATCGGCCTGGTGCACATCGACGCCCACGCCGACGTCAACGACCACATGTTCGGCGAGAAGATCGCCCACGGCACCACCTTCCGCCGCGCCGTGGAAGAAGGCCTGCTCGATTGCGAGCGCGTGGTGCAGATCGGCCTGCGCGCCCAGGGCTACACGGCGGACGACTTCAACTGGAGCCGTCGCCAGGGCTTTCGTGTAGTCCAGGCCGAAGAGTGCTGGCACAAGTCGCTGCAGCCGCTGATGGCCGAAGTGCGCGAGAAAGTCGGTGGCGGCCCGGTGTACCTGTCGTTCGACATCGACGGCATCGACCCGGCCTGGGCGCCCGGCACCGGCACCCCGGAGATCGGCGGCTTGACCACCATCCAGGCGATGGAGATCATCCGCGGCTGCCACGGCCTGGACCTGATCGGCTGCGACCTGGTCGAAGTCTCCCCACCGTACGACACCACCGGCAACACCTCGCTGCTGGGCGCCAACCTGCTGTTCGAAATGCTCTGCGTGCTGCCGGGCGTGGTACGCCGCTAGCCGAAGCACCGCCGTTTGTAGGAGCGGCCTTGTGCCGCGAAAGGGCTGCGAAGCAGCCCCGGCTATTTATGTGAAAACGCCGAAACCCGGGGGCGCTGCGCCCCCCTTTCGCGGCACAAGGCCGCTCCTACACACAGGGCGTTGCGCTGCAAGCGATTGCTTGACCCCGGCAGGAGCCATTCGGGAGGGCCATAGAGGCCCGCCAACACATGACAGGACCGCCGGGCGCCTTGCAGCGTCCGGACGGCCGATCTCGCCATAATAAAGATAATCGGGAGCCCCCCAATGGCCTTGGACATCATCGTTGTACTGATCTATGCCGCCGGCATGCTCGCCCTCGGCTGGTACGGCATGCGGCGCGCGAAGACCCACGAAGACTACCTGGTGGCCGGGCGCAACCTCGGCCCGACCCTGTACATGGGCACCATGGCCACCACCGTGCTCGGCGGCGCCTCCACCGTCGGCACCGTGCGCCTGGGCTACGTCCACGGCATTTCCGGTTTCTGGCTGTGCGCCGCCCTGGGCCTGGGGATCATCGCCCTCAACCTGTTCCTGGCCAAGCCGCTGCTGCGCCTGAAGATCTTCACCGTCACCCAGGTGCTGGAGCGCCGCTACAACCCGATAGCCCGCCAGGCCAGCGCGGCGATCATGCTCGCCTACGCGCTGATGATCGCGGTGACCTCGACCCTGGCCATGGGCACCGTGCTGCAGGTGCTGCTCGACGTGCCGTTCTGGATGGCCCTGCTGTTCGGCGGCGGCGTGGTGGTGGTGTACTCGACCATCGGCGGCATGTGGTCGCTGACCCTGACCGACATCGTCCAGTTTGTCATCAAGACCGTGGGCCTGATGTTCATCCTGCTGCCGGTGTGCCTGTACAAGGCCGGCGGCTGGGACGCCCTGGTGGCCAAGCTGCCGGCGGCCAGCTTCAGCTGGACCACCATCGGCTGGGACACCATCATCACCTACTTCCTGATCTACTTCTTCGGCATCCTGATCGGCCAGGATATCTGGCAGCGGGTGTTCACCGCCCGTGACGAGAAGGTCTGCCAGCGCGCCGGTACCACCGCTGGTATCTACTGCGTGCTGTACGGCCTGGCCTGCGCCCTGATCGGCATGGCCGCCCATGTGCTGATGCCAGACCTGGCCAACCCGAACAACGCCTTCGCCGAGATGATCAAGGGCCAGCTGCCCGAGGGCATCCGCGGCCTGCTGATGGCCGCCGCCCTGGCCGCGATGATGTCCACCGCCAGCGCGGGCCTGCTGGCCGCCTCGACCACCCTGACCGAAGACCTGCTGCCCAAGCTGCGCGGCGGCAAGCAGTCGAGCCTGGGCATCAACCGCCTGTTCACCCTGCTCACCGGCCTGGTGGTGCTGGGTATCGCCCTGGCGGTGAACGATGTGATCAGCGCGCTGACCCTGGCCTACAACCTGCTGGTGGGCGGCATGCTGATCCCGCTGATCGGCGCGATCTTCTGGAAGCGTGCGACCACCGCCGGGGCCATCGCCAGCATGACGCTGGGCTTCGGTACCGCGCTGCTGTTCATGTTCAAGGACGGCCTGGAGGCCAACTCGCCGATCTACTACAGCCTGGCGATCGGCCTGGTGAGCTTCGTGGTGGTCAGCCTGGCTTCGCGCAAGCCGGTGGCGACGGCGAACCTGGCCTGAGGCCACTTCCACGCCATCCCCTGTAGGAGCGGCCTTGTGCCGCGAAAGGGCTGCGTAGCGGCCCCTGTCTCGGCCAAGCGCTGAATCCGACGGGGCCGCTTTGCGGCCCTTTCGCGGCACAAGGCCGCTCCTACAGGGATGAGCGGTTCTAGCCGGTAAAACGCAAAAGGCCGCCGCATCACTCGGATGCGGCGGCCTTTTTGTCAGTGGTCAACGCCGACGCGGCTGGCGCTTGCGCTGTTCTTCGTCGGTCGGGATCGGCACCGGCTGCAACGGTGGCGGGAGCAGGCCCAGGGCGACGGCGAGGTCATGGAGCCAGTTGTACATGCGTTCGTTCATAGTGCCCCCTTGACGGGTCAGCCTCACGGTCAATCAAACTTGCGATGCGTCATACAGATCATAGACCTATGTCCTATATTGCGCATGCCTCTGTTCCTACAGATAGGGGCGATTTTGACCCGGATCAAGCGCTGATGGCAGCTTCCGACGGTCGGTCAATCGTTTCGCTTTGTTGCAAGTCGATCCAGGCCTGCAGATTCGCCCCGCGTTTGCCCTGGCGCCACATCAGCCAGGTCATCGCCTGGTCGAACGGCGCCTGCAACCGATGCGCCCGCACCTGCTCGCGACCCGGCAGGCTGTCGAGCATGGACTGCGCCATCAACGCCACCCCGGCCCCGGCGATCACGCAGGCCAGCATGCTCTGGTACGACTCGATCTCCATGACCCGCCCCATGGGCGTGTGGGCATGGGCGTACCAGGCTTCCAGGCGCATGCGGTACGAGCAGCCCTGACGGAAGGTGAACACCGCCTTGCCGGCGACATCCCTGGCACTGTGTACCACCGGGTGCTCGGGGCTGGTGATCAGCACCAGGGTTTCCTCGCACAACGGCACGCCATCCAGCCCGGCCAAGTTGAGCGGGCCGTCCACCAGCGCCGCGTCCAGCCGATGGCTGAGCACCCCCTCCAGCAGCTCGGCACTGGGCGCCGCCTGCACCTGCAGGTTCACCGCCGGGTAGGCCTGGTGGTAGCGCGCCAGCAGCGCCGGTAAATGAATGGCCGCCGTGCTGTACATGGTGCCCAGCACGAAATCCCCCGCCGGTTGGCCGCCCTGCACCGCGGCCAGCGCCTCGTCGCGCAGGTTGGTCAGCCTATGTGCATAGTCCAGCAGCACCTTGCCGGCCGGCGACAGCTGCAAGCGCTGGCGCTCGCGCAGGAACAGCTCCACCCCCAGTTGCTCCTCGAGCTGGCGCAGGCGCGTCGACAGGTTCGACGGCACCCGGTGCAATCGCTCGGCGGCGCGGGTCACCGAGCCCTCCTCGGCCACGGCCTGGAAGATGCGCAGTTGGCTGAACTCCATAGGATTCTCCAAAACAGAACAACTTGATCATCATTATTCAATTTTATTGAAAGTCAATGAGTCCTACCCTGCCATCCATCGCATCCCTTCGTGCAGGAGACTTTCCATGTCACCCATCGTGCAACTGCTGGCCAGCGCCATGGCGCTGATGATGGCCATGGGCATCGGCCGCTTTGCCCTCACGCCACAACTGCCCCGACTGATCGCCGAGGGCCAGTTCGACCTCACCGCCGGCGGCCTGGTCGCCGCCGCCAACTACCTGGGCTACTTCCTCGGCGCGGTGGACGCCATGTTCGCCCGCCAGCCCGCCCAGGTGCGCCTGCGTCTGCATGGAGGGCTGTGGCTGTGCGTGCTGCTGACCCTGGCCTCGTGGGCCGCCGACGGTTTCTGGAGCCACCTGCTGCTGCGTTTCGGCACCGGCGTGGCCAGCGCCTGGGTGTTGGTGATGATCGCCAGCCTCAGCCAGCAACTGGCCAGCGCCCATGGCCGCCAGCGCCTCGGCGCGCTGGTGTTCGCCGGGCCCGGCGTCGGCATCGCCGTAACAGGTGTGCTGGCCCTGGGCGCGCACCTGCTGGGGCTGGATTCGGCGGCCCTGTGGCTGGTCTATGGCATCGCCGCGCTGGTCATGCTGCTGGCGGTGCTGCCGTGGCTGCCACGGGCGCAGGAACCCGCCGCCACGCCTGCGGCCGTCAACGAACAAGGCCGTGGCACCGGCATCGGACGCCTGGGCCTGGTCTATGCGCTCTACGGGATCGGCTACATCCTGCCGGCCACCTTCCTGTCGCAGATGGCCAGCCAGCAGTTCCATGGGCAGTGGCAAGCCGACCTGTTCTGGCCCGCGTTCGGATTGGCATCGGCGCTCGGTGTGGCCATCGTCAGCCTGCGCCGCCCGGGGCGGACCTCCGCCTGGCTGACCACCACCCTGTGGCTGCAAGGGCTGGGTGTACTGGCCTGCCTGCTCGGTGGCGGTATCGGCCTGGCATTGGGCGTGCTGCTGTGCGGCGGGCCGTTCCTGGCCTGCATGCAACTGGTGATGCAGCGCTCACGGGAGCTGGCGCCGCATGCCACGCAGCGCAATGCCGGGTTGCTGACCGCGTGCTTTGCCCTGGGGCAGTTGAGCGGGCCGTTGCTGGCGGCGTTGAGCAGCCATTTCAGTGGTGGATTACAGCCAGCGTTGGTGCTGGCGGCGGCAGGGATGGGATTGGCCGGGATCTTGGCCAAGGGCTCCTCGCGCTCACAAGCCTGTGCCAGCCTGCAACAGGCAGGCTGAAGGAATACAGGCCCTATGGCGGGGCAAGCACCTACAGTCCTCGTGGGAGCGGGCTTGCCCCGCGATAGGGCCGGCTCCGCCGAACGCCTACCCCACCACCCTGCGCAACTGCTGCCGCACCCACGCCTCGGCGCTGACCATGACCACCCCGAGCAGCACCATCACCGCACCGATCACGAAGTTCAGGCTCAACGGCTCATCCAGCAGCAGCACGCCGAAAGTCACCCCGAACAACGGCGTGATGAAGGAAAACACCGCCAGGTTCGAGGCCAGGTATTTGCGCAGCAACCAGAACCAGGTCAGGTAGCTGACGAACGACACCACGATCCCCTGGAACAGCACACTGCCCACCGCCAGCGGGGTCAGCGAGAAATCGGCGATCTGCCCGCTCACCAGGGCAATCAGCACCAGCCCGACAAACCCCACCGCCAGCTGGTAGAACAGGGTCAGGGTCGCCGGCGCCTCGGACAGGCGCGAGCCGCGCACCACCACCGTGGTCGCGCCCCAGGCCAGGCCTGCCAGGATCGCCATGGCATCGCCCAGCAACATGCGTCCATCGAGGTGTTCGAGGGAAACGCCGCCGGCGAAGGCCAGGGCGATCCCCCCGAAGGCCAGCAGGATGCCCAGCCACTGCAACAGCCGCAGCCGTTCGCTGGGCATCATGAAATGCAGCCCCAGGGCGGTGAAGATCGGCGCGGTGTAGAGGAACACCGACATATGCGCCGCCGAGGTCAGCTTCAGCCCCTCGGCGATGAACAGGAACTCCAGGCCGAACAGCGCGCCGGCCAGCAATCCGGCGCGCCAGGTGCTGCCCACCTGGCTCCAGCCACCCCGCCAGCAGACCAGCAGCCCCACCAGCAGCGCGGCGATACCATTGCGAAACGCCGCCTGCATGACCGGTGCAATGTCCACGGCAGCGGATTTGATCAGCACCTGCTGGCAGCCCCAGATCAGGCACAGCCCCAGCATGACCTGGAAGGCGAAGGCGTCGGGGTTCTTGCGGACCGCGGTCATGGGCGGCCCCTCAGCGGGTTGAACGACATGGCAAGGCTCGGCAGTGAGAATGGATCCCGATTATCGGGTGACCGGCCTTGGCGATGCCAGCCTAAATTGACCCTCCGGCGATCTGCGCCTTGGCCGAGACGTGCTCGAAGGTAGCTTCGTCCAGCGCATCAGCCTGTTCATCGAGCACCTGGCGTGGGTGTTCGAAGCCCGGAATGCTGCTGTCGATCAGGCTGAGCAGGCGCGAACCGCGCGGGCTGAGGACGAAATTCTCGCCGTTGCCGCCTTCCGCTTCAGGCCGGCTCTCGATGAAACCCCGTTCCAAGAGGATCTTTTCGTACTCGCAGGCCTGGGCCTTGAGCTGGTTCAGATCGTCCGGCGCCTCGCCATCGGCGGCCAGCGCGGCGGCATGCTGCTCGGCATAGGGGCGTGGCGTGAAACTGTGACCGGCGCCGTTCTGCACTTCGTGCAGCAAGCGTTCGATCAGGTCCCAGTCGTATGTGCTCATGGGGTAAGCCTCCTGCTGTGGACAAGTAGGTACACAGCGTGGGACTGACAGAGGTTGCCAGGTGTTCAATCAGAAACCGAAGGGCCACCCCATTGCTCCTCGACGGCTAAAAGTCGTTCAGCATTTCACGTATGTACTCGGAAAAACTGTCCGCCACTTGATGCGCTTCACGGCTTACCGGGTCGATATCGACAACCACCCAGCCATTGTTCGTATCGAACCCCGAGCAGTACCCCTGCATGTCATCCCCGAACAGGAGGATGCCGTCCAGGGGGAGTTCATCATCTTCATCGTAGATCTGGTCTGGCGTCAGCAGGCCCTCATACAACATGTAGGCAGCCTTACCCACTTCACCCCAGCCAAGCTCCTTCATGAAGGCAACATAATCGGCCGGCACTTGCGAATGATCGGCAGTCAGTGCCGCGAGCACCTGCGCATTGACTGTCTCCAGTTTTGCAAGCAGGCCGGATGCCTTGTCCGGCTGCAGATCTTCATACCTGTCCACGACTGCTCCTTCCATATCACGAATCAGCCGAAACTCGATCACGACAACGCCAGGGTGGCGAACATGCTTTTTGCCCCGGGCTTAGCACTTATACAAATCGCAAAAATACTCATTGATACATTTCCCATTCAACACTTGTTTCGAATCGAAATCCAAGTTTTGAGAGACGACAACTCCTGGTCTCAGGCTCTCTGGAAAATCTTCAATCGATGCATACTCCCCTGGCACCAGAAACCTGAAGTAGTCTCCCATACTCGTAGGGCCTTCAAACCCAACGGGAAAATCCTCTTCCTCTCGGAAACCTTCGACGGCGTGATAGACAAAGAAACCTTTGTTGAAGGCAAGGCTGGCTTCACTGTAGATTCCTCGCTCTTCGAGATTGCGCAACAGCTCATCCAGAACGAAAGCCTTGTCTCTTCCTTGCCAGCGCCATGCCGAATACTAGTCCACCGTAAAGCCACCTTTCTTCAAAGGTGGCTACGACCGAAAGACCTCCTCCCACATGAATTCACTGAGGGTGTCCAGCATTTCCTCCGCTCCGCTCAGTGCCAGGAGCACTTTCGGAATATCACCAAAACAATTGTTCACCATGACCGCAATTCGACCAACTCTATCCATGGCCAACCACGTGTATAGGGTACCGAAGCCAGGTTCCCATTGTTCATCAAGGCTCATTACCGGCTCCCCTTAGGCCATGTCACCGCGCAATTTTCGCAAGTTTTTAAGATGGCGCCTGGAGGAACATCGCCTCGTCCCCAGCCCCCGATCAAAAGGGCACAGATTTATTATATAAACTCTAACTTCGACGCCTTCGATTCAGCGCTCAACGTTCTCTTCGGTAGAGGATTGACAAATAATTCTGTCCCCTTTTCGTCACAAGCCGGTATCTTGGTTATGGCTCGGGGTCACATAGACATCTCGCCGGTGCCGCCCATCCAACTGACTTCCGCCGCTATGTGACGTCGAGGCAGCAGCACAGGCAACTCAGTGCAGATAGCCCGTGCGCTCACCACTCGATTACTACATCCGGAGTGTATTTCTTGAAACATCATAACATATAGCAGTGGCAACTTTGCCCTTTCATACCGGTACCGGGATAGGTACATAGACAGCTTCTACTATCGCACTCTTGCCACTTTCCAAGTCTGGAGCGTAGAGCCCGATCTTGAGACCATCGGTCAGCAATTTCATACCGGAGCCATCGTCCTCGAATTCATAATTTACATGTTCCCGCTGGAAAAATCGCTCCAGCAAATCGACCGAAACCCCGAGAAGTGTCTGTCCCTGAAAGTCCAGAGATGCTTCAGGATAGTAAAGTTGCACCCCGCTCAAACTATCGTGCTGGTCATACCATGCCTTCATCAGCGCATCACCAAAGACATCCGTCGAATTCTCGGAGAAAGCAGTCTTGGCAAACACCTTGTAGGGGAGTTTTAACTTGGCCCTGACTTCATCGCGCCCGCGCATCTCGGCAAATACATCAAGCCCATCTTTCGAACTATACGTGAAATTCATGCAATCACCTTTTGATGAAGTCGTTCAACATAAAGGTAACAGATTTATTTACCAATGACGGCCTGGATGACTCAACGTGAGAACTGTCTTCAACGCCTGACTAATGACTGTTCCGTTCAATAGCATTTACTCAAGCGTGAGTGAACACTTCCACAACCGTCCATCTTGCGAAAACTCCGCACGCAATACTGGGCCTGCCCCCTCATAACGTACCCACGGGCGTATAAAACCGAGCAAACCATCCATCTTGCCCCCCCCCTGACTATCTGGAGGACCAAGCGCTTGCAAGAGGGCGTCTCGCCGCCAGCCTTGTGCATTCTGATCGAGAATGCTCCCTTGGTACGGAGCATAGCCCTCGTGGCTCTGCACGTAGATATGGATGTGATTGAGTCTGTGCGCTCGAAAGCCGAGCTCCAACCCACTATTGAGGTACTTATGATAAAGAGTCCTTCCGTCTGGGTCGTTATACGACAAGGGGGTCTCCTTCACCTGCGGCTGCTCACCAAGCACCGTAGCAAGCTCCTGAAAGTCATTGTCCCCTTGGTCTTTACCGACAAGGCTCAACAGCTTCATCCAGTCCATCAGTCAATCACCCCTGTCAGGCGGTTCCGTTCAAAAATCTTTCTGATTGCTTCTTCTACGATATCGGCTTGATAGCCCTTTTCCAACAGATTTTTTCGCAGTACATCAGTATCTCGACATACAGCGCCACATAGGTCAGCTGCATCTTGCTCCACCTGTGCTGCCGTGTTTTTGCCACCATGAGTGCGACCAGCGACGTGGATTTCTCGCGGAAGCTCTATCGCAGTGGCATTGTTGTAGAGCAATTTCGTCTCTTCATCTGTAAGCGGGCGGCCCAGCTCCTTCTCCTTGGCCTTACGCAAAGCGGCCATTGATGGAATATGGTCGTGCTCCAATCGATCCCCTACAACCTCCCGACTCTTCAGATCCTTGTAAGAATCCACTTCCAACTCTTTGACTGGATTTTTCGGTGACTTACTGCCTTTGTTCGTCACTACACCGGTAAGGATGGAAGCGGCAAGCTTACCACCACCGATTAAGAACTGATCGTAATCATCCTTCTCATTGAAATGAACCTCCGCGTCACCCTCTTTTTCCATGTATTTGGCGACGCGCTCACCGACATAATCCTGAAATTTGTCCAACCGCCTTGCCAACTCTTGGCCCAATGGCGTTTGCTCGGCGGCGCCCCAGGCTGCGGCCTGGATCACGGATTTCGGACCTTGCGTCAGTGCCAGCACCAGTGCGACGGCTTGTGCCGCTTCCGCATTCTGCTGCATGAACCGTTCAATACTTGCCAACGATCGCAGGTTTTCCTGCAACAAAGTGCGCCTGGCCACAACATCCGAGTTGCCCAGTACCAATGCACCGGCAGGATCATTGAGATTGGCCTCTTCCAATACCTGCTTGGCCCCTGCCACGACCTCTGGCTTGATGTTCCACAAATCACTCAATTGCTTGAGCACATTCTGTTGGAACTTCTCGTCGGCCATCATCGCCATGGCCTCACTGCGACTTTTGCCGCTGAGAATCAACTGCTCCAGCGTCTGCTCAGCGAAATCACGGCTGGTAATACTTGATACCCCGACTGCCATGTCCCGCCCCATTACACGCTCAAGCCGGTTCAGTGCAGCATTGAGGCCGGTGCTGGCCTGCTCAAAGTTCTTCAGCGCCGTCTTGTCGTAGTCGAGGAGACCATCGCTCCACTTCTGCAGCGTCTCTTTCGGATTCAGCGCATCATGCAGCGAACTGTCGGTCACATAGAGATCGGTACGCGACTCCTTGTCCCGCGTGATCTCATAGGCTTTGTCGAGATCACGGTTCAGTCCGACGGTGGAGTCCTGGCCGGTCTCGGCGTCCTTGCGCACAGTGATATCACCGGCACCCACGGTGGCGCGGACGGTCTGCTCGCGGTCCTTTTCATACTCCCAGCCACTGACGCTCCAGCTGGTCTGGCTCTTCGGACCCTTCTCGCCGTTGCCTGCACTTTCGGTGATCTTGCCGTTGGAAGGGTCCTGCCCGGAACTGGCCGCCCCCTTCTTCCAGCTGCCACCCACATTCAGGTAGTAACCGTGCTCCTTGTCCTTGCCGGCAATATCGCTGAAGCCCAGGGTACCGGTGTCGAGCTTGAGATTGCCGTTGTCGGCGGCGATCAGCGCACCGTCGAGCTGGGTGTGGTTCTCGGTGCGGATATCGACCTTGTCACGCCCGGTGATGCGCGTCTGGTCCTCGACCCACTCGGTCTTGCCAGTGGTCTTGCCATAGCCGACCGAGCCACTGACACCGGCACCCGGGCCCACGGTGACGGTGGCATTGATGTCGAACTCCTTGCCCTTTACCTCGCCTGTGTCGATCGCTGAGGCCACGTTGAGGTTGCCGCCGACACGGCCGATCACTTCGTCGCCGCGTACTTGGGCACCCTTGATGTTGGTGTCCTTGCCGCTGGTGAACTTCAATTGGTCACCGGCGTAGACATAGGCTTGCTCATGGCGCTGGGCCTCGCGCTCGAGATGTCCTTTGCCCAGGTTGACGCTGGCATACACCCCAACACCTTCTGAGCCGAAGGTCAGTCCCACCTCGCCACCGCCGCTGCGGCGGTTCTGCTCCTGCTGACTGTCATTTTGTGCGGCGCGGATGTTCAGGTCGTTGCCAGCGTTCAACTGGACATCACGCCCGCCCTTCACCTGGCTACCGATAATGTTCAGATCGTTGCTGGCTTCGATCCGGACATCGCGCCCGGCCTCCAGTTGCGCTGGCGTCGAAGTACCCTGCTGGCTGTCGTTGCTGGCAATGCCGTGGCTGCCACCAATACCAACTTTGAAGCCACCGCTGGTACCGCCGTGGATGCCCCCCCAGCTCTGCGACTGGCTGCTTTCCTGGCTGCTGCTGCCCTTGGCCACATCGATGTTGATATCGCGCGCCTTGACGTCGATATCCCGCCCGGCCTGCACCTGGCTGCCCTTGATATTGACGTCGTTGCCCGCCTGCAGCTTCACATCGTTGCCAGCGTCCAGCGTCGAGGGACGGTTGTTCTGTTCGACACTTTGCTGGCTGCTGGTCTGCTTGCTGCTGCCGATCTTGCCGTCACCGGTCGGGCCGGCGAGGAATTGACCGATCGCATCCAGGGTCTGCAGGGCGCTGGAGCCCTTGCTCACCCCATTCTCGCCCTTGCCGGTGTTGCTCAGCGCGTCCTTGGTCTTGCCCAGGTTATGGTTGACCGAGCCACTGATACCATGCCCCTCGTACTCACGCTCCAGTTCCTGGATACGGGTTTCGCGTCCCGCGTCGATGTTGATATCGCGACCAGCCCCCAGGCTGATGTCATGGCCAGCCACCAGGTCGGAGCCAGTCTGGTTGATGTCGCGACCGGCCTTGACATCCAGATCCTGCCCGGCCTGGATGCGACTACCCGCAGCCAGCTGCTCGCGCAGACGGTCCTTGGCCTTCTCCTTCTCGACACCGGCGAAGAAGTTCATGCCGTTGTCGTCACTGTCGAAACGCAGGCCTGTCTTGCTCGAACTCGACCAGTGCGAGTTGTCGCTCTGGTTCTGCGCGGCGCTGACATTGACATCGCGCCCGGCGTTGAGGCTGACGTTGCGTCCGGCGCTGACGCCGCTACCCAGCACGTTGATATCGCGGGCCGCCTGCAGGGTGGCGTCACGCTCTCCACTCACCTGACTGCCGACGCTGGTGCTGCTCCGAGCCTCCTGCCCGGAAGCCTTGGCCGAACCGATCGACACCGATGGCAGGACCGTGCCCGGTGCGATCGGCATCATCAGCGCTGCAGGGTTCAGGATGATCTCGGGGGAAAGCGACAGTTTGAACTTCTTCTTGTATTCCTCAGACCGGCTATATGCAGTGTCATTGGCCGACACGAGGTTGATGTCACCCTCCTTGTCCACCAAGCCAGCACGCAGCTCGACATCATTGCCGGCGCTCGCCTCGCTGGCCCGCAAACGCAAGTCGCTGCCAGCAGCCAGAACAATATCTTTACCCGCATCCAACTCGCTGCCGACCTGCGTGGCGCGGGTCTGCAGCTGGCTCTTGCCGCTCTTCGACAGGCCCAGGAAGCCGGACTTGGTCTTCTTGCTGTACTCGCCGTGCTCCTCGACGCCGGACAGCACCGCCACATCGCCGGTGGCACCGAGCATGACATCGCCGCCGGCCTTGAGCTGGCTGCCAATCACCGAGACATCGCGGCCACCGTCCAGGGCGATGCCGCCGTCGTCCTTCTTGCTGACGTTGACGGTCAGGTCGCCACCGGCCTCGATCACCGAAGCGACGTTGGTGCTGTGGTAGCTCTCTTTCTGCGTCGAGCTGCTGCGGCCGAACGAGCCCTTGCTCTTCTTCAGGTAGTACGAAGCGCTTTCGTTCTGCTCGGAGGCGATGGTCAGGTCGCGTTCGGCGTCGATGTCGACATCGCCCTTGCCCTTGACCTGGCTGGCGACGATGGCCATGTCCTGGCCCGCGGACAGCGAGACATCGCCACCAGCCTTGACCGTGGTCGAGACCTGGGTGATCTGGTCCTTGGACTGGGTGACTTTCTTGCTGCGGCTGAAGCTGTGGGCTTCGTTGGCAGCGGAGGTCAGGTTCAGGTCCTCGCCCGCGGCCAGGGTAAGGTTGCGGCCCGCGTCGATCTGGCTGGCCACGGCGGTGAGGTCGCGGCCGGCGCCGAGGCTCAGGTCGCGACCGGCGCTGACCGTGGCGCCGTGCTGCTGCACCGTGCTGCTGCGCTGGCGATCGGTGTAGAAGCCTTGACGTTCCTCGACCGACAGCAGACTCACATCACGACCGGCACTGAGCGACAGGTCGCCGCCGCTCTGGATCACGCTGGCGACGTTCTTGATGTCCTGCCCGGCCTTGAGGCTGAGGCTGTTGCCGGCCTCGATACGCGCGGCGCTTTCAAGATAATCCTTCTGCTCACGCACGCCGCCGTAAACGATGTCCGTGCGCGTGAGGTCGCGTCGGTTGATCAGGTCACCGTTGATGGCGGTCAGGCTGACGTCACGACCGGAGACGATGCCGCCAGCACTGTTGACCAGGCTGTTGCCGGCCAGCAGGTCCAGGCGCTCGCCGGCCTGGACCAGGCCGGTGTTGGTCAGGTCCTTGCCGGCGGTGGCGCTGAGGTTGCGCGTGGCACGCAGCGTGCCTACGTTGTCGAGATTCTCCCCGGCGATCAACTGGACGTCCTGCCCCGCGATCAGCGCACCGTCAGGCGCCAGTCGGCCATTGGCATGGGCCAGGTACAGCACTGGCGCAAGTACCTGCTCACCATTGATCTCGCGTGCTTCGAGCCAGACGATGTCGTGGGTCAACGCCGCGACCTGGGCGGAGGTCAAACCGACACCCAGACTCAGGTTGAGCTGGTCCTTGCTGCGGATGGCATTGTCCATCAGGTGCTTGTACAGCTGCTCGCCGGAGGTCTGGCCATCGATGAACTGCTGGCCGGTGCGAGCCACCACCGCCTGCTGGATCAGGCGTTGCTCGTAGAAGCCGTCACCCAGACGCTTCCAGCTCTTGTCCGGATCGAAGCCCAGGTTGCCAAGCAAGTAATCGGAGCTCATGAACTGCTTGAGGTCGGTCAGCACCGGATTGGTTTCGATCAGATACTTGTGCGGCTTGCTCGTGTACTGGCTATCCGGCAGGCGAGTGACGCCCGCAATCCAGGGGCGAGCGCCGATACCCGGCTCCTGCGCTACCAGCTCGGCGGCCTGCGCACCTGCGCTCGGTGGGGGAACGTAGGTATCCACGGCCTCGCCCGCAGGCGCATTGACCCCGATGACACTGGCCTTGGCAGCCGACTCGACACGCTGGTGGGCAACGCGATCGATTGCCTGCTCACTTCCTCTGGACGCGGACGCATCCATTGCCTGGATCGAGCCCGGTCGGGAACTGGCCAGCACCTCACGCTCATGCGAGGTGACAGTGGCGTTGCCCAATGTCCAGCGCTGGGCGGTGCCAGTGGCTGCATCGCTGCCTTTGCCACTCAGGCGGAACAGGCCATTCTGCCCGGCTGGCAGGCTGAAGCCTGGCAGGGTGGTGGGATCGACCTGTCGCTGGGCCAGATCAGGTGGCAACTGCGCATTCAGGTTGACCACCGTGGGCTGCGTCACGCTGGATACCTGGGTATCGAACGAGCGATTGCTGGTAGCCGCTGCCGCCCTGTTCACAACGATATTGCTGATGCTGCCTGCGGCAGTGAGCTTGGCCGTACCGGCGGCCTGGATGACCGCCGGGGCGATGAACTTCTGATCCGGCTGGACCACGGGCTCTGCATCGATGCCGTAAAATACCCCGGGGTCGAACTTCGCGACCAATGTGTTGAAGGCGGCTTCGTCGAACGGCCCGGAACGTGGGTGGGCCTGGTTGTAGGCGTTTACTTCGTTGATCAACTGGAAGAAATAGCCCGTGGAAACCTTGACCCCAGGCCCCACTTCCCTTGCAACGGTTCCCGACCTGGAACGCTCGCCCTCGTTGTCAATGCTGCCGGCAGTGATGGTGAGATCGTTGGCCGCCGAGATGACGCTTCGAGCATTGAGGACACTGCCTGCGCCAATGGTCAGGTCACGCCCGGAAACCAGGGTTGCCGTGGGCGAGTCCTCGTGAATCACGGTCTCGAGGGTCTTGTAGATATGCACCGGGCCCCTCACCCACCGCGATCCCTTGCAATGCTGGACGCAGTAGATGGTCATGTAGCCATCGGTGATCTGGTGGCTGGCCCTGAACTTGTCGCGTTTGTTGACGAAACTGGATGCCTGCAGGTTGATGTCACCGGCCGCCTCGACAGTGCCGGAGCTGTTCAGGAAGGTTGCCGCAGAACTACCCGCGGTGACGCCGGCAACCAGCAGATTGCCCAGGCTGTACACATCCGCGTAGCGATTGCTGAAATCGGCGGTGCTAATCGTCATGTCCCGCCCACTGAACAGGAAACCTCGACTTCCGTCGGCAGCCTGGTCGTTGTGGACGGACTGGGCGATCAAGTTCAGGTTGCGTGAAGCGGCCAATGCACCGTAGTTGGACAGGCTGCCCGCGTTGATCGTCAGGTCATTGGCCGCCGACAAGCGCCCGAGGTTGCTCAGCTGGTCGCCGATGTTGACCACAATGCTGTCGCCACCGGCGATGCTTGTGGCGGTGCCCAGGCTCATCTGCGCCGCAGTCAGGGTCATGTTCCCCAGGCTGGTCAATCGGCCGTTGCCCGAATAGGCACCACCCAAGGTCAGGCTCAATGTGCCATCGCTGGCAATCAACCCGTCATTGAGCCAGTTGCCGCCCGTGCCCAGCAACGCCTTGGTCGCCAGCAACTGCCCGCTCGAGGTCTGGCTGAAGTTGTTGACATTGAGGTTGAGCGTGCCGGCTTGCAGCACGCTGCTGTTGACCCAGCTGTCGGCACTGAGATTCAGGGTGCCATGCGTCAACAGGCGACCTCCCGCCGCCATGACCTGCTGGCTGCTGACACCGAAATCGCCATTGCCGACGTGTGCGATGCTGCCCCCGGTGTTCACCAGATCGCCGATGACCAGGGCAAGATCGGTGTTGGCGGTTTCCACGGTTCCGTTTCGGTTATCCAGCACCCCGCCGATCTGGAATCGCGTTGTGCCGCCGTTGCCCAGGGCACGCAGTTTCCCCGCCTGGTTGTCCAGGCTGGCGGCCGTGATGGCGAAAGTACTCGCGCTTTCGACGATGCCGCCACGGTTGTCCAGGGCGCCGCTCAGCCCGATGTCGATACGCTGGCCGACCATCTCGCCACGCGCGTCGCCACCGTTGAGCAGGCTGGTGCCGGTGACCTTGAGCAGGCCACCGGCGGAGATGCCGCCGTCACGGTTGTCCAGCTGCCCGGTGCGGATCAGCGCATCACCGCCCAGCGCCGCGATGCGCCCGCCGTGGTTGTCGAGACTGGCGCTCTGCAGATCGAGGCCCAGGGCCTGGAGAATGCCACGCTGGCCATTGGCATCGCTGCCATTGCGCAGCACACCGGTGGTGCGCACGCCCAGCGACTGCTTGAGGCTGGCAAGGACGCCGCCGCGGTTGTCGAGGGTGTCGGCGGTGACTGTGAGCGCGCCATCCTGGGCGATCAGCTTGCCGCCCTGGTTGTCGAGCACGCCGTTGGCCTGCACGCTGATCGCGCCCTTGGCCTGCACGGTGCCCTTGGCATTGTTCAGGCTTGCCGCCTGCAGGCTTACGTCTCCCTGCTGGCTGTAGATCAGGCCATCGCCCGTGTTGCTGAGCGCCCCGCTGCTGTTGAGCACGAGCGCGCCATTGGCGGCCAGGGTGCCGCGCTGGCTGTTGTCGATGCTGCCGGCCAGCACCTTGAGCAGGCCCTGGCTGGCGATCTGGCCAGCCCGGTTGTCGACCAGCCCGGCGCGCTGGATCAGCAGGTCCTTGCCGGCGAACAGCGTGCCCTTGCGGTTGAGCAAATCGCCGAGCAGGTCGAGGGTCAGGGCGCCCTGGGCGGCGAGGTTGCCGTCGTTGTTGTTCAGGCTCGCGGCGGTCAGGCCGAGGTCCTGGCGGGTGGCCACGCGGCCGCCGTGGTTGTCGAGGGTGCCAGCGCTGATGACCAGCTTTTCACCGGCATCGATCAGGCCGCCTTCATGGTTGTCCAATGCCGCCTTGATCGTCAGTTGCTGGCCGCTGCCGCTGGACAGGATGCCCTTGGCACTGTTGTCCAGGCTGTCGGCCTTGACATCCAGGCGCTGCTGGGCGACCAGCGCGCCGCCATCACTGTTGCGCAGGACGCCGGCCACGGTCGCCTGCACGGCGCCGGAGCGACTCGACAGCGTACCTTGCTGGCGGTTGTCCAGGCTCTGGCCGGTGACGGTCAGCCCCTGCCAGCCCGAAACCAGGCCGTTGCGGTTGTTGATCGCGCCGCTGGTGATACCCAGGGTCTGTTCGCTGATCAGCTTGCCGTCACGGTTGTCCAGCTCGCTGACATCCAGACGCAGGGCCTGGGCGGTGGAGATCTCGCCGCCCTGGTTGGTGAGCTTGGCCAGGTTGGCGAGGGTCAGTGAGCCGGCGGTGGTGATCAGGCCGGCGCCGTTGTCGAGGTCGGCGCCGAGCAGGTCCAGCGCAAGGCTGCTGCCGAGCAATTTGCCGCCGTGGTTGTTCAGGCCCTTGCTGGTGAGTGTGAGCGCGTCCTTGGCCTCGATGCGACCGCCGTCGCGGTTGCTCAGCAAGCCATCTACGGTCACCTGCAAGCCACTCTGGCTGCTCAGGGTGCCGCCGCTGTTGTCCAGTACGCCGGCATGAACCTCCAGCGACTGGCCACCGATCAGGCCCTTGAGGTTGTCCAGGCGCTGGCTGATCCGCAGCAGCAGGTTCTGGTCACTGAGCAAACGACCGTTGCTGTTGTCCAGTTGCTCGGCGGCGAGGGTGAACGCTTGCGCGCTGGAAATCTCGCCACCCTGGTTGACCACGGTCTTGAGATTGTTCAGCACTAGCGACGGGGCATTGATCAGGCCGCCACGGTTGTCCAGATGACCATGGCCCAGGTCTAGGTTCACCGAAGTGTCGCTGAACAGCTTGCCGCCCTGCTGGTCGAGGCCGGTGACCGTCGCGCTGAGTGCTTCGCGGCTGCCCACGCGACCGCCGTCGCGGTTGTCCAGCTGGCCGGCGTGCAGAGTGAGGGTGCGGTTACTGCTGACACTGCCCTGGCGGCTGTTGTCCAGGTAGCCGGTGGTAATGGCCAGCGCGCCCTTGCTGGCAATAACGCCTTTGTCGATGTTTTCCAGGCTGGCGCTGGCCAGGGTGATATCGCTGTCGCTGAGCAATTCGCCAGCCTTGTTGAGCAGCACGCCCGTCGTGGTCAGCTTCAGGCTGCCGGCACTGTCCAGTTTGCCGGTGCTGTTGTCCAGGCTTTGCGCAGCCATCACCAGCTGGCCCTCGGCACTGATCAGGCCGAGGCGGTTGAGCGCCGCGCCGGTCAACGTCAGGGTCATGTCCCGCTGGCTGGTCAGGCGGCCACCGTCGTTGTCCAGGGTCAGGCCGGTCAGGGTCAGGCCGGTCTGGGCCTCGATACGTGCCTTGTTGCGGTTGAGCAGGCCCTGCAAGGCGAGGGTCATGCCGGTGCCGGCGACCAGCAGGCCGCCGTCGCTGTTGTCCAGCGAGGTGCCGGTCACGCCGACGGTGGCCTTGCCGGTGATCTCGCCGCCACGATTGTCGATGCGATCAACGTCCAGGGTCAGCGCGCCGTTGCTGCCGAGCAGGCCCGCCTCGCGGTTGTCCAGCTCGCCGCCCTTGACCCGCAACTGCTCCAGGCTGACCAGCGAACCCGCAGTGTTGAGCAATGTGCCAGCCTGGATCTCACCACGGCCTTTGCCGGAGACCTTGCCCTGGCGGTTGTCCAAAGTGCCGGCGTCGATGTTCAGGGCGGTGTCGCCCACAAGAATGCCTTGGCGGTTATCCGCGCGGGTGGCGCGCAGGTCCAGGCCCTTGGCCGAGACCAGACCCTTGGTATTGTCCAGTACCTGGGCGATACGGACCGTCAGATCCTGGTCGCTGATCAGTTTGCCCTGGCGGTTGTCCAGCGTCGTGGCGGCGAGGGTGAAACCTTGCGGGCTGACGATCTCGCCGCGCTGGTTGTCGACGCTGCCGAGGTTGTTCAGCACCAGCAGCGGAGCCTTGATCAGGCCATGGTTGACCAATGCGCCCTGGCCCAGATCGAGGGTGATCGAGGCCTTGCTCAGCAGGCGCCCGGCCTGCTGGTCGAAGCCCGTGGCGGTCAGGCTCATTGCGCCATCGCTGTCGATGCGGCTATCGCTGCCTGCATTGTTGACCTGGCCAGCCTCGATGGTCAGGCGGTCGTTGCCGACCACATGGCCACTGTCACGGTTGTCGAGGGTCCCGGTGGCGATGTCCACGGCTCCCTGCGCGCCGATCTCGCCGGCACGGTTGTCCAGGCTGGCGCTGCGCAGGTCGAGGGTGCCGTCGGCGGTGATCGAACCGCGCTGGTTGTCTACCTTGCCGGTGGTGGCCAGGGTGAGCTTGCCGGCGCTGCTCAGCTCGGCGTCGGTGTTGTCGAGGCTGGCGGCGCCGATATCGAAGTCACCTTCGCTGGTCAGCAGCCCCTTGCCGTTGTCGAGTGCCTGGCTCAGGCGCAGGCGTGCGCCCTGCTCGCCGGAAACACGCCCGTCGCGGTTGTCCAGGGTCTGGCCGTCGAGGGTCAGTTGGCCCTTGCCGCGCAGCAGGCCCTGGGCCTGGTTGATGACTTCGGCCACCGTCAGCGTCAGGTCGGTGTCGGCCAGAACCTGGCCGCCGGTGTTGTCCAGGCGCTGCCCGGTCAGGCTCAGCGCCTTGGCCGCGGACAGCTCACCGCCACGGTTGTCGACGCTGCCCACGGTCAGGTGCATACCCTGGCCGGCACCCAGCACGGCGCCCTGGCGGTTGACCAGCGAATCGCCCTTGAGGGTCAGCTTGCCATCGGCGGACAGTTTGCCGCCGAGCTGTTCCAGGCGCGTGACCTGCCCATCGAGATCGCCACCGCTGGTCAGGCTGCCACCGCTGTTGTCCAGGTGGGCAGCGACCAGATCGAGGTTGCCCTTCGCACCGAAGATGCCGAGCTGGTTAAGCAGTTCGGTGCCATTGAAACGCACCCCGGCCTGGCCGCTGACCAGGCCCTGGTCGCGGTTGTCGAGGTGGTCAATGGTCAGCGTCATCGCGCCATCGCCCTCGATCTTGCCGCCGCGATTGTCCCAGCGCTGGCCTTGCAGGGTCAGCAGGTCCTTGCCCTGCAACCGGCCGCCACGGTTGTCCAACTGCCCCGCGTCGATATCAGTAGCACCCTGGCCATTCACCAGGCCCTTGGCCTGGTTGTCGAGCAGGCCGGTGACCTTGGCGGTCAGCGTGCCATCGCTGAGCAGCTTGCCCTGCTCGCGGTTGTCGAGGCTGGCAGCGTTCAGCGTCAGGGCCTTGCCGGCAGCCAGCACACCTTGGCGATTGTCCAGCGCCTGGGCGACTACCAGCTCCAACGCCCCACCCGTTACCGTACCCTCGCGGTTGTCGAGGCTGCCGGCCTTTACCTGGCCGTGGCCGGTGCTGGATATCTCGCCGTGCTGGTTGTCGATGGCTGCGCGGGTGGTCAACTCCAGGCCGGACTTGCTGGTGACCACGCCGCCCTGGTTGTGCAACGCCAGGGCCTGGATATCCACGCCGTCGGCCGAGACCAGGCCATCCAGGTTGTCGAGCAACTGGTCGAGGCGCACGGTCAGGGCCTGCTCGCTGTAGAACTTGCCACCGGTGTTGTCGAGGCTGCGGCCCGTCAGGGTGAAGGCCCCCTTGCTGGAGATCTCGCCACGCTGGTTGTCGATATCGGCCATCTGCCGCAGACGCAGCTGGTTGGCGGTGATCTCGCCGTCGCGGTTGTCCAGCCGGCCATGGTTCAGGTCGAGGGTCAGCTCGGTGACGCTGCTCAGGTGGCCACCTTGCTGGTCGAGCAGACCGACGTTGACCATGACCGCCTGGTTGCCGCTGATATGGCCGCCCTGACCGTTGTTCAGGGCCTGGGCGGTAAGGTCAAGGGAAGTCTGGCTGGCGATCCGGCCGGTCCGATTGTCGACCAGTCCCTGGCTGGTGACGGTAATGCCCCGGTTGGCCAGGACCTTGCCATTGCGGTTGTCCAGGCTGCCAAGGTTCAGGGCCAAGGCATCGAGGCTGGACAATTCACCGGCCTGGTTGTCGAGATGCGCCCAAGTGGCGTTCAACGCGCCTTGGCTGGTGATCTGGCCACGCTCGCTATTGAGCAGTTGCCCGCCGGTGAGGGTCATGCGCCCGTCACCAACAACCTTGCCCTGCTGGCGGTTGTCCAGCGTTGCGGCGTTGATGCCGACATGGCGCCCGGCGCTGAGGCTACCGCCCTGGTTATCCAGGCGGCCGCCCGTGGACAGCGTCAGGTCACCGCTGGCGATCAAGCGCTGGTTGCGGTTGTCCACGGCACCGGCGCTGATCTTCAGGTCGGCGTCGGCCGCGCGGCTGCCATCGGCCTGGATACCGGCCTGGATGCCCGCGAGGTTGCTCAGCTGGCCAGCTGCGTCCAGTTGCACCGAACCCGCCGCAGTCAGCCCCTGGTGGTTGACCAGGTCACCGCGGCTTTCCACCTGCAGTTGCTTGCCGGCATGCACCGGCCCCTGGGTTTCGATACCGGTCGCCCGGATGCGCACATCGCCCCCGGCGCTGGCCTGAACCATGCTCAGCTGGCCATTGGCATCGAGCTGGATATCGCCACCGCTGGCAATCATCCGCCCGTCGAGGCGCACACCGACACCGGCCTCGGTCCCGACCAGCCTGACCGCGCCGGCATACATGCCGCCCAGCGCGCTGGAGTCGATCGCCAGGCTCGGCTTGGCGCTGCCGTCGTCAGCACGCGCTGTGGCCGCCAGGGTGCGGGCATCGACATCGTTGCGTCCGGCGACGATGGCCAGGTTGCGGGCCTGGATCTCGGCGTTGATCTTGGTACTGCGGGCAATCAGCTCGAAGCTGTCGACGTTGCTGGCATTGATCCCCGCACCTTCGATGGCGATGTGGCCCTGGTCGACCTGGTAACGGGTCAGCTGGCCGTTCTCGATCACCGGCTTGCCGGTAGTCAGCGTGGCCTGCGGCGTGTTGATGAAGCCGCAGCCATCGCAGGTGATGCCGTGGGGGTTGGCGACGATGACATGCGCCGCATGCCCGGCCACTTCGGTATAGCCGCGCAGCTGGCTGGCGTTGGCGCCGTTGACCTCGTTGAGGATGGTGCTGGCCGCCTGGCCCTGCAGATTCTGGTTGCCAAGGATGATCCCGCCCAGCTGGGTAGCCTGGGTGCGCTCGGTGGCGTTGTTGAGGATCAGCCCCTGCTGGCCGACGTTGTAGTCACTGAACTGGTTGTGCGACAGCCCGCTGCCGTTGGGCGCGGCGATGTTGACGATCGGCACGCCGTTGCCCGCCTGGCCGAGGCTGGTCCCTGGCCCGCTGACCACCACACCTTCGGCGGCTTGCGCCCACAGCGGCTGCCAGAACATGGCGTTGGCCAGCAGGAAGGCCAGGCCACGCTTGGGCAACCCGCAGAAATGCTCACGGGGCTGAATTGCGGCCGAGCGTTGGCGGGCCAGGAAGGCAAACAGGCGAACGTCCATGTCAGGTCTCGTGAATCAGGCGGTCAAATGAAGAGGTCCAGGCGGAAATACACCGGGCGTTCCTTCTCGGTCAGCACGTCGGGGCGTTCCAGGCTGTGGGCGAAGGTCACGCTGGCGGCCATGTGCTGGCCGCGGGCGAACAGCTCCAGCGAATGGCTGCTGGCACGGCCGTGGTACTCACCGTTGTAGCGATCGTTGCGGATCACCCCGAGGTCGTAGCCCAGGCCCAGGCCGTACTCGGCCACCAGCGGTTGCAGCAGCGGCCAGTTCACTGGGCGGATCCAGCGCAGGTCGTTGCGCCAGTAGCCACCGCTGTCGCCCGACAACGACTGGTCCTTCAGCCCGCGCACCGACGACAGGCCGCCAAGGCTGATGCGTTGCGGGCTGAACAGCACGTCCTCGCTGCGCTGGCCGGTGGCCAGGCTGCTGAAGCTCAGGCGCTCGCCGAAGAGCTGGAAACCCTGCACGTAGCTGAGCGTGGCGCTGTACTTGCGGTAGCGCGCCACCGGCTGGCCCGGGCGTGGATGGCCGTTGTCCTGGGCGTCGAAGGCGCCGATGCCCTCCTGGGTGCCCAGGTCGAGGTTGACGAAGGCATTGCCCAGGCGCCGGCCATGGTTGATGCCGAACTGCGCCTCGCTCAGGCGGTTGCTGCTGCCGGCCAGGCGGCTGTCCTCGATGTAGTTGTTGGTGCGCAGGTGGGCCATGCCGGCATTGAGCGAGGTCTTGCTGGTGGCATCGCGGTGCACCACGCGCTCGGCGCGCAGCTGGTGGTTCTGGCTGTCGCCGGTCTGCTTGAAGGCAAAGCCGTTGGCCTGGGCCAGGGAGCGGTATTCGCTCTCGCTGTAGCTGTAGGTGAAGTTCCACCAGCCCCACGGCAGGTTGTAGAACAGCACGCCGTTCTTCGAGCCCTGGGAGTGGTCGCTGACCACGTCGTGGCCGCCGCGCAGCATCAGCTGGTCGGCCAGGCCCAGCGGGCTGTCCCATTCCAGGCCGAGGTTGAGCATCTGCTCGCCAGTGCTGCGCTGGCCTTCGTTGTTGCGCGACAGCGAGGCGCGCCAGGGTTTCTGCTGGGTGTTGCGCACCAGCACTTCGCTGCCGCCGACGGCCTTGCCCGGGGTCAGCTCCATCTGCGCCTTGTTCGACGGCAGGCGGTTGAGCTGGTCGACCATCTGCTCGATCTCGCGCAGGTTCAGGCGCTGGTCGATATCGCCGGGAAAGGCCATGCCCAGCTCACGGTCGCTCAGGCCGCTGGCCGGGTCCGGGCGCAGCCCTTCCAAGCGCCCTTCCACCACCAGTACCTGCAGATGACCCGAGGACAGGTCCTGCTGCGGCAGGTAGGCGCGGCTGGTGACCAGGCCGCGACCCAGGTAATGGTCGGTGATGGCCTTGAGCAAGGCATTGAGCTGGGTGACGCCCAGGCACTGGTCGATGAAGGGCTTGAGCAGGCGATCACGGTCGGCGGCGGACAGGCTGTCGGCGCCCTTGAGCTCGATGGTGTGGATGGTGAAGCAGCGGCTGTCGGCCGCCGGTTGCGACTCACCGGGTTCGGCGGCCTTGCCGGGCAGGTTGCGCAGTTCTTCGAGGCGGCGCTGCTGCTCTTCGAGCAGACGGTCCTGGCGGTCGCGGATCAGGTCTTGGTCGCCAGGCGAGGCAGCACGGGCCGTACTCATGGCCGTGCAGGCCAACAAGGCGGCAAGCACGCAAGCTCGCCCCCGGTTAAAACGCATAGACATCATCCAGTCCCTGGACCACGGAAAAAAGAGCGCGAGATATTATTTAGCCACTACCATGACGTCAAATTAATATCGCCAAAAAACCGTGAAATCTTCAAGGAACCCTTCCAGCAATCACCTCGACTGAACTTCCAGGCAGACCGGCGCCTCCACCGGACTGAATCCACTGGTAACAAGGAGTCGAGGGATGAAACCGTTGCCATGCCTTATCTGCGCGGCCACCCTGCTCTGCGCACAACCCATCTGGGCCTGCACACCGGAAGAGGCCACGCAGAAAAGAGAAGAACTGGCCGGGCTGGTCAGCCAGCTGACCGAGCAGAACCCGCGCAAGGCCAAGGAGATCAACGACGAGCTCCAGCACATGGAGCTCGGAACGGCCAGCAAGGACCTGCCAGATAAATGCCAGTTGATCGACAAGCGCATCCAGGAACTTAAAGAAGCGGAAAGGAAAACCTGACCGCGCCAGTGTCAGCGTCGCTGCTGGGCCTGCATGTACTGGCGAAGTAACTGGTTGATGCGGGTCTGGTAGCCGGCGCCCTGTTCCTTGAACCAGGCCAGCACGTCGGCGTCCAGGCGGATGGTCACCGTTTGCTTGGCCGGCACCCGCAGCTCGGCGCGGCGGAAGAAGTCGTCGTCGAGCTCGGGGATGTCCGAGGTATCGACCGGGGCTTGGTCTTGCTCACAGCTTCTGGACGGTTTCGACATAGCGCGTTACCTCACGTCGTGTGGCTCTTCTGGCGGAAATGATGCGGATCACATCACCCTGCCGTTCGGTGTAGGCGACCACGCTGACCCAGGCGTTGATCCAGCCCATGCCGATCCAGCGTGCCTCCGGGTACTCGAATCGCTCATCGCGCAACGCCAGCATCGGCTGGCGGAACATCTCGGGCACGTCGTTGAAGTCGATACCGTGCTTGCGGATGTTGAGCAGGTTCTTTTCCTCGTCCCATTCAAATCGTACGGGACAATCGTATTTACAGCTGTACATACGCTACTCCTCCTTGGCGGCTCATGCCAGAGGAGTGTGGCGGGTAGGCGACAAAATGCCCGGGCTGGAACAGGGTTTGGGAAATGGGCTACGCGCCCTGGGGAAGGAGGTGAAGCAACCCGCCACCGTTGCAGTGGCGGGCTCATTGCCGCAGGTGCTTACTCAGCCGCAGGCTTGCGCTTTTTCAGCGGTGCCAGGCCGTCGGAGCTGGCCAGAGGCGCATTGGCCCTAGGCTTGGCGGTAGGCTTTTTCTTGACGGCGCCCTTCTTGTCGGCACCGGCCTTCTTCTCACCCTTTTTCTTCTTGCTGCCGGCAGCCTTGCCCGAGGCCTTGACCTTCTTCGGCCCGCTGTAGGTGCCCTTGACCTCCTTGATGACGCGACGTTCGAACTGCTGCTTGAGGTAGCGCTCGATGCTCGACATCAGGTTCCAGTCGTTGTGGGTGATCAGCGAAATCGCCAGGCCTTCGCCACCGGCACGGCCGGTGCGGCCGATACGGTGCACGTACTCGTCACCGCTGCGTGGCATGTCGAAGTTGATCACCAGGTCCAGGCCGTCGATGTCCAAACCGCGGGCGGCGACATCGGTGGCCACCAGGACCTTGGAGCCGCCATCCTTGAAGCGGTCGATGGCCAGCTTGCGGTCCTTCTGGTCCTTCTCGCCGTGCAGGACGAAAGCCTTGACCTCCTTGGCCACCAGATGGCCGTAGATACGGTCGGCCAGGGCACGGGTGTTGGTGAAGATGATTGCCTTCTGGTAGGTCTCGTTGGCCAGCAGCCACTGCACGATCTGCTCTTTGTGCTGGTCATGGTCGGCGGTGATGATCTGCTGACGGGTGCCTTCGGCCAGTTGCGAGACACTGTTGAGCATCAGGTGCTCAGGGTCCTTGAGCACTTTACCGATGATGTCGCGCAGGGCCGCACCGCCCGTGGTGGCCGAGAACAGCAGGGTCTGCTTGCGGTTCTCGCACTCCTTGCACAGGCGCTCCATGTCTTCGGCAAAGCCCATGTCGAGCATGCGGTCGGCTTCGTCGAGGATCAGCACCTCCACGTGCGACAGGTCCAGGTTGCCGGCATTGAGCTGCTCGAGCAGACGGCCGGGGGTGCCGATCAGCACATCCGGCACCTTGCGCAGCATGGCGGCCTGTTCCTTGAAGTCTTCACCGCCGGTGACCAGCCCCGACTTGATGTAGGTGAACTGCGAGAACAGTTTCACCTGCTTGAGGGTCTGCTGGGCCAGCTCGCGGGTCGGCAGCAGGATCAGCGCCCGGATCTCCACGCTCGGGCCGCTGCGATCGACCAGGCGGTTGAGCAGCGGCAGCACGAAGGCGGCGGTCTTGCCGCTGCCGGTCTGCGCCGTCACCCGCAGGTCACGCCCTTGCAGGGCCAGGGGAATGGCCGCTGCCTGCACCGGCGTCGGCTCGACAAATTTCAGCTCGGCCACGGCTTTGAGCAGGCGTTCGTGCAGGGCGAATTGGGAAAACACGGGGTAACCTCGGGCAAGTGCGAAAAATTCAGTTGCATAGGGTAACGTTTTCCGTGGCCAGAACCGAATTTCTTTTGGCAACTTTGCGCCGATCCACGCTCTAATACCCCTTCATACCGCAACACAGACCGCTTCCACGCCCATGGACATCCAACGCTTCTGGCGCGACGCCCTCGACCTCTGGGGCACGCTCGACCAACACCCATTGCTGCACGCCGCCCTCGGCCTGATCGTGCTGCTGCTGGTCTCGCTGCTGGTCGGCCGCCTCGCACGCTTTCTGATCCTGCACTCCACCCGCCTGCTCGGCCGCCAACAGCCACTCAGATGGCTGGACGACCTGCGCCACAACAAGGTGTTCCACCGCCTGGCGCAGACCACCCCGTCGCTGGTGGTGCAGTTCGGCCTGAAGCTGGTGCCGGAGCTGTCGACCACCACCCAGCACTTCCTCGGCAACGTCGCTCTGGCGGTAACCCTGCTGTTCATGACCCGCGCCCTGTCCTGCCTGCTCGACGCGCTGCTGGACATCTATGCCCGCAGCGAGCACGCCCGTACCCGCTCGATCAAGGGCTACATGCAGCTGGCCAAGATGATGCTGTGGATCTTCGCCGCCATCGTCATCGTCGCCACCCTGATCGACCGCTCGCCGCTGTTGCTGCTGTCGGGTCTGGGCGCCATGTCGGCGGTGCTGCTGTTGGTGTACAAGGACACCCTGCTGTCGTTCGTCGCCAGCGTGCAGCTGACCAGCAACGACATGCTGCACGTCGGCGACTGGATCGAGATGCCCCAGGCCGGCGCCGACGGCGACGTGGTGGACATCACCCTGCACACGGTCAAGGTACAGAACTTCGACAAGACCATCGTCTCGATCCCCACCTGGCGCCTGATGAGCGAGTCGTTCCGCAACTATCGCGGCATGCAGCAGTCCGGCGGGCGTCGGATCAAGCGCAGCCTGTTCATCGACGCCGCCGGCGTGCGCTTCCTCAGCCCGGACGAAGAGCAGCGCCTGGGCCAGGTACGCCTGCTGGGCGACTACCTGGCGCAGAAACGCCAGGAACTGCATCACTGGAACGAGGCCCTGGGCCCGGTGGCGGAGCTTTCGGCCAACCGCCGCAGGCTGACCAATATCGGCACCTTCCGCGCCTTCGCCCTGGCGTACCTGAAGAGCCACCCCAACGTGCACCCGAACATGACCTGCATGGTCCGCCAGATGCAGACCACCGCCGAGGGCGTGCCGCTGGAGATCTACTGCTTCACCACCACCACGGTGTGGGCCGAGTACGAGCGCATCCAGGGCGATATCTTCGACTATCTGCTGGCAGTGCTGCCGGAGTTCGGGCTGAGCCTGTATCAACAGCCGAGTGGCAATGACATGCGCGCGGGGCTGGCGGCCAGGCCGCCTTTGGTGACCTCGATGCGGGAGTTCGACGAAGCCTGATCTTGGGTGTGCATGGGAGCGGGCTTGTCCCGCGAAAAGGCTGGCTCGGCCATCGCGGGGCAAGCCCGCTCCCATGGATCGCTGACGGACGGAAAGTTTTTTCAGCTGCGCACAATGGCCTTGTGTTCTCACAAAGCGCAAAGAAACAATTAGTTACAACTATTTCAGAATTATTAAACGCCGGCCTTCGAGAAATACGAATACCCGCCTCTCCCCGCTTCTCCTAACCTGCAGCGAACAGGTCGCCTCCAATGACAGGCGGCACGGTATCGGACAAAGGACTGCGAGCAAGCGATGCGTCAGGACATCTCCCTGGAAAAACCACTCGACGAACCGGACCGCAGCGATCCGGCCAACCGCCGCAAGGCACTGGCCGCCGGCAGCCTGGCCCATGGCGTGCACGATGGCCTCACCGACGTTATCTATGTGCTGCTGCCTATCTGGCAGGCCGCCTTCGGCCTGAGCTATGCCCAGGTCGGCCTGCTGCGCGGCGCCTACGCCGGGATGATGGCCGGTTTCCAGTTGCTGGCCAGCCGCGGCGCGCGCAAATGGGGGCGCGAAACCCTGCTTGTCAGGGGCACCGCCCTGGCGGGCTTCGCCTACCTGCTGGCAGCCCAGGCCACGGACATCAATCTGCTGTTGCTGGCGCTGATGATCGGTGGCCTCGGCGCCAGCACCCAGCACCCGCTGGCTTCGGCGCTGGTGTCCGACGCCTACGAGGGCAGCGGGCGGGTCAAGCAGGCGCTGGCCCAGTACAACTTCGCCGGGGATATCGGCAAGGCGATCATCCCTGGCCTGACCGGGCTGGTGCTGGTCTACATCTCCTGGCAGACCAACGCCACCCTGCTCGGCGTGCTCGGCATCGCCGCCGCCTTCGCCTTGTGGTGGCTGATGCCGAAGAACCAGGCCCACGAAACCGCCAGCAAGAAGACCAAGGTCGCCGACGCGACCGGCACGCCAGCCGGCCTGATGGCGCTGATCGCCACCGGCAGCATCGACAGCGGCGTGCGCATGGGCTTTTTGACCTTCCTGCCGTTCCTGCTGCAGAGCAAGGGCGCCAACACCGAGCACATCGGCCTGGCCCTGGCCCTGCTGTTCATCGGCGGCGCCTTCGGCAAGCTGTTCTGCGGCTACCTGGGCGCACGCCTGGGGCCGGTGCGCACGGTGATCTGCACGGAAGTGCTGACCGCGCTGCTGATCCTGCTGGCACTGGTATTACCCTTTGGCGCCCTGATGCTGGTGATGCCGCTGATCGGCGTGGCGCTGAACGGCACCTCGTCGGTACTTGGCGGCCTGGTTCCGGATTTCGCCCCACGGGACCGGCGCGACCGGGTATTCGCCTGGTTCTACACCGGCACAGTGGGTGGCGGCGCCCTCGCCCCGGTGCTGATCGGCGCGATATCCGACCAGGCCGGCGTCACCGAGGGCCTGGTGGTGCTGGCCTGCGTGCTGCTGCTGACCTTGCCGCTGTGCCTGGTGATCTACAACGGCATGAAGGGCCTGCCACGCCGCTGATCCGCAATATCGGTCCAGATCAAGAACAACAAGGACGTGAACCATGAGCAACGGACTGTCGCAACGATCCGCGCGTATCAGCGCGCCCGGCACCTCGAGCATGCGCAGCAAGGCCAACGCCCTGCGTGACGCCGGCATCAAGGTCATCAACTTCGCCGCCGGCGAGCTGTCCAGCGACGCCGCTCCGGACATGCGCCACGGCGCCATCGCGGCGGTCCACGAACAGTGGAACCGCTACACCCCGCCCCTGGGCAACCCGCGGCTGCGCCAGGCCCTGGCCAGCAGCGTCAGCCAGCGCCTGGGCGTCGACTACGGCGCCGATGAGATCGCCGTGTCCAGCGGTGCCAAGCAAGCCCTGTTCAACAGCGCCATGGTGCTGCTCGACCCGGGTGATGAAGTGATCATCCCGCGTCCCTACTGGGAAACCTTCCCCACCCAGGTCGAACTGGCCGGCGCCCGTCCGGTATTCGTCGACACCAAGGGCGACAACCACAGCCTGCGCGCCGTGGCGGTCAAGGCCGCGCTGTCGCCGCGCAGCAAGGCGATCATCATCAACACCCCCAACAACCCCACAGGGGTGGTCTATGACCCGCGGGAACTGCTCGCCATCGGTGAACTGGCCCTGGAACACAAGCTCTGGGTGATCTTCGACGAGTGCTATCGCAGCCTGCTGCGCAATGGCCAGCAGCACCACAACCTGGTCGCGCTGCTGCCCGAGCTCAAGGCCTCGACCGTCATCATCGACTCGTTCTCCAAGAGCCAGGCAGTGACGGGCTGGCGCCTGGGCTATGCCTGTGCGCCGAAGGCAGTGGTCACGGCCATGCACAACCTGCAGGCCCACACCACCTCCAATCCCAGCAGCCTGGCCCAGTACGCGGCGCTCAACGCCCTGGATGGCGACGGCGCGCGGCAGTTCGGTGCCGAAGTCAATGCCCAGCTCGATCGGCAGCTGGCTGTCGCCACGGCGCTGCTCGGCAAGCTTGAGTCCATCCGTTTTTCGCCACCCCAGGGCGCGTTCTACCTCTACCTGGATATCACCCGCCTGCTCGGCATGCGCTACCAGGGCGAGGCGATCCGCGACGCCAGCCACCTCTGCGAGCTGTTGCTGACCGAGGCGCGCATCGCCCTGGTGCCCGGCTGCAGCAATGGCGACCCGTGCGCCGTGCGGCTGTCCTATTCGGTAAGCCCGCAGGACCTCGAGGAGGGCCTGGGCCGCTTCACCGACTTTATCGCAACGCTTGCCTGACCCCGGACTTTCCACCACCCGCGAGAACATGACATGAAGAAAACGGATTTCATGCTGTCATTCGTCGACCAGGCCCTGACCGATGTGCAGGACAAACGGCTGGCCAGCGCCCTGAAAAAAGGCTTCGAGGTGCACGCCGACCTGCTGGAGGACTACCTCGATACCTACCAGCGCATCACCGCCAAACCCTGGTCACGGGAAAGCCTGTGCACCTTCTTCTGTGGCTGGCGCAGTCCGGACGGTGCCGCCCATGCGGTATCAAGCATCATCGTGCGCTTGCTGCAGGAGTCCGAGGCCATCGACGATCCCCAGGCCCGGCTGCTATTGCTGGACGCCGCCCGTCACTGCGGCGAGATCATCGTCGAGGACATCGGCCTGGGCGAAATGCACGGCCACCCGCACCATTCCAAGCTGTATGCGCGCATGGCCACCGCCATCTGCGGCTCGGAGGACTGGCGCCTGCAGGACCGCTACCTGAACCCGGTGACCAAGGAATTCTCCACCTGGGTGGGCAGCAAGCGTCCGCTCGCCCCGCAACTGGTCGAGGCCATCGAGATGATGGCGATGACCGAGTTGTTCAATACCGGGGAGTACAACGTGATGACGCCCCTGTGGAAGGACTGGCTCAAGGAGGCGCAAGGTAAGACGCCGGGCGAGGCGCATCGCATCGCTTCGTTCCTCAGCGTGCATTGCGGCGCGGTCGAGGCGCAGCATTTCTTCCATGCCACCAGCGCCCTCGAACTCTACTGCCGCGCCACCCGCCAGGCACTGGACCACGCACGCATCGAGGCACTGTCCTGCGAATACGTGAAAAGAGCCTGCGAGCACCTGAACAAGATGGAGTCGGTGCTCGCCGCCTGACGAACACCTCACAACAGGGATGAGGCATATGAACGTGATCAAGCGTGACGCACACATCGACCTGCGCCAGTTGTTCAGTGAAAAAGCCTGCCTGCGGGTACTCGAGGCACACAGCCCGATCTCGGCCATGCTGGCCAAGAGCGTGCGCCTCGGCGCCGGCGACACCAGCCTGGGCTACGATGCCATCTGGTCCAGCTCGCTGACCGACTCGACCCAGCGCTGCCTGCCGGACATCGAGATCCTCTCGCCCAGCGACCGCCTGGAACGGCTGAACGAAATTCTCGCGGTCTGCGACCTGCCGCTGATCTACGACGCCGACACCGGCGGCAAGATCGAGCATTTCGCCATCCATGTGCAGTGGCTGGCCCGCGCCGGGGTGTCGGCGATCGTCATCGAAGACAAATGCGGGCTGAAGAAAAACTCGCTGCTGGGCCTGAGCGTGCATCAGGAGCAGGAAACCGTCGAACTCTTCTGCGACAAGATCAGGGTCGGCACCCAGCATCGCCTGGAGGGTTCGATGATGATCTTCGCCCGCTGCGAGAGCCTGATCCTGGAAAAAGGCCTGGATGACGCCCTCGCACGCTGTCGCGCCTACACCGAGGCCGGCGCCGACGGCATCATGATCCACAGCCGCAAGAGCACGGGCGAGGAAATCCTCGAATTCGCCCGCCGCTTCAAGCAGACCCACCCGCACACACCCCTGGTCTGCGTGCCGACCAGCTACCCGCAACTGACCTTCTCGTGCCTGGCTGATGCCGGTTTCAATGCGGTGATCTACGCCAACCACATGCTGCGCGGCGCCTACTCGGCCATGCGCCAGGTCGCCACCAGCATCCTCGAGCACGACCGGGCCTATGAGATCGAGCCGGCCTGCATGCCCATCGATGAAATCCTCAGCCTGGTGCCCGGCACACGATGACCACCCCATCGGGGCCGCAGCGCGGCCCCTTTGCCAAGCTTGCTCAGGCGGCACTCAGGTAGGAAACCAGCTCGGTGACATGCCGTGGCATGCGCTCGAAATGCCTGACCAGCATCATGTGCTGCTGGCGCGCCCAGGTTTCGTCGAGGCGTCGGGCCACCAGGCCACAGCCATCGAGATAAGGCTGCACCGCCGCATCCGATGCGATACCGATACCGACTCCTTCGGCAATCATCCGGCATAGCGACTCGGCGCCGGACACCTTGATCCTGAACTGGGCCGCGAGGCCATCGATATCGGCCTGCTGCTCGATCAGTCGGCACAGTGCACTGTCACTCGCCAACCCGACCTGGGGGTGGCGCAGCACGTCGCCCAGGCGCAATGAGGCGCTGGCGGCCAATGCGTGATGCCTGGGCAGCACCGCCACATAGTTGAGCACCGGCAGGGCGATCGAGGCACAACCCTCCACAGGGTCGCTGCCGAGCACCACGCCCATGTCGACGGCGCCCTCGCGAATGCCGCGAACGATATCCCCGGTCGTGCGTTGCTGCAGGTCGATGGCGACATTGGCGTGATCGGCGAGATAGCGCACCAGCCGGCGCTGGGTCGACTCGAATGCGCTGAAGCCTGCGACATACATGCGCATGCTTGCTCCGTCAGGCTCTTCGCGGTGGTCGAATTCGGCCTTGAGCACTTCCAGCTGGCGCAGGATCTTGCGGGCATGGATCAACAACCGCTGACCTGCCAGGGTCAGCACCAGCCCTTTGTGCTGGCGATGAAAAAGCCCCTCGCCAAGCTCGGTTTCCATCGACTTGATGCGCATGCTGGCGGCCCCTGGCGAGAGGCATGCACGCTTGGCGCCCTGGGTCAGGCTGGGGGACTCGGCGATCTTGATGAACAGTTTCAGGTCGGTCAGGTCAAGGTTCACGGTCTCTTCCTTGTAGTGTCGGGCAAATCCATTGTCGGAACGGGCGATCTTGAGCCGCCTGCGTCCATCTTGCCTGCCACCGTCGGCCGGGCAAAGCCTGCCTTGGTATTGCCCCCGTGAATGACGAAGGCGCCCATGCGGGCGCCTTCGTCTTGCGCAGATACCTCTAGCGCGACGAGGCAGTCCCCGGCAGCCCTGCACGCGGACCGCCCAAGCGGCTCAACCACACCGACGCCAGGATCACCGTACCGCCAATGGCCAGGCGTCCGAGCGGTTCGTCCTGGTTCCAGATCAGCAAGTTGAGGAGCAAGCCCACCGGCACATGCAGGTTGTTCATCACCGCCAGGGTGCCGCCGGAGACCAGGCAGGCGCCCTTGTTCCACCAGTACAGCCCCAGCGCCGTCGGGCACAGGCCCAGGAACAGCAGCACCAGCCACTGGGTGTCGGTGCTCGGCAGGTGCTGGGTATTGCCGAACAGCAGGAAGGCCGGCAACACCACGAGCAACGCGCCCAGGTAGAAATAGCCGAAACGGCGGTAGTGCGGCAGGTCGCTGGGGTGACGGGCCACCAGGTGGCGGTACAGCACCTGGCCGGCGGCGTAGGTGAAGTTGGCCAGTTGCAGCAGCAGGAAGCCAATGAAGAACTCACCAGTGACCGTGTCGAAGCGGATCACCGCCGCGCCGGCCACCGCCACCAGTGCGGCGAGCAGCGCCCAGGGGTTGAAGCGCCGGTTCAGGGCATCCTCGATCAAAGTGACATGCAGCGGGGTGAGGATGGTGAACAGCAGCACCTCCGGCACCGTCAGCACGCGGAAGCTGAGGTACAGGCAGACATAGGTGATGCCGTACTGCAGCGCGCCGATCAGCAGCATCGAGCGCATGAAGCGCGGCTCGACCTGACGCCAGCGGGTCAGCGGCAGGAACACCAGCCCGGCCAGCAGCACCCGGACCAGCACGGCGAAGTAGCTGTCGACGTGACCGGCCAGGTATTCGCCGATCAGGTTGAAGGAGTACGCCTGGATCAGCGCGACGATTATCAGGTAGCCCATGGTTGGCCCTCGTGGATCAAGGCGGGGACCTTAGCGGGTTGGGCCTGGGCAGTTCAACCATGGGATTTTGGGGGTGCTCGTGGACGTCTCCCCTTTCTCTTCGCGCGCCTCCCCGTGTAGGAGCGGCCTTGTGCCGCGAAAGGGCTGCGTAGCGGCCCCAGGATTTCAGTATCGAGCAGAAATCGTCGGGGCCGCTGCGCGGCCCTTTCGCGGCACAAGGCCGCTCCTACAGAGAGCGCGTAAAGCAGATAAAAAAGCCCGGCCATGAACTGGCCGGGCAGGCACACCCAAAGGAGCAACAAGGTGTCAGGGTTGGGAATTCGTCGCGGTTCAGGCCACCGCGGCCAGCCTGGCCTTGGCCTGGTTCAGGCCCTTTTCGTGGAACTCGCCGCTCATGTTCAGGCCTTCGGCATGGATGAAGTCCACATCGTGGATGCCGATGAAGGCCATCACCTGGCGCAAGTAGGGCTCCTGGTGGTCGCTGCTGGCGCCGGCATGAATGCCGCCGCGGGCGGTCAGGACGATGGCGCGCTTGCCGTTGAGCAGGCCCTGCGGCCCGGTCGGGGTGTACTTGAAGGTGATGCCGGCGCGCAGCACGTGGTCCAGCCAGGATTTCAATGTGCTGGGGATGGTGAAGTTGTACATCGGCGCGGCCATCACCAGCACGTCGGCGGCCAGCAGTTCGTCGGTCAGTGCGTTGGAACGCTCCAGCGCCTCACGCTCGGCGGCGCTGCGCTGTTCCTCGGGCTTCATCCAGCCGCCAAGCAGGTTGGCGTCCAGGTGCGGCACGGGGTTCACCGCCAGGTCGCGCACCTTGATCTCGTCGGCCGGATGCGCCGCTTGCCATTGCTGGATGAAGTCCAGGGTCAGTTGACGGGAAACGGAATCCTGCTGGCGGGCGCTGCTTTCGATGATCAGTACGCGGGACATGGGGTGCCTCCATCGGCGGTAAAGGGTGGCGATTCGATGGAGGTGAGATTAATGGTTGACCTATCGATAAAAAAGCGTAAAAAGTGGGATCAACCTATCGATTAATCTGTTTTATTCCGCTTTGCAGTCGAGCACGATGCGCAGCTTGATGATCTGCCGGTTGAACTTGGCGGTGACATCCACGCTCCTGCCGGCGGGCACATTGACCCGGCGCACCCGTGGCGCCTCGGGGCCGTTGCGGAAGGTGACCTTGCACGCCGCCGGCACCTGCCCATAGTTGTTGAGGCTGATCGAGCCGATGTCGTAGGCCGTGTCGTAGGCGGTGTAGTCGACCTTGACCCCGGTCAGGTCCTTTTCCACGTCGATCGGGTATGCCATGGCCCCGAGGGGCAGGCACAACAGCAAAGCCGCACAACATTTCTTCATACGGGCGCTCTCCTTGGGAAGAGCGCAGCTTAGGACAACAGGAGCCCTGGATGAAAGCACCGCGCGTTACCCTGGATCAGTGGCGGACCCTGCAGGCGGTGGTCGACCACGGCGGGTTCGCCCAGGCCGCCGAGGCCCTGCACCGTTCGCAGTCGTCGGTGAGCTACACCGTGGCGCGGATGCAGGAGCAACTGGGCGTGCCGCTGCTGCGCATCGATGGGCGCAAGGCGGTGCTGACCGAGGCCGGCAGCGTGCTGCTGCGCCGTTCGCGGCAACTGGTCAAGCAGGCCAGCCAGCTGGAAGACCTGGCTCACCACATGGAGCAAGGCTGGGAGGCCGAGGTGCGCCTGGTGGTCGACGCCGCCTACCCCAGCGCCCGCCTGGTGCGCGCCCTGGCCGCCTTCATGCCGCAGAGCCGCGGCTGCCGGGTACGCCTGCGTGAAGAAGTGCTGTCCGGGGTAGAGGAGGTGCTGCACGAAGGCATCGCCGACCTTGCCATCAGCAGCTTCAACATCGGCGGCTACCTGGGCACCGAGCTGAGCCCGGTGGAGTTCATCGCCGTCGCCCACCCCGAGCACGCCCTGCACCGCATGGGCCGCGAGATCACCTTCCAGGACCTGGAAAGCCAGTTGCAGGTGGTGATCCGCGACTCCGGCCGGGCCCAGCCGCGCGATGTCGGCTGGCTCGGCGCCGAGCAGCGCTGGACGGTCGGCAGCCTGGGCACCGCGGCGACCTTCGTCGGCAGCGGCCTGGGCTTCGCCTGGCTGCCCCGGCACATGATCGAGCGCGAGCTGCGCGAAGGCGTGCTCAAGCCCCTGCCGCTGGATCAGGGTGGCAGCCGCCATCCACTGTTCTACCTTTACTCCAGCAAGGAAAAGACCCTGGGCCCGGCCACGCAGATCCTCATCGAACTGCTGCGCAATTTCGACACCGCGCCGCTGGACGTGCCCTTCGCAGCCCCCCCGCAAGCCTGAGAGGACCGCGCCCATGGCCTGTTTCGAACATGACGGATGCCTGCTGCATTACCAGGAACACGGCCAGGGCGAGCCCCTGGTGCTGCTGCACGGGCTGGGTTCGAGCAGCCAGGACTGGGAACTGCAGGTGCCCGAACTCAGCCGCCAGTACCGGGTGATCCTCATGGACATCCGCGGCCACGGGCAATCGTCCAAGCCACGCAAGGGCTACCAGATAAAGACCTTCAGCGAGGATCTATTGGCCCTGCTGCGCCATCTGGACACCGGCCCGGTGCACTTCGTCGGCCTGTCCATGGGCGGCATGCTCGGTTTCCAGTTTGCCGTCGACCACCCCGACTGGCTGCGCAGCCTGTGCATCGTCAACAGCGCCCCCGAGGTCAAGCGCCGCACCCGCAGCGACTGGATCTGGTGGCTCAAGCGCTGGGGCCTGGCACGCCTGCTCAGCGTCGAGACCGTCGGCAAGGGCCTGGCCGCGCGGCTGTTCCCCAAGCCGGAGCAGGCCGAACTGCGGCGCAAGATGGCCGAGCGCTGGGCGCGCAATGACAAACGTGCCTATTTGAAAAGCTTCGACGCCATCGTCGACTGGGGCGTGCAGGAACGCATTGGCCAGATTCGCTGTCCCACCCTGGTGATCGCCGCCGACCACGATTACACACCGATACAACTGAAGGAGCGTTACGTCGCCCTGATGCCCAACGCCAGGCTGGCGGTCATCGACGATTCGCGGCACGCTACGCCCCTGGATCAACCTGAAGTCTTCAACCGTACCGTGCTGCAGTTCCTCGCAGCCGCTTCCACCTCTCAAGGATCTTTGAGCCCATGCTGAAAAAACTTCTGCTCACCGCCTGCTCGGTCGCCTTCGCCACCAGCGTCATGGCCTCCGACAAGACCCCGCACGTTGAGCTGGTCACCAGCTTCGGCAAGATCGAGATCGAGCTGAACGCAGAAAAAGCGCCGATCAGTACCAAGAATTTCCTCCAGTACGTGGACAGCGGCTTCTACAACAACACCATCTTCCACCGCGTGATCCCGGGCTTCATGGTCCAGGGCGGCGGTTTCACCGACCAGATGGTGCAGAAGAGCACCCAGGACCCGATCCGCAACGAAGCGAGCAACGGCCTGCAGAATACCCGCGGCACCCTGTCCATGGCCCGCACCTCCGACCCGAACTCGGCCACCAGCCAGTTCTTCATCAATGTCGCCGACAACGACTTCCTCAATCCGGGCCGCGACCGTGGCTACGCGGTGTTCGGCAAGGTCACCAAGGGCATGGAGGTGGTCGACCAGATCGTCAACTCGCCGACCACCGTCAAGAAAGGCATGCGTGATGTGCCGGCGGATCCGGTCTACATCAAGTCGGCCAAACGCATCGATTGATCCCGCGCCACACAGGGACGTGAGTCGGGTCGAACAGGAGTGTCGTCACCCATGCTGTACCGTCGTTTCGAGCAGTTGATCGATATCTTCCGCGAGGCGCCCAGCGAGGCGCCTCCCGGCAAGGTCTGGCCCTTCTATCTCTATTACCTGCGCCAGGTGTGGCCGAGTTTCCTCGCCCTGCTGATCGTCGGCCTGGTCGCCTCGCTGATCGAGGTGGCGCTGTTCAGCTACCTGAGCCGGATCATCGACCTGGCCCAGGGCACGCCCAACGCCAACTTCTTCAGCGAGCACAGCGGCGAGCTGATCTGGATGCTGGTGGTGGTGCTGGTGCTGCGGCCGGTGTTCTTCGGCCTGCACGACCTGCTGGTGCACCAGACCATCAGCCCGGGCATGACCAGCCTGATCCGCTGGCAGAACCACACCTACGTGCTCAAGCAGAGCCTGAACTTCTTCCAGAGCGACTTCGCCGGGCGCATCGCCCAGCGCATCATGCAGACCGGCAACTCCCTGCGCGATTCGGCGGTGCAGGCGGTGGACGCGCTGTGGCACGTACTGATCTACGCCATCAGTGCGCTGGTGCTGTTCGCCGAGGCCGACTGGCGGCTGATGCTGCCGCTGCTGGTATGGATCGTCTGCTACATCGGTGCGCTGTACTACTTCGTGCCACGGGTGAAGGAGCGCTCGGTGATCTCCTCCGACGCCCGCTCCAAGCTGATGGGACGCATCGTCGATGGCTACACCAACATCGCCACGCTCAAGCTGTTCGCCCACACCGACTACGAGCAGCAGTACGCCCGCGAGGCGATCAGCGAGCAGACCGAGAAGACCCAGCTGGCCTCGCGGGTGATCACCAGCATGGACGTGGTCATCACCTCGCTGAACGGGCTGCTGGTGGTCACCACCACTGGCCTTGCCCTGTGGCTGTGGAGCCAGTCGCTGATCAGCGTCGGTGCCATCGCCCTGGCCACAGGCCTGGTGATCCGCATCGTCAACATGTCCGGCTGGATCATGTGGGTGGTCAATGGCATCTTCGAGAACATCGGCATGGTCCAGGACGGCCTGCAGACCATCGCCCAGCCGGTCACCGTCAGCGACAGGCCCGACGCCCCGGCGCTCAAGGTCAGCCGCGGCGCGGTGCGCTTCGACCATGTCGACTTCCACTATGGCAAGGGCGGCAAGGTAATCGATGCCCTGAACCTGGACATCCGCCCCGGCGAGAAGATCGGCCTGATCGGCCCGTCCGGCGCCGGCAAGTCGACTGTGGTCAACCTGCTGCTGCGCCTGTACGACATCGACAGCGGGCGCATCCTCATCGACGGCCAGGACATCGCCGAGGTCAACCAGGCCAGCTTGCGCGCGCAGATCGGCATGATCACCCAGGACACCTCGCTGCTGCACCGCTCGATCCGCGACAACCTGCTGTACGGCCGGCCGGATGCCAGTGACGAGGAAGTCTGGGAAGCAGTGCGCCGGGCCCGCGCCGACGAGTTCATCCCGCAGCTGTCCGATGCCCAGGGCCGCACCGGCTTCGACGCCCATGTCGGCGAGCGCGGCGTCAAGCTCTCCGGCGGCCAGCGCCAGCGCATCGCCATCGCCCGGGTGCTGCTGAAGAACGCGCCGATCCTGATCATGGACGAAGCGACCTCGGCGCTGGATTCGGAGGTCGAGGCGGCGATCCAGGAGAGCCTGGAGACGTTGATGCAGGGCAAGACGGTGATCGCCATCGCCCACCGCCTGTCGACCATCGCCCGCATGGACCGGCTGATCGTGCTGGACAAGGGGCATATCGTCGAAAGCGGCAGCCATGCCGAGCTGCTGGCACAGCGCGGGTTGTATGCACGGTTGTGGCATCACCAGACCGGGGGGTTCGTCGGCGTCGATTGAGTTAGGCGCGGCCCCTGTAGGAGCGGCCTTGTGCCGCGAAAGGGCCGCAACGCGGCCCCGGCGATCTTTGCATCAACGATGAAATCCTGGGGCCGCTTTGCGGCCCTTTCGCGGCACAAGGCCGCTCCTACAGGGATAGCGTGTGGCCAGGCACTTCAAACCTGACGATACGGCAACATCCCCCGCGCCTCCTCGGCGTAGGCCATCACCCCTTCGCGCTCCTGGCTCAGGAAGTCCGCGACCGCCCGGCGCAACCCCGGGTGCAGCAGGTAATGCCACGACCGCGTGATCACCGGCTCGAACCCGCGAATCAGCTTGTGCTCGCCCTGGGCACCGGCATCGAAGCGCTGCAGGCCTTCGCCGATCGCGAAGTCCATGCCCTGGTAGAAACAGGTCTCGAAATGCAGGCGGTCGAATTCGTCCAGGCAACCCCAGTAGCGGCCATACAGGCTGTCGCCTCCCACCAGGCTGAAGGCCATGGCCACCTCGCGCCCTTGCTGCCGGGCAATCACCACGCGAATCGCCTCGGGCATGCGCTCGGCCACCAGGCTGAAGAACTCGCGAGTCAGGTACGGCGCACGTCGGCGCACGGCATAGGTGTTGGCATAGCAGCGGTAGACGAAGTCCCACTGCTCCTCCCTCAGTTCATCACCGCGGTACCAGGCGAAATCGATCCCCTGCCCCGCCACCTGCTCGCGCTCCTTGCGCATCTGCTTGCGCTTGCGTGAGCTGAGGGTGTCGAGAAAATCCTGGAAGTCCCGGTAACCCCGGTTGCGCCAGTGGAACTGGCAACCCAGGCGTTCCAGCCAGCCCGGTTGGCCGGCAATGGCGTCGTCCAGCACGCTGTCGGTGAAATTGATGTGCGCCCCCGACAGCCCACCCTTGCCCAGGTACTCGGGAATCGCCTGCAACAGCAGCAGGCCATCAGCAGGGGCGGACGCCAGCAGGCGGGGCCCGGTGACCGGGCTGAACGGCACCGCGCCGAGCAGCTTGGGGTAATACGCGATGCCGGCGCGCTCGCAGGCATCGGCCCAGCCATGGTCGAACACGTACTCGCCGAACGAATGCCACTTGCGGTACGCCGGCAGCAGCGCCCGCACTTCGCCATCGCGCTCCAGCACCAGGTGTTCGGCGGCCCAGCCGGTGTCGGGTACCACGCTGCCACTGTCTTCCATGGCACTGAGAAAGGCGTGGCGCAGGAACGGCTGACCGTCGGGCACCAGCGCGTCCCAGGTGGTCGCCGGCAGGTCGCGCAGATGGGCAAGGCTGTGAAGGCTGATCACGTTTCCAACTCGCTGAAAAGAGAGTGCCAGTATTGCCAAGTCGACCGTGACACTCAAATGACGGCCGCTTTACTTAACAACAGTGCCACTGTTTAGACATTATTCTGTCATTCGCCCCCGCAATACTTGCGCCTGTTTTCCGGAACCCCAGAACCTGTCTAGTCAGGCCCTTTCCGAAGACATGCCAACTCGGGGGCGGGCGCTTGAGCCTCCCCACTTTTCCAACAGGGAGAACCTTATGCGTCTTGTTTCTACACTTACCGGGGTGAGCCTCACCGGCATGATGCTGGCTCTGAGTACTCCGGCCAGTGCTGCTGTCGACGCCAAGCTGCTCGAAATACTCCGCGCCAACGGCTCGATCAACCAGGCGCAGTACACCGAACTGCAGGGCGACCTGGCAAAGGAAACCAAGGAAAAGGCCGACCAGAAAGCCCAGTCCGAGCGCCTGAGCTCCTTCGAACAAAAAGTGGCTTGGGCCGCCAAGACCCAGATCAAGGGTGACGTGCGCCTGCGCTACGAAGACGTCAACGTCGACAACCCCAACAGCCGCAGCGGCAACCAGGACCGCGAGCGCGTGCGCGCCCGTGTCGGTTTCTACAGCGAGATCAACCCGCAGGTCGACGCCGGCATTCGCGTGGCCACCGGCAGCAGCTCGGACGCCCGCTCGACCAACCAGAGCCTGGACAACTACTTCGACAAGAAATCGCTGTGGGTGGACCTCGCTTACCTCGACTGGCACCCGACCGCCGTGCCGAACCTGCACCTGATCGGCGGCAAGATGCTGCAGCCGTGGGTGAGCATGGGCGACATCATCTGGGACAGCGACATCAACCCGGAAGGCGTGGCCGTTACCTACAAGACCAACCTGGGCGGCGCCGAAGTGTTCGGCAGCGCCGGCCACTACACCCTCAAGGACAACGTCGACGGCGACGGCGTGCAGTTCAAGCACGACGCGCAGCTGTACCACGGCCAATTGGGCACCAAGTTCAACCTGGCTGACAGCGTCAAGGTCACCGTCGGCGGCAGCCTCTACGGCTTCGACAACGACAAGAAGTCGGCCGTGCTGCGCAGCTTCGGCAACACCACCACCGAGTTCAACCTGGCCGAAGGCTTCGGCCAGGTGGACTTCACCGGCTTCGCCATCCCGCTGTCGGCCTATGGCCAGTTCGTCAAGAACACCGACAGCACCGACGGCGAGGACAAGGCCTGGCTGGCGGGTCTCAAGACCAAGCTGGGCGCCTGGAGCCTGGACTACAACTACCGCGACGTGCAGCGCAACGCCGTGGTCAGCCTGTTCACCGACTCCGACTTCGGCGCAGGCTTCACAGGTTCGCGTGGTCACAAGTTCAAGGTCGGCTACGAGATCGACAAGAACTTCTCCCTGGGCGCGGCCTACCTGATGGCCAAGACCGACCTGTCGCAGTTGCCGAACAACAACGCCGACGTCGACACCCTGCAGGTCGACCTGGAAGCCAAGTTCTAAGCGCTATGCTGAAGCGGGAATTGCTGACCCCATCCGGCATTTCCCGCTTTTTTTGCCTGTCAGAAAACTGGGGCTGCTTTGCAGCCCTTTCGCGGCACAAGGCCGCTCCTACAGGGAAATGCGATCCCCTGTAGGAGCGGCCTTGTGCCGCGAAAGGGTCGCAAAGCGGCCCCAGCATTCTCGAACCGGAAATCAGCGCTTGCGCAGCACCACACTACCAATCGAATACCCCGCACCAAACGAACTCAGCACCCCCAGCGAACCCTTGGCCAGGTCATCCTGATACAGGTGGAAGGCAATCACCGACCCCGCCGAACTGGTGTTGGCATAGCGATCCAGAATCACCGGCGCATCTTCCTCGGCCACTTCACGCCCCAGCAGCTTCTTGACGATCAGGTGGTTCATGCTCAGGTTGGCCTGGTGCAGCCAGAAGCGCTTGACGTCCGACGGCTGCAGATCGTTCTCGGCCAGGTGCTGGCCGATCAGCTCGGCGACCATCGGGCAGACTTCCTTGAACACCTTGCGGCCTTCCTGCACGAACAGCTTGTCGCGGGCACCGATGCCCTCTTCCGCGGCGCGGTTGAGGAAGCCGAAGTTGTTGCGGATGTTGTTGGAGAACGCCGTCAGCAGCTTGGTGCTGACGATGTCGAACTGGTGTTCGGAGGTGGCCAGGTCGGCACGCTCGACCAGCACCGCGGTGGCGGCGTCGCCAAAGATGAAGTGGCTGTCGCGGTCACGGAAGTTCAGGTGGCCGGTGCAGATCTCCGGGTTGACTACCAGCACGGCGCGCGACTGACCCAGCTGCACGCTGTTGGCGGCGGTCTGGATACCGAAGGTGGCCGACGAGCAGGCCACGTTCATGTCGAAGGCGAAGCCCTGGATGCCCAGTGCCTGCTGCACTTCGATGGCGATGGCCGGGTACGGGCGCTGCAGGTTGGAACAGGCGACGATCACGCCGTCGACATCGGCGGCGCTGCGACCGGCACGCTCCAGGGCCTGGCGGGCGGCAGCCACGCCCATTTCGCAGAGGATCGACTGTTCGTCGTTGCCGCGCTCGGGCAGGCGCGGCTTCATGCGCTGCGGATCGAGAATACCGGCCTTGTCCATGACGAAGCGGCTCTTGATGCCCGAAGCCTTCTCGATGAAGGCGGCGTCGGACAGCGGCGCCGCCTCGACCTCGCCACGCTCGATGGCGGCGGCGTTGTCACGGTTGAATCGTTGTGCCCAGGCGTTGAAGGATTCCACCAGTTCTTCGTTGGAAATGCTTTGGGCCGGGGTGTACAGGCCGGTGCCGCTGATCACGACGTTGTGCACGGTCGTTCCTCTGTCAGAGGCCATCGCCAAACGGGCGCTGGCCGAAAAAAGGTCGATACTGGCACCTTGGTACCAGTTTGTAGGCGAGGGCTTTGCCCTCGTTCGCGGGTAAACCCGCTCCCACAGGGCATCGCCATGTTCAGAACCGGCGATAATCCTGTGGGAGCGGGCTCGCCCGCGAATGGGCCGCAAAGCGGCCCAAATTCCACCAAGTTTGCCACAACTCGGGGGGCTTAGGCTTCCACCTGACTCCACTGTTTGCTCAGTCGCTTGTCGGAAACCGGCACCTTCGTCCCCAGTTGCTGGGCAAACAACGACACCCGGTATTCCTCCAGCAGCCAGCGGTACAGGGTCAACTGCTCATCGCGCTTGCCTTCCTGGGCATGCTTGTCGGCGCGGGCCTGGTACTGCGCCCAGCAATTGGCCAGCTCGGCGCTCCACACCCGGTCCTTCTGCACCTGCGAACCCAGCTTCTCCAGGCGCAGTTCAATCGCCTTGAGATAACGCGGCAACTCCTTGAACCAGGCCCCCGGCGTTTCCCGCACGAAGCCCGGGTACACCAGGTTGGCCAGCTGCTGCTTGATGTCGTTGAGCGCCACCGCCTGGCTCAGGTCGATCTTGCCCTTGAAGCGCTTCTGCAAGCCATGCCACAGCTTCAGCACCTCCAGGGTCAGGCGGGCCAGGCGTTCGGCGTGCTCGGTCCAGTTGCCGCGCTTGCGTTCGGCCAGCGAGGCCAGGCCCGCGCCATCGCGCGGCAGTGGGTCTTCGCCTTCCAGCACACAACTGTCGAGGCTGGCCAGGAGGATATCCTCGACCAGTGCCTCGACCCGGCCCAGTTCACGGTACAGCAGCCCCAGCTCGGTCAGCCCCGGCAGCTTGCCGCGCAGGAACTTGGCCGGTTCCGCCAGCTGTTGCAGCAACAGGCGCTGCAAGGCGCGACGGTGCTGGAACTCGGCTTCGGCCTGGGTCGAGAAGCGTCCCTCGCGCACCGTGCCGTTGTCCTCGACCAGCGCCGGGTAGACCGTCATCGACAGCCCGGCGATCTTCTGCTGGGCGGTCTGCGCCACCTGCGCGAAGGCCTTGGCCTGTACCGGCTGCTCGGCCTTCTCGCTACGCGGCAGGGCCAGCGCCGCCTGGCTGGCGGCGGCGAAGCGGGCGGTCAGCTCGGCGAGGTCGCGGCCTTCGCCGAGGAACTTGCCCTGGGCGTCAACCACTTCGATGTTCATGCGCAGATGGCCTTCCACCAGCCCGGCCGCCTCCGCCCAGGCCTCGTCCGACACCCGCGCCCCGGTCATGCGCAGCAACTCCTGGCCCAGGGCCTGCGGCAATGCCCCCTGGCCGAACGCCAGGCGCGACAGGGCCGCCTTGACGAAGTCGGGCACCGGCACGAAGTTCTTGCGCAGGGCCTTGGGCAAGTTGCGCACCAGGGCGATGCACTTGGCCTCCAGCAGGCCGGGCACCAACCATTCCAGGCGCTCGCCCGGCAGGTTCGGCAACAACGGCGCCGGCACCCGCACGGTCACGCCGTCACGCGGATGGTTCGGCTCGAAGTGATAGCTCAGCGACAGGCGCAGCTCGCCCACCTGCAGGTGGTCCGGATACTGCGCGGCGGTGACCTCGCTGGCCTCGCGGGCGAGCACGTCCTCTTCGCGCATGATCAGCAGGTTCGGATCCTTCTGGCTGTTCATCCGGTACCAGCTGTCGAAGGTCGCGGTCTGGTGGATCTCTTCGGGCAGGCGCGCCTCGTAGAAGGCGTACAGCGTCTCCTCGTCGGCCAGAATATCGCGCCGACGGGCCTTGGCTTCCAGCTCGTCGAGCTGCTCGAGCAGGCGCTTGTTGGTCGCCAGGCACTTGGCCCGCGACTGGATCTCGCCACCGACCAGGCCGTCGCGGATGAACAGCTCGCGGGAAGTGATCGGGTCGATGGGGCCGAAATGCACCGGCCTGCGACCGACCAGGATCAGCCCGTAAAGGGTGATCTGCTCGTAGGCCACCACCTGGCCGCGCTTCTTCTCCCAGTGCGGTTCGAAGTGGTTCTTCTTGATCAGGTGGGTGGCCAGCGGCTCGATCCAGTCCGGCTCGATCTTGGCCACCATGCGCGCATACAGCTTGGTGGTCTCCACCAGTTCCGCGGCCATCACCCACTGCGGTCGCTTGCGACCGATGCCAGACGACGGGTGAACCCAGAAACGCCGCTGACGCGCGCCCTGATAGTCGCCCTCCTCGGTCTTCTGGCCGATCTGGCTGAGCAGGCCGCTGAGAATCGCCTTGTGCAGGGGCTGGTAGTCGCAGGCGTCCTTGTTGACCGTCAACTGCAGGTCGCGGCAGATCAGCGCCAGCTGGCGGTGGGCGTCGCGCCACTCGCGCAGGCGCAGGTAGTTGAGGAAGTTCTTGCGGCACCAGTTACGCAGCGGGCTAGCGGTCAGCGCCTGGCGCTGCTCCTCGAAACCGCGCCACAGGTTGACCAGCGCGGCGAAGTCGGAATCGACATCCTTCCACTGCGCGTGCGCCTGGTCGGCGGCCTGCTGGCGCTCCGGCGGGCGCTCGCGCGGGTCCTGCACCGACAGCGCGCTGGCGACGATCAGCACTTCCTGCAGGCTGCCCTGACGGGCTCCTTCGAGCAGCATGCGGCCCAAACGAGGATCGATCGGCAGGCGCGCCAGCTGGCGGCCCAGCGGCGTCAGCTGGTTCTCGCGGTTGACCGCCGATAGCTCCTGCAACAGGTTGAAGCCGTCGCTGATGGCCTTGCCATCCGGCGGCTCGATGAACGGGAAGGCGTCGATCGCGCCCAGGCGCAGGTGCAGCATCTGCAGGATCACCGCGGCCAGGTTGGTGCGCAGGATCTCCGGGTCGGTGAACGCCGGCCGGCCGTTGAAATCGTCCTCGCTGTAGAGGCGGATGCAGATGCCCGGCTCGACCCGGCCGCAGCGGCCTTTACGCTGGTTGGCGCTGGCCTGGGACACCGCCTCGATGGGCAGGCGCTGGACCTTGGCGCGGTAGCTGTAGCGGCTGATGCGCGCGGTGCCGCTGTCGATCACGTAGCGGATGCCCGGCACGGTCAGCGAGGTTTCGGCGACGTTGGTCGCCAGCACCACGCGCCGGCCGCTGTGGGACTGGAAGATCCGCTGCTGCTCGGCCGGCGACAGCCGCGCATACAGCGGCAGGATCTCGGTGTGGCGCAGCTGCGCCTTGCGCAGGATCTCGGCGGCGTCGCGAATCTCGCGTTCGCCGGGCAGGAACACCAACACATCGCCCGGGCCCTTGCCCTGGCTGCGTTCGTGCTGGGCGATCTCGTCGAGGCTGGCGAGGATCGCCTGGTCGACGGAAAGGTCCTCCTCGACCTGGTTGCCCTCCTCGTCGTGCTCGCTGGTCAGCGGCCGGTACCAGGTTTCCACCGGGTAGGTGCGCCCGGACACCTCGATGATCGGCGCGCCATCGAAGTGCTTGGAGAAGCGCTCCAGGTCGATGGTCGCCGAGGTGATGATCAGCTTCAGGTCCGGGCGGCGGTGCAGCAGGGTCTTGAGATAGCCGAGCAGGAAGTCGATGTTCAGGCTGCGCTCATGGGCCTCGTCGACGATGATCGTGTCGTAGCGCTCGAGGAAGCGGTCGTGCTGGGTCTCGGCCAGCAGGATGCCGTCGGTCATCAGCTTGACCAGGGTGTTCGAATCGCTCTGGTCCTCGAAGCGCACCTGGTAGCCGACCAGCGCCCCCAACGGCGTGCCCAGCTCTTCCGCAACCCGCGCCGCGACACTGCGCGCGGCGATCCGCCGGGGCTGGGTGTGGGCGATCAGGCCATGGCTGCCGCGGCCCAGCTCCAGGCAGATCTTCGGCAGCTGGGTGGTCTTGCCGGAACCGGTCTCGCCGGCGATCACCAGCACCTGGTGCTCGGCCAGGGCCTTCTTGATCTCGTCGCGCTTGGCGGCGATCGGCAGGCTGTCGTCGTAGCGAATGCTCGGCACGCTCTGCTGGCGCGCGGTGACCTGGGCGCAGGAGGCCTGGACCTTTTCCACCCACTGCGCGAGCTTGCCCTCGTCGGGGCGCTTGCGCAGCTCGTGCAATTGCCGGCGCAACCGATGGCGGTCGGCGATCATGGCGTGGTCGAGGTTCTTCAGCAGTTGGTCGATGGCGTGGTCTGTCATGGGGCTTTTTAATGATGCAGGCGAGTGCTGCTTTTTCATGATCGGCAGGCGTAAGAGGCGGGATTGTCGCAGATTTGCGAAATCGATGCTGCCTGTGCCCGCCGTTCAGTCGCGATCACGCTCGAAATAGCGGGAGCGCTTGAAAAACAACGGGGTAGCAATTGCCACGAAAAAAGCTGACCAGCCAATACCATCAAGTTGCAGGAACTGCTCTTCACCCAGTTGATTACAGGCGGTAATCCCCGTGACGTTGAAGACGATATAGAGAAGAAACCTGATGCACCTTGACCGGCATGCCCAGTCGACCAACGTGCCGACCACGAGGGCATAGCAAATACCATAAAGCACCCACATATCCGCTCCCCTTCAGATAATCAACATCAGGCTGCTGGATTGGGGACCAATACCGCCTTTCACGGTTGCTGTGCCCGCCGTTCAGTCGCGATCACGCTCGAAATAGCGGGAGCGCTTGAAAAGCAGCAGCGTTGCAACTGCATCACAAAGAATCCACCAGTACATCCCATCCAGCCGCAAGAATTCACGCTCGCCAAGTTGTGTGCACGCCGTTATGCCAGTTGCCATCAGCGCCACGCAGACGCAGCATCTGAGCGTTGCTGAGCGACATGCCCAGTCAAGCAATAGGCCGGCGACCAGCCCATAAAGGGTAAGAAGAAAGATCTCAGTCATGGCTACCCTTCAATCACATGATGAACATCAGGCTGGACGTCTGAGGACCTATGCCGCCGTGAACCTTGGCTGACAGCGACACCAGAACATCGCCCACGTGAAAGGTCGGTATTGAGCGCAGCATTGCCCAGCCAGCAACAACACTGACCGCCCCTCCAGTGATCGCCCCCACGGGCGTACCCGCCAGCGGGCCTGCAACACTTGCGCCTGCTTTACCTGCAAGCCAGCCGACTACAGTCGAAACCCTCTGCCTTTGCTGATTTAGGATGTCCCCTTGCTGTCGTGAAATCGGCCGAGATACTGCAACCGTCATATGGCAAGGCCGCTCCCCCGCCTGCATTCGGTCATAAAGCTCTGCCATCTTTTCAACGACCTGATAGTGCCCGGCATGCACGAATGGCAGCCCCGCCTGCCGGATCTGACAACATTCCCCTGGCTGGATGATGAACTCGCTGACATCGAAGATGATCGCGTGATGGGCGATTACCTGATAAGTCCTTTGCGCTTGCATGGCGATCCCTGACCATTCCTACAAAGAAAGGGACTTTCACCGCTGGCGCGCCACCTGCCAATTAGCCTAGGTCCGAGAAAACTGTGGGAAGCTTCCTAAGCTGCTGCGACGCGGCGAACAAACCTTGCCAATGTTTAGCTGCCACCGGAATGAACGTCGCCATTCACTGCTTTAATCAACCTTACAGGCCATGTGAGTATCCAGGGATGCTTCCCGACCCGATGATCGCCCGCCCGCTGCCCTACCCTTCGCTGCCGAAGGCCCGGGCCCGTGCCGGTGAAAATCCGCTGGTCCATATCATCCTGGCGTTCTGGGCGCTGTGGCACTGCCGCCACGCGCGCCCACCGGACACGTCGCTCACGCACTCCTGACCCGACCCGGCCGCCTTCTGGCCGATTGACTCAGCCTGACCGCTCGCCTGCGCGGCGGTCACGTGTGCCCCAGAGCGAATCCACCATGCACTTTGCCCCCGCAGAGCAAGCCAGGCGTTTCCTGGCCGACAACCCCGATATCGACCTGATCGAGCTGTTCCTCCTCGACGCCAACGGCGTGCCCCGCGGCAAGCTGCTGCACCGCGAGGAGCTGCTGGCGGTGTTCGAAAGCGGCCGCCCGCTGCCCAGCACCATCCTCGGCCTGACCCTCAACGGCGATGATGTCGAAGACTCCGGCCTGGTCTGGGACGTCGGCGACATCGACTGCCGCGCATACCCGCTGGACGGCAGCCTGGTGCGCCTGCCCTGGCGCCGGGTGCCGACCGCCGCCGTGCAGGTCAGCATGCACCCCAGCGAAGGCCTGCCGGCCAGCGTGGCCGATCCGCGCCATGTGCTGCTGCGGGTGATCGACGCGCTCAAGGCCGATGGTTTCCACCCGGTGATGGCCTGCGAGCTGGAGTTCTACCTGCTCGACCAGCAGCGCGACGCCCACGGCCGACCGCAACCGGCGCTGGATAGCGACGGCGGACGCCCACGCGGGACCCAGGTGTATGGCCTGCGCGAGCTGGAGCAGATCGAACCCTTCCTTGCCGACCTCTATGCCGCCTGCAAGGCCCAGGGCATCCCGGCCCGCACGGCGATCTCCGAATACGCCCCCGGCCAGGTGGAGATCACCCTGGAGCACGGTGACGCGCTCCAGGCGATGGACCAGGCCGTGCGCTACAAGCGTCTGGTCAAGGGTATCGCCAACGCCCACGGCATGCAGGCCTGCTTCATGGCCAAGCCGTTCGCCCAGCTGGCCGGCACCGGCATGCACATGCACCTGAGCCTGGCCGACGCCGCCGGCAACAACCTGTTCGCCAGCGAAGACAAGGCCGGCACCCCGCTGCTGCGCCAGGCGGTGGCCGGCATGCTGCGTCACCTGCGTGAATCGCTGCTGTTGTTCTGCCCCAACGCCAACTCGTTCCGCCGCTTCCAGGCCAACAGCTATGCGCCGCTGGCACCGACCTGGGGCGTGGACAACCGCACCGTCAGCCTGCGCGTACCCGGTGGCCCGGCCAACAGCCGGCATATCGAGCACCGCATCTGCGGCGCCGACGCCAACCCCTACCTGGCCGCCGCCGCGATCCTCGCCGCCACCCACCAGGGCATCCGTGAACAACTCGATCCCGGCGCCCCGGTCGAGGGCAACGGCTATGCCCAGGCCGGCGAACACCTGCCCACCGACTGGCTAACCGTCCTCGAGGCCTTGGAAAATTCGAGCTGGGCCCGGGAGGCGCTGGGCGAGGCCTTCCTCGGCGTCTACCTCAAGGTCAAGCGCGCCGAGTACCGCCAGTTCATGGCCGAGGTCGGCGAGCAGGACTGGCGCTGGTACCTGCACCAGGCCTGATGCCCACAAGATTACAAGAAGGAACAAGCATGAACGCAGCAGTGAACAACGGCCCGGCCCAGCGCGCGCCGTCCTATTACAGCGCCACCCTCAACGACACGACCGAGTACCCCACGCTCAAGGGCACGGTGCAGGTCGACGTGGCGATCATCGGCGGCGGCTTCACCGGCGTGGCCACCGCCGTGGAACTGGCCGAGCGCGGCCTGAAAGTGGCCATCGTCGAGACCAACCGCATCGGCTGGGGCGCCAGCGGGCGCAACGGCGGCCAGGTCACCGGCAGCCTGTCGGGCGACGAGGCCATGCGCACGCAGATGCGCGACCGGCTGGGCGCCGAGGTGGACGACTTCATCTGGCAGCTGCGCTGGCGCGGCCACCAGATCATCGAGCAGCGCGTCGAACGCTACGGCATCCAGTGCGACCTCAAGCACGGCCACCTGCACGCGGCGATGAAACCGTCGCACATGAACGAACTGCGCGCCTTCGAGGCCGAGGCCCAGCGCCGCGGCATGGGCGACCAGGTGCAACTGCTCGATCGCAGCGCCATGCAACGCCACCTGCAGAGCCCGCTGTACCTCGGCGCGCTGAAGAACCGCCGCAACCTGCACCTGCACCCGCTCAACCTGTGCCTGGGCGAGGCCCGCGCCGCCCACGGGCTGGGTGCGCTGGTGTTCGAAAACTCCGAGGTGCTGGAGATCGTCCACGGCCCGCGCCCGGCGGTGGTCACCGCCCGGGGACGGATCGAGGCACGCCAGGTGATGCTGGCGGGCGATGTGTATCACAAGCTGGAAAAACGCCAGCTCAAGGGCAAGATCTTCCCGGCCATGGGTGGCATCGTCACCACCGCGCCGCTGGGCGAGCTGGCCGAGCAGATCAACCCGCAGGACCTGGCGGTGTACGACTGCCGTTTCGTCCTCGACTACTACCGCCTGACCGCCGACAAGCGCCTGCTGTTCGGCGGCGGCGCCAACTACTCCGGGCGCGACTCGCGGGACATCGAAGGCGAGCTGCGCCCGTGCATCGAGCGCACCTTCCCGGCGCTCAAGGGCGTGCCGATCGAGTTCCAGTGGAGCTGCGCCATGGGCATCGTGGTCAACCGCATCCCGCAGCTGGGCAAGCTGTCGGACAACGTCTGGTACTGCCAGGGGTATTCCGGGCATGGCATCGCCACCAGCCACATCATGGGCGAGATCATGGCCGAGGCGCTGACCGGGACGCTGGAGAAGTTCGATACCTTTGCCGGGTGCCGGCACATCAAGGTACCGATGGGCGACCTGCTGGGCAATCCGCTGCTGGCGGCGGGGATGTGGTATTACCAGATGCTGGAAAAGCTGCGCTGAGCCTTAAGTCTGCGCAACCTCCCTGTGTAGGAGCGGCCTTGTGCCGCGAAAGGGCGGCAAAGCAGCCCCGGGATTTCAGCGACAATGCATCAATCGATGGGGGTGCTTCGCACCCCTTTCGCGGCACAAGGCCGCTCGTACATCGATCGCGCACGCTGGGGATCAGGCGATCTTCTTCAGACCTTGCTTCTTCAGCTCTTCGTCGCGCAGCTCGCGGCGCAGGATCTTGCCGACGTTGGTGGTCGGCAGCGCGTCGCGGAACTCGATGGCCTTGGGCACCTTGTAGCCGGTGACGTTGGCGCGCATGTGCTCCATCACCTGCTCCTTGGTCAGGGTCATGCCCGGCTTGACCACGATGAACACCTTGATCACCTCGCCGGACTTCTCGTCCGGGATGCCGATGGCCGCGCATTGCAGCACGCCCGGCAGCGCGGCGAGCACATCTTCGAGCTCGTTGGGGTACACGTTGAAGCCGGACACCAGGATCATGTCCTTCTTGCGGTCGACGATGCGCATGTAGCCGTCCGGCTGGATCAGGGCGATGTCGCCGGTCTTCAGCCAGCCGTTGCTGTCGATGATTTCGGCGGTGGCGTCTTCACGCTGCCAGTAGCCCTTCATCACCTGCGGCCCCTTGATGCACAGCTCGCCCACCTCGCCCAGGGGCAGCTCCTGGCCGTTGTCGTCGATGATCTTGCACAGGGTGGACGGCACCGGGATGCCAATGGTCCCCAGCTGGTTGGCCGAAGTCGGGTTGACCGCCGCCACCGGGCTGGTCTCGGTCATGCCGTAGCCTTCGCAGATGGCGCAGCCGGTCACCGTCTTCCAGCGCTCGGCCACGCTCTGTTGCAAGGCCATGCCGCCGGACAGGGTGATCTTCAGCGCCGAGAAGTCGAGGTTGCGGAACGTCTCGTTGTTGCACAGGGCAACGAACAGCGTGTTGAGGCCGACGAAACCGCTGAACTTCCACTTGCCCAGTTCCTTGACCATGGCCGGCAGGTCGCGCGGGTTGCTGATCAGCACGTTGTGGTTGCCGATGAGCATCATGGCCATGCAATGGAAGGTGAAGGCGTAGATGTGGTACAGCGGCAGCGGGGTGATGAGGATCTCGCAACCTTCGTGCAGGTTCGAGCCCATCAGCGCGCGGCACTGCAGCATGTTGGCGACCAGGTTGCGGTGGGTGAGCATCGCGCCCTTGGCAACGCCGGTGGTACCGCCGGTGTACTGCAGCACGGCGACATCGCCGGACTGCGGGTTGGCCTCGGTCACCGCGCCGCCCTTGCCCAGCGCCAGGGCGTCGTTGAAGCGCACGGCGCCCGGCAGGTGGTAGGCCGGCACCATTTTCTTCACGTACTTGATGACGCTGTTGATCAACAGGCGCTTGAGAGGTGGCAACAGGTCGGCCACTTCGGTCACAATGACGTGTTTGACCTGGGTCTTGGGCACCACCTTTTCCGCCAGGTGCGCCATGTTGGCCAGGCATACCAGGGCCTTGGCCCCGGAGTCGTTGAACTGGTGCTCCAGCTCCCGCGCGGTGTACAGCGGGTTGGTGTTGACCACGATCAGGCCGGCACGCATGGCGCCGAACACGGCAACGGGATACTGCAGGACGTTGGGCAGCTGGACCGCGATGCGATCACCCGGCTTCAGGTCGGTGTGCTGTTGCAGCCAGGCGGCGAAGGCGCCGGACAGGGTGTACAGCTCGCCGTAGGTGATGGTCTTGCCCAGGTTGCTAAAGGCAGGTTTGTCGGCAAAGCGTTGGCAGGATTGCTTGAGTACCGCCTGGATATTGGGGAATTCGTCAGGATTGATGTCCGCCGTGACCCCGGCTGGGTACTTATCCTTCCAAAAATGTTCGATCATGGAAGCCCGCTCCTTCAGCAACAGCGAATTCGGTACGCGTCGATGCGCTTATTATTGATATGAGAGGCCGGCTCATTGCAAACCGGATCCTCTGAAAGCGCGCCGAGAGTAACAGCTTTGCAAGGGGTCGCCTAGAGGCCGAAATGGGCCGACAGGTCACGAAAATGACTCAATGAACAATGCAGGTCATTTTTAGAGTAATTATACAAAATGTCGCGAATCCGCCTGAAAGCCCTGCCCTAGAGAGGGCCTGCGGGAACGGCGTTGCGTCGATCCCACAGGATTGGATTAGCCACCGTCAGGCGATGTCGCGCAACTCCCGGCGCAGGATCTTGCCCACCGGGGTCATCGGCAGCGATTCGCGCAACACGATGTGCTTGGGCACCTTGTAGCCAGTGAAGTTGGTCTTGCAGAACGCCTTGAGCTCATCGACGCTCACCCCACCCGCGCGCGGCACCACGAACAGCTTCACCGCCTCGCCGGTGCGCTCGTCCGGCACGCCGATCACCGCGCAGCTGGCCACCTGCGGATGGCCCATCACCACGTCCTCGATCTCGTTGGGATACACGTTGAAGCCCGAGACGATGATCATGTCCTTCTTGCGGTCGACGATGCGGGTGAAACCGTCCGGATCGATGACAGCGATGTCGCCAGTCTTCAGCCAGCCTTCGGCATCCAGCACCTGGGTGGTGGCCTCTACCTGCTGCCAGTAGCCCTTCATCACCTGCGGCCCCTTGATGCACAGCTCGCCACGCTCGCCCAGCGGCTGCTCGTGGCCCTCATCGTCGATCACCTTGAACGCGGTGCCGGGCACCGGGAGCCCCACGGTCCCCAGGCGCGCCAGCTGGCCATAGGGGTTGGTGCTGGCCGCCGGCGAGGTTTCGGTCAGGCCGTAGCCTTCGACAATGCGGCAACCGGTGAGGGCCTCCCAGCGTTCGGCGGTGGCCTTGACCAACGCGGTGCCGCCGGAATTGGTGATCTTCAGCGCGGAGAAATCCAGCGACTTGAAGCCCGGGTTGTCCATCAGCGCGACGAACAGCGTGTTCAAGCCCACCAGCGCCGAGAACCGCCACTTGCCCAGCTCCTTGATGAAGCCGGGGATATCGCGGGGGTTGGTGATCAGCACGTTGTGGTTGCCGGTCACCATCATGCACATGCAGTTCGCGGTGAAGGCATAGATGTGGTACAGCGGCAGCGGCGCGATCATCACCTCCTGCCCTTCCTTGATCAGTGGCTGGCCATCGGGGCCGTGCTGGCCGAAGCAGGCCAGCACCTGGAGCATGTTGGCCACCAGGTTGCCGTGGGTGAGCATGGCGCCCTTGGCCAGCCCGGTGGTGCCACCGGTGTACTGCAGCACCGCAATGTTTTCCAGGGTCTGCGCCACCGGTTTGTGGGTAAGCCCGCGCCCCTGGCGCAGCACCTGCTTGAACGACACGGCCTGGGGCAACTGGTAGGCCGGCACCATCTTCTTCAGCTTGTCGACCACGGTATTGACCAGCCAGCCCTTGGCCGTCGGCAGCAGGTCGCTCATCTTCGCCTCGATCAGGTATTCGATGCCGGTGTCCGGCAGCACCTCCTGCACGCGCTTGCCGAACATGTTCAGGTACACCAGGGCACGGGCGCCGGAGTCCTTGAACTGATGACGCATCTCGCGCTCGGTGTACAGCGGGTTGGTGTTGACCACGATCAGGCCGGCACGCATGGCGCCAAACACCGCGATGGGGTATTGCAGGACATTGGGCATCTGCACCGCGATGCGGTCGCCCGGCACCAGTTCGGTGTGCTGCTGCAGCCAGGCGGCAAAGGCCGCGGAATGGCGTTCGAGATCGGCATAGCTCAGGGTGACGCCGAGGTTGCTGTACGCCGGACGGTCGGCGAAACGCTTGCAGCAGCGCTCGAAGACGTCGACGACGGATGTGTAGGCATTCATGTCAATGGTGGAAGGTACGCCCGCCGGGCGCTTGTCGTTCCAGAAATCGGCTTGCATTTATTGTTGTTCCTCTGCCGGGACATCCCTGACCTGATCGCCGGCTGGCAAAAAGGTGTTCAGCCGACGTTAGCAGCTCTGTCGAGGGTGGCAAATACGCCAAGTGCCGCCATTAACATTGTGAATCTCTTTTCTGTCCTTCCTGCAATCGATGGCTTTGCGCATACACTGTTGGGCAACCTTCGCGCGCAAGGACCCGCCATGCCCCACGACGCCTTCTGGCTCCCCGCCAGCGAGCATTGCAGCCTTTATGTCCACCAATGGCTGCCGGCCACACCGGTCAAGGCCGTGGTGCTGCTGGCCCATGGCATGGCCGAGCATGCCGGGCGCTACCAGCGCCTGGGCCATGCGCTCAACGCGGCCGGCTACGGGCTGCTCGCCCCCGACCTGCGCGGCCACGGCCGCACCGCCGAGCTGGGCAGCCTGGGCCTGTTCGCCCGGCAAAATGGCTGGAATGCCGTGCTCAACGACCTGGGCCTGCTGGCCCAGCACATCGGCCAGCAGTTTCCGGGGACCCCGCTGTTTCTGTTCGGCCACAGCATGGGCAGCTACATCGCCCAGGCCTACCTGCTGCACCACAGCGCCAGCCTGCAGGGCGCGATCCTCAGCGGCTCGAACTTCCAGCCGGTGGCGCTGTACCGCGCGGCGCGCCAGATCGCCCGTCTCGAGGCCTGGCGCCAGGGCCCGCTGGGCAAGAGCGCGCTGATCGACTGGCTGTCGTTCGGCTCGTTCAACAAGGCGTTCAAGCCCAACCGCACCGCCTTCGACTGGCTCAGCCGCGATGCCGCGGAGGTGGACAAGTACATCGCCGATCCGCTGTGCGGCTTTCGCTGCAGCAACCAGCTGTGGCTCGACCTGCTGCAAGGGCTGGCGCAGATCAGTCAGAAGAAGAACCTGGCGCAGATCGATCCGAACCTGCCGATCTTGGTGCTGGGCGGCGAATGTGATCCGGTGAGTGCCGGCAAGCGTCTCACCCATCTGGCCGACGCCCTGCGCGCGACCGGCAACCGTCATGTACAGTTGCGCATCTACCCCGGCGCACGCCACGAAGTGCTCAACGAAACCCATCGCGACGAGGTCACCGCCGAGATCATCGGCTGGCTGGAGCAGGCGCTGGCCCTTGGCCGACCCGCCCGCAGTGAATGATCGGCAGCCTCGCCCGCCCAACAAGGAAGCCCCTGATGACCCAGGTCACCAACACGCCTTACGAAGCCCTCGAAGTCGGCCAGAAAGCTGAATACAAGAAGTCCGTGGCAGAACGCGACATCCAGCTGTTCGCCGCCATGTCCGGTGACCACAACCCGGTGCACCTGGATGCCGAGTTCGCCGCCAAGAGCATGTTCAAGGAGCGCATCGCCCACGGCATGTTCAGCGGCGCGCTGATCAGCGCTGCGGTGGCCTGCACCCTGCCCGGCCCGGGCACCATCTACCTGGGCCAGCAGATGAGCTTCCAGAAACCGGTGAAGATCGGCGACGAGCTGACCGTGCGCCTGGAAATCCTCGAGAAGCTGCCCAAGTTCAAGGTGCGCATCGCTACCAACGTGTACAACCAGAACGACGAACTGGTGGTCGCCGGCGAAGCCGAGATCCTCGCGCCGCGCAAGCAGCAGACCGTCGAGCTGGTGAGCCCGCCGGAGTTCGTTGCCAGCTGAGATGCGCACGGTCACTGTAGGAGCGGCCTTGTGCCGCGAAAGGACTGCCCAGCAGTCCCTGGATTACGCATAGATCGCCGGGGCTGCTACGCAGCCCTTTCGCGGCACGAGGCCGCTCCTACAGTGAGGCGCTTAGCCCAGCTCGCGCAAACGCCGCTCGATATGCCGGCGTTCCGGCCCCTGCCGGGTCAACGTCAGCGCCTGCTGCCAGGCCTCGCGGGCCTGCGCGGTATTGCCCAGTTGCCGATGCAGTTCGGCACGCGCGGCATGGGCCAGGTGATAATCGCCCAGCTCGCCCCGTTCGAGTATCGCCTCGACCGCCCGCAACCCGACCTGCGCGCCATCGCGCCGGGCCAGTGCCGCCGCCCGGTTCAGCTCCACCACCGGTGACGGCCAGTGACGCTGCAGCACATCGTACAGGCCGACGATCTCGTCCCAATCGGTGGCCTCGGCGCTGGGTGCTTCGGCATGCAGCGCGGCAATCGCCGCCTGCACGCTGTAGGGGCCGAACTCCCGGCCGCTCAGTGCCTGGCGCACCAACTGGCTGCCCTCCTCTATCTGTGCCCGGTCCCACAGGCTCCGGTCCTGTTCGTCGAGCAGCACCAGCTCACCGTCGGTATCGCTGCGCGCGTTCTGCCGCGAGGCCTGCAACAGCATCAGCGCCAACAGCCCCAGCACTTCGGCATCCGGCAACAACTGCGCCAGCAACCGGCCCAGGCGGATTGCTTCATCGGTCAGCGCACGCGTAGTCACATCCTCGCCCGACGACGCCGAATAGCCCTCGTTGAACACCAGGTAGATCACCCGCAGCACGCTCTCCAGCCGCTCCGGCAACTCGCCCAGCTCCGGTACCTGGTAGGGAATCTGCGCGTCGCGGATCTTGGCCTTGGCGCGCACGATGCGCTGGGCGATGGTCGCCGGGCTCTGCAGGAAGGCGCGGGCGATCTGCTCGGTGGTCAGGTCGCAGACCTCGCGCAGCGTCAGCGGCACCTGGGCATCGAAGGCCAGGGCCGGGTGGCAGCAGGTGAAAATCAGGCGCAGCCGATCGTCGACCAGCAGCTCCTGCTCGCCCGGGTCCTGGGCCTCGCCCTCCAGCAGCATGATCAGGTCCGCCTGGGAGCGGTCGAAACGGGCACGCCGACGCAAGGCGTCGATGGCCTTGAAACGGCCAGCGGAGACCAGCCAGGCCCGCGGATTGTCCGGGATGCCATCGCGCTGCCAGCGCTCGACGGCAATGAAGAAGGCGTCATGCAGGGCCTCCTCGGCCAGGTCGAAGTCTCCCAGCAGGCGGATCAGGGTGGCCAGGATGCGCCGGGAGTCGCGGCGGTAGACCGCCGCAACTTCATCACGGATTTGCCCTTCGCTGTTCATCAGCCAGGCGATACCTGGGTCATCATGGCTCTCCATTCACGTCAGGGTTGCAACTCTCGCACTGGGCGCACCTCGACGCTGCCAACCCGCGCCGCAGGAATCCCCTTGGCGATGTTCAACGCTTCATTGAGGTCGCGTGCATCGACCAGGTAGAAACCGGCCAACTGCTCCTTGGTTTCGGCGAATGGGCCATCGGTCAGGCTCATGCGCCCGGCGCGTACGCGCACCGTGGTGGCCGTCTGCACGGGCTTGAGCGCCTCGGCGGCGATCATCCGCCCGGAGCCCTGGATGGACTCGGCGTAGGCCATGCATTCGGCGTCCTCGGGGCTGTCGGGCAGGCTGTGCAACAGCGCTTCATCACAATAGACCAGGCACAGGTATTTCATGATCGTCTCCGGGGCAAGGTGGCGATAGGCGGTCGAGAGCGTTCAGGGTTTGAGATCGAACAGCGCTTTTTGCGTTTCCATGTCGAACGGTGCCGACCAGTGTTCATGGATGACCTGCCAATGGCCGCCGCTGCGCCGGTAGCCGACAGTGGCGCGCATGAAACCGCACTGGCTCTCATCGTCGGACGGGCCACAGCGGTTGAGCCAGTGGGCCAGGCCAAGGTCGCCGTCGGCGTGCACGGTCAGTTGCGCCAACTCGAACACCATCGGCCCGGTGCACATGCCCATGCACATTTCCCAATGGGCGCGGTAAGCGGCCTTGCCCTTGAATTGCAGGGCCTGGATTGCGTCGAAGGCAAGAATGTCGTCGGCGTAAGGGGCGACGATACGGTCCACGTCACGCTCGCGCACGGCTTGCATCCACTGCTCGATCAGTTGCTTCAGTTCACGCTCGGCTGCAGCGTTCATCGGTGTTTCCTCCGAAGATTCATCAGGGTTGGTGGTGACGCTTTCAACACTGGTCGAACGGGAAAACGGCAAATCGACAACTGCCCGGAAATTTTCAGTTGAGGGGCGCGACCTGTTTGAGGAAGTACACGACACGCTCGGTCTCGGCAAAGCCCAGGGCCGCATGCATCCGTTGGCTGCCTAGGTTGTCCAGGGCCGCGTCCGAGGCCAGTTCTCGGCAACCTTTGCCGGCGGCCCACCGCTCGACAGCCGCGATCAGCTGGCGGGCCACGCCCTGGCCGCGCGAGGCCTGTTCGACGAAGATGCCTTCGAGATACGCCACCGCCGATGTGTTGCTGCCATTTACATAGTCATGGCGCACCGACGCCTCGGCCAGCCCATGCACCCTGCCCTGCTCGTCATACGCCAGCAGGGCCACGAAGGTTGCGGGGCTGCCGGCGATATCGGCCATTTCCGCCAGGTGGTCAGTTGCCGTACTGTCGGGCCACAAGGCACTGCGCAAGTGCAGCCAAACCGGGCTGCTCGGGTCGGTGCAGGGATGGATAATTGCCACTTCAGGGAACTCCCCAGACTCAAACGGGTGTAGACAAGATGAACTCACGATAACCGGAGAGAATCACATACACCGCGAAGTAACAGAAAATGGCCGCCGACAGCAGGTAGGACCACGTCAGCAGCCGGTCCCCAAGCAAGCGCCCACCATGGCTGGCGATGCCGCAGAGCGACACGCACCAGGCCAACCCGGCGGCGAAGAAACCGCCGAGGAACAGACCCGCGTCCAGCAGGCTACCGCCACCGGACCTGGAGATCAGCACCCCACCCACCGCCGCGAACCAGAGGATTGCGCTGGGCGATGACATGGCCAGGAAGATCCCGCGCAGGAACTCGCGCCAGCCCGACTCCACCACCACCTCGCCCCGCGACTCCAGATGCCCACCGCGCCAAGCCGCCAGCAGCATCTTCACGGCAAACCACACCAGCAGTGCCGAACCGCCCAGCCACAGGGTCCAGCGCACGGCCTCGAACTGCAGTAACACAGCCATCCCGGCCAGTGCAGCGATAGCGTAGATTAGGTCGCCAACACAGGTCCCCAGGCCCAGCCAGAAGCCCTGGAGAAAGCCGCGCTGCATGGCCAGGGTGATCATCGCGATATTGGCCATGCCAATGTCCAGGCACAGGGAAAGGCTGAGGAGAAAACCGTTGGAAAAAGGCATGCAGCACTCGGAGCAGGGAAAAGGAAACGCCATTCAACCGTGGCCAGGCCACAGGCGTATAGGAAAAATTTGCGCCCGCTCAGGCCATTGCCGCCTGCTCGAAGACCTCGTCGGCCCATTGGTTGAGACTCTTGCCGGCAGCCCTAGCGGCGATGCTCGCGGCGGCGTGGACCTCGGGCCGGATGCGCAACATGACCTTGCCGGAGGCCGGCTTCTCCGGGGCGATACCTTGTTCGGCACAGTCGGCCAGGTAGTCGTCGAGTGCCTCGCGGAACGCCTCGTGCAACGCGGGCACAGAGCGGGCGTGGAAGCTGATGATATCGCGCAGGCCGAGTACGCGGCCGACGAAAATGTCATCACGCGCGTCGTACTCGATACGGGCGGCGTACCCTTTGTATCGCATGCAGCTCATGGTCGGACTCCCGCCCGCAGCAGGAATTCGCGGGCTTCTTCTATCTGATATCGCCTGGCCTCCTTGCCAGGATGTGGGCGATGACACCGCCAGCACTGCCCAGCCAGCAGGATCTTGACCCTGGATCCCTGGCGTTCGTGCACCTGGCCGCCAAGGTGCAGCACCAGGGCCTCGATCTCGGCAAACGGCAATGTAGGCGTGGTCGGTGTTCTGAAGATGCACTCCAGAATCTTGCGATATCGAGTGTTCATTGGAAAATGCTATCAAATAAAGATAGCACCTCCACTGTCAACATTCATTCAGGATTTTTCATTCCCCATCAGCACTTGCGCATAACGCCCACGATCCACATTGGCGCCACTGAGCACCACCGCGACACGCTTGCCGGCCTGACGCCCACGCTCCTGCATCAGCGCGGCCAGGGCAGCGGCACCGGCACCCTCGGCGGTGTTGTGGGTGGTTTCGTGATAGAGGCGCATGGCCTCGGCGATCTCGTCGTCGCTCACCCGCACGATGCGTGCGGCATGTTCGCGCACCAGGGCGAAGGCATCGGGGTGCGGCACGCGGCAAGCCATGCCGTCGGCGAAAGTGTCGGCGCTGGCGGTGGTGACGATGCGCCCCCGCTCGAAGCTCTGGGCATAGGCGTCCGCCGCACTGGAGACCACGCCGACGATCTCGGTGTCCAGCCCCAGCAGGTTGCGCGCCTGGATCAGCCCGCAGATGCCCGAGCCCATGCCGATCGGCACATACACGCAATCCAGGTCGGCCACCGCCTCGAACAGCTCCAGCGCATAGGTGGCCACGCCGCGCACCAGTTCCGGGTGGAACGATGGGACCATCTGGTAGCCGCGTTCCTCGGCCAGGCGCGCGGCCTCTTCACGGGCAACGTCGAAGTCCACGCCATGCTCCACCAGTTCCGCGCCCAGGGCGCGCATAGCGGCGTTCTTCTCTCGCGAGTTGCCTTCAGGCACCACGATCACCAGCGGCAAGCCCGCCTGGCGCGCCGCCAGGGCCATGCTCTGGCCATGATTGCCGCGGGTGGCGGTGACCAGCCCGCGGGGGACCTCGCCACTGGCCAGCAGGGAACGCACATAGACCAGCCCACCACGCACCTTGAAGGCACCGGTGGGGGCATGGTTCTCGTGCTTGACCCAGAGCTGGCAACCCAGCCGCTCGGCCAGCAGCGGCCAGGCATGCTGCGGGGTCGGCGGGACGTGCTGGTGAACAAAGGCGGCGGCTTCACGCAGGGCGGGCAAGTCGAACATGGCGATCTTCCTTCATCGGTAGGGCTTGATCCGATCCTAAGCGCCGGCCATTGTATGGGTCCAAAGATATATTGCATGGGTAGCAATTTCGTGTGGATTCCCTCCCTGCCAGACAACAACCAGCCGCGCTACCTGGCGCTGGTCGAGGCCATCGCCGGCGCCATCGAACAGGGTGAGCTGAAAGCCGGTGAGCGCCTGCCACCCCAGCGTCGCCTGGCCTGGGCGCTGGGCCTGAACCCGAGCACCACGCAACAGGCTTACCGCGAAGCTGCCGCGCGACACTTGGTGTCCGGAGAGGTGGGACGCGGCACCTATGTGCTGGCCAGCAGCAAGGAGGCAACGCTGTTTCGCCTCAAGCTGCCAGACCGTCAGCATCAGGTGATTGACCTGTCGACCAACGTGCCGGTGGCCGACCCGCACAATCTTGACCTCGAGCACAGCCTGCGTCGGTTGCTCGAACAGGGTGAAACCGCCCTGCTCGACCATTACCTGGGGCCGGAGCAACTGCTGCTGGGGCGAATCCAGGGCACTCGCTGGTTGGCCAATCGTGGCCTGGCCCTGAGGCCCGAGGAGGTGCTGCTCTGCGGTGGCGCCCAACAGGCCTTGCTCCTGGTACTGCAGTCGCTGTGCCAGGCAGGCGAGCCGGTGATGGTCGAAGCGCTGACCGCCCCGGGCATCAAGGCGGCCTGTCGACAGCTGCGCCTGCCGGTGCAGGGGGTGGCCCTGGATGAACAGGGTTTGCGCCCGGACGACCTGGACCGCGTCGTGCGGGCCAGTGGCGCGCGAGTACTGGTGACCACCCCAACCCTGCACAATCCGACCGGGGCCTGCATGGGCGAGGCCCGGCGCCAGGCACTGGCGGAAGTCGCCAAACGCCACGACTTGCTGGTGATCGAGGATGACGTGTACGGCGCCTTGACTGATCGACCACCTCTCTACCCTTTGCTCGAAGGCCGCGGCGTGCTGATCAGCAGCTTGTCCAAGACCGTGGCCGCCGGCCTGCGCCTGGGCTGGATCGTGGCGCGGCCAGCGTTGCTGGAGCAGATCGATCCTTATGCCCAGGCCACCCATTGGTCGGTGTCGCCGTTGAACCTGTACATCGCTTGCCAATGGATTGCGGACGGGACCGCCGCACGGCGACTGGCCTGGCAGCGGGAGGAACTGGCCGAGCGTTGGCGCCTGGCGCGGGCGTTGCTGGGCAATGCACTGCCGGTGGACGGCGTGCCTTCGCCCCATGCCTGGCTGGCCACGCCTGGGGAGGCCGAGGCGCTGGTTGCCCGGTGTCGGGCGCAAGGGGTGGAGATCGTGCCGGCCAGCGTGTTCGCGGTGGGCACGGAGCGTGTGCGGGCGGTGCGGGTCAGCCTGTCGGCGGCGCACAGCCGGGCGCAGTTGAAGCGGGGGCTGGAACTCGTCCGGGATCTACACCTGCCCCTGTAGGAGCGGCCTTGTGCCGCGAAAGGGCCGCAAAGCGGCCCCGCGATCTTTTGCGCCAACACTGCTGGGGCTGCTACGCAGCCCTTTCGCGGCACAAGGCCGCTCCTACAGGGATTGTGCACGGCTCAATTCAGCCGGCAACCCTCACCCAAGGCGCGGTACTGAAGAGTGTGCACCTGTCCCTGATGGTCCTCGTAGGTCATGGTGGCGGGCACCACTTCACAGACGTTGGGGATCGTCGACAGGCTGATCACGCGCTTGATGTCGAGGTTGGTGGAATAGTCGTACTGCTCGACCACGGGTTGGGTATCTGCGGTCTTGACCTGGTCCGCGAAGGCGAGCGAGGACATACCGACCAATGCAAGAATCAGTAAGGCTTTCATGGATAACGACCTTGATGGCTATCAAGCTGATCGCGTGACTTCTGATGCCGTCAATGGCGCGGAGAAGTTGTCATCGACTGCGAAGATGACACGAAGTACCGATCCCGCTTTATCGTACTGCCGGGGGGATGAGTGAAAGTCTACTCCGCAGCCGGAATAGTTGAACCCCGGAGTCGGATATTCACCCTTGCCGGATTTGCAACAATCTGCGACAAAGCACCGCCATTTTTCCTGCACAGGCCCTGTCGCGGGACAAGCCCGCTCCTACAGGGTTTATGCGACCTTGTGGGAGCGGGCTTGCCCCGCGATCAGCCACACAGCGTGAGCCACACATGCCGCCCCTGACCTGCACCCGCCTGCCCCCAATCCAGCGCCGCCTGCTGGAGCAGTTCTATCGCCAGCATGGCTCGCGCATGCGCGCCGCCGGTGACGGCGAGCAGTGGGTGGCGCGCAGCGTTGAAATCGTCGGAGGGATGAGCTTGTCACAAGTCGAGGGCGGCCACTGGCTGACCGGCCTGTTCGTCGCTCCGCAATGGCGTGGCCAGCAGATCGCTTCACAGTTGCTGGAAGCCGCGTTGGGCGCTGCCACCTCCCCGACCTGGCTGTTCTGCCATCCGGACCTGACGCCCTTCTACCAGCGCCTGGCCTTCACCCCGGCCACCACGCTGCCCGAAGCCCTTGCCTCGCGCCTTGCCCGTTACCAGCGCAGCAAGGTCCTGGTGGCGCTGGTGCGGGATCAGTCGTCGGCCACATCGAGCCCGGGGAACAGCACGTCGGTATAGCCGAACTTGCTGAAGTCCTGGATACGCGAGGGGTACAACCGGCCGATCAGGTGGTCGCACTCATGCTGCACCACCCGCGCATGAAAACCATCGGCAAAGCGGTTGATCGGGTTGCCCTGCGGGTCGATGCCCGAATAGCTGATGTGCTTGTAGCGCGGCACCACGCCGCGCAGGCCCGGCACCGACAGGCAGCCTTCCCAGCCGTCCTCGACCTCCGTGGCCAGCGGCGTGATCACTGGGTTGAGCAGGATGGTCCGCGGCACCGGCTCGGCGTCCGGGTAGCGCTCGCTGCGCTCGAAGCCGAAGATCACCAGCTGCAGGTCGATGCCGATCTGCGGGGCGGCCAGGCCGACGCCACCGACATGGGCCATGGTTTCGAACATGTCGTCGATCAGTTGCTTGAGCTCGAGGCTGCCGAGCATGTGCTCGGGCACGGGCGGGGCGATGCGCAGCAGCCGTTCGTCGCCCATCTTGAGAATTTCGCGGATCATCAGGTATTCGGCTCGCGGGTCTGGGGTTCGGGAGTAACCGGGTGCTCATGGCCGAGCACGGTGATGCTCTGTTGTGGATTGTCCTCGGCGAACTCCTTCTCGCCGGGGTTCTTGCCCTCGGCGGACATGTGCTCGATCACCGCGTTCATCTCGGCCCCCAGCAGCAGCACGGCGGCAGAGATATAGAAGTACAGCAGCAGCACGATGATCGCCCCGATACTGCCATACATGGCGTTGTAGTCGGCAAAGGTCTTCACGTAGTAGGCAAAGCCCAGTGACGCGATGATCCACACCACCACCGCCAGCACCGAGCCTGGGGTGATGAAGCGGAATTTCTGCTTCACATCGGGCATGACGTAGTAGATCAGCGCCACCGCCACCATCATCAGGATGATGATCGCCGGCCAGCGCAGGATGGTCCAGACGACCACCACCGCCTCTTCCAGGCCCACCTGGGAGGCGATCCACCCCATGACCTGCGGCCCCAGCACCATCAGCGCGGCAGCCGCCAGGAGCATGCCGGCGACGCCGACGGTGTAGATGATCGACAGCGGGATACGCTTCCACACCGGCCGCCCTTCTGGCACGTCGTAGGCGGCATTCATCGCGCTCATCATCAGGCGCACACCCGCCGAGGCGGTCCACAGGGCGATCACGATACCCACCGACAGCAATCCGCCCTTGGACTGCTGCAACTGGTCGATCACCGGGTTGACCTGCTCCAGAGCCTGGGGCGGCAGCACCAGCTCGGACTGCAGGCGCAGCCAGGAGAAGAAGTCCGGCAGGTGCAGGAAACCGATCAGGGCAATCAGGAACAGCAGGAACGGGAACAGCGAGAACAGCATCTGGTAGGCCAGCGCGGAGGCATAGGTGGACATCTCGTCGTCGAGGAACTCCTTGACGGTGCGCACCAGCACGCGGTGCAGGGGCAGGCCGCGCAGGTCGGGGAAAATCATAGCGTCTCCTTTCGCCGCTTGATCGGGGTGGCAATGCAACAAGTCTAATAGACCAGGCGGCGAGCGTGCTGTTCGCGGGCGTGTTGCCGAACGCACAACGCAATCGCGGGGCAAGCCCGCTCCCACCGAGTGAGAACGCACTGCCCCGCGACAATGCCACTGCGATCAAGGCTTCTTCACGGCATCCTTGACCTTGCCCACGGCCTGCTGCGCCTCGCCCTTCAATTCCTGGGCCTTGCCCTCGGCGCGCAGCCTGTCGTTGTCGGTCACCTTGCCGACGCCTTGCTTGATGTTGCCCACGGCCTCGTTGGCCAGGCCTTTCGCTTTATCCTTGGTGCCGCTCATGGGATGTCTCCTTGCCGGAAAGACACGGGAAATCGTGTCGACACCTGATCGACCCACGGCCATCGGCAGGAGTTTCAATTAGTTTGCCTGGACCCAGCCCAACGGCTTCGCGCTTTCCGTGTGGGAGCGGCGGCGCGCCGATGCGACTTGCCCCGCGATGAGCCCACCCGCACAATATCAGGCCAATCTAGCGTCAACCCGCAGGAACCTGCATGAAACTCGACAAACCCACCGCCATCGCTCGCCGTAACGAAGCGCTGACCCGGCCGGTGCTCAACCGCGACAACACCCTGTTCGCCATCCTCGACAAGAAGCGCAACCTGTGGTGGTTCGAGGTGCCGGTGGCGCTGCTGCGCAAAGGCCAGCCCGACTGGGTCAACCTGCTGCTGCACACCCCGGAAACCGACGAACTGCAACACCTGAAGGTACCGACCAATTTCCTGCGCGCTCACCAGGAGCAGATGGAAGTGCGCAACGCCGGCAAACGCCGCTCGACCATCAGCCTGGCCCTGAGCGCCGACCGCGACTCGCTGCTGCGCGACAGCCGCCCGGGTGGCGAGCAGCTGGACTTCAGCACTTTCGTGCAGGCCTGATCAGGCCCGCTCGATGCGATCGTCATGGATGACGATCCGGCCCTGCTTGAACAGAGCGCCGATGGCTTTCTTGAAGTTGCCCTTGCTGACATTGAACATCTGGCTGATCAGCGCCGGATCGCTCTTGTCGCACACCGCCAGCACGCCGCCATTGGCCTCCAGGCGCTGCATGATCTGCTCGGGCAAACCGTCGGCCAGGGCCTGGCCCACCGGCTGCAGGCTCAGGGCGATCTTGCCGTCGGCGCGCACCTCCTTGATGAAGCCCTTCTCGTGCATGCCCGAACGCAGGAACTTGAACACTTCGTTCTTGTGGATCAGGCCCCAGTGGCGGTTGTTGATGATCGCCTTGAAGCCCATCGGCGTCTCGCCGGCCACCAGCAGCTCGACCGGCTGGCCGACCTGGTAGTCCACCGGGGTGCGGTCGAGGTAGCGGTCCAGCTTGGCGGTGGCGGTGATGCGCCGGGTGCGTTTGTCCAGGTAGGCGTGGACCACGCAGTAGTCACCGATCTTCAGTGGCCGGGACTCTTCCGAGTAAGGCATCAGCAGGTCCTTGGACAGGCCCCAGTCGAGGAAGATGCCCGCGCCGTTGATGTCCTTGACCTTGAGGCTGGCGAACTCGCCCACCTGCATCTTCGGCTTTTCGGTGGTGGCGATCAGCTGGTCCTCGCTGTCGAGGTAGATGAACACGTTGAGCCAGTCGTCCAGCTCGAGTTCGGCATCCTTGGGGAAGTAGCGCCGTGGCAGGAGGATCTCGCCGTCGGCGCCGCCGTCCAGGTACAGGCCGAATTCCACGTGTTTCACGATTTGCAAACTGTTGTAACGCCCAAGCAGAGCCATTTCCGAAGATCCTCAAGACAAGGCGGCTATTCTAACACTTGACCCGCCCGTCCGCCCGAGCGCGCATGCGCCGGAACCCTCGGGCCCACCTTGCGTCCACTGCCTGGCCAGCCTGTGCAAGGATTCGCTCATGCCCCGACGCCTGACCCACGCCCTGCTGCTCCTCATCGGCTTCGCCCTGGCGCTTGCGGCCTGCAGCCGCATCGACCTGGCCTACCGCAACCTCGACCGCCTCGTGCCCTGGTCGCTGGACGATTACCTGGACATGAACCGCGAGCAGAAACAGCTGCTCGACGAACGGCTCAGGCAACAACTGGCCTGGCACTGCAAGACGCAACTGCCCGGCTACCTCGACTGGCTCGACCGGGTGCGGCTGATGGTGGCCGATGACGCGGTCACCGACCAGGCCCTGGAGCAACGCACCCTCGAAGCCCGCCAGGCCATCGGCCGGGTGGCCACGGCGATCACCCCCTCGGCCACCGAACTGCTGCGCGGGATGAGCGACTCCCAGGTCGCCGAGATGCGCCAGGCGTTTCGCGCCGACATCGACAAGCGCCGCAAAACCTATGACGAAACCCCGCTGCCCAAACAGATCGAACAGCGCGCCGTGCGCATGCAGAAACGCCTGGAACCCTGGCTGGGTGAACTCAGCGCGCAGCAACGCTTGCGGGTGATGAGCTGGTCCCAGGCCCTGGGCGACCAGAGCCGCCAGTCGATCGCCAATCGCGCACACTGGCAGCAGCAACTGGTGCTGGCAATGGACCAGCGCGCCACGCCCGGCTTCGAACCGCGCCTTGCGCAACTGCTGCAGCGCAAGGAAAGCCTGTGGACGGCGGAGTACCGCCAGGCCTATGAGAACAGTGAACAGCAGGCGCGCAGCCTGCTGGTCGATCTGATGAAGCAGAGCAGCCCTGCGCAGAAGCAGTTCCTGCAACAGCGCCTGAGCAAGGTGCGGGCGGATTTCAGTGAGCTCAAGTGCCTGAAAGGTTGAAGCCATCCTGCTCTCATGGAACAAAACGTATTTCCTTGATTTAGCCGGGACAGCGTGGGAGCGGGCTTGCCCCGCGATCACCGGCATAGCCGGTGCCATACGCCGCATCGCGGGGCAAGCCCGCTCCCACGCTGACGATGCTTGCAGCTTTGTTCCCTGCGCGACGGGTTGGGCGATCTCCTACAGGCTTTGCGTGATGATCTAGCGCCCCTTGCGCCGATACGGAAACACATCGATCACCTTCCCTGCCCGGATCGCCTCCTGCAAGCTTTTCCAGTAATCAGCGTCATACAGCTCGCCATGCAGGCGGCTGAACAAGCGGCGCTGGCCGATATCAGCGAACAGGAACGGTGGAAACTCCTCGGGGAACACATCGTGCGGCCCGATCGAGTACCACGGCTCGCCCGACATCTCGTCCTCCGGGTAGCGCGGTGGCGGGATATGGCGGAAGTTGACCTCGGTGAGGAAGCTGATCTCGTCGTAGTCATAGAACACCACCCGGCCATGGCGGGTTACGCCGAAATTCTTCAGCAGCATGTCGCCGGGGAAGATGTTGGCCGCCGCCAGCTGCTTGATCGCCAGCCCGTAGTCCTCCAGCGCCTCCAGCACCTGGGCTTCGCTGGCCTGTTCGAGGTAGAGGTTGAGCGGGGTCATGCGCCGCTCGGTCCAGCAGTGACGGATGAGTACCGTGTCACCCTCCAGCGCCACGGTGGAGGGCGCCACCTCCAGCAGCTCGGCGAGGCAGTCGGGATCGAACTTGGCGCGGGGGAAGCGAAAATCGGCGAACTCCTGGGTGTCGGCCATGCGCCCGACACGATCCACGCTCTTCACCAGGCGATATTTCTCGATCACCGTGGCACGATCAACGGTCTTGGATGGCGAGAAACGGTCCTTGATGATCTTGAACACGGTGTTGAAGCCCGGCAGGGTGAACACGCTCATCACCATCCCGCGCACCCCCGGCGCCATGAAGAAGCGGTCGTCGCTGTTGGCCAGGTGGTTGATCAGCGCGCGGTAGAACTCCGACTTGCCGTGCTTGTAGAAGCCGATCGAGGTGTACAGCTCGGCGATGTGCTTGCCCGGCAGGATGCGCTTGAGGAAGTTGACGAACTCCGCCGGCACCGGCACATCGACCATGAAGTACGAACGGGTGAAGGAGAAGATGATCGACACCTCCGCCTCGTCGGTGATCAGCGCATCGGCCTCGATGCCATGGCCTTCGCGGTGCAACAGCGGGATCACCAACGGCCACTGCTCGTCCTGGGTGTACAGGCGCCCGACCAGGTAGGCGCCCTTGTTGCGGTAGAGCACCGGAGTGAACAGCTCCACCGCCAGCGCCGGGTCCTTGCACACCCAGTCGGGCAGGCATTCACGCAGTTGGTCCTGCAACCGCGACAGATCGCCCTCCAGGTCCCCGTAGGGCACATCGAAGCGGTAATCGGCGAAGATCGCCCGCAGCAATCCCTTCAGTCCGCCATCCAGTGCATAGGTACGCGTCTGCGCCGCGCGTTCGTGGCCACGCATTGACGGGCGGGTGGTGTGGATGAACATGCAGCCGTCGCTGATCTGGTCATGGCTGAACAGGCTGCAGAACAGCGAGTTGTACCAGGTCTCGGACAGCTCATCATCCAGCCGCGGGTCGATCAGGCGGATGTAGGCGTTCTTCACCAACGGCCACTGCTCGACGTCCAGCAGCTGGGAGGGTTCGAAGCCCTGGCGCAGCCAACCGTTGACCTCGGCGACCTTCTCTTCGTAGAGGTTGATCCGCGCCGCCGCGGCGTGCTGGATGTCCTGCCAGCGGGCCTGCTCGAAGCGCTCGCGGGCACCGAGGGTGATGCGGCGAAAATGCTCGCGGTAGTCGTCGAAGCCATCGAGGATCATCCGGGCGATGTCGGCGGCGGGCCAGGGTTGGGTCATGCGCGGGATCTCATGGCAAGTTGAGTTAGATAGCTTAGTCGTCCGTAAGCGGCTCGCAGGCTGTGTAAGCCTTATCGCGGGGCAAGCCCGCTCCCACGCCGCCAGTGTTCCACACGTGGGAGTGGGCTCGCAGGCGATAAGGCTTACACAGCAAGAAAGCACAAGAATCCCGCTTGCCCACTGACGTACACTCGCGCCCCTGCCCCACCGCCGGAGACCACCCGTGAGCCCCATCGCCCTTGCCCGCCTGCTGACCCTTGCCGCCGTCTGGGGCGCCAGCTTCCTGTTCATGCGCATCATCGCCCCGGAACTTGGCACCGTGCCGACCGCCTTTTTCCGCGTATCGATCGCCTGTCTGGGGCTGATCGCCATCCTCGCCGCCGCCCGCGTGCGCTGGAGTTTCGAGGGCAAGCTGGGCGCCTGCCTGGTGCTGGGCATGATCAACTCGGGCATTCCGGCCACGTTCTATTCCGTGGCGGCGCAGGTGCTGCCGGCGGGCTATTCGGCCATTTTCAACGCCACCACGCCACTGATGGGCGTGCTGATCGGCACCTTGTTCTTCCGCGAGGCGATGACCCTGCCCAAGCTCTGCGGGATCTTCCTCGGCCTGTTCGGCGTCGGCATCCTCAGCGGCGCCGGCCCGGTGGCGCTGGATATGGCCCTGGTGCAAGGCGCCCTGGCGTGCCTGGCGGCGACCACCTGCTACGGTTTCGCGGGTTTCCTGGCGCGGCGCTGGGTGGGAACGCTGGACAGCCGCCTGTCGGCCCTGGGCAGCATGCTCGGCGCCACCCTGCTATTGAGCCCGCTGTTCGCCTGGAGCGCGCTGACCCAGCCACCAGCGAGCTGGGGCGGCTGGCAGGTGTGGCTGTCGCTGCTGGGCCTGGGGCTGCTGTGCACCGCCTTCGCCTACATCCTGTACTTCCGCCTGCTGAACGAGATCGGGCCGGTCAAGGCCAGTACCGTGACCTTCCTGATCCCGGTGTTCGGCGTGCTGTGGGGCGCATGGCTGCTGGATGAACCGCTGTCGATGGCGCACTTGTATGGCGGCCTGCTGATCGCCGCGGCGCTCTGGCTGGTGCTGCGCCCGGCACGGTCATGACGTGGGAGCGGGCTTGCCCCGCGATTGCGTCAGGCCAGGCAACAAAACAACCTGGCGAACGCATCGCGGGGCAAGCCCGCTCCCACCGGATCATCTCAAGCTTCGGCGGTGCGCAACGCCGGCTTGCGGAACACGAACAGCAACCCGACCACGATCAACCCCATTCCCAGCAAGCTGAGCGGCGCCAGGCGATTACCGAAGATGGCGAAGTCCATCACCGCCGTCACCGCCGGCACCAGATAGAACAGGCTGGTGACATTGACCAGGTTGCCACGGGCGATCAGCCGGTACAGCAGCAGCGTGGCCAGCAGCGAAACCACCAGCCCCATCCACAGCAGCGCGCCGATGAAGCTGGCGTTCCACTCGACATGCAACGGCTGGAACGGCGCGAACAGCGCGCACAGGGCAAACCCGGCCAGGTACTGCAGCGGCAAGGTGCCCATCGGGTTGTCGCTGATGCGCTTCTGCAGAATCGAGCCGAAGGTCATGCTGGCCAGCGCCAGCAGGGCGAACAGCATGCCCGCCAGGGACACCCCGCCAAGGTTGATGCCCTGGTAGACCACCATCACCAGGCCGCCAAGCCCCAGGCCCAGGCCGAACAGCCGGCTCCAGGAACGCTGGCGCTCCATCAGCACCACGGTAAGGATCGGCTGCACGCCCATGACCGTGGCCATGACGCCGGGGGTCACATGGGTATTGAGCGCCAGCAGGTAGAAGATCTGGTAGGCGCCCAGCAGCACGCAGCCGGTCCCCAGGGCGCGAACAATGCCGCCCCGGGTACGGGGCCAGCGCAGGCCAAGTAACGGACCGATCAGCAACAGACCGAAAAGCGCCAGGGCCGAACGCAGCAGCAGGAAGGCGAAAGGACTGGCCTGGGTCAGGCCGAGCTTGGAAACGATCGCCCCGCTGCTCCACAGCAGGACGAACAGACTGGTAGTGGCCGCCGAGGCCACGGATGCTTTGTTGAAAAAAGACATGTATTGCCACCTGTATACGGGCAAATGAGCCGTACGGAGGGCCTATCGCGACTTGCGGGGATAGCCGACCGTGTTCAGTAGGTTGCGAGTGCGGTGGGGAGCGGCCAGCGGCCGATCAGCCCAACACCACGACTGCGCAAGGAGGCGGAGCTACGCCGCCTACGACGCCACTGACAGGTGGTGGGTAGTGACTGATCATGGCCGGCTGCTGGCTGCCACGCACGACCACGCCCGCGACAGGCGCGAGAACGTAAGCAGTGGTGGAAGGGATGGCAGGCATGAACAGGTCTTCTGGGAAGAGGGTGTTTCGGAATATAGCGGGGGAATCATCGCGGGGCAAGCCCGCTCCCACCAGGAGCGGGAACGCGCTTGCACAACCGGATCAGAACAGCCAGCGGTACAGCGCGTAGGCGACGACAACCGCCAGCACCGGCCGCAGCACGCGGTAGGCCTTGGGGTTGGCGCGTTTGAACTGCTTGACCCGGGTGCTGATGACGTTGCTGAAGCGCTTGCTCCAGGCGTAGGCCTGGTTGATCCCGCCGACGCGCTCGTCATCGGTGTTCTGCGGCGCGGTGGCGCGACCGAGGAAGGCGCTGACCTTGCGGTTGATGCGGGTCATCAGCGGGCTGTTGAGCGGGCGCTCGACGTCGCAGAACAGGATCACGCGAGTGACATCGGTCTCGTTCTTGACCCAGTGCACGAAGGTCTCGTCGAACATCACGTCCTCGCCGTCACGCCAGGCGTAGGGCTGGCCGTCGACGTAGATGCGGCAGTTGTCCGAGTTCGGCGTGGACAGGCCCAGGTGGTAGCGCAGGGAGCCGGCGAACGGGTCACGGTGCGGGTTCAGGTGGCTGCCGCCGGGCAACAGGGCGAACATCGCACCCTTGACGTTGGGGATGCCGCTGACCAGCTCGACGGTCTTCGGGCACAGCGCCTCGGCCGAGGGCAGCGGCTTGTCGTACCACTTCAGGTAGAAACGCTTCCAGCCCTTCTTGAAGAACGACCCGAAGCCGGCGTCGTTGTCTTTCTCCGCCGCGCGGATGTAGCCCTCGTCGAACAGGCGCATGGCCTCTTCGCGGATCACCTCCCAGTTGTCCTTGAGCACGTCCAGCTCGGGAAAACGCTGGCGGTCCAGGTAGGGCTTGGAAGGCACGCCGGAGAACAGGTACATCAGGCTGTTGTAGGGGGCGAACAGCGCCGAATGGTTGACGAACTGGCGCAGCACCGGCAGGCGCGCCTTGCCGCGCAGGTGCACGAACAGCACGCTGCCGAAGAACACCAGCAGGACACCTGCCTTGGCGACGAAGGAAAAGGTCATACAACACTCCTTGGAGGGGAAATCTGGCCATCCCCAGATAGCCGGACATCATAAACCCATCCGGGCCGGGTAAAAACAACCGGTGCCGGATCGCAGTGTCAAGGATTGTGCAATAAAGGAATGAGGCCGACATTGCGCCGGATCAGCGGTGGCCCGGATATCCCGGGCCCCGTTCGCGGCACAAGGCCGCTCCTACAGGCGAGCGCAACCTCCTTGTAGGAGCGGCCTTGCGCCGCGATGGGCTGCGCAGCAGCCCCAGGCTTACTGCTGGGTTTCCTGCTCGGTGAACATGTCGCTGAACAACATGCTCGACAGGTAGCGCTCGCCCGAGTCCGGCAGGATCACCACGATGGTCTTGCCCTGCATCTCGGGTTTCTCGGCAAGGCGCACCGCCGCCGCCATCGCCGCGCCGCAGGAGATGCCGCAGAGGATGCCCTCTTCCTGCATCAGGCGGATGGCCATGGCCTTGGACTCGTCCTCGGTGACGGTCTCGACCTGGTCGACGATCGACAGGTCGAGGTTCTTCGGCACGAAACCGGCGCCGATGCCCTGGATCTTGTGCGGGCTGGGCTTGAGTTCCTCGCCGGCCAGGGTCTGGCTGATCAACGGCGAGTTCACCGGTTCCACCGCCACCGACAGGATCGACTTGCCCTGGGTGTGCTTGATGTAGCGTGACACGCCGGTGATGGTGCCACCGGTGCCGACGCCCGCCACCAGTACATCGACCGCGCCGTCGGTGTCGTTCCAGATCTCGGGGCCGGTGGTCTTCTCGTGGATGGCCGGGTTGGCCGGGTTGTCGAACTGGCCCGGCAGGAAGTGCTGGGCAGGATCCGAGGCGACGATCTCGTTGGCCTTCTCGATGGCGCCCTTCATGCCCTTGGCCTTGTCCGTCAGCACCAGTTCGGCGCCCAGTGCCTTCAATACCTTGCGTCGCTCCAGGCTCATCGAGTCCGGCATGGTCAGCACCAATCGGTAGCCACGGGCGGCGGCGACGAAGGCCAGGCCGATGCCGGTGTTGCCCGAGGTGGGTTCGACGATGGTCATGCCCGGCTTCAGCTTGCCGCTGCTCTCGGCGTCCCAGATCATGCTCGCGCCGATCCGGCACTTCACCGAATAACCCGGGTTGCGCCCCTCGATCTTGGCCAGGATGGTCACTCCGCGCGGGGCGATGCGGTTGATCTGCACCAGCGGCGTGTTGCCGATGGAATGTGCGTTGTCGGCGTAGATACGGCTCATGGCAGGGGTCCTTGAACATGAAAGAGCAGGGAAAACCATGAGGGTAAGCCTGCAACGGGGGAGCGTAAAGCCCGTTCGAACTCGATGAAGAGGCCCGTGGTCAACCACACATCCCGGTGCGGAGAATCATCATGAAAGCACGTTATCGCTGGCCATTGATCGGCCTTGCCAGCCTGGTCGCGCTGCTTGTGACGTTGCACCTGGCCCTCCCCTACCTGGTTCGCGACTACCTGAACGACAGGCTGGCCGACATGGGCGACTACCGTGGTCAAATAACCGACGTAGACCTGGCCTGGTGGCGCGGCGCCTACCAGATCAACGGCCTGAACATCGTCAAGGTCAGCGGCAAGGTCCCGGTTCCCCTGCTCGATGCACCGCTGATCGACCTGTCGGTGAGCTGGCATGCGCTATGGTACGACCGCGCCGTGGTCGCCGAAGTGACCTTCGTGCGCCCCGAACTGAACTTCGTCGATGGCGGCAACAAGCAGAACTCGCAGACTGGCCAGGGTACCGACTGGCGCCAGCAGCTGGAGAAATTGCTGCCCATCACCCTCAACGACGTGCGCATCGAACAAGGCACCGTGACCTTTCGCAACTTCAACTCCAAACCGCCGGTCGATCTAAAGGCCACACGGCTGGAGGCCAACATCCGCAATCTGACCAACGTGCGCGATGAAAAAGGTCGGCGCGACGCCAGCTTCGAAGGGACGGCCTTGCTCCTGGGCGATGCCGAGGTCGAGAGCAAGGCGACCTTCGATCCGTTCAGCGACTTCGACGACTTCCAGTTTCGCCTGCGCGCCAAGGGCATCGAACTGCGCCGACTCAATGACTTTGCCAGCGCCTATGGCAAGTTCGACTTCAATGCTGGACACGGCGATGTGGTGATCGAGGCCGAAGCAGAAAACGGCTGGCTAAAAGGCTATATCAAACCGCTGCTACGCAATGTCGATGTGTTCAACTGGCAACAGGATGTGCAAGAACAGGACAAAGGATTCCTGCGTTCGATCTGGGAGGCGCTGGTGGGCGCCACCGAGACCGTGCTGAAGAATCAGCCGAAAAACCAGTTTGCCACCCGCGTAGAACTCAGCGGCAGTGTGCACAAGCAAGAGATCAGCGCGTTCGAGGCGTTCCTGCAGATCCTGCGCAACGGGTTCATCCAGGCGTTCAATGCACGTTACGAACAACCCGAACCCAAATCCGACTGAGTCGACAGTGACGGACCATTCAGGGACTGAATACCCGGTCTGCGTTTGCAGGCGGCGGGTGCGGGGTTATAGTCGCTGACACATCAATAAACATGCGTTGGCTGCACTGCCCTCATCGCGGGACAAGCCCGCTCCCACAGGTTGCGCTCAAATCCTGTGGGAGCGGGCTTGCCCCACGATGAGTCAGGCCCAGCCACCCAGAGGATCGGTTCATGAAGTTCGAAGGCACCCGCGACTACGTCGCCACAGACGACCTGAAGCTGGCGGTCAACGCGGCCATCACCCTGGAGCGCCCGCTGCTGGTCAAGGGCGAGCCGGGCACCGGCAAGACCATGCTCGCCGAGCAGCTCGCCGCCTCCTTCGGCGCCCGCCTGATCACCTGGCACATCAAGTCCACCACCAAGGCCCACCAGGGCCTGTACGAGTACGACGCGGTCAGCCGCCTGCGCGACTCGCAGCTGGGCGTGGACAAGGTCCACGACGTGCGCAACTACCTGAAGAAGGGCAAGCTGTGGGAAGCCTTCGAGGCCGACGAGCGGGTGATCCTGCTGATCGACGAGATCGACAAGGCTGACATCGAGTTCCCCAACGACCTGTTGCAGGAACTCGACAAGATGGAGTTCTACGTCTACGAGATCGACGAGACCATCAAGGCCAAGCAGCGCCCGATCATCATCATCACCTCCAACAACGAGAAGGAATTGCCCGACGCCTTCCTGCGCCGCTGCTTCTTCCACTACATCGCCTTCCCCGACCGCGCCACCCTGCAGCAGATCGTCGACGTGCACTACCCGAATATCAGCCAGTCGCTGGTCAGCGAGGCGCTGGATGTGTTCTTCGACGTGCGCAAGGTCCCGGGCCTGAAGAAAAAACCCTCCACCTCCGAACTGGTCGACTGGCTCAAGCTGCTGATGGCCGACAACATCGGCGAAGCCGTGCTGCGCGAACGCGACCCGACCAAGGCCATCCCGCCGCTGGCCGGGGCCCTGGTCAAGAATGAGCAGGACGTGCAACTGCTCGAGCGCCTGGCCTTCATGAGCCGGCGCGGCAACCGCTGACAGGAGCCGGGCCATGCTGCTCAACCTGTTCAATGAAATGCGCGCGGCCAAGGTACCGGTGTCGGTGCGCGAGCTGCTCGACCTGCATCACGCCCTGCAAAAGGGCGTAGTATTCGCCGACATGGACGCCTTCTACTACCTGGCCCGGGCCATCCTGGTGAAGGACGAGCGCCATTTCGACAAGTTCGACCGGGCATTCGCCGCCTACTTCAAGGGGCTGGAGAACCTCGACCGGCATATCGAAGCCCTGATCCCCGACGACTGGCTGCGCAAGGAGTTCGAGCGTTCGCTGACCGACGAGGAACGGGCGCAGATCCAATCCCTGGGTGGCCTGGACAAGCTGATCGAGGAATTCAAGAAGCGCCTCGAAGAGCAGAAGGAGCGCCACGCCGGCGGCAACAAGTGGATCGGCACCGGCGGCACCAGCCCGTTCGGCTCCGGCGGCTTCAACCCCGAGGGCATCCGCGTCGGCGAGGCCGGCAAGCGCCAGGGCAAGGCGGTGAAGGTGTGGGACCAGCGCGAGTACAAAAACCTCGACGATCAGGTCGAGCTGGGTACGCGCAACATCAAGCTGGCCCTGCGCCGCCTGCGCAAGTTCGCCCGCGAAGGCGCCGCCGAGGAGCTGGACATCGACGGCACCATCGACCACACCGCCCGTGACGCCGGCCTCTTGAACATCCAGATGCGCCCCGAGCGGCGCAACACGGTCAAGCTGCTGTTGCTGTTCGACATCGGCGGTTCGATGGACGCCCATGTGAAGGTCTGCGAGGAACTGTTCTCGGCCTGCAAGACCGAGTTCAAGCACCTGGAGTACTACTACTTCCACAACTTCATCTACGAGTCGGTGTGGAAGAACAACCTGCGCCGTACCTCGGAGCGCTTCTCCACCTTCGACCTGCTGCACAAGTACGGCGACGACTACAAGGTGGTGTTCGTCGGCGACGCGGCCATGGCGCCCTACGAGATCACCCAGCCGGGTGGCAGCGTCGAGCACTGGAACGAAGAGGCCGGGTATGTGTGGATGCAGCGCTTCATGGAAAAATTCAGGAAGATCATCTGGATCAACCCGTATCCGAAGCAGGCCTGGGAGTACACCGCTTCGACCCATCTGGTGCGGGACCTGATCGAGGACAGGATGTTTCCGCTGACCTTGCAGGGGTTGGAGGATGGGATGCGTTACCTGTCCAAGTAGTGTTTTTCAGGGCCGGCCCTATCGCGGGGCAAGCCCGCTCCCACGTCCAGACCTCGATCAGGCGTGGGAGCGGGCTTGCCCCGCGATAGGGCCGATAGCTTCATCCCCAACGGCTCAGATAAACCTGCTGCTCCCGCCATGCTTCATCCTGCACCACCGCCCGAAACCGCACCACTGCCCCCGGCATGCACTGTGCCAGCTGCGCCAACGCCAACGGCGTCAACGCCCCCAGCCGTGGATACCCACCGATGGTCTGCCGGTCATTGAGCAACACGATCGGCTGCCCGTCCGGCGGCACCTGCACGGCGCCGAGCGGGATCCCCTCGGAGATCATCGGCGCGCCCTGGTAGACCAGTTGTGGCCCGAGCAGGCGAATGCCCATGCGGTCGGCACGGCTGTCCAGCGTCCAGTCACGGTTGAACGCCTCGAACAGGCTGGTGCCACCGAAGTCGCCGATCTGCGCGCCCATCACCAGGTCCAATACCGGATTCTCGGCATACACCGGCCGCAGCGCTTCGGGCACGTGGGAGTGGGCTACTTCCGCGATGGCTCCAGCAGCATGCAGTACCTGCCCTTTCACCAACGCCCTACCCTGACCGTCTACTCCACCCAGCTCTTCCCGCACCACTGTGGAGCAACTCCCCAGCACCGACTCGCCCACAAACCCGCCCGGCACCGCCAGATAAGCACGTACCCCTTGGCGAGGCTGACGCAGCGTCAGGCGCTGGCCCTTGCCCAGGTTGAAACTGGTCCAGGGCGCCACGGCCTGCCCGTCGATCTGCGCATCCAGGTCAGCCCCGGCCAGCGCCAGCACGCAGTCCTGCTCGGCAACCACGCTGAAGCCGCCAAGCGCAATCTCCACCACGGCGCTGTCCAGCGCATTGCCCAGCAGCCAGTTGGCCCAGCGCATTGCCACCCAGTCCAGCGCGCCACCCTGGGTCACGCCCAGGTGCCGCACACCGAAACGCCCGGCATCCTGCAACAGGCACAGCGCGGTGCTGGCCTCGACTCTCAACTGGCTCATGCCTGGGCCTCCAGCGGGCTGTCGTCACCGCCCAGGTTGATGAATTCGGCCCGTTCAACGGCCACGAAACGTACCCGATCGCCAGGCTGCAGCAGGCTGTAGCCCTCGCGCTCGCGGTCGAACAGGCGCAGCGGCGTGCGACCGATCAGGTTCCAGCCACCCGGCGACACGGCCGGATAGGCGGCGGTCTGGCGCTCGGCGATGCCGACGCTGCCCGCCGCCACGCGCTTGCGCGGGGTGCTCAGGCGCGGCGTGGCCAGGCGTTCGTCGACCAGGCCCATGAAGCCGAAACCCGGCGCGAACCCCAGGGCGAACACCGGGTAGTCGCGAGCACAATGCAGGCGGATCACCTCGGCCTCGCTCATCCCCCCGCGCGCGGCCAGCACCGGCAGCTCTGGGCCGACACTGGCGTGGTACCACACCGGGATCTCGTGCCGGCGCCCGGCCTGGCCGGCATCCGGCCGCAGGCCCTGCAGCGCCTGCAGGATGCGCTGGCGCGCCTCGCCCGGTGCCAGGTCGAACTGCACCATCAGCGTGGTGTAGGACGGCACCAGGTCGATCAGCTGCTGGCCGAAAGCATCCCGCAAACGCTGGCTGGCGGCGAGGATCCACGGCATGTTGCCTTCATCGATGGCATCGAACAGCCGCACCATCAGGCTGTCGATGGCCACCACCTCGATACGTGGCGTCATGCTTGCTCCAGTGCATCCAGGGCCTGGCGGATCTGGCGCACGGCGGCCACCGAGCCGTCGTTGTCGCCGTGCACGCACAGGGTGCTGGCGTTCAAGCGCACATCGCTGCCGTCGTCAGCCAGCAGGGCCTCGCCCTTGGCCAGGCGCAAGGCCTGCTCGACCACCAGCGCCGGATCGTGGTGCACAGCGTTCGGCAGGCGCCGCGACATCAGGTGCCCGCTGGCGGTGTAGCCACGGTCGGAGAAGGCCTCGAACCACAGTGGCACGCCGACTTCGTCACCCAGGGCCTGGGCGGCGCTGTCGTCGGCGGTGGCCATGAGCATCAGCGGCAGGCCGCTGTCGAACGCCGCCACGGCCTCGAGCACGGTGCGCAGGATGTCCGGGTTGGCCATCATGTCGTTGTACAGCGCGCCGTGAGGCTTGACGTAGGCCACCCGGCCGCCGAGCACCCGGCAGATGCCGTCCAGGGCGCCGATCTGGTAGTGCAGCAGGTCGCGGATCTCGTCGCTGCTGCAGGCCATGGAGCGACGGCCGAAGCCCATCAGGTCCGGGTAGGCCGGGTGCGCGCCGATAGCCACCCGGTGCTCCAGGGCCAGGGCCACGGTGCGGCGCATGGTGCCCGGGTCGCCGGCGTGGTAGCCGCAGGCGATGTTGGCGCAGTCGATGAATGGCATGACCTTGGCGTCCTGGCCCATGCGCCAGTTGCCGAAGCTCTCGCCCATGTCGCAATTGAGTAGCAGGCGTTTCACCTGGCGGACCTCCGTATCAATGTTCATGATGCCTACCTTAGCGCGCCTGGAGCGCTTTGCCGCGGGTTTCCGGCAGGCTCAGGGCCGCCAGGATCACCACACCGTAGGACACCGCGGCGAAGGCGCCAATCCCCAGGCCCAACGGCACTTTCTCGCCGAGCAGGCCGATCAGCAACGGGAACATGGCCGCGACCACCTTGCCGATGTTGTAGCAGAAGCCCTGCCCCGATCCGCGGATCCGGGTCGGGAACAGTTCGGTGAGAAACGAGCCCATGCCGCTGAAGATGCCCGAAGCAAAGAAGCCCAGGGGGAAGCCCAGCCACAGCATCACCCCGTCGCTGACCGGCATCTGCGTGTAGAGCAGGACGATGACGAACGAGCCCACGGCGAACAGGATGAAGTTCTTCCTGCGCCCCAGCAGGTCGCACAGGTAGGCGCTGACCACGTAGCCGATGTAGGAGCCGACGATGACCATCGCCAGGTAGCCGCCGGTGCCCAGCACGCTCAGGCCGCGCTCGTTCTTGAGGAAGGTCGGCAGCCACGAGGTGATGGCGTAGTAGCCGCCCAGGGCGCCGGTGGTCAGCAGCGAGGCGCGGATCGTGGTCCAGAGCATGCCGGGGGCGAAGATCTCGTAGAACTGCGCGGGCGCCTCGGCCTGCTCGACGGCCTTGGCCTGACGGTAGATCTCCGGGTCCTTGACCAGGCGCCGGACGAAGATCACGAAGATCGCCGGCAGCAGGCCCAGCAGGAAAAGCGCGCGCCAGGCCTGCTCGGCCGGCAGCCAGGAGAACAGCAGGGCATAGAGAATTGCCGTCAGGCCCCAGCCGATGGCCCAGCCCGATTGCACCATGCCCACCGCCTTGCCACGGTCCTGGGCACGGATCACCTCGCCGATCAGCACCGCGCCGGCGGTCCACTCGCCGCCGAAGCCGAAGCCCATCAGGGTGCGGGCAATCAGCAGTTGCTCGTAGCTCTGGGCGAAGCCGCAGAGGAAGGTGAAGAAGGCGAACCACAGCACCGTCAGCTGCAGGGTGCGCACCCGCCCGATGCGGTCGGACAGAATGCCGGCGATCCAGCCGCCCAGGGCCGAGGCGATCAAGGTGCTGGTGTGGATCAACCCGGCCTCGGCTGTGCTGATGCCCCACACCATGATGAGGGTGGGGATGACGAAACTCAGCATCTGGGTATCCATGCCGTCCAGGCCGTAGCCGATCTTGCAGCTCCAGAAGGTACGTCGTTGCTGGGAGTCGATGTCGCGGTACCAGGCGAAGGGGCCGCTCGAGGTTCGGGCGGGGGCCTGCTGCTGCACGCCGGTCGGGTTCATGGTTGCCTCGGCTTGTTGGTATTGTTCTATGGGCGACGTCGGGCGTCGCGGCCTGGGCTTCATGTTCAGAGGCCGCGCCGCCTGCGTCCAACGAGAAAAACCGCCGGTCTGGAACAAGAAAAACTGATCATGAACCTTCGTTTCCTCGAAACCTTCGTCTGGGTCGCCCGGCTCAGGAGCTTCCGCCTCACCGCCGAGAAGCTGTTCACCACCCAGGCCTCGGTGTCCAGCCGCATCGCCGCGCTGGAAGCCGACCTGGGCGTGAAACTGCTGCTGCGCGACTCCCGCGGGGTCAGCCTGACGCCCGAGGGCGCCAAGGTGCTGGAATACGCCGAGCGCATGCTCGACACCGCCAAGGCCATGAAGCAGTCGCTGGACAGCGACCGGGCCAAGACCGGACGCATCCGCCTGGGGGTGATGGACACGGTCATCCACACCTGGATGAGCGCGCTGGTGGCGGAGCTGGGCGAGCGCTACCCGCAGGTGGAGATCGAGCTGGTGGCCGATACCGCGCTGAACCTGCGCGAGCAGTTGCAGAAGGGCTTTCTCGACGTGATCCTGCAGACCGACCTGCTGCGCGAGCAGTCGATCCGCAGCCATGACCTGGCGCGCTACCCGATGGGCTGGATCGTCGCCGCCGGCTCCCCGCACCACCGCACCTACGCCTCGCTGGCGGAGCTGGCCCGCGAGCGCATCGTCACCTTCTCGAAGAACTCGCGCCCGCACCAGGAGGTGCTCGGCCTGCTGCAGGCCGCCGGGGCCGAGGCGCCGCGCCTGAACTGCGTGAACTCGGTGGCGGCCATCACCCGCCTGCTGCGCGACGGCTTCGGCATTGGCGCACTGCCGCCGGCATTGGTGGATGGCGAACTGAGCCGCGGCGAGCTGGTGTTGCTGGAAGGCTTGCAGCCACCGCCGAGCCTGGAGCTGGTGGTGGCCTGGCAGACCGGCGTGGCGCTGGTGGACGAGGTGGTGGGCGTGTGCCGGCAGGTGCTGGAGCGCTATGCGCGGGATGTGGGCGGACAGCGGATCGTGCTGGTCTGAGCAACGCTGCCGCAGGGCCGGAAAAACTAGCGCCAGCTTTCCTTCACCACCTTGCGCCGCCCGCCAAGAATCACCCAACCCATCACCAGCAACAGGCTCTCGACCACAAACGCCAGCACGAACCCGCTGCCGATCCCCCAGCCGATCGCCTCGGGCACCAGCAGGATCTGATAGCTGTAGCCCTTGAGCGTCTCCTCACGCAGCGCCGGCTCCGGCTGCACCAGCACATGCCAGGTGCGGCTCACCCACGAGCCTTGCAGGGCCTGCCATTCATGCTCGAGCAACTGGTTGCGGATCAGCAGGCTCTCGATGCTGTTGGCATCGCTGGTGAACACCGGATCGTCGCTGCCCCGGTAATGTCGCACCAGCGCCTGCAGGTCACCGTTGAAGAAGCGCTGCGCGGTCTGGCGGAAGCCGTCGAGCGCCTGGCGCGATTCGAGCAGGTGCGCCTCGACGCGCTGGCTGTAGTCCTTCACCAGCCCCGGCACCTGGAGACCGGCCAACAGGCCGAAGGTGAACAACAGCAAACGCAGGTAACTTCTGAACATGCAGTGTCCTTAACTCTGGCCGTGGGCAATGCACTCGCCATGCCGCCACAAGCCCCACTGACCCGGCTCGTAGCGGTTCCAGGTCTCATTCTCGGTCAGAGGCTCGGTGGCGATCACCGTGACCACGTCGTTGGGGGTGGTTTGCGTGTGGAAGTCGACGATCAGGTCGACATCCTTCAAACGCGCAGCGCCGAACGGTGCGCGGCGGGTGATGTGCACCAGTTTGGTCGAGCAGAAGCAGAACAGCCAGTCGCCGTCGCTGAGCAGGCAGTTGAACACGCCTTGGCCACGGTATCCGGCGCAGGCTTCGACCAACACCGGCAACAGTTGCTCGACCTCGACCGGTTCGGGGAAGGCTTCGCGCACGCGGTTGAGCAGGTCGCAGAAGGCCGCTTCGCTGTCGGTATCGCCGATCGGCCGGTAGAACGTGCACTGGCCGGTGAAATCGCCCAGCTGGCCGTTGTGCGCGAAGCACCAGTTGCGGCCCCACAGCTCACGCACGAACGGGTGGGTGTTGGACAGGCAGACCTTGCCGACGTTGGCCTGGCGGATATGGCCGATGACCACTTCGCTCTTGATCGGGTAACGCTGCACCAGGTTGGCCACTTCCGACTCGCTGCTCGCCGCCGGGTCCTGGAACAGGCGCAGGCCGCGCCCTTCGTAGAAACCGATGCCCCAGCCATCGCGGTGCGGGCCGGTGCGCCCGCCGCGTTGCATCAGGCCAGTGAAGCTGAAGACGATGTCGGTGGGGACGTTGGCGCTCATGCCCAGCAGTTCGCACATGTTGCGGCTCCTGGCTTAAAGACGGGGTTCGACGCGGCCCTGCCCGGGGCCGGAGCGGCGTACAGGGGCAGGCGGAGGATCGTCACGGTAGCGGTCTTGACGATTGGCGGCCAGGGACGCTTCGGCCACGACCTCCTGCTCTTCCTTGGCCTCACGCTGGGCGGCGGCCTCACGCTGGGCGCGGCGCTCGCGGGCACGCTTTTCCAGCGGCCAGCGAATCAGCACGAAGACGATGTACAGGGCAAAGGCGAGCATGCCGTACATGGCCAGGTCGGAAGCGGCGCGCCAGGCGTTGTTGCCGACCTTGAAGGCGACGTCCAGCGCGGTGATGGCGATGGCCGGGGCGAAGCTTTCCTTGACCGGGTCGACGATGGTCGGCGAGAACAGCAATACGGCGATGATCACCCGCAGCGGCTCGCGCAACCAGCGCCACATCCAGCCGGTCAGCTTGAAGCCCACCAGCAGGCAGCCCAGGGCGGCAACGGCGTAGAGGCCCCAGGCGAGGGTATAGTCGTGTTCGGTCATGGTGTGGGTGCAAGCCAGGCAAAGAGATGCCTATGATAAACACTTTTCCCGGCGCAGGCTGCCCCCCCGCCCCGCAAGGGACCTGCAGCGGCCCTTCGCGGGGCAAGCCCACCCCCACCTCCAGACCTCGATCAGGCGTGGGAGCGGGCTTGCCCGCGATGGGGTCCACAATCGATGAGATCACCCATGCCCCTACCCCTTCCCGCCCCGATCGCCCATCAAGCCGAAGGCCAAGACCCCTACGCCTGGCTGCAGCAGCGCGACACCCCCGAGGTCCTGGCCTACCTGGAAGCGGAAAACGCCTACCAGCAAGCCGTCCTCGCCGACCAGGCGCCGCTGCGTGAACAGCTGTTCGAAGAGATCAAGGGCCGCATCCTCGAGACCGACCTGTCGCTCCCCTCGCCCTGGGGCCCGTACCTGTACTACACCCGCACCACCGCGGGCGACGAATACCCGCGCCATTACCGCTGCCCGCGCCCGGCCGACGACAGCAACACCGTCGATGAAAGCCGCGAGGAGCTGCTGCTCGATCCCAACGCCCTGGCCAATGGCGGCTTTCTTTCCCTCGGCGCCTTCAGCGTCAGCCCCGACCACGGCCTGCTGGCCTACAGCCTGGACACCAGCGGCGACGAGATCTACACCCTGTACGTCAAGGACCTGACAAGCGGCGCGCTGACCACCCTGCCCTTCGACGACTGCGACGGCAGCATGACCTGGGCCAACGACAGCCGGACACTGTTCTTCGCCGAACTGGACGACACCCACCGCCCCTGGCGCCTGCGCCGCCACACCTTGGGTGAGACCGATGCCGCCACGGTGTTCGAGGAGCCCGACGGGCGCTTCTTCCTGCACTGCTACCGCGCCAGCTCCGAGCGCCAGCTGGTGCTGCTGCTCAACAGCAAGACCACCAGCGAGGCCTGGGTGCTCGATGCCGCCACGCCACAGGCTGATTTCACCTGCCTGGCGCCGCGGGTCGAAGGCCATGAATACTTCCCCGACCACGGCCAGCTCGACGGTCAGTGGCGCTGGTTCGTGCGCAGCAACCAGGACGGTATCAACTTCGCCCTGTATCACGCGCCGGCCGACAGCGTGCCGACCCGCGATCAGTGGCAGGTGCTGGTAGCGCACCGCGACGACGTCATGCTCGAAGGGCTCAGCCTCAATGCCACGGCGCTGTCCCTGAGCCTGCGCGAAGGCGGCCTGCCGATCATCGAAGTGCACCCGCAAGGCCTGCCGGCCTACCGCGTCGAGCTGCCGGACGCCGCCTACAGCCTCTACGTGCAGGACAGCCTGGAGTTCGCCAGCACGCGCATCCGCCTGCGCTACGAAGCCCTCAACCGCCCGGCCCAGGTGCGCCAGCTGGAGCTGGCCACGGGTGACCAGCAGGTGCTCAAGCAGACCCCGGTGCTCGGCGTGTTCGACGCCGACGACTACGTCAGCCAGCGCCTGTGGGCGGTGGCCAAGGATGGCACGCGGGTGCCGATCAGCCTGGTGCGCCGCCGCGTCGACGAGGGCAAGTGCGTGCCGCTCTACCTCTACGGCTACGGCGCCTACGGCGAGAGCCTCGACCCCTGGTTCTCCCACGCCCGCCTGAGCCTGCTGGAGCGCGGCGTGGCCTTCGCCATCGCCCATGTGCGCGGCGGCGGCGAGCTGGGCGAAGCCTGGTACCGGGCCGGCAAGCAGGAGCACAAGCACAACAGCTTCGACGACTTCATCGCCTGCGCCGAACACCTGATCGCCGAAGGCGTGACTACCCGCGAACGCCTGGCGATCAGCGGTGGAAGTGCCGGTGGCCTGCTGATGGGCGCGGTGCTCAACCTGCGCCCCGAGCTGTTCCGCTGTGCCATCGCCGAAGTGCCGTTCGTCGACGTGCTCAACACCATGCTCGACCCCGAGCTGCCGCTGACCGTCACCGAGTACGACGAATGGGGCAACCCCGAGGAGCCCGAGGTGTACGAACGGATCAAGGCCTACGCCCCCTACGAGAACGTCAAGGCGCAGGCCTACCCGGCGCTGCTGGTGGTCGCCGGCTACAACGACAGCCGCGTGCAGTACTGGGAGGCGGCCAAGTGGGTGGCGCGCCTGCGCACGCGCAAGACCGACGACAACCTGCTGCTGCTCAAGACCGAGATGGGCGCGGGCCACGGCGGCATGAGCGGGCGCTACCAGGGTCTGCGCGACGTGGCGCTGGAGTACGCGTTCGTCTTCAATGAGCTGGGCGTGGCGTAAAACGCGATTTTCGTTGTCATAGCGTCAAGCTGACGTGGGAGCGGGCTAGCCCCGCGATGCGGACAGGCCAGGCAGCGCCATCGCCTGGTCGAACCTGATCGCGGGGCAAGCCCGCTCCCACGATGCCTCACTACTTACCCAGCAGTTTGTGGCGCTTTCCAGACATTCGAAGAAGAACAACACATGCCCGACACCCAGCACCTGAACGCCGAGATCCGCGACATGCTCATGGACTGCGGCCTGTTCGACACCCTGCAGCCCGGGGACTTCCTCGCCGCCGCTGGCTACTTCAGCCTCACCGCCGTCGCCCAGGGCCAGACCCTGTTCAGCGAAGGCGACGCCGGCACCTTCATGTGCATCCTCCATCGTGGCGTGGTCTCGGTGCGCAAGACCGACGGCAACGGCGCCCAAGTGGAGATCGCCACCCTGCGCAAGGGCCGGGCCTTCGGCGAGATGGCCGTGCTCGACGGCGAACGCCGCTCGGCCACCTGCGTGGCCGCCAGCGACTGCCAGCTGCTGACCCTGGGCAAGGACGCGCTGGAAAAGATGCTCAACGAAGCGCCGCGCATCGCCGCACGGATCATCCGCGCCCTCGCCGTGGCCTTGTCAAAACGCTTGCGCATGCAGGATGGCCAGCGCCTGGCGCAGCAGGTCTAGCGACCCTTGTCAGGCGGTTTTGGTGGATCCTGAGTCAGCCCGGGCAACGGCTGGTCCTTGGGCGGCCCCGGCAGCGGCATCGGCGGCAACAGCGGCGCGCCCGGCCGGTTGGCGCCGGCCTTGGGCGGCGTGCTCGGGGTGATCTGCGGGTAAGGTGTCGGCGTCGCGGTGCCGGGCGCACCGGGGACCGTCGTGAGCGGCCGCTGCTGGCCCGCGGCGTCGGCCGTGGATACAGCGCCAAGCAACAGCGCGGCGAGGATCGCATGCAACATCGGCAGCCTCCTGTCAGAAACCTCCCTACAGGCTACGCCCAATGGCGCGATTTTGCCTGTCCGCCCGCCCCACAGGCGCGCTAGACTCAAAGGCATAACCGTCATTGCCCTGATCAGAAAAAAGGTAACACCATGAGCTCCACCTCCGACGCCACCGCCCGTCTCGACCGCATCCTCGCCGACGCCAAGCGCGACAAGGAAATGGGCTACCGCGACAAGGCGCTGAAGATGTACCCCCACGTCTGTGGCCGTTGCACCCGCGAGTTCTCCGGCAAGCGCCTGTCGGAACTGACCGTGCACCACCGCGACCACAACCACGACAACAACCCCCAGGACGGCTCCAACTGGGAGCTGCTGTGCCTGTACTGCCACGACAACGAGCACGCCCGCTACACCGACCAGCAGTATTTCAGCGAAGGTTCGCTGAGCACGCCGAAAGTCGCCGTGGCCACCCACAACCCGTTCGCCAACCTGGCCGCGCTGATGAAGAAGGACTGAACGTCGATTCGCGCCCCCGGCGTGCCGGCAAGCCCGTATAATCGCGCTCTTTTTTTGCGAAGGGCCCCGACACGTGGCGAACAAACGGTACAGCTGCATCGGCCTGTTCAACCCCAAATCCCCGGAAAACGTAGGCTCGGTGATGCGTGCCGCAGGCTGCTATGGCGTCAACTCGGTGTTCTACACCGGCAAGCGCTATGAGCGCGCCCGCGACTTCGTCACCGACACCAAGCGCGTGCACTACGACATCCCGCTGATCGGCATCGACGACCTGCAGCGCATCATTCCGCTGGGCTGCACCCCGGTGGCCGTGGAGCTGGTGGAAGGCGCACGGCCATTGCCTGAGTACACCCACCCGGACCGGGCGATCTACATCTTCGGACCTGAGGATGGCTCGTTGAGCGAAGACGTGCGGGGCTGGTGCGAAGAGACGATCTACATCCCGACAGAGGGCTGCATGAACCTGGCGGCGACGGTGAATGTGGTGCTGTACGACCGCATGGCCAAAGGCTTGAACACCCGCTCGGGGCCGAAGTTCAAGTAGCCCTCACGCTTTGCGCCTTCCACGTGCAAGCCTGGCGTCTACGCGGCGATATAAACGCTACCGTAGGCCGTTGCCGTTGCCGTTGCCGTTGCCGTTGTGCTTTTGCTTCTAAGCGCGCGATATGCCAGGCGACACAAATTGCGACTTCAGGAGGCCGAACGCAGGCCTTGCGGAGGGAGGTGACGGGCATGGATGCCCGTCAAGCGCTGGGGCCCAGGATGGGCCCTGCAGCGCGGTCCTCCCGGGAGCAAGGCCGGAGTGAGGGGACCCGGAGCGAAGCGCAGGGCCGGATGAATGGAGCGAGGATTTTTTGGTTCCTTTTTGATCCTTCAAAAAGGAACTCGCCGTAAGGGCGAAAAGGTGACTATGTGTCGACATCGCAAATGAATGCACTTACAACTATTAAAACCGACGCCGACTGCATTTAGCTTTGACTTTGACTTTGACTTTTAGAGCATGTGTTTTGAAAGTTATATGCGCATTCATTTGCGATGGTGACGCATAGTCACCTTTCCGCCCTTCCGGCGGGTCCCTTTTTGAAGGATCAAAAAGGAACCAAAAAATCCTCGCTCCATTCATCCGGCCCCTACGCTTCGCTCCGGGGTCCCCTCACTCCGGGCTTGCTCCCGGGAGGACCGCGCTGAACGCCCCATCCTGGGGCGCAGCGCTTGACGGGCATCCATGCCCGTCACCTCCCTCCGCAAGCCCTGCGTTCGGCCTCCTGAAGTCGCAATTTGTGTCGCCTGGAATATCGCGCGCTTAAAAGCAAAAGCAAAAGCAAAAGAACAACAGCAACAGCAACAGCAACAGCAACAGCAACAGCAACAGCAACAGCAACAGCAACAGCAACAGCAACAGCAACAGCAACAGCAACAGCAACAGCAACAGCAACAGCAACAGCAACATCGAGACTTAGAAATTCTCCACAGTCGTTCAGCCACGGCAGCCAAACCATGTCACGACTGATTAAATACGCTGATCAAAATTTTCATTACAACCAACATGCTCGCCAACGGCACCCACAGCCAAGTGTTATAAACCAACCTTGCTCAGGATAGCCTCGAAGTTGACCGGGACAACCACGCGGCAAATTACACTGAACGCTTGCACGCTGGTCAAAGTCTGCTGGATATCACCAACCTGAGGAGATCTGGCAATGCACGATACCCATTGGACAACGGACGCACCGAAACACAATGTCCACGGCCTGGAGCGCGTCAGCTCCCTGGCTGGGGGCGCGTTGATGATCAGCAAGGGACTGCGCCACGGTGGCCTGCTGGGGATGTTGCAGGTTGCCGTCGGCGGCTTGGCGCTGGCCCGTGGCGTGAGCGGGCATTGCTCGACCAAGGCGTGGTGGTTGCGCCATCGCGCCGAATACCTGCGCCTGCATCGCGACATAGAACGAGGCGCTGCCGAGCTCAAGGCGCTGAAGGCCAGCGCCGAGGCGGCGACCCGTACCGCGACGGTGACCGGCGGTTGAAAAGCATCGCGGGGCAAGCCCGCTCCCACGAGCCCACGTTCAAAATGATGTCCGGGGTCGTGGGAACGGGCTTGCCCCGCGATAGATCCTGCGCCTAGCGCAATACCTTGCTCTGCAGCACCTCGGACTGGCGCCCGAGCACGTTCTCGCTGATCTGCACGAACTCCTCGGTGCTTACGCTCGACAGGCGCATCAGCGCACGGGCGACGTCGTCCAGCGAGCGCTTGTCGTGGTGGTGCAGGCGGATCTCGCGATCCAGCGCCTGGAGCAGCAGCACGCCACGGGCCACCTGCGCGGCATCGGCCTTGGCGCCCTTGAGGTGGGTCACCTTGGCCGCCAGCTTGTGCTGACGGGCCTGCAGCGCCTCGTAGCGATCATCACTCATGCCGCCGGCGCGGCGCAGCAGCTCGGTGGCGTAATAGTCGGCCAGGCTCTCGCCCAGCCAATCGCTGCCGTCGCGATCATTGATCTGGGCGAACAGCTGCACCAGCTCGCGCAGCACCGGGCTGGCACCGTTCTCACTGACCAACGGGCGCGTGCTGTGCAGGTACAGCGAGTTGTTGCCAGCCAGCACGCCCCGCCACATCTCGTCACGGGCACCGACCAGCAACAGCTTCGGTGGGTTGCGCGGGAACACCGCCTGCAACTGCGGCCAGACGAAGGTCAACAGGGTCAACGTGTCCATGCGCCGCATGCCCTGGCCTTGCGGTGCGGCCACGGTCACCTCGGTGTCGCCCAGGCGCGCCCGACGGCTACCCAGGTTGCCGGCGAGCATCCAGCCGGTAGGCCGATCGAACAGCCGCGATACATCGTCGATGCGAAATTTCTGCCGGCCGATACGTGGCCAGGCGGTTTCGACACTTTTCCAGCCCGTCGGCAGGTCGAAGGTCAGCCGCGAGACCAGTTCGGTGCCATCCTGCTGGTCGAGGCGCGCCGGCGGCACCAGCTGGTCGCCACGAAACAGCGCCCAGTGCGGTGTGATACGCGCCTCATGGGCGCCGCCGCGGGGTTGCTGGTCGAGCAACACGCGGTAGCTGAGGCTGGTCTTGCCCGCCGCCGGGTGCCAGACGCCACGCCCGTTCAGCACCTGCCACTGGCCATCGGCGAGAAAGTCGCTGTAGGCACCAGACTTGCCCAGGTCGAAGTCCAGGCTGCGCACCGCGCTGCCGTCGGCCAGGGTCAGGCGCACCTCGGCCTGGCCGCTCTGCGGCAGCAGGCGCACCTGGTAATCGAGGTCGACTTTCTTCGCCAGGACCTGCGAACTGGCCAGCAGGCCGACAACCAACAACAACGGGCGACGCATAAAAAGCTCCTTGTTCCCCGGATACTCAACCTGCGCGGAAGATCAGATGGTCTTCCCAGTCGTCTTCATCCACGTCGTTTTCGCTGAGCATGCGCCCCGACCGGGAAATGCGCTGCTCGTGCACCTGCTGGCGATCACCGCTGACCAGGTGGTGCCAGGCCGGCAGGTCCTGCCCTTCGCTGACCAGGCGATAGCCGCAGGTGGGCGGCAGCCACTTGAACTGGTCGGCCTTGCCGGGGGTGAGCTGGATGCAGTCAGGGACGTGCTCGAAGCGATTGGGGTAGTCGCTGCACTGGCAGGTCTGCAGGTCCAGCAGCTTGCAGGCGATGCTCGTGTAATAGACGCTGTTGTCTTCCTCGTCCTCGAGTTTCTGCAGGCAACAAAGGCCGCAACCGTCGCAGAGCGACTCCCACTCCTTGTCATCGAGCTGGTCGAGGGTCTTGCGCCGCCAGAAGGGCGCGGTATCGGCGATCATCACACGGTTTCCTGCAGTCAACGTCAAGCCGCGGCGCGCGGCGGCGCCAGTCTAGAGGCAGTCCGGCGGCAACGCCAGACCGCTTGTCAGTGCTCACCGGACGCAGTAGCGTGCGGTATTTTCCCCCGCCCTTGCAGGAGCACCCATGAGCGCCACCCCACGTATCGCCGACTATGCCATCAACGAGCAGTTCATCAATCGCTGGTCGCCCCGCGCCTTCACCGCCGAGCCGATCAGCCAGGAAACCCTGCTGAGCTTCCTCGAGGCCGCGCGCTGGGCGCCGTCGGCCTACAACTCGCAGCCGTGGCGCTTCCTCTACGCCCGTCGCGACACGCCGAGCTGGGAGCGCTACCTGGGCATCCTCAACGAGTTCAACCGCAGCTGGGCGCAGCACGCTTCGGCGCTGGTGCTGGTCATCTCCAAGACCACCTTCGCAGCGCCTGGCTCCGATGAGGAGAAACCGGCACTGTGGCACACCTTCGATACCGGTTCAGCCTGGGGCCACCTGGCGCTGCAGGCGAGCATCAGCGGCTGGCACAGCCACGGCATGGCCGGTTTCGACCAGGACCTGGCGCGCAGCGAGCTGAAGATCCCCGAGGGTTACGCGCTGCATGCAATGGTGGCGATCGGCAAGCTGGGCGACAAGGCGACCCTGGCCGAAGGCCTGCAGGCCCGCGAAGTGCCGAGCCCGCGCCGACCGCTGAGCGAGCTGGCGGCCGAGGGTGAGTTCAGCCTGTAATTCTCTGTCGCCTGGGCCGGCCTCTTCGCGGGTAAACCCGCTCCCACAGGTGTGCCACTGATCTTGAGAACGGTGACATCCCTGTGGGAGCGGGTTTACCCGCGAAGAGGCCGGTACAGGCCGACTCAATAGCCGCGAGTGAAATCCACCTCGCCCCGCAGCTCCTGCTCCGCCGCATACGCCCGCGCATTCTCGACGAACAACCGCACCATCGCCGCCGGCGAGGTCGGCGCCGAGCTGTGCCCGGTCAGCAGCAGCCCCCAGGCGGTCCAGAACGGATGGCGCTGGGGCAACGGTTCCTGGCGGCAGACATCGATCACCGCGCCAGCCAGATGGCCCTGCTTGAGCGCCTCGACCAGATCGGCATCGACCACCGCCACGCCACGTCCGGCATTGATGAACAAGGCGCTGGGCCGGAAGCACTTGAACAGCGCCGCATCGTACAGGTCGTGGGTGGCCGGGGTATCGGGCAGCAGGTTGAGTACGTAGTCGGCCTCGCCGACCAGGCGCGGCAGCTGATCGAGACCCGCCACTTCGACAAAGGGCACCTGCTCGCGGGCGCTGCTGGCCACGCCTAGCAGGACGACGCCGAACGGCGCGAGGAACTCGGCCACCCGCTGGCCGATGTCGCCGGTACCGACGATCAACACCCGCCGTCCTTCCAGGGTCCGCCCCGGGCGGTCATCCCAGCGCCGCTCGACCTGGCTGACCAGACGCGACAGCACATCGCGCTCATGACCGAGCATGTAGGTCAGCATGTACTCGGCCATCACCTGGCCGAAGATGCCCACCGCCCGGGTCAGGCGGTAGTCGCGTGGCAGGCCGTCGGCCAGCAACGGGGTGATACCGGCCCAGGTCGACTGCATCCAGTGAGGCTTGTGGCCCTGGCGCAGCAGGCTGGCCAGCAGGTCCGGCTGGCCCAGCCACACCGGGCAGTCGGGGGCCAGGCGTGCCAGTTCGGCGGAGTCGCCGCTGGTCAGGACTTCCAGGTCCGGTGCCGCTTCGCCCAGCAGGCGAGCATAGTTGGCATGATCCTGTTCAGCGATCAGAACGCGCATGTGACACACAACCTTGGCAAACAACGGAAGCGGCCCGCCAGGCGGGCCGCAGGTAGAAAGGGAACCGCGCCTGGGTCAGGCCGGGTCGTTGCGACGCAGCAGCTCTTCGGGCAGGTGCTCGATGTAGTCGTCTTCCGGCGGTGGCATCTGCAGGTGGTAGCCCTGCTTGTCGAGGTTCTCCAGCACCTTGGCGATGTCCTCGCGGGCCAGTGTGCGCTCAGGCGTAAGCACCAGGTCGAAAGCATGCACCGGCTTGCCGAAGAATGGCAGCAGCGCCTCCGGCACACGCTCCAGGCCCTCGGCCTTGAGCACGTAGAGGTACATTTCGTTCTTGCGTGGGCTCTTGTAGATCGAGCAGATACGTTTCATCGGGAATCTCCGGCGCCCGCCAGGTCGTCCAGCAGGGCCTGGCCCATGCGTTCGCGACGCCAGCCGCGCAGCGAATCGGGCAGTTGATAGGGACCGTCGGGGTAGCCGCTCTTGAGCAGGGCTTCGAGGGCTTTCTTGCGCAGCATCAGTTCCGGGGCGATGCCCAGCCGCTCACCCTCGGCCTGGCCGATGGCGCGCAGGCGCTTGAGGATGCCGGCGGCTTCGATCGGCAGCGGCTCGGGCAGCGGCTCGGGCCATTGCTCCTGGGGCTGGCTGGCGGCACGCTTGATCAGCTGGATCAGCTGCTCACCGTCCTGGCGGATGGTGCGCGGGTGCATCTCGTCGATTTTCGCAAGTGCCGACGGGCTGTCGGGTTGGCTCCTGGCCATGGGCCACAGCGAGTGTTCCTTGAGGATGCGGTTGCGCGGCACGTCACGGCTGCGGGCCTCGCGCTCGCGCCAGGCGCACAGTTCGCGCAGCACGGCCAGTTGCTGGCGACCGAGTTTCCAGGCCAGCTTGACGTCGCGGTACAGGGTTTCGGGCTCGACTTCGCGGCGCAGCGCGGCGACCAGCTCGGCGCCGTCTTCCAGCACCCAGGCGTACTTGTCATCCGACAGGCGCGGGCGCAGGGCGTCGAACAGCTCGGCCAGGTGCACGGCATCCTCGGCGGCGTAGCTCACCTGCGTGTCGGACAGCGGGCGCTGCAGCCAGTCGGAGCGGGTCTCGCCCTTGGGCAGCTCGAGCCCCAGCACCTCTTGCACCAGGCGCGAATAGCCCATGGAGAAACCGATGTTCAGGTAGCCGGCGGCCAACTGGGTGTCGAACAGCGGCTGGGGCAGCTTGCCGGTCAGGCGCAGCAGCACTTCCAGGTCTTCGCTGCAGGCATGCAGCACCTTGACCACGCCGCTGTCCTCGAGCAGTCCGGCCAGCGGCTGCCAGTCGCGGATCAGCAGGGGGTCGATGAGGTAGGCGCACTGGCCGACGCCGATCTGGATCAGGCCGGCCTTGGGGTAGAAGGTATCGACCCGCATGAATTCGGTGTCGAGGGCCACGAAGGGCTGTTCGCGCCAGCTTCGGCAGTGTTCGGCCAGGGTCTGGTCGTCACGGATCCAGTGTATTTCGATGGCCACGAGGCTCTCCCACTAACATTGGCGCGCAGTATATACGGCGCGGCCCCTGGGGGTGAAACCTCGCGCCTTCCATGGTGCCGGGCGGTCGACCGCTCAGCGTTTGGCCGCCAGCCACGGCCGGCAGCTGGCGAACATGTCCAGCGATCGCTGGTAGACCTCGGTGCGTACCTGCAGCAGGCCGAGCATCGAGTGGAACAGGTTGTCCTGGGACAACGGCGCATCACGCAGCTTGCCCAGGCAATCGGTGTCCAGGCCGAAGTCCTGGCGGTAGCTGTCAGAGAACCAGGCCAGCAGCGGCACATGCTTCTGCTGGTCCGGCGCGATCATGTAGGGCGTGCCGTGCAGGAACAGGTTGTACTCGCCCAGCGACTCGCCGTGGTCTGAAAGATAGATCATCGCGGTGTCGACCTTGTCCTGCCGGCTGCGCAAGGTATCGATCAGGGTGGCCAGCACCTTGTCGGTGTAGGCCAGGGTGTTGTCGTAGCCGTTGACGATCTCCTGCTGGCTGCACTGGTTCAGGGCGTTGCTGCGGCACACCGGGGTGAAGGGTTCGGTGCCCGCAGGGTAGCGCTTGAAGTATTCGGGGCCATGGCTGCCCATCTGGTGCAGCACCAGCACGGTGTCCTGGTCGAGGTTGTCCAGCAACTCGGCCAGGCCCTGCAGCAGGATCTCGTCATGGCATTCGCCACTGGCGCACAGCGCCGGGTCCTTGAGGTTGCTCACATCGATGAACTGCACCCGGTCGCAGGTACCCTTGCAGCCGGACTGGTTGTCACGCCACTGCACCGTCAGGCCCGCGCGCTGGAGGATGTCGAGCAGGCCCTCGCGGTTCTTGGCCACGCGGGCGTCGTAGTCCTTGCGCGGCATGCCGGAGAACATGCAGGGCACCGACACGGCGGTCTCGGTGCCGCAGGAGTGGACATCGGTGAAACTCAGCAGGCCCTGCTCCTTGGCCAGCCGTGGCGTGGTGTCGCGGGCATAGCCGAGCAGGCCGAAGTTGTCCGCCCGGGCACTCTCGCCGACCACCAGCACGGTCAGCGACTTGCGCGCATGCTGCTGCCAGGCGCCATCGCGACGGGCATCTTCGCCATAGCGCTGGAACGGCCGGGTGGCGCTGCCCACTTGCTCGCTGACATAACCGATGGAAGCCCCGACGATATTGCTCGGCGTGAGCATCAGGCGCAGTTCATGGTGATTGCGAAACAGCGACGCCAACCCCTGGTAGTTGACCAGCGCCACCGAACCCAGGGCCGCGACGCAGGCCCCACTCACCACCAGCTTGCCCAGCAGTTCGCGGTGCCACGGGCGATAGGCGATCCTGGCCTTCCACACCAGCAGCGACGGCAGCACACCGAGCAGCAGGATATACAGGGCAAACTTCAGCGAGAGCAGATCACGCACTTCCGCGACATTGGTTTCAGCGACATTGCGGAACATGCCGGCATCAATAAGCACGCCATATTGATTCATGAAGTAAGCGACACTTGCGCCACTGAGGAACAACACGATCAATACCGGCTTCAGTACATAACGAAACGCTAGCAAGGTAAGTATGAGATTGAAGGCGAACAGCATCAGCACGGCGAACGCCAGGCTCAGCCACAGCCCCACCATGCCCGGCGGCACGATGGACTCCAGGTGTTGCCAAAGCAGGGTGTTGAAGCCGATCAACAAATACAGGCTGGCCAGCAGCGTGACCCATTCGGTCCGCAGGGATTTGAGTTTCAGCATGGCGTTCGCAACAAGAGTTCATCAGCGGCCAACGCGCCCGGGCGGGCAGGTTGGAAAGTTGGCCGAACTCTAGAAAGCCTAGCATCAATTTTTCGTGAAAAAGACGCCAACAATTAGTCTGTCGACGTCTTTCATCGGTTAAACAACTTTCATTCAGCTGCCATTCAGCCAGGCAGGCGAAGCTTGGCGTACGGCTCGCGATCGATGTCCAGGACCTCCACGCACAGCTGGATGTCCAGGCCAGGTTGGCCGGGGATCGCCTCGCGCAACACCTCGAGCAAGCTGTTGGACAGCTGCTGCTTCACTTGCGGCGTGCGCCCGCTGAGGATCGCCAGGCGCACATGGGCGAAGGCTCGCTCACCCGGCGCGGTACCGACCCGGTACTGGGCGAAGGCCTGGGCACGGCTCTTGATGTCCAGCTCTTCGGCGAACTGGCCGCTGCCGACCAGGGCGTGGTTCAGGCGCAGCAGCAGCACGTCGACGTTGAGCTCGCGCAGGTTGTCGCTGTATTCCAGGTTCAGGTGAGGCATGGCGCAGGTTCCGGTTACGCAGGGATGGGCGACAGCCTAACCCAGTCCCGCAATGCGGCAAAGGCGACTATCCTCTTGGTTCAGGCTCGCTTACCAACCCTGAGAGAGGTGAAGAAATGCCAGTTCCGCATGATTTGCTCGCAGACCTGCACGTGACCGCCGACCAGTTCCAGGCCCTCATCGACAAGAACCAGGACCTGCACAAGTTGCACAAGGAGTACAACGCCAAGGACAAGGAAGTGGTGACCGCCGAGGGCAACGCCACCAACGATGACACCGTCAACCTGCTGCGCAGGGAACGCCTGCTGCTCAAGGACAAGATCGAACGGATCGTCCATCCGCCCAAATCCTGATTCCCCTCACTGACGCCATCGCGGGGCAAGCCCGCGATAGCGTCGGCGGCCGTTACGCGGACGCCTTCAACGCCGCATCCAGGTCCTCGATCAGATCCCGGTAGTCCTCGATCCCGATCGACAACCGCACCAGGTTCTCGCTGATCCCCATCACGCCCTTCTGCTCCGGGCTCAGGGAGTTGTGCGACATGCTCCAGGAGTGGTTGATCATGCTCTCCACCCCGCCCAGCGAATCGGCCAGGACAAAGATCGACAGCGCCTCGACCAGGCGGTTGACCGCGGCCCGATCTCCCTTGATGCGCAACGCCACCACCGCACCGCCGGTGCGCATCTGGCGCTTGCTCAGTTCATGCTGCGGATGGCTTTCCAGCCCCGGGTAGTAGACCTGCTCGACCTGCGGATGCTGTTCGAGGAACTGCGCCACGCGCAGGGCGTTGGCGCTCTGGCGCTCCATGCGCACGTCGAGGGTCTTCAGCCCGCGCAGCGCCAGGTAGCAGTCGAACGGCCCCTGAATCGCGCCGACCGCCATGCTGATCTTGCGCAAGCGCCCCAGCAGGTCGTGATTGGCCGCCACCACCACGCCGCCGGTCAGGTCGGAGTGGCCGCCGATGTACTTGCTCGCCGAATGCATCACCAGGTCCACGCCGAGGGTGATCGGCTGCTGGTTCCAGGGCGAGCAGAAGGTGTTGTCGATGCAGGTCATCACCCCACGGGCGCGGGCCAGGTCGCAGACCGCCTTGATGTCCACCAGGTGCAGCAGCGGGTTGGTCGGCGACTCGATCCAGATCAGTTGCGTGTCCGGGCGGATCGCCGCAGCCACGGCCTCGACGTCGTTGAGGTCGACATAGGTGGTGGTCAGGCCCGAGGTGCGTCCACGGTAGTCTTCCAGCAGGCGGAAGGTGCCGCCGTAGACACCGTTCATCACCACCACATGGGCATCCTTGGACAGCAGCTCGAGCACCGTGGCGGTGGCACTGACGCCCGAGGCGCAGGCGACCGCGCCGACGCCCTCCTCCAGTGCGGCCACGCAGGTTTCATAGGCGTGCCGGGTCGGGTTGCTGACCCGGCTGTAGGCGTACTCAGGGTTGTCGTCCAGGCCGCGCTTGATGAACGAACTGGAAGTGACGATGGCCGGGAAGATGGCGTTGTCGGCGACGCTGGACTGCTCGCCGGCGTGGATGGTGCGGGTGGCGAAATTGCGCGGTTTGTCGGACATGGTCGGGTCCATTGACTGAGGATGGAAAACCGCCACTATCTCATATCCGCCGGGCCCAGGCGCCAACAGAACGTTGCTGTCGACGACGCGCCTGAAAGGGTTTCAACGTTCTCTGCATGCGGCTAATCTTGGAAAACTTTCCTCCACCCCGCCAGACGACACCATGGACAGTTTCGACCAGCACATCCTCACCCTGCTCCAGCGCGACGCGTCGCTATCCCTCAAGGACCTGGCCGAGGCGGTCAACCTGTCCACCACGCCGTGCTGGAAGCGGGTCAAGCGCCTGGAGGAGGAAGGCTACATCCGCGGCCGCGTGGCGCTGCTCGACCCCGAGCGCCTGGGCCTGGGCCTGACGGTGTTCGTCCAGCTCAAGACCCAGCGCCACGACAGCGCCTGGCTGGCGCAGTTCGCCGCCACGGTGACGGCATTCGAGGAGGTGATGGAGGTTTACCGCATGTCCGGCGACTGGGACTACATGCTGCGGGTGGTGGTGGGCGACATCGCCGCCTACGACCGCTTCTACAAGAAGCTGATTACCAGCACCGACGGGCTGTCGAACATCACCTCGAGCTTTGCGATGGAGCAGATGAAGTACACCACGGCGTATCCGGTGAGGCGCTAAGAACGGGCGTGGACGATGGCGTGGGAGCGGGCTTGCCCCGCGATGGCGTCGGCAGGTCCGCTTGAGTAGGCATGGACTGGGATATCGCGGGGCAAGCCCGCTCCCACGCTGGCACCAACATCAGTCGGTTGTGATTGTCGCCTCGATCCGGTTACCAGGTTTGGCCTTCTCCAGCTTGATCGCCACGAACTTCGAGGTCGGCGTGTAGGTCCCCTCGCCGTAGCTCTCCAGCGGCACCAGCGGGTTGGTCTCCGGATAGTAGGCCGCCGCCTGCCCTTGCGGCACGTCATAGGCCACCAGGCGGAACCCCGAGACCCGCCGCTCGCGGCCATCCTCCCAGAGCGACACCAGGTCCACCTGCTCGCCCGGCTCGAAGCCCAGTCGGCGGATGTCCGCCTCATTGACGAACACCACCTCGCGCAGGCCGAACACGCCACGGTAGCGGTCATCCAGCCCGTACAGCGTGGTGTTGTACTGGTCGTGGGAACGCAGGGTCTGCAGGATCAGGTCGGGCTTGTCGCCACGGGCCAGCACCTGGGCGTTGACCAGTTGCTCCGGCAGCGGGCTGGGGGTGAAACGCGCCTTGCCGGTGGCCGTGCGGAAGTTGCGCTCGGCGGCGTTGTTGCCCAGGTGGAAGCCACCGGGATGCTGCAAGCGCTCGTTGAACTCGCTGAAGCCCGGGATGACGTCGGCGATCATGCCGCGGATGCGGCCGTAGTCGGCAATCGCATAGTCCCAGTCGATCGGCTTGTTGCCCAGGGTGGCCTTGGCCATGCCGGCGACGATGGCCGGTTCCGAGCGCAGCAGCGGCGAGCGCGGCTTCAGCTGACCATGGGAGATGTGCACCATGCTGAAGGTGTCTTCCACGGTGACGCCCTGCGGCCCTTCGGCCTGGATGTCGATCTCGGTGCGGCCCAGGCACGGCAGGATCAACGCATCGCGCCCGGTGACCAAGTGCGAGCGGTTGAGCTTGGTGGAAATCTGCACGGTCAGTTCGCAGTTGCGCAGTGCCGCGTGGGTACGCGGGGTGTCCGGCGTCGCCTGGGCGAAGTTGCCGCCCAGGGCGACGAACACCTTGGCCCGCCCCTCTTCCATGGCCTGGATCGCCAGCACGGCGTTATGACCATGTTCGCGCGGCACCGTGAACTGGAAGCGTTTCTCGATGGCATCGAGCAGCGCGGCCTTGGGCTTCTCGTCGATGCCCATGGTGCGGTCGCCCTGCACGTTGCTGTGGCCGCGCACCGGCGACAGGCCGGCGCCGGGCTTGCCGACGTTGCCGCGCAGCAGCTGCAGGTTGACGATCTCCTGCACGGTCGGCACCGAATGGCGGTGCTGGGTCACGCCCATGGCCCAGCACATGATCACCCGCTCGGCCTTGCGGTACATGCGCGCTGCCAGCTCGATCTCGGCCTTGCTCAGGCCCGACTGCTCGACGATATGCTCCCAGGGCGTGGCGTCCACCACGGCCAGGTAGGCTTCGACGCCGCTGGTGTGCTCGGCGATGAAGGCATGGTCGAACACCGGCGGCTCATCATTGAGCTGCGCCTCGCGCTCCCACTGCAGGAGGAACTTGGCGATCCCGCGCATGGCCGCCATGTCGCCGCCCAGGGCCGGGCGGAAGTAGGCGGTGTTGGTCGGCTCGGAGCCGTTGCTGAGCATCTCGAACGGGTGCTGCGGGTGCTGGAAGCGCTCCAGGCCCCGCTCCTTGAGCGGGTTGAAGCAGACCACCTGGGCGCCGCGCTTGACCGCCTCGCGCAGCGGTTCGAGCATGCGCGGGTGGTTAGTGCCGGGGTTCTGGCCGATGACGAAGATCGCATCGGCCAGCTCCAGGTCATGGAACACCACGGTGCCCTTGCCCACGCCGAGGGTTTCGGCCATGCCGACGCCGCTGGCCTCGTGGCACATGTTCGAGCAGTCGGGGAAGTTGTTGGTGCCATAGGCACGCACGAACAACTGGTAGAGGAACGCCGCCTCGTTGCTGGCCCGGCCCGAGGTGTAGAACTCGGCCTGGTCCGGCGACACAAGGCCGTTTAGGTGCCGGGCGATCAGGGCGAACGCCTCGTCCCAGCTGGTTTCGACGTAATGATCGGTGGCCGCGTCGTAACGCATCGGGTGGGTGATGCGGCCCTGGTATTCGAGCCAGTAGTCGGTCTGCTCGAGCAGGGCGCTGACGCTGTAGCGGGCGAAGAACGCCGGATCCACCGAGCGGCCGGTGGCCTCCCAGTTGACCGCCTTGGCGCCGTTCTCGCAGAACTTGACCATGTCGCTTTCCGGCGACTCGCCCCAGGCACAGCCCGGGCAGTCGAAACCGCCGTTCTGGTTGGTCTTGAGCATGGCCCGCAGGTTCTTGAAGGCGTTCTCGCTGCCCAGCCAGCTCTTGGTCACGCTCTTGAGCGCGCCCCAGCCGGCGGCCGGCCCCTTGTAGTCCCTGATGTGTTCGTCCTGGCTCATGCTGCGCTTCTCCGCACGGTGTTTTTTCCAGCCTAAGAAGCGGCTCCCAGTGCGTCCAATCGAAATAAATGACAGCGTGATAAACCGTCTCGATCACCCGGTATAGCCCTTGTAATCCATGGCCTGCAGCCGTGATAGAGGAGACTGATCGAACAGTCGGGGAAAGCAATTTGACGTCACTGGGCGCAGGTTATAGCTTGAACCTTGTCTGCGGCCTTTCGCCGCCCCCAGCCACTGCACAGGTCGAGCGCGAACGTGGAAAAGAACCCCCAGGCCCTGATCGACGGTTTCAACCGCAAAGTCGATTACCTGCGGATGTCGGTCACCGACCGCTGCGATTTTCGCTGCGTCTATTGCATGGCCGAAGACATGCAGTTCCTGCCGCGCCAGCAGATTCTCAGCCTCGAGGAGCTGTACCTGGTCGCCGAGCGCTTCGTCGCCCTGGGCACCCGCAAGATCCGCCTGACCGGTGGCGAGCCCCTGGTGCGCCAGGGCATCGTCGGGCTGTGCGAGCGTATCGCCGCCCTGCCCGGCCTGCGCGAACTGTGCCTGACCAGCAATGGCTCGCAGCTCGGCCGCCTGGCCCAGCCGCTGTTCGATGCCGGCGTCTCGCGCCTGAACATCAGCCTCGACAGCCTCGACCCCGAGCGTTTTCGCGCCCTGACCCGTACCGGCGACCTCAAGCAGGTGATCGCGGGCATCGACGCCGCGCGCGCCGCAGGCTTTCGCCGTACCAAGCTCAACGCGGTGGTGCTCAAGGGCCGCAACGACCACGAAATCGTCGACCTGGTGCGCTTCGCCATCGACCGCGAGCTGGACATCTCCTTCATCGAAGAAATGCCCCTGGGCGTCATCAGCGAGCACGAGCGCGGCGAGTCCTTCTGCTCCAGCGATGACGTGCGCGCCCGCCTGGCCGAGCACTTCACCCTGGTCGAGTCGGCCGAATCCTCCCAGGGCCCGGCGCGCTACTGGCGCCTGGCCGAAGCGCCCGACACCCGGGTCGGCTTCATCTCGCCGCACAGCCACAACTTCTGCGCCACCTGCAACCGCGTGCGCCTGACCGTCGAAGGCCGCCTGCTGCTGTGCCTGGGCAACGAGCACTCGGTGGACCTCAAGCAGGTCCTGCGCCAGCACCCCGGCGACAGCGCCCGCCTGGAAAAGACCCTGCGCGACGCCATGCAGCTCAAGCCCTACCGCCACCACTTCGAAGTGGGCGGCGAGGTGCAGATCCTGCGCTTCATGAACATGACCGGCGGCTGATCGGCCGCCTCTGGAACCGTCTTGATCGTCCACTCACGCCCCGACATGCTGCGCGTGCTGTTCACCCTCAAGGGCTCGATCGTCCAGCGCATCGCCTTGCGCTGCCTGGCGGTGACCTTGCTGGCGGCGCTGATCGTGCTGATCGAGCGGCACTACCCGGCGCTGTTCTACCCGGTCAGCGCCACGCCCTTCACCCTGTTGGGGCTGTCGCTGTCGATCTTCATGAGCTTTCGCAACAACGCCTGCTACGACCGCTGGTGGGAGGGGCGCAAGGCCTGGGGGCGGATGATCATCGAGGTGCGCTCGTTCGTGCGCGAAAGCGTGGCGATCGAGGACCAGCAGTTGCGCGCGCAGATGCTGCGTGGCCTGTGCGGCTTCGCCCATGCCCTCAATGCCCGGCTGCGCAACGAAGACGAACTGCCCTTGGCACGCACCTGGCTGGCCGAGGGCGCGCCGATCACCGCGCACAACGTCTGCGATGGCATCCTGCGCGATATCGGTGCCCAATGCTCACGGTTGGCGAAGGACGGCGCGATCAGCGAATTCCGCTACACCCTCCTGGAGCAGCGCCTGGCCGGCCTGTCGGACGTGCAAGCCACCTGCGAGCGGATCAAGGGCACGCCGCTGCCGTTCCCCTACACCCTGCTGCTGCACCGCACCATCTACATCTTCTGCCTGCTGCTGCCGTTCGCCCTGGCAGAACCGCTGGGCTGGCTGGCACCGTTGTTCACCACCATCGTCAGCTACACGTTCTTTGGCCTGGATGCGATCGGCAACGAGCTGGAGGATCCGTTCGGCCGGGACGAGAACGATCTGCCGACCGATGCGCTGGTGCGCACCGTCGAGCGCGATGTCCTGGCGGCGTTGGGGCATGAGCCGCTGCCACCGGCGTTAGTGCCGGTGGATCATGTATTGAGCTGATGGCCTCATCGCGGGGCAAGCCCGCTCCCACGCCCAAAAGACACTGATCTCGCATTTGGCGTGGGAGCGGGCTTGCCCCGCGATGGGCCCCTTGAGGTCAACCGCGGCTTTCGCAGACCCCGATTGGTTTGAGGTGCGCGACAAAGTTGCAAGGCCGATGCCGCGCATCCAGCTGCTCGGCCAGGATGCCTTCCCAGGCCGTGCGGCAGGCGCCGGTCGAGCCCGGCAGGCAGCACACCAGGGTGCCGTTGGCCATGCCGGCCAGGGCCCGGCTCTGCACGGTCGAGGTGCCAATATCGAGGATCGACAGGGCGCGGAACAGCTCGCCAAACCCGTCGACGCGCTTGTCCAGCAGGCAGTCCACCGCCTCCGGCGTGCTGTCGCGCCCGGTGAAACCGGTGCCGCCGGTGATCAGCACCACCTGCACCTGCTCGTCGGCGATCCAGGTGGCGACCTGGGCGCGGATCTTGTACAGGTCGTCCTTGAGCAGCTCCCGCGCCACCAGGCGGTGGCCCACGCCGACGGCGCGGCTGGCCAGCAGCTCGCCAGAGGTGTCGGTGTCGTAGGTGCGGGTGTCGCTGACGGTCAGCACCGCAATGTTCAGCGGTACGAACACCGCGTCCGGTTTCACGCTCATGGCCTTTGCTCCAGGATTGGCTTCGCGGCCACGTTAGAGACAAGCCCCGGCAGCGTCCAATCGATAGGGCGTACCGGGTGATCGACGATTTCTATCGCCGCTATCGGCCCCGCGACCGGGTCGGTGAAATGTTCATCAAGGATTAGCCAGGTGCTTCACTCTTGGTTAAGGTCTACCCACCCCGCAACCCCAGGCCGCACCATGGACATCAAACAGCTCAAGTTCCTCATCGCCCTCGACCAGACCCGCCACTTCGGCCAGGCCGCGGCGCTGTGCCACATCACCCAGCCGACCCTGTCCATGCGCCTGCGCAACCTCGAGGACGAACTGGACCTGGTGCTGGTCAAGCGCGGCCAGCGCTTCGAAGGCTTCACCGAAGCCGGCGAGCGCATCCTGGCCTGGGCCCGCACGCTGCTCGCCGCCCATGACGGCCTGCAGGCCGAGGCCGCCAGCTGCCGGGGCCAAGTGGTTGGCAGCCTGCGCCTGGGCACCGTGCCGCTGGCCAGCTTCAACCCCATGCAACTGCTGATGCCCCTGCGCGAGAAGTACCCCGAGCTGCACTTCCAGCTGTCGTCGCTGAGCTCCGAGCAGGTGATCGACGGCCTGAGCCGCAACCAGCTCGATCTGGGCATCTGCTACCTCGACCAGGTCAACACCAGCTTCTTCGAAGTGATCGAGCTGAGCACCACCACCATGGGCCTGCTGCACGACACCCGGCACTTCCAGTTCGAGGCCGACAGCCTGCGCTGGGAAGACCTCGGCGAGCTGCCGCTGGGCCTGCTGAGCAAAGGCATGCACTACCGACAGTCCCTCGACCTGAGCTTGCGCAGCCGTGGCCTTGCGCCCAATGCCGTGCTCGAGAGCGACTCGACTTTCCAGCTGATCCAGGCGATCAACACCGGCGTATGCTGCGCGGTCATGCCGCTCGATTGCGGCCTGGAAGACCTCAACCAGCACATGCGCATCATCCCGGTACAGGAAGCCAGCATCCACAGCCCGGTCGGCCTGCTGCTGCGCCGCAGCGAGCCGCGCTCGGCCATCGCCGAGCAGTGCTTCGACGAGGCCCGCGCCCTGTTCAGCAGCGAGTGATCAGCATTTGATCAATGCGAGCATGGCCATATTGCGTGGGCGGGTGATCCCGGAGTAACCACGGTCACCGAACAGACCTGGCAATGCATAGTTGACCCGCGCATCGACCCCACCCAGCGAAATGGTCGAATACTCGTCGGTGGAGTAGGCATCCACGCCCATCGCGACTTGCGAAGCGGGACCTGTGTTCTGCGTGGTGGATGCACTCCAGACGCCGTTGGCTATGTTCTCGGTGGTGTCGTAAGGGTAGAGGCTGCCTTTCTGCCAGGAGCCGAACGCCCGGCCTTGGTCTACTCCACGGCCGTCATCGAAACCACGGATGAACTCACCGCGCAGGTCAGGCAGACCAAAGGTCGTGACACCATCGCCAGCGCCATAGGTGGTGCCGATGGCGGCGAACAATGCGCCATGCTCGGCGCGAGACACCAATGCCCCATCGGCCTTCAGCCAGCCCACCGGCGCCTCGTTGGCTGCGGAGAACTTGATGTCACCAGGCGCGGCTCCGGAGAAACCGATGATCTGGCCAAGCGTCACGGCATGCTGGCTATGCGTGGCATTGGCCACCTGCTGGGCACCACCCTCGCAGTTCAGCAGGATCCAGCACAGGGCCCCCTGGTTGAGCAGTGGACCGAGATAGGAAACCAGCGTCACGTTGCCGCCAGCGACAATCTCGTTGCCTTGCAACAGCTGGCCACCGAGGCCGTAGATCGGCGCAGCTGCCAGACCATCGGGAGCATAGGACGCATCCGCTACGTTGGTGCTGGTCGCACGAAAGTACTGAACGACACCATCGGTAGTAGGTAGCGCTGCAAAAGGCAGGGAATTCTTGGCGGTGTAAGCAGTTGTCATCGTGAACATCCTGTATCGATTGAGTTTATGCATGCTACTGAGTAGCGCTGAAACTCATTCTATGCATTAAAGCATAACAAATCAATGCATTTATGCATCATTCCTTAATTCGTTGCCATCCGGTACTGCCGCGGCGTGAAACCGGTCAGTTGCCTGAACTGCCGGCTGAAGGCGCTGTGATCGGTGTAGCCACAGCGCAGGGCCACCTCGATGATCGGCAGGTCGCTGTGCAGCAACTGGTGCGCATGCTCCAGGCGGGCCTTGTGGATCATCTGCCGGGGCGTGAGGTGGAATATCCGCTTGCAGTAGCGCTCCAACTGCGCCACCGAGATCCCGGCGATGCGGGTCAGCTCGCCCATGCTGATCGGCTGGTGGAAATGCGCGCGGATATGCGCATCCACCGCCGCCAGCCGCTGATAGGCGGGGTGGGTGTCGGCGGCTGACTGCAGGTCGACGGAAATGCCCACCAGGCCGATGATCCTCCCCGCCGGATCGTACAGCGGACGCTTGTGGGTCAGGCACCAGCCCGGTTCGCGGCTGCCGTACAGGTGCAGCTCCAGCTGGTCTTCCAGCACCAGGCCCTGCTCCAGCACCCGGCGGTCCTGCTCGGTGTAGCCGGGGCCCAGGCGCGCCGGGAACACTTCGGCGCTGGTCTTGCCCAGCAGCGGCTGCAGGCGCTTGAGGCCGCAGCGCTGGACCAGCGTGCGATTGGCCAGCACGTAGCGGGCCTGGTCATCCTTGATGAAGATCGCCGCATTGGCGATCACGTCGAGCATGGGCAGCAGCCAGACCACACCGGTGAGCAGGGCCTCGAGGGATTCGGGGCGGTGCTGGTCGAGGTGCTGGTACAGCGCTGTCAGTGGGGTCTTGAACATGCGGGATTTCTCTTTGGGATTTACCAGCCCTATCGCGGGGCAAGCCCGCTCCCACGCCAGCTGCACGGCACGCGTGGGAGCGGGCTTGCCCCGCGATAGGCCGGCAACGCCAACCTAAATCACCCCAAGCCCGCCGCACCAGCCTTTCTGCCTGACTGTGCCGATTTCGTCACTCACCTTGCAGAAAACCATCAAGAACCGACGCCTCGATCGGTCCACTCTATGCCCCACGCAAGCCGCCCCACGACCTACAAGAGCGCGGCCGACCAAGCCGCATCGTGACATCAGACCTGCCTATCCAAAACCTACAAAAAGGCGCACCCATGTCAGGCAAATTCAAGAAACAGCTGTCATTGCTCGACCTCACCTTCATCGGCCTCGGCGCGATCTTCGGCTCCGGCTGGCTGTTCGCCGCCAGCCACGTCTCGGCCATCGCCGGCCCGGCCGGCATCCTCTCCTGGTTCCTCGGAGGCTTCGCCGTGCTGCTGCTGGGCATCGTCTACTGCGAGCTCGGCGCCGCCCTGCCGCGGGCCGGGGGCGTGGTGCGCTACCCGGTGTACTCCCACGGCCCGCTGCTGGGCTACCTGATGGGCTTCATTACCCTGATCGCCTTCTCCAGCCTGATCGCCATCGAAGTGGTCGCCTCGCGCCAGTACGCCGCGGCCTGGTTCCCGGCCTTGACCAAGACCGGCTCCAGCGACCCGACGGTGCTTGGCTGGCTGGTGCAGTTCGCGCTGCTCGGGCTGTTCTTCCTGCTCAACTACCGCAGCGTGAAGACCTTCGCCAAGGCCAACAACCTGGTCAGCGTGTTCAAGTTCATCGTGCCGCTGCTGGTGATCGGCGTGCTGTTCACCTTCTTCAAGCCGGAGAACTTCGAGGTCCAGGGCTTCGCGCCGTTCGGCCTGTCCGGCGTGGAAATGGCAGTGTCGGCCGGCGGCATCATCTTCGCCTACCTGGGGCTCACGCCGATCATCTCGGTGGCCAGCGAGGTGAAGAACCCGCAGCGCACCATCCCCATCGCGCTGATTCTCTCGGTGCTGCTGTCCACCGCGATCTATGCCCTGCTGCAACTGGCGTTTCTCGGCAGTGTGCCGAACGAAATGATTGCCAACGGCTGGGCCGGGGTGACCAAGGAACTGGCCCTGCCCTACCGTGACATCGCCCTGGCCCTGGGCGTCGGCTGGCTGGCCTACCTGGTGGTGGCCGACGCGGTGATCTCGCCCAGCGGCTGCGGCAACATCTACATGAACGCCACCCCACGGGTGATCTATGGCTGGGCGCAGACCGGCACCTTCTTCAAGTACTTCACCCGCATCGACGAGCAGTCCGGCATCCCGCGCCCGGCGCTGTGGCTGACCTTCGGCCTGGCGGTGTTCTGGACCCTGCCGTTCCCGTCCTGGGAAGCACTGATCAACGTGGTGTCCGCCGCCCTGGTGCTGAGCTACGCCGTGGCCCCGGTATCGGTCGCCGCCCTGCGCCGCAACGCCCCCGACATGCCACGGCCGTTCCGGGTCAAGGGCATGGGCGTGCTCGGCCCGCTGTCGTTCATCATCGCCGCGCTGATCGTCTACTGGTCGGGCTGGAACACCGTGTCCTGGCTGCTGGCGCTGCAGATCGTGATGTTCGTGCTGTACCTGCTGTGCCGCCGCTTCGTGCCCACCGAACACCTGTCGCTGGGCCAGCAGGTGCGCTCGTCGGCCTGGCTGATCGGCTTCTACGCCGTGACCATTTTCCTCTCCTGGCTGGGCAGCTTCGGCGGCCTGGGCGTGATCGGCCATCCGCTGGACACCGTGATCGTCGCCGCCAGTGCCCTGGGCATCTACTACTGGGGCGCGGCCACCGGCGTGCCGGCCCGGCTGGTGCGGCTCGATGGCGACGATGAAAGCGAAGCGGGTGCCGAAGCGCATCACGGGCACGAGCCGGCTGCGCTGGCCTCCTGAACACTGACGGGAACTCGTGGGAGCGGGCTTGCCTCGCGATTCAGGGCAAGCGGCCTCATCGCGGGACAAGCCCGCTCCCACGATTCCCCCACACGTTGGAACGAACTGACCTATGAAACAGATCCACGTCATCGACTCCCACACCGGCGGTGAACCGACCCGCCTGGTGATGAAGGGTTTCCCGCCACTGCACGGCCGCAGCATGGCCGAACAGCGCGACGAGCTGCGCGAGCTGCACGACCACTGGCGCCGCGCCTGCCTGCTGGAGCCTCGCGGCAACGATGTGCTGGTGGGCGCGCTGTACTGCCCGCCGGTCTCTGCGGATGCCACCTGCGGGGTGATCTTCTTCAACAACGCCGGCTACCTGAACATGTGCGGCCACGGCACCATCGGCCTGGTCGCCTCGCTGCGCCACCTGGGCCTGATCGAGCCGGGCGAGCACAAGATCGACACGCCGGTCGGCCAGGTCAGCGCCACCCTGCATGACGACGGCGCCATCACTGTCGGCAACGTGCCGTCCTACCGCTACCGCCGGCAGGTGACGGTGGACGTGCCGGGGCATGGCCTGGTGCGCGGCGACATCGCCTGGGGCGGCAACTGGTTCTTCCTGGTTTCCGACCACGGCCAGCGCATCGCGCTGGACAACCGCGAAGCCCTCACCGACTACACCTGGGCCCTGCTCAAGGCCCTCGAGGCCCAAGGCATCACCGGCGAACACGGCGCCCCGATCGACCATGTCGAGTTGTTCGCCGACGACGCCAACGCCGACAGCCGCAACTTCGTCATGTGCCCCGGCAAGGCCTACGACCGCTCACCCTGCGGCACCGGCACCAGCGCCAAGCTGGCGTGCCTGGCCGCCGACGGCAAGCTCGCCGAAGGCCAGACCTGGGTCCAGGCCAGCATCACCGGCAGCCAGTTCCACGGCCGCTACGAACGCGACGGCGAACGCATTCGTCCGATCATCACCGGCCGCGCCCACATGACCGCCGACAGCACCCTGCTGATCGACGAGCAGGATCCGTTCGCCTGGGGCATCTGACCCCGTTCATTTCCCACTGAATACCGCCAGGAGTGACAACAATGACCGACAACATCTTCACCGGCACCATGCCCGCCCTGATGACCCCCTGCACCGCCGAGCGCAAGCCGGACTTTGACGCCCTGGTGCGCAAGGGCCGCGAACTGATCGACGCCGGCATGAGCGCGGTGGTGTACTGCGGCTCGATGGGCGACTGGCCGCTGCTGACCGAGGCCGAGCGCCAGGAGGGCGTGGCGCGCCTGGTCGCCGCCGGCATCCCGACCATCGTCGGCACCGGCGCGGTGAACACCCGCGAAGCGGTGTCCCACGCGGCCCACGCCGCCAAGGTCGGCGCCGCCGGCCTGATGGTCATCCCCCGGGTGCTGTCCCGCGGCGCCTCGCTGACCGCCCAGCAGCATCACTTCTCGGCGATCCTCGGCGCCGCGCCGAAGCTGCCGGCAGTGATCTACAACAGCCCCTACTATGGTTTCGCCACCCGCGCCGACCTGTTCTTCGCGCTGCGTCGCGAGTACCCCAACCTGATCGGCTTCAAGGAGTTCGGCGGCGCCGCCGACCTGCGCTACGCCGCCGAGCACATCACCTCGCAGGACGATGACGTGACCCTGATGGTCGGCGTCGACACGCAAGTGGTGCACGGTTTCGTCAACTGCAACGCCACCGGCGCCATCACCGGCATCGGCAACGCGCTGCCCCGTGAAGTGCTGCAACTGGTCAGCCTGAGCAAGCGCGCCGCCAAGGGCGATGCCAAGGCCCGACGCCAGGCCCGGGAGCTGGAGTCGGCGCTGGCGGTGCTGTCGTCGTTCGATGAAGGCTGCGACCTGGTGCTGTACTACAAGCACCTGATGGTGCTCAACGGCGACACCGAGTACCGCCTGCACTTCAACGAAACCGACGCCCTCACCGACGCCCAGCGCCACTACGCCGAACAGCAATACGCGCTGTTCCGCACCTGGTACGCCAGCTGGTCGGCCGAGCACAACCAGGCTTGATATCGAGGACAGCCCGCCCCCCTGTGGGAGCGGGTTCACCCGCGAACACCGGCAAAGCCGGTGCCATGCACCGAGTTGCTTGTTTCGCGGGTAAACCCGCTCCCACAGGGCTGCGACACGCCCTTGATTCTGAATTTAATTCCAAAGGATGTGCTCATGCCCCTTACCGGCAACTTGCTAATTGGCCAACGCTCCGTGGTCGGCACCGAAGCACCGATCCGTGCCGTCGACCCGACTCGCAACCAATCGCTGGAGCCCAGCTACGCCGGCGCCAGCGCCGAACAGGTAACCCAGGCCTGCGCCCTGGCCTGGGCGGCCTTTGATGCCTACCGCGAAACCACCCTCGAACAACGCGCCCACTTTCTCGAAACCATCGCCGAGCAGATCGAAGCCCTGGGCGATGCCCTGATCGACCGCGCCAACACCGAGACCGGCCTGCCCAAGGCGCGTCTGCTGGGCGAGCGCGGCCGCACCTGCGCGCAACTGCGCACCTTCGCTCGCGTGGTGCGGGCCGGTGAATGGCTGGATGTACGGGTGGACAACTCTCTGCCCGAGCGCCAGCCACTGCCACGCCCCGACCTGCGCCAAAGACAGATTGCCCTGGGCCCGGTAGCGGTGTTCGGCGCCAGCAATTTCCCGCTGGCCTTCTCGGTGGCCGGCGGCGACACCGCCTCGGCACTGGCCGCCGGTTGCCCGGTGGTGGTCAAGGCCCATGGCGCCCACCCCGGCACCAGCGAACTGGTCGGCCAGGCCGTGGCCCGGGCGGTCGCGCAGTGCGAGCTGCCCGAAGGCGTGTTCTCGCTGCTGTACGGCGCCGGCCGTGAGGTCGGTATCGGTCTGGTCAGCGACCCGCGCATCAAGGCCGTTGGCTTCACCGGTTCGCGCAGCGGCGGTCTCGCGCTGTGCCAGGCCGCCCAGGCACGTCCCGAGCCAATCCCCGTCTATGCCGAAATGAGCTCGATCAACCCGGTGTTCCTCTTCGAAGCCGCCCTGCAGGCCCGAGCGGAACCTCTGGCCCAAGCCTTCGTCACTTCGCTGACCCAGGGCGCCGGCCAGTTCTGTACCAACCCCGGACTGCTGATCGCCCGCCAGGGGCCGGCCCTCGAGCGCTTCATCAATGCCGCCGCCGAGCAAGTCCGGCAAGCCGCGGCGCAGACCATGCTCACCCCCGGCATTGCCAGTGCCTATGCCAACGGCGTCGCCGCACTGGGTGAGAACCGCAATGCCCGCCAGATCGCCAGCGGCCAGCCTCATCAAGGCCCGAACCAGTGCCAGGCGCACCTGTTCGCCAGCTCGGCCCAGGCGTTTCTCGCCGACCCTGCGCTGCAGGCCGAGGTGTTCGGCGCCACCTCGCTGGTGGTCGCCTGCGACAGCGACGAGCAAGTCCGCCAGGTTGCCGAGCACCTGGAAGGACAACTGACCGCCACCCTGCACCTGGACGCCGCCGACCTCGACCGCGCCCGCCAGCTGCTGCCCACCCTCGAACGCAAAGCCGGGCGGATCCTGGTCAACGGTTGGCCGACCGGGGTCGAGGTGTGCGACGCGATGGTCCACGGCGGCCCGTTCCCGGCCACCTCCGACACCCGCGGCACCTCGGTGGGTACTGCGGCGATCCTGCGTTTCCTGCGCCCGGTGTGCTACCAGGACTTCCCCGATGCACTGCTGCCCGATGCGCTGCAACAGGGCAACCCGCTGCAACTGCGCCGCTTGCTCGATGGCCGACGGGAAGGCTGAACCATGACCGCCACTGACACGGACATCGCCGTGGTCGGCGCCGGCATTGTCGGCGTTGCCTGCGCCCTGCAACTGGCCCGCCAGGGCCGCCGGGTGCTGCTGATCGATCGCCAGGCGCCGGGCCACGGTGCGTCGTTTGGCAATGCCGGGCACCTGGCCACCGAGCAGGTGTTTCCCATCGCCGACCTGACGATTCTCAAGCGCCTGCCGGCCATGCTGCTAGACCCGATGGGCCCGCTGCGCCTGGACTGGAAGTACCTGCCACGGGCCCTGCCCTGGTTCACCCGCCTGTTGCTCAACCTGCGACCGGCGCCGTTCCAGCGTAGCGTCGCGGGCCTTCGTGCGCTGAACGAAAGCAGCCTCGGCGCCTGGCAACGGCTGCTTGCATCCATCGACCGCAACCACCTGCTCAAGGAAGACGGTTCGCTGCTGGTGTTCGAACGCCACGAATCGCGCCAGGCGCTCGCGGCATTGCACGCCCGCCTGCAGGCACAGGCCGTGCCCGTGGACCTGTGGTCGGCCGAGGCGGTAAGCGAAGCGGCGCCGCAGTTGAGTCCGTCGATCCTGGGCGGCCTGTTCTTCCCGCGCACCGGTCACTTCCTCGACCCCTATCAGGTGGTCTGCGACCTGTTCAGCGCCGCCAGGGCCAGCGGCGTGCGCTTCCTGCATGCCGAGGTCGATGGCGGCCGGGTGCATGGCCAGGGCATCACCCTTGCCAGCGACCAGGGCACCCTCGAGGCCCGCCAGGTGTTGATCAGTGCCGGGGCACATTCGGCCAGGCTCACGGCCGCCCTGACCGGTCGGCAGGTACCGTTGGATACCGAGCGCGGCTACCACCTGATGCTGCCGGCGGAACACCAGCGCCTACCATTCGCCGTCACCTCGCTGGAGCGCAAGTTCATCATGACGCCCATGGCCGACGGCCTGCGCCTGGCCGGCACGGTGGAATTCGCCGGGCTCGAGGCGCCGCCGAGCATGCAGCGGGCATGGCAACTGCATCGGTTGAGCAAGGGCTTGTTCCGGCGTGAGCTGGATGCCAAGGGAGCGACACCGTGGATGGGGTTCCGGCCTTCGTTGCCGGATTCGCTGCCGGTGATCGACCGGGTGGCTGATGGCAAGGTGCTGCTGGCGTTCGGGCACCAGCACCTGGGGTTGACCCAGGCGGCGGTGACGGCAGAGTGGGTGGGGCGGTTGGCTGCGGGGGCCGAAGTGGAACAGGTGTACAGGTTGGATCGGTTCTGATTTTTCGAGCACCAGGCCGTTCAAAGAATAACGTTGCAAACACTACCAGCGTGGGAGCGGGCTTGCCCCGCGATCACCGGCAAAGCCGGTGCCATACACCATATCGCGGGGCAAGCCCGCTCCCACGCTGCCCCAGTGAGATCAAAGAATTAGGTCTTGCCTCATGAGAGCGGCCCCAGCCTCACTCAGCGATAACGCTCAAGCCAGTGCGCATAAGGCGCCGGCAGCGTCCACGCCGCCTTGTCCACACCCAGTGCCTTGGCAGCGGCATACGGCCAGTGCGGATCAGCCAGGTGCGCACGCCCCACCGACACCAGGTCGAGCTGGTTGGCCTGCAACGCGCCCTCGGCCAGCTCCGGCGTGCCAAAGCCCCAGGCCGAGGTCACCGGCAGCTTCGCCTCGCGGCGCACCCGCTCGGCGATCGGCCCCAGGAACGCCGGGCCCCACGGGATGTTGGTCTGGGGAATGGTGAAGCCGACGCTGACGCTCAGCAGATCGAGGCCGCCGGCCTTGAAGCGACGGGCCAGTTCGATGGACTCCTGCAGGGTCTGCTCGTCACGGCCATCGTATTCCACCACGCCAAAGCGAGCGGTCAGCGGCAGGTTCTCCGGCCACACCTCACGTACCGCGGCCAGGGTTTCCAGCAGGAAGCGCGTGCGGTTGTCGAAGCTGCCGCCATAGGCGTCGGTACGCTGGTTGGAGTGCTCGGAGAAGAAGCTCTGGCCCAGGTAACCGTGGGCGAAGTGCAGCTCGATCCACTCGAAGCCGGCATCGCGGGCACGGCGCGCGGCATCGACGAAGTCCTGCTTGACCCGGGCGATATCGTCCAGGGTCATGGCCTTGGGCACTTTCGGCAGGTGGCCGCCGAAGGCGATGGCGGACGGGGCGATAGTGTCCCAGCCACGGGCATCGTCGGCGGCGATATGGTCGTCACCTTCCCAGGGACGGTTGGCACTGGCCTTGCGCCCGGCGTGGGCGATCTGGATGCCCGGCACGGAACCGGCGGCCTTGATCGCCTTGACCACCGGCACGAAGGCCTGGGCCTGGGTGTCGTTCCAGATGCCGGCGCAGCCGGGGGTGATACGCCCTTCCGGCGACACCGCGGTGGCCTCGACCACCACCAGGCCGGCGCCACCACGGGCCAGGCCCGCGTAATGCACCTGGTGCCAGTCATTGATCAGGCCATCCACGGCCATGTACTGGCACATCGGCGGAATGGCGATGCGGTTGCGCAGGGTGACGTCTTTGAGGGTATAGGGTTCGAACAAGGCGGCCATGAGGTAACTCCAGGGACAGGGTGGATACGATTGTTCGATCATATTCGAACTATGGCAATTTGTGAAACCCCCGTTATCATGTCGTCCATGCGAGCCTATACCCACCCCAACCCCGAAGACCTGACGCTGGAGCGCCTGCTCTATGCCCTGAGCGACCCTGTGCGCATGGAAATCGTCCGTCGCCTGGCCGGTGTCGCCGAAGCCAGCTGCGGCGAGCTGGACGGCGGCCGGCCCAAGTCGAGCATGTCCCATCACTTTCGCGTATTGCGCGATTCCGGGCTGGTGCACACCCGCAACGTCGGCACCACGCATATGAATTCGCTGCGCAGCGAAGAACTCGAAAGCCGCTTCCCGGGGTTGCTGGGCAGTATTCTCGAGCAGCGTTGAGCCGCACCCGGCCACGCCAACCTCAAGTCTTGCGCGATCCCTGTAGGAGCGGCCTTGTGCCGCGAAAGGGCCGCATTGCGGCCCCGGCAATCTTTGCTCAACGCCGAAATGCTGGGGCCGCTACGCAGCCCTTTCGCGGCACGAGGCCGCTCCTACAGGGTAGGCGTAAATCCCTTGCCCGATTCTCAGGCACAAAAAAACCACGAGGCCGCCAGGGGCGATCCTCGTGGTTGGTGTTGCCGGGCAAGCCCGGCAAGCAGGGGCCTTACAGCGCCATGTCGTTCGCAGGCTTGCTCTCGACCGGTGCGGCTGGCGCCACGCTGGTCTTGACGCTCTGGTCGATCACCGGCGGCTTCTCCAGCTGCAGGACTTCGGCGGTGTAGTCCCACTCTTTCTGGGTGGCGGCGGCCGAATCATTCAGCTTGGTACCGTAGCTCGGGATGATCTCCTTGATCTTGGCCTGCCACTCAGGGGTAGCGACCTTCTCCTTGAACACGGTTTCCAGCACGTTGAGCATGATCGGCGCGGCGGTCGAGGCACCTGGCGAGGCGCCCAGCAGGCCGGCGATGGTGCGGTCTTCGGAAGCCACGACCTCGGTGCCCAGCTTCAGCACGCCGCCCTTGTCGGCGTCACGCTTGATGATCTGCACGCGCTGACCGGCCTGCCACAGTTTCCAGTCTTCCTTCTTGGCGTTCGGGAAGTAGGTCTGCAGGGCGGCGAATCGGTCGTCGTCGGACTGCATCAGCTGGCCGGCGAGGTACTCGACCAGCGGGTACTGATCGATGCCGACGCGGGCCATCGGCCAGACGTTGTGGGTGGTGGTGCTGCTCAGCAGGTCCAGGTACGAGCCGTTCTTCAGGAACTTGGTCGAGAAGGTGGCGAATGGCCCGAACAGGATCACGCGCTTGCCGTCCAGCACGCGGGTGTCCAGGTGCGGAACCGACATGGGTGGCGCGCCGGTCGAGGCGATGCCGTAGGCCTTGGCCATGTGCTGCATGGCAACGGTCGGGTTCTCGGTCACCAGGAACGAGCCGCCCACCGGGAAGCCTGCGTATTCCTTGGCTTCCGGAATGCCCGACTTCTGCAGCAGCTTCAGCGCGCCGCCGCCGGCACCGATGAACAGGAACTTGGCGTCGGTGGCGTGCTCGGTGCCATCCTTCAGGTTCTTGTACTCGACGTGCCAGGAGCCGTCTTCGTTGCGGGTGATGTCCTGCACTTCGCTGGACAGCTTCAGGTCGAAGTTTTCTTTGGTCTTCAGGTGACCAACGAACTGACGGGTGATCTCACCGAAGTTGACGTCGGTGCCGATCGGGCTCCAGGTCACGGCCAGCTTCTGGCTTGGGTCGCGGCCTTCCATCATCAGCGGGACCCACTTGGCGATCTGCGCGTGGTCTTCCGAGTACTGCATCGAACGGAACAGCGGACTGGCCTGCAGGGCGTCGTAGCGCTGCTTCAGGAACTTGATGTTGTCATCGCCCCAGACGAAGCTCATGTGCGGGGTGGTGTTGATGAACGAGTGCGGGTTCTTCAGCACGCCCTGGCGTACCTGCCAGGACCAGAACTGGCGGGAGATCTGGAACGACTCGTTGATCTCGATGGCCTTGGTGATGTTGACCTTGCCATCTTTGTCCATCGGGGTGTAGTTCAGCTCGGCCAGCGCGGAGTGGCCGGTACCGGCGTTGTTCCAGCCGTTGGAGCTTTCTTCGGCGACGCCGTCCATGCGCTCGACCATTTCCATCGACCAGCTCGGTTCCAGCTCGTTGAGCCAGACCGCCAGGGTGGAACTCATGATGCCGCCGCCAACCAGCAGCACGTCGACTTTCTTGGTGTCTTCGGCGTGCGCTTGCATGAAGCTCGCCGCGACTGCCAGACCCAGCAAGGTCTTGCCAGCTTTCTTGAACATTGATCGATTCCAGTCAGTAGAACGGAGGGTGGGCCTGTGGCTGGCCCAGGTATTCCATGTTCTTCAGCGCAGGCTTGTTGTGATCATTGTTCAGCAGCCAGAGAGACATTGGACGCGCCAGCCTTTGGTCGGATTGACCGACAAGGCTGAAACGATTTACGGATTGTAACCGAATTGCCAGCACAAACAAACGCGCGCCGGGACGTCAAGACGACAGGTTGCCACGCGACAAGCCACCACGCCCCCCAGAAACAAAAACCCCCGGCCACATCCATGGTCGGGGGTCTTGGATCAGGCCGTGAACGACCCGATCAGGGTATTTCCAAGATTACTGCTGCTGAGGCAGTTTATCGATCGGGCCGCAGCCGCCGATGATCTTGGAGATGGAAACCGATGGGTGGAACAGGTAGTCGTACGAGCAGTTCTTAGGCTGGTTGTAGACCTGGCCGGTGCAGCCGGACAGCAGGGCAACGCCCGAAACGACAGCAACAGCGACAGTAGCTTTGATCAGCTTTTTCATAAAAATCCTTTAGTCCATGATCCACCATCAAACTGATGGCGCGCGGATCATACGGGAAAAGGGGGTGTGAGCGAAAGGCGTTAGTACAGTTGCACTAGTTGACGGGGGTCAACTAACAAGTTGTCGGCACGGCAACTAAGTGTAATGAACTACTTGCTAAAACGTTACAGGTTGGCGTAGTTCGCACAGATTGCCCTTACCGGAAATAGCTTGATTCCCTGGGACTGATGCCTATCCCGACTGAAAAGCATGGACTTCCCTCTGCCCGTAGTCCTTTTCCGAGTCGGATGTCCCCTTCCTTCAAAGCATTGCAACCGACCGAATCGCTCTCTAGCCTCAGGCCGTCACTGCGCTGAATCGAGCGTCGTCCGGCTTGGCGTCTGATCCGAAAATACCACCCACATGGACAAGGAGTAGCCAGTAGGCTACTTTCATGCATGAGTAACCTGATCGACACAACGCCGGAATTTGAATCCTGGCTCGATGGCGTCAAGGACCCCATCGGCAAAGGTGCGATCGCCGGACGGATTCTCCGCGCAGAAGGTGGCAACTTCGGTGACACCGAACCCGTCGGCGACGGTGTCAGCGAAATGCGCGTGTTCATCGGGCCTGGTTACCGCATCTACTATGTGCGGACAGGCATGGCGCGCTATTTGATGCTCTACGGCAGTGACAAGACTGATCAAGACAGAGGCATCAAACGAGCGAAGGACATTCTCGATGCCCTGCGAGGTAAAAGAAGATGAGTAAAAATGCCGAGTCTGGCGATATGCCGATCCTTGACCTGGAACTGAGCAACACCAACCGCTTCGAGGCCTCCCGCTTCCTCGACAACCCCGAAACCATTGCTGCCTTCCTGGCAGAAGCCATGCACAGCAACGATGCCCAGACGCTGATGCAGGCCATCGGTGAAGTCGCCAAGGCCATCGGTGTGAATCAGTTTGCCCAGGATGCAGGCGTTAACCGCGAGTCACTCTATAAAACGCTCAAGGGAGGGGACAAGACGCGCTTCGCTACCGTCCAGAAGCTGATGCTTGCACTAGGTGTAGAGCTGACAGTCAGGCCGCTCGAGACCGCCAACGTCTACAGCAAGAGAAGCCGATAAACAGGCGATAGCATGAAGTGAAAACGGAGTTTCCCGCAAAGAGCCAATAAGTGATCTGAGGATTGAGAAGACCAACTTGCTGGCAATTCCTTTCAGCTTCCTACAGATTTTCATCAGACTTTCCTGATTTCCTGTAGTCCATTTCCCAAGCACACTTTTCCCCCATTCAAGCCATTGCAGCTGCTCGGTTCGCGGCCTAGTCTCGACCCGTCGTTGCCAACTCAACGACCGGCTTTGACAGGCCGAATACTACTCCGAGCACGTGCACCCCTTATGGCGGCAGTACGTGGGGCACCTTGTGTGCGCCGGGTCCCGGAGTCCTCGGTCTGTCAACCCACGTACCGCTGCCACCCCCTTGTTTGACAGCAAGCTTGTTGCAGCACCACCGACTCCGGAGATGCATATGCGCAAGATGGTTCCAGATCCGCCAAACAGCCTTGGCGACGCCCCACATCAGATTGAAGATTTGCTCGTTCAAGTTGCCGAGTATCTCGTCTGCGCCCTCACCGCCGCCCAGCACGCCGCAATGATCCACAGCAAGCCGCCGGGCCAGGTCATGGCCCTGACCGCCGTGCACGAAATCGACAGTGCACGCAGCTTGATCGAAATGGCCCTGAGCCGTGTACAGGCAAGGCATTGATCGCGCCCAGACAACAAGGAGAACAGGCATGACTCAAGACAAGCGCATCACCACCGTCGGCATCGGCAGCTTTGGCGAAAGCGGTGAAGTCGATAACGAAAACCCACTGTTCCAGGTCGTTGCGGGCCACCCCATGGACTATGCCCTGGAACAATCCACCAACTTGATAACCTGCGCCTACACCCTGAGCGATATCGCGCTGACTCAAGATCTGAAGAACGCACCTACATTGCTGGTAGCCGCGCACTACCTCACCGGCATGGCCAAAGCACTGTCGCAAGATGTCTCCCACGCAGTGACGAACAACTCCGCTGTTTGATACAAAAAGCCCCGTAGCAAGAACTACGGGGCTTTCGGGTAAAAACCTTTATCGCATCAACCAACTTGCTCGAATCGCCGCCGCCTCACAAACAGGCCCACACCCGCCCCCGTGGCAAGCACCGACAGCAATCCCAGGTCCAACCCGAACGAACGGGTCTGGCTCACAAGGATGCAACCGACGACACCAACCACCGCCAACGCCACCCCGAGCCACTTGCGCAGCGCGTAAGGCCTGAGGAACCGATCCAACAGGCCGTAAAGCACCAGGGCGATGACCGCATAGATAATTTCGGACACAGGCGTCTCCCTCAGGTCTTGATGATCAGGGTCGAGGTGGTGTGCTGCGGCCCGATGCCGCCATTGACCTGCGCCTCGATGCTGACCAATACATCGCCGGCATGGTAGGTGGGCAGGACGTCATTGGCATAGGCCCGCACCCCAGCGCCCACCGGCACGCCAACATAGGGCGATGCGACAGAACTCGCGGCGGCGGCGAACGCCGAGGCGGCAAGGTTGGCGACCTTGGTGCGCTGGGCATTGAGGGTATCGCCCTGCTGGCGGGTAAGCGGCTTGGAGATACCGATCTTCATCACGCAGGGCAGCCCCTTGGCCAGCATCCTGTCGTAGGTCTCGACGACCTTGCTGTTGACCTCGTAATGGGCGCTTCTCGCCTCACCGAAATGCAGCTCGCGCAGGCGTCCACGCTCACTGTCGGTCAGGGTGATCTGCGAGACGTTGAAGACGATCCCGTGGTTGCCCATGTATTGGAAAGTCCCTTCGAACTTCATTGCACGCATCCTTTCGAGGCAAAGGGTGCGATTGTGTACAACAAGCACCCAGAGTGCAAATCATGGCAAATAGCCGCCAGCCTGACGTACCGAAGGAATGCTACCTGTAATTTTTATCAGCTACACAGGAGGTTGATTCTGGACAAGAGTATTCAAGTTCCAAGGAGCCTTGTAATAAACGGAGAAACATCCATGCCACCCAGCAAAGCGATGAGCCAATCGCTGCCTGCATCGTCGGACACCACCATAACCCTGGCGCTGCTCAAGGTCGACTCACATGAATCTGTATTGCAGACAAGTCGATCAGCTAGCACACGGACCTACAACGCCTATGGCTACCATCACCCGGAAATACCGGCATCAGCGGTCTTGGCGTTCAACGGCAAACCCTTCGATCCGAAAATCGGGAACTACCTGCTGGGCAATGGTCACCGAGCGTTCAGCCCAGTTTTAATGCGTTTTCAAAGCCCAGACGCCTTCAGCCCCTTCAATGCCGGTGGCATCAATGCTTACGCCTATTGCTCAGGAGACCCGATAAACAGGATCGACCCAAGCGGAAACAACTGGTTGAGTAGAATGGTGAACAAATGGCAGCTTAAGAACATGCCTCCATTGACGGATGTAAAAGCAGGTAAGCTTGCCAGTGAACGAATGGAGCTAAATACCTACCTTGAAAGTAGACAAGCGCAAGTCAGCATTATCAAACACGCGGACTTTTTCAACGAGCCACACATCAACAACTCACTCCATAGCCATAAGTGGGTGCTCACCCAGGATAGGACGCTCATCGTCGGCAGCTACCACAATAGTCCGGAAGTCGAACCGTCACACTCAGCTTTTCTTGCCATTGCTGCTCAGGCGGGCTTGACACGGACCAACGTAGTCGCTGCAGGGATGCTGAAAAAAAAAGGCAACACGGTGCAACTAACAAATGTAAGCGGCCATTTTCTCCCAGCGGAAAGTACCCTAAAGCCTGCAGCAAACTTTATAAAAAATCTGAAGGGCTGGAAGGCTTCGAATCTAAAAGTCGAAGTTGTGAGACGTGATCTGAGTTAGCGACTGCAAAAACATTACCCAACTTTTTCCGGGCGAACCATAAACGACGAAGCCCCGAAAACTCAACGTTTTCGGGGGCTTCGACTACTTCGCGTATGGCGGAGAGATAGGGATTTGAACCCTAGGTACTGTTGCCAGTACAACGGATTTCGAATCCGTCCCGTTCGACCACTCCGGCATCTCTCCAATGGCGCGCATCATACCAGCGATTTCGTTTCTGGCAAACCTTTTTTGAAAAAAATTCGCGTGGTATCAGGCGCTTGCGTGAACGCGCCGCTTACAGCGGCACGCCCAGGCGTTTGGCAACTTCTTCGTAGGCTTCGATCACGTCGCCCAGGCCCTGACGGAAGCGGTCCTTGTCCATCTTCTTGCGGGTTTCTTTGTCCCACAGACGGCAGCCGTCCGGGCTGAATTCGTCGCCCAGGACGATCTGGCCGTGGAACACACCGAACTCCAGCTTGAAGTCGACCAGCAGCAGGCCTGCGTCGTCGAACAGCTTGCTCAGCACTTCGTTGACCTTCAGCGACAGCTTCTTCATCTCGACCAGTTGCTCGGCGGTGCCCCAGCCGAAGGCGACAACGTGGGATTCGTTGATGAAGGGGTCACCCTTCTCGTCGTTCTTCAGGAACAGCTCGAAGGTGGACGGCTCCAGCTTGATGCCCTCCTCCACGCCCAGGCGCTTGACCAGGCTGCCGGCGGCGTAGTTGCGCACCACGCACTCGACCGGGATCATGTCGAGCTTCTTCACCAGGCACTCGTTGTCGCCCAACAGCTTGTCGAACTGAGTCGGCACGCCGGCTTCTTCGAGCTTCTGCATGATGAAGGCATTGAACTTGTTGTTCACCATGCCCTTGCGGTCGAGTTGTTCGATGCGCTTGCCGTCGAACGCCGAGGTGTCGTTACGGAACAGCAGGATCAAGCGGTCGGCGTCGTCGGTCTTGTAAACCGATTTGGCCTTGCCGCGGTAGAGTTCGTCGCGTTTTTCCATGATGGGCTCCGCTTGCTTGAGTGGGTGGGCTAGGCGATTTGGCGCCAGTCGAGCCCATGATCCTGATTCGCCACCTGAAGCCAGTCCGGGTCGCACCCGAGGGCGTCGACGAAGCACTGGCGGGCCAGATGTGGCAGGTTGTTCTTGCTGCTGAGGTGGGCCAGCACCAGGTGCTGCAGGTTCTGCCAGCCCAACTCGGCCACCAGGCTCGCGGCCTGGTGGTTGTTCAAATGTCCCTGGCTGCCGCCGACCCGCAGCTTGAGAAAGTGCGGGTAATGCCCACGGGCCAGCAGGTCGCGGCAGTGGTTGGCCTCGATCAGCAAGGCATCGAGCCCCTGATAGCGCTCCAACAGCCGCGCGTCGTAACTGCCCAGGTCGGTGAGCATGCCGAAGCGCCGACGACCATCGCTGATCACGTACTGCAGCGGCTCATAGGCGTCATGCTCGACCCGTGCCGCGCTGACCTGCAGATCGCCGACCTGCAGCACATCGCCACAACCGAGAAAACCGGCCACCTCGACCGGCTTGCGCATGCCGCGCAACGTGCCCTGGCTGAGGTAGACCGGTACATTGTAGCGGCGCGAGAGCAACCCCACCCCATGCACGTGGTCGGCATGTTCGTGGGTCACCAGTACCGCGCTCAGCTGCGTGGCCGACACCCCGAGCAGCGCCAGGCGCCGCTCGGTCTCGCGCAGGGAAAACCCGCAATCGACCAGGATGAAAGTATCACCACTGGCGACGAGCGTGCCGTTTCCCTGGCTACCGCTTCCTAGAACCGCGAAGCGCACTTAGCCCAGGTGGTCCTGGATCGCGCTCAGCACGCGGCGGGCAACATCGGCCGGGGCCACGGTGTTGATGTTCTTCTCGACGGTCACCTGGACGTTGTCGCCGACCTTGCTCAGGCGAACCTGGTAGCGCTCGGCACGGGCTTCACGCTCTTCCTTGCTCGGCTCGCTGCCGAACAGGCGACTGAAGAAGCCAGGCTCCTTCTGCTTGTCGTCGGGCTTCTCGGACAGGTTGATGTAGTACAGGCCCAGGCTGCGGTTGATGTCCTCGACACGCCACTCGCCCTGCTCCAGGGCACGGCCGACGCCTGACCAGGCACGGTCCAGGTCCGAGCCCAGGAACAGCACCGGGTTGCCGCTGCCGTCCTCGCTCAGGCTGACCTGGCTCGGGGCATCGAAGTCGCGCGCGGCCAACAGCGAGACCGAACCGCCCTTCTCGGCGCTGCGGTTCATGCTGGCGAGCATTTCGTCGACCAGCAGGGCGTCGGTGCCGGTGTTGCTGGAGGCGGACGGGAAATCAGGTTCGGCGGTGCTGCCGGCCGGACGCTCGACGCTGACCACATACACCTCGGAGGTGTTGCGCTGCACGCCGGGCTCCATGCGCACCCGCACGCGGACTTCACTGTCCGGGCTGCTGGAGGTACTGGCCAAGCGCTGGCCGAGGGAAGCCGACAGCTCGTCGAAGCGCTGCCAGGTGGTGTTGAATTCACCGGTCTGCGGACGCTCTTCGGCAATGCGGAAACCGTTGTCTTCGAAGAACTGGCGGGTCACCGGCCAGACTTCGGCGGGCGAGCGCTGGGCCAGCACCCAACGGCTGTTGCCGCTGCGCTGCAGGCTGAAATCGCTGATGTCGGCGGTGGCCGACAGCGGCTGTGGACGGGGTACCTCGAACTCGCCGGTGGCGCGATCGTCGGCCACGTTGCGCGGGATCGGCAGCAGCGGATCCAGGCGCTTGACGTTGCTGGCGTCCGGCGGCAGCTGCATCGGCGCGGTCGGCTGCGCCTGCAGGTAGTCGCTGCCACGGTCGCGGAAATAGCCATCCTCGCCCCACAGCCAGCCGCACCCACTGGTGCTGGAAATGATCAGGGCGAGAGCGGAAAGACCAGCCAGTCGCTTCATGCGGTGTACTTCCTCGATTAAACCAGTACGCCGGACTGGCGCAAGGCAGTACGGACTTTTTCGTGACAACCTTCGCTCAGCCAGGTCAGCGGCAGGCGAATGCCCTGCTGCATCAGGCCCATTTCCACCAGCGCCCATTTCACCGGAATCGGGTTGGCTTCGCAGAACAGGTCTTTGTGCAGCGGCATGAGTTTTTCGTTGATCGCGCGGGCCTTCTCGGCATTGCCCTCAAGGGCGGCCTCGCACAGGTCGGCCATTTCGCGCGGGGCGACGTTGGCGGTGACGGAGATGTTGCCCTTGCCGCCCATCAGGATCAGCTCGACGGCGGTCGGATCGTCGCCGGACAGGACGATGAAGTCCTTGTCGACGCCATCCAGGATGGCCTTGGCACGGACCAGGTCGCCGGTGGCTTCCTTGATGCCGATGATGTTCTTGACCTTCGACAGGCGGATCACGGTGTCGGCCTGCATGTCGCAGGAGGTGCGGCCGGGCACGTTGTAGAGGATCTGCGGGATGTCGACGGCTTCGGCGATGTGCTTGAAGTGCTGGTACAGGCCTTCCTGGGTCGGCTTGTTGTAGTACGGGACCACCAGCAAGCAGGCGTCGGCGCCAGCATTCTTGGCGTTCTTGGTCAGGTGCACGGCTTCGGCAGTGGAGTTGGCACCGGTACCGGCGATCACCGGAATCCGCTTGTTGCTGTGCTTGACCCGCTCGACCACGTGCTTGATGACCAGGATGTGCTCTTCGACATCCAGCGTGGCGGACTCGCCGGTGGTGCCGACAGCTACGATCGCGTGGGTGCCGTTTTCCAGGTGGAAGTCTACAAGTTTGTCGAGGCTGTCCCAGTCCAGACGCCCTTGTGCATCCATGGGAGTGACCAATGCCACCATACTGCCCGCAATCATGTAACTGCTCCTGCCGGAAAAAGAGAGCGGTAATGGTACTGGCGCCATCGGCCTTGCACAAGCGAAGCAGGCGGGCGGAGCATTCCCCTTCGCGCCGCTTTTCGCTACCCTTGATCCTTTGATCGGTGCAGCACGGCCCGCCGGGCCGTCGACAGTGCTACCGGCCTGCGTCCACAGCCGCCAAAACCGGCCCGGGCCCTGCTGATGCAGGAGGCTTGCCCCCGTCCTGCACCGACCGCTCATCGCTTTAGGAATGCTGCATGTCCACCCCCACCGTTCGCGAACAATTCCTCGTCATCAGCGCCCTGGGCCCCAACCCCATGGAACTGGCCAACGTTCTCAGCCGCGCGGCCTTCGACAACCGCTGCGCGGTGGTCACCTCGCGCCTGTCGCGCCACGGCGAGACCAGCGCCCTGGTGCTGCAGGTCGGCGGCAGCTGGGATGCCCTGGCCCGCCTCGAAGCCACCCTGCCGGGCCTGGGCAAGAAGCACGGCCTGACCCTGGACGTGGTGCGCAGCGCCGACCAGGAAGTGCGTCCGCAGGCCCTGCCTTATGTAGCCTACGTCAGCGCCGCCTATCGCCCGGACATCATCAACGAGCTGTGCCAGTTCTTCCTCGACCACCGCGTCGAACTCGAAGCGATGACCTGCGACACCTACCTCGCGCCGCAAACTGGCAGCAGCATGCTCAACGCCCAGTTCACCGTGATCCTGCCGGCCGGCACCCAGATCAGCTGGCTGCGTGACCAGTTCCTCGACTTTGCCGACGCCCTGAACCTGGACGCGCTGATCGAACCGTGGCGCCCACAGAACCCCATGTAAGGAAGCTCCCATGGCCGTAGCACTCGACCAACCCGTCGCCGATTTCCAGGTCCAGGCCACCAGCGGCCAGACCGTCAGCCTTGCCGACCTGAAGGGCCAGCAGGTGGTGTTGTACTTCTATCCCAAGGACAGCACCCCGGGCTGCACCACCGAAGGCCAGGGCTTCCGCGACCAGCATGCAGCGTTCCAGGCCGCCAACACCGTGGTGTTCGGCGTGTCGCGCGATGGCATCAAGTCACACGAGAACTTCAAGGCCAAGCAGGCGCTTCCCTTCGAGCTGATCAGCGACAAGGACGAGGCGCTGTGCCAGCTGTTCGACGTGATCAAGCTGAAGAAGCTGTATGGCAAGGAATACATGGGTGTGGACCGCAGCACCTTCCTGATCGACAAGGACGGAGTGCTGCGCCAGGAATGGCGCGGGGTGAAGGTGCCGGGGCATGTGGATGCCGTGTTGGCGGCGGCGCAGAATCTCGATAAGGCTTGAGATCTTGAGGGCGCTTTGCGCCCTATCGCGGCACAAGGCCGCTCCTACAGGAATCGCGTTCCCCTGTAGGAGCGGCCTTGTGCCGCGATAGGGCTGCAAAGCAGCCCCAGATCTACAACATCGGCGCCACAGACTTGTCCTGCCGCGGCCAGGCATCCAGCACCGCCTTGAACAGCGTCGCCAGCGGGATCGCGAAGAAGATTCCCCAGAACCCCCACAGCCCGCCGAACAGCAGCACCGCGCAGATGATCGCCACCGGGTGCAGGCTCACTGCCTCGGAGAACAGCAGCGGCACCAGCACGTTGCCATCGAGCGCCTGGATGATCGCGTACACCGCCATCAGGTAGATGAACTGGTCGCCCCAGCCCCACTGGAACAGCGCGATCAGCGTCACCGGCACCGTCACCACCACCGCGCCGACATACGGCACCACCACCGACAGGCCCACCAGCAGCGCCAGCAAGGCGGCATAGTTGAGGCCCAGGCTGATGAACGCGATATAGGTGGCAATCCCGCAGATCAGGATCTCGATACCCTTGCCGCGAATGTAGTTGGCGATCTGCCGGTTCATCTCGTCGCCCACCCGGTTGAGCAGCGTACGCTCACGCGGCAGGTAGCCGCTGACCCAGCGCCCGATCAGCTCGCGGTCCTTGAGGAAGAAGAACACCAGGATCGGCACCAGCACCAGGTAGATCATCGCATTGACCAGCAACGGCAGGCTCGACAGCGAGAAGGTCAGCGCCCACTGGCCGAACTTGCCGATCTCGCCGCGCACCGATTCGATGGCGCGCAGCACCTGCTCGTCCGACACCAGGTGCGGATAGCGCTCGGGCAGCAGCAGCAACAGCGACTGCCACTTGCCGAGCATACCCGGCAGTTCGTTGAACAGGGTGATCAGCTGATGCCAGAGCAGCGGCACCAGCACCAGCATGAACACTGCCAGCGCGCCCATGAACAGGGCGAACACCAGCCAGACCGCCAGCCTGGACGGCACCTTCAAGCGCTCCAGGGCATTGACCAGGCCCTGCATGAGAAACGCCAGGACCATGCCCGCCAGCACTGGCGCGAGCATGCCGCCCAGGGTCAGCACCACGGTGAAGGCCAGGAACAGCAGGACCGCCAGCACCACTGCCTCCTCGTCGGAGAAGTAGCGCTGCATCCAGTCGCGAAGCACTTTGAACATTGACGATCCTTGGAAAAGACTCAGGCCTTGCGCAGCCAGTAGGTGTACACGCCGGCCTCGGCCGTTTCATGCAGCAGCGTATGACCGGCCAGCTGGGCGAAAGTGCGGAAGTCGCGCTGGGAACCGCCGTCGGTGGCGATCACCTTGAGCACCGCGCCACTGGCCAGGCGATTGAGTTCCATCTTGGCCTTGAGCAGCGGCAGCGGGCAGTTCAGCCCGCTGGCGTCGAGCTCGGCGTCGCTGGTCGGGGTGTCACTCATCGGGCGCGTCTCCGGGGTATGAACAGAAAGGTCTGGTAGGATACCGCCACTGGTCGGCATCGCGCGACCCGGCTACAGTAAGGCTTTTCATCGACGCGAGCTTCTGCATGAATCTACTGCGCCCCACCCTGTTGACGCTGGCCTGCCTGATGGCCCTTCCCGGCCACGCCGACGACCTGCCGTCACTGGGCGACGCCAGCTCCGCGATCGTCTCGCCGCAACAGGAACACCAGCTCGGTCGCGCCTGGCTGAGCCTGTTGCGCGGCCAGGTCAACCAGCTGAACGACCCGCAGCTCAAGGACTTCGTCGAAACCAGCGTGTACAAGCTGGCCGAGACCAGCCAACTGCAGGACCGGCGCCTGGAGTTCATCCTCATCGACAGTAAGGAACTCAACGCCTTCGCCGCGCCAGGCGGTATCGTCGGGGTCAACGGTGGCCTGTTCCTCAATGCGCAGACCGAAGGCGAGTACGCCTCGGTCCTGGCCCACGAACTGGCGCACTTGTCGCAGCGCCACTTCGCCCGTGGCGTCGAAGCCCAGCAGCGCATGCAACTGCCAATGATGGCCGCGCTGCTTGCAGGTATCGTCCTGGCCGCCGGCGGTGGTGGCGATGCCGGCATCGGTGTGATTGCCGGCACCCAGGCGGCGGCGATCCAGGAACAGCGACGCTTCTCCCGGCAGAACGAACAGGAAGCCGACCGTATCGGTATCCTGAATCTGGAAAAAGCCGGTTACGACCCACGCAACATGCCCAGCATGTTCGAACGCCTGGCGCGCCAATACCGCTATGACGCCAAGCCGCCGGAATTCCTCCTTACCCACCCGGTGACCGAGTCGCGGGTAGCCGATACCCGTAACCGTGCCGAGCAGGCGCCCAAGGGGGGCGTCGAGGACAGCCTGCGTTACCAGCTGATTCGTGCACGGGTACAGCTCACCTATGAAGGCACCCCGGGCCTGGCCGCCAAGCGCTTCCGCGCCCAACTAGACGAGAATCCACAAATGGACGCCGCGCGCTATGGCCTGGCGCTGGCGCAGATCAAGGGTGGCCAGCTCAACGAAGCACGGGAGAACCTCAAGCCACTACTGGCCAAGGCGCCCAACGACATTACCTACAACCTCGCGCAGATCGACCTGGACATCACCAACAACCGCCTGGCCGATGCCCAGCAACGCGCCCAGCGCATGCAGGCGCTGTACCCGGCCAACTATCCGTTGAAACAGGTGCGCGCCGACCTGCTGATCAAGCAGAACAAGCCGGCCGAGGCGGAGAAGGTGCTGGACGACCTGGTCAAGAACCGTCCGGACGACCCGGACGTGTGGTACGACGTCGCCGAAGTCCGCGGGCTGTCGGGCAACACCATCGGCCTGCACCGTGCCCGCGCCGAGTACTTTACCCTGGTCGGCGATTTCGACCAGGCGATCCAGCAGCTCGACTACGCCAAGCGCCGCTCGGGCAGCAACTTCCCGCTGGCCTCGCAGATCGACCAGCGCCAACGCGAGATCATGGAGCAGCAGCGGATGGTCAAGGAGATGATGGGGCGCTAGGCGTCAGAACCGATAACCCTGTAGGAGCGGCCTTGCGCCGCGAAAGGGCCGCAGAGCGGCCCCTGTTTTTTGCGTGACCCTGAACATCCTGGGGCCGCTCTGCGGCCCTTTCGCGGCGCAAGGCCGCTCCTACAAGGTGATGTCAGGCGTTGCCCGACAACTTCAACCGCGCCGCCTGGGTGAAATCGAGCATGCGGTTCAGCGGCTTGATCGCCTTGGGAATCAGCGCAGGCTCGACGAAGATCTCGTTGCTGCCCTTGCGCAGGCAGTCCAGCGTGCGCTCCAGGGTGTTCATCGCCATCCACGGGCAGTGCGCGCAGCTGCGGCAGGCCGCGCCGTTACCGGCGGTCGGCGCCTCGACGAACTCCTTGTCCGGGCACAGCTGCTGCATCTTGTAGAAGATGCCGCGGTCGGTGGCGACGATGAAGGTCTTGTTCGGCAGGGTCTGCGCTGCCTTGATCAGCTGGCTGGTGGAGCCCACCGCGTCGGCCAGTTCGATCACCGCTTCCGGCGACTCCGGATGGACCAGGATCGCCGCGTCCGGGTACAGCGCCTTCATGTCGGCCAGCTGGCGCGACTTGAACTCTTCGTGAACGATACAGGCACCGTCCCACAGCAGCATGTCGGCACCGGTCTGCTTCTGGATGTAGCGGCCCAGGTGCTGGTCAGGGCCCCAGATGATGGTTTCGCCGTTGTCCATCAGGCTTTCGACGATTTCCAGCGCGCAGCTGGAGGTCACCACCCAGTCGGCCCGGGCTTTCACCGCTGCGGAAGTGTTGGCGTAGACCACCACGGTGCGCTCGGGATGCTGGTCACAGAAATCCGAGAACTCCTTGACCGGGCAACCCAGGTCGAGGGAGCAGGTCGCCTCCAGGGTCGGCATCAGCACGCGCTTTTCCGGGGTGAGGATCTTCGCGGTTTCACCCATGAAGCGCACCCCCGCCACCACCACGGTCTCGGCGGGGTGATTCTTGCCGAAGCGCGCCATCTCCAGCGAGTCGGACACGCAGCCGCCGGTTTCCTCGGCCAGGGCCTGGATCACCGGATCGCAATAGTAGTGGGCCACCAGCACGGCGTTCTGCTTTTTCAGCTCGGCGGCGATGGCCGCACGGTATTCGGCCTCCTGCGCGGGCGTCAGCGGGTTGGGCTGCTTGGCATCGAGGTGGGCCTGGACCAACAGGCGTTCGGAAATCTGGGTCATGATCGCTGGACCTGCGGGGCGCTTGAGCGCGTCAGTCGAGTGTATCACCCGGCCCTGGCAGATCGGCTGATGGTGCCGGACGGCCAGCGTCTCGGCCCCTCTGCGGGCGCGGATTCTTATCGGACGCGAAGGCTACAGGCAATCGGAGGGATGCAAAAGAGGTTTTTACGTTGGCCGCCCCAATGCAGTCGCGAGGCCCGCTCCCACGAAGCCATCCAATTCATGGCGACTTCGTGGGAGCGGGCTTGCCCCGCGAAAGGGACCGCGAGCCAGCAATCAGCCCTGCGGCTGGAGTGCCGCCAGGTGGCCGCTGATCAGCATGGCGAACTCTTCGACGGTCATCTTCTTGCCGTTGAAGTCTACCATGCCGTCGGCGTATTGCAGGCTCGACACCACGTCGCTGCCCTGCACCGTGGCCATGCCGCTCTGCAGCGCCATCATGCCGACCATTTCACCGGCCTGGCTGGACTGCTGGGCGATGGCCTGGGCATCGGTCTCGCCCTCGAGCAGCGCCTGCAAGGTGGCCAGGTCGGCGACCATCGGCTTGGAAACGCTGAGCTTGGCCTTCAGTTGCGTCAGCAGCTGCTTGCCCAACTGGTCAGGCGGCAGGTCGAACGAGCTCGGGCTGGCAAAGTCCATCGCCAGGTTGAAGTGGCTTTCGCCATTGGCGGTCTTGAATGCCAGCTTCTCCACCGCCACCTGCGGCTTGGCCACCAGCAGCTTCTGCAGGTCGCCCTGGACCTTGGCCTGCTCCTCCGGGGTCATCTCCAGCGACGGCGCCTCGCCATCGGCGGCGGCCTGCTGCATCTGCGGCAACTGGGTCTGGTACCACTCCATCAATGCCTGCATGGCCGGAATGTCGATGGACTTCATGGTCAGGACCATTTCCGCGCTGCCCACCTTGCGGCCGGCATAGCTGATGTCGTCGACCTTGTATTCCAGGCGCCCGGCCAGCTTGTCCTTGTCCTCGCCCTCGGCGTTGTACAGGTTGTTCTGCTGCAGACCCTTGAGCACCAGCACTTCCTGCTTCGGCCCGAAGGTCACCTGGGTGTCGGCCAGGGCCAGATCGAGGTTGCCGACATAGACCATGTCGTGGGCGGTCTCAGTGAGCTTGCCACCGGCCTTGAAACCGTTGAGCAGGATCTTCACCGGCGCCTGCTGCTCGTCGACGAAGTTCAGCTCGAGGCGCTCGGCGCTGCTGTGGATCTCCACCACCTTGCCTTCGCGGTCGCCGCGCAGCTTGAGCTGCAGGCCGGAGAAGTCCAGGACATTGCCGCCGTCTTCCTTGAGCGTGACCGGTGCCAGGCGGATGTCGCTGTCGATGCTGCCGCCATAGCCGAGGCTGACCTGGGCGGTGACCGGCGCCTTGTCGCCGGCGGCGGTGAACCAGCCGCTGGTGAAGTCATCCTTGTCCAGCGCACTGTTGCTGGTGGCCATGACCGGCATCAGCTTAAGGGCCTTGACCCGCGACCACGGGAACGGGCCGTGCTCGATCTGGTCGGTCACGCCCACCTGGAAGTTCAGTGCCTCGGCTTCGCCGACCTGCACGTTCTCGGCCTTCAGGCGGTAGTGCGCGGTGCTGGTGAAGAAGTGCTGGTCCAGCGAGACCAGCTCGATGGTCATGCTGCCACCGTTGCCGGCCAGGGCTTTCTTCAGTTCTTCGTTGCCGCGGGCAACGGAGCGCTCCAGCTCCGCGGGCAACTGCTTGCCGGTGTACCAGGCGCCAGCGGTGGTTGCGACGGCGATGGCCACGGCCAGACCGGAAAGGATGCCTACTGATTTCTTCATGAATAGAACCGATTGCTGTCCATATAGGGCTGATAGGCCCCCTCGAATGGGGGTATGCAAGATTAGCACTGACCGGCCCGGCGTGAGACGCAAGTTTTCGCATCGTTATCCGCGGTTGCCCAGATCCAGGCTCATGCGCAACTGGTCGGCGAACAGAAAGCCGTCGCAACACACCCCCGGTATCTCGCTGTCAACCTGGAAACCATGGGCCCGGTACAAGCGCTGCGCCAGCTGGTTGTCGGTGTCCACATCCAGTTGCAGGCGCCCATGCCCCGCCGCCCGTGCCCGGGCGATGGCGCCTCGCAGCAGCCGCGTGCCAAGCCCCCGCCCGCGCGCCTGGGGCGCCACGGCCAGGTTGTACAGCCACAACGCATCGTGACCGGGCCGCGGATGGCGCGCCACCGACCGCTGCAGGCGGCGGATCACCCGCAACCCGGACAACCCCGGATAGAAACGCAGTATCGAGGTGAGCAGGGCCAGGTCGAAACGGGTCTTTTCGCGGGCACCAAGCGTAGCCACAACCCCTTGGCACTCCCCTGCCTGCAACAGCACCCGATGCCGGGCATGGCCAAACCAGCCCAGGTTGCGGGCAAAGGCGTGCGCCAGGTAAGGCTCCAGATGGCGTGTCCCGTAGATGAACGCCAGGGGTTGCGGCGCGATGCTGGCGACCAGCGGCACGACCTGGCCGACATGCCCGGCATCGGCGAGCTGCCCGCCCATGTCCAGTGTGTCAGTCACCCTTGAGCACTCCCATGCTGCGCAACAGGCGAATGGCGTTGGTGTTGCGCGAAATGCCGTGGCGCAGCTGATAGTTGAAGCGCAGCGCCTGTGCCTCGCCCTCTTCGAAACCTTCTTCGAAGTAGATGTTGCGGCCCAGCCCCTGGAGTTCAGGCGCCGTGGCCAGCGCCACGTTGTGGGTGGTGAGCATGCCCAGTGCCTGATGAGCGCAGAGGGTGCGCAGGATCTCGATGATCGCCAGGTTGCGCTCCTTCTCGTTGGTGCCCTTGAGCAGCTCGTCGAGCAGGTACAGCACCGGCTCCGCTGCCTGACGCACGGTGTCGATCACCGCCTTGACCTGCATGACCTCGCTCATGAAGTACGACAACCCCTGTTCCAGCGAGTCGCTGACCGAGATCGACGAGACCATGCGCATCCGCCCGAAAGCGAAATGCCGCGCCGCCACCACCGAGCCGGCCTGTGCCAGGCGCAGATTGAGGGCCACGGTACGCATGTAGGTGGTCTTGCCCGACATGTTGGAGCCCGTAATCACCGTGACCCGCCCCGGTACCAGCTCAATCGGGTTGGCGACCGCCCGCTCCGGGTGAATCAGCGGATGACAGGCCGCCTCGGCATGAATCTCGGCCTCGCCGATGGCTTCGGCCCAACACCAGCCCGGGTTCTCGTCCGCCAATCCGGCAAAGGCTGCCAGGGCCTCCAGCTCGGCGACCACCTCCAGCCACTCGGGCAAGCGACGACATTGCTCGCGCTTCCAGCGGGCCAGGGCACGGGCGCAATGGAAGTCCCAGAGCAGCAGGGCCTGGGCGAACACGCTGACGGTCGGGTTGTGCCGCAACCGGGCGTAGCCGAGGATGCCGTCAAGCTGGCGAATCGCCGCTGCCGGTGCCCGGCCATCGGCCTGCAGGCGCGTCACCTGGCGGCTCAGGCCCGGGCTGTCGAAGCGCTGCGCAACGGCCAGGGCCAACCAGTCCGACAAGCCACCAAGCGCATCGGCGGTATCGTCCGCACCGTCGAACACCTTGTGCCAGGCCTTGGCCCGCCAGCCGTAGAACATCAGATTGACCACGATACAGGCCAGCAACGCCAACGGCGGCACCACGCCGGCCAGCACCGCCACGACGCCACCCAGGCTGGCGAGCGTGGCAAGCAACCCCAGTACGACCTGCGCCGGCGGGAACACCCCGGCATCCACCCGAACCACCCATGCGGCCAGCCGCCCCAGCCCGTAGCCACGCGCATTGATCTGCAGCGCGTTAGCCGCCAGGGCCTGACGCAGGCTCCGGCGCTCGACCAACTCGGCAATGGCCGCCTGGCGCTCGGCCAGCTGGGCCGTGGTGGCCGGCAGGGTCAGCCAGGCGGCGATGCGTTCCTCACCCAGGCTGGTGGACTGGCTGAACAACAGCTGGCCCAGCGATGCCGGGCCAAACAGGTTGATGTCCAGGTCCTGCTTGTCGAACAGTGGACGCAGGCTGGTTGGACACGCGGGCAGGTCGTCGAAACGCCGGTCCAGCCGTGCCAGGGCCCACTGATTGAGCGTATCCCGGTGCTGTTGGTGGGCGATACGCTCGCGCAGGCCGGCATGACGCCGGACCAGCGCCACGAACAGCGCCAGGCAACCGCCGAAGGCCAACCACAGCCATGGCGCGAAGCCGTTCTCATAGCCATGCCAGGCCAGGGTGGGCATGGCCAGGAACACCAGCAGGCGCGCCCACTCGGTCTTGCGCAGGCGTGCCGACAACCGGACGGCCTGTTGCCGATGACGGCTCGACCTGGCCGTGAAGTCGTCACGCAGGGCCTGCCGGTTCCGCATCTGACTGGGCGGAGGCGCGGAAGATGCGGCGCTGGCCGGGCTGCTTGATATCGAACATTTCTGCGACATGAGGTCCTAGGATCCTGTTCAGGACGGGGTTCTTCAGCTTCAGGTACAGGCCGCTGCCGCTGAGCTGCGAGCCGAGGTTCTGCTTGACGAAATAGTTGGTGATGCCGAGGTCGACCCGCTCCGTGGCCGGCGAGGCAAACCGGCGCAACAGGTCGATGTGCAGCACATAGTAGGCGTTAACCGGCAGGTCCACGGCATAGTCACGGCCGAACAGGAACGGGTTGATGACCCGCTCGCCCACACCGCTGAGCACGAACGCCACGGCCCGGTCATTCGGATCAAGCAACACCGAGAACACGGCCTGGTCACTGCCTTGCAGGCGCTGAAGGAAAGCCAGTGGCAATTGCTCGCGCTGGTACTCAGTCGCATGCCGGTGTGTACACACATACAGCTCGTACAGCCGCTCCAGGCCGGGCACCTCGCCCTCATGGTGAAGCACCCGGTAACCGGAGGTTTCGAAACTGCTCAGTGCCTTCTTGAGGATCTTGCGGCTGTTGGCCTTGAGCCGGGCGTAATGCCCTGCCCAGTCCAGGCCGTGCAGGTGGATGAGTGCCAGGGGGTAGTTGTGGCAATGACGAAAGCCGCGCCTGTGCAGCAGGCCGTCGAATGCGGCATGACTGGCGTTCTCGCGGTCCAGGTCACGCACCACGTGCACCCGGGCCTGCGGCAGCGCCCGTTCGGCACTGGTCACCAGCAGCGCGAACAGTTCGTCCTGGTCATGCTCCGGCGCTACCCACCAGTGCTGCCCTGCCGTTTCGAAACAGCCCAGCATGGCCACCCGCAGCATGCCGATCCGCGGCACCAGCCGCCGCAGCGGGCCAACGCCACGGCGCAACCAGGCTGGCGCTTCGGCCATCAGGTCCAGGTCCTGCTGGGTGACGAACAGCATCCCGGCGACTTGCGCCGATCCAGGCCGGCGCGCCACCAGGTAGCGGTAGTCACGATCGTGGAAACAAGCCTCGACCACCTGCATGAACGCGTGGCTGCGAAACGGATGATGGAAGGCCAGGGTGCTGTCCCACAGGCTCTGGTCGAGGTCGTCGATGCTGTCGAAAACCTGCACCTGCCAGGTATCCAGGTCGTAGGTTTCAATCAGCATGGTCGAGCAATCCTTGGGCCTTGAGACTGTCCAGGTAGGCATCGTGGTGCTTGAACACATTGCGCAGCGCCGGAATCTGCGGCGCCGGGAACAGTCCGTCGCGCAGCAGGTACAACAGTCGGTTGACCCAGCCTCGACGATGGCGGATGTAGAAATACAGCGGTGAGGAAACGGCCCCGATGCTGAACTTGGCCTCGTAGCTGGTCTGGCCCAGCTCGATGTACGGCACGCCACGACGCTCGGCCTCCTCGACGATGCGGTACAGGCAGTTGAAATACAGGCTGCCGGCATCGCGATAGGCGTAATCGATGCCCAGGTACAGCGGATGCAACGCATCGCCCGCGAGGAACAACTCGAACGCCACCAGACGCTGCTCATCGAAGCAGAGCAAGGCGTAGGCCTGGGTACCAAGGCAGTGGCAGACCTCACGGAAGAACGCTTCGGAGAGACGCTCGAATCGGGTGCTGGAGCGTTCGAGCACGTTCAGGTAGAGCCGATGCATTTGTGTTGCATGATCGGCGAAGTTCACTTCGACCACCCAGCGCAAGCCCGCTTCGTCGAACGTCCTGCGGCGCTTCTTCAATACGTTGCGGTACTTGCTGAGCATGTTGTCGACATAACCCATGCCATTCACCGCCGCAGTGCTCACAAAGGTGGTGTCGGGGCTGCGGCACAGCAGGTAGTGCTCGCCGAACGCCGCTGAAAGCCGCCGCTGCAGGGCCTGGTCGAACTCCTTGAGGCAGACGAACCCGATACCCAACGCGTCGGCCTTGGCCTGCAATTCCTGATGCAGCATCGCAAGCACCGGATCCCAGGCCCCCTCCCGTACCCCGGGCAGGCCCAGCAGGTCGGAACAGATCGCCAACGGGCTGCCGATGACGAACAGGCGTGCCTTGAGCAAGCGCCCGTACACCCTGCGCGCCTGCCGCACCACGGCCTGAACCTCCACCGGCGCGAGGTCGGACAGCGAATAGTCCATCACGAAACACGGCACGATGCCGACCAACCGCCCGTCACGCAGCACCCTGAGGTAATGAAAGCTGTCGACGATGCCTGCTCGCTCCAATGCCTGCTGCAGTTCGTACGAGGCGGTCACCCTGCCGGCGCCGAAGCAGGCCTGCCATTCGCTCCTTCCGATATCACTCAGTTGCCGGGTCCACTCAAACACGACGGCCATCCCGGGCTCCGTGCGCATCGATCAGCCGCAGTGTCCGGCCAACGTCGGTGATGGCCTCGATGCTGTAGTCGAGTTCTTCTCGGGTGAGATTGGCACTGAGGTTGATGCGCACCCGGGCACGCGAACGGCTCACCGCCGGGTGAGCCACCGGATTGACGTAGACGCCGCGCAGGTGCAAGGCCTTGGCCAGCTCGTAGGCCTTGTGCTCTTCGTAGGTCATCAGCGGGATGATGCTGCTGCGTGTGTCGAGCAGGTCGAAGCCACGGGCGCGCAGGGTCGCGACAAAGTACTCGGTCTTGTCGCGCAATTGCTCGATGATCTGTGGCGAAGCCTCCAGCACATCCAGCGCGGCGATGATCGAGGCCAGCACAGGGGGCGGCAGCGACGCCGAGAAAATGTAAGGGTTGGCGCCTGCACGCAAGAGGCTGGCGGTTTCATGGCGAGTGGCGATGAAGCCGCCGACACCCGGCAACCCCTTGCTCAGGCTGCCGGTCAGCACATCGACCTGCCCCGCTACCCCGAACAACGCCGGCGTGCCCCGCCCATGGGGCCCCAGGTGCCCCGTGCCATGGGCATCGTCGACGATCAGGAAGGCGTTGTAGCGCCTGGCGAGTTCGGCGATCCGGTCCAGCGGAGCAAGGTCGCCGTCCATGCTGAACACGCCATCGGTGACAATGAACTTGCGCTGTTGCGCGGGAAGGCGCTGCAGGTGACTCTCCAGGCTGCGTAGCGAGGCATGGCGGTAAGGCACTACCCGCGCCGCGCTCAGACGCAGGCCATCGACGATCGACTGGTGATTGAGCATGTCGCTGAGCACCACGTCGCCCTCGCGGCACAGGGTTCCCAGGGCTGCCAGGTTGGCGGCGAACCCCGACGAGAAGGTGATCACCGCCTCGACCCCGAGGAACTGCGCCAGGCGCCGCTCCATCTCCAGGTGCAGCTCGCTGGTACCGTTGAGCAGGCGCACGCCGCTGGAGGTGGTGCCGTAATGGCGTATGGCGTCGATGGCCGCCTCGTTGATACGGGGATGGCCATTGAGCCCGGAGTAGTTGTACGACCCCAGGTGCAACACGTCACGGCGCTCGGGGACCCTGGCATGCTCGCTGAAGCTGACCGAGGCATGCTTGGTCGGCATCGAATGGAACACCCGCCCGATGACGTCCATGTAGCCCTGCCCCACCAGACTTTCGAGGCGTTCGAGCAGGCTCTCCAGGGCCTGGTTGTCGCGGGCCAGCCGCTGGGGCTGCGCCCCGTCATCGGCCGAGCCCCGCAAGGCGCTTGTCGGGTTCATCAATCACTCCTTGATCAACAATGGATTGCGCCGCACGGCCAGCAGGGGCAGGCAGCAGCTCAGGATTGCCAACAGCAGCAACCAGGCTCCGCCGGTCGCCTGCCACCACAGGAACAGGCTGGCCAGCGCCAGCCCCAGATACAACGGCCAGCGCAGGTGCGCCAGGCCGGACTCGCGGTGGCCGGCGCTATTGGCCGCCAACAGGAATGCGAGCGCCGCCAGGGCCGCCTGCCCCGGCGGCAGGACGGCGTACTGGGTCACCAGGAAAAAACCGAGGAACAAGGCCGGCAGGTAGTCCGGCCAGGCGAATGCGCCCAGCCCCAGGCTGGCGTGTTGCTCGACGACCCGGGTATGCGCCGGACTGCCGAACAGCACCCGCAACTTGCCACGCAACCCGCTGGCTTCCCGCGCCGAACGCAGGCAATGCCGATAGAGGAAGAAGTTCAGGTGGCCAGGCGAGCCCGGCTGGCTGATCGGCGTGGTCACCCCGTAACGCACCGGTTCCTGCGGCAGTTCACGCTGGTAAGTACCGAACAGGCGGTCCCAGATCACCAGGAAACAGCCGAAGTTCTTGTCCAGGTAGCGATCGTTGCTGGCGTGATGGACCCGATGCTGGGACGGCGTGACCAGGATTCGCTCCAGCACGCCCAGCTCAGGGATCAGTGGCGAATGGATGAAGAACTGGTAGATCAGCTGCGCGGCCACCACCAGCAGGTAGTGTTGCAGGGGGATGCCCAGCACCGCCATGGGCAGAAAGAACAGCCAGACGGTGAAATTGCCCAGCCAGCCTATGCGCACTGCGGTCGTGAGATTGAAGGCGGTACCGCAGTGGTGGATCAGGTGATTGCACCAGAGCAGCGCGCATTTGTGATGGGCCCAGTGATTGACCCAGTACAGGAAGTCATAGACGAGGAAGGCAAAGGCGATGTTCGCCCAGGGGCTGCCCAGGTCCAGCCCCAGTGACCAATGGCTGTGCAGGTAAGCATAAAGCCCGAGGCTGGTCGCGGCGAACAGCACGCCGACCGCCAGGTTGCCGATGCCGAGGACGAAATTGACCAGTCCCTCGGCCGGGTGCCAGTCCGCTGTCCGGCGCCAGGCCAGCCATGCCCCCTCGACCACGATCGAGCCGAGTACCAGCACCAGCAGGTAATCCAGAAACGCCGCGCTCTCCATGCCAGCTCCCTTGCCCAGGGCGTGCCAGGATTGGCGCGCCAGCAGACTCCTGATCCGTGGAGCCCGGCCCGGCCAACCCGTTGCAGGGCCGCCAGGCGAGTACTCTTACTAGAACGAATCACCCTAGAAGGGATAAAGGAAAAATCCATGACAGCCGTCGCAAGCGCGACGTATTTCGTCACAGCACATTTCAGGTAAGCGTTAATTTTTATCAACACACATAACGAGGAAAACACTCAAAAAACGACGAGAAAACCAAAATAGCGACTAGTCGTTCAATAAAAATTCACAAAACCCCGACATGCTGTCGTGTTTCACTTGACACCCCCACCCCCTTCGTCGTTTATTTTTCCCGCTTTGCGTCGCGCCCGATAAACCACAACTACAGGCAAGCGCCCCGATCATGCCGATCCCGTCCTCGAATCATCTTCGCCACCCCCTCGTGCACGTCCGCCATCCACGCCCCGGCCCCTCGATCGGCTGATCCGCGTACCTTCTGCCACGCCCTCGGGCGTTACCTGCCGCTCCAACTACCAATGGTGAATAACATGGAGCCCATCCGCACGTCCTTGCCGCACACCTCCGTCTGCCCCCCAGAGGAGGCACGCCATGCAGCCTGACGCCCAGTTCCGCAAGTCCCTGCGTCTCTGGCATGTGGTGATCATCGGCCTGGCCTACCTCACCCCGATGACCGTGTTCGACACCTTCGGCATCGTCTCCGGCATCACCGCCGGACACGTGCCCAGCGCCTACCTCCTGGCCCTGGCCGGCATCCTGTTCACAGCCGTGAGCTACGGCACCCTGGTGCGGCGCTTCCCGCAATCGGGCTCGGCCTATACCTACACCCAGCGTGCCATCAATCCGCACGTGGGCTTCCTGGTGGGCTGGTCATCCCTGCTGGACTACCTGCTGCTGCCCATGGTCAACGCGCTGCTGGCCAAGCTCTACCTGTCGGCGATGTTCCCCGAGGTGCCGGCCTGGGTGTGGGTGGCCGGTTTCGTCACCCTGATCAGCCTGATCAACATGCGCAGCGTCAACCTGGTGGCGCACTTCAACCTGCTGTTCGTCGCCGTGCAGGTGGCGATCATCGGCGTGTTCATCTACCTGTGCTGGCGTGGCCTGGACCACGGCGAGGGGCTGGGCACCGCCTGGAGCCTGGTGCCGTTCGCCGACGACCAGACCCAGTTCGCCGCCCTGGCCGCCGGCGCGACCATCCTGTGCTTCTCGTTCCTGGGCTTCGACGCGGTGACCTGCCTGTCGGAAGAGACCCGCGACCCGGGCAAGACCATCCCACGAGCGATCTTCCTCACCGCGCTGATCGGCGGCGTGGTGTTCATCGGCGTGTCCTACTTCATCCAGGCCTACTTCCCCACCATGGCGCGCTTCCATGACCAGGAAGCGGCCCTGCCGGAAATCGCCCTGTATGTCGGCGGCAAGCTGTTCCAGTCGATCTTCATCGCCTGCACGGTGATCAACACCATCGCCTCGGGCCTGGCCTCGCAGACCAGTGTGTCGCGCCTGCTGTACGTGATGGGCCGCGACAACGTGATCCCGGCCGGGGTATTTGCCCGCCTGCACCCGCGCTACAAGACCCCGGTGCTGAACATCGCCGTGGTCGGCCTGATCTCGCTATCGGCGATCTTCTTCGACCTGGTCACCGCCACCTCGGTGATCAACTTCGGCGCGCTGGTGGCGTTCAGCTTCGTCAACCTCTCGGTGATCAACCACTGCTATATCCGCGAAGGCCGCAACAAGGGCCTGACGAACAACCTCAAGTATCTGGTGGCGCCGACGATAGGCTTCTGCATCATCGTCTCGCTGTGGCTGGACCTGAACGAACACTCGTTGTTGTTCGGCGGTGTCTGGGCCCTGCTTGGCGTGCTCTACCTGGCCTGGCTGACCAAGGCCTTCAGGGTCGCGCCACCGAACTGCATCGCCGACTGACCCCGCCGACGCCCGCCTGACCGCGGGCGTCCTGTTTGCCCGAGAAGGAAAAGCCCATGTTGCTGCGCCGTCTCTCCATCCAGTGGAAGATCACCCTGCTTGCCGGCCTCTGCCTGCTGGCCATCGTCGCCCTGCTGGTGGCCACCTCGCTCACCCAGGCCCGGCGCAGCGCCGAGCAGGTGTTCCAGGCCAACACCGAGCTGCTCGACCACAGCGCCCGCCTGCGCCTGCAGGCCCACGGCGAGACCCAGGCCCTGCGCATCCAGCGCTACTTCATGGACGCCTACCAGTACGGCAACGGCTTCGCCCGCCTGGTACAGGCACTCAAGGCCCGTGGCGGCGCCGACCTGCGCGCCGACCTCAGCCGCGAGGCGCGCACCGCCCTGGCCGGCAACGCCGACCTGATCGGCCTGTACCTGGTGTTCCAGCCCAACGCCCTGGACCAACAGGACGCCCGCTTCGCCGGCCAGGTCGACAACGGCAGCAACGACAGCGGCCGCTTCTCCCTGTACTGGTCGCAGCCCAGCACCGGCAACCTCGAGGTGGAGGCGATGCCCGAGTCGATGCTCGCCGACACCAGCATCGGCGCCAACGGTTCGCCCTACAACCGCTGGCTGACCTGCCCGCTTGAGACCGCCAAGGCCTGTGTGCTCGACCCGTACTTCGACGAGGTCAACGGCCACCAGGTACTGATGACCAGCATCGCCCTGCCGCTGCTGGAAAACGGCAAGGTGGTGGGCGTGGTCGGCCTGGACATCGGCCTGGACAATCTGCAGCAACTGAGCCTGGCCGGCCGCCAGGAGCTGTTCGATGGCCAGGGCCAGGTCAGCATCGTCAGCCCTTCGGGCCTGCTCGCCGGCCACAGCCAGGACGCCAACCAGCTGAGCAAGACCGTGGAGCAGGCCTTCGGCGCCAGCGCCACCGCGCTGGCCGGCCCGCTGCGCGCCGGCCAGGCGGTCGAGCGTCTGGACGATGGCACCATGCGCATTTCCCGCCCTTTCGCCCCAATCCCCGGCGCGGCGCCGTGGCAGGTCCTGCTTGAGCTGCCCGAGCAGGTGCTGCAGGCTCCCGCCGTCGCCCTCAACCAGCGCCTGGACAGTCAGAACCAGAGCGCCAACCTGGTCAGCCTGCTGATTGGCCTGGGCGCCGCCGTGCTGGGGCTGCTGCTGGTGTGGCTGACCGCCCGTGGCGTGACCCGGCCGATCCTGGCCGTGGCCGCCCGCCTGAAGGACATCGCCAGCGGCGAAGGCGACCTGACCCGGCGCCTGGACTACGCCCGCGACGACGAACTGGGCCAGCTGACCGGCTGGTTCAACCGTTTCCTCGACAAGCTCCAGCCGGTGATCGCCCAGCTCAAGGGTTCCCTGCAGGAGGCCCGTGGTACGGCCGACCAGTCGGCGCTGATCGCCAGCCAGACCAGTGACGGCATGCAGCAACAGCACCGCGAGATCGAGCAGGTGGCCACCGCCGCCAACGAGATGAGCGCCACTGCCCACGACGTCGCCCACAATGCCGCCCAGGCAGCGCAAGCCGCACGCGGCGCCGACCAGGCGACCCGTGATGGCCTGGCGCGGGTGGCCGCCACCCGCGAGGCGATCGGCGAGCTGGCCGGTGGCATGGACGCGGCCATGGACGAGGCCCGGGCCCTGGAAAGCCGCGGCGAGCAGATCGGCTCGGTGCTCGAGGTGATCCGTGCCATCGCCGAGCAGACCAACCTGCTGGCACTCAACGCCGCCATCGAGGCCGCCCGCGCTGGTGAAGCCGGGCGTGGTTTCGCAGTGGTCGCCGACGAGGTGCGCAACCTGGCCCAGCGTACGCAGGTGTCGGTGGAGGAGATCCGCCAGGTGATCGAGGGGCTGCAGCAAGGCACCCAGGACGTGGTCGGCGCGATGCACGCCGGCCAGCGCCAGGCCCAGGACAGCGCCGCGCAGATGGAGCAGACGCTGCCGGCGCTGCAGCGGATCGGTGAGGCGGTGGCGGTGATCACCGACATGAACCTGCAGATCGCCTCGGCGGCCGAGGAACAGAGCGCCGTGGCCGAGGAGGTCAACCGTAACGTGGCGGGGATACGTGATGTGACCGAGTCGCTGGCCGGACAGGCCGATGAGTCGGCGAGGATCAGCCAGGCGCTGAACCGCCTGGCCAACCAACAGCAGGTGTTGATGGAGCAGTTCCGGGTGTAGCCGTTGCTTGATCTTGATCTTGATCTTGATCTTGATCTTGATCTTGATCTTGATCTTGATCTTGATCTTGATCGCAAGGCTAACCCCCTCCCCACGAGCGATAGCTACGCCAGCCCAGGCGCCGCCCGTACCTTCGCGACTTCAGGAGGCCGAACGCAGGACTTGCGGAGGGAGGTGACGGGCATGGATGCCCGTCAAGCGCTGGGGCCCAGGATGGGCCCTGCAGCGCGGTCCTCCCGGGAGCAAGGCCGGAGTGAGGGGACCCGGAGCGAAGCGTAGGGCCGGATGAATGGAGCGAGGATTTTTTGGTTCCTTTTTGATCCTTCAAAAAGGAACTCGCCGTAAGGGCCATCCCTTTCAAGGTCTTTTGGTTTTAGCGGCCTTGATGACCCGATCCGTCGAAACGTGGGCATGCACAGCCGTACCTTGCACCCAGGCCTTCGCTTTGGGCACCTTGGGGCCTCGTGGACTTTTCACGACCTGTTTGGGCTGGATGTTTCTGGCTAGCTCCAGCAGGCGCTGGGCCAGTTTGTCTATCGGTACAACTGGCATGTACTCGGATGGCAGGGCAATCTGCATGCCTTCGTAACCCCCTCTGATCTGCACCGCCAAGTGATAGATCGAGGCTTCCCAATTATCGGGCAAGGCATCCCGATGGGCCTGCTCAACACTACGTTTGAGCAAGGCCAGAACGTTGTATGCCAGAACGGCAGTGGTGAAGCCAAGCAAGGCAGCTCGCGGGCTGCCAAGGGTTTCAATTTCACTTTCCAGAATCGCTTCCAGTCGCTGAAACATCCCTTCGATGCTCCAGCGACGGCGATAGAAGTCTGCGATTTGTTGTGCACTGATGCTCTCGGGCAGATTGCTCCAGAACATCAAGCTGTTATCACCTGAGTCGTTTGGCGAATGAAGTGTCAACTCGACACGTCGCCAGCAGTGCCCGCCTTTTACTTCGATGGATTGCTCGCGCACTGTGCCTGTTGCTACCGGCATCGGTGCTTGCCACTCACCTTCTTGGATCAAGCGGGGATGTTTGGCTTGCTGGCGAATGACAAATGATGTGCTCACCTGTTCGCACGCCTCCATGACAGGCAGCGTGCAGTAGAGGCGATCAGCGACCCAGACCTGATTGGCCTTTGCTTGAGCCAGTAACGGCAAGACACAGACGCGCTCACTTGCGTAGGCGTCTTCACACGGTTGGAGGTCGATCACCTGATCCAGATCGGGATCGTAGACCACTACCGAGAACCCGGGGCGAGCCGCCCCACGCTCTTGGCGCAACGCACCAAGACGCTTTTCGGTGGAGGCCAGGTGGCTTCCATCGACTATCCGAACTTGCCAATCAGGAAGCATGGCTGAATAGCCCAACTCATGGATTGTCGGCGCCAAGCGCTGCGCACAGCCTGTCACCAGAGCACGCAACAGGGCAGGTTCGGTTCGACTGATCTTGTCGTAAAGGGCCGCCAGACTGACGGGAAGGTCGTCTAGTTGTCTCGCGGCAGCATGTAAGGATGGCTTCAAGCCCAGAGAAACAAGCGACATCAGCTTGACGATGGTCGAGAACAGCAATTCGCGAGAATACTGCCGTTGCCGGTGCTCCTCGAAAACCTGATCGACCCACTCCGGCGCAATGGCCTGCTCCAAGGCAAGTTTGGCCATTACGCTGGCGGGTGCTTTTTTCTCGAATCGCGCTAGTACATCAGCCCACATCGTTCGGGTCTTCCTGACTGGATTTCAGTGGATTCTACCGAAGACCTTGAAAGGGATGGCCGTAAGGGCGAAAAGGTGACTATGCGTCGACATCGCAAATGAATGCACTTACAACTATTAAAACCGACGCCGACCGCATTTGACTTTGACTTTGACTTTGACTTTGACTTTTAGAGCATGAGTTTTGAAATTTATATGCGCATTCATTTGCGATGGTGACGCATAGTCACCTTTCCGCCCTTACGGCGGGTCCCTTTTTGAAGGATCAAAATCTATGGTCACCCCGTTTTCTGCAATACTGTTCATCAGATGAAATGGATGGCTTGCGTAAATCTATCCGGCGTCTGATGGGCTCGTATCCGCCCGCGCCACGATGAGCGTTCGCACCTGACAATCCTTAAAAAGTAAGCGGCTTCCAAGAGCCATTTTTGATCCCAGGATCATCGTCAGGCCGATCGGCCGTTTGTTTCATCTGTTGTACAGCTATCGCAAAACCTGATGGTGAAACACGGTGCAGCACTACGGGGTCAGGCGTTCATGGCGCCTGGCTCCGTTTTATATTGCGTGTGCCGAGTGGTAATGGCCCAAGCGATGCGTGCCAGTTTGTTGGCCAACGCGCAGGCCACCACGTTGGAGTGACGTCGAGCGAGCAGTGAGCGCACCCAATCGGCTAATGGGCCTTTCTGGTACTTCAAACGCATCAGGTAAACCCGTGCGCATTGCACCAGCAAGCGTCGAAGGTTCTTGTCGCCGCGCTTGCTAATCCCCAGCAAATTCTGTCTGCCACCGGTACTGTACTGACGGGGCACCAGACCTACAGAGGCCGCAAAGTCCCGGCTACTGCCGTATTGCTGGCCATCGCCCATTTCCACAGCCAGCAGGCTGGCGGTGATCGGTCCGACACACGGAATACTCAGCAAACGACTACCCAGATCATCGTCAGTCAGCTGGCTCACCAGCTCTTCGTCCAACAACTTGATCTGCTCGCTCAGGTAGACGAAATGCTCATGTAGCCGCTGCAACAATGCGACAAGACGTACAGGCAAGTCGTGCTCTTCAAGCACAGAAGCGAGGCGTTTGACCACTGCCAGTCCGGTCGGCAGGCTGACGCCGAATTCGAGCAGGAACCCATGCATCTGGTTCACCGTCTTGGTTCGGTCGCGGATCAATGATTCACGCATCCGATGAGAAACAGAGAGCGTTTGCTGCTCAGGCGATTTTGGCGTCACAAAGCGCATGGAAGGCCGGGAAGCAGCTTCGCAGATGGCTTGCGCATCAACGAAGTCGTTTTTGTTGCTCTTGACGAAAGGCTTAACAAACTGAGGCGAGATCAGCTTGGCTTCATGCCCCATCGCCGTGAGTTCTCGAGCCAGATAGTGCGAACCGGCACAGGCCTCCATCACCACCGTGCAGGGAGGATGATTGGCCAGAAACCGCATCATCTGCAGCCTTGAGCACTTCTTGCGCGATACCTCTTTGCCGAACTTGTCCTGGGCATGCAGGTGGAAGGTATGTTTGCCGATGTCGATGCCGATCAGTGTCACGGTGCTCATGATGACGGTCTCCGAAGAAAAAACACCCTGCGAAAGCGTACGCCTCGCAGGGTGCCGGGGTGACCATCTCATTAAGGAACCAAAAAATCCTCGCTCCATTCATCCGGCCCCTACGCTTCGCTCCGGGGTCCCCTCGCTCCGTTCTTGCTCCCGGGAGGACCGCGCTGAACGCCCCATCCTGGGGCGCAGCGCTTGACGGGCATCCATGCCCGTCACCTCCCTTCGCAAGAACTCCGCTCGGCCTCCTGAAGTCGCAATTGGTGTTGCCTGATCTACCGCGCGTTTAGAAGCAAAAGCAAACAGCAACAACGAGAGCGAACAACAAGAACGAACAACAAGAGCAAGTTACTCGCATCTCACTCGTCGGTCTCTCCGGGACTTTCATGAATTGTTAACGATCTTTTCACGCGGCCCCCTTTAGCGTCGCCTGCCAACCAATCCGGCAGGCAACCGCTCTCTGAGGCATACGTGTCCCGTACAACTCCCCCCGCCCGCAAATCCATCGACTGGCCCGGCCTCGGCTGGCTCCTGCTGTTCTTCTGGTACTTCTCCGGCATCACCCAGGCCCTGCTGTTGTTCAGCGGCACCACCGGCTTCGCCGGCTTTCGCGACGCCCTGTTCCTCAGCAGCCTGTGGCTGGCCCCAGTACTGCTGCTGCCGCGCCTGACCCGCCCCCTCGCCGCCCTGATCGGGCTGGTGTTGTGGGCCAGCTCGCTGGTCGGCCTGAGCTATTTCGGCATCTACCGCCAGGAGTTCTCGCAAAGCGTCATCTTCGTGATGTTCGAGTCCAACACCGCCGAAGCCGGGGAATACTTCAGCCAGTACTTCAGCGTCTGGCTGTGCCTGGGGCTGCTACTCTACAGCGCGATCGCCGTGCTGCTGTGGCGGCGCATCCGCCCGGTCACCCTGCCACGGTACAGCCGCTTGCCGGTGGTCGCCGTGCTACTGACGGCAACCCTGGGCTACCCGTTCTACAAGCAGATGGTCTCCCAGCAACGCAGCTTCGCCGACGCCCGGGAAAAGGTCGAGCAGCGCATGGCGGCCGCAGTGCCCTGGCAACTGGTGGTCGGCTACCGGCAGTACCGCCAGCAGCTGGACAACATGCAGGCCCTACTGGAGCAGAACGCCGCCCTGCCGCCGTTGCAGGACCTCAAGGACAACAGCGGCGACGCGCCACGCACACTTGTGCTGGTACTGGGCGAGTCCACCACCCGCGAGCACATGCACCTGTACGGCTACGACCGTGACACCACGCCGAACCTCGATGCCCTGGCCGCCCGCGACAAGGGCCTCACCGTGTTCCGCAACGTCGTCTCACCACGCCCGTACACCATCGAAGTGATGCAGCAGATCCTCACCTTCGGCGATCAACAGCACCCTGACCGTTTCCTCACCGATCCGTCGCTGATCAACCTGATGAAACAGGCTGGCTACAAGACCTTCTGGATCACCAACCAGCAGACGATGACCAAGCGCAACACCATGCTCACCACCTTCTCGCAGCAGACGGACGTGCCGGTCTACCTGAACAACCAGCGCAACCAGAACGCCAGCCAGTACGACAGCGTGGTGCTGGAGCCTTTCGAAAAGGCCCTGCAGGACCCGGCCAGCAAGAAGCTGATCATCGTTCACCTGCTCGGCACGCACATGGATTACCGCTACCGCTATCCGGCCGGCTTCGACCACTTCAAGGACAACACCGGCGCGCCGGCGGCGCTGTCTCCCGACCAGGTACAGACCTACAACTTCTATGACAACGCCGTGCGCTACAACGATTTCGTCGTGTCCGACCTGATCAAGCGCTATTCGGCCAGCACACCGAACGGCTTCCTGCTGTACCTCTCCGACCATGGCGAGGACGTCTACAGTTCAGGCAATCATGATCGCCTCGGCCGCAACGAGGCCAACCCGACCCGGCCGATGTACACCATCCCCTTCCTGCTCTGGACCTCGCCCAGCTGGCAGGCGGCGCACCCGCGCGACCTGCAGTCGATGGTCAACCGCCCCTACAGCAGCGCACACCTGATCCACACCCTGTCCGACCTGGCGGGCCTGAGCTACGACCGCTACGAGCCGGCCAAAAGCCTGGTCAACGAAGCGTTCACCGCCAGCCCACGCTGGATCGGCGACCCGTACGCGAAAAACGGGCTGCACGAGTTCGACAACCTGCCCGGCACCCGAGTGAAGCAGGAACAGCGGACCGCCAGCAGCGGCACGGTTCGCCCTGACGAAGGCTGACAGCCCGCGACAAGGCTGCCCCTCATACCAATCCCTCCGCTTGAAGGGACACGCCCCCAAAACCGATATCTGGTCTCTCAGATATCGGTTTTTTGTTGCATCAATGATGAATAAATTTCCGCCATATTGTTTCGTACATTTCATGACAAATACAAAACGACAATATTCCACTTCAGAATGACGTCACTGCATCTCAGCAAATACTGGAAACTCAGATGAATGCGTGCGAATACCCGCTTGGGCACATGAACAAAACGACGAAATTAAACATTCCAAAATGGAATGATGTAGCAACTAATTGTCGTTTGTTGAGAACGCCTTTCAACGCCAATACTGATTTCAATCAATGCAATCGCGAGCGCCGCGGCACTGGAGAAGCCGCCGGCCGACCGGCGCCCAAACCGCGCCCGTCACCTGCAACTGGAAGTGGTCAGATCACAACAAAAACAACAACTCACCCGAATGCAGATCCAATAGGTTGCCCATGACCCATTCGAACAACAACGCAAGTTTGACTGCCGCAACCCCGCCTTCCGGACACCTCAAACGCACCCTTACCAGCCGCCACCTGAACATGATCGCCATCGGCGGCTCCATCGGCACCGGCCTGTTCGTCTCCTCCGGCGCCACCATCGCCCAGTCCGGCCCCGGCGGCGCGCTGCTGGCCTTCGCGGTGATCGGCCTGATGGTCTACTTCCTGATGACCAGCCTCGGTGAAATGGCCGCGTGCATGCCGGTCAGCGGCTCGTTCTCCACCTACGCCTCGCGCTACGTGGAAGAAAGCTTCGGCTTCGCCCTGGGCTGGAACTACTGGTACTCCTGGGCCGTGACCATCGCCGTGGACCTGGTGGCCGTGCAGATCATCATGCTCTACTGGTTCCCGGACACGCCCGGGGTGATCTGGAGCGCGGCCTTCCTGGTGCTGCTGTTCGCCCTCAACGTCGCCTCGGTGCGCTTCTTCGGCGAGGCGGAATTCTGGTTCGCCCTGATCAAGGTCATCACCATCATCATCTTCATCGCCGTGGGCGTACTGATGCTCATGGGCATCCTCGAAGGCGGCCAGGACGGCGGCGCCCACCTCTGGCAGATCGGCGACGCGCCCATCGCCGGCGGCCTGCCGGCGCTGATCGGCGTGGCGATGATCGTCGGCTTCTCGTTCCAGGGCACCGAGTTCGTCGGCATCGCCGCCGGCGAAACGGAAAACCCGGGGCGCAACATTCCCAAGGCCGTGCGCCAGATCTTCTGGCGCATCCTGCTGTTCTACGTGCTCACCATCGTCGTGATCGGCCTGCTGATCCCCTACACCGATCCACGACTGCTCAAGGATGGCCTGTCTGACGTCACCATCAGCCCGTTCACCCTGATCTTCGCCAAGGCCGACATGCTCGCCGCCGCCGCCGTGATGAACGCAGTGATCCTGACCTCGGTACTGTCTGCCGGCAACTCAGGCATGTACGCCTCCTCGCGCATGCTCTACAGCCTGGCGCTGGAGCGCAAGGCGCCGGCCATCTTCGCCCGGGTCACCCGCAGCGGCACGCCGGTCTGGGCGCTGCTGGCCACCGCCGCGGTCGCCGGCCTGTGCCTGCTGAGCTTCCTGTTCAGCCCCGGCAAGCTCTACCTGTGGCTGCTCAACACCTCCGGCATGCTCGGCTTCATCGCCTGGCTGGGCATCGCGATCAGCCATTACCGCTTCCGCCGCGGCTACCTGTTCCACGGCAACGACCTGGCGAAACTGCCGTACGTGTCGAAGTACTTCCCATTCGGCCCGCTGTTCGCCTTCGGCCTGTGCATGGTGGTGATGCTCGGGCAGAACTACCAGGCATTCATCGGCGGGCAGATCGACTGGATCGGCGCCTTCGCCACCTACGTCGGCCTGGTGCTGTTCGTGGTGGTCTGGTTCGGCCACAAGTTGGTCACAGGTTCCAGGGTGGTGCGCTACAGGGAAATGGACTTCTCCAGCATCGAGATGCGCAAGGCCGAACGCAGCAAGGCAGAGCCCGCCGGCGATGCGCTCGCGGCCAGCCAGCAGCCCGCCTGAACACTCCATTGGCGGACCCGCCCCGGTCCGCCCACCACTGCTCCGGGACCCTGATGAACAGCACCTTCGACTCCTACTACGAAGCCACCGCCAGCAGAACCTTCTATCCCGCTCAAAGCGGACGCACCGATACGCGTGTGTGCATCCTCGGTGGCGGCCTGGCCGGACTGTCGACCGCGATAGGGCTGGCCGAGCGCGGGGTGAGCGATGTGACGCTCCTCGAGTCGCAACGCGTCGGCCACGGCGCCTCAGGACGCAACGGCGGCTTCGTCTTCGGCGGCTACAGCCTCGGCAACGCCGACCTGCTGTCGGCCCTGGGCGCCCACGAGGCACGCAAGTTGTATCGGCTGACACTCGACGCCGTCGATCTGATCCGCGAGCGCACCCGCCGCTACACCATCGATTGCGACCTGGTCGACCAGGGCGTGATCCTCGCCAACTGGTTCAACGACCCGTCGCGCCTGGAGAAACCGCGCCAGCTGATGAAGCAGGCCTATGGCGTCGACTGGGAATACATCGCACCCGGCGACCTGAAGGAACAGCTCAGGACCGAGCGCTATTACGGCGGGTTGCTGGAGCGCAACGCATTCCACTTCCATCCGCTCAAGTACGTCTGCGGCATTGCCCAGGCCGCCACCCAGGCCGGGGTGACGATCTTTGAGCAGTCGCCGGTGACCAGCATCGAGAAGAAGGCCGGTGGCTACATCGTGCGCACCGGCCAGGGCGAAGTCCATGCCGAGGAAGTGGTGTTCTCCGCAGGGGGCTATGCCCGCGGCGTCTACGCCCCGATCGAACGCGCCGTGCTGCCGATCGCCACCTACGTGGTGACCACACCGCCATTGGGCGCACGCCTGCCGGATGCCATCAACTGCCAGTCGGCCATCTACGACACTCGCTTCGCCTTCGATTACTACCGCCCGCTGAAAGACACCCGGATCCTCTGGGGCGGACGCATCTCCATCCTTGATCGCGGCCCGCAGGCCATCGCCAAGCTGCTCAAGGCCGACCTGGTGAGCGTCTATCCGCAACTCGAGGACGTTGAGCTGGAATATTCCTGGGGCGGCCTGATGAGCTATGGGCGCCACCAGATGGCGCAGATCGGCCAGGACGCCAACGGCATCTGGCACGCCGTCGGTTTCGGTGGCCATGGCATGGCACCGACCACGGTCGCCGGCGAAGTCCTGGCGGACGCCATCGCCCGCCGCCTGCCGATACCGAGCGGTTTCAGCCAGTTCGGCCTCGACCGCACCTTCGGGATTGCCGGCCTGGTGGCAGCGCAGGCCACCTACACCGCCTACCAGGCGCGCGATGCCTTCGATGCGCGACGCCTGAACCGTTGACGGTGAGTCAGCCCACTTTTCGATAGGCATGAAAAAGCCCGCCATGAAGGCGGGCTTTTTCGTACAGCATATGGTGGGTCGTGTAGGATTCGAACCTACGACCAATTGGTTAAAAGCCAACTGCTCTACCAACTGAGCTAACGACCCGTTGGATGGCGCGTATATTACTGATTTCTCAGAGGAAATCAACACCCCATCGCAAAATTTTTCAGAAATACCGGGTGGGATCCTCTACGCCGGCCGCCTTGAAGCCGTCGGCACGCAGGCGGCAGCTGTCGCACTTGCCGCAGGCACGCCCGTCGTCGTCGGCCTGGTAGCAGGAAACGGTCAGGCTGTAGTCCACGCCACGGGCGATCCCCGCCTGGACGATCTGTGCCTTGCTCAGGTTCTGCAACGGTGCCTGGATGCGGAAGCCCTGCCCCTCCACACCCGCCTTGGTGGCCAGGTTGGCCATGCGCTCGAAGGCTTCGACGAATTCCGGGCGGCAGTCCGGATAACCGGAATAGTCCACGGCGTTGACACCGATGAAGATGTCACGGGCTTCGAGCACCTCCGCCCAGCCCAGGGCCAGGGACAGGAACACGGTGTTGCGAGCCGGCACGTAGGTGACCGGAATCCCCTCGCTCGGCGCCTCGGGCACATCGATGCTGCTGTCGGTCAAGGCCGAGCCACCGATGCCGTCGAGGTTCAGGCCGATCACCTTGTGTTCGACCACGCCCAGGTCACGGGCCACCCGTGCCGCGGCGTTGAGCTCGGCGCGATGGCGCTGGCCGTAGTCGAAACTCATGGTGTAGCACTGGTAGCCGTCGGCCTTGGCCATGGCCACCACGGTGGCCGAGTCCAGGCCACCGGACAACAGGATTACCGCGCGTTTGTCAGTCATGTCTTGCTCCTCAACGTCCGGGTTCGTCGTTCCACAGCAGCTTGTGCAGCTGCAGCTGGAAACGCACGGGCAGGTTGTCGGCGACGATCCAGTCGGCCAGGTCGGTGGCGCTCACCTGATGGTGGCTGGGCGAAAACAGCACCTCCCCGGCACGCTCGGCCAGGTTGTACTGAATCAGCTTGGAAACCGCCCAATCGTAGTCCTCGCGGGAACAGATGACGAACTTGACCTGGTCATTGCCGGTCAGCAGCTCGATGTTCTCGTAGCGGTTACGATGGGACTCTTCCGAGCCTGGGGTCTTGAGGTCGACCACGCGGCTGACGCGAGTGTCGACGCCACTGATGTCGAGGGCGCCGCTGGTTTCCAGCGACACGTCATAACCGGCGTCGCACAGGCGCTGCAGCAACGGCAGCGCGTTGGGCTGGGCCAGCGGCTCGCCGCCGGTCACGCAGACGTAGCGCGGCTTGAAGCCGGCGACCTGCTCGAGGATCGAATCAAGGGTGCGAATAGTGCCGCCACTGAAGGCGTAGGCACTGTCGCAGTACTGGCAGCGCAGGGGGCAACCGGTCAGGCGCACGAAAACCGTGGGCAGCCCGGCCGTTCGCGTTTCACCCTGCAACGAGTAAAACACTTCGGTGATGCGTAATGTGTCTTGCATGATCGCCACGGGCGTGACAGCTGAACAGGCTGTCCGCCTCCGTCAGGCACTGTCGCGGACTCGACATGGCGTTATCCGCGGCAGCGTGTTTACGAAAAAAGGGCCGTGATTCTAACGAAAAAACCCGCGACAGGCGCGGGTTTCTTCATCAACGGGTCGCTCAGAGCTTCTGCAGGTCGCGCTGGGCCAGTTGTGCGGCGGAAGTGCCGGGGTACTGGGTGATGACCTGCTGCAGGATGCCCTTGACCTTGTCGGTGTGGCCCATGCGGCGCTCGACATCGGCCAGCTTGTACAGCGAATCTGGCACCTTGCTGTGTTTCGGGTACTTCTGACCGACTTCGGCGAAGGCCTGGCTGGCGCCTTGCAGGTCGCCCTTGGCCAGGTTGACCTCGCCGAGCCAGTACTGGGCATTGCCGGCGTACTGGCTGTTGGGGTACTTGCGCAGGAAGGCGTTGAAGGCCTGGCTGGCCTTGTCGAAGTCCTTCTGCTTGATCAGGTCGAAAGCGGCGTCGTAATACAGCTTCTCTTTCGCCGGATCACCCGGCTCGCTGCTGGCGGCCGGTGGCTGCGCGGCGCTGGCGCCGGCAGCGGCACCCGTGGCTGCGTTGTTCGCGCCACCGGTGGAGGAATTGTCTGGAGTCGCGGCAGGCGCGGCACCGCTGCTGAGGCGGCGATCGAGATCCTGGTAGCGCTCGAGGTTTTCCTGCTTCATGCGCGACACATCGTTCTGCAACTCTTCGATGATGCCTTGCTGGCGGGAAATCTGGTCCTGCATCTGCTGCAGCTGCATGAACAGCTGGCCATTTGCAGAAGCAGGGGCCGAAGCCCCTGCTCCGGCATAGGCGCCGCTCGTGCCATAACCCGCAGGTGGATAGCCACCCGCGTTGTCATCTACTACGGGAACCGCAGCCCACGCCGAAAGGGGCAGGCTGAGTGCGAGGACGGTTACAGCACGACGGCACATACGCATAAGAACTTACTTACGCAGTTCTACGCGGCGGTTCTGAGCCCAGGACTGCTCGTCGTTGCCGGTGGCAACTGGACGCTCTTCGCCGTAGGAAACCAGTTCCAGCTGAGCAGGGGAAACGCCCTGCAGAACCAGGTAGCGCTGAACGGCCTTGGCACGACGCTCACCCAGAGCCATGTTGTACTCGCGGGTGCCGCGCTCGTCGGTGTTGCCTTCCAGAACAACGCGGTTGCCGTTGGCTTTCAGGTCCTTGGCGTGAACGTCCAGGGAGCGCATGGCTTCTGGCTTCAGATCCGAGCTGTCGTATTCGAAGTAGAAGGTGGTGATTGCGCGCAGGGCGGCTTCTTCGCTCAGGGAGCCGTCGACAGCGCCAGTGTTGGCACCGTAGCCAGCGTTCGGGTCAACAGCGCCTTCACCAGCGTTGTCACCGCCTTTCGAGGAGCAACCTACAGCTACGGCCATGGCCAGAGCCAGCGCAGCGAATTTACCAAACTTCAGCATTTCCATCGTGAAACTCCTAATGAAACCCCAGTGTGTTAAGCAAAACGTGTTACGCCGCAATCAGTTCAGGTAAGGGGACCAGGACGGTTCTCTGACTTCGCCTTGAGCGGTAGGAAGCGGGAGCCTCACGCGGCCGTTAAGCGACACGAGCATCAAGACTCCCCGGCCCTGCTGGCGGGTGGCGTAGATTAGCATGGTGCCGTTTGGCGCAACAGTGGGAGACTCATCAAGACTGGTCTCGGTGAGAATCTTTACACTTCCGCGTTGCAGGTCCTGGGCGGCCACCTTGAAGTTGGTGAAGCCCTGCTGGCGATGGATCATCACCAGGGTCTTCTCGTCCGCCGACAGTTTCGGGTTGGCGTTGTAGTTACCCACGAATGTCACGCGCTCGGCGCCACCGCCACCGACCGACTGCTTGTAGATCTGCGGCTTGCCGCCACGGTCGGAGGTGAAGTACAGGGTGTTGCCATCCTTGCCCCAGAACGGCTCGGTGTTGATGCCCGGGCCTGCGGTCACGCGAGTGATCTGGCGCGAAGCCACGTTCATCACGTAGATGTCCGGGTTGCCGTCCTTGGACAGCACGAACGCCAGGCGGGTGCCGTCAGGCGACCAGGCCGGGGCGCCGTTCAGGCCCTCGAAGTTGGTGATCTGCTCGCGGCGACCGGTGTCGATGTGCTGGATGAAGATGCGCGGGCGCTTCTGCTCGAACGAGACATAGGCGATACGCTTGCCATCCGGCGCGAAACGCGGCGACAGGATTGGTTCACGCGACTGCAACAGGGTCACTGCACGGGCACCGTCGTAGTCCGAACGCTGCAGGGTGTAGCGGGTGTTGTTGGTCGAGAAACGCTCGGCGGTCACGTACAGCATGCGGGTGGAGAACGCACCCTTGATGCCGGTGAGTTTCTCGAACGACTGGTCGGCGATGTAGTGGGCCATGTCGCGCAGCTGGTCGACGCCGCCGGCAACGCTGCCGGTCAGCACTTGCTGTTCGGTGGCGACGTTGAACAGCGCATAGCTCACCTGCAGGCGGCCACCGGCCGGAACGATGCTGCCGACCATGACGTACTGGGCGCCCAGGGCTTTCCAGTCACGGAAGATCACTTCGCTGGCCTGGGTCGGCAGGCTGATCATGTTCTGCCGCGGGATCGGCCCGTAGTAGCCGGAGTTGCGCAGGTCGTTGCTGATGATGTCAGCCATGTCTTCGGGCAGCACGCTGCCGCCCTGCACGCCGAACGGCACTACCGCAATGGGAGTTGCCCGGTCGCTACCGCTGGTGACCAGGATGTTCTTTTCTTCTGCCATGGCCATGCCTGCCACGCAGCAGAGCAAGACCAGGAGTCCTCTCAGACGTTTAATCACAACGCTAGATCCTCAGGTGTAAATGTCATCTTGAATGAACGATACGGATTGAAATCGCTCGGCTTCAAGCCCTGCATCTCGGTCAACCGACCAATGTTCTTCACCGCGGCCACGGCCGAGCTGTCGAACGGACCGTCGCCGCTGGACTTGGCCACACTCACGTTGGTGATGGTGCCGTCCGGCAGCATGTTGATCTGCAGAACTACCGTCATGCCCTTGCGCGCAGATGGCGGACGCGCCCAACCTTCGGCCGCGCGCATGCGGATCAGGTCGTCGAAGTCGCCGGCCACCTGATCACCCTGCTCGTCGGCCAGCGCCTGCTGCCGCTCGGTGGTGTCGGACAACAGCTCGGCGAGCGCCTGGGCCTTCTTGTCTTCCGCCGCCTTGCGGGCCGCTTCCTGTGCCTTTTTCTTCTGGGCGTCTGCTGCGGCCTTTTTCTTGGCCTCTTCAGCTGCCTTCTTCTTCGCGTCCTCGGCCGCCGCTTTCTTCTTGGCGTCCTCGGCTGCTTTTTTCTTCGCGTCTTCGGCGGCTTTCTTCTTCGCCTCTTCCGCAGCTTGTTTCTTGGCTTCTTCCTCGGCCTGCTTCTTGGCCTCTTCCTCAGCCTTCTTCTTGGCGATGTCGGCCTGCTGCTTTTCAGCGGCCTTCTTCGCCTCCTCGGCTTTCTTGGCCTCGGCGGCTTTCTTCTGCTCGGCGGCCTTGGCGGCCTCCTCAGCCTTCTTCGCCTCGGCGGCTTCGCGAGCCTCCTCGGCCTTTTGAGCGGCGTCGGCTTTCTTTTGTTCCGCGGCCTTCACGGCCTCCTGCTCGACCTTCTTCTGCTCCAGCTGCTCGACCTCGGTCTGGCGCGAAGCAGTCTTCTTCGCCTCCCCGGCAATCTTCTGATTGGTCTGGGTGGTCGCCTGGCTCTTGGACTTGAGCTGGTAGAGCGTGGCCTGGACGATGGGCTTGGATGGTGGCAGCTCGGGGGTCATGGCAAAGCTGACGAACAGCATGCCGAACACCAGCACATGCAGGCCAATGGCCCAGACACTGGGCCAGAAGTAGCTTTCCGAGGCGGATGGCTCTCGCTGCTGCATCAGGGCGCCTCGGTAATCAGGCCAACGTTACCGACACCGGCCTTCTGCAACCCGCCCATGGCGCCCATGACCGCGCCGTAGTCGACGGCCTTGTCGCCACGGATGAAGACCTGGGTCTGCTTGCCCTGGTCACGGCCGGCGGCAATGATCTTGGTCACCGCACCGGTCATTTCCGGCAAGGTCATGGCCTTGTCCATCTGCTTGTCGGTGTCGACTTCGCTGCCAAGGTTCCAGTAGTAGGTCTTGTCGGCCTTGATCGAGATGGTCAGGACCTGGACGTTGTTGTCCTGCGGCAGGGCTTCGCTGGAAACCTTGGGCAGATCCACCTTCACGCCCTGGTTGAGCATGGGGGCGGTCACCATGAAGATGACCAGCAGCACCAGCATCACGTCGATGTAGGGCACCACGTTCATCTCGGCGACCGGCTTGCGTTTGTGGCGAACTCGGGCCATGGGTTTCTACCTGATCACTCTTCGCTGGTGTGTACTTTGCGGTGCAGGATCGCCTGGAACTCGTCGGCGAAGGTGTAGTAGCGGCCAATCAGCACTTCACTGCGCGCGGCAAAACGGTTGTAGGCGATAACGGCCGGGATCGCGGCGAACAGGCCGATCGCGGTGGCGATCAGGGCCTCGGCGATACCGGGAGCCACGGTCGCCAGGGTCGCCTGCTGGGCGCTGGCCAGGCCACGGAACGAGTTCATGATGCCCCACACGGTACCAAACAGACCGATGTACGGGCTGGTTGAACCGACGGTCGCCAGGAACGGCAGGCTCTGCTCGAGCTTTTCTTCCTCGCGGGAAATGGCCACGCGCATGGCACGACCGACACCTTCCATGACCGCGTCAGGGTCAACGCCCGGCTGCTGGCGCAGACGCGAGAATTCCTTGAAGCCGGCGCGGAACACCTGCTCGACGCCCGAGTCCGGATCGGGGTTGCTGCCCGCCTGGCGGTACAGCTTGGACAGGTCGATGCCCGACCAGAAGCGCTCTTCGAAAGCGTCCAGTGCACGACGACCGGCGCGCAGCATGGTGCTGCGCTGGAAGATCATGATCCAAGAGGTCACCGAGGCTGCCACGAGGGTCAGCATTACCAGCTGAACCACGACACTGGCATTGGCGACCAGGCTCCACATGGAGGTATGGTCGACGACGTTTGCTTCCACGCTTATTCTCCTGCGTTCGATTGAGTACCCGCGCCGTCCGCCAGGAATGCGTCGCGCAGTTCTGGGGGAATGGCCCGGGGTTTGAAAGTGTCGGCGCGCACGGCGGCCACCAGGAACTGCCCCTCGCAGAGCAGCACTTCATCCTGTGTTCGCCACACCTGCTGCACGAAGCGCAGGCTGGCACGATTCAATTCAAGCACTTGCGCGGTCACCCGCAGCTCATCGTCCAGGCGGGCCGGCGCGTGATAGCGCGCCTCGCTGGAATGGACCACGAACAGCAGGTTGTCCTGCGCCAGCTGGACCTGGGAGAACCCCAGGTGACGCAGCCGCTCGGTGCGGGCGCGCTCCATGAACTTGAGGTAGTTGACGTAATACACCACGCCACCGGCGTCGGTATCCTCGTAATAGACGCGACAGCGGTGTGCGAACGGTTCCAGCCCATTTTGCGCGCGCATACTCTAGTGGTTACTCCTGAACTTGCCAATCCGCCCCGGCAACTGTTTTTGCATCGATAATGTCGTATTGCCAGCGAGCCTGCGCCGTGCCAGCGGTAGGACCATGAAAAACCCGATTCGATCTGTCATTCGTCGTCCTGGGCGGCATATTCGCCACCTTCGCAGAAACGCCCGGGGATGTTCAGGCCGAAATGCAGGTAGGCGTGTCGGGTCACCACGCGGCCTCGCGGGGTACGCATGATGTAACCCTGCTGGATCAGATAGGGCTCGAGCACGTCCTCGATGGTGTGACGCTCCTCGCCGATCGCCGCGGCAATGTTGTCGAGCCCCACCGGACCGCCGTCGAACTTCTCGATCATGGTCAGCAACAGACGCCGGTCGGAGTGATCGAAGCCACGTTCGTCGACATCCAGCAGGTTCAGCGCCATATCCGCGACGGCCTTGGTGATCTCGCCCTTGCCGCGCACTTCGGCAAAGTCGCGCACCCGCCGCAGCAGGCGGTTGGCGATCCGCGGCGTGCCCCGCGCCCGACGGGCGATCTCGAAGGCGCCCTTGTCGTCCATCGGCAGCCCGAGAATACCGGCCGAACGGCTGACGATGGTGGCCAGGTCCTTGTTGCTGTAGAACTCCAGGCGCTGGACGATGCCGAAACGGTCACGCAGCGGATTGGTCAGCATGCCGGCTCGGGTGGTGGCGCCAACCAGGGTGAACGGCGGCAAGTCGAGCTTGATCGAGCGCGCGGCCGGCCCTTCGCCGATCATGATGTCGAGCTGGAAGTCTTCCATCGCTGGGTACAGCACCTCCTCGACCACCGGCGACAACCGGTGGATCTCGTCGATGAACAGCACGTCATGGGGCTCGAGGTTGGTCAGCATCGCCGCCAGGTCGCCCGGGCGCTCGAGAATCGGGCCCGAGGTGCTCTTGACCGACACGCCCATTTCCTGGGCGATGATGTTGGCCAGGGTGGTCTTGCCCAGGCCTGGCGGGCCGAAGATCAGGGTGTGGTCGAGGGACTCGTTGCGCCCGCGCGCCGCCTGGATGAACAGCGCCATCTGCTCGCGCACCACCGGCTGGCCGATGTACTCGTCCAGGCGCAGCGGGCGGATCGCGCGGTCCTGGACTTCTTCACGGTCGCGGCCACTGGCGGCGATCAGGCGGTCGGTCTCGATCACTTGGCAATCATCCCTTTAAGGCTGCGACGGATCAGCTCCTCGCTACTGAGGCCCGCCTTGTCCTTGATCGCGGCAATCGCCTTGCTCGCTTCCTGTGGCTTGTAGCCCAGGGAGACCAGGGCGCTGACCGCGTCGGCCTCGGCCGAGGACTCACTGGCGACCGGCAGCGGGCCGTCGGAGACCAGGGTGAACATCGCCGGGGAGGTTTCCCAGGCCTTGAAGCGGTCCTTGAGTTCGACCAGCAGGCGTTCGGCGGTTTTTTTGCCGACACCGGGCACACGCACCAGGACCGAGGCGTCCTGGGCCTGCACGCAGCGCACCAGTTCGTCCACTTCCAGGCCGGACATCAGCGCCAGCGCCAGCTTCGGCCCCACGCCGTTGAGACGGATCAGCTCGCGGAACAGCTCGCGCTCGCGCTTTTCGGCAAAACCATAGAGCAGGTGGGCATCTTCGCGCACCACCAGGTGGGTGTGCACGGTCACTGGCTCGCCGACCTTGGGCAGGCGGTACAGGGTAGTCATCGGCACTTCCAGCTCGTAGCCCACGCCGTTGACGTCGATAATCAGGTGCGGCGGCTGTTTTTCCGCCAGGGTGCCACGCAAACGTCCAATCACGTTCCGATCCTTCCTCTCGGGCGCCGGTCGAAAACCGGTCCACCCTATCAGCAAATGCGCCGGGAGCGCGCGTCACCCGGACAAAATGTGTATCAGCGCATGAAGCGGTTACAGACGCAAGCGTCCGCCGCGCCGCCGCGCCGTCGCCAACCCATGGGGAATCAGGCTGGAACGGGTATGGGCGTGGCACAGGGCGATGGCCAGGGCGTCGGAGGCGTCGATCTGCGGCTTCTGGGTCAGCTTGAGCAGGTGCATGACCATCATCATCACCTGCTCTTTATTGGCCCCGCCGGTGCCGGCCACGGCCTGCTTGACCTGGCTGGCGCTGTACTCGGCGATCTCCAGGCCCGCCTCGGCCGCGGCGACGATGGCCGCGCCCCGGGCCTGGCCCAGCTTGAGCGCCGAATCGGCGTTGCGCGCCATGAACACCCGCTCGATGCCCATGGTCACCGGACCATGCTCGCGGATGATCTCGCTCACCCCGCGAAAGACGATCTGCAGACGCTCGGGCAGCTCGCCGCCACCGGTGCGGATACAGCCCGAGGCCACATACTCGCAACCACGGGCGGTCTGGCGGACCACGCCGAAGCCAGTGATGCGCGAGCCGGGGTCAATACCAAGAATCAGAGTCATAGTGTCTGTGAAAAAATTGGTGCATCTCTGCAAACTGTCCCGGCCCTTTCGCGGGTAAACCCGCTCCCACAGGTACTGCACCACATTCAGAGTCGGTGCAGTACCTGTGGGAGCGGGTTTACCCGCGAAAGAGCCGGGACAGGCGCTGACAAATTCAAAGAACCGGCAGGGATCGCCAGAACACCTTAGCCGAGGCTTTCCATGATCTCATCCGAGATCTGCGCATTGGAGTAGACGTTCTGCACGTCATCCAGGTCCTCGAGCATGTCGATCAGCTTGAGCACCTTCTCCGCGCCGTCCTTGTCCAGCTCTGCACTGGTAGTCGGCTGCATCACGATCTCGGCGTCCGAGGCCTTGAAGCCGGCCTCTTCGAGCGCATTGCGCACGGCATAGAAGCTGTTGAACGAGGTGAACACCTCGAAGGAGCCATCGTCGTTGGCCACCACGTCGTCGGCGTCGGCCTCCATCGCGGCTTCCATCAGCGCGTCCTCGTCGACCGCAAGCTCGGCGGCGAAGCTGATCTGCCCCTTGCGCTCGAACAGGTAGGCGACCGAGCCGTCGGTGCCCAGGTTGCCACCGCACTTGGTGAAGGCATGACGCACGGCGGCGGCGGTACGGTTGCGGTTGTCGGTCATGGCCTCGACCATGATCGCCACGCCGCCCGGGCCGTAGCCCTCGTAGCTCAGCTCTTCGACGTTGTCGCTTTCGTTGGTGCCGGCACCACGGGCCACGGCGCGATCGATGATATCGCGGCTCATGTTGGCACCCAGGGCCTTGTCCAGCGCCAGGCGCAGCCGCGGGTTGGAGGCCGGGTCAGGGCCGCCCTGCTTGGCCGCGACGGTCAGTTCGCGGATCCACTTGGTGAAGACCTTGCCTCTCTTGGCATCCTGGCGCTCTTTGCGGTGCTTGATGTTCGCCCACTTGGAATGACCAGCCATAACGACTCCGAATCCTTGAAACAGAAACAGGTTCCGCCCCGAAGGGCGGAACGTGAAGAATCCTGCGCATCAAGCGCGGGGGCACCCCGTGACCGTGGCGCCCCGGTCGATCACTCGACCTTGGCCTGCTCGCGCAGACGGATGTGCAGCTCACGCAGGGCCTTGGCGTCGACCAGGCCAGGGGCCTGGGTCATGACGCACGCGGCGCTCTGGGTTTTCGGGAAGGCGATCACTTCACGGATCGACTGGGCGCCGGTCATCAGCATGACCAGGCGATCCAGGCCGAAGGCCAGGCCACCGTGCGGCGGTGCGCCGAACTTCAGGGCGTCGAGCAGGAAGCCGAACTTCTCTTCCTGTTCTGCCGCCTCGATGCCCAGCAGGCGGAATACCGCTTGCTGCATTTCTTTACGGTGAATACGGATCGAACCACCACCCAGCTCGGTGCCGTTCAGGACCATGTCGTAGGCACGCGACAGCGCGGTGGCCGGGTTGGCCTCCAGCTCTTCGGGGGTGCACTTCGGCGCGGTGAACGGGTGGTGCAGCGCGGTGAAGCTGCCGTCTTCGTTCTCTTCGAACATCGGGAAGTCGACGACCCACATCGGCGCCCACTCGCAGGTCAGCAGCTCGAAGTCGTGGCCCAGGCGGATACGCAGCGCGCCCAGGGCCTCGCTGACGATCTTGAACTTGTCGGCACCGAAGAACACGATGTCGCCATCCACGGCGCCTACGCGGTCGAGGATGTTGTTGAGGTTGGCCTCGGGGATGTTCTTGACGATCGGCGACTGCAGACCCTCGACACCCTTGGCGCGCTCGTTGACCTTGATGTAGGCCAGGCCCTTGGCACCGTAGATGCCGACGAACTTGGTGTACTCGTCGATCTTGCTGCGCGGCATGCTGGCGCCGCCCGGCAGGCGCAGGGCGGTGACGCGGCACTTCGGATCGTTGGCTGGACCGGCGAAGACCTTGAAGTCGACATCCTTCAGCTGATCGGCAACGTCGACCAGTTCCAGCGGAATACGCAGGTCCGGCTTGTCGGAACCGTAGCGGCGCATGGCTTCTTCGAAGGTCATGTGCGGGAATTCACCGAACTCCAGGTCCAGCACTTCCTTGAACAGCTTGCGGATCATGCTTTCGGTCAGGCCCATGATCTCGGACTCGTCGAGGAAGCTGGTCTCGATGTCGATCTGGGTGAATTCCGGCTGGCGGTCGGCGCGCAGGTCTTCGTCGCGGAAGCACTTGGCGATCTGGTAGTAGCGGTCGAAGCCGGCGACCATCAGCAGCTGCTTGAACAACTGCGGCGACTGCGGCAGGGCGAAGAAGCTGCCGGCGTGGGTGCGGCTCGGCACCAGGTAGTCACGGGCACCCTCAGGGGTGGCACGGGTCAGGATCGGCGTTTCGACATCGAGGAAGCCGTTCTCGTCGAGGAAGCGACGGATGCTGCTGGTGATGCGCGAACGCAGGCGCAGCTTGTCGGCCATTTCCGGACGGCGCAGGTCGATGAAGCGATAGCGCAGGCGGGTTTCCTCGCCGACGTCGGAATATTCGTTCAGCGGGAACGGCGGGGTTTCCGCTTCGTTGAGCACGTTCAGCTGGTAGCCGAGGATCTCGATGGCACCGGAGGCCATGTTGGCGTTCACCGCGCCTTCTGGGCGCTTGCGCACCTTGCCGGTGATCTGCACGACATATTCGCTGCGCACGCGGTCGGCGGCGGCGAAGGTTTCGGCGCGATCCGGGTCGAATACGACCTGGGCCATGCCTTCGCGGTCACGGATGTCGAGGAAAATCACCCCGCCGTGGTCGCGACGACGATGGACCCAGCCGCAAAGGGTGACTTCCTGGCCGTCCAGGGACTCGTTCAGTTGGCCGCAATAATGGCTGCGCATCATGATCGTGGTTTCGCTTCTCGTGATTCGTGTGTTCGGTGGAGGTCTTGGCCGCCCAAGGGGCTAATACTGCAAGACCTGGCGGATGCAATTCAACTCAGTCGGCCTTGTCGCCGCCTGCCAGATTCTTTTTCGCCCCGGTCTTGAAGTCGGTCTCGTACCAGCCGTTGCCACTCAGGCGAAAGCCGGGGACCGACAGCAGCTTCTTCAATGCCGGCGCCTGGCACGCCGGGCAATCGGTCAGCGGCGCGGCACTGATCTTCTGCAACACCTCCATTTGGTGTTCGCAGGATGCACATTGATAGTCGTACAGGGGCATGGGTGTCTCTCGTCAACCACATCGCACGCTGCCCAAGGCAGCAAAGAGCGGGATTATATATGGTAAAGGAGAGCAGTGCAGCCCGGCGATCAGTGCGCGTCTCGCGCTTCCTGCAGCCAGGCGACGCAGATCACCCTGACCAGGCCGCTGAAATTCCTCACCCCGCCATGGCGCAGGTGCACCTCGCGATCCACATAGGACAACACGGCGCTCACCGAACAACGGTTGGCCTGGGCAATGCGCTCCAGGATGCGCCAATACACCACCTCCAGGCGCAGGCAGGTGGCAAAGCCGTTGAGCCGCACCGAGCGCGACACGGGCCCGGCCTGGGCCATGTCGAAATCTCGCCTGAACGGGTCGAGACGCGGATTGCCTCCTCCCTGCCTTGCATTACCGTCGATACCACGCATCGGATCGCCCATCGCACCGCTCCATCGTCACGAAACCACACCCCGTTCGTCAGCCGAATGGGTCCATGACCGTCATGAAGCGCCATCGATCAGGTCGATAGCAGCGGCAAAGTCTTCCCCACAAACGCGCGGGCCCGATACCGCTGACGGTATCGGGCCCGGTTTCACTGGGTCGAACGACAAGCAACCGGCAATCAGTTCCCGTCGAGCAGGACTCGCAGCATCCACGCCGTTTTCTCGTGGACCTGCATGCGCTGGGTCAGCAGGTCGGCGGTCGGCTCGTCACTGACCTTGTCCACCACCGGGAAGATACTGCGCGCGGTGCGCACCACCGCCTCCTGCCCCTGCACCAGTTGGCGGATCATTTCCTCGGCGGGCGGCACCCCCTCCTCTTCCTTGATGGAGGAGTGGCGGGCATAGAAGGCGTAGGAACCCGGTGCCGGGAAGCCCAGGGCACGAATGCGCTCGGCAATCGAATCGACCGCCAGGGCCAGCTCGTTGTATTGCTCCTCGAACATCAGGTGCAGGGTGCGGAACGACGGACCGGTGACGTTCCAATGGAAGTTATGGGTTTTCAGATACAGTACATAGGTATCCGACAACAGGCGGGACAACCCATCGACGATGGACTTGCGATCTTCTTCACTGATACCGATATCGATTGCCATGAAGCTCCCCTTTCCATAAGGCTTGATCATCAAGCGGGCAACAAACACTCTAACAAGAGTTGCCGCCCGGCGCATGCGGCACAGGGCCGCCCGCACCAGCCGGTTTGAGAAGCCTGCGTCTTTGCTGTTAAATAGGCAGTGTGCCACCCGTGCGGATTGTCAATGCCGGGTGCATAGGCTGGCCCGCCACGTTTTCGCGCCTACCGTTCACGCGCACCGTGCGACCAGCTCATCCTGTGATCGGCCTTATCAATGTGAGCCAAACCAATGTTCAAGATCGTCCATCTGGTGACGGGCCTGGCGGCGTTGCTGCTATCGCTCATACCCAGCCTGAAAGCTGACGCAACACCCTTCCTGCAACAACCCGAGGCCGTCTACCTGGCGCTGCTCGGGCTGCTCAACCTGGTCATTGCCCCGGTACTGCCGCAGTACTACAAAGGCCTGCGCCAGCAATTGCAACACGCCGCCAGCCTGCTGCTGGTGCTGGCAGTGGTGCTACAGACCGTGACCCTGCTGGCCCGCCCGGAGCTGGGCAACCTGGCAGCCCTGGCCTGTGCTGTCCTGGCCTGCGCCATGCACCTGATTGCCGGCTTCGTTCGCGGCACGCGAAAGGCCCGCTCCAGCCAAGGCACCTCGCATGACGTCGGCAATCGCGATACCGGCACCGTGAAGTGGTTCAACACCTCCAAGGGCTTCGGCTTCATCTCCCGCGATTCCGGTGACGATATCTTCGTGCACTTTCGCGCCATCCGCGGCGAGGGCCACCGGGTGCTGGTCGAAGGCCAGCGCGTGGAGTTCTCGGTGATGCACCGCGACAAGGGCCTGCAGGCCGAAGACGTGGTCGCCGTCGCGCGCCGCTGACCCTTTGCCGCCGCCGTACTCAATAATGAGGCGGCGGCGCCTCCTCTCCCCCGCCGCCCTGCTGGCCGGCCATCTCCTCGTAGCGCTTGATCAGCTCCGCCATCTGCAATTGCAAGCGTTCGATCACTCGACTCTGCTCGACAATCACATCATTGAGCGCCTGCAAGCTGTCGTCCTGGAACGCCTGACGGGTCTCCAGCTCGACCATGCGCATTTCCAGCTCCTGCGACATCCTCATGCCTCCTTGAAGCTTTCACCCAGCAGCGCACGCACTTGCTGGCGAATACCATCGACCTGCTCCTGGGTGTAGCCGATGGCCGATACCTTGCCCCAGACCGGGGCAGGCCAGGCAGCATCGCCCTGGCGACGCACGATCACGTGCATGTGCAACTGGCTGACCACGTTGCCCAGGGCCGCGACATTCATTTTGTCGGCGGCGAAAGCATCCTTCAGCGCCTCGGCCAGGGCGGTGGTCTCGACCCACAGTTGCTGCTGGTCGGCCTCCTCGAGCTCGAACACTTCGGTGATATCGGCGCGACGCGGCACCAGGATGAACCACGGGTAGTTGGCATCCTTGCTCAGCAGCAGGCGGCACAGCGGCAGGTCGCCCAGTACCAGGGAATCCTCCTGCAGGCGAGAATCGAGGGTGAACACGGCAAACCTCCTTAAAACTATTCAGCCCTTCCGAGCGGTCGGGCACAGGGGCGCAAGGATACTCCGCTTCGACCGCTGCCACACCCGCCGACGTCGATCCTGGGCATTTGTGGCACGCGAATGACAACATCAACGCCCCGCTTCGGTAACACTGCGCTACTTTTCGCACCAAAATGATGCCGCTCGTCAGACCTTCGCCACACATCCTTCACATAAAACAGCCAGGATAAACAATCGACGGTAACACCTTGACTTGGAAGGCAGCTTCCCAAGCAAACACAAGGAAGGATCGCGACCCGCCGACGAACTGGTCGCGCCCCGTGTTTGCGGAGGTTTCCCAGCCCCGCTCGAGGCAAATGTGAAAATTTCATCAAGCGTTCGTGATTTTGAGCACGCTTGTTGCATTCGTTTCACGCCAAGTCGGCACGACCCCTGCATTGCAGGGTGAACGCGACAAATAACAACAGCGGCATCGGATAAACCAGGGAGTTTCACAAGCCGTACTTTGTATTTATACAAATATGACGGTTTCGAGACAGCGCTGGAGTTGTACGCCCTTATATGACAGGCGTGATTTGCGACATGGAGACAACCAACAGCGACATGGCCATAAAGTTACCGAAAGGTTGTTTCTGCCCATATCGCCAAGAATAGTCCGCGTGATATACATTTTCGCCGACATAACAAGAAAGAGCCGACCCCATAACTAAAATACCCGGGCGCGGCGGTACTCTTCCTAAAAACCAAAGGAGCAAATCACGATGCGCGTGATGAAGTGGAGCATGATCGCCCTGGCCGTAGCGGCAGGGACTTCGCAGCTGGCTATCGCCTCTTCGCAGGATGAGTCCAAGGGCTTCCTCGAAGACAGCAAACTCAACGTCAAGACCCGGATGCTGTACTTCAGCCGTGACTTCCGCAACAACGACCGGGATGACGAGGGCAACCGTCAAAGCCGCGCCGAAGAGACCGGCCTGGGCTTTGTCGGCACCTACGAGTCCGGCTTCACCCAAGGCACCGTGGGCGTAGGCTTCGACGCCGTCGGCATGCTTGGCCTGAAACTGGACAGCGGCAAAGGCCGCGCTGGCACCGGCCTGTTCCCCACTGCTCTCGATGGCCGCTCCCAGGACGACTACTCGAAGGCTGGCGCAGCAGCCAAATTCCGTATTTCCGACACCGTACTGAAGGTCGGCGATCAGTTCACCGCCTTGCCGGTCTTTGCTACCGATGACAGCCGCCTGCTGCCCGAAATTGCTCAAGGCGGCCTGATCACCAGCAACGAGATCAAAGGCCTTACCCTGCACGCCGGTCGCTTCACCAGCCTGACCGCTCAAGCAGAAACCAACCGTGACAGCTTCCGCCTCAAGGAAGCCGATGTCCTGGGTGGCACCTACGCCATCACCGACAGCCTGAGCACCAGCGTCTACTACTCGCACGTCGAGGATCACTTCCGCAAATGGTACGGCAACGTCAACTGGGCACTGCCGATCAGCGACAAGCAAGGACTGGTGTTCGACTTCAACATCTATGACACCAAGTCCATTGGCCAGAACCTGACTGGCGCCTGGGTCAAGAAGGCCGACGGCTCCAACAAACTTGACAACATCGCCGCCAGCCTCTCGGCCGCGTACAACATCGGCGCCCACACTTTCACCCTGGCTTTCCAGAAAGTCAGCGGCGACGGCGACTACGCCTATGGCGTAGATGGCGGCGGTACCGTGTTCCTGGCCAACTCCATCGCACGTTCGGACTTCAACGCCGAAGACGAGAAGTCCTGGCAGGCACGCTACGACCTGAACTTTGCCGAGTACGGCATCCCAGGCCTGACCTTCATGACCCGTTACGCACGCGGTACCGACGCCAAGACCCGCACCACCGATAACGGCTCGGAGTGGGAACGCGATATCGACGTCAAATACGTCCTGCAGGAAGGCCCGGCCAAAGACTTGAGCTTCCGCGTACGTCAAGCCACCTACCGTTCCGCGGATGGTGTCTACTACGGCTCCAGCTCGATCGACGAACTGCGCCTGATCGTCGAGTACCCGCTGAGCATTCTGTAAGCCCGCGCTTGCATTGCTCCGCAAATGAAGAAGCCCGGCAATCGCCGGGCTTTTTCCTGGCTGACAGAAAGGCCTGACTGCTGCATTCTGTACGCTTTCGTTTCGCCCCCGTACAATGCGGGGTCATTTCACATTCAGGCAATCGACACGGCCCACCATGCGCACCAGTCAATATTTGCTCGCCACCCAGAAAGAAACCCCGGCCGATGCAGTGGTCATCAGCCACCAGCTCATGCTGCGTGCCGGCATGATCCGCAAACTGGCCTCCGGCCTGTACACCTGGCTGCCGATGGGCCTGCGGGTGATGCGCAAGGTCGAAGCCGTGGTCCGCGAGGAAATGAACGCCGCCGGTGCCCTCGAAGTGCTTATGCCGAGCATCCAGCCGGCTGAACTTTGGCAGGAATCCGGCCGCTGGGAGCAATACGGTCCCGAGCTGCTGCGCCTGAAGGACCGCCACCAGCGCGACTTCTGCGTCGGCCCGACCCATGAAGAGGTCATCACCGACCTGGCGCGCAACGAGCTGTCCAGCTACAAGCAGCTGCCGCTGAACATGTACCAGATCCAGACCAAGTTCCGTGACGAGATCCGTCCGCGCTTCGGCCTGATGCGCGGCCGCGAGTTCATCATGAAGGACGCCTACTCCTTCCATGCCGACCAGGCTTCCCTGCAGGAAACCTACGACCGCATGCACCTGGCGTACTCCAACATCTTCACCCGCCTGGGCCTGGACTTCCGTCCGGTGCAGGCCGACACCGGCTCCATCGGTGGCAGCTACTCCCACGAGTTCCACGTGCTCGCCTCCTCCGGCGAGGACGACGTGATCTTCAGCGATACCTCCGACTACGCCGCCAACATCGAGAAGGCCGAGGCCATCCCGCGTGAAACCGTGCGTCCGGCCCCGACCGAAGAGCTGCGCCTGGTCGACACCCCGAACGCCAAGACCATCGCCGAACTGGTGGAAAACTTCGGCCTGGCGATCGAGAAGACCGTCAAGACCCTGATCGTGCATGGCGCCGAGGAAGGCAAGCTGGTCGCCCTGATCGTCCGTGGCGACCATGAGCTCAACGAGATCAAGGCTGCCAAGCTGGAGCAGGTCGCCGACCCGCTGGTCATGGCTTCCGACGCCGAGCTGCGCGCCGCCATCGGTGCCGGCGCGGGCTCCCTCGGCCCGCTGAACCTGCCGCTGGAGTGCATCATCGACCGCTCGGTCGCCCTGATGAGCGACTTCGGCATCGGCGCCAACATCGACGACAAGCACTACTTCGGCGTCAACTGGGAGCGCGACCTGCCGGTTCCACAGGTCGCCGACCTGCGCAACGTGGTCGAGGGCGACCCGAGCCCGGACGGCCAGGGTACCCTGGTGATCAAGCGCGGTATCGAAGTCGGCCATATCTTCCAGCTCGGCACCAAGTACAGCGAGGCGCTCAAGTGCCAGGTGCTGGGTGAGAACGGCAAGCCTGTCGTGCTGTCCATGGGCTGCTACGGCATCGGCGTGTCCCGCGTGGTCGCTGCCGCCATCGAGCAGAGCTATGACGAAAAAGGCATCATCTGGAACGACGCCCTGGCACCGTTCCAGATCGCCCTGGTACCGCTGCGCTACGAGACCGATGTGGTCCGCGAAGCCACCGACAAGCTGTATGCCGAACTGACCGCCGCCGGCTTCGAAGTGCTGCTGGACGACCGCGACAAGAAGACCAGCCCCGGCATCAAGTTCGCCGACATGGAGCTGATCGGCATTCCGCACCGCATCGTCGTCAGCGACCGTGGCCTGGCCGAAGGCAACCTGGAATACAAGCACCGCACCGAATCGGAGGCCCAGGCACTGCCGCTCGCGGACGTGCTGACCTTCCTGCAGGCCCGCATCCGCCGCTGATAACCCGTTACGCGAGTGATCATGTCCAAGCGAAGTACCTACACCCTGGGGGGCGCCGCACTGTGCGGCGCCCTGCTCCTCGGCGGCTGCGCCAACCAGATGTCCCAGCGCAGCGACCACGAGGAGCGCGTCGAGCGCAAGCTGCTCGAGCACAGTCTGCAGATCGATGTCGGCGAGCCGAAGGTGATGGAGCTTCCGCAACGACGTGTGCGCATCCATGAGCTCAAGCGCTTCGAGGTCACCGAGTTCGAGGTGACCCGCCGCTACGACCGCTACACCCCCTACCAACCCTGGCGGGAGATCTACGAGATCCCGCTGGGCGCGGTAGCGGTGGTGGCCGGTATCGGTGCCAACGTGGTCAACGTGTTCGCCCTGGGCAACCTGCCGGACAGCGTCACCCACGACTGGCTCAGCTATGGCGTGGCGGGCGTCAACCCGTTCATGAACGTGCCGTCCAACGGTCGCGCCCAGCAGAACCTGGCCGGTATCGACGAGGTTGAGAAGGGCAAGCGCGAGGAGTCCATCAGCCTGCCGTGGAACGAGCGCCTGGTCGAGGTCAAGGCCGGCAAGATGACCCACGAGCTGACCACCGACAAGAACGGTGTGCTGCGCCTGAACCTGCTCGACAGCCCGTTCTCCGAGCAGAACCTCAACCATATCGGCACCCTGCACCTGCAGGTGGTCGACGAGGACAACCAGGTGCGCGGCGATGCCAGCCTGCTGGTCAGCGGCAACCTGCGCGGCAAGCTGCTCGAGGCCCACGAGCTGATCTTCGACGATCTCGAGGATGATGATGTCGGCCAGTGGGTGCATCGGGTCAAGCGCCTGTCGGAGCTGGGGCTGGAAGAAGAAGCCAGTGAACTGGAGCAGAGCCTGATCGAGCTGACCCGCAATGATCCGGAGCTGCAGCAGGAATTCCTGCAGACACTGACCAAGGCCACCGGGCGCCTGGTAGCTGATCCGGGCGTGCAGTAACACGAAAAGGGGCTGCTTTGCAGCCCATCGCGGGGCAAGCCCGCTCCTACAGGTCCTGTGTTGGCTTTGTAGGAGCGGGCTTGCCCCGCGATGGGCCGCAAAGCGGCCCTTCTTCTATTTATCTTCGAACAACTCCAACTGCTCATGCGCCCCGCGCAGATCGCGCAGCCTCACCCCCACGCCCAACAACCGCACCGGCTTGCCACCCCGGGCAAACGCCTGGCTGAGCAACTGCCGGTAACTCTCCAGATCCCTACCCGCCCCCGCCTGCTCCATCGTGGTCTGGCTGAAGTCATGGAACTTGACCTTGACGAAGGGCTTGTCGGGCCGATAGCTGCTGTCCATCCGCGCTATCCGCTCGTTCAGGCTGGCCAACAGCTCCGGCAGTTTTTCCAGGCAGCTGTTCAGATCGGGCAGGTCATGGTCGTAGGTGTTCTCGACGCTGACCGACTGTCGCCGGCTGTCGTTCTGTACCGCCCGCTCGTCGATCCCCCGCGCCAGCCCCCACAGACGCTCGCCAAAACTGCCGAACTCGCGAACCAGCGCCAGCCGCGACCAGTCGCGCAGCGACAGGCAGGTATCGATCCCCAGCCGCGAGAGCTTGTCCGCCGTCACCTTGCCGACTCCGTGCAAGCGCGCCACCGGCAGGTTCGCAACGAATTCCTCCACCTGATCCGGAGTGATGACGAACAAACCGTTGGGCTTGCGCCAGTCACTGGCGATCTTGGCCAGGAACTTGTTCGGCGCCACCCCGGCGGACACCGTGATGTGCAGTTGCTGGGCCACCCGCCGACGAATGTCCTCGGCAATGCGCGTGGCACTGCCGGCAAACCACTGGCTGTCGCTGACATCCAGGTAGGCCTCGTCCAGCGACAAGGGCTCGATCAACTCGGTGTAGTCACGAAAGATCGTATGTATCTCCCGCGACGCCTCGCGGTAGGCCTCGAAGCGCGGCTTGACGATCTCAAGGTCCGGACACAGCTTCAGGGCATGCCCGGACGCCATCGCCGAACGAACCCCATAGGCACGCGCCTCATAGTTGCAGGTGGCGATCACCCCGCGCTGCCCCGGCTGCCCGCCCACCGCCATGGGGCGACCGACCAGGCGCGGGTCGTCACGCATCTCGATGGCGGCGTAGAAACAGTCACAATCAATGTGGATGATCTTGCGCAGGGACATGGGAGACAGCCACTACTGTAAATTCATACAGATAGTATCCCATGCCCCCGCCACGAAACAGCCTGTGCGGGATGATCGGCCTGCAAGCCCCGTCACGACTGAGCCGCGTGCCGACCTGAGACGCTAAGGGTTTGAACAAAAAAGGATTTTTTTGAATTAATGCTTGACACCGAAAAGGAAATCCGTAGAATTCGATCTCACAGGCGCGGGATGGAGCAGCCTGGTAGCTCGTCGGGCTCATAACCCGAAGGTCGTCGGTTCAAATCCGGCTCCCGCAACCAGATTCAAGAAAAGGCCACTGTTTCGACAGTGGCCTTTTTTATTGCATTTCGATTTCCGATTATTTAAAACCCATGGAAAATCAAGCAGTAACGCTTGACAGCAAACTAGAAATCGGTAGAATTCGGTCCCACAGGCGCGGGATGGAGCAGCCTGGTAGCTCGTCGGGCTCATAACCCGAAGGTCGTCGGTTCAAATCCGGCTCCCGCAACCAGATTCAAAAAAGGCCACTGTTTCGACAGTGGCCTTTTTTATTGTCTGCTGATCAACCAAATGACGTTGTACTCACTGTTAGCACTTGACAGTGCATGGCCAATCTGTAGAATGCGCCCCTCTGACGCGGGATGGAGCAGCCTGGTAGCTCGTCGGGCTCATAACCCGAAGGTCGTCGGTTCAAATCCGGCTCCCGCAACCATATTCGTCAGAACAAGCCCCGCCTGTCGCAAGATAGTGCGGGGCTTGTTGCATTCAGGCTCCGTAAAAGCCAATTGCCCCCTTCCCCGCTACCTGCCTCCCTTGCCGCCCCCCCTGCGGCTGAATGAACTATCTTTAACTATCCTGAAACAGATTAAGCCGTCGGCCCGGAGTAATATTCGGATACGTTTTTCCAAAGGGACTTTCACTTGGCCGTACCTTGCCTTCACCTCGCGCAGACCGCACGAGGCACCCCATGACCGCCCCCACTCCCGAAACCCAGGCACCGCTGACGGCGGCCTTGCCTACGGCTGCCCAGCGCCTGCCCTGGCTGGAGCGCCTGAGCAAGTACCGCCAACCGCTGGGGCTGGCAGTGACCCTGGTGTTGTTCGCCATGGGCCTGATCGCCTGTCGCCACCTGCTGAGCGAACTGGACATCTATGCCCTGCACGATGCCATGCTCAGCGTGCCGGCCAATGCACTGCTCGGCGCGGTCCTGGCCACCGTGGTCGGTTTCGTCATCCTGCTGGGCTATGAATGGTCGGCCAGCCGCTACGCGGCCGTGCAACTGCCACCCCGCACCCTGGTGCTGGGCGGCTTCAGTGCCTTCGCCATCGGCAACGCCATTGGCCTGTCGATGCTGTCTGGCGGTTCAGTACGCTATCGCCTCTACGCGCGCCAAGGACTGGGCGCCGCGGAAGTCGCGCGCATGACGGTCTTTGCCAGCCTCTCGCTGGGCTGCGCCCTCCCACCTCTGGCGGCACTGGCCACCCTGAGCGATCTGCCAGCGGCGGCAACCGCACTGCGCCTGCCAGCACCGCTGCTGGGCGGTATCGCAGTCGCCGTGCTGGTGGCCGCCGCCGCCCTGGTGATGGGCCTGTATCGCCGGCGCCTGCCCGAACAACCACTGGCCGACAACCTGCTGGTGCAGTTCGGCCGCCGCACCCTGCGCCTGCCGGGCGCGCGCCTGACCGCGCTGCAACTGCTGATCACCGCGCTGGATGTCGCCGCCGCCGCCACCGTGCTCTACCTGCTGCTGCCGGAAGCACCGCCGTTCGGCGCCTTCGTGCTGGTCTACCTGCTCGCCCTCGCCGCCGGCGTGCTCAGCCATGTGCCGGGCGGCGTCGGCGTGTTCGAGGCGATCCTGCTGGCGGCCTTCGCCAACCAGCTGGGGGCCGCGCCGCTGGCCGCCGCGCTGCTGCTGTACCGGCTGATCTACGTGGTCATGCCGCTGCTGGTGGCTTGTGTGCTGCTGCTGGCCAACGAAGCCCGCCGCCTGATGGTCACCCAACAGGCGATCCGCGCCGCCTCGGGGCTGGCCGCGCCGGTGCTGGCGATCCTGGTGTTCCTCTCCGGCGTGGTGCTGCTGTTCTCCGGCGCCACCCCGGAAATCGACAGCCGCCTGGAACACATGGGCTTCCTGATTCCGCACCGCCTGATCGATGCCTCGCACTTCGGCGCCAGCCTGATCGGCGTGCTCTGCCTGCTGCTCGCCCAGGGCCTGCGCCGGCGCCTGTCGGCTGCCTGGCTGCTGACCACGGTGCTGCTGCTGGTGGGGGCGGTGCTGTCGCTGCTCAAGGGCTTCGACTGGGAAGAAGCCAGCCTGATGTGCTTCACCGCCGCCCTGCTCGCCCTGTTCCGCCGCTCGTTCTACCGCCCCAGCCGTCTGCTGGAGCTCCCGTTCTCGCCGGTGTACCTTGTAGCCAGCGCCTGCGTGGTCGGTGCCTCGGTGTGGTTGCTGCTGTTTGCCTATCAGGACGTGCCCTACACCCACAAGCTGTGGTGGCAGTTCACCCTCGACGCCGACGCGCCGCGCGGCCTGCGCGCCGCCCTCGGCAGCGCCGTGCTGCTGGTGATCGTCGCCCTGACCTGGCTGCTGCGCACCGCCCGCCCGGTCATCCACCTGCCAACCGACGACGAGTTGCAACGCGCCAACCGCATCCTGCTGGCTTCCGACCAGCCCGACGGCGGCCTGGCCCTGACCGGCGACAAGGCGCTGCTGTTCCACCCCAACGACAACGCCTTCCTCATGTATGCCCGCCGTGGCCGCAGCCTGGTGGCCCTGTACGATCCGATCGGCCCGGCCCAGGAGCGCGCCGAGATGATCTGGCAGTTCCGCGACCTGTGCGACCTGCATCATGCACGCCCGGTGTTCTACCAGGTACGCGCGGAGAACCTGCCGTTCTACATGGACATCGGCCTGACCGCGATCAAGCTCGGCGAAGAGGCCCGGGTCGACCTGCGGCGCTTCGACATCGAAGCCAAGGGCAAGGAGATGAAGGACCTGCGCTACACCTGGAACCGAGGCGGGCGGGACGGGCTGAGCCTGGAGATCCACGAGCCAGGTCAAGCGCCGCTGGCCGAGCTCAAGGAAATCTCCGACGCCTGGCTCGACGGCAAGAACGTGCGCGAGAAAGGCTTCTCCCTCGGTCGCTTCAGCCCCGAGTACCTGCAGCATTTCCGCATCGCGCTGATCCGCTTCCAGGGCCGTCCGGTGGCCTTCGCCAACCTGCTGGAAACCCACAGCAACGAGTTGGCCAGTCTCGACCTGATGCGCGCGCACCCGGAAGCGCCGAAGTTGACCATGGAATTCATGATGGTCGGCCTGATCCTGCACTACAAGAGCCATGACTATGGCCGTTTCAGCCTGGGGATGGTCCCCCTCTCCGGCTTGCAGCCACGCCGTGGCGCCCCCTTGACCCAGCGTCTGGGCTCGATGGTGTTCCAGCGCGGCGAGCAGCTCTACAACTTCCAGGGCCTGCGGCGCTTCAAGGACAAGTTCCAGCCGGACTGGGAACCCCGCTACATGGCCGTGCCGGCCGGGCTCGACCCGCTCGTGGCACTGGCTGATACTGCCGCCCTGATCGCTGGCGGCCTGACTGGATTGGTGAAACGTTGATGATCCGACGCTATTGGCTGTACATACTGATTCCCCTGCTGCTGGCCGTGCTGGCCGGCGGCGCGGCCTTCTGGCTGTGGACCCGGCCGGCGCCCGAGGCGCGCCTGGAGCACCTCACCCTCGACGACGGCAGCGCCCTGACCCGCGCCACCCCCGGCGTGCATGCCAAGGCCCGGGTGGCCATCGGCGTGCCCCAGGACCAAGCCCTGACCGACAAGCAGCTGCTCGACCTGAGCCAGGCCGGCGAGGCTCAGCTGGTGCAGGTGATCCTGCCACCCGCCGACTGCGCCAAGCAGCAGGCGGCGATGGACCAGGCCATCACCCGCCTGGCCGGCAAACCGACCCTGGTCGCCGGCATCGGCCCGGGCGCGGCCCAGGCTTGGCGCTGGCTGGCCGCACAAGGCGACGACAAGGCCCGGGCCATCTCGGTGGACTTTACCGTCGAGCAGCCCGGCTGCCAGGTCGCCCTGCCCAAGTCCGCCGCCCACGGCCACTGGAACGTGGCCTGGAACGACAACCCGGATGACGCCAGCGCCGCCTTCGTGCGCGACCAGGCCAACGCCGAGACCAGCATCGCCGACTACGACATCCACCTGCCCCAGGTGCTCAAGGCCCAACTGACCCAGGCCTTGGTCGGCCATGACGGCAACGCCCTGGCGATCCCGGTGGTGGAAGTTCCGGCCGGGCAGACCACCGACACCGTGACCCTGTTCCTTTCCGGCGACGGCGGCTGGCGCGACCTGGACCGCGACGTGGCCGGCGAGATGGCCAAGCTCGGCTACCCGGTGGTGGGCATCGACACTCTGCGCTACTACTGGCAGCACAAGACCCCGGAACAGAGTGCCGCCGACCTGTCCGAACTGATGCAGCACTACCGCCAGAAATGGGGCACCAAGCGCTTCGTACTGACCGGTTACTCGTTTGGCGCCGATGTGTTGCCGGCCATCTACAACCGCCTCTCCGAGGAAGACCAGAAGCGCATCGACGCGGTGATCCTGCTGGCCTTCGCCCGCAGCGGCAGCTTCGAGATCGAGGTGGAGGGCTGGCTGGGCAAGGAAGGCCAGGAGGCCCCGACCGGGCCTGAGATGGCCAGGCTGCCGGCAGCGAAGGTGGTATGCATCTACGGTGTGGAAGAGACCGACGAAAGCGGCTGCACCGACAAGACGGCCGTGGGCGAACGCATGAAGCTGCCGGGCGGCCATCACTTCGACGAGAACTACCCGGCGCTGGCCAAGCGCCTGATCGGTGAGATCGAGACCCGCCAGGGAAAGGCCAACGTCGCTGAGAAATGATGGGGAAAGGGGCCGCTTTGCGGCCCATCGCGGGGCAAGCCCGCTCCTACAGGCGACCCCACCCCCTGTAGGAGCGGCCTTGTGCCGCGAATGGGCTGCAAAGCAGCCCCGGCAATGGAGCAGTCATACCCCAAAAAATGCAATACCTTGAAAGGGCTGCCCCTCAGATCTCGACCTGCGTCCCCAGCTCGATCACCCGATTGAGCGGCAGGTTGAAGAACCGCAGGTTGCCGTTGGCGTTCTTCAACAGGAACGCGAACAGGTTCCCGCGCCAGCGCGACATGCCCTCGAGGCGTGAGGCAATCACCGTTTCCCGGCTGAGGAAATAGGTGGTGCGCATCGGGCTGAAGTCCAGCTCATCCAGGTGGCACAGCTTCAGCGCCGCCGGCACGTCCGGCTCGTCCATGAAGCCGAAGTGCAGCAGCACCCGGAAGAACCCGTCGCCATAGGCCTCCACCTCGAACCGCTCCTGCTCCGGCACCCGCGGCCGGTCTTCGCTGACCACCGTCAGCAGCACCACCTGGCTGTGCAGAACCTGGTTGTGCAGCATGTTGTGCAGCAGCGCATGGGGCACGGCATCGGGCCGGGCGGTGAGGAACACCGCGGTGCCCTCGACCCGGTGCGGCGGCTGCACGCGGATACTGCCGATGAACACCGGCAACGGCAACGCGCCCTCGTCGATACGGTCGACCAGGATCTGCTTGCCACGCTTCCAGGTGCTCATCAGCACGAACAGCACGATCCCCGCCAGCACCGGGAAGGCGCCGCCCTGGACGATCTTCGGCACGTTGGCGGCGAAGAACAGCCCGTCGACCAACAGGAAGCCCACCAGCAGCGGAACCGCCAGCACCGGTGGCCACTTCCACAGCAGCAGCATGACCGCCGAGACCAGGATGGTGGTCATCAGCATGGTGCCGGTCACCGCCACGCCATAGGCCGCAGCGAGGGCGCCGGACGACTCGAAGCCGATCACCAGCAGCACCACGCCGACCATCAGGGTCCAGTTCACCGCACCGATGTAGATCTGCCCCTGCTCGTCGCTGGAGGTGTGCTGGATCTGCATACGCGGCACGTAGCCCAGCTGGATGGCCTGGCGGGTCAGGGAGAAGGCCCCCGAAATCACCGCTTGGGAAGCGATCACCGTGGCCATGGTTGCCAGGCCGACCAGCGGCAGCAGCGCCCAGCTCGGCGCCAGCAGGTAGAAGGGGTTGCGCGCCGCCTCCGGGTTCTGCAGCAGGATCGCGCCCTGGCCGAAATAGTTGAGCACCAGCGCCGGCAGCACCAGGGCGAACCAGGCGCGGGCGATGGGCTTGCGGCCGAAGTGGCCCATGTCGGCGTACAGGGCCTCGGCGCCGGTCAGCGCCAGCACCACGGCGCCGAGAATGGCCACGCCCATGCCCGGATGAACGATGAAGAAATTCAGCGCCCAGGCCGGGTTGAAGGCCTTGAGCACTTCCGGGCTCTGCGAGATGCCGTGTACCCCCAGCGCCCCCAGAACCACGAACCAGGTGACCATGATCGGACCGAACAACTTGCCGATCTTCTCGGTACCGTGCTTCTGCACCAGGAACAGCGCCACCAGCACCACCAGCGAGATCGGCACCACCCAGTGGTCGATGCCTTCGAAGGCCAGGCCCATGCCCTCCACCGCCGAGAGCACCGACACCGCCGGGGTGATCATGCTGTCGCCGTAGAACAGCGAGGCACCGACCAGGCCACAGCCGACCATCAGTGCCCGCAGTTTCGGGTATTCAGCCGTGGCGCGCCGCGCCAGCGCGGTGAGCGCCATGGTCCCGCCCTCGCCCTGGTTGTCGGCGCGCAGGATGAACATCACATACTTGAACGATACCACCCAGAGCAGCGACCAGAGGATCAACGACAGGATGCCCAGCACTCCATCGTGATTGACCTGCACACCGTAACCACCGGTGAAGACCTCTTTGAGGGTATACAGCGGACTGGTGCCGATATCGCCATAGACCACCCCAACAGCTGCCACGAGCAGCCCCAGCGATTTCGCCGCCCCCTGCTTGCCCTCGTGCCCGCCTTCGGCGTGACTGCTTGCCTGAACCATCGACCACTCCCGCAGAAGGCCAACTAGACCGGTTGAATTCCTACCCGCGCCGGACCATCCCGGATGCCCCGGCGCAACGGCGCGAAGCATAGCGCAGCGTTCGTCGTATTTCTGCTGGTAAAGCGACCTTGTGCTCGCTAGAATTGCGCACTTTTTGATCAGAGGCGCCAAAAAGCGCCCGTCAAGATCGCCCGCGATTCCAGCCGGGCGAACTGCATTCAATACCGAGGTTAGTCATGTCCACCACGCCCGCCACCCCCAAGGTAGGTTTCGTAAGCCTGGGTTGCCCAAAAGCCCTGGTCGATTCCGAGCGCATCCTCACCCAACTGCGCATGGAAGGCTATGAAGTCGTGCCTACCTACGATGGCGCCGACGTAGTGGTGGTCAACACCTGCGGCTTCATCGACAGCGCCAAGGCCGAGTCGTTGGAAGTGATCGGCGAGGCGATCAAGGAGAACGGCAAGGTCATCGTCACCGGCTGCATGGGTGTCGAGGAAGGCAATATCCGCGATGTGCACCCGAGTGTGCTGTCGGTCAGCGGCCCCCAGCAGTACGAGCAGGTGGTCAACGCCGTGCACGAGGTGGTACCGCCGCGCCAGGATCACAACCCGCTGATCGACCTGGTGCCGCCACAAGGCATCAAGCTGACCCCGCGCCACTATGCCTACCTGAAGATTTCCGAAGGCTGCAACCACAGCTGCAGCTTCTGCATCATCCCGTCGATGCGCGGCAAGCTGGTCAGCCGTCCGGTCGGTGAAGTGCTGAGCGAGGCCGAGCGCCTGGTCAAGGCCGGCGTCAAGGAGATCCTGGTGATCTCCCAGGACACCAGCGCCTACGGCGTCGACGTCAAGTACAAGACCGACTTCTGGAACGGTCGCCCGGTCAAGACCCGCATGCTCGAGCTGTGCGAGGCCCTGAGCAGCCTGGGTGCCTGGGTGCGCCTGCACTATGTCTACCCGTACCCGAACGTCGACGACGTGATCCCGCTGATGGCCGCCGGCAAGATCCTGCCGTACCTGGACATCCCGTTCCAGCACGCCAGCCCCAAGGTGCTCAAGTCGATGAAGCGCCCGGCCTTCGAAGACCGCACCCTGGCGCGCATCAAGAGCTGGCGCGAGCAGTGCCCTGAGCTGGTGATCCGTTCGACCTTCATCGTCGGCTTCCCCGGCGAGACCGAAGAGGACTTCCAGTACCTGCTCGACTGGCTGACCGAAGCCCAGCTCGACCGCGTCGGCTGCTTCCAGTACTCGCCGGTCGAAGGCGCCCCGGCCAATGACCTGGGCCTGGATGAAGTGCCGGACGACGTCAAGCAGGAACGCTGGGACCGCTTCATGGCCCACCAGCAGGCGATCAGCGCCGCGCGCCTGCAACAGCGTATCGGCAAGGAGATCGAAGTGCTGATCGACGAGGTCGAGGAACAAGGCTCGGTCGGCCGCAGCTTCTTCGACGCGCCGGAAATCGACGGCAACGTGTTCATCGACGGCGACCACGGCTTCAAGCCAGGCGACAAGGTCCGTTGCCGTATCGTCGATGCCGACGAGTACGACATGTGGGCCGAGCCCGTCTGAGCGATGTTCGCCTGAAGATACCCCGCCCACTGGCGGGGTATTTTTTTGCATCTATGTTTTCCTCAATGGCCCCGAGGATCACAGGATGTCGCCCACCGTCACGCTGCAAACGCCCCACCTGAGCGACTACCCCGAACTGGTCCGGGTGTGGGAGGCGTCGGTGCGCGCTACCCACGACTTCCTGCCCGACGGCTACATCGTGCTGCTGCGCGAGCATGTGCTGCGCAAGTACCTCGATACGGTGATGCTGGTCTGCTGCAAGGACGCCAGGCGGCGCATCCTCGGTTTCGCCGGCGTGGCCAACGGCCGTGTCGACATGCTTTTCGTCGCGCCGGAGCACCGTGGCCAGGGTATCGGCCAGCGCCTGCTGCGGCACGCGGTAAGCGAGCTCAACGCCGAACGCCTGGATGTCAACGAGCAGAACCCCCAGGCCCTGGGCTTCTATCTGCACGAGGGTTTCGAGGTGTACGGGCGCTCTGAAACCGACGGCCTGGGGCAGCCCTATCCCCTGCTGCACATGAGGCTAGTTCGTACAACGTCCTAGGACATAAGCCAAGGAAACCAATACTCAGCTCCGAAATGGCGGAAATGACATCGATTTGCAGCCGCTGCCCCGCGCAGGCAGGTACAATGAAAGCTTTCCCTGCCGCGTGATGCCCGTGTCCATGTCCGAACCCATTCGTCTCTCCAAACGCCTCATCGAACAGCTTGGCTGCTCCCGCCGAGAGGCCGAACTGTACATCGAGGGAGGCTGGGTCACGGTCGACGGCGAGGTGGTCGAGCAGCCACAGTTCAAGGTCGCCGGGCAACGCGTCGAACTGCTCCCGGGTGCCCGCGCCGAAACGCTGGAGCCGGTGACCCTGCTACTCAACCAGCAGGCCGGGCAGGACACCGCCAGCGCCCAGGCGGGCATGAACATGGCCAGCCTCAGCGAAGCGCACCGCGAAGGCGTGCGCCCACTGCACGGGCATTTCGCCCGCCAGGCCTGTATCGCCCCGCTGCTGCCAGGTGCCAGTGGCCTGCAACTGTTCACCCAGGACTGGCGGGTGACCCGCAAGCTCGAGGCCGACCTGCGCCGCATGGAGCAGGAATATATCGTCCAGGTCAGCGGCGAGGCCAAGCCCGGCGCCATCGAGCGCCTGGCCCGCGGTGTCGAGCGCAAGGGCGTCGAACTGCCGAAAGCAAAGGCCAGCTGGCAGAACGAACAGAACCTGCGCATGGTCCTGAAGAACCCGCAGCCCGGGTTGATCGAACAACTGTGCGAGACCGCTGGCCTCAAGGTCCTGGCGATGCGCCGCATTCGCCTGGGTGGCGTGTCGATGGGCAAGCTGCCGCTGGGCCAGTGGCGCTATGTGGCCGCTACAGAACGCTTCTAGCATTACCGCCGCGCAATGACTGACGCGGCAACAGAACAGGATTCGCTGCAATGAACCACAACGATGTACTGCGCAGCCTGCGCTACATGCTCAAGGCCAACGACCAGAAGCTGGCCGAGATCATCAAGCTCTCGGGCCTGGAAGTTTCCGCCGAGGCCATCGCCGGCTACGTCAAGAAGGAAGAGGAACCCGGCTTCGTGCGCTGCCCGGAGAAGGTCATGGCGCACTTCCTCGACGGCCTGGTGATCCACCGTCGCGGTCGCGACGACAGCCGCCCAGCGCAGCCGATCGAAGTGCCGGTGACCAACAACACCGTGCTCAAGAAGCTGCGGGTGGCCTTCGAACTGAAGGAAGACGACCTGCACGCGGTGCTCAATTCGGTCAACTTCCCGGTGTCCAAGCCCGAACTGAGCGCGCTCTTCCGCAAGGTCGGCCACGACAACTACCGCCCCTGCGGCGACCAGTTGCTGCGCAACTTCCTCAAGGGCCTGACCCTGCGCGTGCGCGGCTGAGCCGTGATGCAGCATACCGTCTCGCCGGTCGGCATCGTCCGCTCCTGCTTCAAGGAGAAGTTCGCCATCCCGCGCCAGCCCCAGCTGGCGCCGGCCGCCCGTGGCGTGCTGGAGCTGCTGCCGCCCTTTGACCAGGGCGATGCCGTTGAAGGGCTGGAGCAGGTCAGCCATGTGTGGCTGCTGTTCCTGTTCCATCAGGCACTGGAAGACAAGCCACGCCTGAAGGTGCGGCCACCGCGCCTGGGCGGCAACAAGAGCATGGGGGTGTTCGCCACCCGGGCCACCCACCGGCCCAATGGCATCGGCCAGTCGGTGGTGCGCCTGGAAGGCGTCGAACCGGGGCGTCTGCTGCTGTCGGGGATCGACTTGCTGGACGGCACCCCGGTGCTGGATATCAAGCCTTACGTGCCCTATGCCGACAGCATTGTCGGCGCGAGCAACCTGATGGCCAATGATGCACCAGAGCCGATTGCCGTCGACTGGAGCGAAAGCGCCCTGCACCAGGCCCGCGATCATGCACTGCGCCTGGATCAGCCACTGGTGGAGCTGATCGAACAGTGTCTTGCGCAGGACCCGCGGCCTGCCTACCAGATACCGCCTGCGGAGCGGGTCTACGGGGTTAAATTTTGGGATGTGCAGGTCAGGTGGCACTACCCGCACCCGGATCGGATCCGGGTGCTGGAAGTGGTGCGGGAAAGCTGAAGCTCTTTCGTTTTCAAGCCCGGCCCTTTCGCGGGTAAACCCGCTCCCACAGGTTGCGCAAACTCTGTGGGAGCGGGTTTACCCGCGAAGAGGCCGGCACTGGCAACCGCGATCTTGCAGGCATAAAAAAACGCAGACCCAGGTCTGCGTTTTTCATTAGCGCGGCTCGCCTTACTTCTCGACGAACGCACGCTCGATCAGGTAATCACCCGGCTCACGCATGCGCGCGGAGATCTTCAGGCCGAAGCTGTCCAGCACTTCGCTGGTTTCGTCGAGCATGCTCGGGCTGCCGCAGATCATAGCGCGGTCGTCCTGCGGGTTGATCGGTGGCAGGCCAATGTCGGTGAACAGCTTGCCGCTGCGCATCAGGTCGGTCAGGCGACCCTGGTTCTCGAACGGCTCGCGAGTCACGGTCGGGTAGTAGATAAGCTTGTCGCGCACCGCGTCACCGAAGAACTCGTTCTGCGGCAGGTGCTCGGTGATGAACTCACGGTAGGCCACTTCGTTGACGTAGCGCACGCCGTGGACCAGGATCACCTTTTCGAAGCGCTCGTAGGTCTCCGGGTCCTGGATGACGCTCATGAACGGCGCCAGGCCAGTGCCGGTGCTCAGCAGGTAGAGGTGCTTGCCCGGGTTCAGGTCATCGAGCACCAGGGTACCGGTAGGCTTCTTGCTGATGATGATCTCGTCGCCTTCCTTCAGGTGCTGCAGCTGCGAGGTCAGCGGGCCGTCCGGCACCTTGATGCTGAAGAACTCAAGATGCTCTTCCCAGTTCGGCGAGGCGATGGAGTAGGCGCGCATGAGCGGACGGCCGCTGTCCTGCTGCAGGCCGATCATCACGAACTGACCGTTCTCGAAGCGCAGGCCCGGGTCACGGGTGCACTTGAAGCTGAACAGGGTGTCGTTCCAGTGGTGCACACTGAGGACACGTTCGTGGTTCATGTTGCTCATCGATGGGGCTCCTGAAGGAAAACGCGGCGCGCGCAAGACGCGCAGTTGCGCGATAGTTTAGGGGCAGCGACAATATCTGTTAACTGAATTATCAAGATATGTGTTATCGGTTATATAGATATGCGATTCACACTCCGTCAGCTCCAGGTTTTCGTCGCCGTCGCCCAGCACCAGAGCGTGTCCCGGGCCGCCGGCGTGCTGGCCTTGTCGCAATCGGCCGCCAGTACCTCGATCACCGAACTGGAGCGCCAGTCCAGCTGCCAGCTGTTCGACCGCGCCGGCAAGCGCCTGAGCCTCAATGCCCTGGGCCATCAACTGCTGCCCCAGGCCGTGGCCCTGCTCGACCAGGCCAAGGAGATCGAGGACCTGCTCAACGGCAAGTCGGGGTTCGGCTCGCTGGCCGTCGGCGCCACGCTGACCATCGGTAACTACCTGGCCACCCTGCTGATCGGCAGCTTCATGCAGGTGCACCCGGAGAGCCAGGTCAAGCTGCACGTGCAGAACACCGCGCATATCGTGCAACAGGTCGCCCACTATGAAATTGACCTGGGTCTAATCGAAGGTGACTGCAACCACCCCGATCTCGAGGTTCAGCCCTGGGTGGAGGATGAACTGGTGGTGTTCTGCGCGCCCCAGCATCCCCTGGCGAAGGCCGGCCATGCCAGTATCGAGCAGTTGTCCCATGAAGCCTGGATCCTTCGCGAGCAGGGCTCGGGCACGCGCCTGACCTTCGACCAGGCCATGCGCCATCACCGCGCCAACCTCAACATCCGCCTGGAACTGGAACATACCGAGGCGATCAAGCGCGCCGTGGAGTCGGGCCTTGGCATCGGCTGCATCTCGCGCCTGGCCCTGCGCGACGCCTTCCGCCGCGGCAGCCTGGTGCCGGTGGAAACCCCGACCCTGGACCTGGCGCGGCAGTTCTACTTCATCTGGCACAAGCAGAAGTACCAGACCTCGGCCATGCGCGAGTTCCTCGAGCTGTGCCGCAGCTTCACCGCCGGCGTTCGGCGCAGTGACGAGATCGTGCTGCCACCGATCGCCTGAAGGCTCAACCGAGCAGGATCACGCCCCAGACCACCGCGACCATGCTCATGGCCACCAACTGCGCGGCGCTGCCCATGTCCTTGGCGTTCTTCGACAGCGGGTGGCGATCGAGGGAGATGCGGTCGATGGCCGCCTCCACCGCCGAATTGAGCAATTCGACGATCAGCCCCAGCAGGCACACGGCAATGAGGATTGCCCGTTCACCGCGGCTGACCGGCAGCCAGAAGGCCAGCGGCACCAGCACCACGTTGAGCAGCACCAGTTGACGGAAAGCGGCCTCGCCCTTGAAGGCGGTGCGCAGGCCGTCCAGCGAGTAGCCGGCGGCGTTGACGATACGTTTGAGGCCGGTCTGGCCTTTGAATGGCGACATGTGTGTCCGTCACTTCACCGGAGAAAGGCCCGCAGGCTAGTCCAGCCTGAGTCAAAAAAGCGTGAATGCACGGGTACTTAGCTGGCCGAAACCGATTCAAGTTGTTGCAGCAGCAACGCCGCCTGGGTCCGCGTGCGCACCCCCAGCTTGCGGAAGATCGCCGTCACGTGGGCCTTGATGGTCGCCTCGGAAACGTTCAGCTCATAGGCGATCTGCTTGTTCAGCAGCCCTTCGCAGACCATGGTCAGCACGCGGAACTGCTGCGGGGTGAGGCTGGCCAGGCCTTCGCTGGCGGCCTTGGCCTCGGCCGACACATCAACCTTGTCGAATGCCTGCGGCGGCCACCAGACATCGCCATCGAGCACGTTGCGCACAGCTTCCTGGATCTTGCTGAGCTCGCTGGACTTGGGAATGAAGCCGCTGGCGCCGAATTCGCGGGACTTGACCACGACGGCTGCCTCTTCCTGGGCCGAGACCATCACCACCGGGATCTGCGGGTACTGGCCGCGCAGCAGGACCAGGCCGGAGAAGCCATAGGCGCCGGGCATGTTCAGGTCCAGCAGGACCAGGTCCCAGTCGGCTTTCTCGGTGAGGCTGGTTTCCAGTTCGGCGATGCTCGCCACCTCGACCAGGCGCACGTCCGGGCCCAAGCCGAGGGTAACGGCCTGGCGCAGTGCGCTGCGAAACAGCGGGTGGTCATCGGCAATCAGGATTTCGTATGTGGCCATCGATCTATGGATCCTGTTCTGTGCCAGGCGCAGGGGATACGGGAGACGCCTGGCGGGCAACTCATGGCGCGAACGGCAGGGCCGCCGGCCGGGATGGCACGGCGAAGTCCGGGGTAACAGCAGCTTCGTCGTGCCCGAAGCGGCGCCAAGGATGCCGAGCACGCCCCGGGTGGTCAAGCCAATTGCCCGGTCGAACCCGCCTACCCTGGCTGCCAGCCCCGACAGTATGAACCAATCCGTGGCGCCTGCCCCTTGGACTATAGGAAGGTATGCAAACGCTGGTGGACCTCGTCCTGCTCGTCCAGCGGCAGGCGCCGCTTGCCGCTCAAGTAGTGCAGGCTGAAGACGTCCAGGTAGGCGTCCAGGGCCTGCGAGGCCTGGCCGTCGCCGGCCAGCTCCAGGCACATGGCGGCGACTTCGGCGGTGCAGAAGTGATCGTCGCGCTTGGAACGGCGCAGGCGGTAGCGCGACATCTGCTCGGGTTGCAGGCTCAGCACCGGGAAACGGTCGAGGTAAGGGCTCTTGCGGAACATCTTGCGCGCCTCGGTCCAGGTGGCGTCGAGCAGGATGAACAACGGGCGCTTGCCCGGCTCGCGCGCAACTTCGCTGACCACGCGCTCTTCCTTGACGAACTCGCCTGGGAACACGATGTAAGGCTGCCAGCGGGGGTCGTCCAGCAGCGCCAGCAGCCCCTCGTCCACCGACGTGCGCAGCCAGCCGAAGGCCGAGGTGTCCTCGATCACGTCGGCGATCAGCCAGCCGGTGTTGGTCGGCTTCAATGGCTCGGTGTCATGCATCAGCAGGCACATGCCGGACTCGGCCGGCACCCGGGGTTTCCAGGCGCACAGGCAGTGCGTGGCGATTACCCGGCAATCCGGGCAGCGCTCGGCGCGCGAGCCTCTGGCGACAAAGGGTTTGATGCTGCGCGCCAGGCGTTCGGCGCGCAGGCGCGCTACCGCGTGGCTCATGGCAGCAGGTCTTGGCAGGGAAGTGGGAGGGGCACGGCGACGACTCGATGAAAACAAGGCGCCCAGTCTACCAGAGCTCATGTCATTTGCCGTGCAGCCAGCGGCGCCACTCCTTTATAATCGCAGGTTCTGGCGGCCTGGAAACCCTGCGCTTTCATGGAACGCCGCCCGCCGGCGCTGGTCAAAGCGCCAGTCATCGAACCAGGAGAGATCCATGCTGCGTCTTATCGTCCCGACCCTGAGCCTGCTGCTCGCCCTGCCCCTGGCCGCCCAAGCTGCGTCCAAGCAGGAGTACGAGCTGAACCAGATGCTGCAGAAGGTCGCCAAGGAAAGCAGCGTCGGCACCCCGCGGGCCATCAACGAGGACATCCTCGACCAGGGCTACACCGTCGAAGGCAAGGCACTGGTCAACCACCTGAGCGTACGCCAGGAGCACGCCCAGCGCATGCAGGCCAATCCCGCGCAGGTTCGCAGCCAGCTGGGTGACAGCGTGTGCCGCAACAACGGCTACCGCCAGCTGATGTCCAAGGGCGCCGTGATGGTCTATCGCTTCACTGTCTACAAGACCAACCAGCCGGTCATGGACCAAGCCTTCGACGCCGCCAGCTGTGCGGCCGGCAACAAGAAGAAGTGATTCAGGCCAACTGATCGCTGTTTCTGGCGCGCCGCTGCTCATCATCGGCGCGCAATTCGGCCAGCAGGGCCTGCAGATAACGCGAATGCGCCTCGGCTCCCTGCAGCCGGCGCAGGCACTCCCCCTCAAGGCTCAGGTGATGAGCCTTGGCCTCGTACTCGAGCAACTGCAACAGTTGCCCATCCACCTCGATCACCAGCCGGTGCATACCGCCACCTCGCTGTATCGCCCTACTGCCCCCCAGTTAACCAAAGTCCCGCCAGCACTGGTTTTCGCCTGACCGGCGGTAGTGCGCGCCTGTGGCGGCACGAAGCCGCGCCAGCGTCTAGATTGATAACGAGTACCCATAACAACGACAACGCGATGGAATTGCCACTGCAACATGGCCTTGAAGGCCTACTGCAACGCTCGGGGGGCACACTCGAGCCACAGCAGCCAGCGACACACGCAGTGTCGCGGCCGGGACACGCCATCGACCCGGTCAGAGGTTTTGCTGCAGAAGGAGACGTTGAATGCCTTACCAATCGAACGAGCTGCTGTTCAACCATTTCAGGGACAACGGCATCGACCTGAGCAAGATCGACGAGCAACTGCAACTGGTCGCGCCGAACAGTCCCAACCTGCCGCTGTACCGCGACATGCTGCTGACCGTGCTGCGCATGGCCCACGACGACCGCAACCGCTGGAACGCCAAGATCACCCTGCAGGCCCTGCGCGAGCTCGACCACTCCTTCCGCACCCTCGAGCGCTACAAGGGGAGACGCAAGGTCACCGTGTTTGGCTCGGCACGCACACCAATGGAACACCCCATGTACGCGCTTGCCCGGGAGTTGGGCGCAACGCTGGCGCGTTCGGACTTGATGGTCATCACCGGCGCCGGTGGCGGCATCATGGCCGCCGCCCATGAAGGAGCCGGCACCGACCACAGCCTGGGCTTCAACATCACCTTGCCGTTCGAACAGCACGCCAATGCCACGGTCAATGGCACCGACAAGCTGCTGCCGTTCCATTTCTTCTTCATCCGCAAGCTGTTCTTCGTCAAAGAAGCCGACGCGCTGGTGCTCTGCCCCGGCGGTTTCGGCACCCTCGACGAGGCGCTGGAGGTACTGACGCTGATCCAGACCGGCAAGAGCCCGTTGGTGCCGGTGGTGCTGCTCGACTCGCCCGGCGGCAGTTTCTGGCAGGACGCCCTGACCTTCATCAGCCGCCAGCTCGAAGAGAACCGCTACATCCTGCCCAGCGACCTCAAGCTGGTACGCCTGGTGCACAGCGCCGACGAGGCGGTCGAGGAGATCAACCAGTTCTACAGCAACTACCACTCCAGCCGCTGGCTGAAGAGCCAGTTCGTGATCCGCATGCACCACCCCTTGAGCGAGGCGGCCCTGCATGATGTGGAGGAAGGCTTCGCCGACCTGCGCCTGAGCGGCAGGTACCACCAGCAGCCAGACAGCGGCGCCGAGCACGAGGAAGGCAATTTCAGTCACCTGACGCGCCTGACCTTCGCCTTCAACGGCCGCGACCAGGGCCGCTTGCGCGAACTGGTGGACTTCATCAACCTGCCGGAGAACTGGGCCAAACCCCAGCCGATGCACACCACCCAGCGCGCCCGGGAAGCCTTGCGGGTCAGCTGAACGCAAAATGCCCTGTACGGCTGACACGCATGGGCGTCAGCCGTACAGGGCATCAATAATCGTCGAGGTCGCGACCGCTGAGCAGCCGGCCGATCATGTCCATGGGGAAACCACGGTAGGCGAGAAAGCGCGTCTGTTGCGCCCGGCTGCGTGGGTCTTGCGGGCGTTGCCCGGCGAACTTGCGCTGCCAGACATCGCGCAATTGCGTCGCCCAGTCCACTTCGCTGTCGCGCAGGGCCTGGTCGATATCGCCACGGTTCAAGCCGCGCTGGCCGAGCTCCTCGCGAATTCGCGCGGGGCCGTAGCCGGCACTGGACCGGTAGCGGATGAAGCTTTCCAGATAGCGGGCTTCACTAAGCAGCCCTTCTTCGGCCAGCCGATCGAGCGCAGGCTCGATCAGCTCGTCCGGTGCGCCACGCTGACGCAGCTTGCGCGTCAGCTCGACGCGACCATGCTCGCGGCGTGCGAGCAGGTCCATGGCTGTCCGCCGAACGGCGACGGGGGTGTCGAGTACGACGGACATTGGGCCAATCAATAACCGGCGTCGGCGTCAGCCAGGTCGTCGGCATCGGCTTCGGCTGCACCGGCCTTGGCGGCAGCTGCTGCAGCGGCGGCGGCACCAGCGGTCAGCAGCTTGTCGCGAATCTGCTTCTCGATCTCGCTGCCAATGGCCGGGTTCTCTTGCAGGTACTTGGCGGCGTTGGCCTTGCCCTGACCGATCTTGTTGCCCTGGTAGCTGTACCAGGCACCGGATTTTTCCACCAGGCCTTGGGACACACCCAGGTCGATGATCTCGCCGTTACGGTAGATGCCCTTGCCGTAGAGGATCTGGAACTCGGCCTGACGGAACGGTGGCGAAACCTTGTTCTTGACGATCTTGACGCGGGTTTCGCTACCAACCACTTCGTCGCCTTCCTTGACCGCGCCGGTACGGCGGATGTCCAGGCGCACCGAGGCGTAGAACTTCAGGGCGTTACCACCGGTGGTGGTTTCCGGGCTGCCGAACATCACGCCGATCTTCATGCGGATCTGGTTGATGAAGATGACCAGGCAGTTGGCGTTCTTGATGTTACCGGTGATCTTGCGCAGGGCCTGGGACATCAGGCGGGCCTGCAGGCCGACGTGCATGTCGCCCATCTCGCCTTCGATCTCGGCCTTCGGTACCAGGGCGGCCACGGAGTCGACGATGATCACGTCGACGGCGTTGGAGCGCACCAGCATGTCGGTGATTTCCAGGGCCTGCTCGCCGGTGTCCGGCTGCGAGACCAGCAGGTCGTCGACGTTGACGCCCAGCTTGCCGGCGTATTCAGGGTCGAGGGCGTGCTCGGCGTCGACGAAGGCGCAGGTGGCGCCGTTCTTCTGGGCTTCGGCGATGACCGACAGGGTCAGCGTGGTTTTACCCGAGGATTCCGGGCCGTAGATCTCGACGATACGGCCTTTCGGCAGGCCGCCGATGCCCAGGGCGATGTCCAGGCCCAGGGAACCGGTGGAAATGGCAGGGATGGCCTGGCGCTCGTGGTCGCCCATGCGCATGACCGCGCCCTTGCCGAATTGGCGTTCGATTTGACCCAGGGCCGCAGCCAAGGCGCGCTTCTTGTTGTCGTCCATTGAAATCCTCACGTGTTCGACGTGGCCCTGACGGCCGGAATAACTGTATAAGTAGCCAGTATTATTCCACAGCGATTCGTTTCCGCAAACCCCCGTCGGGCGATTTACTCCGCGCCAAGCTGTAACAAGCCGTCTAACGCGGCGATCACCGTCTGTCGGCGCACCGCTTCGCGGTCGCCGTCGAAGTGCCGGCGCTCGCTGCTCACGTGGGTTCCGTCGGCCCAGGCCAGCCACACCGTGCCCACCGGCTTGGCCGGCGAACCGCCGTCTGGCCCGGCCACGCCACTGACCGCCACCGCGAAGCGTGCTCCGCTGGCGGCCTGGGCGCCCCGCACCATGGCCTCGACCACTTCCTGGCTGACCGCCCCCACCTGGGCGAACAACGCCTCGGGAACGCCCAACTGGCGGGTTTTCTGGGCATTGGAATAGGTGACGTAGCCTGCCTCGAACCAGGCCGAGCTGCCGGGGATGCGGGTGATCGCCTCGGCGATGCCACCGCCGGTGCAGGACTCGGCGGTGGTCACCTGGGCGTTGAAGCGCCGCAGGTGTTCACCCAGGCGGGTGGAGAGTACGGTGATCGGGTCCATGGCTAGCTCCTGGCAAGACTGCGCCCTACCCTACCACTCCCGCCCCTGCTGGCAAGCGCTCAGGGCGACAGCGCGCGGATATAGGCCTGGCACGCCCGCAAGGCGATCAGTCCACGGTCGCCGTCGTCGGTGATGGCGACAATTCGTCGAGCATGCGCCGGGTCAAGTCGGGCGCGTACGGGACCATGATCCACGCCGCCGGCGCCGGCGGCGGCAGGCACTGGGGCACAGGCGGTGTCGCGCTCGACCAGGACCGACAGGCGCAGATCGGCAGTAGCAAGGCGGTCACGCAGGCGAGCCTGAGTCTGTTGGGCATCGGTCAGCTCCTGGAAATGCTTCGTTTCACTGTCGTGCAGGCGTTGTTCGAGGCCCTGGCGCTGCTCGCGTTCGGCGAGCAGCAGGCCGTGCAGCGCCTCGGCCTGCTCCAGGCGCTGCTGCACCAGCGCCTGTTCCTGCTCGGCCAGCTGACGCCCGAGGCGCCACCCCTGCAGCTGCCAGGCCAGCGCCGCGGACAACGCCATCAGCCCAAGGCACAGCGCCAGTTGCAGGCGGTTCAGCACAGCACCTCCCGCGCCCGCGCCCAAAGTTCGAGGCGCTCCGACAAGCCGTTCAGGCCGCCATTGATATGCCGGGTGATGCGGTTGAACTCGCCCTGGTCGGCCAAGGCGTTGAGTCCGCGCGAGTGCCAGAACCAGGCCGCCGATTCGCAGGCCCAGCGCGGCTGTTCGAGCATCTGCGGTTGCGCCAGCAGGCGTTCGTCGCCGAACAGCGCACGGCTGCAGGCCTGGTAGTTGTTGCGTCCGGTCACCTGGATCAGGCCACGGCCGCAATAGCGCTGGCCGTCACCGTCGGCTTCGGGGGTGTTGCCCAGGCGCAGGGCCAGGCTGCCGGTGTCATAACGAGCCAGGTAGCGGTCGTTGCCCAGCTCCTTGACGTAACGCAGTTGGCCGGACTCATGGCCGACCTGGGCCAGGAACGCGGCAATACGCTTGGGGTGGTCGATCTCCCAGTTGGCCATGGCCGTGTTCAGCGCCGGCAGGAAGGCGGCGACGCGTTGGCCGGCGAGCGGGTAGATCTGCTTGAGTTGCTGTTCAGTGAGCGGCATCGGTGCATTCTCCATTGCGGTCTGATCGAAAGGCGGCCGGTGCCGCCTGTGGCTCGCTCATGGGCGATGGCTCGAAGCGCTTGGCTTTCACAGGATTCAAGGTGTGGCGACCGCCGCACCTGATCTGGAGCTCGGAAACAGGGTGATGCGGCCGGCTGACAGCGACTATAGGGAGCGCCACCGTCGGCAGGCATCGGGAAACCCTCACCGCCCTGTCTCAGGCCTTGAGCGAACCCGCCCGCCGAGGCGCGGAACCCTTGGCCTTGGCCTTGCCCTGGCGGCCGCCGTTGCACTGCACGGTGGTGCGCCAGCCGTTGCTGGTGAACACCTGCTCGACCGACTCGATCAGGTAGTGCCCATCCAACCCGGCCAGAAAGCCCTGGACATCGATGGCGCGCTCGGCGAACAGGTCGGTACGCCCGGGCATGTCCAGGCGCACGCTGGCGGTGTCGCGGTTGAAGCTGGCCAGGCGGGCGCGGGCGGCCTGTTCCGCCGCCGCACGGTTGGGGTACAGGTGGCGGTCGGTGTAGACCGGCTGCAGGCCGGCCGGAGCATCGCCATTGACCAGTTCCACCGCCTGCAGGCGCCCGCTGGCGCTGTCCTGGTGGCGGGCCCTGACGGCCTTGTGGGTACTCTTGTCAGCCAGGCGAAACTGCCACTGGCTGACGTCGCTGCGGGCAATGCCGATCACCCCCAGGGGCTTGCCGCTGGCGCTCTGGCCACCCTGGCGCGGCAGCACCAGCAACTGGCCGTTGGCGAGTTTGGCGGTGCAGTCGTGCAGGCGCGCCAGGCGGGTGATGAAGTTGAAGTCCGACTCGCTGTACTGGTCGACCCTCGGCACCTGCACGGCCACCGGGCACACCGCCTGCCAGCCATTGCGGGCACCGATCTCGGCGACGATGCGCTGCAGCGTCGCGTTCTCCCAGCTGCCGCTGCGGATGGTCTTGCCGCTGCCGCGCAGGTCGCTGGCCTTGCCGCGGATCACCAGGGTGTCCGGCGGGCCGGATAGCTCGACCTCGTCCACCGTGTAACGGCCAAGGCGGCTCAACGGCTGCCCGGCGTAACCCAGGTGCACCTCGAGCACTGCGCCCCTGGCTGGCAAGGCCAGGGCGCCGTCGCGGGCATCGAGGCGCAGCTCAAACTCGTCGGATTCCAGGCCAGGTTTATCAGTGGTGCGTAACAGCAACAGGCGGTCGTTAAGCAGCGTGGTGATGTCATGGCCGTCCGCGATGATGCGAAATTGAGGTTGCATGGTTGGGGCTCCGCTGTGTTGATGTAGCGAGGACGGCGTGGGAACGGGCTTGCCCCGCGACGGCGCCATCGCGGGGCAAGCCCGCTCCCACGTGCAGTTCAGGAAAGGTGAGTGGTCAATCCCACAACTGCAGGCTGGTACTGGTCGTCATCGGCAGCTCCGGCAACAGGATCCTCACCCCGGCACGAAACGGCTGCGCTTCGTCCGCCAGGCCCTGGTTGGCATCCAGCACGGCCTCGACCGTGCCGGCCAGATGGCCGTAATAGTGCTGGCAGAGGGTATCGAGCAGGTCACCCTCAGACGTTGTGCAAGTCTTGGCCATAGCTCACGAACTCCAATGAAAACCCTTGTTTGCGCGGAATTCCGCCGGCCAGCAGGACGCTCTGCTCCTCCTCGATGCTGGTCAGGCACCAGGTGCCGAGCACCTCGCCGTAGCCGGTGGTCAACGACAGCGGCAGCAGCTGGCGGCCGATGCTGCGCAGCGTCTGCAACTGACCGAGGCCGCCCTTGAAGCCGGGGAAGATCGCGCCACGGATGTTGATGCTCTCCTCGCCCAGGCTGACCGCCTGCTGGGCGCTCTCGCGGCTCAGGCGCTCCTGCCCGGCCCAACGAAAGCGCGTCTGCCGGCGCAACTGGTCGAAGGCGGCGGTGTCGAGGTTGAAGTAGTACGGCGCCGCCCCCGCCTTGAGCGGTTGCAGCACCAGCAAGTGCGGGAACGGCTTGACCGCTTCAGCGGCCGGCGTCGCCTCGGGCGCGAAGCCCAGCGTCGACAGCACGCCATTGACGGTCGAGCGCACCTCCCCCACCACACGGCGAATCGCCGCACCGGCCTTGGCGGCATGAGCGGCGAAGCCGTCGATGCGATCGCGCACCTGACGCACCACCGCCACCGCCTGGTCGTACTTGGCCACCACCTTGGCAACCCGGGCCTGGGCATTGGTGATCGCGCGCATGGTGCGCTGCAGCTTGGCCCCGATGATCGGGCCGACCACCGGCAAACCTTCCAGCTCACCCACCGCGCCCTGTATATGGACGATCGCGTCGTTCATCGGATCGAGCATGGCATCGGCACGCCGACGCCCTGCCTCTCCCGCCTTGACCAGGGCGTGCAGCGTGGCTTGCAGCTGCTCCAGATAGGTCATGGATCCTCCTTAAAGTGCGATATGTGGGGTGTCGGCCAACTGCGCGGAACGGGCCTGACGCATGAGTTCCTCGAGCTGACGACGGGCGATGGCCTCCAACTGTTGCAACACCGATGGGTCATCGAGACTGTTGCTGAACGTGACCGGCATGTTGGCGGTGAAGGTGAACTGCTGGTTGATCGGCGCGGGGGGGACCGCTGGCGTTGCCGCCGCTACCGGTGGTGCAGGTGCCGGCGGCTGTGCTGCAGGGCTATCCATTGCCCGTGCCGCCTCACCCAGGCCCGGCTTGGCGGCAGGCTCTTCCTTGCCCGAACCCAGCGCCTTGCCCAGCCAGCCACCGATACTTTCACCTCCCATGCTGCCCAGCACGCCACCGATCAGGCCACCGATCGCGGTGCCGATCACCGGCACCACCGACCCGATGGCGGCACCTGCCGCAGCACCGGCCAGGCCGCCTCCCAGTCCTCCGACGGCGGTGCCATAACCCTCGAGTTTCTGCTCGGGGGTAGCATCGCTGTTGTAGGTCTCGGCAAGTTGCATACCGGTGTCGAGCAAGTTGGCACCAGGAATGCGCCAGAACACTCGCCTTGCCACCGAGGCGCCGGCATTGCCGGCCACCGCCCTACCCACCTGGCCCGTGACCGCAGTACCAGCGAGCCCGATAGCGCTGGCTGCCGATGCGGCGGCTGACGGGCTGTCCGGAACAGCCTCCTGCCCCTCGAAGAAGGCCGCCTCGTCCTCGGCTTCGTCGACTTCTTCTTCCTCCTCCTCTTCCTCCGGCTCCTTGGCATCGTCACCCGCTTTCGGCATGCGAGCGGCAGTCGCGGAAGTCTTGGCCTTGTCGGCAGGAGCGTCGTTGGCGGCGGGCTTGTCGGAGAACAATCCATGGAGCGTCTTGCCAGCCAAGCCGCCAAGACCTTCACCGATCATTTCGCCAATCTCACCGCCGTACTTCTGGATCCGCTTGTTCTTGGTCACACCTCCGAGCAGTTCCGCCCCAAGGCTCCCCAGTACGCTGCCGAAAGCGGCGCCTACCGCCTCGGCCTGGTCCTCGCTCTTGTCCTTGAGCACGGCCAGTCCAAGCTTGGTGGCGCCCTTGGCGGCGGCCTTGCCACCGTTCTCCCTGAGACCGCTGGTGATCTCGCTGCGTCGCTCGGGAGATTGCCCTTGGTAGGTCCGCGCGCCCCAGGCGGCAAACGCAGTACTACCCAGTGCGCCTGCCGCGATCAGTCCGCCCTTCACGATCTCCCGAGCGCCATTGGCGGGCCCTTCAGGGGGGCGTTCTTGCGTTGCAGCAGCGCTCTCGGGTGCGGCGCTTCGGGTCTGCTCTGACGGCGTGGCGGGCCCCTCGGGTGCATCGACAGAACGTTGAGCTGAAGCGTCAGCCGCGGCCTTGTCCTTGCCTGAAGCATCGTTGGCGGCGGGCGTATCGGAGAACCAGCCGAAGACTTTCTTGCCGAGAAATCCGCCGACACCTTCGCCGATCATTTCGCCGATCTCACCACCGTACTTCTGGATCTGCTTGTTCTTGGTCAGGCCGCCCAGGAGCTCCGCTCCCAGGTTGCCGAGTACGCCTCCAAGCGCTGCGCCAGCAGCCTCGGCCTTGTCCTCGCCCTTGTCCTTGAGCATGACCAAGGCAAGCTTGGTGAGGCCTTTAGCGGCAGCCTTGCCACCGTTCTCCTTCAGGCCCTTGGTGATCTCGCTTTGTCTTTCAGGCGTTCGGCTTTGATAATACGAACGTGCCCCCCAGGCAGTGCCAGCGGCTACAGCGACAGTACCGGCACCGACCGCTCCAGCCTTGAGCACCGCCAAACCCGCATTCGCCGATTCCAGAGGCACACGCCCCTGCTCCGCGCTGCGCGCCTCGGGCGGATCACCCCGGGCCGGCCGTGGCGCGGGGCTCGTCCCCTCCAGCAAGGCCGCCTTGCGCTGCTCCAACGTAGGGACTGGTGGCTCCTTGACGGCGGCCGCACTCGAGGCCACCACCATCGCACGCAGTTCCAGCGGCTTTCGCCCAAGGGACAGGTACAGCCTGCGCAAGCGCTCGACCTCGTTCCCCTCACGGCGCAATCGATCGATCTGCGCCTCATGTGCCCATGCCTGCTCGTTATCCAGCTGCCTTTCGGCCTGGCCCACCTTGTCCAGCTCGAGCCCCAGGCGGATGACCTCGCCGATCAACCGCCCGAGCCGGGTACCGTCCGCTTGCCTGCGCAGGCGCTCGACCTGGCCACGCAAGCTGTCGACGGTCCTGCCCAATGCCTGGTCGCTGGTGACGCCGAGGGTGAACACCTGTGTGTTCGCCATGGCTTGCTCCTTGTCACTCCGCCAGCCACCAGACCATGTCGCTGTACGACATGGTCATGATTTCGCTGGCGGAAAAGTTCAGCTCCTTGGCCAGCCGCCTGGCGGCGGCCTTCTGCCGGGCAGGGTCAAACCTCGTCGTCCTGCACCAGGCGAAAATAGCCCGTCTGCAGGCGGCTGTAGTCCTTCAGGGCCAAGCCCTCGAGGTCCTTGACGCCAACTTCGGCGAGCGAGGCGAACAGGTTCAGTTCGCGCTGTTCGTCATCGCCCGCGCCACCGGCCTGGGCGTTACGGATGTCACGCACGGTCGGTGCGCGCAGCGACAGGCTGTCGACCTGCACGCCGTTGGCCTCGCTGGGGCGCGACAGGCGCACGGTCACGCGCTCGGCGTCGACGGTCAGCCATTGCGGCAGTTTCTTCGCTTGAGCCATCGAGTGTTCTCCTTAAAGACCCAGGGCGGCGCGCTGGGCGGCCAGTTGGTCGACGCCGTCGATCACCCGCTTCATGCCCAGGGCGTCGATTTCGTAGACCAGGCGGCCATCGACTTCGAGCTTGTAGTAGGTGACGGCGACGCTGTGCTTGATCTCGGCCTTGTCACCGGACTTCCAGTCGCCCATGTCGATCTCTTTCAGCGAGCCGCGCAGGGTGACGATGACCGGGTTGATCTTGCCCTTCAGGCCCTTGAAGGCGCCGCGGAAGGTGCCGTTGAAGGCGGTGCCGTCGGCCAGGCCGAAGAACTTCAGCGACTCGCGGCGCACACCGGTGGTGGTGAAGGCGGCTTCCTGCTTCTCCATGCCCTGGTCCATCTCGACCGGCATGTCCATGCCGCCGGGGCGGTGCTCTTCCATCTTCAGGGTGAGCTTGGGCAGGGTCAGGCTGGGCACGTCGCCCTGGAAGCTGACGCCATCGACGAACAGGTTCAGGTTGGCCAGTGTTTCGGGAATCATTGCCATGTGGATGCGCTCCTTAAGCGGCGGAATCGAGGACTTCGGTCAGCCACTGGTTGGTGACTTCGACGCGGAAATTGGGGTTTTCGGCAGGCGGCACATCGGTGAAGCGGATGTTCCAGTACACCTTGCCCTGCTCCAGCTGGCTGGCAGTGTTCAGCTCCGGATCGGCGAAGACCTCGAAGTTGATGATCGCGCCCTGGTTCTTCAGATCGCGCATGAAGGCCTGCAGGCCCTCGGTGACGTCCTTGACGTAGGTGGCGGTGATGGAGCGGTCGACGGCCCACTTGTGGCCGTAGAGGATCGCGTCCATGACGATGTCCATGGTCCGCACACGGGTGACGAAGGCCCATTTCGGATCGCTCGACAGGGTACGGTTGCCCCACAGGCGGAAGCCGTCGTCGCGGATGATGGTGGCGATGTTGGCGTTGTTCAGCAGGTTGGCGCGGCAGGTGTCGTCGCCATCGAGGAACTCCACGGCGCGGGTGGTGCCGGTGATGCCGACGAACTCCTTGTTCGAAGGCGAAGCCCAGAAGCCGTACTCGCGGTCGGTGAAGGCGAACAGGCCGGCGACCCAGGCCGAACCCGGCGCGTCGACGGTGGCCTCTTCGGCGTTGTCCCAGTAGCGCACGCCCGGATCGACCAGGAAGGCGCGCTTGGCGCCGAAGTTCTTGGCGTAGGCGATGGCCGCTTCATCGGTGGTGTTGGGGCCGTCGATGATGGCGATGGCGCGCAGCTTGTCGGCCAGGGCTACCAAGGCGGTGCCGACGGCCTGGGTGGCGCTGTGCTTGGGGGTGACCAGCAGGCGCGGCTGGGCGTTGAAACGGCTCTTGCCGTCGAGCAGCGCCTGCAAACCGGTACGTTTGCCGTCGGCCAGCACGTTGCCGATGATCGCCGAGGTCTGCTCGGCGGTGTCTTCGAGCTTGGCCACGCCGCAGGCGACGATGACCGCCTTGGCGCGGCTGTAGATAGCGCGGCAGGCCTTGGTGATCGCCGCATCCTGGCCGAACGCCGCGACCGCTTCGCGCTCGCTGGTGATCAGTACCAGGTCATTGGCCTTGGCGGTGACGCCCGGGCCTTCGGTGAAAGTGTCGACCAGGCCGATGATCGAGGACGATGGTAGCGCGATGCTGCGGGCGCCGGTGTCGACGTTAGTTACGGTGACGCCGTGGAAGAATCCACTCATGTAGTTTACTCCAGGAAAAAAGAAAGCCCCGCAAGTGCGGGGCCAGGATGGGAGCCGGTCCTGATAGCGTTCAGGGCCGGAGTAGAACGAAGTGAAAAAAGCGAGGACAGTCCGCCTTGCCGAATACCTATACAACCCGCCTCAGATCAACTTCAAACGTCCAGGGTAGGCAGTGCTGCGGGGTCTTACCGTTCCCCAGTAGATTGCATTCGTTTCCGTCTGAGTAGCGCCGACGTAATAGATTGCGCTGGTGAAACCATCACCTTTGTCGACCCCAACCTCAGCCAGATTGCCGATACCCTGAACGGCAGGAGCACTGGCATTGTCACCGGTGATTTTTGTCCCCATGCGCCAACTCGCGGCAGTACGGCCAGGATCAACCCCCCGTCCCTCATCGAGCATGCGAAGAAATTCGCCGCGAAAATCCGGAATGCGGAACGTTGAAGTGCCGTCACCGCGAGTCCAGGCACCCTCCATGCCAGCACGCTGCGCTTCATCCACAAGCATTCCCGATTGCTGAGCGTGGTCCCATAACCAGGGCCAGTCGCCACGCCCCAGCAACCGAGCGTCAGGCCGCCCCCAGCCTCCTGGGTTGGAGGCTGTGGTGGTTTCAAAGGCGATACGTCCCAGCGGCGTGTTATCGAACCGGTCAAGCAGCAGCCAGCTACCAGCGCCATCACTGCGCAGATGCCAGAAATCACCGCCACCCAGCACCATGCAGAAAGGGTAACCTTCTGGACGCAGGTGCATATGGAACTTGATTTTCTCACCGCTGGCGGCGTAGACCAACAGGGCATTGGCGCTATTGTCGATACGCTGTACCCGCACATCCATGATGCAGTTGGCCTTGGGCAGGGTGATCATGGTCTGGCCTGCCGAGGCATCTGCAAGTACGAAACCTGCTTCATGGGCGGCCAGGACCTTGTTGCCGCGGATGACAGAGTTGTTGATGCCCTGGACCGAAAGCATGCCGCTTTCGATAGACGCCAAAACGTCACTGCGGCTCATACTGACCTCCTGTCGAGTCGAGGAATGCTGGCGCCTGGGGGCGATGCGCAGAATCCGGGAACACGTCTGAAACAGGCCAGTCGCGCAAAGACTGGCGATAGCGAAGCAACGCCTCGAACTGCTCCTCCGTTTGAGTCGTGACCAACCCCAGGCTTTGCTCCTCGTTGTATCGGGCGACGAACCATTGGCTACTGACCAATTGCGAATCGCGCCAGCCGCGCTCGATGCGGACTAGTTCCTCTCTGTTTGGTGCAGTCCTTTCGATCAGGATCGGCAGGCCGCAGTCATCATGGCCACGGACCTTGTCCAGATCAGGATTGGCAATGACGGCCTCATATATAGCTTCGGTAATGGGTACTGCATCGTCGGGCATCTGCAAATGGACACCGCTGAGGTAGGTAGACCCCGTCGACTGACTATAAAATCGCTTCATGCATGCTCCCTGTCAGTAGCCGATTGCAAAATAGGGGCAGGCCGACATCGTAGGGTTGCCCCAACCGGTCGAACCTTTGGTGAAAGATCCCTGGTTGAGGGCATTGAGGCCTGTGCTTTTCAAATCCCGGAATTGCCAGTAGGTACGGGTAGTACCATTGGCGGGTGTGTAGTCAGTGGCTGCAACCCAGACGCAGCGATTGGGGAAGGCAACCGGAAAACTGATATCGACAGATTCCGTAGTGTTTGCGCTTGAGCCGTACTGAATGATCAGTCCCCCCAGCCAGGAAGGGAAAATGATGTATCCGTTCGTGCCAAATGACATGGAAAAGCCCCAGCGCAGCTTTTTTGGCGTAACAGCGACACTGTCTACGACACCGGCATTGACTTCTGCCTGGGTGGCAAGCTTGATGGTTCCCAAGTTGATTTCTGTTGCCTGACCAGCCAGTGGCGCTAAAGCTGCAACATTGATATTTCCCTGGTTAACCGGCGCATTCCAAGCCTTGAGGCACCACATCACAGCAAGGCTACGTGGACGGGTTTCAGTACCACCCTTGGCCGCTGCTGGGGCGAACACACTTGATACGAGTGTCGCAAGAAGTACGGAACTACCCGTTGTCCTTGCGGTTGCGCCCAGGTTCCCTGTTGCACTCCCAGCGACGTTTGCCTCAAATGGCATCTTTCCAGTGCCGGCGTCAGCCGAGATCACCGCATGCTGGTGATCGAGCAGAGAATCATCGGCCCAGCTACCAACTCCCCTGCCCGGATCGACCCCCCGTCCATGATCCCAGCCACGCAGGAACTCACCGCGCGTATCCGGTAAACGGAAGAACCCTTCCGGCTCGTTGCCTTTATTGAAAGCCCCGCCCAGGTAAGCCGCAAGGTCCGGATACACCGCCGCGCTCTGGGTACTGCCATCGACTTCGAGGAAGCCCGCCGGCACCGTTCCCCTAGGGAAGGGCAGCATGGTGCCCACCGGTAACGCCGACGCAGTATTCAACAGCGCCTGGGTCTCGGCCTTGGTGTAGCTGTTCGCGGCCTGGAAGGAACTGAAGGCCAGGATCTCCACGGCCTCGCCCAGGCTGCACGGCGCCTTGAAAGTGATCTTCTGGCCGTCGGACAGGTAGTCGGTGATCTCACGGCCATTGCGCAGCACTATGGTGCTGCCGACGGTGTGCGCCAGGTTGAAGACGGTCTGGCCGACCGACGCCTCGAACGAGAAACGCTCGAACGCCTTGCTGGCACCGACACCACCGCCGAGCTGGAAGCAGGTCCCGTCGTAGTTCAGGTCGTACAGGACGCCACTACGAATGTCCCCGCCTACCAGGTCGACCAGGCCGGCATTGCCGGACTTCTTCACTGCCACGGCAGCCAAACCATTGATACGCACCGTCACGGCGCCGGTGTTGGTGGCGCTGGCCTGGAACTGGAAGCGCTGGCCAGGGGCATAAGCTGCCAGGGCCGACTCACCGCTCTTTAGTTTCAGGGTCAAGGCATCGGCGGTTCCGGTGGCAACACCAAGCCAGGCCAGCGGTCCGACGTCCTTGGCCGCGTCGGCTCGGCGCAGATACTGCGGGTGCGGGTCGGCTGCCTCCAGGTGCGTCTTGAGCTGGTTGTGCGCATACAACTCGGCGGCTTCGCGGGCCTTGTCGACGTAATCGCGAGTGGCCAGAACAATACTTGGGTCGACCTTCAGCGTGACGTTGGCGACGTTGCCGAACACCACATGCATGCGAATGGTCTGGGTACGCCCGGAACCTTGCGCCAACAGTGGCTTGTAGCTCGGCGCCGGCTTGGCCACGGCGATGAAGTTGCCGTTAGCGTCTTCCAGTGCCAGCTCACGGATCCACCAGCCGCCGGTTTCCGGCGGCAGGACCAGCTCGGCGACCAGCACGCCGGGATCGGCAGGCGATTGATAGAGGGCGTTCAGTTGCGCCCGGTAGACCTGGCGCACCAGCGCGGTCTGGGTAGGTTTAGGTGTAGGGTCCGGCGTTTGCGAAGGCTCGCCACCGGCATCACCGATCAACATGTGGGTGATGTTCCAGGGCAGCCCCAGCACGGCGGTATTGGCCTGCTGGGCAATGCCCACGTTGGTCAGGAACCCACCGAATTGCGTGGTTGAGTTAGCCATTGAGGTAGATGTCCAGTATGTCCAGAGTTTGGTCGCTCACCAGGTTGTAGGCGCCCACATGCACATCGATGTCCGATGCCTGCCAGGGATGCACCTCCAGCAGCTCACCTTCATAGAGAGCAACAGCCTGATACGCGGGGATGAGGCTTTCCAGGCTGATGTCGAGGCCGACCAGATGCCGGCTGACCGGCTTGGCGTCCTCGATCAGGCGGGTAAGCTCCTGGTAGGTCTGTTCGTCGATGCCGCTGTCCGCCACCCCGACCTTCAAGGCAAAGGTCCCCGGCACGCCGGCAGGCTGGGTCTGCCACCATTCCTGCACTTCGATCAGGTAGCCGAACGGCTCGACCACCCGCCGGAGGGCGCCGAGGGTGCCCTTGTGGGCGTGGACGAAGAACGCCGAGCGGATCACCGAACGCTTGATCGCCTCGCTCCAGCTGTCGTCCCAGCGGTCCACCGACCAGGCCCAGGCCAGCTGGTAGAGCAGGTGCGCCGGGCATGTGTCGGGGTTGTAGAGGGTGCGCAACGTGACCTTGAGGTCCTCGTCGGCCGCCACCTCGATGGCCCGCTCCAGCGGCGTGCGGTTGAGCGGCAGAAGGCTCTGCATATCAACCTCCCTGCCGCAGTTCGATGCCGGTGCACCAGGCGGCCTGGGCCTTGCTCGGGCGAATGTCGCTCCAGCCGACCAGCTCGACACGGCTCACGCCATCGATGTGCAACTGCGCGTCGATCCCGGAGCGGGCGACCTCGACGCCAAGGCGTCGACGCGGATTGACCCAGGCCTGGAGGCGACGCCGGCACTCGCTGAGGATCGCCTCGAACTCCGGGCCGTTGTCGGCCATGTGCAGCACTGCCTCGACGCGGTACGGCAACACCTCGGCGCTGCGCACATTGACCCGGTCGGCGACCGGGCGGATATCGTCGTCGTTGAGGTAGGCGTTTACCTGCGCCAGCAGCTCGGGGCTGGCCACGCCGTCGCTGTCCAGGCTCAGCACAGTGATATCCACCACCGCCGGCGACGGACTCTCGGCGGTCGCGTCGGCGACCCGCCCCGAAGCGTTGCGGGCATGGAGGATGTAGCTGTTGCGCGGGCCGGCGGTGGTCAGGCCTTCGTAGACCAGTTGCACCCGTTCGCGCAGGGCGTCGTCGGATTCGAGCACCGCCTCGGTCGGTGGAATCGTGCTTGGGTCCGCGGCCTGGATCACCAGGCGTTGCAGGCTGACGTTGGCTGCCAACTGATCCAGATCGCTGCCCTGGGCATAGGCCAGTAGCAGCGCCTTGGCCGCGTCATTGATCCGTGCCCGGTTGAGCAGCTTGCGGTAGGCACCGACCTCGAGCAGCTTGGTCACCGGGTCGCTTTCCAGGTTGGCGGTCCAGCCGTCGCCCAGCTGGGCGCGGAAGCTGGCCAGGTCCTCCTGGTACAGCGCCTCGAAATCGAGGTCCTCAAGCAATTGCGGGGCAGGCAGTTTCGACAGGTCGACCTGGCTCATACGATCACCTCCACCAGGGCGTCATCCCCCAGGTAACGACCGCTCAAGGCCAGGCTGACCTGGCCGTCGAGCACGGCGACGACCTTGACCCGCTCCAGCTTCAGACGCGGCTCCCAACGCCCCAGGGCTCGGGCCACCTCGGCCTGCACCGCACTCTTCCAGCCTTCGTTGACCGGCAGGTCGACGTAGCGGCGCAGCTGGCTGCCGTACTCCGGGCGCATGCGCCGGCTGCCCAGCGGCGTGGTGAGGATGTCCTCGATGGATTGACGCAGGTGGGCCACGCCCGACAGGGACTGGCCGATGCGGCGGTCCATGCCGATCATGGGGCACCTCCTGGAATTGAGGCTCCAGGTAGCCTGTTCGGATAGCGCATGGTTATCACCTCGCAGGCAGGAATGAGTTGCCCGGCACTGCCGGGCAACCGGCCTCAGGACACGAAGTCGTAGGTCAGGGCGACGGCCGCCGTGGCGTTGTTGGCGACGGTCCACAGGCCATAGCCCGCCGGGATGAACAGCTGATAAGGCAGGGTGTACTGCGAATCGATGCCGCCGTTGATCCCGCCCATGATGGCGTGGACGCTCATGTCACCGAGGTAGGCCGGCGCCTTCGGGCCGGTGTACAGGTTGAGGATGCCGCCGCCGGTGCACAGGGTGGCGGTGCGCAGGTACACGCCATCCTTGTTGTCCGCGGCGCTGAAGACCTGGCTGACGGCGGTTGGATGGGCGTTGAAGAAATGCTTGCCTACTTTTACTGCTTCCATGTTGCTTTACCTTTTGAGTCGAAATGATGGGTCGCGGCACACGCCGCGTTCATGTCGCTCAATGGCGATCTTGCTGGGCTCAAGGCCGTAGTTCAGTGCTTGTGGTTGGCGGTGTTGCCGGCCGTATCGATGATCCGGCCACCGCCGTTGATATCACCGCTGACCATCAGCGGGCCGTTGATGGCAACCTTGCCGGTCAGGGTGATCGACGCGGCGTCGAGGGTGATGGCGTTGTCGCTGACCACCAGGGTGCTGGCGCCGACCTTGACCGTGGCCTGGCCGCTGGGCAGCTGGATGTCATAGCGTCTGGCCTGCCAGTCGTAGGCCAGCGAGCCGCCATCGTCGAAGCGCCAGACCTCGACATGGTCGCGGTTGTCCGGCGCCGCCCCGGCATTGCCGTACAACCCCGGGACGAAGGTGCCCAAGGCCGGTTCGCCGCTGGGGCTGATCAACACGCCCTGCTCGTCCAGGCTCGGCACCCGCCAGTGGCGGGCCTTGCCGGCCGCCTGGGCGTGCCAGCGCACCCAGGCGCTGGTCCAGCCGCCGCCGTCGGACACCCGCACCCGGGCCGCGGCCAGGTCCACCGCCACCACCCGGCAAGGGATCACCAGGCTGGCCAGCATGCGATCGTGCATGGCGCTGGCGTAGCTCATGCCAGGTCCTCCGGTGACAGGTACTTGTCCTGGTTGCCGGGCCCGGTGTCCGGGGCGAAGCCCAGCATCAGGCTGCCCGCCGGCTGGTCGGGCCAGGGCCAGTGGACAGTCCCCAGCAGGACCGGTTGCTCCCATTGCACCCGCCAGGTGGTGCCCTCCGCTTCGGCAAGGATGTCCCGTGCGCCCTCGACGTAATCAAGCCCCCAGGACTGCTGGCGCAGCACATCGATCAGCTGCGCCGCCAGCACGCCGGCCTGCGTCCGTGCCTGCGCGGGGGTGCCCTGGGCGGTGACGCGGGCCTCGAAGGTCGCCATCAGTAATGAGCGACCGTCACGCAGCGCCTCGTCGCCACGCATGCGCAACACGCCATGCACCAGGGCCGGCAGAGCCGGCTCGGGAATGTCGTCGCCCTCCGTGGCGACCGTGGCGAAGGCCGGCAACGCCGCCCGCAGGGTGGAGGTGACAGCCGCGTACAACTGGGCCAATTCGCTCATGCTTGTGCTCCTTGAACGCTCGGTTCGGCGAAGGCCGGGCCCGCGAAGGCCCGGCGCCTGGCTCAGAAGTGCCAGGTCCAGATGTCGATCGGCTTCTGGTCAGGGTTGATCTTGCGGATATGGCGATAGGTCGGCTGGAAGCCGAAGCGCGCCCACACCGGTTTCTCGTCGAGGATGGCGATGCTGCCGTTGGCCTGCAGACGCAGCACCGCGCTGGCATGGCCGCCGGTGTGCGAATGCCACAGCACCGCGTTGCCGGCACCGTAGACCACCAGGTTGCCGTCACCCTGGAACACTGCGCGCACGGCGCCCTTGCCGTGGGTACCGGCGTTCCAGGTGGCCGCGCCGTTCGGGCCATAGGCCACGAGATTGCCGTCGCCCTGGAACACCAGCTTGCTGGCGCCCGCGCCGTACAGCACGCCCTGTACCAGCTCGGTGCCGGGTGCCAGCAGCAGCGAGTCCACAGCGCCAGGCACCAGCGCGATGGCCGGCGTGCCGTTCCACAGCGCCAGGGAGTCGACCAGCACGATGTTGCCGTCGTCCTGCAGCACCAGGTGCGTGCGGTTCCACTGGTCGTTGCTGGTGAAGGTGCTGTTGTTGGTCAGCCACACGCGGCGCCGCGAGTAGTCGTCGAGGAACGCGCCGTACTGCACGTAGAAGGCCAGCGGGGCTTTCTTGTTGCGCAGGGGTATGCTCGAACTGAAGGGTTGTTGTTCATTGGCGACCCAGACGGTGGCGCCGTTGTCCTGGATCACCAGGTTGCCATCGCCCTGCAGCAGCAGCTTGAAGCGCTGGTTGGGCGACAGCAGGTACTGGCCCGCCGACAGGGTCTGATAAGCGGGCAGCACCGAAGTGCCGACGCCGTTGAAAGGAATGCGGGTACGACCTGCCATGGTGTTTCTCCTACTGGATCGATTGAAGGGGAGCCGGGCCCTGCGGCCCGTCCTGATCGCTCGGTGGCACGTTGTCGAGGCCCGTGGCCTTCATGTGGTTCAAGGTCGCGCAACGCGAGCACTTGATCTGGACCAGCGCCGACCCGCCGATGCGGGCCAGCAAGCGGTTGCATTTACCGCAGCGAAACTCGTTGAACATCCGCTTTCTTCCTTGTTACCGCGTTCATTCTTCGTCCTGGCGCGCCACTGCGGGCTGGTCGTCCAGCCCCAGCCGGCGCGCGGCCCAGCGCTCATAGAGGCCGATGGCCACGTCGGCGCCAGCCATGGCAGTGAGGCAGCCAAAGGCACTGGCACTCCAGATCGACATGCCGCTGGCATACAGCAGCATGACCGTCGACACCCCGCAGACCATGCAGGCCCCGGAGCGCAGCGCCAGCCGCCTGAGCAGCCCCCAGCCGCGGGCGCCGGCCTTGTCGGCGCGCCACATCTCGCCGGAAAGTCCGCCCAGCAATGCCAGGAGGATCACCAGCCAGAGCGGCATCTCCAGCAACGTCTGTTGCTCGTTCGTCACGTTCCTGTCTCCTGTGTGTTGCCCGCCAGCGAGAGGCCGGCGGATCGTGATTGGCTTGACTCGGCATTCCAAAAAGCCCGCTCTGCAGGCTTTTCAGTAATGCGCGGTGTAACCGCCGGCCACGACTGGTGACGCCGTGCGGTTGCGCTTCAAATTGATGACTCCGACCGCGGCCGCCTGCCCGCCGGATAACTGATCGTGGTGCTTTACGCTGCACACCCGGGCCAGTTGCCAACCCTCTGAACAGTCGAGGCCTGTTCATCGCTGCCTGTATCTCAACCGGTTTGCGTCCGGCTTGGGATACATTTTATGCATTCATGCATATGCAGTCAATGCACAAATTCAAAATTTTATGCATCAGCTTTTGCTTCTATGCATGGAGGCCTGATCGGACGTGGGTGTAGGGCTTTTCTGAGGACGAAAAAAAACCCGCCGAGGCGGGTTTTTATCGAGGGCTGGGGATCAACGGGCGTACATGCCCCACCAGAAGACGTGGCCAAGAAGGCTGATCTGTTCTTCCTGCATCTGCTGGAAGCTGTAGTCCTCGTCGGGGTGCTCGTCGCGGTTGAAGCTGCGCAGGCGAATGCCGGTAGGCAGGCGGTACACCTGTTTCACCCGCAGCTGGCCATTGTGGTTGATGGCGTAAAGGTCACCGTCGATGATGTCGCCGATGGTGCTTTTACCGGTATTGACCCCGACCGTGGCGCCATCGCGCAGCACCGGCAGCATGCTGTTGCCGCGTACCGTCACGCACTTGGCGTTGTCGAACTGCACGCCATTGTGGCGCAGGCTGCGTTTGCCGAAGCGCAAGCGAGCATTCTCGCTTTCCTCGATGACGAATCTTCCTGATCCTGCTGCCAACTCGACCTCACGAAGAAAAGGAACGGACACCTCGTCGTCCTCGACGGGAGTTTCATCGTCCCACAGGCTGATATCGCTCAGGGCCGCATGGCCCTGGGCGAGCGGGGCCGCGTCACGGGACTCGCCCAGTTCGACACGGCCGCGCAACTGGTCGGTGCTCACGCCGAAGTACTCGGCGATCTTCGAGACGTGCTTGTCCGAAGGATCGACGATCTTCTCGCTGAGAATCCGCGACAGGGTGGATTGAGGCACGCCCGTGCGCCGATGCAGCTCTGTGGGGGACAGGCCGTGGCGGGCGAGCAGTTCTCTGAGTACGGAGGCTACGTTGCGTTTTTGCATAATGCGCATAATGCAACCGTGGAAGCGAAAATGCAATGGCCCCTGCAACAGTCAACCTGCGCAGATTTGCCCCACCCATCCGGCCTGCGTCGACCGGAAAAAGCCTGTACCATTAGCGGTTTCGAAATTTGCCACCAGACCACCCGCTGTAAGGCCCTGAATGTCTGACCTCTCCGCACACACCCCGATGATGCAGCAGTACTGGAAGCTGAAGAACCAGCACCCGGACCAGCTGATGTTCTACCGCATGGGCGATTTCTACGAGATCTTCTACGAAGATGCGAAGAAAGCCGCGAAACTGCTGGATATCACCCTGACCGCCCGCGGGCAGTCGGCGGGCCAGTCGATTCCCATGTGCGGGATTCCGTTCCACTCGCTGGAAGGCTACCTGGCCAAGCTGGTCAAGCTCGGCGAATCGGTGGTGATCTGCGAGCAGATCGGCGACCCGGCCACCAGCAAGGGCCCGGTGGAACGCCAGGTGGTGCGCATCATCACCCCGGGCACGATCAGCGACGAGGCCTTGCTCGACGAGCGCCGCGACAACCTGATCGCCGCCCTGCTCGGTGACGAGCGCCTGTTCGGCCTGGCGGTGCTGGACATCACCAGCGGCAACTTCAGCGTGCAGGAGATCAAGGGCTGGGAGAACCTGCTGGCCGAGCTCGAGCGCATCAACCCGGTGGAACTGCTGATCCCCGACGACTGGCCGCAGGGCCTGCCGGCCGAAAAGCGCCCCGGCGCCCGCCGTCGCGCACCATGGGACTTCGACCGCGACACGGCGCGCAAGAGCCTCTGCCAGCAGTTCGCCACCCAGGACCTCAAGGGCTTTGGCTGCGACAAGCTGACCCTGGCCATCGGCGCCGCCGGCTGCCTGCTGACCTACGCCAAGGAAACCCAGCGCACCGCCCTGCCGCACCTGCGCAGCCTGCGCCACGAGCGCATGGACGACACGGTCATCCTCGATGCCGCCAGCCGCCGCAATCTGGAGCTGGACATCAACCTGGCCGGTGGCCGCGACAACACCCTGCAATCGGTCATCGACCGTTGCCAGACCGCCATGGCCAGCCGCCTGCTGACCCGCTGGCTGAACCGTCCGCTGCGCGACCTGAAGGTGCTCAAGGCCCGCCAGGACTCGATCCGCTGCCTGCTCGACGGCTACCGTTTCGAGAAGCTGCAGCCGCAGCTCAAGGAAATCGGTGACATCGAGCGGATCCTCGCGCGGATCGGCCTGCGCAACGCCCGTCCGCGTGACCTGGCGCGCCTGCGCGACGCCCTTGGCGCCCTGCCCGAGCTGCAGAACGCCATGGCCGAGTTGGAGGCGCCGCACCTGGCACGCCTGGCCGCGATCACCGGCACCTACCCGGAACTGGCCGGCCTGCTGGAGCGGGCGATCATCGACAACCCGCCGGCAGTGATCCGCGACGGTGGCGTGCTCAAGACCGGTTACGACAGCGAGCTGGACGAGCTGCTGGCGATCAGCGAGAACGCCGGCCAGTTCCTCATCGACCTGGAAGCCCGCGAGAAGGCCCGCACGGGCCTGGCCAACCTCAAGGTCGGCTACAACCGCGTGCACGGCTACTTCATCGAGCTGCCGACCAAGCAGGCCGAGCAGGCGCCGGTCGACTACATCCGCCGGCAGACGCTCAAAGGGGCCGAACGCTTCATCACCCCCGAGCTCAAGGCGTTCGAGGACAAGGCGCTGTCGGCCAAGAGCCGCGCCCTGGCCCGCGAGAAGATGCTCTACGACGCCCTGCTCGAAACCCTGATCGAGCACCTGGCGCCACTGCAGGACAGCGCCGCCGCCCTGGCCGAGCTGGATGTGCTGAGCAACCTGGCCGAGCGCGCCCTGAACCTGGACCTGAACTGCCCAAGCTTCGTCGAAGAGCCGTGCCTGCGCATCGAGCAGGGCCGTCACCCGGTGGTCGAGCAGGTGCTGACCACGCCGTTCGTGGCCAACGACCTGGGCCTGGACAACAGCACGCGCATGCTGATCATCACCGGCCCGAACATGGGCGGTAAGTCTACCTACATGCGCCAGACCGCCCTGATCGTGCTGATGGCCCATATCGGCAGCTTCGTCCCGGCCGCCGCCTGCGAACTGTCGCCGGTCGACCGCATCTTCACCCGTATCGGCTCCAGCGACGACCTGGCCGGCGGGCGTTCGACCTTCATGGTCGAGATGAGCGAGACCGCCAACATCCTGCACAACGCCACCGACCGCAGCCTGGTGCTGATGGACGAGGTCGGCCGCGGCACCAGTACCTTCGATGGCCTGTCGCTGGCCTGGGCCGCCGCCGAGCGCCTGGCCCAGCTGCGCGCCTACACGCTGTTCGCCACCCACTACTTCGAACTGACCGTGCTGCCGGACAGCGAACCGCTGGTGGCCAACGTGCACCTGAACGCCACCGAGCACAACGAACGCATCGTATTCCTGCACCACGTCCTGCCGGGCCCGGCGAGCCAGAGCTACGGCCTGGCCGTGGCGCAGCTGGCGGGCGTGCCGGCGGCGGTGATCCAGCGCGCCCGCGAGCACCTCGGCCGACTGGAAACCGCCAGCCTGCCCCATGAGGCGCCGGTCACGCCATCGCGCGACAACATGCCTCACGTGCCGCACCAGAGCGACCTGTTCGCCAGCCTGCCACACCCGGCCATCGAGAAGCTGGGCAAGCTGGACCTGGACGACATGACGCCGCGCCAAGCTATCGAAATGCTATATCAACTGAAAAACCTGTTATAACGGCCCACCGCGCAAGCTGGTAGAATCCGGCGCGGTTTGCGAGCACTGCAGGTTATTAGCCTGGCCTGCAGCCAGCACCGTGAACCGCGCTGCCCTGGTAAGGAAGGGCAAGCTGCCGTCGCCTGAGGAGAGAATTAGAAATGACCTTCGTCGTCACCGACAACTGCATCAAATGCAAGTACACCGACTGCGTGGAAGTCTGTCCGGTGGACTGCTTCTACGAAGGCCCGAACTTCCTGGTGATTCACCCGGACGAGTGCATCGACTGTGCGCTGTGCGAGCCGGAGTGCCCGGCCCAGGCGATTTTCTCGGAAGACGAAGTGCCGTCCGGCATGGAGAACTTCATCGAGCTGAACGCCGAGCTGGCGGAGATCTGGCCGAACATCACCGAGAAGAAAGACGCCCTGCCGGACGCCGAAGAGTGGGACGGCAAGACGGGCAAGATTGCCGACCTGGAGCGCTGATCGCGCCCAGTTGCGAAAAAGGCCCGAAAGGGCCTTTTTTCATTTCCGACGGGCAAAAAAAAGGGGCGGTTTGACCCGCCCACATTTTTTCCGTAGTCCCTGTATGTCCCAATCATCATCCTGATGAATCGCGTCCTGCGATGTCCCTGGCCGTCATCCTTGAAGGCCTGTGTCTGTCCCTTGACACAGTTCGAATACTAGCGATTCCTCGGTACGGAACAAGCGGCGAATATCTCAGGATGATTCAGGCGACACATCTTTTGATATTTAGAAAGTTCAAATATTTCATATAGTTAGAAAAAGTACGCCACTGGAAACGACATTGATTTACTGATCCCTACAGCGATCGCTTACATGACGAGTAAGCGAATGCTTACACGCGATGCTACGAGGGTGGAGAAATAATTACTTCGCAGGTGGCAGGCTATGGGGTTGGGAGTGAGGACGCCTTCGCGGGGCAAGCCCGCTCCTACAGGTTTCGTGTCCAGCCCCGAAAAGCAGCGTGGGAGCGGGCTTGCCCCGCGATGGCGTCAGATCGGCCAATGAAATTGGCTTCTGCGCTAAAAACGCAAACGCCCCGAACAAGTCGGGGCGTTTGCCTTGTGCACGTCAGTGACTACTGGAACAGCGACTCGCTGGACAGGCCGTTCTTCTCGAGAATCTCGCGCAGGCGCTTGAGGCCTTCGACCTGGATCTGCCGCACACGCTCGCGGGTCAGGCCGATCTCCAGGCCGACATCCTCGAGGGTGCTGCTTTCATGCCCACGCAGGCCGAAACGCCGCACCACCACCTCGCGCTGCTTGTCGGTCAGCTCGCCCAGCCACTGGTCGATGCTCTGCGACAGGTCATCATCCTGCAGCAGTTCGCACGGATCGGTGGGGCGATCGTCGGTGAGCGTGTCGAGCAGCGTCTTGTCGGAGTCAGGGCCGAGCGAGACATCCACCGAGGACACCCGCTCGTTCAGGCCGAGCATGCGCTTGACCTCGGCCACCGGTTTCTCCAGCAGGCTGGCGATCTCTTCCGGCGACGGCTCGTGGTCGAGCTTCTGCGTCAACTCGCGGGCAGCGCGCAGGTAGACGTTGAGCTCCTTGACCACGTGGATCGGCAGGCGAATGGTGCGGGTCTGGTTCATGATCGCCCGCTCGATGGTCTGGCGGATCCACCAGGTCGCGTAGGTAGAGAAGCGGAAGCCCCGCTCGGGGTCGAATTTCTCCACCGCACGGATCAGGCCCAGGTTGCCTTCCTCGATCAGGTCGAGCAACGACAGGCCACGATTGACGTAACGGCGGGCGATCTTGACCACCAGGCGCAGGTTGCTTTCGATCATGCGCTTGCGACCGGCCGGGTCGCCTTTTTGCGACAGGCGCGCGAAATGCACTTCTTCCTCTGGCGAAAGCAGGGGCGAGAAGCCGATTTCATTGAGATACAGTTGAGTGGCATCAAGTGCGCGACTGTAGTCGATGTACTTGTGCTGCTTGAGCGACGCGCCCTGTTTCGACTTGGTCCGAACCGAAGGTACAGCAGGTTCGTCTGACACCACATCCGTTTCCAAAACGATGCCAGTCTCCATGAGAAGGAGGTCATCGTCGATGTCAAACTCCGGCACTTCTTTACTGAGAGCCATTGTTATAGTCCTTTGCTGAGTTCGAACTCAGACTCGAGCGTCACCCTTCCATGGCAGCGCTGGAGCCTGTCCCCTCTACATCCAAGGAACAGGCCGGGACAATGATCAACGGCGTGGCAGGAACTGGAGAGGATCGACGGGTTTGCCCTGGCGGCGAATCTCGAAATGCAGCTTCACCCGATCAGTGCCCGTGGACCCCATTTCTGCGATCGTCTGCCCTGCCTTGACCTGCTGCCCCTCCCGAACCAAAAGCCTGCGGTTGTGACCGTAGGCACTGACGTAGGTATCGCTGTGTTTGATGATGATGAGCTCGCCATAGCCCCTCAAGCCACTGCCGGCGTAGACCACCGCTCCATCAGACGCAGCAAAAACAGGCTGTCCCAAATCACCGGCGATATCAATGCCTTTATTCAAACTACCGTTTGAAGCGAATTTACCAATCAACACGCCGTTCGCCGGCCACGTCCAACCGCCGACGGCGCGCTCTGCGGCGGGCACCTGGGCAACCGTTTGCGAGGTGGTGGAAGAGGCAGTAGTGGCACTTTTGCCATTGCTGGTCGCCGGCGCGGTGGTCGCGACCGGTCGGCGGATGACGGTGGTCTTGCTCGACGAAGAAGGGCTGCTGACAACCGTGGTGCTACCCCCTGCGCCGCTGCTGAAACGAATAGGCTGGCCCGGGCGGATGGTGTAGGGGGCGGGAATGTTGTTGCGCGCCGCCAGCTCCTTGTAGTCCCAGCCATAGCGGAAGGCGATGGAGAACAGCGTGTCGCCGGGTTTGACGATGTACTGCCCCGAGGTGACGGTCGGGCGCTTGGGCGCGGCGTTGTTGCGGTCGACCACGCGGGCGCCGTTGGAGCTGGTGCTGGAACAGCCAGCCAGCAGGGTCCCCATGGCCAGCGCAATCACCAGAAGCTTCAATACCGACCGTTCCTTGCGCTGCCGCATGCCTGTGTGACCCACCCGCGCTCCCCTCATGCTGTCAAATAATGACGATACAAAATGCAATATTATTTCAATTATAACCGAGCCACCCCGCCAGGGGTGACTCGCAATTGGCCTGATCGGTGTACGAAAAACGCCACGCCAGATAGACAGGGGCCAGGCGCAAGAATTCGTCGCCGGCGCAAATATTCCGTTGCGCCGCTCAGGCCAGCGGGCCGTTGAGCAGGGGCACGAAGCGAACGGCCCCGAGCACCCGGCGCGAGAAGCCATGTTCTTCGCGCACGATCAGCATCAGTTGCTGGGTCTCCCCCGCTGGCCCGACCGGGATAACCATGCGTCCACCCGGCGCCAGCTGGTCGAGCAGTGCCTGGGGCACCTCCGGGGCGACCGCGGTGACGATGATGCCGTTGTACGGCGCCAGCGCCGGCCAACCTTCGCAGCCGTCGCCCCAGCGGAACACCACGTTACGCAGGTTGAGCTCCACCAGGCGCTCCTTGGCCCGGTCCTGCAGGACCTTGATCCGCTCAACCGAAAACACCCGTTCTACCAGTTGGGCCAGGATCGCCGTCTGGTAGCCCGAGCCGGTGCCGATCTCCAGCACCTTGTCCAGGGGCCCGGCCTCCAGCAACAGCTCGCTCATGTGCGCGACCATGAACGGCTGGGAGATCGTCTGGTTGTGGCCGATCGGCAGCGCCGTGTCCTCGTAGGCACGATGGGCCAGGGCTTCATCGACGAACAGGTGACGCGGGGTACGGCGAATGGCCTCGAGCACCTTGGCGTTCGACACGCCTTCTTCGTAGAGCCGCTGGATCAGCCGCTCCCGGGTGCGCTGGGAGGTCATGCCGATGCCACGACGCTGCAGATCGTCCTGTTCGCGCATCAGAGCACGCCCTCCAGCCAGCCGTCGAGGCGCTCGAAGGCATCGTTGAAGGTGCGGTCCAGCTGCAACGGCGTGATCGACACGTAGCCTTGCATCACCGCATGGAAATCGGTGCCCGGCCCGCCGTCCTCGGCATCGCCGGCCACGGCGATCCAGTAGCCTTCCTTGCCGCGCGGGTTGACCACCTTGGTCGGCGCCGCGGCACGCGCCCGGTGCCCCAGGCGGGTGAGCTGGATGCCGCGGATATGCTCCAGCGGCAGATTAGGGATGTTGACATTGAGCACGGTGCGCGGCGGCAGCTCCAGGCGCGACTGCGCCTCGACCAGGCGCCGGGCGATGTAGGCGGCGGTCGGCAGATTGTCGGGCAGGCGCGACAAGAGCGAAAACGCCAGCGAGGTGCCGCCGAGGAAACGCCCTTCCAGCGCGGCGGCGACCGTGCCGGAATACAGCACGTCATCCCCCAGGTTGGCGCCCAGGTTGATGCCGGACACCACCATGTCGGGGGTTTCCGGCAGCAGGCCGTTGAGCCCCAGGTGCACGCAGTCGGTGGGCGTGCCGTTGAGGCTGATGAAGCCGTTGGCCAGGGTCTGCGGGTGCAGCGGCCGGTCGAGCGTCAGCGAACTGCCGGCGCCGCTCTTGTCTTGATCCGGGGCAATCACCACGCACTCGGCGTAATCAACCAACGCTTCATGCAGCGCGGCGATGCCGGGTGCGGTAACACCGTCGTCATTCGAAATCAGAATACGCATGGGCTGTCCGTCTGCCCTGCCGGCACCAGATCGACGAGTTCGCGCACCACTACGGTGGCGAAGCATCCGGCCGGAAGGACGAATTCCAGTTGCAGGATATCAGGCTCGGGATAATGCCACGACAGACGCCCAATAGGGAGCCGCAGGATGCGCCGTTCGTGATCCATGCCCGCTCGCGCCAGCCATTGGCACAACGCCGGATGGCGGGCGGCGACTTCGCTCTCGAGCGCCTGGGTCGCGCCGGCGCACGGCGATGGCCCCTCGCCCCACAGCGGGCCGGTGGGGTGCAGGTCGAGAATGGCCAGGCGCGGGTCGCTGCACTCGGCCTCCCCCGCCGGGAAGAAACTGCGGCTGTCGGTGAACGCCAGCAGGTCGCCGACCTGGGCGCGCTGCCAGCTGCCATCGGCCACCCGGGCGGCCAGCACCTGGTTGAACAGGTAGCTGCGCCCGGCCGACAGCAGCCGCGAGCGCACATTGCGCTGCTCGGGTAGCGCCTGGCGGGCGGCCCAGTCCTGGGCGTCGTGCACGTTGCCACCGCCATGGCCGAAGCGCTGGCTGCCGAAGTAATTGGGCACGCCCTGCAGCTTGAGTTGTTCCAGGCGGGCATCGAGGGCCGGGCGGTCAGCCTGCAGGGCGGTCAGGCGCAGGGTGAAGCCATTGGCCGAATGCGCGCCACGCTGCAGCTTGCGCTGGTGGCGCACCTGCTTGAGCACCCGCAGGGTGTCGTCCTCGGCGCGGGACAGGTCGGGGTCGGCCTTGCCCGGCAGGTGCAGGCTGAACCACTGACGTGTCAGGGCCTGGCGGTCCTTGAGGCCGGCATAGCTGATGGCGCGCACCGGCACGCCGGCGGCGCGGGCCAGGCGGCGGGCCGCCTCCTCGGTGTTGAGGTCACGCTTCTCGACCCACAGCCACAGATGCTCGCCCTGGCCGGACAGCGGGATATCGAGGACTTCATCGACCTGGAAGTCTTCGGCTACCGCCTTGAGCACTGCGGTGCCCAAGGCTTCGCCCGAGGCCCGTGGGCCCAGCAGTTCGAGTTCGGTCATGCTGGCAGCAGCAGGGCGACCGCGTGCACGGCGATGCCCTCCTCGCGGCCGGTGAAGCCCAGCTTTTCTTCGGTGGTGGCCTTGACGTTGACCTGGTCGAGTTCGACCTGCAGGTCTGCGGCGATCTGCTGGCGCATGGTCTCGATATGCGGGGCCATCTTCGGCGCCTGGGCGACGATGGTGGCGTCGACGTTGCCGACCTTCCAGCCCTTGTCGCGCACGACGGCGACCACGTGGCGCAGCAGCACGCGGCTGTCGGCGCCCTTGAACTGCGGGTCGGTATCGGGGAAATGCTTGCCGATGTCGCCCAGCGCCGCAGCGCCGAGCAAGGCATCGCTCAGGGCGTGCAGCAGCACGTCACCGTCGGAGTGGGCCAGCAGGCCGAACTTGTGGGGGATACGCACCCCGCCCAAGGTAATGAAATCACCGTCGCAGAAACGGTGGACATCGTAGCCGTGGCCAATACGCATAGAAAAACGCCCTGATTGAGTCAGGGCGTGATTCTACCTGCTTTCATGCGGTATTGGGGCTGCTGTGCAGCCCTTCGCGGGTGAACCCGCTCCCACAAGGAACGCTGCAAGCCGAGGGCTGCAGATACCCTGTGGGAGCGGGTTTACCCGCGAAAAAGCCAACACCCTGCTGTTAGGTCAGCCCCGGCCCAACGCCACCGCATGATGACGCAGGTGTTCCTCGATGAAGCTGGCGATGAAGTAGTAGCTGTGGTCATAGCCCGGCTGCAGGCGCAGGGTCAGCGCGTGGCCACCCTTGCGCGCTGCCTGCTCCAAGGCTTGCGGCTTGAGCTGCTTGTCGAGGAAGTCATCGCGATCGCCCTGGTCCACCAGCAACGCCGGGCACTGCCCGGCCTCGGCCAGCAGCACGCTGGCGTCCCACTCGCGCCAGCGCGCACGGTCCTCGCCCAGGTAGCGGGAAAACGCCTTCTCGCCCCAGGGGCAATCCATCGGGTTGCTGATCGGCGAGAACGCCGACACCGAACGGTAGCGCCCGGGGTTGCGCAGGGCGCAGACCAGCGCGCCATGGCCGCCCATGGAATGACCACTGATGCTGCGCTGGTCGGACGCCGGGAAGTGCGCCTCGATCAGGGCCGGCAACTCCTCCACCACATAGTCGTGCATCCGGTAATGCTGAGCCCAGGGCTGCTGGGTGGCGTTGAGGTAGAACCCCGCACCCAGGCCGAAGTCCCAGGCGCCATCCGGATCGCCCGGCACCTGCTCGCCACGCGGGCTGGTGTCCGGGGCGACGATGATCAGCCCGAGCTCCGCGGCCAGGCGCTGGGCGCCGGCCTTCTGCATGAAGTTCTCGTCGGTGCAGGTCAGCCCGCTGAGCCAGTACAGCACCGGCAGCTTCTCGCCCTGCTCGGCCTGGGGCGGCAGGTAGACGGCGAACACCATGTCGCAGCCGAGCACCTTGGAGCTGTGCCGGTACCGCTTGTGCCAGCCGCCGAAGCTCTTCTGGCAGGAGAGGTTTTCCAGGGTCATGGCGAGGCCCTCAGAAGTGGATCACGCTGCGGATGCTCTTGCCTTCATGCATCAGGTCGAAGGCCTTGTTGATGTCCTCCAGGCCCATGGTGTGGGTGATGAAGGTGTCCAGCGGGATCTCGCCCTTCTCGGACATCTCGACGTAGCTTGGCAGCTCGCTGCGACCCCGCACGCCGCCGAAGGCCGAACCCCGCCAGACGCGACCGGTGACCAGCTGGAACGGACGGGTGGCGATTTCCTGGCCGGCACCGGCCACGCCGATGATCACCGACTCGCCCCAGCCCTTGTGGCAGCACTCCAACGCCGCACGCATCAGTTGCACGTTGCCGATGCACTCGAAGGAGAAATCGACGCCACCGTCGGTGAGGTCGACGATCACTTCCTGGATCGGGCGGTCGTAGTCTTTCGGGTTGATGCAGTCGGTGGCGCCCAGCTGGCGGGCGATCTCGAACTTGGCCGGGTTGATGTCGATGGCGATGATGCGCGAAGCCTTGGCCTTGACCGCGCCGATCACTGCCGACAGACCGATGCCGCCGAGGCCGAAGATGGCCACGGTGTCACCCGGCTTGACCTTGGCGGTGTTGAGTACCGCGCCAATACCGGTGGTCACGCCGCAACCGAGCAGGCAGACCTTCTCCAGCGGGGCTTCCTTCTGGATCTTGGCCACCGAGATTTCCGGCAGCACGGTGTACTCGGAGAAGGTCGAGGTGCCCATGTAGTGGAACAGCTGCTGCCCCTTGTAGCTGAAGCGGGTGGTGCCGTCGGGCATCAGGCCTTTGCCCTGGGTGGCGCGAATGGCCTGGCACAGGTTGGTCTTGCCCGACAGGCAGAATTTGCACTTGCCGCATTCCGGGGTGTACAGCGGGATCACATGGTCGCCGACCGCTACCGAGGTGACGCCCTCGCCTACTGCTTCGACAATCGCCCCGCCTTCGTGGCCGAGGATCGACGGGAAAATGCCTTCCGGGTCGGCGCCGGACAGGGTGTAGGCGTCGGTGTGGCAGACACCGGAGGCGACAACGCGCAGCAGCACTTCGCCGGCCTTGGGCATGGCCACGTCCACTTCGACGATTTCCAGGGGTTTCTTGGCCTCGAAGGCGACGGCGGCGCGGGACTTGATCATCAAAGGTCTCCAGAAAAGGTAAGGGTTGCTGGCTTGCAGTGTAATTCACCGCCTTTTGATGAATAATCCAGTCACTCACAAAACATTATTGCCATACAGGGATAATCCATGAGCAGCCGCTGGGAAGGCATCGACGAGTTCGTCGCGGTGGCCGAATCGGGACAGTTCACCGCCGCCGCCGAACACCTTGGGGTGTCGTCCTCGCACATCAGCCGGCAGATCGCCCGCCTGGAGGAACGCCTGCAGACGCGTTTGCTGTACCGCAGCACCCGGCGGGTGACCCTGAGCGAAGCCGGGCAGACCTTTCTCCAGCACTGCCAGCGCCTGCAGGATGGCCGCGAGGAGGCGCTGCGGGCCATGGGCGACCTGGCCAGCGAACCCAAGGGCCTGCTGCGCATGACCTGCGCGGTGGCCTATGGCGAACGCTTCATCGTGCCGCTGGTGACGCGCTTCATGGCCCAGTACCCACAGTTGCGGGTCGACGTGGAACTGAGCAACCGCACCCTCGACCTGTTGCATGAAGGCATGGACCTGGCGATTCGCCTGGGGCGCCTGCAGGATTCGCGACTGGTGGCCACGCGCCTGGCGCCGCGGCGCATGTACCTGTGCGCGTCGCCAGCCTACCTGGAGCGCTATGGGCGGCCGCACAGCCTGTCGGAGCTGGCGCGGCACAACTGCCTGGTCGGCAGTTCGGACCTGTGGGCGCTGCAGCAGGAGGGGCGCGAGATCAGCCAGCGGGTGCAGGGCAACTGGCGCTGCAACAGCGGCCAGGCGGTGCTGGATGCGGCGCTGCAAGGCATGGGCTTGTGCCAGTTACCGGACTACTACGTGCTCGAGCATTTGCACAGCGGGACGCTGGTGTCGTTGCTGGAGGGGCATCAGCCACCTAATACGGCGGTGTGGGCGCTGTATCCGCAGCAGCGGCATCTGTCGCCGAAGGTGCGCAGGTTGGTCGATTACCTGAAGGAAGGGTTGGCGCAGTTGCCGGAATATCGGGGTACATGAACCCTATGTGCCCCACTTTCCGGCCTCTTCGCGGGTAAACCCGCTCCCACAGGGATGGCACCAGCCTCAAGGTCTCCAACACAGGTACAACACAGCCCTCAAGCTCGGCGCTACACCTGTGGGAGCGGGTTTACCCGCGAAGAGGCAGAGAACACCACAAGGGCATGAGATCAGCGTCGCCCGGCCCACCGCTGGCGCAGCCACTCCAGGTCTTCCGGGCGGGTCACCTTGATGTTGTCGCTGCGCCCTTCGACCAGGCGCGGCGCATACCCGGCCCACTCGATGGCCGATGACTCGTCGGTGACCGCCACATCGGACACCAGGCACTCGGCCAGCGCCCGGTGCAGCATGCCCAGGCGGAACATCTGCGGGGTATAGGCCTGCCAGACGGTACTGCGATCGACCGTGGCCGCCACCCTGCCCTCGCCGTCGGCACGCTTGAGCGTGTCCCGGGCGGGAACGGCGAGCAATCCGCCGACGGGATCTTCAGCCAGAGCTGACAGCAACTTGTCCAGATCGCTGCGCGCCAGGTTCGGCCGCGCGGCGTCGTGCACCAGCACCCAATCGTCATCCGATGCGCCCTGGGCGTGCAGCAGCAACAGCGCGTTGAGCACCGAATCGGCGCGCTCACGGCCGCCCGGGGCGCGCTGGATGCGCGGATCGCTGGCGCAACGCAGCCCGGGCCAGTAAGGGTCTTGTTCGGCAATGCTGACCACCACGCCCTTGAGCATGGGATGGTCGAGGAAACAGTCGAGGCTGTGCTCGAGAATCGTCTGCCCGCCCAGTTGCAGGTACTGCTTGGGACGGTCGGCAGCCATGCGGGCACCAACGCCCGCGGCGGGAATCACGGCCCAGAAGGCCGGCAGTTGGTTTGTCATTTCTGCGGCAGCTGGTAGAGGGTTTCGCCCTCCTTGACCATCCCCAGTTCATGACGAGCCCGTTCTTCCACGGTCTCCATACCTTTCTTCAACTCCAGGACTTCAGCGTCGAGCACGCGATTACGCTCCAGCAGGCGCTCGTTTTCCGCATGCTGGTCGGCGATCTGCTGCTTGAGTTCGGTCACTTGCGCCAGGCTGCCATTGCCTACCCAAAGGCGATATTGCAGGCCGCCGAGCAGCAGGAGCAGGACGAGGAACAACCAATAGGGACTGCGCATGAAGATATCCAGGGTAAAAAAGGCCGCCGCAGCGAGCTTCCGATAGCACGAAGCCTGGCCGAGGCCAGGCTTCGTCGACAGAAACCCGTGGAAACGACCGAACGATCAGTGCGAACGTTCAGCCGGCCCCGGCTGCTGCCTTTTTACCATCTCTTGCTCAGCCGCGAAACTCGGCACGGCCGCGATATACAGCCTTGGCGCCCAGTTGCTCTTCGATGCGCAGCAGTTGGTTGTACTTGCTGACGCGGTCGGAACGGCACAGCGAACCGGTCTTGATCTGGCCAGCAGCGGTACCCACGGCCAGGTCGGCGATGGTCGAGTCTTCGGTTTCACCGGAACGGTGCGAGATCACCGCGGTGTAGCCGGCGGCCTTGGCCATCTGAATGGCTTCCAGGGTCTCGGTCAGCGAGCCGATCTGGTTGAACTTGATCAGGATCGAGTTGCCGATGCCCTTCTCGATGCCTTCCTTGAGGATCTTGGTGTTGGTCACGAACAGGTCGTCGCCGACCAGTTGCACCTTGGCACCGATCTTGTCGGTCAGGATCTTCCAGCCAGCCCAGTCGGACTCGTCCAGGCCATCTTCGATCGAGATGATCGGGAAGCGCTCGGTCAGGCCCTTGAGGTAGTCGGCGAAACCTTCGGCGTCGAACGACTTGCCTTCGCCGGACAGGTTGTACTTGCCGTCTTCATAGAACTCGGAAGCCGCGCAGTCCAGGGCCAGGGTCACGTCGGTGCCCAGCTTGTAGCCGGCCTTCTCGACGGCTTCGGCAATGGCTGCCAGGGCATCTTCGTTGGAAGCCAGGTTCGGCGCGAAGCCGCCTTCGTCACCGACGGCGGTGTTCAGGCCACGGGCCTTCAGCACGGCCTTGAGGTGGTGGAAGATCTCGGTGCCCATGCGCAGGCCGTCGGAGAAGGTCTTGGCGCCGACCGGCTGCACCATGAACTCCTGGATGTCGACGTTGTTGTCGGCGTGCTCGCCGCCGTTGATGATGTTCATCATCGGCACCGGCATGGAGTACTGGCCCGGGGTGCCATTGAGGTTGGCGATGTGGGCGTACAGCGGCAGGTCCAGGTCCTGGGCGGCGGCCTTGGCGGCGGCCAGGGACACGGCGAGAATGGCGTTGGCGCCCAGCTTGGCCTTGTTCTCGGTACCGTCCAGCTCGATCATGGCACGGTCCAGGGCTTTCTGGTCGGCCGGGTCCTTGCCCAGCAGCAGGTCGCGGATCGGGCCGTTGATGTTGCCGACGGCCTTCAGCACGCCCTTGCCCAGGTAACGGCTCTTGTCGCCATCACGCAGCTCCAGCGCTTCGCGCGAGCCAGTGGAAGCACCCGACGGCGCGCAGGCGCTGCCGATGATGCCGTTGTCGAGCAGTACATCGGCTTCCACGGTGGGGTTGCCACGCGAATCGAGAACTTCACGACCTTTGATGTCGACGATCTTTGCCATTGTTGTAAGCACTCCAGAATTGACGAAAACAACGCAGCTTTTGGGAATTCTTGCCGTTCACCAGGCGACATGGCACGGGCAGGCCTGGCGAAGGGAGCCCCTGACCGAAAGGTCAGGGGTGGAACGGGCGGTACTTTACCCGAGAAACGAGCTTTACGCGGTTTCTACCGTCGGAAAACTTTTCACCAGGTCGTCCAGTTGCTTGAGCTGGGCCAGGAACGGCTCCAGCTTGTCCAGGCGCAGGGCGCACGGACCGTCGCACTTGGCGTTGTCCGGATCCGGATGGGCCTCGAGGAACAGGCCTGCCAGGCCCTGGCTCATGCCGGCCTTGGCCAGGTCGGTGACCTGGGCGCGACGGCCGCCGGCGGAGTCTGCGCGACCACCCGGGGTCTGCAGCGAGTGGGTCACGTCGAAGAACACCGGGTACTCGAACTGCTTCATGATGCCGAAGCCGAGCATGTCCACGACCAGGTTGTTGTAGCCGAAGCTCGAACCGCGCTCACAGAGGATGAGCTGGTCGTTGCCGGCCTCGACGCATTTGGCGAGGATGTGCTTCATCTCGTGGGGCGCCAGGAACTGCGCCTTCTTGATGTTGATCACGGCACCGGTCTTGGCCATCGCCACGACCAGGTCGGTCTGGCGCGACAGGAAGGCCGGCAGCTGGATGATGTCGCACACCTTGGCCACCGGCTCGCATTGGTAGGGCTCGTGCACATCGGTGATCACCGGCACGTTGAAGGTCTGCTTGATCTCCTCGAAGATCTTCAGGCCTTCTTCCATGCCGGGGCCGCGGTACGAGTTGACCGACGAACGGTTGGCCTTGTCGAAGCTGGCCTTGAACACGTACGGGATGCCGAGCTTCTCGGTCACCCGTACGTACTCCTCGCAGACCTTCAGGGCCAGGTCACGGGACTCCAGGACGTTCATGCCGCCGAACAGGACGAACGGCTTGTCGTTGGCGATCTCGATGTTACCGACGCGAATGATCTTCTGAGTCATGGATCAGGCCTTGTTCTTCTGTGCCAGGGCAGCCTTGACGAAGCCGCTGAACAGCGGGTGGCCGTCACGCGGGGTCGAGGTGAATTCCGGGTGGAACTGGCAAGCGACGAACCATGGGTGATCCTTGGACTCGACCACTTCGACCAGCGCGCCGTCCTCGGAACGGCCGGAAACCACCAGGCCAGCGTCGACCAGCTGCGGCAGCAGGTTGTTGTTGACCTCGTAGCGGTGACGATGACGCTCGGTGATCACGTCCTTGCCGTAGCAGTCGTGAACCTTGGAGCCGGCCGCCAGCTGGCAGTCCTGGGCGCCCAGGCGCATGGTGCCGCCCAGGTCGGAGGCTTCGGTACGGGTCTCGACCGCGCCGGTGGCATCGGCCCACTCGGTGATCAGGCCGACGACCGGGTGGCCGCTGTTGCGGTCGAACTCGGTGGAGTTGGCGTCTTTCCAGCCCATCACGTTGCGGGCGAACTCGATCACGGCCACCTGCATGCCGAGGCAGATGCCCAGGTACGGGACCTTGTTCTCACGGGCATACTGCACCGCGGTGATCTTGCCTTCCACGCCGCGCAGGCCGAAACCGCCCGGGACCAGGATGGCATCGGCGCCTTCGAGCAGGCTGGTGCCCTGGTTCTCGATGTCTTCGGAGTCGATGTAGCGCAGGTTGACCTTGGTACGGTTGGTAATGCCGGCGTGGCTCATCGCTTCGATCAGCGACTTGTACGCGTCCAGCAGCTCCATGTACTTGCCGACCATGGCGATGGTCACTTCCTGCTCAGGGTTGAGCTTGGCGTCGACGACCTTGTCCCACTCGGACAGGTCGGCGCTGTTGCACTGCAGGCCGAAGCGCTCGACGACGAAGTCGTCCAGGCCCTGGGCGTGCAGTACGCCTGGGATCTTGTAGATGGTGTCGACGTCTTCCAGCGAGATCACCGCACGTTCTTCGACGTTGGTGAACAGCGCGATCTTGCGACGCGACGAGGCATCGACCGGGTGGTCGGAGCGGCAGATCAGCACGTCAGGCTGCAGGCCGATGGAGCGCAGTTCCTTGACCGAGTGCTGGGTCGGCTTGGTCTTGGTCTCGCCGGCGGTGGCGATGTACGGGACCAGGGTCAGGTGCATCAGCATGGCGCGCTTGGAGCCCACTTCGACGCGCAGCTGGCGGATCGCCTCGAGGAACGGTTGCGACTCGATGTCACCCACGGTGCCGCCGATCTCGACCAGCGCGACGTCGGCATCGCCGGCGCCCTTGATGATGCGGCGCTTGATCTCGTCGGTGATGTGCGGAATGACCTGGATGGTCGCGCCCAGGTAATCACCACGGCGCTCCTTGCGCAGCACGTGCTCGTAGATACGGCCGGTGGTGAAGTTGTTGTTCTGGGTCATCGTGGTGCGGATGAACCGCTCGTAGTGGCCCAGGTCGAGGTCGGTCTCGGCGCCGTCATGGGTGACGAATACTTCACCGTGCTGGAACGGGCTCATGGTGCCCGGGTCGACGTTGATGTACGGGTCCAGCTTGAGCATGGTGACTTTGAGCCCCCGCGCTTCCAGGATGGCCGCCAGGGAAGCCGAGGCAATGCCTTTCCCCAATGAAGAAACAACACCGCCCGTGACGAATATGTAGCGCGTCATGAAAAACCCTAGAAGTCTGCGTTAAGGCGGCCAGCGCCGCCGGAGAAAGCGAAGGAAGGCCGAAGCCCCCGATCACCTGCGTCAATCACAGTGCATCTCGAAAAACTGCCGCGTCTGTACAGACCAGGGGTATCCCCGGCATGGAGCTCGCTCGTCATTTTAAGAAATCAGCCCAGCAAAAAACTGCTTGGTAATCGGCAACTCCTGTGTTTTTGCGCAACCCACAGAAGCTGTATCAAGAAGGGAGGGTAGTCTACCTGAATGTACCCTTCAGCTCAAACCTTGCACGTTCGTCGGCGGCTGCCAGTGCAACTGGCAATCCGCCTGCGCCAGCTCGGGCAGGTTGGCCACCGCCAGCAACTGCTCGCCGCGATACAGCAACGGCAGGCGCGGGCGCACGAAGTGCGGGACCTGCAGTTCATTGAGCAGGCGCTTGAGATCGCGCCGACCGCGGCCAGGCAGTTGCATGATCTCACCGCCCTGGCGGTAGCGGATGTGCAGGCCTTTACCCGGCGAGTCCGACATCAGGCGGACACTGCCATTGCCCGGCAGGCGCAACGGTTGCGCGCCGTCCAGCCAGGGGTAATCACCCGACACCACAGCCAGCCAATCGCCACTCAGCCACCAGATATGTCCATGGCTGCGATGCAGTTCGCCGTCGGTCAGACACCAGACCGGACAGGCATCGGCCGCCGCGTCGCGCAGATCGTTCCAGCCGGCCCAGTGGCGGCTGTCAGGCAGGCGGGTGCGCTGGCTGAGCCAGAACTGCAAGGCATTGCGCTGGCGCGCCGGGGTTAGCGCGGTGAGTGCCGCAAGGCTCAGAGAATCCAATCCAGACCAGGGCAGCGGCGCGTTGTCGCAGGCGTGTGCCAGGTCGCTGGCGGCCAGTTCGTCCAGCAGGTCCAGCGCCTCGCCCAGGTGTTCCGCGCTGCGCGCCAGATTGGCTTCGGCCTGGGGCCAGCGCTGGCGCAGCATCGGGAAAACCTCGCCACGGAGGAAGTTGCGAGCGAAGGTGGTGTCGCTGTTGGAAGGGTCGTCGACCCATACCAGCCCGTGCCTGTCGGCGTAAGCCTGCAACTGCTGGCGCGACAGCCCCAGCAACGGCCGCACCAGGCTGCCCTGGCCCAGCGGCCGCTGTTGCGGCATGGCAGACAGACCACGCAGGCCGGCACCGCGCAATAGGCGGAACAACAGGGTTTCGGCCTGATCGTCACGGTGCTGGCCGGTGAACAGCACTTCGCCTGCGCCCAGCCGTTTTTCGAAGGCGCCGTAGCGGGCATTGCGGGCCGCCTGTTCGAGGCTGGCGCCGGGAGCGACCTGGACAGGGACCACATCGAGTTCGACACCCAGGGCGGCGCACACCGCTCGGCAGTGATCGGGCCAGGTATCGGCGGCGGCTTGCAGGCCGTGATGGACATGGATGGCGCGCAGGGGCGGCGTTGAATGGTGGCGGGAATATTCGGCGAGCTGGTGCAGGAGGACGGTGGAGTCCAGGCCGCCGGAGAAGGCGACGTACCATGCCGGGGCGTTGAGCCAGGGAGAGAGTTGCGCAGTGAGGTCGAGCATAGTAGTCCCTCTTCAAATCGCATCGCGGGGCAAGCCCGCTCCCACGCTACAGAACGTGGGAGCGGGCTTGCCCCGCGATCGAGGGCGTCAGACTACGATCAGAGGCCGTAGCTCATCAGGCGATCGTAACGGCGCTTGAGCAGCGCGTCGTTGTCGAGCTTGCCGAGCATGTCCAGCTGTTCGATCAGGTCGGCGCGAACGCTTGCCGCCATCTTCGCCGGATCACGGTGGGCGCCGCCCAGCGGCTCCGGGATGACCTTGTCGACGATGTTCAGGCTCTTCAGGCGCTCGGCGGTGATGCCCATCGCTTCAGCCGCGTCGGCGGCCTTGTCGGCGGTCTTCCACAGGATCGAGGCGCAACCTTCCGGCGAGATCACCGAGTAGGTGGAGTACTGCAGCATGTTCAGCTGGTCGCACACGCCGATGGCCAGTGCGCCGCCGGAACCACCCTCACCGATCACGGTGGCGATGATCGGCGTCTTCAGGCGCGCCATCACGCGCAGGTTCCAGGCGATAGCCTCGCTCTGGTTGCGCTCTTCGGCGTCGATGCCCGGATAGGCGCCCGGGGTGTCGATGAAGGTCAGGATCGGCATCTTGAAGCGCTCGGCCATTTCCATCAGGCGGCAGGCCTTGCGGTAGCCTTCAGGACGCGGCATGCCGAAGTTGCGGCGTACCTTCTCGCGTACTTCACGGCCCTTCTGGTGACCGATGACCATGACCGGCTTGTCGTTCAGGCGCGCGGTGCCACCGACAATCGCAGCGTCGTCGGCGAAGTGACGGTCGCCGTGCAGCTCCTCGAACTCGGTGAAGATGTGGTCGATGTAGTCGAGGGTGTACGGACGGCGCGGGTGACGGGCCAGGCGGGCGATCTGCCAGCTGGTCAGGTTGCCGAAGATGCTCTCGGTCAGGGTGCTGCTCTTGTCCTGCAGACGGGCAATTTCATCGCTGATGTTCAGCGAGTTGTCGTTGCCCACCAGGCGCAGCTCTTCGATCTTGGCTTGCAGGTCGGCAATCGGCTGTTCGAAATCGAGGAAATTCGGGTTCATAGGCTTCCGTCTTGGGTCTACGGCCAGGCGGCCGGCCGGTTGATCCGTTTGGCGCCCTACCTTAAGGGATCAGGCGCATAAAGGTCGAGATTAAAATGCGTCGTTTCAACGGTATTGCAGGAAGACGTTCTCACGCCCGAACTGGTCACGCAGTGCCTGAATCAGCCCATCGGCCGGGTCGATCGACCACTGGTCGCCGAACTGCAGCATGGCCTTGGCGTCGCTGCCGGTGTACTCCAGGGTGATCGGGCAACCACCGCGGTGGCGGGTGATCAGCTCGCCCAGCCACTTCAGCCGATCGCCCTTGAGGGCGTCGTGGCCGACCTTCAGGCGCAGGCTCTCGGCCAGCTTGGTCCGGGCGTCCTCCATGGTCATCACGGTCTTGACCCGCAGGCGCAAACCGCCGGAGAAGTCGTCGTTGCTCACCTCCCCCTCCACCACCACCATGGCGTCGGTCTGCAGCAGGGCTTGGGCGCCCATGAAGGCATCGGCGAACAGCGAGGCCTCGATGCGCCCGGAACGGTCATCCAGGGTGACGAAGCCCATCTTGTCACCCTTCTTGTTCTTCATCACCCGCAGGGCAATGATCATGCCGGCGATGGTCTGGGTGTCCCGCGCCGGCTTGAGGTCGACGATGCGCTGGCGGGCGAAGCGGCGGATCTCGGTCTCGTATTCGTCGATCGGATGGCCGGTCAGGTACAGGCCGAGGGTGTCTTTCTCACCCTTGAGGCGCTCCTTGAGGGTCAGCTCGCGCACCTTGCGATGGTTGGCGTAGACGTCGACATCCGCCTCGTCGAACATGCCGCCAAACAGATCGACATGCCCACTGTCCGCGGTGTGGGCGGCCTGCTCGGCAGCCTTGACCGCCTCGCCCAGCGCCGACAGCAAGGTTGCACGGTTGATGTCGATGTTGGCCTGATAAGCCTTGATCTCATCATGGAAGTGCGGCCCCAGGCGGTCCAGCGCACCACTGCGGATCAGCGCGTCGAGGGTCCGCTTGTTGACCCGCTTGAGATCGATCCGCTCGCAGAAGTCGAACAGGTCCTTGAACGGGCCGCCCTGGGCACGGGCCTCGACGATCGCCTCGACCGGCCCTTCGCCCACGCCCTTGATCGCGCCCAGGCCATAAACGATGCGCCCGTCATTGTTGACGGTGAACTTGAAGTCGGAGAAGTTCACGTCCGGCGCGTCCAGGCGCAGCTTCATGCTGCGCACTTCCTCGACCAGCACCACCACCTTGTCGGTGTTGTGCATATCCGCCGACAGCACCGCGGCCATGAACGGCGCCGGGTAGTGGGTCTTCAGCCAGGCGGTCTGGTATGACACCAGGCCGTAGGCGGCGGAGTGGGATTTGTTGAAGCCGTAGCCGGCGAATTTTTCTACCAGGTCGAAAATGTTACCGGCCAGGTCCGCATCGATGTTGTTGGCCACGCAGCCTTCGATGAAACCACCGCGCTGCTTGGCCATCTCCTCGGGCTTTTTCTTACCCATGGCCCGACGCAGCATGTCGGCGCCACCGAGGGTGTAGCCGGCCATCACCTGGGCGATCTGCATCACCTGTTCCTGGTACAGGATGATGCCGTAGGTAGGCGCGAGTACTGGCTTGAGGCCTTCGTACTGGTAGTCGGAATGCGGGTAGGCCAGCTCTGCCCGACCGTGCTTGCGGTTGATGAAGTCGTCAACCATGCCCGATTGCAGCGGGCCCGGACGGAACAGCGCCACCAGTGCGATGAGGTCTTCCAGGCAGTCGGGCTTGAGCTTCTTGATCAGCTCCTTCATGCCACGGGATTCGAGCTGGAACACTGCCGTGGTCTCGGCTTTCTGCAGCAGCTCGTAGGTCTTGCGGTCGTCCAGGGGGATGAAGTCGATGTTGACGTCGGGCAGGTTCTTCTTGGCCTGCTCGCGGTTGATGATTTCCATCGCCCACTTGATGATGGTCAGGGTCCGCAGGCCGAGGAAGTCGAACTTCACCAGGCCTGCGGCCTCGACGTCGTCCTTGTCGAACTGGGTCACCAGGCCGCCGCCCTCTTCGTCACAGGCGATCGGCGAGAAGTCGGTAAGCTTGGTCGGCGCGATCACCACGCCACCGGCGTGCTTGCCGGTACCGCGGGTAACACCCTCGAGCTTGAGGGCCATGTCCCAGATCTCGCGGGCATCCTCGTCGCCCTTGAGGAAGTCGCGCAGGATCTCTTCCTGCTCGTAGGCCTTCTCCAGGGTCATGCCCACTTCGAACGGGATCATCTTCGACAGGCGGTCGGCCAGGCCGTAGGACTTGCCCTGCACACGCGCCACGTCGCGCACCACCGCCTTGGCGGCCATGGTGCCGAAGGTGATGATCTGGCTCACCGCGTTGCGGCCATAGGCTTCTGCCACGTAGTCGATCACCCGGTCGCGGCCATCCATGCAGAAGTCGACGTCGAAGTCGGGCATGGAAATACGTTCTGGGTTGAGGAAGCGCTCGAACAGCAGGTCATAGGCCAGCGGGTCGAGGTCGGTGATCTTCAGTACATAGGCCACCAGGGAACCGGCACCCGAACCCCGGCCCGGGCCGACCGGCACGTCGTTGTTCTTCGCCCACTTGATGAAGTCCATAACGATCAGGAAGTAACCGGGGAAGCCCATCTGGATGATGATGTCCAGCTCGAACTTCAGGCGGTCCAGGTAGACCTGGCGCTTCTCTTCGTAGTTGGGCGTGGTCTCCTTCGGCCAGAGCACCGCCAGGCGCTCCTCCAGGCCTTCGTGGGAGACATGGCGCAGGTAGTCGTCGATGCCCATGCCGTTGGGCGTCGGGAAATCGGGGAGGAAGTACTTGCCCAGCTGCACGGTGATGTTGCAGCGCTTGGCGATCTCCACGGTGTTGGCGATGGCGTCCGGCAGGTCGCTGAACAGCTCGGCCATCTCTTCGGGCGACTTGAGGTACTGCTGATCGCTGTAGCCGCGCGGGCGGCGCGGGTCGTCGAGGGTCCAGCCCTCGCCGATACAGACGCGGGTCTCGTGGGCGTCGAAGTCCGACTGCTTGATGAAGCGCACGTCGTTGGTCGCCACCAGCGGCGCGCCGAGCTTGTCGGCCAGGGCCACGGCGGCGTGCACGTACTCTTCGTCACCGGCGCGATTGGTGCGCTGCAGCTCGACGTAGAAACGATCCGGGAACATGCCCATCCAGTCGCCGAGCAGGGCCTCGGCCTCGTCCTGGCGTCCGGCCATCAGGGCCGCGCCGATATCGCCTTCCTTGCCTGCGGACAGGGCGATCAGCCCTTCGCTGGCCGGGGCGATCCAGTCGCGCTGGATGATTACCAGGCCGTTGCGCTGGCCGTCGGTCCAACCACGGGAAATCAGCTCGGTGAGGTTGCGATAGCCCTTGGGGTTCATGGCCAGGAAGCAGATGCGCGACAGCGGCGCATCGGGATCGGCCCCGGCCAGCCACAGGTCGGCGCCGCAGATCGGCTTGATGCCGGCGCCCATGGCGGTCTTGTAGAACTTCACCAGCGAGCACATGTTGCTCTGATCGGTGATCGCCACCGCCGGCATGTTCATCCCGGCCAGGGCCTTGGCCAGCGGCTTGATCCGCACCAGGCCGTCGACCAGGGAGAATTCGGAGTGCACGCGAAGGTGAACGAAGGAGACCGACATGGAGGATCCTGTAGCAGTGCTGAACGACAAGGGCGGGATTGTAGCGTATTGCTCTTCGCTTGCCTCGCCTGGAGGTCAGCGGTTGGTTGCAGAATGCATCGCGGGGCAAGCCCGCTCCCACGCCAACCCTGCGCTGGAATCGGCTGCGTGGGAGCGGGCTTGCCCCGCGATGAATGGCGCCGATCAGATCAGCGAAGTGGAAATGCCTTCACGGGCTTCCCATGCGGCTCGAACAGGCGCGAACGAACGCCGATGAATGGGCGTCGGCCCAAGACGGGCCAGGGCCTCGAGGTGCACCGGGGTCGGATACCCCTTGTGCCCGCCGATCCCGTAACCCGGGTAGATCAGCTCGAACGCACTCATCTCACGATCACGGGTGACCTTGGCCAAGATCGATGCAGCGGCGATCGCCGGCACCTGCGAGTCACCCTTGACCACAGGCGCAGCCGGTACCGAAAGCTTCGGGCAGCGGTTGCCATCGATCAGTGCCAGCTTCGGCGTGACGTGCAACCCTTCGACCGCACGCTGCATGGCCAGCATGGTCGCATGGAGGATGTTCAGTCGGTCGATTTCCTCGACCTCGGCCCGGGCGATGCAGAAGCTCAGGGCCTTTTCGCGGATCTCGTCGAACAGCGCATCGCGCTTGGCCTCGGTGAGCTTCTTCGAGTCGTTCAGGCCGAGGATCGGTCGGCGCGGGTCGAGAATCACCGCCGCGGTGACCACCGCTCCGCACAGCGGGCCGCGGCCCACTTCATCGACGCCGGCCACCAGTTCTTCAACCAGGTTGAAATCCAGTCCCATCTGCATGTCAGCGGTCCTTCAACAGGGCGAGCACCGCGTCGGCCGCCTGGTTGGAGGCGTCGCGGCGCAGGGTGCGGTGGATCTGGTCGAAGCTGTCGGTCTGCTGCGAGCCGTCCTTGACCAGTGGTGCCAGGGTCTGCGCCAGGGCTTCGCTGGTCGCGGCGTCCTGCAGCAGCTCCGGTACCAGCAGGCGCTGGGCCAGCAGGTTGGGCAGCGACACGTACGGGCTCTTGACCATGCGCTTGAGGATCCAGTACGTCAGCGGTGCCAGGCGGTAGGCCACCACCATCGGTCGCTTGTACAGCATCGCTTCCAGGGTGGCGGTGCCGGAGGCGATCAGCACCGCGTCACAGGCGGCCAGCGCCTGGTGCGAGCGGCCATCCAGCAGGGTCAGCGGCAGCTCGCGCCCTTCGAGCATCTGCTCGACCTGGGCGCGCCGGGCAGCATTCGCGCACGGCAGCACGAAGCGAGCGCCGGGCACCAGCTCGCGCAGGCGCTGGGCGGCATCGAGGAACAAGGCCCCCAGGCGTCCCACCTCACCGCCCCGACTGCCAGGCATCAACGCGATCACCGGCCCTTCGCCCAGGCCCAGTTCGGCACGCGCCGCGCCTCGGTCGGCCTCCAGGGGAATGGTGTCCGCCAGCGGATGGCCGACGAAACGCACCGGCACGCCCTGCTCTTCATAGAAGCGCGCCTCGAACGGCAGCAGGGTGAGCATCAGGTCGCAGCCCTCGCGAATCTTCAGCACGCGCTTCTGCCGCCAGGCCCAGACCGACGGGCTGACGTAATGCACCGTCTTGATCCCGGCCTGACGCAGCTTGAGTTCGATATTGAGGGTGAAATCGGGGGCATCGATGCCGATGAACACGTCGGGCTTTTCGCCGATCAGTGTCTGGATCAGTTCCTTGCGCCGCTTGAGCAGCTCGCGCAGGCGCCCGAGCACCTCGACCAGGCCCATGACGGCCAGGCGTTCCATCGGAAAGTAGGAGGTCATGCCCTCGGCTTCCATCAAGGGACCGCCAACACCGATGAACCGTACATCGGGATGACGTGCCTTGATGGCGCGCATCAGGCCGGAACCGAGAATGTCGCCGCTGGCCTCGCCCGCGACCAGCGCCACGCAGAGCTGGGCCATGTCAGCGGGTGATGCCGCGTGCGGAATTGGCGATCGATTGGCGGAACAGGTCGACTTCGGGGAACTGCGTGACCAGCTCATCCAGCTCCTTGAGCGCCTCTTCGACGGTCAGGCCCTGGCGGTAGACGATCTTGTAGGCGCGACGCAGGGCGTGCAGCACTTCGTCGCTGAAACCGCGACGGCGCAGGCCTTCGAAGTTCATGCTGCGCGCCTCGGCCGGGCTGCCGAACACCGTGACGTAAGCCGGTACGTCCTTGCCGATCGCGGTGCCCATGCCGGAAAACGCGTGGGCGCCGATATGGCAGTACTGGTGCACCAGGGTGTAGCCGGACAGGATCGCCCAGTCGCCGACATGCACATGGCCCGCCAGCGCGGTGTTGTTGACCAGGATGCAGTGGTTGCCGATGACGCTGTCGTGGCCGATGTGGGCATAGGCCATGATCAGGTTGTGATCGCCCAGGGTCGTTTCCGAACGGTCCTGCACGGTGCCGCGGTGGATGGTGACACCCTCGCGGATCACGTTGTGGTCACCGATCACCAGGCGCGTCGGCTCACCCTTGTACTTCAGGTCAGGGGTGTCTTCGCCGATCGAGGAAAACTGGTAGATGCGGTTGTGCTTGCCGATGCGGGTCGGCCCCTTGAGCACCACGTGCGGACCGATGACGGTGCCCTCCCCGATTTCCACATCGGGGCCTACGATCGACCAGGGGCCGACCTCGACGCCCTCGGCCAACTTGGCCGAGGGGTCGATGATCGCCCTTGGGTCAATCGAACTCATAGGGAGCGTTCCGCGCAGGTGATCTCGGCCGAGCAGACCGGCTTGCCGTCCACCAGGGCGCGGCACTCGAACTTCCAGATCATGCTCTTGCGGCTGAGGAACTTGGCTTCCAGCACCAGCTGGTCGCCCGGCAGCACCGGCTGGCGGAAGCGCAGCTTGTCGGAGCCGACGAAGTAGTAGAGGGTGCCGTCCGCCGGCTTGGCGTCGAGCATCTTGAATCCGAGAATCCCGGCCGCCTGGGCCATCGCCTCGATGATCAGCACGCCCGGCATGATCGGATGCGCCGGGAAGTGGCCATTGAAGAACGGCTCGTTGATGCTGACATTCTTGTAGGCACGAATGCTTTGGGCCTCGAAGTCCAGGTCCGTCACACGGTCCACCAGCAGGAACGGGTAACGGTGAGGCAGGTATTCGCGAATCTCGTTGATGTCCATCATTTCGGGGGGAAGCCTGTATAAGAATAGGGAGCGCAGGTGCTGACCACACGCTCCTTTTGCAGATCCAAAGAGGAGCCAGCTAGCGACTGTAACGCTTGCTCAGTAAATGGTATCAGCCTTCTGATGTCGGCTGGCCACCTGAGGTCACGGTGTCGACACGCTTTTCCAGCTGCTGGAGACGCTTGGACATCTCGTCCAGCTGGCGAATGCGAGCGGCGCTCTTGCGCCACTCGGCCAAGGGTTGCATGGCCGTACCGGAAGAATAGCCACCCGGCTCGGTAATCGAACGGGTCACCATGGTCATGCCGGAAACGAAGACATTGTCGCAGACGTCGATGTGGCCGACCATCCCGACGCCACCGGCGATCATGCAATGCTTGCCGATGCGGGTGCTGCCGGAAATCCCGACGCAGGCCGCCATCGCCGTGTGGTCGCCGACCTGCACGTTGTGGGCGATCTGGATCTGGTTGTCGAGCTTGACGCCATCACCGATGCGGGTGTCCGACAGCGCGCCGCGGTCTACCGCGGTGTTCACCCCGATCTCCACGTCATCACCCAGGGTGACGCCGCCGATCTGCGCGATCTTGCGCCAGATACCCTTCTCGTTGGCAAAGCCGAAGCCCTCGCCACCGATCACCGCGCCGGACTGGATGACCACGCGCTTGCCGATGGTCACGTCGTGATACAGCGTGACCCGTGGGGCCAGCCAGCCGCCCTCGCCGATGACGCAGCGGGCGCCGACGAAACAGTGCGCGCCGACCGTCACGTTGGCGCCAATGCGCGCGCCGCTCTCGATCACCGCGAACGGGCCGATGCTGGCGCTGGCATCCACCTGGGCATCCTCGGCAACCACGGCGCTGGGATGGACTCCCGCCACAGCCTTGGGCTTCGGATCGAACAGGTGCGAAATGCGTGCATAGGCCAGGTAAGGATCGGGAACGATCAGGGCGTTGCCGGCAAAACCTTCGGCGTCCTCGGCCTTGAGCAATACCGCGCTGGCCGTGGAGTCGTCCAGGAATTTGCGGTACTGCTTGTTGGCCAGGAAGCTCAACTGCCCGGAACCGGCCTCCTGCAAGGTGGCCAGCCCGGTGATCTGCAGCGCCTCGGGGCCTTTGAGTTCGGCCCCGAGGGCCTCGGCCAGCTGGCCGAGCGTCATGGTCACGGTCATATCAACGGGCTTGGTTCATGCGCTCGATGACCTGGCGGGTGATGTCGTACTGCGGCTTGACATCGATGACCGCGCCACGCTCCAGAACCAGGTCGAAACCGCCCTTCTTGATCACTTCCTCGACAGCGCCGTCAAGTTTCGGCTTGAGCTGCTTGAGCATGTCGCGGTCGGCCACGGCCTTGGCTTCGTTGAGTTCCTTGGACTGGAACTGGAAGTCGCGGGCTTTTTGCTTGAACTCGAGCTCCAGGCGTTCACGCTCAGGCTGAGGCATCTTGTCGCCGCCCTTGATCAGGCGATCCTGGATACCCTTGGCGCTGCTTTCCAGGCCCTTGAGCTTGGTCAGTTGCGGGCCGAACTTCTTCTCGGCGTCAACGGCGTACTTCTTGGCCGCGTCGGATTCCAGCAGGGCCATCTGATAGTTCAGCACGGCAACTTTCATTTCGGCGAAAGCCGGGGTGGCGACCAGCGCCGCGGCCACGAGGGCCAGTTGGGTCAACTTACGCACGATGCACTCCTGGATAATCCGTTGTCGTTATGCAAGGGCCGACCTCAGAAGGTCTGGCCCAGAGAGAATTGGAACACTTGCGTGTCGGCGTCGTCCGGCTTCTTGATCGGCATCGCCAGGCTGAAGCTCAACGGGCCCAGCGCGGTGATCCAGGTCACGCCCAGACCGACCGAGCTGGCCATGTCCGAGAATCCGACCTTGGTGCAATCGGGCTTGGAGCCGCAGTTGGTGTCGAACACGTTACCCACGTCCCAGAATACGGACGTGCGCAGCGAACGCTGATCCTTGACGAACGGCAGCGGGAACAGCAGCTCCACGCCACCCTGGACGAGGACGTTGCCACCGAACGGCAGCGGATCCTGGTCCGGGTCGGCGATGGTGCCCTGGTTGCCGGTTACCGCAGCGCCACGGCTCGGGGTGCTGCGTGGACCCAGGGTGCTGTCCTTGAAGCCGCGCACGGAGTTGAAGCCGCCCGCGTAGTAGTTTTCATAGAACGGCAGGCCGGAGGTCGAGCCGAAACCATCACCATAGCCCAGTTCGGTGTGCAGGCGCAGGGTGTACTCGTTGTTGATCGGCTTGAACAGCTGGCCACGGTAGTCGAGCTTGTAGAACGACAGGTCGCTGCCCGGCACGGTGGTTTCCAGGGTCAGGCTCTGGGAGTGACCACGAGTGGCCAGCACGCCTTTGTTCAGGGTCGACTCGGACCAGCCGATCGAGGCCTTGAAGTTCAGGAAGTTGTCGCCCTCGTCCTGGAGGAACTTGAAGATCTCGTCGACGGTGTAGCGGCCGGTCTTGATCTTGTCCTGCTGCACGGTCAGGCCGTAGGTCAGGCGCGAGGTCTCGCTGATCGGGTAGCCGAGGCTGACACCGGCACCGAGGCTGTCCACCGCATAGCTGGCCACGTCGACGTCGAGGTCGTCGTAGTCAGTGCTGCGGTAGAAGGCGTTGTAGCCCAGGCTCACGCCATCGGCGGTGAAGTAGGGATCGACGTAGCCGAAGTTGTAGCGGGTCTGGTATTCGGAACGGGTCAGGCCGATGGAGACCTTGTTACCGGTACCGAGGAAGTTGTTCTGGCTGATCGAGCCACCCAGGATCAGGCCGGCGCTCTGGGCGAAACCGACGCTGGCGGTAATCGAGCCGGAGGCCTGCTCTTCGACGCTGTAGTTGACGTCGACCTGGTCGTCGGTGCCCGGCACCGGCGGCGTCTCGACGTTGACTTCCTTGAAGAAGCCTAGGCGCTCGAGGCGGGTCTTGGACTGGTCGATCAGGTAGGTCGAGGCCCAGCCACCTTCCATCTGACGCATTTCGCGACGCAGCACTTCGTCTTCGGTCTTGGTGTTGCCGCGGTAGTTGATGCGGTTGACGTACGCACGCTTGCCCGGATCGACGACGAACATGATGTCGACGGTGTGATCCTGGTCGTTCGGCTGCGGCACGCCGTTGACGTTGGCGAAGGTGTAGCCTTCGTTACCCAGACGACGGGTGATCAGGTCGGAAGTGGTGGTCATCACCTTGCGCGAGAACACCTGGCCCGGCTGCACCAGCAGCAGCGACTTGACCTGGTCTTCCGGCACTTTCAGGTCACCGGACAGCTTCACGTCGCGGACGGTGTACTTCTCGCCCTCGTTGATGTTGACGGTGATGTAGACGTGCTTCTTGTCCGGAGTGATCGACACCTGGGTGGACGCGATGTCCATGTTGATGTAGCCGCGGTCCAGGTAGTAGGAACGCAGGCGCTCCAGGTCACCGGAGAGCTTTTCCCGGGCGTACTTGTCGTCGTTCTTGAAGAACGACAGCCAGTTGGTGGTCTTGAGCTCGAACAGCTGGCCGAGGGTCTCGTCGTCGAAGACCGTGTTGCCCACCACGTTGATGTGCTGGATCGCGGCCACGGTGCCTTCGTTGATCTTGATCTTCAGGCCGACGCGGTTGCGCGGCTGCGGCACGACCTCGGCGTCGACCTCCGCGGAGTAGCGGCCCTGGGCCACGTACTGGCGCTGCAGTTCGTTACGCACGCCTTCCAGCGTCGCGCGCTGGAAGATCTCGCCTTCGGCCAGGCCCGACTGTTTCAGGCCCTTCATCAGGTCTTCGGTGCTGATCGCCTTGTTGCCTTCGATCTCGATGCTCGACACCGAGGGGCGCTCGACCACGTTGATGATCAGGACATTGCCGTCGCGGTTCAGCTGGATGTCCTGGAAGAAGCCGGTCTTGAACAGCGAGCGGGTCGATTCGACCAGACGGCGGTCGTCGACCTGGTCACCGACGTTCAGCGGCAACGCGCCGAACACGCTGCCGGCGGACACCCGCTGCAGGCCGTTGACACGAATATCGGAGATGGTGAAGGACTCGGCGTGAACTTCAGCGATCATCAGTGCGGAGAGCACCGCAGTTAGCAGCAGACGTTTCATGAAGTCCTTTTATTCCAACTGGCAATAAACAACCTGCCGCGACAAGGCAGCAGGTTTCGCGATTGAGCGAAGCTTTTATAGTCGACCCAGATCGTTGATCAGGGCGAGCAACATCACCCCGACGACCAAACTGATACCGATCTGGACCCCCCAACCCTGCACCCGATCCGAGAGCGGACGACCGCGCGCCCACTCGATCAGGTAGAACAGCAAATGCCCCCCATCCAGTACCGGGATGGGCAGCAGGTTCAGAACCCCCAGGCTTATGCTCAGGTAGGCCAGGAAATTCAGGAAATCCCCAACGCCCGACTGGGCTGAAGCGCCCGCCACTTTAGCAATGGTTATCGGTCCGCTCAAGTTTTTTACCGAGAGCTCCCCGAACAGCATTTTCTTCAGCGATTCGAGGGTCAGGATGCTCATGTTCCAGGTGCGGGAAAGTCCCTCGCCGACTGCTTCCAGCGGCCCATAGCTGACCTCGCGGAGCATCTTCGCCGGCCACTCGGCGGCCTTGACCCCGGCGCCGAGGTAGCCGCCAGAAGCCTGGCCCTCGCCTTTGCGCGCCAGGGTGACGGCAACCTCGAGCGGCGCGCCGTCGCGCTCGATGCGCAGGCTGACCTTTTTCTCGGGACGGGCACGGACCGCGTCGACCACCTGCTGCCAGTCGGCCAGCTCAACGCCGTCGAGCGCCAGCAGCTTGTCACCGGTCTTGAGGCCGGCTGCGGCGGCCGGCCCCTTCGGATCGATCTCAGCCAGCACCGGCACCACCGCCGGGCGCCAGGGGCGCAGGCCAAGGGACTGGATCGGCTCGGGCTCGTCGACGCCCTTGAGCCATTGATTCAGGGAAATATTCAATTGACGCTCAGCGGTCGCCCCCTCATCGAGCACCCCGACCCGCAGCGTGCCGCTCTCGCCGAGACGGCGCACCAGCTGCAGGTTGACCGCTGACCAGCCATTGGTCGGTTCGCCATCGATGGAGACGATTTCCTGGCCGACGCTCAGGCCGGCGCTGGCCGCCAGGCTGCCGGCCTCGACGCCACCGATGACCGGACGCACCTGCTGCGAACCCAGCATGGCCACCACCCAGAAGAACAGGATGGCGAGCAGGAAGTTGGCGATGGGACCGGCGGCCACGATGGCGATGCGCTGACGGACCGACTTGCGGTTGAACGACTGCTCGACCAGCGCCGGCGGGACCTCGCCCTCGCGCTCGTCGAGCATCTTGACGTAGCCGCCCAGGGGGATCGCGGCGACGACGAACTCGGTGCCGTGCCGGTCATGCCAACGCACCAGCGGCGTGCCGAAGCCCACCGAGAAGCGCAGGACCTTGACCCCGCAGCGCCGCGCCACCCAGAAGTGGCCGAACTCGTGGAAGGTAACCAGCACACCCAGTGCAATCAGGGTGCCGACAATCATGTAGAGCGCAGTCATGTCCAATCTCCGGGTGACATTCGGCGGAGTCGGCCGCAGGCTTCAGCGGCCGTGGCGTCGCAGCCACTCCCGGGACAGCTCCCGGGCACGCTGGTCGGCGGCGAACACCGCCTCGAGGGTGGGCAAGGCCACCACGGGCTCCTGGTCGAGCACCTGTTCGATCATACCCGCGATCTCCGGGAAGCGGATACGCCGCTGGAGAAACGCCTCGACGGCCACTTCGTTGGCGGCGTTGAGCACCGCCGGCGCGCTGTTGCCCGCCTCGGCAGCCTGACGCGCCAGGCGCAGGCATGGGAAGCGCTGTTCGTCGGGCGCCTGGAAATCCAGACGGGCGATGGCGAACAGATCCAGCGGCGCGACGCCCGAATCGATCCGCTCCGGCCAGGCCAGGGCGTTGGAGATCGGCGTGCGCATGTCCGGGTTGCCCAGCTGAGCAAGCACCGAGCCATCGACGTAGTCCACCAGCGAGTGAATGACACTCTGCGGGTGCACCACCACTTCAATCTGCGACGGCTTGGCATCGAACAGCCAGCAGGCCTCGATCAGCTCCAGGCCTTTGTTCAGCATGCTGGCCGAATCGACCGAGATCTTGCGCCCCATGGACCAGTTCGGATGCGCGCAGGCCTGCTCCGGCGTTACATCCAGCAATACTTCAGCAGGGGTTTCGCGGAACGGCCCGCCGGAGGCGGTCAGCAGGATCCGGCGCACGCCGACAGCGCCCAGGCCACGGGCGTAATCGCCGGGCATGCACTGGAAGATCGCGTTGTGTTCGCTGTCGATCGGCAGCAATACCGAACCACTGCGGTGCACCGCCTCCATGAACAGGGCCCCGGACATCACCAGGGCCTCTTTGTTGGCCAGCAGCACCTTCTTGCCCGCCTCGACAGCGGCCAAGGTCGGGCGCAGGCCGGCCGCGCCGACGATGGCCGCCATCACGGTATCCACCTCGGACGCAGCGGCCACCTGACACAACCCGGCCTCACCCTCGAGCACCTCGGTGGCGCAGCCCGCCGCGGCCAGCCCCTGGCGCAGGCGCAGGGCCGCCTCGGCGCTCGGCACCACGGCGAAGGCCGGACGATGACGCTCGCACAGGGCCAGCAGTTCGTCGATGCGCGAATAGCCGCTCAGGGCGAACACCTGGTAACGGTCAGGGTGCCGGGCAATGACATCCAGCGTGCTCAGGCCGATGGAGCCGGTGGCCCCCAGCACGGTTATGCGTTGCACGGCACTCACATCACACCCCACTCAGCCGCCCACAGCAGCACGGCAAACATCGGAATCGCCGCGGTCAGGCTGTCAATGCGATCGAGCACGCCGCCATGACCCGGCAGCAGGTTACTGCTGTCCTTGATGCCTTCACGGCGCTTGAACATGCTTTCGGTCAGGTCGCCGACCACCGAGGACATCACTACAACGACAGCCCCCAGCAGGCCCAGCAGCACCTGACCAATACTCCAGTCGCGGGCGAAACCCACGGCCAGGGTGATCAGCAGGCTGACCGCGAGACCGCCATAGACACCCTCCCAGCTCTTGCCCGGGCTGACCTGCGGCGCCAGCTTGCGCTTGCCGAAAGCCCGGCCGGAGAAGTACGCGCCGATATCGGCAGCCCAGACCAGGACCATCACCGACAGGATCAGCCAGTTGCCCAGCGGCCAGTGCTTGAGCAGCACCAAGCCCTGCCAGGCAGGCAGCAGCACCAGCAGGCCGATCAGCAGGCGACAGGCGGCGCTGCTCCACAGCTCGCCGCTACGCGGATAGGTCAGCACCAGCCAGGTGGCCAGGGCCCACCAGATCACCGAGGCGCCCAGCACCCAGGGCGCAAGGTCGGGCATCAGGTAGAGCAGCATCAGGCCGCCCGCCACCACGGCGGCGTAGGCAATGCGCAGCGGCTGCGCCACCAGGCCGGCCAGGCGTGCCCACTCCCAGGCGCCGAGCGTTACCACGAAGCCGATGAACAGGGCGAAATCCCCACCGTTGAGCAGGAAGAAACCACCCAACGCGATCGGCAGCAGGATCAGCGCGGTAATGATGCGTTGTTTAAGCATTAAGCACGGGCTCCGGCTTCGACCTGCTCGCTGGTCTTACCGAAGCGGCGCTGGCGCGAAGCGAAATCGGCCAGCGCGTTGCGCATGGCCTCGTGTTTGAAGTCCGGCCAGTAGAGGTCGGAGAAGTACAGTTCGGCGTAGGCCAGCTGCCACAGCAGGAAATTGCTGATGCGGTGCTCGCCGCCGGTGCGGATGCACAGGTCGGGCAACGGCAGGTCGCCGGTGGCCAGGCAGGTCTGCAGCAGGTCCGGGGTGATGTCCTCGGGGCGCAGGTGACCGGCCTGGACTTCCCGCGCCAGGCGCTGTGCGGCCTGGGCGATATCCCACTGACCGCCGTAATTGGCGGCGATCTGCAGGATGAAGCGGTTGCTGCCCACCGTCGCCGCTTCGGCTTCGCGCATCGCCGCCTGAAGCTCAGGGTGGAAGCGCGAGCGATCACCGATGATGCGCAGGCTGATGTTGTTGTCGTTCAGGCGCTTGGCCTCGCGACGCAATGCCGAGAAGAACAGTTCCATCAGCGCGCCGACCTCCTCGGCCGGACGCTGCCAGTTCTCGCTGGAGAAGGCGAAGAGCGTGAGCACCTCGACCTTGGCCTCGGCGCAGACTTCGATCACCGCGCGAACGGCATCCACGCCGGCCTTGTGGCCGGCGACGCCGGGCAGAAGACGTTTCTTCGCCCAGCGGTTGTTGCCATCCATGATGATCGCGACATGACGCGGCACCGAGCCCGGTGCCGCCGACTTGGTCTTTTCCATTAAGAGAGCAACCCTGGCCTCAAACGGCCATCAGGTCCTTTTCCTTGGCCTTGAAGGCGGCATCGACTTCGGCGACGAACTTGTCGGTCAGCTTCTGGATCTCGTCAGCCGCGCGACGCTCTTCGTCTTCGCTGATTTCCTTGTCCTTGGTCAGCTTCTTCAGGTCGGCCAGGGCATCGCGACGCACGTTGCGCACAGCGACCTTGGCGTCCTCGGCAACGCCGCTGGCCTGCTTGGTGTAGCCCTTGCGGGTTTCCTCGGTCAGGGCCGGCATCGGCACGCGGATGGTGGTGCCGGCGCTGGACGGGTTCAGGCCCAGGTCGGAGGTCAGGATGGCCTTCTCGATGGCGGCGCTGAGGTTCTTGTCGTGGGCGACGATCTTCAGGGTACGGGCGTCCTCGACGGTGATCGCAGCCACCTGGTTCAGCGGCATGTCGCTGCCCCAGGCCGGCACCTTGACGCTGTCCAGGATGCTTGGGTGGGCGCGACCGGTACGGATCGCCGCCAGGTTGCGGGCCAGGGCCTCGAGGGACTTGCCCATGCGCTCCTGGGCGTCTTTCTTGATGTCGTTGATCATTTTTGAACTTCCTCGATCAGAGTTCCTTCCGCACCACCATGCACAATGTTGAGCAGGGCGCCGGGCTTGTTCATGTTGAAGACGCGCAGCGGCATCTTGTGATCGCGGCAAAGGCAGATTGCCGTGAGGTCCATTACACCCAGCTTGCGATCCAGCACTTCATCGTAGGACAGATGATCGAACTTCTCGGCATGCGGGTCCTTGAATGGATCTGCAGTGTATACACCATCGACCTTGGTTGCCTTCAATACCACGTCGGCATCGATTTCGATGGCGCGCAGGCAAGCGGCGGAGTCGGTGGTGAAGAACGGGTTGCCGGTACCGGCAGCGAAGATCACGACTTCCTTGGAATTCAGGTGGCGCATGGCCTTGCGGCGATCGTAGTGATCGGTCACACCCACCATGGAGATGGCCGACATGACGATGGCGGTGATGTTCGCCCGCTCCAGCGCGTCGCGCATGGCCAGGCCGTTCATCACGGTGGCCAGCATGCCCATGTGGTCGCCGGTAACGCGGTCCATGCCGGCTGCACTGAGCGCCGCGCCACGGAACAGGTTGCCGCCACCGATCACCAGGCCGACCTGAACGCCGATGCCGACCAGCTGGCCGACTTCCAGCGCCATGCGATCCAGGACCTTGGGGTCGATCCCGAACTCTTCCGAGCCCATCAGGGCCTCGCCGCTAAGTTTGAGTAGAATGCGTTTATAGCGAGCCTGATGACCACTGCCCTGCTGAGCCATTGCGAATCTCTCCTGCGGCGTTTGTAAAAATCTGGCGGGCTGTTTCAGCCTGCGCGTAACTCTAGCGTGACGCACTTCATGCGTCAGCGAGCAACGGTCTCGTGAACCGCTCCCGCTTTGACAAAGAGGCTGCGCGCGTAAGCGGGCAGCCTCTTCGGGGCGACAGACGAATCCGTCTTACTGCTTGGCGGCAGCTACCTGGGCGGCAACTTCGGCAGCGAAGTCGTCAACCGGCTTCTCGATGCCTTCGCCGACCTTGAAGTAGGTGAAGGAAACGATTTCAGCACCAGCTTTCTTGGCCAGCGCGCCGACTTTGACTTCCGGATCCATGACGAAGGCTTGCTCTTTCAGCGAGGCTTCGGCTTTGAACTTGGAGATACGACCGTTGATCATGTTCTCAACGATGTTTTCCGGCTTGCCGGCGATCTTGTCGGCGTTCAGCTGCAGGAAGACGTTCTTCTCGCGCTCGATGGCCTCGGCGGAGATTTCCGACGCGTCCAGGAACTCTGGGTTCGAGGCTGCAACGTGCATGGCGATGTTCTTGGCCAGATCGACGTCGCCGCCTTTCAGGACAACAACGGCACCGATCTTGTTGCCGTGCAGGTAGGCACCGACAACGTCACCCTCAACGCGCACCAGGCGACGGATGTTGACGTTCTCGCCGCACTTGGCAACCAGGGCTTCACGGGCGGCTTCACGCGAGGCGATCAGCGGAGCGGCGTCGGTCAGCTTCTGGGCGAAGGCTTCTTCGATGCTTTCGGCAACGAAGTTCTTGAAGTCGTCTTGCAGGGCCAGGAAGTCGGTCTGCGAGTTCACTTCCAGCAGAACGGCGGATTTACCGTCGGTCTTGACGGCGATAGCGCCTTCAGCAGCGACGTTGCCAGCCTTCTTGGCGGCCTTGATGGCGCCCGAGGCACGCATGTCGTCAATGGCTTTCTCGATGTCGCCGCCGGCCTTTTCCAGGGCCTTTTTGCAATCCATCATGCCTTCGCCGGTACGCTCGCGCAGTTCTTTGACCAGCGCCGCAGTAATTGCTGCCATTTCAAAATCCTCTTGGAAAGTTTTTCAACCATTCCACCCGCTCGTCACGGGCGTTAAATTCTGCAAATCGCTGCCTTTATATCAGCTCGCCCATGATGCGGGGCCGTTGCTGACAGCAGGATTTCAAGGTGGCAAAAAGGGGGCCAAGCCCCCTTTTTGCGTGCCAAGTAGACGCCAGGCGTCAATTACTCAGCAGCAGGTGCAGCCGCTTCTTCAGCGTAGACTTCAGTACCGCCGGCAACGTTGTTGCGGCCGCGGATGACGGCGTCAGCCATCGAAGTCATGTACAGCTCGATGGCGCGGATGGCGTCATCGTTACCTGGGATGATGTAGTCAACACCTTCCGGGCTGCTGTTGGTATCGACAACGCCGATGACCGGGATGCCCAACTTGTTGGCTTCGGTGATAGCAATGCGCTCGTGGTCGACGTCGATCACGAACAGGGCATCAGGCAGGCCGCCCATGTCCTTGATACCACCCAGGCTGCGGTCCAGCTTTTCCAGATCGCGCGAACGCATCAGGGCTTCTTTCTTGGTCAGCTTGGCAAAGGTGCCGTCTTCGGCCTGGGTTTCCAGGTCGCGCAGACGCTTGATCGAGGCGCGGATGGTCTTGTAGTTGGTCAGCATGCCGCCCAACCAACGGTGATCAACGTATGGCGAACCGCAACGAGCAGCTTGCTCGGCGACGATCTTGCCGGCGGAACGCTTGGTGCCGACGAACATGATCTTGTTCTTGCCCTGGGCCAGGCGCTCTACGAAGGACAGAGCTTCGTTGAACATTGGCAGGGTTTTTTCCAGGTTGATGATGTGGATCTTGTTACGCGCGCCGAAAATGTACTTGCCCATTTTCGGGTTCCAGTAACGGGTCTGGTGGCCGAAGTGCACACCGGCCTTCAGCATATCGCGCATGTTGACTTGGGACATGATAGTTCCTTGATAAGTCGGGTTGGGCCTCCACGTATCCCAATGACCAACCCGTGCTTCCAGGGAAACCGGGCACCCAGGCCATCGTGTCGACACGTGTGTGGGTTTGAGCTGACGGAGGACATCCCCCGAAAGCGGCGCATTTTATACCACAGGCCGAGCGCGAACGGAACCCGGATCATGCTTCGTCCGTCAGTGGCTTTTGCAGCACCCGTGCTTTGCGGCCAGAATGCCTTCAATAGACCACCGGATCCAGGGGACTCTCCCGACAGATCGCCGCCGCGCTCTGGTAGAATCCGGTCTTTCCCGTTTGTTCGCGCCACACAAGGCGCCGTAGAGAGCCTGTTCATGACCGTCACCATCAAGACCGCAGAAGACATCGAGAAGATGCGCATCGCTGGCCGCCTGGCCGCCGAAGTGCTGGAAATGATCGAGGAGCACGTCAAGCCCGGCGTCACCACCGAAGAGCTCGACCGCCTGTGCCACGACTACATCGTCAACGTCCAGCAGGCGATCCCCGCCCCTCTCAACTACAAGGGCTTCCCCAAGTCGATCTGCACCTCGATCAACCATGTGGTCTGCCACGGCATCCCCAATGACAAGGCGCTCAAGGACGGCGACACCATCAACATCGACGTGACCGTGATCAAGGACGGCTACCACGGCGACACCAGCCGCATGTTCCATGTCGGCACCGTCGCGCCATGGGCCGAGCGCCTGTCCAAGGTCACCCAGGAGTGCCTGTACAAGGCCATCGAGCTGGTCAAGCCCGGCTGCCGCCTGGGCGACATCGGCGAAGTGATCCAGAAACACGCCGAGAAGAACGGTTTCTCGGTGGTCCGCGAGTTCTGCGGCCACGGCATCGGCAAGGTGTTCCACGAAGAGCCGCAAATCCTCCACTACGGCCGCGCCGGCACCGGCATGGAGCTCAAGGAAGGCATGACCTTCACCATCGAGCCGATGATCAACCAGGGCAAGGCCGACACCAAGGTACTGGGCGACGGCTGGACCGCCATCACCAAGGACCGCAAGCTCTCGGCCCAGTGGGAACACACCCTGGTGGTGACCGCCAGCGGCTACGAGATCTTCACCCTGCGCAAGGACGACACAATCCCGCGCACCTCGGCCTGATACTGACTAACAGGAACGCGACTCGATGCCCCAGGTGGATCCCGAGCTGTTCGACCGCGGCCAGTTCCAGGCGGAACTGGCCCTCAAGGCAAGCCCCATCGCCGCTTTCAAGAAGGCCATCCGCATGGCCGGCGAGGTGCTCGACAAGCGTTTCCGTGAAGGCCGCGAGATCCGCCGGCTGATCGAGGATCGCGCCTGGTTCGTCGACAACATCCTGCAACAGGCCTGGCACCAGTTCAGCTGGGGCGCGCCGGACGGCATCGCCCTGGTGGCGGTGGGCGGCTATGGCCGCGGCGAGCTGCACCCGTTCTCGGACATCGACCTGCTGATCCTGCTCGACGCCGCCGAGCACGAGCAGTACCGCGACGCCATCGAGCGCTTCCTCACGCTGCTGTGGGACATCGGCCTGGAAGTCGGCCAGAGCGTGCGCACCGTCGACGAATGCGCCGAGCAGGCCCGGGCCGACCTCACGGTCATCACCAACCTGATGGAAAGCCGCACCATCGCCGGCCCCGAGTCGCTGCGCCGACGCATGCTCGACGCCACCAGCACCGCGCATATGTGGCCGAGTAAGGAGTTCTTCCTGGCCAAGCGCGCCGAGCTCAAGGCCCGCCACCACAAGTACAACGACACCGAGTACAACCTCGAGCCCAACGTCAAGGGCGGGCCGGGTGGCCTGCGCGACATCCAGACGGTGCTTTGGGTGGCCCGGCGCCAGTACGGCACCCTGAACCTGCACGCACTGGCCGGCGAGGACTTCCTGCTGGAAAGCGAGAACGAACTGCTGGCCTCGTCCCAGGCCTTCCTCTGGCGTGTGCGCTATGCCCTGCACATGCTCGCCGGACGCGCCGAGGACCGCCTGCTGTTCGACCACCAGCGCAGCATCGCCGCGCTGCTGGGCTACACCGACGACAACCCCAAGCGCGCCATCGAACAGTTCATGCAGCAGTACTACCGGGTGGTGATGAGCATCAGCCAGCTGTGCGACCTGATCATCCAGCACTTCGAGGAGGTGATCCTCGCCGATGACGACAGCGGCGCCACCCAGCCGCTGAACGCGCGCTTCCGCCTGCACGACGGCTATATAGAAGCGGTCAACCCAAACGTGTTCCGGCGCACCCCGTTCGCCATGCTGGAGATCTTCGTGCTGATGGCCCAGCACCCCGAGATCAAGGGGGTGCGCGCCGACACCGTGCGCCTGCTGCGCGAGCATCGCCACCTGATAGACGACAAGTTCCGCAACGATATCCGCAACACCAGCCTGTTCATCGAGCTGTTCAAGTGCGAGATCGGCATCCACCGCAACCTGCGGCGGATGAACCGCTATGGCATCCTCGGCCGCTACCTGCCGGAGTTCGGCCTGATCGTCGGGCAGATGCAGCACGACCTGTTCCACATCTATACGGTCGATGCGCACACCCTCAACCTGATCAAGCACTTGCGCAAGCTGCAGTACACCCCGGTTTCCGAGAAATTCCCGCTGGCCAGCAAGCTCATGGGGCGCCTGCCCAAGCCCGAGCTGATCTACCTGGCCGGCCTCTACCACGACATCGGCAAGGGTCGCCAGGGCGACCACTCCGAGCTGGGCGCAGTGGACGCACAGGCCTTCTGCGCGCGCCACCAGCTGCCTGCGTGGGACAGCCGGCTGATCGTCTGGCTGGTGCAGAACCACCTGGTGATGTCCACCACCGCCCAGCGCAAGGACCTCTCCGACCCGCAGGTAATCAACGACTTCGCCCTGCACGTGGGCGACGAGACGCGCCTGGACTATCTCTACGTGCTGACCGTGGCCGACATCAACGCCACCAACCCAAGCCTGTGGAACTCCTGGCGGGCGAGCCTCTTGCGCCAGCTCTACACCGAGACCAAGCGCGCCCTGCGCCGGGGCCTGGAGAACCCGCTGGACCGCGAGGAGCAGATCCGCCAGACCCAGAGCGCGGCGCTCGACATCCTGGTGCGCGAGGGCACCGACCCGGACGACGTCGAGCAGCTCTGGTCGCAGCTGGGCGATGACTACTTCCTCAAGCACACCGCCGCCGACGTGGCCTGGCACAGCGATGCGATCCTCCAGCAGCCGGCCGACGGCGGGCCACTGGTGCTGATCAAGGAAACCACCCAGCGCGAGTTCGAGGGTGGCACGCAGATCTTCATCTACGCCCCTGACCAGCATGATTTCTTCGCCGTTACCGTGGCCGCCATGGCCCAGCTCAACCTGAACATCCACGACGCCCGGATCATCACCTCGAGCAGCCAGTTCACCCTCGACACCTACATCGTGCTCGACAACGACGGCGGCTCGATCGGCGACAACCCGCAACGGGTCAGGCAGATCCGCGACGGCCTGACCGAAGCGCTGCGCACCCCCGAGGACTATCCGGCGATCATCCAGCGCCGGGTGCCACGCCAGCTCAAGCACTTCGACTTCCCGCCGCAGGTGACCATCCTCAACGACGCCCAGCGCCCGGTGACCATCCTCGAGATCACCGCACCGGACCGGCCCGGCCTGCTGGCGCGGATCGGGCGGATCTTCCTGGAGTTCGACATCTCGCTGCAGAACGCCAAGATCGCCACCCTCGGCGAGCGCGTGGAGGACGTGTTCTTCATCACCGACGCCGACAACCAGCCGCTGTCCGACCCGCAGCTGTGCAGCCGCCTGCAGGAGGCCATCGTCCAGCAGCTGCAGGCCGGACAGGCCAGCGATGCCAGCCCCACCCGCATGACCTTTTGACGATAACGAGACCTTGCGCCAATGAACCCAGCACTGACCCAGCTCCAGCCCTACCCGTTCGAGAAACTGCGTGCCCTGCTGGGGAGCGTGAAGCCGGCGGCGGACAAACGCCCGATCGCCCTGTCGATCGGCGAGCCGAAGCATGAATCGCCGGCCTTCGTCGCCAAGGCCATGGCCGACAACCTCGACAAGCTGGCGGTCTACCCCAGCACCCTGGGCCTGCCGGCCCTGCGCCAGGCCATCGGCCAGTGGTGCGAGCGGCGCTTCGGCGTACCGGCCGGCTGGCTGGACGCCGACCGCCATATCCTGCCGGTCAACGGCACCCGCGAGGCGCTGTTCGCCTTCACCCAGGCCGTGGTCGATCGCTCGGCAGATGGCCTGGTGGTCAGCCCCAACCCGTTCTACCAGATCTACGAAGGCGCGGCCCTGCTGGCCGGCGCCACCCCACACTACCTGCCCTGCCTGGAAAACAACGGTTTCAACCCCGACTTCGACGCCGTGCCGGCCGACGTCTGGAAACGTTGCCAGATCCTGTTCCTGTGCTCCCCGGGCAACCCCACCGGCGCCCTGGTGCCGATGGACACCCTGAAAAAGCTGATCGCCCTGGCCGACGAGCACGACTTCGTGATCGCCGCCGACGAGTGCTACAGCGAGCTGTACTTCGACGAGGACGCGCCACCACCGGGCCTGCTCAGCGCCTGCGCGGAACTGGGCCGAAATGACTTCAAGCGCTGCGTGGTATTCCACAGCCTGTCCAAGCGCTCCAACCTGCCGGGGCTGCGCTCGGGCTTCGTCGCCGGCGACGCCGAAATCATCAAGCCGTTCCTGCTGTACCGCACCTACCATGGTTGCGCCATGCCGGTGCAGACCCAGCTGGCCAGCATCGCCGCCTGGCAGGATGAGGCCCATGTGCGCGACAACCGCGACCAGTACCGCGCCAAGTACGACGCCGTGCTCGACATCCTGCAACCGGTGCTCGACGTGCAACGCCCGGACGGCAGCTTCTACCTGTGGGCCAAGGTGCCGGGCAGCGACGCCGACTTCACCCGCGACCTGTTCGAGGCCGAGCATGTGACCGTAGTGCCAGGTTCGTACCTCTCCCGCGAAGTAGACGGGGTCAACCCGGGCGCCGGGCGCGTGCGCATGGCCCTGGTAGCGCCGCTGGCCGAGTGCATCGAGGCAGCGGAGCGGATTCGCGCGTTCCTGGGCCGCTGATGGCAGGCGCCCCTTCTCACAGGGGGGCGCAATTCAAATCGAGGCAAGCATTAAGTACCGTCAGCACAGAACTCTGGCGACCGATAGTTGGCACCTCTCAACCCCTGAAGGTGCACAACGATGTCCGATGTTCTCGTGGCAAACGCGATCTACCGCCTACGCCAGAAGCTGCAACTGCCCCAGGCGATGAAGCCGCGCAAGAAACGCTCGGTGGCCGATCATTCCGTGTTCTGGCGCCCAGGCCAGACGCTCAGGATCTCGTTCATCGGCACGCCATGCCCGTGGCTCAAGAATTCGATTTTCGACACCGCGTGCCAATGGCTGAAATACGCCAACCTGAAATTCGAACTCCTCGACAACGATGTCGAAGAAGCCGAGATCCGCATCCAGACCGATGTGCAGGAAGGCGTGAATTTCAGTTTCCTGGGCAACCAGGCCTTGGACGTGGACGGTGCCACCATGGCATTGGGGGTCAAGCTGTCCGACCCACTGTTCGAATCGTTCGTATTGCATGAGTTCGGACACGCACTGGGCATGGAGCACGAGCACCAGCACCCACAGGCCAACATTCCCTGGGACCTGGACGCCGTGCGCCAGTTGCTGGCAGCGGTCCTGGCCGACGAGGCCAACAGCCCGGATGAGCTCGCCGACCTGATCGAAGAGGACCTTGCCGTTCAATTCCTGCCTCTGCCCGATAACGGCGACCTGCTCATCCTGCCCTATGACAAGCAGTCGATCATGCATTACCGCATCAGGCAGAAACTCACGCGCCACGCTTTCAAACGCAGCCAAAACCTGAAGATCAGCAAGAAGGACAAGCGCTTCATGCGCCTGGTCTATCCGGCTTCGTGCAAGTAACTAGCGGACCTGCCCGAGGTTGGCCTCGCTCAGGTCCAACTCGCCCAGCACCTGGCGGACCACTTCGTCTCCCACCAGGTGCTGGCGATGTAGCTCGTACAGCTCCAGCCTTTGCGCACGCAGGGCGCGCAGGCGCAAACGACGCTCCAACTGATCCATCTGCTCGGCCAGCGCCCTGGCCTCGGCGCTGTCATTGTAACTGTCCAGTTCATCGCGGTACTCGGCCATCAGCCGCGCCTTGAGCTCGGTGGCCAGGGTCGCCTGGGCGGCATCCTGCGGCGCGTTGGCATCGATCACCTCCTCGGCCTCGAGCGCATGGATCGCGGCCTCGGCGGTGCGCCGCCAGGCCTCCTGCACTTCCTGGTGCAAGCGCTCGTCCGGGCTCTTGGTCACGCCGCGCAGCAGGATCGGCAAAGCGATGCAGGCGCTGACCAGCGACAGCAGGATCACCCCGGCGGCAATGAAGATGAGCAGGTCGCGCTCGGGAAACGCCTTGCCCGCGCCGATCAGCAGCGGCACCGACATCACACCCGCCAGGGTCACCGCGCCGCGTACGCCGCCCAGGGTCAGCAACCAGCAGGAGCGCGCGGTCGGCATCAGCACCAGCGCGGGCTTGCCGCGCCAGCGTCTAACCACGCCGATAGCCCGCCAGATGCTCTGCACCCAGATGAACCGCAACAGCACCAGCGCGGCGAAGATCGCCACCACGTCCAGGCAGCGCCAGGCAAGCGTTGGCCATGCGGCGGCCTCGTCGCTCACCACCGCCTTGATGATGTCCGGCAGTTGCAGGCCCAGCAGCAGGAAGATCAGGCCGTTGAAGGCGAACTCCAGCAGCGACCAGACACTGCGGTTGAGCAGGCGGGTGCTGGTCTGCCGGGGCAGCAGGTCCAGCCAGCTCTGCATCATCCCGGCGGCCACCGCCGAGAGAATGCCGGACACGCCAAGCCGTTCGGCGAGCACGTAGGCGGCAAAGGGCAGCAGCAGCATGAACACCACGTGAGTGGCCGGGTCGTCCCAGCCGCGGGTGATCATCCACATGCGCAGGCGTCCGACCAGCCAGCTCAGCGCCACCCCCACCGCCAGGCCACCAAGGGCGACCAGGACGAAGGTCAGGCTGGCCTCGGTCAACGAGAACACCCCGGTGATCGCCGCCACCAGGGCGAACTTGAAGGTCACCAGGCCCGAGGCGTCGTTCATCAGCGCCTCGCCCTGGAGCATGTGCATCAGCGGCGTCGGCAGGCGATCCTGGGAGATGGCCGAGACGGCCACGGCATCGGTGGGCGACAGCACCGCCGCCAGGGCGAAGGCCACCGGCAGCGGGATGCTCGGCAGCAGCCAGTGGATGAAATAGCCGGCGCCGACCACGGTGAACAGCACCAGCCCCACCGCCAGCGCCACCACCGGCCCACGGATGCGCCACAGTTCGCGCTTGGGCATGCGCCAGCCGTCGGCGAACAGCAGCGGCGGCAGGAACAGGAACAGGAACAGCTCTGGATCCAGCGCCACGTGCAGGCCCAGGGTCGGCCAGGCCAGCAAGGCGCCGGCGCCAATCTGCACCAGCGGCAGGGGCAGCGGCAGCACCCGCCCGACCAGTTTCGACACACTCACCAGCATCAGCAGGATTAGAACGGTATAGGCTGACTGCATCGGCAAGCTTCCTGTTTGATCGGAGAAACCACAGCGAGGCGAAACATCGCCATTGAAACAATATGTTAGCGGGGATGCGCTATCGTGGACCGCTGCACGATAGTCGCAGCCTGGCCGGGAATATGTAACACAATGCTACGCGAGAAGCGGTGAAACACATCGGCGCGGCCTTCCAGCCCGCAGCCGTGGCGCCAGCCCCATCGATGCCGCATAATCGGCCCACCCAATCTTCAAGGAGCATCGGGGACGCCCGGCCCGACCAGGCTGCCCCAGGCATTCAATGGCTTACACTCTCTACGGCATCAAAGCCTGCGACACCATGAAAAAGGCCCGCACCTGGCTTGAAGACAAGGCCATCGGCTTCGACTTCCACGACTACAAGACCCAGGGCATCGACCGCGACAGCCTGAACCGCTGGTGCGACGAGCACGGCTGGGAAGTCGTGCTGAACCGCGCCGGGACCACCTTCCGCAAGCTCGACGACGCCAGCAAGGCCGACCTCGACCAGGCCAAGGCCGTCGAACTGATGCTCGCCCAACCGTCGATGATCAAGCGTCCGGTGCTCGACCTCGGCGAGCGCACGCTGGTCGGCTTCAAGCCCGACCTGTACGCCGCGGCGCTGGCCTGATCCCGCATTACGCTCCATCCCCTTTTCGTACGAGGTAATCGCATGTCTCAATCGCTGTTCAGCCTGGCCTTCGGTGTCGGCACCCAGAACCGCCAGGGCGCCTGGCTGGAAGTCTTCTACGCACAACCCGTGCTCAAGCCGTCCGCCGAACTGGTCGCGGCCATCGCGCCGGTGCTGGGCTATGAAGGGGGCAACCAGGCCATCGCTTTCACCACCGCCCAGGCCGCCCAGCTGGCCGATGCGCTCAAGGGCGTCGATGCCGCCCAGGCCGCGCTGCTGACCCGCCTGGCCGAGAGCCACAAGCCGCTGGTCGCCACCCTGCTGGCCGAAGACGGCGCGCTGACCTCCACCCCCGAGGCCTACCTCAAGCTGCACCTGCTGTCGCACCGCCTGGTCAAGCCGCACGGCGTATCGCTGGCCGGCATCTTCCCGCTGCTGCCGAACGTCGCCTGGACCAACCAGGGCGCGGTCGACCTGGCCGAGCTGGCCGAGCTGCAACTGGAAGCGCGCCTGAAAGGCGAACTGCTGGAAGTGTTCTCGGTGGACAAGTTCCCGAAGATGACCGACTACGTCGTGCCGGCCGGCGTGCGCATCGCCGACACCGCCCGTGTGCGCCTGGGCGCCTACATCGGCGAAGGCACCACCATCATGCACGAAGGTTTCGTCAACTTTAACGCCGGCACCGAAGGCCCGGGCATGATCGAAGGCCGCGTCTCCGCCGGCGTGTTCGTCGGCAAGGGTTCGGACCTGGGCGGCGGCTGCTCGACCATGGGCACCCTGTCCGGTGGCGGCAATATCGTCATCAAGGTCGGCGAAGGCTGCCTGATCGGCGCCAACGCCGGCATCGGCATTCCGCTGGGCGACCGCAACACCGTCGAGGCCGGCCTGTACATCACCGCTGGCACCAAGGTGAACCTGCTGGACGAGAACAACCAGCTGGTCAAGGTGGTCAAGGCCCGCGACCTGGCCGGCCAGACCGACCTGCTGTTCCGCCGCAATTCGCTCAATGGCGCGGTGGAGTGCAAGACCCACAAGTCGGCCATCGAGCTGAACGAGGCGCTGCACGCGCACAACTGAGAACCTGCCCGGGTTTGAAGTGATAAGATCGGGTCTGCTCCCAGGCTTTGCTTGTGGGCAGACCCGATTTTCATTCCAGGCCCCGCTAACATGTTCCAGCCCTCTCCCTGGCGCGCCGATTTCCCCGCCATCGCCGCCCTGCAACGGCAGCACCAGACCTACCTGGACAGCGCCGCCACCACCCAGAAGCCCCAGGCCCTGCTGGATGCCCTGAGCCATTACTATGGCCATGGCGCCGCCAATGTGCACCGCGCCCAGCACCTGCCCGGCGCCCTGGCCACCCAGGCCTTCGAGGGCTCCCGCGACAAGGTCGCCGCCTGGCTCAATGCCGCCGACTCGCGGCAGATCGTCTTCACCCACGGCGCCACCTCGGCCCTGAACCTGCTGGCCTATGGCCTGGAGCACCGCTTCGAGGCCGGTGACGAAATCGCTGTCAGCGCCCTGGAGCACCACGCCAACCTGCTGCCCTGGCAACAACTGGCGCACCGGCGCCAACTGCGCCTGGTGATCCTGCCGGTGAACGACCTGGGGCATGTCGACCTGGAGCAGGCCCTGCAATTGATCGGCCCGCGCACCCGCCTGCTGGCGATCAGCCAGCTGTCCAATGTGCTGGGGACCTGGCAGCCGCTGGCGCCGTTGCTGGCCCATGCCCGAGCCCAAGGCGCGCTGAGCGTGGTCGATGGCGCCCAGGGCGTGGTCCACGGTCGCCACGATGTGCAGCAACTGGACTGCGACTTCTATGTGTTTTCCAGCCACAAGCTCTACGGCCCGGATGGCGTGGGCGTGCTGTACGGCCGCCAGCAGGCGCTGGCACTGTTGCGCCACTGGCAGTACGGCGGCGAGATGGTGCAGTTGGCGGACTACCAGGACGCCAGCTTCCGCCCGGCACCGCTGGGCTTCGAGGCCGGCACGCCGCCGATCGCCGGCGTCATCGGTCTGGGCGCTACCCTGGATTACCTGGCCAGCCTCGACGCCAATGCGGTGGCCGCCCATGAGGCTACCTTGCACCAGCACTTGATGCGCGGCCTGGCTGATCGCGAGGGGGTTCGCCTGCTCGGCTCGCCTCAGGCGGCGCTGGCCAGTTTCGTCATCGATGGTGTGCACAACGCCGATATCGCCCACCTGCTGACCGAACAGGGCATCGCCGTGCGCGCCGGGCATCATTGCGCCATGCCGCTGCTCAGGCACCTGGGCCTGGACGGCGCGATCCGCGTGTCGCTGGGGCTCTACTCCGACAGCGACGACCTGCAACGCTTCTTCGACGCGCTCGACCAGGGCCTGGAGCTGCTGCGATGAGCCTGTCGGCCGAGGCCAGCCAGGCGCTGGAGAGCTTCGAGCAGGCGCGCGGGTGGGAGCAGCGGGCGCGGTTGCTGATGCAGTGGGGTGATCGGCTGGAACCACTGGACGACAGTGACAAGACCGAAGCCAACCGGGTGCATGGCTGCGAGAGCCTGGTGTGGCTGGTGGCCCAACAGGAAAATGGTCAGTGGCATTTCAAAGCCGCCAGTGATGCACGGCTGCTGCGCGGCTTGCTGGCACTGCTGCTGGTGCGGGTGCAGGGTTTGGCCAGCGATCGATTGGCAGCGCTCGACCTGAGCGCCTGGTTTACCCAGTTGGGGCTGGAGCGGCAGTTGTCGCCGTCGCGTAGCAACGGGCTGCATGCGGTGTTGCTGAAGATGGCCGAACTCGCTACCCAGGCCTGAATCGCTGTTGGATTCATCGCGGGGCAAGCCCGCTCCCACGCGTACATCCGACTGTTGCGTACTCGTGGGAGCGGGCTTGCCCCGCGATAACCTATTCGGCCTTGCCCCGCTCAGAAGGCCGCCGCGCGCCGGCCACCAATTTCTCCACGGCCTTGCTCGCCGCGACCATGCCGAAGGTCGCGGTCACCATCATCACCGCGCCGAATCCACCGGCGCAGTCCAGGCGCACGCCCTCACCGACAAAGCTCTTCTGCAGGCACACGCTGCCATCCCCCTTGGGGTAGCGCAGCTGTTCGCTGGAGAACACACACGGCACGCCATAGTTGCGGCTGGTGTTGCGCGAGAAGTTGTAGTCGCGGCGCAGGGTCGAGCGCACCCGTGAAGCCAACGGGTCGTTGAAGGTCTTGTTGAGGTCGCCGATCTGGATCTGGGTCGGGTCGATCTGCCCGCCGGCGCCACCGGTGGTGACAATGGCGATCTTGCGGCGGCGGCACCAGGCGATCAGCGCCGCCTTGGCCATCACGCTGTCGATGCAGTCGATCACGCAGTCCATCTGCTCGGTGATGTACTCGGCCATGGTCTCGCGGGTGACGAAATCGGCCACCGCGTGCACCGTGCAGGCCGGGTTGATTGCCCGCAGGCGCTCGGCCATCACCTCGACCTTGGCCCGGCCAACCTGGCCTTCGAGGGCATGGGCCTGACGGTTGGTGTTGCTTACGCAGACATCGTCCAGGTCGAACAGGCTGATTTCGCCCACGCCGCTGCGGGCCAGGGCCTCGGCCGCCCACGAGCCGACCCCGCCGATACCGACGATGGCCACGTGGGCCTGATTCAGGCGCTGCAGGCCGTCGTCGCCGTAGAGCCGGGCGACGCCGGCGAAGCGTGGATCTTCTGTGCTCATGCTGATACCCCGAAAAAACCGGCGCGCATTATAGGCCAAGCCATGGGTTCGCGGGCATAGCGCACGGCCCGATCACGCCACCTGGGCGTGCCAGAGCGGCCACGGGTTGGAAAAATTCCTACCAGGCCTGCTTTAATGTCCTATCAAGCAACTATATCTGGACGACAGCCAGGCGGACCGAGAACTACATCCTCTGTCGACAATCCAACGGATTACCTTCCCCGGAATCCGTAGGACCCACGCCCCAGCGGCGACGCCTCGCTCCCCTCTTCGGAACCTCTAACACCTATGTCATCACGCAAATTCGGTCTCAACCTGGTGGTGGTCCTGGCCATCGCCGCGCTGTTCACCGGGTTCTGGGCCTTGATCAACCGCCCGGTATCCGCCCCCGCCTGGCCGGAACAGATTTCCGGTTTTTCCTACTCGCCCTTCCGTCTCGGCCAGAGCCCGCAGAAAGGCCAGTACCCCAGCGAGGACGAGATCCGCCAGGACCTCGAGCAACTGAACAAGCTGACCGACAACATCCGTATCTACACCGTCGAGGGTACCCAAGCCGAGGTGCCGCGCCTGGCCGAGGAGCTTGGCCTGCGCGTCACCCTGGGGATCTGGATCAGCAACGACCAGGAACGCAACGAGCGGGAGATCGAAAAGGCCATCGGCCTGGCCAACACCTCGCGCAGCGTGGTGCGGGTAGTGGTCGGCAACGAGGCGCTGTTCCGCGAGGAAGTCACCGCCGAGCAGCTGATCGGTTATCTCGACCGGGTGCGCGCCGCGGTCAAGGTGCCAGTGACCACCAGTGAGCAGTGGCACATCTGGAAGGAACACCCGGAGCTGGCGAAACACGTCGACCTGGTCGCCGCGCACATCCTGCCCTACTGGGAATTCGTGCCCATGAAGGACTCGGTGCAGTTCGTCCTCGACCGCGCCCGCGAGCTGCGCAAGCAGTTCCCGCGTAAACCGCTGCTGCTCTCGGAGGTCGGCTGGCCGAGCAACGGGCGCATGCGCGGCGGTGCCGACGCCACCCAGGCCGACCAAGCCATCTACCTGCGTACCCTGGTCAACACCCTCAACCGCCGCGGCTACAACTACTTCGTCATCGAGGCCTACGACCAGCCGTGGAAGGCCAGCGACGAAGGCTCGGTGGGCGCCTACTGGGGCGTGTACAACGCCGAGCGCCAGCAGAAATTCAACTTCGAAGGCCCGATCGTGGCGATCCCGCAGTGGCGCGCCCTGGCCGTGGCCTCGGTGGTACTGGCGATGATCGCCCTGGCCATCCTGCTGATCGACGGTTCGGCCCTGCGCCAGCGCGGGCGTACCTTCCTCACCTTCATCACCTTCCTGTGCGGGTCGGTGCTGGTGTGGATCGCCTACGACTACAGCCAGCAGTACAGCACCTGGTTCAGCCTCACCGTGGGCGTGCTGCTGGCACTGGGCGCCCTCGGGGTGTTCATCGTGCTGCTGACCGAGGCCCATGAACTGGCCGAGGCGGTGTGGATTCACAAGCGACGGCGGGAATTCCTGCCCGTGCAGGGCGACAGCGCCTACCGGCCAAAGGTCTCGGTACATGTGCCGTGCTACAACGAACCGCCGGAGATGGTGAAGCAGACCCTCGATGCCCTCGCCGCGCTGGATTACCCGGACTACGAAGTGCTGGTGATCGACAACAACACCAAGGACCCTGCCGTATGGGAGCCGCTCAAGGCCCACTGCGAGAAGCTCGGCGAGCGCTTCAGGTTCTTCCACGTAGCCCCCTTGGCCGGCTTCAAGGGCGGCGCGCTGAACTACCTGATCCCGCACACGGCCAAGGACGCCGAGGTGATCGCGGTGATCGACTCGGACTACTGTGTCGATCGCAACTGGCTCAAGCACATGGTGCCGCACTTCGCCGACCCGAAGATCGCCGTGGTGCAATCGCCCCAGGACTACCGCGACCAGCACGAGAGCGCCTTCAAGAAACTGTGCTACAGCGAATACAAGGGCTTCTTCCATATCGGCATGGTCACCCGCAACGACCGTGACGCGATCATCCAGCACGGCACCATGACCATGACCAGGCGCAGCGTGCTCGAGGAGCTGGGCTGGGCCGAGTGGTGCATCTGCGAGGACGCCGAGCTGGGCCTGCGGGTGTTCGAGAAGGGCCTGTCGGCGGCCTACGCCCATAACAGCTACGGCAAGGGCCTGATGCCCGACACCTTCATCGACTTCAAGAAGCAGCGCTTTCGCTGGGCCTACGGCGCCATCCAGATCATCAAGCACCACGCCGGCGCCCTGCTGCGCGGCAAGGGCAGCGAGCTGACCCGTGGCCAGCGCTACCACTTCCTGGCCGGCTGGCTGCCGTGGATCGCCGACGGCATGAACATCTTCTTCACCGTCGGCGCGCTGCTGTGGTCGGCGGCGATGATCATCGTGCCGCACCGGGTCGACCCGCCGTTGATGATGTTCGCCATCCCGCCGCTGGCGCTGTTCTTCTTCAAGGTCGGCAAGATCGTCTTCCTCTACCGCCGCGCGGTGGGGGTCAACCTCAAGGACGCCTTCGCCGCCGCGCTGGCGGGGCTGGCGCTGTCGCACACCATCGCCAAGGCGGTGCTGTACGGTTTCTTTACCAGCAGCATGCCGTTCTTCCGCACGCCGAAGAACGCCGACAGCCATGGGCTGCTGGTGGCGATTTCCGAGGCCCGCGAAGAGCTGTTCATCATGTTGTTGCTGTGGGGCGCGGCGCTGGGGATCTATCTGGTGCAGGGGCTGCCGAGTTCGGACATGCGTTTCTGGGTGGCGATGTTGCTGGTGCAGTCGCTGCCGTACCTGGCGGCGCTGGTGATGGCGTTGCTGTCGTCGTTGCCCAAGCCCTCCGAGAAGGTTGCAGAGCCACAACAGGCTTGAGATCGCCGGGGGCGCGTTGCGCCCCTTTCGCGGCACAAGGCCGCTCCTACACAGGCAGCGCAGTCTCTGTAGGAGCGGCCTTGTGCCGCGAAAGGGCCGCAACGCGGCCCCATTCCACCATGGTTTGATATAAGATAACGCCCCTCAGTTTCCCCGCCTTGCCTTGCCCCGGAGTCCCTCAATGACGGCCCCAGCCGAGCTCTCGCCTACCCTGCAACTGGCCTGCGACCTGATCCGTCGCCCCTCGGTCACCCCGGTCGATGCCGACTGCCAGACCCAGATGATGAACCGCCTGGGCGCCGTCGGCTTCCAGCTCGAGCCGATGCGCATCGAGGACGTCGACAACTTCTGGGCCAGCCATGGCACCCAGGATGGCCCGGTGCTGTGCTTCGCCGGCCACACCGATGTGGTCCCCACCGGCCCGGTGCAGCAATGGCAGCATGAGCCGTTCGAGGCGCTGATCGATGCCGACGGCATGCTCTGCGGGCGTGGCGCCGCCGACATGAAGGGCAGCCTGGCATCCATGGTGGTGGCCAGCGAGCGCTTCGTGCACGACTACCCGAACCACCGAGGCAAGGTCGCCTTCCTGATCACCAGCGACGAGGAAGGCCCGGCCCACCATGGCACCAAGGCCGTGGTCGAGCGCCTCAAGGCACGCAACGAACGCCTGGACTGGTGCATCGTCGGCGAACCGTCCAGCACCACCCTGCTCGGTGACGTGGTCAAGAACGGCCGTCGCGGCTCGCTTGGCGCCAAGCTGACCGTGCGCGGCAAGCAAGGCCACGTGGCTTACCCGCATCTGGCGCGCAACCCGATCCACCTGGCCGCGCCGGCCCTGGCGGAACTTGCCGCCGAGCACTGGGACGAAGGCAACGCGTTCTTCCCGCCGACCAGCTTCCAGATCTCCAACCTCAACTCCGGCACCGGCGCCACCAACGTGGTCCCGGGCGAGCTGACCGCGCTGTTCAACTTCCGCTTCTCCACCGAATCGACGGTCGAGGGCCTGCAGCAGCGCGTCGCGGCGATCCTCGACAAGCATCAGCTGGAATGGAGCATCGACTGGGCGCTGTCGGGCCTGCCGTTCCTCACCGAGCCGGGCGAGCTGCTCGATGCGGTGTCGTCGAGCATCAAGGCGGTCACCGGTCGCGAAACCCGCCCATCGACCAGCGGCGGCACCTCCGACGGCCGCTTCATCGCCACCATGGGCACCCAGGTGGTCGAGCTCGGTCCGGTCAACGCCACCATCCACCAGGTGGACGAACGCATCCTGGCCAACGATCTCGACCTGCTGACCGAGATCTACTACCAGACCCTGGTGCGGTTGCTCGCCTGATGCTCGCCTGCCCTCTCTGCCAGGCGCCCCTGGCGCGACTCGACAACGGCGTGGCCTGCCCCGCCGGCCACCGTTTCGACCGCGCCCGCCAGGGCTACCTGAACCTGCTGCCGGTGCAGCACAAGAACAGCCGCGATCCGGGCGACAACCAGGCCATGGTCGAAGCCCGTCGCGCTTTCCTCGACGCCGGCCACTACGCCCCGGTGGCCCGGCGCCTGGCGCAACTGGCCGCCGAGCGCCAGCCACAGGCCTGGCTGGACATCGGCTGCGGCGAAGGCTACTACACCGCTCAGATCGCCCAGGCCCTGCCGGTGGCCGACGGCTACGCCCTGGATATCTCCCGCGAGGCGGTCAAGCGCGCCTGCCGCCGCGCCCCCGAGGTGACCTGGATGGTCGCCAGCATGGCCCGCGTGCCCATGGCCGATGCCAGCTGCGGTTTCATCGCCAGCGTGTTCAGCCCGCTCGACTGGCAGGAGGCCAAGCGCCTGCTGGCCCCCGGCGGCGGCCTGATGCGGGTCGGCCCGACCAGCGGCCACCTGATGGAGCTGCGCGAGGTGCTCTACGATGAAGTGCGCCCTTACGCCGACGACAAGCACCTGGCCCTGGTTCCCGAAGGCATGGCCCACGCCCACGGCGAGATCCTCGAGTTTCGCCTGAGCCTGGCCGACGCCAAGGCCCGCGCCGACCTGCTGGCCATGACCCCGCACGGCTGGCGCGCCAGCGCCGAGAAGCGCGCGCGGGTGATCGACCAGCCAGAACCCTTCGAGGTCACCGTTTCCATGCGTTATGACTATTTCGTGCGCCAAGACTGAGCACACTGGAGCCCCCCATGCGTCAACCCGATATCGAGATCTACCTCAAGGACGACGACGTCGATCACAAGCAGATCGCCGACTGGCTCGCCCAGGCCCTGGGCCCGTGCAGCGAATGGAAGCAGAAAGGCCAGACCTTCAAGTGCACGGCCGGTAACATTCCGGTCACCTGGTTACCGAAGGCTGTGGGGAAATGGAACAGCCTGTACCTGGAAAGCGACCAGACCCCGTGGGCCGACGACATCGCCTGCGCCCGCGCGGCATTCGCCGCGCTCAACGTCGAAGTGCGTTGCGCGCCAGGCAGTTGGACAGAGGAAGACGGGGAAGAAGATGCCGATCGCTGGATCCGCATCAGCGCCGACGGTGAACAGGAAATCACCTGGCGCACGAACTGAAGGCGTTCGCATCAGGCTGCAAGTTCCACGGTCAACTTGCAGCTTGAGCGTACAGCCGCGAGGCTCAGAGCCCTACCACGTCCTCGGCCTGCAGGCCTTTCTGGCCTTGCACGAGGGCGTACTCGACCTGCTGCCCTTCGACCAGGGTGCGATGCCCCTCACCGCGGATAGCCCGATAGTGGACGAACACGTCCGCACCACCTTCGCGCTGAATGAAGCCATAACCCTTGGCATCGTTGAACCACTTCACATTCCCAGTCTCACGAGACGACATCTGAACTACTCCGGATTTTTATTTTGAAGATCGCCTTGCTGGCGCGGGTTCACCGTCCGCGCCGACGCAGCTTGCACGAATATCCTGCAAGCGGCAGGCCGAGTATATGACAGGGAACAAAAAAAATTCATGACAGGGCCATTTTTGGCCGAATTTTGCTGAACTTACGCAGATACGGCAGACTAACGGGCTGTAAAACACGAAAACTTTCACCAGGGCCCCACCCCATGACCCGTTCTCCCCTGCGCCGCCTCATCTTCGGCGCCCTGCGTCGCGTTCTCTACCTGTGGGTGCGCTCCGAAACCATCAACCAGTCCTCGCTGACGCTCAAGCTCGACCGCAGCCGACCGGTGTTCTACGCCCTCTCCTCGCCGTCGCTCACCGACCTGGCCGTGATCGACCACGAGTGCACCAAGGCGGGGCTGCCACGCCCGGTATTGCCGGTGGCCGTCGGCCCGCTGCAGGAGCCTGCGGCGTTCTTCTACCTGACCCCCGAGCCTGACTGGCTCGGCCGCCAGGACAAACGTGGCGCGCCACCGACGCTGGAGCGCCTGGTCGCGGCGATCAGCCAGCACGCCGAGGAAGACGCGCAGATCATTCCGGTCAGCGTGTTCTGGGGCCAGACCCCTGCCAGCGAGTCGAGCCCGTGGAAGCTGCTGTTCGCCGACAGCTGGGCCGTCACCGGCCGCCTGCGCCGCCTGCTCAGCGTGCTGATCCTGGGGCGCAAGACCCGGGTGCAGTTCTCCGCACCGATCCACCTGCGCGAACTGGTGCAGCACAACAAGGGCCATGAGCGCACCGTGCGCATGGCCCAGCGCATGATGCGCGTGCATTTCCGCAACCTGAAGACCGCGGTGATCGGACCCGACATCTCGCACCGACGCAACCTGGTCAAGGGCCTGGTGCACGACCCGCTGGTGCGCCAGGCCATCAGCGACGAGGCCGACCGCGAGAAGATCCCCTACGCCAAGGCCGAAGCCAAGGCGCTGCACTACGGCAACGAGATCGCCTCGGACTACACCTACACCGCCATCCGCTTCCTCGAAGTGGTGCTCAGCTGGTTCTGGAACAAGATCTACGACGGCATCAAGGTCAACCACATCGAGCAGGTACAGGGCATCGCCCCCGGCCACGAGGTGATCTACGTGCCCTGCCACCGCAGCCACATCGACTACCTGCTGCTGTCCTACCTGCTGTTCCGCAACGGCCTGACGCCGCCGCACATCGCCGCCGGCATCAACCTCAACATGCCGGTGATCGGCGGCCTGCTGCGCCGCGGCGGCGCCTTCTTCATGCGCCGCACATTCAAGGGCAACCCGCTGTACACCGCGGTGTTCAACGAGTACCTGCACACCCTGTTCACCAAGGGCTTCCCGGTCGAGTACTTCGTCGAGGGCGGCCGCTCGCGCACCGGGCGCATGCTGCAGCCACGCACCGGCATGCTGGCGATCACCCTGCGCAGCTTCCTGCGTTCCTCGCGCACGCCGATCGTCTTCGTCCCGGTGTACATCGGCTACGAGCGGGTACTCGAAGGCCGCACCTACCTGGGCGAGCTGCGCGGCGCCAGCAAGAAGAAAGAATCGATCTTCGACATCTTCAAGGTCATCGGCGCGCTCAAGCAGCGCTTCGGCCAGGTCTATGTCAACTTTGGCGAGCCGATCCGCCTCAATAGCTTCCTCGACGAACAACAGCCCGGCTGGCGCGATCAGCCGCTCGGCCCGCAGTTCCGCCCGGACTGGCTCAACGACACCACCACCCGCCTGGGCGAGACGGTCGCCCGTCACCTGAACGAAGCCGCGGCGATCAACCCGGTCAACCTGGTGGCCCTGGCCCTGCTGTCGACCAGCCGCCTGGCCCTGGACGAGCGCGCCCTGACCCGCGTGCTCGACCTGTACCTGGCCCTGCTGCGCCAGGTCCCCTACTCGCCGCACACCACGTTGCCCGACGGCAACGGCAAGGCGCTGATCGACCACGTGCTGGGCATGGACCTGCTGGCCGAGCAGAAGGACGCGCTGGGCCGCATCCTCTACCTGGACGAAGCCAACGCGGTGCTGATGACCTACTACCGCAACAACGTGCTGCACATCTTCGCCCTGCCGGGGCTGCTGGCGAGCTTCTTCCTCAGCAGCTCGCGCATGAGCCGCGATCTGCTGGGCCAGTACGTACGGGCGCTGTATCCGTACCTGCAGGCCGAGCTGTTCCTGCGCTGGACGCCCGAGCAGCTGGACGAGGTGATCGACCAGTGGCTGACCGCGCTGGTCGAGCAGGGGCTGCTGCGCAGGGAGCAGGACATCTACATGCGTCCAGCACCCAGCTCGCGGCAGTTCGTCCTGCTGACGCTGCTGGCGCGTACCATCACCCAGACCCTGCAGCGCTTCTACATGGCCACCTCGTTGCTGCTCAACAGCGGCCAGCACACGCTGAGCGCCGAGGAGCTGGAGGAGCTGTGCGTGATGATGGCCCAGCGCCTGTCGATCCTGCACGGCCTGAATGCCCCGGAGTTCTTCGACAAGACCCTGTTCCGCCACTTCATCCAGACCCTGGTGCGCGAAGGCGTGCTGCAGCCGGACGGCGATGGCAAGCTGGGTTACCACGACAAGCTCGCCGAACTGGCCGAAGGCGTTGCCAAGCGGGTACTGTCGGCGGAGCTGCGCCTGTCGATCCGCCAGGTAGCCTTGCACCGCGATGAAACACCGGAACCTGTGGCGGTCGAGTGAACTGGCCCGCCCCCGGTCTACCCGATACGCTGAACCTGCTCCATTCTGTCCATAAGGAAATCCCCATGATTCGCTCCTCCTTGCGCTTCACCACCCTGTGCGCCGGCCTGCTGCTGTCGGCCAGCGCCCTGGCCCTGTCGCTGGGCGACCTGTCCCAGAGCGACGCCTCCGGCGGCCTGAAGGACGCCCTCACCCAAGGCGCGCAGATCGCCGTCAAGCAACTGAGCACCCCCGGCGGTTTCAGCAACAACCCCGACGTGCGCATCGAACTGCCGGGCAACCTCGGCAAGGCCGCCAAGGCCATGAAGATGTTCGGCAAGGGTGAACAGGTCGAAGCCCTGGAAACCAGCATGAACAAGGCCGCCGAGGCCGCGGTGCCACAAGCCCAGGCGATCCTGGTGGACGCGGTGAAGAAGATGACCGTGACCGATGCCAAGGGCATCCTCAGCGGCGGCCAGGACTCGGCCACCCAGTACCTGAACAAGAGCAGCCGCGAGCAGATTCGCGCCAAGTTCCTGCCGATCGTCAAGCAGGCCACCGACAAGGTCGGCCTGGCCCAGCAGTACAACAACTTCGCCGGGCAGGCCGCAGGCCTGGGCGTGGTCGACGCCAAGAGCGCCAACATCGAGAGCTACGTGACCGAGAAAGCCCTGGACGGGCTGTTCGAGATGATCGCCAAGCAGGAAGAGAGCATTCGCCAGAACCCGGCCGGTGCCGCGACCAGCCTGGCCAAGAAGGTGTTCGGCGCACTCTGAGGCGTCGGTTCCGATCGCGGGTCAAGCCCGCTCCCACCGTGGGAGCGGGCTTGACCCGCGATGTTGTCAGTCCTTCCTGACCCTGAACCACGCCGCATACAGCGCCGGCAGGAACAGCAGGGTCAACACCGTGGCGACGATCAACCCGCCCATGATCGCCACCGCCATCGGCCCGTAGAACACGCTCCTCGACAGCGGAATCATCGCCAGCACCGCCGCCAATGCGGTCAGCACGATCGGCCGGAAGCGCCGCACCGTGGCCTCGATGATCGCCTGCCAACGCTCCATCCCCGCAGCGATATCCTGTTCGATCTGGTCCACCAGGATCACCGAGTTGCGCATGATCATCCCCGCCAGGGCGATGGTCCCGAGCATGGCGACGAAACCGAACGGCTGGCGGAACACCAGCAGGAACAGGGTCACGCCGATCAGCCCGAGGGGCGCGGTGAGGAACACCATGAACATCCGCGAGAAACTGCGCAGCTGGATCATCAGCAGGCTCAGCACCACCACGATGAACAAGGGCATGCCGGCATTCACCGAGCGCTGGCCACGCTCGGAGTCTTCCACCGTGCCGCCCACTTCAAGCAGGTAGCCATCGGGCAGCTCGCTCTTGATCTGGGCCAGGGTCGGCTGGATCTGCTTGACCAGGGTCGCCGGCTGCTCCTTGTCGTAGATGTCGGCGCGCACGGTGACGGTGGGCAGGCGGTTGCGGTGCCAGATGATGCCTTCCTCGAAGCCGTATTCCAGGGTCGCCACCTGCGACAGGGCCACGCTCTGGCCGTTTTCGGTGGGCACCGCCAGGCTGCCGAGGTTGCCCAGTTCGCGCCGCTCCTGCGGGGTGCCGCGCAGGAGGATCTCGATCAGCTCGTTGTCCTCGCGGTACTGGCTGACGTTGCTGCCGGTCAGCGAGCTCTGCAGGAAGCTCGACAGGTGCGCGGTGCTCACCCCCAGCGCCCGGGCGCGGTCCTGGTCGATATCCAGGTAGACCGCCTTGCTCGGTTCCTCCCAGTCCAGGTGCACGTTGACCACATGGGGGTTCTCACGCACCTTGGCCGCTACCTCGCGGGCCAGGGCGCGGACCTTCTCGATGTGCTCGCCGGTGACGCGGAACTGCACCGGATAGCCCACGGGCGGGCCGTTTTCCAGGCGCGTGACCCGCGAACGCAGGTCGGGGAACTGCTGGTCGAGGGTGCCGATCAGCCAGCTGCGCAGACGCTCACGGTCCTCCAGCGACTTGGCCAGCACCACGAACTGGGCAAAGCTCGCCGCCGGCAGCTGCTGGTCCAGCGGCAGGTAGAAGCGCGGCGAGCCGGTGCCGACGTAGGCGACGTAGTTGGCGATGCCGTCCTGCTGCTTGAGCAGTGCCTCCAGCTGCTTGACCCGTTCGGCGGTGTTGTTCAGCGAAGCGCCTTCGGCCAGCTTCAGGTCGACCATCAGCTCCGGCCGGCCGGAGGCCGGGAAGAACTGCTGCGGCACGAAACGGAACAGCAGGATGCTGCCGACGAACGCGGCGATGGTCAGGACGATCACCGTCTTGCGCCGCCGCACGCACCACTCCACCACCCGCCTGACGCGCTGGTAGAACGGCGTGGCATAAGGGTCGGGGGCATGTCCGTCGGCACCATGGCGGGCCGCGTGAAGCTTGGCCAGGTCCGGCAGCAGGCGCTCGCCCAGGTAGGGCACGAACACTACTGCGGCGACCCAGGAGGTCAGCAGGGCGATGGTCACCACCTGGAAGATCGAGCGGGTGTACTCCCCCGTGCTCGAAGCCGCCGTGGCGATCGGCAGGAAACCGGCGGCGGTGATCAGAGTACCGGTGAGCATCGGGAACGCGGTACTGGTCCAGGCGTAGCTCGCCGCCTTGAGCCGGTCGTAGCCCTGCTCCATCTTGATCGCCATCATCTCCACCGCGATGATCGCATCGTCCACCAGCAGCCCCAGGGCCAGTACCAGCGCCCCCAGCGAGATCTTGTGCAGGCCGATGCCGAAGTAGTGCATGGCGGCAAAGGTCATGGCCAGCACCAGCGGAATCGCCAGCGCCACCACCAGGCCGGTACGCAGGCCCAGGGAGAAGAAGCTCACCAGCAGGACGATCGCCAGGGCCTCGATCAGCACCTGCACGAACTCGCCGACCCCGGCCTTCACCGCCGCCGGCTGGTCGGACACCTTGCGCAGTTCCATGCCCGCCGGCAGGCTCTGCGCCAGGCGGGCGAACTCGCCTTCCAGGGCCTTGCCGAGCACCAGGATGTCGCCGCCGTCCTTCATCGACACCGCCAGGCCGATGGCGTCCTCGCCCATGAAGCGCATGCGCGGCGCGGGTGGGTCGTTGAAACCGCGCTGCACGTCGGCGACATCGCCGATACGGAAGGTGCGGTCACCTACGCGGATGGGGAACTGGCGAATCTGCTCGACGCTGTCGAAGCGCCCGCTGACCCGCAGTTGCAGGCGCTCGCTGGGGGTTTCGAAGAAGCCTGCGGTGCTCACCGCGTTCTGCTCGCGCAGCGCCTGCTGCACGGCGGCCAGCGGTACGCCCAGAGTGGCCAGCTTGACGTTGGACAGCTCGATCCAGACCTTCTCGTCCTGCAGGCCGATCAGCTCGACCTTGCCCACATCCTTGACCCGTTGCAGCTGGATCTGGATACGGTCGGCGTAGTCCTTGAGCACCGCATAGTCGAAGCCGGCGCCGGTCAGGGCATAGATGTTGCCGAAGGTGGTGCCGAACTCGTCGTTGAAGAACGGCCCCTGCGCCTCGGGCGGCAGGGTGTGCTTGATGTCCGCGACTTTCTTGCGGATCTGGTACCACAGCTCGGGGATGTCCGCGGAATGCATCGAGTCGCGGGCCATGAAGGTGACTTGGGACTCACCGGGCCGCGAGAACGAGACGATCCGCTCGTACTCGCCGGTTTCCATCAGCTTCTTTTCAATACGCTCGGTGACCTGGCGCGACACTTCCTCGGCGGTCGCCCCGGGCCACAGGGTACGGATGACCATGGCCTTGAAGGTGAAGGGTGGATCCTCGCTCTGCCCCAACTTGGTGTATGACATGGCGCCGATCGCCGCCAGCAGGATCATCAGGAACAACACGATCTGGCGATTGCGCAGCGCCCAGGCGGAAAGGTTGAAACCCATCGGGACTTACTCCTTGGCCGCCAGGTTCACTTCACGGTTGCTGCGGTCCACAGGCCGCACCTGCTGCCCTTCGCGCAGCACATGACCGCCCGCGGCGACCACCCAGTCGCCGGCCTGCAGCCCTTCGAGCACCGGCACGCTGTCGGCGCCATAGGCGCCCAGGCGCACCTGTGCGCGTTCCAGGCGGTTGTCCTTGCCGACCTTCCAGACATAGGCCTGGCCGGCCTCGGCAGTCACCGCCGAGAGCGGCACCGCCAGCGGCGAGCGTTCGGCATGCTCGATGAACACACGGGCGCTCTGGCCGAGTTCGGCCGGCGTGTCGCTGGAGGTGAAGGCGATGCGTGCGGCAAAGGTCCGCGAACGCGGGTCCGCCGCCGGGGACAGCTCGCGAATGCGGCCCTCGAAGCGTCGGTTCGGGTGCGACCACAGCTCCACGCTCACCGCCTGGCCGACGGCGAAGCGGGCGAACTGCTGCTCGGGCAGGCCGATGGCCACTTCGCGCTCACCGTCGGCGGCGAGGGTGAACACAGTCTGTCCGGCGGCCACCACCTGGCCCACCTCGACCTGGCGCTTGGCGATCACCCCGGCCTGGGGCGCGCGCAGCACTGTGTACTCGGCCTGGTTGCCGGCCACTTCGAACTCGGCCTTGGCCTGCTTCAGCCGCGCCTGGCCGGCACGGTAGAGGTTCTCGGCGTTGTCGAACTGGGAGTGGCTGACCATCTGCCGGTCCAGCAGTTTCTGGTAGCGGTCGCGCTCGGCGCGGACCAGCGCCAGGTTGGCCTCGGCCGCCGCCAGCTGGGCGCGGTTGGCCTCCAGCTGCAGGCGCACGTCCTGGGGATCGAGTTCGGCCAGCGGCTGCTCGGCCTTGACCCGCTGCCCCTCTTCCACCAGGCGCTTGCTGACCTTGCCGCCGATGCGGAACGCAAGTTCAGGCTCGAAGCGCGCGCGCACCTCGCCCGGATAGCTGTCGGCCGAGGCCTGCGCGGGTTGCGGCTGAACCACCAGCGCCGGGCGCGGCGCGGCAGGTGGCGCGGCCTCCTGGCCGCAGGCGGAAAGCAGGAGCACGGCGACTGCCGGCAGGGCGAGGGACAACGCACGACGCAACATGATGAATGACCTTTGGCAGAGGGCGCATCGAATATTTATACTGACGAGTATATTAAGTCAGCGAACCGGGCCGGGGAAGCGGGCGTGTCAGAGAAAATCCATATTGGCCTTGCGACGTATGCTGCAGCCGACGCCTTCACGACCCGGTAAGATGTGTCCCTTTCACACTGAATGCGGTCCCTCATGTCCAACGACGCACCCATCGGCCCAGGCCGGCCCAAGGACCTGGCCAAGCGCGAGGCCATCCTCGAAGCCGCCAAGCACCTGTTCCTCAGCCTTGGCTATGCCAACACCAGCATGGATGCGGTCGCTGCGGCGGCAGGTGTTTCAAAGCTCACTGTCTACAGTCATTTCACCGACAAGCAGACGCTGTTTGGCGCGGCGGTCATGTCCACCTGCCAGAACCAGTTGCCTGACTTGATGTTCGAGTATCCGGAAGGGGTGGCGGTGGAGGATGTGCTGCTGAACATTGCCCGGGGGTTCCAGGCGCTCATCAGCAGTGACGAAGCGGTCAAGCTGAGTCGCCTGATCTTTGCCCTGGGTAGCCAGGATCCGGGGTTTGGGCAGTATTTCTACGAGGCGGGGCCGAAGCGGGTGATGGCCGGGATGGCGGCGCTGCTGCATTGTGTCGACCAGCGGGGGTTGCTGCGGATCGACAACCCGTTGCGGGCGGCGGAGCATTTCTTCTGCCTGGTGAAGGGGGCGCCGGATTATCGGTTGTTGCTGGGGTGTGCGCAGGCGCTGAGTGGGGATGAGGCTGAGGCGCATGTGCGGGAGGCTGTTGGGGTTTTTGTTCGGGCTTTTCGGAGGTAGTTCGGGTTCGGGTTCGGGGGTGATTGTTTTGATTTTTGCATGCTCATTCGTAGGCGATGTCGACATTTAGTCACCTTTTCGCCTTTACGGCGACCTACTTTTCTCTAGGGAAAAGTAGGCAAAACCGTTCCGCTCCGTTCATCCGGCCCCTACGCTGCGCTCCGGGGTCCCCTCGCTCCGTTCTTGCTCCCGGGAGGACCGCGCTGAACGCCCCATCCTGGGGCGCAGCGCTTGACGGCCATCCATGGCCGTCACCTCCCTACGCAAGAACTCCGCTCGGCCTCCTGAAGTCGCAATTGGCGGCGCCTGGACTATTGCGCGCTTAGAAGCAAGAGCAAGAGCAAGAGCAAGAAATGCGAAGTTAGTTTTTTGGCCATTAATTATGTATTGGCTGTTCCGGCCCTTTCGCGGGGCAAGCCCGCTCCTACAGATATCTATATAACGACGACTATTGCGTGGGAGCGGGCTTGCCCCGCGATACGATCGAGAGATCAACTAAACTTTCAACTAGCGACAGCTGCGCCAGTCCAGGCGCCGCTCGTAACTTCGCGACTTCAGGAGGCCGAACGGAGGTCTTGCGGAGGGAGGTGACGGGCATGGATGCCCGTCAAGCGCTGGGGCCCAGGATGGGCCCTACAGCGCGGTCCTCCCGGGAGCAAGGCCGGAGTGAGGGAACCCGGAGCGAAGCGGAGGGCCGGATGAATGGAGCGAGGCGGCTTTGGTTACTTTGGCCAAGACCAAAGTAACCCGCCGTAAGGGCGGAAAGGTGAATAAGCGTCGACATCGCAAATGAATGCGCATATAACTTCAAAAACAAACACCACCCAAACCCAACGAACTAACGAACTAACGAACAGTCAAGCCTTCAAAGCCTTCTTGGGATATATATCATACCGACTCGATTTCCCCTCCAGACTATGACTCGGCTTGGCCCCCTCGATAATAGGCGCCTTGCGCGGCCGCTTGACCACCACCCGATGCGTGGCGAGCGCCAAAGCCGCCTCGAGCAACGCCGGCGCATCCAGGTCATCGCCGACCAAAGGCCTGAACACCCGCATTTCCTTCTTCACCAAGGCACTCTTGTCCCGATGCGGAAACATCGGATCCAGGTAGATCACCTGCGGCGCCTCCCCCTCCCAAGCCCGCATCCGCTCGATGGCATTGCCGGTCAGCAAGCGCATGCGCGCAACGATCGGAGCAATCTCCTCATCCCCCCGCGCCCGCACCAACCCATCTTCCAGCAGCGCGGCAATCAACGGCTGACGCTCGATCAGGGTCATCTGGCAACCCAGGCTGGCCAGTACGAACGCATCCTTGCCCAACCCCGCCGTAGCATCGAGCACCTGCGGCCGCACGCCCTGGGCGATGCCCACGGCCTTGGCGATCATCTGCCCGTTGCCACCGCCGTACAACCGCCGGTGCGCCGCCTGCCCCTCGACGAAATCCACCCGCACCGGCCCCGGCGCCTGCGGCCCGAGCTGCTGGATCTGCAGCCCCTCGTCCCCCAGCTGCACGGCGAACTCCGCGGCATCATCGACCAACGGCAAGCCCAGCCGCTCGGCCCATGCCTCGGCCTGCGCCTGAAACTGCGGGGCCAGTGCCTCGACCCTGATACCTGCGCCTTGCTGCTGCTCTACCATCCGTTCCCGCACTCGAAATAAATTAATGAAACCCCGGCCAGAGCCGATACAGGCAATATCCCGCTATTCTGCCAGAGCTCAACGTCCGCGACTGCCATGTCAGACACTCTTCCCATCGGCTTGACCTACTTGTCGCCCGTCGGCAACTACGGTCGACAGAATACCCAGGCACTGGGTGGCGTCAGCCACCTGTGGCAGGATTTCTTCGCCCAGGCCATGGCAGAGCAATCGCAAGGCGAAGTCGACACCTTCAGCCAGGCGCTGCTGCAGTGCGACCAGGACAGCGGCGAACCGGTCGGCGGCGCCCGTGCCCTGGCCCTGATCGACGCCCAGCGCGCCCTGCCGGTTCACGACACCGAGGTGGCCCCGCCCGAGCCGCTGTTCCTGCCCAAGGCGGAACTGGAAGCCAAGCTGCTGCCACCCGCTCCGGAGCCCTTCGACACCGTCGAACTGATCGAGCAGCAACGCCAGCTCGATATCAGCAACAGCTGGTTGCGCCCGGTGATCATGAGCCAGGGTCACCCCATCGCCGAGCCCGGCCCCGACCCATCGCCGCGGCCGCTGTTCCTGCCAATCGCCGAGTTCGAGACCAACCTGCTCGACCCTGCGCCCGAACCCTTCGACGAGCAGACGCTGGCCAAGCAGCAGAACGACCTGGAGTTCGATATCCACTGGGCGCGCCCGGTGGTGCTGAACAACGTGCGCGTGCACGCCTGAGTTCAACGGCAGATCTGCCAGAAGCCCATGTCCAGGTGAAAGTGGTTGTGGTGCGCGGCGTTGTAGTCCGGCCCCAGCGCCGTGCTGAAGCTTTCGCAGGCCGACGCCTGCACTTGCCGCAGGAAGTCAGCCTTGGGGCCCTCTCCCGACCAGTCCTGGGCCAGTACGATGCGCTGGCCATCCTTCAGACGAAAACCACTGATATCCAGCGCATTGGCCGTGGCATGCTGGCTGAGCCGGCCCTGCTTGCGGTGGTAGACATTGCGGCAGGCAAAACTGCCCAGATGATCGACCTGAACCACTGGCTGACCGAACACCCGCTGCGCCGCCGGCTGCAATCCATGCATTTCGAACAGTGCATAGGCCACCGCCAGCGGACAACTGGCGAGGAAGCTGCTGCTCAAGCGCGCCTGCCCGCCCTCCACACGCCAGACGTTGCGCAACGGACAAGCGGCCTGCGCCGGGCTGTCACTCTGCGGGCGATAACGCAGCGTGGTGGTCTGCAACGCCTGGCGGCATAGCTCGGGATCGTCGCGCAGACGCGACAGCTTGTAAGGCGTCAGCAAATTCGGGGGCTGCCGAACATCCAGAGCGGCCCAGGGGCTCCAGGCAGCCGGCGGGCGCCAGCCCATCAACCAGGCGAGCAGCACAACCAACAGCAGGCTGACCAACGCAGTCAACGCTCTACCCATGGGCCCTCAACGGCGGAACAAGTCATTGAGCTGGGCAAATGGCAGAGCCTGCTCGCCATAGCTGAAGGTGCCCTGCTCACGGATCTCCAGCGCGGCCCGCTGGAAAGCGCCCAACGCCGCCCGCGCCAGCGAGGAACCGACACTGATGCGCTTCACGCCAAGGTCCTGCAGCTGATTCACGCTCAACGGTACCCCCGGCATGCCCATCAGCACATTCACAGGCCTGGGTGCGACAGCCTGCACCACCGCCCGGATCTCGTCGACGCTGCGCAGACCAGGCGCGTACAGCACGTCCGCTCCGGCCTCGGCATAGGCCTGCAACCGGCGGATGGTGTCGTCCAGGTCGAGACGCCCGTGCAGCAGGTTCTCGGCGCGGGCACAGAGGGTGAAGGGGAAGGACAGGCTGCGGGCGGCCGCGACGGCGGCGCGCACCCGTGCCACGGAGAGTTCGAAATCGTAGATCGGCGCGTCGTTGCGCCCGCTGGCATCCTCGATCGAGCCACCCACCAGCCCCACCTCGGCAGCGCGCAGGATGGTCTGCGCGCAGTCTTCCGGCAAATCGCCGAAACCATTTTCCAGATCAGCCGCCACCGGCAACGGCGTGGCGTCGACGATGGCGCGGGCATTGTCGAGGGTCTCCTCGAGCGTCAGCGCGCCTTCGGCATCCGGCCGCCCGAGGCTGAACGCCAACCCGGCACTGGTGGTGGCCAGCGCCTCGAAGCCCAGGCTGGCCAGCATCCGTGCGGAGCCGGCATCCCACGGGTTGGGAATGACGAACGCGCCATCACGCTCATGCAGGGCCTTGAAGGCTTCGGCTCGCAGGGTTTGCACATCCATGGTTCAACCTCCGACAGTCAGATCACAGTAGCCCCAGTTGTTCGACCTCAGGGGCACGCGGCAATTCAGGCAGCGCCGCCAAGCCTGGCAGCTGGGCCATCAGGCGCTGGTGAAAACGCTGGGCCAGTGCCGCGGCCAGACGGTTGTCCGAGGTATGCAGGAAGACGTACGGGCGGCGCCCCTCCTCGATCCAGGCGGCGACCTTGTCCACCCAGGGCGTGAGGAAGCGTTCGTTGGCCTCGAGCTCGGGATGGCCGATGAAGCGCACCTGCGGATGTTGGGTAAAGGCTGCCGGGCGCGGCGGCACCTTGGGCTTCTTGGCCTGGGCATGGAGCACGGCGGGCTCGCGCGAAGCGCAGCTGAACAGCGCACGCGGATCCAGGCAGATACGCTCGACGCCGCGTTCATGCAACAGGCGGTTGAGCTGGCGCTCCTCCTCGCCACGGGCAAAGAACGCGTCATTGCGCACCTCCACCGCCACCGGCACGCCGATCTCGTCGAGAAAGTGCGCAAGCTCACCCAGGCGCGCCGGGCCGAACATCGCCGGCAACTGTAGCCAGTAAGGCGACACGCGCTCGCCCAAGGGGGCCATCAGCCGGGTGAAGTCCAGCGCCGAGTCGAGCTGCTCGCGCAGATCGCCCGCGTGGCTGACATCACCGGGAAACTTGGCGGTGAAGCGAAACCCCGCCGGCATGATCTGCGCCCAACGCTCGACCGTCGCTGGCGCGGGACGGGCATAGAAGGTGGTATTGCCTTCGACGGCGTTGAATACCTGGCTGTACAGCCCGAGGAACTCACTGGTGCGGGCGTCGGCGGGGTACAGGTACTCGCGCCAGGCGTTCTCAGCCCAGGACGGGCAACCGAGGAAATAAGGGAGGGGTGATGGCGTCATCCATCAAATGTACAGGTCCAGCCCCAGCACTTCCATCTCCCAGTCGGTGAAGCCGGCAGTGGTCAGGTAGCTGGCCAGCGCCGTGGAGGTACGCCGGTCGCGGGCGCGGGGATAGATCAGGTCCTGCTGACGGGCCGGCAGGTTCTCGCCGCGACGGCTGGCACGACTGACCTGCGCGTCGATGTCCTCGATGATCTCGGCATCGGCTTCGTCGATGACTTCGCCACGCGCCGGCGCCTTGCGAGGCGCACGCTTGATGGGGTAGCTCTGTGAGGAGAAGCCGTCGATACGCATGACAGGGGCACTCAGGATCAATGATGGCAATTTAGCAGCATCAGGAATCCTTCGCTAATGCCCGAACTGATAACTGGACCACAGAACGCGCAAAAGGTTTTATCGTGAACGGCGATAGCCGACGAACTGCATTCAACGCGCCTTGGGCGTAGCCACATTGTCGCGCAGGTACACCGGTTGCGCCTGCTCGGCGGCGACCGCCTCGCCCCGCGCCCAGGCGAAGCCGGCCAGGGTGAGGATGTCCAGGGCGTTGGGCAAGGCAACGGCATCGCTGGCCGCGACCTGCACGGCCAGTCGCTCGGCATAGCCCCAACCGGTGCCGGCGCCGAACCACTCGCCATCCAGGTCTTGCGGCAGCGCAACCCGCTCGGGTGGCAGGACCATTTCCTGGCCGATCAGGCGCATCTCCCCCTGCTCGGCGCGGTAGCAGCCCCAGTACACCTCATCCATGCGCGCATCGATGGCCGCGGCCACCTGCTGCACGCCCCGCTCACGCAGCGCGCCCTGGGCCAGGGCCGCCAGGTTGGAGACCGGCAGCACCGGACGCTCGAGGGCAAAGGCCAGCCCCTGGACCACGCCGATGGCGATACGCACGCCGGTGAAGGCGCCCGGGCCACGACCGAAGGCGATGGCGTCCAGCGCGCTCAGCGCCACGCCCGAGTCGGCCAGCAGCTGCTTGATCATCGGCAGCAGCTTCTGCGCGTGCAGGCGTGGGGCCACCTCGTAGTGGCTGGTCACCTTGCCGTCGTGCAGCAGCGCGACGGAACAGGCTTCGGTGGCGGTATCCAGGGCCAGCAAGGTGGTCATCGAACGAGGTATCCAGGCGACAGGGGAAAAAGAGCGGCAGTATAAACGACAACGGCCCGCAAGCGGGCCGTCGTGACGCACGGTGATGGATCAGCTCAGGGCTGCCAGCACCTTGGCGGTGATCGACTCGACCGAGCCGACGCCTTCGATGTGGCTGTACTTCGGCTTGCCGGCGTTGGCGGCCGACAGCTTCTGGTAGAAGTCCACCAGCGGCTTGGTCTGGCTGTGGTAGACCGACAGGCGGTGACGCACGGTTTCTTCCTTGTCGTCGTCGCGCTGGATCAGGTCTTCGCCGGTGACGTCGTCCTTGCCTTCCACCTTCGGCGGGTTGTACTGGATGTGGTAGGTGCGGCCCGAGGCCAGGTGCACGCGGCGACCAGCCATGCGGCCGACGATTTCTTCGTCGTCCACGGCGATCTCGACCACCGCGTCGATGTCGACACCGGCGGCGACCATGGCTTCAGCTTGCGGGATGGTGCGCGGGAAGCCGTCGAACAGGCAGCCGTTGGCGCAGTCCGGCTGAGCGATGCGCTCCTTGACCAGGCTGATGATCAGCTCGTCGGAGACCAGCTGGCCGGCATCCATGACCTTTTTCAGCTCCAGGCCCAGCGGGGTGCCGGCCTTGACGGCGGCACGCAGCATGTCACCGGTGGAGATCTGCGGAATACCGAACTTCTCGGTGATGAACTTTGCCTGAGTACCTTTACCGGCCCCGGGAGCTCCCAGCAGAATTACGCGCATCTTGTGCTCCTCATATTTTTCTTTGCAAATCAACGGATTCGGCGCACAAGGCCAACTCCGGAAAATCGGACGAGACCGTAAAATCGGTCAAAAGGCTGCTCAAGATACACAGCGCCCGCCCCCCCGACAAGCGTCCAAAAGTGCCAGGAACGGGCCGCCCGCCGCTGGCCGGGGCACTGGTTGCGCCCGGCGCAACCGGCCGTCGGGGGTTGGCGCAAGACCAACCCCGCCAATCACCGAGACCGGTCTCGAACGACCTCAGCCGGTGTTGCGCAAACCTGCCGCGATCCCCGCCACGGTCACCAGCAAGGCCTGCTCCAACGGGCTGTCCAGAGCGGCTTCACGACTGCGCGAGCGCGCCAGCAGCTCGGCCTGCAGGCGGTGCAACGGGTCCAGGTAGGTGTTGCGCAGGCGGATGAATTCCAGGGTTTCCGGGCTGTGCGCCAGTAGCACCGGCTGCCCGGTCAGGCCCAGTACCACCTGGCACGACTGCGACAATAGGTCGCGCAGGTGCGCGCCCAACGGCAGCAGTTCGGGTTGCACCAGACGTTCGTCGTAGGCCTCGGCGATTTGCGCATCGGCCTTGGCCAGGACCATCTCCAGCATGTCGATGCGGGTGCGGAAGAACGGCCATTGCTCGCGCATCTGCGCCAGCAGCGTCCCCTGCCCGCGCGCCAGGGCATTGTTCAGCGCCGTTTCCCAGCCCAGCCAGGCCGGCAGCATCAGCCGCGTCTGGGTCCAGCCGAAGATCCACGGAATCGCCCGCAGGCTCTCGATGCCCCCGGCGCGGCGCTTGGCCGGGCGGCTGCCCAGCGGCAGGCGGCCGAGCTCCTGCTCGGGGGTGGACTGACGGAAGTATTCGACGAAGTCCTGATTCTCGCGCACCACGCCGCGGTAGGCCTTGACGCCATCGGCGGCCAGCTGGTCCATCAACGCGCGCCAGGCCGGCTCCGGCGGTGGCGGCGGCAGCAGGGTCGCCTCCAGCACGGCGGCCAGGTAGAGGTTGAGGTTCTGCTCGGCAATGCCGGGCAAGCCGAACTTGAAACGGATCATCTCGCCCTGCTCGGTGGTGCGGAAACGCCCGCCCACCGAGCCCGGCGGTTGCGACAGGATCGCCGCGTGGGCCGGGCCGCCGCCGCGCCCGACCGTGCCGCCGCGGCCATGGAACAGCAACAGCTCGACCTGGTGTTCGCGGCAGATGCGCACCAGGTTCTCCTGGGCGCGGTACTGGGCCCAGGCCGCCGCGGTGGTGCCGGCGTCCTTGGCCGAGTCGGAATAGCCGATCATTACCTCCTGCGGCCCTTGCAAGCCGGCACGGTAGCCCGGCAAACCAAGCAGGCGTTCCATCACCGGGCCCGCGTTGTCCAGGTCGGCCAGGGTCTCGAACAGCGGCACCACGCGCATCGACCGGGTCAGCCCGGCCTCCTTGAGCAGCAACTGCACCGCCAGCACATCGGAGGCCGCGCCGGCCATGGAGATCACGTACGACCCCAGCGACGCCGCAGGCGCGGCGGCGATCTCGCGGCAGGTGGCGAGCACCTCGGCGGTCTCGGCCTGGGGCTGGAAGTGCGCCGGCAACAGCGGGCGACGGTTTTTCAGCTCAGCCTGAAGGAACGTGATGCGTCGCTCCTCGTCCCACTCGGCATAGCGACCGAGGCCGAGGTAATCGGTGATTTCCGACAGCGCGTCGCGGTGGCGGGCGGCATCCTGGCGCACGTCCAGGCGGACCAGGAACAGGCCGAAGGTCACCGCGCGGCGCAGGCAGTCAAGCAACGGGCCGTCAGCGATCACCCCCATGCCGCATTCATGCAGCGACTGGTAGGCCAGCTCCAGCGGCGCGATCAGCTCGCGATTGTCCACCAGCACCGCGGCGCTGGCCGGCTGCGTGCTCGTCAGCGAGGCATGGGCCCAGGCGCGGGTGGCGCGCAGGCGGTCGCGCAGCTGCTTGAGCAGGGCGCGATAAGGCTCGGCGCTGTCGCCGACCTTGTCTTTCAGCGCGGCGCTGGCCTGCTGCATGGACAGTTCGGCGGCCAGTCCGTCGATATCGCGCAGGAACAGGTCGGCGGCCATCCAGCGCGCCAGCAGCAGGACTTCGCGGGTGACCGCCGCCGTCACGTTGGGGTTGCCGTCGCGGTCACCGCCCATCCAGGAGGCGAAGCGCACCGGCGCCGACTCCAGCGGCAGGCGCAGCCCGGTGGCCTCGAACAAGGCCGCGTCGACCTTGCGCAGGTGGTTGGGGATCGCCTGCCACAACGAGTGCTCGATGACCGCGAAGCCCCACTTGGCTTCATCCACCGGGGTCGGCCGGGTGCGACGGATCTCCTCGGTGTGCCAGGCTTCGGCGATCAGGCGGCGCAAGCGCTCGCGTACCTGCTGGCGCTCGCCGGGAACGAGGTCGCGGTGGTCCTGCGCGGCCAGTTGCGCGGCAATGGCGTCGTACTTCTGGATCAGGGTGCGGCGGGCCACCTCGGTGGGATGGGCGGTAAGCACCAGCTCGATGTTCAGCCTGGCCAGTTGCCGGGCCAGCTCATCGTTGCCGTGGCCCGCCGCCTTCAGCCGCGCTAGCAGTTCCGGCAGCACCCGCGCCTCGAACGGCTCGGGCTGGTCGGCGTCGCAGCGCCGGATCAGCTGGTACTGCTCGGCGATGTTGGCCAGGTTGAGAAACTGGTTGAACGCCCGCGCCACCGGCAGCAGGTCCTCCTCGGCCAGGTCGCCCAGGGTCGAGCTCAGTCGCTCGCCCTGCCCCCGCCGGTCGGCCTTGGCGCTGTGGCGGATGTCCTCGATCTTCTGCAGGAACGCCTCGCCATGCTGCTGGCGGATGGTCTCGCCCAGCAGTTCTCCCAAAAGGTGCACATCCTCGCGCAAGCGCAGATCGATATCACTCATCAGCCTTCTCCACTCCAGGAAACCGCATGCGCCCAAGAGTGCCCACTCGCGCCGGCGCCTGGCAAGCCGGAAGCGGCCAGAGCGACTAAAGTGAACACAGGACATCCGAAGCAATGCCATTACCAGGCTTTGACAGAGGTCATCATGAAAATTCGCCAACTCGCCCAGCACTGGGAACAGAACGCCGCCGGCCGCCTGAGCCCCACCGGCCATGTCCTGCACCTGGACATGGAAGCCGAAGCGCGCCTGGCCGCGCTGATCGACATGTACCCCAAGCGCAGCCCCGAGGAATTGCTGGGCGAACTGGTGGCGGCGGCGCTCGAAGAGCTTGAGGCCAGCTTCCCCTACATCAAGGGCCAGCAGGTGATCGCCACCGACGAGGAAGGCGACCCGCTGTACGAGGACATCGGCCCCACGCCGCGCTTCCTGGCCCTCTCCCGACGCCACCTGCAGGCCCTTGGCCGGGTGCGGGAAGAGCAGTCGCACTGAGCCTTTCCGGGTGCCGGGCAAGACCCGGCATACCGTCATCCACAGCGGAAGTTCCACGGAAATTCCGCTGACTGATTAGTCAGAAAAAAATACCTTTAGCGTGCAAATTTTTCTGAACTATTCAAAAAACGCCTCGGTCACAGCCAATAGCCATCACGGCAAAACCCTGTAAACACGGGCCTTTGCGCCCGACGCTGGCCACAGGGGAACAGCGATAGCCACTACGTGGCATCGTCGTTTAACAGGAGTGACCCAATGGAGTTGACCACCATGAAGACCCGCATCGCACAACCTTCCTCCACTCACCTGCGCGGGCTCAAGCTGGCCGCGCTGGCCCTGGGCAGCAGCCTGGTGCTGGCCGGCTGCGCGGGCAAGCCGCCGACCGAGCAATACGCCGTGACCCAGTCGGCGGTCAACTCGGCGGTCAGTGCCGGTGGCACCGAATTCGCCGCGGTGGAGATGAAGGCTGCCCAGGACAAGTTCAAGCAGGCCGAGATCGCCATGCACGACAAGCAGTACGACCAGGCCAAGCTGCTGGCCGAACAGGCCGAGTGGGACGCCCGCGTCGCCGAGCGCAAGGCCCAGGCGGCCAAGGCCCAGAAGGCCGTGCAGGATGCCCGCCAAGGCATCAACGACGTACGCGAGGAAGGCCTGCGCAGCGCCGAATGAGCCCTGCCCAGCCTCATGAGCCTTCGTTAACGATCAAAGGATGAACACTATGCGCAACTACGTCATGATTCCCGCCCTGCTGGCCCTGAGCGTAGGCCTCGCCGCCTGCTCCCACGACCCGAACGCCAACCTGGAGTCGGCCCGCACCAACTTCTCCGCCCTGCAGAGCGACCCGCAGTCGAGCAAGGTGGCCGCGCTCGAGACCAAGGACGCCCAGGACTGGCTGAACAAGGCCGACAAGGCCTACATGGATCGCGAGGACTCCAAGAAGGTCGACCAGCTCGCCTACCTGACCAACCAGCGCGTCGAAGTGGCCAAGCAGACCATCGCCCTGCGTGGCGCCGAGGCCGAACTGAAGAACGCTGCCGCCCAGCGCGCCCAGGCCAAGCTGGACGCCCGCGACGCGCAGATCAAGAAGCTGCAGGACAGCCTGAACGCCAAGCAGACCGATCGGGGCACGCTCGTGACCTTCGGTGACGTGCTGTTCGACTTCAACAAGGCCGTACTCAAGAGCAGCGCCTACCCCAACGTCACCAAGCTGGCCCAGTTCCTCCAGGAGAACCCTGAGCGCAAGGTGATCGTCGAGGGCTACACCGACAGCGTTGGTTCGGCCAACTACAACCAGACCCTGTCCGAGCGTCGCGCCGCCGCGGTGCGCATGGCACTGGTACGTGCCGGCGTGGATCCTGCACGCATCGTCGCCCAGGGGTACGGCAAGGAGTACCCGGTGGCCGACAACAGCAGCAACTCGGGCCGCGCGCAGAACCGTCGGGTGGAGGTGACCATCTCCAACGACAACCAGCCGGTGGCGCCGCGAGCGGTGAGCCAAGTCCAATGAGGGCTGCTGTCTGAATGAAAAAACCCGCCTGATGGCGGGTTTTTTCATGCTTGACCTTCCGTCAAAAGCACCTTTGAAGACACCTTTAAAAGCACTAAACTGAGGCAACCGTCCTTCTCGACAAATGGGTTGATACAACTATGACCTACCCTGTCCTCGCCGATCTGGCAGCATCCATCACCGACCTTAAGAAAGACCCAATGGGCACCATTCGCCAAGGGCACGGTGAAACCGTGGTGATCCTCAATCGGAACGAGCCCGCCTTCTACGCAGTACCACCAGAGCGCTACGAGGCGATGATGGATCTGATTGACGATATCCAACTGGCCGAGCTGGTACGCCAGCGACTTGGCGGGCCTACCGTGAGGGTGGATATCGATGAGCTCATCGCCGACGCAGAGCGCGACAGCAAGCTACAACCTTGAGTTTGATTCACGAGCGCACAAGGAGTACCGCAAGCTCGAACCCACATTGCGCCTGCAGCTTGCCAAGAAACTCAAGGCCCGGCTGGCTCAACCCAGGGTTGAAAAAGACCGGCTCAATAACATGGCTGATTGCTACAAGATCAAATTGAGATCAGCCGGCTACCGCTTGGTCTACCAGGTGATTGATCAGCGCGTGGTAGTGCTTGTCATTGCGATCGGCAAACGTGAACGATGCGATGTCTATTCAGTCGCCAGCGCGCGATTGAACTGATCGGGCCGCATTGCAGCAGCCCCATCATTCACTGCACCTGCTGCGGCGTCTCCTGCCCCATGCAACGCACCGCGCGCTTGCGGTTGTCCACCAGCACCCCGGTCAGGCCCTTCTGCTCGGTGTCGAACAGCACCAGCACGCCATCGATGCACTGTGCCACCTGTGGCGCCGGCGTCAGCGAGACCTTGTAGTCTTCCCCCGGAATGGTCTTGAGCATGGTGAAATCCTGCAACAACAGCGCATCCTCGGGCTTGGCGAAATGCAGGTAGCCGTAGTACCAGAGGGTTCCCACCGTCACGATGATGCTGCCGACGCCGGTCAGGATCAGCGGGATGGCGTTGCGTTCTTCACTCATTGCTTGTTCTTCTCGTCAGGGTAGTCGGGGACTTCGGCCAGGCGGCGCAGGCCGTTGAAATGGGCAGGGTCTTCCAGGAAACGCAGCATCACCTGACGCCAGGTCGGGTCGGCGAAAGTCTGCACATGGTCGCCCCGGGTCAGTTGCAACACCCGGGGCGGCGGCGCCTGGCGGTACAAACGCAGGCCGTTGTCCAACGGCACGAGGTTGTCGTCGATGCTGTGGAAGAACAGCTTCGGCGGGCTGTCCAGGCGGGCGATCGAGTTGATCGCGCTGTCGCCGTCCGGCACCAGCCACGACAGCGGCACCTGCAGTGGCCAGGTCATCCACGAAGTGCTCAGGGCATAACGCCCCACCGCCCGGTAGCTGGCCGGCACGCCATCAAACACCAGGGCGCTGAAGCGTCGGCGCTGCTCGGGGTGCTGGGCCAGGTAATGGATGGCCATGGCCCCGCCGAGGCTCTGGCCCAGCAGCACCAGCGGCCTGCTCTGGGTCTGGGGCGCCTTGTCGAGCCAGTCCAGCGCCGCGCCGATATCGCCATACACCTTGGGCAGTGTCGGCTTGCCCTGGGACAACCCATAACCGCGATAGTCGATCATCAGCACCTGGTAGCCCGCCTTCGGCAGCCAGTAGCTGCCGCCCAGGTGCCAGGCCAGGTTGCCACCATTGCCATGCAGGTGCAGCACCGTGCCCTTGACCTCGACGCCCTGCGGCACGGGCAGCCACCAGCCATGCAGGCGCGTGCCGTCGGCGGCGCTGAGGGTCAGGTCCTGATACTGCAAGTGGGCCTTTTCCGGGGTGAACGGCTGGCCGGGCTCGGGATAGAACAGCAGGCTGCTGCAGCCGCCCAAAAGCAGCAACCCGAGGCCGAAGGCGAGGTGACGGCAGGCGTCAGAGAATGTTCGCGTAGTCGGCTTCAATACGGTCCAGGCTCAGGTGGTTGAGGAAGTTGGAGAAGCACATCCAGGCCGACAGCGCGTTGAGGTCGCGGAACTGCTCGGGCAGGTACTTGGGCGGTTCGACCAGCCCTTCCTCGACCAGCTGGCGCAGCGTGCGCATGTCTTCCAGGGTGGTCTTGCCGCAGAACAGCAACGGGATCTGCTCGAGCTTGCCCTTCTTCACGGCCAACTGAATGTAGTTGTAAACCATGATGAAGCCCTTGAGGTAGGACAAGTCCTTGGTGAATGGCAGGCCATTGGGCACCGAGCCACGGAACACCCGGCTGGCGTTGCTGTAGCTCTGCCCCATCTCGAAGCCCTGGCCGCGGAAGAACTCGAAGACCTGCAGGAAGTCGGCGCCCTCCTCCACCATGTGGATGGCGCGGGTGCGGTTGGTGAGCTTGCGCAGGCGGCTGGGGTAGGAGGCGAAGGCGATCACCTCCATGAGGATGGCCAGGCCTTCCTGGGTCACCGTCGACGAGGGCGGGCCCTTGGCCAGGAAGGTGCAGATCGGCTGGTTCAGGCCGTTGAGGGTGGTGCCGACGTGCACCAGGCCTTCATGCACTTCCAGGGCGCGCACATCGCGGCTGTTGAACATGGCGTCGGCGCGCACCTTGATGTAGTCGGCGCCAGCCGCGGCGTCGGCAACGATGCCGTCGGACTCGAACACGCGGATGGTCTCCTCGGCCTCGCCGAACACCTTGTTCAGGCGACGCTGGAGGATCTCCACCGCTTCCTTGGCCGTGAGGTTCTTCGGCTCGTCCTTCAGGTCGCCTCGACCGTCGATGTTGTTCAGGTAGTCCGAGAGCATCAGGCCCAGATCGGCCAGGGTCGGATCACCAGCGTGGAAGGCATCGGAGGCAGCGCCGTAGAGCTCCTGGGAGATCAGCCCGAAGTCCTCGGTGCCGCGTGCCTCGAGCATGCGCACGACCATGCGGTATTCCTTGCACATGCGCCGCATGATCTGCCCGACCGGGTTGAACTGGCCCAACTGCCGGGTGATGTCGCGCTCGATGCTCTGGAACTCGGCCTTCACCGCGCTGGAGTCGAACGACAGCGGGCGGTTCTGGTAGTAGGCACGGTCCACCGCCGGTGGCTCCTTGCCCTTGGCCTTGAGGAAGCCCTGGCGGATGCCGTCGTCCCATTTCACTGCGTCGAGTACGCGGATCGGGGTCTGGGTGGCGACGATGCGGTCGGACAACGTGCGTATGGTCTGCTGGTACTCGTCCACGCGGGACTCCTTCTTGGAGCCTCATCGCGGGGCAAGCCCGCTCCCACAACCCGGAGCGGGCTTGCCCCGCGACGAGGCCGGTATGCTCACTGCTATTTACCGGAACGCTGGAAGCGCGCCACCTCGACGAACAGATCGGAGTTGGCGGGATCGTCCAGGTACGCCAGCACCCGCTCGGTCGGGCTGTCGATCAGCACGCCCTCGCCGTTATCTTCCGGCACTTCGGTACTGCGTCCGCTCAGTTCTTTCTTGGCGACGGCCTGCTGCACCTGCTCGACATCGAGGTTGTAGACCACCAGCTGCTTGCCGTCGATCACCTCGAAGCCACCGATCAGGAAGTTGCCGCCCAGGCGCTTGGGCACCCCGGCCGACAGGTACCAGCGGTTGCCGTGCCGGGCCACGGTGAAGGCGTATTCCTCGGGGGCCTTGCCCTGGGCACGGGCCACCGCCTTGTAGGTGTTGCCGCCGGCGCGGCTGATGCTCAGCTTCAGCGGCTGGCCCCAGGCGTCCTTGCTGCTCCACTGCCCGAGCAGGGCCTTGGGCGCCGGCTGGTTGGCCGGCAGCGGCTCGTCGAACGTCACCAGACAACCGCCCAGCAGGAGGAATGACAAGGTCAACAACACCACACGCCAGGCTTTCATCAGGTTCTCCTTGAAAAGTCGTTCGCCACTCAGGCCGAGGCCAGCACCATCTGCAGGTATCGGACAAGGATAGCGAGCATCTGCTCATCGGCCTGCGCATTCGCATCCTTGAGCAGGCCCTGATATTCCATCTGCTCGATTATCGCCGTCAACATCTGGGCATCCTGCTCGGGCTGGCGCGAGCCGACCACCTGCAGGATCTGTCGCGCGCCATGCAGCAGGATCTGCTCGTGGGCCTGCACCAACTCGGCCAGGCGCGGGCACAGCAGCGCCTCCTGGCGGAAGGCCTGCTCGGCCATGAGGAAGTCGCGGCGGTTGTTCAGTTGGCGCAGGACGTAGTCGGCCAGCATGCGCGCCACTTCATCGGCCAGGTGCGCCCGGGCCTGGGGGCTGCCGTCGCCCTGGGCCAGCAACTGGCGCAGCACGCCTTCGGTGTTGGTCCAGAGCTTGGCCATGTAGGCCGCGCTGCGCTCGACGTACTGGGCGAAGGTATCGGCCAGCAGGTCCTGGATATCCTTGAAGTAGTAGGTGGTGGCCGACAACGGCACACCGGCCTCGGCGGCCACGGCGCGGTGGCGCACGCCGCGCACGCCATCGCGCACGACGATGCGCATGGCGGCGTCGAGGATCTGCTGGCGGCGCTGCTCGCTGCCCTGGCGGGCGGTCTTGCGGCCCTGGTACTGCACGCTCTCGGCGACGGCGGTGGCGATGCCGGCGGCGCCTTGGTGGGGCATTGCGGGGGTCACTGGAGGTACCTCATGAACAGTGGGTTACCGGTGCCGACCTCATCGCGGGGCAAGCCCGCTCCCACGTTACACCACAACGCTCAAGCCCTGCGGTGCAACTGTGGGAGCGGGCTTGCCCCGCGAGGAGGCCCGCACTGACAACATAAAGCTTCAGGCATGAAAAAGCCGCCTCGAAAGGCGGCTTGTTCAGATCGCTCAGGCCTGTGGACGCATGTGCGGGAACAGGATCACGTCGCGGATCGACGGCGAGTTGGTCAGCAGCATCACCAGGCGGTCGATGCCGATGCCCTCACCGGCGGTCGGCGGCATGCCGTATTCCAGGGCACGGACGAAGTCGGCATCGTAGTGCATGGCCTCGTCGTCACCGGCGTCCTTCTCGGCCACCTGGGCCAGGAAGCGCTCGGCCTGGTCTTCGGCATCGTTGAGCTCGGAGTAGGCGTTGGCGATCTCGCGGCCACCGATGAACAGCTCGAAGCGGTCGGTCACGGCCGGGTTGTCGTCGTTGCGACGGGCCAGCGGCGAGACTTCGAACGGGTACTCGGTGATGAAGTGCGGCTGCTCCAGCTTGTGCTCGACCAGCTCTTCGAAAATCATCACCTGCAGCTTGCCCAGGCCTTCGTGGCCGAGCACCTTGGCGCCGGCTTTCTTGGCGATCTCGCGGGCACGGTCGACGTCCTGCAGGTCGGCGGCGGTGAGCTCCGGGTTGTACTTGAGGATCGAGTCGAACACCGACAGGCGCACGAACGGCTCGCCGAAGTGGAACACCTTGTCGCCGTACGGCACGTCGGTGCAGCCCAGTACCAGCTGCGCCAGCTCGCGGAACAGTTCCTCGGTGAGGTCCATGTTGTCGCGGTAGTCGGCGTAGGCCTGGTAGAACTCGAGCATGGTGAATTCTGGGTTGTGACGAGTCGAAACGCCTTCGTTACGGAAGTTGCGGTTGATCTCGAAGACTTTCTCGAAGCCACCGACCACCAGGCGCTTGAGGTACAACTCAGGCGCGATGCGCAGGAACATGGCCATGTCCAGGGCGTTGTGGTGGGTTTCGAACGGCTTGGCCGCGGCGCCGCCGGGGATGGTCTGCAGCATCGGGGTTTCGACTTCGAGGAAGTCGCGCTCGATGAGGAACTTGCGGATGTGCGAGATCACCTGCGAACGGACACGGAAGGTGTGGCGGGTTTCCTCGTTGACCATCAGGTCGACGTAGCGCTGGCGGTAGCGCTGCTCGGTGTCGGTCAGGCCGTGGTGCTTGTCCGGCAGCGGGCGCAGTGACTTGGTCAGCAGGCGCACGTTGGTCATCTCGACGTACAGGTCGCCCTTGCCGGAGCGGGCCAGGGTGCCTTCGGCGCTGATGATGTCGCCCAGGTCCCAGGTCTTGACCGCGGCCAGGGTTTCTTCCGGCAGGGTCTTGCGGTTGACGTAGACCTGGATGCGGCCGGTCATGTCCTGGATGACCATGAACGAGCCACGGTTGAGCATGATGCGACCGGCGACCTTGACCGGAATGCCGGCTGCTTCCAGCTCTTCCTTGGTCTTGTCCGCGTACTGCTTCTGCAGGTCGTTGCAGTAGCTGTCGCGGCGGAAGTCGTTGGGGAAGGCATTGCCCTTGGCGCGCTCGGCGGCAAGTTTTTCCTTGCGCAGGGCGATCAGGGCGTTTTCTTCCTGTTGCAGGTCTTGCGCTTCGGTCTTGAGGTCGCTCATGTCGTCATTCTTTCCATCAGGTGTTCGTTGCCCCTGTCGGGCAGGGCACGCGATACGGGCCCTGGGCCTCGTATCGCGGCGGTGGTGTGCGGTTTACAGCCCCTGCTTGAGGCTCGCTTCCAGGTACTGGTCGAGGTCGCCGTCCAGGACCTTCTGGCAGTCGCTGCGCTCGACGCCGGTCCGCAGGTCCTTGATGCGCGAGTCGTCGAGCACGTAGGAGCGGATCTGGTGGCCCCAGCCGATGTCCGACTTGCTGTCTTCCAGGGCCTGGGAGGCGGCGTTGCGTTTTTGCATTTCCAGCTCGTACAACTTGGCCCGCAGCATTTTCATGGCGGTGTCCTTGTTGGCGTGCTGGGAGCGTTCGTTCTGGCAGGCCACCACGGTGTTGGTCGGCACGTGGGTGATACGCACCGCCGAGTCGGTGGTGTTGACGTGCTGACCACCGGCACCGGAGGAGCGGTAGGTGTCGATGCGCAGGTCGGACGGGTTGATCTCGATCTCGACCTTGTCGTCGATCTCGGGCGAGACGAACACCGCCGAGAACGAGGTGTGGCGACGGGCGCCGGAGTCGAACGGGCTCTTGCGCACCAGGCGGTGCACGCCGATCTCGGTGCGCAGCCAGCCGAAGGCGTACTCGCCCTTGATGTGCACGGTGGCGCCCTTGATGCCGGCGACTTCGCCTTCGGACAGTTCGATGATGGTGGCATCGAAGCCGCGCTTGTCGGCCCAGCGCAGGTACATGCGCAGCAGGATGTTGGCCCAGTCCTGGGCCTCGGTGCCGCCGGAGCCGGCCTGGATGTCCAGGTAGGCGTTGTTCGGGTCCATCTCGCCGCTGAACATGCGACGGAACTCGAGCTGGGCGAGGGATTCCTCAAGCCCTTGCAGCTCGGTCTCGACATCGCTGACAGCGCCTTCATCGCCCTCCTCGACGGCCATGTCGAGCAGGTCCTTGCAGTCGGTCAGGCCGTTGGACAGTTTATCGAGGGTCTCGACCACCTGCGCCAGCATGGCGCGCTCGCGGCCCAGGGCCTGGGCGTACTCGGGTTTGTTCCAGACAGCGGCGTCTTCCAGCTCGCGGTTTACTTCGACCAGACGATCATGTTTGTGATCGTAGTCAAAGATACCCCCGAATGGATTGGGAACGCTCGGTGAGGTCCTTGATGGTGTTCAGGATCGGTTGGATTTCCATGGGCGGGCAGCTCTCGTGCGAATTCGGTGAAAAGCCCGCGAGTATAACCGAGTCTGGGGTCTGGCGGCAGACCCGCCGGGCGGTCTGGGCGCAAACCCCTTTACGCCCGATTCCCGGCGTTGCCGTTGCCGTTGCCGTTGCCGTTGCCGTTGCCGTTGCCGTTGCCGTTGCCGTTGCCGTTGCCGTTGCCGTTGCCGATCAAGAGTCTAGCGCCATACTCAACTAGCGACAGCTACGTCAGCCCAGGCGCCGCCCGTACCTTCGCGACTTCAGGAGGCCGAACGCAGGCCTTGCGGAGGGAGGTGACGGGCATGGATGCCCGTCAAGCGCTGGGGCCCAGGATGGGCCCTGCAGCGCGGTCCTCCCGGGAGCAAGGCCGGAGTGAGGGGACCCGGAGCGAAGCGTAGGGCCGGATGAATGGAGCGAGGATTTTTTGGTTCCTTAATGAGATGGTCACCCCGGCACCCTGCGAGGCGTACGCTTTCGCAGGGTGTTTTTTCTTCGGAGACCGTCATCATGAGCACCGTGACACTGATCGGCATCGACATCGGCAAACATACCTTCCACCTGCATGCCCAGGACAAGTTCGGCAAAGAGGTATCGCGCAAGAAGTGCTCAAGGCTGCAGATGATGCGGTTTCTGGCCAATCATCCTCCCTGCACGGTGGTGATGGAGGCCTGTGCCGGTTCGCACTATCTGGCTCGAGAACTCACGGCGATGGGGCATGAAGCCAAGCTGATCTCGCCTCAGTTTGTTAAGCCTTTCGTCAAGAGCAACAAAAACGACTTCGTTGATGCGCAAGCCATCTGCGAAGCTGCTTCCCGGCCTTCCATGCGCTTTGTGACGCCAAAATCGCCTGAGCAGCAAACGCTCTCTGTTTCTCATCGGATGCGTGAATCATTGATCCGCGACCGAACCAAGACGGTGAACCAGATGCATGGGTTCCTGCTCGAATTCGGCGTCAGCCTGCCGACCGGACTGGCAGTGGTCAAACGCCTCGCTTCTGTGCTTGAAGAGCACGACTTGCCTGTACGTCTTGTCGCATTGTTGCAGCGGCTACATGAGCATTTCGTCTACCTGAGCGAGCAGATCAAGTTGTTGGACGAAGAGCTGGTGAGCCAGCTGACTGACGATGATCTGGGTAGTCGTTTGCTGAGTATTCCGTGTGTCGGACCGATCACCGCCAGCCTGCTGGCTGTGGAAATGGGCGATGGCCAGCAATACGGCAGTAGCCGGGACTTTGCGGCCTCTGTAGGTCTGGTGCCCCGTCAGTACAGTACCGGTGGCAGACAGAATTTGCTGGGGATTAGCAAGCGCGGCGACAAGAACCTTCGACGCTTGCTGGTGCAATGCGCACGGGTTTACCTGATGCGTTTGAAGTACCAGAAAGGCCCATTAGCCGATTGGGTGCGCTCACTGCTCGCTCGACGTCACTCCAACGTGGTGGCCTGCGCGTTGGCCAACAAACTGGCACGCATCGCTTGGGCCATTACCACTCGGCACACGCAATATAAAACGGAGCCAGGCGCCATGAACGCCTGACCCCGTAGTGCTGCACCGTGTTTCACCATCAGGTTTTGCGATAGCTGTACAACAGATGAAACAAACGGCCGATCGGCCTGACGATGATCCTGGGATCAAAAATGGCTCTTGGAAGCCGCTTACTTTTTAAGGATTGTCAGGTGCGAACGCTCATCGTGGCGCGGGCGGATACGAGCCCATCAGACGCCGGATAGATTTACGCAAGCCATCCATTTCATCTGATGAACAGTATTGCAGAAAACGGGGTGACCATAGATTTTGATCCTTCAAAAAGGGACTCGCCGTAAGGGCGAAAAGGTGACTATGCGTCACCATCGCAAATGAATGCGCTTACAACTGTGAAAACGCACGCCGATCGCATTTGACTTTGACTTTGACTTTGACTTTGACTTTGACTTTGACTTTGACTTTGACTTTGACTTTGAGAGTGTGTTTTGAAAGTTATATGCGCATTCATTTGCGATGGTGACGCAATGTCACCTTTCCGCCCTTACGGCCATCCCTTTCAAGGTCTTTTGGTTTTAGCGGCCTTGATGACCCGATCCGTCGAAACGTGGGCATGCACAGCCGTACCTTGCACCCAGGCCTTCGCTTTGGGCACCTTGGGGCCTCGTGGACTTTTCACGACCTGTTTGGGCTGGATGTTTCTGGCTAGCTCCAGCAGGCGCTGGGCCAGTTTGTCTATCGGTACAACTGGCATGTACTCGGATGGCAGGGCAATCTGCATGCCTTCGTAACCCCCTCTGATCTGCACCGCCAAGTGATAGATCGAGGCTTCCCAATTATCGGGCAAGGCATCCCGATGGGCCTGCTCAACACTACGTTTGAGCAAGGCCAGAACGTTGTATGCCAGAACGGCAGTGGTGAAGCCAAGCAAGGCAGCTCGCGGGCTGCCAAGGGTTTCAATTTCACTTTCCAGAATCGCTTCCAGTCGCTGAAACATCCCTTCGATGCTCCAGCGACGGCGATAGAAGTCTGCGATTTGTTGTGCACTGATGCTCTCGGGCAGATTGCTCCAGAACATCAAGCTGTTATCACCTGAGTCGTTTGGCGAATGAAGTGTCAACTCGACACGTCGCCAGCAGTGCCCGCCTTTTACTTCGATGGATTGCTCGCGCACTGTGCCTGTTGCTACCGGCATCGGTGCTTGCCACTCACCTTCTTGGATCAAGCGGGGATGTTTGGCTTGCTGGCGAATGACAAATGATGTGCTCACCTGTTCGCACGCCTCCATGACAGGCAGCGTGCAGTAGAGGCGATCAGCGACCCAGACCTGATTGGCCTTTGCTTGAGCCAGTAACGGCAAGACACAGACGCGCTCACTTGCGTAGGCGTCTTCACACGGTTGGAGGTCGATCACCTGATCCAGATCGGGATCGTAGACCACTACCGAGAACCCGGGGCGAGCCGCCCCACGCTCTTGGCGCAACGCACCAAGACGCTTTTCGGTGGAGGCCAGGTGGCTTCCATCGACTATCCGAACTTGCCAATCAGGAAGCATGGCTGAATAGCCCAACTCATGGATTGTCGGCGCCAAGCGCTGCGCACAGCCTGTCACCAGAGCACGCAACAGGGCAGGTTCGGTTCGACTGATCTTGTCGTAAAGGGCCGCCAGACTGACGGGAAGGTCGTCTAGTTGTCTCGCGGCAGCATGTAAGGATGGCTTCAAGCCCAGAGAAACAAGCGACATCAGCTTGACGATGGTCGAGAACAGCAATTCGCGAGAATACTGCCGTTGCCGGTGCTCCTCGAAAACCTGATCGACCCACTCCGGCGCAATGGCCTGCTCCAAGGCAAGTTTGGCCATTACGCTGGCGGGTGCTTTTTTCTCGAATCGCGCTAGTACATCAGCCCACATCGTTCGGGTCTTCCTGACTGGATTTCAGTGGATTCTACCGAAGACCTTGAAAGGGATGGCCCTTACGGCGGGTAACTTTTTGAAGGATCAAAAAGTCACCAAAAAATCCTCGCTCCATTCATCCGGCCCCTACGCTCCGCTCCGGGGTTCCCTCGCTCCGTTCTTGCTCCCGGGAGGACCGCGCTGAACGCCCCATCCTGGGGCGCAGCGCTTGACGGGCATCCATGCCCGTCACCTCCCTCCGCAAGAACTCCGCTCGGCCTCCTGAAGTCGCAATTGGTGTTGCCTGATCTACCGCGCACTTAGAAGCAAAAGCAAAAGCAAAAGCAAAAGCGAAGAGCGAAGAGCGAAGAGCGAAGAGCGAAGAGCGAAGAGATTGGAGTTTAGGTTTCAGCCAGCAATTGTTGTTTACAACCTCTGCCGACAAGCCGGTCCCGCAGGGTTAGTGAAGTGCTGAAAACACTAATACCCCTGCGGGAACTCACTTAGGCAATCCCGACTTGATTACGCCCGCTGTTCTTGGCCAGATACAACCCCTTGTCCGCCGCCGAAATCAGTTGCCGACAGTGACTGCCGACACTCGGCGTCAAGGTCGCCAGACCGATGCTAACGGTCAGGTGCGAGGCCGCCTCAGGGACGGTGTGGGCAATCTTCAGGCCCATGATGGTCTGGCGCAGCTTTTCCGCCACCAGCCGCGCGCCACCAGGCGAAGTATTGGGCAGCACCAGGGCGAACTCCTCGCCGCCATAGCGCGCCGGCAGGTCGGTCGGCCGCGAGCAGCAGCCGCGAATGGCCTCGGCCACCTGACGCAGGGCCTCGTCACCGGCAAGGTGGCCGAAACTGTCGTTGAACGCCTTGAAGTAGTCGACATCGACCATCAGCAACGACAACTGCTGCTGCTCACGAATAGCCCGGCGCCACTCCAGCTCCAGGTATTCGTCGAAGTGACGGCGGTTGGACAGCCCGGTGAGCCCGTCCGAGTTCATCAACCGCTGCAGCATCAGGTTGGTGTCGAGCAACTGCTGCTGGCTCACCCGCAGGGCGCGGTAAGCCTCGTCACGCTGCAACAGCGTCAGGTACGAACGCGAGTGGTAGCGGATACGCGCCACCAGCTCGATGGTGTCCGGCAGCTTCACCAGGTAGTCGTTGGCCCCGGCGGCGAAGGCCGCGCTCTTGACCAGCGGGTCCTCCTTGGTCGACAGGACGATGATCGGGATGTCCTGGGTGGCCGGGTTGTTGCGGTATTCGCGCACCAGGGTCAGGCCGTCGAGGCCCGGCATGATCAGGTCCTGGAGGATCACCGTGGGCTTGATGCGCATGGCCTGGGCCACCGCCTGGTGCGGGTCGGCGCAGAAGTGGAAGTCGATGTTCTCTTCATGGGCCAGACCACGGCGCACCGCTTCGCCGATCATCGCCTGATCGTCGACCAGCAGGACCATCGCCGCGCTTTCGTTGATGGTCGTGAAACCTTCGATCGGTAGATCATTCATCCGTAGTCACCCGTTGACCGCCGGCCACGCGGCGCGCCTCAATACATATCGTCATTTCGAAAAGATTTCCATCAGTCGCCCGGCAATTCGCTCCAGCGGACGGATTTCCACCGCCGCGTCGATCGCCGCGGCGGCCTTGGGCATGCCGTATACCGCGCTGCTCTGCTGGTCCTGGGCGATGGTCAGGAAGCCCTGCTGGCGCATCAGCTTCAGGCCCTGGGCGCCATCGCGCCCCATCCCGGTAAGCAGCACGCCCACCGCATCGCCAGACCAATAGCGCGCCACACTCTCGAAGAACACGTCGATCGAGGGCCGGTAGATTTCGTTGACGGGCTCGGCAGTGTAGGCCAGCTCGCCATTTCTCAGCAGACGGATATGGTGGTTGGTGCCGGCCAGCAGCACCTGCCCCGGCTGCGGAGGCTCACCCTCGCGGGCCAGGCGCACCGGCAGGCCGGACGCGGTGCTGAGCCATTCGGCCATGCCGGCGGCGAACACCTGGTCGACATGCTGGACCAGCACGATGGCCGCCGGGAAACTGCGCGGCAGGCCCTTGAGCAGTACCTCGAGCGCCGCCGGCCCACCCGCCGACGAGCCGATGGCCACCAGGGCACGGCGCTGCGAAGTCTCGCGCAGCGGCGCGGCCACCGCCCGGGCAGCGCTGGGACGCTGCTGGCCGATCAGCCAGCCGATGTTGAGGATCTTGCGCAACAGCGGCGCGGCCGCCTCCCGGGCGTCGCCCGCGCCCAACGCCGGGGTATCGACCACATCCAGGGCGCCATGGCCCATGGCCTCGAACACCCGGTGCACATTCTGCTTGCGGTCCACCGTGACGATGACGATGGCGCACGGGGTCTCGGCCATGATCCGTCGGGTGGCCTCGACACCGTCCATCACCGGCATGATCAGGTCCATGAGGATCAGATCAGGAGTCTGCTCGGCGCACAGGCGCACCGCCTCGGCGCCATTGCCCGCCACCCAGATCACCTGATGCGCGGGTTCGAAGGCCAACGCGCGGCGCAGGGCCTCCACGGCCATAGGCATGTCGTTGACGATGGCGATTCTCATCCCTGGGCACCTCCGATCAGCTCCACGACCGCCTCCAGCAACGCATCGTCATGGAAGCTGGCCTTGGCCAAATAATAGTCAGCGCCGGCATCCAGTCCACGACGCCGGTCTTCTTCACGATCCTTGTAGGACACCACCATCACCGGCAACGATTGGAGGCGGTTGTCACGCCTTACCAAGGTGACCAGCTCGATACCGTCCATGCGCGGCATGTCGATGTCGGTGATCAGCAGGTCGAAATCATCACTGCGCAGGGCGTTCCAGCCGTCCATGCCATCGACGGCCACCGCCACGTCATAGCCGCGGTTGCCCAGCAGCTTGCGCTGCAGCTCGCGTACGGTGAGCGAGTCGTCGACCACCAGGATGCGCTTGCGTGCCACGCCCTTGCCGCCCCGCCCGCCCCGTTCGATACGTTCCAGGCGGCCGGTGCTGAGCAGTTTGTCCACCGAGCGCAGCAGGTCCTCGACATCGACGATCAGCACCACCGAGCCATCATCGAGCAGGGCGCCGGCGGAAATGTCCTGGACCTTGCCCAGGCGCGCGTCCAGTGGCATCACCACCAGCACCCGTTCGCCGATCAGCCGCTCGACCGCCACCCCATAGAGCTGTTCGCGCTCACGAATCACCACTACCCGAAGGCTCTGTTCATCACCCTGGGCCGCCGGCCGGTTGAGCAACTGACTGGCAGCCACCAGGCCGATATGCCGCCCTTCGTGCCAGAAGTGCTGACGGCCTTCGATCTGCACGATGGCCTCGGCAGGCACTTCGACGGTGCGCTCGATATGCGCCAGTGGGAAGGCATAGGCCTCGCCGCCCACCTCGACCACCAGGCTGCGCACCACCGACAGGGTCAACGGCACTTCCAGGTGGAAGCAGCAGCCCTGCCCGGCAACCTGGGTCAACTCGATAGACCCGCGCAGTTCGCGAACCATGTGCTGCACCGCGTCCAGTCCGACACCGCGTCCGGAGACCTCGGTGACCGTATCGCGCAGGCTGAAGCCCGGCAGGAACAGGAACGTCAGCAGCTCGGCCTCGCTCATCTGCGCCACGGTCTCGGCCGGCGACAGGGCACGCTCGACGATACTGCGGCGCAGGCGCTGCAGATCGATACCGGCACCGTCGTCGGACAATTCGAGAATCAGCAATCCGGCCTGGTGCGAGGCGCGCAAGCGTACCGTGCCCTCGCTTGGCTTGCCGGCCAGCAGGCGCTGCTCGGGCAGCTCGATACCGTGATCGACCGCGTTGCGCAACAGGTGCGTCAGCGGAGCCTCGAGTTTTTCCAGCACATCGCGGTCGACCTGGGTCTTCTCGCCCTCGACCAGCAAGCGCACGGGCTTGTCCAGCGAGCGGCCAAGGTCGCGGACCATCCGGCTCTGCCCGGTCAGCACATCGGCGAACGGACGCATGCGACACGCCAAAGCCGTGTCGTAGAGCAACTGCGCGCGCTGGCTGGCCTGCCAGCCGAATTCGTCCAGGTCAGCCGCCTGTTGCAACAGGATTTGCTGGGTTTCGGCCAGCAACTGCTGGGTCTGGGCCAGGGCTTCGAGCACTTCTGGCCCCTGGCCGCTCTCCTCCAGCTGGGCCTTCAGCCCGTCGAGCCCCCGCATGCCCTGGCCATGCATGCGTTTCAGGCGCTGCAGGGTGGCCAGGTAGGGTTTCAGGCGCTGGGTCTCGACCAGCGACTTGCTCGACAGGTCCAGCAGGCTGTTCAGTCGGTCGGCGGTGACCCGCAACACCCGCTCGCCGCCCTCGCCACCGCGTTTTCCGGCCTTGCGGGCAGGCACCGGCTCTGCCTCGACGTCGGGTTCAGGTGGCGACAGGGCCTCAGGCTCCGGCAGTGAGGGCTGGACGACAGGCGGCAGGCTCGCTGCACTCGGCTGCGCGTTGGCCAGCAAGGGTGCCGAGGGGTCGAGCAAGGCCGCCATCTGTGCCAGGAACACCGCCACGGCGGCCTCGCTGTCCTGGTCGCCCGGCGTGGCGATACGCATCAGCAGATCGGTGCCCTGCAACAGTGCGTCGATATGCTCGGGGCGCAGCAGCAGGCGGCCCTCCTGGGCGGCCACCAGGCAGTCTTCCATCACGTGGGCGACACTGACCCCGGCGTCGATGCCGACGATCCGCGCCGCCCCCTTGAGCGAGTGCGCCGCACGCATGCAGGCCTCGAGCTGATCAGGTTGCGCGGGGTTGCGCTCCAGCGCCATCAGGCCCGCGCTGAGCACCTGGGTCTGGGCCTCGGCCTCCAGGCTGAACAGCTCGAGCAGCGACGCATCGCGCATTTGCTCCGGGGTCATGACAGGCTCCGCTTCACGGCTGACATCAGGTGTTGTTCATCCAGCACACGCACGCTGCGCCCGCGCCACTGCAGCACCGCCGCGGTGAAGTGCGCAGCATCGCGGCCATTGTCCAGGCTCGCCGGGTCGAGGCGATGGATCCCGTCGATCTCATCCACCGGCACCACCACCGGCCCGCCTTCGGCCGCCAGGATCAGCATGCGCGGCATGCTCCGCCCGCCGCGCTCGCTGCCCGCCTCGACCGGCACGCCCAGCAGGTCGGCCAGCGACAGGCAGGGCACCAGCGCCCCGCGCACATTGGCGACCCCCTGCAGCACCCGTGAACGCTGGTGAGGCAACGAGTGCACCGGCTGCAACGGGGCGATCTCGGCCAGGCAGGCGGTGGCCAGGGCCAACCATTCCTCGCCCAGGCGGAACAGCAGCATCGAGCGGCCGACCGCCTCCTCCTGTACAGCGGGAGCCTCGAGCTGTTCATCCTGGATCAGCGCATAACGGTCGAGCAGGCGCGTGGCCGCCTCGGCATAGACCTCGCAGTTACGGCAGTGCACATGCCGTGGCAGCAAGGGGCACTGTTTGTCGCCATGCACCCCGATACGGTTCCAGCAATCATCGATCTGCTCGTCATCGTGGGCAATCAGTTGCATAGGGTATCCGCCGCTCATCGTTCAGACTCCCGGCCAGCCCGAGCGGCACGCTCCTGCAGGCGTCGCGCGCCCGCCTCGTCGCCCTGCGCGGCCAGCAGCATGGCCAGGTGCATCAGCGCCTCCGGGTGCTGCGGCTCGAGGTAGAGGGCCTTGCGGTAATGGGTGATGGCCTGCGCGGCATCGCCCTCGGTATCGCTGAGCAACCCCAGCCAGTAGTAAACCTGTGCCTTGGGCGCGAACTTGCGCAGATAGCGCTCGCAGCCTTCCCTGGCCTGGGCGCTGTCACCGGCATTGGCATGCTGGGCGATGTTGGCCAGCAGTTGCGCCTCATCCTCGGTCGGCATCGCCTTGGCGACTGGCACGGCATTCGGCCTGCCGACCCGCGGCGACAGCGTCACGATACGCGGTGGCACGGGTGGCACCACTGCAGGGCGGGCCACCGGCGCCGGCTTGGCGATGACGACCGGCGGCGCTTCTTCCTGACGAACGTAGGCGAACGACTGGGCGATCCCCAGTGGTCGCATACCCAGGCGCGCCAGCAGGCTGCCCTCGGCCGGACCGATGAACAGGACGCCCTGGGCATGGGTCAGGTGCTTGAGCACCTCGAACACCCGCTGCTGGGTCGGTACGTCGAAATAGATCAGCAGATTACGACAGAACACGAAATCGTAGAGGCCTTCACGGGCCCGCAGCGCCGGATCGAGCACGTTGCCCACTTGCAGGCTGACCTGCTGGCGCACCCGCTCATCCAGGCGATGGGCCTCGTCGACGACACTGAAATGTCGCTCGCGAAAGGCCAGCTCACTGCCGCGGAACGAGTTGCGGCCATAAACGCCTTGCTCGCCCTTGGCCACCGAGCTGGGGCTGATGTCGATGCCGTCGATACGAAATGCCCCGGGGTTCAGCCCGCCGTCGAGCAATGCCATGGCGATCGAATACGGCTCCTCGCCGGTGGAGCACGGCAGGCTGAGGATCCGCAGCGGCCGGGCGCCGGCCAGCTCAGCCACGCGCTTGTGGGCCAACCCCGCCAGGGCGGTGAAGGATTCGGGGTAGCGGAAGAACCAGGTCTCCGGAACGATGACCGCCTCGATCAAGGCCTGCTGTTCATCGGTCGACTGCTGCAACCGTATCCAGTAGTCGTCCAGGTTCTCGGCCTGCACGAGTGTGCAACGCTGGCGCAAGGCACGCTCGACCATCGCCGCGCCGACCGACTCGACGTCCAGGCCGATACGTTCCTGCAGGAAACGGAAAAAACGCTGCTCACTCATGCCTGCACCTGCCCTGGCTCCAGCGGATACAGCAACTCGCGCACCGCATCCGACAACAGGTCGTCCACCTCGATGCGTTGCAGCAAGCCCCGGGCGTCCTGACGCACTGGTCCGAGGTAACGCGCCTCGGCATTGTCCAGCCCGTAGGGTTGGAAATCTTCGGGAGCACAACGCAGGGTGTCGGTGGCCTGCTCCAGGATCAATCCCAGCTGCAACTGCGGACGCTGCGGATCGACGCGGTAGTGCACCAGCACCAGTCGCGTACTGCTGCGCGACTGGGCCGGCGAGCCGAAACTGAGCGCCGACAGGTCGATCACCGGCACCAGCGCACCGCGATGGGCGAGCACACCAGCGACCCAGGCCGGGGCCTGGGCGATGGGCTTGAGCGCACGATGCGGCAGGACCTCGATCACCTCGCGCACATCCAGGGCGAAACGCTGGTCGGCGATGCGAAACTGCAGGTACAGCACGCCCTTTTCAGTGGTGGCGCGCGCCTCGCGGGGGGACATGTCGTTCATCGTCGTCAGACTTTGAACCGCGACACACCACCCCGCAGCCCGGCGGCCACCTGGCTCAGTTCGTCGATGGCGAAGCTGGCCTGGCGCAGCGACTCGACGGTCTGGGTGCTGGCATCGCTGAGCTGGGCCAGCGCCTGGTTGATCTGCTCGGCGCCGGTGGCCTGGGCCTGCATGCCCTCGTTGACCATCAGCACCCGCGGCGCCAGCGCCTGCACCTGGTGGATGATCTGGCTCAGTTGCTCGCCGACCTGCTGCACCTCGAACATGCCGCGGCGCACTTCCTCGGAGAACTTGTCCATGCCCATCACCCCCGCCGACACCGCCGACTGGATCTCGCGCACCATCTGCTCGATGTCGTAGGTGGCCACGGCGGTCTGGTCGGCCAGGCGCCGCACCTCGGTGGCGACCACGGCGAAACCGCGACCGTATTCGCCGGCCTTCTCCGCCTCGATGGCGGCGTTGAGCGACAGCAGGTTGGTCTGGTCGGCGACCTTGACGATGGTCACCACCATCTGGGTGATGTTGCTGGCCTTTTCGTTGAGGATCCCCAGCTTGGCATTGACCAGGTCGGCGGCGCCCATCACCTGGTGCATGGTTTCTTCCATGCGGGCCAGGCCCTGCTGGCCGGAGCCGGCGAGGCTCGACGCCTGGTCGGCGGCGCTGGTGACTTCGGTCATGGTGCGAACCAGGTCGCGCGAGGTGGCGGCGATTTCCCGCGACGTGGCACCGATCTCGGTGGTGGTGGCGGCGGTTTCGGTAGCGGTGGCCTGTTGCTGCTTGGAGGTGGCGGCAATCTCGGTGACCGAGGTGGTCACCTGCACCGACGAGCGCTGGGCCTGGGCCACCAGGTTGGCCAGGGACTCGGCCATCTCGTTGAAGCCCCCTTCGATCGCGCCGAACTCATCCTTGCGGTCCAGATTCAGGCGCATGCTCAGGTCGCCGGAGCGCAGGCCGTCCAGGCCGTGGACGATGCGTTGCATGGGCGCGGTGATCGCGCGCATGAGCAGCAGGCCGCAGACACCGGCGGCGATGATGGCCAGCAGCAACGAGACGATCATGCTGCCCTTGGCGGTGTTGACCGCGCTGACAATGTCATTGGTGGCCTTGTCGGCGGACTCGCGATTGCGCTCGATCACTTCGTTCAGGTGCTGGCGCCCTTCCTTCCAGGCCGGCGTGAGCACATCCATGATCAAGCGCTGGGCTTCGGGGTAGTTCTTCTGGCGATAGGTTTCCAGGACCTGGTCGACGAGCTTGACGTACTCCTCCTCCAAACGGGTGAAGTCGTCGAACGCCGCCTGGTCGGCCGCGTCGCGAATGGTCGCCTGGTAGCTGGCCATGTGCTTCTTGAGGCGATCATCGAAGCTCTTGAACAGTTCAAGATCGGCTGTGGTGATCTCACGGTGGTTCGACAGTCCCACCAATTGCTGGCTGGTGACGTAGCTGTCGACCCAGGCACTGCGGATCATCGAGCTGTAGTAGACGCCGGGGATGCTGTCGGACCCCACGGCTTCCTCGCTGGACTCGATCGCCACCAGCCGCGAATAGGCGGCCACGATCATCAGCAGCATGATGGCGATGATCACGGCGAAACTTGCCAGGATCCGTTGGCGCAAGGTCCAGTTCTTCACATTCAGCCCTCAGGAATTCGATACGAGCGGGAAAAATCGCCGAAGTATAGCCCAGGCTTCCCGTTCAATTGCGGCTGAATGCGGCGGTATTCAGGCGTCCGTGCCCGTTCAGGTGGCCAAATGCCGGTTCATTGACCCCCGGCAAGCCTGACCTGGTTCTCCAGTTCCTGGCGCAAGTTCGGGTCGAGGCGCAGCTGGCGGGCCAGCTCATCGAGATAAGCGCGCTCCATGAAGTTCTCCTGATCGACCATCATCACGCTGGCCAGGTACATCTCGGCGGCCATTTCCGGGGTCTGCGCGGCGCGGGCGACCTCGGCCGGGTCCAGCGGCTTGTTCAGTTCGGCATGCAGCCAGTGCTGCAACTCGCGGTCGCTGTCCAGGCGAGTGAACTCGCCCTCGATCAATGCCCGCTCGCGTTCGTCGATATGGCCATCGGACTTGGCCGCGGCCACCAACGCCCGAAGCACGGCCTGGCTATGCTGCTCGGCCTGGGCCGGCGGCAGGCGGTCGAGGGTCTGCGGTTCGTGATTGCCCCCGCCCTGGCGCGCCTGCCAGTTGCCATAGGCCTTGTAGGCCAGCACGCCAAGCGCGGCCAATCCGCCATAGGTGAGCGCCTTGCCGCCATACTTGCGCGCCTTCTTGTTCCCCAGCAGCAGGCCCATGGCTCCGGCCGCCAATGCGCCACCGCCAGCACCGGACAGCAGGCTGCCGAGGCTCCCGGAGCCCTTGTGACTGGTGCCCTTGCCCTGTTGGTTCTGCAGCATGGATTGACCGGTTTTCAATAGCTGATCGAGCAAACCACGGGTGTTCATCTGGCAGACCTCGCAAGCATCCAAAGTAGGTAGGGCTCCAGAGTAGGCCGGCAAGCTGAAGCCACGCTTAACGCATTTGCATCCGGATGTTGCCCAGCTTGGTTTGTTGGCTGCGCCAGTTGCTTCCAGTAGGGAGCGTTACCATGGCGCAGCGGTTTTTCCACACAACCGCGCGACATTTCCCACGAATTGCCCCTGCGGCGCCCTACCGTTGATCTATTGAGCTTTGCGGTACTGGTATCACAGACTGATACCATGAATAATCATCAACGTGCGTTACTCGAACTCGTCTTCAAGAAGCCCGTTCCACGAACGCTGGACTGGTCGCGCCTAGAGTCCCTGCTGGTTTCGCTCGGTGCTCGGGTGATCGAAGGCAGGGGTTCACGCGTGCGGTTCGAGCTCAATGGCGAGGTCGCGACCTTCCATCGCCCTCACCCCGACCGGCACGCCAAGCCCTATCAGGTGCGCGATGCCCGCCAGTTCCTGGAGCAGGCAGGAGTTACCCCATGAATGTGATGAACTACCGCGGCTACTCGGCCCGCATCGAATACAGCGACGAAGACCAGCTGCTGGTTGGCCATGTCGCCGGCATCCGCGATGTGATCGGCTTCCATGGCGAATCGATCAGCGAACTGCGCCAGGCGTTCGAGGAAGCCGTCGATGACTACCTCGAAACCTGCCAGCGCCTGGGGCGCGAACCGCAGAAGACCTACTCCGGAAAACTCAGCCTGCGCCTGGAGCCCACCCTCCACGCCAGCGTAGCGGCGAAGGCCGAGCTGGCGCAGAAGAGCATCAACCAGTGGGTCAGCGACATCCTCAGCCAGGCGGCCTGTCGCTGAGTCAGTCGCGCAGGTCCGACTCGTGGATGGGGTTGGCCCGGCTGGTGGCCCGCTGATACTGCGCCGGCCAGGTCGCCTTGTTGCCACCCAGGTCGTCGTCGGCATGCAATGGCCAGTACGGGTCGCGCAGCAGCTCACGGGCGAGGAAGATCACATCGGCCTGGCCGGTGCGCAGGATATGCTCGGCCTGAGCCGGTTCGGTGATCATGCCGACGGTGCCGGTGGCGATTTCCGACTCCTTGCGTACCCGTTCGGCGAAGCGGGTCTGGTAGCCGGGGCCGGTGGGGATCTCGGCATTGACCGAGGTGCCTCCTGACGACACGTCGATCAGGTCGACGCCCAGGGCGCGTAGGCGACGGGCCAGCTCGACGGTCTCGTCCGGGTTCCAGCCGTCCTCGACCCAGTCGGTGGCCGAAACCCGCACGAACAGCGGCAGTTCCTGCGGCCAGGCCTTGCGTACCGCCTCGGCAACCTGCAGGGTCAGGCGGATGCGGTTCTCGAAACAGCTGCCGTACTCATCGCGGCGCTGGTTGCTCAGGGGCGAGAGGAACTGGTGCAGCAGGTAGCCGTGGGCGGCGTGGATCTCGACCACCTTGAAGCCGGCCTGCAATGCCCGCTCGGTCGCGGCAACGAACGCGGCGACCACGTCCTGGATCTCGTCCTTGGTCAGTTCACGTGGCGGGGTGTGCTGCGGGTCGAAGGCGATCTTCGACGGCCCGACCGGTTGCCAGCCGCCCTCCTCGATCTTGACGCTGCCCTGCTTGCCGAGCCACGGCCTGTGGGTGCTGGCCTTGCGCCCGGCATGGGCCAGCTGGATACCGGGGACGGCGCCCTGGGCGGTGATGAAACGGGTGATGCGTTGCAGGGGTTTGATCTGAGCGTCGGTCCACAAGCCGAGGTCCTCGGCGGTGATGCGTCCGTCGGCGGTGACCGCGACGGCCTCGCTGATTACCAGGCCCGCGCCACCGACCGCGCGGCTGCCCAGGTGGACCAGGTGCCAGTCGTTGGCCAGGCCGTCTACGGCGGAGTACTGGCACATGGGGGATACGGCGATGCGGTTGGGCAGGGTCAGCTGACGCAGGGTGTATGGCTCGAGCAGCAGGCTCATGGGGCACCTCCCAGGGACTCCAATGGTTTCCGGGCCGGCTTTTGTGGTTTGGGGGTGGGCCGGTACCGGTAGGTTTCAGACTAGACCATGGGGTGGGGGGTGTTCTGGGTTCTTGGGATCCTGGGGTCGGGGTCGGGGTCAGTTCAACGGCGACCTACTTTTGCTCTTGGGCAAAAGTAGGCAAAAACCGCTGGCTCCATTCATACGGCCCCTACGCTTCGCTTCGGGGTTCCCTCGCTCCGTCCTTGCTCCCGGGAGGACCGCGCTGAACGCCCCATCCTGGGGCGCAGCGCTTGACGGCCATCCATGGCCGTCACCTCCCTCCGCAAGAACTCCGCTCGGCCTTCTGAAGTCGCAATTGGTGGCGCCTGAACTATCGCGCGCTTAGAAGCAAGAGCAAGAGCAAGAGCAAGAGCAAGAGCAAGAAATGCGAAGTTAGTTTTTTGGCCATTAGTTATGTATTGGCTGTTCCGGCCCTTTCGCGGGGCAAGCCCGCTCCTACAGGGTTATATATAACGGCGACTATTGCGTGGGAGCGGGCTTGCCCCGCGATACAATCGATAGATCAATTAAATTTCAACTAGCGACAGCTGCGCAAGTCCAAGCGCCGCTCGTAACTTCGCGACTTCAGGAGGCCGAACGGAGGACTTGCGGAGGGAGGTGACGGGCATGGATGCCCGTCAAGCGCTGGGGCCCAGGATGGGCCCTGCAGCGCGGTCCTCCCGGGAGCAAGGCCGGAGTGAGGGAACCCGGAGCGAAGCGGAGGGCCGGATGAATGGAGCGCAACGGCTTTGGTTACTTTGGCCAAGACCAAAGTAACCCGCCGTAAGGGCCATCCCTTTCAAGGTCTTCGGTAGAATCCACTGAAATCCAGTCAGGAAGACCCGAACGATGTGGGCTGATGTACTAGCGCGATTCGAGAAAAAAGCACCCGCCAGCGTAATGGCCAAACTTGCCTTGGAGCAGGCCATTGCGCCGGAGTGGGTCGATCAGGTTTTCGAGGAGCACCGGCAACGGCAGTATTCTCGCGAATTGCTGTTCTCGACCATCGTCAAGCTGATGTCGCTTGTTTCTCTGGGCTTGAAGCCATCCTTACATGCTGCCGCGAGACAACTAGACGACCTTCCCGTCAGTCTGGCGGCCCTTTACGACAAGATCAGTCGAACCGAACCTGCCCTGTTGCGTGCTCTGGTGACAGGCTGTGCGCAGCGCTTGGCGCCGACAATCCATGAGTTGGGCTATTCAGCCATGCTTCCTGATTGGCAAGTTCGGATAGTCGATGGAAGCCACCTGGCCTCCACCGAAAAGCGTCTTGGTGCGTTGCGCCAAGAGCGTGGGGCGGCTCGCCCCGGGTTCTCGGTAGTGGTCTACGATCCCGATCTGGATCAGGTGATCGACCTCCAACCGTGTGAAGACGCCTACGCAAGTGAGCGCGTCTGTGTCTTGCCGTTACTGGCTCAAGCAAAGGCCAATCAGGTCTGGGTCGCTGATCGCCTCTACTGCACGCTGCCTGTCATGGAGGCGTGCGAACAGGTGAGCACATCATTTGTCATTCGCCAGCAAGCCAAACATCCCCGCTTGATCCAAGAAGGTGAGTGGCAAGCACCGATGCCGGTAGCAACAGGCACAGTGCGCGAGCAATCCATCGAAGTAAAAGGCGGGCACTGCTGGCGACGTGTCGAGTTGACACTTCATTCGCCAAACGACTCAGGTGATAACAGCTTGATGTTCTGGAGCAATCTGCCCGAGAGCATCAGTGCACAACAAATCGCAGACTTCTATCGCCGTCGCTGGAGCATCGAAGGGATGTTTCAGCGACTGGAAGCGATTCTGGAAAGTGAAATTGAAACCCTTGGCAGCCCGCGAGCTGCCTTGCTTGGCTTCACCACTGCCGTTCTGGCATACAACGTTCTGGCCTTGCTCAAACGTAGTGTTGAGCAGGCCCATCGGGATGCCTTGCCCGATAATTGGGAAGCCTCGATCTATCACTTGGCGGTGCAGATCAGAGGGGGTTACGAAGGCATGCAGATTGCCCTGCCATCCGAGTACATGCCAGTTGTACCGATAGACAAACTGGCCCAGCGCCTGCTGGAGCTAGCCAGAAACATCCAGCCCAAACAGGTCGTGAAAAGTCCACGAGGCCCCAAGGTGCCCAAAGCGAAGGCCTGGGTGCAAGGTACGGCTGTGCATGCCCACGTTTCGACGGATCGGGTCATCAAGGCCGCTAAAACCAAAAGACCTTGAAAGGGATGGCCGTAAGGGCGGAAAGGTGAACAAGCGTCGACATCACAAATGAATGCGCATATAAATTTCAAAACAAACTATCAACCTATCAACCAATTAACCAATCAAAACAAAATCACCGAGCTTCCATGTGAGCAATCATCAACTGCACACTCTCATTCCCCCGAAACTCATTCACATCCAGCTTGTAAGCCAACTCCACCCACCGCACAGTAGGATTCGGCCAAACCTCCCGATCAACCCCAAACGCAATCCCATCCAACCGCACCGCCCCACACTCGCTCTTGAGCACTACCTTCAGATGCCGCTCCCCGACCACCCGCTGCTCGACCAACTGGAACACCCCATGGAACAACGGCTCGGGAAAGTGCTGCCCCCACGGCCCGGCATTGCGTAATGCCCGCGCCAGGTCAAGGTGAAACTCCTCAACCGCCAGGGTGCCATCCGACAACAGCCGACCGGTCAGGTCATCCTCACGCAGCTGACGCCGTACCTCTTCATCGAACGCCTCGGCAAACGCCGGGAAGTGCTCGGCCGGCAACGACAACCCCGCCGCCATCGCGTGCCCGCCAAACTTGCTGATCAACGCCGGATGCCGCGCCGCCACGGCATCCAGCGCGTCACGGATATGGAACCCCGGTACCGAACGCGCCGAGCCCTTGAGCATCCCCTCGCCCGCATCGGCGAAGGCAATGGTCGGACGGTGGTAACGCTCCTTCAACCGCGAAGCGAGGATACCGATCACCCCCTGATGCCAGTCGGCGTCGAACAGGCACAGGCCATAAGGCATGGACTCGACCGGCAGGTCCTTGAGCTGGGCCAGCGCCTCGCGCTGCATGCCCTGCTCGATGGACTTGCGGTCCTGGTTCAGGCCATCGAGCTGCTGGGCCATGTCCAGCGCCAACGCCGCGTCCTCACACAACAGGCATTCGATACCCAGGCTCATGTCGTCCAGGCGCCCGGCGGCATTCAGCCGAGGGCCGAGGATGAAGCCCAGGTCGGTGGAGGTGATGCGTCGATGATCGCGCCGCGCCACCTCGAGGATGGCCTTGAGCCCGGCGCGAGCACGGCCGGCACGGATACGTTCCAGCCCCTGGTGCACCAGGATGCGGTTGTTGGCATCCAGCGGCACCACGTCGGCGACGCTGCCCAGCGCCACCAGGTCGAGCAGCTCGCCGATGTTCGGCTGCGGCTGCGTCTCATAGCGCCCCAGGCTGCGCAACCGCGCGCGCAGGGCCATCAGCACGTAGAAGATCACCCCCACTCCGGCCAGGGACTTGCTCGGGAACCCGCACCCCGGCTGGTTCGGGTTGACGATGGCATCGGCGGCAGGCAACTGCTCGCCCGGCAGGTGGTGGTCGGTGACCAGCACCTTGAGCCCGGCAGCCTTGGCCGCTGCCACGCCGTCGACGCTGGAGATACCGTTGTCCACGGTGATCAGCAGCTGCGGCTGGCGCTGCAGGGCGACCTCGACGATTTCCGGGGTCAGGCCATAGCCGTATTCGAAGCGATTGGGCACCAGGTAGTCGACATGCGCCGCGCCCAGCAGGCGCAGGCCAAGCACGCCAACAGTGCTGGCGGTGGCGCCGTCGGCGTCGAAGTCACCGACGATGAGAATGCGCTGGCGCTGGTCGAGCGCCTCGACCAGCAAGTCCACCGCCGCATCGATGCCCTTGAGCTGCTGGAACGGCAGCAGGCGTGCCAGGCTCTTGTCCAGTTCAGCCTCGGACTGGACGCCACGGGCGGCATACAGGCGGGTCAGCAGGGGTGGCAGGTTGCCCAGCAATGGCAGGGGAGACGGCAGGGGACGAGGTTCGATACGCATGAGTCTTCGATAATCCGCTGTGAATCAGGTCAGCCGCGCTCGCCGAGCAGCCACTGCAGCTGCACTTCGTGCTGGCCACGGTCGTCGGTGACGAACACCGTGCCTTCGCTGATCATCACATCCCACTTGATGGTGCGCGGCATGTCGGTGGCGAGGACTTCCAGCACGTCCTGCGGCACGGCGGCGATGCTCAGGTTCTTCAGGCCCTTGACTGCGCCGAGCACCTTGTTTTCCCAGACGCGCAAGCTGCCGTAGGCCAACAGGCTGGTGCGCTCGGTCCGCCGCGAGCACCAGGTCAGGCGGTCGGCGTCGGGCTGGCCGACTTCGATCCAGTGCAGGATGCGGTCGTCCAGGCTCTTTTCCCACAGGGCCGCCTCATCGACATCCGACAAACCGCGACCAAAGGACAGCTGCTCGTTGTACCAAAGGGCATAGGCCAGCAGGCGCACGGCCATGCGTTCTTCGGTTTCCGAAGGATGACGGGCGATGGTCTGGCGGACGTTCTCGTACACGCCGCGATCGAGGTCGGTCAGATTCAGTTCGAACTTGTAGGTGGTGGACGGCTGGGCCATGGGCAATAGGCTTCTTGCGGGAGAAAGTCGCACAGTCTAACTGATCCCGGGCGCCAGCGTCGGATCAGACAACGCCGATATACCTGCCACCGCCGAGCTGTGATACAACCTGCCCTCACGCCCAGCCGCCACGGATGCCCCATGCCTACGCCCAGCAAACCCCTCGCCGGCCTGAAAGTCATCGAGCTCGGCACCCTGATCGCCGGCCCGTTCGCCTCGCGGATCTGCGCCGAATTCGGCGCCGAGGTGATCAAGGTCGAGTCCCCCGATGGTGGCGACCCGCTGCGCAAATGGCGCAAGCTCTATGAAGGCACCTCGCTGTGGTGGTTCGTCCAGGCGCGCAACAAGCAGTCGCTGACCCTCAATCTCAAGCACCCGGAAGGCCGCGACGTGCTCAAGCGCCTGCTGGCCGATGCCGACATCCTGATCGAGAACTTCCGCCCCGGCGTGCTGGAGAAGCTGGGGCTGGGCTGGGACGTGCTCCATGCCCTCAACCCGCGCCTGGTCATGGTGCGCCTGTCGGGCTTTGGCCAGACCGGGCCGATGAAAGACCAGCCGGGCTTCGGCGCAGTCGGCGAGTCCATGGGCGGGCTGCGCTACATCACAGGTTTCGAGGACCGTCCGCCGGTACGTACCGGGATCTCCATCGGCGACTCCATTGCCGCCCTGTGGGGCGTGATCGGCGCGCTGATGGCCCTGCGTCATCGCGAGGTCAACGGTGGCACGGGCCAGGTGGTGGACGTGGCGCTGTACGAGGCGATCTTCGCCATGATGGAGAGCATGGTCCCGGAGTTCGACGTATTCGGCTTCATCCGCGAACGCACCGGCAACATCATGCCGGGCATCACCCCCTCCTGCATCCACACCACCGCCGATGGCCGTCACGTGCAGATCGGCGCCAATGGCGATGCGATCTTCAAGCGTTTCATGCAGGCCATCGGCCGCGACGACCTGGCCAACGATGCCGCACTGGCCACCAACGACGGCCGTGATGCACGCCGCGACGAGTTGTACGGGGTCATCGACCGCTGGGTCAACAGCCTGCCGCTGGCCGAGGTGATGCAGGCGCTGAACGATGCCGAGGTGCCGGCCAGCCGGATCTACTCCGCCGAAGACATGCTGGGCGATCCGCAGTTCCTCGCCCGTGAGATGTTCCTCCAGGCCCGACTGCCGGACGGCAAGCCATTCAAGATGCCGGGCATCGTGCCCAAGTTGTCCGACACGCCGGGCTCCGCCGAGTGGGTCGGTCCGGCACTGGGCGAGCATACGGCCACGGTGCTGGCAGGCCTGGGCTACGATGCAGCCGCCATTGCCCGCCTGCGCGCGGCCGGCACGGTCTGACCCACGCACCATGCGGATCCGCCATTTGCCCATCGTGCTCTGCCTGTTGCTGTTCGCACTCGCAGGGCAATCGGCCGAGGCCAGGGAGCGCCTGTTGTGGCTGGTGCGCGACCTGCCGCCGTTCACCATCTTCGAAGGACCTGCCAAGAGCCAGGGGGTGATCGACCAGTTGCTGCCGATGCTGATCGCCCAAATGCCCGAGTACGACCACAGCATCGTCCGGGTCAACCGGGCCCGGGGCCTGCAGATGCTCCAGGAGCGCAGTTTCACCTGTGACCCGACCCTGCTGTGGACCCCTGAACGCGCCAGGTATGTGCATTTCTCCCAACCTTCGTTGGGCGTGCTGAGCAGTGGCCTGATCGTGCGCAAGCAGGACCAGGCCCTGCTCGCGCCGTACCTGGACGGCCAGCAGGTCGACCTGCAGCGCTTGCTGGCCGAGACCCGCCTGAAGCTGGGCATCGTCGCCGAGCGCAGCTACAGCGTGCAGGTCGACGAGGTGCTCCGGCAACTGCCTGATACCGCCTTCAGCCGCCACTACGGCAACGATGCCACGGCCAGCCTGCTGCAGATGCAGCAATTGGGTCGCCTGCAACTGGTGCTCGGCTACTGGCCGGAGATGCGTTACCTGATCCAGCAGCAGAATGGCTCGCTGGACGACTACAGTTTCCACCCCATCCTTGGCGTGAACCGTTACCAGTTCCTGCATGTAGGCTGCTCGGATACCCCGCTGGGGCGCGAGGCGATCGCCCATATCGACCAGCTGCTGCCGACCTTGCGTCGCGATACCTTGCCCGAACTGTACGCCCACTGGCTGGACCCGGGGCTGCAGGAGGACTACCTGGAGCAGGCCAGGCATTTCTTCGACCAGGGTGAACCGTCGGCGCGCTGAAGCGTTGCGAAGTCGATGGCGCAGGGGCGTACCTGGAGTCGGAACAAAAAGAAACCCCGGCCGCTGGGGAGGACGACCGGGGTCAAGCGAAAGCCCTTGGGACTTCCAGTGACAGTCTGGACGGTACCGGAGCAAAGCACCATCAGACGGCCCTTGCTGAATCTGATGGGCCTGTCAGGCAAAGGTTCCGTGCATCTGCCGCTGATGTTGCAAGGCGGCGATCACACAGGGTTGCAGGCGACCTTCGACGATCTGCACGTCACGGTGCAGGCCATCGACCAGGTCGATCAGCAACTGCTGCTCCGCCAATTGACGAGCGCAGACCCCACGTTGCAGGATCGCCACCCCGTGCTCGTCATAGAGTGTCAACTGGCGACTGCCAAGGCTGTCGGGCGTACCAAGCTCGGCCTGGTATGGGGCAAGGGCTTCGTTGAGCAGTCTGCAGATTCTTTCCATCCGGATCACTCGCTGGCTGAGGTTCGAGGAAACTGACCATCGGGCCGACGGAACGTTCGCCTCTGCCCGTTACCGCGAGCATGCGCGGCCAACATGACAGTTTCGATGTACCCGGCCAGCGTCCGATCAGAGGCGCTCCAACACCTGTTCCAGGCCTACCATCGACATCGGCCATGGCAACTCTGCCAGCACGTTCAAGCCGTACTGGCGTGCCTCGAGCGCCAGATCCATTTCCCCCGCGCCGGCACACCCGACGAACAGTAATCCCCCCGCGCAGGAAGCCTGCACCAGGTACTTGAACAGGCGCCGGGCATAGCCCCTGGGCATGCGCTGGTCGAGCACCAGTACATCCACCGGGCGCTGCCGTGCCGTCGCGGTCGGCACGTCATCGGTGACCCGGACGCTGTAGACGCCCTGGGCATTGAAGGCCTGATGCAACAGCATCTGGTGATAGGGCCGAGCCTGGTGGATAAGAACATTGAGCTGACGCATGAGCTTCCCCCGGAACAGTATGCCTTGTAGGTTGGAACGACCACTTTAGTAGGGGCATGTGCCGAACTACATGGGAAAAGTCTGAAAGAGCGAAATCCTGTGCCGTGGACATGAAAAAGCCCGTCCAGGACGGGCTTTTTCGCATAGCGCTCGGCTTACAGCGGCTTGCCGCGGTTGCCATGCTGGCTGACGAAGGCCTGGACGGTCTTCAGGTCGTTGGCCAGCACCGTGCAGCGCTCCTCGCGGCTGAACAGATCGCTCAGGTGCGCTGGCAGCTCCAGGGCCTTGGCGACACCGGCCTTCTCCACCGCCTCGGGGAACTTGACCGGGTGCGCGGTGCCCAGCACCACCATCGGCGTATCCAGGCTGCGGCGGCACTCGCGGGCAGCCTTGACGCCGATCGCGGTGTGCGGATCGAGGACTTCACCGGTGGCCTTGAACACCTCGGCGATGGTCTCGCAGGTCTGCTCGTCGGTGACGGCCAGCGAGTCGAACAGCTTGCGCGCCTCGGTCCAGCGATCCTGCTCGACGCTGAAGCCACCGCCTTGCTTGAAGGTGTCCATCAGCTGGGCAACCGCGGCGCCATTGCGACCGTGCAGGTCGAACAGCAGGCGCTCGAAGTTGGACGAGACCATGATGTCCATCGACGGCGACAGGGTCGGGTGCAGGGAATCCTTGACGTACTGGTTGCCGCTCATGAAGCGGTGCAGGATGTCGTTGCGGTTGGTCGCCACCACCATCTGGCTGATCGGCAGGCCCATGTTGCGCGCCAGGTAGCCGGCGAAAATATCGCCGAAGTTGCCGGTCGGCACCGAGAACGCCACCGAACGGGCCGGGCCGCCAAGCTGCAGGGCTGCATGGAAGTAGTAGACGATCTGGGCCATGATCCGCGCCCAGTTGATCGAGTTCACCGCCACCAGGCGGGTGCCCTTGAGGAACGACTGGTCGGCGAAGCTGGCCTTGACCATTTCCTGGCAGTCGTCGAAGTTGCCTTCGATGGCGATGTTGTGGATGTTGTCGCCGAGGATGGTGGTCATCTGCCGGCGCTGTACTTCCGACACGCGCTGGTGCGGGTGCAGGATGAAGATGTCGACGTTGTCGCAACGGCGGCAGCCTTCGATGGCGGCAGAGCCGGTATCACCGCTGGTGGCGCCGACGATCACCACACGCTCGCCGCGCTTGACCAGCACGTGATCGAGCAGACGGCCGAGCAGCTGCAGGGCGAAGTCCTTGAAAGCCAGGGTCGGGCCGTGGAACAGCTCCATCACCCACTCGTTGCCGTTGAGCTGGCGCAGCGGCGCGACGGCGGCGTGGGCGAAGTTGCCGTAAGTCTCTTCGAGGATCTTCTTGAAGTCGGCGTCGGCGATGCTGCCGTCGACGAACGGGCGCATCACCCGGAAGGCCAGCTCGTGGTACGGCAGGCCCGCCCAGGAGGCAATCTCTTCCTGGGTGAAGCGCGGCAGGTTCTCGGGTACGTACAGGCCGCCGTCGCTGGCGAGGCCCGCTAGCAGGACGTCTTCGAAGTTCAGGGCCGGAGCCTGGCCGCGGGTACTGATATAGCGCATGGGTGCAAACCTTCGATGCTGGGCGCGGGCCGCCGTCGCGGCCCGCCGCCGGAATTAATTGAGCTGTTCGACGCGGATGCGCACGACCTTGCCGATCACGTCCTGAAGCGCTTCCAGGGCGACGATGGCGTCGTCGATGCGTTGCTCGACCACACGGTGGGTCAGCAGGATCATCGGTACCAGGCCGTCCTGTTCCTCGGCTTCCTTCTGCATGATCGACTCGATGTTGATGCCGCGCTCCGAGAGGATGCTGGCGACCTGGGCCAGCACGCCCGGGTGGTCCTTGGCCTGGATACGCAGATAGTAGGCGCTTTCGCAGGCTTCGATCGGCAGGATCGGGTGGGCCGACAGCGCGTCCGGCTGGAAGGCCAGGTGCGGCACGCGGTTCTCCGGATCGGAAGTCATTGCACGAACCACGTCGACCAGGTCGGCGACCACCGACGACGCGGTCGGCTCCATGCCGGCACCGGCGCCGTAGTACAGGGTGGAACCGGCGGCGTCGCCGTTGACCATCACCGCGTTCATTACGCCGTTGACGTTGGCGATCAGGCGATCGTTGGGGATCAGCGTCGGGTGCACGCGCAGCTCGATGCCGTCGGCGGTGCGACGGGCCACGCCCAGGTGCTTGATACGGTAGCCCAGGGCCTCGGCGTAGTTGACGTCGGCGGTGGTCAGCTGGGTGATGCCCTCGGTGTAGGCCTTGTCGAACTGCAGCGGGATACCGAAGGCGATGGACGCCAGGATGGTCAGCTTGTGCGCGGCGTCGATGCCTTCGACGTCGAAGGTCGGGTCGGCCTCGGCATAACCCAGCGCCTGGGCTTCGGCCAGCACGTCGGGGAAGGCGCGGCCCTTGTCGCGCATCTCGGTGAGGATGAAGTTGCCGGTGCCGTTGATGATGCCGGCCAGCCAGTTGATGCGGTTGGCCGACAGGCCCTCGCGGATCGCCTTGATCACCGGAATGCCACCGGCCACGGCGGCTTCGAAGGCGACGATGACGCCCTTCTCGCGGGCCTTGGCGAAGATCTCGTTGCCGTGCACGGCAATCAGCGCCTTGTTGGCGGTGACCACGTGCTTGCCGTTCTCGATGGCCTTGAGCACCAGGTCGCGGGCGATGGTGTAGCCGCCGATCAGCTCGATGACGATATCGATCTCGGGGTTGCTCGCGACTTCGAACACATCAGCGGTAATGGGGGTACCGGTAATCTGGCAGTTCGGGTTCTGCGAGCGCATGGCAATCTGTGCCACTTCAATACCGCGCCCGGCACGGCGGGCGATCTCCTCGGCGTTGCGCTGAAGTACATTGAAGGTTCCGCCACCGACGGTCCCCAACCCACAGATGCCTACTTTGACCGGTTTCACTGTGAACTCCCCATAGAACGGCCGGCACCTGCGCCGACCGTGAAACATGCCGTCACCCCATGACGACGGCGTCTGAATTGATTACTTGCTCTCGGCCAGGGCCAGCTTGGCCACTTGCGGCGCCGGCTGGTAACCCGGAATCACCTGGCCATTCTGTAGAACGATCGCCGGCGTGCCATTTACACCAATCGATTGGCCCAGCTGGAATTGCTTGCTGACCGGGTTGGCACACTTGGCGGCCTTGATCTCCTTGCCGTCGACCATCTTGTCCAGCGCCGCGCGGCGATCGCTGGAGCACCATACCGCCTGCAGCTGCTCGTCACCCGGCGAACCCAGGCCCTGGCGCGGGAAGGCGACGTAGCGCACTTCGATACCACGGCGGTTGAGTTCCGGCACTTCGGCGTGCAGCTTGTGGCAGTACGGGCAGGTGGTGTCGGTGAACACGGTGATGTGCGACTTGGTTTCACCCTTGGCCGGGTAGACCACCATCTCGCCGACCGGAATGCCGTTGATCAGCTTGGCAATGCCCTGGCGCTCGGTCTTCTCGGTGAGGTTGACCGGCTTGCCGTCCTGGATCTGGAACAGGTAGCCCTGCATGACGAACTGGCCGTCGGCGCTGGCGTACAGCACGCGACCGCCCTGCAGCTTGACTTCGTACAGGCCATTGAGCGGGCTGCTGCTGACGCTCTCGACAGGCACTTCCAGCTCGAGGTTCTGCAAGGACTTGCGGATCGCCTGCTCGGCACCGGCATTGGCATCGGTGGCCGCGGCGACGGCAAAGGTACTGGCCAACGCCAGGGCGGCGGCGGCGAAAATCTGGGTCACGCGCATGGGGTACTCCTGAAGGCGGACGGGGCCGGATGCAGCACGCCCGTACTGAAAACGGGGTGTCATTGCGGCCCTCGGTGCAAACCGTCCAAGCCTACCACAGAAGCGGCGGCGGTCGAGGCGTGCTCGATCGGGAGCGCAAGGCTGCGTGCGCCAGGGGGCGGCGGTTACCTCGGCTATCAATCACCGTCTACCAGCAAGACCTCATCTGCATCACTGGAAACTTTCAGAAAATCAACCAAAGCAAGCACATCGCGATCAATGTCCTGCAACAGCAGCGCAATCAACATCTTCTGCTGCCTGGGATAAATCCTGGATCGCCCATAAGGATCGATATAAAGCCCCGTCTTTTCACGCAACTCAATAAATGCGCCCTGCACACGCTTCACCTCAGCGTCACTCAGTTGAAGGTAGGGCTTGTCGCCTAGCGTGTCCGACAGATAGGAGATGTCCAGCATTTCGAAAACCTTTAACCTTTACTTGAATCAACCGAAAAGCAGCTTACGAGATCGCTGTCAAGCGCATAGACAAACTTTAGTGAAAATGAACTCATCCAGTGATTGATGAGCCTTATCGCGCCATGCCTGTCCTGAGCTAATTGCTGCGTACTGAAGTAACTGTTTTTCGACTTGTTCTTGTACAAGGAAAAAGTGAGTTCATAGCTGACAAGCGATACGTCCCTGCCAGATGGACGACACCAGACATCAATGGTTGCTTTGATCTGACTACGCTCACCCGTAACGCATTCGCTGAACGCATAAAAAATATCGGCGTCGAAAAAATTCGCGCGAACCATCATTTGCTCAAGCGGATTATCGATCCTATCAAGGATATTGGGATCAGCGTCAATGAAGTTATTCTTGACCACTGCCCAGCCAGCCGGCATCTGCAAAAAAGCCAACGGGTGGTTTAAAGCCAGGCGTTGAACTATATTCATTTTTTACCTTCGTCAGCGGATGCTCACCCAGTCGTTACAGCGGGAACAACTAAACCACCTAAACCAATGCACTGCGACCTCCACTGTCTTTCTCATATATCCAACCTCCACAGGCTATCCGCCGAGCCCGCTTTGGTTCGACTTTTGTGCAGCGCTCAGGTCAATTGTACGCGGCGTAGAATAGCGCGCAGTTGATTCGCCAATTCATGATGTTACCGACGAATTTTGTTCAGGTTTCCCAGTACGTAGTCGCAATTACCTTTGGCGTCAGGCTCTATCCCCTTCAACCGGGTGAAAAATTTGCGTGCGTGCTCGCTCATGACCCTGACAAATTCATCTTTATCAACTGCAACAGAAACCTCACTATGGCAGGTGACGCTCACCTGCAGACGACCGTTGCTGGGGGTCAAATTGACTTCGATGGGCTGGTCAGGAAAATAACATCTAAACGATTTGCCTTCACTGATCTGTAGCAATCCTTCTGACAAATAGCTCCACAGGTCGTCGACGTAATCAAACATGCTTTTATCAATAAGCGGTGTACCATCAATGGTAAGAACCAGAGCCCCTTCGATAGACGCCTGGCCATTGAACCTGCCTTGATATTCGAAGAAGTCGGAAAACCGTTCACCCGTCTTCACATAGGTTTCAATAATAATTCTATTCTTCATCTTGGATATAATTGTCCTACTCTGCCGCTATTAAGCCCAACCACATACTCTACGCCCCCGGAAGTACCACTGATCTGGTACTTACCAACAGTACCCTTACCGACCAACACACCTCTATTCTGCCTCATGACATCGCGAACAACACTCGAAACATCTTGGATCGATTTTTCAGCATCGGCATGCTGTTGATAACCCGGTTGGTGACCTCGCCGAACGGAGCTTAGTCGCCGGACCAGCGCAGCTGGCCCTGCTCGTTGGTGCACTCCAGCGGGGCGCTGTTCAGGTCGCAGTGCAGCTACAGGAATCCCGCTCACCATAGGCCGTGTTTAGTTGAACGGAGATTAAATAATAAACCTGGAGAATCAGAATCTCTTTCCCGGCTTATTAAAAATTCATCTAAAAATATTTAATATCATATTTTCCAACCACATCGAAAACATGATCATAAGTGCTAAGAACTATATGCTGGAGCCCATCTCCATCTATGTTATCTATCAAATCAAAGCTCGACAGAGAGTGTTTTTCATATGGATAATCATCCATTTTATACACAGACATACTTTTAATATCACTAAACAAAAACTCAACATTAACATCAGGTGCATCTGTAATCATTGGCTTGCAGGAACGCAAAGACAACGATGCTTTAATGACAAACTTAAAAGGATAGAGTATTAATTCAGTCCCTGAAATAACCAAAGCATCTCGCCCATAAATCAGACCATATTTTGTTTCTATTGCCTTAACATTCATATTAGCCACAACCTCTTGTCCTTATCGATTTACCACCATCACCAGTTGAAAACCTTCGATCAAGATTTATTTTAGACAATTCCTCTGAAGTTGCCCATCTGGATGGGATTTTGGATACACCAGCTTCTTTCGCTGCGTACAGCCTTCTATTATCCAAGCTAAACACTGAATCTTTATGTGCTCCTTGAGACAATAAGCGCTCTTGAACATTGGCAGGTAAATCCCGCATCCTGACTTTTCTGATTGGCTCAAGTTCATTTATATACAAGGGATCATTTATAAGTCTATGTGTCAATCCATTAACACTTCTTCCATCCTCAAACACACCATTAATACTGTCTTGTGAGAATAAAATCGTTTTAGGACTAACAGGAGATAATCCAAGCGGATCAACCCACCCGTTCGGATTCGGCGCATACTGATAAAGATTCGTGCCACCCAGCAACCCTATCGGATCCGGCTGCGTGAACCGCCCGACATCCGGATCATAAAACCGAAACGTGTTGTAGTGCAGACCCGTCTCACGGTCCAGGTACTGACCCTGAAACCTGAGGTGCTGCCCTTCGATGAAATGCGCCTCACGCACCTCCTGCAGGGTATTGCCCCAGACCTGATAGCGCGCCTGCCAGACCGCCTCGCCACTGTCATCCGTCAGCTGTTCGGGCAGGCCATTGAGATCGTTATGGTAGTAACGCACCTGCTGGTGCTGCCCCATACCGTCAACCCGAGCCAAGGGTTCGTGGCTGTCTTCGACATACAGGTAAAGGCTGGTCTGGCTGTAGCGATGCTCCTGCAACAAGCGCAGGCCATCCCAGGCGAAACGGGTCTGGTCGAGCAGATTGCCCTGATCGTTGTATTCGCTTTTCTCGACACGCCGCCCGAGCGGGTCGTAGCGCATGTTCAGTATCCGTTCGCGCCCACCGTGCTGGCTGCGCACCTGGATCAGGCGGTGCTCGGCGTCGTAGCTGAAGTGCTGGATGCCACGCCGACTGCTGCGTTTCTCGATCAGGCGGCCGAAGCCGTCGTAGCGGTAGCGTTTGTCCTGGTAGGTGAGCAAGCGGTTATGGCGTACCAGGCCGATGCCGGCCTGGGGGCCGTCGAGCAGGTTGGCAGCAGCGTCGTAGGCGAAGGTTTCGCTCTGGCCCTGGCCAGCGTCCTGGCTGGCCATGATCCGGCCGCTGGCATCGTAGTGCAGCAATTGCTGGTGCTGGCTGCCGGGCTGCTGGTTGAAACGGCCGATCAGGTTGTCTGCCGAGTCGAAATCGAAGCGTTGCTGTACCGTAGCCGGCAGTTGCGGCGGCTGGTGGTTGGGGCGGCGCAGGCGTGAGCGCAAACGACCGCTGCGGTCGTACTCGCTGCGGGTGCTGACCCGGCCCTGGGTGCGCAGCACTTCACGGTGCAGGCGGTCGCGTTCGAAATCGCTGATCACCTTGCCGTCGAGGTTGAGCTGGTGCAGATGGCCGCTGCCGTAGTACAGGCGGTTGAGCCAGCGGCCGTCGGGCAGCTGGGTCTGGATCAGGTTGCCGAGTTCGTCGTAGTGATGTTGCAGCACACCATTGGCGCTGTGCTCTTCCAGCAATTGGCCGAGGGCATCGTAAGCGAAATCCAGTTGCTCGCTGTTGCCTGCCTTGTCGGTGAAGCTGATTGCCGTCAGTTGATCAAGGGGATCGTAGCTGTACTGGGTTTCACCATCGTCGGTGCGCTTTTTGATCAAGCGCCCGACGGCATCCCGGTGCAATTGATGAATGATCGCTTCAGCATCGCCTTGGGGGGCGGGGAGGTACTCAACGCAACTGAGGTTATCCAGCCGGTCGTAGTGATAGCGGCTGGCGCTGCCGTCCAGATCCTGCTGTTCAGTCAGGCGATCAGCCAGGTCCCAGCTGAACCTGTAGCTTTCGCTATTTTCATTGGTCAGCGCCAGCAGCCGCCCGTAGGCGTCGTAACTGAACTGCACCCGCCGACCATGCGGATCGATACGCTGCTGCACCTGGCCACGCCGGTTATAGCGGTATTGGGTAGAGTGCCCGGCGGGGTCGGTATAGCTGTTGAGCTGGCCGTTGCGATCGAGCTGATAGTGCTCACTGCGCCCATCGGGCAATTGCGAGCCGAGCAATCGGCCCTGGGCATCGTACTGGTACTCGGTACGTTCGCCGAGGGCATCGGTGACCGCCTGCAGATGCCCGCGCCGGTCATAGCTGAAGCGGGTCGGATACCCCGAACAATCGACCTGCTCAATCAGCAGGCCCAATTCGTTCCAGCGCAGGTGCTTGTGCTTGCCCGCCGCATCGATGATCTCCACCACCTGGCCGCGTTGGTCATAGCGGTAGCGGGTGGTGTGACCCAGCGGGTCGGTTTCGCTGCTGCAGTTGCCGCGCTGGTCGTAGCGATAGCGCCAACGCCTGCCGGCCTTGTCGGTCTGTACCCGGGGCAGCGACCAGTGTTCCAGCCATTGGGTCGCCTCGCTGCGACCCAGTGGGTCGATGCTTTCGCAGAGGTTACCGGACTCATCGTACAGGTACTGCCATTGCCCGCCTTGCGGGTCGGTAGCGCCCAGCAGCTGGCGTTCGTCGTTCCACTCGAAACGCCAGGTGTGGCCGAGAGCATCGGTGTACTGGGTGATCTGGTACTGCGGGTTCCAATAGCGTGTGCTGACCCGCTGCAAACCGTCGGTGACCCGGGTGATGCCAGCCTCGATATCGTAGTCGAAGTGGTATTCGTCGCCGTCGTCGGTCCAGTGTCGGACCACGCGCCAGTCGTCTGCAGCACGAGTCCACTCATAGAAACAGCGCAGGCCGCTGGGCAGTTGGTGTTCGACCATGCGCCGGCCCTGGTCATAGACGAAGCGCCGTTGCACCTGGCCGCTGGCGTCGCGGACTTCGGCCAAGTCGCCATTGCTGTCATAGGCATAGCTGACCAGCAGCTCGTTCGACTCGTCGCTGTACCATCGCTCGATATGGCTGACCCGGGCTGGCCATTGGCTGCTGTAAACCACCTGCACCTGGACCACATCGAAGGTATCGCGCAGCCTGAGCAAGCGGCCGTTGCTGTCGTAGTCCAGGTAGATGCGGTTGTCGTTGCGGTCACCCAGTTGCGTCAGGCGCAGGCGCTGCGGATTGTTCGGGGTGGGTTGGAACAGGCGATAGAGACCGTCGACGCTTTCGATCAGCAGCTCGCCATTGTGCGCGCGACGGACGCTGAGGCCTTCGCCGGCGCTAAACACGGCATCACCACGAGGGATATGGCCCATGTCGACGACCCGTGCCTGCTCGTCGGTGAACAGCAGGCGCTCGCCGCCTTCAGGATGCGCTTCGATAGCGACGAAGACTTCGTAATCGACGCTCCAGCCAGCACCGAACAAGCCGTCGCGGCGTTCATCCCGGCTATTGTAGTAGCGCTGCCAGTCCAACGGGATCAAGCCCGGAAGGCTGAAATCAAGCTCGGCTTCGCCGCTCAACAGTTTGGCGCCAGTGGCGCTGTGGACCGGGTTGGGCGAGCCGGCGATGGCGCTGGTGATCGCCCCGGTCACCTGGCTGGTGACGGCGCTGCCGATGCCGCCAATCACCATGCAGCCGAATTTGCTGTAGAACTTGCCGCCGCGCCCGCGCAGCATCATCAAGGCGGTAATCGCCAAGCCGATGCCCGGGGTCTTGCCGCTGCGAATCTCGCGGACCACGATCGAGTCGCCGCCGATGCGCACATTATCGGAGACCAGCCCGGCGTCGACGATCACCGCCTCGCAGGTGCTGCGATCGCCGCTGCGACAGGCCGGGTGACCGTTGATGGTGACCTTGCTCGAGCCTTCTGCCAGGTACTGCGGCGGCATCGGCGGATGCTTGCTGCAGAGGATCTTGTCGTCGTCGGCAGGCTCGGTGTTCGGCGCCGGGCTGGCGACCGTAGGCCGCCACATCTGCGAGAAAAAGCCCTTGGCCATGTCGAGGAAGCTCTCTTCCTCCTCCTCGGCCGGCGGCTGAGCCGCGTCGCTGCCGGCGGGCGCAGCGGCGGCAACGATGACGCCGGCAGCGCGGGCGGCCGGTTTGCCATTGGTGCGGGTATTCTTCGAGCCGGTGAGGATGTTGGCTTGCACCGAGGGCGGGAACAGGAAGTTGCCGATGCCCTCGCATAAACGGCTCAAGCCCTTGTCGGCCCCGGTCTTGCTCATGACCACGCCGACCACGATGCCCACCACCGCTCCGAGCACGAAGCAGCCGAGGCCGCCAGTGGCCACGGTCAGGCCCAACGCCGCGGTTACCGCCGCGGTGGCCAGCATACCGATGGCGACGTTGGCGGCCACTTCCAGCACACCGCTGACGATGTCGGCCATCATCGAAGTGTGCATCAGCGCATCGCCCTCGCGGGCGGCCCACAGGGCGTCAGACATTACTGACCGGCAACGGCACGGCTGCAGGCCACTTGAACCTGGTCATGCTTGATTTCCATATCGAGCGTTTGAGGTGTCGATATTTGCTGGATGATCGCCCGAGCGTCAACCTCGAGGGTGATGCAAAGCGTGTAGTTCCTGCAGCCGCGCCTTGGCCACATGGGTGTAGATCTGCGTGGTGGACAGGTCGCTGTGGCCCAGCAGCATCTGCACCACGCGCAGGTCGGCGCCATGGTTGAGCAGGTGGGTGGCAAAGGCGTGGCGCAGCGTGTGCGGCGACAGCGGCTTGTCGATGCCGGCCACCCGCGCCTGGTGCTTGATGCGGTGCCAGAAGGTCTGGCGGGTCATCTGCTCGCCGCGCTGGCTGGGGAACAGCACGTCGCTGGGGCGCCCGCCCAGCAGCTCGGCGCGGCCATCGCGCAGGTAGCGCTCGATCCACACCACCGCCTCCTCGCCCATCGGCACCAGGCGTTCCTTGCTGCCCTTGCCCATCACCCGCAGCACGCCCTGGCGCAGGTTGACCTGGTCCAGGGTCAGGCTGACCAGCTCGGTCACCCGCAGGCCGCAGGCATAGAGCACCTCGAGCATGGCACGGTCGCGCTGGCCGATGGCTTCGCCGAGGTCCGGCGCCTGCAGCAGGGCCTCGACATCGGCCTCCGACAGCGACTTGGGCAGGGGCCGGCCCAGTTGCGGCATGTCCACCTGCAGCGTCGGGTCGACTGCGACCAGCCGCTCGCGCAGCAGGTAACGGAAGAACCCGCGCACCCCGGAAAGAAAGCGCGCGGTCGAACGCGGCTTGTAGCCCTGGTCGAAACGCCAGGCCAGGTGGTCGAGGATCAGCTCACGCCCGGCATCGGGCAGTGCCACGCCATGCTCCTGCAGCCAGCCATTGAACAGCGCCAGGTCGCTGCGATACGAAGCGCGGGTGTTGTCGGACAGCCCCTTCTCCAGCCAGAGGGCATCGAGGAACTGGTCGATCAGGGGGTGGTCCAGTGCAGGCATGAAGACTCGGTGGCAAACGACGAAATGACGCTTAGTCTTTCATAACACGGCATGCAGAGGGAGCCCGCGTGAACGAACAACAGATTCTTTTGAGTGTCGGTGGCATCGGCGCTGCCGCCCTGCTCTGCCAATGGCTGGCCTGGCGCCTGAAGCTGCCGGCGATCCTGTTCCTGCTGCTGTGCGGCATCCTCGCGGGGCCCGTGCTGGGCTGGCTGCAGCCGCAGGCGCTGTTCGGCCCGCTGCTGATGCCGCTGGTGTCGCTGGCGGTGGCGCTGATCCTGTTCGAAGGCAGCCTGACCCTGCACCTGTCGCAATGGCGCGAGATCGGCAGCGTGGTTCATCGCCTGGTCACCGTCGGCGCGCTGAGCACCTGGCTGGTGATTGCCCTGGCCACCCACTGGCTGCTGGGTTTCGACTGGCCCCTGGCGATCCTGTTCGGCACCTTGACCCTGGTCACTGGCCCCACGGTGATCGTGCCCATGCTGCGGGTAGTGCGGCCGAAGGCGGCGATCGCCAACATCCTGCGCTGGGAAGGCATCGTCATCGACCCGATCGGCGCGCTGCTGGCGGTGGTGGTGTACAGCTTCATCATCGCCAGCGCCGCCGGCGAAGGCCTCAGCCACAGCCTGGCGACCTTTGCCGGGGTGATCTTCTGCGGCAGTGCGCTGGGCGTTGCCGGTGGCTGGCTGCTCGGGCAGGTCATGCGCGAGCAGTGGCTGCCGGAATACCTGCACAACCTGGCCTCGCTGGCGGCGGTGCTGGGCATCTTCATCGCCGCCAACCAGATCGTCCATGAATCGGGCCTGCTGGCAGTCACGGTCATGGGCATGTGGCTGGCCAACATGCCCGGCGTGGACGTGCGGCAGATCCTGCATTTCAAGGAAAACCTCAGCGTGCTGCTGATCTCCGGCCTGTTCATCCTCCTGGCCGCGCGGCTCGACCTGCACGCGCTGTTGGCCCTGGGGCCGGCGGTGCTGGCGCTGCTGCTGGTGATCCAGTTGCTGGCACGGCCGCTGAACGTCCTGCTGTCGACCCTGGGCTCGCCGCTGAGCTGGCGGGAGCGGGCATTGCTGGCCTGGATCGCGCCACGGGGCATCGTGGCCGCGGCCGTGTCGGCGATCTTCGCCATTCGCCTGGACCAGGCCGGGCACGACGGCGCGCTGCTGCTGGTGCCGCTGACCTTCGCCGTGATCATCGGCACCGTGGTGCTGCAAAGCGCTACCGCCAGGCCCCTGGCCCGCCTGCTGAAGGTAGCGGAACCTGCGCCGAGCGGGTTTCTCGTGGTCGGCGCCAACCCGCCTGCGCGGGCAGTCGCCAAGGCCCTGCAGCAACTGGGCTGTCGGGTGCTGCTGACCGACTCGAGCTGGGAGAACATCCGCGCCGCGCGCATGGACAACCTGCCGACCTACTTCGGCAACCCCGCCTCGCAGCACGCCGACGCCCACCTCGACCTGGTCGGCCTGGGCCATCTGCTGGGGCTGTCACCGGCGGGCGAGCTCAATGCCCTGGCCTGTGCGCGTTTTCGCCATGACTTCGGCCAAGGCCGGTTGTTCGTGCTGGCCAGCGGCCTGGAAAAACAGCGCAGCGACAAGCACCGGGCCAGCGAGGAGCATCGCGGGCAATTGCTCGGGTCAAGCCCGATGACCTATGGACAGCTGGCCAAGCTGCTGCACCAGGGTGCCGAGCTGTACAGCACCACGCTGACCGAGGCCTTCGGCTGGAGCGACTACCAGCAACTGCATGGCCCGCGGGCCACGCTGCTGTTCGCCCGGGACGGGCAAGGCTGGGTACATGTGGCCAGCCCGGACAATCCGCTCAAGCCGCAGCCTGGGTGGACATTGGTGGCACTGGTGGAGCCGGAGCTGACCGAGCAGCCTGTGGCGCATTGATCCATGAATGGCCCTGGAATCAGGCCAACGGCAGCACCGGCACCGGGCGCTTGTCCTCGTCGATGGCGACGAAGCTGAACACGCCATGGATCGCCCGCTCGCGGCCATCGAGGTACATGTTCTCGACGAACACATCCACCTGCACCTGCAGGCTGGTGTTGCCGACCTTGATCACCGTGCCCACCAGCTCGACGATCGAACCGGCCGGGATCGGGTGCTTGAAATCGATACGATCGGTGGACACGGTCACCAGCGGCAACCGGCAGAACCGGGTGGCGGCGATGAACGACACTTCGTCCATCCACGCCAGGGCGGTGCCGCCGAACAGGGTGTTGTGGTGGTTGGTGGTGTTGGGGAACACGGCCTTGGTCACGCGGGTCACCGACAGCTCGGTGCGGCGCTGGATTTCCTGGTCTCGGGTGGTCATTTTCGGGTCACATCGCAAGGGCGGGTTTCAGAAAGCAAAAAAGCAGCCCGAAGGCTGCTTTTTTCTCGCAAGGCGGCCTAGGCCGCCAGGCAAACTGTACTCAGGACAGTTTTTCCTTGATGCGAGCGGCTTTGCCGGACAGGTCGCGCAGGTAGTACAGCTTGGCTTTACGCACGTCACCACGACGTTTCACGGCCAGGCTGTCGATCTGCGGGCTGTAGGTCTGGAAGGTACGCTCTACGCCAACGCCGCTGGAGATCTTGCGCACGGTGAAGGCGCTGTTCAGACCGCGGTTACGCTTGGCGATAACGACGCCTTCGAACGCCTGCAGACGCGAGCGGTCGCCTTCCTTCACTTTAACCTGAACGACAACAGTGTCGCCTGGTGCGAAGGTCGGGATCTCTTTGCTCATCTGCTCGGCTTCGAGCTGCTGGATGATCTTGTTGGTCATGCTGTGCTCCTAAGATGGATACTTGATCCACCATCGATACGTTTAACTATCGTCCCGCTCGCGGATGTATTCCTCGAGCAGCTTCTTCTCTTCTCCAGAAAGCGAGCGACTTTCCAGAAGATCGGCGCGTCGTTCGAAGGTCCTACCAAGGGACTGCTTCATCCGCCAACGCCGGATATGTGCATGGTTGCCACTTAGCAACACGTCGGGAACACGCTGATCCGCATACACCTCAGGTCGGGTGTAGTGCGGGCAATCCAGCAGACCGTCGGTGAAAGAGTCTTCCTCCGCCGAGTCCACATGCCCTAAAGCTCCGGGCAGCAGCCGTGTAACCGCATCGATCAGTACCATGGCCGGCAGCTCGCCACCGGAAAGCACATAGTCGCCAATCGACCACTCCTCATCGACATGAGCCTCGATAAAGCGCTCGTCGATGCCTTCATAACGACCGGCGATCAGGATCAACGATTCCTGTTCGGCCAGGCCTTTGACCGCCTGCTGGGTCAGCTTGCGGCCTTGTGGCGAAAGGTAGATCACCTTTGCCGATGCTCCGGTTGCCTGCCTGGCGCTAACCAGGGCGTCTTCCAGAGGCTTGATCTTCATCACCATGCCCGGACCACCGCCAAACGGCCGATCATCCACGGTGTGGTGGCGATCTGTGGTGTAGTCCCGCGGGTTCCAGCAGGTCACTTGCAGCAACCCCTGTTTCACCGCGCGGCTGGTAATGCCGTACTCCGTGATGGCCGAGAACATCTCGGGGAACAACGTGATGACGTCTACGCGAAGGTTACCCATCGTCTAGAAGTCCGCGTCCCACTCAACCCGCATCACGCCTGCGTCCAGGTCGATTGCCAGCACGCATTGCCCGGTATAGGGCAACAGACGCTCGCGATCATCCAGGCTGCCTGCGCAGGGCTTGACCACCATTACATCGTTCGCGCCGGTCTCCAACAGGTGATCGATCTTGCCGAACAGTTGTTCGTCCTGATTGATGACCTTCAGGCCCACCAACTGGTACCAGTAGTACTCGTCGGCTGCCAGGTTGGGCAAAAGGCTCCGCGGGATGCAGATTTCGTAACCGCTCAGAAGACGGGCTTCATCACGATCATCGAGGCCTTTGAGTTTCACGACCAGGCCCTTCTGGGAGCCACGACCGCTGACCAGCTCGACCTGTTTTACCTTGCCTTCATGCTTGAGCGTCCAGCGCGGGTAATCCAACAGGTTTTCAATCGGATCGGTAAAGGAATACACCTTCACCTCGCCGCGAACGCCGTGAACCGAAAAAATCTTGCCAACGACGATGAGGTCATCAGCCTTTTCTGGCGTCGCGTTCATACTGCTCAGGCTGCAGCCTTGGCAGCTTCCTTCAGCAGCTGAGCAACGCGCTCAGACGGCTGTGCGCCCTGGCTCAGCCAGTAGGTGACGCGCTCTTGGTTGACCGACAGCTTGACTTCGGCGCCCGATGCGATCGGGTTGAAGAAGCCAACGCGCTCAACGAAACGGCCGTCACGGGCGTTACGCGAGTTGGTCACGGTCAGGTGGTAGAATGGGCGCTTTTTCGAGCCGCCACGGGCCAGACGAATGGTTACCATGTGAACATCGTTCCTATAGTCGGTGCTGCAAAACTGAATGCCCAATGGGCACACGGGTGCCCAAAAGGCCGCATATTCTCGGGGAATACACGGACATTTGCAAATGCCTTTTTCGGCAATGCCGGGGCCTGCCGCTCAGTTCTGCCGGTTTGGGCCTCCTCGCGGCGGCCATGATCCCGCCGTAGCGGGGGTCTGGCGGGCTTCTTCATATAAGGAAGCCCACCGGATTCTTTTACAGTTTCGGCATGCCGCCACCCGGCAGCATCCCGCCAAGGCCACGCATCATCTTGGCCATGCCGCCCTTGGCGGAGAATTTCTTCATCATCTTCTGCATCTGCTTGTGCTGCTTGATCAAGCGGCCGATGTCCTGCACCTGGGTGCCGGAGCCGAGGGCGATGCGGCGCTTGCGCGAACCGCTGATCAGGTCGGGGTCGCGACGCTCGGCCGGGGTCATGGAGTTGATGATCGCCTCCATCTGCTTGAACTGCTTCTCGGCCGCGCCCTGGGCATTGCCCATCTGCGACAGGTTCACGCCACCGATGCTCGGCAGCTTGTCCATCAGGCCGCCCAGGCCGCCCATGTTCTTCATCTGCTGCAGCTGGTCGCGGAAGTCCTCGAGGTCGAAGCCCTTGCCCTTCTTCAGCTTCTTGGCCAGCTTGTCGGCCTTGGCCTTGTCGATGTTCTGCTCGGCCTGCTCGATCAGGCTGAGCACATCGCCCATGCCGAGAATGCGCGAGGCGATACGATCCGGGTGGAACGGCTCCAGGGCCTCGGTCTTCTCGCCCATGCCGATGAACTTGATCGGTTTGCCGGTGATGGCGCGCACCGACAGCGCGGCACCGCCACGGGCGTCGCCGTCGACCTTGGTCAGCACCACGCCGGTCAGCGGCAGGGCATCGCCGAAGGCCTTGGCGGTGTTGGCGGCGTCCTGGCCGGTCATGGCGTCGACCACGAACAGGGTCTCGATCGGCTTGACCGCGGCGTGCAGCGCCTTGATCTCGTCCATCATGTCGGCATCGACATGCAGGCGACCGGCGGTGTCGACGATCACCACGTCGATGAACTTGAGCTTGGCTTCGCGGATCGCCGCCTCGGCGATGGCCACTGGCTTCTGGCTGATATCGGACGGGAAGAAGGTCACGCCGATGTCGTTGGCCAGGGTTTCGAGCTGCTTGATCGCCGCCGGACGGTAGACGTCGGCCGACACCACCATCACGCTCTTCTTCTTGCGCTCTTTCAGGTGACGCGCCAGCTTGCCGGCGGTGGTGGTCTTACCGGCGCCCTGCAGGCCGGCCATCAGTACCACGGCGGGTGGCGCGGCGTTGAGGGTCAGCTCTTCGTTGGCCGCGCCCATCAGGCTTTCCAGCTCGGCCTGGACGATCTTCACGAAGGCCTGGCCCGGGGTCAGGCTGCGCGACACTTCGGTGCCGACCGCGCGTTCCTTGATGCTGTTGACGAAATCCTTGACCACCGGCAGGGCGACGTCGGCCTCGAGCAGGGCCATGCGCACTTCGCGCAGCGTGTCCTTGATGTTGTCTTCGGTCAGCTTGGCCTTGCCGGTGACATGGCGCAGCGTCTGTGACAGGCGGTCGGTCAGGTTTTCGAACATGGTGATCCTTTCAGGCCCAGTGGAGCCGAGGTTTTTCAGATGCCCAGGTGAACATGTACACGCGCCGGGCAGAGCAAGGCGGCGATTATAGCGGAGAGCGGCGGCGGCGCACACCTTGGAGCAGCCCCTCTGGATATTCGGTGACCATGCCGGCCTCTTCGCGGGTAAACCCGCTCCCACAGAGATCGCGCACGCCCCTGTGGGAGCGGGTTTACCCGCGAAGAGGCCGGCATATGGGGTACAAGTCGCTCGCCAGGCACCGGAGCAAGGCTTCCTGGTCTTCCTTGCCCACCGCGATCTATGCCAAACTCCGTCCCTTTAGGGCTTGCCTGCCAGGACTTATGTTCTCTTCACCCAGCCTCATCCCCAATCTGCTCGCCGCCTTCCTTTATCTGGCCGCGACCGTCTACCAGGCCACCGGACTGGCCCGTGGCGCCCGCGCCGACAAACGGCTGCTGGGCCTGCTCGGCACGCTGGCGGTGGTCGCCCAGGGCGGCGCCCTGTTCTTCCAGCTGATCACGCCCCTGGGCCTGAGCCTGGACTTCTTCAGCGCCGCCAGCCTGATCGCCGTGGCGGTGATCGGCCTGACCCTGCTCGCCTGCCTGAGCATCCCGGTGGAGAACCTGCTGGTACTGCTGTTCCCGCTCGGCGCGGTGACCGCGCTGCTGGCCCAGTTCGCCCCGCCCGGCACGGTGCCGCTGATCAACGAAGAGCCCGGCATCCTCGCGCACATCCTGCTGTCGATCCTGGCCTATGGCCTGTTCACCATCGCCGTGTTCCAGGCCCTGCTGCTTTTGTTGCAGGACCACCAGCTCAAGCACAAGCACCCGTCCGGGCTGATCCGCAACTTCCCGCCGCTGCAGACCATGGAAAGCCTGCTGTTCGGCTTCCTCTGGGCCGGCTGGGTGTTGCTGTCGCTTTCGTTGATCTCCGGCTGGCTGTTCCTCGACAACCTGTTTGCCCAGCACCTGGTGCACAAGACCCTGCTGGCCTGCGTGGCCTGGGTCGTGTTCAGCGTGCTGCTGTGGGGCCGCACACGCCTTGGCTGGCGCGGACACAAGGCGATCCGCTGGACCCTGGCCGGCTTCTGCCTGCTGATGCTGGCCTATTTCGGCAGCAAGCTGGTCCGCGAATTCATCCTGCATATCTGACGGCCGCCCATGGACACCCTGCCGTACGCCCCGCTGCTCGGCATCATCGCACTGGCGCTGCTGTGGTCGGCGCTGTTCACCGCGGTCGACAGCGCCCGCCAGCAAGCCGCTGGCCAGGGCGATGCCACCCTCCCCGCCCAGGGCCTGGTGCTCGGCGCCAGCCTCGGCAAACTGCTGGTGCTGGGCCTGGCCTGCCTGATCGGCCAGCGTTACGACGGTGAGCACGGCTTCTGGCTGGCGGGCCTTGGGGCCACCTTCACCCTGCTGGTGCTCGCCGACTACCTGCCGCGCCGCCTGGCCCGCCGTGACCCGCAAGCCTTCCTGAGCCTGGGCGGCAACCTGCTGAAGTGGCCACTGGCGCTGCTGCAGCCGCTGGGCTGCCTGCTCGATGGCTGCGCCAGGCTGATCCTGCGCCCGTTCCGCGTGCAGCCCACTGCGGTGGCCCTGCACCCGCAGGCAGACGACGACTTCGACGAGGACGGCCCGGTCGACAACACCCGCAACGGCCTGCTGGAAGGTCTGCAGGCGCTGGACAAGATCACCGTCAACGACATCCTGGTGCCACGCAACGAAGTCGACGGCATCAACCTCGACGACCCCATCGAACGCATCATCGAGCAGTTGATCGTCAGCCGTCACACCCGCCTGCCGGTCTACCACAACGACATCAACCAGGTCGAAGCGGTACTCAACACCAAGCTGATCAGCCATTTGCTGCCACGGGCCGAGCTGACCCCGGAAAAACTCCAGGCGGCCTGCTACGAACCCTACTTCGTCCCCGAAAGCACGCCGTTGCAGATGCAGTTGCTGAACTTCCACAAGCAGCAGCGGCGCATGGGCGTGGTGGTGGACGAGTACGGCGAGGTGCTGGGCATCGTCACCCTGGAGGACATCCTCGAGGAGATCGTCGGCGAGTTCGAGGACGAGCAGAGCCTGGAGAACCCTCACGTTCATCCGCAACCCGACGGCCGATTCGTCATCGAAGGCACCGCCTCGCTGCGCGAGATCAACCGCACCCTGGGCTGGCACCTGCCCTGCGACGGCGGGCCGAAAACCCTCAACGGCCTGGTTACCGAGGCCTTGGAAAGCATCCCGGCAAGCGCGGTTTGCCTGAAAATTGGCAGATATCGGCTGGAAATCCTCGAAACCGAGGATAATTGCGCAAGCAAGGTACTGGTCTGGACACTGACTCGCTAGCTATACTCAGGTCACGCTTACCCAGCCCTGCCGTCCCGCCCGCTACCCGCACCCGGCGCCCGACGGCCAGTCCGCACCACTGACACGCCCCGCGGTCCTGCTTCAGCACCCCGAACAGCAACCGCTCATCGCCTATCCCCTGGGCTATCGTCAGTCGCGCGACCAACAACAATACGCTCCGGCTCCCGTGTGCCCGTCACATGGGCCGTGCCCCATGGAGCATGACTGTCAGGGACCTTCGCATGACTACCAGCAGCACCTACGCCGAACCTGCCTCGGCAACACCGGTCAATTCGCCGGCCCGGGTGGCCACCGCCAGCTTCATCGGCACCGCCATCGAGTTCTACGATTTCTACGTCTACGCCACTGCCGCCGCGCTGGTGATCGGGCCGGTGTTCTTCCCGTCTGGCTCCGGCACCGCGCAGATGCTCGCGGCCTTCCTCACCTTCGGTATCGCCTTCCTTGCCCGCCCGCTGGGCTCGGCGCTGTTCGGCCACTTCGGCGACCGCATCGGGCGCAAGTCGACGCTGGTCGCCTCGCTGCTGCTGATGGGCGTGTCCACCACGCTGATCGGCGTGCTGCCCGGCTATGACAGCATCGGCGTCTGGGCCCCGATCATTCTTTGCCTGCTGCGCTTCGGCCAGGGCCTGGGGTTGGGCGGTGAATGGGGCGGCGCGGCACTGCTGGCCACCGAGAACGCGCCACAGGGCAAGCGCGCCTGGTTCGGCATGTTCCCGCAGCTGGGCCCGTCGATCGGCTTTCTCGCCGCCAACGGCCTGTTCCTCACCCTGGCCCTGCTGCTCAGCGACGAGCAGTTCCGCGAATGGGGCTGGCGCATTCCGTTCCTGCTCAGCGCGGCGCTGGTGCTGGTCGGCCTGTATGTGCGCCTGAAGCTGGAGGAAAGCCCGGTGTTCGCCAAGGCGGTCGCCCGTCACGAACGGGTAAAGATGCCGGTGGTCGACCTGTTCGCCCGCTACTGGCTGCCGACCCTGCTGGGCGCCGCGGCGATGGTGGTGTGCTACGCGCTGTTCTACATCTCCACGGTGTTCTCGCTCAGCTATGGCGTGACCACCCTCGGCTACAGTCGTGAGACCTTCCTCGGCCTGCTGTGCTTCGCCGTGGTGTTCATGGCCCTGGCCACGCCGCTGTCGGCCTGGCTCAGCGACCGTTACGGGCGCAAGCCGGTGCTGGTGGTCGGCGGTCTGCTGGCGATCGCCTCGGGCTTTACCATGGAGCCACTACTGACCTCGGGTTCGACCACCGGCGTGGCGCTGTTCCTGGCCATCGAGCTGTTCCTGATGGGCGTGACCTTCGCGCCGATGGGCGCGTTGCTGCCCGAGCTGTTCCCAACCCATGTGCGCTACACCGGCGCCTCGGCGGCCTACAACCTGGGCGGCATCGTCGGCGCCTCGGCGGCACCGTTCTTTGCCCAGAAGCTGGTGAGCATGGGGGGATTGAGCTGGGTGGGAGGGTATGTGTCGGTGGCGGCGGTGATCAGCCTGATTGCCGTGTTGTGCCTGAAAGAGACGCGCAATACCGAGCTTTGAATCAATCGCGGGGCAAGCCCGCTCCCACGCCAGGTTGATACTGGCGTGGGAGCGGGCTTGCCCCGCGATCGTTTCAGATCAGAACTCGACCTTGACCGCCTGCGAAGCACGGGTCGCTTTGGCTCGCGCCGCCTCGACCGACTCGTCGCGGGCCAGGCACACGCCCATGCGGCGGGTGCCGTTGATCTCCGGCTTGCCGAACAGGCGAATGGCGGTATCCGGCTCGCTCAGGGCGGCGCCGAGGTTGGCGAAGCTGGTCTGCTGCGACTGACCTTCCGGCAGGATCACCGCCGAGGCGGATGGACCGAACTGGCGCACCACCGGGATCGGCAGGCCGAGAATGGCCCGGGCATGCAGGGCGAACTGCGACAGGTCCTGGGAAATCAGGGTCACAAGGCCGGTGTCGTGCGGACGCGGCGAGACCTCGCTGAACCACACCTGGTCGCCCTTGACGAACAGCTCCACGCCGAACAGGCCACGCCCGCCCAACGCATCGGTGACCGCCTGGGCCACGCGCTGCGACTCGGCCAGTGCCTTCGGGCTCATGGCCTGGGGCTGCCAGGACTCCTGGTAGTCGCCCTTCTCCTGACGGTGTCCGACCGGCGCGAGGAAGGTGGTGCCGCCCACATGGCGCACGGTCAACAGGGTGATCTCGTACTCGAAGTCGATGAAGCCCTCGATGATCACCCGGCCCTTGCCGGCGCGGCCGCCTTCCTGGGCGTAATCCCAGGCCTTGCGCAGGTCATCGTCGCCGCGCAGCAGGCTCTGGCCCTTGCCCGAGGAGCTCATCACCGGCTTGACCACGCACGGGTAGCCCAGGTCGGCCACGGCCTTGGCGTAGTCCTCGTAGGTGTCGGCGAAGTGATACGGCGAAGTCGGCAGGTCGAGCTCTTCGGCCGCCAGGCGGCGGATGCCTTCGCGGTTCATGGTCAGCTGGGTGGCACGGGCGGTAGGCACCACGTTGAAGCCTTCGTTTTCCAGCTCGACCAGGGTGGCGGTGGCGATGGCCTCGATCTCGGGCACGATGTAGTGCGGCTTCTCGGCCTCGATCACCGCGCGCAGGGCGACGCCGTCGAGCATGTTGATCACGTGGCTGCGGTGCGCGACCTGCATGGCCGGCGCATTGGCGTAACGGTCCACGGCAATCACCTCGACACCCAGGCGCTGCAGTTCGATCACCACTTCCTTGCCCAGCTCGCCGCAGCCGCACAGCAGTACACGGGTCGCGGTGGGCGACAATGGGGTTCCGATACGGGTCATTTCAGGTCCTCGAAGGCGTCCGGGGCCGCGCCACGCTGGCTGCCGCCCGCTGAAAAATGGACCGGTATTCTACAAGATTCCGTGGAAGCGGGCTTGCCCCGCGATAGCCGCGAAGATGATCAGCCGGCCAGCGCCGCGCGCCGTGCCCGCCAGGCCATGATCAACCACACCGCCGTGACCCCGGCGAACTTCGAGGCCAGCGCGGTGCCGATCACCGCCGGGGTCAGCGCGCCGATCATGCCGAAGAAGATGAAGGTGTCCACCGGAATGCTCAGCGCCGAACTCAGCCACAGGCGGTCGCGCAGGGGCCGGCGGGTGACGCTGAACACCAGCCAGTCGATCAGCTCGGAGACGAAGAACGCGGTGGCGCTGGCCAGGGCGATGGCCGGCTCCGACGTCGCATAGGACAGCACCAGCGCCACCAGCATGGCCAGCAGCGCGCCGTGGCCGTAGCGGGTTTGCACCATGTCGCGCAGGATGAACACCAATCCGCCCCAGGCGGACCAGATCACGTCCAGGTGCGGCGCGCTGGAAAAGGCGTAGTTGATCAGCACCACGCTGCTGATGTAGGCGATGAGATAGAACATGGTCTTTGCGTTCGGTGGGCCAGCCGCACAGATTAGCGCCGGCCCCATCGCGGGACAAGCCCGCTCCCACGCCACGGGCGTCAGTACTACAGGCCAATCACCAGACCGGCCGCCAGCGCCCGCTCATGGCACTTCTTCAGCACCTCCCGGCGCTGTTCGTTGTCCATCCGCCCCCAGCGGGTGATCTCGTCCACCGTGCGCTGGCACCCGGTGCAGATATCCTGCTCGTCCAGCGCGCAGATGCTGACGCAGGGCGAGGCCACGGGCCGTTCGTCAGTCTTCATCGATCACCAGCTCACGCGCATAGCGCTGGGCGTTGTGCACATAGTGCGCAGCGCTGGCCTCGAGCATGCGCTTCTGCTGCTCGGTGAGCTCGCGCACCACCTTGCCCGGCGAGCCCATCACCAGCGAGCCGTCGGGAATTTCCTTGCCTTCGGGGATCAGCGCGTTGGCGCCGATGATGCAATGCTTGCCGATCCGCGCCCCGTTGAGAATCACCGCGTTGATGCCGATCAGGCTGTAGTCGCCGACCGTGCAGCCATGCAGCATGGCGTTGTGGCCGATGGTCACGCCTCGCCCGATGTTAAGCGGCGAACCCATGTCGGTGTGCATCACCGTGCCGTCCTGAACATTGCTGTCCTCGCCGATGTCGATCAGCTCGTTGTCGCCACGCAGCACCGCGCCGAACCAGACGCTGGCGCGGGCCTGCAGGCGCACCTTGCCGATCAGGGTGGCGTTGGGCGCGGTCCAGCTCTCGGGATGGGTCTCGACCCGCAGGTCGCCCAGGCGGTATTTCATGTATCGCTCCTCACGGTTGAACGCCAGTGGCGGGGTGTGCCCCGCTCAGTTCTTGATGAAACGCTCGGGTGGCTGGTGCAGGCTGATGCCGGCATCGAACAGCAGGTTGACCAGTTCGACGATCATGATCGCCGACAACCCCCAGATCTTGTAGTCGCCGTAGCGGTAGCTGGGCACGTACCAACTGCGTCCCTGGTAGTCGATACGATGGGTATGTTCACGAGGGTCCTGCCGGAAGAATTCCAACGGCACGGTGAACACTGCGGCAATTTCCGCGTCGTTGGCGCGGTACTCGACATAGTCGGGGATCAAACCGACGAACGGTGTCACCTTCAGGCCGTGCAGCGAGATCACCGGGCTGAGCGGCCCGATCACCTCGACCAGCCCGGGCGGCAGGCCGATTTCTTCCTCGGCCTCGCGCAGGGCGGTGAACACCAGGTCGGGGTCTTCCGGATCGCGTCGCCCGCCAGGAAAGGCGACTTCGCCGCCGTGGGTCGACAGGCCCTGGGCGCGCAGGGTCAGCACCAGCTCCGGCTCTTCGCTACGGGTAATGGGCAGCAACACCGCCGCTTCGGGGAAACGGCGGTCCGTCTCCAGTGACGCGGGGGTATGGTTGCTCATTCGGCGAAGAAGCTCGTCCAGCATTACGCACTCTCGTGTCCAAGGCCTGCCGTGCATGATGCACCAAAGCCGCGAGGCACCCAAGCCCCGCCCGCAGGCCGCTTGCGGTGGGCGGGCCGGGCGCGCCAAGATAGTCCGACCCCATTGGAATGAATGTAAGCATGAAATTCTGCAGCGCGTGCGGCCAACCGGTCACCCAGCGGATCCCCGAAGGCGACAGCCGCCTGCGCTATGTCTGCGACCATTGCCAGACCATCCACTACCAGAACCCCAACATCGTCGCCGGAGTACTGCCCACCTGGGGCTCCCAGGTGCTGCTGTGCCGCCGCGCCATCGAGCCGCGTCGGGGCTTCTGGACCCTGCCCGCCGGGTTCATGGAGAACGGCGAGACCCTGGATGCCGCCGCCCGTCGCGAAACCGTCGAGGAAGCCTGCGCCCGGGTCGCCGAAATGAGCCTGTACCAGCTGTTCGACCTGCCGCATATCAACCAGGTGCACGTGTTCTTTCGCGCCGAACTGGCCGACCTGGACTTCGCCGTGGGGGTCGAGAGCCTGGAGGTTCGCCTGTTCGAGGAACACGAGATTCCCTGGGGCGAGCTGGCTTTCCGCACCGTCACACGCACACTAGAATGCTATTATCGCGACCGCATCAGGCAGCACTACCCGATAGGCCATGAATACCTGCCGCCGATGAACGTTTCGTCGCCCACCACTTAAGTCTTCAGGGATACGGTTTCATGCGCTGGCTGCTTGCCCTCTTCTGCCTCAGTGTCGCCTCGGTGTCGCAAGCCGCCTTCACCGAGACCATCATCCGCAAGACGCCGTCGGCCGTGCCGTCGCCGGTCCAGCCCGCCGCTGGCGGCGTCCAGCAGGAACGGCTGATCGACAAGGTGCTGGTGATCAAGTCCGAACGCCGCCTGCAGCTGATCAGCCGCGGCGAGCCGCTCAAGACCTACCGCATCTCCCTGGGCAAGCAGCCCAAGGGCGCCAAAGAGCGCGAGGGCGACAAGAAGACCCCCGAAGGCCTGTACTGGCTGGACTGGCGCAAGGTCAGCGACCGCTACAACCTGGCCATGCACATCTCCTACCCGAACATCACCGATGCCGCCAAGGCCCGCAGCGAAGGCGTGGCCGCCGGCAGCATGATCATGATCCACGGCACGCCGATCAACGAGGAGTACCCCGAGTGGTACTTCCACACCCTTGACTGGACGGAAGGCTGCATTGCCATGCGCAACGACGACATGCGCGAGGTGTGGAGCATGGTCAAGGACGGCACGCTGATCGAAATCCGGCCCTGAACCACCCTCGACAGCATTCGATTACAACAAAGGCCTGTCCCGCTCACGCGGGGCAGGCCTTTGTCGTTCACCGCCGATATTCCCTTTCGACGCACAACCGCTCACTTTTCCTACACACGCAATAGCCTTCCTTCCCACAAAGTGATGGCTTTGAGCCATACAAATGCCATCACCAGCATTCTTAAAATTCCCGCAAATGATTTCTCTGTTTCATACATCACTTGCGAGGTTCTCATGCAAATCCCTACACCAAAGACCAGGCCTGACACCCTACGCTGGGCCGTCTTTCTCGCCCTGCTGGGCACCACCCAGGTCGAGGCGCAAGGCGCCCTGACACCAACGCTGGGCCCGGGTGGCACCCCGATCATCGACAATGGCCACGGCGTGCCGGTCATCGACATCGTCGCGCCCAATGCCGGCGGCCTGTCGCATAACCAGTTCCTCGACTACAACGTCGGCAAGCAAGGCCTGGTACTGAACAACGCCCTGCAGGCCGGGCAATCGAAACTGGCCGGCCAATTGGGCGCCAACCCGCAGTTCCAGGGCCAGGCCGCCTCGACCATCCTCAACGAGGTGGTCAGCCAGAACGCCTCGCGAATCGAAGGCCCACAGGAAATCTTCGGCCAGAAGGCCGACTACCTGCTCGCCAACCCCAATGGCATCACCCTCAACGGTGGCAGTTTCATCAATACCACACGCGCCGGGTTCCTGGTCGGCAATGTCGACATCCAGGACGGCCAGCTCAAGCACCTCGACAGCCGCGATGCCAGCGCCACCCTGCAGGTGCTGGGCGGTGGCCAGAGCAACGCCAGGGGCGCCCTCGACCTGATCGCCCCACGCATCGACAGCAAGGGGCCGCTCCTGGCCCAGGGCCAGTTGAACCTGACCGTTGGCCGCAACCGGATCGACGCCGGCAACCGCGAAGTACTCGAGCACCTGCCTGCCGCCAGCGCCTCCATCGATGCCAAGCTGCTCGGCGCCATGCAGGGCGGACGCATCCGTATCGTCAGCACTGGCGAAGGTGCCGGCGTGCAGGTCGGTGACGCCAGCCTGCTGGCGGACCGTGACCTGATCATCCACTCCGCCGGTGACCTGCACGTGCAGGGCAGCGACAGGCGCCAGGCCAGCCTCACCAGCAGCACCGGCAAGCTCGACCTGAACGCCGCCGGCGACCTGCGGCTCACTGCAACCCAGGGCAAGGCCAGGCAGATCGAGGTCAATGCCGGCAACAAACTGACCCTGGACACCGTCACCCGGGAGAAGATGCTGGAGGATCCCACCAGCTGGAAGAAGGAGTGGGCGTTCATCACTACCGAAGCGTTCGACGGCAATACCAAAACGACCCGCCGCGAGCAACTGGGCAGTCGGCTGCGCGCCGAGGACAGCATCAACCTGCAAGCTGGCAGCGACCTGCACCTGACCGCCGTGCAGCTGGATGCAGATAATGCGCTAAAGCTGCGCAGTGGCGGCACGATGACCATTGATGCCGGCCTGGATAGCGAGCAAGTCGATGAGCAGCTCAACCATCGCGTCTACCTGAACAATACGGGCATCGACAGCAAGTCCTACGCCGAGAAAGTAAAGTCCAGCACGCTCAAGGCCGACACCGTGGTTGTCAGTGCCGGGGGCGATCTGCAATTGCGCGCAGCCAAGCTCGAAGCCAAAAAGACAATCGCGCTCGACGCCAACGGCGACTTGATCATCGAAAGCGCCGAGGAAAACGCCCGCACCGAGCGGTCCACCGGCAAGCGCCATTTCACCGCGAGCGCCGGGCAGACCCAGCCTGGGCAGGATGACCAGCCAGGCTCGGGCCAGTACACCGCGAGCGTGGGCTACGAAGCCCTGCACAGCGACGAGCAGACCTCGGCCACACGCCAGGTCGCCAGCAGCATCAGTGGCGCCGCCGTAACCGTGCGCAGTGGACAGAAACTGAAAGTGAGCAGCTCCGAGGTCAAGGCGAACGCCGGCAACCTGGAGGTATCTGCCAGCGAAATCGAACTCGCCGCCGCCCACGACAGCGTGGCCCGACAGACCGTCGACACCCGCACCGGCGCCGCGCTGACCGTCACCGGCGGCATGGATCGCCTGGGCCTGGGCATCGATGCCTACCGTGGCCCGGCCAGCCTGATCGAACGTGAAAGCAACGTGCGCCGCAGCACCCTTCAGGCCAGCGGCGACCTGCAACTCGACACCCGGCAACTGACCACCGAAGCGGCGAATGTGCAAGCGGGCCGTACGTTGTATGTGAACGCCGAGCGTATCGACAACCGTGCGGCCGCCAATACCCGGGAAACCGAGACCAGCCTCAGCCAATGGGACGGCAGCCTTGGCGTCAGTACCGACTACCAACGCATCACCCGCCCTATCGAACGTCTGTTCACCGGCAGGCAAGCCGAAAGTGCCCGACCCTCTACCGTGATCGACAAACTGGCCCTGCCCAAGACCGGCGCCGAACTGGCCATCGGGCACCAGACCCGCCTGCAGAAAGACATCGACAGTACCGCGCAGGTCAGCACCTTCAGCGGCGCCGATGTCAGGGTCAAGGCCGACCACATCGAAGACAAGGGCACCGACTACAACGCCAGGACCGGCAGCCTGCGAATAGAAGCCGGTGAACACCAGGCGCTGGCCGCCACTGATGAAAAGACCCGTAGAATCGAGCAGACCACCGGAGGCGGCAGCCTGCGGGTGGACACCACCCTGGCCACGGACATCAACGCCAGGCTCGAAGGCAAAGGCTCCAAACTTACGGAAACAGAAAAAGCATTGGTCGCCCGTGTCGGTAGCCTGCGCGGCAAGAACGGCGTGGAGATACAGCTCGAACGCCAGGGCCGCTATGAGGGAGCCCACATCGATGGCGGTGAAGGCGCGGTCAACCTGAGCAGCGCTGGCAGCCTGGCCCTGAGCGCAGCCAAGGACAGCATCACCAAAACTACCAACAGACTCGGCGTCAACCTGGCTGTCAAGGGTGGCACCGGATTGCTCGGCCCCAAAGGCGGACTGGACGGCAGTCTCGAGCACAGCACGCTCACGCATGAAAACGAAAAGGCCAGGGTGGCGCAGATCGACGGCAAAGGCCCGATCGACCTGTCCAGCGTTGGCGACATGCATCTGGTCGGCACGCGTATCAGCAGCCGTGAAGGTGATATCCGCTTGCACAGCGAGGGTGTACTGAAGGTCACCGCCGCTCAAGACACCCGCAAAAGCGACGGCAAGACCTGGAGCGGCGACCTGGATGTCACAGGAAGCACCACCGGGGGTGCCCTGGGTGGCCACGGCACCTTTGGCTGGATCAACGAGAAGGCCAGCACAGCTGTTGGCGCGCAGTTCTCCGGCAAGGGCGCGGTGCAGCTCACCAGCCTTGCCCGCGAAGATTTCGCCTTGCAGGTGCAGGGACTAAAGGCCAGTGCCGACCGGATCGGCCTGGATGCCCGCAATGGTGGCCTGAAGATAGAAGCGGCCGAGAACAAAGAGCATCACGACAATCTTGCCATCACCATCGGTGGCGGCGGCGGTCTCAAGCTGGCGGCCATGGATTTCGGTGGTATCAAAGGGCAGGTCGATCTTACGCTGGACAAGCGTGACAACACCACTTGGCTGAACAGTGACCTGCGCGCTGACCTCGTCGAGTTGCATAGCCAGGGCGACACTGAAATCAAAGGCGCCCAGATCGATGCAAAACGAGTCGAAGGCAACATCAGTGGCAACCTGTTGGTTAGCAGTCTCCAGAATAAAGTCGACAGCACGGCCATCAAGGTCGACGCCAGCCTGACCCAGAAGTACGCCGCTGACGAGGACGTAACCAACCCGCTGGCTGCGCTCGAAGGCGGCAACATCGGGGAAATGGCCGGTGCACTCTGGAGCAGGATCACCGCGAAGTTCACGCCGTCCCTCAAAGTGGATTACACCCAGCGCACTGACAACACCGTCAACCAGCAGACCACCCTTTCCGGAACACAAGGCATAGCCCTGGAAGTCGGTGGCGATACCCGCCTGAAAGGCGCCAGGTTGCAGGCAACCGGCGGCCAGGTCGAGCTCGGTACGGGCAGCATCGCCAAAGAAAACCTGAACGGCCGTGACTACCAGCGCGAGGTAAAGCTCGACGCATCGCTCTCGCCAATCGACCTGGCAGACACCCTGTTCTCGTTCATCAAGGACAAGGTCACGGGCAATGACGGAACCGACAACGGTGACAAACCACTTGACCTCGGCCTGGTCCGCACCAGCGGGCACGACCGCAGCGTCGAGTACGTTTCGAAGGTCGAGGAGGGTCGCAGGCACTAGGCCGGCTCTCATGAAACTTAACTTAATACTTTGATTTAACTGGGAAAGCGTGGGAGCGGGCTTGCCCCGCGATCACCGGCTATGCCGGTGCCATACACCGCATCGCGGGGCAAGCCCGCTCCCACGCTGGAACCCTGTTCCTTGCGCGACAGCGCATCCCGGAAGGGCTGCGTGATCTCCTGCAGGGCACGCGGACTATCTGCGAACTCTGCTCCCTGCACAACGGCTCCGTGACCAGACCAGATGCCAATGACCACACAACGACTCCACTCACTCACCATTGCGCGATGCATTTCCCAACTTCTGCTCGCCATCCTCGCAACGGCAATCCCCCTGGCCCAGGCCGATCCGGCCAGCCAGCAACTGCGCAACGAGCAGCAGAAGCTGCGGCAGTTGGAACAGCAACAGCGCCTCGATCGCTGGCAACGTCCCCAGCCCTCCACCGCCCTGGAGGCCACCGACTCAACCTTCACAGCGTCCGACCAGCACTGCTGGGCAATCAGCGGCGTGCGCCTGGCTGGCAACCGCACACTCGATACCCGTCAGCTGGAATCGACGGTGCGCGCAGTGTCTTCCTCATGCATGGGCATCGCTGAAATAGACCGATTGCTCAAGCACCTGACCCAGCACTACGTCGAGGCCGGCTACCCCACCAGCCGCCCCTATGTAGCCCGCCCGCCCGAGCACGGCGCGCCACTGGACATCGTCATCGTCGAAGGCTTCATCGAGTCGATCGAGCTGGCCGGCGCCAACCTGCCACTGTCACTGCGCGGCGCGTTTCCTGGCCAGTTGGGCCAGCCGCTGCATCTGCCGGACCTCGAACAGGGTCTGGACCAGCTCAACCGGTTGCGCGCCTATGACCTTGAGATGGCCCTGCTGCCGGGTGAGTTGCGCGGTGGCACCCGTGTCGTGATCGAACCACGACGGGTCGCCTCGCCCGTGCATCTGAATGCCCTCCTCGACAACCGCGGCGGTGAGCTCACCGGCCGCCACCGCCTCAACCTCGGCCTTGGCCTGGACAGCCCGCTGGGGTTGAACGACGACCTGCGCCTGTCGCTGAGTTCGGTGGTGTTCGGCGCGCCCGGGCAAAGCGAAGGGAGCAGCCTGTACTACAGCCTGCCTCATGGCCGCTGGACCTTCACCCTCAACGCCAGCCGCATGCGCTACCGCGCGCCGATCCCGAACACACGCCATGCCAGCAGCGGCCGCAGCGAGTTCTTCGGCCTCGGCGCCGAGCGCGTGCTGTGGCGCAATCACCAGGGCATGCTCAGCGCCAGCGTCCGGCTGGACCGCAAGCAACTGGTCAACCGCTTCGGCCCCGCCGTGCTGGCCCTGCAGAGCCCGACCCTGGCCACCGTCGAGGCCGGGCTCAACCTGCTGTGGCTCGAAGGCGGGTTGTGGAACGCCTACCTGGGACTGAGCCAGGGCATGCACTGGCTCGGCGCCGACCGCCCGTTCGCCCACAAGCAGGCGCCAAGGCCGGATTTCACCAGGTACCGCGCCAACCTGCTGCACCTGCGCCAGGGCCCCGCCCAGTGGCCATGGCGCTGGCAGAGCGAACTGGCCTTGCAATACAGCGCCCATGTCCTGCCCGCCGTCGAACAGATGTCACTCAGCGATCATTCGGCCGTGCGTGGTTTCCGCCAGCACAACGTCGCCGGCGCCAGTGCCGGCGCCTGGCGCAATACCCTGAGCCAGCCACTGCCGCTGCCGGTACAGGTGCGCCCTACCGTAGGCCTGGACCTGGGCTGGGCCCGCTATGCACGCAGCAGCCCGTCGCAGCGCCTGGTCGGCGCCTCGGCAGGCGTCGAACTGAGCCTGCCGCGCAGCCAGCTGCGCCTGGACTACCAGCGCGGGCTGTATGCCAGCGATCGACCACGCAAGGCACTGGAACAAGGCTTCTGGGTCGCGCAGTGGTCACTGAACATCTGAGCTACCAGCTCAGCCGGCGCTGCCCGACGCTGTCCTCCGGCCCCAGCCATTGCAAGCCGCGCAGCACCGGAGTCAGGCCGGCATCGGCCGACATTGCGAAGTCGAGCTGCGCCCGTCGTGCCACCAGGTCGGCCTCCAGGCCGAGCTGGTGCTGACCTTGGCGAACCAGCCCCGCGACCAGCCGCCAACCCTGGTGGCAATCCATTTCCAACGTCCCCTGCCCCAATCCCAGGGACCACGGTGCACTCAACGCCAGGTCGGCCACCGTGATCCGCCCTTCGGCGGCCAGGCAACGCTGCCCCGAGCCTTGCAGGCTGATGCCTCCTTGCCACTGCCCGGTCAGGCGGTATCCCAGGACCGCGCTGGGCTGCGCGCCCACTGCCTGCAATCCGGCCTGCCAGCGCCACGGCCAGCCGCTCAGGCGCCCTTGCCAACCCCGCCCTTGAAAGCCCAAGCGCACCTGCAGGTCGCGCTGCCACGGTCGCCACGTCCATTGCACCGGTCCTGCCGCACCCAGCCGCTCGGCCTGCCCTTGCCACAGGCTGCCGCTCACGCCCTCGGCCGGTAAACCAACCCCCGCGACCAGCCAGCGCGCCGGCAGCTCGGCCAACAGTGTCAGGCAGAACACCAGAGCCATCCACAGGCCAGCCCACCGCTTCATGGCCGTAGCCGCACGGTAAAGCGCAGCCCCTCGGTGTCTCGCTCCAATCCCCACTGCAAAGGTTGCGCGCCATCATCGCGCAGGGCCTGCAACCAGCCTTGCAGCGCCTGGGCATCGGCTACCTTGCCACGCGCCAGCCAGCCTTCGTCCTCGGGCTGCACCTCGGCCAGCTCGATATGTCGCGCCTGGGCCGACTGGTGCAGCCCTTCCAGGGTCAATGCGGGCTGCTGCGCCTGCGCTGTCAGCGATTCGGCCAGCGCCCGCCACTGCGCCTGCTCGCGCCAATAGGCGATGCCCTCGCGCAGTGCCAGCAGCGCAACCAACAGCGCGACGACGCCCCAGGCCAGCGATAGCCGATGCTGCTGCAACCATTCGCGGTTCATGCTGCGCTCCCCAGGTCGAACACCACGCGACGCGCCTCGTCTTCCACCTGGACCTGCACGCCGATCGCCGTGGCCATGTCGTGCCAGGGCGCGACGTCGCCCTCGCCTTCCAGCTCCAGGTGCCAGCGCTGGCCGTCGTACCGCACCGCCCGCACCTGCCAACCAGGGTGATCGCTCAACCAGGCATGGACCTGCGCCTGCACCGCGTCGAGCAGACGCAGGCGCACCTGGCTTTCACCGGCGTCGTCCCGCAGACGCTTGAGCGCCAGCGCCGCCTGGCGTGGCGTCGCCTGGGGACCGGTCAGCGCCAGCACCTGGGCGCGATAGACCTGGGCCTGTCGCCACTGTTGCGTGCACCACAGCCCGCCCCATGCCAGGGCAAGCGCCAGGCAGGCGACGGCCAGGCGCGATTGCCCGCCCTGCAAACGCGGGCGTGAGCGGGCACGTCGCGTCTCGAACACCCCCGGCAGGCCATCGAGCGGCGCCAGCACCTCTGGCCATGGGCCCTCGATGCATTCGGCGTCATCGGCCAGCCCGTCCAACGCCGGCGGCAGGCCGAGCACCTGTGGCCAGGCCAACCAACGCGCCTGGCTTTTGTACAGGCTCGTCGTCCCTCGTCGCCAATGCCAACCCGTCGCGCCCACGCTGTCGGGCAGCAGCTGGAACTCAGCCCAGCAACGCTCCACCGGCAGCGCCCAGGCGGCGCACTGCGCACGCCATTCATCCAGCCTCGCCCGCGCCACCACCAGCAATTGCACCTGCCCCGCGTGACGCCCGATACAGGCACACAGCACCTCATCGACGCCTTGCAGCAAGCGGTCCTCGACCAGCAACGGCCACTCCTCGCGCTTGAGCCCCGGCGGCGCGGCCACTTGGAAGTGACTGCAATGCTCGCCGGGGACGATCAGGGCGACGCGCGCCTCGAGCCCTGGCGGTGGCTCCCCCAGTCCCTCGCGCACCGGACGGCCCTGGATCACCAGCAGCCACTCCCAGACCTCTCCGGGGCGCAGCAGCAGCCAGGGTTGTGCCGGCGCCCGGCGGCGCCATTCAAGCTTCATGAGCGCCCCCAGGGCAGAACGAAGGTGCAGGTAAACGGTGCTCCATCACGCACTAACTCCACGCGCACACCCCGCCCGGGGTGCGTCGGTTGTTCGGAAGGCCAGGCCAGCCAGCGGCCGGACTGGTGGTAGAGGATGTTCATCGCGCTGACCCGCTCCAGCCGTTCGCGCATCACCCATTGCGGGGCTGCGGCGGCGTAGAGGTCGGCCGAGGTTTCCAGCAGCAGGCGTTGTTCGCGGGGCTCGAAACGCAGGCGCTGGCGCTGCAGGCGCGAGCCGCCCTCGGCCTGGGGCCAGGCCGCGGCGGCCACCCACAGCAGTTGCTGGCGGTCGGGTTGCCAGTCGAGCCAACGCGGTGCCAATGGCAGGCGCTGTTCATATACACGCCGCAGCAGCGGGCTGTCGAAGCGCCGCTCCAGTGCCAGGCAGAAATCCACCACGCCGGTTTCGCGCACCTGTTCGTCGAGCCGCTCGCGCACCTTCAGCCAACCGTTGACCAGCGCCGACAGCAACACCCCGAGCAAGGCGGTGAGGGCCAGGGCCACCAACAGTTCGATCAGGGTCATGCCCGCCTGGCGCCGCTTCATGGCCGCTCCAGGAACACGGTGTACTGCCCCAGCGGCAGGCGCTGGTCGCGGTCGGCATGCAGCAGCAGTTCGCCGCGACGCAGGTCGCGCACGCCGGTACGGCGCAGTTGCAGCTGCCAATGGCAGGCCCGTCCGCCCTCGACCAGCACACCGCTGTCCTGGTTGGCCGCCGGCCAGTACTGCTCGACGGCGAAACGCGCCTGCAGCTCACGGGCGCACAGCAGGCCCAGGCGATGCTGCTGCACGGTGTCCTGCACGGCCAGACGCTGGCGCAGGACCTGGCTGGTGATCACCGCCAGGACCGCGGCGATGCCCAGGGCCACGCTCACTTCGAGCAAGGTGAACCCCCGTTGCCCGCGTTTCATGGCATCACGCTCACGCGCAACTGGCCACTGCGGTCCCAGTCCCAACGCCGGCCGCCCTCGGCCCAGCGCCAGCGCACGGTGCCCGGGCGGGCCCAGCCATCGGGGGTGAACAGCAGTGCGGGCGTCTGGCTGGCGGGCCAGTCCGGGCGCAGGCCCTTGGGCCAATCGCCCAAGGCCACGGCTTCCACCTGCCACTGATCCCCTTGACGGCGCACGAACTCAGGCCGCTGTCCGTTCCAACGTATCCCCCGCAGTTGCCCGGCATGGCGCGCCAGGTCGGCCTGGGCCACGGTGGCGGCGGCCAGGCGGTCGAGGGTCTGGTCGACGCTGCTCCTGCCGCTGTCGAGCCAGGCCACCGCCAGGCTGGTCATCAGCGCGGCGATGGCCAGCACCACCAACAGTTCGAGCAGGCTGAAGCCACGCTGTTGGATCGCGACAGCGTGGGAGCGGGCTTGCCCCGCGATAGCGGTGGCATGGCCAACATTGCCATCGCGGGGCAAGCCCGCTCTCACGCAGTTGCACTCACTTCGGGCAGACATTTCAGAGCGACCAGTTGCCCAGGTCGGCATCGAGCCCTTCGCCGCCCGGCACACCGTCGGCGCCCAGCGAATAGACATCGACCCGGCCATGCTCGCCGGGCATGCGGTACTGATACGGCGTGCCCCACGGATCTTCCGGCAGACGACGGATATAGCCATCGCTGCGCCAGCTGCGCGGCAGCGGTTCCTGGGTCGGTTTCTTCGCCAGCGCCGCCAGGCCCTGCTCGTTGCTGGGAAAGCGCAGGTTGTCCAGGCGGTACATGTCCAGCGCCTGCTCCAGGGTCGCAAGGTCGGCCATGACCTTCTGCTTCATGGCCTTGTCCTGGTTGCCCAGCACGCTGGGCGCGACCACGGCGATCAGCAGGCCGATGATGAAGATCACCACCATGATTTCCATCAGCGTGAAGCCACCCTGGCGGTTGCGTCGTTGTTGCATGAAAGGTCTCCTTGTCACAGTTGCAATCCCTGGTTGAGCTGCATGATCGGCAGCAGCACCGCCAGCACGATGAACAGCACCACCGCGCCCATCACCAGGATCATCAGCGGTTCGAACAGCGCCATGGCGGTGTCCACCTGGCGGGCGAAGCCGCGCTCCTGGTCATCGGCCACGCGCTCGAGCATGTCGGCCAGGGTGCCGCTGGCCTCGCCGCTGCCGACCATGTTCACCAGCAGCGGCGGAAACTGGCCGGCGCCGTCCAGCGCCCGGTGCAGGCTGGTGCCGCCCTGCACCTGCTGGCGCACCTGCGCCATGGCGGCATGGATACGCAGGTTGCCGACCGTCTCGGTGGCCACCTGCAAGGCTTCGAGCAGGGCCACGCCACTGCCGCAGAGAATCGCCAAGCTGCGCGCCAGGCGCGCGCTCTCCAGCACCTGCAACACCGCGCCGACACGCGGCAGGCGCAGTAGCAGGTCGTCGCGGCGCAGGCGCCAGTGCGGCTTGCGCAACAGCCAGCCGCCGGCCACGGCCAACCCGATCGCCAAGGCCAACAGGTACGGCCCGGCCAGGACCAACCCCTGGCTGATGCCGATCAGCAGTGAGGTAATCAGTGGCAGGCTCTGCCCGGAATGGGCGAACTGCTCGGTGAGCTTGGGCACCACGAAGGTCATCAGGCCGACCACCACCGCCAGCGACACGCCCATCAGCACCGCCGGGTAGATCAGCGCTGTGCGTGCCTTGTGGCGCTGACGCTGGACCTGCTCCAGGTGATCGGCGAGGCGCGCCAGCACCTGGCCCAGGCGCCCGGAGCGCTCGCCGGCCTCGACCAGCGCGCAGTACAGCCCGGTGAACGGCGCGCCTTGGCGTGCCAGGCTACGGGCCAGCCCCAGGCCTTCGGCGAGGGAGCCACGCAGGGTCACCAGCACCGCATGTAGGGCTGGTTGGCGCAATTGCCGCTCCAGTGTCGCGAGGGCATCGACCAGTGGGATGCCGGCACCGATCAGGGTCGCCAGTTGGCGGGTCAGCTCGCACAGCTGGGCGCGGGTCAGGCGCTGGCGACGGGGCTGCGCGCTATCGTTGCGCTGCAACTGCCGGGCGAACAAACCCTGCTCGCGCAGCAACTGGCGCGCATGCCGCTCGCTGTCGGCCTGCACGCTGGCCTTGTGCGCCTTGCCGTTCATGTCCACGGCCTGATAGCGATAGGTCGGCATGCTCAGCCCTGCACCACGCGCAGCACTTCGGCCAGGCTGGTCTCGCCACGGGCCAGGCAGTTGCTGGCCATGGCCACCAGGCTCTGCCGGCGGCCATCCAGGTAGGCCTGCATGGCCAGCTCGCTCTCGCCGTCGTAGAGCAAGGCGACCAGCCCGGCATCCAGCTCGATGAATTCGTACAGCCCCAGCCGACCGACATAGCCACTGCCCTGGCAATGCTCGCAGCCAACCGGGTGATAGCTCTCGCGCAGGCTGCCCAGTTCCGGCCACAGCTCGCGCTCGGCGCGTTGCAGTGGCTGTGCCACCGCGCAGGCACACAGCCGCCGCACCAGGCGCTGGGCCAGCACGCCGCGCAGGCACGAGGCGATCAGAAAAGGCTCGATGCCCATGTCGCGCAGGCGGGTCACCGCGCCAACGGCGCTGTTGGTGTGCAGGGTCGACAGCACCAGGTGCCCGGTGAGGCTGGCTTGCACGGCGATCTGCGCGGTTTCCTGGTCGCGGATCTCGCCAAGCATGATCACGTCCGGGTCCTGGCGCAGGATCGCGCGCAGGCCACTGGCGAAGGTCAGCCCGGCGCGGGGGTTGATGGCGGTCTGGCCGATGCCGGCGATAGCGTACTCGACCGGATCCTCGACGGTGAGGATGTTGCGGCTGCCGTCGTTCAGGCTGTTGAGGCTGGCGTACAGCGTGGTGGTCTTGCCCGAACCGGTGGGGCCGGTGGACAGCACGATGCCGTTGGGCCGCGCCAGGCAGCCGCGCAGGCCGCGCAGCACGGCGGCGGGCATGCCCAGGTTGTCCAGCGCCAGCAGGCTGGCCTGCTTGTCGAGCACGCGCATCACCACCCGCTCACCATGGATGCCGGGCAGGGTCGAGACCCGCACATCCACCTCGCGCCCGGCAGCGCGCAGGGTGATGCGGCCGTCCTGGGGCTGGCGCTTCTCGGCGATGTCGAGCCGGGCCATGACCTTGATCCGCGACACCAGCATCGCCGACAGCGCCCGCGGCGGGCGCAGCACCTCGCGCAGGTGGCCGTCGACGCGCAGGCGCACCACCAGGCTCTGCTCGAAGGTCTCGACATGGATATCCGAGGCGCGCAGCCGCAAGGCCTGGCCAAACAGGCCGTTGATCAGTCGGATCACCGGGGCTTCGTCATCGCTTTCCAGCAGGTCCTCGATGCGCGGCATCTCGCTCATCAGGCTGTCCAGGTCGACCTGCTCACCGATGCCTTCGATCAAGGCCTCGGTCGCCGCCTCGCCGGCCTGGTAGAGCTGGCCGAGGCGCTCGTCGAACTGCGCGCCGTCGAGGCGTTCCAGGCTGGCCGGCAAGCCATGCACGCGCAACAGCTCCTGCAACTGGTCGCTGTCGGCGTCGCCGCGCAGCCACAGCTGCCAGCCGCCCTCGGCCGGCGCCATGGCCACCCCGCTCTGGCGCGCCAGGCGATAGGGCAGCATCACCAGTCACCGCCTTCGAGGCGCGCCCGGCTGGAGGGGAACACCTGCAGCAACGGCAGGCCCTCGGCCAGCGACGGCAGCTTGAGTGGCGTGTTCTGTTGCAGGCTCTGGTACTTCTGCTGGCTCAGGCCGGCCAGGCTCTCGCCGTCACGCAGGATGCGCGGGCGGATGAACACCATCAGGTTCTGCTTGGTGTTCTTGCTCGCGTCGGAGCGGAACAGCCGGCCCAGATAGGGAATGTCGCCGAGCAGCGGCACCCGCTGGTTGCTGGTGGAAAGTTCGTCGCTGATCAGCCCGCCGAGGATCACCAGGCCGTTGTCCTCGACCATCACCTTGGTCTTGATCTCGCGCTTGTTGGTGATCACGTCGCTGGCGGCACTGGAATCGGCGATCGACGAGACCTCCTGGACGATGTCCAGGCGCACGCTGTTGTCGACGTTGACCTGCGGCTTGATGCGCAGCTTCACCCCCACTTCCTTGCGCTCGATGGTCTGGTAGGGGTTGGCGTTGTTCTGGGTGACGGAGCCGGTGACGAACGGCACCTCCTGACCGACCAGGATCGACGCCTCGGCGTTGTCCAGGGTCAGCAGGGTCGGCGTGGACAGCAGGTTGAAGCCGCTCTTGCCCTTGAGCGCGTTGACCAACATGGCGAAGTTGAAACCGCCGCCGATATGGCCGATGCCGGCGGTGGCGCCGGTGGTGGCCGACAGCAGCTTGCCGAGTTTTTCGTTGTCGCCGCTGCTGGCGGCCCCGGCGATGCTGGCGATGTTCACCCCGTTGCCGCCGAAGTTGACGATCCCGGCGCCGAACTTCTCGTCGGCGAACAGCCACTGCACGCCCAACTCCTGGGCGCTGCTGTCTGACACCTCGGCGATGATCGCCTCGACCACCACCTGCGCCCGGCGGATGTCCAGTTGCTCGACGATGCTGCGGAAGGCGGCCAGCTCGCTGTCCGGGCCGACCATCACCACGGCATTGGTGCCCTCCTCGTATTCCAGGCGAATCCCCGAATCGCTGGCCGCCGGCACCGGCGGCGCGTCCTTGCCCTCGCCTTCGGCGGCCGGCACCGCGCCAGCCTGGCTCAGGCCGCGCAGTACCTTGACCACTTCGGCGGCGTTGGCGTGGCGCAGGTACATGACCTGGGTATTGCTGCTGCGCAGGTTGTCGCCGGGCCGGTCGAGCTGGGCCAGCAAGGCCCGCACCCGCTCGCGGCTGTCGGCGCTGCCGCGCACCAGCAAGGCATTGCTGCGCGGGTCGGCGACCACCTGGGCGGCATCGCTGCCCTGCTCGCGGGCCAGCAGGCGGGTCACCAGGCCCGCGGTATCGGCGGCGCTGGCATGCTTGAGCGGGATGACCTGCAACGGCTCGTCGCTGACCTGGTCGAGCTGGCGCAGCAGGCTGTCGATACGCTCCAGGTTGCTGCGCCAGTCGGTGACCACCAGCAGGTTGGCGGCCGGGTACGGGGTGATCACGCCGACCCGCGGGTCGATCAGTGGCTTGAGGATGCCGAGCATCTGCTCGCTGGCGGCGTTGCGTACGTTGAACACGCGGGTGGCCACGCCATCGCTGCCCTCGGATTTCTTGCCGGCGCTTTCCACCGGCACCGGTTCCAGGCGTGCGGCCTGGTCGGGCACGATCTTCACGCTGCCGTTGGGCAGGTCCACGGCAGCGAAACCCTGGGCCCGCAGCTGGGCCAGGAAGATGTCGTAGATGGCGTCGGCGTCATGCCGATCGACCGTGCGCACGGTGACCTTGCCCTGCACCCGCGGATCGACGATGAAGGTGGTGCCGGTGATGCGCGACACGCTGTCGATGAACTCACCGAGCTCGGTGTCGACGAAATTGACCTCGTACAGCGGCGTGCCGTCGTCGGCGAACACCTCCGGCTCTTCGGCCCGGCCCAGGGACATGCCGAGCATCAGTAGCCCGGCCAGACAGTACCTTGCGATCATCATTCATCCTTGGCGCTTGAAGCCGGTCACGGCGGGGCGTGGCGGCCAGGGCAGACGCTCGCGCCGCCCGTTGTTGTCGAAGATCAGGCCATCGGCGTCGATGTCCTGCAGCACGATGCCCGGCGCCAGGCGCTGGCCGCGGCCGAGGGTGCGCACCTGCTGGCCGTGGCGCAGCACCACCACGCTGGCCGACAGCGGCTGGGCCTTGAGCCCGCCCAGGTAGGCCAGGGGCAGACGGGTGATGGGGATACTTCCGTCATCGACGGGAGCCTGCCAGTGCTCCACCAGCAGCCCCGGCAGCGCGACGTCCGCTTGAATCGGCGCGCTGACCGGCAACGGCTGGCGACTGAGCAGCAGCACGCATTGCGCCGCCAGCCAGCCGGCCAGGGTCAGCAAGGCGAAAGTGACCAGGCGCGAGGTCACGCCGCCACCTGGTGCGGGTGCCAGCCCGGATGGCCCTGGACGTAGCGCACCGCCGGCAACTGCAGTGCTGCCAGCGCCCAGCCTGGCGTCTGCCGGGTCAGCCAGGCTTCCAGGGTCTGCCACAGCGGTACGCCGGCCTGGGCGTCGAAGTGCAGGCCGAAGGTGCGGCAGAGGCCCTCGACCGGCTGCAGGCCGATGATGCGCTTGCCGTTGGGGCTGTAGCTCACCTGCCAGTTCTGGCTCTGCCAGCGCGGCAGGTCCTGGCTGTTGTCCAGCAGCAGCGGGTCGCCGAACAGTTGCTCGGCGGCGTTCTCCAGCACCTGTTCAACCTGGCGCGCCGGGGCTTCGACCACTGGCGCGGGGTAGCCACCGGTGAGGCTGATCAGGTGTTCACGGGTGATCGGCTCACCCGCCCGCAGCGGGAAGTCGTAACGCAGGCCGGGCAGCAGCACCGGCATGCTCGAATCGTCGGCCAGAGCCTGGTGCAGCAAGCGGTCCCAACTGCCGCCACGGGTATCGCGGCGCCACAGCGCCTCGGGGGCGTGGGCCAGGGGCTGGTCGAGCCAGGCGGCGTGGCCGCTGCGCTGGCGTTGCAGCTCGCCGCGCAACTGGCTGGCGCGGGCCTGGGCTGGCGCGCCGAGGCTGTGCTCGAAGGCCGGAAAAAAACGCGCCTCGAACTGCCACTGGCCACCGGCCTGGCGGCAACGCAGGCGAAACGCGCCACTGGCCCGGCAGCCGGCGAACAGCACCGGCACCCGCCGGCCACTGGCCTGGCTCGCCATTACCGGCGCGGGCCACAGGTCCTGGCCGCGGGCGCACAGCAGCACATCCACTTCCGGCACCCGCTCGGCCAGCCAGAGACCGGGGCCGGTGCCGACATCCGCCAGCGCCACTACCAGGTCGGCCTCGCGCCGGGCCTGCTGGAAGCTCGGTTGCAACGACTGGTACCACTGTTTCAGGGAGGCTTTCTGGTCCTGGGCGTAAGGGTCGGTGACCCCCACCACCGCAATGCGCACACCACCGCGCTGGAACACCTTGACGCCTTCAATGCCCAGCGCCTTGGCCTGGGTGTTGGCAAGCCCGGCGCCGAGGGTAATAGAAGAAGACTGGCGATAGAGCCCGGCGCTGCGCTGCGGCCACAGCACCCGCTCATCACTGCTGACCCGCACCTCGCTGCCCAGCAACTGGCTGCCCTGCACGCCGCTTTCGCCCTGGGTGAGGTAGGCCAGGCCACTGCCGTTCCAGCACTGGCCGTTCTCCAGGGTCAGGCACTGCTCACTACCGGCTTCGGCGCGCAATTGTTCGAGCAGTGCCGCGAGCACCGCGTAACCGCCGGTACGGGCCTGGCCGGCCAAGCTCGCGTCGAGCAACGGCGCCAGTTCCGGCTGACCGGCACTGGCATTGGGCCCGCTCATCCACGGCGCGCGGCCCAGATGGCTGACCGGCCCCAGGCGCGTGGCCGGCACCACGGCCTGGCCCGGCTGACGGGCATCGAGGGTGTCGGCCACATACAGCAGGTCCAGCGCCCGGTCGCTGCCGCCACGCGGCACCGGCAGCGCGGAACAGGCACCGAGCAGCGGCGCCAGCGCACCGACGCCCATCCACCCGATCACCTCGCGCCTGCCCAGACTGCTTGCCATCGACTCCGCCATCCCTGTTCACGTTGGGACCCGGATATTGCGGCGTTGGCGTGACAGTTTGATGGCAGAAATCCGCTGCTAATTCCAAAACAGCCTTGATTAGACCTTTAGTAATAGCAGCGCGTTTTAAACGCCCTTTAACATTTCTGCCAATCAATCGACATACTTGCCGTCTACAGTCGCGGTTTCCTTCAACTCAGCCAAAAAAAGGACACCCTGATGAGTCGAGATACCGGCGATAACCTGGACCGGAACCTGAGCGGCAACCTGCCGATGGCCAGTGTCATGGACACCTACCTGAGCCGTCGCGCCGTGGTGCGCGGCAGCCTCGGCGCCGCCATCGCCATGATCGCCGGCACCGGCCTGACCGGTTGCTTCGACGGCGGCGGCGGTTCCGACAACGACGATCCGGCGCCCCAGCCGGAGAAACCGAAACTCAAGCTGGGCTTCAATTCCATCCCAGGCTCGCGCACCGATGCCTGCGTGGTCGCCGCCGGCTACAGCGCCTATGTGCTGGCGCCCTGGGGCACGCCGCTGAACGCCACCGCCAATCCCTGGAAGGCAGACGGCAGCAACACCTCCACCGACCAGGCCAACGCCATGGGCATGCACCACGACGGCATGCACTTCTTCCCTATCAATGGCAGCTCCAGCGATGGCCTGCTGGCGATCAACTTCGAGTACATCGACACCGCCGCCCTGCACCCGGCCGGCCCCACCACCGTCGCCGGCAAGCGCCCGGTCGAGGAGGTGCGCAAGGAGATCAACGCCCATGGCGCGGGCGTGGTGCGCATCAGCAAGGTCGCCGGGCGCTGGCAGGTGGTCGACAACGACCCGCTGAACCGCCGCTTCACCACCGTCTCGCTGATGGACATTGCCGGCCCGATGCGCGGCACCGACCACGTCAAGACCAAGTTCTCGCCCACCGGCACCCAGTGCCGCGGCACCAACAACAACTGCGGCAACGGCTACACCCCGTGGGGCACCTACCTGACCTGCGAGGAGAACTGGCCCGGCATCTTCGTCAACAAGGGCACCCGCCCGGCCAACCAGGTGCGCATCGGCGTCTCCAGCAGCAGCGGCCAGTACAAGTGGGAAACCGCGGCCGGTGACGCCAGCGAAGTAGCCGGCGAGTTCGCCCGCTTCGACATCACCCCAACCGGCGCCAGCGCCACCGACGACTTCCGCAACGAAGCCAGCACCTACGGCTACATCGTCGAGATCGACCCGTACACCAGCAACACCCTGGCGGTGAAGCGCACCGCCCTGGGCCGTTTCCGTCACGAAGGCTGCTGCCCGGGCCTGCCGGTGGCCGGCAAGCCGCTGGTCTGGTACACCGGCGACGACTCCAACAACGAGTACCTGTACAAGTTCGTCTCCGACGCCCTGTGGGATCCGGCCGACGCCAACCCGGCCGACCGCCTGGCCACCGGCGCCAAGTACCTGGACAAGGGCAAGCTCTACGTAGCCCGCTTCGACGCCAACGGCACCGGCGCCTGGCTGCTGCTCGACGTCGCCACCCCGACCACCGGCGGCAGCACCCTCGGCGCACTATTCGGCGACCTGCCGGACATCATCCTCAACACCCGTGGCGCCGCCGACGCCGTGGGCGCCACGCCCATGGACCGCCCGGAGTGGACCGCCGTCAACCCGCTCAACGGCGACGTCTACCTGACCCTGACCAACAACAGCGCGCGCACCGCCGCCAAGGTCGACGCGGCCAACCCGCGTGGCCCGAACCGCCACGGCCACATCATCCGCTGGCACGACAGCGACGACCACAAGACCTTCACCTGGGACATCTTCGTGTTCGGCGCCAACGCCGCCGGCACCCCGGACATCAATCGCTCGGGCCTGACCGAACTGAACCAGTTCGCCAGCCCCGACGGCATGAGCTTCGATAGCCGCGGCGTGCTGTGGTTCGAAACCGACAACGGCGAGGCCACCCTGACCAGCTACACCAACGACCAGGTGCTGGCGGTGATCCCCACCGACCTGGTGGACGCCAACGGCAAGCAGATTCCGGTCAACGCCACCAACCAGGCGGCCCTGCGCCGCTTCTTCGTCGGGCCGAACGGTTGCGAGGTAACGGGCATCACCTTCACCCCGGACAACAAGACGATGTTCGTCAACATCCAGCACCCGGACAACTGGCCGACCACCGACAAGGCCACCGACGTCACGCCGGCCGGCACCTCGGTGCGGCCACGGGCTTCGACGGTGGTGATCCAGCGTAATGATGGTGGGGAGATCGGCACGGCCTGATCGATCAGCTTTAGCCTCACGCCGCTCCCACAAGGACTTGCGTACTCCTTGTAGGAGCGGCCTTGTGCCGCGAATGGGCTGCGCAGCAGCCCTGACGATTGCAGCGTGAACGCTGAACCCTGGGACCGCTGCGCGCCCCTTTCGCGGCACAAGGCCGCTCTCATGGAACAAAACACAACTCTTTGATTTGACTGGGGCAGCGTGGGAGCGGGCTTGCCCCGCGATGCGGCGTTTGGCACCGGCTACGCCGGTGATCGCGGGGCAAGCCCGCTCCCACGCTGGAACTCTGTTCCCTGCGCGACAGCGTAGTCCGAAAGGCTGGGCGATCTCATACACAGATTGCGCATAGCCTGCGATTGCGTACTACCAAGCCACCGGCTCCCGCCCCCTGACCCGCACCTGCTGCGCCGGCACCCGCGCATGCCATTGCACCACGCCCAGCGCCTCGATCTGGAACTGGCTGCGCAGCGTGCGTCCCTCTTCCTCGAACGACAGCTGCAGCACGAAATGGCCGCTGTTGAGCAACAACCCTTCGCTGAGTCGGGCGAAGGTCTCGTCGTCCACAGCCCCCAGCGCCTGGCGTAATGCCGCGGCATCCACATAACCCGCCGCCGGCCGGCCGCTGATGATGCGGCTGAGCATCGAACGGGAAAACTGCCCCTCGTACAGGGCCTCCAACAACGGCAGGTGCTCCAGCCCCAGGGCGTTGGCATTGAGTCGCCAGCCACCGGTCGATGGCAGTGCGCAGAGCATTCGGTAGCGGCTTTGTCGGCCACTGTCCGGCTCCAACAGCAGGTTGAGCTCACTGGTGTCGAGCATTGGCTGGTTGGCCGCCAACCGGGGTGGCTGCTGGCGCAGGTACTGGGCACTCTCGGCCCCTTGCAAGCGTGCATCGCTGTCGGCGTCCAGCCAGTCGGCCAGGGCATCGACCAGCCGCTCGGCGGCCATGTCGTCACCGAGCAGTTGGCGCAGTTGACGCTCGGCCCGCGGACCGTCCTCACCCAGCAGGGCGTTGACGTTGAAGCAGCCGTGCTGGTCGATCACTCGCAGTTGCGCCTTGCCGGCACCGAAGTCATAGGCCAGCGGTTGCCCGCGCAGGGCCTGCCAGAACAGCGGGCTGGCCCGCCAGGCCGGATCGCGCAGGGCCTGGGAAGCATAGGCAAGCCCCGCCTGCTCCATCGCCCGCACCTGTACCCGCTGGTGCAACAGGCGCACCTCGTCCACCTGGCGCCGGCCATCTTCCACCAGCCAGGCCAGCCCCGCCGCGAGCATCGCCAACACCACCAGCACCATCAGCAGTGCCGCGCCCTGTTGTCGCCTGCGCCCCATCCCTGTCTTCCCGTGGCCACTGCAAAGCGCCAGTCAACACGCCCGTTGTTTCAGCCAGATGGCAGTCATGTGCCCGTCATCTGCGCAGGGCAGGATTGGCCTTCCTTTTTCTTTGACCTGACAGGAGTGGTCTTACATGGGTGGCATCGGAATCTGGCAATTGGTGATCGTGCTGTTGATCGTCTTCCTGCTGTTCGGCACCAAGCGTCTCAAGGGGCTGGGCAGTGATGTCGGCGAGGCGATCCAGGGCTTTCGCAAGTCCATGGGCGGTACTGCCGACAACAGCGTCGAGCAACAACCGCAGGTGCTGAACAATCAGCCGGTACAGCAGACGCAGACGGATCGTCAGGCCTGATGTTCGAGATCGGCTTCACCGAACTGCTGCTGGTCGGCATCGTCGCCCTGCTGGTGCTCGGCCCCGAGCGCCTGCCGGTGGCGGCGCGCACCCTCGGCCGGGGGCTGGGCCAGGCACGGCGGGCGCTGAATGCGTTGAAGGCGCAGGTGGAGCGGGAGATCGACATGCCCGCCCTGGATGCCGCGCCGTTGCAGCGCCTGGAGCAGGAGATCCGCCAGGGCATCCAGCTCGACGCGACGCCGGCCAATGATCCGACGCCGGTCGCCCATACCAAGGAAAGCGCCTGATGTCCCTCACCCTCGACCAGGCGGCGCGCATGCCGCTGACCGACCACCTGCGCGACCTGCGCAAGCGCCTGATGCGTTGCCTGCTGGTGGTCGCGCTGGTGTTCTGTGGTTTGTTCCCCTTCGCCCAGACGCTGTACACGCAGATCTCCGAACCGCTGCGCCGCTACCTGCCCGAAGGCGCCAGCATGATCGCCACCAGCGTCACCTCGCCGTTCCTCACCCCGTTCAAGCTGACGGCGATGTGCGCGCTGTTCGTCGCCATGCCGCTGCTGCTGCACCAGGCCTGGGGCTTCATCGCCCCGGGGCTGTACCGCCGCGAACGGCGCATTGCCCTGCCGCTGCTGGTGTCGAGCATCCTGCTGTTCTACGGCGGCATGGCCTTCGCGTTCTTCCTGGTGTTCCCGATGATGTTCGGCTTCTTCGCCAGCGTGACCCCGGACGGGGTGGCGATGATGACCGACATCGGCTTGTACCTGGACTTCATCATGGCGCTGTTCCTGGCGTTCGGCCTGGCCTTCGAGATCCCGGTGGCGACCTTCATCGTGGTCTGGGCGGGGTTGACCGACGTGGCCACGCTGCGGCGCAGCCGGCCCTATGTGATCGTCGGCTGCTTCGTGGTGGGGATGATCCTGACGCCGCCGGATGTGTTTTCCCAGACCATGCTGGCGGTGCCGATGTGGGTGCTGTTCGAGGTGGGGTTGCTGGCGTGTGGGTTGGTACACCGGGCGGAGTAAAGCTGTACCGGCCTTATCGCGGGGCAAGCCCGCGATAGGGTCATCGGCTCAACCAGAACGGTTCAACCCCACCTCCATGTCATCGATCAGCGCCTTGGCCATGGCACTGAGGATTCGCGCCGAGCTGCCGGCCAGCAGGTCACCCTCCATTTCCGCCTCGCAGGTCAGGTGGCGGATGCAGCCAAGCAGCACCGACAACTCGCTGAAGGCATCCTCGAATGAAACGCCTGGCTCGACCTTGAACAGGTCCAGGCAGACCGTGCGGCCTGCGGTGTGGCCGCGGGTCATGGCCGGACCTGCGGCTTGTGTTCGAGCAGGGCGCAGGCGAGTTGGCCGAGGTAGTCGCTGGCAGTGAACAGGCAGTCCTGGGCTTCTCCGGGTTCGGTCTTGAAGTAGATATCGAGTACATCGGAAATGGCGGTGGCCACTTCGACAGCGGCTGTCATGGCCTCATCGCGGGTGAGCGTGGAACGGATGCTGATGAAAGGTGCGAGACGGGGTGGATCTGGGACGATCTTTTTCATAGGTCCAACTCTCGTGCATTCCAAGGAAGCGCCATCCCAAGGCAATTCTCACAAGACAAAGGGTGGCAGCCGTGAACGGGGTGAGAATCCGGGGCACAAGAAACCCGGTCAGACCGAAGTCTGCCCGTGCACGGCTGCCATGAAGGGACTGCCGAAAAACTTGTACTCCAGGATTCTCACACCCTGGTCACCAAATCTGGCGACCCGATGAAGTTATCCCTGGGGTATTTCCCCGACAACGCGGCAGCTTCCGGCAAGCGCGTAGGATAGTTCCCAAGCTTTGCTGGCTGAAGCATTTGGTTTCAGGTTCGGAAATGTCTGACAGCTCTTGAGATCGCTGGGGCTGTTTCACAGCCCTTTCGCGGCACAAGGCCGCTCCTACATAGGAGTACGCGCATCCCTGTAGGAGCGGCCTTGTGCCGCGAAAGGGGCGCAAGGCGCCCCCAGGGATTGCGACAGATGATCAGACCAGTGGTATTGACCTGGTATTAAAGTGGTATTAATTTTCCACCCAACAACAATACCGGACACCGCCCATGCGTCCTCTATCGGCCCTGCGCCCCGACGACACCAGCGCCACCCCGCTCTACCTGCAGCTGGCGCGCAACCTTGAGCAGGCCATCCACGCCGGCCAATGGACCGCCGACCAAGCGCTGCCCTCGGAGCGCACCCTCAGCGAAACCCTGGACATCTCCCGGGTCACCGCGCGCAAGGCCCTCGAGGTCCTGCTCGAACAAGGCCTGATCCATCGCATCCAGGGCTCCGGCACCTTCATCACGCCACGCCTCGAACAACCCCTGTCACGCCTGTCGAGCTTCAGCGAAATGCTGCGCATGAAAGGCTTCGTGCCCAGCTCCCAATGGCTCGAGCGCAGCATCGGCACCCCGAGCAACGACGAACTGATCCGCCTCGGCCTGTCGCCCACCGACCAGGTGGTCCACCTCAAGCGCCTGCGCAAGGCCGACGATATCGTCATGGCGGTGGAGGTCAGCACCCTGCCCGCCCGCCTGCTCGGCGACCCGCAGGCCATCGGCGATTCGCTCTACCAGCACCTCGACCAACTCGGCCGCCCGGTGGTCCGTGCCCTGCAACATATCCGCGCGATCAACGCCGGCGACGAGCTGGCCGCCCAGGTGGGCATCGCCCCCGGCACCGCCATGCTGCTGATGACCCGCATCGGCTACCTCGACGACAACACCGCCATCGAGCTGACCGACACCTACTGCCGCAACGACTACTACGACTTCGTCGCCGAACTGCGACGCTGACCGGAGCCCCCATGGACATCGCCAACATCCTCACCCCCGACGGCTGGGTGCGCGGACAACTGCACCTCGAAAACGGCCGCATCCGGGCCATCGACGGTACGTCGTGCGACCCGCAGGCCAACGACCTGCCGTACCTGCTGCCCGGTTTCATCGACCTGCACGTGCACGGCGGTGGCGGCAGCGACATCATGCAGGGCGGCGACGCCTTCGCCACCATCGCCCGCACCCACCGGCGCTTCGGCACCACCTCGCTGCTGGCCACCACCATGACCGCACCCCGCGAGGAGCTGACCCGCGTGCTCGCCGAACTGGGCGAACACCTCAAGCAACCGCGCCAGGGCGCGCGCATCCTCGGCGTGCACCTGGAAGGCCCGTACATCAACCCCGGCAAGCTCGGCGCGCAGCCGAACTTCGCCCACCAGGCGCTGCTCGACGAAGTCGAGCAATACCTGGCCCTGGCGCCGATCAAGGTCATCACCATCGCCCCGGAAATCGCCGGCCACCTGCCGCTGATCCAGGCCCTCAGCCAGCGCGGCATTCGCCTGCAGCTTGGCCACACCCTGGGCAGCTACGAAGAAGGCGTGGCGGCACTGGAAGCTGGGGCGACGAGCTTCACCCACCTGTACAACGCCATGAGCCCGCTGCACCACCGCGAGCCGGGCATCGTCGGCGCGGCCCTGGCCCACGCCCGCTACGCCGAGCTGATTCCCGACCTGCTGCACGTGCACCCAGGCGCCATGCGCGTGGCCCTGCGCTCGATCCCGTGCCTGTACTGCGTGACCGACTCCACCGCCGCCGCCGGCATGCCCGACGGCGAATACCGCCTGGGCAGCCACACCGTGACCAAATGCCTGGGCGGCGTGCGCCTGCCCGACGGCACCCTGGCCGGCAGCACCCTGACCATGGACCAGGCCCTGCGCAACCTGGTGAAGATCGGCCTGCCGCTGGCCGAAGCCTCCGAGCGCCTGTCGCGCCATCCCGCCGATTATCTCGGCATCGCCGACCGTGGCCGCCTGCAACCGGGCGCCTGGGCCGACGCGGTGCTGCTGGACCGCCAACTGAACCTGACCGCCGTGATGATCGAAGGAGAAACCGCATGAGTTCAAGGATGCTCGAAGAAGCCCGCGCCTGCGCCGAGGTCGTCGAACGTCAGACGCAGACGCTGGACCCTCGCCTGGAGACCCTGGCCGAACAGCTGCGCCGGCTCGATCCGCAAGTGGCGCTGACCGTGGCCCGGGGCAGCTCGGACCACGCCGCCAGCTACTTCGCCTACATCGCCATGCAGCAGCTGGGCCTGCCGGTGGCTTCGCTGCCGATGTCGGTGGTGACCCTGCAGCAGGCACCGCTGCGGGTGCGTGGCCAGGTGGCGCTGGGCTTCTCGCAGTCGGGCCAGAGCCCGGACCTGGTCGACAGCCTGCGACGCCTGGGCCAGTGCGGGGCGACCACGGTCTCGCTGGTCAACGCCGAAGGCTCGCCCCTGGAGCAGGCCTGCCAGCACCACTTGCCGCTGTGCGCAGGCCCCGAGCTGTCGGTGGCGGCGACCAAGAGCTTCGTCGCCACCCTGGCTGCCGGCGCCCGCCTGGTCGCCCACTGGGGCGAGGACCGCGCCCTGCTGGAAGCCGGCCTGGCCCTGCCCGCGCAACTGCGCGAGGCCGCCGCACAGGACTGGAGCCCGGCCATCGACACCCTGCGCGACAGCGAGCGCCTGATGGTGATCGGCCGTGGCGCGGGCTTCGCCATCGCCCAGGAAGCCGCGCTCAAGCTCAAGGAAACCTCGGTGATCCAGGCCGAGGCCTTCAGCAGCGCCGAAGTGCGCCATGGCCCGATGGCGCTGATCGATGCCCAGTACCCGCTGCTGGTGTTCGCCCCCCGTGGCGTCGAGCAGGCCGGGCTGCTGCAGCTGGCCGCCGACATGCGCCAGCGCGGTGCCCGCGTACTGTTGGCGGCGCCGGCTGACACCGCCGGGCGCGATCTGACCCTGAGCTGCGCCGAACACCCGGCCCTGGACCCGCTGCTGGCGATCCAGAGCTTCTACATCATGGCCGCGGCCCTGGCCGAGGCCCGCGGCCTCGACCCCGACCAGCCGCGTCACCTGAGCAAAGTGACCTGCACGCAGTGAAGCCGCGAGGAACAGCGCATGCCCGACAATAACAAGATCATCCTCCATGCCCCGCTCGCCGGACCGCAGGTACCGCTGGACCAGGTACCGGACCCGGTGTTCAGCAGCGGCACCTTGGGCGACGGCGTCGCCATCGACCCGTTGAACGACGTGCTGCATGCGCCCTGCGCGGGCGAAGTGGTGCAACTGGCGCGCACCGGCCATGCGCTGACCCTGCGCGTGGCCAACGGCGCGGAAGTCCTCTTGCATATCGGTGTCGACACCGTGCAGTTGCAGGGGCGCGGCTTCTCGCCGCTGGTGGCGCTGGGCGACCAGGTGACCCAGGGACAACCGCTGGTGCGCTTCGACATGGACCTGGTGGCGCAACACTGCGTCAGCCTGGTCACCGTGATGCTGGTCAGCAATGGCCCGGGCTTTGGCCTGACGCGACTGGACACAGGCGCTTCACGCCTGGGTGCGGCGTTGCTGGAGGTCGAGGCCACAGGCAGCGAAGCGCAGGCACGACCGGTCAGCCATGAGCGTGCACACGGCCATGCCCGGGTCGCTCATCACGGCGGCCTGCATGCCCGCCCTGCCGCCCTGCTGCGCCAGACCGCGCAAGGCTTCCAGAGCCATGCCGTGCTGCGTTTCGCCGAGCGCGAGGCCGACCTCACCAGCCTGGTGGCGGTCATGGGCCTGGGCGTTGGCGAAGGCGCCGAAGTCGAACTGATCTGCACCGGGCCGGACAGCCAGGCCGCGCTGCAGGCGTTGATCGCCGCCGTGCAGACCGCCTCGGTCGCTGAACGCCATGCCGCGCATGCGCCCACCAGCACCGCCACGCCCAAGCCCAATGCCGAGCCCGGCGTGCTCAACGGTGTCTGCGCCGCCCCCGGCCTCGCCCTCGGGCCACTGGCGCGCCTGGACGGCATCAGCCTGCCGGCGGACAGCGGCGACAACGACCCCGCCGAGCAGCACCAGGCGCTGAACACTGCCCTGGCCGAGGTCCGCCATGCCATCGATCGCGACTGGCGTCACCTGCCTCGCGGCCAGGAGGACGCGGCGGCGATCCTCGAGGCCCACCTGGCCCTGCTCGACGACCCGGCCCTGCTCGGCGACGCCCGCCAGCATATCGCCGGCGGCGTCGCCGCCAGCCATGCCTGGAGCCGCGCCATCGAGACCCAGTGCCAGGTCCTGCGCAGCCTGGGCAACCCGTTGCTGGCCGAGCGCGCCAACGACCTGTACGACCTGCAGCAACGGTTATTGCGCGCCCTGCTCGGCGAAACCCGGCAACTGCGCCTGCCGCCGGCGGCCATCGTCGTCGCCCACGAACTGACCCCCTCCGACCTGCTGCTGCTCGCCCGCCACGATGTCGCCGGGCTGTGCATGGCCGCCGGTGGCGCCACCTCGCACGTCGCCATCCTCGCCCGCGCCCGCGGCCTGCCGTGCCTGGTAGCCTTGGGCGAAACGCTGCTCGACCTGCCCGCCGGCACGCCCCTGGTGCTGGACGCCGACCAGGGCCGCCTGGAAACCCAAGCCGCCCCGCAACGCCTGGCCGAGGTCCACTGCCACCTGCAGCAACGCCGCGAAATCCGCCAGCGCCAGCAGGCCGCCGCGCAGCAAGGCGCGCGTACCCGCGATGGCCAGTTGATCGAGGTCGCGGCCAACGTGGCCAGCGCCGAAGAGGCCGCCCAGGCCCTGGCCCAGGGCGCCGACGGCATCGGCCTGCTGCGCAGCGAGTTCCTGTTCATCGACCGCCCCACCGCACCGGACGAGGCCGAGCAGCGCAACGCCTACCAGGCAGTGCTCGACGCCATGGCCGAGCGCCCGGTGATCATCCGTACCATCGACGTCGGCGGCGACAAGCAGCTCGATTACCTGCCCCTGCCTGCCGAGGCCAACCCGGTGCTGGGGCTGCGCGGCATCCGCCTGGGCCAGGTCCGCCCGGAGCTGCTCGACCAGCAACTGCGCGCCCTGCTTCAGGTCAGCCCGCAGCGGCGCTGCCGGATCATGCTGCCGATGGTCACCGAGGTCGACGAGCTGATCGCCATCCGCCAGCGCCTCGACCGGCTGGCCGCCGAGCTGGGCGTGACGGCACGCGCCGAACTGGGCGTGATGATCGAGGTGCCGGCCGCGGCGCTGCTCGCCGAACGCCTGGCCGAGCATGCGGACTTCTTTTCCATCGGCACCAACGACCTGTCCCAGTACACCCTGGCCATGGACCGTGACCATGCCGGACTGGCTTCACGGATCGATGCCCTGCACCCGGCACTGCTACGCCTGATCGAGCTGACCTGCCAGGGCGCGACGAAGCACGGCCGCTGGGTCGGCGTGTGCGGCGCGCTGGCCTCTGACCCACTGGCCACGCCGGTACTGGTCGGCCTGGGTGTAGCCGAGCTGTCGGTCAGTCCGCCGCAGATCGGCGAGATCAAGGCCCTGGTCCGCCAGCTCGACGCCAGCGCCTGCCGCCGTTTCAGCCAGGGCCTGCTGGGCCTGGCCAGCGCCGGGGCCGTACGCCAGGCCTGCCGCGACTTCGCCGCGCAATCCCACGCCCAACCCGCGGCCCCCGTGGCCCTACAACAATAATCGGAGCGCACCATGTACCAGCACTTCATCCAGGGCCTGCAGCGGCTCGGCCGCGCCTTGATGCTGCCCATCGCCATCCTGCCCATCGCCGGCCTGTTGCTGCGCCTGGGCGACACAGACCTGCTCGACATCGCCCTGGTGCATGACGCCGGGCAAGCGATCTTCGCCAACCTGGCGCTGATCTTCGCCATCGGCATCGCCGTGGGCTTCGCCCGCGACAACAACGGCACCGCGGGCCTGGCCGGCGCCATCGGCTACCTGGTGCTGGTGGCGACGCTGAAGGTGATCGATCCGAAGATCGACATGGGCATGCTCGCCGGGATCATCTGCGGCCTGCTCGGCGGCGGCCTGTACAACCGCTTCAAGGACATCCAGCTGCCGGACTACCTGGCGTTCTTCGGTGGCCGGCGCTTCGTGCCGATCGCCACCGGGGTATCGGCGGTGTTTCTCGGGCTGCTGTTCGGCCTGATCTGGCCGCCGATCCAGCACGGCATCAACGAGCTCGGCCAGCTGATGCTGGAGAGCGGCAGCATCGGCGCGTTCTTCTTCGGCGTGCTCAACCGGCTGCTGATCATCACCGGCCTGCACCATATCCTCAACAACCTGGTGTGGTTCGTTTTCGGCAGCTTCCAGGCGGCCAGCGGCCAGGTGGTCACGGGCGACCTGGCACGCTTCTTCGCCGGCGACCCGAACGCCGGGCAGTTCATGGCCGGCATGTTCCCGGTGATGATCTTTGGGCTGCCTGCCGCCTGCCTGGCCATGTACCGCCATGCCCTGCCACAGCGGCGCAAGCTGATCGGCGGGGTGCTGCTGTCGATGGCGCTGACCTCGGCGCTGACCGGGGTCACCGAGCCGATCGAATTCGCCTTCATGTTCCTGGCGCCGCTGCTGTACCTGATCCATGCGCTGCTGACCGGGCTGTCCATGGCCATCTGTGACCTTTTGGGGATCCGCCTGGGCTTCACCTTCTCCGGCGGCGGCATCGACATGGCCCTGGGCTGGGGGCGTTCGAGCAACGGCTGGCTGGTGTTCCCCGTGGGCGTGCTCTATGGGTTGGTCTACTACTTCGTGTTCGACTACTGCATCCGCCGCTTCGACCTGAAGACACCCGGCCGCGAGGAACAGGCGGCCAGCCAGGCCGAGGGCAGCGATGCGCCGCGGGCCCGGCGCTATATCGACGCCCTCGGCGGCGCGGCCAACCTGCAGGGCGTGGATGCCTGCACCACGCGCCTGCGCCTGGTATTGGCCGACCGCAACCTGGCCCGCGACCAGGACCTGAAAGCCCTCGGCGCCCTCGCCGTGGTACGCCCCGGTACCGGTGGCAGCCTGCAGGTGGTGGTGGGGCCGATGGCCGATGCACTGGCCGACGAGATTCGCGGGGAACTGCCCCATGCACGGGTGGCGGCACCGGTTGTCGAGAAGGCCGCGGTGGTCACCGAGACGGTCGTTGCGGATGAATGGCTGCAGGCCCTGGGCGGGCGCGGGAATGTGCTGGAGGCGCAGTGCGTGGCCTCAAGCCGGGTGCGGGTGCGGGTCAGGGATGAGGGCAAGGTAGAGCAGGAGCGCCTGGCCGCCTTGGGCTGCCAGGGAGTGAGTCCGCAGGCGGAAGGGGTATGGCATCTGGTCGTGGGTAGCAAGGCGCCTGCGTTGGGCAGCGCTTTGCAGGGCTGAAAAGCATCGCGGGGCAAGCCCGCTCCCACAAGGTATCAACAGGCCTTGTGGGAGCGGGCTTGCCCCGCGATGTCATTCGACGCCGTTCTAGAAGTCAGCCAGCGGCCAAACCTCATAAGCCGGCGTTTCATACGGGTGGCTCTGCTTGAGCGCGGCGACCACCTGGGCGATCAGCGCATCAGCCACCACCAGCTCCACCTTCCACTCCTCGACCACCTCGACCTGGCCGGTCTGCCCGAGGTACGGCTGGCTGCCGTCCAACGGGCGGAACTGGCCCTGGCCCAGGGTCTGCCAGGCGCAGTGGTCGTAGTCACCGATGCGTCCGCCACCGGCGGCGAACACGGCGGCCTTGACCACCTCGACATGGCTGTCGGGGACGAAGAAGGCGAGCTTGTACACCCTTAGTTCACCCACACCCGCGCATTGCGGAACATGCGCATCAGGGCCGCGTCTTCCTGCCACTCATCCGGGCGCCAGGAGTTCTGCACGGCACGGAACATCCGCTCCGGGTGCGGCATCATGATGGTCACGCGGCCGTCGCGGCTGGTCAGGCCGGTGATGCCACGCGGCGAGCCGTTCGGGTTGGCCGGGTAGGCTTCGGTGACCTTGCCGTGGTTGTCGACGTAGCGCAGGGCCACGCAACCGGACAGGTCGGCTTCCAGCAGTGCTTCCTCGCTGGCGAACTCTGCATGGCCTTCGCCGTGGGCGATGGCGATCGGCATGCGCGAACCGGCCATGCCCTGCAAGAAGATCGAGTTGGACTTCTGTACCTCGACCATGGCCACGCGCGCCTCGAACTGCTCCGAGCGGTTGCGCACGAAGTGCGGCCAGTACTCGGTGCCCGGGATCAGCTCGTGCAGGTTGGACATCATCTGGCAACCGTTGCACACGCCCAGGGCGAAGCTGTCGGTACGCTCGAAGAAGGCCTGGAAGGCATCACGGGCACGGGCGTTGAACAGCGCCGACTTGGCCCAGCCCTCACCGGCACCCAGCACGTCGCCGTAGGAGAAGCCGCCGCAGGCCACCAGGCCTTTGAAGGCTTCGAAGTCGACACGGCCAGACAGGATGTCGCTCATGTGCACGTCGACCGCAGCGAAGCCCGCGCGGTCGAAGGCCGCAGCCATCTCGACCTGGCCGTTGACGCCCTGCTCGCGCAGGATCGCCACTTGCGGACGCACGCCTTTCTTGATGTACGGCGCGGCGATGTCGTCGTTGACGTCGTAACCCAGCTTGACCGACAGGCCCGGGTTGTCTTCTTCGAGCAGGGCGTCGAATTCCTGGTCGGCGCAGTCGGCGTTGTCGCGCAGGCGCTGGACCTGGTAGCTGGTCTCGGCCCACTGGCGCTGCAGCAGGCGGCGATCGCCGTTGAACAGTTCTTCGCCTTCGAAGTTGATCAGCACTTCACCGTTGTTGATCGGCTGGCCGATCACGGCGACGCAATCCTCACCCAGGCCAGCGGCGCTGAACTGCGCCAGTACATCCGGCGTGGCGTCCTGACGGACCTGGATCACCGCGCCCAGCTCTTCGTTGAAGAGGATGGCCGCGACTTTCTCGCGCTTGCTGGTCAGGTTGCCCAGTTCCAGCTCCAGGCCACAGTGGCCGGCGAAGGCCATTTCCAGCACGGTGGTCAGCAGGCCGCCGTCGGAACGGTCGTGGTAGGCCAGCAGGTGGCCGTCTTCGTTCAGGCCCTGGATCACGGCGAAGAACGCCTTGAGGTCCTCGGCGTCATCGACGTCCGGCGCCTGGGCGGCCAGCTTGCCGTGGGTCTGCGCCAGGATCGAGGCGCCCATGCGGTTCTTGCCACGGCCCAGGTCGATCAGGATCAGGTCGGTTTCGCCCTTGTCCATGCGCAGTTGCGGGGTCAGGGTCTTGCGGATGTCGGTGACCGGGGCGAAGCCGGTGATGATCAGCGACATCGGCGAGGTGACGCTCTTCTGCTCGCCCGCTTCGCTCCACTGGGTCTTCATCGACATCGAGTCTTTACCGACCGGGATGGTGATGCCCAGCTCCGGGCACAGCTCCATACCGACGGCCTTGACGGTGTCGTACAGGCGGGCGTCTTCGCCCGGGTGACCGGCGGCGGACATCCAGTTGGCCGACAGTTTGATGTCGGACAGCTTCTCGATGCGCGAGGCCGCCAGGTTGGTCAGGGTCTCGCCGATCGCCATGCGCCCGGACGCCGGGGCGTCGAGCAGGGCCAGCGGCGTGCGTTCGCCCATGGCCATGGCTTCACCGGTGTAGACGTCGAAGCTGGTGGCGGTGACGGCGCAGTCGGCCACCGGTACCTGCCACGGGCCGACCATCTGGTCACGGGCCACGAGGCCGGTGATGGTGCGGTCGCCGATGGTGATCAGGAAGCTCTTGCTGGCCACGGCCGGGTGACGCAGGACGCGCTCGACCGAGTCCTTGAGTTCCAGGGTGCTCGGGTCGAACTCATCGCCCAGCTCCGCTTCGCGGGTGACCGAGCGGTGCATGCGCGGCGGCTTGCCCAGCAGCACGTCCAGCGGCATGTCCACCGGGGTGTTGTCGAAGTGGCTGTCGGTGACGGTGAGGTGCTTCTCTTCGGTGGCCTCGCCCACGACCGCGAACGGGCAACGCTCACGCTCGCAGATGGCCTGGAAGCGCTCGAAGTCCTCGGCGCTGACCGCCAGCACGTAGCGCTCCTGCGATTCGTTGGACCAGATCTCGTGCGGGGCCATGCCCGGCTCGTCGTTGGGCACATTGCGCAGTTCGAAGCGGCCACCGCGGCCACCGTCGTTGACCAGCTCCGGGAAGGCGTTGGAGATGCCGCCGGCACCAACGTCGTGGATGAAGGCGATCGGGTTCTTGTCGCCCAGCTGCCAGCAGCGGTCGATGACCTCCTGGCAACGGCGTTCCATTTCCGGGTTCTCGCGCTGTACCGAAGCGAAGTCCAGGTCAGCCGAGCTGGCGCCGGTGGCCACCGACGAGGCGGCGCCGCCGCCCAGGCCGATCAGCATGGCCGGGCCGCCGAGCACGATCAGCTTGGCGCCGACGGTAATCTCGCCCTTCTGCACGTGGTCTTCACGGATGTTGCCCATGCCGCCGGCGAGCATGATCGGCTTGTGGTAGCCACGGACTTCTTCACCGTGCGGGGTGTTGATGCCCTGCTCGAAGGTACGGAAGTAGCCGGTCAGCGCCGGACGGCCGAATTCGTTGTTGAACGCGGCGCCGCCCAGTGGGCCTTCGATCATGATGTCGAGGGCGTCGACGATACGCTCAGGCTTGCCGTAAGGCTTCTCCCATGGCTGCTCGAAACCCGGGATACGCAGGTTGGACACAGTGAAGCCGGTCAGGCCGGCCTTGGGCTTGGCGCCACGGCCGGTGGCGCCTTCGTCGCGGATCTCGCCGCCGGAGCCGGTGGAGGCGCCGGAGAACGGGGCGATGGCGGTCGGGTGGTTGTGCGTCTCGACCTTCATCAGGATGTGCACCGGCTCCTGCACCGCGCCGTACTGGCGGGTCTCAGGGTTCGGGAAGAAGCGGCCGGCGACGCTGCCGACGATCACCGAGGCGTTGTCCTTGTAAGCGGACAGCACGCCTTCGCTGTGCATCTGGTAGGTGTTCTTGATCATGCCGAACAGGCTCTTCTCCTGCGCCTGGCCGTCGATGTCCCAGCTGGCGTTGAAGATCTTGTGGCGGCAGTGTTCGGAGTTGGCCTGGGCGAACATCATCAGTTCGATGTCGTTCGGGTTGCGCTTGAGCCCCTGGAAGGCGTTGACCAGGTAGTCGATCTCGTCCTCGGCCAGGGCCAGGCCCAGGTCGATGTTGGCTTGCGCCAGGGCGGCGCGGCCACCGGCCAGGATGTCCACCGAGGTCATCGGCTTGGGCTGGGCGTGGCTGAACAGGTCGGCGGCGTCTTCCAGCTTGGCCAGCACGCGCTGGGTCATGCGGTCGTGCAGCTCGGCGGCAAGCACCTGGGCGTCGGCGTCGGAAATGTTACCGGCGACGTAGTAGGCGATGCCGCGCTCCAGGCGCTGGATCGACTGCAGGCCGCAGTTGTGGGCGATGTCGCTGGCCTTGGATGCCCAGGGCGAGATGGTGCCCAGGCGCGGCACGACCAGGAACAGGCGGCCGGCTGGCTCCTGCACCGGCACGCTCGGGCCGTACTTGAGCAGACGGCCCAGCACCTGCTGCTGGTCGGCGGTCAGCTCGCCGTCGACGTCGGCGAAGTGGGCGAATTCGGCATACAAACCAGTAACAGCGGGGACTTTCTGGCTCAGTTGCTCGAGTAATTTACCGTGGCGAAAGGCAGAAAGGGCAGGAGCGCCGCGCAGGATCAACATCGTCGGGACAGCCTCAGGAAGGGGTGTGCTTAGAGGCCGTGCATTCTAGCCTAATTCGCAGGCTTTCGGCACCCGCTCGAAGCCAATGCTGCCGGGCGGTGGAACCGGACCCAGGGGTCAAAAAAACCACCGACTTCGCGCGCTCCCTGTAGGAGCGGCCTTGTGCCGCGATGGGCTGCGCAGCAGCCCCGAATTCACAGCCGCGCTGGGAAAACCTTTGGGGGCCGCTGCGCAGCCCATCGCGGCACAAGGCCGCTCCTACAAAGGAATCGAGCCGCTGCTGCACAGAACCTGCTAGCAGACCTGCCAACCATTGTCGAGATATGGCGCCGCCGGTCCTTTGCGTATACTGCACCCTATGTTCGCCCACACTGCTTTGCGCCAGCGATGCGCCAGATGGCTCCTCGCAACCGGACTCTTCCTGATGCTCGGTGCCTGCGTTGAAAAACCCAGCACCCTCGAACGCGTCAAGGAGGATGGCGTATTGCGCGTGATTACCCGCAACAGCCCGGCCACCTATTTCCAGGACCGCAACGGCGAAACCGGTTTCGAATACGAACTGGTCAAGCGCTTCGCCGACGACCTGGGCGTGAAGCTGGAGATCGAGACCGCCGACAACCTCGACGAGCTGTTCGACCAGCTGGGCAAGCCGTCCGGCCCGGTGCTGGCCGCCGCCGGCCTGGTCAGCAGCGAACGCCGCGCCGCCCAGGCGAAGTTCTCCCACCCTTACCTCGAGGTGACCCCACAGGTCATCTACCGCAATGGCCGCTCGCGGCCGACCAGCGCCAAGGGCCTGGTGGGCAAGAAGATCATGGTGCTCAAGGGCAGCAGCCACGCCGACCAGCTCGCCGAGCTGAAAAAGCAGAACCCGGGGCTGGAGTACGAGGAGTCCGACGCCGTCGAGGTGGTCGACCTGCTGCGCATGGTCGACGAGGGCCAGATCGACCTGACCCTGGTCGACTCCAACGAGCTGGCCATGAACCAGGTGTACTTCCCCAACGTGCGCGTGGCCTTCGACCTGGGCGACACCCGCGACCAGCGCTGGGCGGTGGCCGCCGGCGAAGACAACAGCCTGCTCAACGAGATCAACGAGTTTCTCGACAAGTCGCAGAAGAACGGCACCCTGCAGCGGCTGAAAGACCGTTACTACGGCCATGTCGACGTACTCGGCTACGTCGGCGCCTACACCTTCGCCCAGCACCTGCAGCAGCGCCTGCCCAAGTATGAAAAGCACTTCAAGACCAGCTCCAAGGTCGAGCAGGTCGACTGGCGCCTGCTCGCCGCGATCGGCTACCAGGAATCGATGTGGCAGCCCGAGGTCACTTCCAAGACCGGCGTGCGCGGCCTGATGATGCTGACCCAGCGCACCGCCCAGGCCATGGGCGTGTCCAACCGCCTGGACCCCAGGCAGAGCATCCAGGGCGGCGCCAAGTACTTCATGCTGGTCAAGGACCAGCTCGACGACAGCATCAAGGAGCCGGACCGCACCTGGTTCGCCCTGGCCGCCTACAACGTCGGCAGCGGCCACCTGGAAGACGCCCGCACCCTGGCCAGGCGCGAAGGCCTGAACCCGAACAAGTGGCTGGATGTGAAGAAGATGCTGCCGCGCCTGTCGCAAAAGCAGTGGTACAGCAAGACCAAGTACGGCTACGCCCGCGGCGGCGAGCCGGTACACTTCGTGGCCAACATCCGCCGCTACTACGACATCCTCACCTGGGTCACACAGCCGCAGCTCGAAGGCCAGGTGGCCGAAGGCAACCTGCATGTGCCGGCGGTGAACAAGGACAAGCCGGCGGATCAGTCGCCGCCGATGTGACACACCACCGTCCTTTGTAGGAGCGGCCTTGTGCCGCGAAAGGGCTGCGCAGCGGCCCCAGGATTTCAGAGTTGAGCAAAGATCGCTGGGGCCGCTTTGCGGCCCTTTCGCGGCACGAGACCGCTCCTACAAGGATCGTGTCAGCTAGGCTTTCGCCCGCCGCGCCTTGAAGAACTCACTCAAGATCGTTCCGCACTCCTCTGCCAGCACCCCACCCTCGAACATCACCCGATGGTTGAGAAACCCCTGGCTGAAGAACTGCCCCTGGCTCTGCACGATCCCCGCCTTGGGCTCCAGCGCCCCATAGACCACCCGCGCCACCCGCGAATGGACGATCAGCCCCGCGCACATGCTGCACGGCTCCAGGGTCACGTACAGCGTGCTGCCCGGCAGCCGGTAGTTGCTGGCGGACTTGGCCGCGGCGCGGATCGCCACCATTTCGGCGTGAGCGCTGGGGTCGCTGTCGATGATCGGTCGGTTGAAACCCTGGCCGATCACCTGGCCATGCTGCACCAGTACCGCGCCCACCGGCACCTCGCCCAGGGCCGCGCCCTGGGCCGCCAAATCGAGGGCCAGGCGCATGAATTCCTGGTCGCGGCTGCGATCGATGATCTGCGGTCGCATCAGACCACCGCGATCGCGGCCATCAGGCCGGTTTCCATGTGGTCGATGACGTGGCAGTGGAACATCCAGGTACCCGGGTTGTCCGCCACCAGCGCCACCTGCGCCCGTTCGTTCTTGCCCAGCAGGTAGGTGTCGGTGAACCACGGCTCGACGATCTTGCGCCGATTGGAGGCGATCACCTTGAAACTCATGCCATGCAGGTGGATCGGGTGCTGGTACTGGGTCATGTTCTTCAGCTCGAGAATGTAGCTCTTGCCCTTCTGCAGCGTGGCGATCGGCCGATCGGCGCAGGTCTTGTCGGTGATGTCCCAGGCCTGGCCGTTGATCTGCCACAGGCTCGGCGGCTTGCCGTTCTCGGTGTTCACCGAGACCTTGCCGACCCATTCGAAATTGAAGTTGAGCTTTTCGGCGTTCTCCAGGTCCGGCTCGGCCACCGGGTTCGGCGGCAGGGCCTTGGGCCAGTCGCCGGGCGCCTCGCTGCTGGCCACCGAACGCAGGGTGCCCAGGCGCACGAAGCCATCACGCAAGGAGATCTCTTCACCCGCCTCGGGGATGCGGATCGCCAGGCAGATGCGCATGCCCGGCCCGAGCCAGTACTCGTCGTCCAGCGGCCGCGGAGTGATCGGGTTGCCATCGAGGGCGTAGATCATCGCCTCGCAGTTACCCTTGAGGTTCAAGCGGTAGGTCCAGGTGTTGTCCAGGTTCAGCAGCCGCACCCGCACCACCTGCCCGGCCGGCAGCTCGGTAACCGAGTCAGCCTGGCCGTTGATGGTAATCAGGCGCCCAGCGGTGCCGTTGCGGGCCGCCTCGCGGGGAATGCTGAACGGCAGCCAGGCGCCCTGCTCGTCCACGTGCCAGTTCTTCAGGCTCAGAGTGCGCTCATGCCGGAAGCCCGTGGGCTCGCGCTCCTCGACGATCAACGGCCCGACCAGACCGCGGCCCAGCTCCTCGGAGCTGCTGACATGCGGGTGATACCAGTAGCTGCCGGCGTCCGGCACCTTGAACTTGTAGTCGAAGTATTCGCCCGGCTTGACCGGCAACTGCGAGACATAGGGCACACCGTCCATCTCCAACGGCAGGCGGATGCCGTGCCAGTGGATGGTGGTCTCGACGGGCAGATGGTTGATGAAGCGCACCCGCAGCCAGGTGCCCTGGCGCACCCGCAGCTCGGTACCCGGCGCCGACGGGCCGAAGGCCCAGGCCTCGGTCTTGAAGCCCGGCACCAGCTCGACGTCCAGGGGCGCGGCGATCAGTTCATAATCGTGCCCGGCGTTGTCGTCTTCGACCTTGCCGAGCCAGTAACGCGCCGCGCCTCCGGCGCCCAGGCCTACCACTGCAAGGCCGGTCAGGCCCTTGAGCATTTGTCGACGGGTGAAGGACATTGGTGCGGGTACCTCGTGTTCTGCGCAATCAAGCTGCCAGCATGGCTGGCGATGAAGGGCGAATACGATACACCTGCAAATGGGAAATATTAAGTGAAGTCTCTTTGGATGCTGCCCGCAGCCTTGCTATCACAAGTGCTGCCTGGAGCCAGACAAAGGTCATTGAACCACTGCTGGTCATCAGCGGACGGCACGCGCAAGGCGGCCTGCAGCAATTGTGGGTCGAGCAGGATGTCCAGGTTGTTCAGGCGCGTGGCGAGGTCGGGGTGCGTATCGAATGGATGGGTAGTGGCCAGCCCCAGCACTTCCTCGCCCAGTTGCAACGGCGTGCCTTGCAGGTGCGCCGCCAGCGCCCGCAAAAGGTTGCTGCCACCGTGTGCGACCAACAAGCCGTCGATCACCCGCCCCAGGGCAATCACCCGTAACAGCGCCTGTACGAACAGCTTCGGGCCAGCGACCTCGGCACCTGCCCGATCAGCCAGCAATTCCTGTGCACGCCCCCAGTGATGAACCGCAAGCTGAAAATGGTGCAAGAACTGCCCGGCCAGCCACAAGGTGGGCCGAACCACCCAGCGCGGAGCATCCTCGTCGCCGACCATGGCCGAATAATGCGCGCACATCAGGCTGAAACGCGCACTGGTTTCGCTGCCCCGCTCCGTATCACGGCGCCTGAAGTGGCCCAGTTCGTGACCGATGACCGAGGCCGCCTCGGCCTGGCTCAAGGCGGCCAGGCAAGGTAAAGGCAGATACAACGTGCGCCCCCTGAGGACCTGCCCACCGGGCTGCAGCAGGATCGGAACGCTGGTGACGAAAAAACCCTGGTCAAGGCCGACCACGATATGGTCCGGGACAGGCGCGTGCAGTTGTGTTGCCAAGGTCTCGATCCACTGCCACACCGCTGGCGTCGCCTGCCTGCCTAGCGGGCGGGCGAGAAAACTGGCGGTCGGAGACTGCATCAGCGGCCAGTGCCGACGCATTCGCCAGACCTGGCGAACACACACAACCAGGACTGAGGCCAGCGGCAGCACCACGACCAGCACCGTCATGCCGCCCTGCGCTGCGCGGCTTGCTCCGGAACTGGCCTCATAGAGCAGCAACAGGCACAGCGAACCAGCAAGCATGACCATGTAGAGACTCAAGCAACAGCCCAAGGCCTGCCAGTTGGCCATCATGCGTTCATACAGGTAGGCCGCAGAGCGCAGCGCCCGCCAGGCAGCCAACTTCAGCTTGAGCCAGGCCCAGAGGCCTGCCAGCAGAGCGGCCACTGCCAGCCAGCAGCTCACACTGGCCATCACCTTGCGTACGCTTACCCAGTGACGATCCGCATCGAGCAGGTCCAGTTGACGCTGCAGGGCCTGCCGCGGATCGACATGCCTGGCAAGCTCCTTGCGGGCTTCCCACGGCAATTGGCGTAGCAACGTCTCATTGGGGGCAGCCAGCCATTGCCGTATGGTCAGGGCCTGATCCTGCGCCGTGTCAGCCCGCCAGTACTGCACTTTACCCCAGCCAAACAGCACCAGAGGCAACAGCAGCAGGATCAGGCCCCAACCGAAGCGCTTCATTGCCCCAGAGCGCCAATGGTCACGTTCAGGCTCATCTGGCCGCTTCACCCAGACGCGCCACACCCGGAAACAGCTGCGCCAACGTACGCCTGGCCTGGGCCGCTTGCACATAGGCATAAAACAGATCCACCAGTTCCTGCAGGCCAAGGCGGCGCCCGGCCACGACGGGCGTGCACAACCACAGCCTGACGCGCAAGCCGCCCGCGACGACCACCGCGTCAGGTGAGGCCAGCGCCCTGAAACAGGCCGGTGCCAGCACTGGTGCATGGCTGAACGCCGACACGGTAAAGATCAGCCGGGTAGTGAAGTAACCCTGCTCGACCTCGAAGCCGTCGAAGGCGTCCAGTGGGGTCGGCGCCTGCGCGTTGGCGAAGCACAGGGTATCTGGTGTCACGCTGAGCACCCGCTTGCCGTGCCGGCGGTATAGCACGACGGCACAGGCCAGTCCCGCCACCCCGACGCCGGCCAGGCCGAGGCCGAAACCAGACATCAGCCAGATGACACCGCTGCTGGCACCGGGACTGAACCGCACCGCCAGAGCGGTCAGCCATATGCCCAGCGCGCCGAACAACAGGCCAATCACGGCACATGCCAGCGCCTTGCCGAGCGAATGCTCCAGCAGTACGAAGTTGTCGGTGGGGCCATCAGCCTGAGCCTGCAGGTACGCGAGGTGGGCTTCGCGTTCGCCGTTATCCATCGTTCTGCAACAGATCCAGTTGCCGTTGCGCATGTGCCGCATCGCGGTAGGCTGCCAGCAGCGCGAGCACTTCCTCGTTCCCCAGCTTGCGTCCGTTGCTGGCCAGGCCTGCGGACATGATGCGGATCTGCGGTCGCGGTTTCTTCAACACCATGGCCTGGTTACCGAAGAACTGCAGTTTCACCACATGATGCTTTGGCAGGACGGCTTCGCTGCTCATTTCCAGCGTCTGTACCATGACCAGCCCTTCATCCTTGACCGAAACGTCCTCCACTTCCGCCAGGTCTACCGGTGCATCCAGCGTATCGACGAACAACTGCCGGCGGGTCAAGCGCATGAAGACCTGGGTACCGGCATTACGGTGTTGCCAGGTCACCGCTGCTGCGATCAAGGTGATGAAGACACCTGCTGCAACCGCCCCCAAGCGTTCCGGGTTGAAGGTCACGGCCGTGATAATCAGTGCACCCAGCAACAATACTGGCCCCCAGATCCGGTAACGCCGGGAGTTGGTGAACTCGCTCTGCTCGGGCACGCGCTCGATTACCTGCTTGAGCTCAGCGATCACTCGGTCGCGCTGGGCGGCACGGCTTTGCTCGTAGTCCTGGCCCAGCGAGCCAGACAGTTCGGACAGCGGGTCGTTGAACTCGCTCATGATCATTGCGCCTCCGTGTTCTGTGCTGCCAGATAATCGGTAAGGAACGCCTGGGCATTGCCCTCACGCGACAGCCCTTCCGAATAGCCGACCTGCTGTGTCTGCGCCTCACCCGGCAGGTTCAACTCGCCGCCCCAGTTGCCCTGGATGATCAGCACCACGTACTTCTTGCCGTCCACGGTGGTGGAGTAGCGGGTGTCCTTGCTGGTCTTCTCCACCTGCATTTTCTGGATGCGCATGTTCCAGTCGTGATCGATGCCTTCGATTTGTACCAGCGCTTCGTTGGCGGCACGTTCACCGATACGCAGCGTCCACACCTTGGTCCCTTGCGCCCCCATGTAGGCAACTACCTGGTCGGCCACTTCCGGCCGTTGTTCAGCGTGAACCTGGCCCAGCCACAGGGCGAGCGCAGCCACCACCAGGGCTGTCCATTTGCGATAAGCGAGCATGTCTTTTCCATCCTGAATCGAAACAAACGCCCATTGAAATAAGCCTGGCCCGACTAGCCAACCCCGCTGACCGGCTTGCACAACAGACAGCACCCTGCACACAACGGCTGTCGCTGAAAATGTGCACGCGTTACCATTCGCGGCCATGCCGCCCTCAGCCAAGGATGCCAAGCGCACATGCGATCGATCAGCCCCTACCTCGACACCGACTTTTCATTCGATAGCCCCGGGTCACTCGCTGATGCTGGTGTACTGGATGCGAGCAGCGCGCGAGTGATGGGTAGCGCGACCGGCCACTATCGGGCGCAGACGGTACACAGCGGGTTGCAATACTTCGATTGCAACCTGCAGTTTCCAGAGCCGCTGAGGATCGACAAGGTGCTGCCGCAAAGCCTGTGCATCGTGCAGGTGTTCGACGGGGCGTGGCAGCACACGGTGGACGGAAGGCTCAACAGTTATGCCCCTGGCCAGTTGCACATGCTGAGCCTGGGTGAAAGCCTGGAGGCGCAGGACCAACTGCCCGCCAACAGTCATGCCCGCATGGCCGGAGTACGTATTGCCGGCGATTACCTGCAAGAGCTGGCCCGGGAGGACGCGCAGCTCAAGCCCCTGTTGGCACTTGTCGCCGACGGCATGCGCTTCGACCAGCTACCGCAGTGTCCAGCGGTGAGCCGCCTGTTCCGGCAGCTGTATCTGTCACCCTATACCGGCGGACTCAGGCGCCTGCATTGCGAGAGCCTGAGCTTGGCCATCTTGCTGGAACTGGCCAGCCACCTGATCGGGCACAGATCCGCAGAGAAGAGTCAAGACCGGGGGCGCCGCGACCTGGCCATTGAAACGCGCCGCCAGCTCGATGAAAACCTGAACGCACCGCCCACTGCTGCCGCACTCGCTCGCCAGCTGGGGGTGAGCGAGACCACCTTGCGCCGCGCTTTCAGCCACGAATACGGTCGGTCGCTCTTGCAGTATGTTCGGCAACAGAGAATGGAGCTGGCCCGCGCCCTGCTGCTGGAGCGTCGCTGGCAGGTATCGCAGGTTGCCTATCATGTCGGCTACGCCAACCCGGCCAATTTCTGCCATGCCTACAAGGCGTATTTTGGGCATTCTCCCGGGGCTGAGTAGGGTTCAGCCCCCCCAAAAAAAACGGGCCTGCAATGCAGGCCCGTTTCATTCAACCGCGAGTCGGGATCATTCCCACTCGATGGTCGCTGGCGGCTTGCTCGACACGTCATAGGTGACGCGGGAGATACCGTCGATTTCGTTGATGATACGGCCGCTGACGGTTTCCAGCAGCTCGTACGGCAGGTGCGCCCAGCGCGCGGTCATGAAGTCCACGGTCTCGACGGCACGCAGGGCCACGACCCAGGCGTAGCGACGGCCGTCGCCGACGACGCCGACCGACTTGACCGGCTGGAACACCACGAACGCCTGGCTGGTCTTGTGGTACCAGTCGGCCTTGCGCAGTTCTTCGATGAAGATGTGGTCGGCGCGACGCAGGATGTCGGCGTATTCCTTCTTCACTTCACCGAGGATGCGCACGCCCAGGCCCGGGCCCGGGAACGGGTGGCGGTAGACCATGTCGTACGGCAGGCCCAGTTCCAGGCCGATCTTGCGCACTTCGTCCTTGAACAGCTCGCGCAGCGGCTCGACCAGCTTGAGGTTCATCTCCTCCGGCAGGCCACCGACGTTGTGGTGCGACTTGATCACGTGAGCCTTGCCGCTCTTGGCGCCGGCCGACTCGATCACGTCGGGGTAGATGGTGCCCTGGGCGAGGAACTGGATGTTGTCCAGTTTGCTGGCTTCGGCGTCAAACACGTCGATGAAGGTGCGACCGATGATCTTGCGCTTCTTCTCAGGGTCCGCTTCGCCTTCCAGGTTATCGAGGAACTGCTTCTCGGCATCGGCGCGGATGACCTTGACGCCCATGTTCTCCTTGAACATGGCCATCACCTGGTCGCCTTCGTGCAGGCGCAGCAGGCCGTTGTCGACGAACACGCAGGTCAGCTGGTCGCCGATGGCACGGTGCAGCAGCGCGGCAACCACGGAGGAGTCGACACCACCGGACAGGCCCAGCAGGACGTTGGCCGAACCGACCTGTGCGCGTACCTGGGCGATGGCGTCTTCAACGATGTTCGAGGCAGTCCACAGGGCTTCACAGCCACAGATGTCCTGGACGAAGCGCGACAGGATGCGACCGCCTTGCTTGGTGTGGGTCACTTCCGGGTGGAACTGCACGCCGTAGTAGCCCAGGGCATCGTCGTACATGCCGGCGATCGGGCAGCTCGGGGTGCTGGCCAGTACGCTGAAGTTGCCCGGCATCTGGGTGACCTTGTCGCCGTGGCTCATCCACACGTCCAGACCCAGTACGCCGTCGTCATCGACATGGTCTTCGATGCCGTCGAGCAGGCGGCTCTTGCCGACCACGTCGACACGGGCGTAACCGAACTCGCGCAGGTCGGAACCTTCGACCTTGCCGCCCATCTGCTCGGCCATGGTCTGCATGCCGTAGCAAATGCCCAGCACCGGCACCTTCAGGTCGAACACGGCCTGCGGGGCGCGTGGGCTGTTGGCTTCGTGGACCGACTCGGGGCCACCGGCCAGGATGATGCCGCGCGGGTTGAATTCGCGGATCGCTTCATCGTCCATGTCGAACGGGTGCAGTTCGCAGTACACGCCGATCTCGCGCACGCGGCGGGCGATCAGCTGGGTGTACTGGGAACCGAAATCGAGGATCAGGATACGGTGAGCGTGAATGTCGAGGGCCATGACTCAATCTCGTCAGTGGAAATCGGAAACGACGCGGGGCTGTGTATGACAGCCCCGTTCGGTAATTGCTGGAAGCCTTAGCCTACGCGGTAGTTAGGGGCTTCTTTGGTGATCTGCACGTCATGCACGTGGGACTCGGCCATGCCGGCACCGGTGATGCGCACGAACTCCGGCTTGGTGCGCATCTCTTCGATGGTCGCGCTGCCGGTGTAGCCCATGGACGAACGCAGGCCGCCCATCAGCTGGTGGATGATCGCGGCCAGGGCGCCCTTGTACGGCACGCGGCCTTCGATGCCTTCCGGTACCAACTTCTCGGCACCGGCCGAGGAGTCCTGGAAGTAACGGTCGGAGGAGCCTTGCGCCTGTGCCATGGCACCCAGCGAGCCCATGCCACGGTAAGCCTTGTAGGAACGGCCCTGGAACAGTTCGACTTCACCCGGGGCTTCTTCGGTACCAGCGAACATCGAGCCCATCATCACGCAGGAAGCGCCGGCTACGATGGCCTTGGACAGGTCACCCGAGAAACGGATGCCGCCGTCGGCGATCAGCGGCACGCCAGTGCCTTCCAGTGCGGCAGCGACGTTGGCGATGGCGCTGATCTGCGGCACGCCGACACCGGCGACGATACGGGTGGTGCAGATCGAGCCCGGGCCGATACCGACCTTGACCGCGTCGGCGCCAGCTTCAGCCAGGGCCTTGGCGGCGGCGCCGGTGGCGATGTTGCCGCCGATCACCTGCACTTGCGGGTAGGTTTCCTTGACCCAGCGAACGCGGTCGATCACGCCCTTGGAGTGACCGTGGGCGGTGTCCACCACCACCACGTCAACGCCGGCGGCTACCAGGGCGGCAACGCGCTCGCCGGTGTCCTTGCCGGTGCCGACCGCGGCGCCGACGCGCAGGCGACCCTGGTCGTCCTTGCTGGCCAGCGGGTAGGCCTTGGCTTTTTCGATGTCCTTGACGGTCATCATGCCCTTGAGGGCGAACTTGTCGTCGACGATCAGGACTTTTTCCAGGCGGTGCTTGTGCAGCAGCTCGCGGACTTCGTTCTTGTCGGCGCCTTCGCGGACGGTGACCAGACGCTCTTTGGGGGTCATCACGTCGCGGACCTTGGCGTCCAGGCGGGTTTCGAAGCGCACGTCACGGGAGGTGACGATGCCGACCAGGTCGCCGTTCGCCAGCACCGGAACGCCGGAGATGTTGTTCAGGCGGGTCAGGTCGAACAGGTCGCGCACGGTGGCGTCGGCGTCGATGGTGATCGGGTCCTTGACCACGCCAGCCTCGAACTTCTTGACCTTGCGTACTTCGCCGGCCTGCTGCTCGATGGTCATGTTCTTGTGGATGATGCCGATGCCGCCTTCCTGGGCCATGGCGATGGCCAGGCGCGCTTCGGTCACGGTATCCATGGCGGCGGAGACCAGGGGAATGTTCAGCTCGATGCCACGAGTCAAACGGGTCTTGAGACTGACTTCATTGGGCAGTACCTCGGAGTAGCCAGGTACAAGGAGGATATCGTCGAAGGTCAGGGCTTCTTGGCTGATACGCAGCATCGCGGGGGCTCCCGGGAGGGAAAAATGGAAGCGCGCCATTATACCCATCCATGGCGCGCCGCTCAATGCAAAATAAGGGCCTTCGGTCAGCCTTGCGGCAGTTTTACCTGCACCACCGCCACCGGCTGGTCCAGCCAGTCGGCGAAGCTGTCGAGGAAGGCCTGGGTGAACCCGGCCTCGCCCCAGTTATTGAAGATGAACCCCAGGTTGGAAAAGGCACACGGCTGCAGGTAGAGAAAGCCATTGATGTCGTCCTCGAAGCCGCACAGCGGGCAGGTGAAGTTGTCGCTCACCCCCGGCATCCACTCCTCCAGGCTCTCGAACAGCGGCTCGCCTACCTCGCGCCGGCATTCCGGGCAGCCAGCCTCCTCGAGAAAACCGTCGGTGGGGGTGTAGATGCAGCGCTTGAGCATCACCTCCAGGCCATTGACCTGTGCGCCGAACGGCAGCTTATCGGGGTGCAGGGCCACCTTGCGCGCCCCTTCGGCCAGGGCATGCCCCATGCGGTTGCCGGTGCGGCCACAGGTGCTCAGTTGCTCCTCGACGATCTTTTCGCGCACCAGCCAGCGCAGGATGGCGCGGGCACGAGCTTCGTGAACCGGCACGGTGGACAGCTTGGGGACGATGATGCTCTGGGTGTTCATGCTTGAGGCGGGCCTGCGAACTGCGGTAGTGGCGCAATTCTACCGCCTGCTCAGGCGCTCAGGTAGCGACCGATCAACGCCAGGCCGCTGGCCAGCACCAGCCAGGTGACCAGCCGTACGAAGGCCTCGCGGGACAGCCTCAGGGTCAGCCGTCGGCCCAGCCAGGTACCGACGAACATCACCGGCAGCAGGCAGGCGGCCAACTGCAACAGGCTGGCGTCGGCATACACCCCGGCGATCAGGAACAGCGACAGGCGCACCACCGTGCTGCAACTGATCAGCGCGACCTGGGTCGCTCGCACCTGCTCCTTGGCTTCCAACCGTGCGCTGAGGTAGATCGCGTATAAAAAACCACCACTGCCGAACAGGGCGCCGAACAAGCCACCCACCGTGCCCATGGGCACCGCCCAGGCGCCCGACAGGCTCGCCGGCCGCACCTTCACCGCCAGGCCATAGACCGCATAGGCGGTGACGAACAGCCCCATCAGCAACAGCAGCACATCCGACTTCAGGCGCAGCAGGAACACCACGCCCAGCGTGCAGCCCACGGCCATGAACGGCAGCAGCCTGAGCAGTTCGCCGCGCACCACGTCGCGCCGCGACGGCAGCAGGTTGCCGAAGGCGGCGACGAAGTCCAGCAGCACCAGCAACGGAACGATCCGCGACAGCGGCATGAAATGGATAAGCACGGGGCCGGCGACCAGCGCGGTGCCGAAGCCGGCGATGCCGAAGACGATATAGGCCACCCCCACCCCCAGCAGGATGGGTAGCCAGTCGAGCGTGGAAAACGACAGTTGAGCGAACATCGCGACAATTCCTTGGGAGACCCTGGAAGGTTAGCCAGCGACAAGCCATGCCGACTAATATGCCTTTACGCCATGAGCCATCTTGAAAAGGCATGACATGACCTCGATCCGCCAACTGCGCTACTTCGTCGAAATCGCCGAGGCCGGCAGCTTCAGCGCCGCCGCCGAGCGGCTGTACATCGCCCAGTCAGCCCTCAGCCGACAGATCAAGGAACTGGAGCTGCACCTGGGGTCCGCGCTGTTCGAACGCACCGCCCGCCAGCCACGGCTGACCGCCGCCGGAGTCGCCTTCCTCGACCGCGCCCGGCGCCTGCTGGCCGATCTGGACAAAGCCGAACGCCTGGCACGCGAGGTCGGCCAGGGCCTGCGCGGCAGCCTGCGGCTGAACCACTCCAGTACCGTGCCGTTGACAGGCCAACTGCTGCAGCGCCTCGGCGGTTACCTGGAGGACAACCCCGGCGTCTCCCTGGAGATCGCCCAGCAATCGTCGGAGGCGCAACTGGAGGACATCGCCGAGGGCCGTTTGGAGATCGGCCTGCTGCGCCTGCCGGTGCTGCGCCAGCACGAGGGCGTGGAACTGCATGCGCTGTTCGACGAGCCCCTACTGCTGGCGGTAGCGGCAAGCCACCCACTGGCCACGGCGGGCAGTGTTCGGCTGGGGCAACTGCGCGAGGAACGCTTCATTTCCATACCCCATCGTCAGCGCGGCGGGTTGAGCTACCTGTCGGCATCGCTGTGCATGAACGAGGGATTCTTTCCCCAGGCGGCGCAGGTGGTATCGCGCAAGACCACCCAACTGCAGCTGATCCAGGCTGGGTTCGGGGTGGCGTTGCTGCCCCAGAGCATGCGCGAGATCGCCCCGCCGGCGGTACGTTTCGTGTCGCTAGCCGAGGCGTGCCAAAGCACCGTGGCGCTGGCTTGTCGCCGGGATGCCGGGGAGTTGGTGCGTCAGTTCGTGGCGATCATGCAAGGCTGAAAGCCTCTATCGCGGGGCAAGCCCGCTCCCACGCCCTAGGTCGGATGAGCGTGGGAGCGGGCTTGCCCCGCGATGAGGCCGGCACAGACAACCAGGCCTTCGGTCCTTTATGATGCCCGGCATGATCAGAGACCCTTTCGAACGACTCGGCCTGGACCGCGAGGTCCTCACCGTCAGCCAGCTCAACGGCCGCGCCCGCGTGCTGCTCGAGGACGTGTTCCGCAGCGTCTGGGTGGAAGGCGAGATTTCCAACCTCGCCCGCCCGGCCTCCGGCCACATGTATTTCACCCTCAAGGACAGCGGCGCGCAGATCCGCTGCGCGCTGTTCCGGCAGAACGCCGCCCGCGTGCGCCAGGCCCTGCGTGACGGCCTGGCGGTGAAGGTGCGCGGCAAGGTTTCGCTGTTCGAGGGCCGCGGCGACTACCAGCTGATCCTCGACACCGTCGAACCGGCCGGTGACGGCGCCTTGCGCCTGGCCTTCGAGGCGCTGAAGGAAAAGCTCGGCGCCGAGGGGCTGTTCAGCACCGAACGTAAGCAGCCGCTGCCGGCGCATCCGCGGCGCATCGGCATCGTCACCTCGCCCACCGGCGCGGTGATCCGCGACATCATCAGCGTGTTCCGGCGCCGCGCGCCGCAGGTCGAACTGAACCTGATCCCTACCGCCGTGCAAGGCCGCGAGGCCATCGCACAGATCGTCCATGCCCTGCAGATGGCCGACCGGCAAGGCTTCGACGCGCTGATCCTGGCCCGTGGCGGCGGCTCGCTGGAAGACCTCTGGTGCTTCAACGAAGAGGCCGTGGCCCGTGCCGTGGCCGCCTGCGTGACGCCGATCGTCAGCGCCGTGGGACATGAAACCGACGTGTCGATCAGCGACTTCGTCGCCGACGTGCGTGCGCCCACACCATCAGCCGCCGCCGAACTGCTCGCCCCCGACAACAGCGGGCTGCAGCAGCGCCTGGACAGCCTGCAGCGACGCCTGTTGCTGCGCATGCAGAGCCGCCTGGCCCATGACCGCCTGCGCGTCGAGGGCCTGGCCCGGCGCCTGCGCCACCCGGGCGAGCGCCTGCGCCAGCAGGCCCAGCGCCTGGACGACCTGGACATGCGCCTGCGCCGTGCCTTCGCGCTGAACATGAGCCGACGCCACGAACGCCTCGGCCGCCTCGACATGCGCCTGGCCGCACAGCACCCGGGACGCAACCTGAAACTGCTCAAGCAGCGCCTGGACAGCCTGGCCGAACGCCTGCCACGGGCCATGCGCGACGTGCTCAAGGACCGCCGCCAACGCTTCCAGGCGCAGTTGCAGACGCTGCAGGTGGTCAGCCCATTGGCGACCCTCGCCCGCGGCTACAGCATCCTCCTCGACGAGCGCGGCCAGGCCATCCGCAGCGCCGCGCAGACCCACAACGGCCAGCGCCTGACCGCCCGTCTCAACGAAGGCGAGCTCAAGGTGCGGGTCGAGGACAACCACCAGACTCCGGTCACCCTCTCGCTACTGGACTGACACATGCCCCGCCTGTTCGCGCCCCTGCTCGCCCTCGCCCTGCTGCTGCCGCTCACCGCGGCCCAGGCCAGCTACATCACCCGCGCCCTCGACAAGCCGGTGCCCGGCGGCGTGGCCGTGGTCAACCTGGGGCCGGCCGCCAGCGCGCCGAGCGCCCGCTTCGACGGCAAGCCGGTGCTGGTGGTGAAGGAGCAGGACAACTGGCTGGCCATCGTCGGCATACCGCTCACCCAGAAGCCCGGCAGCGCCGTGCTCACCCAAGGGGGACGCGACATTCGCTTCAGCGTGGGCAGCAAGAAATACCCCGAACAGCACATCACCCTGAAGAACAAGCGCCAGGTCAACCCCGAGCCCGAGGACCTCAAGCGCATCGACCGCGAGCTGGCCGAGCAGGTCAAGGCCTACCGCAGTTTCAGCCCGACCCTGCCGAGCAACCTGATCCTCGACAAGCCGGTCAACGGCCCGCTGTCGAGCAAGTTCGGCGTGCGCCGCTTCTTCAACGGTGAGGAGCGAAACCCTCATGCGGGCCTTGACTTCGCCGTGCCGGCCGGCACGCCGATCAAGACCCCGGCCAATGGCAAGGTGATCCTGGTGGGCGACTACTTCTTCAATGGCCGCACGGTGTTCGTCGACCATGGCCAGGGCTTCATCAGCATGTTCTGCCACATGTCGAAGATCGATGTGAAGCCGGGGCAGGTGCTGCGCCGGGGCGAGGTGGTCGGCCGCGTGGGCTCGACCGGCCGGGCCACCGGGCCACATATGCACTGGAACGTCAGCCTCAACGATGCGCGGGTGGATCCGGCGATTTTCATCGGCGCGTTCCAGCCCTGAGTCCTGTGCCATATGGGCCGGCCTCTTCGCGGGTAAACCCGCTCCCACAGGAATGGCGCCGTACCTGTGGGAGCGGGTTTACCCGCGAAGGGGCCGGCACGGCCAACATCAATCACTTTGTGTTGCGCCATCGAAAAATACTGCGCAACATTAAAGGAACAGAACAACAATATCAGCCATAAAATCTCGAGAAATCGCATTTTTTAAGCATTTCTCTCAATTTCCCCGCAGTGCTTGCCATCCCCCAACCCACTGGTTAGGGTTGAGCCTATGAACATCTTCAGCACCCTGCTCCGACAACACCGCAGCCTCTGCCTGGTCAGCGCCCGACTACCAGGGTGAATCGCGTCGCCTCGCCTTTTTCTCTCGTTTTCGTTTGGCAGGCCCGATCACGGCCGCACATAAAAAGGATTGCTTCCATGACCATGCTCAAAGACCCTTCGAAGAAATACCGCGCGTTCCCGACCATCGACCTGCCCGACCGTACCTGGCCGTCGAAGACCATCACCCAGGCACCGATCTGGTGCAGTTCCGACCTGCGTGATGGCAACCAGTCGCTGATCGAGCCGATGGACTCGGAGAAGAAGCTGCGGTTCTGGAAGACCCTGGTGCAGGTGGGCGTGAAGGAGATCGAAGCGTCGTTCCCGTCGGCCTCGCAGACCGACTTCGACTTCGTACGCACCCTGATCGAAGAAGGCCACATCCCGGACGACACCACCATCCAGGTGCTGACCCAGGCCCGTGAAGACCTGATCGCCCGTACCTTCGAGTCCCTGCGCGGGGCCAAGAAGGCCATCGTGCACCTGTACAACGCCACCTGCCCGTCGTTCCGCCGCATCGTCTTCAACCAGGACAAGCAGGGCGTGAAGGACATCGCGGTCAACGCCGCCAAGCTGTTCGTCAAGTACGCCGCCCAGCAGCCGAACACCCAGTGGACCTTCCAGTACTCGCCTGAAACCTTCAGCGCCACCGAACTGGAATTCGCCAAAGAGGTGTGCGACGCGGTGATCGAAGTGTGGAACCCGACCCCCGAGCACAAGATCATCCTCAACCTGCCGGCCACCGTCGAAGTCGCCACGCCGAACGTCTACGCCGACCAGATCGAATGGTTCTGCCGCAACATCAACCGTCGCGACAGCGTGATCATCAGCCTGCACACCCACAACGACCGTGGCACCGGCATCGCCGCCACCGAGTTGGGCCTGATGGCCGGCGCCGACCGTGCCGAAGGCTGCCTGTTCGGTAACGGCGAGCGCACCGGCAACGTCGACCTGGTCACCCTCGCCCTGAACCTCTACACCCAGGGCATCGACCCACAGCTGGACTTCTCCGACATCGACGGCGTGCGCAAGGTCGTCGAGGAGTGCAACCAGCTGCCGGTGCACCCGCGTCACCCGTACGTCGGCGACCTGGTCCACACCGCCTTCTCCGGCTCGCACCAGGACGCCATCCGCAAGGGCTTCGCCAAGCAGCAGGATGGCGAACTGTGGGAAGTGCCGTACCTGCCGATCGACCCGGCCGACATCGGCCGCAGCTACGAGGCGGTGATCCGCGTCAACAGCCAGTCGGGCAAGGGCGGCATCACCTACCTGCTCGAGCAGGAGTACGGCATCAGCTTGCCGCGCCGCATGCAGATCGAGTTCAGCCAAGTGGTACAGGGCGAGACCGACCGTCTCGGCCTGGAAATGACCGCCGAGCAGATCTACAAGCTGCTGCAGAAGGAATACCTCCAGGCCAATGCACCGTATGCGCTGGTCAGCCACCGTCTGCAGGAAGAGAACGGCAGCAGCCACGTGCAGGTGGAAGTCTCCGGTGAAGGCGAGACCACCCTGCACTGGCACGGTAAAGGCAATGGCGCCCTGGAAGCGCTGGTCGCCGGCTTGCCGGTCAGCGTGGAGATCATGGACTACAACGAGCACGCCATCGGTGCCGGCACCAACGCCAAGGCGGCGGCCTACATCGAGCTGCGCGTGGCCGGTGGGCGTCCGGTGCACGGCGTGGGCATCGACGAGAACATCACCACCGCCAGCTTCAAGGCGCTGTTCAGCGCGCTGAACCGCTCGCTGAGCCAGCAGCAGGCCAAAGCGGCGTAAACCATCGCCGATGAACGAAGCCCGCATCCTTGATGCGGGCTTTTTTATTGCCTGTGCCGGCCTCTTCGCGGGTAAACCCGCTCCCACAGGGATCGCACGGTACCTGTGGGAGCGGGTTTACCCGCGAAGAGGCCGGCACAAGCGCTACAAACATTTCAGGCAAAAAAAAGGGGCGCCGACCAAGCGCCCCACAAGCCGTGTAGCACACAACGAAATCTGTCAGTCCAGCAACGCCATCGCCTCGGCGCTGCACGCCTCGATCCGCGCCCAGTCGCCGTTCTTGATCCAGCTGCTGTCGAGCATCCAGGTGCCGCCCACGCACATCACATTGGGCAGGGCCATGTAGTTGCGCACGTTGGCCGGGTTCACCCCGCCGGTCGGGCAGAAGCGAATGTCGCCGAACGGGCCGGCAAAGGCCTTGATCGCCGCCACGCCACCACTGATCTCCGCCGGGAACAGCTTGAAGCGACGGTAGCCGAGGGCGTAGCCCATCATGATCTCCGACGGCGTGCTGATGCCCGGCAGCAGCGGAATGTCGCTGTCCACGCCCGCCTCGAGAATGTCCTGGGTGATGCCCGGAGTGACGACGAACTGCGCGCCCGCGGCCTCGACGGCGGCAAACATGCCACGGTCGAGCACGGTACCGGCGCCGACGCACAGTTCGGGACGCTGCTCGCGCAGCACCTGGATCGCTTTCAGGCCGTGCTGCGAGCGCAGGGTCACTTCCAGGGTGCGGATGCCGCCGGCGGCCAGGGCGTCGGCCAGGGGCAGGATGTCCTCCTCACGGGCGATGGTGATCACCGGCAGGATGCGCGCCTTGTCGCAGATCGCGTCGATCCGCGCGGCTTTGTCGGCCATCGAGAGCAAAGGCTGTGGGCGTTCGAGGGTGGTCATGACAATGGGTCCTTGGCTCATGGGCACCAGTAGATGTCCAGGGGGTCGTGAAGAAAGGCGCGAATCGGCATTTCGGTAGGGTCTTCGGCCGCCAGGGCGGCACGCAGGGTGGCGAGCTTGCCCGCGCCTTGCACGGACAGGGCGATGAAGCCGGCACTGGCCAGCAGCGCACGGGTCATGCTCAGGCGCTGGTGCGGCACGCTCGGCGCCAGCATCGGCAGGCAGCGACGCTCGCCGACCTTGGCCAGGCCTTGGCGCAGGTTGGGGCTGGCCGGGAACAGCGAGGCCGTGTGGCCGTCGTCGCCCATGCCCAGCACCAGCACATCGATCGGCGGCAGGTCGGCGAGTACCTGGTCGGCCTGCTCGGCGGCGGCCTCCAGGGTCGCGGCGCTCTGGTACAGGCCGATGAAACGCGCCTTGGCCGCACCGCCCTTGAGCAGGTGGCGGGCCAGCAGGCCGGCGTTGCTGTCGTCGTGTTCCACCGGCACCCAGCGCTCGTCCGCCAGGCTCACGGTGACCTTCGACCAGTCCAGCACCTCTGCCGCCAGTTTCTCGAGAAACGGCACCGGGCTGCGACCGCCGGACAGCACCACGCACGCCTGGCCCTTGCTGGCGATGGCCTGGCGCAGGCGCTCGGCCACATCATGGGCCAGGGTCGCCGCCAGGGTTTTCGCATCAGCCAGCTGATGCGCCTTTACCGTCGCCGGCAGTTGCAGTTCAGATATCGCCATACCAGGCCCTCCCATCGCGAGTGATCAATGCAATCGAGCTCATCGGCCCCCAGGAACCGGCCGCATAGGGCTTGGGCGCGTCGCCGCTGGTCTTCCAGCCGGCGATCAGCTGATCGCACCATTTCCACGCGTATTCGATCTCGTCCTTGCGCACGAACAGGTTCTGGTTACCGCGCATCACTTCCAGCAACAGACGCTCGTAGGCGTCCGGAATCCGCGCGCTGCGCCAGGTGTCGGAGAAGTTCAGCTGCAGCGGGCCGCTGCGCAGCTGCATACCCTTGTCCAGGCCCTGCTCCTTGGTCATCACCCGCAGCGAAATGCCTTCGTCCGGCTGCAGGCGGATGATCAGCTTGTTGCCGATCTGCAAACGCTGTTCCGGAGCGAAGATGTAGTGCGGAGTTTCCTTGAAGTGGATGACGATCTGCGACAGCTTCTGCGGCATGCGCTTGCCGGTGCGCAGGTAGAACGGCACGCCCGACCAGCGCCAGTTGCGGATATCGGCGCGCAGGGCGACGAAGGTCTCGGTGTCGCTCTGGGCGTTGGCGTTGTCCTCTTCCAGGTAGCCCGGCACCGGCTTGCCGTCGCTGAAGCCGGCAATGTACTGGCCGCGCACCACATGGGTGCTCAGGCCTTCGCCGGTGATCGGCGCCAGTGCCTTGAGCACCTTGACCTTCTCGTCGCGGATGCTGTCGGCGGACAGGTCGCTGGGCGGGTCCATGGCGATCAGGCAGAGCAGCTGCAACAGGTGGTTCTGGATCATGTCGCGCAGCTGGCCGGCCTTGTCGAAGTAACCCCAGCGGCCCTCGATACCGACCTTCTCGGCGACGGTGATCTCCACATGGGAGATGGAATTCTGGTTCCACTGGGTTTCGAACAGGCTGTTGGCGAAGCGCAGGGCGATCAGGTTCTGTACCGTTTCCTTGCCCAGGTAGTGGTCGATGCGGTAGACCCGGCTCTCGGGGAAGAACCGCGCCACTGCGTCGTTGACCCGGCGCGACGACTCCAGGTCGTGGCCGATGGGTTTTTCCAGCACCACGCGGGTGCGCGAGGCCAGGCCGGCCTTGTCGAGGTTCTCGCAGATCGCGCCGTAGACCGCCGCCGCCGTGGCGAAGTAGGCGATCAGCGGCTGCCCGCTCGGCGCCTGCTCGGCCAGGGCCTGATAGCCCTCGGGTTCGACGAAGTCCAGGTGCAGGTAGCTCAGGCGCCCGAGGAAGCGCCCCAGGGAAGCGGCATCGATCTCGGCCTCCGGCACATGGCGGCGCAGGTGGGCTTCGATGCTGTTCAGGTGTTCCTGCACGCTGCCCGGCTCGCGGGCCAGGGCCAGCAGGCGGGTGTCCGGGTGCAGGAGGTCGGCGCGGTCGAGCTGGTAGAGCGCGGGAAACAGCTTGCGCAATGCCAGGTCGCCGAGGGCGCCAAAGAGGGCGAAGGTGCAGGGTTCGACACTGATCGCGGCCATGATGTTGGTTCTTTTATAAATGTTGGACTAGGAATACCGGTTTCAACCCTGCTTTTCAAGGGTTAATGTAGTAAAAACCACAACATTGAATACAGCCATTACAGACAAGTGGTGTGACAATCTTACCGACAGTACGATACACGCCACCGCAAAAAGCCTGCTTCCCGACCCAAGGACACACCATGGACCGCGTGCGCAACCTCCTGGAACAGATCCAGGGCCGCCTCGACGAGCTGAACAAGGCCGAACGCAAAGTCGCCGAAGTCATCCTGCTCAACCCGCAACAGGCCACCCGTTTCAGCATCGCCGCCCTGGCCCAGGCGGCCAAGGTCAGCGAACCGACGGTCAACCGCTTCTGCCGCTCGTTCGGCGTCAGCGGCTACCCCGAGCTCAAGCTGCAGCTGGCGCAGAGCCTGGCCAGCGGCGCCGCCTATGTCAGCCGCGCGGTGGAGGCCGACGACGATCCGGCCGCCTACACCCAGAAGATCTTCGGCAGCGCCATCGCCTCGCTGGACAGCGCCTGCCAGGCGCTTGACCCGCAGCAGGTCAGCCGCGCCGTGGACATGATGATCCAGGCCCGGCAGATCCACTTCTTCGGCCTCGGCGCCTCGGCCCCGGTGGCCCTCGACGCCCAGCACAAGTTCTTCCGCTTCAACCTCGCGGTGTCGGCCCATGCCGATGTACTGATGCAGCGCATGCTGGCCTCGGTGGCCCACACCGGCGATCTGTTCGTGATCATTTCCTACACCGGGCGCACCCGCGAACTGGTCGAGGTGGCGCGCCTGGCCCGGGAAAACGGCGCCTCGGTGCTCGGCCTGACCGCCGCCGGCTCGCCCCTGGCCCAGGCCTGCAGCCTGAGCCTGTACATTCCGCTGCCGGAAGACACCGACATCTACATGCCGATGACCTCGCGGATCATCCAGCTCACCGTGCTCGACGTGCTCGCTACCGGCATGACCCTGCGCCGCGGCGTGGACTTCCAGCCGCACCTGCGCAAGATCAAGGAAAGCCTCAACGCCAGTCGCTACCCGATCGAGGACGACGACCTCAACTGAGCCGGTGCGCCTGCAGCCGCAGGTGCGCCCGCTCCCCCGGCGCCAGGCTCAGGCCCTCGCCACTGCCACTGGCCGCCTCGACGCAGACAAAGCCCTGGCATTCGCGCCCGGTCACGCCCATCAACGGGCGATTGCCCGGGTGCCAGACCACGGTGTCGTCGCTGTCGCCGGTGTCGATGCACAGCTCGCGCTGCCAGGCCGGGTCCTGCAACTGCACCTTGGGTGTACCGGGGTAGACCTTCTGGCAGCCGCCCTTGAGGGTCAGCGCGCCATCCTCGCGGCAAACCTGGCGATTGAGGCGATCGTAGCCTTGGATATCCTCGAGCCCGGACAGCGCTATCTTCGACACGTCGCTGATTCGCCAGTAGGCCAGCAGCGCATGACTCAGCTGGCAGGGCTCGCTGTCCTGGTGCTCGGTGCAGAGGCTCAGCTCCATGCTCGCGCCAAGCCGGGCGTGCAGGTCGACCTGCCAGTCGCACAGGTCCAGGCGCCACTTCAGGGTCACGCCCTGCTCGTCCTCAAGGCTGTCCACCAGCTTCCAGTCCAGCAGGCGCGCCCAGCCGTGGGCCGGCCACAGGTCCTCGCTGGGGTGACGGCCATACCATGGCCAGCATACCGGCACGCCCCCACGGATGGCGCCCACCTGCGGCCACTGCTCGGCGCACCACAGCCAGGGCTTCTCGCCGGCCGGCTGGAAATGCAGCAGCTGCGCGCCCTGACGGCTGAACACCGCCTGGCAGCGTGGGTGGTCGATGATCAGCACATCGCGCTGCTGGTAACGCTCCCACTCGAAGGTCGGCCTGGGCCGTTGCGAGGTGAAGAAGCGATGTAGCGGATGTTCAGGCATGGTTCCGAGCTCTTTTGTTGTTCGAGATAGCGCTGTCTCGCCCCGTGCCCGCTAACCACTGCTGGCCAGTGGTTAGCGGGAGGTCGAGATGGATGGCGTAAATTTACAACAATTTTTCTCAGAATGACGACTGAATCTTCAACCCCGCGACCAGCGCGTTATCCACCTCGTCCACACCGCCCGGGCTCTTGATGTACTGCAGGTTCGGGCGCACGGTCAGCCAGTTGGTGACGTGGAAGCCGTAGTAGAGCTCGGCGTTGTACTCGGTGCGCTGCAACGGCGCGAAGCCCGGGTTGTCGTAGTCGTTGATACCGCTCTGGGCATTGAGCAGCTCGGCGCGCTTCTTCACGTCGTCGTTGACGTGGATGCGGGCGATGCCGAAGCCGATGTCGTCCTTGGGCCGGGCGTCGAAGGCGCCCTTGTAGACCAGGCCGACCTGCTGGTAGTTGTCGACCACGTTGGTGGCCTTGTCGTGCACGGTGAAGTTGGCGAACAGGCTCAGGCCACGATTGACGTCGCCGGCATGGGCGGTGACCTGCTGCTGCGCCACCACCCACCAGCCGTGCTTGCTGGAGTGCGACTTGAACGCCGCGCCGGTCAGCGCCTGCGGGTTGCCGTTGATGTCGTCGTAGACGTCGTCGGCCTTGGCGGTGCTGTAGTAGTAGCCCAGGCGGTACTCGCCCGGCAGGCCGTTGACCTTCGGCGACCACACCGCCTCCACCGGCAGGATCGCGCCCTTGGTGCCGCTGCCGCTGAGCTTGAAGCCGTTGCCGGTCTCAAGGTTCGACGGGTTCTGCTCGTAGGCGCCGACCTGGACGAAGAATTCCGGGGTGATGTTGTACTTGACCCGCAACGCCCACTGGCTGACCGGCCAGTTGTACCAGATGCCGCCGACCCAGTTGCCCACCTGCGAGCCGCAGAACGCCAGGTTCTGGAAGTCACAGGGGAAGCTGTTGAAGTCCTCGCCCTCGCCGAAGCGGCCGAATTTCACGTCCAGCGCGCCGTCGAAGTACTTCTGCTTGATCCACATCTGGGTCAGGCGCCAGGTCTGGCCCCGGCCCCAGACCTCCTGCACCGAGCTGAACTGCCCGGCGCGCGGGTCGCTGATGCGGTCGTTGGACAGGTTGCGGCCGCTACGCTCGGTGATCGCCAGTTTGAACTCGGTGTCCTTCCAGCCGAAGATCTTCTCCAGGTCCAGGTGCGCGCCCAGGGCGAACTGGTCGCTGTAGCGCGCGGTCTTGTCGTCGTTGTAGCCGCCGTTAAGGTTGCCGGCCACCTCGCCGACGTAGTCGAGGGTGAAGTCGTAGCCCTTCTCCAGCAACTCGGTGCGGGTGCCGCCCCAGTCGCCGGTCATCCATTTCGATTCCGACGAGAAAGCCTCGGCGGCCTGGGCCCCGCTGCTGCCGACCACGGCCAGCAGTGCCAGTGAGCCCAGCGTCCTGATGCGATTGCGATGTTCCATCCCTTTGCGTCCTCTTTTCTTGTTATTAACAGAACGGTTTAACGGCGTTCTTCTGTAGGAGCGGCCTTGTGCCGCGAAAGGGCTGCATAGCAGCCCCAGCAATCCTGAAGGATGCCAAGACCCTGGGGCCGCTTCGCAGCCCTTTCGCGGCGCAAGGCCGCTCCTACAGGGACCGTGTCCGGTTTAGCGGCCTTTGAAACGCGTCACGTTGTCCTTTACGGCGGTGGCGGCAAGGTCCAGGCGTTCGCCGCTGCCGGCGTCGAACAGCAGCACCCGCGCCGGGTCGAACTGCAGGTTGAGGCTGTCGCCGACCCGGCATGCCACATCCGGTGCCAGGCGGCAGCAGACCTTGGTCTGGTTGAGGGTGACGAACACCAGCAAGTCCGGCCCGGTAGGTTCGGTGACCTGCACTTCGGCGCGGATGCCCGGCAGGCCATTGCCCTGCTCCGCGCCCAGGGTGATCTGCTCCGGGCGCACGCCGAGGATGATCTCGCGGCCTTCCAGCTCGTCTGCCGCCGCGCCCAGCGGCAGCTCGCAACGCGCCTGGCCGCTGTCGAGCAGCGCCAGCACGCGCCCGTCCTGCCGGGTCAGGCGCACCGGGATGAAGTTCATCGGCGGCGAGCCGATGAAGCTGGCGACGAACAGGTTGGCCGGATCGTTGTAGATCTGCTGCGGCGTGCCGAATTGCTGGATGATGCCGTCCTTCATCACCGCTACCTTGTCACCGAGCGTCATCGCCTCGATCTGGTCGTGGGTGACATACACCGTGGTGGTTTTCAGGCGCTGGTGCATCAGCTTGATCTCGGTGCGCATCTCCACCCGCAGCTTGGCGTCGAGGTTCGACAGCGGCTCGTCGAACAGGTAGATCTTCGGCCGCCGCGCCAGCGCCCGGCCCATGGCCACGCGCTGTTGCTGGCCGCCGGACAGCTGCCCCGGTTTACGCTCGAGCAGGTGCTCGATCTGCAGCAGCTTGGCGACTCGCGCCACCTCTTCGTCAATAGCGGCCTGGGGCATCTTGCGGATCTTCAGGCCGAAGGCGATGTTGTCGCGCACGTTCATGGTCGGGTACAGCGCGTAGGACTGAAACACCATGGCGATGTCGCGGTCCTTGGGGCTCATGCCACTGACGTCCTCATCGTCGATGAGGATCGCCCCGCCGCTGATGCTCTCAAGGCCAGCGATGCAGTTCATCAGTGTCGACTTGCCACAGCCCGAGGGGCCGACCAGAATCAGGAACTCGCCGTCCTTGATTGCCAGCTGGATATCCTTGAGCGTGTCCGGCAGGCCCACACCGTAGGTCTTGTGCACATTGCGAAGTTCGAGTGTTGCCATGACTTACCCCTTGACCGCGCCGGCGGTCAGCCCGCGCACGAAATACTTGCCCGCGACCACGTAGACCAGCAGCGTCGGCAGCCCGGCGATCATCGCTGCGGCCATGTCGACGTTGTATTCCTTGGCCCCGGTGCTGGTGTTGACCAGGTTGTTGAGGGCCACGGTGATCGGTTGCGAGTCGCCGCTGGAGAACACCACGCCGAACAGGAAGTCGTTCCAGATCTGGGTGAACTGCCAGATCAGGCAGACCATGATGATCGGCGTCGACATCGGCAGGATGATCCGCCCGAAGATGGTGAAGAACCCGGCGCCGTCCAGGCGCGCGGCCTTGACCAGGGCATCGGGGATGCTCACGTAGTAGTTGCGAAAGAACAGCGTGGTGAAGGCCAGGCCGTACACCACGTGCACCAGCACCAGCCCGCTGGTGGTACTGGCCAGGCCCAGCTTGCCGAGGGTGAACGAGGCCGGCAGCAGCACGGTCTGGAACGGCAGGAAGCAGCCGAACAGCAGCAGGCCGAAGAACAGTTGCGACCCACGGAAGCGCCACATCGACAGCACATAGCCATTGAGCGCGCCAATCGCGGTGGAGATCAGCACCGCAGGCACAGTGATCAGGATCGAGTTGACGAAGTAGCCGCTGACCGTGGTCCACGCCTTGCTCCAGCCAATGGTGGTGAACGCAGTCGGCCAGCTCAGCAGGTTGCCGCTGCCGATGTCCTCGGGGGTCTTGAAGCTGGTCAGCAGCATCACCACCAACGGCACCAGGTACAGCAGCACGGCCAGCAGCAGCACGGCGTGGATGGCGATACGGCTGAGGTTCAGTGCGGGTTTGTCGGTCAGGCTAGTCATGGCGTTTGCCCCGCAATTCGGAATACAGGTACGGCACCAGGATCGCCAGGATCGCGCCGAGCATCAGGATCGCGCTGGCCGAGCCCATGCCCATCTGCCCGCGACTGAAGGTGAACGAGTACATGAACATGGCCGGCAGGTCCGAGGAATAGCCAGGGCCGCCGGCAGTCATCGCCGCCACCAGGTCGAAGCTCTTGATGGCGATGTGCGAAAGGATCATCAGCGAGCTGAAGAACACCGGGCGCAGGCTGGGCAGCACCACGGTCCAGTAGATGCGCGGCAGGCTGGCGCCATCGAGCTGGGCGGCGCGGATGATCGACTGGTCGACACCGCGCAGGCCGGCGAGGAACATCGCCATGATGAAGCCCGAGGCCTGCCACACGGCGGCGATCACCAGGCAGTAGACCACGCGGTCGGGGTCGATCAGCCAGTCCAGGCGAAAGCCTTCCCAGCCCCAGTCGCGCAGCAGCTTGTCCAGGCCCATGCCGGGATTGAGCAGCCACTTCCAGGCGGTGCCGGTGACGATCATCGACAGGGCCATGGGGTACAGGTAGATGGTGCGGATGAAACCTTCGCGGCGGATGCGCTGGTCGAGCAGCACGGCGAGGAACACGCCGATGGCCAGGGTGATGCCGATGAACAGGCCGCCGAACAGCAGCAGGTTCTTGCTCGCCACCCACCAGCGGTCGTTGTCGAACAGCCGGGCGTACTGCGCCAGGCCCGCCCACTTGTAGGTGGGCAGGAAGGTCGAGGTGGTGAACGAGAGGACGAAGGTCCACAGGATATAGCCGTAGAAGCCCACCAGGACGATGAACATGCTCGGCGCCAGCACCAGCTTCGGTAGCCAGCGCTGCAGCGCGTCCAGGGGGGAGGCCCGCAGGCGGGCAGTTGCTGTGGTCATGGTTCAGATCTCGTTTCGAGAAAGGCAGATAACCGTGTAGGAGCGGCCTTGCCGGGGCGCCGGACCGGCCGGAAAGGGCCGCAGCGCGGCCCCGGCAACAACTGGAGAGGCCAGGGGCCGCTATGCGGCCCTTTCGCGGCACGAGGCCGCTCCTACACAGGCGCCTGACTACTTGGCGGCGTTGACTGCGGCGGCCAGCTTCTTCGCCGCATCCGCAGGATCGGCCTTCGGATCGTTGATGTAGTTGGTCACCACATCGAAGAACGCCCCCTGCACCGCCAGCGTGGTGGCCATGTTGTGCGCCATGCTCGGTTGCAGGCCGCCGGTCTTGGCGTCGGCCAGGAAGTCCTTGGCCGCGGTCTGGGCGCAGCTGTCGAAGCCGTGCTTGCCCATGTCGGCGAGCATGTCGTTACGCACCGGGATCGAGCCCTTGTTGGTGCTGAAGACCTTCTGGAACTCCTCGCCCAGCACCTTGCGGGCGATGTCCTGCTGGCCCGCCGCCGTGCCCTTGTCCTTCTGTTTGAACACCACCAGCGAGTCGATGTTGTAGAGGAAGGCCTGGTCGGTGCCGGGGAAGGCCACGCACTGGTAGTCCTTGCCAGCAGTCTTCTTCGCCAGGGTCCATTCGCTCTTGGCCCAGTCGCCCATGATCTGCATGCCGGCCTTGCCGTTGATGACCTTGGCCGCCTCCAGGTTCCAGTCCTGGCCCTTGCCGTCAGGGTCCATGTAGGTGGCGACCTTCTTCAGCTCGGTGAGCGCCTTGACCATCTCGGGGCCGGTCAGGGCCTTTTCGTCCAGTTCGACCAGCGCTTTCTTGTAGCCTTCTACGCCCATTACCGAGAGCACCACGCTCTCGAACACGGTGCTGTCCTGCCACGGCTGGCCGCCGTGGGCCAGCGGGATGAAGCCGGCGGCCTTGAGCTTGTCGCCGGCGGCATAGAATTCTTCGAGGGTGGTCGGCGCCTTGTCGATGCCGGCCTTCTTGAACACTTCGGGGTTGATCCACAACCAGTTGATGCGGTGGATGTTCACCGGCACGGCCACGTAGTCGCCGTCGTACTTGACGGTGTCGGCGACCTTTTTGTCGAGCAGGCTGTCCCACTTCTCCGTTTTGGCCACGTCCTTGAGCACGTCAGGGTCGAGCAGGCCGGTCGCGGCCCAGTCCTGGATATCCGGTCCTTTGATCTGGGCCACGGCGGGCGGGTTGCCTGCCACCGCGCGGCTCTTGAGCACGGTCATCGCGGTGGCGCCACCACCACCAGCCACGGCACCGTCCTTCCAGGTGAAACCATCTTTCTCGACCTGGGCCTTGAGCACGTCGACGGCAGCTTTTTCACCACCGGAGGTCCACCAATGGACGACCTCCACGTTGCCTTTGGATTCGGCGGCATGGGCATTGAGCGAGCAGAGTGAGGCGAGGGAGATCGCAGCGGCGAGACGAAGCGTCGAATGCATGGGAATACCTTTATTGTTGTTATGCGAGGCAAGACTGTCGCTTGCATGGCATGGAGTGTAAGGAGCCCGCGTCCGTCGTCAGGTAACGAACGGATGCGCGAATGTCATCATCTGGTTACATAGCCAGGGACGTGGCCAGGCTCGGCGCCAGCGGCAGGCGCGGCAGCAGCAGGGCCTGGTAGGCGTGGTAGAGGTCGGGCTTGCCGCCCCAGATCCGTGCACTGGGCAGCAAGGTCGCATCGAGCTCGTGGTGCCAACTGCCGTGGCTGCGGTCGATGAAGTGGCTGGCGATGAAGTCCCAGAAGCAGCGATACCAATGTTCGTACTGCGCCTCGCCGGTACGCCGCAACAGGGCCGCGGCGGTGGCGCTGGCCTCGGCATGTACCCAGTGCAGGCGCTCGCGCACCACCGGGCGGTTGCGCCAGTCCAGGGTGTAGACCAACCCCGGCGTGCCATCGGCCTGCCAGGCATGCTTGCAGGCGCTGTCGAACAGCCCCCTGGCGGCAGGCAGCAAGGACTCGGGCGCAGGCAGTTGCGCCCGTTGCAGGGCCGCCTCCAGGTGCAGCACCAGGCGTGCCCATTCGAAGGCATGGCCGGGCGTGGTGCCGTAGGGGCGGAAGCCGTCGGCGGGGTTGTCGCGGTTGTAGTCGGGCAATGCCTGCCAGTGCTCGTCGAAATGCTCGGTGACCCGCAAACCATCGGCGGCGACCTGGGCCAGGATCAAACGCTGCACGATGCGCAGCGAACGATCCAGCCAGCGCACGTCGCCGGTGACATCGGCCAGGGCGAGAAACGCCTCGACGCCGTGCATGTTGCTGTTGGCTCCACGGTAGGTCTCCGCCTGCCGCCAGTCGCGGGAGAACGACTCGCGCAGGGCGCCCTCCTCCTCGCACCAGAAGTGCTGCTCGATGACCCGGAGCACGGCATCCAGCAGTGCCTGGGCCTGTGTGACACCCGCCACCACCGCCGAGCTGGCGGCAAGGGCGACGAAGGCATGCAGGTAGGCGGCCTTGCCGGTGTCGCCGTGGCCTTCGGGCTGGGCGTACCAGCCGTCGTGCTCCTGGTCGCGCAGCGGGCCCAGCAGGGCCTCGACGCCATGCTCGACCAGCTCGCGGCAACCCGGAACGCCCTGGATATGCGCCAGGGCGAAGCTATGCGTCATGCGCGCGGTGTTCATGGTCTCGGCCAGGGCGCAACGGGGCAGACGGCCTTCGTCGTCGAGGTTGCCGAACCCCTGGGGCAGGCGCGAAGCCCTGGCGAAGGCGAGCAGGCGCAGGGCCTCGGCGTCGAGCCAGGCATGGTGTGTCGGGGAGTCGATCCAGCGGTTGGCCATGGGCATGGTCTTCCTTGTTGTTGTCAGCCGATTCTAGTCAGCCGTCCTGGCTGGCATGTCACGAAGACTGGCTCGATTGTCACCACATCGTTACATCGAAGCCTTTATCGCGGGGCAAGCCCGCTCCCACGCCGGCCGCGCATGTTGGCGTGGGAGCGGGCTTGCCCCGCGATAAGGGCTCATTCGGCTGTACGCGGCAGGTACAAGGTCACCCGCAGTCCACCCTCACGCAAGTTGAACAGGCTCACCTCGCCGCCATGACTGTGGGCGATGTTGCGCGCGATCCCCAGTCCCAAACCGTACCCCTGCTGCTGCCCGGCCAGCCGGAAGTGCGGCTCGAACACCTGCTCCAGGCGCTGCTCCGGCACCCCCGGCCCCTGGTCGTCCACCTGCAGGACGAAGCTCTCGGTACTGTCGAGAATCCGCAGGTGCGCCCGCTCGCCGTACTTGATGGCGTTATCGATCAGATTGCCGATGCAGCGGCGCAGGGCCAGCGACTTGCCGGGATACGGCGCCAGCGCCTGTCCCTCGAGGGTGATGCGGCCGTCACCGAGGTAAGGCTCGGCGAGCATCTCCAGCACCTGGTTGAGGTCGATCGGCTCGATGTTCTCGTGAATGTCGGTGTCCTTCACGCACTGCAACGCCCCTTTGACCAGCAGCTCCAGCTCGTCGAGGTCGCGGCTGAACTTCGCTTGCAGCTTCTCGTCCTCGAGCAGCTCGACCCGCAGGCGCAGGCGCGTGATCGGCGTGCGCAGGTCATGGGAAATGGCGCTGAACAACTGGGAGCGCTCGGTGAGGTAACGGCTGATGCGCTCGCGCATGCTGTTGAACGCCCGCCCCACCTCGACCACTTCACTGCCGCCGCCCTCGGCCACCGGGGCCACGTCGGCGCCCAGCGACATTTCCCGCGCCGCCCGCGCCAGGCGCTTGAGCGGCCGGCTCTGCCAGTGCACCAACAGGCCGATGAACAGCAACAGCAGGGCGGTGGTCATGGCGATGAAGCCGATCTGCTGGCGCGGCAGGCGCTCGGCCTCGAGGCTGGTGTAGGGCTCTGGCAACAGCGAGGCGATGTACAGCCACTCGCCCTCGCCCAGGCGGATCTGGGTCACCAGCACCGGCGGGTTGAGCGGCTCCAGGGTCAACGAGTAGTGCGCCCAGGAACGGGGCAGCTCATCGAGTTTCAGGCCGCTGTTGAAGATCCGCAGGTCGTCGGGGCTGACGAATTCGACGGAGATCTCCAGCTGCTGGCCCAGGCGCTCGTGCAACACCTCCTGGAACACGTCGATCACCGCCTGCTTGCGCGGGGTGATCGGCAGCACCGGCATCTCCAGCGGCTTGACGTTGAGCGAGACGAAGAAGCGCGTGCCGCCCATGCTGCGCAACTGGTCGAGGACCATGGGTCGGTAGGCCACCGGCAGCGAACGGAAGTAGCTGACGCTGGCACTCATCGAATGGGCCAGGCTGCCAGCACTGGCACGCAGGCCCTGCAGCTGGCTGGCGCGCAGTTGCGCCACCCAGATCAGGCTCGACAGCCCCTGGGCCAGCAACACCACCAGCAAGGTCAGCAGCAGCATGCGTCCCAGCAGCGAGCGCGGCAGCAGGCGCCAGCGGCGCTCGCTAGGCCGGGCAGACATTGGCCGCCAGCAGGTAGCCGCTGCCGCGCACGGTGCGGATCAGCCGAGGGGGTTTTTCCGTGTCGCGCAGGCGCTGACGCAGGCGGCTGACCGCCATGTCGACGATACGGTCCAGCGGCATCGGCTCGCGCCCGCGGGTGGCGTTGCCGATGGTGTCGCGGTCGAGGATCTGCTGCGGGTGGTCGAGGAACAGCTTGAGCAGGGCGAAGTCGGCGCCGGAGAGGATCACCTCCTCGCCATCGCGGTGGAACAGGCGATGGCTGATCGTGTCCAGGCGCCAGTCGTCGAAGGCCAGCACCGCGCTGGCCGGCGCCGCCTGGCCGAAATCGGCGCGGCGCAGCAGGGCCTTGATGCGGGCTTGCAGCTCACGCGGGCTGAAGGGCTTACCGAGGTAGTCGTCGGCGCCCAGCTCCAGGCCGATGACCCGGTCGGCCTCGTCGGAGCTGGCGGTCAGCATGATGATCGGCACCCGCGCCTGGCGCGGGTGCTGGCGGACCCAGCGGCACAGGCTGAAGCCATCCTCGTCGGGCAGCATCACGTCGAGGATCACCAGGTCATAGGGGTTGGCGTCCAGGGCGCGGCGAAAGCCCTGGCCATCAGGTTCGGCATGGACCTGCAGGCCGCAGCGGGCAAGGTAGGTCTGCAACAGTTCGCGGATGTCCTGGTCGTCGTCGACCATCAGGATCGATTTGCCGGCAGTGGTCACAGTGGTCAGTCCTCTTGTAAACGCAGATCTTCATGCCTGCTGTACGGGGCTGCCTTGCAGCCCTTTCGCGGCACAAGGCCGCTCCTACCGTTGATCGCGTTTCCCCTGTAGGAGCGGCCTTGTGCCGCGAAAGGGTCGCAAAGCGGCCCCAGCGATCAATGATCCAACGCTTGCTGCAAGGCCACCCCGGCCCCCAGCAACCCGGAAAACTCCGCGGTCACCAGCCATACCGGCACCCCGGCGAAATAACCACTCATGCAGCCCTTGTCGGCGAAACTCGCGGCGAATCCGCTGCCCAGGAACAACTCGGCGAAACGCGGAATCACCCCACCGACAATGTAGACCCCACCCCGGGCGCCCAGGGTGAGCACGTTGTTGCCCGCCACCCGCCCGAGGAAGCGGCAGAACTGCTCGATCACCGCCAGCGCCCGGGGCTCGCCGGCCAGGGCCGCGTCGGTGATCTGCGCCGGGGTCTTGTGCGTCGGCGTGGCGCCGTCGAGCGCGCAGATCGCCTGGTACAAGCGCACCAGCCCACCGCCACTGAGCACCGTCTCGGCGCTGACATGGCCGATCTGCCGGTGAATCTCCTGGTGGATCGCCGCCTCGCGGGCATTGCCCACCGGCAGGTCGACATGCCCGCCCTCCCCCGGCAGCGCCAGCCAGTGCTCGCCCAGGCGCAGCAGGCTGCCCACGCCCAGGCCGGTGCCGGGGCCGATCACCAGTGCCGGACGCGCCGGGTCGGCGAGGCCTGCGCAGACCTCGCGGAATTCACCGTCGCGCAGGCGGGTCATGCCCAGGGCCATGGCGGAAAAATCGTTGATCAGCAACAGGCGCTCGACCTGCAGCGTCTGGCAGAACGCGCTGCGGCTCAGGCGCCAGTGGTTGTTGGTGAAGCGGAATTCGTCGCCGTCCACGGGACCGGCCACCGCCAGGCACACCGCCGCCAGGCCGCCACGGGCGATGCTCTGGTCGGCGAGGTAGGCCTCGATGGCCTGCTCGGGGCTGGTGTAGTCGGCGGTGGCCAGCACCTGGACCGCCTGCAGCTCGTTGTCGCGCCACAAGGCAAAACGTGCGTTGGTGCCACCGATGTCGCCGACCAGCAAGGCCTTCATTTGAGGTTCTCCAGGGCCGAGGTGAAGGCGCTCGCGCCCTGTTCGGCGGAACTGAACGCCACGCGCATGAAGCCGAACAGCTCGCGCCCGCAGCCCAGGTCGTTGCCCGTGGGCGGCTCGGGCAGCTCACGGCTGGCCAGTTCCTCGGCCGGGACCATGATCCGCAGCGTGCCTTCGGCACCATCGACGCGCACGATATCACCATCGCGCACCCGCGCCAGCGGGCCGCCGTCGAAGGCTTCCGGGCACACGTGGATGGCCGCCGGGATCTTGCCCGAGGCGCCGGACATGCGCCCGTCGGTCACCAGCGCCACCTTGAAGCCGCGGTCCTGCAGCACGCCGAGGAACGGCGTCAGCTTGTGCAGCTCGGGCATGCCGTTGCAACGCGGGCCCTGGAAGCGCACCACGGCGACGAAGTCGCGCTCCAGTTCGCCGGCCTTGAACGCATCGGCCAGCGCCTGCTGGTCGTGGAACACCCGGGCAGGCGCCTCGACCACGCGGTGCTCAGGCGCCACCGCCGACACCTTCATCACGCCGCGCCCGAGGTTACCCTCCATGACCCGCAAGCCGCCCTCGGCGGAGAACGGCCGCGCCACCGGGCGCAGGATGCTTTCGTCGAGGCTGTCCTTCGGCCCTTCGCGCCACACCAGTTGGCCATCTTCGAGGAACGGCTCCTGGGTATAACGGCGCAGGCCATGCCCGGCCACGGTGTTGACGTCCTCGTGCAGCAGGCCCGCATCGAGCAGCTCGCGAATGAGGAACGCCATGCCGCCGGAGGCCTGGAAGTGGTTGATGTCGGCCTTGCCGTTCGGATAGACGTGGGACAGCGTCGGCACCACCTCGGACAGGTCGGCCATGTCCTGCCAGGTCAGCTGGATACCGGCGGCCTGGGCGATGGCCGGGATGTGCAGGGTGTGGTTGGTCGAGCCGCCGGTGGCGTGCAGGGCGACGATCGAGTTGACCAGCGCCTTTTCGTCGACGATCTCACCGATGGGCATGAAGTTGCCGCTGGCCTTGGTCATGCGCGTGACCTGGCGCGCGGCTTCGGCGGTGAGGGCATCGCGCAGTGGCGTGTACGGGTTGACGAACGAAGCGCCCGGCAGGTGCAGCCCCATCACCTCCATCACCAGCTGGTTGGTGTTGGCGGTGCCGTAGAAGGTGCAGGTGCCCGGGCCGTGGTAGCTCTTCATTTCCGATTCGAGCAGTTGCTCGCGGGTGGCCTTGCCCTCGGCGTAGCGCTGGCGCACATCGGCCTTCTCTTTGTTGGAGATGCCCGAGACCATCGGCCCGCCCGGCACGAAGATGGTCGGCAGGTGGCCGAAACGCAATGCGCCCATCATCAGGCCGGGAACGATCTTGTCGCAGATGCCCAGCATCAGGGCGGCGTCGAACATGTTATGCGACAGGGCGATGGCGGTGGACATCGCGATCACTTCGCGGCTGGCGATGGCCAGCTCCATGCCCGGCTCGCCCTGGGTCACGCCATCGCACATGGCCGGCACGCCGCCGGCGAACTGGCCGACCGAGCCGACTTCGCGCAGGGCCTGCTTGATCTGTTCGGGGAAGTGTTGGTACGGCTGGTGCGCCGAGAGCATGTCGTTGTAGGCCGAGACGATGGCCACGTTGGCGGCGTTCATCAGGCGTAGGGTCTGCTTGTCCTCGCCGCCACAGCCGGCCACGCCATGGGCGAAGTTGGCGCACTGCAGGCTGGCGCGCATGGGTCCGTCACTGGCCGCCCCACGGATCAGCTCAAGGTAGCGTTCACGGGTACGGCGGCTGCGGGCGATCAGCCGTTCGGTGACCTCAAGGATGCGCGGATGCATGTACTGGACTCCAGGCTAACTGTGGGGCGGCTTCACCAGGCCATTTCCCCTCCAAACGATTGCGACCTAGGCTCTAGAAAAAGGTGCCTGGACCGTTCGAAATGGGGCTGACCCGACCACTCGTTGTATGTTTAAACAAAATACTGCCAGCAAAAAGGCTTGTTTTCTATCTCTCGGTGAATAATCTTGTAATTCCAACAACAAAACCGTTTCAGTGAAGCTGCTCTTTGTGCCACAGGCTTCACCCGACTGCCAGAGGTAACGCCATGACCCTACGCATCGCCATCAACGGATTCGGCCGCATCGGACGCAACGTCCTGCGCGCACTGTACACGCAGGGCTACCGCCAGGACCTGCAGGTCGTCGCCATCAACGACCTGGGCGACAGCGCGATGAACGCCCATCTGCTCAAGTACGACAGCGTCCACGGCATTTTCGACGCCAGTGTCGAGGCCGACCACGAAAGCCTCACCGTCAATGGCGACCGCATCGCCGTCAGCGCCATCCGCAACCCCGCCGAACTCCCTTGGAAGACCCTGGCCATCGACGTGGTGTTCGAGTGCACCGGGCTGTTCACCGAACGCGCCAAGGCCGCCGCCCACCTGACGGCCGGCGCCGCCAAGGTGATCGTCAGCGCGCCGGCCAAGGGCGCCGATGCCACCGTGGTGTACGGGGTCAACCACGATGTGCTGCGCGCCTCGCACCAGATCATCTCCAACGCCTCGTGCACCACCAACTGCCTGGCGCCGATCGCCCAGGTGCTGCACCGCGAGTTCGGCATCGAGCAAGGCCTGATGACCACCATCCATGCCTACACCAACGACCAGGTGCTCACCGACGTCTACCACGGCGACCCTTACCGCGCCCGCTCGGCCACCCAGTCGATGATCCCGAGCAAGACCGGCGCCGCCGAAGCCGTGGGCCTGGTGCTGCCGGAACTGGCCGGCAAGCTCACCGGCATGGCCGTGCGGGTACCGGTGATCAACGTGTCGTTGGTCGACCTCACGGTCAACCTCAAGCGCGAGGCCAGCGCCGACGAAGTCAACCAGCTGTTCCTCGAGGCCAGCCGCCACTCGCGGGTGCTGGGCTATAACGCCCTGCCGCTGGTGTCGTGCGACTTCAACCACAACCCGCTGTCGTCGATCTTCGACGCCAACCACACCCGCGCCAACGGGCGCATGCTCAAGGTGCTGGCGTGGTACGACAACGAATGGGGCTTCTCCAACCGCATGCTGGACAACTGCCTGGCGTTGTTCAACGCCAGGTGAAGTCTTACGCGATCCCATGTAGGAGCGGCCTTGTGCCGCGAAAGGGGCGCGAAGCGGCCCCAGCAACTTCTGCATTCACATCGAAATCCTGGGGCCGCTTCGCGGCCCTTTCGCGGCACAAGGCCGCTCCTACACGGGTCGCGTTAGCCGCATTATTTACCTGATCGTGACATTTCTGCGCTTGACCTCGAGCATGGATGATAAGCATTATCATTCACCCGAAAAACGACCAGGTTTCCCCGTGAGTCAGTCCCGGTTCAACTCAGTGTTCCTCACCCAGCGCCTCTCCCTGCTGCGCACCTTGCAGCGCATGGTGGGCAACTCCAGCACCGCCGAGGACCTGCTGCAGGAAACCTACCTGCGGGTCACCCGCGCCCTGGGCGAGCGGCCGATCGAACACCTCGAGCCCTTCGTCTTCCAGACCGCGCGCAACCTGGCCCTGGACCACCTGCGGGCACGTCGGGTGCAGGCGCGCACGCTGGTGGACGATGTGCCCGAGCAGGTCCTGCACAATGTCGCCGCCCCCTCGGCCAGCAGCGAGGACGCCACCCACGCCGAGCAACTGCTCAAGCACCTGAGCGTCAGCCTCGGCCAGCTCAGCGAACGCCAGCAGCGCATCTTCATCCTCAGCCGCCTGCACGGCGCCAGCTACCTGGAAATCGCCGACCAACTGAAGGTCTCGGCCAGCACTGTGCAGAAAGAGCTGAAACTGATCATGGCCATCTGCATGGGCGTGGCCGATCGTCACCAGTGATGCGACCGCTCGCCGCTGCCCCGCGCAAAGCCCTTGCCATGGACCGGGCCTGCACTGATCATGCGCAAAAAAAGCCCCTCTCAAGGATCCCCCGTGACCGACCACCCCACCCCTCGCCCGTCACCCGCCGAGCCTGATGCCCGCGCCCGTGCCCGCGAGGAGGCGCTGGACTGGTTGATCCGCCTGCAGTGCGCCAGCGAGGACGACACCCGCGCCTTCGAGCACTGGCTGGGGGCCGAGCCGGAAAACGCCGAGGCCTATGTCGAGGCCGAAGCACTTTGGAACGGCGCCTCGCTGCGCCAGGCCGCCGGCCAGTTGCAACACAGGCGCAAGCGCTCGCTCGCCGGGCGCCTGCGCAGCCACTGGAAACCGCTGGCCACCGCCGCCGTGCTGCTGGTCGGGCTGTTCACCTTCGGCAACCTGCCGGTGCGCCTGCAGGCCGACCACCTGACCGTGGTCGGCGAACGCCAGCGCCTGGAGCTGGACCCGGGCGCCAAGGTGCTGCTCAACACCAACTCGGCCTTCGCCAGCGACGAGCGAGAGGGCCGCAAGGTCGCCCGCCTGCTGCAGGGCGAGGCGTACTTCCAGGTATCCAATACCAGCCAGCCGCCCCTGGAAGTCCAGGCCGGCCCGTTGCGCGCCAGCGTGCGCGACACCGACTTCGCCGTGCGCTACCTCGATGGCGAGGCCCAGGTGCGGGTGCAGCGCGGCGATGTCGACCTGCAGGCCGCGAGCGACCAGCGCATCCGCCTGAGCGCCGGCGACAGCATCAGCGTCGGCCCCAAGGGGTTCGGCCAGCGTCAGCGCCCCGACATGAGCAAGGACCTGGCCTGGGTCGAAGGCCGCCTGGTGTTCGAGAACTGCCCGCTGAGCCAGGTGCTCGCGGAAGTCCGCCGCTATTACCCGGGTTGGATCATCAATAGCAACGCCCACCTGGAGCAGGTCGCGGTCACCGGCAACTACCGCCTCGACCAGCCGCTGGAAACCCTGCGCGCCCTCGCCCATATCACCTCGGCGCAACTGCACGAGTACCCAGCCGTGGTGATTCTCAACTGACCCGGTAAGTTTTTTTACGCGATCACCCTGCCTCGCCCGTCTCGTTATAGCCAATACGATTGATTCTCGTTCGAAAACGAGAACAAGCACCGCCTATAACTCACGCGCGACAGGGAGCGCTTTCGATGCCCACAGGTCAGACCCGCCCGTCCACTTCTTCCCGCCGTCGCGGGCAATTGTCCCTGCTGACCCTGGCCCTGCTCGCCAGCGGCGCCTGCAGCCTGCCGGCGCTGGCCGTGGAACCGGCCCAGGCCAGCAGCCCGCGCATGGGCGACTACCGTTTCGCCATCGCCCAGCAGCCGCTGGTCGAGGCCATCAACGCCTTCAGCAAGGTGACCGGCTGGCAGGTCGGCTTCAGCGCCGAGCTCGCCGATGGCGTGGCCTCGCCCGGCGTGCAGGGCTCGCTGGCCCCGGAGATGGCGCTGCAACGCCTGCTGCGCGGCACCGGCCTGGGCTACCGCAAGATCGGCAACGGCAACGTGGTGCTCGAGCGCCAGTCCGCCGACAACGCCATCGCCCTGCAACAGGTGACCGTCAGCGCCACCCGCAGCGCCCAGGATGTCAGCCAGGTGCCGAGCACCGTCAGCGTGCAGACCCGCGAACAGCTGGATCGGCAGAACGTCAACGATATCAAGCAACTGGTGCGCTACGAGCCCGGCGTGTCGGTGTCCGGCAGCGGCCAGCGCAGCGGCCTGAACGGCTACAACATCCGCGGTATCGATGGCGACCGGGTGCTGACCCAGGTGGACGGCGTGTCGATTCCCGACAGCTTCTTCAACGGCCCCTACGCCCAGACCCAGCGCAACTATGTCGACCCCGAGATCGTCAAGCGCGTGGAGATCCTGCGTGGCCCGGCCTCCGTGCTGTACGGCAGCAACGCCATCGGCGGCGCGGTGAGCTACTACACCCTTGACCCCGAAGACATCATCAAGCCTGGCAAGGATGTCGGCGCACGCCTGAAGACCGGCTACAGCTCCGCCGACGAAAACTGGCTGACCTCGGCCACCGTCGCGGGCCGCCAGGGTGACTTCGACGGCCTGCTGCACCTCAGCCAGCGCAATGGCCATGAGACCGAGTCCTATGGCGGGCATGGCGGCGTCGGCATCAACCGGACCAAAGCCAACCCCGAGGACGTTCGCACCACCAACGTGCTGGCCAAGCTGGGCTGGAACTACGCCGACGACGCGCGCCTCGGGTTGACCTACGAGCACTACAAGGATGATCGCGACCAGAACATCCTCAGCGCAGTGGGCGGACCGTTCAACGGTGGCTCGCCCATGGGCATGTACCGCAGCCGCACCGGCAACGATACCGTCACCCGCGAGCGTTTCGGCATCAATCATGAATTCGGCCTGGATTCGCTGGTCGCCGACCACGTCAAGTGGAGCCTGAACTACCAGATCGCCAAGACCGACCAGGCAACCTCGGAAATCTACTTCCCGTTCAGCCGTACCGTGCTGCGCGAACGCGACACCACCTACAAGGACCGCCAATGGGTGCTTGATGCCCAGCTGGACAAGGCGTTCCGCATTGGTGAAACCGACCACCTGCTCACCTACGGCACCACGCTCAAGCACGAAAAGATCACCGGCCTGCGCACCGGCAAGGGCACCTGCCTGGTGGTGGGCGGCGCCTGCCGATTCATTGGCCAGACCAGCCCGGCCGACACCCCGGCGCCGGTCAGCGATTTCCCGGATCCGACCGTCAACACCTACAGCCTGTTCGCCCAGGACGAGATCCGCTGGAACAACTGGACCTTCCTGCCAGGCGCTCGCTACGACTACACCCGCATCGATCCGAAGATGACCGCCGAATACCTGCGCGGCGTGCAGAGCACCAGCCCCACCGGGCAAAGCCGTCTGAACGACGACGACAAGAAATGGCACCGCGTATCGCCCAAGCTGGGCGTGACCTATGCCTTCAACGACAACTACACCTGGTACGGGCAGTACGCCGAAGGTTTCCGCACGCCGAGCGCCAAGGCGATCTGGGGCCGCTTCGAAAACCTCGCCGGCGGCTATGTGGTCGAGCCCAACCCGGGGCTGGAGCCTGAGAAGAGCAAGAGCTACGAAACCGGCCTGCGTGGCAACTTCGACGCCGGCAACTTCGATGTCGCGGTGTTCTACAACAAGTACCGCGACTTCATCAACGAAGAGGCCGTGCAGTCGACCAACCTGGGGACCTCCTTCCAGGCCAACAACATCAAGCACGCCACCATCAAGGGCGCCGAAGTCAAGGGCCGCCTCAACCTGGATCGCTTCGGCGCGCCTGAAGGCCTGTACACCGTCGGTTCCATCGCCTATGCCTACGGGCGCAACGACGACACCGGGCAACCGCTGAACAGCGTCAACCCGCTGACCGGCGTATTCGGCCTGGGCTACGAGCAGGTCGACTATGGCACCCAGCTCAGCTGGACCGTGGTCAAGCGCAAGAACCGCGTGGACGACACCAAGTTCTTCGCCCCCGACGGTTCCAGCTCGAACTTCCGCACACCCGGCTACGGTGTGCTGGACCTGACCGGCTTCTACCGGATCACCGACGACCTGACCGTCAACGGCGGCATCTACAACCTGGCCGACAAGAAGTACTGGCAGTGGGATGACGTGCGCAAGTACGCCATGGTCGGCGACCAGAATGGCGTGGGCGAAGCCGCCGTCACCCAGCCGGCCAACCTGGATCGCCTGACAGCGCCGGGACGCAACTTCGCCATCAACCTGGTGTGGGATATCTGACCGATCGAGATCGACGTCACCGCCATCGCGGGGCAGGCCCGCTCCCACAGCCCCGCGATGGCCCCGGCTCTAGATCATGAGAATGATTTCACTTCGCAGGTGAGGTTTTTTTACTGTCCCGCGTCTTCTGTTTCGTCTTGTCACTAGACAGCCCCATTTTCCAAGGATGCCCCCATGACCGCCCCTTCCACCGAACGCGCCGCCCTGCGCTCCCAGCGCCTGAACCAGGTCACCCACGCCCCGCACACCGAGCTGGACGCCCTGGTCAAATCGCACAAGCCGTTCGACAGCCGTGAAAGCTTCGCCCGCTTCGTGGTTGCCCAGTACCTGTTCCAGTCCGAGCTGCAGGCGCTGTACACCGACCCGCAACTGATCGCCATCGTGCCCGACCTCGCCGCGCGTTGCCGCGCCGAACAGGCCCGCCTGGACCTGGCCGACCTCGACACCGAAGTGCCCGCGCCCTTCGCCGGCGCCCTGGGCAAGCCAAGCCTGGGTGAGGCCCTGGGCTGGATCTTCGTCTCCGAAGGCTCCAAACTGGGCGCCGCGTTCCTGATCAAGCGCGCCGTGGCCCTGGAGCTGTCCGAGACCTTCGGTGCCCGTCACCTGGGCGAGCCGGCCGGTGGCCGTGCCGAGGGTTGGAAGCAGTTCACACGCATCCTCGACAGCCTGGAGCTGTCGCCCGAGGAAGACGCCGCCGCCGAACGTGGCGCGGTTGCCGCCTTCGAGCGCTTCACCGAGCTGCTCAAGCATGCCTACGCCGCCGATGCCGCGCTGGCCTGACACGCTTTACCCGGCCGCCTGCGGGCGGCCACACCGTTGCAGTGAGACCATGACCCGAATTGCCCGCTCGAAACTGTCCCGCCTGCTCTACGCGATCCTGGCCTATGTCAGCCTGGGCATTGGCCTCGTGGCCATCGTCATTCCCGGGCTGCCCACCACCGAGTTCATCCTCCTCGCCGCCTGGGCCGCGACCCGCAGCTCGCCGCGCCTGTCCGCCTGGCTGGAGAACCACCGGCTATTCGGTCCGATTCTCTACAACTGGCGCAACGGCAAGGTGATCCAGCGCCGCGCCAAGGTCAGCGCGACCATCAGCATGCTGCTGTGCGCCGGCCTGATGCTGACCTTCCTCGAGCACCACTGGCCGGTGTTCCTCGCCATCGCCGGCATGACCCTGGGCAACCTGTGGATCTGGTCGCGTCCGGAACGTCCGACGCCACCAGCCGCTGTCGAACTGCAAGGTTGATTCATTTGCGCTGCGGCGCCGGATGTACTGCAATGGGATCCACGAAGGAGGATCCGGCATGCAGCCATTGCTCGACACCATCGCCCATTCACTACAACTCTCCCCCACCGCCGTAAGTTGGCACGGCATCGGCGCCCTGCCCTCCACATTTGCAGTAACCGAACTGGCCGCCGCCAGCCTCGCCGCCTGCGGCCTGGCCCTGGCCGATCTGCTCCGGGGCCAGTCGGGCCACTGCCCTCTGGTGCACATCGACCGCCGCCTGGCGTCCTTCTGGTTCGCCACCAGCCTGCGGCCTGGCGGCTGGGAGCCACCGCCGCTGTGGGATGCCATCGCCGGCGACTATCAGGCCCGCGACGGCTGGATCCGCCTGCACACCAACGCGGCGCACCACCGCACCGCCGCCCTGCGGGTACTGGGTGCCCAAGCCGACCGTGCCAGTGTCGCCAACAAGGTCGCCCGCTGGGACGCCGATGCACTGGAAGCTGCAGTAGTGAGAGCCGGTGGCTGCGCGGCGCGGATGCGCAGTTGGCCCGAATGGTGCGCGCATCCCCAGGGATTGGCAGTGAACCAGGAACCGCTGATCCTGCGCCAGGTCTTCACCGCAACCACCCTGGCCTGGCGCGGCAGCGCAGATCGACCGTTGGCCGGCATCAAGGTCCTCGACCTCACCCGCATCCTCGCCGGCCCCATCGCCACCCGCCTGCTGGCCGCTTTTGGTGCCGACGTGCTACGGATAGACCCACCCGACTGGGAAGAGCCCGCGGTGGCCGCCGAGGTTACCCTGGGCAAGCGCTGCGCCCGCCTAGACCTACGCACTCTTGCCGGCCGTCAATGCTTCGAGCGCTTGCTGGCCGAGGCCGATGTACTGGTACACGGTTACCGCGCCGATGCCTTCGAACGGCTCGACCTGGGTGTCGAACGACGACGCCAGCTCAACCCCGGGCTGATCGATGTGAGCCTGAACGCCTATGGCTGGAGCGGCCCCTGGCAAGACCGGCGCGGATTCGACAGCCTGGTGCAGATGAGCACCGGCATCGCCCGCGAAGGCATGCGCTGGCGCCAGGCGGATCGGCCTGTACCACTACCGGTGCAGGCGCTGGATCACGCCACCGGATACCTGATGGCGGCCGAAGTGATACGGGCGCTGGGGCGAGGCGAGGGATGCCGGTCGAGGCTGTCACTGGCACGCACGGCGGCATTGCTGATCGAACGAGGCACCGTGGAAGAGGACCTGGCGCTGGCCGCAGAATCGGCGCTGGACATCGATCCGCGCATCGAACGCACACCTTGGGGCGAAGCACAGCGGATCAGAGCGCCGTTGAAAGTGGGCGAGGCCACCATGAGCTGGGCGCGGGGAGCCTGCGAGCTTGGTTCCGCACCTGCCCAGTGGTGACTGCCAGATCCCCTGTAGGAGCGGCCTTGTGCCGCGAAAGGGCTGCGTAGCAGCCCCGGCAATCCTGAGGCATTCCTGAAACCCAGGGGCCGCTGCGCGTCCCTTTCGCGGCACAAGGCCGCTCCTACAGGGTCAATGCCCGGCCTGATCACAGGCTCAACAACCCCGAATACAGGGCGTACGCCGCCAGCCCCGCCCCCGCCAGCACCGCCGCGAAGATCAATTTCTCCCACGCAGTGAACAGCACCTGCCCCTGCTCTTGCTTGGCCCGGGCGAACAGGATCACCCCAGGCGCATACAGCAGCGCCGACAGCAGCACGTACTTGAGCCCTCCGGCATACAGCAGCCAGACCGCGTACAGCAGCGCGATCGCCGCCACCAGCAGGTCCTTGCGCCGCAGCCCCGCCTGCCCCTGGTAGCCTTCACCGCGGCAGGCCAGCAGCACCGCATAGGCCGCCGACCAGAAGTACGGCACCAGGATCATCGATGACGCCAGGTAGATCAGGCTGGTGTAGGTCCCCGCCGAGAACAGCGTGATCAGCAGGAAGCCCTGGATCATCACATTGGTCAGCCACAGGGCGTTGGCCGGCACCTGGTTGGCATTCTCCCGCGCCAGGAAGCGCGGCATGGTCTTGTCCCGGGCGGTGGCATAGAGAATCTCGGCGCACAGCAGCGCCCACGACAGCAATGCACCCAGCAGCGACACCGCCAGGCCGATGCTGATCAACAGCGCCCCCCACGGCCCGACGATATGCTCCAGCACCGAAGCCAAGGAGGGGTTCTGCAAGCCAGCCAGCTCCGGCTGGGTCATCACCCCCAGCGACAGCACGTTGACCAGCACCAGCAACGCCAGCACGCCGAGAAAACCGACCACGGTGGCCTTGCCCACGTCCGAGCGATGCAGCGCCCGCCCCGAATAGACACTCGCGCCCTCGATGCCGATGAACACGAACACCGTCACCAGCATCATGTTGCGCACCTGCTCCAGCACGCTGCCGAACTGCGGATTGCTCAGGCCCCAGATGTCGCGGGTAAAGATGTCGGCGCGAAAGGCGAAGGCGGCGATGACGATGAACATCAGCAGCGGCACGACCTTGGCCACGGTGGTCACCTGGTTGATGAAGGCGGCCTCCTTGATGCCGCGCAGCACCAGGAAATGCACCGCCCACAGCAGCAGCGAGGCGCAGCCGATGGCCACCGGCGTGTTGCCTTCGCCGAACACCGGGAAATAGAAGCCCAGGGTACTGAACAGCAACACGAAGTAGCCGACGTTACCCAGCCAGGCACTGATCCAGTAGCCCCACGCGGAAGAAAAGCCCATGTAGTCGCCGAAGCCGGCCTTGGCGTAGGCGTACACCCCGGAGTCCAGCTCCGGCTTGCGGTTGGCCAGGGTCTGGAACACGAAGGCCAGCGCCAGCATCCCCACCGCGGTGATGCCCCAGCCGATCAGCACCGCCCCGACATCGGCGCGGGCCGCCATGTTCTGCGGCAACGAGAAGATCCCGCCACCGATCATCGAGCCGACCACCAGCGCGATCAGCGCACCTAGGCGCAGTTTCTGTCCCGGTTCGCTCATAGGACTCCTCGTGCGCGGGCGCGCGTGAACGTATTGGCCGACACTATTGTTACAAGTTTTTTATCAAATAAAGCCATTAAACCTATAGCACTCATAACCATGCTGTCTATACCGACACCTTAATAAAAACCACATTAGTCGACTACTTTGCGGATCGTCTAAACCCGTCGCTATTTGCTGTGAAAAATTTGCGAAAACCGCAAAACGGACTAACTTCTCAGTTCGCAGGCGAAACGGAGCGTTTGCTCTAGAAAGGCATGGAGGTGCCAGCGCACAAGGCCTGCGTCAGAGCTGTCGGCATCCTCCAGGAGGCGCGTGAAGGATTTTTCTGATCTTCATGCGGGCATGAACTGATCTAAGTCAGCGAATGATCCAGGCGTCAGATTTATTCTGAGGTCAACTTTCTCCTGGTACGGAGTCGTTAAATGTCTGATTCTCCCGGAAAACTAAAACTAGGTGCACTCGTTGCACTTGTCGTCGGCTCGATGATCGGTGGCGGGATCTTCTCGTTGCCCCAGAACATGGCCGCCAGCGCTGGCGTCGGCGCCGTGCTGATCGGCTGGGCCATCACTGCGGTGGGCATGCTCACCCTCGCCTTCGTCTTCCAGACCCTGGCCAACCGCAAGCCCGATCTTGACGGCGGGGTGTACGCCTACGCCAAGGCCGGTTTCGGCGACTACATGGGCTTCTCTTCGGCCTGGGGCTACTGGATCAGTGCCTGGCTGGGCAACGTCGGCTACTTCGTGCTGCTGTTCAGCACCCTGGGGTATTTCTTCCCGGTATTCGGTGAAGGCAACACCCCGGCGGCGGTGATCGGTGCTTCGATCCTGCTGTGGGCCGTGCACTTCCTGGTGCTGCGCGGCATCAAGGAAGCCGCCTTCATCAACCTGGTCACCACCGTGGCCAAGGTCGTGCCGCTGGCGTTGTTCGCGCTGATCTGCCTGTTCGCCTTCAAGCTCGACGTATTCACCGCCGACATCTGGGCCGTCGGCACGCCGGAGCTGGGCAGCGTGATGAACCAGGTGCGCAACATGATGCTGGTAACCGTGTGGGTGTTCATCGGCATCGAAGGCGCGAGCATCTTCTCTTCCCGTGCAGAAAAACGCTCCGACGTCGGCAAGGCCACGGTCATCGGCTTCGTCACCGTGCTGCTGTTCCTGGTGCTGGTCAACGTGCTGTCGCTGGGCGTGATGACCCAGCCGGAGCTGGCCAAGCTGCAGAACCCGTCGATGGCCGCGGTGCTGGAACACGTGGTCGGCCACTGGGGCGCGGTGCTGATCAGCGTCGGCCTGATCATCTCGCTGCTGGGCGCCCTGCTGTCGTGGGTGCTGCTTTGCGCCGAGATCATGTTCGCCGCCGCCAAGGACCACACCATGCCGGAGTTCCTGCGCCGCGAGAACGCCAACCATGTGCCGGCCAACGCCCTGTGGCTGACCAACGCCATGGTGCAGATCTTCCTGGTCATCACCCTGTTCTCCAACAGCACCTACCTGTCGCTGATCTACCTCGCCACCTCGATGATCCTGGTGCCCTACCTGTGGTCGGCGGCCTATGCCTTCCTGCTGGCCTGGCGCAGCGAAACCTACGAACAGGCCCTGGCCGAACGCAAGAAAGACCTGATCATCGGCGGCATCGCCCTGCTCTACGCGATCTGGCTGCTCTACGCCGGCGGCGTGAAATACCTGCTGCTCTCGGCCCTGCTCTACGCCCCTGGCGCGATCCTGTTCGCCAAGGCCAAGCGCGAAGTTGGCCAACCGATCTTCACCAGCGTGGAAAAACTGATCTTCGCCGCCGTGGTCGCGGGCGCCCTGGTGGCAGCCTATGGCCTGTACGACGGCTTCCTGACTCTCTGAACCCCACGTCTTCGCTTTACAGGAGGATTCACCATGTCCACTGAGAAACAGAAATACGGCGTCCATTCCGAAGCCGGCAAGCTGCGCAAAGTGATGGTCTGCAGCCCGGGCCTGGCGCACAAGCGCCTGACCCCGAGCAACTGCGACGAACTGCTGTTCGACGACGTGATCTGGGTCGACCAGGCCAAGCGCGACCACTTCGACTTCGTCACCAAGATGCGCGAGCGCGGCGTCGATGTGCTGGAGATGCACAACCTGCTGACCGACATCGTCCAGCAACCCGAAGCGTTGAAGTGGATTCTCGACCGCAAGATCACCTCCGACACCGTCGGCGTCGGCCTCACCAATGAAGTGCGCAGCTGGCTCGAAGGCCTCGATCCACGCCACCTGGCCGAATTCCTGATCGGCGGCGTGGCCGGCCAGGACCTGCCGGAAAGCGAAGGCGCCAGCGTGGTCAAGATGTACAACGACTACCTGGGCCACTCCAGCTTCATCCTGCCGCCACTGCCCAACACCCAGTTCACCCGCGACACCACCTGCTGGATCTACGGCGGCGTGACGCTCAACCCGATGTACTGGCCGGCGCGACGCCAGGAAACCTTGCTGACCACCGCCATCTACAAGTTCCACAAGGAGTTCACCAACGCCGACTTCCAGGTCTGGTACGGCGACCCGGACAAGGACCACGGCAACGCCACCCTCGAAGGCGGCGACGTGATGCCGATCGGCAAGGGCGTCGTGCTCATCGGCATGGGCGAGCGCACCTCGCGCCAGGCCATCGGCCAACTGGCACAGAACCTGTTCGCCAAGGGCGCGGTGGAGAAAGTCATCGTCGCCGGCCTGCCGAAATCCCGCGCCGCGATGCACCTGGACACCGTGTTCAGCTTCTGCGACCGCGACCTGGTCACGGTCTTCCCGGAAGTGGTCAAGGAGATCGTGCCGTTCATCATCCGTCCGGACGAAAGCAAGCCGTATGGCATGGACGTGCGCCGCGAGAACAAGTCGTTCATCGAAGTGGTCGGCGAGCACCTGGGGGTCAAGCTGCGCGTGGTCGAGACCGGCGGCAACAGCTTCGCCGCCGAGCGCGAACAATGGGATGACGGCAACAACGTGGTGGCCGTGGAGCCCGGCGTGGTCATCGGCTACGACCGCAACACCTACACCAACACCTTGCTGCGCAAGGCCGGGATCGAGGTCATCACCATCAGCGCCGGCGAGCTGGGCCGGGGCCGCGGCGGCGGCCACTGCATGACCTGCCCGATCGTGCGCGACCCTATCGACTACTAACGCCCATCGAACCCGGCCGCGCCCACGAGGCGGCGGCCGGACACCTCACCGAATCCTAGGAGAACCGTCATGGCGTTCAACATCCACAACCGCAACCTGCTCAGCCTCGAACATCACAGCACCCGCGAGCTGCGCTACCTGCTGGACCTGTCCCGCGACCTCAAGCGCGCCAAGTACACCGGTACCGAGCAGCAGCACCTGAAGGGCAACAACATCGCCTTGATCTTCGAGAAGACCTCGACCCGCACCCGCTGCGCCTTCGAAGTCGCCGCCTACGACCAGGGCGCCAACGTCACCTACATCGACCCCAACTCCTCGCAGATCGGCCACAAGGAGAGCATGAAGGACACCGCCCGCGTGCTCGGGCGCATGTACGACGCCATCGAGTACCGTGGCTTCAAGCAGGAGATCGTCGAGGAACTGGCCAAGTTCGCCGGCGTGCCGGTGTTCAACGGCCTGACCGACGAGTACCACCCGACCCAGATGATCGCCGACGTGCTGACCATGCGTGAGCACAGCGACAAGCCGCTGCACGACATCAGCTACGCCTACCTGGGTGACGCCCGCAACAACATGGGCAACTCGCTGCTGCTGATCGGCGCCAAGCTCGGCATGGACGTGCGCATCGCCGCGCCCAAGGCCCTGTGGCCCCATGACGACCTGGTCGAGCGCTGCCATAAATACGCCGAGGAAAGCGGCGCGCGCATCACCCTGACCGAAGACCCGAAAGCCGCGGTCAAGGGCGTGGACTTCGTCCACACCGACGTCTGGGTGTCGATGGGTGAGCCGATCGAAGCCTGGGGCGAGCGCATCAAACTGCTCAAGCCCTACCAGGTGAACAAGGATCTGATGAAAGCCACCGGCAATCCACGCACCAAGTTCATGCACTGCCTGCCAGCGTTCCACAACTCCGAGACCAAGGTCGGCAAGCAGATCGCCGAGCAGTATCCGGACCTGGCCAACGGCATCGAAGTCACCGATGACGTGTTCGAGTCGCCGGCGTGCATCGCCTTCGAGCAGGCGGAAAACCGCATGCACACGATCAAGGCGATCCTGGTGTCGACCCTGGCTGACCTTTGATGGCCATGTAGGGTTCCTCGGTGGGAGCGGGCTTGCCCCGCGATAGCGCCAGCCGCGATGGCATCGTTGCCTGGTCCGACGCCATCGCGGGTCAAGCCCGCTCCCACGATTACAGGTTTTCCACGAAAGGACATTCCCCATGCGTATCGTTGTTGCATTGGGCGGCAACGCCCTGCTGCGCCGCGGCGAGCCGATGACCGCCGACAACCAGCGCGCCAATATCCGCACCGCCACCGAGCAGATCGCCAAGATCCACCCCGGCAATGAACTGGTCATCGCCCACGGCAACGGCCCGCAGGTCGGCCTGCTGTCGCTGCAGGGGCTGTCGTACAAGCCGGATGAAGCCTATCCGCTGGACGTGCTCGGCGCCGAGACCGAAGGCATGATCGGCTACATGATCGAACAGGAGCTGGGCAACCTGCTGGCCTTCGAGGTGCCGTTCGCCACCCTGCTCACCCAGGTGGAAGTGGACGCCAACGACCCGGCGTTCAAGGATCCGACCAAGTTCATTGGCCCGGTCTACGCCAAGGACGAGGCCGAGCGCCTGGCCAAGGAAAAAGGCTGGGTGGTCAAGCCCGACGGCGACAAGTACCGCCGCGTGGTGGCCAGCCCGAAACCCAAGCGCATCTTCGAGATCCGCCCGATCAAGTGGCTGCTGGAGAAGAGCAGCATCGTGATCTGCGCCGGCGGCGGCGGCATCCCCACCATGTACGACGAGAACCGCAAGCTCAAGGGCATCGAGGCGGTGATCGACAAGGACCTGTGCTCGGCGCTGCTGGCCGAACAGCTGGAAGCCGACCTGCTGATCATCGCCACCGACGTCGACGCGGCGTACATCGATTTCGGCAAACCGACCCAGAAGGCCATCGCCCAGGCCCACCCTGAGGAGCTCGAGAAGCTCGGTTTCGCTGCAGGCTCCATGGGGCCGAAGGTGCAGGCCGCCTGCGATTTCGCCCGCCACACCGGCAAGGTGGCGGTGATCAGCTCGCTGGAGAACATCGAGGACATCGTCAAGGGCACCGCCGGCACGCGGGTTTCCACCGCCAAGCCCGGTATCAGCTACCGTTGAATGCAGTTGGCGGGTGCCTGGCGCCCGCCGTTTTCAACCTTCCGGAGGACTCGCCATGGCCCAGTATCAACCTGGTCACGTGCATATCGAGCGCACCGCGCTGAACACCAACGACCACAGCTACGACCTGTGCATCGACTACGAGGCCGTGTCGGACCCGAGTGAAGGCCGCGGCATCCAGTTCCGCATGCATGGCAAGATCGAAGGCAAGGCGGTGGACGAAAAGTTCTTCCTGGCCAAGGACCAGGTACTGCCGAGTTTTTTGATGCAACTGAGCCGCAAGGCCCAGTCCTACCTGCCAGCGCCGAAGAAGTTCGAGAACCTCGGCTCGCCGCACAAGCTGTATGACTACATGTTCGAAGACATTCGCACCAAGCTGGATGTGAAATCGGGTGACCCGATCAAGCCTGAACATCTGGAGTGATCCTTGGGGCCGCTGCGCGGCCCTTTCGCGGCACAAGGCCGCTCCTACAGGGATCGCACGCCCCTGTAGGAGCGGCCTTGTGCCGCGAAAGGGCTGCGCAGCAGCCCCGGCAACAGTGGGCTAGAACGACATCGCAAGGCATACTGACGCCCATCCCGGCCAAAGCCTCGCTCATCATGCGCATCCACGTCAGCTTCATCGACCGCGTCGGCATCACCCAGGAAGTCCTGGCCCTGCTCGGCGCCCGCAACCTCAACCTCGATGCCGTGGAGATGGTCCCGCCAAACGTCTACATCGACGCCCCGACCCTCAGCCCCGCCGTGCTTGAAGAGCTGCACGACGCCCTGCTCGAGGTGCACGGCGTGCAATCGGTGGAAGTGGTCGACATCCTCCCCGGCCAACGCCGGCACCTGCAGCTCGACGCCCTGCTCGCCGCCATGAGCGACCCGGTGCTGGCGGTGGACAGCGCGGGCAAGGTGCTGCTGGCCAACCCGGCGCTGATCGCCCTGTGCGGACGTGAGTCCGCCGGGCGTTCGGTGGGCGAACTGTTCGGTGATCCGGACCTGCTCCAGGCCCTGCTGGACAACAATTTCCACCTGCCCATGCGCGAAATGCAGTTGAACGGCCAGAGCCTACTGCTCGATGCCACGCCGATCACCCACGCCGGCGGCCTGCTGACCCTTTACCCGCCCAACCGCATGGGCGAACGCCTGTCGGCACTGCACCACGATCACGCCGAGGGTTTCGACGCCATGCTCGGCGACTCCCCGGCAATCCGCACCCTCAAGGCCCGCGCCTTGCGCGTGGCCACCCTCGATGCGCCACTGCTGGTGCACGGCGAGACAGGCACCGGCAAGGAACTGGTGGCCCGTGCCTGCCACGCCATCAGCAGTCGCCATGCCGCGCCGTTCCTGGCCCTCAACTGCGCGGCGCTGCCCGAGAGCCTGGCCGAGAGCGAACTGTTCGGCTATGCCCCCGGCGCCTTCACCGGCGCGCAACGTGGCGGCAAGCCCGGGCTGATGGAGCTGGCCAACCAGGGCACGGTGTTCCTCGACGAGATCGGCGAAATGTCGCCGTACCTGCAGGCCAAGCTCCTGCGTTTTCTCAGCGACGGCAGCTTCCGCCGGGTCGGCGGCGACCGCGAGGTGAAAGTGGATGTGCGCATCATCAGCGCCACTCACCGCGACCTGGAACGCATGGTCGCCGAGGGCACCTTCCGCGAAGACCTGTTCTACCGCCTCAACGTGCTCAACCTGCAAGTCCCGCCCCTGCGCGAGCGCGGCCAGGACATCCTGTCGCTGGCGCAGTTCTTCATGCAGCAGGCCTGCACCCAGATCCAGCGCCCAGCCTGCCGACTGGCGCCTGCCACGCATCCGGCGCTGCTGGCCAACCCCTGGCCGGGCAATGTGCGCCAGCTACAGAACGTGATCTTCCGCGCCGCGGCCATCTGTGAAAGCAACTTGGTGGATATCGATGACCTGGATATCGCTGGCACCTCGGTGGCACGCGGCCAGGATGGCGAGGTGGCCAGCCTGGAACAGGCGGTGGGGGATTTCGAGCGCGAACTGTTGCAGCGCCTGTATGCCAGCTACCCCTCGACCCGGCAGTTGGCCGGACGCTTGCAGACTTCGCATACGGCCATTGCCCAGCGCTTGCGCAAGTACGGAATTCCAACCCGAGGTTGACTCAGGCCACACCTGTCGTATCGATTTCATTACGACGTAACGATATCGATACACATCCATTTGCATGCGCCTTTGCAAGGGTTTGATCCTGCAACGCTTTTGATTTCCTGCTCATCTGTATCGATTTCGTTCCAAGCGAATGACATAAAACCTACGAAATATAATTAACTTATTGATTAATAAGGATTTTTGTTATCTGGCCGCATTATTGCTAAGGGAATTCCAACCTTAAGAGCGCGGAGCCTACCGCGCCCAACGCCCCCTGCTTCCCGAGGAATTCCCATGAGCGAGTTGCGTTTCACCGAAGATCACGAATGGCTGCGCGTCGAAGCCGATGGCAGCGTCACCGTGGGCATTACCGCCTACGCCCAGAACGCCCTCGGCGACGTGGTCTATGTGCAACTGCCGGAACTGCAGCAGTACGACAAGGGCGCCGAAGCCTCCACCGTGGAATCGGTCAAAGCCGCCAGCGGCGTGTACATGCCGCTGACCGGTGAAGTGGTCGCTGTCAATGAAGGCCTGAACGACAGCCCCGAGCTGGTCAACGAAGACCCGCTGGGCGAAGGCTGGTTCTTCCGCTTCATCCCCGCCGACATGAGCCAAGTGGCCGCCCTGCTCGACCAGGCTGCCTACGACCGCCTGCTCAAAGCCAACGACGACGCCTGAGGTACCGCACCATGACCCTCAACCTCGGCACCGCCAACGAATTCATCGCCCGTCACATCGGCCCGCGCGCCGCTGACGAGCAAGCCATGCTCACCACCCTGGGCTTCGACTCGCTGGAGGCCATGACCGCCGCAGTCATCCCCGACAGCATCAAGGGCACCAGCGTGCTCGGCAGCGAAGACGGCCAGAGCGAGGCCGATGCCCTCGCCGCGCTGAAAGCCATTGCCGGCAAGAACCAGCTGTTCAAGAGCTACATCGGCCAGGGCTATTACAACACCCACACCCCGGCGCCGATCCTGCGCAACCTCCTGGAAAACCCGGCCTGGTACACCGCCTACACCCCGTACCAGCCAGAGATCTCCCAAGGCCGCCTGGAAGCGCTGCTGAACTTCCAGACCCTGATCAGCGACCTCACCGGCCTGCCGATCGCCAACGCCTCCCTGCTCGACGAGGCCACCGCCGCCGCCGAAGCCATGACCTTCTGCAAGCGCCTGTCGAAGAACAAGGCCAGCCACGCCTTCTTCGCCTCCGTGCACAGCCACCCGCAGACCCTCGACGTGCTGCGCACCCGTGCCGAGCCGCTGGGCATCGAGGTGGTGGTGGGCGACGAACGTGAACTGGGCGACGTCAGCGCCTACTTCGGCGCCTTGCTGCAATACCCGGCCAGCAACGGTGACGTGTTCGACTACCGCGAAGTGGTGCAGCGCTTCCACGCCACCGGCGCCCTGGTGGCCGTGGCCGCCGACCTGCTGGCCCTGACCCTGCTCACCCCGCCAGGCGAGTTCGACGCCGACGTGGCCATTGGCAGCGCCCAGCGCTTTGGTGTGCCGCTGGGCTTCGGTGGCCCGCACGCGGCCTACTTCGCCACCCGCGATGCGTTCAAGCGTGACATGCCGGGCCGCCTGGTCGGCGTGTCGATCGACCGCTTCGGCAAGAGCGCCCTGCGCCTGGCCATGCAGACCCGCGAACAGCACATCCGCCGCGAGAAGGCCACCAGCAACATCTGCACCGCCCAGGTGCTGCTGGCCAACATCGCCAGCATGTACGCCGTGTACCACGGCCCGGCCGGCCTCAAGCGCATCGCCGAACGCACCCACGCGCTGACCGCGATCCTCGCCACCGGCCTGACCAAGCTGGGCGTGAAAGTTGTCACCGACGAGTTCTTCGACACCCTGACCCTGGCCACCGGCAGCGCCACCGCCGCCCTGCACGACAAGGCCCGCGCCCAGGGCATCAACCTGCGCCAGGTCGACATCACCCAGCTGGGCCTGTCGCTGGACGAAACCAGCAGCCAGGCCGATGTCGAGGCCCTGTGGCAGCTGTTCGCCGACGGCCAGGCCACCCCTGACTTCACCGCCCTGGCCAACACTGTCGCCGTGCGCCTGCCGGCTGGCCTGCTGCGCCAGTCGGCCATCCTCGAGCACCCGGTGTTCAACCGCTATCACAGCGAAACCGAGCTGATGCGCTACCTGCGCCGCCTGGCCGACAAGGACCTGGCGCTGGACCGCAGCATGATCCCGCTGGGCTCGTGCACCATGAAGCTCAACGCCGCCAGTGAGATGATCCCGGTGACCTGGGCCGAGTTCGGCAACCTGCACCCGTTCGCCCCGGCCGAGCAGAGCCAGGGCTACCTGCAGATGACCACCGAGCTGGAAGCCATGCTCTGCGCCGCCACCGGCTATGACGCCGTGTCGCTGCAGCCCAACGCCGGTTCCCAGGGCGAGTACGCAGGCCTGCTGGCGATCCGTGCCTACCACCGCAGCCGCGGTGACAGCCACCGCGACATCTGCCTGATCCCGTCCTCGGCCCACGGCACCAACCCCGCCACTGCGCACATGGCCGGCATGCGCGTGGTGGTCACCGCCTGCGACGCCCGCGGCAACGTCGACATCGACGACCTGCGCGCCAAGGCCATCGAGCACCGCGAGCGCCTGGCGGCGATCATGATCACCTACCCGTCGACCCACGGCGTGTTCGAGGAAGCCATCGGCGAGATCTGCGCGATCATCCATGACAACGGCGGCCAGGTGTACATCGACGGCGCCAACATGAACGCCATGGTCGGCCTGTGTGCCCCGGGCAAGTTCGGCGGCGACGTCTCGCACCTGAACCTGCACAAGACCTTCTGCATCCCCCACGGCGGTGGCGGCCCGGGCGTCGGCCCGATCGGCGTCAAGTCGCACCTGGTGCCGTTCCTTCCCGGCCACGCGACGCTGGAGAACACTGCCGGTGCCGTGTGCGCCGCACCGTTCGGCAGCGCCAGCATTCTGCCGATCACCTGGATGTACATTCGCATGATGGGTGGCGCGGGCCTCAAGCGCGCCTCGCAGATGGCGATCCTCAACGCCAACTACATCGCCCGTCGCCTGGAAGAGCACTATCCTGTGCTGTACACCGGCGGCAACGGCCTGGTGGCGCATGAGTGCATCCTCGACCTGCGTCCGCTCAAGGACACCAGCGGCATCAGCGTCGACGACGTGGCCAAGCGCCTGATCGACTTCGGCTTCCACGCCCCGACCATGTCCTTCCCGGTGGCCGGCACGCTGATGATCGAACCGACCGAAAGCGAGTCCAAAGAGGAACTGGACCGCTTCTGCAACGCGATGATCCAGATCCGCGAGGAAATTCGCGCCGTCGAGAATGGCAGCCTGGACAAGGACGACAACCCGCTGAAGAACGCCCCGCACACCGCGGCGGAGCTGGCCGGCGAATGGACCCACGGCTACAGCCGCGAGCAGGCGGTGTACCCGCTGCCGAGCCTGGTGGAAGGCAAGTACTGGCCACCGGTGGGCCGAGTCGACAACGTGTTCGGCGACCGCAACCTGGTCTGCGCCTGCCCGTCGATCGAGAGCTATCAGGACGTCTGATAGCCCAGGCCTGCCCACACCTGTGAGGCGGGCCTCGGCCCCTGTGGGAGCGGGTTTACCCGCGAATGCAATAGTGAATTCACCGACGCATTCGCGGGTAAACCCGCTCCCACAGGGTCACCATCAACCCCAAGAGCCGGTTAGGAGATCACCATGTCCCTGAGCGTCTTCGACCTGTTCAAGATCGGCATCGGCCCCTCCAGCTCGCACACAGTCGGCCCGATGCGCGCCGCCGCGCGCTTCGCCGAAGGCCTGCGCCGTGACGGCCTGCTGGACGGCACGGTCAGCGTCAAGGCCGAGCTGTACGGCTCGCTCGGCGCCACCGGCAAGGGTCACGGCAGCGACAAGGCCGTGCTGCTGGGCCTGGAAGGCGAACATCCCGATACCGTCGACACCGAAACCATACCCGCCCGCCTGCAGGCGATCCGCGACAGCGGCCGCCTGCGCCTGCTCGGCGAACATGAAATCGTCTTCGTCGAGAAGCAGCACCTGGCGATGATCCGCAAGCCGCTGGACTACCACCCCAACGGCATGATCTTCCGCGCCTTCGACGCCGCCGGCCTGCAGATCCGCAGCCGCGAGTACTACTCGGTGGGCGGCGGCTTCGTGGTCGACGAGGAGGCCGCAGGCCACGACCGCATCGTCGAGGACAGCACCGTGCTGGCCTACCCGTTCAAGACCGGCAAGGAACTGCTGGCCCATTGCACCACCCAGCAGCTGTCGTTCAGCCAGGTGATGCTGGCCAACGAAGCCGCCTGGCGCCCGGAGGCCGAGACCCGCGCCGGCCTGCTGCGCATCTGGCAGGTGATGCAGGACTGCGTCGAGGCGGGTTGCAGGCATGAGGGCATCCTGCCCGGCGGGCTCAAGGTCAAGCGCCGGGCGCCGGCGCTGTACCGCCAGCTCAGCCGTCATCCGGAGGCCAGCCTGCGTGACGCGCTGTCGGTGCTCGACTGGGTCAACCTCTATGCCCTGGCGGTGAACGAGGAGAACGCTTATGGCGGGCGGGTGGTCACCGCACCGACCAACGGCGCCGCCGGCATCGTCCCGGCGGTGTTGCACTACTACATGCGCTTCGTCCCTGGCGCCAATGAGGACGGGGTGGTGCGCTTCCTGCTCACCGCGGCGGCGATCGGCATCCTCTACAAGGAAAATGCGTCGATCTCCGGCGCCGAGGTCGGCTGCCAGGGCGAGGTCGGCGTGGCCTGCTCGATGGCCGCCGGCGCCCTGTGCGAAGTGATGGGCGGCAGCCCGCAGCAGGTGGAGAACGCCGCCGAGATCGGCATGGAACACAACCTGGGCCTGACCTGCGACCCCATCGGCGGGCTGGTCCAGGTGCCCTGCATCGAGCGCAACGCCATGGGCTCGGTGAAAGCGATCAACGCGGTGCGCATGGCCCTGCGCGGCGACGGGCAGCACTACGTCTCCCTCGACAAGGTCATCCGCACCATGCGCCAGACCGGCGCCGACATGAAAAGCAAATACAAGGAGACCGCCCGCGGCGGTCTGGCCGTCAACATCATCGAATGTTGACCCGAACAAAAAACGAGGAGTCACCGATGTCCGAAACACTGCACAAGACCCCGCTGCACGCCCTGCACCTGGAACTGGGCGCGCGCATGGTGCCCTTCGCCGGCTACGACATGCCGGTGCAGTACCCGCTGGGCGTGCTCAAGGAGCACCTGCACACCCGCGAGCAGGCCGGCCTGTTCGACGTCTCGCACATGGGTCAGATCATCCTGCGCGGCAGCGACGCCGCCCGTGCCCTGGAAACCCTGGTGCCGGTGGACATCGTCGACCTGCCGGTGGGCATGCAGCGCTACGCCATGTTCACCAACGCCGAGGGCGGCATCCTCGACGACCTGATGGTCGCCAACCTCGGTGACGACACCCTGTTCCTGGTGGTCAACGCCGCCTGCAAGGACCAGGACCTGGCGCACCTGCGCAAACATATCGCTGATCGCTGCGAGATCCAGCCACTATTCGAGGAACGCGCCCTGCTCGCCCTGCAAGGTCCGGCGGCGGTCAAGGTGCTGGAGCGCCTGGCCCCGGAAGTGGCCGGCATGACCTTCATGCAGTTCCGCCCGGTCAGCCTGCTCGGCAACGACTGCTTCGTCAGCCGCTCGGGCTATACCGGCGAGGACGGCTACGAGATCTCGGTGCCGGCCGCCGCCGCCGAAGCCCTGGCCCGCCGCCTGCTGGCCGAGCCCGAGGTCCAGCCGATCGGCCTGGGCGCGCGCGACTCGCTGCGCCTGGAAGCCGGCCTGTGCCTGTACGGCCACGACATGGACACCACCACTACCCCGATCGAGGCCAGCCTGCTGTGGGCCATCTCCAAGGTGCGCCGCGCCGATGGCACGCGCGCTGGTGGCTTCCCTGGGGCAGACACCGTGTTCGCCCAGCAACAGGCTGGCGTGGCGCGCAAGCGGGTCGGCCTGCTGCCCCAGGAACGCACGCCGGTGCGTGAGGGCGCGCAGATCGTCGACCAGGCTGGCAAGGTGGTCGGCGAAGTGTGCAGCGGCGGCTTCGGTCCGACGCTCGGCGCGCCCGTGGCCATGGGCTATGTCGATAGCGAACATGCGGCCCTCGACACGGCGTTGTTTGCCGTCGTCCGTGGCAAGCAAGTTGCCCTGAAGGTCAGCAAAATGCCTTTCGTGGCACAACGTTACTACCGTGGCTGAATGAGTGGATTGGACGGGTTCGACATATTCGTTTTCGAACCTGTCCAATAACTTCTGAACATAGCGCCAGCCCAGGCGCCACGCCGTTTCCGACAAATCGTTCGGTTATCGGGAAAACCCTGATTTTCACCCCCCGCAAGGGCTTGTTTTTCGCTCGGCAGTTGGCGTAGAGTCATCGCACTGTGTTTGCATGGGTCGCAACAGTTCGTGACCTGGGCCAGTAGCCGCAATCTGCTACAACCCGTTCGACGTCTCTTACTTTCCTGCAACCCAGCCCAGTAGTCTTTCACTTACAAATGCGTGAAAGAAACTGTCATCAAAATTCAAGTTTCATAGGAAATAAGACAATGGCTGAGCGTCAGAACGGTACCGTCAAGTGGTTCAATGACGAGAAAGGTTACGGCTTCATCACCCCTGAGAGCGGTGCTGATCTGTTTGTTCACTTCCGTGCCATCGAAGGCAACGGCTTCAAGAGCCTGAAAGAAGGCCAGAAAGTCACCTTCGAAGCCGTGCAAGGCCAGAAAGGCCTGCAGGCTGACAAAGTTCAGGTTGTCGCTTAAGCGATTACCCGAATTCAAAAAGCCCCTGCCAAGTGCAGGGGTTTTTTTTTGCCCGTAGAATGGCGGCTTCGTCATTCGGAGCCGTCCTGCATGTCCAAGCCCCTGCTCTCACCCCAGGGTGATTTCCCCCCCGTCGGCCTGGGTCGCCGGCTGGCGGCGATGTTCTATGACTTCCTGCTGTGTACCGCCCTGCTGATCGTCACCGCCGGCGCCTACAAGATGATCCAGATGGCGATCATCGGCGAGGCACGCATGCGCGAACTGACCGAGGCCGGTGCACTGGATGGCGACCCGCTGCTGTCGACGATCCTGCTGTTCGCCCTGTTCGGCTTCTTCGCCAAGTTCTGGACCCACGGCGGCCAGACCCTGGGCATGCAGGTGTGGGGCGTGCGCGTGCAGAACGCCGACGGCAGCGCCATCAGCCTGTGGCAGGCGCTGCTGCGCTTCCTGGTGTCCATCGCCTCCTGGCTGTGCCTGGGGCTGGGGTTCTTCTGGTCGCTGATCGACAAGCGCCAGCGCAGTTGGCACGACATTTACTCCGAGACACAGCTGGTGCGTCTGCCCAAGCGCAAGAAGTAGCCCGGACGACGACCACCCTGTAGGAGCGGCCTTGTGCCGCGAAAGGGCCGCAAAGCGGCCCCGGCGATTCGTATCGTGGCGTAGATCCTTGTGCCGCTCTGCGGCCCCTTTCGCGGCACAAGGCCGCTCCTACAACAGTCCTGCTCACAAAAAAGCCGACCCAAGGGTCGGCTTTTTTTTGCAGCTCAGGCCATTATCCGGCCCGACGCATCAACCACAAACCAGCCAGCGCACAGATCCCCGCCGGGATCACCACCGCCAGCAACGGCGGGAAGCCGAACACCTGGCTCGATGGCCCCAGCAGGTCCCCGGCGATACGGAACACGAAGCCCACCAGCACGCCGGTGAACACGCGCTGACCCAGGGTCACGGAACGCAGCGGGCCGAAGATGAACGAGATCGCCATCAACACCAGCGCCGCAGTAACCAACGGCTGCAGGACCTTGGTCCAGAACGCCAGCCAGTAACGCGAGTTGTTCAGCCCCTGGTCGGCCAGGTAGTGGATGTAGTCCCACAGCCCGGTGATCGACAGCGACTCCGGCGCCAGCACCACGGTATTGAGCAGCTCCGGTGTCACCGAGACGTCCCACACTTCCTCGGGGCTCTTGACCACTTCGGTGTGGTCGCCGCGGAAGTAGGTGGTGGAGACATCGTTGAGCATCCACTTGCCTTCCACATACTGCGCCCGGCGGGCGAAGCTGGAGGTCTGGATCTTGCGCTCGGCGTCGAAACGGTAGCGGGTCACGCCCAGCAGCAGGCCATTGGGCTGCACCGAGTTGATGTGCACGAACTCCTCGCCCTGGCGGTGCCACATGCCGCGCTTGGAGCTTTGCGCCTCGCCACCGCCCTGGGCCAGCGAACGGTCGGCCTGGGCCTTGTTCTCGGTCACCGGGGCCACGTACTCGCCGATCAGCAGGCCGACCAGCATCAGCACCAGCATCGGCTTCATCACCGCCCAGACGATGCGGCCGATGGACACGCCGGCGGCACGCATGATGGTCAATTCGCTGCTGCTGGCCAGGCTGCCCAGGCCGATCAGGCAGCCGATCAGGGCCGCCATCGGCAGCATGTCGTAAAGCCGGCGCGGCGCGGTCAGCAGGACGAAGCTGCCAGCGTCCATGAAGGTGTAGGTCGCGCTCAGGTCGTTCAGTTCGTCGATCAGGGCGAACAGCGAGGCCAGGCCAAGGATGATGCCCAGCACGGCGGCGATCGCCAGCAGCACGCTCTTGCCGATGTAGCGGTCCAGTTTAACCACGGGCCACCTCCGCACGACGGGCGGCGCGCTTGAGACGCAGCGGCTCCCAGTACATCAGCGCCAGGCCGATCAGCAGGAACAGGCCATGGACCCACCACATGCCCAGCGAGATGGGCAGCTTGCCCTTCTCCAGGGCGCTACGCACGGAAATCAGCATCGTCAGATAGGCCATGTACAAAAGGATCGCCGGCAGCAACTTGAGGAAGCGGCCCTGGCGTGGATTGACGCGCGACAGCGGCACAGCCAGCAAGGTCACGACGAACACCAGCAGTGGCAGCGACAGGCGCCATTGCAGCTCGGCACGCTCGCGAATGCCTTCATGTCCGAACAGTTCGGACGTCGGGATCGCTTCGCGCTCGGTGACTTCCTCGGCGACTTCCGGCTTGGGCAGCAGCACGCCATAGGTGTCGTACTTGATCGCCCGGTAGTCGGCCTGGCCCGGGTTGCCGTCGTAGCGGTAGCCGTTCTCCAGCACCAGATAACGGTTGCCGTCGGCCTGCACTTCCTGGTGGCCCTTCTCGGCAACCAGCACCGAAGGCGCGCGGTCCTTGGTCTTGTCCTGGTTGAAGCGCTTCTCGGAGATGAACACCCCGCCGAGCTTGATGCGGTCATCGGACAGTTGCTCGGTGTAGGTCACCCGGGAACCGTCGCGCAGGGTCTGGAAACGGCCCGGCACCAGGGTGTCGAACTCGGTCAGGGCATCCTGCTGGGCGATGATCTTCTGCACCTGGGCAACGCCCAGGGGCGCCAGGCTCAGGCTCAGCCAGGCGACCAGCAGGGCCACCAGCGCCGCCGGCACCATGGTCACGGTCAGCAGGCGCTGCTGGCTCATGCCGGTGGCCGACAGCACGGTCATCTCGCTTTCGAGATACAACCGGCCATAGGCGAGCAGGATGCCGAGGAACAGCCCCAGCGGCAGGATCAGTTGCAGGAAGCCCGGCAGGCGGAACCCCATGATCATGAACAGCACGCTAGGATCGAGCGCGCCCTGGGCCGCCTGGGCCAGGTACTTGATGAAGCGCCCGCTCATGATGATCACCAGCAGCACGGCGCTGACGGCGCTCAAGGTCACCAGGACCTCGCGGGACAGATAACGAAAGACGATCAAACCAGACACTCCTGGGTTGTCAGGGGCGGACAGCCAAACGAACGATTCGGACAGCCAAGACCAATGCCGGTTCGCCAAGGCGAACCTCCATGTAAAAGTGCGCGCATTATCCTGTGATTGACGGCGCCTGTCACTTGGCCACGCAGCATGGCGCATATCGGGGTTGTCATCGTGGTCGCGGCAGGCTCAAACTGGCAGCTTTTCCGCTGGCAGGCATCGCCCGCCAGCCGCGTGTTCCGAGCGCTTGCGAAAGACAGCGCCCACTGACAGACAGATCATTCGGGGACCCCAGACATGGAATTGGTTGTAAAGAGCGTAGCCGCTGTATCCGTCAAGACCGCGACCTTGGTCGTACCCGTCGGTGAAGGGCGCAAGCTCGGCGCCACCGCCAAGGCCGTCGACCAGGCCAGCGAAGGCGCGATCAGCGCGCTGCTCAAGCGTGGCGACCTGGCCGGCAAGCCGGGCCAGACCCTGCTGCTGCACAACCTGCCGGGCCTGAAGGCCGAGCGCGTGCTGCTGGTCGGCAGCGGCAAGGACGAAGCCCTCGGCGATCGCGCCTGGCGCAAGCTGGTCGCCAGCGTCGCAGGCGTACTCAAGGGCCTGGGCGGCAGTGATGCCGTGCTGGCCCTGGACGACATCGCCGTCACCGGCCGCGACGGCCACTACGGCAAGTACCGCCTGCTGGCCGAGACCCTGCTCGACGGCAACTACGTATTCGACCGCTACAAGAGCCAGAAGGCCGAGCCCCGCGCCATCAAGAAAGTCACCCTGCTCACCGCCAAGGCCGGCCAGGCCGAGGCCGAGCGCGCCGTGAAGCACGCCAGCGCCATCGCCACCGGCATGGCCTTCACCCGCGACCTGGGCAACCTGCCGCCGAACGTCTGCCACCCGAGCTTCCTCGCCGAACAGGCCAAGGACCTGGGCAAGGCGCACAAGGGCCTCAAGGTCGAGGTGCTGGACGAGAAGAAGATCAAGGACCTGGGCATGGGCGCGTTCTACGCCGTGGGCCAGGGCAGCGACCAGCCACCGCGGCTGATCGTGCTCAACTACCAGGGCGGCAAGAAGAGCGAGAAACCGTTCGTGCTGGTCGGCAAGGGCATCACCTTCGACACCGGCGGCATCAGCCTCAAGCCTGGCGCCGGCATGGATGAGATGAAATACGACATGTGCGGCGCCGCCAGCGTGTTCGGCACCCTGCGCGCCGTGCTCGAGCTGCAGCTGCCGATCAACCTGGTGTGCCTGCTGGCCTGCGCCGAGAACATGCCGAGCGGCGGCGCCACCCGCCCGGGCGACATCGTCACCACCATGAGCGGGCAGACCGTCGAGATCCTCAACACCGACGCCGAAGGCCGCCTGGTGCTGTGCGACACCCTCACCTACGCCGAGCGCTTCAAGCCGCAGGCGGTGATCGACATCGCCACCCTGACCGGCGCCTGCATCGTCGCCCTGGGCAGCCACACCTCGGGCCTGATGGGCAACGACGACGCGCTGGTCGGCCAACTGCTGGACGCCGGCAAGCGTGCCGACGACCGCGCCTGGCAGCTACCGCTGTTCGACGAGTACCAGGAGCAACTGGACAGCCCGTTCGCCGACATCGCCAACATCGGTGGCCCGAAGGCCGGCACCATCACCGCCGGCTGCTTCCTGTCGCGCTTCGCCAAGGCCTACCACTGGGCGCACCTGGACATCGCCGGCACCGCCTGGATCAGCGGCGGCAAGGACAAGGGCGCCTCGGGCCGCCCGGTGCCGCTGCTCACCCAGTACCTGCTGGACCGCGCTGGCGCCTGATGGCGCACGGCCGGTGGCGCCCTGCGCGCCACCGGCCGGCACTGGACGATCATGAGCAAAGTCGATTTCTACATCCTGCCCAGCGACTCGCTGTCGGTGCGGCTGGATTTTGCCTGCAAGCTGTGCGAAAAGGCCTGGCGCCTCGGCCACCGGGTCTACCTGCATTGCCAGGACGAGGCGCAACGCGGCGAGCTCGACCTGCGCCTGTGGCAGTTCAAGGGCGAGGCCTTCGTGCCCCACGACCACGCCGAACAGCACCCGGACGCCATTGTCGCGCTGGGTATCGGCACTGATGCCGGCGAACACCGTGACCTGCTGATCAACCTGGGCGGCGATGTCCCCGCCTTCGTCGGCCAGTTCGAACGGGTCGCCGAGATCGTCGTCGAGGAACCGGCCATCCGCCTGGCCGCCCGCGAGCGATTCCGTTTCTACCGCGAACAGGGCTATGCTCTGCAAGATCACCGCTTACAGCGACTCTGACGACGATGGACAAGCAGCTGAACTCCCTGACCCATTCCGCCCACCTGCTCGACGACCTCGAGTCGATCCGCGAGCTGCTGGGCGACGCCGACCTGCAACCGCCGCTGCTGACCGAGACGGTGGAGCAGATTCCCCTGCTGCTCGACGAGCCGGCCCCCGCGCCGCCCGTCGCCGAGGCAGCGCCGGTAGCGGCCCCGGCACCTGAAGAGGATGCCCAGACCCGCCGGCAGGACACCCTGCTGCACCTGGACGCCGAACTGCGCGCCGCCGCGCAACTGATCATGCAGGACGTGATCAACGACTTCACCCCGCATATCGAGACCGAGATCAAGCGCCGCCTCGATGCGCGGCTGGAGCGGTTGCTCAAGCGTTCCGAGTAACCATTCGTCCGGATCGCGGGGCAAGCCCGCTCCCACGGCAACACGTGGGAGCGGGCTTGCCCCGCGATGGGCGCTACACCTGTCTTGAAGCGCGCAGCTTGGTTATACTTCCCGGCTTTCCCGAATTAATGCCTAAGGGTCCCGCCGCGCATGGATAAGACCTACCAGCCGCACGCCATCGAAACTTCCTGGTACAACACCTGGGAGTCCGAGAACTATTTCGCTCCACAAGGTGCAGGCGAGTCCTACACCATCATGATCCCGCCGCCGAACGTGACCGGCAGCCTGCACATGGGCCACGGCTTCAACAACGCGATCATGGACGCGCTGATCCGCTTCCGCCGCATGCAGGGTCGCGACACCCTGTGGCAGCCGGGCACCGACCACGCCGGTATCGCCACCCAAATGCTGGTAGAGCGCCAGCTCGAGGCCAAGGGCCAGAACCGTCACGACCTGGGTCGTGAGAAGTTCCTGGAGAAGGTCTGGGAGTGGAAGGATCAATCGGGCGGCAACATCAGCCGCCAGATCCGCCGCCTGGGCTCGTCGGTGGACTGGAGCCGCGAGCGCTTCACCATGGACGACGGCCTGTCGGAAGCGGTCAAAGAGGCTTTCGTGCGCCTGCACGAAGACGGCCTGATCTACCGCGGCAAGCGCCTGGTCAACTGGGACACCAAGCTGCACACGGCGATTTCCGACCTCGAAGTGGAAAACCACGACGAGAAGGGCCACCTGTGGAACCTGCGCTACCCGCTGGCCGACGGCGCCAAGACCGCCGAAGGCAAGGACCACCTGGTGGTCGCCACCACCCGTCCGGAAACCCTGCTGGGTGACGTCGCCGTCGCGGTCAACCCGACCGACGAGCGCTACCAGGCACTGATCGGCAAGTTCGTCGAACTGCCGCTGGTCGGCCGTCGCATCCCGATCGTCGCCGACGACTACTGCGACCCGGAGTTCGGCACCGGCTGCGTGAAGATCACCCCGGCCCACGACTTCAACGACTATGAAGTCGGCAAGCGCCACAACCTGCCGCTGCTCAATATCTTCGACAAGAACGCCACCGTGCTGGCCGCCGTGCAGGCGTTCAACCTCGACGGCAGCGTCAACGAAGGTATCGACACCTCGCTGCCGGCCCAGTACGCCGGCCTCGACCGCTTTGTCGCGCGCAAGCAGATGGTCGCCGACCTGGACGCCCAGGGCCTGCTGGTCAGCATCGACGACCACGCCCTGAAGGTACCGAAGGGCGACCGTTCGGGCACCGTCATCGAGCCGTGGCTGACCGACCAGTGGTATGTCTCCACCAAGCCGCTGGCCGAGCCTGCCATCGCCGCCGTGGAAGACGGCCGCATCCAGTTCGTGCCCAAGCAGTACGAGAACATGTACTTCTCCTGGATGCGCGATATCCAGGACTGGTGCATCAGCCGCCAGCTGTGGTGGGGCCACCGCATCCCGGCCTGGTACGACGAGGCCGGCCAGGTCTACGTCGGCCGTGACGAGGCCGAAGTGCGCGCCAAGCACAACCTGGGCAACGAGGTGAAGCTGCGCCAGGACGACGACGTGCTCGACACCTGGTTCAGCTCGGGCCTGTGGACCTTCTCCACCCTGGGCTGGCCGGAGCAGACCGAGTTCCTGAAGAAATTCCACTCCACCGACGTGCTGGTCACGGGCTTTGACATCATCTTCTTCTGGGTCGCCCGGATGATCATGCTGACGATGCACCTGATCAAGAACGAGGACGGCACCCCGCAGGTCCCGTTCAAGACCGTCTACGTGCACGGTCTGGTCCGCGACGGCCAGGGCCAGAAGATGTCCAAGTCCAAGGGCAACGTCCTCGACCCGCTGGACATCGTCGACGGCATCACCCTCGACGCCCTGCTGGAAAAACGCACCAGCGGCATGATGCAGCCGAAGCTGGCCGAGAAGATCGCCAAGCAGACCAAGGCCGAGTTCCCCGAAGGCATCGCCAGCTACGGCACCGACGCCCTGCGCTTCACCTTCTGTTCGCTGGCCTCCACCGGTCGTGACATCAAGTTCGACATGGGCCGCGTCGAAGGCTACCGCAACTTCTGCAACAAGATCTGGAACGCCGCCCGCTACGTGCTGGACAAGGGCGAGGACTGCGGCCAGAACGGCGAGGCCTACGAGTTGTCGCTGGCCGACCGCTGGATCATCTCGCAGCTGCAGCGCACCGAAGCCGAGGTTACCCGCCAGCTCGAGCAGTTCCGCTTCGACCTGGCCAGCCAGGCCCTGTACGAGTTCATCTGGAACCAGTACTGCGACTGGTACCTGGAGCTGTCCAAGCCGGTGCTGTGGGACGAGAACGCCCCGGTCGAGCGCGCCCGCGGCACCCGTCGCACCCTGGTGCGCGTGCTGGAAGTCGCCCTGCGCCTGGCGCACCCGTTCATGCCGTTCATCACCGAAGAGATCTGGCAGCGCATCGCGCCGCTGGCCGGCATCGAAGGCAAGACCATCATGCTGCAGCCGTGGCCTGAAGCGAACGAAAGCCGCATCGACGCCGCCGCCGAAGGCGACATCGAGTGGCTCAAGGAGCTGATGGTGGGCCTGCGCAACATCCGCGCCGAGATGAACATCGGCCCGGGCAAGCCGCTGCCGCTGTTCCTGAAGAACGCCAACGCCGACGACCAGCGTCGCCTGCAGGAAAACGAAGCCCTGCTGAAGAAGCTGGCCAAGGTCGAGTCGTTCACCGTGCTCGGCGAGCAGGACGAAGCGCCGCTGTCGGCCACCGCGCTGGTGGGTGACCTGCAGGTGCTGGTACCGATGGCCGGCCTGATCGACAAGGACGCGGAGCTGGCGCGCCTGAGCAAGGAGATCCAGCGCCTGCAGGGCGAGGTCCAGCGCGTGGGTGGCAAGCTGTCCAACGCCGCCTTCGTCGACAAGGCGCCGCCTGCGGTGATCGAGAAGGAACGCGCCAAGCTGGCCGAGTCGGAGCAGGCCCTGGCCAACTTCACCGAGCAGCATGCGCGGATTGCTGCGCTGTAATATTCAGTGAAGCCATCGCGGGGCAAGCCCGCTCCCACGCCATCCCCCACTACAGGGGCGAGAACGTGGGAGCGGGCTTGCCCCGCGATGCTTTCCGGGACCAAACCATGACTCAGAAACCTACCCTGCACCCACGCAACCGCCACCAGGGCCGCTACGACTTTCCCGCGCTGATCAAGGCACACCCTGACCTGGCCCGCTTCACCATTACAAATCCCTACGGCAAGCCCAGCATCGACTTCGCCAACCCCGAGGCCGTGCGGGTGTTCAACCGCGCCCTGCTCAAGGCCCAGTACGGCATCCAGCACTGGGACATCCCGGCCGACTACCTGTGCCCGCCAATCCCTGGCCGCGCCGACTACATCCACGTGCTGGCCGACCTGCTGGCCGAGGACAATGCCGGCGAGATCCCCCGTGGCGCCCAGGTGCGCGCCCTGGATATCGGCGTCGGCGCCAACTGCATCTACCCCCTGCTCGGCCACAGCGACTACCGCTGGCGCTTCACCGGCTCCGACATCGACGACATGGCCCTGGCCTCGGCCAAGGCCATCGTCCAGGCCAACAAGCTCGACAAGGCCATCAGCCTGCGCCAGCAAGCGCAGCCCAGGCACATTCTCAGTGGCCTGCTGCAAGCCGACGAACGCTTCGACGTCACCCTGTGCAACCCGCCGTTCCACGCCTCCCGCGAGGAAGCCACCCGCGGCAGCCAGCGCAAGTGGAAGAACCTCGGCAAGCAGGACCACAAGCGCAAGCTGCCAGTGCTGAACTTTGGCGGGCAGAACAACGAACTGTGGTGCGAAGGTGGCGAGATTCGCTTCGTCAGCCAACTGGTCGCCGAAAGCGCTCAGTACGCGGCCCAGGTGCTGTGGTTCACCAGCCTGGTGTCCAAGGCCAGCAACCTGCCGGGTATCGAGGCGGCCTTGAAGAAGGCCGGGGTGAAGGCCCTGCGCATCGTCGAGATGGGCCAGGGGCAGAAGCAGAGCCGCATGGTCGCCTGGAGCTTCCAGGACGACAGCGCACGCCAGCAGTGGCATGCCGCGCGCAAATCACAGGCATGAAAAAACCGCGCCCGGGCAAGCCGGGCGCGGTTTCGTCAACGCATCAACAATTACTTGTTGATCGAGTCGGTCAGCACTTTGGCTGGAACGAACTTGACGACTTTCTTGGCAGCGATTTCGATGGCGGCGCCAGTCGAAGGGTTGCGGCCGGTACGGGCAGGACGCTCGGAGACTTTCAGCTTGCCGATGCCTGGCAGGGTGATTTCGGCGCCGTTTTCCAGTTGGTCGGCAACGATCTGGCCCAGTTGCTCCAGAGCAGCGCGCGCGGTGGTTTTCGGCGCGTCGATGGATTCAGCAATGTCGGCAATCAGTTGGTCTTTGGTCAGTGCCATGGTGGTGTTCCTTCCCTATCAAATCAGAGGTTGTGCAGCATGTTTGGTCGGTGGTCGGGCCAGCCCGGGACAATCCAGAGGCCGCGTCGATCGCGTATGTAGATACGCAAATCGGCGTTTGGTTCGACACCGCGCAAGCGATCTGCCAGCAATGCGCCACCCAAGGGGCGCAAGACCGCGCAAAGCTACCACAGGAATCGAGAAATATCCGCTGTCGACATTGATTTTGTGCAGGTTTTTCGGGGGTTTTCGGAAAAATCGCAAAAAAATGAACAAAAAACGAACAACTGGCATTTGTGCCAATATCTGGCCACTGCATCACCCCCACCCTGAGGTAAACTGAGCGACTTTTGCAGCGCGGCTTTTCACCGCTCAGACCACCGAGAATTCCATGCCAATCCGTCATTGCATCGTTCACCTGATCGACAAGAAGCCCGATGGCAGCCCCGCCGTGCTCCATGCGCGCGACAGCGAACTGGCAGCCTCCGACGCCATCGAGAACCTGCTGGCCGACCTCAACGACAGCTACAACGCCAAGCAAGGCAAAGCCTGGGGCTTTTTCCACGGCGAGTCCGGCGCCTACCCGTTCAGTGGCTGGCTCAAGCAGTACCTGGATGAGGAAAAGGACTTCGCCGCCTTCAGCCGCGTCGCCGTCGAGCACCTGCAGAAGCTGATGGAAGAGTCCAACCTGTCCACCGGCGGCCACGTGCTGTTCGCTCATTACCAGCAAAGCATGACCGAGTACCTGGCCATCGCCCTGCTGCACCACAGCGAAGGCGTGGCGGTGAACGCCGAACTCGACGTCACCCCGTCGCGCCACCTGGACCTGGGCCAGCTGCACCTGGCGGCGCGGGTCAACCTGTCCGAGTGGAAGAACAACCAGAACTCCAAGCAGTACATCTCGTTCATCAAGGGCAAGAACGGCAAGAAGGTCTCGGATTATTTCCGCGACTTCATCGGCTGCCAGGAAGGCGTCGACGGCCCGGGCGAGACCCGCACCCTGCTCAAGGCTTTCAGCGACTTCGTCGAGAAAGAAGACCTGCCGGAAGAATCTGCCCGGGAGAAGACCCAGACCCTGGTCGACTATGCCACCACCCAGACCAAGCTGGGCGAGCCGGTGACGCTGGAGGAGCTCTCCAGCCTGATCGACGAGGACCGCCCCGAGGCGTTCTACGACCATATCCGCAACAGCGACTACGGGCTGTCGCCGGAGATCCCGGCCGACAAGCGTACCCTCAACCAGTTCCGGCGCTTTACCGGGCGTGCGGAGGGGTTGTCGATCAGCTTCGAGGCGCATTTGCTCGGGTCGAAGGTGGAGTATGACGAGGAAGCCGGGACGCTGGTGATCAAGGGCTTGCCGACGCAGCTGATCGATCAGTTGAAGCGGCGCAAGGACTGAAATAGCCGGGGGCGCGTTGCGCCCCTTTCGCGGCACAAGGCCGCTCCTACAGGAATCGCGCTCCCCTTGTAGGAGCGGCCTTGTGCCGCGAAAGGGCTGCAAAGCAGCCCCAGCGATCTCAAAATAAGCACCGATTCATCAGACTTTCCCCATTCCCTGTAGTCCATTTCCCAAACATACTCCCAAGCCCTTTCAAGCCATTGCGGTGGTCTGGGTTGGCCTCTAGTCTCGGGCAGTCGCTGCACATTCAGCGATCGGCTTTGACAGGCCGTCCTAGGTTTATTCCCGTGGCTTAGCCTTCATGGCGGCTGTGCGTGGGGCACTTTATGTGCGCCGGGTTTTGGGATGCCTACCGGTCTGTCAACCCATGTACAGCTGCCACCTTCTTGTTTGACAGCAGGCGTGTGGTGGCCCTATCCAGGTGCCCCAAAATGCTAAAGATCGTCCCCGATCCACCCCACAACCCTCATTCCCTCGAAGACACCCTCATCCAGGCCACCGAGTACGCCCTGTGCGCCTTGACCGTTGCCCATCACGCCGTGCAGCTCAAACCCAGGTCGCCGGCTGCCGTGCTGATGATGGCGTCGATGCATGAAATGGAGTCGCTGCGTGTGTTGCTCGAAGCGGCATTGATCCAGGTACAGATGCCGGCGCAGGCGCCGACGTTGCATTAAGCCCAATCGCGGGGCAAGCCCGCTCCCACGCCAGCACTCAGTAGGCCTCGGCTGCGTGGGAGCGGGCTTGCCCCGCGATGGCGCCCGCACAGGCACCGACCCTTTCAGGGAGAAAAATCATGACCACAGACAACACCCCCACCACCGTCGGCAAGACCAAGTTCTACCAGGGCGAAGGCATGACCGACCCGCTGTTCTGCATCGAACCCGGCATCCCCTGCCAGCACGCCCGCGACCAGGCCTCGGAACTGATGGGCTGCGTACGCGACCTGACCATCACCGGGATCATGGAGGAAAAGCCTCAGTTACTCTGGGCGTCGTATTACCTGAGCGCCCTGGCCAAAGCATTGATGGATGATGCCGAACTAGGCATGAAGCACTGAACAGGGAACAAGGCGGCGCCATAGGTGTGCAGGACCAAGGCGCCCTGGCGAGGACACTACCCCCCGAGTCCGGCATAGGACGCCACCAACGCCTCCTTCGCCGCCTTGCGCAGCTTCTTCACCAACCGCTCCTGGCGCAACGCCTCGCCCTTGTCCGGCCATTGCTCCACATACACCAGCGCCTGCGCCGGGCTGGTCTTGAAATAGCGCGCGCCCTGCCCTTTCTGGTGCTTGATGAACCGTCGCTGCGGATCGTCGCTGATACCGCAGTACAACGAGCCATTGGCGGCACGCACCAGGTAGACGTACCAGGGTTTGCAATCGGGGGAAGGCGCTGTTTCGCTCACGGCTCGGTTCGGTGCAACGGAAGAAGGCCGCCAGCTTAACGCCTCAGCGCGCCTGCTGGAATGCGCGAAGCCCCTTGAACGCCTGATGGCGCACCTTGTTCTGCAGCATCGGCGTCCAGCCCAGCAGCACACCCGGCATGCCCAGTGCCTGACGTGCCCAGCGCCACAGGCCGAAGGTATCGTCGTGTTGGCAGATCAGCCCGTCGCGGATCACGAAGCGCGCCTGGATATCGTTGACCACCACCCGCCCGGTCTGGCTGAACAGGTAGGTCGCCACCCAGTGCGCGCCATCGCTGCGCACGTCGTCGAAAGTCAGGGTGAAGTCCTTGGCGCGGGCGGTGAGCATCCGCCACATATCACCCGCGTCACGCCCGCGCAGGGTGCCGAAGACCGGGTCGCTGAAGACGATGTCTTCGCTGTAGCAGGCCACCATGGCCTCGGCATCCAGGCGCTGGAAGGCCTGGTAGAAACGGGTGATCAGGGCGCTGTTGGCATCGCTCATGGACTGTTCCTGCGCAAGGTGCGAAACCCGCAAGATACTGCCTGGATGCCAGCAACACCATGCCCATTCGCGTCGTGAATGACGATCACGGGGCAGGCCAGCGCCTTAAACGTGCTCGCTGTTGACCTGCACATGCAGCGCGCGCCCGGCGCCGAGACCGAACAGGATCGCCCCGACGCCCAGCACCGCGAAGATCCAGCCCACCGCGCTCCAGCCACCGGTCAAGTCATGCACCAGGCCCACCGCGAACGGCCCCATGGAAGCCAGCGTGTAGCCCACGCCCTGGGCCATGCTCGACAGGTTCGCCGCCACATGGGCGTCCTTGGAGCGCAGCACGATCAGGGTCAGTGCCAGGGCGAAGGTGCCGCCCTGCCCCAGCCCGAGCAGGATCGCCCAGCCCCACAGCCCCTCGATCGGCGCATACAGGCAACCGAACAGCCCGCCCAGGGTCACCAGCATCACCACCACGATGGCGAGGCGCTGGTCCTTGCCACGCGTGGCCAGCCAGGGCGCGCTCAGGGAGCTGATCAGTTGCACGATCACCGAACCGGACAGCACAAGCCCCGCCTCGGTCGGGCTCAGCCCGCGACCGATCAGGATCGAAGGCAACCAGCCGAACACGATGTAGGCCAGCGACGACTGCAGGCCCATGTACAGCGTCACCTGCCAGGCCAGCGGGTCGCGCCACAGCCCGCGCACGCGGTAGGCGACCTTGTGCACGCCATGGCCCTGACGGGACTGGGGCAACCAGACCAGCATCGCCAGCAGGGCAGGCAGCAGCCAGAAGCCCAGCCCCAGTGCCCAGCTGTCATCGAAGTGGCGGGTCAAGGGCACCGTGGCCCCGGCGGCCATCGCGGCGCCCAGGCACAGCGCCATGGTGTAGACGCCGGTCAGGGTACCGGCGTGCTGGGGGAAGTCGCGCTTGACGATACCTGGCAGCAGCACGCCGATGATGCCGATGCTCGCCCCCGCCATCAGGCTGCCGAGGAACACCCCGGTGGCACCCAGGGTGCTGCGCACCAGGATGCCCAGCGCCAGGGTCAGCAGAATGCCGAAGATCACCCGCTCGCTGCCGAAGCGTCGCGCCAGGATCGGCGCCAGCGGCGCGAACAGCCCCAGGCACAGTACCGGCAAGGTGGTCAGCAGCCCGGCTTGCGATGCGCTGAGCCCCAGCCCTTCGGAGACCTGGCCGAGCACCGGCGACATGCTCGACAGCGCCGGACGCAGGTTCAGCGCCACCAGCACCAGGCCCAACAGCAACAGCCAGGGCCTGCGCAGCACCACGGGCTGTTGCTGGACCTGCTCGTCGTCGGCTTCGGCGTCGATCAGCAGTTCGTCGAGCTCCGCCTCGCGGGGAGCGGTGTTGCGGGTCAGTTGTTCGGCCATGGCCTTCTCGTTGTCAGGATTCGATGAGGGTCCGGCTCAGGTGCTTGGCCCGTTCCGGATCGCGTTGTTCGAGGGCGTCGAGGATCTGCCCGTGCAGGTCGAACACGGCCTGGCAGCGGGGGACGGTGGTCATGTTGTGCTGCAGGGCGGCGCGGACCACGCTGGAGAAATAGCGGTACAGCTCGCTCAGGGCGGGGTTGTGGGCGGCGTCCACCAGGCGCTGGTGGAAGACCAGGTCGCATTCTACGTAGGCGTCGACATCGCCATGGAAGTGCTCCGCGCTGTGCTGCAAGGCCTCGCGCAGGGCCTGCAGGTCGGCGTCGGTGCGGCGCATGGCGGCCAGGCCAATGGCTTCTGCTTCAAGGATATGGCGGGTTTCGCGGGCGTGTTCGACTGCGCAGCGGGACATGACCTGCACGGCCTGCAAGGGGTCCACGGCGGTACGCAGGTAGCTGCCGTCGCCCTGGCGGATTTCCACCAGGCCGCTGAAGGCCAGGACGCGCATGGCCTCGCGGACGGTGTTGCGGCTGATGCCCAGGTCGCTGGCCAGCTCTGGTTCTGTGGGTAGGCGTTGGCCTATCGACCAGGTGCCCTTGGCGATGCGGTCGCGGAGCTGGTCTACGGCTTGTTCTACCAGGGAGCGTTTGATGAGCGGGGTCACGGGGTGGGTACGTCCAGTCATCGGATGAATTTTCTTGGGGTTGGACGATAGCGGTTGGGGGGGGATTGGGCAAGGGTTTGGGTTCGAATTTCAGGGCGTGGGTTTTGATTTTTTTATGCGCATTCGTAGACGATATCGACATTTAGTCACCTTTCCGCCCTTACGGCGGGTTACTTTGGTCTTGGCCAAAGTAACCAAAGCCGCCCCGCTCCGTTCATCCGGCCCCTACGCTGCGCTCCGGGGTCCCCTCGCTCCGTTCTTGCTCCCGGGAGGACCGCGCTGAACGCCCCATCCTGGGGCGCAGCGCTTGACGGCCATCCATGGCCGTCACCTCCCTCCGCAAGAACTCCGCTCGGCCTCCTGAAGTCGCAATTGGTGTTGCCTGAACTATCGCGCGCTTAGAAGCAAGAGCAAGAGCAAGAGCAAGAGCAAGAGCAAGAGATGCGAAGCTATTTGATTGATAGTTAGTTATATATTGGCTGTTCCGACCCTTTCGCGGGGCAAGCCCGCTCCTACAGAGATCTATATAACGACGACTATTGCGTGGGAGCGGGCTTGTCCCGCGATACGATCGAGAGATTATTGAATTTCTAACTAGCGACAGCTGCGCCAGCCCAGGCGCCGCCCGTAACTTGCGCGACTTCAGGAGGCCGAGCGTAGGTCTTGCGGAGGGAGGTGACGGGCATGGATGCCCGTCAAGCGCTGGGGCCCAGGATGGGCCCTGCAGCGCGGTCCTCCCGGGAGCAAGGCCGGAGTGAGGGAACCCCGGAGCGAAGCGCAGGGGCCGGATGAATGAGCGCGCGGTTTTGCTTACTTTTGACGCGGACGGCGAGTCAAGACAAAAGTAAGTCGCCGCAAGGCGAAACAGCGATATAAGCGTCGCCGCTTGAAAAAGCCAAAACAGAAATATTAAAACAACAAGGCGCGAGTCAGAAGTCATAATAAAAACTTCGAACCCGCCCCCAGTCAACCCCCTGAAATCAATTCAAAGCATCAAGCAAAGCCTGATTCATCTCCGGCGTCCCAACGGTAATCCGCAGGAACTGCGCAATCCGCTCCTGCTTGAAGTGCCGAACAATCACCCCCTGCTCCCGAAGCCGAGCCGCGATCCCCGCCGCATCCTCCCCGGGATGCCGGGCAAAGATGAAGTTCGCCGCCGAAGGCAGCACCTCAAACCCCCGCGCTACCAACTCGGCAACCAACACCTCTCGGCTATCGATAACCTTGCGACAGGTCTCATCGAAATACTCACGGTCGTCAAACGCCGCCGCCGCCCCGACAATCGCCATGCGATCCAACGGATACGAGTTGAAGCTGTTCTTGATCCGCTCCAACGCCTCGATCAGGTCCGGATGACCAACCGCCAACCCAACCCGAAGCCCCGCCAGCGAACGCGACTTGGACAAGGTCTGGGTCACCAGCAGGTTGTCATAGCGATCGACCAGGCTGATGGCCGTCTCGCCACCGAAATCGATGTAGGCCTCATCGACCACCACCACCGAATCCCGGTTGGCCTGCAGCAGTTGCTCGACCGCCTCAAGCGGCAACAGGCAACCGGTCGGCGCATTGGGGTTGGGGAAGATGACCCCGGCATTAGGCTTGCTGTAATCCGAAACCCGGATCTGGAACTGCTCATCCAGCGCCACCTGCTCGAACGCGATACCGTACAGGCCGCAATACACCGGGTAGAAGCTGTAGCTCACGTCCGGGAACAGCAGCGGCCCACGGTCATGCTGGAACAGGCCGTGGAAGATGTGCGCCAGCACCTCGTCCGAGCCGTTGCCGACGAACACCTGCGCCGGCGTCACGCCGTAATACTCGGCCACCGCCTGCTTGAGCCGGTCACCGTTCGGGTCCGGATACAGGCGCAGGTTGTCGTTGAGCTCGCCACGCATGGCCTCCAGCGCCTTGGGCGACGGGCCATAGGGGTTCTCGTTGGTGTTCAGCTTGACCAGCCGCGCCAGCTTCGGCTGCTCGCCCGGCACGTAAGGCACCAGGTCCTTGACGAAGGGACTCCAGAATCGACTCATGCTCAGTTCCCCTTCTCGTTGAGGATGCGGTATTCGGCGCTGCGCGCGTGGGCGGTCAGCGATTCGCCCCGGGCCAGCACGGAAGCGGTGTGACCCAGCTCGGACGCGCCCTGCTCGGAGCAGAAGATGATCGACGAACGCTTCTGGAAGTCATACACGCCCAAGGGCGAAGAGAAGCGCGCGGTGCCGGAAGTCGGCAGCACGTGGTTAGGGCCGGCGCAGTAGTCGCCCAGCGCCTCGCTGGTGTGGCGACCCATGAAGATCGCGCCGGCGTGGCGAATCTGCGGCAACCAGGCCTGCGGGTCGGCCACCGACAGTTCCAGGTGCTCGGGAGCGATGCGGTTGGCCACCTCGATGGCCTGCTGCATGTCACGCACCTGGATCAGCGCGCCACGTCCGTTGATCGACTTCTCGATGATCTCGGCACGCTCCATGGTCGGCAGCAGCTTGTCGATGCTCGCGGCCACGCGATCGAGGAACTCGGCGTCCGGGCTGACCAGGATGGCCTGGGCGTCTTCGTCGTGCTCGGCCTGGGAGAACAGGTCCATGGCGATCCAGTCCGGATCGGTCTGGCCGTCGCACACCACCAGGATCTCCGAAGGGCCGGCAATCATGTCGATGCCGACCTGGCCGAACACATGGCGCTTGGCAGTGGCCACGTAGATGTTGCCCGGGCCGACGATCTTGTCCACCTGCGGCACGCTTTCGGTGCCGTAGGCCAGGGCCGCGACTGCCTGGGCGCCACCGATGGTGAACACCCGGTCGACACCGGCGATGCAGGCGGCGGCCAGCACCAGCTCGTTGACCTCGCCACGCGGGGTCGGCACCACCATCACCACCTCGGCCACACCGGCCACCTTGGCCGGAATCGCGTTCATCAACACCGACGACGGGTACGACGCCTTGCCGCCCGGCACGTACAGGCCGGCGCGGTCAAGCGGGGTGACCTTCTGGCCGAGCACGGTGCCGTCGGCCTCGGTGTACTGCCAGGAGTCCTGCTTCTGCCGCTCGTGGTAGATACGCACACGGTTGGCGGCTTTTTCCAGGGCTTCGCGCTGCACCGGGGTGATGCGGGTCAGGGCCAGTTCCAGGCGCGCGCGGTCGAGGATCAGGTCATTGATACCCTTGGCTTCGACACCGTCGAAGCGTTGGGTGAATTCCACCAGCGCCGCATCGCCACGCTCGCGCACGGCCTTGATGATGTCGAGCACGCGCTGGTTGACCGCGTCATCAGACACGCTTTCCCAGCTCAGCAGATGATCCAGATGTCGGGCGAAATCCTGGTCAGCGGCGTTGAGACGGGCAATTGCAGTGGACACGGTCATGGCGAGGGCCTCGTTATTAGCGGATGTTCAGGCGCCCTAAAGCTACCACTCCATCCGCGCGGGCACCTGAGAAAATTGGCTATGACGCGGATAGACGGGCGCGACAGCGGAGGTCGCGCGCAGAGGTCAGCCGCGGTGTCGCGATTCGACAGCGTTGCGCAGGGTGTCGATCAGGCTCTGGATACGGGCGTGCTGCATTTTCATGGAGGCCTTGTTGACCACCAGGCGCGAGCTGATCGTGGCGATCAGTTCCTGGGGCTCGAGGCCGTTGGCGCGCAGGGTGTTGCCGGTGTCGACCACGTCGATGATCTTGTCGGCGAGGTTGATCAACGGCGCCAGCTCCATGGAGCCGTACAGCTTGATGATGTCGACCTGGCGGCCCTGCTCGGCGTAGTAGCGCTTGGCTACGTTGACGAACTTGGTGGCCACGCGCAGGCGGCCCTTGGGCTCGGGCGCACCGGTCACGCCGGCGGTCATCAGCTTGCACTGGGCGATCTGCAGGTCCAGGGGCTCGTACAGGCCCTGGCCGCCGTATTCCATCAGCACGTCCTTGCCGGCCACACCGAGGTCGGCGGCGCCATGCTCGACATAGGTCGGCACGTCGGTGGCACGCACGATGAGCAGGCGGACATCATCCTGGGTGGTCGGGATGATCAGCTTGCGGCTCTTGTCCGGATTCTCGGTCGGCACGATACCGGCTTCGGCCAGCAGTGGCAGGGTATCGTCGAGAATACGGCCTTTGGATAGCGCGATGGTCAACATTGGAACGTCGGTCCTTAAGCAGCTATAGCCGGCCGGGCACAGGGCCCGACCGCAAAAGATTCAGGGCGCGTCCCTGCGCCGTACAGACGACTAGCCCGGTACGCGACGGATCTTCGCGCCCAGCATCTGCAGTTTTTCCTCGATGCACTCGTAGCCACGGTCGATGTGGTAGATGCGATCGATCAGGGTGTCACCTTCGGCGACCAGCGCCGACAGCACCAGGCTGGCGGAAGCGCGCAGGTCGGTGGCCATCACCGGAGCACCTTTGAGCGCCTTGACGCCAGTGACGATGGCGGTGTTGCCCTCGACCTGGATCTGCGCGCCCATGCGGTGCATCTCGTAGACGTGCATGAAGCGGTTTTCGAAGATGGTCTCGATCACCGCGCCAGTGCCTTCGGCGATGGCGTTGAGCGAGATGAACTGCGCCTGCATGTCGGTCGGAAACGCCGGGTACGGGGCGGTACGCAGGTTCACGGCCTTCGGACGCTTGCCGTGCATGTCCAGCTCGATCCAGTCTTCACCGGTGGTGATGTCGGCGCCGGCTTCCTTGAGCTTCTCCAGGACGGCTTCGAGGATGGTCGGATCGGTGTCCTTGACCTTGACGCGGCCACCGGTCACGGCAGCGGCGACCAGGTAGGTGCCAGTCTCGATACGGTCGGGCATGACGCGGTAGGTGGTCGGCTGCAGACGCTCGACGCCATCGATGGTGATGGTGTCGGTGCCGGCGCCCTGGATCTTCGCACCCATGGCAATCAGGAAGTTGGCCAGGTCGACCACCTCCGGCTCGCGGGCGGCGTTCTGCAGCACGCTGCGGCCCTTGGCCAGGGCGGCGGCCATCATGATGTTCTCGGTGCCGGTGACGCTCACGGTGTCGAAGAAGAAGTGCGCGCCGCGCAGGCCGCCCTCGGGCGCCTTGGCCTTGATGTAGCCGCCTTCGACGTCGATTTTCGCACCCATGGCCTCCAGGCCGCGGATGTGCAGGTCGACCGGACGCGAACCGATGGCGCAACCGCCCGGCAGGGCGACTTCGGCTTCACCGAAGCGGGCGACCATCGGGCCGAGCACCAGGATCGAGGCGCGCATGGTCTTGACCAGCTCGTAGGGAGCGACCAGGGTCTTGATGGTGCGCGGATCGATTTCCACCGAGAGCTTCTCGTCGATCACAGGCTCGATGCCCATGCGGCCGAACAGCTCGATCATAGTGGTGATGTCGTGCAGGTGCGGCAGGTTGCCGACCGTGACCGGACCATCGCACAGCAGGGTGGCCGAGAGGATCGGCAGCGCCGAGTTCTTCGCGCCGGAAATGCGGATCTCGCCGTCAAGGCGCGCGCCGCCAGTAATAATCAGTTTGTCCATACGTATCTCGCCGCCAAGTTGGCTCAGGTGCGCTCAGCCCAGGCTGCGCTGCTGAAGAATTTCATGGTTACCGCGTGAATGCTGCCGTTGGCGATCCACGGATTGAGGTGAGCATAGATCGCCTGCTGACGCTTGACCGGGCTCTGGCCGGCCAGCTCGTCGCTGATCACGTTCAACTGGAAGTTGCAGCCTTCGCCTTCAACTTCGACCCGGGTTCCCGGCAATTTCTCTTCCAGAAAGCTTTTGACTTCTACGGCCTGCATGCTCAACCTCGATCGGCGCCCAACGCGCGCGGGTCGGCCATCATACAAAAAAGCCCCTCGCCTGCGAAGCCCATGAGAGGGCGCGCTGACCGAGGGGCCTTTCCCGAACGGCAGGGCATCAGCCTGCCAGGACTTCATCGAGGTCATAGACCCCGGCGATTTCCCGCATATCCTCGGGAATACCGCGCAGTTCCCAGGTCTTGCCGGCCGCCTGGGCATCGCGCATGAAGCCCAGCAACAAAGACAGGCCGACACTGCTCGACTTCACCACCGCGGAGCAATCGAGCACCAGGCGCGGTTCGCGGCACGCCTCGACCAGCGTCTTGCCCTGCTTGCGCAGGGCCGGGCCGCTGCGGTAGTCCAGCACGCCGGCCAGGGCGAGGACGCCCGGCTCGGCCATGCTCACGGCGGCATCGCTCATTTGACTTCCTTATCCGGCGAGCTGTCCGCCGCTTCCTTGGCCTTGGCCACTTCGCCGGCCCAGCCGTCGATGGTCTTGTCCAGGTTGTTGCCGTTGCGCTGCATGGCGTCCTGGAACTGGTCGCGGAACAGCTTGCCGATGTTGATGCCGTTGACGATGACGTTGCGCACCTTCCACTCGCCATCGAGCTTCTGCATGGTGTACTGCACCGGATAGACCGCGCCGTTGGTGCCGGTGATCTTCATGCCGACGCTGGTGCGGTCGCCGTCCTCGGCCTTGGCCGGGTCGACGGTGATCCCTTGGTTGTTGTACTCCAGCAGGGCGTTGCCGTAGAACTGCATCAGGCTGCGCTTGAAGTTCTCCTGGAAGCGCTGCATCTGCTCGGGCGTCGCCTTGCGCGAATACTTGACGGTCATGATGCTCTTGGAAATGCCGTCGGCATCGACCACCGGGCCGAGGTTGCTGTTGAGCGCGTTGTAGAACGCCTCGGGGTTGGCCTTGTACTGCTCCTTGTTGGCCTTCAGGTCGCTGAGCAGCTGCGTGGTGGTGCCCTGGATCACATCACGGGCGGATTGCCCCGGCGCCGCCAGGGCCAGCAAGGGGAAGGCCGCCAGCAGAACCAGCAGGCCACGTCGCAGGATCGAAATCATGGAAACTCCTTAATTAGCCGGTTGTGCTTCTTTCGGTTCCTTGCCCACCGAGTTGAGCAGGAACTTGCCGATCAGGTCTTCCAGCACCAGCGCCGACTGGGTGTCGTGGATGGTGCTGCCGTCCTTGAGTACCGCGTCCTCGCCACCCACGCTGATGCCGATGTACTTCTCGCCCAGCAGGCCTGCGGTCAGGATCGAGGCAGTGGAGTCGGTCGGCAGGTTGTCGACATGCTTGTCCAGCTGCAGCGTGACCCGACCGGTGTAGGAATCGCGGTCCAGATCGATGGCCGTGACCTTGCCGATGGTCACACCGGCCATGGTCACTTTAGCTCTGACCGTCAAACCGGCGATATTGTCGAAGTACGCATAAACTTTGTACGTGTCGCTGCTCGGGCTGGCCGACAGCCCGCTGACACGCAGGGCCAGCAGCAGCAGCGCCAGGATCCCGGCCAGGAGGAACAGGCCGACACCGATTTCCAGGGTGCGGTTTTGCATCAGAAATCTCCAAACATCAAGGCGGTCAGAATAAAGTCCAGACCCAGGACTGCCAACGAGGCATAGACCACGGTCTTGGTGGTGGCACGGCTGATCCCTTCTGAAGTGGGCTCACAGTCGTACCCCTGGAATACGGCGATCCAGGTGACGACGAAGGCGAACACCAGGCTCTTGATCAGCCCGTTGATCACGTCGTCGCTGAACGAAACGCTGTTCTGCATGTTGGCCCAGAACGAACCCTCATAGACGCCCAGCCAGTCCACGGCGACCCATGAGCCGCCCCAGATGCCGACCACGCTGAAGATCAGCGCCAGCAGCGGCAGCGAGATGAAGCCGGCCCACAGGCGCGGGGCGACGATGTACTTGAGCGGGTCGACGCCGATCATCTCCAGGCTCGACAGCTGCTCGGTGGACTTCATGTTGCCGATCTCGGCGGTCAGCGCGGAGCCCGCGCGGCCGGCGAACAGCAAGCCGGTGACCACCGGCCCCAGCTCGCGCAGCAGGGTCAGGGCAACCATCTGCCCCACGGCCTGCTCCGAGCCGTACCTGGCGAGGATGCTGTAGCCCTGCAGGGCCAGTACCATGCCGATGAACACGCCGGACACGACGATGATCGCCAGCGACAGCACGCCCACCGAATACAGTTGCCTGACCAGCAGCTGGAAGCCACCGATGCCGCTGCGCCCGCCCAGCGAATGGCCGAGGAACAGGCACGAGCGTCCCAGCACGGCCAGCACATCGATGGCCGAACGGCCGAACAGACGGATACGTTCGAGTAAGGATTTTCTGCGCATCAACGCGTCCCCAGCAGATCGGCGCGGTAGTCAGGCGCAGGGAAGTGGAAGGGTACCGGGCCGTCCGGGTCGCCTTTCATGAACTGGCGGATGCGCGGATTGTCCGAGCCCATCAGTTCGTCCGGCGTGCCCTGCCCCAGCACCTGGCCGTCGCCGACCACATAGATGTAGTCGGCGATGCTCGCGGTTTCCGCGAGATCGTGGGAAACCACGATGCTGGTGATGCCCAGGGCATCGTTGAGCAGGCGGATCAGGCGCACCAGCACGCCCATGGCGATCGGGTCCTGACCGACGAACGGTTCGTCGTACATGAGGATCTGCGGATCGAGGGCGATCGCCCGGGCCAGTGCCACGCGGCGCTTCATGCCGCCGGACAGCTCGTCGGGCATCAGGTCGATGGCGCCGCGCAGGCCCACGGCCTGCAGCTTCATCAGCACGATGTCACGGATCATCTCGTCCGACAGCTGCGTATGCACCCGCAGCGGGAAGGCCACGTTCTCGAACACATCCAGGTCGGTGAACAGCGCGCCGCTCTGGAACAGCACGCCCATCTGCTTGCGCGCATCAAACAGGTCGCTGCGCGACAGCGCGGGCAGGTTCTGCCCGTTGACCCAGACCTCGCCACCGGACGGGCGCAACTGCGCGCCCATCAGGCGCAGCAAGGTGGTCTTGCCGCACCCCGAAGGCCCCATGATGCCGGTGACCTTGCCGCGGGGAATGCGTATGTCCACATTGCTGAAAATGCTGCGCGAACCGCGCTTGAAGGTGACGCCCTTCAACTCGACCGCGTAGGCGCTATCCACACTCATCTAGACTCCTTGCTAGTGCAGCCTCGTCATGTGGACGCCTGCCTTCATCTTGAAGGCACACAGGTCCCCTGCGGGCTGAATAGCGGCGAACTATAGCACCGCTGATAGGCCCGCCCCAAGGGCGTCCCCCCACTCGTTCAGGGCACAGACAGGCTGGCGCGGCATCCATATGACATTCGAAGGATGAGCCTTTCACACATTGCGGCTATAATCGCCGCCTTTTCATCAGGCATTGCGTTTCGACATGACCCAATCCAGCGAGCTGATCCAATCCGCCCAGCGCACCCTGCGCCTCGAACTCGAGGCCGTGGAGGCCCTGCTGGCCCGCATCGACGGTGATTTCGTCAAGGCCTGCGAACTGATCCTGGCCAGCAAGGGACGGGTCGTGGTGGTGGGCATGGGCAAGTCGGGGCATATCGGCAACAAGATCGCCGCCACCCTGGCCAGCACCGGCACCCCGGCGTTCTTCGTGCACCCGGCAGAGGCCAGCCACGGCGACATGGGCATGATCACCCGGGACGATGTCATTCTTGCCCTGTCCAACTCCGGCAGCACCGCCGAGATCGTCACCCTGCTGCCGCTGATCAAGCGCCTGGGCATCCAGATGATCAGCCTGACCGGCAATCCGGGCTCGCCCCTGGCCCAGGCCGCCGAGGTCAACCTCGACGCCAGCGTCGCCCAGGAAGCCTGCCCGCTCAACCTGGCGCCGACCTCCTCCACCACTGCCGCGCTGGCGCTGGGCGATGCCCTGGCTATCGCCCTGCTCGAAGCCCGCGGCTTCACCGCCGAGGATTTCGCCTTCTCCCACCCCGGTGGCGCGCTGGGTCGTCGCCTGCTGCTGAAGGTCGAGAACGTCATGCACGCCGGCGAGGAGCTGCCCCAGGTCAAACGCGGCACCCTGCTCAAGGACGCGCTGCTTGAAATGTCCCGCAAAGGCCTGGGCATGACCGTGGTCCTGGGTGACGACGGCAAGCTCGCCGGCGTGTTCACCGACGGTGACCTGCGCCGCAGCCTGGACCGCAACATCGACGTGCACAAGACCCTCATCGACGAGGTCATGACCGTCCACGGCAAGACCGCCCGCGCCGAGATGCTCGCCGCCGAGGCACTGAAGATCATGGAAGACCACAAGATCAGCGCGCTGGTGGTCGTCGATCAGGACGACCGCCCGACCGGCGCCCTGAACATGCACGACCTGCTGCGCGCCGGAGTGATGTAAATGAACCAGGACCTGATGCAACGCGCCAAGGCCATCAAGCTGGCGGTGTTCGACGTCGATGGCGTGCTCACCGACGGCCGCCTGTACTTCCTCGAGGACGGCAGCGAGTTCAAGACCTTCAACACCCTCGATGGCCACGGCATCAAGATGCTCATGGCCGCGGGCGTGACCACCGCGATCATCAGCGGGCGCAAGACCCCGGTGGTCGAGCGCCGGGCGAAGAACCTCGGCATCCCGCACCTGTTCCAGGGCCGCGAGGACAAACTGGTGGTGCTGGACGGCCTGCTCGCCGAACTCAATCTAAGCTATGAACAGGTCGCCTACCTCGGCGACGACCTGCCCGACCTGCCGGTAATCCGCCGCGTCGGCCTGGGCATGGCGGTGCACAACGCCGCGGCATTCGTTCGCCAGCACGCCCACGGCGTCACCCAGGCCCGCGGCGGCGAAGGCGCCGCCCGCGAGTTCTGCGAACTGATCATGCAGGCCCAGGGCACCCTGGACGCTGCCAACGCCCATTACCTGTAAGGCTGCCCATGCTCAGCAAGAAGATCAGAAATGTCGCGCTGCTAGGCGGGATCGCCGCCGTGCTGGTTGCGGTAGGCTATTGGAACATCAGCCCGGAGAGCTTCCTCGACCAGCCGCAGGCCCAGGTCGACCAGAGCGCCATCGACTACTACGCGATCAACGCCCACAGCCTGCAGTTCCTGCCCGACGGCAAGCTGCAGTACGAGATGACCGCCGCCAAGGTCGAGCACCTCAAGGCCAGCGAGGTTACCCTGGTGACCACGCCCGACCTGCACATGTACCGCGGCACCGAGTACCCCTGGCACGTGCAGAGCAAGCGCGCCGAGGTCAACCCGGACGGCACCGAGGTCGAACTGATCGACGATGTGCGCGTGGCGCGCACCGACGAGAAGCAACGTGAAACCATCATCACCAGCACACGCATGACCGTGTTCCCGCAGAAGCAATATGCGCAGACCGAGCAAGCCGTTAGAATCGACGGCGCCGGTGGCACGACTACGGGCAAAGGAATGAAAGCGTATTTGAAAGAAGGCAGGATGGACCTGCTCTCTAACGTAAGAGGACAGTATGAGGCTCGTTAAAACCATCCCCCTTCTGCTCAGCCTGGGCGTAGCACTGGGAAGCGCGAGCGCCTTCGCCCTGCCGAACGACCGTGACCAGCCGATCCGCATCCAGGCGGACAACGCCCACCTGGACGACAAGCAGGGCGTTGCCACCTATACCGGCGACGTGATCATCACCCAAGGTTCGATGATGATCAAAGGCAACACCGTGACCATGACCCGCGCCGCCTCCGGCGACATCGACGTGGTCACCTCGGTGGGCAACCTGGCCTACTTCGAGCAGCAGCAGAGCGCCGCCAAGCCCGACAAGATGAAAGGCTGGGCCGTGACCATCCAGTACCAGGCGCAGAAAGACATGGTGATCCTCACCGATCGCGCCAAGGTCGAGAACGAAGGCAACACCACCGAAGGCGAGAAGATCGTCTACAACACCAAGACCCAGGTGGCTACCGCCGGTCGCGGTGGCAACGTGACTGCACCACGTCAGCGCATCGACATGGTCATTCAACCGAAGAAAAAGGCCGAGTAAATGGCAACCCTCAAAGCCCAGCACCTGGCCAAGAGCTACAAGGGCAGGCAGGTCGTTCGCGACGTCAGCCTGTCCATCGACAGCGGCCAGATCGTCGGCCTGCTCGGCCCCAACGGCGCCGGCAAGACCACCTGCTTCTACATGATCGTCGGCCTGGTCCAGGCCGACCAGGGTCGGGTGCTGATCGACAGCCTCGACGTCAGCCACCAGCCCATGCACGGGCGCGCCCAGGCCGGCATCGGCTACCTGCCGCAGGAAGCCTCGATCTTCCGCAAGCTGTCGGTGGCCGACAACATCATGGCCATCCTCGAGACCCGCAAGGACCTCGACCGCGACGGCCGGCGCAAGGAGCTGGAAAGCCTGCTGCAGGAATTCCACATCAGCCACATCCGCGACAACCTCGGCATGAGCCTCTCCGGCGGCGAACGCCGCCGCGTCGAGATCGCCCGCGCCCTGGCCACCGCGCCCAAGTTCATCCTGCTGGACGAACCCTTTGCCGGCGTCGACCCGATCTCCGTCGGCGACATCAAGCAGATCATCCACCACCTCAAGAACAAGGGCATCGGCGTACTGATCACCGACCACAACGTTCGCGAGACCCTGGACATCTGCGAGACTGCCTACATCGTCAACGATGGCCAGCTGATCGCCGAAGGCGACGCCGAGACCATCCTGGCCAACCAGCTGGTCAAGGAAGTGTACCTGGGGCACGAGTTCCGACTCTGACCCGGCCTGCCCGGAGCACTGGCGCAAGCGCCTGTTCGAGGCTTAAGTTGTTACAGTGCTCTAGGCAAACGCTGCAATTTCAGGCATACAACTTGCTTAAAATCGGCGCCCAGGCGCCCTCCGTGTAGTGGATGGCGCATGCGCGCCGGCAACAAGGTATCAAGCCCCAGCCATGAAACCATCGCTCGTCCTAAAAATGGGCCAGCAACTGACGATGACCCCGCAGTTGCAACAGGCCATCCGTCTGCTTCAGCTCTCCACCCTGGACCTCCAGCAGGAAATCCAGGAAGCGCTGGAGTCCAATCCGATGCTCGAACGTCAGGAAGACGGCGAGGACTTCGACAACAGCGACCCGATGGCGGACAACGCCGAGAACAAGCCGGCCGCCGAAGTCCAGGACAACAGTTTCCAGGAAACCAGTACCAGCAGCACCGCGGAAAACCTCGAAGACGGCGAATGGGCCGAGCGCATCCCCAACGAACTGCCGGTCGACACCGCCTGGGAAGACATCTACCAGACCAGCGCCAGCAGCCTGCCGAGCAACGATGACGACGAGTGGGACTTCACCACCCGCACCTCGGTCGGCGAGAGCCTGCAGAGCCACCTGCTGTGGCAGCTCAACCTGGCGCCGATGTCCGACACCGACCGCCTGATCGCCGTCACCCTGATCGACAGCATTAACGGCCAGGGCTACCTGGAAGACACCCTCGAGGAGATCTGCGCAGGCTTCGACCCGGAGCTCGACATCGAGCTGGACGAGGTCGAGGCGGTGCTGCATCGCATCCAACAATTCGAGCCCGCCGGTATCGGCGCCCGCTCCCTGGGCGAATGCCTGCTGTTGCAACTGCGCCAGCTGCCTGCCTCGACACCGTGGATGAGCGAGGCCCAGCGCCTGGTCACCGATTTCATCGACCTGCTCGGCAGCCGCGACTACAGCCAGCTGATGCGCCGCATGAAGCTCAAGGAAGACGAGCTGCGCCAGGTCATCGAACTGGTACAGACCCTCAACCCGCGCCCCGGCTCGCAGATCGAGTCCAGCGAGCCCGAGTACGTCGTGCCCGACGTCATCGTGCGCAAGGACAGCGAGCGCTGGCTGGTCGAGCTCAACCAGGAAGCGGTACCGCGCCTGCGGGTCAACCCGCAGTACGCCGGCTTCGTCCGCCGCGCCGACACCAGCGCCGACAACACCTTCATGCGCAACCAGCTGCAGGAAGCGCGCTGGTTCATCAAGAGCCTGCAGAGCCGCAACGAAACGCTGATGAAGGTGGCGACGCAGATCGTCGAGCACCAGCGCGGCTTCCTCGACCATGGCGACGAGGCCATGAAGCCGCTGGTGCTGCACGATATCGCCGAGGCGGTGGGCATGCACGAGTCGACCATCTCGCGGGTGACCACGCAGAAATACATGCACACCCCACGCGGCATCTACGAACTGAAATACTTTTTCTCAAGCCACGTAAGCACCGCCGAAGGCGGCGAATGCTCGTCCACGGCGATCCGCGCGATCATCAAGAAACTGGTGGCGGCGGAAAATCAGAAAAAGCCATTGAGTGACAGCAAGATCGCTGGTTTACTGGAGGCACAAGGCATCCAGGTAGCCCGTCGCACCGTCGCCAAGTACCGCGAATCGTTGGGCATCGCCCCATCGAGCGAGCGCAAGCGACTGATGTAGCCCCGGGATGTGCCACAGCGTTTCAGTGGCAGGTGCAATACCTGCCTCTTTATGCACGGGCAACAAAGGAGAAGCTGTATGCAAGTCAACATCAGTGGACAGCATGTAGAAGTCACCCAACCACTGCGCGATTACGTGCTCGAGAAGCTCGCCCGCGTCGAGGGTCATTTCGACAAGATCACCAATGCGACGGTGATCATGAAGGTCGAGAAGCTGCAGCAGAAGGTGGAAGCCACACTCCAGATTCCCGGTGGCGAAGTCGTCGCCAACGCCGAACATCAAGACATGTACGCGGCGATTGACGCCCTGGCCGACAAACTCGATCGCCAACTGAAAAAACACAAGGAAAAACAGCAAAGCCTGCTGCAAGGCGCAGCCGCCCGCTGATCCCCCTCATCCATGATCCGACTTGAAACCATCCTGACCCCCGGCCGTTCCCTCGTGAACGTGCCGGGCGGCAGCAAGAAGCGCGCCCTGGAAAAGGTCGCCACCCTGATCGCCGAGCAAGTACCCGAGCTGGAGATGCAAGACGTCTTCGACAAGCTCATCGCTCGGGAAAAACTGGGCTCCACCGGTTTTGGCAATGGCATCGCCATTCCCCACTGCCGGCTTGTGGGCTGCACCGCGCCAGTGAGCGCCCTGCTGCACCTGGATGCCCCCATCGATTACGATGCCATCGATGGCGCCCCGGTCGACCTGCTGTTCGTCCTGCTGGTCCCGGAAGCCGCCACCGATGCCCACCTTGAACTGCTGCGCCAGATCGCCAGCATGCTCGATCGCAAGGAGGTCCGCGATCGCCTGCGTGCCGCCGACAGCAGCGAGACCCTTTACCAGGTCGTCCTGGACGTACAGAACGAGCACTGAACATGCGCCTGATCATCGTCAGCGGCCGCTCCGGCTCCGGTAAGAGTACCGCCCTCGACGTGCTGGAAGACAACGGCTACTACTGCATCGACAACCTGCCCGCCGGGTTGTTGCCGCAGTTGGCGGAAAACGCGCTGATCAACACCGAGCTGCTGCAACCGAAGGTGGCGGTGTCCATCGACGCGCGCAACCTGCCCAGCCACCTGTCGCGCTTCCCCGAACTGCTCGAAGAGGCACGCTCACGGCATATCCAGTGCGACGTGCTGTACCTGGACGCCGACGAAGACACCCTGCTCAAGCGCTTCTCGGAAACCCGCCGGCGCCACCCACTGACCAATGACAGTCGCTCGCTGGCCGAGGCGATCCGCGTGGAAAGCGAGCTGCTCGGGCCGATCGCCGACCTCGCCGACCTGAAGATCGACACCACCAGCCTGAACCTCTACCAGCTGCGCGATTCGATCAAGCTGCGCCTGCTCAACCAACCCGAGCCAGGCACCGCGTTCCTGGTCGAGTCATTCGGCTTCAAGCGCGGCATGCCGGTGGACGCCGATGTGGTGTTCGACGTGCGCTGCCTGCCCAATCCGTACTGGAAGCCGGAACTTCGCGAGCATTCCGGCCTCGAACAGCCGGTAATCGACTACCTGGCCGCCCAGCCGGACGTCGAGGAAATGTTCCAGGACATCTCCGGTTACCTGCTCAAATGGCTGCCGCGCTTCGCCGCCAGCAACCGCGCCTATGTCACCATCGCCATCGGCTGTACCGGCGGCCACCACCGCTCGGTGTACATCACCGAACGGCTTGGCCAACTGCTCCAGCAATCCCTGAAAAACGTCCAGGTCCGCCACCGCGACCTCTAGCCCACAGGATCCGCCCCACGATGCCCGCCCGCGAAATCACCATCATCAACAAGCTGGGCCTGCATGCGCGGGCGGCCGCCAAGTTCGTCGGCGTGGCCGGTCGCTTCCCCTGCCAGGTGCGGGTCGGCCGCGCGCCGGACAAGCTGGTGGACGGCAAGAGCATCATGGCGGTGATGATGCTCGCCGCCGGCAAGGGCACGCCGGTGCACCTGCACACCGAAGGCGAGCAGGACGCTGAAGCCATGGATGCGCTGGTCGAGCTGATCAACAACTTCTTCGACGAAGGCGAGTAACGCTTTCTCCTCCCGCAACATCCTCTTCCAATTGTCCGGATGCAGCTTTGCCAGATTGAATTTATACCTATATAGGTATAAATTCAGCAGGTGATTTCATGGAATCGGACAGGCAACCCAAGCCGCTTTACTGGGTCGCAAGCAGCAAAAAGGATCTGCTGTGCCTCCCCGAGGACGTCCAGCAAACCGTCGGCTTTGCTCTGCACCTGGCTCAGACAGGAGGCAGGCACCTACAGGCTAAAGTCCTAAGAGGATTTTCAGGCGCTGGCGTGCTCGAAGTCGTGGAAGACCATGACGGCAACGCCTATCGCGCGGTCTATACCGTACGCCTTGGCACTGCGGTGTATGTCTTGCATTGCTTCCAGAAGAAGTCCAAGGCGGGCATCAGGACGCCCGAAACAGACATCGCCCTGGTGCGCAAGCGATTGAAGCTTGCACAGGCCCACTCAGAAGGAATCCAGGCATGAGCGAAATCGAACAGGGCAGCGGCAATGTCTACGCAGACCTCAACTACCCGGATGCAGACGAGATGCTGGTCAAGGCACGCCTGGCGAGCAAGATCTGCAGCATCATCAAGGCCCGCCATCTGACCCAGATGCAAGCCGCGCAAATCCTTGGCCTGCCTCAGCCAAAAGTATCGGAAATGATTCGCGGAAAATTCCGTGGTATCAGCGAAAGCAAGATGATCGACTGCCTGGCACGCCTTGGCCGCGACGTGCAGATCGTGGTCAAGGCCGCACCGCGTTCACGTCCCCAAGGGCGGGTGGAGGTCATCTTCGCCTGAGCAACGCCCAACGAGAAGCTGACTCCATCCCCTGCTCCTCTCACGACAGCGCCGTGTCCATCACCATCATCAGGCAGAACCCGACACACAGCCCCAGGCTCGCCAGGCGGTGATGCCCGTTGCTGCGCGATTCGGGAATAATCTCCTGGGTCACCACCAGCAGCATCGCCCCCGCCGCGCAGGCCAGGCCCAGCGGCAACAGCAGTTCGGCGATGTTCACCAGCCAGGCGCAGATCACCGCAGCCAGCGGCTCGACCAGCCCTGACGCCGCGCCGATCAGGAACGCCTTGAACCGCGGCATGCCGGCCCCGGCCAGCACCAGCGCGATCACCAGGCCCTCCGGTACATCCTGCAGCGCGATGCCCATGGCCAGGCTGTCGGCATCAGGCATGCCCCCGCCGGCGGACACACCGATGGCCATGCCTTCGGGGATGTTGTGGGCGATGATGGCAATGACGAACAACCAGATCCGCGCCGCGATCACCGGCTGCTGATCGTTGCCGACCAGGGCCTCTGGCGAGGTGCCGGAAACCTTGAGGTCGACCAGGAACAGGCACAGCGCGCCGAACAGCAGGCCGCCGCTGATCAGGCCACCGGCGCCCCATGGGCTGAAACCGATGGATTGGGCCGCATCCAGCCCGGGCATGATCAGCGAGAATGCGGTGGCCGCCAGCATCACCCCGGCGCCGAAGCCGAGCAAGGTGTCGGCCACGGCCACCGGCATGTTACGGATCACCAATACCGGTACCGCGCCCAACGCCGTCCCCAGCGCGCACAATGCGCCGCCCTCAAGGGCACGCAACATGCGCGGCTCCAGGTCCAGCCAGGCGATGCCCCGCGCCACCAGCAACGCGGTGCCAACCAGCAACAGCAAGGTCCCAAGCGCCAGGCGGAACAGGCGCACACTGCTGACAGACATCACCTCGGAGCGCATACCGGTCAGACTCGTTTCAGGGCTTCAAGGTAGCGACGTTCCACTTCGGCCCAGTCGACCACGTTGTAGAAGGCGCCAATGTATTCCGGACGACGGTTCTGGTACTTCAGGTAGTAGGCGTGCTCCCACACGTCCAGGCCGAGGATCGGCGTGTTGCCGTGCATCAGCGGGCTGTCCTGGTTGCCGCTGCTCTCAACGACCAGCGTGTTCTGCGGGGTCACGCTCAACCAGGCCCAGCCGCTGCCGAAACGGGTCAGCGCGGCCTTGGTGAAGGCCTCCTTGAACGCCTCGAAGCCGCCGAGCTGCGCATCGATGGCCTTGGCCACCTGCCCTGCCGGCTGGCCGCCGCCCTTGGGCGACATGACGGTCCAGAACAGGGTGTGGTTGGCATGCCCGCCGCCCTGGTTGATCACCGCGCCCTGGAGCTTCTCGGGCAGTTGCTTGACCGCGCCCACCAGGCGTTCCACCGGCCATTCGGCCCACTCGGTGCCCTCGATGGCGGCGTTGAGGTTGTTGATGTAGGTCTGGTGATGCTTGCTGTGGTGGATCTCCATGGTCTGGGTGTCGATGTGCGGTTCCAGCGCATCGTAGGCATAGGGCAACGCAGGCAAGGTATGCGGCATGTCAGTGGATTCCGTAGGCAGGTGTGCGATCAGTGATATCCGTATGTGCGACCAGCTCGCCGGCCACCGGGGCCTGCCGGTTGAGCAGGCGCTCGGTACGCGGGTATTGGCCGTATTCGGCGATGAAGCTCAGCAACTCGGTGTAGGTGCGCCCGCTGTGGCGCAACGCGGCGTCGCGCAGGGCCTGGGGCAGGCGCGGATCCTGGCTGGCCTGGAGCAGCCGCTGGTGCGCCGCGCACAGGTAGTCGGCGCTTTCCTGCGGCTGGTTCAGGCGCAAGTGCAGGTCGGCCAGGTTGTGATGGGCAATGACCAGTGCGGCCACCGCCTCGTCGACGTCATGCCAGCGCTCGAATAGCACCTGGGCCAGGGCCAGGGCTTGCAGGTAGTGTTCCCGGGCATCGACCAGCTCGCCCTGCTCGAACAGGCGGTTGGCGTCTTGCGTGGTGCGTTTCCAGTGCTGCATGACGTGTCTCCTGGGCGGCCCGGGCTCAGATGCCGCCGGCGGTGAGTTTTTCCGGATCCAGCAGCGCCTCGAGCTGGTCACGCGACAGGTCGGTGTGCTCCAGCGCCACGTCGATGATCGGACGACCCTGCTTGTAGGCGGTCTTGGCGATCTCGGCGGCCTTGAGGTAGCCGATGATGGGGTTCAACGCGGTGACCAGGATCGGGTTGCGCGACAGCGCCTCCTTGAGCTTGGTTTCGTTGACCTTGAAGCTGGCGATGGCCTTGTCGGCCAGCAGGCGGCTGACGTTGGCCATCAGCTCGATGCTTTCCAGCAGATTGCGGGCGATCACCGGCAGCATCACGTTGAGCTCGAAGTTGCCCGACTGCCCGGCCACGGCGATGGTGGCGTCGTTGCCGATCACCTGGGCGGCGACCATGGCGGTGGCTTCCGGGATCACCGGGTTGACCTTGCCCGGCATGATCGACGAGCCCGGCTGCAAGCCCTGCAGCTCGATTTCACCGAGGCCGGCGAGCGGGCCGGAGTTCATCCAGCGCAGGTCGTTGGCGATCTTCATCAGCGCCACGGCGGCGGTCTTGAGCTGGCCGGACAGGGCCACGGCGGTGTCCTGGGAGCCGATCAGGGCGAACAGGTTCTCGCCGGGGGTGAACTTGACCTGGGTCAGGCCGCTCAACTGGCGGGCAAAGCCTGCGGCGAACAGCGGATGGGCGTTGATGCCGGTGCCCACGGCGGTGCCGCCCTGGGCCAGCGCCTGCAGGCTCGGCAGGGTGGCTTCGATATGCGCCTGGGCGCCCTTGACCTGCGCGGCCCAGCCGCCGAGCACCTGGCTCATGCGCACCGGCATGGCATCCATCAGGTGGGTGCGGCCGGTCTTCACGTGCTTGTGCACTTCGAGCGCCTTGGCCTCGATCACCTGAGTGAGATGGCGCAGGGCCGGCAACAACTGCTCGTGCAGGGCCAGGGCGGCGCTGACGTGGATGGTGGTGGGGATGATGTCGTTGCTGCTCTGGCCACAGTTGACGTGGTCGTTGGCATTGACCGGCTCGCCCAGCACGCGGCTGGCCAGGGTGGCGATGACCTCGTTGGCGTTCATGTTCGAGCTGGTGCCGGAGCCGGTCTGGAACACATCCACCGGGAAGTGCTGGATGAAATCCCCGGCCAGCAGTTGCTCCACCGCCTTGACGATGGCCTCGCCCTGCCCCGCGCTCAGCTGGGACAGCTCGACGTTGGCCTTGGCCGCCGCCGCCTTGGCCAGCAGCAGGGCACGGATGAACTGGGCCGGCATCGGCTTGCCGCTGACCGGGAAGTTGTCGACCGCGCGCTGGGTCTGGGCACCGTACAGGGCCTGGGCCGGCACCTGCAGTTCACCCATGCTGTCACGCTCGATACGGGTATCACTCATCTTCAAGTCCTTGCATCAGTTCTTCGGGAGAAATCGACGGCAGCAGCACGCTGTTGGCGAGCTGCATCGCGTAGGGCTGCCAACGCTGGTTCTGTTCGCAGCGATCGAGGTTGCGCAGGTCGAGCAAGGGCCGCCAGGCCTGGTCCAGGCACAGGCAGCGCCAATGCCACGGCAGCATGCGATCGTTGGCGGTATCCAGCAGCAGGCGGAAGGCGGTCAGCGCCACGGTCCAGAGCGAGGTTTCGGTGCAGCACACCAGGTAGCGACCTTCGGCCAGGTAATGCTCGATCAGGCGCGGCTCGTCGGGTTCGAGCGCGCAGCGGATGCGCCGGCTGAGCCAGCGCCAGTTTTCCAGGTAGGGCAGTTCGTGGAGGACGGGTTTCATGAACATCATCGCCGGGTTACTGGATAATGATATTCATTATTATGTGATAAATAGAATCAGTTCAAGCCAGGCGATGGGCAAAAGAAACCCGGCGCGATGGCCGGGTCTTTTACAAGACATGAGCAGGGCAGCGTGGGAGCGAGCTTGCCTCGCGATTGCAGGTGAGATTATCGCGGGGCAAGCCCGCTCCCACCCTCCCCAGCCAATAGAGCGCCGATCAGCTGCCCGCCACCGTCATCCGCTCGATCAGCACCGAGCCACTGTGGATATTGCTGCGGGTCTCGATATCGCTGCCGATCGCCACGATCTGCTGGAACATGTCCTTCATATTGCCGGCGATGGTCACTTCCTGGACCGGGAACTGGATCTCGCCGTTTTCAACCCAGAAGCCCGCCGCGCCACGGGAATAGTCACCGGTCACCATGTTCAGGCCATGCCCCATCAGCTCAGTCACCAGCAGGCCGCGGCCCATGCGGCGAATCAATGCCGCCTGGTCCTCAACGCCATGGGTGACGAACAGGTTGTGCACGCCCCCGGCGTTGGCGGTGCTCGGCAGGCTCAGCTTGCGCCCGGAATAGGTGCCCAGGATGTAGGACACCAGCTCGCCCTTGTCGACGAACGGCTTGGCGTAGGTGGCCAGGCCATCGCCGTCGAACGCCGCGCTGCCCAGCGCACGCGGGATGTGCGGTCGCTCGTCGAGGGTCAGCCAGGTGGGGAACAGGCGCTGGCCGATGGTGCCTTCGAGGAACGATGACTTGCGGTACAGGTTGCCGCCGGAAATCGCCGACAGGAAGCTGCCGAACAGGCCGCCGGCAAGCTCCGCCGAGAACAGCACCGGCACCTCGCAGGTCGGCACCGGACGCGCGCCCAGGCGGCTGGCGGCGCGTTGCGCGGCGCGCTGGCCGATGCTGCGCGGGTCGGCCAGCAGGTTGCCCTGGCGATTGACGTCGTACCAGTAGTCGCGCTGCATCTGCCCTTCGGCCTCGGCGATCATCACGCAGCTCAGGCTGTGCCGGGTGGACGCGTAGCCGCCAATGAAACCGTGGCTGTTGCCATAGACCCGCACGCCCTGGTGGGTATTGAGGGTGGTGCCGTCGGCGTTGAGGATGCGCTTGTCGGCATCGAACGCCGCCGCCTCGCAGGCCAGCGCCATCTCGATGGCCTTCTCCGGCTCGATGTCCCAGTCGTGGTACAGGTCCAGGTCAGGGATCTCGCGGGCCATCAAGGCGGCATCGGCCAGCCCCGAACACTCGTCCTCGGAGGTGTGCCTGGCGATTGCCAGGGCCGCCGCGACGGTCTCGCGGATCGCCTCAGGGCCGCTGGCCGAGGTGCTGGCCGAACCCTTGCGCTGGCCAACGTAGAGGGTGATGCCGAAGCCCTGGTCGCGGTTGAACTCGACCGTCTCGACTTCGCGCTGGCGCACCGTGGTGGACAGGCCCTGCTCCAGCGACACCGCCACTTCGCAGGCGCTGGCGCCCTGGCGGCGCGCCTCGGCAACGATCGCCTCGACCTGTTCCTGCAACGCCGGCAGGTCCTTGGGGCCTACGCTCTGGACTGCACTCATGGTTCTCTCCACTGAAAATTCTGCGTTCGGCTTGGGTCATTCTACGACCGGGCCGGACAAGCGGCCCCCGACTGGTTATCATGGCGGCGATTTCCTGCGGACTGCCCCCATGGTTGATTCTTACGACGACGCCTTCGACGGCGAAAAAAGCAAAACCCAGATCAAGCGCGAGCTGCATGCGCTGGTCGAGCTCGGTGAGCGCCTCACCACCCTCAAGGCCGACACCCTGGCCCGCCTGCCGTTGACCGACGAGCTGCGCAAGGCGCTGGAAGAAGCCAGCAAGCACACCGCCCACGGCGCCCGCAAACGCCACATGTCGTTCGTCGGCAAGCTGATGCGCGTGCAGGACCTGGACGCCATCCATGCCGTGCTCGAGCAGGTCGACAGCTCGACTCGCCAGTACAACGAGCGCTTTCACGGCCTCGAGCGCTGGCGCGACCGTCTGATCGACGGCAACGACGAGGACCTCGAACGCTTCGTCAACGAGTTCCCCGACACCGATCGCCAGCACCTGCGCTCGCTGATCCGCCATGCCCAGCACGAGAAGGCGCGGAACAAGCCGCCTGCGGCTGCGCGTAAAGTGTTCAAGTACATCCGCGACCTCGACGAGGTCCAGCGCGGCCTGCGTTGAGGCCATCGCGGGGCAAGCCTGCTCCCACAGATGCCTGGAAAGGCTGCGTGGGAGCGGGCTTGCCCCGCGATTGATCATCAAGCCCCTGTACCACCGACAGTGATCGCATCCAGCTTCAGGGTCGGCTGGCCAACGCCTACCGGCACAGACTGCCCATCCTTCCCGCACGTACCCACGCCGCTGTCCAGCGCCAGGTCGTTGCCGACCATCGACACACCCCGCATCGCCTCCGGGCCATTGCCGATCAAGGTCGCGCCCTTCACCGGCGCGGTGATCTTGCCGTCCTCGATCAGGTAGGCCTCGCTGGTGGAGAACACGAACTTGCCGCTGGTGATATCCACCTGGCCACCGCCGAGGTTGGCGCAGTAGATGCCCTTCTTCACCGACTTGATGATTTCCTCGGGGTCGCTGTCGCCGGCGCGCATGTAGGTGTTGGTCATGCGCGGCATCGGCAGGTGGGCGTAGGATTCACGCCGGCCGTTGCCGGTCACCGCCATGCCCATCAGGCGGGCGTTGAGCTTGTCCTGCATGTAGCCCTTGAGGATGCCGTTCTCGATCAGCGTGGTGCACTCGGTCGGCGTGCCTTCATCATCGATGCTGAGCGAGCCGCGGCGGCCTTCCAGGGTACCGTCGTCGACGATGGTGCACAGTTTCGAGGCCACTTGCTCGCCGATACGCCCACTGAACGCCGAGCTGCCCTTGCGGTTGAAATCGCCTTCCAGCCCGTGACCGACTGCCTCGTGCAACAGCACGCCGGACCAACCCGGGCCGAGTACCACCGGCAACGTGCCAGCCGGCGCCGGGATCGCCTCGAGGTTGACCAGGGCCTGACGCAGCGCCTCGCGGGCATAGCCCATCACCCGCTCCTCGGTGAAGAAGCGATAGTCGGTACGACCGCCACCGCCCTGCCCACCGCGCTCGCGACGACCGTTCTGCTCGACGATCACACTGACGTTGAAACGCACCAGCGGACGCACATCGGCGGCCAGGCTGCCATCGGCGGCGGCGACCAGGATCCGCTCCCAGACCCCGGCCATGCTCACGCTGACCTGCTGGATACGCGGGTCGAGGGCGCGGGTGGCGGCATCGACGCGCTTGAGCAGCTCGACCTTCTCGGCGCGGCTCAGCACATCCAGTGGATTGTCAGACGCGTACAGGGCAGTCACATCCTGGCTGCGGAACGCCTGCACCTTGCCGTCCTGCCCGGCACGGGAGATCGAGCGGGCGGCGCGGGCCGCCGAGGTCAGGGCTTCGAGGTTGATCGCGTTGCTGTAGGCGAAGCCGGTCTTCTCGCCGGACTGGGCACGCACGCCCACGCCCTGGTCGAGGTTGAAGCTGCCCTCCTTGACGATGCCGTCCTCCAGCGCCCAGGTTTCCGAGATCTGGCCCTGGAAATACAGGTCGGCGGCATCGATGCCGGGGCCGGCCAGCTCGCCCAGCACCGTCTGCAGGCTGTCGAGGGTCAGGCCGCCCGGGGCCAGGAGCTGCTCGCTGACGGTGGATAAAATCTCGCTCATAGTCACTCCGAGGTGTGCGCAGGCCGCAAGGCGTCCTGCGAGAAAAAGCGCCGGTGCGTGACCACCGGCATGCGCGCCCGGATGGACGCCTGTTCTTCACTGTCGCGCGTGGCAAGCAATACCGCTTCGCCCCGCGCCTGTTGCGCGACGATCCGCCCCCAGGGGTCGACGATCGCCGCCTGGCCGTGGGTTTCCCGCGGCCCCGGATGCAGGCCGCCCTGGGCGGCCGCCAATACATAGCACTGGGTCTCGATGGCCCGTGCGCGAATCAGTACTTCCCAATGCGCCGCTCCGGTCACCGCGGTAAACGCCGCCGGTGCGCTGATCAGCTCGGCCCCGGCGGCGCGCAAGGCGCTGTACAGCTCGGGGAAGCGCAAGTCGTAGCACACCGACAGGCCCAGCCGGCCCACGGGCGTGTCGGCCACCACCACCTGGCTGCCGTGGGCGTAGTCGTCCGACTCACGGTAGCGGCCACGGTTGTCGGCCACGTCTACATCGAACAGGTGCAGCTTGTCGTAGCGGGCGGCGATCTCGCCGTGCTCATCGACCAGCAACGAGCAGGCGTGGGCCTTGGCGTGCGGCTGGCCGACCGGCGGCAGCGGCAAGGTACCGGCGACTATCCATAACCTGAGGTCGCGGGCGGTGCGTTTCAACCATGGCAGGATCGGCCCCTCGCCCAGCGCCTCGGCCCGACCGATGGCCGCGGCGTCGCGCCGGCCCATGGCGGCGAAGTTCTCCGGCAGCACCGCCAGGCGCGCGCCACCGGCGGCGGCCTGCTCGAGCAGTGCCGTGGCACGTTGCAGGTTGGCCAGCACATCGTCCTGGCTGACCATCTGGATCACAGCTGACGTCATGACCACCCCAGGTTATTTGTCGAAAGGTTTCACAAAGGTGATTTTAGGCTCTTTGACCGGACCTTCGACGCGATAGTGCACACTGGCGAAGCGCGCCACCCGGTCACCGATCAGGCGATCGACCAGGAACAACGCGCCGCCGATCGCCGGCGCGCCGACGATCAGCGCGGCCAGCGGCAGGTTGTTGGTCACCGGCAGCGTCACCAGCAGCTTGGCATCGACCCGGTCACGGACGAAGTCCATGGTGCCGTCGAGCTCGAAGTTGCTCGACGGACCGGTGACGGTGATCGGCTCACGGGTCACGTAGACCCCTTCGCTGGCCACCAGCAGGCCCTTGACCCGGTCGTAGGCCAGGCCCTTGCTGAACAGGTCGGAGAAGTCCAGGCGCAGGCGCCGGCCGATGGAGTTGAAGTTGAGCAGCCCGAACACCCGCAAGGCCTGGGCGCTGCCCTCGACCTCGACGAACTGGCCGCTGCGCAAGGCCGCGTCGAGGCTGCCGGAATAGCGATTGAGGCTGACCCAGGCCGGCGAGCCCGGCCAGCGGCCGTCCACGTCCATGCGGAAGTCGCGGCTGGTGACCGTGGGCGCAAAGCCCCAGGCCTTGAGCACATCACCCAGGTTCTTGCCGTCCAGGCGGCCCTTGTACCAGCTCGAACTGCTGCCCGGCTCGCCTTCCCAGCCACCGCTGCCATCAATGTGCAGCCCCTTGAGGTCCAGGTCGACATCGCTCATGGCCATGCCTTTGGCGGTCTGGCGCAGCTTCAGGTTGACACTGCCGAACAGGTCGTCGCCGCGATACAGCTTGTCGATGGTCAGGTCCAGCGGCGGCACCTTGCGCGGGTCGACCCCGGCCAATGGGTCCGGCGCGTTCTCGTCCTGGGCTTCATTCGGGTCGGCCGGCGGCAGGCGCAGGCTCTGCAGCCGGACGGTCATGGGCGTGGCCTTGGCATCGGGAATACGGGCATTGCCGATGACTTCCCTGCTGTCCAGGCGCAGGTCCCAGGCCGGGCCGCCGCGCATCAGGCGGATCACCGCCTGGTTGAGGTCCATGCCGAAGGCCTTGAGCTGGCCGATGCTCAGGTCCACGCTCTGCAGGTTCTGCCGGGCGCTGCCGCCCGGATCCTTGCCGGCCAGGCGCTCCATCTGTTGCTGCCAGGGGGCCAGGTCCAGGGTCTCAAGCCGGCCACGCACACGCAGGCCCTGGCCGCTGGGGAGGCTGGCTTCGCCCGTGCCCAGCAGCAGCTCGCCACGTCCCTGGGCCAGCTTGTCGGTGGGCGCAGCGTAGGCGAAGCGGGCAAGGTCGGCGTAGCTGGCATCGATGCGCCGCTCGGGGCCTTGCAGGGTCAGGCCGAAGCGACTGTCGCGTATTTCCCCGGCGGCCTTGCCAAACGGCGCTGGCAAGTCGATGGCCAGCCCCTTGAGCGAGGAGTTGACGCTCAACCGGTTGTCGCGACTGCCGAGTGTCACCTGCAACTGATAGGGCAGCTCACCCGAGGCGGGCAGCGGCTGCTGGTACTGCAACCAGTCGGTCAGGGCCTTGAGGCCGACCTGGCCATTGGCGTTGATGCGGGTCTGGATCTGCCCACCCTGCCCTTCGGCGGTGATCTGCGCGGTCACCGGCTTGCCAAAGGCGTGCAGGCTGATGTCCTTGCCACTCAGGCCCTTGTCGAAATCGAAGGCGAAGTCGCCTTTGAGCTGGGTCAGTTCCAGGCTCGGCGGCGCCACTTTCAGGGTCGCGTCGTGGGTCGCGAAGTCCACCAGCACCTTGGGCCGTTGCCCATGGGCCAGGGGGATATCGAGCTTGACCTTGCCTTTGAGCGGGCCTTCACCCTCCCAGCCAGCAAAGATCTCGCCCGTGCCGATGGGCGCTTCCTTGAGGATCTTCAGGCCATCGCCGAGGCTGCCGTCGAAGTCGCCATCGAGGAACAGGTGGCTGTGCTGGTCGCCCTCGACATGGGGAATGTCGACGCTGACATCGCTGACCTGGGTGTCCAGCAGCAGACCTTTGCGGGCCTGGATGCGCACGCCGGTGTCCTCGATGTAGACATTGCCGTCGACCTGCTGCACCTGCGGCCAGCCCGGCTGGAAATCCAGCGCGGCGTCGTGGACCTTGAAGAACAGGCTGATATCGCGGGCATGGGGCGGCGCGTTGTGATGCAGCGAGCCCTGGTACTGGAAGTAACCCTCGTCGACATTGCCCTTGACGATGGCGCTGCGCAGCCATTCGTCCAGGGCCGGGCTGAGCACCTCGGGCAGGTACTTGGCGGTGTAGCGACCGTCGCCCTCGGTGAGGCCGACGCGCAGGTCCATGTAGTCTTCATGGCCCGGTTGCAGGTGGATGCGAATCAGGAAGTCCGCGGCGATCTTGCCCTCGTCGCCCAGCACCTTGATGTAGGGAGCCACCAGGGTGAAGGCTTCCTTGTCCAGGGTCCAGGTCAGCCGTGCGTTGGCCTTCGGGTAATGCCAGGGTTTGCCGAAGATCGGGTACAGATGCAGCATGAAGGCCTGGGTATCCAGGCGCAGTTCGCCGTGCCCGAGGTCACCGCTGATGGCGCCGCTGACGTTGCCGGCGGCCGGCGCGCCGTGATAGGCGTCAAAGCCGACTTTCTCCAGGTTGGCGGCGAACTGCAGGCGCTGGTCGCCCTCGGCCTTGGGGCGGATGTCCAGGCGCACGTTGCGCAGCGCGCCGGTCACCTTGAGCGCGTCGACCACCGTCATCAGTTTGTCCGGCAACGGCGCCAGGGCGTCGATCACCGGAGTGAGCGGGGTCAGGTCGAGGCGGTCGGCCTGCACCTGCCAGCTTTCCTCGGCCGGGCTCTGACCAGGACGCTGCGCCAGTTGCAGGTGAGACTCCCAGCGGGTCTTGCCCAGGCTCATGGCCAGGGAGTCGACAACGACGTCGAAGCCCTGGTCCTGGCGCTGGAACCAGGCCGACAGGGCCAGGTTGTCCAGGGTGATGGCCTTGCGCCCGGTGTAGGCGCCCTTGAGCTGCGGGGCGTTGAGACGAACCATCGCCTGCTGCAACTGCCCCTTGCTCCAGTCGATCCAGAACTCGCCACCGGCACGCAGGGTGTCGGCCTGCCACTGGCCCAGCAGCTGCGGCGGCAGCCAGCGCGCCCAATCGCTTTGCGGCAGGCTCAGGTAGGCCTGCACGCGACCGTCGCGCCAGGCCTTGGCGGTGGCGCGGCTGTTCAGGCTCAGGGCCAAGGGCTGGCCATCGGGCAGCGTCGCGCGCAGGTCGACGCTCTGGCGCGACGCCCCGGCCTGCAATCCCAGGCTGACATAGGTGAGGGTCAGGGGATCGCGTTGCCAGGGATGCAGGGTGACCTGGCTGTCGAACACATCGATCCGCCCCAGTTGGCGCAGGCGCTTGAGCGCATCGGCCGGATCGAGCGGCGAATCATCCTTCTGCGGCAGGCCTTCGAGGGTCCAGGTTCCCTGCTCGCTCTCGCGCAGGATCAGTTGCAGCCCGCTGAGCTGGATGCGCGCCAGGCGCACTTCACGGGCCTTGAGGCTGGCCCACAGGTCGGGTACCAGCTTGACGTCGTCCAGGCGCAGGGCCGCCGTGCCTTCGCCCAACTGCAGGTCGCGCACGCGCAACACCGGCGCCAGGCCACTCCAGCGCCCCTCCAGGGCACCGACGTGCACGGGCATGCCCAAGGCCTGTTCGGCCTTGAGTTCGGCGTCGGCACGGTATTCTGCAACCAGGGGCACCAGTTGCCGACCGAGGCTGACATACAGCGCCACCAGCACCGCCAGCAGGGCGCAGATTCCCAGCCCCCAGCGGGTCAAGGCGCCCAGAACGCGGGTCAGACGTTCCATGGCCATGGCCCTCCAAGTCGTCCCTTAACTATGGCCGGTGAATAGCGCTTTGCCAGCCCGTCCATGGGGCGACCGCCATTAGCGAAGGTCAGAGCAGCACCACATCGTATTGTTCCTGGGAATACATGGACTCCACCTGGAAGCGGATGGTTCGCCCGATGAACGTCTCCAGTTCGGCGACGTTGCCCGATTCTTCATCGAGCAGGCGGTCAACCACCTTCTGGTTGGCCAGCACCCGATAGCCCTCGGCCTGGTAGGCACGGGCCTCGCGCAGGATCTCGCGGAAAATTTCGTAACAGATCGTCTCGGGAGTCTTCAGCTTGCCGCGCCCCTGGCACGCCGCGCAGGGCTCGCACAGCACCTGCTCAAGGCTTTCGCGGGTGCGCTTGCGGGTCATCTGCACCAGGCCCAGCTCGGTGATGCCGATGATGTTGGTCTTGGCATGATCACGTTCGAGCTGCTTCTCCAGGGTTCGCAGGACCTGGCGCTGGTGCTCCTCGTCTTCCATGTCGATGAAGTCGATGATGATGATCCCGCCGATGTTGCGCAGGCGCAGTTGCCGGGCAATGGCGGTGGCGGCCTCGAGATTGGTCTTGAAGATGGTTTCTTCGAGGTTGCGATGGCCGACGAACGCCCCGGTGTTGACGTCGATAGTGGTCATCGCCTCGGCCGGGTCGACCACCAGGTAGCCGCCGGACTTGAGCGGCACCTTGCGCTCGAGGGCGCGCTGGATCTCGTCTTCCACGCCATACAGGTCGAAGATCGGCCGCTCACCGGGGTAATGCTCCAGGCGATCGGCGATCTCCGGCATCAGCTCGGCGACGAACTGCGTGGTCTTCTGGAAGGTTTCCCGCGAGTCGATGCGGATCTTCTCGATCTTGGGGTTGACCAGGTCACGCAGGGTGCGCAAGGCCAGGCCAAGATCCTCGTAGATGACCACGGGCGCACCGCAGGTCTTGATCTGCGAGCCGATCTGCTCCCACAGGCGGCGCAGGTAACGAATGTCCTGGAGGATGTCCTCGGCGCGGGCGCCCTCGGCGGCGGTGCGCAGGATGAATCCGCCGGCGTCCTTCATGTCTTCCTGGGCCATGCAGTCGGTGACCACCTGCTTGAGGCGCTCGCGCTCGGCTTCTTCCTCGATCTTCAGGGAAATGCCGACATGGCTGCTGCGCGGCATGTACACCAGGTAGCGCGACGGAATCGACAGCTGGGTGGTCAGGCGCGCGCCCTTGCTGCCGATGGGGTCCTTGGTGACCTGCACCACCAGCGCCTGGCCTTCGTGCACCAGCGCGGTGATGTTTTCCACCGCCGAGCCTTCGCGCTGGGAGATCTCCGAGGCATGAATGAACGCCGCCCGCTCCAGGCCGATGTCGACGAACGCCGCCTGCATGCCCGGCAGGACCCGTACCACCTTGCCTTTGTAGATGTTGCCAACGATGCCTCGGCGCTGGGTGCGCTCCACGTGCACTTCCTGCAGGACGCCGTTCTCCACCACCGCCACGCGTGACTCCATTGGGGTGATGTTGATCAGGATCTCTTCACTCATGGCAGGCTCTCGTCAAAGGTCTCGGGTAATCATGGATCGCTGCGGGATGGCTGGCTAGCGCGGTGTCATATCCTCTTGCTGCTGCCAACAGGGGATGGCGAACTGCTCGAGCAGCTCGGCGGTCTCGCTCAGGGGCAGGCCGACCACGGCCGAGTAGCTGCCCTCGATAGCGCTGACGAACACCGCACCCAGGCCCTGGATGGCATAGCCGCCGGCCTTGTCGACCGGTTCGCCGCTGTCCCAGTAGCGCAGTGCTTCCTCGAAGGAGATGGTGCGAAAACGCACGGTGGTGCTGACGCAGCGGCTGATGCTGCGCTGGCCGTCGGTCAGCGCCACGGCAGTGAGCACCTGGTGCTCGCGCTTGGACAGGTCGCCAAGCATGGCCAGCGCCTGCTCGCGGTTCTCCGGTTTGCCGAGGATCTGGCCATCGAGCACCACGGTGGTGTCGGCGCCCAGTACCACCCCGGCGCCGTCGGTGTGGGCGAAGCCCGCCACGGCCTTGGCCTGGGCCAGGCGCTCGACATAGGCCGCCGGGGCTTCGCCCGGCAGCGGGGTTTCATCAATGGGTGCGCTGACGACGGTGAACGGCACGCCGATCTGGGTCAGCAGTTCACGCCGGCGCGGCGAGCCGGAGGCCAGGTACAGCTGAGTCATATGGACATCTCCCTGTCAGTGGCGGCGGCTCGTCAGTGAATGTGCAGGCGAACGCGCAGGCCGCGCAGGGCGAAACTCACCCAGGGCCAGAGCAGGGCGCTGATCACCGCCGACCAGACCAGGGCCAGGGTCGGCAGGCGATTGCCGGTGAGCGCGCTGAGCCACAGCTGGATCAGCTGGGCGATGCCGAAGATCACCAGGATCACCAGGCTCTGCTGCCACATGGGGAACATGCGCAGGCGCTGCTGCAACGACAGCACCAGGAAGGTGATCAGGGTAAGGATCAGGGCATTCTGGCCGAGCAGGGTGCCGTACAGCACATCCTCGGCCAGGCCGAGCAGGAATGCCGTGGTCATGCCGACCTTGCCGGGCACGGCGAGGGTCCAGAAGGCCAGCAGCAGGGCCAGCCACATAGGCCGGAACACTTCCATGAACTGCGGCATGGGCGAGACGCTGAGCAACAGGCCGATGGCGAAGGTCAGCCAGATGGCCCAGCCGTTTCTGCTACGGGTGCTGGCCATTATTGTCTCCGGGGTTGGGCGGGCGTGGCGGCCGGTTGCGCCGGTGCCGGGCTGGGCGTCGTTGGCGCAGCCGCGGGAGCGTTGCCAGACGCGGGCTGCGCGGCATGGGCCGGCGCGGGCGTGGCTGCTGGCGGAGTATGGCCGGCGCCTTGGCGGTCGGCTTCTTCCTGGGCAATCGCCGCCTCGGTGGCGCGCTCTTCCGGAGTGCGCCGGTCGCTGAACACCAGCAGCATGTAGCGGCTGCGGTTGAGCGCGGCGGTCGGAATGGCACGGACGATGGCGAACGGCTGGCCGGAGTCGTGGATCACTTCATTGACCGTGGCCACCGGATAACCGGCCGGGAAGCGCTGGCCCATGCCGGAACTGACCAGCAGGTCGCCTTCCTTGATGTCGGCGGTGTCGGCCACATGGCGCAGTTCGAGGCGCTCCGGATTGCCGGTGCCGCTGGCGATGGCGCGCAGACCGTTGCGGTTGACCTGCACCGGAATACTGTGGGTAGTGTCGGTGAGCAGCAGCACCCGCGAGGTGTATGGCATCAGCTCGACCACCTGGCCCATCAGGCCACGGGCATCAAGCACCGGCTGGCCGAGAAACACGCCGTCGCGCTCGCCCTTGTTGATCAGGATGCGGTGAGTGAAGGGATTGGGGTCGACACCGATCAGCTCGGCGACCTCGACCTTCTCGTTGACCAGCGCCGAGGAGTTGAGCAACTCGCGCAGGCGCACGTTCTGCTCGGTCAGGGCCGCCAGCTTCTGCAGGCGCCCCTGCAACAGCAGGGCCTCGGTCTTGAGTTTCTCGTTCTCGGCGATCAGCTCGGTGCGGCTGCCGAACTGGCCGGCCACGCCCTGCCACATGCGCTGTGGCAGATCGGTGATCCAGTAGGATTCCATCAGCACCAGGCCCATCTGGCTGCGCACCGGCTTGAGCAGGTCGAAGCGCGAGTCGACCACCATCAGCGCGACCGACATCACCACCAGCACGAGCAGGCGAACGCCCAGCGAGGGGCCCTTGGAGAAAAGCGGTTTAATGGGCCGTTCCTCGTGGACGACTCAGAAGGTCATGGGACATGGGGCAATGCACCGGCCTGCTGCGGATTGACGGAAACGGCGCCCGGGCGGGCGCCAGCACAGCGCATACAGGTAGCACTGTGCGTGCCACCTGTAAACCTGAGGATGCTACTGCACAGCGATCACTCGCTGGAGAGCAGGTCCATGGCGTGCTTGTCCATCATCTCCAGCGCACGACCACCGCCGCGGGCGACGCAGGTCAGCGGGTCTTCGGCGACGATCACCGGCAGGCCGGTTTCCTGGGCCAGCAGCTTGTCGAGGTCGCGCAGCAGCGCGCCACCGCCGGTCAGCACCAGGCCACGCTCGGCGATGTCCGAGGCCAGCTCGGGCGGCGACTGCTCCAGGGCGCTCTTGACCGCCTGGACGATGGTCGCCAGGGATTCCTGCAGCGCTTCGAGCACTTCGTTGGAGTTCAGGGTGAAGGCACGCGGCACGCCTTCGGCCAGGTTGCGGCCACGGACGTCGACTTCGCGCACTTCGCCGCCCGGGTAGGCGGTACCGATTTCCTGCTTGATGCGCTCGGCGGTGGATTCGCCGATCAGGCTGCCGTAGTTGCGGCGCACGTAGGTGACGATGGCTTCGTCGAAGCGGTCGCCGCCGACGCGAACGGATTCGGCGTAGACCACGCCGTTGAGCGAGATCAGGGCGATTTCGGTGGTACCGCCACCGATGTCGACGACCATCGAGCCGCGGGCCTCTTCGACCGGCAGGCCGGCACCGATGGCGGCGGCCATTGGCTCTTCGATCAGGAACACTTCGCGGGCACCGGCGCCAAGGGCCGATTCACGGATGGCGCGGCGCTCGACCTGGGTCGACTTGCACGGCACGCAGATCAGCACGCGAGGGCTGGGCTGCAGGAAGCTGTTTTCGTGCACTTTGTTGATGAAGTACTGCAACATTTTTTCACAAACGCTGAAGTCGGCGATCACGCCGTCCTTCATCGGGCGAATGGCTGCAATGTTGCCAGGCGTACGGCCCAGCATGCGCTTGGCTTCGGTACCGACTGCGACGACGCTTTTCTGGTTGCCGTGGGTGCGGATGGCAACCACCGAGGGCTCATTCAGGACGATACCGCGCTCACGCACGTAAATAAGGGTGTTGGCAGTACCCAGGTCGATGGACAGATCGCTGGAAAACATGCCACGCAGTTTCTTGAACATGGGAAAGTGACCCTGGGGAAAGCGTGGGTAAAAAAGTGCGGCAAACTCTAACAATGGCAGGGATTTTGGGCAAGGAGCCAATATGTTAAATTGGCTGTTTTTCCGAGCATGCCTGCCGATGATCGCGGCCCTTTGACCGCCAGAATCCCAGCATGTTCCTCATTTGCGGACTCATTCCGTCTGTCGTTTTCCTGGAGATCCCCATGGCGCTTCAACGCTCCGACGTGGAAAAGATCGCCCATCTGGCCCGCCTGGGCCTGAATGAAGGCGAATTGCCACGCACCACCGATGCCTTGAACAGTATTCTCGGGCTGGTCGACCAGATGCAAGCCGTCGACACCTCCGGCGTGGAACCCCTCGCCCACCCGCTGGAGACCACCCAGCGCCTGCGTCCCGACCAGGTCACCGAAAGCAACCAGCGCGACCGCTACCAGGCCGTCGCTCCGTCGACCGAGAACGGTCTGTACCTGGTTCCGAAAGTCATCGATTAAGGGATAGCGCCTGCCATGCATCAACTCACTCTGGCCGAGATCGCCCGTGGCCTCGCCGACAAGTCGTTCTCCTCGGAAGAACTGACCGGCGCCCTGCTGTCGCGCATCAAGCAGCTCGACCCGCAGCTCAACAGCTTCATCACCATCACCGAAACCCAGGCCCTGGAGCAGGCGCGCGCCGCCGACGCCCGTCGCGCCGCCGGCGAGACCGGCGCGCTGCTGGGCGCGCCGATCGCCCACAAAGACCTGTTCTGCACCAACGGCGTGCGCACCAGCTGCGGCTCGAAGATGCTCGACAACTTCACCGCCCCGTACGACGCCACCGTGGTTGCCAAGCTGGCCGAGGCCGGCATGGTCACCCTGGGCAAGACCAACATGGACGAATTCGCCATGGGCTCGGCCAACGAGTCCAGCCACTACGGCGCGGTGAAGAACCCGTGGAACCTCGAGCACGTGCCGGGCGGCTCGTCCGGCGGCTCGGCCGCCGCCGTGGCCGCGCGCCTGCTGCCGGCCACCACTGGCACCGACACCGGCGGCTCGATCCGCCAGCCGGCGGCGCTGACCAACCTCACCGGCCTCAAGCCCACCTACGGCCGCGTGTCGCGCTGGGGCATGATCGCCTACGCCTCGAGCCTCGACCAGGGCGGCCCGCTGGCCCGCACCGCCGAGGACTGTGCCCTGCTGCTGCAAGGCATGGCCGGCTTCGACACCAAGGACTCGACCTCGGTCGACGAGCCGGTGCCGGACTTCAGCGCCAACCTGAACGCCTCGCTGCAAGGCCTGCGCATCGGCCTGCCGAAGGAATACTTCGGCGCCGGCCTCGACCCGCGCATCGCCGACCTGGTCCAGGCCAGCGTCAAGGAGCTGGAGAAGCTCGGCGCGGTGGTCAAGGAAATCAGCCTGCCGAACATGCAGCACGCCATTCCGGCGTACTACGTGATCGCCCCGGCGGAGGCCTCCTCCAACCTGTCGCGTTTCGACGGCGTGCGCTTCGGCTACCGTTGCGAGGATCCCAAGGACCTCACCGACCTGTACAAGCGTTCCCGTGGTGAAGGCTTCGGTGCCGAAGTGCAGCGCCGCATCATGGTCGGCACCTACGCCCTGTCGGCCGGCTACTACGACGCCTACTACGTCAAGGCGCAGCAGATCCGCCGACTGATCAAGAACGACTTCATGGCCGCCTTCGAGGAGGTCGACGTGATCATCGGCCCGACCACGCCGAACCCGGCCTGGAAGATCGGTGCCAAGGCCGGCGACCCGGTCGCCGAGTACCTTGAAGACCTCTACACCATCACCGCCAACCTGGCGGGCCTGCCTGGCCTGTCGATGCCGGCCGGCTTCGTCGACGGCCTGCCGGTGGGCGTGCAACTGCTGGCCCCGTACTTCCAGGAAGGCCGCCTGCTCAACATCGCGCACCGTTACCAGCAAGTCACCGACTGGCACACCCGCGCCCCCAACGGCTTCTGAGGAGTTCACACATGCAATGGGAAGTTGTGATCGGGCTGGAGATTCATACCCAGCTCGCCACCCAGTCGAAGATCTTCTCCGGCAGCGCCACCACCTTCGGCTCCGAGCCGAACACCCAGGCCAGCCTGGTCGACCTGGGCATGCCCGGCGTGCTGCCGGTGCTCAACCAGGAAGCCGTGCGCATGGCGTGCATGTTCGGCCTGGCGATCGATGCCGAGATCGGCCCGCGCAACGTGTTCGCGCGCAAGAACTACTTCTACCCCGACCTGCCCAAGGGCTATCAGATCAGCCAGATGGACCTGCCGATCGTCGGCAAGGGCCACCTGGACATCGCCCTGGAAGACGGCACCATCAAGCGCATCGGCGTGACCCGCGCGCACCTTGAAGAAGATGCCGGCAAGAGCCTGCACGAAGACTTCAACGGCGCCACCGGCATCGACCTGAACCGCGCCGGCACGCCGCTGCTGGAGATCGTCTCCGAGCCGGACATGCGCAGCGCCAAAGAGGCCGTGGCCTACGTCAAGGCCATCCACGCCCTGGTGCGCTACCTGGGCATCTGCGACGGCAACATGGCCGAAGGCTCGCTGCGTTGCGACTGCAACGTCTCGATCCGCCCGAAAGGCCAGACCGAGTTCGGCACCCGCTGCGAGATCAAGAACGTCAACTCGTTCCGCTTCATCGAGCGGGCGATCAACAGCGAGATCCAGCGCCAGATCGACCTGATCGAGGATGGCGGCAAGGTGGTGCAGGAAACCCGCCTGTACGACCCGAACAAGGACGAGACCCGCTCCATGCGCAGCAAGGAGGAAGCCAACGACTACCGTTACTTCCCCGACCCTGACCTGCTGCCGGTGGTCATCGAGCCGAGCTTCCTCGACAGCGTGCGCGCCGCCCTGCCGGAGCTGCCGCCGCAGAAGGTCGAGCGCTTCCAGAGCCAGTACGGCCTGTCGGCCTACGACGCCAACGTGCTGGCCTCCAGCCGCGAGCAGGCCGACTACTTCGAGCAGGTGGTGAAGATCGGCGGCGACGCCAAGCTGGCCGCCAACTGGGTCATGGTCGAGCTGGGCAGCCTGCTGAACAAGCTGGGTGTCGAGATCGACCAGTCGCCGGTCAGCGCCGAGCACCTCGGCGGCATGCTGCTGCGCATCCGCGACAACACCATCAGCGGCAAGATCGCCAAAACCGTGTTCGAGGCCATGGCCGCCGGTGAAGGCGATGCCGACGGCATCATCGAAAGCAAAGGTCTCAAGCAGGTCACCGACACCGGCGCAATCGACAAGATGCTCGACGAGATGCTCGCCGCCAACGCCGAACAGGTCGAACAGTACCGCGCCGCCGACGAGGCCAAGCGCGGCAAGATGTTCGGCTTCTTCGTCGGCCAGGCGATGAAGGCGTCGAAAGGCAAGGCCAACCCGGGGCAAGTGAACCAATTGCTCAAGGCCAAGCTCGAAGGGTGATCCCGATCGCGGGGCAAGCCCGCTCCCACAGGTCACGCTGTACCTGTAGGAGCGGCCTTGTGCCGCGAAAGGACCGCATAGCGGTCCCAGTGCCTGAATCGGAGCATTCGACTTGATCAAGCGTTCCCTCACCACCCTCACCCTCTTCTCCCTCCTGGCCGGCTGCGCCAGCCATGACATCGACCCTCGCGGCTACGACCAGACCGGCACCGCCTCCTACTACGGCGCCCGTCACCACGGCAAACGCACCGCCAGCGGCGAACCCTTCAACCAGCACGGCCTCACCGCCGCCCACCGCAGCCTGCCCTTCGGCAGCCGGGTGCTGGTCACCAACCTGTCCAACCAGCGCAGCGTCGTGGTGCGCATCAACGACCGCGGCCCGCATACCCGTGGCCGGCTGATCGACCTGTCACGCGCCGCCGCAGAAAAAATCGGCATGCTCCGTAGCGGAACCGCGCGAGTCCGGGTACAAGGTCTGAGCGATTGACCTGACTGGAGCCCTCGCCATTTTCGACCTGGCCACCCTCCCCGCCTTCAGCCTGCTGCAACTGGGCCTGGGCCTCGTGCTGCTGATCATCGGCGCCGAACTGCTGGTGCGTGCCGCCCTGCGCCTGGCCGGCCGCCTGCACGTGCGCCCGCTGATCATCGGCCTGAGCCTGGTGGCCTTCGGCAGTACCGCGCCACAGCTGACCGTGAGCCTGCAGGCCGCCTACCAGGGCGCGCCGGACGTGGCGCTGGGCAGTGTCGTTGGCAGCAACATCTTCAACGTGCTGGTGATCCTCGGTCTGGCGGCGTTGATCATTCCGCTGCGCGTGTCGCGTCAACTGGTGCGCCTGGACATCCCACTGATGATCCTGGCCAGCGCCCTGGTGTACCTGCTAGCGCTCAACGGCCAACTCGGTCGCCTGGAAGGCGGCCTGCTGCTGCTCGGCCTGCTGGGCTACCTGGCCATGCTCTGGCATCAGTCACGCCACTACGCCCGCACCTACCCCGCGCCGAGCACCGTACACGGCAGCCCGCTGCGCTTCTGGAGCAGGACAGTGCTGCAAGTTGTCGTGGGCCTGGGCCTCCTGAGCCTGGCCGGCCACCTGTTGCTCGAGGCAGTGATCGAGGTGGCCACCGACCTGGGCCTGTCCGAACGCATCATCGGCCTGACCGTGGTGGCTGTGTGCACTTCGTTGCCGGAGCTGGCCGCCGCGCTGATCGCGGCCCTGCGCGGCGAACGGGAGATCGCCGTGGGCACGGTGATCGGCAGCAACCTGTTCAACCTGCTGGCGGTGCTGGGGCTCACGGCGGTGATCACCCCCGAGCCGTTGTCGATCTCACCCAACGCCCTGGACTTCGACCTGCCGGTGATGCTCGGCGTCGCCGCCCTGTGCCTGCCGGTGTTCTATTCCGGCTACCGGGTCACCCGCGCCGAAGGCCTGGTGTTCCTGTGCCTGTACCTGGCCTACGGCCTGCATGTGGTGGCCTTCACCACCGGCATGCCGCTGGCCGGACGCCTTGAACGATTGATGCTGTTCTATGTGATGCCCGTGCTCGGGGTCGTGCTGCTGTACACCACGGCTCGTGCCTGGCGCCGCCAACACTAAGGAAAACAACATGGCTGACACGAAACAGACCGGCGAAAGCATTCGTCGCCAGGTGATGGGTGATGCCTTCGTCGATCGCGCCCTGGGCAATGCGACCGCGTTCACCCAACCGCTGCAGGACTTCGTCAACGAACATGCCTGGGGGAGTATCTGGGCCCGTGATGGGTTGCCGCTGAAGACCCGCAGCCTGATAACCCTGGCCACCCTGACCGCGCTCAAGTGCCCGCAGGAGCTCAAGGGGCACGTACGCGGGGCGCTTAACAACGGTTGCACCGTTGAGGAGATCCGCGAGGCGCTGCTGCATTGCGCGGTGTATGCCGGGGTGCCGGCGGCGATTGATGCGTTTCGGGCGGCGCAGGAAGTGATTGATAGCTATCAGGCGAGCTCTACGGACTAAGGGCGTGCACTGACTATGCAAACTGCTTTTCCCCCGTCATGACTGTCACCTATGTGAGTGAACTTCTGTGTAACCCGTAGGTGATCCATACCGCTTGGCGACCGGAAGATTAGCCACCCTGTCAGCTAGCGAAAGCTGCGCCAGCCCAGGCGCCGCCCGTGCCTTCGCGACTTCAGGAGGCCGAACGCAGGCCTTGCGGAGGGAGGTGACGGGCATGGATGCCCGTCAAGCGCTGGGGCCCAGGATGGGCCCTGCAGCGCGGTCCTCCCGGGAGCAAGGCCGGAGTGAGGGGACCCGGAGCGAAGCGGAGGGCCGGATGAATGGAGCGCAGCGTTTTTTGGTTACTTTTTGTCGCGTTTGACAAAAAGTGACTCGCCGGGGGGCGAAAGGGTGACTATGCGTCGACATCGTAAATGAATGCGCTTGCACCTGTAGAAACCCGCGCCGACCGATTTTGACTTTGACTTTGACTTTGACTTTGACTTTGACTTTGACTTTGACTTTGACTTTCAGAGCGTGTGTTTTGAAAGTTATATGCGCATTCATTTGCGATGGCGACGTATAGTCACCTTTCCGCCCTTACGGCGGGTCCCTTTTTGAAGGATCAAAAAGGAACCAAAAAATCCTCGCTCCATTCATCCGGCCCCTACGCTTCGCTCCGGGGTCCCCTCGCTCCGTTCTTGCTCCCGGGAGGACCGCGCTGAACGCCCCATCCTGGGGCGCAGCGCTTGACGGGCATCCATGCCCGTCACCTCCCTTCGCAAGAACTCCGCTCGGCCTCCTGAAGTCGCAATTGGCGTCGCCTGAACTATCGCGCACTTAGAAGCAACAGCAAGATCAAGATCAAGATCAAGATCAAGATCAAGATCAAGATCAAGATCAAGATCAAGATCACGATCACGAGATGCGAAGTTGGAGGTTAGATCATTGGCAATGTGTTAACTGCCTGCGATGGCAACCGAGAGATTGAAAACAAACTTGAAGGACCATAATACGCCATCCAAGCCTGCTCGGTTTCAGGACGCCATGAACATCCCGAAACCGAACTAGATAAAATCAGGCCTGCCGCGCTTTCTTGATCCGGAATGCCACCCACAACACAGCAATCCACGCCGGAATCAACATCACCGAAATACGAATCGGCGGCGTCAGGTACATCACCACCAGGATCAACACGATGAACGCCAGGCACAGGTAGTTGGTCAGCGGATGCCCCAGGCTCCGGTAGAACGGCTGGATACCCGCCGCCAGCTTGGCCTTGCGGAACTTCAGGTGGGTAATGCTGATGCTCGCCCAGTTGATCACCAGTGCCGACACCGCCAGAGCCATGAGCAGACCGAAGGCCTCGCCCGGCATCAGGTAGTTGATCACCACGCACAGACCAGTGGCGAAGGCCGACACGCCCAGCGCGGTGAGCGGCACGCCACGACGGCTGACCTTGAGCAGCTGGCGCGGCGCGTCACCCTGCGTGGCCAGGCCGAACAGCATGCGACTGTTGGCGTACACACAGCTGTTGTAGACCGACAGCGCGGCGGTCAGCACCACAACGTTGAGGATCGTCGCAACCAGGTCGCTGTCCAGCTCGTGGAAGATCATCACGAACGGACTGCCACCCTGCACCACCTTCTGCCACGGATACAGCGACAGCAGCACGGCCAGCGCGCCGATGTAGAAGATCAGGATGCGATAGACCACCTGGTTGGTGGCCTTCGGGATGCTCTCACGCGGGTTGGCCGCCTCGGCGGCGGTGATGCCCACCAGCTCCAGGCCACCAAAGGAGAACATGATCACCGCCAGGGCCATGATCAGCCCGGTGACACCATTGGGGAAGAAGCCACCGTACTGCCAAAGGTTGGCGACGCTGGCATCCGGCCCACCGTGGCCACTGGTCAGCAGCCAGGCGCCGAAGCCGATCATGCTGACGATCGCCACCACCTTGACCAGGGCGAACCAGAACTCCATTTCGCCGTACACCTTCACCTGGGTCAGGTTGATCGCGTTGATCACCACGAAGAAGATCGCCGCCGTGGCCCAGGTGGGGAAGTCCGGCCACCAGTACTGCACATAGATGCCCACCGCGGTGAGCTCGGCCATGCCGACCAGCACGTAGACCACCCAGTAGTTCCAGCCCGAGACGAAACCGGCGAACTCGCTCCAGTACTGGTGGGCGAAATGGCTGAAGCTGCCGGCGACCGGCTCCTCGACCACCATCTCGCCCAGCTGGCGCATGATCAGGAAGGCCATCAGGCCGGCGATGGCGTAGCCCAGCAACACCGACGGGCCGGCCAGCTGGATGGTCTGGGCGATGCCCAGGAACAGCCCGGTGCCGATGGCCCCGCCCAGCGCGATCAGCTGGATATGGCGATTCTTCAGCCCGCGCTGCAAGCGCTCGGGCGTGCTCTGGTCTTGCATGAAGTGTCCTTTAGGTGAGGCAGTGTTATTGGTTTTGCTTGCAACTGGACGAGTGTGGTGTTTTACAAATACGGCCAATAAGTCGCGAGCGATTTTTGTGCTCAGGCAAGGCGTCGCGACGAGTCGTAGCCCAGCTACGGCGAGGAGCGACAACGCCGCATGAGCGCAAAAAGCGCCGCGAATTATGGTCGTTATTTGTGAAACACCACACTAAATCCATCCACCCCATTGCAAGAAGAAAATCCCGATGTTCGTGGTGACGGCGGCCATCAGCGTGGTGATCACGATGATCGATGCCGCCAGCTCATGGTTACCGTTGGCCTCCCGCGCCATCACATAACTGGCCGCCGCGGTGGGGCTGCCGATGTAAAGGAACAGAATGCCAAGCTCCGCACCGCGAAAACCGCACAACCAGGCGCCAAGCGTTCCCAGCACCGGCAGCCAGACCATCTTCACCAGGCTGACGTCGATGGCCAACCGGCCACTGTCGCGCAGCGCCGCCAGTGACAGGGTGCCGCCGATGCAGATCAGCGCCAGCGGCAAGGTCATCTGCGCCAGGTAGTCCCCCGAGGTCAGCAGCCAGTTGGGCAGCGGCACCTGGCCATACGCCATGGGCGTGGCCACCAGCACGCTGATGATCAACGGGTTGCTGAGGATGCTCTTGCAGATGCTCCACGGGTCGGACTTCAGGTCCGGGCTGTACACCGCCAGGACCACCGCCGACAGCGAGTTGTACATGAGGATCACCAACCCGGCCAGCACCGCGCCGAGGGATATACCGTAGTCGCCATACAGGCTGGCCGCCAGTGCCAGGCCGATCACGCCGTTGTTGCCGCGAAACGCGCCCTGCGTGTAGACGCCCCGGTCCGCCCGCGGGCAGCGCCAGATCGCCAGGCCCCAGGCCAGGCCGAAACACGCCAGTGTCGCGACCACGAAGTAGAGGATCACCCCAGGCTTCACCGCCGACGCCAGATCGGCGTGGTAGATGCCGAGGAACAGCAGCGCTGGCATGCACACGTTGAACACCAGCTTCGAGGCGACCCGGTTGAAGTTGTCGTCGATCAAGCGGATGCGCTTGAGCAGCACGCCCATGAACAGCATGGCGAACACAGGGGCCGTGATGTTCAGTGTCTGGATGAGAAGGGCAAGCATGCAACGTGTTCCCGGGAAATACCGTCAGGGGCGCCATCATACGTGAGTGCCGGGGGAGTTGCGCCCGCCACAGCAGCCAGATACCCGCACAAAGAGGTCTTGACGTAGGAATTTTCCTGAATATAGTACGGATTACTGTATATGCATACAGTATAAAAATGGATTATCCGGACATTGCAAGGAGCAAATCATGTCAGGAATGCACACAATGCCTGCGGCCGCGAAGGCCCAGGCAACGCTGGTGGTCGCCGACCTCGAGCAACTGTTCGAGGAACAGGGCGTCGCCCTGCCCGGCAGCGACAGCCATCTGGTGCTGGTCATGCATGGCCATCACACCGTCAAGTACCACCGCCTTGCGCCGCCACCGGCGCGCGGCCCATCCGCACGGCGCGGACCGGAGCTGTTCTTCGAAGGCGGCGAACACACCGCCATCGGCGACAACACCCTGCTGCGCTTTGAAGCAGGTCAACCGGGTATCCCCGCCCACCAGTCGCCGCTGCCGTTGCCCAACGGCCTGAGCCTGACCTATGGCCAGGTGATTGCCCTGGGCGGCGACTTCTACGGCTTGCCCGAGCGCCCGATCGCCGATGGCGCCAACGACGCCGAGCGGATCGAACGCTTCACCCAGGCCTTCGACTCCCTGGCGCGCCTGCCGGCGGCCAAGGCGGAAGCCGAACAGATCCTTGCGGTCATGCAGGAAGAAATCGGCGCCGCCAACCAGGCCATCAAGGACGGCCGCCAGCCCCACGAGGCCTATGACGCGCTGGGTGACAGCCTGTCGGCGCGCTGGAACCGCATCACCGGTGGCGGCAGCTTCGCCTCCGACCTATTTCCCCTGGGCCGCTACCTGAAACTGGCCGCCAGCAACTGGGATCACTTCGGCCCCTGGGCGCTGGCGGCCTACCAGGCCGGCCACGCCGCCGCCCTGCAGCAGGCGCTGAAAGCCCGCGCCAGCGGCGAGGAGCGCGACCTGCAACTGGCCTACGCGATGAACGCCTTCGCCGACCACTTCCTCACCGACCTGTTCTCCGCCGGCCACCTGCGGGTGCCGCGCAAGGCCCTGGCCGATACCGTCACGCCGAGTGACGTCGGCTCGCTGATCTCGCGCTTCATGCACGACGAGGACAGCAAGTACGGCCTGGCCGTGCGTAATGCCGAAGGCGAGCAATGGCGCGCCTACGGCGACAAGCGCTACTTCGACAGCGTCGATGTGGCCAACCGTCGCCAGGTGGGCCGCGCCGTGCAACGCTCGGCCGACGAGGTGTTCCAGGCCTTCGCCGAAGGTCGCGCGCCGGCGGCGAAGGACTTCGCGGCGCTGCGCCTGGCGCCCGACCTGCGGGCCGCCGAGCAGGACCTGGTGCCCGGCAACTTCGCCCCGCTGTACTTCCAGGACGGCAAGACCGTGCTGCGGCGCAAGGATGTCAACGACCTCAACGATCGCAACCGCATCGGCGACTGGTGGGGCTGGAGCACCTACCTGCTGCTCAAGGACTACAAGCCGAACAAGCCCACCGGCTTCATCGATGCCCCGGCTGCCTCGCCGGCGATCACCGGCTGGGAGCGCCGCGAGCCCGATGGCCTGAACTGGCAGCGGGGCAACGCGGTGCGCTACGCCTTCAGCATCACCGACCAGCTCAACGAGTCGTATATCGGCCCGTGGAGCGCCTATGTCGAGTTGACCGACCAGTTCCACCCGAGCGTGCAGGTGCCAGCGGACGGCAAGCAGCGCGGGCGCAATCTGTTCCGCCAGTTCCGCGGCGGTTCACCGGAACTGATCGCCAGCCTGGACGGCAAGACCACGCTCTATATCGATCGCAACGCGTGACAAGGAGGTTACCGATGACTATCAAGATCAAACTGGAACTGGCTTCGGGCCAGTCGATGGAAGGCATGCCGCTGGAGTTGCTGCGTGCTGGCAAGGTAATTGGCCGGGCGAAAGTGCCGGCAGGGGGACAGGTGGCGTTCGAGGCCCCATCGGGGGCTGGGCAGCTGGCGGTGCGGGTTGACCGCTCGGGGGTGAAAGCCTGATAGAAGGCGGGGGCCTCTCATCGGGCCATGCGCAATCCCTGTAGGAGCGGCCTTGCGCCGCGAAAGGGCCGCAAGGCGGCCCCGGCGGTTTCAGCGTTCCACCGAGATCGGGGCTGCTGCGCAGCCCTTTCGCGGCGCAAGGCCGCTCCTACAGGAATGTGCGTCAGCGCCGCACCGGGCGCTTCTGCAACTTGCGCTGCAGCGTGCGCCGGTGCATGCCCAGCGCCCGCGCCGTGGCGGAAATGTTGCCTTCGTGCTCGCTCAGTACCCGCTGGATATGCTCCCACTGCAGGCGATCCACCGACATCGGGTTTTCCGGCACCAGGGTGTCCAGGTCGGTGTGCTCCGAGAGCAGCGCCGCCAGCACATCGTCGGCGTCCGCCGGCTTGCACAGGTAGTTGCAGGCTCCGCGCTTGACCGCCTCGACCGCCGTGGCGATGCTCGAGTAGCCGGTCAGGATCACCACCCGCATCTCCGGGTCCAGCTCCAGCAGCTTGGGCAGCAGCACCAGGCCAGAGTCGCCTTCCATCTTCAGGTCCAGCGTGGCGTAGTCCGGCAGGTCCTGCTCGGCCAGCTTCAGGCCTTCCTCGGCGGAACCCGCAGTGCTCACGCGGAACCCGCGACGGGCCATGGCTCGGGCCATCACCCGGGTAAAGGTGGCGTCGTCATCCACCAGCAGCAGGTGCGGCAGTTCTTCGCCTTCGACCTGGTTTTCTTCGCTCATCTTGCATCTCCTCGCTTGCCATGGGGCAGGCGCAATTCGGTCAGGGTGCCACCCTGCTCATGACTATAGAGTTTCACCGAACCGCCCGCACGCGTCACGCTGGCCTTGCTCAAGAACAGGCCCAGGCCGAAGCCTTTGCCCTTGGTGGTAATGAAGGGTTTGCCGATCGCCTCGGCGATGGCCGGCGGCACGCCGGGGCCATGGTCGCGGATGCTGATGACGATGTCCTGGGCGTCCCAGTCCAGGCGCACCTCCAGGTCGTCCGGGCAGGCATCGGCGGCGTTGTTCAACAGGTTCAGCAGCGCCTGGGTCAGGTCCGGCGGCGGTGTCAGCCGCGGCACCACGCCATCGCGCAGGCGCTGGAAGCGATAGCTGGCCTCCGGACGCATCAGGTGCCAGCGGTTGAGCGCCTCGTCCAGCCAGGCGGTGACATCCTGCTCGACGATCGCCAGGCGCCGGTTGGCCTCGGCGGCGCGCACCAGTTGCTGCAAGGTTTCCTTGCACAGTTTGACCTGGTCCTGAAGGATCTGCAGGTCTTCCTGCAACAGGGGGTCGGCATGATCCTGACGCATCTCGTTGAGCAGCACGCTCATGGTCGCCAGCGGCGTGCCCAGCTCATGGGCGGCGCCAGCGGCCTGGGTGGCCACGGCCAGCAGTTGCTCGTCGCGCAGGCTCTCCTCGCGCCGCTCGGCACGCAGGTTCTCCTGCCGACGCAGCTCCTCGGCCATGCGCGCGGCGAAGAAGGTGATCACCCCGGCAGCCAGGGCAATGCTCAGCCACATGCCGTAGACCTGCATGGTGTCACGCGCCAGCGGCAGCGTTTCCAACGGGTAGTACTGCACCAGCAGCAAGCTGTAGGCCACCAGGGCGATGCCCGAGAGCACCAGCGAGTAGATCCATGGCAGCGTCACTGCGGCGATCGCCAGCGGCACCAGGTAATAAGAGACGAAGGGGTTGGTCGAACCGCCCGAGTAATAAAGCAGGGCGCTGTGGATCAGCAGATCGCAGGCCAGCTGCAGGGCGTATTCGAGCTCGGTGACCGGCAGCGACAAGCGCAGGCGCAGGGCGGTGAACGCGCACAGCAGCGACGACAGCGCCAGCGTCACCGCCAGCGAGAACCACGGCAACGGCAGCAGCTCGGTCCAGTAGGCCACGCCCACGGAGCCGGCCTGGGCCGCCAGCACGAGAATGCGGATGAAGGTCAGGCGCCAGAGGTTCTGGCGTGTAGCGGACAACGGTTGTGCGACGGCGAGCATGAGCTCTCCCAATGAGTGCTCCAGGAAAATCGGCTGGAGTATACCGAAGCCGGGCGCCTCGCTGCAGCGATGCGGCAAAGCGCCACAGTTTGTCACAGACTCATGATGGCATTTTTGAACCCACTACACTGTTGCCGGTCTGATCGGCCATGCGTGGAACGGATGTCCTCATCCACGCCTTACCTTGCCAAGGAGCTCCACATGCACATTTCCCGTCGCGGCGCCGCCGCCGTTGCCCTGTCCTGCGGCATGCTCGCCAGCCTGCCGGCCCTGGCGGCCGATGAGCCTCGCTACAACCAGGTGTCGCTGCGCGCCGAAGTCAGCAAGGAAGTGGCGCGCGACCTGATGGTCGTGACGCTGTACAGCGAAGCCCAGAACAGCGACCCGGGCAAGCTCGCCAAGGAGATCACCGAGACCATGAACAAGGCCGTGCAGCAGGCCCGCCAGGTCAAGGATGTGAAGATCAGCCAGGGCAGCCGCAACAGCTACCCGATCTACGACACCAAGGGCCAGAAGATCACCGGCTGGCGCGAGCGCGCCGAGCTGCGCCTGGAAGGCGCCGACTTCCCGGCCCTGTCCAAGCTCACCGGCGAGCTGCTGCAGGATCTGAAAATGGGCGGCATGGACTTCTCCATCGCCCCGGCCACGCGCAAGTCCAATGAGGACGAGCTGCTCAAGGACGCCGTCGCCGCCTTCAAGGCCCGCGCCCAGCTGGCCACCGAGGCCCTCGGCGGCAAAGGCTACAAGGTGGTCAGCCTGAACCTCAACAGCAGCGGCTACCCACGTCCGTACCTGCGTAGCGCACCGATGGCGATGATGGCCAAGGGCGCCGCCGACGAGGCCGCACCGGCACCGGATATCGAGGCGGGCACCAGCGAAGTCAGCATGAGTGCCGATGGCCTGATCGAAGTCCAGGTCCCCTGAACCCTCCAACTGGATGTCCGAGTCGCGTAAAGCGTCTCGGACAGCAGTTTCAGACCTTTCCTACGCACCAAACGGGTGCGTCTGCTTGTCACATAAAGGGCGAAATATCTTGTAATTTTCGCCCTTTTCTCCCGCGCAAACGATCAACATTCGCCAAAGTTATATGGATGCGACATCCATGTACGTCCGTACCACTATTTTGGCGCCAACCATCCCGCTGAGTGTTGCATTGGGAACACCCCCTGCATAAGTATCCGCAGGTCGGCTCACGAGGCCGCCTCAATTCGAAAAATGACAACAATGAGGCCACCATGCTCAAACACGCAGTCATTCCGTTCCTGGTTGGCGCAGGCTTGCTAGCCGGCGCACCGTTCGCCCACGCCGCGACCAATCTGGTGTTCTGCTCCGAAGGCAGCCCGGCCGGTTTCGACCCTGGCCAGTACACCACCGGGACCGACTTTGACGCCTCCGCCGAAACCATGTTCAACCGCCTGACCCAGTTCGAGCGCGGCGGTACCAAGGTCATTCCGGGCCTGGCTACCCAATGGGAGGTTTCCGATGACGGCAAGACCTACACCTTCCACCTGCGCGAAGGCGTGAAGTTCCATACCACCGAGTACTTCAAGCCAACCCGTGCGTTCAACGCCGATGACGTGCTGTTCACCTTCAACCGCATGCTCGACAAGGACCACCCCTTCCGCAAGGCCTACCCCACCGAATTCCCGTACTTCACCGACATGGGCATGGACAAGAACATCGCCAAGCTCGAGAAGGTCGACGAGCACACCGTGAAGTTCACCCTCAACGACGTCGACGCCGCGTTCATCCAGAACCTGGCCATGAGCTTCGCCTCGATCCAGTCCGCCGAGTACGCCGATCAGTTGCTCAAGCAGGGCAAGGCCGCCGATATCAACCAGAAGCCGATCGGCACCGGCCCGTTCGTGTTCAGCAAGTACCAGAAGGACGCGCAGATCCGCTACAAGGGCAACAAGGACTACTGGAAGCCCGAAGACGTCAAGATCGACAACCTGATCTTCGCCATCAGCACCGACGCCTCGGTGCGCATGCAGAAGCTCAAGAAGAACGAATGCCAGGTCACCCTGTTCCCGCGCCCGGCCGACATCAAGCCGCTGCAGGAAGACAAGAAGCTGCAGATGCCTGAACAGGCCGGCTTCAACCTCGGCTACATCGCCTACAACGTGATGGACAAGGTCAAGGGCAGCAACGACGCCAACCCGCTGTCGCAACTCAAGGTGCGCGAAGCGCTGGACATGGCCGTCAACAAGCAGCAGATCATCGAGTCGGTGTACCAGGGCGCCGGCCAGCTGGCGGTCAACGCCATGCCGCCGACCCAGTGGTCCTACGACACCACGATCAAGGACGCCAAGTACGATCCTGAGAAAGCCAAGCAGCTGCTCAAGGAGGCCGGCGTCAAGGAAGGCACCGAGATCACCCTGTGGGCCATGCCCGTGCAGCGCCCGTACAACCCCAACGCCAAGCTGATGGCCGAAATGCTCCAGTCCGACTGGGCCAAGGTCGGCATCAAGGCCAAGATCGTCAGCTACGAATGGGGCGAGTACATCAAGCGTTCCAAGGGCGGCGAGCAAGGTGCCATGCTGATCGGCTGGAGCGGCGACAACGGTGACCCGGACAACTGGCTCGGCACCCTGTACAGCTGCGACGCCATGAGCGGCAACAACTTCTCCAAGTGGTGCTTCAAGCCCTACGACGACCTGATCAAGCAGGCCAAGGCCACCCCCGACCAGGCCAAGCGCACCGAGCTGTACAAGCAGGCGCAACACATCCTCAAGGAGCAGGTGCCGATCACCCCGATCGCCCACTCCACCGTGTATCAGCCAATGAGCACGTCCGTGAAGGACTTCAAGATCAGCCCCTTCGGCCTGAACTCCTTCTACGGGGTCAGCGTGAGCAAGTAACGGCCGTGATCGTCCCGCCGGGCTTGCCGGCGGGACGATGACACGACCGGGCGATACGTAGGGCAATTCCCTCACGCTCGCCGGAACGCTCCCGCACCCAAATCAGTAGCGAACCCTGGCTCCCACATTCTGGCGCACCTATCGTCAGGACCGGGATGTTGCAGCCGCGTTTTGCCTGTCGCGGCCCGAAAAAGACGGACAAAGGATCTGCCATGCGCCTGACCACACTGTGTTCCACCCTGCTTGCCCTCGGCCTGCTGAGCCAGGCACCGACGAGCCTCGCCAACAACCTGGTGTTCTGCTCCGAGGGCAGCCCGGCGGGCTTCGACACCGCACAGTACACCGCGGCCACCGACAACGACGCCGCCGAGCCGATCTACAACCGCCTGGTCGAGTTCGAGCGTGGCGGCACCGCCGTGCAGCCGGGCCTGGCCACCGACTGGCAGGTGTCCGAGGACGGCCTGAAGTACACCTTCCACCTGCGCCCCGGGGTGAAGTTCCATGCCAACAAGGACTTCAAGCCCACCCGCGACTTCAACGCCGACGACGTGCTGTTCACCTTCAACCGCATGCTCGACAAGAACCATCCCTTCCGCCAGGCCTACCCCACCGAGTTCCCGTACTTCATCAGCATGGGCCTGGACAAGAACATCGCCAAGGTCGAGAAGACCGACCCGCTGACCGTGGTCTTCACCCTCAACAAGGTCGACGCCGCGTTCCTGCAGAACATCGCCATGGCCTTCGCCTCGATCCTCTCCGCCGAGTATGCCGAGCACCTGCTGGCCGGCGGCAAGGCCAGCGACATCAACCAGAAGCCCATCGGCACCGGCCCGTTCGTGTTCCAGCGCTACCAGAAGGATTCGCAGATCCGCTTCAAGGGCAACAAGGACTACTGGGCGCCGGACCGGGTGAAGATCGACAACCTGGTGTTCTCCATCAACGTCGACCCGTCGGTGCGCATCCAGAAGCTGCGCCGCAACGAGTGCCAGATCACCCTGCATCCACGCCCGGCCGACCTACCAGCGCTCAAGGGCGACGGCAAGCTGCAGGTGATGACCCAGCCCGGCTTCAACCTCGGCTACATCGCCTACAACACCCAGCACCCGCCGTTCGACCGGCTGGAAGTGCGTCAGGCCATGGACATGGCGGTGAACAAGAAAGCCATCATCGAGGCGGTCTACCAGGACGCCGGCCAAGCCGCGTCGAACGCCATGCCGCCGACCCAGTGGTCCTACGACAAGTCGATCAAGGACGCGCCCTTCGATCCTGAAAAAGCCAAGCAGCTGCTCAAGCAGGCCGGGGTCAAGGAAGGCACCGAGATCACCCTGTGGGCCATGCCGGTGCAGCGCCCCTACAACCCCAATGCCAAGCTGATGGCCGAAATGCTCCAGTCCGACTGGAGCAAGCTCGGCTTCAAGGTGCGCATCGTCAGCTACGAGTGGGGTGAATACCTCAAGCGCATGAAGAACGGCGAGCACGATATCGCCCTGATCGGCTGGACCGGCGACAACGGCGACCCGGACAACTGGCTGGGCACGCTGTTCAGTTGCGACGCCATCGGCAGCAACAACTACTCGCTGTGGTGCGACACGCAGTACGACGCCCTGGTCAAGAAAGCCAAGCAGGTCACCGATCGCGACCAGCGCACCAGCCTCTACGAACAAGCCCAGCAACGCCTCAAGCAACAGGTGCCGATCACCCCGGTCGCGCACTCCACGGTCAACCAGCCGCTGAGCATCAGCGTGAAAGACTTCAAGGTCAGCCCCTTCGGACGCAACGTTTTCTCCGGCGTCAGCATCGATTGACCCTGTATCGCCCGGCCGGGGGTGCGACCCACTCCCGCGTCCGCGTGCAGCCCGGATTTGCCTGGCAACCCCAAGGCAGACACTGCAGTACCGCGTCACCGTGACAAGCCCGGCCCACGAGGTCGGGTGATAACTAAAAAAATATCAGGGAGCTTTCATGTTGATTCGTACCACCACCACCGCACTGGCCTTGTCCGTGGGCGCCTTCTGCGCCCTCGCCCAGGCCGAACCGATGAGCCAGGACTTCGTGCCGATCGCGCTCAAGTCCAGCAGTGAGCAGGCCGAGGCCAAGGGCTTCATCGATGGCCAGAGCCTGTCTGGCAGCACCCGCAACTGGTACGCCCGCGAACGCGCCACCCGCGCGCCGCTGTGGAAGTACACCAAGAGCGACGGCAGCCGCCACGACACCCACAGCCGTGACAACTGGGTCCAGGGCACCATCCTCAACTACAGTTCGGGCTTCACCGAAGGCACCGTGGGCTTCGCCGTCGAGGCCGCGGCCTACAACGCCATCGCCCTCGAGCAGGGCCGCGCCGCCGTGGCCGGCCCGAACAACCGTACGCTGACCCACAGCGACGGCGATCCGATCGGCCAGTGGAGCAAGATGGGCCTGGGCAACGTCAAGGCGCGCATCTCCAACACCACGCTGACCGTGGGCCGCCAGTCGGTGGACACGCCGATGATCGCCTATATCGGCAACCGTGCGCTGCCTTCGAGCTTCCAGGGCGCGTTCCTGCACAGCGCCGAGTTCGAGAACCTGTCGTTCGACGTGGGTACCTTCGACCGCGTCTCGCCGCGTACCGAGCAGAGCCTGAGCAAGTTCCGCAGCGAATACGGCAACGGCAGGGAAACCGACCGCGCCAGCACCGTCGGCATCAACTACCAGCCGCTCAAGAGCCTGACCACCAGCCTCTACGCCACCAAGGTCGAGGACTTCTGGAACCAGTACTACTTCGGCGCCAACCACGTGCTGGGTGACAGCGCGGTGCTGAGCCTGACCACCGGTCTGAACTACTACAAGACCGTGGACGAAGGCAGCAAGAAGATGGGCGAGATCGACAACGACACCTACAGCCTGTCGTTCGGCCTGACCCACCAGGCCCACACCCTCACCGCCTCCTGGCAGCAGGTCAACGGCAACGAGTACTTCGACTACCTGCACGAAACCAACGGCATCTACCTGGCCAACTCCCTGCTGTCGGACTTCAACGGCCCGAACGAAAAATCCCTGCAGATCAGCTATGTGCTGAACATGGCGCCGTATGGCGTGCCGGGCCTGAAGTTCAACGTCTACAACGCCCGCGGCTGGGACATCGACGGTACCCACTACAAGGGCACCGCCTATGACGTCCGTGGCCAGGACGGCGAGAACCACTACGAGTGGGGCATCGGCACCAGCTACGCGGTACAGAGCGGCATGCTGAAGGACACCACCATCCGCGCCACCTATACCGCCCACCGTGCGAGCAAGGCACAGAGCGACGGCAGCCTCGACGAGTTCCGCGTCGTCACCACCATTCCGTTCAACATCCTCTGACCGTTGGCGCCACGGCCCGACTCCCCACGGGCCGTGGCGGCTACGCTGGAACTAGCACTGCAGGGAGGTTCCATGAAAATGCTACCGCTACGTGCTGCCTTGGCAGCCGTCATCCTGGGCGCCGCATCGAATCTGGCGGCCAAGCCGCTGGTGGTGTGCACCGAAGCCAGCCCGGAAGGCTTCGACATCGTCCAGTACACCACCGCCGTCACCGCCGACGCCACGGCCGAGGCCATCTTCAACCGCCTGGTCGACTTCAAGCCCGGCACCACCGAGATCCAGCCGGCCCTGGCCACGAGCTGGGAAGTCAGCCCCGACGGGCTGGTGTATACCTTCCATCTGCGCGAAGGCGTCAAGTTCCACACCACCGACTACTTCACCCCGACCCGCGACTTCAACGCCGATGACGTGCTGTGGAGCCTGAACCGCCAGCTGAAGAAAGACCACCCGTGGCACGACAAGACCAGCGTCGGCTACCCCTATTTCGAGAGCATGGCCTTCAAGGACCTGCTCAAGTCGGTCGAGAAGACCGACGACCACACCGTGGTGATCACCCTGACCCGCCCGGAAGCGCCCTTCCTGCGCGACCTGGCCATGGCCTTCACCTCGATCTACTCCGCCGAGTACGGCGACCAGCTGCTCAAGACCGGCAAGACCTCCGACCTCAACAGCAAGCCGGTCGGCACCGGCCCGTTCGTGTTCCAGCGCTACAGCAAGGATGCCCAGGTTCGCTACAAGGCCAACCCGGACTACTTCCGCGGCAAGCCGCCGGCCGACGGGCTGATCTTCGCCATCGCCACCGACAGCAACGTGCGCCTGCAGAAACTGCGCGCCAACGAGTGCCAGATCGCCCTGTATCCCAAGCCTGACGACGTGCCGGGCATCAAGACCGATCCGAAACTCAAGGTCGCCGAGATCGAGGCGCTGGTCACCGGCTACATCTCGATGAACACCCAGCACAAGTACCTGAGCGACGTGCGCGTGCGCAAGGCGATCAACATGGCCTTCGACCGCCAGACCCACGTCGACCAGCTGTTCGGCAAGGGCAACGCGCTGCCGGGCGTCAACCCGTACCCGCCGACCATGATCGGCTACAACACCGACAACAAGAACCCGCCCCACGACCTCGACAAGGCCCGCGCCCTGCTCAAGGAAGCCGGCGTGCCGGAAGGCACGGTGATCACCCTGTTCACCCGCAACGGCGGCGGCCCGACCAACCCCAACCCCCGCCTGTCGGCCGAAATGCTCCAGTCCGACCTGGCCAAGATCGGCATCAAGCTCGACATCCGCGTGATGGAATGGGCCGAGATGCTGCGTCGCGCCAAGAAGGGCGAGGCCGACCTGGTGTCGGCGGGCTGGGCCGGCGACAACGGCGACCCGGACAACTTCCTCACGCCGATGCTCAGCTGCGATGCGGTCAAGAGCGGCGAGAACTATGCACGCTGGTGCAACCAGAAATTCCAGGACCTGATCACCCGCGCCCGCGAAGTGATCGACAACGACGAACGCGCCAAGCTCTATAACGAGGCTTTGGCGGTGTACGATGAAGACCAGCCGTGGATCAGCATGGCCCACCCGAAAATGTTCACCGCCATGCGCGAGAACGTCGAAGGCTATGTGATCAACCCACTGACCAACAACAACTTCGCCACCACCAAGGTGAAGTAGAACAACAACAGCCGCCGGACCTTGTGCAAGAGGCCCCGGCGGCACTGCCGTTACCGGCTGATGAGGTACCCCTGACAATGTTGAGTTTTATTGCCCGACGCCTGGGTCTGCTGATCCCGACGTTCTTCGGTATCACCCTGCTGACCTTCGCGCTCATACGCCTGATCCCCGGCGACCCGGTCGAAGTGATGATGGGCGAACGCCGGGTCGACCCCGAAATGCACGCCCAGGCCATGGAGCGCCTGGGCCTGAACAAGCCGCTGCCGGCCCAGTACCTGGACTATGTCGGCAAGCTCGCCCAGGGCGACCTCGGCGAATCCCTGCGCACCCGTGAAAGCGTATGGAACGAATTCCTCACCCTGTTCCCGGCAACGCTGGAGCTGGCCATGGCCGCCCTGCTGTTCGCCGGGGTCATCGGCCTGCTGGCCGGGGTGATCGCCGCGCTCAAGCGCGGCTCGCTGTTCGACCACGGGGTGATGGGCATCTCGCTGGCCGGCTACTCGATGCCGATCTTCTGGTGGGGCCTGATCCTGATCATGTTCTTCTCGGTAAGCCTGGGCTGGACGCCGGTCTCCGGGCGCATCGACCTGCTCTACGACATCGAGCCGAAAACCGGCTTCATGCTCATCGACACCCTGCTCAGCGACGAGGAAGGCGCGTTCAAGGACGCGGTGATGCACCTGATCCTGCCGGCCATCGTGCTGGGTACCATCCCGCTGGCGGTGATCGCCCGCATGACCCGTTCGTCGATGCTCGAAGTGCTGCGCGAGGACTACATCCGTACCGCCCGCGCCAAGGGCCTGTCGCCGTCGCGCGTGGTGTTCATCCACGGCCTGCGCAACGCGCTGATCCCGGTACTGACCGTGTTCGGGCTGCAGGTCGGCACGCTGCTGGCCGGCGCCGTGCTCACCGAAACCATCTTCTCCTGGCCGGGCATCGGCAAATGGCTGATCGAGGCCATCGGTGCCCGTGACTACCCCGTGGTCCAGAACGGCATCCTGTTGATCGCCTGCCTGGTGATCCTGGTCAACTTCGTCGTGGACATCCTCTACGGCCTGGCCAACCCACGCATCCGTCATCAGCGCTGAGGACTCCGCCATGACCAGCCCGATTCCGAAATCCGTCACCCCGCCCAGCGTGGTTGACCAAAGCTTGCTCTACCCCTCGCCGTACAAAGAGTTCTGGCAGGCCTTCTCGCGCAACAAGGGCGCGGTGGCCGGCCTGGCCTTCATGTGCCTAGTGGTGTTCTGCGCCCTGTTCGCCCCCTGGGTCGCGCCGCACAATCCCAGCGAGCAGTACCGCGATTTCCTGCTCACCCCGCCGGTGTGGCTCGAAGGCGGCACCTGGCAGTTCATCCTCGGCACCGACGAACTGGGCCGCGACCTGCTCTCGCGCCTGATCCAGGGCGCCCGCCTGTCGCTGCTGATCGGCCTGTCGTCGGTGGTGATGTCGCTGATACCGGGTATCCTGCTGGGCCTGCTGGCCGGCTTCTTCCCGCAGATCCTCGGCCCCTCGATCATGCGCCTGATGGACGTGATGCTGGCCCTGCCGTCGCTGCTGCTGGCCGTGGCCATCGTCGCCATCCTCGGCCCTGGCCTGATCAACACGGTGATCGCCATCGCCATCGTCTCGCTGCCCTCCTACGTGCGCCTGACCCGCGCCGCGGTGATGGGCGAGCTGAACCGCGACTACGTCACCGCCGCGCGCCTGGCCGGCGCCGGCCTGCCACGCCTGATGTTCGTCACCGTGCTGCCCAACTGCATGGCGCCGCTGATCGTCCAGGCCACCCTGAGCTTCTCCTCGGCGATCCTCGACGCCGCCGCCCTGGGCTTCCTCGGCCTCGGCGTCCAGCCACCGACCCCCGAGTGGGGCACCATGCTGGCCTCGGCCCGCGACTACATCGAGCGCGCCTGGTGGGTGGTGAGCCTGCCTGGCCTGACCATCCTGCTCAGTGTGCTGGCAATCAACCTGATGGGCGACGGCCTGCGCGACGCGCTGGACCCGAAACTCAAGAACGCCGCCTGAGGAGAACGCCATGTCACTGTTGCAGATCAACAACCTGAACGTGCGCTTCGGCGACGCCAATGCCGTGCCCGTGGTGGACGGACTCGAGCTGAGCGTGGACGCCGGCGAGATCCTCGCCATCGTCGGCGAGTCCGGCTCCGGCAAGTCGGTCACCATGATGGCCCTGATGGGCCTGATCGACGCCCCCGGGCGCATCACCGCCGACGTGCTCAATTTCGACGGCATCGACATGCTCAAGCTCAGCGGCCGTCAGCGCCGCAAGGTGGTGGGCAAGGACATCGCCATGGTCTTCCAGGACCCGATGACCGCGCTCAACCCCAGCTACACCGTGGGCTACCAGATCGAGGAAGTGCTGCGCCAGCACCTTGGCCTGAAAGGCAAGGCCGCGCGCCAGCGTGCCCTGGAACTGCTGAAGAAGGTCGAGATCCCGGCCGCCGAAAGCCGCCTGGACGCCTACCCGCACCAGCTGTCCGGCGGCATGAGCCAGCGCGTGGCAATCGCCATGGCCATCGCCGGCGAACCGAAGCTGCTGATCGCCGACGAACCGACCACGGCCCTGGACGTGACCATCCAGGCGCAGATCATGGAGCTGCTGGTCAACCTGCAGAAAGAGCGCAACATGGCGCTCATTCTCATCACCCACGACCTGGCCGTGGTCGCCGAGACCGCCAAGCGCGTGTGCGTGATGTACGCGGGCCAGGCCGTCGAAGTCGGCCAGGTGCCGGAGCTGTTCGACATCCCCGCCCACCCGTACAGCGAAGCGCTGCTGGCGGCCATCCCCGAGCACAGCATCGGCGCCGAGCGCCTGGCCACCCTGCCCGGCATCGTCCCCGGCCGCTATGACCGTCCGCAGGGCTGCCTGCTGTCGCCGCGCTGCCCCTATGTGCAGGAAAACTGCCGCCGGCAGCGCCCGGCCCTCGATCCCCAGGCCCACAGCCTGGTGCGTTGCTTCTATCCGCTGAACCAGGAGGTGGCGTGATGGCCGTCGTTCTTTCCGCTCGTGAGCTGACCCGCCACTACGAAGTCTCCCGCGGCATGTTCAAGGGCCATGCGCTGGTCCGCGCGCTCAATGGCGTGTCGTTCGAACTGGAGGCCGGCAAGACCCTGGCCGTGGTCGGTGAGTCCGGCTGCGGCAAGTCGACCCTGGCCCGGGCCCTGACCCTGATCGAGGAACCCTCCTCCGGCTCGCTGCAGATCGCCGGCCATGAGGTCAAGGGCGCCAGCAAGGACCAGCGCAAGCAACTGCGCCGCGACGTGCAGATGGTGTTCCAGAGCCCCTACGCCTCGCTCAATCCACGGCAGAAGATCGGCGACCAGCTCGCCGAGCCGCTGCTGATCAACACCTCGTTGAGCAAGACCGAGCGCCGCGAGAAAGTGCAGAAGATGATGGAGCAGGTGGGCCTGCGCCCCGAGCACTACCAGCGCTACCCGCACATGTTCTCCGGCGGCCAGCGCCAGCGTATCGCCCTGGCCCGGGCGATGATGCTGCAACCCAAGGTGCTGGTGGCCGACGAGCCGACCTCGGCCCTAGACGTGTCGATCCAGGCTCAGGTGCTGAACCTGTTCATGGACCTGCAGAAGGAGTTCAACACCGCCTACGTGTTCATCTCCCACAACCTGGCGGTGGTACGCCATGTGGCCGACCAAGTGCTGGTGATGTACCTGGGGCGGCCGGCGGAGATGGGGCCGAAGGAGGATATCTACGACAAGCCGCTGCACCCGTACACGCAGGCGCTGTTGTCGGCGACCCCGGCGATCCATCCGGATCCGCTGAAGCCGAAGATCCGCATTGCCGGTGAGCTTCCCAACCCGTTGAATCCGCCGGATGGCTGCGCGTTCCACAAACGCTGCCCGTATGCCACCGAGCGTTGCGCGAAGGAAGTGCCGGCGTTGCGGCAGGTGAGTACGCGGCAGGTGGCTTGCCACTATGCCGAGCAGTTCCTCTAGATAGCTGGGGCTGCTTCGCAGCCCTTTCGCGGCACAAGGCCGCTCCTACAGGGGAACGCAACCGCCTGTAGGAGCGGCCTTGTGCCGCGAAAGGGCCGCAAAGCGGCCCCAGTGATCTCAATGCATAAAGAACCAGATCAGGATGATCACCGGAATCGGCACCCCAATCATCCACAGCAGTATCGAGCGCATGGCCGTTCTCCTCGTTCGGTGTTGATCAAAAGAAGTGCAGCCCCCATGCCAGCCGTATCAAAAAATTACATTCATACGAATCAAGCCCTTAGCCGTTAACTGCTCCGGAAAACCGTGCAAAATGCCGGATCCGTGGCCTTGCGCCTGGGTTTTCTGCAATGCACTATCGAGCCCATGACCGCCACTCCCCTCCCCGACGGCCCCGGGCAGACCCCGCTCACCGCCGACACCGTCATGCGCTACCACCTGTGCTGGAAGCATCGCGACCTGGACGGGGTGATGGCGCTCTACCACCCGGACATCCAGTACCACGACTTCTTCCAGAACCGCGTGCTCGGCTTCGACGAGCTGCGTGACTACGTGCGCGCCTGCCTGCCCCATGAAGCCGGCGAGGACATCGTCCACAGCGACCGCATCCGCGTCGACGGCTGCACCGCGTTCATCCAGTACCAGGTCACGGTCCAGGGTGGCGAGGGGCTGGTGGCGTTCCAGTCCAGCGAAGCGATCACGGTCAGGGACGGGCTGATCTGGCGGGTCAACGAATACGCCACCCTGGTACGCCAGGGCGGCAACGCCAGGCTGCCGGGCGGCCCGCGTCCGGCCACCAGCCGCTTGGGCCTGTCACCGCGCCAGCTGTCGACCATGGCCCAGGACCTGGAGCATTACTTCCAGGCCCAACGCCCCTATCTCGACCCGGAACTCGACCTGCAGCAGGTCGCCGACGAAAGCGGCTACAGCCGCAACCAGATCTCCTACCTGCTCAACCAGGTGCTCGGCCAGAGCTTCTACCGCTACGTCAACCAGGCACGCCTGCAACACCTGATGGCCAGCCTCGGCGCCGGCAGTGCCCGCACGCCCATCGACGAACTGGCGTTCAACGCAGGCTTCAACTCGCTGTCGGCCTTCTACAAGTGCTTTCGCGAGCACACCGGCCTGTCGCCCAAGGCCTACCTCAAGCAAATTTCCCTGCGTGCACGCACGTAAGACAGCCCACCTCGCGCTTCACTAGGATCGTCCACAGACCTTGACCGGATGTGGAGCCCGACCCGATGCAACCCCTGCGCACGATCAGCCTGTGGATGGACCAGCTCGACGAGCCCCTGTGCGCGCGCCCGGCCCTGCGCCAGGACCTCGATGTCGATGTGTGCATCATCGGTGCCGGCTACACCGGCCTGTGGACCGCCTACTACCTCAAGCGCCAGGCACCGCAGCTGAACATCGCCGTGATCGAGGCCAACATCGCCGGCTTCGGTGCCTCCGGGCGCAACGGCGGCTGGCTGATGGGCAACCTGCTGGGTGAGGATCGCCTGCTAGCCACGCTCTCCCCGCAGCAGCGGCGTGAAAGCATCGACCTGCTGCACGGCATCCCCGACGAAGTCCACGACGTGCTGCTGCGCGAAGGCATCGCCTGCGACTACCGCAAGGGCGGGGTGCTGTACTGCGCCGCTCGCTACCCGGAACAGGAGCGCAGCCTGCGCGCCTGGCTCGATGACCTCTACCGCCAGGGCATGAACGAAGACGACTACCGCTGGCTGCGCCCCGAACAGCTGGATGCCCAGTTGAAGGTGAGCAACCCCTACGGCGCCCTCTACAGCCCGCATGTGGCCACGATCCAACCGGCCAGATTGGTGCGCGGCCTGGCGCGGACGGTCGAAGCCATGGGCGTGCCGATCTACGAGAACACCCCGGCCGTCGACTGGCAGACCGGCGAAGTGCGCACCCCGCTGGCACGCATCCGCAGCCACTGGGTGGTGCCGGCCGTCGAAGGCTACGCCGCCAGCCTGCCCCCCCTCGGGCGGCACCAGTTGCCGGTGCAGAGCCTGCTGGTGGCCACCGAACCGCTGCCCGAGTCGACCTGGGAACAGATCGGCCTGAGCCAGGGCCAGGCCTTCAGCGAAAACAGCCGCCAGGTCACCTATGGCCAGCGCAGCGCCGACAACCGCCTGGTGTTCGGCGCCCGCGGCGGCTACCGCTTCGGTGGTCGCTTGCGCGAGGACTTCACCCTCACCGACAACGAGATCGAGCTGCGCCGCTACCTGTTCGGCGAACTGTTCCCGCAGCTCAAGCATGTGCGCATCACCCACTCCTGGGGCGGCAACCTGGGCATGGCCCGGCGCTTCCGCCCGCACATGCTGTGCGATCGCCAACGCGGCATCGCCCTGTCCGGCGGCTACGGCGGCGAAGGCGTCGGCGCCACCAACCTGGGCGGACGCACCCTGGCGGCACTGATCCTTGGCCAGCACAACGCGCTCACCGCCCAGCCCTGGGTGCACGACAACCGCCCACTGTCGAGCCTGGCCAGCTGGCCACCGGAGCCCTGCCGCTGGCTGGGCTACAACGCGATCATCCAGAGTTTCGTCCACGAGGACCGGACCCTCGCCAACCCAGCCAGCGCCCCCTGGCGGCGGCGCCTGGCCAGCGGGTTGGCCGACTTCATGGAAGGCTTCATGCACTGACTTCCCTTCATCACCACACAGGATCCACCGGTCATGAGCATCACCCAGTTCAAGCACACCGACAGCGTCATCCTGGACAGTTCCACCCCGGTCGCCGTGCCCCTCGGCGAGCCGGTCGCGGTCACCTCGGTCACTTGCGTCGAACGCAATGACGGCGTCGAGACCGGGATCTGGGAGTGCACCCCGGGGCGCTGGCGGCGGCAGATCGTGCAACAGGAGTTCTGCCACTTCATCAAGGGCCGCTGCACCTTCACCCCAGACGGCGGCGAGCCGCTACTCATAGAAGCCGGAGACGCCCTGATGCTACCGGCCAACAGCCTCGGCACCTGGGATATCCAGGAGACCGTGCGCAAGACCTACGTCCTGATTTTCTGATCCGCTGATCGCCTGCCTTCGATAACAACAGACAAAGCAAGGTAACCCCGACATGCGCACGCTCCTTCTCGCTCCCCTGATGCTGGCCGCAAGCGTTGCCGGCGCCGCCGACTCGGTGAAGATCTACAACTGGTCGAGCTACATCGCCCCGGACACCCTGAAGAGCTTCCAGCAAACCACCGGCATCGTGCCCACCTACGATGTGTTCGACAGCAACGAGACACTCGACGGCAAGCTGATGACCGGCCACTCCGGCTACGACGTGGTGTTCCCTTCCAACCACTTCATGGCCCGGCAGATCCAGGGCAAGGCCCTGAAGAAACTGGACAAGTCGCAGCTGCCGAACTGGAAGAACCTCAACCCGGTGCTGCTCAAGGCGCTGGAGGTGAACGACCCGGGCAACCAGTACGGCTTCCCCTACCTGTGGGGCAGCACCGGCATCGGCTACAACATCGACAAGGTCAAGGCGGTGCTCGGCGACAACGCGCCCATCGATTCGTGGGACCTGTTCTTCAAGCCCGAATACCTCTCCAAGCTCAAGAGCTGCGGCGTGGCGGTGCTGGACAACGGCCCCGAGCTGCTACCGATCGCCCTGCACTACCTGGGCCTGCCGCACCACAGCCAGAACCCGGCGGACTACGACAAGGCCAAGGCGTTGCTGATGAAGGTGCGACCGTACATCAGCTACTTCCACTCCTCGAAGTACACCGGCGACCTGGCCAATGGCGACGTGTGCCTGGTGGTGGGCTTCTCGGGAGACGTGCTGCAGGCGAAGAACCGCGCCGAGGAGGCGAAGAACGGGGTGAAGGTGGGCTACTCGATCCCGAAGGAAGGCGCGCCGATGTGGTTCGACATGGTCGCCATGCCGGCCGATGCGCCCAATGAGAAAGCCGGGTACGCGTATATGAACTATCTGTTGCAGCCGGAGGTGATGGCGAACATCAGCAACTTCGTGCAGTACGCCAATGGCAACCAGCAGGCGGACGCGCTGGTGGACCCGGCGATGAAGGGCAACACGATGATCTACCCGAGCGCGGATGTGATGGGCAAGTTGTATGCGCTGGAGGCGATGCCGGCGAAGATCGATCGCATCAGGACGCGGATCTGGACCAGCATAAAAGCGGGGAATTGATTGCGGGTATTATGCGGCCCCTGTAGGAGCGGCCTTGTGCCGCGAAAGGGCTGCGTAGCGGCCCCAGGATTCAATGTTAATCAAAGATCGCTGGGGCCGCTTTGCGGCCCTTTCGCGGCACAAGGCCGCTCCTACAGGGTCAAGTGCAGGCCTTCAGAATCAGTGATGCTCGCGAGTCGCGCGGAACTTGATGTCCGGCCAGCGCTCTTCCATCAGCGACAGGTTGACCCGGGTCGGGGCCAGGTAGGTCAGGTGACCGCCGCCGTCGATGGCCAGGTTCTCCATGGCCTTGTTCTGGAATTCCTCGAGCTTCTTCTTGTCGTCGCAGCTGATCCAGCGCGCCGACCAGACGGTGATCGGCTCGTAGGCGCACTCGACCTTGTACTCTTCCTTCAGGCGGCTGGCGACCACATCGAACTGCAGCACACCGACCGCGCCAAGGATGATGTCGTTGCTGCGCTCAGGGAAGAACACCTGAGTCGCGCCCTCTTCGGCCAGCTGCTGCAGGCCCTGGCGCAGCTGCTTGGATTTCAGCGGGTCCTTCAGGCGCACGCGGCGGAACAGCTCCGGGGCGAAGTGCGGGATACCGGTGAAGCCCAGTGCCTCGCCTTCGGTGAAGGTGTCGCCGATCTGGATGGTGCCGTGGTTGTGCAGGCCGATGATGTCGCCGGCATAGGCCTCTTCCAGCTGCTCGCGCTCGGAGGAAAAGAAGGTCAGCGCATCGCCGATGCGCAGGTCCTTGTTGATCCGCACATGGCGCATCTTCATGCCCTTCTCGTACTTGCCCGAGCAGATGCGCATGAAGGCGATGCGGTCGCGGTGTTTCGGGTCCATGTTCGCCTGGATCTTGAACACGAAGCCGGTGAACTTCTCTTCCACGGGCTCCACGGTACGCTCATGGGCCACCCGGCCCAGCGGGCGCGGCGCCCAGTCGACGACCGCGTCGAGCACATGGTCGACACCGAAGTTGCCCAGGGCGGTACCGAAGAACACCGGAGTCAGCTGGCCGTTGATGAATTCGTCCTGGTTGAACTCGTGGCAGGCACCCTGCACCAGCTCCAGTTGCTCGACGAAGGAATCATACTGGTCGCCCAGGTGCGCGCGGGCCTCGTCGGAATCGAGGTTCTGGATGATCTTGGCTTCGGTGCGCTCGTGGCCGTGGCCCGGGGTGTAGACGACGATGTAGTCGCCGGTGAGGTGGTACACACCCTTGAAGTCGCGGTAGCAACCGATCGGCCAGGTGATCGGCGCGGCCTTGATTTTCAGGACCGCCTCGATCTCGTCGAGCAGTTCGATCGGGTCGCGGATGTCACGGTCGAGTTTGTTGATGAAGCTGACGATCGGCGTGTCGCGCAGGCGGCAGACGTCCATCAGGGCGATGGTGCGCGGCTCTACACCCTTACCACCGTCGAGCACCATCAGCGCCGAGTCCACCGCGGTCAGGGTGCGGTAGGTATCTTCCGAGAAGTCCTCGTGACCGGGGGTGTCGAGCAGGTTGATCATGTGCTCGCGGTAGGGGAACTGCATCACCGAGGTGGTGATGGAGATGCCGCGCTGCTTCTCCATTTCCATCCAGTCGGAGGTGGCGTGGCGGTCGGACTTGCGCGACTTCACGGTACCCGCGACGGAGATCGCCTTGCCCATCAGCAGGAGCTTCTCGGTGATGGTGGTCTTACCGGCGTCGGGGTGGGAAATGATTGCGAAAGTGCGGCGCTTCGCGACTTCGGCGGCCTGGTTGGTCATGGGAAATCGCCTGACTGGGGATTCAAAAAGGGGCGATATCATACCTGAAGTCGGGGCATGGGCCAAAATCTGCTGAAGCCAATGCACCTGTTCCGGCCTCTTCGCGGGTAAACCCGCTCCCACAGGAGTTGCACAAGACTCAAAGACTGCGGGGATCCTGTGGGAGCGGGTTTACCCGCGAAAAGGCCCGTGATCGCTCAAGCGTTAGCCTGGTCACGACAAATGGCTACAAAGCAGTTTTTTCAACGCCCAGAGCGCATGAATCCGAAATTTTCTCTCGATGCTTTTCCATCTTTCCAGTGATTAACACTGGCCAAACGCCGCCCCAGATGGGAACCTTTCCCTCCACGGAGACGTCCACTCCCCTGCAACCCGCTTCGGTTCAGGGCTGGTTTCACCTGCTTCACGAGCCCGACGGGGTTCGGCTCATGGCCTGATGCCGCGCATCGGGCTGCTGCTCGCGACCACGCTGCCCGCCGCCAGGAATGGCCGGCCGCACGGGGGTGTGATCGCCGACTATAAAAAAGGAGTCCGCCTGTGGCTGCACGCTACGGAAAAGGGCTGTTGGGATGGGCCGCCGTGCTCGTCATCCTGGCCCTGCTGGTCCACTGGATCGGCATCGACACGATCGCCCGCTACCGCGACGATCTTGGGTTCTACCTGCAAGCGCACCTGGTCCTGGTGCTGGCTTCGATGGCGGCGGCGCTGGCCGTGGGCATCCCCGCCGGCATTGCCCTGAGTCGACCGCACCGGGTCGACAAGGCCGAGCGCTTCATGCAGTTCTTCAACGTTGGCAACACCATCCCTCCCCTGGCCGTCCTGGCCATCGCCCTGAGTATCCTGGGCATCGGCGCAGGTCCCGCAATCTTCGCGCTGTTCCTCGCCTCCCTGCTGCCCATTGTGCGCAATACCTACGAGGGCCTGAAAAACGTCCCCGCCTCGCTCAAGGAAGCCGCCACAGGCATCGGCATGACCCCGCGCCAGCAGCTGTGGCAGGTGGAACTGCCCAATGCCGTGCCGATCATCGTCGGCGGCGTGCGCGTGGCCCTGGCGCTGAACGTCGGTACCGCGCCGCTGGCGTTTTTGATCGGCGCCAACAGCCTGGGCAGCCTGATCTTCCCCGGCATCGCCCTGAACAACCAGCCGCAGCTGTTGCTGGGCGCCGCGTGCACCGCGCTGCTCGCCCTGGCGCTCGATGCGCTGGTGAGTTTCTCCAGCAAGCGCTGGCTGGAACGTGGCCTGGCCCGATAACGAGAGGGAAACCATGAAGAAGACAATCGCCCTGTTGCTGGGCGCGGCCCTGCTATGCGCAGTCTTTGCCCAGGCAGCGGACAAACCGCTGATCCGCATCGGCGCCCGGGTGTTCACCGAACAGACCGTGCTCGCCGAAATCACCGCCCAGTACCTGCGCGCCAACGGCTTCGACGTGCGGGTGACCGCCGGTCTAGGCAGCAACATCGCCCGCCAGGCCCAGGAAACCGGTCAGCTCGACCTGATGTGGGAATACACCGGGGTCTCGCTGGTGTCCTACAACCATATCGACGAGCGCGTGCCCAGCGCCGAGGCCACCTATGCCCGGGTCAAGGCACTCGATGCGAAGAAAGGACTGGTCTGGCTGGCTCCGTCGAAGTTCAGCAACACCTACGCACTGGGGCTGCCCAGGCAGGTCGCCGCGGCCTACCCGCAGGTCAACACCATCAGCGATCTCAACCAGGTGCTGCGTGACGAGCCCGCCCGCAACCACCTGGTGGCCCTGGACACCGAATTCGCCAACCGCCCCGATGGCCTGGTCGGCCTGCGCGAGATGTACGGGCTGCCCTTGGACCGGCGCAACATCCGCCAGATGGATGGCGGCCTGGTCTACACGGCGATGCGCAACAACCAGGTGTTCGCCGGCCTGGTCTACACCACCGACGGGCGCCTGGACGCCTTCGACCTCAAGCTGCTGGAAGACGACAAGCACTATTTCCCCGACTACACCGCGGCGCCCGTGCTGCGCAAGGCGGTGCTCGACGCCCACCCACGACTGGCCACCCTGCTCGAGCCATTGGCCAATGAGCTCGACGATCAGACCATGCGCAAGCTCAACGCCCAGGTCGATGTCGAACACCAGAGCCCGACCGTGGTCGCCGCGACATTCCTGCGTGAGCATTCACTCGGCGAGGTACAACCATGAACCTGCTCGACACCTTTGCCCACCTCGACTGGGCGCAAGTCCTGCAACTGACCGGGCAGCACGTCACCCTGGTCGGCATCGCCGTGGGCCTGGCCATCGTCGTCGGTGTGCCGCTGGGCATCCTGATGACCCGCTTCCCGGTGTTCGCCGGCCCCCTGCAAGCCAGTGCCACGGTGCTGCTGACCATCCCCTCGATCGCCCTGTTCGGCCTGCTGCTGCCGTTCTACTCGAAGTTCGGCCAGGGCCTGGGGCCGCTGCCGGCGATCACCGCCGTGTTCCTTTATTCACTGCTGCCGATCCTGCGCAACACCTACCTGGCCCTGACCAACGTCGAGCCGGGCATTCGCGAGGCCGCCCGCGGCATCGGCATGACCTTCGGCCAGCGCCTGCGCATGGTCGAGCTGCCCATCGCCGTGCCGGTGATCCTGGCCGGCGTGCGCACCGCCGTGGTGATGAACATCGGCGTGATGACCATCGCCGCGACCATCGGCGCCGGTGGCCTGGGCGTGCTCATCCTCACCGCCATCAGCCGCAGCGACATGTCGATGCTGCTGGTCGGCGCCGTGCTGGTCAGCCTGCTGGCGATCATCGCCGACCTGCTCCTGCAAACCCTGCAACGTGCCCTGACTCCGGAAGGACTGCGCCCATGATCGAACTGAAGAACCTCAGCAAGACCTTCAACGTCGACGGCAAGGACGTCAAAGCCGTCGACGCGGTAAGCCTCACCGTCAACGAGGGCGAAATCTGCGTGTTCCTCGGCCCCTCGGGCTGCGGCAAGAGCACCACGCTGAAGATGATCAACCGCCTGATCACCCCGACCTCGGGCCAGGTGTTCATCAACGGCGAAGACACCAGCGCGCTGGACGAGGTAACCCTGCGTCGTCATATCGGCTATGTGATCCAGCAGATCGGCCTGTTCCCGAACATGACCATCGAGGAGAACATCACCGTGGTCCCGCGCCTGCTCGGCTGGGACAAGCAGAAATGCCACGACCGCGCCCGCGAGCTGATGCACATGATCAAGCTCGAGCCCAAGCAGTACCTGCAGCGCTACCCGCGCGAGCTCTCCGGCGGCCAGCAACAGCGTATCGGCGTGATCCGCGCGCTGGCCGCCGAGGCGCCGGTGCTGCTGATGGACGAGCCGTTCGGCGCGGTCGACCCGATCAACCGCGAGATGATCCAGAACGAGTTCTTCGAGATGCAGCGGGCGCTGAACAAGACGGTGATCATGGTCAGCCATGACATCGACGAGGCGATCAAGCTGGGCGACAAGATCGCCATCTTCCGCGCCGGCAAGTTGCTGCAGCTGGATCACCCGGACACCTTGCTAGCCCATCCCGTGGACGATTTCGTCAGCAACTTCGTCGGCCAGGACAGCACGCTCAAGCGCCTGCTGCTGGTGCGGGCCGAGGATGCCGCGGACAACGCGCCGTCGGTGAGCCCGCAAACGCCGGTGAACGACGCGCTGGAACTGCTGGACGAGCATGACCGACGCTACGTGGTGGTTACCGATGGGCAGAACAAGGCGCTGGGCTATGTGCGTCGGCGCGACATGCACCGCCAACAGGGGACGTGCGGGGATTTCCTGCGGCCGTTCAATGCCACCGCGGCGCATGACGAGCACCTGCGCATCCTGCTGTCGCGGATGTACGAGTTCAACCGGGCGTGGTTGCCGGTGCTGGATGCCGAAGGGATGTTTTTGGGGGAGGTGACGCAGGAGTCGATTGCGGCGTACCTGAGTTCTGGACGCTCGCGAGGTGGCAAGACCAGTATCGTGTCGCCTGCCGAAGCAGTGGCCTCCTGATAGAAAGCCGGGGGCGCTTTGCGCCCCTTTCGCGGCACAAGGCCGCTCCTACAGAGGAATGCGATCTCCTGTAGGAGCGGCCTTGTGCCGCGAAAGGACCGCAAAGCGGTCCCATTCAGAACCCTACACTGGCCTGCACATAAAACGTGCGCGGCTCACCCACATAGATCCCGGCGTTGTTGTCGCTGGAGCGGGTGAAGTACTGCTTGTCGAAGAGGTTCTTCACCCCTGCCGCCAGCTTCAGGTTCGACAGCTGCGGCCCGAAGTCATACCCGCCACGGGCATGCCAGGTCACGTACCCCGGAATATCGCCATACTGACCGTCAGCACTCGGCTCGGTGATGTAGTCACCGTTGAAACTGCCGTTGGCATTGATCCCGGTCCCCGGCGCACGCTGCTTGGATTGGGCGTAGGCATCCAGGTTCCAGGTCCAGCGGTTGACGGCGTAACGCAGCCCGGCGGTGGCCACCTGGCGCGAGTAGAACGGCAGGTCGCGGCCCTTGAAGCCGGGAATCTCCCCTTCATAGGTAGCGCGGGTATAGGTATAGCCACCATTGACCGACAGACCTTCCAGGCGCGGGTCGAGCCCGGCCAGGTCGTAGCGTACCGAGGCTTCGATACCCTGGTGCTTGGTCGCCCCCAGGTTGGTCCAGCCGACATCGTTGCTGATGTACTGCAGCTCGTCGTCGAAGTCGATGTAGAACGCGGTCAGCTCACCGGCAAAACCGCCGTTGTCGTAGCGCGTACCCACTTCGTAGGTCTTGGCTTTCTCCGGCTCAAGGCCATTGGCCGTGCTGTTGCCGGTACCGCCCTGGCCCAGCTGGAAGTACTGCAGGCTGCCGAACGAGGTCTCGTAGTTGGCGAACAGCTTCCAGGCGTCGGACATGTGGTACATCACGCTCAGCGCCGGCAGCGGCTCGTTGCTGGTGATGCTGCGGTTCTTCTCCGGCACCGGGCGATAGTTGGCGTCCATCACCGGGCGATCGCGCCAGTCGGTGTTGATGTGCTCGAAGCGGATGCCCGGGGTGATGGTCCAGTTGCCGACGTCGATCTTGTCATCGATGTAGTAGGCGCTGGCCTCGGTACCGCCGCTGCGGTCCTGGAACACATGGCCGTCGGAGGTCGGGGTGACGGTGGGCACGTTGTCGACCAGGGCCAGGCGCGTGGACTGCTCGCGCATGGCTTCCTTGAGGTAGCGATAGCCGACGCTGACTTCCTGGGTGGTCGGGCCGACGAAGAAGATCCGCGACAGGCGTGGTTCGATGGCGAAGGTGTGGTAATTGCGCGGGTACGACGACAGGGTCTTCATGTCGCGCGCGGCGATGGCGCTGCCACGGAAACTGTCGGTGTAGTAGGTCAGCACCTCGAACTGGGTGGCGTCGTCGATCTGCCGCAACCACTTGAACGACACGTCCTTGCGCCGGCCACTGAAGTAGTCGTAGTCACGCACCGACTGGTAGGGATCGTGGTCGTACTGGGCCTGGGTCAGGCCGCCGGGCATGTCGGCACGGCCGTCGTAGTAGTGGAAGTTGAGCCAGAACTCGTCGACATCGGTCGGCGCCCAGTGGGTCTTGAGCATCACGTCGTCGATATCGTTGTCGTTGTTGCTGCTGCGATAGCCGTCACCGTTCACGCCGGTGTACAGCAGCGCCACGCCCATGCCGTTGTCGGCGGTGCCGCCGACGAAGGCCGACTCGGTGTGCTTCCAGCCGCCATGGCGGGAAGTCTCCAGGGTGGTGGACAACTCGCCGGTGGCCTTCTCGGGAATCGCCCGGGTCACGAAGTTGATCACCCCGCCGACGTTCTGCGGGCCATAGCGCACGGAACCGGCGCCGCGCACCACGTCGATGCTGTCGAGGTTGCCCGAGGAGATCGGCGCCATCGACAGCTGCGGCTGGCCGTAAGGGGCGAAGGCCGCCGGGATGCCGTCGATCAGCACGGTCGAGCGCGGCGACAGGCGCGAGGTAAGGCCGCGCACGCCGACGTTCAGCGACAGGTCGCTGCCGCCGGTGCCGTTGGAGTCCTGCACCTGCACGCCGGGGATGCCGCGCAAGGCGTCGCGCACGTTCATCGTGCCCTTCTCCACCATCGCTTCGCGGCGCACCACGGTGCGGGCGCCGGGGTGGTTCTGCACCACGCTCTGCTGGGCGTCGCCCAGCCAGTCCCCGACCACTTTCACATCGGTGGGCGCCAGCTCCAGGCTGCCGCTGGTCAGGCTGCCGGCGGCCTGGACCGGCTTGACCACCACGGTGTCCGCAGACTGCTCGAAGGTCAGCCCGCTGCCTTGCAGCAGTTGCTGCAGGGCCTGCTCCGGCGCCAGGTTGCCGGACACCGCCGGGGCCTGCTTGCCGTCCACCAGTTCGGGGCTGAAGAACAGCTGCAGGTGGGTCTGCTGGCCCAGTTGCTTGAGTGCGCCCGCCAATGGCTGGGCCTGGATCTGGATGCTGTCGGCGTAGCTGTTGCCGGCGGCGGCGCTGACCGCCAGGGCCAGCGCCAGGCGGCGCAGCTGGAGAAGGGGCTTATTGTTGTTCACGTCTTCGAGGGGTCCTGAGAGTCGGAATAAACGCCAACTGCATGCAAATGGAAATGCTTGGCAGTTGCAGCTGGCGGGGAAGACGAACGAACGGAAAAAAACCTGAATTTATTTCAGAACAATTTCGCTGGAGCCATCCGGACGGGTCTTCACCTGCACCGGCAGGATGCTCGGCAGCGCCCGCAGCAGCGCGTCCGGGTCGTCAGTGCTGAAGGTGCTCGACAGGCGCAGCGCGGCGGCCTTGCCGGGTGCCACATGCAGCGGCTGGGCGCGGTAGCGGGAGACTTCCGCCACCACCTCGCTCAACGGCGCGTTGTCGAACACCAGCTTGCCCTGGCGCCAGGCGGTCACGGCGTTGGCATCGATGGCATAGGGTGCGGCGACCTTGCCCTGGGCGTCGATATGCGAACCCTGCCCGGCACCGAGCAGCGCCAGCGACTCGGCTGCGCCCTGCACCTTCACCGAACCCTGCTCCACCGCCACGCGAGTGCTGGTCGGCTCTTGGCGCACATCGAAGCGGGTGCCGGTGACGGTGACTTCACCCTGTGCGGTGCTCACCACGAAAGGCCGGCCACTGTCGTGGGCAACGATGAACATCGCCTCGCCCGCCCCCAGGCGTACATGGCGTTGCCCCGAAGAGAACATCACCTGCACCTGGGTGGCACTGTTGAGTTCCAGTCGTGATCCGTCCGGCAGTTCGACCTGACGCCGCTCGCCCAGGGCCGTGCTCAACGTGTCCTGATGGTTGAGCTGCTGGTACTGCCAACCTGTCCAGCCCAGCCCCAGCGCGGCCACCGCCACACCGGCCGCCAAGGCCTGGCGCAGCAGACGGCGGCGTGGAAGCTGGCGCACCGGCTCGGGCTGGCACAGCGCTTCGAGGCGTTGTCGAGGGATGAAATCGGCGGCGCGCCACAACTGTACCAGCCGCTGGTATTCCTCACGATGGCGATCGTGCTGCGCCAGCCAGGCCTGCAAGGCCTGCTGCACGGCGCTGTCATGCGGCGCCTCCTGGGCCCGGGCGAACCAGCTGGCCGCCTGCTCGCCCACGGGGTCGGGCGCGTGCTGTCTGAACAATGGGGTCTCCTGACTCATCTGGCCGACAGTGCTCACGCAGATGTCGGAGCGTGCGGATCATATACTTTTCGACCATGTTCTTGGTCAAACCCATGCGCTCGGCGATCTCGGCCTGGGTCAGGCCCTCGAGCTTCTGCCAGATGAACACCCGGCGGCAGTTGAGCGGCAGCTCGGCCAGCGCCCGCTCGACGCTGTCGGCCAGTTCCAGGGCATGCACATAGGCCTCCGGATCGCTGCCATTGGCGGCGCCGTCGGCGAACGCCTCAAGTTCCAGTGCCTGGCGACGGTCCTCGCGGCGAAAGCCATCGACGGCGATGTTGCGGGCGGTCTGGTGCAGGTAGGCACGCGGCTGCTCGACCTGCTCGTTCGGGTTTTCCAGAACCCGGACAAAAGCGTCGTGAGTGAGGTCCTCGGCCTGCTGACGACTGCGCAACTTGCGCGTCCAGGTGCCGATCAGCTCATGGTAGTGGTCGAGGAAGCCTTTGTGTCCGGACACGTTCGGGGTCGTCAGGGAGGCAGATGAGGTCGCGAATAGTAATGTTTCTCATCAAGGACGGCAATCGGCCCAGTCTTGAGCCGACCAAGGGTGGCTTCCGGTGTCGGTAACAAAAAATTTATGGCGATTTCGAAAAAAATGACGGGCGTCACGCCGTGGCCATAAATATGAACACTCTCCGGAAAAACCCCGTTCACCCCACAACCCCGACAAACGGTCTTCTGCCGATTCTTCGGCTCTTTCGCGGCGAAAGCCAGCCAACATGCAAAGAACCCAGCTATCAGCCGTTCGCGACCAGATCGCCACCTATTCCACAATTTTTAACGCTTGTGGCCTTTTCCGGAACATCCGCGCCACGCATCGGTCGGTTATTGCAGCGGTGGGGCATCGATCCACGACGAACACCCCGGACCTGCCTGTTGATCTTGCGGTTTTCACGTCCTAAAGTGCGCGCCGAACGTCCATGCTGGAAACGATCCATCCGGCTCAAGTACTGACGACGAGACAGCAAGGTCACCCGCCGCCCTTTCCCGGCACGGTTGACCTTTTTGCTTTCGGCGACATGCCTTGGGAAGTAGGCGAACCAAAGTGGGGATACGGAGGGCGTTCAGTTTGCTGCCACTTATCTTTTCAGTTTGCCCATGGAGCCCTTGAGCATGTCGATCCAGGTCGAAGACTACTTTGCGCGTGACACCTTCCAGAAGATGAAGGCGTTCGCCGACAAGCAGGAAACCCCGTTCGTACTCATCGATACCCAGATGATCAGCCAGGCCTATGACGACCTGCGCGCCGGTTTCGAGTTCGCCAAGGTCTACTACGCGGTCAAGGCCAACCCTGCGGTCGAGATCATCGACCTGCTCAAGGAGAAAGGCTCGAGCTTCGACATCGCCTCGATCTACGAGCTGGACAAGGTGCTGGGCCGTGGCGTCAGCCCCGACTGCATCAGCTACGGCAACACCATCAAGAAGTCCAAGGACATCCGCTACTTCTTCGAGAAAGGCGTACGCCTGTACGCCACCGACTCCGAAGCCGACCTGCGCAACATCGCCAAGGCCGCGCCGGGCTCGAAGGTCTACGTGCGTATCCTCACCGAAGGCTCCACCACCGCCGACTGGCCGCTGTCGCGCAAGTTCGGCTGCCAGACCGACATGGCCATGGACCTGCTGATCCTCGCCCGCGACCTGGGCCTGGTGCCCTACGGCATCTCCTTCCACGTCGGCTCCCAGCAGCGCGACATCAGCGTGTGGGACGCGGCCATCGCCAAGGTCAAGGTGATCTTCGAGCGCCTGAAGGAAGAAGACGGCATCGAACTGAAGCTGATCAACATGGGTGGCGGCTTCCCGGCCAACTACATCACCCGCACCAACAGCCTGGAAACCTACGCCGAAGAGATCATCCGCTTCCTCAAGGAAGACTTCGGCGACGACCTGCCGGAAATCATCCTCGAGCCAGGCCGTTCGCTGATCGCCAACGCCGGCATCCTGGTCAGTGAAGTGGTGCTGGTGGCGCGCAAGTCGCGTACCGCAGTCGAGCGCTGGATCTACACCGACGTGGGCAAGTTCTCCGGCCTGATCGAAACCATGGACGAGGCGATCAAGTTCCCGATCTGGACCGAGAAGAAAGGCGAGACCGAGGAAGTGGTGATCGCCGGCCCGACCTGCGACAGCGCCGACATCATGTACGAGAACTACAAGTACGGCCTGCCGCTGAACCTGGCGATCGGCGACCGCCTGTACTGGCTGTCCACCGGTGCCTACACCACCAGCTACAGCGCGGTGGAGTTCAACGGCTTCCCGCCGCTGAAGGCCTACTACCTGTAATGCACAACGGGGCCGCAAGGCCCCGTTTTCATATGCCGCCCTGCCCCACTCTGTAGGAGCGGCCTTGTGCCGCGAAAGGGCCGCATGGCGGCCCCAGGCTTTCAGCGTTAACGCATCAATCGCCGGGGCCGCTGAGCGGCCCTTTCGCGGCACAAGGCCGCTCCTACAGGCGTTGCGCCGGCCTTCGTTCAATCTCCTCGGCATAGCGCGCCGCATGGGCCATCAGCGCCGGCCCCGCCCCCTGCAACGTCACCAGCGCACTGCGCAGGAAATTCAGGTTGCCCTCCACCCTGGCCCGTTCCAGCCAAGGCCCGGCCTCCCCGATCTCCCCCCGTTCGACCAGCACCAGCGCCAGGCTGAACATCCCGCGAAAATCCCCCGCCTCGGCCGAACGCCGATACCAGCGCACCGCCCGGGCAGGGCTTGGCGCAGTGGCAATCCCCTGCTCCAGGTAGCGCCCATACAGGTTCATCGACTTGGCATGCCCCAGCTGCGCGGCCTTCTCGTAGCACATCAACGCCTGGGCCTGGTCGGCCGGCACCCCGCGCCCGGTGGCCAGCAGGTTGGCCAGGTTGTACATGCCCCAGTCCAGGCCGGCGTCGGCCGCACGGGCATAGTGAATGGCCGCCTGCGCGAGATCCACCTCGCCACCCCAGCCGTGCTCCAGGCACCGGCCGAGCATGTTGTGGGCCATGGCGCTGCCGCCCTGGGCGGCGATGGCGAACCAACGACAGGCCACGCCGGCATCTTCTTCGATACCGCGCCCATCGAGCAGGATCTGCCCGAGCAGCAACTGTGCCTCGACCACCCCCTGCCCCGCCGCCGCCAGGATCGCCTGGGCGGCCTGGCCCGGGCTGTGCTCGAGCATCGCCTGCAACCCGGCCACATCCACCACATCCTCACGACGCAACTGATAGGACACGGCTCAGACCTCGGCCCAGCGGCGCAGCAGGTTGTGATAGGTGCCGGTCAGTTGCAGCAGCGACGGATGCCCGGGCACATCGGCGGTGAGCTGGCGGATCGCGTTGTCCATTTCGAACAGCAGGGTGCGCTGGCTGTCCTCGCGCACCAGGCTCTGGGTCCAGAAGAACGCCGCATAGCGCGCCCCGCGGGTGACCGGGTTGACCTTGTGCAGGCTGGTGCCGGGGTACAGCACCATATCGCCGGCGGCCAGCTTGACCTCGCGCACGCCATAGGTGTCCTGGATCACCAGCTCGCCGCCGTCGTAGCTGTCCGGGTCGCTGAGGAACAGCGTCGAGGACAGGTCGGTGCGCACTCGTTCCGGGCTGCCCTTGGGCTGGCGCAGGGCGTTGTCGATGTGGAAATCGAAGTTGCCCCCTTCGCGGTAGCAGTTGATCAGCGGCGGGAACACCTTGTGTGGCAGCGCCGCCGACATGAACAACGGGTTGCGCCACAGCCGCTCGATCAGCGCACTGCCGATCTCCTTGGCCAGCGCATGGCCTTCGGGCAACTGCAGGTTGTGCTTGGCCTTGGCCGACTGGTACCCCGCGGTGATCTTGCCATCGGCCCAGTCGGCCTGCTCCAGGGCCTGGCGAATGCGCGAGATCTCGTCGGCGTCGAACAGCCCGGGAATATGAAGCAGCATGGCGGGGGCACCAGGTATGACTGAAGGGACGCCAATGATATTGATTCCCTTTTACCTACCACAAGCCCCTTTCTCCATGGCACGACGGATGAGACCGTAAAAACCGTAAGGCAAAATTGTAAAGAATGTAAATTTATGGCGAATGGAAACGCTTCTCAATTGTTCGTTACAATCACTTACATTATGCTCCGCGGCCTTCATACCTTGGGGAAGGTCTACAACAATGCGTCACGTGCCATCTGCTGTGAGTTCACCACGTCTGCTCGCCTCCGCCATCGGCATGGCGATCACCGCCACCTCGGCCTATGCCGCCGACCCGGCCGCCAATAACGCCATCACTCTCGACGCCACCAGCGTCAATGGCAAGGCCGAACAGGCAAGCACCGAGTACAAGGTCGACAAGGCCTCGTCGCAGAAGTACACCGCGCCGCTGGTGGACACCCCACGGTCGGTCACCGTGATCCCACAACAGGTGATCAAGGACACCAACGCCATGTCCCTGCAGGATGCCCTGCGCACCGTGCCAGGTATCACCTTCGGTGCTGGTGAAGGCGGCAACCCGCAAGGCGACCGCCCCTTCATCCGTGGCTTCGACGCCCAGGGCGACACCTACCTGGACGACGTGCGCGACACCGGTGCCCAGACCCGCGAAATCTTCGCCATCGAGTCTGTCGAAGTGGCCAAGGGGCCGAACTCGGCAGTCGGTGGCCGTGGCGCCGCAGGCGGCACCATCAACCTGGTGAGCAAGCGCGCGCACCTGGGTAACTCGCTGGATGGCGCCTGGACCTGGGGCAGCGACCAGACCCAACGCTACACCTTCGACGGCAACTACCAGTTCAGCGAAAGCGTCGCCGGGCGCCTGAACCTGATGACCCACGAAAGCAATGTCGCCGGCCGCGACAAGGTCAACTACGACCGCTGGGGCATCGCCCCCTCGCTGGCCTTCGGCCTGGGTACGCCGACCCGCGTCAACCTCGACTACTACCACCTCGAAAGCGATGACCTGCCGGACTCCGGCATCCCCTACAGCGTGCCGCGTGCAGGCAGCACCGCACGGACTTCGGCGCATCCGGACAAACCAGTCGACGGTGGCGACAGCGACAACTTCTACGGCCTGACCGGACGCGACTTCCGCAAGACCCGCGTCGATATCGCGACCTTCGCCATCGAGCACGACCTGACCGATACGCTGACCATCAAGAACACCCTGCGCCACGGCAACAGCATGCAGGACTACGTGCTGACCCAGCCTGACGACAGCGCCGGCAACGTCAACAACAACGGCGTCTGGCGTCGCGCCAACACCCGTGTGGGCAACACCGCCACCACCACCAACCAGACCGACCTGTTCGGCGAGTTCTACCTGGGCGGCCTGAAGAACAGCTTCTCCACCGGCGTCGAGTTCACCAAGGAAGAGTCCGACCGCCAGAGCTACACCGTCACCCCCAACAGCAAGCTCACCTGTACCGGCCCGGGCAGTGGCGGTAGCTGCACCTCGCTGGACAACCCGAACCCGGACGACAACTGGGTCGGCACCGTCGCGCGCAACTACGCCGGCACCAGGACCAGCAGCAAGACCCGCGCGCTCTACGTGTTCGACACCCTGGAGCTGACGCCGCAGTGGCTGCTGAACATGGGCCTGCGCTATGACCACTTCGACACCGACTACCGTGGCTACAACGCCGACGGCAGCACCGCGGTGAGCAGCAAGGGCGTCCCCGCCAAGGGCTCGGACACCAGCGAGTTCATCACCGGCCAGCTGGGCCTGGTGTGGAAACCGGCGGACAACGGCAGCATCTATGTGTCCTACGCCACCTCCGCCACGCCGCCTGGCGCCATGCTCGGCGAGGGTACCGAAGGCAACCCGCTGGGCAACACCACCGACCGTTCCGGCAACCTGCTGGGCAGTGACATGGAGCCGGAAGAGACCACCAACTACGAGCTCGGCACCAAGTGGGACCTGCTCGACCAGCGCCTGTCCCTGGCCGCCGCGCTGTTCCGCACCGAGAAGGAAAACGCACGGGTCCAGGTCAACACCAACACCTACGAGAACGTCGGTGAAACCCGCGTGCAAGGCATCGAGCTGTCGGCCAGCGGCAAGCTGACCGACAAGTGGCAGGTGTTCGCCGGCTACACCTACATGCAGGCCCGCCAGATCGACGGCGGCCCGCTGGGCAAGGCGAACGACGGCAACCAGTTGCCCAACACGCCGAACAACAGCGCCAGCCTGTGGACCACCTACCAGCTGACGCCGAAGCTGACCGTCGGTGGCGGCGCCTTCTATGTCGATGACGTCTACGGCAGCGTGGCCAACACCACCATGGTCGACAGCTACGTACGCTACGACGCCATGGCCGCCTACAAGCTGACCAAGAACATCGACCTGCAGCTGAACGTGCAGAACCTCACCAACGAGGTCTACTACGACAAGGCCTACTCCACCCACTTCGCCAACCAGGCGGCGGGGCGCACGGCGTTGCTGACCACCAGCGTGCACTTCTGATGTAAGCGGCGCCTGCTTCGGCCTCTTCGCGGGTAAACCCGCTCCCACAGGTTCGCCACTGCTCTGAAGGTCAGTGCTGTACCTGTGGGAGCGGGTTTACCCGCGAAGAGGCCGGCACAGGACACCCCGCCCCGTTCATTCCCGTGAACGGGGCTTTTGCGTATCAAGGCATAATGCACGCCGCGCAGTTCCTGGCGGCAATACAAGGTGATCGATGTGGTGAAGAAGACGCTGTTCCAATTGCACTGGTTCTTTGGCATCACCGCCGGCCTGGTGCTGGCGCTGATGGGCGTGACCGGCGCGATCTGGTCGTTCCAGGAAGAACTGCTGCGCGCGTTCAACGCCGAGGTGCTCAAGGTCGAGATCCGCCAGGAAGGTGTGCTGCCACCGGCCGAGCTGGTCCGCCGGGTCGAGGCCGCGCAAGGCGACAAGGTCTCCATGCTCTGGGTCGATACCCGCGAGGGCAATGCCGCGCGGATCTTCTTCACCCCCGCCCCCGGCGAGCGCCGTGGCGCGCTGCGCTACGCCGACCCGTACACCGGAGAACTCAAGGGTGACGTGGCCGGCCTGGGCTTCTTCAACCTCATGCTCAACCTGCACCGGTTCCTGGCCATGGGTGACACAGGCCGGCAGATCACCGGTGCCTGCACCCTGATGCTGATCTTCTTCTGCCTGTCCGGGCTGTACCTGCGCTGGCCGCGCAAGGCACTGAACTGGCGGACCTGGCTGACGCTGGACTGGGCGAAGAAAGGCCGCGCCTTCAACTGGGACCTGCACGCGGTGTTCGGCACATGGTGCCTGCTGTTCTACCTGCTGTTCGCCCTGACCGGGCTGTTCTGGTCCTACGAGTGGTACCGCGAAGGCCTCAATCGCCTGCTGGCCGACCAGCCCGCAGCCGGCGAGCAGAAGCGTGGCGAAGGCCGCAGTGGTCGCCATGGCCCGCCCAAGGTGGACAAGAACGCCCCGCCTCTTGTTGTCGATTACGATGCCATCTGGACCAACCTCAAGGCCGCCGCAGGCCCCGACCTGTCCACCTACAACCTGCGCCTGCCACCGGCCGGCGGGCAACCGGCGACCCTGTTCTACCTGCTGCAGGGCGCCGACCATGAGCGCGCCCTCAACACCCTCACCCTCGACCCGGCCACCGGCCAGGTCAAGCGTCACGAGCGCTACACCGACAAGTCGTTCAAGGCCCAGTTGCTGCAGAGCGTCTACGCCCTGCACGTGGGCAGCTACTTCGGCCTGCCGGGGCGGATCATCGTCACCCTCGCCAGTCTGACCATGCCGCTGTTCTTCGTCACCGGCTGGCTGCTGTACCTCGACCGTCGACGCAAGAAGCGCCAGGTTCGCGCCGCCCGTGGTGCGATGGCCCCGCAGTCGAATGACGGCGACCGCTGGCTGATCGGTTTCGCCAGCCAGAGCGGCTTCGCCGAACAGCTCGCCTGGCAGAGCGCCGGCCAACTGCAAGCCGCCGGCTTGCCGGTGCAGGTACGCCCGCTGGCCGAACTGGGCGAGACCGAATTGCGCCAGGCCAACCGCGCGCTGTTCGTGGTCAGCACCTTCGGCGACGGCGAGGCCCCGGACAGCGCCCGTGGCTTCGAGCGCAAGGTACTAGGCCAAGCCTGGCCACTGGATCACCTGGACTATGCCTTGCTGGCCCTGGGCGACCGCCAGTACCCGCACTTCTGCGGCTTCGCCCGCCGGCTCCAGGCCTGGCTCGGCGAACGTGGCGCCAGTTGCGCCTTCAGCCCGGTGGAGGTGGACAACGCCGACCCTGTCGCCCTGCAACTGTGGCAACAGGAACTGACGCAACTGACCGGCGCCCGCCCGGTTGCCGCCTGGCAGCCGCCAAGCTTCGGCAACTGGCGCCTGTCGCGCCGCGAACGGATCAACCCCGGCAGCCAGGGGGCGCCGGTGTACCTGCTGGGCCTGCAGGCAGAAGCGCCCGTGACCTGGGAAGCCGGTGACCTGATCGAGATCCTGCCGCGCAACGGCCTGCCCCGCGTCGATGCCTTCCTGGCCGGCCTGGGCCTCAATCCACGCAGCCCGGTGCAGCTCGACGGCCTGCAGGAAACCTTGGCGCAGGGCCTGGCCAGCCGCCAGTTGCCGGTCAGCCGCGAACACCTGATCGGCCTGCATGCCCAGGCACTGGTCGATGCCCTGATCCCGCTGACTGCACGTGAATACTCGATTGCCTCCATCGCCAGCGATGGCGTGCTGGAGCTGATCGTGCGCCAGGAACGCCACGCCGATGGCAACCTGGGCCTGGGTTCCGGCTGGCTGACCGAATACCTGCCGCTGGAAGGCAGCGTCAGCGCACGCCTGCGTCGCAACAGCGGTTTCCACCTGCCCGCCGAGTCGGCGCCCATGGTGCTGATCGGCAATGGTACCGGACTGGCCGGTCTGCGCAGCCTGCTCAAGGCCCGTATTGCCGAGGGCGAACAACGCAACTGGCTACTGTTCGGTGAACGCAACCGTGCACACGACCTGCTGTGTGGCAAAGAGCTGCGGGGCTGGGTGGAAAGCGGCGATCTGCAACGGCTGGACCTGGCGTTTTCGCGGGACCAGGCGGAAAAGATCTATGTGCAGGACGTGCTGTTGCAGCAGGCCGCCGAGTTCAAGCGCTGGGTCGAGGATGGCGCTTGCGTGTATGTCTGCGGCAGCCTGCACGGCATGGCGGCCGGGGTGGATGCGGCGTTGCAGGGAATGCTGGGTGAAGCGGCAGTGCAGCAACTGATCGAGGATGGGCGGTACCGGCGAGATGTGTACTGAAGCCTGAAAGCATCGCGGGGCAAGCCCTCTCCCACGATACCGTGGGAGCGGGCTTGCCCCGCGATTGGCCCTCAATGCAGATCGAAGGTATCGGCATCCAGGTTCGCCGGGAACCGCGCCCGGTACGCCGCCAGCTCCGCCGCCCGCAGCACCACGGTGAACACCCCGTCGGCCTCGCCCGCGCTCAGCAGGCTCTCGCCCTGGAAGTCCAGCACCTGGCTGTCACCGGAATAGGCGAAGCCCTTGCCATCGGTGCCCACCCGGTTCACCGCCGCGACGAAGCACAGGTTCTCGATGCCCCGCGCCGGCAGCAGGCGGTTCCAGTGCAGGCGCCGCGCCGCCGGCCAGTTGGCGGTGTACAGCAGCAGGTCGGTGTCCTGGGCATCGCGGCTCCACACCGGGAAGCGCAGGTCGTAGCAGATCAGCGGGCGGATCCGCCAACCCTTGAGCTCGAACTGCACCTGGCGCTCGCCCGGGGTGTAGTGCTTGTGCTCGCCGGCCATGCGGAACAGGTGACGCTTGTCGTAGTGCAGGATCTCACCGTCGGGCCGCGCCCACAGCAGGCGGTTGCGGTGGCTGCCGTCGGCGGCCTGGATGATCACGCTGCCGGTGATCACCGCGTTGGCTTTCTTCGCCTGGGCCTTGAGCCACTTGTAGGTCGGGCCGTTTTCAGGCTCCGCCAGGCTTTCGGACTCCATCGAGAAACCGGTGGTGAACATTTCCGGCAGGACCACCAGGTCCACCTCGCCGGCCTGGCCGATCAGCTCCTCGAAATGCGCGTAATTGGCCTCGCGGTCGTGCCAGGCCAGGGTGGTCTGCACCAGGGCGATTTTCAGGTTCGGCAGTTGGCTCAGATCGCGCATAGTTTCTCCGCTGCCTGGCGCAGCGTCTCCTCGCGTTTGGCAAAGCACAGGCGCACCAGGCGTTGCTCGGGGATGGGTTGCTGGTAGAACACCGACACCGGGATGCTGGCCACGCCATGCTCACGGGTCAGCCACAAGGCCATGTCGACATCGTTCAGGTCGGGCCGGATCTGCGAATAGTCCACCAGTTGGAAATAGGTGCCCGGCGTGCGGGTGAAGGTGAAACGCGAGGCCTGCAGCAGGTCGCAGAACAGGTCGCGCTTGGCCTGGTAGAAGGCCGGTAGCTCGTCGATATGCTCGGGGTGCTCGGCCATGAAGTCGGCCAGCGCGCACTGCAAGGGCGTCACGCCACAGAAATTGACGTACTGGTGCACCTTGCGCAGTTCCGCGCTGAGGGCCGGCGGGGCGACCACGTAGCCGGTCTTCCAGCCGGTGACGTGGTAGGTCTTGCCGAACGAGCTGACGACGAACGCCCGCGAATAGAGCTGCGGGTGTGCCAGCACGCTGGCATGGCGCACACCGTCGTAGATCAGGTGTTCGTAGACCTCGTCGCTGACCAGGTAGATATCGCGGTCACCGATCAGCCTGGCCAGCTGGTCCAGATCGTCACGGCTGATCAGCGCGCCGCTGGGATTGTGCGGCGAGTTGAGGATGACCATGCGCGTGCGTGGGCTGAGCGCGTCGCTTAACTTTTGCCAGTCGATGTTGAAATTGCCGCCGCTGAGCGGCACATGCACGCAGCGCCCGCCGGCCAGTTCCACGGAGGGCTCGTAGCTATCGTAGCTGGGGTCGAAGACGATCACCTCGTCGCCGGCATGGATCACCGCCTGGATGGCGCAGAAGATCGCCTCGGTGGCACCGGGGGTGATGGTCACTTCCTGGTCGGCATCGACGTTCGCGCCGTACAAGCGGGCGATCTTCGCCGCCACCTGCTGGCGCAGTGCCGGCAGGCCGGTCATGGGCGAATACTGGTTATGCCCGGCGGCCACATGGCGACCGACGGCATCGAGCAAGGCCTGGGGACCGTTGAAGTCAGGGAAGCCCTGGGAGAGGTTGAGCGCACCGGTCTGCATGGCCAGTTGCGACATGGTGGTGAAGATGGTCGTGCCGACGTTCGGCAGTTTGCTGCGGATCATGGAGCCCTCTTTCCTGGGGTTTGTCCGGCACGGGGTTGGGTCCGAGCATAGCGGATCAAGCAGTCAGGAAAAAGGTTGAAACAATAGGGGGATTGCGGTGGGTCAACCGTTGCAACCCAACAGCAGAATGAAGCGTGGGAGCGGCGGTGCGCCGATGCGACTTGCCCCGCGATGAGGTCAGATCAGGCAATCAATTGACCTGAACAATCTCATCGCGGGGCAAGCCCGCTCCCACGAGGCCCTTCCCAACGAGACTTCTGCAAGCGCTGTTACTAACGCTTGTCGCGACGCTTCTTCTCAGCCTTCTTGTGGTGCGACATCAGGCGGCGCTTCTTGTTGACCTGGCGATCGGTGAGGGTGTTTTTCTTGCCCTCGAACGGGTTGTCACCGCCCTTGTACTCGATGCGGATCGGCGTGCCGACCAGTTTGAGCACCCGGCGGTAGGTGTTCTCCAGGTAACGCGAGTAGGAGTTGGGGATCTTGTCGGTCTGGTTGCCGTGGATCACGATCAGCGGCGGGTTGGCGCCACCGAGGTGGGCATAGCGCAGCTTGATGCGGCGACCGTTGACCAGCGGCGGCTGGTGCACGCTGATGGCGTCTTCGAGGATCTGCGTCAGGCGGCTGGTCGGCCAGCGAGTGACCGCCGACTTGAACGCGGCCTGCACCGACTTGTACAGGTGGCCCACGCCGGTGCCGTGCAGCGCCGAGATGAAGTGGATGTCGGCGAAGTCGACGAAGAACAGCCGGCGTTCCAGCTCGGTCTTCACGTAGTCGCGCTCGCCCGGCTCCATGCCGTCCCACTTGTTCAGGGCGATGACCACGGCGCGGCCGGCGTCCAGGGCGAAGCCCAGCAGGTTGAGGTCGTGGTCGACCACGCCTTCGCGGGCGTCCATGACGAAGATCACCACGTTGGCGTCCTTGATCGCCTGCAGGGTCTTCACCACCGAGAACTTCTCGACTTCCTCGTGGATCTTGCCGCGCTTGCGCACGCCGGCGGTGTCGATGAAGGTGTACTTCTCGCCATCACGCTCGAACGGAATGTAGATACTGTCACGGGTAGTGCCCGGCTGGTCGTACACCACCACGCGCTCTTCGCCGAGCATGCGGTTGACCAGGGTCGACTTGCCCACGTTGGGGCGGCCGATGATGGCGATCTTGATGCCGTCCTTTTCGCTCGGGCCGGGGATGCGCGTGGCTTCCTCGCCTTCGGCGACATCTTCGTCGAGGGCTTCTTCCTCGGGATCACGGGGAATATGGCCGAGCAGCGATTCCATCAGGGCGTTGATACCGCGGCCCTGGGAGCCCGCCACCGGAATGGCGTTGCCCATGCCCAGCGGCGAGAACTCGGCGCGGGCGATATCGGGATCGATGTTGTCGATCTTGTTGGCGACCAGGATCGCTTCCTTGTTCCGCTTGCGCAGGTGATCGGCGATCATCTGGTCGGCGGCGGTCATGCCGGCACGGGCATCGACCAGGAACAGCACGTAGTCGGCTTCCTCGATGGCCATCAGCGACTGCTCGGCCATCTTCTCGTCCATGCCCACTTCGTCACCGGTGATACCGCCAGTGTCGATCAGGATGTAGGAGCGACCCTGCCAGCTGGCATCGCCGTACTGGCGGTCACGGGTCAGGCCCGACAGGTCGCCGACGATGGCGTCGCGGGTCTTGGTCAGGCGGTTGAACATGGTGGATTTACCGACGTTCGGCCGGCCCACCAGGGCGATTACGGGAACCATGCGGCTCTCCACTCTTGAATTCTTGAAAATGCAAAGGCCGCTGCAAGGCAGCGGCCGGAGTTCGGGCGGCGCGTCATGCGCCGCGGCCTGAGCCCGCGAGCGAGCTCAAGCATAGCTTCAGCGGATGGTCAGTGCCTCGAGCTTGCCGCTGTTGCCGAAGACGTAGATGGTGTCGCCGACCACCAGGGGTCGGGCGCGCAGGCCATCGCTGTCGATACGCTCACGGCCGACGAAGCGGCCATCGACCTGGCTGAGCAGGTGCAGGTAACCCTCGAAGTCGCCCACCGCCACATAGCTGGAGAACACTTCCGGCGCCGACAGCTGACGGCGAGCCATCGAGTCGTTGCTCCACAGCGAGCTGGAAGAACGCTCGTCGACGCTCTGCACGGTACCCGACGCTTCGCTCACGTAGACGTTGCCGAAGCCCTGGGCGACACCCACATAGCTGGAAGCATCGCGCTGCCACAGCACGCGGCCGCTTTCCAGGTCCAGGCCGGCGACGCGGCCCTGGTAGGTGCTGACGTAGAGGGTGCCACCGGACAGCAGCAGGCCGCCGTCGATGTCCACCACACGGTCCAGCTCGGAACGGCCCTGCGGAATCGCCACGCGGCTCTCCCACACCGGCACGCCGTTGCTGATATCGACCGCCACCACCTTGCCGGTGGACAGGCCGGCCACGGCCAGGCGGTTGGTCACCACCGGCGCGCCGGTGCCACGCAGGGTCAGCACGGCCGGGCTGTTCTCGTAGATCCAGCGGCGGTCGCCGGTGGCGGCGTCGAAGCCGACCAGACGGTCGTCCTGGGTCTGCACCACCACCACGTCACCGTTGTTGGCGGGCGGCGCCAGCACTTCGCTGCTGACGCGCGAGCGCCAGCGCTCCTCGCCGGTGCTGGAATCCAGGGCAATGACCTCGCCCTTGAGGGTACCCAGCATGACCAGGCCGTAGCCCACGCCCACGGCGCCGGATACCGGCAGCTCGAGGTCCTTCTTCCACACCACGTCGCCGGTGATGCGGTTCAGCGCGAAGACCTCGCCGTTGACGTCGGAGGCGTAGATACGGTCGTTCTCGATGGCCGGCACCAGGGTGTTGTAGGTCTCGCCCTGGCCGTCACCGATCGAACGGCTCCACTGCTTCTTCAGCACCACTTCCTCGGTGAACTTGGTCAGCTCGGCCGGGGGCAGTTCCTTCTTGCTGTTGCTGCTGCAACCCGCCGCCAGTACGGCGAGGGTGAGCACTGCTGCTTGTTTCCAACCCTTCACTTCAGGCGTCCCCTTTGGCCAGGTCATCCAGCTTCAGTTGCAGGCCACCGATCGCGGCGTCGTCGGACAGCGCGGCCTTGGCTTTTTCGTAGGCGCTGTGCGCGTCGTCGGCGCGGCCCAGCTGTACCAGCAGGTCGCCCTTGAGCTCTTCGCGGCTGGCCAGGAAGGCCTTGTCGGTGTCGCCCTCGAGCAGCTTGAGCGCGTCCTCGGCCTTGTCCTGTGCCGCAAGCACGCGGGCCAGGCGCTGGCGCGAGATCTCGCCGAGGGTGGCGTCGGCCGGCTTGTCCAGCACGCTCTTCAGCTCGCTGGCCGCGTCGTCCAGCTTGCCGCTCTCGACCGCGACCTTGGCCACGAACAGGCTGCCGTACTGGGCGTAGGCGGTGCCGCCGAACTCGCTCTTGAGCTTGCCGGACAGCTCGGCGACCTTGCTCGCATCGGGCTTGCCGTCAGGCGTCAACGAGGTTTCCAGCAGCGCCTGGTACAGCACCGAGGCGCCCTGGGACTGGTTGGCCTGGTACTTGTGCCAGGTCTGCCAGCCCAACACCACCACGCCGGCCAGCAGGGCGCCGGTCAGCAGCGGCTTGCCGTTGCGGTTCCACCAGTCCTTGGCTGCTGCCAGGCTCTCATCATCGGTACTCGACACCCCAATACTCCTATTCGCCTATTCGTTGTCAGACCGCGTCACGCCTGAGTGATCGCGGTTTCCAGGTGCGCGGCAAGCGCATCCCAGGCAATGTTCTGTTGTTCTCCCTGGCCACGCAGGGGCTTCAGGCCGATCTGCTGCTTCTCGAGCTCGTCGTCGCCCAGAATCAGCGCGAACAGCGCGCCGCTCTTGTCGGCTTTCTTGAACTGATTCTTGAAGTTGCCGCCACCGGCATTGACTGCCAGACGCAGACCCGGCAGGCGATCGCGGAGGCTTTCGCTCAGGCGCAGGCCGGCCAGTTCTGCCGGCTCGCCGAAGGCGCACAGGTAGACGTCGATGGTGCGGCTGATCGACTCGGGCACCTTGCCCAGGGTCTCCAGCAGCAGGATCAGGCGCTCGATGCCCATGGCGAAACCCACGCCCGGGGTCGGCTTGCCGCCCATCTGCTCGACCAGGCCGTCATAGCGGCCACCGGCGCAGACGGTGCCCTGGGCGCCGAGCTTGTCGGTGACCCACTCGAACACGGTCTTGCTGTAGTAGTCCAGGCCGCGCACCAGCTTGGTATTGATCACGAACGGAATGCCGGCGGCGTCGAGGCGGGCCTTCAGGCCCTCGAAGTGCACACGGGATTCTTCGTCCAGGTAGTCTTCCAGCTTCGGCGCGCCGACCAGCACCGCCTGGGTGTTCGCATCCTTGCTGTCGAGAATGCGCAGCGGGTTGCTTTTCAGGCGGCGCTGGCTGTCCTCGTCCAGTTGCTCGAGGCGAGCCGAGAGGAACTCGACCAGCGCGTCGCGATAGCGGGCGCGGGCTTCGCTGGTGCCCAGGCTGTTGAGCTGCAGCTCGACCGCGTCCTGGATGCCCAGCAGGCCCCACAGGCGCCAGGTCAGCATGATCAGTTCGGCGTCGACGTCCGGACCATCGAGGTTGAACACCTCAACGCCGATCTGGTGGAACTGGCGGTAGCGGCCCTTCTGCGGACGCTCGTGACGGAACATCTGGCCGATGTACCAGAGCTTTTGCACCTGGCCATTGCCGGTGATGCCGTGCTCGAGCACGGCACGCACGCAGGCCGCGGTGCCTTCGGGGCGCAGGGTGAGCGAGTCGCCGTTGCGGTCCTCGAAGGTGTACATCTCCTTCTCGACGATATCGGTGACTTCACCGATCGAGCGCTTGAACAGCTCGGTGAACTCGACGATCGGCGTGCGGATCTGGCTGTAGCCGTAGCTGTCCAGCAAGCCAGCCACGGTGCCCTCGAAATAGCGCCACAGCGGCGACTGGTCGGGCAGGATGTCGTTCATGCCACGAATGGCTTGCAGCGATTTGCTCACGAGTAGTCCTTACGAATCTGTTTCTCAGCCGCGGGCGATCAGCGCCGCGTCGGCCTCGGCCTTCTCGGCCGCTTTCTGGCGGATGAGCTTTTCCAGCTCGTCGACCAGGTTGTCGTTGTTCAGTTTCTGCGATGGCTTGCCATCGATGTAGACCAGGTTCGGCGTGCCGCCGGTCAGGCCCACGTGCGACTCCTTGGCCTCGCCCGGGCCGTTGACCACGCAACCGATCACCGCCACGTCCAGCGGTACCAGCAGGTCTTCCAGGCGCCCTTCCAGTTCGTTCATGGTCTTGACCACATCGAAGTTCTGCCGCGAGCAGCTCGGGCAGGCGATGAAGTTGATGCCACGCGAACGCAGGTGCAGCGACTTGAGGATGTCGTAGCCGACCTTCACTTCCTCGACCGGATCGGCGGCCAGGGAGATGCGGATGGTGTCACCGATGCCTTCGGCCAGCAGCATACCTAGGCCGACGGCGGATTTCACCGTCCCCGAGCGCAGGCCGCCGGCTTCGGTGATCCCGAGGTGCAGCGGCTGGATGATCTGCTTGGCCAGCAGGCGGTAGGCCTCGACGGCCATGAACACGTCGGAGGCCTTGACGCTGACCTTGAAGTCCTGGAAGTCCAGGCGATCGAGGTGCTCGACATGGCGCAGCGCCGACTCGACCAGCGCCGCCGGGGTGGGCTCGCCGTACTTCTTCTGCAGGTCCTTTTCCAGGGAACCGGCGTTGACACCGATGCGGATCGGGATGCCACGGTCGCGGGCCGCGTCGACCACGGCGCGCACACGGTCTTCACGACCGATGTTGCCCGGGTTGATGCGCAGGCAGTCGACGCCCAGCTCAGCCACGCGCAGGGCGATCTTGTAGTCGAAGTGGATGTCGGCGACCAGCGGCACGCTGACCAGCTTCTTGATCTTGCCGAACGCCTCGGCGGCGTCCATGTCCGGCACCGAGACCCGCACGATGTCCACGCCGGCATCGACCAGGCGCTGTATCTGCGCCACGGTGGCGGCGACATCGTTGGTGTCGGTGTTGGTCATGCTCTGCACCGCGATGGGCGCATCACCACCCACCGGCACATTGCCGACCCAGATTTTGCGGGATTCGCGACGTTTGATCGGAGATTCGCCGTGCATGACTTACTGTCCCAACTTCAGGCGAGCGGTTTCGCCACTGGTGAACGGGGCGACATCGACCGCCTGGCCGTTGTAGCTCACCTGGGCGCCGCGGGCGAAGCCCAGGCGCACCGCGAACGGTGGCTTGCCGGTCAGTTCCAGGTTGTCGCCCTTGCGCTTGATGGCGCTGAACAGCACCTTGCCGTTGCCGTCGGTGACCTGGGTCCAGCAATCGGCGGTGAATTGGATATGGACCTTGGCGCTGCCGGCCGGGGCCGGTGCGGCGTCAGCGGGCGCAGGCGCTGCGACCGGCGCGGTCGACGCGACCGGCGCGACTGGCGCGGCTGGCGCTGCGGCAACAGGCGCGGCGGGCGTGACCACGGCAGGGGCGGTTGGCGCGACAGCCGGTGCCACAGGTGCGGCGGCGGCCGGTGCCGGCGCGGTGCTGGTGGCTGGCGCGGCGGGTGCCACAGCCGCAACTGGCGCCTGGGTCTCGGCGACCGGCGCCTGCTCGGTAGCGTTCGGCTCCAGTGGCAGGGCCTGGCTCTCGGGCTGCTGGCCTTCGCTCACGGCCTGGTCTTCCGGCTCGTCCAGCGGATGAATCTGGGTGGTGCCGTCGGCACTCTCGACCTCGACGTGCTCCAGGGCGATCTTGGCCAGGTCCTTGCCACGCAGGCTGCTCTGGTCCTGCCACCAGAAGAAGCCACCGCCGACCACCGCGACCAGCAGCAACAGGCTGACCACCCGCAGGATATTGTGCGACAGGCGCACCGGTTCTTCGATGCGGCCAAGGGCGTGCACTTCGCTGCCCTGGGCGTGAGTACCGGTGATCTGGTCGAAGGCCTCGACCAGGGGCGCCTGGTCCATGTCCATCAGCTTGGCGTAGGCACGGATGTAGCCACGGGCGAAGGTGTGCCCGGGCAGCTTGTCGAAGGCGCCGTTTTCCAGGTTGTTCAGCGAAGATACCGTGAGGTTGAGCTTGCGAGCGACCTCGGCCTGGCTCCATTCGCGTTTTTCGCGGGCCTGGCGCAAGACATCACCGGGGTTCTGGCGAGTCGCTGCTGCTACTTCAGTGTGCGCGGCTTTCATCGTTGCTCCGACAGGTATTGCTGATATTCCGGCGTACCGGGATAAAGTCGTTGTAATTGCTGGCCCAAACGGGTCGCGGTGCCCTGTTCGTCGAGGGCGATTGCCAGGCGATGGCCCAGCAGCAGGCTGCGGGCATCCTGGTCGCTCAGCTGGCTGAATCGATCGTAGTAATCCCGGGCCGGCACATAATGCCTGTTTTCGTAGGACAACTCAGCCATTTCGAGCAATGCCTTCGGTTGCCGCTGATTGAGCCGAAGGGCTTTTTCCAGGTAGACGCGCGCCTGTTCACCCTGCCCCAGCTTCAGGGCGGTGAGCCCCAGGTTCTCGTACACGCGGGAACGCTCAGGATACAAGGTATCGGCGGCAGCCTGGAGGAACATCGCCCGGGCTTCGTCGAAACGGCCCTGAGCATATAGGAAACTGCCGTAATTGTTGCGGATTCGTGTGTCATCCGGGCGGATGGCCAAGGCCTTGGCGAAGTGCTCGCCGGCCAGTGCGGGCTCATCCTCGGCCTGGAACACCAGGGCCAGTGCCGCATGAGCCTCGCCGTCACGGGCGTCCAGGGCCAGGGCCTTGCCCAGCGGCGCCTTGGCGCGCTCAGTTAAACCTTGTTGCAAATACCCCAGCCCCAACTGCACGTAGGCCCGCCCCGCCGCCTCACGCCCCTGGCGGCTGGCCAGGGGGTCGCCCGCGCCGCCGGACACGCAGCCGGCCAGCAGCGAAAGCGTCAGGATCGACAGCGCGGCGCGCAGGCTCATGGGGCAGGTGCTCGTCAGGGGCGCGCGGCGCTGTCTTGCGGCTCGTCGGCAGCCAGCTGGCGCACGGCGATGTAGCGCTCGCTGCGGCGGGTACGGTCGTTGACCTGACCTACCAGCTGACCGCAGGCGGCGTCGATGTCGTCACCGCGGGTGGTGCGCGTGGTCACGTTGAAGCCGCCGTGGTGCAGCAGGTCCTGGAAGCGACGGATGGCATTGTTGCTCGGTCGCTCGTAGCCCGAGTGCGGGAACGGGTTGAACGGGATCAGGTTGATCTTGCACGGCACATCACGCAGCAGTTCGATCATCTGCGCGGCGTGCTCGGGCTGGTCGTTGACGTCCTTGAGCAGGGTGTACTCGATGGTCAGCACGCGCTTGCCGCCGAGGGTGGACATGTAGCCCATGCACGACTCCAGCAGCATCTTCAGCGGGTACTTCTTGTTGATCGGCACCAGCTTGTTGCGCAGCTCGTCGTTCGGCGCGTGCAACGACAGGGCCAGCGACACGTCGATATGCTTGGCCAGCTCGTCGATCATCGGCACCACGCCCGAGGTGGACAGGGTGACGCGACGCTTGGAAATGCCATAGCCCAGATCTTCCATCATGATCTTCATGGCGGCGATGACATTGTCGAAATTCAGCAGGGGTTCGCCCATGCCCATCATGACCACGTTGGTGATGGCGCGGTCGATCTTGGCCGGAACGGTTCCGAAGGATTTGTTGGCAAGCCACACCTGGCCGATCACTTCGGCGGCGGTGAGGTTGCTGTTGAAGCCTTGCTTGCCGGTGGAGCAGAAGCTGCAGTCCAGGGCACAGCCGGCTTGCGACGACACGCACAGGGTGCCGCGATCGTCGGTGGGGATGTAGACGGTCTCGACGCAGCTGCCGGAGGCAACGCGGACCACCCACTTGCGGGTACCGTCGGCGGAAATGTCTTCGCTGACCACTTCCGGGCCCCGAATCTCGGCAACAGCCTCGAGCTTCTCGCGCAAGACCTTGCCGACATTGGTCATGGCGGCGAAATCATCGACGCCAAAATGGTGAATCCATTTCATCACCTGCCCGGCGCGGAAGCGCTTCTCCCCGATTGAGTCGAAGAACTGTTCCATTTCCGCCAGGGTCAGCCCCAGCAGGTTGATCTTGCCAGTCGATGTCGTCATGGATTCACCCTCACACCCGTAAGCTTTCGCTTAGCGAGTGGTTACCTCGGTAGCTGCGAAGAAGTAAGCGATTTCGCGAGCGGCAGCGGCTTCGGAGTCCGAACCGTGAACGGCGTTGGCGTCGATCGACTCGGCGAAGTCGGCGCGGATGGTGCCAGCAGCAGCTTCTTTAGGATTGGTGGCGCCCATCAGCTCACGGTTGGCCAGAATGGCGTTTTCGCCTTCCAGAACCTGTACAACGACTGGGCCGGAAGTCATGAAGGCAACCAGGTCACCAAAGAAGCCACGCTCTTTGTGCTCGGCGTAGAAGCCTTCGGCTTCGGCTTTGGACAGCTGCTTCATTTTCGAAGCGACGACGCGCAGGCCGGCTTTCTCGAAGCGAGTGGTGATCTCGCCGATGACGTTCTTGGCAACGGCGTCAGGCTTGATGATGGAGAAAGTACGTTGAACAGCCATGGAAAACTCCAGAATATTGAGTGTTGCGAAAAATTAAACCCGCGAATTATACGCGGGTTCCAGGGGATTGCCTAACCTGCGGCGTGCGCTCAGTCGGCTTCTTCGATCCAGGCCGCCTGGATGGCCTCGAGAACCTTCTCGCCGCAACGCGACGGATCGTCATCGAAGTCCGGCAGGGCCATGACCCATGCGCGCAGATCGACGAAATTCACGTAATGAGGATCGACCTCGGGCTTGCTTTCCGCAAGCTGGATGGCGATCTCAAGTACATCAACCCATTTCAGACTCATGTACAGGCCCTCAGTGCGGCGCTTCGGCGGCGTGGTTGAGCGAATACTTGGGGATCTCGATGGTGAGGTCCTCATCGCCGACGACCACCTGGCAACCCAGGCGCGACTGCGCCTCCAGGCCCCAGGCCTTGTCCAGCATGTCCTCTTCGAGCTCGTCCGCTTCTTCAAGGGAGTCGAAGCCCTTGCGGATGATGCAATGGCAGGTGGTGCAGGCCTTGACGCCGCCGCAGGCGCTTTCCATCTCGATGTGATGGTCGTGGGCCAGTTCCAGGATGTTGGTCCCGGACGGCACTTCCACGGTCAAGCCCTCGGGGCAGAACTTCTCATGCGGCAGGAATGTCACCAGCGGCATCGGTTACTCCTCGATCTCATTCAGGTTGCGCCCGGCCAGTGCGGCTTTGACCGTCGAATCAAGGCGACGGGCGGCAAATGCATCGGTCACCTGCGACAGACGCTTGGTCTGTTGCTCGATGGCGGCGCCATCGGTGCCGGTCAGCAAATCACGTAGTTCTTGCATCTGGAATTCGATCGCGTCGCGCTCGTCACTGCTGAGCAGGCGCTCGCCATCGGCGTCCAGGGCGCCCTGCACCGCCTCGAGCAGGCGCTCGGCGTCGACCTGGTGCTCGCGCAGCTGGCGCGCATGCTTGTCGGAGCCGGCGTGCTCGAAGGAGTCCTTGAGCATGCGGGCGATCTCGCCGTCGGTCAGGCCGTAGGACGGCTTGACCTGGATGCTCGATTCCACGCCCGAACCCAGTTCGCGGGCCGCGACGCTGAGCAGGCCGTCGGCGTCGACCTGGAAGGTCACGCGGATCTTCGCCGCACCCGCGACCATGGCCGGGATCCCGCGCAGCTCGAAGCGGGCCAGGGAACGGCAGTCGCTGATCAGCTCGCGCTCGCCCTGCAGCACGTGGATCATCATGGCCGACTGGCCATCTTTGTACGTGGTGAATTCCTGGGCGCGAGCCACCGGAATGGTGGTGTTGCGCGGGATCACCTTCTCCATCAGCCCGCCCATGGTCTCAAGACCCAGGGACAGCGGGATGACGTCGAGCAGCAGCAGCTCACCGCCTTCGCGGCGGTTGCCGGCGAGGGTGTCGGCCTGGATGGCAGCACCGATGGCCACCACCTGGTCCGGGTCGATCGAGGTCAGCGGGGTACGGCCGAACAGCGCGCCGACCGCCTCGCGCACACGCGGCACGCGGGTCGAACCACCGACCATGACCACCGCGCCGACCTCTTCCAGCTCGATACCGCTGTCGCGCACGGCGCGGCGGCAGGCCTTGAGACTGCGGGCGATCATCGGTTCGATCATGGCTTCGAAGGCGGCACGGGTCAGCTCGCCCTGCCAGGCACCATGCTGGACGCTGACCGCTTCACTGTCGGTCAAGGCTTCCTTGGCCGCGCAAGCGGTCTGCAGCAGCAGGCGCTGAGTGGCCGGATCGAGGTCGGCGGACAAGCCGGCCTGCTCGATGATCCAGCCAGCGATCGCATGGTCGAAGTCATCACCACCCAGGGCGGTGTCGCCACCGGTAGCCAGCACTTCGAAGACACCGGCGGTCAGGCGCAGGATGGAGATATCGAAGGTGCCGCCGCCCAGGTCGAAAATCGCCACGACGCCTTCGGCATCCTGGTCCAGGCCATAGGCCACGGCAGCCGCGGTCGGCTCGTTGAGCAAGCGCAGGACATTGAGGCCGGCCAGTTTGGCTGCATCCTTCGTGGCTTGGCGCTGGGCATCGTCGAAATAGGCCGGGACGGTGATCACCGCGCCAACCAGCTCACCACCGAGGGTTTCCTCGGCACGCTGACGCAGCACCTTGAGAATATCGGCCGACACTTCCACCGGACTTTTCGGGCCCTGGACCGTGTCGATGAACGGCATGTGCGATTCACCGCCGACAAAGCGGTACGGCAGTTGCTCGCCCAGCTGCTTGACGTCCGCCAGGCCACGCCCCATCAGGCGCTTGACCGACAGGATGCTGTTGAGCGGGTCGCTGGGGGCCGCCTCGCGCGCGGCCAGGCCGACTTCGACAGCGTTGTCGAGATAACGCACGGCGGATGGCAGGATGACACTGCCCCGGGCATCGGGCAGCGGTTCGCTGCGCCCGCTGCGCACGGCGGCGACGAGAGAATTGGTGGTGCCCAGGTCGATGCCCACCGCCAGGCGGCGCTGGTGCGGCTGGGGGCTCTGACCGGGTTCGGCGATCTGCAGTAGGGCCATGCTTATCTGAGTACCTTAGGCGTCATCACGGGCAACGCCGGGGTTAATCGTCGAGGCGCTCTTCGAGTTGGCGCACTTCTTGGGCGAGCTTGTCGAGGAACTGCATGCGGCGCATCAGGCGCTCGGCCTGCTCACGCTCTGCAGCAACATCCCAGCAGGCGGCGAAATCCTCGTTCAGCGTGTCCTGGGCGACCTTGAGGCGCTTCTTGAACACGGCGACACCGTCGAGGTCGGCTTCGTCCTGCAGGTCTTCGAGCTCTTCGCGCCACTGCATCTGCTGCAGCAGGAAGTCCGGGTCGTGCACCGTGACTTCCTGGGGCACCTCGTGGCCGCCGATGGCCAGCAGGTAGCGGGCCCGGCGCGGGGCGCTGCGCAAGGTCTGGTAGGCGTCGTTGAGGGCCGCCGACTTTTCCAGGGCTACGCGCTGCTCGCGCTCGGAAGCGTCGGCGAAACGGTCCGGATGGACCTCGCGGGCCAGCTCGCGGTAGCGAACGGCCAGCTTGTCGAGGTCCAGGCGAAAACCGGGTTGCAGCTCAAACAGGGCGAAATGACAAGGAGTACCCACGGCCAGCCTCAGACGTTGAAGCTTTCGCCGCAGCCACACTCACCGCGCACGTTGGGGTTGTTGAACTTGAAGCCTTCGTTCAACCCTTCCTTGACGAAGTCCAGCTCGGTGCCATCGAGGTAGACCAGGCTTTTCGGGTCAATGATGACCTTCACGCCATGGTTCTCGAACACCTGGTCTTCGGCGGCGAGCTCGTCGACGAACTCCAGCACGTAGGCCAGGCCCGAGCAGCCGGTGGTGCGCACGCCCAGGCGAATGCCCTCACCCTTGCCGCGCCCGTCGAGGGAACGGCGAATGTGGTTGGCGGCGGCTTCTGTCATGCTGATAGCCATCGGAACTCCTTACCTCGCGACAGTCGACTTAGATCAAGCCTTTCTTCTGCTTGTAATCGCGAACAGCGGCCTTGATGGCATCTTCGGCGAGCACGGAGCAGTGGATCTTGACCGGCGGCAGTGCCAGCTCTTCAGCCAGCTGGGTGTTCTTGATGGTCTCGGCCTCATCCAGGGTCTTGCCCTTCATCCACTCGGTGGCGAGGGAGCTGGAGGCGATGGCCGAACCGCAGCCGTAGGTCTTGAACTTGGCGTCTTCGATGACGCCCTGCTCGTTGACCTTGATCTGCAGGCGCATCACGTCGCCGCAAGCCGGGGCGCCGACCATGCCGGTGCCGACATCCGGATCGTCGGCGTTCATCTTGCCGACGTTGCGCGGGTTTTCGTAGTGGTCGATGACCTTTTCACTGTATGCCATGGTGCAATTCCTTCCTCATCAGGGAGCCGCTCTTGCCGGCGACTGCTTAGTGGGCGGCCCACTCGATCTTGGAGATGTCGACGCCGTCTTTGTACATGTCCCACAGCGGCGACAATTCACGCAGCTTGTTCACGGCTTCGCAGACTTTCTGCGCGGCGTAGTCGACTTCTTCTTCGGTGGTGAAGCGGCCGAAGGAGAAGCGGATCGAGCTGTGCGCCAGTTCGTCGTTGCGGCCCAGGGCGCGCAGGACGTAGGACGGCTCGAGCGAAGCGGAGGTGCAGGCCGAACCGGACGAAACGGCGATGTCCTTCAGCGACATCAGCAGCGACTCGCCCTCGACGTAGTTGAAGCTCAGGTTCAGGTTGTGCGGCACGCGCTGGGTCTGGCTGCCGTTGACGTACAGCTCTTCGAGGTCCGAGACCTGCTTGAAGAAGCGGTCGCTCAGGGCCTTGATGCGCACGTTTTCAGCGGCCATTTCCTGCTTGGCGATGGCGAAGGCCTCGCCCATGCCGACGATCTGGTGGGTCGGCAGGGTGCCCGAACGCATGCCGCGCTCATGGCCGCCGCCGTGAATGATGGCTTCCAGGCGCACGCGCGGCTTGCGGCTGACGTACAGCGCGCCGATGCCTTTCGGGCCGTAGACCTTGTGCGCGGAGAACGACATCAGGTCGACCTTGAGTTTCTGCAGGTCGATCTCGACGCGGCCGGCCGACTGGGCGGCATCGACATGGAACAAGACGCCGCGCGAGCGGGTCAGTTCACCGATGGCGGCGATGTCGTTGATCGAGCCGACTTCGTTGTTCACGTGCATCAGCGAGACCAGGATGGTGTCGTCGCGCAGCACGGCCTCGACCATGGCCGGGGTGACGATGCCGTCTTCGCCGGGCTCGAGGTAAGTGACTTCGAAACCTTCACGCTCGAGCTGGCGAGCGGTGTCCAGGACCGCCTTGTGCTCGATCTTGGAGGTGATGATGTGCTTGCCCTTGGTCTGATAGAAGTGCGCCACGCCCTTCAGAGCGAGGTTGTCGGACTCAGTGGCACCGCTGGTCCAGACGATCTCGCGCGGGTCGGCGTTGATCAGTTCGGCGACCTGGCGGCGGCCGTTCTCGACTGCTTCCTCGGCCTTCCAGCCGAACACGTGGGAGCGCGAGGCCGGGTTGCCGAAGTTCCCGTCAACCAGCAGGCACTCGGCCATCTTCTGGGCGACACGGGGATCGACCGGCGTGGTCGCGGAGTAATCGAGGTAGATCGGCAACTTCATTGAGTATCTCCTATCAGGCGGTGGCGTCGCTCGTCGCTGCGGTTTCAGTCGACGGCGGACGTCTCAATCTTGTCCAACTGGGCAACTCGGCCTGCGACACGGCGCAGGTCCTGGCGCTGGGCGACTTCCTGCACCTCGCGGCGCATGACGAGGTCGGCCAGGCTGATGCCACTGAGGAATTCATGGATCTGCTGGCTCAGGTCGCACCACAGGTGGTGAGTCAGGCAGGTATCACCGGCGTGGCAGTCCCCCAGGCCCTGGCAACGGGTGGCATCGACCGATTCGTTGACCGCGTCGATGACCTGGGCCACCTGGATGGTTTCCATGCCCCGCGACAGCTGGTAGCCGCCACCCGGACCGCGAACGCTGGATACCAGGCTGCTGCGGCGCAGCTTGGCGAACAGCTGTTCCAGATAAGAGAGGGAAATGCCCTGGCGCTCGGAAATGTCGGCCAAAGACACCGGCCCATGCTGCGCGTGCAACGCCAGGTCGAGCATGGCGGTCACGGCGTATCGGCCTTTGGTAGTCAGTCGCATGGCGTATGGGTACCACGGGAGTTACAGGATGTGTGCGAGTATGCGATTCCCGAGCATTTAAGTCAACTATTAGACCTAGTGCTTTAGTCGGGTATGCATGCGGGAGGCGGGCGCGAGTGTAGCAGACAAGGGGCGCAAGCACACGCCCCTTGTGTCGGGCCGGCGCAATCAATGCGACTGAGTGTCGCCCTGCTTCAGCTCGGCACAGGCCGCGGCAAAGTCATCATCGGGCAGCGCCGGCAGTTCCTTGGCACAGTAGTCACTGCCCATCCGGGTCAGCGCGCCGCACATGCCCTCCAGGCGCTCGTCGACGGCCTGCAGGTGGTCGAGCATCTGGCCGATGGCGCGGGCCACCGGGTCTGGCATGTCGCCGCTGACGCCGTAGGCATCGAAGCCGATCTTCTCGGCCATGGCCTTGCGCTTGGCCTCGACGGCGTCATCCTCGGTCTTGACGATGATCCGCCCCGGGATGCCCACCGCCGTGGCGCCGGGCGGCACCGCCTTGGTGACCACGGCGTTGGAGCCGATCTTGGCCCCGGCGCCAACGGTGAACGGACCCAGCACCTTGGCCCCGGCACCGACCACCACGCCGTTTTCCAGGGTCGGGTGACGCTTGCCCTTGTTCCAGCTGGTGCCACCGAGGGTGACGCCCTGGTACAGGGTCACGTCGTCGCCGATCTCGGCAGTCTCGCCGATGACGATGCCCATGCCGTGGTCGATGAAGAAGCGCCGGCCGATGGTCGCCCCCGGGTGGATCTCGATGCCGGTCATCCAGCGACCGAAGTTCGACACCAGCCGCGCCAGCCACTTGAAGTCGCGCCGCCACAGGGCATTGCCCAGGCGGTGCAGCCAGATGGCATGCATCCCCGGGTAGCAGGTCAGGACCTCGAAGGCGTTGCGCGCCGCCGGGTCACGATGGAAAACGCTCTGGATATCTTCACGCAGACGCTCGAACATCTGTCAGTCCTTCCTTTTATGCGGCTCGCCCCGTGCGACCTTCTGGGTCTCAGTAAGGATGCCGCGCAAAATGCTCATTTCCGGACGCTCGACCGAGCTTCGCCCATACAGCCGGCGCAGGCGCGCCATCAGGTGCTTGGGTTTCTCGGGATCGAGGAAGCCGATGTCCACCAGGGTCTTTTCCAGGTGATCGTAGAACAGCTCCATTTCGTCCATGGTCGCCAGCTCGCTGGCGTCGACCTTCTCGACCTTCACCGCACTGCCCTGCCCTGCCAGCCAGGCCATGCGCACCTCATAGGAGAGCACCTGGACGGCGGCGGCCAGATTCAGCGAGCTGAAGTCGGGGTTCGAGGGAATGTGCACGTGGAAGTGACATCGCTGCAGTTCTTCGTTGGTCAAGCCGGCGTGCTCGCGCCCGAACACCAGGGCGATCTCTTCGCCGCCCATGGCCTGGGCCACGGCCCTGGCCCCGCACTCGCGCGGGTCGATCAGCGGCCAGGGGATGCTGCGCTCACGGGCGCTGGTACCCATGACCAGGCTGCAGCCGACCAGCGCCTGCTCGAGGCTGTCGACCACCTGGGCGTTGTCCAGCACGTCGTCGGCGCCCGAGGCGCGGGCGCTGGCGTCCGCGGCCGGAAACTCTTTTGGCTGCACCAGCACCAGACGCGACAAGCCCATGTTTTTCATGGCACGCGCAGCGCCGCCGATGTTGCCGGGGTGGCTGGTATTGACCAGAACAACACGAATATTTTGCAGCAAGGTGTCGTGCTCTCGGATGCGGAAACAGGAGGGTTCGATCTTACAGAACCGACCAGCGTAACGCCATGAAAGCAAATGTGACACTTCTGTCGTCAAAGATTTCTGCTAGAATGATCGGCTTTCCTCTTTAACATCTCCAGGTGACCTTCCCATGCAGCCTATGCTGAATATCGCCCTGCGCGCCGCTCGCAGCGCCAGTGAACTGATTTTCCGCTCCATCGAACGCCTGGATAGCATCAAAGTCGACGAAAAGCAGGCCAAGGACTATGTGTCCGAGGTTGACCGCGCCGCCGAGAAGGTCATCGTCGAGGCCCTGCGCAAGGCCTACCCGAACCACTCGATCCAGGGTGAAGAGACCGGCCTGCACGCGGGCAGCGGTGAAGAAGGCAAGGATTACCTGTGGATCATCGATCCGCTGGACGGCACCACCAACTTCCTGCGTGGCGTTCCGCACTTCGCTGTCAGCATCGCCTGCAAATACCGTGGCCGCCTCGAACACGCCGTGATCGTCGACCCGGTTCGCCAGGAAGAATTCACCGCCAGCCGTGGCCGTGGCGCCCAGCTCAATGGCCGCCGCCTGCGCGTCAGCTCGCGCACCAGCCTGGAAGGCGCGCTGCTGGGCACCGGCTTCCCGTTCCGTGACAGCCAGATGGCCGACCTGGACAACTACCTGGGCATGTTCCGCGCCCTGACCGGCCAGACCGCCGGCATCCGTCGCGCAGGCTCCGCCAGCCTGGACCTGGCTTATGTAGCCGCCGGCCGCTTCGACGCCTTCTGGGAGTCGGGCCTGTCCGAGTGGGACATGGCCGCGGGCGTGCTGCTGATCCAGGAAGCCGGTGGCCTGGTGAGCGACTTCAACGGTGGCCACGACTTCCTTGAGAAGGGCCACATCGTTGCAGGCAACATCAAGTGCTTCAAGGCCGTGCTGACTGCCATCCAGCCGCACCTGCCAGAGCACATGAAGCGCTAAGCGCGGATTGCACGGGCACAAAAAAGCACCCCTCGGGGTGCTTTTTTTGTGCCTGAATTCAGCCTGGCATCGCCTTCCCATGTAGGAGCGGCCTGCAAACGGCTCACTGCCCCGGCTGGTTCTGCCCCAGGACCAACTTGCCATTCTTGTCCAACGGAATGGTCGAGCCCGGCTCGTGATCCATCTTCACCTTGCCCACCTGGTCACCGATGGAATAGGTCACGTTGTAACCCACCACCTTGTCGCTGATGTCATTGACCGTGTTGCAGCGGGTTTGCGTGGTGGTGTAGGTATCACGCTCCTGCATGCCTTCCTGCACCTTGTTGCCGGCATAGCCGCCACCGACCGCACCGGCCACGGTGGCAATCTTCTTGCCGGTACCGCCACCGATCTGGTTGCCCAGCAGGCCACCGGCGATGGCACCAACCACCGTACCGGCAATCTGATGCTGGTCCTTGACCGGCGCCTGGCGCGTCACGGTGACATCCTTGCAGACCTCACGCGGCGTTTTCACTTGCTGCTTGATCGGCTGCACGTCGGTGACCTGGGCGTACTCAGGCCCTTTGTTCACCAAGCTGTAGGTCGCCACAGCACCTCCGGCAGTCACACCGACAGCACCCAGAACCGCACCCACCAGCATTGATTTGTTCACGTGAACCTCCTGATCGTACCCGCGGGCTCCGGCCCGCCTTCTCCCTGCCTTGGAGCAAAAAAAAAGGCGCGAGTTCAACACTCGCGCCTCTCTTTGCGCCAAACGGCGCGAGACAAGCCTTACGGACGCTCGTCCACACCCTCGGTCTTGACCGGCGGGATCAGGTCTTCGCTGCTCAGGTTCAGCCAGATCAGCACCACGTTGGCGATATAGATCGACGAGTAGGTACCCGCCATGACGCCGATGAACAGCGCCAGGGAGAAGCCGAACAGGTTGTCGCCGCCGAAGAACAGCAGCGCGGCGATGGCCAGCAAGGTCGACACCGAGGTGGCAACGGTCCGCAGCAGGGTCTGGGTGGTCGAGATGTTGATGTTCTCGATCAGCGAGGCCTTGCGCAGCACGCGGAAGTTCTCGCGCACCCGGTCGAACACGACGATGGTGTCGTTGAGCGAGTAGCCGATGATCGCCAGCACCGCCGCCAGCACCGTCAGGTCGAAGGTGATCTGGAAGAACGACAGGATGCCCAGGGTGACCACCACGTCGTGGATCAGCGAGATGATCGCGCCCACGGCGAACTTCCACTGGAAGCGGAACGCCAGGTAGATGAGGATGCCGCCCAGTGCCAGGAGCATGCCGAGGCCGCCCTGGTCACGCAGCTCCTCGCCCACCTGCGGGCCAACGAACTCGACGCGCTTGACCGTGGCCGGGTTGTCGCCGCCGATCTTCTGCAGTGCCTCGGCCACGCGGTTGCCCAACTGCGGGTCATCGCCCGGCATGCGCACCAGCAGGTCGGTGGTGGCGCCGAAGCTCTGCACCACGGCATCGTGGAAGCCGGAGCCGACCAGCTCGGTACGGACCTTTTCCAGGTCCGCCGGACGCTCGTAGGTGAGCTCGATCAGCGTACCGCCGGTGAAGTCCAGGCCGAAGTTCAGGCCCTTGTGCCACCAGCTGAACAGCGCCAGCACGGTGAGGAGCACGGTAATGGCGAACGCGACATTGCGCACGCCCATGAAGTTGATGGTTTTCATCGCAGCTCCCTCAAACCCACAGCTTCTTGATGTCACGCCCGCCGCAGGTCAGGTTGACCAGTGCGCGGGTCACCATGACGGCGGTGAACATCGAGGTGAAAATCCCGAGGGACATGGTGACCGCGAAGCCCTTGACCGGGCCGGTACCCATGGCGAACAGGATGCCGCCGACCAGCAGGGTGGTCAGGTTGGCGTCGACGATCGCCGAGTAGGCGCGGTTGAAACCTTCGTGGATGGCGCGCTGCACCGACATGCCGGCGGCGATCTCTTCGCGGATACGCGAGAAGATCAGCACGTTGGCGTCCACCGCCATGCCCATGGTCAGCACGATACCCGCGATACCCGGCAGGGTCAGGGTGGCGCCCAGCAGCGACATCAGCGCCAGCAGCAGGACCATGTTGCCCGCCAGGGCGATGGTCGCCAGCACACCGAAGGCGCGATAGATGGCGATGATGAACAGCGAGACGAACAGCATGCCCCACAGGGATGCATCGATACCCTTGGTGATGTTGTCGGCACCCAGGCTTGGGCCAATGGTACGTTCTTCAGCGAAGTACATCGGCGCGGCCAGGCCACCGGCACGCAGCAGCAGGGCCAGTTCGGACGATTCGCCCTGGCCGTTCAGGCCGGTGATGCGGAACTGGCTGCCCAGCGGCGACTGGATGGTCGCCAGGCTGATGATCTTCTTCTCTTCCTGGAAGGTCTGCACCGCGACTTCTTTCTCGACGCCGTCGACCACCTGCTTCTGGTAGCGGGTGACCGGCTTCTGCTCGATGAAGATCACCGCCATGCTGCGCCCGACGTTGGTACGGGTGGCGCGGCTCATCAGCTCGCCGCCGTGGCCGTCGAGGCGGATATTCACCTGCGGGCGACCGTGCTCGTCGAAGCTGGCCTGGGCGTCGGTGACCTGGTCACCGGTGATGATCAGGCCACGCTCGACCGCAGCGGAGCGGCCGCCTTCGCGGAACTCGAACACCTCGGTGGTAGCCTTGGACGCGCCCGGCTCGGCACCGAAGCGGAACTCCAGGTTGGCGGTCTTGCCGAGGATACGCTTGGCTTCGGCGGTGTCCTGCACGCCCGGCAGCTCGACCACGATGCGGTTGGCGCCCTGGCGCTGGACCAGCGGCTCGGCCACGCCCAGCTCGTTGACCCGGTTGCGCACGGTGGTCAGGTTCTGCTTGATCGAGTATTCGCGGATCTCGGCGACTTTCGCCTGGGTCAGCGCCAGACGCAGCACGGCGAGCTCGTTGCGCTCGGTGGTGGTCAGGTCGAAGTCATTGAAATTCTTGCGGATCAGGCTGCGGGCCTGTTCGCGGGTAGCATCGTCGGCGAAGCCCAGCATGATGCCGCCGTCCTGCTGGGGCAGGCTGCGGTAGCGGACGCGCTCTTTGCGCAGCAAGGTCTTGACCTCGCCTTCGTAGACTTTCATGCGAGCGGTCATGGCCTTGTCCATGTCCACTTCCAGCAGGAAGTGCACACCACCGGACAGGTCCAGGCCCAGCTTCATCGGGCTGGCACCCAGGTTGCGCAGCCACTGCGGAGTGGTCTGGGCCAGGTTCAGGGCCACGACATAGTCGTCGCCGAGGGTCTTGCGCGCCACATCCTTGGCCGGCAGCTGTGCTTCCTGGTTGGTCAGACGCACCAGCGCACTGCCCTTCTCGCCCAGGCTGCCGCCTTTGACGGCGATACCGGCATCGGTCAGCGCCTTGGTCACGCGATCGAGGTCGGCCTGGCTCACATGCAGGGCGGAGCTGGCGCCGCTGATCTGCACCGCCGGATCATCCGGATAGAGGTTGGGTGCGGAATAAATGAAGCCGACCGCCAGTACCACCACGATCAGCAGGTATTTCCACAGAGGGTATTTGTTCAGCATCACGCCGCCCGTTCAAGACGCGGGGCGCTTTGCGCGCCCCGACTGGAAAAATGAAACCGGTAACTCAGATAGCCTTGAGCGTACCTTTCGGCAGGGTCGCCGCCACGGCGCCCTTCTGGAACTTCAGCTCGACGTTGTCGGACACTTCCAGGACCACGAAGTCGTCGGCAACCTTGACGATCTTGCCGGCGATGCCGCCGGTGGTGACCACTTCGTCACCTTTTTGCAGGTTGCTCAGCAGGTTTTTCTGCTCTTTGGCACGCTTGGCCTGCGGGCGCCAGATCATCAGGTAGAAGATGACCAGGAAGCCGACCAGGAAGATCCACTCGAAGCCGGTACCGGCTGGGCCGGCGGCTGGGGCTGCTGCGTCCGCGTAAGCGGCGGGAATCAAGAAGCTCATTGGGCACTCCTAATGGATATTTTCTAATAATGGATGCGAACAGTCAGTCCAAGGGCGGCACAGGCAGCCCGCGCTTGGCGTAGAAGGCGTCGACAAAGGCGGCCAATTTACCCTGTTGAATAGCCTCGCGTAAACCGGCCATCAAGCGCTGGTAATGGCGCAAGTTGTGGATGGTATTCAGCATGCTGCTCAACATTTCGCCGCACTTGTCCAGATGATGCAGATAGGCGCGGGAGAAGTTGGTGCAGGTATAGCAATCGCAGGTCGGATCCAGCGGCGATTCATCGTGGCGATGGAACGCGTTGCGGATCTTGATCACCCCGGTATCGACGAACAGATGGCCGTTGCGCGCATTGCGCGTGGGCATCACGCAGTCGAACATGTCGACGCCGCGGCGCACACCCTCTACAAGATCTTCCGGCTTGCCTACCCCCATAAGGTAACGAGGTTTGTCAGCCGGCATCTGCGCAGGCAGGTAGTCCAGCACCTTGATCATCTCGTGCTTGGGCTCGCCCACCGACAGGCCGCCGATGGCCAGGCCATCGAAGTCGATGTTGACCAGCGCTTCCAGCGAGCGCATGCGCAGGTCCTGGTACATGCCGCCCTGGACGATGCCGAACAGCGCCGCGGTGTTGTCGCCGTGGGCGTTCTTCGAGCGCTGGGCCCAGCGCAGCGACAGCTCCATGGAGGTGCGCGCCACGTCGTGCTCGGCCGGGTACGGGGTGCACTCGTCGAAGATCATCACGATGTCCGAGCCCAGGTCGCGCTGGACCTGCATGGACTCCTCGGGGCCCATGAACACCTTGGAACCGTCCACTGGCGACGCGAAGGTCACGCCTTCCTCCTTGATCTTGCGCATGGCGCCCAGGCTGAACACCTGGAAACCACCGGAATCAGTGAGGATAGGGCCTTTCCATTGCATGAAGTCGTGCAGGCCGTTGTGTTTCTTGATGACCTCGGTACCCGGGCGCAGCCACAGGTGGAAGGTGTTGCCGAGGATGATCTCGGCGCCGATCGCCTCGATGTCACGCGGCAGCATGCCCTTGACCGTGCCGTAGGTGCCCACCGGCATGAAGGCCGGGGTCTCGACGGTGCCACGGGGGAAGGTCAGCCGGCCACGACGGGCCTTGCCGTCGGTGGCCAGCAGTTCGAACGACATTCGACAGGTGCGACTCATGCTTGATCCTCTGGGCCGCGTGGCGCCGGATTGCGGGTGATGAACATGGCATCACCGTAACTGAAGAAGCGGTACCCGTTCTCGACCGCTGCCGCATAGGCAGCCATGGTCTCGGGGTAACCGGCGAAGGCCGAGACCAGCATCAGCAGCGTGGACTCCGGCAGGTGGAAGTTGGTGACCAGGCAATCGACCACATGGAACGGCCGGCCCGGGAAGATGAAGATGTCGGTGTCGCCGCTGAAAGCCTTGAGCTCGCCATCGCGCGCCGCGCTCTCCAGCGAACGCACGCTGGTGGTGCCCACGGCGATCACCCGGCCGCCACGGGCGCGGCACGCAGCGACGGCGTCGACCACGTCCTGGCTGACTTCGAGCCACTCTTTGTGCATGGTGTGGTCTTCGATCTTGTCGACCCGCACCGGCTGGAAGGTGCCGGCGCCCACGTGCAGGGTGACGAAGGCGCGCTCGACGCCCTTGGCGGCGATCTTCGCCAGCAGCGCTTCGTCGAAGTGCAGGCCGGCGGTGGGCGCGGCCACGGCGCCGGCGCGCTCGGCGTAGACGGTCTGATAGCGCTCGCGGTCGGCGCCCTCGTCGGGACGGTCGATGTACGGCGGCAGCGGCATATGGCCGACGCGCTCGAGCAGCGGCAACACCTCTTCGCTGAAGCGCAGTTCGAACAGCGTGTCGTGGCGGGCGACCATCTCGGCCTCGCCACCGCCGTCGATGAGGATCTGCGTGCCCTCTTTCGGCGCCTTGCTGGCACGCACATGGGCCAGCACGCGGTGGCTGTCAAGCACGCGCTCGACCAGCACTTCCAGCTTGCCGCCGGAGGCTTTCTGGCCGAACAGGCGCGCCGGGATCACCCGGGTGTTGTTGAACACCATCAGGTCGCCCGGGCGCAGGTACTCGAGCAGATCGGTGAACTGCTTGTGGGCCAGCGTGCCGCTGGGGCCATCGAGCACCAGCAGGCGGCTGCCATGGCGCTCGGCCAGAGGGTGGCGGGCGATCAGGGAATCGGGGAGTTCGAAAGAAAAATCGGCGACGCGCATGATGATGTTCGGTTCGACAGGGCCGCAAAGTTTAGCCCAATGCGTGAAAATTGACCATGAAAGCCGATTGACCGACCCAAGGCACCTCTCTATACTGCGGCGCCACAAGCCCTGATGGCGGAATTGGTAGACGCGGCGGATTCAAAATCCGTTTTCGAAAGGAGTGGGAGTTCGAGTCTCCCTCGGGGCACCAAGATCCAGAAAAAACCGACCTTATGGTCGGTTTTTTTGTGCTTGTCGATTGCGGCATCCATCGCTTACGCGGCCCCTGTAGGAGATCATCCAGCCCTTCGGGCTACGCTGTCTCGCAGGTAACAGAGTTCCTGCGTGGGAGCGGGCTTGCCCCGCGATCACCGGCGCAGCCGGTGCCAAACGTCGCATCGCGGGGCAAGCCCGCTCCCACGCTGCCCCAGTCAAATCAAAGAATTGTGTTTTGCTCCATGAGAGCGGCCTTGTGTCGTGAAAGGGCTGCACAGCAGCCCCGGCGATTCCAGCGACATGATCAGGATCCTGGGGCCGCGCTGCGGCCCTTTCGCGACACAAGGCCGCTCCTACAAAAAACGTGCAAGCCTAGCGACTTCGAGCTCGTTTTACGCCGAGTACTCTAAGGCCTCCCCCACTCCCAGCAGTCCATTTCCCAAACCTAGCCAAGCCTTTACGACAGTCCTGACTGCACAGAAAATCACACTTGGTGCAATTTACTGTAGAGCCACAGCATTGACTTCATGTTACCGACCGCACAGGGTAAGTAGCTTCTAGCCCCATCGGAACATTCCCCGTGCCACTAAGCCATCGCCCTGTCCAACCTGCCGACATCGCCACGCTCTGTAGTTTCCCTCAAAGCGCGGACGAACTCTTCTATATGTTCCCCAAAGCCACTTACCCGCTCACATCCGCGCAACTGAGCGAAGCCATCGCCCAGCGCAGCGGTTCGACGGTGATCGAGGCTGACGGGGCGATCGTTGGCTTCGCCAATTTCTATAAGGCTGAATATGACGGAGTCTGCGCGCTAGGTAATGTGGTGGTGGCCCCGACCGCGCGAGGCCAAGGTGTGGCGCGCTACCTTGTGCAATGCATGATCGCCCTGGCTCGCGAAGATTTCGCGGCGCGGGAGATCTGGGTGTCGTGTTTCAACCATAACACCGCTGGGCTGCTGCTTTATCCACAGCTGGGTTTTGTGCCGTTCGGGATCGAGGAGCGGCGGGCGCCGGATGGGTCCCGGGTAGCGCTGGTGCAGATGAAGCAGGTGTTGGGCTGAGGTTGAGGTGGTTTACGGGGTGCTCGGTATGGCCTGGATTGGGGGTGCGTTGCAGCCCATCGCGGGGCAAGCCCGCTCCTACAATCGCCCGCGAAACCTTTGAGCGATCGGTAAATTCCCGTTACACCCTGCGTCAAATCCCACCGAACCTTGCCCCTCCCGCGACGTCGGAACCTGCATCCCCCGCATCGAGGTTCCCCCCACGTGAAAGCCCTCCTCGCCCGCAAATACCGCCTGGTGGTCAAGACCTTCGGCTACATCGGCTGGTCGCTGTTCTGGCTGCTGATCTGGGACGTGCTGGTCACCATCGACTTCATGCTGTTCTTCAACAGCAAGTTCAGCCTGCCGCTGATCCCGCTCACCCTGCTGGGCTCGGCGCTGGTGGTGCTGGTGAGCTTTCGCAACAGCAGCGCCTACAACCGCTGGTGGGAGGCGCGCACGCTGTGGGGCGCGCTGGTGAACAGTTCGCGCAGCTTCGCCCGGCAGGTGCTGACGCTGGTCGACGATCCGGCCGACGGGCCGAACCCGGTGAAGGCGACCTTGCTGCGCCGGCATATCGCCTACGTGAACTGCCTGGCGGCGCACCTCAAGGGCGAGCAGTGCCCGGATGAGCTGATGGCCTTCATACCACCCGGGGAGTTCGAGCGGCGCAATCGTTCGAACAATTTCGCCAACGACATCCTCGGCGGCTCGGCGGCCTTGCTGGCCCAGGAATACCAGGCCGGGCGCCTGGACAGCATTCGCCTGGCGCGGCTGGAATCGACCCTGGTGGACCTGTCCAACGCCCAGGGCGGGATGGAGCGGATCGCCAATACGCCGCTGCCCTATCCTTATGTGTACTTCCCGCGGCTGTTCATCACGTTGTTCTGCCTGATCGTGCCGGTGGGGCTGGTGGAGTCGCTGGGCTGGTTCACGCCGCTGGCCTCGACGGTGGTCGGCTTCATGCTGCTGGCCATCGAGCGGATCGGCACGGACCTGCAGAGCCCGTTCCGCTTCAGCGAGCACCAGATCCCGATGGACACGATCTGCGAGACGATCGAACGCAACCTGGAGTCGATGCAACGGGAGGCGCAATGCGGCGCCTTGGCGCACTGATCCGCCCGCTCTCCTTTATTCCCGCCGAGCATACTCCCGACAATCCTCCCAACCGATCCCGCTCTGGGCCGTGTGCTGCAACAGCCACTCCAGCGCCGGCTGCGTCTTGGGCTGGTTGTCGCGGAACTGGATCACGCCCTTGCGCCACAGCAGCATCAGCGTCAGCACCCGCTGTGCCGAGGCTTCGGCGGTCAGCGGCCCGTCATCCTGGGCATCGATGTCCCACAGCGAAACCTGCATCTGCTGGCTGTCCATGAATGCCTCGCCATCGGCGCGGCGCTGGCCGTAGGGCGGGCGGAACAAGGGCACGTACTGCTCCGCCAGGTCGGCCTGGACCCGCGCCTGGCTGCGCCGCAGCGAGTCCTGCCAGTCCTGCCACTGGGCGTGGGAGCGGTACTCCCACCCCTGGATACCCACGCACTGGCCGGCATACAGCTCATTCACCGGGCCGGCGTCGCGACGTTGCTGCAGGCGATTGCCGAGGACGAAGAATATCCCGTCGAGCTTCTGCCGCCGCAGGTAGTCAGCCACCGCATCGGTGCTGCCGCCCTGGGGCCCTGGGCCGCCGGCGAAGGTCAGGAGGAACATCCGGTCGTTGAGTTCCTCGCCATTGCGCTCGCGACCGGACAGCTTGGCCACCTCGCTGGTGGTCTGCGGGAACAGCGCGGCCTTGCGCAACTGCTCATCCAGGTATCGAGTGTGGAACTGGTGACTGGGCTCGACCCATCCGGTATAGAACGTGCCGACATCCTCGGCGAAAACGGCGGACTGCGTGCGCAGGTCGGCCATGGACTCGACCGGGTAGCAGAACGAGGCATCCTGCTCGCAACTCTTCTGCGCCTGTTGATAACTTGTCCACAGGCGCTGCCACAGACGTGCCCGTACGGCCCGCACGACGGTCAGGTTGATCTGACGCAGGCCCAGCCGGCTCTTGAGCGCCTGCTCGTCGAGCATCTCGCTTTCGTGCAGCACCCGGGCGAACGACAGGATCTCCGCCCGCGACGCCACGTCGAACAGCGTCGGGCTGTCCAGCTGTTCGGGCCACAGCTCACGGTCGAAACTGACGAAATCCGCCGGGGCCGCCTGCGCGCCCAGGCTGAGCAGCCCGGCGAACAGGGCAAACGCGATACGCACGATGAGCAATCTCCTTGAAGGCATGGCGCGCACTATAGCGCGACCGCCTGCGGTTTAATGTGGCGATGTTCGGTGACTATCGTCGCCATAGTTTGGCGTTGTGCCAGCGGCCCCGTAGAATTCGCCCGACGATTCCAGGAGCCGACCCGATGCTGACGGTGATTTCCCCCGCCAAGACCCTCGACTACGACACCCCGCCGGTAACCCAGCGCCACACCCTGCCCCAGTACCTGGACGATTCCCAGGAACTGATCGTGCAACTGCGCGAACTGGCGCCGGCGCAGATCGCCGAGCTGATGCACCTCTCCGACAAGCTCGCCGGCCTCAACGCCGCACGCTTCGGCAGCTGGACCCCTGATTTCACCCCGGCCAACGCCAAGCAGGCACTGCTGGCGTTCAAGGGCGACGTGTACACCGGGCTCGACGCCGAGAGCCTGGGCGAGGACGACTTCAGCTACGCCCAGGACCACCTGCGCATGCTCTCGGGCCTGTACGGCCTGCTGCGTCCGCTGGACCTGATGCAGCCCTACCGCCTGGAGATGGGCACCAAGCTGGCCAATGCCCGCGGCAAGGACCTGTACGCCTTCTGGGGCACGCGCATCAGCGAATGGCTGAACCAGGCCCTGGCCGACCAGGGTGACGACGTGCTGCTGAACCTGGCCAGCAACGAGTACTTCAGCGCGGTGAAGAAGAGCGCGCTGAAGGCGCGGGTGATCGACGTCGACTTCAAGGACCTGAAGAACGGCCAGTACAAGATCATCAGCTTCTACGCCAAGAAGGCCCGCGGGATGATGAGCCGCTTCGTGATCCAGGAGCGGATCAACGATCCGGAGCAGCTCAAGCGCTTTGATGTGCAGGGTTACTACTACAGTGCCGAGCAGTCGAAGCCGGATCATCTGGTGTTCCTGCGCGATCACGCTGAGGGCTGATGGCCCAGGGGGGCGCTTTGCGCCCCTTTCGCGGCACAAGGCCGCTCCTACAGGGACCGCGCTGTTCTCTGTAGGAGCGGCCTTGTGCCGCGAAAGGGCTGCGAAGCAGCCCCCCTCGCCCTGCAACAGGGCACGCTTGCGCTTGAAGATCGCCAAATAACAGACGCCAAAAAACCATCTACCCTATCCTTATTGCAAAACGCCATAAGACCGTTCGTAGTTTTTTGACGAAAATTGAAAAAAATTTTCGCATGCTGGCCTAAAACCATCCCCCTGCGATTTCGCCCTTTATATACGGGGACGAAACTGCCGCGTGCTATCAGATTGAAAGTATTTCCCTCTGAAAAAATATTTAGAAATCTTTCATCGTGACGAAACCGCCCCCGGAACTTCTGCCAAGGGAGATGGCTCATAGCACCCGTAACGAGTTTCAAGCGCCCGGCGTGAGAGATGACTTACAGATGACAAAGGGCCGCCATTCTCAGCCGGCCTGAAAACTTCAACGGCGGTACAGGAAGTGCCAAAAGCCATGATCCATGCAGGAGACAAGCGCCCCTAAAATTCGTCCTAGTGGTTGATTTCAAAGGATTTATCCACTTGAAAAAACAAGCACAGCACTTCACCAACGGTGAATTGCAATAAAGACGGCTGCATTTCAGGGCACGCCTTTTTAATACTGGCCTTTGACTGCCAACTTTGAGTGCATAACTTTTTGCGCTCCGGATTTATTCATGCCTGCGTTCGGTGAAGTGTCAATTCGCCATGGATCCGTGCGCCCGAAAACTGCTGGTCAATCAACCCGGTCGGCTCTTCGCTGAAGGGCTGGCGTGATAAACACACGAGGTGAATGCGATGCGTATCAGCATCTTTGGTTTGGGTTATGTGGGTGCAGTCTGTGCAGGTTGCCTGTCGGCACGAGGCCACGAAGTGATTGGTGTGGACGTGTCCAGCACCAAGATCGACCTGATCAACAAGGGCAAGTCGCCCATCGTCGAACCGGGCCTGGAAGAGCTGCTGCAGCAAGGCATCGCCAACGGCCGCCTGCGCGGCACCACCGACTTCGCCGAGGCCATCCGTGCCAGCGACGTGTCGATGATCTGCGTCGGCACGCCGAGCAAGAAGAACGGCGACCTGGGCCTGGAATACATCGAGTCGGTGTGCCGCGAGATCGGCTACGTGCTGCGCGACAAGGCCAGCCGTCACACCGTGGTGGTGCGCAGCACCGTGCTTCCGGGCACCGTGAAGAACGTGGTCATTCCGATTCTGGAAGACTGCTCGGGCAAGAAGGCCGGCGTCGACTTCGGCGTCGCGGTCAACCCTGAGTTCCTGCGCGAAAGCACCGCGATCAAGGACTATGACCAGCCACCGATGACCGTCATCGGCGAGCTGGACAGCGCCAGCGGCGACGTGCTGCAGGCCCTGTACGAAGAGCTCGACGCGCCGATCATCCGCAAGCCGGTCGAAGTGGCCGAGATGATCAAGTACACCTGCAACGTCTGGCACGCGACCAAGGTCACCTTCGCCAACGAGATCGGCAACATCGCCAAGGCCGTCGGCGTCGATGGTCGCGAGGTGATGGACGTGGTCTGTCAGGACAAGGCGCTGAACCTGTCGCAGTACTACATGCGCCCGGGCTTCGCCTTTGGCGGTTCGTGCCTGCCGAAGGACGTGCGCGCCCTTACCTACCGCGCCGCCAGCCTCGACGTGCGCGCCCCGCTGCTCGACTCGCTGATGCGCAGCAACGAATCCCAGGTGCAGAACGCCTTCGACATCATCGAGAGCCACGACAAGCGCAAGGTCGCCCTGCTCGGCCTTTCGTTCAAGGCCGGCACCGACGACCTGCGCGAAAGCCCGCTGGTGGAGCTGGCCGAACGCCTGATCGGCAAGGGCTACCAGCTCGACATCTACGACCAGAACGTCGAGTACGCCCGTGTCCACGGCGCCAACAAGGACTACATCGAGTCGAAGATCCCCCACGTTTCCTCCTTGCTCAATGCCAACTTCGAGCAGGTGGTGGACAACGCCGAGATCATCATCCTGGGCAACCGTGACGAGCAGTTCCGTGCCCTGGCCCAGCAGGCGCCGGAAGGCAAGCAGGTGATCGACCTGGTCGGCTTCATGAGCAAGCCGACCTGCGCCACCAGCCGCACCGAAGGTATCTGCTGGTAAACCCGGTCGGGCGGCGCGTCCCTCCCCAGCGCGCCGCCCGCCCTCCCCCGAATTCTCGACGGATGCCGAACATGCAAAGGTTCCAGACCATGCTGCTGCAATGCGCCGGCTGGCTGCTCTACATGAGCCTGCTCATGCTGATCGCCCTGGCCCTGCCCAGCGATATCTTCGACTCGCAGTCGAAGCACTTCATCTTCCTGGTCGGTGCCGTCGGCATCTGGCGTTACTCCATGGGCGCCACCCATTTCATCCGCGGCATGATCTTCCTGTACATCGTGTACCCCTACCTGCGCCGCAAGGTGCGCAAGCTGGGCCAGGCGGCCGACCCGTCGCACGTGTACCTGATGGTCACCAGCTTTCGCATCGAGGCCCTGACCACCGCCCAGGTGTACAGCTCGGTGATCCGCGAGGCGATCGACTGCGGCTTCCCCACCACCGTTGTCTGCTCGCTGGTGGAGAAGTCCGACGAGTTGCTGGTGAAAAGCCTGTGGGCCAAGTACAACCCGCCGTCCCGCGTGACTCTGGACATCGTGCGCATCGCCGGCACCGGCAAGCGTGACGGCCTGGCTTATGGTTTCCGCGCCATCTCGCGGATGCTGCCGGATGAAAACGCCGTGGTGGCGGTGATCGACGGCGACACCGTGCTGGCCGAGGGCGTGGTGCGCAAGACCGTGCCATGGTTCCGCCTGTACCCCAACGTCGGTGGCCTGACCACCAACGAGTTCTGCGAAGTCCGTGGCGGCTACATCATGAGCGAGTGGCACAAGCTGCGCTTCGCCCAGCGTCACATCAACATGTGCTCCATGGCCCTGTCCAAGCGCGTGCTGACCATGACCGGGCGCATGTCGATGTTCCGCGCAAGCGTGGTGACCAACCCCGAGTTCATCGCCGACGTCGAGAGCGACTCGCTGATGCACTGGCGCCTGGGCCGCTTCAAGTTCCTCACCGGCGACGACAAGTCCAGCTGGTTCAGCCTGATGCGCCTGGGCTACGACACCTTCTACGTGCCCGATGCCGCGATCAACACGGTCGAGCACCCGCCGGAAAAAAGCTTCGTCAAGGCCAGCCGCAAGCTGATGTACCGCTGGTACGGCAACAACCTGCGGCAGAACTCCCGCGCCCTGGGCCTGGGCCTCAAGCGCCTGGGACTGTTCACCAGCATCGTGCTGCTCGACCAGCGCGTGTCGATGTGGACCAGCCTGCTGGGCCTGACCGTGGCGGTGATCGCCAGCTTCAAGTTCGGCCTGCAGTTCCTGCTGGTGTACCTGCTGTGGATCGGCATCACCCGCCTGATTCTCACCGTCATGCTGCTGTGCTCGGGCCACAACGTCGGCCCGGCCTACCCGCTGATTCTCTATTACAACCAGATCGTCGGCGCGGTGATGAAGATCTACGTGTTCTTCCGCCTCGACAGGCAGTCCTGGACCCGCCAGCCCACTGCCCTCAAGCGCGACCTCGCAAGTTTTCAACAATGGTTCAACACCTGGTCCTCGCGGACCATGACCTTCTCGGCCGCGAGCATCTTCGTCGCCGTGCTGTTCATGGTCGTGTGAGCCCCCGGATCGGACAACAGGAACGAATATCGCCATGAATACCGCCGTGAACGTCAATGTCGTGCATGAATCCGAAGCGCAGCGCCAGCACGCCCGGGTGCGCATCCCCGCCAAGCTCCGCTACCTGGACGGCAACCGCGAAGCGCACGAGGTGAAGGTCGACGACCTGTCCGCCGGAGGCCTGTCCTTCCACGCGAAGAAACCGCTGCCTGAAGGCGAAGTGCTGCGCGGTCGCCTGCAGTTCGTGGTCGACAACCTCGGCCTGTCGATGGACGTCGAACTGCTGGTGCGTACCAGCAGCCGCGAGACCGCCCGCACCGGCGCCGAGTTCCAGAACCTCGAACCGCGCGACATCGCCACCCTGCGCCACATCATCACCAGCCACCTGTCCGGCGAGCTGATCAGCGTCGGCGACGTGCTCAGTACTCTGCAGCGCGACAACTTCACCAAGGCGCGCAAGCAGAAGGACGGTGGCTCGGGCCTTTCCGCCTTCGGCCGCCTGCGCGCGGTCAGCGTGACCGCCGGGGTGTTCGTGGTCGGCCTGGTGGCCTTCGGCTTCGTCGCCAAGTCGCTGTACGGCCTGTACTTCGTCAGCCATGCCGAGGCCGGCGTGGTCGCGGTGCCCACCACCAACGTCACCATGCCCCGCGACGGCAGTCTGCAGAGCCTGGTGGAAAGCGGCGCGACCGTGGCCAAGGGCGCACCGCTGGCGACCTTCAACACCAGCATGCTCGACCTGCTCAAGGGCCACCTGGACGACTCGCAGCTGGAGCCGGCCAAGGTCGAGGAGCTGTTCGGCAAGCAGCTCTCCGGCACCCTCACCAGCCCGTGCGACTGCGTGGTCTCGCGCCAGCTGGTGGATGACGGCCAGTACGCCAGCAAGGGCCAGCCGGTGTTCGCGCTGATCCCGCGCACCAGCGTCCCGACCATCGAGGCGCGCTTCAGCTATCGCCAGTTCGACGAAGTGAAGCCGGGTACCCGGGTCAACTTCCAGATCGCCGGCGAGGACGAAGTGCGCACCGGACGGATCACCGGCAGCTCCAGCCTGGACACCGACAACCTGGCCTCCGACATCCGCGTGCAGATCAAGCCCGACGGCGGCCTGCCGGCCGAGCTCGCCGGGCGCCCGGCCGCGGTCAACAGCGACCGTGGCCCGTCGCTGAACTGGCTGATCGACAAGGCCGTGGCCCGTGGGTTGTAAGAGGATCGGACGATGAAACCTTTGAATGGTTTTTCTCCTGCTGGAGTGGCGTCGCCTGGATCGCGGCACAAGGCCGCTCCTACAGGGACCGCGCCGCACCCTGTAGGAGCGGGCTTGCCCCGCGATCGAGCGCAAAGCGCTCGCCCCTACACCTGGTGCACCCTGGCCCTGGCCATCACCCTGGCCGGCTGCGCCGGCCTGCCCGACCAGCGCCTGGCCAATGAAGCGCTCAAGCGCGGCGACACCGCCACCGCCGAGCGCAACTACAAGGCCCTGGCCGACCTCGGCTACAGCGATGCCCAGGTAGGCCTGGCCGATATCCAGGTCGCCACCCGCGACCCGGCGCAACTCAAGGAGGCCGAAGCCACCTATCGCGCCGCCGCCGCCACCTCGCCCCGCGCCCAGGCACGTCTTGGCCGCCTGCTGGTGGCCAAGCCCGACAGCACCCAGGCCGAGCGCGAGGAGGCCGAAACCCTGCTCAAGCACGCCGCACAACAGGGCGAAAGCAACACCCTGATCCCGCTGGCGATGCTTTACCTGCAGTACCCGCAGAGCTTCCCCAAGGTCAACGCCCAGCAGCAGATCGACCAGTGGCGCGCCGCCGGCAACCCCGAGGCGGGCCTGGCCCAGGTCCTGCTGTACCGCACCCAGGGCACGTACGACCAGCACCTGGGCGATGTGGAGAAAATCTGCAAGGCGGCGCTGGCCAGCACTGACATCTGCTATGTCGAACTGGCTACCGTCTACCAGAAACGCGCCCAGCCCGACCAGCAGGCCGCCCTGCTCGAACAACTGAAGGCCGCCCATGCCCGTGGCGCCGTCCCGGCCACCCGGGTCGACAGCGTCGCCCGCGTGCTGGCCGACCGCAGCCTCGGCCAGACCGACGAGAAGACCGCCAAGGACCTGCTCGAACACATCGCCCCGGCCAACCCGGCCTCGTGGGTGAGCCTGGCGCAACTGCTCTACGACTTCCCCGAACTGGGCGACACCGACCAGTTGATGGCCTACATCGACAAGGGCCGCGAGGCCGAACAGCCCCGCGCCGAACTGCTGCTGGGCCGCCTCTACTACGAAGGCAAGACCGTGCCCGCCGACGCCCAGAAAGCCCAGGAGCACCTGCAGGCCGCCGCCGATGCCGGCGAGGTCAGCGCCGACTACTACCTCGGCCAGCTCTACCGCCGTGGCTACCTGGGTCAGGTCGAGCCGCAGAAGGCCGTGGACCACCTGCTGGCCGCCGCCCGCGGCGGCCAGAACAGCGCCGACTACGCCCTGGCCCAGCTGTTCAGCGAAGGCCACGGCATCCGCCCGGCACCGACCAATGCTTGGGTGTTCGCCCAGCTCTCACAGGTCAACCCGACCCCGCAGTCGACCGAACTGCTGCAACAACTCGACCAGCAGCTCACGCCCGACCAGCGCAGCCAGGCGCAGAACCTGCTGGCGCAGGAGAAGCAGGCACGCGGCAGCATGGCCCAGGGCGCCAACAGCACCCTGGCCATCGAAGCGCTGCAGGACGAGAAAGACGACGTAGACGCCGAGGATTCGCTATGACGCTCAACCCCTTCGTGAAAGCCGGCATCGGCCTGGGCTTCGCCCTGCTGTGGTCGATGCCGACCCTGGCGGCCGAAACCGCGCAGAAGAACTTCGGCCTCGACGTGAAGATCACCGGCCAGTCCGAGGACGACCGCGACCTGGGCACCCGCTCCGGCGGCGACGTCAACGGCCTGGGCCTGGACCTGCGGCCTTGGGTGTACGGCGAGCGCGGCCACTGGAGCGCCTTCGCCATGGGCCAGGCGGTGGCCGCCACCGACATCATCGAGACCGACACCCTGCGCCAGAACGACGACGGCACCACCAGCGACAACGGTGACGACAGCCGCAAGCCGGACAAGAGCTACCTGGCCATGCGCGAGTTCTGGATCGGCTACAGCGGCCTGACCCCCTACCCCGGCGAGCAGCTGCGCTTCGGCCGCCAGCGCCTGCGCAGCGACGACGGCATGTGGCGCGACACCAATATCGAGGCGCTGAACTGGACCTTCGACACCACCCTGCTCAAGGCCGACCTGGGCGTGGCCCAGCGCTTCAGCGAATACCGCACCGACCTCACCGAGCTGGCCCCGGAGGACAAGGACCGCACCCACGTCTACGGCAACGTCGCCACGCAGTGGACACCCGGCCACTGGGTCGGCCTGCGCGCCCACCACACTCATGACGGCGGCAGCCTGAAAAGCCCCGGCGAAACCGTCGACGCCCTCGACAAGACCCGCACGGGCGACCTGACCTGGCTGGGCCTGGAGGCCAACAGCGACGCCTACAACTGGCGCAACGACCATACCGTCAACTACTGGGGCAGCGTCACCTGGCTGACCGGCGATCGCGACACCCTCAGCAGCCAGGCGGTGGGCAACGACCAGGTCGCCACCGGCAAGCAGAGCGGCGACGTCAACGCCTGGGCCACCGACCTCGGCATCCGCCTGCGCCTGGACCCGCAATGGCAGGTCGGCGCGGCCTATGCCCGGGGCAGCGGCGGTGGCGGCAGCGACGGTTCGAACAACTTCGAGCAGACCGGCCTTGAGAGCAACCGCTCCAACTTTACCGGCACCCGCTCGCGCGTGCACCGCTTCGGCGAGGCGTTCCGCGGCGAGCTGGGCAACCTGCAGGCGGCCACCCTGTTCGCCTCCTGGCAGCTGCGCGACGACTACGACGCCAGCTTCATCTACCACAAGTTCTGGCGCGTCGACGGCAAGCAGAACATCGGCTCCAGCGGCATCAACGCGGTGGTCGATGACGGCGGCATCAGCCGTCCGCTGGTGCAGGGCGAGAAAGACCTGGGCCAGGAGATGGACGTGGTCGTCACCAAGTACTTCAAGCAAGGCCTGCTGCCGGCCTCGATCAGCCAGTCGATCGATGAGCCGTCGGCCCTGGTGCGCTTGCGTGCCGGCGTGTTCAAGCCGGGCGACGCCTATGGCAAAGAGGCCGACTCGTACATGCATCGCGCCTTCGTCGACGTGATCTGGCGCTACTGAGGCCGGGAGGGGATTTGACATGAACCTGCACCCGAACCTTCGCCACAGCCTGCTGGCCAGCGCCCTGCTGCTGGCCGCAGGCCTGGCCCAGGCCGCCGAGCCGGAAATGGCCAAGGGGCTGCAACAGGCCAAGACCTACACCGTTGCCAGTGCGCCGATCGAGCCGCTGCTGATGGACCCGCCCAAGCTGCCCGACCTGTCCGGCTACACCGCCGAGGCCGTGCAGAAGAAGATCGACCGCCGCCACAAAGGCAAGGTCAGCGTGCGCCGCATGCTCCAGGAGGACACCCTCAAGGAGTTCATCGGCGGCGACAACAAGGGCGCCGAGTGGGTGCGTCGCCAGCACGGCATTCCCCAGGCGATCTTCGTCGACGACGGGCATGTCGACCTGGTGGAACTGAGCAAAAAGGTGCCCGACCAGTACCTGCGCGAGACCGCGCCGGGCGTCTACCTCGCGCGCCTGCCAATCGTGGTCGGGCGCAAGGGCGTGCTGGAGATCGACGGCAAGGTCAAGGAACTGCGCCTGTCCGAAGAAGGTGGGTCGTTCATCGTCAACGACGGCAAGCTGTTCGTCAGCGATACCCGGGTGACCGGCTGGCGCGAGCAAGCCAACGGCCCGGCGACCTTCCGCAAGCCCGACGAATTCCGCCCGTTCCTGCTCAGCTGGGGCGGCACCGAGACCTATATCGTCAACAGCAAGATGGCCAGCTTCGGCTACGCCAAGTCCAAGTCGTACGGCGTGAGCATCTCGCAGTACACGCCGAACATGGCCAAGCAGATGGGCCGCCCGGAACCCACCGGCTGGATCATCGGCTCCGAGTTCAGCGACATGTGGTACGGCTTCTACTGCTACGAAACCCAGGACTTCGTGATCAAGGATTCGACCTACCGCGACAACATCGTCTACGGCATCGACCCCCACGACCGTTCGCACCGCCTGATCATCGCCGGCAACACCGTGTACGGCACCAAGAAGAAGCACGGGATCATCGTTTCGCGCGAGGTCAACGACAGCTGGATCATCAACAACAAGAGCTACGACAACAAGCTCTCGGGCGTGGTGATCGACCGCAACAGCGTCAACAACCTGATCGCCTACAACGAGATCTACCGCAACCACACCGACGGCATCACCCTGTACGAGAGCGGCGACAACCTGATCTGGGGCAACAAGCTGATCAACAACCGTCGCCACGGCATCCGCGTGCGCAACAGCGTGAACATCCGCCTGTACGAGAACGTCGCCATGGCCAACGGCCTGGTGGGCGTGTACGGGCACATCAAGGACCTCTCCGACACCGACCGCGACATCGCCCTCGACCCGTTCGACACCAAGGTGTCGCTGATCGTGGTCGGCGGCGAGCTGGCGGCCAACGGCTCCGGCCCGCTGTCGATCGATTCGCCCCTGTCGGTGGAGCTGTACAAGGTGTCGATGCTGATGCCGCGCAAGGCCAACGGCATCAGCTTCAACGGCGTGCTCGGCGAGCGCCAGGACGAAATCCTCGACCTGCTGGTACGCCAGCAGAAGGCCGTGCTGATCGACCCGGTCGAACGCCAGACCGAAATGATCGACTAAGGAAGCCCAGACCATGACTCCACACCTGATGAAACTGCTGGGCCTGTCCGCCGCCCTCCTGGCCATCAGCCAGGGCGTGCGCGCCGAAGAGGTCAAGGCGCCGACCTTCAGCGCCGAGCCCTGCTGCCAGCTGTGCCCCGAGGCCCACGACGCCAGCCGCTACACCACGCGCTACCAGCAGAACTTCACCACCCTGGTGCAGGCCCAGGGCGACTGGCTGTTCCGTACCCGCGAAGACCTGCGCACCGAGTTCGACACCACCCCGGGCGGCTACAAGCGCCTGCAGCAGGTGCACGACGCGTTCAAGAAGCGCGGCGTCGAGCTGGTGGTGGTGTACCAGCCGACCCGTGGCCTGGTGAACCGCAACATGCTCAAGCCCGAGGAGAAAGCCGCCTTCGATTACCAGAAGGCCCTGCGCAACTACCAGGCCATGCTCCAGCGCTTCGCCAAGATGGGCTACAACGTGCCCGACCTGTCGCCGCTGACCAACGAGCAACTGGCCGCGGCCGACCAGGGCAAGGACTTCTACTTCCGTGGCGACCAGCACTGGACGCCCTACGGCGCCGAGCGCGCGGCGAAGATCGTCGCCGATACCGTGCACCAGATGCCGGCCTTCGAAGGCATCCCGCGCAAGGAATTCGAGACCAAAAAATCCGGACGCATGGGCAAGACCGGCACCCTGCACAACGTCGCCGGCCAGCTGTGCGGCACCAGCTACGCGGTGCAGTACATGGACCAGTTCGCCACCGAACCCAAGGGCGGCGCCAGCGGCGGCGACGACCTGTTCGGCGATTCGGGCAACGCGCAGATCACCCTGGTCGGCACCAGCCACAGCGGCAAGAACTACAACTTCTCGGGCTTCCTCGAGCAGTACATCGGTGCCGACGTGCTCAACGTCGCCTTCCCCGGCGGCGGCCTGGAAGGCTCGATGATCCAGTACCTGGGCAGCGAGGAGTTCCAGAACAACCCGCCGAAGATCCTGGTCTGGGAGTTCTCCCCGCTCTACCGCCTGGACCAGGAAACCATCTGGCGACAGATCCTCGGCCTGCTCGACGACGGCTGCGACGACCGTCCCGCGCAGATGAGCGCCAGCGCCACCCTCAAGCCGGGCAAGAACGAGCTGATGGTCAACGGCAAGAATGGCGTGATCAAGGACCTGGTCAACCGCAACCACCAGCTCGACATCAAGTTCGAGGACACCTCGGTGAAAGTGCTGCAGGCCACCCTGTGGTACCTCAACGGCCGCCACGAGGACATCAAGATCGAGAAGCCCGAGACCTCCGACACCGATGGGCGCTTCGTCTTCCAGATGCGCGAGGACGAAGACTGGGCAGGCCAGAACCTGCTCGCCCTGGAGGTCCAGGGGCCGGAAAGCGGCACGCAGAAAGTCGAAGCCAAACTCTGCAAACGCAACAACTTCGCCAGCCCCGCGCAGCACACCGCGCAGGCCGGCCAGTGAGGCAAGCATGACAGCCATCCACCGCAAGACCGCACCCGCCCTGCTCGCCCTCGCCCTGTTCGGCGGGGCGGCGCAGGCCGCGCTGGTACCGCCCCAGGGGTACTACGAGGGCATCGAGAAACTGAAGACCGGCGACGGCAATTTCCGCTGCGAGGCCGCGCCCAAGCCCTACACCGGCGCGTTGGTGTTTCGCAGCAAGTACGAGGGGTCCGACAAAGCCCGGGCGACCCTCAATGCTGCTTCAGAAAAGGCCTTTCGCAAGTCCACCGAGGACATCACCACCCTCGAGAAGGGCGTGAGCAAGATGGTCGGCCAGTACATGCGCGATGGCCGCCCCGCGCAGCTGGACTGCGCCCTGACCTGGCTCGACACCTGGGCACGCGCCGATGCGCTGATGTCCACCGACTACAACCACACCGGCAAGTCCATGCGCAAATGGGCGCTGGGCAGCATGAGCGGGTCGTGGCTGCGCCTGAAGTTCTCCAACTCGCAGCCACTGGCCGCGCACAGGGCCGAGGCCGAGCAGATCGAGAAATGGTTCGTGCGCCTGGCGCGGCAGACCGTGCGCGACTGGAGCGACCTGCCGCTGGAGAAGATCAACAACCACAGCTACTGGGCGGCCTGGTCGGTGATGGCCACCGCGGTGGCCACCGACCGCCAGGACCTCTTCGACTGGGCGGTGAAGGAATACAAGGTCGGCGCCAACCAGGTCGATGAACAGGGCTTTTTGCCCAACGAGCTCAAGCGCCGCCAGCGCGCCCTGGCCTACCACAACTACGCCCTGCCGCCGCTGGCGATGATCGCCAGCTTCGCCCAGGCCAACGGCGTGGACCTGCGCAAGGAAAACAACTTCGCCCTGCAGCGCCTCGGCGAAGGCGTGCTGGCCGGTGCCCGCGATCCTGTTCATTTCAACACTCGCGCCGGCGTGAAGCAGGACCTCAAGGACCTGAAGATCGACAGCAAGTACGCCTGGCTCGAGCCATGGTGCGCGCTGTACCAGTGCGTCGGCGACACCCTCGAGCGCAAGCATGACATGCAGCCGTTCAACAGTTTCAGGCTGGGTGGGGATGTGACGCGGGTCTATGACCCGCAAGCCGAACAGAAAAAGTAAGTCGTTTGCGTGGGAGCGGGCTTGCCCCGCGATGAGGCCCGCAAGGGCAATGGTGTTGGCTCTGCCGACGCCATCGCGGGGCAAGCCCGCTCCCACGCCATGGTGATCTTCCACATTCGTGTGGGGGGTTTGGGGGGCGCTGTGCCCCGGATGCTGTGAACAACAAGGAGAACCGGGATGGTCTTCTCGTCCAACGTGTTCCTGTTCCTGTTCCTGCCGGTTTTCCTCGGCTTGTACTACGTGAGCGGGAACCGCTATCGCAACCTGCTGCTGCTGGTTGCCAGCTACATCTTCTACGCCTGGTGGCGGGTGGACTTCCTCGCCCTGTTCGCCGGGGTCACCCTGTGGAACTACTGGATCGGCCTGAAGGTCGGCGCCGCCGGCGTGCGCACCAAGCCCGCGCAGCGCTGGCTGCTGCTTGGCGTGGGCGTCGACCTGTGCATCCTCGGCTACTTCAAGTACGCCAACTTCGGCGTCGACAGCCTCAACGCGATCATGACCTCGATGGGGCTGGAGCCGTTCATCCTCACCCACGTGTTGCTGCCGATCGGCATCTCGTTCTACATCTTCGAGTCGATCAGCTACATCATCGACGTGTACCGCGGCGACACCCCGGCCACCCGCAACCTGATCGACTTCGCCGCCTTCGTGGCGATCTTCCCGCACCTGATCGCCGGCCCCGTGCTGCGCTTCAAGGACCTGGTCGACCAGTTCAACAACCGCACCCACACCCTGGACAAGTTCTCCGAAGGCTGCACCCGCTTCATGCAGGGCTTCATCAAGAAAGTGTTCATCGCCGACACCCTGGCGGTGGTCGCCGACCACTGCTTCGCCCTGGAGAACCCCACCACCGGTGACGCCTGGCTCGGCGCGCTGGCCTATACCGCGCAGCTGTACTTCGACTTCTCCGGCTACAGCGACATGGCCATCGGCCTGGGCCTGATGATGGGCTTTCGCTTCATGGAGAACTTCAAGCAACCCTACATCAGCCAGTCGATCACCGAGTTCTGGCGGCGCTGGCACATCAGCCTGTCGACCTGGCTGCGCGACTACCTGTACATCACCCTGGGCGGCAACCGCAAAGGCACCTTCAACACCTACCGCAACCTGTTCCTGACCATGCTGCTGGGCGGGCTGTGGCACGGCGCCAACTTCACCTACATCATCTGGGGCGCCTGGCACGGCCTGTGGCTGGCCATCGAGCGCGCACTGGGGCTGGACACCAACCCGCAGCGCTTCAACCCGGTGAAATGGGCCTTCACCTTCCTCCTGGTGGTGGTCGGCTGGGTGATCTTCCGCGCCGAGAACCTGCACGTGGCGGCGCGCATGTACGGCGCCATGTTCAGCTTCGGCGACTGGCAGCTGTCGGAACTCAACCGCGCCAACCTCACCGGCCTGCAGGTGGCCACGCTGATCGTCGCCTACCTGACCCTGGCGTTCTTCGGCCTGCGCGACTTCTACCGCAATGCAACGCCCGCGCCCAAGGCCACCCCGGTACAGGTGAACGCCGACGGCTCGGTGGGCCTGGACTGGACGCGGATCATGACCCGTACCCTGGTCCTGCTGCTGTTCGCCGCCTCGGTGCTCAAGCTCTCGGCGCAGAGCTACTCACCGTTCCTCTACTTCCAGTTCTGAGGCCTGAATCATGAACCGGACACTTCGCATCACCTATTCGCTGACGTTCATGGGCCTGCTGGTCGGGCTGGGCGCATGGTCGGTCGGCGGGCTGGAAAGTTTCAACCGCACAGGGCAGATGACCCTGCTCGACGGCAAGCTCGCCAAGGCTGCCGAAACCCACTACGACGAGCAGTTCCCGATCAAGCGCGTTGGCACCAACCTGTGGGCCGCGCTGGACTTCAAACTGTTCAACGAAGGCCGCCCCGGCGTGGTGCTGGGCCGCGACCAGTGGCTGTTCACCGACGAGGAGTTCAAACCCACCGCCGGCGCCGAGCAACTGATGCAGGACAACCTGGCGTTGGTGCGCGGCATCCGTGACACCCTGCAGCGCCACGGCAGCCAACTGGTGCTGGCGATCGTGCCGGCCAAGGCGCGCCTGTACGCCGAGTACCTCGGCAAGGAGGCGCCGGCCAGCCTGCACGACGAGCTGTTCAATCGTTTCCACGCCCAGGCGCGCCAGGCCAATGTGTTCGCCCCCGACCTGCTGGCGCCACTGGAGCAGGCCAAGGCCCGCGGCCAGGTGTTCCTGCGCACCGACACCCACTGGACGCCCATGGGCGCCGAGGTGGTCGCGCAGTCCATCGCCGAGGCGGTCAGCCGTCAGAACCTGCTCGACGGCGAACCCCAGGCGTTTATCACCGAGGCCGGCGCCACCGCGCCGTACAAGGGTGACCTGACCAACTTCCTGCCGCTGGATCCGTTGTTCAGCAACCTGCTGCCGACCCCGGACAACCTGCAGCAGCGCAAGACCCACCCGGTGCAGGCCGAGGGCGAAGGCGACGACGCGCTGTTCGCCGACAGCCGGATCCCGGTGGCGCTGGTGGGCACCAGCTACAGCGCCAACCCGCACTGGAACTTCCTCGGCGCCCTGCAGCAGGCGTTGCGCAGCGACGTCGCCAATTACGCCGAGGACGGCCACGGCCCGCTGCTGCCGATGCTCAAGTACCTGCAGAGCGACGCTTTCAAGAACGCCCCGCCACAGGTCGTGGTGTGGGAATTCCCGGAACGGTATCTGCCAATGAAGAACGACCTCAGCGCCTTCGATCCGCAGTGGATCGCGCAGCTGAAGAAATCCCGTCAATCCGAAGAAAACCTGGCCCTGTCGTCCAATCGGACGGACCACTGAAGATAGAGAGGAATACGCACATGACCACCAAGACTTCCATTGCCAAAGCCCTCACCCTCGCCGCCGGCCTGTCCCTGGCCTCGCTGCAGGCCTTCGCCGGCGCCGATGCCGCCCTCTATGGCCCGAGCGCGCCGAAGGGCTCGACCTTCGTGCGCCTGTACAACGCCGCCGGCAGCCCCGCCGCCGCATCGGTCGGCAACACCCAGATCAAGCAGGTCGGCGCCCAGGCCAGCAGCGACTTCAGCTTCCTGCCCGGCGGTGACTACACCGCCCAGGTCGGCGGCAAGAGCGTCCCGGTGAAGCTCGCCGCCGACAAGTACTACACCCTGGTCAACAGCAGCAGCGGCAACCCGCAGCTGATCGAGGAGCCGCCGTTCAAGAACAAGCAGAAGGCCCTGGTGCGGGTGCAGAACCTCAGCGACCAGTCGCTGACCCTGAAGACCGCCGACGGCAAGACCGAAGTGGTAAGCCCCGTGGCCGCCAAGGGCCGTGGCGAGCGCGAGATCAACCCGGTCAAGGTCAACCTGGCCCTGTATCAAGGCGACAAGAAAGTCGGCGACGTCAAACCCGTCGCCCTGGCGCGCGGCGAAGCCGCCGTGCTGTATGTCACCGGTTCCGGCAACAGCCTGTCGCCGGTGTGGGTCACTCGCCCCGTGGCTAGCAACTGATTCCCCTGCCTCTAAACGACTATTGGAGAAACATGATGATCCCGGTAATTCTTTCTGGTGGTAGCGGTTCGCGTCTGTGGCCTCTGTCGCGCAAGCAGTTCCCCAAGCAGTTCCTGGCCCTGACCGGCGAGCACACCCTGTTCCAGCAGACCATCGAGCGCCTGGTGTTCGACGGCATGGACACCCCCATCGTGGTCTGCAACAAGGACCACAAGTTCATCGTCCAGGAGCAGCTGAATGCACTGAAGCTGGAAACCCAGGCCATCCTCATGGAGCCGTTCGGCCGCAACACCGCGCCGGCGGTGGCCATGACCGCGATGAAGCTGGTCAACGAAGGCCGTGACGAGCTGATGCTGGTTCTGCCGGCAGACCACGTGATCGAGGACCAGAAGGCCCTGCAGCGCGCACTGGCCCTGGCCACCGTGGCCGCCGAGCGCGGCGAGATGGTGCTGTTCGGCGTGCCGGCGACCAAGCCCGAGACCGGCTACGGCTACATTCGCTCCAGCCAGGACGCGCTGCTGCCCGAAGGCGTGGCGCGGGTCGCGCAGTTCGTCGAGAAACCTGACGAGAAGCGCGCCAACGAGTTCGTCCGCGCCGGCGGCTACTTCTGGAACAGCGGCATGTTCCTTTTCCGCGCCAGCCGCTTCCTCGAAGAGCTGAAAAAGCACGACCCGGACATCTACGACACCTGCCTGCTGGCCCTGGAGCGCAGCCAGGAGGACGCCGATGCGTTGAGCATCGACGAAGCCACCTTCGCCTGCTGCCCGGACAACTCCATCGACTACGCGGTGATGGAAAAGACCCAGCGCGCCTGCGTGGTGCCGCTGTCGGCCGGCTGGAGCGATGTCGGCTGCTGGTCGTCGCTGTGGGACGTGCACGAGAAGGACGCCGACGGCAACGTCACCAAGGGCGATGTGGTGGTGCAGGACAGCCGCAACTGCATGATCCACGGCAACGGCAAGCTGGTGTCGGTGATCGGCCTTGAGAACATCGTGGTGGTCGAGACCAAGGACGCCATGATGATCGCCCACAAGGACAAGGTTCAGGGGGTCAAGCAGTTGGTCAACACCCTCGACGCCCAGGGCCGCACGGAAACCCAGAACCACCTGGAGGTGTACCGCCCGTGGGGCTCGTACGACTCGGTGGACATGGGCGGGCGTTTCCAGGTCAAACACATCACCGTCAAGCCCGGCGCCAGCCTGTCGCTGCAGATGCACCATCACCGTGCCGAGCACTGGATCGTGGTGTCCGGCACCGCCGAAGTGACCTGCGACGAGAACGTGTTCCTGCTCACCGAGAACCAGTCCACGTATATCCCCATCGCCTCGGTGCACCGCCTGCGCAACCCGGGCAAGATCCCGCTGGAGATCATCGAGGTGCAGTCCGGGAGCTACCTGGGCGAGGATGATATCGAACGCTTCGAGGATGTGTATGGGCGGACTTCCACCCCGGTCGAGCGTGGGGTTTCGGTGAAGACCATCGCGCAGTAAAACGTTGGGACCGCTTCGCGGTCCATCGCGGCACAAGGCCGCTCCTACAAGGGAATGCGATCCTCTGTAGGAGCGGCCTTGTGCCGCGAAAGGAGGGCCAAGCCCTCCCGCTTTTGAGCCAACACCCTTTTCCCGCTACGATGATCGAACCCCTTGCCACCAAGGCCTGCCCCACCATGATCATCGGTGCCCTGCTCGTCCTCACCTGGCTGGTCCTGCTGCTGCGCTACCCGGCCAAGGCCCTGCCGATTTCCATGGCTGGCGTCTGTGGCCTGGGGCTGGTGGCGCTGTACGTGGTCTGGCAGGACACCCGCGAAGCCTCGCAACTGGCCCGCCTCGATATCCGCCTGGTCTACGCCCCCGACCAGTGCCCCGCCGACCGTGCCCTGCAGGTGCGCATGAAGAACGGCAACAAAGTCCCGCTCAGTGAACTGCGCTGGCGCGTCGGCGCCTATGCCCCTGGTGATACCGTGAACCTGGCCGAGAACACCTACGCCGCCCCGCGCTATCGTGGCCCCGGCGAGTTGCAGCCGGGCGCCGAATGGAGCGATTGCCTGCCATTGCCGCCACTGCGCTCGGGCTATCGGCCACAAACGCTGGAGTTTCGTGCCGAGCATCTGCAAGGTACATTCGCCAATTGAGCCCGCCTCATCGCGGGGCAAGCCCGCTCCCACGACACCGGCCCATAGCATCGTAGGAGCGGGCTTGCCCCGCGATGAGGCCGGTAGCCACGCCCCCCATGTCCAACTGAACACAGGCCCGCCCCATGCCCACCGTCCTGATCACCGGTTGTTCCAGCGGCATCGGCCGCGCCCTGGCCGACGCCTTCCGCGATGCCGGCCATGAAGTCTGGGCCACCGCCCGCAAGCAGCAGGATGTCGAACAGCTGACCGCCGCCGGCTTCAATTCCCGGCAACTGGATGTGAATGACGCCGAAGCCCTCGCCCGCTTGGCCGAGGAACTGCCAAACCTCGATATCCTGATCAACAACGCCGGCTACGGCGCCATGGGCCCGCTGCTCGACGGCGGCGTCGAGGCCATGCGCCAGCAATTCGAGACCAACGTCTTCGCCCTGGTCGGCGTGACCCAGGCACTGTTCCCGCTGCTGCGCCGTTCCCGTGGGCTGGTGGTGAACATCGGCAGCGTGTCAGGCGTGCTGGTAACGCCCTTCGCCGGTGCCTACTGTGCATCCAAGGCCGCCGTGCACGGGCTGAGCGATGCCCTGCGCCTGGAGCTGGCGCCTTTTGGGATCAGGGTCATGGAGGTGCAGCCGGGCGCGATCGCCTCGCAGTTCGCCAGCAATGCGCAGCAGCAGGCCGAACAGGTACTGGCGAGCGGTTCGCCGTGGTGGCCGTTGCGTGAGCAGGTGCAGGCGCGGGCTCGGGCGTCGCAGGATCGGCCGACGTCGGCGGCGGTGTTCGCCCAGGGGTTGCTGGCGGCGACGCGCAAATCGCCTGTGCCTGCGCTGGTGCGTATCGGCAATGGCAGCACGGCCTTGCCGTTGATGGCCCGCCTGTTGCCACAGCGCCTGCTGGATTGGGTGTTGCGCAAGCGCTTCGGTTTGTTGCGACCGCTCTGACGTCATCGCGGGGCAAGTCGCATCGGCGCACCGCCGCTCCCACGCATACCTGGGAGCCCCCGCGATACTGCTCAGACCTGGTCGAACGCCTGCCAGCCGCCACCCAGCGCCTTGTACAGCCCCACCAGCGCCTGCGACACCGCCGCCGAGCTGTCGATCCACTGCTCCTCGCTGGCCAGCAATGCCGACTGCACCGTCAGCACGTTGAGAAAGTCCACCGCCCCTTCCACATACTGGCGCTGCGCGGTCTCCAGGGCGATGCGGTTCTGCCGCACCGCCTCGGCCAGGTGATCGCGGCGCAACTGGCTGGCGTTGTACAGGCGCAGCACATCGTCGATCTCATGCCAGGCGCCGAGCACCACCTTGCGGTAGTTCAGCGCCGCCTCCTGCTGCTGGGCCTCGCGCAGCTCCAGCTGGCCCTTGAGCCGTCCGCCCTCGAAGATCGGCAACGACAGTTGCGGCCCGAAGGCGAACCGGCGCGAATCCCAGGCCCCGAAATCGGACAACTGCATGGCCTGGAAACCAACACTCCCGGACAAGCGAATGCTCGGGTAGAAATCGGCCTTGGCCACGCCGATGCTGGCGGTGGCGGCATGCAACCGGGCCTCGGCCTGGCGAATATCCGGGCGGCGTTCGGCCAGCTCCGACGGCACGCCGATGGCGAAGCGCTGCTGCGGCGCGGGCAGCTTACCGTCCGGCAGCAACTGTGCCTGCAAGCTGCGCGGCGGCTCGGCGGCGAGCAGGCTCAGGGCATTGATCAGGTCGTCGCGGCGCGCCTCCAGGGTTGGCAGGCGCGCCTCGATCGACGCTACCTGGGCGCTGGCCTGGGCGACATCGAGCCGGGTGGCGACACCTTCAGCCTGCCGGCCTTCGGACAGCTTCAGGCTGTGCCGGGCGACCTTGAGGTTGTCCTGGGTGATTTCCAGGGTGTGCTGCACGGCTCGCAGCTGGATGTAGTTGCCAGCGGTTTCCGACAACAGCGCCAGCAGCACGCCACGGCGGTCGTTCTCGGCGACCGCCACGGTCGCGTCGGCGGCCTCGATCTGACGGCGCACGCGCCCCCACAGGTCCAGCTCCCAGCCGGCGACAAGGTCGCCCTGCCACAGGTTATACGCCGACTTGCCGGCCTTGCCGGAGGGGTCGTTCAACCCTTCTGCACTGTTGCGCGCCCGGCTGTAGCCCGCATTTGCATCCACCGAAGGCATCTCGTCAGCCGCCACGGTGCTGCGCAAGGCGCGGCTCTGCAGCAGGCGGGCACTGGCCATCTGCAGGTCGAGGTTGCGCTCGGCGACCTTCTGGATCAATGCGCTCAGCTGGGCGTCGTGGAAGCTGTCCCACCAGCGCAGTTCCAGCGGACCGGCTACCGGCTGGCTGGCCGCGGCCTCACCTTGCAGCGAGGCCCAATCCTGAGGCGCTTCGCTGGACGGGCTCTGGAAGTCCGGTCCGAGGGTGCAGCCGGCCAGCATTGCGGCCAGCAGCAAGGGGGCCGCTACGCGCCCCTTTCGCGGCACAAGGCCGCTCCTACAGGCGACCGCGATCCTCTGTAGGAGCGGCCTTGTGTCGCGAAAGGGCTGGGCAGCAGCCCCGGCGCTCTCAATTCTTTCAACCACAATGCTCATCGCGCGGTCACCTCTTTACCCGCCAACTTGTCGCCCTGGGTATCGATGACCGCCTCCACCGACATGCCCACCCGCAGGCGCTCCAGCAACGGCTGGCCGTCATCGAAGACGATCTTCACCGGAATGCGCTGCACCACCTTGGTGAAGTTGCCGGTGGCGTTGTCCGGCTTCACCGCGGCGAAGGTCACCCCCGTGGCCGGGGCGATGCTCTCGACGCGGCCGTGGAGTTTCTCGCCGGAGAAGGTATCGACGCTGATGCTTACCGGCTGGCCCGGCTGCACGTGGGTCAGCTGGGTCTCCTGGAAGTTGCCGACGATGTAGGCGCGCTCCAGCGGCACCACCGACAACAGCCGCGCGCCCGGGTTTACGTAGGCGCCGACGCGCAGGGCGCGCTCGCCGACCATGCCGTCCACTGGCGCGGTGATGCGGGTGTAGGACAGGTCCAGCTGGGCTTTCTCCAGGCCGGCCTCGGCCCGTTTCAACTGACCGTCGGCACTGGCAACCTGGGCGCCGAGGATATCCACCTGCTTGCGCGTCGCCACCAACGCCGCCTGGGTGTTGGCCAGCCGGGCACGGGCCTGGTCGACGCCACTGCGCGCTTGCTGGGCATTCTGCACAGTGCCGGCGCCCTGCTCGGCCAGGCGGCTGTAGCGGGTCACTTCGTGATCGGCGAATGCCGCCTCGGCCTGGGCCGCCTTCACTGCGGCCTCGGCCTGGGCGATCAGCGAAGCCTGGCGCTCAAGGGTGGCGCGGGCATCCAGGCTCTGCGCCCTGGCCACCAGCAACTGGGCCTGGGCCGCGTCGAGGGCGGCCTGGTAGTCGCGCGGGTCGATGGTCGCCAGTAACTGGCCGGCCTTCACCTGCTGGTTGTCCTCTACCAGCACCTCCTTGATGAAGCCCGCCACCTTCGGCGCGACCACGGTGTAGTCGGCGGTCACATAGGCGTCGTTGGTGCTCTGGCGATGGTCGCTGCCGAACATCCAGGGGCCGACGATGGCGGCCAGCACGGCCACGGCGAGCACCGAGCCAATAAGGATTGTCTTGCGCTTGTTGGTCATTTCAAGGTCTCGGATTCATCCACGGATTCAGGCCACCGCACGCGGCGGGAAGATCCGGGTAGGCACGAAGGGGATCAGGCAGATCAGGGCGACGGCGATGCCCGCCATCACCAGGTACAGGTCGGCCGAGGTCAGTACCAGGGCCTGTTCATGGATGCGCTTGGCCAAGCCAGTGGTGTTGTCGTCGATCAGTGGCGCGTTGCCCAGGCTGTCGACCAGGTGATTGGAGTGAAAATGCCGGCGCACGGTGCCCAGGGCATCGAGCAGGCCGCCGGCGATCACCGCCGACAGGCCCTTGACCGTGTTGAACCAGGCAGAGGCGAACGGGCCTTCCTGCGGGGTCATGCCATTGGTGGAAAGCATCAGCAGCGGCAGCACCGCCATGGGCTGACCGAACACCTGCAGCAGGTAGAACGGATAGAAATCGCCGCGGATCCACTGCGAGGTCAGCAGGCTGCTGCCCACGCACGAAACCGCCAGCATGGCCAGGCCCGTCGCCAGCACCCAGCGGCAGTCCACCGCGCGGATGTTGCACAGCGCCGCGGTCAACGGTAGGGCGATCAGCTGCGGCATGGCCACCAGCATCATCAACGGGCTGGTCTGCGCCGGGCGATAGCCCTGGATCTGCGCCAGGTAGGCGGACGGAATGCTGCCCACCCCCGAAAGCACGATCAGCACCCCGGCCAGGGTCACCAGGGCGAAGCTCAGGTTGCGCCGCGTGAGCATGCGCAACTGGAAGAACGGCAGCGGCTCGGACCATTCGTTGAACATGAACAGCACCAGCAGCAACACGCCACCGCCGAGCAGCCAGCAGATCTGCGGCGAGTCGAACCAGCCCCAGCGGTCGCCCAGCGACAGCCCGAGGACGATGCAACTGATCGCCGGCAGGCCGAGCAGCACGCCGCGCCAGTCCAGTTGCCTGAAACGCTCGAGGCGCAGCGGATCCTGGGGCAGGCCCCAGCCGACGCAGGCGATCGCCAGCAGCGAGGGCAGGATGATCTGCCAGAACGCCCACTGCCAGCCGACGTATTCGGTCCACAGGCCCGCCAACGGCGTGCCGAGGTTCGGCCCGAAGGTGGCGGTCAGGGCGTAGCAGGCCAGGCCGTAGACCTTGATGCCCGGCGGCAGGAAACGCAGCGCCACGCTCATCAGCATCGGTGGCAAGGCGCCCGAGGCGAAGCCCTGCAGCACGCGCAGCAGCATCAGGCTGTGCAGGTTGGGCGCGAAGGGTTGAATCAGGCCGAGCACGGCGAACACGCCGACGGCGCTCATGGTGAAGCGGCGCAACGAGAAGGTGGTGGCCAGCCAGGGCGCGAAGGCCATGGCCGAGACCGAGGCGGCGGCATAGACCGCCAGCAGCCAGGCACCTTCGTCGGCGCCGATGCCCATGGCGCCACGAATGTCGCTCAGGGAAATCTTGGTCACCGCCTCGTTGAGCCCGGCGCACAGCACCGCCAGCAACACGCCGAACAGCCCGACCACCACCCGCAGGCCGAACGCCGTCTGCGCGGGGGCGGCCGGTGCGGGGGCAGCGGCCAGCGCGGCGGAGGGCGCGGTCAGGGAACTCATGGATAGACATCTCCAGCAACAAATTCAGGGCTGGAGCAAGTCTATGAAGGTCGAATGCTGACGAAAACTGACTTGTTGGCAGGTTTATGTTGCGTCAGACGCAATCCACCGGAATCGGCGGCGCTTTCTTCGCGGGTAAACCCGCTCCTACAGGTTCATTGCTGCACTTGGATCCTGTGGGAGCGGGTTTACCCGCGAAGAAGGCGCCGCCAATATCAAGGCTCCCCCGCGCAGCAGGCGCGCATGGTCTGGCGCAACCAGCGATGCGCCGGGTCGTTGTCGAAACGCGGATGCCAGGCCTGCATCACCCGCACCCGCTCCAGCGGCACCGGGATCTCGAACGAGCGCAGCGGCAGGCCGAACTTGGTCACGCTGCCGAGGATGTTCGCCGGCATCGGCAGGATCAGGTCCGACTCCGGCAACGAGAACATCGCCGAATGGAAACTCGGCGTGATCAGCGCCACCCTGCGCTGCACGCCATGGGCGCCCAGTTCCACGTCGATCGGCCCATTGGCCCGTCCGCGTCGCGACACGCTGATCTGCGGATAGCGGGCAAAGCGCTGCGGGGTGATCTCGGCGTCGAAGATCGGGTGGTCGGCCCGCGCCAGCCCGACGAACCAGGTGTCGAACAGGCTCTGCACCTTGATCTCCGGCCCCATGTCGATGCTCGAACTGACCACCAGGTCGATCTGTCCGTGGCGCAGCACCAGGTCGTCGTCGCCCTGGTGCTCGGGGACGAAGCGCAGCACGGTGTTCGGCGCCTGCTCGAGCATCATGTGCAGCAGGCGCGCGCCATACAGGGCGATGAACAGGTCGTTGGTGCGGATATTGAAGGCCCGGTCGAGGTTCGGCAGGTCGACCTCGTCGCCACTGCGAAACACCAGACCGGCCTGTTCCACCAGCGCTCGTACCTGGTCGCGCAGGGCCAGCGCCCGGGGCGTCGGTACCAGGCCACGGCCGGCGCGCACCAGGATCGGGTCGCCCATGGCCTCGCGGATGCGCCCCAGCGTGCGGCTCATGGCCGCCGGGCTCAGGTTCATGCGCTGGGCGGCGCCGACCACGCTGCCTTCGTCAAGCAGGGCGTCGAGGGCGACGAGCAGATTCATGTCCGGGAGTTGCATGGCCGTTTTCCGTGACAGCTGTGGGAAACGCGATGGTATCAGGTTGGTGGATTGCGTCAGGCGCAATGGCACCGTGCGTGAAGGGCCATTTATCCCGGCCGGTCAATGCTTCAGCCTGTACCGGCCCGATCGCGGGCCAAGCCCGCTCCCACGCCAGCCACACAAGGTTCGTGGGAGCGGGCTTGCCCCGCGATGGGGAGATTAGGTTTCTACAAATGTCACCACCCTGCAAGGAACCCCCATGCCCCGCCCGGTCCTGATCGCCATCGACGCCTCCCCCGCCAGCCACGCCCTGCTCGACCTCGCCCGTCGTTACTGCCGCCCGGGCGAACACACCCTGCACGTGCTGCTGGCCATCGACGCTACCTTTGCCGTGCACGACCACCGTGCGGCCTACACCGAGGAAGAGTTGGAAGAATACCCCGCCGCCTGCGACGAACAGCAACTGGCCGAGCACGCCGTGAACAGCGCCGTGGGCACCCTGCGCGAAGCCGGGTTCGACAGCCTGGGCTGCATGGTCGCCGGCCAGCCGGTGGAGGTGATCGTCGCCAAGGCCCGGGAGCTTGAATGCGAGCTGATCATCATCGGCCACCGCCACCTGTCACGGGTCGGAAGGCTGTTGGACCCCTCGATCAGTGCCAAGGTCATCGACCGGGTGCAGGTGCCCGTGCTGGTCGGGGCTGCCTGAGCCCGAATAGCCGTTGATCAGGCAGTACACACGAGGTAATGCAATTGCATTGACCAGGTAATGCACTCGCATTACCTTGCTTGATACTACCCCTCGCGGACCTACGATCATGGCCACTACCTTCGAAGCCGAGTCGACCCTGACCGAGCGTTACCAGACCACGGTCCCCGAAACCGTTCGCCGTGCCTTGGGCCTGAAAAAGCGTGACAAGATTCACTACTCGATCCGCCCTGACGGAGCGGTGATACTGACCCGCGCAGAGACAGCCGAGGAAGACCCCGCCGTAGGGCAGTTCCTGGATTTCCTGGCCCGGGATATCGCCACCAATCCGCAACGATTGAAGGTTGTCGATGCAGAGCTCGTCGCTCGCCTGGATGCACTGGTGGGCGACGTTGAAATCGATCTCGATCAACCTCTCTCGGCGGACGATGAATGACTGAAACGAGGCGCAAACCTCTTTGCGTGCATGGCTGGAGCGTGTTCGCCCACCCCCTCTTTCTCGACAAGCTGGAGGCACTCATCGATGAAGTCGAAGTGCTTCAGAAGAAGGATCCGGTCGGCTACGTAAAGAAAAATGCGGCAAAACGATTGAAGGCCGTCAGACGCTTGGCCTTCGACGTCATTGCCCAGGCGCCTGGCAACCCTGACCATCGAATGGGCGGCACACTGGGCGCGGAACACAAGCACTGGTTTCGCGCAAAGTTCTTTCAGCAATACCGCTTGTTTTATCGCTATCACGCCTCCAGCAAGATCATCGTGTTGGCGTGGGTGAACGATGACGACAGCAAGCGCGCTTACGAAAGCAGTGACGATGCCTACAAAGTGTTCCGTCGCATGCTGGGCAGCGGACACCCTCCTGATGACTGGGACCAGCTGTTGCAGGAAGCGACCGCGGCAACAGCTCGATTCAACGCCACCCTCAAGCGCTGACACCTGCCCGCCAATCCAGCGATGGAGCCAGCGCAGTAACCCGATCAGTCCTCGCTCGGCTTGACCACCACCGTACAGGTCGTCCCCGCCGCCAGCAGGAACCCGTCCGGCACTTCATCGATATGGATCCGCACCGGCACCCGCTGCGCCAAACGCACCCAGTTGAAGGTCGGGTTCACGTCGGCGATCAGCTCACGGCTCTGCGGGTTGTCACGGTCGTAGATGCCACGGGCAATGCTCTCCACATGCCCTTTGATCCGCTCGCCGCTCATCATCTGCAGCTCGGCAACATCGCCCACCTTCACATGGGGCAGCTTGGTCTCCTCGAAGAAGCCGTACACCCAGAACGACTGCTCATCCACAACCGCCATCACCGCCTCGCCGGTGCGGGCGTAATCGCCCTTATGGATGTTCAGGTTGGTCACATAGCCATCGACGGTGGCGACGATCTGCGTGCGCTTGAGGTTCAGCTCGGCGGCCGCCAGCTGGGCCTGGGCGTGCTGGTAGTCGGCCAGCGCCGAATCGGCGATGTTGCTGGCGTCGTCGCGGTTCTCTTTCGAGATCACCAGGTTGTCCAGGTCGGCTCGGCGCTTGGCATTCACCTTGCGCATTTCCCAGGTGGCCTTGCGCGAGGCCACCAGCGCCTTGGCCTGGTCCACCGCCAGCTGATAGTGCTCGGGGTCGATGCGGATCAGCACGTCGCCCTTCTTCACCCGCTGGTTGTCCTTGACCGGCACGTCCACCACATAGCCCGGCACATCGGCGGCAACGTTGATGATGTCGGCGCGCACCCGGCCGTCGCGGGTCCACGGCGTGGTCATGTAGTGCAGCCACAACTGACGGCCGATCGCCACGGCAGCGGCCAGCACCAGCAGGGTGGCGATCAGGCTGAAGAACTTTTTCATTGCAGGATTCTCACCAGTAGAGCGACAGCGCCAGGGCGCCGAACAGGCAGACGAACAGCGACAGGCGCAGCAGCGCCGGGTGCCAGAAGAAGCGATAGCCATCAACGCTTGCGATGAACCGGTCCAGGCCCCAGGCCAGGCCCAGGGCGAACAGGAACATCAAGGTCATGGTGGGCATGTACACGCCATGGAAGGCGATCTCACGGGGCATGGTGCAATCCTTTCGCCGGGGCCAGCGGCGACTGTGGGTCGAGCAGGGAGGAACGGATGAAGTGCAGGTAGCTCTGCGCCCGGCGCAGCACCGAGGTGTCGAAGTGCCGGGCGAAGGGTTCGTCGGTGGCCTGCACGCGGCTGATGGCGTGGTCCACCGCCACCAGGGCGCGCTCGTGGTTGCTGGCGCTGGGTTGCAGGAACAACCGCGCCAGCGCCCGGCCCATCACGCGGATGGCCTGGCGCCAGGGCTGCGACTCGGCGTACGCCGGGTGGATCGGCGCGCGATCCTGCTCCTTGCGCAGCTCAATGATGGCGTGGCCAACCTCCAGTACGGTGAACATCCAGCCCATCAGCTCGCTCTGCACCTGCGGCTTGCCGGCGGCCAGGCCATAGGCCTGGTGCAGCAGGTCGCGGGTGCGGCTCTCGAACGCCGAGCCCAACCCGCGCAGGCGCCCGCCGATGGCGAACAGCACCTGCTCGCGCAGCTCCTGCTCCAGGCGGCTCCACAGCCAGCGGCTGTTGGGCGGCAGGATGATCGCCCCGGCTGCGGCGCAGACGAACATGCCGATGACCATGCCGATGTAGTCGTTGATGAAGGTATAGGGGTCATAAATGGTCAGGTTGTTCGGCACCGAACCGATGGCGAAGAACACTAGCAGGCCCAGGCCATAACCGGCATAGGCCGGGCGCGAGGCGAGGAACGCGCCAAGCACGAACACCGGCGCCAACACCATGCACAGCAGCGCAAAACCGTCGATCCAGGGGAACACGAAGAAGGTCTCGAAGAACCCGACGAAGGCGCCGATCGCCGTGCCGCAGGCCATCTGGAACGACATGCGCTTGGGGTTCGGCGAGGCCGCCGACAGGCCCACGGTGACCGTGGCGATCAAGGTCATCATGGCGCCGCTGGGCCAGTCACTGAGCAGCCAGTAGCTGCCCAGCAACAGCAGCACCGCCGAGGCGCGCACGCCGGCGGCCAGCGATACCAGCCAGCTGGTCTGGGCCACGTAGGGTTCGTCCCACTGTTCGCGTTCGTGCTTGTGCACGGCCAGCGAGGCGTGGGTCTCGGCGTAGCTGTACATCTCGTCGACGAAGCGGTAGAGCAGCTCGAAGGCGGTATGGAAGTCGAGCAGGTCGGATTCGCTCGGGTTGGTCTCCAGGTACTCGGCGCGAAGGCCACGCACCTGGGCCTGCAGGCCTTCCTTGTAGGTGCCCAGCTCCAGTGCCAGGCGCAAGGCATCGGCGTCGGTCAGAGCCCGACCGACATAGGGCTGCAGCAGCTCGGCCAGGGTGTCCAGGCCGGGCTCGATGGCGCCGACGATCTGCAACGGGCCACGGGCGCGCAGTCGCTCCAGCAACCGGTGCAAGGCATTGAAGCGCGTGGTGATGGCCATGAACTCGCTGTTCATCCGCACCAGGCGGCCGGAGCGTCGGCGCATGTGCGGGTCTTCGAAGGCGGTGACGTTGCGCAGGCTCTCCAGGCCCACCGCCTCGGCGACGAAGCGCACGTTGCTGGTCTCGAAGCGGTCGCGCTGGCTGTCGCCGCGCAGGGCCTCGACCACCACCCCGGCGAACACGCCGAAGCGCTGGTACAGGGCGTTGCGCATGGCGGCACTGGCCGACTGCGGCAGGATCGCGGCGCTGACGAAAGTCGAGACCAGAATCCCCAGGGCGATCTCCAGCACCCGCCACACCGCCGCCATGAACGCCTGGTCAGGGTGCTGCAGCACCGGCAGGCCGATCATCGCCGCCGTGTAGCCGGCCAGCACGAAGCCATAGGCGCGGAAGGTGCGGTAGCGCATGGCCCCCGCCGAGCACAAGCCGACCCACAGCGCCAGGCTGGGCAGGAACAGCTCGGTGTTCTGCGGGAAGATCGCTATCAGCGCGACCATCATCGCCGAGCCGGCCAGGGTGCCGAGCACCCGGTAGAAGCTCTTGGCGAACACATGGCCGCTCTGCGGCTGCATGACGATGAACACGGTGATCATCGCCGTGCGCGGCTGCGGCAGCTCCAGGCGCATGGCCAGCCACAGGGTGATGAACGCGGCGGCCAGCACCTTGAAGATGTAGACCCAGGTGACCCCGTCGGTGCGCGACCAGGCGAAGAAGCCCCGGCGCCACTCCAGGCTCCGCAGCCAGCGCAGGGGCAAGCTCGATGTGCTCATTCGGCGTGGTCCGGCTGGTCGAAGATGGCCAGGGTGGCCGGCGTTTTCGGGGCGGCCTGGCGTTCTTGATCAGGCACATCCTTGCCCGCCTCCAGGCCGCCGCCCAGGGCGGTGACCAGCTCGGCATGGGCGGTCAGGCGCGCGGCCTGCACCTGCTGCTGCACCTGTTGCTGGCGGAACAGCAGGGTCTGGGCGTTGAGCACGTTGAGGTAATCGGTCAGGCCACGCTGGAAAGCGACGGTGGCGATGTCGTAGGTCTTCTGCGCGGCGGCCACCGATTCGGCGGCGAAATGCGCCTGCTCCTTCATCGACTCGCGGCGGATCAGTTGGTCTGAGATGTTCTTCAGCGCGCCGATCACCGTCTGGTTGTAGCGCGCCACGGCCACGTCATAGCCGGCCGAGGCCACGCCCAGCTGCGAGCGCAGGCGACCGCCGTCGAAGATCGGCAGGCTGATGGCCGGCCCCACGTTGTAGTTGAACTTGCGCCCGGTGAGGAACTCCAGCGGGCCGCCACCGGTGGCCATGAAGCCAAGGCCGCCGACCAGGTCGACGTTGGGGAAGAAGCCGGCGTGGGCCACGTCGATGCCACGGGCCTGGGCCGCCACCTGCCAGCGACTGGCGACCACGTCGGGGCGCTGGCCGACCAATTCGGCGGGCAGGTTCGACGGCAGTTTCAGCGGCGCGCCGAGGGTCAGGGTCGGGCGTTGCAGCTTCGCGCCCTCCCCCGGTCCCTTGCCGGCCAGGGCGGCCAGCTGGTTGCGGGTCAGGGCGATCTCCTCGTTGAGGCTGTCGATCTGGCGGTGGGTTTCCGGCAGCGGCGCCTCGGCCTGGCTGACCTCGAAATGGGTGCCGATGCCACCGTCGAGGCGGCGCTTGGCCAGGGCGAGGATCTGCTCCTGCTGCGCAAGCTCGGCCTGGACGATATCGCGCCGGGCGTAGTGCAGGCTGAGCTGGATATAGGCGCGCACCACGTTGTTCTCCAGCTCCAGCTGAGCCTGGCGCGCCTCGGCGACGCTCATGTGCGCCTGGTCCACGGCCTGCTCGCTGGCATTGCGCTCGCGGCCCCACAGGTCCAGGGCGTAGCTGAAACCGATGGCGGCATTGTTGTCCCAGGTGTTGGCGCCGGACAGCGCGCCCGGGCCGTAGAACTGATCCTCGGGCCAGTTGTGGCGCTTGAGGGTGGCGTTGCCGTTGGCCTGCAGTTTTTCCGCCGACTCGACCACGCCGGCCATGGCCTTGGCTTCCCGCACCCGGGCGGCGGCCATGGCCATGCTCGGACTGCCGGCCAGGGCCTGGGCGATCCAGGCGTCCAGCTGCGGGTCGCCGTAGGCGCGCCACCATTGCTGGGCCGGCCAGTGGGCGTCGCGCGCGGCCTCGCGGATCGCGGCGTCGGTGGTCAGTTGGTTGGCTTGGAGGGTCTTGCTTTGCGGGGCGATGCCCCAGGTTCCGATACAGCCGCTCAAGGTGAGACAAAGGGCACAGGCACTGAACGCATGGAGCGCTCTGATGTGGCGACGCGGCACAGCTGCGATTTCCCGAGGAAGAGGTGGAGGGGCCGGGCAATTCTAGGGGCGGGTTTCATTGGCGATAAGCGCATATTCCTGCGAATCTTTGTTACCAAAACAGCGATAATCCGGCTTTAGTCGGAAGCGAAATTCCGCAACTTCATGTCACAATTTTGTCCTCTAAACCGAGAGTGACCCATGGACACCCTGCAAAACATGCGTGCTTTCAGTTGCGTGGCCCAGCTCGGCAGCTTCACCGCTGCCGCGGCGCAACTGGATACGACCACCGCGAACGTGTCGCGGGCGGTCTCCAACCTGGAAGCCCATCTGCAAACCCGCCTGCTCAACCGCACCACCCGGCGCATCGCGCTGACCGAGGCTGGCAAGCGCTACCTGATGCGCTGCGAACAGATTCTTACCTACGTGGAAGAAGCCGAGGCCGAGGCCAGCGACGCCCACGCCCGCCCCGCGGGGCAGTTGAAGGTGCATTCGATGACCGGCGTCGGCCAGCACTTCGTGGTCGACGCCATCGCCCGCTACCGCGAGTCGCACCCGGACGTGACCTTCGACCTGACCATGGCCAACCGCGTGCCCGACCTGCTGGACGAGGGCTACGACGTGTCCATCGTGCTGGCCAGCGAGCTGCCGGACTCGGGCTTCGTCTCCCAGCGCCTGGGCATCACCTACAGCATCGTCTGCGCCTCGCCCGAGTACGTGGCCCGTCACGGCAGCGCGCACAAGCCGGCCGACCTGCTCAAGCATGCCTGCCTGCGCATGGTCAGCCCGGTGATCCCGCTGGAGAAGTGGCTGTTCGACGGGCCGGAAGGCCAGGAGATGGTCAACATCACCACCTCGCCGTTCCAGGTCAACTCGGCGGACGCGATGAAGACCGCGATCCGCAGCGGCATGGGCGTGGGCGTGCTGCCGATCTATTCGGCCATCGACGGCCTGCGCGATGGCAGCCTGGTGCGGATCATGCCGGAGTACCGCCTGCAGGAGCTGAACCTGTACGCGATCTACCCGTCGCGCCAGTACCTGGATGCCAAGATCAAGACCTGGGTCGAGTACCTGCGCAATTCGCTGCCGGAGATTCTTGCCGCCCATGAGGCCGACCTGAAGACCCATGAGCTGCTGATCGCCAACTGAAAAAAGCGGCTGCATTGGGGGTAAGGACAATGGTAGGTTGCTAACCATTGATTCCAGCGTCTGGCAGACAGGGTCATGGGAGGGCTTCGCCCTCCATCGCGGCACAAGGCCGCTCCTACAGGGTTACGCGGTACCTGTAGGAGCGGCCTTGTGCCGCGAAAGGGCCGCACAGCGGCCCCGCTCTTCTGCCCGGCTCCACCTCACGCCTTGCAGAGAAGCAGCCCGATGAAAAAGACCGTCCTGGCCTTCAGCCGCATCACGCCAGCCATGGCCGAACGCCTGCAACAAGACTTCAACGTGATCGTGCCGAACCCGAAACGCGGCGACATCAGCGCCCAGTTCAACGAGGCCCTGCCCGAGGCCCACGGCCTGATCGGGGTCGGTCGCAAGCTCGGCCGCGCGCAGCTCGAAGGCGCGGGCAAGCTGGAGGTGGTGTCCAGCGTCTCGGTCGGCTACGACAACTACGACCTGGACTACTTCAACGAGCGCGGCATCGCCCTGACCAACACCCCCGACGTGCTCACCGAAAGCACCGCCGACCTGGGCTTTGCCCTGATCATGGGCTGCGCTCGGCGCACCGCCGAGCTGGATGCCTGGACCAAGGCCGGCCACTGGCAGGCCACCGTCGGCCCGGCGCAGTTCGGCTGCGATGTGCACGGCAAGACGCTGGGTATCGTCGGCATGGGCAACATCGGCGCGGCCATCGCCCGTCGTGGCCGCTTCGGTTTCAACATGCAGGTGCTGTACACCGGCAACAGTCGCAAGACCGCGCTGGAACAGGAACTGGGCGCGCAGTTCCGCAGCCTGGACGCATTGCTGGGCGAAGCCGATTTCGTCTGCCTGGTGGTGCCGCTGTCCGAGGCAACCCGCAAGCTGATCGGCGCCCGCGAGCTGCAACTGATGAAGCCCAGCGCGTTCCTGGTCAATATCGCCCGGGGACCTGTAGTGGATGAGGCGGCGCTGGTCGAGGCACTGCGCAATGGCACCATTCGCGGCGCCGGGCTGGATGTGTACGAAAAGGAGCCGCTCGCCGATTCGCCGCTGTTCAAGCTGCCCAACGCCCTGACCCTGCCGCACATCGGCTCGGCCACCGCCGAGACCCGCGAGGCCATGGCCAACCGTGCGCTGGACAACCTGCGGGCGGCGTTGCTGGGTGAGCGGCCGCGGGACCTGGTGAATCCGCAGGTGTGGAAGGGCTGAGCTTTTCAGCCCGAGTTACCTAACCTGTCGCGGGGTACCGCGATGGGACAAGGTTACTTGACTGCCAGCACGCCTTCGACCGGCCTGGATTTCGGCTTGCGGAACACCAGCACATTCCCCGCCATTACCGCTACCAGGCCCAGCAACGCCGGCGCCGTCCATTGGTAGCCCTCGGCGAATGCCGACACATTCAACGCCACCAGCGGGAACAGCACGGTGCAATAGGCTGCCCGCTCCGGCCCCATGCGTCCGACCAGGGTCAGGTAGGCGGTGAAGGCGATAACCGAACCCGGGATCACCAGGTACAGCAGCGAGCCGATGTAGCGGGCGTTCCATTCCATGTCGAAGGGGATGCCCTTGACCAGGCAGTACGCCGCCAGCATCGAGGCGCCATAGAGCATGCCCCAGGCATTGGTGGTCATCGGCTTGAGCCCGGCCTTCTGCTGCACGCTGGACAGCATGTTGCCGGCCGAGAAGCACAGCGTGCCGAGCAGGCCCAATCCCAGGCCGTACAAGGTCTCGCGGCTGGCGGCGTGGTGCGAGAGTTCCGGCCAGAACAGCAGTCCCAGACCGAGCAGGCCCAAGGCGCCGCCACCGAGCACATTGGCGGCGATCTTCTGGCCGAAGAAGATCCGGGCGTTGATGGCGTTCCACAAGGTGGCGGTGGAGAACACCACGGCGATCAGGCCGGTGGCAACCCACTGGCTGGCGGTAAGGAAGCACATGAAATTGACGCAGAACAGGCACAAGCCCTGGGCCAGGCATACCAGGTGACCACGCCGGTTCATCGGTTGCAGGCGGCGGGTGAGCAGCAGGAAGGCGAACAGGATCAGCCCGGCCAAGGCGAAGCGGTAGACGATCGACACCGGGATGGCAACCTCGCCCAGCTGCAGTTTCAGGGCGATCCAGGTGGTGCCCCAGATCAGGACGGTGAGCAGGTAGAGCGACAGGTTCATGATGGACTCCCTCGACAGGTATCAGGCCTATCGCGGGGCAAGCTGCTCCCACAGGGCGCATTGCGACCTCGGTGGGAGCGGGCTTGCCCCGCGATGAAAACCCCATGAGCCCAGTTTCTTGCGCCATCGCTGTTCGGCGCTTGCATAAACTTGCGCTTTTCCTCCCCGGCTAGCTGCCATCCCGGCGCCGGCGCAGTACGATGGCCAGCAGAGGAACCGCCCATGCCCCCACTCGATCACCTGCAGGTCTTCAACGTCCTGAACGCCTCGCCCCACGCCCGGCTGGAGCTGAGCGCGCAGCTGGGCGACGGGCTGGCGGCGGCCTTGTGGAGCAACCGCGACGATGCCCGCGACTACCAGGCGCCCAGCCATCACACACTGTCGTGCTACATCGCCGACGGCACCGGCACCTTCCGCCGCCAGCGCCCCAGTGATCGCGGCGCGCCGGACAAGCTGTGCGTGATGCCCGCCGGCCATGAGTCGAACTGGATAATCAACGGCTCGATCCGCCTGGCCCACCTGTACATCAGCGAGGAACAGTTCGCCCTCGGCTGCACCCGCCTGCTGGACCGCGAGCCGCGGGAGATGCAACTGCGCGAGGCGACCTTCCTCGACGACCCGCAGCAGGCCCGACGCTTTCGCGAGCTGATCGGCCTGGACTGGGCCGAGCCCGGCGAACGCCTGCTGGCCAGCAGCCTGGCCCACGACATCATCGACCACGCCGTGCTCAACCAGGTCGGCCTGCGCCAGGGCCTCAAGCTCAAGGGCGGACTGGCACCGCACCAGCGCCGGCAACTGGTGGACTATATCGAGGCCAACCTCGACCAACCGCTGACCTTGGGGGAGCTGGCGCTGCGCTGCAACCTGTCCGAGTACCACTTCGCGCGGATGTTCCGGGCGAGCTTTGGACTGCCGCCGCATCAGTACCTGCTGGCCCGGCGGCTGCAGCGGGCGTGCCGGTTGCTGCGCATGGGCACGTTGCCTTTGGGCGAGGTGGCGTTGCTGTGCGGGTTTGCCAGTGCCAGTCATTTCAGCAACCGGTTCAGGCAGGCGCTGGGGGCGACGCCGGGGGCGTATCGGGCGGCGTTCGCCAGTTGAATACTGGGGCCGCTTTGCGGCCCGTTCGCGGCACGAGGCCGCTCTCATGGAGCAAAACATAATTCTTTGATTTGACTGGGGCAGCGTGGGAGCGGGCTTGCCCCGCGATGCGGCGTTTGGCACCGGCTTCGCCGGTGATCGCGGGCAAGCCCGCTCCCACGCTGGAACCTTGTTCCCTGCGCGACAGCGCAGCCCGGAAGGCTGTGTGATCTCCTACAGGAGACCGCGTACCTCTGTAGGAGCGGCCTCGTGCCGCGAAAGGACCGCAAAGCGGTCCCGGCGATCTAGAACTCCAAGGTGCTCGACAAGCTCACCTGCCGCGCATCCCCCACCGCGACGAAATACCGGTTCACCGCCGAGCTGTAATACACCTTGTCGAACAGGTTCTTCACGTTCAGCTGCAACCGCACCTTGTGCTCGTCCAGTTTCGTTTCATAGCTGGCAAAGGCATCCGCCACCGTGTACGCCGGCAGGTCGAAGTCATTGGTGGCGTTCCCCGCACGTTCACCCACATAGCGCGCACCGGCCCCCAGCCTCAGGCGATCACCGCCGAACAAGCTGCCATAGTCATACACCGCCGACAGCGAACCACTGTGCCGGGCGACGTTCTGCAGGCGATTGCCCTTGAGCTGCGGGTCCTTGGTCACCTCGGCGTCGGTGAAGGCGTAGGCGCCGATCAGGCTCCAGCGCTCGCTGAGCTGGCCGGTCAGGTCCAGCTCGACGCCCCGTGAGCGCACTTCGCCCGCGTTGCTGTAGAGAATGGTGCCCGGCAGGGTGTCGCCGTCGGCCACCAGCACGTTGCGCTTGGTGATGTCGAACAACGCCAGGGTACCCGTCAGCGCCCCCGGCACATCGAGCTTGGCCCCGATTTCCCAGGACTTGCCCTCCTCCGGCGCGATGCCTGAGTCCAGGGTCAGGGTGCGACCACCGCCGATGCTCAGCGGGGCGATGGTCGAGTTGGGCTTGAACGACTCGCTGTAGCTGCCATAGAACGACAACTGGTCATCGACCTTGTACACCACGCCCGCATGGGGCACCCAGGTCTGGTCGCTGGTGTCGGTGTTGACGTTGAACGGCCGGCCGCGACCGGCGTACTGGTCGTATTGCTGGAAGCGCCCGCCGGCCACCAGGATCCAGTGCTCGTCCAGGTGCCAGGCGTCCTGCAGGAACAGCGAATCGGTGCGCAGCTTGTCGGTCTGGTCGCTGTCGCTGGCGCGCACGCTGGTGCCTTCCACTTCGCGGCCATAGACCGGGTTCAGGTAGCTGAAGGTCGAGCGGCTGTTCTGGCGGATCAGGTCGGCGCGGTAGACCTTGCGGTCCTCGTGGTCGACACCGACCACCAGGTCGTGGCGCATGCCCGCCAGCTCAACGCTGCCGTTGAGGCTGAGGGTGGCGAACTGGTCGCGGCTCAGGGCGCCCTGGGTGCCATCGATGCTGCGTGACAGCGTGCCCTTGCTTTCATCCACGCCGGTCACGCGGACCTGGCTGGCGTCGTAGGTCTCGCGGTTGAAGCTGTAGCCGAAGTGCAGTTTCCAGTCGTCGGCCAGGCGATGATCGACCTCCAGGCGGTACAGGTCGGAGCGACCCTCCATATCGTTGAACGGCTCGTCGAGGCGGCGGGTGGCGGGAATGTTCAACGGGTGGCCGTCACTGCCAAAGGCGGTGCCACGGTCGAACGGGTAGAGAAACTCGCGGTGCTCATAGGCCAGCACCACCTGGGTGTCCTCGCCGTACCAGGCCAGCGACGGCGCCACCAGCGACTCGCGGTGCACCCCGTAGTTGCGCCAGTAGTCCTCGTCCTCGTGATCGACGATCAGGCGGTAGGCCAGGTTGCTGTCACCCAGCGCCCCGGTGCTGTCCAGGCCGCCGCCGCTGCCGTTCTTGCCGCTGCCGTAGGTCGAGCCCCGCAGGGTCAGGGCGTTGTACTGCTGCAATTGCGGGCGCTTGCTGACCACGTTGATCACCCCACCCGGGTCCTGGATGCCATACAGCAGCGACGCCGGCCCCTTGAGCACCTCGACCCGCTCGGTACTGGCGTTGAGGGCGCGGCCCTGCACGATCGGCATGCCGTCGCGCATGATCGAGCCGTCGCGGTTGTCACCGAAGCCGCGCTTCATCACGGTGTCGGCGGTGCCGCCGAAGTTGTTGCCCTGGGTGATGCCGCTGACGTTGTACAGCGCATCGTCCAGGTTGCGCGGCGCCTGGTCGCGGATCACCTGGGCCGGGACCACGTTGACGGCCTGGGGGATGTCCAGCGTCGCGCCCTGGCCGCGCATGATCGAGGCACTGTCCGGCGGCTGATAGCTGTAGTCATCCAGCTGTGAGTTGATGGTGGTGGCCTGCAGGTTCAGCGCGCCGGAGGTGTCGAGCGGCTCCAGGGTCAGGGTGCGGGCATCGATCCGGCGCCAGGCCAGGCCCGAGTTGCCGAGCAACTGCTGCAGCGCCTGGTCGGCGTCGAAGGTGCCGTTGAGTGCCGGGGCCTGCACATCCGGCAGGGCCAGGGTGTAGACCACGCTCTGCCCGGTCGCGCGGCTGAAGGCGTTGAGTGCCTGGGCCAGCGGCTGGCTTGGCTGGGCGAAGCTGTAGACCTGGCTCTGCTGCGCGGCCAGGGCCTGGGGCACGATGGCGATAGCGGGCAGGGAGCAGAGGCCGAACCAGAGCGGGACGCAACGCGGGGTGAACTTCATGGACGCGGACCTGTGAGAGGGATGATCGTTTGCGAATGAATCGCACTTCCACTCACTACACGGATGCCGTGGGGGGATACCTCATCACCTGATCGAAAAATTTTTGCTTTACCGACGTCTTCGCGGGACAAGCCCGCTCCTACAGGGACCGCGCAAGCCTCGTGGGAGCGGGCTTGCCCCGCGATGGCGTCGGAACAGGTCAACGCAAGACGGTCAGCCGACCCAGCACCGTCTGCCGCGAGAAGCCCATCACCTTGCCCAGCGAATCCAGCGCCGCTAGTGGTTCCGCCACCGGGAAACTGCCACTGACCCTGCGCTGCCCCAGCTCCCCGTCGAGCAACAGGATCCGCCCGGGGTAGTAACGCCCCAGGTCCTCGATCACCTGCGCCAACGGCACCTGGTAATAGTTCAGCCAGCCCTGGCGCCAGGCCAGGCGGCTGTCGCTGTCCACCGCCTCGACCCCGCCGGCCACGCCGCCGGCATAGGCCAGTTGCTGGTTGGCCGTCAGCTCGCGGGCCGCCTGTCCTTGGGCCGGCGTCACCGCCACCCGCCCGCTGCGCACGGTGACCTGGGCGCCATCGCCCTGCCCGCGCACCTCGAACTGGGTCCCCAGCACTCGCACTTCACCGCCCTGGGCATCTACCAGGAACTGCTCGCCGGTATGGGTCACCTCGAAGAACGCGGCGCCGCGCAGCAACCGCACGCGCCGTTCGCCCTGGGCAAAATCCACCGCCACGGCAGTGCCGGCATCCAGGGTCAGCCGCGAATGATCGGCCAAGGTCACCTGCCGCACCTGCGCGCCGCTGGTGTAGTCGGCACGCAGGTCCTGCAGCCAGAACTGCGGCTGCCAGCCCGCCGCGCATCCCAGCGCCAGCACAAGACACGCTGCCACCGCCAGGCCGCGCCACGGCCGCTTGCGCGCGGGTCGGCGCATGGCGTCCAGATATTGTTGCAGGCCCTCTCGCTCCTCGAGTGCCAGCCGCGCCGCCGGTGCTTCGCTGAGGCGCCACAGCGCCTGGGCCTCGACATAGGCCTGGCGATGGGCCGGGCTCTCCAGCAACCAGCGCTTGAACGCCGCGCCCTCGGCTTGCGCCGGCTGCTGCTGGATGCGCCCCAGCCAGCGCAGGGCGGCCTGGGACTGTGCGGCAGTGATCGGCTGTTCAAGACTCATCGACGGGCGCTCCCTGGCCGGCGCAGTGGGGACGCGGGTTCGGCGACGCTCGCCTTGCACGCTTCGAGGGCGCGCATCATATGCTTTTCCACCGCGCTCTGGGACAACTGCATGGCCTTGGCGATCTCGCCGTAGGTGCAGCCATGGATGCGGTTGAGCAGGAAGATCTGCCGCGTGCGCTCGGGCAAAGCCCGCAGGGCCATCTCGATACGCTGCAGGTCGTGGTCGACCTCCAGGGCCTGCTCGGGGGCCTGGCTGCCCTGCGGCTCATCGGGGTCGTGCAGGCCTTCGGCGGCCCGGTCGCGGCTGCCTTCGCTGCGCAGGTAGTCGATGGCCAGGTTGCTGGCGCTGCGCAGCAGGTAGGTGTCGAGCGCCTCGACCTTCACCTCGGGGCGCCGCCAGAAGCGCAGGAACAGGTCCTGGACCAGGTCCGACGCCGTGGCGCGGCAGCCGACGCGCCGGCTGACCAGCGCCTCCATGCGCGCGCGCTGGGCCAGGAATACCTGGACAAAACGCGCCCGACCGCCGCCAGCCTCGGAGTCGCTCAAGGGCCTAGACCGCCAACACGGCCAGCAGTGGCCCGAGCACCAGGCTGGCGAGCGCCGCCCCGAGCAGCAGGCGCGGCTGGTACGGCAGGCCGAACACCCACAACGTAACCCCGGCCATCAGCAAGGCGATCCATTCCACCAGGCCCAGGGCCCAGCCGCGCCCGTGCACGGCAAGGATCAACGACAGCAGCAGCAAGGCCCAGCCCGCGACCTTCAAGGCTCGTAGTTGCCGGCCCGTGGGCTTGCGCCCGAGCAGGTCGTTGAAATGCTTTTCCATGGCCAGGCACAGGCCGGCGAAACCGGCGAAGCCCATCAGCGCGATCCCCAGCATCAGCTCGCCTCCACGGTCTTGGCGGCACGTGGCGCACGCTTGGCGACCGCCTTGGGCGCACGCAGCATCTTGCCGGCAGCCCAGGCCAGGAACAGGCCAGTGGCCAGCGCCGTCAGGTCGAAACCGGCCATCGCCCAGTCACCCGCGGCGATGGAGTGATCCAGGCCCTTGTCGGTGATCAGCGCGTTGAGCAGCGGCAGCACGACGAACGCCAGCGCCCCCAGGGTCAGTTGTTCGCCCCAGGCACGGCGCCCGCTGCGCAACATGGCGTGGAGCAATGAGGCGCCCCAGGCCAGGAAGAAAGCATTGATCTCCCAGTCGGCCCGCCCATCCATGGCCGTAGGCAGCAGGCGATTGGCCCAGAAGAACGCCGCCACGCCCAGCAACAGGCCGCTCATGCTGGCGATGTTCAGCACTTCGACCAGGCGCAGCTCGCCGGGCATGCGCTCGCTCTTGGCATGCTTGAGCTGGCGCTTGCCCAGCCACATCACCAGCCCCGTGCCGATCACCGCTGTGCCGGCCACGCCGAAGGCGAAGTACAGCCAGCGCAGCCAGGGCCCGGCGAAATTGCCCATGTGCAGGCCGACGAAGGTGAAGGAGGTGGTCATCGCCGCGCTTTCCGGCGCGCCGCGACGCAGCAGCTCGCCGCTGACGCCATCGAAGGTCCAGATGGCGCTGCGCTGGTAGGCGACGCTGTCGGCCGAGGCGCGGGTGAAGGTGACCCGGGCGTTGCGGTCGCCGGGATTGTGCACCTGGATGTAGCCCATGCGCGCCCCCGGCGCCTGTTCCTGGACCTTGGCGTACAGTTCGGTCAGTGGCGCCAGCGGCGCGGCCTGGGCCGCCGCCTTGGGGACTTCGTCGCGGCCGAACACATCGTTGAAATAGCCGCTGCTGTCGCCGTAGCTGGCCAGGATGCTGGCCGGCATGACCATGTACATGAAGATCACCAGACTGCTGTAGCTGATCATCAGGTGGAACGGCAGCACCAGCACGCCGATGGCGTTGTGGCCATCGAGCCAGGAGCGCTGGCCCTTGCCCGGGCGGAAGGTGAAGAACTCCTTGAAGATCTTCTTATGGGTGATGATCCCGGTGACCAGCCCCAGCAGCATGATGAAGGCGCAGAAGGTCGACAGCCAGCGACCCCAGGGGTGGGGCATCTGCAACTGGAAGTGGAAGCGGTAGAAGAACTCGCCGCCACGGCTGTCACGGGCCTCGACCGCCTCGCCGGTGCGGGCGTCGAGTTCCTTGTCGGTGAAACCCCGGCGCCCGCCGCCGTTCGGGTCGCGCCAGCTGACGCTCAGCGCCGCCTCGCGCTCGCTGGGCAGGCGGATGAACCAGGTGCTGGCGTGGCCGGCATTGGATTCCAGGTATCGCTGGGCAAGGCCAAGACTGCTCACCGGGTCGAGCGGATGGCTCTGCACCTCGGGCTGGGTCCAGTGGCTGATTTCTTCCTTGAAGTACGACAGCGTCCCGGTAAGGAAGATGGCGAACAGCAGCCAGCCGAAGATCAGGCCGGTCCAGGTGTGCAGCCAGGCCATGGCCTGGCGGAAGCCTTCTTTCATGGCAGGTTCATCCAGTAGGCCAGTGCGTTGATCAGCCCCAGCGCCAGGCTTGGCAGCAGCATGCCCAACCAGGCGCGCCAGGCGCTGCGGCAGGCGAAGCACCAGATGAAGGCGATCAGGTAGAAGAGGAACGACAGCATCATCCCGGTCATCGTCGCGTCGGCCTGGGTCATCGGCGCAAGCAGGGTGATGCAGACACTGGCCATCGACGCCAGCAGGTAACCGCCCAGCAACGCGGCCAGGCTGCGTGAGGTCACGGCCAGGCGGTAGCTCAGGGGAAGGCCGGCGGCTTTACTCTTCATGGCGAGGGTCCGGGAAATGGGGCTGCAATACTAATGATTTCAATTCTCATAAGCAAAGCATGCCGGCACCAGCGGTACGCCTGCCTTGCGTCGGCAGCGATTGCCGAACACCGACGGCATGAATACAATGCGAACAATTCTTACTTCCAGTTGCGCTTTGCGGCGCCGGAGTCGTATCGGTGTCCAGTGCCCTCTCTTCCACCGTCGAAGGCCTCTACCACGCCCATCACGGTTGGCTGACCGGCTGGCTGCGACGGCGCCTGGGCTGCCCGCAGAGTGCCGCCGACCTGGCCCAGGACACCTACCTGCGCCTGCTGCAGGCCCGCGAGACGCCGCAGCTGATCGAACCCCGTGCCTTCCTCACCACCGTGGCCAAGCGTGTGCTGTGCAACCACTTCCGCCGCCAGGAACTGGAGCGCGCCTATCTCGAGGCCCTGGCCCAACTGCCCGAGCAGGTGGCCCCCAGCGAGGAAGACAAAGCCATCATCCTCGATACCTTGCTCGAACTCGACCGCCTGCTAGATAGCCTGCCGCCGCTGGTCAAGCGCGCCTTCCTGCTGGCCCAGGTCGATGGCCTGGGCCAGGGCGAGATCGCCCGCGAGCTGCGCATTTCCCTGGCGACGGTCAAGCGCTACCTGCACAAGGCGGCCTTGCGCTGCTATTTCGCCCTGTGAATCCTGCCTTTCAAGGTTTTGCGATGTTTGAGATATGACTGATCCAATTCGAGATTGCTGGGGTCGCTTTGCGACCCTTTCGCGGCACAAGGCCGCTCCTACAGGGGGCGCGGTCGCCTGTAGGAGCGGCCTTGTGCCGCGAAAGGGCTGCAAAGCAGCCCCGGCAAATCCAAACCGGACGCCAATTCTCAATACGCTGAAAGGGCTGCCCCTGTGAACGCAGCCTTTTCCTCGCAAATCGCCGAACAGGCGGTGCACTGGCTGATCGAGTCGCAGAGCGACGACTTCGACCAACACCAGGCCCTGGAGCGCTGGCTGCAGGCCGACAGCGAACATCAGCGGGCCTGGGCCCATATCCAGCAGGTCAACCAGCGCCTGCGCGGCGTCACCGCTCCGGTGGTCCACGCCACCCTGCAGGCGCCGCCGTCGCCGGCCAGACGTCGCGCCCTCAAGGCGCTACTGCTGGTAGGGGTGGCCAGTGCCGCCGGGCTCGGCCTGCAACAACACAATCCGCTACCAGGACTGACGGCCGACTACCGCAGTCCGGTCGGCCAGCGCCGCCGTCTGACCCTCGACGACGGCAGCCAGTTGCACCTGAACACCCGCAGCGCCGCCGATGTGCGCTTCGATGGCCGGCAGCGCCTGGTGCGCTTGCAGGAAGGCGAACTGCTGCTCGAGGTGAGCAACGATCCACGGCCACTGCGCCTGGCCACGGCCCAGGGCGAGTTGCATCTGCACAGCGGACGCTTCGACGTCCGTCAGTTCGACGGTTTCAGCCTGGTATCGGTGTTCAGCGGCAGCGCCAGCGTGGCCGGCACACCGCTGCTGGCCGGGCACCAGGCGCGCTTCGCCCGTGGCGGCTGGCAGGCGGTCGCACCGCTGGACCCCAACCGGGCGGCGTGGGTGGAAGGTATGTTGGTGGTGTCACAGATGCGCCTGGGTGACTTTCTCGCCGAGCTGTCGCGGTATCGACTCGGGCAGTTGGGATGCAGCGAGCGGGTGGCGGATTTACGGATTTCCGGATCGTATCCGCTGGCAGACAGTGAGCGGATCCTGGAGATGCTGGAAGTGACGCTGCCGGTGAAGGTGCGACGGTTCACCCGGTACTGGGTGTCGCTCGAGGCGGCGTCAACGGGCTGAGAGGCAAGCCCGCTTCCACGAATCCCGACTCCAACCCAAATTTATTTCATTTCTGTTGAGCCATTTCCCGAACCTCGCGTGACAGAGAAGACAGACCCCCTTGTCACAGGACCTCCGTCACATGCCCCTGCGCCTCAGTCCCCTCGCCTACGCCCTGATCCTCGCCGCCCCGCTCGCCCTGGCCGGCGAACCCCGCGGCTATCACATCGCTCCTGGCACACTGGAACAGGCCCTGAACCAGTTCGGTCGCGAAAGTGGCGCGCTGATCTCGTTCAGCCCGGGCCTCACCCAGGGCCTGAGCAGCCCCGGCCTGGAAGGCCAGTACGAGGTCGGCCAGGGGCTCGATGCCCTGCTGCGCGGCACTGGCCTGCAGGCGCGCCTGGAGACCGACAACGCCTACAGCCTGCAACCGCTGCCGGCCACGGGCAGCAATGCCCCGGTCGAGCTGGGCGCCTCGACCGTGGTCGGCGACTGGCTGGCCGAGGCCCGCCAGGACAACGTCTTCGAGCACCCAGGCGCCCGCGACGTGGTGCGCCGCGAGGAATTCGAACGCAGCGGCGCCAGCAGCGCCCGCGAAGTGCTCAACCGCATTCCCGGCGTCAACGCTCCGGAGAACAACGGTACCGGCAGCCACGACCTGGCGCTGAACTTCGGCATCCGTGGCCTGAACCCACGCCTGGCCTCGCGCTCCACCGTGCTGATGGACGGCATTCCGGTGCCCTTCGCGCCCTACGGCCAGCCGCAGCTGTCGCTGGCGCCGATCAGCCTGGGCAACATGGACGCCGTGGACGTGGTGCGCGGCGGCGGCGCGGTGCGCTACGGGCCGCAGAACGTCGGCGGCATCGTCAACTTCGTCACCCGCGCCATCCCTGAAGAAGCCACCTTCAAGGCAGCGATGCAGAACCAGATCAGCCCGTCGTCCAGCCAGGATGGCCTGAAGAACAGCGCCAACCTGCTGATCGGTGGCACCAATGCCAACGGCCTCGGCGGCGCCCTGCTCTACTCCGGCACCCGGGGCAGCGACTGGCGCGAGCACAGCAATACGCAGATCGACGACCTGATGCTCAAGGGCAAGCTGCAACTGGACGACGCCAACAGCCTGCACGCCATGGCCCAGTACTACGAGGGCGAAGCCGAGATGCCCGGCGGCCTGAGCACCGCCGCCTTCGACGCCGACCCGTACCAGTCGACCCGCCTCAAAGACAAGTTCTGGGGCCGCCGCACCCTGTTCAACCTGGGCTACGACTACAAGCAGGACAACCGCCAGTTCAGCGTCAACAGCTTCTTCACCAAGACCCTGCGCAGCGGCTACCTCGACCAGGGCAGCTTCGTCTCGATGTCGCCACGCGAGTACTGGGTACGCGGCATCGAGACCCGCTTCTCGCAGGGCCTGGCCTTGGGCGACAGCTGGCACGAACTGGGCATCGGCTACCGCTACGTCAACGAGGCCGGGCATGAACTGCGCTACCGCGAGCCGGTCAACGGCGCCCTGCCGACCACCGCCAGCCGCAACGACCGCGACACCCGCGGCAGCACCGAAGCCCACGCCATCTACCTGGATGATCGCATCGACATCGGCCGCTGGACCATCACCCCGGGCATCCGCTACGAGATGATCGACTCCGAGCAGAGCAACAAGCTCAACGGCCAGCAGTACCAGGGCAGCTACAACACCGCCCTGCCGGCCCTGAACGTGATGTACCACCTCACCGACAATTGGAACCTCTACGCCAATACCGAAGGCTCGTTCGGCAGCGTGCAGTACAGCCAGATGCCCAACCGTGTCAGCAGCGGCGAAGTGAAGCCGGAGAAGGCGCGCACCTGGGAAGTCGGCACCCGCTACGACAATGGCGACCTGCAGGCCGAGATCGGCGCCTTCCTGATCAACTTCGACAACCAGTACGAAAGCAACCAGACCAACGACTCGGTGATCGCCCGCGGCGAAACCCGCCACCAGGGCATCGAGACCAGCGTGCGCTACGCCCTCGACGGCCTGAGCCCGGCCCTGGCCGGCTTCGACGTGCACGCCGGCTACGCCTTCGTCGATGCCAGCATCCGCGAGGACGGCCCGAACAAGGGCAACCAGGTACCGTTCTCGTCCCGCCACAAGGGCACGCTGGGGATCGGCTACACCGAAGGCCCGTGGCAGTTGAACCTGGACAGCAGCTTCCAGAGCAGCCAGTACGCCGACAACGCCAACACCGCCAGCGAGAGCGCCGACGGCAGCACCGGGCGCATCCCCGGCTACATGCTGGTCAGCACCCGCGCCGGCTATGACTTCGGCCCTGCGCTTTCGAACCTGAAGGTGGCGGTGGGGGTGAAGAACCTGTTCAACCGCGAGTACTACACCCGCTCGTTCGACGACAACAACAAGGGCAAGTACGTGGGTGAGCCGCGGACGTTGTATGTGCAGACGTCGGTAGCGTTCTGACGGCCTAGGGCAGAGGTGGATGACGCCGTTCCCTCTGTAGGAGCGGCCTTGCCGAGGCGTCGGACCGGCCGGAAAGGGCCGCGAAGCGGCCCCGGCAATATTGGCTGCGTAGCTGAAATCCTGGGGCTGCTACGCAGCCCTTTCGCGGCACAAGGCCGCTCCTACAGGAGTGTGGGTGCAGATCAGGCCAGCGCCTTCTCGATCGCCTGCACCACGGTCGGATCATCCGGCGCGGTACGCGGGGCGAAACGCGCCAATACACGGCCATCCTTGCCAACCAGGAACTTCTCGAAGTTCCAGGTGATATCGCCGGGGAACTCGGCCCCTTCACCCGCCAGCAGGCGATACAGCGAATGACGCTGTGGCCCGTTGACCTCGAGCTTGGCGCCCAGCGGGAAGCTCACCCCATAGTTGAGGCTGCAGAATTCCTGGATTTCCTTCTCGCTGCCAGGTTCCTGGCCGGCGAACTGGTTGCACGGCAGGCCCAGCACATTGAAGCCCTTGTCCCGGTAATCCTGATACAGGTTCTCCAGGGCCTTGTACTGCGGCGTCAGCCCGCACTTGGAGGCGACATTGACCACCAGCACCACCTGGCCCTTGAACGGGGCCAGCGGCAGGTCCTCGCCGTTCAACGCCTTCAACGTCAGGTCGTGAAATGCACTCATGATGAAATCCCCTCTCAGGTTCCCGATTGCCGCTGGGGCGAATCCCGCCCACTAAAAAGGCGCGCGGCCAAACCGTCCACCCTCCTGAGGAGGGCAAGTCCGGCTTGCCCGAGCGCCTGGCGACTCTCTGAGCTTAGCGCAGAAAATCAGTGGTGATGACCACCTTCACCGTGGATGTGACGGTGAGCGATTTCTTCTTCGCTGGCGTCACGCACGTCGACGACCTTGACCTTGAAGTTCAGGCGCTGGCCGGCCAGCGGGTGGTTGCCGTCGACGGTGACGTCGTCGCCGTCGATGTCGCGGATGGTGACGATCTGCATCTGGCCGTCCGGCGCCGAGGCGTGGAACTGCATGCCGACTTCCAGTTGGTCGACGCCTTCGAACATGCTGCGGTTCAGGGTGCTGACCAGTTCGGCCGAGTACTCGCCGTAGGCTTCTTCCGGTTCGATGGCAACGGTCAGCTCGTCACCGGCCTGCTTGCCTTCCAGGGCTTTTTCCAGGCCCGGGATGATGTTGGCGGCACCGTGCAGGTAGACCAGCGGCGCACCACCGGCGGAGCTGTCGATGACCTCACCAGCGTCGTTGGTGAGGGTATAGTCGATGGAGACAGCCTTGTTGGCGGCGATCAGCATGGGGCAAGACCTTTTGCAAAAGAATGTAGAACGGACAAGTGTAACCAACGCATCGACCGATTGCGAACGCGACTCGGACCAAGGGCCGCCCATCAGTCGGATCACCGACTTCCACCTCGACGAAGAGGGCCACTGGGTGGTCGAGCTGTCCTGCGGCCATACCCAGCACCTGCGCCACCAGCCGCCGTGGCAGGCGCGGCCCTGGGTGCTCGATGCCGACGAGCGCGCCCGGCGCATCGGCCAGGTATTCGCCTGCGGCTGGTGCGCACAGGGGGCGGTTAGCGATACCCTTGGTCGCTGAATTCCTTGCACCGCTTATTTCGAGAAGCACGCATGCAGACATTTTTCATCGCGCCGACCGACTTCGGTGTCGGCCTGACCTCCATCAGCCTGGGCCTGGTCCGCACCCTGGAGCGCGCCGGGCTCAAGGTCGGCTTCTTCAAGCCGATCGCCCAGCCGCACCCCGGCGACACCGGCCCGGAGCGTTCCAGCGAACTGGTCGCCCGCACCCACGGCATCAAGCCACCCACGCCCCTGAGCCTGGGCCATGTCGAGCGCATGCTCGGTGACGGCCAGCTCGACGAGCTGCTCGAGGAAATCATCCGCCTCTACCAGCAGGCCTGCGTCGGCAAGGACGTGGTGGTGGTCGAGGGCATGGTGCCGACCCGCCATGCCAGCTATGCCGCCCGGGTCAACCTGCACCTGGCCAAGAGCCTGGACGCCGAAGTGATCCTGGTATCGGCGCCGGAGAACGAGGTACTGAGCGAGCTGTCCGGCCGCGTCGAGCTGCAGGCCCAGTTGTTCGGCGGCCCGCGCGACCCAAAGGTGCTCGGGGTGATCCTCAACAAGGTGCGCACCGACGAAAGCATGGCCGACTTCGCCACGCGCCTGCGCGAGCATTCGCCGCTGCTGCGCGGCAACGACTTCCGCCTGCTCGGCTGCATCCCCTACCAGGCCGAGCTCAACGCCCCGCGAACCCGCGACGTGGCCGAGCTGCTCGGTGCCCAGGTACTCAACGCCGGCGACTACGACCAGCGGCGCATGAGCAAGATCATCATCTGCGCCCGCACCGTGGCCAACACCGTGCCGCTGCTGACCTCCGGCACCCTGGTGGTGACGCCGGGCGATCGCGACGACATCATCCTCGCCGTGTGCATGGCCGCGATCAACGGCGTGCCCCTGGCGGGCCTGTTGCTGACCAGCGACAGCAAGCCCGACCCGCGCATCCTCGAGCTGTGCCGCGGCGCCCTGCAGGCCGGCCTGCCGATCCTGTCGGTGAGCACCGGCTCCTACGACACCGCCAACCAGCTCAACTCGCTGAACCGCGAGATCCCGGTGGACGACCGCGAGCGCGCCGAGTTCATCACCGACTTCGTCGCCAGCCAGCTGGACGCCGCCTGGCTGCACCAGCGTTGCGGCACGCCACGGGAACTGCGCCTGTCGCCGGCGGTGTTCCGCTACCAGTTGATCCAGCGCGCCCAACAGGCCAACAAGCGCATCGTCCTGCCCGAGGGCGCCGAGCCCCTGCTGGTGCAGGCCGCCGCCCTGTGCCAGGCCCGTGGCATCGCCCGCTGCGTGCTGCTGGCCAAGCCCGAGGACGTGCAGGCCGTGGCCCGCGCCCAGGGCATCAGCCTGCCACCGGACCTGGAGGTGCTCGACCCCGAACTGATCCGTGGCCGCTATGTCGAACCGATGGTCGAGCTGCGCAAGAGCAAGAACCTCAACGCGCCAATGGCCGAACAGCAACTGGAAGACCCGGTGGTGATCGGCACCATGATGCTGGCCCTCGGCGAAGTGGACGGCCTGGTCTCCGGCCTGGTGCACTCCACCGCCAACACCATCCGCCCGGCCTTGCAGCTGATCAAGACCGCGCCGGGCAGCAGCCTGGTGTCATCGGTGTTCTTCATGCTGTTCCCCGACCAGGTGCTGGTCTACGGCGACTGCGTGATGAACCCGCACCCCAGTGCCGCCGAGCTGGCCGAGATCGCCCGGCAGAGCGCCGAGTCCGCTGAATCGTTCGGCATCGCGCCACGGGTGGCGATGCTCAGCTATTCCAGCGATTCGGCGGCCAGCGACGAGGAAGTGGAAAAGGTGCGCGAGGCCACGCGCCTGGCGCAACAGGCCGAGCACGACCTGGTGATCGACGGGCCGTTGCAGTACGACGCCGCCGCCAACCCCGAGATAGCCCGGCAACTGGCGCCGTCGAGCCCGGTGGCCGGACGTGCCACGGTGTTCGTGTTCCCCGACCTGAACACCGGCAACACCACCCACAAGGCGGTGCAGCGCAGCGCCGACTGCGTCAGCCTCGGGCCGATGCTGCAAGGGCTGCGCAAGCCGGTCAACGACCTGCCCCGTGGGGCGCAGGTGGACGATATCGTGCATACCATTGCGTTGACGGCGATTCAGGCCAGTACCGAGCGCTGAAAACAGATGGGGCCGCTACGCGCCCCTTCGCGGGTAAACCCGCTCCCACAGGTATCGCGCAAGGCCAAAGTCATGCACAAACCCTGTGGGAGCGGGTTTACCCGCGAAGGGCTGCGAAGCAGCCCCATCTGTTCAGAACTACAAATTATGGGTACTGCTGCACAGTCCCCTGCTGGTCATACTGCTGACCCGGGATCGGCTTCAGGTTGACCTCGACCCGGCGGTTCTGCGCACGGCCATTGGCGTCGGCGTTGCTGGCGATCGGCTGGTCCGGCCCCATGCCACGCACGCTGACCCGCGACGAATCCACGCCTTGGGAAGTCAGGTAGGTACTGACCGCCTGGGCACGGCGCTGCGACAGGTCCATGTTGTGCTGGCGGCTGCCGGTGCTGTCGGTGAAGCCCACCACCTCGATGGTGTTCTGGTTGAACTGCTTGAACGAGTTGGCCAGGTTGTTCAGCGGCGAGTAGAAGCTTGGGGAAATGTTCGCCGAATCGGTGGCGAAGGTGATGTTGCCCGGCATGATCAGCTTGATCTGGTCGCCCTGGCGCTGCACCTCGACGCCGGTGTTGGCCATCTTCGCCCGCAGTTCGGCTTCCTGCTTGTCGGCGTAGTAGCCGTAGCCGGCGGCAGCGGCGCCCACCGCGGCGGCGCCGATCAGCGCGCCCTTGCCGCGGTTGTTGTGATCGATGGCGGCACCGGCGATGGCGCCGGCCAGCGCGCCCAGGCCACCGTACTTGGCGGTCTTGCTCATCCCTGTGGAGCCCTGCGCCTGGCCCTGGTTGTCATACGGGTTGGGGCTGGCACAACCGGACATCAGGGCGGCGGCGGTAGCGACGATAATCAGACGACGCATGGTGAACATGGACAAGCTCCTACTGAAATTCAAAAGTGCAGCGGATCGACTACGGATCTATGCCAGCCTTGGATTGCAGCGCAGCGGAAAAATTCCATGAAACCTCAGGCACGCACGAACGGATTCTCGCGCATCTCGTCGCCGAGGCGGGTGTCCGGGCCATGACCGGTCACCACGATGGCTTCCTCATCCAGGCGGTACAGCCGTTCCTTGATGGAACGAACGATAGCCCGCTGATCGCCACCCCACAAATCGGTGCGCCCGACGCCACGGCGGAACAGGGTATCGCCGGCGATCAGCAACTTGTGCTCGGCGAACCAGAAACTCATCGAGCCCGGCGTATGCCCTGGGGTGTGCAAGGCCACGCCGCAACCGCAGGCCAGCTCCTCGTCGTCGCTCAGCCAGCGATCCGGCGACGGCACCGGCGTGTAGGGCATGCCGAACATCTGGCACTGCATTTCCAGGTTTTCCCACAGCGGCTGGTCGGCCTTGTGCAGGTGCAGCGTGGCACCGGTCAGTTCCTTGAGCTTGCCCGAGGCGAGGAAATGGTCGAAGTGAGCATGAGTGTGGATGATGCTCACCAGGGTCAGGCCGTGGTGCTGCAGGCGGGCGAGGATCTTCTGCTCGTCGCCGCCCGGATCGACGACGATGGCCTTCTTGCTGAGCGGGTCGCCGATCAGGGTGCAGTTGCACTGCAGCGGGCCGACGGGGAAGGTTTCACGAATAAGGGTGGGTAATGGGTTCATGTCTACCTGGGAACATCAAAGATGACGACCGCTCGGAGTCGCCCTGCGCAATAAGACGGAGGTCCTTTCGATGGTATTGAGGAACGATCTTCACCACAAGCGGCCGGTCCGAGCCTCAGCCATACAGCAACCGCTCCGCCAACATCTGCGCCACCCTTGCCGGCGAGCGTTTTTCCGCCTGGGCATGGGCGAACACCTCGGTCAGGCGCGTGGGAATTCGCGCCAGGTGCGCGGTGATGGTGCCCACGGCCTCACCCCGATGGGTCAACGCCACATAGATCAACCCGCCCGCGTTGATCACGTAGTCCGGCGCGTACAGGATCCCCCGGCTCTCCAGCTGGTCGGCCACCTGCAAGGTGGTCAGCTGGTTGTTCGCCGACCCGGCCACCGCCGCACAGCGCAGCTGCATCACGCTCTGCCCGTTGAGCACCGGCCCCACGCCACAGGGCGCGAAGATGTCGCACGGGGTGCTGATCAAGGCCTCGTGGGCCACCGGGTGGGCACTGAACTGCTCCACCGCCAGGCGCACCTTGCCCGGGTCCAGGTCGCTGACCAGCAACTCGGCGCCCGCCGCGTGCAGTTGCTCGGCCAGGGCATAGCCCACGTTGCCCAGGCCCTGCACCGCCACCCGCAGGCCCTCCAGGTTGTCGCTGCCCAGCCGGGCCATGGAGGTGGCGCGAATGCCGGCGAACACGCCCATGGCCGCATGGGGCGACGGGTCGCCCGAAGCAGTGGTGCTGGTCACGTAGGGAGTGGACTGGGCGATACAGTCCATGTCGAGGGTCGAGGTGCCGCTGTCCACCGCCGTGATGAAACGCCCCTGGAGACTGTCGACGAAACGTCCGAAGGCCTCGAACAGCGCCGCGCGGTTTTCCACATGCGGATTGCGCACGATCACCGCCTTGCCACCGCCCATCGGCAGCCCGGCCAGGGCCGCCTTGTAGCTCATGCCCTGGGCCAGGCGAATGGCGTCGGTCATGGCGCTCTCGTCGTCGGCATAGGGCAGGTAGCGGCAGCCGCCCATGGCTGGGCCCAGCTGTTCGCTGTGGATCACCACCACGGCCTTCAGGCCCGTGGGCGGGTCGATGAACAGGTGCAGTGACTGGGCGCGGGTGCTTTGCATGAGCTCGAACATAGACGGGCTCCCCAAAGAGGTGCTCCTACCAGTATAAACAGGTCGAGGCCGGACACCGCACGGGCGGACCACTGGACGAAAAGCCGCGCCAGGGCTACAAGTTAAGCGTGATGGAGAGGTCCCATGAACCCACGCCAAGCCTGCCTGGCCTGCCTGGAACGCGAGCCGGTCGCCCTGCTGGAAGCCGCCCTGTGGATCGCCGCCGAGCATGATGGCACTGTCGACCCCACGGCCGGCCTGGCTCGGCTGCACGAACTGCAACGCGACATCAGCACCAGCCTGCCGATACTGCCGCTCAACGAGTTGGCCCAACCCTTGCTGCGCCAGCTCAACGCCCTGGGCTTCCAGCAGGACGAGTACCACCCGCTGCGACCGCAGGCGGCCCTGATGGACAAGGTGCTGCAGCGCCGCCGCGGCCAGCCGTTGCTGCTGGCCATCCTCGCCCTGGAACTGGCGCGCCGTCTGTCGATTCCGCTGGAGGGCGTCAACTTCCCCGGCCACTTCCTGCTGCGCGTCCCCGGCGCCGATCATCTGCTCGACCCCTGCGGAGGCCGACGCCTCTATCCCAGCGACTGCCGCGAACTGCTCGCCCGCCAGTACGGCCCGCAGATGCCGCTGAGCGCCGAGCACCTGCGCAGCGCCTCGCCGATGCAGATGCTCCAGCGCCTGTCGCGCAACCTGCGCCAGTTGCATACCAGCAACGACAACGACCTGGCCGCGCTGGTCGATGCCGAACGGGTCATGCAACTGGGTCCGGTGCAGGTCAGCGACTACCTGGCCCGCGCGACGCTGTACCAGCACCTGGACTGCCCCCAGGCCGAACGCTTCGACCTGGAGCATGCCCTGCTGCTGACCGACGACCCGCTGCAGCGCCTGAAACTCAGCGAACGCCTCGGTCAGTTGCCCAGCGGCAAGCGCTCAATCCATTAGCGCTTCACCCTTGGGCGCCACTTCACGTGGCCGTGGCGCCCGCACCTGGCTGACCAGCAGCGCCCCAAGCAATGCCGGGATGGCGCAGAAGAAGAAGATCTGCTCCACCGGCATGTGCAGGGTCAGCAGCAAGCTGCCGATAAGCGGTCCAAGGATCGAGCCGAAGCGCCCGACGCCCAGCGCCCAGCCGGTACCGGTGGCGCGCACCTGGGCCGGGTAAAAGTTGCTGACGAAGGCATTGAGCGTCAGCTGGCCACCGATGATGCAGAAGCCTGCGGCGAATACGCTGGGGACCAGCCAGCGCGGGTCGTCGTGGTTGAGGCCGACCAGCACGCTGAATACTGCCGCCCCTAGCAATACGCCAGCCAACAGGCGGGCCTTGTTCTTCATTCGGTCGGCGCACCAGGCCAGGCACACCGCGCCGAAGGTGCCGGCGAACAGGAACAGCGAGGTGACCAGGTTGGCCTGGTTCAACGCCAGCCCGCTTTCCTGCAACAGCGACGGTAGCCAACTGATCATGAAGTACAACAGGATCAGGCTGACGAAGAAGGTACCCCACAGCAGCAAGGTCGGCCGGGCGAAACCGTCGCGGAACAACGCCACCATGGTGAGCTTGCTATCCGCTGGCTCATCGGTGGCGACCTGCGCCGCCGGCACCTGCCAGCCCGGCAGCAGGCGGGTAGTAATCCTTTGCAACCGGGCATACGGCGGCGCATCGCGCAGCAGGCGCGGCAGCGACTCGGGCAGGTACAAGGCCAGGAACGGGATCAACAGCAGCGGCGCCACGCCGCCGGCAAGGAACACCGCCTGCCAACCGTAATGGTCGATGAAGCCCGCAGCGACGAATCCCCCCGCCGCGCCGCCCAGGGAGAAGCCACAGGCCGCCAGAGTGACCATCAGGGTGCGCAGTCGAGGCGGCGCATAGTCGGCCATCAGCGCCATGGCGCTGGGCATGGCGCCGCCCATGCCGATGCCGCAGAGAAAGCGCGCCAGCATCAGGCTGTCGAGCGAGGAGGCGAACACCATCAGCACCGTCAGGCTGGCGTACAGCAGCACGCAGCACAGCAGCACACGGCGCACGCCGAAGCGGTCAGCCAGTGGCGTCACCGCCAGCGAACCGACCGTCAGCCCCAGCAGGTTGGCGCTGAACACCGGCCCGAAGGCGGCCTTTTCCAGCCCCCAGTCCTGGGCCAGCGCGGGGATCACATAGCCCAGCACCTGGGCGTCATAACCATCGGTGACCAACAGCAGGATCAACAGCAGCAGCAGGCGCCACTGGTAGGGTGACACCGGGCGCGCGTCGAGCGCCGCGCGAAAGCTGGCTATCTGGTTGTGCATCGCAAGGTCCCTGTCTTTTGTTGTTATGAGTGCAGGTGCGGGCGGTGGCGATCAGTCGGGCGTGTCGGGCTGCCTCGCCGGGTGGGCCTGGTGGAAGGCCGGGTGCTGCTCGGCCAGGGCGGCCACCCGGCGGATGCGCGGGTAGCCGCCGAGGTCGATGTTGAAGCGCTCGGCCGCGTACAGCTGCGGGATCAGGTAGACGTCGGCGAGGCCCGGCGTCGCTCCGAAGCAGAAGCCGTCATCGCCGATCAGTTGCTCCACCGCCGCCAGCCCCTGGCTGATCCAGTGGCCGATCCACTGGTTGACCTGGGCCTCGTCGTGCCCCAGCTGACGCAGCTGGTTGAGCACGCTGACGTTGTGCAACGGGTGGATATCGCAACCGATGATCGCCGCCACGCCGCGCACCCTGGCCCGGGCTTCGGCCACACGGGGCAGCAGTGGCGTTTCGGGGAAGGCTTCCTCCAGGTACTCGATGATCGCCGGCGACTGCACCAGCAGTTCGCCGCTCTCCAGGCGCAGAGCCGGCACCCGACCCTGGGGGTTGAGCGCCAGGTAGTCCGCGCCGCGCTGCTCGCCCTTGAGCAGGTTTACCGGCAGGGCCTGGTAGTCCAGGCCCTTGAGCGCCAGGGCGATGCGCACCCGATACGACGAGGTGGAGCGGTAGTAGGTGAACAGTTCCATCGCCCTGCCCCCTCAGTTGGCCGCGACGATGGTGCCGCGGCATTCGCCGAAGCCGATGCTGGCCACGCCCTCGCGCACGCAACGGGCACGCAGGATGATCTCGTCACCGTCCTCGAGGAACTTGCGCACCTCGCCGCTGGCCAGCTCCACCGGGTGCTTGCCGCCCTCGGTGATCTCCAGCAGGCTGCCGAACGAACCCGGCGCGGCGCCCGACAGGGTGCCCGAGCCGAACAGGTCGCCCGGTTGCAGCTGGCAGCCGTTGACGCTGTGGTGGGCAACCATCTGCGCCACGGTCCAGTACATGCTGCGGGTGCTGCTCAAGGTCAGGCGATGAGCCGGCAGGTTCTGCTCGCGCATGCGCTCGGTCAGCAGCAGCACTTCCAGCTCGATGTCGAAGGCGCCGGCGGCCTGGTCGCGCTTGTCCAGCAGGTACGACAACGGCTGCGGGTCACCCTCCGGACGGGCCGGCTGGGCGCAGCGGAACGGCTCCAGGGCCTCGGCGGTGACCACCCACGGCGACACCGTGGTGATGAAGCTCTTGGACAGGAACGGGCCCAGCGGCTGGTATTCCCAGGCCTGGATATCCCGCGCCGACCAGTCGTTGAGCAGGCAGAAGCCGGCCACGTGCTCGGCGGCATCGCCCACCGGGATCGGCTGGCCCATGTCGTTGCCCTGGCCGATCCAGATGCCCAGCTCCAGTTCGTAGTCCAGGCGCGCGCAAGGGCCGAAGCTCGGCTCGGTCTGGCCCGCCGGCAGGGTCTGGCCCTTGGGGCGGCGTACATCGGCGCCGGAGGCACGGATGGTCGAGGCGCGGCCGTGGTAGCCGATCGGCACGTGCTTGTAGTTGGGCAGCAGCGGGTTGTCCGGGCGGAACAGCTTGCCGACGTTCTTGGCATGCTCGATGCCGACATAGAAGTCGGTGTAGTCACCGATCTTCGCCGGCAGGTGCAGCTGGCATTCGCGGGCCGGGTACAGCGCGGCCTTCAGCGCAGCCTGGTGCTCGCTGCCCTCGCCCAGCAGTGCCAGCAGGCGCTCGCGCAGGGCCACACGGGCCGCGCGGCCGAGGGCGAAGAAGGCATTCAGCGCGCCACCTGCGGTGGCTTCGACGGCGGCCTTGGCCGCGCCGTCGAACAGGCCGGCGGCCAGCACGGCCTCCAGGTCGAGGATCGCGTCGCCGATGGCCACGCCGCAACGTGGCGCCTGCCCTGGACGGCTGAAGATGCCCAGGGGCAGGTTCTGCAGCGGGAAGTCGCGGTGCCCGTTGGCGTGCTCGACCCAGCTGCGGGCAATGGCGGTGTGGTTCATCGGTTATCTCCGGTTCGGGTTGAAGGTGCTCGGCAAGGTGGCCCAGCAACTATCGTAGTCGGCCTGCAATTGCGGGCTTTCGAGGGCCTGGCGGCTCGGACGCAGCACCTGGCTGGTCTCGAACATGAAGGCCATGGTGTTGTCGATCTTGTGCGGCGCCAGGTCCACCGAGATGGCCTTGTCGCAGGTCTCGGCGTCCGGACCGTGGGCGCTCATCACCCCGTGCAGCGAGGCGCCGCCGGGCAGGAAGCCTTCGGCCTTGGCGTCGTAGGCGCCGTGGATCAGGCCCATGAACTCGTTCATCAGGTTGCGGTGGAACCATGGTGGACGGAAGGTGTTCTCGGCCACCATCCAGCGCGGCGGGAAGATCACGAAGTCCATGTTGGCCATGCCGTGCACGCTGGTGGGCGAGGTCAGCACGGTGAAGATCGACGGGTCGGGATGGTCGAAGCTGACCGTGCCGATGGTGTTGAAGCGGCGCAGGTCGTACTTGTACGGCACGTTGCTGCCGTGCCAGGCGACCACGTCCAGCGGCGAATGCTGCAGCTCGCAGGCCCAGTGTTCGCCGAGGAACTTCTGCACCAGCTGCACCGGGCCGGTGCTTTCTTCGTAATGGGCGACCGGGGTGAGGAAGTCACGCGGGTTGGCCAGGCCGTTGCTGCCGATCGGGCCGAGGTCCGGAATGCGCAGCGGCGCGCCGTGGTTCTCGGCGATGTAGCCACGGGCCTGGGCATCGAGCAGTTCGACACGGAACTTCATGCCCCGCGGGATCACCGCGATCTCCAGCGGCCCGACTTCGAGCACGCCCAGCTCGGTGGCGATGCGCAGGCGACCTTGTTCAGGCACCAGCAGCAGCTCGCCGTCGGCATTGAAGAACACCCGCTCCATGGAACGGTTGGCGCGGTAGATGTAGATGCTCACGCCAGCCGGTTTCTCCGATGCCGAGTTGGCCACCATCGGCAGCCAGCCATCGATGAAGTCGGTCGGCTCGGACGGGATCGGCTGGGGGCTCCAGCGCAGGCGATTGGGGTTGATGGCGCCCAGCGCGCCGGTCAGCGGCTGGCGCTCCAGGCGCTCGAAGCGCGGGTGCAGCGCCGACGGACGAATGCGGTACAGCCAGGTACGGCGCAGTTCGCTGCGGGTCATGGTGAAGGCGGTGCCCGACAGCAGCTCGGCGTACAGCCCGTAGGGGGCCTTCTGCGGCGAGTTCTGCCCGACCGGCAGGGCGCCGGGCAAGGCTTCGCTGGCGAATTCGTTGCCGAAGCCGCTCAGGTACTCGAGTTCAGGGGAAGTGTCGCGGGTCATCGGTGCCTCCGGGCTGCTGGGAGCCGTTGCGGGCAGCTGGCTGCGGGCCCGATCCTGAAACCGGCACCAAGGGCGGCAGCGCGTCTGCATTGTTTTTATCGTAATCAGATTACGAATAACGTAATTTGCCCGCGCGCAGGCGTCAAGCTATAAAGGCGCCACCCCAAGAAATCCGCATAGAAGTCCCCCATGGCCAAAGCCAGCAGCAGCGCCGACAACGGCAAACAGAAGGTCCGCTCGGCGGAAGTCGGCACCGACATCCTCAAGGCCCTGGCCGAGCTCTCCCCCTCCACCTCGCTGTCGCGCCTGGCCGAGCATGTCGAGATGCCGGCAAGCAAGGTGCACCGTTACCTGCAGGCGCTGATCGCCAGTGGCTTCGCCGAGCAGGATCCGGCCACCAACCACTATGGGCTGGGCCGCGAGGCGTTGCGGGTAGGCATGGCGGCCCTGGGCAGCATCGATGTGCTGAAGGTGGCCGCGCTGCCGCTGTCGCAGCTGCGCGACGAGCTCAACGAAAGCTGCTTCATCGCCGTGTGGGGCAACCAGGGCGCGACCGTGGTGAGCATCGAGCCGGCGGTGCGGGCGGTGACGGTGGTGACCCAGATCGGCTCGGTGCTGCCGTTGCTGAGTTCGTCCACCGGGCTGGTGTTCGCTGCCCATCTGCCCGAGCGGGAGACCGTGGAGCTGCGCGACCAGGAACTGGCCACGCTCGGCCAGACGGCGGCCGACTATGCGCCCCTGCTGGAACAGATCCGCCAGCGCGGCCTGCACCATGTGCACGGGTTGCTGATGCCGGGGGTGGATGCGCTGTCCGCGCCGGTGTTCAACGCCATGGGCCAGATCGCCGCGGTGATGACCGTGGTCGGGCCGACCTCGATCTTCCATGCCGACGAGCACGGCCCGGCTGCCCGGCGCCTGCTCGCCGCCACCCAGGCCACCAGCTGGCGGATGGGATACGGCGCGGATCAGTGAAAGGGCTTACAAAGCATTACGGATTTTCACTGCACAGGCTGGCTATAGTCCGCCTTGCACTTTTACCCGAAACGTAAAGGTGAATGTCATAAGCCGCTATTTTTCCCACGGGATCAAGCGCTTATTCTGATCTCACTGGCCGGCACGAAGGGCTCTCCCCCCCGCCTTTCGGGCCCGCCCAGGTTCACCGACGTTGATTTTGAAGCTCCTTGATCTAACGTCTCGATTGGCCGCTGCGATTGCAGCGGCCTTTTTTATTTGTGCAAGAATCGCCTGGCGGAGCCTGGTGGGAATGGGCAGGCTGAGTGCGGGCTGCGTGCGAACGAGGCTGCGTAGGAGCGGGTATGCGAGCGAGACCGCGTGGGAGCGGGCTTGCCCCGCGATCACGGGCGAAGCCCGTGCCATGTGGCGCCGTTGCCTGGACCGGCCTCATCGCGGGGCAAGCCCGCTCCCACGCATACCCCGCTCGCATGCCCGCTCACAAGCCTGCTCACATGCCACGCACGCAAACCCGACCATGCCGTGATACGCGCGCCTCAACCCAACGGATACTTCTGCAGGTTCGCCATCATCTGCTGCAACGCCTGCAGGCTGTCCTGCGGATGCCCGGCGCCCTCGAAGTCGCCGATCCGCGCCCAGTTGTCCGCCACCTGCTCGGGCGTGAACCCTTCGCGCGGGTCAAACCCCACGCCCTGACTGCGCTCCCAGCGCACCTTGCCGACCCAGCCGCCGCCCACCTCGAACAGCTCGCCGCTGTCCTGGCACTGATCGCTCCCCAGGTACACCACCAGTGGGCTGATCAGCTCGGGTTGCAGCCGCTCGAACACCTGCGGCGGGATCAGCCCCTCGGTCATGCGCGTGCCGCCGGTCGGGGCGATGGCGTTGACCAGGATGCCGTGCTTGCGGCCCTCGATGGCCAGGGTGCGGGTCAGCCCGTAGAGGCCGAGCTTGGCCATGCCGTAGTTGGCCTGGCCGAAGTTGCCGTAGATGCCCGAGGTGGACGAGGTGAAGATCACCCGCCCCCAGTTCTGCGCCCGCAGGTGCGGCCAGGCGGCGTGGGTGACCTTGTAGGCGCCCTCGACGTGCACGCGGTAGACCAGGTCCCAGTCGCTGTCCTCCATCTTGTGGAAGGTCTTGTCGCGCAGGATGCCGGCGTTGTTGACCAGCACATCGACCCGGCCGAAGGTGTCCAGGGCTTGCTCGACGATGCGCGCGCCGTCAGTGACCGAGTCATGGTTGGCGATCGCCGAACCGCCCGCGGCGCGGATCTCCTCCACCACGCGGTCGGCCGCCGAGGCGTTGGCGCCTTCGCCATGGGTCGACCCGCCCAGGTCATTGACCACCACGTGCGCACCGCGCGCGGCGAACAGCAACGCATGGGCCCGGCCCAGGCCGCCACCGGCCCCCGTGACGATCACCACTCGATCCTGCAGACGTACTGGTTCGCTCATGCTCAAGGCTCCTGGCAATGAAAGGATGCAACGCAGTCTCCGTCAGCCGCCGGGGCCGGGCAATCAAGCGCACCATGGCGAATGCCGCCCGATAACGCCTGGCGATGATCGCCCGGTCAGGACCAGGCGACCTTCAGCGGCACATAGCTCATCGGTTGTTCACGAAAGGCCAGGTAGTGGCGCAGCACCTGCACCGGCGCCTCGGTATGCGGGTAATGGCCGATGCCCTGCAGCACCACGGTATCCGGCTCCGGCACCAGTTCGCGGTAACGTTCGACCATGTGCGCGCCGGACAGCGGATCCACCGCGCCATTGATGAAGCGCAGCGGCACGCCCGGGCGTTGCAGCGCCGCGACCCAGCGTTCGCGCTGGGCCCTGCGCTCGGGCAGGAAGCTGATGAGCCGATGCAGGATGCGTGGGCCGCGATTGGAGGCGATCAGGCTCCAGTAGTCGTCCAGGGCGCTTTCGCTGGGGTGGGTGCAGGGGCCGTAGACCTGGGTGACGTTGCGCACCAGGTCGTCGCGCCCGAACGAGCGCCCGACCAGCCAGCCCAGGCGGCTGAGCAGCAGCTTCTGCACCAGCAGCACGCGGCAGCTCTCGGGGAACAGCCCGCTGTTGAGGAACACGCAACTGGCCACCTCGAGCCGCCGCTCATGGTGCCTGGCCAGCAGTTCCTGGGCGACGCTGCCACCATAGTCATGGGCCAGCAGGTGCAGCGGCTGGTCGATGCGCAGGTGCGCCAGCAACGCCTGCTGCAGGTCGGCCTGCTCGAGCAGGCTGTAGTTGTGGTCCGCGGGCTTGGCCGAGTCGCCGAAGCCGAGCATGTCGCAGGCCACCACGCGAAAACGCTGGGTCAGGGGTGCCCACAGGTAGTGCCAATCCCAGCTGGCCGTGGGGAAACCGTGAAGCAATAGCAGGGGCTCTCCTTGCCCTGCCGTCCAGTAGCGGATGCTCTGGCCCCGGAAGGTGAAACCCTGGCTCCGGGTGCGCCAGACGCACAATGGAATCTCGGCCAGTGGCATCACGGTCGTCCCGGTGGATAAGTGTCGGAAGAGGGCAAGGCTGCGTTCATTGCATGTCACCTCGGCACATACATGTGCTCTCTATGTCGAGGCTCAGTCTAGAAGCCTATACGAAGGTGATAAGTCGCCTTGGCAGCCAGCCTGATGACCGTGCGAGTCAGTGGCACGAACGGTCAGATCAACTTCATCAGCAGCGGCGCAGCCAGCAGGTTGAGCAACCCGGTCAGGACCATGACCAGCCCGGCCACCGAGCCCTCCTCGCGGCCGACCTCCTGGGCCCGGCTGACGCCCGCGCCATGGGCGCCGACGCCGAACAGCGCGCCCCGCGCCAACGGCGTGCGCAGTGGCAACCAGCGCAGCAGGATGCCGCCGAACATGGCCCCGAGCACGCCGGTGAACATCACGAACACCGCCGTCAGCTCCGGCACACCGCCCAGGTCCTGGGCCACCGGCATGGCGAACGGCGTGGTGATCGAACGCGGCAGCAGCGACAGGCTGACCGCCTCGTCCAGCGCCAGCAAGTGCGCCAGCGCCCAGGAACTGCCGATCGAGGCCACGCTGCCGGCCAGCATGCCCACCAGCAGTGCCGGCCAGTGCCGCGCCAGCAATGCCCGTTGCTGCCAGATCGGCACCGCAAAAGCCACCGTGACCGGGCCCAGCACGCCCATCAGCCAGTGGGTGTTGCGAGCGTACTCGGCGTAGGCGGTGTGCAGCGGCACCGCCACCGCAAGCAGCAGCGCCGGCACCAGGATCAGCGGCGACAGCAGGTAGCGCCCGCTGCGCCGATACAGCCAGCGGCTGCCCAGGTAGGCGCCCAGGGTCAGCACCAGCCAGAACAGCGGCATGGGTTCAAGGCTCATGGCGCAGCCTCCAGCGGCACACCAGTTCCACGGTCAGCGCGGTGACCACCATCACCAGCAGGGTGCTCAGGGCGATCACCAGCAGGATACGCCAGCCTTCGCTGCGCAGCAGGCTGCCGTAGTCCAGCAGGCTCATCAGCGCCGGGATGAAGAACAGCAGCATCTCGGCCATCAGCCAGCCGGCGCCCAGTTGCAGGGTGGCCGGCTTGAGCACACCGGTAGCGAACAGCACCAGCAGCAACGCCAGGCCCATCACCCCGGCGGGGATCGGCCAGGCCAGCCAGGCGGCCAGTTGCCCACCGATCAGGAACAGGGCCAGCAGCACCGCCAGCTCGGCGAGCAGGCGCAGGGTTTTCTTCAGCAATGCAGGATTCATGGGCGGGGGTTCCTCGACAACGTGCCCATTGTAGAATTCGCGCACCTAGGCCAGAAGCGAATTGTTAGACTGACAGCCATTCCAGAATGGAATTCAGTGATCATGGAATTCAAACAACTGCGCAGTTTCATCGAAGTCGTCCACAAGGGCGGCTTCACCCAGGCGGCGACCACCCTGCACATCAGCCAGTCGGCGGTGAGCAAGCAGGTCGCCCAGCTGGAACAGGATATCGGCCAGCCCCTGCTGGAGCGCCAGGGTTCGCAGTTGCTGCTGACCGCCGCCGGGCGCATCGTCCTTGAGCGGGGCGAGGCGCTGTTGCGCCAGCGCCAGGAGCTGCAGAGCGAACTGGACGACCTCAGCCAGATGGCCCGCGGCGAGCTGCGCCTTGGTCTGCCGTTACTGGGCAGCGACGCGCTGTTCGCCGGATTGTTCGCCGAGTACCGGCGGCGGCATCCGAACATCTCGATCCAGCTGCTCGAAGGCGGCAGCCGCATGGTCGAGCAGGCGGTGAAAAGTGGCGAGCTGGAACTGGGCGGCAGCCTGACGCCGAACGATCCGGCGTTCGACTACCAACCCTTTTGCAACGAGCCGCTGGAGGCCCTGCTGCCCGCCGACCACGCGCTGGCCGGGCAAGCCGACGTCGCCCTGGCGCAACTGGCTGACACGCCGTTCCTGCTGTACCAGCGCAGCTTCGTGTTGAACGATCGGTTGCTCAGTGCCTGCCAGCAGGAGGGCTTCACGCCCAGGGAGGGCGGACGCAGCGGCCAGGCGGACTTTCTCGCCGCGCTGGTGGCGGCCGGTCAAGGCGTGGTGCTGCTGCCGGCGATCGTCGCGCGGGCGCTGGAGCGGCCCGGGGTGGTGCGTTTGCCGTTGCGGGCGCCTGAGTACCTGCGTTGGGACATCGCCTTCATCTGGCGGCGCGGGGCTTATCTGTCGCGGGCGGCGCAGGCGTGGCTGGCGTTGTTGCGTGAACAGAACGACTGACGCGAACGTGTAGGAGCGGCCTTGTGCCGCGAAAGGGCCGCAAAGCGGCCCCAGGTACTGAGCGTCTACACGTAAATGGCTGCCGCCCTTTCGCGGCACAAGGCCGCTCTCATGGAACAAAACATAATTCTTTGATTTGACTGGGGCAGCGTGGGAGCGGGCTTGCCCCGCGATGCGGCGTTTGGCACCGGCTTCGCCGGTGATCGCGGGGCAAGTCGCATCGGCGCACCGCCGCTCCCACGCTGGAACCCTGTTCCCTGCACGACAGCGCGGCCCGGAGGCTGTGTGATCTCCTACAGGGACCGCCGAGCCTCAGAAGATTAGCCTTTAAGGACAGCCACAAACTCCGCCAGCCACGGCTCGGCATCGGTCTCCGGCGTTACCGTCTCGCTGGCATCGAGCCGCAGCATCGGCAGCACCTCGTTCACCCCCAGCTCGGCAAACAGCTCGCGCATCTGCTCGCCGCCGCCGCAGTAGGTGTCGCCATAGCTCGAGTCGCCCAGGCCGATCACCGCCCCGGGCAAACCACGCCAGGCCGCCGGCAACACATCGCGAATGGTGCTGTACAGCGGCATCAGGCTGTCGGGCAGCTCACCCATGCCAGTGGTCGAGGTCACCGCCAGCAGCGCGTCCGGGGCGAAGCCTTCGATGTCCTGCAGGGTGGCGCGGGCGGCGTGCCAGGCTTCAAGGCCGGCGGCCTTGAGCAGCGACTCGGCGTGACGGGCGACTTCTTCGGCGGTGCCGTAGACCGAACCGGAAATAATGGCGACTTTCATCGGGTGAGGATTCCGAAACTGAGTGAAAACGTAGGATACTAGCACTCGACAGTGGCAAAAGGCCGCCTATGCCTAAAGTCACACACTTCAGGATTATCCGACGAATGACCGGAACGAAGCGTATTGCCCACTGTCGACAGCCGTGAAGAAATCGCCCTTACCGATCGCCCCTTCGAGTTCGACCATGCAAGCAGACGCCCTACTCTCCCAGGACGAACTGGATTTCATCCAGGACATGCAGCATTCGCCCCAACTGAACCTGGCCGACCCCATGTCGAGCCTGCTGGTCAATGGCGACCGTCGTCTGAAGGACCTGCTCACCCGCCTGGTGGCCAACGAGCAGGTAACCCTGCAGGCCAGCTTCAACAACCAGCAACTGAGCTTCCCCCTGCAACTGGTCGAGGATGAATTCCACGCCCTGCACCTGCAACTGGGCTCGCCGGACATCTACGAGGACGGCCCCATGCTGCGACCCTGGCGCCTGTCGCTGGAGCAGCCGAGCGCCCTGCTCGACGACCATGGCCAGGCCAGCGATCTGTGGGTGCGTGACATCTCGTTCAAGGGCGTGCTGCTGGAAGTCCGTGGCCGGCGCGAGGCGCCGTCCCACTTCAAGCTGCGCTTCGCCGCCGCGGATATCCCGCCGATCGGCCTGCATGGCGTGCTGCGCCGGCGCATCGGCCCGCGCCTGGCCGCCTATGACCTGTCGCACAGCCCGGCCGAAGAAATCGAACGCCTGCGCGAGTACATCCTGCAGGCCCACCGCCAGGCCCACCCCGAGCTGCACGCCCAGGCTCCCGCCGCCTTCTGACGACCGTCCAGCCGCTGAAACTGACCGGTCATGGGTGATCGCGCATAATCTGCGCCCGATTCTTGCAAGCACGCCTGCGCCGCCCACCACCCCGGGCCGCATGCCAAGGGGCCGGCTACCCGCCAGCCCCGTCGCCAGGAGATACACGATGTCTACCCCACCCGTCACCCTGATGGTGTCGCGCCGCGCCGCCTGTGGCCGCTACCAGGACCTGCTGGCCTGGCTGCATGAAGGCGAGCAGCTGGCCACCGACTTCCCCGGTTACCTGGGCTCGGGCATCCTCGCGCCGCCGGCCGAGGGCGATGAATTCCAGATCATCTTCCGCTTCACCGACGAGCAGACCCTGCACGCCTGGGAGCATTCCGCCTCGCGCCGAGCCTGGCTTGAGCGTGGCGACGGCCTGTTCGAACGCCCCAAAGAGAGGCGCGTGAGCGGCATCGACGACTGGTTCGGCACCAATACGGTGCAGAAACCGCCGCGCTGGAAACAGGCCACGGCCATCTGGCTGGCGTTCTTCCCGGTCTCGCTGCTGTTCAACCTGCTGTTCGGCCACTGGCTGGCAGCGCTGGAACTGCTGCCCCGCGTACTGCTCAGCACCCTGGCCCTGACCCCCTTGATGGTGTACCTGTTCATCCCACTGTCCACCCGCCTGCTGGCCGGCTGGCTGAACGCCGCGCCGCATGCCCCGAGCGACCGCGCCCAGGGGCTGCGCAGCCGCTGAGGCACGGGCTCGCAAGGCCGCGCAGTTCGGGTATGCTGGGGCATCACGCACGGACAGACGAACAGACCGCCCGCACATGAACAGCCCAATCCTCATCACCGGCGCCAGCCAGCGCGTCGGGCTGGCCCTGGCCCTGGAGCTGGCCCAGGCCGGCCATACGGTGGTCAGCGCCAGCCGCAGCCTGCATGCCCAGGCGGCCCACCCGAACATCCGGCAGTTCCAGGCCGACCTGACCCGCAGCGAAGACCGCCAGGCCCTGATCGACCACCTGCACGGCCACTACGACGGCCTGCGTGCGATCATCCACAACGCCTCGCTGTGGCTCGACGATGGCCTGGACAACCTCGACACCATGTTCCGCCTGCACGTCGAGGCGCCCTACCACCTCAACCTGGCCCTCGGCGAGTGGCTGAACAAGGTGGACAAGGCCGATATCATCCACATCTGCGACGAGACCTCCTCGCGCGGCAGCAAGAGCCATATCGGCTACGCCGCGACCAAGGCCGCGCTGCAGAACATGGTGCTGTCGTTCGCCGAAAAGTACGCGCCCAAGGTGCGCGTCAACGGTATCCTGCCGGGCCTCTTGATCCTCAAGGAAGGCGGCGACGAGCAGTACCGCCAGCAGACCCTGAAAAAGGCCCTGCTCGAATTCGAACCCGGCGCCCGCCCGCTGATCGACGCCGTGCTGTTCCTGCTCGAAAGCCAGTACAGCACCGGCAGCCAGGTGGTCATCAACGGTGGCCGCCATCTGAAGAACCGCATGACCTGAAGAGACACCGCCCATGACCCCGCAACAACAGCTCGAACTCGAAGCCGCCGCGTTCCGGCGCCTGGTCGACCATCTGCAGAAGCGCACCGACGTGCAGAACATCGACCTGATGAACCTCTCCGGCTTCTGCCGCAACTGCCTGTCGAAATGGCTCAAGGCCGCCGCCGACGATCGCCAGATCGAGCTGAGCCTGGATGATGCCCGCGAGCAGGTGTACGGCATGCCCTACGCCGAGTGGAAAGCCCAACACCAGAAAGAAGCCAGCGCCGAGCAACAGGCGGCGTTCGAACAAGGAAAACCTCGTGACTGACCTGAACACCCTGCGCAGCAGCCTCGCCAGCGGCGAACACGTTTTCGCCGAGACCCTGGCGTTCATCGCCGCGAACTACAGCTACCAACCCCAGGCCTTCGACAACGGCGACGTGCACAACGCCGCCGGGCAGAACGAAGGTTCGTGCAAGACCCTGGGCCTGGCGCTGCTGGAAGGGCTGAGCGACCAAGAGGCGCTGCTGGCCTTCGGCGAGCACTACCGCAGCGTGGTGGCCACCCCCGAGGGCAGCGACCATGGCAACATCCGTGCGCTGATCAAGCATGGTTTGGCCGGCGTGAAGTTCACCGCCCAGCCGTTGGCGCGCCTGGCCTAATAGCGTGTCATGCCCAAGTCCGCTCCAGTTTCTGTGGGAGCGGCGGTGCGCCGATGCGACTTGCCCCGCGATGAGACCCTCACCTGATAACGCTACCCGGCACCTGGTCCCCCAATCGCCCTTCTCGTAACCACTCAAGTGCAATCGGCCACAAACTTTCACGAAACCTATCGTGAAAGAACGCGAAATGCCCGATCTCCTCCACCGAGATATCCACAGGCGCCACCCGCAGGTGCCGACGCTCGGCCTGGCGCAGGTACCCCAACAACCGCTCGGTGGCCGCCACCGTGCCGAACGGATCATCGGTCAGGCTGACGGCCAGGGTCGCCGCCCGCACCTGTTCGAACGGCACCGCCTCGAGCAGGCGCCCGCTGGGGCGGTGTTCGTAGCGCGGCGTGCGGGTGCTCCAGTCACGCACCACCCCGGCCGGGGTGTCCTCCAGCCAGCCCAGGCGCTTGCCGGGGAAGTAGCCGAACAGCCGGGTCAAAAGCGGCATCAGCACATGCCATTTGCCGAACAGCTGCCAACGCTGCTCCGCCGCATAGTCACGCCAGTAGGCGAACTGCGCCCCCACCAGCACCGCATGGCGCACCTGCCCCGCCGACGGCGCCAGCCCCAGCGCCCAGCCGCCGAAACTGTGGCCGACTACATGCACCGGCTGGCCCGGATGCTCGGCGGCGGCCAGTTGCAGCATCGCCTCGAAGTCCAGCCGCCCCCAGTCGCTCCAGGACGCCTGGAAACCACGCAGCGTGGCCGGGCGCGACTCGCCGATGCCGCGGTAGTCGTAGGTGAGCACGTCGAAACCCTGGGCGAACAGGTAGTCGGCGAAGCGCGAGTAGTAACGGCAGCGCACCGAGGTGGCAGCGTTGATGATCACCAGCGCTCGCCCGGGATCGGGTTCGGCGTGGCGCCAACGGAATCCGCCGAGGCTGTAGCCGTCGGCGGCGACATGACGAAAGGCACAGGCGGGTTGGGTGAGGCTGCTCATGGCGCGCTCCCTGCGGCGTCGCGCCATGCTGGCGGACGGGCTGTTGTCGTGCGCCCACGCTAGCAAAAAAATCGGTGGCTGTACCGGCCCTATCGCGGGGCAAGCCCGCTCCCACGCTACTCAGAACTAGCCAAGGTAGCGTGGGAGCGGCGGTGCGCCGCTGCGACTTGCCCCGCGATAGGTTCAAGCAGTCGGCAAGGCCCCCGCCACACCCGGCTTGCGCAACACCGCCAGGCGCGAGCCGTCGTAGCGGGTCTCGCGGAACAGCTTCCAGCGGCCGAACAGGCCGTACACATGCATCACCCGCCCCTGCTCGTGGTAGCCCATGCGCAGGTGCAGCTTCATGGCCGGCACATTGTGGGTCTCCACCACGTCCACCACCTTGTGGCAGCCTTTCTCACGCATGGCGTTCCACAGCTCGACCTGGGCCGTCACCGATAGCTCGCTGCCGAAGTAGGGCCGGGTCATCTCGCCGCCGAACTCGAAGAATTCGCCCGGTTTCACCGGAAAGGTGCAACCGTAGTAGTGCTTGTCGTGATAGTCGACCACGCTGGCCCAGATGAAGGCCACGGCGTCGCCCTGCTCGTCCAGGTACATGTGCCCGGTGTGCCCTTCGGCGGCCAGTTCACGCATGGTCTCGACGCGGTCGCCGAAATTCGCGGCGAAGGCGTCGGCGTTGGCGGTGGTGATCTGCACCAGGGTGACCGGCGTGTGGGCCTTGAGGCTGTAGGGAGGCACCGGACTGATCAGGTCGCGTTCCATCCACAACAATTCCCAGTGGAAGAACACGTAACGTTCGAACAAGGTCTTGAAGGTGCGCTTGAGGCCCTTCTGGCGAATGCGTTCTTGTAGTTTTTGCAGCGCGCCCATTGCTCCCTCCTCGGCCCCGGCGGAATTGCCAGGCCAATAGCTGGGGTATAGATCAGGCGGAGCGTGCTCATGGCCAAGGGCCATTGGGTGATTTGTTTCAGAATATTAACAAGTCGTCGGCGGGAACCGCGCAGCCGTCATCAACGGCTGCGCGGTCAAGGACTTGCTTACAGCTCGATGCAGTCGAACCGTACGTCGGTGGCCACGTCTTCGTCGTAGTTGACGTCAGCGCGCTCGAAGCCGAACAGGTTGAGGAACTGCTTCTTGTAGCCCGCGTAATCGGTCAGCTCGAACAGGTTTTCGGTGGTGACTTTGGGCCACATCGCACGGCAGGCGTCCTGCACGTCATCACGCAGTTCCCAGTCGTCCAGACGCAGGCGGCCTTCGTCGTCCAGGGCAGCCGGCGCACCATCCGCACGGTACATGCGGTCGCGGAACATGCGGTCCAGCTGGTTCTGGGTACCTTCGTGAATACCCTTCTCCTGCATGATCTTGAAGACCATCGACAGGTACAGCGGCATCACCGGGATCGCCGAGCTGGCCTGGGTGACGACCGACTTCAGCACCGCAACGTTGGCACTGCCACCGACTTTCTTGCCCAGGCGCTGGGCGGTTTCGTCCAGGTCCTGCTTGGCCTTGCCCAGCGCGCCGTCCCAGTAGATCGGCCAGGTGATGTCGGACCCGATGTAGCTGAAGGCCACGGTGCGGGCCTGCGGCGCCAGCACGCCGGCGGCGTTCAGGGCGTCGATCCACAGCTCCCAGTCCTGGCCACCCATCACGGTGACGGTGTCCTGGATTTCCTGCTCGGTGGCCGGCTCGATGCTGGCCTCGATGATGATGTCCTTGTTGGTGTCGATGGCGGTCGACTTGTACGGCTGGCCGATCGGCTTCAGTGCCGAACGCACCAGCTCACCGGTCTGCGGCAGCTTGCGCACCGGCGAGGCCAGGGAGTAGATGACCAGGTCGACCTGGCCGCCCATTTCGTTCTTGATCAGCTCGATCACTTTGGCGCGGGCTTCGTCGGAGAAGGCGTCACCGTTGATCGACTTGCTGTACAGGCCTTCGGCCTTGGCGAACTTGTCGAAGGCGGCGGCGTTGTACCAGCCGGCGGTACCGGCCTTGGTCTCGGTGCCCGGCTTTTCGAAGAACACGCCCAGGGTATCGGCCTTGAAGCCGAACGCCGCGGTGATGCGCGCGGCCAGGCCGTAGCCGCTGGAGGCGCCGATCACCAGGACTTTCTTCGGACCATCCTCGCGCACGCCCAGCTTGCGGGTGGCTTCGATCTGGTCACGGACGTTGAGCTCGCAGCCCTTGGGGTGAGTCGTGGTGCAGATGAAACCGCGAACCTTGGGATGAATGATGGCCAATGTCTGTACCTCGTCAGGTTTAGGCTGGGACAGCGCCCGGATTCGGGGCACTGCCGTTTGATCTAGAGGGTGAGACTACCCTCGTGGGATATCCGACACATATTACGGGGTGATTCAAAATCCTCGAACATTTTGTAGGAGCGGCCTTGTGCCGCGAAAGGGCCGCGAAGCGGCCCCGACAATTTCAGCGATCCTCCGAAATCTGGGGCTGCTGCGCAGCCCTTTCGCGCCTACAGGGACGGTGCTGGCCGCAGGGCTTCGCGCAACCACGCGAGAAACTGCCGCGCCAATGGATCCTCCTGGCTTTCCCAATGCACCAGGCAGCTCCACACCGGCCCGCGTACGCGCTGTGCCGACAAGGGCCGCAAACGTCCCTCGTCGACCATCCGCTGTGCCAGCAACTGACTGACCAGGGCGATCCCCAGCCCCTCGCCCGCCGCCTCCAGCAGCAGCCCCGGGTCGGAGAAATTCAGCCCCTTGCCCTGCTGCCCCACCTCCTCGCCGCCCTCCAGCTGCCAGTGACTCCAGTCCATCTCGCGCTCGCCGTGCAAGGTCGTGCGCCCGGTCTCGGGCAACGTCGGGTGACAGGCCGGATACAGCGTGTCCTGGTGTAGCACGGTGAAGCTGCATTCAGCCTGCGGCCCGATATCGTCGCGAATCGCCAGGTCGATGGTCTCGTTGGCCATGTCCGGCACCTCGAAACTGGTGAACAGCCACAGGTCCACATCCGGGTGACGCTGATGGAAATCCGCCAGGCGCGGTAACAGCCAATGCCGGGCGAAGGCCGGGGTAGTGTTGACCACCAATTGGTTGGGCTTGCGGTATTGGTCAAGGCGACGAATCCCCACCGCCAGCTGCTGCAGCAAGGCTTGGGTGGTGCTGAGCAGGTCATGCCCGGCGTCGGTCAGGCTGACACTGCGCCCGCTGCGGTGAAACAACGGTTGTTCCAGGTAACTCTCCAGGCTGCGGATCTGCTGGCTGATCGCCGACTGGGTGAGGTTCAGGGCCTCGGCGGCCTTGTGGAAGCTGCCCAGGCGGGCGGCGGCTTCGAAGCCGCGCAGGGCGTTGAGCGGGGGCCAGTGTTTGAGCATGCTGATAAGCCTGACTGATCAGAAATACGCTAAATCTATCGTTTGTCGCTGCGGTTTCCCAGCCATAACATGGGCAGCAACACCCGCGACGGCGGGCTTCGTTGATAAAAATCCCTAATAGATCGGAGTTCACTATGACCCTGTCCCGCGACAGCGGCTGGCGCATGCCTGCCGAATGGGCCCGCCACGCCGCCACCTGGATGATCTGGCCACACAACAAGCCGCTGTGGGAGTCGGGCTGGGGCGTGACCCTGGCCGACGTGCAGCGCGACTATGCCCGCGTGGCCGCCGCCATCGCCCGCTTCGAGCCGGTGAAGATGGTGGTCGACCCCTCGGCCATGGCCATGGCCCGCGAACTGTGCGGCCCCGGCATCGAGCTGGTCGAACTGGCCGTCGACGACAGCTGGTGCCGCGACAGCGGTCCGACCTTCCTCATCCACCCGCAGCAGGGCGTGGCCGGCCTGAGCTGGCGCTTCAACGCCTGGGGCGACAAGTCCGAGCATGGCAAGGACCGCAGCCTGGCCCGGCGCATCCTCGACCACCTCGGCCTCGAAGGCCTGAGCACCCCGCTGTGCAACGAAGGCGGCGCCATCCACGTCGACGGCGAAGGCACGCTGATCACCACCGAGTCGGTGCTGCTCAACCCCAACCGCAACCCAGGCCTGAGCAAGGCCGATTTCGAGGACTGCTTCGCCCGCCTGCTGGGCATCCGCAAGACCATCTGGCTGCCGGGTGACCCACAGTACGTCACCGGCGACATGACCGACGGCCATGTCGATGGCGTGTGCGCCTTCGCCCGCCCCGGCGTGCTGCTGGTGGACGCCACCCACGACCAGGGTTCGGTGTACGCCGAAGTGGCCCGCGAGAACCGTCGCGCCCTGGAACTGGCCACCGACGCCCAGGGCCGCTCGTTCGAGCTGCTCGACCTGTACGAGGCCACGGCGGCCGTGGATACCGAGGCCGAGGTGTTCTGCGCCTCGTACACCAACTTCTACCTGGCCAACGGCGCAGTGATCATGCCGGCCTACGGGATCGACGCCGACCAGGCCGCCGCGCAGCAGCTGGCCCTGGCCTTCCCCGGCCGCGAAGTCGTGCCGGTGCGCATCGACCACATCGCCCACGGCGGCGGCGGCATCCACTGCATCACCCAGCAGCAGCCGGCCTGGCAGGGAGCCCGCCCATGAGCACCTTGCGCATCGCCACCACGCAGATGGCCTGCAGCTGGGACCTGGCCGCCAACCTCGAGCGCGCCGAGCAGCTGGTGCGCCAGGCCGCCGCCCAGGGCGCCCAGGTGATCCTGCTGCAAGAGCTGTTCGCCACCCCGTACTTCTGCATCGAGCAGTGCCACAGCCACCAGTCACTGGCCCAGGACTACCACGACAGCCCGCTGCTCAAACGCTTCGCCGCCCTGGCCAAGGAGCTGGGCGTGGTGCTGCCGCTGAGCTGGTACGAGCGCGCCGGCAATGCCTTCTTCAACTCGCTGACCGTGGCCGACGCCGACGGTCGCCTGCTGGGGGTGTACCGCAAGACCCACATCCCCAACGCCATCGGCTACCAGGAAAAGGAATACTTCAGCCCCGGCGATACCGGTTTCAAGGTCTGGGACACCGCCTTCGGCCGCCTGGGCATCGGCATCTGCTGGGACCAGTGGTTCCCCGAGACCGCCCGCTGCCTGGCGCTGATGGGCGCCGAGGTGCTGCTGTTCCCCACCGCCATCGGCTCGGAGCCGGGCGCCGCCGAGCTGGACTCGCGTGACCATTGGCAGATGGCCATGCGCGGCCACGCCGCCGCCAACCTGCTGCCGGTGGTGGCCGCCAACCGCGTCGGCCATGAAGTGGCGCGCAGCGACGACAACCTGTCGATGCGTTTCTACGGTTCATCGTTCATCTGCGACCACAAGGGCGCGATGCTGCAAGAGGCCGACCGCGACAGCAGCGGCGTCTGGCTGCACGACCTGGACCTGGAACGCATGCGCGAGGACCGCCTGACCTGGGGCATCTACCGCGACCGTCGCCCCAGCATGTACGCGCCGTTGCTCAGCCTGGACGGCCGCACCCCACAGACCGCGAGGGCCTGAACCATGCCAAGCCGTCCATCGAAACTGCTCGCCATCGCCGCCCTGCTGGCCTGCGCCGGCGTCGCCCAGGCCGAGCAGGACGCCCTGCGCCTGTACAACTGGGCCGACTATTTTGCCGAGGACACCCTCAAGCGCTTCACCGCCGAGACCGGCATCCCGGTGATCTACGACGTCATGGACGGCAGCGAAGTGCTCGAGGCCAAGCTGATGTCCGGGCGCAGCGGCTATGACCTGGTATTCCCCGGCGACACCGTGGCCGAACGGCTGATGCGTGCCGGCAGCCTGCAAGCCCTTGATCGCAAGCAACTGACCGCGCTCGACGATATCGAGCCCGGCCTGCGCCAGCTGCACGACCGCTACCCCAAGGCCAGCCAGGCCACCGTGCCCTACACCTGGGGCACCATCGGCCTGACCATGGATGCGAAGAAGATCCGCGAGCGCATGCCCGACGCCCCGCTGGACAGCCTCGACCTGCTGTTCAAGCCGGAGCTGGCGGCCAAGTTCGCCGACTGCGGCATCTCGATGATCGACTCGCCCGACGAAGTGCTGGCCGTGGTGCTCCACTACCTGGGCCGTGAGCCGCGCAGCGCCAAGCGCGAGGACCTGGCCGCCGCCAGCGAGCTGCTCAAGGGCATCCGCCCCTATGTGCGCAAGCTGCAGTCGCAACCGGTCACCGAGCTGGTCAATGGCAACACCTGCCTGTCGCTGGGCTACAGCGGCGACGTGATCCAGGCCCAGCGCACCGCGGAGGCCGCCGGCAAGGCCATCGACTTCCAGTACCGCGTGCCCCGCGAAGGCACCACGGTGTGGATGGACACCATGGCCATCCCCGCCGACGCCAAGCACCCGGAATACGCCTATCGTTTCATCAACTTCGTCATGAGCCCGGAGAACATGGCCGCGATCAGCAATTTCACCGGCTACCCCACCGCCAGCGCCAAGGCCCGCCCCCTGGTGGATGCGCGCCTGCGTGACAACCCGGACATCTTCCTCGGCGATGCCACCTACACCCGGCTGATCCCGGGCAAGGACATCCCCCAGGCCGACATGCGTGCGCGCATGCGCGTCTGGACCCGCTTCAAGACTGCACAGGACTGACCCCATGCCTACTCGCCGTACCTTCCTCCAGCACATGAGCGTCGTCGCCGGCCTCGGCGCCGCCGCCAGCTTTGGCCTGCCGTTTGGCGGCAACAGCGCCCGCGCCGCCGAACCGGGCCGCTGGTTCATGCCCGACGAAGGCGAAAAGCACGCACGCGCCTACATCGCCTTTGGCGCCCAGGACGCCATCTGGGAAGACTTCACCGAAGACGTCCAGGCCGCGCTCGGGCGCATCGCCCGGGCCATCGCCGCGTTCCAGCCGGTGACGGTGTTCTGCCGCGCCAGCGAGCGCGACATCGCCGAGGAGGAATGCGGCAGCCACAACATCACCTATGTCGAGAGCGAGCTGGACGATATCTGGATGCGCGACATCGGCGCCAACTTCGTGGTCGACGACGGCGTGCTGGGCGCGGTGGACTTCAACTTCAACGGCTGGGGCGGCAAGCAGCAGCACCGCTACGACGCCAAGCTCGCGGCCCGCGTCGCCAGGCTGGCCGGCGCCCAGTACCAGCAGAGCGAACTGGTGGGCGAAGGCGGCGGTATCGAAGTGGACGGCCACGGCACCGGGATCATGACCGAGAGCAGCTGGATCAACAGCAACCGCAACCCGGGCTGGAGCAAGGCCCAGGTCGAGGCCGAACTGAAGGAACGCCTGGGGCTGCGCAAGATCATCTGGCTGCCGGGCATCAAGGGCAAGGACATCACCGACGCCCATGTGGACTTCTATGCGCGCTTCGCGGCGCCCGGCGTGGTGGTGGCGAACCTGGACAACGATCCGGATTCCTACGACCACGAGGTGACTCTCGAGCACCTGGAAATCCTGCGCAACGCCACCGATGCCGACGAGCGCAAGCTGGAGATCCACACGATTTCGCCGCCACTGAAGCCACGGCGCAGCAAGTTCAACGATGACAACCCGGACTTCGCGGCAGGGTACATCAACTACTTCGTCATCAACGGCGCGGTGATTGCGCCGCAGTTTGGTGATCGCAGTGCCGACGAGAAGGCCCGGGCGTTGCTGGTGAAGCTGTATCCGGGGCGCAAGGTGGTGCAGCTGGATATCGATGCGATTGCCGCGGGAGGGGGCGGGATTCACTGCGTTACCAACCAGTGCCCGGCGGTGTAGAGACGATCATCGCGTGGCAAGTCGGGGCTCATCGGACCGCCTTCGCCCCGTCACCATCGGCCAGCCAAGCCTGGCCCTGCCCGATTGAAGGCTCCACCGCGCACCAATCATTCATTTGAATTTCAGAACAATGGCAAAGAAAAACAAACTTCTCAAATAAGCCCCGGGCGGGGATGCTGTGAGGAGCACGCCCGCATCCCGGAGAACAACAATGAACGAAGTCGTCATCGTCGCCGCCACCCGCACTGCCATCGGCAGTTTCCAGGGGGCCCTGGCCAACGTGTCCGCCGTGGAGCTGGGCGCCGCCGTGATCCGCCAGCTGCTGGCCCAGACCCAGCTGGACCCGGCCCAGGTCGACGAAGTGATCCTCGGTCAGGTGCTCACCGCCGGGGCCGGCCAGAACCCCGCACGCCAGGCCGCGGTCAAGGCCGGCCTGCCGTTCGAGGTCCCGGCGCTGACCCTGAACAAGGTCTGCGGCTCGGGCCTCAAGGCCCTGCACCTGGCTGCCCAGGCCATCCGCTGTGGCGACGCCGAGGTGGTGATCGCCGGCGGCCAGGAGAGCATGAGCCTGGCGCCCTACGTGATGCCTTCGGCGCGCACCGGCCAGCGCATGGGCCACGGCCAGCTGATCGACAGCATGATCAGCGATGGCCTGTGGGACGCCTTCAACGACTACCACATGGGTATCACCGCCGAGAACCTGGTGGACAAGTACGCCCTCACCCGTGAACAACAGGATGCCTTCGCCGCCGAGTCGCAGCGCAAGGCCGTGGCCGCCATCGAGGCCGGGCGCTTCAAGGACGAGATCACCCCGATCCACATCCCGCAGAAAAAAGGCGAGCCGTTGGTGTTCGACACCGACGAGCAGCCCCGCCCCGGCACCACTGCCGAATCCCTGGGCAAGCTGCGCGCCGCGTTCAAGAAAGACGGCAGCGTCACCGCCGGCAACGCCTCCAGCCTCAACGACGGTGCCGCCGCGGTGCTGCTGATGAGCGCCAGCAAGGCCAAGGCCCTGGGCCTGCCGGTACTGGCGAAGATCGCCGCCTACGCCAGCGCCGGCGTGGACCCGGCGATCATGGGCATCGGCCCGGTGTCGGCGACCCAGCGCTGCCTGGACAAGGCCGGCTGGCAATTGGCCGACCTGGATCTGATCGAGGCCAACGAAGCCTTTGCCGCCCAAGCATTGGCGGTGGGCAAACAGCTGGAATGGGATGCGGCGAAGGTCAACGTCAACGGCGGCGCCATCGCCCTGGGCCACCCGATCGGCGCCTCGGGCTGTCGAGTGCTGGTGACCCTGCTGCACGAGATGATCAAGCGCGATGCGAAGAAGGGCTTGGCGACCCTCTGCATCGGCGGCGGTCAGGGCGTAGCCCTGGCAATCGAGCGTTGATTCTCGCCGCCTGAACCTCAGCCGTCGCCAGGCACTGGCTTGAACCGGTGCCCGCGGCGGCGCGCCTCAGTCCTCCAGCAACGTACAGGCCATCACCAGCGCGTCTTCGCGCCCACCCGCCACCGGATAGTAGTCTCGACGCCGGCCGATCTCGTTGAACCCATAGCGCTCGTACAGGCGATAGGCCGACTGGTTGCTGGCGCGCACTTCGAGGAAGCACTCGCGGCCATTGAGCTGGTAGGCCCGCGCCATCAGGTGCTCGAGCAGGCGCAAGCCCAGCCCGCAGCCCTGGTTCTCCGGCTTGACGGTAATGTTGAGCAGGTGCGCCTCGTCGATGATCACGTTGATCACGCCATGGCCGACCTGCTGCTGGCCAACGAACATCAGCCACACTTCATAGGACTTCAGCGCATCCAGGAAGATGCCGCGGGTCCAGGGGTGGCTGAAGGCGGCATATTCGATCTTAAGCAGGGCATCCAGATCCGCCTCGGTTGCCGGGCGGAAACTGATCGAGTCACTCATTCAACGCTCTTCCAGCGCGCCATCAGCTGGCGCATGGCTTTCCAGACGTCCGCCTTGCGTTGCGGCTCGTCCATCAACAGTTCAAGGCCGGGCAAGGCCCAGGCGTTGCCGAGCAGGTCGACCTCGAGTTCTTGGTAGTAGGCTTGGGCATCGGCCTGGCCGGCGAAGCGGATGGCCGGCAGGCCGAGCAGCCACAGGCAGGTGCACGGCGCCTCTTCCAGGCGCGCGGCGATGAAACCCTGGACGAAGTCGCGGGCGGCGTCCGGGCCTTGGTCCATGTTGCCGCGCATCAGCAGCGGCCAGCGCACCGGCTCGCCGATGATCTGCGGGGCATCCGGCAAGCCGGCGGCGCGCAGCATGTCCTTGAGCAGCAGGTAGGACGGGTCGCGGCTCTGGAACGGCTGGCCGGTGGCCAGCTCGACCAGCAGCAGGCAACTGCCAGCGCGCAGCAACTGCAGGGCGAAGCGTGGTGGCGGCACCGGCGCCGGGCGTGGCGCAGGGGCCTCCTGCTCGGCCTCGACCGGCTTGGCGGCCGGTTTTGGCGCGCTGCCCGGGCGCGGGATTTCGATCTTCGGCCGCTCGGCACGCGCCTGGGGGGCCACCGGGGTGGCGCTCGGCGCAGGTGCGGGGGCGGCCGGACGCACCTCGAAGTCGACGTCCTCGACCGGCGCCACCGGCAACAGCAGCTCCGGCCGCGACGGGGCGGCGAACGGCAGTTCGGCGCGCGGCAGCCAGTGCACCACTTGCATGGCGGACAGGTAGGCGCGGCGGCGGGACTCGATCAGCAAGGCGCGGGTATCCGGGGATAGACGAAACAGTCGGGCATTCTAACGCCGTTGGCAGCATCGTGGCGCAACAGGTCGACGGAATTTTACTGCCTGCACTGGCCCTTTCGCGGGTAAACCCGCTCCCACAGAGGGCGTGCAGGCCCTGTGGGAGCGGGTTTACCCGCGAAAGGGCCAGTGCAGGCCACCCTGTAACTCGGGTTATCCCCCATTACAGACCAAGGGGTGAAAACCTCCCCCCCGGATGCAGTACAATCGCCCCTTTTATTTGGCAACGAGTCGACCCGCCAATGATCGAACCCAAGCGCGTCCTGCGCGCCCTAGCCGAACACTGGGCCTTGATCGAGCCGCTGTGCGAGCGCTTCGACCAGGGCACCCTGAGCCTGGTCGAGCTGCGCCAGCAGCTGGCCCGCCAGCAGGTGGAAAGCACCCCGCAGGACATCACCCAGCTGCTCGACGTGTGGATTCGCCTGGACATCCTGGTCCCGGTGGCCAAGAGCCCGAACCGTTTCGAGCTCAACGCGCAGATCCACGACTTCCTCGCCTACCTGCGCCGCGAACACCGGCTGGGCCTGTGCCTGGAGATCGAGGCCTACCTGCGCCACCTGGAACGCCTGGCCGGGCATATCCAGGACGCCTTCGACAACCGCGACAGCGACGATCTGGCGCGTCAGCTGCGCTTGCTCGACATGCGCGTGCGCGATGTACTGAAGAAGCTCGACAACGACGAACAGGCGCTGGTGGCCGTGGCCGAACGGGCCAAGACCAGCAACCGGCAGATCCCCCTGCGCCAGCGCTACGCCGAAGTACTGGCGACCTGGGACGAGTACGTCGAGCCGATGATCCAGCTGGTCAACGCCGACGGCGCCTTCGAGCAGGGCGTGCGCAAGGTCGAGACCGTGCTGCTGCGCCTTTTGGGCGAGCAGGCGCGCCTGGGCCACCTGGTCGACGACGACATGCTGCTGCGCACCCACGCGCGCATCCTCGAAATGCAGACCAGCGCCCAGCTGACCCTGCGTCACGCCCGCGAACTGCTGCTGCCGCTGCGCGAAGAAGCGCGCCGGCACAACGCCGTGACCCGTGGCGCCGCCCTGGCCTTGTCGGTGATCCGCAAGAAGGGCATCGACGCCGTGCCGCAGGCGGCCATGCCGCTGTTCACCCGCCCGCAGAGCACCTTCCTTGGCAGCGCCAGCCAAGTCGAGGCCTACGTCTACGCCCTGGCTCGCTTCGAGCCCAAGCCTGCGCGCTTCCCCAAGGCACACAAGACGCAAAAGGGCCCGCTGCCCCGCGCCCCGCGCACGGTCAAGGAAATGCTCGAGCGCTGCGAGGACGCCCTGCCGCTGCCGGACCTGATGGTCTGGCTGCTGGAACAGGAGCCCGAGGGCGCCACCGACGAGCTGCTGTACTGGTTCTCGCGCCTGTCGCGGGAAAAGCGCTTCAGCCGCGAGCGCCTCGATCGCCAGCAGTACCTTACCCGCGAACACCTGGTCAGCCTGCGCTCCTTCGCCCTGACCTCCAGCCGCGACAACAAGCCGGCGACCCCGACCGAATCCACCGCGAGCCCCGTCCATGCATCTTGATCTTTCCGAACTGTCCCAGCTCGCGCCGATCTTCCGCGAGCTGTTCAAGGGCTTCCACATCAGCCGCCGCGACCCGGAGCTGTACGCCCAGCTGTCGAACTTCCAGGACCAGTACCGCACCCTGTTCAAGGCCCTGGGCTTCGAGCTGGTCTGCGACACCCGCGGCTTCTACTACTTCGTCCCCGAGCAGGCCGCCGCGCAGGTCAACAAGACCGCCCAGCGCCTGTCGCTGTTCACCTTCATCCTGGTCGAGCACCTGGCCGACCAGGGCCGCGACCCGATGGCCGTGCTCGACGGCGGCAGCATCGGCCGCGACGAACTGCCATCGCTGCTGGACAAGTACCGCGACCTGTTCCTGCAGGCCGAAGTGCAGACCGTCGACGAGCTCGAAGAAAAGATCATGCGCCGCATGACCCAGCTGGGCTTCGCCTTCGAAGAGGGCGGCATCTACCGCTTCATGCCGCCGATGCACCGTTTCCTCGACGTGTGCCTGTCGGTCCAGCAGGACCGCGACCTGGCCGCCACCCTGCACAGCGACCTGCCGCTGCCGGTGCCCGTGCTGGTGGTGGAAGAAACCCCCGAGGAACTCAACCGCACCGACGACCCGCTCGACCTCACCCCGTTCGACGGCGAGGAAAGCGAAGAGGACGCCCTGGCCCGGGCGATCCGCGAAGAGCAACAGGAGATTGACGCATGAGCCAGGAACGCTACGGCATCCGCCGCTTCGCACTGCTCAACACCGCCGGCTACAGCCTCGGCCTGTTCCCCCTGGAACACCCGCTGTCGGTCTACGGCGCCAACAACCTGGGTAAATCGGCGTCGATCAACGCCCTGCAGTTCCCGATCCTGGCGCGCATGTCCGACATGAGCTTCGGCAAGTACAGCCTGGAGCAGTCGCGCCGCTTCTACTTCGCCAGCGACACCAGCTACATCCTCACCGAACTGAACCTGCCCCACGGTCCGCACGTGATCGGCGTGGTCGGTCGCGGCCCGGGCGGCGGCTTCGGCCACCAGTTCTTCGCCTACCAGGGCGAGCTGGACCTGGCCCACTACCAGAAAGACGACACCTGCCTGCGCCAGAAGGAGCTGTTCACCAACCTCGAGCGTCATGGCCTGAAAGCCTACGAGCTCAAGCCGGACGAGCTGCGTCGGTTGCTGGTCGGTGGCCACACCTCGGTGCCGCTGGACCTGACCCTGATCCCGCTGCGCTCGACCAGCGAGCAGAGCCTGAAGACCTTCCGCGCGCTGTTCATCAACCTGCTGCACATGCGCGAGATCACCGCCGCCAAGCTCAAGCAGCTGTTCCTCGACGCCTTCGAGCACAGCCTGCGCTCGGGCAGCGTCGACTACATCGCCGCCTGCGAAGAGGCCTTCCGCGACGTACGCCGCATGGAGGGCGACTACAACGCCCTGGTGGCCGCAGGTCCCCTGGTCGAAGCCCTGGCCGGCGGCGTGGCCCAGCGCGACATCCTGCGTGGCAAGCTGCACCGTATTTCGCCCCTTCTCGACAACCTGCTGGGCACCTGGCAGGAATACGCCATGGCGCGCAAGGAAGAGCTGACCATCCAGGCCGAGCACTACCGTGGCGAGCAGGACCGCCTGCAGAACGACCAGCGCGGCGGCACCCAGGAGCTGATGCGCCTGGAGCGCGAGATCACCGGTATCCAGCGTTGGCTGGGTGAGCTGTCGGTGCTCAAGCACCGCTTCGCCCTGGTCACCGACGTCAAGGTACTGGAGCAGCAGCTGCTGGCCGCCAAGGACGCCCACGACGAACTGGCCGGCGCCCTGGCCCAGTCGCGGCAGTTCTCCGCCGAGGACCTCGACGAGCGCGTGCGCGACCTGGAAAAACGCGTGAAGGCGGTCAAGCAGCAGCTCGACCACGCCGACAACAACAGCTATGCCCGCCTGCGCGAAGAGTTCTCGCAGCAGGACGTCGACCGCCTGATGCGCCTGTTCAACGGCGCGCTGTTCAGCCTGCCGCTGGGCGACCGCGGCATCGAGCTGGACGACAGCGACGTCTGGGTGAAGACCCTCGAAGGCGTGCTCGACCGCTTCAAGGGCGAACGCTTCGAAGTGCCGGGCCTGTCCATCGACATCTCGCACATCGACCCGCCCGCGCTGCAGGCCCTGGCCGACCGCGCCGCCCTGCGCGACCAGAAGGAGCGTCTGGAAAAAGAACTCAAGCAGCTCAAGACCCAGCAGGCCGTGGCCCTCGACCGCGCCGCCAGCAAGGCGCAGACCGAGGCCCTGTACCAGCAGGTGCTGGATGCGCAGAAGGCCCTGGAAGACTTCCGCCGCACCGAGACCCTGGCTGCCGAAGAGCCGGAGAAGATGGAGCAACTGGGCCAGTTGGAAGCCGCCCAGGACGAGCTCAAGCGCTCCAGCGACGCCTTCACCGAACGCGTCCAGCAGCTGTCGGCCAAGCTGCAGCTGGTGGGCCGGCAGATCGCCGACCTCGAAGCCAAGCAGCGCACCCTGGAGGACGCCCTGCGTCGTCGCCAGTTGCTGCCGGCCGACCTGCCGTTCGGCACGCCGTTCATGGAGGCTATCGACGACTCCATGGACAACCTGCTGCCGCTGCTCAACGACTACCAGGACAGCTGGCAGGCGCTGCAACGGGTGGACAACCAGATCGAGGCGCTGTACGCCCAGGTGCGCCTCAAGGGCGTGGCCAAGTTCGACAGCGAAGACGACATGGAGCGCCGCCTGCAGCTGTTGATCAACGCCTACTCGCACCGCACCGAGGAAGCGCTGACCCTGGCCAAGGCCCGCCGCGCCGCAGTCACCGACATCGCCCGGACCCTGCGCAACATCCGCAGCGACTACGACAGCCTCGAGCACCAGCTGGCGCTGTTCAACCGCGAGATCAACAAGCGCCAGGTGTCCAACCTGGAGAGCTTCCGCGTGGTGCTGGCACCGAACAAGGAAGCGCTCCGGCACATCGACCAGATCATCCACAGCGCCGGCCAGTACGAGGAAGGCGAGACGCTGTCGGTGTTCGACCTGACCCAGAGCGCCGAGCAGGATCACAAGAACGAAGAGGCCAAGGAGTACCTGGCACGACTGGTGGCAGCCAACCATAACCAGCTGGGCCTGAAGGACCTGTTCGAGCTGGCCTTCGAGATCACCAAGATCAACAGCCAGCCGGTGATCCACGCCGACATCGACGGCGCCGCGTCCAACGGCACCACCATGACCATCAAGGCGCTGACCAACATGTACCTGTTGCTGCACCTGATGGACCGCGACCTGGCCGGGCGCATTCGCCTGCCGTACTACCTCGACGAGGCGGCGGACATCGACGAACGCAACCAGGCAGCGTTGCTGGAGACCAGCCAGCAGCTGGGCTTCGTGCCGATCCTGGCGAGCGTGAAGCCGCAGGTATCGGCGCGGGTGGCGATCGACCTGGAAGGCGGCAGCGGGCCGAACGGCATCTACATCGACGAGGCGGACTGGAAGTACATCAGCCGTCGCGACGAAGTGAAGGCCATTGTGCGCGAGGATGAAACCGAAGAACTGGCCTAATTCAGCCGGTAAAGCATCGCGGGGCAAGCCCGCTCCCACGCCAGCACACAAATAATGGCGTGGGAGCGGGCTTGCCCCGCGATCATTTCAACCGGTTTTTACTGCTGTGCCCAAGGCACGATCGGAATCGCCGTCACCGCATTCTGCGGGCTGCCTTCGATCACCCGGTCGCTGTACACCAGGTACACCAGCGTATTGCGCTTCTTGTCGAGAAAACGCACCACCTGCATGGTCTTGAACACCAGCGAGGTGCGCTCCTTGAACACCTCCTCGCCATCTTTCAGCTCACCCTTGAAGTGGATCGGCCCGACCTGACGACAGGCGATCGACGCCTCGGCACGGTCCTCGGCCAAACCCAACCCACCTTTCAAGCCGCCGGTCTTGGCCCGCGACAGGTAGCAGGTCACGCCGTCGACCTTCGGGTCATCGAAGGCCTCGACTACGATCCGATCATTCGGCCCGACGAACTTGAACACGGTGGACACCTGGCCGATCTCCTCGGCCCCGGCCAGCATCGGCAGCAGCAGCGCCGTCACGGCAAACATCCTTTTCAGCACAGTGACCTCCTTCAGACCAGGACCAGGTTATCGCGGTGCACCAGCTCAGGCTCGGCGCTGTAGCCCAGCAGGCTCTCGATGGCATCGGACGGCTGGCCGATGATCTTTTGCGCCTCCAGGGCGCTGTAGTTGGCCAGGCCACGGGCCACTTCCAGGCCGTCGGGGCCGACGCAGACCACCATCTCGCCACGACGGAAGCTGCCCTGCACGGTCTTCACGCCGACCGGCAGCAGGCTCTTGTTCGATTCGCGCAAGGCCTTCACGGCACCGTCGTCGAGCACCAGGGTGCCACGGGTCTGCAGGTGACCAGCCAGCCACTGCTTGCGTGCGGCAAGCATGCCGCGCTCGGGCGACAGCAGGGTGCCCAGGCGCTCGCCGGCCTTCAGGCGATCCAGCACGCGCTCGATACGGCCACCGATGATGATGGTGTGGGCACCGGAACGGGCGGCCAGGCGCGCGGCGCGCAGCTTGGTCTGCATGCCGCCACGGCCCAGGGCGCCACCGGTACCGCCGGCCACGGCGTCCAGCGACGGGTCGTCGGCACGGGCTTCGTAGATCAGCTGGGCTTCGGGGTTGTTGCGCGGGTCTGCGTCGAACATGCCGTCACGGTCGGTGAGGATCACCAGCAGGTCGGCTTCCACCAGGTTGGCCACCAGGGCGGCCAAGGTGTCGTTGTCGCCGAAGCGGATCTCGTCGGTGACCACGGTGTCGTTCTCGTTGATCACCGGCACCACGCCCAGGTCGACCAGGGTGCGCAGGGTGCTGCGGGCATTGAGGTAGCGCTTGCGGTCGGAGAGGTCGTCGTGGGTCAGCAAGATCTGCGCGGTGTGCTTGCCGTGCTCGCCGAAGCTCGACTCCCAGGCCTGCACCAGGCGCATCTGGCCGATCGAGGCGGCGGCCTGCAGCTCGTTCATCGCGCTCGGTCGCGAGGTCCAGCCCAGCTGGCTCATGCCGGCGGCCACGGCCCCGGAGGAGACCAGCACCAGTTCCACGCCCGCTTCACGCAGGGCCACCATCTGCTCGACCCATATCGCCATGGCGCCGCGGTCGAGGCCCTTGCCATCGGCGGTCAGCAGCGCGCTGCCGATCTTCACGACCCAGCGCTTGGCGCCAGTCACCTTGCTTCGCATCTTCTCTTCCAACCTATGTCGAATCTGTAGATACCGTGGATACAAAAACGCCGCTCCAGAGAGCGGCGTTCAGTGTACTGCAACCGATCAGTCGCGCACGTAAATGATTTCCGGGCCGTCTTCGTCGTCCTCGAAATCATCCCAGTCGTCATCGTCGCCGATGTCGTGCACGCTCTTGACGCCGGTGCGGCGCAGGGTGCGGGCGTCATCCAGGGCCTGCAGCTGGGCACGGGCCTCGTCTTCGATGCGCTGGTCGAGCTCGGCCAGTTCCTCGGCGTAGGCCGGGTCGTTGGCCAGGCGGTCGGCGCGGTCTTCGAGGTAGCGCATCAGGTCGTGGCTGAGCTTCTCGGTGCCCTGCTTGGCGATGGCCGAGATCACATAGACCGGCCCCTCCCAGTTCAGGCGCTCGACCACTTCCTTGACGCGCTCGTCACGCTCGTCGTCCATGATCATGTCGGCCTTGTTCAGCACCAGCCAGCGCTCACGGTCGACCAGCGCCGGGCTGAACTGCGCCAGCTCGTTGATGATGATCTCGGCGGCATCGGCCGGGCTGCTGCCGTCCAGCGGCGCCAGGTCGACCAGGTGCAGCAGCACGCGGGTACGGGCCAGGTGCTTGAGGAAGCGGATCCCCAGGCCGGCACCTTCGGAAGCGCCTTCGATCAGGCCGGGGATGTCGGCGATGACGAAGCTCTTCCAGCGGTCGACGCTGACCACGCCCAGGTTCGGCACCAGGGTGGTGAACGGGTAGTCGGCGACTTTCGGCTTGGCGGCCGAGACCGAACGGATGAAGGTGCTCTTGCCGGCGTTCGGCAGGCCGAGCAGGCCGACGTCGGCCAGAACCTTCATTTCCATCTTCAGGTCGCGCTGATCGCCGGGCTTGCCCGGGGTGGTCTGGCGCGGCGCACGGTTGGTGCTGGACTTGAAGCGGGTGTTGCCCAGGCCGTGCCAGCCGCCCTGGGCGACCATCAGCTTCTGGCCCGGGGTGATCAGGTCACCGATGACTTCCTGGGTGGCTGCGTCGATCACGGTGGTGCCCACCGGCACGCGCAGGAACAGGTCGTCGCCCTTCTTGCCGGTGCAGTCGGTGCTGCCGCCGTTGGAGCCGCGCTGGGCTTCGTGGTGGCGGGTGTAGCGATAGTCGACGAGGGTGTTGAGGTTCTCGTCGGCCACCATGTACACCGAACCGCCGTCGCCACCGTCACCGCCGTTGGGACCGCCGTTCTCGATGAATTTCTCGCGGCGGAAGCTCATGCAACCGTTGCCGCCGTCACCGGCCTTAACCCGGATCGATACTTCGTCTACAAACTTCATTCAAAACCGCCTCTCGTCGGATGACGAGTCGAAAACCAGAAAACCATGAGGCTCTTGCGAAGATGAGCGCGGCGGCCCCGTACGAACCAGAAACCAACGCCGGCAGCCCATTCAAACAGCTTTGCAAGAGGCTCACCACAAACGAAAAAGCCCCGTCGCATGACGGGGCTTCTGGAGCGACGTCGCGATTAAGCGGCGACGATGCTCACGTAACGGCGCATGAACTCGCCTTTCTTCTCGAACTTGATCACGCCTTCGATCTTGGCGAACAGGGTGTGATCCTTGCCCATGCCAACGCCGTAGCCAGCGTGGAATTCGGTGCCGCGCTGACGGACGATGATGTTGCCCGGCTTGATCACCTGGCCGCCATACATCTTCACGCCAAGGCGTTTAGATTCTGAGTCGCGACCGTTACGAGTACTACCACCAGCCTTCTTGTGAGCCATGGTTCAATTCTCCAATAAATTCAGGGGATCGGGGCGATTAAGCCTGGATACCGGTGATTTTGATTTCGGTGAACCACTGGCGGTGGCCCATGCGCTTCATGTGGTGCTTACGACGACGGAACTTGATGATGCGAACCTTGTCGTGGCGGCCTTGCGAAACGACTTCGGCCACTACTTTAGCACCAGCAACAACTGGAGCGCCGATGGTGACTTCTTCACCATTGGCGACCAGCAGGACGCGATCGAAGGTCACGGATTCGCCAGTGGCGACTTCCAGTTTTTCGATCTTGAGGAATTCACCTTCAGCGACTTTGTACTGCTTGCCGCCGGTAACGATTACTGCGTAAGACATGGTATTTCTCCGATAATCCTGCTCACCCAGCGCTTTATATGATGAGTATTGGCTGGCATGGCTGCACAGGGCTGGAACGGCCCGGTGCAATTGCGTAAGGCAGGTGCTGCCCAGGAAGTTAGGGTGCGCGATTGTACGCAACCCCATAAATGCTTGCAAGTACCGGCCCGGGGCCACGGCCACCGCGCCTTGACACACCGGGACCTGCGACCTAGCATGCCGCGCAACCTCAATGGAGCAGCCGATGCAACCCCAATCCTTCTACCGCGCGGTAGCTGATGATTTCAGCGCCGTCGACGAGATCATCAAGAAGCAGCTGACCTCGCGCGTCCCGCTGGTATCGAAGATCGGCGACTATATCACGTCCGCCGGCGGCAAGCGCCTGCGCCCGCTGCTGGTGCTGCTGTGCGGCAAGGCCCTGGGCCGCGAAGGCGACGACCTGCGCCTGCTGGCAGCGACCATCGAGTTCCTGCACACCGCCACCCTGCTGCACGACGACGTGGTCGACATGTCCGGCATGCGCCGTGGCCGCTCCACCGCCAACGCCCTGTGGGGCAACGCGCCGAGCGTGCTGGTGGGCGACTTCCTCTATTCGCGCTCGTTCGAGATGATGGTCGAGCTGGGCTCGATGCCGGTCATGCAGATCCTCTCCAAGGCCACCCGGGTGATCGCCGAGGGTGAAGTGCTGCAGCTGTCGCGCGTGCGCGACGCCAGCACCACCGAAGAGGTGTACATGGACGTCATCCGCGGCAAGACCGCGATGCTGTTCGAGGCCTCGACCCACAGCGCCGCCGCGCTGGCCGGCGCCACCGACGAGCAGCGCGAAGCCCTGCGCACCTTCGGCGACCACCTGGGCGTGGCCTTCCAGCTGGTCGACGACCTGCTGGACTACAAGGGCGACTCCGAGACCCTGGGCAAGAACGTCGGCGACGACCTGGCCGAAGGCAAGCCGACCCTGCCGCTGATCTACACCATGCGCGAAGGCACCCCGGAGCAGGCCGCGCTGGTGCGCCAGGCGATCCAGAAAGGCGGCCTGGAAGACCTGGAGCAGATCCGCATCGCCGTCGAGGCGTCCGGCGCCCTGGCCTACACCGCGCAGATGGCCCGCGACTACGTCGCCCGTGCCATCGCCTGCCTGGAAGTGCTGCCGGCCAGCGAGTACCGGGATGCCCTGGTCGAGCTGAGCGAGTTCGCGGTCGCACGCACCCACTGATTCATCGCAACACCCTCATCGCGGGGCAAGCCCGCTCCCACGAAGCCTGTAGCGCTTTTGTGGGAGCGGGCTTGCCCCGCGATGCATTTGTGCAGCCAGCACCAAAACCTTATACAATGTGCGCCTTTACCCGCCTGTACTTGAAAGGAAACGCCGTGAGCACTCTGCCACCCTGCCCCAAATGCAACTCCGAATACACCTATGAGGATGGCACCCAACTGATCTGCCCCGAATGCGCCCACGAGTGGTCGGCCAGCGGCGAAGCCGAAGCCGCCAGCGACGACGTGGTGAAGAAGGATTCGGTCGGCAACGTCCTGCAGGACGGCGACACCGTCACCGTGATCAAGGACCTCAAGGTCAAGGGATCGTCCCTGGTGGTCAAGGTCGGTACCAAGGTCAAGAACATCCGTCTGTGCGATGGCGACCACGACATCGACTGCAAGATCGACGGCATCGGCGCGATGAAGCTCAAGTCCGAGTTCGTGCGCAAGGTCTGATCCCCTGCCCCTCGGGGCTGCCCAGCGGGCGGCCCTGACAGATCCTGCAACAGGATCGCCTGCACCATTCGGAAGATTTCTTCCAATAGTCCCTTGCTATTTTGATAATAAGAATTATTCTCATTGGAAACGCTATCCAAGGAGAATAGCCATGACCTATCTGATCGACGCCTGGCTCGACCGCCCCCACCCCTACCTGCGCATCCTGCATCGCGAGACCGGCGAAGTGTGCGCCGTGCTCGAGGAAGACGCGCTCGACGAACTGCGTGACCAGGGTGACCTGGACCTCACGGGGCTGAATTCGAGTGAACCCGGGGTGCTCAAGGAGCTGGTGAGGAATCTGTTTCTGTTCTGCTATGCGCGGGCGTTGCGCCCGGGGGGAACGGATTGGAACTGAAAGGCATCGCGGGGCAAGCCCGCTCCCACGAGGTAGCAGAGCACCAGTGGGAGCGGGCTTGCCCCGCGATCAGGCATTACAGAACGTCGAGCAGCTCGACGTCGAACACCAGGGTGCTGTGCGGCGGGATGCTGCCGACGCCCTGGGCGCCGTAGGCCAGCTCGCTCGGCACGTACAGACGCCATTTGCTGCCGGCGTTCATCAGCTGCAGGGCCTCGGTCCAGCCGGCGATCACGCCACCGACCGGGAATTCGGCTGGCTGGCCGCGATCGTAGGAGCTGTCGAACACGGTGCCGTCGATCAGGGTACCGTGGTAGTGGGTACGCACGTTGTCTTCGCGGGTCGGCTTGGCGCCCTCGCCTGCGGTCAGCACTTCGTACTGCAGGCCCGAGGCCAGGGTCACGATGCCTTCGCGCTTGGCGTTGAAGGCCAGGAAGTCCTTGCCGGCGGCAGCGGCGGCTTCGGCCTTGGCAGCGGCTTCGGCCTGCATCACTTCGCGGATGACCTTGAAGGCGGCCGACAGGTCTTCTTCGCTGACGCGGCTGTCAGCGCCGTTGAAGGCGTCGGTCAGGCCGGCAACGATAGCGTTCAGGTTGACGCCTGGTGGCGGGTTGTCACGCAGCTGGCCGCCCAGCTGGCGGCCGATGCCGTAGCTGACGCGGGATTCGTCGGTGGACAGGTTGAGTTCGGACATTGGCTTGCTCCGCTTAAGGGCGCACTGCATCCGCGCCCTAATGAAAAGGGCGAGCAGCCTAGCACACTGGTGCCGCGCGAAGCAGCTACCAGGCCGAACGCTGGGAAATCGGGACCTTGAGGTCTTCTTCCGGGTGCAGGCCCAGGCCGCACATCTCATCCTGCACGGACCAGTGCACCAGGTTCATCGACAGCAGGGGAAGCGCTTGCAGGAGCCGACGCGCATCTTCGACAGAGTGCACAAGCAGACGCTTGCCACGCGCATCGTCCAATGGGTGGGCACGGCCCTTGACCCGGGCCTCGAGCAGGTAGTCACCGCCTTCGATGGCGATCAGGTTGAGTTCGTCGACATGGCCAGCCCTGGCCTCGGTATTGAGCTGATGCAGGTTCATGGGCGTACCTCGCTGCGGGAACCACGCATGAGTGCTCATTTTTTGTACAGAACCTTGGATTAGACAAGGCACCGCTCGTCAGTTGCAGCGCATTGCCTTCTTCGCGGGTAAACCCGCTCCCACAGGGTTGGCAGAGAACCTGTGGGAGCGGGTTTACCCGCGAATGGCCCTTGCAGGCATCAGTGCTTGGTAATGCGATCCAGGTAACCCATGACGAACGCCGAGATGACGAAGGTCATATGGATGATCACGTACCACATCAGGTAGTCGGTGGAGATGTTCTGCGCATCCATGAACACCCGCAGCAGGTGGATCGAGGAGATGGCGACGATGGACGCGGCGACTTTCATCTTCAGCGAAGAGGAGTCCATCTTGCCCAGCCAGTTGAGCTTTTCCTTGCTGTCGTCGATGTCCAGTTGCGAGACGAAGTTCTCGTAGCCGGAGATCATCACCATCACCAGCAAACCGCCGACCAGCGACATGTCGATCAGCGACAGGATCACCAGGATCAGGTCGGCTTCGGCGAGGCTGAAGACGTTGGGCAGGACATGGATGATTTCCTGGAAGAACTTCAGGGCCAGTGCCAGCAGGCCCAGCGAGAGGCCGAAATAGATAGGGGCGAGCAGCCAGCGCGAGGCATACATCGCGTTTTCGAGGATACGTTCCATGGACAGTAGGGGGACTCGTGAAGTGACTGGAATAGCGAGCGCGAGTATAGCCAGCCACCTGTGACAGCAAAAGCCTGCGGTCGGTTGCCGCAGTGCATCGTGCGAGCAGCCTTTGTGGAGGCGACTTCGTGGGAGCGGGCTTGCACAGCGATGGCGCCAGCCACGCTGTCACAATGGCCAGGTCGGGCCTTTATCGCGGGGCAAGCCCGCTCCCACGGGAACCTGGTTGCACAGGAAAAACGCTCAGGTCTCCGGATGGAACTGATAGTCCCCAAGATTGCGGCACCGCTCACCGTTGATCCGACGCAACTGCGCCTGCAGGTGCAGGCACCAGATCTGCGGGTCTTCCGCGACCTGATAGCCATGAAGGGTGAGGCTGTCGACGATGGCGTTCATCACCGACTCGGCCACCATCGGCCCATGGAACGGGCCCTGGGCCTTGATCGCCGAGGGTTGTTCACCGGCCATGCCGGCGGCGAACAGCAAGGTCCACATGCCGTTGTCCCCGGCCAGCGGACGGATGCTGCATTCGATGCGGGTCACCAGGCCCAGGCACTGGCGGGTGAGGCTGAGGTTGCGCATGGCGGCGTCCCCTCTGTAAAGCCCTGTTCAGCCTGAAACCCTCAGGCTGTTTCCATCCTGAACCCTGACAACGTCCTTAAGTTCCACTTTAGCCGACCCGAGGAAAAAGTTGGAAAACCGGCGCTGAACGGTAGCACATGGCCGCCAACGCCGGTTTATTGACTCAAGCAGGCTTGGCCTGGGCGATGACCTCCTCCATGCGCTCCTTCTCGGCCTCCTTGATCTCTTCCTCGCTGATCATCTCGGCGATCACCCGCAGGCGCTCGACCACCCGGGCATTGACGCTGCCCTCGGCGAACTCGCCCTTGTCGTCGACCGCGCCGGCTTCCTCGCCGACCAGCAGGCTCAGCGCCTCGTCGGCCTGGCTGACGGCGTAGACATGGAAGCGCCCGGCCTCGACCGCCTGTACCACCCGCTCGTCGAGCATCAACGTGGCGACGTTGGCCCGCGGGATGATCACGCCCTGCTCGCCGGTCAGGCCACGGGCCTCGCAGAGGCGGAAGAAGCCTTCGATCTTCTCGTTGACCCCGCCGACCGCCTGTACCTCGCCGAACTGGTTGATCGAGCCGGTGATGGCGAAGCACTGCTTGAGCGGGGTGCGCGACAGCGCCGAGATCAACGTGCAGGCCTCGCCCAGCGAGGCGCTGTCGCCGTCGACGTAGCCGTAGGACTGCTCCAGGGCGATGCTCGCCGAAATAGCCAGGGGGAACTCCTGGGCATAGCGGCTGCCCAGGTAGCCGGTGAGGATCATCACCCCCTTGGAGTGGATCGGCTGACCGAGGTTGACCTCGCGCTCGATGTCGACGATGCCGCTGCCACCCGGATAGACCGTGGCGGAAATCCGCGCTGGCATGCCGAACGCCGAATCACCGACCTCGAGCACGGTCAGGCCGTTGCACTTGCCGATTGCCGCGCCTTCGGTATCGATCAGGATGATCCCGGCGAGCATGTCGTCGAGCACCCGCTGCGAGACCCGCCCGGTGCGCTGAGCCTTGGCCTTGAGCGCGCGCTCGATGTGGCCGGCGTCGGTCATGGCCTCGTTGGCCAGCTGGCGGATGAAATCCGCCTCGCTGACCAGCTGGAACAAATCGCCGATCCGCGCCGACAGCCGCGACTGGTTCTCGGCCAGGCGCGCGCTGTAGGTGGCCAGGCGCGCCACCGCGTCACTGGTCAGCGGCGCCATGCCTTCTTCGTTGGTGCGGGTGCGCAACAGCTGGGCGAACTGCTCCAGGTTCTCGTCAACCATCGGCATGTCTTCGTCGAAGTCCACCAGCACCCGGAACATCTCCTGGAAGTCCGAGTCGTGGTCCTGCAGCGCGTAGTACAGCTGGCGCGAGCCGATGATCACCAGCTTGACGCTGAGCGGGATCACCTGCGGCGTCAGGCTGACGGTGGCGACGCGGCCCAGTTCGCCCAGCGGCGACTCCATCTTCAGCTTGCGCGATTGCAGGGCGCGCTTGAGGGCGTCCCAGACGAACGGCTCGCCGAGCATCTTCTCCGCTTCCAGGATCAGGAAGCCGCCATTGGCGCGGTGCAATGCCCCCGCGCGCAGCTGGCGGTAGGAGGTGTACAACGCGCCCTGGTCGGTGCTGTATTCGATGCGGCCGAACAGGTTGTCGTAAGTCGGATGCGGCTCGAACACCACCGGCGCCCCGCCCTTTCCGGGATGGCCAACCACCAGGTTGGGCGCGTACTGCTCTTCGAGCATCTTGCGCGCCACGGCGTCGGTCTTGCTGTCGTCGACCAGCTGTTCGACCACGGTGCGCAGCAGGTTCAACTGCATCGATTGCAAGTAGGCGCACACCGCGGCGTTTTCCGCGTATTTCTCCGACAGCGGCGCCAGCAGCGGCTGCAGGGCGAGGGTGATGGTCTCTTCATTGAGCTGGCGCAACTGGTTGCTCGACTCGCGCTTCCACTGCGGCAGGCTGGACAGCTCCTCGTTCAGCCGGTCCTCGAGCGCGGCGATGTCTTCATGGAAGCGCTCGCGCACCTCCTCCGGCAGTTGGGCAAACTCGGCCTCGTCCAGCGCCTTGCCATCTGCCATGGGGGTGAAGGCGACATTGCTGCTGTCGCGGTACAACGCCACGTCCTTTTCCAGCGAGGCCCGCTCGATCACGTCCAGCGCCCGGTCGTAGCGCTGGTTGAAGGCGCGGTCGATGGCGCTCTTCTTCTGCTGGTACGACGGGTGCTCGAACACCGCCGGGAAGGTGGCCAGCAGGTTGTCGATCAGCCCGTTCATGTCGTTGATGAACTCATGGGCGCTGCCGGACGGCAGCTCCAGGGCACGGGGCTCGCGGGAGTCCTCGAAGTTGTTGACGTACAGCCAGTCGGCCGGGGTGTGCTGGCGCTTGCCTTCTGCCTTGAGGTAACGCTTGACGAACGAGAAACGGCCCGTGCCGGGCTCGCCCATCACATACACGTTGTAACCGGGGCGTGGCATGGCCACGCCGAACTGCAGGGCCTCGACGGCACGCTCCTGGCCCAGGACGCCACGAAACGGCTCCAGGTCGTCGGTGTTGGAGAAAGCGAACTGTTCAGCGGAGAAACGCCGGGTCAGGGCTTCGGGCGCGAGACGCAGGCGCGAGGCGACAGGATCGGGCATTGGGTTTCCTTACTTCGGCGGGGCGGATGAAAGGCATTCTGGCGCTGCCAGCGCGCAGCGGCAAGGCTCCGTGGGACTTTATGTCACAGCCCAACATGGCCGATCGCGCAAGCAATTTTTCGCAATAAACAACGCAACCTTTGGATCGTGCCTAAACTCCAAGCTGCGCAGGGGGATGGAAATCCTCCCGCCTTGGCAACTACGTTGCCAGAACCCTGACCATTGGTACGTCACTTGAGAAAGAGAACAACGCTATGAAACGGATTCTTCTGGGTACTCTGTTCGCCGCTGTCTCGATCAACGCCATGGCCGAAGCGCCGGGCGGCCCGAACTGCGGCTGGGGCAACCTGCTGTTCGAGGGCCAGCGCGGCACACCGGCCCACTTCCTGGCTTCCACCACCAACGGCACCTCCGGCAACGCAACCTTCGGCATGACCTCGGGCACCAACGGCTGCTCGACCAAGGCCGCGCTCACCTATGGCGGCAAATCCTGGTTTGCCATGAACGGCATGATGAACGAGCTCTCCGAAGACATGGCCCAGGGCCAGGGCGAAGCCCTGACCACCTATGCCGTGGTCCTCGGTGTGGCCCCTGAAGACCGCGCGCGCTTCGCCGCCGTCACCCACGAGCACTTCCAGCAGATCTTCAGCAGCGCCGACGTGACTGCCGAAACTGTCCACTCCAACACCCTGGCCGTGCTCAAGAGCGACCCACAACTGGCCAAGTACGCCACCGAGGCTTAAGTACCACGCCTCCCGCCCCGGCAGCGGGGCGGGCTTGGCGCTTCACCTTCCGGCATCATCAGGATGTAGTTGCCCGACATGTTCAAACGCCTCGCTCCCCTGGCGCTGCTCGTCAGCGCACCGATTCATGCCGCGCCACAGCTCGACCCGGCCCGCGTCCAGCAGTTGGCGGCCACGCCCTACTGGATCGCCCTCGGGCACTACGAAACCGCCAAGCTCGGCGGCTGGCGCAGCTATGTGGACGACAAACGCTATTTCCTCGCCGAGGATGGCGCCCACCATCCCGACCAGGAGCTGCAGGCCACCGTCGCCGCCCTGTACGCCCCAACCAGCCTGGGCGACAAGCATGCCCAATGCGTGTTCCCCGCGCGTACCCGCTGGCTGCGCGAACAGCTGAACCTCAGCGACCTGCCGAGCCCGGACTGCCAGGAGTTCAAGACCTGGTACACATCCATCGACCCGCACAGCGCGACGCTGATCTTCCCGGCGGCCTATCTCAACAGCCCGTCGTCGATGTTCGGCCACACGCTGCTGCGTATCGACCAGTCCAACACCCGTCGCGACGACACCACGCTGCTCAGCTACGCGATCAACTTCGGCGCCTATATCGAAGGCAGCGACAACAGCATCCTCTACGCCTGGAAAGGCCTGATGGGCGGTTATCCCGGGCTGTTCGCGATGATGCCCTACCAAGAGAAGCTGTCCGAGTACCGCAGCCTGGAAAACCGCGACCTTTGGGAATACCAGTTGGACCTGACGCCCGAGGAGACCGGACGCATGGTCGAGCACGTGTGGGAGCTCAAGCAGATCAAGTTCGACTACTTCTTCTTCGACGAGAACTGCTCCTACCGCCTGCTGGAACTGCTGCAGGTGGCGCGCCCGAGCCTGGACCTGACCTCGCAGTTCCCGCTGACCGCCATTCCCACCGACACGGTCAAGGCGGTCAAGCAATCGGGGTTGGTCTCCGATGTGCGCTACCGCCCCTCCCGCGAGCGCGAACTGCTGGCCCGCGCCGAGCCGCTGGACCATGAGGAAAAACAGCAGGTGCTGGCCATCAGCGCCGATACCGCTCAGTTGCAGAGCCCCGACTTCACCGCCCTGCCCCGCGAACGCCAGGCGCTGGTGCAGGATGCCGCCTATCGCCTGGAGCGCTACCGGGCCAACGGCCAGGAACGCGACCCGGCCCAGGCCGCGCGCAGTTTCGAGCTGCTCAGGGCGATCAACCGCAACCCGCCGCCACCGCTGGCGATCGAGCGCCCAGGCCTGCCCGAGGACGGCCATCAGTCGCGCACCTGGCAACTGGGCGTCGGCAGCCGCGAAGACCGCGCCTATGCCGAGTACGGCCTGCGCATGGCCTACCACGACCTCAACGACAACCTGTACGGCTTCCCGCTGGGCGCGCAGATCGAGATCCTCCAGCTCAAGCTGCGCCAGTACGAGGGCAACGACTGGCAGGTGCAGCGCCTGGACCTGGCCACCATCCGCTCACTGACCCCACGCAATGAGTTGCTCAAGCCCTGGTCGTGGCAGGTTGCCGGGGGCCTGGAGCGGGTGCCGGGCAAGCACGACGACGAGGTGCTGGTCAGTCATGTCAATGGCGGCGCTGGCGGTACCTGGCAGCTGGGCGACGACCTGCTTGGCTTCGCCCTGGGCACAGTGCGGGTGGAACACCACAATGATTTCGCCGAATTCATTTCGCCCGCGGCCGGGTTCAATGGCGGGCTGCTATGGCGCAATGGGCTGGGCAACCTGACCTTGGAGGCCAAGGGTGACTACTTCACCAATGGCGAGGTAAGGCGCAGCATCAGCCTGAACCAGCAGTGGGAAATCAGCCGGGACCTGGGGCTGAGGTTGAGCGCTTCGCGGCAGTTCAGTCATCTGGCCACGGCGCAGAACGAGGTGATGCTGGAGCTCAAGTGGTACCAATACTGATCAACGTGACCTTCCTCGTGGAAGCGGGCTTGCCCCGCGATATGTCTGCTGGCTTATCGCGGGGCAAGCCCGCTCCCACGACTGCGCCGCAATCCTTCGACAGCGTTTTGACATCGCGCCGACAATTCACCCCCTAGACTTTCCACCATTACGTCAAAGGTCTTGTGGATATGTCGCGGTATTGGTTGGGCCTGTGTGTCGCATTGCTGCTGGCGGGATGCGAGACCACCCATGAACAGATGGTCAACCAGGGCTATCCCCCCGCCTACGCCGACGGCTTCCAGGACGGCTGCAGCAGCGGTCGCCAGGCCGCCGGGCTGATGGCCGGCGACTTTCGCAAGGATGTCCCGCGCTACCTGCACAACCGCCAGTACGAAAGCGGCTGGGACGACGGCTTTCGCCAGTGCCACGCGATGCAGTCCAACGAAGACCTGCGCGAATACCGCGAACGCTACTGGGACGAGCGCGACCGCGAGTGGCAGCAGGAAAAGGACCAGGACGCCGCCCGCGCCTATCGCCGCAAGTGACGTCGCAAACGGACAACCGATGCAACCCACAACCTGCCACCATGGTCTCCAGTACAAGGAGGCCCCTGTATGAGCCGAGCATTCGTCAACGAGGACCAGGCCGCCGCCCAGGCCAGCCAGCCGGTGGAGCGACGGGTCAGCGACCAGCCCAACTATGTCACCGCCACCGGTCTTGCCCAGTTGCAGCAACGACTGGCCGCGCTCAATGCGTTGCGCGGCGAACTGCAGGCGCAGGGCGAGCGGGCCGACCAACAGCGATTGGCCGATACCGAGCGCGACCTGCGCTACTTCAACGCCCGCGTACAAAGTGCGCAGGTGGTGCCTGCGGCCACGTCCACGGAGAAGGTACAGATTGGCAGCCGGGTGCGATTCGTCGATGAGGATGGCCGGGAGCATCAGGTGCAACTGGTGGGTGAGGACCAGGCTGACGCGGTGCATGGATTGATCAATTGGGGTTCACCGCTGGGGCGGGCGTTGCTGGGGGCCGGGCCTGGGGATGAGGTGTTGTGGCGAAGGCCGGCGGGGGATCAGATGATCGAGATTATTGGAATCGAGGTTGAGGGTTGAGGGGCTGCTTTGCAGCCCTTTCGCGGCACAAGGCCGTTCCTACAGGAATGCGCAATACCCTGTAGGAGCGGCCTTGTGCCGCGAAAGGGCCGCAGAGCGGCCCCCTGCGATCCGAGATCAGACCACGCCCTGCGCCAGCATGGCATCGGCGACCTTCACGAAGCCCGCGATGTTGGCGCCTTTCACATAGTTGATGCTGCCATCAGCCTCTTCCCCATAATGCACGCACGCATGGTGGATCGACTGCATGATGTGGTGCAGCTTGCTGTCCACCTCGCCCGCGGTCCACAGCAGGCGCATGGCGTTCTGCGACATCTCCAGACCCGACACGGCCACGCCGCCGGCGTTGGAAGCCTTGCCCGGCGCATAGAGGATGCCGGCCTCGATGAAGATATCCACAGCCTCCAGGGTGGTCGGCATGTTGGCCCCCTCGGCCACGCAGATGCAGCCGTTGCGCAGCAGGGTACGGGCGTCCTCGGCGTTCAGTTCGTTCTGGGTGGCGCATGGCAGGGCGATGTCGCACGGCAGGGACCATGGTGTCTGGCCCTTGCGGAACTCCAGGCCGAACTGCACGGCCAGCTCGCTGAGACGTCCGCGCTTGACGTTCTTCAGCTCCATCAGCGCATCCCATTGCGCGTCGCTCAGGCCGGCTTCGCAGAACAGCGTGCCTTCGGAGTCGGACAGCGAGATCACCTTGCCGCCCAGGTCCATGACCTTGCGCGCGGCGTACTGGGCGACGTTACCGGAGCCGGAGATTGCCACGCGGCGACCGTCGATGCGCTTGTCCTGGCGCTTGAGCATCTCTTCGGCGAAGTACACGCAACCGTAGCCGGTGGCCTCCGGGCGGATCAGGCTGCCGCCGTAGGTCATGCCCTTGCCGGTCAGCACCGAGGTGAACTGGTTGGCCAGGCGCTTGTACTGTCCGAACAGGAAGCCGATCTCGCGGGCGCCGACACCAATGTCACCGGCCGGCACGTCAAGGTCGGCACCGATGTGACGGTACAGCTCGCTCATGAACGCCTGGCAGAAGCGCATCACTTCGGCGTCGCTCTTGCCCTTCGGGTCGAAGTCCGAACCACCCTTGCCGCCGCCCATGGGCAGCGACGTCAGCGAGTTCTTGAACACCTGCTCGAAGGCCAGGAACTTGAGCACGCCCAGGTTCACCGACGGGTGGAAGCGCAGGCCGCCCTTGTACGGGCCGATGGCGCTGCTCATCTGGATGCGGTAGCCGCGGTTGACCTGGACCTTGCCCTGGTCATCGACCCACGACACGCGGAACAGCACGGCGCGCTCGGGCTCGACCATGCGCTCGAGAATACCGGCCTTGAGGTAGTGAGGGTTTTGTTCGAGGAACGGCCACAGGCTGCGTAGCACTTCTTCCACGGCCTGGTGGAATTCGGGCTGGGCCGGATCGCGCTGCTGCAGGCGGGCCAGGAAATCGTCGACAGATTCGATCATGGTAGACATCTCACCAAGAGGGATTGTTTTTGGTTTTTTCCCGAATGTACCAAGAACCAATCGCACTGGAACAGGGCGAGATGTCGTTTTTATGAAATTATTTGGTGCATTTTCTATAAGTGTATACAGAATCAATGACTGGTTCGTGGGAGCGGGCTTGCCCCGCGATTGCCTGAACGCGAGCCATCGCGGGGCAAGCCCGCTCCTACGCGAACAACGACAAACAGCATCTTCCAGGCACAAAAATGGGGCCCCGAAGGGCCCCATTACGGTGCGGCGAAAACCGGCTTACTGTGCCAGTTTCTTGTGACGCACACGGTGCGGCTGGGCAGCGGCGTCGCCCAGGCGCTTCTTGCGGTCGGCTTCGTACTCGGTGTAGTTGCCCTCGAAGAACACCACGCTCGAGTCGTCCTCGTATGCCAGGATGTGAGTGGCCACACGGTCCAGGAACCAACGGTCGTGGGAAATCACGATGGCGGCGCCGGGGAAGTCCAGCAGGGCTTCTTCCAGGGAACGCAGGGTTTCGACGTCGAGGTCGTTGGACGGTTCGTCGAGCAGCAGGACGTTGCCGCCCTCCTTCAGGGTCAGGGCCAGGTGCAGGCGGCCACGCTCACCACCGGAGAGGTCCTTGACGAACTTCTGCTGGTCGCCGCCCTTGAAGTTGAAGCGGCCGACGTAGGTGCGCGACGGGATCTCGTAGCTGCCGATGCGGATCTGGTCGGAACCGTCGGAGATCTGCTGGAACACGGTCTTGCTGCCGTCCAGGTCCTCGCGGCTCTGGTCGACGCAGGCCAGCTGCACGGTTTCACCGATCTCGATGCTGCCCGAGTCCGGCTGCTCCTTGCCCATCAGCATGCGGAACAGGGTCGACTTACCGGCACCGTTGCCGCCGATCACGCCGACGATGGCGCCCTTGGGCATGGCGAACGACAGGTTGTCGATCAGCACGCGATCGCCGTAGCCCTTGGTGACGTTCTTGAACTCGATGACCTTGTCGCCCAGGCGTGGACCGGCCGGGATGTAGATCTCGTTGGTCTCGCTGCGTTTCTGGAATTCCTGCGACTGCATCTCTTCGAAGCGCTGCAGACGGGCCTTGGACTTGGACTGGCGGGCTTTCGCGCCTTTGCGCACCCACTCCAGTTCCTCTTTCATGGCCTTCTCGTGGGCGCTCTGCTGCTTGGATTCCTGGGCCAGACGCTCCGACTTGGCCTCCAGCCAGCCCGAGTAGTTGCCTTCGTACGGGATGCCGGCGCCGCGGTCCAGTTCGAGGATCCAGCCGGCGACGTTGTCGAGGAAGTAACGGTCGTGGGTGATCGCCACCACGGTGCCGGGGAAGTCGTGGAGGAAACGCTCAAGCCAGGCCACCGAGTCGGCGTCCAGGTGGTTGGTCGGTTCGTCCAGCAGCAGCATGTCGGGAGCCGACAGCAGCAGGCGGCACAGGGCCACGCGGCGCTTCTCGCCACCGGACAGGTGCTCGATCCTGGCGTCCCAGGCCGGCAGGCGCAAGGCGTCGGCGGCGACGTCCAGCTGACGCTCCAGGTTATGGCCGTCGGCGGCCTGCAGGATGGCCTCGAGCTTGGCCTGCTCGGCGGCCAGCTTGTCGAAGTCGGCGTCCGGGTCGGCGTAGGCGGCATAGACCTCGTCCAGGCGGGCCTGGGCGTCCTTGATCACGCTGACCGCTTCCTCGACCACTTCACGCACGGTCTTGGTCGGATCCAGCTGCGGCTCCTGGGGCAGGTAGCCGACGTTGATGTCGGGCATCGGACGGGCTTCGCCGTCGAATTCCTTGTCGACGCCCGCCATGATCCGCAGCAGGGTCGATTTACCCGCGCCGTTCAGGCCCAGCACGCCGATCTTGGCGCCAGGGAAGAACGACAGGGAAATGTTCTTGAGAATTTCCCGCTTCGGCGGCACGACCTTGCTCAGCCGATGCATGGTGTAGACGTATTGAGCCAAAACCAAGCCCTCTATCAGATAGGTAAAGACACGCGCCCCGGCATGGGCCAGGGGGATGTGATTACGGGGTGTCGTTGAACAAAGTGGGCCATTCTACGCCAACTCGCGGCGTTGCACAGATGGGTAGATGGCGGCGCCGTTCGGCGGCTATCGCGGGTCAAGCCCGCTCCCACGCCAAGGTGTTGTTGCGTGGGAGCGGACTTGACCCGCGATCGAGGTGACGCAGGCTCAGACGTGCGCTTGCTTGACCTTGCCACGCGGCAGGCGGCAACGGTCCGACTGCTCGGCCAGGCGCGCGGCCCAGGCGGCCTTGACGCTGAAGCCGCCGCTGCGGGCAGGTTTTTCAGCAGCCTTGGCGGCGGGCTTGCTCGCGACCTTGGCGGGCGCGGCAGCAGGCTTGGCAGGCGCCGGGGCGACGGCCTCGATGGCGGGCTTGGCCTGCTTGCGCAGTTCGGCCAGCGACGGCGTCTTGTTGGCACTGGCGGCAGCCGTGTCCGGCTTGGCCAGCGAACGCTGGCAGGTCTTGCAGGATACGTCCTCGGTCACGGCAGTGCTGACCAGGGTCTGACTGCTGCGCCCACAGGCGGAATCGAGGCCATTGGTGGAATAGTGGGTAACCAAAACCGTACATCTCCGTTGCGTTGACTATGAAGCGGGCGGCATTCTCGCACAGGTTGCAGGGGCTTGCCGAACCGACATGACCGGCTGCCGGGCGGGTCGCCGACAAGCAGACTGGCACTTTGCCATGTTTGCGGGCATGCTAGTCGGCTTCTCGCGTGCGTCTTATAGTGCGCCCAGCGACCACGGCACGCGCCGTGCATGCTGCGAGGACGCAACCCCTGCCATCGCCAGCCAAATCGCAGGACCCAACGCTTGACCAATCTCACGCAACCGTCATCCCTGCGGCCTGCCGATACCTCGGCCGGCACACACCTGCGTGGCTCGCTCAAGGGGGCGCTGGCCCTGCTCGCCCTGGTTTTGCTGGGTTTGCTGTTGTGGCAACTGTTCGCCCAGTTCCGCCATACCCAGGCCGACCTGCGCCAGCACAGCCTGGCGACCAGCGCCGAACTGGCCGATCACCTGAGCCTGAACATGGCACTCAAGGCCCAGCAATCGCTGAACCTGGTCCAGCCTTACGTCAAACCACCGGCGCCCGCCGCCCTGCCGAGCCTGATCAGCACCTTGCAGGCGCGCCTGCCGGCCTTGCGCGACCTCGCCTGGCTCGACGCCACCGGGCAGGTGCGCAGTGACAGCCTCGACGGCACGCCGGACCGTCAGTTGATTGACGACCTCCTGCAACTGAATCAGGGCCGCGGCTTCTTCTATGGCAACGGTGCCGACAACCAGCGGGTGTACCTGCTGCTGCGCCAGCCGACCGAGCAGGACCGCGGCTACTGGCTGCTGCGCCTGAGCCCGGACTACTACCAGGAGCTGACCCGCCACCTGGACGGCCCCACCCATCCCCTGTGGCTGCTGGAAAACAGCCGCAGCGGCGAGATCATCCAGCACCACGGCCAGCGCCAGACCAGCAACGAGCCGTTGCAGAGCGTGATGCTCGCGTTCATCGATAACAGCACCTGGCAGCTGCGCGGCCTGTTCGACGCCGGCCTTGCCCGTGACCAACTGCTGCCGGCGCTGATCGGCAAGTGCGTGCTGGTGCTGTTCTGCGCCCTGCTGCCGGTGCTGGCGCTGATCAACATGCGCCGCCGCCAGCGCGCCCTGCAGGAAGATCGCCGACGCTACCAGGAAATTTTCGAGGGCACCGGCGTGGCCCTGTGCGTGCTCGACCTCTCCAGCCTGCCCGGCCAGCTCGACCGCTACCACCTGCGCAACCGCGCCGCGCTCAAGCAGAGCCTGGCGCTGGACACCAGGCTGCGCCGCACGCTGCTGGCGGAACTGAAGATCACCGAGATCAACCAGGTGGCGCGCCAGCTGCTCAACGTCGACTGCCACGAAGGCGCCTGGCAGCGCCTGATCGAGGGCAGCGGCGACAGCCGCGACAGTGTCGGCATGCAGTTGATCGACGCGCTGATCGAAGAACGCCAGCAGCTTGAACTGGAAGTGCGCCTGCCCGCCCCGCTGGGCGGTGAGCTGCACCTGTGGCTGATGGCCCGCCTGCCCCAGCAGCGTCGCGACTACCAGGCGGTGATCCTGAGCATCAGCGACATCACCAGCCGCAAGCAGGTGGAACTGTCGCTGCTGGAACGCGAAGGCTTCTGGTCGGACGTGGTGCGCACCGTGCCAGACCAGCTCTACGTGCAGGACGTCAACAGCCAGCGGATGATCTTCAGCAACCGCCACCTTGGCCAGACCCTGGGCTACGACCGCGTGGAGCTGGCACAGATGGGCGACCGCTTCTGGGAAATGCTCCTGCACCCCGGCGACGCCGAGCACTACCGCGCCCTGCGCCGGCAGCAGCGCGATACCAGCTACGGCGAGTCGCTGCACTGCCAGCTGCGCTTCCGTCACCGTGACGGCGGCTGGCGCTGCTACGACATCCGCGAGCAGGTGCTGACCCGCGACAGCGAGGGCCTGGTCACCCGCATCATCGGCGTGGGCAAGGACGTCACCGTGCAGATCGAGGCCAGCGAGTCCCTGCGCGACAGCGAGCAGCGCTACCGCATGCTCGCCGAGAGCATCAGCGACGTGATCTTCTCCACCGACAGCCAACTGCAGCTGAACTACGTCAGCCCCTCGGTGCAGGCGGTGCTGGGCTACCAGGCCGACTGGATCTTCGCCAATGGCTGGCAGTCGATCGTCGCCAACCCCGCCCAGCTCAGCGGCGTCTACAACCTGTTGGAGCGGGTCAGCAAGGTGCTGGGCGACAGTGAGCAACTGGCCCAGTTGCGCAGCACCCTGCCCACCCAGCTGTTCCTGTTCGACTGCCTGCGCGCCGATGGCCGCAAGATCCCCATCGAGCTGCGCCTGGTGCTGGTGTGGGACGAACACGAGCGCTTCGAGGGCGTGCTCGGCGTGGGCCGCGACATCAGCCAGCAGCGCCGCGCCGAAAAAGACCTGCGCATGGCCGCGACAGTGTTCGAACACTCCACCTCGGCGATCCTCATCACTGACCCGGCCGGCTATATCGTCCAGGCCAACGAGGCCTTCAGCCGGGTCAGCGGCTATGCCGTGGCCGAAGTGCTCGACCAGCTGCCCGGCATGCTCACTGTCGAACAGCAGCAGAGCGCCCAGCTGGGCTACGTGCTCAAGCAGCTGAGCCAGCGCGGCACCTGGGAAGGCGAGGTCTGGCTCAAGCGCCGCAACGGCGAGCACTACCCGGCGTGGGTGGGCATCACTGCAGTACTCGACGACGAGGGCGACCTGGCCAGCTACGTGTGCTTCTTCACCGACATCAGCGAGCGCAAGGCCAGCGAACAGCGCATCCACCGCCTGGCCTACTATGACGCCCTGACCCACCTGCCCAACCGCACGCTGTTCCAGGATCGCCTGTACACCGCCCTGCAACAGGCCGAACGGCACAAGGCCTGGGTGGTGCTGATGTTCCTCGACCTCGACCGTTTCAAGCCGATCAACGACTCCCTCGGCCATGCCGCGGGCGACCGCATGCTCAAGGACATGGCCGAGCGCCTGCTGGCCTGCGTCGACGACGACGACACCGTGGCGCGCATGGGCGGCGACGAATTCACCCTGCTGCTGCAGCCCAAGGCCAGCCGCGAGCAGGCGCTCAACCGGGCCATCCATGTCGCCGAGAACATCCTCGAGGGGCTGGTCACGCCGTTCGTCCTGGAAAACCGCGAGTTCTTCGTCACCGCCAGTATCGGCATCGCCCTGAGCCCGCAGGACGGCAGCGAGCTCAGCCAGCTGATGAAAAACGCCGACACGGCGATGTACCACGCCAAGGAGCGCGGCAAGAACAACTTCCAGTTCTACCAGACGGACATGAACGCCAGCGCCCTGGAGCGCCTGGAGCTGGAAAGCGACCTGCGCCATGCCCTGGAACAGAACGAGTTCATCCTCTACTACCAGCCGCAGTTCAGCGGCGACGGCAAGCGCCTGACCGGCGCCGAGGCGCTGCTGCGCTGGCGCCACCCGACCCGCGGCCTGGTGCCGCCGGGCGACTTCATCCCGGTGATCGAGGAACTGGGCCTGGTGGTCGACGTCGGCGACTGGGTGCTGCGCGAGGCCTGCCGCCAGCTCAAGGCCTGGCACAAGGAGAAGGTGCGGGTGCCGAAGGTGTCGGTGAACATTTCCGCCCGGCAGTTCTCCGACGGCCAGCTGGGCACGCGCATCGCCACCATCCTCGAGGAAACCGGATTGCCCCCGGCCTGCCTGGAGCTGGAGCTGACCGAGAGCATCCTGATGCGCGAGGTCAACGAGGCCATGCAGATCCTCGACAGCCTGAAGAACCTCGGCCTGAGCATCGCGGTCGACGACTTCGGCACCGGCTACTCGTCGCTCAACTACCTCAAGCAGTTCCCCATCGACGTGCTCAAGATCGACCGCACCTTCGTCGACGGCCTGCCCGAGGGTGAGCAGGACGCGCAGATCGCCCGGGCGATCATCGCCATGGCCCACAGCCTCAACCTGGCGGTGATCGCCGAGGGCGTGGAAACCCACGAGCAGCTGGAGTTCCTGCGCGAGCATGGCTGCGACGAGGTACAGGGCTACCTGTTCGGCCGGCCGATGCCGGCCAACCAGTTCGAGGCGCAGTTCAGCAACGAGACGTTGTTCATGTTCCAGTGACCGCAGAAGCACACGGCCCCTGTAGGAGCGGCCTTGTGCCGCGAAAGGACCGCAAGGCGGTCCCTGCGATCTTTGAGCCAACGCCAAAATCCTGGGGCTGCTACGCAGCCCTTTCGCGACACAAGGCCGCTCCTACAAGGGCACGGCGCAGCGCCGAAAAACCGGACCCCGAAGTCAACTCCAGCCCAGAAACGGCGCGGGTTGCAACATGAGGGCCATTGGTCCGCGACTTGATGCCACTTCATATGCCAGCGGCGAATCAATCGGTTAGAATGCACCCCCAATTCTGCCCGATCCTTGAGGACCGCCATGTTCAGCCGTGATTTGACCATTGCCAAGTACGACGCCGAGCTCTTCGAAGCCATGCAGCAAGAAGCCCTGCGCCAGGAAGAGCATATCGAGCTGATCGCTTCGGAAAACTACACCAGCCCGGCGGTCATGGAGGCCCAGGGTTCGGTACTGACCAACAAGTACGCTGAAGGCTACCCAGGCAAGCGCTACTACGGTGGTTGCGAGTACGTCGACGTCGTCGAGCAGCTGGCCATCGACCGCGCCAAGGAGCTGTTCGGCGCCGACTACGCCAACGTCCAGCCGCACGCCGGCTCCCAGGCCAACGCCGCCGTCTACCTGGCCCTGCTGTCGGCCGGTGACACCATCCTGGGCATGAGCCTGGCCCACGGCGGTCACCTGACCCACGGCGCCAGCGTCTCCTCCTCGGGCAAGCTGTACAACGCCATCCAGTACGGCATCGACGCCAACGGCCTGATCAACTACGACGAAGTCGAGGCACTGGCCCTGGAGCACAAGCCGAAGATGATCGTCGCCGGCTTCTCCGCCTACTCGCAGGTCCTGGACTTCCCACGCTTCCGTGAAATCGCCGACAAGGTCGGTGCCTACCTGTTCGTCGACATGGCCCACGTGGCTGGCCTGGTCGCCGCTGGCGTGTACCCGAACCCTGTTCCGTTCGCCGACGTGGTCACCACCACCACCCACAAGACCCTGCGCGGTCCACGTGGCGGCCTGATCCTGGCCCGCGCCAACGCCGACATCGAGAAGAAGCTGAACTCCGCGGTCTTCCCGGGCGCCCAGGGCGGCCCGCTGGAGCACGTCATCGCCGCCAAGGCGATCTGCTTCAAGGAAGCGCTGCAGCCTGAGTTCAAGGCCTACCAGCAGCAAGTGGTGAAGAACGCCCAGGCCATGGCCGAAGTGTTCATCGAGCGTGGTTTCGACGTCGTCTCCGGCGGCACCCAGAACCACCTGTTCCTGCTGTCGCTGATCAAGCAGGAAATCTCCGGTAAGGACGCCGACGCCGCCTTGGGCAAGGCCTTCATCACCGTCAACAAGAACTCGGTCCCGAACGACCCACGTTCGCCGTTCGTCACCTCGGGCCTGCGTTTCGGCACCCCAGCCGTCACCACCCGTGGCTTCAAGGAAGCCGAGTGCCGCGAACTGGCCGGCTGGATCTGCGACATCCTGGCCGACCTGAACAACGAAGCGGTAATCGACGCCGTGCGTGAGAAGGTCAAGGCCATCTGCAAGAGGCTGCCGGTGTACGGCAACTGATTGGCGGACGCCTGATGTGAAAAAGCCCGGCCAAGCACCTTGAGTCAGTCTTTTAAAACTGACTCACTGTCCCTTGATGCGTAGGCTGAACAGTCCGATGCTTGGTAACGAGCATCGGACTTTTTTGTCGGCCAGGACCGTAGATGGGCCCAGTCAATCTAGCTAGCTGGAGCGCCCAATGCAGTATGCCCTTCGGCTAAATACTAATTTGTACACGTAAGAACTCAAATTTAGCCATATGAAAATGGCGACAGTACCTCATACGAATATAAGGCAGCGAAAAACGCGCCACCAAAAAGCACAAAACCACTAAACACGACACTTCCACTTAAAGATTGTCACCTGACAATTTTACCAGGTTTCACTCAATAGAAAATTTGATAGCTTGATATCTCCGAAGAATGATGAAAGGAGAATCATCATGGAAGAACCCAGCAAAGAAGAGCGGCGCGAGAAGTCTTTTTTTGCAACTGTATTTATCAGCGCAAGCCAAAAACCTAGTAACTGGACATTCGAATACCCCACTAAAGCGACTTCCTACTCAGGGGGAGGCGGAAAATATATCGGCGGCGGCGGCGTCGGCGAAAGCTCAGGCTATAAATATAAAGATTCCAGCTACATTGTTTCCAGCACGCATCCAAACGATACAAGGATGTACTTCCGCTACTCAGTAGAAGATGGAGCCCATGGTGGCTTTACAATAGTATCCCCCGACGATCAGTGGATTTACGTTACGAACTCAGGCTACCTTAAAAAAACCAACAAAAGCACTTGGTGTCGAATTTTCAAACTATTTGATGCCAGCACACACAAAGAGCTATTGTATGACGACCTGAAAAGTTTGAAAGAGGTTGAAGTCATCATAAGAACTTACAGCGGAAGCTTGACAATTGATGATAAAAAGGGAACTTCTGTAGGCGCCCACCACTGGAACTACATTCGTGCCTATAACGTATTAAAATCTTTGGGAAGGGACCCGAAATTCACTTTGAAAAATATTGAATTCAATCTAACCCCTCCGCCAGTAAGACCATCAAGAGAAGATTCATATATTTGAAAGCCTGAATTACCGGTGAGTTTCCGTAGCACTGTATACCCACGGTAAGCAGCACCACGTCGACGCACCGGTTTTTTGTATGCTGTTCAAAGAACGTCGGGCAGCCCACAAGCCTCATGTACCGTCTGATTCTGAGTTTTAATTCCCCACACAAAGCTTGAGCGTGATTTGCAGCCATGCTCATTTTCATTCACAGAATGCTCCGAAGCATTTATTCAAACCTACTGCATCGTTGATGAAGTATTAAAGCCCCAGCATGCATATCAATGTTGAGCACCAAACTTCAATGCTACATTCGATATATCTCCGACCAAACCGTCGCCCACGCAAGCCCATCGAACCCTGGGTCCTGGTAATCTCACTTGGTTGCCCCCTAAAAAGTAAAGCGGAAAGTCTCGCCGCAAAGTGAAAAATTAAGCTAATTACTTTGAATAGCGCCATAACTCAACGCCTCAAACCCCGCCCGGATCTTCTCCTCCGGCAGTTCATCTGCAATGAATACCATCACGCTTTCCCGCGCTCCGCCGTCCTTCCACTCGGTGTCCCAATCAAAGCCATAGAGCTTGAGCCCCCCTGGGCCAGGAAACCGACCGCCGGGTTCGGGTCGAACAGCTTGATCAGGCCCGCGGTGGTGGTGCAGATCAGCAGCCACACGGCCGGCAGCAGGGTGACCCAGACGTAGCGCTGGCGCTTCATCTTGATCAGCACCACGGTGCCGAGCATCAGGGCGATGCCGGCGAGCATCTGGTTGGAGATGCCTGATGTGAAAAGCCGGGCCATGTGCCTAATGCCAGTCAGTTAGCGCTTCATCGCACTTATTGGGGCTGCTTTGCAGCCCTTCGCGGGTAAACCCGCTCCCACAGGATCGCGCAAACGCTGAATCGAACGCTGTACCTGTGGGAGCGGGTTTACCCGCGAAGGGTCACGCAGCGACCCCAATTGGCTTAACTGACTGGCATTAGGCCATGTGCCGGGCTTTTTTGTGCCTTGTGTGGACGCATGCATATCCTACAAAACCTTGAACGTGATTGTTTAATTCTCCGCTACACACCAAGGTATTTCTGACGCTCTTCTCGGAGAATTACCTCGGTCAAAACACCCGGCTTCGGACATACCGACGCTTTCCTGCAATGCACACTGCTTGCTCCACACCATTGCAGGAAGTGTTTGACATGGCAGTCACTCGAAATCGATTCACCAATTACAGGAGCATGATTCAAAAGTCCGAGCCGGACTGGCAGGCATCGTATGCCAAGCATCTTTCCGGATTGCAGGTGCAGCCCATCGCCAGAAATCTACTTCAGGACCAACACGGCAGGACGCTGCAACACTTCTGTACGACCTCCTATCTTGGGCTGGACTACCACCCGGATATCCTCCAAGGGGCGATCGAAGAGTTGGAAAATTCGCGCACCCTACGTATCGCCAACTCGCGCAATCGCTGCCAGCTTCAAGTGCTAGACCAATATGAGGCTGAACTGTCCGAACTGTTTGGATGCGCGTCTCTGGCCACATTGTCATGCAGCGCAGCAAGCTCTGGAGTATTGCCTCTTGTTGCCGCAGGCATTTTCACCGATGGAATGTCGCCCCATATGGTGTTCGACAAGTTTGCCCACTACTCCCTGAACCATATCAAAGCAGCTTGTGCGGATGAGACCGAGGTCCAGACGCTTCCCCATAACGATATGGACCAGCTCGAGAGCATCTGCAGGCAACATGGAAGGGTTGCCTATGTTACAGACGGCTACTACAGCATGGGCGGGACGGCACACATGGACGCCTTGCTGTACCTCAAGGAGCGCTACGGTTTGTTCTTGTACTTGGACGACTCACATGCCCTTTCTACGGTAGGTGTTTTTGGGCAGGGCTTTGTCAGGGGGCAACTACAGGAGCTGGATGAAGGGGTCATCATTGTAGCGTCCTTGGGGAAAGCATTTGCCGCAAGCGGTGGCCTGGTCATGCTGGCAAATACCCAACAGAAACGCCTTGTACAAAGATATGGCGGTCCTACCAACTGGTCCCAAAGTCTCAATGCCGCAGCTATCGGTGCAGGCCGGGCCTCCGCCCGACTTCACTCCAGCCCTCTGCTGAATACGCTGCAGCAAGCGTTGAGAAACAACATCGAACTGTTCGACAGGCTTTTGCCCACACCTCATGCTGGATCAACATCTCCCATCAGGCTAATACCGCTTGGAGAGGCTGAAGATGCCATTGCTGCGTCGACCTTCCTGGCCAACAACGGGTTCCTCACCTCAGCCGTCTTCTTTCCTGTCGTACCCAAGAATGCTGCAGCACTGCGCATTACGCTCAGAGCAGATATGCAGCCTGGGGAAATCGAGAGCTTCTGCCGGAGTGTCGCTGAGTACCTGGACAGCAACCCTGCCATCGCCCATTTACTGAACACTCAGCCATGACCAAACGGCGAATTCTCTACTTCAGTTGCTTAGCCGTACTGTTGTGCCAGTCGGGTATAACCTTCTACCTACCCATGCTCCCGGCCATTGCTGACGATCTGAATGCAACAGATGAATTCGCCGCACTCAGCCTGAGCCTGTTTCTCGGAGGAATGGGGGCATGCGTAATGCTATGGGGTCGGTTGGGGGTCACTCTCGGTTCAAGCCGTATGCTGACCTGGACGCTACTACTCTACGGCTGTTGCACATTTCTGCTCGCAGTATCACCCGTTGCCTGGGCATTTCTTGTTCTACGCCTGCTTCAGGGAGCCCTGGCAGGCGGCATATCAGTTGCCGCTCGTGCGTTGCTGGTCGAACAGTATGATGGCAAGGATCTGACACGCGCATATAGCAGCCTTTCACTTTGCTTCGTACTCTCACTCGGGGCCTCCCAGTTTATCGGAGCGATGATTGCTACGCTCACGAACTGGCGAGTGGCCATGCTGCTCATCGCGATGCCCTGTGTACTCATGGCAACACTGAAAGGCTGGAATATCGCAGCTCAGCACATAGTTCTCCCGTGCCGAACAGATGAGAGTACCCATCTCCATAAGCTCATTGTGCAACCACGCTTCATTCTACCTGTGCTTGCTGGAGGTTTTGGGTACTCCATCATCGTCGTATTTAGCAGTACAGCGCCCTTGCTTCTCCAGCAGTCCTTCAACTGGTCCATGTGGGAATATGGGCTATTGGGATGGCCAATCAGCATTGCCTATCTGCTCGGCACTCGTCTGGCAAGCACCCTTGCAACCGGTAACAACGAAGTAACGATGCTTCGATTTTCGAGCGCTTTGCTGTTACTTGGCGCACTCATCATGCTTATTGCATCATCACTGTTGAAAAACTCGGCTTACGCGATCTGGCTACCCTATTGCCTGATGCTTGTAGCTCAGGGAATGGCATACCCAGTGAGTCTGTCACTGGCAAGCAGGCAGTCAACAGGAGCTGCTTCTCCTGCCATGGCACTGATCGCTCTTGTTCACCAACTGCTGGCTGCCCTGACGAACTTGATATCCAGCGCCGTGGGCACAAGCCCCACTGTGCTGGTTATGTTATGCGCTGGGTTGGCGTCACTCGCCTGGTTGGCAACGCGCTCCAGCCCCTGAACGCCATCGTCGCTTGCGATGTGAATCTTCTTGATGCATTGCATCAATTGCCAGATAAGCACCTGCTTGAGTGCCGCCTCAGATACCACTTCAGCCAGGCCCTCCTCCAAAAGGAAGTCATCAAAATCCGTCCCTTTGTGAAGGTTCATTCGGTCTTCCTCGCTTGAGTAAGTAGAGGTAAAAAAATGCCGCCATAAGGCGGCATTAGCAAGTCAGATACTTCTGACTCCCTCGTGACTCAACGCCTCAAACCCTATCCGAATCTTCTCCTCCGGCAACTCATCGGCGATAAACACCATCACGCTTTCGCGATTCTCGCCTTCCTTCCACTCGGCGTCCCAGTCAAACCCGTACAGCTTCAGCACCCCTTGGAACACCAGGCGGCGGTCCTCACCGGCAATGTTCAGTACCCCCTTGTAGCGCAGCAATTGCTTGCCGTGCTCTTCCAGCAGCTCGTTCATGAAGTCGCTGAGCCGATCGATGTCCAACGGCGTTTCGGTGCGCAGCACCAACGTCGAGATACGGTCAGGGGTAGCGGGCTTGAGCAGCGGGCGCAAAGTGGGCTTGAGGCTGATGCCCAGGTCCGGGTTGAGGTTGAAGCCGCGCACATCGAGTAGCTCGGCCAGGTCGATGCGGCCGTGCTCGACCACGCGGATCGCCGCACGGCCATTGATGCGCGCCAGGCGCTCGCGCAGGGCGTCGACCACCTGTGGCTCGACCAGGTCGGTCTTGCTCAGCAGCAGGCGGTCGGCGAAGCCGACCTGGGCCTGGGCGATGGCCTGCGTCAGGTGCAGCTCGGCGTGGGCGGTGTCGATCAGGGTGATGATGCCGTCGAGGATATAGCGCTCGCGCAACTCTTCATCGATGAAGAAGGTCTGCGCCACCGGCGCCGGGTCGGCAAGGCCGGTGCATTCGATGACCAGGCGATCGAAGGCGATTTCACCGGCGTCCAGCCGTTCGAGCAGCAGGTACAGGGCCCGGGTCAGGTCGCCATGGATGCTGCAGCACACGCAGCCGTTGGCCAGGGTCATGACCTGCACCGGTTCATCGCCCAGCAGCTGGCTGTCGATGCCGGCCTCGCTGAATTCGTTCTCGATCACGGCGAGCTTCAGGCCATGCTCGGCCTTGAGCATGTGCTTGAGCAATGTGGTCTTGCCGGCGCCAAGGAAGCCGGTCAGCACGGTAACGGGAATCGGCGTTTGCACGCGGTTGTCTCCTGCAGCTGAAAATGAAAGTGGGAGCCCGGTTGCCCGGGCTCCCACTGGTTCACGCGTGTCGCGGGTTCAACAGCACTTGGGCCCGGACTTGCCACCATAGCGCGCTTCCTGGCGCTCGCGGAAGAACGCCTCGTAGCTCATCACCGGCTTGTCCGGGTGCTTCTTCTGCATGTGCTCGACATAGTTGTCGTAGTCGGGCATGCCGACCATCAGGCGGGCGGCCTGCCCCAGGTACTTACCCAGTCGACCCAGGTCGTTGAACATCGCGGCGGTCCTCTCAAGCGTCAGGCAGGGCCTGGAACGGGGTTTCCTTGTCGCTGCGCTCCTTGCGACCCAAGGCGGCGAGGCCGACCTTGACGGCGAAGAACAGCACGCTGAACACCACCACCAGGAACAGCACGGTCAGGCCGGCGTTGGTGTAGGCGTTGAAGATCACGTGCTGCATCTGGCCGATGTCCTTGGCCGGGGCCAGCACCTGGCCGGCGTCCAGCGCGGTGCTGTACTTCTTGGCCAGGGCCAGGAAGCCGACCGCCGGGTTCGGGTCGAACAGCTTGATCAGGCCCGCGGTGGTGGTGCAGATCAGCAGCCACACGGCCGGCAGCAGGGTGACCCAGACGTAGCGCTGGCGCTTCATCTTGATCAGCACCACGGTGCCGAGCATCAGGGCGATGCCGGCGAGCATCTGGTTGGAGATGCCGAACAGCGGCCACAGGGTGTTGATGCCACCCAGCGGGTCGATCACGCCCTGGTACAGCAGGTAGCCCCACAGCGCCACGCAACCGGCGGTGCCGATCAGGTTGGCGGTCCACGACTCGGTGCGTTTCAGCGCTGGCACGAAGCTGCCCAGCAGGTCCTGCAGCATGAAGCGTCCGGCACGGGTACCGGCGTCCACGGCGGTGAGGATGAACAGTGCCTCGAACAGAATGGCGAAGTGGTACCAGAACGCCATGGTGTTCTCGCCCGGCAGCACCTGGTGGAGGATCTGCGCGATACCGACCGCCAGGGTCGGCGCACCGCCGGCACGGGCCAGGATGGTGTGCTCGCCGATGTCGCGGGCGGTGGCCTCGAGCTGCTCGGGAGTGATCATGAAGCCCCAGCTGCTGACGGTCTGCGCCACCGAGACGACGTCGGCACCGACCACCGCGGCCGGGCTGTTCATGGCGAAGTACACGCCCGGCTCGATCACCGAGGCGGCGACCATGGCCATGATGGCGACGAACGACTCCATGAGCATGCCGCCGTAGCCGATGTAGCGGGCGTTGGTTTCGTTGTCCAGCAGCTTGGGCGTGGTCCCCGAGGAGATCAGCGCGTGGAAGCCGGACACCGCGCCGCAGGCGATGGTGATGAACAGGAACGGGAACAGGGTGCCCTTCCACACCGGGCCGGTGCCGTCGGTGAACTGGGTCAGCGCCGGCATCTTCAGTTCGGGCGCGATGATCAGGATGCCGATGGCCAGGCCGACGATGGTGCCGATCTTGAGGAAGGTCGACAGGTAGTCACGCGGCGCCAGCACCAGCCACACCGGCAGCACGGCGGCGACGAAACCGTAGCCGACCAGCATCCAGGTGATCTGCACGCCGGTGAAGGTGAACGCCGGGCCCCACACCGGATCCGCGGCGATCTGCCCCCCCAGCCAGATCGACAGCAGCAGCAGGACCACGCCGATGACCGAGATCTCGCCGATGCGGCCCGGACGGATGTAGCGCATGTAGATGCCCATGAACATCGCGATCGGGATGGTCGCCATCACCGTGAACATGCCCCACGGGCTCTCGGCCAGGGCCTTGACCACGATCAGCGCCAGCACCGCGAGGATGATGATCATGATCAGGAAGCAGCCGAACAGGGCGATGGTGCCGGGGATGCGGCCCATTTCCTCGCGGACCATGTCGCCCAGCGAGCGGCCGTTGCGGCGTGTGGAGAGGAACAGGACCATGAAGTCCTGCACCGCGCCGGCCAGCACCACGCCGGCGATCAGCCACAGCGTGCCGGGCAGGTAGCCCATCTGCGCGGCGAGCACCGGGCCCACGAGCGGGCCGGCGCCGGCGATGGCGGCGAAGTGATGACCGAAGAGAATGTGCTTGTTGGTCGGGACGTAGTCCAGGCCATCGTTGTTGAGTACCGCGGGCGTGGCCCGGCGGGGGTCGAGCTGCATCACCTTGGTGGCGATGAACAGGCTGTAGTAACGGTAGGCGACCAGGTAGAGGGCCACTGCCGCGACCACGATCCACAAGGCGTTGATCGCCTCACCGCGACGCAGGGCAACCACACCCAGCGCGCAGGCCCCTATGACTGCCAGCGCCAGCCACGGAATGTGGCGTAGCAGGCTATTATTGTTGTTCATGGTTTACTTCCAGCTGGTGGATTGGAAAGACCGCCCATCGAGTCTAGGGCGAGTCATCGCGCATTGCCACACTTGCTTTGGTCTAGAGCCTCTGCGGCCAGATTGCGGTACCTGATACGGCAACATAACCCACTATAGTCAGGTTGAACCCCCGAGGGCTTTTCCCATGAGCGACCACGACGAACGCCGCCGCTTTCAACGCATCGCCTTCGATGCCCCCACTGAACTGCGCCAGGGCGAGCGGCGCTGGCCGGTGAAACTGCTCGACCTGTCGCTCAAGGGCCTGCTGATCGAGCGCCCCGATCCCTGGAATGCCGACCTCACCCAGGACTTCGAAGCGATCATCCACCTCAACGACAAGAAGACCCAGGTGCTGATGCAGGTCGAACTGCGCCACGAGGAGCCGAGCCGTCTGGGTTTCATCTGCCTGCACATCGATATCGATTCGATGACCCATCTGCACCGTCTGGTGGAACTGAACGTGGGTGACAGCACCGAAATGATGCGCGAGCTGCGCGAACTCATCGAAGATTGATATCTCTTAGCCTGCTATCTATCTGGCTGTGACGGCTTTCCTGTCCAGCCAGACAGCTTTCCTACACTCGCCAGCCTGTTTGTACACACCCCTCTGGAACAGCCTCCTGCATGTTGGAACGCAACCTGCATCCAGGTTTCACGCACCCTGGACGCACCCGTTCCGTCGCTACGATCAAAACTTTGTATACAATTTTTGTGGCAATTTTTTGTGGTAGTTGTCTACAGTAGCGGCACAACAATAAACAGAGAGCCTGCTCCAATGACCACGTCCCCCAGCACGTCTCCCGCCCCGCGCCCCGAGGACGAAAACCTCGGCCTTGGCGCCAACCTGGCCTACGGGCTGCAGCATGTCCTGACCATGTATGGAGGGATCGTCGCCGTACCCCTGATCCTCGGCCAGGCCGCCGGCCTGGCCCCGGCGGAAATCGGCCTGCTGATCGCCGCCTCGCTGTTCGCCGGGGGCCTGGCGACGTTGCTGCAGACCCTTGGCCTGCCGTTCTTCGGTTGCCAGCTGCCACTGGTGCAGGGCGTATCGTTCGCCGGCGTGGCGACCATGGGTGCGATCCTCGGCAGCCAGAGCGGTGGCGGCTTGCCTTCGGTGCTGGGCGCGGTGATGGCGGCGTCGCTCATCGGTTTCCTGATCACCCCGGTGTTCTCGCGCATCACCAAGTTCTTCCCGCCGCTGGTCACCGGCATCGTCATCACCACCATCGGCCTGACCCTGATGCCCGTGGCCGCACGCTGGGTGATGGGCGGCAACAGCGCCTCGCCGGAGTTCGGCAGCGTGGCCAACATCGGCCTGGCCGGGCTGACCTTCGCCATCGTCCTGCTGCTGAGCAAGCTGGGCAGCGCGAGCATCTCGCGCCTGTCGATCCTCCTGGCCATGGTCGCCGGCACCCTGATTGCCTGGGCGCTGGGCATGACCGACTTCAGCAAGGTCACCGAAGGCCCGATCTTCGCCTTCCCCACGCCGTTCCACTTCGGCATGCCGACCTTCCATATCGCCGCGATCCTGTCGATGTGCATCGTGATCATGGTGACCCTGGTGGAAACCTCGGCGGACATCCTCGCGGTGGGTGAGATCATCGACACCAAGGTCGACTCCAAGCGCCTGGGCAATGGCCTGCGCGCCGACATGGCGTCGAGCATCCTGGCGCCGATCTTCGGCTCGTTCACCCAGAGCGCCTTCGCCCAGAACGTCGGCCTGGTGGCCGTGACCGGGGTGAAAAGCCGCTACGTGGTGGCCACCGGCGGGGTGATCCTGGTGGTGCTGGGCCTGCTGCCGATCATGGGCCGGGTCATCGCCGCGGTACCGACCCCGGTCCTGGGTGGCGCGGGCATCGTGCTGTTCGGCACCGTGGCGGCCAGCGGCATCCGCACCCTGTCCAAGGTCAACTACAAGAACAACGTCAACCTGATCATCGTCGCCGCCTCGCTGGGCTTCGGCATGATCCCGATCGCGGCGCCGACCTTCTACCACAACTTCCCGAGCTGGTTCGAAACCATCTTCCACTCCGGCATCAGCTCGGCGGCGATCATGGCCATCCTGCTGAACCTGATCTTCAACCACTTCACCACCGGCAATTCAGAGAACCAGTCGGTGTTCGCCGCGGCCTACGAGCGCACCATCCAGTACTCGGACATCTCGGCCCTGCGCGATGGCGACTACTTCAAGGACGGCAAGCTGTTCGACGCCGATGGCAACGAGGTTCCGGTACTGGAACTCGACGAGCACGGCAACGAGGCGCCCAGGCGCAAGGCGGTTGCCGAACACTGATCGCTGACCAGGATGGTCATCGAGGGGGAGCCGACGCGCATCGTCGGCTCCCTTTTTTCGTCTGGTGCATACGTGGTAGCGGGAGTTGTGGGAGCAACTGTCTTGCTGAGTTTTCTCAACTGGCGTGATCTCTGTAGGAGCGGCCTTGCCGAGGCGTCGGACCGGTCGGAAAGGGCCGCAAAGCGGCCCCAGCGATATCTGCAACTACGCTGAAATCCCGGGGCTGCTGCGCAGCCCTTTCCGACCGGTCCGACGCCTCGGCAAGGCCGCTCCTACAGGTTGGCGTAGAACCTGTGGGGCCCGCTCCCACGATTGATCCGCTGAGTTGCCCTAGCCGTGCGCCACGAAATACCGGTTCAACACGTTCAGATCCCCCGCCTCCAACACCCCCGCCAGATAGCGCAGCTGCAACCACGCCCGCAGGTACTCATGCCGTGCCTGCGCCAGGTCGCGCCTGGCACCGAACAGCTGCTGCTCGGCGTCCAGCACATCGAGGTTGACCCGTTCCCCTCCCCGCACGCTCTTGCGCGTGGCCTGCACCAGGGCCGAGGCCGCCTTCACCGCCAGGTCGTAGGCGCGGATCTTCGCCGTGCCGCTGGCGCACAGGTTGAACTGCCGGCGCAGCTGGTTGAGCGTGTCGCGCAACTGCGCATCCAGCTCGAAACCCGCGGCATCACGCTGGGCCCGGGCCTGGCGCACCGACGCCTGTACACCGCCCCCGGCAAACAACGGCACGCTCAACTGCAGGCCGATGCTGTCGGTGTCGTAACGCTGGTTGTAGCTGCTCTCGGAGCTGGAACTGGAAATGCCCTTACTGGCATAGGCACTCAACGAAGGCAGGTGCCCGGCCCGTTGCCGCTCGATGTTCTGCTCGGCGACTTCCAGCCCATGGCGCTGGCTGGCCAGCTCGGCGTTGTGGGCGACGGCCAGGTCGCGCCAGGGCTCGAAACGCGTGGGCGTGAGTGGCTGGACACGGAAATCGCCGGTCATCGGTGCCAGGTCCTCGACCGCCACCGGTTCGCCAATGATCGCCTGCAAGGCGCGCAGCGCCGCATCGAGATTGTCGCCAGCCTCGATTTCCTGGGCCTGGGCCAGCTCGTAGCGTGCGCGGGTTTCCAGTACATCGGTACGGGTGCCCTCGCCGCCCTTGAGCAGTCGCTCGTTGAGAGTCAGCTGCTCGGCGTAGGTGCGTCGCTGGGCCTGGGCCAGGGCGATCTGCTCGTTGGCGAACAACGCTTCGCTGTAGGCGCCGAACAGACGCACCATCAACTCCTGGCCACGGCCGCGATAGCGCTCATCGGCCAGGGCGGCCTGGGCCACGCCACGGCGGTAATCGCTCCAGGCGGCATAGTCGAACAACGGCTGCTCGAGAGTCAGGGTCGAACTGTAGCTGCGGTAGTCGCGCTGGGTGGTCACATCACCGAACTGACTGCGTTGGGTCACCTCGGAATCGTTGCGGGCGCGGTTGTAGCGGTACGACAGCCTCGGCAGCAGGCCGGCGCGACCGATCGCCAGGTTCTCGAGCCCGGCCTCGCGCTCGGCGATGGAACCCTGCCAGGTGGGATCGTTACGCAAGGCCAGGGCATAGGCGTCGCCCAGGTCCAGAGCCTGCGCCGACAGACTCGTGAACAACAGCAGCGGGCAGGCGGCACGCAAAAGCACGGACATCCCCTTATTCCTCGGCCAGGGCGACATGCACCCGGTCAGCCAATGGTTTGAAAAGGTAGTTGAGCATCGAGCGCTCGCCGGTTCGCACGAAGGCCTCCACCGGCATGCCCGGGCGGATATCCAGGCCGGCCAGTTGGCCAAGGCCCTGCTCGCTGACCTTGATGCGCACCTGGTAGTAGGGCTGCTGGGTCTTTTCGTCGAGCAGGCGGTCGGCGGAGACGAGGGTCACCTCGCCATCCACCCGCGGCGTGGTGCTCTGGTTGAAGGCGACGAACATCAGTTCCACCGGCAGCCCCGGGCGCAGGCGGTCGACCATGTCCACCGAAGCGCGGGCGTCGACCAGCAACGGCGCATCGCGCGGCACGATCTCCATCAGTTGCTGGCCACGGGCGATGACACCGCCGTTGGTGAACACGCTCAGACCAACCACCGTGCCGGCCACGGGAGCCCGCACCTGGGTATGGGCCAGCTCGAATTCGGCGCTGCGCAGACGGTTGTCCAGGTCCTCGGCGCTGGCCAGCAGCTCGGCGAGCTGCTGGCGCACCTCGTTCTGGTACTCCTGCTGGCGCTGGCCGATGCGCAGCTTGAGTTCCAGCACCTGGCGCCGGGTGCGGCCGATGCTGCCGAAGTCCTCGGCGATCGAGCCGTTGACCTGGGCCAGCAGCCGCTCACTGTCGAGCAGGCGATTGCGGGCGATGTAGCCATCCCGAGCCAGTTCGCGCAAGCCGCGCAGTTGCTCGTCCAGCGCGTCACGCTGGGCCTGTTTGCTGGCCAGCGAGCCTTGCAGGCCCTGCAGCGAGGCTTCGGCGCCGGCGATGCTCTCGCGCAGGCCGCCAAGCTCCATCTCCAGCGCCTGGGCGCGGCTGCTGCGCAGTTGCCGCTGGCTCTCCAGCACCGTGGCCACCCAGGCGCTGGCAGCCTGGTCACGCAGGCCTTGGGGGAATTCGATCGAAGCCCTGCCATCGCGCTCGGCCAGCAGGCGCGCCTCGGCGGCGCGGGCGTTGACGTACTGCACCCGCAGCGAACCGACCTGGGCCTGGGCCTGGGTCGGGTCCATGCTCAGCACGACCTGACCGGCGCTCACCGTGTCGCCGTCACGCACCAGCAACTGCTCGATCACCCCGCCCGTGGGGTGCTGCACGGCCTGTCGGCTACCGGCGACCATCACGCTGCCGCTGACCGGCACGCCTTTGTCCAGCGGCGCCAGCGCGGCCCACAGGAGGAAACCGCCGAAACCTGCCAGCACCAGCCAGCGGCCCACCCGGCCCGGGCGGTGTTCGTCGAGGCTGAGCAGGCTCGCCTCGGTCTTTTGCGTGGAGAGGGCGTATACGCTCATGAAGTCAGGCTCTTGGCTGGCCGAAGGTGACGCTCAGGCCGATAGGGTTGCGTGTGGAGGATGGCCCGACGGGGGCGGGAGCCGGCCGGGCGGCCCGCTGTGCGTCCTGCAGCACCCGGGCGGTGGGGCCGAAGGCCTGCAACTGGCCGCCCTTGAGCATCAGCAGGTTGTCCAGGCCGGCCAGCAGCGAGGACTTGTGGGTGATCAGGATCAACGTGCGCTTGTGCTCGCGCAGCCTGGCAAGGGCCTCGACCAACGCCAGCTCCCCAGCCTCATCGAGATTGGAATTGGGCTCGTCGAGCACGATCAGCGCCGGCAGCCCATACAACGCCCGCGCCAGGCCGATGCGCTGGCGCTGGCCGCCGGACAGGCCCAGCCCGCTTTCCCCCAGCAGCGTGTCATAGCCTCCCGGCAGCTTGAGGATCATGTCGTGCACCCCCGCCAGCTGCGCCGCGGCCACCACCTGCTGGGCATCCACCGCGCCGAGCCGGGCGATGTTGTCGGCGATGCTGCCGGCGAACAGCTGCACGTCCTGGGGCAGGTAACCGATATGCTGGCCCAGCGCGCCACGGTCCCAGACCCTCAGGTCCGCGCCATCCAGGCGGACCTTGCCGCTCGCCGGGGCAACTGCGCCGACCAGCAGCCGCGCCAGGGTCGACTTGCCCGAGCCGGACGGGCCGATGATCCCCAGTGACTCACCCGCCGGCAGTTCGAAGCCCAGGTTGTTCAGGCACAGACGGCTGCTGCCCGGCTGCGTCGCCCCCACCTGCTCAAGTGTCAGCTTGCCGAGCGGCGCCGGCAGCGGCGTACCCGCCGGGCGCGGCGGCTGGGTCCGCAGCAGCTCGCTGAGGCGCTGATAGGCCAGGCGCGCACCACTCCATTGGCGCCAGGCACCGATCAACTGGTCAATGGGTGCCAGCACCCGGGCCATGAGGATGGAACCGGCGATCATCATCCCCGGCGTGATCAACTGCTCGATGGCCAGCCAGGCCCCCAGGCCGAGCACCAGCGACTGCAGGGCCAGGCGCACGGTCTTGGTCAGCGCGGTAACCGCCGCGGTACGCTCGCTGCCCAGGTTCTGCCGGGCCAGGAAGCCATGGTGCAGGCGCGCCCAGCGCTGGCGCACCGGCGCCAGCATGCCCATGGCCTCGATCACCTCGGCGTTGCGCAGGTTGGCGCTGGCCTCCAGGCCGGCCTGCTGCGACAGCTGCCCGGCCTCGGCAAACGGCGCCTGGGTCAGGCGCTCGTTGACCCAGGCCAGCAGCGTCAGCAGCACCGCCCCCAGCAGCGCCATCAGGCCGAGCCATGGGCTGAACATGAACATCACCAGCAGGTACACCGGGAACCACGGCGCGTCGAAGAACGCGAACAGGGCCTGGCCGGTGGCGAACTGGCGCAGCGCGGTCAGGTCGGCGAGCATCTGCCCCGCGGCGCCCTTGTGCCCGGCCAGGCTGGCCTCGTAGGCGGCCTGGAACACCCGTGGGTTGAGGTCCATGTCCATGCGCGTGCCCAGGCGGATCACCACCTGGCTGCGCAGCCACTCCAGCAGGCCCATGAAGGCGAACACCCCGAGCACCATGAGGCTGAGCATCAGCAAGGTCATCTCGTTGCGCGACGACAGGACCCGGTCGTAGACCTGCAGCATGTACAGCGCCGGGGCCAGCATCAGCACGTTGATCACCGCGGTGAACAGCGCAACGTTGCCAAGCCCGGCACGGCAGGCCCTGAGCGCCCGCAGCACTTCGTTGGCCGCGGCGGGAGCGGTTCGCATTTGTTGGAAACCTCATAGAAGGCGCCGACCGGTGATTGCATTCGCCCTGTCGTCGCCACAGAATTCGCACCGCCGCAGCCTGGGCCCGGCAAAGACACGGGCTGCGGGGTAAGTGCATCAGATCAGCGAATGGCGGGGTGACCTTCCATTCGCTTTTTCATGCCTGCGCTCAGGCCGCCAGGGCCAGATCCTCGGGCAGCGCCTGCACGCCGACCGCTTCGGCGGCAGCGGCGTGGGCCGGGCCAGCGGCCAGGGCCGCACCGATCTCGGCGAAGGTACTGTTGGTGGAGACGCCATAACCGGCCAGCAGGTTGTCCAGCACGCCTTCCAGGGCCGAGGTGTTGCCCTGCATCAGGCCGTAGATCACGCTCTGCACTTCGTTGCCGGCACGCCCGGCGCCTTGCGCGGCGTCCAGATCCAGGCCGTTGAAGCTGACCACGTAGTTGCCCAGGCTGAAGTCGCTGCCGCTGCCGCCACCGAGCACTTCACCCAGGGAGACGTTGTCCAGCGAGCCCCACAGGTAGTGGTTGAGGTTGTCGCCCGGGGCCTTGGACGGGTCGAACACATAGTGCAGACCGTTGGCGCTGTCGCTGTCGGCAATGAAGGCGTAGTCCGAGTTGTTGCGACCGTGGGTGGCGTACTGGTCGCCATCGAAGGTGCCGTTGCTGAAGCCGCCGGTGTTGCTGTAGCCATGGCCGGCGGTGACGAAGCCGGCACTCCAGAAGGCCAGGTAGTCGTCGACGGTCGAGCTGGCGAAGGCGGCGTCGTAGTTAACGGAAAGGGTCATGACGGTTCCTCGTTGTTGCACAGTGATGACGAAGGCGCGTTCCGTGCCTTCGCGTCGCCCGAAATGGGCAAACCCGGTTGGTTCAGAAGCGGTACTCGAGCATGCCGCTCAAGGTGCGGCCGCGGGCCAGCGACAGGTTGTTGCCGTCGCCCATGGCCACGAAGTAGGCCTCGTCGGTGGCGTTCTCCAACGACAGGGCCAGGTTCAGGCTGGGGGTCATCCAGTAGCTGGCGTAGAGGTCGTAGACCGTGTACTGCGGCCATTGGGCCTGGTCGATCTGGTTGTAGGTATGGCTCTTGAGGTTCTCGCCGTTGCCTTCGCTGTAGCGCACGCGCATGCCCACATCCAGGGTGCGTTCGAGCAGGCGCATGCCCAGGGTCAGGGCGCCACGGTCGGCGGGCATGTACGAAGCGTTGCCCATGATGTCGCCGCAACTGACGATACTGTTGGTGTCTGCGGCGCCCTCGGCGCGTGATACGCGCACCGGCAGCATGATGATGCGGCTGCCCACCCGCACCGGGCGCATGACGGTGCCGGCGCTGACCAGACGCTGTGCGCCCCCCATGTAGAACTGGTTGGAACAGAACTCGTTGCTGCCGATCATGTGGGTGTAGCTGAGCTGGCCGTAGTAGGCACCGGCATCGTAGTCCAGGCTGTATTCCACGCCGCGAAAGCGCGTGGTCTCCAGGTTGTTCTGGTAGGCCGAACGGCCCAGGGCGATGCCTGCCACGCTGCTGCCGGGCAGCGAGACATTGGTGTCGAGGAACGAGAAGTTGTCGATGCGCGTATCGAAGTAGGCGACCTTGGCGCCGAAGCGGTCGCCGTCGTGCAGCAGCGACTCCTTGAAGATGTTCAGCCCCAGCTCCCAGTTGTGCGACTCCTCGGCCTTGAGGAACGGGTTGGGGTAGACCATCTCGGCACTGCCGCCGGCATGCGGACGGCCGCTCATGAACACTTCGGTCACCGCTGGCGGGCGCCAGCCACGGCCCCAGCGGGTGTAGACCTGTAACCAGTCCGGCCCGGGCTTGAGCGCGATGCCGAAGGTCGGTGAGAAGCGGCCCTCCTCGGTATCCTCGTCGAAGATCATGTGGGTCTGCTGGCGGGTAAGGCCGACCTCGGTGACGCCCTCGGGGTACATCCAGGTGGTGACGCCGGTCTTGCCGCTCAGGCGATAACGGTCATAGCGCAGCCCGGCATCCAGGGTGAGCCAATCGTCATGCTCGTAGGTGAGCTTGCCGAACAGGCTGGCCATCACCCGCTTGCCCTTGGGGTTGGCGCCCTGCACGTAGGGTAGCGACTCCACCTCGTTGGCCGCGGCGACGCGCTCGGTGCTGGGGCGAAAGCTGTCCTGGAACAACTCGGTGCCGTAGTTGAAGCTCAGGGTATCAGCCTGCCCCAGGTGCCAACGCGAGGTGTTCTGCAGCTGCAGGCCCCAGGTGTCGGTCTGGAAGCGGTCGGTGTAGGCCTCGACACGGTTGCCGGTGGCGGCGCTGGACAGGTTGTCGGCGTTCCAACGGTCCTGGCGGGTGGTCACGTAGTACAGCTTGGCCTTGAAGTCGATCAGGTCGTTGTCCGGGGTGAAGCTGTAGTCCAGTGCGGCATTCTTCGCATTGATGTCGTTGGTGCCGGTGACCCGGTAGTAATAGCGGTTGGCGTTGCTGTCGTTGTAGGTCCAGGCGTCCTTGCTGTCGGTGTCGGTCTCGATGTAGCTGAACTGCAGGCGCTGGTCGTCGGCGAAGTTGAGGCCGAGCTTGAACAGCTGTGAGCGGGTCACGCTGTCCATCGCTCCCACTTCACCATGCAGCCAGCTCTTCCAGGCCTCGCGATTCTCCAGCTTGCCGCGGATCTGCGTGCCCAGGTTGTCGGCGTTCTGCGTACCGCTGCGGTAGTTGCCGAAATGCCGCTCACTGTGGCCAAGCAGGATATCGCCGGCTTCATTGCCGACGGCGAACAGTGCACTGCCATTGAAGTAGGTGCCGTTGCCCAACTCGCCGATACCGTGGCCGGCGCGCAGGCGACCACCGATCTCCTTGCCCGGCCCGAGCAGGTCACGGGCATCGACGGTGTTGAAGCTGGCGATGCCGCCGATCACCCCGGCACCGCCCATGCCGGCCGAGGTGCCCTTGTCGATCTCGACACCCTGGATGAACTCCGGGTCGATGAACATCACGCCGTTGCGCTGCTGGTGGCCGTTGACGTTGAAGTTCTGGCGCATGCCGTCGATGTTCATATTGACCCGGCCATAGTCCTGCACGCCGCGGATGTTCACCGACAATCCGGGATCACGCTGGTTGACGGCGGTATACACGCCTGGGGTCTGCTCAAGCAGGTCGGCGGCATGACGAGGGGCGCGCTGCTCGATCTGCTCACGGGTAATGACACTCACCGATCGCGGGGTCTGGTACACCCAATCACCATCGCGCTGCGAATCGACATGGGTCGCGCCCAGCTCCAGCGCCTCGCCGTCCTGGACGATTCGCTCCAGGCCGACCTGCCCGGCGGCACTGAAGCGGTAGCGTACTGGCGTGCCGCGCAGCAGTTGGCGCAGGCCCTCTTCGGCCGGGTAGCTGCCCTGCAGCCCTTCGCTGCGCAGGCCGGCCAGCTTGCGGCTGTCGAAGAACACCTGCACACCGGACTGCTCGGCGTAGGCCAGTACCGCGCTGTCGAGCGACTGGGCCGGAATATCGAAACGCACCAGGTTGCGGCTGGCGATGCTTGGCGAATCGGCGGCGTGTGCCTGGCCGATCCCCATCGGCAATGCACAGCTGCCCAGGACCAGGCTGCCGGCCAGGGCGAGGCGGCCCAGAGGGCGCAAGGGTTGTTGTCGTGGCGTGCTCACTGCGGTTGCTCGTCCGTTGTTGGCGTTTTCTAGTAATGAAAATCAATCTCAACAATCAGACGTGCTGCGCAGGAAAAGTCAGTAAATAAAATTGAAAGTATTTTGCCGAAGCCGCATTCAGTACAGCACGGCCAAGCCTGGAAGCTTGATCAGCCGGGCCTTGAGCTCGTCACCGAGCACCACCGGGGCGGTGCCTAGCTGGTCGAGGCGGAATACGCCGCTGACCTCACGCCGGGCCAGTGCGTCACTGGCGACTACCAGCCGGCCTGCACGGTAGCGATTGAGCCGGGCGACCACCTCGGCGAGCGGCTGGCGTTCGAATACCAGCACGCCGCGCTGCCAGTCCGTGGCTCGCCGCAGATCGTGACCCGGCCAGGGTCGTACCCCCTTGTGCTGGTCATAGCGCAGGCTCTCGCCCTGCTCCAGTAACTGACTGGCCTGCCCCTGCAACGGCGGCACCTGCAGGTCGACCGCGACGCTGTGCTCCAGCATGCCGACCCAGCCCCCCTCACCCGCCGCGCCAACCACGAAGCGTGTACCGAGGGCGCGGCTGGTAGCCCCGGCGTATTCGACCACGAATGGGCGTGCGTCCCGGGACGTGACCGGTACGGCAGTGAAGATGGCCTCACCGGACAACAGGCGCACGCGGCGTTCTTGATCGTCGAAGGCAAGCTGGACGGCGCTGCGGCTGTCCAGTTCGACCTGGCTGCCATCGGGCAGGGTCACCCGACGCACCTCGCCGATACCCGTGAGGTAGTCCGCGCGCCAGCCTAGCCAGGCCTGCGGCCCTTGCTGCACGGCCAGCACGGCCAGCAACAGCGCCGCCGCGCTGGCGACAGCCCGGCGCAACCGAGGCCGCCGTCGCCGCATCGGGCTGCCCTGGAGGGGAGTCGTGGGGCGAGCGCTCGAGACGGCGGGCAAGCTTGCCAATAGCCCAAGGTCAGCCCAGGTGGCCTGGGCGAACCCATAGGCACGGGCGTGCCGGGGATCGCTGGCGCACCACTGGTCCAAGGCGTGCTGCTGCGCCGGGCCCAGGGGACCGGCCTGCTGCAGTACCACCCACTCGGCGGCCTGCTCGCGGATGGCTTGCTCGTTCTGGCTGCTCACACGGTTCTCTCGCGATCTGGTTATGTCTGGGCTGACGTCTGAGGCGGCATTTGTCAGTAAACCGTTGGTCATTCGGTTTCCTGCAGGCACTGCATCACATAGGCCAGGGCCTTGGCCAGATGCTTTTGCACCGAGCTGTCGGAGATCCCCAGGTGCCGGGCGACCTCGGCGTGGGTCATGCCTTCCAGGCGGTTGAGGCGAAAGATTTCCCGGGTGCGTTCAGGCAGCTCGCCGAGGATCGCCTGCAGGCGACGCAGGTGCTGCTCGCGCACGGCCTGCTCCTCGAGCCCGGGGCCGTCCTCGACGATCGCCTCGAAGGCTTCATGGGGCACCGTGTCGGTCTTGCGCCGCTGCTGCTGGCGCACGTGATCGATCATCAGGTTGTGCGCCGTGCGGTACAGGTAGGCCTGGGCGTTTTCGATCGGCTCGTGACGTTGCTGCTCGGCCAGGCGCAGGAAACTGTCCTGCACCAAGTCGGCCGCCAGCTGCGGGTCGCGCACCTTGCGCGAGAGCAGGCCCTGAAGATTTTTCGCGTGCTTTGTGAACAGCCGCTTGAGGTCGAACTCCGCCACACGCTCTCCATGGGGTGGTCGCAAGGTGGCGGTATGCTACTGGTTATTGAGAATCACTTGCAAGAAACAGCATTATTCGAAGAGTGCATCCAGCGCCTGTTCCAGACGGGTCACGGCAATCACCTGCAACCCGGCGGGCGCTTCCTTCGGCGCATTGCCCTTGGGCACGATGGCGCGCTTGAAGCCATGCTTGGCCGCCTCTTTCAGGCGCTCCTGGCCACTGGGTACCGGGCGCACCTCGCCCGACAGGCCGATCTCGCCGAACACCAGCAGGCCATGGGCCAACGGACGATTGCGCAGGCTCGACATGACCGCGGCCAGCAACGCCAGGTCCGAGGCGGTTTCGAGCACCTTCACGCCGCCAACGACGTTGAGGAACACGTCCTGGTCATGGGTGGGAATACCGCCGTGCCGGTGCAGCACCGCCAGCAGCATGGCCAGGCGGTTCTGGTCCAGGCCCAGGGTCACCCGTCGCGGGTTGGCAAGGTGGCTGTCGTCGACCAATGCCTGGACCTCCACCAGCATCGGCCGGGTACCTTCCCAGGTGGCCATGACCACGCTGCCAGGTACTTCTTCCTGGGTGCGATTGAGGAAGATCGCCGACGGGTTGGAGACTTCCTTCAGACCACGGTCGGTCATGCCGAACACACCCAGTTCGTTGACCGCGCCGAAGCGGTTCTTTACCGCGCGCAGCAGGCGCAGGCGGCCATCGGACTCGCCCTCGAAATACAGCACGGTATCGACCATGTGCTCGAGCACCCGAGGCCCGGCCAGCGAGCCTTCCTTGGTGACGTGGCCGACCAGGAAGATCGCCGTGCCGCTCTGCTTGGCGTAGCGCACCAGCAACGCCGTGCTCTCGCGCACCTGGGCGACACCGCCCGGGGCCGACTGCAACTGCTCGGTGAAGATAGTCTGGATCGAGTCGATGACCATTACTCGCGGTTTTTCCTGGCGGGCGGTGGCGATGATGGTCTCGATGCAGGTTTCGGTCATGACCTTGAGCTGGTCCTGGGGCAGCCCCAGGCGCCGGGAACGCATGGCCACCTGCTGCTGCGACTCCTCGCCGGTGACATAGAGCGCCGGCATCTGCGTGGCGATGTTGCACAGGGTTTGCAGGAGGATGGTGGACTTGCCGATCCCCGGGTCACCGCCGATCAGCACCACCGAGCCGTCCACCAGGCCTCCGCCGAGCACGCGGTCGAGTTCGGTGCTGCTGGTGGTGAAGCGCGGGATCTCCTCGACGCTGACTTCGGCCAGGGTCTTGATCTGTGCCTGCTGCCCGGTCCAGCCGGCACGTCCGCTCGGCGCCGCGGCGCCGCCGCTCTCGATCATGGTCTCGACCAGGGTGTTCCAGGCCCCGCAGTCAGCGCACTGGCCGGCCCATTTGGGGAAGGTCGCGCCGCACTCTGTGCAGCCATACAAACGCTTGGCCTTGGCCATGGGCGGGTCTCCTGGAAAAAACCGCCATGATAGCCGAACACGGACGTGTCCCGGAGGCCGCGGCGGGCGACCAAACTATTCGCGCTAAACACAGTCTGTAGCTGCGAACGTCACGCATGAAGCGTTTTAGTGGCTTACACTGCGTTTACCTCTCTCCATTCGTAACAAAGGAATACAGCATGGGCATGCTCAGTGAATTCAAGGCCTTCGCGGTCAAGGGAAATGTCGTCGACATGGCGGTAGGTATCATCATCGGCGCGGCGTTCGGCAAGATCGTCTCTTCCTTTGTCGGCGACGTGATCATGCCCCCCATCGGCCTGCTGATCGGCGGCGTGGACTTCAGCGACCTGGCGATCACGCTCAAGGCCGCCGAAGGCGATGTGCCGGCAGTGGTAATGGCCTATGGCAAATTCATCCAGACCATCCTCGACTTCATCATCGTCGCCTTCGCCATCTTCATGGGCGTGAAGGTGATCAACCGCCTCAAGCGCGAAGAGGCCGTGGCACCGACCGCACCGCCAGTGCCAAGCGCCGAGGAAACCCTGCTGACCGAGATTCGCGACCTGCTCAAGGCGCAGAACCGCCAGCCCTGAAGCACAAAACGGCTGGGGCCGCTTTGCGGCGGCCCCAGTGACGACGATCCAACAGGCGCTGTTGTGCCTTACCAGTAGTTCTCCACCGCCACCTGCCCCGGCCGCTTGCTCAGGCTCAGCTGCAGGTCACGCGCCTTGAGCACCTTGCGCGTCTCGTCGATCATCTGCGGGTTGCCGCACAGCATGATCCGCGAATGCTCCGGCGACAGCTCAAGCCCCGCCGCCTTTTCCAGCTCACCGTTCTCGATCAGCGTGGTGATCCGCGCATTCAATGCGCCCGGATGTTGCTCTCGGGTGACCACAGGTATGAACTGTAACTTGCCCGCGAACTCCGCCAGGTAGTCGCGTTGCTCCAGCGCGGCGATCTCGTCCACGTACGCCAGCTCCTTCGCCTCGCGCACCGAGTACACCAGCTTGATGTTGTCGAAGCGCTCCCAGGCCTCGAAGTCCTGCAGGATCGACATGAACGGCGCAATGCCGGTGCCGGTGGCCAGCAGCCACAGGTCGCGACCACCGACGAAACGGTCCAGGGTCAGGTAACCGAACGCCTGGCGGTCGATCAGCAGGGTGTCGCCCTCGCCCAGGCGGCTCAGCTCACTGGTGAACTCGCCTCCCGGCACCACGATGGAGAAGAAGTCGAGGAACTCGTCGTGGGGCGCGCTGACCATGGAATAGGCGCGCCAGGCGACGCTGCCATCGGCCTTGCTCACGCCCAGGCGGGCGAACTGCCCGGCGCGGAAGCGGAATCCGGCATCACGGGTAACACGCAGGGAAAACAGGTTGGGCGTCAGGGGCTGGACGTCGAGCAGGGTCTGGCGGGTATATTTGTCGGCGCTGGCGGTCATGACGGGCTCCATGGAACAGATGCGCGTAGTGTCGCGCAAAGCAGCGGAGATAAACACCGTCGGTTTGTAAGGTATCGCCTGGGACTGCGCGCAATCAGCTAAGAAAATACGCCAGCTATAACAAAAAAACCCAGCACAGAGTTAGGGGATTTCCTACACTTCGCTTCGTGCGTTACCTACATTGGATCCAGCGAGAAGCAGAAGGGAGCTTCATCGATGCCACACTGGAAGACGGAAGATCTCCAGCAATTGCTGGACGAGCGCGAGCCCAAGCAGATTTTCGCATGCGCCGTGGACCTGATACAGAAGCTCGACATGGAGTATCTGGGGCTGACGCTGCATCTGCATGCTTGCGCCAAGGGTCCACAGGTAATTCTCTACAATAACTACCCCAAAAGCTGGAATGATCGTTACCAGAACGAGAATTTCATCAGTATGGATCCGACAATATTAAAGTGCCACCTTGGCGAGCTGCCTTTTGTCTGGAGCGACGATCTCTTCCGCGACGTCCCACACCTGCGCGAGGAAGCTCATGCGCACGGGCTGACCTACGGCTGGACCCAGTCAACGCATGACCTGCGGCATAACGAAAGCCACTTGAGCGTGTCCCGGCGTTCCCGCGCCATCGACGACGAAGAACACTACGAAAAGTGCGCTGCGACGATGTGGCTGTGCAACACGTTGCACTCGCTGCTCAGCGAATATCACCTGACTCACCTCTACGGACTCAGCGTGCGTGAACTGGAAGTGATGGACTGGTGCGCGAAAGGCAAAATTGCCGAGGACATTGCCAAGATCCTGCGTTTATCGACCAGCACTGTGAACTTCCATATCCGCAGTTCCATCGAGAAGACAAACGCCGCCAATAAAACCCATGCCGTCGCCAAGCTGATCGAATCCAAACAGATCAGTCCCAGATAATGGCTCGAAATCTGTAGAATCGCGTACCTCATGTCCATCGCGCCCCGCGATGACCAGCACCACCTTGAGCCGTACGCCATGCCCCTGTTCAACAGCCCCTTCGCCGACCTCGACCTGATCCGCCAGCCGGCCCAGGCCAACGACCCGCTGCTGGCCTTCGACGCCGCCGACCAGTACCTGCTGGAACACCTGGCCGCCCAGGCACCGCAGGCGAGCTGCAAGGTGCTGGTGCTCAACGACAGCTTCGGCGCCCTGGCCGCGAGCCTCGCAGGGCATGTGCAGGTGAGCAGCAGCGGCGACTCGCACCTGGCGCACCTGGCCCTGGAGAAGAACCTGGCGGGTAACGGCAAGCCGTTCGACAGCGTGCCCTTCATCCCGGCCAGCGAGACCTTCCAAGGCCCGTTCGACCGCGTGCTGGTGCGCGTGCCCAAGACCCTGGCCCTGCTCGAGGAACAGCTGATCCGCCTGCAGGGCCAACTGGCGCCCGGCGCCCAGGTGATCGCCGGGGCCATGATCAAGCACCTGCCCCGCGCCGCCGGCGACCTGATGGAGAAGTACATCGGCCCGGTCCAGGCTTCGCTGGCGCAGAAGAAGGCCCGTCTGCTGATCGCCACCGTCGCCGAACGCCCGGCCGCACGCTCCCCCTACCCCAGCCGCTACCTTCTGGACAGCCCGGCCCTGGAACTGCTCAACCACGCCAACGTGTTCTGCCGCGAAGGCCTGGACATCGGCACCCGCGCCTTCCTGCCACACCTGCCACGGGACCTGGGCCGCGTCCGGGTCGCCGATCTGGGCTGTGGCAATGGCGTGCTGGCGATCGCTTGCGCCCTGGCCAACCCGGATGCGCAGTTCACTCTGGTCGACGAGTCGTACATGGCGGTGCAGTCGGCACGGGAGAACTGGCAGGCGGCGCTGGGCGGGCGCGAAGTGACGATCAGGGCCGCGGATGGTCTGGCCGGCCAGGAGAAACAATCGCTGGACGTGGTGCTGTGCAACCCGCCATTCCACCAGCAACAGGTGGTCGGCGACTTCCTCGCCTGGCGCATGTTCCAACAGGCCCGGGAGGCGCTGGAAGTCGGTGGGGCGCTGTACATCGTCGGCAACCGCCACCTGGGCTATCACAGCAAGCTGGCGCGGCTGTTCCGAGGGGTCGAGCAGGTGGCGGCGACGCCGAAGTTCGTGGTGCTCAAAGCCCGTAAATAAGCGCCCTCAAGTAAACGAAAAAAGCCCGCCCCTACTGGTACTGTAGGAGCGGGCTTGCCCCGCGATCGGGCTGCAAGGCAGCCCTTGCAACCTAGTGAGTACTAAGGCCTGCCGCACTCATGAACATGCGCATGCCATAAGCCACCACCCCAAGCGCCGCCACGCTCAGCCCCCAGATCAGCACCAGCCAACCCAGGCGTTGCCACAGCGGCTTTTTCTCTTCGACGTTCATCACGATGCGCTCCTAGTGATAGCCGTCTTCATGGGTCACCTTGCCGCGGAACACGTAGTAGCTCCAGTAGGTGTAGCCAAGGATGAACGGCAGGATGAACAGCGTGCCCACCAACATGAAGCCCTGGCTCTGCGGCGGCGCCGCAGCGTCCCAGATGCTGATCGACGGCGGAATGATGTTCGGCCACAGGCTGATGCCCAGCCCGCTGTAGCCCAGGAAGATCAGCACCAGGGTCAGCAGGAACGGCGTGTAATGGGCATTGCGCGCCACCGCCCGCAGCAGGCCGTAGAAGGTCACCAGCACCAGGATCGGCACCGGCATGAACCAGACCAGGTTGGGCATGCTGAACCAGCGCTCGGCGATCTGCGGGTAGGCGATCGGCGTCCACAGGCTGACGATGCCGATCACCGCCAGCAGCACCAGCGCCAGGGGGCGAGCCATGTCGTGCATCTTCTGCTGCAACGGCCCTTCGGTCTTCATGATCAGCCAGGTGCAGCCCAGCAGGGTGTAGGCGACGATCAGGCCCAGGCCGCTGAACAGCGTGAACGGCGTCAGCCAGTCCAGGGTGCCGCCTACGAACTTGCGGTCGACCACCTTGAAGCCCTCGATGAAGGCACCCAGGGCCACGCCCTGGAAGAAGGTCGCCACCAGCGACCCCCAGATGAACGCCTTGTCCCAGATATGGCGTTTGTTGGCCCGGGCCTTGAAGCGAAACTCGAAGGCCACGCCACGGAAGATCAGGCCCACCAGCATCAGGATCAACGGCAGGTACAGCGCCTCCAGCACCACCGAGTAGGCCAGCGGGAAGGCGCCGAACAACGCCGCGCCGCCCAGCACCAGCCAGGTCTCGTTGCCGTCCCATACCGGGGCGACGGTGTTCATCATCACATCACGGTCCCGCTCGTCCTGGACGAACGGGAAGAGCATGCCGATTCCCAGGTCGAAACCATCCATCACCACGTACATCATGACGCCGAAGATGATGATCACGGCCCAGATCAGCGGAAGATCGATACCCATCTCAGTTCCCCTTGCTCAGGCTGCTGGACTCGGCCTCATGGCCATCATCGGCGGCGGACAGTGGCCGCGCCGGCGTGCGTTTCTGGCCAGGGCCTCCGGGGGGCTGCGTGTCGCCCTCGCCTGTGTGCGGACCTTTGCGCACCAGACGCATCATGTAGCCGAGCCCAGTACCGAACAGGGCGAAATAGACCACCACGAACATCACCAGGGTGAAGCCAAGTTGCGTATAGCTGTGGTTGGACACGCCATCGGCGGTACGCATCAGGCCGTAGACAACCCATGGCTGGCGACCGATTTCCGTGGTGAACCACCCTGCCAGGATGGCGATCAATCCGGATGGCCCCATCCACAAGGCCAGATGCAGGAATGGCCGGCAACTGTACAAAGTGCCACGCTTACGCAGCCAGAGGCTCCACAGGCCAACGAAGATCATCAGCATGCCCAGCCCGACCATGACCCGGAACGACCAGAATACGATGGTCGAGTTGGGTCGATCCTCAGGTGGGAAGTCCTTCATCGCCGGGACCTGCTTGTCCAGGCTGTGGGTGAGGATCAGGCTGCCGAGCGCCGGGATCTCGACCTTGAAGCGCGTGGTCTCGGCCTGCATGTCGGGAATGCCGAACAGAATCAGCGGGGTCGGCTCGCCGGGCTTGTTCTCCCAATGGCCTTCGATGGCCGCGATCTTCACCGGCTGGTGCTTGAGGGTGTTCAAGCCATGGAAGTCACCGATCACCGCCTGCACCGGCGCGACGATCAACGCCATCCACATGGCCATCGACAGCATCTTGCGCACCGCCGGGTTGTCGCGCCCGCGCAGCAGGTGCCAGGCGGCCGAGGCGCCGACGAAGAACGCGGTGGCGACGAAGGCCGCGGTGGCCATGTGCATCAGCCGGTAGGGGAAGGACGGGTTGAAGATCACCGCGAACCAGTCCACCGGGATCACCTGGCCATTGACGATCTCGTAGCCCTGGGGCGTCTGCATCCAGCTGTTGGAGGCGAGGATCCAGAACGTCGACACCAGCGTGCCCAGCGCCACCATGCACGTGGCGAAGAAGTGCAGGCCACGGCCGACTCGATTCCAGCCGAACAGCATGACGCCAAGGAAACCGGCCTCGAGGAAGAAGGCGGTCAAGACCTCGTAAGTAAGTAATGGACCGGTGATGGACCCGGCAAAGTCGGAGAACTGGCTCCAGTTGGTGCCGAACTGGTAGGCCATGACCAGGCCCGAGACCACGCCCATGCCGAAGTTGACGGCGAAGATCTTCGACCAGAAGTGGTAGAGGTCACGGTAGGTGTTGTCGGCGGTCTTCAGCCAAAGGCCTTCGAGGACCGCCAGGTAGCTCGCCAGGCCAATGGTGATGGCCGGGAACAGGATGTGAAAGGACACGGTAAAGGCAAACTGGATTCGGGCGAGCTCTAAGGCTTCCAATCCGAACATGGTGCTTCCTCTTCAGGTAATCCGGCGACCGGGCTCGTGGCCTGTCGCCCACTGCCCCCACGGGTATCGAGTGCGGCGCGTTGGAATTGTTCTGTTCGATCGCGGGGATTCCGGCCCAAGGGCCAAGATCGTTGCATCTGGAACGATTGATCCAGATCAACGACTGAATGGAAGCATAGTCCCGAATGACCCATCCGGATGTGTGGTCGATTGCCGCGTGACCTGTTGCCTCACCCTCTTTTTTAGCGTGTGAGAAGTTGATCCGCGCGGCTTTCAGCAACTATTTGTTACAAACAGATGTTACTCTGCTGGCCCCTCTATCTCCGAGGCTGCAGGCTCCCCGATGTCCGATTCCGCCCCGCAATTACTGCGCCATCACCGCCCCTTCCTCGCCTTCTGGCTGGCCCGCGTATTCACCGCCAGCGGCTTCCAGATGCTTACCGTGGCCATCGGCTGGCACCTCTACCAGCTCACCGGCAATGTGCTCGACCTGGGCCTGGTCGGGCTGGTCGAGTTCGCCCCGCGGGTGCTGTTCATGCTGCACACCGGGCATGTCGCCGACCGCTACGACCGGCGCAAGGTCGCCGCCCTGTGCCAGACCCTGCAGGCGCTGATCGCCCTGGCGCTGGCCGTGGGCAGCTTTACCGACAACGTCAGCCGAGAGCTGATCTTCGTGCTGGCCTTCCTGCTGGGTGCCGCCCGCTCGTTCGAGATGCCGGCGACCCAGGCCCTGCTGCCCAACGTGGTGCCACCCGGGCTGTTCCCGCGTGCGGTGGCGGCCTCTGCATCGGCGTCCCAGGCGGCGACCATCGTCGCCCCGGCGGTGGGCGGCCTGCTCTACGCCCTCGGCAGCACCTGGGTCTACGGTCCGACCGTAGTCCTCTATCTCATTGCCTGCCTTTTGACCCTGAGCCTCGATGCCCGTCGGCAGCAGCCGCAGCCAGGCAGGGCCAGCCTCGACTCGCTGCTGGCCGGGATCCGCTTCATCCGCAGTCGTCCGGATATCCTCGGCGCGATCTCGCTGGACCTGTTCGCCGTGCTGCTCGGCGGCGCCACCGCGCTGCTGCCGGTGTTCGCCAAGGACATCCTGCTGACCGGCGCCTGGGGCCTGGGCCTGTTGCGCTCGGCGCCCGCCGTCGGGGCATTGCTGATGTCGTTGTGGCTGGCGCGCTTTCCGGTGGAGCGCAAGGTGGGTCTGACCATGTTCACCGCAGTGGGCATATTTGGCGTGGCGACCATCGCTTTCGGCCTGTCCACTTCGTTCTGGTTCTCCCTGGCGGTACTGGTGGTGCTGGGCGCGGCGGACATGATCAGCATGGTCATCCGCAGCGCCTTCGTGCAACTGGAGACGCCGGACGAGATGCGTGGCCGGGTGAGCGCGGTGAACGGGCTGTTCATCGGTGCCTCGAACCAGCTCGGCGAGTTCGAGTCAGGTGTTACCGCGCACTGGTTTGGCACAGTGCCAGCGGTGGTGCTCGGTGGCGTGGGCACGCTGGTGGTGACCGGGGTGTGGATGAAGCTGTTCCCGACGCTTACCCATCGGGACCGGATGCATAACAACTGATCGTTTGCCTGTACCGGCCTCTTCGCGGGTAAACCCGCTCCCACAGGGATCGCGCCGCCCTCAGGGCCTGTGAAATACCTGTGGGAGCGGGTTTACCCGCGAAAGGGCCGGCACAGGCTACAGAAAAACCCTCTCCCCAATGGCCATAGGCCCCCGCCATCCTTGCTGGTATGATGCGCGGCTTTTTTCCGCCCCACACAAAACCACGGTATCCGGTACGGTCTGTGCTTTGCTGTTGGGGTCGATACATTCACGGCGCGAGGGCGCCCGGGGAGCAGGCATGCTGGAAAGGCTGTTTCAACTAAAAGCACACGACACCAATGTGCGCACCGAGATTCTCGCGGGCGTCACCACCTTCCTGGCCATGGCCTACATCCTGTTCGTCAACCCGAGCATCCTCGGCGAGACCGGCATGGACAAGGGCGCGCTGTTCGTCGCCACGTGCCTGGCCGCGGCCATCGGCTCGGTGACCATGGGCATCATCGCCAACTACCCGATCGCCCTGGCGCCGGGCATGGGCCTGAACGCCTTCTTCACCTACACCGTGGTCCTGCACATGGGCCACACCTGGCAGGTGGCGCTGGGCGCGGTGTTCCTCTCGGCGGTGCTGTTCTTCCTGCTGTCGATCTTCCGCATCCGCGAGTGGATCGTGAACAGCATCCCGCTGCCGCTGCGCTCGGCGATCGCCGCCGGCATCGGCCTGTTCCTGGCGCTGATCGCCCTGCATAATGCGGGCATCGTCGTCGATAACCCGGCCACCCTGGTGGGCCTGGGCGACCTCAGCAAACCGGCGCCGATCCTCGCCACCCTGGGCTTCTTCCTGATTGTCGCCCTCGAGTCGCTGAAGGTCCGCGGCGCGGTGCTGATCGGCATCCTGGCGGTGACCGTGGCCTCGATCGCGGTGGGCGTCACCCCGTTCGGCGGCGTGGTCTCGATGCCGCCGTCGCTGGCCCCGACCTTCCTGCAGCTGGACATCGCCGGCGCCCTCGACGTCGGCCTGATCAGCGTGATCTTCGCCTTCCTGTTCGTCGACCTGTTCGACAACTCCGGCACCCTGATCGGCGTGGCCAAGCGCGCCGGCCTGATGGGCAAGGACGGCCACATGCCGAAGATGGGCCGCGCCCTGATTGCCGACAGTACCGCCGCCATGGCCGGTTCCCTGCTGGGCACCTCGACCACCACCAGCTACATCGAGTCGGCGGCGGGCGTGAGCGCCGGCGGGCGCACCGGCCTGACCGCCATCGTGGTCGCCGTGCTGTTCCTGCTGGCGCTGTTCTTCGCCCCGCTGGCCGGCAGCGTGCCGGCCTTCGCCACCGCGCCGGCGCTGCTGTTCGTCGCCGTGCTGATGGCCTCGGGCCTGGCCGAGATCAACTGGGATGACGTCACCGAAGCCGCGCCGGTGGTGGTGACCGCCCTGGCCATGCCGCTGACCTACTCGATCGCCAACGGCATCGCCTTCGGCTTCATCGCCTGGACCGCCATCAAGCTGATCTCCGGCCGTCACCGCGACCTGAACCCGGCGCTGGTGATCCTGTCGATCCTGTTCGTCATCAAGCTGGGCTGGTTCCCCGCATGAGTGCTGTCCTGGATCCTTCCCAATACGACGCGCAACTGGCGGCCAAGGCCGCCCGCCTGCGCGAGCTGCTGGCACCGTTTGGCGCGCCGGAGCCGGCGGTATTCGACTCGCCGCGCGAGCACTATCGCCTGCGCGCCGAGTTCCGCCTGTGGCGCGAGGACGGCCAGCGCCATTACGCGATGTTTGCGCCGGGCGAGAAGCACAAGGCGATCCTGATCGACGACTTCCCCATCGCCAGCGAGCGCATCAATGAACTGATGCCACGCCTGAAGGCCGCCTGGCAGGGCAACGAGGCACTCGACAATCGCTTGTTCCAGGTCGAGTTCCTCACCACCCTGGCCGGTGACGCAATGGTCACCCTGTGCTATCACCGCCCTCTGGACGAAGCCTGGGAAGCGGCCGCGCAGCAACTGGCCAGCGACCTGAACGTCAGCGTGATCGGCCGCTCCAAGGGCAAGCGCGTGGTGATCGGCCGTGACTACGCCGTGGAGAAACTCGACATCGCCGGGCGCACCTTCAGCTATCGCCAGCCCGAAGGCGCCTTCACCCAGCCCAACGGCGCGGTGAACCAGAAGATGCTCGGCTGGGCCTTCGAGGCCATGGGCGAGCGCCAGGACGACCTGCTGGAGCTGTACTGCGGCAACGGCAACTTCACCCTGCCGCTGGCCACCCGCGCGCGCCAGGTGCTGGCCACCGAGATCAGCAAGACCTCAGTCAACGCTGCCTTGCACAACCTCGACGAGAACGGCGTGGACAACGTGCGCCTGGTGCGCCTGTCGGCCGAGGAGCTGACCCAGGCGCTGAACGAGGTCCGACCGTTCCGCCGCCTGGAAGGGATCGACCTGAAAAGCTACGACTTCGGCACCGTGTTCGTCGACCCGCCGCGCGCCGGCATGGACCCGGACACCTGCGAGCTGACCCGCCGCTTCGAGCGCATCTTGTACATCTCGTGCAACCCGCAAACCCTGGCGCAGAACATCGCCCAACTGCACGATACCCACCGTATCGAGCGCTGCGCGCTGTTTGACCAGTTCCCATATACCCACCATATGGAAAGCGGCGTCCTGCTGGTTCGGCGCTGAAACGCCCGCAGGGCAGGCTCCTACACGCTGTATGTGTGTAGGAGCGGCCTTGTGCCGCGAAAGGGTCGCGTAGCGACCCCTGGATTTCAGCGTTTACACATCAATCGCCGGGGCCGCTCTGCGGCCCTTTCCGGCCGGTCCGACGCCTCGGCAAGGCCGCTCTCATGGAACAAAACACAACTCTTTGATTTGACTGGAGCGTGGGAGCGGGCTTGCCCCGCGATGCGGCGTTTGGCACCGGCTACGCCGGTGATCGCGGGGCAAGCCCGCTCCCACGCTGGAACTCTGTTCCATGCGCGACAGCGTAGCCCGAAGGGCTGGGCGATCTCCTACAGAGATCGCGTAAAGGCCTTCAGAAATCGAAGAACACCGTCTCCCCTTCCCCCTGGATACGGATGTCGAAACGATACGCCGTCTTCCCCTCCACCTCGCAACGCCTGGCGATCAGCGTCTCGCGCCGCTGCGGCTGCTCGATCAGGTTGAGCACCGGGCACCGGGCGTTCGCCTCGCCCTCGTCATCGAAGTACAGCCGGGTATGCAGGTGGATGTTGATCCCCCGGGCAAACAGGCTGATGTTGATGTGCGGCGCCATCGGCACGCCCGCGGCATTGTTCACCACACCCGGCTTGACCGTGTGCAGCGTCCATTCGCCGGCGTCGAAGGTGGTCGCGGTACGACCGAAGCTGTTGAAAGCGTTCTCCAGGTTGAATTCATCCTGGTAGTGGCCATCGGCATCGGCCTGCCAGATTTCCAGGAACGAATCGCGCACCAGGTGGCCGTTGCCGTCGTACACCTGGCCGAGCAAGAGGATATGCTCGCCCGGCGCATCCGGCCTGGCCAGGCGGTTCCAGATTTCCTGGTCGCGGGTCGGGTTACCCGCCGCCTCCAGGGCCAGGCCGATGTGCACGTAGGGGCCGGCGGTCTGCGAAGGGGTTTCCGGCAGCAGTTCGATAGGCATGACGGGCCTCCTCAGCGGTTTTCGAAGTGGGTCTGGCGCTGGCCGCGCAGGACGATGTCGAAGCGGTAGGCCAGGCAATCCATGGGGTTGGCGTGGCTCATGTCGAGCCTGGCGATCAGCCGCTGGACCGCCTCGGGGTTGGCGATCGACTTGACGATCGGGCACAGCGGAATCAGCGGATCGCCCTCGAAGTACAGCTGGGTGATCAGCTTGGTGGCGATCGACGGCCCGCTGACGGAGAAGTGGATATGCGCCGGGCGCCAGTCGTTGGGGCCGTTGCGCCACGGGTACGGACCGGGCTTGATGGTGCGGAAGCTGTAATAGCCGTCGCGGTCGGTCAGGCAACGGCCGACACCGCCGAAGTTCGGGTCCAGCGGCGCCAGGTAGCGGTCGTTCTTGTGCCGGTAGCGGCCGCCGGCATTGGCCTGCCACATCTCCACCAAGGTATTGGGCACCGGTTTGCCATACTGGTCGACAACGCGCCCGGCGACGATGATGCGCTCGCCGATCGGCAGGCCGCCGTGGCTGAAGTTGAGCAGCAGGTCGTGGTCGTGCTCGCCGAAGCGCAGATGGGAAAAGTCCGGGCCGGTACTTTCGCTGATCGACTGCGGGATGCTGACCAGCGCCTGGCGCGGCGAACGCGCCACCGAGGTCTTGTAGTCGGGGGTGAAGGCCTTGGGGTGCCAGTTGCGATCACGGATCACGAAGCGGCTGGTGTCCTGGGCGGGCATGCCGGTTTCCTCTCTTGGAATTGTCGAGCGCCTGGGCGTGCCAGGCGGACTTGCAGTTTCCGGCAGGCCAATCGGGATGAATATTGAATTCAGCGGTCTTAGCCATAACCATTTGGTTATGCATCAGCGACCGAGGCGACGCCGGTGGCAGCGCTGAACTAATCTTTGACTTCATGTTTCACAAACCGGAGAGCTCTACATGGAATGGCGAAAAGGCCGACGCAGCGACAACGTGGTCGATGCCCGCGGCGAAGGGGGCGGCGGCGGCATGCGCTTCGGCGGCGGCAAGGGCCTGGGGCTCGGCGCCATCCTGCTGATCGTCGGCATCGGCTGGCTCACCGGGCAGGACCCGTTGCAGATCCTCGGCCAGCTGGCCGGGCAGATGGAGCAGCAGCAGACCGCACCGGCCAACGTCGACGGCAAGGCCCCGCCGGCCAACGACGAGCAGGCCGAGTTCGTCGCCTCGATCCTCGGCGACACCGAGGACACCTGGAAGGCGCTGTTCGCCCAGGCCGGCAAGCAGTACCGCGATCCCAAGCTGGTGCTGTTCAGTGGCCAGGTCAATTCCGCCTGCGGCTTCGCCTCGTCGGCGGTCGGGCCGTTCTACTGCCCGGGTGACCAGCGCGTGTACCTGGACATGACCTTCTTCCGCGAAATGGAAACCCGCTTCAAGGCCGCCGGCGACTTCGCCCAGGCCTACGTGATCGCCCACGAAATCGGCCACCACGTGCAGACCCTGCTCGGCGTCTCGGCCAAGGTCGACGCCGCGCGCCGCAATGGCCAGCGCATGGAAGGCGACAACGGCCTGCTGGTACGCCAGGAACTGCAGGCTGACTGCCTGGCCGGGGTCTGGGCCTACCAGGCGCAGAAACGCCTGAACTGGCTGGAGCCGGGGGATGTGGAAGAGGCGCTGAACGCCGCCAATGCCATCGGTGACGATCGCCTGCAGCAGCAGGGGCAAGGCCGGGTCGTACCCGACTCGTTCACCCACGGTACTTCGCAACAGCGTGTGCGCTGGTTCAAGGCCGGGTTTTCCAGTGGCGACGTGAACCAATGCGACACCTTCAGCGCGCGTAGCCTTTGATATCACGCGCAGCCCAGTGCGCGCCCGCCGGTGCGCACTGGGTGTGCCCCCGCGATTGACCACATCAAAAACACAAACGTATTCAACAAGTTACAAATTTGCTGAAAAAGCGTTTCAGCTTCTCCCTGCTTTGCCGATAAGTCCTACACAAATCTGCGGGCTATCTGACAACAACAACGCCCAGCTTTTGAGATCAAGTGAGCGAAATCATTCTCTGGGAGAGCGTGCATGAACAGTTGGTTCGCCAATATCAGCGTCAACCTCAAACTCGGCCTGGGCTTCGGCCTGGTCCTGGTCCTGACCGGCCTGCTGGCCCTGACCGGCTGGAACAGCCTGGGCAGCCTCATCGACCGCAGCAACTGGATGAGCGACATCACCCAGCTCAACAGTGACCTGACCAACCTGCGCGTGGCCCGCCTGCAGTGGATGCTGACCAACGGCGACGACGCCTCGGCGGCCAATGTCCAGGCCAAGCTCGACGCCTTCGGCAGCCAGCAGCAGCACCTGGTCAACACTTTTAAGAGCCCCGAGAACCTCAAGCTGCTGCGCGAGCAGGGCCAGAGCATCAGCGAATACCGGATCTCGCTGGAAAAAATGCGCCAAGGCTACAAGACCACCCTCGCTGCCCGTGAATCGATGAACCAGGCCGCAGCCCGCGCCAATGACGCCATCGAGGCGATCAGCAGCGCCGTGCTGTCCAGCTCCGAGAGCGATGCCAGCCGCCTGGCCCAGTACCTGCTGATCAGCAAGGCCAAGCAACAGCTGGTGCAAGTGCGCCTGGATGTACGCAGCTACATCGCCGACCTGACCAGCGAAGCCGAGCAGGCCGCCCTGCGCCAGCTGGAAAACGCCCTGAATGAAATCGACAGCCTCAAGCGTCAGCTGCCGGGCGAAGCCTCGCGCATCCAGCAGTTCGAAAGCGCCGTGCTGGCCTACCGCGACGCCGTGCGCCAGTTCCGCGACGCCACCGCCGCCATCGGCGTGGCCCGTGCCGAAATGACCGTGCAGGGCGCCGACATCGTCAAGCGCAGCGACGAGCTGTACAAGATCCAGATCGAACGCCGTGACGACGAAAGCGTCCAGGCCCGCAGCCTGCAGACCACCGCCACCCTGCTGGCGCTGCTGGTCGGCGTGCTTGCCGCGTTCATCATCACCCGCCAAATCACCCGCCCGCTGCGCGAGACCATGGACGTGGTCAACCGCATCGCCAGCGGCGACCTCACCCAGGAACTGTGTGTCACCCGTCGCGACGAACTGGGCGCCCTGCAGCAGGGCATCGCCCGCATGGGCACCACCCTGCGCGACCTGATCACCGGCATCCGCGACGGCGTCACCCAGATCGCCAGCGCCGCCGAGGAGCTGTCGGCGGTGACCGAGCAGACCAGCGCCGGCGCCAACAGCCAGAAGGTCGAGACCGACCAGGTGGCCACCGCCATGCACGAGATGGCCGCCACCGTCCAGGAAGTCGCGCGCAACGCCGAGCAGGCCTCCCACGCGGCGACCAACGCCGACGATGAAGCCCGGGTCGGCGACAAGGTGGTGGGTGAAGCCATCAGCCAGATCGAACGCCTGGCCCATGAAGTGCACCGCTCCACCGAGGCGATGACCCTGCTGCAGCAGGAAAGCCAGAAGATCGGCAGCGTCATGGACGTGATCAAGTCGGTGGCCGAGCAGACCAACCTGCTGGCGCTCAACGCCGCCATCGAGGCGGCCCGTGCCGGCGAGGCCGGTCGTGGCTTTGCCGTGGTGGCCGACGAGGTCCGTGGCCTGGCCCAGCGCACCCAGCAGTCCACCGAAGAGATCGAAGGCCTGATCGCCAGCCTGCAGCACGGTACCCAACAGGTCGCCGAAGTGATGAACGGCAGCCGCAGCCTGACCGACAGCAGCGTCGAGCTGGCGCGCAAGGCCGGTGGTTCGCTGGAGAGCATCACCCGCACGGTGTCGAACATCCAGTCGATGAACCAGCAGATCGCCGCCGCCGCCGAGCAGCAGAGCGCCGTGGCCGAAGAGATCAGCCGCAGCATCCTCAACGTGCGCGACGTGTCGGAGCAGACCGCCGCGGCCAGCGACGAGACCGCCGCCTCCAGCGTCGAGCTGGCACGCCTGGGTGGTCACCTGCAGACCCTGGTCAGCCAGTTCCGCGTCTGACCCTGTAACGCATCGCGGGGCAAGCCCGCTCCCACCAATCCGTGGGAGCGGGCTTGCCCCGCGATCATTTCACCCCAGCCTTATCTGACGATCATCCCCACCCCGCGCCCACGCGGATCGGAAGCGGTCTCCAGCTTCTCCCCGGTGACCCGGATCGCCTGGATGTCGCCCATCTCCCAGCCCTGGTCTTCCAGCACGTAGCCCATCTTCTTCAGGTCGTCCGCCACCTTGCCGGTGAGCGGCGCATAGCTGTCGAAGTAGATCGTATCCTTGGGCAGCAACTGGTGATGCACGCGCTGCGCCGCCACCGCCTTCTCCAGCGGCATGCCGTAGTCATACAGGTTGTTCATCACCTGGAAGATCGAGGTGAAGATCCGCGAACCGCCCGGCGTGCCCAGTACCAGGGCCACCTTGCCATCGCGGGTCACCAGGCTCGGGCTCATCGACGAGAGCATGCGCTTGCCCGGCGCGATGGCGTTGGCATCGCCGCCGACCACGCCAAAGGCATTGGCCGCCCCCGGCTTGGCGCTGAAGTCGTCCATCTCGTCGTTGAGCAGGAAGCCCGCACCCTTGACCACCACGCCACTGCCATAGTCGAGGTTGAGGGTGTAGGTGTTGCTCACCGCGTTGCCCTGCTTGTCGACGATGGAGAAGTGCGTGGTCTGGTGCGGTTCCAGCCCCGGCTTGACCTTGTCGGTCTCGGAGATCGCGTTCGGGTTGACCTGGGCGGCGCGCTTGGCCAGGTAGTCCTTGGCCACCAGTTGGTCGACCGGGACCTTGGTGAAGGCCGGGTCACCGAGGTAGTCGGCGCGGTCGGCGAACACGCGTTTCTCGATCTCGGCCAGCAGGTGGATGTACTTGGCCGAGTTGTGCTCGACGCCCTTGAAGTCCGCCGCGCGGTCTTCCTTGATGCCCAGCAGCTGGGCCAGGGCGACGCCGCCGGAGCTTGGCGGCGGCGCGGTGTAGACCACATTGCCGCGCCAGTTGATGGCGATCGGGTCGCGCCACACGGCCTTGTAGTCCTTGAGGTCATCCTTGGTGATCAGGCCCTTGTCGGCCTGCATCTGCGCCACCAGCAGGTCGGCGGTCTTGCCCTGGTAGAACTCGCTGACGCCCTTGTCGGCGATGCGCTCCAGGGTCTGCGCCAGCTCCGGCTGCTTGAACAGCTCGCCGACCTTCATGTGGCCGAAGTAGTCGTTGAAGTTGGTGGCGGTCTTGAACAGGCCCTGGGCGTCGTCGCGGTACTGGTACTGCTTCTGGGCGATCTTGAAGCCGTTCTGCGCATAGCCGATGGCAGGCGTCAGCAGCTCGCTCCACTTGAGCTTGCCGAACTTCTGGTGCGCCTCCCACAGCCCCATCACCGTACCCGGCACACCGGCGGCGCGCACGCCGACCAGGCTGAGGTTCTCGATCACCTCGCCCTTGTCGTCCAGGTACATGGTCTTGGTCGCGGCCTTCGGCGCCACTTCGCGGTAGTCGAGGAAGTAGGGCTTGCCGTCGACGAACAAGGTCATGAAGCCGCCGCCGCCGATGTTGCCGGCTTCGGGGTAGGTCACGGCCAGGGTGAAGGCGGTGGCGACGGCGGCGTCCACCGCGTTGCCGCCCTTCTTGAGGATGTCGGCGGCCACCTGTGCGCCATATTGATCAGGCGCGGCTACCGCGCCGCCTTCCAGCGTTACGGCAAAGGCGGAGGAACAGCTCAGGATCGCGACCCCGAGGGCCAGCGGCTGGAACATGACGATACGCATGCGCACTTCCTTGGTGTTGTTTTTGTTGATCAGTCATTAAGGCCGAAGCCCTCCGACTAAGCAAACACCATTGCAGGATCGCGCCGCCTTCGGACAGACGCTGTCGCGTTCAGGCAACTCAGCAGGCGTAGGCGGCCAGCTTCTTCTGGATAAAATCGAGGAAGCACTGGATGCGCAGGGCCAGCTGGGTGTTGCGGTAGTAGACCGCGTGGATCGGCTGGCGATAGCCGTTGTTGTGCTCGCCGAGCAGCACCTGCAGGCGGCCGGCGCGGATATCCTCGTGAGTCATGAAATGCGACAGGCTGACGATGCCTTCGCCGGCGATCGCCAGCTGACGCAGGGTTTCACCACTGGATGCGAGCAACTGCGGGCGGATCGCCCAGTGGTCGCCCTGGGCATGTCGCAATGGCCAGCGGTTGAGTGATTCCAAGGTGCTGAAGCCGAGCAGGCAATGTTGGTCGAGATCCTCGACCCGTTGCGGTACGCCGTAGCGCGCCAGGTAATCGGGGCTGGCGAGCACCTGCACCGGGCTGCAGCCCAGCGAGCGGGCATGCAGGCTGGAGTCGGACAGCTCGCCGATGCGGATGGCCACGTCGGTACTCTGTTCCAGCAGGTCGATGATCAGGTCGTCGGTGTTCAACTCCAGTTCGATGCCGGGGTATTGCCGGCGGAATTCGCCGATCCACGGCAGGATCGCGTGCAGCATGAACGGCGCGGCGGCGTTGATGCGCAGGCGCCCGGACGGGGTCTGGCGGTTCATCGACAGACGCTCTTCCATGTCGTCCATCTGCTCGAGGATCAGCCGCGCGCGCTCGAGAAAGAAGCGCCCTTCCTCGGTCAGGTCCATGCGCCGGGTGGTGCGGTTGACCAGGGTAGTGCCCAGCTTGCCCTCCAGCCGCGACAGGGTGCGGCTGACGGCCGACGGGGTCTGGCCGATCTGCTCGGCGGCGGCGGAGATCGAGCCGCTGTCGATGACGGCGACGAAGACCTGGAGTTCTTCGGAGCGAGTTTTCACACGAAAGGACCTGATTGGAGAATGCCGTGATTGATAGCTGCTGAGCCAGGCATGCGCAAGCAGTTAGTCCATCGCGGGCTCGTGGGAGCGGGCTTGCCCCGCGATGGCCCGCGACTCAATTACCCTTGCCGAACACCTCGTCCAGGTGCTGCTCGTACGCCGCCAGCGCCGCCGGCACATCCGGCCGCTTCATCACATCGACGGCGAGGAAGGTCGGCAACCCGCTCATGCCGAGGAACTGATTGGCCTTGTGGAACGGGAAGTACACCGCATCCACGCCCTTGCCTTCGAAGAAGTCACTGGGGTCATCGAACGCCTGCTGGGGCGCGTTCCAGGTCAGCGACAGCATGTACTGCTTGCCCTGGACCAGGCCACCGCTGCCGTACTTCTGCGAGGCATCGGAGCGGGTACGGCCGTCGTTGGCATACAGGCTGCCGTGGCCGGCGGTGAACACCTCGTCGATGTACTTCTTCACCGTCCACGGCGCGCCCATCCACCAACCGGGCATCTGGTAGATCACCACGTCGGCCCAGAGGAATTTCTCCACCTCGGCCTGGACGTCGTAGCCACCGTCGATGAAGGTTTCCCGCACATCGAAGCCGGCACGGTCCAGATGGGCCAGCGCGGCGTCGTGCAGGGTCTGGTTGAGGCGGCCGTCGGAGTGGGCGAAGCGTTTGCCACCGTTGAGCAGGAGGATCTTTTTCATGGGAGGGTCAGCCCTGTAAGTGAAGTTGCCGGCAGGTTAGGCACTCACGGGGCGGGGAAACAGCGGGTCCAGGGCAAAATACATTTGCCTGCGAATCACGAATGGTAAACATATTGTTGATTTAGAATCTGCTCACCCTCCTCACTTACCGAGATCTGCCATGAGCGAGCAACACGCCTTCATCCTCAAAGCCAAGACCCGCCCGGAACAGTCCGAGGCCTTCGAACAACTGTTCCGTCCCTACGTCGAACCCAGCCGCCAGGAGCCGGGCTGCATCGAGTACCACATGCTGCGCGACAAGGAAGACCCGAGCCTGTTCGTGTTCTTCGAGGTCTGGGCGAGCAAGGCGGCCCTGGACGTGCACTCGGCGCTGCCGCACATGGCCGCGTTCTTCGAAAAGCGCATGGATTACCTGGAGCGCGACTTTGATATCCAGATGATCGACATGCTCAGCGCTTCGTCCGCTAACCGCTGATCAACTGGTGCGTGCCCAGTAGCGCCAGGCCGATGAAGAAGCAGCGCTTGAACAGCGCTGCGCTGATCCGCTGGTGTTGGTAATGCCCCTGGTACATCCGCTGGACACCCATGATGAGGCAGGTTTCAACGCCAGTCTGGGCCATGAGGATGTGTCTGAATATGATCGGGGCGCGCAGGCTCAGTACACCTCAGCCAGTTCGCGCAGCGCCGCCGAAGCCAGGAATGCGGAGCGTGAAGCGTAGCGATTATCCTGCTTCACCCTGTCGTCGATTCGTTGCAACAGGTTCCTGGGCAACGTCGCACTAAAACGTACCGCCGTCCCCAGGTATGGCGTTGCGTCGAAGTCCACCAACGCCCAGAGGCCGCCTGCATACTCTGGGTTGTCCACATGCACATCCATTTCCTGCACCTGCGGCAGGGGCGCGCCATCGGCCACCAGCCCTTCATAATGCAGCGCCAGCGCCTCCTGAATGTTCTCCAGTGCCTGGGGGACCGTGGCGCCTGCGGAAAAACAGCCAGGTACATCGGGAATGGTGACGCCGTAATAGGTCTCACGGGACTTGTGCAGGACAACAAGCAGGTTCATCGGCTCTCTCGCTTTGTCGAGCTGCCATGGTTGGGCATCTGCCGGGCAGCGTTTCCGGTCGGTGAACTGCGAAACTAGAACGTTCAGCCGCCTCCTCGCAATGTGCCAGGCGGCAGTGAAACAAGTTTCGGAAATGAACTACAGCCGAGTACCGAAACGCGCTGTGCGGCCCATCGCGGGGCAAGCCCGCTCCTACAACGATTGCGCCAAATCTGTAGGAGATTGTCCTGCCAATTGCACAACCCTGCCTTCGCGAAGAACAGTGTGGGAGCGGGCTTGCCCTGCGATCAATGCCGGCAAAGGCCACCTCGATTACCTCGTCCTCCTCACAACTCCACTACGCTCCCCTTGCCGCCCCCCCGCCTGATTCCCCACAATCGCGTCCATGCCGCACCACGACAGGGAATTCAACGTGCCATCGATCTACCAGCTCAAACCCCGCTTCCAGGCGTTGCTGCGCCCTGCCGTCCAGCGCCTGTTCGACCGCGGCGTCACCGCCAACCAGGTCACGGTCACCGCTGCCGCGGTTTCCGTCCTGCTGGGCCTGCTGCTGGCCTGGCTGCCCCAGATCACCTGGCTGTTCCTGTTGATCCCGGTATGGATGCTGCTACGCATGGCGCTGAACGCGGTCGACGGCATGCTGGCCCGGGAGTTTGGCCAACAGTCCAAACTCGGCGCCTACCTCAATGAACTGTGCGACGTGATCGCCGACACCGCCCTCTACCTGCCCTTCGCCCTGCTGCCGGGCGTTTCGCCGACACTGGTGGTGCTGGTGGTGGTGTTCGCGGTGATCAGCGAATACGCCGGGGTGATGGGCCCGTTGGCCGGCGCATCACGCCGCTACGATGGGCCGATGGGCAAGAGCGACCGGGCCTTCGCCTTCGGCGTGCTGGGTACCGGCGTGGGCTTCGGGCTGCTGGGCGCGACCTGGATCAACGGCCTGCTGCTGGTCATCCTGCTGCTCTCGCTCTATACCCTCTACAACCGGGTTCGCCACGGCCTGGCCGAAACCCGCTGAGCCCCTCGCTGCCGGACAAGGATATTCGCCATGCGCCAAGCGCAATCGCTGCACTTCTGCACCCATGACGGCGTCGAGCTGCACTATCGCCACTGGCCCGCCACTCGTAATGAACACCAACCGCGCCGGGCCGTGGTGATGTTCCATCGCGGCCACGAGCACGGCGGGCGCATGGCCCACCTGGCCGATGAACTGGACATGCCCGGCTACGACTTCTTCGCCTGGGACGCCCGTGGCCATGGGCAGTCGCCGGGGGCTCGCGGCGACAGTCCGGGCTTCGCCACCAGCGTGCGCGATGTGCAGACTTTCATTGAGCACATCCAGACACAGCACGGCATTGCCGAGGCCGACATGGTGGTGCTGGCGCAGAGCGTCGGTGCGGTACTGGTCGCCACCTGGGCCCACGACTATGCGCCCAGGGTACGTTGCCTGGTGCTCGCCTCGCCGGCCTTCAAGGTCAAGCTCTACGTGCCCTTTGCCCGCCCCGGACTGAAGCTGATGAAGGCCCTGCGCGGCAACTTTTTCGTCAACAGCTACGTCAAGCCACGCCTGCTGACCCACGACCCGGAACGGGTCATGTCCTATGTCGCCGACCCGCTGATCAGCCGGCCCATCTCCGTCACCATGCTGCTGGGCCTGTACGACGCCGCCGACCGCGTGGTCGCCGATGCCCAGGCGATCCAGGTGCCGACGCAGCTGCTGATCTCCGGCGCCGACCTGGTGGTCGAGCGCAAGCCGCAGGAGCAGTTCTTCGACCGCCTGGGCAGCGCACGCAAAGAGAAGCACATCCTCCCCGGCTTCTTCCACGACACCCTCGGCGAACGCGACCGCGCCCACGCCCTGGCGCGGATCGAGCGCTTCGTCGCGCACTGCTTCAACGCACCACAGGCGCAGCCTTCGCTGCTCGATGCCGACAAGAGCGGCGCCAGCTGCGCCGAGGCCGAGAGCCTGGCCACGCCATTGCCGCGCCATTCGCCACGCGACCTCTACTGGCGCGCCACCCGCGCCGGCCTGCGCTTGGGCAAAGGCTTTTCCGAAGGGGTGAAGCTGGGCTTCGACACCGGTTTCGACTCGGGCTCGACCCTCGACTACGTCTACCGCAACACCCCGACCGGCAAGGGCAAGCTGGGCGAGCTGATCGACCGCAACTACCTGGATGCCATCGGCTGGCGTGGTATCCGCCAGCGCAAGCTGAACGTCGAGGAACTGCTGCGCCTGGCCATCGCCCGCCTGCGTGAACAACAGCGCTCGGTGCATATCGTCGATATCGCCGCCGGCCATGGCCGTTACATCCTTGAAGCGCTGCAAGGCCTGCAACAATTGCCCGACTCGATCCTGCTGCGCGACTACAGCGAACTGAACGTGCAACAGGGCAACGCCTTGATCAGCGAAAAAGGCCTGGCCGAGATCGCGCGTTTCGTCCAGGGCGATGCCTTCGACCGCCAGAGCCTGGCCGCTCTCAGCCCGCATCCGACACTGGCGGTGGTCTCGGGCCTATACGAACTGTTCCCCAGCAACGAGCTGGTCGGCAACTCGCTGGCGGGACTGGCCGACGCGATCGAGGACGGCGGCTACCTGGTCTACACCGGTCAGCCCTGGCACCCGCAGCTGGAGATGATCGCCCGCGCCCTGACCAGCCACCGTGGCGGCCAGGCCTGGGTGATGCGCCGGCGCAGCCAGGCGGAGATGGACCAGCTGGTCGAAGCAGCAGGGTTCCGCAAGATTACCCAGCGCATCGACGAGTGGGGCATCTTCAGCGTCAGCCTGGCCCAGCGGGTGCGCTGATGGCCCGTGAAGCCGGCCTGGTCCGACGGGGTATCCTGTGGCTGTTGCTGCTCGGGCCGTTCTTCTTCCTCAGCTACGGCCTGGCCAACACCTATACCGCCGGCCGCGATGATATCGGCAGCCTGGTGTTTGCCTGGGAGCGGCAGATGCCGCTGTGGCCCTGGACGATCATCCCGTACTGGTCGATCGACCTGCTGTACGGGCTGTCGTTCCTGCTGCCGCGCTCGCGTTCGGAGATGGATCGCCATGCCCTGGCGCTGCTGACGGCGCAACTGATCTGCGTGGCCAGCTTCCTGCTCTGGCCGCTGCGCTTCACCTTCGAGCGCCCTGAGCTGTCAGGGCTGTTCGGCTGGCTGTTCGATGTGCTGATGGGCTTCGACAAGCCCTACAACCAGGCGCCCTCGCTGCACATCGCGTTGCTGGTGATCATCTGGACGATGTTCGCCCGGCATACCCGGCATCCCGTCTGGCGCCGGGTGGTGCATGGCTGGATGGGGCTGATCGGGCTGTCGGTGCTTACCACCTGGCAGCATCACTTCATCGATGTGCCGACCGGGGCACTGGCGGGGTTCATTTGCCTGTGGCTGTGGCCGCACAGTGGCCCGTTGCCCTGGCGCCAGGCACGTCTGGCGCAGGATCCGAAACGTTGGCGCCTAGCGCTGCGCTATGGCCTGGGCGCGGCCGTGCTGGGGCTACTGGCAATGAAGGTCGGCGGTGGCGGGTTGTGGTTGCTGTGGCCGGCGCTGTCGTTACTGCTGGTGGCGCTGAACTATGCCCTGTTCGGCGCCGCAGGTTTCCAGAAAGGCGCCGACGGGCGGCTGTCCGTGGCCGTCACCTGGCTGCTGGCGCCTTACCTGCTGGGCGCCTGGGTCAATTCGCGGCTATGGACCTGGCGGCATCCGCAGGCGGATGAGGTGGCCGATGGCGTGTATCTCGGCAGAGTGCCGGGGCGCACTGAGGCGTCTGCGTTCGCGGCGATTGTCGACCTGAGCGCGGAACTGCCCTGTCTTGCTGTCCCTCAACAGAGCATCGCGGGGCAAGCCCGCTCCCACAACGCGGCTTGCCCCACGATGAAGACGCTGACAACACCACAGGACTACCAGAGCCTGCCGACCCTGGACCTGATTGCCCCAGACCGGGAAATCCTGCAACAGGCCGCCAAGGCCATCGCACACCGCCATCAACAGGGCCCGCTGCTGGTCTGCTGCGCCTTGGGCTACTCGCGCAGCGCCAGCGCCGTCGCCGCCTGGCTGCTGCTCAGCGGCCACTGTGCCAGTGCCGACCAGGCCGAGGCACTGATTCGCCAGGCGCGCCCCGGCGTGGTCCTGCATCCGGCCCACCGCCTGGCACTGCATCACCTGGAGGCCCAGCCATGAGGTTGCATCTCGTCGCCAGCCTGCTCGCCCGTGGCCGCCAGCTGGAGCGCCTGTCTGACGGTCTGACCCTGCTGGCCCTGGCCTGCACCCTGGCACCGCTGCTCGGCCTGCCATTGGCGCCGCTGTCCCATCTGCTCTGTGGCCTGTTGCTGCTGCTCGGCCTTGCCCACAAGTATTGGGCCCTGCGCGTCGCCCTGGATGCCGACCTGTTCGCCCGCCTCGCCGCCAGTAGCGACCTGCCCGCCGACACCCAGGCCCTGGACCACGCCCTGTTCGACCTGCGCCTCAAGCCTGCGGCCAGCGACCCGCGCGACTGGCCGACCCGCAGCCGGGCCGCCCTGGCCCTGCTGCAGCGCCAGGCCCTGTGCCTGGCCCTGCAGGTCGCAATAATGCTAACCCTCCCCTTCACCGGATAAGACCAATGCCATGCTCGCCAGCCTGACCGCCTTCGTCATCACCTCCGCCGCCCGCCTGATCACCGGCGCCCGCGCCTTGTGGCTGGGCTGCACGCCGCAACCGGTGCAGCGCCTGTACTTCGCCAACCACAGCAGCCATGGCGACTTCGTGCTGCTGTGGGCCGCGTTGCCCGAACCGCTGCGCCGCCGCACCCGCCCTGTGGCGGGCGCCGACTACTGGTGCAAGCCGGGGATCCGCGACTTCCTGATCCGTAAGGTGTTCAACGGCGTGCTGATCGACCGCCAGCACGGCACGGGCGAGGGCAACCCACTGCAACCGGTGCTCGATGCCTTCGCCCAGGGCGACTCGCTGATCTTCTTCCCGGAAGGCACGCGCAACCTGACCGACGACCCGTTGCTGGCGTTCAAGAGCGGCCTGTTCCACCTGGCCTCGGCCAACCCCCAGGTCGAGCTGGTGCCGGTATGGATCGCCAACCTCAACCGGGTCATGCCCAAGGGCCGCGCCCTGCCGCTGCCGCTGCTGTGCACCCTGAGCTTCGGCGAGCCGCTGCACCTGCAGCCGGACGAGGGCAAGCACGCCTTTCTCGAGCGGGCCCGCCAGGCCCTGCTGAACCTGGCCCCGAAGGAAGCCTGAGATGGATCACAACACCCTGTCGCTGTTCGCCGGCATCGGCGCCCTGCTGCTGCTCGCCAGCCTGATCGGCCGTCTGCTCAAATGGCGCGCCGGCCCCGCGCCGCACTCGGTAATCGACAACCTCAACGCGCGCATCAACGCCTGGTGGGTGATGGTGCTGGTGATCGGCATCGCCTTCCTGTTCGGCAAGTACGGCGTGATCGTGCTGTTCTACGGCGTGTCGTTCTATGCCCTGCGCGAGTTCATGACCCTCACCCCGACCCGACGCAGCGACTACCCGGCGCTGGTGGCGGCGTTCTATGTGGCGCTGCCGGTGCAGTACCTGCTGATCGCCATGGACTGGTATGGGCTGTTCAGCATCTTCATCCCGGTATACCTGTTCCTGTTGCTGCCGATCCTGGCCAGCTTCGGCGGCGACACCACGCGCTTCCTCGAGCGCGCCTCCAAGGTGCAGTGGGGGCTGATGATCGCGGTGTACTGCGTGTCGTCGGTGCCGGCGTTGATGACCCTGGACATCCCCGGCTACGAGGGCCGTAACCTGCTGCTGATCGCCTGGCTGATCCTGGTGGTGCAGATCAGCGACGTGCTGCAGTACGTGTGCGGCAAGCTGTTCGGCAAGCGCAAGGTGGCGCCGAACCTGTCGCCGTCGAAGACCGTCGAAGGCCTGGCCGGCGGCGTGGCGCTGGCCACCCTGGTCGGCGCCCTGCTGTGCTGGATCACCCCGTTCACCTTCTGGCAGGCGGCACTGATGGCCTTGACCGTCAATGCCATGGGCTTCTTCGGCGGGCTGGTGATGTCGGCGATCAAGCGCGACCGCGGCGTGAAGGACTGGGGCCACATGATCGAAGGCCACGGCGGCATGCTCGACCGCATGGACTCAGTATGCTTCGCCGCGCCGGTGTTCTTCCACTTCGTGCGTTACTGGTGGGCGTGAGCCACTGACTGTCCACAACCTGCAAGGCCCGAGTCCTGACATTGCGCGGGCAGACAGCTGGGCGTCGACCCCAGGCAACTGCCCGTCCGATGATGACTCTATGGTGACGCGTCATCTCACTTGTTGCCTGGAGCCACGCCATGTCCGATTTCATCACCGTCCTGCGCGAAACCTGCCCGACCCCGGTGGTCGACGCGACCAAGTGGAAGCGCATCGGCGGCGACCCGCACACCGTCAACCTCAACGCCTACCTGTCCGCCGACGGCAGCAAGATCATGGGCACTTGGATCTGCACCCCGGGCAAGTTCGAGGTCAACTACGAGAAGTGGGAGTACTGCCACTTCCTCGATGGCTATTGCATCGTCACGCCAGAGGGTGAAGAGCCGAAGCATCTGAAAGCAGGGGATGTGTTCGTAATCGAACCGGGGATGAAGGGAACCTGGGAAGTGGTCGAGACGGTGCGCAAGTACTTCGTCTTCGCCTGACCCGCTCCCACGCCCACACAGCGGGCAAAAAAAATCGCGAACCCGATGTCCCTTCCCCAAGGTGCGCAGTTACAAGGGGAAGGGCCACCCGGCCCGCGATCAAGTCCACTCGCTCGTCAATCCTTCTTGCGGTACCCCTCGACGATCGCCGAGAAATCCTTGCCGCCTTCGCCGCGCAGGCTCATGGCCTGGTACAGCTGCTGGGCCACGGCGCCGAGGATCACCGGCTGGTGCGCCTGGCGCGCGGCCTCGGTGGCCAGCCCCAGGTCCTTGAGCATCAGCTCGGCACCGAAGCCGCCGGTGTAGCCGCGCGAAGCCGGGGCGGTCTCGATGATGCCCGGCCACGGGTTGTAGGTGTCCGAACTCCAGCAACGCCCGGTGGAGCTGTTGATGATGCCGGCCAGCACCTTGGTGTCGATGCCCAGCGCATTGCCCAGGGCCATGGCCTCGGAAACACCGATCATCGAGATGCCCAGCAGCAGGTTGTTGCAGATCTTGGCGATCTGCCCGGTACCGACCTCGCCACAGTGCACGATATTGCGGCCCATCTGCGCCAGCACCGGCTGGAGCGTGGCGAACAGCTCGGCGCTGGCACCGACCATGAAGGTCAGGGTGCCGGCCGCCGCGCCGCCGGTGCCGCCGGAGACCGGCGCATCGCCCATGTCGATACCCTTGGCCGCCGCAGCCTTGGAGACCTCACGGGCGGTCTGCGGGTCGATGGTGCTGCAGTCCACGGTCGGGGTGCCGGGGCGGATGCCGGCCAGCACGCCGGTTTCTTCATCCAGGTACACACCGCGCACATGGGCGGCGGCCGGCAGCATGGTGATCACCAGCTCGCTGTTGGCGGCGGCGTCCTTGGGCGACGTGCTGACCTGGCCGCCCAGCTCGGCGAGTTCGGCCAGCACGGTCTTGTTCAGGTCGAACAGGTTCAGCTGGTGCCCGGCCTTGATCAGGTTGCGGGCCATGGGCGCGCCCATGTTGCCCAGGCCGATGAAAGCGATACGCATGGCGTTCTCCTTAGCGCAGGCTGATGGTGGTGTTCACACCGTCATTGACGCTGTCATCGTCGAACCAGCGGGCGGTGACGGTCTTGGTCTGAGTGTAGAACTGCACCACCTGCTTGCCGTACGGGCCGAGGTCGCCGAGCTTGGAGCCGCGGGAACCGGTGAAGCTGAAGAACGGCACCGGCACCGGGATCGGGATGTTGATGCCGACCTGGCCGATATCGATCTCGCTCTGGAACTTGCGCGCCGCCGCGCCGCTCTGGGTGAACAGGCCGGTGCCGTTACCGAACGGGTTGGCGTTGACCAGGGCGATGGCCTCGTCGAGGGTATCGACCTCCAGGGTCACCAGTACCGGGCCGAAGATTTCCTGGGTGTAGACCTGCATGTCGGTCTTCACCCCGGAGAACAGGGTCGGGCCGACGAAGTTGCCCTGCTCGTAGCCCGGCACCTTCACGTCGCGGCCATCCAGTTCAAGCTTGGCGCCTTCCTTGATACCGCTTTCGATCAGGCCCAGCACACGCTCCTTGGCGCGCTTGGAGACCACCGGGCCAACATCGGTGCCTGGCTCGTTGCCGGCGTTGACCTTGAGCTTGCTCGCCGCTTCCTTGATATCCGGCAGCCATTCGCGGGCCTTGCCCACCAGCACCGCCACCGAGGTGGCCATGCAGCGCTGGCCGGCCGCGCCGAAGGCGGCGCCGACCAGGGCATTGATGGTCTGGGTGCGGTTGGCGTCGGGCAGCACCACGGCGTGGTTCTTGGCGCCCATCATCGACTGCACGCGCTTGCCGTGCTGGCTGCCCAGGTTGTAGACGTGGGTACCGACCTCGGTCGAGCCGACGAACGAGATCGCCTTGATGTCCTGGTGGGTGCAGATCGTGTCGACCACCTGCTTGCCACCGTGCACCACGTTGAGCACGCCGGCCGGGATGCCAGCTTCCAGCGCCAGCTCGACCAGCATCATGGTCGACAGTGGGTCCTGCTCGGACGGCTTGAGCACGAAGGTGTTGCCGCAGACGATGGCCATCGGGAACATCCACAGCGGGATCATCGCCGGGAAGTTGAACGGGGTGATGCCGGCGCACACGCCGATCGGCTGGCGCAGGGTGTAGGTGTCGACACCGCCGGCGACGTTCTCGGCGAACTCGCCCATCTGCAGGGTGCCGATGGAGGCGGCGTGCTCGACCACTTCCAGGCCACGGAAAATATCGCCCTCGGCGTCAGCAATGGTCTTGCCCTGCTCGGCGCTGAGGGTCACGGCGATGCGCTTGCTGTGTTCGCGGATCAGCGCCTGCAGCTTGAGCATGATGCGCATGCGCGCGCCGATCGGGGTGTCGCGCCAGGTCTTGAAGGCGCGCTCGGCGGCGGCCACGGCGGCGTTGACTTCCTCGACGGTGGCGAACGGCACCCGCGCCAGCACTTGCTGGGTCGCCGGGTTGACGATGTCACGCCATTCGGTGGTCTTGGACTCGACCCATTGGCCATCGATCAGCAGCTTGACCTGCTCGACCTTGGTCTGGTCGGGCGTCTGGGGTGCGTTCATCTGCGCTCTCCTTGGAATTATTGTCGGAACGAGGACGCCTACGCCGCAGCGAACGGGGTGGCGCTCAGGGGCTGAGTTCGAGTATAGATGTGCAAACATCCAACAAGAATGCACAAAAAAACCGGATCATCATGCAAAAAGACCTCACCTCCCTGAGCGCGCTGAACTGGGACGACCTCAAGTTCTTTCTTGAGGTGGCGCGCACCCGCAAGGCCAGCAGTGCGGCCAAGCGCCTGGCCGTGGACTACACCACGGTGTCGCGGCGCATCGGCTCACTGGAAGGGGCGCTGGGCACTTTGCTGTTCGAAAAATCACGGACCAACGGCTTCGTCCTCACCGCCGAGGGCCAGCGCCTGCTGGGCTATGCCGAGTCGATCGAGAGCACCCTGCACATGGCCTGCGAGCAGGTCTCGGGGTCGGGCGTGGCGTTGTCGGGGCATGTGCGCATGGGCTGCACCGAAGGCTTCGGCAGTTTCTTCGTCACTCCGCAGTTGAGCCATTTCGTCGATGCCTGGCCGGCGATCTCGGTGGATATCCTGCCGCTGCCGCACTTCATCAGCCTGTCCAAGCGCGAGGCCGATATCGTCATCGCCCTGGAGCGCCCGGAACATGGCCCTTACGTGTGCTGCAAGCTGTGCGACTACCGCCTGCGCCTGTATGCCACCCAGGACTACCTCGACAGCCACGAGCCGATTCGCGAGATCGCCGACCTGGGGCGCCATCCGTTCATCAGCTACGTGGACGACCTGGCGTTCAGCTCGGAGCTGCTGTACCTGGCCAACCTGATCCCCAACGCCAACGCACACCTGCGCAGCACCAGCGTGATCGCCCAGTACACGGCGGCGTTGCAGGGGCGCGGGCTGGCGATCCTGCCGTGCTTCCTGGCGGCGCAGGACCCGAGACTGGTGACGGTGTTGCCGGAGCAGATCGAGGTGACGCGGCAGTTCTGGATGTACTGCCGGGAGGATCTGCGCAAGTTGAAGCGGATCACGCTGCTGTGGGATTACATCCGCGAGGTGACCGAGGCCAATGCGCCGTTGCTCATGGGGGAGACGCGGGAGATGAAGTTTGCTCGGGATTGAGGGTACACATCATCGCGGGGCAAGCCCGCTCCCACGTTTGGACCAGCTTGCCACGCGATGCGTGCCTCAATCCGACGCCACCACGATCGACACCCGCCGATTTTCCATGCGCCCTGCCGCGGTGCGGTTGTCCGCCACCGGCTGGCTGCTGCCCATGCCGCGGGTCTGGATGTTCTGCGGCTGCATGCCGATGCCGATCAACGCCTTGGCCACACTCTGGGCACGGCGTTCGGAGAGCTGCTGGTTGTAGGCGGCCTTGCCCGAAGCGTCGGCATGGCCGTCGATGCGCACGCGCTGGATATCCACCGACAACAGCGCCTTGCCGATACGCTCGACGATCGACTCGCTGGCGCTGTTGAGGCTGTCCAGGTCACTGCCGAACAGCACCTTTCCCGACAAGTCGAACGCCCAGCCCTCGTCGGTCGGGGCGAAACCCTCGCGCTTGAGCACGGCGACCTGCTCGGGGGTCAGCCCCTTTGGCGGCACGCTCTGGCAGCCGGCCAGGGTCAGCAGCGCCAGCAGCAGGGTGAATAATGGGAAACGCAGCACGGAAAAACGCTTGGTCACGGTTCAGCTCCTGTTCTTTGCATCAGGGGCGCAGCGTTCCGTCTGCGCCACTTGCCAATGGCCACGGCGATTGCGCTTGGCCTGGTACATCGCCGCATCGGCGGCATTGAGCAGACTGGCCGGGTCGCGGCCGTCGTCCGGGTAATAGGCGATACCGACGCTCAGCGAGGTGGTCAGGCTGGTGCCATCCTCCAGCTGCACCGGCAGCTTCATGCTGGCGACGATCTTCTCGGCGATGCGCTTGGCATCCTCGCGCGAGTGCAGCGGCGTCAGCAGCACGGCGAACTCATCGCCGCCCAGGCGCGCCACCAGGTCATGCTCGCGCAGTTGTGCACGCACGCGGTTGGCCACGCTGATCAGCACTTCGTCCCCCACCGCATGGCCGAGGCTATCGTTGATCTGCTTGAAGTGGTCGCTATCGAGGAACAACAGCGCCAGGTGGTCTTCGCTACGCGCGGCATTGCGCAGGCTGCGGCTCAACCGCCCTTCGAAGAAGGCGCGGTTGGGCAGGCCGGTGAGGCTGTCATGGCTTGCCTGGTGGGCGAGGCTTTCGTTCTCGCTCTGCAGGTGGCTCTGCCAGACCTCCAGCTCGTCGAGCAGGGCATTGAAGTCATTGCCCAGTTCGTTGAGTTCGGCGATCTGGGTTTGCGGTACCCGCCGGTCGAAACTGCGCTCGCGCCGCGCGGCATGGGCGACGCTGGCCAGGTTGCGCAAGGGGCGGATGATGTCGCCGAACAGGCGTCGCGACAGGTACAGCGCCAGCACCGCGCTGAGCACCGTGCACACCAGGATGCCCACCAGGCCGCTGAGCAGGAAGCGCACCAGGCTGCCGCCCTGCCCGGTCAGCTCGATATGACCGACCCGCTGGCCCATGTGCTGCACCGGCATGCTGATCGGCTCCTCCAGCAGGCTGCGCGCCACTTGCGACTGCAACTGCGCCATTACCCCCTGCTCGTCGCGTTGCCAGTGGGCGAGCAGGTCGCCATCGTTGTCGTACACCTTGGCGTCGGCCACTTCCTCGGTGGAGGCGATCAGCGCCAGGGCCTCGTTGGCCGCGGCACTGTCGTCGAACACCACGGCGGCCTCGACGGTGTAGTTGATGGAGCGGGCGATCAGGTGCAGGTTATGGTTGGCATACACGCGCAACGCCGCCACCCCGAGCAGGGTCACCAGCACCCCGGCCAACCCCGCGGCGAGCAAGGCCACGCCCAGATGACCCCGCCCGAGCACGGCGCGAAGGGTCGGCCGGCTGAAGCGCCTGGCTGAACGTTTCATGGCTGCCCCGCCCGCCGTCGCGACAACTGCAGCACGCTGGGATGGATGCGCACGCCGCTGCGCGCCACCGAGTCGAGGTTGACGTCGAACGCCACCTGCTGGTCGCCGACCCGCAGGCAGAACAGGCTCCCCACCGTGCACGGATCGTCGGCCTCGCTGATGCTCAGCACCGGGTGGCCGTTGATCCGCTGGAACAATCGCTCACGTTGCTGCTTGTCGAGCTTGCCGAGGTAGATGGCGTCGCAGGCACTGGCCACGCTGGGGTCGTCGGCAAGCAGGCGGCGCACCTGCAGGGGTTGCCCGGACTGCTGCAAATTCCCCTTGATGAGGTCGTCGGCGTATTCGGTCGGGCCGACCAGGCACAGGCGCAGGGGATTGGGGTCGGCAGGCCAGCGGGCGTAGCTGAGGATGCCCAGCACGACCTGAGTCACGGCCTTGGCCCGTTGCTGCACCTGCGCCTGCGATACGGCATTGCCCGCCCAGGCGGGCGCGCCGTTCGACAACAGCATGGCCATCAGCAACGAGAGCGCACAGCCCTTCACGCGTCCCAGGGCCGAGACAGCCACTGTCATGGGGGGAAATCTCACAAAATGTTTGCGGATAATGCCGCAACGATAGCATATCGGCGGCAAACTCCAGAGTCAGACTTGCTCCAGCATCAGCCCCGAGACCCGGCGGACCTTGCGCCCCACTGCCTCCTCGAACACCCCGGCGCGCGGCTCGATCAGGCTGAAGCAATGCTTGGCGCGGGTGATCCCGGTGTACACCAGTTCCTTGGTCAGCACCGGGTTCAGCGCATCGGGCAGCACCAGTGCGGTATGGCTGAATTCCGAGCCCTGGGACTTGTGCACGGTCATGGCGAACACCGTTTCCACCTCGCTGAGACGGCTGGGCAGGACGAAGCGCACCCCGCCGCTGCCATCGTTGCGCGGGAAGGCCACGCGCAGCAGCGCCTCGCCCTGATCGTCCGGCAGGCGTAGGGCGATGCCGATATCGCCGTTCATCAGCCCGAGGCCATAGTCGTTGCGGGTGACCAGTACCGGGCGACCCTCGTACCAGGGTTGCTGGCTGTCGATCAGCCCGGCGTTGTGCAGCACCCGGGCGACCCGCTCGTTGAGGCCTTCGACGCCCCAGGCGCCCTTGCGCACGGCGCAGAGCAACTGGAAGGCCTCGAAGCTGTGCAGCACCTCCGCCGCCCAGCGCTCCCAACGCGGATCGTCGCCTGGCGTGCCCGGCGGCGGGCGCAGCCGACCGATGGTACGCAGGTAGCCGCGATACCCTTGTGGCCCCTCGGAACCTTGGTTGAGGCCATCGAGCAGCAGGCGGTCGAAGCGTTTGTCATGCTCGCCGCCCAGGGTCAGACAATGGACATCCGCCGGTCGGGTCGCCAGCAGCGCACGCGCCTCCAGGGCTTGCTGGCGATTGACCAGGCGCGCCAACTGGCCGATGCCGCTGCCTTCACCGAAGCGCCGCGAGTGGCGCAGCATCACGATCTGCTGGGCCAGCGGGTTGCGCTGGCCATCGCCCGGCCTCAGGCCTATGTCGGCCAGCGACTGTCCGCCCACCTGCTCCAGCCAGGCCAGGGTCTGCGGCCAGTAGCAGCCGTCCTCGGCATCGCGGCACAGGTCGCCCAGCACCGCCCCGGCCTCCACCGAAGCGAGCTGGTCCTTGTCGCCCAGCAGCACCAGCCGCGCGTTGGCCGGCAGGGCATCGAGCAGATTGGCCATCATCTCCAGGTCGATCATCGAGGCTTCATCGACCACCAGCACATCCAGGGGCAACGGGTTGCCGGCATGATGGCGGAAGTGCCGAGAGCCCGGGCGGCTACCCAGCAGGCGGTGCACGGTGCTAACTTCGGTGGGGATCTGCGCCCGCACCGCGCCATCCACCTGCAAGCGCTCCACCTGCTGGCCGATAGACTCGGTGAGGCGTGCCGCGGCCTTGCCGGTCGGCGCCGCCAGGCGGATGCGCAGCGGCCGGCCTTGTTCGACCGCAGGGCCCTGCAACAGCGCCAGCAGGCGTACCACGGTGGTGGTCTTGCCGGTCCCGGGGCCGCCGGTGATGACACTGAAACCGGCACGGGTGGCCAAGGCGCAGGCCAGCTTCTGCCAGTCCACCTCGCCTGCGGTCGAGCCACCTTCGAACAGTTGCGCCAGGCGTAGTGCCAGGTCGGCCGGCTGCGGCTGAAGGCGCGCCAAGCGCTCATGCAGGGCGTTGTCGATGCGTCGCTCGTAGGTCCAATAGCGGCGCAGGTACAGGCGCTCGCCGCTGACCACCAATGGCCGGGCACGCTGCTCGACGGTATCGCCGGTGGCAACCAGGGGGCTCTCGGCGATCCGCTGCAACCAGGTGCCCAGGTCGAGGCTGGCCAGCAGTTGCGAAGGCAGCAGCAACGGCCCGGCCAGGGCATCGCCTTCCGGTGGCAGCGACAGGGCGAAATCCGGCTCGGCGAGGGTCTGTTGCAGGTCGAGGCAGACATGGCCATGACCCAGCTGGTGGCTGGCCAGGGCGGCGGCCAGCAGCACCAGCGGATCGCTGCCCGGCGCCCGCTCCTCGAGGAAACTCACGAAGGCCCGGTCCAGGGCGCGCAGCCAGCCACGCTCGACCCAGCGATCGAGCAATGCCAGCAGGTCATGACTGTGGCGCAGCGGCGCCAGGGCGCTCAGGTGCTCGGCCTGCAAGGGCGTGGGCAGCAGGTCGTCGAGGTTGCGGCTCATGGCGTGGCTCCGGCAAACAGGTCCTGTTGAGCGGGTTCTTGCTCACCCCGGAACATCGCGTCGAGCTGTTCGATCAGCGCCCGGGGCGGCCGCGCATGATACAGCCCGTGGCCGGCCGAGGTGACGCCACGCAGGAAGATGAACACGGCGCCGCCTACGTGCCGATCGTAGTCGTAGTCGGGCAGGCGCGCGCGCAGCTGGCGATGCAGGGCCAGCAGGTAGAGCACGTACTGCAGATCGTAGCGGTGCTCGAGGATTGCCTGCTCCATGGCCAAGGCGCCGTAGGCCTCGGCGTCGGGGCCGAGCCAGTTCGACTTGTAGTCGGCCACGTAGTAGCGCCCGTCGAGCTCGAAGGCCAGGTCGATGAAACCCTTGAACATGCCGTTGAGCACGGTCGGCTGGGCGGCCGCCCGCGTCATCCCAACGTGGGTGTGGCGCGCCACCAGATGGTCGAGGCGCACCGCGTCGACCTGATGGCTGGCGAACCAGAACTCCATTTCGACCTGGTAGCGCTCGAGGCCTGCGAGGGTCAAGGTAGCCCCTTGCAAAAGCATGGGCTGGACCAGCAGTTGCTGCAGCCACTGGGTCAGCGTGGGAATCCAACCGGTCCAGTCGCGTCGGTTGCAGCGCTGGCCCACCGTGCGCTCGATCACCTGCCCTTGGGCAGCGACCTCGGCGAATCCTTCGCGCCCCGCCCATTCCAGCAGGCCATGAAGGAAGGTGCCCGGATTCGGACCACGGGGGAAGCGGTGGATATCACCCGCCTGCGCCGGCACCTCACGCAGCGACTGGCTGTCCAGCACCTCGTCGTCCAGCAGTTGCTGGGCCTGGGAGCTGTCGGCGACCAGGGTCTGGTCGCCGACCCGCAAGGCACTGTAGGAAGCGATCCACCAGTGTTCCGCAGCGGCCCGACGAGGTTTGCGCGGCGGCAGCAGCTCGCGCTGGCTGTCCGGCGTGCGGTAGCACAGGGCCTGGACCTCAGGCAGTGGACCCTGGGTGATGGCCGGGTTGCCAGCCGCCAGGGTGGCGAGCCATTCGCCCAGCTGACTGGAAGCCGCCAACGGCAGGCCACCGCCCAGCAGGTAGCCCAAGGCCGAACGATGCAGCTGCGAACTGCGCTGGGTGCCGCGCTTGAGGTCGGCAACGCCCAGCCAGCAGGCATGCTGGGCACGGGTCAGGGCGACGTAGAGCAGGCGCAGGTCCTCGGCCAGGCGTTCGTCGTCGGCGCGCTCGATCTGCTCGGCATTCGGGGTCAGGGTCAGGTGCGCCGTACCCTGGTCGTCGTGCCAGCCCAGGGGCAGGCGCTGGCCATCCACCGGCTTGCTGGTGCAGATGAACGGCAGGTACACCAAGGAGTATTCCAGGCCCTTGGACTTGTGGATGGTCACCACCTTGACCAGTTGCTCGTCGCTTTCCAGGCGCAGGATCTGCTCTTCTCCGGCCTGCCCGGCGTTGGCCAGGTGCTCGGTGAGATGGCGGATCAGCGCCTGCTCGCCATCCAGCTCGCCTGCGGCCTGCTGCAGCAGTTCGGCCAGGTGCAGCAGGTTGGTCAGCACCCGTTCGCCGTCGCTGCGGCCCATCAGCGCCCGCGGCAGCTGGAAGTCGTGCAGCAGGCGGCGCAGCATCGGCAGCACGCCCTGACGCTGCCAGGTGTCGCGGTAGCGGCGAAAACGCATCACCCAGCTTTCCCAGACCCGCTCGTCCTGGTTCAGGCGCTCCAGTTCGATAAGCGGCAGGTCGAGGGTCAGGCTGGCCAGGGCGGCCTTGAGCATGCGCTCCGAGTCCGGCTCGGCGCAGGCCTTGAGCCAGGCCAGCAGGTCATGGGCCTCCTGGGCGGCGAACACCGAGTCCTTGTCCGACAGGTATACGCTGCGCACGTCGCGGGCCGCCAGTTCGGCGCGGACCATCTGGGCCTCGCGACCGTCGCGCACCAGGATGGCGATATCGGAAGGCAGGCAGGGCCGCAGCTTGCCGGCGGCATCGGCGAACCCGCTGACGCCTTGCTGACCACCTTCGAGCAGCTCGACGATATGGCTGGCGCAACTGGCCGCCAGTTGCTGGCGATACGCTGTGCTGGACACCGGCTCGTCGCTCTCCAGCTGCCAGCAATGCAGGGCCGCGCTGGGCTGTCCGGCGATCAGCAGTTGCTCGCCACGGCCTTTGGCGCGCACTTCGACGAAGGGCAGCGGATTATCGCCCTGGGCCCGGAACAGGAAGGCGCCACGGCCTTCGGCTCGGTCCTCGGCCTGGAGGAATACCCGATTCACCGCCGCGACCATGGCCTGGCTGGAGCGGTAGTTGGTGTCCAGGCTGTGCAGCCGTCCGGCAGTGGCGCGGCGCGCGGCCAGGTAGGTGAAGATGTCGGCGCCACGGAAGGCGTAGATCGCCTGCTTGGGGTCGCCGATCATGAACAGGCCGGTGTCAGGGTTGTTCTCGGTGATGCGGTAGATGCGCTCGAAGATCCCGTACTGGACGGGGTCGGTGTCCTGGAACTCGTCGATCAACGCGACCGGGAACTGCTCGCGGATCAGCGCGGCCAGGCGCTCGCCGGAGTCGCTGCCCAGGGCATGCTCCAGGCGCAGCAGCATGTCGTCGAAGCCCATTTCGGCGCGACGACGTTTCTCCACCTCGAAGCGCGCCGAAACCCAGGCGGCGGCATGCTCCAGCAACCGTGCATCGGGGCTGGCCAGCCCCTGCAACTGCTCGCGCAAGGATTCCATGGCCCGCAGTGCCGGGTGCTGCGGCGGCTCGCCGGACTTCCAGGCCTCGGCCAGTCCTGCGGGCGTCAGGCGGGTGAAGCCGGTGCCCAGGTCCAGCTCCATGGCCTGCTCATCACCGGCCCAGGCCCGCAGCTTGTCGAACCAGGGTTCGAAATAGCGTGCCTGCAACTTGCGCCCGTCGGCCTGCTTGGCCGCCACGGCATCGCGGCAGATCTGCTGCAGCTCGTCGGCCCAGGCGCCCCAGGGCGCCTTGAGCTGCGCCAGTTGTTCCGTACGCTGGCGCAGGGTCGCCTCGATCAAAGTCTGCGGGTCTTGCGCGTCCTCCTGGCCACGAACACGGCCGAACAGGGGCCTGATCCTTGGCAGCAAGGCATCGGGGCTGCCCCAGTTGCCGCGCACCCAGGCCAGCGACTCACCGCGCATGCCGTAGCAGAAGCGCCGCCAGTAGTCGCGCATGACCTGGCCCAGCAGTTCGCTGTGATCGGTCTCCAGGCTCTGGGTGAACAGGCTGCCGCTGTCGAAGGCGTGCTCACGCAACATGCGCTGGCACCAGCCGTGGATGGTCGAGACGGCGGCCTCGTCCATCCACTGCACGGCGATCTCCAGGCGGCTGGCGCAGCGTGGCCATTGCTCCTGTGGATAATCGTCGCGCAGCAGGTGCAGCAGCGGGTCGGCATCGTCCAGCTCACTGCGGAAGAAGCGCGCCGCTTCGGCCAGGCGCGCGCGGATACGCTCGCGCAGCTCCTTGGTGGCCGCGTCGGTGAAAGTCACCACGAGGATCTGCGGTGGCAGCAGCTCGCAGCTGAAACCCCGTTCACCGCCATGCCCGAGGATCAGCCGCAGGTACAGGGCCGAAATGGTGAACGTCTTGCCGGTACCGGCGCTGGCTTCGATCAGCTGGCTGCCGTGCAGTGGGAAACTCAGCGCCAGGGGGCGGGCTTGGGTCATTGGGCGTTCTCCGGGTTACCCAGGGTCTGCCAGGGCGCTGCGAACAGGGGGCGATACAAGGCTTCGCACCAGCCTTCGAAGGTTTCGTCGAGGGCCAGCGCGGCGAAGTCACGGTACTGGCGGGCCAAGGCCAGGCTTTCGCTGCGCTCGCCGAAGCTGTTCTGGCCGTCACCCTCATAGGCGCGGATGGCTGCGGCCACGGCCTTGTCCGGATCCTCCTGGGCCAGCCAGGCGAAGGCGGTCTTGGCCGCCACCGGCAAAGGGGCGTTCATGCCCGCCTGGCGTGCCACCAACAGTTCGCCCAGGCGCTCTGCCGCCTCACTCTGGGGCAACGGGGCCAACAGCAGGGTCAGGTCACTGGCCACCAACGCGCTATGCAGCGGATAGCCCGAGGCGCAGGCGGCAAGGTGCATGACCCAGGCCGGCACCAGTCGGTGCCACTTCAGGCTGTTGCGCCCGGCACTGAGGGTGTTGGGCACGGTGGCGATGCTCAGCAGGCTCTGGTCCTCGGCCTGGTACACCCGGCCGAGCCAGCCCTCCAGGCGCAGCGGCCCGTGTTCGAAATGGATCGGCAGGGCACCCTCGACCAGGGTCGGCCAGCGTTGCAGCAGTTGCCGATGACGTTGCAGCAGGTCCGGCAGTGGCTGGATCAGCTCGGCCTGCAAGGCTTCGCCGAAGCCTGCCAGCGGCAGCATCCCGCAGGCCTGGAGGCGTCGGGCCTGGGCCTGCAGCGCCCGCTCGGCGTTGTCTGGATCGGCCAGCGCGGCGCCGAGCAGGCTTTCGCTCAGGCCGTAGCGTTGCAGGGCGTCCAGCACGAACGGCTCCTCGTCCGGGGGCGGTGCCTCCAGAGCCTCGAAGAACACTTTCAGACGCTGGCTGAAGAAATGCCGGACCGGATGGCGCAGGAAGTCCTGAAGCTGCACCAGATTGAGCGGCTCATCGCTGACGTAGGCCGACAGTGCGGTAGGCGCTTGCGCTTCATCCACGGCCTGGTGCAACGCCAACCACTCATGGGCGAAGCTGAACAACGGGCTGCCCTTCTGGAAATAGCGCTGGCTGAACGGCTGCAACGGATGCTCCTGGGTCAGGGCATGCAACAGCTGCTGTCCAGGGTCGTCGCGTTGGCCGGTCTTGGCGCCGGCGAGCTGCCAGCCGGCGGCCAGGTGATCGCGCAGTTGCCCGATCAACACCGAGGACGGGCGCTCGCTGTTGTCGCGGATGCTGCGCCCGACCCAGCTGACGTAGAGCTGGTCACGTGCCGAGAGCAGGGCCTCGAGCAACAGGTAACGGTCATCCTCGCGGCGGGAACGGTCCCCTGGCCGGTAATCGCTGGCCATCAGATCGAAGTCGAGGGGCGGCTGGGCACGCGGGTAGTCGCCGTCATTCATGCCCAGCAGGCAGACCACCCTGAACGGAATGGCACGCATGGGCATCAGAGTGCAGAAGTTCACCGAGCCGGCCAGGAAGCGCTGGGACAACTTGCCCTGGTCCAGCCCGGACAGCCAGGCTTCGCGCACCACGGTCAGTGGCAGCAGGTCGTGCAGGCCGACCGCGTCACAGGTTTCCAGCCAGGTGTCGCGCAGGTCCTGCAGCTGCACCAGGAGCAGTTCGTCGTGCTCGTTCTCGGCCAGGAAGAAGATCTGCAGCAACGCATGCAGCCGTGCCCCCCACTCCGTTGCCGAGGCCGGCTGTGAGAGCGCCTGGCAGGCAATGTCCAGGGCATCGAGCAACGCGACCAAAGGGCCGATCAACGCGGCATCGAGGCCACCGATCTCATCGTACGGCTCGATACCGTCACAGCCTTCGCCCACGCCGACCGCGTACCCCAGCAGCATGCGTCGCAAGCCGAAGCGCCAACTGTTCTGCTCAAGCCCCTCAGGCAGGCCGAAGCTGGCGCGTTGCTCGGCACTCAATCCCCAACGGATGCCTGCCCCTTCGATCCAACGGTGCAGGGTCGGCAGGTCGCTTTCCTGGATGGCGAAGCGAGCGCGCACTGCCGGCACGTCCAGCAGGTCGAGCACTTCGCTGACGGCGAAACGGCTGTCAGGCAGCTTGAGCAGATGCTCCAGGGCGATCAGCAACGGGTCGCGACCACGCTGGCCCTGGTCGGTCAGGGTGAACGGGATGTAGCGCGGATCGGTGCGATCGAGCTGGCCGAACACCGCGCGGATATGCGGTGCGTAGGTGTCGATGGCCGGCAGCATGACGATGACGTCGCGGGGTCGCAGCGTGGGGTCGGCACTGAAGCGGGCCAGCAACTGATCGTGCAGGATCTCCACTTCGCGCTGCGGACTGTGGGCCAAGTGGAAGCGCACGGAACGGTCCTTGCCCGGATCAACCGCCGGCCATTGCTCGCGGGTCTCGGCCAGGGGGCGCAGTTCGAGGATGTCGTCCTGCAACTGGTTGAGCAGGGTCTTAGGCTCACCTTCGCTGAACAGGTCGATGCGTCCGTCGCTGAACACGCCCTGGTAACTGCCGGGATCGTCGTAGCTGTCGAGCAGGTTGATATAGTCGCGCCCCTGCTTGCCCCAGGCCGCCAACAGCGGGTGCGCATGCTGGTGCAGTAGCTCGTCGTCCAGTTGCAGGGGCATGCCCTGCTTGCGTTGCTGGCGTTTGTACTGGTGTCGCAGCAGGTCCTTGTCGGCGACGATATCGCCCCAGTGATGGCGGCAAGGGTTGTGCACGCACAGCAGTACCTGGCTGAAGCGGGCCAGGCCTGCCAGGGCCTCGAGGATCTGGGCCGGCAGCGACGAGATGCCGAACACGATCAGCCGTGCCGGCAGCCCGGCGGGGGCCTGCTCCAGGCCGTTGATCCGCTCGATGAAACGTTGGTGCACGCCGGCCCGGCTCTGGGCCATGCCCGCCTCGCCGACGTCCTCGAGCAGAATCCGCCATAGCTCGGCCTGCCAGCGATTGCCGGCGGCCAGCGGCTTGCGCTCGCCACGTGCGGTGTTGAGCACATGGGCGCCACTTGCCCAGTCCTTCAACCAGTCGGCGCGGTAGACCTGATACTGGTCGAACAGGTCGGCAAGGCGCTCGGCCAACTGGTAGCGCTTGCGCAGGTCGCTGTCATCGGTGAGAAAGCGGCGCAGGGGCTCGAAGTGCGGGCGTTCGATCACTTCCGGGAGCAGGCGCATCAGGCGCCAGGTCAGGGGCGCCTTGTCCAGCAGTGACACCTCGGGGATTTCGTCGCGCCCCAGCACGCGGCGGTACAGCTGCCACATGAAGCTGCCCGGAAGCTGCACATCGATGGCGGCGGCGATCCCGCAACCGCCCTGGTCGTCGTCCTGTGGATCCTCGGCCAGGGCCAGTTTCAACCATTGGGCGATACCGTTGCTCTGCACCAGGGCGATTTCGTTTTCCAGCGGCGCCAGGGGGTAACGGCGCATCACGCTCACCACCAGATTGCGCAAGTCGTCCAGGCGGTTGCCCTGGACGATCATGAAGCCTGGGTGAAGTGAGGTGGTCTGGGGCATTGGCTGGTCTCGGGGAGCGGGTTGGTGCAGAAGGAGAACCTTATCACGGAGGCGATTGACGCGGTCGAGGGCCTCCGTGGGCGCGGGCTTGTCGGAACGCCGCACCGCCCGGATAAGGCCAGATCAGGCCGTGAGGTTATCCGGGCATGCGCCATCGCGGGGCAAGCCCGCTCCCACGCCAGATTTCTTTACCAGGATGGAAAAGACAAAACCCCTACCTGCTCGCGCAGATAGGGGTTTTGCGAAATGAATCTTGACGATGACCTACTCTCACATGGGGAAACCCCACACTACCATCGGCGATGCATCGTTTCACTGCTGAGTTCGGGATGGGATCAGGTGGTTCCAATGCTCTATGGTCGTCAAGAAATTCTGTTGCCAGAACATCCAGATGGATACTCCAGCGAATTCGGATATGTGAATTTGTGAAGCTGCGAACTTTCGGTTCTTTCGTCTTCACCACCGCAATCTGCGCTTTGCAAATTGCTTGGGTGTTATATGGTCAAGCCTCACGGGCAATTAGTATTGGTTAGCTCAACGCCTCACAGCGCTTACACACCCAACCTATCAACGTCGTAGTCTTCGACGGCCCTTCAGGGAGCTCAAGGCTCCAGTGAGATCTCATCTTGAGGCAAGTTTCCCGCTTAGATGCTTTCAGCGGTTATCTCTTCCGAACATAGCTACCCGGCAATGCCACTGGCGTGACAACCGGAACACCAGAGGTTCGTCCACTCCGGTCCTCTCGTACTAGGAGCAGCCCCTCTCAAATCTCAAACGTCCACGGCAGATAGGGACCGAACTGTCTCACGACGTTCTAAACCCAGCTCGCGTACCACTTTAAATGGCGAACAGCCATACCCTTGGGACCGGCTTCAGCCCCAGGATGTGATGAGCCGACATCGAGGTGCCAAACACCGCCGTCGATATGAACTCTTGGGCGGTATCAGCCTGTTATCCCCGGAGTACCTTTTATCCGTTGAGCGATGGCCCTTCCATACAGAACCACCGGATCACTAAGACCTACTTTCGTACCTGCTCGACGTGTGTGTCTCGCAGTCAAGCGCGCTTTTGCCTTTATACTCTACGACCGATTTCCGACCGGTCTGAGCGCACCTTCGTACTCCTCCGTTACTCTTTGGGAGGAGACCGCCCCAGTCAAACTACCCACCATACACTGTCCTCGATCCGGATAACGGACCTGAGTTAGAACCTCAAGGTTGCCAGGGTGGTATTTCAAGGATGGCTCCATGAGAACTGGCGTCCCCACTTCAAAGCCTCCCACCTATCCTACACAAGCAAGCTCAAAGTCCAGTGCAAAGCTATAGTAAAGGTTCACGGGGTCTTTCCGTCTAGCCGCGGATACACTGCATCTTCACAGCGATTTCAATTTCACTGAGTCTCGGGTGGAGACAGCGCCGCCATCGTTACGCCATTCGTGCAGGTCGGAACTTACCCGACAAGGAATTTCGCTACCTTAGGACCGTTATAGTTACGGCCGCCGTTTACCGGGGCTTCGATCAAGAGCTTCGCTTGCGCTAACCCCATCAATTAACCTTCCGGCACCGGGCAGGCGTCACACCCTATACGTCCACTTTCGTGTTTGCAGAGTGCTGTGTTTTTAATAAACAGTCGCAGCGGCCTGGTATCTTCGACCGGCGTGGGCTTACGCAGCAAGTGCTTCACCCTCACCGGCGCACCTTCTCCCGAAGTTACGGTGCCATTTTGCCTAGTTCCTTCACCCGAGTTCTCTCAAGCGCCTTGGTATTCTCTACCTAACCACCTGTGTCGGTTTGGGGTACGGTTCCCAGTTATCTGAAGCTTAGGAGCTTTTCTTGGAAGCATGGCATCAACCACTTCGCGCTCTAAAGAGCACTCGTCATCAGCTCTCGGCCTTGAGATCCCGGATTTGCCTAAGATCTCAGCCTACCACCTTAAACTTGGACAACCAACGCCAAGCTGGCCTAGCCTTCTCCGTCCCTCCATCGCAATAACTGGAAGTACAGGAATATTAACCTGTTTTCCATCGACTACGCTTTTCAGCCTCGCCTTAGGGACCGACTAACCCTGCGTCGATTAACGTTGCGCAGGAAACCTTGGTCTTTCGGCGTGCGAGTTTTTCACTCGCATTGTCGTTACTCATGTCAGCATTCGCACTTCTGATACCTCCAGCAAGCTTCTCAACTCACCTTCACAGGCTTACAGAACGCTCCTCTACCGCATCACCAGAGGTGATACCCGTAGCTTCGGTGCATGGTTTGAGCCCCGTTACATCTTCCGCGCAGGCCGACTCGACTAGTGAGCTATTACGCTTTCTTTAAAGGGTGGCTGCTTCTAAGCCAACCTCCTAGCTGTCTAAGCCTTCCCACATCGTTTCCCACTTAACCATGACTTTGGGACCTTAGCTGACGGTCTGGGTTGTTTCCCTTTTCACGACGGACGTTAGCACCCGCCGTGTGTCTCCCATGCTCGGCACTTGTAGGTATTCGGAGTTTGCATCGGTTTGGTAAGTCGGGATGACCCCCTAGCCGAAACAGTGCTCTACCCCCTACAGTGATACATGAGGCGCTACCTAAATAGCTTTCGAGGAGAACCAGCTATCTCCGAGCTTGATTAGCCTTTCACTCCGATCCACAGGTCATCCGCTAACTTTTCAACGGTAGTCGGTTCGGTCCTCCAGTCAGTGTTACCTAACCTTCAACCTGCCCATGGATAGATCGCCCGGTTTCGGGTCTATACCCAGCGACTAAAGCGCCCTATTAAGACTCGCTTTCGCTACGCCTCCCCTATTCGGTTAAGCTCGCCACTGAATATAAGTCGCTGACCCATTATACAAAAGGTACGCAGTCACCTAACGAAGTAGGCTCCCACTGCTTGTACGCATACGGTTTCAGGTTCTATTTCACTCCCCTCTCCGGGGTTCTTTTCGCCTTTCCCTCACGGTACTGGTTCACTATCGGTCAGTCAGTAGTATTTAGCCTTGGAGGATGGTCCCCCCATGTTCAGACAAAGTTTCTCGTGCTCCGTCCTACTCGATTTCACTGGCAAGAGATTTTCGTGTACGGGGCTATCACCCACTATGGCCGCACTTTCCAGAGCGTTCCACTAATCTCAAACCAGCTTAAGGGCTGGTCCCCGTTCGCTCGCCACTACTAAGGGAATCTCGGTTGATTTCTTTTCCTCAGGGTACTTAGATGTTTCAGTTCCCCTGGTTCGCCTCTTGCACCTATGTATTCAGTACAAGATAACCAGCTTATGCTGGCTGGGTTCCCCCATTCAGAGATCTCTGGATCACAGTCTGTTTGCCGACTCCCCAAAGCTTATCGCAGGCTACCACGTCTTTCATCGCCTCTGACTGCCAAGGCATCCACCGTATGCGCTTCTTCACTTGACCATATAACCCCAAGCAATCTGGTTATACTGTGAAGACGACATTCGCCGAAAATTCGCATTTCGCTCATTGCTGAGCAGAACTCACAAATTTTACCTTAGCCTGAATAACCAGCAGTGAAACTGGTATTCAGTCTATCTATCACATATCCGAATTTTTAAAGAACGATCTGACAAAAGTCAGAAATCAACATTCATCGCCGAATGTTCATTTCTAAGTTCTGATCAAGTAGACACAACAGAAAGTGGTGGAGCCAAGCGGGATCGAACCGCTGACCTCCTGCGTGCAAGGCAGGCGCTCTCCCAGCTGAGCTATGGCCCCGCATATTGGTAGGTCTGGGCAGATTTGAACTGCAGAATAGCCGTCCTCACCACTCTTTACCCAGAGGCGTGGGGTGCTCTACATTCCAACCAAAATTGGTAGGTCTGGGCAGATTTGAACTGCCGACCTCACCCTTATCAGGGGTGCGCTCTAACCAACTGAGCTACAGACCTAAGGGTAAAACTTTGGGTCTTGATCGTCTTTACATCATGAATCAAGCAATTCGTGTGGGAGCTCATCAGCAGGCTGATGTCTTCGATTAAGGAGGTGATCCAGCCGCAGGTTCCCCTACGGCTACCTTGTTACGACTTCACCCCAGTCATGAATCACACCGTGGTAACCGTCCTCCCGAAGGTTAGACTAGCTACTTCTGGTGCAACCCACTCCCATGGTGTGACGGGCGGTGTGTACAAGGCCCGGGAACGTATTCACCGCAACATTCTGATTTGCGATTACTAGCGATTCCGACTTCACGCAGTCGAGTTGCAGACTGCGATCCGGACTACGATCGGTTTTGTGAGATTAGCTCCACCTCGCGGCTTGGCAACCCTCTGTACCGACCATTGTAGCACGTGTGTAGCCCAGGCCGTAAGGGCCATGATGACTTGACGTCATCCCCACCTTCCTCCGGTTTGTCACCGGCAGTCTCCTTAGAGTGCCCACCATAACGTGCTGGTAACTAAGGACAAGGGTTGCGCTCGTTACGGGACTTAACCCAACATCTCACGACACGAGCTGACGACAGCCATGCAGCACCTGTGTCAGAGTTCCCGAAGGCACCAATCCATCTCTGGAAAGTTCTCTGCATGTCAAGGCCTGGTAAGGTTCTTCGCGTTGCTTCGAATTAAACCACATGCTCCACCGCTTGTGCGGGCCCCCGTCAATTCATTTGAGTTTTAACCTTGCGGCCGTACTCCCCAGGCGGTCAACTTAATGCGTTAGCTGCGCCACTAAAATCTCAAGGATTCCAACGGCTAGTTGACATCGTTTACGGCGTGGACTACCAGGGTATCTAATCCTGTTTGCTCCCCACGCTTTCGCACCTCAGTGTCAGTATCAGTCCAGGTGGTCGCCTTCGCCACTGGTGTTCCTTCCTATATCTACGCATTTCACCGCTACACAGGAAATTCCACCACCCTCTACCATACTCTAGCTCGCCAGTTTTGGATGCAGTTCCCAGGTTGAGCCCGGGGCTTTCACATCCAACTTAACGAACCACCTACGCGCGCTTTACGCCCAGTAATTCCGATTAACGCTTGCACCCTCTGTATTACCGCGGCTGCTGGCACAGAGTTAGCCGGTGCTTATTCTGTCGGTAACGTCAAAACAGCAAGGTATTAACTTACTGCCCTTCCTCCCAACTTAAAGTGCTTTACAATCCGAAGACCTTCTTCACACACGCGGCATGGCTGGATCAGGCTTTCGCCCATTGTCCAATATTCCCCACTGCTGCCTCCCGTAGGAGTCTGGACCGTGTCTCAGTTCCAGTGTGACTGATCATCCTCTCAGACCAGTTACGGATCGTCGCCTAGGTGAGCCATTACCTCACCTACTAGCTAATCCGACCTAGGCTCATCTGATAGCGCAAGGCCCGAAGGTCCCCTGCTTTCTCCCGTAGGACGTATGCGGTATTAGCGTTCCTTTCGAAACGTTGTCCCCCACTACCAGGCAGATTCCTAGGCATTACTCACCCGTCCGCCGCTGAATCAAGGAGCAAGCTCCCGTCATCCGCTCGACTTGCATGTGTTAGGCCTGCCGCCAGCGTTCAATCTGAGCCATGATCAAACTCTTCAGTTCAATACTGCTTGGGTTTTTAAGAAACCCTAAACTTGGCTCAGCAATCTCAAATGACTATGTGATTTCTCGCATGGCCACTTGTGATGCTGATAATCTTGGCGACTATCAGTCCGTACTCACAAGCACCCACACGAATTGCTTGATTCAATTTGTTAAAGAGCGTTTGGTTAAGCGCTTTTCGTCTCAACCGAGGCGCGCATTCTACGCTTTCCTCATTTCGTGTCAAGCGTTTATTTTGAAGTTTTTCGTTTCACTTCAAACACTTGACTCGCTGCGATCTCTCGTAGCGGGAGGCGAATCATACAGCGTTACAACCTGCTGTCAACTGCCTTTTTCACCGCTGCCGATCAGGTGATCGAAGCACCTCCGATACCACCTGAAACGTTCAACCTATTGATTAACAAGAGGTTTTTCGTTTCGACTACGTCGGAAGTGGGGCGCATTATAAGGGGATCTGACAGGGCGTCAACCGTTAATTTCATGAAAGTGAAATATCGGGGGGAAAACACCGCGCCGGGGCTGCCAGGTGTTCGCCACACCCCTAGCACCTATATAAGCAGCCAAGAAACAAAACGGGGCGGCCTGTCGGCCGCCCCGCTTTCATCCCTGTGCCTTACAGGCTCGGGAACGCAAACTGCGAAGCCTCATGGCTGGCCCGCTGTGGCCAGCGCTGGGTGATCGCCTTGCGACGGGTATAGAAGCGCACACCGTCCGGGCCATAGGCATGCAGGTCGCCAAACAGCGAACGCTTCCAGCCACCGAAGCTGTGGTACGCCACCGGTACCGGCAGCGGTACGTTGACGCCGACCATGCCCACTTCGATCTCGTCGCAGAACAGCCGCGCCGCCTCACCGTCACGGGTGAAGATGCAGGTACCGTTGCCGTACTCGTGCTCGTTGATCAGTTGCATGGCCTGTTCCAGGCTGTTCACACGCACCACGCACAGCACCGGGCCGAAGATTTCTTCCTTATAGATGCGCATCTCGGGGGTGACCTTGTCGAACAGGGTGCCGCCGACAAAATAGCCATCCTCGTTACCGGCCACACGGTAACCACGGCCATCGACCACCAGCTTGGCGCCAGCGGCAACGCCGTCATCGATGTACCCCACCACCTTGTCACGCGCGGCGGCGGTCACCAGTGGGCCCATGTCCAGGCCACAGGAAGTGCCGGCACCGATCTTCAGCGCCTTGATCTGCGGCTCCAGCTTGGCGATCAGCGCATCGGCCACCTGGTCGCCGACACACACCGCCACCGAGATGGCCATGCAGCGTTCGCCGCAGGAACCGTAGGCCGCGCCCATCAGCGCGCTGACGGCATTGTCCAGGTCGGCGTCTGGCATCAGCACCGCATGGTTCTTCGCGCCACCCAGGGCCTGGACGCGCTTGCCGCGCTTGGTGCCCTCGGCATAGATGTACTCGGCGATCGGGGTCGAACCGACGAAGCTCAGGGCCTTGACCTCCGGTGCCTCGATCAGCGCATCGACCGCTTCCTTGTCGCCATGCACGACATTGAGGATGCCCTTCGGCAGGCCGGCTTCCAGCAGCAGCTGGGCGATGTACAGGGTCGAGCTCGGATCACGCTCGGACGGCTTGAGGATGAAGGCGTTGCCGCAGGCGATGGCCAGCGGGTACATCCACAGCGGCACCATGGCCGGGAAGTTGAACGGGGTGATGCCGGCGACGATGCCCAGCGGCTGGAAGTCGGACCAGGCGTCGATGTTCGGGCCGACGTTGCGGCTGTACTCACCCTTGAGCAGCTCAGGGGCGGCGCAGGCGAACTCGACGTTCTCGATGCCGCGCTTGAGTTCGCCAGCGGCGTCCTCCACGGTCTTGCCGTGCTCCTCGCTGATCATCTGCGAGATCTTCGCCTCGTTCTGCTCCAGCAACTGCTTGAAGCGGAACATCACCTGGGCGCGCTTGGCCGGCGGGGTGTTGCGCCAGGCCGGGAAGGCGGCCTTGGCCGAATCGATGGCCTGCTGGATGGTGGCGCGGCTGGCCAGTTCGACCTTGCGCACGGCCTGGCCGGTGGACGGGTTGAAGACATCGGCGGTGCGCTCGCCCTTGGTGACCAGCTCGCCGTGGATCAGGTGCTGAACAATGCTCATGCAGAACTCCAGATAAAGAAGGTAGAGACAGGCGCGTGGTACTCACGCGCCCGACGTCAAAATCAGAAAAGTCAGTCGACCTTGTTCAGGGCTTCGCCCACCGCGTCGAACAGGCGATCCAGCTCTTGCGGCTGGGTGTTGAAGGTTGGCCCGAACTGCAGGGTGTCGCCACCGAAGCGCACATAGAAGCCGGCTTGCCACAGCTTCATGGCCGCCTCGTACGGACGGACGATGGCATCACCGTCGCGCGCGGCGATCTGGATGGCGCCGGCCAGGCCATAGTTGCGGATGTCGACGACGTTCTTCGTCCCCTTGATGCCGTGCAACAGCTTCTCGAAGTGCGGCGCCAGCTCGGCGGCGGACTGCACCAGGCTTTCCTTTTGCAGCAGGTCCAGCGCGGCGATACCGGCGGCGCAGGCGACCGGGTGCGCCGAGTAGGTGTAGCCGTGGGGGAATTCCACCGCGTACTCGGGGGTCGGCTGGTTCATGAAGGTCTGGTAGATCTCGCTGGTGGCGATCACCGCGCCCATCGGGATAGCGCCGTTGGTGACCTGCTTGGCGATGCACATCAGGTCCGGGGTGACACCGAAGGCTTCGGCGCCGGTCATCGCGCCCATGCGGCCGAAGCCGGTGATCACTTCGTCGAAGATCAGCAGGATGTTGTGCTGGCTGCAGATCTCGCGCAGGCGCTTGAGGTAGCCCTTCGGCGGCGGCAGCACACCGGCGGAACCGGCCAGCGGCTCGACGATCACCGCGGCGATGTTCGAGGCGTCATGCAACTCGATCAGCTTGAGCATCTCGTCGGCCAGGGCGATACCGCCCTCTTCCGGCATGCCCTTGCTGAACACGTTGGCCGGCAGCACGGTGTGTGGCAGGTGGTCGACATCCAGCAACTGGCCGAACAGCTTGCGGTTGCCGTTGACGCCGCCCAGGCTGGTACCGGCGATGTTCACGCCGTGGTAGCCGCGGGCACGGCCGATGATCTTGGTCTTGGTGGCCTGGCCCTTCAGGCGCCAGTAGGCGCGGACCATCTTCAGCGCGGTGTCGGCGCACTCGGAACCGGAGTTGGTGAAGAACACGTGGTTCAGGTCGCCCGGCACCAGGTCGACGATCTTCTCGGCCAGCTGGAACGACAGCGGGTGGCCAAACTGGAAGGCCGGCGAATAATCGAGGGTGGCGACCTGGCGGGCCACCGCCTCGCTGATCTCCTTGCGGGTATGCCCGGCACCGCAGGTCCACAGGCCCGAGAGGGCGTCGAACACCTTGCGGCCCTTGTCGTCGACCAGGTAGTTGCCTTCGGCCGCCACGATCAGCCGCGGGTCGCGCTGGAAGTTGCGGTTGGCGGTGTACGGCATCCAGTGGGCGTCCAGCTTGAGCTGGCTGGCCAGACCGGCCTGGGCGGTTTCGGGCATGTTCATCGGGCGATTCCTCGGAAGACGATTAGGCAACGATGGGTGTTGTTGCAGCTAAATTGTCACGGCGATAAAGTTCGAAAAACCCAGCATTTCTAATCTTCAGTCAGCGGATAACTAAACTAATGAGCCGACGCCCCGATCCCCTCGCCCAGGTCAGCGATTTCGACATCCGCCTGCTGAAAATCTACCGCAGCGTCGTCGAATGCGGCGGCTTCTCGGCGGCGGAGAACGTGCTGGGGATCGGCCGCTCGGCGATCAGCCAGCAGATGAACGACCTCGAGCAACGCCTGGGGCTGCGTCTATGCCAACGAGGCCGCGCCGGTTTTTCGCTGACCGAGGAAGGCCGCGAGGTCTACCATTCGGCGCTGCAGTTGCTCAGCGCCCTGGAAACCTTTCGCACCGAAGTGAACGGCCTGCACCAGCACCTGCGCGGCGAACTGAACATCGGCCTCACCGACAACCTGGTGACCCTGCCGCACATGCGCATCACCCACGCCCTGGCCGAACTGAAGGACCGTGGCCCTGACGTACACATCCAGATCCGCATGATCGCGCCCAGCCAAGTCGAGCAGGGCGTGCTCGACGGCAGCCTGCATGTCGGCGTGGTGCCGCAGACCAGCCCGCTCTCCGGGCTTGAATACCAGCCGCTGTACAGCGAGCGCTCGCTGCTCTACTGCGCGGTCGGCCATCCGCTGTTCTATGCCGATGACCAGCAGATCGACGACGATCGCCTCAATGACCAGGATGCGATCGCCCCGACCTTCCGCCTGCCGGCCGAGATCCAGGCCCATTACCAGGCCCTGCGCTGCACCGCCAGCGCCTCGGACCGCGAAGGCATGGCCTTCCTCATCCTCACCGGGCGCTACATCGGCTACCTGCCCGACCATTACGCGATGTTCTGGGTGCAGCAAGGGCGCCTGCGTGCGCTCAAGCCCGCCCAGCGCTTCTATGACCTGGGGCTGAGTTGGGTGACGCGCAAGGGCCGCCGGCCGAACCTGGTGCTGGAAAGCTTCCTCGAGAGTCTGGCTGCGACACGTTGATACGCATCTCTACCGCTAATGCTTGTCACTTCGGCACAGGCAGGTAATCTGTCGGACATCCGTAACGACCCGCCCGGAATCGTCCATGACCCTAGAAGTCCCTGCGCATCGCTCCCCCGCCTCGGGCAAGCCCGCCGGCCGCATTCGCCAGAAGAACGAGCAGGCCATCATCCAGGCCGCCGAAGACGAGTTCGCCCGGCACGGCTACAAGGGCACGAGCATGAACACCATCGCGCTCAAGGCCGGGCTGCCCAAGGCCAACCTGCACTACTACTTCACCAACAAGCTGGGCCTGTACATCGCGGTGCTGAGCAACATCATCGAGCTGTGGGACAGCACCTTCAACGCCCTGAGCGTGGAGGACGACCCGGCCGAGGCGCTCAGCCAGTACATCCGCACCAAGATGGAGTTCTCCCGGCGCAACCCGCAGGCCTCGCGAATCTTCGCCATGGAAGTGATCAGCGGCGGCGAATGCCTGAGCGAGTACTTCAGCGCCGACTACCGCGAATGGTTCCGCGGCCGTGCCGCGGTGTTCCAGGCCTGGATGGACGCCGGCAAGATGGACCGGGTAGACCCTGTGCACCTGATCTTCCTGCTCTGGGGCAGCACCCAGCACTACGCCGACTTCGCCACCCAGATCTGCCAGGTGACCGGCCGCAGCCGGCTGACCAAGCAGGACATGGAAGACGCCAGCAACAACCTTATCCACATCATTCTCAAAGGCTGCGGCATCAGCACGCCCGCCTGACCCGGACTTATGCCTTCTACCCTGCTCGAGCTCTGCGAGTTCCGCGAGGAAATCCGCAAGAGCCGCTTCATCACCCTCGCCGGCCCGATCAGCAGCCCGGCCGAGGCCATGGCCTTCATCGAACGCCACAGCGACCTGGCGGCCACCCACAACTGCTGGGCCTGGAAGCTCGGCGGCCAATACCGCAGCAGCGACGACGGCGAGCCTGGCGGCACGGCCGGGCGCCCGATCCTTGCCGCCATCGAGGCCCAGGACTGCGACCAGGTGGTGGTCCTGGTGATCCGCTGGTACGGCGGCATCCAGCTCGGCACCGGTGGCCTGGCCCGGGCCTATGGCGGCGGCGCCAACAAGTGCCTGCAGCAAGCGCCCAAGCGCTTGCTGGTACAGCGCAGCGAGTTCATCTGCAGTTGCACCTTCAGCGAACTGGCGCTGGTCAAGCTGCGCCTGGGCGAAGTCGACGGCCTGGTGCTGGACGAGCAGTTCACCGCCAACGGCGTCGACCTGCGCATCGCCCTGGGTGACAGCCACCTCGAGGTGCTGCAGCAGCAGCTCGCCGACCTGAGCCGCGGGCGCATCCTGCTGGAACGGGCCTGAGCGTTGCCCACAACTGCTGTGGGCCTGCCTGTGGATAAGCTTGGGGCACTCCGCTGCAGGCCTTGTTCGGCAAGGCCTGCAGTATATTGAGCATATTTTGATCACATTTGTGTGACATTAACCCAAGTCACTGAAAGCGTGTGAGTTATCCCCAGTCAGTAGCGACTGCGTTCCCTGAAACGGGCATTTTCAGGCTGTCGCGCTTGCACACAATTACTGTGGAGCGGCCTGTGGATAACCCGTGAACCACCCTGTCAGACCCCGTCTCCATAGGCCTTTCAGACCTTCGATCATTTTTTGACCAGCCGCGACAGGGCAGCCGACCTCTTCCTGGTTTATGCTCGTCACCCAGGCCCTCCCAGTGGAGGGCAACCGCCACGTTGCCGCGCGACAAGCGAACCTGTGCCCAGCACCGCTCGCCGCGCTCTTGATATGGAGTATCGCTATGACCGCCAACAAGACCGCCCTCATCATCGGCGCCTCCCGAGGCCTCGGCCTGGGCCTGGTGCAACGCCTGCGCGAAGACGGCTGGAACGTCGTCGCCACCGTGCGCGACCCGCAACAGCCGGGTGCGCTGGGCGAAGTCTCCGGGGTGCGCATCGAGCGCCTGGAGATGAACGACACCGCCCAGCTCGACGGGCTCAAGCAACGCCTGCAAGGCGAAGTCTTCGACCTGGTGTTCGTCAACGCCGGGGTGATGGGCCCGCTGCCGCAGGATCTGGAAAGCGTGCAGGTACGGCAGATCGGCGACCTGTTCATGACCAACGCCGTGGCGCCGATCCGTGTGGCCCGCCGCCTGGCCGGCCAGGTGCGCGAAGGCAGCGGCGTGCTGGCCTTCATGAGCTCGATCCTGGGTAGCGTGACCATCCCCGACGGTGGCGAAGTCTGCCTGTACAAGGCCAGCAAGGCCGCGCTCAACTCGATGATCAACAGCTTCGTGGTCGACCTGCAGCGCCCCGACCTGGCCGTGCTGGCCATGCACCCGGGCTGGGTGAAGACCGACATGGGCGGCGAGAACGCCGAGATCGACGTGCTCACCAGCACCCGTGGCATGCTCGAGCAGATCAAGGCCCAGAGCGGCAACGGTGGCCTGCGCTTCATCAACTACAAGGGCGAGGCGCTCATCTGGTAAACCCGGGCGATACCGGCCTGGGTGGGCGCATTGCCCGGCCAGGCCCTGTAGAATGGCGGCCAACCGTACCTGATCGAGATTGCACACATGTATGAATGGCTGAACGCCTTGCCCAAGGCGGAACTGCACATGCACCTGGAGGGCTCGCTGGAGCCCGAACTGCTGTTCGCCCTGGCCGAACGCAACAAGATCGCCCTGCCCTGGGCGGACGTCGAGACCCTGCGCAGCGCCTATGCCTTCAACAACCTGCAGGAATTCCTCGACCTCTACTACCAGGGCGCCGATGTCCTGCGCACCGAGCAGGACTTCTACGACCTGACCTGGGCCTACCTGAAGCGCTGCAAGGCGCAGAACGTCATTCACACCGAGCCGTTCTTCGACCCGCAGACCCATACCGACCGGGGCATCCCGTTCGAGGTGGTGCTCGATGGCATCAACCGGGCCTTGAAGGATGGTCGCGAGCAGCTGGGCATCAGCAGCGGCCTGATCCTCAGCTTCCTGCGCCACCTGAGCGAAGACGAAGCGCACAAGACCCTGGACCAGGCCCTGCCGTTCCGCGACGCGTTCGTCGCCGTGGGCCTGGACAGCTCGGAAAAAGGCCATCCGCCGAGCAAGTTCCAGCGCGTCTTCGACCGCGCCCGCAGCGAAGGCTTCCTGACCGTGGCCCATGCCGGCGAGGAAGGCCCGCCCGAGTACATCTGGGAAGCCCTCGACCTGCTGAAGATCCAGCGGATCGACCACGGCGTGCGCGCCATCGAGGACGAGCGCCTGATGCAGCGCATCATCGACGAGCAGATCCCGCTGACCGTCTGCCCACTGTCCAACACCAAACTGTGCGTATTCGAACATATGGGCCAGCACAACATCCTCGACATGCTCGAGCGTGGCGTGAAGGTCACGGTCAACTCCGATGATCCGGCCTACTTCGGTGGCTATGTCACCGAGAACTTCCACGCCCTGCACCAGCACCTGGGCATGACCCAGGACCAGGCACGCCGCCTGGCGCAGAACAGCCTGGACGCGCGCCTGGTCCGCTAGCCGGCCTGTCGGGCCGGGAGGCAGGCGATCGCGTTGATCTGCTGCTGGCCGAGCGGTGTGAGCTGCACCGCCCGGCTGCCCTCCTGTTCACGCACCCAGCCCGACTGGGTGAACAGCCGAAGCAGGGCCTTGCCCAGGCAACCGCCCAGGTGCGGGCCCTGATCGTTCCATTTGCTGCAGTGGCAAATCACGCAGCCGTGCCGGTCACCGGCAGCCAGCGCGTCGATGAACACCCCCAGCGCCTCCAGATGCTCCTTGCCCTCCTGGCTCACCGACAGGTACTGCTCGCTCCCCTCCAACCAACCGGCCACATGCAGGCGGTGGAGCAGCGCGGCGGCCACTTCGCCGCCCAGGTGGTCGCCACACAGGCGCGCCTTGCGCATCGACAGGGGAATCTGCAGCGTCGTGCCCTGCTCTGCCGGTGAGCGGCTCGCCAGTTGAACGCTGGCCAGCGCCTCCACGGCGGTGCCGACCTCCGGCGTGGCCAGGCGGAAGAAGCGCTTGCGGCCACGCGCCTCGTGCCTGAGCAGCCCGGCACTGGACAACAGCGACAGGTGCGCGCAGGCCGACGAGGTGCTCAAGCCGGTGAGCACGGCAAGCTCGTCCGCCGCACGCGGGGTGCCATCGATCAACGCCCACAACATGGCGCTGCGCTTGGGATCGGCCATCAGGTTGGCGACCTGACTGATGCTGCGGACTGCGTTCATGAACCTGAAGCTCCCTGATGAATCCCGCCTGCTGGCGAACGCCGCAGATGCCCTGCCTCCGGCGTGGGCAAGCGCGGGATGGTTCGTGTGCCGGATGATCGGCGCCAGCCGCGCAAAACGCTCACGCCACGCTGGTCGCCGGAGGCAGTATAAGCCGCTGGAAGGCGCTCGCTGTGAGGGAGGCATGGCCCAGGCGGGTCGGCATTCGCCTCCCAAAAAACGTTCTGAAAGATGCGTCTGTCAGAGCGATAGACGGCTGATCCTGCTCATCCCCCGTACTACCGTGGCTGTAGCGGGAACGAAGCTGACAGCTGCTATCAGGGGGCTCGATATGTCCGACAGTGAAGGGGAATATTTCCGCCTTGCAAAACAGAAGGTCTCCCTACTTCAGACCGTCATGACCGTCAGTCAGGGTACTGACCCTGGTCATGGCACGGGGCGGGGGCAGCGCTACACTAGATCCGCTCCCGCTCACTGGAGGTGGATCGCGATGAAGATTGTCGTCAGTGCGTCGAACCGGAATCCCGCCTGCCCCTGGCAGGTCCAGCTCGACCAGCATGTGGTGAGTTTCCGTAGCGAGGCCGAGGCACGGTCGTTCGTTGCCCTGCTGGAGGCGCGCCTCAACGCGCCCCACCCGCTCACGCAGGCCGGCTGGCCTGCAGGCGCCGGGTCAGCATTGCGACACTGACCACCAGCGCGCCGCACAGGCTGATCACCAGCGCCATGGGCACCGCGCTGCCGTCATGCAGCACCCCGACCAGCGCCGCCGCGCCCGCGGCGACGCTGAACTGCAGGCAGCCCATCAGGGCCGAGGCACTGCCCGCACGCGTACCTTGCCCGCTCATGGCGCAGGCCGAGGCGTTGGGGATGATGCAGCCGAGGCTGGCGATGCACACGAACAGCGGCACCAGCAATGGCCAGAGCTGTGCCGGGCGCAACGCCGCGACCACCAGCAGCGCCAGCGCCGCCACCAGGTACAACCACACCGCTCGCGCCAGCAGGAACGCCGGGCCGCGCTTGGCCAGCAGCCGCGCATTGACCTGGGCCATCAGGATGAAGCCGGCGGCGTTGGTGCCGAACAACCAGCCGTAGTGCTCGGGCGGCACACCGTAGAGTTTGATGAACACGAACGGCGAACCGGCGATGTAGGCGAACATCCCGGCGATGGCGATGCCACCGGTCAGTGCATGGCCGACAAACACCCGGTCGCCGAGCAGGCTCAGGTACTGGCGCAGCGCGCCCGACAGCGGCTGGCGCGGTATATGGGCCGGCAGGCTTTCCGGCAGGCCCAGGCCGACCGCCAGCAGGCACGCCGCGCTGAACAACCCCAGGGCGAGGAAGATCGACTGCCAACCTGCCACGTTGACCAGCACGCCACCGAGCATCGGCGCGAGGATCGGCGCCAGGCCCATCACCAGCATCAGCTGCGAGAACACCTTGGCCGAGGCCACCGCGTCACACTTGTCGCTGACGATCGCCCGCGACAGCACCATGCCGGCGCAGCCACCCAGGGCCTGGACGAACCGCGCCAGGATCAAGCTGTCGAGATTGGGCGCATAGGCGCAGGCCAGCGACGCCATGGTGAACAGGCCGACGCCGAACAGCAGCGGCAGGCGCCGGCCGAAACGGTCGGCCACCGGCCCGTAGGCGAGCTGACCCAGGGACAGGCCGAGGAAGTAGGCGGCCAGGGTGGCCTGCACATGCTTTTCGTCGGTGCCGAAGGCATGCGCCATGGCCGGGAAGGCCGGCAGATAGAAGTCGATCGCCAGAGGCCCGAACGCACTGAGGGCGCCGAGAATCAGCAAGGTTCGCAGGTTCATGGAGAATCCATAGCAGGCTAAGCAAGTTCGCTAGTCTACCTGCACTGGATCACCCGGCGTTGAAAACCTTTGTAATAATTGATCTGAGTGTCCTGTAGGAAAAGGCAGAGAACAGGGTTGCAGCAGAATCGGCGTGGGAGGATCAGCGTGGGAGCGGGCTTGCCCCGCGATGAGGCCAGCCAGGCCAACATCATTGCCTGTTCTGGCGCCATCGCGGGGCAAGCCCGCTCCTACAGAGGTTGCCTTATCAGGCCACTTCGGCCTGATACCCCTCTTCACGAATCGCCGCGAGGATCCGATCCGCCGCCAGGGCACTCTCCACCCGCACCTGCCGCGCCGCCAGGTCCACTTCCACCCGCGCCGCCGCATCCTGCTCCTGCACCGCGCGGGTCACGCCCTTCACGCAATGGCCACAGGTCATGCCTTGCACATTGAATACTTGCATCGAGGTTGCCTCCTTGTGGGTTTTGCCCAGTCTCAGCCTTGCCATCGGGGCAAGGTCAAGTTCCGCGGAAAACGGCCGGGCTGGAAATCCGCGCGCGGCTCGGCCAAGCTGCGCCTTTGACGATTTTGGCAAGCAGGAGATTTTTCATGATCAGGGCAGCATTGGGCCTCGTCGGATTGCTGGGCGCACTGGCCGTCGTGCCACCGGCCAGCGCCGAGGGCAATTCGGACTACAGCGTGCTGATCATTTCCCGGGAACGCCTGGAGGTGGCCACCAGCTGCGAGATCGGCATCTACCTCAATGACCAGCTGTCCGGCCGCCTGTTCCAGGAACAGGCGACCTCGTTCAACCTGCCGCCGGGCCCCGTCGATGTGCGCCTGCGCCTGTTGCCCGGGCAGGTACCCGGCTGCGCCCCCGGCGTCGAGGACCAGCGCAGCACGCGGCTGACCCTGCAGGCGGGCCAGATCAACAAATACCGGATCGCCATGGGGCACAATGGCCTGGTGCTCAAGAGAGCCGGCCTGGGCTATTGACCTTGCCCGCATGGCAAGGTTGATGCTGGAGGCCTGTCCACGGAGGAGAGAGCCATGCCCGCATCCACCACCTTCGACCTGCCGATCGGCGGCATGACCTGCGCCAGCTGCGCAGGTCGGGTCGAACGCGCCCTGCGCAAGGTCACCGGTACCGAACACGTCAGCGTCAACCTCGCCACCGAGCAGGCCCGGGTCCAGGCCCCGGCCGACAGCCTGCCAGCGCTGGTCGACGCGGTGCGCGACGCCGGCTACAGCGTCCCCACCCGCACCCTCGAACTGCAGATCGGCGGCATGACCTGCGCCAGCTGCGCCGGCCGGGTCGAGCGCGCCCTCGGCAAGCTGCCGGGGGTCGAGCAGGTCAGCGTCAACCTGGCCAGCGAACGCGCCCACCTTGAGGTGCTCGAGGGCGTCGACGACGGCGCGCTGATCGCTGCGGTCGAGAAGGCCGGTTACAGCGCCACCCTGCCGCTTGCCAGCCACGATGACCAGGCACAGGCCCGACGCCGCCTGCGCAACGAACGCCTGGCGGTCGCCGCCGCCCTGCTGCTGGCACTGCCACTGGTGCTGCCAATGCTGGTGCAACCGTTCGGCCTGCACTGGATGCTGCCGGCATGGGCGCAGTTCCTGCTGGCCACCCCGGTGCAGTTCATCCTTGGCACGCGCTTCTACGTCGCCGCCTGGAAGGCCGTGCGCGCCGGCGCCGGCAACATGGACCTGCTGGTCGCCCTGGGCACCAGCGCCGGCTACGGCCTGAGCCTGTACCAATGGGCCAATGCGCACAGCGGCATGGAGCCGCACCTGTACTTCGAAGCCTCGGCGGTGGTGATCGCCCTGGTGCTGCTGGGCAAGTACCTGGAAAGCCGCGCCAAGCGCCAGACCGCCAGCGCCATCCGGGCACTGGAAGCCCTGCGTCCGGAACGCGCCGTGCGGGTTATCGACGGGCGCGAGGAAGACGTCGCCATCAGCCAGCTGCGCCTCGACGATGTGGTGCTGGTCAAGCCCGGCGAACGCTTCCCGGTCGATGGCCAGGTGCTCGAAGGCAGCAGCCACGCCGACGAAGCCCTGATCAGCGGTGAAAGCCTGCCGGTGCCCAAGCAGCCCGGCGACGCGGTGACCGGTGGCGCCATCAACGGCGAAGGCCGCCTGCTGGTGAAGACCCTGGCGCTGGGCACCGAGACCGTGCTCGCCCGCATCATCCGCCTGGTCGAGGACGCCCAGGCGGCCAAGGCGCCGATCCAGAAGCTGGTCGACCGGGTCAGCCAGGTGTTCGTCCCCGCAGTGCTGGTACTGGCCCTGGTCACTTTGGTCGGCTGGTGGCTGGCCGGCGCACCGCTGGAAACCGCGCTGATCAACGCCGTCGCCGTGCTGGTGATTGCCTGCCCCTGCGCCTTGGGCCTGGCCACACCTGCGGCGATCATGGCCGGCACCGGCGTCGCCGCCCGCCACGGCATCCTGATCAAGGACGCCGAAGCACTGGAGCGCGCCCATGCGGTCAACCGCGTGGTGTTCGACAAGACCGGCACCCTCACCTCCGGCAGCCCGCGCATCGTCCATCAGCAGGCCAGCAGCGGCGATGACAACGAACTGCTGCGCCTGGCCGGCGCCCTGCAACGCGGCAGCGAGCACCCGTTGGCCAAGGCGGTGTTCGACGCCTGCGCCGAACGCAATCTTGACGTACCGCAAGTGACCGACAGCCAGTCCCTCACCGGCCGTGGCATCGCCGGCCAGGTGGACGGCCGCGAGCTGGCCCTGGGCAACCGCCGCCTGCTCGACGAGAGCCAACTGCTGCCGGGCGAACTGGCAGCCAGCGCCCAGGCCTGGGAGGCCGAAGGACGCACCTTGTCCTGGCTGATCGAGCGCGGCAGCCAGCCTCGCGTGCTAGGCCTGTTCGCCTTTGGCGACAGCCTCAAGCCCGGCGCCGGCCAGGCCATCGCCGCCTTGCATGCGCGCCACATCAGCAGCCACCTGCTGACCGGCGACAACCGCGGCAGCGCCAAGGTGGTGGCCGAGGCCCTCGGCATCGACGACGTGCACGCCGAGGTGCTGCCGGCGGACAAGGCCGCCACGGTGGCCGCGCTCAAGCAACAGGGCGTGGTGGCCATGGTCGGCGACGGCATCAACGATGCCCCGGCGCTGGCGGCCGCCGACATCGGCATCGCCATGGGCGGTGGCACCGACGTGGCCATGCAGGCGGCCGGCATCACCCTGATGCGCGGCGACCCGCGCCTGGTACCTGCCGCCCTGGAGATCAGCCGCAAGACCTACGCGAAGATCCGCCAGAACCTGTTCTGGGCATTCATCTACAACCTGATCGGCATCCCCCTGGCCGCGCTGGGCTACCTCAATCCGGTGCTGGCCGGCGCCGCCATGGCGCTGTCCAGCGTCAGCGTGGTGAGCAATGCCCTGTGGCTGAAGACCTGGAAACCCACCGCCATCGACCAGGAGGCCCCATGAACATCGGCCAGGCCGCCCGCCGCAGCGGGCTCAGCGCCAAGATGATCCGCTACTACGAGTCCATCGGCCTGCTGCGCCCCGCCACGCGCAGCGAAAGCGGCTACCGGCTGTACCAGCAGGAGGACCTGCACAGCCTGGCGTTCATCAAGCGCTCGCGGGACCTGGGCTTTTCCCTGGAGGAAGTCGCCAGGCTGCTGACCCTGTGGCAGGACCGCCAGCGTGCCAGCGCCGACGTGAAGGCCCTGGCCATGCAGCATATCGAGGCGCTGAACAAGCGCATCGAGGAGCTGGTAAGCCTGCGCGACACCCTCGGCGAGCTGGTGGCCCACTGCCAGGGCGACGACCGGCCGGACTGTCCGATCCTCAAGGACCTGGCCAATGGCAGCGGGTGCTGTCACTGATGGCCCAGCCATCTCATGAACCTCGTGGGAGCGGGCTTGCCCCGCGATGCGCTGCATGGCACCGGCGTTGCCGGTGATCGCGGGGCCAGCCCGCTCCCACGCTGGTGATGCTGCAACGAGGTGGTGCCAGTTCGACGGGGTGGTTTTTCCCAGCACCACCTACAGCCGCAGCTCCCCCGGGGTCGCGCCGAACAGCTGGCGGAACGCGGCGATATAGGCCGAGGTCGAGTCATACCCGCAGCCCAGCGCGGCCTGGGTGACGCTCTCCCCGGCTTCCAGCAGCGCCAGCGACGACAGCAGGCGCATGCGCTGGCGCCAGTTGCGAAAGCTCAGCCCCGTCTCGCGCTGGAACAGGCGCATCAAGGTCTTTTCCGACACCCCGAGTTGCACCGCCCACTGCTGCAGGGTCTGGGGCTGGTCGGGGGCGGCGATCAAGCCGTTGCACAACGCCAGCAGGCCCGGGTGACGTGGCAGTGGCAGCGAGAATCCCACCTGCGGCAGGGTGCGCAGCTGGTCCAGCAACACGGCCACCAGCCGCGCCTCGGCACTGTCGCCTTCCGGGTAGTTCACCGCGAAAGTGCAGAACTGCTTGATCAGTTCCCGCGCCAGCGGCGTGACCTCCAGTACCCGGCACTCACCCGGCGCCCAGGGGCAGGCGTCGCGGCGCACGTACAGGCTGCGCATCTCGGCCTGCATCGAGGTCAGAACTTCGTGCTCGGTGCCGGCCGGGATCCACACCCCCCACTGCGGCGGGGCGAAGTAGCTGCCGTCGCTGGTATAGACACCAAGCACGCCGCTGATGGCATAGGAGAACTGCACCCAGTCATGCTGGTGACGGGTGGTCCAGGACCCGGCGCCCAGGCTCTCGGCACGGGCGTAGAGCGGCCTGGGCAGGTGGTCCAGAGCGGGAATGGGGCGCGGTCCGGTGATCGACATGTTGAGGCCTGGTGTCTCGGGTCGGACAAGGGTACCAGCCATCGCCGCCTAGCGTTCGACGATCGCAGTCACCCCCTGTCCGCCCGCCGCGCAGATCGAGATCAGGCCACGCCCCTTGCCACGCTCGCTGAGCAGCTTGGCCATGTTCGCCAGTATCCGCCCTCCCGTCGCCGCGAACGGATGCCCCGCAGCCAGCGAGCTGCCCTTCACATTCAGCCTGGCGCGATCGATCGACCCCAATGGCCCTTCGAGCCCCAGGCGCGTGCGGCAGTAGTCGGCATCCTCCCAGGCCTTGAGGGTGCACAGCACCTGCGCGGCGAAGGCTTCGTGGATCTCGTAGAAGTCGAAATCCTGCAAGGTCAGGCCATTGCGCGCCAGCAGCCGCGGCACCGCGTACGCCGGCGCCATCAGCAGGCCTTCCTGGCCATGGACGAAATCGACCGCCGCCGCCTCGCCGTCCACCAGGTAGGCCTGCACCTTCAGCCCCTGTGCCTCGGCCCAGGTCTCGCTGCCGAGCAGCACCAGCGAGGCGCCATCGGTCAACGGCGTGGAGTTGCCCGGCGTGAGCGTGCCCAGGCCGCTGCGCTCGAACACCGGCTTGAGCTTGGCCAACTGCTCCAGGGTCAGGTCGGCGCGCAGGTTGTTGTCCCGGGTCAGACCGAGGTAGGGGGTGAGCAGGTCGTCGTGCCAGCCCTCGCGGTAGGACGCCGCCAGGTGCTGATGGCTGAGCAGAGCCAGCTCATCCTGCTCCTCGCGGCCGATCTGCCAGGTCTGCGCCATGCGTTCGCAGTGCTCGCCCATCGAAAGCCCCGTGCGTGGCTCGCCATTGCGCGGCAACTCGGGCTTGAGCAGGCCCGGGCGCAGTTTCAGGAAGGGCTTGAGACGTTCGCCGAGGGTCTTGCCGCGGTTGGCCTGCAGCAGGATCTGCCGCAGCCCCTCGCTCACCGCGATAGGCGCGTCCGAGGTGGTGTCGACGCCCCCGGCGATGCCACTGTCGATCTGCCCGAGGGCGATCTTGTTGGCCACCAGCAACGCTGCTTCCAGGCCGGTGCCGCAGGCCTGCTGGATGTCGTAGGCCGGCGTCTGCGGCGACAGCCTCGAGCCCAGCACGCACTCGCGGGTCAGGTTCATGTCACGCGAATGCTTGAGCACCGCGCCGGCCGCCACTTCGCCCAGGCGCAGGCCGTGCAGCCGGTAACGCTCCACCAGGCCCTCGAGGGCCGCCGTGAGCATCGCCTGGTTGCTGGCCTTGGCGTAGGCGCCGTTGGAGCGGGCGAAAGGAATCCGGTTGCCCCCCAGGATCGCGACCCGGCGAATTGACTGCATGCCTGTATTCCTCCTGAAACAATTTGATCCTTAAGCCTAGGTTCTTTTCGCGCATTCGAACGACCCTGCCACAAACTTGGTCCACACTTGCATGCTTGCCTTCAGGGAGAACCGTACATGAGCGACCGCTATCTGGGCTTTGCCAACTCCACCCTCGGACGAAAACTGGTCGATGCCCTCGGCCTGCCCCGCCCGGTGCCGCTGGAACGCTGGCAGGCCGGACGCCTGCGCCCCATCGAGGGCGCGCTGGTGCTGGGCGGTGGGCCGCTGGCAGACCAGGTAGCGGCGATCGCTCCGCGCCTGACTGCCGACTGCTATGGCTTCGGCAGCGAAGCGCTCGAAGTCCCTGCCTGGGTCGCGGGCCTGGGGCCGAAGCTCAAGGCGGTGGTGTTCGATGCCAGTCACCTGTCCGACAGCGATGACCTCAAGCAGTTGCGCGAATTTTTCCAACCCCTGCTGCGCAGCCTGGCCTCCAGCGCCCACGTGGTGATCCTGGGGCGTGCGCCAGAAGCCATGGCCGATGCGCAGGCCAGCGTCGCCCAGCGGGCCCTCGAAGGCTTCAGCCGCTCGCTGGCCAAGGAACTGCGCAATGGCGCCACGGCCAACCTGCTGTATGTCGCCGAAGGCGCCGAAAGCCAGCTCGAGGGCGCGCTGCGCTTCTTCCTTTCGCCCAAGAGCGCATTCGTTTCCGGCCAGGTCCTGCGCCTGGCGCCCTGCGCCGCCCAGGTGCAAGACTGGACCCGACCGCTGGCCGGTCGCCACGCCCTGGTCACCGGCGCCGCCCGGGGCATCGGCGCGGCGATTGCCGAGACCCTGGCCCGGGACGGCGCCGAGGTGACGCTGCTCGATGTACCCCAGGCCCAGCGCGACCTCGACGCCCTCGCCGCGCGCCTGGGCGGCCGCGCCCTGGCGCTGGACATCTGCGCCGCCGGTGCCGCCGCGCAACTGCTCGAAGCCCTGCCCCAGGGCCTGGATATCGTTGTGCACAACGCCGGCATCACCCGCGACAAGACCCTCGCCAACATGACCCCGGAGTACTGGGACGCGGTGCTGGCCGTCAACCTCAAGGCGCCCCAGGTGCTGACCGAGGCGCTGTTCGAGGGCGGCAAGCTGCACGCGGATGCGCGCATCACCCTGCTCGCCTCGGTCAGCGGCATCGCCGGCAACCGCGGCCAGTCCAACTATGCGGCCAGCAAGGCCGGGCTGATCGGCTTCGCCCAGGCCTGGGCGCCACGCCTGGCCGAACAGGGCGCCAGCATCAACGCGGTGGCGCCGGGCTTCATCGAAACGCACATGACCGCGGCCATGCCCATGGGCCTGCGCGAGGCCGGCCGGCGTCTGAGCTCGCTGGGCCAGGGCGGTTTGCCGCAGGACGTCGCCGAAGCCATCGCCTGGCTCAGCCAGCCGGGCTCGGGCGCGGTCAATGGCCAGGCCTTGCGGGTCTGCGGCCAGGCCTTGATGGGAGCCTGACCATGACCCGACCCTGGCACGACCTGCACAGCCCCGACTCACGACTGAGCCTGTACCTGCGCGCCCTCGGCAAACGCAAGATCCGTGGCAGCCAGCTGCCGGAGCAGGGCCTGCGCTGCTATCTGCGGGTCGATCCCGCCAACCTGGCGGCCTACCGCCGGCTCTGCCACTTCGCCGACGACGGCCGCCTGCCGGGTACCTACCCGCACATCATGGCCTTCAGTTTGCAACTGCAGCTGCTCACCGCCGAGGATTTTCCCTTCCCACTGCTGGGGCTGGTGCACCTGCACAACAGCCTGCAGGTGCTGCGCCCCCTGGGCGGCATCGACGGGCTGCGCTTCGCGGTGTATGCCGACAACCTGCAACCCCATGAAAAGGGCGGCACCTTCGACCTGGTGACCGAGGCCGAGGACGGCCTCGGCATGCTCTGGCGCGAGACCAGCCGCATGCTGGTGCGCGGCCTCAAGCTCGAGGCACCGGTGGCGGACCTGGCCGAGACAACGCCCGTCGCGTTGCCCGAGGCCACCCGCTGGTATGCCGACGGCGATATCGGCCGACGCTACGCCAGGGTCTGCGGCGACTACAACCCGATCCACCTGAGCAGCCTCACGGCACGCCTGTTCGGCTTCCCCAGGGCCATCGCCCATGGCATGTGGAGCAAGGCCATGGCGCTGGCGGCTTTGCAGGGGCACCTGCCCAAGGCCGGGTATGCCTTTTCGGTGGACTTCCACAAACCGGTGCGCCTGCCTTCGGAGGTGATACTGAGCGCCAGCGAGGCGGGGCCAAGCGGCGAGCTGCGCCTGGATGGCCACGGCGGGCTGCTGCACATGCTCGGCAGTTGGCGCACGCTCTGATCGGGCTTGCTTTGCAAGGCACCTCGCCGGAAGCTATGCGCCACGAGGAGACCCCGATGAACCTGCAAGAACTGACCGAGCGCCTGCACCGCATCCGCGACACCAACGACTGGCGGGTATTCCACAGCCCGAAGAACCTGGCCATGGCCGCCAGCGTCGAAATGGCCGAGCTGGTGGAGATCTTCCAGTGGCTGACAGAGGATGAGTCCCGCCAGCTGCCCGCCGACAAGCTCGCCCACGCCGGCCAGGAAGTCGGCGATATCGTCCTCTACCTGTTGCTGCTGTGCAGCGAACTGGGCCTGGACATGGACGAGGTGGTGCGGGCCAAGCTCGCCGACAGCGAGAGGCGCTTCGCAAAATGAACGACCGTCACTTCGATGAATTGGCCAGCCGCTTCGCCGAGAAGATCTACGGCGGCGCCAAGGGCGCCATCCGCCTGGCGGTACTCCAGGCCGACCTGGCCGAGGCCCTGCCCGATCGTCCGCTGCGGGTGCTCGATATCGGCGCGGGCCTCGGTCACATGGCCCTGTGGCTGGCCCAGCGCGGCCACCAGGTGACCCTCGCCGAACCCGCCGCGCCGATGCTCGACGGCGCCCGCGCACGCTTCGCCGAGGCCGGCCAGCAGGCGACCTTCATCCAGGCACCCTGGCAGGAACTGCTCGGCCAACTCACCGAACCCTACGACCTGGTGCTGTGCCATGCCGTGCTCGAATGGCTGGCCGAACCCGAGAGCATCCTGCCGGTGCTGCACCAGCTGACCGCACCGGGCGGCTGGCTGTCGCTGGCCTTCTACAACCGCGACGCGCTGGTCTACCGCAACCTGCTCAAGGGCCATTTCCGCAAGCTGCGGCACAATCGCCTGGCCGGTGAAAAGCAGAGCCTCACGCCACAGAAACCACTTGATCCGCGCGAGCTCAGGGCGCAACTTGAAGCGCTGTGGCAGGTCGAAAGCGAGAGCGGCGTACGGGTATTCCACGACTACATGCCCAAGGAGTTCCAGGACAAGGCCGAGCTGCTCGACCTGCTGGAGATGGAACTGGCGCACCGCCGCCACCCCAGCTTCGCCGGCCTGGGCCGCTACCTGCACTGGATGTGCCGCCCCCACTGACCCGCTCGCCAGGAGGATCCATGCCGTACCGTCTGCTCTGCCTGGCCCTGCTCCCCCTCACCCTGGCCGCCTGCCAGGGCAGCAACCCCTATGTCGCCAGCGGCAAGCCGCTGCCGCCGGCGCCGCCCCAGGCCGCCAAGACCTTCGATGCCAGCGCCTATCCCGCGCCGGCACGCGACTACGGCCGTTACCGCAGCTGGAGCTGGCGCAACAACCAGCCACCCGGGGGCCTGGTCAACGCGACGCCGGGCCAGCTGGCCGACGCGGTGAGCGGCGCCCTCGACCAGCACGGCCTGCGCCCGGCGCACAATGCGCCCGCCGACCTGCTGGTCAGCGCCGACGTGCGCCTGGAACGGCGCCTGCGCCAGGTGCGCGACTACGACTACGATCCCTATTACGGTCCCTACCCTTACGGCGGCGTCGGCTACGGTGGCTATCGCAACGGCTATGGCGGCTACGCCAGCGTGCCGATCGTGCGCACCTACGAAGTCGAGGTGATGGTGGTGCGCATCGACCTGTTCGATGCCCGCAACGGCCAGCCGGTGTGGAGCGCCAGCGCCGAAAGCGGCAGCGACAAGGACTCGCCGCGTGAACGCGAAAGCGCCCTGCGCGAGTCGGTGAGCAAGGCGATGAGCGGCTATCCTCCCAGCTAACCTCCCACGGAGAACCATCATGTTGCGCCGTCTCGTTCTACTGTCCTTCGCCCTGCTGCTGGCCGCCTGTTCGAGCAACAACGTGCAGCACGACTTCGATGCCAGCCGCGACTTCGCCGCCTACCGCAGCTGGGCCTGGCAGGAGCCGGGCCTGCAATATCGCCCGGACGATCCGCGGATCAAGAGCGACCTGACCGAACAGCGCATTCGCCAGGCAGTCGCCGGCCAGCTCGACCAGCGCGGCCTGCGCCCGGTCCAGGGCAATGCCCGGGCGGATGTGAAGGTGCGCGCCTACCTGATCGTCGAGGACCGCCAGCAGCAGATCACCACCAACTACGGCGGTGCCTGGGGTGGCTACTGGGGCGGTTACTGGGGTGGGCCGATGTACAACGAGACGCGCAGCGTCGACTACAAGGTGGCGACCATCCAGGTCGACCTGTTCGACGGCCGTGACGGCAAGCTGGTATGGCGCGGCAGCGCCGAGCAGATCATGAACAACTACCCGCCCAGCCCGCAGGAGCGTAATGCTGCGATCCAGAAGACCGTGACCCAGGTGCTGAGCAACTATCCGCCACATTGAAACCTGAGCGCCCCCTGTAGGAGCGGCCTTGCGCCGCGAAAGGGCCGCACAGCGGCCCCAGCGATCTATGCATGAACGCTGAAATCCAGGGGCTGCTGCGCAGCCCTTTCGCGGCACAAGGCCGCTCCTACAGGGTGTCGAGCGCAGTAAACAAGGCAACTTGCCATCACCTTGACTACACTCCTTGCACCGCCGCCGCGCTGCCGGGCCACAGGCCGGCAAAGGAGTGCCCGTGGTTCCCCGTTCCGCTGTGCGCCAACGTGGCGCGATCGGCCTGATGGCCGCGCTGACCATGGGCCTGGCCCTGGTGTTAATGCTCCTGACCGTCGACAGCGGCCGTCTCTACCTCGAACAACGCAAGCTGCAGCGCATCGCCGACATGGCCGCCCTGGAAGCCGCCGAGCACGGCGGAGTCTGCAGCGGCAGCGGCCCGCAGGCCTCCGCCCTGGCCCGCACCGCAGCCACCCGCAACGGCCACTCGCCCCTCAATCCACTGATCGCCAGCTGCGGCTACCTGCGCACCGGCATCGACAACCTGCGCACCTTCACCGCCGACAACGTGCGTAACGAGGCGATCAAGGTCGAGGTCAGCAACGTGGTGGTCACCAGCGTCGCCGGCGGGGTATACGCGCTGGTCCAGGGCGGTGCCATCGCCCGCACCACCACACTCCGTGCCAGCGCGGTCGCCGCCAGCCCAGGGCCGCCCCAGGCGATGTTGAGCATTCGTACCACACTCCTGCAAGTCAACTCGATGCAATCAGCCGTTCTCAACGCGCTGCTGAAGGCCATCGGTGCAAGCACCCAACTCAGCGTGCTGGGCTGGCAAGGTATCGCCGATACCCAGCTCAACCTGCTCAGCTATACCGACGCACTGTCGACCGAACTGCACCTGGACCTGGGGGACTACCAGCAATTGCTGAACCTGGAGACCACTACCGAGAAGCTGTTGGACGTTGCCGTCAAGGTGCTCCAACAAAGTGGGGCCACTGCGCAGGTGACCGGCAACCTGCTCAAGCTTGCGGCAGACCTGACGGGGCCGATAACGCTGGGTGAGCTGCTGAATCTCCAGACCGGGACGGTCCAGGCGGGCCTGGATGCGAACGTTCAACTGCTGCAGCTGGTGCAAGCCATGATTCAGGTGGCGGCGAAGCGGCAAGCCGTGAATGCCGAAATCCCTATCAATGCATTGGGGCTGGTCAACGGTCGCGTGTACCTCAAGGTGATCGACCCTCAGCAAACCTCTGCCGCGGGTGACCCGCGTACCGATGAGTTGCGTGTTCATACAGCCCAGATCCGGGCGCTGGTCTCCCTCGACCTGCCCCTGCTGAGCGGCATCGCCGGGCTGCTCAACGCGGTGCTGGACCTGGCGGCACCCTTGACCAACGTGCTCAACAACCTGCTCAGCCTGAACCTGCTGGGCACCGTGCAATCGTTGACCTGCGCCCTGGGCATTCCGTGCAAGGTCAGCGACATCAAGCTGCTGGACGGCCAGGTGCATATCGATATCGGCATCGAAGTCGCCGAAGGCAGCAGCCGCCTGCGCCCGGCACCGCCCGACAACTACACCTGCACCCCGAAGAGCCTGACCACCCTCACCCAGCGCTCGGCGGCGAAGATCGCCATCGGCAGGTTCGATTCCCCGGCGGATTTCCTCAGCAACGGCACTACCGTGGTCAAGGCCCTGCCGGTCATCGATATCGGCACCAATGTCTGCAGCCGCCTGCTGATCCTGCCGCCGTCCTGCGGTACACGGGTGCCCTATGCCGGTGGCGGCATCGGCCTGCGGGTGGACAGCAAGCTGCTGGGCAGTGGCCCGGTGGAAAAGACGCTGCTGTTCAGCGGCGCCCATGCCCCGACCGAAATCGGCCAGGAACCTGCCTACCAAGCCATGGACAGCGACCAGGCCCAGGTGGTGGCGAGCCTGTCCGACACCCTGGCGGGCATCCACCTGGAAGCCTACAAGCCCACCGGCAATGGCGGCCTTGGTCAGGTGCTGGTGCTCACCGCCGGGCTGCTGGACGGGGTGAAGAACATCCTCGAGCCGGTCATCAAGAACCTGCTCAGCCCCCTGCTCGATCCCCTGGTCAACGGCTTGCTCAAGGTGCTGGGGATCGACCTGCTCGACGCCCAGGTCGGCACCAACCTCAGTTGCGCCAGCGGCCACACTCAACTGGTGCTGTGAAGGGGCAGCTCGACCCGCAAGCACGCACCCTCGGCGCCGTTGTCCACGCTCAGGCAGCCGCCCATCTGGCTGACGATGCCATGGCTGACCGACAGACCCAGCCCGGTGCCGACCCCGGCCGGCTTGGTGGTGAAGAAGGGTTCGAAGATCCGCTCGTGCAGTTGCGGATCGATCCCGCCGGCGTTGTCCTCCACCAGCAGCGACAGGCCCCCGCCATGCAGCGCCTGGCGTACCCGGATCCATGGCTGCGCCACCTGCTTTTCCAGCAAGGCGTCACGGGCATTGACCATCAGGTTGATCAGCACCTGTTCCAGCTGATCCTGATGCCCGAGCACCTGCGCCAGGGCCTCGGGCGGCTCCAGGCGCAGCGTCACGCCCTTGCCGCGCAGGCCTTCCTCGAGCAACGCCCGGGCGCCTTCCACCGCGGCCCAGGCGGCGAAGGGCTCGCGCTCGACCGCCGAGCGCCGGCCATACACCCGCATATGATCGACAAGACGGGCGGCCCGCTCGACCTGGGCCTCGATACGGCGCAGCTTGTCCTCCAGGTAGGCCTGATCGGCGGCACCGTTCTCCAGGCGCTTGAGGGTGTTGGCCACCGCCATGCGCATCACGTTGAGCGGCTGGTTGATCTCGTGCAGCAGCCCGGTGGCCAGCTCGCCGAGGGTCGCCATCTTCGCGCCCTGCAGCAGTTGCTGCTGGCTGCGCCGCACCTCGGTGTTGTCGCGGCCCACGGCCTGGACCTCCAGCAGGTTGCCCTCGGCGTCGAACAACCCACGGTCGGCCCAGACCCACCAGGCATGCTCGCGACCGGGCAGTTGCAAGCAGATCTCCGCGCTGCTCACCGGCTGCTCCGGTGTCAGCGCCCGCAGGCGCAGGAGGAAGGCCTCGCGCTGGCCGGCGGACAACCACTGCCCCAGGTCCGCGCCCTGCAACTGCTCGGGCATGCAGCCCAGGTAGTCGGCCAGGGGCCGATTGCCGAACAGCACGGTCAGGTCCGGGCGATAACGACAGATCATCGCCGGCGAGTCCTCCACCAGCACGCGGTAGCGCTCCTCGCTCTGGCGCATGCGCTCGGCGGCTTCAGTGGCCTCGCTGACGTCCAGCCACAGGCCGACCACCTCCAGCGGCTGGCCGAGGTCGTCACGCAGCAGGCGGGCCTCGTCGAGCATCCAGTGATAGCCGCCAAGGTGATCGCGCAGGCGATAGCGGCAACGCACCTGGCCATCACGCAACAGGCCGCGGGTGCGCTCCAGCCACAGCGGGCGGTCGTCCGGATGCACCGCCAGGCCCGGCTGGCGCGCCTGTTCGCTGTCGGCCGCCCAGCCCAGCAACGGCGCCAGGCTGGCGCTGTAGAAATCGCTGTGCAGCGCGCCTTCGGCATAGCGCTGCACGTAGATCACCGCGGGCGAGCGGGCGATGAGGTTCTCCAGCCGAGCACGGGCCGCGCCGGCCTGCTGCTCCTGGGCCTTGAGGGCGCTGATATCGAGCAGGAAGCCGCGCAATTGGCCGCCCTGGCCCTGCCCGGCCCAATGCAGCCAGCGCGGCGGCGCCAGGGGATCGGGGTCCGGCACACGCACGCTCAGGCTCAGCGCCTGCCCGTCACGAGCCTGGTCCAGGGCCAGTTGCGCCGGCTCGCGGTCCGCCGGGTGCAGGCGGGCGAGCCATTGGCCAAGGCTGACCCGGTTCGCCAACCCGAGGCTCGCGGCCAGGGCCGGGTCCAGCTGCAGCTCGCCGTGCGCCGGCCACTCCCACCACCCCGCGCCCAGCTGGCGCTGCAGGTCATCGAGGTGATGGGCCTGGTGCTGCAGTTGCTGGCGGCGATGGCGCACCAGCAGCGGCTCGGTCAAGGTCCGCACCAGCGCCAGGGCCATGTCGACCGGGGGCGCCTGCCGCGCCCCGGCGCACAGCACCCAGGCCTCGGCCTCCAGGCCCTGACGATAGGGCACCAGAAACAGTGACGCAGCACCGCACAGGGCAAGCAACTCGGGGTCGTCATCGACCCCGATCAGGGTATGGGCCGGCCAACGCTCCAGGCGCTCGCGCAGCTTGCGATCATCAGGCCAGGGCCAGGTCTCGTCGCTGCTGGCGTAGTGGCGCCAGCCCCCCGCCTCGCGCAGCATCAGCCGTAGCGCGGCCGCCTGCCAGTGCTCGGCCAGGCTGTACAACTGTTCGCGGGTCGTCTGTAGCAGGCGCTCGCTGCCGCATTCGCGCAGAGCGTGGCCGATCTCGCCGAGCAGGGGGCGCTGACGGTCCCAGCGCTGTTCGCGCAGCAGGTCGCCGATGTCGAAAAGCTGCAGCATCCAGCCCTGTTCATGGCGCTGCAGCCAGCCACGGGTGTGCAACGCATGCCCCATGACGGTATGGAAGTCCAGGTCCAGGGGCTGGCCCTGCCAGTCGGCGGGTTGCCCTTCGAGCACCAGCCAGCTATGGCGCTCCAGATAATCGTGCACCCGCGCACCCGCCTGAGCGGGAAGTGCCAGCAGGCTGCGCAGCGGACCGGCCAGGCGCAGCACCCGCGCCTGGTCGTCGAGCCACAGCTGCAGGCCGATGGCCGGTGTCACCTCGGGCATCTGGGCCGGGACCGGCGCGGCGAACCAGCGATCAAACAGGCCACCACTCACAGTTGCAGGCTCGCCTGGGCCTGTAACCGCGCGGGCAGCTTCGGTACGTCACCGACCACCGGCAGCACCAGCGTCGGCAGCACCTGCGTCAGGCGCGAGCGCGGGTAGTCGATCACCACCGTGAGCACCTTGTCCGCGCCAACGGTGACCCGGGTGTCGGTAAGCACACTGAACCCCAGCGCGCTGGGCATCCATGCCAACTGCTGGCCGATCACCTGGCGGGCCAGCCCCTGCACGTCCAGCTCGTAGGTCTGGCTGGTCGGGTCCACGGCCACGCAGCGGCGCACGGCCTCGCTGCTGGCCTGGTTGAACGACTGCAGCATCAGCATCGGCAAGGCGTAGCTGACCAGCCCATAGAACACCGCGAAAAACACCATGAATACCGCGACAAACTCGATGGCTGCCGCGCCTTTTTGCCGTCCCGCCGGGCCTGCTTTCATGATCGCGTCTACCCTGACTGTGAGACCTGTCTGAAAGCATAGAACCGTTCAACGAATAGGGATGGCAATTTGCCAATGCAAAGCATTGTTCTCCTGATGTGGCTTGCCTTGTGCACCGAACAAGATGTCCGTGAACGGCAAATCTCCAACGCCCTGACCCTCGGGGTCGCGGCGTGCGCCCTGGCCTGGCTGTTCGCCACCGGACGCAGCTGGATCGGCGCCGACGCCAGCGAAGCCGGCTGGGCCCTGGCCATCGTCATGCTGCTCACCCTGCCCGGCTATATGCTCGGCCGCTTCGGCGCCGGCGACGTCAAGCTGATGGGCGCCCTGGCCCTGGCCACCAGCCCGCAGTACGTGCTCGGCACCTTCATCGGCGCCGGGGTCACCGTGCTGGCCTGGATGTTCGGCCGACGGCGCCTGTGGACCCTGCTCAATCCCAAGGTGAAAAAGCGCTTGCAGGCGCTGGCCGAACAGGTCGGCGACAAGCAGCCCTTTGCTCCGTACGTGCTGGCCGGTTTCCTGCTGACGGCCGTCTGGATCCAATAACCGACCGCTGGGTCGCTTCCATGAGCTAGATGCATGTACATAATTGCAAAGTGCGACTACTTTTCTACCTGCCAGAGCCTCTGGCCCGGGAGCAGAGCCGATACAACAGGGAGTTGATCGTGAACAAATCTGTCAGTGAGGTGAAAGTGCTGGTGGTCGACGACCAGCCAGTGATCGTCGAAGAGTTGTGCGAGTTTCTCGAAAGCGAAGGCTACCGCTGCGTCCCCGCCCATTCCACCGGGCAGGCCATCGACTGCTACAAGGCCGACGAGACCATCGGCCTGATCCTCTGCGACCTGCACATGCCCGAGCGCGATGGCATCGAGCTGGTCCGCACCCTCAAGCAGATCGCCGGGCCGCAGCGCATGTTCGAGGCGATCATGCTGACCGGCCGCGCCGACAAGCAGGACGTGATCCGCGCCTTGCGCGAGGGCTTCGCCGACTACTACCAGAAACCCATGGACCTGGACGAACTGCTCGAGGGCGTGCGCCGCCAGGAAGCGGCGCTGCTCGAACGGCGCCGCAATTTCCGCGAGCTGGGCAGCCTCAACCAGCGCCTGCAGGAGCTGGCCGAGTCCATCGACGATCTCTACCAGGACCTGGAAAAAGCCCGGGGCCAGGGCACCCACCGCCGCGCCAGCGACGCCGAGGAGGGCGAGGCGGAGCTGCCCGCCGCCTTCGAGAAGCTGTCACCGCGCCAGCTTGAAGTGGCCCGGCTGGTGAGCAAGGGCAAGACCAACTACCAGATCGCCTGCGAGCTGGGCATCACCGAGAACACGGTGAAGCTGTACGTGTCACAGGTGCTGCGCCTGACCCACATGCACAACCGCACGCAGCTGGCGCTGGCGTTGACCCCGCGTTCGTCGCCGGTGCATCAGCGGTTTACCACGCATTGACCTTGTGCTTTGTAGGAGATCACACAGCCCCTACTGGCTACGCTGTCGCGCAGGGAGCAGGGTTCCAGCGTTGATGTCGAGATTGCGGGGCCGCTCTGCGGCCCATTCGCGGCACCAGGCCGCTCCTACACTGCATGTTCATGAACCCAAGGCCCGCGCCAGGGCGGAAAAACCTGGCCCGGCCAGGACGATCAGCAACGCCGGGAACAGGAACACCATCATCACCGCCGACATCTTCGCCGACATCTTCGACACCCGTTCCTGCAAGCCAGTCAGGCGCCGGTCGTCGAGCAGCTCCTTGAGCGCCAGCAGTGACTTCATCGAGCCACTGCCCTGCACCAGCAGTTGCTGGAGGATGACGCAGGTGTCGATCAGCTCGTCCACCGCCAGCAGGCGCGCGGTCTTTTCCAGCTCCGGGCCCAGGGCCAGGCCGGAATCGACCCGCTGCAGGACCAGGCGCAATTCGTCGCTGATGTTCGGCACCAGGCTACGGCCTTCATAGGCCAGCACCCGCAGGGCCTGCTCCACCGCCAGCCCGGTTTCGAAGAGGATGCGCAGCAGCGGGATCAGCAGGCTCACCTCCTGGGCGATCTGCCGCTGACGCCGCGCCGCCGCCAGCACCAGCAGGCGCTTGGGCAGCAGGTAGCCCGCGCCCATCGCGCAGAGCACCAGCACGCCCCAGTGCCCGCGGTTTTCCACGGGCAAGCCATGGGCCAGCAGCAGCGCCACGCTCACCGCCAGCAGCGGCAAGCCCAGCTGCACGGCGGCGAACAGCGCCCGTTGCCGGCTGCGCCGCCAGCCCAGGCGATCGAGCAGCGCCTGGGTCTCGCCATCCAGCCGTTGCAGGCGCCGCCCCAACGGGCTGCTGCCCAGCCACTGCAACCAGTCACCGAGCCGCTCGTCACGGGCCAATCGCCCCTGCAGACGCCGCGCCACCCGCTGCCCGGCCCGCCACTGCCGGGCGGCCTGCAAGGCCAGCAGCACGAACGCGGCGAACAGGAACAGCGCGCAGAGCAACATGGCCATGCTCACAGGCTCCTCATCATGCGCCACAACACCAGGCAGCCGACGGCCTGCAGGGCAAAGGCAAACAGCAGCATCAGCTGACCGCTGCGGTCGTGCCACATGGCCAGCAGGTAGGTGGGGTTGGCGAACAGGAAGTAGCCGACCATGGCCAGCGGCAGCGCGCCGAGGATCCACGCGGTGATGCGCGTCTCGCCGGTCATGGCGCGCAGTTGCCGGTCGCCCTGCTCGTGCTCGCGGATCAGCTTGATCAGGTTCTCCATCAGCTCGCTGGCATTGCCGCCGTGGCGCTGATTGATGCGCAGCCCCAGGGCGAACATGCGCAGTTCGGCCTGGCCATAGAGTTCGGCGAGTTCGTTGACCGCATCCTCCAGCGGCACGCCCAGTTGCACGTTGCGCCGCACCCGCAGCATCGCCGAGCGCAGCGGCTCGCGGGTGCTGTCGACGCCGCCGAGCACCGCCTCGTTCAGGGTGCGACCGGCCTTGAGGCTGCGCACGCTGTAGTCGAGCAGGCCGGGCAGTTGCTGGACGATCTGCAGCAGGCGCCGCCGGCAGCGCCAGGCCAGGTAGAGGTGACCGAGCAGCGGCAGGCCGAACAGCACCATCGACGCCGCCACCCAACCCGCAACCAGACCGGCGAGCAGGGTCAGCGCCAGCCAGGCGAACAGCCACGGCCTGGGGGAAAAGTCGGCATGGGCCAGGCCCGCCCGCTGCAGCAGCGGGTCGAGCCAGTCGCGCCGGGCTTTGCCGCTGCGCACGGCGCGGTAGGCCCGGCCCAGGCGTTCGAGGATGCGCTCCTCGCCGCGCTTGTACAGGCCCAGGCGCAACAGCAGCAGCGCCATGCCCAGGCACAAGGGTGACAGCGCCAGCAGCAGCGGGCCCATCACAGCACACCCTCGTGGCGCAGCTTGTTGCCGGCCGGGTTAGGCGCCTCGCGCAGGAAGCCGTCGCCGCTGCGCCGGTCGAGGCGGAACAAGGTGTTGGTGACATACACATCGTCACGCACGCCGACCACCTCCAGCACTTCGCTGACGCAGCGTCGGCCATCGGCCAGGCGGGTCAGCTGGATCACCACGTCCAGCGCCGCACAGATCATCTGCCGCAGGGTCTTCTCGGCCACCTGCCGACCGGTCAGGCCGACCAGGGTCTCCAGGCGCAGCAACGCGTCCTGGGCAGTGTTGGCATGCACCGTGCTCATCGAGCCGTCGTGGCCGGTGTTCATCGCGGTCATCACATCGAGCACCTCGGCGCCGCGGATCTCGCCGAGGATGATGCGGTCGGGGCGCATGCGCAGGGCGTTGCGAATCAGCTCGCTGGCCTTGATCTCGCCATGGCCCTCGGCATTCGGCGGGCGGGTTTCCAGGCGCACCACATGCGGGTGGTGCAGTTGCAGTTCGGCCACGTCCTCGATGGTCACCAGGCGCTCCTGGGGCGCGATCATCTGGCTGAGGATATTGAGCAAAGTGGTCTTGCCGGTGCCGGTGCCGCCGCTGACCAGAATGTTGCAGCGCCGGCCCACGGCGCGTTCGAGGAAGTCGTAGATCGGCTGGTCGATGGCCCGGGTGGCCAGCAAGTCGGCGCTCTTGAGCATGTCCTGGCGGAACTTGCGGATCGACAGGCAAGGCCCGTCCAGGGCCACCGGCGGGATGATCGCGTTGACCCGGCTGCCGTCGGGCATGCGCGCGTCGACCATCGGCGACGACTCGTCCAGGCGCCGCCCGAGGGGCGCGAGGATGCGCTGCATAACTCGTTCGACATGATGGGCGTCGATGAAGCGCAGGTCGGTCTGCTGCAGCAACCCCGCCCGCTCGACAAACACCCGGTATGGGCCGTTGACCAGGATCTCGGTAACGCTCGGGTCGCGCAGCAGCACCTCCAGCGGCCCATAGCCGGTCAGCTCGTCGACGATCTCCTCGGCCAGGCGCTCCATCTCGTAGCGCGACAACGCCAGGCGCAGGCGCGCCACATAGTCGCCCACCTGTTCCAGGACGAACTGCGCCAGCACCGGGCGCGCCCCCTCGAGCAGGTTGCGGCCGCTGTCCTCGATGGCGTCGATGACATGCCGGTGCAGGGCGCGCTTGAGCACCTGCGGATCGCTGGCCGCATGGCGCGGTCCGCCAAAGGGTTCTTCGTTGCTCATCGGTTGCCCCATAGCCGGTTGAGCCAGCCCTGGCCTGTCGGCGCCAGGTTTTCCGAACGCTGCGCCAGGCGTTCACCCAAGCCGCGCAAGGCCTGGGTCAGGCCTTCGCGTGGAGCCAGCTCGAACAGGCTCAGGCCCTGGTTCTTGGCGTTAAGGCGCACCTCCGGGCTGTAGGGCATGACCTTGAGCAAGGCCAGCCCGTAGCGTTTGGCCAGGGCATCTGCATCCGGCGCCACATGGCGCAGGTAGCGGTCCACCAGCAAACTGGCATGCTCCAGCTTGATGCCGCGGTCGCGCCACTGTTCGAGCACGTCCAGATTGCGCCGGCAGTCGAGGATGTTCTGGTCGGTGTAGACGATCAGCTTGTCGCAGTGGCTGACGATGGTGCGCAGGGCCTCGCTGTCGGCCTGGCCGGTGAGGTTCACGACGATGTGCTGGAAGTGCTGGCGCAAGGCGCCGAGCAGCATGTACAGCTCGGCGGCGCTGGACTGTTCCAGGGCCTCGTCGTTGTCGGCGTAGGCGAGGATGCGCAGGCCGCCCTTGTCGCGGGTGAAGGCGCTGTCGATCAGGGTCGTGTCGAGCCGGCGCAGATGGCGCAGTGCATCACCGAAATGGAACGAGGCCTCCAGCCCCAGCAGCGCCAGGCTGTCGCCCCGGGGCAGGCCGAGGTCGAGCAGCAGGGTCTGCTGGCCGCTGTCCTGCACCACCCGCGCCAGGTGCGTGGTGAGCAGCGCGCCGTCGGCGCCGCGCTGGGTGCCGAAGAGCACGGTCAGGCCGCCCAGGCTGGGGTTGCTGGTGACTGTCGGCAGGCGCTTGCCCAGGCGCCGCACCAGCCCTGCCACCTCGCTGGCCCGCGAACCGTAGGCGACGAAGTCGCGGGCGCCGGCGCGCATGGCGTGCAGCACCAGCTGGTTGTCCATGCCGTCGCCGAGGGCGACGATGGCCAGCATCGGCTTGGCTTCGAGCATGCCCTCGATCAGCGCGCACTGGCCGATCAGTTGCTCGCGGTCCAGGCCAATGAACACCAGGTTGCTGAAGGTCATGTCGACCAGCGCCAGCAGCTCGTCGAGGTTCGGGCTGCTGGCACCGATCACCTGCCCCAGCGGCGCCAGCGCGCCCTGCAGCCAGTGCAGGTCCTCGTCGGTGCGGGTCAAGGCCAGGTAGGTCTGGTTCAGGCTTTCGTTCATTGGGACAACCCGCCATGGACCCAGACGATGGTGAAGACGCTGTTGTCGAGGGGAATGCCGGGCGAGCCGATCAGGCTGTGCAACTGACCGAACGCCGTGCACCCCTTGGCCGCCGCCTGCGCCGTCGGCGCCAGCAGGGGCAGGGTCAATCCGCCTCGTGGAGTAACACGCAAAGAACTACGCATGGATCGCATCCTTGCCGGTTCAGGGAGACTTGTTGTTATCGCCGCTCTGGGCGCCGCGAATGATCTGCATCGTCGGCGCACCGGCCGCGGCGGCGACCGCCTGGCTGGCCAGGGGCACCTGGGACAGCTGACTGAAGCGATAGAGGTCGCGGTTGGCGCGCTGCAGCTGCGAGCTGGCATCCTGGCCGGACCAGTAGGCCGCCAGCAGGGGCTCGTCGGCGCTGCGCACCGCCAGGCGCAAAGTCCCGGCCTGGGCCGCCAGCATCAGACGGCTGGCCAAAGCTTCGGGCACGGCCAGGCTCACGGTGCGGGTGGTGTTGCTGTTCAGCGATTGCTGCTCGCGCCGGGCCTTCTGTTCTTCGGCCGTTTGCGCAGGGCGCCCGTCGTTGGCCAGCCCGGTCTGCTGGTCGACGCTGAGCACGCGCAAGGCCCGCAGCACCACCTGGGCGGAGGACTGCGGGTTGTTGTTCTCTTCACGCAGGAACAGCAGCACGTCGACGAAGTCTCCTGGGCGCAACTGCCCGGCGGCGGCGCTCACATCGTCGACGGCCACCGCCACGGCGCGCTCGTGGGGGCGGATCATCCGCGCCAGCGGGCCACCGGCCTGGAAGCTCGACTCGTCCAGCCAACTGCCTGCCGCCAAGGGACGGGAGCTGCGACGTCCGAGCACCTGGTCGAGTTGCTGGAAGGCGCCGGCGGGTACCACCTGCAGACGTTCGACCAGCACATCATCCTCGCTCAAGGGGGTGTTGGCCGGTACCGCCCTGCGCAGCACCACGATGGGTGAACGTGGCGGTTCGGGAGGAGCGACGGGGACCGGCGCGGCGGGAATCACCGCTTCACCGGAGGGGGGCAATGGCGCCGGCGCCGGTTCGGCCGGATGGCTCAAACGCAGGCCCCAGTAACCGGCGAGCAAGGCCGCGATCAGGAACAGGCCGGCGAGGATCATGGTCAGGCGACTGCTCATCTGCGCTCTCCCCTACGCCTGGGACCAATGATGGCAAAAGGTAACTATTTCGCTATTGGACGGTAGCTGAGCCGCAATCTTTCGCCATTACCTGTACCGCATTTTTAGAGCCATGAAATTGACGCGTCGGCAAAACAAAAACTTAGCACCGCCAATTACAACCAATACTTTTGGATTAATGCTTTCTTACATTTGCAGGTCGCCACAGCTTGGCGATGCTCTGATGGCAAAGGGGTATCACTTATCAAGCCCCGCCGACCGGCGCCCATCGAGCGCAAGGAGTAGTGCCATGCTGCTGCAACAGATCCTCATCCATGTGAAGACTTTCCTCCAGCGCAAGGACGGCGCCTCCGGTATCGAATACGCCGTGATCGCGGCCATGGTGGCGGTGGTGCTGGCCGGCTTCGTCACGCCGATCTCGACCGAGGTGTCGGCGATCATGACCACCATCCAGACCGCGATCACCCAGTGATCGCGCAGCACCTGCATGACGTGTAGTCCCACAGCCTGGAGCCGACCATGCCGACCTCTTCCTTGCGTCAACAGATCCTGCTGGTGGACGACGAGGAAGAGGCCCTGCTGGAGCTGGCCGAGCTGCTGGAGAACGAAGGTTTCTGTTGCCACACCGCCACCTCGGTGCGCGGCGCCCTGCAGCAGCTGACCCGCCACCCCGATGTCGCCCTGGTGATCACCGACCTGCGTATGCCCGAGGAGAGCGGCCTGGGCCTGGTGCAGCGCCTGCGCGACCACACCGCGCGCCAGCATTTGCCGGTGATCGTCATGTCCGGGCATGCCGACATGGACGATGTCAGCGACCTGCTGCGCTTGCAGGTGCTCGACCTGTTCCGCAAGCCGATCTATCACGCGCGCCTGCTCGAGACGCTGGAGAACCTGTTTCCCAAGCCGTTGATGCAGGCCGTTAAATAGCTGGAGCTACCCCCCTGTAGGAGCGGCCTTGTGCCGCGAAATGGCCGCAAAGCGGCCCCTCGATTTCGGCAGCGCCGCGACATTAGCTGGGGCCGCTACGCGTCCCTTTCGCGGCACAAGGCCGCTCCTACAATTGATAACTGAAACTCAGGTTCAGCCGTGGCCGCCGGTTGAAGCTGTCCAGGGCGATGTCCGACATCGGCTTGGCCACCTCGACAGCGATGTTGTAGTAGCGCATATCGCCAAACCGCAACCCCAGCGCCGCCGATGACATTTTCGTGTCCTTCACGTCCAGCTCGTTGAACCAGGCCCGCGCCGTGTCGAGCGCCACATACGGCTGCACGACCTTGAGCCATCCACCGTCGCGGTGGAAGCTGTAGTTGACCTCGTAGGCCAGCCCCCAGCCTTTGTCGCCCGAGCCCTGGTCACTGGGGTAACCGCGCCCGAAGTTCTGCCCGCCGAACACCGCCCGCTCACTGTCGGGCAGGCTGTCATTGCTCCAGTAGGCTGCCGCCGAGGCCACGCCCTGCCAGTTGTCGGTGAAGTTGTCGCTCTGCACGCCCGATACCCTCAGGCGCAGAAAGTCCAGGTCGTAATCGGCATTGGTGTTCGCCCCCAGCCGATCGAGCCCCTGGTAGACCCCGGCACTGAGGATGCGCAGTCGCCCCGCCTCGGCCTTGCGCCAGTCGCCTTCGAAGGACAGCGCGCGAATGTCGGTCTCGCTGTCCAGCCGCAACGGAAAGCCCACCACCTGGTAGTCGATTTGGTCGTTGACCACATAGAAGCGCCCGACCACCTCCAGCCATTCGCTGGGCGAGGCGATCAACGACTGGCTGATGCCCACCGAGTAGCGTTCATTCTCGCGGTGCTGGGTCAGGTCGATGCCATTGTCCAGGCGGATGCGCGCCTTGGGGTCGCTGCGATAGCGCGAGGCTGACAGCAACAGCTTCGAACCCTCGGCATCGAGGAACTGGCTGTAGTCGAGGCGGTAGTAATGCTCCTTGTCCTCGCCGGGCGGCACCAGCACGCTGGCGCTCAGCTGCTCGGCAAAACGGGTCTGCGCGTTGCTGCTGGCACCGAGTAGCGCCTGCAGGTCGTCGCGGCTGCCGTCGTTGAGGCTCAGGGTGGTGGTAAACGGTTTGCGCGAGACCTGGGCCAGCAGCCGGGTCGCGCCATCGGTGGTGGCCGGGGGCGGCACCTGGGCCTGGAAGGTCACTCCGGGGATACGCCCGGCCAGGCTGGTATAGCGCTCGAAGCTTTCGCGGGTCAGCGGGCGCTCGGCCTTGAGGCGCTCCATCAGCTGGTCCAGGTAAGCCCGCGCCGCGCCGATATCGCCCTCGACCTGATAGTCGTGGATATAGCCCTCCACCAGCACCACCCGCACCCGGCCATCGACGAAGTCCTGGGGCGGCAGGTAGGCATACGACAGCAGGTAGCCGTCCTGCTGGTAGCGCTGGGTCAGGCGGCGGGTGACCTCGATCAGCTCGGCGAGGGTCACCTCGCTACCGATCAGCGGCTGGTAGTGCTCGCGCAGGTCGCTCAGGGGGTAGACGGTACCGCCCTCGAAGCGCACCTTGCGCACCGCCACCCGCGTGCTCATCAGCAACGGCGATTGCCGTGCGTTGTCCACGGTGGGTATGCGCAGGCCGGCGGGGCCGGGACGATAGGCGTCCACCGGGAGGTTCGGCGTGGGCAGGCGGCGCTCGGTCTCGTTGCTGTTGAGGAAACTCGGCAAGGGCTCGGCCCGGGCCAGGCTGGCCACGGACAGCGCCAGCATCGTCACCAGCCATCGGCGCATTCGGACACTCCATGATCCACGGGTGGCAGGGTGACCGACCGGCGCGCGCCGGTCGGTCTCGCTCACCTTGAGCGTAGCCCGTCGCGTCAGCGCTGCCCGCCTGCCAGGGCGCCTGTCACCCCACTTAGCGCACCGCCGAGGCCACCGCCCTGCGTGCCGTTGGCATTGACCAAGGTGCCGGCCTGGCCGACCGTTGCGCCCACCGCCGTCACCGTCGCGCCCAGCTGGCTGACCGTCGGGTTGGCCGTGGCGCCGGTCAATTGCGTGCCGACGGTGCCCACCGCGCCACCGACCTGGTTCAGCAACCCGGCCACCGGTGCTCCCGCGCCTGTGCTGGCGCCGACCTGCTGGGTCACGCTGGACACACCGGCGACCACTGGATTGAGCCCGGAGCCCACCTGCTGAGTCAGCGCTGCGGCAGGGGTGCCTGCAGCTGTGTTGGTCACGCCGTTGCCGCCGAGCACCGGGCCCAGGCTGGCGACGCTGTTGCCCGCCTGCACCATGCTGCCGCCGATACCACTTATGGTCGGGCTGCCAATACTCGCGGCCAGGCCGCTACCGGCACCGGCCACTACGCCGCCAGCGGTTTCCAGCAGCCCAGTGCGCGGGCCGCCGGTAACAGGCGCCAGCCCGCTGGCGGTGCTCACGGAGGTGCCAGTGTTAGCGACCGCCTGCCCGAGCGTGGAGCCCAGTGGATTGCCCGTGCCAGCCAGTTGCAGGCCGGCCTGGTTCAAGGCGGTGCCGGTTTGATTCAACGTCTGGTTGAGCGGGCCGGCGAGCCCGGTCTGCCGGGTGACGTTGGCCGTGGTGTTTTCCACCAGCGAGACCACCGGCACCAGGGCATCGCTCGCGCCTTGGGTCGCCCCGGCCAGTGGGCCGCTGGTGCCAACCGGCGAGAGGGTGTTGCCAAGCATCGTCACGGCCTGGCCAACCCGGTCGACGCCCTGCCCGGCCCCGGCGACCAGCTGGTTGACCACCGGTACCTGCTCGACCGGCCCGTTGCTGGCCAGGCCGGTCACGCCCTGGCCAAGGCCAGAGACGCCCGTGCCCAGGTCGGCGGTGGCCGCGCCGACCACCCCGACCGTGGTGCCCACGGCATTGTTGCCGGTGCCCAGTTGCCCCAGGCCGTCGCTCAGGCCACTGCCGACACTGTTCACCGCGTTGCCGGTGGACGACACCAGTGTGCCCACGCCGCCAGTCAGCGAGGTGTCGCCGGCAATGGGCAGCGAGCCGATCACCTGGCCGAGGTTGCTCACGCCGTCGCCAACGCCGGAGACGGTGTTGCCCAACTGATCGACCACCTGGCCGGTGACCAGGGCGGTGGGCGTGGTGCCACCGCCGGTGCCGCCATCGCCGCCGCCGGGCGTGGTGCCGCCGCCGGAGCCGCCGCTGCCTCCACCCGTGCCTGCGCTGCCATCGCCCGGGGTGCTGCCACCACCACCGGTGCCTGCGCCACCGTCACCGGCCCCGCCGCCCGCGCCTCCAGCTCCCGCGCCTGCGCCCGTGCCGCCGTCGGCCGAGGAGCCGTCGACCTCGCTGTGATGCCCGCCACCGCCACTGCTGCAACCGGTAAGGCCCAGGGACATGACCATCGTCAGCGCCGTTGCGGCCTTGATCCACGCTTGAGTGTTCATGGGAAGACTCCCGCTGCTGGTTGTTGTGCTTGCTACCAGCAGTGAAAGCCGAGGGGGGCGGGACGGGTAGATTACAACTTGGTGTTAGTACCTGTGGGAGAGGGCTGGGGGTGGAGCATAAGCGTATGAATTTCAGTTAGTTTCGTTTGGTGGACAGCGCACAGTGTCGAAAGAGCTAGTCATAAATCATTAGTACGGGTGGCCGACAGAATGCTGGGGCCGCTACGCGCCCCTTTCGCGGCACAAGGCCGCTCCTACAGGAATTGCGTTCCCTTTGTAGGAGCGGCCTTGTGCCGCGAAAGGGCTGCAAAGCAGCCCCTGCGATTTCGAATAGATCGCCGATTTATAAGACTTTCCCCATTCCCTGTAGTCCATTTCCCAAACATACTCCCAAGCCCTTTCAAGCCATTGCGGTGGTCTGGGTTGGCCTCTAGTCTCGGGCAGTCGCGGCACAATCAGCGACCGGCTTTGACAGGCCGCTCTGAACAAAACCGCATGGCGCTGTTTTATGGCGGCTGTGCGTGGGGCACCTCGTGTGCGCCGGTTTCTGGTCTTGTTCACCGGTCTGTCAACCCATGTACAGCTGCCACCTTCTTGTTTGACAGCAACCGGTGGTGGTCCTTATTCACGAACAGGACCTTGACCATGCTTAAGATCGTTCCAGATCCACCCCACAACCCCCACTCCCTCGAAGACACCCTCATCCAGGCCACCGAGTACGCCCTGTGCGCCTTGACCGTGGCCCATCACGCCATACAGCTCAAACCCAGGTCGCCGGCTGCCGTGTTGATGATGGCGTCGATGCATGAAATGGAGTCGCTGCGTGTGTTGCTCGAAGCGGCGTTGATCCAGGTACAGATGCCGGCGCAGGCGCCGACGTTGCATTAAGCCCAATCGCGGGGCAAGCCCGCTCCCACGCCAGCACTCAGTAGGCCTCGGCTACGTGGGAGCGGGCTTGCCCCGCGATGGCGCCCGCACAGGCACCGACCCTTTCAGGGAGAAAAATCATGACCACAGATAACACCTCCACCACCGCCGGCAAGACCAAGTTCTACCAAGGCGAAGGCATGACCGACCCACTGTTCTGCATCGAGCCCGGCATCCCCTGCCAGCACGCCCGCGACCAGGCCTCGGAGCTGATGGGCTGCGTGCGCGACCTGACCATCACCGGGATCATGGAGGAAAAGCCCCAACTGCTCTGGGCCTCTTACTACCTGAGCGCACTGGCCAAGGCGCTGATGGATGATGCCGAACTCGGCATGAAGCACTGAGATTTGTGCAGTCAGTGCCGACCTCTTCGCGGGTAAACCCGCTCCCACAGTGGTCACCTGTGCCTCAAGGCCAGCGCAGTACCTGTGGGAGCGGTTTTACCCGCGAAGCAGGCGCCTCGGTGTTCGAGAGGATGCGAGCTCGACTCACTCACTGACCTGAAACGCCACCCGCGCCGTCTCGCCGCTTTCATCCAACGCACTCAACTCGATGCTGCCGGCCTGTTCGAAACGCACCGGCAGACTGTCCTGCCCCTGGGTCTCGCCCAGCGGCTGGCCATTGAGGAACCACCAGCGCCGCCCCGCACCGCCCAGGGCCGTCACCCGCAGTTGCAAAGGCTCGTGACTGGTAGCCGGGCGGCGCAGGTTGTCGCCGGCACGCACACCGACGATCGACAGCGGCGGCGCACTGGCCACCTGCTGTGGCGGGCAGGCCGGATCCACCGCGGGCAGCCGCGCCGCACGGCGCTCGGCCCGGGGCAGCCAGGGTTCCAGCGGGGCCGGCCACAAGGCAACATCGTGGGCCTTGACCCCGGGGCACCCGGCATCGACGCGCAGTCCCTGGTCGTTGAGCCATACCGTCTCGCGCAAACCCAGCCCCAGAGGCTGGTCGGCCGCCAGCAAGGTCGGCGGGGTGGTGCCGTCCAGGGTCCAGGCGAAACGCTGGCGACGGCAGTTGGAGTCCTGGCGGTTCATCGGCTGGCCCAGGGGCCAACAGATCGCCGCCACCCCCACCGACGCCGGCACCGGCTCGACCGGCACCTCGATGCCGCGCTGGCTGTCGCGATTGCTCAGCAAGTCGTGTACCTGCAGCATCAGCGGCGCCGCCGAGGCCAGGCCGAACTGGCCCGGCACCGGGGTGCCGTCGGGGCGGCCGATCCACACGCCAATCAGGTAACGCGGGCCCACGCCCACCGACCAGGCATCGCGAAAGCCGTAGCTGGTGCCGGTCTTCCACGCCAGTTGCGGGCGCTGCACCAGTTCGGCATGGGGGTCGCGGTCCGGCCGGGCCAGGCCGCTGAGGATGCGCCGGGTGATCCAGGCCGAGCCCGGCGACAGCAGGCGGCGCTCCACCAGGGGATCCTGGGGTTGCAGGCGAATCTTCGCGCTGTTGCCGCCACGGCCGAACGCGGCATAGCCACCGACCAGGTCCTCCAGGCGGCTGCCCGCGCCACCGAGGATCAGCGACAGGTTCGGCTCGGCCAGCGGCGGCAGCACCAGCGGCATGCCGCCCATGCGCATCTGCGCGGCGAAGCGTTTCGGGCCGTAGGCCTCGAGTAACTGCACCGCCGGCAGGTTGAGCGACAGCGCCAGCGCCGAGCTGGCCGACACCGGGCCGCTGAAACCCATGGAAAAGTTGCCGGGACGGTAGTCGCCATAACGCCGGGGCACATCCTGCAGCAGCGATTCGGAATGAATCAGGCCGTCGTCCATGGCCATGGCATAGAGGAACGGCTTGAGGGTCGAGCCCGGCGAGCGCAGGGCATGGATCATGTCCACATGGCCGAAGCGGCGCTCGTCGCTCAGGTCGATGGAGCCGAGATAAGCGCGCACCGCCATGCTCTGGGTTTCCACCACCAGCAGCGCCGCCGAGGTGCGCTCGGGCAGACGCGCGCGCCAGCCCATCAGCAGGTCTTCGAGGCGGCGCTGCAGGGCGGCGTCGATAGTGGTACGGATCAGCGGCGGGCTGTCCGGCGTGTTCAGGCGCCGGGCCAGCAAGGGCGCCAGTGCCGGCTCCTGGCGCGGCGCCAGCAGCAGCGGCTCTTCACGGGCCTCGTCGATACGCTGGGCTGGCCACACCTGGTATTCGGCCAGTCGCTGCAGCACCTTGTCCCGGGCGCGCTGGGCACGCTCGGGATGACGGTCCGGGCGCAGGCGGCTCGGCGCTTGGGGCAGGACGGCGAGCAGCGCAGCCTCGGCGGGGGTCAGGTGCTTCGGCGACTTGCCCAGGTAGGCCCAGCTTGCCGCGGCCACGCCCTGCAAGGTGCCGCCGAACGGCGCCCGGTTGAGGTACAGCTGGAGGATCTCGGCCTTGGACAGGTGCCACTCCAGCTGCGCCGTGCGCCACAGTTGGCGCAGCTTGCCGGCCAGGGTGCGGTCGTGCGGGTCGAGCAGGCGCGCCACCTGCATCGACAGGGTGCTGCCGCCGGACACCACCCGCCCACCGCGCAGGTTGAGCCAGGCCGCCCGGGCCAGGGCCATGGGGTTGACCCCTGGGTGGTGATAGAACCAGCGGTCCTCGTAGGCGAGCAAGGCTTCTAGATACAGCGGCGAGACCTCGTCCGGGCCGACCGGGTAGCGCCAAACGCCGTCGGCGTCGGCGAAGCGCCACAGCGGCGTGCCGTCCTCGGCCAGCACCACCCGCGCCAGGTCGTCGCCCGGCATGGGCAATGGCCAGATGCGGTCGGCCAGCCACAGCAGGGCGATGGCCGCCAGCAGGGTGACGGCGCCACGCCGCAGCAGCTTGAGCAGACCTGGGCGCGCTAAGCTTGGCATCGGGAACCGACCGGGTCAGATGATGGCCAAAGGCTGGGAATCGCCGATTCGTTGATCAGGAAGCGACTATGCATGTAGAAGGTTTTTTCGAGTGGCTGGGCCAGGTACTGGGTTCGGTGATCCGTTTCATCGTCGACGGCCTGAGCGGGTTGTTCAACCTGCTGGCCAACGCCGGTGGCAATTTCATCGACGGCCTGGCGCGCACGCTGGGCATGGACACCTCGCTGGTCAGCATCCTGGCGCTCGTCGTTGGCCTGATGCTGCTGTACTCGGCGGTGCGCGCGTTCATGCGGGCGTCGATCATCCTCGGGATCATCTGGGCGTTGCTGGGGTTGTGGGTGTTGAGTTGGGTAGTGCATTGAAAACCCTGTAGGAGCGGCCTTGTGCCGCGAAAGGGCTGCGTAGCAGCCCCGGCGATTCTCGCGTTGACGTCGAGATCGGGGGGCCGCTGCGCGACCCTTTCGCGGCACAAGGCCGCTCCTACATCGGGCGTGTGGACTCAGCGGGCGCGTACCACCATTTCGCCCTGGCTGTCGCCGATCGCCTGCAGGTTCGGCCGGTACATCGACTCTACCTGCGGCGGCGGGATGCGGTAGCTGCCCGGGGTCACCGCGCGGGCCAGGTACAGCAGGTGGGTGGTGCCGTAGCTGTCGAGCTTGAGCGCGGCCACGTAGCGGTCGTCACGGTATTCCTGGTGCACCACGCTGGCGTTCTGCATCGACTCGCGCCACTGCTTCACCGCGCTGCTGGCGTTGTCCAGGCTGGCGGCGCTCTGCGCCAGGTTCTGGTTTTCCAGCTCCAGGCCCGCCGGCAGCAGATCGACCACCAGGGCGTCCGGCACCTGGTCCTGGGCCTTGAGCGCCAGGTGCACCAGCACCAGGTCGCCGCTGCGCAGGTTACGCACATCCAGCGCCTGGCCGTTCATCCCCAGGTACTCGCGGCGGATCTCCATGCCGTTGCCGCTGGCGGCCGGGGCCTGGCGCGGGTAGCCAGACAGGGTCAGCTGCTGGTACAGGGTGTCGCCACTCTGGTTCTGAAGGGTCAGCGGCGAGGCCAGCAGCGGGCCTTCGAGTTTCATGCCCGAGTCGTTGTTGTCGAACTCACGCACTTCACCGGCGCTGTCGAAGCGGGCTTTCCAGTTGCCCTCCGGCTTGCCCAGCAGGCCACGGCCGGCGAGGAACAGCGCGTTGCGCTCCTGGGTAGACAGCCAGCGGTTGGCGGCCAGCTCGTCGGACAGGCCGAACAGACGCTGGTCGACCTGGTTGCCGGCGAGGTTGTTCTCCTGCAGCAGGGCAAGGATCAGCGCCTGGTCACGCAAGGCGCTGCCATAGTCGGCCATCCAGCCTTTACTGCGGGTCACGGCCAGGCCAGCCTGCAATGCCTGCTGCGAACGCTGCTTATCGCCCATCTTGTCCAGCGCCACCGCCAGTTGCACCAACGGCAGGCCGGAGCGAGCGTCGGCGCGGCGCTCGAACAGGCTGCGCAGGGCGCCCAGCGGCGCCTGTTGGCTGCGCGCCAGCACCAGGCCGGCGTAGGCCTGCACGGCGAAACGGGTGTGGTCGGCGTTCTGGCTGTAGTCGACTTCGATCAGGTTGCGCTCCTGCACATACCGCAGCAGGCGCTCGCTGGCCTTCTTCAGCACTTCGGCCGGTACGCCGTAGCCTTGCTCGCGAGCACGCAGCAGGAAGTCGGTGACGTAGGCGGTCAGCCAGTACTCTTCCTCGCTGTCCGAGCTCCACAGGCCGAAGCTGCCGTTGTAGCGCTGCATGCCCAGCAGGTGCTCGATGCCCATCTCGATCTTGCGCTTGCGCACATCGGCCGGCTCGCCCTTGATGCCCAGGCGCTTGAGGCTGTCGGCATCGGCGTACAGCGACGGGTACAGGCCACTGGTGGTCTGCTCCAGGCAGCCGTAGGGATAGGCTTCCAGGGCGCGGATCTGCTCGGCCAGGTTCAGCGGCGGACGGCTCGACAGCGCCAGGCTCGCTTCAAGGCCCGCGGGTTCGAACTCGGCCAGGTCGCTCTCCGGCAGGCTCCAGGGTTGGTCCTTGAGGGCCACGCGGTAGTGCTTGAGCATCGCCGGGTAGGCCGGGCGCACGCCCAGGGTCCACTCGCGCTCGAAGGTGTTGGCTGGCTCGCCCGGCAGTTGCAGGCCATTGACCTGCACCCGCACCTTGCCCTGGCCCAGGCCGCCCTGGGCCTGCACCGGAATCATCAGCGTGGTGCGCTGGCCTTCGGCCAGGCTGAAGTTCTGCTGGGCACCGCCGACCAGGCTCAACTGTCCTTCGGCGCTCAGTTGCACGCTCAGTTGCTGGGCACGGCCGGACAGGTTGGCCAGGTCCAGCGCCAGGCTGGTACGGTCGCCACCCGCCAGGAAGCGCGGCGCGGACAGCTCGGCGATCAGCGGCGCGGCGACCACGGTCTTGCCTTCGGCCATGCCGAAGTGTTCCTCGGTCCAGGCCTGGGCCATCAGGCGCAGTTCACCGTTGAAGTCGGGGATCTCGACGGTGGCCTGGCCTTCGCCCTTCTCGTCGAGGGTCACCGGCAGGCTCTGCTGGGCCACGATGGTCACCGTGGTGTTCGGGCGCTTGCCACCCTTGGCCATGGCGGCGTCACCACCGAAGGCAAGACTGGCCAGGCGGCCCTGGCCGGCCTCGATCAGTTGACCGTAGATGTCCAACTGGTCGGCGCCATAGGCCTTGCGGCCGAACAGGCTGGCGAACGGGTCGGGGGTCTTGAAATCGGTGATGTTGAGGATGCCCACGTCCACGGCGGACAGCAGTACGTGCACCTGCTTCGGCACGCTGCCGTCGGCGTTGACCGCCTTGAACTTGACCGTCAGCGGCTGCTTGGGTCGCATCTTCTCCGGCGCCTGCAGCGACACGGCCAGCTTGCGCTCGGCGCGGTCCAGCGGCAGGTGCAGCACGCCCACGGCGCGTTTCGGCGTGGCATTGGCCTTGCGCTCGCCCGGGCGGATCACCAGGGCGCTGATGTACAGGTCGTGGCGCGCCCACTTCTTGTCCAGCTCGACATCGAAGGTCTTGCCCTCGGCGGGTACGTCGATCTCCTGCCACCACAGCGGGCCATCGGCGGACTCGATCATCAGGTAGCCGCTGCCAGCAGCCGGCGGGGTGACGGTGACCTTGGCGGTGCCGCCTTCCTTGTAGGCCGGCTTGTCCAGGGCGATCTTGACCTGGTCGGGGCGCACGGCGCCGCCCTCGGCGTTGTCCTGGGCGCGGTAGCCAGCCCAGAAGCGCGCGCTGGAGACCAGGCCGGTCTGCGGGTCTTCCACCTCGACGCGGTACGGGCCCCACTCCACCTGGAAGTTCAGCTTGGCGGTGGAGCCGGCCTTCACACTGACGGTCTCCTCGGCCTGGGTGAGGAATTTTTCGTTGTAGTTGTAGCTCCAGCCGTCGCTCTGCGAGTAGTTCCAGTAGTAGTCGCGGCGCTCGCGGATCAGGCGCACCTTCAGGTTGTCGGCGGCCAGTTTCTTGCCGTTGCGGTCGGCCACCAGGAACTCGAATTCCACCGGGCCGTCGCCGTCGGTCTCTTCGCCGTCGAACAGGCCGCGCAGGCCCGGCAGGCGGTCGGCGGGCCAGATCGGCTGCTCCAGGCGCCGGGTGATCGGCCGGCCGCCGGACTCCTGCAGGCTGGCCTGCACGGTCAGTTGCAGCGGCGAGCGGGCTTCGGCCCAGCGGCTTTCGATATCGATGCGGGCCTTGCCGTTCTGGTCGAGGGTGACTTCGTCCAGTTCCAGGTCCTGGTTCAGGTCGGTCTCGGTGACCGCGCCGAACTGGTAGCCCGGCAGCGCCTTCACCGCTTCGCGCAGCGGGCGCACGTAGGCCTGGCCGCTGAGACGATTGCCGGCGGCCGGCGCGCCGTAGAGGTAACGGCCATTGACCTGGATGGTGGCGGTCTCATCCGGCGCCAGCGGCGTGCTGCTGCCCTTGAGCTCCAGCGCCAGGCGCTCGGGGAGGAAGTCCTCGACGAGGAACTCGTAGACCTGCTTGCGGCCACCGCCCAGGTCCAGCAGCAGTTGCCAGCGGCCGGTCGGGGCCTCGGTGGCCAGTTGCAGCTGGTACTGGAACAGGCCGTTCTTGTCGGCCTCCCAGACGAACTTGCGGCTGACCTGTTCGTCCGGGCGGCGCACTTCCACGCTCACCGGCTGGGCCTTGACCGGCTTGCCGTCCTGGTCGCGCAGCAGGCCGTTGAGCAGCACGGTCTCGCCCGGGCGATAGAGGTCGCGTGGGCCGAAGATAAAGAACTGCAGCGGGTTGGCCTGGGGCCCGGTGATGTCGAACTCGGCCAGGTCCAGGGCGGCGGTGTTCAGGCGCAACAGGGTGGTGTGCACGCCCTGGGTGGCGATCAGGGTATCGGCCTTGGCGGTGATCGGCAGCTGGGCATGGCCATCGCCGTCGGTCTTGGCCTGGGCCAGCAGCTTGCCCTTGTCGTCGTGCAGCTCGAGGGTGACGTCCTTGAGCGCCTTGCCGCCTTCCAGGGCCTGGGCGAACACGTCCAGGCGGTCGCGGTAGCGGTGGGCGGAGACGCCGATGTCGCTCAGGGTGAACAGGGTCGCTGGCTGCGAATAGTCATAGGTACCCGAGGCGCGCATCACTGCCAGGTACACACCCGGCTCCTGCAGCGGCTTGATCCCGGCAATCGGCAGCAGCACGGTCTCGCGGGTGTTGCGCGCGGGGTTGAGGTCGAAGCGGCCGCTGTAGACCAGCTCGGCCATCTCCAGGGTTTCCTTGGACTGGTAGTAGTACAGGCTTGAGTTGCGGCCCCAGTTGACCAAGAAGCTGGAGAGCATGTCCGGCTTGATGCGGAAGAACTCGACATCGACCTTGTCGACGTTCAGGGCGATCACCGGCAGGCCTTCGGCCAGGCGCGTGGGCAGCAGTGAACCGCGGCTGGCGAAGCCCACGGTGGGCTGCATGTCGCGGGTCTCGAAGCGACTGACCGATTCGGCTTCAAGCTGATTGCCGTTGACCGAGAGCAAGCCCTTGTCGATGGTCAGGACCATCTTGCGCTGCGGTTCCAGGTGGCGCAGGCGCAGCTCCATCTGGTTGTCGGAGAGTTCCCAGGCACCGTCGACCTTGCCCTTGACGGTGTCGACCAGGTGCAGCTTGGCGGCGAAGTCCTGGTTGGCGTCCAGCGGCGCGGAGACGCTGACCGACAGGGTGCTGGCGCCGTCGAGCTGGACTTCCGAGACGTCCAGCACGGTCAGCTCGCGGCCGGCGTAGCGCTTGGCGAGCACTGCCGGGTCTTCGCGCTTGGCCGCCTTGGTTTCGGCGGGCGCGACGGCGGTGGCGGCATCGGCAGGCGCCGATGGCTTGTCCGGCGTGGAGGAATCACAAGCACTGAGCAGGGCCAGCGCGCAGGCCAGCAACAATCCTTTGTTGAGCATTTGAGAGAGAACTCTTCGGCAGCGTGTACGTGAGGGGGGCAACTATAGCGCAACGTCGCGGGGCTTACCTGGCGATACGCGGCAAGTGAGACCCTGTTCGCGCCGATTGGTTGCCGGGCCGGTACAATCCGTTCGGCAATCGCGGGGCAAGCCCGCTCCCACGTGATGAAGTGCACTTGCGTGGGAGCGGGCTTGCCCCGCGATTGCCCAATTTGCATCCCCCGCTGGAGCCCGCATGTCTTCACTGTCCACCGCCTGGCGCGACCGCCCCACCCACCACAAGGTCTGGGCCCTGGCCGCGCCGATGATCCTGTCCAACATCTCGGTGCCGCTGGTGGCGCTGGTCGACAGCACGGTGATCGGCCACCTGCCCCACGCCCACCAGTTGGGCGCGGTGGCCGTGGGCGCCACCCTGTTCACCTTCATGGCCGGGCTGATGGGCTTCCTGCGCATGGGCTCCACCGGCTTCGCCGCCCAGGCCGCCGGCCGCGCCGACGGCGCCGCGCTGCGTCAGGTGCTGGTACAGGGGCTGCTGCTGGCGCTGGCCTTCGCCCTGCTGATCGGCCTGCTCGCCCTGCCCTTCAGCCAGCTGGCGCTGCACGCGATGCAGCCCAGCGAGGCGCTGCATGCCTCCACCGAGGCGTTCTTCCACACCCGCCTGCTCGGCCTGCCGGCGGCGCTGGCCAGCTACGCCCTGGTCGGCTGGTTCCTCGGCACGCAGAACGCCCGGGCGCCGCTGGCGATCCTGCTGACCACCAACCTGCTGAACATCGCCCTGAACCTGTGGTTCGTGCTTGGCCTGGACTGGGGCGTGGTCGGCTCGGCACGGGCCTCGGTGATCGCCGAGTGGTGCGCCGCCCTGCTCGGCCTGGCCCTCACCCGCCCGGCGCTACGCGCCTACCCCGGGCATATCGCCTGGACTGCGCTGAAGCGCTGGCAGGCCTGGCGGCCCCTGCTGGCGGTGAACCGCGATATCTTCCTGCGCAGCCTGGCGCTGCAGCTGGTGTTCCTGCTGCTGACCGTGCAGGGCGCACGACTGGGCGAAGCCACGGTGGCAGCCAATGCCCTGCTGCTCAACGGGCTGATGCTCACCGCCTACGCCCTCGATGGCCTGGCCCATGCGGTCGAGGCCCTGTGCGGGCATGCCATCGGCGCCCGTGATCGCGGTGCCCTGAAGCGGGCGCTGGTGGTGGCCTGCGGGTGGTCGTTGATCGTCAGCCTGGGGTTTGCGGTGCTGTTCCTGCTGGGCGGCCATCTGTTCATCGACCTGCAGACCGATATCGCCAGTGTGCGCGAGGCGGCGTATCCGTACTTGCCTTATCTGGCGGTGCTGCCGTTGGTGGCGGTATGGAGCTATCTGCTCGATGGGTTGTTCATCGGCGCCACGCGGGCACGGGAGATGCGCAATGCGATGTTGGTGTCGGTGGCGATCGCGTTGCCTGTGGCGGTTGTCATGCGAGGGTTCGGCAACCATGGATTGTGGCTGGCGTTTCTGGGGTTCATGGCGTTGCGGGCGGGGACGCTGGGGTGGGTGGGGTGGCGGTTGCAGGAAAAGGGACGTTGGATTCAGTGACGTTGGGGCCGCTTTGCGGCCCTTTCGCGGCACGAGGCCGCTCCTACATGGGATCGCGGTCTTCTGTAGGAGCGGCCTTGTGCCGCGAAATGAGGGCGCAGCCCTCACCTGCCGGGTTACAGCCACACACAATCCCAATGTGAATACTCACCAGCACGCTGAACCAGCCCGGCACGAATGGGGTTGGCGATGATATAGCGGGCAGCGGCCTTGACGTTATCGTCTCGACGCAAAGCCCGATCATGAAAGCCGGGTTGCCAGACACGTTGACGATCCACTCCGACACGAAAGAGTGCGCAACTGCTTCAGGATTTGAACACACGCATCAGACTGCTCAAACTGCCTTGCCTGAGTTCGACCAGCCAGTGCAGGTGATCAGGCATGAGTACCCAAGCCAAGGACTGGCAAGTGCCTTCCTGCTCGCTCAAGCGAAGTTGCTGGATAACTGCCCTGGCGAAACGCAGGTCAGTAAACAGTGCAGTGCGATTGCGGGTAGTGGTTGTAAGCAGGTACGGACGACCTGCCTCTGAAAAGCGCCCTCTACGCAGGCGGTGGTTACCTTGATGCACCATGAGTCACTCCCTTGAACATTGCATTCAAAGGTAGTCGCATGGGGCGGACAGCTTTTGAAGAAAGCGTTTCAGATTGTGCTTTCGGTGAGGCCCTTTCCGGCCGGTCCGACGCCTCGGCAAGGCCGCTCCTACAGGGGTGTGCATTCTCCCTGTAGGAGAGGCCTCGTGCCACGAAAGGGCCGCAAAGCGGCCCGGCGTTTATGAAGACAGGTACGAAGACCGGGTCAACCCAAGCCGCAACGCATCAAGGAACTGCGTGCGCTCGCGCGCGCTGATCCGTGCGCTGGCCACCTTGTCGCGGTAGTGGGTCATCAACTCCTCCGGCGACAGGTGCACGTAGCGCAGCATGTCCTCGATGGTGTCGTGGGTCTCGATGCCGGCGTGGTACACGCTGCCGTCGGCGTTCTGGTAGATGTTCACCGAGTCGGTGTCACCGAACAGGTTGTGCATGTCGCCGAGGATCTCCTGGTACGCGCCCACCAGGAACACGCCCAGCAGGTAGTCCTCGCCTTCCTTGACCGCGTGCACCGGCATGCTGGTCTCGATGCTCTGCTCGTCGACGTACTGGTTGATCTTGCCGTCGGAGTCGCAGGTCAGGTCCTGCAGCACGGCGCGGCGCAGCGGCTCTTCGTCCAGGCGGTGCAGCGGGATGATCGGCAGCACCTGGCCGATGGCCCAGGTGTCCGGCAGGCTCTGGAACACCGAGAAGTTGCAGATGTACTTGTCGGCCAGCTTGTCGTTCAGCTCGTCCAGCACCTGGCGGTGCGAGCGCTGGCGGGCCTTGAGCGAGTTGTGCAGGCGGCGGCACACGGCGAAGTAGCACTGCTCGGCCAGGGCCTTTTCAGCCAGGGTCAGCTTGCCGTCGGCGTACTGCGCGGCCACGTCGCCCATGTAGTGGGTGGCGCGCCAGTAGGTCTCGGTGACCATCTCGATGTCGGTGGGACCGAGCAGGTCGGCCAGCCACTGCACGGTCTCGGGCAGCGACTCTTTGTTCTCGATGGTCGGCATCTCGTCGTTGTGGCTTTCGACGTCGGTCACCTGGATCACCAGCATGGCGTGGTGCGCGGTCAGCGAGCGGCCGCTTTCGGAGAAGATGTGCGGGTGCGGCAGGCCCTGCGCGTCGCAGAACTCCTTGAGCATCCCGACCACCACGCCGGCGTAGTCGTCCATGTCGTAGTTGATCGAGCTGGCGTTGCGCGAGTGGGTGCCGTCGTAGTCCACGCCCAGGCCGCCGCCGACGTCGATGTGATCGACCGGCAGGCCCAGGGCACGCAGCTCGCCGTAGTAGCGGATGGCTTCCTTGAAGCCGTGCTGGTAGTCGGCCAGGTTGGCGATCTGCGAACCCATGTGGAAGTGCAGCAGGCGGATGCCCTGGTCCAGGCCTGCGTCACGGAAGCGCTGCACCACCGAGATCAGCTGGGCGGCAGACAGGCCGAACTTGGACTTCTCGCCGCCGGTGTCGGCCCACTTGCTCGAGGCCAGCGACGACAGGCGAACGCGCAGGCCGACTTGTGGCTTGACCTTCAGCTCCGCGGCTTCCTCGATCACCAGGGCGACCTCGGATTCCTTCTCGATGACGATGAACACGTTGTGGCCGAGCTTCTGGCCCATCAGCGCCAGGCGGATGAACTCGCGGTCCTTGTAGCCGTTGCAGACGATGGTGCCGCCCTTCGGCGCCAGCGCCAGCACCGCCAGCAGCTCGGGCTTGGAGCCGGCTTCCAGGCCGATGGAGACGTTCTGGGTGGCGATGATGTTCTCGACCACCGCTTCCTGCTGGTTGACCTTGATCGGGTACAGCGCGGTGTACTGGCTCTGGTACTCCAGGCGCGCGATGTTGGCGTCGAAGGCGCCGGTCAGCTGGCGCACGCGGTCCTGCAGGATGTCGGGGAAACGAACCAGCAGTGGCAGCGACAGGCCGCTCTGGCGCAGCTCCTGGACCTGCTCGAACAGGTCGATCGGCGCGCTGTCCGGGCCGTTGGGGCGCACTTCGACGCGCCCGGCTTCATTGATGGCGAAATAACCAGCGCCCCAATGGCGGATGCCATAAACACTGCGGCTGTCGGCCACGGTCCATTGGCTACCATCGTCTTTGCGTGTGCGTCGTACGGACATTCAAGTCCCCTATAGATAAGTCCAAGACACTGCCCCGTCAGGTGGCGGGCGCAGTGTAGAAGCTGAAAATGACGAATCGTCCGTGCCCCCGGATAGACCCTGGCCACGGCATCGAGTTTAGAAAGCGCTGGGCGAAAAGTCGCGCGACGGCCTCAGCCGCCGGATTTCTTCGCCTTGAAGCCCTGTTTGATCAGCTCGCCGAGCAACAGTTCGACGTGGTCGCCCTGAATCTCGATGACCCCGTCCTTGAGCGCGCCGCCGGTGCCGCAACGACGCTTGAGCGTGCTGGCGAGCTCCTTGAGCTGTTCGAGGGGCAGCGGCACGCCGGTGATGGTGGTCACGGTCTTGCCGCCGCGACCTTTGCTTTCACGACGCACACGGGCAATGCCATCGCCTTCTGGGATGACCTGCTGCTTGCAGATGCAGGCGTCCACCGGCTGGCCGCAGTCGGGACAGTGCCGACCGGCATCGGTGGAATAAACGAGACCGCCAAGGGCGGCGAAGGAAGAAGCTTTCTTGGCCACTTTTGTTCCTCTGTGCCGAGGACAAAAAACTGGTCGGCGGGAGCCGACCGCGAAGCCCCACTCTGGCAGGGGCGGCGCTACTGCCGCAAGGTCATGCGACAGCCCGAAAAGGGCGCGCAGTGTAACGATAAATCTGGCTGTTGCTAAGTACAGGATTGCGCCATTTTACGAAAGTTTTGCGACCTTTGGGCCCCAGGGTCTGCTTCGCAGCCCTTTCGCGGCACAAGGCCGCTCCTACAAGGGATCGCGAATCCCTGTAGGAGCGGCCTTGTGCCGCGAAAGGGGCGCAAAGCGCCCCCATCAGATCAGGCCAGCCTGGTACCGCTGCAACGCCACCAGCGAATCCGGGCAATACGGCCGCTGCGCGCTTTCGGCCTGGGCCTGCTCGACGCTGATGAACCGCGCCTCGATGACCTCCTCGGGCTGCAAGCGCAGCGCCCCGTCCCACACCGCCGAATACACCGCGCACCACAGGCGGCTGCCCGGCTGCTCGAAGTAGAACGTCTCGTGAAAACGCAACTCGACGCCACTCACCCCCAGCTCCTCGGCAAGCTCCCGGGCCGCCGAGTCGGCGTAGGACTCCTGCACCCCGACCATGCCGCCGGCCGCCACATCCCAGTAACCGGGATACAGCGCCTTGCTCAGGGTGCGCCGGTGCACGCACAGCTCACCCGCGCCGTTGAACAGCAGGATGAAGGTGCAGCGCCCGATCAGGCCGCGCTCGCGCAGCTCGGCCCGTGGCAGGGCGCCGAGCAGTTGGTCATGCTCGTCCACCCAGGCCACCAGCTCGGCGTCGGAGGCCGCGCGGTGCGCGACCTCGGCAGGATTGACCGGCATCTCAGCCCTGGGACAGCAGTTGGCGCAGGTCGATGACCGCGGCGTTGGCCCGGGAGATGTAGTTGGCCATCACCAGCGAGTGGTTGGCCCACATGCCGAAGCCGCTGCCGTTGAGCACCATCGGGCTCCACAGCGCTTCCTGCGAGGCTTCCAGCTCGCGGATGATCTGCCGAACGCTGACCGTGGCGTTCTTCTTCGCCAGCACGTCGGCGAAGTCGACCTCGATGGCGCGCAGCAGGTGCGACAACGCCCAGGCCTGGCCGCGGGCTTCGTAGAACACGTTGTCGATCTGCAGCCACGGGGTCTCGACCACTTCCTCGTCGACCTGCGGCGCCTGGCCAGGGGCCACGGCCTCGGTCTTCAGGGTGTTGTTCAGCTTGACCCGGCCGACGCTGGCCGACAGGCGCTGCGACAGCGAGCCCAGGCGGGTGGCCACGTCGCCCAGCCAGTTGTTGAGGTTGTCGGCGCGGGTGTAGAAGATCGCGCCCTGGTCACCCTTGGCCAGACGGGTCTGGTAACGGTTCAGCGACTTGATGCCCTCTTCGAACTCCGACTCGCTCGACGGCAGGATCCAGCTCTTGTTGTCGAAGTTGAAGCGCGGCTCGGCCTTGGCCAGGTCGGCGTCCTCGGTCGACTGCGACTGGGAGCGGGCGAAGTCCTTGCGCAGGGCGCGGGACAGGTCACGTACCTGGACCAGCACGCCGTATTCCCAGCTCGGCATGTTGTCCATCCACAGCCCTGGCGGGAAGCGGTCGTTGGAAATGTAGCCGCCGGGCTTGTCGAGCAGGGTGCCGGCGACGGTCTTGAGGGTCTCGACGGTGGTATAGCCGACCACCATCTGCTGGCCGTTGCGCTCGGCGGCGGCCTGGGCGTTCTGCTGCACCGGGAACAGCTCGGGCTCCTGGCTCCAGTACCAGCCCAGGCCGATGCACACCAGCAGGTACAGGCCGATCAGGGTGCCCAGGGCACGGCTCCAGAGGCCGCCGAGGTAGCTACGGGTGGCGGCGCCGCGGGTTTCGACCCGCTCACGGGGCTCGGCCTTGGCCTCGCGGTTTTTCCAATCCAGCATGGCATTGTCCTTAATCAGTCACGAACGGTTCAGGGCTTGGACCACAGGCCTCGGCCAGGGTGCCACGACAAGCCCGCATGCCAGCACTATAAAGCAGACGCCGCCATTCGTATAAGCGACCATCGGGTCGGCAACTGAATGACGGTCCCTGAACACTTTGTTGACCCCAGGCACTCGCTTGTCGGAAAAGCAGTGCTAGCATAGAGCCATCATTGAACCTGCGCCCTCCCACTCATAAGTAGTCAGGACATGACCCAGCCAGCCGAGCCGAGCCACGAACGCCTCAAGCAGCACTTTGCCCAGCGGGTGATCCACCAGGCCCGGCAGATCCTCGAGATCTGGCAGCGCCTGCAGCGTGGCGAGTGGTCCAGCGGCGACCTGGGCGACTTGTGCGAGGCCAACCTGCGCCTGCAGCGCTACGCCGAACGCTTCGAGCAACCCGAGCACGGCAGCCTGTCGACGGCCATCGGCCAGACCCTGCGCGCCATCGAGGCCAACAGCGCGCGGCTCAACTCCGAGCTGATCAGCGAACTCAACCGCCTGATGCAGCGCCTGTCGCGCACCGGCCTGCGCAAGGGCGACCAGCTCGACAACGTGCCCCTGCCGCCACTGCGCAAGCCGGTGTACATCGTGCTGCAGGACCACGACCGCGCCGAGCGCCTGGCCCAGCAGCTGGAATTCTTCGGCCTGACCGTGCAGGCGCTGTGCAGCGCCGAGGCGTTCCAGGCGTCGATGAGTGAGCGCCTGCCGTCGGCCATCGTCATGGACGTGGACTTCACCGGCGCCGGCGTCGGCCTGCAACTGGCGGCCCAGGCCCAGCAGGGGCTGGAGCAGCCGGTGCCGCTGCTGTTCTTCTGCCTGCACGAAACCGACACCCCGACCCGCCTGGCCGCCGTGCGCGCCGGCGGCCAGGAGTTCCTCACCGGCACCCTGGACGCCTCCAGCCTGCTGGAAAAACTCGAGCTGCTGACCAGCGCCACCCAGTACGACCCGTTTCGCGTGCTGGTGATCGACGACTCCCGCGCCCAGGCCCTGCACACCGAGCGCCTGCTCAACAGCGCCGGGATCATCACCCGCACCCTGACCGAGCCGATCCGTACCATGAGCGAGCTGGCCGACTTCCAGCCCGACCTGATCATCCTCGACATGTACATGCCCGAGTGCACCGGCCCGGAGCTGGCCAAGGTGATCCGCCACAACGACCGCTACGTCAGCGTGCCGATCATCTACCTGTCGGCCGAGGACGACCTGGACAAGCAGCTCGACGCCATGAGCGAAGGCGGCGACGACTTCCTCACCAAGCCGATCCGCTCGCGGCACCTGGTGACCACCGTGCGCAACCGCGCCGCCCGCGCCCGCCACCTCAAGGCGCGGATGGTCCGCGACAGCCTCACCGGGCTGTACAACCACACCCACATCCTGCAACTGCTCGAGGACTGCAGCTTCCGCGCCCGCCGCGAAGCGCAGCCGCTGAGCTTCGCCATGCTCGACATCGACCACTTCAAGAAGATCAACGACCGCCACGGCCACCCCATGGGCGACCGGGTGATCAAGAGCCTGGCGCTGTTCCTCAAGCAGCGCCTGCGCAAGACCGACTTCATCGGCCGCTACGGCGGCGAGGAGTTCGCCATCGTCATGCCCAACACCGCGCTGGAGGCGGCGCACAAGGTGCTCGACGAGATCCGCCGGCGCTTCGCCGAGATCCACTACCCGGCCCAACCGCATGACCTGCAGTGCACCTTCAGTGCCGGGGTGGTGCAACTGGACGACAGCCTCGATGCGCTGACCATGGCCAGTGCGGCGGACGAGGCGCTGTACCGGGCCAAGCATGCCGGGCGCAACTGCGTGGTCAGGGTCGAGCCGTAACTGCCGACATGAGCCGGTGTGTGTATGTAGGAGCGGCCTTGCGCCGCGAAAGGGCCGCATAGCGGCCCCGACATTCTTTGCACCGATGCACAAACCCTGGGGCTGCTGCGCAGCCCTTTCGCGGCGCAAGACCGCTCCTACAGAGAGCAACCGGCAAAACAATACAGGCACTGTGCCACTTTTTTATGGCGCCAACCCTCCGCCGTCATCACCCCGTCACAAAATCGCAATAACTTCAGGCCCCGACCTCTCCACTCCCCCTCCGCAGGAAGTTCGCGGCTATGCGCCTGAAGTGGCTGACCAATTTCAACACCCTGTTGCTGGTGACCGTGTGTATCGCCCTGGGCGCGACCCTGTGGTGGTCGCAACGCGCCCTGGAACGTCCCTACCAACTGATGGAGCGCTACCTGGGCCTGTCCCAGCAGTTCCAGAACGACGCCGCGCGCAATATCCAGGCCTACCTGGGCAGCGGCGATGCCCTGCGCCATGCCGCAGCCATGGAGGCCAACAAGCAGTTGCAGGCCGCCCTGGCCGACTGGCCCGAGGATCTGTCGGCCAAGCTGCGCCCGAGCCTCGACAGCCTGCAAGGCTTCACCGCCAACGAACTGCTCGCCGCCGGCAAGCTGGCGGGCGATCCCCAGGCCCTGCTGCTGCAGGCCGAGCGGGAGCTGGGGGCCAACCTCGAACAACTGGCCGGCTACGCCCGTGACAGCGCCAGCAGCGATGCCAGTCGTTACCTGACACCACTGCTGGAGGCCTCGCTGCACTTGGGCCGGCTGTCCCTGGCCCGCGACAAGCTGGTCAGCAGCGGCCGCGCCGAACTGGCCGCCGAGGTAGAGCGCGAACTGCAACTGATCGCCGCCCAGGCCCAGGCCATCGACGGCCTGCCGCTGCTGGGGGTGACCCGCGCCGCCGAATCCAACGCCGACGACTTCGCCGCGATGATGGGCCTGGAATCCCAGGCCAGTAGCCAGCAGGAAGACGTCGCCGTGGGCCTCAAGCGCGAGCTGCACAGCCTGCTCGGCCGCTACCCCGGCGAACTGCAGCGCACCCGCGAGCAGATCGAGCGCCGCGCCGCCCTGGCCGCCAGCACCGGCGAGCGCCTGGAAGCGGTGCAGCAGGCCATCGCCGGTCTCGAGCCCGAGGTGCGCGGCCTGCACGCCACCATCGCCGGCGAGGTGCGCCTGATCCAGGGCCTGATGATCGGCCTGATCCTGCTGATCGCCCTGCTGATCGACACCCTGCAGCGTCGCCTGGCACGTACCCTGACCGGCCTGGCGCCGGCGCTGTCGCGCTGGGCCGAGGGCGACTTCGCCCAGGCCATCGCCCTGGGCCGCACCAACCGCGAGCTGCACGATATCCAGGAATCGCTGAACCGCCTGCGCCAGTACTTGGTGGAGCTGGTCGGCACCATCCGCCACAACGCCGAGCAGGTGGCCGGCAGCAGCCATGCCCTGGCCGGCATGAGCAGCGCCCTGCACGACGGCGCCGAGCGCCAGGCCGGCGACACGGCGCAGATCCGCGACGCCCTGGGCGAGCTGGAGGCGACCATCCAGCAGGTGGCCGGCGACGCCAGCGCCGCCGCCGAGGCCAGCCGCGATGCCGGCCGGGCCGTGGAGCAGGGCCAGACGGTGATCGGCCAGAGCCTGTCCGGCCTGCGTTCGCTGGTCGACGAGGTGCAGGGCAACGCGCGGATGATCGAGCAACTGGCGGAAGAGTCGGCGACCATCGGCGGCGTGCTCACGGTGATCCGGGCGATTGCCGAGCAGACCAACCTGCTGGCCCTAAACGCCGCCATCGAAGCGGCCCGGGCCGGCGAGATGGGCCGTGGCTTCGCCGTGGTCGCGGATGAAGTACGCTCGCTGGCCCAGCGCACCACCGGCGCCACCGGCGAGATCCAGGCGCTGATCGACCGCCTGCAGCAGGCCGCCCGCAGTTCGGTGGACGGCATGCGCACCCAGTTGGAACATGCCGAGGCCACGGCCAACCAGGCGCAGTCGGCCGATGGCGCGCTGGATGCGATCGTCAGCGCCATCCGCACCATTGCCGACACGGCGGTGCGGATCGCCGATGTGACCGCGCAGCAGACCGGCGCGGTGAGCGAGATCCGCGATCACAGCGAGCGGATTCATGAGCTGGGCGAGGACAACCTGCAGCGCATTGGCGAAGGGCGTGAGCAGGGCGAGCAGTTGCTCAAGCTGGGGGGCGAGTTGAATACGGCGGTGCGCGCGTTCCGCTTGTGAGGGCCTCTTCGCGGGTAAACCCGCTCCCACAGGGGCCGCGCAGTCGCTGACACGGCGCGATCCCTGTGGGAGCGGGTTTACCCGCGAAAGGGCCGGCACAGGCGATGCACAGGCCAGCGGCCATGTGTCGCCCCTGCAGGCAACTCGACCCTAACGACGGCCAACTCCGCTATCATGCCCGCCACGTTCCACCTCGCGAGTCCGCCATGCGCCGCCTGTTTTTCCTGCTGTTCCTGCTGCTGGCCAGCCCCGTCTTCGCCACGGGCCTGCTCGACAACCGCCCCAGCGCCACCCTCGGCGTCGCCTCCAACAGCGCCGACTTCTTGCCGGTGCACGAAGCCTTCAAGCTCAGCCTGGTCCAGGCCGACGCCCAGACCGTCAAGCTGCGCTTCGTCGCCACCGACGGCTACTACCTCTACCGCCACCGCTTCCAGTTCCGCACCGAACCCGCGAACATCCGCCTGGGCGCGCCGAACATCCCCAAGGGCGAGGCCAAGCACGACGAGTTCTTCGGCGACGTCGAGGTGTACCACGGCGTGCTCGACATCGAGCTGCCGCGCAACGACCCGCGCGCCTTCACCCTGCTGGTGGGCTACCAGGGCTGCGCCGACAAGGGCCTGTGCTATCCGCCGGAAACCGCGCGGCTGAGCATCGATGGCCAAGGCGCCCCGCTGCCGGCAAGCGCCGAGCAGGGCTGGACCTGGAAATCGCTGCTGCTGTTCTTCCTCGCCGGGGTCGGCCTGACCTTCACCCCGTGCGTGCTGCCGATGCTGCCGATTCTTTCCGGTGTGGTCCTACGCGGCCAGGTTGGCGGCCTGCGCGGGCTGTCGCTGTCGCTGGCCTACGTGCTGCCGATGGCGGCGAGCTTCGCCGTGCTCGGCGCGCTGATGGGCCTGTTCGGCGCCGGCCTGAACCTGCAGGCGCGCCTGCAGTCGGCCTGGGTGCTGGTGCCGTTCGCCGCGTTCTTCGTGCTGTTCGCCCTGGCCATGTTCGGCCTGTTCGACATCAAGCTGCCGCAAGCCCTGAGCAGCCGCCTGGACCACCTCGCCCACCGCACCAAGGGTGGCTCGCTGCTCGGCGCGGCGGTGCTCGGCGTGCTGTCCAGCCTGCTGGTCTCGCCCTGCGTGTCGGCGCCGCTGGCCGGCGCCTTGCTGTACATCAGCGCCAGCGGCGACGCCCTGGGCGGCGCGCTGAAACTGTTTGCCCTGGGCCTGGGCATGGGCGCGCCGCTGTTGCTGGTGGCCACCGGCGGCGCAGCCTGGTTGCCGAAGAGCGGGCCATGGATGAACACGGTGAAGAACGCCATCGGCGTGCTGCTGCTGGGCCTGGCCATCGGCCTGCTCAGCCGCGTGCTGCCGGGGCCGGCCACCCTGCTGCTGGTCGGCCTGCTGGCCGCCGGCGTGGCGCTGTTCCTCGGCGCCCTGGAGTTCGTGGACAAGACCCCGCGCCAGCGCCTGGCGCAACTGCTGGGCCTGGTGCTGCTGGTGTACGCCCTGGCCTGCTGGTATGGCGCCCTGAGCGGCCAGGGCGATCCGCTGCGCCCGCTGCCGCCACCAGTCGCGGCCAGCGGCGTTGCGCCGACCAAGGCCGACGCCTGGCAGACCCTCACCACCCCCGCCGCCCTCGACGCGGCACTGGCCGAGGCCAAGGCCGCCGGCCAGCCGGTGCTGCTCGACTGGTACGCCGACTGGTGCATCAGCTGCAAGGTGATCGAGCACGAAGTACTCAACGCGCCGCAGGTCCAGCCGCAACTGGCCGCCTTCCGCCTGCTGCGCTTCGACATCACCGAGAGCAACGCCGAACAACGCGCCCTGCTCGACCGCTACCGGCTGTTCGGCCCTCCCGCGCTGATGTTCTTTGCCGCGAACGGCAGCGAAATGACCACCGATCGGGTCATCGGCGAGATAAACGCCGCCGATTTCGCCCAGGTATTGACGCGCGTGCGCGGCCAACTCGGGCTATAACTTCCCGCGTCCAGTGAAAAAACCCCGCAGCAGTGACCAGACTTAATCATCTGGTCACATACTTTGCGCGAATCTCGGACATCGTGCTGGCTATTGCCGGGAACTGGACACTCAGCGCCGCTTGCGGCATAGTCGCCGCGCTATGTCGAATTGCCCTACAAAACCAAGGAATCGCAGATGGCAACCCTACTGGTGCTGCACGGCCCCAACCTGAACCTGCTCGGGACCCGCGAACCGGGCCACTACGGCGCCGCCACCCTGGCCCAGATCAATCAGGACCTGGAGCAGCGCGCCCGCGCCGCCGGCCACCATCTGCAATACCTGCAGAGCAATGCCGAATACGAATTGATCGACCGCATCCATGCCGCGCGCAACGAAGGCGTGGACTTCATCCTGATCAATCCGGCCGCTTTCACCCACACCAGCGTCGCATTACGTGACGCATTGCTCGCGGTGAGCATCCCATTCATCGAAGTGCACCTCTCCAACGTGCACAAGCGTGAACCGTTCCGCCACCACTCCTACTTTTCCGATGTTGCCGTAGGGGTGATCTGCGGCCTGGGCGCCACCGGTTACCGGCTGGCCCTGGAGTCCGCGCTGGAACACCTGGCTGCCAACGCACAGCCCTGATGACACAAGGCCTTGGCCCCTTCGGGCCGAGGCTCATGAAGAAACGTTTTCGACACGTTTTAAAAATACGTCCCCGACCGAACCTTGGGAGTTGATGATTAATGGATATCCGTAAAGTCAAGAAGCTGATCGAACTGCTGGAAGAGTCTGGCATCGACGAACTGGAGATCAAGGAAGGCGAAGAGTCCGTTCGCATCAGCCGTCACAGCAAGACCCCGGCCGGCGCCCAGTACTTCGCCGCTCCGGCTCCGATGGCCGCTCCGGTTGCCGCCGCAGCACCTGTTGCCGCTGCCGCCCCGGCCGCTGAAGCCGCTGCCGCCGCGCCTGCCCTGAAAGGCACCGTTGTTCGTTCGCCAATGGTCGGCACCTTCTATCGCAAGCCTTCGCCAACCTCGGCCAACTTCGCCGAAGTCGGCCAGGCCGTGAAGAAAGGCGACACCCTGTGCATCGTCGAAGCCATGAAAATGATGAACCACATCGAAGCCGAGATCGGCGGTGTGATCGACGCCATCCTGGTGGAAGACGGCCAGCCGGTTGAGTACGACCAGCCGCTGTTCACCATCGTTTGATTCGCGGAGAACCAACGATGTCTGGGAAGCTTGAAAAAGTCCTGATTGCCAACCGTGGGGAAATTGCCCTGCGGATCCTGCGTGCCTGCAAAGAGCTGGGCATCAAGACCGTCGCCGTGCACTCCACGGCCGACCGTGAACTGATGCACCTGGGCCTGGCAGACGAGTCGGTCTGCATCGGCCCTGCATCGTCCAAGGATTCGTACCTGCACATTCCGGCGATCATCGCCGCCGCCGAAGTGACAGGCGCCACCGCCATCCACCCGGGCTACGGCTTCCTCGCGGAAAACGCCGATTTCGCCGAGCAAGTGGAAAAATCCGGCTTCGCCTTCATCGGCCCGAAAGCCGACACCATCCGCCTGATGGGCGACAAGGTGTCGGCCAAGGACGCGATGATCAAGTCGGGCGTACCGACCGTGCCAGGTTCCGACGGCCCGCTGCCGGAGGACGAAGAGGTTGCCCTGGCAATCGCCCGTGACGTCGGCTACCCGGTGATCATCAAGGCCGCCGGTGGCGGCGGTGGTCGCGGCATGCGCGTGGTGCACAAGGAAGAGGACCTGATCGCCTCGGCCAAGCTGACCCGCACCGAAGCCGGTGCCGCGTTCGGCAACCCGATGGTCTACCTGGAGAAGTTCCTGACCAACCCACGTCACGTGGAAGTGCAGGTGCTGTCCGACGGCCAGGGCAACGCCGTGCACCTGGGCGACCGTGACTGCTCGCTGCAGCGCCGTCACCAGAAGGTCCTGGAAGAAGCTCCGGCCCCGGGCATCGACGAGAAGGCCCGTCAGGAAGTCTTCAAGCGTTGCGTCGACGCGTGCATCGAGATCGGTTACCGCGGTGCCGGTACCTTCGAGTTCCTGTACGAGAACGGCCGCTTCTACTTCATCGAGATGAACACCCGCGTCCAGGTCGAGCACCCGGTTTCGGAAATGGTCACCGGCATCGACATCGTCAAGGAGATGCTGAGCATCGCCGCTGGCAACAAGCTGTCGTTCCGCCAGGAAGACGTGGTGATCCGCGGTCACTCGCTGGAGTGCCGGATCAACGCCGAAGACCCGAAGAAGTTCATCCCGAGCCCAGGCAAGGTGAAGCACTTCCATGCCCCGGGCGGCAACGGCGTGCGCGTCGATTCGCACCTGTACAGCGGCTACTCGGTTCCGCCGAACTACGATTCGTTGATCGGCAAGCTGATCACCTACGGCAAGGACCGCGACGAAGCCATGGCACGCATGCGCAATGCCCTGGACGAGATCGTCGTCGACGGCATCAAGACCAACATCCCGCTGCACCGCGACCTGGTGCGTGATGAAGGTTTCTGCAAAGGCGGCGTCAACATCCACTACCTCGAGCACAAACTGGCCAACCAGGAGTGATCGCGTTAGCGTGATGAAAAAGCCCCGGCCCCGTGCCGGGGTTTTTTATTGCCGATGTGCCCTACCCCTCTCGTGTGTAGGAGCGGCCTTGTGCCGCGAAAGGGCCGCAAAGCGGCCCCGCGATCTGTGCCCCGACGCTAATGCCCCAGGCCTGCTGCGCACCCCTTTCGCGACACAAGGCCGCTCGTACCCAACACGCAACCCAGTGATTTAGCTTGCCCCTGTGGGAGCGGGTTTACCCGCGAAGAATCCAGCGCGGTGTATGGCACCGGCTCCGCCGGTGTTCGCGGCGCCCGCTCCCACAGAGATAACAGTTCCCGACTCGACAGCGCAGCCCCAAAGGGCTGGGCGACCGCCTACAGGTATCGCCCATGCCTCAGGCCATCCAATCACCCCACCAACCCAATGGAACCCCGCCCAAACCCACACAGTCCACCGATCAGGCCCACATCCCAAGGCCTCAAAGGAGACTCCCATGAAAGGCACTGCGCTATCCGCCCTGTTCGCGGCCGCCACCCTGCTGGCCTCGCCTGTGTTCGCCGCCGACGACCTGTGCACCATGAACCTGCAGAAAATCGACGACAGCATGGCCACCGCCGGCGCCACCTCCGAAGGCCTGGACAAGGCCATCACCGAGCATGTGGACCAGGCCAAGGCCGCCCAGGCAAAAGGCGACACCAAGGAATGCATCGCCATCACCAGCAAGGTGCTCGAGCGCCTGGAGAAGACCGACAAAGGCAGCGGCTCGGCCGGTGGCAGCGGTACTTGAGCCCTGCGCCAGCGCGGGCGGCCGAACCATCTGTCGACGCCGCCCGTGTAAGCGCGTATACTCGGCCTTGCGTGCTGAAAAGCGCGTTCAGCTAGAGCTGAGTGTGGGGCCGATTAGGATTCGACGCCGGTAGCGAAACTCTAGGTGCATGCCGAGTTGGTAACAGAACTCGTAAATCCACTGTTGCAACTTTCTATAGTTGCCAATGACGAAAACTACGAGGGCTACGCTCTCGCTGCGTAAGCAGCTGAGCCCGCTCTCCTGGTAGCTTCGGCTCCAGCAATCATCAGGGGATGCCTGTAAACCCGAAATGATTGTCATACAGAACAGGATCGTCGTGCAGCACGTTGGGGGCGAAGCGACTAAAAATTACCCAACTCATCCAAAGCACCCTGCCCGTCGGGCGGCTGCGGATTAAATCAGTAGACACGGCTAAGCATGTAGTACCGACAGCGGAGTACTGGCGGACGGGGGTTCAAATCCCCCCGGCTCCACCAAATCCGAAAAAGAAGACGCCCAATGGGCGTCTTTTTTTGTGCCTGAGATTCAGTGCCTCAGCGGCACCTACACCACGCCGTCACCTTCCCTCCTCCCCCTTAATCGCCTCCAGCTTGCTGAACTGCTCGCTAGCCAAACGGCTGATGATGCGGATCGCCTGATGAATCCCCGCCGTGTTGCGAAAGCTCAGCTGCGGGTTGTGCTCGCACTCGAGTACCTCGTCATGCTGCACCAGCGCCTCGCCGAGCAGTTCAAGGGTCCAGACGTAGCTCTGGAGGGTAGACAGCCGTTCATGGTCAGACATGGGGCACCTCCCGGTTGACGCGTGTGGCGAGGGACTGGCTGTCGATCGGGTAGAAGGTTGGGGATGGGCTGGCCGCGGGGGTTGGGCGGCGGAGAGCGGATGCGAGGATCCTGCTCAGAATGCGAATAAGCATGCATGAGACTCCAAGTTTGAGATTGGAGCTACCACGATCCTTCCTACGGGATTGGGTGGCAGCTATGTGTGGGGTAGGAATACCGGGAAACTTGGAACCCGGCCAGGCCGAAGCCTGCCCACACACAGCCGCACGAAAGGTTTTAACCAGTTGTTAGACGTCAATTAGCTACGGGAGGAAAGGACAGTAGCCATGCTTTTTATCAAACTCAAGACCTTTGGATATTTCAAAGCTGCCGTGGAGATAGTGCTTGCGATCCTCTCCTTGTGCTAAGCGACAACCTAAGCGCTCAACCATTGGACTGATTCCCGCATGCTCATCGATCCACTCGCTATATCCAGAAATTGATGGTCCGCCTACATTTATGACGAACTCGACGCCATAGAAAAGAAAGCAAAAAAGTGTTTCCTGCCGCCTGTTCATAAAAAGTCCAAAGCCAAAGCCGGCTTGAACCCATTCATTCGTGAGAGGGTGTTGCATCAATGTATCGTGGGGGAACACGCGTCTCTGCGAAAATGGCCATTCTTTAAAATTGCTTCCATACCGAGCGTATTCGCGAACGTTGTCAAAGAAAGGCTCGTTACTCAAATGATATGGGCCTTGGGGGCTTTCGCAGAACAACTCTGCAACCGCCTCGTAAGCCATTTTGCAAAGAAACCTCGACATTTCCCGTTGTGGTGGATCATCGTTGAGTGTGAAAATCAGTAGCCGCTCAAATTCATCAATAACAACTTCAGAAAGAGCAGACTTGTCGTTACCTTTTTCCGTATTTAGGTGAAACATCCCACCTGACGAGCGGCGCATATTCACTGCGATATCGGTACCAGCAATGTGGCCGATCAGAGATGGGTATGTTCCTTTCTTATTTGGAACTTGCTCCCATGCACGAACATTTCTCATCCATGAGTGAGTTAGAATCGACTGCTCAACTCTGCGCGCAAAGTAGTTATTGCATTTATCACAGACAACACCAACCGGCAATACACGTTTTTTGTTTCCAGCTGATTCTGGGATGATGTGTTCAACACTACGTGAGCTTGTTGAGTCGCATTTGCAGAAGATACATCGCATAGGCTTTTAGTAACTGGTTTCTAATGTTTGAGGACCAGCTTCAGCCAGTCCCAAGTTGGCGAGCGAGCGATGAGGTGACCGTCATGGCATTTGTAGGTACATACCGGCAGCCAGCCCTACATCCATGCCTCACAGAGCGTCTCAGCCTGCGCCAGCACTAGTTGTGCCGCCGCCTCCTGCTGATCCGGCGGATACTTATATTTACGCAGGATGCGCTTGACCAGAAGCCGCAGCTTGGCCCGCACACTGTCACGATTACTCCAGTCCACGGTCACGTTCTGGCGCAGGCTATCTGTCAGCTCATGGGCGATCTTGGCTAGGATCTCATCGCCCAACTCTCGCACCGAGGCCTCGTTATTGGCCAGCGCATCGTAGAAAGCCAACTCGTCATCATTCAGGCCCAGCACATCTCCACGCTTGCTCGCTGCGGCAAATTTCTTGGCCATCTCGATCAGCTCTTCGATGACCTGGGCGGTCTCGATGGAGCGGTTCTGGTAGCGCTTGATCACGCTATCGAGCAGCTCGGAGAACTTCTTCTCCTGGGCCAGGTTGCTGGCGAACTTGCTCTTGATCTCACCCTCCAGCAGGCGCTCCAGTAGCTCAACCGCCAGGTTTTTCTCCGGTAGGTTGCGCACCTCGGCAAGAAACTCGTCATCGAGCAGGCCGATGTTGGGCTTGTCCAGACCGACCGCCTCGAACACATCCACCACCTCGCCGGAGACTACGGCATTGCCGATAATCTGGCGGATCGCCAGCTCACGTTCTTCGTCGTTTTTCTTTTGGGCGCTAATGTCACGCTTGGTCAGCAGCACCTTGATGGCCTGTAGGAAAGCGACTTCCTCCCGAACGACTTTGGCCTCGTCCAGGGTGCAGCACAGGGTAAAGGCCTTGCTCATGGCCAGGGCATTGTCGGCAAATCGCTTCTTGCCATCCTCCAGCCCCAGCACATGGTTGGCGGCACCGGCCAGTAGCTTGTGCCCGCCAGTCAGGAAGTCGCCGTAATCGAAACCATACAGCAGGCTACGTAGCACATCGAGCTTTTCCTCCAGCACCGCATAGGCTTCATGGGCATCGACGGTGGGCCGCCCCCTGCCATTGCTGGCGGTGTATTCCTTGAGCGCCGCCTTCAGCTCGTTGGCAATGCCGATGTAATCCACTACCAGGCCGCCCTGCTTGTCCTTGAACACCCGGTTCACCCGGGCGATAGCCTGCATTAGGTTATGGCCCTTCATCGGCTTGTCGACATACAGGGTATGCACGCAGGGCGCATCGAAACCGGTCAGCCACATATCGCGGACGATCACCAATCGCAGCGGATCGGCAGGGTCCTTGAAACGTTTCTCCAGGCGCTTCTTCACCTGCCCCGGGTAAATATGCGGGCGCAGCAGTGCCTTGTCCGATGCGCTACCGGTCATGACGATCTTCACCGCGCCCTTCTCCGGATCCTCATCGTGCCATTCGGGGCGCAGGGCGATGATCTCGTTGTACAGGTGCACGCAGATCTCACGACTCATGGCCACCACCATGGCCTTGCCGTTTTGCGCCTGGTTGCGTTCCTCGAAGTGCGCCACCAAATCGGCCGCCACGTTCTTGATACGCGGCTCGGCTCCCACGACTTTTTCCAACGCGGCCCAGCGCGACTTCAAGCGTGACTGCTGATCCTCTTCCTCATCCTCGGCCAGCTCGTCGACCTCGTCGTCGATATGCGCCAGCTCCGAGTCTTTGAGCGACAGCTTGGCCAACCGCGACTCGTAGTAGATGGCCACGGTGGCGCCATCTTCCTTGGCCTGCTGCATGTCGTAGATGTGGATGTAGCCGCCGAACACCACACGGGTATCACGATCTTCGCTGGACACCGGCGTACCGGTAAAGGCCACGAAGGTAGCGTTGGGCAGAGCGTCGCGCAGGTGCTGGGCATAACCCACCTGATAGCGAGCACTGACCTCGGCCACCTTCAAGTCCTGCACCTTCAGCGAAGCACTGAAGCCATATTGGGTGCGGTGCGCCTCGTCGGCCACCACCACGATATTCGAGCGCGTGGACAACACCGGGAAGCTGTCTTCATCCTCGCCCGGCATGAACTTCTGGATGGTGGCGAAGACAATGCCGCCACTGGGGCGGTTGACCAGTTTCTCGCGCAGATCACCGCGGGTAAGCGCCTGTACTGGCTGTTCACGCAGCAGATCCTGCGACAGCGAGAACACGCCGAACAGTTGGCCATCCAGGTCGTTGCGGTCGGTGATCACTACGATGGTCGGGTTCTCCATCGCCGCTTCCTGCATCACTCGGGCGGCGAAGCAGGTCATGGTGATGCTCTTGCCCGAGCCCTGGGTATGCCAGACCACCCCGCCCTTGTGCGTGCCGCCGGGGCGCGAGGCGATCACCGCTTGCTGGATCGCCGCACGCACGGCATGGAACTGGTGATAGCCGGCAATCTTCTTCACCAGCCTTCCGTCATCCTCGAACAGCACGAAGTAGCGTAGGTAATCCAGCAGCATCGCCGGCTGCAGCACGCCACGCACCAGCGTCTCCAGCTCGTTGAACTCACCCAGCGGATCCACCGTGACCCCATCGATGGTGCGCCAGCGGGCGAAGCGCTCGATATCTGCAGACAGTGAGCCCATGCGCGCCTCGCTGCCATCGCTGATCACCAGAATCTCGTTGTAGTGAAAGACGTCCGGAATCTGCTCCTTGTAGGTCTGTAGCTGGTCGAACGCCTTTACCAAATCGGCATTCACATCCGCCGGGTTCTTCAACTCCAGCAGCACCAGTGGCAGGCCGTTGACGAACAGGATGATGTCCGGCCGGCGCGTATGTTTCGGCCCCTGGATGCTGAACTGGTTGATCACCAGCCACTCGTTGGCCCGCACATCTATCCAGTCGATCAACCGCACGAAATCGCCGCGGGTCTCGCCGTCCTTCTGGTATTGCACCGGCACACCGCCGACCAGCAGACGATGAAACAGGCGGTTGGCGGACAGCTGCACCGGCACGCCCAGCTCCAGCACCTGGCGCAAGGCGTCCTCACGCGCCGCCAGTGGGATCTGCGGGTTTAGCCGGGCGATGGCCGTGCGCAGGCGCATGGTCAACAGCACGTCGCGATAGCTCTCGCGCTCGGGGTTATCGCCGTCATGGGCAATGTCCGGCCCATAGAGGTGCGCGTAACCCAGCTCAGTGAGCCAGCCGAGGGTTTCCTGTTCCAGTTGGTCTTCGGTCATATCCGTCCTTAACGAGCCTTACCTGGCATCTCTGCAAGCTCAATGCGATCCACTTAGTCGATTACAGTTGCGATAACGGGCTATCTACCCCAAATCAGCGGCTGCCGTGACTACCCCATCAACCACTTGCAGCCGCCCTTGAGCAGCAAGCGCGCCTAGCTGGCGCGAGCAAATGATTCAAGGCTCAAAGGCAAAGTCGCTTTCTCCACATCTACCAAGGACTCAGCATCCAGATCAAAAGGCAAAACCCATAACTGCATACCCTTGCCGTAATCAAACAGCGGTAGCGCTTTCTGGAGTCCAGACCAATACGGATAAATCAGCACCAGCCCCGGCACCTCATCGCCTCTTTGGTATTTGTGTCCATAGGCAAACAGCTGATAGAAATCGCTCTGACTCAGGTCATAGTTCTTCTCAGGTTTACCGGCATCGATACGCTTCCACTTGGTATCAAGAATCCAGCGATGCTCCGCTGTATCGATCAGCAAATCAGGCTTCAAGCAGAACATCCGATCACTGCTATGTGCACACAAGTACTGGCTAGCTGACTGCGCTTTCAAACGAGCGCTGGGCAGCAGTTTCTGATGCAACCAGCCTTCCACATACTGCTCGAACAGCTTTTCCATCGGGAACAGCAGGCTCACGCCGCGCCACTCACCTCTCACGGCTATCGGCATCTGCTGATTGAGGATCAACTCACACCAGGGTTTGATCGCCTGGTAATGCGCCATCAGCCGGTCGCGGCTCCAGGCGCGCAAATCCTGGCTCACCTGCCGGCTGGCAGACACCTCCGCCAGCATGGAGCGCAACTCATTGGCCAGGCGCCAATTGGCGGCATCCTGTGTGCTTTTTGCCACCTGCTCCAACGCCAACTTGAGCAAGCGATTCTCTGCCCGATCCGGCAGGAATACATCGTGGCGAATCTGGAAGTGATGCTGCCGCCCAGGCGGCTGGCGCATCTGTGCCACCACATTGAGCTGGCCACGGAGAAAGCGCTGCTCCTCCTCGATTCGCTGATAGTCGAAGCGCACTCCACGCTTCACCAACAAATCCAGCTCCGCCAGGAACTGCCCCATCACCCACTCGCTGAGTGGCGCATCGAACAGCTCAAGGCTGGCTACCGAACCCTCACGAGGCTTGAGTTGCAGAGCCTGCTGAATGAGCTTGCGCAGCAACAGGCGGCTCTTGACCAGGCAATCGTCCTGCTCATGGTGCTTGGGCAGAATCTCCAGCCGCGTGCCACAAGGCGTTTCCAATACGCCCACGTAGGAATCCCACTTAAGAGTACGCCGACCTTCAACCTGCAGCAGAGTCGCACCGCTGCGATTGAAGCTAGCGCTCAGATCACACAGCCAGTCGAAGGCACTTTCGGAAATCTGCGCACAATCGAGGTTGCCGGACGCAACCGCTGCCGTGGTCAGACGCGCATATTCACGCACGGTAACGAATACGCTCACGCACCCGCCTCTTCTACTGGAACCTCAGCCTTGGCCCGAACCGCAATCACACCGGCATACGCAGAAACTCGCTGGAATGCAGCCGCATTGATCCGCCAAACCCCACCTTGCGCCGGCACGCTAATGTTGCCAAACAAAGCATCCACATCTTGCGTGTCCTGCTCCACGAAACGGTCTGCCGCAGGCTTGCGGTGGTCATTAAGCACCCACTGGATACGCTGCCAATCCTCGAAGAAATACTCCTGCAGCAGCGGCAGTATCTGATTGCGGAAAATCACCTCCAGCTGCGGCAACGAGTCTCCACTCTTGAGGGACATGAAATAGGCATGTCCGAGGCAATGATCACGATCGAGCAGCATCTCGATACGCTGGTTCATTACCGCCAAAAGCTGACCAATGTCGATGCCCTCCAACACCACGCCATTGAGCAAAGAGGGATTGGGCATCATTTCCTTGAAGATAAAACGGCGACGCAAGGCGATATCCAGCCCAGCCAGCGAACGGTCTGCAGTGTTCATGGTGCCGATCAGATAGACATTATCCGGCACCGTGAAACGCTCCTTCGAGTACGGCAAGGTGACAGACAAACTCTCCGTCGCACCATCTCGCTTAGAGGTTTCAATCAATGTGATCAGCTCACCAAAGATGCGCGAAACATTGCCCCGATTGATCTCATCGATCACCAGCACATAAGGCAGCCTCTCGCCATTCGACTGCCCAGCTCCGTCGTTCTCCAGCTTGCCGCGCAAGTGCTCGGCGATCCCTCTCACATAGCTTTCGCAATAGACCGACGCAGGCTTCTCGCCACGCATGAACAAGCGCACATGCTCGATGTTGGCCGGCAGCTCCAGCGCATTTTCCGAAGCCTTGGTCTGACAGGTGAAAGTCCCATTGCCGGGCCTGTAGCGGACATCAAAGGACTTGCCACGCACCGTAGTAAGCGTGACGGGGCCCTCGGTGACCTCTTCCAGAAACGCATTGAGCACATCATCTTCTGTCTGCGCTCCTTCTTGGTGCCGTGCGTCGTCACACAGCAGTTTGAAAACACCAGGCTCAACCTTGTAATGCAGCTGCCCGCCCTCTGATACGGCTCGCAAACCTTCAACGAAATCTTCGTAGCTGAAGCTTTGGTGGAAAGTGACGAAACGCACTCGACCTTCCATCACCAACTGATCGAACGCGCTCTTCCAAGTCTCGCGCGTGGGCGTCTCCAGCACCTCTGGTGCCAGAATCTTCAGAGCCTCCTCCACGACGGAAAACGTCTTGCCCGTTCCCGGTGGACCGAAAAGAATCTGATTCAGCGGAATATCTTTGGCGGCCACCCTGGCATCTCCCCCTTGAGCGTCTTCAAGTACCTCGTCTTTGGCACCCTGCAGCGCCTCTAGCAACTGCCACATGGCAATGTTGTTTGGCAGTACGGAATCTGTATCCAGCCCAGCCAGACTCATGCACGCCATGATCTGCTCATTCAACGCACACCAGTCCTGCTTTTCCTGAGTCACATCCAGCTGAAAAAGCTCACGCAAACCCTGCAATAGTCGCTGGCAATCTTCAGGCTTGAGCAGTGTGGTGAACCGCTCCGGCGCAAAAGCGGCAAACACTCGATTGACCATGGCAGGTCGATTGGCGCTGAACTGCTTGCTCTCAACCGCCAGACGCCAATCCTTCATCACCTGTGCGTGAGTCTGCGCCGTAGGCGCATCCATGATGCGCTGCGTGATTTCCCGAATAACGGCTTGTTGTTCATTGAATTCATCTCGAGAGAACAGCCCCAGCTTCAAGCTGGAAATCCCGTTCTCGCGCTCAATCCACAAACGTACAAGAGCGGAATGATCCAGAGGCGTCTGACCAGTGCACAGGACCTTGGCCAGCGATGTGACCTCCTGATAAATATTCAGCCATCCAGGGCAGGACTCCTTACGATCCGCCGAACTCCAGGACACGTACTGTCTCAGGCTATGCAGCCCTTCGCCCGCCTGCCAGAGCAGCTCCAGTCGGGCCGCGATGGCCGGGGCAATCTCGACGCCCGAACTCTGTGGGTTCCAGCGCTGGGTAGGCATGGCCTTGTTGAGCAGCAACATGGGCAACAAGCCGCGAGCACAGTCAGGACGATGCTCATCGATGCGAAAGCGGATGTAGTTGCGGGTTTTGCTCGAATCCTTCCAGTCAGGCCCGTCATGCGCCCCCTCCGTCACTAGGCCGCGCGCTACTATGCCCCGTGGTTCCTGCCCCAACCGCACCAGATAAACCACATCGCCCGGTTGCGGATGTTTCGAATGGCAGCTCCAATCAATCTCCTGCCCCAACTCTACGCCGGCGTCTCCACCCAGTTTGAAATGAGCTGGATTCCAGGTAAGCAGGTAGCTTGCTCCCCCTGGCTGAATATCCTCCTCAGACTCAGGCTTAGCAGGTCTTAACCCCAGCTCCTCGCTGTACAGCCCGCGCATAAATCCATAAGGGCTAAGACCTGGCACCGACTCACAAGCAAGTTGGTAGTACTCGCGCAACTTCAGCATGCGCGCCACCGGCATCTTCGGCGACGGGATAAGCGCTGATGGGCAACCCACCATCTGCAGGAAATGCCCCAGATGATCGCTGGAGGAAATCGGCAATGTCTGAGCCGTGTGATAACAGGCCAACAAGCGTAGCTTGCGCCCTGCGCCGATCGTGACACGCGGTTCTAAGCCGGCCCGGCGGTAGATTTCCTTGTCGTCATCCACCCAGAGCAGATCAGCGGGATCGGCTGCAGAGATGGTGCTTTGGATGCTCAGCGTGTAGCGCAGCGCCTCTTCATCACCGAGATCCAGCAGACGGCGATTCTTGTACAGGCTGCCATCTTCCTGAAAGTACAGGAGATGGCCTTTAGCGGTGCCGGGCATATAGCGACCCAGCACCGGTACCAGGCCGCGCTCGATCCACCAGCAGAAGGATTTCCCATCGCCCTTGCCCACGCAGTATTCATCCAGCGTTAACTGGTTCAGGCGGCTCAGAGGAAAGGCCAGCAGAAAGTCCTGGTACTGCTGAGAATCCTCAGTGCGCTTTTGTACAGCAGCGCCTTGCGCCTTCAGGTAGTCCAGCAGCCGAAAGAAATCAGCATTAACACTTAGACTCATACCGCCTCCTAGATCAGCACTTCAGCCTCAGGCAAGCGCAGTTGGCCGGAGATCAGACGGGGTAAGAGAGTGTCGCGGAGCTGGGTGAGTGTGTGAGCTCGATGAATGCCATCAGTCATTCGTGCCAAAAGTGGATGTATCGCCTCATTCAGCTTTGCTGCGATGTCTGATGACGGAACAACAATTGGATATTCTGCCAAATCTTTCCAGTTCACGCGGGGCATCTTTGCACCATTCGAGAGACGGTCCGCATAGCTGATCAAAGTCTCACTAAACAAGTGCATTGCTACCACGCCAAAATACTCTCTCTCCTTGGGCTGGCAGACCAAAATATCCGTCGAGCAGACCCCAGAGAACGGGGCGAGGACCACCTTGTGGAAATATGGGCGAAGCTTGCCGAACAGTATGTCCCCCTCGGAAAATGCAGACTTTGTGCTCTCCAAACCGTCGGCATTACCCCAACTGCTTAAGCTCAGCGACTTTCGAGGAATGTGCTCTAGCCCAACGTAGCGCACACCAGCATGTAACTCAGAAGCTTGAATTTGCCGCCTTACAATCTGCGCAATGACTCCCAAGCTCCCAACCGCCCACCCCTTCGGCACCAAACCCAGTTCGGAATCTTCGAAGCTATTGGGGAAAAGCGCGGCGGTGGTGGCGTCCATACCTTCCGGCTGGCGGCCTTCGGCCTTGGCGCGCACGGGGTCGAAATCGACGAACCAGGATTTGAACAACGCTTGGGCGATGGCTTCCAGCGTTGCGTTGGTTTCGCGTAGCAGGGTGATGCGGTCGTCGATAGTGCCGACTACTTTTAATATTTCACTTTGCTCTGCAAGAGGCGGCACGGCAACTTGCATTTTATCTACACGAGTAATGTAGATGTGCTTAATCGTAGAACCATCAGAATCGTTCTCCATCACTCGCTGGTAATGCGGTGAAATAAGGAGATATTTCAGGAACTCAGGATTGATATTTTTCTTTGGACGAAGCAAAGCTACAGATTGATGCAGACTCCATCTCGATCAACTACTGCAACCCTGCCAATGGAACCGTCTTTCGTGAGCAGGACATCGCCCACTCTTGGCCGACTTTTATCAGTGAGCTTTCTTTTAAATGCCTCAATCGTTGTCCGTCTAGCCGTGCCGTAATTAATCCGTCCATTCACGATATCCTTGGCGGTGAGTTTCCACGGCCCCTCATCGGAGTCAGGCATAGGATTTGTGAAGCCGTATGTTATCAAGTCGAGGAAGTAACGAAGTTCCTCAACATCCCAGGCTTCAGGAACGATACCTACGTCTGCCGTTTTAAAACTCATACCCCAGCCCCCCCAGCTTCTGCAGGATCAACTGGTCGAGTTCCGCGCCCCTCTTCATCTGTTCACCCAACTGCCGAGTCAGCCGCTGCATCTTCTCGGCAAAGGCTTCGTCGTCATCCTCCACCTCTTCGGCACCCACATAGCGGCCCGGAGTCAGCACATGGCCGTGCTCGGCGATCTCCGAGAGGTTGACGCTGCGGCAGAAGCCGGGGATATCGGCGTATTCACTGACCTGCCCGCCCTCATCCAGCGCCTCGCCACGCCAGGCAGCCACGGTGCTGGCGATGCGTTCGATATCGGCATCGGTCAGTTCGATCTGTACACGGCTAACGCTGGTGCCCAGCTTGCGCGCATCGATAAACAGCACCTGGCCGCTGCGGTCGATGCCGCCGGAGCTCAGAGCATGGCGCTTGTCCTTGGCGAGGAACCACAGGCAGGCAGGAATTTGGGTGTTGAAGAACAGTTGGCCGGGCAAGGCGACCATCACCTCCACCACATCGGCCTCGACCATGGCGCGGCGGATATCGCCTTCGCTGTTCTGGCTAGAACTCATCGAGCCGTTTGCCAGCACGATGCCGGCGCGGCCATTGGGCTTGAGATGGTAGAGCATGTGTTGCAGCCAGGCGTAGTTCGCGTTGCCCGTAGGCGGCGTGCCATAGACCCAGCGCGGGTCGCCTTCAAGGCTTCCATGCCACCAGTCGCTAATATTGAACGGCGGGTTGGCCAGCACAAAGTCGGCACGCAGATCGCTGTGCTGGTTACGCACAAAGGTGTCTGCCGGCTCCTTGCCAAGGTTGAAGTCGATGCCACGAATGGCGAGGTTCATCGCCGCCAGACGCCAGGTGGTGGGGTTGGACTCCTGCCCGTAAATGGAGACATCACCCAGCTTGCCGCCGTGGGCTTCGATAAACTTCTCCGACTGCACGAACATGCCGCCACTGCCGCAGCAAGGGTCGTAGACCTTGCCGTGGTGCGGGTTGAGCACTGCCACCAGGGTTTTGACGATGCTCGCCGGGGTGTAGAACTGCCCGCCCTTCTTGCCTTCAGCACTGGCGAACTGGCCTAGGAAGTATTCGTACACCTGGCCGAGCAGGTCGCGGGCCTTGCTGCTGTCGTCACCAAAGCCGATGGTGGAGATCAGGTCTACCAGCTCGCCCAGCTTGCCGTCCGGCAATTGCGCACGGGCGTAGCGCTTATCGAGGATGTTCTTCAGCCGAGGGTTTTCCGCCTCAATCGCAGCCAGGGCCTCGTCGATGCGCTTGCCGATATCCACCTGCTTGGCGGCGGCGCGGATCGACTCCCAGCGCGCCACTTCCGGCACCCAGAACACGTTGACCTCGCGGTAATAATCGCGGTCTTCCAGTTCGGCGTTGAGCGCATCGGGATCGTCATCGCCCAGATAGTAGTCGTCGTTTTCGTCGGTGAGTTTGCGCTCCAACTCAGCACGGCGGCCGGCGAAGCTGTCGGAGACGTACTTGAGGAAGATCAGCCCGAGAACGATGTGCTTGTACTCGGCGGCATCCATATTGGCGCGCAGCTTGTCGGCTGTGGCCCAGAGGGTTTTCTCCATGGCCTCGATACTGGTGGCAGCCTGTACTTTGACCGCCTTGGCCTTACTGGTTGCCGCTTCGACGACATAGCTGGTGGATGCTTCGGCCACTGCCGGCTCGAAACGCTCACGCGCCTTGCTCAGCGCCTGCGCCGCCAGGCTGGCACCTGCGGCCTGGGCGCGCAGCACGGAGCCGCCACGCCCGCGGCCTTTGACCAGCACACCCTCACCGATCAGCACGTCGCGCGATTCCCAGAATTGCTCTTCACTCAGGCCGGTGAACTGGCTCTTGAGTCGCTCATAAAGGGCCTGATTGCCGATGCTGCCGCCATCTTCCGGTACTGCAGCCAGCAACGCCTGGGCCAATTCACTCATGCACAACACTCCCATACCGTCCACAATCAGATGGGCCGGCCAATACTCAAACGGGCAATTAACAAACGAGAGGGAACCTGAGATAGCCTCAAAACAGCGCTTGAATGCACCGCTTCATTCAGGGAGCCATCCCTGGACCACGCAAGCTGCCATCATTTTACAATGCGCGCCACCTTATCGGCTGGCAGAGCACGGGTAAAGCGGTGGCCTGATTTCCAGGGGTATTTCTGAAACACCACACTAGGAGCCCCAGACCTACGAGCCCAGGAGCAACAATCAGCAGCGCGTCCATTTGCTTGATAGATTCGGCCCCGATTCGTTTTTGGAGGCGGTTCTCAAAACGCACCGTCCATCGGAATCCAGACCACGCAGCGTTCCAACTGGTATTCCAAGCAAGTTATCTAATCGATTATTAATTAGACAAAACAACTAGATACCGACTTGTTTCAACTCACCCCGGCCCACCAAATCCTAAAAAGAAGACGCCCAATGGGCGTCTTTTTGTGCCTGGCATTCAGTGCCTCAGTGGCACCTACACCACGCCGCCACCTCTCCCCTCCTCCTTCATCGCCTCCAGCTTGCCGAACTGCTCGCTGGCCAACCGGCTGATGATCCGGATCGCCTGATGAATCCCCGCCGTGTTGCGAAAGCTCAGCTGCGGGTTGTGCTCGCACTCGAGTACCTCGTCATGCTGCACCAGCGCCTCGCCGAGCAGTTCAAGGGTCCAGACGTAGCTCTGGAGGGTAGACAGCCGTTCATGGTCAGACATGGGGCACCTCCCGGTTGACGCGTGTGGCGAGGGACTGGCTGTCGATCGGGTAGAAGGTTGGGGATGGGCTGGCCGCGGGGGTTGGGCGGCGGAGAGCGGATGCGAGGATCCTGCTCAGAATGCGAATAAGCATGCATGAGACTCCAAGTTTGAGATTGGAGCTACCACGATCCTTCCTACGGGATTGGGTGGCAGCTATGTGTGGGGTAGGAATACCGGGAAACTTGGAACCCGGCCAGGCCGAAGCCTGCCCACACACAGCCGCCATGACATCGCAGCAGACGCAAAAAAGGCGCCAGCCGTTGTGATGGGGCGCCTAGTGCGAGCGCCAAGTTTACCAGCAGGTTCCTACACCTGGTCGCAGATTTTGCTGCGACCTGAGGAATGTAGCCCTAGACAGGATCTATTCACAACAGGTAGCGCAGTGGGAAATTTCTCAAAACTTTGGAGGGAAAGAACAGAAAACATGCTGCCGAAAAACTCGGAAACATTAATGGCCTCAAAACCGTAACTCAAAGCAGAACAAAGATTAAACATGCAGACTTTGAAAATCTTTTTTGTGCCTGCCAATTCAGCTTAACTACGCGACAGCGTAGCCCAAAGGGCTGGGTGATCTCCTAAAGCGACCGCCAGCGTTTACGCGCATGGACATAAGCCGCCAGGTCACTGTAGCCAAGCTGTGCAGCGATCTGCGCTCGGCTATCTCCCTGCATCTCCAGATACTGCTCCAGCTCGGCACGCACTCGGTCGAGCAGCACACGAAAACTGGTCCCCTCATCCTCCAGCCGCCGACGCAAGGTACGCGCACTCTGGTGAAGGTCCTGCGCCTGACCCTCCAGGGTAAGCGACCGTCCCGTGATAAGGCCTTGGCGAATGCCCTGGGCCACCCGGGCCGACCAGCCACTAAGCTGGGACTGCTGCGCCAGCCGACGCTCCAGCTCCTGGCTCACCACCTCCATCATCCCGGCATGCTGGGTCAGCAATGGCATGTCCAGCTGGGTACGGTTGAAGTACAGGCGGTTGTACCCGCAGTCGAACTGGATATCTTCACCAAACCACTCGCGGTACTCCGGGTAGTACGCTGGCCGACGGTGAGCGAAGCACGCCCGCTGCGGCACGACCGCCGCGCCCATCCCCACGCGCATCACACTGAGGGACATCACGCTGTAGTGCTCGACCATATAGCGCACCAGGCTGGCTGGCGCATCGATACGCAGTTCCACCCCGAGGGAATCACCCTCCTCGACCAGCGCCAGGGTATCCATGTCCGATGCCAGCCGTGCATAGCGCGCCCAGAAGCGGATGGCCTCGGCCAGCGTGGTGCTGTACAGGCAGCCCTGGGCCAGCACGTGCCAGTCCTGGCGGCTGAAGTTCGAGAACAGGTGCAAGCCGATTGCCGGATCATGACTGGCCGCCTTGGCCCAAAGCTGCTCCAGCGCAAGCATGCTGTAGTTGCTGCGCGCCTTCAGCGAATGCGTCTGCAGGTAGCGCTCCAGCACCCGCCCGAGCGGGCCGCGGTGGAATCGCTCGGGCGATGGATTGGCCGGTTCTCGGGTGATTCTGTCCGTTTCGCGCATATCGTCTGACGGCTTCGTGAATTCTTATGGGTGGGCACCGCCTTGATCGGCACCCACCGGAGAATGCCATGAGCACAACAATAACAAACAGCCCGATACCGATTATTCTCGCCATCCTGATCGGCTTCATCCTCCTCGAAATCACCTGCGCCTGCTTCCTTCAGCCTCGCGGCAAACGCCGGGACGCGATCATCGAGATCGTCGGCAGCGCCCTGCTGATGGTGGTCACCCTGCCGTTGGTCACGTTCCTCAGCAACAGCCTGCTGGAACACTTCGCGCCGCAACTGAAGGGCAGCCTCGCCGGCCTGCACTGGGTGCTTGGGCTCGTCCTGTTCCTGGTGCTGGACGACATGACCCAGTACTGGTGGCATCGCCTCAGCCACAAGGTGCCCCTGCTCTACTCGCTGCACCGTGCGCACCATTCAGCGCCCTACATGAGCATCCGCATCGTCTACCGCAACAACAGCTTCTATTACCTGCTGATGCCCGGTCTGTGGTTCAGCGGGGCCCTGATCTACCTGGGGTTGGCGCCTGTGTACTTCGGCTACCTGATCGTCAAGATGCTGGTCATCTTCGGCGCCCACAGCAGCGTGCCCTGGGATGACAAGCTTTACCGCATACGCGCACTGCGGCCCGTGATGTGGCTGCTGGAACGGACCATTTCCACCCCCGCGACCCACTCGGCGCATCACGGCCTCAGCGCCGATGACGGGGTGACGCATTACAAGGGCAACTTCGGCAACCTGCTGTTCTTCTGGGACGTGCTGTTCGGCACGGCAAAGATCACCCGCCGCCGCCCGCAGCATTACGGTATCGAAGGCATGCGTCCGGTCAGCTGGCAGGAGGAGCTGTTCTGGCCGCTGGTGCGCGGCAAGTCGACCAGCATGTCGACGGAATCGGACCAGGAGCTGGCCAAATGAGCCTGAATATCGTACTCGTGGCCGGCTCCAGCCAGCCGGACAGCCAATCGGCGAAGGTCGCTGCCTTTCTCGCCCACCGCCTGCAGGCATTGCAACTGAGCACGCTGCCGAGGGTGATCGATCTGGGACGTGCGCCGCTGCCGTTATGGCCTGCCAAGGATGAACACGGACTCTGGGCCGAGTATGCAGCCCTGCTGCGTGAAGCCGATGCCCTGGTGGTGCTGACCCCGGAATGGCACGGCATGGCCTGCCCGGCGCTGAAGAACCTGTTCGTCTACGCCGGCTACCGCGAGCTGGGGCACAAGCCGGCACTGCTGGTCGGGGTGTCCTCTGGCCAGGGCGGCGCCTACCCACTTTCTGAAATGCGTGCGTCCAGCTACAAGAATTGCCGCATCTGCTACCTGCCCGAGCAGTTGATCGTGCGCCAGGTGGAGGACGTGATGAATGGGCCGGAAAGTGCCAGCACGCAAGACCTGCGTATTCGTCGCCGGGCCGACTGGGCGCTTCAGGTACTGGGCGAATATGCCAGGGCGCTCAGGGGGATGAATGAGCGCGTCGACATGCAGGAGCCGGAATTCGCCAACGGGATGTGAGGGTTGATGGCCGCTATCGATCGATAGCGGATGCCTCGGCCTGCGCCCGCTTAACGCCTCGCTTCAATGAGATGACGGGTCGAATGCGCGACAAAAGGTTCGCCCTGGCGCATCTGGCTATCCAGGGCCAGCAGTTCAGCGTGGTACTTATCCACAGAGAAGTCCGGCACCCACCATACGCATTTGCGAAGAATCCACACGACGGCGCCGACGTCATGGAACAGCATGCGGCAATGGGCTGTGCGCAGGTCAGTCACCGTCAACCCGGCTGCCTGCGCGGCTGCCACTTCGTCCTGCGGATCGCGCAATTGCCGCTCACGTGGCAATGGCCCGAGGAAATGCTCGATCAGCTCGAAGGCCGAGGCTGGCCCTACGTGCTGGGCGAAGTAATGCCCGCCAGGCCGGAGGACGCGATGAATCTCGGTCCAGTCCGGTTGCACCGGGTGGCGTGAGGTGACCAGCTCGAACGAGGCGTCGGCGAATGGGAGTGCGGTACCGGGCGCGACCTGCACGACTTCAACGCCGCGCGGCCCCAGACGCTCGTGCGCCTTGCGGGCGTTGGGGGGCCAGGCTTCAGTTGCGCACATGAGGGGTGGAAAGTGCAGTGCCTCATCCAGTACCTCTCCGCCGCCGGTGTCGAGATCCAGCGCGGCGCAGACGCCCTGCAGACGCTGCGCAAGGCGCTGGACATAGCCCCAAGGCGGACGCTGCTCGGAGGCGCGTCCTGCCAGCCAATCGAAGCCCCAGCCGGTCACATCCGCTGCGTTGGCCTCGGCTATCAGGTCGTCAAAGGGTTTCATTCGATGGTCCAGGTTAATGCTTGTGGTCGGGCCAGTATAAGTCGTGTAGGGGCGGCCTTGTGCCGCGAAAGGGCTGCGTAGCGGCCCCGGGATTTGTGCATCAAGCTGATATCGCCGGGGCCGCGTTGCGGCCCTTTCGCGGCGCGAGGCCACTCTCATGGAACAAAACATAATTCTTTGATTTGACTGAAGCAGCGTGGGAGCGGGCTTGCCCCGCGATGCGGCGTTGGCACCGGCTTCGCCGGTGATCGCGGGGCAAGCCCGCTCCCACGCTGGAACCCTGTTCCCTGCACGACAGCGCAGCCAGGAAGGGCTGCGTAATCTCCTACAGGATCGCGCAAACGCTGAATCGAGCGCTGTACTTGTGGGAGAACCACTCCCGCAGGTTCCGTGCTATACAGGTGCCACCCCTCCCCGCTGCGGACCCGCCTCCATGCTCCATGAGTTGTTCAGCGTCTACCTGAAGATGCTCGTGCTCTACAGCCCGTTCTTCGTGCTGTCGTGCTTCATCGGCCTGACCCGCGGCCACTCCAGCAAGGAGCGCAAGCAACTGGCCTGGCGCGTGGCGATCGCCACGCTGGTGGCCAGCGTGCTGCTCTATCTGTTCGGGCGGGTGATTTTCGGCGTGTTCGGCATCACCGCCGACGCCTTTCGCATCGGCGCGGGCTCGGTGCTGTTCATCTCGGCGCTGGGCATGGCCCAGGGCAAGTCGGCGGTGCAGACCGACAACGTGCAGCAGGACGTGACCATCGTGCCGCTGACCATTCCACTGACAGTCGGCCCGGGCACCATCGGTGCGCTGCTGGTGATGGGGGTGGGCCAGCCGCACTGGGACGACAAGCTGCTGGCCATCGTCAGCATCGCCCTGGCCAGCTTCACCGTCGGCCTGGTGCTGTACCTTTCGCACCGTATCGAGCGACTGCTCGGCGACCAGGGCCTGCAGATCGTCAGCCGCCTGATGGGGCTGTTCGTCTGCGCCCTGGCGGCGCAGATCATCTTCACCGGGATCAAGGGCTACCTGCTGCCCTGACCCCGGCTGCGCTCAGGGCTTGGCGGGGTACCAGCGCGGCGTGTACACCCACTGGCCGCCATCGGCCCGGGGGAAGGTGCAGGTGGTCGAGGAGCCGACCAGCACCATGGTGCGCATGTCGACCATCTCCGGCAGCAGCTCGCCCAAGGTCACTACCCGCAGTGTCTGCCCCGGCCGGCCGATATCACGGCCCAACACCACGGGGGTGCCTGCATCGCGATGACGGCGTACCACCTCCAGCGCCACGCCCAGCTGATGAGGCCGGGCCTTGGAGATCGGGTTGTAGAACGCCATCACCAGATCCGCCTGGGCGGCCAGGTCGAGGCGTTTTTCGATGATCGACCAGGGCTTGAGGTTGTCCGACAGCGACATCACGCAGAAGTCGTGCCCCAGCGGCGCCCCCGCTTGCGCGGCGGTGGCCAGCGAGGCCGAGACGCCGGGAAGAATCTCCAACTCGACGCGCTGCCAGGCCGGGTCGCTGGACTCGTGCAACGCTTCGAGCACTGCGGCGGCCATGGCGAATACGCCCGGATCACCCGACGACACCACCACCACCGAACGGCCCTGTGCCGCCAGCTCGAAGGCATGGCGGGCGCGCTGCATCTCTTCGCGGTTGTCGGTGCAGTGCAGCACTTGATCGTCGCGGAAGGGGCCGGCCATGCGCACGTAGGTTTCGTAGCCGAGCACATCCTGGGCACGCGCCAATTCGGCCTTGACCGCCGGCACCATCAGCTCGGCGGCACCAGGCCCCAGGCCGATCACGGCCAGGCGACCCCGACGACGGCCAACGCGGTCGATGTCGACCGGTGCCGGGGCAACGGCGTGGGCGAGCCCCACGGACGAACCCACACGCGCTTGCGGCAATGCATCAGCCAGCATCCGCTCCAGGCTCTCGGCAGCCGGGGCAAAGCGCAGGGCGACGTTCAGCGCCTGGGCAGCCTCGTGCAGGGTCGGCTCCGCCATCTCGGTTTCGCTCGCCAGCAGGCAGGCCAACGCGGGCTCGGCGATGTTCGCTCGCAGCAGTTCCTCCCGCACCTGTTGCACCAGGTCAGCGCTGCCGGCCGTGACCGCCACCACCACGCAACGCGCATGGATCAGCAGTTCGTCACGGTTGCTCGGGCGAAGCGCACTCCCCACATGGATGGTGCGCCGCGCATCGTCACCTGCAGGCAACTGCGCATGCTCGAGCCACGGCGCGTCGCCTTCGACACGCACGGTTTCGCCCGCCAGCAGGTCGGAGACGAAGCGCTTGCCCTGCTCCAGGTCCGCCAGCGCATAACCCTCGGGCGGATTGAGCAGGCAGGTGCCGAAGCGCAGCTCGCCACTGGTGGTGATCGCCGCGCTGACACCCAGTGCCTCGCCAATTTCGCGGGCCATGACGTTGACACCGCCCAGGCCACCGAGCAGCGGCACCACGGCGCTGCCATCCTCGGCCACGGCCAATACCGGCGGCTCGACGCCTTTTTCGCTCAACAGCGGCGCCAGGGTGCGAATGACGATGCCCGCCGCGCACAAGGCGATAATCGGCGTGTCTTGCTGATACAGCTCGCGCAGGGTGTCGCCGAAGGCTGCGTAGTAACGGTCGGCACCCTCCACACGCCCTTGCAGGCCATGGATCACGGCCTGTGGATAACGTTGCTGGATACGCTGCGCGGTGGCCAGGCTGCCCGGGCCGAGCAGGACGATTGCCGGTGCCTTGATCATCCCTGCCATTTCTCACCCGGCACGATGATCAGCGAGAAGTACGGCGAGGACTGCGGGTCGACCTCGTCCAGCGCGACGATCTTCTGGTTGGCCATGGTGGCCCGCTCCACGTACAGCGCACGGCTATCCAGGCCCAGCTCGCCGAGCACCTGGCGCACCTTGGGGAAGTTGCGCCCCAGCTTCATGATCACTGCTGCGTCGGCAGCGGCCAGGCGCTGCTTGAGCTCTTCATGGGGCAACACGCCGGAGAGCACGGTGAGGGTCTGGTTGCGATAGACCAGCGGCGCACCGAGTACCGAAGCGCCACCGAGCATCGAGCAGACACCAGGGATCACCTGCGCCTCGTAGCGCGAGGCCAGGCGATCGTGCAGGTACATGTAGGAGCCGTAGAAGAACGGGTCCCCTTCGCAGATCACCGCCACGTCGCGGCCGGCGTCCAGGTGCGCGGCAACCTGCAGGCTGGCTTCGTCGTAGAAGTCGCTGATCACCTGCTCATAGGAAAGCGGCGCGGGCAGCGCCTCGGTGGTCACCGGGTATACCAGCGGCAGCAGGGTCTGTTCGGCTTGCAGGTGCGCTTCGATGATACCGAAGGCGTTGCCGCGCTTGCCCTTGGCCACGAAGTACGCCACCACGGGGGCCTCGCGCAGCAGGCGCAGGGCCTTGACCGTGATCAGTTCGGGATCGCCCGGGCCCACGCCCAGGCCCAGCAGTCGTCCGCGTGCGTGCATCATTCCACCTCCGTGGCCAGGGCGTTGACCGCGGCGGCGGCCATCGCGCTGCCGCCCAGGCGGCCCTGCATGATCACGAACGGCACGCCGCGGCTGTCGGCGGCAAGCATGGCCTTGGATTCGGCGGCGCCGACGAAGCCGACCGGGAAGCCGAGGATCAGCGCCGGTTTCGGCGCGCCGGCATCGAGCATTTCCAGCAGGTAGAACAAGGCGGTCGGCGCGTTACCGATCACCACCACGCTGCCTTCCAGGTGCGGGCGCCACAGTTCCAGGGCCACCGCCGAGCGGGTATTGCCCTCGGCCTTGGCCAGGTCCGGCACGCTCGGGTCGCGCAGGGTGCAGATGACCGGGTTGTTGGCCGGCAGGCGGGCGCGGGTGATGCCTTCGGCGACCATGTGCGCGTCACAGAGGATCGGCGCGCCCTTGGCCAGGGCCTCGCGGCCGGCGCTACCGGCGCCTTCGGAGAACTGCAGGCCATCGATGGCCTCGACCATGCCGCAGGCATGGATCACGCGCACGGCGAGCTTTTCAAGATCGGCGGGGATCCGCTCGAGCCGGGCTTCCTCGCGGATGATCCGGAAGGAATTGCGATAGATCTCCTGACCATCGCGGATGTAGTCAATCATCAAGGTGCTCCGTCGGCAGGTCGAGCATGGCGCCTGCTTCTTCTGGGGTAAGGTTGGCGGCGCGCAGCCTGCCGAAGCCTGGCAGGCGCGCGTCGCGCAAGTAAAGGTCATAACGGCCCGGGGCCCGAGCCAACAGAGTGGCCGGGGCGGCATGGGCCAGGGCGCAGGAACGTGGGCAGGCTGTCAGGTGCACGCTGCCTGGGGCACCGTGGTGCAGCAGGGCGGCCAGGGCAATGGCGTCGGCCTTGGTGTCGGCCTGGGCCTTGGCGCAGCCGCTGGAGCCGGTGCAGGCGACGACCCGCGCCAGTGGATGTTCGTTGTGGCAGAGCATGCCGGATGCCGCCAGCTGCGTGCGTGCGTTTTCCAGCTCGGTCGGTGCGAGGGAGGTCAGCACCAGGCTCTGCCAAGGCGTCAGGCGCAAGCTGCCATCGCCCCATTGCCGGGCGATGCGGGCGGCACTGCGAAGCATGGCGGGGGTCAGACGCCCAAGCGGTGGCGCGACGCCCAGGGCCACACCCTGGCGCTGGGGCAGCACGCCCAGCCACGGACTTGTCGTCGCCGGGCGCTGCCAGGCCATCGACGTGGTATCGATCTGAACCGCCAGCCCTTCCAGGAAGTGCTCCACCGGGCACACCTGCAGCAATTGACGCATGCGCGACTGCTCGGGCGCAGCAAGATCAAGGAAGCGCTCCAGCACCGCGCGCACCAACTCCAGCCCCTGCTCCACCAGTACCGCACCCAGCGCCTGGCCATTCGACAGGCTGCTCGCAAGGCCGAACCGCAACCAGATGTGCCCTTCGCGATGCATCGCGGACAGCCACAGGTCATGGGCGTGGTCGAGCATCGCCAGCGCTTCGCCGCCATCGAGCTGCACGGCGAACTTGGCCGAGAGCTTGTGGAACCTGGGTGTGCTTTCCAGCAGGTCGAGGATCTGCCCGGCTAAGGGTCGGGTGTCGAACAGCATGGCCGGATCGAGCCCGGCCAGTGGGCTGAGCATGAGATTGCGCACATCGTCGCCCGCCGCGTCACGCGGGCCGAGCCCGGCGGCCAGCAGATGCTCGACCAGCCCGCCGTGATCCTGGCCAATGCCACGGATCTGCAGGTTGGCCCGATTGGTCGCCTCGATCACCCCGCCGGCGAAGCGCTCGGCAGCGTCGGCCACGGCATCGGCCTGGTCGGCCAGCAGCAGGCCGCCAGGCAGCTTGATCCGACAGATGCCACCGTCGCGCGCGGCGACGATGCGCCACAACCCCGGACAGGCCGAGGGACGGGGCGAAACTTCGGAGGGTGGGGGCTGCGTCAAGGGAGCATCCGGCAATCGTGAAAGTGCGCTTCAGTGTAGAAGGCGCGGTATTATGCCTGCTTTGTCCGGCGGCATGAAAAACCGGTGGTCGAACGTTCAATTTCGGGGCTGCTACGCAGCCCTTTCGCGGCACAAGGCCGCTCCTACAGGGTTCGCGCTGCACCTGTAGGAGCGGCCTTGCGCCGCGAAAGGGGCACGTAGTGCCCCCATGCGGTATCAAAGAGGACCCAATGGCCCCCTGGCTGACAGTAATAGGCATCGGCGAAGACGGTTTCAGCGGCCTGGGCAAGCAGGCCCGGCATGCCCTGCTGTCGGCCACGCGAATCATCGGTGCACCACGCCAGCTGGCACTGCTGCCCCGCTGCGTGACCGCCGAGCAATTGCACTGGCCCAGCCCCTTCTCCCTGGCCCCGGTCCTGGCCCTGCGCGGCGAGCCGGTATGCGTGCTGGCCAGCGGCGACCCGATGTTCTATGGCGTCGGCGCCAGCCTGGCGCGCCAGCTGCCCGCCGAGGAACTGCAAGTGCTGTCGATGCCCTCCTCCTGCGCCCTGGCCGCCGCCCGCCTGGGCTGGCCGTTGCAGGATGTGCAGGTAGTCTCGGTGGTCGCCCGTCCGCTGGCCGCGCTCAATGCCCATCTGCACAGCGGCGTGCGCCTGCTGGTGCTGAGTAACGATGAAAGCAGCCCGGCGGCCATTGCCGCGCAGCTGCGCGAACGTGGCTTCGGCCCCAGCCGTCTCCAGGTGTTCGAACACCTTGGCGGCCCACAGGAGCGAACGCTGAGCGGCACCGCCGACGACTGGCCACACACCGACATCGCCACGCTCAACCTGGTCGCCATCGAATGCCAGGCCTCGCCTGATACCCCGCGCCTGCCTCGCGTGGCCGGCCTGCCCGACAGCGCCTTCCGTCACGATGGCCAGCTGACCAAGCGCGACGTGCGAGCGATCACCCTGGCCCGCCTGGCTCCGCAACCGGGCGAACTGCTGTGGGACGTGGGCGCCGGTTGCGGTTCCATCGGCATCGAGTGGATGCGCGCCCATCCCAGCTGCCGCACCCTGGCCATCGAAGCTGACGAAGGCCGCCAGGGCTACATCGAACACAACCGCGACACCCTTGGCGTGCCCGGCCTGCAGCTGATTCGCGGCAAGGCCCCCGAAGCCTTGGTTGGGCTGGAACGTCCGGACGCGATCTTCATCGGCGGCGGCGTCACCCGCGAAGGCGTGCTCGAGCTGTGCTGGGAGCGCCTGCTGCCGGGCGGACGCCTTGTTGCCAACGCCGTCACGCTGCAAAGCGAGGTCGCCCTGGCGCAGTTCCGCGAGCAGCACGGCGGCGAGCTGACCCGCATCCACATCGCCCACACTCAACCACTGGGCAGTTTCGACACCTGGCGCCAGGCCCTGCCAATCACCTTGCTCGACGTGGTGAAACCCCTCGATGCGTGAAGAAACCCGCGAACAGGCCGCGCCACTGCGCAGCGGCCTGACCACTGGCAGCTGCGCCACCGCCACCAGCCTGGCGGCGGCGCGCCTGTTGCTGAGCGGGCAACGGCACGACGCGGTGGAGATCACCCTGCCCAAGGGCAAGGTGGTGCAGATGCGCCTGGAGTTCTGCCACCTAAAGGGCGACATGGCCGAGGCCGGCACCTTGAAGGATGCCGGCGACGATCCCGATGTCACCCATGGCGCCCTGCTCTACAGCCAGGTGCGCCTGCGCACCGAGCCCGGCGTACGCTTCATCGCGGGCGTGGGCGTGGGTACCGTGACTCGCCCGGGGTTGGTGCTGGCAGTCGGTGAACCGGCCATCAACCCGGTACCGCGCAAGATGATCAGCGACCATCTGCTGCAACTGGCGGGCGATTGCGGATACCACGGCGGTTTCGAAGTGACGGTCAACGTGCAGGGCGGCGAACAGCTGGCCCTGAAGACCATGAATCCGCGCCTGGGCATCCTCGGCGGGCTGTCGATCCTGGGCACCAGTGGCATCGTCCGGCCATTCTCCTGCTCGGCCTACATTGCCTCGATCCACCAGGGCATCGACGTCGCCCATACCAACGGCTACACCCATATCGCCGCCTGCACCGGCAACGCCAGCGAAGACACCATGCGCCGGGTCTACAACCTGCCGGAGATCGCCCTGATCGAGATGGGCGACTTCGTCGGCGCCGTGCTCAAGCACCTGCGCAAGGTGCCCGTGCCGCGCCTCACGCTATGCGGCGGCTTCGGCAAGATCAGCAAGCTGGCCGCCGGGCACATGGACCTGCACAGCCGCCATTCGAGCATCGACCTACCGCAGTTGGCGGGCTGGGCGGCGACCATTGGCGCGGACACGGCGCTGCAACAGGCGATCGTCGCCGCCAACACCAGCCAGCAGGCCCTCGCCCTGGCGCATGCCGCCGGCATCGCCCTGGGTGACGAGGTGTGCCGCCATGCCCTGGTCTTCGCGCGCAGCGTGGTGCCGGCCCAGGTGCAGGTGGAAGTATTCGCCATCGACCGTCAGGGTGGCATCGTCGGCAAGGCGGGCGTGGCATGAACGGGCGCATCCTGCTCCTCGGCGGCGTCACCGAAGCCCTGGCCATCGCCCGCCAGCTGGGTCCGCAACATGTCTACAGCCTCGCCGGCATCGGCCGCATTCCTCAGGACCTGCGCTGCCAGGTGCGAGTCGGCGGCTATGGCGGCGCCGAAGGCCTGGCCGAGTACCTGCGCACCGAAGGCATCGACCTGCTGATCGACGCCACCCACCCCTATGCCGCGCAGATCAGCCGTAACGCCGCCCTCGCCGCCCGCAGCGCCGGCATTCCCTGCTGGGCCCTGCGCCGCCCGGCGTGGCAGGCGCAGCCCGGTGATGACTGGCGCGAAGTCGAGGACTGGGCCGGGCTGATCGAGGCGCTGGCCCCATTCCAACGCCCCTTGTTCACCCTTGGTCGCGAACCTATGCAACATCTGGACGAAATCCCGCCACACCAGTTCTGGACCCTGCGCGCCCTCGAGGCGTGCCCCGGCAATGACCGCTGCGAGGTGATCGGTGCTCGCGGGCCGTTCCTCATCGACGATGAACGTGCCCTGTTCGAACGTCGGCAGATCGACGTGCTGGTGAGCAAGAACAGCGGCAGCACGGCCACCGAGCCGAAGCTCGAGGTGGCGCGGGAGCGCGGAGTTCCAGTGCTGGTGCTCAAGCGGCCGGTGCTGCCGGAAGTGGATCGGGCGTTTCACGATGCAGGGTCACTGCTAGAGGCACTCGGCCTGTTCAAGGCCTGATTACGCTACGTATATCCCATTGACATATCCACTCCCGGAATTAAACTCCGGACATACATTTGCGCTTTCAAGGAGGCCCATCATGGAGCAAGGTGCAGTCTTCAAAAGCAACCGCAGCCAGGCTATCCGCATGCCAAAAGCCCTCGCCCTTCCAGAAGACGTCACCCGCGTGGACATCGTCGCGGTGGGCCGTTCCCGTATCATCTCGCCTGCCGGCGAAAGCTGGGACAGCTGGTTCGAGGGTGACGATGTGAGTGCGGACTTCATGGCGAGCAGGGAACAGCCAGCCGACCAGGAGCGCGAAGGATTCTGATGCTCAGGTACATGCTCGATACCAACATCTGCATTTTCACCATCAAGAACAAGCCACAAGTGGTGCGCGAGGCGTTCAATCGGTACCACGGCCAGTTGGCCATCAGTACGGTAACCCTGATGGAGTTGATCTACGGTGCGGAAAAGTCCGCCGCGCCGGAACGTAATCTGGCCATTGTCGAGGGGTTCGCCGCACGGCTCGATGTGCTTGACTACGACATTCAGGGCGCAGCGCACACCGCGCAGCTACGTGCGGAGCTGGCCAAGGCCGGCACGCCCATCGGCCCATACGACAGAATGATTGCCGGCCACGCCCGCGCTCGTGGCCTCACGCTGGTGACCAACAACCTGCGCGAGTTCCAGCGTGTTCCGGGGCTGCGTGTGGAAGACTGGGTGACACACCCACGCTGACGGTCACGAGATGGCCCTGTGCCTTGATCCTGCCGTAGAATCACCTCTCCCCTTCTGGAAGGCTCCACCCATATGGAAATGCAATGGTGGATCTGGCTCGTCTTCGGCGTAGCCCTGATCCTGCTGGAACTGGTGCTCCCCACCTTCTTCATCCTCTGGTTCGGCATCGGTGCCGTGCTGGTGTCGCTCGTCTCGCTGCTCGCCCCCAGCCTGCAACTCGATATGCAGGGTTTGCTGTGGGTGGTGTTCTCATCGATCACCACCGTGCTCTGGTTCAAGGTGTTCCGCCGCAAGAAGCCGGACGTGCGCTGGACCGCCGACAGCGTGATCGGCGAGGTCGGCCTGCTGACCGCCAACGTCTCGCAGTTCCAGAAAGGCCGGGTGCGCTTCCAGAAGCCCATCCTGGGCAACGAGGAATGGACCTGCGTCGCCGACAACGACATCCCCGCCGGCGAGCGCGTGCGCCTGGCCGCCATCGAAGGCAACACCGCCCGGGTCATCCGGGCCTGAATCCGCACTAAAAGGAAGTTCGCAAGCATGACCAGCCTGATCGTCGTCGCCACCCTCGCCGTATTCGTCCTGATCACCGTGTTCAAGGGGGTGCGCATCGTGCCCCAGGGCGAGGAGTGGATCGTCGAACGCCTGGGCCGCTACCACAGCACCCTCAAGCCGGGCCTGAACATCGTCATCCCGTACATGGACGTGGTCGCCTACCGCCTGCCGACCAAGGACATCATCCTCGACGTGCAGCAGCAGGAGATCATCACCAAGGACAACGCGGTGATCGTCGCCAACGCCCTGTGCTTCGCCAAGGTGGTCGACCCGCAGAAGGCCTCGTACGGCGTGCAGAACTTCTCGTTCGCCGTCACCAGCCTGACCATGACCTCGCTGCGCGCCATCGTCGGCGCCATGGACCTGGACGAAGCGCTGTCCAGCCGCGAGCAGATCAAGGCGCGCCTGCGCGAAGCGATGTCCGAGCAGACCGAAGACTGGGGCGTGACCGTGCGCTCGGTGGAGATCCAGGACATCAAGCCATCGCCGAGCATGCAGACCGCCATGGAACGCCAGGCCGCCGCCGAACGTGAGCGTAAAGCCGACGTGACCCGTGCCGAAGGCAACAAGCAGGCGGCGATTCTCGAAGCCGAGGCGCGCCTGCAGGCGGCCAAGCTGGATGCCGAGGCCCAGGTCAACCTGGCCGAGGCGTCGGCGCGGGCGATCACCCTGGTCAAGGAAGCGGTGGGCAGCGAAACCGTGCCGGCCATGTACCTGCTGGGTGAGCGTTACATTGGGGCGATGGAGAACCTGGCGGGTAGCGACAATGCAAAAGTCGTGGTGCTGCCGGCTGATCTGCAGGAGACCGTGCGCGGGCTGCTGGGGCGTGGCAAGGCCTGATACCCCCAGCCCTGTGTGAGCGGGCATTGTGGGAGCGGGCTTGCCCCGCGATAGGGCCCGCCCAGGCAACATCATTCCCAGGCCTGGCCCTATCGCGGGGCAAGCCCGCTCCCACGAACCCACGTCTCTGGCGCGGCATGCTCTACTTCAGGTGCGGCACTTCACCGCACCCCGGCATTTTTACCTATACTCCGCCGTACAATAGCCATCACGATTCCTGACCGGATCTCTCCATGCCCCCACGTCGGCACATCGCCTGGATAGCCTGCCTTGCAGTGCTGTTCAACCTGCTGGCCATGCCGCTGTCTTCTGCCGCGCCCAAGGGCCCGGCCGAGCAGCTGCTGTGGGGGGCTTTCTGTTCCAGCATGGCCAACAAGGCCAAGGTCGATGTCCAGGCCCTGGCCAAGATCGACCTCGGTACGCAAAGCGACGACAGCGCCAGCATGATGAACTGCTGGTGCTGCCTGGGTGCCGCGCCCTTGCTGGCCCTGCCCGGCTACCCGCCGCAGTTGCACAATCCGCCCGTGCTGCCTGCCGGCCACCCGCCGCAACTCGCCAACTATCAGCCCACGCCGCGCCAATTATGGCCCGCGCTCAATCCCCGTGCCTCTCCCCTGGTTTGAGTTCACTACGCTGTCTGCCTGAACCTCAACAGATCGGAGACTCACCCATGCTCAAGCAAGTCCTCGTCCTGGCCGCCCTGCTGCTGCCCGGCGCCTATGCCAACGCCCACGAATACAGCAAAGGCGATCTGCACATCGCCCACCCCTGGTCGCTGGAGCTGCCGCCGAACGCGCCCAACGTCGCGGCCTATTTCGTCGTGCACAACAACGGCAAGACCGACGACCGCCTGCTCTCGGCGGACACGCCAATCAGCGCCGACGCCCAGTTGCACGAGCATGCGATGAGCGCCGCCGGCGCCATGAAGATGCAGCAGGTGCAAAGCGTGCTGGTGCCCGCCGGCAAGGACCTGACCTTCGCCCCCAGCGCCTACCACGTGATGATCATGCAGCCCAAGGACCGCAGCCTGCTGACCGACGGCAAGCGCTTCCCGCTGACCCTGCACTTCGAGAAAGCCGGTGACATCACCGTCGAGGTCGCCGTGCAGAAGCAGCCACCGGCCGAGCAGGCCGCAGCACACGAACACGCGCACTGACCTGATCGACTGACAGGCGCTCGCCATGAGCCTGCCGCGCTACAGCTCCGTCCGCACTACCCGCCCTGATCGCAGGCGCGTCGGTGGCGGCTGGCTGAGCCTGTTCGCCATGTGGATGATCTTCATCGGCCCGCTGGTTTCCCAGTCGATGCCGATGGAGCACCACGCCGGCATGTCCATGCCCATGGACATGTCGATGAGCATGCCCATGGCGCACGGTCACGACGAGCACCACGGCCACGGCAACGATGGCCAGCTGCATGTCATGTGGGAAAAGTGCGGCTATTGCAGCCTGCTGTTCAACTGCCCCGCCCTGCCCCAGACCCTCAGCCCGCTCAGCGCAGGCAGCGTCACCCCACCCACCCACCTCACCATCGCCACGCGCCAGGGCCATGCCCGGCAGGCTGTATTCCCCGGCGCCCGCAGCCGCGCGCCGCCCCGCTCGATCGTCGCTTGAACACAACACGCTAAACGCCCGAAGCCAGGAGGCTTCGCGCTGACTCACGACTGATCGACTGGAATCATTATGTCCGGCTGCACCCCTGTTTTTGCCCTTTCGCTGCGCGGCACCATCGCCGTGCTCTGCGGCTCGCTGCTCGCGCCACTGGCCTTTGCCGCCGAAACCGGCCACGAAGGCCATGTGCACGACCCGGCCGAGCTGAGCCCGACGGTGATCACCGCCATCGCCCCGAGCTCGCCGCTGACCGTGGTCACCAACCCCAAGGACCCGCGCCAGCCCGTACCGGCCAGCGATGGCGGTGACTACCTCAAGACCATCCCCGGCTTCTCGGTGATCCGCGCCGGCGGCACCAACGGCGACCCGGTGCTGCGCGGCATGTTCGGCTCGCGCCTGAACATCCTCACCAACGGCGGCATGATGCTCGGTGCCTGCCCTGGCCGCATGGACGCCCCGACCTCGTATATCTCGCCGGAGACCTACGACCGCCTCACGGTAATCAAAGGCCCGCAGAGCGTGATCTGGGGCCCGGGTGGCTCCGCTGGCACCATCCTCTTCGAGCGTGAGCCGGAGAAGTTCGGCGAGCTGGGCAGCCGGGTCAACGGCAGCGTGCTGGCCGGCTCCAATGGCCGCTTCGACAAGGTGCTCGACGCCGCGGCCGGCGGCTCGCTCGGCTACGTGCGTTTCATCGGCAACCAGTCGCACTCGGACGACTTCGAGGACGGCAACGGCGACACCGTGCCGTCGCGCTGGGACAAGTGGAACGGCGACGTCAGCCTCGGCTGGACCCCGGACGCCGACACCCTGCTGGAACTGACCGCCGGCAAGGGCGACGGCGAGGCTCGCTCCGCCGGGCGCGGCATGGACGGCTCGCAGTTCAAGCGCGAAAGCCTGGGCCTGCGTTTCGAAAAGTCCAACCTCGGCGAGGTGCTCGACAAGGTCGAGGCGCAGGTCTACTACAACTACGCCGACCACGTGATGGACAACTACACCCTGCGCTCGACCGTCGGGATGCCGATGGCCAGCAACGTCGACCGCCGCACCCTGGGCGGGCGGATCAAGGCCACCTGGCGCTGGGCCGATGTGCAACTGATCAGCGGTATCGACGCGCAGACCAACGAGCACCGCAAGCGTAGCGGCATGGGCATCGATACGTACAAGGCCAAGCCCTGGGACAAGGACGCCGACTTCCACAACTACGGGCTCTTCGGTGAACTGACCTGGTACGCCACCGGCGAAGACCGGTTGATCACCGGTGCCCGCCTGGACCGCGCTTCGGCCCGCGATTTCCGCAAGGGCATCGCCACCAGCGGCAACACCCGGGCCGATACCTTGCCCAGCGGCTTTGTGCGTTATGAGCACGACCTGGCTGCGGTACCCGCCACCACCTATATCGGCCTGGGCCACACCCAGCGCTTCCCGGACTACTGGGAGCTGTTCTCGCCAACCCTGGCACCCACCGGCTCGGTGAATGCCTTCGACGGCATCAAGCCGGAAAAGACCACCCAGCTCGACTTCGGCATCCAGTACCGCGACGAACGCCTGGAGGCCTGGGCTTCGGGCTACGTCGGGCAGATCCGCGACTATATCCTGTTCGATTACGTGCCAGGCATGGGCGGCATGAGCAACCGGCTCGTTTCCCGGGCACAGAACATCGACGCCCGCATCATGGGCGGCGAACTGGGCGCGGCCTACAAGCTGACCGAAAACTGGAAGGCCGACGCCACCCTGGCCTACGCCTGGGGCAAGAACAGCAGCGACGGCAAGGCCCTGCCACAGATGCCACCGCTGGAAAGCCGCCTCGGCCTGACCTACAGCCGCGACACCTGGAGCGTCGGTGCCCTGTGGCGCCTGGTCGCCGAGCAGAACCGCATTGCCAAGAACCAGGGCAACGTGGTCGGCAAGGACTACGACACAAGCTCAGGCTTCGGCGTGTTCTCGCTCAACGGTGCCTACAAGATCAACAACAACCTCAAGCTCAGCGCGGGCGTCGACAACCTGTTCGACAAGGCCTACGCCGAGCACCTGAACCTGGCCGGGAATGCCGGGTTCGGCTACCCGGCCAGCGCCACGGACCCGGTGAACGAGCCAGGCAGGACCTTCTGGACCAAGGTCGACTTCAGCTTCTGACAACAACAAACGGGCGCGGGACCTGACCGCGCCCACTTGAGGTCTACGGGAGGCTCCCATGAGCAAACCAAACGTTTCCTTCTACAACCTTGCGTGGCGCTGGCATTTCTATGCCGGACTGTTCGTGGCGCCGTTCATGATCCTGCTGGCGATCACCGGGATCATCTACCTGTTCAAGCCGCAGCTCGACCCGCTGGTGTACCGCGAGCTGATGGTGGTCGAGGCCGGTCATCACCGACAGGGCGCCGACACGCTCCTGGCCAACGTGCGCCAGGCTTATCCACAGGGCCAGGTGGGGCAGTACCTGCCACCGGTGAGCGCCGAGCGCAGCGCGCAGTTCGTCGTGCACGATGGCGGTCGCGAGCTGAACGTGTTCGTCGATCCGTACAGCGGCAAGGTGCTGGGCGAACAGGACGGCAAACAGAACCTGCAGGCCATCGCCCGCGCCCTGCATGGCGAACTGATGGTCGGCACGGTCGGTGACCGGCTGGTGGAGCTGGCGGCCGGCTGGGGCATCGTCCTGATCGTGTCCGGCCTCTATTTGTGGTGGCCACGCGGGCGCAGCAGCGCAGGCGTTCTCTGGCCACGCCTGAGCGCACGCGGCCGGGTGCTGTGGCGCGACCTGCATGCCGTCACCGGCTTCTGGGGTTCGGCCTTGCTGCTGATGATGCTGATCAGCGGCATGACCTGGACCGGGCTGTGGGGCAAGCAGTATGCCGACCTGTGGAACCGGTTCCCGGCGGCCATGTGGAATGACGTGCCCAAGTCCGATAAACAGGCAAGCGAACTGAATGAAGCCCACCGCCAGACTGTGCCGTGGGCCATGGAGAACACCCCGATGCCGGTGTCAGGTGCCCATGCCGAGCATGCAGGGCATCACATGATGGATCACGCTCCCGCAGCGCCGCAGGTGAGCCTGCAGCAGGTCGAGAACATCGCCGATCTGCGCGAGGTCGAGCCGGGCTACAGCATCACCCTGCCGACCAGTGCCGACGGGGTGTTCACCATCGCGGTGTTCGCCGACGATCCGCGCAACGATGCCACCCTGCATGTGGATCAATACACTGGAAAGGTGCTGGCCGATGTGCGCTGGCAGGACTACAGCCCGGTGGCTCGCGCCACGGAGCTGGGGGTGATGCTGCATGAAGGGAAGATGTTTGGGCCGCTGAACCAGATCGTCATTCTGCTGGTGTGCCTGATGATCCTGCTGGGTTCGGTGAGCGGGCTGGTGATGTGGTGGAAGCGCAAGCCGGCTGGTGGGCTGGGGATGCCGCCGCTGCGTCATGACCTGCCGCGCTGGAAGACGGCGGTGGGGGTAATGGTGGTGCTGGGCGTCGCCTTCCCGCTGGTGGGGATTTCGATGGTGGTGATGTGGGTGGTGGATAGCCTGGTGGTGAGACGCCAGATCATGGTCAGGGCCTGATATCGCAATCGCGGGGCAAGCCCGCTCCCACGCCTGCCCTGTGAGATCAGCGTGGGAGCGGGCTTGCCCCGCGATGAGGCCGGCACCAACAACCATTGATTCCCGTCATGTCGAGCACCGCGCTGCACCGCCAAGATCGTGTCGATCTGCCACGCCCGCGATCGGAACGCGACGTGATAGCCTACTCGGCTTTCGCTCAAAAAAGACTGACCCTCAATGGAATGCAGCCTATGACCCGGACCTCCCAGACACCCTCTGAAGAGCAGCACCTGCAACGCAACCTGACCAACCGCCACATCCAGCTCATCGCCATCGGCGGCGCCATCGGCACCGGCCTGTTCATGGGTTCGGGCAAGACCATCAGCCTGGCCGGCCCGTCGATCATCTTCGTCTACATGATCATCGGCTTCATGCTGTTCTTCGTCATGCGCGCCATGGGCGAGCTGCTGCTGTCGAACCTCAACTACAAGTCGTTCATCGATTTCTCCGCCGACCTGCTCGGCCCCTGGGCCGGCTACTTCACCGGCTGGACCTACTGGTTCTGCTGGGTGGTCACCGGCATCGCCGACGTGGTGGCGATCGCCGCCTATACCCAGTTCTGGTTTCCCGACCTGCCACAGTGGATACCGGCGCTAAGCTGCGTGGCGCTGCTGCTGTCGCTGAACCTGGTGACGGTGAAGATGTTCGGCGAAATGGAATTCTGGTTCGCCCTGATCAAGATCATCGCCATCATGGGCCTGGTCGCCACCGGCCTGTACATGGTCATCACCGGCTTCCAGTCGCCGAGCGGCCACACCGCCACCCTGGCCAACCTGTGGAATGACGGCGGCATGTTCCCCAATGGCCTGCTGGGTTTCTTCGCCGGCTTCCAGATCGCCGTGTTCGCCTTCGTCGGCATCGAGCTGGTGGGCACCACCGCCGCCGAGGCAAAGAACCCCGAGCGCACCCTGCCACGGGCGATCAACTCGATCCCCGTCCGCATCATCGTGTTCTACGTGCTGGCGCTGATCGCGATCATGGCGGTGACCCCCTGGCGCGACGTGGTGCCGGGCAAGAGCCCGTTCGTCGAGCTGTTCGTGTTGGCCGGCCTGCCGGCGGCGGCGAGCATCATCAACTTCGTGGTGCTGACCTCGGCGGCCTCGTCGGCCAACAGCGGCGTGTTCTCCACCAGCCGCATGCTGTTCGGTCTGGCCCAGGAGGGCGATGCGCCCAAGGCGTTCGAGAAACTCTCGCGCCGCGCGGTGCCGGCCAACGGCCTGTACTTCTCCTGCACCTGCCTGCTGCTGGGCGCGGTGCTGATCTACCTGGTACCCAACGTGATCGAAGCCTTCACCCTGGTGACGACGGTGTCGGCGGTGCTGTTCATGTTCGTGTGGACGCTGATCCTGCTGTCGTACCTGAGCTACCGTAAACAGCGCGCGGCGCTGCATGAGCAGTCCACCTACAAGATGCCCGGCGGGCGCTTCATGTGCTATGTGTGCCTGGTGTTCTTTGCCGGCATCCTGGTGTTGTTGAGCCTGGAGGCCGATACGCGCTCGGCGCTGGTGGTGACGCCGATCTGGTTTGTTATTCTGGCGGTGACCTATCAGTTTGTGCGTAGCAGGCGCCAGCCGCGTACCGCCGTGCGTGGGGCGTCGAACAACTGATCCTGAACCCATCGCGGGGCAAGCCCGCTCCCACGCCTGCCGTGTGAGGTCGGCGTGGGAGCGGGCTTGCCCCGCGATGAGGCCCGCTAGCCTTGCTCCAACCCTTCAAGCACGGCTTCGGCCAACGCCAGGCCTTTTTCCAGCGAGTTCTCCGTCGCCGTCAGCAAGCTGCGCAACGGCTCCCCCGCCTTCTCCAGCGCTGCGGCATTGGTCTCATACGCCGCCTTCAACGCCGCCACCGCGCACACCAGCGCATCCTCGCTATCAACGCCAGCACGTACCGAGAGAATCGGATCATGGGCGTGATTGCAGGTGCCAAAGTGGGAACAAGCGGTGACGGGACGTGATTTGCGCGGGGTGAGGTCGAGCAGCGATTCCTGGTTCATGGCTGCACCTCTCGATGAAAGGTGGCGATCTCGACAAATACGAACGGTGGATCTGGAACGATCTTCTTGAGCATGGTGCATCTCCTTGCAGCTCTCTCTTTTGGAAGCTCCGCGCCCATACGCCAAGATGGGTGGACGAAGCCGTGCGGGTTGGCGTGCCGGCAGAGAGAACCGGTGAGCCCGAAGGCTCCCACACACGGCTCCGCCCATAACGGGTGCAGCCATGCAGAACACCGCCGCAAGGTGCGCCAGTGCTCGATCTCTCTGAATACGGGACGCCAATCCCGAACCGCAGAAACTACTGCGGTGCGGCACGGTACTCAAGTACCGCTTATGTGTCAAAAGTGTTCATCGCCCCCGGCCCCAATCCTGTGCAGGCCCAACCTGCAAGCACCATCCTGGCCCCACCCCGCGCCCCGATTCGTCGCACAACCGCTCTACCAAGCACATTCCATCGCTCGGCACAGCCTTTGCAATCTCCGACCTGGCCAACACCCACCATCACATCGGAGTGAGCACATGAAGCGACGCAGTCTGATCAAGGCCTTTACCCTCAGCGCATCGATCGCCGCGATGGGCCTGAGCTGGAGCATCCAGGCCGCCGAGACCATCAAGGTCGGCATCCTGCATTCGCTGTCGGGGACCATGGCGATTTCCGAGACCTCGCTCAAGGACATGGCACTGATGACCATCGACGAGATCAATGCCAAGGGCGGGGTCAACGGCAAGCAGCTCGAGGCGGTGGTGGTGGACCCGGCGTCCAACTGGCCGCTGTTCGCCGAGAAGAGCCGCCAGCTGCTGACCCAGGACAAGGTGGCGGTGGTGTTCGGCTGCTGGACCTCGGTGTCACGCAAGTCGGTGCTGCCGGTGTTCGAGGAGCTCAACGGGCTACTGTTCTACCCGGTGCAATACGAGGGTGAGGAGATGTCGCCGAACGTGTTCTACACCGGTGCTGCGCCCAACCAGCAGGCGATCCCGGCGGTGGAATACCTGATGAGCGAGGACGGTGGCGGCGCCAAGCGCTTCTTCCTGCTGGGTACCGACTACGTCTACCCGCGCACCACCAACAAGATCCTGCGCGCCTTCCTGCACAGCAAGGGTGTGGCCGACAAAGACATCGAAGAGGTGTACACGCCGTTCGGCCACGCCGATTACCAGACCATCGTCGCCAACATCAAGAAGTTCTCCGCCGGCGGCAAGACGGCGGTCATCTCGACGGTCAATGGCGACTCCAACGTGCCGTTCTACAAGGAGCTGGCCAACCAGGGGCTGAAGGCCACCGACGTGCCGGTGGTGGCGTTCTCGGTGGGTGAAGAGGAGCTGCGCGGCATCGATACCAAACCGCTGGTGGGGCACCTGGCGGCGTGGAACTACTTCGAGTCGGTGGATAACCCGGTGAACCAGAAGTTCGTCGCCGACTGGAAGGCCTATGCCAAGGCCAAGAACCTGCCGGGGGCCGACAAGGCGGTGACCAACGACCCGATGGAGGCTACCTACGTGGGCATTCACATGTGGGCGCAGGCGGCGCAGAAGGCCGGCAGCACCGAGGTGGACAAGGTGCGCGAGGCGCTGGCCGGGCAAAGCTTCAAGGCGCCGTCGGGCTTCACCCTGTCCATGGACAAGAGCAACCACCACCTGCACAAGCCGGTGATGATCGGCGAGATCCAGGATGACGGGCAGTTCAGCGTGGTGTGGCAGACCGAGGAGCCGCTGCGGGCGCAGCCTTGGAGCCCGTTCATTCCGGGGAATGACAAGCGGCCGGACTATGCAGTGAAGGGCAACTGACGCCATCGCGGGGCAAGCCCGCTCCCACGCCTGCCCCCTCCCCCATGTGGGTACGGCGTGGGAGCGGGCTTGCCCCGCGATGAATCCACCGCCGATTTCCAGGACTGCCCGCATGCTCAGACTCCTGCTCACGCTACTGCTGCTACTGCCCCTGGCCACCCAAGCCAGCGAGGGCGAATTCTTCCTCAGCGCCAAACCCGCCGAACAGGCCAACCTGCTCGAAACCTGGGCCGCGCAACCGGACCCGGCCCGCCTGCCGCTGCTGGAAAACCTGCGCCAAGGCCGCATCGCCGAAACCGACACGCGCAAACTGCGCCTGAACAACCGCCTGCGCGGCCTGATCGACAACGCCCTGGCCAGCCATCAGCTGTTCAGCGACCAAGCCAACGTGCGCCTGGCCGCCGCCCAGCAACTGCAAAAAACCGCACAACCGGCGCAGATGGCCTTCCTCGACCGCCGCTTCGCCAGCGAACCCGACGCCGCCGTGCACGCCGCACTCGGCCTGGCCCTGGCCAACCTGCAACTGGGCGCCAGCGAGCCCGCGGTACGCCTGGCCGCGGTGCGCCTGCTCGGCGAAACCGGCGACCCGCTGGCCCGCACCCGCCTCGAAGCGCTACTACAACCCGACGCCGAAACCGACGCCGCCGTGCGCACCGCCGCTGAAACCAGCCTAGCCCAAGTGCAGCGCAAATTGCTGGTCGGCGAACTGCTCGGCCAAGCCTTCAGCGGCCTGTCGCTGGGTTCGATCCTGCTGCTGGCGGCGCTGGGCCTGGCAATCACCTTCGGCCTGCTCGGGGTGATCAACATGGCCCACGGCGAAATGCTGATGCTCGGCGCCTACAGCACCTACATGGTCCAGGTGCTGCTGCAGCGTTATGCCCCCGGCGCCATCGAGTTCTACCCGCTGATCGCCCTGCCGGTGGCCTTCGCCGTCAGCGCCGGGGTCGGCATGGCCCTGGAGCGCACGGTGATCCGCCACTTGTACGGCCGCCCACTGGAAACCCTGCTGGCCACCTGGGGCATCAGCCTGATCCTGATCCAGGCCGTGCGCCTGATCTTCGGCGCGCAGAACGTCGAGGTGAGCAACCCAGCCTGGCTGTCCGGCGGCATCCAGGTGCTGCCCAACCTGGTGCTGCCGTACAACCGCCTGGTGATCATCGGCTTCGCCCTTGCCGTGGTGCTGCTCACCTGGCTGCTGCTCAACCGCACGCGGCTGGGCCTGAACGTGCGCGCCGTCACCCAGAACCGCAACATGGCGGCCTGCTGCGGGGTGTCCACCGGGCGCGTCGACATGCTCGCCTTCGGACTCGGCTCAGGCATTGCCGGGCTCGGCGGCGTGGCCCTGAGCCAGGTCGGCAACGTGGGGCCGGACCTGGGCCAGAGCTACATCATCGACTCGTTCCTGGTGGTGGTGCTCGGCGGCGTCGGGCAACTGGCCGGCAGCCTCTGGGCCGCCTTCGGCCTTGGCATCGCCAACAAACTGCTGGAGCCGCAGATCGGTGCGGTGCTGGGCAAGATCCTCATCCTTGCGCTGATCATTCTGTTCATCCAGAAGCGCCCGCAAGGCCTGTTCGCCCTCAAGGGACGGGTAATCGACTGATGAACCAGCCATTGATTGTCACTGCCACGCGCAAGGTCGGCACACGGCTGTCGCTGGCCGTCGGCGCCGTTGTCGTCCTGGTGCTGCTGGCCCTGCCGCTGCTGTCGCTGCTTCCCGACGGGCATGCCTTGCAGGTCTCGGCCTATACCCTGACCCTGGTCGGCAAGATCCTCTGCTACGCCATCGTCGCCCTGGCCCTGGACCTGGTCTGGGGCTATGCCGGGCTGCTGTCGCTGGGCCACGGCCTGTTCTTCGCCCTGGGCGGCTACGCCATGGGCATGTACCTGATGCGCCAGGCAGCCGGCGATGGCTTGCCGGGGTTCATGACCTTCCTGTCGTGGAGCGAGCTGCCCTGGTACTGGGCAGGCACCCAGCATTTCGCCTGGGCGCTGTGCCTGGTGGTGCTTGCACCGGGGCTGCTGGCGCTGGTGTTCGGCTTCTTCGCCTTCCGCTCGCGGATCAAGGGCGTGTACTTCTCGATCATGACCCAGGCCCTGACCTTCGCCGGGATGCTGCTGTTCTTCCGCAACGAAACGGGCTTTGGCGGCAACAACGGCTTCACCAATTTCCGCACCATCCTCGGTTTCGACATCACCGCCCAGGGCACCCGGGCCGTGCTGTTCCTGCTGACGGTTGGCCTGCTGCTGGGCAGCCTGTTCCTGTGCTGGCGCCTGACCCAGAGCAAGTTCGGGCGCCTGCTCACCGCCGTGCGCGATGCGGAGAACAGGCTGATGTTCTGCGGCTACGACCCGCGCGGCTTCAAGCTGCTGGTATGGGTGCTCAGCGCCGTGCTGTGCGGCCTGGCCGGGGCGCTTTACGTGCCGCAGGTGGGCATCATCAACCCCAGCGAGATGTCGCCGACCAACTCCATCGAGGCCGCCGTGTGGGTGGCACTCGGCGGGCGCGGCACGCTGGTCGGGCCGTTGCTTGGCGCAGGCCTGGTCAATGGCATGAAGAGCTGGTTCACCGTGGCGTTCCCCGAGTTCTGGCTGTTCTTCCTCGGCGCGCTGTTCATCCTCGTCACCCTGTACCTGCCCAAGGGCGTGGTCGGCCTTGTAAAGAAAAGGAGCCAGCCATGAGAAGCGTGCCCCCGGTGCATCCGGAATTCATGCTGGAACCGATCTTCGACCAGCTCGGCAGCGGACGCGAGGTCATCGGCCTGGGCCGGCGCCGCGAGGCCGGGCTCGACACCCGACATGGCACGGTGCTGAGCCTGGAGGGCATCAGCGTCAGCTTCGACGGCTTCAAGGCGCTCAACGATCTGAACCTGTACATCGGCGTCGGTGAGTTGCGCTGCATCATCGGCCCCAACGGCGCCGGCAAGACCACGATGATGGACGTAATCACCGGCAAGACTCGGCCCGATACGGGTACCGCGTTTTTCGGCGACACCCTCGACCTGACCCGCATGAGCGAGTGCCAGATCGCCCAGGCCGGCATCGGCCGCAAGCTCCAGAAGCCCACGGTGTTCGAGGCGCTGACGGTGTTCGAGAACCTGGAGCTGGCGCTCAAGGCCGACAAGTCGGTGTGGGCAAGCCTGGTGGCACGGTTGTCCGGCGAGCAGCGCCAGCGCATCGAGGAGGTGCTGACCACCCTGCGCCTGCTGCCCCTGGCCCAGCGCCAGGCGGGGTTGCTGTCCCATGGGCAGAAGCAGTTCCTGGAGATCGGCATGCTGCTGGTGCAGGAGCCAAGGTTGTTGCTGCTCGACGAGCCGGTGGCGGGGATGACCGATGCCGAGACCGAGTTCACCGCCGAGCTGTTCCGCTCATTGGCGGGCAGGCATTCGCTGATGGTGGTGGAGCATGACATGGGCTTCGTCGGCAGTATTGCCGACCATGTGACGGTGCTGCACCAGGGTAGCGTGCTGGCGGAAGGGTCGCTGGCGCAGGTGCAGGAGGATGAGCGGGTGGTCGAGGTGTATCTCGGTAGATAGGCCTGTGAGGGTGGCGTGGGAGCGGCGGTGCGCCGATGCGACTTGCCCCGCGATTGCGTCCGCCCGGCCAACATCATTCCCAGGCCTGACGCTATCGCGGGGCAAGCCCGCTCCCACGAATTGAACGACTTAAGGGCAGAACATGCTGAAAATCGACACCCTGCACCAATACTACGGCGGCAGCCACATCCTGCGCGGCCTGTCCTTCGAGGCCAAGGTCGGCGAGGTCACCTGCCTGCTGGGCCGCAACGGCGTGGGCAAGACCACCCTGCTGCGCTGCCTGATGGGCCTGCTGCCGGCCCGCGAGGGCCGCGTGGAATGGGAAGGCAAGCCGATCACCACGCTCAAGCCCCAGCAAAGGGTCCACGCCGGCATCGCCTACGTGCCCCAGGGCCGCGAGATCTTCCCGCGCCTGACCGTCGAGGAAAACCTGCTGATGGGCCTGTCGCGCTTCCCCGCCCGCGAGGCACGGGAAGTGCCGGCCTTCATCTACGAGCTGTTCCCGGTGCTGGAGCAGATGAAACAACGCCGTGGCGGCGACCTCTCGGGCGGCCAGCAGCAACAGCTGGCCATCGGCCGTGCCCTGGCCAGCCGCCCGCGCCTGCTGATCCTCGACGAGCCCACCGAAGGCATCCAGCCCTCGGTGATCAAGGAGATCGGCGCGGTGATCCGCAAGCTCGCCGACCGGGGCGACATGGCCATCCTGCTGGTGGAGCAGTTCTACGATTTCGCCGAGGAACTAGCCGACCAGTACCTGGTCATGGCCCGCGGCGAGATCGTCCAGCGCGGTCGAGGCGAAAACATGCAGGCCGAAGGTGTGCGCGGCCTGGTTACCATTTAATCTGCAACCACTTCCCCTGCGAGACGCTGTCATGAGTTACCAGATCCGCGACGCCCTGATCGACGACGTGCCGGGCATCCTCGACATCTACAACGACGCCGTGGCCAACACCACGGCGATCTGGAACGAAACCCCCGTGGACCTGGGCAACCGCCTGGCCTGGTTCGAGGCCCGTGCGCAGCAGGGCTACCCGATCCTGGTCGCGGTGGACGACAGCGGCGTGCTGGGCTATGCCTCATTTGGCGACTGGCGGCCGTTCGAGGGTTTCCGGCATACCGTCGAACATTCGGTGTACGTACGTAGCGACCAGCGCGGCAAGGGCCTGGGCCCCGTTCTGATGGAAGTGCTGATCGAACGGGCGCGCCTTTGCGACAAGCATGTGATGGTCGCCGCCATCGAGAGCGGCAACGCCGCGTCGATCCGCCTGCACGAACGCCTGGGCTTCAGCATCACCGGGCAGATGCCGCAGGTGGGGGTGAAGTTCGGGCGCTGGCTGGACCTGACCTTCATGCAGCTGTACCTGGATGACAACACCCTTCCCCCTTCAAGGACCTGAAGCCCATGAACACCGCCCAGCTGCACCGCGTCACCCACGAAGGCCTGGCGTACTACCGCCACGGGCTGGTGGCCCTGTTGCTCGATGCGGTACGCCAGGGCGCGTCGGTGGGGTTTATGGCCGATATCGACGAGCAGCAGGCCAAGGCCTACTTCGATGAGGTGAAGGCAAAGCTGGCCGGTGGCGAGCAGCTGCTCTGGGTCATTGCCCAGGGGCAGGAGGTGCTGGGTAGTGTGCAGCTGGGGTTGTGCCTGAAGCCCAATGGCCTGAACCGGGCCGAGGTGCAGAAACTGCTGGTGCACAGCAATGCGCGGCGGCGTGGGCTGGGGCAGCAGTTGATGCGGGCCCTGGAGGCCGAGACGCGGCGGATCGGGCGGGGGATGCTGTTTCTCGATACCGAGGCGGGGTCTGGGGCCGAGGCGTTCTATCGGGCGCAGGGGTACAGCAAGGCGGGGGAGATTCCGGATTATGCCTGCGGACCGGAAGGGGTTTATCGGCCGACAGCGCTGTACTTTAAAGTGATTGCGAAAGCTTCGTGAAGCTAGGGGCGCTTTGCGCCCCTTTCGCGGCACAAGGCCGCTCCTACAAGGGAACGCGGTCGCCTGTAGGAGCGGCCTTGTGCCGCGAAAGGGCTGCGCAGCAGCCCCAGCTACATCTGGGTAAACCTGCCCAACCGCTGCTTCAACATGCTGTTCTCGCTACGCAGCTGCTGCACCTCTTCCAGCAACTCCAACGCCAGCGCCACCCCTTCCCACTCCAGCTCCAGCTCCTGATGCAGCTTCACCGCGCGCTTCAAGGTCACCGGCGCGCGGTCATCGAACACCCACTCTTCAGGCGTTCGCCCCGACGGTTCGACAATGCCGTGCTCGACGATCTCGATCACCCAGTCGGCCGATACATCGGCCTCCTGGCACAGGGTACGCATGTCCAGTTGAACGATCAGGGTGCTGCTCATGATCACTTACTCCATTGAGTCCTCGGGTTGAACGCGGCTTTCTCGGAGAGCTGGGTCCACAATGCGCGAGTTGCGTCGTCGGATTGGGCAGGCATCACTACCTTGAGCTGGGCGTACAGGTCGCCGCGCTCGCCCTGCTTGTTCAGCAGGCCCATGCCCTTGACCCGCAGGCGCTGGCCGCTCTGGCTGTCGGGGCGGATCGTCAGGTTGATCTTGCCAGTCAGGGTCGGCACGGCCACCTTGGCGCCGAGCGCCGCTTCCCACGGTGCCAGGGGCACGGTGATGATCAGGTCATGGCCTTCGACATCGAACAGCGGGTGCGGTGCCATGCGGATGGTCAGGAACAGGTCGCCATTGGCGCCACCGCCCACGCCCGGCGCGCCCTGGCCCTTGAGGCGGATGCGCTCGCCGTCGGTCACCCCGGCGGGGATCTTCACGTTCAGCGTTTTCGTGGTGAAGCCGGTGCGCTGCCCGGCGCCGTTGGTCTGCGGCACCTGGAAGCTGATCTGCTTGGATTCCTTGTTCAGGGTCTCTTCGAGGAATACCGCCAGTTCAAGCTCCACGTCCTGCCCCCGCCTGCCGGCACTGCGTTGTTGCCGGCCACCGCCGCCACCGAAGGGGTTGCCACCCCGGGCGCCGAAGATCGAGCTGAAGAAGTCAGAGAAGTCGCCACCCTCGAAGCCGCCGCCAGCGCCGCCGCGCGACTCCCAGCCAGGCGGTGCCTGGAACGGCCGGCCATGCTGGCCGCCATACTTGCGGATCTCGTCGTACTCGGCGCGCTTGTCCTTGTCGCCCAGCACTTCGTAGGCCTCGTTGGCCTCCTTGAATTTGTCCTCGGCGTCACGCTCCTTGCTGACGTCGGGGTGATACTTGCGCGCGAGCTTGCGGTACGCGGCCTTGATCGCCTTCTCGTCCGCGCTCGCCTCGACGCCGAGTATCTTGTAATAGTCTTTGAAGTCCATCTATGGATCACCGATGTGAATGTACGTATTGCCACTGAAGATTGGGGTCAAGCATAGCCTTTCAAGGTTCATCCGGGGTTGCGCTATCGCAGACGACCGGTCTTGATTTAGCCGCAGACTGGCATAAACTGCGCGGCCGTTTTGCCTCCGGAAGCTCTCCCCCATGTCTGACGTATCCCCGGCCCGCGCCCTTGGCATCGACTTCGGCACCTCCAACTCCACGGTCGGCTGGCACCGTCCGGGCGTCGAATCGCTGATCGCCCTGGAAGACGGCAAGATCACCCTGCCGTCGGTGGTCTTCTTCAACATCGAGGAGCGTCGTCCCGTCTACGGTCGCCTGGCCCTGCACGAGTACCTGGAGGGCTACGAAGGCCGCCTGATGCGCTCGCTCAAGAGCCTGCTGGGCTCCAAGCTGATCAAGCACGACACCAGCGTGCTGGGCAGCGCCCTGCCGTTCAAGGACCTGCTGGGCATGTACATCGGCGAGCTGAAAAAGCGCGCCGAAGCCGATGCCGGCCGCGAATTCGAACAGGTGGTGCTGGGCCGCCCGGTGTTCTTCGTCGACGAAGACCCCGCCGCCGACCAGGAGGCCGAGGACACCCTGGCGGAGGTTGCGCGCAAGATCGGCTTCAAGGATGTGTCGTTCCAGTACGAGCCCATCGCCGCGGCATTCGACTACGAGTCGGGCATCAGCCGTGAAGAACTGGTACTGATTGTCGATATCGGCGGTGGTACCTCGGACTTTACCCTGATCCGCCTGTCGCCGGAGCGTCACCAGGTGGCCGAGCGTCAGGACGACATCCTCGCCACCGGCGGCGTGCACATCGGCGGGACCGACTTCGACAAGCAACTGAGCCTGCAGGGCGTGATGCCGCTGTTCGGCTACGGCAGCCGGATGAAGAGCGGCGCGCTGATGCCCACCAGCTACCACCTCAACCTGGCCACCTGGCACACCATCAACGCCCTGTATTCGCAAAAGTCGCAGCTGGCCCTGGGCAGCATGCGCTACGACATCGAGGACACGCTGGGTATCGACCGCCTGTTCAACCTGATCGAGCAGCGCGCCGGGCACTGGCTGGCGATGGAAGTGGAAGCGAGCAAGATCGAGCTGACCGACCGCGACAGCCGCCGCATCGACTTCGGCCGCATCGAGCCGGAACTGTCGGCGGAGCTGACCCGGGCGCTGTTCGAAGACGCCATCGATGGTTTGCTGGAGCGAGTGCGCGGCAGCGTGACCGAGCTGCTGGCCAAGGCCGGCGTGAGCGAGGGCCAGGTGGACACGGTGTTCTTCACCGGTGGTTCCAGCGGGATTCCGGCGCTGCGCAACAGCGTGGCGGCGATGCTGCCCAATGCGCGGCATGTGGAAGGCAATATCTTCGGCAGCATCGGCAGCGGGCTGGCGATCGAGGCGCGCAAGCGTTACGGGTCAATCTGATCCATCTCCATCGCCTGTACCGACCTCTTCGCGGGTAAACCCGCTCCCACAGGTTCACCGCAGCCTTCAAGGCATCGGTAACCCTGTGGGAGCGGGTTTACCCGCGAAGAGGCCGACACATGCGAAACAGGTGTCAGACCAACTCCGCCCGCTTCAACTCACTCTTCAGGTAGGCGTAATAAATCGGCCCCGCCACCACCCCCGGCAGCCCGAACGCCGCCTCGAACACCAGCATCGCCAGCAACAGCTCCCAGGCCTTGGCACTGATCTGCCCGCCGACGATCCGCGCGTTGAGGAAGTACTCGACCTTGTGGATCACGATCAGGTACCCCAACGCCGCCATCGCCACCCAGATCGACAGCGACAACCCGACGATGGTGATCAAGGTGTTGGACATCAGGTTGCCGATTACCGGCAGCAGCCCGAGCAGGAAGGTGAGCACGATCAGCGTCTTGGTCAACGGCAGGTGCACGCCGAACAGCGGCAGCACCACGGCCAGGAAGATGCCGGTGAAGACGGTGTTGAGCAGCGAGATCTTGATCTGCGCGAAGACGATGTTGCGAAACGCCTTCACCAGCAGGCTCAGGCGTTCGAACAACGCCGCGGCCAGGGGCTTGCGCCGGGAGATGTCGGGGATGCGCTGCAGGGCGACGATGGCGCCGAGGATCATGCCGATCAGCAGGGTGACGAACATGTGCGCCATGCCCTTGCCCACCAGTTGCAGGTCGCTCAGGTGGCTCTTGATCCAGTCGCCGATGGCCACCTTGAACTCGGCGGCGCTGGCCGGCAGGTAGGCTTCGATGAACGGCGGCAGCTGGCCTCGCGCGCGCTCGACCAGGCCCATGAACTTGTCCAGCGAGGCACCGGGGTTCTCGGCCTCGTGCAGCAGGAAACTGAAGGCGCCGGCGATCAGCAACGTCAGCGTGCTCACCACCAGGGTGCCGAGCAGCGCCACCGCCAGCCAGCGCGCGCGCTGCCCGGCGATCAGCGGTTGCAGGCGCGGGGTGAGCATGTTGACCAGCTCGTAGACCAGCAGGCCGGCCAGCAGGCTCGGCAGCAGCTTCAGCGGCAGCGCCAGCAACAGGCCCGCCATGACGATGATCCAGCTGGCCAGGGTGACCTGGCGGGGAGTGAAAGTCATACAGCCTCAACGGCAGACAGCGGAAAGTCCCGCAGTCTGCCAGCCTTCACGGCAGAGGCATAGGCGCAGGTCATTTCTTCTTCAGGCAGTCACTCATGAAGGTCTTGCGCTCATCGCCCTTGAGCGCCTTGGTGGTGGCGTCGGCGTTGCAGGTCTTCATCTTCTCCTGCTGGGTCTGCGGCACATCCTTTTTCAGGCAGGTGCTCATGAACGCCTTGCGCTCATCGCCCTTGAGCGCCTTGGTGGTGGCGTCGGCGTTGCAGGTCTTCATCTTTTCCTGTTGCGCGGTGGCGGCGAATCCCTGGCCCGCGATCAACAGGCCCAACACCAGCAGGGGTACGTGCAGCAGCTTCATGGAGTAGTCTCCTTGCCTGCGCGCCGGATGCGCGCTCGTCGCAGCTGAGTGTAGACAAGAATTCTTACATCTCTGTCCGCGCCCGCCGCCGGTACTGCTCCGGGGTGCAATTGGCCTGGCGCTGGAACATGGCGATGAAGGCCGAAGCGCTGCTGTAGCCGAGGTCGAAGGCGATGGCCTGGATCGGCGTACCCGCCTCGAGTGCCTCGATGGCCCGCAGAAAGCGCAGGCGCAAGCGCCATTCGCCGAAGCTCATGCCCAGCTCGCGCAGGAACTGCCGGGCCAGGGTACGCTCGCTGACATGCACCTGCCCGGCCCAATGGCCGAGCGGACGGTTGTCGCCAGGCTCGGCGTGCAACGCCTCGAGCACCTGGCGCAGGCTGTCGCTGCGGGCCAACGGCAGGTAGCAGGTCTGCGTAGGTGCCAGGTGCAGTTGGTCGATCAGTACCTGAACCAGGCGCTGGTCGCGCTCGTCCTGGGCGATGTGCAGGTCGCGGCGGGCGAAGTCGCCGAGGATCGCCTTGAGGATGTCGCTGATCACCAGGCTGCAGGGCTGGTCCGGCAGCTCGGCGCACAGGCTGCGCTCCAGGTAGACCGAGCGGTAGATGATGGCCTGGGGGTTGTAGCAGCCGTGCTCGGTGTCCGGCGGCACCCAGACGGCGTAATGCGGGGGCGAGATGAAGCGCTGGCCCTCGACATCCAGGTGCATCAGGCCATGGGAGGCGTAGTTGAGCTGGCCCCAGGGGTGACGGTGCGGCGGGCTGTGGGTGTCGGCGCCGAATTCGTCGTAGCGGAAGTAGACCGATGCGGGGAGCCGGTCGAATTGCGGAATGTCGAGGTACTTGCGGGTCATGCTGTCTGCTTCGCGGGGCGAGTTGTCTGGATGGAAGTATAGGCATTTAGACAGACAAGCGATAATGGCCGCCACGTGGGAGCGGGCTTGCCCCGCGATTGCACCCGCCCGGCCAACATCATTTCCTGGCCTGGCGCAATCGCGGGGCAAGCCCGCTCCCACGGGTCAACCGCAACTCGAGAATCATCATGAACTACCTCTTCCCCCTCATCGCCATCCTCATCTGGGCCGGCAACACCGTGGTCACCAAGATGTCCGCCGGGGCCATCTTCCCCGCCGAGATCGGCTTCTACCGCTGGCTGCTGGCCGGCCTGCTGTTCACCCCTTTCCTGCTGCCGCAGGTCTGGCGCAACCGCGCAGCCATCAGCCCGCACCTGGGCAAGATCTTCGTGCTGGGCGTGCTGGGCATGGCCATCTACCAGAGCCTGGCCTACTTCGCCGCAGCCATCACCAGCGCCACCAACATGGGCATCATCCTCTCGCTGATGCCGCTGATGTCGCTGGCCCTGTCCATCGCCTGGCTCGGCCAGCGCCTGACCTATGGCGCGCTGCTGGGCGCACTGGTGTCGTTCTTCGGCGTGCTGGAGGTGGTCTCGGCCGGGCACCCCGGCGTGCTGTTGCACCAGGGGCTGAACGCCGGCGACCTGATGATGCTGGTGGCCACCTTCGCCTATGCGCTGTACAGCTTCCTGCTGAAGAAATGGCAGCTACGCCTGCCGCCGCTGCAGTTGCTGTACCTGCAGGTGCTGGTGGCGATCCTGGTGTTGCTGCCGCTGTTCCTGCTGTCACCCAAGACCGGATTGAACGGGCACAACATCGGCCTGGTGCTGTACGCGGGCTTGCTGGCCTCGATGGTCGCGCCGCGGGTGTGGATGCAGGCCGTGCACCGCCTGGGGCCAAGCCGTACCACGCTGTTCTTCAACCTGTTGCCGGTGGTCACGGCGGTGATCGCTGCGGTGGTGCTGGATGAGCAGTTGGCCAGTTATCACCTGGTTGGCGGCCTGTTGACGTTGGTCGGTGTGCTGCTGGCTGAGCGTTGGACCACGCCTGTGCGACGTTGACAGATGGGAGCGCTTTGCGCTCCTTTCGCGGCACAAGGCCGCTCCTACAGGCGGACGCAATCCCCGGTAGGAGCGGCCTTGCGCCGCGAAAGGAGCGCAAAGCAGCCCCAGGTTCATCACACCCCTGCCGCCTTGAGCCGGGCAGCATGTTCGGTGAACAACCTCACCGGCTCGGCACCCTTGCCCACCGCGCCCAGCGACTGGTTGACGATATCCAGGTGATCAAGCGGATAGTCATCGCCGATCACCTGCCCCAGGTGCGAACTGAAGCGCCCGACCATGCCGTCGCATTGCCCCTTCTCCCGGACGAAACTGCGGGCGAACAACCGGCAAAATCGGTTGCTGCCGTCAAAACGGTTCAAGCCTTGGTCGGTACGCCCAGGCTGCAGGGTGCCGGACCATGAGTAATAGCGCACCCCGTTCACTTCCGGCGGCCCCTCGCCACCCCAGACCTCAGGCAGCCCCTGTGGATAAGCCTGGTTGAACAGTGCCACCCCGGCACTGGTCAGCGACTGGTGCGAGGCGTGCACGTCGATCGGCAGCGGATCGCGGCGCCAGCCGGTCTCCAGCCAACCCAGCACCACAGCGAAGCCATGCAGCACGGCCTTGAGGATGCGCCCCCGGACAGAGTCACCAGGCGCCGTGCGTTCGAGGTGGTCGGCCAGCTCCGAGCCATGGTTGGGGCCGGCCACCGACGTCACCGAAGCCACCCGATCAGGCCGCTTCGCCGCCGCATAGCGGGCACTGAGGGCGCCCTGGCTATGGCCGATCAGGTTGACCTTGTCGGCCCCTGTGCGCTGGCAGATGTCCTCGATGATGCCCAGCAACTGCTCGCCCCGCACTTCGCTGGAATGCAGCGGCGACACCTGCACCGGGAACACCTGCGCGCCGCCCCGGCGCAATGCCGGCACGATGCCGAACCAGTAGGGATACACCAGCGCCCGCACGAAGCCGAGCATGCCCGGCACCAGCACCAGTGGATAACGCGTGGCCAGCTCCTGACTCATCACCCTTGCCCTCATCCGTGAACAGACCGGCCCACCCTACAGCGCGATCGGCGACAAGCGCAATCGAACTCCCGGCGCGCCGTGCGGTTCCAAGCAGAACAGACCCTGAGCAAGGAGCGGGACCATGTACAAGCGAACCCTGGCCATCCTTCTGGCAAGCGCCACCCTCGCCGCCTGCGGCAGCCGTCCGGAAAACCCGGTGGACTACGTCACCTACCGCGACGAGCCGCTGGTCAAGCAGGTCGAGCACGGCATGACCATGCAGAAGGTCATCGCCATCGGCGGCAGCCCGTCGAATGTCATCGACCTGCCCCACGGCGGCACCTGCAACGACTACATCCTCAACCGCGATGGCCACCAGCAGCCCTACTACGTGCGCTTCGACGCCACCGGCCATGTCGACGCCAAGGGCTTCAAGACCTGCAAGCAACGCCAACAAGACAGCGACGCCGCGCACGGCGCATGACACCCCATGACCACCCTGATGCTTTCGGAGATGAACATGAGCGTTGAACTGACCGATGTGAAGACCCTGCGCGAACGTGCCCGCCAGCATGTCGAGCAAGGCGCGGTGACCGAGGGTTACCACGCCGATCGCGAGAAGATCCTGCGCCTGCTCAATGAGTCGCTGGCCACCGAGCTGGTCTGCGTCCTGCGCTACAAGCGTCACTACTTCATGGCCAGCGGCATCAAGGCCAGCGTTGCCGCCGCGGAGTTCCTCGAGCATGCCAACCAGGAAGCCGAGCACGCCGACAAGCTGGCCGAACGCATCGTGCAGCTGGGCGGCGAGCCGGACTTCAATCCGGACAACCTCACCAAGAACTCCCACGCGCAGTACGTGGCAGGCAATTCGTTGAAGGAGATGGTGCTGGAGGACCTGGTGGCCGAGCGCATCGCCATCGACAGCTACCGCGAGATCATCCAGTACATCGGCGACAAGGACCCGACCACCCGGCGCATCTTCGAGGACATCCTGGCCCAGGAGGAAGAGCACGCGGATGATATGTCGGACCTGTTGAAAGGCCTCTGATCCCAAGGTTTACTGGGAGCGGGCTTGCCCCGCGATGGCGTCGATGCCATCGCGGGGCAAGCCCGCTTCCACGAACCTCAATCACGAACCTCAATGACCTTTGCCGGCCGCCGCCGGCGCCTTGCCGGCGCGCATTTGCTGCAACAACGGCGTGCACTGGTTCGGCTCATCCCCGCTGCTCGGCGCGATCAGCGCCAGCAGCCCCGCGGCCGGCCCGGCCACCACGCCCAACGCCACCATCCCCGCGCCACGCAGCGCCAGCGGCACCGCCTGCACGCCGGCACTTGGCTTGGCGAACGGTCCGCGCACATACAACGGTGAACGCAGCGAGAACAGACGCAGGCCCTTGGACTCCGGGGTGATCTTCAGGTCCAACTGCTCGCTGGCGAAGTTGGCCGTACCGTTGATGTAGATGATCGCGTTCTCGGTGTCGAAGACGAACAACCGCGTGGTGGCCAGGCCATCCTTGATCCCGACATCGGCCGCAGCACAATTGATCTTCACGTCCTCATCGCCGAACAGCTTGCCAACCACGTAGTTGCCCACGTTGAGCCCGGCGATCTCCATCAGGCCACGGCTGATGGCGCCATCGTTCATCAACAGGCGCAGGTCGCCGTTGGCGGTGCCCAGCAGTGCCGCCACCGAGTTGCCGCGGCCACTGATATCGGCATCGCCGTTGAGTTCGCCGAAGCTGGTCTGCATCGGCGCGAAGCCAGGGAACAGCTGCTTGAGCTTGAAGCCACGGGCGGTCAGCCGGGCGCGACCCTGCAACGGCGCGCTGCGCCCGTCCAGGCGGATGTTGGAGTCAAGGTTGCCGCCGGCCACGCCGAAGCGCAGCGGTTCCAGGCGCAACAGGCCATCCTCGAGGATCACATGGGCGGACAGGTCGTTGAACGGCAACTTCTCGCTGTGCACGATGCGCTTGCCGGCGAAGGTCACGTCGGCGTCCATGGCCCGCCAGCGCTCGGTGCGAAACTCCTCGACCGGCAGCACCTTGCCCGCCGGTTGCTTGCTGGCACCGCCGCGAGCCTTCTGCTCGCTGTTGGAGTCGGCGCCGATCAGTGGCGCCAGGTCCTTGAACAGCAGCTGGTTGGATACCAGGTTGCCGGAGAGCTTCGGCCGGGGCTGGCTGGCGACGAAGGCCAGGTCGCCGTGAATGTCGCTGTCGCCGATCTTGCCGTTGAAGCCCTCGTAACGGAACTGCGCGCCGTCGGCGGCGCGCAGGTTGGCGGTCAGGTGACCATCGGTGGCGTACGGCGGCGTATCGGGCAAGGTCACGCCGGTCAGCGGGTAGAGGTTGCCCAGGCTGCTGCCGGAAAGCTTCAGGCGCAGGTCAAGGGCGCCGAGGTTGCGTGGGTCGGTCAGGGTCCCGGCCAGCGCGACCCGGGTGTCGCCGATACGCACGTCGGCCTGCAGCGGAAACGGCTGGCTGGCGTCCTGCAGCGCCAGCAGGCCGCCGATCTTGCCGGTGCCGGACACCGCCAGGCCCTTATAGCGGCCCTGGGCCTTGAAGCCGAAGGCGTAGGCCTGGGCATTGCCGGCCTTCTCGGCGCGGGCCTTGCCGACGATGTCGCTGAACGGGATTGGCTTGCCCAGCGGGTCGACCTGCACCTTCATGCTGGTCTTCAGCGTCTGGTCGTCGAAGCTGACGTTGCCCTGGTCGAAGCCGATGGCGCCGATGTCCAGCTCCCACTTCGATGGAGCCTCGTTCTCATCCTTGGGCCCGAAATCAAACACCCAGTTGGCCCGGCCATCGGCCAGCCGGGTAAGGCTGGCGCTGGGCTTGACCAGGTCGATGCGCGGGATGCTGATGCGCTGGACGATCAGCGGCAACGGCGCCAGGCGAAAGTCCACGCGCTCCAGGGCGACCATGCGCGGCTCCTTGAGCCAGTCGGGGTTGCCCAGGGTGAGGTCCTCGGCGCTGAAGTGTGGCCAGGGCACGAAGGCCCGCCAGCCGCCTTCCTCGGGCTCGGTGCGCCAGTGCACGGCGAGGTTGCCGTTGATCGCGAACGGCCGGTGCAGGGCTTCGGAGACCTTCTCGTTGAGCAGCGGTTTGACGCGGTTCCAGTCGAAAGTGGCGATCACCACCACCAGGATCGCCAGCAGGGTGGCGAGGGTGGCGAAGGTCCAGAAGAGGATTCTGGCAGGGCGCGTCATTGCATGGTTCTCCTGGCTGCATGGCACTCATTATGTCGGACTGATGAAAAACCGCCGGGTTTAATCCGTACGCCATGATAACCAGGATTTTCCTGACGCCTTTCTCAGCTTTTCGTCCATGGACGGCGGCAGTGTTACCGGGGCTCAAGCGTGCCTCAGCGCTTGCGGAACACCTGAAAACATTGATCCAGAGCCCTCCACGCACAGTATCAATCCCGTCGATTGTTACCATTATCCTGATGAACTTTTCTCTGGAGTTACCAGGCGTAGCATTGGCTTCGTAACCACTTTCCAGCCCCCCCGAGGAGCACCGAACCATGAAACGCCATCTGCTGCTGAGCCTGACCCTGTCCGTACTTGCCGCCAACGCCTTCGCCCTGCCAGCCGAAGACCAGCACCTGAGCGCCGAATCACGCTCCAGCGCCGCCACCGTCAGCCAACCGCTGAACACCTTGGCAGAAGGCGGCGCCGAGCGCCTGCAGGAACGCGCAGGCCGCCTGGCCGAAGGCGGTTCCGAGCGTCTGCTCGAACGTAACAACCGTGTCGCCGAAGGTGGCTCGGATCGCCTGATCCAACGCAACGACCGCGTTGCCGAGGGTGGCTCGGATCGTCTGATCCAACGCAACGACCGCGTTGCCGAGGGTGGCTCGGATCGTCTGATCGAACGCAACGACCGTGTCGCCGAAGGTGGCGCCGATCGCCTCAACGAACGCAACAACCGTGTCGCCGAAGGTGGTTCGGATCGTCTGGTCGAACTCAGCCGTGTGAGCTGATCGCCATGGCCGAATACAACAACCCGCCCCACTGCGCCTGCTACCCTCCAAGCCCGGTCCATTGACCGGGCTTTGTTTTTTTATCCAGAATGCCCAGCCGTACCGTCATAGAATCCTGCCCCATGCTGCCGCGCGCCGAACAGAAGTTACAAACCCGCCAGGCCCTGCTGGACGCCGCCTGCCTGCTCATGGAGAGCGGCCGTGGCTTCGGCAGCATCAGCCTGCGCGAGGTGGCCAAGGCCGCGGGCATCGTGCCCACCGGCTTCTACCGTCACTTCCCCGACATGGATGCACTGGGCCTGGCCCTGGTTGCCGAAGTGGACACCACCTTCCGCCAGACCATCCGCCTGGTGCGCCACAACGAATTCGAACTGGGCGGCATCACCGACGCCTCGGTGCGCATCTTCCTCGACGTGGTCATCGCCCACCGGGCGCAATTCCTGTTCCTTGCCCGCGAGCAGTACGGCGGCTCGCAGCCGGTGCGCCAGGCCATCGCCCGCCTGCGCCAGGACATCAGCAGCGACCTGGCCACGGACCTGGCGCGCATGCCGCGCTGGCAGCACCTGGACGGCGCCGCCCTGGCGGTGATGGCCGACCTGGTGGTCAAGACCGTGTTCGCTACCCTGCCCGAGCTGATCGACAGCCCCGAGCCGGGTCATCCACAGGCGCTGACGCCGCAGGAAAAGATCACCCAACAGTTGCGCTTCATCTTCGTCGGCGCGCGACATTGGCAGGGCCTGGGAAATCCCGGCTGACTTTTGCCCAGAGCGGTTCGTGGGAACGGTTCGTGTGCGCGGGCAGCGTGGGAGCGGGCTTGGCCCGCGATGGCGCTATCGCGGGGCAAGCCCGCTCCCACGCTGCCCCTCCCACGCTGCCCGCGCGCACGAAGCACTTGCCACTTCTGCTACCATGGCGCCCTGCCCGACCGTCACGAGCGCGACCATGTCCGACCCCCGCCCCGCATTGACCCGTTTCCAACAGCACTTCGCCGAGCGCATCGTGCCGCTGTGGCAGGGCCCTGGCTGGAACGCCGACATGGCCCTGCCGTACGAAGCCCTCGACAGCCACCACCGCCCGCTGCCGGTGCAACGCTACCGGGCCATGGCCTGCGCCCGCCAGCTGTACCTGTTCAGCAGCCGCATCGAGCAGCCGGGCGCCGCCGAACGCGCCGCCGCGCTGTTCCGCTCGCTGCAGAAGCACTTCCACGACGCCGAGCACGGCGGCTGGTTCTACAGCATCGACGCCCAGGGCAAACCGCTGGACCGGCGCAAGGACCTCTACACCCACGCCTTCATCGTGTTCGCCTGCGCCCATTACTGGGGCAAGGTCGGCGAAGGCCTGGTGGAGGCCACGCTCAACGGCGCCCTCGAAGTCGTCGCCGAGCAGTTCGCCCGCGACGATGGCCTGTACGAGGCCAGCCTCGGTGAGGACTGGTCGGATCTGGGCAGCGGCCCGCTGCAGAACCCGCAGATGCACCTGGCCGAGGCCTTCCTCCAAGTGCTGGCCGTGCGCGAGGACGACGAGGTTCGCCAGTCGCTGCTGCAGTTGTGCGACGCGCTGCAGGTGCAATTCATCGAACCGAGCCACGGCCTGATGCTGGAGAAACCACGCGGGGCTGTGGATAACTGGTTCGAGCCAGGGCACCAGTTCGAATGGTTCTACTTGCTTGACACCTCGCCGCTGCTGCGCGGGACAGCGCTGCACGCCTCCATCACCCGCGCCTTCGACTATGCCGAGCAGTGCGGAGTAAAAGATACGGCGGTGCTGGCGATGCTCGATGTGGACGGCAAGGTCATCGATGCGACCCAGCGGATCTGGGCCCAGGCGGAGTACCTGCGGGCGCTGGCCTTGCGGCCAGGAAGCGAGGCGAGGTTGCTGGCGCAGCTACAGGCGCTGGAGTCGCGATTCCTGCATGACGGTGGCTGGCATGAGTGCCGTGATGGTAATGGCGCGGTCAGCCGCCACGACATGCCATCGACTACGCCGTATCACCTGGCAACCAGCTTGGAAGGCTTGCCCCGCGATCATTGGCGTATCAGCCCTTGGCCGACCGGTCGATCGAGAACCCTGCCCAGTCCTGGCTCACTGGCATCAGCTCAAGACTGTTGATGTTGATATGCGCCGGCTGGTTCAGAATCCAGAAGATGGTTTCGGCGATGTCCTGCGGCTGGATCGGCTCGGCGCCGGCATAGGTGGCGTCATACTTGGCCTGGTCACCGCCGAAGCGCACCAGCGAGAACTCGCTCTCGCACAACCCCGGCTCGATATTGCTCACCCGCACGCCCGTCCCCCGCAGGTCGCAGCGCAGGCTCAGGGAGAACTGGCCGACGAAGGCCTTGGTGCCGCCATACACGTTCGCGCCCGGGTACGGGTAGTTGCCCGCCACCGAACCGACGTTGAGGATCGACGCGCCGCGGCCATGGGCAATCAGCCGTGGCAACAGCAGGCGGGTGGTGTACATCAGCCCCTTGATGTTGGTATCGACCATGGTTTCCCAGTCGTCCAGGCTGCAGTTCTGCGCGGCGTCGACGCCCAGCGCCAACCCGGCGTTGTTGACCAGGCCCTGCAGCTTGTCGAAGCTCGGCGGCAGGCTGGCGATGGCGGCTTCCATTGCCTGACGGTCACGCACGTCGACCACCAGGCCGTGCACCTCGGTCTTGGCCGACAGTTCCTGGCACAACGCATCCAGGCGCTCCTTGCGCCGACCGGTGAGCACCAGCTTCCAGCCGGCGTCGGCGAAACGGCGGGCGGTGGCCTCGCCAAAACCGGACGTCGCGCCAGTGATGAATACGGTGGATGTCATGCTCTTCTCCTCAGCGTTGGATTGTCGTCGACAGGCCTTGCAGCATGCCCGGCGCAAGGCTCGACCACAACTGTCATCGCCACTGGTCAAAAAACATACTAACCCCGCCGAGGCCCGTGCTAGAAGGGCTGCGCCGGGCTATGCGCACCTTATCCACAAGGCTTTCCCCATGGATTGGGGGCAACTCGTCAGGTCAAGGGAACCTCTGCGCGTTGTGGACATCCGTGCATGATGGCGCAACGCTTTCAACCATGCCGCCTCTGGCGGTCTGTCCAAGGTTTTCCCACAGAGTTATCCACAGAAAGCCCCACACTGTAGGGCGGATCCATTGACTGCGCAAAACACATGCAAAATCATGCACAAGCAGCACTTGGTCAAAAAACGACCAAATGCTTGCGCGCACTGATTTATCTGGGCTGGAGCGAGGTGCCACCATGTTTTCCACAGGCGGCTCCACATAATCCGTGGAAAGTTTTGCACCTGTGGAAACAAGGGTTTGCAGTGAGGTTGTGGAGTGTTTCAAGAAAGATATGCGACAAGTTGTCCACATGCGGTGAAAGCATCGCCAAGCGCTGCGACCCCCTGTAGGAGCGGCCTTGTGCCGCGAAAGGGCCGCGAAGCGGCCCCGGCGATTTCACATGATGCTGAGATCTTGGGGCCGCTTCGCGGCCCTTTCGCGGCACAAGGCCGCTCCTACAAAGAGCGTGCTAAATCCTCAGTGCCCGCCCAGATAAGCGTTACGCACCTCCTCATTGACCAACAGCTCCTGCCCCGTCCCGGTCATGCGAATCTGCCCGTTGACCATTACATAGGCCCGGTCCGACAGCTTCAGCGCATGGTTGGCATTCTGCTCAACAAGGAAGATGGTCATGCCGGTCTGCGCCAGCTCGCGCAGGGTGGAGAAGATCTGCTTGACCACGATCGGTGCCAGTCCCAGCGAGGGCTCATCGAGCAGCAGCAGCTTGGGCCTGCTCATCAGTGCCCGGGCGATGGCGAGCATCTGCTGCTCGCCGCCGGACATGGTCATGGCGCGCTGGTTGCGCCGTTCCTTGAGCCGTGGGAACAGCTCGAACATGCGCTGCATGTCTTCACCGGCATGTTTGTCGCCAATCGGAATGGTGCCCATCATCAGGTTCTCCTCGACGGTCATGTCGGGGAACACCCGGCGCCCTTCCGGAGACTGGGCGATGCCGTTGGAGGCAATGTAGTGCGACGACTTGCGGGTGATGTCGGTGCCGCGATAGACGATCTGCCCGGAGGCCGCCCGCGGCTGGCCGAAGATCGACATCAGCAGTGTCGACTTGCCCGCGCCGTTGGCACCGATCAGGCTCACCGTCTCGCCTTCGTTGATGTGCATCGAGACTTTCTTCAGGGCCTGGATCGGCCCGTAGAACACATCCAGGTCCTTCAACTCGAGAATGGGCGCACTCATATCAGCTCCTCTTCGTCTGCACCCAGGTAGGCGGCGATCACCGTCGGGTTGTGGCGGATGTCCTGCGGCGTGCCCTCGGCGATCACGTTGCCGTGGTCGAGCACGACGATATGGTCGGAGATGCTCATGACCATGCCCATGTCGTGCTCGATCAGCACCACGGTGATGTCGTGCTCGTCGCGCAGCACGCGGATCATGCGGCTCAGGGCCTCGGTCTCCTGCGGGTTGAGGCCGGCGGCCGGCTCGTCCAGGCAGATGATCTTCGGCCGCGTGCACATGGCCCGGGCGATTTCCAAGCGCCGCTGCTGGCCGTACGACAGCTCGCCAGCCAGGCGGTTGGCGCAATCGACCAGGTCGACCACCTCCAGCCAGTAGAACGCATGGTCCAGCGCGTCGCTCTCGGCCTTGCGGTAGCCCGGGGTGTTGAGCACGCCGGCCAGCAGGTTGCGGTTGACCCACATGTGCTGGGCCACCAGCAGGTTTTCCACCACCGACATTTCCTTGAACAGGCGGATGTTCTGGAAGGTGCGGGCAAGACCTGCGCGGTTGACCAGGTGGGTCCCGCCGAACATCTTGTAGTACAGGCGGTTGGCGAAGCGCGCCGGCGAGACGAAGTCCGCCGCCTGGAAGCGCTCGCCGAGCAGCTGGATGACGTTGGTGTGGCTGCCGCGCACGTTGAGCTCGATACGCCCGCCGCTGGCCTTGTAGAAGCCGGTGAGGCAGTTGAACACGGTGGTCTTGCCGGCGCCGTTGGGGCCGATCAGGGCGAAGATCTGGTTGCGCTTGACCTTCAGGCTGACATCGCTGAGCGCCTTGATGCCACCGAACTGCATCATCAGGTTGTCGACCGACAGAATGATTTCGTCGCTCATGGCGCCACTCCTTTACGCGGGACCACGCCGGTACGGCTGATGCGAATCAGCCCCCGCGGTCGCCAGATCATCATCAGCACCATCAGCACGCCGAACAGCAGCACCCGGTACTCGGAGAAGCTGCGCAGCAGCTCCGGGGCCACGGTCAGCACGAACGCCGCGATCACCACGCCCACGGTCGAACCCATGCCGCCGAGCACGACGATGGCCAGGATCAGCGCCGACTCGAAGAAGGTGAACGACGACGGGTTGACGAAGCCCTGGTAAGTGGCGAAGAACACCCCGGCCAAACCGGCGGTGGAAGCGCCCAGGGTGAACGCCGAGAGCTTGACCAGCACGTGGTTCAGGCCCATGGAACGGCAGGCGATCTCGTCCTCGCGCAGGGCCTCCCAGGCGCGACCCACCGGCATGCGGGTCAGCCGGTGCTTGATGTACAGCACCGCGAGCACCACCAGGAACAGCACGGCATAGATGAACACGAACTTCAGGTTGGGGTTGTAATCGAAGCCGAAGAACTCATGGATCGGCACTCCGCCGTCCTTCGCCCGACGGCCGAACTCCAGCCCCAGGAAGGTCGGCGACGGCGCCGGCATGCCGTTCGGGCCGCCGGTGAACGACAGCCAGTTGTTCAGCACCAGGCGAATGATCTCGCCGAAGCCCAGGGTGACGATGGCCAGGTAGTCGCCGTGCATGCGCAACACCGGGAAGCCGAGGATGCACCCGGCCAACGCGGCAGCGATCGCCGCCAGCGGCAGCACGCTCCAGAAGCCCAGGCCCAGGTACTGGTAGCCGAGGGCCAGGCCGTAGGCGCCGATGGCGTAGAACGCCACGTAGCCCAGGTCGAGCAGGCCTGCCAGGCCCACCACGATGTTCAGGCCCAGGCCCAGCAGCACGTAGATCAGGCCGAGGATGACCACGGTCAGCAGGTACTTGTTGGCGAACACCGGGAATACGATGGCGATGACGATCAGCGCCGGGATGATGTAGCGCAGCCGCGACTTGTAGTCCGGCGCCAGCACATGCACACCCGAGCCACCGCTGTCGAAGCCCTGGAGCATGCGCTGGCCGGTCGGTGTCTGCAGGAACAGGCTGAGGATGAAGCGCCCGATCATCACGCCGCCGACCAGCCAGGCCACGCGGGCCGGCTCGGCGTTGAAGCTGTAGCCGTCGAGCACCACGCCGACGACCGGACCGAAGACGATGAGGGCCAGCAGGCCGGCGACGATCGTCTCCAGCAGGCTGCGTTTGAGGTCGAAACCTTTGGTTTGGGCAACAGAGGCAGAATTGGCAGCGGACATGTTCACACCTTAGCCACGAGCGGGCGACCCAGTAGGCCTTGGGGACGGAAGATGAGGATCATCACCAGCAGCGAGAAGCTGAACACGTCCTTGTAGTCGGAGTTGATCAGGCCGGAGAACAACGACTCGGAGATCCCCAGGATGATGCCGCCGAGCATCGCCCCCGGCAGCGAGCCGATGCCGCCGAGCACCGCGGCGGTGAATGCCTTGATGCCGATGATGAAGCCGGCGTAGAAGTCGAAGGTGCCGTAGTTCATGGTGATCAGCACGCCGGCCAGCGCGGCCATCACCGCGCCGATGACGAACACGTAGGAGATCACCCGGTCGGTGTTGATGCCCAGGATCGAGGCCATCTTGCGATCCTGCTGCGTCGCCCGGCACATGCGTCCGAGCTTGGTGTACTTGATGACATAGGTGAGCAACGCCATGCCGACGAAGGCGGCCACCAGGATGAAGATCTTGGTGTAGGTCAGCTGCACGAAGCCGGTGCCCACCTCGATGCGCATGGCCCCTTCGAGCAGGGTCGGCACGCCTTGCTGGCGGGCGCCCTGGCTGATCTGCGCGTAGTTCTGCAGGATCAGCGAGATGCCGATGGCGCTGATCAGCGGGGCCAGGCGGGTGGAGTTGCGCAGGGGTTTGTAGGCGATGCGTTCGATGGTGAAGCCATAGACGCCGGTAACGACGATGGTGAACAACAGGGTGCCCAGCATCAGCAGCGGAAACGACTCGATACCAAAGTAGGCCAGCAATGCCAGGCTGATCGCCGCGAGGTACGCGGAGATCATGTACACCTCGCCGTGCGCGAAGTTGATCATGCCGATGATGCCATAGACCATTGTGTAGCCGATGGCGATCAGGCCGTAGACCGACCCGAGGGTCAGGCCGTTGACCAGTTGCTGCAGGAAAATACCATCCATAACGCAATCTCACCTGATTGAGATTGCACGAGCGCCGACCACGCAGGATCCGGATGCAACGGCCCTCGCAGCGCAGAACTGTGCAGATCTACTGACAATGACAGGTACCGCGGGGCTACGGCCCGGTGCGAAACGCACGCGGGCCGTTGGCCATTGTTATTTTTGTTTTTCCAGCTGGTGGTACTTGCCGTTGGCATCCCACTGGTAGACCACGTAGTCGGAGACGGTCAGGTCGCCCTTCTGGTCCCACTTCTTCTCGCCCATGACGGTCTTGACCGGGTTGGCCTTGAGCCACTTGGCGGCGTCTTCGCCCTTGTTCGACTTGGCGCCGTTGAAGGCGGCGGCCAGGGCCTGGACCGAAGCGTAGGCGTACAGTGTGTAACCCTCAGGCTCGGTGCCGTTCTTGCGGAACTCCTCCACCACGGTCTTGCTGTCGGGCAGCAGGCGCGGGTCGGCGCCGAAGGTCATGTACACGCCGTTGGTGTACTGGGCGCCGCCGGCGGTGGCCACCAGTTCGTCGGTGACGATGCCGTCGTCGGACATGAACGCCACGTCCTTCAGGCCCTGCTCGCGCAGCTGGCGTACCAGCGGACCGGCCTCCGGGTGCAGGCCGCCGAAGTAGACGACATCGGCACCGGCGGCGCGGATCTTGGTGACCACGGCGCTGAAGTCCTTCTCGCCACGGGTCAGGCCTTCGTACAGCACAGGTTTGACGCCACGTTTTTCCAGTTGTGCCTTGGTCGCGTCGGCCAGGCCTTGGCCGTAGGTGTCCTTGTCGTGCAGCACGACGACCTTCTTGCCCTTGAGCACATCGACGATGTAATTGCCGGCGACGATGCCCTGCTGGTCGTCACGGCCGCACATGCGGAACATCGCGGACAGGCCGCGCTCGGTCACCTGCGGGTTGGTGGAGCCTGGGGTGATGGCGATCACGCCGGCCTCGTCGTAGACCTCGGAAGCGGGAATGGTGTTGGAGGAGCAGAAGTGACCAACCACGCCCGCCACCTTGTCCTGGTCGACCAGGCGGTTGGCCACGGCCACGGCCTGCTTCGGCTCGCAGGCGTCATCGCCCTTGACCAGGACGATCTTCTCGCCGTTCACGCCACCGGCCTTGTTGATCACATCGGCCGCTGCCTGCGCACCTTTCATGTACTGCTCGCCAAACGCTGCGTTGGCCCCGGTCATGGGACCCGCGACGCCGATCTTGATGTCGGCCTGAACATACGAAGAAACACCCAGTGCCGTGGCTACGGCCAGTGCCAGGAAACCTTTCTTGTAAAACGTCTGCGACATGAGGTGGTGCTCCTAGAGTATTTTTTTTGGTTGGCACTACAACTTCTCAGCCCTGTGCTCCGAGCAAGGGCCGTGCCAGTGGTTTTGTCTTCCGGGAAAACACACGACAGGGGGTGAACAGAGGCGACCGGCGGCCTTTTCTTTATTGAGCGTGCAACCGTCTACTGCGCAACGAGCGCCACCGACACGCCTAGACAAGGAGCAACCTTCGAGCGCCATCATTGCAACCCTTGCGAGTGTTAACGTGCAACCGACCTGTAACAGCGGACGTCACCGAACTGCACACCGCTGGTGCGCGACTGCTACAGGCGGCACCGTTTGAAGGCTAGCTGGCGCACGGAAAAATACCTGCAAAGGCCACGATGGCAGGCAGCGTGGGAGCGGGCCTGCCCCGCGATCTGGCACAATGGTCGCCATTGCCCGCCTTGGAGCTTCCCCCTGATGAGCGAGAGCGCATTCGCCGAGCGCATCGTGCACAACCTGCTCGACACCGACTTCTACAAACTGACGATGATGCAGGCCGTCCTGCACAACTACCCGGACGCCGACGTCGAATGGGAATTCCGTTGCCGCAATGGCGAGGACCTGCGGCCCTACCTGGGCGAGATCCGCAACCAGCTCGAACTGCTCAGCGAGCTGACCCTGGATGACGATCAGCTGGGCTTCCTCGAGCGCATCAGCTTCCTCAAGCCGGACTTCCTGCGCTTCCTGCGCCTGTTCCGCTTCAACCTGCGCTATGTGCGCATCGGCATCGAAAACGATCAGTTGTTCCTGCGCCTGCGCGGCCCCTGGCTGCATGTGATCCTGTTCGAGGTGCCGTTGCTGGCGATCATCAGCGAGGTGCGCAACCGCCACCTGCACCCGCGCATGCGCCTGGCCGAAGCCCGCGACCAGCTTTACCGCAAGTTCGACTGGCTGCGCGCCCACGCCAGCGACGACGAACTGGCCCACCTGCAGGTGGCCGACTTCGGCACCCGCCGGCGCTTCTCCAGCCGCGTGCAGGAAGAGGTAGTGCGGGTGCTGCGCGATGAGTTCCCGGGCCGCTTCGTCGGCACCAGCAACGTCGACCTGGCATGGAAACTGGATATCAAGCCCCTGGGCACCATGGCCCACGAGTGGATCATGGCCCACCAGCAGCTCGGCCCGCGGCTGATCGACAGCCAGATCGCCGCGCTGGACTGCTGGGTCCGCGAATACCGTGGATTGCTCGGTATCGCCCTGACCGACTGCATCACCATGGATGCCTTCCTCCAGGACTTCGATCTGTACTTCGCCAAACTGTTCGACGGCCTGCGCCACGACTCGGGCGAGCCGGTGGCCTGGGCCGAGAAGGCCATCGCCCACTACCAGAAGCTGGGGATCGACCCGATGACCAAGACCCTGGTGTTCTCCGACGGCCTGAACCTGACCCGCTCGCTGGAGATCTTCCGAGCCCTGCGCGGGCGCATCAATGTCAGCTTCGGTATCGGCACCAACCTGACCTGCGACATCCCCGGTGTGGCACCGATGAACATCGTGCTTAAAATGACCGACTGCAACGGCTCGCCGGTGGCGAAGATTTCCGACGAAGCCGCCAAGACCCAGTGCCGCGACGCGAACTTCGTCGCCTACCTGCGTCACGTATTCAAAGTCCCCAGCAAGGAGTAACCCATGCAAGCCGTTCAGCAAGAGATTGCCCGGGCGCTCAAGGTGCAGCCGCCGTTCGCAGACGCCGCCGCGCTCGAGCGGGAAGTCGCCCGGCGCGTGGCTTTCATCAAGGACTGCCTGGCCAATGCCCGGCTCAAGACCCTGGTACTGGGCATCAGCGGCGGCGTCGACTCGCTGACCGCCGCCCTGCTCGCCCAGCGCGCCATCAACGAGCTGCGCAGCGAAACCGGTGACCAGGCCTACACCTTCATCGCCGTGCGCCTGCCGTACCATGTGCAGCACGACGAGCACGACGCCCAGGCCTGCCTGGAGGTGATCAAGGCCGACGAGGTGCACACCATCGACATCGCCCCGGCGGTGAAGGCCCTGGCGGCGGAAGTTCAGGAGCTGAAAAATGGCTCGCCGACCCTGGTGGACTTCGTCGTCGGCAACGTCAAGGCGCGCACGCGCATGGTCGCCCAGTACACCGTCGCCGGCGCCCGCGCGGGCCTGGTGATCGGCACCGACCACGCCGCCGAGGCGGTGATGGGGTTCTTTACCAAGTTCGGTGACGGGGCGTGCGACCTGGCGCCGCTGAGCGGGCTGGTGAAGAACCAGGTGCGGGCCATCGCGCGCAGCTTCGGCGCGCCGGAGTCGCTGGTGGAGAAGGTGCCGACCGCGGACCTGGAAGACCTCGAGCCGGGCAAGCCGGACGAGGCGTCACACGGCGTGACCTACCAGCAGATCGATGCGTTCCTGCATGGGCAGCCGGTCGATCAGGCAGCGTTCGACATCATCGTCGCCACCTACCGCAAGACCCAGCACAAGCGCGAGCTGCCGTTCGCGCCCTGAATAGCATGAGGTTGAACGTGGGAGCGGGCTTGCCCCGCGATGACATCGGTGATTTCACCATCGCCATCGCGGGGCAAGCCCGCTCCCACAGGGTACTGCGTCAAATTTTGATTACTTGACGACAACCTTGCCCTTCATCATCGAGATGTGGCCCGGGAAGGTGCAGAAGAAGCTGTAGTCGCCACCGGCTTCCAGCTTCGAGGTGTCGAGCTTGATGGTGTCCTTCTCGCCGGCACCGATCATCTTGGTGTGGCCGATGATCGCGGCGTTGTCGGCTTTGATGTAGTCCTTGTCCAGGCCTTGCGACATGCCTTCTGTGGCGATGGCCTGCATGTCGGCGGTCTTGCTGATGACCAGGTTATGGCCCATGACGTTCTTCGGCAGGCTGCCACCGTGGGTCAGTTCGATCTCGACGGTCTTGCAGCTCTTGTCGATGGTGAATTCCTTGGTGTTGAACGACATCTGGTCGGTCGAGTCGACAGTCACCTTGCAGTCGGCGGCAAAGACAGAGGCGCTGGCGAGGGTCAGCAGGGATACCGCTACAGCTTTCGCAAACATCATGAATCTCCTTGGCAGGGTTTTATCAATTGCGAGACTGCCTGAAAATCGGACGCCCGTACCTGATGTGGGTCAAGGGGTGTCAAGTGGCCAGGCAGTAGATTTGTTCAATGGATTGTATACAACCAATCAAAGTGCACATCATGCCCTCTTGATAGACGATGGGACAACCTCTCATTTAGGAGTTGAATGAAATGTCCCTTTCCAGCTTCATGAACAGCCTGCTCGCCGCCTACGCCCACGGTGCCAGTGGCGCCATCTGCGAGTTCGCCCGCCCCGAGTGATCTCCCCCTTGGAAGCGACAGGCATGCGCCTTACCCTGTGCGCGCATGTAAAGGGAGATAAGCAATGCCTGTACGTTCCGTTTGTGTCTTCTGCGGCGCCAGCATCGGTGCCAACCCCGCCTATCGCGAAGCCGCCGTGGCCCTGGGCCAGGCCATCGCCCGCCGTGGCCTGACCCTGGTCTATGGCGGTGGCGCGGTCGGCCTGATGGGCACCGTCGCCGATGCCGCGCTGGCTGCTGGTGGCGAAGTCATCGGCATCATTCCCCAGAGCCTGATGAACGCCGAGATCGGCCACAAAGGCCTGACCCGCCTCGAGGTGGTGGACGGCATGCACGCGCGCAAGGCGCGCATGGCCGAGCTCAGCGATGCCTTCATCGCCCTGCCGGGTGGCCTGGGCACGCTGGAGGAGTTGTTCGAGGTGTGGACCTGGGGGCAACTGGGCTATCACGCCAAGCCGCTGGGGCTGCTGGATGTGAACGGGTTCTATGAAAAGCTGGGCGGGTTCCTCGACCATATCGTCGAGGAGGGCTTCGTGCGGCCGCAGCATCGGGCGATGCTGTTGCTTGGGCAGCAGCCGGATGAGCTGCTGGAGGGGATGGATCGGTTCGAGTCGCCGGTGTTGCCGAAGTGGGTCGACAAGCAGCCTGATTGAAGACTGAGAGCCTGGGACCGCGTTGCGGTCCTTTCGCGGCACAAGGCCGCTCCTACAGGTGAATGCGATCCCCTGTAGGAGCGGCCTTGTGCCGCGAAAGGGCTGCGCAGCAGCCCCAAAATGGACCAGTTAGCGCGGAATGACCGGCTGGCGCGGCTTCTTGCCCTTGCCGCCCTTGGCTGCCTCTTTACGCTCCTTGGCCGCCTGCTGGTTGCGGGCGAACGCCTCGGCCTTGGCCTTCTCGCGCTTGTCCCACGGCTTGCTGCCGTCACTGGCGCGCGGTGGCAGGCCAGTGTGCTGGGTGAGGATCTTCTGGTCCTTGCCCACCTTGTGGCTGCCGGCGGGCGTCGAGTTCTTGCGCCGCGCGCTCTGGTAGCTGTCGGTCTGCGGCTGGTGCAGCGGGATCAGCTGGTGCTTGCCCGGCCCGATCAGGTCGGCGCGGCCCATGCGCTGCAGTGCTTCACGCAGCATCGGCCAGCCCTTCGGATCGTGGTAGCGCAGGAACGCCTTGTGCAACCGGCGCTGCTCCTCGCTCTTGACGATCTCCACCCCTTCGCTCTTGTAGGTGACCTTGCGCAGCGGGTTCTTGCCCGAGTGGTACATGGCCGTGGCCGAGGCCATCGGCGAGGGGTAGAACGCCTGCACCTGGTCGGCGCGGAAGCCGTTGCCCTTGAGCCACAGGGCCAGGTTCATCATGTCTTCGTCGGTGGTGCCCGGGTGCGCAGCGATGAAGTACGGGATCAGGTACTGCTCCTTGCCGGCTTCCTTCGAGAACTTCTCGAACATGCGCTTGAAGCGGTCGTAGGTGCCGATGCCCGGCTTCATCATCTTGTCCAGCGGGCCACGCTCGGTGTGTTCCGGGGCGATCTTCAGGTAGCCGCCGACGTGGTGGGTGACCAGCTCGCGCACGTACTCCGGCGACTCGACCGCCAGGTCGTAGCGCAGGCCCGAGGCGATCAGGATCTTCTTCACCCCCGGCAAGGCGCGGGCCTTGCGGTACAGCTCGATCAACGAGCTGTGGTCGGTGTTGAGGTTCTCGCAGATGCCCGGGAACACGCACGACGGCTTGCGGCAGTGCTTCTCGATATCGTGGCTCTTGCAGGCGATGCGGTACATGTTGGCAGTCGGGCCGCCGAGGTCGGAGACCACGCCGGTGAAGCCCGGCACCTTGTCGCGCATCTCCTCGATCTCGTGCAGGATCGACTCGTGGGAGCGGTTCTGGATGATCCGGCCTTCGTGCTCGGTGATCGAGCAGAAGGTGCAGCCACCGAAGCAGCCACGCATGATGTTCACCGAGAAGCGGATCATCTCGTAGGCCGGGATGCGCTCCTTGCCATAGGCCGGGTGCGGGACGCGTGCGTAGGGCATGCCGAACACATAGTCCATTTCCTCGGTGGTCATGGGAATGGGTGGCGGGTTGAACCACACATCCACGTCGCCATGCTTCTGCACCAGGGCGCGGGCATTGCCCGGGTTGGTCTCCAGGTGCAGCACGCGGTTGGCGTGAGCGTAGAGCACCGGGTCGTTGCGTACCTTCTCGAACGACGGCAGGCGGATCACCGACTTCTCGCGGGTGACGCTCGGGCTGTCGAGGATCTGCACGACCTTGGCTTCGTTCGGGTCTTCCTGCTCGCCCTTGGCCTGCTCGATGGCACAGGCCTGGGTGTCCTGGGTGTTCACGTACGGGTTGATGATCTTGTCGACCCGGCCCGGACGGTCGATGCGGGTGGAGTCGATCTCGAACCAGCCCTGCGGGGTGTCACGGCGAATGAACGCGGTGCCGCGTACGTCGGTGATGTGCTCGATGCTTTCACCCTGGGACAGGCGCTGTGCGACCTCGACGATCGCCCGCTCGGCGTTGCCGTAGAGCAGGAGGTCGGCGCTGGCGTCGACCAGGATCGAGTGGCGGACCTTGTCCTGCCAGTAGTCGTAGTGGGCGATGCGGCGCAGCGAGGCCTCGATGCCGCCGAGCACGATCGGCACGTGCTTGTAGGCTTCCTTGCAGCGCTGGCTGTACACCAGGCTGGCACGGTCAGGGCGCTTGCCGGCCATGCCGCCGGGGGTATAGGCGTCGTCGGAACGGATCTTCTTGTCCGCGGTGTAGCGGTTGATCATCGAGTCCATGTTGCCCGCCGCGACACCGAAGAACAGGTTCGGCTCGCCGAGCTTCATGAAGTCGTCCTTCGACTGCCAGTTCGGCTGGGCGATGATGCCTACGCGGAAACCCTGGGCTTCCAGCAGGCGGCCAATGATGGCCATGCCGAACGACGCATGGTCGACGTAGGCGTCGCCGGTCACGATGATGATGTCGCAGGAATCCCAGCCGAGCTGATCCATCTCCTCCCTGCTCATCGGCAGGAAAGGCGCTGGCCCGAAGCATTCGGCCCAGTACTTGGGATAGTCGTAGAGTGGTTTGGCTGCTTGCATGTCAGTGACCGGTTCTAATGTGCAGGAAAATCGCGGGCGCGGAATATAGCACAAATTTTGACCAAATCCGACGGTAGTGGTCGGATTCAAGCGTGCGAACAAATATCACTGTGGGAGCGAGCTTGCCTCGCGATGACATCGGTGAATTCACCATCGCCATCGCGGGGCAAGCCCGCTCCCACGATCCGCTACCACAGGGGGCCAGTCCAGGCCGAGGGCTTTATTCGTCGTCGTCGAAGTTGTACATGCCCGGGGCGAGGTTCTCGAAGCGGGTGTACTTGCCGATGAACGCCAGGCGCACGAAGCCGATGGGGCCGTTACGCTGCTTGCCGATGATGATCTCGGCCACGCCCTTGTGCTCGGTCTCGGGGTGATACACCTCGTCGCGGTAGACGAACATGATCACGTCGGCGTCCTGCTCGATCGCGCCCGATTCACGAAGGTCGGAGTTGACCGGGCGCTTGTTGGGGCGCTGCTCCAGGGAGCGGTTGAGCTGCGACAGGGCGATCACCGGGCAGTTGAATTCCTTGGCCAGTGCCTTGAGCGAGCGGGAGATCTCGGAAATCTCGTTGGTCCGGTTGTCACCGGCCGAACCCGGAATCTGCATCAGCTGCAGGTAGTCGACCATGATCATGGCGATCTCGCCATGCTCGCGGGCCAGCCGGCGGGTACGCGCACGCATCTCCGAGGGGCTGATACCGGCGGTATCGTCGATGAACAGCTTGCGGTCGTTAAGCAGGTTCACCGCCGAGGTCAGGCGCGGCCAGTCATCGTCGTCCAACTGGCCGGAACGTACCTTGGTCTGGTCGATCCGCCCGAGCGACGAGAGCATACGCATGATCAGCGATTCACCGGGCATCTCGAGGGAGAACACCAGCACCACCTTGTCGCTGCGCAACACGGCGTTTTCCACCAGGTTCATGGCGAAGGTGGTCTTGCCCATCGACGGACGGCCGGCGACGATGATCAGGTCGGCCGCCTGCAGGCCGCTGGTCTTCTCGTCCAGGTCGGTGAAACCGGTGGACACGCCGGTGATGTCGCTGTCGGAGTTGAACAGCGTGTCGATGCGGTCGATGGCCATGGTCAACAGCTCGTTGACCCCCACCGGGCCACCGGTCTTCGGCCGCGCCTCGGCGATCTGGAAGATCTGCCGTTCGGCGTCGTCGAGGATCTCCTCGGCGTTGCGCCCCTGGGGGTTGAAGGCGTTGTCGGCGATGTCGGTGCTGATGCTGATCAGCTGACGCAGCGTGGCCCGCTCGCGGATGATCGCGGCGTAGGCCTTGATGTTGGCCACCGACGGGGTGTTCTTGGCCAGCTCGGCCAGGTACGCCAGGCCGCCGACCTGGGTGGACACGCCTTCCTTGTCCAGCTGCTCGTGCAGGGTCACCACGTCGAACGGCTGGTTCGCGTCCACCAGCTTGTGAATGGCGCGGAAGATCAGGCGGTGGTCATGCCGGTAGAAATCGCCGTCCGACACCTGGTCCAGCACCCGCTCCCAGGCGTTGTTGTCCAGCATCAGGCCACCGAGCACGGCCTGTTCGGCCTCGATGGAATGCGGCGGCACCTTCAGGGCGGCGGTTTGCAGGTCGAGCTGTTCGGGAGTGGTGATCTCGTTCATGGCCACGAAAGAATTCTGGGGGATGAAAAAGACAAAGGGCACGGCCTGTTCAACACAGGACCGTGCCCGATGTTAACCGTCTGACCCACAGGGAGCCAGCCGGTCAGCGCAGCTTAGGCAGCTACGACGACCACACGTACGGTGGCTTCAACGTCGCTGTGCAGGTGCACGGCTACGTCGTATTCGCCAACCTGACGGATGGTGCCGTTCGGCAGACGAACTTCAGCCTTGGCCACTTCAACGCCGGAGGCGGTCAGGGCATCAGCGATGTCGTGGGTGCCGATCGAACCGAACAGCTTGCCTTCGTCGCCAGCGGTGGCAGTGATGGTCACTTCCAGCTCGGCCAGTTGGGCAGCGCGGCTTTCAGCCGAAGCTTTCTTGTCTGCTGCGGCTTTTTCCAGCTCGGCGCGGCGTTCTTCGAACGCGGCCAGGTTGGCGGCGTTGGCAACGGTGGCCTTGCCGAATGGCAGCAGGAAGTTACGGCCGTAACCAGCCTTAACGTTTACTTTGTCGCCCAGGTTGCCCAGGTTGGCGACTTTTTCCAGCAGGATCAGTTCCATTTGGTAAAACCTCTTAACTTTTAACCTTCACCGTTCGCGGAGTCGTCACCCTGTGAAGGGGACTTGCGACCGCGAAAATCAATCAGGCTGTCGACAATGGCCAAAACCACGAGCAACGGATACATCAGCTGCATGAGCAGCGGCAGCGTCACGTACATCCCCACCAGCCAGAAACCGGCCAGTCGCCGCTGCGCCACCAGCCCATGAACCAGGGCGATGCCAGCAAGCAGCAGCACCAGGCTGGAGGCGGTGGCCAGGACGATGAACGACGACCCGAGGAACGGGCCCAGCACCATCAATGACACCAGCACCAGCATTGGCACCAGCGGCAGCCTCAGCTCGCGAAACTCGCGGGCGAAACCACCGGGGTTGTACAACGCCGCCTGCCAATAGCGCGCCAGCATCAGAGCCAGCAGGCTGAACAGCTGCAGCATTACCGCACTGGAAGCGACCAGCAAAGGGCCGATCAGCTCACCAGGTAGTACCGGTTGGCCCTCGATCTGCGGCAGGGCTTTTTCAAGCGCCTTGGCCAGCACCTCGAAGGTCTCGCGCATCACCGCGTCCAGGATCAGGCTGTACAGCAAGCCTAATGCGACACTGGACAGCAACACCCGGGTCCAGGAATGCCCGGCCCGCAACAAGGCGGCCAGACTCAGCGTTCCCAACAGCACCAGCAAGGTGCTCGGTTCGCCGAAGAACGCGATGATCAACGCTGGCAAAAGGCCCCAGGCGATGACCGATGACGCGTCCTTGAACCCGCGCCGCAGGAGCACCAGGCTCCCGGCGGCGGCACTCAACCAGAACAGCAGCGGCAGTACCGCGCTGATGACCACCACGAGGGTGGCCTGCACACGACCGCGCATGATGAAACTTGCCAACGCTCGCATGCTTATCCCTTGCTACTTAAGTCGACGACCCGGTCTCAGCGGCCGTGGCTGTCGGTGTAGGGCAGCAGGGCCAGGAAGCGGGCGCGCTTGATAGCGGTAGCCAGCTGACGCTGATAACGAGCTTTGGTACCGGTGATGCGGCTTGGAACGATCTTGCCGGTTTCGGATACGTAAGCTTTCAGGGTGTTGAGATCTTTGAAGTCGATCTCTTTCACGTCTTCAGCAGTGAAGCGGCAGAATTTACGACGACGGAAGAAACGTGCCATGTGATTGGCTCCTCAAAAGGTCCGTGGATTACTCGTCAGCGTTATCGCTGTTGTCGCTGTCATTGCTGTCGTCGCCTTCGGCGCCATCAGCATGCTCAGGACGTTCGCGACGCTCACGGCGCTCGCTGCGGTTCTCTTCTGCCTTGAGCATCTCGGACGGGCCGGTAACGGCTTCGTCGCGACGGATGACCAGGTTACGGATCACGGCATCGTTGTAGCGGAAGTTGTCTTCCAGCTCGGCCAGGGCCTTGCCGGTGCACTCAACGTTCAGCATCACGTAGTGAGCCTTGTGAACATTGTTGATTGCGTAGGCCAGTTGACGACGGCCCCAGTCTTCCAGACGGTGGATCTTGCCGCCGTCTTCTTCGATCAGCTTGGTGTAACGCTCAACCATGCCGCCGACTTGCTCGCTCTGGTCCGGGTGAACCAGGAAGATGATTTCGTAATGACGCATGAATGCTCCTTACGGGTTAGTAGTCTGCCAGCGAATCTGGTCAGACAAGGAGTGAATGACACTGTAAGTCTTGCCCCGGCGTGTAGGCGCATGCGCACCGGCCAGCTGGCAAGGGGCGCAATTGTAGAGAAGGCCGGGGGGACAAGCAAGGTGATTGGCGAATATTTGAACAGCCAGAAACATATTCAGCCTTGTGGAGCACAACGTGGGAGCGGGCTTGCCCCGCGATACGATGTTGAACCTTCCATCGCCATCGCGGGGCAAGCCCGCTCCCACGTTTTTACCTGCTAGCGCTTGGCCTGGCGCTGACGCACGGCCTCGAACAGGCACACCCCGGTCGCCACCGAGACGTTCAGGCTGCTGACGCTGCCCGCCATCGGCAACTTGACCAGGAAATCGCAGTGCTCGCGGGTCAGGCGGCGCATGCCCTTGCCTTCGGCGCCCATGATCATCACCAGCGGGCCGGTTAGGTCCTGCTGGTAGATCTCCTGCTCGGCCTCGCCGGCAGTGCCGACCACCCACAGGCCACGCTGCTGGAGTTTTTCCAGGGTGCGGGACAGGTTGGTCACGGCCACCAGCGGAATCACTTCCGCGGCGCCGCAGGCCACTTTGCGCACCACGGCGGTCAGGCTCGCGGACTTGTCCTTGGGAATCACCACGGCGGTGGCACCCGCAGCATCGGCAGTGCGCAGGCAAGCGCCAAGATTGTGCGGATCGGTGACACCATCGAGCACCAGGATCAGCGGCGGCGTTTCGGTGCGTTCGAGCAACTCCTCGAGCATCAATTCGCCCCACACCTGGCTCGGGCTCACCTCGGCGACCACGCCCTGGTGCACACCCTCGACCCAGGCGTCGAGCTCACGACGCTCGGCCTGGCCGACCTGGACGCGGTTTTCTGCGGCCAGGGCCAGCAAGGCCTGGATGCGCGGCTCGCTGCGCCCCTCGGACAGCCAGATCTGCTTGACGCGCTTGGGATGGTGCTGCAGCAGCGCCTGCACGGCATGCACACCGTAGATCTTTTCCAGCTGACTCATGACTTGCTCTTGCCCTTACGTGGCGCGCCGGACTTCGACGGCCCCTTGCGATGCTTGGTCTTGCCCGACGCCTTGGCGCCCTTCTCCGCCTTGCCGCCAGCGTGAGCGCTGTGCTTGGCGTCGCTCATCAGCGCCTTTTTCATCTCGCGGCTCTTGCGCACCTCGGCGTTGCGCTGCACCGCGTCTTTCGGGAAGTACGCCTCGGCGGTCTCGCTCTTGCGGCTGCGCGGCTTGGGCGAGATCTTCGCCTCGGGCGCCGCTGCCGGCTCCGCCGCGGCCTTGCCGGCAGGCGCGGCGGACTTGCGGCCGACCGGCGCGTTGACGGTGGCCTCGGACATCTCGAAATCGATCTTGCGCTGTTCGAGATCGACGCGCATGACCTTGACCTCGACCGTGTCGCCCAGGCGGAAGCTGCGGCCGCTGCGCTCGCCCGACAGACGGTGGTGTACCGGGTCGAAGTGGTAGTAGTCGCCCGGCAGGGCGCTGACATGCACCAGGCCTTCGACATAGATGTCGGTCAACTCGATGAACAGGCCGAAACCGGTCACCGCAGTGATCACGCCGGGGAAGGTCTCGCCGACACGGTCACGCATGTATTCGCACTTGAGCCAGTTGACCACGTCGCGGGTAGCCTCGTCGGCACGGCGCTCGGTCATCGAGCACTGTTCGCCCATCTGCTCGAGGGTGTTCTCGTCGTACGGGTAGATGCGCGCCTTGGGAATGCTCATGGCGCCGGCACGCTTGACGTGCGGGGTATCGACCTTGGAGCGGATCACGCTGCGGATGGCACGGTGCACCAGCAGGTCCGGGTAACGGCGGATCGGCGAGGTGAAGTGGGTGTAGGCCTCGTAGTTCAGGCCGAAGTGGCCGTTGTTCTCGACGCTGTACACCGCTTGGCTCAACGAGCGCAGCATGACGGTCTGGATCAGGTGGAAGTCCGGACGCCCGGCGATGCTCGCCAGCAGTTGCTGGTAGTCCTTGGGCGATGGGTCCTTGCCCTTGTGCAGGGTCAGGCCCAGCTCGCCGAGGAAGGCGCGCAGCTTTTCCAGGCGCTCCGGCGGCGGACCGTCGTGCACGCGGTACAGCGCAGGCACGTTGTGCTTCTGCAGGAACTCGGCGGTGGCGACGTTGGCCGCCAGCATGCATTCCTCGATCAGCTTGTGGGCATCGTTGCGCACGGTCGGACGAATTTCGTCGATCTTGCGGTCTTCGCCGAATATGATCCGGGTTTCCTGGGTTTCGAAGTCGATCGCGCCACGGGTGTGACGGGCGTCGACCAGCACCTTGTACAGGTTGTACAGGTTCTTCAGGTCCGGCAGGACTTCCTTGTATTCCTCGCGCAGCGCCTTGCCTTCACGGGTACGGGCATGTTCGAGCATGCTGCTGACCTTGTTGTAGGTCAGGCGCGCGTGGGAGTGGATCACCCCTTCGTAGAACTGGTAGTCGACCATCTGGCCGGCCTTGTTCATGGTCATTTCGCAGACCATGGCCAGGCGATCGACGTGCGGGTTCAGCGAGCACAGGCCGTTGGACAGCTCCTCGGGGAGCATCGGCACCACGCGCTCGGGGAAGTACACCGAGTTGCCGCGCTGCTGGGCCTCGACATCCAGGGCCGAGCCCAGGCGCACGTAGCTGGACACGTCGGCGATCGCCACGTACAGGCGCCAGCCGCCGGAGAACAGGCGCAGCTTGCCCAGCGGTTCGCAATAGACGGCGTCGTCGAAGTCGCGGGCATCCTCACCGTCGATGGTGACGAACGGCAGGTGGCGCAGGTCGACGCGCTTTTCCTTGTCCTTCTCCTCGACTTCGGAGCGGAACTTGCGCGCTTCCTTGATCACGTCCTTCGGCCAGACATGCGGGATGTCATAGCTGCGCAGGGCGATGTCGATTTCCATGCCCGGCGCCATGTAGTTGCCGATCACCTCGACCACGTCGCCCTGGGGCTGGAAGCGTGGGGTTGGCCAGTGGGTGATCTTGATCGAGACGAACTGGCCGATCTTGGCGCCGCCGTTGCGCCCGGCGGTGACCAGCACTTCCTGCTGGATCTTCGGGTTGTCCGGGGTCACGTAGCCAATGCCGCCTTCTTCGAAGTAGCGGCCGACCACGCTTTCGTGGGCGCGGGAGATGACTTCGACCAGCACGCCTTCGCGGCGGCCACGGCGGTCGACGCCGGAGACCCGGGCCAGGCCGCGGTCACCGTCGAACACCAGGCGCATCTGCGCCGGACTGAGGAACAGGTCCTCGCTGCCGTCGTCGGGGATCAGGAAGCCGAAGCCATCACGGTGACCGGATACGCGGCCGCAGATCAGGTCGAGCTTGTCCACCGGGGCATAGGTGCCGCGCCGGGTATAGATAAGCTGACCATCGCGCTCCATGGCACGCAGGCGGCGGCGCAGGGCTTCGATCTGGTCTTCTTCATAAAGACCGAACTCTTCGGCCAGCTGTTCGCGGGCAGCCGGTTCGCCACGGTCGGCGAGGCGCTGCAGGATCAGCTCACGGCTGGGGATGGGGTTGTCGTATTTTTCCGCTTCGCGAGCGGCCTCGGGATCGAGGGATTGCCAATCGGCCATCAGAAAGGATTCACCTTGGGGTATATAGAGTGGAATTCTGGCATAGGCGTATTGAAACCGGAAATGTCAGCCTTGGACAGCCCCGGCAGTGCGTCCGTCGTGCAGCAATAGGCCTGCGGAATCAACAAGTTGAATTTTTTGAATTTTTTTTCGTTCGGGGGGTTTACAGGCATCAGGAGCGTCCGTATAGTGCGCACCACAACGACGGACAACCCCGAAGTTGTAGTAGAGATGAACGACGCTGTAAAGCATCTTGTAATCTCGAATGTGTGCCCAGGTGGCGGAATTGGTAGACGCGCTGGTTTCAGGTATCAGTGGCTTAACGGCCGTGGAAGTTCGAGTCTTCTCCTGGGCACCAAATTTTTCAAGTAACAGATGACCAAGGATCTGTTACTACTGTGTGAAAGCGAACGATAGTCGCCTTCATCAGATGATGCAAAGCTTTGCCCAGGTGGCGGAATTGGTAGACGCGCTGGTTTCAGGTATCAGTGACTTAACGGTCGTGGAAGTTCGAGTCTTCTCCTGGGCACCATACAAAAACCCACTAGCTTGCTAGTGGGTTTTTTCTTGCCTGCGATTTTTGCAGCCATCTAACGCGCCCCCCCTGTAGGAGCGCCCTTGTGCCGCGAAAGGGTCGCACAGCGACCCCGGCGATCTTGACGTGAACGCTGAAACCGAGGGCCGCTGTGCGGCCCTTTCGCGGCAAAAGGCCGCTCCTAAACAGATCCCATGAATTTCCCGTCATACGCCCATTTGAGAAACAATTTCGTTTACCATTGTTTCCAAATATGTAGCCGTAAGCGAGGAAGTACCCGCATGACGATCCGCCCGCAACCGCTGATGCGCACCCTGGCCGCCGCAGTTCTGAGCCTGGTGATCGGCGCACCGGCCGCCCTGGCAGACGAACCGGTCACGCTGACGATGTACAACGGCCAGCACAAGGAAATCGGCGACGCCATCGCCAAGGCCTACGAGGCCAAGACCGGCATCCATATCAATATCCGCAAGGGCAGCAGCAACCAGCTGGCCAGCCAGATCATCGAGGAAGGCGCACGCTCGCCGGCCGACATCATCTACACCGAGGAATCCCCGCCCCTGAACAACCTGGGCGAGCTGGGCCTGCTGGCGAAGATCGACGACGCCACCGCGAACATGATGCCCAAGGAATACGTAGGTGCGAATGGCACCTGGATGGGCATCACCGCCCGTACCCGTATCGTGGTGTTCAACCCGAAGAAGATCGACGAGAAAGACCTGCCGACCACGGTCATGGACTTCGCCAACCCCGAGTGGGAAGGGCGCGTCGGCTACGTCCCCACCAGCGGCGCCTTCCAGGAACAGGCCGTGGCCATCCTGAAGATGCATGGCCGCGAAGCCACCGAAGAATGGCTGACCGGCCTGAAAGCCTTCGGCAAGACCTACACCAACAACATGGTGGCCCTCAAGGCCGTGGAAAAAGGCGAAGTGGCCGCAGTACTGGTGAACAACTACTACTGGTATGCCCTCGAGCGCGAGCGCGGCAAGCTGGACTCCAAGCTGTACTACCTGGCCGATGGCGATGCCGGCAACCTGGTCACCATTTCCGGCGCCGCAGTGGTCAAGGCCAGCAAGCACCCCAAGGAAGCCCAGGCCCTGCTCAACTGGATGGCCAGCGAAGAAGGCCAGCGGGTGATCACCCAGACCACCGCCGAATATCCGCTGCACAAGGGCATGGTCTCGGACCGTGGTCTGAAGCCGTTCGAGGATCTGCGCCCACCGAAGATCTCGCCGGCCGACCTTGGCAATGCCGAGGAAGCCATCGAGCTCGAACGTGAGGTTGGCCTGCTCTGATGACTGCCGCCCTGCCCTCGCCCGCCTTGTCGCGCTTCGTACCGAAGCGCAAGCGGCCCTCCGTCTGGGTGGTGCTGCCCGTGTTGTTCCTGGTGGCGATGAGCCTGTTGCCACTGCTTTATGTCGGACTCAAGGCCTGGGAAGCCGGGTGGCATGAAGCCCTGCGCCTGCTCTGGCGTCCGTTTGTCTGGGGCCTGCTGCGCAACACCCTGCTGCTGATGGTCGGCGTCACCGTGCTGTGCCTGGTGCTGGGCGTGGCCCTGGCCTGGCTGCTGGAGCGCAGCGACCTGCCGGGGCGGCGCCTGTGGGGCGTGGTGCTGTGCCTGCCGTTCGCCGTGCCGTCGTTCGTCAGCAGCTTCACCTGGGTGTCGCTGAGTTCGGACTTCGAGGGCTTGGGTGGGGCCATTCTGGTGATGGCGCTGTCGAAATACCCGCTGGTGTTCCTGCCGGTGGCCGCCACCCTGCGCAACCTCGACACCTCGCTGGAGGAATCGGCGCGCACCCTGGGCTGCGGTCGCTGGGGCGTGTTCCACAAGATCACCCTGCCGCTGCTGTGGCCATCGATGCTGGGCGGCGCGCTGCTGATCGCCCTGCACATGCTGGTGGAGTTCGGCGCCCTGTCGATCCTTGGCCTGCAGACCTTCACCACGGCGATCTACCAGCAGTTCGAGCTGGAATTCAGCAACGCCAATGCGGCCATGCTCTCGGCGGTGCTGCTGGTCATGTGCCTGGCGATGCTGTGGCTGGAACTGCGGGTGCGCGGCAAGGCCCGCCATGTGCGCATTGGCCAGGGCGTCGCTCGTCGCGCGCAGCCGCTTCGCCTGCGCGCCTGGATGCCGCTGGGGCAATTGTTCTGCCTGGCCCTGGCGGTGCTGGGCAGCGGCATTCCGCTGGCAATGCTCGGCTACTGGCTCAGCGTCGGGTCATCAGCGGCCTTCCCGGTCGCGGCCATCGGCAAGGCCTTGGCCACGTCGCTGTCGGTATCCCTGGGCGGCGCCGGCTTCTGCGTGTTGCTGGCCCTGCCGATCAGCTTCCTGGTGGTGCGCTACAAAGGACGCCTGGCGATCTGGGCCGAGCGCCTGCCGTACCTGCTGCACGCCCTGCCCGGACTGGTGATCGCCCTGACCCTGGTGTTCTTCGCCCTGCACTATGTGCCGGCGCTGTACCAGACCACCGCGCTGCTGATCCTGGCCTATGCCCTGTTGTTCCTGCCCTTGGCGCAGTCGCCGGTGCGCACCGCACTGAACAAGGCCTCGCCGACCCTGGAAGAAGCCGCGCGCACCCTGGGTGCGAGCAGTTTCGCGGCGTTCTGCCGGGTCACCCTGCCGATCATCTTCCCGGCGATGGCGGCGGCATTTGCCCTGGTGTTCCTGGATGCGATGAAGGAGTTGACCGCGACCCTGCTGCTCAGCCCGACCGGCATGACCACCCTGGCCACCGAGGTGTGGGCGCACACCGCCAACGTCGAGTTCGCGGCGGCGGCGCCTTATGCGGCGTTGCTGATCGTGGTGTCGGGATTGCCGGTGTATCTGCTGACCACGCGGATGTATCTGAACAAGGCCTGACAGGCCACACCGCACCTGTAGGAGCGGCCTTGTGCCGCGAAAGGGGTGCGAAGCGCCCCCAGGATTTCGGCGTTGACGCAAAGCTTGCTGGGGGCGCTTCGCGCCCCTTTCGCGGCACAAGGCCGCTCCTACAGGGATCGCACAACCCTCAGGCCCGGAACTGCCCCAGACTGGCGCGCAACTGCGCCGCCAGGTCATCCAGTACCTTGCTGCTGGCCGTGGTCTGCATCACCACCTCGGCCGAGCGCTCGGCCTGGGCATGGATATTCTCCACCCGCCCGCGCACCGCCTGCGCGCCATTGGCCTGCTGCTCCGCCGCGCGGGTGGCCAGGCCGATCGCCGCATGCACCTGCTCCACCGCCGCCTGCACCGACTGCTGACGACGTTCGTTGTCGCGCAGCACCAGCAGGCCTTCGCTGGCCTGGCGCCCGGCCTGGCTGATGGTCGCCACCGCTTCCTTGGCCCCCTGCTGCAGGGCGGCGATATGCGACTGGATATCCCCGGTCGAGCTCTGCGTCTTGCTCGCCAGCGCCCGCACCTCGTCGGCCACCACGGCGAAACCACGCCCGGTTTCGCCGGCCCGAGCCGCCTCGATGGCGGCGTTCAGCGCCAATAGGTTGGTCTGCTCGGCAATACCATGGATCACCGTCAGCACCACTTCGATCTGTTCACTCTGCTTGGCCAGGCGCTCGATCACCTGGGAGCCGGTCTGCACCTCGCCGGCCAGGTTCTCGATCAACCGCGCCAGCTGGGTGGAGGCGCGGCTGTTCTCGTCGGTGGCCTGGCGAATGTCCACCACCTGCTGCAACGCCGCCTGCATGGCATGACTCTCGGCCTGGGCCTCGTCGGCCATGCTGGACAGGTCGCGCAGGCTGGCCGCCACTTCGTCGCGTTGCAGCGCGGCAGCGGCATCGGCCCCCGCGTTGCGCTGGGCCATGCTGCCGATCTCCACGCCGGTGCGCTGTGCTACCTCACCGGCCTCGCGAACGATGGGCTGGAGTTTGTCGACGAAGCGGTTGACCGCCGAGGCCATGTCGCCGATCTCGTCACGGCTGTCGAGCTTGACCCGCTTGGTCAGGTCGCCCTCGCCCGCGGCCAGGTCGTTCAGCGCGGCGATCAGCAGGCCGAGCTTGCTCAGCACCCGGCGCCCGAGCACCACCGCCACCACCAACAGCACGCCCAGCCCGACCAGCACCAGGCCCAGGCCGATGCGCCAGCGCAGCTCGGCGGCGGCATCGCGCACGGTCTGCGCGGTATTGGCCTGCATCGCCGTGGCGCTGTTCTGCGCCGTCTCCAGCCGCGCCCGCAGGGCCTTGCCGCTGTCGGCGGCGGCAGCCACCAGGCTGTCGCCGACCAATTGCTCACCACTGGCGATCAGCGCGGCGAAGCGCTGGTCGAGGGCCTTGAGCTCCTGGTCGACGCCGGCGGTGGAGACGCCCATCAGCACCTTGCCGATCTCGGCACCGTTGGGGTTGATCGAGGCCTCGACGTAGTACACCGACGGATCCTTGCGCGCGGCATCCAGTACCTTGTCCAGCGCCCGCTCGCCCTGCCCCTTGTCCATCAGCGCCTGGTTGATCGGGTTCTGTCGGTTGAGGTAGCGGGTCAGGTGCTGGCCCTGAGCGTCGTCATAGATCACGAACAGCACATTGGGGTTGCGCTGGGCGCGACGGGCGAAGTCCGACAGCGTCGGTACGTCATTGTCCCAGATCGCCCGCGGCGCGACCGAGGCCAGCAACTCGGCCATGTCGTTGGCCGAGTCCTTGAGGTTCTTCTCCAGGGTAGCGCGCAGTTGCTGCTGTTCGCCCTGCAGCCGCTCGGAAAGACCGGCACTGAGGCGTTGGCGGGTGCTGGCCGACAGGCTGTCGAGCCCGGCACGGACATCCTGCCCGGCCTGCTCCAGTTCGGCGGCCAGTTTCTGGCTGTCGTTACCCAGGCGCGCGCCCAAATCGGCCTCCAGGGCGGTGACCGTGCTCCGCGTCAGTGCAACGGCAACCAGCACCTGCACCAGAAGAGCGATACCAAGCGCAACAAACACAGGCCGCAAGAGGCGGCTTCGTAACAGTGAAAGGATGGCAGACACGTTGTAACCCTCGTGTTTCTGGCGCCATTACTTTGATGGCATCGTCAGAAACTTCTTACAGCAAGGGTTGTGCCGAAGGCAGCAGGTAAAAATGCCAGTATGCGCGGCATCTGTACCGACACTGCCACGGGCAGGCCCGATCCCACAGGTACGGTGCGACTGCCATGGGTGTCGGCTTACCGGAAGAAGGACCCCAATTCACCCGTCCAGGCATTCTGCGGCATACTCGACGCATCGATTTTCCCGGAACCCGCCATGCGCCGCCTGCTCCCCCTGACCCTGATCCTGTTGCTCGCCGCCTGCGGCGAAGGCGAACCGCTGTCGCCCCCGGACGCCCGGCTGCCCGATGGCGGTCGCTACCGTGGCCAGGTAGTCGACGGCCTGTTGCAAGGCGAGGGGCGCATCGACTACCCCAATGGAAGCTGGTACGCCGGCACCTTCAAGGACGGCCAGTGGCATGGCCAGGGCGAATGGCACGGCAGCAACGGCGAGGTCTATCGCGGCCAGTTCAGCGCGGGCCTGTTCCAGGGTCTGGGCGACCTGACCACCCCCGGCAGCCATTATGCGGGCACCTTCAAGCATGGCCGCCGCGACGGCGAGGGCGCGCTCAGGCAGAACGACCAGACCTACCGCGGTCAGTTCAAGGACGACCAGTACGAAGGTGCCGGCCAGCTCGAACTGGCCGACGGCAGCCGCTACCAGGGCCTGTTCGCCAAGGGCAAGCCCAACGGCGCCGGGGTGCGCAGCGACGCCAGCGGCAACCAGTTCAGCGGCCACTTCATCGACGGACAGTTGCAAGGCGCCGGCACCTACGACAGCGCCGACGGCGAGCAGTACATCGGCGAATTCAAGGACAACCGCCTCGAAGGCCGGGGCCGCTACGAGAGCGCCGACGGCGACGTCTGGATCGGCGACTTCAAGGATGGATCGCTGGTCGGCCAGGGCGAACTGCTGGGCAGCGACGGCAGCCGCTACAAAGGTGGTTTTCGCGACTGGCGCTTTGCCGGCAACGGCACCTTGCAACTGGCCGACGGCAGTCAGTATGTCGGCGGCTTCGCCGATGACGCCTACCACGGTCGCGGCAAGCTGACCCATCCGGACGGCCGGGTCGAGAGCGGCACCTGGGTCAACGGCGTGCGCGTGCGCGATGCCCAGGACAAGCTGCTGCCCGACCCGCTGGACCTGGCCCTGCTCAACCAGGGCAAGCTGCTGGCCGATGCCCTGGCCAAGGTGCCGGCCTCGGAGCCGCCAGTGCAGCTGTACAGCCTGGTGGTGGGCGGCGACGGCCAGCAGAGCGTGTTCCTGCGCGAGGCCGACTATGTCAGCAACATGCTCAAGGTGCGCTTCGGCGCCCACGGCCAGGTGACCCTGGTCAACCATCGCGACCACCTGGCCGACCGCCCGATGGCCACCCGCGAGAACCTCACCCGCGCCGCCCGCACCCTGGCCGAGCGCAGCGGTCCCGAGGACCTGGTGTTCATCTACCTGACCAGCCACGGCAGCCACGACCACCAACTGGTGCTCGACCAGCCGCGCCTGCAACTGGCCGACCTGTCCGCCGACGAGCTGGCCAGCGCCCTGGCCCCGCTCAAGGACCGCGACAAGGTGATCGTCATCTCGGCCTGCTATTCCGGTGGCTACATCGCCCCGCTCAAGGACGACCGCACCCTGGTCATGACCGCCGCCCGCCCCGACCGGGTGTCGTTCGGCTGCTCCGAAGAAGCCGACTTCACCTATTTCGGCGACGCCCTGTTCGCCCAGGCGCTGAACCAGACCGACGACCTGAAACAGGCGTTTGAACTGGCGCGGCAAAGCGTTGCCGAAAGAGAACGAAGGGAAGGCTTCGAAGCCTCGGAGCCGCAGCTCTGGGCGCCGCCGGCGGTGATCAGCCACTGGCAGCGCCTGCGCCGCCAACAGGCCGAGCAAGCCCTGCGCAATGAAGCCCAGCCAGCTTCGGGGCAACAGGCAAAAAAACCTGGCGCCCACTAAGCTGTGTAGTAACGAGGGAGAGACATCATGTACCTGACGCCTCAACATGTCCTGCTTGCCGGTGCCACGGGTCTGACGGGTGAACACCTGCTCGACCGCCTGCTCAACGAGCCCACCATCAGCCGCGTGCTGGCACCGACCCGCCGCCCCCTGGCCGAGCACCCGCACCTGGAAAACCCGGTGGGTGACCCGGCCGTGTTTCTCCCGCAACTGGCCGGCCGCGTCGATATCGCCTTCTGCTGCCTGGGCACCACGCTCAAGCAGGCAGGCTCGGAAAACGCCTTCCGCGCCGTCGACCTGGACATGGTCGTGGCCTTCAGCAAGCGTGCCCGCGAGATGGGCGCACGCCACCTGCTGGTGATCAGCGCCCTGGGCGCCGATCCGAAATCGTCGGTCTTCTACAACCGGGTCAAGGGCGAGATGGAAGAGGCGCTCAAGCAGCAGGACTGGCCGCAGTTGACCATCGTGCGGCCTTCGTTGTTGCTCGGAGAGCGCATAGAGCCGCGCCTGGGTGAGCGCATTGCGGCGCCGTTTGCGCGTCTGATACCGGGCAAGTACCGAGGTATCGAGGCCTGCACCCTGGCCCGGGCGCTGTGGCGCCTGGCGCTGGAGGAGGAAGACGGGATTCGGGTGGTCGAGTCGGACGAGTTGCGAAAACTCGGCAAGAAATAGCGTTGACCTGTCATGGCCCTTTCGCGGGTAAACCCGCTCCCACAGGTAGCGCACTGACCCTGTGGGAGCGGGTTTACCCGCGAAAGGGCCGCTACAGACCGCCGGTGGCGTTAAAGCCCACCCCCGCCGCCGTCAACAACGACAAGGGCAGCAGCAAGGTATCCAGCAACGCACTCCCCGGCAGGTCCAGCCCCGGATAGGCCGGCGCCTCGGCGCCAAAGCGATCCTCGGGGCAACAACCGCCATTGATCACGTACAGGTCAAGCCGCGTCCCGGCATACACCACCGGCGCCCCAGGTTTGTTGGCATCGAGGGTGCGCACCGTCGCGCAACCACCGAGCTGAGCCAGTATCACCAGCCCCGCCAGCACCCGCTTCAATCATCGACCCCGTAGTGATGCTCGCCCCAGCGCGGCAGCATGTCCTGCGGGATGTTCAGCAGGTTGAGGATACGCGCCACGACGAAATCGACCAGGTCGTCGATGCTCTGCGGCTGGTGGTAGAAACCCGGGGCCGCCGGCAGGATCACCGCACCCATCTGCGACAGCTTGAGCATGTTCTCCAGGTGGATGGTGGAGAACGGCGCCTCGCGCGGCACCAGGATCAATTGCCGACGCTCCTTGAGGGTCACGTCGGCGGCGCGCTCGATCAGGTTGTTGCAGGCACCTGTGGCGATCGCCGAGAGGGTACCGGTGGAACAGGGCACCACCACCATCGCCGCCGGCGCGCCGGAGCCCGAGGCCACCGGCGACATCCAGTCTTCCTTGCCGTACACGCGGATCTGCCCGTCGGCCGCACCGGTGTACTCGGTGAGGAACGCCTGCATGGCCTGGGGCTTGGCCGGCAGCAGCACGTCGGTCTCGGTGGCCATCACCAGCTGCGCGGCCTTGGAGATGAGGAAGTGCACCTCACGGTCCTCGCGCACCAGGCAGTCGAGCAGACGCAGGCCATACTGCGCCCCGGAGGCGCCGGTCATGGCCAGGGTGATGCGTTCCGGCCCGTTCACTTCAGCGCCTCGGCCAGCTTGCCGTGCAGGCCGCCGAAGCCGCCGTTGCTCATGATCACCACATGGGTGCCCGGGCGGGCCTGGCCCTTGATGCGCTCGATGATGGCTTCGAGGCTGTCGGCCACCACGCTCGGCACCTTGCACTGCGCAGCGGTGCCCGCCAGGTCCCAGCCCAGGTTGGGCGGCGCGTACCAGATCACCTGGTCGGCATCGTTGACGCTCTCCGGCAGGCCATCGCGGTGGGCGCCGAGCTTCATGGAGTTGGAACGCGGCTCGATCACCGCGATCACCGGCGCCTCGCCGACGCGCTTGCGCAGCCCATCGAGGGTGGTGGCGATGGCGGTCGGGTGGTGAGCGAAGTCGTCATAGATGGTCACGCCCTGCACTTCGGCGACCTTCTCCATGCGCCGCTTGACGCTCTTGAACGCACTCAGGCCTTCGATGCCCATGGCCGGCGCCACGCCGACATGGCGGGCGGCGGCCAAGGTAGCCAAGGCGTTGGCGACGTTGTGCTGACCGGTCAGCGCCCAGTCCACGACACCCTGTGCCTCACCGTCGAACAGCACCTCGAAGCGCGAACCGTCGGCGCTGAGCAGGCGCGCCTGCCATTGCCCGCCTTCGCCGGTGGTCTGCACCGGGGTCCAGCAGCCCATGCCGATGACCCGCTCCAGCGCCTGCTCGGTGGTCGGGTGGATGACCAGGCCTTCGCTGGGGATGGTGCGCACCAGATGGTGGAACTGCCGCTCGATGGACGCCAGGTCCGGGAAGATGTCCGCGTGGTCGAACTCGAGATTGTTGAGGATCGCGGTGCGCGGGTGGTAGTGGACGAACTTGGAGCGCTTGTCGAAGAAGGCGCTGTCGTATTCGTCGGCCTCGACCACGAAGAACGGCGTACCGCCCAGGCGCGCCGACACCGAGAAGTTCTGCGGCACGCCGCCGATCAGGAAGCCGGGGCTCATGCCGGCATGCTCCAGGACCCAGGCCAGCATGCTGCTGGTAGTGGTCTTGCCATGGGTACCGGCAACGGCCAGCACCCAGCGGCCCTGCAGCACATGGTCGGCCAGCCACTGCGGGCCGGACACATAGGGCAGGCCCTTGTTCAGCACGTACTCCACCGCCGGGTTGCCCCGCGACATGGCGTTGCCGATCACCACCAGGTCAGGCGCCGGCTCCAGCTGGGCCGGGTCGTAGCCCTGGGTCAGCTCGATGCCCTGGGCCTCGAGCTGGGTGCTCATCGGGGGATAGACGTTGGCATCGGAGCCGGTGACGCGGTGGCCCAGTTCCTTGGCCAGCACGGCCAGCGAACCCATGAAAGTGCCGCAAATACCGAGAATATGAATGTGCATGATCGACCTCGCAAAACGTCGAGGCAGGGTAGCCCAGGGCGAGGGAAATCGCACTCGCTGTTTCGCTCAACCGGCCCTGGCGATGCCGTGTTTGCGCAGTTTTCGATACAAGGTATTGCGGCTGATGCCCAGGTGCTCGGCGACGCGGGTCAGGTGCCAGCGGTTTGCCTCCAGTACGGCGAGCAGTGCATCGCGCTCGGCGTGTAGGAGCGGCCTTGTGCCGCGAAAGGGCTGCGCAGCAGCCCCGGCGATTTCAGCGGCTTGGTCAGGATCCTGGGGCCGCTCTGCGGCCCTTTCGCGGCACAAGGCCGCTCCTACAGAGGACGCGCCATTGCGAACAATTGCCGGGAGATCGGAAAACTCGATATGCGCGCCTTCGCACAAGGCCACCACGGTGCGCAGCACATTCCTCATCTGCCGCACGTTCCCCGGCCAGGTGAAGTCCAGCAGCGCCTGGCGGGCGGCCGGGTCGAGAGTGATGGCCTGGCCCTCGGCTTCCTGCGCCAGCAGGAAGTCGAGCAACTGCGCCTTGTCGCTGCGCTCGCGTAGTGCCGGCAGGGCGACTTCCAGGCCATTGAGGCGGTAATAGAGGTCTTCGCGGAAACCACCCTGCTCCACCCGTTCCAGCAGGTCACGGTGGGTGGCGCTGACGATTCGTACATCCACCGCCTGCGGCTCGCCACCGATGGGCACCACCTGGCGCTCCTCGAGCACCCGCAGCAGGCGGGTCTGCAACGCCAGCGGCATGTCGCCGATCTCGTCCAGCAACAAGGTGCCGCCATCAGCCTGCAACAGCTTGCCGCGCATGCCTTCCTTGCGCGCGCCGGTGAAGCTGCCGCCGCGATAGCCGAACAGCTCGCTCTCGATCAGGCTCTCGGGAATCGACGCGCAGTTGATTGCCACGAACGGCTTGTGCCGGCGCGAACTGGCCTGGTGCACGGCCTGGGCGAAGGCCTCCTTGCCGCAGCCGGTCTCGCCGCGCAGCAGCAGGGGCACGTCGCGCTCGAACACCCGCACGGCGCGGCGAAAGTCCTCGCGCAGAGCCGGGTCGAGCAGGCAGATGCCGGGCTCGCTGGCCCGGGGCAAGGCCACCGGCACCGACCACACCGGCGTCCGGGCCTGGCCGCGCAGGCTGGCGAACACCTGGCGACCATCGCGGGTATGCAGCGGCCAGGCGCTGTTGCCCTGGGGCGTGGCGCGACTGAACAGCTCGTCGTGACTGCAGGCGAAGAACCTGTCCAAGGGCTTGCCCAGCACGCCGCCTCGGATGGTGCCCAGCAGGTTCAAGGCGCTCTGGTTGGCTGCGCAGATCCGCCCGTCGCCATCGACGGCCAGCAAGCCCTCGCTGAACAGACCGACCGACTCGGCCTGCAGGTGGAAGCGCAGCAGCCACTGCTGCTCGAAATGGCGCAGGAAATAGCAGCTTTCGATCATCTTCGCCGACAGGTTGACGAGGGCCATGGTGTGGAACTGGCTCTGGCGCGATACATCCGGCCGCGCCGACGACACGTCGAGCACCGCCAGCAGCTCACCATGGGGGTCGAACACCGGGCTGGCCGAGCAGGTCAGCCCGGTGTGACGGCCACGGAAATGCTCGTCCTGGTGAATGGTCAGGGCCTGGCGCTCGACCAGGCAGGTGCCGATGCCGTTGGTGCCCTCGCGGGCTTCGCTCCAGTCGGCGCCCAACCACAGCCCGGCGCGCTCGAAGATGCGCCGCTCGCCAGGGGCGGTGACGCAGTTGAGGATCACCCCGCGGGCGTCGGTCAGCAACACGGCGTGCCCACTGCCAGACAGTTGCTGATGCAGGCTATTCATCTCGTTGTCGGCGATCTGCAGTACCTGGTGCAGGCGCTCGCGGCTCTCCAGCAGTCGGCCGTGCTCGAGCACCACCGGGGCCTGGGCCCGTGCCGGGTCGAGGTGATAGTCCTCCAGGCAGCGCAGCCAGGAGCGTGCGATCGACGGGTCGCTGCCCGGCCCGCTGGCCTGGCCGTGGGCGACCGTGAGCACTTGCTGGGCATGGCGGCTGAACGGGTTGCTCTGCATTTGTAGTTGTTCTCCGCAGATAGAGCGTGTCGCCAGCATCCTCCAGGCGGGAACGCTTTGCAATGGTGCACTGACCCTGCGGTCACGGGCTGCGTCGAAAACGGTACAAAGTGTCACCCAGGCCGTGCCGGCCCTGGCACAGGGCCGCGCCAGTCACTGCCCGATCTTGACCCAAGTCATTGATACACAAGGACCTCCAGGCGCTGGCCCGACCTTTGCTCTACGCTAGGAAACTCCGCAACAATCACAACGACCAGGAGACACACCATGCGTTACGCACATCCCGGTACCGAGGGCGCGAAGGTTTCCTTCAAGAGCCGCTACGGCAACTACATCGGTGGTGAGTTCGTTCCTCCGGTAAAGGGTGAGTACTTCACCAACACCTCACCGGTGAACGGCCAGCCGATCGCCGAGTTCCCCCGTTCCAGCGCCGAAGACATCGAAAAGGCCCTCGACGCCGCCCATGCCGCCGCCGACGCCTGGGGCCGCACCTCGGTGCAGGACCGCTCCAACGTCCTGCTGCGCATCGCCGACCGCATCGAGCAGAACCTCGAACTGCTGGCCATCACCGAAACCTGGGACAACGGCAAGCCGATCCGCGAAACCCTCAACGCCGACATCCCGCTGGCGGTCGATCACTTCCGCTACTTCGCCGGCTGCATCCGCGCCCAGGAAGGCGGCGCCGCCGAGATCAACGAAACCACCGTGGCCTACCACATCCACGAGCCGCTGGGCGTGGTCGGGCAGATCATCCCGTGGAACTTCCCGCTGCTGATGGCCGCCTGGAAGCTGGCCCCGGCCCTGGCCGCCGGCAACTGCGTGGTGCTCAAGCCCGCCGAGCAGACCCCGCTGGGCATCACCGTGCTGCTGGAGCTGATCGGCGACCTGCTGCCCAAGGGCGTGCTCAACGTGGTCCAAGGCTATGGCCGCGAGGCCGGTGAAGCCCTGGCCACCAGCAAGCGCATCGCCAAGATCGCCTTCACCGGCTCCACCCCGGTCGGCGCGCACATCATGAAATGCGCGGCCGAGAACATCATCCCGTCCACCGTCGAGCTGGGCGGCAAGTCGCCCAACGTCTACTTCGAGGACATCATGCAGGCCGAGCCTGCGTTCATCGACAAGGCCGCCGAAGGCATGGTGCTGGCGTTCTTCAACCAGGGCGAGGTGTGCACCTGCCCGTCGCGCGCCCTGGTGCAGGAGTCGATCTACCCGCAGTTCATGGAAGTGGTGATGAAGAAGGTCCTGCAGATCAAGCGCGGCGACCCGCTGGACACCGACACCATGGTCGGCGCCCAGGCATCCCAGCAGCAGTTCGAGAAGATCCAGTCGTACCTGAAGATTGCCCAGGAAGAAGGCGCCGAGCTGCTGACCGGCGGCAAGGTGGAGCAACTCGAAGGTGCGCTGGCCAGCGGCTACTACATCCAGCCGACCCTGCTCAAGGGCAACAACAAGATGCGTGTGTTCCAGGAAGAGATCTTCGGCCCGGTGGTCAGCGTCACCACCTTCAAGGACGAAGCCGAGGCCCTGGCCATCGCCAACGACACCGAGTTCGGCCTCGGTGCCGGCGTGTGGACCCGCGACATCAACCGCGCCTACCGCATGGGCCGCGGCATCAAGGCCGGCCGCGTGTGGACCAACTGCTACCACCTGTACCCGGCGCATGCCGCGTTCGGTGGCTACAAGAAGTCCGGCGTCGGCCGTGAAACCCACAAGATGATGCTCGACCACTACCAGCAGACCAAGAACCTGCTGGTGAGCTACGACATCAATCCGCTGGGCTTCTTCTAAACAGGCCCCAGGGGCTGCTGCGCAGCCCTTTCCGGCCGGTCCGGCGCCCCGGCGAGGCCGCTCCTACAGAAACAACGCGATCCCATGTAGGAGCGGCCTTGTGCCGCGAAAAGGCCGCAAAGCGGCCCCAAAGGCTCTGGCTCGCTTCCTGCAGTAAAAATCACCAAGGGCCGGCAGTCCCTCCGGCAACCTAAGAAAAACAACAGGTGAACCCTATGCCAAGCGATCATTCCGGCAGCGCGCCGGCGAGTTCCTCCGTCGACTTCGAAAAAGTCGGATCGGACTATTTCCAGCAACGTGAACTGAAAAAAGGCGCCGCCGGCTGGGTCCTGCTGGTGGGCCTGGGCGTGGCCTATGTGATCTCCGGTGACTACGCCGGCTGGAACTTCGGCCTGGCCCAGGGCGGCTGGGGCGGCATGTTCCTCGCCACCCTGCTGATGGCCACCATGTACCTGTGCATGTGCTTCTCCCTGGCGGAACTGTCGTCGATGATCCCCACCGCCGGCGGCGGCTACGGCTTCGCCCGCAGCGCTTTCGGCCCTTGGGGCGGCTTCCTCACCGGCACGGCGATCCTCATCGAATACGCCATCGCCCCCGCGGCCATCGCCGTGTTCATCGGTGCCTACTGCCAGTCGCTGTTCGGCATCGGCGGCTGGATGATCTACCTGGCCTTCTACATCGTGTTCATCGGCATCCACATCTTCGGGGTCGGCGAGGCACTGAAGCTGATGTTCATCATCACCGCCGTCGCCGCCATCGCCCTGGCGGTGTTCCTGATCGGCATGGTGCCCCATTTCGATGCAGCCAACCTGTTCGACATCGCCAAGACTGACGCAGTCGGTGCGAGCAGCTTCCTGCCGTTCGGCTATGTCGGCGTGTGGGCGGCCATTCCCTACGCGATCTGGTTCTTCCTCGCGGTCGAGGGCGTGCCGCTGGCCGCCGAAGAGACCAAGAACCCGAAACGCGACCTGCCCCGCGGCCTGATCGGCGCGATGCTGGTGCTGCTGGCCTTCGCCCTGCTGATCCTGGTGGTCGGCCCCGGCGGCGCCGGTTCCGAAGCCCTGAAAGCCTCGGGCAACCCGCTGGTCGAGGCACTGTCCAAGGCCTACGGCGGCTCCACCTGGATGGGCGGCTTCGTCAACCTGGTGGGGCTGGCCGGTCTGATCGCCAGCTTCTTCTCGATCATCTACGCCTATTCGCGGCAGATCTTCGCGCTTTCCCGTGCCGGCTACCTGCCCCGCAAGCTGTCAGAAACCAACAAGAGCAAGGCCCCGGTGCTGGCCCTGGTGATCCCCGGCATCATCGGCTTCGCCCTGTCGCTGACCGGCCAGGGCGACCTGCTGATCCTGGTGGCGGTGTTCGGCGCCACGCTGTCCTACGTGCTGATGATGGCCGCGCACATCACCCTGCGCATTCGCCGCCCGAAAATGGAGCGTCCGTACCGCACCCCCGGCGGCATCTTTACCTCGGGCGTGGCCCTGGTGCTGGCCTGCATCGCCGTGGTCGCCGGGTTCCTGGTCGATCCGCGGGTGGTGATTGGCGCTGCGGTGATCTATGCAGTATTAATTGCCTACTTTGCTTTCTACAGCCGTCACCACCTGGTGGCCGGTACCCCGGAAGAGGAATTCGCCGCGATCCAGAAGGCCGAAGAGGCCCTGCACTGATCGCCGACTTGCGCCGCAGGCCAGGCCTGCGGCGCCCTGGAGATTCTGTATGGCAAGTTTCACGCATACGGTGGGCCACCAGGTCTACCGCTTCGACAGCCTCAAAGAGGTCATGGCCAAGGCCAGCCCGGCGCGTTCAGGCGACTACCTGGCGGGAGTCGCCGCCAGCAACGACGGCGAGCGGGTGGCGGCGCAGATGGCCTTGGCCAACATCCCGCTCAAGCACTTCCTCAACGAGGCGCTGATTCCCTATGAAAAGGACGAAATCACCCGACTGATCGTCGACAGCCACGACCAGCAAGCTTTCGCTCCGGTCAGCCATCTGACCGTCGGCGGGCTGCGCGACTGGCTGCTCAGCGAGCAAGCCGACGAGCACAGCCTGCGCGCCCTGGCGCCGGGCCTGACGCCGGAAATGGCGGCGGCGGTGTCGAAGATCATGCGCGTGCAGGACCTGGTGCTGGTGGCGCAGAAGATCCGCGTGGTCACCGCCTTTCGCGGCACCATGGGGCTGCGCGGGCGGCTGTCGACGCGCCTGCAGCCCAACCACCCGACCGACGAGCCGGCCGGCATCGCCGCGAGCATCCTCGACGGTCTGCTATACGGCAACGGCGACGCCATGATCGGCATCAACCCGGCCACCGACAGCATCGCCTCGATCTGCGCGCTGCTGGAGATGCTCGACGCGATCATCCAGCGCTACGACATTCCCACCCAGTCCTGCGTGCTGACCCACGTCACCACCTCGATCGAGGCGATCAACCGTGGCGTGCCACTGGACCTGGTGTTCCAGTCCATCGCCGGCACCGAGGCGGCCAACGCCGGCTTCGGCATCAACCTCAACGTGCTCCAGGAAGGCTACGAGGCGGGCCTGTCGCTCAAGCGCGGCACGCTCGGACAGAACCTGATGTACTTCGAGACCGGCCAGGGCAGCGCGCTGTCGGCCAACGCCCACCACGGCGTCGACCAGCAGACCTGCGAGACCCGCGCCTACGCCGTGGCCCGCCACTTCAAGCCGTTCCTGGTCAACACCGTGGTCGGCTTCATCGGCCCGGAATACCTGTACAACGGCAAGCAGATCATCCGTGCCGGCCTCGAAGACCACTTCTGCGGCAAGCTGCTGGGCGTGCCGATGGGCTGCGACATCTGCTACACCAACCACGCCGAAGCCGACCAGGACGACATGGACACCCTGCTGACCCTGCTGGGCGTGGCCGGGATCAACTTCATCATGGGCATTCCCGGCTCCGACGACATCATGCTCAACTACCAGACCACCTCGTTCCACGACGCGCTCTACGCGCGCCAGACCCTGGGCCTGAAGCCCGGGCCGGAATTCGAGGCGTGGCTGGAGCGCACCGGCATCTTCACCCAGGCCGACGGCCGCATCCGCTTCGGCGACAACCTGCCGCCGGCCTTCCGCCAGGCCCTGGCGCAGCTGGCCTAGAGGTGACCATGGAACGACACACACCCACTCCGGACAATCCCTGGCTGGCCCTGCGCAACCTCACCCCGGCGCGCATCGCCCTGGGCCGCACCGGCATCAGCCTGCCGACCGGCGCCCAGCTGGACTTCCAGTTCGCCCACGCCCAGGCCCGCGATGCCGTGCACCTGCCGTTCGACCACGTCGGCCTGCGCCAGCAGCTCGGCGAGCGCGGCCGCGACAGCCTGCTGCTGCACAGCGCCGCCAGCGACCGCCACCAGTATCTGCAACGCCCGGACCTTGGCCGGCGCCTGCACGAGGACTCGGCCCAGCGCCTGCGCGAGCATGCCCAGGCCAACCCCGGCGGCGTCGACCTGGCGATCGTCGTCGCCGACGGTCTGTCGGCGCTGGCCGTGCACCGCCACACCCTGCCCTTCCTGAGCCGTTTCGAGGAGCAGGCCGCCGCCGATGGCTGGACCAGCGCCCCGGTGATCCTGGTGGAGCAAGGCCGGGTCGCGGTGGCCGACGAAGTCGGTGAGCTGCTTGGCGCACGCATGACAGTGATGCTGATCGGCGAACGCCCGGGCCTGAGTTCTCCCGACAGCCTGGGGCTGTATTTCACCTATGCGCCCAAGGTCGGCCTGACCGACGCCTACCGCAACTGCATTTCCAACGTGCGCCTGGAAGGCCTGAGCTATGGCATGGCCGCCCACCGCCTGCTGTACCTGATGCGCGAAGCGTGCCGACGCCAGTTGTCGGGGGTGAATCTGAAGGACGAAGCAGAGGTCCATAGTATCGACAGTGAAGAAACCGCCGGAAAAAGCGGAAACTTCCTGCTCGGTGAAGGGTAAACAACATGTCACGGAAGGCGGATTGCGCTTCTGGCCTGCTTTAGGCAGCATGCCAGAGGACGCTGCAGGCAATCCGCCGTACCCCCAATGGACTCAGAGGCCCGCCCATGCGCATCATCCAGGCAACCTTGGAACACCTCGACCTGCTCACCCCGCTGTTCGTGAAATACCGTGAGTTCTATGGGCAACTGCCTTACCCGGACAGTTCGCGGGCCTTTCTCGAGAAGCGCCTCAAGCGCAAGGAGTCGATCATCTACCTGGCCCTGCCGGATGACGGTGACGACCGCCTGCTGGGCTTCTGCCAGCTCTACCCGAGCTTCTCCTCGCTGTCGCTCAAGCGCGTGTGGATCCTCAACGACATCTACGTGGCCGAGGACTCACGACGCATGCTGGTGGCCGACAACCTGATGCGCGAAGCCAAGAAGATGGCCAAGCAATCCAACGCCGTGCGCATGCGCGTGTCCACCAGCAGCGACAACGAAGTGGCGCGCAAGACCTATGAATCCATGGGGTTTCGCAAGGACACCGAGTTCGAGAACTATATCTTGCCGATCAGTCAGGATTGATGCCTGGCGCACTTGTGCTCTCTGTGGGAGCGGCCTTGTGTCGCGATGGGCCGAGCAGCGGCCCCGACGGTTTTGCATGATGTCGACATTTTGGGGGCCGCTGCGCGCCCCATCGCGACACAAGGCCGCTCCTACAGGAACCGCGTGACAGCAGACTCATCCTTTGCAAGCCCAATTACCCCGTCGTAACGCTCCGCTACAAACTCTCCGGGCACAATCCGGACTTCGCCGTATAATCCCCCTCCTGTCATGTGCGAAAAGTTACCCGCCTAGCCGGTAAACCGTCCCCAACCATGGCGCTGTCCGTCATCGCGCGCCCGTAGACGCGGGTCAAGAACACAGGTGCTGTACATGGATTTCAACCCGCTGGACCTCATCCTGCATCTCGATGCCTACCTCGATCTGCTGGTCAACAACTACGGCCCCTGGATCTACGCCATCCTCTTCGCCGTGATCTTCTGCGAGACCGGCCTGGTGGTCATGCCATTCCTGCCGGGCGACTCGCTGCTGTTCATCGCCGGCGCCGTGGCCGCCGGTGGCGGCATGGATCCGGTGCTGCTGGCCGGCCTGCTGATGGCCGCAGCAATCCTCGGCGACAGCACCAACTACGTGATCGGGCGCACGGCTGGCGAACGCCTGTTCCGCAACCCCAAATCGAAGATCTTCCGCCAGGACTACCTGCAGCGCACCCACGAGTTCTACGAGCGCCACGGCGGCAAGACCGTCACCCTGGCGCGCTTCCTGCCGATCCTGCGTACCTTCGCGCCGTTCGTCGCCGGCATCGCCCACATGCACTACCCGCGCTTCCTCGCCTTCAGCGTGGCCGGTTCGCTGCTGTGGGTCGGCGGCCTGGTGACCCTGGGCTACTTCTTCGGCAACGTGCCGTTCATCAAGCAGCACCTGTCGCTGATGGTGGTCGGCATCATCATCCTGTCGCTGGTGCCGATGATCCTCGGCCTGCTGCGCGGTCGCTTCGGCCGCACGGCCAAGGCCCACTGACCGGCGCATGTGGTCGTTCAGCGCCTGGCGCCGCCGGCGCACCCTGGCCCGTTATCCAGTCGACCCACGCATGTGGCAGGTGATCCGCGATCGCCTGCCGCTGCTGGACGGCATCAGCGACGAGGAAGACCGCTGGCTGCGTGAAGCCAGTGTGCTGTTCCTGCACGACAAGCACCTGACCACCCTGCCGGGCGTCGAGCTGGACGACGAGCAGCGCCTGTTCCTCGCCGCCCAGGCCCAGCTGCCGCTGCTGCACCTGGGCGAGCTGAACTGGTACCAGGGCTTCCACGAGATCATCCTCTACCCCGATGACTTCAAGAGCCCCCAGCGCCATCGCGACGCCAGCGGTGTCGAACATGTCTGGGACGCCGAGCACAGCGGCGAGGCCTGGCAACAGGGCCCGGTGATCCTGGCCTGGCCCGGGGTCCTGGCCAGCGGTGGCTGGGAAGCCTACAACCTGGTGATCCACGAACTGGCGCACAAGCTGGACATGCTCAACGGCGATGCCAACGGCCTGCCGCCACTGCACCACGGCATGCGTGTCGAGGACTGGGCCCAGGCCATGCAGCAGGCCTATGACGCGATGAATCGCCAGCTCGATGCCGACCCCGACGCCGAAACGGCCATCGATCCCTACGCCGCGGAGAACCCGGCCGAGTTCTTTGCCGTCACCAGCGAATACTTCTTCAGCGCCCCCGATCTGCTGCACCAGGCCTGGCCGCAGGTCTACCAGCAGCTGTCGCTGTTCTATCGCCAGGATCCGCTGAAGCGCCTGATGCACCTGCAGGCCGAACATCCGGACTACCGCGAAAGCCACGCCTGAACGCCCGCACATCAGGCCGGGCGTGGCACCCACCGTGGGAATGTGCCTATAATCGCCGCCACTTTTTTGATCAAACACGGGGGCATTGCCCAATGAGCTACAGCAAGATTCCAGCCGGCAAAGACCTGCCGAACGACATCTACGTCGCCATCGAAATCCCGGCCAACCACGCGCCGATCAAGTACGAGATCGACAAGGACAGCGATGCCCTGTTCGTCGACCGTTTCATGGCCACCCCGATGTTCTATCCGGCCAACTACGGCTATATCCCCAACACCCTGGCCGACGACGGTGATCCGCTGGACGTGCTGGTCGTGACTCCGTACCCGGTCGCTCCAGGCGCAGTGATCCGCGCTCGTCCAGTCGGCGTGCTGAACATGACCGACGACGGCGGCGGCGATGCCAAGGTCATCGCTGTTCCACACGACAAGCTGAGCCAGCTGTACGTCGACGTGAAGGAATACACCGACCTGCCAGCCCTGCTGATCCAGCAGATCGAGCACTTCTTCGCGAACTACAAGGATCTCGAGAAGGGCAAGTGGGTCAAGATCGAAGGCTGGGAAGGCGCCGACGCCGCCCGCGCCGCGATCACCAAGTCGGTCGCTGCCTACAAGGGCTGAGCCTGACACAAGAAAAGCCCTGCTTCGGCAGGGCTTTTTTATGGGCGCTCGCCAAGGGAAATCGCCCTTCGAATAGGCATAAAAAGAGACCTCTCACGCGATCCTAGGCATTGCCCTACAAACCGCTACGTTTCCTACAAATTTCCTCGACATCGGGTTGATTTCCACACCGTTCGAGGGCCTATAGACTCGGCACCATGAAAACATCCGGTGACCGTCTCAAGGCCCTCCTGCTGGAGTGCAACCTGACCCCCTCCGACTTTGCCGCCCAGCGCAAGGTCTCGTCGCAGCACGTCAACAACTGGTTCAAGCGCGGCGTGCCCCAGGCCCGGCTCGATGAAATTGCCGACCTGTTCTGCGTGCGCAGGCGCTGGCTGCGCAGTGGCGAGGGACCGAAGCATCCGACACCCCTGGCTCCCGCGACATCGGCGGCGCCAAACCTGGCGCTGCCACCGCCGCTGCAGGCCCTGGACACGGACCTGACCCACCTGCCACTGCACCAGGTGCGCGATGGCAAACTGCAGGTGCTGCCAGGGCACTACCAGCCGATACCCCGGCGAGCCTTGGAGTGGGTGCAGGTCAACGCGGAAAAGGCCATCTGCCTCGGCATGCCAGGCAATAACATGGCCCCGCTGCTGCCCCAGGGTGCCCTGCTGGCCATCGACCGCGGCTGCACCCGGGTGGTTGAAGGCGAATGCTACGCCCTGCTGCACAACGGCCGCCTGCGCGTGCAGCACCTCACCCTTGGCCACAACGGCACCCTGTGCCTGCACAGCCATGACCGCCTCAACCACCCCAGTGAACGCTATACCGCCTATCAGCGCCGGGTGCAGAACCTGGAAATCCTCGGCTGGGTGTTCTGGTGGTCAAGCCTGCGCCCGGCACGCCCCGGCTGAAACACCACTTTTTGCTGGGCATGCGCCGCGCACACGGGTATGCTACGCCGCACATCATGCCCCCTGATGGTGCAAGCCGCATTCCAGAGGGCCTGGCGACGCCTCACACAGCCGTCCGCCATCTTTTTCAGGCCATGTTGCCAACCGTTTAAGGCGGTTGCGGCTTATCAAAAATGAGCCAAGACCGTCCCCGAGAAGCCGGCCACAAGCCGGCTTTTTAATGCCTGGCGAAAAGTCGGGCGCCCCCTCAGAAGCGCGCCACCATCCCCACCCGCCAGGTCCGTCCCGGTGCCGGCATGAAGCTCTGCGCCAGCGGATCCAGGTAGTAGCGGTCGGTCAGGTTCTGCACCGACACATTCAACTCGGTGTGCTCCAGCAGCTTGTACTTGAGGAACAGGTCGAACAACGCCACCGAGCGGTAGTCGATCTGCGGCGTGGTCGCGCCGGTCTGCCAGGGTTTGTCCATCTGCGCGGTCGGTCCCGAGCTGTAGGTCATGCGCCCGCCCACGGTCAGTGCCTCGTCGAAGAAGCGCATCCCGCCAAGCAGGTTGGCCGAGAAGCGTGGCGGGTTCTGGGTGTTGGTGTACGAGCCCATGTAGCTGCCCGACGTGCAGTCCGGGGTGTCCTGGGTGCGCTGGTAGCGATTGGCGCTGGCGCGCAGCTTGGCAGCGAAGGCCGCGTCGCAGGTCTCGGTCATCAGGTAGTAGGTGGCCGAGAGGTCGGCGAACACGCGCCCGGCATCGTAGTGCGACTGCAGTTCCAGGCCACGGGTGTGGAAGCTGTCGGTGTTGCTGAAGGTCATCTGCCCCCACAGGCCCGGGCTCGGGTCGTAGTAGCGGGTGATGTAGTTCTTGATGTCGTTGTCGAACCAGGCCAGCTTGGCCGACGCCTCGTCGCCCGCGGTCAGCAGGTCGCTGCGCAAGGCACTCACGCCCACTTCCCAGCTGCGCGAACGCTCGGGCTTGAGGTGCTTGCCCGGGGTGACCTGCTGGGTGCCCTGGCTGGTCTCGAACAGCGACGGCAGGCGCAGGCCCTCGGTGTAGGAGGCGTAGACGAAGGTGTCCGGGAGGAACTCGAAATTGATGCCGAAGGCCGGTGCGAAGCCACCGCCGCGGCTCTTGCCCTGCGGGGTGTAGGCGTAGCCGGTGACCACATTGCTGACACCTTCGGGATGAACCTCCACGTTGGTCGCGCCGGACTCGTTGAACGGCACGCCATTGAACGGCTCGTTGCTGTTCTCGAAGACGATGCCGTTGTTCAGGCGTGGATCGGTGGCGTCGGTGTACTGGCCGTTCTGGTCGGGGAACCACATCATGCTGCCCCAATGCCCCGGGCTGCTGGCGGTGATCCAGCGCATTTCCCGCTCCTCGCGGCGCGCCTCGGCCAGCACGGTGTTGTCCTTGGTCTGGTAGTGGGCATAGCGGCCGCCGCCCCACAGCGTCAGTGTTTCAGTGGGTTTGTATTCCAGGTTGCCGTTGAAGCTGAACTCCTGACGCGAGGCGTCGCGCAGCATGCGGTTGGCGTTGATGTCGTGCTGGGTGGAGACCACGTTGCTTTGCGGCTGGAGGTCCTCGAGCTGGAACGCGCCGCCCAGGTCGAGCTTGAAATCGCCATGGGCGGTGGTGAAGCGCGACACGTTGTTCAGGTCGCCGCCGATGCGGCGGTTGTCCTGGCGGGACCAGGCGCGATCGGTACGGTACAGCTGCGACTTGGGCGCCATCCAGGCCGCGCTCAAGGTACTGGTCTTCGAGTCGGTCATCCACAGCCTGCTGCTGAGGTCCACCCACGGATTGCCCTCGGGCAGGTAGTGATAGCGGGCGGTGTAGGTGTCGATCTGGATTTCGCTGGTGGGGTACTGGTAGATACCGGCGGTGCCGTAGCGGAAGATGTCCGACGGCATGATCTCGCCCATGTGTCCGTCGAAGCGGCGGTAACCCAGGTCCAGGGTATGGTCGTCGGCCAGCCGCCAGGTGGTCTTGAGCAGGTAGGAGTCGGTCTCGGACGACGAGTTGAGCACCTCCTCGCCGGCGTTGTAGGTGTTGGCGACGCTCGGCTGTTCGTCACCGTCGCGGTCGTAGAGCCGGTAGCGGTCCTGGCCCTTCTTGCCGGAAAAGTAGTTGCCCTGGTTGCGGTGCGCATAGGCCGCCACCAGGTCGAAGCGTTCGTGGGAGTAGCCAAAGGCGGCGCTGCCGGACTCGGCCTTGGAGCCGAACAGGCTGCCGCGTTCGTCGCGTGGCACCGCGCTCAGGTCCTCGTCCCTGGAGTTGCGGTTGCGGTGCTCGGGCTCCACACCGTTGTTCCACAGGTTGCCGGTCAGGCGCACGCCGACATCCTTGCCATCGACCAGGATGTCATCGACGCCGATGGTCTTCATCTCCACCGAGCCGCCGATTGCGCCCGAGCGGGTACTGGGGCCCTTGTTCACAGTGACGCTGCTGATCAGGTCGGGGTCGATGTAGCTGCGCTGCTGGGTGCCGCCGTAGCCCCGGTAGACATCCACCGCCTGCTCCGAACCATCGACCCTGACCGCTACCCGGCTCTGCCCCTGGATGCCGCGAATGTTGACGTCCAGCGCGCCGCCGTTGCGGCTGTCGCCCACCTGCACGCCGGCCACGCCCTTGAGCATGTCGCCCACCGAGACGGTGCTGAAGCGGTCGAGGTCTTCACGCGACAGGTGCACCGTCGAGCGTGGCGCGCGATAGGTGTCGCGCTGTGGGTCAAGCAGCTCGCTGGCCGCGACCATGGTCGGCGTCAGCTCCGTCGCTGTCGCTGATGCCTGGGCCTGCGGGATAAGGATGTACGCGCCCCGCGAGTTCGCCAGCAGTTGCAGGCCACTGTTGGCCAGCAGACGCCGGGCCCCCTCCTGCACGGTATAGCGGCCCTTGAGCGCCGGCGCCGCGCGGCCGCGAGTCAGCTCGGGGTCATAGGACAGCAGCAGCCCTGATTGGCTGGCAAACACGCCCAGCGCGGTGCCCAGCGGGCCCTTGGCGATGTCGTAGTCGCGCAGCGTGGCATCGTCGAGCCGGGTGGACGCCACGGCCGGGGACTCGGCGGCCTGGGCCAGGGTCGAAGCCGTGCCCATCAGGCAGCCGAGCATCGCGCAACGCACGGCGAAGCTGATCGGGGACAAGCGTTGCGAAGGACGCGAAACAGGGGGGAGCCGACGGATTGCGGGCATGCTTTTCTCGCTCGTGAGGTCAGTGCCCGGCACTCGATGCGGGCTTGCACCCCTTCTGTCGCATGACGGCGAAAAAGGTATATGCGTGCGATTCGCATTTTCACTTGATCTTGTGATTTAACCAAATCTAGTGATAATTGTTTGCATTTACACCCTGACGCCTCCCAGCCATGACCCTTTTCAAGACCCCGCCCCAGCCCGCCGAACACTGCGCCGTCACCACGCTGTACATCGAGCACCACGCCTGGCTGCGCGGCTGGCTGGCGTACCGGTTGCGCTCCTGGGGGCGCGGCGTGGCCGACGACCTGGCCCAGGACATCTTCGTGCGCGTGCTCGCCAGCCGCGACAGCAACCAGCCCGACACCCTGCGCCAGCCACGCGCCTACCTGACCCGCATCGCCAACTGCGTGCTGGTCAGCTGGCGCCGTCGCCATTCGCTGGAGCAAGCCTGGCTCGAGGCGCTGGCGCTGGTGCCCGAGGCGCTGCAGCCATCCCCGGAACAGCAGAGCGTCATCCTCGAGACCCTGCACGAAATCGACGCGGTGCTCGACGGCCTGCGCCCACGGGTCAGGCAGGCGTTCCTGATGGCCACCCTGGACGGCATGAAACAGAAAGACATCGCCCAGAACTTGAACATCGCGCTGCCGACGGTGAAGAAGTACATCCATGAGGGCTACATGGCCTGCCTGAGCCGGATGCCCGATGAGTGACCAGCCCGCCATTGCCCAGGCCGTGCTCGCCGAGGCCGCCGCCTGGTTGCTGCTGATGCAGGAAGGCGCGCTGACGCCGGCGCAACAGCTCGAACTGGAGCGCTGGCGGCGCCGCGACCCGGACCACGAACGTGCCTGGAAGCGTGCCCAGCGCCTGCTGACCCGCCTCGGCACCCTGCCGCCGACCCTCGCCCGGCAAACCCTGGTTCGTCCGCAGGACAGCAGCCGGCGCACCGTGCTGCGTGGCCTGCTGGTGCTGATCGGCGCGGCCCCGCTGGGCTGGTGGGCATGGCGACAGACCCGGGAAGGAGTCGACTACCAGACCGCAGTGGGCGAGCGCCGCGAGCTGTTGCTGAGCGATGGCACCCAGGTCACCCTCAACAGCGACAGCGAGCTGCGAGTGCTGTATTCGGCCGGGGAACGTCTGCTGCACCTGCGCCGTGGCGAGGTGTACATCGTCACCGCGGCGGACCCATCGCGACCGTTGCGGGTGCGGACCGAGCACAGCCTGATGCAGGCGCTGGGCACCCGCTTCAGCGTGTATCAGCGCCCTCGCGAGACCCAGCTCGCGGTCTTTGAAGGCGCCGTGCGTGTCACTCCCAAGGCCGGCAGTGGCACCGTGATTCACGCAGGCTCGCAGGTGCGCTTCGACCGCGACCGGCTCGGCCTGGTGGAAACCGCCCGCGACACCCAGCTGGCCTGGCGCAGGGGTTTGCTGGTGGTCGACGACATGCCGCTATTGCAGTGGGCCCAGGAATTGATGCGCTACAGCGACCAGCGCCTGGTCTGTGACCCGGCCGTGGCCGAGTTGCGGGTCTCCGGCAGCTTCCCGGTCGATGACCTGCCACTGGCCCTGGCCATGCTGAGCGAGAGCCATGGCCTGCGCGTGCGCGCCGAAGCCGGCGGGATGTTCATCAGTCGCTGAAATATCCACATGCTTGCACAGCAGTGCATGGGAGATCGCCCAGGAAACTGTACCTCTGTGGGAGCGGGCTTGTCGGACCGCCGCACCGCCGCGAACACCGGCGGAGCCGGTGCCATACACCGCACTGGATGCTCCGCGGGTAAACCCGCTCCCACAGGATCTCGCTAAGTCAATGAGTTTACGTGTTTACCCAGTCATGCAGGGTACTTGTGCACGGTCTCCCGCAGAAACCCATCCAGCAAGCCGCTGTCACCCCGTATCACCGGCACCTCCCGCGCCTCATCAGCCCGTGCCAGCTCGGCCTCGATGAACTCGTGCAACACCTCATCCCGCGGTCCGTGCTCGGCCTCGCCACTGCGGCGCTTCACAGCCAGCAGCGCGTCGATCGCCGCCTGCAGCCGCGGGTCATCGACGGTACGCGCCATCAGCGCGGCGAACGCCGTCGGCGGCATGCCCAGGCCCTGGTCGATCCAGCGCACCGCCAGCAACGGCCGCAGCACATACAGGTACTTCTTGAAGCGCACCGTCTCGCCCATCAGGTAGCCGCGCAGGTTCTTGCGTGCCATCGACAGGTAGTGGTGGCGCACCGCGCGCGGCGAGTAGAAAGCCTCGCCCAGCTCGCGCAAACGCCCGGTAGCTTCGGCGTCGGCACGGTACACCAGCGGCGAGCCCAGCCACTCGAGCAAGCTCGGGTTGGCGCCGCGCATCAGGCGCAAGGTCTTGCGCAGCTCCCAGCCGCTGATGTCCAGCTCGTCGCTCAGCGGCCGCTCGATCACATCGCGAGGCTCGTCCGCCCGCAGGTACCAGTCATTGCGCGGCACATAGACAAAACGCACATCGTAATCGCTGTCCGGCGAAGCGAAGCCCCAGGCACGGCTGCCGGACTCGCAGGCATAGAGCACGGTCACCTCGTGCTCACGCTCGATACGTTGCAATTCATCGAGCACCCGGGCGCGCATGGCCTCGGGCAATGGGTGGGGGTCGCCCTGATACATGTCTTCGTTCCTTGTACAGGGCGCCATATGGCGCCCATTTCAACCTTTCACGCACACCACCTGACGCAGGGTATGCACCACTTCGACCAACTCCCGCTGGGCCTGCATCACCGCATCGATGTCCTTGTAGGCCATCGGGATCTCGTCGATCACATCCTTGTCCTTGCGGCACTCCACATGGGCGGTGGCGCGCTGCTGGTCCTCGACGGTGAAGCGGCTCTTGGCCTTGGTACGGCTCATCACCCGGCCCGCGCCATGGCTGCACGAGCAGAACGCCTCCTCGTTGCCCAGGCCACGGACGATGAAGCTCTTGGCGCCCATGGAGCCGGGGATGATGCCCAGCTGGCCCTTCTGCGCCGACACCGCGCCCTTGCGGGTCACCAGCACCTCACGGCCGAAGTGCTGCTCCTTCTGCACATAGTTATGGTGGCAGTTGACCGCCTCGAGGCTGGCCTCGAACGGTTTGCCCAGCACCTTGCGGGTGGCGGCGACCACCGCCTGCATCATCAGCTCGCGGTTGTGCCGGGCGAAATCCTGCGCCCACTCGACCGCCTCGACATAGTCGGCGAAGTGCCGGCTGCCTTCCTCGAAATACGCAAGGTCCCGATCCGGCAGGTTGACCATGTGCTGGCGCATGTCGGCCTGGGCCAGTTCGATGAACAGGTTGCCGATGGCATTACCCACACCGCGCGAGCCGCTGTGCAGCATGAACCAGACCCGGTCGGCCTCGTCCAGGCAGACTTCGATGAAGTGGTTGCCGCCACCCAGTGTCCCCAGGTGCTGGCGGTTGTTGGTCTTCTCCAGCCGCGGGTGCTTGTCGGTGATCGCCTTGAAGCGCCCGGCCAGGCCGCTCCATACCTGGTCGGCCTGGTTCGGCACAGTGTCCCAGGCGCCCTGGTCGCGACGGCCGAAGGTCTTGCCATGGGGCACGGCCTTTTCGATGGCCGTGCGCAGGCCGTGCAGGTTGTCCGGCAGGTCGCGGGCGTGCAGCGAGGTGCGCGCGGCGATCATGCCGCAGCCGATGTCCACGCCCACCGCCGCCGGGATGATCGCGCCCACGGTGGGGATCACGCTGCCGATGGTCGAGCCCTTGCCCAGGTGCACATCCGGCATCACCGCCAGGTGCTTGAAGATGAACGGCATCTTCGCCGTGTTCATCAGCTGCTTGCGGGCGTCGTCCTCGACCGGCACACCGTCGGTCCACAGTTTGATCGGCTTGCCGCCCGCCACTTCGAGTATGTTCATTGCCTTGTTCCTTGTTGCGCTACGTCGTGTCGCAAAGGGTCAACCCGCCTTGAGGCTGACCATTCCATTCAATACCTGATCCAGGCCACCGAACACCGAAATCCGGTCGATGCGCTCGGCCACCCGCTCCAGGGTTTCCAGCTCCTTCAGGCGCAGGGCCGTCGGGTTGCCTTCCATCACCTTGGCGGTGTTGAGCAGCGAACGGGTCGCCTGGGTTTCCTCACGGCGCCGGATCACGTTGGCCTGGGCGGCCTTTTCCGCCTCCACCACCTGCGCCAGCAGGGTCTTCATTTCGCCCGGCAGGATGATGTCGCGCAGCCCGAGGCTGCCCACCTCCAGGCCACTGCCCGGCAACTGCGCCTGCAGGTGCTCGGTAACGCTGTCGTCGATCAGTTGCTTGTTCTCCAACAACTCATCGAGCGTCCGGGTGCCCACTGCCGCACGCAGACCGAACTGCAGCTCGCGGTACAGGTGCTCAACCGGCTTGCTCATCTGCCCATGGGCACCGAGCACGTCGGTATAACGCCAGTTGGCCACCAGGCTCAGGCGCAGGTTGACCTTGTCGCGGGTGAGAATCTCCTGGCCGCTCACCTCCAGTGCCTGCAGGCGGGTGTCGACCATCTCTACCGCCACCTGGCTGCCGCAGCGCCAGTAGCCATGCTGCCCGGGCTCGAGCAACCCAACCACCACGCCGTCGATCTTCAGCACGCCGACATGGAAGGCCGGCACCAGCGCCAGCAGTACATGGTCCATGCCGGCGATACCCGGACGGTTCAGGCGGGTCACCAACTCGGCGTCCAGGCACTGGCCGTGGGTAAGGTCGAGACGCTGCAGTTCGTGCCTGGCCTGGTCTTTCCAGTAGGCGCGGCGGCTGTCCGGCGGCAGCACTTCTACCAGCTTGCCGTCCTCGAAGCGCAGCCCGACCTCATGCTCGCTCAGGTCCATGCACACCAGGTGCTGGTCCATGCCCCGGGCGAGCAACTCCCGTACGTTGACGTCCGAAACCGGACGACGCGTATCCACCGTGTCCACCACCACCTGGGCGCCGCAGCGCCAGAAGCCGTGCTGCCCGGCCTGCAGCAGGTCGACCACGACACCGTCGATGCGCAGCACACCGACGCTGAAGGTCGGCACCGTCACCAGCAGCACGTTGTCCATGCCGGCGATTCCCGGTTTGTTCAGGCGCGCCAGCAGCTCGGTGTCCAGGCGCCGCCCCTGGGCCAGGTCGATCCGCGTCACGCTCTGCCGGGTCTGGCCTTTCCATTGCAGGCGGCGGCTGTCAGCTGCCAGCAGTTCCTTCAACTGACCATCCTCGAAACGCAGGCCCACTTCGTTTTCGGCCATGTCCAGGGTAAGGAAATACTGCTCGACCAACGCCAGCTCATGTTGGCGCAGATAGCGCTCGAGGGGATAGTCGTGCAGCGGGGAATCCTGGGGGCAGGTCTTCAGCGTCAGCCGCCCCTGCCAATCGAAACGCTTGTACTGGCCCGGCTCGAGGATCGCCTCGAAATCGCCATCGTTCAGCAACAGGCCGTGTTCGTTCTTCTTCACTACAAAGCGCTTCAACATGTTCATCTTGCTCATCCTTTGTTCAATGTCCTTGGTTGCCGGTGGTCGCCAACCCAGCGGGCGTCGCGAGCGAAGCCTGGCGGAGTCCGGGGCCGGGAACCTTGCTCCAGCGGCCACCATCGTTGCGCCAGGCCCGGCCGGCGAGCCGGGTGGGCCAGCGGTGGGCCAGGCGTCCTTCGCAGTGACGGGCCGTCCTGGCCCTGCTTGCGTTGCCTGTGCCCCACCGGCGGGTGTTGCGGTTACAGCTACCTTAGGAGGGTAGTGCCGGGGCGTTGCCCGGCGAGCGTCTGCGCCTGCCTTTCCAGGGGCCCAGCGCAGCAATGACCGGTCGTTGCGGCGGCGGCATGCACGACACCGACACCTGAAGGTGGGTACGTGCACCGGCGGGGGGTTCCCCTGTCCCGAGGGCCTGCCTGGCGATGCGGTCGAGAGGGTTATTGCGAGCGGCGTGCCAGGTTTTCATTCGGCACTGATGAAATTATCTAAATAATTGTTTTATATAGATTTATTTTTGTCTGATTAACGCGCGTACAGTTCAAATGACACGTGAACATTCAGATTTTCGTATACCATCAGATACCAATTTATCTTCAAGGATAATCAAGGATGAGCAAGCCACTCGTCGCCATCGGCTTCCTCGGCACCACCCTCGACCGCAACGGCAAGGGCGCCGCACGCTGGAACAGCTGGCGACCGACCATCGGCCTGTGCCAGCAAGCCGACCTGCCCCTGGACCGCCTGGAACTGATCCACGGCCCCAGCGCGCGCGACCAGAGCCTGGCCGACCGCATTCGCGGCGACATCCAGCAGGTCTCGCCCGGCACCGAGGTGCGCCTGCACCCGCTGGCGCTGCGCAACCCGTGGGACTTCGAGGAGGTCTACGGCGCCTTGCACGACTTCGCCAGCGGTTACAGCTTCGACACCGAGCACGAGGACTACCTGGTGCACATCACCACCGGCACCCACGTCGCGCAGATCTGCTGGTTCCTGCTCACCGAGGCGCGCTACCTGCCGGCGCGCCTGGTACAGACCTCGCCCTCGCGCAAGCAGGACGAAAACAGCGACCCGGCCGGCATCGCCACCCTGATCGACCTCGACCTGTCGCGCTATGACCCGATCGCCTCGCGCTTTCGCCGCGAGCAGGTCGAGGGGCAGTCGCTGCTCAAGTCCGGCATCGCCACGCGCAACCCGGATTTCAACCGCACCATCGAACAGATCGAGCGGGTCGCCCTGCGCTCGAAGGCCCCCATGCTGCTGGTCGGCCCGACCGGCGCCGGCAAGTCGTTCCTGGCCCGCCGCGTCCATGAGCTCAAGCGCGGGCGCCATCAGCTGGGCGGACGCTTCATCGAAGTGAACTGCGCCACCCTGCGCGGCGACGGCGCCATGTCGACCCTGTTCGGCCACGCCAAGGGCGCCTTCACCGGCGCCCAGAACGCCCGCGACGGCCTGCTGCGCGCCGCCGACGGCGGCATGCTGTTCCTCGACGAGATCGGTGAACTGGGCGCCGACGAACAGGCCATGCTGCTCAAGGCCATCGAGGAAAAACGCTTCTTCCCGCTGGGCGCGGACCGCGAAGTGGAAAGCGACTTCCAGCTGATCGCCGGCACCCACCGCGACCTGCGCGCCAAGGTCGCCGACGGCTCGTTCCGCGAGGACCTGTTCGCCCGCATCAACCTGTGGACCTTCGCCCTCCCGGGCCTGGCCGCACGCCGCGAGGACATCGAGCCGAACCTCGATTTCGAGCTGCAGCGCCATGCCCGCGAACAAGGGCGCCAGGTGCGCTTCAACCTCGAGGCCAAGCGCCGCTACCTGGCCTTCGCCCATGCCGGCGAGGCCCGCTGGGCCGGTAACTTCCGCGAGCTGTCGGCGTCGATCACGCGCATGGCGACCCTGGCCGACAGCGGGCGTATCGATGAGGAAATGGTCGAGGAAGAGATTGCCCGGCTGCGCTATGCATGGGGCCTGGAGTCGGCCAGCGAGCCACTTTTGGCCGACCGCGCACTCGACCTGTTCGACCAGGTGCAGTTGCAGGCGGTCATCGAGGTCTGCCGCCGCGCCCCGAGCCTGTCCGAGGCCGGGCGTCAGCTGTTCGCGGTATCGCGCCAGGAGAAGGCCAACCCCAACGACGCCGACCGCCTGCGCAAGTACCTGGCGCGCTTCGGGCTGGACTGGCAACAACTAAAGTCGTAGGGCTTGCCAGCCCGCTGGCACAGTGCTGTATGCTTGGCCGGTCTTCAGGGCGGGGTGAAAGTCCCCACCGGCGGTAAATCGAAAGATGAGCCCGCGAGCGCCCCGGCCATGCCGGGGGTCAGCAGACCTGGTGAGATTCCAGGGCCGACGGTCATAGTCCGGATGAAAGAAGGCGTTTGGCAGGGGCCGTCCGGGCGCCCCTGCGCGCGCATTTTGTTCGCCCCGAGACGTTCATCGATCATTCACGAGGAGCGTTTCATGTCCACCATGCACCACAAGCAATTCCCCAATGTCAGCGCCGCCATCACCGCCTTCCAGGCCGGGCGCCCCGTGCTGCTGCTTGACGACGACGACCGCGAGGACGAAGCCGATATCGTCGCCGCCGCCGAGAACCTGTCGCTGCAGACCATGGCCATGATGATCCGCGATTGCAGCGGCATCGTCTGCCTGTGCCTGGACGAAGCCACCGTCGATGCCCTGCAGTTGGCGCCGATGGTGCAGAACAACCAGGCCCGTCATGGCACCGGCTTCACCGTCACCATCGAGGCCGCCGAAGGGGTCAGCACCGGCGTGTCGGCACAGGACCGCATCACCACCATCGAAGCCGCGCTGCGCTCGACCGCGCAGGAACGTCATATCGTAAGCCCAGGCCATGTGTTTCCGCTGCGCGCCCGCGATGGCGGCGTGCTGACCCGTCGCGGCCACACCGAAGGCTCGGTGGACCTGGCCCGCCTGGCCGGCCTGCGCCCGGCGGCGGTGCTGTGCGAACTGATGAACCCCGACGGCAGCATGGCCCGCGGCGAGCAGGTGGCGGTGTATGCCCGCCAGTACAACCTGCCGGTACTGACCATCGAGGAACTGGCGCGCTATCGCGAGGCGATGGTCGAGCTGCAGGCCGAGCCGGCCTGATACCTGAGCAAGCCCGCCCCGATCACCGTGGGAGCGGGCTTGCCCCGCGATGAGGCCAGGCCTCAACGCAACCCCAACGGCCCCTTCAGAAACTCATACAACCCCGCCGCACTCTTGCGATAGCCATCAGCCGTCAGGTGCACCAGATCCGGCCGCGCCAACCCACCCGCCTGCCAGCCGGCGATCGAGCATGGCCCGCCCATGAACCCCTGCCAATCCCAGAACAGCGCCTTGTGCTTGTGCGCCATCTGCTTCTGGATACGGATCACCGAGGCCAGCGGTTGGGGCTGGCGCGCCGCACAGCTGCGCGCCTTGCGCTGCTTGATCGAGTCCGGCGGCCCGACCAGCAGGATCGCCGCCTGCGGCAGGTCCTTGCGCAGGCCCGTGAGGGTCGCGTCCAGTTGCGTCTGGTACAGCGCCAGGTCGAGCTTGTCATCGAACGCTTCGTTGGTGCCGTAGGCCAGGATCACCAGGTCAGGCCGTACGGCCTTGAGGCTGTCGCGCCAGCCCGGTTGCCACTTGTCCACCACGTCCAGGCGCGCACCGTTGATACCCAGCGCCGAGTAGGTCACCCCGGCATTCTTCTGCCCCTGGATGTACCAGGCACCCAAAGCGACACCCCGGCCGCCCTCGACACTCAGCTGCACCGGCAGGCCGACATTGGCGTAGGCCGGGCTGAAGCGCCACTGGCCATTGCTGGCCGGCAGCACGCGGCGCTGGCCGCCATTGACGAAGAGGCTGGCGCTGGCGCTCGACTGGTACAGCGCCGAGACCTTGTAGCGCTGGTGGTCCTCGTCCCGCGCCTGAAGCACCACACTGGCGCGATTGGCCAATGGCAGCGACAGATAGCCCCCCAGCGGGAACTGCTGACTCTGCTGGTTACGCGCTGACACCAGCTCCCACTGGCGCTTCTCGCTCTTGATGATCACCCGGTCGTTGCGGATTCCCGGCACCGGCGAAGCCGGCACCAGGCCGATGCCGCCATCGCCGTAGCGCGCCTGCAACAGCTTGCGCAGCTCGCCGCTGAACAGGTCGGCAGCAGTGTGCGAGTCACCCAGCTGGACGATGGCAACCGGCGCCCGGCCAGCGTTGCGCAGCTTGCCGGCGAGCAAGGCGAGGTTGCCGTCCTGGCGGGCGGCTGGCGCGGCGGCGGGCCGGGCCGTGGGCTGGGCGCTCACGCTGTTGGCGCCGGTACTGCAACCCGGCGCGGCGCTGATCAGCAGGGCCAGGCCCAGCAGGTGATGCCATTGGCGCATCTCAATGTCCTGTAACGGTCAGGCCCGGGAAGCTGATCAGCGACAGAACCTGTTCGGCGATCATCTTCTGGCCTGTGATGGTGAAATGAATACCGTCGTCGACCCGCACCTTGACCCGCTTGCCCTGTGGTGTCTGCACCGTATACGAGAAGTTGGCGTCGGCGTAGCCGAGGATCGGATTGGCCGACACGTAGTGCTGGCCGAACAGCGCGGTCTGCTCCTGGTAGAGCCCGCTGAGGTAGCCCATGGCCGTGGACAGTCGCGCCTTCTCCATGTTCGGCGGCCCGACCCAGATCACCTGCACGTTGTGCGCGCGGGCCTGCTCGAGGATCGAATCGATGCGGGCGCGGTAGGCGAGCTCCCACTCCGGCGACTTGAAGCGCAGGAACGGCTTGCCCTTGCCCTGGGGCATGTCCCAGGGGTCGTTGGGGCCGAGGAACACCACCATCAGGCGCACGTTGGGTTCGTGATCGAGGGTGTCGGCCACGGTCTTCGGCCAGTTGAAGAAGCCCGGGTAGGCAAGGCCGGTGCTCTGCTTGCTGAGGTTGACGGTACGGATCTGGTAGCGCTTGCGCAGGCTGTTGGCCAGGTGCGGCGCCACGCCCTGCATCAGCGAGTCGCCGACCAGGAACACTTCGTCGCCAGCGGCCAGCGAAGCCACGGTACCCGGCTGCAGCAACGCGGGTGCAGGCGCGGGCGGCGCAGGCTGGGCGACAACGACGGGGGCTGGCGCATGAAGCGGCGCAGGCGTCGGCTGCACATGCGCCGGCGTCGACACTGGTGGCAACGGTTTGGCCACGGCCGCCGGGGTTTCCAGATCGACCGTGACCACCGGCAGCGGTGCGGGCAGCACCTCGACCGCCGGCCCCTCGGCCAGTTGCGGCGCGGGCAGCAACTGCTCAAGCAGGTCATCGCGCTGCGCTTCCAGCATCGCCGTCAGCTGCGCCCCCACGCGCCAGGCAGGCATCTGGCCCAGCAGCGGTATCTCGCAGCTCTGGTGGTACTTCTGCTGGCAGTAGAGCTTGATCGAGTCCTGGTTCAGCCAGAACAGCAACGCGGTGGTGACCACGATCGCATACAAGCCACGGGCGGCGCCCATCTGCACCTGGAACAGCTGTTTGCTATCAGAAGCTTGCATAGATGAACCCCGGCACGCCCGACTGCGAAGCGAAAATCACCAACGACACACCGACCCCGAGCGGGATCGGATACAGCTGCCACGGCAGACGCTGGAACAGCGCGCCACTCTGGCGCAACAGCGCCAGCCACTGTGGATAACTGGCCACGAACAGCACGCAGGCCAGCAGCATCAAGCCCGTGGTGCTGTTCAGCCCCGCCAGGCTCAGCTGGCCGATGTCGCCGAGCATCTCCAGCGCGCCGTCCAGCGTCGGGCTGCGGAAGAAGATCCAGGCGAAGGCCACGTAATGGAAGGTCATCAGGCGCGCCAGCAGGCCGCAGCCCGGCAGCCGGGCGAAGCCCGGAAACCACTGGCTGAACAGCTTGGAAATGGCCAGGCCGACACCATGCAGGGCGCCCCAGATGATGAAGTTCACGCTCGCCCCGTGCCACAGGCCGGACACCAGCATCGCCAGCAGCATGTTCAGGTTGCCGCGCCATACGCCCTTGCGGTTGCCGCCCAGCGGGATGTACACGTAGTCGCGGATGAAGCGCGACAGGCTGATGTGCCAGCGCCCCCAGAATTCCTTGAGGTTGTGCGCGGCGTACGGCGCATCGAAGTTGTCCGGCAGGCGAAAGCCCAGCAACAGGGCGATGCCGGTGACCAGATTGGTGTAGCCGCTGAAATTGAAGTAGATCAGCAAGCTGTAGCCGTACACGCTCAGCAGCACCTGCTCGGGGCTGGCGCTGCCCGGGGTGTCGAATACCGGGTCGACCCACTCGCTGCCCAGCCAGGCGCTGAGGAAGAACAGCTTGACCACCGCCATGGCGATCAGCCCCAGCGCCCGCTGCGGTTCCAGCACCTGGCGCATGGCCGGTGGGCGGATCTGCGGCAGCATGTGCAGCGCACGGTTGACCGGCCCGGCCACCAGGCTGGGGAAGAACGCCAGGTACAGGGCCAGGTCCAGCGGCGCCGCTGGCGCCAGCTCGCGGCGGTTGATCGACACCAGGTAGCTGACCGAATGGAAGGTGTAGAACGACAGCCCGATCGGCACCAGCACTTCCAGCAGCGGCAGCGACACCTCGAACCCGGCCGCCGCCAGGGCACCCTGGGCGCCGCCGACGAAGAACTCCTGGTACTTGAACAGGTAGAAGCAGCCCAGCACCAGAGTCAGCAGCAGCACACGGCTGAACCAGCGCCCGGGATAGCGCCCCGCCAGCAGGCCGAGCAGGTACACCAGCGCGCTGTAGCCCAGCAGGATATACAGCGACTGCAGGCTGAAGCTCGCCACCAGGCCATAGCTGGCGCTCAGCAGCAGCAGGTTCTGCAACCGCATGCTCCAGCACAGGCTCCAATAAAGCATGAAGAACAGCGTGAAACAGAGGCCGAATTCGATCGAGAGGAAGCTCACAACGTAGTCCATTACATGACGTCGGGAAGAAAGGTCTCTGACCCGCAGGCCAGAGCGCGCGGATTATGGCAGAGGCCCGTCACCCCCACAATTCGATTGCTTCGCGGATTGCAAGATGGCTCACACCGAACAAGTGCAACAAAATGCGACGAACGATAGGCCCATGCAATTTGCTCCCCCTGCCCCGCTCTGCTAGTGTCGCGCCGTTCTGAATGCCACCGAGACAGTCGCCATGGCCCGCAAAAAAACCTCCATCGATTTCGAACAATCCCTCGCCGACCTGCAAGCCCTGGTCGAACGCCTGGAGAACGGCGAACTGTCGCTGGAAGAGTCGCTGGCCGCCTTCGAGCAGGGCATCGCCCTGACCCGCGATTGCCAGGGTGCCCTGGCCCAGGCCGAGCAGAAGGTGCAGATCCTGCTGGAGCGTGACGGCGAGCTGGCCGCCCAGCCGTTCGACGCGGAGCCCGAGGCATGATCGCCCAGTACCAGCAGAGCGCCCAGGCACGGGTCGACGCCGCCCTCGAACCGCTGTTCCAGGCGCCGTCGAAGGAGCTCGAACGCCTCTACGCCGCCATGCGCTACAGCGTGATGAACGGCGGCAAGCGCGTGCGTCCGCTGCTGGCCTATGCCGCCTGCGAAGCCTTCGGCGTGCCGCCCGAACATGCCAACGGCGCGGCCTGCGCGGTGGAACTGATCCACGCCTACTCGCTGGTGCATGACGACCTGCCGGCGATGGACGACGACGACCTGCGTCGCGGCCAGCCCACCACCCACAAGGCGTTCGACGAAGCCTGCGCGATCCTCGCCGGCGACGGCCTGCAGAGCCTGGCTTTCAGCGCCCTGCTCGACTCGCGCCTGAGCCCGCAGGCCGACGCCATCCGCCTGCAGATGGTCCAGGCCCTGGCCAAGGCCGCCGGCCCCGCCGGCATGGTCGGCGGCCAGGCCATCGACCTGGGCTCGGTGGGCGTCAAGCTCGACCAGCAAGCCCTGGAATACATGCACCGGCACAAGACCGGCGCGCTGATCGAAGCCAGCGTCCGCCTTGGCGCCCTGGCCAGCGCCCGCGCCGATCAGGCCCAGCTCGATGCCCTGCAGACTTATGCACAGGCCATCGGCCTGGCGTTCCAGGTGCAGGACGACATCCTCGACGTCGAGAGCGACACCGCGACGCTGGGCAAGCGCCAGGGCGCCGACATCGCCCGCGACAAGCCGACCTACCCGGCGCTGCTCGGACTGGAGGCGGCCAAGGCCTATGCCCTGGAGCTGCGCGACCAGGCGCTGGCTGCGCTGCAAGGCTTTGACGAAAACGCCGAGCCGTTGCGGGCGCTGGCCCGCTACATCGTCGAACGCCGCCACTAAGACCTGACACATCCCCCCTGTAGGAGCGGCCTTGTGTCGCGATAGGGGTGCGCAGCAGCCCCGGGATTTCAGCCTTGACGCAAAGATTGCCGGGGCCGCTGTGCGGCCCTTTCGCGACACAAGGCCGCTCCTACAGGATCTCTGCCGCACCGGTGGCCCTCATACACCCGTCCGAATGGGCAGCTTTTCCTACAATGGGGTAAACTGCCGCGTCTTCACACCTATAACGACACGCCTGATGCCCACGACGTTTCAAGAGATCCCCCGCGAACGCCCGGTCACGCCATTGCTGGACCGCGCCGACACGCCCGCCGGCCTGCGCCGGCTGGCCGAAGCCGACCTGGAGACCCTGGCCGACGAGCTGCGCCAGGACCTGCTCTATACCGTGGGGCAGACCGGTGGGCATTTTGGTGCAGGCCTGGGCGTCATCGAGCTGACGATCGCCCTGCACTACGTCTTCGACACCCCGGATGACCGGTTGGTGTGGGACGTCGGCCACCAGGCCTACCCGCATAAGATCCTCACCGGTCGCCGCGAGCGCATGCTCAGCCTGCGCCAGAAGGACGGCATCGCCGCCTTCCCGCGCCGCAGCGAGAGCGAGTACGACACCTTCGGCGTCGGTCACTCCAGTACCTCGATCAGCGCCGCCCTGGGCATGGCCATCGCCGCCCGCCTGCAGAACGATCCGCGCAAGTCGATCGCCGTGATCGGCGACGGCGCGCTGACCGCCGGCATGGCCTTCGAGGCGCTGAACCATGCGCAGGAAGTGGATGCCAACATGCTGGTCATCCTCAACGACAACGACATGTCGATCTCGCGCAATGTCGGCGGCCTGTCCAACTACCTGGCCAAGATCCTCTCCAGCCGCACCTACGCCAGCATGCGCGAAGGCAGCAAGAAAGTGCTGTCGCGCCTGCCCGGGGCCTGGGAGATCGCCCGGCGCACCGAAGAGTACGCCAAGGGCATGCTGGTGCCCGGCACCCTGTTCGAGGAACTGGGCTGGAACTACATCGGCCCGATCGACGGCCACGACCTGCCGACCCTGATCGCCACCCTGCGCAACATGCGCGACCTCAAGGGCCCGCAGTTCCTGCACGTGGTCACCAAGAAGGGCAAGGGCTTCGCCCCGGCCGAGGTCGACCCGATCGGCTACCACGCGATCACCAAGCTGGAGCCGGCCGACAAACCAGTGGCGCCGAAGAAGGCCAGCGGGCCGAAGTATTCCGCCGTGTTCGGCCAGTGGCTGTGCGACATGGCCGCCGCCGACAACCGCCTGGTGGGCATCACCCCGGCGATGAAGGAAGGCTCGGACCTGGTCGACTTCAGCGAGCGCTACCCCGAGCGCTACTTCGACGTCGCCATCGCCGAACAGCACGCGGTGACCTTTGCCGCAGGCATGGCCTGCGAGGGCGCCAAGCCGGTGGTGGCGATCTACTCCACCTTCCTGCAGCGTGCCTATGACCAACTGATCCACGACGTGGCGGTGCAGGACCTCGATGTGCTGTTCGCCATTGACCGCGCCGGCCTGGTCGGCGAGGACGGCCCGACTCACGCCGGCGCCTACGACCTGTCCTATCTGCGCTGCATCCCCGGCATGCTGGTGATGACCCCCAGCAACGAGAACGAGCTGCGCAAGATGCTCAGCACCGGCCACCACTACAAGGGCCCGGCCGCCGTGCGCTACCCGCGCGGCACCGGCCCCAACGCGCCGATCAGCGGCGACCTCGAGCCACTGGAGATCGGCAAGGGTGTGGTCCGCCGCCAGGGCGGCAAGGTCGCCCTGCTGGTGTTCGGTGTGCAGCTGACCGAGGCCCTGCAGGTGGCCGAGCAGATCGACGCCAGCGTGGTCGACATGCGTTTCGTCAAGCCGCTGGACGAGGCCCTGGTACTGGAGATGGCCGCCAGCCATGAGTTGCTGGTGACCATCGAGGAGAACGCCATCATGGGCGGCGCCGGCGCTGCCGTCGGCGAGTTCCTGGCCCGCGAGGGCGTGGTCAAGCCGCTGCTGCACCTGGGCCTGCCGGACATCTATGTCGAGCATGCCAAGCCTGCGCAGATGCTGGCTGAGTGTGGGCTGGATGTGGCCGGGATCGAAGCCTCGGTCAAGGCCCGCATGGCCAAGCTAGGCCTTTAAGACCCAATCGCGGGGCAAGCCCGCTCCCACGAATGCCTGGCAGGTTTCGTGGGAGCGGGCTTGCCCCGCGATTGCAATGGAACTGCCCATGAAGATCCGCGCCCTCCCCCTGCTCTGCCTCCCCGCCGCCGCCCTGGCCGCCGAACCCTCCCGCGACGACGCCCTGAAGCTTCCCGACGTACTGATCAGCGCCAGCCGCCAGGTCGAGTCGCGCACCGCCACCAGCGCCGCCAACACGGTATTCACCCGTGCCGATATCGACCGCCTGCAACCCAGCGGCGTCACCGACCTGCTCGCCCGCGTCCCCGGCGTGCAGGTGGCGCCCACCGGCGGTCGCGGCAGCCTGCCCGGCATCTTCATCCGCGGCACCAAGGCCGCCCAGACCCTGGTGCTGGTCGACGGCGTGCGCATCGCCAACGCCACCTCTGGCGACAGTGGCCTGCAGTTTCTCGACGTCGACCAGATCGAACGTGTGGAAGTGCTGCGCGGCTCGCGTTCAGCGATCTACGGCAGCGACGCCATTGGCGGGGTGATCCAGATCTTCACCCGCCGTGGCGATGGCCAGGGCCTACAACCGCGCCTGCGCCTGGCGGCCGGCAGCAACCAGACCTGGCAACGCAGCCTGGGGTTGTCGGGCGGCGATGACGCGACCCGCTTCAACCTCGGCGCCAACCTGGACGAAACCGCTGGCATCGATTCGACCGGACCGTCGTATGCCAGCGATGGCGACCATGACGCCTATCGCAACCGCTCGCTCAATCTGAACCTGAGCCATGCCTTCAACGAGCGTTTTGAAGCCGGCCTGAACCTACTCGACAGCCGAGGACGCAGCGAGTACGACAATCCCTTTGGCCGCTTCGACATGGCCACTTTCCAGAGTTTCGGCCAAAAGCCCTATACCGATTTCACGGTCAGCAGCCTGGGTACCTACCTGGACGCCCAGCTCACCGAGGCCTGGCATTCGCGCCTGGAGTTGGGTCACAGCGAAAACCGCGACGACAAACGCGACAAGCTCAGCGATGAGCGCTTCGTGTTCAACACCTATCGCGACCAGGTGATCTGGCAGAACGACTTCGTCGTGGATGAGCACAACAACCTGCTGGCGGGGGCCGACTGGTATCAGGATCGCGTCCACGCCAGCACCGACTTTACCGAGGACAGCCGCTTCAATCGCGCCGTGTTCATCCAGCATCGCTTCACCGGTGAACACTTCTCCACCGAATTGGGCGTGCGCCGCGACCAGAACCAGCAGTTCGGCGGCCAGACCACCTGGAGCGGCAGCGTAACGGTACCGGTCAATGTCGACAACGATGTTTTGCTGTCCTACAGCGAAGGTTTCCGCGCACCGACGTTCAACGATCTGTACTACCCCCAGTACAGCAACCCGAACCTCGACCCCGAGCGCTCGAAAAGCTACGAGCTGCAGTGGCGTAGCCAACTGAGCAAAGAAAGCCGCCTGGAGGCTTCGCTGTACCGCACCGACCTGCGTGACGCGATCATCTTCGGCGCAGGCTCCATCCCCCGTAACGTGGCATCGGCCCGGATCAGCGGCTTTGAGCTGGGCCTGGAGCAGCAGTGGGGCGAATGGCGCAGCCAACTGGGCCTGGCCTTGATCGACCCACGCGATCGCGACAGCGGGCACACCCTCGCCCGCCGCGCCCGACGGACCTTGAGCCTGGATCTGGATCGACAATTCGAACGGTTCAGCCTGGGCGGTAGCTGGCAGGCGGTGAGCGGCAGCTACGATGACGAGGCCAATCGCAATGCGCTGGGTGGCTACGGCCTGCTTGGATTGCGTGGAGGCTGGGCTGCGAGCGACGAGGTTCGGCTAGAACTGAAACTCGACAACCTGCTGGACAAGCCATACAGCCGTGCCCTGTACAGCTTCGATGGCAGCCAGTACGGCTATCGCGAAGAAGGCCGCACCTGGCTGCTGAGCCTTACCTGGACCCCGTCCCTCTAGCCTCCAGCAACGCGCACAGCCGGGCGGTGGCCTCGATCATCTGCCCGCTGGGCCGCTCCAGGCCCTTGTCCGGTACCACCAGCAAGCCTTCCTCCTTCACCGCGCTCAGCTGCGGCCAGCGACGCCAGCTGGCCAGCTGCGCCGCGTCACCCGCCAGGATCACCTCGGGATCGCGTAGCAGCACCGACTCCACGCTGACTTGCGGCGCGGGCTGGGTCAGGTCATCGAACACATTGCGCGCCCCGCAGACGCGCAGGGCATCGCTGACCACCTGGCGCCCGCCCAAGGTGTACAGCGGCTTGTCCCAGACCTGGTAGAACACCCGCAGCGGCGTGTCGCGCCGGTAGCGTTCCCGCAGCGCTTGTAGTCGCTCACGCAGGCCGGCGGCATAGGCATGGCCCTGCTCATCCCGCCCGAGGCGCCGGGCGATGGCTTCGATCTGCTCGATCAACTGGTCGAGGTCGCCGGGCTCGCCGCTGAACGTGGCGAAAGCCAGGCGCTTGAGCTGGTCGCGCTGGGCCGGCGCGACGCTGCCAGGCCAGAGCAGCAGCAGGTCAGGCTTGAGACTGAGCAGGCGCTCCATGTCCAACTGGCCATGGCGCCCGACCGAGGGCAGAGCCTGAAGGCTCGGCGGACGCTCACCCGCGTCCAGCAGGCCCACCAGCAGGTCGCCGGCCTCCAGCTCGAGGACGATCTCGGTCATCGACGGCGCCAGGCTGACCACACGCGGTTCGGCCTCGGCCAAGGTGCCCAGGCACAGGAGCGCTAGGAAGGCGAGGGACGCCCGCATCAGCCGAGCTGGCGCGGGATACGGTAGAGGTACAGCACCACCACGGTGGACAGAGCAAGGAGGATCTGCGGCACCGCCTCCAGCCCGACCAGCACCGACAGCGCCGCGACCCAGGCGGGGAAGCAGGCGAACAGCATGGCCAGGCGCCTGACCCGCGCCAACTCGATCCAGGCAGCGGGTTCATCCGGCGTGCCCAGCTGCTTGTCGGTGGCGATCAACGCCCGCTTGTAGGCACCGAAGCGCGGCAGGCTGAGGAACATGGTCGCAGCCCCGGCGATGAACAAGGGCATGGCCAGCACCGGGATCAGCGGCTCTCCACCGCCAAACGCCCAGGCCATTATCGGCAACGGCAACAGGCCCACGGCCAGGTACTGCCACCAGGCCAGGGCCAGCCGCCGCTTCACCTCGCCGCGGGTCACGCCTGGGGCACCTCGCCCTGGTGCTTGTTGCCCATCATATGGCCAAGCTTGTCGGCCTTGGTGGCCAGGTACAGGCGGTTGTGCGGGTTGTGGCCGGTGTGCAGCGGCACGCGCTCGGCGACCTTGATGTGCATGTCGGTCAACGCCTTGACCTTGCGCGGGTTGTTGGTCATCAAACGCAGCGACTTCACGCCCAGGTGCTCGAGCATCGGCAGGCACATGGCGTAGTCGCGCTGGTCGGCGGCGAAGCCCAGGCGCTCGTTGGCCTCGACGGTGTCGGCGCCGCCATCCTGCAGCTCATAGGCGCGGATCTTGTTCAGCAGGCCGATGCCACGGCCCTCCTGGCGCAGGTACAGCAGCACGCCACGGCCTTCGCGAGCGATGGCCTGCAACGCGGCTTCGAGTTGCGAGCCGCAGTCGCAGCGCTGGCTGAACAGCGCATCGCCGGTCAGGCACTCGGAGTGCAGGCGCCCCAGCACCGGCTCGCCGTCCGCGATGTCACCCAGGCTGAGCACCACATGCTCGCGGCCAGTGGCTTCGTCGAGGAAGCCATGCATGGTGAAGATCGCAAAGGGAGTCGGGAGTTTAGAGGCGGCAACAAAGACGACGGGCACGTTGTGCTCCTGGATAGTAGGATTTTTCAGATCGGCCGATTGTATCAGCAGCCCGGCGCAGGTGCGCAGGAGGAATATGGTGGCTTAAGATCGAAATGTTCGATGCTTATGGAACAAGGACCCAATCCTGTAGGAGCGGCCTTGCGCCGCGAAAGGGCTGCGCAGCGGCCCCAGATTCCGAGCCACCCTCGAAATTGCTGGGGCCGCTACGCAGCCCTTTCGCGGCGCAAGGCCGCTCCTACATGAACAGCGACACAAGCCTCAATGCGGCTGGCTATCCACCGTGAACGGATACGGCTGCTTCCAGCGCTCGAAGATCGGCTTCAACTCACCGCTGCGTACCAATTGCGCCATGCGCCGGTCGAACAGGTCACGCAAGGCCTCGCCCTGCGCACTGCGCCTGAAGGCCAGGTACAGCGGCAGCTCGGCGACATGGGTGCTGCGAAAACGCTGTGGCTCGGGCGCCTGACCGAGCACGTACTCGACCTCGGTCTGCGCATCGATGTAGAAATCCACCCGGTCATGCTCGAGCATGGGCAATATGCCTTCGCGGCGCTGAACCTCGCGGAAATTGTGGACGTTGGGCAGATAGCTGGCGTAGTCGTAACCACGCACCCAGGCCAGGCGGTACTGGCCGATGGTGTCCAGCGTCGGCTGCGGCTTCCCGGCCAGACCCAGGGCATAGATATGGTCCAGGTCGAAATGCCAGCGCGGATAGAGATTGTCGTCGTTCTCTTCCTTGTAGGAGCCGACCCAGGCATCTGCCTCGCCCCGCTTCACCAGGCCGACCGAGCGGCTGTACGGCGCGCTCAGTACCTTGACCTTGACGCCGGCCGGCTCGAACACCTTGCGCAGCACGTCCCAGGCCAGCCCGCTGCCATCGGCGTTGGTGTAGTCGAGCCACTCCTCGCTGACCAGGCGCACCTGCTGCTCCTGCGCCATGACGCCGGGCGCCGCCCAGAGCAGTACCCACGCCAGTAACACACTCCTCAAGGCCATCGCAACGCTCCCTGTATCAGGCCACCGCCCACACCAGAACCTGCATGCCCAGCCAGGCGAACACGCCGGCCAGGATATCGTCGAGCATGATCCCGAACCCACCATGCACATGGCGATCGACCCAGCGGATCGGCCACGGCTTGAGGATGTCGAAGAAGCGGAACATCAGGAACCCCGCCAGCAGCCACTGCCAGCCTTCCGGCACCAGCCACAGGGTGATCCACATGCCGACGATCTCGTCCCAGACAATGCCCTCGTGATCGTGCACGCGCAAGTCGTTGGCCACCTTGCCGCACAGCCACACGCCGAACAGCATGCTGATGCCCAGCAGCAGCCAGTAGCCCCAGTCGGGCAGCATCTGCCACAACGGGATGAACGGCAGCGCCACCAGCGAGCCCCAGGTACCGGGGGCCTTGGGCAAAGTGCCGGAGCCGAAGCCGAAGGCGATGAAGTGCCACGGGTTGCGCCAGACCGAAGGCGGAACGAACTCCGCAGGCACCTGGTTGGGGTGGTCGGTCACGGTGTCTCCCTGAAATGTTGATAGCCCCGCTGCACGGGGGTGATGTCCTGGCCCTGCGGGTCACGCAGGGTCACGCCCTGCCCTTGCAGCACACGCCCGATGACGTGCACCTCGCGGGCCAGGGAGGTCAGTGCGCTTTCCGGCAGGGTGAAGGCCAGCACGTAGTCGTCGCCACCGGTGAGCGCCGCCTGCACTGCCGCCTCGCGCCCCAGGAAAGCCTGTAAAGGAGCAGACACGGGGACCTGCGCCAGGTTCACCTCCAGCGCGACGCCGGACGCCTTGGCGATATGCCCGCAGTCGGCCAGCAGGCCGTCGGAGATATCCAGTGCTGCCGTGGCCAGGCCGCGCAGGCGCTCGCCCAACTGCAGCTGGGGCAAGGGCGACCAGTAGTGCTCCAGCAGCGGGTCGGCCACCTCGGCAGCCGCCCCGCGCTCGCCCAGCACCAGCGGCAAGGCCCCCGCCGCGTTGCCCAAAAAACCGCCGACGCACAGCAGGTCGCCCGGCTGCGCGCCGCTGCGGCGCAGGGCCTGGCCTGCCGGTACCCGGCCGAACACGGTCACGGTGATGCTCAGCGGCCCACGGGTAGTGTCACCGCCGATCAAGGTCATGCGGCAACGGTGGGCCATGCGGCCGAGGCCGTCGGCGAAGGCTGCCAGCCAGTCCGGGCCGAATTCGGGCAGGGTCAGGGCGAGGGTGAAGCCGATGGGCGTGGCGCCCATGGCCGCCAGGTCGCTGGCCGCCACGGCGAGCGAACGCTGGCCCAGCAGCAGCGGGTCGCAGACTGCAGGGAAATGCACAGCGGCCACCAGCGTGTCGGTGGAGATCGCCAGCTGCTCGCCGGCGGGCAGGTCCAGCAGGGCACAGTCGTCGCCGATCCCCAGGGCCACGCCCTCGCCGCCCTGCGCACAAGGCGCGGCGGCGAAGTAGTGACGGATCAGCTCGAACTCACCCATGGCTGGTCAGCGCCGCGATCAGCGCTTGTTCGCCTTGACTTCCGCTTCACGCAGACGCGGAGCCAGCTTGTCCAGCACGCCGTTGACGAACTTGTGGCCGTCGGTGGCGCCGAAGACCTTGGCCAGTTCCACGCCTTCGTTGATGACGACGCGGTACGGCACGTCGACGCGCATCATGAACTCCCAGGTGGACAGGCGCAGCACGGCCAGCTCGACCGGGTCGAGTTCTTCCAGCGGCGTATCCAGGCAAGGCTTGAGCGCCTCGTCGATCTCGACCTTCTTCGCCGGGACCCCGTGCAGGATCTCGCGGAAGTAGGCGCCGTCGACATCGGAGAAATCGTTATCGACCCGGAACTGCGCTTCCACTTCGTTCAGCGAGTGCTTGGCCATGTGCCACTGGTAGAGCGCTTGCGTGGCGAGCTTGCGGGCTTCGCGACGCTTGGCGCTCTTCGAGGGCTTGCCGGCATCCGCAGGTTTTGGATCGCGCGGGTTGAAACGATCGCTTTCGTCGCTAATCACTTGGCCTCCAACTGCGCCAGCAGACTGACCATTTCCAGGGCCGACAGGGCAGCTTCGGCACCTTTGTTGCCGGCCTTGGTGCCGGAACGCTCGATGGCCTGCTCGATGGAGTCGACGGTCAGGACGCCGAAGGCCACCGGAACACCGAACTCCATGGACACCTGGGCCAGGCCCTTGGTGCACTCGCCCGCCACGTATTCGAAGTGCGGGGTACCGCCACGGATCACTGCGCCCAGGGCGATGATCGCGTCATAAGCACCCTGCTGGGCGACTTTCTGCGCTACCAGCGGGATTTCGAACGCGCCCGGGGCACGGATGATGGTGATGTCGCTTTCGCTGACGCCGTGGCGTACCAGGGCATCGACTGCACCGCTTACCAGGCTTTCGACGACGAAGCTGTTGAAGCGGCCAACCACCAAAGCATAGCGACCTTTGGGGGCGATGAAGGTACCTTCGATGGTCTTCAGGGTCATTCCGGAGTTCTCATCTTCAAGAGCGAGGCCGCGCGGTGGCGGCCTCGGGAGGGTTTTGACTCGAGTCTATGGGCGATCAGGCCGCCTCAAGTCACTCGGAGGGCACGTATTCTACAACTTCCAGATCGAATCCGGATATCGCATTGAACTTCATCGGCGAACTCATCAGGCGCATCTTGCGCACGCCGAGGTCGCGCAGGATCTGCGAACCGGCACCGACGGTGCTGTAGGTGGTCGGCGCTTTCGCCGGGGCATCGCCCGCGCTCTCGCGGATATGCGCCAGCAGCACGTCGCCGTCCAGCGGGTGGCCCAGCAGCAGCACCACGCCGCTGCCGGCCTCGGCCACGGCGCTCATGGCCGCGCGCAGGCTCCAGCGGCCCGGCTGCTTGACCATCAGCAGGTCGCGCAGCGGGTCCATGTTGTGCACACGCACCAGGGTCGGCTCTTCGGCGCAGATCTTGCCCAGGGTCAGGGCCATGTGCACGTCGCCCTCCACCGCGTCACGGTAGGTGACCAGGTTGAACTGGCCCAGCTCGCTCTCGATCGGCTGCTCGGAGACGCGCTGCACGGTGCGCTCGTGGATCATGCGGTAGTGGATCAGGTCGGCGATGGTGCCGATCTTCAGGCCGTGCTCGGCGGCGAACACTTCCAGCTCGGCGCGGCGCGACATGGTGCCGTCGTCGTTCATCACCTCGCAGATCACGCCGCTTGGCTCGAAGCCGGCCATGCGCGCCAGGTCGCAGGCCGCCTCGGTGTGGCCGGCACGGGCCAGGGTGCCGCCGGGCTGGGCCATCAGCGGGAAGATGTGGCCGGGGCTGACGATGTCCTCGGCCTTGGCGTCCTTGGCGGCGGCGGCCTGCACGGTGCGGGCGCGGTCGGCGGCGGAGATGCCGGTGGTGACGCCTTCGGCGGCCTCGATCGACACGGTGAACTTGGTGCCGAAGCCCGAGCCGTTGCGCGGCGCCATCAGCGGCAGCTTGAGCGTTTCGCAGCGCTCGCGGGTCATCGGCATGCAGATCAGGCCACGGGCGTGCTTGGCCATGAAGTTGATGTGCTCGGGCAGGCAGCACTCGGCCGCCATGATGATGTCGCCTTCGTTCTCGCGGTCTTCGTCATCCATGAGGATGACCATTTTGCCCTGGCGGATGTCTTCGACCAGTTCTTCGATGCTGTTGAGCGCCACGCGGCACCCCCTTCTCAATCAGGATTTCAAGAAGCCGTTGGCGGCCAGGAAGCTTTCGGTGATGCCACTGCCTTTGCTCGGCTCGGCGGCCTTGTCGCCCAGCAGCAGACGCTCCAGGTAACGGGCCAGCAGGTCGACCTCAAGGTTCACCCGACGCCCTGCGCGGTAGTCGGCCATGATGGTTTCGGACAGGGTGTGCGGGACGATGGTCAGCTCGAACTCGGCGCCATCGACTTCGTTGACCGTCAGGCTGGTGCCGTCGACGGTGATCGAGCCCTTGTGGGCGATGTACTTGGCCAGCTCCTTGGGCGCGCGCACGCGGAACTGGATGGCGCGGGCGCTATCGGCACGCGAGACGATCTCGCCGACGCCGTCGACGTGGCCGCTGACCAGGTGGCCGCCCAGGCGGGTGGTGGGGGTCAGGGCCTTTTCCAGGTTGACCCGGCTGCCGCTCTTGAGATCGACCATGGCGGTGCGCTTGAGGGTCTCGACGCTGACGTCGGCCCAGAAGCCGTCGCCGGGCAGCTCGACGGCGGTCAGGCACACGCCGTTGACCGCGATGCTGTCGCCCAACTTGACGTCGCCCAGGTCGAGCTTGCCGGTCTCTACGTAGACGCGCACGTCACCGCCCTTGGGGGTGAGGCTGCGGATGGTGCCGATGGATTCGATGATGCCGGTGAACATGGTGTTCTCCTAGATACGGGCTGCGCGAGGCAAGCCTGGCATTATACGCCGGGGGGCGGCAGGGGGATGGCAGTGACTCGCCAGTCATCGCCGACCGCGCGCATTTCGGTGATCTTCAGTCGCGGCGCCTCGCTCATTCTCGACAGCGGCCAGTCCAGCAACGGACGGGCGTCGGAGCCGAGGAAGGTGCCGGCGACGAACAGCTGGTACTCGTCGACCAGGCCCTGGCGGGCGAAGGCGCCGACCAGGCCGGCGCCGGCCTCCAGCAGGATTTCGTTGACCCCGCGCCCGGCCAGGGTGCGCAGCAGTGCAGGCAGGTCGACGCGACCCTCGCTGCCGGGCAGGTTGATCAGTTCATGGCCGGCGGCCGCGTAGCGCGGGTCTTCACCGGCGGCGGTCACCACCAGCGCCGGGCCGGCCTGGAAGAACGGTGCGTCCAGCGGCAGGCGCAGGCGCCCGTCGACCAGCACGCGCAACGGCGGACGCGACAGGGCCAGGGCGGTGAGGGCGTCATCCAGGCCCAGTTCCTCGCCGCGCACGGTCATGCGGGCCTGGTCGAACAGCACGCTCTCGGCGCTGGTCAGCACCACGCTGGAACGCGCGCGCAGGCGCTGCACCGCGGCACGCGCCGCAGGGCCGGTGATCCACTGGCTTTCGCCGCTGGCCATGGCGGTGCGGCCGTCCAGGCTCATGGCCAGCTTGGCGCGCACGAACGGCAGGCCCTGCTCCATGCGCTTGAGAAACCCCGGGTTGAGCGCGCGGGCCTCGGCCTCGAGCACGCCGCTGGCGACTTCGATGCCGGCTTCGCGCAAACGCCGCAGGCCATTGCCGGCCACTTGCGGATTGGGGTCCTGCATGGCCGCCACCACCCGCGCCACCCCGGCCTTGACCAGCGCCTCGGCGCACGGCGGCGTGCGGCCATGGTGGCTGCAGGGTTCGAGAGTGACGTAGGCGCAGCCGCCGCGGGCGCGCTCGCCGGCCTGGCGCAAGGCATGGACCTCGGCGTGCGGCTCGCCGGCGCGCACATGCCAGCCTTCGCCGACCACCTCGCCGTCACGCACGATCACGCAACCCACGCGGGGGTTGGGGTGGGTGCTGTACAGGCCCTTGCGGGCCAGTTCCACGGCGCGGGCCATGTAGTGGGCGTCGAGAATGGCTTGGCTGGACATGCTTACTCTTTAGCCGGCTCGCGGGCCAGACGGTCGATTTCTTCGCGGAATTCGTCGAGGTCCTGGAACCGCCGGTAGACCGAGGCGAAACGGATGTAGGCCACTTCGTCGAGCTTGCGCAGCTCGGCCATCACCATCTCACCGACCACCAGCGACTTCACTTCGCGCTCGCCGGTGGCGCGCAGGCGGCTCTTGATGTGCGCCAGCGCCGCTTCCAGGCGCTCGACGCTGACCGGGCGCTTTTCCAGCGCGCGCTGCATGCCGGCACGCAGCTTGTCTTCGTCGAAGGGCTGGCGCGTGCCGTCCTGCTTGATCAGCCGGGGCAGGACCAGCTCGGCGGTTTCAAAAGTAGTGAAGCGCTCGCCGCAGGCGACGCATTCGCGCCGGCGACGCACCTGTTCGCCCTCGGCGACCAGACGCGAGTCGATGACCTTGGTGTCGTTGGCACCGCAAAACGGACAGTGCATGGTGGCAGGCAACAAAAAAAGGGAGGGCCATGGTAGCGCATTGCACTGGCAAGACAAGCCAAAGGGTTTACCATCCATGCAAATCTGCCCGTGAAGGACTACCCCATGCACCCTCGAGCGCTCGTCGTGCTGTGTTGCGCCGCCCTGCTCGCCGCCTGCGGCAGCGACCGCCCCAAGCCGGAACAGGCCCCGGCCCCGGTGCCGGCCAAGGTGGCGAAGAAAACCGAACCCCTGGGCCCGCTGCCGGCCTACCAGCGCGAGCTGAGCGGCACCCTGCTGGACATCCCGGCGGGCGCCGACGTGGAGCTGGCCCTGCTGGTGATCGACGAGCGTGGCCGGCCACAGCAACTGCTGGCCAGCAGCACCCTGAGCGGCACCGGCCAGGCCCTGCCCTACCGCCTGCGCTTCAACCCCGAAGCCTTCCCCGCCGGTGCCCGGGTCGAACTGCGCGGCCGCGCCAGCCGCTCCGGCCAGCTGATCCTGCACCTGCCGCCGGTGCGCATTGCCCAGGCCCAGACCCAGGCCACCGGCCCGCTGCGTTTCGAAAAGGCACCCTAGATGGCCCCGGCAATCCTGCAACAGGCCCTGAGCGGCCTGATCGGCGAAGCGCGCCTGATCGTCAGCGAGCTGCCCGGGTGCGACCTGAAGCTCTGGTTGATCGACGACCAGAACATGGATCGCGAATTCACCCGCGAGGAAACCCGGCGCATTCTCGAGGAGCCACCTTACTGGAGCTTCTGCTGGGCCAGCGGCCTGGCCATGGCGTGCTACCTGGCCGAGCACCCGCAGTGGGTGCGCGGCAAGCGCGTGCTGGATTTCGGCGCAGGCTCCGGCATCGCCGGGATCGCCGCAGCCCGGGCCGGCGCGCTGGAGGTGGTGGCCTGCGACCTTGATCCGCTGGCCCTGGACGCCTGTCGCGCCAACGCCGCGCTGAACGGCGTGACGCTGAGCTACAGCAGCGATTTCTTCGCCGAGGCCGACCGCTTCGACCTGATCCTGGTCGCCGATGTGCTCTACGACCGCGCCAACCTGCCGCTGCTGGACGAGTTCCTCAGCCGTGGTCGCCAGGCGCTGGTGGCCGACTCGCGGGTGCGCGACTTCAGCCACCCGCTGTACCGCCCGCTCGGCGTGCTCGAGGCGCTGACCCTGCCGGATCTGGCCGAGCCGCACGAATTCCGCCGGGTCAGCCTGTACCATGCCAGCCGCGAGCCCTTATAGTGAGGGTATTCACGGATTTGCGAGAGTTGCGATGAGCCAAGCTTCTGATAACAAAGATGTGCCGTACATCTTCGATGCCACCGATGCCAACTTCCAGCAACTGGTCATCGAGAACTCCTTCCACAAGCCGGTGCTGGTCGACTTCTGGGCCGAGTGGTGCGCGCCATGCAAGGCGCTGATGCCGCTGCTGGCGAAGATTACCGAGGGTTATCAGGGCGAACTGCTGCTGGCCAAGATCAACTGCGACATCGAGCAGCAGGTCGTCGCCCAGTTCGGCATCCGCAGCCTGCCGACCGTGGTGCTGTTCAAGGACGGCCAGCCGGTCGACGGTTTCGCCGGCGCCCAGCCCGAGTCGGCCATCCGCGCCATGCTAGAACCCCATGTGCAGATGCCCGCGCCGCCCGCCGCCGCGCCGCTGGAGCAGGCCAAGGCGCTGTTCGCCGAAAGCCGTTTCAGCGAAGCCGAGGCGCTGCTGCAGGTGCTGCTGGGTGAAGACAACAGCAATGCCGAGGCGCTGATCCTGTATGCCCGCTGCCTGGCCGAGCGCGGCGAGCTGGGCGAGGCCCAGGTGGTGCTCGACGCGGTCAAGACCGACGAGCACAAGGCCGCCCTGGCCGGCGCCAAGGCCCAGCTGACCTTCCTGCGCCAGGCCGCCAGCCTGCCGGAAGCCGCCGAGCTGAAGAGCCGCCTGGCGCAGAACCCACAGGACGACGAGGCGGCCTACCAGCTGTGCATCCAGCAGTTGGCGCGCCAGCAGTACGAGGCCGCGTTGGATGGGCTGCTGAAGCTGTTCCAGCGCAACCGCGCCTACGAGAACGGCTTGCCGCAGAAGGCGCTGCTGCAGGTGTTCGAACTGCTGGGCAACGCTCACCCGCTGGTCAGTGTGTATCGCCGCAAGCTGTCCGCTGCGCTGTTCTGACGCCACGGCAAGGCAAACCCGTGGGAGCGGGCTTGCCCCGCGATCACCGGCGAAGCCGGTGCCACTACCCAATCGCGGGGCAAGCCCGCTCCCACGCTGATCCAGTCAAATCAACAATTCATATTTAGTTCCAGGAGAACTGGCTTGCCCCGGGATGTATCGCTCAGCCCACCCAGCGATACACCGGCGCGTCCACGCCGCTTTCCACCTTCACCTCACTGCTGTGGCGCAAGCGCACCAGCAGCCGCTTGCCCGCCGCCATGCTCCCGGCCAGCCCTTCCAGGCGCTCCAGCAACTCCGGCCCGCTCATCTGCCCCGCCTGGCGCAGCACGTCACGCGCCGCCACCCACTGCCCGTCATCCTGCCGAGGCGCCGGGCTGCCGCTGACCGGCTGAGTCTCGACAGCTGCCGGCACTTCCAGCCGACGTCCCAGCTGCGCCCACTCTTCCGGCGCCAGTTCGACGGTCAGGTCCACCGGCCATTCACCGATCTGTCCACGAATTCTCACGATAGGTACCCTGCCTCCAGTCTCGATGCCGCCATGCTCCCACGAACATGAAACCTGTGCCAGGCAGGCTGGCGGGGCAAACAACAATTGTTATAACATCACAAAATCTTTCCCAAGCCGCCTGTGGAGCCGTCCATGCGTCGTCTGTTGCTCGCCCTGCCCTTCGCCCTGCTGCCCCTGGCCGTGGCCCAAGCCCACGACGACCACGATCATGACCACGCCCATGGCACCCTAGGTGCCCACGAGCATGGCGTGGCCAAGCTCAACGCAGTGCTCGACGGCAACACCCTCGAACTGGAACTGGACAGCCCGGCGATGAACATCGTCGGCTTCGAGCACGTGGCCAGCAGCGATGCCGACAAGGCCAAGGTCACCGCTGCCCGCCAACAGCTCGAACAGCCCCTGAAACTGTTTGGCGTTGCCCCGGCCGCCGGTTGCAAGGAAGACGCCCAGGAGCTGGAAAGCCCGCTGTTCGGTGACGCCGCCCAAACCGACGAGGATGGCGACAGCCATGAGCACGGTCACGCCCACGCCGACGTCAACGCCCACTATCAGCTGACCTGCGCCACCCCGGGCAAACTCACCCAGATCGATCTCGGCCCGCTGTTCAAGACCTTCCCGCAGACCCAGAAGATCAACGTGCAACTGATCGGCCCCAACGGCCAGAAAGGCATCGAGGCCACCCCCGCCAAGGCCGTGGTCGCGTTCTGAATGAACCAGCCGCTGATCGAACTGCATGACCTGGTGTTCGCCTGGCCCGGCCAGGCGCCGCTGCTGGAAATCCCTGCATTTCGCCTGGAGCCCGGCGAGGCGCTGTTCCTCAAGGGCCCCAGCGGCAGCGGCAAGACCACCCTGCTCGGCCTGCTGGGCGGCGTCAACCGCCCCGGGCAAGGCAGCATCCGCCTGCTTGGCCAGGACCTCGCGGCCATGGGCCAGGGCGCGCGCGACCGTTTCCGGGTCGATCACACCGGCTACATTTTCCAGCAGTTCAACCTGCTTCCGTTCCTGTCGGTGCGGGAGAATGTCGAGCTGCCCTGCCGCTTCTCGAAAAGCCGCGCGGCCCGCGCCGCCCAGCGCCATGGCAGCATCGACCAGGCCGCTGCCCAACTGCTCGCCCACCTGGGCCTGGACGACCCGACCCTGCTCGCCCGCCGCGCCGACAGCCTGTCGATCGGCCAGCAGCAGCGGGTTGCCGCGGCACGGGCGCTGATCGGTCAGCCCGAGCTGGTGATCGCCGACGAGCCCACCTCGGCCCTCGACGCCGATACCCGCGAGGCCTTCATCCGCCTGCTGTTCGACGAGTGCCGCGACGCCGGCGCCAGCCTGCTGTTCGTCAGCCATGACCAGAGCCTGGCGCCGCTGTTCGACCGGCACCTGTCCCTGGCCGAGCTCAACCGCGCCGCCAAGCCCCGGGAGGCCTGATGTACCTGCTTCGCCTTGCCCTGGCCAGCCTGGCCAACCGCCGTTTCACCGCCCTGCTCACCGCGTTCGCCATCGCCCTGTCGGTGTGCCTGCTGCTGGCCGTCGAGCGGGTGCGCACCGAGGCCCGCGCCAGCTTCGCCAGCACCATCAGCGGCACCGACCTGATCGTCGGCGCCCGCTCGGGGTCGGTGAACCTGCTGCTGTACTCGGTGTTCCGCATCGGCAACGCCACCAACAACATCCGCTGGGACAGCTACCAGCACTACGCCAGCGACCCGCGGGTGAAATGGGCCATCCCCATCTCCCTGGGCGACTCGCACCGTGGCTACCGGGTGATGGGCACCACTACCGACTACTTCAGCCATTACCAGTTCGGCCGCCGCCAGCACCTGGCACTCGACCAGGGCCGGGCGTTCGCCGACGATCCGTTCGAGGTAGTGCTCGGCGCCGAAGTGGCCGAGGCGCTGCACTACAAGCTCGGCGACAAGCTGGTGCTGGCGCATGGCGTAGCTGCCATCAGCCTGGTCAAGCATGACGACAAGCCGTTCACCGTGGTCGGCGTGCTCGAGCGCACCGGCACCCCGGTGGACCGCACCCTGCACATCAGCCTGGCCGGCATGGAGGCGATCCATATCGACTGGCACAACGGCGTGCCGGCCCGTGGCGCCGGGCGCATCAGTGCCGAGCAGGCCCGCACCATGGACCTGCAGCCTGCCGCCATCACCGCCTTCATGCTCGGGCTCAACAGCAAGATCGCCACGTTCAGCCTGCAGCGCGAGATCAACGAGTACCGCGCCGAACCGCTGCTGGCGATCCTGCCCGGCGTGGCCCTGCAGGAGCTGTGGAGCCTGATGGGCACGGCGGAGCAGGCCTTGTTCGTGGTGTCGCTGTTCGTCGTGCTCACCGGCCTGATCGGCATGCTCACGGCCATTCTCACCAGCCTCAACGAACGCCGCCGGGAAATGGCCATCCTGCGTTCGGTGGGTGCCCGACCCTGGCATATCGCCGGGCTGCTGGTGCTCGAGGCGCTGGCCCTGGCGCTGGCGGGCATCGCCGCCGGGCTGGGGTTGCTGTACGCGGGCATAGCCCTGGCCCAGGGCTATGTGCAGGCCAACTATGGGCTATACCTGCCACTGGCCTGGCCGAGCGCCCACGAGTGGACCTTGCTGGCCATCATCCTCGGCGCGGCGCTGCTGATGGGCAGCGTGCCGGCCTGGCGCGCCTATCGGCAGTCGTTGGCCGATGGTTTGTCGATTCATCTGTAAGAGACAGACATGACTCCAGACCTCACCGCCCTCTTCGCGGGTAAACCCGCTCCCACAGGGATGGCCTCACCTCCTGTGGGAGCGGGTTTACCCGCGAAGAAGGCAACACCGATCATTCAGTACTTGCTGCTCGCGATCATGCTGATGACTTCGCTGCCCCTGTGGGCCGCCGACCCTCGCGAACTGGACTGGCCCGCCCTGATCCCCGAGGGCGCGCCGGTCATCCCGCCACAACTGACGCCCCTGCACGACCTGTCGCAGATCAGCGACGCGCTGTCCGCCGAGGCGGCCCCCGCCGCCAGCCAGCAGGCGCCCAACGCGCCGGTGGTGAAAACCCTGGACGGCCAGCAGGTGAAGATCCCCGGCTACATCGTGCCGCTGGAGGTCAGCGAGGAAGGCCGCACCACCGAGTTCCTCCTGGTGCCCTACTACGGCGCCTGCATCCATGTGCCGCCCCCGCCGTCGAACCAGATCGTGCATATCTTCAGCGAGATGGGCGTGCGCATCGAAGACCTTTACCAGCCCTACTGGATCGAGGGCACGATGCAGGTCAAGGCCAGCAGCAGCGAGCTGGCGGATGCCGGTTACCAGATGGAAGCAGAGAAAATCTACGCTTACGAGCTGAAGTGAGCACTGCGTCACCCCGATAGCACGGCTTCTTTGAGCTGGGTCAAACTTTCTGTTTAGTCGGCTTCGTACCATTGGACTACTCGATTACTCACGTCCTCTGGGAGCTTCCATGAACAAGTCCTTGCTCGGTGCCTCGCTCGTCGCGTTGGCGCTTGCAGCCCCTGTCGCCCACGCCCACCAGGCGGGGGATTTCATCCTCCGCGCCGGCGCCATCACCACCGCGCCCAACGAGAACAGCGGCGACATCAAGCTCGACGGCGCCAAGGTCTCGGGCACCAAGGCGACCCTGGACAGCGACACCCAGCTGGGCCTGGCCTTCGCCTACATGCTCACCGACCACATCGGTCTCGAGCTGCTGGCCGCCACCCCGTTCCAGCACAAAGTCGGCGTCAAGGGCCTCGGCCCTGGCCTGGACGGCAAGCTGGCCGACATCAAGCAACTGCCGCCGACCCTGTCGCTGCAGTACTACCCGATGGCGCCGTCCTCGAAGTTCCAGCCGTACGCCGGCGTGGGCATCAACTACACCATGTTCTTCGATGAAGACCTGACCAGCGACCGCAAGGCCCAGGGCTTCAGCAACATGAAGCTGAAGGACTCGGTCGGCATCGCCGGCCAGCTGGGTATGGACTACATGCTCACCGACAACCTGCTGCTCAACGCCGCAGTCTGGTACGTCGACATCGACACCAAGGCCAGCATCGACGGCCCGAGCGCCCTGGGCGTCGGCAAGACCAAGGTCGACGTCGATGTCGATCCGTGGGTCTACATGGTCGGCATCGGCTACAAGTTCTGATTCGCAGGCGGGCCTGCTCCCTCCGGAGCGGGCCCGCCATGCATCGTCTCGACACTCCAGAGATACCCCCAGTAGCCCCAGGCTAGCGCGCTTATCCCCGCCCCGACCCCGCACACCGCCACCCATCCCCACTGCCCGTACACCCAGGTCGCCACGACCGCTCCCACCCCGCTGCCGAGTGAGTAGCAGCACATGTAGGCGCCGACCAGCCGGCTGGCCATCTCGCCGCGCCCCGCCAGCAGCAGACTCTGGTTGGTCACATGCACCGCCTGCACGGCCAGGTCCAGCATCAGAATCCCGATTACCAGCGCCAGCAATGACTGCTCGAGGCAGGCGATGGGGAGCCACGACAGGGTCAGCAGGCCCAACGCCCAGCCAGTCACCCGCCGTCCATGCCCCTGATCGGCCAGACGCCCGGCACGCGATGCCGCCAGCGCCCCCGCCACGCCGGCCAGACCGAACAGCCCGACTTGCGTGTGATCCAGCGCCAGTGGCGCGGCGCTCAAGGGCAGCACCATCGCACTCCACAGCACGCTGAACGCCGCGAACACCAGCACCGCGAACAGTCCGCGCTGACGCAGCAGGCGGTCATGTCGATACAGCCGCAGCACCGATGCCAGCAACGCCCGATAGCGCTGCCTCTGCCCCTGCGGCCTGGCAGCGGGCAAGCGCCAGGCGAGCAGCACCGCCATTGCCAGCGCAAGCACCGCCGCCACGCCATACACACCCTGCCAACCGAGCAGGTCGGCCACTGCGCCCGATATCAGGCGCGCCGAGAGGATGCCCAGCACCACGCCGCTGGTCACCGTGCCCACCGCCTGCCCCTGTTCGGCGGGCGTGGCCAATGTGGCGGCATGCGCCACCATCACCTGCACCACCACCGCGGCCAGGCCGACCAGGGCCATCGCGGCCAGCAGCACGGCCCAGTCCACGGCAAAGGCCACGGCCAGCAAGGCGCCGGACGAGACCAGTAACTGGCCGAGGATCAGCCGCTTGCGATCGAGCAGATCCCCCAGCGGCACGATCAGCAGCAACCCCAAGGCATAGCCGGCCTGGGTCATCCCCACTACCAGGCCGGCGCGGGCGCTGCTCACCCCAAGGCTCGCCGCCATCGACTCCAGCAGCGGCTGGGCGAGATACACCGTGGCCACGGCCAGTGCGCAGGCGGCGGCCAACAACAACGTCAATCCACGGGTGAGCGTCGACATCGGAGACTTCCTTTCAAGTCTGGTTTCAATTTAAAACCACATGACTGGCTTTCTAGCAAAGGTGGTTTTATTCTGCAACCAGATAAACACCCAAGGATCGCGCCATGCTCGACGAGAACAACCAGCAATGCCCTGTGGCCCGCGCCTTGGAGGTGCTCGGCGACCGCTGGGCGCTGATGATCCTGCGCGATGCCTTTGACGGCCTGCGCCGCTTCAGCGAATTGCAGAAGAACCTGGGGCTAGCGAAGAACATCCTCGCTTCGCGCTTGAAGCTGCTGGTCGAGGCTGAACTGCTGGTGCAGCAGCCGGCCTCGGATGGCAGTGCCTACAAGGAATATGTGCTGACCGAACGGGGGCGCTCGGTGTTTCCGATCGTGATTGGCTTGCGCCAGTGGGGGGAGCGCTACCTGTTCACGGAGGGGGAGTCACGCTCGCAGCTGGTCGATGATCGTGGCCAAGGGCTGGAGACGCTGCAGGTGCGGGCCCGGGATGGGCGGGAGGTGCGACCGGAGGATTGCCGGCGGCGGGTGGTCCGGCATTCGTGATACCTGCTCCACCTGCCATGCACGATCCTGTAGGAGCGGCCTTGTGCCGCGAAAGGGCTGCAAAGCAGCCCTGGCAGTGTCGCGGGATTAGCATAATTGGGGCCGCTTCGCGCCCCTTTCGCGGCACAAGGCCGCTCCTACATGCAATAGAGGGTCAGACCTTGCCAAGCAACCGCGCCAGCCCCTCGACGAACGGCGTCGGCTCAGGGAACGCGAAGCGCGCAAGCAGGCGCGAATTGTCCGCCCGCGAATGGCGGATATCGCCCGAACGGGCCTGGCCGTAGCTGACCGCCGGCAAACCGCCCACCACCTGCTCCAGCGCCTTGAGCAACTGGTTCAGCGAAGTCGCCTGGTTCAGGCCGATATTCACCGCGCCCTCTTCCACCACCGGCTGCTCAAGCGCCTGCACCATCACCTGGACCAGATCGCCGACGAACAGGAAGTCGCGGGTCTGCTCGCCATCACCGAACACGGTGATCGGCGTACCCCGGGTGGCGCGCTCGCAGAAGATGCTGATCACCCCCGAATACGGCGAGGAAGGATCCTGGCGCGGCCCGAAGATATTGAAGAAGCGGAACACCACCGGCTCCAGCCCATGCTGGCGACGGTAGAAGTCCAGGTACTGCTCGCTGGCCAGCTTGTCCACCGCATAGGGGGTCAGCGGTGCCTTGGGCGTGTCCTCGGCAATCGACTGGCCCTCGCCATTGTTGCCGTACACCGCCGCGCTGGAGGCGAACAGCACGCGGCGGATGCCGTTCAGGCGCATCGCCTCGCAGACATTGAGCGTGCCGATGAAGTTGCTCTGGTGGGTCTTCACCGGATTTTCCACCGAGGCCTGCACCGAGGCCACCGCGGCCAGGTGCACCACCGCCTGGCAACCACCGGCGGCACGGGCCACCAGGGCGGCGTCGGCGACATCGCCCTCAAGCAGTTCCAGGCGTGGATGGCCGAGTTGCAGGTTGCTGCGCTTGCCGGTCGACAGGTCGTCGAGGATACGCACCGCGTAGCCTTTCTCCAGCAACGCATCGCACAGGTGGGAGCCAATGAAGCCGGCACCGCCGGTGATCAGGATGGGGGCGTCAGCCATGTCGGTAGAATCGGTCCAGTAAGGGCGGCAAGCCGGCGCGCCAGGCGCGGGGCTTGATGCCGAAGGTGTGAAGGATCTTCTTGCAGGCCAGCACCGCGTGCTGCGGCTCTTCGCTGGCATCCGGGCGGGCGGCGTGGGCCTGGGCGGTTGGCGCCTGCACGGCCAGCTTGCGCCACTGGGTGGCCTCGGTGAGGATCGCCTGGCCGAGCACCAGCGGCGTGGTGGCCTCGTTGCCAGCATAGTGGTAGGTGCCCCACAGCGGCGCCTGGCAATCGAGTTGCTTGAGTACCGATAGGATCACCCGCGCGGCGTCGTCCACCGGCGTCGGGTTGCCGCGTCGGTCATCGGCCAGCAGCAGTTCCTGGGGCTGTTCGGCGCGGGTCAGGAAGCGCCCGAGCGCGCCGTCGATACTTTCGTCCAGCAGCCAGCCGAAGCGCAGCAGCACATGCTGCGGGCAGGTGGCGCGCACACTCTGCTCGATGCGCCAGAGCGCCTGGCCGCGCAGGCCGAGCGGCACCGGCTCGTCCTTCTCGCTGTAGGCGGTGGCGCGCGAGCCATCGAACACACGGTAGCTGGACGGTTGCACAAGGATCATCTCGTGGTGCTGGCACAGTTCGGCGAGCCGCTCCACCGCCCGCTCCTGCTGGGCCAGACGTTGCTCGCTGACGGACTCGGCCTGGAACCAGTCGAAATAATAGGCCAGGTTGACCACGGCGTGCGGGCGTTGCTCGTCGAGCAGCAGGGTCAGGCTGGCCGGATCCCAGCCGTTTTCCGGCGGGCGAGGCGCCAGGAAGGCGATGTCTTCCTCGGCCCCGAGACGAATCAGCGCTTGCCCGAGGGCATTGCCACCACCCAACAGCATCAGGCGCATACGCATAGAGTCAACAGGTCCGGTCTGGTCGATGGAGGAAAGGGTTCATTTTGCTGTTTCCGGCAGGGGAAGTCCAACCCAGGCAAGGCCTGGCGCGCGCCGCGTGGCGATTGGCACCGGTCGGGGCGGTATTCCGCCTTTGCCGACAGCTACTTATACTGCGCCAGGCCTGTTCAAGGAGATCAACATGGATGCCGAACTGAACACTGCGCAACGCGCCAGATGGCAATTCGACGAGCCCGCGCCCGGCCCGGAGCGGTTCATCGACGAGGATTTCGCCGACTATCGCCAGCAGGCGCGCCTGCTGCTGCCGGACGCCGAGCGTGCCCCCACGGTATTCGTGGTCGGCGGCGCACGCTCCGACTTCACCCGCCTCAACCCGTTGCTCTACCGCCTCCAGCAGCAGGGTATCGGCTCGTTGACCGGCAACCTGTCCGGCCACAGCCTGGCCAGCGAACCAGGGGCCAAGGACGCCTCGTTGGACATAAACCTGCAGGAGGCCCTGCGCTTTCACCGGCATCTTGACGCGCGCAGCGACACCCTGGTCGGCCATAGCCTGGGCGCCGCCATCGCCTTGAAGCTGGCCGCCCAGCGCCCCACCGTGCGCAAGCTGGTGCTGATCTGCCCGGCGGTCTACCCGGACGCGGCCCATGCCGCGCCCTTCGGGCCGGCCTTCAGCGAGGCCATCCGCAAGCCTTTTGCCTTCCTCGACTGCGACAGCTACGCCTTCCTGCGCCAGTTCCAGGGCCGGGTGCTACTGGTGATCGGCGAATACGACGGGCTCAACTCCAGGGTCCACGGCCAGGAGCCCGGCACCTCGGCCGGTACCCGGCGGCTGGCGGGCGTCGAGCGCTACAGCCCGATTCCCGAGGAGGTCACCCACGCCTTGCTGCGCTCGGTGCCCGCGCCCCATGTGGAATGCCTGATGCTGACCGACTGCGACCACGGCATCGCCGCGCACCTGCGCGACCGGCCGGAGGTGGCGGACCAGGTGGCCGATACGGTGGCGGCGTTCATTCTCGATTGAAGTGGGTCGAAGACTGCTGTACTTGCGTGGGAGCGGGCTTGCCCCGCGATAGCGTCCGATCGGGCGACCTCGTTGGTCGTGCTGACGCCATCGCGGGGCAAGCCCGCTCCCACGCATCAATGCGCAATCAATGCGACATCAATTATGGCTCACTCGATCTCGAACAACCCGTTGCTGACCATCCCCGCGCTCAGCCGGTCACGGATGTCGTCATCGATACGCGGATCGTCCGGGCGGTACAGCTTGATCTGCCGGTAGGCGTTGATGCGGTTGATCTCCTCACCCAGGTATTCCCACACCACCCGGGTACACGCCGGATTGCGCCGGTCACCGCTGGATACGCCAGTCTTGAGGCCGTTCAGACGGCTGATGCGGCTCTTGAAGCTGGGGATGAGAATCGTCTGGCTCATCTCGTTGAAGGTGAGCGACTCGTAGTCGATCAGGAACATCCGGTCCTGCAGCTGGAACGCCGCGCCCAGGTAGCGGCAACGTACCTCGGCGTGCTGGTCGAGGCCACTGCTGCGCTCCTGGCGTTCCTGGCGCTCGAACAAAAAGCTGCCGCGCTCCTCCCACAGGTGCACCAGCGACACCAGGATCGAGCCCGGCACCGACATGCAGTTGGAGTATTCGAAGTAGTAGCCGCAGTAGCGCGACAGGTTGCCGGCTTCTTTATGCAGCGGCTTGAACAATTCGCTGATCGGGTCGTCCTGGGGACCGACACGCTGTTCCTGGTTGCGTGCGCCGATCAAGCGGGCGAACTGTTCCGCCGGCAGACCCAGCTCGTAATCCTCGACACCGAAGAAGTCGCCGATGCGCTTGAGGTTGTAGGCCGTCGGACGGCTCTGGCCGCTCAGGTACTTGTTGAACTGCGCGCGATTGATCGACAGCTGCCGGCAAACCTCGGAGATAGAGCGGTAGTGGCTGCAGGCCAATTTGAGGTTGGTAGCGAAGTGATCGCCCATGATGCGTGGGTCCGGATGATGCGAGTGACGCCATTCTAGCATCAAGTCGCACCAAAATGGAGCAACCCGCGAAATTGTAACCACAGTTGTCATAGCCAACCATGCGCCCCCAATGAATAGCGGTGCGCCTGCCGCCCGCTGGTCTTTCCACGCGAAGAATAAGAATCGAGGTCATTTTCCAATGCTCGAAGCACTCAACGATTTCCTTTCGGGGAAGCTTCTCATCGTGCTGATTGTCGGTCTCGGCAGTTACTTCACGATCCGCTCGCGGTTCGTCCAGTTCCGCCATTTCGGCCACATGTTCGGTGTCTTCAAGGAATCCCTTCGCGGCCAGGCAGGCCAACTGAGCTCGTTCCAGGCCCTGATGCTGAGCCTGGCCGGTCGCGTCGGCGCCGGTAACATCGCCGGTGTCGGTATCGCCGTGACCCTCGGCGGTCCGGGCGCCGTGTTCTGGATGTGGGTCACCGCGCTGGTGGGCATGTCCAGCAGCTTCTTCGAGTGCACCCTGGCCCAGGTCTACAAGCGCGCCGATGGCGATGGTCTGTACCGCGGCGGCCCGGCGTACTACATCCAGCACGGCCTGAAGCTGAAAAGCATGGCGATCGTGTTCTCGATCCTGCTGCTGGTCACCTACGGCTTCGCCTTCATCGGCCTGCAGTCGTACACCGTGACCCACTCGCTGCAGAACGCCTTTGCCTTCGATCCGAAACACACCGGTATCGTCCTGGCAGCCCTGCTGGCCCTGACCTTCATCGGCGGCATCAAGCGCATTGCCGCGGTGTCCGACCTGCTGGTACCGGTCAAGACCCTGGCCTACATCGGCGTGACCCTGTACGTGATCGGCACCCAGATCGAACACGTCCCGGCCATGCTGGAAACCATCTTCAAGAGCGCCTTCGGTCTCGACCCTGCGTTCGCTGGCCTGCTGGGCAGCGCCATCGTCATGGGCGTGAAGCGTGGCGTGTTCGCCAACGAAGCAGGCCTGGGCAGCGCGCCGAACGTCGCCGCCGTGGCCGCCGTGAAACACCCTGGCGCCCAGGGCGTGGTCCAGGCGTTCAGCGTGTTCCTCGACACCTTCGTGATCTGCACCTGCACCGCGCTGCTGATCCTGCTGTCGGGCTTCTACACCCCGGGCTTCGAAGGTGACGGCATCGTCCTGACCCAGAACTCGCTGGCCGCCGTGGTCGGTGACTGGGGCCGTGTGTTCGTCAGCGTCGCGCTGTCGCTGTTCGTCTTCACCTGCATTCTCTACAACTACTACCTGGGCGAGAACAGCCTGCAGTTCCTCAGCCGCAACCGCGCCGTGCTGATGACCTTCCGCGGCCTGGTGCTGGCGCTGGTGGTGTGGGGTTCGACGCAGGACCTGTCGACCGTGTTCGCCTTCGCCGACATCACCATGACCTGCCTGGCGTTCGTCAACCTGATCGCCCTGGCCATGCTGTTCAAGGTCGGCCTGCGCGTCATGCGCGACTACGACGCACAGCGCAAGGCCGGTATCAAGCAGCCGGTGTTCGACTCCAGCAAGTTCACCGACCTGGACCTGGACCGTGCCGCCTGGCCGGCCAATCCGCAGGCTGAAACAGCCACTGACAAAGCTGCCGTTCAGGCGCACGCTCAGCGCTGATATTCTCCCCTGCCCCAGCCGCCCCGTTCGTGGGCGGCTGACTCTTCTTTCGCGCGGCTTCATACGAAAAGTCGCCGAGCGGCGATCAGGCAAGGCGAAAACAGGCGAGGAAGCGGAGTTGACGGGTTGTCAATGAGCATTCCGAGCCTGTTTTCAACGCAGCCTGATCGTCGCGCAGGCACTTTTCGTACGAAGCCACATCGCTACGGAATGCTCCCATGCGTCCAGTCAAGAATCTTCTCGTCCTTTACACCGGTGGCACCATCGGCATGCTGCAGACCGCCGAAGGCCTCGCGCCGGCCGGTGGCTTCGAAGCGCGCATGCGTGACCACTTCGCCAGCTGCGGCGATGCGCCGAAGGTGCACTGGTCGCTGCGTGAGCTGAACCCGCTGATCGACAGCGCCAACATGCAACAGGCCAACTGGCTGGCGATGCGCGACGCCATCGTCGAGGCGGTCGAGCGTGACGGCCACGATGGCGTGCTGGTGCTGCATGGCACCGATACTTTGGCCTACAGCGCCGCGGCCCTGTCGTTCCTGCTGCTGGGTTTGCCGGCGCCGGTGCTGTTGACCGGTTCCATGCTGCCGGCCGGCGCGCCGGACAGCGATGCCTGGGCCAACCTTGTCGGAGCCCTGAACCTGTTCGAAAACGGCCTGGAGGACGGCGTGCAGCTGTACTTCCACCGTCAGCTGCTACACGGCTGCCGCGCTTCGAAGCTGCGCAGCGAGGCGTTCGACGCCTTCACCGTGCTCCCGCGCCATCGCGAGAGCGAGCACGCGCCTGAGCTGCCGACCCGCCTGGACTACCGCCAGCCACGCCAGCCGGTCAAACTGGCGGTCATGCCGGTGTTCCCGGGCCTGGCCGCCGAACATCTGCGTGGCCTGTTCGACAGCGGTATCCAGGGGCTGGTGCTGGAGTGCTACGGCAGTGGTACCGGGCCGTCCGACGACCAGGCGCTGCTCGACGTGCTGCACGACGCGCGCCAGGGTGGGGTGATGATCGTTGCCATCAGCCAGTGTCCGGAAGGTTCGGTGGTGTTCGACACCTATGCCGCTGGCAGCCGGCTGCGTGACACCGGGCTGGTCAGTGGCGGTGGCATGACCCGCGAGGCCGCGCTGGGCAAGCTGTTTGCGCTGCTCGGCGCGGGGCTGGATGTGCAGGCGGCGGAGCATTGGTTCGCGCTGGACCTTTGTGGTGAGCGCGCTTAAGCGCATTGATCTTCCGAACGCCATACGGGCTGGCTTTGGCTTTGGCTTTGGCTTTGGCTTTGGCGATCAGAAGATTAACGCCATAGCCAACTAGCGACAGCTGCGTCAGCCCAGGCGCCGCCCGTACCTTCGCGACTTCAGGAGGCCGAACGCAGGTCTTGCGGAGGGAGGTGACGGGCATGGATGCCCGTCAAGCGCTGCGCCCCAGGATGGGGCGTTCAGCGCGGTCCTCCCGGGAGCAAGGCCGGAGTGAGGGAACCCGGAGCGAAGCGGAGGGCCGGATGAATGGAGCGAGGATTTTTTGGTTCCTTTTTGATCCTTCAAAAAGGAACTCGCCGTAAGGGCGAAAAGGTGACTATGCGTCGACATCGCAAATGAATGCACCTACAACTATTAATACCAGCACTGACCGACTTTGACTTTGACTTTTAGAGCATGTGTTTTGAAAGTTATATGCGCATTCATTTGCGATGGTGACGCATAGTCACCTTTCCGCCCTTACGGCGGCTCACTTTTTGAAGGATCAAAATCTATGGTCACCCCGTTTTCTGCAATACTGTTCATCAGATGAAATGGATGGCTTGCGTAAATCTATCCGGCGTCTGATGGGCTCGTATCCGCCCGCGCCACGATGAGCGTTCGCACCTGACAATCCTTAAAAAGTAAGCGGCTTCCAAGAGCCATTTTTGATCCCAGGATCATCGTCAGGCCGATCGGCCGTTTGTTTCATCTGTTGTACAGCTATCGCAAAACCTGATGGTGAAACACGGTGCAGCACTACGGGGTCAGGCGTTCATGGCGCCTGGCTCCGTTTTATATTGCGTGTGCCGAGTGGTAATGGCCCAAGCGATGCGTGCCAGTTTGTTGGCCAACGCGCAGGCCACCACGTTGGAGTGACGTCGAGCGAGCAGTGAGCGCACCCAATCGGCTAATGGGCCTTTCTGGTACTTCAAACGCATCAGGTAAACCCGTGCGCATTGCACCAGCAAGCGTCGAAGGTTCTTGTCGCCGCGCTTGCTAATCCCCAGCAAATTCTGTCTGCCACCGGTACTGTACTGACGGGGCACCAGACCTACAGAGGCCGCAAAGTCCCGGCTACTGCCGTATTGCTGGCCATCGCCCATTTCCACAGCCAGCAGGCTGGCGGTGATCGGTCCGACACACGGAATACTCAGCAAACGACTACCCAGATCATCGTCAGTCAGCTGGCTCACCAGCTCTTCGTCCAACAACTTGATCTGCTCGCTCAGGTAGACGAAATGCTCATGTAGCCGCTGCAACAATGCGACAAGACGTACAGGCAAGTCGTGCTCTTCAAGCACAGAAGCGAGGCGTTTGACCACTGCCAGTCCGGTCGGCAGGCTGACGCCGAATTCGAGCAGGAACCCATGCATCTGGTTCACCGTCTTGGTTCGGTCGCGGATCAATGATTCACGCATCCGATGAGAAACAGAGAGCGTTTGCTGCTCAGGCGATTTTGGCGTCACAAAGCGCATGGAAGGCCGGGAAGCAGCTTCGCAGATGGCTTGCGCATCAACGAAGTCGTTTTTGTTGCTCTTGACGAAAGGCTTAACAAACTGAGGCGAGATCAGCTTGGCTTCATGCCCCATCGCCGTGAGTTCTCGAGCCAGATAGTGCGAACCGGCACAGGCCTCCATCACCACCGTGCAGGGAGGATGATTGGCCAGAAACCGCATCATCTGCAGCCTTGAGCACTTCTTGCGCGATACCTCTTTGCCGAACTTGTCCTGGGCATGCAGGTGGAAGGTATGTTTGCCGATGTCGATGCCGATCAGTGTCACGGTGCTCATGATGACGGTCTCCGAAGAAAAAACACCCTGCGAAAGCGTACGCCTCGCAGGGTGCCGGGGTGACCATCTCATTAAGTAAGCAAAAAATCCTCGCTCCATTCATCCGGCCCCTACGCTTCGCTCCGGGGTTCCCTCGCTCCGTTCTTGCTCCCGGGAGGACCGCGCTGAACGCCCCATCCTGGGGCGCAGCGCTTGACGGGCATCCATGCCCGTCACCTCCCTCCGCAAGAACTCCGCTCGGCCTCCTGAAGTCGCAATTGGCGTCGCCTGAACTACCGCGCACTTAGAAGCAAGATCAAGATCAAGATCAAGAGATACGAATTGATTCGAAGATCGACAGATATACTAAGTGCTTCAAATGGGACAAGAAAGATATCCCACTACATGCAAGTTATCGTAACCCACAAGATTTAAACGAAGAAATTGGCGGAAGGCAGCGGGAGTCGAACCTGCCCGGGAACGGCTGCCGTCCCCAACCGGGTTTGAAGCCCGGCCGCGCCACCGGGCGCGATTGCCTTCCTTGAAATCAGGGCCCGTGTTGCGACTGGGCCAGGGCGCTGTCGACGCGAATATGCCGTTGGTCACCGACCCGCCGGGTCAGACCAACGCGGTCGAAGTACTCGAGTATCTGCACACTGCGCTTGCGACCGATGCACAACATATCGCGAAACGCCGCAACCTGCACTATCGGCGATGCCTCGGCCTGCTGCAACAACAGCTCTGCCATGCGCCTTAGCGTCACCTCCGGGTAGAACAGGTCACGCACCACCTGGTGCAACAGGCCCAGGCGGGCGAGCTTGCGCAGCAGCAGCCGCACCTCGGCCTCCTCGCAGCGCTCCTCGGCAGCCAGCGTACGCACCCAGGGCGGATCGAACTCACCCGCCAGCAAGCGCGGCAGCAAGCGCTCCCACAGCGCGGTATCGGCTTCGCTCAACTGAACCTTGTGCCCAGGCAGATGCAGCCACGGACCACTGCTGCTAATCCCCCCTTCACCCAACAACTCATCCAGCAGGCTGACAAACGCCGGACGCTCCAGCGGCATCGCGGTAAAACGGCGCAGGCGGTCGCGGTCCGGACCGAGCTGGTCGGGCTCCTGCTCGTGGAACTGCGCCAGCCTCGCCAGCACCTGCTGCTTGAGTGAATGCCACTGCTGGCGTGAGAACAGCAATTGGCCCTGGCGGGTGGCAATTACCTGTACATCCTCCGGCAACTGCCAGGTCTCGCGCAGACGGTTGAACTGGCGCTCGAGCCGCTGCGGGTCGAGCCCGCCCGGTGCCGTCTCGAGCAACGCCGGCAAGGCCTGCTCCAGTTCAGTGGCATCACGCAGTACCTGCAGCTGGCGCAGGCGCGCCTCGCTGCGACGCTGTCGGCTCGGCGCAAAGGGATCGAGCACGCGGCCACCGCCGAGTGTGCGCTGGGCGCGCTGGTCGCGCAGTACCAGGCGATCGCCATGCACCGCCTGCAACGGCGCGTTGAGCAGCAACTGGGCGAACATGCGCTGGCCGGCGCCGAGCCGTTCACCCTCCAACAACGCAACACGGGCCGTGACATCCTGGGTCCCCAGGTGCACATGCACCGCGCTGAAATGTTCGAATGTCCGGGTCTCGCCCGGCAGCAAGGTGAAATCGATATCGACCCGCACGCTCGGTGCATGCAGCCACTGCGGCACCAGCCAGTCGCCCCGGTGCACCTGCTCTGCCGCCAGCCGTTCAGCGCTGATGTTCAACGCGACCCGCTGCCCGGCCTCGGCCACCAGCGCCGCCTGGTTCTGCGCATGCAGGCCACGCACCCGCACCGGCTTGCCGGCCTTGCCCAGCAACAGCGTGTCGCCGGCGCTGACCTGCCCGGCCAGGGCCGTCCCGGTGACCACCACGCCCGCCCCGGACACCGCGAAGGCGCGGTCCACGGCCAGGCGGAATCCGCCCCGCACACTGCGTCGACGCACCTGTGCCTCGGCGGCCAGCAACGCTTCGCGCAAAGCGTCGATCCCCTCGCCGCTCAGGCTCGACACCGGGAACTGCGCTACCCCGGCATATGGCCCGGGCGCCAGCAACGCCGTGACCTGCGCCTGGACTTCGGCCAGCCGCTGCGGCTCGACCCGGTCGCACTTGCTGATGACCACCAGCGCCTGGGGAATACCCAGCAACTCGATGATCGACAGGTGCTCGCGGGTCTGCGGCATCACCCCGTCGTCGGCGGCGACCACCAGCAGCACCAGATCGATGCCATGGGCGCCGGCGAGCATGTTGTGGATAAAACGCTCATGGCCGGGCACATCGATGAAACCCGTCAGCGGAGCACCTTCGGCCAGTGCCGCATAGCGGTAGCCGAGGTCGATGGTCATGCCCCGGGCACGCTCCTCCTGGCGCGTGTCGCCGGCCTGGCCGGTCAGGGCCTGGAGCAGCGCGGTCTTGCCATGATCGATGTGGCCGGCGGTACCGACGATCACTGCACCGGCCCCAACTGCAACGCCGGCAGTTGCGCCAGCCACTGGGCCTCGTCGTCCAGCTGGCGCAGGTCGAGCCACAGGGCATCGTCGTCGATGCGGCCCAGTACCGGCACCGGTAGGTCGCGCAGCGCCCGCTCCAGCACATGCAGGCTGCGCCCACGCAGTTTCTTCGACACCTGCGCACGCATGCACAAGGCCGCGCTGGGTAGGCGCGCCACGGGCTGGCTGCCGCTGCCGATCATGCCCAGGGCCGGTTCGACGCTGACCGTCCATTGCGTACCCAGCCTAGCGGCCAGTTCAGGCGCCAGGCGCTCGGCCTGGGCGGCGATCTCGGGCTGGGGCCGGGTGAGCAGGCGCAGACTCGGCAGGCGCTCAGCCAGACGGTCCGGATTACGGTACAGCGCCAACACGGCTTCGAGTGCCGCAAGGGTGATCTTGTCCACCCGCAGGGCACGCTTGAGCGGGTTCTTCTTGATCTTCGCGATCAGCTCCTTGCGCCCGACGATGATCCCCGCCTGCGGCCCACCGAGCAGTTTGTCGCCACTGAAGGTGACGATGTCGGCACCATCGGCCAGGGCCTGGCGCACGGTCGGCTCGGCCGGCAGGCCCCAGCGGGTCAGGTCGAGCAGGCTGCCGCTGCCCAGGTCTTCAAGCAGCGGCAACGCATGTGCATGGGCGATGCGCGCCAGTTCCGCAGTGGGCACCTGGGTAGTGAAACCCTGGATGCTGTAGTTGCTGCAGTGCACACGCATCAGCAGGCCCGTGCGCGGGTTGATCGCGCCCTCGTAGTCGCGGGCATGGGTGCGGTTGGTGGTGCCGATCTCGTGCAGCTTCACCCCCGCGCGGGCCATGATGTCGGGGATGCGGAAGGCGCCGCCGATCTCGATCAGCTCGCCCCGGGAGATGATCCCTTCCTTGCGCGCGCCCAGGCTATTGAGCGCCAGCAACACGGCGGCGGCGTTGTTGTTGACCACGGTGACGGCCTCGGCGCCGGTCAGTTCGCGGATCAGGCCTTCGATCAGGTCGTCGCGGTCGCCGCGCTTGCCGGTGTTGAGGTCGAACTCCAGGTTCAGCGGGTAGCGGGCGGCGGTTTGCATGGCGTCGATCGCTTCTTCGGGCAGCAAGGCCCGACCGAGGTTGGTGTGCAGCACCGTGCCGGTGAGGTTGAACACCCGGCGCACCTGGCTGCGCTGCTGGATGGCCAGGCGTTCGCCGGCTCGACCCAGGAGGACTTCGGCGGTCAGTTCGGTGGCACTCAGTTGACCGAGGCGAGCTGACTCGCGCAGGTCGTCGAGCAGCTGGCGCAGGGTGGCCAGCGTGGCGTCACGACCGTGGCGGTCGATCAGTGGAGCGCAGGCTGGGTGGCGCAGCAGGGTGTCGATGGAAGGCAAGCGTGGGGTGTCGCTGGCGAGGGTTGAAGACATTCGGTACTACCTATGACTGATCCGTTGTCTGTTCCGGCCCTTTCGCGGGGCAAGCCCGCTCCTACAGGAGACACGTTGGCGTCGTAACCAGCGCTGCACCTGTAGGAGCGGGCTTGTCCCGCGAAGAAGGCGACTCGGTGTAGCAGTGTAGACAATTACCCCCTAGCCCGGCGCCAGCAGCAGGTTCGGCGCCAGCCGATGGAAACCCTCCTCGTCCAGGCGCATGTCCAGCGCCAGGCTCGCCAGGTCATCGGCCAACGGCTCGGCCGCGGCGTCATTCTCCAGGTAGCACTGCTTGAGGTAGCTCTGGCACCCCGGGCAGCACTCGGCGCGCAGCGGCGCCTTGCCCGGTGCGTGGCGGTCATCCTCAAGGTTGCTGTAGCGCAGGTCCTTGCTCGACTCGCAGTACACGCACTTGACCCGCACCACATGCCATTCGCAGGCACACAGCGAGCAGGCCAGGTAGCGCAGGCCATTGTGCTTGCCACGGTTACGCACTACCCCGGCCATGGCCGGCGATCCACAGGCTGGGCACTGGGCCAGGCTGCCGGCGGGCTTGAGCTCAGGCGCAGGCAAGGCCAGCAGCCAGCTGGACCACGCCGCCTGCAACGCGGCGCCGATAAAGGGCACCAGCGCCGCCGGCACTGCGTCGTACTGGCCACCGAGCAGGGCGATAGCCCAGCCCTTGCGCTGGGCATCGTCGCTGCCACGCAACGCATCCAGCGCCTCGGCCAGTGGCCCGTCGGATTCGGCCTCGAAGCGCTTGAGCAACGCCTGCAACCAGACCAACCAAGGCCCTTCACGCACCAGGCTGTCGGCCGCCAGGGGCGGCAGCCCATGACTTATACACAAGCGCTGGCGCTCTTCGGCCACTGGTAAGTCCGCAGGCGGGTTATCCACAAGCTGCTGCTGAATCCGACACAGCCGAGCCATCAGCCGCAGGTAGTCACCCAGGGCATTACCCTCGGCCAGGTACTCCAGCCGCGTGGCGCGGACCTCGTAGAGGTTGGCGGGGGGCAGGTGCAGGAACGGCGGCATCACTGCCGACGCTTCGATCTGCCCAGGTTCAAGAATCGTGCTCAAACGGTCATCCTTCTTTTCCACCGTGGTTGTTCGGCGTCTTGTCGCCGGTCACTTCCCGGTACCACAGTTCATGGTGCTTGCGTGCCCAGGCGCGGCTGACCCAGCCATGCAGCATGGCGCCGATCGAGCCCTTGATCCAGATCCCTGCGTAGATGTGCACGATGATGCTGAGGATCAGCACGAACGCCGCCAGGGCATGCAGCAGCGCGGACAGGCGAATGACGTCGATGCCGAACCAATGGCTGAAGTACGCGCGCCAGATCACCACGCCGCTGACCAGCAGTACCAGCATGCAGGCCAGCAAGGTCCAGAACAGCAGCTTCTGCCCGGCGTTGTACTTGCCGATCGGCGGCACGCCCTCTTCCTTGTTGAGCATCACCCGGTCGATGCGGCGCAGCCACAGGCGGTCGTTGGCGGTGATGAAGTTGGCGCGCCAGAAGCGCAGCACCAACCCGAGAAAGAACACGAACATGCCCACACCGATGAACGGGTGGAGAATCCGCGTCCACGGCCCGCCGCCGAACAGGTGGCTGAGCCAGAACAGCGCCGGGTGGAACAGCGCCAGCCCCGAGAGGCCGGCGAGCACGAACAGGATCGCCACGACCCAGTGGTTGCTCCGCTCGTTGGCGTTGTAGCGCAGGATAGGCTTGTTGTCGTTCATGGCCGCTGCTCCCCCTGCCCGCCCGGGCGGTTCGGATCATAGACATGCACCGCCGGGTCCACCTGGTGGACAGTGTTATCCACAGGCGCCGGGTGTTCGTCCTCCTCGACCCGTTGCGGACCCACGCGTACATAGTGGAAGAACCCGGCCAGCACCGCCGCGCCCATGGCCAGCAGCGCCAGCGGCTTGCTGAAGCCCTTCCACAGCCCCACCAACGGGCTGATCACCGGTTGGTCCGGCAGGCCGGCGTAGATCCGCGGCGTGTCGGCGTGGTGCAGCACGTACATCACGTGGGTGCCGCCGACGCCATCCGGATCGTACAGCCCGGCGTTCTCGTACCCCCGCGACTTCAGGTCGACGATGCGCTCGTCGGCATGCACCTTCATCTCCTCCTTGCTGCCGAAGACGATCGCCCCGGTCGGGCAGGTCTTCACGCAGGCCGGCTCCAGGCCCACGCTCACGCGGTCGGAACACAGGGTGCACTTGTAGGCCTTGTGGTCCTTCTGCGAGATGCGCGGGATGTTGAACGGGCAGCCGGTAATGCAGTAGCCGCAACCGATGCAGTGGTCCTGGTTGAAGTCGACGATACCGTTGGCGTGCTTGATGATCGCCCCCGGGCTCGGGCAGGCCTTCAGGCAACCTGGCTCGGCGCAGTGCATGCAGCCGTCCTTGCGGATCAACCACTCCAGGTTGCCGTCGTCGCGCTCGTGCTCGGTGAAGCGCATCAGGGTCCAGGTCTCGGCGCTGAGGTCCTGGGGGTTGTCGTAGGTGCCGTGGTTGTGGCCGACCTCGTCACGCAGTTCGTTCCACTCCGAGCACGCCACCTGGCAGGCCTTGCAGCCAATGCACTTGGTGGTGTCGATCAGCTTGGCGACTTCCTGCTGCTGGCGTACCGAGGGCGGTACGGTGGTGGTGGCCGAGCGGGCGATGATGTCTTGGCTGGCCATCAGAGTTTCTCCACTTTGACGAGGAACGACTTGGACTCCGGCGTCTGCGTATTGCCATCACCGAGGAACGGCACCAGGGTGTTGGTCAGGAAGCCGTGCCGAGTGCTGCCGGTGAAGCCCCAGTGCAACGGGATGCCGATCTGGTGCACGGTCTGGTTGTTGACCTGCAGCGGACGGATCCGCTTGGTCACCACCGCCACCGCGTCGATATAGCCGCGCTTGCTCGACACCCTTACCCGGTCGCCGGCCTTGATGCCCTTCTCGTTTGCCAGCACCTCGCCGATCTCGACGAACTGCTCGGGCTGGGCAATGGCATTGAGCCGGCAATGCTTGCTCCAGAAGTGGAAGTGCTCGGTCAGCCGGTAGGTGGTCGCCGCATGGGGGAACTCGTCGTGCGTGCCGAGGGTGTCCCACACCGAATCGAAGATCCGTCCGGCCGGATTGCTGGTGGCCTTCTTGTTCTGCGGATGCAGCGGGTTGATACCGATGGGTGTCTCGAACGGCTCGTAGTGCTCGGGGAACGGCCCCTCGGCCATCTTGTCGATGGCGAAGAACCGCGCCACGCCCTCGGGGTTCATGATGAACGGGTTCATCCCCGCTTCCGGTGGCGAATCGACCTTGAAGTCCGGCACGTCGGTGCCGGTCCAGGCCTTGCCGTTCCACCACACCAGGCGTTTCTTCTCCGGGTCCCACGGCTTGCCTTGCGGGTCGCTGGAGGCGCGGTTGTAGAGGATCCGCCGGTTGGCCGGCCAGGCCCAGGCCCAGTTCTGCACCTGGTGCATGCCGTACGGGTCGCTGTTGTCGCGCCGGGCCATCTGGTTGCCCTGCTCGGTCCAGCAGCCGGCGAAGATCCAGCAGCCCGACGCAGTGCTGCCGTCGTCCTTCATCTGGGCGAAACCGGCCAGTTGCTGACCGGCCTTGAGCGTGGCGCCGGTGGCGTCGGTGAGGTCGCTGACCGCCCAGCCGTTCATCTCCTTGGCCAGCTCTTCGGGCGAAGGCTCTTCCGGGACCTTGTACGGCCAGCTGAGGTTGAGCAGGGGGTCGGGGTAGGCGCCGCCTTCGGCCTGATAACGCTTGCGCAGGCGCAGGAACAGCTCGCTCATGATGTGCACGTCGGTGCGGGTCTCGCCCGGGCCGTCGGCGCCCTTCCAGTGCCACTGCAGCCAGCGGCTGCTGTTGACCAGCGAGCCGTCTTCCTCGGCGAAGCAGGTGGTGGGCAGGCGGATCACCTCGGTCTGGATATTGGCCGTGTCGACGTCGTTGAACGCGCCAGCGTTGCGCCAGAACTCCGAGGTCTCGGTGGCCAGCGGGTCCATGATCACCAGCCACTTGAGCTTGGCCAGGGCCGCGGTGACGCGGTTCTTGTCCGGCAGCGCGGCGATCGGGTTGAAGCCCTGGCACATGTAGCCGTTGACCTTGCCCTGGCCCATCATCTCGAACATACGCAGCACGTCGTAGGCCGGCACATCGAGCTTGGGCAGCCAGTCGTAGCCCCAGTTGTTGGCGGCGGTGGCGTTGGCGCCGTACCAGGCCTTCATCAGGCTGACGTGGAACTTGCCATAGTTCTGCCAGTACGACAGCTGCCCCGGTCGCAGCGGCTTGGAGGCGCGCTTGTCGATGTAGGCGGCGTAGTCCTGCTCGGCGTCTCCGGCCAGCGTGAGGTAGCCCGGCAGCGAGTTCGACAGCAGCCCCAGGTCGGTCAGGCCCTGGATGTTGGAATGCCCGCGCAGGGCGTTGACCCCGCCCCCCGGCATGCCGACGTTGCCCAGCAGCAACTGCACCATCGCCGCGCTGCGGATGATCTGCGCGCCGATGGAGTGCTGGGTCCAGCCCAGGGCGTAGAGGATCGTCATGGTCTTGCCCGGCACCGAGCAGGTGGCGATCTCTTCCCAGATCTTCATCATCTGGTCCTGGGGCATGCCGCAGGTCATGCTCGCCAGTTCCGGCGTGTAACGGCTGTAGTGCTGCTTCATCAGCTGGTAGACGCAACGCGGGTGCTGCAGGGTCGGGTCGACCTTGGCGAAACCGTCCTCGCCCAGCTCGTAGCCCCAGCCGGACTTGTCGGCGTACACGCGCTTGGCCGCGTCATAGCCGCTGAACAGTCCGTCCTCGAAGCCATAGTTCTCTTTGACGATGAACGACACGTCGGTGTAGTTGCGCACGTACTCGTGCTGGATCTTGTCGTTGCTCAGCAGGTAGTTGATCAGCCCGCCCATGAAGGCGATGTCGCTGCCGGTGCGGATTGGCGCGTAGTAATCGGCCACCGAGGCGGTACGGGTAAACCGCGGGTCGACCACGATCAGCCGCGCCTTGTTGTGCGCCTTGGCTTCGGTCACCCACTTGAAGCCGCACGGGTGCGCTTCAGCGGCGTTGCCGCCCATCACCAGGACCAGGTTTGCGTTGGCGATGTCAGACCAGTGATTGGTCATCGCGCCACGGCCATACGTCGGGGCAAGACTTGCCACCGTCGGGCCGTGTCAGACACGCGCCTGGTTATCGAACCCCAGCATGCCCAGCGAACGGATCACCTTGTGCGTCATGTAGCCCGCTTCGCTGGAAGCGGCGGACGCGGCGAGAAAGCCCGTGGTGAGCCAGCGGTTGACCGTCTGACCCTGGGCGTTCTTCTCGATGAAGTTGGCGTCGCGGTCCTGTTTCATCAGGTCGGCGACGCGGTCGAGGGCTTCGTCCCATTCGATGCGGGTCCACTCGTTGCTGCCCGGCTTGCGCACCTCGGGGTACTTGAGGCGGCTGGGGCTGTGGATGAAGTCCAGCAGGCCGGCGCCTTTCGGGCACAGGGTGCCGCGGTTGACCGGATGGTCCGCGTCGCCCTCGATGTGGATGATGTTCTGTTTGACGTTCTTGCCCGCGTCACCCTGGCTGTACATGATCAGGCCGCAGCCGACCGAGCAATAAGGGCAGGTGTTACGGGTTTCTTTGGTATGCGCCAGCTTGAAGTGGCGCACCTGCTCGGCGAACGCGGGTGTCGGGGCCATGCCCAACGCCGCAAGGCTCGAGCCTCCAAGGCCGACGGCGGCGACCTTGAAGAATTGCCGACGGTTGAGATCCATCGTGCACTCCTGATCAGGTTCTCGGGCGCGCGGGACTTGGCCGGCGCCTCAGGGACTTCACGGTGACGGTGGACAGACACCGCCAACTGTTAAGCCTAGTCAAGAATCTGCAAAGCGCGATGATCTGGATCAGGCTCAGGGCATTTCGCCGCTTCATCCATACAGATGCAGGAGGACAGCGCCCACCAACACCAGGATCACCCCGACGACCTGCAGCAGGGACAGGCGCTCGCGGTAGAACAGGAAGCCGAGAATCGCGGCAATGCCTCCGGACAAGGTGCTGATCACCGTGACGACCGCAATCGAGCCATGCAACGCGCCCCAGGAAAACGCCGAGAAGCCTCCCAGGTTGAAAAGGCTGGCACCACACAAGGTGCCCCAGGTCTTGAGCCTGACCGTAACCTGGTCTCGAAGCATTCGCAGCGCCTCAGGCAGCAGGAACAGAACCCCTACTCCGTAGCCCAGCGCCAGCATGTTCACCGGCCCCAGCACTGGCAGTGCGTACTTGCCCTGGACCCAGAAGCTGACGCCATACAGCAGCGCCGCCAGCAGGGCGAAGCCGACCGACAGACGACCGCCCGCATGCGTTTGCCCACTGCCGCCCTTTGCCTCACGGCTGGCCAGGACCACACCCAAGAAGCAGGTCAGCAACCCGAAGATCTGCCAGGTGCCCAGCGCCTCGCCGCCCAGCCAGGCGAGCAGCGTGGTGAACACGCCATAGGAAGTCACCAGCGGCGCCACCACCGAGGTCTTGCCGATCGCGAACGCCTTCGAAAGCGCCAATGCGCCGCTCAAGGTACATAGCGCCGCCAGGCAGGCGAGCAGCAGCACGCTCGCTGGAGCCGCGACCATCTTGGTGAGTTGCAGGGAAGATACGGCAATGATGAGCCCCATCAACAACAGGCCCAACAACTGTCCGAAGAATACCGCCCGCCTTACGCCAACCGCCCGGGCATTCATGCCGACCAGAAAGTCGGTGGCTCCCCAAAGTACAGCCGCCAGCAGTCCCATGAGCACATCCATGTCTCGGTTCCTGAATGGGAGGAGCGTGACGATAGCCATCGTCACGTCCAAAGTTCAAGCCACATGACGGCATTCAAGAACAGCATTACGTCGGCAATTGCGCGCTCCTACGTCGCTATCGGAAACGTACTACGTCGCGAAATATCCTGTGCCTGTTAGGTTAACGGGCCACACATGGACGAGGCTCACGGGCATGAATATCAAGTACCTTTTGACCACCCTCTTGATTGGCACTTCGGTGTTCCTTCAACCCACCGTAGCGGCGACGGCAGACAATGTTCACACGCCTCCCACCACCCAGCAGATCACAACCGAGCGCGCGCGGAGCATGGCCGATGCCGCAGAACGTGCCGCCCGTGCCCAAGGCTTTGCCATCGTCATCAGCATCGTCGACAACCATGGCAACCTGAAGTACTTCCACCGCATGGATGGCACCAGCAGCGGCAGCATCCAGGTCGCGCAGCTCAAGGCAGAGACATCCGCCCGCTTCCCTCTGTCGACCCGCTCGCTCGGCGAGCGCAGCACCGCGCTGCCGGCCAATCCCTACGCCTCGCTCCCCGGGTTCACCCTGCTGGAAGGCGGCCTGCCGATCATGGACGCGAACGGCAGGCATATCGGCGGCATCGGTATCAGCGGAGCAACGCCGGAACTGGACGCCCAATTTGCCAGAACGGCACTCGAAGAAGGCTGACGCCTTGTCAGAGCACCGGCTTCAGACAAAAAGAAACCCGCTTCAGGTATGAAGCGGGTTTCTTGTTTCAGCTCTGTTTCGCTGGGGCACCGTTGGCGCCCCCAGGAAGTATCAGAACGGAATATCGTCGTCGAAGCTGTCGAAGTCAGCGGCTGGCTGCGGAGCCGGCTGTTGCGGCGCCGGGCGCTGTGGCGCCTGCTGCGGACGTGGGGCCTGCTGGCGCGGAGCCTGGTTGTACTGCTGCTGGCCACCCTGGTTGTAGTTGTTACCACCACCTTGGTTGTATTGGTCGCCACCACCCTGCTGACCCTGCGGACGACCGCCAAGCAACTGCATGGTGCCGTTGATGTCGACGATGATCTCGGTGGTGTAGCGCTTGATGCCGTCCTTTTCCCACTCGCGGGTCTGCAGCTTGCCTTCGATGTAGCACTGCGAACCCTTGCGCAGGTACTCGCCGGCAATCTCGGCGACCTTGCCGAACAGCGACACACGGTGCCACTCGGTACGCTCGACCTTCTGGCCCGACTGCTTGTCGGTCCACTGCTCGCTGGTGGCCAGGCTCAGGTTGGTCACGGCGTTACCGTTGGGCAGGTAGCGGACTTCGGGATCCTGACCGCAGGTACCGACCAGAATGACTTTGTTAACCCCACGGGCCATAACGTTCTCCTAGGCTTCGCACGCCGCAGAGGCTGGGTTCACCAGACGCTCGAGGGTCGCACGGTCCAAAATTTTCGTATCCAGTTTGATATAGATGGCGGCTTCTTCTGCCACCACCACGGCGTCGGTCACACCCGGCACGGCCATCAGGCGCTCGGTCAGCCCGGCTTCCCGGACCGCTTCCGGCGTCAGCGGCATGCGCAGGCTGGTCACGTACGGCGGCTCGTTCATGCGCAACGCAGTGAGCAACCACAGGACGCACAACACGGCACATCCCAGGAACACCATGCTCAAGCCACCGTGCTGGAACAACCAGCCACCGAGGATGCCTCCCAGCGCGGCGCCGAGGAACTGGCTGGTGGAGTACACCCCCATCGCCGTCCCCTTGCCACCGGCAGGCGACACCTTGCTGACCAGCGAAGGCAAGGATGCCTCCAGCAGGTTGAATGCAGTAAAGAATACCACGGTGCCGATCACCAGTCCGCGCAAGTTGTCAGCCCACTGCCAGAAGAACACCTCCACCAGCAGCAGGACACTGACCGCGCCGAGCAACACGCGTTTCATCTTGCGCTTCTTTTCCCCGTAGATGATGAAGGGGATCATTGCAAAAAATGAAACCAGCAAGGCGGTCAGGTACACCCACCAGTGCTGTTCCTTGGGCAGCCCGCCGCGCTCGACGAAGGCCAGGGGCAGCGCCACGAAGCTGGCCATCAGGATCGCGTGCAGCACGAAGATGCTGATATCCAGGCGCAGAAGGTCCGGATTGCGCAGGGTCGGACCGAGGGCCTGACGGGCGACACCGGACTCGCGGTGGGTCAACACAGTGTGCGAGTTGGGCACGACGAAGGCGATCAGGCCGATGCCGACCAGGGCAAGTCCTGCGGTGGCAAGGAACAATCCTGACAAGCCAAAGGCGCGGGTCAACAGCGGGCCGACCACCATCGCCACGGCGAACGACAGGCCGATGCTCATGCCGATCATGGCCATCGCCTTGGTCCGGTGCTGCTCACGGGTCAGGTCGGACAACAACGCCATCACCGCCGCGGAAATCGCCCCCGCCCCCTGCAGGATGCGTCCGGCGATCACGCCCCAGATGGAATCGGCCTGGGCCGCCAGCACGCTGCCCAGGGCGAAGATGATCAACCCCACGTAGATCACCGGACGGCGGCCGATGCGGTCGGAAATCACCCCGAACGGAATCTGCAGCACGGCCTGGGTCAGGCCGTAGGCACCGATGGCCAGACCGATCAGCGCAGGCGTGGCGCCGGCCAGGTCCATGCCGTAGGTGGCCAGCACCGGCAGTACCATGAACATGCCCAGCATACGAAAGGCGAAGACCAGGGCCAGGCCGCTGGCGGCGCGGGTTTCGCTGCCACTCATGCGCTCGTTGTGGGTGTCGTGCATGGATTAACCTCGTGTGAACCGGCGGCGATTCTATCAGTCCGACGCCTTGACGGCATATACGTGACGCTTTGCCGCGTAATGGCAGCGCGCCGTATACTCCTTTGTTTATGCCCGCCGAGCGAGGCCGTAGTGGACAAGATCCTGATCCGTGGGGCGCGTACCCACAACCTGAAGAACATCGACCTGACCCTGCCCCGGGACAAACTGATCGTGATCACCGGCCTGTCCGGATCCGGCAAGTCCTCGCTGGCGTTCGACACGCTGTACGCCGAAGGCCAGCGCCGCTACGTCGAATCGCTGTCGGCCTATGCCCGGCAGTTCCTGTCGATGATGGAAAAGCCCGACGTCGACACCATCGAAGGCCTGTCGCCGGCGATCTCCATCGAGCAGAAGTCGACCTCGCACAACCCACGCTCGACCGTCGGCACCATCACCGAGATCTACGACTACCTGCGCCTGCTCTATGCCCGCGTCGGTACGCCACGCTGCCCGGACCACGATATCCCGCTGGAAGCGCAAACGATCAGCCAGATGGTCGATCTGGTGCTGGAAAAGCCCGAAGGCAGCAAGCTGATGCTGCTGGCCCCGGTGATCCGCGAGCGCAAGGGCGAGCACCTGGCGGTGTTCGACGAACTGCGTGCCCAGGGCTTCGTTCGCGCGCGGGTCAACGGCAAGCTCTACGAGCTCGACGAACTGCCCAAGCTGGATAAACAGAAGAAGCACAGCATCGATGTCGTGGTCGACCGCTTCAAGGTCCGCGCCGACCTGCAGCAGCGCCTGGCCGAGTCGTTCGAGACCGCGCTCAAGCTGGCCGACGGCATTGCCTTGGTCGCGCCGATGGACGACGAAGACGGCGAGGAAGTGATCTTCTCGGCGCGCTTCGCCTGCCCGGTGTGCGGCCATGCGATCAGCGAGCTGGAGCCCAAGCTGTTTTCCTTCAACAACCCGGCCGGCGCCTGCCCGACGTGCGACGGCCTGGGGGTGAAGCAGTTCTTCGACACCAAGCGCCTGGTCAACGCCGAGCTGACCCTGGCCGAAGGCGCGATACGTGGCTGGGACCGGCGCAACGTCTATTACTTCCAGATGCTCGGCTCACTCGCCGCGCACTACGGTTTCAGCCTCGAGGAACCGTTCGGCGAGCTGTCGGCCGAGCACCAGAAGGTCATCCTGCAGGGCAGCGGCAAGCAGAGCGTCGATTTCAAGTACCTCAACGACCGTGGCGACATCGTCAAGCGCTCGCACCCCTTCGAGGGCATCGTGCCCAACCTCGAGCGCCGCTACCGCGAGACCGAGTCGGCCACCGTGCGTGAAGAGCTGGCCAAGTTCCTCGGCACCCAGCCCTGCCCCGACTGCCGCGGTACCCGCCTGCGTCGCGAAGCGCGCCATGTGTGGGTCGGCGAAAAGACACTGCCGGCGGTGACCAACCTGCCGATCGGCGAAGCCAGCAACTACTTCGGCGAGTTGACCCTCACCGGACGTCGTGGCGAGATCGCGGCGAAAATCCTCAAGGAGATCTGCGAGCGCCTGCAGTTCCTGGTCAACGTCGGTCTCGACTACCTGACGCTGGACCGCAGCGCCGATACCCTGTCCGGCGGCGAGGCCCAGCGGATCCGCCTGGCCAGCCAGATCGGCGCCGGCCTGGTGGGAGTGATGTACATCCTCGATGAACCGTCCATCGGCCTTCATCAACGGGACAACGACCGCCTGCTGGCCACCCTCAACCACCTGCGCGACCTGGGCAACACGGTGATCGTGGTCGAGCACGACGAGGACGCCATCCGCCTGGCCGACTACGTGGTGGATATCGGCCCGGGTGCCGGCGTGCATGGCGGCCAGATCGTCGCCGAGGGCTCGCCCGAAGAGGTCATGGCGCACCCCGACTCGCTGACCGGCAAGTACCTGTCCGGACGCAAGAAGATCGTCGTCCCGGCCAAGCGCACACCCCGCAACAAGAAGCTGTCGCTCAAGCTCAAGGGCGCGCGCGGCAACAACCTGCAGAACGTCGACCTGGAAGTGCCGATCGGCCTGCTGACCTGCGTGACCGGTGTGTCCGGTTCGGGCAAGTCGACGCTGATCAACAACACCCTGTTCCCCCTCGCCGCCACCGCGCTCAACGGCGCGAGCAGCCTGGAGGCCGCGCCGCACGCGAGCGTCGATGGCCTGCAGCACCTGGACAAGGTGGTGGATATCGACCAGAGCCCGATCGGCCGCACGCCTCGTTCCAACCCGGCGACCTACACCGGCATCTTCACGCCGATCCGCGAGCTGTTCGCCGGCGTGCCGGAGTCGCGTTCCCGCGGCTACGGCCCCGGGCGCTTCTCGTTCAACGTCAAGGGCGGACGCTGCGAAGCCTGCCAGGGCGATGGCCTGATCAAGGTGGAAATGCACTTCCTGCCGGACATCTACGTGCCCTGCGATGTGTGCAAGAGCAAGCGCTACAACCGCGAAACCCTGGAGATCAAGTACAAGGGCAAGAACATCCACGAGGTGCTGGAAATGACCATCGAGGATGCCCGCGAGTTCTTCGACGCGGTCCCGGCCCTGGCGCGCAAGCTACAGACGCTGATGGATGTCGGCCTGTCGTACATCAAGCTGGGGCAATCGGCGACCACCCTGTCGGGCGGCGAGGCGCAGCGGGTCAAGCTGTCGCGCGAACTGTCCAAGCGCGACACCGGCAAGACCCTGTACATCCTCGACGAACCGACCACCGGCCTGCATTTCGCCGATATCCAGCAGCTGCTGGACGTGTTGCACCGCCTGCGTGACCACGGCAATACCGTGGTGGTGATCGAGCACAACCTGGATGTGATCAAGACTGCCGACTGGCTGGTGGACCTGGGTCCGGAGGGTGGCTCCAAGGGTGGGCAGATCATTGCCTGTGGTACACCGGAAGAGCTGGCCGAGAAGAAGCAATCGTATACCGGCCACTACCTCAAGCCGCTGCTGGAGCGCGACCGGGCATAAAGCAATGGGGGCGCTTTGCGCCCCATTCGCGGCACAAGGCCGCTCCTACAGGCGATCGCGTAATCTCTAGGTTGACGCGTTCAAATGTAGGAGCGGCCTCGTGCCGCGAAAGGGCTGCAAGGCAGCCCCAAGCTTTTACATCTGCGACTGCAGGTAATTCTCCAGGCCAATGGCCTTGATCAGCCCCTGCTGCTTCTCCAGCCAGTAGGTGTGATCTTCTTCGGTATCGGCCAGCTGCGCACGCAGGATATCGCGGCTGATGTAGTCCTTGTGCAGCTCGCACAGCTCGATGCCCTTGCACAGCGCGGCACGGACCTTGTACTCGAGCTTCAGATCGGCCTCGATCATCTCCGGCACGGTGCTGCCCACGTGCAGGTCGTCGGCGCGCATGTCCGGGGTGCCTTCGAGCATGAGGATACGGCGCATCAGGGCGTCGGCGTGCTGCGTCTCTTCTTCCATCTCGTGGTTGATACGCTCGTAGAGCTTGCCCAAGCCCCAGTCTTCGTACATCCGCGAGTGAATGAAGTACTGATCGCGTGCTGCCAGTTCGCCCTTCAGCAACGTGACGAGGTAGTTGATTACGTCCGGGTGACCTTGCATCGCCCTGCTTCTCCCTGTGAATACGTCTATGGGACATAGTGTGAACCAGGTTTTGCTCGCGGTCACTGAAAAACGCGCAATTAGAAGCAAAAATTCGGCTAAACAGTAGTGATATTCATTGAAAAACCGCCCAAACGAGGGCGGTTCTTGTTATCACTTCGACTTAGGCCAGGTTGATGCCCAAGGCCTTGGCGATGCCTTCTCCGTAGGCTGGATCAGCCTTGAAGAAGTACTGCAGTTGACGCTGGACGACATCCTCGCTGACGCCCGCCATGGTGCCGGCGATGTTGCCGATCAACAGCGCCTTCTGTTCATCACTCATCAGGCGGAACAGCGCGCCGGCATGGCTGTAGTAGTCGTTGTCTTCGCGGTGGTCGTAGCGGTCCGCCGAACCGTTCAGGGCCAATGCAGGCTCTGCATGGCGCGGCGACTGCTTCGGTGCGTCCGCGTAGCTGTTTGGCTCGTAGTTGGGAGCACTGCCGTAGGCGCCGGAGGCCATGGAACCATCGCGCTGGTAGCTGTGCACCGGGCAGCGTGGCGCATTGACCGGCAAGTGCTGGTGGTTGGTACCCACGCGGTAGCGGTGCGCATCGGCATAAGCGAACACCCGGCCCTGCAGCATGCGGTCCGGCGACAGGCCGACCCCGGGCACCATGTTGCTGGGGCCGAACGCCGCCTGCTCGACTTCGGCGAAGTAGTTGAGCGGGTTGCGGTTGAGTTCCAGCACGCCGACCTCGATCAACGGGTAGTCCTTCTGCGACCAGGTCTTGGTCACGTCGAAGGGGTTCTCGTCACGGCTGGCGGCCTCGGCTTCGCTCATCACCTGGATGCACACGGTCCACCGTGGGAAGTCACCGCGCTCGATGGCCTGGAACAGGTCGCGCTGGGCGTAGTCCGGGTCGCTGCCGGCCAGGCGGGCGGCCTCAGCCGGCGCCAGGTTCTTGATGCCCTGCTGGGTCTTGAAGTGCCACTTGACCCAGGTGCGCTCACCCTTGGCGTTGATCAGGCTGTAGGTGTGGCTGCCGAAACCGTGCATGTGGCGGTAGCCGTCCGGGATACCGCGGTCGGAGAACAGGATGGTGACCTGGTGCAGCGCCTCGGGCGAGTGCGACCAGAAGTCCCACATCATCTGCGCGCTCTTCAGGTTGGTCTGCGGGTGGCGCTTCTGGGTATGGATGAAGTCGGGGAACTTCAACGGATCACGGATGAAGAACACCGGCGTGTTGTTGCCGACGATGTCCCAGTTGCCTTCCTCGGTGTAGAACTTCACCGCGAAACCACGCGGGTCGCGCTCGGTGTCCGCCGAGCCGCGTTCACCACCCACGGTGGAGAAGCGCAGGAACGTCTCGGTCTGCTTGCCGATGCTGTCGAACAATTTGGCACTGGTGAGTTCTGTGATATCGCGGGTGACTGTGAAGGTGCCATAGGCGCCGGAGCCCTTGGCGTGCACGCGACGCTCGGGGATGTTCTCGCGGTTGAAGTGGGCGAGTTTCTCGACCAGGTGGAAATCGTCGAGCAGCAGCGGGCCGCGAGGGCCTGCGGAACGGGAATTCTGGTTGTCGGCTACGGGCGCGCCGCTTGCGGTGGTGAGAATCTTGCTCATGGGCTCTCCTGATCGGTCTTGAACTGCCGGCTAATCGGCTTGGAGAGAGTATTGTCGACCCAAGTTACAAGAACAAATTCATTACCTGACTTACATCAATAGAAAATAACAATTCATGAAGCAACAAAAAACCGGGCCTAGGCCCGGTTCTTTGCAGCAGACAGAACGTCTTACTCGGCAGCTTCTACAGCACCACCGACCGGACGATCAACCAGCTCGACGTACGCCATAGGCGCGTTGTCGCCAGCGCGGAAACCGCACTTCAGGATGCGCAGGTAGCCGCCCTGACGGGTGGCGTAACGCTTGCCCAGGTCGTTGAACAGTTTGCCAACGGCGGACTTCGAACGGGTACGGTCGAAGGCCAGACGACGGTTGGCGACGCTGTCTTCCTTGGCCAGGGTGATCAGCGGCTCGGCAACGCGGCGCAGTTCCTTGGCTTTCGGCAGGGTGGTTTTGATCAGCTCGTGCTCGATCAGCGACACTGCCATGTTCTGGAACATAGCCTTGCGGTGAGAGCTGGTACGGCTCAGGTGACGTCCACTTTTACGATGACGCATGATTCATTCCTTACCAAACACTACGTTCGGTGATTACGACGATCAGGCAGTCGCCTTGTCGTCTTTCTTAAGACTTGCAGGCGGCCAGTTGTCGAGGCGCATGCCGAGGGAAAGACCACGGGAGGCCAGGACGTCCTTGATTTCAGTCAGGGACTTCTTGCCCAGGTTAGGAGTCTTCAACAGCTCTACTTCGGTACGCTGAATCAGGTCGCCGATGTAGTAGATGTTCTCCGCCTTGAGGCAGTTGGCCGAACGTACGGTCAGTTCCAGGTCGTCAACCGGGCGCAGCAGGATCGGATCGATCTCGTCTTCCTGCTCGACCACAACCGGCTCGCTGTCACCTTTGAGGTCGACGAACGCGGCCAGCTGCTGTTGCAGGATGGTCGCGGCACGACGGATAGCCTCTTCAGGATCCAGGGTACCGTTGGTTTCCAGATCGATGACCAGCTTGTCCAGGTTGGTACGCTGTTCAACACGGGCGTTTTCGACCACGTAGGCGATACGACGCACCGGGCTGAACGAAGCGTCCAGCTGGAGACGGCCAATGCTGCGGCTTTCGTCTTCGTCAGTCTGACGGGAGTCGGCCGGCTCGTAACCGCGACCACGAGCTACGGTGAGCTTCATGTTCAGGGCGCCGTTGGACGCCAGGTTCGCGATTACGTGATCGGGGTTGACGATCTCGACATCGTGATCCAGCTGAATATCGGCAGCGGTAACCACCCCCGAACCCTTTTTCGACAAGGTCAGCGTAACTTCGTCACGACCGTGCAGTTTGATAGCCAGGCCTTTCAGGTTCAACAGGATTTCAATGACGTCTTCCTGAACACCTTCGATCGCGGAGTACTCATGGAGTACGCCGTCGATCTCGGCCTCGACTACTGCACAGCCAGGCATGGAGGACAACAGGATGCGGCGCAGCGCGTTGCCCAGGGTATGGCCGAAGCCACGCTCGAGAGGCTCGAGCGTGATCTTGGCGCGGGTTGGACTGACAACCTGCACGTCGATGTGACGGGGTGTCAGAAACTCATTTACCGAAATCTGCATGGATGCACCTATTTTCTAGCCCTTACTTGGAGTAGAGCTCGACAATCAGGTTTTCGTTGATGTCGGCGGACAGGTCGCTGCGAGCAGGAACGTTCTTGAAAACGCCCGACTTTTTAGCAGCATCCACGTCAACCCACTCAACGCGGCCACGCTGGGCGCACAGTTCAAGGGCTTGAACAATGCGCAGCTGGTTCAGCGACTTCTCGCGAACCGAGACCACGTCACCCGGACGAACTTGGTAGGATGGAATGTTCACAGTCTTACCGTTGACGCTGATCGCTTTGTGCGAAACCAGCTGACGGGACTCGGAACGAGTCGAGCCGAAGCCCATACGGTAGACGACGTTATCCAGACGGCACTCGAGCAGTTGCAGCAGGTTCTCACCGGTTGCGCCTTTTTTCGAGGCAGCAGCTTGGTAGTAACCGCGGAACTGACGCTCCAGAACACCGTAGATACGACGGACTTTTTGTTTCTCGCGCAGCTGGGTACCGTAGTCGGACTGACGGCCACGGCGCTGGCCGTGGATACCTGGGGCTGCTTCGATGTTGCACTTCGATTCCAGAGCGCGAACGCCGCTCTTCAGGAACAGGTCAGTGCCTTCACGGCGAGACAGTTTGCATTTTGGACCAATGTAACGTGCCATTTATCTGTCTCCTGATTACACGCGACGCTTCTTCGGCGGACGGCACCCGTTGTGCGGGATTGGCGTCACGTCGGTGATGCTGGCGATCTTGTAGCCGCAGCTGTTCAGTGCACGAACGGCGGATTCACGACCTGGACCTGGACCCTTGACGTTGACGTCGAGGTTCTTCAGACCATATTCCAGCGCAGCTTGACCAGCACGCTCAGCAGCGATCTGGGCTGCGAACGGGGTGGATTTGCGCGAACCACGGAAACCCGAACCACCGGAAGTAGCCCAGGACAGTGCGTTGCCCTGACGGTCGGTGATGGTCACGATGGTGTTGTTGAAAGACGCATGGATGTGGGCGATGCCATCAACCACTGTCTTTTTGACTTTTTTACGAGGACGAGCAGCAGGTTTTGCCATGTCTATATTCCTGGGCGATTACTTGCGGATCGGCTTACGCGGGCCCTTACGGGTGCGTGCGTTGGTCTTGGTGCGCTGACCGCGAACCGGCAGACCTTTACGATGACGCAGGCCGCGGTAGCAACCCAGGTCCATCAAGCGCTTGATCTTCATGTTGATGTCACGGCGCAGGTCACCTTCGGTGGTGAACTTCGCGACTTCGCCACGCAGGGTTTCGATTTGCTCGTCGCTCAGATCCTTGATCTTAGCGGCTGGGTTTACACCAGCGTCCGCACAGATTTTCTGCGCGGTAGTGCGACCGACACCATAGATGTAGGTCAGCGAGATAACAGTATGCTTGTTATCTGGAATGTTGACGCCTGCAATACGGGCCATTCAGTGGGACTCCAATTGACAGCTACCTACGCCCCGGAAGCCAAGAAATAGGGCGCGAGATAATATCGCTGTAGAAACGAATAATCAACCCAGCAGCACACTAGCTGCTGGGTTTGAAGCGCGGATCACACTCAGCCTTGGCGCTGCTTGTGACGCGGTTCCGCGCTGCAGATCACGCGCACGATACCTTCGCGACGAATGATCTTGCAGTTGCGGCACAGCTTTTTCACCGATGCACGAACTTTCATTACCGACTCCTCGAACCTTAAGGGGCTAAATCAGCGCAGCAGACCGCTGCCGCCGTAGCCTTTCAGGTTGGCTTTCTTCATCAGGGATTCGTACTGGTGCGAAACGAGGTGCGATTGTACTTGGGACATGAAGTCCATCACAACCACTACCACAATCAGCAACGAGGTCCCGCCAAGGTAGAACGGCACGTTTGCTGCCACCACCAGGAACTGGGGCAGAAGGCACACGGCCATCATGTAAAGAGCACCGAACATGGTCAGACGGGTCAGGACGCCATCAATGTAGCGCGCCGACTGCTCACCAGGACGGATACCCGGAATAAAGGCACCGGACTTCTTCAGGTTTTCCGCTACGTCTTTCGGGTTGAACATCAACGCTGTGTAGAAGAAGCAGAAGAAAATGATCCCTGCACTAAACAGCAGAATGTTCAACGGCTGACCAGGAGCGATCGACTGCGAGATGTCCTGCAGCCAGCCCATACCTTCGGACTGACCGAACCAGGCACCCAGCGAAGCCGGGAACAGCAAGATGCTGCTCGCGAAAATGGCCGGAATTACGCCCGCCATGTTCACCTTCAGCGGCAGGTGGCTGGTCTGCGCAGCGAAGACCTTGCGGCCCTGCTGACGCTTGGCGTAGTGAACGGCGATACGACGCTGACCACGCTCAATGAACACCACGAAGCCGATAATCGCTACTGCCAGCAAACCGATAGCGACCAGGGCGAAAATGTTGATATCGCCTGTGCGCGCAGACTCGAAAGACTGCCCGATTGCTCTCGGAAGACCGGCAACGATACCTGCGAAGATCAACATCGAGATACCGTTGCCCACACCGCGCTCGGTAATCTGCTCGCCGAGCCACATCATGAACATCGCGCCCGCCACGAAGGTGGAGACGGCGACGACATGGAAGCCCAGGCCCGCAGAAAACGCCACGCCCTGGTTGGCCAGGCCAATGGACATGCCAATGGCTTGAACCAGCGCCAGGATAACGGTGCCGTAGCGGGTGTACTGGCTGATCTTGCGACGGCCAGCTTCACCTTCCTTCTTCAACTGCTCCAGCTGCGGGCTGACAGCGGTCATGAGCTGCATGATGATCGATGCCGAGATGTACGGCATGATCCCCAGTGCAAAGATGCTCATGCGCTCCAGCGCGCCACCGGAAAACATGTTGAACAAGCTAAGAATGGTCCCCTCATTCTGCCGGAACAGATCCGCGAGACGGTCCGGGTTAATGCCTGGCACTGGGATGTGCGCGCCAATCCGATAGACGATGATCGCCATGAACAGAAAGCGCAGACGAGCCCAGAGTTCCGACATCCCGCCCTTACCGAGCGAAGAGAGAGCACCTTGCTTAGCCATTTATTCCTCGAACTTGCCGCCAGCTGCTTCGATAGCCGCACGTGCACCTTTGGTGACGGCGATACCCTTGAGGGTGACTGCGCGAGTGACTTCGCCCGACAGCATGATTTTCACGCGCTGTACGTGCTGGCCGATCACGTTGGCGTCCTTGAGGGACTGAACGGTGATCAGATCGCCTTCCACCTTGGCCAGCTCGGACAGACGCACTTCGGCGCGGTCCATGGCTTTCAGGGAAACGAAGCCGAACTTCGGCAGGCGACGGTGCAGCGGCTGTTGACCGCCTTCGAAGCCTGGAGCGATGGAGCCACCGGAGCGGGAGGTCTGACCTTTGTGACCACGGCCACCGGTCTTGCCCAGACCGCTACCGATACCACGGCCCGGACGGTGCTTCTCGCGACGGGAACCCGGCGCTGGACTCAGATCATTGAGTTTCATCGATTAACCCTCGACCTTCAGCATGTAGTAAGCCTTGTTGATCATCCCGCGGTTCTCGGGAGTATCCTGGACTTCTACAGTGTGACCGATGCGACGCAGACCCAGACCCTTAACGCACAGTTTGTGGTTAGGCAGACGGCCGGCGGTGCTTTTGATCAGCGTTACTTTTACGGTTGCCATGATCAGAAGATCTCCTCAACAGTCTTGCCGCGCTTGGCAGCAATGGACTCAGGGGATTGCATGGCTTTCAGACCCTTGAAGGTGGCGTGAACCACGTTCACCGGGTTGGTCGAGCCGTAGCACTTGGCCAGGACGTTCTGAACGCCAGCAACTTCCAGGACGGCACGCATTGCGCCACCGGCGATGATACCGGTACCTTCCGAGGCAGGCTGCATGTAGACCTTCGAGGCGCCGTGGGCGGCCTTGGTGGCGTACTGCAGGGTGGTGCCCTTCAGGTCAACCTGAATCATGTTGCGACGAGCAGCTTCCATGGCTTTCTGGATCGCGGCAGGTACTTCGCGCGATTTGCCACGGCCAAAGCCAACACGACCCTTGCCATCACCTACCACGGTCAGCGCGGTGAAAGTGAAGATACGGCCGCCTTTAACGGTTTTGGCTACGCGGTTAACTTGAACCAGCTTCTCGATGTAGCCTTCGTCGCGCTTTTGATCGTTATTTGCCATAACTTAGAACTCCAGCCCGCCTTCACGAGCAGCATCAGCCAGCGCCTTGACGCGGCCGTGGTACTTGAAGCCGGAACGGTCAAAGGCAACTTGAGATACACCGGCGGCTTTCGCACGCTCAGCTACCAGCTTGCCAACCTTAGTGGCCGCGTCGATGTTGCCGGTGGCGCCATCACGCAGTTCTTTGTCCAAGGTCGAGGCACTTGCCAGAACCTTGCTGCCGTCGGCCGAGATGACCTGGGCGTAGATGTGCTGCGAGGAGCGGAACACGCACAGACGCACGGCTTCGAGCTCGTGCATTTTCAGGCGTGCTTTGCGAGCGCGACGCAGTCGAGTAACTTTTTTGTCGGTCATTTGCTAGGCCCTACTTCTTCTTGGCTTCTTTACGACGGACTACTTCGTCCGCGTAACGCACACCCTTGCCCTTGTAAGGCTCTGGCGGACGGAAACCGCGGACTTCAGCGGCCACCTGACCCACCAGCTGCTTGTCGATACCCTTGATCAGGATGTCGGTCTGGCTTGGGGTTTCAGCGGTGATACCGGCTGGCAGTTCGTAATCCACTGGGTGCGAGAAGCCCAGGGCCAGGTTCAGGACGGTGCCCTTGGCCTGTGCCTTGTAACCAACACCGACCAGCTGGAGCTTGCGCTCGAAGCCTTGGCTTACGCCCTGGACCATGTTGTTGACCAGGGCGCGGGTGGTACCGGCCATGGCGCGAGCTTGCTGATCACCGTTGCGAGGTGCGAAACGCAGCTCACCAGCTTCTTCGGTAACTTCAACAGACGAGTGAACGTTCAGTTCGAGAGTGCCCTTGGCACCCTTCACCGAAAGCTGCTGGCCGGCGAATTTGACTTCGACGCCTGCTGGCAGCTTAACGGGGTTCTTAGCGACGCGAGACATGCCTATCTCCCCTTAGAACACTGTGCACAGAACTTCGCCGCCGACACCGGCAGCGCGCGCAGCGCGGTCAGTCATCACACCTTTGTTGGTGGAGACGATAGACACGCCCAGGCCGCCACGTACTTTCGGCAGCTCGGTAACGGCCTTGTACTGGCGCAGACCAGGACGGCTGGTACGCTTCAGCTCTTCGATGACCGGACGGCCTTCGAAGTACTTCAGCTCGATCGACAGGGAAGGCTTGGCTTCGCCGGTCACTTCGTAGCTGGCGATGTAGCCTTCGTCTTTCAGTACTTTGGCAACCGCGACCTTCAGGGTGGAAGAAGGCATGCTTACGACAGACTTTTCAGCCATCTGGGCATTACGGATGCGAGTTAGCATGTCCGCTAACGGGTCCTGCATACTCATGGGCTAGATGCTCCTGATACAAGAATTATTAGCCTTGCGGCTATCACAACCACCCGAGCAGGCAGGGCAAAAAACCCAGGCTCAGGTGAGCCGGTCATTCTAGACACAAGGCAGAAACGAAACAAGCCCCATATAGGGGCTTGTTTCGTTGCGAGGTCACCGGCGGTCGGAAGATCGCTCCCCTTGCGCCGGCGTCACGCCAACCGGGATTACCAGCTGGCCTTGACCAGACCTGGCACGTCACCGCGCATGGCGGCTTCGCGCAGCTTGTTACGGCCCAGGCCGAACTTACGGTATACACCGTGCGGACGACCGGTCAGGCGGCAACGGTTACGCAGGCGCGAGGCGCTGGCGTCACGTGGTTGCTTCTGCAGGGCGACAACGGCAGCGAAACGCTCTTCAGGAGAGGCGTTCAGGTTGACGATGGTCGCTTTCAGCTCAGCGCGCTTCTTAGCGAACTTGGCTACCGTGAGCTGACGCTTCAGCTCGCGGTTCTTCATGCTCTTCTTGGCCATTTTCCTACTCCAATCAGTTGCGGAACGGGAACTTGAAAGCACGCAGCAGAGCGCGGCCTTCGTCGTCCGAACGAGCAGTGGTGGTCAGGGTGATGTCCAAACCGCGCAGAGCATCGATCTTGTCGTAATCGATTTCCGGGAAGATGATCTGCTCTTTCACGCCCATGCTGTAGTTGCCACGACCGTCGAAGGACTTGGCATTCAGGCCGCGGAAGTCGCGAACCCGTGGCAGGGAGATCGCCAGCAGGCGGTCCAGGAACTCGTACATCTTTTCGCGACGCAGGGTCACCTTGACACCGATCGGCCAGCCTTCACGGACTTTGAAGCCCGCGATGGATTTACGAGCGAAAGTCACGACCGGCTTTTGACCGGTGATCTTTTCCAGGTCGGCAACAGCGTGCTCGATGACTTTCTTGTCGCCGATCGCTTCGCCCAGACCCATGTTCAGGGTGATTTTGGTAACGCGCGGAACTTCCATCACGTTCGACAGCTTAAGTTCTTCCTTAAGCTTAGGAGCGATTTCGTTCCGGTAAATCTCTTTCAGTCGTGCCATGGTCTTCTACCTAGCAGTGTTCAAGCATCAACCGCTTTTTGGGTCGACTTGAAGACACGAATTTTTTTACCGTCTTCTACTTTGAAACCAACGCGGTCAGCCTTGTTGGTTTCGCCGTTGAAGATGGCGACGTTGGAAGCGTGCAGAGGCGCTTCTTTCTCGACGATACCGCCCTGGACGCCCGCCATCGGGTTAGGCTTGGTGTGGCGCTTGACCAGGTTGACACCACCGACGACCAGACGGTCGTCAGCGAGAACCTTCAGCACCTTACCGCGCTTACCTTTGTCTTTGCCGGCGATCACGATGATCTCGTCGTCACGACGAATCTTTTGCATGTCGGATCTCCTTAGAGCACTTCAGGGGCGAGCGAGACGATCTTCATGAACTTCTCGGTACGAAGTTCACGGGTCACTGGCCCGAAGATGCGAGTACCGATCGGCTCTTGCTTGGTGTTCAGCAGAACAGCAGCGTTGCCGTCGAAACGAATGATGGAACCGTCAGCGCGACGTACACCGTGACGGGTACGGACGACAACAGCGGTCATCACCTGGCCTTTCTTGACCTTACCGCGAGGAATTGCTTCCTTGACGGTAACTTTGATGATGTCACCGATACCGGCGTAACGACGGTGGGAACCGCCGAGCACCTTGATGCACATGACGCGACGAGCGCCGCTGTTATCGGCCACATCGAGCATGGATTGAGTCTGAATCATAAAATTTCTCCGACCCTTAGCCCTTAGACTTCAACAGCGCGTTCGAGGACTTCAACCAGTGCCCAGGACTTGGTCTTGGCCAGCGGACGGGTTTCACGGATGGAAACCTTGTCGCCGATCTTGCACTGGTTGGCTTCGTCGTGCGCGTGCAGCTTAGTCGAACGCTTAACGTATTTACCGTAGATCGGGTGCTTTACGCGACGCTCGATCAGAACGGTGATGGTCTTGTCCATTTTGTCGCTGACGACACGGCCAGTCAGCGTACGGACGGTTTTTTCAGCTTCAGCCATGATCACTTACCTGCCTGCTGGTTGAGCACAGTTTTCACGCGAGCGATGTCACGCTTAACTTGCGAGAGCAGGTGCGACTGCCCCAACTGGCCAGTTGCTTTCTGCATGCGCAGATTGAACTGGTCGCGCAGCAAGCCGAGCAGTTGCTCATTCAGTTGCTGTGCGGATTTTTCACGAAGTTCATTCGCTTTCATCACATCACCGTCCGCTTAACAAAGGAGGTGGCGAGAGGCAGCTTTGCAGCGGCCAGAGCGAAAGCTTCGCGCGCCAGCTCTTCAGAAACACCCTCGATCTCGTACAGGACTTTGCCTGGCTGAATCTGGGCAACCCAGTATTCCACGGAACCTTTACCTTTACCCATACGAACCTCGAGAGGCTTCTTGGTAACCGGCTTGTCCGGGAAGACACGGATCCAGATCTTGCCGCCACGTTTTACGTGACGGGTCAGGGCACGACGTGCCGACTCGATCTGGCGAGCGGTGAGACGACCGCGGGCGACAGCTTTCAGAGCGAACTCGCCGAAGCTGACCTTGCTACCGCGCAGTGCCAGACCACGGTTGTGGCCGGTCATCTGCTTGCGGAATTTTGTACGCTTTGGTTGCAACATTTGGCGTACCCCTTACTTAGCAGCTTTTTTACGAGGCGCTGGTGCTTGAGGCTTCAGCTCTTCCTGGCGACCACCAATTACTTCGCCTTTGAAGATCCAAACCTTCACACCGATCACACCGTAGGTGGTGTGAGCTTCGTAGGTGTTGTAGTCGATATCGGCACGCAGGGTGTGCAGAGGCACACGACCTTCGCGATACCACTCGGTACGTGCGATCTCGGCACCGCCGAGACGACCGCTCACCTGGATCTTGATGCCCTTGGCACCAATACGCATGGCGTTCTGTACGGCGCGCTTCATGGCGCGACGGAACATAACGCGGCGCTCCAGCTGCTGGGCAACGCTCTGAGCAACCAGCATAGCGTCGAGTTCCGGCTTGCGGATCTCTTCGATGTTGATGTGCACAGGCACACCCATCTGCTTGGTCAGGTCCTGACGCAGCTTCTCAACATCTTCACCTTTCTTGCCGATAACGATACCGGGACGAGCGGTGTGGATGGTGATGCGTGCAGTTTGAGCCGGACGATGAATATCGATACGGCTTACGGACGCGCTTTTTAGTTTGTCCTGGAGGTACTCGCGAGTTTGCAGATCCTTCAGCAGGTAATCTGCGTAAGTCGCGCCGTCTGCGTACCAGACGGAGGTGTGCTCCTTGACGATTCCCAGGCGAATGCCAGTGGGATGTACTTTCTGACCCATCTGATCGACTCCGTTACTTGTCCGCAACCTTGACAGTGATATGGCAAGACCGCTTGACGATGCGATCAGCACGGCCTTTGGCACGTGGCATGATGCGCTTCAGCGAACGCCCTTCGTTGACGAAGACGGTGGAGACCTTCAGGTCATCAACGTCTGCGCCTTCGTTGTGTTCGGCGTTGGCAACGGCCGACTCGAGGACTTTCTTCATGATTTCAGCGGCTTTTTTGCTGCTGAAGGCCAACAGGTTGAGCGCTTCGCCCACCTTCTTCCCGCGGATCTGGTCGGCGACCAAGCGGGCTTTCTGGGCGGAGATGCGAGCGCCCGACAACTTAGCGGCTACTTCCATTTCCTTACCCCTTAACGCTTGGCTTTCTTGTCAGCCACGTGCCCGCGGTAGGTGCGGGTACCGGCGAACTCGCCCAGTTTGTGGCCGACCATGTCTTCGTTCACGAGAACTGGGACGTGTTGGCGACCGTTGTGTACCGCGATGGTCAGACCGACCATTTGTGGCAGGATCATCGAACGGCGCGACCAGGTTTTAACTGGCTTGCGATCGTTCTTCTCCACCGCCACTTCGACCTTCTTCAACAGGTGAAGATCGATAAAAGGACCTTTTTTCAGAGAACGTGGCACTGTCGTATCCCTCTAGTTACTTGCGACGACGGACGATCATGTTGTCGGTACGCTTATTACCACGGGTTTTAGCACCCTTGGTTGGGAAGCCCCATGGCGATACCGGATGACGACCACCGGAGGTACGACCTTCACCACCACCATGCGGGTGGTCAACCGGGTTCATGGCAACACCACGAACGGTTGGGCGAACGCCGCGCCAGCGTTTGGCACCAGCTTTACCCAGCGAACGCAGGCTGTGCTCGGAGTTCGAGACTTCGCCCAGGGTCGCACGGCACTCAGCCAGGACTTTACGCATTTCACCAGAGCGCAGACGCAGGGTCACGTAGACACCTTCGCGAGCGATCAGCTGAGCCGAAGCACCAGCGGAACGAGCGATCTGAGCACCTTTACCCGGCTTCAGTTCGATGCCGTGAATGGTGCTACCTACTGGGATGTTGCGCAGCTGCAGGGAGTTACCGGCCTTGATTGGGGCCAGGGCACCTGCGATCAGCTGGTCGCCAGCGCTCACGCCTTTAGGGGCGATGATGTAGCGACGCTCGCCGTCTGCGTAGCACAGCAGGGCGATGTGAGCAGTACGGTTCGGGTCGTATTCGATACGCTCGACAGTGGCTGGAATGCCATCTTTGTCGTTGCGACGGAAGTCAACCAGACGGTAATGCTGCTTATGACCACCACCAACGTGACGAGTGGTGATGCGGCCATTGTTGTTACGACCACCAGACTTCGATTTCTTCTCGAGCAGCGGTGCGTGAGGAGCGCCTTTGTGCAGCTCCTTGTTGACCACCTTGACCACGAAACGGCGGCCAGGGGAAGTCGGTTTGCATTTAACGATTGCCATGATGCACCCCTTCCTTACTCAGCACTGCTGCTGAAATCGAGATCTTGGCCTGGCTGAAGGGAGACGATCGCCTTCTTCCAGTCATTACGCTTGCCCAGACCACGTGCGGTACGCTTGGTTTTACCCAGAACGTTGACAGTCGACACGTTTTCAACTTTTACGTTGAACAGGCCTTCGACAGCTTTCTTGATTTCCAGCTTGGTTGCATCGGTAGCAACCTTGAATACGAACTGGCCTTTTTTCTCAGCCAGAACGGTAGCCTTCTCGGAAACGTGCGGGCCAAGGAGGACTTTGAATACGCGTTCCTGGTTCATCCCAGCAGCTCCTCGAATTTCTTCACGGCCGAGACAGTGATCAACACTTTCTCGTATGCGATCAGACTGACCGGGTCGGAACCTTGAACGTCACGTACGTCGACGTGCGGCAGGTTACGAGCAGCCAGGTACAGGTTCTGATCAACAGCGTCGGAAACGATCAGAACGTCGTTCAGACCCATGCCGTTCAGCTTGTTCAGCAGATCTTTGGTTTTCGGCGCTTCAACAGCGAAGTCCTGAACCACGACCAGACGGTCGCTACGCACCAGCTCAGCGAGGATGGAGCGCAGGGCTGCGCGGTACATCTTCTTGTTGAGCTTCTGCGAGTGATCTTGAGGACGAGCTGCGAAGGTTACACCACCGCCACGCCAGATCGGACCACGGGTAGTACCGGCACGAGCACGGCCAGTACCTTTCTGACGCCATGGGCGCTTACCGCCACCGGCCACGTCAGAACGGGTCTTCTGCTGCTTGGTGCCCTGACGGCCGCCGGCCATGTAGGCCACGACTGCTTGGTGTACCAGCGTCTCGTTGAATTCGCCACCGAAGGTCAGTTCGGAAACTTCGATCGCCTGAGCGTCATTTACATTAAGTTGCATGTCAGTTTCCCCTTAACCGCGAGCCTTGACAGCCGGACGCACGACCACGTCGCCGCCAGTAGCGCCTGGGACGGCACCCTTGATCAGCAGCAGGTTGCGTTCAGCGTCTACGCGTACTACTTCCAGGGACTGAACAGTCACGCGCTCGGCGCCCATGTGACCGGACATTTTCTTGCCCTTGAATACACGACCAGGAGTCTGGCACTGGCCGATGGAGCCAGGGACACGGTGCGATACGGAGTTACCGTGGGTGTTGTCCTGACCACGGAAGTTCCAACGCTTGATGGTACCGGCGAAGCCTTTACCTTTGGACTGACCGGTTACGTCTACCAGCTGGCCTGCAGTGAAGAGTTCAGCTTTGATCAGATCGCCAGCCTGGAAATCGCCTTCTTCAAGACGGAACTCCCAGACACCGCGACCAGCGGCAACGTTAGCCTTGGCGAAGTGGCCTGCCTGAGCGGCAGTCACACGCGAAGCACGACGCTCGCCGACAGTGACTTGCACTGCACGGTAGCCATCGGTTTCTTCAGTTTTGAACTGGGTGACGCGATTCGGCTCGATCTCGATGACCGTGACCGGAATGGAGACACCTTCTTCGGTGAAAATACGGGTCATGCCCGCTTTTCGACCGACTACACCAATAGTCATGTTGTAAACCTCATGAGTGTACGGGGCTTTCACCCGCTATGGCCGCCCATTTCAGAGCGTTACACGACCAGACCGAAGTCTTAGCCGAGGCTGATCTGCACTTCCACGCCTGCCGCGAGATCAAGCTTCATCAGCGCATCAACGGTTTTATCCGTTGGCTGGACGATGTCCAGAACGCGCTTATGAGTGCGAATCTCGTACTGATCACGCGCGTCTTTGTTGACGTGCGGGGAGATCAGAACGGTGAAACGCTCTTTGCGGGTTGGCAGTGGAATTGGACCACGCACTTGTGCACCAGTACGTTTCGCGGTTTCCACGATTTCCTGGGTGGATTGGTCGATCAGGCGATGGTCGAAAGCCTTCAACCTGATACGGATTTGCTGATTTTGCATTGGATTTCAGACTCCAGGCTGTTCCCATCGGGCGCACTACGCCCGTTAAAAGGAGGCGTGATTCTATAGACGCCCCAATTTAGTGTCAACCCAATAAAAAAAACCCCCGCTGAGCGGGGGTTTTTTCAACCGATCGAGTGATTACTCGATGATTTTGGCCACGACGCCGGCGCCGACGGTACGACCGCCTTCACGGATGGCGAAGCGCAGACCGTCTTCCATTGCGATGGTCTTGATCAGGGTGACAGTCATCTGGATGTTGTCACCTGGCATTACCATCTCAACGCCTTCCGGCAGTTCGCAGTTACCGGTCACGTCAGTGGTACGGAAGTAGAACTGAGGACGGTAGCCTTTGAAGAACGGAGTGTGACGGCCGCCTTCTTCCTTCGACAGGACGTAGACTTCTGCGGTGAACTTGGTGTGCGGCTTGACCGAACCTGGCTTGACCAGAACCTGGCCACGCTCAACGTCGTCACGCTTGGTACCACGCAGCAGGACGCCGCAGTTCTCGCCAGCACGACCTTCGTCCAGCAGCTTGCGGAACATCTCAACGCCGGTGCAGGTGGTGGTGGTGGTGTCACGCAGACCAACGATTTCCAGCGGATCCTGAACGCGGACGATACCACGCTCGATACGGCCGGTAACAACGGTACCACGACCCGAGATCGAGAATACGTCTTCGATCGGCATCAGGAACGGCTGGTCGATGGCACGAACTGGCTCAGGGATGTAGGCATCCAGAGTTTCAACCAGCTTCTTGACAGCGCTGGTACCCATTTCGTTGTCGTCTTTGCCTTCCAGGGCCATACGAGCCGAACCGATGATGATCGGAGTGTCGTCGCCTGGGAAGTCGTAGGTGGACAGCAGGTCGCGAACTTCCATCTCGACCAGTTCCAGCAGCTCGGCGTCGTCTACCAGGTCAGCCTTGTTCAGGAAGACCACGATGTACGGAACGCCAACCTGACGGGACAGCAGGATGTGCTCACGGGTTTGTGGCATCGGACCATCGGCGGCCGAGCAAACCAGGATCGCGCCGTCCATCTGGGCAGCACCAGTGATCATGTTCTTCACGTAGTCAGCGTGACCTGGGCAGTCAACGTGAGCGTAGTGACGAATGTTCGAGTTGTACTCGACGTGAGCGGTGTTGATGGTGATACCGCGCGCTTTTTCTTCCGGAGCCGAGTCGATCTTGTCGAACTCAACGACGGCCGAACCGAAAACTTCGGAGCAGACGCGAGTCAGAGCTGCGGTCAGAGTGGTCTTACCGTGGTCAACGTGGCCGATGGTGCCGACGTTAACGTGGGGAAGGGAACGATCAAATTTTTCTTTAGCCACGACAGTGAACCTCTTGCCTAAAGGGGATTAGCCTTGTTTTTTAACGAGTGCTTCGACGATGTTCGACGGAGCTTCGGCGTATTTGGAGAATTCCATGGAGTAGCTTGCGCGACCCTGAGACATGGAACGAACGTCGGTCGCATAACCGAACATCTCTCCGAGCGGAACTTCAGCACGGACGACGCGGCCGGAGACCGACTCATCCATACCCTGGACCAGACCACGACGACGGTTCAGGTCACCCATCACGTCACCCAGGTAGTCTTCCGGGGTTACAACTTCGACTTTCATGATCGGCTCGAGGACCACGCCACCGCCCTTCTGGGCCAGTTGCTTGGTTGCCATCGAAGCGGCGATCTTGAACGCCATTTCGTTGGAGTCGACGTCGTGGTACGAACCGTCGAATACCGCAGCCTTCAGGCCGATCAGCGGATAGCCGGCGACAACGCCGTTCTTCATCTGCTCTTCGATGCCCTTCTGGATCGCAGGGATGTATTCCTTCGGAATCACACCACCAACGACTTCGTTGGAGAACACCAGACCTTCGGTGATGTTGCCCTTGTCGTCCACGTCCGGCTCGGAGAAACGAACCCAGCAGTGACCGAACTGACCACGACCACCCGACTGACGAACGAACTTGCCTTCGATCTCGACGTTGGACTTGGTGATCTTCTCGCGGTACGAAACCTGCGGCTTGCCGATGTTGGCTTCGACGTTGAACTCGCGCTTCATGCGGTCAACGAGGATGTCCAGGTGCAGCTCACCCATACCGGAGATGATGGTCTGGCCAGTCTCTTCGTCGGTCTTGACGCGGAACGACGGGTCTTCCTGAGCCAGTTTGCCCAGTGCGATACCCATCTTCTCCTGGTCCTGCTTGGTTTTCGGCTCTACGGAGAGCGAAATCACAGGCTCCGGGAAGTCCATACGCTCGAGGATGATCGGCTTGTCGGCGTTGCACAGGGTGTCACCGGTGGTGACGTCCTTCATGCCGATCAGAGCAGCGATGTCACCAGCGCGTACTTCCTTGATCTCTTCACGCTGGTTGGCGTGCATCTGCACCATACGACCAACGCGCTCTTTCTTGCCCTTGACCGAGTTGATGACGGAGTCACCGGAGGTCAGGAAGCCCGAGTAGACGCGAACGAAGGTCAGAGTACCCACGAACGGGTCGGTGGCGATCTTGAAGGCCAGGGCCGAGAAGGGCTCGTCGTCGTCAGCGTGACGCTCGTCGAACTGCTCAGGCTTGACTTCGTCCTTCGGCACGTCGATCAGGTCAGGGTGAATACCCTTGATCGCCGGGATCTCGGTCGGAGCAGGCAGGAAGTCGATGACGGCGTCGAGAACCAGGGGAACGCCCTTGTTCTTGAACGACGAACCGCAGACAGCCGGAACGATCTCGCTGGCCAGGGTGCGCGCGCGCAGGCCTGCCTTGATCTCTTCGACGGTCAGCTCACCTTCTTCAAGGTACTTGTTCATCAGCTCTTCGGTGGCTTCGGCGGCAGCTTCAACCATGTTGTTGCGCCACTCGTTGGCCAGCTCGACCATATCCGCAGGAATTTCTTCCTCACGGTAGGTGGTGCCCTTGTCGTCGTCGTTCCAGTAGATAGCCTTCATCTTGATCAGGTCGACCTGACCCTGGAAGTTATCTTCCGAACCGATGGCCAGCTGAACAGGAACCGGGGTGTGACCCAGACGGTTCTTGATCTGACCTACGACGCGCAGGAAGTTGGCACCGGCACGGTCCATCTTGTTCACGTAGACAACACGTGGAACGCCGTACTTGTTGGCCTGACGCCATACGGTTTCGGACTGCGGCTCAACGCCGGAGGTACCGCAGAACACAACGACCGCGCCGTCGAGTACACGCAGCGAACGCTCTACTTCAATGGTGAAGTCAACGTGGCCGGGGGTATCGATGACGTTTACGCGGTAGTTGTCGTACTGACCACGGGAACCTTTCCAGAAGGTGGTAACGGCAGCGGAGGTAATGGTGATACCGCGCTCCTGCTCCTGCACCATCCAGTCGGTGGTCGCGGCGCCGTCGTGCACCTCGCCCATCTTGTGGCTCAGACCTGTGTAGAACAGGATCCGCTCGGTAGTGGTAGTCTTGCCCGCGTCAACGTGCGCGCAGATACCGATGTTACGGTAGCGGTTAATTGCTGTAGTACGAGCCATAAAGCCCTCGCAAAATGATTGATGCTTGAATTAGAAGCGGTAGTGCGAGAACGCTTTGTTGGCTTCAGCCATACGGTGAACGTCTTCACGCTTCTTGACTGCAGCACCCTTGCCTTCAGCAGCATCCAGCAGCTCGCCTGCCAGGCGCAGAGCCATCGACTTCTCGCCGCGCTTGCGGGCGTAGTCTACGAGCCAGCGCATTGCCAGAGCGTTACGACGGGACGGACGAACTTCAACCGGAACCTGGTAAGTGGCACCGCCGACACGGCGGGACTTTACTTCGACCAGCGGAGCGATGGCGTCGAGAGCTTTCTCGAAGATTTCCAGGGGGTCGCTGTTCTTGCGTGCTTTGACGGTATCCAGGGCACCGTAAACGATGCGCTCGGCTACGGCCTTCTTGCCGCTTTCCATCACGTGGTTCATGAACTTGGCGAGAATCTGGGATCCGTACTTCGGATCGTCCAGGATCTCACGTTTTGCTGCTACACGACGTCTTGGCATGATAAGCCCTCAAACGGTCTTCAGGTTAGCCCGGGACGTGGGTCTTCGACCCCTGCCCGACCTTACTCTTATCGACTCAAAAAAATGGATGTCTGCAAACGACCGATTACTTCGGACGCTTGGTACCGTACTTCGAACGACCCTGGTTACGGCCTTTGACGCCCGAAGTATCCAGAGAGCCGCGAACGGTGTGGTAACGAACACCTGGCAAGTCTTTTACACGGCCGCCACGGATCAGGACGACGCTGTGCTCTTGCAGGTTGTGGCCTTCACCACCGATGTACGAGGAAACCTCGAAACCGTTGGTCAGACGCACACGGCATACTTTACGCAGTGCCGAGTTAGGTTTTTTCGGCGTGGTGGTGTACACACGAGTGCACACGCCACGACGCTGCGGGCAGTTCTGCAGCGCAGGAACGTCGGACTTCTCGACCGAACGCTTACGCGGCTGACGTACCAGCTGGTTGATAGTTGCCATCTACTAGCTCCACTGATTGTCTTGCGACTCTATTGTCTTGCAAGAAAGCCAAAAATTGGCGAGACGGAGCCTCACCAAATTTAAGGGTACAAAAGTCTAAAGAGGATCTTGCACCCAGTCAAGACGAGGCCCCGGCCCTCCTCGCCCGATCATCGGCAACAATTCATGTCACCGACGATCTTGCGAGGGGTGCCGGGGCCCTGCCCTGCACTTAGTTACCGCTGGAGTTCAGCGCTTCGGTCAGTGCGGCTTCCACCTCACTGGCGCTCACACGCAGCGGCTTGTCGGCATCACGGCGACGCTTGCGCTCGCTGTGGTAGGCCAGACCAGTACCGGCCGGGATCAGACGACCCACGACCACGTTCTCTTTCAGGCCGCGCAGGTAGTCGCGCTTGCCGGTTACCGCCGCTTCGGTCAGTACGCGGGTGGTTTCCTGGAAGGAAGCCGCCGAGATGAACGATTCGGTGGACAGCGAGGCCTTGGTGATACCCAGCAGTACACGGGTGAACTTGGAGATGAACTTGTCTTCGCTAGCGAGACGCTCGTTCTCTACCAGTACCTGGGTCAGTTCCATCTGGTCGCCCTTGATGAAGCTGGAATCGCCCGACTCGGAGATCTCGACCTTGCGCAGCATCTGACGCAGGATGGTCTCGATGTGCTTGTCGTTGATCTTCACGCCTTGCAGACGGTAAACGTCCTGGATCTCGTTGACGATGTACTTCGCCAGCGCGCTCACACCCAGCAGACGCAGGATGTCGTGCGGATCGCTCGGGCCGTCGGAGATAACTTCGCCGCGGTTTACCTGTTCGCCTTCGAAGACGTTCAGGTGGCGCCACTTCGGAATCAGCTCTTCGTACGGATCGCTACCGTCGGTCGGAGTGATGACCAGACGACGCTTGCCCTTGGTCTCTTTACCGAACGCGATGGTGCCGCTGACTTCAGCCAGGATCGAGGCTTCTTTCGGACGACGCGCTTCGAACAGGTCGGCAACGCGCGGCAGACCACCGGTGATGTCACGGGTCTTCGACGTTTCTTGCGGGATACGCGCGATAACGTCACCGACGCCGATCTGGGCACCGTCAGCCACACCGACGAGGGCGTTGGCCGGCAGGAAGTACTGGGCAGGCACGTCGGTGCCTGGCAGATACAGGTCCTTGCCGTTGGCATCGACCATCTTGATCGCCGGACGGATTTCCTTGCCGGCGGCAGGGCGATCCTTGACGTCCATCACTTCAATGTTGGTCAGGCCGGTCAGTTCGTCGGTCTGGCGCTTGATGGTGATGTTTTCTTCCATGCCCACGAAGGTCACGGTACCTTTCAGCTCGGTAACGATCGGGTGGGTGTGCGGGTCCCACTTGGCGACGATGGCGCCAGCTTCGACCTTCTCACCTTCCTTGACCGAAATCACCGCACCGTAAGGCAGCTTGTAACGCTCACGTTCACGACCGAATTCGTCGGCAATAGCCAGCTCGCCGGAACGCGATACGGCAACCAGGTTGCCATCGGCACGCTCGACCTGCTTCAGGTTGTGCAGACGCACCATACCACCGTTCTTCACCTGGACGCTGTCGGCAGCCGAGGTACGGCTTGCAGCACCACCGATGTGGAACGTACGCATGGTCAGCTGGGTACCCGGCTCACCGATCGACTGCGCAGCGATAACGCCGACAGCTTCACCGATGTTCACCTGGTGACCGCGAGCCAGGTCGCGACCGTAGCACTTGGCGCAGATGCCGTAACGGGTTTCGCAGTTGATCGGCGAACGCACGACCACTTCATCGATGCTGTTCAGCTCGATGAACTCGACCCACTGCTCATCCACCAGGGTACCGGCCGGAACGATGACGTCCTCGGTGCCTGGCTTGAACACGTCACGGGCGATGACACGACCCAGTACACGCTCACCCAGCGGCTCGACAACGTCACCGCCTTCGATGTGCGGGGTCATCAGCAGGCCCTGGTCGGTGCCGCAGTCGATCTCGGTAACCACCAGATCCTGCGCCACGTCTACCAGACGACGAGTCAGGTAACCGGAGTTGGCGGTCTTCAGTGCGGTATCCGCCAGACCCTTACGAGCACCGTGAGTCGAGATGAAGTACTGAAGTACGCTCAAACCTTCACGGAAGTTCGCAGTGATCGGCGTCTCGATGATCGAGCCGTCCGGCTTGGCCATCAGGCCACGCATACCGGCCAGCTGGCGGATCTGCGCGGCGGAACCACGCGCACCGGAGTCGGCCATCATGTACATCGAGTTGAAGGACTCTTGCTCGACTTCCTTGCCCTCGCGGTCGACGACCTTCTCTTTCGAGAGGTTGGCCATCATCGCCTTGGACACTTCATCGTTCGCCTTGGACCACAAGTCGATGACCTTGTTGTACTTCTCGCCCTGGGTAACCAGACCGGAGGCGTACTGGCTCTCGATTTCCTTCACTTCGTCGGTGGCGGTACCGATGATGCGGGCTTTCTCGTCCGGGATCACGAAGTCGTTGACGCCGATCGAAACGCCGGAAATGGTCGAATAAGCAAAACCGGTGTACATCAGCTGGTCGGCGAAGATCACGGTCTCTTTCAGACCAACCACGCGGTAGCACTGGTTGATCAGCTTGGAGATCGCCTTTTTCTTCATCGACTGGTTGACCACGTCGAACGGCAGGCCGGCAGGCACAACCTGGAACAGCAGCGCACGGCCGACAGTGGTGTCGACAATACGGGTGTTCTTGACGATGGAGCCGTCGCGCTCCTTCACGGTCTCATTGATACGGACCTTGATTTTCGCGTGCAGGGCGGCTTCGCCGGCGCGGAATACGCGGTCGACTTCCTGCAGGTCGGCGAACACGCGACCTTCGCCCTTGGCGTTGATGGCTTCACGGGTCATGTAGTACAGACCCAGTACAACGTCCTGCGATGGAACGATGATCGGCTCACCGTTGGCTGGCGACAGGATGTTGTTGGTCGACATCATCAGCGCGCGCGCTTCGAGCTGGGCTTCCAGGGTCAGCGGCACGTGAACGGCCATCTGGTCACCGTCGAAGTCGGCGTTGTACGCGGCGCAGACCAGCGGGTGCAGCTGGATAGCCTTACCTTCGATCAGAACCGGTTCAAAGGCCTGGATACCCAGACGGTGCAGGGTCGGTGCACGGTTGAGCAGTACGGGGTGTTCGCGAATCACTTCGGCGAGAACGTCCCACACCTCTGGCAGCTCGCGCTCGACCATCTTCTTGGCGGCCTTGATGGTGGTCGCCAGACCACGCATTTCCAGCTTGCCGAAAATGAACGGCTTGAACAGCTCGAGGGCCATCTTCTTCGGCAGACCGCACTGGTGCAGACGCAGGGTCGGGCCTACGGTAATTACCGAACGACCGGAGTAGTCCACGCGCTTACCGAGCAAGTTCTGACGGAAGCGACCTTGCTTACCTTTGATCATGTCGGCCAGGGACTTCAGCGGACGCTTGTTCGAGCCGGTGATGGCGCGACCACGACGGCCGTTGTCCAGCAGGGCGTCGACCGCTTCCTGCAGCATGCGCTTTTCGTTGCGCACGATGATGTCCGGCGCCGACAGATCGAGCAGGCGCTTCAGACGGTTGTTACGGTTGATCACCCGACGATACAGGTCGTTCAGGTCGGAGGTCGCGAAGCGGCCGCCATCCAGCGGTACCAGCGGACGCAGGTCCGGCGGCAGCACTGGCAGGACGGTCAGGACCATCCACTCAGGCAGGTTGCCCGAGCCCTGGAAAGCTTCCATCAGCTTCAGGCGCTTGGACAGCTTCTTGATCTTGGTTTCCGAGTTGGTCTGCGGAATCTCTTCGCGCAGGCGGCCGATCTCGTGCTCCAGGTCGATAGCGTGCAGCAGCTCGCGGACAGCCTCGGCACCCATGCGGGCGTCGAAGTCGTCACCGAACTCTTCCAGCGCTTCGAAGTACTGTTCGTCGTTGAGCAGCTGACCCTTCTCGAGGGTGGTCATGCCCGGGTCGATAACGACATAGCTCTCGAAATAGAGCACGCGCTCGATATCACGCAGGGTCATGTCCATCAGCAGGCCGATACGGGACGGCAGCGACTTCAGGAACCAGATGTGGGCAACCGGCGAAGCCAGTTCGATGTGCGCCATGCGCTCACGACGAACCTTGGCCAGGGCGACTTCAACGCCGCACTTCTCGCAGATCACGCCACGATGCTTCAGGCGCTTGTACTTACCGCACAGGCACTCGTAGTCCTTGACTGGGCCAAAGATCTTGGCGCAGAACAGGCCGTCACGCTCAGGCTTGAACGTACGGTAGTTGATGGTTTCCGGCTTCTTAACTTCACCGAACGACCACGAACGGATCATTTCAGGCGACGCCAGACCGATGCGGATGGCGTCGAACTCTTCGACTTGACCCTGGTTTTTCAGCAAATTCAGTAGGTCTTTCAAGGCCTTTCCTCCTGGCGGAGCAGGGAGCGGGCATTACCTGCCCACTCCCCTTCGCGTCACGTGTTATTCGGTTTCCAGATCGATATCGATACCGAGCGAACGGATCTCTTTGATCAACACGTTGAAGGACTCGGGCATGCCCGGCTCCATACGGTGATCGCCATCCACGATGTTCTTGTACATCTTGGTACGGCCGTTCACGTCGTCCGACTTCACTGTGAGCATTTCTTGCAGGGTGTATGCCGCGCCGTATGCTTCCAGCGCCCACACTTCCATCTCCCCGAAACGCTGACCACCGAACTGCGCCTTACCACCCAGCGGCTGCTGGGTAACCAGGCTGTAGGAACCAGTGGAACGCGCGTGCATCTTGTCGTCCACCAAGTGGTTCAGCTTGAGCATGTACATGTAACCCACGGTCACAGGACGCTCGAACTTGTTGCCGGTACGGCCATCGAACAGCACCATCTGGCCGCTTTCCGGCAGGTCTGCCAGTTTCAGCATGGCCTTGATCTCACGCTCCTTGGCACCGTCGAAGACCGGAGTAGCCATAGGCACGCCTTTCTTCAGGTTGTTCGCCAGGGCGAGGATCTCTTCGTCGGTGAACTCTTCCAGGTTCTCCTGACGACCACCGATCTCGTTGTAGATCTCGGTGAGGAAGGTACGCAGTTCAGCGGCTTTACGCTGCTCTTCGATCATGCGGTCGATCTTCTCGCCCAGACCCTTGGCCGCGAGGCCCAGGTGGGTTTCGAGAATCTGACCGACGTTCATACGCGAAGGTACGCCCAGCGGGTTCAGTACGACGTCGACCGGAGTACCGTTGGCGTCGTGCGGCATGTCTTCGACCGGCATGATTACCGAGACGACACCCTTGTTACCGTGACGACCGGCCATCTTGTCACCCGGCTGGATGCGACGGCGGATTGCCAGGTAGACCTTGACGATCTTCAGTACGCCTGGAGCCAGGTCATCGCCCTGCTGCAGCTTGCGCTTCTTGTCTTCGAACTTGTCGTCCAGCAGGCGACGGCGATCGACGATGTACTGCTGAGCCTTCTCGAGCTGCTCGTTCAGTGCATCTTCGGCCATGCGCAGTTTGAACCACTGGCCGTGCTCCAGACCGTTCAGCACGTCATCGGTAATCACGGTGCCTTTCTTCAGGCCCGCGCCACCGTCGACCACCTGGCCGTTCAGAGCGGAACGCAGACGCTCGAAGGTCGCGCCTTCGACGATGCGGAACTCTTCGTTGAGGTCCTTGCGGATCTCGTCCAGCTGCATCTTCTCGATGGCCAGGGCGCGGCTGTCGCGCTCGACGCCGTCACGGGTGAAGACCTGGACGTCGATGACGGTGCCCTTGGTGCCGGTCGGCACGCGCAGGGAGGTGTCTTTGACGTCGCTGGCCTTCTCACCGAAGATCGCGCGCAGCAGTTTTTCTTCCGGCGTCAGCTGGGTCTCGCCTTTCGGAGTGACCTTGCCGACCAGGATGTCGCCAGCGCCGACTTCGGCACCCACGTAGACGATACCGGCTTCGTCCAGCTTGTTCAGCGCAGCCTCACCCACGTTCGGGATGTCCGCGGTGATTTCCTCTGGGCCAAGCTTGGTGTCACGGGCCACACAGGTCAGTTCCTGGATGTGGATCGTGGTGAAGCGGTCTTCCTGGACCACACGCTCGGACAGGCAGATGGAGTCTTCGAAGTTGAAGCCGTTCCACGCCATGAACGCGATGCGCATGTTCTGACCCAGTGCCAGCTCACCCATGTCGGTGGACGGACCATCGGCCATGATGTCGCTGCGCTGAACCTTGTCACCCTTGCTGACCAGCGGACGCTGGTTGATGCAGGTGTTCTGGTTGGAGCGGGTGTACTTGGTCAGGTTGTAGATATCCACACCTGCTTCGCCGGTCTCGACCTCATCATCGTTCACGCGAACAACGATACGGCTGGCGTCGACCGAGTCGATCACACCACCGCGGCGAGCAACCACGCAGACACCGGAGTCACGGGCAACGTTGCGCTCCATGCCGGTACCTACCAGCGGCTTGTCGGCACGCAGGGTCGGTACAGCCTGACGCTGCATGTTCGAACCCATCAACGCACGGTTGGCGTCGTCGTGCTCGAGGAACGGAATCAGCGACGCTGCGACCGATACTACCTGCTTCGGCGAAACGTCCATCAGGGTGACGTCTTCCGGCGCCTTGACGGTGAATTCGTTCAGGTGACGAACCGCTACCAACTCATCGATCAGCTGCTTCTTCTCGTTCATCGCGGCCGAAGCCTGGGCGATGACGTGATCAGCTTCTTCGATGGCCGACAGGAACACGATGTCGTCGCTGACAACGCCTTCCTTCACCACGCGGTACGGGCTTTCCAGGAAGCCGTACTGGTTGGTGCGGGCGTAGGCCGCCAGGGAGTTGATCAGACCGATGTTCGGACCTTCAGGGGTCTCGATCGGGCACACGCGGCCGTAGTGGGTCGGGTGTACGTCACGGACTTCGAAGCCGGCGCGCTCACGGGTCAGACCACCTGGGCCGAGTGCGGAGACGCGGCGCTTGTGGGTGATCTCGGAGAGCGGGTTGTTCTGGTCCATGAACTGCGAGAGCTGGCTCGAACCGAAGAACTCCTTCACCGCCGCCGCAACCGGCTTGGCGTTGATCAGGTCCTGCGGCATCAGGCCTTCGCTTTCGGCCATCGACAGACGCTCTTTGACCGCGCGCTCGACGCGCACCAGGCCAACGCGGAACTGGTTCTCGGCCATCTCGCCGACGCAACGGACGCGACGGTTGCCGAGGTGGTCGATGTCGTCGACGATGCCCTTGCCGTTACGGATATCGACCAGGGTCTTGAGGACCTCGACGATGTCTTCCTTGCTCAGCACGCCCGAACCTTCGATCTCGGTGCGACCGATACGACGGTTGAACTTCATGCGACCGACGGCCGACAGGTCGTAACGCTCGGCGCTGAAGAACAGGTTGTTGAACAGGGTCTCGGCGGCATCCTTGGTTGGCGGCTCGCCTGGACGCATCATGCGGTAGATCTCGACCAGCGCTTCCAGTTGGTTGCTGGTGGTGTCGATCTTCAGGGTATCCGAGATGAACGGACCGCAGTCGATGTCGTTGGTGTACAGGGTCTCGACGCGGACAACCTGGGCCTTGGCGATCTTCACCAGCAGGTCGGTGGTCAGCTCGGTGTTGCACTCGGCGATGATCTCGCCGGTGGCAGGGTGCACGATCGCCTTGGCGGTGGTGCGACCCAGCACGTACTCCAGCGGTACGTCCAGCTCTTTCACGCCAGCCTTTTCCAGCTGGTTGATGTGGCGCGCGGTGATACGGCGGCCTTGCTCGACGATGACCTTGCCGCTGCCGTCATGGATGTCCATGACCGCAACTTCACCACGCAGACGCTGAGGCACCAGTTCCAGGCTCAGTTTTTCGCCGGACAGGTGGAACACGTTGGTGGTGTAGAAGGTGTTGAGTACTTCTTCGGTGCTGTAGCCCAGCGCGCGCAGCAGTACCGAGGCCGGCAGTTTGCGGCGACGGTCGATACGCACGAACACGCAGTCCTTCGGGTCGAACTCGAAGTCCAGCCAGGAACCGCGGTAAGGGATGATGCGCGCGGAATACAGCAGCTTGCCCGAGCTGTGGGTCTTGCCACGGTCGTGGTCGAAGAACACACCCGGCGAGCGGTGCAGCTGAGATACGATCACACGCTCGGTACCGTTGATTACGAAGGTACCGTTCTCAGTCATCAGGGGGATTTCACCCATGTAGACTTCTTGCTCTTTGATGTCCTTGATCGCTTTGTTCGACGATTCCTTGTCGAAGATGATCAGGCGCACCTTCACCCGCAGCGGGACCGCGAAGGTCACACCGCGCAGGACACATTCCTTCACATCGAACGCCGGCTCGCCCAGGCGATAGCCGACGTACTCCAGGGCAGCATTGCCGGAGTAGCTGATGATCGGGAATACCGATTTGAAGGCCGCATGCAGGCCGACGTCGCGGAACTGATCCTTGGATGCTCCCGCCTGCAGGAATTCGCGATACGAATCCAGCTGGATGGCCAGGAGGTAAGGCACATCCATGACGTCCGGCAACTTGCTAAAGTCCTTGCGGATACGTTTTTTCTCAGTGTATGAGTAAGCCATCAGCATTCCCCAGCTTGGTCACCTGCTTGTTTGGCATCTCCCGGCGGGAGCAGCCGAAAATCGTGCAAACCCCTTGGTTTGCGCCACCCTCTTGGGTGTCTTGCAGCTCGTTATCGGGGCCGACCTGATCGGCCACCAATAACGGAAAAAGGCCGGTGGCATAAGCCACCAGCCATCAGTCCTTCGCTTAACGCTCGGACTGGAGTCGCAAAGTCGAAATTACTTCAGCTCGACTTTGGCGCCTGCTTCTTCCAGCTTCTTCTTAGCGTCTTCAGCGGCTTCTTTCGAAACGCCTTCAGCTACAACCTGAGGAGCGCCATCGACTTTCTCTTTGGCTTCTTTCAGGCCCAGACCGGTCAGCTCGCGAACGGCTTTGATCACGTTCACTTTCTTGTCGCCGGCTTCAACCAGAACAACGTTGAACTCGGTCTGCTCTTCAGCAGCGGCAGCAGCAACAGCTGGGCCAGCGGCAACAGCGGCAGCAGCGGTAACGCCGAAGGTTTCTTCCATCGCTTTGATCAGCTCAACAATTTCCAGAACGGTTTTCTGGCCGATTGCTTCGATGATTTGCTCGTTAGTCAGAGACATGACTTAAATCCTGTATTGGGGTGACAGCCTACGCAGCCATCAAATTAAACGTATGATTTTGAAAGCGTTGCGCGTGCCTTAGGCAGCAGCAGCTTCTTTCTGGTCGCGCAGAGCTGCCAGGGTACGAGCCAGCTTGCTGGTTGCACCTTGGATTACGCTCATCAGCTGTGCGATAGCCTCGTCGCGAGTTGGCAGGGTTGCCAGCACGTCGATCTGGTTAGCGGCAAGGAACTTGCCGTCAAACGCAGCTGCCTTGATCTCGAACTTGTCCTGACCCTTGGCGAACTCTTTGAACAGACGGGCAGCAGCGCCCGGGTGTTCGTTGGAGAAAGCAATCAGGGTCGGGCCTTTGAACGCGTCGTTGAGGATCGAGAATTCGGTGCCTTCAACAGCGCGCTTGAGCAGGGTGTTACGTACGACACGTACGTAAACGCCAGCTTCGCGGGCCTCTTTACGGAGTCCGGTCATTGCGCCTACAGTCACACCACGGGCATCAGCCACGACAGCGGACAGAGCGACTTTGGCAGCCTCGTTGACTTCAGCGACGATGGCCTTCTTGTCTTCGAGTTTAATTGCCACGGGTTTACTCCTGGTTTCTACCGTTTCATCTGGCCGGAGCCGGATGTCGTTTTGGTGTCTGATTCGCGAACGAATCGGGAGCACCATCTGCGTAGGCTTGAGGTTTAAGGCTTGCGCCGCCTACGGTCTTGGATAGCCCCCGCCAGGCAGGGACCCCAATTTAGTAGCCGGTGCGACCAAGGCCGCACCGGCCGAGCATTACACGTTCAGCGAGCTCTGATCGATGATCAGACCTGGGCCCATGGTGGTGCTCAGGGTAACGCGCTTGACGTAGATACCTTTCGAGGAAGCCGGCTTGATACGCTTCAGATCAGCGATCAGGGCTTCAACGTTTTCCTTCAGCTTGCCGGCTTCGAAGCCGATCTTGCCAACGGAGGTATGGATGATACCGTTCTTGTCGGTACGGTAGCGAACCTGACCAGCCTTGGCGTTCTTCACGGCAGTGGCTACGTCTGGGGTCACGGTACCGACTTTCGGGTTAGGCATCAGGCCGCGAGGACCCAGAACCTGACCCAGCTGACCTACAACGCGCATGGCATCAGGCGATGCGATGACGACGTCATAGTTCAGGTCGCCGCCTTTCATTTCGGCAGCCAGGTCGTCCATACCTACGCGGTCAGCGCCGGCAGCCAGAGCGGCTTCAGCAGCTGGACCCTGGGTGAAGACGGCAACACGTACGGTCTTGCCAGTGCCGTGTGGCAGCACGGTAGCGCTACGAACGACCTGGTCGGATTTACGTGGGTCTACACCGAGGTTGACGGCGATGTCATACGACTCGACGAACTTGGCGGCCGGCAGCGAAGCCAGCAGGGTTGCGGCTTCTTCGAAGTTGTAGGCCTTGCCTGCTTCGATTTTCTCGGCGATAGCCTTTTGGCGCTTGGTCAGCTTAGCCATTACACACCCTCCACGTTCAGGCCCATGCTGCGGGCGGAGCCGGCGATGGTGCGTACAGCAGCGTCCATGTCAGCGGCGGTCAGATCGGCCTGCTTGGCCTTGGCGATCTCTTCCAGCTGAGCACGGGTGACGGTACCGACCTTGACAGTGTTCGGACGAGCCGAACCGCTGGTCAGGCCAGCAGCTTTCTTCAGCAGAACCGAGGCAGGGGTGCTCTTGGTCTCGAAGGTGAAGCTACGGTCACTGTAGACAGTGATGATCACTGGAGTCGGCAGACCTGGCTCTTGACCCTGGGTACGGGCGTTGAAGGCCTTGCAGAATTCCATGATGTTCACACCGTGTTGACCCAGTGCTGGACCAACGGGTGGGCTTGGGTTGGCCTGGCCGGCCTTTACTTGCAGCTTGATGTAAGCCTGAATCTTCTTAGCCATGAGCTACTCCAAATTCGGGTACGAACGCCTGATGGCTCCCCGTATGACTTGCGTTTTATCCCAGTGACGACAAAACCCCGCAGCACATAGGGCTGCGGGGTATGGGATGCTGCGTTCCGCTAGACCTTTTCGACCTGGCTGAACTCGAGCTCCACCGGAGTGGAGCGACCGAAAATGAGCACTGCAACCTGCAGGCGGCTCTTCTCGTAGTTAACTTCTTCGACACTGCCATTGAAGTCGGCGAACGGACCGTCAATGACGCGAACCACTTCACCCGGTTCGAACAGCGTCTTCGGCTTCGGCTTATCACTGCCGTCGGCAACGCGACGCAGGATGGCATCAGCCTCTTTATCGGTGATCGGCGCAGGCTTGTCTGCGGTACCACCAATGAAACCCATGACCCGAGGGGTATCCTTGACAAGGTGCCAAGTCCCTTCGTTCATTTCCATCTGGACCAGTACATAGCCAGGGAAGAACTTACGCTCGCTCTTGCGCTTCTGGCCGTTACGCATTTCGACGACTTCTTCGGTCGGGACCAAGATCTCGCCGAATTCGTCTTCCATGCCAGCCAGCTTGACGCGCTCGATCAGGGAGCGCATTACATGCTTCTCGTAACCCGAGTAAGCATGCACAACATACCAACGCTTAGCCACGAGACACCCTTAGCCAACGATCAAGGAGACCAACCAGCCGAGCAGGGAATCAAGACCCCACAGCAGCAGCGCCATGACCAGAACTACAGCCACGACAATCAGCGTGGTCTGAGTGGTTTCTTGGCGGGTCGGCCACACGACTTTACGGATCTCGGCACGAGCTTCCTTCGCCAGCGCAAAGAACGACTTGCCTTTGGCGGTCTGCAGGGCAACGAAGCCAGCGACAGCAGCCAGGACAAGCAGGACGAGTACGCGATACAGGATCGGCGAGGCGGAGTAATACTGATTACCCACGACACCTACGACTACCAATGCGACAACAGCGAGCCACTTGAACAGATCAAAACGCGATTCTTGGGCTTCAGTTTTGGGAGTCATCGAGGAGGATCCTGTGAGAAGAAAGCCATCACACCGAGGTGAATGGCAGGTCAGGAGGGAATCGAACCCCCAACCTACGGTTTTGGAGACCGTCGCTCTGCCAATTGAGCTACTGACCTATAACGCTGTATCAGGCCGGCCATTATACCGGCCTGATCAAGTAAATCAACTACTTATTCAATAATTTTCGCTACGACGCCGGCGCCGACGGTACGACCGCCTTCACGGATGGCGAAGCGCAGACCGTCTTCCATTGCGATGGTCTTGATCAGGGTGACAGTCATCTGGATGTTGTCACCTGGCATTACCATCTCAACGCCTTCCGGCAGTTCGCAGTTACCGGTCACGTCAGTGGTACGGAAGTAGAACTGAGGACGGTAGCCTTTGAAGAACGGAGTGTGACGGCCGCCTTCTTCCTTCGACAGGACGTAGACTTCTGCGGTGAACTTGGTGTGCGGCTTGACCGAACCTGGCTTGACCAGAACCTGGCCACGCTCAACGTCGTCACGCTTGGTACCACGCAGCAGGACGCCGCAGTTCTCGCCAGCACGACCTTCGTCCAGCAGCTTGCGGAACATCTCAACGCCGGTGCAGGTGGTGGTGGTGGTGTCACGCAGACCAACGATTTCCAGCGGATCCTGAACGCGGACGATACCACGCTCGATACGGCCGGTAACAACGGTACCACGACCCGAGATCGAGAATACGTCTTCGATCGGCATCAGGAACGGCTGGTCGATGGCACGAACTGGCTCAGGGATGTAGGCATCCAGAGTTTCAACCAGCTTCTTGACAGCGCTGGTACCCATTTCGTTGTCGTCTTTGCCTTCCAGGGCCATACGGGCCGAACCGATGATGATCGGAGTGTCGTCGCCTGGGAAGTCGTAGGTGGACAGCAGGTCGCGAACTTCCATCTCGACCAGTTCCAGCAGCTCGGCGTCGTCTACCAGGTCAGCCTTGTTCAGGAAGACCACGATGTACGGAACGCCAACCTGACGGGACAGCAGGATGTGCTCACGGGTTTGTGGCATCGGACCATCGGCGGCCGAGCAAACCAGGATCGCGCCGTCCATCTGGGCAGCACCGGTGATCATGTTCTTCACGTAGTCAGCGTGACCTGGGCAGTCAACGTGAGCGTAGTGACGAATGTTCGAGTTGTACTCGACGTGAGCGGTGTTGATGGTGATACCGCGCGCTTTTTCTTCCGGAGCCGAGTCGATCTTGTCGAACTCAACGACGGCCGAACCGAAAACTTCGGAGCAGACGCGAGTCAGCGCTGCAGTCAGAGTAGTCTTACCATGGTCAACGTGGCCGATAGTGCCGACGTTAACGTGAGGTAGCGAACGATCAAACTTTTCCTTAGCCATCGATACAGTCCTCCGCAGAAGAAATTGTCATACAGCCTATAAAACAAAGGCAGATATTTTCATATCTGCCTTGTTTATATGGAGCTCTTGAGCGGACTTGAACCGCTGACCTCACCCTTACCAAGGGTGTGCTCTACCAACTGAGCTACAAGAGCGAAACACTTTGCGCAAAATCCTGCAAACTTGGAGCGGGTAGCGGGAATCGAACCCGCATCATCAGCTTGGAAGGCTGAGGTTCTACCACTAAACTATACCCGCGGAGCTTGCGGCTCTCGCTAAAACTGGTGGAGGGAGAAGGATTCGAACCTTCGAAGCTCTCGCAACGGATTTACAGTCCGTCCCCTTTGACCGCTCGGGAATCCCTCCAGATGTGGCCGGCATTCTATTTGTCTGCCGTCCCAGTGTCAAGCGTTTTTTCAAATTTTTTCAATCAAATCTGAAACTTAGCTGCTTTGACACCGCTTCCAGCTCTACCACCTCAGTGGTGTTCCCTGTGAAGCGGGCGCCATTCTATCAAGCTATTCAGCAGTTGCAATACCCTCGCACAAAATAATTTTGTGTTTTAAGTCTTTGAAATCCTTGGAAAGAGTCGAGAGCACCGCAGGGTCCAGCAAACGCTCGCTTTCAGGGGCCACCTTGAGCCAGAAACCCTCGGCGCCCGGCAGCTGCCCCACCACCGGCAGGGCGGCGATATCAAGGCTGACCAGGCGCTGACGCAGGGCATCGAGCTGCTCACGTGCGGCCAGCCCACCCACCACCAGGCATTCGTCGCGCCGCCTGGCAGGTGCCGCGGCCCCAGTCTCGCGCAACAAACGTATTTCCTGCTGGGAGCCTTTGTATAACGACAACGGGGCGACTTCCTTAACCTTAAGCGGAGCTTCCTGCTGATGCCATACGTAATAAACGACGTTGAGCACAACCAACAGCAGAAACAACCAGCGCATAGTCACCTCGACTCAATTGGGCAGGCCATGGCCAGGCCGACAAAGACCAGATCCGGCACGATCCGCGCTTGAGGCGCAGCGTCCTGCACCAGCGGCGCATCGCCCCCGGTCAGGAAGACCGTGAAATCCTCACCCCATAGCGCCCTGGCCTGCTCGACCTGGGTACGGGCAAAGCCCTGGAGCATCAACACACAACCACGCTCGACCGCTTCGACGGTGGAGCGCCCCGGCGCCAGGCTGCCCAAGGCACGCTCGGCCGAGGCATCGTCATAGCGGATTCGCCGGGTGTGGGTGCGCAACTGGCTACGCATCAGCGGCATGCCCGGACAGATGTACCCGCCGAGGTGCTCACCGTCGGCCGCGACATAGTCGGCCTTGGCCGCGGTACCGAAGTCGATGACCAGGCAGGCGCGACCCGCCAGGTGATAGGCGCCCAGCGCGCCGAGCCAGCGATCCATCCCCAGGCGCTGGTAGTCCTCGTAGCCATTGCGAACGCCGGCCATTTCCTTCACCGGCTGGGCCACACTCACTTCGACCCCGAACGAAGCCAGGATCAACGCGCACAGCGCCGAAGTTTCTTCTTCACTGCGCACGCTGACCATCCGGCAACCGATCAGGCGCAGGGATGAAAGCGCCGCGACGGCCGCAACCAGTGCCTGGTCGGAATCGACGATACCGCCACCGTTGATGGTGGCGTCGGCCGCATGGATGACGCGCCACTTGATGAAGCTGTTTCCGCAATCGAGCTCAAGAATCATCACGCAACCTCAGACTGAGCTCGCCACCGCTGAAGCTCTTTTCCACACCATCCACCTCGAGGCGCAAGCCGCCCTGCCCATCCACGCCCAACGCCACCCCATCGATGCGAGTGGTGCCGGCGACCAGCGAGACCTTCCGCCCCTGCCACAGGTGCGCCTGCTCCCATTCTTCCTGGAACGCGGCGAAACCATAGCGGCGATGACGAGCCAGCTCGTGCTGCAGTTGCTGACTGAGCTCCGCCACCAAGCGGTTACGGTCCACCAACTGCCCGGTCTCGCCACGCATGGAGGTCCAAGGCTGGTCGATCTGTTCACCGCCCTGCATGTTCACATTGATACCGATACCCAGCACCACATGGCAGACATCCGCCGGATCGCCGACCAGCTCCAGGAGGATGCCGGTGATCTTGCGCCCGCTGGCCAGGACATCATTGGGCCATTTCAGCCCGACATCCTTCAGGCCGAACGTCTTCAGCGTGCGCATGACCGCCAGGCCAACCACCAGGCTCAAGCCCTCGAGCTGACGCATGCCGCCATCGATGCGCAGTACCAGACTGTAATAGAGGTTTTCGGCGAACGGACTGACCCATTGGCGGCCACGACGTCCACGCCCGGCGCTCTGGCGCTCGGCCAGCACCAGGAACGGCGCCGCCTGCCCCTGGGCGGCGAGCCTCAGACCCTCGGCATTGGTGGAGTCGATAGTGTCATGAATGAAGGCCGGCCACGGCTCACCCTCCGAAAACCCGGCGATCGCCTGCGATTCAAGCAGGTTCAGCGGCGCTGCCAGCTGATAGCCACGGCCACGGACCTTGTGAATGGTCAGGTTCAGTTCGCTCTCAAGGTGCTGCAGCTGCTTCCAGACGGCGCTGCGGCTTACCCCGAGGGCGGCCCCCAGGGCTTCTCCGGAATGGAACCGGCCATCCTTGAGGAGATTCAACAACTTCAGCATGCCAGTCTCGACTTGGAATAAGGCTGGCATGATAGCCACGCCCCGCGGGCTTGCATAGGAAAAGGGCTACCGCCGGCCCCACAGCCGACGCGGTCGAAGGCCACCGTGGGAGCGGGCTTGCCCCGCGATAGGGCCGGATCAGGCGGTGATGTTGCCTGGGCTGGCCTAATCGCGGGGCAAGCCCGCTCCCACGCTGTGTATTCCACAGTAGAGGCGGTGTTGGCTTTGGGAACGCGGAAAAGACAAAACCCCTACCTGCTCGCGCAGATAGGGGTTTTGCGAAATGAATCTTGACGATGACCTACTCTCACATGGGGAAACCCCACACTACCATCGGCGATGCATCGTTTCACTGCTGAGTTCGGGATGGGATCAGGTGGTTCCAATGCTCTATGGTCGTCAAGAAATTCTGTTGCCAGAACATCCAGATGGATACTCCAGCGAATTCGGATATGCGATTTGTGATGTTGCGAACTTTCGGTTCTTTCGTCTTCACCACCACAATTTGGCCTCGGCGCAAATTGCTTGGGTGTTATATGGTCAAGCCTCACGGGCAATTAGTATTGGTTAGCTCAACGCCTCACAGCGCTTACACACCCAACCTATCAACGTCGTAGTCTTCGACGGCCCTTCAGGGAGCTCAAGGCTCCAGTGAGATCTCATCTTGAGGCAAGTTTCCCGCTTAGATGCTTTCAGCGGTTATCTCTTCCGAACATAGCTACCCGGCAATGCCACTGGCGTGACAACCGGAACACCAGAGGTTCGTCCACTCCGGTCCTCTCGTACTAGGAGCAGCCCCTCTCAAATCTCAAACGTCCACGGCAGATAGGGACCGAACTGTCTCACGACGTTCTAAACCCAGCTCGCGTACCACTTTAAATGGCGAACAGCCATACCCTTGGGACCGGCTTCAGCCCCAGGATGTGATGAGCCGACATCGAGGTGCCAAACACCGCCGTCGATATGAACTCTTGGGCGGTATCAGCCTGTTATCCCCGGAGTACCTTTTATCCGTTGAGCGATGGCCCTTCCATACAGAACCACCGGATCACTAAGACCTACTTTCGTACCTGCTCGACGTGTGTGTCTCGCAGTCAAGCGCGCTTTTGCCTTTATACTCTACGACCGATTTCCGACCGGTCTGAGCGCACCTTCGTACTCCTCCGTTACTCTTTGGGAGGAGACCGCCCCAGTCAAACTACCCACCATACACTGTCCTCGATCCGGATAACGGACCTGAGTTAGAACCTCAAGGTTGCCAGGGTGGTATTTCAAGGATGGCTCCATGAGAACTGGCGTCCCCACTTCAAAGCCTCCCACCTATCCTACACAAGCAAGCTCAAAGTCCAGTGCAAAGCTATAGTAAAGGTTCACGGGGTCTTTCCGTCTAGCCGCGGATACACTGCATCTTCACAGCGATTTCAATTTCACTGAGTCTCGGGTGGAGACAGCGCCGCCATCGTTACGCCATTCGTGCAGGTCGGAACTTACCCGACAAGGAATTTCGCTACCTTAGGACCGTTATAGTTACGGCCGCCGTTTACCGGGGCTTCGATCAAGAGCTTCGCTTGCGCTAACCCCATCAATTAACCTTCCGGCACCGGGCAGGCGTCACACCCTATACGTCCACTTTCGTGTTTGCAGAGTGCTGTGTTTTTAATAAACAGTCGCAGCGGCCTGGTATCTTCGACCGGCGTGGGCTTACGCAGCAAGTGCTTCACCCTCACCGGCGCACCTTCTCCCGAAGTTACGGTGCCATTTTGCCTAGTTCCTTCACCCGAGTTCTCTCAAGCGCCTTGGTATTCTCTACCTAACCACCTGTGTCGGTTTGGGGTACGGTTCCCAGTTATCTGAAGCTTAGGAGCTTTTCTTGGAAGCATGGCATCAACCACTTCGCGCTCTAAAGAGCACTCGTCATCAGCTCTCGGCCTTAAGATCCCGGATTTGCCTAAGATCTCAGCCTACCACCTTAAACTTGGACAACCAACGCCAAGCTGGCCTAGCCTTCTCCGTCCCTCCATCGCAATAACTGGAAGTACAGGAATATTAACCTGTTTTCCATCGACTACGCTTTTCAGCCTCGCCTTAGGGACCGACTAACCCTGCGTCGATTAACGTTGCGCAGGAAACCTTGGTCTTTCGGCGTGCGAGTTTTTCACTCGCATTGTCGTTACTCATGTCAGCATTCGCACTTCTGATACCTCCAGCAAGCTTCTCAACTCACCTTCACAGGCTTACAGAACGCTCCTCTACCGCATCACCAGAGGTGATACCCGTAGCTTCGGTGCATGGTTTGAGCCCCGTTACATCTTCCGCGCAGGCCGACTCGACTAGTGAGCTATTACGCTTTCTTTAAAGGGTGGCTGCTTCTAAGCCAACCTCCTAGCTGTCTAAGCCTTCCCACATCGTTTCCCACTTAACCATGACTTTGGGACCTTAGCTGACGGTCTGGGTTGTTTCCCTTTTCACGACGGACGTTAGCACCCGCCGTGTGTCTCCCATGCTCGGCACTTGTAGGTATTCGGAGTTTGCATCGGTTTGGTAAGTCGGGATGACCCCCTAGCCGAAACAGTGCTCTACCCCCTACAGTGATACATGAGGCGCTACCTAAATAGCTTTCGAGGAGAACCAGCTATCTCCGAGCTTGATTAGCCTTTCACTCCGATCCACAGGTCATCCGCTAACTTTTCAACGGTAGTCGGTTCGGTCCTCCAGTCAGTGTTACCTAACCTTCAACCTGCCCATGGATAGATCGCCCGGTTTCGGGTCTATACCCAGCGACTAAAGCGCCCTATTAAGACTCGCTTTCGCTACGCCTCCCCTATTCGGTTAAGCTCGCCACTGAATATAAGTCGCTGACCCATTATACAAAAGGTACGCAGTCACCTAACAAAGTAGGCTCCCACTGCTTGTACGCATACGGTTTCAGGTTCTATTTCACTCCCCTCTCCGGGGTTCTTTTCGCCTTTCCCTCACGGTACTGGTTCACTATCGGTCAGTCAGTAGTATTTAGCCTTGGAGGATGGTCCCCCCATGTTCAGACAAAGTTTCTCGTGCTCCGTCCTACTCGATTTCACTGGCAAGAGATTTTCGTGTACGGGGCTATCACCCACTATGGCCGCACTTTCCAGAGCGTTCCACTAATCTCAAACCAGCTTAAGGGCTGGTCCCCGTTCGCTCGCCACTACTAAGGGAATCTCGGTTGATTTCTTTTCCTCAGGGTACTTAGATGTTTCAGTTCCCCTGGTTCGCCTCTTGCACCTATGTATTCAGTACAAGATAACCAGCTTGTGCTGGCTGGGTTCCCCCATTCAGAGATCTCTGGATCACAGTCTGTTTGCCGACTCCCCAAAGCTTATCGCAGGCTACCACGTCTTTCATCGCCTCTGACTGCCAAGGCATCCACCGTATGCGCTTCTTCACTTGACCATATAACCCCAAGCAATCTGGTTATACTGTGAAGACGACATTCGCCGAAAATTCGCATTTCGCTCATTGCTGAGCAGAACTCACAAATTTTACCTTAGCCTGAATAACCAGCAGTGAAACTGGCATTCAGTCTATCTATCACATATCCGAATTTTTAAAGAACGATCTGACAAAAGTCAGAAATCAACATTCATCAACGAATGTTCATTTCTAAGTTCTGAGCAGTGCTGCGAAACCTGAAAGAGTGGTGGAGCCAAGCGGGATCGAACCGCTGACCTCCTGCGTGCAAGGCAGGCGCTCTCCCAGCTGAGCTATGGCCCCATTTGACCAGCCGCACCAAGTAATTGGTAGGTCTGGGCAGATTTGAACTGCCGACCTCACCCTTATCAGGGGTGCGCTCTAACCAACTGAGCTACAGACCTATAACAGGGTCGCGTTACAGCATCGTCTTTACACAATGAATCAAGCAATTCGTGTGGGAGCTCATCAGC
>NZ_CP081016.1:0-505000 GCF_019646095.1 Pseudomonas sp. 2hn | reverse complement strand
TATAGCTACACCACCAGGCGATCACTCCGCCTTGAGGCTGACCCGGGCAAACGCCTTCTTGCCCGCCTGGCACACATGGGTCGCGCCAATCACGAACATGAAGTCGCGGTCGACCACCGCACCATCCACCTTGACCGCGCCAGCGCCAAGCAGATCCCGCGCCTGCGCCGAGTTCTTCACCAACCCAGCCCGGTTCAGCACTGCGGCGATTGGCAGATCTTCAGCGGCAGCCACTTCGATCTCCGGCAGATCCTCCGGCAACTCGCCTTCCTTCATGCGGTTGCCCGCGGCACGGTGCGCATTGGCCGCAGCCTCTTCACCATGGAAACGAGCCACGATCTCCTCGGCCAGCTTGATCTTGATGTCGCGCGGATTGGCGCCATTCTCGACATCCGCCCGGAACTGATCGATCTCCTCCATCGAACGGAAGCTCAGCAGCTCGAAGTAACGCCACATCAAGGTATCGGGAATCGACACAAGCTTGCTGTACATCACCCCGGGCGCTTCCTGGATGCCGACATAATTACCCAGCGACTTGGACATCTTCTTCACGCCATCCAGCCCTTCGAGCAGCGGCATGGTGACGATGTTCTGCGCCTCCTGACCATAGGCGCGTTGCAGCTCGCGCCCCATCAGCAGGTTGAACTTCTGATCGGTGCCACCCAGCTCGACATCGGCCTTCAAGGCGACGGAGTCGTAGCCCTGCACCAGCGGATAGAGGAACTCATGGATCGCGATCGGCTGGTTGGTGGTGTAGCGCTTGTCGAAGTCGTCGCGCTCGAGCATGCGCGCCACGGTGTACTGCGAGGCCAGGCGAATGAAGTCGGCAGGGGTGAGCTTGTCCATCCAGGTGGAGTTGAACGCCACCTCGGTCTTGGCCGGGTCGAGGATCTTGAACACTTGCTGCTTGTAGGTCTCGGCGTTGTCCAGCACCTGCTCGCGGGTCAGCGGCGGACGGGTGGCGCTCTTGCCGCTCGGGTCGCCGATCATGCCGGTGAAGTCGCCGATCAGGAAGATGACCTGATGCCCCAGCTCCTGGAACTGGCGCAGCTTGTTGATCAGCACCGTGTGCCCCAGGTGCAGGTCGGGCGCGGTTGGATCGAAGCCCGCCTTGATGCGCAGCGGTTGGCCACGCTTGAGCTTCTCCACCAGTTCCGATTCGACCAGTACCTCTTCCGCACCGCGCTTGATAAGCGCCAGCTGCTCTTCAACCGACTTCATAGACAGACCCGCAACGCTAGGATTCAAGGGGAGCCAACCATACAAGATCGGCCATCAAATACAAGTTTCGCAAAGGATTGTGACCCGAACTGCGCACCGCAACGTCTACGCGCCCTTGCGTGAGAATGGATTTGGTTATATTTTATACAGTTATTTCATCTTCATCATGTCATTCATCTTTTCCATTTCACCTTTTTCAAAGTCACCTCACCTATGACCAACGAAACGCCTAAAGCGCCCCCGCTTTATCCGAAAAGCCATCTGTTGGCCGCAAGCGGCATTGCCGCCCTCCTCAGCCTGGCCTTGCTGGTCTTCCCTTCCAGCGAAGTGGAAGCCAAGAAAACCACCCTCAGCCTGGAGCTCGAGAGCCCGGCAGAACAGCTCAAGGACGAGTCCCGCAGCGCCCCCCTGGTAGAGGCCGGGCAAAGCAGCGACTCGCCATTCGCCCAGATCGACGGCGCCGAGCCCGAAACCGCCAAGGCGGAACCGGCGCCGGCCCCCGCCGCCAAGCCGGAAGAGAAAACCCCGGGCCACCGCGAAGTGGTGGTCAGCCGCGGCGATACGCTTTCCACCCTGTTCAACAAGGTCGGCCTGCCGGCCAACGTCGTCCACGACGTGCTGGCGAGCAACAAGCAGGCCAAGCAGTTCAGCCAGCTCAAGCATGGCCAGGTGCTGCAGTTCGAACTGGACAAGGACGGCCAGCTGACCAGCCTGCACAGCAAGGTCAGCACCCTCGAGACCATCCGCCTGAACAGGACCGACAAGGGCTTCGCCTTCGAGCGCGAGGTCAGCAAGCCGGTGGTCCGCACCGCCTACGCCCATGGCGTGATCAAGAGCTCGCTGTCCGCCTCCGCCCAGCGCGCCGGCCTGTCCCACAGCATGACCATGGACATGGCGCGCATCCTCGGCTACGACATCGACTTCGCCCAGGACATTCGCCCTGGCGACGAATTCGACGTGGTCTACGAGCAGAAGATGATGGACGGCAAGGTGGTCGGCACCGGCAACATCCTCTCCGCCCGCTTCACCAACCGCGGCAAGACCTACACCGCCGTGCGCTACACCAACAAGCAGGGCAACACCAACTACTACACCGCCGACGGCAACAGCCTGCGCAAGGCGTTCATCCGCACCCCGGTGGACTTCGCCCGCATCAGCTCGCGCTTCTCCGCCGGGCGCAAGCACCCGATCCTCAACAAGATCCGTGCGCACAAGGGCGTCGACTACGCCGCGCCACGCGGCACACCGATCAAGGCCGCCGGCGATGGCCGCATCGAACTGGCCGGCCGTCGCGGCGGCTACGGCAACACCGTGATCATCGCCCATGGCAATTCGTACAAGACCCTCTACGGCCACATGCAGGGCTTCGCCAAGGGCATCAAGACCGGCTCCAGCGTCAAGCAGGGTCAGATCATCGGCTACATTGGCACCACCGGCCTGTCGACCGGCCCGCACCTGCACTACGAGTTCCAGGTCAACGGTGTCCACGTCGACCCGCTGAGCCAGAAGGTGCCGATGGCCGACCCGATCGCCAAGGCCGAGCGCCAGCGCTTCAACCAGCAGAGCCAGCCCCTGATCGCTCGCATGGATCAGGAAAAGGCCACCCTGCTCGCCGCCAACAAGCGCTGACATGGCGCTCTACCTGGGGGTGATGTCCGGCACCAGCCTTGATGGCCTGGACATCGCCCTGATCGAGCAAGACGAGCAGCTGCGGCTGCTCGCCACCCATTACATCCCCATGCCCGTCGACCTGCGCCAGGACCTGCTCGGCCTCTGCGCCAGCGGCCCCGACGAGATCGCCCGTGCGGCCCTGGCGGAAAACCGCTGGGCCACCCTGGCGGCACAGGGCATCAATCATCTGCTGGCCGCCCAGGGCCTGGCGCCCGACGCCATCCGTGCCATTGGCAGCCACGGCCAGACGGTTCGCCATGAGCCGGCCCGTGGCTTTACCGTGCAGATCGGCAACCCGGCCCTGCTGGCCGAGCTCACCGGTATCTGCGTGGTGGGCGACTTCCGTCGTCGCGACGTGGCGGCGGGCGGCCAGGGCGCGCCCCTGGTACCGGCGTTTCACGAGGCCCTGTTCGGTCATCTCGGCCAGCGCCTGGCGATCCTCAACGTGGGTGGCTTCAGCAACCTGAGCCTGATCGAACGCGAGCAGCCGGTGCATGGCTTCGACTGCGGCCCGGGCAATGTGCTGCTGGATGCCTGGATCGAACGCAAGCAGGGCCAGGCTTTCGATGCCGACGGCGCCTGGGCGGCCAGCGGCAGCGTCCGTCAGGACCTGCTGAGCGCCCTGCTGAGCGATCCGTTCTTCGCCGGCAGCGGCCCGAAGAGCACTGGCCGCGAAGTCTTCAACCTGCCCTGGCTGGACGCCCATCTGGCGCGCCTGCCGGCGTACCGTGACGAAGATGTCCAGGCCACCCTGCTGGAACTGACGGCGCGCAGCATCATCGACTCGCTGCGCCAGGCCCAGGACGACACCGAGGCCCTGCTGGTCTGTGGCGGAGGTGCGCGCAACGGTGCATTGATGGCGCGCCTGGCGGCCCTGCTGCCGGCTGCCAAAGTTGCAAGCACCGCCGCACATGGCGTGGACCCGGATTGGGTCGAGGCCATGGCCTTCGCCTGGCTGGCCCATTGCTGCCTGGAGGGCATCCCGGCCAACCGCCCCAGCGTGACCGCCGCCCGCGGCCTGCGCATCCTCGGCGCGATCTACCCCGCCTGAACACCCGCCAGAATGCAAAACGCCGCGCAATTGCGCGGCGTTTTCACAGCAGGGCCCGGATCAGATCGAGAACGACGAACCGCAACCGCAGGTGGTGGTGGCGTTCGGGTTCTTGATCACGAAGCGCGAACCTTCCAGGCCTTCCTGGTAGTCGACTTCGGCGCCCGCCAGGTACTGGTAGCTCATCGGGTCGACGACCAGCGCAACACCTTCGCGCTCGACGATGGTGTCGTCATCGGCCACGTCTTCATCAAAGGTGAAACCATACTGGAAGCCCGAGCAGCCGCCGCCGGTCACGAACACACGCAGCTTCAGCCGCTCGTTGCCCTCTTCGCTGACCAGGGTTTTCACCTTGTGCGCAGCCCCGGGAGTGAACTCCAAAGCCGTGGGGGTGAAGGTTTCGACGCTCATGTTGATTCTCCCGGCGCAGTGCCGCCATAAAACTCGATGGCGGGTATTATCCGCTTGTCCGAGAAAATCGGTCAAGAATTGTGCGGCTTTAGTCGCCCCCATGAAAAAGGCCCGCGCGAGGCGGGCCCTGGCAACGACCGGCGGCTTACGGCAGCAGCCCGGCGTGGGACAGCCCCATGCGCTCGTCGAGGCCGAACAGGATGTTGAGGTTCTGCACCGCCTGGCCCGAGGCGCCCTTGACCAGGTTGTCGATCACCGACAGCACCACCACCAGGTCACCGCCCTGAGGCCGGTGCACGGCGATACGGCAGACGTTGGCACCGCGCACGCTGCGGGTTTCCGGATGGCTGCCGGCTGGCATCACGTCGACGAACGGTTCGTTGGCGTAGCGTTTCTCGAACAGCGCCTGCAGGTCGACCGAGGTATCGGCGACCGTTGCGTACAGGGTGGCATGGATGCCACGGATCATCGGGGTCAGGTGCGGCACGAAGGTCAGGCCGATGTCCTTGCCCGCCGCCTGGCGCAGACCCTGGCTGATCTCCGGCAGGTGACGGTGGCCCTTGACCGCGTAGGCCTTCATGCTCTCCCCGGCCTCGCAGAACAGCGAGCCCACCGCAGCGCCGCGGCCGGCACCGCTGACGCCCGACTTGCAGTCAGCGATCAACCGCGACGGGTCGGCCAGGCCGGACTCCAGCAATGGCAGCAAGCCCAGCTGGGTGGCGGTCGGGTAGCAACCCGGCACGGCGATCAGGCGCGCCTGACGGATCTTCTCGCGGTTTACTTCGGGCAAGCCGTAGACCGCGTCCTTGAGCAGCTCGGGCGCGCCATGGGGCTGGCCGTACCACTTGCCCCATTCGGCGGCGTCCTGCAGGCGGAAGTCGGCGGACAGGTCGATGACCTTGGTGCCGGCCGCCAGCAACTCACCCGCCAGGGCGTGGGCGACGCCGTGGGGCGTGGCGAAGAACACCACATCGCAGGCCGCCAGGGTCTTGGTGTCCGGCACGCTGAACGCCAGGCCATCGTAATGGCCGCGCAGGTTCGGGTACATGTCGGCAACCGCCACGCCCGCTTCGGAGCGCGAAGTGATGACCGCCACTTCGGCCTGTGGGTGCTGCGCCAGCAGACGCAGCAGTTCGACACCGGTGTAACCCGTGCCGCCGACGATACCGACCTTGATCATGACGCTTGCCCCTTATCAACGAGACCACTGGAAAGCGCACGATAATAGGGGCCAAGGGCGCCTGTAACAACTCTTGGGATGACCCTTCGGGCCCTTGGCCTCTACTATCTGACGACCGTGAAAACCTGAAGGAACTCCCCATGCTCTATCTATGGATCAAGGCGCTGCATATCGTCAGCGTGGTCTGCTGGTTCGCCGGCCTGTTCTACCTGCCACGCCTGTTCGTCTATCACGCCCAGAGCCAGGACAGCATCAGCCTCGAGCGCTTCACCACCATGGAGCGCAAGCTGTACCGGGGCATCATGAACCCGGCGATGATCGCCACCTACGTGTTCGGCGGCTGGATGCTGTACCTGAACCCCGGCTGGCTGAGCCAGGGCTGGCTGCACGCCAAGCTCACCCTGGTAGCCCTGCTCACCGTCTACCATCACATGTGCGGCGCCCAGCGCAAACGCTTCGCCGCCGGCACCAACACCCGCAGCCATGTTTACTACCGCTGGTTCAACGAGGCACCGGTGCTGATGCTGCTGGGCGTCGTAATTCTCGTGGTGGTCAAACCGTTCTGACGATATCCACCCGCCTACAGGAGTTTCGCCATGTCCCTGCCCGCCTCGCTCGAACAACGCCTGCGCCTGCCCCTGGTGGCGGCGCCGATGTTCCTGATCTCCAATCCCCGGCTGGTGCTCGCCTGCTGCGCCAATGGCGTGGTGGGCAGCTTCCCTGCCCTGAACCAGCGTGACAGCGCAGGGTTCAAGGCCTGGCTGGAGGAGATCGAGGCCGGGCTGGCCGAGCTGCAGGCGCCTGCGCCCTATGCGGTCAACCTGATCGTGCACCCGACCAATCCGCGCCTGCAGGCCGACCTGGCACTGTGCGTCGAACATCGCGTGCCCATCGTCATCACCAGCCTCGGCGCGGTGAAGGAGGTGGTCGACGCGGTGCACGGCTATGGTGGCCTGGTGTTCCATGACGTGACCACCCGTCGCTACGCCGAGAAGGCCGCCGAGGCCGGCGTCGACGGGCTGATCGCCGTGGCCGCCGGCGCCGGCGGACATGCCGGAACCTGGAGCCCGTTCGCCCTGGTCGCGGAGATCCGCCAGTTCTTCGACAAGACCCTGCTGCTGGCCGGCTGCCTGAACCATGGCCATGAACTGCTGGCCGCGCAATTGCTGGGGGCCGACCTCGGCTACATGGGCACCCGTTTCATCGCCACCCGTGAGAGCCAGGCCCAGGACGCCTACAAGCAGATGATCCTGGGCGCCGGGGCCGCCGATATCGTGCATACCCCCGCAGTGTCCGGCATCCCGGCAAGCTTCCTGCGCCAGAGCCTGGAACAGGCCGGCTACGACCTGGCAGCGCTGAAGAGTGGCCATGACGCCGGCAAGCTCAAGCCACTGGATGACGAGGCCAAGGCCTGGAAGACGGTCTGGTCGGCCGGCCAGGGTGTCGGCGAGATCCATGACCTGCCCGGCGCCGGCGAGCTGATCGGGCGCCTGCAGGACGAGTACCGGACCGCCCTGGCGCGCAGCCAGCAGCTGCGCAGCAACGCCTTGTAGCAAATCGGCCAGGCTGTACACTAGGCGCCCCTTACGCCCCAGGAGCCTTGCATGACCCGTTACGCCATGATCACCGGAGCTTCCAGCGGCCTGGGCCTGGCCCTGGCGGAAGCCCTGGCACGGCGCGGGCGCAACCTGATCCTGGTGGCGCGCCAGCGCGAGACGCTGGAGCCAGTGGCCATCGAGCTCACCCAACGCTTCGGCGTGGAAGTGCTGTTCCGTGCCTGCGATCTCAGCCAGCCTCTGCGCCTGTCGGGCTTCGTCCTCGAGCTGGAGGAAGGCGAGCGGCGCATCGACCTGCTGGTGAATTGCGCGGGGCAACGCAGCTATGGGCCGTTCCTGGCCCATGAATGGGCCGATGAGCAGGACCTGCTGGAGGTCAATATCCTTGCCCTGAGCCGCCTGTGCCACGCCATTGGCAACCTGATGGCGATCCAGGGTGGCGGGCAGATCCTCAACGTCGCGGGACTGGCCGGGGTCGCACCGGGCCCGTGGATGGCTGCCTACGCGGCGAGCAAGGCCTATGTGCTGAGTTTCTCCGAGGCGCTGCGCGAGGAACTGCGGCGCACCGGAATCAAGGTCTCGGTGCTGTGCCCGGGGCCGGTGCGCTCGGCCAGGCGCCGCATCCCACGCCTCGACGGCAACAGCCGCTGCCTGAGCCCCGAGGAAATCGCCCTGTACACCGTCCGCGCTCTGGACAAGAACCGCGCGCTGATCCTGCCCGGCCGGCGCAACCGCTGGCTGGCCTTCGCCCCGCGCCTGCTGCCGCGCTGGCTGACGCGCAAGCTGGCCGGGCTGATCCATCGCCGCTATTGCCCGATCGGCATGGAATAGCCACTGGGCGAGCGGCGGCGGGCTCAGTACACTCAGCCCGGACACTCACCATGGAGCAAGTGCTGTGGAGACTATCTTCACCAAGATCATCAACCGGGAGATTCCGGCAAAGATCATCTACGAGGACGACCAGGTTCTGGCCTTCCACGATATCGCCCCCCAAGCGCCAGTGCATTTTCTGGTCATTCCGAAAAAGCCCATCCGTACCCTCAACGACCTGACCGAAGAGGACAAAGGCCTGGCCGGCCACATCCTGTTCACCGCCCAGCGCCTGGCCCGGGAGCTCGGCTGCGAAGAGGGCTTCCGCGTGGTGATGAACTGCAACGAGCAGGGCGGCCAGACCGTCTACCACATCCACATGCACGTGCTTGGCCAGCGCCAGATGCACTGGCCGCCGGGCTGATCCAAGGCAAGCCTGCCCAGGGGTATTGAGGTAGACTGTCGGGCATCACTTCAGCGGAGGTGCCCGATGGCTACCGAACGTCACTACTCGCCGCTCGACCGCTTGTTGCTGCAGGCCGATACCGCCATGCGCACCTTGCTGCCCTTCAGCGGCCAACCCGCCCGCCCATCCCCGGCGATCATCCAGCCGGACGCCGAACTCGACGAGCAGCAGACCCGCCATATCGCCGGCCTGATGCGCATCAACCACACCGGCGAAGTCTGCGCCCAGGCGCTGTACCAGGGCCAGGCCCTGACCGCCAAGCTGCCCCAGGTGCGCAAGGCCATGGAGCATGCGGCGGAAGAAGAAATCGACCACCTGGCCTGGTGCGAGCAGCGCATTCGCCAGCTCAACAGCCACCCCAGTGTGCTCAACCCGGTGTTCTACGGCCTGTCGTTCGGCATCGGCGCCCTCGCCGGTCTGGTCAGCGACAAGGTCAGCCTCGGCTTCGTCGCCGCCACCGAGCATCAGGTGTGCAAGCACCTGGACGAACACCTGGAGCAGATCCCCGAGAACGACGGCAAGTCCCGCGCCATCCTCGAACAGATGCGTGTCGACGAGGAACACCACGCCGAGTCCGCGCTGGAAGCCGGCGGCTACCGTTTCCCGGCCCCCGTGCGCTTCGGCATGAGCCTGCTGGCCAAGGTCATGACCAAGAGCACCTACCGAATCTGAGACGCGCACCATGGAACGTTTCGACGCCAGGGACCTGGCACGCGCCGTGAGTGCCGGCGTGCTGCACCCGGGGCAGGACCAGGCCTTGCTGGCCTTCCTGCGCCAGCAGCCGGAAAGCCGCGCCAGCTTCCAGCTGGCCCATGTGGCGTTCTATTTCGGCGCACTGCTGATCATGGGTGCCATGGGCTGGCTGCTCACCGAGGCCTGGATGCGCATAGGCGACGGTGCACTGCTGGCCATCGCCCTGCTCTACATCGCCGGGATCACCCTGTTCGCCCTGTCGCTGCAACGACGCAACCAGCCTGTCGCCGCCGGCGTGCTGGCCGCCGTGGCGGTCAGCATCGTACCGCTGGCGGTGTTCGCCATCGAGCGCCTGGCAGGCTGGTGGCCACTGGACGACGCCCAGGGCGACTACCACCAGTACTACACCTACGTGCAGGGTGGCTGGTTGGCAATGGAGGCGGCGACGGTACTGGCCGGGATGCTGATGCTGCGCCTGATTCCCTTCCCTTTCATCGTCATGCCGATCGCGGTGGCCCTGTGGTTCATGTCCATGGACCTGAGCGAGTGGTTCCATGGCGACCTGTTCAGCTGGGAGCAACGGCGCACGGTCTCGCTGTGGTTCGGCCTGGGCCTGCTGTTGGTGTTCCTGGTGATCGACGGACGCACCCGCCGGGACTATGCCTTCTGGGGCTATCTCGCCGGCCTGGCGGCGTTCTGGGGCGGGCTGACGCTGATGGACAGTGGCAGCGAGTGGGGCAAGGCGCTGTACTGCCTGATCAACCTGGGACTGATGGGCCTGGCCGTCCTGCTGCGCCGCCCCGTGTTCATGGTGTTCGGAGCGATGGGGGTGGCGGCCTATCTGGGGTATCTGTCCTACGAGGTGTTCGCCGATTCCCTGCTGTTCCCGGTCATACTGACCTTGATCGGCCTCGGCGTGATCGGTCTTGGCGTGCTGTACCAGAAGCGACGTGAGGCATTGAGCGAGCAGCTTCGGGCACAGCTACCCGAACGTCTGTTGCAGCTGCTGCCGGCATTGCGTCGCTGAACATGGGACGATCGCTCGCCCGGCTGCTGCAGGGCCTTAGCCTGATCCCGGTCGCCTATCTGTTCGTTTGCCTGATGGTCGCCAGTGTCGGGCAAAGCACTTTCAGCCTGGAACTGCCGACGCTTACCGACCCTGACAGCAACAGCACCGCCGAGCTGATGCTCGGCACACTGCCCGCGCAGTTGCTGTTCCTGCTGCTCAGCGCGTTTTTAGCCAGCCGCCAACTGCTGGTCGGCACGTTCGTGCTCGCTGGCACGTTGGCTGCGTGGCTGCAGTGCCAGGTGTTTGCCGAACACTTCGGCACCACCTGGAGCAGCAGCGAAATCCTCATCCTGCTCGGGGTGAATACGCCCTGGCTGGTGCTTGCGCTGATCCCGGGGCTCGCGTTGCTGCTAGGTGTCGAACGCCTGCACAAGCAAAGCGCCTGACCGGCAGGTGCTGCCTTCGATCAACCGAGTTCGACGATTTCGTAACCGTGCGTGATCTCGACGCCGGCGCGATCCAGCATGATCGAGGCCGAGCAATATTTCTCCGCCGACAGCTCGACCGCACGCTTGACCTGCGCCTCCTTCAACCCGCGGCCCTTGACCACGAAGTTGAGGTGGATCTTGGTGAACACCTTCGGGTCTTCACTGGCGCGTTCGGCTTCCAGGAAGGCCTCGCAGCTTTCCACGGCCTGGCGCGACTTCTTGAGGATGCTGACTACGTCGAAACTGCTGCAGCCACCCAGGCCGAGCAGGAGCATCTCCATCGGGCGCACGCCCAGGTTGCGACCTCCGGCTTCGGGTGGGCCATCCATAACCACGACATGGCCGCTCCCCGACTCACCGAGGAACATCGCTTCACCGGCCCACTGGATGCGTGCCTTCATCTATCCGGACTCCCGATTTCGTAAAAGGGTGTCAGCTTAGACCTTGCGAGGCTGTCGGAAAAGCTCAAGCCGCGTCGCTTTTGTGCCGATTCAAGTTGAAGTGTCTGATAAGCTGGCGCCAAATGACTGGCGCGTGCTGCCAGGCGCCTTTATAAAAAGCCAATGCGTCGTATCGAACAGGATTTCGTGATGGTCTCCTCAGCCCTGCCACCCAAGATCAAGAACATCGACAAGTTGCTGGCCCACTGCCAGCGCCGTCGCTACGCCGCCAAGAGCAACATCATCTGTGCCGGCGACCGGGCCGAGACCTTGTCGTTCATCATCAAGGGCTCGGTGACCATCCTGATCGAGGACGACGACGGCCACGAGATGATCATCGCCTACCTCAACAGCGGTGATTTCTTCGGTGAGCTGGGGCTGTTCGAGCCGGCCGGCCAGGAACATCAGCGCAGCGCCTGGGTGCGCGCCAAGACCGAGTGCGAAGTGGCCGAGATCGGCTACGACAAATTCCGCGAGCTGGTACGCCTGGAGCCGGAAATCCTCTATGCCCTGGGCAGCCAGATGGCCCAGCGCCTGCGCAACACCACCCGCAAGGTCGGTGACCTGGCGTTTTTCGATGTCACCGGGCGGGTCGCCCGCTGCCTGCTCGACCTGTGCAAGCAACCCGACGCCATGACCCACCCCGACGGCATGCAGATCAAGATCACCCGCCAGGAGATCGGTCGTATCGTCGGTTGTTCACGGGAGATGGTCGGCCGCGTCCTCAAGGACCTCGAGGAGCGCAGCCTGGTGCAGGTCAAGGGTAAGACCATGGTGGTCTACGGCACCCGTTAATCCTGTGGCAGCTCCGCCAACACTTGCTCATAGGCCTGGCTCAAGCACTCGAACCAGGGGGCGGCAGGCGCCACCTCGTGCAGGGCGATATGGCTGTCGGCACGGCAGCGCTGCTCCAGCTCGCAGCACTCATTGAAGCGGTTGACCGCCGCGACCATCGATTCGCGTTCGTTGTCCAGCAACAGGGCACCATGCACCAGCACCACCGGGCGCTTGCCCCCCAGCCCCTGGCGCCAGCGCTGGGCCGTGCCGACCAGTTTGCGGCCATTGAGGTTGACGTTGTAGCGGCCATCGCAAAAGGCGCCGTCAATCTCCCCCACCGAGGCAACACCACCCCATTCGCGCAGGACATCGCACAGCGGCAGGCACAGACGCTCGTAGGCATTCTCAATGCGGCCCTGATCACCCTCGCTACGCGGGGCCACATAGACCAGTGCCACGTTGACGGTCGCATGGGATTGCGGCACCGGCTCGCCACCGGTTTCGCGCAGCAGTACTGGCCAGCCGGCGATGGCCAGCTCGGCGCAAGCGGCCTCGAAGTTGTCCAGGCGGCTCATGCGCCGGGGCATGACCAGGGCATGGTCGGTCGGGCGCCAGAACAGCACGCCGGATTCGCGTTCGCCGCGGCAGACGGCGGCCAGCAGGTCCTGTTCGGCGTGCAGGCCCTGTTCGACGGTAAGGGCCAGGGGTTGATCGGTCATTGATCCACCTTTGATGTGATGTTCACCGGCCTCATCGCGGGGCAAGCCCGCTCCCACGTTGGGACTGTCTCACGATGAAGCCCTCGAATAGAAAAAGCCGGCAAACGATGCCGGCTTTCTGTTCGATCAGTCCAGTTGCTGAACGGTCTTCTTCACCTGTTCGGGGAAGAACAGCCGCTGCAGCTCCAACCCTGGCTGCTCGGCGCGCATGAACGCCTCGCCGACCAGGAACGAATACACCTCGTTGATTTCCATCAGCTCGACATCGGCACGGTTGAGAATGCCGCTCTCGGTGATGGCCAGGCGATCGCGGGGGATGCGCGGCAGCAGGTCGAGGGTAGTCTCCAGGCTGACTTCGAAGGTATGCAGGTTGCGGTTGTTGACCCCGACCAACGGTGTGTCGAGGGTCTTCAACGCACGCTCCAGCTCATCGCCGTCATGCACTTCGACCAGCACGTCGAGGCCGACGTCCTTGGCGGTGGCGGCCAGCTCGGCCATCTTCACGTCGTCCAGCGCCGAGACGATCAACAGCACGCAGTCGGCGCCCAGGGCACGGGCTTCGACGATCTGGTACGGATCGACCATGAAGTCCTTGCGGATCACCGGCAGCGAAACGGCGGCACGCGCCTGCTGCAGGTAGACGTCGGCACCCTGGAAGTAGTCCACGTCGGTCAGCACCGACAGGCAGGTCGCCCCACCCTTCTCGTAGCTGACGGCAATCTCCGCCGGCACGAAGTTTTCGCGGATCACGCCCTTGCTTGGCGAGGCCTTCTTGATCTCGGCGATCACCGCCGGCTGCTTGCGCGCAGCCTGCTCGATCAATGCCCTGGCAAAGCCACGGGGCGCATCGGCCGCCTTGGCCAGGCGCTCAAGTTCACCCAGGCTGACCCGCGCGCTGCGCTCGGCCACTTCCTGGAACTTGCGGGCGATGATCCTTTCCAGCACCGTCGGGACACTCATGCTTCGTTCTCCACCTTGAATACCGCGGTAAAGGCGCCCAGCTCCTGCAGTTTCTCCCAGGCCAGGCCGGTGTGCAGCACATCGTGGGCCAGTTCGACACCCTGGGCCAGGGTCATCGCGTGGTCGGCGGCGTACAGCGCTGCGCCAGCGTTAAGAACGATCATCTCGGCGGCCTTCTGGCCGTTCTCGGTCTTGCGTCGTCCCAGGGCGTCACGGATCAGCTCCAGCGAAGCCTGCGGCCCCTCGACCGCCAGGCCGTGCAGGCTCTGGCTCTTCATGCCGAGGTCTTCCGGCTCGACCCAGTACTCGGTGATCTGGTCATTCTTCAGTTCGGCGACGAAGGTCGGCGCGGCCAGGCTGAACTCGTCCAGGCCGTCCTTCGAGTGCACCACCAGCACGTGCTTGCTGCCCAGGCGCTGCAGCACCTCGGCCAACGGGCGGCACAGGGCCTGGGTGAAGACCCCGACCACCTGGTGTTTCACGCCGGCCGGATTCGTAAGCGGGCCGAGCATGTTGAACAAGGTACGCAGCCCCAGGTCGCGACGAGGGCCGGCGGCGTGCTTCATGGCACTGTGATGGGTCTGGGCGAACATGAAGCCGATGCCAAGGCTGTCGATGCAGCGGGCGACCTGCACCGGGGTCAGGTTCAGGTAGATACCGGCGGTTTCCAGCAGGTCGGCGCTGCCGCTCTTGCCGGAGACGGCACGGTTGCCATGCTTGGCCACGGTGCAGCCGGCCGCGGCCAGGACAAAGGCCGAAGCAGTCGACACATTGAAGATGTTGGCGCCATCGCCACCGGTGCCGACGATATCGACCACGCCGTCGAGGGTCTTCAGCTCGACCTTGTCGGCCAGCTCACGCATCACCGACACCGCGCCGACGATCTCGTCGATGCTCTCGCTCTTCATGCGCATGCCCATGAGGAAGGCACCGATCTGCGCCTCACTGCACTGGCCGGTCATGATCTGGCGCATGACGTCACGCATTTCCTCGGTGGACAAATCCAGGTGGCCGACGATACGGCTCAAAGCGGTCTTGATATCCATGATCGGTCCTTAACGGCGTCCGCCGGTCTGCTTGAGGAAATTGGCGAACAGCTCGTGGCCCTGCTCGGTGAGGATGGATTCGGGGTGGAACTGTACCCCTTCGACATTCAGGGTTTTATGACGCAGGCCCATGATTTCGTCGACAGTGCCATCTTCGTGGGCGGTCCAGGCGGTCACTTCCAGGCAGTCGGGCAGGGTTTCGCGCTTGACCACCAGCGAGTGGTAGCGGGTCACGGTGAGCGGATTGTTCAGGCCGGCGAACACCCCCAGGTCACGGTGCAGCACCGGGCTGGTCTTGCCATGCATCACCTGACGAGCGCGCACCACGTCGCCGCCGAAGGCCTGGCCGATGGACTGGTGGCCCAGGCAGACGCCCAGGATCGGCAGTTTGCCGGCAAAGTGCAGGATGGCCTCGATGGAGACCCCGGCTTCGCTCGGCGTGCACGGGCCCGGGGAGACGACGATGCGCTCGGGGTTAAGGGCTTCGATCTGGGCGATGGTCATTTCGTCATTGCGAATGACCTTGACCTCGGCACCCAGCTCGCCAAGGTACTGCACGACGTTGTAGGTGAAGGAGTCGTAGTTGTCGATCATCAGTAACATCTGCAACGAACCTCTTGAATACTGACTTTTGATTCGAGCCTTCCGCTGCCGCTCATGAATGCGGCCGAACCCGCACGGGGCGGTTGACGGAACAAGTGGGGAAGGCAAACGGGGGCGGGCCGGGCGAACCGGCAGGAGAAAAAGTCAGGCGCGCCAACGCCAACGGGCGACGGCCTTGATAACGCGCATCAAGAGTTTGCTGACGATCAACACAGGGTAGGTCTCGTTCATACGTTCCGGGACAGTAACCTACCGGGGCGGCGGGTGCAATATGCCCATAAACACGGGGAAACGAACGCAACGGTAGGCAAAGACCGGGAATTTGCTAAGGTCATCCGGCTTGCCCCGATAAAAACAATGAAAAGGATATCCATGCATGCTCAAGGCTCCCTTCCTGCGCACTTCCCTCGCGACCCTCGTGTTCGCCTGCAGCCAAGCCATCGCGACGCCCTCCCCCTATAGCGCCTTGGTCGTCTTCGGCGACAGCCTCAGCGACGCCGGGCAGTTTCCTGACCTGACCGGCGGCACGCCAGGCATGCGCTTCACCAACCGCGATGCCAATGGTAACTACGCGCCGGTATCGCCGATGATCCTGGGTGGCAGGCTGGGCTTTTCCGGAACCAGCCTGGGCCCCTCGACGTCGCTGACCAACCAGCTGCAAGGCACGCCGGACGGCAACAACTGGGCGGTGGGCGGCTACACCACGCAACAGATCCTCGACTCGATCACCGACACCTCGCAAGCCGTCATCCCACCAGGTCGCCCCGGCGCGGGCACTGTTCTGCGCGAGCGTGACGGCTACCTGGCCAACGGCCTGCGGGCCGATCCCAATGCCCTGTACTACCTGACCGGTGGCGGCAACGATTTCCTCCAGGGCCTGGTCAACAGTCCCGCCGACGCGGCCGCCGCCGGTGCCCGCCTGGCGGCCAGCGCCCAGGCGCTGCAACAGGGCGGCGCGCGCTACATCATGGTCTGGCTGCTGCCGGACCTGGGGCAAACGCCGAACTTCAGCGGCACGCCCCAGCAAGGGCCGCTGTCGCAGCTGTCCGGCGTATTCAACCAGTCGCTGGTCAACCGGCTCGGGCAGATCGACGCCGAGATCATCCCGCTGAATGTCCCGGCACTGCTGCGCGAGGCCCTGGCCAGCCCCGCCCAGTTCGGCCTGGCCGCCGACCAGAACCTGGTCGGCACCTGCTACAGCGGCGACGGCTGCGTGGGCAACCCGGTCTACGGGGCGAACGGCACGACGCCGGACCCGACCCGGCTGCTGTTCAACGACTCGGTGCACCCGACCATCGCCGGCCAGCAACTGATTGCCGACTATGCCTATTCGATCCTCGCCGCGCCCTGGGAGCTGACCCTGCTGCCGGAAATCGCCCACGCCAGCCTCCGCGCCCACCAGGATGAGCTGCGCAACCAGTGGCAGACGCCCTGGCAGGCGGTCGGTCAATGGCAGGCGTTCGTCGCCACCGGCGGTCAGGACCTGGACTTCGGCAGCCAGCGCAGCGCCGCCAGTGGCGACGGGCGCGGCTACAACCTGACCCTCGGCGGCAGCTATCGGCTGGATGACGCCTGGCGCGTGGGGCTGGCGGCGGGCGTGTACCGGCAAAAGCTCGAGGCAGGCCAGGAAGATTCCGACTACAAGCTCGACAGCTACCTGGCCAGCGCCTTCGCCCAGTTCCGCCAGGATCGCTGGTGGGCCGACGCGGCACTGACCGCCGGGCACCTGGACTATCGCGACCTCAAGCGTACCTTCGCCCTGGGCGTTGGTGAGCGCAGCGAGAAAGGCGACAGCGATGGCGAGGCCTGGGCCGTCACCGGCCGGGTGGGCTACAACCTGGCGGCCGAGAGCAGCCGCTGGCAACTGGCGCCGTTCATCAGCGCCGATTATGCGCGGGTCAAGGTCGATGGGTATGACGAGAAAAGCGGCCGCTCCACTGCGCTCGGCTTCGACGATCAGGAGCGCACGTCACGCCGGCTGGGGGCCGGCCTGCTGGGGAGCGTGCAGCTCCTGCCGACGACCAGGCTGTTTGCCGAGGTGGCCCGCGAGCACGAGTTCGAGCACGATCAGCAGGACCTGCGCATGCACCTGACCAGCCTGCCGGCGAACGACTTCACCTTGACCGGGTATACGCCACACAGCAACCTGACCCGCGCCAGCTTGGGGCTGACCCATGAACTGGTGCCAGGGGTGAACCTGCGGGGGAACTACAACTGGCGCAAGAGTGATGAGTTGCGCCAGCAGGGCGTGAGCGTGGCGTTGAGCCTGGACTTCTGAGTTGTCGGGGCCGCGTTGCGACCCCGATCCATTTACTTGGAGGTCTGCTCGGCCAGCGCCACCGCGCGGAACATCGCCCGGCGCTTGTTGATGGTTTCTTCCCACTCCAGCGCCGGCACCGAGTCGGCGACGATGCCGCCACCGGCCTGCACATGCAGTTCACCGTCCTTGATCACCGCAGTGCGGATGGCGATGGCGGTGTCCATGTTGCCGTTCCAGGCAAAGTAGCCCACCGCGCCACCGTAGACGCCGCGCTTGACCGGCTCCAGTTCGTCGATGATCTCCATGGCGCGGATCTTCGGCGCGCCGGAGAGGGTACCGGCCGGCAGGATCGCCCGCAGTGCGTCCATGGCCGTCAGCCCCTCATTCAGCTGGCCGGTGACGTTGGACACGATATGCATGACGTTCGAGTATCGCTCGATCACCATCTTCTCGGTCAGGCGCACACTGCCGGTGGCCGACACCCGGCCCACGTCGTTGCGACCCAGGTCGATGAGCATCAGGTGCTCGGCGATTTCCTTGTCGTCCGACAGCAGGTCGTCTTCCAACGCCCGGTCGGCTTCTTCGGTGGCCCCGCGCGGGCGGGTACCGGCGATCGGGCGCACGGTGACCAGGTTGTCCTCGACCCGCACCAGCACTTCCGGCGAACTGCCGACCACATGGAAGTCGCCGAAGTTGAAGAAGTACATGTACGGCGTCGGGTTGAAGCAGCGCAGCGCCCGGTACAGGTCGATGGGCGCGGCCTTGAAGTCGATGGACATGCGCTGGGACGGCACCACCTGCATGCAGTCGCCGGCCAGGATGTACTCCTTGATGCGGCCCACGGCGCTTTCGTAGTCGGCTTGTGTGTAGCTGGAGCGGAACGCCGGCTCGGCGGCCATCGGCCCGCTCAGGTCCAGGCCACGGCGCGGGGTGATCGGCTGGCGCAGGGTATCCAGAAGCCCCTGCAGGCGGGCCTGCCCTTGTTCGAAGGCCTGCGCCTCGGCCGGGTCGACCAGCACGATGGCGTGCATCTTGCCCGCCAGGTTGTCGAACACCACCACGGCATCGGAGACCATCAGCAGGATATCCGGTACCCCCAGTGGGTCCGGGTTGGGGCTGGCACCCAGGCGTTTTTCCACATAGCGCACGCAGTCGTAGCCGAAATAGCCCACCAGGCCACCGTTGAAACGTGGCAAGCCAGGAATGTCGGCGACCTTGTAGCGATCCTTGAACGCCTCGACAAAGGCCAGCGGATCCTCGACGTCATGGCTTTCCACCTCGACGCCATCCTGCAGGATGCTGACGTGGTAGCCGTGCACGCGCAGCACGGTGCGCGACGGCAGGCCGATCATCGAATAGCGGCCCCACTTCTCGCCGCCCTGCACGGACTCGAGCAGGTAGGAGTTGGGTTGGTCGGCCAGCTTCAGGTAGATCGACAGCGGTGTGTCGAAGTCGGCCAGGGTTTCGCAGGCCAGGGGAATGCGGTTGTAGCCGGCAGCGGCCAGGCGCAGGAATTCTTCGCGGGTCATGTGTAGCCTCGGGGCAAGCAGCAAGGGGGAGCGGGCAAAGGATGTACCGGCAGGCGCCGGTGGGCAGGCGTCAGGCGCGCCAGCGCCAGCGGGCCAGGGCCTTGATGACTTTCATCCAGAATTTGCCGGTAACCACCACGTTGTTGTCTCTGCTTTGCGGGGCTTGAAGGTCCGCCAACGTTATCCCAGTGTCGGTGACTAAGCAACCGGGCAGCAGCAGGCGTAGGTCGTCGATGACCAGGCTGGGCGACTCGTCGTCGATCGGCCGGCCATGGTTGTAGCCGTAGCTCAGGCCGACGCACTGGACGCCGGCGGCCTTGGCGGCCAGCACGTCGCTGCGCGAATCGCCGACGAACAGCGATTGTTCGGCGCTGACGCCGGCCATCTTCATGACGAACAGCAGCGCCGCCGGGTCGGGCTTCTTCTGCGGCAGGGTGTCGCCGCCGATGATCCAGCGGAAATAGCGACCGATCTTCATCTGGTCGAGCAAGGGGGCGACGAAGCGTTCGGGCTTGTTGGTGATCAGCGCCATCTCCACGCCCTGCTTGCGCAGCCAGCGCAGGGTGTCGCGCACGCCGGGGTAGACCACGGTGAGTTCATGGTTGTCGGCATAGGCTTCCATGAACAGCGCCAGCGCGCGTTCGGCCAGCTCGTCGTCCACCGCGGCGTGATCGATATCGCCGGCCAGGGCCCGGCGCACCAGCACCTGGGCGCCGTTGCCAACCCAGTGGCGCACCGCCTCCAGGCCTGCGGGCGGTCGCCCGAGTTCGAGCAGCGTGCGGTCGACGGCTGCGGCCAGGTCGGGTACCGAATCGATCAGGGTGCCATCCAGATCGAACATCACCAGCCTGGGCAGTGTCCCCGGGAACAACTGCTCGAAGCCGCTCATGCGCGTGCCAGCGCCATTTCGGCACGCATCTTGTCGATGACTTCCTTGTAGTCGGGGGCGTTGAAGATCGCCGAGCCGGCCACGAAGGTGTCAGCGCCGGCGGCGGTGATCTCGCGGATGTTGCCTACGTTGACACCGCCGTCGATCTCCAGGCGGATGTCACGGCCACTGGCGTCGATCAGCGCGCGGGCTTCGCGCAGCTTGTCGAGGGTACCGGGGATGAACTTCTGCCCACCGAAGCCTGGGTTGACGCTCATCAGCAGGACCATGTCGACCTTGTCCATCACGTACTTCAGCGCATCGAGGCCGGTGGCCGGGTTGAATACCAGGCCGGCCTTGCAGCCGCCGTCGCGGATCAGTTGCAGCGAGCGGTCGATGTGCTGGCTGGCTTCCGGGTGGAAGGTGATGTAGGTGGCGCCGGCCTCGATGAAGTCGCCGATGATGCGGTCGACCGGGCTGACCATCAGGTGCACGTCGATCGGCGCGGTCACGCCGTACTTGCGCAGGGCGCTGCAGACCATCGGGCCGATGGTCAGGTTGGGCACGTAGTGGTTGTCCATGACATCGAAGTGGACGATGTCGGCCCCGGCGGCGAGGACCTTGTCGACGTCCTCGCCCAGGCGGGCGAAATCGGCGGACAGAATGGAGGGGGCAATAGCGTAGGGCTGCATGGCGCACCTGTTGGGCAGAATCACGGTGGCGCGCATTGTAACTCAGGGAAGCGGATCGGGGCTGATTGGTATCAATCCTGTGCCGGCCCTTCGCGGGTAAACCCGCTCCCACAGGGACTGCACAGTTATAGAGAACTGCACAAATCCTGTGGGAGCGGGTTTACCCGCGAAGTGCCGGTAAAGCAACAAAGAATCAGGCCGGCTGCTGGGTCCTCAGCTTCTCGCTACGCCCGCGCAGCCACTCCAGGGTCAGCAGCAGGATCACCGAGAAGGCAATCAGCAAGGTGGCCGCCGCCGCAATGGTCGGGCTCAGGTTCTCGCGAATGCCGCTGAACATCTGCCGTGGCAGGGTCGCCTGCTCGGGCCCTGCAAGGAACAGGGTCACCACCACCTCATCGAACGATGTGGCGAAGGCAAACAGTGCCCCGGAGATCACCCCGGGGGCGATCAACGGCAAGGTCACCCGACGGAAGGCCAGCAGTGGCGAGGCCCCCAGACTGGCCGCCGCGCGCACCAGGTTGTAGTTGAAACCCTGCAGCGTCGCCGACACGGTAATGATCACGAACGGTACACCCAGCACCGCGTGCACCAGGATCAGCGAGGTGAAGCTGTTGCCCATGCCCAATGGGGCGAAGAACAGGTAGCTGGCCACGCCAATGATCACCACCGGCACCACCATCGGCGAGATCACCAGCGCCATCACCAGCGACTTGCCGGGGAAGTCGCCGCGGGTCAGGCCGATGGCCGCCAGGGTGCCGAACACCATGGCCAGCACCGTGGCCGCCGGGGCGACGATGATGCTGTTCTTCAGGGCGCGCATCCATTCGGCGGAAGCGAAGAAGTCCTGGTACCAGTGCAACGAGAAACCTTGCAGCGGGTACACCAGGAAGCTCCCGCTGTTGAACGACAGCGGGATGATCACCAGTACCGGCAGTACCAGGAATAACAGGATCAGGCCGCACAGGATGCGCAGGCTGTAGAACCACACCCGTTCCACGGGCGACATGTAGGGGCTCAGCATGACAACGCTCCTCAGCTCAGGCGCAGGCGGCTGGCGCCGACCAGCCAGCTATAGATCAGGTACAGCAGCACGGTCGCCAGCAGCAACAGCCCGCCCAGGGCGGTGGCCATGCCCCAGTTGATGCTGGTGTTGGTGTAGAAGGCGACGAAGTAGCTGACCATCTGGTCGTTCGGGCTGCCCAGCAGCGCCGGGGTGATGTAGTAGCCGATGGCCAGGATGAACACCAGCAGGCAGCCGGCGCCGACACCGGCATAGGTCTGTGGGAAGTACACCCGCCAGAAACTGGCGAACGGATGGCAACCCAGGGAAATCGCCGCGCGCATGTAGCTGGGCGAGATGCCCTTCATCACGCTGTACAGTGGCAGGATCATGAACGGCAGCAGGATGTGCACCATCGAGATGTACACGCCGGTGCGGTTGAACACCAGCTCCAACGGTTGGTCGATGATGCCGATGGCCATCAGCGCGCTGTTGATCAGCCCGCCCGACTGCAACAGCACGATCCACGCCGCCACCCGCACCAGGATCGAGGTCCAGAACGGCAGCAGCACCAGGATCATCAGCAGGTTGCTCTGCCGGGTCGGCAAGTTGGCCAGCAGGTACGCCAGCGGGTAGGCCAGCACCAGGCAGATGGCGGTGATCACCACGCCCATCCACAGGGTGCGGGCAAAGATATCCAGGTAGATGGCCTGGTCCGGCGTGGCCTTGGCCAGTTCGCCGAGGTCGTCGATGCGGTGATCGACGGAGGCCAGCAGGTAGAAAGAGGTGACCGTGCTGGTGTTGCGGCGGATCGCCTGCCAGTAGGCCGGGTCGCCCCAACGTTCGTCCAGGGCTTGCAGGGCCTCTTTATAGGACGCGGGCTCGCCCTTGAACGGCAGCGCACGCGCGGTCTTGGCCAGCAGGCTGCGGTAGCCGGCCAGTTCCATGTTCAGGCGCTTGGAAAGGTCGCCCAGGGTCTGGTTCTTGCGCGACTCGGCCAGGTCCTGGCTGAGGGCCTTGTAGACCTCCTCGCCGGGCAGGCTCTTGCCGTCCCACTGCGCCACCGCCTCGACGGTACGCGGCAGGCCGGCGACCACCTCGGGGTTGCCGACGCTCTTGTACAGCAGCGCCGCGATCGGCACCAGGAACACCAGCAGGAGGAACAGCGCCAGCGGCGCGATCAACGCCTGGGCCTTCCAGCGGTTGACCCGCTCGGCATGCTTGAGGCGCTGCTTGAGGCTTTTACCCGCGCCTTCGTTGAGGGGCACTGCAATGGCCATGGCGAACTCCGGGAAATCAGGGAAACATTGAGGCCGCTTCAAAAGGACAGCGGTGATCTCAGGCTTGACGCGCTAACTGTAGGAGCGGCCTTGTGCCGCGAAAGGGCCGCGAAGTGGCCCTGGGATCTCAGCCGTGATGCACAAGATGCTGCGGGCTGCTTTGCAGCCCTTTCGCGGCACGAGGCCGCTCCTACAGGCCTCAGGGATCGTGCCCTTACTTCTTCGCCGCCCAGGCGTTGAAGCGTTGCTCCAGCTGTTCGCTGTTGTCGGCCCAGAAGGCCACGTCGATCTGCACCTGGTTGGCGATGTTCTCAGGCGTGGTCGGCATGTCCTTCTTCACCGCATCGGCCAGCAGCGGGACGGCCTTGGAATTGGCCGGGCCGTAGGCGATGTTCTCGGAGTAGGTCTTCTGCTGCTCGGGCTGGACGGTGTAGGCGATGAATTTCTTCGCCTCTTCCACATCCTTGGCGCCTTTCGGGATGGCCCAGGCGTCGAAGTCATAGATGCCGCCGTTCCATACGACCTTGAGGTTGCTTTCTTTCTGCACTGCGGCTATCCGGCCGTTGTAGGCCGAGCTCATGACCACGTCACCCGAGGCCAGATACTGTGGTGGCTGGGCACCGGCTTCCCACCACTGGATGCTCGGCTTGAGTTCGTCGAGCTTCTTGAACGCGCGGTCCTGGCCTTCCTTGGTGCCGAGCACCTTGTACACCTCTTTCGGTGCGACGCCGTCGGCCATCAGGGCGAACTCGAGGGTGTACTTGGCGCCCTTGCGCAGCCCGCGCTTGCCCGGGAATTTTTTCGTATCCCAGAAATCGGCCCAGCTGGTGGGTGCGCTCTTGAGCTTGTCGGCGTTGTAGGCCAGGACCGTGGACCAGACGAAGAAGCCCACGCCGCACGGCTGGATGGCGCCTTTCACGTAATCACTCTCGTTGCCGAACAGGGCCGGGTCGAGCTCCTCGAACATGCCCTCGTCACAACCACGCGCCAGCTCCGGCGACTCCACCTCCACCAGGTTCCACGACACGCTGTTGGTGTCGACCATGGCTTTGACCTTGGCCATCTCGCCGTTGTACTCCCCGGCGACGATCTTGCCCTTGCCGGCCTTCTCCCATGGCTCGTAGAACGCCTTGACCTGGGCCGCCTTGTTGGCGCCACCGAACGACACCACCGTCAGGTCCGCGGCCAGGGCCTGGCCGGCGGCGAACAGCCCCAGGGCCAGGGCGGTCAGTTTCAACTGCTTGCGCATTATTATTCTCTCCACAGTTCAGGGTTGGTGAAGCAAACCATCAATGGGCTTCGGCAATCGGATCGAGCGCGCGGGCGTGCTCCACTTCCCAGCCCAGTGGGACCACATCGCCCACGGCCAGGGCCGGATCGAGCTCGGCGATCGGCTGCTTGACGAAGAAATCGGCCTTGCCGCAGACCTCCAGGCGCACCCGCACGTGGTCGCCCAGGTAGATGAACTCGGCCACCCGGCCGGAGAAGCGGTTCACGCAGCGTTCGCTGTGACCGTTCAGCCGCACGCGCTCCGGGCGGATCGACAGGGTCACCGGCTCGCCGGCCTGGCCGACATTCACAGCCAGCGCCTCGACCCGCTCGCCCCGGGCCAGCTGCACCTGGCAACGCTTGCCGTCACTGGCCAGCAAGGTGCCGTTGAGGCGGTTGTTCTCGCCGATGAAGTTGGCGACGAAGGTGTTGCGCGGCTCTTCGTAGAGGGTGCGCGGGTCGGCGATCTGCTGGATCTCGCCCTGGTGGAACACCGCCACCCGGTCGGACATGGTCAGCGCCTCGCCCTGGTCGTGGGTCACGTAGACCACGGTCACGCCCAGGCGCTGGTGGATATGCTTGATCTCCATCTGCATGTGTTCGCGCAGTTGCTTGTCCAGGGCGCCGAGCGGTTCGTCCATCAGCACCAGCTGCGGCTCGAAGACCAGGGCACGGGCCAGGGCCACGCGCTGCTGCTGGCCCCCGGAGAGCTGGCCTGGGTAGCGCTTGGCGAAGGCATCGAGCTGGACCATGCCAAGCACGCGCTTGACCCGTTCGCTGATGTCGGTCTTGCTCAGGTTGCGTACGGTCAGCGGGAAGGCCAGGTTCTCGGCCACGGTCATGTGCGGGAACAGCGCGTAGTTCTGGAACACCATGCCGATGTCACGCTTGTGCGGCGGCACATTGTTGATCGAGCGTCCGGCCAGCTGGATTTCACCGGCGGTGGGGGTCTCGAAGCCGGCCAGCATCATCAGGCTGGTGGTCTTGCCCGAGCCGGACGGGCCGAGCAGGGTCAGGAACTCGCCCTTGCGGATGTCCAGGTTGAGGTCCTTGACGATCAGCGATTCGCCGTCGTAGCTCTTCTGCACACCTCGGAAGCTGACCAGCGTCTCGTTCGAATTCGCCTCGCTCATGCCCTGCACCTTCTTGTTGGAATGACTGCGTGGGCACAGCGTAGAAGAGGCGCAAGCGCCCGCAAATCGGGGGGGCTGAGAGATTGCCATCATCCGGATGGAAGACTTGCTGTAGGGATTGCCCTACAAGGATGACGCTTTCAGGACAGACACATCCCTTGTAGGAGCGGCCTTGCGCCGCGAAAGGGCTGCGAAGCAGCCCCGGGTTCAGCTTAAATGCACATATTACTGGGGCTGCTTTGCAGCCCTTTCGCGGCACAAGGCCGCTCCTACAAAGAACCGTGTCAGCTGGGCGCTTGTCGCAATCAGACCAGCTTGTGCTCCATCGCATACTTCACCAACTCCGCCAGCGAGTTGACCTTGAGCTTCTGCATCAACCGCGCCTTGTGGGTGCTGATGGTCTTGTTCGACAGCGCCAGCTGCTGGGCGATGTCGTTGACGTTGGCGCCCTGGGCCAGGCGCTCGAACACCGAGAACTCACGCTCGGACAGCAGCGTGTGCAGCGGCCGGGTTTCGGTCAGCCCCACCTCGAAGACCATGCGGTCGGCCAGGCTCGGGTCGATATAGCGCCCGCCCCCGGCAACCCGGCGAATCGCGGTGAGCAGCAGCGCCGGGTCGCTGTCCTTGGTGGCATAGCCCGCCGCCCCGGCCTTCAGCGCCCGCGCGGCCATCTGCGCCTCGTCGTGCATCGACAGCATCAGGATCGCCGGCGGGTTGTTCAATGCCAGGATCCGCGGGATGGCCTCCAGGCCGTTCACCCCCGGCATGGAGATATCCAGCAGCACCACCTCGCAGGGGGTATGGCGCAGGGTCTCCAGCAACTGCTCGCCGTTGCCCGCCTCGCCGGCGACCTGCATGTCCTTGGCCAGGCCAATCAACTGCTTGATGCCCTCACGGACGATGGTGTGGTCTTCCGCCACCAGCACTCGAATCACGATCGTTCTCTCCTACGCCAAAGGAATCGCCACGCTCAGGCTGGTGCCTTCGCCGGGCTCGCTTTCCAGGGTCATGTCGCCGCCGAGCATCAGCACGCGCTCACGCACCCCCACCAGGCCGAACGAAGTCGGCCGGGCCGCATCGACGGCGAACCCCACGCCATCGTCGATGACCGTCATGCGCAACTGCCCGCCCTCCTCGACCAGGGCGATCTGCACGGTGTGCGCCCGAGCATGGCGCATGACGTTGGTCAGCGCCTCCTGGAGGATGCGGAACAGGCCGATGGCCTTGGCATCGCTCAAGGGCGGCAACTGCTCCGGGACCTCGACCAGGCAGGGGATCTGCGTGCGGGCCTCGAAACGCCGTGCCTGCCACTCGATGGCCGAGGCGATCCCGGCATCGAGAATCGGTGGACGCAACGCGGTGGCCACATCACGCACCAGCTGGAACAACTGGGCGATCAGGCGCTTCATGCTGGCCAGGCGCTCATGCAGCCCGGAATCCAGCTCGGCGTAGGCCAGCTCGCACATCGACACTTCCAGTTTGAGCACCGTGAGCATCTGCCCCAGTTCGTCGTGCACCTCGCGGGCGATGCGCGCCTTTTCCTCCTCGCGCACACTTTCCAGATGCGCCGACAATTCGCGCAGCTGTTCCTGGGAGGCGGCCAGGGCCAGCTCGGCCTGCTTGCCCTGGGTGATGTCCCAGACCACACCATCCCACACCATGCGCCCATCGGCCAGGCGCCGCGTGGTGGCCTTGATGTCGGCCCAACGCTGTTCGCCCTGGCGGGTGAGGATACGGCCTTGCCACGACCAGTCCTGGTCGCTGGCCAGGGCCAGGTCCTGGACCCGGTGATAGTCGGCGCGATCCTCGGGGTGGACCAGGTTGCGCAGACCCATCTGCGGGTGCTGGATCGCCGCCGGGGTATAGCCGACCAGCGCCTCGCTGCCTTCGCTGATATAGGGGAACTCCGGATCACCTTCGGCCGGGTCGCGCTCCAGGCGGAACACCAGCCCCGGCACGTTGCCGGCAATGCCCTTGAGCCGCGCCTCGCTTTCGCGCAACGCGGCCAGGTCGCGCTGGCGCTCGGTGACATCGGCGAGGAACACCACCAGGTACTCCGCATCGCGAAAACGCAGGAACGACAACGACAACTCGACTGGAAACAGGCTGCCTTCGGCGCGTCGACACTGGCTTTCGAACTGCTGTTCACCGCCGTCCCCGGTGCGGGCGCGCTTCCACAGCTCCAGCCAGCGATCCATCTTCAGGTTGGGTTCGATATCGACCAGCGGCCGCTCCAGCAACGCCCCCTCGGAATAGCCCAGCATGCGTTCTGCGGCATGGTTGGCGTAGCGCACATGGCTGTCCCAGTTGACCCAGAGGATGCCCACCGTACTCTGGTCAATGGAGAACTGGCTCAGGCGCAACGCCTCCTCGCGCACCTGACGCTCCACCAGGCTCTCGCGGGCCGCCAGCAAGCCCCGCTCCAGGCCGCGCTGCTGGCGACGCTGCCAGACCAGGGTAGCCAGGGCACACAGCAGCAGCAGGCCGAACAGCAAGGCGAGGTTCTGCCAGAAGCCGGCGGACTCGGAAAAGCGTGGGTATTTGGGCTGCAGCCAGCGCTGATGCATTTGCTCCAAGGTCTTGGCCGGCAGGGCCTGCAAGGCGCGTTCGAGGATATCGGCGAGCACGGGCCAGTCTCGCCGCGAGCCAACCCGCAGCAACTGCGGCAAGCCGATATCACCCACCACCGCCAGGTCGGCGAACTCGCCTTCGCGGGACAGCCGGCTCAGTTGCGCCTCATCCAGCACGGCGAAGCTGGCCTGGCCGCCCAGCACCAGCTGCAGCGCCTCCCGCTCGTTGGGCACGCCCTGCAGGTTGAGATTGCCGTAATTGCTCCGCAGGTAGTCCGCCAGGGCACCTGGCATGCGCACAGCCACCCGCTCGTTGGCGGTCAGTTTCTCCAGGTCCACGGCCACTGCGCCGCTGCGCATGCCCACCACCAGTTGCGGCACACGCATGTAAGGGTCACTGAACAGCCACAGCCGCAGGCTGGTGGGCGTCTGGGTCAGGCCGGGGGCGAAATCGATCTCGCCTGTCTGCAACGCGTGCTCCAGCGCCGCCTGGTCCGGGAAGCCGCGCCAGGTGAGGTCTAGCCGCAGTGCCTGGGACAGCGCGCCCACCAGCTCGACGTTGGCCCCGTAGAACTGCTGCAGACGGCGGTCGAACTGGGCATAGGGTGCCTGCAGCACCAGGCCGACGCGCAGGCCGCGGTGCTCATCCAACCACTGCTGCTGGGCCGGGTCGAGCACCACGGACGGGGGCGCCTCCGGCTTTGCCAGGGCGATCAAGGGTAGACACAACCAGCCGATAACCCACAGGCAACGCACTCGCTTCATCTCTACGCTCGTCTTGGCAATGACGGCCGCCTGGCGTGGCCGTCGCGGGCAAATACCATTAGGCTGCCGGTATGATTCTGGCCTTGGATTGATCGATGTTCACACTTTATCGCACGACGCTGGCAATGTTCTGCCTGGCTTCGCTCCTGCCGCTCGGCGCTCAGGCCGCCGACGCCGAAGCACCGCAGGCCGCCACAGAAGCGGCCACCCCCGTTCCCCGTGCACCGCTGCTCGAACGCAGCCAGGACGACGCCCTGGCCCTCGAGCGCCAGGTGCCCAAGGCCGAGCAACAGACCTTGCAGGCCAATGGCGAGAACTTCCTGGCGCTGTGGAAGCCGGCCAACGACAGCGATCCGCAAGGCGCGGTGATCATCGTTCCCGGTGCTGGCGAAAGTGCCGACTGGCCAACCACCGTCGGGCCGCTGCGCCGTGGCTTCCCCGATGTCGGCTGGAGCACCCTGAGCCTGAGCCTGCCCGACCTGCTGGCAGAACGTCCGCAGGCCCGGGTCGAAGCCAAGCCGGTGGTCGAACCGAAAAAGGAAGAAGGCGAGTCGGCCCCGGCCAAGGACACGCCAGCCGATGCCAACGCCAACGTGGCCCAGGCCACCGCGCCCGAGGCGGACGCGGCCGACAGCACCGATGCGGTCGAGGCCGACGAGCACACCAGCGAGGAGGATGCCGAGCGCATCTTCGCCCGCCTCGACGCCGCCGTGGCCTATGCCCAGCAGCAGAAAGCACGCAGCATCGTGCTGCTGGGCAACGGCAGTGGTGCTTACTGGGCCGCGCGCTACCTCAGCGAGAAGCAGCCGCCCCAGGTACAGAAGCTGGTGATGGTCGCCGCACAGACACCAGCGCGGGTGGAGCACGACCTGCTGAGCCTGACGCCGACCCTGAAAGTACCGACGGCGGATCTTTACTACACAACCCGAACCCAGGATCGACTGGCCGCCCAACAGCGCCTGCAAGCCAGCAAGCGAGAGAAAAACAGCCAGTACCGGCAGCTGTCGCTGATGGTCGTGCCGGGCAACAAGGCCGCCGAGCAGGAGCAATTGCTGCGCAGGGTACGCGGCTGGCTGAAGCCCAAGGAAGAGTGAGGCGTATCGAGGGACAAGCCAACTCCAGCAATCTGGGAGCGGGCTTGCCCCACGCTGGCAAACCTAAAGCCCGCGTCGCTTGCGAATCATGGCATAGGCCTGATGCAACTCGCGGGTATGTTCGGTCGCCTCGCGTACCTTGGCCTCACTGGCGCCACTGCCCACCAGCTTGTCCGGGTGATGTCGGCTGAGCAACCGCCGGTAGGCCTGCTTGACCTTGTCCGCTTCGGTATCCGGCTCCACTCCCAGCAGCCTCAACGCCGCCGCATAGGTCATGGCGCCGCCTTCGATCGCCGATTTGCGCGGTTCATATTCCAGCGACATAGCCTGCACCTGGTTGCGACTGAGCCCCAACTGCTGGCCCCAGCCCAACAACAGGTCGCGCTCCTGGCGACCGGCCTTGCCATCGGCCCAGACCATGCGCCAACAGGCACGCAGGGTACCCTCGGCGCCGTGCGGCTGCAGCTTGATCCGGCGCAGGTAGTGCCCCAGCCGGCCCTTGCCCGATTTGCCGCGGTTGAACGCGGCAATCGCCCGCATCCGCGCAGGCTCCGCCAGGTCCAGCCGTGACATTTCCTGGCGCGCCTGCTGGATATGCCCCTCGACCACTCGGCCGTCGCTCTTGGCCAGGCGTCCGAGCAGGACGAACAACAGTTCCTCGTCACGCAGCGCCGGGCGCCCCCCCAGGCGCTCGCGCACATCCTCCCACCCCTGCAGTCGCAGGCGCCGATCCATGGCCTGTCCCAGCAACGCCCCCAGCAATGCCCCCGGAATGCTGGCCACGGCGAAACCGGCACCGGCACCAATCACTGTGCTCGGCCACCACATGTCAGGCACGCTCGCCGATCAGGCGCTCGACATCGGCCAGGCGCTCGAGGGTACCGACATCGATCCAGTGGCCACGATAGTGCTCGCCGCTCACCCGCCCTTCGGCCATGGCCTTGCGCAACAGGGGCGCCAACTTGAACGCGCCGGACTGGCAGCCTTCGAACAGCGCCGGCGCCAGCACCGAGATACCGCTGAAGGTCAGCGTTCCCGGGGCGTCGTCACCATCGCTCACCTGGCCATCCGCCAGGCGGAAGTCGCCACGGCCGTGATGACCGGGATTGTCCACCAGTACCAGGTGCGCCAGCCCTTGCAGCGGAGCATTCAGGCCAGTGAAGTCGTAGTCGGTCCAGACGTCACCGTTGACCAGCAGGAACGGCGCATCCCCCAGCAGCGGCAACGCCTTGAAGATCCCGCCCCCAGTTTCCAGTGGCTCGCCCTCCGGCGAGTAGCGGATGTGCAGGCCGAAGCGGCTGCCGTCGCCCAGGTGGTCTTCGATCTGCTGGCCGAGCCAGGCGTGATTGATGACCACTTCGCGGATACCGGCGCGGGCCAGCGCCTCCAGGTGGTATTCGATCAGCGGCTTGCCGGCGGCGGGCACCAGCGGCTTGGGCGTATGCAGGGTCAGCGGGCGCATGCGCTCGCCCTTGCCTGCCGCCAGGATCATCGCCTTCATGAACGCGCCTCGCCCTTGAGCTCGGCAATCAGTTGCCCCAGCTCGGCCAGTTCGGGACGGCGGGCGATCACTTCATCTATATAGGCAAAGAAGCGCGGCACGTCGGTGAGATAGCGCGGCTTGCCGTCACGGTGGCAGATGCGGGCAAAGATACCGATAACCTTGAGGTGGCGCTGCACACCCATCAGGTCGCTGGCACGGTGGAACGCCTCGAAGTCAGGCTGAACCGGGATACCGGCGACTCGGGCCTTTTCCCAATAACCACGCAGCCAGCCTTCCACGCGCGGCTGCGGCCAGCTGAGGAAGGCGTCCTTGAACAGGCAGGTGATGTCGTAGGTCACCGGGCCGTAGACGGCATCCTGGAAGTCCAGCACGCCTGGGTTGGGGGCGCTCTGCATCAGGTTGCGCGGCATGTAGTCGCGGTGCACCAGCACCTTGGGCTGAGCCAAGGCGCTGTCGATCAGCACCTGGCTTACCCGTTGCCAGGTGGCCTGCTGCGCTTCGGTGAAGTTCAGGCCAAGCTCGCGGCCCACGTACCACTCGGGGAACAGCTCCACCTCGCGGCGCAACAGGGCAACGTCGTAGCTGGGCAGCGGCGCGTCCATCGGCAGGCGCTGGAACGCCAGCAGCGCATCGATGGCATCGGCGAACAGTGCGTCAGCGTTGTCCGAATCAATGATGTCCAGGTATGTCTGGCGACCCAGATCGCCCAACAACAGGAAACCACGCTCCAGGTCCTGGGCATGAATGACCGGCACGTTCACGCCCGCCGTGGCCAGCAGGTGATCGATATCGACGAACGGACGGCAATTTTCCTGCGGCGGCGGCGCATCCATGATCACGAAGCTGTGGCCGGCGCCCTCCCAGCGGAAATAACGGCGGAAACTCGCATCGCTGCTGGCGGCGGTCAGGCTGCCGGTGGGCACTTCGCCCCAGGCGTTGCTACGGAACAGGCTCTCCAGTTGCCCGGCGAGCCAGGCGGTCAGTTGTTGCAGGCGTACATCGTGATCGGGCATTACGAGGGTTCTCCGACGGCCCTAGCCGTCAAGCGGGTCATGCTTTATTATCCAGCATCTTTTTCAGACCATCGAGAGGCGTGCGGCCCCCACACGCGGGCAGATGGCACGCAGGAAGCCCGGACTAATAAGATGGCATTGAAATCCCCCGCGTTTCGTAGAAAGTTTCCATTGCTGGTGACAGGCGGTCTGCTGGCCCTGCAACCCCTGGCCACGTCGTACGTGGTGGCGGCCGAGCAGTTCGACTGCCAAGTGTCCGCCGCCGGTGGCTGGGACTGCAAGCCCAAGACCTCCGCCAACCTGCCTCCGCGCCCGGTACATCCGGGCGCTGCCGCTGCCAGCTCGGGTGCCGAAGCGCCTGGCGAAGCCGCCGCGACCGAGGCCGAGAAGCCGATGCTGGTCACCGAGGCCAAGGGCCGCGGCCTGAAATCGCGCAGTGAAGACTACAGCCACCTGGACTGGGTCCCGCGCGAGAAGCTCACCGCTGCGCAGCTGGCCGAGACCGGCCCGTATTGCGGCGGCGCCTACATCGAGCCGACCCGCCCGGGCATGAACGACTCCACACCCAAGGACGAGTCGCCCACCTACATCAACGCCAAGGTCTCCAAGTACCAGCAGGAGCAGCAGATCGCCACCCTCGCCGGTGACGTGGTCATGCGCCAGGGCAGCATGCAGGCCGAGGCCGACGAAGCCAACCTGTACCAGGCCGAGAACCGGGGCGAGCTCAAGGGCAACGTCAAGATCCGCGACAACGGCTCGCTGGTGGTCGGCGACGAGGCGCAGATCCAGCTCGACACCGGCGAAGCCCGGGTCGACAACGCCGAATACGTGATGCACAAGTCGCACATCCGCGGCAACGCGCTGTACGCCAAGCGCGCCGAGAACGCCATCATCCGCCTCAAGGACGGTACCTATACCACCTGTGAGCCGGGCAGCAACGCGTGGCAGCTCAAGGGCAACAACATCACCCTTAACCCGGCCACCGGCTTCGGCACCGCGACCAACGTGACGCTGCGGGTCAAGGATTTCCCGGTGTTCTACACACCGTACATCTACTTCCCGATCGACGACCGTCGCCAGTCCGGCTTCCTGCCGCCGTCGTTCAGCTCCAGCAGCGACACCGGCTTCATGCTGGTCACGCCGTACTACTTCAACCTGGCGCCGAACTACGACGCCACGTTGTACCCGCGCTACATGGCCAAGCGCGGCATGCTGATGGAAGGCGAGTTCCGCTACCTGACTAAGTCCAGCGAAGGTCAGTTCGGCGGCGCTTTCCTGAACGATCAGGACGATGACCGCAAGAAGCAGACGGACTACAAGAAAGACCGCTGGATGGTCAACTGGCAGCACAAGGGCGGGTTGGATGAACGCCTGATGGCCGAGGTGGATTACACCGATATCAGTGATCCGTTCTACTTCCAGGACCTGGAAAGCGACCAGATCGGCATCAAGACCCAGGACATCGTGAACCAACAGGGCGCGCTGACCTATCGGGGCGACAGTTATACCGCACGCCTGAATGTGCAGGCCTACGAGATGGCGACCATTTCGCAGATCACCCCGTATAACCGTCTGCCACAACTCAACCTTAACGGGATGCTGCCCTTCCACCCAGGTGGATTGGACTTCAGCTACGAGTCCGAGGCAGTACGTTTTGATCGCGACCTGAAGAATGACTTCGTTCTAGACAAGGACGGCAACCCAGATGCTTCCGCAGGTCTTCCAGGCCGCCGGTTGGACGAAAACGTGTTCGGTATTGCCCGCGCCAACGGCACCCGCCTGAATCTCGCCCCCTCGATGAGTTTGCCTCTCGAGGCCAGCTACGGCTTTTTCAAGCCTAAGCTCAAGTACTCTTATACACATTACGACCTTGACCTCGACAGCAAGGGCAAGAACGACGTAGCCGACAACCCTGGCATGCGCACGCTGTACGGCGACTACAAGAGCAACCAGAACCGCGATATTCCAATTTTCAGTATCGACAGCGGCCTGTACTTCGACCGCAACACCCAGCTGTTCGGAACGAATTATCGCCAGACCTTGGAGCCACGCCTCTTTTATCTCTACGTTCCGTACAAGGATCAAACCGACATCCCGATCTTCGACAGCGGCGAGAATACGTTCAACTATGCCTCTCTGTTCCGGGATAATCGTTTCAGTGGGATCGATAGGATCGGTGACGAGAACAAGCTGTCGCTGGGCGTGACCAACCGCTGGGTCGAAGACAACGGTTTCCAGCGCCAGCGTTTCAGCATCGGCCAGGCACTCTACTTTAAAGATCGCAAGGTACAGTTGCCAGGCATCGACTACCGCACCAGGGCGGACAGCAAGTCGGATGTTTCGCCTTATGCGCTGGAATATGAGTACGCATTCAATCGCGATTGGCGCTTCAACTCGGACTTCAACTGGGATCCGGACTCCCGCAGTACTCGCTCGGGTAGCGCCATGTTCCACTACCAGCCTGAAGACAACCCGAACAAGGTCGTCAATCTCGGCTATCGCTACCGGAACGACCTGATCACCTACGACGCTCAAACCGGTAACTGGCGAGTCGGCGGCGGTGACTATGGCACTCCGGGAACCCCGGGTTACATCAAGGATTACTACAAGATCCAGCAGCACGACTTCTCGGTCATCTGGCCAATCGTGCCGCAATGGAGCGTCATTGCCCGCTGGCAACATGACTACAACCGCAACCGCACCTTGGAAGCGATGGGCGGCTTTGAATATGACAACTGCTGCTGGAAACTGCGTCTGATCAACCGCTACTGGATCGATTATGACGATTTCAGCCAAGCTGTACCGGAAAACGAAAAAGGCGACCACGGGATCTTCTTGCAGATCGTGCTCAAGGGGCTCGGTGGTGTAGTCGGCAACAAGGTCGAATCGTTCCTGGACCAAGGCATTCAAGGTTACCGTACACGTGAAGAGCAAGCTTATTGATCGTCTGCGCCCGCTGATGCTGGGCGCCGCAATGCTGAGTGGCGCGGTGCATGCCGCGGTGCAACCCATCGACCGCATCGTGGCCACCGTCGACAATGACGTGGTCATGCAGAGCCAGCTGGACCAGCGCGTGCGCGAAGTGCAGCAGACCATCGCCAAGCGTGGCGGTGGCGTGCCGCCTGCCGCCGCCCTGCAGCAGCAGGTACTGGAGCGCCTGATCGTCGAGAACCTGCAACTGCAGATCGGCGAGCGCTCGGGTATCCGCATCACCGACGAAGAACTGAACCAGGCCGTCGGCACCATTGCCCAGCGCAATGGCATGTCGCTGGAGCAGTTCCGCGCCGCCCTGGCCCACGACGGCCTGTCGTACGACGATGCCCGCGAGCAGATCAAGCGCGAGATGGTCATCAGCCGCGTGCGCCAGCGTCGCGTGGCCGAGCGTATCCAGGTGTCCGAGCAGGAAGTGAAGAACTTCCTCAACTCGGACCTGGGCAAGATGCAGATGTCGGAAGAGTACCGCCTGGCCAACATCCTCATCCCGACGCCGGAAGGCGCCAACTCGGAAGCCATCCAGGCCGCCGCCCGCCAGGTCGGCGATGTCTACCAGCAACTCCGGCAGGGCAAGGACTTCGGCCAGATGGCCATTGAACGCTCCGCCAGCGAGAACGCCCTGGAAGGCGGCGAGATGGGCTGGCGCAAGGCCGGCCAGTTGCCACCCGACTTCGCCAAGATGCTCAGCAGCATGGCCATTGGCGATATCACCCAGCCGATCCGCATCCCCAACGGCTTCATCATCCTCAAGCTCGAGGAGAAGCGTGGCGGCAGCGAGAGCATCCTGCGCGACGAAGTGCATGTGCGCCACATCCTGATCAAACCGAGCGAGATCCGCAGCGAAGCCGCCACCGAGCAACTGGCCGAGCGCCTGTACGATCGGATCCAGAATGGTGAAGACTTCGCCGAACTGGCGAAGAGCTTCTCGGAAGACCCGGGCTCTGCGCTCAACGGTGGCGACCTCAACTGGGTCGACCCGAACAGCCTGGTGCCGGAGTTCCGCGAGCAGATGGCCAACGCCCAGCAAGGCGTGGTGACCAAGCCGTTCAAGACCCAATACGGCTGGCATGTGCTGGAAGTGCTGGGCCGCCGCGCCACCGACAGCACCGAGCAGGCGCGCGAGCAGCAGGCCATGAACGTCCTGCGCAACCGCAAGTACGACGAAGAGCTGCAGAACTGGCTGCGCCAGATCCGCGACGAAGCCTACGTTGAAATCAAGCTGCCTGGCGCCGACCAGGCCGCCCAGTGAAGCCCCAGCGCTTCGCCGTCACGCCCGGCGAGCCGGCCGGCATAGGTCCCGACCTGTGCCTGCTGCTCGCCGCCGAGGCCCAGCCCCACCCCCTGATCGCCATCACCAGCCGTGACCTGCTCGCCGAGCGGGCCGCGCAGCTGGGGCTGGCCGTCAGCCTGCTGCCCGTCACCCCTGACAGCTTCCCCAGCCTGCCAGCCCCCGCCGGCAGCCTGTACGTCTGGGACACGCCACTGGCCAACCCAGTGGCGGCCGGACAGCTGGACAAGGCCAACGCCGCGTTCGTGCTGGAGACGCTGACCCGGGCCGGCCAGGGCTGCCTCGACGGGCAGTTCGCCGGGATGATCACCGCCCCCGTGCACAAGGGTGTGATCAACGAGAGTGGCATCGCCTTTTCCGGGCACACCGAATTCCTCGCCGACCTCACCCACACCGCGCAAGTGGTGATGATGCTGGCCACCCGAGGATTGCGCGTGGCCCTGGTGACCACCCACCTGCCCCTGCGCGATATCGCCGACGCCATCACCGGCGAACGCCTGGAGCGCGTCACCCGCATCCTGCATGCGGACATGCGCGACAAGTTCGGCATCGCCAGCCCACGCATCCTGGTCTGCGGGCTCAACCCGCATGCCGGAGAAGGCGGCCACCTGGGCCGCGAAGAAATCGACATCATCGAGCCGGCGCTGCAGCGCCTGCGCGCCGAAGGCATGGACCTGCGCGGTCCACTGCCGGCCGATACCCTGTTTACCCCCAAATATCTGGAGCACTGCGACGCGGTGCTGGCGATGTACCACGACCAAGGCCTGCCCGTACTCAAGTACAAGGGCTTCGGCGCTGCGGTCAACGTGACGCTGGGCCTGCCGATCATCCGTACCTCGGTCGACCACGGCACCGCCCTGGACCTGGCCGGCACCGGCAGGATCGACACCGGCAGCCTGCGCGTCGCATTGGAAACCGCCTACCAGATGGCCGAGAACCGACCATGACCGAGCACTACCAACACCGGGCGCGCAAGCGCTTCGGCCAGAACTTCCTGCACGACGCCGGAATCATCGATCGCATCCTGCGGGCGATCAACGCCAAGGCCGGCGAACACCTGCTGGAGATCGGCCCGGGCCAGGGCGCCCTGACCGAGGGCCTGCTGGGCAGCGGCGCACAGCTGGACGTGGTGGAGCTGGACAAGGACCTGGTGCCGATCCTGCAGCACAAGTTCGCCGGGCGCGGCAACTTCCGCCTGCACCAGGGCGATGCCCTGAAGTTCGACTTCAACCAGTTGGGCGTGCCTGAGCGCAGCCTGAAAGTGGTCGGCAACCTGCCCTACAACATCTCCACCCCGCTGATCTTCCACCTGCTCAGCCATGCCGGGCTGATCCGCGACATGCACTTCATGCTGCAAAAGGAAGTGGTCGAGCGCATGGCTGCAGGCCCGGGTGGCGGTGACTGGGGCCGTTTGTCGATCATGGTGCAGTACCACTGCCGGGTCGAGCACCTGTTCAACGTTGGCCCTGGCGCCTTCAACCCGCCGCCGAAAGTGGACTCGGCCATCGTCCGCCTGGTGCCGCACGAAGTGCTGCCACACCCGGCCAAGGACGCGCGACTGCTGGAGCAGGTGGTACGCGAGGCGTTCAACCAGCGCCGCAAGACCCTGCGCAACACCCTGAAAGGCCTGCTCGACAGCGCGGCCATCGAAGCTGCCGGCGTCGATGGCAGCCTACGCCCCGAGCAGCTGGACCTGGCCGCCTTCGTGCGCCTGGCTGACAAACTGGCCGAACAGCAGGCCTGACCAAGTGCCCGCTCCCTCCGTGGGAGCGGGCTTGCCACGCGATCAGGGATAACTGGCCTCCACCCCCGCCAATGGCCTAGACTGCGTTATTGCGTCAGTTCGCCCAAGGCCCTTGCATGTCCGACCCCCGCTATCAGATCGACGTCAGCGTCGTGACCCGCTACCTCAAAGACCAATCCGATCCCGAAAGCAGCCGTTTCGCCTTCGCCTACACCATCACCGTGCAGAACAACGGCACGGTCAAGGCCAAGCTGATGTCCCGCCACTGGCTGATCACCAACGGTGACGGCGAGGTCGAGGAAGTGCGCGGCGCCGGCGTGATCGGCCAACAGCCGCTGATCGAGCCCGGTCAGAGCCACACCTACAGCAGCGGCGCGGTCATCAGCACCCGCGTCGGCACCATGCAGGGCAGCTACCAGATGTTCGCCGAGGACGGCAAGCGCTTCGACGCCACGATCGCCCCGTTCCGCCTGGCCGTGCCCGGGGCCCTGCACTGATGGCCACCTACGCGGTCGGCGACCTGCAAGGCTGCCTGCAACCGCTCAAGTGCCTGCTCGAACGCGTACGCTTCAACCCGGCGGTCGACCGCCTGTGGCTGGTGGGCGATCTGGTCAACCGCGGCCCCGAGTCCCTCGAGACCCTGCGCTACCTGTATTCGATCCGCCATGCGCTGGTCTGCGTGCTGGGCAATCATGACCTGCACCTACTGGCGGCGTGGCACAACGTCGAGCGCCTGAAGAAAAGCGACACCCTGCGCGAGATCATCGAGGCCCCGGACGCCGACCAGCTGTTCGACTGGCTGCGCCAGCAGAAGCTGCTGCACTACGACGAGGCCCGCAGCATCGCCATGGTCCATGCTGGCATTCCACCGCAATGGACCCTGGGCAAGGCGCTGGAGCTCGCTGCAGAGGTCGAGGAAGTACTGCGCGACGACGGCCGCCTGAAGCTGTACCTGGACGGCATGTACGGCAACGAGCCGAACAAGTGGAGCAAGGACCTGGCCGGCGTCGAGCGCCTGCGGGTGATCACCAACTACTTCACCCGCATGCGCTTCTGCACCGCCGCCGGCAAACTCGACCTCAAGACCAAGGAAGGCGCCGACAGCGCCCCCAAGGGCTACAAGCCGTGGTTTGCCCACTCGGACCGCCGCTCGCGCCATGTGAAGATCATCTTCGGCCACTGGGCCGCCCTCGAAGGCCGCGTTGATGTGCCCGGCGTGATCGCCCTGGACACCGGCTGCGTCTGGGGCGGCGCGATGACCCTGTACAATGTCGACAGTGGTGATTTCCACCGCTGCGACTGCACCCGCGAGGGCACCCCGCGCCCGCCGGCTCCACTCAACGAACACCCCTGAAGGAACCGCACCCATGAGCGAATTCAAGCGCATTACCCCCGAGCAAGCCCTCGCCCTGCGTGCGCAAGGTGCAGTCGTGGTCGACATTCGCGACCCGCAAGCCTATGCCGCCGGGCATATTGCCGGCGCCACTCATCTGGATAATCACTCGGTCGCCGATTTCATCCGCAACGCCGACCTGGACGCGCCTACACTGGTTGTCTGCTACCACGGCAATTCCAGCCAGAGCGCCGCCGCCTACCTGGTCGGCCAGGGCTTCTCCAACGTCTACAGCATCGACGGTGGCTTCGAGCTGTGGCGCAACACCTACCCGGCGGAAACCGCCCAGGGCAGCGCCGAATAATTTTTTCATTTTTCCTCCAGCCCGCGCTTGGCGCGGGCTTGCGCCCGACCTGACGAACGGTCGCAGGCGTCTTCTCGGCTCCCCGCCCTTGACCTTGCGTATAACCAACTATCCTTAAGCCCAGGCCATCCAAAAAAGGGGAGAGCCGGTACACCGGCGTGCGGGTCATCGGTAGCGTTCCAAGGTGTTCTGGGGGGTATACAGCAATCGGCGAGCCCGGTTGCATGCCAGCATCAGCTGACTGATCCGGCGTCGTCTCCACGTATCGAGCGAGGTGACGTCATGAGCATTTTTAGCCACTTCCAACAACGTTTCGAGTCCACCCGCCAGGAAGAACTTTCGCTGCAGGAGTACCTCGAGCTGTGCAAAGAGGATCGCAGCGCCTATGCCTCGGCGGCCGAGCGGCTGTTGCTGGCCATCGGCGAACCAGAGCTGATCGACACCTCAAGCAACTCCAGGCTGTCGCGGATCTTCTCCAACAAGGTGATCCGCCGCTATCCGGCCTTTGCCGACTTCCATGGCATGGAAGAGTGCATCGACCAGATCGTCTCCTACTTCCGCCACGCCGCCCAAGGCCTGGAAGAGAAGAAACAGATCCTCTACCTGCTGGGCCCGGTGGGCGGCGGTAAATCGTCGCTGGCCGAGAAACTCAAGCAACTGATGGAAAAGGTGCCGTTCTACGCCATCAAGGGCTCGCCGGTGTTCGAATCGCCCCTGGGCCTGTTCAACGCCGCCGAGGACGGCCAGATCCTCGAAGAGGAATACGGCATCTCGCGCCGCTACCTCAATACCATCATGTCGCCCTGGGCCACCAAGCGCCTGCAGGAGTTCGGCGGCGACATCAGCAAGTTCAGGGTGGTCAAGCTCTACCCGTCCATCCTCAACCAGATCGCCATCGCCAAGACCGAGCCGGGCGACGAGAACAACCAGGACATCTCGGCCCTGGTGGGCAAAGTGGATATCCGCAAGCTCGAGGAATTCCCGCAGAACGACGCCGACGCGTACAGCTATTCGGGCGCGCTGTGCCGGGCCAACCAGGGCCTGATGGAATTCGTCGAGATGTTCAAGGCGCCGATCAAGGTCCTGCACCCGTTGCTCACCGCCACCCAGGAAGGCAACTACAACAGCACCGAGGGGCTGGGCGCGATCCCCTACTCCGGGATCCTGCTGGCCCACTCCAACGAATCGGAGTGGCACACCTTCCGCAACAACAAGAACAACGAGGCCTTCATCGACCGGATCTACATCGTCAAGGTGCCGTACTGCCTGCGCGTCAGCGACGAGATCAAGATCTATGACAAGCTGCTGATCAACAGCTCCCTGGCCAAGGCGCACTGCGCGCCTGACACGCTGAAGATGCTGGCCCAGTTCACCGTGCTCTCACGCCTGAAAGAGCCCGAGAACTCCAACATCTACTCGAAGATGCGCGTGTACGACGGCGAGAACCTCAAGGACACCGACCCGAAAGCCAAGTCGATCCAGGAGTACCGCGACGCCGCGGGCGTCGACGAGGGCATGAACGGCCTGTCGACCCGCTTCGCCTTCAAGATCCTCTCCAAGGTGTTCAACTTCGACCCTCACGAAGTGGCGGCCAACCCGGTGCACCTGTTGTATGTGCTGGAGCAGCAGATCGAGCAGGAGCAGTTCCCGGCCGAGGTGCGCGAGCGCTACCTGCGCTACCTGAAGGAATACCTGGCGCCGCGCTACATCGAGTTCATCGGCAAGGAGATCCAGACCGCCTACCTGGAGTCCTACAGCGAATACGGCCAGAACATCTTCGACCGCTATGTGCTGTACGCCGACTTCTGGATCCAGGACCAGGAATACCGCGACCCGGAAACCGGCGAGATCCTCAACCGCATCGCCCTCAACGAGGAGCTGGAGAAGATCGAGAAGCCGGCCGGCATCAGCAATCCGAAGGACTTCCGCAACGAGATCGTCAACTTCGTGCTGCGCGCCCGGGCCAACAACAACGGCAAGAACCCCAGCTGGCTCAGCTACGAGAAGCTGCGGGTGGTGATCGAGAAGAAGATGTTCTCCAACACCGAGGACCTGCTGCCGGTCATCAGCTTTAACGCCAAGGCCAGCAAGGAGGATCAACAGAAGCACAACGACTTCGTCACCCGGATGGTGGAGCGTGGCTACACCGACAAGCAGGTTCGACTGCTGTCGGAATGGTACCTGCGGGTCAGGAAATCGCAATAAGGCGACACGCTACACGCCGTGCGTCCGAGGCTGGCATTGCCGGCCCGGACGGCGGCGGCTGCTTTTACGTGCAGCTCGTAGCTTGAAGCGTGCAGCTGTTCCCAGCTACCGGAGGGACCATGAGCTACGTAATCGACCGACGCCTGAACGGCAAGAACAAGAGCACGGTCAACCGCCAGCGCTTCCTGCGGCGTTACCGTGAACACATCAAGAAGGCCGTCGAAGAGGCCGTGAGCCGCCGCTCCATCATGGACATGGAGCATGGCGAACAGATCAGCATCCCGGGTCGCGACATCGACGAACCCGTGCTGCACCACGGTCGCGGCGGCAAGCAGACCATCGTCCACCCCGGCAACAAGGAATTCACCGCCGGCGAACACATCGCCCGGCCACAAGGTGGCGGCGGTGGCGGTGGCCGCGGCAAGGCCGGCAACTCCGGCGAGGGCATGGACGACTTCGTGTTCCAGATCACCCAGGAAGAATTCCTCGAGTTCATGTTCGAGGACCTGGAGCTGCCCAACCTGGTCAAGCGTCACCTGACCGGGGCCGACACCTTCAAGACCGTGCGCGCAGGCATTGCCAACGAGGGCAACCCGTCGCGCATCAACATCGTCCGCACCCTGCGCTCGGCCCATGCCCGGCGCATCGCCCTGACCGGCAGCAGCCGTGCCCTGTTGCGCGAGGCGCAGAAGGAGCTGGACCGGCTCAAGGTCGAGGAACCGGACAACTTCACCGACATCCAGGACACCGAGACCGAGATCGAACGCCTCAAGGCGCGCATCAACCGCCTGCCGTTCCTCGACACCTTCGACCTGAAGTACAACCTGCTGGTCAAGCAGCCCAATCCCAGCTCCAAGGCAGTGATGTTCTGCCTGATGGACGTGTCCGGCTCCATGACCCAGGCCACCAAGGACATCGCCAAGCGCTTCTTCATCCTGCTGTACCTGTTCCTCAAACGGAACTACGACCGCATCGAGGTGGTGTTCATCCGCCACCACACCAGCGCCCGCGAAGTGGACGAGGAAGAGTTCTTCTACTCCCGCGAAACCGGCGGCACCATTGTCTCCAGCGCGCTCAAGCTGATGCAGGAGATCATGGCCGAGCGCTACCCGGCCAGCGACTGGAACATCTACGCCGCCCAGGCCTCGGATGGCGACAACTGGAACGACGACTCGCCGATCTGCCGCGACATCCTCGCCAACCAGATCATGCAGCACGTGCAGTACTACACTTACGTCGAGATCACCCCACGCGAGCACCAGGCGCTGTGGTACGAATACGAGCGCATCGGCGAGGCGTTCCCCGACACCTTCGCCCAGCAGCAGTTGGTATCGGCCGGCGACATCTACCCGGTCTTCCGTGAACTCTTCCAGCGCAGGTTAGCCACATGACCGCCAGAGAGCAGAGACGCCAGCCCATTTCCACCGGCTCCGAATGGACGTTCGAGCTGATCCAGACCTACGACCGCGAGATCAGTCGCCTGGCCGCCCGCTACGCCCTGGACACCTACCCCAACCAGATCGAAGTGATCACCGCCGAGCAGATGATGGACGCCTACGCCTCGGTGGGCATGCCGCTGGGCTATCACCACTGGTCCTACGGCAAGCAGTTCCTCAGTACCGAGAAGTCCTACAGCCGTGGCCAGATGGGCCTGGCCTACGAGATCGTGATCAACTCCGATCCGTGCATCGCCTACCTGATGGAAGAGAACACCATGTGCATGCAGGCACTGGTGATCGCCCACGCCTGTTACGGCCACAACAGCTTCTTCAAGGGCAACTACCTGTTCCGCACCTGGACCGATGCCAGCTCGATCATCGACTACCTGGTGTTTGCCAAGCAGTACATCGCCCAATGCGAGGAGCGCCACGGCATCGATGCCGTCGAGGACCTGATCGACTCCTGCCACGCCCTGATGAACTACGGCGTGGACCGCTACAAGCGCCCCTACCCCATATCCGCCGAGGAAGAGCGGCGTCGGCAGAAGGAGCGCGAGGAGCACCTGCAACGGCAGATCAACGACCTCTGGCGCACCATCCCCAAGGGCGCCGAAAAAGGCGGCGAGAGAGACGACGCGCGCTTCCCGGCCGAGCCCCAGGAGAACATCCTCTACTTCATCGAGAAGCACGCCCCGCTGCTGGAGCCCTGGCAGCGCGAAGTGGTGCGCATCGTGCGCAAGATCGCCCAGTATTTCTACCCGCAGCGCCAGACCCAGGTGATGAACGAAGGCTGGGCGACGTTCTGGCACTACACCCTGATGAACGACCTGTACGACGAGGGGCTGATCACCGAAGGCTTCATGATGGAGTTTTTGCAGTCGCACACCAGCGTGGTGTTCCAGCCAGGCTTCGACAGCCCGTACTACAGCGGCATCAACCCCTATGCCCTGGGCTTTGCCATGTACACCGACATCCGCCGCATGTGCGAGCACCCCACCGAGGAGGATCGCCGCTGGTTCCCGGATATCGCCGGCAGCGACTGGCTGTCGACGATCAAGTTCGCCATGAGCAGCTTCAAGGATGAAAGCTTCATCCTGCAGTACCTGTCACCCAAGGTGATGCGCGACCTCAAGCTGTTCAGCATCCTCGACGACGACCAGCGCGACGACCTGCTGGTGCCGGCGATCCATGACGAGGACGGCTACCGCACCATCCGCGAGCAGCTGGCCGCGCAGTACAACCTGGGCAACCGCGAGCCCAACGTGCAGATCTGGAGCATCGACCGGCGCGGCGACCGCTCGCTGACCCTGCGTCACCAGCAGCACAACCGCAAACCCCTGGGCGACTCCACCGAGGAGGTGCTCAAGCACCTGCACCGCCTGTGGGGCTTCGACATCCACCTGGAGACCGTGCAGGGCGACCAAGTGATGAAGACCCATCACATGCCACCGCGCAGCGAGCACAGCGAGACCGGCGACTACGGACGCATGGACCTGGCCGTGGTACACCACCTGTAGCCAGCAACCTCCATTTTTGCCGACAAGGTATCCTGTCGGCAGAAATGGAGGTTTCACATGCAGATCTACAAGGTTGGCGGCGCCGTGCGCGACCGCCTGCTGGGCCGTCCGGTCAGCGACGTCGACTGGCTGGTGGTTGGCGCCACCGTCGAACAGATGCAGGCCCAGGGATTTCGCCCGGTCGGGGCCGATTTCCCGGTGTTCCTGCACCCAAAGACCGGTGAGGAATATGCCCTGGCCCGTACCGAGCGCAAAAGCGGTCGTGGTTATGGCGGTTTCACCTTTCATGCCAGCCCCGAAGTCACCCTCGAAGAAGACCTGGTGCGTCGCGACCTGACCATCAATGCCATGGCCGAGGACGAACACGGCGCGCTGCACGATCCCTATCACGGCAAGGTCGATCTCGAACAACGGATCCTGCGCCATGTTTCCCCGGCATTCGCCGAAGATCCTTTGCGAGTGCTGCGTGTTGCCCGCTTTGCGGCGCGCTATGCACCTCTGGGTTTCGAGGTTGCCGATGAAACCCTGGCCCTCATGCGCCAGATCGCCGAGTCGGGCGAACTGCAGGCGCTTACTGCCGAACGCAGCTGGAAGGAGATCGAGCGGGCATTGATGGAAAGCGAGCCCCAGGTGTTCATCGAGGTGCTGCGCAGTTGCGGCGCGCTGAACGAGCTGATGCCAGAGCTGGCGCACGGCGCCGATACACTGGCTGCGCTGCACCAGGCGGCCAGCCACCAGCAATCACTGCCGGTGCGCTGGGCATGCCTGCTGCGCGGATTGGAGCCAACGGCGATCAAGGCACTCAACCAGCGCTTCAAGGTCCCACGCGAATGCCAGGAACTGGCGGTGCTGGTGGGAGAGTTCGCCGAATGCGCCGATGAAGCCTGGGCACTGGAGCCGTCGAGCCTGCTGGAGCTGCTGCAGAAGTTCGATGTGTATCGACGACCGCAACGTTTCGAGGAGTTCATCGCCGCGTGCGAGATGGCTGCACCAGACTCGGATTACCCTCAGGGCATTTACCTGCGGGGAGCTGCTGAAGCAGCGCGGGCTGTGGAAGTGAAGTCACTGGTAGAGAAAGGACTGACCGGAAAGGCCTTGGGAGACGCACTAAAAGACAAACGGCTGAAGGCGCTCGAAGCATACAAATCAGCTTGATCTGCCGCCGCCATTCGCGGGTAAACCCGCTCCCACAGGTTTTCACCGCCTTCAACAGCGGCGCGATACCTGTGGGAGCGGGTTTACCCGCGAAGAAGGCGGTACCGGCTTACATCAGGGTCAGCTGCAAGCCCCGCCATTCGAACGGCACTGGCGCCAGTACCTGTTCAATGCTCGCCTCGCGCCACAGCTGCCCCACGGACTTGCCCACGCCCGGATGCACCAGCTCCGGCGCCAGCAACGACAACGGCCAGAGCACGAAGGCGTTCTTCAAGATCTCCGCCCGCGGCAACACCAGACCATTGAACGTGCCACACAGGTCATCGAACATCAGTACATCGATATCCAGCGGCAGCCCCTTGCGATCCGGGGCGTAGCGGCCGTTTTCGGCCTCGATGAACTTGAGCCGGCGGTCGAGTTCCAGCAGTGGCAGGTCGGTGCGTCCGCGCACCACCAGGTTGTAGAACGGGCCGCTCTTGATTCCCACGGCCTGGCTCTCGAACACTGCGGAGCAGTGCATGTCACTGAGCATGCCAGCCAACGCATCAAGCCCCGCACACAAGTGCCGCTCGCGGTCGATGTTGCTGCCCAGCCCGAGATAGACGGTACTCAAAGACATCCGCGCTCGATCTCCACGCCTACACCGCCACGGGCCGCAGGCACCGCACCCGGCTTGGTCAGCTTCAGGCGCACCCACGGGATGTTGAACTCGTCCATCAGCACCGCCACCAGACGCTCGGCGAAAGTCTCCACCAGCTCGAAGCGCGCCTGCTCGGCGAAGGCCTGGACCCGCGCCGAGACACTGGCGTAGTCCAGCGCCAGCGACAGGTCGTCACCGGCCGCCGCCGGGCGGTTGTCCCAGGCGAAACTCAGGTCCAGGCGCAGGCACTGGCGAATATCCCGCTCCCAGTCATAGGCACCGATGACGGTATCGACTTCCAGGCCTTCGATGAACACTCTGTCCAAGCACTTCTCTCCACAGCACGACAAGGGCGACGGGCGCCGTTAGAATCAGGGCGTCCTCGCCCGGAATAGTTAGCATGTTTTGGTCACTGGCGCTGCTTGCCTACCTGCTCGGCTCTCTGTCCTTCGCCATCGTCCTGAGCCGCCTCAGCGGCAGCCCCGACCCGCGCTCCAGCGGCTCGGGCAATGCCGGCGCGACCAACATGCTACGCCTGGCCGGCCGCAAACTGGCGATCCTGACGCTGCTCGGCGACCTGTGCAAGGGCATGTTGCCAGTACTGCTGGCACGCCTGGCCGGGCTCGACCAGCAGGAGCAGGCCTGGGTCGGCATCTGCGCGGTGCTTGGCCACCTGTTCCCGGTGTACTTCCGCTTCCAGGGCGGCAAGGGCGTGGCCACTGCCGCCGGCATGCTCATGGCGTTGTACTTCCCCGCCGCGCTCCTGGCCATCGGCGCCTGGCTGCTGACCTTCTACCTCACTCGCACCAGCTCGCTGGCGGCGCTGATCGCCACGCCATTGACGCTGCCGCTGCTGGCCTGGCGCGAACCCGAAGCACTGCTGCCGATGACTGTGTTGACGATCCTGATCGTCTGGCGCCACCGCAACAACCTGCGCGACCTGTTCGCCGGGCGCGAACGCCATTTCTGAGGCGTGGGCATAAGCCCGGCGCCTCTCACACCGCAGGCAACTGCTCCATCGGCCAGCGCGCCTGCACGCTGATGGCCAGGTCCTGCTGCTGCCCGGCCAACAGGCGCTGGCAACCGGCGTAGGCGATCATCGCACCGTTATCGGTGCAGAACCGTGGACGTGCGTAATAGACGTTGCCCTTGAGGCTGGCCAGCATCTCTTCCAGCGAAACACGCAAGGCCTTGTTGGCGCTCACGCCACCGGCGATGACCAGGCGCTTGAGGCCGGTCTGCTTGAGCGCGCGCTTGCACTTGATGGTCAGAGTCTCCACCACCGCCTGCTGGAACGCCAGCGACACGTCGCAACGGGTTTGCTCGTTGTCGTCCCCAGCGTCGCGGCATTGCTGCCAGGTGTTCAGGGCGAAGGTCTTGAGGCCGCTGAAGCTGAACTGCAGGCCCGGCCGGTCGCACATCGGCCGCGGGAACACGAACCGCCCGGGCGTGCCTTGCTCGGCCAGGCGGGCGATCTCGGGGCCACCCGGATAATTGAGGCCGATCAGCTTGGCGGTCTTGTCGAAAGCTTCGCCAGCGGCGTCGTCCAGGCTCTCGCCCAGCAGCGCGTACTGGCCGATGCCATCGACGCGCACCAGCTGGGTATGCCCACCGGACACCAACAAAGCGACGAACGGAAATTCCGGCGGCTGCTCCTCGAGCATCGGCGCCAATAGGTGGCCTTCCATATGGTGCACGCCGATCGCCGGGATATCCCAGGCGAACGCCAGCGCCTGGGCGCAGGAAGCACCCACCAGCAGTGCACCCACCAGGCCAGGACCCGCGGTGTAGGCGATCGCGTCGATCTCGGTGGCGACGCAGTCGGCTTCCTGCAGCACCTGGCGGATCAGCGGCAGCATGCGCTTGACGTGATCGCGCGAGGCGAGCTCGGGCACCACGCCGCCATAGACGCGGTGCAGGTCGATCTGGCTGAACAGCGCGTCGGCCGCCAGGCCGCGCTCACTGTCGTATAATGCGACGCCAGTTTCGTCGCAGGATGTTTCCAATCCCAGTACTAGCATGGGTCCGTGCCTTGTCGAGGCTGAATTCGAAGGCGCGCATGATAGTCCCCGTGTCCGGTGCCGACCAGCGGTTTTCGATCAGAGGCTTTGCATTCCGGCCAGCTAAGGGTTAACATCCGCAACCCTTGAAAACCGACGTTCTCCAGCACACCTTATGTTTTGCCAGGAGCACGTCTACCCCGGTAATGAATTAAGGTAGCCCTGGATGCCAGCCGTCAAAGTTAAAGAGAACGAACCCTTCGACGTAGCTCTGCGTCGTTTCAAGCGCTCCTGCGAAAAAGCCGGTGTACTGGCTGAAGTTCGTAGCCGCGAGTTTTACGAGAAGCCGACCGCCGAGCGCAAGCGCAAAGCCGCTGCCGCTGTAAAGCGTCACGCCAAGAAGGTTCAGCGCGAACAGCGCCGCGCCGTTCGTCTGTACTAAGTACAGCCGTTCTACGCAAAGCTTCTGCCATGCCCGGCCTCGTGCCGGGCTGATGGCAGCGGTCGCTTCAAACCCTTGGCCATGCGCCTTGGGCGCCCCGGCAAAAGCCATGGGCAACCCGCATCAACGCGTCAGAACTGGTCCCCGACCAGGCGTGCACGTCCTTTCTGACGAGCCCTTCATGGGCTGGTGACGAGCACACTCCTCTTCCTGCGAGATACCCCACGCCAAACCCGCGCACAAGCGTTTAGACTTGCCAGCTGCCAGATGACGAGACTGCCATGGCCGGGCTGATTCCCCAGAGCTTCATCGATGACCTTCTCAACCGCACCGACATCGTCGATGTGGTGAGTTCGCGCGTCCAGCTGAAGAAGACCGGCAAGAATCTCTCCGCCTGCTGCCCGTTCCACAAGGAAAAGAGCCCCTCCTTCACCGTCAGCCCCGACAAGCAATTCTACTATTGCTTTGGCTGCGGCGCCGGCGGCAACGCGCTTGGCTTCATCATGGACCACGACAACCTGGACTTTCCCCAGGCGGTCGAGGAACTGGCCCGCGCAGCCGGCATGGAAGTACCCCGGGAAGAAGGCCGCCGCGGACAGAAGCCACGCCAGCCAACCGATTCACCGCTGTACCCGCTGCTGGAGGCAGCCAGCGAGTTCTACCGCCAGGCCCTGCGCGGCCATGCCACCCGCAAGGCGGCGGTGGACTACCTCAAGGGTCGAGGCCTGTCCGGCGAGATCGCCCGCGACTTCGGCCTGGGCTTCGCCCCGCCGGGTTGGGACAACCTGCTCAAGCACCTGGGCGCCGACTCGCTGCAGCAGAAAGTGATGATCGACGCAGGCCTGCTGATCGAGAACGCCGAGAGCGGCAAGCGCTACGACCGCTTCCGCGACCGGGTGATGTTCCCGATCCGCGACAGCCGTGGCCGGGTCATCGCCTTCGGCGGCCGCGTGCTGGGCGACGACAAGCCCAAGTACCTGAACTCCCCGGAAACCCCGGTGTTCCACAAGGGCCAGGAGCTGTACGGCCTGTACGAGGCGCGCAAGCACAACCGCAACCTTGACGAGATCATCGTGGTCGAAGGCTACATGGACGTCATCGCCCTGGCCCAGCAGGGCCTGCGTAACGCGGTGGCCACCCTCGGTACGTCCACCAGCGAAGAGCACCTCAAGCGCCTGTTCCGCGTGGTGCCCAGCGTGCTGTTCTGCTTCGACGGCGACCAGGCCGGGCGCAAGGCCGCCTGGCGCGCCCTGGAGGCGACCCTGTCGAGCCTGCAGGACGGCCGCCGCGCGCGCTTCCTGTTCCTGCCCGAGGGTGAAGACCCGGACAGCCTGGTGCGCGCCGAAGGCACCGACGCCTTCCAGGCCCGCCTCAACCAGCACGCCCAACCGCTTGCCGACTACTTCTTCGAGCAGCTGAGCAACGAGGCCGACCCGCGCTCGCTGGAAGGCAAGGCGCACATGGTCACCCTGGCCGCACCGCTGATCGAAAAAGTGCCGGGCGCCAACCTGCGCCAGCTGATGCGCAACCGCCTGAAGGACATCACCGGGCTCGACCCGCAGCAAATGGAACAGCTGGCGCAGAGCGTGCCGACGCCCAGCGTGCCGGACTACGACCCCGGTTACGACTACGACGCCATGGCCAGCTACACGCCGGACCATGGCGACCTGCACTACCAGCCCGAGTATGCCCCGCAGCAGCAGGAGCAACGCCCCTGGACGCCGAACAAGGGCGGCGGCAAGAAGCAGTGGGACGGCAAGCCGTGGGATAAAAAAGGCGGCAAGCCCTGGCAGCGCGACGGCCAGCGCGGCGAAGCCCCGCCACGGGTGCCGGCGCCAGTCGAGCCGCCGACGCTCTCGGCCCTGCGCACCCTGCTGCACCACCCATTGCTGGCCGGCAAGGTCGAGGACGCCAGCCACTTCGCCGACGAAGAGCAGCTGTACAGCCAGCTGCTGGTGGCGCTGATCGAGGCCGCGCAAAAGAATCCTAAGCTAAGCTCTATGCAGTTGATCGCACGCTGGCACGGCACCGAACAGGGCCGCCTGCTGCGCGCCCTGGCGGAAAAGGAATGGCTGATCGATGCCGATAACCTTGAACAACAGTTTTTCGACACTATAACTAGTTTGTCCGCCCGCCAACGCGAGCGCAGCCTGGAACATCTGCTCAGGAAAGCACGTCTAAGTGAACTGAGCACAGAGGAGAAATCTCAGCTGCTCGCCCTGCTGAGCCGCAATGTTCCCGCACAAAACCCGACCTCATCTGGCGCGTGAGGTCCAGGTTCGGGTATAATCCTCGGCTTGTTTTTTGCCCGCCAAGACCTTCAGTGGATAGGGTGTTATGTCCGGAAAAGCGCAACAGCAATCTCGTATCAAAGAGTTGATCACCCGCGGTCGTGAGCAGGGCTACCTGACTTACGCGGAGGTCAACGACCACCTGCCTGAGGATATTTCAGATCCGGAACAGGTGGAAGACATCATCCGCATGATCAACGACATGGGGATCAACGTATTCGAGAGTGCTCCGGATGCGGATGCCCTGTTGTTGGCGGAAGCCGACACCGACGAAGCCGCAGCCGAAGAAGCCGCCGCAGCGTTGGCGGCAGTAGAGACCGATATCGGCCGCACGACCGACCCGGTGCGCATGTACATGCGCGAAATGGGTACCGTCGAGCTGCTGACCCGCGAAGGCGAGATCGAAATCGCCAAGCGTATCGAGGAAGGCATCCGTGAAGTCATGGGCGCCATCGCTCACTTCCCGGGCACTGTCGACTACATCCTCGGCGAATACGATCGCGTCACCAGCGAAGGTGGCCGTCTGTCCGACGTTCTCAGCGGTTACATCGACCCTGACGACAACATCGCCGCGCCGACCGAAGAAGTGCCGATTCCAGGCGCGAAGGCCGCTGCTGCGAAGGAAGAGGAAGACGAAGAAGACGAAGAAAACGCCGACGGCGATGACGAGGAAGAGGCCGAGAGCGGCCCGGATCCGGTCGTTGCCGCGCAGCGTTTCGGTGCGGTCAAGGATCAGCTGACCGACACCCTCAAAGTGTTGAAGAAGCACGGTCGAGTCCACAAGGACAGCATCGTCGCCATGCAGGCCCTGGCTGACCTGTTCATGCCGATCAAGCTGGTACCGAAACAGTTCGACGTACTGGTCGAGCGTGTACGCGGCGCCCTTGACCGCCTGCGCCAGCAAGAACGCGCCATCATGCAGCTGTGCGTGCGTGACGCCCGCATGCCGCGCGCCGACTTCCTGCGCCTGTTCCCGAGCAACGAGACCGACCAGACCTGGTCCGGTGACCTGGCCAAGCGCAACACCAAGTGGGCCGCCGCCCTGGGTGAAAAGGACGCCGCCATCGTCGCCTGCCAGCAGAAGCTGATCGACCTCGAGACCGAGACCGGCCTGACCGTCGCCGAGATCAAGGACATCAACCGTCGCATGTCCATCGGCGAAGCCAAGGCCCGCCGCGCCAAGAAGGAAATGGTCGAGGCCAACCTGCGTCTGGTGATCTCGATCGCCAAGAAGTACACCAACCGCGGCCTGCAGTTCCTCGACCTGATCCAGGAAGGCAACATCGGCCTGATGAAGGCGGTGGACAAGTTCGAATACCGTCGCGGCTACAAGTTCTCGACCTACGCCACCTGGTGGATCCGCCAGGCGATCACCCGTTCGATCGCCGACCAGGCGCGCACCATCCGTATCCCGGTGCACATGATCGAGACGATCAACAAGCTCAACCGTATTTCCCGGCAGATGCTGCAGGAAATGGGTCGCGAACCGACCCCGGAAGAGCTGGGCGAGCGCATGGAGATGCCTGAGGACAAGATCCGCAAGGTGTTGAAGATCGCCAAGGAGCCGATCTCCATGGAGACCCCGATCGGTGACGACGAAGATTCGCACCTGGGCGACTTCATCGAGGACTCGACCATGCAGTCCCCGATCGACGTGGCCACGGTCGAAAGCCTCAAGGAAGCGACCCGTGACGTGCTCTCGGGCCTGACCGCGCGCGAAGCCAAGGTGCTGCGCATGCGTTTCGGCATCGACATGAACACCGACCACACCCTCGAAGAGGTAGGCAAGCAGTTCGACGTGACCCGCGAGCGGATCCGTCAGATCGAAGCCAAGGCGCTGCGCAAGCTGCGCCACCCGACGCGAAGCGAGCACCTGCGCTCCTTCCTCGACGAGTAAAGAAGAACCCCGGCCCAGGCCGGGGTTTTTCTTATGTGACAGAAGGTCGTTGCCACTGTCTACCCAGCGGGCGAGATGCCCGTCTACACTCGAATCAGTCCCCCTGATCGAGAGGCCGCTATGCCCATGATGCCGGCCTTCCTGTTGCTGCTCCTGCTCGCCTGGAACACAACGGCCGGCGCCCTGACCCTGACCGACGAGGAACAAGCCTGGCTCAGCGCCCACCCGCAGCTGCGCCTGGGCGTCGATGCTTCATGGCCGCCGTTCGAATTTCGCGACCAGGAAGGTCGCTACCAGGGATTGGCCGCCGATTACATCGCCCTGATCCAGGAACGCCTGGGAATCACTCTCAAGCCGATCGAGCCCAGCAGCTGGACCGAAGTGCTCGCACAGGCACGCAGCAACCGTCTCGACTTGCTTCCCGGGATCATGTCCACCCCGGAGCGCCAGAACTACCTGGCCTTCACCCGCCCCTACCTGGACTTCCCGATCGTCATCCTCGCCCACTCCGGCGGCGCGCAACCGCGCAATCTCAAGGACCTCTACGGGCTGAAGATCGCCGTGGTGGAGAACTACGCGCCCCACGAACTGCTGCGCACCCACCACCCGGACCTCAACCTGGTGGCCATGCCCAACGTCAGCTCGACCCTGCAGGCCCTGGCCACCGACGAGGTGGACGCGGTGGTCGGCGACCTCGCCTCGAGCATCTGGAGCCTGCGCCAGCTCAAGCTGGACGGCCTGTACGTCAGCGGCGAAACGCCCTACCGCTACCAGCTGGCCATGGCCGTGCCCCGCCAGCAGAAGGTGCTGGTCGGCATCCTCGACAAGGTGATGGCCGACATGAGCAGCAGCGAAGTCAGCCGAATCCAGCAACGCTGGGTGGGCAACGTCGTCGATCAGCGGACCTTCTGGCACGATGTCCTGCTCTATGGCCTGCCGGCGGTGCTGGTGCTGATGGCCATCCTGGCGGTGGTGATCCGCATCAACCGCCGCCTGAGCTCGGAGATTTCCCGGCGCATCGCCCTGGAGCAGGAACTGCGCAGCAGCGAGTATCACTACCGTGGCCTGGTCGAGAGCCTGTCGGCGGTGGCCTGGGAGGCCGACGCCAACGACTTCAGCTACAGCTATGTCTCGCCCCACGCCGAGGACCTGCTCGGCTACCCCACGGCTGAATGGCTCAAGCCCGGCTTCTGGCGCAGCATCTTGCACCCGGAGGATGCCCTCTGGGCGCAAGCCTACTGTGATAGCGAAACGGCGGCCGGGCGCGACCACAGCCTCGATTACCGGGTGATCCGCGCCGACGGCCATACCCTGTGGGTACGCAACATCGTCAGCATGATCGAGCACGGCCACAAGCCGCTGATGCGCGGGCTGATGATCGACATCAGCGAAACCAAGCACACCGAGGATGCCCTGCGCCTGTCGGAGCAGAAGTTCGCCTCGGTGTTCCAGCAATGCCCGGACATCCTGGTCATTGCCCGGCACAGCGATGGCTGCCTGCTGGAGGTCAACGAAGCCTTCGAGGAGCTGATCGGCCTGAATCCCACCCAGGTGATCGGCCGCACCGCCACCGAGCTCGGCCTGTGGGGCGTGGCCGGCACGGGCCCGGCCCTGCTCGAACGCCTGCACCGCGGCGGTATCCGCAACCTGGAAATGACCTTCCGCCGTAGCAACGGCGAACTGTTCACCGGCCTGACCTCGGCCGAAACCTTCGAACTGGACAACATGCCGGCACTGGTGGTGGCAATCCGCGACATCAGCCAGCTCAAGGAAACCCAGCAGCAGTTGCAGACCTCCGAGGAGAAGTTCGCCAAGGCCTTCCACGCCTCCCCCGACGGCCTGCTGCTCTCGCGCCAGAGCGACGGCCTGCTGCTGGAGGTCAACGAAGGTTTCTGCCGCCTGACCGGCTACGACATCAGCACCACGGTCGACCAGACCTCGCTGGACCTGGGCATCTGGGTCGACCTCAACGAGCGCCAGCGCCTGGTCGATCAACTGCAGCGCGACGGTTTCGTGCGCGACTTCAGCTGCCATATCCGCCGCAGCGACGGGCAGATCCGTCTCTGCGAGCTGTCCGCCCGGCCGCTGCCGATCGGCGGCGTCGACTGCATGCTGACCATCGCCCGCGACATCACCGAGCGCCACCTGATGCAGGAGAAGCTGCAACTGGCCGCCACGGTGTTCGAGAACACCGCCGAGGGCGTGCTGATCACCGACACCGACCAGCGCATCAGTGCGGTCAACCGCGCCTTCAGCGAGATCACCGGCTACAGCGAGATCGAAGCCCTCGGCCAGACCCCGCGCCTGCTCGCCTCCGGCCAGCACGACAGCGCCTTCTACGCCGCCATGTGGCACCAGCTGACCGCCGAGGGGCACTGGCAGGGCGAGATCTTCAACAAACGCAAGAACGGCGAGTTGTACCCCGGCTGGCTGACCATCAGCGCCGTGCGCAACCACGAGCGCGAGATCACTCACTTCGTCGCCGTGTTCGCCGACATCTCCAGCCTCAAGCACGCCCAGGCCAAGCTCGACTACCAGGCCCACCACGACCCGCTCACCGGCCTGCCCAACCGCGCCCTGTTCGAAAGCCGCCTGCAGGCCGCGCTGAACTGCGCGCAGATATCCAACCGCCAGGGCGCGGTGCTGTTCCTCGACCTCGACCGCTTCAAGCACATCAACGACAGCCTCGGCCACCCGGTGGGCGACCTGCTGCTCAAAGGCATCGCCCAGCGCCTCAAGGAGCAGGTGCGCGACGTGGACACCGTGGCCCGCCTCGGCGGCGACGAGTTCATCATTCTCCTGCCCGGCCTGCACAAGCCCAGCGATGCCAGCGCCATCGCCAACAAGCTGCTGGCCGGCTTCCACGCACCGTTCCAGGCCGGCGAGCACGAGTTCTTCACCAGCGCCAGCATCGGTATCAGCTTGTACCCGCAGGACGGCACCGATGTCGCCAGCCTGATCCGCAACGCCGACGCCGCGATGTACCGTTCCAAGGCCAAGGGTCGCAACCGCGTCGAGGCCTACACCCGCGAGCTCACCACCCAGGCCAGCGAACGCATTGCCCTGGAACACGAGCTGCGCCGCGCCATCGAGCGCAACGAGCTGAGCCTGTGCTATCAGCCCAAGTTCAGCCTCAAGACCCAGAGCCTGGTCGGCGCAGAGGCGCTGGTCCGCTGGACCCATCCCACTTTCGGCGAAGTGCCGCCCGAGCAGTTCATCCACTTGGCCGAGGAGAACGGCACCATCCTGCAGCTCGGCGACTGGGTGCTGGAGCAGGCCTGCCGGCAGATGCACGCCTGGAAGAAGGCCTACCATGCCTTTGGCCCGCTCTCGATCAACCTGGCCGGCGCCCAGTTGCGCCAGCCCAGCCTGGCCCGGCGCATCGAACAGTTGCTGCGCAGCTACCAGCTCAAGGCCGGCGACCTGCAGCTGGAGATCACCGAGAACTTCATCATGAGCCAGGCCGAGGAAGCGCTGAGCGTGCTGCATCAGCTCAAGCTGCTGGGCGTGCAACTGGCCATCGACGACTTCGGCACCGGCTACTCGTCGCTCAGCTACCTCAAGCGCCTGCCGCTGGACATCCTCAAGATCGACCAGTCGTTCATCCGCGGCCTGCCCGATGACCCCCACGACGCCGCCATTGCCCGCGCCATCATCGCCCTGGGCCGCAGCATGCAGCTGACGATCATTGCCGAAGGCGTGGAAAACCAGGCGCAGCAACGCTTCCTGGCCGCCGAAGGCTGCGAGCAGATCCAGGGCTACATCGTCAGCCTGCCACTGCCGCCGGACGAGTTCGCGGCGACCTTTCTTCGCATAGCACAAACGGATCTTTCGGATGGCACGCTATCGAAACCCTCGTTATAATCCTGCGCACCTGCTGAGGGCCTATAGCTCAGTTGGTTAGAGCAGAGGACTCATAATCCTTTGGTCCACGGTTCGAGTCCGTGTGGGCCCACCAACAAAATCAATGGTTTACGCCTAATAAGCGTAGGCCATTTGTGTTTTTAGGGCATAAATTTTCCCCGTTTCGTCCACACCGTCGCGCAACTGACGCGCTCCCCGGCGCAAAGTGCAGGGGCCAAGGCCAGGTATCAGCCCAGATTTCACGTAGCGGCGCGCTCCCCGTCCACGCCCAGCGCACTAGATGAGTCAACGCCTCACTGGTCGTTTACGTTGTGCCGATAACGGCAGACAAACGTCTATCGTGCCGTGACTTCCTCGGTGGCCCCCAGAAGCTGAGAGCAATGCAAACCGAATTCCACGCAAAGGTTGGTTAGCAGCGCGGCCTGGAGCGCGGTGTGGAGGGCTCCAAGGCAAAACATGAGGCGGTGTCGGCGTTCTATTCGACCCTGGCTGCTGCGGATGAAGCGCCAATGCCCATGGCGCAGCCCGTCATGCACGCTCAAAACAGGCAGCGCTATCGCGCACCAGAGCAGCGAAGAAAGCAACCGCCCTGGTGGCGGATCGGCAGCGTGCAGTTGAACGACAAGAGCAGCAACTGCGCAGCGGAGCGCAGGATATGGATCAACGCACCAGGAACTTAGATGGCCTGAGGAATCGGCTCAGGGAGGCGGAGCATAAGGCGGCGCTGCTCGCTGCTGAAAAAGCCGCTCTGGAGCACAGGGTAGAGCTGCTTGAGCGCAGCCTGAACAATGAGAAACCGCCGACGCGATGGACTGGCGACGACCTGGAACTAACACTGACCTGAAGTCCCAGCATTGGGTGTAGACTCTGCAGACGTTGAAGCGTCCTGTGAGAACAGCAGGCCAGCCACTATCCGGCTGCGCTTACAGAAAAACCGCCCTACCAAGGCGGTTTTTTTTACTGCTTCAGTGCGGCAAGGACATTAGCCGGGTCGTTATGGATGGCCCGGAGCAAAGCCCTGGCAGGCCCTTCAGGGTCTCGACGCCCCTGCTCCCAATTGCGCAAAGTACCCACGGCAACGTCAATCGTTTCGGCAAAGGCAATCTGCGACAACCCTGTAGCCTTGCGAATGTTTTTGACTTGTACGGCGTCTACGTGAAATTCACGGGACGGTTGACGCTCGCCCCGATCAATCTCGTTCATCTGCGTCATGCTTTCTTTCAGGCGATTGAACAGACCCTTTTCCATCATTGCCACCCTTCGTTCAGTTTGCGCAGCTCTTTCCTCTCGTCTTCTGAGAGGTCGTCTTTCACGCCCTTCCGGTAGATCACCAGTAGCCGAATCTGCGCAGCTGCGGTGATGTAGTAGTAGATCACTCGAACTCCACCACGCTTGCCCTTGCCGTTTGCAGCCCAGCGAATCTTGCGAAGCCCGCCAGTGTGCTGGATCACATCCCCAGCGGTCGGGTTCACAGCCAAATGCTGCTGGAAAGCCCTGTATTCATCATCACTCAGCAGCTCATGCAAGTCCTCAGTGAAGATCGACGTCTCGACGAAAATCATTGCTTCCCTTGCGCGCCCTTATGCGTCATTGGCGTAGCTGCACTATAGGCCAGCGTGCGGCTTTCTTCAACCCTGCCCAAGCCGGGCGAAAATCCGGCGCGAAAAAAAATCCGGTCAGAAAATCACTTATCCCCCTCTCGCCGACGCGCTTTGCGTCGCAAAAAAGTGCAAAGGCCGTGGGTAGTGCAACTGAATGCCCGGCCCAGGCCCGCTGCGGGCTCTGGCAGCTGAACGGCCATTGCACTAAGTGCAAAGTTTTGCAAAGGAATGCAAAGCCATTGCACGAGAAACTGGCAGATTGTGGCCGCGCTCTGCGGCACCAGACCCAATGGCAATAGGGGTGCGCCCGGATTTTTTCAACATGCACCGCTCAGTTTTGACGGTGCTATTTCTGCTCCATTGGACGCAGGAATAGAGCCTTGCTCCCAGCAATCGCAAGGCTTTCAGGCTTTCAGGCTTGATAGAGAGGCTTTGGAGGTTGCCCTCAACTGCACCGCAGAGCTGATTACGGGGCAGCTGAATGTGGATCAAAGGACGCTGCGAAAAATCCTCAAACCCACCGAGGCCGATTGCCCAGCCCCGGCAGATACCGCATGAGCCGCTTTGCGAACCGACTGGCTCCGACTTTCTGGTCTTGCCCGCGCCTTTGTGTTTTTGGCGGGGTCGCCTCAGATACGGAATGCTCATTTGCAACGCGTAAACCCGACTGCAAGCCGGGTCCTTTCCTCATCCGTTTTTGTGGAGCCGGCATCGTCTACACCGCCCGGCCTGACTTTTGCTCGACGACTATTCGCACACAATCTACTCGTCGGCCGGCTCGAAGCGCTCGCCACGAAACACCCGAAGGGGATTGCCACGCTCGATGCGGTGATGGAACAACCGCCGCTCCGCGCGCAGTTCGCTGTCGACCTGCTCTGCCTGCTGCGCCAGGCGTTGACCGATGAGCAGCAGCGCCAAGCGTTTGTTGGCGTGCTGGCTACGCTCGCTCTGTACCTTGACGCTGACGCCGCTGGCCAGGTGCGTGGCGCGCACTGCCGAGTCGGTGGTGTTGACATGCTGGCCACCCGGCCCGGACGAACGCAAGGTCTCGAAGTGGATCTCGCTCGCCAGTTCCGGTGCCGGTGGCGCAAACCGTGCGCCCCCAAAGAACCAGTTCTTGCGCGCATGCCCAGGCCGGTACGGACTGCTGCACGTCCATTGCAGCGAGCCCGTCCAGTGATCCGCCAGGCGCTCGGCCTGCTCACCATCCAGTGCCAGCAACACCGAGCGCAAGGTACCGCGCCGCGGCCCCGATTCTTCTTCGAGTATCCGTACCGCCACGGCCTGGGCATCCGCTTCGGCCTGCAGCCTGAGCAATGCCTTGGCCACTGCCAGGGCACATTCTTCCGGCCCCTGAGCCGCCGAGAGTTGCAGTAGGATCATCAGCAGCACCCTCCGCGCGTCTTGTAGGTGAGCACCGGTTTCAGTCGTGCCAGCACGCGAACCAACCCCGCTTCACGCAAGGCACCCACCACCGAGTCGATAGCCTTGTAGGCCTCCGGCGCTTCCTCGTAGATCAGCGCCCGGTCGGCGCAGATCACGCGGCTGCCTAGTGCCGTACGACTCAGTTGCTCGACGCTGTAGCGCGAGGCGAGGCGGTCCTTGCACTCGCTGCGCATCCATTTGCGTCCGGCGCCATGGGCCAGGGACAACAGGCTGCGCTCGTCGGCGATCGGCTGTACCAAGTAGCTGTAGTCGCCGCGCGAACCAGGGATCACCACCGCCCCCTGATCCGACGGTGTGGCGCCTTTGCGATGCAGCCAACCATCGAGCCCGTCGACCTGCGCTGGCGACACCAGGTTGTGGTTGATGTCGAGCAGTACATCGCCATCGGCACGCAAGCGGTCGAGCATGCGCCGGGCAATCAACTGACGGTTGGCTTCGGCAAAACGCAGCGCGCCGTCGTGCCGGCCCAGGTAATGAGTGCTGGCCTCGCTGCCCGCCTCCAGTCCGTGATGACCGAACAGGTCGACCTGCTCACGCAAGATCGCCTCGCCCAAACCACGCGAGCCGCTGTGCACCAGCAACAGCAGGTGTTTGCGCTCGATGCCCAAGGCTGCCAGGGCCGTATCGTCGTAGCTTTCATCGAGTTGCTGCAGCTCGGCGAAGTGGTTACCACCACCAATGGTGCCTAGAGAACGCTCGTGCCCCGTGGCAGGCAAACCGAAGCTGGCGACGGCCTCCTGCCACGTCTCGTCGAGCGGCAGGTCGAGGTTGCCAAGGCGTTTCTCCAGCTTGTCCAGATGCAGCTTGGCGGTCGGGATGTCCGTGCGCCACAGCGCCATGCCACAGCCGATGTCATTGCCGACCAGCGCCGGGTACAAACGCCCCACGGAAAAGAATGCCGCGCCGACCGGATAGCCACGCCCCGGATGCAGGTCCGGCATGCCGGCCACCCGATGCATGCCCCCTAGGCGAGCGGTGGTTTCGAGTTGTTGGATCGCTTTTCCTTCGATCCAGGTGTCGTCCGCGGCGACCAATACGGCGCCGTCGGACAAATTGCGAATGCAAGTGCCCATAGTCCAATCCTGATGGGTTGAAACAAAAAGATGTTCGGATTGGCAGGCCAGAGGCCGGGCGTTGCGGTACCGCTAACGAGTAGCGGCGAATGCGTTCAAGCCAGGCGCGACCTGCAAAGGGTGATCAACTGTTGCATGATGTACCTCCTTTGCTGTCGGGTGAGAGAAGGCGGGGATCTTAGGTATGTAATTGCCACCTTGCAACAACCTTGATCACATTTTCACCAGGAGAACAACGTCATGGCCGAAAAACCTGGCCGCTCCGCGGTACAAAAAACAATACACGGGCGGTACAGTGCCCAGCTTCCCCTGGATTTGTAGCTCGGGTCGCGCTGACCAGCGGCAAAGTGCCTTTAGCACACCCGTTCTATTTCGCCATTACTGCCGCGTTTCTAGAATCCCTCCATCGCTTCGGCACCGGGTCGGAGCCCAGTGATCGAGGGAACGTCACATGAACATCCAAGGAACGCTTGGGGCCCTGCTCGTTGTACCGATGCTGGCCACGCTCGCAGGTTGCGTGGCACCGGGCTCCTACAACCAGGGCCAGCAGCCCAGCCAGATGGCCGGCGGCAACGCCCCGTGCACGCCCAGTGCGACCGACAACCTGATCTCCACCGGCCGCAGCCTGCTCAGCATCGCCAACTCCGTGCTCGAAACCAAGAACAGCATGAATGGCACTTCAGCCACCTATGACCAACGCATGCAGCTTGCGGAGAACGCGCAGAAGGTCAACAAGGGCAACCAGATGCTCGACAACGTCGAGAGCATGACTGCTGGCCTGAAGTCGCCTTGCGCCACGGCGCAGACCAGTGCGTCACGTTGATCAAATCCGATCAGGGCTGCGCAGCAGCCCCGGTCGTGACAGATTCTCGGCAATTCAAGCCGACGTCAGCACCTTGCAGCCACGCCGCGAAATCTCGATCCTCGCGTAACTTGCCTCACCGAGCCCGCTGATCCGATCAAGACAGGCGGCAGGGTCGTGCAGCGGCAGCTCCAGCAACTGCCGGGTATCGCGCTCCCACCAGCGCGATGCGAGCAAGCGCTCGATCATCGCTTCCGGGTATCGATAACGCACGACCTTGGCTGGAAAGCCCGCCACCACGGCATAGGGCGGCACGTCCCGGGTGACCAGGGCGCGGGTGGCGATGATCGCGCCCGTGCCCACCTCGACGCCTTCCATGATCATCGCGCCCTCGCCGATCCACACGTCGTGGCCGATCCGCGCCGGTGTGCTCGGCGGTTCGTATTGCCACTGGGTGCCGGTGAACTGGAAAGGGTGCGAACTCAGCCAGTCGGTCGGGTGAGCGTATTTTTCCTGGCCGATGACCACTGCACTGCCAATGGAGCAGTAACGCCCGATCGATTCGACCACCTGCAGCGAACCGCCGCTGCGGATATAGGTATGAGCCCCGATCGAGACGTCGAGGGTGGCGGCGCTGACCGCCACATCGCCAATGCGCACTTCGGCCTCGAGCGCCAGCTTTGCCCGCTTGCCAAACTTGGAAATGCCTGTGCTCACCTTGCAACCGTGTTGGCGAATCCATCGCCGCCAGTACCAGTCCTTGAACTTCATGGGTCAATCACTCCTGCCATGGTCCAGGCTGCCCGATGGCAGCGGCCTGCCATCGTACCGCCTTGTCGGCGCAATGCCAGCCCCGGACGCCTCTGTGCGCCTTGCGCGAAGCGGTCGCGCTTGCATAGGCTAGCAGCTCGACAAAAGAGACCTACCATGCCGGCCACCTCCTCCATCGCCCTTGACGCCATCGATCGCCAGTTGATCGCGCTGCTGCAGATCAATGCCCGCGAAAGTGTCGCCACCCTCGCCCGCCAACTGGGCATCGCCCGCACCACGGTGAACTCGCGGCTCGAGCGCCTGGAGCGCAACAAGGTGATCACCGGCTATGGCGTGCGCCTGGGGCAGCGCCTGATCGGCGGCGGCCTGCAGGCATACGTGGGGATCAAGGCACAGCCACGCTCGGGCAAAGACATCGTGCGCCACCTCAGCGCCATGGGGCAGGTCCAGCAACTGTGCGCGGTCAGTGGCGAATTCGACTACGTGGCCTGGCTGCTCAGCGACTCGCCGGAGCAACTGGACCAGTTGCTCGACCTGATCGGCAGCCTCGACGGGGTGGAGAAGACCACCACGTCGATCATCCTCAGCAGCAAAGTGGACCGCGGCCAGCCGAGCTGACCGCGGCCCCCGGCCCTCAGGCCTCCATCGCGTCGAGCAGCCCTTCCAGCAGCGCGCGCACCGTTTCCGCCGAATGCAGGATCGACCAGATCATCGCCCGCCCCGCCTCGGGAGCATGATGCTGGGCGTATTCATCGGCGATTTCCTGGATGGCCCGGGCCAGCATGCTGGCGTGGACCAGGGCGTCGGCGGCATCGACGCCGGGGCGCACGGTGAAGATGGGGGGATGGCTGGACTGGCAGGAGCAGAAGGACTGCTCGGTGGTCGGGTTCAGGGCGAGGGGTGGGTCGGGGACGATCTTTTTCATAGCGCAGTATCCAAGTTGAGCCAGGAATTACTGCCATCGGCATCCTTCTCACGGGAATTGGGTGGCAGCCGTACGCGGGGTGAGAATCCGGCCAACTTGGAAACCGGCCAGGCAAAAGCCTGCCCGCGCAAGGCTGCCATAACGCATGCCTCGGCGCTCAAAGTTGGAAGAGGGTTCTCACGCCCGCTCACCGAATAGGCGGTGACCGGCTGAAGTTAACCGCGAAGGGTTCTCCCAAACTGCCAGACCGAGGCTACATGGCTCGTAGGATACTTCCTGTTATTACATGTCTCTGTAGGACCAAGCTGATTCTCGTCAGAAAGACGCGGTCGCTATCGGGGCGCGCAGGAAACAAAGTTGCAAGCATCACCAGCGTGGGGGCGGCGGTGCGCCGATGCGACTTGCCCAGCGATGCGGTGTATGGCACCGGCTCCGCCGGTGATCGCGGGTCAAGCCCGCTCCCACGAAGGGTGCAGCTTACACCGAGGAATAATCGTCATTTTTTGCAAAATACAGAACACTATGACTAAACAAAGCACATAACGACGCCAATCTGCACCTTAATTACGAACACCCCACTTCATAAAATGGCCACCAGGCATTCTCTATACTCAGGCTCCGCCCCCTGCGCAGCCCCTGGCAAGGTCATTACATGAACAAGAAAAACCGCCACCCCGCCGACGGCAAGAAACCCATCACCATCTTCGGTCCCGACTTCCCGTTCGCCTTCGACGACTGGCTGGAACACCCGGCCGGCCTGGGCAGCATTCCCAAGGAGCGCCATGGCGAAGAGGTGGCGATCGTCGGTGGCGGCATCGCCGGGCTGGTGGCGGCCTACGAGCTGATGAAGCTGGGCCTCAAGCCGGTGGTGTACGAGGCCTCCAAGCTGGGTGGCCGGCTGCGCTCGCAGGCGTTCAACGGCACCGACGGCATCGTCGCCGAACTGGGCGGCATGCGCTTCCCGGTGTCGTCCACGGCGTTCTACCACTACGTCGACAAGCTGGGCCTGGAGACCAAGCCTTTCCCCAACCCGCTGACCCCGGCTTCGGGCAGCACGGTCATCGACCTGGAAGGTCAGACCTACTACGCCGAAAAATCCGCCGACCTGCCGCAGCTGTTCCACGAAGTGGCCGACGCCTGGGCCGACGCCCTGGAGAGCGGCGCGCAGTTCGGCGATATCCAGCAGGCCATTCGCGACCGCGACGTGCCGCGCCTGAAGGACCTGTGGAACAAGCTCGTGCCACTGTGGGACGACCGCACCTTCTATGACTTCGTCGCCACCTCGCGCTCGTTCGCCAAGCTGAGCTTCCAGCACCGCGAAGTGTTCGGCCAGGTCGGCTTCGGCACCGGCGGCTGGGACTCGGACTTCCCCAACTCGATGCTGGAAATCTTCCGCGTGGTGATGACCAACTGCGACGATCACCAGCACCTGGTGGTCGGCGGCGTCGAGCAGGTGCCGCAGGGCATCTGGCGCCATGTACCGGAACGTTGCGCCCACTGGCCGGCCGGCACCAGCCTCAGCGGCCTGCACGGCGGCGCGCCGCGTACCGGGGTCAAGCGCATCGCCCGGGCCAGCGATGGTCGCCTGGCGGTCACCGACAACTACGGTGACGTGCGCCACTACGCGGCAGTGCTCACCACCTGCCAGAGCTGGCTGCTGACCACCCAGATCGACTGCGAGGAGTCGCTGTTCTCGCAGAAGATGTGGATGGCCCTGGACCGTACCCGCTACATGCAGTCGTCGAAGACCTTCGTCATGGTCGACCGGCCGTTCTGGAAGGACAAGGACCCGGAAACCGGCCGCGACCTGATGAGCATGACCCTCACCGATCGCCTGACCCGCGGCACCTACCTGTTCGACAACGGCGACGATAAGCCGGGGGTGATCTGCCTGTCCTACGCGTGGATGAGCGACGCCCTGAAGATGCTGCCGCACCCGACCGAAAAACGCGTGCAGCTGGCCCTCGACGCACTGAAGAAGATCTACCCCAAGACCGATATCGCCGGGCATATCATCGGCGACCCGATCACCATCTCGTGGGAGGCCGACCCGCACTTCCTCGGCGCCTTCAAGGGCGCGCTGCCGGGCCACTACCGCTACAACCAGCGCATGTACGCGCACTTCATGCAGCAGGACATGCCCGCCGAACAGCGCGGCATCTTCATCGCCGGTGACGACGTGTCGTGGACCCCGGCCTGGGTGGAAGGCGCGGTGCAGACTTCGCTCAATGCGGTGTGGGGTATCATGAACCACTTCGGTGGCCAGACCCACCCGGACAACCCCGGCCCGGGCGATGTGTTCCACGAGATCGGCCCGATCGCCCTGGCCGACTGAGCGTAGGAGTAGCGCCATGCGCATCGCCCTGTTCCAGGGCACGCCCAAGCCGTTGGACGTGCCCGGCAATCTCGAGCGCCTGCAACACCAGGCCCAGCAGGCCGCCGCTCAAGGCGCGCAGTTGCTGGTGTGCCCGGAGATGTTCCTCAGCGGCTACAACATCGGCCTGGACCAGGTGGAACGACTGGCCGAGGCCGAGGACGGTCCCTCGGCCATGAGCGTCGTCGAGATCGCCCAGGCGCACCGGATCGCCATCGTCTACGGCTATCCGGAACGGGCCGAGGACGGGTCGATCCACAACAGCGTGCAACTGATCGACGCCCATGGCCGCAGCCTGTGCAACTACCGCAAGACCCACCTGTTCGGTGAGCTGGACCGCTCGATGTTCAGCCCGGGCGCCGATCACTTCCCGGTGGTCGAGCTGGACGGCTGGAAGGTCGGGCTGCTGATCTGCTACGACATCGAATTCCCGGAGAACGCCCGGCGCCTGGCGCTGAACGGCGCCGAGCTGATCCTGGTGCCGACGGCGAACATGGCACCTTACGACTTCGTCTGCCAGGTGACCGTGCGCTCGCGGGCGCAGGAGAACCAGTGTTATCTGGTGTACGCCAACTACTGCGGCAGCGAGGGCGAGATCCGGTATTGCGGGCAGAGCAGCATCGTCGGGCCGGATGGCGATGTGCTGGTGATGGCCGGGGACGAAGAGGGGCTGTTGCTGGCGGACCTGCAACGCGAGCGGGTATTGAAAGGGCGGGAGGCGTTTCCCTACCTGGCTGACCTGCGTCGGGATCTGCATTAACAGTCGGCCCTTTCAAGGTATTGAGAATTGGCGCTCGGCTTGGATTTGCCGGAGCTGCTTTGCAGCCCTTTCGCGACACAAGGCCGCTCCTACAGGGGGGCGCGGTCGCCTGTAGGAGCGGCCTTGTGCCGCGAAAAGGCCAGAACAGACAACCTCGGCATTGCGCGCTAGCATGGCGTCATGTCCGACGCCATTCGCCACCTCACCCTCGCCAACGGCCTGCACCTGACCCTGCGCCACGCGCCACGCCTCAAGCGTGCGGCGGCGGCGTTGCGGGTGCATGCCGGCAGCCATGACGCACCCGCGCGCTGGCCGGGCCTGGCGCACTTTCTCGAACACCTGTTCTTCCTCGGAAACAGGCGTTTTCCGCTGGACGACGGCCTGATGCGCTACGTTCAGGGCCTGGGCGGCCAGGTCAACGCCAGCACCCGCGAACGCACCACCGACTTCTTCTTCGAAGTGCCCCCCGCGGCGCTGGCCGGTGGGCTGGAGCGTCTGTGCCAGATGCTCGCCGAGCCGGACTTCGCCATCGAACGCCAGCGCCGCGAGCGCGAGGTGATCCATGCCGAGTTCATCGCCTGGTCGCGCAACCCCGAGGCCCAGCGCCAGTTCGCCTTGCTGCAGGCGGTGTCGGCACGCCATCCGCTGAGCGGCTTCCACGCCGGCAACCGCCACAGCCTGCCGCTGGAAAGCCAGGCGTTCCAGCAAGGGCTGAGGCAGTTCCACCACGACTTCTACCAGGGCGGGCAACTCACCCTGAGCCTGGCCGGCCCGCAGCCGCTGGATGAACTGGCGCACCTGGGCAGGCAGTTCGGCGGGCTGTTCGCCAAGGGCGAAAGCGTCACCCGGCAACGGCCACCCGCCTTGCTCGACGCGCCACTGCACCAACCAGACGCCTGGGGCAACCGCCGCGACCTGCTGTTCGCCCATGACGGACTGCCGGATGGCGCGGAACAGGCGCTCGAGCTGCTGCTGGCCCAGCTCACCGACAGCCGGCCCGGCGGTTGGCTCGACGCCTTGCGCCGACGCGGCTGGCTGCAGGACTGCAAGGCGCAACAGCTCCACGCCCATGCCGGGCAGTTGCTCTGGCATGTCCAGTTGCAGCTGTCGGACCAGGCTTGTCCGGACAAGACCCGGGAGCTGCTGCACGGCTGGCTGGGTTTTCTGCGCCAACAGGACCACAAGCCGCTGAACGACCGCTTCGTCCGCCTGCAGCAACGCCACGAACAGGCCGCCAGCGCAATGGAACTGGCCCAGCGCGACAGTGCCGGCCGGCCTTTCGCAGGGCTGGGGACAAAAGGCCTGGAAGCCTTCGCTGCACTGCTGTTGGACCTGCCTTCCACGGATGCCGGAGACTGGCAATTGCCCCCCGATGAAGCGCTGCTGGCAACCGAACTTCCCATGATCGACACGCCGTTGCCGGCAGGACTTGGTCTCGGTGACTGCCTGCCGCCCTCTCGTCAGTTTGCGAGCCTCGACCTGCGTTGGCACATTCCTTCACCGCTGCGTCAGCGCATGCAGGTCGTTCTGCAACATAGTCTGCAACCCCTGCGCGAGCGTGCCGACCAGGCAGCGTTGCGACTGGGCTTCGAGGCCATTGGCGATTACTGGCAGTTGCGCCTCGCGGGGCACCCGCTGGCCGTGATCAATGCCACGCACGAGGCCCTGACCTTGCTGCGCACGCCAGCCCAGGAGCATTGGTACTCGCCAGCGGCAGCCGAAGCGCCGCTGATACCGATCCGTGCGCTGCTGAAGGCACTGCCGGACGCTTTACTGATGGGTGAAGAGCAACCGCAGCCGGCCTGCACCCTGGACCAGCCGCGGCTCGACGCACTCTGGCAGCACGCCCGCTGGCAGGGTTTGGCACAAGGGTTCGCCCCCGCCCAACAGGGCGCCTTGGGCACGGCACTGCAAGGCCTCATGGGACAACCGATCGCCCCCTCGCCAGCGCGCCCGATCCTCGGACGCCACTGGCGGCAGATACCGACCTCGGGCAGCGAGCCTGCGCTGTTGCTGTTCTGTCCGCTGCCGACTGACCTGCAGGCCGCCGGTCGACTGCTCGCCCACGTGTTGCAAGGCCCGTTCTACCAGCGCCTGCGCGTCGAGCTGCAGCTGGGTTACGCCGTGTTCAGCGCCTTTCGTCAGATCGAAGGCTACGGCGGGCTGCTGTTTGGCGTGCAATCACCACACGCCAGCCACGCGCAGATCCTTGACCACCTGCTGGACCTGCTGCACCAAGGCGTCGCGCTGGCCCCAGCGGCGCGAGCGCAGCTGGCCGACCAGTTCGACGAGACCGCGATGGCCAACACCGATGTCACGCAATGGGCCTGGCAGGCACATATCGCGACACACAATGCCGACCTATCGCGTATGCGAAGGTCTATCCTCAATGTCGAACAAGGCCAGTTGGATGCGTTGCTCCAGCAGTTGCTCGATGCAAGGCACGGTTGGTTGTGCCTGGCCAACGCCACTGCCCCGGACGCCGAATGGCTATGAAAAAGTGGCGGGATTGTTACCGCAAATGCAATGGCGCTTTTCGAAGAATTAACCTTTCGGTACAAATTTTTCTTGTAAGATAGCGCAATCTCGGCCAATGGAACCTCTCTCTGCGGGGAGTACCCAATAGTGAGCCGACCACCCCAAACCCCATCCGGAAGGAGCAAGCCCATGTGGACCAAACCTGCATACACTGACCTGCGTATCGGCTTCGAAGTGACCATGTATTTCGCCAACCGTTAAGCGGCTGCGCGGCTCGACGCCCCGGCCCGCCGGGGCGTTTGCGTTTTTCCGATACGGCTTTCGGGCTAACCTTTGCGGCTAGAGAGTACCCATGTACATCCAGATCCTCGGTTCCGCCGCCGGTGGCGGGTTCCCCCAGTGGAACTGCAACTGCGCCAACTGCAAGGGCTACCGTGACGGTACCCTGCGCGCCACGGCGCGCACCCAGTCGTCCATCGCCCTGTCTGACGACGGCGAGCACTGGATCCTGTGCAACGCCTCGCCGGACATCCGCGCCCAGCTCCAGGCGTTCGCGCCGATGCAGCCGGCCCGCGCCCTGCGCGACACCGGTATCGACGCCATCGTCCTGCTCGACAGCCAGATCGACCACACCACCGGCCTGCTCAGCCTGCGCGAGGGCTGCCCGCACCAGGTGTGGTGCACCGACATGGTTCACCAGGACCTGACTACCGGCTTCCCGCTGTTCAACATGCTCAGCCACTGGAACGGCGGCCTGGTGTGGAACCGCATCGAGCTCGAAGGCAGCTTCGTCATCGACGCCTGCCCGAACCTGCGCTTCACCCCCTTCCCGCTGCGCAGCGCCGCTCCACCCTACTCCCCGCACCGCTTCGACCCGCACCCGGGCGACAACCTCGGGCTGCTGGTGGAGGACACCCGCACTGGCGGCAAGCTGTTCTATGCGCCGGGCCTGGGCCAGGTCGACACCAAGCTGCTGGAGATGATGCACGGCGCCGACTGCCTGCTGGTCGACGGCACCCTGTGGGAGGATGATGAAATGCAGCGCCGCGGCGTCGGCACCCGCACCGGCCGCGAGATGGGCCACCTGGCGCAGAACGGCGCGGGCGGCATGCTCGAGGTGCTGGACGGCTTCGCGCGCCAGCGCAAGGTGCTTATCCACATCAACAACACCAACCCGATTCTCGATGAAGACTCGCCCGAACGCGCAGAAGTGCAGCGCCGGGGCGTGGAAGTCGCCTTCGATGGCATGAGCATCGTGTTGTAAGGGCAGCCCTTGCACAACGTGGGAGCGGGCTTGCCCCGCGATAGCGATGGTGAGGCTGACGCCGCCATCGCGGGTCAAGCCCGCTCCCACGTACAACGAACCATCACAGGAGCCCTCCATGAGCGATGCAATGCCCCTGTCCCCTGCCGAGTTCGAGCAGGCCCTGCGCGCCAAGGGCGCCTACTACCACATCCATCACCCCTACCATGTGGCGATGTATGAAGGCCGCGCCAGCCGCGAGCAGATCCAGGGCTGGGTGGCCAACCGCTTTTACTACCAGGTCAACATCCCGATGAAGGATGCGGCGATCCTGGCCAACTGCCCAGACCGCGAAGTGCGCCGCGAGTGGATCCAGCGCCTGCTCGACCACGATGGCGCCCCCGGCGAGGACGGCGGCATCGAGGCCTGGTTGCGCCTCGGCCAGGCCGTGGGCCTGGACCCTGACCAGCTGCGCAGCCAGGAACTGGTGCTGCCCGGCGTGCGCTTCGCCGTCGATGCCTACGTCAACTTCGCCCGTCGCGCCAGTTGGCAGGAAGCGGCCAGCAGCTCGCTGACCGAACTGTTCGCCCCGCAGATCCACCAGTCGCGCCTGGACAGCTGGCCGCAGCACTATCCGTGGATCGACCCGGCCGGCTACGAATACTTCCGCACCCGCCTGGGCCAGGCCCGGCGCGATGTGGAGCACGGCCTGGCAATCACCCTGCAGCACTACACCACCCGCGAGGGGCAGGAACGCATGCTGGAGATCCTGCAGTTCAAGCTGGATATCCTGTGGAGCATGCTCGACGCCATGAGCATGGCCTATGAACTGAACCGCCCGCCCTATCACAGCGTCACAAGTGAGCGGGTCTGGCACAAGGGGATCGCCCTATGAGTTTCGACCGTCAACAGGTGCCCGCCTGGCGCCCCGGCTACCGTTTCCAGTACGAGCCGGCGCAGAAGGGCCATGTGCTGCTGTACCCCGAGGGGATGATCAAGCTCAACGACAGCGCTGGGCTGATCGGCGGGCTCATCGATGGCCAGCGCGATGTCGCGGCGATCATCGCCGAACTCGAGCGGCAATTCCCCGGTGTGCCCGAAGTCGCCGACGACATCGAGCAATTCATGGAGGTGGCCCGTGCCGAACACTGGATCACCCTCGCCTGAGGTACCAGTAGGCCTGCCGCTGTGGCTGCTGGCCGAACTCACCTACCGCTGCCCGCTGCAGTGCCCGTACTGCTCCAACCCGCTGGACTTCGCCGAGCAGGGCAAGGAGCTGAGCACCGAGCAGTGGTTCAAGGTGATGGCCGAAGCCCGCGAGATGGGCGCGGCGCAGATCGGCTTCTCCGGTGGCGAGCCGCTGGTGCGCCAGGACCTCGCCGAGCTGATCGGCGAAGCCCGGCGCCTGGGCTACTACACCAACCTGATCACCTCCGGCATCGGCCTGACCGAGCAGAAGATCGCCGCGTTCAAGCAGGCCGGGCTGGACCATATCCAGATCAGCTTCCAGGCCAGCGACGAGCAGGTCAACAACCTGCTGGCCGGCTCGAAGAAAGCCTTTGCGCAGAAGTTGGAGATGGCCCGGGCGGTGAAGGCCCATGGCTACCCGATGGTGCTCAACTTCGTCACCCATCGGCACAATATCGACAAGATCGACCGCATCATCGAGCTGTGCCTGGCCCTGGAGGCCGACTTCGTCGAACTCGCCACCTGCCAGTTCTACGGCTGGGCGCACCTCAACCGCCTGGGCCTGCTGCCGACCCGCGCCCAGCTGGAGCGGGCCGAGCGCATCACCAACGAGTACCGCGACAAGCTCAAGGCCGAAGGCAAGCCGTGCAAGCTGATCTTCGTCACCCCGGACTACTACGAAGAGCGCCCCAAGGCCTGCATGAACGGCTGGGGCAGCCTGTTCCTGACCATCACCCCGGATGGCACCGCCTTGCCCTGCCATGGCGCGCGCCAGCTGCCGGTGCAGTTCCCCAATGTGCGTGACCACGACCTGCGGCATATCTGGTACGACTCGTTCGGTTTCAACCGCTTCCGCGGCTATGACTGGATGCCCGAACCGTGCCGCTCGTGCGACGAGAAGGAGAAGGACTTCGGCGGCTGCCGTTGCCAGGCCTTCATGCTCACCGGCGACGCCAGCAAGGCGGACCCGGTGTGCGGCAAGTCGCCGGACCATGGCATCATCCTCAAGGCCCGCGAGGAGGCCGAACACGCAACGCTGGAGATCGAACAGATGACCTTCCGCAATGAGCGCAATTCCCATGTCATCGCCCGTGGCTGAGTTCAGCGCCGCCCAGGCGGTGGCCGCCGGCACCGATTTCGCCGAGCTCAAAGTCGGCGCGCAAGGTGTGTTCTGGAACGAGTTCCGCCCCGCCGATGGCGCCTGCCGGGTCTGGCACTGGCGCAATCAGCAGGCCCGCTGCCTGACCCCGGACGGGTTCAGTGTGCGCAGCCGGGTCTATGAGTACGGTGGCGGCAGCTTCTGCCTGTGCGACAACGGGCTGGTGTTCGTCAACGAAAAGGACCAGCAGGTCTACCTGCAGGCCCTGGATGGCAGCCCACCACGCCCGCTTACCCACGCCGACGACTGCCGCTATGGTGATGTGCAGTGGCAGGCCGGCCAGGTGCTGGCCGTCGAAGAGCAGCATGGCGAACAGGTGTTGCATCGCCTGGTGAGTCTCTCGACGGAGAATCGACAGGTCCTGGCCGAAGGGGCCGACTTCTACGCCTCCCCCACGCTGAGCCACGATGGGGAACGCCTGGCCTGGATCGAGTGGGACCGCCCGGCCCAACCCTGGACCGTCACCCGCCTGATGTGCCGGCAACGCGAACCTTCTGGCGCCTGGGGCCCGGCACGCTGCATCGCCGGGCAGGACGAGTCGCTGCAACAGCCGCGCTTCGATGAGCAAGGCCGCTTGTACTGCCTGTCCGACCGCGACGGTTTCTGGCAGCCCTGGGGCGAACTCGACGGCCACTGGCAACGCCTACCCGCCGCGCCCGCCGACCATGCCGCCGCCCCCTGGCAACTGGGCGCCAGCACCTGGCTGGCCCTTGGCCCCGCCAGCTACCTGGCCACCTGGTTCGAGGACGGTTTCGGGCAACTGGGGCTGCGCCGCGCCGATGGCGAGGTGGAGCGTTACGCCAGTGCGTACACGCGTTTTCGCAGCCTGGCGCTGGATGACGGACAGCTCTATGCCGTAGCCGCTTCACCGATCAGCCCACCGGCCGTGATCGCCATCGACCGGCGCAGCCACGAGGTCCAGGTGCTGGCAGGTGGCGCCGAGGTGCTGCCTGCCGAGGACATCAGCCTCCCACAGCCGATTCGTTACGCCAGTGGCGAAGGCACCGCCCACGGGTTCTTCTACCCCGCCATGCAAGGCACGGGCGGGCCATCGCCGCTGGTGGTGTTCATTCACGGCGGTCCGACTTCGGCCTGCTACCCGGTGCTCGACCCGCGCATCCAGTACTGGAGCCAGCGCGGCTTTGCCGTCGCCGACCTCAACTACAGGGGCAGCAGCGGCTATGGTCGCGCCTACCGCCAGGCACTGCACCTGAACTGGGGAGCGAGTGATGTGGAAGATGCCTGCGCGGCAGTCGCCCACCTCGCCGGCCAGGGCCTGATCGACCCCGACCAGGCCTTCATTCGTGGCGGCAGCGCCGGCGGTTACACCACCCTGTGCGCCCTGGCCTTCCGCGACGTCTTCCGCGGCGGCGCCAGCCTGTACGGTGTCAGCGACCCCGAGGCGCTGGGCCGGGCCACCCACAAGTTCGAAGGCGACTATCTGGACTGGCTGATCGGCGACCCCCGGCGCGATGCCGAGCGTTATCGCCAGCGCACGCCGCTGTTGCACGCCGGGCGGATCAAGGTGCCGGTGATCTTCTTCCAGGGTGAGCTGGACGCGGTGGTGGTGCCGGAGCAGACCCGCAGCATGCTTGAAGCGCTCGAGGCCAATGGTATCGAGGCCGAGGGGCATTTCTACGCGGGCGAGCGGCATGGTTTTCGCCAGGCGGTGAACCTGGCGCATGCGCTCGAGGAAGAGTGGAAGTTCTACTGCCGGTTGCTTGGCAAGGCCCCTTCAAACCATACGCAACCCCTGTAGGAGCGGCCTTGTGCCGCGAAAGGGCCGCGAAGCGGCCCCGGCGATCTCTGCTTTGTCGCAGAGATCCTGGGGCTGCTTTGCAGCCCTTTCGCGGCACAAGGCCGCTCCTACAGGGGCCGCGTGTCCCCTAGCGCTTGGCGATGATGTACACCGCATGCACGATCCCGGGGATATAACCCAGCAAGGTCAGCAGGATATTCAGCCAGAACGCCCCGCCGAACCCCACCTGGAGGAACACGCCCAGCGGCGGCAGGATGATGGCGATGATGATGCGGATGAAGTCCATGTGCTGCGCTCCTTGAGGGTGTATCAACACAGACTAGCCGTGCCTCGCAGAGGTTCCACCGGGCAAAAAAAACGCCCCGGGCCATGTATTTCAGGCCAGGGGCGATGCGCAGGAACGCCAGACGGTTCGTTGAAATTCTGTTCGCCGAGGCAACCGGTCAGGCCGGCACTTCGCGGCGGTTGTGCTGTTGGGCGTGCAGGCGGGCGAACGCTCGGGCCAGGCGCAGGAGCATCTCGTCGATATTGCCCTTGCTCACGGTCAGCGCCGGCGAGAACCGCACCACGTCGGCCTGCGGCGCATTGATCAGCAAGCCCTCCTGCAGCGCGGCCTCGACCAGTTGCTCCGCGCTGTCTTCACGCAGTTGCAGCCCCCACAGCAGCCCTTGGCCACGCACCTCGCCCTGGCCGTAGCGACCCGCCAGGCGGCTCAGGCCATCGCGCAGGTGCCGGCCACTGTCCAGCACCTGCTCGAAGAAGCCCGCCTCCAGCACGGTCTGCAATACGGCCAGTCCGGCGGCGCTCATCAGCGCGTTGCCATGGTGGCTGCCTTCCAGCTCGCCCGGCTCGGCGCAGCAGGCGCGGCCACGGGCCAGCAGCGCCGCCAGCGGCACGCCACCGCCCAGGCCTTTGCCGAGGGTGATGATGTCGGCCCGTACGCCGTAGGATTCTTCTGCCAATAAGGCGCCACAGCGTCCTACACCGGTCTGTACTTCATCGAGGATCAGCAGAATCCCCAGTTCACGGCACAGGCGCTCGACACCCTGGAGGTAATCACGGGTGGCCGGGATCACGCCGGCTTCGCCCTGGATCGGCTCGAGCATGATCGCCACGGTGCGCGAGTCGACCGCCGCGTGCAGCGCCGCCAGGTCGTTGAACGGCACCTTGCTGAAGCCCGGCAAGCCGGGCTCGCAGCGGTTGCACGGCAGCGGATCGGAAGCCGACAAGGCCCCCAGGGTGCGGCCATGGCAACCCTGGCTGGCGGTGATGATGTGATAGGCGCCGTTGCGGTGCAGCTGGCCCCACTTGCGCGCCAGCTTGATCGCGCCCTCACAGGCTTCGGCACCGCTGTTGAGCAGGTAGGCCTGGTCGCTGCCGGTGCGCTGGCACAATAGCTCGACCAGGCTCAGCAGGCCGCGGCTGTGATAGCCCGCACCGGGATTGATCAGCGCCTGGGCCTGGTTGCCCAGCGCCTTGACCAGCACGCTCGGGCTGTGGCCCAGGCTGTTGACCGCGCAACCCTGGGTGAAGTCCAGGTAGGCGTGCCCCTCGCTGTCCCACAACCAGGAACCCTGGCCACGCACGAACACCTGCGGTGCACGCTCGGTGCTGGGCATCAGCCGCTCGCGGGAGAGCTGCGCGCCGGCCGGCTCGATCACCGGAGCAGGCTTGGGCTCGGCGACGGCTGGCGCCGAGCGGCGCAGGTTGAACAGGTTCATCGGGGCTCCGGCCAATCACGGGTGGGCGGTCAAGGTTCCGGTCTGGCGCCGGAATCGGATATTTTGCCTTGCCTATCAAAAGTGTTTTTCATCCGGGGTAACAATCGCCTTTATGACCGCTGTAACCCGTTGGAATACGGCGATAGACTAGGCTTCCGGCCGATTCCCGGCCATTTCGTTTTTCCAGCTTTTTCGATAAGTATTACTTATGGATTTTCGCCAACTGCGTTACTTCGTCGCGGTCTACGAAGAAGGCCATGTGGGCCGTGCCGCCGAGCGTCTGTCACTGTCGCAGCCGGCACTGTCGCAGCAGATCCGCCAGCTGGAGCACAGCCTCGACCTGAGCCTGTTCGAGCGCAGCAACAAGCGCCTGCTGCCCACGCTGGCCGCTCACACGCTGTACAACCACGCCGTGCCCCTGCTCGACGGCCTGCAACGGGCCCACGAGGCCATGGGCAACTTCAAGGGCCAGTCGCTGCGCACCCTGGCCATCGGCGTGCTGCAGACCGTGCGGCCGAGCCTGGTGCCGCAGTTGCTGGAGCGGGTGCGCAAGGCCCAGCCGCATCTGGTGGTGCAGATCTATGAACTGTCGGGGTCGGAGATCGAGCGGCGCCTGCTCAATGGCGGCCTGGACATCGGCATCAGCTACCTGCCGCCGCGCCAGCCCGGGCTGCACGGCCTGCTGCTGTACGAGGACGAACTGCAGCTGGTGATCCCCAGGACCCACCCGCTGAAAGACTTCAAGAAGGTCTCGATCCGCCAGGCGGCGGAGCTGCCGATGCTGATGCTCGGCGAGGAGTTCCAGATCCGCCAGATCTGGAAGGCGCAGCTGGCCAGCCAGGGCCGCAGGCCCCAGGTGCAGGCCGAGATGAACAACATGGCGGGGATCCTCGACAGCCTGGCGCACACGGCGCTGGCGACCATCCTGCCGGGCCGGGCCAAGGATGCCGCGCAGGACGAGCAGGAACTGCTGTGGAAGCCCCTGAGCGAGCCGCGGGTTCCGCTCAAGGTCGGCCTGGTGTTCCGCGATGCCCAGCGCCAGCAGGCGTCGGTGGAGCTGCTGCGGACCTTGCTGGAAGAGGAAGCCGACCCGCGTCAGCTGGGTGTCTCGCCACTGGACGTGCTCGGCTGAAAAACACGCGCACAAAGAAAACCCCGCCTAAGCGGGGTTTTCCAGACTGTTTCCCTTCGACATCCCTATCATCCCGCCATCCTGGCAGGAAATCCTTCGTGTCCCTGTTCTATCTTTTCGCGCTTCCTGCGCTACTTCCGTGTAAGGCGTCCTGCTCTGTCCATTGCGCGTCCTGCGCTACGTCCATGTAAGAAAGAGTAACCGTGGATCCAATCTTAGGAAAGAGGCGAAACGTCACCACGTCGTGTAAGCCAAAGCTTACAAAAGCAGCCCATTCGCAAACACGCCGCCCTGACAAAACAAAAGGCCGCCCCTACAGACGGATTGCATCCCCCTTGTAGGAGCGGCCTTGTGCCGCGATGGGCTGCAAAGCAGCCCCAAATATGGTCAGAACTGCGCGGCGTCCAGCAGGTACAGCGACTCGCTCCCCGCCTTCACCGATGCCACCAGCGAGTGAAGCCGTGGCAGCAGGCGTGCGAAGTAGAAGCGCGCCGTGCCCAGCTTGGCGCCGTAGAAGTCGGCATCCCCTTCACCGGCCTTGGCCGCACGCGCCATCAGTGCCCACATGTAGGCATAGGCGACATAGCCGAACGCGTGCAGGTACTCGACCGAGGCCGCGCCGATTTCGTTGGGGTTGCCCTTGGCCTGGTCCAGCACCCAGGCGGTCAGCTCGTCGAGCTGGTCAAGGGATGCCGCCAGCGGCTTGGTGAATTCACCCAGCTCGCCGCCGGCGGTGGCGATGAACTGGCGGATCTCGTCGGCGAACAGCGTGTAGTAGGCGCCGCCGCTGGCCACCACCTTGCGACCTACCAGGTCCAGGGCCTGGATACCGTTGGTGCCTTCGTAGATCTGGGTGATGCGCACATCACGCACCAGCTGCTCCTGGCCCCACTCGCGGATGTAGCCATGGCCGCCGAAGACCTGCTGGCCATGCACGGTGCACTCCAGGCCCAGGTCGGTGAGGAAGGCCTTGGCCACCGGGGTCAGCAGCGCCACCAGCTCCTCGCTGCGCTTGCGGACCGCGACGTCTTCGCTGTACTTGGCGCTGTCGAGCTGCATCGCCACATAGGTGGAGAACGCGCGACCGCCTTCGGTCAGCGCCTTCATGGTCAGCAGCATGCGGCGCACGTCCGGGTGGACGATGATCGGGTCGGCCACCTTGTCCTTGGCCTGCGGGCCGGTCGGGGCACGGCTCTGCAGACGGTCGCGGGCGTACTCCACGGCGTTCTGGTAGGAGCGCTCGGCCGAAGCCAGGCCCTGGATACCGACCCCCAGGCGCTCGTAGTTCATCATGGTGAACATCGCCGCCAGGCCCTTGTTCGGCTCACCAACGATGTAGCCGACCGCTTCGTCGAAGTTCATCACGCAGGTGGCCGAGCCCTGGATACCCATCTTGTGCTCGATCGAGCCGCAGGTGGCCGGGTTGCGTGCGCCGAGGCTGCCATCTTCATTGACCAGGAACTTGGGCACCAGGAACAGCGAGATGCCTTTCGGACCCGCCGGGGCATCCGGCAGCTTGGCCAGCACCAGGTGGATGATGTTCTCGGTGAGGTCGTGCTCACCGCCGGTGATGAAGATCTTGGTGCCGCTGACCTTGTAGCTGCCATCGGCCTGCGGTTCGGCCTTGGTGCGGATGATGCCCAGGTCGGTACCGGCGTGAGGCTCGGTAAGGCACATGGAACCGGCCCAGACGCCGGCGTACATGTTCGGCAGGTACTTTTCCTTGAGCGCTTCACTGGCGTGGGCGTTGATCGACAGGCAGGCGCCGGCGGTCAGCATCGGGTACAGGCCGAAGGCCAGGCTCGAGGCGTTGACCATCTCCTCGACCTGGGCCGAGACGACCTTGGGCATGCCCATGCCACCGAAGAGCGGATCACCACCAACGCCGACCCAGCCCCCTTCGGCGTAAGTCTGGTAGGCCTCGATGAAGCCCGCCGGGGTACGCACCGAACCGTTGTCCCAGTGGCAACCCTCTTCGTCGGCGGCGCGGCTCAGCGGCGCGATGGTCTTGCCGGTGACCTTGCCGGCCTCCTCCAGCACGGCCATGGCCGTGTCCGCATCGACGGCCTCGGCCAGACCGGGCAGTTGCGACCAGAGCGTGGCCACGTCGAAGACTTCATTGAGGACGAAGCGCATATCGCGCAGGGGCGCTTTATATTCAGCCATGACAACCTCTCGCTATCGGGGTCGGGGCGGCCCGTCGGGGCCGCGGCACTGGGATGACCGCAGTGTAACCGAACAACTTTTACGAGACATAGGGTCATCATGCGACCGAATAGTCTTACATGGTCACACGATAATTCACGCCATGCGCACGGCCCCGCGCCGCGATTGCTGGCCGAAGGTCATGACACAGTTGCGCCCCGCGCCCTTGGCGCTGTACAGCGCCTGGTCGGCGGACTTGAGCACTTCGTCGGGATTGCGGTGCTCGACCTGGCGCTCGGCGACGCCGATGCTGATGGTCACCGACACCGTGGTATTGGCCCCTGCGCCACGACGCTGGCGCCCGGTGGAATCATCCTGCGGACGGCTGTTCTGGTCACGCAGCTGGATGGCGTAGTTGGCGATCATCTCGCGCACCGACTCCAGGTGCGGCAGGCACTCTTCGGCAGTCTTGCCGGCGAACACCAGGGCGAACTCCTCGCCGCCGTAGCGATAGGCGCGCCCGCCACCGGTCACCTTGGACAGGCGGCTGGCGACCAGGCGCAATACCTGGTCACCGACGTCGTGGCCGTGGGTGTCGTTGAATTTCTTGAAGTGGTCGACGTCGGTCATGGCGATCACATAGTTGCGCCCCAGGCGCTGCATGCGCTCGTTCAGGGCGCGCCGCCCGGGCAGGCCGGTCAGCTCGTCGCGGAAGGCCATCTGGTAGGCCTCGTGGGACACCGCGGCGGCGATCATCAACATCACCTGGCTGCACATGATGTTCAGGGTGAACGGCAGGATGAAGGTCTTGGGCAACATCCAGAAGATGCCGATCAGGCCGATGATCTGCGCGGCATGCAAGGGTCTGGGCTCACGCAGGTACTGCACCACCAGCAGGATGAACACCGCCAGGAACAGGGCGTAGGCCAGCTGGATCAGGCTCATCCACTGGCCATGCAGCGCGGGCCAGCGGATCTCGGCCAGCCAGCCCAGCAGTGCCTCGGGGAAACTCTGCTCCAGCGCCACCGCCACGCTGCTCACCGCGAACAGTACGGCGAAGCGTGCCAGCAGGTCCTGGGCCAGGTGGGTGCGTTCCTGCCACGCCCCGTACAGGCCGAACAGCGCCGGCAGCAGCAGGCACACCAGGTGGAAGATCACCGCCGCATCCTCGCGGACCCGGCCGTTGTCGCGGTAGAAATCGGTCTGGGTATCGAGCAGGAAATAGGCGATGTACACCGTGACCATCAGGAACAGCTCGCGCTGGCGGCGGTACACGGCGCAGTAGGCGCCACCCAGCAGCAGCACCAAGGTGGGTAGAACGTTGAACAGCGATGTGAAGAAGACGCTGAGGTCCCTCACATAGGCTGCCGCAAGCCCTGCCAGCAATAGAATCAGCGAAGGCAGGAAGTGGCTCGCGCGTACAGCGGATAGACGAAACAAGGGTAATCTCCGACCCGGCAGATCAATAATGGCATTGTGCCCCTACTTCATCGGCAGTGCACATGAATAGATGAATACAGATGCCCGCTTTAACGGCAGATCAGGGGCCAAGCTTGAGACTTTCTCGTTACTGGATGCGACATTCCTGATTTCGCCCGATCCCTGTAGGAGCGGCCTTGTGTCGCGAAAGGGCTGCAGAGCAGCCCCGGCGATCTTTGCATCAATGCTGAAATCCTGGGGCTGCTGCGCAGCCCTTTCGCGGCACAAGGCCGCTCCTACAGAGGGCACGCGTTAAAGTCCGGGCGAAAAAAAACCGCCTGCCGGTAAGGGCAGGCGGTTTTTCGTACAACCAACCGGCTTAGATGGACAGACCGAAGTCTTCTTCCTTCATCGCCATCAGGTTGTTGGCACCGGACAGGATCGCCGCCACGTGCGAGCGGGTACGCGGCAGGATGCGCTGGAAGTAGAAGCGCGCAGTCTGCAGCTTGGCGGTGTAGAACGCCTCTTCGCTGGTACCGGCTGCCAGTTTCTCGGCGGCCAGGCGGGCGATGTCGGCCCAGAAGTAGGCCAGGCACGCGTAGCCGGAGTACATCAGGTAGTCCACCGAAGCAGCACCCACTTCCTCGCGGTCCTTCATCGCGGCCATGCCGATCTTCATGGTCAGCTCGCCCCACTCCTTGTTGATCGCCGCCAACGGCTCGACGAACTCCTTGGTGGCGGCGTTGCCTTCCTGCCCCTGGCAGAACTTGTGGACGATCTTGGTGAAGCCCTTGAGCGCCTCGCCCTGGGTCATCAGCACTTTACGGCCGAGCAGGTCGAGGGCCTGGATGCCGGTGGTGCCTTCGTACAGCATGGAGATACGGCTGTCGCGCACGTTCTGCTCCATGCCCCACTCGGCGATGAAGCCATGGCCGCCGTAGATCTGGACGCCGTGGTTGGCGGCCTCGAAGCCGACTTCGGTCATGAACGCCTTGGCGATCGGGGTCAGGAAGGCCAGCAGGGCGTCGGCCTTCTTGCGCTCTTCCTCGTCCTGGCTGTACTTGACGATGTCCACCTGCTTGGCGGTGAAGTACACCATCGCGCGGTTGCCTTCGGCGAAGGCCTTCATGGTCAGCAGCATGCGACGCACGTCCGGGTGGACGATGATCGGGTCAGCGGCCTTGTCCGGTGCTTTCGGACCGGTCAGCGAGCGCATCTGCAGGCGGTCACGGGCGTACTTCAGGCCACCCTGGAACGCCACCTCGGCGTGGGCCAGGCCTTGCAGCGCGGTACCCAGGCGAGCGGTGTTCATGAAGGTGAACATGCAGTTCAGGCCTTTGTTGGCCGGGCCGATCAGGTAGCCGGTGGCGCCGTCGAAGTTCATCACACAGGTGGCGTTGCCGTGGATGCCCATCTTGTGCTCGAGGGAGCCACAGCTCACGCCGTTGCGCTCGCCCGCGCCGCCTTCGGCGTTGGGCAGGAACTTCGGCACGATGAACAGCGAGATACCCTTGGTGCCGGCCGGAGCGTCGGGCAGGCGGGCCAGGACGATGTGGACGATGTTGTCGGCCATGTCGTGCTCACCGGCCGAGATGAAGATCTTGGTGCCGGAAACCTTGTAGCTGCCGTCGGCCTGAGGTTCGGCCTTGGTGCGCAGCATGCCCAGGTCGGTGCCGCAGTGTGGCTCGGTCAGGCACATGGTGCCGGTCCACTCACCGGACACCAGCTTGGTCAGGTAGGTGTGCTGCTGCTCGGGGGTGCCATGGGCGGAGATGGTGTTCATCGCGCCATGGGACAGGCCCGGGTACATGCCCCACGACCAGTTCGACTCACCGACCATTTCGCTCAGGGCCAGGCCCAGCGACTCGGGCAGGCCCTGGCCGCCGTGCTCGACATCGTGGGCCAGGCTCGGCCAGCCGCCTTCGACGAACTGCTGGTAGGCTTCCTTGAAGCCGGTCGGGGTCTTCACACCCGACTCGCTCCAGGTGCAGCCTTCCAGGTCGCCGACGCGGTTCAGCGGGGCCAGCACCTCTTCACAGAACTTCGCGCCTTCTTCCAGGATCGCGTCGACCATGTCGGGCGTGGCGTCCTGGCAGCCCGGCAGGCTCTGATAGTGCGCCTCATAGCCGAGCAGCTCGTCGCGGACGAAGCGGATATCACGCAAGGGGGCTTTGTAATCAGGCATTGCGATGAACCTCTGTGATGAGTTCGGTGGGGAGACCGCGGATACCGACCAGCTCTTGGCGGCTTTCGGTCAAACAGTTGTTTGAAACTTACGTTTAGGTGGCCTCGCTGTCAAGGTGGGCTAACAATGGCATTTACGCCGCCGAATATGACATTTACGCCAAGCACCCTCAAACGCATCGCGGGGCAAGCCCGCTCCCACGAATGGAAGCGGGCTTGCCCCGCGAAGTAAGCGAATGTGTTTCAGCGGGTCAGACGTAGGTGTCGATGAACCGACCGAGCATTTCATCGGAAGCCTTGGCGACTTTGGCACCGAGTTCGACTTCGTGCTTGCCCAGGGCCAGTTGCACGGTACTGGTGGCCAGGTCCAGTTGCTGGCTGCGGTCGACACCACGCAGGCGCTCGGCCTGGTATTCGGTGGACTGCCCGCTGGTGCCACGCTCGACAGCGCCGCTGGCGATCTGCTGGGCGGCCTGGTCGACACGGTTCTGGCCGTTCTGGATGGCACCCAGGCCCGCGTAGAAGGCGGAGCTCGCATTGATTTCCATGTCAGGACTCCATGACGCTGGATGAGGAACAGGCCTTATTAAAGCAGCACATCGGGAAAAAGGCCCGTTTAAATCCCTAATAGCCTAGTGCCAGCTAATAGGCAAAGGCCTAATCCAGCAGGTCCAGCTGCAAATGCGCAGCCACCGCGTCCGCGCCAGCCTGCTTCAACCACGGCACCCGTCCCAGGCATGGCGCGGGCAGGCGCTCGGCCAGGCTGGACAGGTTTTCTTCCAGGCGCGATGTACGCGGATCGACGATGTTCGCCACCCATCCCGCCAGTTGCAGGCCGTCCCGGGCGATCGCCTCGGCGCTCAGCAAGGCGTGGTTGATGCACCCCAGGCGCACCCCCACCACCAGGATCACCGGTAGCTTCAAGGCGATGGCCAAGTCCGACAGGTTGGCATGGTCGGACAGCGGCACGCGCCAGCCACCGGCGCCTTCGATCAAGGTGAAGTCGGCGTGCTGCGCCAGCACCTGCTGCATGGCATCGCGCAGCGCCGGCACGCTCAGCGCCACCCCGGCCTCGCGGGCCGCCACATGCGGGGCGATGGCCGGCTCGAAGGCGAAGGGATTGACCGCTTCATAGGGCAGCTTGACCGAGCTTTCGTCGATCAGCGCCAAGGCGTCGCTGTTGCGCAGCCCCTTGGCCGTCACCACGCACCCGGACGCCACCGGCTTGGCCGCCAGGGTGCTCAACCCCAGCTGCCGCGCTGCATGCAGCAAACCTGCGGCGATGGTGGTCTTGCCGACATCGGTGTCGGTGCCGGCAATGAAATAGGCCTGGCTCATGTCACTGCTCCCCGTCCAACGGCTTGCGCAGGACGCCGTAGACCACCTGGTAGGTGGCCGGCAGGCCTTGCGCCTGGCGGTACTGTTCGTAGGCCTGCAACAGCCCCTGCATCCGCGCCCGACCGGTGAGCCCCGACGGACGCCCCGGGTTGAGGTTGTGCGCACCCAGCGCCTTGAGTTCATGGGTCAGGCTGCGCACGTCGGGATAATGCAGCACGTGGGGGCGCCGCTCCAGGTCGATCAGCTCCAGCCCGCTGTCACCGCACAGGCGCTGGTAATCCTCGAAACGCCGGAAGCGATTGACGTGCACCATGCCATCCACGGCCTGCCAGCTGGCGCGCAACTCATCCAGGGTACCCACGCACAGGCTGCTGAAGGCCAGCACACCGCCTGGGCGCAGCACCCGCCGCGCCTCGCCCAGCACGCTGGCGAACTGACCGCACCACTGCACCGCCAGGCTGCTGAACAACAGGTCGACACAACCATCGCGCAACGGCAGGCGCTCGGCGTCACCCGCCACATGGTGCCGGGCGCCGCCCTGCTCACGGGCATGGCGCAACATGCCTTCGGCGATATCCACCGCCACGCCACTCGATTGCGCGAAACGCTCGGTCAGCACCCGGCTGAAATGGCCGGTGCCGCTGCCCATGTCCAGCCAGCGCGCAGGCGCAAGGTCGCTGGGCAGCTTTTCCAGCAGCGCCATGCCTACCGCGCGCTGCAAGGCCGCGACGCTGTCATAGCTGGACGCGGCGCGGGAAAACGAAGCCGCCACCTGGCGCTTGTCCGGCAAGGTGCCGGGCAGGGTGGGCTGGGAAAGGTCAGTCATCGCCACTCTCATGCAGGAAACTCTTGATGCCCGCCGCCAGCTCCTGGGGATACTCCAGCAGGAAGGCGTGGGAACTGTCTTCGACCAGGCCGACTTCCACGTCGGGCAGCAGGTCGCTCAGGGCCTTGGCTGCTTCCACCGGCACCAGCGCGTCACTGCCGGCGAACAGGTGCAGCTGCGGGCCGCCGTATTGCTCCAGGGCGGTGCGGGTATCGAGGCTGGCCAGCACTTCCAGTCCGGTGGCCAGGTACAGCGGATCGGTGTCGGGCACGCCCACCCCCAGCTGCCGCAGCAAGGTGCGGGGTTGCTGCGCGCCCTCGCTGCACAGGGTGCGGAAGCGCTTGAGGGTGACATGGGTGTGGCTGCGGCAGCCGTCGAGGAAGGTGCCGAAGGTGTCGGCGGGCATGCCGTGCGGCCAGTCCGGCCGGGCCACGAAGCTGGGGTTGCTGGCCAGGGTGAGCAAGCCGCAGCAGTGGTCGCCGCGCTGGTGCGCCAGGGCGCTGGCAAGCATGCCGCCGAGCGACCAGCCGCCCAGCCACACGTCGGTCGGCAGCTTGCGGTCGAGATGGTCGACCCAGGCCTGGACATCGCTGTGGGCCAGTTCCGGCAGCGGCATCAACTCGACCTGCAGGCGTGGATCCTGGGCGCGCAGGCTGGCGGCCAGCGGCTCCAGTGAAGCGGTGCCCAGGCCCCAGCCGGGCAGGAGGATCAGTCGGTTACGCATCGGCGGACTCCAGCTGTGGATAACACTCGGCCAATGCATTCAACAATAGCTGCACCTGCGCCTCACTGTGGGCAGCGCTCAGGGTCACCCGCAGGCGGGCGCTGCCGGCGGGCACGGTGGGCGGGCGAATCGCCGTGACCAGCAGCCCGCGCTCGCGCAGCAAACGGGACAATGCCAGCGCCCGCCCCGCATCGCCGATCAGGATCGGCTGGATCGCGGTGTAGCTGTCCATCAGGGTCAGGCCTATCTGCTCGGCGCCCGTGCGGAACTGCCGGATCAGCGCGGCCAGGTGTTCGCGCCGCCAGTGTTCGCGACGCAGCAAGTCCAGGGCCTTGAGCGTGGCGCAGGCCAGTGCCGGTGGCTGGCTGGTGGTGTAGATGTAGGGCCGTGCGAACTGCACCAGCGCCTCGATCAGCTCCTCGCTGCCGGCGACGAAGGCGCCGGAGGTACCGCAGGCCTTGCCCAGCGTGCCGATCAGCACCGGCACGTCCTCGACACCCAGGCCGCAATGCTCGACCAGGCCACCGCCATTGGCGCCCAAGGTTCCCAGGCCATGAGCGTCATCGACCATCAGCCAGGCACCGCGTGCGCGGGCCTCCTTGGCCAGGGCCGGCAGGTCGGCGCAGTCGCCATCCATGCTGAACACGCCGTCGGTGACAACCAGGGTGTTGCCGCTGGCCTTGTCCAGGCGGCTGGCCAGGCTGGCCGGGTCGTTGTGCAGGTAGCGGCTGAAGCGGGCGCCACTGAGCAGTCCACCGTCGAGCAGGGAGGCGTGGTTGAGGCGGTCCTGCAGCACCGTGTCGCCCTGCCCGACCAGCGCGGTGATCGCGCCGAGGTTGGCCATGTAGCCGGTGGAGAACAGCAGCGCGCGCGGCCGGCCCGTCAGCTCGGCCAGCGCCTCCTCCACCTGATGGTGCGGGGTGCTGTGGCCGATCACCAGGTGCGAGGCACCGCCGCCGACACCCCAGCGTTCGGCGCCGTCGCGCCAGGCCTTGATCACCTCGGGGTGATTGGCCAGGCCCAGGTAGTCGTTACTGCAGAAGGCCAGCAGCGGCTGGCCATCGACCACCACCTGCGGCCCCTGCGGGCTTTCAAGCAGCGGTCGCTGGCGATACAGGTCGGCGGCACGCCGTTCGGCCAGCCGCGCGGCGAGATCGAAGGCCATGCTCAGGCCGAGGCTGCGTCGTAGAACAACTCGCTGCTGCGCTGCTCGACCAGCGCCTGCTCGATGGCGGCCTGGTGCACTTCGTCAGCGTGCTCCTCACGGGCTTCCGGCTGGATACCGAGGCGGGCAAACAGCTGCATGTCCTTGTCGGCCTGCGGGTTGCCGGTGGTCAGCAGTTTCTCGCCGTAGAAGATCGAGTTGGCGCCGGCCATGAACGCCAGGGCCTGCATCTGCTCGTTCATCTGCTCGCGACCGGCCGACAGGCGCACATGGGACTTGGGCATGAGGATCCGGGCCACGGCCAGCATGCGGATGAAATCGAACGGATCGACGTCCTCTTCATCGGCCAGCGGCGTGCCGGCGACCTTGACCAGCATGTTGATCGGCACCGATTCCGGGTGCTCGGGCAGGTTGGCCAGCTGGATCAAGAGGCCGGCGCGGTCGTCCAGAGACTCGCCCATACCGAGGATGCCGCCGGAGCAGATCTTCATGCCGGCATCGCGCACATAGGCCAGGGTCTGCAGGCGCTCGCTGTAGGTGCGGGTGGTGATGATGCTGCCGTAGAACTCCGGCGAGGTGTCGAGGTTGTGGTTGTAGTAGTCCAGGCCGGCCTGGGCCAGGGCCTGGGTCTGCTCCTGGTCGAGCTTGCCGAGGGTCATGCAGGTTTCCAGGCCCATGGCCTTGACCCCTTTGACCATCTCCAGCACGTAGGGCATGTCCTTGGCCGACGGGTGCTTCCACGCCGCGCCCATGCAGAAGCGGGTCGAACCGATGGCCTTGGCCCGGGCGGCCTCTTCCAGCACTTTCTGCACTTCCATCAGCTTCTGTTTTTCCAGCCCGGTGTTGTAGTGGCCGGACTGCGGACAATATTTGCAATCTTCCGGGCAGGCGCCGGTCTTGATCGACAGCAGCGTGGAAACCTGCACGCGATTGGGGTCGAAGTGCGCGCGGTGCATGGTCTGGGCCTGGAACAGCAGGTCGTTGAACGGCTGCTGGAACAGGGCCTTGACCTCGGCCAGGGACCAGTCGTGACGTGTGGTTGCAATTGCGCTGGCGCTCATCGGCGTTTCCTTATCTATGGTCTGACTGACGCCGGGACAGGAAAACCCACCAGCGCATCACGGATAGCTCGCATAGTTACGGAAGGCCTCATGCACTGTCAACCAATCAAGAACCCGCTGGTTTACATCTGTACAAATAACGACCAGATCTGTTTGCTCTGCGACGAGCCTGCCGAGCAGCCCTATCCCTTGTGCAGCGCCTGCGAACAGGCACTGCCATGGCTGGACGAGCAGTGCCGCCGCTGCGCGTTGCCCCTACCCATCGACGGCCTTCTCTGCGGTGGCTGCAGCCGCCGCCCTCCCGCATTCAGCCGAGTGATCGCGCCCTGGCATTACGGTTTTCCCATCGACACCCTGGTCAGCCGTTTCAAGCACAACAGCCAGTGGCCGCTGGGGCGGTTGCTGGCGCAGTTGCTCGGGCACAGCCTGACGCACCGCTACAACGAAGGTCTGCCACGGCCGGACCGCCTGTTGCCGGTGCCGCTGGCCAGGCGTCGACTGCGCCAGCGCGGCTTCAACCAGGCGGCGATGCTCGCCCGCTGGCTCGCCGGGCAACTGCGCCTGCCCTGTGACGAGGGCCTGCTCCAGCGTGTGCGCGATACCCCGGCGCAGCAGGCCCTCGGCGCCCGGGCCCGGCAACGCAACCTGCGTCAGGCCTTCGCCCTTGCCCCCGGCTGCGAGCTAGACGGCCTGCACCTGGCAATGGTCGATGACGTGCTGACCACCGGGGCGACCGCCCAGGCCATCGCCCGGCTGCTGCGCCAGGCCGGCGCCCGGCGGGTCGACATCTACTGCCTGGCGCGCACGCCCAGGCCGGGCCAGGCTTGACTTGCCCCGGTGACGGCGGCAACGTCGCGGGACCTACACCACACCCGATGCCCACCCATGTCCCTGCCTGCCCTGCTCACCCAGCACATCGTCCGTCGTCCACAGCGCATCGCCCTGTTGCAGCATGTCGCCGAACAGGGCTCGATCACCCGCGCCGCCAAGGCCGCGGGCATCAGCTACAAAGCCGCCTGGGACGCCATCGACGAACTCAACAACCTGGCGGCGCAGCCCCTGGTGGAACGCAGCACCGGCGGTCGCGGCGGCGGTGGCGCACGGCTGTCCGCCGAAGGCGAGCGGGTATTGCGCCTGTACCAGCGCCTGCAGGCGCTGCAGGCGGAGATTCTCGAATCCGCCGAGGACAGCAGCGACCTCGACCTGCTCGGCCGCCTGATGCTGCGCACCAGTGCGCGCAACCAGTTGCAGGGACGGATCAGCGGGCTGCGCCGCGAAGGCCGGCATGACCGCGTCAGCCTGGACCTGGGTGGCGGGCTGGAGATCGAGGCCTTGATCACCCGGGGCAGTACCGAGCGGCTGGAACTGGCGTGGGGGGGGACGGTGGTGGCGCTGCTCAAGGCCGGATGGGTGCGGTTGCTGGGCGCGGATGAGACGCCGGAGCCTGGGAGCAACTGCCTGAAGGCCAAGGTCGAGGAGGTGCTGATCGAAGAAGGCGGGCCGGGCGAAGTGCGCCTGGCGCTGGGCAATGGCCAGACCTTGTGCGCCATCGCCGAGGCGGCCTGGCTGGAGCTGCAGCAGGTCCAGCCGGGGAGCGCCCTGCGGGTACAGTTTCATCCGTCGTTCGTGTTGCTGGGGGTGCCGGTCTAGTCTGGCCGTGCGCTACGCGCCCGGATCGCGGGGCAAGCCCGCTCCCACGCTGTTGATGGTCGCAACCTGGCGCCCTGTGCGACCGCGCAGCCCAAAAGGGCTGGGTGATCTCCCATGCCTGCATCGACTCATGAGCGGGCCAGCCTTGGGATTGGGGTAACATGCAGGCCGCAGTCCCAGCGACCGGAGCCTTTCATGTCCCACCCCTTCGACACCCTCACCCCCGACCTCGTGCTGGACGCCGTGGAAAGCCTCGGTTTTCTCAGCGACGCCCGGGTGCTGGCGCTCAACAGCTACGAGAACCGCGTCTACCAGGTGGGCATCGAGGACGCGCAGCCGCTGATCGCCAAGTTCTATCGCCCTGGGCGCTGGAGCGACGCGGCGATCCTCGAGGAACACGCCTTCACCCGCGAGCTGGCCGAGTGCGAAGTGCCGGTGGTGGCGCCACTGCTGCACGAAGACCGCTCCCTGTTCGAGCACCAGGGTTTTCGCTTCACCCTGTTCCCGCGCCGTGGCGGCCATGCCCCGGAGCCGGGCAACCTCGACCAGCTCTATCGCCTCGGGCAGCTGCTCGGGCGACTGCACGCGGTAGGTGCGAGCAAACCCTTCGAGCACCGTGAAGCCCTGGCTGTGGACAACTTTGGCCACGCCTCGCTCAAGACCTTGCTCGACGGCAATTTCGTGCCCCGCGAGTTGCTGCCGGCCTATGAATCGGTGGCCCGCGACCTGCTCAAGCGGATCGAGGATATCTACGCCCGCACCCCGCACCAGCTGATCCGCCTGCACGGCGACCTGCACCCCGGCAACCTGATGCACCGTGACGACGTCTACCACGTGGTCGACCTCGACGACTGCAGCATGGGCCCGGCCGTCCAGGACCTGTGGATGATGCTCGCCGGCGGCCGCGAAGAGCGGCTCGGCCAACTGGCCGAACTGATCGACGGCTACAACGAGTTCCACGACTTCGACCCGCGTGAGCTGGCCCTGATCGAGCCACTGCGCGCCCTGCGCCAGTTGCACTACAGCGCCTGGCTGGCGCGGCGCTGGGACGATCCGGCGTTCCCGCCGAGCTTCCCCTGGTTCGGCCAGCCGCGCTACTGGGGCGACCAGATACTCGCCCTGCGCGAACAGATCGCCGCGCTCGATGAACAACCGTTGAAATTGTTCTAGGTCTACGCCGCGCTCTGTCTACAATAGGCGTCGCTTTATTTAGCTACCTAAGCAAGGATTCTGCATGCACGCCGCCAACCCGCGCCGCGGGTACCTCCTGGGCCTCGGCGCCTACATCATCTGGGGCCTGTTCCCCCTGTACTTCAAAGCGATCCAGAGCGTTCCGGCGGTGGAGATCATCGTCCACCGCGTGCTCTGGTCGGCCCTGTTCGGCTCGCTCCTGCTGCTGGTGTGGAAACACCCCGGCTGGTGGCGCGAACTGCGCGACAACCCGCGGCGCCTGGCGATCCTCGCGCTCAGCGGCGCGCTGATCGCCGGCAACTGGCTGACCTACGTATGGGCGGTGAACAATGGGCGCATGCTCGAGGCCAGCCTGGGCTACTACATCAACCCGCTGATCAACGTGCTGCTGGGCATGCTGCTGCTCGGCGAACGCCTGCGCCGCCTGCAATGGCTGGCGGTGGCCCTCGCGGCCCTGGGCGTAGCGCAGCAGGTGTGGCAGGTCGGCAGCCTGCCCTGGGTGTCGCTGGCGTTGGCGCTGTCGTTCGGCTTCTATGGCTTGATACGCAAACAGGCACCGGTGGCGGCGCTGCCGGGGCTGGTGGTCGAGACCTGGATGCTGGTGCCCATTGCCATCGGCTGGTTGCTGCTGCACCCGACGGCCAGCAGCGCCAGCCCTGAGTTCTTCAGCAGCAGCGAAGCGCTGTGGCTGATCGCCGCCGGCCCGGTGACCCTGGTGCCGCTGGTGTGCTTCAACGCCGCTGCCCGCCACCTGCCCTATACCACGCTGGGCTTCCTGCAATACCTGGCACCGACCCTGGTGCTGCTGCAGGCAGTGTTGCTGTTCGACGAACACCTGTCGTCGAGCACCTTGATGGCGTTCGCCTTTATCTGGGCAGGGCTGGCTGTCTACAGCGTCGATGCCTGGCTGAGTTTGCGCAAGCGCGCCTGATCAAAAAATGATCATATTGCTGCAGACCACGGGGGACGTGGGCTGCAGCAAGCGCTCCAAAGGTTATCCACACCCTCGTCCACGGCGTTTGTGCACAAGCTACTGAATAGTGGACGTTTTTTGCTCAAATCTCGCCAGGCCTCGTGATTGTTGGGCTGGCGGGGAGCGCCCCCAGGTTATCCACAGGGTCTCCCCCGATAAATAGGGATAACCACCGAGGGGCGCTGCGCACCCCGTTCGCGGCACAAGGCCGCTCCTACAGTTGATCGCGTTCCCTTGTAGGAGCGGCCTTGTGCCGCGAAAGGGCTGCAAAGCAGCCCCGGCGTTCCTAAATCACTCCTCCGGCCGCAACCGCAACTCCACCATCAGATCATCCGCCAGGCTCTCCAGCCGCGCCTGCAGATCGTCCAACGACAAGGTCAACGGCAATGCCAGCAACGCATCGGCATGGAACAGCGGCTCGCTGCTCATCGGCGCCGGCCGCACCTCGGTGCTCAGGCGCTCGACGTTCACCCCTTGCTCGGCCAGCAAGCGGGTGATATCACGGACGATACCCGGCCGGTCGTTGCCCACCAGTTCCATGGCGATCGGCTTCCAGGTGCAGGACGGCTCGATCCCGCTTTCGGCAATGAGTACACGGATACCGTGGTCACCCAGTTTCTGCAGCGACTCGACCAGTTCGGCGTAGTTCTCCGCTGGCACCGCCACCCGCAGGATCCCGGCGAACTGCCCGGCCATGCGCGACATGCGGCTTTCCAGCCAGTTGCCATTGTGATCGGCGATGCACTGGGCGATACGCTCGACCTGCCCGGCCTTGTCCGGGGCGATCACGGTGAGTACGAGATGGTCCACGGGCCACTCCTTCATTCGTCTGCGAAGGCCGCCCCAGGCGACCGAAATACGGGGATCGAATCAGTATAGGCAAGGCGCGGCAACCTGCCGCAGGACAGTCACGGCAATCAATCGTGTACTGTTTCAAGATTTATCTGGAACAATCCACCTGTTTTTTGCGAACATGTCGTCTCCCAGCGTGACCCCATGCGACCAATCGGTCGCAGAGCGACGCTTTTAGTCTGATGTTCACCTGCCTGCTGCTTCATGTAGTATGCGTCGACGCGGACTACAAAACGTCGTTTCGATGTCTGCCAAGGCGCCTGTGAAAATACGCCAACCGCCCGCCGGCCCGTCTGGCGAGCCGCACCCAGCCGCCCCCGGAGCACGCGGGCATGCACTGGTGCCGTGTTTAGAGAAGCGCTACAGGCTTAATACAGAAGAGCGAAAGCGAAATAGCTGAGCAGAGGTGAGGCAAGCAATGACTGGATACGTTCAAGTCGGTGGCCTTCAGGTCGCCAAGGTCCTGTTCGACTTCGTCAACAACGAAGCCATTCCGGGGACCGGCATCAACGCCGAGCAGTTCTGGGCCGGTGCCGAGAAGATCATCAACGACCTCGCTCCCAAGAACAAAGCCCTGCTCGCCAAGCGCGACGAGCTCCAAGCGAAGATCGACGCCTGGCACCAGGCACGCAAGGGCCAGCCCCACGACGCCGCGGCGTACAAGGCGTTCCTCGGGGAAATCGGCTACCTGCTGCCGCAGGCCGAGGACTTCCAGGCCACCACCCAGAACGTCGATGAAGAAATCGCCGTCATGGCCGGCCCGCAGCTGGTGGTGCCGGTGATGAACGCCCGCTTCGCCCTGAACGCCGCCAACGCTCGCTGGGGTTCGCTGTATGACGCCCTCTACGGCACCGATGTCATCAGCGATGAGGGCGGCGCCGAGAAAGGCCAGGGTTACAACAAGCTGCGCGGCGACAAGGTCATCGCCTTCGCCCGCGCCTTCCTCGACGAAGCCGCGCCACTGGCCGCCGGCTCCCACGTCGACTCCACCGGCTACCGCATCGAAGGCGGCAAGCTCGTTGTCGCCCTCAAGGGCGGCAGCAACAGCGGCCTGCGCGACGACGCCCAGCTGATCGGCTTCCATGGCGACGCCAAGGCGCCGACCGCCGTGCTGCTCAAGCACAACGGCCTGCACTTCGAGATCCAGGTCGACGCCAGCACCCCGGTCGGCAGCACCGACGCCGCCGGCGTGAAGGACATCCTGATGGAATCGGCGCTGACCACCATCATGGACTGCGAGGACTCGGTCGCCGCTGTCGACGCCGACGACAAGGTGATCGTCTACCGCAACTGGCTGGGCCTGATGAAAGGCGACCTGGCCGAGAGCGTCAGCAAGGGCGGCAAGACCTTCACCCGCACCATGAACCCGGACCGCGAGTACGCCGCCCCCAACGGTGGCAGCGTCACCCTGCACGGTCGCTCGCTGCTGTTCGTGCGCAACGTCGGTCACCTGATGACCAACCCGGCGATCCTCGACGCCCAGGGCAACGAGATCCCCGAGGGCATCCAGGACGGCCTGTTCACCAACCTGATCGCCCTGCACAACCTCAACGGCAACACCAGCCGCAAGAACACCCGCAGCGGCAGCGTGTACATCGTCAAGCCGAAGATGCACGGCCCGGAGGAAGTGGCCTTCGCCGCCGAGATCTTCAGCCGCGTCGAAGACCTGCTGGGCATGCAGCGCAACACCGTCAAGGTCGGCATCATGGACGAGGAGCGCCGCACCACGGTCAACCTCAAGTCCTGCATCAAGGCGGCCGCCGAGCGCGTGGTGTTCATCAACACCGGCTTCCTCGACCGCACCGGTGACGAGATCCACACCTCCATGGAAGCCGGCGCCGTGGTGCGCAAGGGCGCCATGAAGAACGAGAAATGGATCGGCGCCTACGAGAACAACAACGTCGACGTCGGCCTGGCCACCGGCCTGCAGGGCCGCGCGCAGATCGGCAAGGGCATGTGGGCCATGCCCGACCTGATGGCTGCCATGCTCGAGCAGAAGATCGCCCACCCACTGGCCGGCGCCAACACCGCCTGGGTACCGTCACCGACCGCCGCCACCCTGCATGCCCTGCACTACCACAAGGTCGATGTGCAGGCGCGCCAGCGCGAGCTGGCTTCGCGCACCCCGGCCTCGGTCGATGACATCCTGACCATCCCGCTGGCCGCCGACACCAACTGGTCGGCCGACGAGATCCGCAACGAGCTGGACAACAATGCCCAGGGCATTCTCGGCTACGTGGTGCGTTGGATCGACCAGGGCGTGGGTTGCTCGAAAGTGCCGGACATCAACGATGTCGGTCTGATGGAAGACCGCGCCACCCTGCGCATCTCGGCCCAGTTGCTGGCCAACTGGTTGCGCCATGGCGTGGTCACCCAGGAGCAGGTGCTGGAAAGCCTCAAGCGCATGGCCGCGGTGGTCGACAAGCAGAACGCCGGTGACGCCCTGTACCGCCCGATGGCGCCGAACTTCGATGACAACATCGCGTTCCAGGCCGCCGTGGAGCTGGTAGTCGAAGGCGCCAAGCAGCCGAACGGCTACACCGAGCCGGTGCTGCACCGTCGTCGTCGCGAGTTCAAGGCCCGCAACGGGCTGTAAGCCGCCAGCAACGCATCGCGGGGCAAGCCCGCTCCCACGCCAGATGCCAACCGGCGTGGGAGCGGGCTTGCCCCGCGATCGTTTTCAGCCCTGATCCATTCTCAACTCACGTCGCACCAGCTCCAGAAGCTTCCCCAGGTCCACCGGCTTGAGCAGGAAATCCACAACCCCCAGGTGCATCACGTCCACCGCCTCTTTCACATCGGTGTCGCCCGACACCACGATGATCGACAGCGCCGCCCGCTCCGACTCACGAACCTGGCGGATCAGTTCCAGGCCATCCTTGGGCTCCATGCGCAGGTCGGTGATCATCAGGGCGATACGCGGCTCATAGTGCAGCTTCAACATCGCCTCCTGCGCACCGTCGGCCGTCATGCAGGCGATGCCCCGGCTCTTCAGGTACAGGCTTAGCGCTTCGCTGTTCACCGGGTTGTCGTCCACCACCAGTACCACGGGTTTGGGCGCGACGGGTGCACTCACCACGGCCAACGCCTCTCGCTCGGCGTCGCTCAGGATGTCGTCATGCTCTGCCATGGTCGTCTCGTCAAAAAAACCCCGTTATTCAAGTTCAGACCGCAAAGCCCCCGCATGCAAACTGCCTTTCGTCGGCTATTTGACACCCGGGACAAGCAGCGAAACGCTCGTCTCGCCTTATAGACTTACGTCCAATGGGCACCGCAGAGCCGTCGTCCGACCATGGAGCCCTAGAACAACAAGGTCTGCGCTACATATGCAGACATACTTATCGCGGTCGGTTCCATGAGCAAAAAGGACGCCTACAGCCAGGCGGGCAGAACAGCAGTGCTGCAAAACATCCAGGGCACCCTGCAATTCCTGCAGCGTTTCCCGCCATTCAACCAGATGGAACACAACCACCTGGCCTACCTGGTGGAGCAGTGCCAGCTGCGTTTCTACGCGGCCGGCGAAAGCATCATCAAGCCTGCCGACGGCCCGGTCGAGCACTTCTACATCGTCAAGCAGGGCCGCGTGGTCGGCGAGCGCCACCATGTCACCAAGCCGGGCACCGAGACCACCTTCGAGATCGCCAGCGGCGAATGCTTCCCGCTGGCCGCGTTACTCGGCGAGCGGGCCACCCGCACCGAGCACCTGGCCGGCGAGGACACCTTCTGCCTGCAACTGGACAAGGCCGCGTTCATTCGCGTGTTCTCCATGTCCGAGGTGTTCCGCGACTTCGCCCTGCGCGGGGTCAGCAGCCTGCTCGACCAGGTCAACCAGCAGGTGCGCCAGCGCGCCGTGGAAACCCTGGGCACCCAGTACTCGCTGAACACCCCGCTGGGCGAACTGGCGCTGCGCCATCCGGTGGTGTGCGCGCCGGACACGCCGCTGCGCGAGGCGGTGGGGCTGATGCACGAGCAGCAGGTCGGCAGCATCATCATCGTCGATGGCCAACGCCATCCCCTCGGCATCTTCACCCTGCGCGACCTGCGCCAGGTGGTGGCCGACGCCAGTGCCGAGCTGACCGCGCCGATCGAACGCTACATGACCGCCCGGCCGTTCCACCTCAGCCCCCAGGCTAGCGCCTTCGATGCCGCCATGGCCATGACCGAGCGGCACATCGCCCACGTCTGCCTGGTGGACAACCAGCGCCTGTGCGGGGTGATCTCCGAACGCGACCTGTTCTCCCTGCAGCGCGTCGACCTGGTGCACCTGGCCCGCACCATCCGCCATGCGCCACGCCTGGACAGCCTGGTGTCACTGCGCGGCGAGATCGGCCAGCTGGTCGAGCGCATGCTCGCCCACGGCGCGTCCTCGACCCAGATCACCCAGATCATCACCCTGCTCAACGACCATACCGTGTGCCGGGTGATCGAGCTGGCCATCGCCGAACGCGGCGACCCGGGCGTGCCATTCAGCTGGCTGTGCTTCGGCAGCGAAGGCCGCCGCGAGCAGACGCTGCACACCGACCAGGACAACGGCATCCTCTTCGAGGCCCGCGACGCCGTCGAGGCCGAGGCCATCCGCGCCCGGCTGCTGCCGCTGGCCCAACAGGTCAACCACAACCTGGCCCAGTGCGGCTTCACCCTGTGCAAGGGCAATGTGATGGCCGGCAACCCCGAGCTGTGCCTGTCGCGCAGCGAATGGGCACGACGCTTCGCCGGCTTCGTGCGCGAGGCGAGCCCAGAGAACCTGCTGGGTTCGAGCATCTACTTCGACCTGCGCGTGGTCTGGGGCGACGAGCAAGGCTGCGAACAGCTGCGCCAGGGACTGCTGGAGCAGGTCGCCGACAACCGCATCTTCCAGCGCATGCTGGCCGACAACGCGCTGCGCCAACGGCCACCGGTCGGGCGCCTGCGCGAGTTCGTGCTGACCCGCCAGGGGGACGACAAGGCCGCCACCCTCGACCTCAAGGTGCAGGGCCTGACTCCGTTCGTCGATGGCGCCAGGCTGCTGGCCCTGGCCCACGGCATCAGCGCCTGCAACACCCTGGAGCGCCTGCGCCAGCTGATCGCCAAGGGCATCATCGACCCGCTCGACGGCGCCGCCTATGAAGAGGCCTACCACTTCATCCAGCAGACCCGCATGCAGCAGCACCAGCGCCAGACCCGCGAGAACCAGCCCTACTCCAACCGGCTCGACCCGGACAGCCTCAACCACCTGGACCGGCGCATCCTGCGCGAGTCCCTGCGTCAGGCCCAGCGCCTGCAAAGCAGCCTGGCCCTGCGGTACCAGCTATGAACCTGTTCGCCTGGTGGCGCCCCGCCGCCCCCGAACTCGACGCCCCGCTGCGTCGGCGCCTGGCCATGCTGCCAGGGCCGGCGCCGCTGGGCGTGTGCTCGTTGCGTGAACAGCGCTGGGTGGTGCTGGACCTGGAAACCAGCGGCCTGAACCTCAACCGCGACCAGGTGCTGTCGATCGGCGCAGTGGCCATCGAGGACGGCGCCATCGCCCTGGGTCGCCCGTTCGAACGCACCCTGCACCGGCCCTCGCAGAAGACCAATGCCAGCGTGCTGATCCACGGCCTGGGCCCCAGCGCCCTGGCCGCAGGCTGCGACCCGGCCGAGGCGCTGCTCGACCTGATGGACTTCATTGGCGACAGCCCGGTACTGGCGTTCCACGCCCCGTTCGACCAGCGCATGCTGGCCCGGGCGGTGAAGGACAGCCTGGGCCTGCGCCTGCAGCATCCGTTCCTCGATGTGGCGGAACTGGCGCCGATGCTCAACCCCGACACCGTGTTGCGCGAAGCCGGCCTGGATGACTGGATCGCCCGCTTCGGCCTCGAAGTCCAGGCTCGCCACCATGCCAGCGCCGATGCCCAGGTGACCGCGGAGCTGGCGCTGATCCTGTTCAGCCAGGCCCGGCGCCAGCAACTGGACAGCCCGTTGCAGCTGGAGCAGCGGGTGCGCCAGTGGCGACGGCGTAAAGTCCAGAGTCACGGCCTCTGACCCATACATCGCCCCTGTAGGAGCGGCCTCGTGCCGCGAATGGGCTGCGCAGCAGCCCCTCTCCCGGTGAGCGCTTAGACCGCCGGGGCCGCTTTGCGACCCTTTCGCGGCACAAGGCCGCTCCTACAGTGGCAGGTGCGAGCCAGATCATCATGCTGGCAATCCGATAAGCGTCAATTGCGCCACCACCCCCGCCTCTGCCACAATCGCGAATAATTATCGTTAGTTAACGCATTCTTCCCCGGGGATCGCTTCTTGACGCCTGCGCACAGTCCACATGCCGAGCTGGTCGGAGCGCTGTATCGCGACCATCGCACCTGGCTGCTGGCCTGGTTGCAGCGCAGCACCGCCTGCCGTCAGCGCGCCGAGGACCTGAGCCAGGACACCTTCGTGCGCCTGCTCGGTCGCGAGCGCCTGGACGCCCCCCGCGAACCCCGCGCGTTCCTGGTCGCCGTGGCCAAGGGCCTGTTGTTCGACCACTTCCGCCGCGCCGCCCTCGAGCAGGCCTACCTCGCGGAACTGGCCCTGCTGCCCGAGGCCGAACACCCGTCGCCCGAGCAGCAGCACCTGATCCTCGAGGACCTCAAGGCCATCGACCGGCTGCTGGGCAAGCTGTCGAGCAAGGCCCGTACGGCCTTCCTGTACAACCGCCTGGACGGCCTGGGCCACGCCGAAATCGCCGAGCGCCTCGGAGTGTCGGTGTCGCGCGTGCGCCAATACCTCGCCCAGGGCCTGCGCCAGTGCTATGTCGCCCTTTACGGAGAGCCGACATGAACCACGCCCCGGTCTCCAGCCAGGTACTGGAGGCGGCCATTGCCTGGAAGCTGTGCCTGGACGAAGGTAGCGGTACCCCGGACGAACGCAACGAATTCATGCGCTGGCACGCCGCCCACGAGGAGCACGCCCGCGCCTGGCTGCAACTGGGCATGCTCGACCAGCGCGTCGGCGCCGCCGCCGGCCCGGTACGCCACACCCTGCTGCAGTCACGGGCCGGGCTGCGCCAGCGCCTTGGCGGCCTGGCCGGCATGCTGCTGCTCGGCGGGCTGCTCGCCTGGGCCGCAGCGCCGACCCTGTCACCAACCTACTGGCTGGCCGACCAGCGCACCGGCACCGGCGAGCTGCGCACCCTGCGCCTTGAGGACGGCACCTTGCTGAGCCTGAACAGCCAGAGCGCGGTGGATATCGACTTCCGCGGCGAGCAGCGGCTGATCGTGCTGCATCGTGGCGAGATCTCGGTGGAGACCGGCCACAAGGACAGCCGTCCGCTGCTGGTGCGCACCGAGGATGGCCGCCTGCGCCCGCTGGGCACGCGCTTCCTGGTCAAGCGTGAGGAGGCCGGCACGCGCCTGGAGGTGCTGCAGGCCTCGGTGGCCGCCAAGCCGCAGAACAGTGGCGACGAACAGGTGCTGCGCGAAGGCCAGCAGGTGCTGATGAGCGCCGACGGCCTGGGCCGGGTCGGCTCCGTGGCGGTCGGCAGCGATGCCTGGACCCGCGGCATGCTGGTGGTGGACAACGTGCGCCTGGCCGACCTGGTGGCAGCGCTCGGACAGTACCGCAGCGGCCACCTGGGTGTCAGCGACGAAGTCGCCGACCTGCGCGTGAGCGGCAGCTTCCCGCTGACCGACACCGACCTGGCCCTGGCCTCGCTGCAGCCGGCGCTGCCGGTGAAGATCGAGCGGCATACGCCGTGGTGGGTCACCGTTACCGCCAGATAAGCGTCGCGTGCCGCCCTTCGCGGGTAAACCCGCTCCCACAGGTTTGGTGCATTCCCTGTGGGAGCGGGTTTACCCGCGAAGAAGCCAAGGCGATTCAGCCCTGAGCGCCGCTCGTGCCAACCCTGTCAGATTTTTTTCAAAAGACCCTGTCACTTTCCCAATCTCGCTCGGCAAGGAAGCAGTCAGCACTATTTCGTCGAGGAGCCGCTGCATGTCCCGTGCCGTTGATGCTTTGCTTCGCCCCAGCCTGATGGCCCTGGCCATCGGCCTGGCCGCCCCGTTGGTCAGCACCACCCTGTTCGCCGCCGAACAGGCCGCCCCGCGTGCCTACGACCTGCCCAGCGCGCCGCTGGCCAGCACCCTGAACCAGATCGCCAGCCAGGCCGGGATCGCCCTGGCGCTGGATCCGGCACTGGTCAGCGGGCGCAACTCGGCGCCGGTCAGTGGCCAGTACGATGCGGTCGGCGCCCTGCAGGCCGCCCTGCGCGGTACCGGCCTGCAGCTGCAGCAGAGCAGCGCCGGCAGCTACAGCCTGGTGGCGGTGAGCGAAGGCACCCTGGCGCTGCCGGAAACCAACATCAATGCCAACAGCAGCTACGAAAGTGCCTGGGGCCCGGTGGAAGGCTACACCGCCAAGCGCACCGCCGCCGGCACCAAGACCGACACCGCGCTGGTCGAGGTCCCTCGCTCCATTTCCGTCGCCACCCGCCAGCAGATGAGCGACCGCGGCGTGCAAAGCCTGGACGACGCGGTGAAGTACATGCCGGGCATCGTCTCGGCCAGTTTCGGCAGCGACACCCGCTATGACTGGATGCGCGTGCGCGGCTTCGAGCCGACCCAGTTCCTCGACGGCCTGCCCCTGCCCCGCGGCGTGTATGCCAACCCGAAAGCCGAAACCTGGAACCTCGACCGCCTTGCGCTGCTGCGTGGCCCAGCCTCGTCGGTATATGGCCAAACCCCGCCCGGCGGTCTGCTGGACATGGTCAGCCGCCGCCCCCAGGCCGAGAGCAGCCACGAGATCCAACTGCAGTACGGCAGCGACAACCACCGCCAGATCAATTTCGCCAGCACCGGCAAGCTCGATGAGCAGGGCCAGTTCCTCTATGGCGTCAGCGGCGTGGTGCGCGACAGCGGCACGCAGATCGACCATATCGATAACAAGCGCTACAACATCGCCCCGAGCCTGACCTGGAACATCGACGAAGACACCTCGCTGACCTTCCTCAGCCAGTTCACCCGCGACGACACCGGTGCCACCAGCCAGTTCTACCCGATCCAAGGCACCAAGATCGACATGCCGTTCGGCAAGGTCTCCCGCCACAAGAACCTGGGTGACCCGGATTACGACTACTACGACCGCACCTATTACGCGCTGGGCTATGCCTTCGAACATCGTTTCAACGATGTCTGGCAGTTCCGCCAGAACGTGCGCTACACCAAGTCGGAGCTTTCGTTCCAGACCATTACGGTAAGCAGCTACAACAAAGACTTCCCCCCGGTCACCGATGACGGCATTGCCAACCGCATGTCCACCAACACCGAGGAAAACATCGGCCAGTTCGCGGTCGACAACAACTTCCAGGCCGACTTCGCCACCGGTGCCGTCAGCCATACCGTGTTGATTGGCCTGGATCACCAGCGCACCAATCACGACTACCTGGCGATCTATGGTTTCGACGTGCCGCCGATCGACGTCAACAACCCGGCCCATGGTCTGCCGATCACCCGCCCCCCTCGCTCATCGGCCTATTACGATTACAACCAGAAGACGGTGCAGACCGGCCTCTATATCCAGGACCAGATGGCACTCGACAACTGGCGCCTGACCCTGGGCGGGCGACAGGACTGGGTCCACACCGGCACCAAGTTCTTCAACAAGGGTGATGCCACCAACACCCAGCGCGACAGCAAGTTCAGTGGCAACGCGGCGATCAGCTACGTCTTCGACTCCGGCCTGGTGCCCTACCTGTCCTATGCAGAATCCTTCCAGCCGGCCAGCAGCGCGGACGCGGACCCGGAAAAGACGTTCAAGCCGACCGAAGGCGAGCAATGGGAGCTGGGCATCAAGTACCAGCCACCGGGCTCCAACACCCTGCTCTCTGCCGCGGTGTACGACCTGACCCAGAAGAACGTCCAGGTCACCAACAACATCGGTGGCACGCCGGTCACCAGCCAGACCGGTGAAGTGAAAGTCCATGGCCTGGAGCTTGAGGCTGTCTCCGACGTCACCGACAACCTGAAGGTGATCGCCGCCTATACCCTGGCCAAGTCCGAAGTCCAGAAAGGGCCGTACAAAGGCAACCGCCTGCAACAGATGCCCAACCAGCAGGCCTCCCTGTGGACCGACTACACCTGGCATACCGGTGTGCTTGACGGCTTCGGCATTGGCCTGGGCGCACGCTACACCGGCAACCGCTACGGTGACGAAGCCAACACCTGGCTCGGCAAGAGCAAGGCCTACACGGTGTTCGACGCCGCCGTGCACTACGACCTGGGCCGCCTGGACAACAGCCTCAAGGGCGCATCGGTGGCGATCAACGCCAGCAACCTGCTGAACAAGGACTACCTCTCGACCTGCGACGGCTACTACTGCTACTACGGCGACCAGCGCAGCGTCGTCGCCAGCGCCACCTACAAGTGGTAAACACCCATCGCGGGGCAAGCCCGCTCCCACGCCGAGACAGAACGGCGTGGGAGCGGGCTTGCCCCGCGATGGCGTAAGGAGCCGTGATGAAAAGCCAAACCATCCGCCGCTGGTCAGCGATCCACACCTGGAGCAGCCTCGTCTGTACGCTGTTCCTGCTGCTGCTCGCCCTCACCGGCCTGCCGCTGATCTTCCACCACGAGCTGGAGCACCTGCTCGGCGATGCGCCAGAGCTGCGCGAGATGCCCGCCGACACCCCGCACCTGGACCTGCAGCAGCTGGTGCTCAAGGCCGAACAGCACCGTCCCGGCGAGGTGATGCAGTACTTCGGCTACGAAGAAGACGAGCCCAACGGCGTGGTGGCGATCATGGCCGCCACCGCCGGCACCCACCCCGACGATTCGCACACCTTCATGCTCGACGCCCGCACCGGCGAGGCCGTGGCCATGCCGGCGGCCAACGGCGGTTTCATGATGCTGATGCTGCGCCTGCACGTGGACATGTTCGCCGGGCTGCCCGGCAAACTGCTGCTGGCGTTCATGGGGGTGCTGTTCATTGTCGCCATCGTCTCCGGCACCGTGCTCTACGCGCCGTTCATGCGTCGCCTGCGCTTCGCCACGGTCCGCCACGACAAGTCGCGGCGCTTGCGCTGGCTGGACCTGCACAACCTGATCGGCGTGGTCACCCTGACCTGGGCCCTGGTGGTCGGCGTCACCGGGGTGATCAGCGCCCTGTCCGACCTGGTGATCGCCGCCTGGCGCAACGACAGCCTGGCGGCGATGGTGGCGCCCTACCGCGACGCCCCGCCGCTCACCGAGCGCGCTCCAGCCACGCAGTTGCTGAAGATCGCCGAACAGGCCGCGCCCGGCATGCGCCCGGACTTCATCGCCTTCCCCGGCACGCGCTTCTCCAGCGAGCACCACTACGCGGTGTTCATGAATGGCGCCACGAACCTGACCTCGCACCTGTTCACGCCGATCCTGATCGACGCGCGCACCCTGGAGGTGACCGCCGTTGGCGAGCGCCCGTGGTACATGGACGCCATGGGCCTGTCGCAGCCCCTGCACTTCGGCGACTACGGCGGCCGGCCGATGCAGATCCTCTGGGCCTTGCTCGATGTGCTGACCATCATCGTGCTGGGCAGCGGCCTGTACCTGTGGTGGGGCAAGCAACGCAAACCGCGGGAGGGGCGGGCATGAGCCACAAGTCGCAAAGCACCCGCTGGATCTTCGCCTGGCCGGCGTTGATCGCCGTGCTCAGTGCGGCCGGGCTTTTTGCCGCACTGCTCGGGGATGGGATGTGGGATGTGCTGGCCTGGGTGGGGCTGGGCCTATCAGCCGGCCTGGGCTTGAGTGGGTTCAGGCGGCGGTAGGCAGCTCTCATGGAACTGCGCATGACTAATTGATTTAGCAGGGACCTGTAGGAGCGGCCTCGTGCCGCGAAAGGGCTGCGAAGCAGCCCCGGCGATCTTTGCCACAATGCTGAAATCCCGGGGCTGCTTCGCAGCCCTTTCGCGGCACAAGGCCGCTCCTACAGGGATCGCTTCAACTGATCATTCAATCAGCCAACCGCGGCAACACCTGGTCCAAGCGCTGATGCAGCGCGCTGTCCCTCGGCCAGTTGCGCAGCAGCCGCGCCCGGTCCCGGGCGAAGGCCGGGGCGAAGCTGAGCTGGGTGGCATGCTGGCACATGGCATCGAGGTCGATCAGCGACCACTGGCCGTCCTGCCAGAACAGGTTGTGGCCCTTGAAGTCGCCATGGCTGATGCGCTCGCGGATCAGCTGCTGCATCACCCGCGCCAGGGCTTCGACCTGCTCGTCGGGCGCCTCGCCGCTCTCCACGAAGGGCGCGAAGCATTCGATCAGGTCCGGCCCGTCGGCGTACTCGGTCACCAGGTAGGCCGTGCTGCGCAGCCCCATCACCCGCTGCTCCAGCACCGCCAGGGGCCGAGGTGTGGCGATGTCGAGAAACGCCAGGCGGTGGCCTTCGATCCACGAATGCCAGGCGCGGCTCGGGCGCCAGAAGCGCTTGAACCAGTGGGCGGTGTTCTTGATGTTGTAGCGCTTGAGCACCAACTTGCGCCCGGCCACCTCGATACGCGCCACGCTGGCCGCGCCACCGGTCTTGTACAGGTGGCCCTGATCGATCAGCGCATCGGCCTGCTCCAGCACCGGACGCATCGCTTCGACCTCGTTGCGGCGGATGGCCCGCAGCCCGGACAGGTTGCGCTCGACGCTGAACAGCGTGCATTCGCGACCGGCCTTGTCCAGGTAGTCCTTCAGGCGCCAGGCGCGCACCTTGTCCACCTGCTTGTGCAGCGCTTCCAGCGGCAGCGCGTGCTCGGCGTTGGCCAGCACGTAGTGCACCAGCGCCTCCTCGATGAACGGCTCCAGGCGCTTGGGCAACTGGGCGAAGAACACCCCGAGGTTTTCCAGCACGCGCTGGCGCGACAGCTGCTGGCCGGGGGTCTCGGCCTTGATGCCGGCACCGTCGATCAGGTACAGCCGGCCGTCCTGGCGCAGCAGGTTGTCCAGGTGCAGGTCTTCCTGCCACAGGCCCTTGGCGTGCATCTGCGCCACGGCGGTGAGGGCCTCGCCCAGCACCAGGTGCTGCTCGTCGGCCAGCATCGGCAACTGCTCCACCCGGGCCCAGGCGTCACCCAGGCTCTCGGCGTGGTCGAGGTATTCGAACAACAGCCAGCCGCCCTCGCCTTCCTTGAGGCCATCGGCCAGCAGACGCGGCGTGGTCAGGCCTTGCTCGGCCATCAGCAGGGCGCCATCGCGCTCACGCTGGAAGTGCCGGGCGGCATTGCCACCGACCAGCAACTTGGCCAGCACCTTGGTGCCACGCCAGATACCCGCGCCGACATAACGCTGGCCCGGCAGCACGCGCAACAGGCTGAGCAGCTGCAGGTCGGCGCTGCCCGCGGCGTCGGCGAGGGTGACGGTCAGCGGCAGGCTCGGGCTGCGCCCGGCCTCCTTCAATTCGGACAGGCGCATCAGCGGGCCTCTTTGTGGCGACGGCGTTGGGTCAGGCGTTGCAGCCAGGTGGATACCAGGGCGCTGTCCGCCGGCTGCTCCAGGTAGGCCGCCAGCAGCACGCGCACGTCCGCTTCATCCCAGGCCCGGGCGCGGCGCAGCAGCGGCTCCAGGTCCTTGACCCGGTCACGCATGCCGAACAGCAGCGGACGGGTCTTTTCCAGGTCGATCAGCTGGGCCTGCCAGCCCTCGCGCCGCTCGCGCAGGAAGATGTGCTTGGGGTAGAAGCAGCCGTGCATCTGCCCGGCGCCGTGCAGGGTGCGGGCCAGCCGCCCACAGGCCTGGAGGATCGCCTGGCGCTGCGCTGCATCCATCTGCGGCCAGCGGCCGAGCAGTTGTTCGAGGTCGGTCCACTCGTCCAGCGCCCGGGTCATGAGAATCGCCCGGTGCTCGCCACCCTGCTTGCGCTCGCCATAGAACACCGCCTGCAGGGCGGGGATGTCGAGCTTCTGGTAGCGGCTGATGTTGCGAAACTCGCGGGCGAAGGTCGGCTCGCCGAAGGGCCGCTGCAGGCTGCGGGTGAAGTAGTCGCTCTGGCGCTTGAGGTAGAACCCCTTGCCCTCGAGCTCCAGGCGGAACACGCTGCTCCAGCCGCCACGGCCGGTGTTGGGTTCGTCCACGGCGTCCAGCTGCAGGGCCCACAGCGCGTCGAAGTCGCTCAGCCCGTGCCGTTGCAGCAGCGCCTGGTCGGCACTGGCCAGGTAATCGGTCATTCCCTTCCCTCGAAAAAGCTCAGCACCTGGCGAATGCGCTTCTTGTCACGGGCGTTCAGACGCGCGTGTCCGCGGTATTGCAGGTAGAAGCGCAGGCGCTGGGTCGCCGACAGGTGGTACTTGGCCACCTTGTCCAGGCACGCCAGGTCCTTGATCAGCCTGTGGCGCAGCATGAAACCACGCCAGAAGTCGCCGGTCGGGCAATCGATGAAGAATAGCGTGCCCTGGTCGTCGACCAGCAGGTTGCGCCACTTAAGGTCGTTGTGGGCGAAGTGGTGATCGTGCATCACCCGGGTGTGGCGTGCCAGCTGGCGGCTGACGTGATCGACCCAGGCGGCGTCGCGCAGGCGCGGATCATTGCGTTCGGCCAGCGCCGAGAGGTCTTCGGTGCGCGGCAGCTCGCGGGTAATCATCGCCCCGCGGCCAAAGGCCAGGCCCTGCCGCTCGAGCCCCCAGGCGACCACATCGGCGGTGGGGATGCCCCACTTGGCGAACTGCTTGAGGTTCTGCCACTCGGCCTTGACCCGCGGCCGGCCCAGGTAGCGGCGCATGTGCTTGCCGGCGCCGGTGTAGCGCTTGACGTAGTAGTTGACGCCATCGCGCTCGATGCGGATGACCTCGCTCAGCGGGTCGCGGGTCAGGCGCTCGCCCTGAATGGCGAACACCGCGTCGATACTGCCGAAATCGGCCGCCAGGTGCGCATACTCGGGCGCCAGGTTCCAGCTCGCCATCAGAGTGCGTCCCCGTAACGTTGCTTGCGGTCGTAGAGTTTCTGCGCCTTGCGCTCCAGCCAGGCGAGCAGTGCGGCTTCGTCCTTGAGCACCTGGCGCAACGGACGCTGGAAGTAGCCGCGCAGGAAGCGCAGCTTGTCGCGGCGGGTCAGGCCGATGTCCAGCGCCGAGAAGTACAGGGCGGCCAGGTCCTTGTCACGCCAGCGACGGGTGATCTTCGCCCGGGTCTGGGCGCGGTGCAGGTCGATCACCGACAGTTTGAAGTCTTCCGGCGTCACCGGGCGGTCGGTGTGCAGCAGGAAGTGGCAGATATAGCAGTCGCGGTGGTTGACTCCGGCGCGATGCATGCCACCGGTCATCTTCGCCACTTCGGCGATCAGCGCGCGCTTCAGGCGCGGCGCTGGCGGCTGCTTCACCCAGTCGATGCTGAAGTCTTCCAGGCTGACAGTGGGCGCCAGTTCCTCGGTGACGATGAACGAGTGCTGGGTGGCCGGGTTGCTGCCACGCTCGCCGTAGGCCACTGCGGTCATGGTCGGCACACCGGCTTCATGCAGGCGCTGGATGGCCCGCCATTCCTGGCCGGCGCCGAGCACTGGCAGTTTGGCGCTGAACAGGTTCTTGAAGATCTCGCCCCAGCCGATGCCGCGGTGGATCTTGACGAAGAAGCCCGCGCCATCGACCTCGGTGCGCAGGGTGCGGCGGCCTTCCAGCTCGCGGTACACCTCGCCCTGCAGGGCCTCGACGGCCTCGAAGGGGTCGCGCCCGGCCCACAGGCGCTTGAACGGTTCGGCCAGTATCAGCTTCATGCGGTCTCCTGACCGAGGATCACGTCGGCGGCATGCTGCGGCATGCTGTACAGGTCGGCGGTCTCGGCGAAGGCCACACCGTTGTCCGACCAGGCCGCACGGGCCCCGGCGTCTTCGAGCATGCGTTGCAGGTAACGGTTCAACTGCTCCTGCTCGAACGGCTCGTCCAGCACCAGGCCGCTGTCGGCCTCGGCGATGTAGTGGGCATAGCCGCAGACCTTGGACACCAGCACCGGCAGGCCGGCGACCAGCGCTTCAAGCAGCACGGTGCCGGTGTTCTCGTTGTAGGCCGGGTGGATCAGCAGGTCGGCACCGAGCAGGAAACGCGGAATGTCGCTGCGGCCCTTGAGGAACTGCACCTGCTCGCCCAGGCCGAGCGCCGTGCTCTGCACCTGGAACAGCTTGGGGTCGTCCTGGCCGATGACCATCAGCCTGGTACGCTTGCGCAGGGCCGACGGCAACGCCGCCAGGGCCTTGAGGCTGCGGTCCACGCCCTTGGTCTTGAAGCCCGAGCCGATCTGCACCAGCAGCAGTTCGTCGTCGGCCACGCCGAACTCCTGACGGAAATCGGCGCGGATGGCCGCGGCGTCGGCCGGGCGGCGGCGGTCCTGGGAAATGCCCGGCGGCAGCAGGTGGAAGCGCGCCTCGGGGGTACCGTAGTGCTTGATGAACAGCGGCTGCTGCACCTCGGAGATCATCAGGATCTCGGTGCGCGCGTCCCTGGCGAACACCGCCCGCTCGTATTCGGCGAAATGGCGGTAGCGACCCCAGCGGCGGTACAGGCCGCCGCGCAGGGTCTGGGCCTTGTCCTCGAAACAGCCGTCGGCGGCGTAGTAGACGTCCAGGCCGGGCATCTTGTTGAAGCCGATCAGGCGATCGACCGGGCGCTTGGCCAGGTCGGCTTCCATCCAGGCGCTGAGCTTCTCGTTGCGGCGGTGGTTGAACAGCGCCTTGACCGGCGCCACCAGCACCTCGAAGCCCGGTGGAATATCACCTTCCCAGATCAGCGTGTACACGCGGATCTGATGGCCCCGTTTCTGGCACTCGAGGGCGATGCGCATGAAATCGCGCTGCAGCCCGCCAAAGGGGAAATACTTGTAGAGCACAAAAGCCAGTTGCATCAACGAACATCCTCAGCCAGCAGCAGCGCGCTCAAGCGGCCCGCCACATGCTCGGGATTCAGGCGAGTGAAGCACAGCGGCCACTCGCGTTTGAGATCGAACCGACGCAGGTCCTCGGCGCTCGGTTTGTAGGTGCACTTCTTCTGCAGGCACGGGGCGCAGGGGAAGTCGCTCGCCTGGTGGATCTGGGCGCGTCCGTAGGCGCCAGTCAGACCAGGGTTGGTCGGGCCGAACAGCGAGATGGTCGGCACATCCAGGGCAGCGGCCAGGTGACCGAGGCCGGTGTCCACCGCCACGCAGGCCTTGGCCGCCGCCAGCACGCGGGCAACGCCGGCCAGGTTCAACTTGGGGAGCACCTGGCAGTTGTTCAAGCCTTGGGCAATGCGCTCGGCGCGGGCCTTTTCCGCCGGGTTGCCCCACGGCAGCATCACCTGCAGCTTGCGCCGGCCCATGCGCTCGGCCAGCTCGCGCCAGTAGGCCTCCGGCCAGTGCTTGGTGGCCCAGGTGGTGCCGTGCAGGAACACCACGTAGGGTGCGGCCGGCGGCAGTTGCAGGCGGTTGAGGTCCAGGCCATAGTCGCCCAGCCCTTCCGGCAGGTCGTAGGCCAGGGCCAGGGCGAACAGCTGGCGCACGCGCTCCACGGCGTGCTGGCCGACAGCGACCGACAGACGCCGGTCGTAGAAGCGGCTGGCCCAGCCCTCGCGGGCCGAGTAACGGTCCAGGCCGGCCACCGGCGCTTTCACGTAGCGCGTCAGCCAGGCCGACTTGACCAGGCCCTGGGCGTCGATCACCAGGTCGTACTTGTGTTCGCGCAGGCGTTGCTTGAACGCCTTCCACTCGCCGCTCTTGAGCGTCTGCCAGAGATTCTTGCGCCAGCGGCGGATCGCCACCGGGATCACCCGGTCAACTGCCGGATGCCAGCTGGGAATCTCGGCGAAGCCTTCTTCCACCACCCAGTCGAAACGGATGCCGGGGATGGCGTGGGCGGCGTCGGTAAGCGCCGGCAGGGTGTGGATGACATCGCCCAGCGACGAGGTCTTGATGATCAGTACCCGCACTCAGTCGACCTCGACCACGGTATCGATCAGGTTCGGCCCGCCCAGGCCCTGCAGCGCGGCGATGACCTTGGCCGGCTCCAGCAGGCGCAGGCAGTTGTAGTGGCCGAAGCGGCAGGTGCGCTCGAAGCACGGGCTGCACTCGATACCGGTGCGCACCACCTCCACCTGGTCGGCCAGCGGCGGGGTGAAGCCCGGCGAGGTCGAGCCGTACACCGCCACCAGGGGGCGGTTGAGGGCGGCGGCCACATGCATAAGGCCGGAGTCGTTGGACACCACCGCATCGGCGCAGGACATCAGGTCGATGGCCTCGGCCAGTGAGGTTTCACCCGCCAGGTTGCAGGATTCCTCGCGCAGCCCCGGGATCAGCCGGTCGCGAATCTGCTCGCCCACCGGGTGGTCGTTCTTCGAGCCGAACAGCCACACCTGCCAGCCCTGGCGGATCATCGCGTCGGCCACCTCGGCGTAATGCTCGGCCGGCCAGCGCTTGGCCTCGCCGAACTCGGCGCCCGGACACAGCGCCAGCACCGGACGGTCCAGCGCCAGGCCGAACTTGGCCAGGGCGGCTTCGCGGCTGGCGGCTTCGATCTGCAGGCTCGGACGCGGGTAAGGCTTGGGCAGCTCGGCATCCGCTGCGTAGGCCAGGGCCATGAAGCGCTCGATCATCAGCGGATAGCGGGCCTTGTCCAGCTTGCGCACGTCGTTGAGCAGCAGGTAGCGCATCTCGCCGCGCCAGCCGGTGCGTTTGGGGATACCGGCGAAATACGGCACCAGCGCCGACTTGAGCGAGTTGGGCAGCAGGATCGCCTGGTCGTACTGACCGGCCAGCGACTTGCCGATGCGCCGGCGCGTGGCCAGCTCCAGCGCGCCGTGGCCGAGCGGGAAGCTCAAGGCCTGGCGCACCTCGGGCATGCGCTCGAGGATCGGCCGGCTCCACTCGGGGGCCAGGACGTCGATCACGCAGTCGGGGTGCTGCTGTTTGAGGCACTGGAACAGGGTCTGCGCCATCACCATGTCGCCGACCCAGCTGGGGCCAATGATCAGTATTCTCATGCTTTATCCAGAAACATTCGGGGAGGCTGCAGGCTGCGCTACAACCTGGCCTCCCCTCTTTATATTCAGGCTATGTGGCGGACAGTGTACCACCGGTGGCACTCGCTCGTGATCGAGGCCCCTGTGGGAGCGGGTTTACCCGCGAACACGGGCGTAGCCCGTGCCAGCCACCGCGGCGCTTTCTTCGCGGGTAAACCCGCTCCCACAGGGACGGCACCAACCTCAGGCCAGGCCCAACTGCCCCCAGATCCGCCTTACCTCACGACGCTCATCGACAAACTGCGCCGCATCGATCACCCCGGCCTGCTTCTGCAAGGCCTGGCGGTGCGACGCCGAGCGGAACGCCTTGTACACCTCGCGCAGCAGCACGGCGTCGGCGGCGGGCATCAGCCCGGCCTGCTCCAGCTCTTCGAGGATGCGGATGTTGTCGGTCCAGCGCAGTATGGCCGGGTGGTCGTGGGACCAGGCCAAAGCGGCGTATTGCACCATAAATTCGATATCCACGATACCGCCGGCATCCTGCTTGATATCGAACGGCTGGCCGGCCTCGAAGGCGTTGCCCGCGGTGCCGGCGGCAGTGGCCTTGGTGCCCAGGTTGTCGCGCATCTTGGCGCGCATCTCGCTGACTTCGACGCGCAGCTTGTCGAGGTCGCGGGGCTGGCCGAGGACCTGCGCCCGCACTGCCTCGAAAGCCGTCGCCACCTGCTTGCAACCCACCAATACGCGGGCCCGCACCAAGGCCTGGTGCTCCCAGGTCCAGGCCTCGTTCTGCTGATAGCGCTCGAAGGCGCCCAGCGAGCTGACCAGCAGCCCCGAGGCGCCGGACGGACGCAGGCGCATGTCCACGTCGTAAAGCTGGCCGGAGTTGGTCTGGGTGGTCAGCAGGTGGATGATGCGCTGGCCCAGGCGGGTGTAGAACTGCGCGCTGTCGATGGGTTTCGCGCCGTCGGTTTCGGCATTCGGGTCGCCATCGTGGATGAACACCAGGTCCAGGTCCGAACCGTGACCCAGCTCCAGGCCACCGACCTTGCCATAGCCGACAATGATGAAGCCCGGGTCGCACAGGCTGCCGTCGCTGCGTTTTGGCTGGCCATGGCGCGCCACGGTCTGGCGCCAGGCCAGGGCCAGCACCTGGTCGAGAATCGCCTCGGCCAGCCAGGTCAGATAATCGCTGACCTTCATCAACGGCAGGTTGCCGCTGATCTCCGAGGCGGCCACGCGCAGGCTGTGGGCCAGCTTGAAGTGACGCAGGGCCTCCATCTGCTGTTCCAGGTCGTCCTCGGGGATGCGTGTCAGGCGCTCGCGCAGCTCCGCGGCCAGCTCTGGCGCCAACGGCGGGCTGAACAACCGGCCCTCGTTGAGCAGTTCGTCGAGCAGCAGCGGGTAGCGGGCCATCTGCTCGGCGATCCACGGGCTGGCGGCGCACAGGGTCAGCAGGCGGCGCAGGGCGCCAGGGTTCTCGGTAAGCAGCACCAGGTAGGCAGAGCGCCGCGCCACGGCCTCGACCAATGGCAGCACCCGCTCCAGCACCAGGTCGGGGTTGTCGTGCTCGACCGCCTGGGCCAGCAGCCGCGGAATGAAGGCGTCCAAGCGCTCGCGACCGATGCGCTGCATCGAGCGCAGGGTCGGGCTGGCGCGCAGCGCGGCCAGGCGGCGCAGGGCCTCGGCCGGCTGCCGGAAGCCGGCTTCCTCCAGTTGGCGGGAAGCGGCGTCTTCATCCTGGGCCTGCTCCCACAGGGGCGACCACTCGCCGCCGACCACCAGCTCGCCTTCGGCTTCGTCTTCATCCGGGTCGGCGATGACCTGACGAAAGTGCCAGTCGATGCGCCCACGCCAGTGCACTAATTGCCCGTGGAAGCTGTCCCAGTCGGCAAAGCCAAGCATGTAGGCGATGCGCTCGCGGTCGGTCGGATCGTCCGGCAGCATCTGGGTCTGGCGGTCGGCGATGGCCTGGATCGCGTGCTCGGTGTAGCGCAGGAATTCATAGCCGTCGCGCAGCTCGGCGACCACGGCCGGCGGCAGGTAGCCCTGCCCTTCCAGGGTGGTCAGCACCTTGAGCAACGGCCGCTGTTGCAGGCTCAGGTCGCGCCCGCCGTGAATCAGCTGGAACGCCTGGGCGATGAACTCCACCTCGCGAATGCCGCCGGCACCGAGCTTGATGTTGTCGGCCATGCCCTTGCGCCGCACTTCCTGCTGGATCAGCTGCTTCATGGTGCGCAGCGCCTCGATGGCGGAGAAGTCCAGGTAGCGCCGGTAGACGAACGGCCGCAGCATCTCCTGCAGCTGCGCGCCGGCCACCTGGTCACCGGCGACCACCCGCGCCTTGATCATGGCGTAGCGCTCCCAGTCGCGCCCCTGGTCCTGGTAGTACTGCTCCAGGGCATTGAAGCTGAGCACCAGCGCGCCGGCCGAGCCATAGGGGCGCAGGCGCATGTCGACGCGGAACACGAAACCGTCCACGGTGACCGGGTCGAGCGCCTTGATCAGACGCTGGCCCAGGCGGGTGAAGAACTCCTGATTGTCTAGCGAGCGCTTGACCCCTTCGGTTTCGCCGCCCTCGGGGAAGGCGAAGATCAGGTCGATGTCGGACGACAGGTTCAGTTCCACCGCGCCCAACTTGCCCATGCCCAGCACCACCAGGTGCTGCGGCTGGCCGCTGCGGTTGCCGATGGGCGTGCCGAACTGCTGGCAGTGGCGCGGGTACAGCCATTGATAGGCTTCGTCGATGCTGGCATCGGCCAGGTCGGACAGGTCGCGGCAGGTTTCGGGCAACGCGGCCTGGCGGGTAATGTCGCGCCAGATGATGCGCAGTTGCTGGCGGTTGCGCTCGCGGCGCAGGTTGCGCGCCAGCTCGTCCTCATTCTGGGCAGCCTGGGCCACGGCGTTGATCTGCGCGCGCAGCTGGCCAGGCGCGAACGCCTGGTCCATCACGCCGCTGATCAGCAGCTCGAACAGCATCGCCGGCTCACGCTGGGCCTGGGCCAGGACGAAGTCGCTGGCGGCGGCGACCTGGTCGAACTGGTTTCGGTGCTCGGCACTCAGGCTATCCAGATCCAGGTCAGGGTGACCTGCCAGGGCATCGCGCAGGAATTGCTGGTTGCGAGCGACCAGCGGTTGGAGGGCGGCAGGCAGATCGAGCGGCAAAGGCAGGCGCATGGTCTATCCTTGATCGGCGTGAAAGAGAGCGGTTGCAGAGGTCAAACGGGGGTTGGACCACGGTTGGACTGTCGTACAAAAGTTGGAAATAGCTGAAACAATCAAAAATTTGGCAAAACCCATCAAGATTCACCTGCTATCGACACACCGCCAACCAACATGAACGTTTTTCCCCACAACCCGGGATGCGACCAAACGTCGCATTTGTGTAGTTTTACTACTACTCATGACCTGCCAAAGCATGAAATGAGAAAGCATTTGTAGTAAAACTACACCGCGCCGGATGACTGTCCGGTAATCCAAGAATTCACGACGTCTGCCCATAAGGCCAGTCGCAAACTCAGGCCATCGATTCTGGTGGCCTTTCCGCCCTGGAGCAAGCCATGCAAGACCTCGATCCAATCGAAACCCAGGAATGGCTGGATGCCCTGGAGTCGGTCCTCGACAAAGAAGGCGAAGACCGCGCTCATTACCTGATGACCCGTATGGGCGAGCTGGCCACCCGTAGTGGCTCCCAGCTGCCGTATGCCATCACCACGCCGTACCGCAACACCATCCCTGTCACCCACGAAGCACGCATGCCTGGCGACCTGTTCATGGAACGCCGCATCCGCTCGATGGTGCGTTGGAACGCCCTGGCCATGGTCATGCGCACCAACCTGAAAGACTCGGACCTGGGCGGACACATCTCCAGCTTCGCCTCCAGCGCCACCCTGTACGACATCGGCTTCAACTACTTCTTCCAGGCCCCGACCGACGAACACGGCGGCGACCTGATCTTCTTCCAGGGCCACGCCTCGCCAGGCGTCTACGCCCGTGCCTTCATGGAAGGCCGCATCAGCGAAGACCAGATGAACAACTTCCGTCAGGAAGTGGACGGCAACGGCCTGTCTTCGTACCCGCACCCATGGCTGATGCCTGACTTCTGGCAGTTCCCGACCGTATCGATGGGCCTGGGTCCGATCCAGGCCATCTACCAGGCTCGCTTCATGAAGTACCTGGAAGCGCGCGGCTTCATCCCGGCCGGCAAGCAGAAGGTCTGGTGCTTCATGGGCGACGGCGAGTGCGACGAGCCGGAATCCCTGGGCGCAATCGCCCTGGCCGGCCGCGAGAAGCTGGACAACCTGATCTTCGTCATCAACTGCAACCTGCAGCGCCTCGACGGCCCGGTTCGCGGCAACGGCAAGATCATCCAGGAACTCGAAGGCGTGTTCCGTGGCGGTGGCTGGAACGTCAACAAGGTGGTCTGGGGCCGCTTCTGGGACCCACTGTTGGCCAAGGACACCAATGGCGCCCTGCAGCGCCGCATGGACGAAGTCATCGACGGCGAGTACCAGAACTACAAAGCCAAAGATGGCGCGTACGTTCGTGAGAACTTCTTCAATACCCCAGAGCTCAAGGCCATGGTCGAAGACCTGTCCGACGACGAGATCTGGAAGCTCAACCGTGGCGGCCACGACCCGTACAAGGTCTACGCGGCGTACCACCAGGCTGTTAACCACAAAGAGCAGCCGACCGTCATCCTGGCCAAGACCATCAAGGGTTACGGTACCGGTGCCGGCGAAGCCAAGAACACCGCGCACAACACCAAGAAGGTCGACGTCGACAGCCTGCGTCACTTCCGTGACCGCTTCGACATCCCGGTCAAGGATGCGGATCTGGAGAACCTGCCGTTCTTCAAGCCGGAAGAAGGGTCTGCCGAAGCCAAGTACCTGGCCGAGCGCCGTGCTGCCCTGGGCGGTTTCGTGCCACAGCGCCGCGCCAAGAGCTTCAGCGTGCCGACCCCGCCACTGGAAACGCTGAAAGCGATCCTGGACGGCTCGGGCGACCGCGAAATCTCCACCACCATGGCCTTCGTGCGCATCCTGGCGCAGCTGGTCAAGGACAAGGACATCGGCCAGCGCATCGTTCCGATCATCCCGGACGAAGCCCGTACCTTCGGTATGGAAGGCATGTTCCGCCAGCTGGGCATCTACTCGTCGGTCGGCCAGCTCTACGAGCCAGTCGATAAAGACCAGGTGATGTTCTACCGCGAAGACAAGAAGGGCCAGATCCTCGAAGAGGGCATCAACGAAGCCGGCGCCATGTCGTCGTTCATCGCTGCCGGTACCTCGTACAGCTGCCACAACCAGCCGATGCTGCCGTTCTACATCTTCTATTCGATGTTCGGCTTCCAGCGTATCGGCGACCTGGCCTGGGCCGCTGGCGACAGCCGCACCCGTGGCTTCCTGATCGGCGGTACCGCCGGCCGTACCACCCTCAACGGTGAAGGCCTGCAGCACGAAGACGGTCACAGCCACATGATGGCGGGCACCATCCCGAACTGCCGCACCTACGATCCGACCTACGGCTACGAGCTGGCGGTGATCATCCAGGACGGCATGAAGAAGATGACCGAAGAGCAACAGGACATCTTCTACTACATCACCGTGATGAACGAGTCGTACCAGCAGCCAGCCATGCCGGCCGGTGTCGAGGACGGCATCATCAAGGGCATGTACCTGCTCGAGGAAGACACCCGCGAAGCCGCGCACCACGTACAGCTGATGGGCTCCGGCACCATCCTGCGCGAAGTCCGCGAGGCCGCGAAGATCCTGCGTGAAGAGTTCAACGTCGGCGCCGACGTGTGGAGCGTCACCAGCTTCAACGAACTGCGTCGCGACGGCCTGGCCGTGGAACGCGCCAACCGCCTCAAGCCTGGCCAGAAGCCTCAGAAGACCTACGTCGAAGAGTGCCTGGCCGGTCGCAAGGGCCCGGTCATCGCCTCCACCGACTACATGAAGCTGTTCGCCGAGCAGATTCGCCAGTGGGTGCCGAGCAAAGAGTTCAAGGTCCTGGGTACCGACGGCTACGGTCGCAGCGACAGCCGCAAGAAGCTGCGTCACTTCTTCGAAGTCGACCGCCACTTCGTGGTGCTGGCTGCCCTGGAAGCCCTGGCTGACCGTGGCGAGATCGAACCCAAGGTTGTGGCTGACGCCATCGTCAAGTTCGGTATCGATCCGGACAAGCGCAACCCACTGGACTGCTGAGGAGTATTTTTAAGTGAGCGAACTCATTCGCGTACCTGACATCGGCAGCGGTGAAGGTGAAATCATCGAGCTGTTCGTCAAGGTCGGTGACCGTATCGAGGCTGACCAGAGCCTGTTGACCCTGGAGTCCGACAAGGCCTCCATGGAGATCCCCGCGCCGAAGGCCGGTGTGGTCAAGGAACTGAAGGTCAAGCTGGGCGACCGCCTGAAAGAAGGCGACGAGCTGCTGGTCCTGGAAGTCGAGGGCGCCGCTGCGGCGCCTGAGGCTCCGGCCGCCGCCGCTCCGGCACCAGCTGCTGCCGCTCCAGCGCCGGCCGCTGAAGCCGCACCTGCGCCTGCAGCAGCCCCGGCTGCCGCCAGCGTGCAGGACATCCACGTGCCGGACATCGGTTCGTCGGGCAAGGCCAAGATCATCGAAGTCATGGTCAAGGTCGGCGACACCGTCGAAGCCGACCAGTCGCTGATCACCCTGGAGTCCGACAAGGCCTCCATGGAAATCCCGTCGCCTAGCGCCGGTGTGATCGAAGCCGTGCTGTGCAAGCTGGAAGACGAAGTGGGCACCGGCGACCTGATCTTCAAGATCAAGGCCGCAGGCGCCGCCCCTGCTGCAGCGCCGGCTCCGGCCGCTGCTGCTCCGGCTGCCGCTCCTGCCCCAGCCGCTGCACCTGCCGCCGCCGCGCCGGCTGCTGCTGCGCCTGCTCCAGCTCCGGTCGCCACCGCGCCGGCCGCCGGCAGCAACGCCAAGGTCCACGCAGGCCCGGCCGTTCGTCAGCTGGCCCGTGAATTCGGCGTCGACCTGGGCGCAGTTGCCGCCACCGGTCCGCACGGCCGTATCCTCAAGGAAGACGTGCAGGTCTACGTCAAGGCCATGATGCAGAAGGCCAAGGAAGCGCCGGCAGCCGCCGGTGCGACCGGCGGCGCCGGCATCCCGCCGATCCCTGCCGTGGACTTCAGCAAGTTCGGTGAAGTGGAAGAAGTGGCCCTGACCCGCCTGATGCAGGTCGGTGCCGCCAACCTGCACCGCAGCTGGCTGAACGTGCCGCACGTGACCCAGTTCGACTCCGCCGACATCACCGAGCTGGAAGCCTTCCGCGTCGCGCAGAAGGCCGTGGCCGAGAAAGCGGGCGTCAAGCTGACCGTGCTGCCGCTGCTGCTCAAGGCCTGCGCCTTCCTGCTCAAGGAACTGCCGGACTTCAACAGCTCGCTGGCGCCAAGCGGCAAGGCGATCATCCGCAAGAAGTACGTGCACATCGGCTTCGCCGTGGACACCCCGGACGGTCTGCTGGTCCCGGTGATCAAGAACGTCGACCAGAAGAGCCTGCTGCAACTGGCTGCCGAAGCTGCCGCGCTGGCCGAGAAAGCCCGCACCAAGAAGCTTTCGGCCGACGAGATGCAGGGCGCCTGCTTCACCATCTCCAGCCTCGGCCACATTGGCGGCACCGGCTTCACGCCGATCGTCAACGCGCCTGAGGTGGCGATCCTCGGCGTGTCCAAGGCCACCATGCAGCCGGTCTGGGACGGCAAGGCCTTCCAGCCGAAGCTGATGCTGCCGCTGTCGCTGTCCTACGATCACCGTGTGATCAACGGCGCCGCCGCCGCGCGCTTCACCAAGCGCCTGGGCGACGTGCTGGGCGATATCCGCACCATGCTGCTGTAACGCTGCACGCTGCCCCTCCCCGGAGGGGCAGCCCCGTTTTCGAGCTGCCACGCTCGTACCTCAACCCCGCCAATTGGCGGGGCTTTTTTTGCCTTGGGATTGCCGGGAACGCTGCGCCCTCCTTTTCGCGGCGCAAGGCCGCTCCTACAGGGGGATGCGATAGTCTGCCGCCCGCCGGTCCTACAGATTCTGCGAGAGCAGCCGACAACCTGTTCACAGCATCCCCCATGGCCGCTTGCCAGCCCACGGGACATGATGCAACCTTGCCCGATGCGCCGTGCTCCAGGCCGCGCCCCAGTTCAAGCGAGTCTTCGATGAAAAGCCAACCCGATGCCGCCAGCCGTGTGGCGGCCGAGGTCGTGACGCAGCTACCCGTGCCCTCGCGGCTCGGCATGCTGCGTTTCGAGCGGCTGAACGAAGCCAGCTGGGCCATGCTTTACCTCGACCCGGCCTGCGACCGCCAGTTCGGCCTGCCCGCCGCCGAACTCTGCGCCCTGATCGGCTCGCCCTACGCCAGCCTCATGGAGCCGGAAGCACGCTACAAGCTGCACGACGAGATCCAGCTGCAGCTGGCCCAGCGCGGCTACTACCGGGTGCGCTATACCCTGCACGCCTGCCCGGCGCCACTGCGCCTGCTGGAGGTCGGGGAGAGCTACAAGCAGCACAACCGCCAGCTGCTGCGCGGCTACCTGACAGTGTTCGACGACCACCGCCAGGACACCCCGGACCTCGACGCCAATGACCTGGAGTCGCGCAACAACCGCCTGCAACTGGCCCTGCAACTGAACCAGCGCGCCCAGCAGGAGCAGCTCGAACACCTGGACCGGGTCCGCGCCCAGCAGGACCTGATCCTGCGCCTGGCCCGCCAGCGCTACAGCATCGGCAACTCGCTGCTCGAGGCCGCCGAGCTGATCACCCGCAGCGCCTGCGAGATCTACAAGGTCGACTGCGCCAGCATCTGGTACTTGAACGACCAGCGCCTGGAGCCGATCAGCGCCTGGTACCGCCGCGAACAGCAGCACCGCATGCCCGAGGCGATCGACGCCAGCCGCTTCCCGGACTACCTGGAAGCCCTGCACGCCAGCCGCGCCATCGACGCCCACAACGCCAGCCACGACCCGCGCACCCGCGAGATGGCCGAATCGCTGTACAGCACCGACGACAACGCCATGCTCGATGCCAGTATCCGCATCGACGGCCAGGTGGTCGGCGTGCTGTGCCTGGAGCAGACCGGCCAGCCACGGGCCTGGCAGTCGGACGAGATCGCCTTCGCCGGCGAGTTGGCCGACCAGTTCGCCCAGGTCATCAACAACCACAACCGGCGTACCGCCGCCAGCGCCCTGCACCTGTTCCAGCGCGCCGTGGAACAGAGCGCCAGCGCCTTCCTGCTGGTCAATCGCGACGGCGTGGTGGAATACGTCAACCCCAGCTTCACCGCGATCACCCAGTACAGCACCGAGGAGGTCCAGGGCCATCACCTGGCCGAACTGCCGGCGCTGGAAAACCTGAGCGAGCTGCTGTTCGACTCGCCGTCGAGCCTGGCCATGGGCAACAGCTGGCAGGGCGAGTTCAAGAGCCGGCGCAAGAACCTCGAGCCTTACTGGGGCCAGCTGTCGATCTCCAAGGTGTACGGCGACAACCGCGAGCTGACCCACTACATCGGCATCTACGAGGATGTCACCCAGACCAAGCTGGCCCAGCAGCGCATCGAGCGCCTGGCCTACACCGACAACCTGACCAACCTGGGCAACCGCCCGGCGTTCATCCGCAACCTCGACGAGCGCTTCGCCCGCGACAGCGCCAGCCCCATCTGCCTGCTGCTGGTGGACATCGACAACTTCAAGCGGATCAACGACAGCCTCGGCCACCAGACCGGCGACAAGCTGCTGATCAGCCTGGCCCGGCGCCTGCGCAACAGCCTGGCCAACGGCGGCAGCCTGGCGCGCTTCGCCAGCAACGAGTTCGCCGTGCTGCTGGACGACACCAACCTGGAAGACGGCCAGGGCGTCGCCCACCAGCTGCTGCGCACCCTCGACAAACCAATGTTCGTCGACAACCAGCTGATCAACGTCACCGCCTCCGTGGGCCTGGCCTGCGCGCCGCTGCACGGCAGCGACCCGGCCACCCTGATGAAGAACGCGGGCCTGGCCCTGCACAAGGCCAAGGCCAACGGCAAGCACCAGGTCCAGGTGTTCACCGAAGTGCTCAACGCCGAGGCCAGCTACAAGCTGTTCGTCGAGAACAACCTGCGCCGCGCCCTGACCCAGAACGAACTGGAAGTGTTCTACCAGCCCAAGCTGTGCCTGCGCAGCGGCCGCCTGCTCGGCCTGGAGGCGCTGCTGCGCTGGAACCACCCCGAGCGCGGCATGATCCGCCCCGACCAGTTCATCAGCGTGGCCGAGGAAACCGGCCTGATCATCCCCATCGGCAAGTGGGTGGTGCGCCAGTCCTGCCGCATGAGCCAGCAGCTGCGCGAAGCCGGCTTCGGCAACCTGCACGTGGCCATCAACCTGTCGCCCAAGCAGTTCTCCGACCCCGAGCTGGTCAGTTCGATCGGCAGCATCCTCAAGGAAGAAGCCCTGCCGCCGCACCTGCTGGAGCTGGAACTGACCGAAGGCCTGCTGCTGGAAGCCACCGAGGACACCCACCGCCAGCTCGACGAGCTCAAGGCCCTGGGCCTGACCCTGGCCATGGACGACTTCGGCACCGGCTACTCGTCGCTGAGCTACCTGAAGAAGTTCCCGATCGACATCATCAAGATCGACCGCAGCTTCATCAACGAGATCCCCGACAACCAGGACGACATGGAGATCACCTCGGCGGTGGTGGCCATGGCCCATAACCTCAAGCTCAAGGTGGTCGCCGAAGGAATCGAGACGCCCGAGCAGCTGGCGTTCCTGCGCCGGCACCGCTGCGACGTCGGCCAGGGCTACCTGTTCGACCGGCCGATCCCGGGGCGCGAGCTGAACGAGAAACTGCGCCGCTATCCCCGTGGTCCGGTGGACTGACAGCGGCGTAAAGCTCGGGCACTATAGACATCACTTGCCTGCCGGGGCTGCTTTGCGGCCCCAGGTTGTTGAATATCAAATAGAGGAACGGCCATGACCCTGCGTTCGGAAATCCTGGTGAACAAAAACGTCCTGCCCACCGCAGAACAGGCCCTGCCTGGCCGCGAAACCCCGATGACCCTGCCCGAGTTCCACTACGTGTTCGAAGGCACGCCGCTGCTCGGCCCGTTCTTCGAAGGCGACATCGACTTCGCCATCTTCGGCCTGGGCTGTTTCTGGGGCGCCGAGCGCCGTTTCTGGCAGCGCGAAGGCGTGGTCAGCACCGTGGTCGGCTATGCCGGCGGTTTCACCCCCAACCCCACCTACGAGGAAGTCTGCTCGGGCCTGACCGGCCACACCGAGGTGGTGCTGGTGGTGTTCGACAAGAACCGGGTCAGCTACCGCGAGCTGCTGGCGATGTTCTGGGAGCTGCACAACCCGACCCAGGGCATGCGCCAGGGCAACGATGTCGGTACCCAGTACCGCTCGGCGATCTACTGCACCTCGCCGCAGCAGCTCGATGAAGCCAACGCGAGCAAGGCCGCCTTCCAGGCCGAGCTGGGCAAGGCCGGCTTCGGCGAGATCACCACCGAGATCGCCCAGGCGCCGACCGTGTACTTCGCCGAGGCCTACCACCAGCAGTACTTGGCCAAGAACCCGCAAGGCTACTGCGGTATCGGCGGCACCGGCGTGTGCCTGCCACCCAGCCTGCAGGGCAACTGAGCCATGATCCTGTTCCATTCGCCGCTGTCGCCGTTCGTGCGCAAGGTGATGATCGTGCTGCACGAGACCGGCCAGCTGGACCGCGTCACCGTGCAGGGCGTGAACATCAGCCCGGTGAACGGCGATGCGCAGCTCAACCAGGGCAACCCGATCGGCAAGATCCCGGCCCTGCGCCTGGACGACGGCAGCGTGCTGCACGACAGCCGGGTGATCTGTGAATACCTCGACAGCCAGCACGTCGGCCTGCCGCTGATCCCCCGCGAGGGCTCGGCACGCTGGCGCCGGCTGACCCTGGCCTCCCAGGCCGACGCGATCATGGACGCGGCGGTGGCCACCCGCTACGAGACCTTCCTGCGCCCGACGGACAAGCAGTGGGACGGTTGGGTGCAGGCGCAGGGCGAGAAGATCCGCCGCAGCTTGGCCAATCTTGAACAGGAGCACCTAGCGGAGCTGGCCTCGGGGTTCGACCTGGCGGCGATTGGCGTGGCTTGTGCGTTGGGGTATCTGGACCTGCGCCAGCCGGCGTTTGGCTGGCGTGAGCAGCAGCCTGGGTTGGCGGCATGGTATGCCGAGGTCAGCCAGCGGGCGTCGATGCTAGCCACTGCGCCGCAAGGCTGAAGGGCCTCTTCGCGGGTAAACCCGCTCCCACAGGTACAGTACAGATCCTGTGGGAGCGGGTTTACCCGCGAAGGTCTCACCTCGGTGTTACAGGAAACAGCATTCCAATCTTAAGGGCCAACCACCGCCCGATCTCTCTATCCTCCCTCATACCCCCCTCCCCACCCGCGACCAGTCCAGCCGCCGGGTCAGCACCATGAACACGCCCAGCAGGCCAAAGCACAGCAGCGAGCCCATCAGCAACGCGTAATCCTCGGCGCTAAGCAGCCCATAGAGCATCGCGTACAACGCCGCCAGCCCCGCCGCAAAGCCAATCCCACGCCCCAGGCTGCGCAGCACATGAACCAGGTAGAAGCCAATCAGCAGCACGCACCCTGACGCCGACAGCCCATAGGCCAGGCCAAACCCCAGGTGCTCGGACAGCGACAGCAACAACAGGTAGAAAAACGCCAGGGCCACGCCCACCAGGATGTACTGCACCGGGTGCACGCTGAGGTTCTTGAGCACCTCGAACAGGAAGAAGCCGGCAAAGGTCAGGGCGATGAACAGCAGCGCATACTTGATCGCCCGTTCGCTCTTGAGGTACTGGTCCACCGGGTCGACGAAGCTGACGCCAAAAGCACGCTCGTTGAATTCGCCACACTTGCCGACGGTCGCGCAAAGGCGCATGGACTCTTCCAGGTTGGTGGCGAAGAACGAGGTCTGCCAGTGGGCGCTGAAGCCCTTCTCATCGATGGCACGGCGGCTGGGCAGGTAGCTGCCGACGAAGCTCGGGTGCGGCCAGTTGGCGCGCATGTCCACCGTGGTGCTGCGGCCGACCGGCAGCACCGCCAGTTGGCCAGTGCCCAGCAGCGCCAGGTCGAAGGCGTAGTCGAACTCGCGGGCCTTCTGGTCGCTCAACTGGGGCAGGGCCACATGCACGCCACCGGGTAACCAGTCGACGCCGCTGCCGGCCTCGAACGGCAGGCGCTGGTCATCCAGGGTGAGCTCCAGGCTGTTCTCGATACCACGAATGTCGCTGATGCCGACCATCAGGAACGGCTTGTCGAAGCGGTAGTCGTCGTAGTCCTTCTCGATCCCCCAGCGCTCTGGCAGCTTGAAACGACCACTGATCTGGCTTTTGGCATGGAACAGCCGCGCCTGGTAGATGCCGCGGGCGCGCAGCTCGGTATCGACGCCCACATCCATCGCGAAGGTTTCCGGCAGGAAGTAAAGATTGCCGTGCATCGTGGTGGTCTCCTGGACGCTCGTGCCGTCCTTGTCGATCCAGCGCCGCTCGTACTTGCGATAGGGCACCACCAGTATCGGGCCGCTGACCAGCTGGTCGAAGCTGGAGCTCGCGGCGATCTCGCCCAGCACGTTGTTGCGCAGTTGCTGGCGCTCGTCGATCAGGCCGCCGATCATCAGCAGGGGAATCAGCAGCAGCAGGATCAGCACGGCGATCAGGCCAAGCTTGAAACCTAGGGTCTTGTTCATGGGGTTGGGCTCCGTTTGCGATGGGGGCAGTGTCTGCCCGCCGCGTGGAGCCCTCGGGGAGGGAATGTGGAGATTGTGTGGAGATTGGCGTAATCAGCAGAAAACCTGTGGGAGCGGGCTTGTCCCGCGATTTGACCGATCAGGCAGTGATGTTGCCTGGGCTGGCCTCATCGCGGGACAAGCCCGCTCCTACAGGGACGTGGCCGTCAGCTGTATCGTCGCGCAGGCAGCCAGAGTCGCACCCGCACCCCACCCTCGACGTTATCCACCGCCAGCGCCCCGCCGTGCAGCTGCATCACCTCGGCCACGAAGTTCAGCCCCAGCCCGGTGCTCTTGCGTCCGGTCCCGGGCCTTGGCAACGAATAGAACCGTTCGCTGACCCGCCCCAGGGCGTACTCGGGAATCGCCTGCCCCTGGTTGAACAGGCTCAGGGCCACCCGCTCGCCGTCACGCTCCAGCTCAAAGGCCAGCGCGCCTCGCTCGGGGGTGAAATCCAGCGCGTTGTCCAGCAGGTTGGCCAACGCCTGGCGCATCAGGAACGGATCGCACAGCAACCTGATACCCGCCGGGATGCGCTGGCGCACCTGCAGGCCGGCGCCGTCGATCCGCGCGCCATGGGCCAGCAGCAGCTCGTCGATCAGCGCCGCCACCGCCACCTGCTGTTCATCTTCCAGTGCCTGCATCTGCTCGACCCGCGCCAGGTTGAGCAGGCGCTCGATCATCTGCTGCAGGCGCTCGCTCTCACGCTCGATATTGCCGGCGAAGCGCGCCCGCTGCTCTTGCGGCATGTCGCCCTGCAGCAGCTCCGAGGCACCGCGGATCGCCGCCAACGGGCTCTTGAGCTCATGGGTGAGCGTATGCACGTAGCGCTCGACATAGGCCTTGCCCTCCAGCTGGGTGCGCATGCGCTCCACCGCCGTGGCCAGCTGCAACAGCTCGCCGCCCTTGTAGTGCGGCAGCGCGGCGCGCTCGCCCTCGCTGACCGCCTGAGCGTAATGGGTGAGCCGGCGCAGCGAGCGGGTCAGCCACCACGACAACGCCGCGCCGACCAGCAGTCCCAGCACGATCAACCCCAGCCCGAGGGTGAGCAGACGCCGCTCGGAGCGGTCGATGTAGGGCTGCAACGAGCTGTTGGGCTTGGCCACCGTGACCACGCCGATGATCTGGCCCTGGTCGAGAATCGGCGCCGCCACATGCATCACCGAGGTGCTTTCGTCGTCCGGGTCGCTGCGGGTCGAGCGGGCGCCGTACTGCCCGCGCAGGGTCAGGTAGACATCGTTCCACCGCGAGTAGTCCTTGCCCAGGTCCTGGCCGCTGGAATCGAGCAGGACGATGCCCTTGGCGTCGGTCACGTAGATGCGGTGGCTGACCTGGTTCTTCGCCAGCCCCCAGATCTGCGCGCTGGGGCGCCGCTCGCCATAGGAGGCGAGCACCTGCGACAGGCGGCTCTGGGTCAGGGTGGCGTTCTTCACATCGTCGTGAAGGATCTCGGCCAGCAGGTTGGCGGTGTCCACCAGGGTTTCTTCCGAGGATTGCCGCACCACCGGGCGGATCTGCTCGCGCACCGTGTTGAGCAAAAAGTAGCCCGCCAGGCCGACGAACAGGAAGTACACCAGGAAGATGCGAATTCCCAGGCGCATCAGGCGTGTTCCGGGCTGTAGCTGTAGCCCAGGCCGCGGTGGGTCTGAATCGCCTCGGCGTCGGGCGCGACCTGGCGCAGCTTGGCGCGCAGGCTCTTGATATGGCTGTCGATGGTGCGCTCGTAGCCGACGTCCGAGGCCACGCCCAGGCCGTCGAGCAGCTGTTCGCGGCTGAATACCCGGCGCGGTTGCTCGAGCAGGCTCTGCAGCAGGCGGAACTCGTGGCGGGTCAGCGTCAGCGCCTGGCCACGGTAGCTGATGCGCATGGCCAGGGTGTCGAGCTGGAACGGCGCGCTTTCGCTGGCCACCTCCAACCTGGGCGTCATGCGCTTGAGGATGGCCCGCACCCGCGCGGCCACCTCACGGGGGCTGAAGGGCTTGACCACATAGTCGTCGGCGCCGATCTCCAGGCCCAGCACCCGGTCGATCTCGGCGTCGCGGGCGCTGAGGAACATCACCGGCACCTCGCTGAAGCGGCGCAGTTGGCGGCAGGTCTCGAAGCCGCTGATGTCGGGCAGGCCAATGTCGAGGATCACCAGGTCGGCCGGGCGCAGGCGCTGCTGCTCGACGGCGGCGCTGCCGAGGCTCACCCACTCGGTGCTGTGGCCGTCGGCCTGCAGGGCGTAGACCAGGGTGTCGGCGATGGCGGATTCGTCTTCGACGATGAGGATGTGGGGCATGGCGTCCGGCCTTGCTGGGGCAAAGGCTGGACTTTGAGGCAAACCGCGATGGTCACGCAATCCTTGTTGCCTTTGCGGGCCCTTTCGCGGCACAAGGCCGCTCCTACAGGGAAACGCGAATACCTGTAGGAGCGGCCTTGCGCCGCGAAAGGGGCGCGAAGCGCCCCCAATGCGAAATCAGCAGTCCGGCTTGCCCGCCGTGAACTTCTTCGCCGGGTTCACCGCCGCCTTGAACTCGCGCAGGGCCTTGGCGCCCACCAGCAGCGGGTAGTTGAAGCTGCTGCGGTCGACCAGGTTGACCTCCACGGTACGCTTCACGTCGCCCAGGCACAGTTCCAGGTCGACCACCGGGCGGCGCGACAGCTCGGGCGCATCGCCTTCTTCTTCCTCGTCGGCGCGGTTCTTGATCTTGCTGATGCGCGCCAGCTTGTGTTCGTAGACCTTGCCATTGGCATCCTTGGTGGCCAGGCGGAAACGCACCCAGTCCTCGCCGTCGCGGGTGAACAATTCGATATCCTTGGCCGACAGCGACGCGGTGTAGGCACCGGTGTCCATCTTGGCCTTCAGGGTTTCACCGATCTCCGGCAGGGCGATGTTCTCGTAGCGGCCGTACAGGGTGGGCTCGGCGGCCATCACCGGCAGCGCCAGAAGGGACAGCAGGGCAAGCAGGGGTTTCACGGGGCAGGCTTCCTTGAGAGGGGTCAGTGCTTAGACTGCGCAGGCAGGATAGGTTCGTCGGCAAAGGTTAAACAACACAATGTGAAACATTTGTCCCAGTTAATGGACGTACGACGTTTGGCTAAGGGCCAGACCCTGCTTATCATTGCCAACCGTTCACCTTACACAACAAGAGTCCCTTTATGCGTCGCCTGCTGACCGGCATCCTCACCCTCACCCTGCTGCTGCTCAACACCCTGGTGCTGATCGGCCCGTTGCTGGTCTTCGCCCTGCTCAAGCTGGTACTGCCCGGCCGTGGCCGCGACTACGCGTCGGCCGCGGTGATGTGGATCGCCGAAACCTGGTCGGAAGTCGACAAGGCCATCTTCGCCCTGTGCATCCCCACCCAGTGGGATATCCGCGGTGTCGACACCCTGCGCCAGGACACCTCGTACCTGTGCGTGAGCAACCACCAGACCTGGGTCGATATCCCGGCGCTGATCGAGAGCCTCAACCGCCGCGTGCCGTTCTTCAAGTTCTTCCTCAAGAAGGAGCTGATCTGGGTGCCGCTGCTGGGCCTGGCCTGGTGGGGCCTGGATTACCCGTTCATGAAGCGCTACAGCAAGGCCTTCCTCGACAAGCATCCCGAACTCAAGGGCAAGGACCTGGAGATCACCAAGGCCGCCTGCGAGCTGTTCAAGCGCCAGCCGGTGACCGTGGTCAACTACCTCGAAGGCACCCGCTTCACCGAGGCCAAGCGCCAACAGCAGCAGTCGCCCTACCGCCACCTGCTCAAGCCCAAGGCCGGCGGCGTGGCCTTCGTGCTGGCGGCGCTGGGCGAGCAGCTGGATGCGCTGCTCGATGTGACCATCGTCTACCCGGGCGACAAGGCGCCGGGGTTCTGGGACCTGCTCAACGGCAGCATCAGCCGGGTGATCATCGACATCCGCGTGCGCGAGCTGGACCCGGCGCTGAGCGAGGGCGACTATGAGAACGACCCGGCCTTCCGCCAGACCGTGCAGGCCTGGGTGAACCAGCTGTGGTTGGAGAAGGACCAGCGGATCGAGCAGTTGCGCGCCGAGATGCGCTGAAGCCCGCGCCTACAGCATTTCGCTGTCCCTTGTAGGAGCGGCCTTGTGCCGCGAAAGGGCCGCACAGCGGCCCCAGGGTTTCAGCGTTGATGCATCAATCCCGGGGCTGCTACGCAGCCCTTTCGCGGCACAAGGCCGCTCCTACAGGACCCGCGTCTGGCACTCAAACCGATGGCTGGCTCAACGGCGCAGGGGTGTTCCACAGGCTCCCCAGGTTCTGCAACAACGACCCGGCAATCCCCTGCTGCCCCAGGTACTGCAGGATCAACGGCGCGAACTGCCCGATCATCCCGGTATCCATGCCCAGTGCCTTGAACGCGGTGTCCAGGTCGTTGCGGTTCTGCACCTCTCCGCCCAGCGCATTGCTCAGTGCAGAGCTGTTCTTGTCACTGCCCAGCAACTGCCCCAGCCCGCTCAACCCACCCAGCGCATTGGTGCCGGACAGCAGGTCCAGCCCCGGCACAGCCTTGGTCAGTTGGCCATAGTCGTCACCGCTGAGGTTGTTGCGCGCCAGCCCCAACATCGCCCCGGCGCCACCAATGGCCTGTTCGGGGGTGATCTTCAATTCGCTGCCCAAGGTGTTGAGCAAGTTGGCCTGGCCAGCCGGGGCCTGCACCTGGCCCTGTTGATTCTGGTTCTGCATGGCCGAGACGGCATTGGCCGCGTCGCTGAGATTGAAGGCGAACACCGGGCTTGCGGCCAGGGTCATCAGGGTTACCAGGGTGAATGCTTTCATCGGGAGGGACCTCGGCGGCCGGAATGGCCGGGAAACGAGGGGTTGGACTGGAATGCCAGGGGTTTGTTCCGGGCCGGCCATCGGTGTTCATTGCAAGGGCCTTATCGCGGGGCAAGCCCGCTCCCACGCAGCGCTGGGTCATTCGTGGGAGCGGGCTTGCCCCGCGATGGACATTTACTGGCCAGCTCTGTTTTCCACCGCACTGGCCAGCGCATCCGCCTGCCCCCAGGCGATCTGCATGGCCCGCAGCCCAAGCTTGAGCAATTGCCGCGTCTCCTCGTCCTCGATGCGGTCCAGCGCCCGGTGGCTGTCGCTGAAGGCGAACATCAGGTAGTGGGAGACGTTGGCCAGCACGTATTCCATGGGCACGACACCGTCGTGGATGGCGCGGGCGAGGGATTTGTCGGGGGGTAAGGCGAATTGGTGGGGCGGGTCGGGAACGATTTTTTTCATGGCAGTCACTCGTGTGGTTGAACTGCTCCCGTCCGTTTCCACACGTAGGGCGGCAGTTGTACACGGGGTGGAAAACCGGTCACGAGTAACCCGGTAGGCCATAAGGCCTCCCGTGCACAACTGCCATGACGACAGTGGGTCGTGACTGCCGGGTTTCCACACCCGATCGCTGAACCGACAGCGACCGAGAAAGCCTATTGGGTAGAGATTCTCCGGACAATCAGACGCAAACCGACAGACTACGTAAGGTAATTCTCTCGACCATGCACAATCTGTAAGAAACACCTTGCGAACAAGTAGGAAACGTCCAGATACCTGGTATTTTTGCTAGTTGCTGATTGTTCACCGCCGCCGCAAAGTCACAAGTCAGCAGGCTAACGGTATCGGAGGTCCTATGACACAAAGACGTAAAGACCACCCAGAATCGATGCTTTTGGTCACGGATTCGAAAAATTCGGTCCAACGCATTACTGGAAGTTCAAATGACATCAATTACTCATACTCAGCCTATGGGTACGAGCCATCCAACCCAACATCGGCATCACTGCTTGGATTCAACGGCGAGCCTCGTTCAGCAACGGGGTGCTATTCACTCGGGAATGGCTACCGAATCTACAGCCCTGCGTTGATGCGCTTCAGCTCTCCAGACGACATGAGTCCATTTGGATCAGGCGGAATCAATGCATATAGCTATTGCGCTGGCGACCCAATTAACTATGTCGATCCCTCGGGGCATATGATGAGAGCCAACAGACGACAGTTACCGAGAGAAACAGAAATAAAATCCATCCTACAGCAGAATGAAAAACTTCAATCATCCATAAAACAGATTGATGCCGACCTAACAAAAACAAAACAATATATTGACAACGCACCTACACGACTAAGTCACGTAGATGCAAATTACGGCATTGGCTCACGCGACAGCGCTGGACAAAAAGTAAAAATTAGCGAGAGAGATCTTGAAAGCGCAAATAATAAAAAAATGAAATTAGCCGAAGAAAACCTAAAGAAGAAAGCCGATTACAACCTAATGCTCGCCACTAGGAAAAATCTGATCCAACAGATAAAAGACCTCAACACCACCTTAGCTGGCTACCAAAAAGAGCTGGGGACGGAAGTTTATAACCGGTCATTCTCCGCCGCTGAATCCAGTTTGGTCGATGATACCGGAAAAGTGCGCTCATAGCGTCAATAAATACAACACCACACCTGCTTACCTTTCAAGCCATTAAAGCTTAGAAAGTCACAAAGCCCCTACAAGGGGCTTTGCTTATCTTATAAATAGAATTTCAACAGCCAATCACGCCGCACTAAACGTCCTATGCGGATCAATCACAAACTTCTTCGGCACCCCCGCATCAAACTCGCCATACCCCTCCGGCGCCTGATCCAGGCTGATCACCTGCACTCCCACCACCTCTGCGATATTGATGCGATCCCACATGATCGCCTGCATCAGCTGGCGGTTGTACTTCATGGTCGGCGTCTGCCCGGTGTGGAAGCTGTGGGACTTGGCCCAGCCCAGGCCAAAGCGGATGCTCAGGGCACCGATCTTGGCGGCGGCATCCACCGCGCCCGGGTCTTCGGTCACGTACAGGCCCGGGGCTGCATGTGCCTGTCATTTCTGCCAGTAGCCGCACACCCAACACTTGGTCAATAGTCTGCTGCAACGCCAATCAGTCCCTGGTTACAAACAGGAGCCCTGCATGAAGCACCTCGACAAAGATGGCCAACTGCACAGCATTCTGCGCAATACCGACAGGCCGCTGGCAAACAACCCAGCCTGCGGTGCTGGCCTGCTTGCAACCGACAGCAAAGGTTCGGTGTTGGCCAGGCTCAATGAAACGTCTGAGCAAAACCATGCCTATACCGCTTATGGTCACGCCCTGGAAATACAGGCCTTCGGGACACTGCTCGGATTCAATGGCGAGTGTGTTGAGCCCGTAACGGCGTGCTATCTGCTTGGCAACGGCTACCGCGCATACTCCCCGGTATTGATGCGGTTTCACTCACCCGACAGCTGGAGTCCGTTTGGGAGGGGAGGGCTAAACGCTTATGTGTACTGCAGCGCCGACCCGATCAATTATTCCGACCCGAGCGGGCATGTGCAGACACTTATCAAGGCTGCGCCACCAATCGCCGAAGTCGTGCCCAAAGCCCCCAGGTTTCTCAGGAGCAAGCGCACTCCCATCAAACAGCGCTTCACGGTAGACCATCAGGAAACGCTGACCACAACGACCATCGAGATTATTGGACAAGGCGAAACTGCGCAACACCGAGCTGTTAACTCTACCCGTACAAGAAAACAGACCACTGAGCTTTTCGAGGTGATCGCCGATCCGCACAAAGGCCCAGCCACGGTGCATGTCACAAGAACCAACCTGGATAGCTTCCTTGAATTGAGCAATGAAATTTTCACCGTGGAGGCAGCCAACGCAATGTATGGCCCGACCAGCCCTTTCAGTCCTACTCATCTGAACAACCTGCAGAATCGTCGTAACGGCCTGACTCTTTGGGGACAACAGTTGGCCAGAAGGGCCGTCGATCCGAACGACTCCAGTGCTGTGGTGCGGGCGGGCTCTACAATCAGGCGTGATTGACGAGTAAAAAAATGCCCCTCACTGGGAGGGGCATCGCTTAGCGAATCAGGCCGCACCCCACATCTTGTGAGGGTCGATCACAAACTTCTTGGGAACCCCTGCATCAAACTCGCCATAGCCTTCCGGCGCCTGGTCGAGGTTGATCACCTGTACCCCCACCACTTCGGCGATATTGATGCGGTCCCACATGATCGCCTGCATCAGCTGGCGGTTGTACTTCATGGTCGGGGTCTGCCCGGTGTGGAAGCTGTGGGACTTGGCCCAGCCCAGGCCGAAGCGGATGCTCAGGGCACCGATCTTGGCGGCGGCATCCACCGCGCCCGGGTCTTCGGTCACGTACAGGCCCGGAATACCGATCTTGCCGGCCACGCGAGTCACCTGCATCAGCGAGTTGAGCACGGTGGCAGGAGCTTCATGCTTGGCACCTTCATGCCCATGACCGCGCGCCTCGAAGCCAACGGCATCGACGGCGCAGTCCACTTCCGGCTCACCGAGGATATCGATGATCTGTTCGTGCAGCGGAGTGTCCTTGGACAGGTCGACCACTTCGAAACCTTGCGACTTGGCGTGAGCCAGCCGGGCCGGGTTGAGGTCGCCGACAATGACGCAGGCGGCGCCCAGCAGGCGGGCGGACGCAGCGGCGGCCAGGCCGACCGGGCCGGCGCCCGCGACGTAGACGGTGCTGCCCGGGCCAACACCGGCGGTGACGGCGCCGTGGTAACCGGTGGGAAGGATATCGGACAGGCAGGTCAGGTCGCGGATCTTCTCCATGGCCTTGTCGCGGTCCGGCAGTTTCAGCAGGTTGAAGTCGGCGTAGGGCACCAGCACATACTCGGCCTGGCCGCCGGTCCAGTCGCCCATGTCGACATAGCCGTAGGCGCCACCGGCGCGGGCCGGGTTGACGGTGAGGCAGACGCCGGTGTGCATCTCTTTGCACGAGCGGCAGCGGCCGCAGGCGACGTTGAAGGGTACCGACACCAGATCACCGATTTTCAGGCGCTCGACGTCACGGCCCATTTCGACGATTTCACCGGTGATTTCGTGGCCCAGGACCAGGCCGACCTGGGCGGTGGTGCGGCCGCGGACCATGTGCTGGTCGGAGCCGCAGATGTTGGTGGAGACCACCTTGAGGATGACGCCGTGCTCGATCTTCTTGCCGCGCGGGTCCTGCATCTTGGGATAGTCGATCTTCTGCACCTCGACCTTGCCCGCGCCGAGATACACCACTCCACGGTTACCAGACATGCTTCTTACCTCGCTTGATTTGTATTTATGCAGCGGTGGTGGAAAGCGCCGCCTTTCCGTGGGCGGCCTGTGTTACTGGATGAAGGGGATTGTGGGCTGGATGGGAGGTGGGGCGGTGACTGGATGCGACAGGGGGATGTCTTTTTGCGGCAGGGGAAAAGCTGGGGCCGCTGCGCGCCCCTTTCGCGGCACAAGGCCGCTCCTACAGAGGGAATGCGATCCCTGTAGGAGCGGCCTTGTGCCGCGAAAGGGCTGCGCAGCAGCCCCGGCTATCGTCAAAGCACCACAGTCCGATTGGCGTTAAGAAACACCCGCCGCTCAATGTGATAACCAACAGCCCGCGCCAGTGTCAGGCACTCGATATCGCGCCCCTTGGCAATCAGGTCCTCGGGATAATGCGCATGGTCCACCACCTCGACGCCCTGGGCGATGATCGGCCCTTCGTCCAGGTCGTTGTTGATGTAGTGCGCCGTGGCGCCAACCATCTTCACGCCCTTGTTGTAGGCCTGATGATACGGCTTGGCGCCCTTGAACCCCGGCAGCAACGAGTGGTGGATGTTGATCGCCCAGCCATCCAGCCGCCGGCACAGCTCCGGCGACAGCACCTGCATGTAGCGGGCAAGAATGACCAGCTCGGCACCGCTCTCCTCGATCACCTGCAATACCTTGCGCTCCTGCGCCGGCTTGTCGTTCGGGTCGAGGGCGAAATGGTAGTAGGGAATCTTGTGCCAGTGCGCCAGCGGCTCCAGGTCAGGATGGTTGGACACCACCGCGACCACGTCCATGGCCAGCTGGCCGATGCGCTGGCGGTACAGCAGGTCGTTCAGGCAATGGTCGGCCTTGGACACCATGATCACCACCTTGGGCCGGTGATTCGGCGCGACCAGCTCGAAGGCCATGCCGAAAGCCCCGCTGCGCTCGGCCAGCCCCGCACGGAAGGCATCCTCGTCGAAGCCATCCGGGACGCGGAACTCCACGCGGATGAAGAACCGCCCCGATAGCCGGTCATCGAAGGAATGGTGCTCGGTGACGTAGCAGCGCTGCTCGTAGAGGTGACGCGTCACCACATCGACCGTGCCGAGCATGCTCGGGCAGTCGGCAGTGAGAATCCAGGTGTCCGGTGCCCGACTCATGGGTAATGCTCCTTACGCTTCGATGGCCAGGCCGTATTCGGCCGACGCGTCCTGCAGCCACAGCCACCAGTAGTCGGAGAAACTGCGGCGGATCACCAGCTCCCAGGTGTCCTCGGCGGTGCGGCGGATCACCAGCTGCGACTTGGCGAACACAGTGCCGACGGCCTTGCCGACCGGGAAGTTGTTCGGGTGTACATCATAGCTGGTGGATTTCATCAGCACGTCGCGCACGTTGGGGCCGCGCAGTTCGAGCAGGGTCTGCCCGCCACTGACGTTGACCACCTGGATGTGCTGGCCGTCGAGGGCGTCGCGCAGTTTCTGCTCGACGGCGAACTCCTGGCCGCCGGGAACGATCAGCAGCCACTCGTCCGGGCCCACCCATTGCAGCGACATCTCGTTGTTGGCGACCACGGTCAGGGCCACCGGTAGCTCCAGGCCCAGGGCCTTGTGCACGCCGCCGGCGAAGGCCTGGTCGTGGCCATTGCCACGGAGGGTGAGGTGGCCGAGGAGTTTCTTCTCGCGCAGGGTCACGCCTGCGTTCTTGCGGCCCTTGCCGACCAGGCTGGCCAGGTCGGCATGGTGCAGCGGCGACTGGGCCTTGGCGTCGGCGCCGGGGTTTTGCTGGAAGACGTTGATAGCGCTCATTTCTTACCTGCCTTGAATTCTTGTGCGAGGAACCACTGACCTCGTGGGAGCGGGCTTGCCCCGCGATAGCGGCATCTAAGGCCACCATCGCATCGCGGGGCCAGCCCGCTCCCACAAAGATCGCGTCATCCTGATATCAAACGTTCTGCCGCTCGCCCTTCGGATCGAAGAACACCGAAGACACGATCTCGGCCTCGATCACGCTGCCGTCGGCCTGGGGCGAATACACCCGCTCGCCCATGCGCTTGAGACCGCCCTTGACCACGCCCATGGCGAACGAATAGCCCAGGGAGTTGGCCGCGTAGCTGGAGGTGACGTGGCCGACCATGTCCATCGGGATCGGCTGCTTCGGATCGAACACCAGCTGGGCTCCTTCCGGCAGCCACACGTTGGGGTCGACCGGCTTCAGGCCCACCAGCTGCTTGCGGTTCTCGCGCACGGTGTCCTCGCGGTTCATGCCGCGCAGGCCGATCCACGAGAAGGCCTTGTTGCGGCCCACGCACCAGCTCATGTTGAGGTCGTCCGGGGTCATCGAGCCGTCGGTGTCCTGGCCGACGATGATGAAGCCCTTCTCGGCGCGCAGCACGTGCATGGTCTCGGTGCCGTACGGGGTCAGGTTGTATTTCTTGCCCGCCTCGACGATCTGCTCCAGCACACCCATGGCGTAGTTGGCCTGGACGTTGATCTCGTACGACAGCTCGCCGGTGAAAGAGATACGGAACACCCGTGCCGGCACGCCGCCGACCAGGCCTTCCTTCCAGCTCATGAACGGGAAGCCTTCCTTGTCCAGGTCGATGTCGCTGACCTCGGCCAGCAGCTTGCGGCTGTTGGGGCCGGACAGGGTCATGGTCGCCCAGTGGTCGGTGACCGAGGTGAAGTACACCTTCATCTCCGGCCATTCGGTCTGATGGTACAGCTCCAGCCACTGCAGCACGCGGGCGGCGCCGCCGGTGGTGGTGGTCATGATGAAGTGGTTGTCGCCGACGCAGGCGGTCACGCCGTCGTCGAAGACCATGCCGTCTTCCTTGCACATCAGGCCGTAGCGGGCCTTGCCCACGTCGAGCTTGGTCCAGGCGTTGGTGTAGATGCGGTTGAGGAATTCGCGCGCGTCCGGGCCCTGGATATCGATCTTGCCCAGGGTCGAGGCGTCCAGCAGGCCGACGCTGTCACGCACGGCCTTGCATTCGCGGGCCACGGCGGTGTGGATATCTTCGCCGGGCTTGGGGAAGTACCACGGGCGCTTCCACTGGCCGACGTCCTCGAACTCGGCGCCGTTCTTGATGTGCCAGGCATGCAGGGCGGTGAAGCGCACCGGCTCGAACAAGTGGCCGCAGTGCCGGCCCGCCACCGCGCCGAAGGTCACCGGCGTGTAGTTGGGGCGGAACATGGTGGTGCCCATTTCCGGGATGCCGATCCCGAGCGAGCGGGCGGCGATGGCCAGGCCGTTGATGTTGCCCAGCTTGCCCTGGTCGGTGCCGAAGCCCAGGGCGGTGTAGCGCTTGACGTGCTCGACCGACTCGAAGCCTTCGCGGGTGGCCAGCTCGATGGCGGCGGCGGTGACATCGTTCTGCTGGTCGACGAATTGCTTCGGCGCACGGGCGGTGCCCTTGTCGTGGGGCACCTGGAACAGCGCCACGGTGGCTTCTTCCTTGCGCGCCAGGGTTTTCGGCAGGGTGCCGACGCTGGCCTTGAAGCCGGCTTCGGTGGCGGCGCGAACACCGCCCTCGAAGCCGTCAGCGATCACATCGCCCAGGGCATAGACGCCGTTCACGCCACCGACGCACACGCGCTTCTGCGGTGCGTCGCCCGGCACGAAGCCGAGGATGTCTTCACGCCAGACCGGGCGACCGCCCAGGTGCGAGGCCAGGTGGACCACTGGGCTGTAACCACCGGAAGTCGCGATCAGGTCGCAGTCGAGGGTTTCACCTGGGCTGGTGACCTTGTGCGCCTGCACATCGATGGCGGCCACGCGGGCGCCGGTGACGTGTTTGCTGCCCTTGGCCTCGATCACGGCGCTGGAGGTGAGGATACGGATACCTTTGGCACGAGCCTCTTCGACCAGCGAGCCACGCGGATTGTGGCGAGCGTCGGCGATGGCGACCACCTGCAGACCCGCGTCGTGCCAGTCCAGCGCGCAGCGGTAGGCGTGGTCGTTGTTGGTCGACAGCACCAGCTTGCGGCCCGGCGCCACGCCATAGCGGCGCACGTAGGTGGACACGGCGCCGGCCAGCATGTTGCCCGGCAGGTCGTTGTTGCCGTACACCAGCGGACGCTCGTGGGCGCCCGCAGCCAGCACGACGCGATTGGCACGAACACGGTGCACGCGCTGGCGCACCTGGCCGATCGGCGCACGGTCGCCGAGGTGGTCGGTGAGGCGCTCGTGGATGGTGAGGAAGTTGTGGTCGTGATAGCCGTTGACCGTGCTGCGTGGCAGCAGGGTGACTTCCGGCAGGCTTTCCAGCTCGGCGACGACGGCGCTTACCCAATCGGCAGCCGGTTTGCCGTCGAGTGTCTCGCGGCTGTCGAGCAAGGTGCCGCCGAACTCTTCCTGCTCATCCGCCAGGATGACCCGAGCACCGCTGCGGGCGGCAGCCAGCGCGGCGGCCAGGCCGGCAGGGCCGGCGCCGACGATCAGCACGTCGCAGTGCTGGTTCATGTAGTCGTAGCTGTCCGGATCGTTCTGCAGCGGCGCACGGCCGAGGCCCGCCGCCTTGCGGATGTACTTCTCGTAGGTCATCCAGAACGACTTGGGGTACATGAAGGTCTTGTAGTAGAACCCGGGCGGCATCATGTTGCCGCCGACCTTGCCGATGATGCCCATCATGTCGTTGTTGACGTTCGGCCAGCCGTTGGTGCTGGTGGCCACCAGGCCTGCATACAGGGCCTGCTGGGTGGCGCGCACGTTGGGGATCTGGGTGGCTTCGCTGGAGCCGATCTGCAGGATCGCGTTCGGCTCTTCGGTACCGGCGGCGATGATCCCGCGGGGGCGCGAGTACTTGAAGCTGCGCCCGACGATGTCGACGCCGTTGGCCAGCAGCGCGGCGGCCAGGGTGTCGCCGGCATAGCCCTGGTAGGTCTTGCCGTTGAAGCTGAAGTTCAGCACCTTGCTGCGGTCGATACGGCCGCCGCTGGCGAGGCGATAGGTCTGGCTCATACTTTTTCCCCTTGGCCCTTGGCGGTCGCTGGCGCGGTGCTCTGTTTCGAGGCGGCGGTGACCTGAGGCCTCTCGCCGATCTTGTAGGTTTCCAGGATCTCGTAGGTCACGGTGTCGCGGGTGACGTTGAAGTACTGGCGACAGCCGGCGACGTGGTCCCACAGTTCATGGTGGATGCCACGCGGGTTGTCGCGGAAGAACATGTAGGTGCCCCACTCCTCGTCGGAGCAGGCGTTCGGGTCCAGCGGGCGGGCGATATGCGCCTGGCCTGATGCGTGGAATTCTTCCTCGGAGCGCAGCTCGCCGCAGTGGGGACAGAAGATTTGCAACATGACGGTTGTCTCCGGGTCAGTGGGCGACGGCAGCGGCGCCGTGTTCGTCGATCAGCGCGCCGTTGTAGAAACGGTCGATGGAGAAAGGCGCGGCCAATGGGTGCATCTCGCCCTTGGCCAGGCTCGCGGCGAACACGTTGCCCGAGCCCGGGGTGGCCTTGAAGCCGCCGGTGCCCCAGCCGCAGTTGAAGAACATGTTCTTCACCGGGGTCTTGGAGATGATCGGGCAGGCGTCGGGGGTGGTGTCGACGATGCCGCCCCACTGGCGGTTCATGCGCACGCGGGAGAGGATCGGGAACATCTCGACGATCGCCTGCAGGGTGTGCTCGATGATCGGGTAGGAGCCGCGCTGGCCGTAGCCGACCCAGCCGTCGATACCGGCACCGATCACCAGGTCGCCCTTGTCGGACTGGCTGATGTAGCCGTGCACGGCGTTGGACATGATCACGCTGTCGATGATCGGCTTGATCGGCTCGGAGACCAGTGCCTGCAACGGGTGCGATTCCAGCGGCAGGCGAAAGCCCGCCAGCTTGGCCATGTGGCCGGAGTTGCCGGCGGTGACCACGCCGACGCGCTTGGCGCCGATGAAGCCCTTGTTGGTTTCGACGCCGATCACGGCGCCATTCTCTTTACGGAAGCCGATCACCTCGGTCTGCTGGATCAGGTCCACGCCCAGGGCGTCGGCGGCACGGGCGAAGCCCCAGGCCACGGCGTCGTGACGGGCCACGCCACCACGGCGCTGCACAGTGGCGCCGAGGATCGGATAGCGGGTGTTCTTCGAGCAGTCCAGGTACGGGATCTCGGCCGCGACCTGCTCGGTGCGGATCAGCTCGCCGTCCACGCCATTGAGGCGGTTGGCGTTAACCCGGCGCTCGGAGTCGCGGATGTCCTGCAGGGTGTGACACAGGTTGTAGACGCCGCGCTGGGAGAACATCACGTTGTAGTTGATGTCCTGGGACAGCCCCTCCCACAGTTTCATGGCGTGCTCGTACAGATGCGCCGACTCGTCCCACAGGTAGTTGGAACGCACGATGGTGGTGTTGCGGGCGGTGTTGCCGCCGCCCAGGTAGCCCTTCTCGACCACCGCCACGTTGGTGATGCCGTGCTCCTTGGCCAGGTAGTAGGCCGTGGCCAGGCCATGGCCGCCACCGCCGACGATGACCACGTCGTAGACCTTTTTCGGGGTCGGCGTGCGCCACATGCGCTGCCAGTTCTCGTGGTGGCTGAGGGAGTGCTTGAAGAGGCCGAAGCCCGAATAACGTTGCATGGTGTTCTGCTCCACTCAGCGGTAGACCGGGAAGTCGGCGCACAGGGCGGCGACGTTCTTGGCCACATCGGCCTCGACATCGGCGTCGCCCAGGTTGTCCAGCACATCGCAGATCCAGCCGGCCAGCGCCACGCACTGGGCGACCTTGAAGCCGCGGGTGGTGACGGCCGGGGTGCCGATGCGCAGGCCCGAGGTGACGAACGGCGACTGCGGGTCGTTGGGCACGGCGTTCTTGTTGACGGTGATATGGGCGCGGCCGAGGGCGGCGTCGGCGTCCTTGCCGGTCAGGCCCTGGCGGATCAGGCTGACCAGGAACAGGTGGTTGTCGGTGCCGCCGGAGACCACGTCGTAGCCGCGCTCGATGAACACCTGGGCCATGGCCTGGGCGTTTTCGATGACCTGTTTCTGGTAGCTCTTGAATTCAGGCTCCAACGCTTCCTTGAAGCACACCGCCTTGGCGGCGATCACGTGCATCAGCGGGCCGCCCTGGGCGCCGGGGAACACTGCGGCGTTGAGCTTCTTCTCGATCTCTTCGTTGCTCTTGGCCAGGATCAGGCCGCCACGCGGACCGCGCAGGGTCTTGTGGGTGGTGGTGGTGACCACGTCGGCGAAGGGGATCGGGTTCGGGTACAGGCCGGCGGCGACCAGGCCGGCGACGTGGGCCATGTCGACGAACAGCAGCGCGCCGACTTTATCGGCGATCTGGCGGAAACGTGGGAAGTCGAGGGTCTTCGAGTAGGCCGAGAAGCCGGCGACGATCATCTTCGGCTTGTGCTCGACGGCCAGGCGCTCGACTTCGTCGTAGTCGATCAGCCCGGTGGTGGTGTCGATGCCGTACTGCACGGCGTTGTACAGCTTGCCCGAGGACGACACCTTGGCGCCGTGGGTCAGGTGGCCGCCATGGGCCAGGCTCATGCCCAGGATGGTGTCGCCGGCCTGCAGCAGGGCGAGGTACACGGCGCCGTTGGCCGAGGAGCCGGAGTGCGGCTGGACGTTGGCGTAGTCGGCGCCGAACAGCTGCTTGGCGCGTTCGATGGCCAGTGCTTCGACCTTGTCCACATGCTCGCAGCCACCGTAGTAGCGCTTGCCCGGGTAGCCCTCGGCGTACTTGTTGGTCAGGCCGCTGCCCTGGGCCTGCATCACGCGCTTGCTGGTGTAGTTCTCCGAGGCGATCAGCTCGATGTGATCTTCCTGGCGCTGCTCCTCGGCATTCATCGCCGCCAGCAGTGCGTCGTCATAACCCTGGATCTGGTCTTGCTTGCTGAACATCGTGTATCTCCCGGCAGCGATCGTTTCTTGTCTGGTGAGGGTTTTCCCACCCTTTGCAGCGATGGTATGACCGGGCACGGCCCTACAGATGCCTGCGCGCGCCTTGCAATGGCGCGTTTACGACATTCATCTGCTGACAACACCAATCCCTGTAGGAGCGGCCTTGTGCCGCGAAAAGGGCTGCGCGGCAGCCCCCGACGATTTGTGCCATGCCATACATCCTGGGGCCGCTTCGCGCCCCTTTCGCGGCACAAGGCCGCTCCTACATAGGCAACCGCCAAATTGATGGTTTAGAGTGCGTTCCTGCGTCGTACAAAAGGACAGGCGTCATGACCGACAACAACCAACAATTCGCCAGCGACAACTATTCCGGGATCTGCCCCGAAGCCTGGGCCGCGATGGAAAAGGCCAACCAGGGCCACGAGCGCGCCTACGGCGACGACCAGTGGACCGAACGCGCCTCGGAATATTTCCGCAAGCTGTTCGAGACCGACTGCGAGGTGTTCTTCGCCTTCAACGGCACCGCTGCCAACTCCCTGGCCCTGGCCTCGCTGTGCCAGAGCTACCACAGCGTGATCTGCTCCGAGACCGCCCACGTCGAGACCGACGAATGCGGCGCCCCGGAGTTCTTCTCCAACGGCTCCAAGCTGCTGACCGCCGCCAGCGTCAACGGCAAGCTGACGCCTGAGTCGATCCGCGAAGTGGCGCTCAAGCGCCAGGACATCCACTACCCCAAGCCGCGCGTGGTGACCATCACCCAGGCCACCGAAGTGGGTACCGTGTATCGCCCCGACGAGCTCAAGGCGATCAGTGCCACCTGCAAGGAGTTGGGCCTGAACCTGCACATGGACGGCGCACGGTTCACCAATGCCTGCGCGTTCCTCGGCTGCTCGCCGGCCGAGCTGACCTGGAAGGCCGGGGTCGATGTGCTGTGCTTTGGCGGCACCAAGAACGGCATGGCGGTCGGTGAGGCGATCCTGTTCTTCAACCGCGACCTGGCCGAGGACTTCGACTACCGCTGCAAGCAGGCCGGGCAATTGGCGTCGAAGATGCGTTTCCTGTCGGCGCCTTGGGTTGGTCTGCTTGAGGACGGTGCGTGGATGCGCCATGGCAAGCATGCCAACCACTGCGCGCAGCTGCTGGCGTCGCTGGTGAGCGATCTGCCGGAAGTCGAGCTGATGTTCCCGGTGGAGGCCAACGGGGTGTTCCTGCAGATGCCGGAGCATGCGTTGGAAGTGCTGCGCAACAAGGGGTGGCGCTTCTACACCTTCATTGGCAGCGGTGGGGCGCGGTTCATGTGTTCGTGGGATACCCAGGAAGCCCGGGTGCGTGAGCTGGCGGCGGACATCCGCGCCATCTTTGGTGCCTGACAGATCGCATTCGCGGGTAAACCCGCTCCCACAGGTACGGCACTGTCTTCAAGGACCGTGATCAACCTGTGGGAGCGGGTTTACCCGCGAAGAATCCAACATCGATCTAAAGCCTGAACCCACCCATCTGCCGCGCCAGGTCATCAGCCAACCCACGCAACGCCTGGCACTCCTCGCGACACCCCTGCACTTCGCTGGCCGTCTGCCGCGCCAGGTCGGAAATCCCCTGCACCGTCCGGTTGATCTCCTCGGTCACCGCCGACTGCTCCTCGGTCGCCGTGGCCACCTGCTCGTTCATGCCGCTGATGCGCTCGACCTGATCGGTGATCGCCCCCAGCGAAGCCCCTGTACGCTGGCTCGACTCGACCCCGTTGCCGGTCGCCTGCTGCCCCGCCTGCATCGACGCCACGGCGGTGCCCGCGCCCTGCTTGAGACGGTGGATCATCTGCTGCACCTCGTCGGTGGACACCTGGGTGCGCCGCGCCAGGGTCCGTACCTCATCGGCCACCACGGCGAAGCCCCGGCCCATCTCGCCGGCCCGCGCCGCTTCGATGGCGGCGTTGAGCGCCAGCAGGTTGGTCTGCTCGGAAATACTGCGGATCACCGCCAGCACTTCGTCGATCGAGGCAACCTCGTCGGCCAGTTGCGTCACCGCCTCGGCGGCGCGACCGATCTCCCCGGACATGCCTTCGATGTTGTGGATGGAGCGGCGCACCACCTCCCGCGCCTGCAACGCCTCGTCGCGCGCCGACTGCGAGGCATGGGCGGCGGAGCCGGCGTTCTGGGCGATGTCCTGCACGGTCAGGCCCATCTCGTGCACGGCGGTGGCGACCATCTCGGTCATCTCCTGCTGGCGGCCCGAGCGCTCGGCGGTGTTGTCCACCACCTGGGTCACCTGCTCCACCGACAGGTGCAGGCGCTCGGTGGTGCGCAGCACTTCACCGATCAGGCCGCGCTGGCTGTCGAGGAAGCGGTTGAAGCCACGGGCCAGATCGCCCAGCTCGTCCTGGCGCGAGTCGTCCAGGCGATGACTGAGATCCCCCGCGCCACCGCCGATCTGCACCAATGCGGCGGTGACCTGGCGAATGGGCCGGACCAGCCCGCGCGCCAACAGCACCACCAGCAATAACGACAGCAGCGCCACACCGCCACCGATCAGGCAGGTCTGCCAGATGGCCTGGCGGGCCTGAGCATAGATCTCAGCCTCCGGCACCTCGGCCACCAGGGTCCAGTTCAGGTCTCGCAGGGGCAGGCCGAGGGCCAGGTAATCCTCGCCATCACGCTGGAAACGGCTGCTGCGCAGGCCTTCACCGCCCACCAGCACGGCCTTGGCCGCCTCGACGTCCAACTGCTCGGCAAGCTGGCGCTTGCCACTGAACTGCTGGTCGGGGTGGACCTGGATCAGGCCGTCGTTGCGCACCAGGAACACTTTGCCGTGCTCGCCGAAACTGAAGTCGTGAATCAGCTTCGACAGCTCGGTCATGCGCAGGCCCATGCCGGCCACACCGACCAGCTGGCCGTCCTTCTCGACCCGGTAGTCGATGAACAGCGCCAGCTCGCCGGTGGAGCCGTCGATATCGATATTGATGAAGCGCTCGGCGCCACTGTCGATGTAGCCGTAGAACCACTTGTCCTTGGGGTTGCTGCGGCTGAGGGTGCGGTCCAGGCCCTTCTCGTTGTAGTAGTGGCCGGTAACGGTGGAGGCGAACAGGGTGGTGAAAGCGTGGTTGCGCTGCTTGGCCGCGTCCAGGTATTCGATGAAGCGCTGCAGCTCGGCCGGGGCTTCACCGGCGGCCAGCCAGTCGCGCAGGAGGGTGTTGCCGGCGATGTCCGCCGCCGCCACCAGCGGCTGGCCGAGCATGCGCTCGATATCGTTGCGGATGGCCTCGACGCTGGCCGGCAACGCCGTGTCCACCAGGTAACGCTCGGTCAGGCGGTTGAGCGCCATCGTGTAGATCGCCACCACCACCAGGATGCTCGCCAGCAGGGCGGCGCCCATGCTTGCGATCAGTTGCCACTGGATGCTCCGCCGCCAGATGTGCATGTTCCACTCCCCGATAATTATTGTTTTTCGGGAAGTGTATACACTTAAGTATCCAGTTGTTCCAGTGATCCGAGACAGCACAAAACAACTGTGGGAGCGGGTTTACCCGCGAAGACGATGGTGGTTTCACCGACGTATTCGCGGGTAAACCCGCTCCCACAGAGGATGCTTGAGCGCTTTACTGGTCGCCGATGGTCCGGCTGATGGCATCGACCGTGGCGTCGATCTGCGCCTGGGTGCGCTCGAGGGTGCGGTCGTGTTCGCGCTGCAGCTCGATCTGCTTGGAACACAGGTTCAGCGCGGCCAGCACCAGCAGCTTGTCGCCGATCAGGGTCGGATAGTTGCGCTTGGTTTCGGCCAGCGCGACGTTGAGCATGCGCACGGCCTGGGAGAGGGTTTCTTCCTGGCCTTCGGGCGCCTTGAGCGAATAGTCGTTGCCCAGGATCGACACGACATTGACCGGCTGCGCTTGCAGTCTCATGCGTTCACGACACCTGCGCTGGCGCGCTCGACCAGGGCCTGGATGCGGGCGGCGGTGGCGCCGTGCTTCTCTTCCTGCTCCATCAGCGACAACTGCAGGCTGTCGTTCTCTTCCTTGGCCTGGGCCAGTTCCTGGCCGAGGCTGGCGTTCTGCTCGGCCAGTTGCGCGTTCTTGTGCATCAGGTCGCTGACCAGTTGCTCGAGTTGATTCAGGGAAGTTTCCAACATGCGTCTATCTCGGGTTGTTGCAAAGGGCGCACACGATAAGGAAAAACCGCCGCCCCCGCCATTAAATATCGGATTCAAAAGGTGTTTGCCAGGTTCAGGTTGACCCAGGATCGGCCCCCTTGTTCCGACCTGGATCAACCGCTGGTCAGGAAAATAGTTAGCTGCCTCACAATTTTTGCATGACGGACTCAAGACTGGCCGGTCACGACCGATAGGCAGGCAGGTCTTCTTCCGTCGCATGGATCGCGGCACCTCTTCTGCCTTGGGAACTGCCTCCATGTCCTTACGCAATATGAATATCGCGCCGCGCGCACTGCTCGGGTTCGCCGTGATCGGCCTGCTGATGCTGGGCCTCGGCGTGTTCTCGCTGATCCAGATGGGCAATATCCGCCAGGCCGGCGTGACCATTGAGGAGATCAGCGTACCCAGCATCAAGACCCTCGACGAACTGACCGCGCTCAACCTGCGCCTGCGCACCCTGTCCTACCGCCTGCTGCTCAACCGCGAGCCGGCCACCCAACAGGACACCCTGCGCCTGCTCGACGAGCGCAACGCGCAGATCGACAAGGCCCGCCGCGCCTACGAGCCGCTGGTGACCGCCGCCGACGAGAAGGCCGCCTTCGACCAGTACGGCCTGCTGCTCAACCAGTACCGCCAGCTCGAGGCGCGCATGCGCACACTGAGCCAGGCCGGCGACCTCGACGCCCTGCGCGACCTGCTCAACCGCGACCTGCTGGACAACTCCGAGCAGATCAACAAGATCATGGACACCCTGGTGCGCATCAACACCGACCAGACCAGCGCCACCAACGCCCAGGCCGCCGACCAGTACAGCGGCGCCTTCGGCCTGGTGATCGGCCTGCTGGTGGCCGCCACGGTGCTGACCCTGCTATTCGCCTTCCTGCTCACCCGCAGTATCGTCAAGCCCATCGATGAGGCGCTGAAGTCCGCCGAGCAGATCGCCGAAGGCGACCTCACCCACCACATCGATGCCGAGGGCACCGACGAAGCAGCGCGCCTGCTCAAGGCCATGGCCAAGATGCAGGACAAGCTGCGCGACACCCTGCAGCTGATCGCCGGTTCCGCCACCCAGCTGGCCTCCGCCGCCGAAGAGCTGAACAGCGTCACCGACGAAAGCGCCCGTGGCCTGCAGCAGCAGAACAACGAGATCGAGCAGGCCGCCACCGCCGTCACCGAGATGACCAGCGCGGTCGAGGAAGTGGCGCGCAACGCGGTAAGCACCTCCGAGGCCTCCAGCGAAGCCAGCCGTTCGGCCGGCGATGGTCGTGACCTGGTGATGGAGACCGTGGGCGCCATCGAGCGCATGAGCGGCGACGTGCAGTCCACCGCCAAGCTGATCACCCACCTGGCCGAGCAGTCCCGCGATATCGGCAAGGTACTGGATGTGATCCGCGGCCTGGCCGACCAGACCAACCTGCTGGCGCTCAACGCCGCCATCGAGGCCGCCCGCGCCGGCGAGGCCGGCCGCGGCTTCGCCGTGGTCGCCGACGAGGTCCGCGCCCTGGCGCATCGCACCCAGCAGTCCACCAGCGAGATCGAGCGGATGATCGGCAGCATCCAGGGCGGCACCGAGCAGGCCGTGGATTCGATGCGCACCAGCACCGAGCGCGCCGAGTCGACCCTGAACATCGCCCGTGGCGCGGGCCTGGCGCTGGACACCATCGCCGGCGCGGTGGCGCAGATCAACGAGCGCAACCTGGTGATCGCCAGCGCCGCCGAGGAGCAGGCCCAGGTCGCCCGTGAAGTGGACCGCAACCTGGTAAACATCAACGACCTGTCGGTGCAGAGCGCCACCGGGGCGCATCAGACCAGCGCGGCGAGTGCCGAGCTGTCGCGGCTGGCGGTGGACCTGAATGGGTTGGTGGCGCGGTTTAGGACCTGATGGTCGAAGGTGGGGGTTACCTCAACTTGATTGAGCTGAGACTGGAGCGGCATCCCTCGTGAGGCTGACCATGCCTGCCAAATAGTGGCGGCCATGGTCAGTTACACTAGACATCTACTACATCCGTCTGTCTCGTGTTGTAGGCACGCTGGCTCGTGTCACTAGGGATGTTCAACGGGTCTGGAGGGCGTTCCGTGACGACCTGCTCCAATCCTCCTGGCGGCCCATTGACGGGAAGCGTAGCCATTAGCGGAACCCCACTATCCGAACCTTGGGATTGAACCCCTACCATCCCACTTGCCCTGTTTTTCAAGGTAAGCTCGAGATGCTTCAAGGCTGATGCTGTCCCCAAGGCACCGACACCCACCAAAGTGAACACTTGGGCGCCCGGAGTATCGGTAGCCTTCAGAGCGATTGCGGTCACTAGAAAGGCATGACCAGCTTTCTTGGACAGCGCAGAAGTTACAGCCAACCCACCACCCTGTGGCCAGGTTCTCCATGTCCATGCCACGCCAAGCATGTGTTGTATCACTGAAGCGCCAGCCATAACTGCTCCTGGGATCCTACCCGTTGGGTCATTGCGGTTTATCGGGTCCGCACAGCAGTATGCATAGGCATTGATACCTCCCTCTCCGAACGGGCTCAGCGCATCAGGCTCATGGAAACGCATCAAAATAGGGTTATACCGACGGTGCCCATTACCCAGTGGATAGCGATCCAGTCGCGCATCGCGTGGCTGGCCACAGAAACCTGTTATCGGGCCGATCCGTGACGGTACCGCACCATAGGCCGTGTAGCTGCGGCCGGGATACCCAACACCGTCGATGGGGCTGTTCTGTCTGTCACAGGCAAGCAGGTAGGTAGGCACTGTCCATTGCCCTTCGTCGAGAATTCCTCCGAAGCTTGGCAGCGATGTAGCAAGAGTGAAACTGGTAAAAGTATCAGGTGCCCATGTCAGCAGGACCGCGTTGCAGTCCATCGCCGGCAAGCCGGCTCCCACGCTATACCTGTGGGAGCCGGCTTGCCGGCGAAAGGGCTGCGAAGCAGCCCCGTACGCATGCAGATCAGTACTCGATCCGCACATCCCCCTTCGGCACGCTGCAGCACGACAGGATGTAGCCCTCGGCTTCATCCTCCTCGGTAATCCCGCCGTTGTGCTCCATCTCCACCTCGCCGCCGAGCTTGAGCACCTTGCAGGTGCCGCAGATACCCATGCCGCAGGCCTTGGGGATCATCAGCCCGACCTTGGCCGCCGCCGCATGCACGGTCTCGCCCGGGGCCACGCGGATGCTCTTGTCGCTGCCGACGAACTCCACCAGGTTGAGGTCGGCCACATCCACTTCCGGCGCATCGGCAGCCGCCTCGGCATGCTCCACCGCGTCGGCCTTGGCCTCAGGCGGCGTCGCGCCGAACGATTCCTCGTGGTAGTTCTTCATGTCGAAGCCGACCGCCTCGAGCATGCGCTTGACCGCGCTCATGTACGGCGTCGGACCGCAGCAGAAGATCACGCGCTCCAGGTAGTCCGGAGCGATCAGCTCCATCAGCCGCTGGTTCAGGTAGCCGCGATAGCCCGCCCACGGCTCGCCCAGGCCGTGCTTCTCACAGATGATATGCAGGCTGAAGTTGGGGATGCGAGAGGCCATCTGCTCCAGCTCGCGGTGGTAGATGATGTCCTTCGGCGAGCGGGCGCTGTGCACGAACACCATGTCGACGTTGGCGTTGGTGTCGTAGAACCAGCGGGCCATGGACATTACCGGCGTGATACCGACGCCGCCCGAGAGGTACAGCACCTTGCCCGCCGGGAAATCAATGGCGTTGAACAGCCCCACCGGCCCGTGCACCGGCAGCTCGGCACCTTCGTGCATGGTGTCGTGGAGGAAGTTCGACACCAGCCCGCCCGGCACGCGCTTGACGGTGATGGAGAAACTGTAGGGCACCGACGGCGAACTGGAGATGGTGTACGAGCGCATAACCGGCTTGCCTTCGATCTCCAGCTCCAGGGTGACGAACTGCCCGGGCTTGAAGAAGAACATGATCGGCTGGTCGGCCATGAAGCAGAAGGTGCGCACGTCCCAGGTTTCCTGGATGACCTTGACGCAACGCACGATGTGGCGGCCATTGGCCCAGGTCTGGGTGGTAACCGGATTGAGGAAGGTATCGGACATGTTCATCTCCAGCAGCCGACTGTCGGCCATTCTCATGGCTCCGATAATGCGCAAGCGCACCGCGCCGTACATTCCCATCCGCGACATCGGCGTGCTTATCGCGACCAGCCCCGCGCTACAAGGGCTGGCGCGTCGGAATTCGATGCGGCCATGTCGCCCGTGGATATGGTCCTTTCCCGGCCCGGACGCACACTCCTCGGCAAAACAACACGCTGTTTATCGCGAACAACAGCCTTGCGGCACTACAACAACGATTAGCCACTTCAGCCGGCCGCACGCGGCCCCGAGGACCACACGATGGACGTCACCGCAACCCTGAGCCTGGGCGATCCACTGGAACCTGCACGCAAGGCTACCGCCGAGATGCTGCAGACCCGCGAGCGCACCTACTCGCTGCCGCAACCGTTCTACTGCGACGAGCGCCTGTTCCAGATCGACATGCAGGAGATCTTCCACAAGGAGTGGCTGATCGCCGGCATGGTTTGCGAGATCCCGACCAAGGGCAACTACATCACCCTGCAGATCGGCAAGAACCCGATCATCGTGATTCGCGGTGCCGAAGGTAAGGTGCATGCCTTCCACAACGTCTGCCGCCACCGCGGTTCGCGCCTGTGCGTCAGCGACAAAGGCAAGGTGGCCAAGCTGGTCTGCCACTACCACCAGTGGACCTACGAACTCGACGGCCGTCTGCTGTTCGCCGGCACCGAGATGGGCGCCGACTTCGACATGAACCAGTACGGCCTCAAGCCTGTGAACGTGAAAGTGGCCGGCGGCTACATCTTCATCAGCCTGGCCGAGAACCCGCCGGCCATCGACGAGTTCCTGGCAACGCTGGACCACTACATGGAACCCTACGACATGGAGAACACCAAGGTGGCGGTGCAGACCACCTTGATGGAGAAGGCCAACTGGAAACTGGTGCTGGAGAACAACCGCGAGTGCTACCACTGCAGCGGTTCGCACCCGGAGCTTTTGAAGACGCTGCTGGAGTGGGACGACACCAACGACCCCCGCGCCAGCCAGGAATTCAAGGACCACGTCGCCGCCTCGGCCGCCGCCTGGGAAGCCGAGAAGATTCCATACCTGCACAAGAGCCACGGCCTGCGTAACCGCATCGTGCGCATGCCGCTGCTCAAGGGCACCGTGTCGATGACCATGGACGGCAAGCAGGCCTGCCAGAAGCTGATGGGCCGCATCAAGAACCCGGACCTCGGCTCGATGCGCATCCTGCACCTGCCGCATTCGTGGAACCACTGCATGGGCGACCACATGATCGTGTTCACCGTGTGGCCGATCAGCGCCCAGGAGACCATGGTCACCACCAAATGGCTGGTGCACAAGGATGCGGTGGAAGGCGTCGATTACAACCCCGAGGACATGCGCAAGGTGTGGGACGCCACCAACGACCAGGATCGGCGGCTGGCGGAGGAGAACCAGCGCGGCATCAACTCCACGGCGTATCAGCCGGGGCCTTACTCGAAAACCTATGAGTTTGGGGTGGTGAACTTCATCGACTGGTATAGCCAGCGGTTGTTGAACAATCTGGGGGCCGCGCCGGCGGCTTATTTGAAGGAAGTGCAGGCTCAATGAGGTAGTAGAAGGGTACAGTCGACTACTTGTCTCAAAGGGCCGCATTGCGGCCCTTTGAGTGGAGCGGGTTTACACCTGGTCACTCATATCAATCGCTCAGGTCGCGTGTTTCATGCATTTTGTTTTGGGGGCTTCTAGGTGGGGAAGCACCATCCAGGCCTCCTCCAAACACATGGCCTAGATTAGGTTGTGCGACAACCCCGAACCTTCTTCGCCGAAGACCAGACCCAGTATTGGCTCGCGGTCGAACACCACCTTCGGGGTCAATAGTTTGAGGCCCTTGTTCTCTGGTGGAGGGTGGAGGGTTAATCAAAGCTGCACCTCCAGACTCTACATCCACAGATGGTTCATTGACTCCACGGAAGTAAGCCCTCACGTTTGCATTTACATTTTTTGCTGGCTCAGCACCGGGTGCAAGAGCACTCACTATTGCCTTCCCAGCGGTAGCTGTGGCGCCAGTGGCAGTTGACGCCGCAACCATCAAGTCTGCGCCATGTACTCCAAGCGCATTCCCCACCTGCGCTACGAATGCCAGGAGCGGAGCGGTGATCGCCACCCTGTTCAGCGCGCCACCCAACCTGTCTTGCGGGGGCGGGCTCATGAGCGTCGCGCCAAGTGAAACTGCATTGGTGGTGATAAAGAAGCCGGCTTTGGCCGCAGTGTAAGGTTCAACGACAATATGACCTGTCGGATCACGCCGGTCGACCGGATTGCCCCTACAGTAGCAATAAGCATTGAGCCCCCCTCCGCCAAAGGGGCTCCACGAATCCGCACTGAGAAAGCGCATGAGCCTGGTGCTGTAGACGCGATAACTGCCCAGCACGTAGCCATCCAGGGCTTGCTCGAAAGGCTGGCCGGTGAAGCCCAATGCCGTGGGGAACGAGGCTGGCGCTCGTTGTCCATAAGGTGTGTAGGCTGCTGCTATCCTGTCGGTGGACCGCTGAACTAGGAGAGGGCTCTGCAGTCTATCGCTTGCCAATAGAGCCATTTGATGCACCATGTCCTGTGGTGGTTGTGCGCAATGTATCAATAGGGTGTGGAGAGTGGCCCTGATACTATCTTAGGTTACCTGATTGCTCGCATCTGCCAAGAAGGTAAGTACGAAAGCACAGGTATTTAAGCCATAATGTCTAGGAGGAGTTCATTCGCACTCCCTTACCATTATCTTCAGTAAACCGTCTTCGCTCATGCAGCCTAAAATCAATCAAGATACCCATTCGAAAATTACTGCCTAAAACGGCCCATCTCAGATGAAGGCCAAGTGCCTAATCGACGACGCTCATCAGGCATTAAATGATTTGAATCATCGTGCTCATCCCCTATTACGATTGGAATCATACCACTATCTTGCAGAGGCTCTTCGAACCTCCCAACCTCAATACTGCTAACCAAACCAGTAAGCTTTTTTATACCACCTTCAACCCTGGATTTTTTGCGCTCAATTTTCACACTACCCATCAACAATTGCGGAAGCTGCTGTAAAAGTTCAAGATGCTCAGCTGTATATGGCTTTTTATCCTTCCTAGCCCGATCAAGAAAATATTCTGCATCCCCAGCCCTACCCTCCAAATTACGCTGACGGTAGGCTAATGAATCCAGGAAGGACTCGGCATACGAAATAACTTTTCGAAGCGCATCAACAAAATTACCTGATAAGTCCCCAGACAAACTCAGGTCAATCATAGACACCGCCCTGCTTTTTTGATTCCCAGAATGGTCTTGCCAGTTAACAGGATCCCCCCCACAGTATGCATAGGCGTTGATCCCCCCTCGTCCGAATGGACTTACTCGATCCGGGGACTTGAAGCGCATCAGCCATGGGCTATACACGCGATAACCATTACCCAGCAAATATCCTTCCAAGCAACTATCAAAGTATTGCCCTGTAAAGCCAATTACCATCGCCCCACCCTGTGGGCGGCTAAAGCCATAGGGCGTATAAGGTATACATTGCAACGCTCCTTGAGTGAGGGCTATCACTTTACTCAACTGATGGTCGCCCCCCAAGATAATCGATGCCCGCATGCTATACCTCCATACTCAGAACAACAGGCCACCTACATATTTAGCAGACTAACAAACGCCTATCCCCTGATTGAAGCCTGTACCTCTTGAGGGGCGCTAGCATTTAATTGCCCACCACCTCCTACCTCAGGAAACTGGAAGTAATTAACTTCCTCTCCATCTTGTTGTGCAAGTAACTGCCTATTAAGCTCCACAGCCTCTTGAACCGTATTCGCCCTGTGCTCTGCGTTATTTGGATCCCGTCTATTCACCTCACTGGTTATTACCGTATTTGGGGATCCAGGTGGCGTATTAAAGCGAGCCGCTACACGATCCCTCACCCGGCGATAAACATTCCTCCCAAATCGATAGAGTTCATCACCGAAAGCTATTGCCGGGGCTAAAACTGTCGTCACGTCCGCCACGACACTTCCTTCATCGCCATTATTGCGCTGATGAACTCCAGCGGCGAAACCCCACGCTGCAGTAGCTCCCGCTATACCCCACCGCGCACCTGTACCATAACTAATTGTTCCTGTCTCCATATATTGATTAGCAATTGCCAGCCCTACCTGTCCTAAAACTAATCCATTTGCAGTCATTGTGACCTGGTGCGCAAACCAGCCCTCATATTGGCCCGTAGGGTCTACCCTATTGATAGGGTCACCGTGACAGTAGGCATAGCAATTCACACCACCGAGCCCAAACGGACTCAACACATCAGCAGAAAAGAACCGCATCAATGACGGGCTAAAAGCACGATGGCCATTACCCAGCAAGTAACAGCCCAACTCGACCTCTCGCAGTTGGCCAGTGAACCCCGTTATCGATGCCCCTTTCGGCGCGGGGCGCAAGCCATAGGGTGTGTAGGCGACCGGTGTCCGGCCAGTCGAAGTCATTGTTGACTGTGGGCTTTGCAGCCTGTCTGCGGCGAGCAAACTGTTCCTGGCCATGTGCTTGTGCTCTATGGGCTGATTGGCATCAAGCTAGCATTGCCGTTGTGCTGTGATAACTGACAAAAATGCCAGGTCTCCATGGCGGGCAGCGCCTGGCCGAGGTGCTTTTATCCACAGCCCCTCAAGTTGATTGGAAGGCGTAGTTCGAGTGACGGAGATATCTGTATTGGTCAAAAAACAACCAACAACCTGCAAGCCTTTGAGTGCAAGGGATTGAGACAACACCGAACACGTTTTCCACAGATGGACCAACAGAGGATGTTGATAAGGGTGACCCAAAATCTTGCAGGCCTGTGGATAGCGTCATAAAGCTCTTTTATTGCCAGACCTTCGCCACACTCACGAAGGATTGATCAAAAAACAGGCACTATGTTCTAGCCCAATGAAATCAGCGCCTGTAGACAAATCCAAACATGTTGTCCACAGGGCCACCAACAGCGATTGTGAGCAACTTCGCAGGTAACTGGCACTACGGTTGGGTTGTGCCTTTCACCGAACTGAGCATTTTTTGATCTATCCTCTGTAGGCCTTTAATTTCAATGGCTCTGGCAATTCACGAACATTTTATACACAGCCTGGCAAACAGATTCAGTGGGCAAGTGATGGAGCGGGTTCGAGTCGATGTCGGTCGTGCTGGATTCCGAGGATAGTTATGCACAGGGATCAGCACGGCTATGGCGGAGCGCAAACAGTGGCCCCCTGTGGGAGCGGGTTTACCCGCGAAGCCGGCGGCGTGGTGGATGGCACCGGCTACGCCGGTGATCGCGGGGCAAGCCCGCTCCCACGCTGGAATTCTGTTCCCTGCGCGACAGCGTAGCCCGGAGGGCTGGGCGATCTCCCACAGGGATCGCGCCAGATTATAAAAACTGAGCAAGACAGTTGCTCCCACAGGATACGCGCCGCTTTGACACCAAGCGCTGTAACTGTGGGGCAGTTGCTCCCACACGGAAAGGTGTGAACTGGCCCAATGATTTTGGACACCTTCATTAGACGTTATGAGCTTGTGGATCGTGGTTACCGCCTGTCAGCGCAGGACACCCTCCTCCACCAGCAACTTCAGAATCGCCTCGGCGCCCTCCTGTGGCGACACATCCTTGAGCACCTTGCCGCCCCCGCCACTGGCCTTGGCCGTGGCGGCTTTCATGCGGTCCGCACCACTCTTGGCCTTGATCACCTTGAGACGCTTGGGCCTTGGCCTGGCCGGTTGCAGGGCATCGTCGGCCAGCAGCGGATCCTCGATCAGCGCCACGTTGCGCGCCGCCAGCACACCACGCCGGGCCGGGCCGAACGCCGACTGCCGAGGCTTGGGCGCAGCGTTATCCACAGTCGCCAGCAACGGCAGGCGCACTTTCAGGCGACGCCGTTGGCCCCTTGGCAAGGCTTGCAGCACCTGGGCGGTGCCGTTGTCGATGGATTCGACCTCGGCCAGCCCCACCACCAGCGGCCAGCCCAGCTTCTCGGCCAGCAGGAATGGCAGCATCCCCGAGCCTTCGCCGGTTTCCGCCTGGCTGCCGGTCAGCACCAGCTGGGCGCCCGCGTCACGCAGATAGTCGCCGAGCACACCCAACACATCGGCGCCAACAGGCTGTTCCAGCACATCCAAGTGATCCAGCCCCATGCCCAGATAGGCACGCAGCGCCTCTTCGCGAGGATCGCCGGCATGAACCACCTGCAAGTTATCCCCAGCCAGCTGCAGGCCCAGTTCCACGGCGCGGGCATCCTGCTCGGCGCGGCGGGCGCGGCCGGAGCTGGGGTGAGCGCCGATCGAGACCAGGCTGATGACTTTAATACTCATGCTCGCTGCCCCTATGCCGCGTCGCGCTGGCCGCCGCTGCGGAAGTTGTCCACAGCCTCGATCAGTGCCTTGAGAATCGCCGAGCTGTCGCCAATCACCGACAGGTCGGCCCGCTTGATCATGTCGCAGCCTGGGTCCATGTTGATCGCCACCACCTTGTCGCAGGCGCCGATGCCCTGCAGGTGCTGGATGGCGCCGGAGATACCCACAGCCACGTAGACCCGCGCCGTGACCCAGGTGCCGGTGGCGCCGACCTGGCGGTTGCGCGGCATGAAGCCGTCGTCCACCGCCACCCGCGAGGCGCCCTCGGTGGCGCCGAGGGCCGCCGTGGCCCGGTGGTACAGGTCCCAGTCCTTGACGCCGTTGCCGCCGGAGACGATGAACTCGGCCTCGGCCATGGCGATGGCGGCCGGGTCCACGGCCACCGAGCCCAGGTCTTCGATACGCGACAGGCTGCGCGCCACGCCTGTGGACAACTCCACCGGCAGCGCTTCGTGACGGGTTTCGCTGACCGGTTCGGCGCATTCGGCGGCGGCCAGGATCAACCGCGGCACGCTACGCTGGATATCCTGCTGGCCGGCACCGGCACGGCCGATGCACTGGCCATCCTTGATCTGCCACACCCGCGTCGCCGGGCGCTCGCCCAGTGCGGCGGCCAGGCGGCGGCCCAGTTCGCCGCCGCCAGTACGGCTGTCGGGCAACAGCCAGTGGCGCGGCGCGAACTGGTTATCCACAGCCCGCAAGCCCTGCACCAGTTGCTCCGGTGCATAACCAGCGAAGGCCTCGCCCTCGATGACCAGCAGCCGGTCGACGCCGGCTGTGGAAAAGTTGCTTTCCTTGTGCTCGCCAAAGACGATGGCCAGCACCGCGCCGTCGCTGCCGGCAAGGCTGTGGGCAAGGCCCAGCAGGTCGCGGTCGTGGCTGCCCAGGCGGCCACCGACCATGTCGGGCACCACGGCGATGTAGAAGGCAGGCTCAACCACTTGATGCAGCGGCAACTGCACTTCGGCCGCCGCGCTGCGCCGCCCGCCGACACCGGTGCCCTGCTGGGCGCCGCTGCGGTCGATGCGCTTGAGGCCGCTGGGGCCGATGAAGCCGGCGGCGATCGCGTGCGGGTTCTTGCGGATGATGCCGTGGGGGCCCATCCAGCTCGTCTGTTGCGTCTGCATCGCAGCGTGCAGCGGATGCAGGCGGTTACGGGCGATCCACTCGGCGCGTGGGTCGCGGCGGATGATCTCGCTCATCAGTGCACCTCCGCAGGTTCACGTTTGGCAGCCTGCGACTTCGGGGTTGCAGGGGCTTCGTCTTCGATCAGCACATCGGCGACCAGCTCGGCCAGGTCCTTGATCTGCGGACGCGGCTCGACCACGCCTTCGAGCATTGCCGTGCACTGTGGACAACCCACCGCCACCAGCTCGGCCTCGGTCTCGCGGATATCGTCCATGCGCATATCGGGAATACGCTGCTTGCCGGGGATGTCGGTGATCGGCGCACCGCCACCACCGCCGCAGCAACGGGAACGGAAGCCCGAGCGCTGCATCTCGCGCACTTCGATACCCAGCGCCTTGAGCACTTCGCGCGGGGCTTCGTATTCACCGTTGTAACGGCCCAGGTAGCACGGGTCGTGGTAGGTGACGCTGCCGCCCTTGTGCTGGCCGAGGTTGAGCTTGTTCGCGGCGATCAGCTCGGCAATGTAGGTGCTGTGGTGTTGCACCTGGTACTCGCCGCCCAGGGCGCCGTATTCGTTCTTCAGCACATGGAAGCTGTGCGGATCGCAGGTGACGATGCGCTGGAAGCCGTATTTGCCCAGGGTCTGGATATTGCGCTTGGCCAGTTGCTGGAAGGTCGCCTCGTCGCCCAGGCGCCGGGCCACGTCACCGCTGTCTCGCTCCTCAAGGCCGAGCACGGCGAAGTCCACGCCCGAGGCCTTGAGCACTTTGACGAACGCGCGCAGGGTGCGTTGGTTGCGCATGTCGAAGGCGCCGTCGCCGACCCAGAACAGCACCTCGGTGCGCTTCACCTCGGACAGCAGTTTCAGGTTGAGGTCGGCCGCCCAGTTCATCCGCCCGCCCGGGGCGAAACCGCCAGGGTTGTCGGTGGCGATCAGATTGTCCAGCACCTCGGCGCCCTTGTTCGGCGTGGCGCCCTTTTCCAGGGTCAGGTGGCGACGCATGTCGACGATGGCATCGACATGCTCGATCATCATCGGGCACTCCTCGACGCAGGCGCGGCAGGTGGTGCACGACCACAGCGTCTCGGCATCCACCAGGCCGTTGACGATCGGCTGGTGCGGATGGCCGCCATGCTCGCCGACCGGCTTGCCCGGGTAAGGGCTGCCGGCGAACTGCGCGTCGGTGCCACCGGCCAGGCCGATGACCATGTCCTGGATCAGCTTTTTCGGGTTCAGCGGCTGGCCGGCGGCGAACGCCGGGCACATGGCCTCGCACTTGCCGCACTGCACGCAGGCGTCGAAGCCAAGCAGCTGGTTCCAAGTGAAATCGACCGGTTTCTCCACGCCCAGCGGCGCGTTGGGGTCTTCGAGGTCCAGCGGCTTGAGGCCGGTGGAACGGCCACCGCCGAAGCGCTCGGCGCGGCGGTGCCAGGCCAGGTGCAGGGCGCCGGCGAAGGCGTGCTTCATCGGGCCGCCCCAGGTCATGCCGAAGAACAGCTCGGACACGCCCCACAGCACACCGACACCCAGCAAGGCGACCAGCACCCAGCCGCCAGTACCTTCCGGCAGGATGCCAGCAACCGGCAGCGTGGCGATGAAGAAGCTCGCCGCGAACATCAGCAGACTTTTCGGCAGGCGCATCCATGGGCCCTTGGACAGCCGCGAGGGCGGATTGAGCCGGCGTTTGAAGACGAAGAGCGCGCCAGTGAACATGATCACCGTGGCCACCAGCAGGGCGTAGCCGAGGATCTTGCTGTGCAGGCCGAAGCCGTGCACCAGGATCGCCAGGACGGCCGACAGTACGAAGCCGCCAGCGGTGGCCACGTGGGTCTTGGACATGTACTTGTCGCGCTCGACCACATGGTGCAGGTCCACCAGGTAGCGCCGTGGCATGGCCAGCAGACCTTTGATCAGGTCGACCTTGCTCGGCCGCCCGCGCCGCCACATGCGCACCCGGCGCAGGGCGCCGAGCACCGCCAGGCCGAGGGCGGTGAACAGCAGGATGGGTAAGAGGGTGTTCAACATGGGAGGCTCCCACAACAGCTGGATTCTTGCGCCGCTCTCATGGGCGGCACCGACCCCTGTAGGAGCGGCCTTGTGTCGCGAAAGGGCTGCGCAGCAGCCCCAGGGGCTCAGCAGTGATGCACAGATCCCGGGGTCGCTTCGCGCCCCTTTCGCGACGCAAGGCCGCTCCTACAGGGGGCCAATCCCGCCCCTAGAGAGGCGGTGCGATCAGAAGTCCTTGCACAAGCGCAAGGCGTCATAGATCGCCGCATGTACGTTGCGCTGGGCCACGCAGTCGCCGATGCGGTATAGCAAGTAGCCCTCGCCCGGCTGGCTGAGGATCGGCTGCGGCTTGATGGCGAACAACGCCTCCACGTCGATCTGGCCCTTGTTGCGCGAGCCTTCCTTGAGCGCGTAGTACAGCTGCTCGTCAGGGCGCACGCCGTTCTCCACCACCACCTGGTCGACCACGCGCTCTTCCTTGGCGCCGGTGTATTCGTTCTCCAGCACCGCCACCAGCTTGTCACCCTCGCGGTAGACCTTTTCCAGCATCATGTCGCCGGTCATGATCACTTCTTTCGGGTAGATGCTGCGGTAGTAGGTCGGGAAGCTGGTACCGCCCATGGCCACGCCCGGCTTGATGTCGTCGGTGACGATCTCGACCTGACTGCCCTTGTCGGCGATGAAGTCCGCCACCGACATACCGGTGAATTCACAGATGGTGTCGTACACCAGCACGTTCTTGCCCGGTGCCACCTTGCCATCGAGCACGTCCCAGCTGCTGACCACCAGCCCTTCGGCGGCGCCCCAGTGCTCGTTCTGCTCAAGGAACGAATGCCCACCCACCGCCAGCACGATGATTTCCGGGCGCAGGTCCTGGATGGTCGCCACGTCGGCCGCGGTGCCAAGGCGCAGGTCGACCTTCAGGCGCGCCAGCTCCAGCTGGTACCAGCGGGTGATACCGGCAATCTGGTCGCGTTGCGGCGCCTTGGCGGCGATGGTGATCTGCCCGCCGATCTGGTCCTTCTTCTCGAACAGGGTCACGTCGTGGCCACGCTCGGCAGCCACGCGGGCCGCTTCCATGCCGGCCGGGCCGGCGCCCACTACCACCACCTTGCGTTTGGCGCCGGTGGTCTTCTCGATGATGTGCGGCACGCCCATGTATTCACGGGAAGTCGCGGCATTCTGGATGCACAGCACGTCCAGGCCCTGGTACTGGCGGTCGATGCAGTAGTTGGCGCCGACGCACTGCTTGATCTGGTCGATCTGGCCCATCTTGATCTTGGCGATCAGGTGCGGGTCGGCGATGTGCGCGCGGGTCATGCCGACCATGTCGACATAGCCGCCTTCGAGGATGCGCGTGGCCTGGTTCGGGTCCTTGATGTTCTGCGCGTGCAGTACCGGGACCTTGACCACTTCCTTGATGCCGGCCGCCAGGTGCAGGAACGGCTCCGGCGGGTAGCTCATGTTGGGGATGACGTTGGCCAGGGTGTTGTGGGTGTCACAGCCCGAGCCGACCACGCCGATGAAATCGAGCATGCCGGTGGCGTCGTAGTAGGCGGCGATCTGTTTCATGTCCTCGTGGCTCAGGCCATCGGGATGGAACTCGTCGCCGCAGATGCGCATGCCCACGCAGAAGTCGTCACCGACCTCGGCGCGTACGGCCTTGAGCACTTCCAGGCCAAACTTCATGCGGCCTTCGAAGGTGCCGCCCCACTCGTCGGTACGCTTGTTGACCCGTGGGCTCCAGAACTGGTCGATCATGTGCTGGTGCACGGCCGACAGTTCGACGCCGTCCAGGCCGCCCTCCTTGGCACGACGCGCCGCTTGCGCGTAGTTGCCGATCACGCGCCAGATCTCTTCCACCTCGATGGTCTTGCAGGTGGCGCGGTGCACCGGTTCGCGGATACCCGACGGCGACATCAGGGTCGGCCAGTTGAAGCCGTCCCAGCGCGAGCGACGGCCCATGTGGGTAATCTGGATCATGATCTTGGCGCCATGCTTGTGCATGGCGTCGGCGAGGTTCTGGAAGTGCGGGATGATGCGGTCGGTAGACAGGTTGACCGACGACCACCACTCCTGTGGGCTGTCGATGGCCACCACCGACGAGCCGCCGCAGATGGCCAGGCCGATGCCGCCCTTGGCCTTCTCTTCGTAGTACTTCACGTAGCGGTCGGTGGTCATGCCGCCGTCGGTGGCGTAGACCTCGGCGTGCGCGGTGCTGAGCACACGGTTGCGGACGGTCAGCTTGCCGATCTGGATCGGCTGGAACATTGCTTCGAAGGCCATGACGCTATCTCCGGCTTACAACGGCTTCGTAACGAACAGGCCATCTTCGTGGCCTTCTTCCGACCCGCCGTAGACCTGTTCGGCCACGGTGCGGATCGAGCTGCCGCGGGCAGCGAGAATCTGGTCCATGGCCCCGGCGAACCAGCCGGTGAACATGTAGTCGACCTTGCGGCCGCACTTGCCATACACGTACACGAACGCCGAGTGCTTGAGCTTGACGCTGCAGGTGCCTTTGTCCAGGTCGATGTCCTGAATCTGGAACAGGCCCCAGCCACGCTGGGACAGGCGCTTCATGTAGTGCTCGAACACCGCCACGCCTTCCAGGCCATGGCATTCGGCCTCTTTCTCGCACCAGTGCCAGGCAGACTTGTAGCCGGCCTTGTAGAGAATCTCGGCGTACTTGTCGGCGCCCAGCACCTCCTCGATGCCCATGTGGTTGTTGACGAAGAAATGCCGTGGCACGTAGAGCATCGGCAGGGCGTCGCTGGTCCAGACACCGGTCTCGCTGTCGACTTCGATTGGCAATTGCGGGGCGATCTTGGCCATGGAAACTCAACTCCATAAAATTTTTTTGTTTGGATGCCCCGGCGTTGCTGGCAGGGGCTTTCAGGCTTGGAGAGCGGCTTTATTCGCCCCACACATCCTTGAGGATGCTGACCCAGTTTTCGCCCATGATCTTGCGCACCACCCGTTCGGAATGGCCGCGCTTGAGCAGGGTTTCGGTCAGGTTGGGGAACTCGCCGACGGTACGGATGCCCAGCGGGTTGATGATCTTGCCGAAGTTGGTCAGGCGCCGGGCGTAGCCCTTGTCGTGGGTCAGGTACTCGAAGAAGTCCTGGCCGTGGCCCTGGGTGAAGTCGGTACCGATACCGATGGCATCCTCGCCGACGATGTTCATGGTGTACTCGATGGCCTCGGCGTAGTCGTCGATGGTCGAGTCGATGCCCTTGGCCAGGAACGGCGCGAACATGGTCACGCCGACGAAGCCGCCGTGGTCGGCGATGAATTTCAGCTCTGCGTCGGACTTGTTGCGCGGGTGTTCTTTGAGGCCCGAGGGCAGACAGTGGGAATAGCAGACCGGCTTCTTAGATTCGAGGATGACTTCCTCGGAGGTCTTGGAGCCGACATGGGACAGGTCGCACATGATGCCGACGCGGTTCATCTCGGCGACGATCTCGCGGCCGAAACCCGACAGGCCGCCATCACGCTCGTAGCAACCGGTGCCCACCAGGTTCTGGGTGTTGTAGCACATCTGCACGATGCCCACGCCGAGCTGCTTGAACACGTCGACATAGGCAATCTGGTCCTCGAACGCATGGGCGTTCTGGAAGCCGAAGAGGATGCCGGTCTTGCCCAGCTCCTTGGCCTTGCGGATGTCGGCGGTGGTGCGCACCGGCATCACCAGGTCGCTGTTGTCGCGGATCAGCTTCTGGCTGGACGCGATGTTGTCGACGGTGGCCTTGAAGCCCTCCCACACCGAGACCGTGCAGTTGGCCGCGGTCAGCCCGCCCTTGCGCATGTCCTCGAACAGCTCGCGGTTCCACTTGGCAATGATCAGGCCGTCGATGACGATGCTGTCGGCGTGAAGTTCGGCTGGGCTCATCAGGCTGTCCCCTTTTATTGAAGTCTGCATGCGCCGAACCTTGTGCCGGCGCTTTGGGGCCAGCATATGCCTGCCGCCCGAGGCGCCCCGATGCAAAAACGACAGGGGGTTTGCCGAAAGCGTCAATGGCCGACCTGGCACGCTCTGGCACGGCCCTCGGCAATGAGAGCGAGTCTCGATAACGCCATTTGATGAACATTTCGTCAGGGTGCTATCGCCCGAACCTGCGCTGAGCGAGAATCCAGCGATTCGTCAGCCTGTTCAGGAGAAATCGGATGAAATCAATGGCATGGCTGGTCCTGCTGGCGGTCGCGGGCACCGCGCACGCCGCCGAGGAAGAAAGCACGCCCTGCGACAACGTCGAGACCGACCAGCAGGGGTACGCCTGCGCGGCCTACAACAAGCAGACCGCCGAGCGCGAGCTGAAGGCGGCCTACGATGACTTGATGCAACGCATCCGCGACCAGTACGCCGACGAAAGCGACAAGGCCGCGGCGCTGAGCGGCAAGATGGAGGCCGCCGAAAAGCTGTGGGCGCAGTTGCGCGACGCCGACTGCAAGGTCGAGACCTGGGCCGAAAAGCCTGGGAGCAAGGCCTTCGAGGCGGCCTGGAACACCTGCGTGGCGCAGCGTAGCGACGAGCGGTCGGAGTATCTGCAGTCGATCGGGCAGCAGTGACCGGCTGGACCGGCCCTATCGCGGGGCAAGCCCGCTCCCACGCCATGAAGTGCTGGATACCAGTCCATAACGTGGGAGCGGGCTTGCCCCGCGAATGCTCACTTCATGACACGACCAATCGTCTGTCCTCCCGCGGACACCGCTCGAACCGCGCCCGATAGCAGCGGGTGAAATACGACGCCGACTCGAACCCGCACGCCACCGCCACCTCCAGCACGCTCATGTCGGTCTGGCGCAGCAGCTGGCGGGCCTTGTCCAGCCGCAGCCGCAGGTAGAAACCGCTGGGCGTGTCGTCCAGGTACAGGCGAAACAGTCGCTCCAACTGGCGCCGGGTCACCTGCACGCCATCGGCCAGCACCTGGGTGTTGAGCGGCAGCTCGGTATTGCGCTCCATCTCGCCGATCACCTTCACCAGCTTCTTGTTGCGCAGCCCGTAGCGCGTGGCGATCTCCATGCGCTGGTGGTCCTGGCGCGGGCGTATTCGCCCGAGCACGAACTGCTCGGAAACCTGCACCGCCAGCTCGCTGCCGTGGGCCTGGGCGATCAGGTCGAGCATCAGGTCGATGGAGGCCGTGCCGCCGGCACAGGTGATGCGCCTGCGGTCGATCTCGAACAGCTCCTGGGTCGCCTGCAGGCGTGGATAGCGCTCCTTGAACGCCTCCAGCGCCTCCCAGTGCAGGGTCGCCCGGTGACCGTCGAGCAGACCGGCCTCGGCCAGCACCATCGCGCCCGTGTCGATACCGCCGAGCACCACGCCTTCACGGTCAAGACGGCGCAGCGTCTGTTGAAGCGCCGACCCGTAGCACGCCAGTGGCTCGAAGCCGGCCACCAGCAGCAACAGTCGCCCCTGCCCGCCCTCCCCCAGCGCGCCGTCGGCATTCACCGACATGCCGTTGCTGGCTTCTACCGCGCCACCGTCCAGGCTCAGCACGCGCCAGCGGTACAACGGGCCACGGAAGCGATTGGCCACGCGCAGCGGCTCGATGGCACTGATGAAACCCATGGCGGAAAAGCCGGGTAGCAACAGAAAGTCTATGGTTTCCGGCATCGCATGCTCCGCGCAAAGGTGGTCGCCTCCGTGCAAGTGTTGGTCGCCAGGGTGCGATTTTCCACCCTGCCGCCAGCGTAGCGTGTTCTCACGGCCCGCAGAGGCCGGACCCATAACAATATGCACTGCCGATGGAGAGCCACCATGCAACGCTTTATCCGCCGCAGCCTGTTGTCCCTCGCGCTCAGCACCACCGTAGCCGCTCCCCTGTTCGCCGCCGAACCCGCCGTCTGCAAGGATGTGCGCCTGGGCGTGGTCAACTGGACCGATGTGATCGCCACCAGCGCCATGGCCCAGGTGCTGCTCGATGGCCTGGGCTACCAGACCAAGCAGACCAGCGCCTCGCAGCAGATCATCTTCGCCGGTATCCGCGACAAGCGCCTGGACATGTTCCTCGGGTACTGGAACCCGATCATGACCCAGACCATCACCCCGTTCATCCAGGCCAACCAGGTCAAGGTGCTCGACAAGCCCAGCCTGGAAGACGCCCGCGCCACCCTGGCCGTGCCCAAGTACCTGGCCGACAAGGGCCTGAAGACGTTCGCCGACATCCACAAGTTCCAGAAGGAACTGGGCGGCAAGATCTACGGCATCGAGCCGGGCTCGGGCGCCAATACCCAGATCAAGGCGATGATCAGCAAGAACCAGTTCGACCTGGGCAAGTTCCAGCTGGTCGAGTCGAGCGAGGCCGGCATGCTCGCCGCGGTGGATCGCGCGGTACGGCGCAAGGAGGCGGTGGTGTTCTTCGGCTGGGCGCCGCACCCGATGAACGTGAACATCGACATGGTCTACCTCGGCGACAGCCAGGATGCCCTGGGCCCGGACGAAGGCCGCGCCACGGTGTGGACGGTGACCGCGCCGGACTATGCCGAACGTTGCCCCAACGCTCACCGCCTGCTGGCCAACCTCAGCTTCAGCGCCGAGGACGAGAGCCGGATGATGCAGCCGCTGCTCGATCACAAGGACGCGCTGGAGTCCGCCCGCCAGTGGCTCAAGGACCACCCCGAGGACAAGGCCCGCTGGCTCGAGGGGGTAACGACCTTCGATGGCAAGCCCGCCGCGGACAACCTCAAGCTCACTGCCAACTGACAGAACCTCATCGCCTACTCGTCCACTGACAGGTCTACCCGGTCGGTGTAGGAGCGGCCTTGTGTCGCGAAAGGGGTGCGAAGCGCCCCCAGGATTCATGCATCAGGCAGATGTTGATGGGGCCGCGTTGCGGCCCTTTCGCGGCACAAGGCCGCTCCTACAGAGGTCCGGCCCACAGCCACAAAAAGGAATCCACCATGAACCACGACGTCATCATCACCTGCGCCCTCACCGGCGCCGGCGACACGGTCGCCAAGAGCCACCTGGTCCCGGTCACCCCGAAACAGATCGCCGAATCCGCCGTCGAAGCCGCCAAGGCCGGCGCCACCGTGGTCCACTGCCACGTTCGCGATCCACAAACCGGCCGCTTCAGCCGCGACGTCAACCTGTACCGCGAAGTGATGGAGCGCATCCGCGAGGCTGACGTGGACATCATCGTCAACCTCACCGCCGGCATGGGCGGCGACCTGGAGATCGGCCCGGGCGAGTCGCCCATGGAGTTCGGCCCAGGCACCGACCTGATCGGCCCGCTGGAACGTCTGGCCCACGTCGAGGCACTGCTGCCGGAAATCTGCACCCTCGACTGCGGCACCCTCAATTTCGGCGACGGCAATGCCATCTACGTCTCCACCCCGGCCCAGCTGCGCGCGGGCGCCAAGCGCATCACCGAGCTGGGCGTGAAGGCTGAGCTCGAGATCTTCGACACCGGCCACCTGTGGTTCGCCAAGCAGATGATCAAGGAAGGCCTGCTGGACGACCCGCTGTTCCAGCTGTGCCTGGGCATCCCCTGGGGCGCCCCGGCCGACACCACCACCATGAAGGCGATGGTCGACAACCTGCCCGCCGACGTCACCTGGGCCGGTTTCGGTATCGGTCGCATGCAGATGCCCATGGCCGCCCAGGCCGTGCTGCTCGGCGGCAACGTGCGGGTGGGGCTGGAAGACAACCTGTACCTGGACCGTGGCGTGCTGGCCAGCAACGGCCAGTTGGTGGAACGGGCGGCGGAAATCATCACCCGCATGGGTGCTCGCGTGCTCACCCCGGCCGAAGGCCGGGAAAAGATGAACCTCAAGCGTCGTTGAGCCCCCGGAAATCATGGGGATCTTGTGGGAGCGGGCTTGCCCCGCGAAGCAGGCGCCGTGCTGGATGGCACCGGCTTGGCCGGTGATCGCGGGACAAGCCCGCTCCCACGCATGCGCGACACATCATTGAACAACGTTCCGCAGGAGCCAGATATGCCCTTTATCACCGAGATCAAGACCTTCGCCGCCCTGGGTAGCGGCGTGATCGGCAGCGGCTGGGTCGCCCGCGCCCTGGCCCATGGCCTGGACGTGATTGCCTGGGACCCGGCCCCCGGCGCCGAGGCCGCGCTGCGCAAGCGCATCGCCAACGCCTGGCCAGCCCTGCAGAAGCAGGGCCTGGCGCCCGGCGCATCGCAGGATCGCCTGACCTTCGTCGCCACCATCGAGGAATGCGTGCGCGACGCCGACTTCATCCAGGAGAGCGCGCCCGAACGCCTGGACCTCAAGCTCGACCTGCACGCGAAGATCAGCGCCGCCGCCAAGCCCAACGCGATCATCGGCTCCAGCACTTCGGGCCTGCTGCCCAGCGAGTTCTACGAGTCGGCCACCCACCCCGAGCGCTGCGTGGTCGGCCACCCGTTCAACCCGGTGTACCTGCTGCCGCTGGTGGAGATCGTCGGTGGCCGCAATACCAGCCCCGACGCCATCGCAGCGGCGAAAACCATCTACACCGCGCTGGGCATGCGCCCATTGCATGTACGCAAGGAAGTCCCCGGGTTTATCGCCGACCGCCTGCTCGAAGCGCTCTGGCGCGAGGCCCTGCACCTGGTCAACGACGGTGTCGCCAGCACTGGCGAGATCGACGACGCGATCCGCTTCGGCGCGGGCCTGCGCTGGTCGTTCATGGGCACCTTCCTTACCTACACCCTGGCCGGTGGCGACGCCGGCATGCGCCACTTCATGGCCCAGTTCGGCCCGGCGCTGAAGCTGCCCTGGACTTACCTGCCAGCACCGGAGCTGACCGACAAGCTGATCGACGATGTGGTGGAAGGTACCTCGGAGCAGTTGGGCGAGCGCAGCATCGCCGCGCTGGAGCGCTATCGTGATGACACCCTGCTGGCGGTACTGGAGGCGGTCAGATCGAGCAAAGCCAGCCACGACATGGCCTTCGGCGACTGAGGAGAAAACGATGCCTGCCCTGATCACCTACCGTACCCGAGTGTTGCCGGAATGGGTCGACTACAACGGCCACCTGCGCGATGCCTACTACCTGCTGATCTTCAGCTACGCCACCGATGCGCTGATGGAGCGCATCGGCCTGGACGCCGATGCTCGTGGCCAGAGCGGACATTCGCTGTTCACCCTGGAGGCACACATCAACTACCTGCACGAGGTGAAGCTCGATACCGAGGTGTGGGTGCGGACGCAGGTCATCGGCTTCGACAGGAAGCGCCTGCACCTGTACCACAGCCTGCACCGGGAAGGGTTTGACGAGGCGTTGGCGGCCAGTGAGCAGATGCTGCTGCATGTGGACCTGGCGGGGCCGAGGTCGGCGCCGTTCAGTGAGCGGTGCAGAGAACAGTTGCAAGCGCTGGCCAATCAGCAGCAGGACCAACCACCTCCTGGACTTATCGGCCGCACCATACGATTACCGGCCTGACGCATGATCTCGTGGGAGCGGGCTTGCCCCGCGATAGCGATGACAGGCTCATCACCGCAATCACGCGGCAAGCCCGCTCCCACGAGATGTTCGCCCACATAAAAAACAACCCCGGAAAGCCGTGAGCATCCGGGGTCAAGAGCGAGCAACATCCACTGTGCATGAAGTGAGGGTGACCAAACCCTCGGTGCCGTGAATGACTTCAGTGTGCGGCCTTCCTTCCCCGACGATTTAGCCGTAAACGACCTGTTCTTAGCCAAAGCGGCCATCGCGACAATCCGCCCTTGCCGCCCTGGCGCGTCGGACACAGAATCGATGGCAAACAACAGCGGCGAAGGACATTAGTCATGATGCATGCGGACTTGATCGACCAGGACGACCTGCTGGGCCAGCTGCGCTCGCGGGGTTTCGACATTCCGGCCGGCGCCAGCGCCGAGCAGGCCTGCGAGGTGGTGATACGCGGGCTGACCGAGCCCAATGCGCGGGCCCTGAAGGGTATGGTGGAGCAGATGTACACGGGTAGCGCGACCATCCTCCCGGCCGTGCGCCAGGCCATCGACAAGCAGTTGCTGCCGGCGTTGGCGCAGTTCAACAAGCGCGCCTGAAGCATTGACTGGGCTTGTGTGTAGGAGCGGCCTTGTGCCGCGAAAGGGCTGCGAAGCAGCCCCAGGATCTTAGCGTTCATGCCTAGATTGCTGGGGCCGCTACGCGGCCCTTTCGCGGCACAAGGCCGCTCCTACAGGGGGCCAGTTTTCGGCTACAGGCGCACGCTGGCAAAGGTCGATTCATTACGCGCCTGGCTCAGCGCCGCCATCGGCCCGCTGTGCGGCGACAGGGCCATGGCCTGCGGGATCGGCATCATCGCCACCTGCTGGGTGGTGTTCGAACCCACGCGCTCGTCACGCGGCGGAATGCCGAAGTACTCGCGGTAGCACTTGGAGAAGTGCGGCGTGGACACGAACCCGCACACCGACGCCACCTCGATGATCGACATCGGCGTCTGCTTGAGCAGTTGCCGGGCACGGATCAGGCGCAGCTTGAGGTAGTAGCGCGACGGCGAGCAGTGCAGGTACTTCTGAAACAATCGCTCGAGCTGACGCCGCGATACCGCCACGTACACCGCCAGCTCGTCCAGGTCGATCGGCTCCTCGAGGTTGGCCTCCATCAGCGCGACGATCTCCTGCAGCTTCGGCTGGTTGGTGCCGAGCATGTGCTTGAGCGGCACGCGCTGGTGGTCCTGCTCGTTGCGGATGCGCTCGTAGACGAACATCTCGGAGATCGCCGCCGACAGCTCGCGGCCATGATCGCGGCTGATCAGGTGCAGCATCATGTCCAGCGGCGCGGTGCCGCCGGAGCTGGTGAAGCGGTTGCGGTCGAGGGTGAACAGGCGGGTGCTCATGTTGACCCGCGGGTAGGCTTCCTGCATCGCCGCCAGGCATTCCCAGTGCACGCTGCAGTCGAAACCGTCGAGCAGCCCAGCGCAGGCCAGCGCCCAGCTGCCGGTGCACACCGCGCCCAGGCGACGCGACTGGCGGGCCTGGGCCTGCAGCCAGGTGACGTGCTCGCGGGTGACGGTGCGCTGGATGCCCACGCCGCCGCAGACGATCACCGTGTCCATGGGCGGTGCGTTGTGCATCGCCGCGTCCGGGGTGATCTGCAGGCCATCACTGGCCCATACCTGGCCACCGTCGACGGTCAGCGTGTGCCAGCGGTACAGCTCGCGGCCGGACAGCTGGTTGGCCATGCGCAGGGGTTCGACGGCCGAGGCCAGCGAGATGAGGGTGAAGTTGTCCAGCAGGAGAAAGCCGATGGACTGGGGTGCTGTGCGGTTCTGGGTTGGGTTCCCGGAGGTGTACGACGTCATCGCGATTTCTCCTCACACAATGCAGGGTGTGCCTCAGGCGAGCACTGTTCTTGTAATGGCCCCGTTTCGTATGCAGGGGCTTTGCCAATCTCAACGCAAATGGCATGCCTGAAATTGAACGCTCATCCAATAAAACCCAAAAACGACGTCGGCATGCGCCTTCCAGCGGGCCGGGTGATGAGCGTCAGGTCAAACGCAAACGGGCGCGCCAGCGCCCCTGCGCGTCACCGCTGAGCAATTCGGTAGCACTTGTGGGAAGGTTGCCCAGATGCGACAGACTTGAGTGTCACCGACAACGACCCTGCTGGTAACGACAGGCGACGGCCGGTAGATGACAACCGATGCGCCAGAATGTGGCGCATCGGTCAGGCGTGGGCCAGAACGGCGCATCAGCACTCGATGACGCTGACCGCAAGACCCCCGCGCGAGGTTTCCTTGTACTTGTCGTGCATGTCGGCGCCGGTGTCGCGCATGGTGCGGATCACCTGGTCCAGAGAGATGAAGTGCTCGCCGTCGCCGCGCAGGGCCATCTGCACGGCGTTGATCGCCTTCACCGCGGCGATGGCGTTGCGCTCGATGCACGGTACCTGGACCAGGCCGCCGACCGGATCGCAGGTGAGCCCGAGGTTGTGCTCAAGGGCGATCTCGGCGGCGTTCTCCAGCTGCGCGGGCGTCGCGCCCAGCACTTCGGCCAGACCCGCCGCAGCCATGGCGCAGGCCGAACCGACCTCGCCCTGGCAACCGACCTCGGCGCCGGAGATCGAGGCGTTCTTCTTGCACAGGATGCCCACCGCGGCCGCGCCGAGGAAGAAATCCACCACGTTGGATTCGTCCACCACATCGGAGAAACGCATGTAGTAGTGCAGCACCGCCGGAATGATCCCGGCCGCGCCGTTGGTGGGCGCGGTGACCATGCGCCCGCCGGCGGCATTTTCCTCGTTGACCGCCAGGGCGTAGAGGTTGACCCACTCCATGGCGCTCATGGTCGAGCCGATCACATTGGGCTTGCCCAGCTCCTGCAGGCTGCGGTGCAGCTTGGCGGCGCGGCGGCGCACATTGAGCCCGCCGGGCAGAATCCCTTCGTGCTTGAGGCCGTTGTCCACGCACTCCTGCATGGCCTGCCAGAGCTTGAGCAGGCCGGCACGAATCTCTTCTTCATTGCGCCAGACCTTCTCGTTGGCCAGCATCAATTGCGACACGCTCAGGTCGTTTTGCCTGCATAGCTGCAGCAGCTCGGCGGCGCTGTTGAAGTCGTAGGGCAGCACGGTCTGGTCGGCGTCCAGCACGCCACTGGCGGCCTGGGCGGCATCGACCACGAAGCCGCCGCCCACCGAGTAGTACGTGTCGCGATGCAGCTCGCCACCCTCGCCTTCGGCGATCAGGGTCATGGCGTTGGGGTGATACGGCAGGTTCTCGTCCAGCAGCAGCATGTCGCGGGCCCAGACGAATTCGATGGGCAAGCGGTTGTCGAGTTTGAGCACGTTGGTTTCACGCAGGTCGGCGATGCGCGGGGTGATCTGGCTGGGGTCGATGGCGTCGGGCCATTCGCCCATCAGGCCCATGATCGTGGCGTTGTCAGTGCCGTGGCCGACACCGGTGGCCGACAGCGAGCCATACAGCCGTACCTCGATGCGCCGTACCCGCTCCAGCTCGCCGCGTTCGCGCAGCCCCTGGACGAACAGCGCGCCGGCGCGCATGGGGCCGACGGTGTGTGAGCTGGAAGGCCCGACACCGATCTTGAACAGGTCGAACACGCTGATGGCCATTGTCGCATCACCTCTTGATGGGCTTGTCTCGCAGCGCCGAACACCGCCTTGCGCAACTGCTAGGCTGAAAGCTCGAGCCGCCTCGGAATGCTCGCATCATCGGGCTTTTGCCCACCCCCTCGCCGTCTGCAACCGACGTACTTTTGTCCAGCAGCGCCGCCACTGCACCGGCCCTGCGTGCGCCGTTTTCCAGCGCCGGGACGCCGTAAAAACCGAGGCCGGGGGGTGGAAAAATCCAGTTGCGACATCGTCCGTACTGGATGCGACCCGTCCTGTACTGGATACGACGCCACCAGTAGGCGATTGCCGAACGCTGGAGGATTATCGAAAGCGACTCGTATTGCACGGCCTCGCATCCTGCCCTCTGCAGGCCTGGTCGACCGGAGCCCTGAGAACGCCCGGCGACCCACGCGAACCCGAAGATAAAATCACAGGAGTCCATCCATGAAAGGTTCACCCAAGCTGTTGCTGGTCGCGTTGCTGTCCGCTCCGCTGCTGGCCCAGGCCGCCGAACCCGAGCAGTGTAAGACGGTGCGTTTCTCGGATGTCGGCTGGACCGACATCACGGTCACCACCGCGACCACCAGCGTCGTGCTCGAAGCCCTGGGCTACAAGACCCACACCACCATGATCTCGGTACCGGTGACCTACAAGTCGCTGGCCACCGGCAAGGACCTGGACGTGTTTCTCGGCAACTGGATGCCGACCATGGAGAACGACATCAAGCAGTACCGCGACGCCGGCACCGTCGAGACCGTGCGCGCCAACCTGGAGAACGCCAAGTACACCCTGGCCGTGCCCCAGGCACTGTATGACAAGGGCCTGAAGGATTTCGCCGACCTGCCCAAGTTCAAGCAGGAGCTCAAGGGCAAGATCTACGGCATCGAACCCGGCAACGACGGCAACCGCACCATCCAGAAGATGATCGACGACAACGCCTTCGGCCTGAAGGACGCCGGCTTCCAGATCGTGCAGTCCAGCGAGGCCGGCATGCTCGCCCAGGTCGACCGGGCGCAGAAGCGCGACGAGGCGATCGTGTTCCTCGGTTGGGAACCACACCCGATGAACACCCGCTTCAAGATGCAGTACCTGACCGGCGGGGACGCCTATTTCGGTCCCGACTTCGGCAAGGCCACCGTGCTCACCAACACCCGCAAGGGCTATGCGCAGGAATGCGCCAACGTCGGCCAGCTGCTGAAGAACCTGTCGTTCGAGCTCAAGGATGAAAGCACCATGATGGGCTATGTCCTGGACGACAAGATGAAACCCGAGGCTGCGGCCAAGAAGTGGCTCAAGGACAACCCCGGCAAGCTGGATGCCTGGCTCGCCGGCGTGACCACCGTGGACGGCAAGCCCGGCCTCGAGGCGGCCAAGGCCAAACTGACGCAATAACGCAAGACGCAATGGCAACACCTCGGGGCGGGACCGTGCCCGCCCCGGACTGATTTCAATCTTTGCAGGTGGAAGCTCGCTATCATGCTTATCGATCAGAAAATACCCCTGGGGCAGTACATCGCCTCATTCGTCGAATGGTTGACCCAGAACGGCGCCAGCTACTTCGACGCCATCGCCGCAGGCCTGGAATTCATGATCCATGGGGTCACCAGTGCCCTGACCTGGTTCAACCCGTTCGTGCTCATCGCCCTGTTCGCCGCCCTCGCGCACCTGATCCAGCGCAAGTGGGCCCTTACCGTCTTCGTCGCCCTGTCGTTCCTGTTGATTTTCAACCTGGGCTACTGGCAGGAAACCATGGAAACCCTGGCGCAGGTCACCTTCGCCACGGTGGTCTGCGTGGTCATCGGCGTGCCGCTGGGCATTGCCGCCGCGCACAAACCGATGTTCTATACCGCCATGCGCCCGGTGCTGGACCTGATGCAGACCGTGCCCACCTTCGTCTACCTGATCCCGACCCTGACCCTGTTCGGCCTGGGCGTGGTACCGGGGCTGATCTCCACCGTGGTGTTCGCCATCGCCGCGCCCATCCGCCTCACTTATCTGGGCATCTGCGACGTGCCGCAGGAACTGATGGACGCCGGCAAGGCCTTCGGTTGCTCGCGCCGCCAGCTGCTGACCCGTATCGAACTGCCGCACGCCATGCCGAGCATCGCCGCCGGCGTGACCCAGTGCATCATGCTGTCGCTGTCGATGGTGGTGATCGCCGCCCTGGTGGGCGCCGACGGCCTGGGCAAACCCGTGGTCAACGCACTGAACACCGCCGATATCTCCCTGGGCTTCGAAGCGGGCCTGGCGATCGTGCTGCTGGCAATCATGCTCGACCGTATCTGCAAGCAACCGGAGCTGCCGGTAAGGGGTGAGGCATGAGCATCATTCGATTCGAAGACGTCGACGTCATCTTCTCCAACAAGCCGCGCGAGGCGCTTTCCCTGCTCGACCAGGGCAAGACCCGCGAGCAGATTCTCAAGCAGACGGGCCTGGTGGTCGGCGTCGAGAAGGCCAACCTGGACATCAACAAGGGCGAGATCTGCGTGCTGATGGGCCTGTCCGGCTCGGGCAAATCCAGCCTGCTGCGCTGCATCAACGGCCTCAACACCGTGAGCCGTGGCAAGCTGTTCGTCGAGCACGAAGGCAAGCACATCGACATCGCCCACTGCACCCCGGCGGAGCTTAAGATGATGCGCACCAAGCGCATCGCCATGGTGTTCCAGAAGTTCGCCCTGATGCCCTGGCTGACGGTGCGCGAGAACATCAGTTTCGGCCTGGAAATGCAGGGCCGCCCCGAGAAGGAACGGCGCAAGCTGGTCGACGAGAAGCTCGAGCTGGTGGGCCTGACCCAGTGGCGCAACAAGAAGCCGGACGAACTCTCCGGCGGCATGCAGCAGCGCGTGGGCCTGGCCCGGGCGCTGGCGATGGACGCCGACATCCTGTTGATGGACGAGCCGTTCTCGGCCCTCGACCCGCTGATCCGCCAAGGCCTGCAGGACGAACTGCTGGCCCTGCAGAGCAAGCTGAGCAAGACCATCGTGTTCGTCAGCCACGACCTCGACGAGGCCCTGAAGCTGGGTAGCCGCATCGCGATCATGAAGGACGGGCGGATCATTCAGTACAGCAAGCCGGAAGACATCGTGCTCAACCCGGCCGACGAGTATGTGCGCACCTTCGTCGCCCACACCAACCCGCTCAACGTGCTGTGCGGCCGCAGCCTGATGCGCAGCCTGGACCAGTGCAAGCGGGTCAACGGCTCGGTGTGCCTGGACCCGGGAATCGACTCATGGCTGGACCTCGGCGAAGGGGGCTCGCTCAAGCGCGCGCGCCAGGGCCAGAACGGGCTGGACATGCAGAACTGGGCACCGGGGCAGGATGTGGAGCTGCTGGAGCGCAGGCCGACCGTGGTGCACGCCGATATCGGCATGCGCGAGGCGCTGCGGATTCGTTACCAGACCGGCAACAAGCTGGTGTTGCAGGATAACGACAAGGTGGTGGGGATTCTTGGGGATACCGAGCTGTATCACGCGTTGCTCGGCAAGAATCACGGGTAATGCAATGGGGGCCGCTTTGCGGCCCATCGCAACACAAGGCCGCTCCTACAGGGATATGCGTTTGCCGGATGGATACGCGTTCCCCTGTAGGAGCGGCCTTGTGTCGCGAAAGGGGGGCATACTAACACCAACCGTTAAGTCTTTACCTATAATTTTTGCCAGTTGTGGCCATTCTCTCAATGCGTTTCATTATGAGCTCACCTCTACGGGAACGAGCTCATGGAATATTCCGACTGGAAGAAACTGTTTTTTATTGCTGGCATCACACTTATTTCAGCCTGCAATTCGACGACACCAAGCCAAACAACCAGCCATTCCACTGAGCGTTCTGCCGCGCTGTTCCAACTGCAACCCAAACTGGACAAACCAGCACTGCAGACGTTGCAGGCGCATCAGGGCGTTCACCCCTATCTGACAACCCTGTTCAACGACCCTGCAACCCTCGAGCTGCATCCGGTTAGCGTGAACCCCGACCTAATCAGCCGTAATACTGATACATTCTCTGTTCCACTGCCTGATGGAAAAACAATAAAATTTCGGAGAAAAGGAGCAGACACGGTGCCAGATGGCATGATCAGCTGGTACGGTGATATCTCATCAGACGCCAAACAGCACAAGTCTTCAGCCGCTGAAGTCGATCTCGATCCTTTTAATTGGATTTCCATAGTACGTCATGACAAACAGTTGATTGGCAGCATCCATGTCAACGGAAACCATTATCGTCTCGAGAGTATTGGCGGAGACCAGCATGTTCTGGTCAAACTTGATAAGACCAAGCTCCCGCCAAAGTCAAAACCAAGATTAACCCCACGAAACAACAAGCCCGCTGCGAATATAAACACATCGCCAAGCTCCGAAAAAAGCCTTATCAGACTGCTCATCGTCACCACCGAACAATCAAGAGCCAAGTACCCGAACGTTCGGCAAACACTACAACAAATACTGACGGAGACCAATATTTATTACAACCAAAGTGACACCAATCTGACGCTTGAGCTGTCCGAGATCTTAGATGCCCCCTATAGCGAATCGGGAAAAACGTATGATGACCAACTTGATGATCTTACCTTTGAGGAAAGAGCCCTTTGGAAATACGTAAACCCCAAACGAGATAGAACTAAATCTAGCTTAGTTACTTTATTTTCGACCTCCATGGAATACTGCGGCCTAGGATGGCTCGAGGCTGACAAACCGTTCGCTTACTCTGTGTTCAGCTGTACTGACTCTACGCTGGCGCATGAGATTGGCCATAATCTCGGAGCTGACCACGAGTTTCCAGACAGCGAGGGGGTGATTCCACGATATGCATACGGTTACGAAAGTAGTATACCCAGCTTCCGTACACTGATGACTACGTCCCATGACGTCATACCTTACTTCTCAAATCCGCGCCTACGGTATCAAGGCGCTTCACTCGGCACCGAAAAATACAATGACGCTGCCCGCCGGTTCGATGAGCGCCGGGAGATTGTTGAAAATTTTTACCCTAGCCCCGTCTATCCTAATATAGTACTTACTTTGAGTGACGACTCTAATTATTGTTTAGTTGTCGCCAGACGAAGCGAAGACTGGGCCATGGTAAACTGGACCCCTGAGTGCAAAGAAGAGGCAATCCAGCCCAAAAGCGCATCAATCTCCAAGTGGTCAGGCAATGGAACCTTATGCTTCAGCAATCTGCTCATGAGCACAAAATTTTGCTACTCAGGAACTTACAACGGCGACTTCAAAATCAGTAATATTTTCACAGGTGAAGGAATACCTTCAGGAATAACATTCAAAAAAACTGGTTCAGGGACTCCTGCTCTTATTCGATACATGTATAAATAGCTAACGCGGCGTACTACATGCTTTTGGGGCCGCAACGCGGCCCCAAACCGTTATCTGATCACGATCCCACGCGAAGCCATGTAGGCCTTCGCCTCCGGCACCGTGTACTCGCCAAAGTGGAAGATGCTTGCCGCCAGCACCGCGCTGGCATGCCCTTCCAGAATCCCGTCGGCCAGGTGCTGCAGGTTGCCCACGCCACCCGAGGCAATCACCGGAATCCCCAGCGCATCGCTGATCGCCCGGGTAACCCCCAGGTCGAAGCCGTTCTTCATGCCATCCTGGTCCATGCTGGTCAGCAGGATCTCGCCGGCCCCCAGGCCTTCCATCTTCTTCGCCCACTCGACGGCATCCAGCCCGGTCGGCTTGCGACCACCGTGGGTGAAGATCTCCCAACGCGGCGTTTCGCCCGGGCCGGAGACTTTCTTGGCGTCGATGGCGACGACGATGCACTGCGAACCGAAACGGTCCGCAGCCTCACCCACGAACTCCGGGTTGAACACCGCGGCGGTGTTGATCGACACCTTGTCGGCACCGGCATTGAGCAGGTTGCGGATGTCCTGCACGGTGCGCACGCCGCCGCCCACGGTCAGCGGGATGAACACCTGGCTGGCCATGCGCTCGACGGTATGCAGGGTGGTGTCACGGCCATCGACGCTGGCGGTGATGTCGAGGAAGGTGATCTCGTCGGCGCCCTGCTCATCGTAGCGCCGGGCGATTTCCACCGGGTCGCCGGCATCGCGGATATTCTCGAACTTGACGCCCTTGACCACCCGGCCGTTGTCCACGTCCAGGCAAGGGATGATGCGCTTGGCCAGTGCCATGGTCGCTCCTCAGCCTTGGTAGTTGTCGCAGAAGGCCTGGGCCTCGGCGACGTCGAGGGTGCCTTCGTAGATGGCACGGCCAGTGATGGCGCCAATGATGCCGGGGGCCTTGGCGTCCAGCAGGGCCTTGATGTCGCCCAGGTTGTGGATGCCGCCCGAGGCGATCACCGGAATCGAGGTGGCTTCGGCCAGGGCCTTGGTGAACGGCACGTTGCAGCCCTGCATCATGCCGTCCTTGGCGATGTCGGTGTAGACGATCGCCGAGACGCCGTCAGCCTCGAAACGCTTGGCCAGGTCGATGACCTGCACGCTGCTCACTTCGGCCCAGCCGTCAGTGGCGACGAAGCCGTCTTTCGCATCCAGGCCGACAATGACCTTGCCGGGGAAGGCCTTGCACGCTTCGGCGACGAACTCAGGCTGCTTGACCGCCTTGGTGCCGATGATCACGTAGCTGACGCCGGCCTTGACGTAGTGTTCGATGGTTTCCAGCGAGCGGATGCCGCCGCCGATCTGGATCGGCAGGTTCGGGTAGCGCTTGGCGATGGCAGTGACCACTTCACCGTTGACCGGCTGGCCTTCAAAGGCGCCGTTCAGGTCGACCAGGTGCAGGCGGCGGCAGCCACCCTCGACCCATTTGGCGGCCATGCTCACCGGGTCGTCGGAGAATACGGTGGAGTCTTCCATGCGGCCTTGGCGCAGGCGTACGCAGGCACCGTCCTTGAGATCGATAGCGGGGATAATCAGCATCTTGGCAACCTGTCTTGTTCGTTGGGTTCAGGGCTTCTCTAGCGCCCACAGGTCGCTTTCGATGCTCTCGAACCGCTCCTTGAGGTGCAGCTGAACATCGGCAATCGCCCTGTTGTAGTAGTGGGGTGCAATTTCCTTGCTGAACAGCTCGAGGACCTCGGCCACCTCGAACGACCCCAGCTCCAGCTCGAAGCGGTCTTCGAGGAAGCGCTTGAGCGTGTCAAGCGCGTCGCGCTCCTGCTCCGGGGCCAGGGTGATGACGGGAGCCTTGGTCTTCGATCGGCTCATTTACCAGCGCCCGTCCCAGGCGATGAAGTTCTGCAGCAGTTGCAGGCCATGGGTATGGCTCTTCTCCGGGTGGAACTGCACGGCAAAGCGCGAGCCATCGGCCAGCGCGGCGGCGAAGTCGACGCCATAGTGGCCGCGACCGACCACCTGGCCCGGCTTGCCGGCGTTGATGTAATAGCTGTGCACGAAGTAGAAGCGCGCCCGGTCAGGGATGTCGTGCCACAGCGGGTGGTCGATGGTCTGGCTCACTTCGTTCCAGCCCATGTGCGGCACCTTCAGGTGCTCACCGTCTTCCTTCAGGTCTTTACCGAAGAAGCGCACCTGGCCGGGGAACAGGCCGATGCAGTCGACACCGTCGTTTTCCTCACTGTGGTCGAGCAATGCCTGCATGCCCACGCAGATACCGAGGAACGGGCGATCCTGGCTGACTTCGCGCACCAGGCTGTCGAAGCCCAGGCGGCGGATCTCGGCCATGCAGTCGCGGATCGCGCCGACGCCGGGGAACACCACGCGATCAGCCTCACGAATCACCGCGGCGTCACTGGTCACCAACACCTTGCCGGCGCCCACGTGCTCGAGGGCCTTGGCCACCGAGTGCAGGTTGCCCATGCCATAGTCGATTACGGCTACCGTCTGCATTTACAGGCACCCTTTGGTGGACGGCATCTGCCCGGCCATGCGCTCGTCGAGGGTAACGGCCATGCGCAGGGCGCGGCCGAAGGCCTTGAACACGGTCTCGATCTGATGGTGGGTGTTGTGGCCACGCAGGTTGTCGATGTGCAGGGTCACCAGGGCGTGGTTGACGAAGCCCTGGAAGAACTCCTGGAACAGGTCGACATCGAAGCCGCCGACGGTGGCGCGGGTGTAGGGCACATGCATCTGCAGGCCTGGGCGCCCCGAGAAATCGATGACCACGCGCGACAACGCTTCGTCCAGCGGCACATAGGCATGGCCGTAGCGGAAGATGCCTTTCTTGTCGCCGATGGCCTGGGCGAACGCCATGCCGAGGGTGATGCCGACGTCCTCGACGGTATGGTGATCGTCGATATGCAGGTCGCCCTTGCACTCGATATCCAGGTCGATCAGCCCATGTCGGGCGATCTGGTCGAGCATGTGTTCAAGGAAAGGCACGCCGATTTCAAATCGGGCCTTGCCGCTGCCATCGAGGTTGATCGAGCACTTGACCTGGGTTTCCAGGGTATTGCGCTCGACGGAAGCCTTACGTTCGACCATCACCAGCTCCGCAAAATCATTGGGCGAAAAGGGCTCCATTATAGGCCCAGAACGCGCCGGCTTGAAACGCGGATGACATATGGCAGAGCTAGTAATTACGGGGTGGAATGGGCCTACAGGTCTATACAAGCAGATTTTTCTGTTGAACCCATCGCGGGGCCAGCCCGCTCCCACGATCTGGCGTGGGAGCGGCGGTGCGCCGATGCGACTTGCCCCGCGATGGGGCCCTTGAAACCAGCCAATCAACCGGCCGGATCATCCATCAATGAAACAGCACCGCCGTCTTCTGCAAGGTGATCCACACCCCCCAGGCCAGCGGAATCACCACCACCGCCCAGGCCAGCAACACCAACGGCAGGCTGCCCGGCGCCGCATGCCACTCCAGCGAGCGTGCCGAATCGACACCCTTGTCATGGCTCAGCGCCCGCTCGGCAGCCAGTTCGGCATCGGTCATGAAGTACTTGTCCGCCACCGGCCGCACCAGCATGTTGCAGATGAAGCCCAGCACCAGCAGGCCGGCGAGGATGTACAGGGTCATGTCGTAGGCCGCGGCCCGCTCCACCCCTGCCGCCAGCTGCGCCTCGCGCAGGTAGGTGATCAGCACCGGGCCGAGCACGCCGGCCGCCGCCCAGGCAGTCAGCAGGCGACCATGGATGGCGCCGACCATCTGCGTGCCGAACAGGTCGGCCAGGTACGCCGGCACGGTGGCGAAGCCGCCGCCGTACATCGACAGGATGATGCAGAACGCCGCCACGAACAGCGCCACGTTGCCAATGTGGCCCATGTTCGGCACCAGGCTGTAGAGGCCCACGCCCAGGGCGAAGAAGGCGAAGTAGGTGTTCTTGCGACCGATGTAGTCGGAGAACGACGCCCAGAAGAAGCGTCCGCCGATGTTGAACAGGCTCAGCAGGCCAGTGAAACCAGCGGCGATGGCGGCAATCTGCGCCAGCTGCGCGGCATTCAGCTCACTGAACGTCAGCTCGTTGCCCAGCAGCTTGCCGGCGAACACTTCCTGCAGCAGCGGCGAGGCCATCCCGAGGATGCCGATGCCGGCCGACACGTTCAGGCACAGCACCAGCCACACCAGGGCGAACTGTGGGGTCTTCCAGGCCACGCTGACGTGCACGTGACGGTCGGTGACCATGGCGTTGGCCTTCTTCGCCGGCGGCGTCCAGCCTTCAGGTTTCCAGCCGGTCGGTGGCACACGGTAGGCCAGGGCACCGGCGGTCATGAACACGAAGTAGATCGCGGCCATGGCGACGAAGCTCTGCCATACGCCCACTTCGGTCGGGCTGGAGAAATGGCTCATCAGCGCGGTGGCCAGCGGCGCGCCCACCATGGCACCCCCGCCAAAGCCCATGATCGCCATGCCGGTGGCCATGCCGCGCTTGTCCGGGAACCACTTGATCAGCGTCGACACCGGCGAGATGTAGCCCAGACCCAGGCCGATCCCGCCGATCACCCCCGAGCCCAGCCACATCAGCCACAGCTGGTGGGTCTTCACGCCGATCGCCGAGATCAGCAGGCCACCGCACCAGCACAGCGCCGATACCAGGCCGGCCTTGCGCGGGCCGGCGTGCTCCAGCCAGCCGCCGAGCACCGCGGCCGAGCAGCCGAGGAACACGAAGAACAGGGTGTAGATCCAGCTGAGCATGGAGATCGGCCAGTCGCACTCGGCGCTGAACAGGCGGGCGACGAAGCCCATGTCGGCGGCGCAGGCCACCGGCGCGCTGACGCCCAGGGCCTGGGACAGCGGCAACCAGAACACCGAGAAGCCATAGGCCATGCCGATGCACAGGTGAATCGCCAGGGCCGCCGGCGGCACCAGCCAACGGTTGAAGCCCGGGCGGGCGATGATGCGCTCCTTCGACAGGAAGCCCGGCGCGCTCGCCACCGCCCCCGCCGTGATACTGCTGTTCATGGATTGTTCCTTTTGTAGGTGGGCTGTGCGCGTGGACGGCTCTGCTTTGGCTGCACGCAAGGCAGCCCGGCCGCTTGGGCTGGCACCCCGCGACAATGGGTCGCGGGGGCTCCACGGGCGGGCGCAAGATTACCAGCAGGGGGTGACATGAAAGCAATCTGATATCGTGTTTTTTTCGTCAGCTGAATCGGTATTTCGCGTATTCAGGTGAGGGTGTGTCGCCTGTTCGGGCCTCATCGCGGGGCTAGCCCGCTCCCACGCAGGTACCACGCTGGTCTCGGCCCTGCGATTAGGTCCAAGCAGGTGATAAATGAACTGTCATCATTCCCACTGTCGAAATGTCGGATACGCAGAGCCAAGTGCCACGGCGCTATACTCGCCGCTGAATTTCTAAATCGGACTACAAGGACTCGCCCATGAAAGCGTTCGGCAAAATCCTGGGGCTGGGGCTTCTCGGGTTGTTGCTGATCATCGTGGCGCTGGGCTTCGCCCTGACCCACCTCTTCGATCCCAACGACTACAAAGACGAAATCCGCAAGCTGGCCCGCGACAAGGCCCATGTGGAACTGACCCTCAACGGCGACATCGGCTGGAGCCTGTTCCCCTGGCTGGGCCTGGAGCTGCACGAGGCGAGCATCGCCACGCTGAACAACCCCAAGGTGCCGTTCGCCGACCTGCAGATGCTCGGCCTGTCGGTGCGCGTGCTGCCGCTGCTGCGCCGCGAGGTGCAGATGAGCGATGTGCGGGTCGAGGGCCTCAACCTGACCCTGACCCGCGACGCCAATGGCCACGGCAACTGGGAAGACATCGGCAAGCCACTGCCGCAGCCGACCGTCGCCGGCGCGCCGGCCAGCACGCCGGCTGAAGCGCCAGCCGCCGCGCCAGCCAACGCTGAAGCCAGCGAACGCTCGGTCAAGCTCGACATCGACAGCCTGACCGTCAATAACGCCCGCGTGCTCTACACCGACGAGAAAGCCGGACAGACCTACGGCGCCGAAAGCATCCAGCTGAGCACCGGCCCCGTGCACGAAGGCGCGAACATCGCGCTCAAGGCCAGTGCCTTCCTCAGCGCCAGCCAGCCGAACATCAAGGCGCGCACCGAGCTGACCGGCGAGCTGCGCTTCGACCGCAAGCTCAAGCGCTACAACCTCGAGGACATGCGCCTGTCAGGCGAGACCTCGGGCGAGCCGCTGGCCGGCAAGACCCTGACCTTCGTTGCCCAAGGGCAGGTGCTGGTCGACCTGGCGGCCAATGTCGCGTCCTGGAGCGGCCTGAAGGTCTCGGCCAACCAGCTGCGCGCCCTGGGCGAACTGAACGTGCGTGATCTGGACAAGGCCCCGCAGGTCAGCGGCGGCCTGTCCATCGCCCAGTTCGACCTGCGCACCTTCCTCGACGGCATCGGCCACCCGCTGCCGGCCACCGCCGACCCGGGGGCGTTCAAGAAGCTGGAGCTGGTCACCCGCCTGCAGAGCACGCAGAACAGCCTGGCCCTGGAAGACCTGGCGGTGAAGCTGGACGACAGCACCTTCACCGGCCGTGTCGCCGTGGACGATTTCGCCAAGCAAGCATTGCGCGTACGCCTCAAAGCCGACACGTTCGACGCCGATCGCTACCTGCCGGCCAAAAGCGAAGAGGCCAAGGGCGCCAGCGCCGCGCGCCAGGCCGAGGTCAAGCAGCAGGAAGCCACCGCCGTCGCCGGCGCGGGCACCACACCACTGCCCGACGCACCGACCCAGGTGGCCTGGAGCAACGACAAGCTGTTGCCGGTCGACCGCCTGCGCGCCCTGGACCTGCAGGCCGACCTGTCGTTCGGCGCGCTGACCCTGGACAAGCTGCCGATCAGCGACGCACAGCTGACCGCCAGCGGCCAGGCCGGCCTGGTCACCCTGCAGACCCTGCGCGGCGGCCTGTACAACGGCACCTTCGAGGCCAAGGGCACTGTCGACGTACGCCCCGCCGTGCCGCAGATCGGCGTGAACACCAAGATCAATCGCGTGCCGGTGGAGCACTTCATCAAGCGCGAAAGCCCGGACCAGACGCCGCCAGTGAAGGGCCTGCTGACCCTGAACAGCGACCTGACCGCCACCGGCAACAGCCAGAAAGCCCTGGTCGATACCCTCAACGGCAACGCCAGCTTCACCATCAACGACGGTGTGCTGGTCAACGCCAACCTGGAACAGCAGCTGTGCCAGGCCATCGCCACCCTCAACCGCAAGCAGCTCAGCGGCGAACAGCGGGGCAAGGACACGCCGTTCCAGGAACTGCGCGGCAGCCTGGTGGTACGTAACGGCGTGGCCAGCAACCCGGACCTCAAGGCACGCATCCCGGGCCTGACCGTCAACGGCCATGGCGACCTCGACCTGCGCGTGCTGGGCATGGACTACAACGTCGGCGTGATCGTCGAGGGCGACCAGCGCGCCATGCCCGACCCGGCCTGCCAGGTCAACGAGCGCTTTGCCGGCGTCGAAGTGCCGCTGCGCTGCCGCGGCCCGCTGGAGCTGGGCGCCAAGGCCTGCCGCCTGGATCAGGACGGCCTGGGCAAGGTCGCCGCGAAGCTGGCCGGCAACCGCCTGAAGGACAAGATCGATGAAAAACTCGAAGAGAAACTCGGAGACAAGGTGAGCCCGGAACTCAAAGATGCGCTCAAGGGGCTGTTCAAACGATGAGCCCCCAGCAGTTCTCCAGCGCCGTGCTGGACTGGTACGACCAGCACGGCCGCCACGACCTGCCCTGGCAACAGGGCATCAACCCGTATCGGGTGTGGGTCTCCGAAATCATGCTGCAGCAGACGCAAGTCAGCACCGTGCTCAACTACTTCGACCGCTTCATGCAGGCCCTGCCGACCGTGCAGGCCCTGGCCGAGGCGCCGGAGGACGAGGTGCTGCACCTGTGGACGGGCCTTGGCTACTACACCCGCGCCCGTAACTTGCAAAAGGCCGCGAAGATCGTTGTCGAGCAGCATGGCGGCGAGTTCCCGCGCAGCGTCGAGCAACTCACCGAATTGCCCGGCATCGGGCGCTCCACGGCGGGCGCCATCGCCAGCATCAGCATGGGCATCCGCGCGCCGATCCTCGACGGTAACGTAAAGCGCGTGCTGGCCCGTTTCACCGCACAGGCCGGCTACCCCGGCGAACCCAAAGTGGCCAACCAGCTCTGGGCCACCGCCGAGCGCTTCACGCCGATGACCCGGGTCAACCACTTCACCCAGGCGATGATGGACATGGGCGCCACGCTGTGCACCCGCAGCAAGCCCAGTTGCCTGATCTGCCCGCTGCAAAGGGGTTGTGAGGCGCACCTGCATGGCGAGGAGACCCGCTACCCCGAGCCCAAGCCGCGCAAGGCCCTGCCCCAGCGCAAGACCCTGATGCCGCTGCTGACCAACCACGAAGGCGCGATCCTGCTCTATCGCCGGCCTTCCACCGGCCTGTGGGGCGGACTGTGGAGCCTGCCGGAGCTGGACAGCCTGGAACAGCTCGACGACCTCGCCTACCAGCACGGCCTGCGCCTGAACGGCAGCCAGGCCCTGGACGGCCTGACCCACACCTTCAGCCATTTCCAGCTGGCCATCGAGCCCTGGCTGGTGCGTGTCGAGCCCGTCGGCTCGCACGTGGCCGAGCCCGACTGGCTCTGGTATAACCTCGCCACCCCGCCGCGCCTGGGCCTCGCCGCCCCGGTCAAGAAGCTGCTGCAACGCGCGGCCGACGAACTGATTGCAGGAGACAAGCCATGACCCGCACCGTGAAGTGCCGCAAGTACAACGAAGAACTCCCCGGCCTGGACCGCCCGCCCTACCCAGGCGCCAAGGGCCAGGACATCTTCGAGCACATCTCGCAGAAAGCCTGGAAGGAGTGGCAGGACCACCAGACCATGCTGATCAACGAGAAGCGCTTGAACATGATGAATGCCGAGGACCGCAAATTCATCCAGGCCGAGATGGACAAGTTCTTCGCCGGTGAGGATTACGCCCAGGCCGAAGGCTACGTGCCACCCTCGAATTGACCCCGAAAACCGTAAGCGACGGAATTAATTTAAATTTTTTCAAAAAAATCGTTGACGGTCGATTCGGAAATCTATTTAATGCACCTCGTCGCCCAGATAGCTCAGTCGGTAGAGCAGAGGATTGAAAATCCTCGTGTCGGCGGTTCGACTCCGTCTCTGGGCACCACCTTCAGCTTCTGGTGGTTGCAAAGTTACCCGAAGCGACACAAGAAACCCGCCTAGTGCGGGTTTTTTGTTGTCTGCGATTTGGTCGGCGCCGTGTTATCAAGACCTACCCCGCCGCCCGCGGAGTTACGATCTCTGCGTGCAGCCGGACCCCGAGCGCCGCCATGACTTTCATGATGGTTGCCAGGCTGGGGTTTCCATCCGCAGACAGCGCCTTGTACAGACCCTCCCGGGTCAAGCCGGTATCACGAGCCAACTGGGCCATGCCGCGGGCACGGGCGATATCCCCCAACGCGGCGGCAAGCAGCGTCGGATCGTTCTCCTCCAGGCACGCCTCAAGATAGAGGACGATATCTTCCTCGGTCTGCAAATGGTCCGCAGCGTCCCACTTGGTCAGCTTGAGATCTGTCATGGTGGTCTCCTAAAGATTGCGCGCCAGCCTGAGTGCAGATTTGATGTCCCTGGCCTGGGTGGCTTTGTCTCCTCCTGCCAGGAGGATGATCACTTCGTAACCCCGCCGAGCCAGATAGACCCGATAGCCCGGACCGTAGTCGATCCTCAACTCGAAGACACCCTCACCCACCGGCTTACAATCACCCAGCACTCCAAGCTCGACCCGCCGCAGCCGCACGTTGATGCGAGCTTGCGCACGCGCATCCCGCAAGGCGGCAAACCACTTCCTGTACATGTCGGTCTGTATGAGCGTGTGCATGAGAAAAATGTAAACCGCAGTTCACACTACATCAAACGGCAACTGTTTCAAACCATTCAACAGACCTGCGGCCCCCTTCCCGATTGATCGATATCAAAAAGCCACCCTCCACAGACCAATAGGATGGAAGGTGGACATTCGACCGACCCCCGCAAGGACCTCCATGAGCGAAGAATCCGCCACCCTCCTCCTGCCAGCGCCCGCCGAGGCCGACAGCAGCCCCAAGCCAGCCCCTCGTCCCCGTCGCCCACGCCAGCGCAAACCGGCCACCAGCACCGCCACGCAAGAGACCATCACCCAGGTCAGCCAGCAGCCCGCCGCCCTGGAAGTGGCCAACGCCCGCAAAGGTAGCAACGAAGACAGCACTTCGGCGCGCCTGCCGGCCAACTACCCCTACCGCACGCGCATGCGCCGCCAGGACTATGAGAAGGCCAAGCATGACCTGCAGATCGAACTGCTGAAGGTGCAGAACTGGGTGAAGGAAACCGGCCAGCGCATCGTCGTGCTGTTCGAGGGCCGCGACGCCGCCGGCAAGGGCGGCACCATCAAGCGCTTCATGGAGCACCTGAACCCGCGCGGCGCGCGCATCGTCGCGCTGGAGAAGCCCTCCGAGCAGGAGAAGGGCCAGTGGTACTTCCAGCGCTATGTCCAGCACCTGCCCACAGCCGGCGAAATGGTGTTCTTCGACCGCTCCTGGTACAACCGCGCCGGGGTCGAGAAGGTCATGGACTTCTGCTCGCCCCTGCAATACCTGGAGTTCATGCGCCAGGCGCCGGAGCTGGAGCGCATGCTGTGCAACAGCGGCATCCTGCTGTTCAAGTTCTGGTTTTCGGTAAACCGCGAGGAGCAGTTGCGCCGCTTCATCTCTCGCCGTGACGATCCACTCAAGCACTGGAAGCTGTCGCCCATCGACATCAAGTCGCTGGACAAGTGGGAGGACTACACCGCGGCCAAGGAAGCGATGTTCTTCCATACCGACACCGCCGATGCGCCATGGACGGTAATCAAGTCGGACGACAAGAAGCGGGCACGGATCAACTGCATTCGCCACTTCCTGCATTCGCTGGATTATCCGGGCAAGGACCACAGCGTGGCGCATGCGCCGGATCCGTTGCTGGTCGGCCGGGCTTCGCGGGGGTTCGAGGAGGATGAGCCGGCGGTGCTGGCCGGCTGAATCGCTGGGGCTGCCGCGCAGCCCTTTCGCGGCGCAAGGCCGCTCCTACAGAGGTTACGCGATCGCCTGTAGGAGCGGCCTTGTGTCGCGAAAGGGGCGCAAAGCGCCCCCGACAATCTCGAATACCTACTTGGGTTTCCCGGGCAACTAAGCTTCAATACGCGCCTTTACCCGCTACCCCAAGGATCCTCCATGGCCACCAACACCAAACAACAGAAACGCGCCAAACGCGCCGCCACCAAGGCCAAGCAGAACCGCATGGTGCGCAGCGGCCAGGCGGTCAAGGCCAGCGCCGGTGACAGCGCCAGCGTCGAGCAGGTGTTCAACAAGGCCATGGAGTCGGGCAGCTACAACAGCCTGTTCGAAAAGATGAAGGAGGCCCAGGAAAACGGCCTGGTGCCGATGATCTCGGTATTCCTGGTCGACCCGCTGCTGGCACTGGTGCTCAAGGGCCACAAGGAAGAACACGCCACCGACTACATCGTCCTGGTGTTCACCGCCTACCGCAAATGGCTCGACGGCGCCGACGAAGACGCAACCATGGCCTGGCTGGAGAGCGACGAGTTCCAGGATGCCTATGTCACTGCCTCGGAAGTCGTGGCCAGGCAGCAGCAACAGCAGAAACAGTTCGGCTGAGTCGCTCCCGCCACCCGCACAAACAAAAAGGCCGCGCCCCTCACAGGACGCGGCCTTTTCGTTTCACATGCGGATCAGCTATCCAGCGCCACTCGCGCAGCAGCGCCACGCTTGCGATGCACCAGCAGGCCAGCCGCCACCACGCCAATGCTCAGGATGGCCGTGGCGATGATCTCGGCTCGGTGGTCTTCACGCAGGCCCATCACTACCAGAATGGCGATGATGAAAGCGATGGTCGCCCAGGTCAGGCCCGGGAACATCCACATCTTGAACGAGATCTTCTCGCCCTTGGCTTCACGCTGGGCACGCATGCGCAGTTGCGACACGGCGATCACCAGGTACACCAGCAGGGCGATGGCGCCGGAGCTGGCCAGCAGAAACTCGAACACCGCGGCCGGGGCCAGGAAGTTGGCGAACACGCACAGGAAAGCGGCGGCAGTGGAGAGCAGCACGGCCCAGTGCGGGGTGCCCGCCTTGGTGGTGCGCTGGGCGATGGCCGGGGCGTCGCCACGCTTGCTCAGGGAGAACAGCATGCGCGAGGAGGTGTACAGCGCCGAGTTCAGGCAGCTGGTCACGGCGATCAGCACGACGATATCGACGATCAGCTTGGCATTCGGCACGCCGATCAGGCTGAGGACGGTCTGGTAGGAACCTTTCTCGGCCAGGGCCGGATCGTTCCACGGCACCATGGCCACGACCAGGAAAATCGACACCAGGTAGAACAGGCAGATACGCCAGATCACCGAGTTGGTGGCCTTGCTGATCTGACGGCCCGGGTCTTTCGATTCGGCAGCGGCGATGGTGACGATCTCGGTACCCATGAACGAGAACATGGTGGTCAGCATGGCGGCCAGCACCGCACCCAGACCGTTGGGCATGAAGCCCTGGGTATCGAACAGGTGGCTGATACCGCTCACCTGGCTGCTAGGCACCATGCCGAACATGGCCGCGCAACCGACGACGATGAAGCCGATGATCGCCAGCACCTTGAGCAGGGCGAACCAGAACTCGAACTCGCCGTAGTTCTTCACGCTGAACAGGTTGGTGACGGTCAGCGCCAGGGTGATGATCAGGGAGAACGCCCACAGGTCCACCGACGGGAACCAGGCATGCAGGATGGCGGCGGCGGCGTTGGCCTCCAGCGGGATCACCAGGACCCAGAACCACCAGTACAGCCAACCGATGGTGAAACCGGCCCAGCGCCCGATGGCGCGGTCGGCGTAGGTGGAGAAGGAACCGGTGTCAGGCGAGGCGACCGCCATTTCGCCGAGCATGCGCATCACCAGCACCACCAGGGTACCGGCAGCGGCGTAGGCCAGCAGCACGGCAGGGCCGGCGGCAGCGATGGCATGGCCGGAGCCGACGAACAGGCCGGCGCCGATCACGCCGGCAATCGACAGCATGGTCACATGCCGTTGCTTGAGCCCCTGAGCGAGGTCATTGGAATTGTTACCGCTCATAAAACTACCTTTGTAAGGAGGTGGACTACACGAATGACTGGCCAGCGCGCCGGGGTGTGAGTGGACGACGCTGCATTCAGTGGTTTCGAGATGGCAATAAGCGGGCCAGCTGAGAATGGCTTTCGTCTGAAATGTTTCTGTAACCAATAACGACGCGGCTTGCAGGGCATTGCGCCAAGCTTTGACCGAAAGGTCGTCAAATCCCCATGCCAAGTTTGGATTACTGAAATACCCACTTACAAACGCACCAAAGGTGCCCCTCGGTAACACCTGGGCACAAATTCAGGGCAAGGCAAAGCGCAACCCCAAGGCGCAACCACGCACTCGTGTAACCCACGACACAGTGCCACCCGGCCAAAAACGGCTTCCCAGACCGGAACAAAGCTGGCACCATCGCGCCTTTTTTCATCAAAGCTCCGGTGCTGGGCAAAACGCCATTGCGGATATCCTGGCGACAGTCCACTGCAGCGATGCGACAAACTGTCCCACCAGCGACCCGAGCTCCCCGCGACCCGGTTGGCCGCCGTTGCGCCGCTATGCTAGCGTGGCGCACGCCAGGAAGGCCGCCAACAGCTGGGAACGCACCCGAACACATGAGGACCGCACATGGCCCAGGCCACGCCCGCGCTGGAAATCCGCAACCTGCACAAACGCTATGGCGAGCAGGAAATTCTCAAGGGCATTTCGCTGACCGCGCGCGACGGTGACGTGATCTCCATCCTCGGCTCGTCCGGCTCTGGCAAGTCCACCCTGCTGCGCTGCATCAACCTGCTGGAGAACCCGCACCAGGGCGAAATCATCGTCGCCGGCGAGACCCTCAAGCTCAAGGCACAGAAAAACGGCGACCTGATCGCCGCCGACAACCGCCAGATCAACCGCCTGCGCAGCGAAATCGGCTTCGTCTTCCAGAATTTCAACCTGTGGCCGCACATGTCGATCCTCGACAACATCATCGAGGCGCCGCGCCGCGTGCTCGGCCAGAGCAAGGCCGAGGCCACCGAGCACGCCGAGGCGCTGCTGAACAAGGTCGGCATCTTCGACAAACGCCACAGCTACCCCGCCCAGCTTTCCGGTGGCCAGCAACAGCGTGCCGCCATCGCCCGTACCCTGGCCATGAAGCCCAAGGTCATCCTGTTCGACGAGCCGACCTCGGCGCTCGATCCGGAAATGGTCCAGGAAGTGCTTAACGTCATCCGCGCATTGGCCGAAGAAGGCCGTACCATGCTGCTGGTGACGCACGAGATGAACTTTGCCCGCCAGGTGTCCAGTGAAGTGGTCTTCCTGCACCAGGGCCTGGTCGAAGAGCAAGGATCGCCGCAGCAGGTCTTCGAGAACCCGACCTCGGCGCGTTGCAAGCAATTCATGTCCAGCCACCGCTAACGGAGCACTACATGCAGACCTACAAGAAGTTCCTCCTGGCAGCTGCTGCCACGCTGGTGATGTCGGCCAACGCCATGGCCGCCGAGAAACTGCGCATGGGTATCGAAGCCGCCTACCCACCGTTCAACAACAAGGATGCCAGCGGCCAGGTCGTCGGCTTCGACAAGGACATCGGCGACGCCCTGTGCGCCAAGATGAAGGTCGAGTGCGAAGTGGTCACTTCCGACTGGGACGGCATCATCCCGGCGTTGAACGCCAAGAAGTTCGACTTCATCGTCTCGTCGTTGTCGATCACCGATGAGCGCAAGCAAGCCGTCGACTTCACCGATCCCTACTACTCGAACAAGCAGCAGTTCATCGCGCCGAAGAACGTCGACTTCAAGACCGACCGCGCCTCGCTCAAGGGCAAGACCATCGGTACCCAGCGCGCCACACAGGCGGCAACCTGGCTGGATGACAACGGCGGCATGGACGGCGAGTTCAAGGTCAACCTCTACGACGGCCAGGAAAACGCCTACCTGGACCTGACCTCCGGCCGTGTCGACGCCATCCTCGCCGACAAGTACGCCAACTACGACTGGCTGAAATCCGATGCCGGCAAGAACTACGAGTTCAAGGGCGATCCGGTCAACGAAAGCGACAAGGTCGGCATCGCCGTACGCAAGGGCGACAACGAACTGCGTAACAAGCTCAATGCCGCGCTGAAGGAAATCGTCGCCGACGGCACCTACAAGAAGATCAACGACAAGTACTTCCCGTTCAGCATCTATTGATTCGCCCCGACAGGCATCGCCGCCATGGCGGTGCCTGTCCCTTGAACAAACTTACCCATGACTATCGACCTGCACGGATTCGGCCCGGCCATGATGGCCGGTACCCTGATGACCGTAAAACTGGCGCTCTGCGCCTTGCTGCTGGGGCTGGCCCTGGGCCTGCTCGGCGCCTTGGCCAAGACTTCGTCGGTCAAGCCGCTGCAATGGCTTGGCGGCACCTATTCCACGTTGGTGCGCGGCGTACCTGAATTGCTTTGGGTGCTGCTCATCTACTTCGGCACCGTCGGGCTGATGAACAGCCTTGGCGCCGCCCTGAACATACCGGGCCTGGAGCTCAGCGCCTTCGCGGCTGGCGTCATCGCCCTCGGCCTATGCTTCGGCGCCTACGCCACGGAAGTGTTCCGCGGCGCGATCCTGGCCATTCCCAAGGGGCACCGTGAAGCGGGCCTCGCGCTGGGCCTGTCCAAGGGGCGCATCCTCTCGCGGATCATCCTCCCGCAGATGTGGCGCATCGCCCTGCCGGGCCTGGGCAACCTGTTCATGATCCTGATGAAGGACACCGCGCTGGTGTCGGTGATCGGCCTTGAAGAAATCATGCGCCACGCGCAGATCGGCGTGACCGTGACCAAGGAGCCGTTCACCTTCTACGCGGTTGCCGCCTGCATCTACCTGGGCCTGACCATCATCGCGATGATCGGCATGCACTTCCTGGAAAAGCGCGCCGCTCGCGGCTTCATGAGGGCCGAGTAAATGAACTGGGAAGTCATCATCAAGTGGCTGCCACGCCTGGCCCAGGGCGCGACCCTGACCCTGGAGCTGGTGGCCATCGCCGTCATCGCCGGCCTGATCCTGGCCATTCCGCTGGGGGTGGCGCGCTCCTCGCGGCACTGGTACGTGCGCGCCCTGCCCTACGGCTACATCTTCTTCTTCCGCGGCACGCCGCTGCTGGTGCAGCTGTTCCTGGTCTACTACGGCCTGGCCCAGTTCGAAGTGGTGCGCAACAGCTCGCTGTGGCCGTACCTGCGCGATCCGTTCTGGTGCACGGTGCTGACCATGACCCTGCACACCGCCGCCTACATCGCCGAGATCCTGCGCGGCGCCCTGCAGGCGATCCCCAAGGGCGAGATCGAGGCGGCCCGGGCACTGGGCATGTCGCGGGGCAAGACGCTGTTCTACATCATGCTGCCGCGCGCCACGCGCATCGGCCTGCCGGCCTACAGCAACGAAGTGATCCTGATGCTCAAGGCCAGCGCCCTGGCCAGCACCGTGACGCTGCTGGAGCTGACCGGCATGGCGCGGACCATCATTGCCCGGACCTACCTGCCGGTGGAGATCTTCTTTGCCGCCGGGGTGTTCTACCTGGTGATCTCGTTCGTGCTGGTGCAGGGCTTCAAGGTACTGGAGCGCTGGCTGCGCGTGGATGCCTGCCAGGGGCGTTGACCCCATGAAGACAGCGGGGCCGCACGCGGCCCCTCTCTGTAGGAGCGGCCTTGTGCCGCGATGGGCTGCACAGCAGCCCCTCTCGCTAGCGCCCCGGTGCTCGAATGACCACACCCCCCATCCTGCAAACCGACCAGCTCCTCGAGCGCTTCCACGCCCTCGACCGCTTCCTCGCACAGCACCAGTTCCTGTGGCACCCACGCCCGTTCACCCACCTGCGCCTGGCGTGGGAAGACCAGCACCCGGCACTGTCCCATTGGCTGCGCCAGCGCACGCTCGAGCAAGCCGAATCCCCCGACGACACACCTGAGGCCCCGGCCCCCTTCCCACAACTGGCCGCCGAAGCCGAGCAGCTGTCCGCCGTCGGCGAACTGCCCGATGCCGGCCTGCATCCCGCCGGCCACCGCCTTGATGTCGGTGTCGCCGGCCGCAAGTGGCAGCAGATCGAGGCCTTCAGCCGTCGCCTGACGTTCAGTCAACCCGCCCGACACTGGCTCGACTGGTGTTCCGGCAAAGGCCATCTGGGTCGTCGCCTGTTGCAGCCCGGCCAGCAACTGACCTGCCTGGAGTACGACGCCGAACTGGTCAGCGCCGGCAAGGCCCTGAGCGAGCACCATCACCTGCCCGCCACCCACGTGCACCAGGACGTCATGGCCGCCGACAGCGCCCGCCACCTGGACGGCGACAAGAGCGCGGTCGCCCTGCACGCCTGCGGCGACCTGCATGTTCGGCTCATGCAGCTGGCGAGCCAGCAGGGTTGCCGGCAGATCGCCGTTGCGCCCTGCTGCTACAACCGCATCCAGGGCAAGGCCTATCAGCCGCTTTCCAGCGCCGCCCGGGCCTCGGCGCTGGCGTTGACCCAGGAAGACCTGGGCCTGCCGCTGAGCGAGGCGGTCACCTCCAGCCTGCGTACCCGGCGCCAGCGCGACACCTCAATGGCCCGTCGCCTGGGTTTCGACATGCTGCAACGCCAGCAACGCGGCATCGACGACTACCTGCCCACGCCATCGCTGCCGGTCAGCTGGCTGGCAAAGCCTTTCGAGCAGTACTGCCGCGACTTGGCCGAACTCAAGCAGGTCACGATCAACGACAACCCCGACTGGGCCGCCCTGGAAGCCGCCGGCCAGCGACGCCTGGCCGAGGTGCGCAACCTCGAGCTAGTTCGCAATCTCTTCCGTCGCCCCCTGGAAATGTGGCTGGTGCTCGACCGCGCTCTGTTCCTTCAGGAACAAGGCTATGCGGTTCGGCTCGGAGTGTTCTGCGATTACCCGCTGACCCCCCGCAACCTGCTACTGCTGGGCGAGCGCGACACAGCGCCGCAGCGCGGTTGACAGCCTGTGGATAACTCTGTGAACAAGCTTGTGATGAAAATCACCAAATCTTGGATCCAGAGGCTATTTGCGCTGCTTTGCTTATTCCATGGCGAGCGTCAAAGCCAGTAAATACAAGCCTTTGCGCAAAGACCGATGGTAGCGCCGGCCGGCATGCCTTTCGCGCAAGCGATCAATGCCCATTGTGCATAAACCATTCGGCCAAGCGCTTTGGCAGGGGTGTTGTCAAGCCAGTTTGAGCAAGCTCATGCCTACCAGCAGCAGCACCAGGCCGAGCCAGCCGCGCCCGGCCAGGCGCTGGCCGAACAGGGCCCAGCCCATGGCCACGGTGGCGAGAATGCCGAAGCCACCCCAGATCGCGTAGGCCAGCGACAGGTCGATGTCCTTGACCGCCTGGGCCAGCGCGGTGAACGCCGCCAGCACGCAGAGGATCGAGGCCACGCCCAGGCCCTTGCGACGGAAACCGTCGGAATACTTGAGCAGCAGGTTGGCCAGGACTTCCAGCACGATGGCCAGGCCCAGCCAGGCAAATGGCATCAGCATGGCACCGCCTCCCCTTCACGCTCGGCGGCCTTGGCCCGGGTACCGGCCTTGACCAGCAGGATGCCGGCGATCATCACCGCCAGGCCCAGGGCCTTGGTCCAGCCCAGGCTTTCGCCGAGCCAGAGCACGCTGATCAAAGTAATCAGCACGATACCGAACCCTTCCCACAGCGCGTAGGCGACACCCACCGGCACACGCTTGACCGCCAGGGCCAGGAAGAAATACGACAGACAGATCATGACGTACATGACGGCATGCCCCAGTACGGGGAAATGGGTGGCGGCGAGTTTCATCGACGCCGTGCCGATCACCTCGAAGGTGATGGCGACGATCAGGTAGATCCAGGAACGCATGATGCCCTCCCATGGGCGACAGCAGCCGAGCGCACAGGCTTCGGCGCCAGACAGAGACGTTTACGGCTGTAGAGGGAGGGTGGCGCTAGAGGTCGCCGGTCCAGTGACGTTCACGGGAAACCAAGCGGGAGGAAGAGAGGAGCTTGAAAGCTTTACTGTTCAACATAATGAACACAAGATTAACTGAGGTGATCGATTAAGTCAAAACGATAGGCTGAGACTAAATATTTCTCGCGAAAAATTGCGCGCCTCCAGATTTATCCCCTTAAAGCCTGCTGAAAGCTTCGTAAATTATATTCCCCACACTCGTTCCTATGGAGATGACCCTACGACTGCCCTAAAGCGTAGGCAGGTATCTTCAACGTGGGAGCGGGCTGGCCCCGCGATCACCAGCAAGGCCGGTGCCATTCCTACTCCATCCTCCTGCGACAAAGCGTCGCCACCGTCCAAAACACAAAATTAATTATTGTTTTACGATAATTATTCAAGAATAATCCGCCCCGTTCATCACTGTACGGAGGCACCCCATGAACAGTAGATCCGTGGCCTATGCGCGTTCGCGCCTACGCACCATCGGCACATTTGCCGCCTACCTGGCCTGGACGACCGCGATCGTCGAGTTGGCGGCCATCCCGTTGCTCTGCATCTTCGACTTCCCTGAAATGCTCAACGGCTACCTGCAGGCCTATGGCGACCAGATGCCCCTGCTGCTGGAACCCGGCTACATGCCATCTCCCCTGGCCATCGCCCTGGTACTGGCCGTGGACATGATCCCGACGATGATTTCCGTCATCGCCCTCTGCCTGACCGGCCTGTTCTTCCATCGGCTGTCCCGTGGCCAGACCTGGACCTCGGACAACATCAAGCTGCTGTGGTGGGTCGGCCTGCTGTGCATCTTCACCCCGTTGCTATGGCCGGTGACCTACACCTTGCAGGGCCTGGCCCTGGCCATCGACCTGCCGGCCGGCGAAAGAAGCTTCAGCTTCTCGATCGGTGTATCATCGCAGGCTGTCTACGAGATCATGAAAGGCATCCTGCTGTGTGCCTTCTCGCTGCTCATGCGTGACGCCAAGACCATCAGCGATGAACACAACTGTTATGTCTGACTGCTTCCTATGCCGATAATCATCCGCCTCGACGTCGTCATGGCCCGGAACAAGATGCGTTCCAAGGACCTGGCGGAAATCATCGGTATCACGGAAGCGAACCTGTCGCTGCTGAAGAACGGCAAGATCAAGGGTTTCAAGATCGAGACCCTGGAGAAGCTGTGTCGCGCCCTGAACTGCCAGCCCGGCGATCTGCTGGAGTTCAGCGACGAATGATCAAGGACTGCAACACCCATGGCACTTTTCCACAACAGTTTGGCCGCCCTCGTGCTGGCCTGCCTGGCCTTGGCCCTGGCCGGCTGCGGCCCGAGCTACACCTATAGATACTCGCCACCGCCCAGTGCGCATGGCATGAATTGCATCAACAGTTGTTCGACGCAGCGCAACCACTGCCAGCAGATGGCGCGCCTGCAGGAGAACAGCGAACGTGCGCTGCACCAGGCCGAAATGAGGGCCTACCAGTACTGTCAGAACGGCAAGAGCAAGAAGGAAGCGCGTCACAGTTGCTACTACCCGAGCTACCCCTCCTACACGGGGAGCAGCTACAGTTGCGGCAATGACTACGACTCCTGCTACATGGCCTGCGGCGGCACCATCCAGCGCATCCTGAACAAAGACTGATCCCGGAACGGACTCGAACATCGTGAAACACACCAAGCCTTTCGCCCTGCTGACCCTCGCCCTGGCCATGACCGGCTGCGCCAGCAGCATGCCCTCGAGCAAGCCCGCCCCGCTGAACTGGAACATGCCCGGCATGCAACTGGGCGGCGACCGCGGCCTGCCCCTGCACAACGCCGACGGCACCTGCCGCAAGCGCGGCTGCGACAACGGCAAGCTGTTCTTCAACCCAGGCCAGCCCGAGCCGAGCGTCAACTCGATCCACCGCGGCTGGTAGGAAATTTCTCCTTTGTGCGCGGTGACTTAGGGGAATGTGCGATGGATGCAACGAAGTGGTTTACAGCGGCAAATCCATCGCTATAATGACGCCCCTGTGCCGGTATAGCTCAGATGGTAGAGCAACTGACTTGTAATCAGTAGGTCCCGGGTTCGATTCCTGGTGCCGGCACCATCCTCAAAAGCCTCGACGAATGTCGGGGCTTTTTCGTTTCAGCCCCTGCGACACATTGCCCACCCTCTCCACTTCTTGTTCTCCCTCAATAAACCCTACATTCAAAGCGGCTATTCCTGTGCCCGACGGCTTTCGTCGACTTAAGGAGAAGTCCCATGAATGAGCAAGAAGGCGTGTCCCTGACCCGGCGTGGCATGCTGGCCGGTACCGTGATGCTGGGCGTCGGCGCCTCGGCGCTGGGCAGTGGCCTGGCAAAGGCCACGACCGCCGTGCCGGGCCAGGACCCGGCGGTTGACCTGGCAAAACTGCAGCGCGTCAGTGTCGAGCTGGTGGCGCCGCCGCATGTACACGCTCACACCCAGCGCGTCGAGGGCAAGCCGCGGATCGTCGAGTTCCGCATGGTCATCGAAGAGAAAGAACTGGCCATCGACACCGCCGGCGCCTACATCCACGCCATGACCTTCAACGGCTCGGTTCCCGGCCCGCTGATGGTGGTGCACGAGGGTGATTACGTGGAACTCACGCTGGTCAACCCGGCCAGCAACAGCATGATGCACAACATCGATTTCCATGCCTCCACCGGCGCCCTCGGCGGCGGCGAGCTGACCCACGTGAAGCCCGGCGAGCAGGTGAAGCTGCGCTTCAAGGCCGACCGGGCCGGGGTGTTCGTGTATCACTGCGCACCGGGTGGGGCAATGATTCCCTGGCATGTGGTGTGCGGCATGAACGGCGCGATCATGGTCCTGCCCCGCGATGGCCTGAAGGACCCCGAGGGCCGGCCGTTACGCTACGACAAGGTCTGGTACATCGGCGAGCAGGACTACTACATCCCCCGTGACAAGGACGGCAAGTACAAGCGCTACGCCAACCCCATGGCCAGCTTCGGCGACATGAGCCAACTGATGAAAGGGCTGGTACCCAGCCACGTGGTGTTCAACGGCAGCGTCGGCGCCCTGACCGGCAAGCAGGCACTCACCGCCAAGGTCGGCGAGACCGTGCTGATCGTTCACTCCCAGGCCAACCGCGACACTCGCCCGCACCTGATCGGCGGCCACGGCGACTATGTCTGGGCCTCGGGCAAGTTCGCCAACCCGCCGCAACGCAACCTGGAAACCTGGTTCATCCCCGGCGGCGCGGCGGGCGCGGCGCTGTACACCTTCCGCCAGCCCGGGCTGTACACCTACCTCAACCACAACCTGATCGAAGCGGTGATGCTCGGCGCCGCCGCGCATGTACAGGTCGAGGGCCGCTGGAACGACGACCTGATGAAACAGGTGCAGGCGCCCGGGCCGATCAGCTAGCGGCATTGACCCCGATCAAGCCCCTTGGCCATGCGCGGCATAGCCTGAGCGCAGGCATTCACTTCATGGAGGGAGACATGGCCAAGCGATTTCCCAGCAACCCCAGCCATCCCGAGCGGATCTGCTGGGGCTGCGACCTGTACTGCCCGGCCAAGGCACTGGCATGCGGCAACGGCGCGGACCGGACCATGCATCCGGTGGAGTTGTTCGGGGAGGATTGGCAGCGCTTCGACAATTTCCTGGAGACGCCCGCAGCCAAAGACCAGGTCAACCGAACGTCTGAATGAAGGGAGCCGCACTCGCCTTGATGGCGGCAACTACCTGAGGCGCCTGTTCGCACAACGCAGACTCTCGGGCCAGCGTCTTTTCCAGGGCCTCGAGCTGGTTACGAATGACCTCGGCAGGGTTGTTCACTTCGCACAGCGGAGCGAAATCCAGCAATCCTTGCCGTGACGCGAACAAGGATTTGTTGCCGCACAGCGATAGCGCCAGCACGTCCTCGGGTATGTATGCCGTGGTGTTGACGATATCGTAAGCCGGGGCCAGGCGCGCATCACGTCGAAGCGGCTCGGAGTAGAGCAGGCCGAAATTCTTCAGATGGGCATCCCCGTTGCCGACGATACAACTGAGCGCGACCATCTCGAACAGCTGTCGAAGCGACTGACGCAGATGCTCGGGGGCACAAAACAAGCGAATGGCCTTGGCAATGGCCGCGTAGCTCTTGCTGTACTTCTGGTCGGCCGCAAGCCCCATCAAGGCAGCCATGTCTTCGAAGCCGATGGCCTTGTTCTGTTCGTCACGGTCAAAACGCCGCATGACGAACAATTTGCCGTTATCGGACAAGAAGAACTGTGGCACCGCCAGACCTGCAGCCTGCGCGACCGACATGCACAGGTATTCGTTGATCGCCAGGCCCGGGTACTCGTCACGCCCACTCTTGATGATCAGTTCGGAGGTTTTCGAGGTGAAGCGCTGGGACAGAGGGTCGAACTGCTCCGGGACCAGTACCTTGGGCTGCACGCCGGATATGCCGGCACGCAGAATGTAGCGATCAACCAGATCGGCAAAGATGTCCTGCGACCCGTCCCATGAAAGGATGTCCGCCAATCGCTCGCCCGGGAACTTCTGCCGCAGCAACAGCGCATCCACAGCAGGCGAACTGACATGCACACGACCAATGGGCGAGCTGCTACCGGACAACGCCAGCAAAAGCATGGGATCCACCTGAACGACCTTCGCCAGGCGGTTGCGCAGTTGCTCCAGGACATAGCCTTCGGGCAGGTTCATCTGGAACACTGGATGCAGGTCCCGATGCCTGTACTCCTCGACGCGTACCGGCATCAACAGGCTGATCGCCGTACGTGGGTCGGCGTGTGGGGCATAGCGGAACAGGTAGTCGCCTGCATTGCTCAGTATTGTTCCACTGTCACCCTCAGGGGTCATGACGCTCAACGGCATCATTCGAACATTCCCTCGATCTCGTCCAGCGTCGGCATCACCGCCGGGACGACCTGCAATTCGCAATCGACCGCAGCCAATGCCCTTGCATAGGCGCCAATGGCCACTGACAGGCTTCCCTTTTCCATGGCAATGACCTTCTGCCTGGTCAGTCCAGACAGGGTTGCAAGCGCCTGCTGGGTCAATCCACGATTGAGCCTTCGCGTGCGGATCTGCTCACCTAGACGCTCGATAATTAATGAAGGAGTCATGTTCCGTATACGAGACAATTCATATTATTTGTAACGTATACGGGACATGATCAAAAATCAAACAAGTCTCCACGGATTCCTCTCCCACAGCACGCTGGACACGATTGCCTGGTCACTTGCAATCACCCTGCAGGATCCTGAGCGCCGCCTCGGCCAGGAAACCCGAGCGACTCTTGTGCTCCGGGTGGTTCTGCACGTACGAGTCGATGCGGGTGAGCAGGTACGCCGGCAGTGTGATGTTGAGCTTCTCGGCCTTGCCCAGGTAACGGGTGATGTCGATATCGATCAGCGCCCAGGTACAACCGGCATAAGATGGATTGGCCGCGTGCACGCTGACCAGGCTGGCCTTGGGAATCTCCTGCTGGTCCTGGGCCAGCAGTTCGAGGTGGCCTTCGATGGCTTCGCGGGCCATGGCGATGGCGTTGTCGAGGTCTTCGCCGGCCGAGAAACAGCCCGGGATGTCAGGGACTTCCACACCCCAGGCGTGTTGATCGTCACCGGGGAGAATCGCAATGGGGAACAACATGGTGATGGGTCTCCTCGTCAGCTGGCATAGCCGATCCGCGCCTGGCGCAGGATGCTGGCCGCAGTGGCCGGCAGCAGGTCTTTCTTCGGGTGCGGGATGGTGACCAGGCCTGGCTTTTCGGGATGCTTGAAGTGATGGTGGCTGCCTTTCGAACGCACCAGGTACCAACCATCCGCTTCGATCACTGAAATCATTTCACGGCTGTTCATGAACCCATTCCTTGGGCCGGCCGCTTGGTGGTTAGTATAACCACCAAGCGGCATTTATCAACACCATACCCACTATTGCGACGAGTGGGCTGCCAGGAAGGGAAGTATGGTAAGAGGCACAGCATGAGTACTTGGAGAAGTGATGCGGGATCTTGCGATGAGGGATAATGAATCGATCAAAGTACCGCCAGCGCCTTTTTCTTCAGTACCTCCAGGTCCATCACCGGCACCCCGGTCAGCTTCGCCATCTCGTCCCATTCCCGCAGGCGCAGACTCACCCGGAATAGAGGATCGGCCTCGAACGCATCGGCTTCGCTGTCGCTCATCACCCCGCCCTGGTACGCCAGCGTGCGCCGGCTGGCCTCGCTCAGGCGATCGTAGTAACCGGGCTGGCGCAAGGTCAGGTAGCGCTTGGCCTCGACGTGATACTGCACCAGCCGCGCCAGGCGCTCGCTGAAGCCGCAGCGGCGCAGGTACTCGGCACCGATACGTTCATGGCTGACGATGCCATAGCCGCCCATGTCCTCGCCCTCGCACAGGTGGCCGATGTCGTGGAAGAAGGCGGCGAGGATCACTTCATCGTCGTAGCCCTCCTCCATCGCCAACTGGGCGGCCTGGGACATGTGCTCGATCTGGGTGATGGCTTCGCCGATGTAGTCGGCACTACCATGGCGCTCGTAGAGGGCGAAGGTGTCGCTGATGATCTGGGTGGGCGTGGGCATTGTGCCTAATCCTGACTGACCTGGTCTGTCGCTATCGCGGGGCAAGACCCCGCGACAGGGCCATGACGACGTGTTACTGAATCTGCTCCGGGGTCACGATCACCCAGTTCTTGTCTGCGGTAACCGGCAACCCTTCCCTGGCCTGGGCCGCCGCGTTCTTCGCGATCATGCCGTTGAGCTGGTCCATGTACTTGGCCTTGCGGTTGATCCACAGGTGGATGCCGCCCTTGCCCACATCCACGCCATGGAACTGCATGTAGCCATCGCTGGTCGGGGTATCGCCGCCCACCAGCACCGGTTTCTTCCACTCATCGATGTAAGTGAGGATGGCCGCCTGCTTGCCAGCCATCCAGGTGGCCGGGGTCCACAGGTACGGGGTCAGTTCCAGGCCTTCATTGGCCTTGGGATCGTACTGCCCGGCAGTGATCTGCTTGCGCGCCGTGGTCAGCTGGCCACTCGCGCGGTCCTTGAGCAGCAGGCTCACGCCGATCACGTTCTGCGGTTTGACGTTGTAGCCGTACTTGGGGTCGGAGGCGACCATGCGCACCAGCTCTTCGGAGGCCGCGGAAATCACGTAGACCTCGATGCCGTTCTCCATCAGCTTGTTGTACAGCTCGGCCTGGCCGGTGAACACTTTCGGCGGTTGCACCTCGATGGTCTTGACCTGATCCCCCTCGAAATAGGTACTGGGGATCGGCTTGCCCGAGGCCATCAGCTCGTCGACCTGCTGCTTCAGTTCCTTGAGGGTGAAGCCCGAGAACACCTGGGCTACCCAGGGGTAGCAGACCATGTCGTCGAGTTCGCACAGACGGTAGTAGTAGCTGAACAGGCTCTCCTTGTGCTCGGCGGTGTCCTTGAACGGGATCAGCTTGAGCGAGGGGTCGAGCTTGTCGCGGCTCAGCAGGCCCTTGTTCTCCATGAACGGCAGCAGCGCTTCCTCGAGATCGAAGCGGTAGCTGGTGTTGTCCATGTCGAATACCGCGTAGTTACCCTTGTTGGCATTGGCGGCAATCATCGCGTCGAGCTTCTGCGCGGCCTCGGCCGGCCAATGCTTGAGCTCGGTGGCCGCCCAGCTGCTGGCGCTCAGCAACAGGGCCAGGCCGCCGGCAAGGATTCTCGGAGCAGACATCATGTGCGGTTCTCCAAAAGACGTGGCCGCTCAACCCTAGACCTGAATTGTGACAAACAGGCATGCGTGAGCGACCCCGAGACAACCGCAAACGCCATGTTCATTGCCAAAAACGACCAGGCGTTATTCCATAAACGACTATGCAAATTACTTTTAGGTATAAATTCGTTTGTTTTCAGGCTGTTAGCATTTCCGTTCGTAATCGCTCACAGAGGCGATGCCTCTTCCGCCTTTTTCTGGAGCTTCAATGAACCTGCCGCTGTCACTCAACCTGCTGGCGTTCCTGGCCCTGCTGCTGGGCCTGGCGCAAACCCGCCGCACCGACTGGAGCCTGGCCAAGAAAGTGCTGCTGGGCCTGGTGCTGGGCGTGGTGTTCGGCCTGGTCCTGCACACGATCTATGGCGCCGGCCACCCGGTGCTCAAGGCCACCCTCGGCTGGCTCGACCTGGTCGGCAACGGCTATGTCGGCCTGCTGCAGATGATCGTCATGCCGCTGATCTTCGCCTCGATCCTCAGCGCCGTGGCGCGCCTGCACAACGCCTCGAGCCTGGGCCGGATCAGTGTGCTGAGCATCGGCACCCTGCTGCTGACCACCGCCATCGCCGCGCTGATCGGCATTGTCCTGACCAACCTGTTCGACCTCAACGCCGAGGGGCTGGTGGCCGGTGCCCAGGAAAACGCCCGCCTGCAGGCGATCCACAACGACTACGCGGGCAAGGTCGCCGACCTCAACATCCCGCAGCTGCTGTTGTCGTTCATCCCGACCAACCCGGTGGGCGACCTGGCCCGGGCCAAGCCGACCTCGATCATCAGCGTGGTGATCTTCGCCGTGTTCCTGGGCCTGGCCGCGCTGCAGCTGATCAAGGACGACAAGGAAAAGGGCGAGCGCGCCCTGTCGGCCATCGACGTGCTGCAGGCCTGGGTGATGCGCCTGGTGCGCCTGGTGATGAAACTCACCCCTTATGGCGTGCTGGCCTTGATGACCAAGGTGGTGGCCAGCTCCAACCTCGAGGATATCCTCAAGCTGGGCAGCTTCGTGGTGGTGTCGTACATCGGCCTGGGCCTGATGTTCGTGGTCCACGGGGTGATCCTGGCGCTGACCGGCGTCAGCCCGCTGCGCTTCCTGCGCAAGGTGTGGCCGGTGCTGACCTTCGCCTTCACCAGCCGCTCCAGCGCCGCCAGCATTCCGCTGAACATCGAGGCGCAGACGCAACGCCTGGGCGTGCCGCAGTCGATCGCCAGCTTCAGCGCCTCGTTCGGCGCGACCATCGGCCAGAACGGCTGCGCCGGGCTGTACCCGGCGATGCTTGCGGTGATGGTCGCCCCGGCCGTGGGCATCAATACCTTCGACCCGCTGTGGATCGCCACCCTGGTGGCCATCGTCACCCTGAGCTCGGCCGGTGTGGCCGGCGTGGGTGGCGGCGCGACCTTCGCCGCGCTGATCGTGCTGCCGGCCATGGGCCTGCCAGTGGAGCTGGTGGCCTTGCTGATCTCGGTGGAGCCGCTGATCGACATGGGCCGTACGGCGCTGAACGTGAATGGTTCGATGATGGCGGGGGTGGTTACCAGCCAGTTGCTCAAGCAGACTGATCAGCAGGTGCTGAGCGGGGATGAGCATGCTGAGTTGAGTCATTCCTGATAGATCGCTGGGGGTGCTTTGCGCCCCTTTCGCGACACAAGGCCGCTCTCATGGAACAAACCGTAACTTATTAATTTATCTAGGCCCTGTGGGAGCGGCCTTGTACCGCGAAAGGGCTGCGTAGCAGCCCCAGGTTCTCAGACCTTGTCCCAGACTTCGAAGTGAAAAACCGGCCCGTGTCCTTCGGCAGGTTGCGGCTCACTCGCGCTCAGTTGCCACTGTCCGCGATCGAACTCTGGGAACCAGGCATCACCCTCGGGCGACAGCTCCACTCGGGTCAGGTACATCCGGCTCACCAGCCCTTTGTCCAGCGCCTGCCCATACAGCTGCGCGCCACCGATCAGCATCAGCTCGCCGACACCCTGCTCCCGCGCCCACTGCTCGGCGCGCACCAGTGCCTCTTCCAGCGAAGCGAACACCTCGGCCCCGGCCAGTTGCAGGCCCGGCTGACGGCTGACGACGATATTCAACCGCCCCGGCAGCGGTCGGCCCAGCGAATCCCAGGTCTTGCGGCCCATGATGATCGGCTTGCCCAAGGTGGTGGCCTTGAAGTACTTGAAATCCCCCGGCAGGTGCCAGGGCATGGAGTTGTCGATGCCGATCACACGGTTCTCGGCGAGCGCCGCGATCAGGCTGAGGGGGAGTGATGTGTTCATGCCGGCGAGGATAGCATCGGGCACGTGGGTTATGCTTGCGCCCTGACCTGTGCAATGGAAGAGCTTGTGACGGCACCGACTCCACTCGACAAGCGCTGGCTAACCGAAGCGGTACGCCTGCGCGAGGAACACGCCGGGCCCCTTGAGGACCAGGAAGCCAACCGTCGCGCCCGCCAGCAAGGTGGCGACCTGGCCACGCGCATCGAGGCCCGCGCCCTGTGGCTGGCCGAACGCGACGGCATGGACACGGCACTGCGCCACTGGAAGCAGGGCGCGCGCCTGGCATTGCTGGCGCTGATGCTCCTGGCCGTGCTCAGCGGCGCCGGCCTGGGCCTGGCTGCCCTGGGCGACGGGCAGCGCCCGGTGAACGTATTCTGGGCCCTGGGCAGCTTGCTTGGGCTTAACCTCATACTGCTCTTCGGCTGGGCAGTGGGCTTCTTCTTCGCCGGTGAGCAAGGCGCGACGCTGGGCCGCCTGTGGCTGTGGCTGAGCGAGCGCCTGGCCCGCGACGCCAAGGCCGCGCAACTGGCCCCGGCGCTGCTGGTGCTGCTGCAGCGCCAGCGCCTGAATCGCTGGTTGCTCGGCCTGCTGGTGCATGGCCTGTGGCTGCTGGCGATGCTCGCCGCCTTGGCGATGCTTCTGGCCCTGCTGGCGACCCGGCGCTACGGGTTCGTCTGGGAAACCACGCTGCTCGCCGCCGAACCCTTCATCACCCTGACCCAGGCCCTTGGCGCCCTGCCCTCGCTGCTCGGTTTCGCCGTGCCGGACGAGGCGATGATCCGCGCCAGCGGCGACACCCTGCCGGCACTCGACCTGGCCCGCCAGGCCTGGGCCAGCTGGCTGCTCGGGGTGGTGCTGGTCTACGGCCTGCTGCCGCGCCTGACGCTGGCCGCGCTGTGCCTGTGGCGCTGGCGCCAGGGCCGCGAGCGGCTGGCGCTGGACCTCGACCTGCCCGGCTACACCCAACTGCGCGACGCGCTGATGCCGCGCAGCGAACGCATCGGCGTGCAGGATCCAGCCCCCGACACCCTGCCGCGCTTCGAAGCCGGCCAGCTGGAGAGCGGCAGTAGCGGCGCCTTGCTGGTTGGCCTGGAGCTGGACGACCAGCGCCCATGGCCACCCGCCCTGCCCCGGTCGGTCACCCACGCCGGCGTGCTCGACAGCCGCGAATCGCGCAACAAGCTGCTCGAGCAACTGAGCCGCTTCCCCCCGGCGCGCCTGGCCATCGCCTGCGACCCACGCCGCTCGCCCGACCGCGGCAGCCTGGCGTTGCTCGCCGAGCTGGCGCGCAATGCCGGCGCCACCCGGATCTGGCTGCTGCAGGCGCAACCGGGCCAGGCCCTGGACGCGGCACGCCTGGGCGACTGGCACGAAGCCCTCGACCGCCTGGGCCTGGCCCACGCCGACACTTCGCCCGTGACCTGGCTGGAGCATGGCCATGACTGAGCCGCTGAAACTGGCCGTGGTCGGCCACACCAACGTCGGCAAGACCTCGCTGCTGCGCACCCTGACCCGCGACGTCGGCTTCGGCGAGGTCTCGCATCGCCCCAGCACCACCCGCCATGTGGAAGGCGCACGCCTGTCGGTGGACGGCGACCCGCTGCTGGAGCTGTACGACACCCCTGGCCTGGAAGACGCCATCGCCCTGCTCGACTACCTGGAGCGCCTCGAACGCCCGGGCGAGCGCCTGGACGGCCCCGCCCGCCTTGAGCGTTTCCTCCAGGGCAGCGAGGCGCGCCAGCGTTTCGAACAGGAAGCCAAAGTGCTGCGCCAGCTGCTGGCGAGCAACGCCGGCCTGTACGTGATCGACGCCCGCGAACCGGTGCTGGCCAAGTACCGCGACGAACTGGAGGTATTGGCCGGTTGCGGCAAGCCACTGCTACCGGTGCTCAACTTCGTCGCCAGCAGCCAGCACCGCGAACCGGAATGGCGCGAGGCCCTGGCGCGCCTGGGCCTGCATGCGCTGGTACGTTTCGACAGCGTGGCCCCACCCGAAGACGGCGAGCGCCGCCTCTACGAAAGCCTGGCGCTGCTGCTGGAAGATGCCCGCCCGGCGCTGCAACGGCTGATCGACGACCAGCAGGCCCAGCGCCTGACCCGCCGCCACAGCGCCAAGCGCCTGGTCGCCGAGCTGCTGCTCGATTGCGCCGCCTGCCGACGCAGCGTCGAGGCGGAGCCTGCCGCCGAGGCGCGGGCCATCGAAGCCCTGCGCCAGGATGTGCGCCAGCGCGAACAGCGCTGTGTCGAGGCGCTGCTCAAGCTGTATGCGTTCCGCCGCGAGGACGCCAATGCCGGTGACCTGCCGCTGCTCGACGGCCGCTGGGGCGACGACCTGTTCAACCCGGAGACCCTGAAGCTGCTCGGTGTGCGCCTGGGCAGCGGCGTGGCGGCCGGTGCCGCAGCGGGCGCGGGCGTGGACCTGCTGGTGGGCGGCCTGACCCTGGGCGCCGCCGCGCTCGCCGGCGCCATCGCCGGCGGCGCCTTGCAGACCGCGCGCAACTACGGTTCGCGCCTGATAGGCAAGCTCAAGGGCCAGCGCGAATTGACGGTGGATGACGCCGTGCTGCGCCTGCTGGCACTGCGTCAGCAGCAGTTGATCACAGCCCTGGAAGGACGAGGACACGCGGCGCAGGACAGCATTCGCCTGACGCCCGCGGACGACAAGGGCTGGCGCGAGGGCAAGCTGCCCGAGGCACTGCGCAGGGCACGGGCGCATCCGCAGTGGTCCACGCTGAATGCCGGGGCGCGGGTCAGCCAAGCCGAGCGACAGGAGCAACTGGAAGCCCTGGTGGCGGACTTGTAATCCGATCACAGGGCCAGCCCGCTCCCACCAGATCAGTACAGGACCGTCCTTGTAGGAGATTAACCAGCCCTTCAAGCTGCGCTGTCGCGCAGGGAACAACGTTATAAGCATCACCCGCGTGGGAGCGGGCTTGCCCCGCGATAGCTAGCGCCGCGCCATGCGCAACGCCACCAGTTGCCGCCGCATCTCCCGATGCCGCTGGCTGTTGAACACCAGCAGCGCGAGTAATGGCAGCGCCAGCAGGATTGCCAGCAAGACAGCATTCACACCACTACCGAGCAAGCTCAACGCCATCAGCAAAGCCACAGTCGGTACAGGGAGCACCACCCATACGGCCCAAGTGAAGCCCCGGACCATCGCGAAATGCCCGGCGCACAGCAGCAAGATCAGCACTGCACTGGATATCATGGTGAACGACGGATTGTCCGGATGATTGCGCCAGTGACTGTCAATCCACAGGGTCGCTGACAACGCCGCCGACATGAGGCAAATGAAAAAGCCCAGCAAGAACGTCGGAAAGTAACGTCGCATGAAGGTCTGGAACGCTGCAGGCTTCATCGTTACTCGATCTCCTCGTAAAGCCCCACGGCGATGCTCTGTACCGTGGCACTACCAGCCAGGCCGAAGGTAGCGCCGAGCGAGTCACGCATCAGGGTCTTCGTGGCGTGGCTGATCTCGGTCGGGGTGTAGCGCTTGGTCATGGTCCCTGCCGCCTGCCGCAACTTGATCTGCTTGGCCGTCAGGCTCGGATGCCTGATAGACAGCAGCTCGTCGGTCAGCGCCTTGCGCTGCTGACGGCTGAGACTTCTGGACAACTCCAGCCAGCTACGCCCGGTCGCTGCCTTGTGCACCTGCAGATACTTCAACGTGCTCAGGCCCGACGCGCCGACACCCAGCAGCGAGACGCCATCCAGCACCTTCGAGGCGGCCTGGTACCACTCGTTCTCATCGAGGGCATCGTTGGCCGCCGGATTGGTCACTTCGCGTACCGTGCGCATCACACCGATACCGCACTGAATGCTGCTGGCGGTGGCTGCGGCGCCACCGATGTAGGTCAGCACCAGGCTGGTGCCGCCGGAAAAGGGCGCGGCAATGGTGCCACTGAACACCACGAACCAGCCAATCACCGCGCCAGCACAAGAGAGCGTCGTGTTGACCGCCTCCTTGACCACCCGCGACTCGCGCGGATTGTGCTGCAATTGCTGGGTGTACTGGTCAGGGGTCTGGTATTTCTTGATCTCGCGCAGGATCACGCGCTTGGGACGGATGCTGCAGATTGGTTGGAACTCACGCAGGGTGACGACATTGTAGTCGGCGTCGATGTACACCACGCCGGCACCAACGATACGCGGATCAGCGTCGATGGCCGCGAACATCTGCGGCAGGTTGATCCGCCCCTGGATTCGCTGGCGTGCGAGGAACTGAGAGTTGTTGGCCAGGGAGTTGACCAGAAGATCTGTCACGGGGTGGTTTCCTTACACAAATAGCGGCACACCTGTGGGAGCGGGTTCACCCGCGAATACGATGGCGCATGCACCAAAGGATTCGCGGGTGAACCCGCTCCCACAAACGCTTAAAGCATCACACGTTCGGGCACGGCACCGGCGCCCAGTCACCCATGTCCGGGTTGCGGCACATGGCGTTGACCTGGTCGGTACCGGCCTTGGCCACTTGCTGGGCCTCGGCTTTCTTGCCGTTGGCATTCTGCAGGGTCTTCTCGGTGGCCACGGCTTCCGGCGGCACGTCCTTGGTCACCTTCTTGGCCGGCTGGACCTTCTTCACATCTTTCTTCTTGCCGGTGGTCGCCACTTTCGGCGGCTCGGCCACGGCGACCACGTCGGTGCGCGCGACGCCGACCTGCTTGAGGTCCTGCTCGTAGGCCTGGGTGTAGTTGTTCAGGTTTTCACCCAGACGCCCGTTCACAGTGGTCAGCAGGTTGTTCGACTCCTGCAGGCCGGCGACGATCTCGGCCAGGCGCTTGCGCCCCTCGGTGTCGTTGATGCGGCCAGACTTGCGGTTCTGGATCAGGCTGGCGAACTCGCGCTGGTAGCAGGACTGCGACGACTTGGCGTAGGCCGTGGTGCGGTCCAGGTCGGCGGCGCTCTTGTCGATGTCAGTGGCGTACGAGGCGATGCGCTGCTTGTCATCGCTGATCTGCTTCTGGCGCTCGGTGTAGTAACCGGCCGCGCCACCGACCAGGGCGCCACCGGCGGCGCCGATGGCGGCATTGCGGCCGCGGTTTTCCTTGTCGACCAGGGCGCCGGTCAGGGCACCGCCGACCGCGCCGAGCAGCGCACCGGTGGCGACCGAGCGGGTCATGTCACCGTCGGTGGAACGCAGGTGCTGCACCGGCTCGTAGCAGTTGGGGTAGTACTCGACCTTGGTCGTGGCGCCGACCTTGGACACGGGCGAGCTGGCGCAACCGCTCAACAGCACGGTGCTGAAACCGGCTGCCAGCAGCAGCGCGGTACGGGCCTGGGATGCAGTGATCAGGGGTTTGCGGGTGAACATGGTCTGGTTTCTCTTCTTGGGTTTCTCGGTATCCGGGGGCTTCGTGCCACCCGGGAGTCCTTTCTGTCGAAGCTGTCCTTAGGGTCGCGGGGCGGCCGATGCCAGCAGCTCCTTGAGGATCGTCGCCGGATCGGCCCGCCGGTTCTGGCGGTACTCCCCGACGTGGCGGACGAACAGGGTGGCGCGGGTCACCAGGCTGTTGCCCAGGACCGGCTTGCGATTGAGTTCTTCCTTGACCCGCTGGAACTGCGCCTGGATCACCGCGTCGGTGTAGCGCGTGCCGCTGGACAGGTTGTCGATGTAGATCGCCACGGCGCCATCGAGGGCGGCGCGGCCATTGGCGATGGCGGCGCCGTACATGCGCGCGCTGGTCTGGTCGCCCGAAGCCTCGGCCTTGGCCTGGGTGTTCTGCAGGTTGGTCAGGCGGATGTTGTAGTTGTTGACCGTCTCGGCCACCAGGGCGGCGGACTGGATCAGGTTGCCGGCGGCCTCTTCACGCTGACGGGCGATCAGCGAGACGTTGCGCTTGAGCTCTTCGTTGACCAGGCCGAGCTCGGCCTGCTGGCGCGGGTCGGTGGCGGCGGCGATGATGCTGTCCAGGCGCTTGGTCGGGTCCTGGGCGGCGTCGATGTCGTCGGTCAGGCCGGCCAGACGGCCTTCCTTCTGCCACTGCTCGAACAGTTCCTGGTAGCGCGAACGCGGGGCCGACAGGGCGCCGATGGCTACGCGAAAGCCAGTGGTCTCGTTGCGCTGCTCGGTGCCGTCGGCGCCGAACAGCGGGTACTCGCGGCGCATGCCGGTGAACAGGGTGCCCTCGCCCTCGAGGTAGTTGCCGCCCTTGACCACGAAGCCACCGTAGGCGCCCTGCAGGCGCCCGGCGTTGACCAGCTGGAACGACTCCTGGACCATCTCGGCGGCGTTGCCGATCACGTCGAACAGGCCCAGCGGGTTGGGCTGCCTGGTGCCGATCGGCATCAGCCGCGCCGCCTGCCCGGTGCCGCCGGCGACCTGGTTGAACACCGCGAAGTCGGCCAGCGGCCCTTCACTGTCGGCGCCTTCGACCTTGCGCGGGAACAGTCGCCCTTCCAGTTCCTGGCGGCTGACTGCCGAACCGCCACGGGCGGCGAATTCCCACTCGACTTCGGTGGGCAGGCGCACGAAACCGGTGCCACCGTCCTCGGCCTTGCTGCCACGGCCACTGACCGGCAGCAGGTCGCGATGGTGCTTCATCAGCCAGGCGCTGTAGACGGCGGCGAAACGTTCGGCCTCGAAGCGCGACAGCTTGACCTTGGGCAGGCGGCCCGCCGCGTCGTTGCTCGCCTCGCAGGCCGGCGCCGCGTCGCCGCCGGCCAGCGACGGCGCCTGGGCCATCACCTGGGCGTACTGGCGGGCGGTCACTTCGTACTTGCCGATGAAGTACATCATCGGCGTGAGCGGGCTGCCTTTCTCGACCTTCGGCAGGCTAGGGCCGACGGCCTTCTGCCACTGCGGCGCCAGGTCCTGCAGGCTGAACTGGCCGTTGATGAAGTCGCGTCGGTAGCCGGAGATGAACGACTGCTTGTAGCCGGCCTCGCCTTCGCTGAACGGGTAGCCGAGGTTGACCTCACGGTCGTCGAGGCTGCCCTGGGCCAATACGTAGACGCTGCGCAGCACCAGCTCGCCACCACAGGGCAGCGGCAGGCTGACATCGCCTGGCAACGGCTTGGGGTTGTCGAACTTGCTGTCGGCCCCGGCCTGGGACTGCACGGCCGGCTTGGCCTTGTCGTCGCCATCGGCCGGGGAACAGGCCACCAGGCTCAGCGCGGTGAGGATCAGGGCGGCAGCCCCGAGACGGCGATCAGACATCACGTATTCCTTGGCAGGCCTCGATGCGCGCCACCCGCCAGCCGCCCAGGGCGGCGGCGGCGGTGCTGGCCAGCAGCACGGCACACAACGCAACGAGGTAGTGCATGGGCAGCAGGTGGCTGGCGAACTCGCCGGGCACCTGCATGAAAAGTCGGTTCAGGCCGTGCTCGGCCAGCAGGTACAACAACCCCGCCACAACGGCGGCCAAAATTCCGCTGTAGAGCGCCTGGAGCACCACGAACAACAGCAGCGCAGCGGTGCCGAAGCCCAGCAAACGCAGCACCGCCAGCTCGCGCTGCTTGCGCTCCACCGCCGCCACCGCGCCCGCGGCGATGGCCGCCACGGCGCCGGCCACGGCCAGGCTGGCGATGATCCAGAACACCAGGTCGAGGTTGCGGCTGAGCGATTGCACCTGGGCGATCTGTGCGGCCTGGGTCGAGACCAGCAGCTTGCGCTCGGCGAAGAACTGGCGCAGCGGCTCGACATCGGTCAGTTCGCGGGCATACAGGCGAAATGCCGGGTACACCCGCTGCTGTGCACTTCCCTGCTCCTCGCCCTGCCAACCCAGTGTCGGCACCGCGCGGCCATCGCGGTAATCCTCGACGGCTTCGAGCAACTGCAACGACGCGAACAGGCCATCGCGCTCGAACGCCGCCAGGGGCAACACGCTGATGACCTGCAGGCGCGTCTGCCGCCATTGCATCTGCCCGGCCTGTCGGCGGCTGAAGCTGGCCTGCAGCTCGTCTCCGGCCCTGGCGCCGAGCTTTTCCGCAGCGGTAAAGCTCAGCACCACCTGCTGCAGCCCCGTCGGGGGAACGACTTGCGCCAGCAAGGGATCACCCTTGGCGGTCGGCAGCATTTCAACCGTCAGGCCACGCCCGTGGGCGGGCAACAGCAGTTCGGCGGTGGCGGCGATCTGCCGGGTCCGGGGGATGGCGAAGGCCACCCCCGGGCGTTGCCCCAGTTCCTCGATGAACTCGGCGCGAAAGCGTCCACCGCCCAGGGGAATGATCTCGCGCACCCCCGGGTCACGCTGCAGGCGCTCGGTCAGGCTGCCGACCAGGCCGAACTTCAGGCCGAACAGCACCAGCAGTGGCGCGATCACCGCCACCAGCGCCAGCACGCCGCACGCCGACAGCCGCGCATCGTTGCGGTAGTCCTGCCAGGCCAACCCGGCGATCAGCAGCGGGCGCATCAGGCGGCCCGCTCCAGCGTTGCCGTGACGCCGCCGTCGGCCTCACGCCGACAGGCCATGCGCAGCACCGTCAGCCCGGCCTGGCGGGCCAAGGCTTCGTCGTGGGTGGCGACCACGCAAGTCACCTGGCGCGCCTCGGCCTCGCGCAGCAACAGCTGCATCACCCGCTCGGCGTTGACCGGATCCAGCGCGGCGGTCGGCTCGTCGGCCAGCAGCAGCGTCGGGGCATGGGCCAGGGCACGGGCGCAGCTGACCCGCTGGCGCTGGCCGAGGGACAAGGCGGCGGGTTTCTTGCCCAGCTGGTCGTGCACATCCAGCGCTTCGGCCAGGCGTTCGACGCTGCCATCATCGCCGAGCCCCAGCAGCTGGCGCGGCAGACGGATGTTGCCGCGCACATCGAGAAAACCCAGCAACCCACCCGCCTGCAGCACGTAACCAAGGTGGCGGCTGCGCCAGCTGGCCAGGCGATCAAGCTGCCGGCCGTGCCACAGCCCGGCGACATCCTCGCCGCCGAGGACGAAGCCCTCTGCCGCATCCGGCGCCAGCACCAGCGCCAGCAGGTCGAGCAAGGTGCTCTTGCCGCAGCCGCTGGGGCCGACCAGCGCCACCCGCTCGCCCACGGCCAGGTGCAGCCGGTCGACCTGCAGGCTGTAGCGCTGGGCACCCTGCCCGCGCGTCTTGCGCACCCCGTCCAGGCGAATCATCACGGCAGCGTCGACAGCGGGACACGGTACAGGGCGTCACCCGGCTCGGCGTTGCCGAAGCGCACCCAGTTGGCCATGTCGTTGTGGAAGGTCTCGTACAGGCGGATCTTCGAGTCCAGCTCGTCGATGAAGTCCTCCTGCTCGGCCACCGACAGCGACAGCCACAGGTCCTGGGTCATGCTCAGGGACTTGCTGCGGTACGGCAGGCCATCGAGGTACTCGCCGAGCACCCCGCCCTGGGCCAGGTTGGCGCCCTTGCGCAGGGCGCCGGGGTCGCGGCTCATGTAGGCGCTGGCGCTGGCAATCTCGTTGAAGAAGTCGCCCGGCGAGCTGCGGGTCTTGCGCGCGGCATCGACGATCAGCTTGAGCGACTGCTGCAGGTCGTTGAGCTGCAGCTTGGTGAGCATCACGCACACCTGCAGGGTGGGCAGCGTCGGGTTGGTCAGGTCGCGGTCGGCGGTCCAGGCGCTGACCAGCTGCGGCGCCTGGCTGGCGCCATGGCGGCCGAGGAAGTCCATGTGCATGGCATAGCCGATGGCCTGGGACTTGGCCGCCAGCCCCGAGGCCGAGGTCAGCAGCGGCACCGGCTGTGGTTGCTGGTTGCGCACCTGGTGCACCAGCTCGGCGAAGGTCGAGCCGATCTCGCGAACGCGCTCGCCGAACGCGCCGACCTCGCCCCCCGGCACGCCGACGTAGAGGTCACCGATCTGCGGGTTGCTGTCGGCGGTGAGCACGCGATACTGGCTCTCGGCCGCACCGTGGTTCTTCACCCCGGCCGGGGTGCGCAGGTGCAGGGCGTAGATCTTGATCTGTTTGCTCAGCGCCGCCTGGCGCACTTCGGCCTCGTTCATCTGGGTGCTGCTGAATGGGTCATTCTTGCGCAGTGCGCCGGCATCGCTGACCAGCAAGATGAGGCGTCCACCATAGCCGGACCAGTCCATGCCCTCGACCGCCTGCATCACCCCGGCGAAGGCATCCTCGTTGAACGAATGGCTGGAAACGCTGGTGGCCCTGACCTGCGAGGCGGCCTTGAGGAAGCGCGCAGGATCCCGGCCCTCCTCCAGGCTGACCAGGGTCTTGCTCAAGTACTCGAGGCCCGGGGTGCGCTTGACGTTGTTGCGGAAACCCACCAGCCCGAAGCTGACGCTGTCCAGCTCGCCCCGGGCCGCCAGTTGCTGCTGAAGCTCGCTGACCACCTGGCGTACACGGTCGATATACGGCTGCATGGACACCGAGGTGTCCACCACCAGGACGATGCCGGTGCGGAAGCTGTTGTCGCCGACCGCCGTCACGCCGGCTGCCTTGGGCGCGCTGTCGCGGGCACTGGCGCCGGGGTCGATGGAGGCGATGTTGAGCAGTTGCACCGGCTGGCCGCCGGCGTCGAAGCTTTCGCGGTAGTCGAAGATCGGCATCAGGTAGAACTGGTTCTGCGGCACGGCGCTGGCCGCCGGCTCCAGGGCCATCACCTGCGGTACCTGGTCGGGGTGGTTCTGTGCCTTGAGCAGGCTGTCGCGGGCCTGGGCGGTGTCGTCGAGCAAGTGCTGCACATCGTCCACCTGACGCATGAACATCACCGGCGAGCGGCCCGAGCGCTCGGTGAACTTGAGCACCAGGCTCTGTTTCCAGTCACTGGTCTGCGCGGCCGGCAGCCAGCCATCGCGCTGGCCGTCGCTGGCTGCGCCGACCTGGACCCAGGCCTGGCCGCCGACGTCCTTGCGCTGGTAGACGTAGAGCACGGAGAAGGCCGGCAGTTTCTCGCCCGAGGCATCGCCGGGCTGGGCCACCAGCTGGGCGTCGGGCTTGGTCAGCACACGCTGGAACAGGGTCTTCTTGCCGGGCATCAGCAGTGGGCGGCCATCGTCCGAGGCGGCAACGGGTGTGATCTTGGGTTCGGCGGGGGCCACGCTGTCGGCGGGCGTCTGCGCCACCGGTGTTTCTGGCGCGGGCGCGTCACTGCCGCCGAGCAGCCAGAAGAACGCGCCACCCAATCCCAGCGCCGCCGCGATCGCCACCGCCAGCACGGCCTTGGCCGGTTTGTTCGATCCGGACTTCACGGCGGGAGCGGGCTTGGGTTCGGGCCGCCGGGCGGGCTCGCTCACGGGAGCGGCAACGGCCTGCGGAATGTCGATGGACACCGGTTGCGGGGTGGTCGGCGGCGGGATCGGCAGCGGACGCACCAATGTGCTGTCGTTGTCCTCGACCGGCGCCTGGACCGTCAGGCGGTCCAGCGCGGCCAGCAACGCCACCGCGTCGGCGAAGCGCTCGTTGGGATCCTTGGCCAGCAGGCCACGCAGGATGTCCTGGTAGCGGCCGTGCTCGATGGGCAGTTCCGGCAGCGGCTCGGTCAGGTGCGCCAGCGCCGTGGACAGCGCATCGGTGCCGCTGTACGGCAGCTTGCCGACCAGGATCTCGTAGAGCACCACGCCCAGCGCATACAGGTCGGCGCGGCCGTCGATCTCCATGCCCCGCGCTTGTTCCGGGCTCATGTAGCTCGGCGTGCCGACGGCGAAGCCGGCCTGGGTGAACTGGGTGCGGTCATCCAGCGACTTGGCGATGCCGAAGTCCGACAGCACTGCAGTGCCGTCGGCACGGAACAGGATGTTGGCCGGCTTGACGTCGCGGTGCACCAGGCCCTGGGCATGGGCATAACCCAGCGCCTGGGCGATCTGGCGCACGTAGGCGAGGCCCTGCTCGGGCGTCAGCCCATCGGCGATGCGCTCCTTGAGGGTGCCGCTGGGCAGGTACTCCATGGCCATGTAGTACAGCTCGCCGACATTGCCGATGTCGTGGATGGTGGCGATGTTCGGGTGCGCCAGCCGCGCCAGGGTGCGCCCTTCGCGCAGGAAGCGCTCGCAGAAGGTCGGGTCGGCGGCCAGGCTCGCCGCCATGATTTTCAGCGCCACCTTGCGTTCCAGGGAACGCTGGGTGGCGAGGTACACGCTGGCCATGGCGCCTTGGCCAAGCTCGCGATCGATATCGAATCCGGGGATCTGCATGTCCATGATGTCTTCAGTTCACCTTGACGACCACTGCGGTGATGTTGTCCGGCGCGCCACGGGTCAGCCCCAGGTGCACCAGGCTGCGGACCACCTCGTAGGGGTCGGCGTGGCCGAGCACTTCGGCGATCTCGTGGTCCTCGGCGGTCTTGTTAAGGCCATCGCTGCACAGCAGGTAGGTGTCGCCGGGCCGCACCTGCAGGGCCACGGCCTGCAGGTCGAGGTCATCCTCGACGCCGATGGCGCGGGTGACGATGTTGCCGCGCGGATGCACCCGCGCCTCGGCCTCGTTGAGCAGGCCGCTGTCCTGCAGCTCCTGGACGTAGCTGTGGTCGTGGCTGAGGCGCTCGATGCGACCATCGCGCAGGCGGTACAGGCGACTATCGCCGGCCCACAGGCCGATGGCCTGGTCGCCACGCGCCGCCAGCACCACCACGGTGCTGCCCATCATCGCCACGCCACGGCGCACGGTTTCCTCGCGCACGATGCCGTTGACCCAGGCCAGGCCGTCGCGCACCTCGCCGCTGAAGTCGTCGAGCGAGTCGAGCATCGGCAGGCTGCGCAGGCTGTCCATGGCCAGGCTGCTGACATAGTCGCCCGCCGCATGCCCGCCCATGCCGTCGGCCACTGCCCACAGGCCTGCCCAGGTCAACTCCAGGCAGGCGTCCTCGTTGATCTTGCGCACCATGCCGACATGGCTGTAGCTGGCCGCTGTGTACTGCATGTCGGTCATTCGCTGCGCGCCTCGCTACCCAAAAGAAACCCGGCGAAATCCTCGCTGCGCGGCAGGCCCGCGCAGCGCATCAACCCCGGGGCGATACGTTCGGAACCCCTGCCCCACCACAGGCTCATGCCCTCACAGGCGCATTCGGCCAAGGCCAGTGCGCGCCCCTGCGGCGTGGTCGCATCCAACCGCTGCAACCCACCCACCGTCACACGCGGTCCCTGCAGGAGCAGCGTCGAGCCGCGAAAAGGCTGCAAAGCAGCCTCGAAATCCTCAAAGGCAGCACCCGGCTCAAGCGTCGCCAGCAATGCCTCCTCGACCGCCTCGAACCATTCCTCGGCCCCCGCCACCACAGGCGCCAACGGCTGCCCCGGCTCCAGCACCTGGGCCACGGTCAGCGGAAAATACCGCCCGACCCGGTCGATGCTCGGCATCAGCACGCCGATGACCGCCTCGGGCCCGCACAGCCCCGGCGCCAGGGCGAATCGCCACAAGGGGCTGACCAGGTAGGCCTCGAGCCAACGCTCGCCCAGCGCCTGCTGGCTGGCCTGCATCCCCGCCGCCAGCCACTGATCCCAGGGCTGGATGAAGCTGTTTGGAAGGCCGCGGCTGACGAAGTCGCCGCGGCTGGCCAGTTTTCCGTAGAAACCCACGTCGTTCACAGGTGCTCCGGCAGGCTGAAACCGCTGAGCACTCGGCTGCGGAACGGGTTGAAAGCGCTGCTGGCACGCAGCTCGTAGGACACGCTGGCGCCATCGACGCGCAGGCGCAGGTTGAAGCGTTCCGGCGAGCTGCCGGCCACCAGGTCGGACTGGTCGAGCAGGCGGAACCAGGCCCAGGGGCCTTCCACGGTCAGGCCGGAACGGCCGGTGGCCGAGGGCGGCGAGATCGACAGGCGCACCACGCCGATGCTGTTGGGGTTCGGCCACTGCAACGCCACCGGCCGGCTCGGACCGTGGTCGTAGCTGACCTGCTGGCCATCGAGGTCGAGCAGGAACTGGGTGATGGTCGCGTCCATCGCCACCGGCTTGAGTTCGAAGCGCACGCCCGGCTGCACGCCGTTGCTGTTGCGGAAGAACGCATCACGAATGCTCGCCGCGCGCTGGAAGGTGTACAGCACGTTGCTGTTGATCCCCAGCTTCTGCGCCGCGCCCGGCTGCCAGCTCCACGGCGTGCTCGAGGTATTGACGTAGGGTTGCAGGTACTTGCGGAAGTAGTTGTCCATCACCCCGCCGACGCCGAAGAACAGGCCGAAGTCCTCCAGGGTGGCGTCCCGCGAGCTGCCGGCCACCAGCGGGTAGCGGCCGCTGAGGGACTGGCGGTAGACATTCACCACCTCGCTGGTCCAGGCGGCGTTGAGCTGGTTGCGCACGCCGCCCATGACGATGTTGTGGGTCGAGCCGAGCACCGAACCCACCAGGTTCTGCACCACCTTGGGCTGGCGCGCGGCGCCCAGGGCGACACGCTGCGCGGCGGCCTGGGCCTGGTTCTTGGCCTCGCCCAGCAGCGCGTCGCCGCTGGCGCCGACCATGGCGCTGACCTGCACGTACAGGGCATTGAGGTCGGTGAGCAGGCCGTCGATGGCCGCAGGCTGTCCTTCGCCGGTTTCCACCAGCGCGGCCAGCTCGGCGAAGTGCGCGGTCACCGGGTCCACCTCACGAGCAGCCGGGTTGTCGCTCGGCAGCGGCGCATCGCCGAGCAGGCCGCCGAGGCGCTGGCGCAGCTGGTCGACACCGGCCTGTTCGGCCTTGGCCTGGACCTTGTCGAGGGTGGTCGGCTGCGCCAGGTTGGTCTCCTTGGCGGCCGCCTGCAGCAGTTTCTTCATCGGCGAGGTCGGCCCGGACAGCACCCGCAGCACATCGGCGGCCTGGCCGACGCTGGTGATCGGCACGAAGTCCAGGTCCGCCAGCAGCGCATCCCAATGGCGGATGTAGTCCTGGTAGTACAGCTGCAGCACATCGTCGGCCAGGCGCTTGGCATCGCCCGACTCGCTGGCCTCGCGGCCCAGCACCCAGCGCTCCTCGGCCAGGGTCTCGCTGTGGGCCAGGCTGGCGGCGAGGAACGCCTTGCGGTAGCCCTCGACGGTGAAGATGCCCGGCAGCGGCTCGCTCAGCGGCTTGCCGTTCTTGAAGCGGAACACCAGCGCAGCGTCGCGGCCGGCGGCGTCGCTGACCCGGAAGTCGCCGACCCCGGCCGGCAGTTTCTGGCGCTTGACCCGGTCGTAGACACGCTGGGCCACCGGCAGCTGTTGCAGTTGGCGGCGGGTGTCGTCGATCAGGCGCTGGTCGAGACGGGCATTGGGCGGGCGCTTGTCGAACAGCGCCGCCAGGTGCTGCTCCAGGGCCTGGCGCAGGTCCGGCGCCAGGTCGCGGGGCAGGCTGCGCTCCCAGTCGAGGGTGACCCAGGCCTTGATGAACTCGGCGTCGTAGTGTTCACCGTCGGCCAGCATCAGGTAGGCCTTGAGCCCCTCGTAGAGGTAGTCGGACGGGCCGCCGGCGTACAGCTGCTCTTCGATGCGGGTGACCAGGCGCGGGGCGAAGATGGCGATCAGCAACTTGCGGTAGACGCTGTCCGACTCACCTTCGAGCATGTCGCCCTGGTACAGCCCGAGGCCTTCGGCCCAGCCGGGCGGATCCTCGGCCAGGCGGCGCACGCCGTTGAGCAACGGCAGCACGTCGACCACGTTGCGCTGGGCCGGGCTCAGCTCCTGCACGCTCTTGCCCAGCGGCTTGAGGCGGCCGTCGACCTCGGCGATGTATTGCTGGTTGGCGCGGTAGCTCAAGGTCCACAAGGTGCCGACCACCAGCACCAGGGCCACGCTCAGCGCCAGGGCGCCGCGGGCGATCCACTTGCGCCGCTGCTCGACCTTGGGGTTGCTGCCGACCAGGCCGCGCTCGGCGAAGGCCACGGCGCTGAACAGCTTCTCGATGAAGTAGCTGCGCCCGGTGCCGTTCTGCCGCGCCAAATGGGCACGGTCCAGGCCCATGCTCTGGGCCATGCTGCCGATCAGGCGGTCGATGGGGCTGCCTTCCTGGGTGCCGCTGGTGAAGTACACGCCGCGCAGCAGGGCGCGCGCTTCGAAGGCGTTGGGCTTGAAGATGCCATCAAGGAAGGTCTTGAGGTTGCCGCGCAAGGCGGCGAACTGCTGGACGAAACCGTAGACCAGGTCGCGCCGCGCCGGGTCGCGTTCCTGCTGCAGGCGTTCGACCAGACGCTGGTTGAGGCGCTGCTCGAGCAAGGCGAACTCGCTGCCGAACTGGGCCAGCGGGCCATCGCCGTGCTGGCCGTCATCCAGGGGGAAGGTCATGCCCCACACCTGGGCCCGCTCTTCCTTGCTCAGGTTGTCGAAGAACTCCATGAAGCCCGGCACCAGGTCGAGCTTGGTCAGCATCAGGTAGATCGGGAAACGCACGCCCAGCTGGCTGTACAGCTCCTGGATGCGGGTGCGGATCGCCGCCGCGTGGGCGGCGCGCTCGGCGTCGCTGCCCAGCAGCAGGTCGGACAGGCTGATGGCGATGAAGGCGCCGTCGATGGGCCGGCGCGAACGCTGGGTCTTGAGCAGGTCGAGGAAGCCCAGCCAGGCCGCCTTGTCCACCTGGGCATGGCTGTCCTGGGTGGTGTAGCGGCCGGCGGTGTCCAGCAGCACGGCCTGGTCGGTGAACCACCAGTCGCAGTTGCGCGTGCCGCCCACGCCACGAATGGCGCCCTCGCCCAGCTGCGCCGCCAACGGGAAGTGCAGGCCGGAATTGACCAGCGCGGTGGTCTTGCCCGAACCGGGCGGGCCGATGATCACGTACCACGGCAGCTCGTACAGGTTGCGTCGCTCGTCACCGCCCAGGCGCGCCTTCTTCAGCAGCACCAGGGCCTCGTCCATGCGCTGGCGCAGGGTCGCCAGCTCTTCGGCGGTGGCAACGCCGGCAGGGTCCGGCGCGGTCTCGGCGGCCAGGCTTTGCATCACCTTGGCCGCCTGGCGCCGGGCCTGGACGATGCGCCATACGCGGTAGGCGATCCACACCGCGAACAGCAGGACGATCAGCACCAGACGTGGCGCGACCGGCACCAGCGCATCGAGCAGCGGACCGAGGAACCAGATGATCAGGCTGAGGGCGAGCAGGCCCAGCACCGGGACCACCCAGCGAATGACAAAACTGAAAAACGCCTTCACTCGACGCCCTCCGCCAGAACGGTGATTTCAACCCGGCGATTCTTCGCCCGGCCCTGCGCGCTGTCGTTCGACGCCAGCGGCTCGGTGTCGCTCAGGCCCTGGGCGCTGAAACGCCCGGGCTGGCCGGTGCGGGCGGCGAGCAGGTTCTTCACCTCCTCGGCACGGGCCTGGGACAACGCCCAGTTGGACGGGAAGCGCAGCGTGGCGATGCGCTGGTTGTCGCTGTGGCCGGTGACCTTCACGTTGCCCTTGACCTTGGCGACGGCTTCGGCAATGCGCAGCATCAGCGGCTCGAAGTCACCCTTGATGCTGGCGCTGGCCGAGGCGAACAGCTCGTCGCCGCGGATGGTCACCACCGAGCGGTCCACCGCGTCCTCCACCGCGACCCGGCCGGCCTTGATGTCTTCGGCCAGGAAACCGGCCAGGCGTGGACGTTCCACCGGCTTTGGCTGCACCACCGGGCGGTCCATGGCCTGCACCGGGATCTCGCCCAGGGCATGGATGCCACGGAACACCGGCTCGGCGTCGGCGGCCAGTTTCAGGCGCAGGCCGAACAGCACCAGCAACAGCAGCGCCAGGGCCAGGGCCAGGCCGACCCAGGGCGGCACGAACTGCGCCAGGCGGTCACGGGTCACGGTGACGCCGCGCCAGTGCGGCGACAGCTCGCGCTCGATATCGCCACGGGCGCTGCGGATGGTCGCGGCGGTGCGCTCGCGCAGGGCCTCGAGCTGGGCTCGGCCACCGTTCATCACCCGGTAGCGGCCTTCGAAACCGAGGCTGGTGCACAGGTACAACAGCTCCAGCAGGTGCAGGCGTTCACGCGGACTCTGCAGGCAGTGCTCCATCAGCTGGAACACCTTCTCGCCGCCCCAGGCCTCGTTGTGCACGGTGATCAGCAGGCTCTGCTTGCCCCAGTCGCTGGCGCTGCCCCACGGCGTGCTGAGCACGGCCTCGTCGAGCGCGGTGCACAGTGCGTAGCGCGCCAGCAGCACTTCGTTGCGCGCGACCCCGGCGGCCTCGGCGCGCTCCTCGAACTGGCGCAGGTAGGCCAGCAGTTGCGCTCGCAGGCTGGCCGGCGCCGGGTGGGCGATGGTGTTGCGCAGGCGGGTGAGCAACGCCAGCAGCGGGCCGGCCGCCTGCTCCAGCGGGTTCAAACCCGCCGCCTGGCCCGGCGCCAGCGGTTCGGCCGGCACGTTCAGTGGCGGTGGCGGCGCCGCCTGCGCAGGCCCCGGCGCGGCCGGCTGCGGGCCTCGGCCACCGGGGCGCGGCATGAACTGGGTGCGGTCATTGGCTAACGGATCGTCCGATTGCATCGCGGCTTAGTCTCCGGTCCTTGGATAGCGGGTAGGTTCAGCGTAAGAGCGAGCTTGCCTCGCGATCACCGGCGCAGCCGGTGCCAGGCAACGCGTCGCCTGCATCGCGGGGCAAGCCCGCTCCCACGAGGTTGCGACATGATCGACCGCCATCGCGTTATCCTCGGATGGCCCAGAAGGCCAGGTTCAGGCCGGGGAACTCGCCGGCGACGTAGAAGGCGAAACCACCGGAATGCTGCAGCTGCTTCCAGTGTTCGCTGCCCCGGTCGAGTTCGAAGTAGGTGGAGCCGGCATGGAACGGAATCTGCCGTGGCGCCACCGGCAGCGGCAGCAGGCCGATGCCCGGCAACTGCAGGTTGACCAGGTCGCGGATGTGCTCCACCGCGCCGATCTTGCTCTGCTGGCCGAAACGGCTGCGCAGGGTCTCGCTGGGCACGTCGGCGCGCACCACCAGGACGAAGCTGGCGCTGTCGAGCAAGCTGCGGTCGGCCAGCATGCCGACATGAATGCCGTAGGCCTTTTCGACCAGCGGGATGGCCACGGCCTTGCTGTCGATCAGCATCGACAGGGCCTCGCGCAGGGCGGCCAGCACTGGTGCGAAGGTCGCCGCCAGGTCGTCGTGCTGGTACACCGGATATGCCTCGGGGCGGCGACCTTCGCGGGTGAAGGTGGCGAACTCGCCGGCCAGGGCCACCAGCTCGCTGTACAGCCGCTCGGGGTGCAGCGGCGTCAGCTGGTTGAGGTGCTCGACCAGCGGCTGGGCGCGGTTGACCAGTTGCAGCAGCATGAAATCGGCGATCTCCGAGGCACCGCCGTTGGCCGAGGCCACCACGCGCCCGGCCAGGGCCTCGCCGCGCTGGTGCAGCAGGCCGAGCAGCTCGCCACGGAAACCTGACAGCAGGTTGCTGGCGGTCACGTCGAGCAGCGGCGGGATGTAGCTGTCATCCAGCACCAGGGCGCGATCGGCGCGTTTTTCCCGGATGCGCACCACGCCCAACGCGGCATAGTCGCTCAGGCCGTCCTCGGCGCGCAGCAGGCGCAGGGCGCGGCTGCCCAGGGCCAGTGGGGCCCGGTTCTCGAACGGGGCGTTGTCGTCGCGGACTTCGCTGATACGGCTGACATAGCGCGCACCATCAGGTATTTCACCGTCATCGACGGTATCGCGGGCACCGGCGCGCTTGAGCGGCAGGCCCAGGTAGATCACGCCGTTGCGCAGGTCATCGGGTATCTCCAGCGGCGCGGGCGGCAGGTCGTCACGCGGGATGTCGAACGGAGTACCGTCCGGCAGCAGGCCACGGGCACTGAGGATCGCCAGCTTGCCCTGGGCCAGCAGGCCTTGGTCGACCAACAGCTCGGAAAAGCCCCAGGCGGCGGCGTGGAGCGGCCGGCTGCGAGCATCGACGAAGTTCTCCAGGTAGCGGTCGTGTTGCTGGAAGTGCTGGGTGGTGATGAACATCCCTTCCGACCAGACCACGCGATTGTTCCAGGACATGGGTTCTCCGATTGCCTAGCGGGCAGGCTCAGGTTGTGGGGTGGCCACGGCGCTGCGCACGGCGCGCACATCGAGGCTGATCTGATAGTCGCGGGGCGGCACCGGCAGCACGCTGCGCCACTGGGCCTGGTCGACCTCGCGGTAGCCGACCACCAGGCCGACCAGGCGCGTGGACGGGTCGAGCGGACGCTCCAGGCGCAGTTGCTCGCCGGGCTGGAGCAGGACTTCGTCCTGGTCGATCAGGTCGGCGGCCAGGGTGGCCTGGGCGCGCTCGGCCAGGGCGAAATAGTCGGCGCGGGCGAAGGCGGCGCTGTTCTTCAACTCGTAGATGCGTACGCGCACCGGCGCGGGCGTGCCGCCGGCGCCGGGGTTGAGCCCGGCCGCGGCGCTGAAATACAGGGTGATGCCCGTGGCCGCCGGCGCCGCGTCGGTAACGGCGGGCTCGACCGGGCTGTCCTTGCTGCAGGCACTGAGCAGCACCATGGCCAGGGCTGCGATCAGTCTCGTTGCACTCATCCTCGTCCTCATGACGTCCTGTGTTCTTCCTGTGCTCCGGGCGTTGGCCTCAGGAGCGTTGAATGCGTTGGCTATGGGCCTCGTAGGCGCGGCTGAACTCGCGGCCGAACAGGTCCTGGAAGTCGTCTTCGGCTTCCTGGGAAATTTGGCTGTAAAGCTCGGTGAACTGCTGCCAGCAGTGGGCCTGGCGCGAACCACCGAACAGCTTGGCCAGCCCGGCGGCGGGCGCCAGGCGCTGCTCCAGGCGAGCGGGTTCGAAGCGTTTGAGCAAGTGCTTGATGGCCGCCTCGACACCCGCCATCACCGCCAGCTGGTGGGCGCGCAGGTCGTCGAAACTGTCGCGCACCGCCTGGTCCGGGGCCATGAACGCCTGATTGCCCTCGCGCAGCAGCAACAGCAACGCTTCGTCGGCGTTGGGGGCGAACTTCAGCGGGTTGTTACGCACCGGGGCGATGGTGGTCTGCTGCATGCGGAACTCGCCCTTCAGGCTGCTGCGCGCGCGCAGCACATCGATCAGGCCTTCGACCATCAGGCGGTAGCTGCGCCCGACCGCCTCCATCTGCGCGGCGGCATCGGCCGCGTCGATGCGCAGGTGCTCGATGCCCGCGCCACGCAGGAAGGCCTGCAGCAACGCATCGCCGGCACCAGTCGGGTCGGGCGCAGGTGCCGACACGGCGGTAGGTGGCGGCGCAGGCGTGACGACCGGTGCCACCGGCGCTACCGGCTCTGGCAGGGGCGGCGCGATCACAGGCGCAGGCTGGGGAGCAACCACCGGCGTTTCATCGAGCAGGTTCCAGTCGTCGGGGATCATGCCCGGCGCGGCGGGTATGGCGGCCTGCACTGGCGGGGGCGGCGGCGCCACTGGCGTGGGCGGACGGAAGTCATGCTGCTGGGCGGGGACATGATCCGGCAGGCTGACCGGAGGCACAGTGGATGGGCCAAGAAAATCGAACAGGTCCGGCAGGGTATCGTGGCTCGATGCACCCTGCAGGAATGCGGCCGGCGCGCCGACGATGGGCGCGCTCTGGGCGGCCGCCTGGTTGGCCATCAATGCTTCGAAACTATGGGCCTGCGGCTGCCCGGCAACCGGGATCGACAGGCCGGCATCGATGCGTGCCTGGATCTCGTAATCGCCGATTCGAATAACTTCGCCGTCCATCAACGGTTCGCTGTTACCGCGACGCAGGCGAATACCGGCGTGTACCAGTTCCACGCCGTTTGTGCTGTTATCGGTCAAGTAATAGCGGCCATCCTTGAACTGGATCACACAATGTTTCGAAGAAACAAGGCGTTCCGGATCGGGAAGTACCCAGTCATTATCCGCCGCACGACCTACGCTGATGGCACCGTTTTCCAGCAACTTCTCCGGGCATTGCCCAGGGGTGATCTTGTGATAACTGGTAATGGTCAGGCAAAGTGCCATCACGCCTCCTTGCATATATATGAAACACTCACACATCCATTTGAGTGGATTCGCGAGCCCGACCTCACTTTCCGGCTAAACCCTTGTAAGTACTGGGCCTCACACCGAAATTCGCTTCCCGGAAAGGTCGTATTAAACCCTATCGGCAAGGCACTTTGATGGCACCTGACCAATGGACACGAATACCTGCCAACTGGTTCACAGTCACCCTTCGCGGCGCGTAGCTTACCTTGACAGCAATTTGGAAATAAACCATAAATGCGCAACTTAAGAATGCCAAAGTGATATCACGGTGATATCAACTTCGCATTCTTTGACAAGTTTGTGCGCCATTTCACATTTGCAACTTGGCGCAAACGACGCCCTCACCAAGGGCCGATAGGGAGATCGATTTCTGGTGAACTCACCGCAGCTGCTCGCCGCTGTTTCCGCAGACTTTCCGTGCGGCGACGACCTCGAATACGATGCCGATTTCCTGCAACTGGAACGTGACGCCCAGGGCCGCCCCGAGCGCGTGATGGGCGACGCCGTGCAAGCGGCCGAGCCGCCGCAGTGGCGTGCCATCGAGCAGTCCTGCACCAGCCTGCTGCAACGCAGCAAGGACCTGCGCATCACCCATTTCCTGGTCCAGGCCAACCTGGCCCTGCACGGCCTGCCGGGCCTGGCCGCGAGCCTCGAGCTGATCCGCGACCTGCTGGGCGAATACTGGCTGCACCTGCACCCGCAGCTGGACGCCGCCGACGACAACGACCCCACCGTGCGGGTCAATGCCCTGGCCGGGCTCACCTGCGACACCAACATCGCCCTGCTGCGCGACGCCGTGCTGGTGCGTTCGCGCACCTTTGGCCCGGTCACCCTGCGCGCCGCCCTGCATGCGGCGGGCGTGCAGCACTTCGCCAGCGAGCAGCTGAGCGCCGAGGAACTGGCCGCCGCCCTGCGCGACGCCGACCCCGAGCAGCTCGCGCAATGCCGCCAAGCCCTGCAACTGGCCCGCGAAGCCCTGGACACCATCGAGAGCCGGGTCAACGACCAGGTCGGTTCGGCCAGCGGCGTCGACCTGTCCGCCCTGCGCCAGCCGCTGCGCCAGGTCCAGCAGGTGCTGGCCGACTACAGCCCGGAAGGCTCGGCGCCGGTCAGCGCGAGCATGGACGAAGTGACGGCGCATGGCGCCCCTGACGACCCGCAGCCCGTCGCCGTCGCCGCGCCACGTGTCGCCGTGCGCCCCGGCGAGGTGAACAGCCGCGATGACGTGCTGCAGAGTCTCGAGCGGGTGCTCCAGTACTACGCCCGCCACGAGCCCTCCAGCCCGCTGCCGGTGCTGCTGCGCCGGGCGAAGAAGCTGGTCGACGCCGACTTCGCGACCATCGTCCGCGACCTGATCCCCGATGGCATGTCGCAATTCGAGAACCTGCGTGGCCCGGAACACGACTGACGTCGTTCCGGCCGCCTAAACACCGACGCCCGCAACAAGCAGAGCCGCCGTACCGGCGACCAGGAGGAACAACGTGGCGAAAGACAGCTCCCAGAAATTCATCGCGCGCAACCGTGCGCCGCGGGTACAGATCGAATATGACGTCGAGCTGTACGGCGCCGAGAAGAAGGTCCAGCTGCCCTTCGTCATGGGCGTGCTCTCGGACCTCGCCGGCAAGCCCGCCGAGCCGCTGCCGGCCGTGGCCGACCGCAAGTTCCTGGAGATCGACGTCGACAACTTCGACTCGCGCCTGAAGGCCATGAAGCCCCGCGTGGCGTTCAACGTGCCCAATGAGCTGACCGGTGAAGGCAACCTGAGCCTGGACATCACCTTCGAGAGCATGGACGACTTCAGCCCCGCCGCCGTGGCGCGCAAGGTCGATGCCCTGAACCAGCTGCTCGAGGCCCGCACCCAGCTGGCCAACCTGCTGACCTACATGGACGGCAAGACCGGCGCCGAGGACATCATCCTCAAGGCCATCAAGGACCCGGCCCTGCTCCAGGCCCTGGCCAGCGCGCCGAAACCTGCCGACAACGAGCCGAAGGCCTGAGGAGACCGACCATGAACGATCCGTTGCGCGACAGCCAGGCCCCGCAGGCGGCCACCCAGGACCCGAGCGAGTTCGCCAGCCTCCTGCTGCAGGAATTCAAGCCCAAGACCGAGCGGGCCAAGGAAGCCGTCGAGAGCGCCGTGCGCACCCTCGCCGAGCAGGCCCTGGCACAGACCAGCCTGGTCTCCAACGATGCCATCGGCTCGATCGAGCAGATCATCGCCGCCATCGACGCCAAGCTCACCGCCCAGGTCAACCAGATCATCCACCACGATGACTTCCAGAAGCTGGAAAGCGCCTGGCGCGGCCTGCACTACCTGGTCAACAACACCGAGAGCGACGAGCAGCTGAAGATCCGCGTGCTCAACATCTCGAAGAACGACCTGCACAAGACCCTGAAGAAGTTCAAGGGCACCGCCTGGGACCAGAGCCCGATCTTCAAGAAGCTCTACGAAGAGGAATACGGCCAGTTCGGTGGCGAGCCCTACGGCTGCCTGGTGGGCGACTACTACTTCGACCAGTCGCCACCCGATGTCGAGCTGCTGGGCGAAGTGTCCAAGGTCTGCGCCTCGATGCACGCGCCGTTCATCTCCGCCGCCTCGCCGACGGTGATGGGCATGGGCTCGTGGCAGGAGCTGTCCAACCCGCGCGACCTGACCAAGATCTTCACCACCCCGGAATACGCCGGCTGGCGCTCGCTGCGTGAATCGGAAGACTCGCGCTACATCGGCCTGACCATGCCGCGCTTTTTGGCGCGCCTGCCCTACGGCGCCAAGACCGACCCGGTGGAGGCCTTCGCCTTCGAGGAAGACACCGACGGCGCCGACAGCAGCAAGTACACCTGGGCCAACGCCGCCTACGCCATGGCGGTGAACATCAACCGTTCGTTCAAGCACTACGGCTGGTGCTCGCGCATCCGCGGCGTGGAATCCGGCGGTGAAGTCGAGGGACTGCCGGCGCACACCTTCCCCACCGACGACGGTGGCGTGGACATGAAGTGCCCGACCGAGATCGCCATCTCGGATCGCCGCGAGGCGGAGCTGGCCAAGAACGGCTTCATGCCGCTGCTGCACAAGAAGAACACCGACTTCGCCGCCTTCATCGGCGCGCAGTCGCTGCAGAAGCCGGCCGAGTACGACGACCCGGACGCCACCGCCAACGCCAACCTGGCCGCGCGCCTGCCGTACCTGTTCGCCACCTGCCGCTTCGCCCATTACCTGAAGTGCATCGTTCGCGACAAGATCGGCTCGTTCAAGGAAAAGGACGAGATGCAGCGCTGGCTGCAGGACTGGATCCTCAACTACGTCGACGGCGACCCGGCGCACTCCACCGAGACTACCAAGGCCCAGCACCCACTGGCGGCCGCCGAAGTGGTGGTCGAGGAAGTCGAAGGCAACCCGGGTTACTACAACTCGCGCTTCTACCTGCGCCCGCACTACCAGCTCGAAGGGCTGACCGTGTCGCTGCGCCTGGTGTCGAAGCTGCCTTCGGCCAAAGGGGCCTAAGCCTGAACGGGGCCGCTGCGCGCCCCATCGCGGGACAAGCCCGCTCCTACAAAGGCTGCACAAACCCTGTAGGAGCGGGCTTGTCCCGCGATGGGCTGCACAGCAGCCCCACTAGCACCGCCAACCGACTGGAAATCCCGAGGACATCATGGCTGTAGATATTTTCATCAAGATCGGCGACATCAAGGGCGAGTCCCACGACAAGGCTCACAAAGACGAAATCGACGTGCTCAACTGGAGCTGGGGCATGTCCCAGTCCGGCAACATGCACATGGGCAGTGGCGGCGGTTCGGGCAAGGTCAACATCCAGGACCTGTCGATCACCAAGTACATCGACAAGTCCAGCCCCAACCTGATGGCCCACTGCTCCAGCGGCAAGCACATCGACAAGGTCAAGCTGACCGTGCGCAAGGCCGGCGGTGAAAGCCAGGTCGAGTACCTGATCATCAACCTCGAAGAGGTGATCGTCAGCTCGCTGAGCACCGGCGGCTCGGGCAGCGACGACCGCCTGACCGAGAACGTGACCCTGAACTTCGCCAAGGTCACCGTCGACTACCAGCCGCAGAAGGCCGACGGCACCAAGGAAGGCGGCCCGATCAAGTACGGCTGGAACATCCGCTCCAACGTCAAGATGTGACCGACCGCGCCCGTGCCGCCCCAGGCGGCGCGGGCGCCCCTCTCCACGCCTCACCCGCCCACGGTGAACATCATGGCCAAGCCTTCTTTCATCAACCTGTGGAATGCCTATCCGAAAGTGTCCTCGCCCTGCGATGGTCCGTGGGACAACCAGTGCGCCATCCGCATGAGCATCGCGCTCAACGGCGAGATGAGCCTCAAGGTCAACAAATCGACCTATACCGAACCCAAGTGCGCCCATGGCCATGCCCGTGGCGCCGAATCCCTGGCCAACTGGCTGGAGCGCCAGCTGGGACGCCCGCAGCGCATCGGCGGCAGCGCCCAGGAGCGCGACAAGCTCAAGGCCAAGACCGGGATCATCTTCTACAAGGACTGCTTCGCCCGCACCGGGCAAAGCCAGGAAAACCGCACGGGCGACCATATCGACCTGTGGAACCGCGGCCTGACCAAAGGCTTCTCCGATCAGAACTACCAGTCGAAACAGGTCTGGTTCTGGGAGCTGACATGAAGCGCGTGGCCTTGGCCGGCGCCCTGCTGCTGGCCCTGAGCGCCTGCGCCGACGCCGAACTGCTGGACCAGGCGAACCTGGGCGGGCAGGCCGTGAAGCTGACCGAGAACGCCGGCCAGTGCGTGCTCGACCGTGGCGAACAGCGCCTGGCGCTGGACATGCCATGGCCCTGCGGCCTGAGCCCCGATCGCGCCGGCAAGGCCCGGGTCGAGCAGTTCGACGGTGTGCCGATCGTGCTGGTGACCCATGTACAGCCACACCCGACGCTCAAGGGCGAATGCCTGAAGACCTCGCGCGCCGTGCGCCTGACCCCGGCCGGCCTGGAAGCCTCCACGCCGGCACCGAGCGCGTCCTGCGACACCGGTTTCGAAGACCAGAAAATGTTCACAGGGATGTTCCAGTGGTAGCCGAGATCGCCACCCGCGACCGCCTGCAGCCCTCGCTGCTGGATCGCCTGACCGATGACGACCCGGGCAACCCGCAGGAAGCCCCCGACAAGCGCGTGCTCAGCCTGCAGCAGCTCAAGGCCTCGGTGCTGCGCGACCTGGCCTGGCTGCTCAACACCACCTCGCTGCTCGACACCGGCGCCACGCTGAATTCCCCGGCCGGCGCCTCGGTGATCAACTACGGCCTGCCGGCCCTGGCCGGCAACAGCGCGTCGAACATCGACCTCAACGCGCTCGAGCGCATCATCCACCAGGCCATCGCCACCTACGAGCCGCGTATCCTCGCCCATACCCTGAAGGTGCGCGCCCAGGCCGCGCCCGGCGAGATGAACGCCAACGCCCTGAGCTTCGAGATCGAAGGCGACCTGTGGGCCCAGCCGGCGGCCCTGCCGCTGCTGCTGCAGACCGACGTGGACCTGGAGTCCGGACACGTGCGCGTGGCCCCCGCCGACCGCCGGAGACGCGCATGAACCCGCGCCTGCTCGAACTGTACAACCAGGAGCTGCAGCACATCCGCGAGGGTGCCGCCGAGTTCGCCAAGGAATACCCGAAGATCGCCGGGCGCCTGACGCTGTCCGGGATCGAATGCGCCGACCCCTATGTCGAGCGCCTGCTGGAAGGCTTCGCCTACCTCACCGCGCGGGTGCAGCTGAAACTCGACGCCGAGTACCCGACCTTCACCCACAACCTGCTGGAAATCGCCTACCCGCACTACCTGGCGCCGACCCCGTCGATGACCGTGGTGCAACTGCAGACCGACCCCGACGAGGGCTCGCTGGCCGCCGGCTTCCAGCTGCCCCGCGACAGCGTGCTGCGCGCCAACCTTGGCCGCAACTCGCAGACGCCATGCGAATTCCGCAGCACCCAGGACGTCACCCTGTGGCCGCTGCAGGTGGCCCGCGCCGAATACTTCGGCAACCCCGGCGCCGTGCTCGGGCGCCTGGCCGCCAGCGAACCGAAGGCCCGCGCCGGCCTGCGCCTGAGCTTGCGCAGCGGCGCGGAAATCCCCTTCAGCAGCCTGCCGCTGACGCACCTGCCGCTGTACCTCAATGGCGCCGACGAAACACCCTTCCGCCTTTACGAGCAACTGCTGGGCAGCGCCTGCGCGGTGTTCGTGCGCCAGCCGGGGGCCGACTGGGTCGAGCGCATCCCGGTCGAGCAGGCCTTGCTGCCGTGCGGCTTCGACGATCGCGAAGCGGCGTTGCCGGTGGTGCCCCAGGCGTTCCAGGGCTATCGCCTGTTGCAGGAATACTTCGCCCTGCCGCAGCGTTTCCTGTTCGTCGATTTCGCCGGGCTGGAGCGCGCGGTCAAACGTTGCAACGGCCAGGAGCTGGAGCTGCTGGTCCTGTTCGAGCGCTTCGACCCCACGCTGGAGAGCAGCGTGGGCAGCGCGCAGTTCGTGCCGTTCTGCACCCCGGCGATCAACCTGTTCCCGCGCCGTGTCGACCGTATCCACCTGACCGACCGGGTCCACGAGCACCATGTGATCGCCGACCGCACCCGGCCCACCGATTTCGAGATCCACTCATTGCAGCAGGTCAGCGGCCACGGCACCGGGCCGGACCAGGCGTTCCTGCCGTTCTACGCCGTGCGCGACCCGTCACGCTACGGCCGCGACCAGGCCTACTACATCGTCCGTCGCGAGCCACGGGTGCTGTCCAGCGAGCAGCGACGCAACGGCACGCGCTCCAGCTACATGGGCAGCGAGACCTTCGTCAGCCTGGTCGACGGCCACCAGGCGCCGTACCGCCACGACCTGCGCCAGCTGGGCATCAGCGCGCTGTGCAGCAACCGCGACCTGCCGCTGTTCATGAACGTCGGCGACGGGCGCAGCGACTTCAGCCTGGCCGACAGCGCGCCGGTGTCCGCCGTGCGCTGCCTGGCCGGCCCCAGTCGACCGAAGGCCAGCCATGCCCACGACAACCGGGCCTGGCGCCTGATCAGCCAACTGTCGCTGAACTACCTGTCCCTGGCCGAACAGGGCCAAGGCGCCGCCGCCCTGCGCGAACTGCTGCGCCTGTACGGCGACCAGCAGGACAGTGCCCTGCAACTGCAGATCGACGGCCTGCGCGAAGTCAGCTGCAAGCCCTGCACCCGGCGCCTGCCGATGCCCGGGCCGATCGTCTTCGGCCGCGGCCTGGAGATCACCCTGACGTTCGACGAAAACGCCTTCCGCGGCACCGGCGTGTTCCTCCTGGGCGCGGTGTTCGAGCGTTTCCTGACCCGCTACGTGTCGATCAACAGCTTCACCGAAACCGTGCTGCGCACCAGCGAACGTGGCGAGATCATGCGCTGGAACGCCAAGCCCGGGCGCAGGCCGACCCTGTGAACACGCTACAGGCCATGCAGGCGCAGCCCTGGGAGTACGACTTCTTCCAGGCCTTGCGCCGCCTCGAGGCGGAAAACCCCGAGCTGCCGCGCTTCGGCCATTCGCTGCGCCTGGCCGACGAGCCGGTGCGCCTGGGCCAGCGCCTGGATTGCAGCTTCGCCCCGGCGACGCTGGCCTCGGTCACGGCCAACGACGATCAGCCGGCGCGCCTGGAGCAGTTCTTCTTCGGCCTCGGCGGCCCCAACGGTCCGCTGCCGCTGCACCTGACCGAGTACATGCGCGAGCGCCAGCGCAACCACGCCGACCCGACCAGCAAGCGCTTCCTCGACATCTTCCACCACCGCCTGCTGAGCCTGTTCTACCGCGCCTGGGCCGAGGCCCGGCCGACCGTCAGCCACGACCGCCCCGGCGACGACTACTGGGCCGCGCGCCTGGCCGCCCTCAGCGGTCGCGGCCAGCCGGAACTGCAAGGCCAGGGGCCGCTGGCCGACAGCGCCAAGCTGCACTGGTCCGGCCACCTGGCGGCGCAGACCCGCTACCCGGACGGCCTGTGCAGCATCCTGTCGAGCTATTTCGGCGTGTCGGTGCGGCTCGAGGAATACGTCGGCCAGTGGCTGGAGCTGCCCGAGCGCAGCCAGCTCGGCGTGCGCGCCAACCGCCTGGGCGTCGACCTGTGCCTGGGCCGCTACGTCTGGGACCGCCAGCACAAGTTCCGCCTGTGCCTGGGCCCGCTGACCCTCGACCAGTACCACGCCCTGCTCCCCGGCGGACAGGCGTTCGTCGAGCTGGCGGCCTGGGTCGCCGAGTACCTGGGCCAGGAACTGGACTGGGACCTCAACCTCATCCTCGCGCAGGGCCAGGTGCCCGCGCTGCAACTCGATGCCGGTCAGCGCCTGGGGTTCGACACCTGGCTCGGCCGCCCTTCGCACGATGCACGCGACCTGAAGCTGGCCCGGTACTACGCCGACCAGCCGGTCGCCGCACCCCTCACAAGGAGTCAGGACCATGGGTGAAATCAGCCGCGCCGCGCTGTTCGGCAAACTCAACAGCGTTGCCTACAAGGCCATCGAGGCCGCCACGGTGTTCTGCAAGCTGCGGGGCAACCCCTATGTCGAGCTGGCGCACTGGCTGCACCAGTTGCTGCAGCTGCAGGACAGCGACCTGCACCGCATCATCCGCCAGTTCAACGTCGAGCCGGCACGCCTGGCCCGCGACCTGACCGACGCCCTGGACCGCCTGCCACGGGGCTCGACCTCGATCACCGACCTGTCCTCCCAGGTAGAAGAGGCCGTCGAGCGCGGCTGGGTCTACGGCAGCCTGATGTTCGGCGAAAGCCAGGTGCGCACCGGCTACCTGCTGGTCGGCATCCTCAAGACCCCGAGCCTGCGCAATGCGCTGCTGGGGCTGTCCAGCGAGTTCGCCAAGCTGAAGATCGAAGCCCTGAGCGAGCGCTTCGACGAGTACGTTGGCGACTCGCCGGAAAACAACCTGGCCGCCAGCGACGGCTTCAGCGCCGCCGCACCGGGCGAGGCCAGCGGCGCCGTGGCCCCGGCGGCGATGGGCAAGCAGGAGGCGCTCAAGCGCTTCACCGTCGACCTCACCGAGCAGGCCCGCAGCGGCAAGCTCGACCCCATCGTCGGCCGTGACGAGGAGATCCGCCAGCTGGTCGACATCCTCATGCGTCGCCGCCAGAACAACCCGATCCTCACCGGCGAGGCCGGCGTCGGCAAGACCGCCGTGGTCGAAGGCTTCGCCCTGCGCATCGTCGCCGGCGACGTGCCGCCGGCACTGAAGGACGTCGAGCTGCGCAGCCTGGACGTCGGCCTGCTGCAGGCCGGCGCCAGCATGAAGGGCGAGTTCGAACAGCGCCTGCGCCAGGTGATCGAGGACGTGCAGGCCTCGCCCAAGCCGATCATCCTGTTCATCGACGAAGCCCACACCCTGGTCGGCGCCGGCGGCGCGGCCGGCACCGGTGACGCCGCCAACCTGCTCAAGCCGGCCCTGGCCCGCGGCAGCCTGCGCACCGTCGCCGCGACCACCTGGGCCGAGTACAAGAAGCACATCGAGAAGGACCCGGCCCTGACCCGCCGCTTCCAGGTGGTCCAGGTGGACGAGCCGAGCGAGGCCAAGGCGCTGTTGATGATGCGCGGCGTGGCCTCGACCATGGAGAAGCACCACCAGGTGCAGATCCTCGACGAAGCGCTGGAAGCCGCCGTGAAGCTGTCGCACCGCTACATCCCGGCGCGCCAGCTGCCGGACAAGTCGGTGAGCCTGCTCGACACCGCCTGCGCCCGCGTCGCCATCAGCCTGCACGCGGTGCCGGCCGAGGTGGACGACAGCCGTCGGCGCATCGAGGCGCTGGAGGTGGAACTGCAGATCATTGCCCGCGAAGCCGCCATCGGCGTCAGCACCGGGCAGCGCCAGATCCAGGCCGACAGCCTGCTGGCCGAGGAGCGCGAGCGCCTGGCCAACCTGGAAAACCGTTGGGCCGAAGAGAAGGCCCTGGTCGATGAACTGCTGGCCACCCGCGCGCAATTGCGCGAGCAGGTCGGCGTGGTCGACCGGGAAGTGGACGCACAGGGCAGCCATGAGCTGCGTGAAACACTCATCGATCTGCAGCAACGCCTGAGCCTGCTGCAGGGCGAAAGCCCGCTGATCCTGCCGACCGTGGACTACCAGGCGGTGGCCTCGGTGGTCGCCGACTGGACCGGCATCCCGGTGGGCCGCATGGCGCGCAACGAGATCGAGACCGTGCTCAACCTCGACAGCCACCTGGCCAAGCGCATCATCGGCCAGGACCACGCGCTGAAGATGATCGCCAAGCGCATCCAGACCTCCCGCGCCGGCCTCGACAACCCGAACAAGCCGATCGGCGTGTTCATGCTCGCCGGCACCTCCGGGGTGGGCAAGACCGAGACCGCGCTGGCCCTGGCCGAGGCCATGTACGGCGGCGAGCAGAACCTGATCACCATCAACATGAGCGAGTTCCAGGAAGCCCACACCGTCTCCACCCTCAAGGGCGCGCCACCCGGCTACGTCGGCTACGGCGAGGGCGGCGTGCTGACCGAAGCGGTGCGCCGTCGCCCGTACAGCGTGGTGCTGCTGGACGAGGTGGAAAAAGCCCACCCCGACGTGCACGAGATCTTCTTCCAGGTGTTCGACAAGGGCGTGATGGAAGACGGCGAAGGCCGTCAGATCGATTTTCGCAACACCCTGATCCTGCTCACCACCAACGCCGGCACCGAGCTGATCGCCAACATCTGCAAGGACCCGCAGGCCCTGCCCGACCCTGAGGCCGTGGCCACCTCGCTGCGCAAGCCGCTGCTGGAGATCTTCCCGCCGGCGCTGCTCGGCCGCCTGGTGACCATCCCCTACTACCCGCTCAGCGACGCGATGCTCAAGGCCATCACCCGCCTGCAGCTGGAGCGCATCCGCAAGCGCGTGGAAGGCACCCACAAGGTCGGCTTCGCCTACGACGAAGGCGTCGTCGAGCTGATCGTCTCGCGCTGCACCGAGACCGAAAGCGGGGGCCGCATGATCGACGCCATCCTCACCAATGGCCTGCTGCCGGACATGAGCCGCGAGTTCCTGACCCGCCTGCTCGAGGGCAAGCCGCTGGCCAGCGTCAGCATCAGCCGCCGCGACAACGACCTGCACTATGACTTCGGCGCCGCCGACTGACAGGACCGACCATGCTGTTCAAGCAGTTCACGCGCCTGGCGCAGATCAACAGCCCACTGGGGCCGGACAAGCTGATCCTTGCCGAGATGGGCGGCAGCGAGGAGCTCGGCCGCCTGTTCGACTACGAGCTACAGCTGACCAGCGACGACCCGGCCATCGACCTCAACCAGCTGCTGGGCAAGCCCATGAGCCTGAGCGTGCAGCAGAGCGTCGGCAGCTCGCGGCATTTCCACGGCATCGTCGCCCGCTGCAGCCAGTCGGTGGACCAGGGCCAGTTCGCCGCCTACCGGGTCACCCTGCGCCCGTGGCTGTGGCTGCTGACGCGCACCAGCGACTGCCGGATCTTCCAGCACCTGAGCGCGCCGCAGATCATCAAGCAGGTGTTCCGCGACCTGGGCTTCTCGGATTTCGAGGACCTGCTCAGCCGCAACTACCGCGAGCGCGAGTACTGCGTGCAGTACCGCGAGACCAGCTTCGACTTCGTCAGCCGCCTGATGGAAGAAGAAGGCATCTACTACTTCTTCCGCCACGAGCAGGAACGCCACGTGCTGGTACTGGCCGACGCCTACGGCGCGCACCAGAAGGCCCCGGGCTACGAGACCGTGCCCTACTACCCGCCGGACGGCCAGCACCGCGAGCGCGACCATATCAACGACTGGCACCTGGCCCAGGAAGTCCAGCCAGGCTCCCTGGAGCTCAACGACTATGACTTCCAGCGCCCCAGCGCGCGCATCGACGTTCGCTCGGCCATGCCGCGCCCGCACCAGGCCGGCGACTACCCGCTGTACGACTACCCCGGCGCCTACGAGCAGACCCAGGACGGCGAGCACTACGCCCGCACCCGCCTGGAGTCGCTGCAGAGCCTGCACGAGCGGGTCGAGCTGCGCGGCAATGCCCGGGGCCTGGGCAGCGGTCACCTGTTCAGCCTGAGCAACTTCAGCCGCCAGGATCAGAACCGCGAGTACCTGATCGTCGCCGCCCGCTACTACGTACACCAGGAGCGCCTGGAAAGCGGTGGCGGCAGCGGCGCGGCGCAGTTCGAGAGCAACCTCAGCTGCATCGACGCGCAGCAGAGCTACCGCCCGGTGGGCAGCACCCTACGGCCGATCGTCAAGGGGCCGCAGACCGCCGTGGTGGTCGGCCCATCCGGCGAGGAGATCTGGACCGACCAGTACGGCCGGGTCAAGGTGCACTTCCACTGGGACCGCCACGACCAGTCCAACGAGAACAGCTCGTGCTGGATCCGCGTATCGCAAGCCACGGCGGGCAAGAACTGGGGCTCGATCCAGGTGCCGCGGATCGGCCAGGAAGTCATCGTCAGCTTCCTCGAAGGCGACCCCGACCGGCCGATCATCACCGGGCGGGTGTACAACGCCGAACAGACGGTGCCCTACGACCTCCCCGGCGGCGCCACCCAGAGCGGCATGAAGAGCCGTTCGAGCAAGGGCGGCAGCCCGGCCAACTTCAATGAAATCCGCATGGAGGACAAGAAGGGCGCCGAGCAGCTGTACATGCATGCCGAACGCAACATGGACACCGTGGTCGAGCAGAGCGAGACCCTGTCGGTGGGCATCAACCGCACCCAGACCGTCGGCATGCTCGAGACCATCACCATCGGCCAGGACCGCATCCGCGCCGTGCGCCGCGACGACATGCTGCTGGTCGGCGCCAGCAAGACCGACAGCGTCAGCACCAGCTACCTGATCGAAGTCGGCGAGAACCTGCGCCTGGTCTGCGGCAAGAGCGTGATCGAGCTCAACGCCAGCGGGCAGATCAACATCAGCTGCGAGCAGTTCAGCTTCCACGCCAACGCCGACGCCGAGATCAACACCGGCGGCACCCTTGACCTGAACGTGGGCAGCGGCGCGCAGACCGCGCCGAACAACCAGGGCGTGAAAACGGCCATCGACGGCGCGGTGAAGGCCCTCTTCCCCGCCGCCAGCAAGTAACGAGACCGAACCATGAGCTACCGCCTCAACGAATTCCGCTTCGCCCTGCCCGACGCGCAGGTACGCGACACCAGCATCAACATCCTGCGCTTCGAGGCGCTGGGCACCTCGCTGATCGTCAGCCGCAGCCTGCTCGAAGAGGGCGAGACCCTGCAGAGCAACTTCGACGGCCAGCTGCAGCGCCTGCAGCAGCAGGTCAAGGACCTGCAGTTCCAGCCGGCCCGCGCCACCCAGGTGGGCGCGGCCCAGCCGATCGAGGCGATCGAGCTGAGCAGCCAGTTCAGCAAGGGCCAGGAGAAGGTCTACCAGTACCAGCTGGCGCTGGTGCTGCCGGGCACGCGCAAGATGTTCGCCCTGAGCTACGTCAAGCCGACCCCGCTGGGCGAGGCCGAGGCGACGCACTGGGCGGCGCTCAAGCAGTCCCTCGCCTTCGACAACCTGGGCTGACGTAGCGGATGTCCGACGCACTCTGGGCTGCCCGCGAGGGCGACGCGCTGCTGCACACCTCGGTGATGGCCGACATCATCGGCGGCGTGCTGGAAGTGGCCGCCAACGTCGCCATCGGCGCCCTGGCCACCGCCGCGGTGGCCGCGGCACTGGGCATTACCGTGGTCACTGGCGGCCTGGGCTGCTTCGTGCTCGGCGCGGTGGTGGGCCTGGTGGTCGGCGTGGTCATGGCCAAGACCGGCGCGGACACCGGGCTCAGTCGATTATGCGAGGGCATCGGCAACGCCCTGTTCCCGCCGACCGTGCAGGCCACCATCGTCAGTGGCTCGCCCAACACCAGGACCAACGGCATGCGCGCCGCGCGCGCGGCTGGCGTGGTGACCGCCCCCTCGGCCCCGGTCAGTGGCGGGGGCGGTGACGCGCAGGCCGAGGAACAGGAAGAGACTTTCCTCGACATGGCCAAGGGCTTCTTCTCGCAGATGTGGCGGCCGACCGTCGCCAGCCCCGCGCCCAACACCCAGGAAGCCCCCGACGACAAGGTGCTGTGCACCAAGCACCCGCCGATGCCGCCGCAGTACCTGGCCGAAGGCTCGAGCAAGGTGCTGATCAACGGCCACCCGGCCTGTCGCAGCGGCGATCGCAGCACCTGCGAGGCGGTGATCGTCGATGGCGGACTGGTGTCGAACAACGTGCGCATCGGCGGCGGGCCGATCGTGGTGCGCGAGATCCGCAGCGGCAAGACGCCGGGGATCGGCCTGGCGATTACGGCGTTGATGATGTTGCGGGGGCGGGGGGGGAAGTTTTATAGCAAGTTTGGGTGCATGCTCGTCGGAGGCGTGGTCAGTTTTGCCAGCAGCCAAGTGACCGCCGCCCTGACTTCGGCCATCGTCGGCTCGCCAAACCCTGTACACGCGCCTACTGGCGCGAAGATCCTGAGCGACGAACACGACCTCGACTTCACCCTCCAGGCCATGATCCCACTGGACTGGCAGCGCTACTACAACAGTCGCGACGAACGTCGCGAGGGTCTGTTCGGTGCCGGCTGGAGCGTCCCCTATGAAGTGTCTGTGAGGGTCGAGCACGACCGCCTGCTGTATACAGACGAGCAAGCTCGCGTCATCGACATGGGCATGATCGCCCTCGGCGACGCCGTCTTCAGCGCTGGCGAAGGCATCAGCGTGCGACGCGCCCTTGATGGCGAGCTGCTGATCGAAGACATCAGCAGCGGCCTCTATCGTTTGTTCGAACCCAGTCCACAGGACGCCAACCACCTCCGTCTGGCGAAACTGGGAGATCGCAACGACAACCGCATCCACCTGGACTATGACGATCTCGGGCGCCTGATGTGGCTGCGCGACACCTTTGACCGCGTGCGGATCAAGCTGCACTACAGCGGCGCTTGGCCACGTCGAGTCAGCCATATCGAACGGGTGTTCGTCGATGACGATACTGAAACGCTCGCCAGCTATCGCTACGACGCCGCTGGCGATCTGGCCGAGGTCCACGATGCACTGGGGCAATTGCAGCGTCGATTCATGTATGACGAAGGTCGGCGCATGGTCGGGCATCAAACAGCCAATGGCCTGCTTTGCCATTACCAGTGGCAGAAACTGGACGACTGGCGGGTGATCCGGCACTGGACCAACGCCGGCGACGAGTATCACTTCGAATACGATATCGAGGCTGGCATCACCTGCATCACCGACCCGCTGCTACGCACCAGTGTGCGGCGCTGGAACGCGCAGTTCCAGATCATCGAGTCGAGCAACGCGCTGGGCCAAACCTGGCGCTTCCACTGGAACGATGAACGTCAGCTGCTTGCCGCTACCGATCCTGAAGGCGGTGAATGGCGCTTCAGCTACGACGAATCCGGCAACCTGTGCGAAACCATCGATCCGTTGGGACGCAGTGAATCGACCCAGTGGCTCGAGCATTGGGCGTTGCCTCGCAGTGAAACCAATGCCGCCGGGGCAACCTGGACCTATCGCTACGACCAGCACGGCAACTGTATTCGCGAAACCGACCCCTTGGGCGAGGTGACGCGCTACCGCCATGACGAACATGGCCTACCGCTGGAAACCATCGACGCCACGGGCAAGCGCCAACGTCAGCGCTGGAACGAACAAGGTCTGCTGATCGAGCAGGTGGACTGCTCAGGCTACGCCACACGGTTGCGCTACGACCGGCGTGGCCATTTGCAGAGTCTGACCAACGCCCTCGGCCAGACCAGCCACTTCCAACACAATGCCTTGGGACATCGGATACGCCAGGAGCTGGCGGATGGGCGCATTGTCCAGTACCGGTACACCGCCTCGGGCCTGCTCGAATGCTTCATCGATCCGCTCGGCAACGCCGAGCATTTTCGCTATGACCTGAATGGCCAGCTCATCGAGCAGCGGGACAACCTCGGCCGGCCGACGCTGTTTACCTATGACCGTTGCACACGACTGGTGGCACTGACCAACAGCAACGGTGAGTCCTATCGTTTCACCTGGGATGAGGCGAACCGCCTAGCCGAGCATGAAAATCTGGATGGCAGTCGCAAGGCCTACCAGTACGATGGACTCGGCCAGATCATCGCCATGGACTTCATTCCGGCGCCGGGCGCCAGAGAGGCGCCGATCCATCACCGCCTTCGACGTGACGCCGCCGGCAGGCTGGTTGCGTTGCTTACCGAGGACGACAGCACTACCTACAGTCTCGATCCGATGGACCGGTTGATGGAGGTGATCAGCGAGGATCGTCAGGGGAATGTGCAACGCGTCGCGTTCGAGCATGATGCCTGCGGACGCCGCACTGCCGAAAGCAACAGTGCCGGAAGGCTGGAGCACACCTACGACGCACTGGACAATCGCTTGCAGACGCGGCTGCCCGATGGCCGCCAACTGAACCGCCTGGTGTATGGCTCGGGACACCTCCATCAGATCAACATCGACGGGCAGGTGATCTGCGATTTCGAGCGCGATCGCCTGCACCGTGAGGTCTCGCGAACCCAGGGACGGCTGCTTACCCGTAGCCAATATGACCTCAGTGGCCGGCCGAGCGCCCGTCTGCGCTGGGGCGCCGACCACAACGAACACCTGCCTGCGCCCTGGCAGCAGCGCTTCGACTTCGATGATCGCGACAATCTGGTGCTCTACCTGCGCCAGCAACCCGATCATCAACATCAGCTGCTGATGCAATACGACGCAACGGATCGCCTGCTTGCCAACCAGGGACCGTTGCCAGGCCAAAACGAACAATACCTCTATGACGCTGCGGCAAACCGTGTGCCCGGTGCTGGGCAAGTCGCCCGCCATGACCAGTTGCTCCAACTGGAAGATCGCCACTACCGCTATGACGGTTTCGGACGCCTGTCGGAAAAACGCAGCACGCTGTATGGCGAACAGCATATGAGCTACGACCAGCATCATCGCCTTGTTCAGGTGCGCTCTGTACGCGGCGGGCGCGAGCGCATCGTCAAATTGCACTATGACCCTCTCGGGCGCCGCATCGGCAAGACCGAGCAAGACGATCAGGGCAATCTGCTGGGCAGCACCGACTTTGGCTGGGACGGTCTCAAATTGCTGCAAGAGCGCTGCAACGGCCACCTCACTTTGTATGTCCATGAACCGGGCTATAGAGTCCTGGCACGTGTCGACGGTCAAGGTGCGCATCAACGCACGCTCCATTACCACAACGCCCTCAACGGTCTGCCCGAGCAACTGACCGACAGTGACGGCACGCTGGCTTGGGAGGGCGAATGCTCCGCCTGGGGCATGACCTTGCGCGAGTGGAGGACTGAGGACTTCATCGAACAGCAGAACCTGCGCTTTCAAGGTCAGTACCTGGACCGTGAGACTGGCTTGCACTACAACCTGTTCCGCTACTATGACCCACAGAGCGGCCGCTTCACTCAGCCCGACCCTATTGGCCTGGAAGGCGGCATCAACCTGTACCGCTATGCGCCGAACCCTGTCGGCGGGATAGATCCGCACGGGTTGGACTGGAGCTATTTCCTTTCAGACGAGAAAGGCAACCCGTATTACAACGGGCGAGCCTCGGACAACGATACGCTCGAAGGCGTGGTACGCCGACATATGGAAACCAAGGGCGCAGACGGCCCACGCTTCAAGGAAGGTGACCGCATCAACCGCGTGACACCGATTGGTACCGACTACGACACGATACGCGGCATCGAGGACTCAGGGATCCGCGAGCGAGAAGTGCTCGGCAGGAAGAACCCGAACGTGCGAGGCAACAAGATCTATGGCATCTCCGACGCCAAGGCGAAAAAAGACCCTGGCCTCGAGCGGATAGCGCTCGCCAACGACTTCCTGAAGGCACGCGGTGTCAGCAAAGTCACGCAACTGCCCGTGCTCGACAGCCGTGGCGCCCTGCCCCCCAAGGCCAACAAAAGCTCCTGCGGGAAATGAACATGACTGCAACTCCTGAACAACTTTGCAAGATCCTCAAGGCGCAGCATCCCAGCGAGCCACCAAGCTCGGCGCTGGTAGCCACAGGCCTGGCGACCGAGACCCGCAGAATGAGCCATGACCAGGTGCTTACCTGGCTGTTCAAGGCGCGAGAGACCGTGGTGAAGAAAGAGGTGGTCGCCAACTTTCTCACCGGTGTCGAGCGCAACCAGGCCTACCTGCGCGCCGCCCTGTCGGCCTATGCTTGCGCGACACACCTGCCGCAACACGCCTTCACGGCGCAGGACCAACTGAACTGTCAGGTCTGCAGTTTCTTCAAGGAGCGCGAAGTCAACTTCATTGCCCTCAACAGGGTGCGTTTTCTGATCGGCGCAGCGCTTTTCGGCAGCCCCTCCAATATCGCGTTCCAGTTGCAGGAGCATAACGCCGGGCCGAAAGAACAGCCGGGCAACCTGGAGCTGATGGTGTCGATCCTGGACCTGATCCGTAACGTGCCTGCCGTGACCAAACCCAAGGACCTGCTCAAGCTGCTGCGTAAACTACCCGGTATCAAGATGAGCGAAGAAGAGGGCCGGGGGTTCCTCGACCTGCTGGGACACTGCGGAATACTGCAGACGCCAGAGCATCCAGGCCTGCTGTACCGCTACACCAACCTCGGCCTGGCGCCACGTAGCGCGCGCTCGTCAGATTGGAGCTACCCGATGGACTTCTGGCGCGGTGAGCATGGTCTCAATCAGGATGCCCTGGACTATTGGTTCAGTGACTATCCCGAGCTGCTCAAGGTTTAAGTCCTTGGCGGCCAATCTGCTCGCTGGGCGCCGCATGGGCAATACAACTGTTGCGCGCCCCCCTCATGGCAATGGCTCTATGAAAGACGTTGCGACCAGAACAGCAAGAGCCGTGAAGCCTGATATGAACATCTATTTTGTCTGCAACGCACAAGCACCCTGGGGCGATTGGGGTGAGGTGCTAGCCTACGGCATGATCGCCTGGGACGAAGACACCGACATTGACAGCATCGAGCGTACCGGCCCCTACACACCGCCCGCCTACATCCGCTCTGGCCTGCTGGTACTGACCGAGCCGACAAAGGAGGCGTTGGAGAAATCTGGCCTGAAAGGTATCAGCCGCTTCGAGCATCTGGAAAAGACCCATATTGTCGAACTCGACTGGCAGCAATGGGACGCAGCCAAGGACATCAGCGTCTACCTGGAGCTGGAAGGCGAGCCCGAATCGATCATCGAGTCACGCCCCCATGACCCTCAACTGTCAGCACGCATGCCGGCGTTCTGGTGCGCCTACGTCGCTGGCAAGCTCGCCTTGCGCATGGACGAGAGTGTGAAGAGCAACGATCCCTCTCATTACCTGCAGGTAGTCCGTGCTGATGAGCGCGTCGACTTCTTCAAGGCCGATGTGCACGGCGGCTATTTCGTCAGCGAACGGGCAAAGAACTGGCTCGAGCAGCACTGCCCGGAAGCATTCCAGTTCGCCTTGATACCCCTCCCGCGCAAGTGATATTTCCGTGTGGCTGACAAGGGTCTTACTTAACTGAACCAGACCCTCGGACGGGGAACCGCTATTTGATGATCGGTTGGCAACAACTCTACGAAAAGCATGAGACCAAGCTCGACCGCCTCTACGACGATGTAGAAGAAGGCAAGCTGGAGCGGCTACGTGCGTTCGCACAGAAATACCCCGAACTGCTGGTGCTGCCCCGCTATGGCGAGGCCGACGAGGAGGGGCTGCTGCACATGGCCGCCCGAGCCGGACAGGCGGCGAGCTGTGGCCTGCTCCTGGAGCTGGGCCTGGCGCCGAACCAGCCGTATGTAGACGAGGGTCATGCCAGTGCTCTTGAACTGGCAGCCAGCGAAGGGCACCTTGAAACCTGCGTTTGCCTGCTCGATGCCGGTGCCTGGGTCGACGGCCTGCCACTCAGCGTCTGCCCACCGCTATACGCAGCGGCCCAGTCGGGCCACATCGAGGTCGTTGCACTGCTGCTGACACAAGGCGCACAGGTCAATCGCCTGCACCGACGCGCCAATGACAGCGCACTGGACGCTGCGCGCGAATGGGGGCATCAGCGCACGGTCGATCTGCTGCTCGAACACGGCGCACGCAGCATCAACGATGTCGAGGGCGCCGATGCCGAAGGCGCCGGACAGGCCATTGTCACCTTCGTGCACAATACCGCTGGGTGGGTCCTGCCCACCGCGTTCTGCCCTCCCAGTGAAGACCCTCGCAGCACGCTGCATGTCAGCCTGATCGATAGCAAGACCGACTACAAGCTGCTGTTCACCACCGGCCTGTACCAGGTTGCCCCGATGACCGAGTTGCTCCTCTGCCTGCCAGGGGACTGGGCACTGCCCCAGGCCGGATTGCCGGTGCCAGACGCCTGGTGTTTTCCAGTAGGAATGCTGGCACGCCTCGCCGCCAGAACCTTCGAGCAGGGCCCGGTGGCCGAGGGCATGCTGTTCCAGCGTGACGATCCACAGTTTGCCGACCTGCACTGGCCTTGCGCGGTGGATGCGCTGTTGGCGGTGGACAAGCCCTGGAACAAGCATGGTGATGGCGAGCGGATTCCCGAAAGTGAGAAGGTCACCCTGCTGACCCTGGCACCGGTGAAGTTCACCGACAAGGGTGCTCCGACCGCCAAGGCCCTGGCCGCGCTCATCGAGCGTAAACGCAAGGCGAGCTGGAAGGTCCTGGCGCTGGAGACGCCGATCTGAAGTGGAACAACCCGTAAGACGCAAAGGATGCTATTGACCATGACCTCGCAAAAAATCGTGCTTTCCGGCCAGGATCACGGTCTGGGCCAGATCGGCGGCGGCGCCCGTCTCAAGGATGCCTCGCTATGGCCACGAAGCCCGGACACTGATGAGCCGATGACCCCGCTGCTGACATTGAGCGACCGCTTCCTGCCCGTCACCTTCATTCCACCCGGCATGGCGATCACGGTGTTCATCACCGCGCGTCAGCAAGACGGCGCCTTCAACCGGTCCACCCAGCGCCACTACACCGTCAATCAGCAGAGCGAGCTCGACGAAAAGCGCGCCAATCGTTTTGCCCGGGTCATCCTGCACGAGCTGGCCGACCAGTCGATCGCCCCGCCCGCCGCGGCCTTACTGCTGGACCGTGCCTACATTCAGTTCGAACCCTTCAGCGATGAGGAAGAAGAACAGGAACTGGAGGACGAGGACAGCGGTATCGACCTGAGCAAGCCCGTCGGCAGGCCGTGCTGGCTGCAGGACCCGATCTACGAACCCCAGCGCTTCCTGTTCCTGATGCAACTGCTCGACAGTGATGTGGCCGCCGCCAGCCGGCAGCACGTGGGATTGTTCTCGGACGGTATCGGCTACCTGTATGTCGACAGGCAGGCACGGCGCGGCAAGCAAGGCGATGAAGCCGGCTTCTTCTTCATCCAGTTCACCTGATTGGAGACCGGGGCCCTGGCTACAGTCAAACCTGGCCATGTGCTCTCCAGGCAATTCCGCGTCGAGTAACAGTCTTTTACCGAAACCCCAGGTTTTCCCCCCGCAGCCTTTGCCTATCCTAGGCCGGGTCATCCCGCCTGCGATGGACCCATGAAAGACTCGCTCCCCAGCCGCTATGCCTGCCTGTTCCTGTGCCTGGCCTTCACGATCACCAGCGTCCCGTTCCTGCCTGCGCACACCTGGCTCTGGCCCTTCACCGTCATCAGCGCCCTGCTCAGCCTGGTCGGCCTCAACGACCTGCGCCAACGCCACCACGCCGTGCGCCGCAACTATCCGATCCTGGGCAACATCCGCTACCTGATCGAAACCATCCGCCCGGAGATCCGCCAGTACCTGATCGAGGGCGACGACGACAAGCTGCCGTTCTCCCGCGCCCAGCGTTCGCTGGTCTACGCCCGGGCCAAGAACGAGAGCGCCGAGAAAGCCTTCGGCACCCTGAACGATGCCTACAAGCCGGGCTTCGAGTTCATCAGCCATTCGATGCTGCCGGTGCCGATGCCCGACCCGGCATCGTTCCGCATCCGCATCGGCGGCCCGCAGTGCCGCCAGCCGTACTCGGCGTCGATCTTCAATATCTCGGCCATGAGCTTCGGCGCCCTCAGCGCCAACGCCATCGCCGCGCTGAACAAGGGCGCGCGCCTGGGCCGCTTCGCCCATGATACCGGCGAGGGCAGCATCAGCCCCTACCACCGCGAACACGGCGGCGACCTGATCTGGGAAATCGGCAGCGGCTATTTTGGCTGCCGTACCGAGGACGGCCACTTCGACCCCGATCGCTTCGCCGAACAGGCCCGCGCGCCACAAGTGAAGATGATCGAGATCAAGCTCAGCCAGGGCGCCAAGCCGGGCCATGGCGGGATTTTGCCGGGGCACAAGGTCAGCGCCGAGATCGCCGCCACCCGGGGCGTGCGCGAAGGCGAGGACTGCATCTCGCCGGCCGCCCACAGTGCCTTCAGCACACCGCGGGAGCTGCTGCAGTTCGTCGCCCGCCTGCGCGAGCTGTCCGGCGGCAAGCCGGTGGGTTTCAAGTTCTGCCTGGGCCATCCGTGGGAGTTCATGGGCATCGCCAAGGCCATGCTGGCCACCGGCATCACCCCGGACTTCATCGTCGTCGACGGCAAGGAAGGCGGCACTGGCGCGGCGCCCCGGGAGTTCTCCGACAACATGGGCGTGCCGCTGCGCGAGGGCCTGATGTTCGTGCACAACACCCTGGTGGGGCTGAACCTGCGCGAGCGCATCCGCATCGGTGCGGCGGGCAAACTGGTCAGCGCCTTCGACATCGCCAGCGTGCTGGCCATCGGCGCGGACTGGGTGAACTCGGCGCGGGGCTTCATGTTCGCCATCGGCTGCATCCAGTCGCAGAGCTGCCACACCAACAAGTGCCCCACCGGGGTGGCGACCCAGGACCCGCTGCGCCAACGCGCGCTGGTGGTGCCGGAGAAGGCCGAGCGGGTCGCCAGCTTCCACCGCAATACCTTGCATGCCTTGGCCGAGATGCTTGCCGCCGCCGGCCTGGACCATCCCAGCGAACTCAAGCCCAAGCACCTGGCGCGGCGTATCAGCGCCAGCGAGATCAGCCTGTTTTCCCAGCTGCACACCTTCCTCAAGCCGGGCGAGCTGCTCAGCGGCGCGATCGACAGCGAGTTCTATGCGCGGATGTGGCGGATGGCACGCAGCGACAGCTTCGCGCCGGAGACGAGTGAAATCGAGGTGGCGGCGGCGGTCAACGTGCGCCGGAAAGAAACAGCCCCGGCATAGGCCGGGGCTGCGGGTGACGCGGGATCAGGATCAGAAGATGCTGATCGGGTACTCGACGAATACGCGGACTTCGTTGCCGTCGTCCATGTAGAAGTCGGCGACGTTGCGCGAAGTACGCAGGAAGGAACTACGCAGTTTGACCGAGAGATCCTTGGCCGGGCCTTCTTGTACGACGTAACGCAGCTGGTTGAAGATTTCGCGCTCTTTACCTTCACCATTGCCGTGGGTGTTGATGTTGTCACCACGCACGTAGGCAACTTTGTAGGTCAGGCCAGGGACGCCGAATGCGCCAAAGTCCAGGCCGTAGCCGATCTGCCAGGAGCGCTCGTCTTCTGCGTTGAAGTCGGACCAGTAGGAGTTGGCCAGGTAAATGGTCGAACCACCATCGCCGAAGCCGCCATCACGCTGGTAACCGCCGTAGTTGTAGCCGGTATCGCCAGTACTGCGTTGGTGCGCGATGGTTACCGAGTGAGGACCGTACGCATAGGTAGCCGCCAGGCTCCAGATAGTGTTGTCCTGATCGCCCTCACGCATGCCCCATTTTTCGATGAACTTCTTGTCGAGCTTGGACTTATAGCCATTGAAGTCCAAGGTCAGGGACTGGTCTGCCGCGATCGGGTAGACGTAGTTCATGCCCAGGTAGTGCTTTTTCATCACGTCTTCGTTGTCGGCGGTGTACAGCGACGCGGTGAAGTTGTCAGTGAACTTGTAGCTACCGCCCAGTACGTTGATTGCCTTCAAACGACCACTGTCGTGACCTTGGGCGCTCTTTTGCACTTCGCTGGTGAAACGCCCAGCGTTCAGCTCCAGGCCTTTGATCTCTTTGGAGGTGATCGAAGTACCGCTGAAGCTTTCTGGCAACAGGCGCGAATCGTCGTACTGCAGGACCGGCAGGGCCGGCATCTGGTCACCGTACTTGAGCACGGTGTTGGAGACGCGGAATTTGATCGCCGCACCGGCGCGGGCGAGGTCATTGGCAGCATCGCTGCGCTCACGCTCGTTGACCGTGTTTTCACGCTTGAAGAAATCGATACCGCCACCGCCGTTACGGCCTTTGCCGCCATCCAGGCGCAGGGCGTACAGACCGAAGGCGTCGACGCCGACACCGACGGTGCCCTGGGTGAAACCGGAGGAGAAGTTGGCGATCACACCCTGGCCCCACTGGGACTGGTCGTTGGTGTGGTGCTTCTTGTCACGGTTGATGAAGGCGTTGCGCAGCAGGACGTTGGCGTGGCTGTCCTCGATGAAGCCCTTGCTTTCGGCCTGCTCATTGGCCTGTGCCTGGGTCGCGGCGATCATCGCCAGGGCGACCAGGCTGATCCTGGTTTTCAACATGTTGTTTTCCTTATTTCGTATTCAAAAACGCTCTGCATTAGAACGCCAGGAACCAACGCCCCTTCGTAGGTTCGACGCTATGCGGATCCAAGCCGAAAGGCCCGCCAATGGTCTGCAACGGGCCTTGCAGCCGCATGGCCAGATCATGGCCAGCAGGCGTAGAGCCCGAATCCTAGCCCTGCCTGCTTATACATGTCAAAAAAACGTGAAATGCAGGTTGATATAACCAAAAACTAGGTCAGTGCTGGTGCATTTCCATGCATATCTGCCGTGGGTCAGCGCAAATTTGTCTCTTTTGTGGAAAGCGGGCGAAATCCATAAAACCGTCATACGACCGTGCTCCCGCAGGCCTCTCGATACCCTGTCGGAAATTGCCCTGAGCAGCGTGAGAGCGGCGGTGCGACTTGCCCCGCGATAAGGTCGGCAATGCCCCCATCACCGTCCAGCCAGGGCGCCATCGCGGGACAAGCCCGCTCCTACAGGTCATCCCCGTGCGCATCTGTATGAATATCAAGACAATTCAAAATCAATCCGAATAGATAGCAACATTTTGAAACATATGTAAAGACAACCCTTTACAAATGTCGATGCAACAGTAAATAGCAAGCATTACCATTCGCGCCCAATTTCTCACTCCATTCCTTGGACGCCTTCGATGCCTGCCCCCTGCCGCCTTTCCCCCCTGACCCTGGGCCTGTCACTGCTGTTCAGCGCCGGCCTGGCCAGTGCCGCCACCACGACCCTGCCGGAAACCTCGGTGACCGCCGACAGCACCCGCGAAGAGGACAACCCGCGGGTCAAGGACGTGACCACCGCGACCCGTACCTCGACCCCGGCGCGCTATGTGCCGCAGGCCATCGATTCGGTGAAGACTCGCAACGTGCTGGACTACGGCAGCAGCAACCTGGGCAAGGCGCTGGAAGGCATCCCCAACGTCAGCAGCGGCGCCGACACGCGCTTCGACAGCCTGCGCATCCGCGGCTTCGACGCCAGCAACGACTTCTACCTGGACGGCATCCGCGACGACAGCCAGTACACCCGCGACCTGCACAACATCGAGCGGGTCGAGGTGCTCAAGGGCCCGGCGGCGGTGCTCTATGGCCGTGGCAGCCAGGGCGGCATCGTCAACAGGGTAAGCAAGGCGCCGGAGCACGGCCGCCGCTCGACCGTCGAAGCCCAGGGCGGCAGCCAGGACCTGCGCAGCCTGTACGCCGATCTCAGCGCCGACCCCAGCGACACCCTCAGCCTGCGCCTGAACCTGGGCAACGAGGACAAGAACAGCTTCCGCGACGGCATCGACGGCAACCACCGCCAACTGTTCGCCCCGTCCATGAGCTGGCAGATCACCCCCGAGCTGAACTGGCTGGTGCAGTACGAGTACAGCCGCTACGACCGTACCCCCGATCGCGGCATCCCCGGCAACCCGCTCACCGGGCGCCCGGCCGACGTCAGCCGCAAGACCACCTACGGCGACACCCAGCGCGACTACATCAACGACCGCGCCGAGTCGCTGCGCTCGCGCCTGAACTACGAGCTGAACGACCAGTGGCAACTGCGCCATACCTTCAGCCTGTTCACCCTGGAGAGCGACTTCGACAACACCTACCTGACCGCCTACCGCCCCGCCGCGGGATTGGTGGACCGCCAACGCTGGCAGCAGGACCTGAGCACCCGCAACCTCTACAACACCATCGAACTGGAAGGCCATGTAGAGACCTTCGGTCTCGAGCACACCCTGCTGGTAGGCCTGGAAATGGGCGAGCAGCGCCGCAACTCGCTACTGCACCAGGGCGTCGGCGTGCCATCGGTACCCGTGCAGGGCTCGACGGCCAGCCAGCAGCACAACGGCACGATGCGGGTGTCCAGCAACAACCACACCGACGTCGAGAGCACCGGTATCTACCTGCAGGACCAGATCCGCCTCAACGACCAGTGGCAGCTGCTGGCCGGCGTGCGCTTCGACCAGTTCGAGGTGGACACCACCAACAAGCTGCGCGACATCTCGGAAAAACAGAAGGACAACAGTTTCAGCCCGCGCATCGGCGTGGTGTACACGCCTTGGCAGGACCACTCCTTCTATGCGTCCTGGAGCAAGACCTACTCTCCGGTCGGTGGTGGCCTGATCGGCATCACCCCAGGCGCTGCCGGCAACACCAACCAGACCGACCCGGAACAGACCCGGCAGAAGGAGATCGGGGTCAAGAGCGAGTGGTTCGACGAGCGTCTGAGCACCACCCTCGCGATCTACGAACTGGAACTTTACAACCGCCGTACCCGCGACCCGATCAACCCCGAGCTGATCCAGCTCAGCGGCCTGCAACGCTCGCGCGGCATCGAGCTGACCGCTACCGGCAACGTGGTGGGCAACTGGTATGTGCGCGGCGGCATCGGCCTGCAGGACGCGACCATCGTCAAGGACAACAACGGCCAGCAGGGCAACCGCATCAACGATGTCGCCAAGCGCAACGCCAGCCTGTTCGTCACCTGGAAACCGGAGCTGGGCTGGTACGCCGAAACCGGCCTGACCCTGGTCGGCGACCGCTACGCCGATAACCAGAACACCGTGATCCTTCCGGGCTATGGCCGCTGGGACGCGCTGGCGGGCTACCGCACCCATGACTGGGATGTACGCGCGGCGCTGAGCAACATCACCGACAAGACCTACTACAGCTCGGCCACCAGTGCGGCGCAGATCCAGGTGGGTGATCCGCGTAGCCTGGTGGTGACCGGGACCTACAGCTTCTGATCGTCAAAGGCCATACACGATCCCTGTAGGAGCGGCCTTGTGTCGCGAAAGGGCTGCGAAGCGGCCCCAGGATTTCAGCGTTCATGCAAGATCGCCGGGGCCGCCTTGCGGCCCTTTCGCGGCACAAGGCCGCTCCTACACACAGGGGATGCGTACTTCTGCTGCACGCCTCACAAACGAAAACGCCACCGCGGATGCGGTGGCGTTTTTTTCTGCGACGGGTTCCTTCCCGGTCAATGCCAGACAGCCAGCAGAGCTTCGAGCTCTTCCTCGCTGATCAGACCTTGAGGGTATCGCCCATCCAGCAGGCGGCGTGGATCGGTCGTCCTGACCCGATTGTCTCCATGACGTTTCAACCACTGAGCCAGGATTCTGAGCGATTGGTGACAGGCTGCCGTTGCGGGCAAAGCCGACTCACTTGCTGCGTTCATTTCCTCACGTACTCCCTGGGCCGAGTGAGCGGCTAAGTTACTTCAGACGCGTTACAGAATGGCGTAGGTCCATTCGTCTGAAGTACGAGGAAAAATCAATACAATTGCTGTGCCATGCCACCCGACCGAGTATCGCGAACATAAAAAAACCCGTCATCCGACGGGTTTTTCATTCATTGGCCGATCAACGTTTTACCGGTGCCGGCTGCTGCTGGGTCAGGCAGTGGATGTTGCCACCACCAAGCAGCAGCTCACGTCCCGGGATCATCACTACTTCGTGGTCCGGGAAGACCTTGGCCAGGATCGCTCTGGCCTGCGCATCGGCCGGGTCGTCGAAGCTCGGGGCGATGATGCCGCCGTTGACGATCAGGAAGTTCACGTAGGAACCGGCCAGGCGCACAGAAGGGTCGCGCTCCTGGCTGCCCACCACATGGTCGACGCCGTCGCATTCCGCCTGGGTGGCATACAGCGGCCCCGGGATCGGCATCTTGTGCACCACGAACTCGCGCCCTTTGGCGTCACGGGTGTTTTTCAGCACCTCGTAGGCGGCGTGGCAGCGCGCGTAGTTGGGGTCATTGGAATCATCGGTCCAGGCCAGTAACACTTCACCGGGGCTGACGTAACAGCAGAAGTTGTCGACGTGGCCATCGGTCTCGTCGTTGTACAGGCCGTCCGGCAGCCAGACGATGGTCTCGACCGCCAGGTGCTCGCGCAGGATCTCCTCGATCTGCTCGCGGTTCAGGTGCGGGTTGCGGTTGCGGTTGAGCAGGCATTCCTCGGTGGTGATCAGGGTGCCTTCGCCGTCGACGTGGATCGAGCCGCCCTCGAGCACGAAGCCTTCGGTGTGGTAGCGCTGCACGCGCTCCATCTCCATGACCTTGGCGGCCAGCTCCTCGTCGCGGTTCCAGGGTGCGTACAGGCCACCGTCGAAGCCGCCCCAGGCGTTGAAGCCCCAGTCCACGCCACGCACCTCGCCGTGATCGTTGATGACGAAGGTCGGCCCGGTATCACGCACCCAGGCGTCGTCGTTGCTGATCTCGACCACACGGATGTTGGGCAGGTCGAGCTGGCGACGGGCGTTCTCGTACTGGCCGGCGGACACCGCCACGGTGACCGGCTCGAAACGGGCGATGGCCTTGGCCAGGGTCACGTGCGCGGCCTGCGCCGGCTTGCCACCCAGGCGCCAGTTGTCCGGGCGCTCCGGCCAGACCATCCACACCTGGGTTTGCGGGGCCCACTCGGCGGGCATATGGAAACCGTCGGCGCGGGGGGTCGAGTTGAGCGTTTTCATCGATGACCTCTAATTGGCAACTGTCGGTGGTCCGGGGCCCGCTGCGCGCGCCTTTCGCGGCACAAGGCCGCTCCTACAGGTCGAACGCTATCCCTGTAGGAGCGGCCTTGCGTCGCGAAAGGACCGCAAAGCGGTCCCGACTGCTTTATGACGAACACTTATATCCGATAAATATCGACTTTTAAAGCAAGCGACGAGACCTTTTCTGCATAAGGCGCCACTGAAAATCGATAAGAATCGATTTTACAAGCCCTCACCCAGAATCCGCTCCACGCTGTCGACAAAGTAGTCCACGCTGGCCCGCGTGGTGCACATCGGCGGCTTGATCTTGAGGATGTTCAGGTAGTCGCCGGTAGGCTGCATGAAGATCCCCAGGTCGCGCAGGCGATCGCACAGGATCATGGTCTCCTCGGTCGCCGGCTCCAGGGTCTGGCGATCGCGCACCAGTTCCAGCCCCAGGTAGAACCCGGAACCGTGGGCGGCGCCGGCTAGCGGATGTTTATCGACCAACGCCTGCAGGCGCGCCTTGAAGTGGCGGCCAACGTCACGGGCGTTGTCCCACAGCCCTTCGTCGCGCATCACATCCAGCACCGCCATGCCGATGCGGCAACTGACCGGGCTGCCCCCGGCCGAGGAGAAGAAATAGCCCTCGGCCTCCAGCGCCTCGGCGATCTCGCGCCGGGTGATCACCGCGCCCAACGGCTGGCCGTTGCCCATGCCCTTGGCCATGGTGATGATGTCCGGCACCACGCCCTGCTCCTCGAAGCCCCAGAAATACTCGCCCAGTCGCCCGTAGCCGACCTGCACCTCGTCGGCGATGCACACCCCGCCGCGCTGGCGCACCTTGGCATAGGCCTCGCGCAGGTAGCCCGGCGGCAACGAGATGCCCCCGGCGTTGCCGTACACCGGCTCGCAGATCATGCCGGCCAGCTGGCGGCCACGGGCGTCGAGGTCAGCCAGCTTGGCATCGACATCGCGCAGGTAGTCGGCGGCGCTGTCGGCGCCCCGGTAGCGCCCGCGGAAGGTGTTCGGTGCCTCCACCGGGTGCACCCAGTCCGGGCGGGTCTCCAGGGCCTGGGGGTTGTCGGCGATGGAGGTGGAGATCGCGTCGGTGGCCACCGACCAGCCGTGGTAGGCCTCCAGCACACTGAGCAGGTCGCGCCCGCCGCTGTAGGCCCAGGCCAGGCGGATCGCCAGGTCGTTGGCCTCGGTGCCGCTGTTGACCAGGAACACCCGGTCGAAGCCTTCCGGGGCTACCTCCAGCAGTCGCTCGGAGAACTCGGCAATGGCCGCGTAGTGGAAGCGCGAGTTGGTGTTGAGCAGCGACCACTGGCGCGCCGACTCGGCGACCATGCGTGGATGGCCATGGCCAAGTACCGCGACGTTGTTGAGCATGTCCAGGTACGAACGGCCCTGCATGTCGATCAGGTAGTTGCGCCAGCCGCGCTCGATGTGTGGCGGCTGGGCGTAGTAATGCTTCTGCGAGCGGGCGAAGCTGGCATCGCGACGGGCCAGCAGGGCTTGCGGGTCGGCCAGCGGATCGGCATCGCAGTCAAAGCCCAGCAGGGTGCGCGGTGACGGGCACAGGGCCAGCCAGGCGGCGGCGTGGGACGGGGTGGCGAAGAACGGTGGGCGGGTATCGGCATCCAGGCACAGCTGCACGCTGAGGAAGCCACAGGTCGCCCCCAGCGCCTGACCCTTGAGCAGCGCCTGGCCATCGGCCGGCGTCTCTTCCAGGCCAGCGAGCCACAGGCTCCAGTGTGCGGTTCGCAGGCAGCCGCGACCCTCTCCGGTGCGCTGCCAGACACCAGCCTCGGGGGCTTGCAGCGCGCTGCCTGGCAACAGGTTCAGCTCCACGCCCAAGGCACAGGTGGCCGGCTCTTCTGGCCGATCGATATGGGTTTGCGACAGACGGTACTGCCCATGGAGGCTGCACGCCGGCCCCTGCTGGGCGGCGAGCAAGCGCTGGTCGAAGCCCGGCTGCTCCCAGTTGCCTGCCTCGCAGAGGGGGCTGAGCACGCCCAGGTCGACCCGGGCGACCGGCTGCCCGGCAAGACTCGGCAGCAACGCGGCGCAACCGCTGATGTCCGGCATCACGGGCACCTGGCCCGCCGCCTGCAGGATCGCCGCCTCCATCAACGCGGCGGGTACGGAGCAGGCAGTGTCGAAGATCTCCCATTCATGGGCAATGTTGTCACGGGTGTACTGGTTGCCCGGGTCGATCGCCAGCTGCTGCTCGCTGCTGAGCACCAGCACTGCGGCGCGATTCAGCACCAGCGGCCACAAGGCGCGCAGCTCGACCTCCTGCAACGGGTTCGCCGCGTGATAGGCGCTGACCGCTGGCAGGATGCGCAACGGGTCGCCCTCGGCGTGGTGCAGCAGGGCCGCGCAGGTCACCGACAGGTCGGCGATACGCCAGGTGCGCAGCAGGTCGCCGAAGTCGATGACGCCCTGCACCTGCCACTGCCGCTGATCGTCGCGGGCCCAGACCACGTTGTCGTCGGTGATGTCCAGGTGCACGGCCTGGACCGGCAACTGCTCGACCAACGGTTGCAGGCGAGCGGCCGCCAACCGTGCGACCTGTGCCACCTGCTCGCGACGCTGGGCATCCTGCAACACCGGCAACAGGTGCTCGATCAGCACCGAGGCGTGCCGTGGATCCCACTGCAAGGTACGCTCGAGACCCGGGTGGTCGAAACCGGCCAGTGCCTTATCGACCTCGGCGCAAAGCGTGCCGAGCTCGGCCATCACCCGCGCCGGCAAATGCCCCAGGCGGGTCAGCAGCCGCCCGTCAATGTAGTCGAGCAGGCGGGCTCGCAACGGCTGGCCATCGATCTCCAATTCCAGCAGCGGCTCGCCTGTGTTCGCAGGACGCACCGCGGGCACCGGCACGCCTTGCCCGTGCAGAAAAGCCAGTGCCGCATGCTGCGCCTGCAGTTCGATCGCCGCATAACTGCCATGGCAGACCTTGAGCACAAACCGGCCCTGGTCACTGTCGACGCGAAAATTCAGATCCTGCTGGCTGCCTAAAACATACGCAGTTCCCTCCAGATCGTAATACGCCCGCAACAAGGCATGGGCCTGAGCGCCGCCAAGCAGAGGGGCTGGCAGGCTGGAGCGCTGGATCAAGGTGGAGAGGGGCATTACAGGAAACCTCGTATTTTTCCTGTATATCGCCATCAGATAGGCAAATTGGCAAGACGGCAGCGTACAATCGCACCTCGTCGCGTGGGATACGCAAACCAGCGTATTCAACTTGCCTACAGCCTTGTCAGCCGACAAGCTATGGCCCCGCAAGCTACCGTCATTAATGGAAGGAAAGGGAATCCGACATGCGTATTCTCATTACCGGGGGAGCCGGTTTCATCGGCTCGGCACTGGTACGTCACCTCATCAGCAATACCGAGCATGAAGTCCTCAATCTCGACAAGCTGACCTACGCAGGTAATCTGGAATCCCTAGCCAGCATTGCCAGCAACACACGCTATGAGTTTGTCCAGGCCGACATCGTCGACCAGGCCGCAGTCAGTGCCGTGCTCACCCGTTTCCAACCGCATGCCATCATGCACCTGGCGGCCGAGTCGCATGTAGACCGATCCATCGACGGTCCGTCGGACTTCATCCAGACCAACATCGTTGGCACCTACAGCCTGCTGGAGGCTGCGCGTGGTTATTGGAACACGCTGGATGAGAACGAGCGCAAGGCATTCCGCTTCCACCATATTTCCACCGACGAGGTCTATGGCGACCTTCATGGCGTCGATGACCTGTTCACCGAAACTACGCCCTACGCCCCCAGTTCGCCCTATTCGGCGAGCAAGGCGGCGTCGGACCACCTGGTACGCGCCTGGCACCGTACCTATGGGCTGCCGGTGCTGCTGACCAACTGCTCGAACAACTATGGGCCATTCCACTTCCCGGAAAAACTTATCCCGCTGGTCATCCTCAATGCCCTCGAGGGCAAGCAGTTGCCTGTTTACGGTGACGGTTTGCAGGTTCGCGACTGGCTGTTCGTCGAAGACCACGCACGCGCCCTCTTCAAAGTGGTTACCGAAGGCAAGGTAGGCGAAACCTACAATATCGGTGGCCATAATGAGCAAAAGAACATCGATGTGGTACGTGGCATCTGCGCCCTGCTTGAAGAGCTGGCGCCACAACACCCCGCGGGCGTCGGCCACTACGCCGACCTGATTACCTTCGTCAAGGACCGGCCTGGTCACGATCAGCGCTATGCGATCGATGCAAGCAAGATCGAACGCGAACTTGGCTGGGTACCGGAGGAAACCTTCGAGACCGGTCTGCGCAAGACCGTTCAGTGGTACCTGGATAACCTCGAATGGTGCAAGCATGTCCAGGACGGCAGCTACCAACGCGAACGCCTGGGCAACAATGACTCCAAGGACCTGATCGCATGACCAAGGGCATCATCCTCGCCGGGGGTTCCGGTACTCGCCTACACCCCATCACGCTTGGCGTTTCCAAGCAACTGCTGCCGATCTATGACAAGCCGATGATCTACTACCCGGTCTCGGTGCTGATGTTGGCGGGCATCCGCGATATCCTGCTGATTTCCACGCCACATGATCTGCCTCAGTACCGTCAGTTGTTTGGTGACGGCAGTCAGTTCGGCATCAACATCAGCTATGCCGAGCAACCTTCGCCTGACGGTCTGGCCCAGGCTTTCCTGATTGGCGAGGAATTCATCGGCGAAGACCCGGTGTGCCTGATCCTCGGCGACAACATTTTCCACGGTCAGGGGTTCAGCGAACAACTGCAGCGTGCGGTCAAGCAACCGACCGGCGCCACCGTTTTCGGTTACTGGGTCAAGGATCCGGAGCGCTTTGGTGTTGTCGAGTTCGACGCTGAAGGCCGCGCCCTGTCGATCGAAGAAAAGCCCACCAAGCCCAAATCCAGTTATGCCGTGACCGGCCTCTACTTCTACGATAACGATGTAGTGCAAATTGCCAAGGGCATCAAACCCTCTCCACGCGGCGAACTGGAGATCACAGACGTCAACAATGTCTATCTGGAACGAGGCGACCTGCGTGTCGAGCGCTTTGGTCGAGGTTTTGCCTGGCTCGACACAGGTACGCACGACAGCCTCCTCGAGGCCTCCCAGTATGTGCAGACCATCGAACACCGCCAGGGGCTGAAAGTAGCCTGCCTTGAAGAGATCGCCTTCCAGAAAGGCTGGATCTGCCGTGAAAAGCTGAAGGCGAAAGCCGAAGAACTGAAGAAGACAGGTTACGGCCAGTATTTGAGTATTCTGGCCGCCGAAGCATGATGATTTTCACCGCCAACAGTGCGGGATGACCAGAAGCTGATTTGTCCACGGGAGCCTGGTGAGGATGCTTCTGCGCCCACCAGACGCCTGGCAGGACCTAACCTGACTGAAATCGAGTTGCCACCATGAAACCCCTGAAAATTCTCGTCTGCGGCCGCAATGGCCAAGTTGCCCAGGCGCTGCAAGGCGCCTTGGCCGGTTTAGGCGAAGTACATCTGGTCGGCCGAGACAAGCTCGATCAGGCGCAACCAGAACTATTGCGCGAACCGCTACGCCAGCTGGCGCCTGACTTGATCATCAATGCCGCCGCCCATACCGCAGTGGATCAGGCCGAAAGCGAGCCGGAACTGGCCTTCGCGATCAATGCCGAGGCGCCACGAGTGCTTGCCGAGGAAGCGGCGCGCCTTGGCGTGCCGCTGATCCACTACTCCACGGACTATGTCTTCGACGGCTGCAAGTCCGAACCCTATAACGAAGATGATACGACCCATCCACTCGGCGTTTATGGCAAAAGCAAATTGGCGGGCGAACAAGCTATCAGGGCTGTGGACGGCGAGCACCTGATCCTGCGCACCAGCTGGGTCTATTCGCTGTATGGACGCAACTTCCTGTTGACCATGCAGCGCCTGCTTCAGGAACGTCCTCAGCTTAACGTCGTGAACGACCAGATCGGCGCCCCGACCTGGGCAGCCACAATTGCCGCCAGTACGCGTGCATTGATCGAGCGCTGGCAGAACGGTCAGGCCGGCGCCTGGGGCACCTACCACCTGACCGCCCAGGGTGAAACCTCCTGGTTCGGCTTCGCCCAGGCCATCGGTGAACAGCTGAAGGCGCGCGGGCTGCCCTGCGCCGAACTGCTGCCGATCCCCTCGAGCGAGTACCCGACGCCAGCGCAACGACCGCTCAACTCACGCCTGGATTGTTCCCGCCTTGCCCGCGAATGGCAGGTCAGCCAGCCGCACTGGCACGATGCACTCATCGACTGCCTCAAGTAGCGCATAATTGCGCCAGATCCTACTGGCGCCCTTATCGCGATGATCCCAAGACCCACGCCTCCCCGCCGCCCCCGCTGGCGCAGCCTGGCCCTGCTGGCGCTGTGCCTGGCCCCGCTGCTGTGGCCGCTGCAGCACCTGGCCGAGCGTTACTACCAGGACGAGCTGGCTTCGCAGAACCGCCAGACCCTCGACCTCTACGTCGCCAACCTGCTGGGCACCCTGCACCGCTACGAAACCCTGCCGCAAATCCTCGGTGACCTGCCGGCGCTGCGTGGCGTGCTGGCCGACCCGTTTCGTCTCGAGGCGGTGACCAACGCCAACCGCCTGCTCAAGCACATCACCCAGCAGACCGGCGCCGAGGTGATGTACCTGATGGATGTCAGCGGCAACACCCTGGCCGCCTCCAACTGGGACAAGCAGGACAGTTTCGTCGGCCGCAACTTCTCGTTCCGCCCCTACTTCATCGAAGCGATGGAAGGCCACCTGGGGCGCTTCTTCGGCCAGGGCACCACCTCGGCCAAGCGCGGTTACTTCTTCGCCGCCGCCGTGCACGACCGCGACAAGGTGATCGGCGTGCTGGTGGTCAAGGTCGACCTCGACCACACCGAGACCCTCTGGGGCCGCACCCCGGAACAACTGCTGCTGACCGACCAGAACGGCGTGGTGGTGCTGACCTCGCGCCCGGACTGGCGGTTCCGCGCCACCCGCGAGCTGACCGCGGCCGAGCGCCAGGCCATCGTCGCCATCCAGCCCTACCCGACCCAGGCGCCGCAGCCGCTGACCCTCGACCAGGCCGCCTGGCTGATCCAGACCCGCGACATCAAGGAAACCGGCTGGCAGGTGAGCATCCTCGCTCCGCGCCTGCTGGTCGACCGCTCGGTGCAGACGGTCATGGCCATCGGCGGCGGCGCGCTGCTGGTGACCATGCTCCTGGCCGGCCTGGTGATGCAACGCCGACGCCACTACATCGACCGCATCGACTTCGAGGCCCGTGCCCGCCAGGAGCTGGAAAAGCGCGTGGTCGAGCGCACCGCCGACCTCGAAGGCCTCAACACCCGGCTCAAGAGCGCCGTGCTCGAGCGCGAAAGCGCCCAGCAGGAGCTGGTGCGCGCCCAGGACGAGCTGGTCCAGGCCGGCAAGCTGTCGGTGCTCGGCACCATGTCGGCGAGCATCAGCCACGAACTCAACCAGCCGCTGGCGGCCATCCGCAGCTACGCCGAGAACGCCGAGATCCTGCTCGATCATCAGCGCACCGAGGACGTGCGCGGCAACCTCAAACTGATCGGCGAGCTGACCGGGCGCATGGCCTCGATCATCGCCCACCTGCGTGCCTTCGCCCGCCGCGACCAACACGCCCCGGAAAGCGTGGCCCTGCAACCGGCCCTGGACGACGCCCTGGCGCTGCTGGCCAAGCGCCGCCGGGCCATGGCCGTGGAGCTGGTGCGCGACCTGCCCGAGGCCACCCTGTGGGTACAGGCTGGCGAGACCCGCCTGCGCCAGGTGCTGGGCAACCTGCTGGCCAACGCCCTCGATGCCCTCACCGAGAAGGCCAACCCACGCCGGCTGTGGCTGAGTGCCGAACGCCAGGATGACTGCGTCTACCTGTACATCCGCGACAATGGCCCCGGCTTCAGCCGCCAGGCCCTGGAGCACGCCAAGGAGCCGTTCTTCACCACCAAGACCCGCACCCAGGGCCTGGGACTGGGGCTGGCCATCTGCGAAAGCCTGATGCATGCGCTGGGCGGCGAGCTGCTGCTGGGCAACCACCCGGAAGGCGGTGCCCTGCTGACGCTGAAACTGCGCGTGGCCAAGCCCGGCGCCAACCTGCAATCTTCGGAGGACACCTCGGCATGACCGAGACACTGATCGACAGCCGCGCCCAGGTGCTCCTGGTCGACGACGACCCGCACCTGCGCCAGGCCCTGAGCCAGACCCTGGACCTGGCCGGGCTCAAGGTGGTGGCCCTGGCCGACGCCCAGGGCCTGGCCGGGCGCATCGAGGAAGACTGGCCGGGGGTGGTGGTCAGCGATATCCGCATGCCCGGCATCGATGGTCTGCAACTGCTGGAACAACTGCATGCCCGCGACAGTGAGCTGCCGGTGCTGCTGATCACCGGTCACGGTGATGTGCCCCTGGCGGTGCAGGCCATGCGCGCCGGGGCCTACGACTTCCTCGAAAAGCCTTTCGCCAGTGATGCCCTGCTCGACAGCGTGCGCCGCGCCCTGGCCCTGCGCCGCTTGGTGCTGGATAACCGCAGCCTGCGCCTGGCCCTGAGCGACCGCCAGCAGTTGGCCACGCGCCTGGTCGGCCAGTCGCCGGGCATGCAGCGCCTGCGCGAGCAGATCGGCGCCCTCGCCGGGACTCGCGCCGACGTACTGATCCTCGGTGAGACCGGCGCCGGCAAGGAGGTGGTGGCCCGCGCCCTGCACGACTTGTCGAGCCGCCGCGACGGCCCGTTCGTGGCGATCAACGCCGGCGCCCTGGCCGAGTCTGTGGTAGAGAGCGAGCTGTTCGGCCACGAGCCCGGGGCCTTCACCGGGGCGCAGAAACGCCGGATCGGCAAGTTCGAGTTCGCCAACGGCGGCACGTTGTTCCTCGACGAGATCGAAAGCATGAGCCTGGACGTGCAGGTCAAGCTGCTGCGCCTGCTGCAGGAGCGGGTGGTCGAACGCCTGGGCGGCAACCAGCTGATCCCGCTGGATATCCGCATCATCGCCGCGACCAAGGAAGACCTGCGCCAGGCCGCCGACCAGGGCCGTTTCCGCGCCGACCTGTACTACCGCCTGAACGTCGCGCCACTGCGTATCCCCGCGTTGCGCGAGCGCGGCGACGACATCCTCGTGCTGTTCCAGCACTTCGCCGATGCCGCCAGCGAGCGCCACGGCCTGCCGCCCCACAGCCTGCAACCGGCGCAGCGCGCCGTGCTCCTGCGCCACGACTGGCCGGGCAACGTGCGCGAGCTGCAGAACGCCGCCGAACGCTTCGCCCTGGGCCTGGAGCTGGCCCTCGATGGCCAGGTGCCTGCGGCGGCCCATGACATCCAGGTGCCCGTGCCGACCGGCAACCTCAGCGAGCAGGTCGAGCAGTTCGAGCGCTCGTTGATCGCCGCCGAACTGGGCCAACCGCACAACTCGATGCGCAGCCTCGCCGAGGCCCTCGGCATCCCGCGCAAGACCCTGCACGACAAACTGCGCAAGCACGGCCTGAGCTTCGACGGCGGTGGCGGGCACGACGACCAGGAGGACAACCGTCCATGAGCACCGACAGCCAGTACCTGCAATCGGTATTGCACAGTGATATTCCGCTGACCCGCGAGATGGGGATGGAAGTCCTCGATTGGCAACAGCACTGCCTGCGCCTGAAGCTGCCGCTGGCACCCAACGTCAACCACAAGAGCACCATGTTCGGCGGCAGCCTGTACTGCGGCGCGGTGCTGGTGGGCTGGGGCTGGCTGCATCTGCGCCTGCGCGAGCTGGGGATCGATGACGGACATATCGTCATCCAGGAAGGGCAGATCAGCTACCCGCTGCCGGTCACCGGTACGGCAGTGGCACAGTGCCCGGCGCCGGACGAGAAGACCTGGGAGCGGTTCCTGACGATGTACCAGCGTCGCGGGCGGGCGCGGCTGACGCTGGAGACGGTGGTGAGCAACGAGGGCAGCGACCAGCCTGCGGTGAGGTTCAGCGGGCAGTACGTGTTGCATCGCTGAAAGCTGGGGGCGCTTCGCGCCCCTTTCGCGGCACAAGGCCGCTCCTACAGGGGGCACGTTTCCCTGTAGGAGCGGCCTTGTGCCGCGAAAGGGCTGCAAAGCAGCCCTGGCTATCTCAAGCTCAGATCGCACCCGCCAGCTCGACCAACGCCTGCCGCCAACCGGCAGCCTTGGGCAACGCCAGGAAAAACGGATTGAGCAACGACTCCCGCGCCGGGTACCGGAACGGCAATCCATCCAGCCCGATCACCTCGCCCCCGGCCCCTTCCAGCACGCCCTGGGCAGCCGCCGTATCCCACTGCGAAGTCGGCGCCAACCGCGGATAACAGTCGGCACTGCCTTCGGCCAGCAGGCAGAACTTCAACGAGCTGCCGATATTGGCCAGTTCCAGCTCACCAACGGCGCTTGTCAGGCCAGCCAGTAGCGCTTCCTGCTGCGGACTGGAATGCCGACGGCTGGCGACGACGGTAAACTTCGCCCCCTGCGGTGGCGCGTTGCGTACCTGGATCGGCTGCGCGCCGCCATCACGCTCCACACGCCAGGCACCCAGGTTGCGCCCGCCGAAATAACAGCGGCCATTGGTCGGCATCGCCACCACCCCGAACACCACCTCGCCGTTCTCGACCAGCGCGATATTGACGGTGAACTCTTCGCTACCGGCAATGAATTCCTTGGTGCCATCCAGCGGATCGACCAGCCACCAGCGCTGCCAGCCTGCGCGGGTGGCCAGCGGAATCTCGCAGTCTTCCTCGGACAGCACCGGGATCTGCGGTGCCAGCGCCTGCAACCCATCCGCGATCACTCGATGAGCCGCCAGGTCGGCAGCGGTCACCGGTGAATCGTCGGCCTTGCTGGTCACCGCCACATCGGCGCGCCAGAACGGCAGGATCGCCTCGCCGGCCGAGCGGGCGAGCGCCACCACGTCCTGCATCAATAGCCGATCGCTCATACGCTCAGCACTCCACGCTGGATCAACAGGTCACGGGCCAGGTACAACGCCGCCAGCGCCCGACCTTCGGTGAACTGTGGGTGCATGGCCAGCGCCGAAAGCTCACGCAGGTTGACCTTGTCGACCCGCATCGGCTCGGGCTCGTCGCCCTCCAGGCGTTCTTCGTACAGGTCCGAGGCCAGCACCACCTGGATCTTCTGGCTCATGTAGCCGGGCGACAGCGACAGCTCGGTCAGGTGCTCCAGTTGGCGTGCGCCGAACCCGGCCTCTTCCTTGAGCTCCCGGTCGGCGGCAGCCAGCACGTCCTCGCCCGGCTCGATAAGCCCCTTGGGCAAGGACAGCTCGTACTCATCGGTGCCGCCGCAGTACTCCTCGACCAGCACCGCGTGCTCGGCATCGAGCATGGCCACGATCATCACCGCGCCATAACCGTTGCCACGACCGACCAATCGCTCGTAGGTGCGCTCGGTGCCGTTGGAAAAGCGCAACTGCACGGCTTCGACCCGGAACAGGCGGCTGCTGGCGACGATCTCGCGGCTGAGGACGGTGGGTTTCTGGCGCATGGGGCGGCTCCTTGGCGTGAACGGGTTACTATACCGTGGCTAGCCGACTGATCGAGAATTTCCCATGCCCGTTCTTCCCTGGTCCGCCATCGATACCGTCCTGCTGGACATGGACGGCACCCTGCTCGACCTGCATTACGACAACCGCTTCTGGCTGGACCACCTGCCCCAGCGCTACGCCGAGCTGCATGGTGTGAGCCGGGCCATGGCCGAGCTCGAGCTGCGCCCGCTGTTCGAGCAGCACGCCGGCACGCTCAACTGGTACTGCCTGGATTTCTGGAGCCGCGAACTGCGCCTGCCGATCCGCGAGCTGAAACAGGAGATTGCCGACCTCATCGCCCTCAAGCCGGATGCCGACACCTTTCTCGCGGCCGTGCGCAAGGCGGGCAAGCGGGTGGTGATGATCACCAATGCGCACCGCGATTCGCTGTCGCTGAAACTGGAGCGGGTGGAACTGGCGCCGTACTTCGAACGGCTGATCAGCTCGCATGACTATGGGTATCCGAAAGAGAGCCCGCAGTTCTGGGACGCGCTGCAGGCGGATATCGGCTTCGAACCGGCGCGCAGCCTGTTCATCGATGACACCCTGGCGATTCTGCGCAGTGCCCGGCGGTTCGGGGTGGGGCATCTGCTGGCGGTGCGCCAGCCGGACAGCCGGGCTGAACCTCGGGATACCCAGGAGTTTGCGGCGGTCGAGGATTACCGGGAGTTACTGGTTGGCCTGTGAGGGCCTCTTCGCGGGTAAACCCGCTCCCACAGGAGTTGCACAGTCCTTGAATGTGGTGCAGTACCTGTGGGAGCGGGTTTACCCGCGAAAGAGCCGGATCAGACGATGAAGATTAATCCGGAATACGCAGCACCTGCCCCGGATAGATCTTGTCCGGATGCTTGAGCATCGGCTTGTTCGCCTCGAAGATCTTGTTGTACTTGTTGGCGTCGCCATACTCGGCCTTGGCGATGGCACTCAGCGTATCGCCCTTCTTGACCGTAACGAACCGCGCCGCCTGGGCGATGGGCCCAGTGACGGTGATCTGGTCATCCACCGAAGCCACCCCTGCGATATTGCCGGCGGCCAGGATGATCTTCTCCTTCTCCTCCTGGCTGGCAACCTCGCCCTTGAGAATGACCTTGTCACCCTCTACAGTGGCCGAGATGTTCGGGTTGCCCAGACCAACGTCCTGGACGTGTTTCTTCAACTGTTCCTCGGCATTGGCATTGCCCGGCGTCAGCAGGTCGATCAACTTCTCGCCGGCTTCCTTCACGAAACTGAACAGGCTCATGTGGCGCTCCTTTGATGGTGAATCCATGGAAGCAGGAGTCTAGGCCAGGATCACCCATCCCGCCCCGCTGCGACCAATCGACGCGCTCTATCACGACATAGACGCTAGCGATTAGACGCCATCGGCACAGGGGCCTAGGCTTGTGGGGTCAAACTGCCAGCCGGTATTCGCCCCGATGAACAGCAAGCCACCGGTCTGCGCGGCGTCCACGCCTTTTGCCCTGCCCGCCGCCAGCAACACCTACGACTACGTCCAGCTCACCGACACGGCCCCCGACAGCACGCCGCTGGCCGAGGAAGTAGCACTGGCCATCGTCTACAACGGCCTGAACCAGGCGGTGATGCTGGTCAGCCCGACCGACCTGGAAGACTTCGCCGTCGGCTTCAGCGTGGGCAGCGGCATCGTCGCCGGTACCGAGGAAATCTACGACGTGAAGCTCTCCGGCAGTGGCTCGGCGCTGTATGCCGACCTGGAGATCTCCAGCCGTGCCTTCTGGAACCTGAAGAACCAGCGCCGCCAGCTGGCCGGCACCAGCGGCTGCGGCCTGTGCGGCGTCGAGGCCCTGGAGCAGGCATTGCCCGAGCTGGACGTGCTGCCCGGCGCGCCCTTGCCGCCCGCGCACTGGCTGAAGGACCTGCGCCAGCGCATCGATGCCTTCCAGCCCCTCGGCCAGCATTGCGGCGCGGTGCACGCGGCGCTGTTCATGGACCGCGACGGCCAGTTGCTGCTGGGCCGCGAGGATATCGGCCGGCACAACGCCCTGGACAAGCTGATCGGCGCCCTGCTGCGCCAGCGCATCGACACCGCAGGCGGCCTGGCCATCGTCACCAGCCGCTGCAGCCTGGAACTGATCCAGAAAGTCCTGCGCGCCGGCATCCAGACCCTGGTCAGCCTCTCCGCGCCCACGGGCCTGGCCCTGCAATGGGCGCGCAAGCACAACCTCAACCTTATCCATCTGCCCAAACACAGCGCACCGCGGGTGTTCAGCCCAGCGGCGGAGTAGCAACAGCCGTGACCTCCTACGAAAAACTGCCAGACAACGCCCCCGCCTCCACCCCTCGCTACAAGCCCTACCCCGGCCCCGCCGGCGGTTGGGGGGCGCTGCGCAGCGTGGCCAAGGCCTGGGTGGGCAGCGACAACGCCCTGAAGAACATCCGCGCCCTGCTCAAGACCAACCAGAACGGCGGTTTCGACTGCCCCGGCTGCGCCTGGGGCGACTCGCCCGAAAGCGGCATGGTCAAGTTCTGCGAGAACGGCGCCAAGGCGGTCAACTGGGAGGCCACCAAGCGTCGCGTCGATGCGGCGTTCTTCGCCCGCTACAGCGTCAGCGCGCTGCTCGAGCAGAGCGACTACTGGCTCGAATACCAGGGACGCCTGACCGAGCCGATGGTCTACGACCCGGTCACCGACCGTTACCGGCCGATCGACTGGGACGCGGCCTTCGCCCTGATCGCCCGCCACCTGAACAACCTGTCCAGCCCTGACCAGGCAGAGTTCTACACCTCCGGCCGGGCCAGCAACGAGGCGGCCTACCTGTACCAGCTGTTCGTGCGCGCCTACGGCACCAACAACTTCCCCGACTGCTCGAACATGTGTCACGAGGCCAGCGGCGTGGCCCTGGGGCAGAGCGTCGGCGTGGGCAAGGGCACGGTCACCTACGACGACTTCGAGCACGCCGACGCGATCTTCGTCTGGGGCCAGAACCCCGGCACCAACCACCCGCGCATGCTCGACCCGCTGCGTGACGCGGTGAAGCGCGGCGCCCAGGTGGTCTGCGTCAACCCGCTCAAGGAACGTGGCCTGGAGCGTTTCCAGCATCCGCAGAACCCACTGGAGATGCTGACCAACACCGACCGCCCGACCAACACGGCGTTCTTCCGACCGGCTCTGGGCGGCGATATGGCGCTGCTGCGCGGCATGGCCAAGTTCCTGCTGCAATGGGAACACGAAGCCCAGGCCAAGGGCGAGCCGGCGATCTTCGACCACGCCTTCATCGCCGAGCACGGCCATGGCGTGGACGAGTACCTGGCGGTGGTCGATGCCACCTCGTGGGAGCAGATCCAGGCGCAGTCGGGCCTGACCCTGGCCGATATCGAACTGTCGGCGCGCATGTACTGCAAGGGCAAGCGGGTGATCATGTGCTGGGCGATGGGCATCACCCAGCACCGCCATTCGGTGCCGACCATCCAGGAAATCGTCAACCTGATGCTGCTGCGCGGCAATCTCGGCGTGCCGGGCGCCGGCCTGTGCCCGGTGCGCGGCCACAGCAACGTACAGGGCGACCGCACCATGGGCATCAACGAACGCCCGCCGGTGTTCCTGCTCGACGCCCTCGAAAAGCGCTTCGGCTTCCCGGTGCCGCGCCACAACGGCCACAACACCGTCGAAGCGATCCACGCCATGCTCGATGGCCGGGCCAAGGTGTTCATCGGCCTGGGCGGCAACTTCGCCCAGGCCACGCCAGACACCGAGCGCACCGCGCAGGCGCTGCGCAACTGCGAGCTGACCGTGCACATCAGCACCAAGCTCAACCGCAGCCACCTGGTCCACGGCAAGCAGGCGCTGATCCTGCCGTGTCTGGGCCGCACCGATATCGACCTGCAGGGCGAAGGCCCGCAGGCGGTGACGGTGGAGGACTCGTTCAGCATGGTCCACGCCTCCAACGGCCAGCTCAAGCCGCTGTCGCGGCAGATGCGCTCGGAGCCGGCCGTGGTCGCCGGTATCGCCGCCGCCACCCTGGGCAAGCAACCGGTGGACTGGCACTGGTTGGTGGCCGACTACGACCGCATCCGCGACCTGATCGCCGACACCATCCCCGGCTTTGCCGACTTCAATGAACGCCTGCGCCTGCCCGGCGGCTTCTACCTGGGCAACAGCGCCGGCAGCCGCCAGTGGAAGACCGCCAGCGGCCGCGCCAACTTCAAGGCTAACCTGCTGCCCGACAGCCTGCTCGACGAGCGCGTGCGCGCCAGCGGCCAGTTGCCGGACCTGATCATGCAGTCGATGCGTTCGCACGATCAGTACAACACCACCATCTATGGCATGGACGACCGCTACCGCGGCGTGCGCGGCCAGCGCGACGTGCTGTTCGTCAACGAAGCCGACATCGTTCGCCTGGGCTTCCAACCGGGGCAGAAGGTCGACATCGTGTCGCTGTGGGGCGATGAGCATGTGCGCCGGGTGCAGGGCTTCACCCTGCTGGCGTTCGACATTCCCGCCGGCCAGGCGGCGGCGTACTACCCCGAGGTGAACCCGCTGGTGCCGCTGGAGAGCATCGGCGACGGCAGCCATACGCCGACGTCGAAATTCATCGCCATCAAGCTGGAGCGGGCGCGGGACGACGGGCGCATCATCTGAGCCCTGTGCCGCCCCCCCTGTAGGAGCGGCCTTGCCGAGGCGTCGGACCGGCCGGAAAGGGCCGCGCAGCGGCCCCGGCAATTTCTGCATCCACGCTAAGATCCTGGGGCTGCTTTGCAGCCCTTTCGCGGCACAAGGCCGCTCCTACAGGGGCGAGCGCAGATTCCGAGCAACTGCCCACAAAAAAGCCCTGTTCCGCAACGGTTCAGGGCTTCGTCATAAATAGCTCAGACAACCGAAAATCGCGAAAGTTTCATACATAATTCAATAACTTAGAGAATTGTGTACAACTCGTGCTACTCGTCGGATTCCGATTGCCAGGCGCCTCGGCGAGCCTCAAATTCCGCTTCGTCATCCCTCTGAGGCTCTCTTGATGAAGAAGTACTCCTCGATTCTGTTGTTGTCTTTTGGTCTGCTCAGCGGCGTTGCCATGGCAGGCGGCACCACCGAAGCCGGCATTGGCGGCGCATTGGGTGGGGTACTGGGCTCCGTGGTGGGCAACTCCATCGGCGGTAGCACCGGCGGCGCCATCGGTGCCGGCTTGGGCGGCGCGGCCGGCGGTGCGCTGGGTGCCGACAAGCGCCAGCGTGGCGAAGCCGCCATCGGTGGCGCGCTGGGCGCCGCGGGCGGCAACGTGGTGGGTCGCTCCGTGGGCGGCACCACCGGCAGCTACATCGGCGCGGCCGCCGGTGGTGGCGCCGGTGGTGCACTGGGCAACTACATGGGCAACAAGGCCGACGAAGACGAACGCCACGAGCGTCGCTACCGTCGCGACTACGACGATCGCCGCTATTACGACCGTGGCCACCACTACGGCCATCGCAAGCACAAGCGCCACTGGCGCCATGACTGATCGTCTGGCTTACGCCTGAGGCCTAAGGCCCTGCCCTCATCGGCAGGGCCTTTTCGTTTGCATACCCGCCAGAGGATTAGGGGCTGCCCCGATATGGAGGCCACTAGCCACTAGTTATCATCGCTGTTTCGATCAAGCACAGGACGCAGGGAATGCGCACGATCTTCACCTACCCTATCTGTCCGCCCCGGGCCAGGAGAGGCTGAAGGATGCCTGGCCGCCGCCCGCCACTGCTCGGCGAAGCCAGCTTTGCGTCGATTCGCCAGCGGGTCGTGCAGGCCACCGGCGTGCAACTGGCCGACGACCGCCGCGCCGTGGTCGCAGCGCGCCTGCACAAACGCCTGAAGGCCTTGGGCCTGGCGGATTTCGAGCGTTACCTTGCCTTTCTCGACAGCCCCCTGGGCGTGAACGAACACGAGCACCTGCTGCGCCTGCTGGTCGCCCGTGACAGCTACTTCTTTCGCGAGCATCGCCACTTCGAATGCCTGGCCCGCTGGCTGGCCGACCTCGACCACCCCGCACGCCTGTGGAGCGCCGCCTGCGCCACCGGGGAGGAAGCCTGGAGCCTGGCCATGGTCGCCGCCGAAAATGCCCGCCATCCCGGCTGGCAGGTGCTGGCAAGCGACTTCGACTCAAAACTGCTGGAGACCGCCGCTGCCGGTATCTACGACATCGCCCAGGCACGCTACTTCCCCGAAGGCTGGCTGGCCCGCCACTGCCTGTGCGGCGTCGACGAGATGGCTGGCCGGCTGCGGGTCACCGCAGCCCTGCGCGAGCAGGTGCGCTTCGAGGCGCTCAACCTGATCCGGCCCCTGCCCGAACAGCTCGGCAGCTTTGACGTCATCCTGTTGCGCAACCTGTTGTCGAACCTGGCGCCACGGTACAAGAACGAGGTACTCCAGCGCCTGCTGGCACATCTGCGCCCCGGTGGCCTGATGATCATCGGTCACAGCGAGAGCGTCCACGCCCTGGGCCTGCCCCTGCGTCCACTACTGCCGTCGGTGTTCGAACGCCTATGATAAGAGGCACTGCCGCGACCATCGGCAGACAAGGACTGATCGCGCAACCGCGCGGCAGTGCGCTTTCGGATCGAGCAGGCCTGCCGCCCCCCTTCCCTTGCGAAACAGGCCCTTATCCATGCCCTGCCGAATCTTGCTTGCCGATCACTCGCCGCTCTTCCGCGCCGGCCTGCGTGCCCTGCTTGAACAGAAGAAAGATTTCGTCGTGGTGGGCGACACCGGCGATGCCATGACGGCCGTGAGCCTCGCGGAAAAACTCAAGCCGGACATCGTGGTGCTCGACATGAGCGGCGAGCTGGACAGCCAGCAGGCCCTGCAGGAGCTGTTCATCCGCGCCCCCGCCAGCCGGGTGCTGATGTTTTCGCCACGCTCAGAGCTCGAGCATGTAATGAGCTGCCTGCAACTGGGTGCCCATGGTTTCCTGCTCAAGAACGCCACGGTCAGCGAACTGGAGCAGGCCCTGCAGACCCTGCGCGGTGGCGGCCAGTACCTGTCGTCGGCGGTGCTGCCGATGGTCATCGGCCAGGCCCTGAAACACAGCCGCAAGCGCGTCGTCAGCCAGGTGCAGACACCGCCGCTGACCAACCGCCAGCTGGAGATCCTGCGCCTGATCGCCCGTGGCGAGACCACCCGCTCAATCGCCGACGGCCTGGGCCTGAGCATCAAGACCGTCGAGGCTCACCGCTCGCAGATCATGCACCGCCTGCAGATCCACGACGTGCCCGGCCTGGTGCTGTTCGCCGTGCGCGAGGGGATCATTCGCCTCAACGATTGAGCGACAGTCCGGCGAGGATCAGCTGCAGCGTTTCCGGCAGCACCACCGGACGGCCCGAGGCCCGCTCGATGAACACCTGCACCACACTCCCCGCCGCGCAGGCCTCGGCCTCGCCCGGGCGGAACAGCGCCAGGCGGAACTCCACGGTGCTGCCCGCCAGGCGCGTCACGCCCAGGCCCACCTCGAGCACGTCGGGAAAGCCCGGCAAAGCGAAGAAGTCCGCCGCCGAGCTGACGACGAAGCCGGCCAGCTCACCGTCGCGCAGGTCCAGTTCGGCCTGTTCGACCAGGAAGGCCTGGATGGCTGTTTCGAAGAAGGCATGCACGGTGGCGCCAGCGAGGTGACCGTTGTGGTCGTTGTCCTGCGGGCGGGTGAGGATGGGATGGAAATGGGAGAAGGCGGAGCGTTGGGGGGATTCTGTCATGAGGACAACCTGATTTCCTTTGCATGTCAGCGAAGCTTCCCACATAGACTTGGGAACGCCTATAGTCGCAATCAACAGTAGATTGCATAAGATGGTACGCGTCCCATGAAGCCGAGACATACACCCGTGCCGACCCTGCAACTGGATCATGCCCACCTCAGCCGCCTGGCTGAAAGCCGTCGAATCAACGCCACCCACATCGTTGGGCAACCCGGAGGCTGGGCGGTCCAGGTGGATGTCGACGATCAGGAGCACGTACTCACCGCACAGCGTAGCGGCAACGTCCGGCTGTTCAAGAAGCTCGAGACACTGGTCAGCTACCTGCATGATCTGGGTATCGACCATTTCTTGGTCGACAGCTCGATCTGGGATCCGCGACAGACCACCACCTACCAGCGGCCGGATCGCGCCCAGGCACTCAAAAGGGCCCATGAGGCGGCAGCCTACGACACCTGGTTCAGCGAACAGGTCGACGCCAGCCGTCGCGATCCATCCCCCACGCTGGATGACGAAGAAGTCGAGAAGTTCTTTGCCGCCCGCCGAGCCGAGCTGAGAGCCAAAAACCGCTGATGCGCCTTGTCTGGTCGGCAATGGCTCGCAACGATCGTCTGCGCATCATGACCGTCGTTGCACAAGACAACCCGGCAGCGGCAGAGGCGCTGGATGAAGCCTTCAGGGACAAGGCCAGACGCGCCGCTCGCAACCCGCGCCTGTACAAGCCCGGCAGATGCGTCGAAACACACGAAATCGTGGTAACGCCCAACTACGTGATGATCTACCAGGTACAGGAGGACGAAGTCGAAATCCTCCGGATCCTGCATGCACGGCAACAATGGCCTTGATCTGAAAAACGAAAAAGCCGCCCCGAAGGGCGGCTTTTCATCCGAACCGGCTGCAGCTTACAGCTGCGGACCAGCAGCCTTGATGGCGTCGGAAACGTCGAACTTCTTGAAGTTCTCGGTGAACAGCGTGGCCAGGCCCTTGGCGGCTTCGTCGTAGGCAGCCTTGTCAGCCCAGGTGTTGCGCGGGTTGAGCAGCTCGGTCTCGACGCCCGGAACAGCCTTCGGCACGTCCAGGTTGATGATGTCCAGGTGCTCGGTCTCGGCACCGACCAGAGCGCCGCTCTGGATGGCAGCGATCACGCCACGGGTGGTCGGGATGCTGAAGCGCTTGCCAACGCCGTAGCCACCACCGGTCCAGCCGGTGTTGACCAGGTAGACCTTGGAGCCGAACGCCTTGATACGCTTGATCAGCAGTTCGGCGTATACGCCGGCCGGACGCGGGAAGAACGGTGCGCCGAAGCAGGTGGAGAAGGTCGACTTGATGCCGCCGCCCGAACCCATTTCGGTGGAACCGACCAGCGCGGTGTAGCCGGACAGGAAGTGGTAGGCCGCCTGCTCGTTGTTCAGGATCGACACCGGAGGCAGTACGCCGGTCAGGTCGCAGGTCAGGAAGATGACCGCGTTCGGCTCGCCGCCCAGGTTCTCTGCCGAGACCTTCTCGACGTGCGCCAGCGGATAGGCGGCACGGCTGTTCTGGGTCAGGCTCACGTCGGCGTAGTCGGCGTGCTTGTTGGCGTCGATCACGACGTTTTCCAGCACCGCGCCGTGCTTGATGGCTTTCCAGATGACCGGCTCGTTCTTCTCGGACAGGTCGATGCACTTGGCATAGCAACCGCCTTCGATGTTGAAGACCACGCCCTCACCCCAGCCGTGCTCGTCGTCACCGATCAGGTAACGGCTTTCGTCGGCCGACAGGGTGGTCTTGCCGGTGCCGGACAGGCCGAAGAACAGGGTGACATCACCCGCTTCGCCGATGTTGGCGGCGCAGTGCATCGGCAGCACGTCGGCGGCCGGCAGCAGGAAGTTCTGCACCGAGAACATGGCTTTCTTCATTTCACCGGCGTAACGCATGCCGGCGATCAGCACCTTCTTCTGGGCGAAGTTGATGATCACGCAACCATCGGAGTTGGTGCCGTCACGCTCAGGCACGCACTCGAAGTTGGCGACGTTGAGGATCTGCCACTCACCACGGCCAGCCGGGTTGTACTGCTCGGGGTTGATGAACAGGCAACGACCGAACAGGTTCTGCCAGGCGGTCTGGGTGGTCATCTTGACCGGCAGGTAGTGCTCGGCCGCAGCGCCTACGTGAACGTAGGAAACGAAGTGATCCTGGGCGTTGTTGAACGCCTCGACGCGGTCCCACAGGGCATCGAACTTGTCGGCCGGGAACTTGCGGTTGATCGGGCCCCAGCCAATCTGGTCCTGGGTGGACGGTTCTTCGACGATGAAACGGTCAGCTGGCGAACGGCCAGTGCGGTGACCGGTTTCCACCACCAGCGCGCCAGTATCGGCCAGCACGCCTTCACCGCGGGACAGCGCTTCTTTTACCAGCTCATCGACGCTCAGGTCGGTGTACACGGTGTTGTTGGCTTGCGTCATGAGATACCCCATCCGGCCCGAGGCCGAGTGCTCCAAACGTTTTGTAGTCGTCTCGAAAAAACTACTACAGCGAAAAAAGTGGCCGGATTATGCCAGAAACGCCCAAAAAAAGTAGGCCCCTCCTGTCAGAACTGCGTTTTTGCGCAATTCGACAGGAGAATATCCTGTAGTGAACCGTTTCAGTGCTGAGTTTCTGACGGCGCCTCGGTGCCGCCACCGGCAAACAATTGCGCCACATCGCTTGCATCGAAGAGATAGCGCTCGTTGCAGAACTGGCAATCGATCTCGACCTGGCCGCCGCACTCGGCCACCAGCGCCTTGGCATCCTGCTCGCCGAGGCTGACCAGGGCGTTGCCGGAACGCTCGCGCGAGCAGCTGCAACGGAAGCGTAGCGGCTGGATATCGAACAGGCGAACCGCGTCCTCGTGGTACAGGCGGTGCAACACGGTTTCGTTGTCCAGGCCGAGCAGTTCCTCGGTCTTCACGGTGTTGGCCAGGGCCTTGACGTGGGCCCAGCTTTCCTCGCGCTCCTCGCTGTCCTTGTGGATCTCGGCCGGCAGCTGCTGCACCAGCAGGCCACGGGCGCGGGCGCCATCGGCGGCCAGGGAGATGCAGGTGTTCACCTGCTGCGACATGACGAAGTAGTTGGTGAAGCACTCCGACAGGTCCTTGCCGTCCAGCTCTACGGTGCCCTGGTAGCGCTGGCCGTTGACCGGAATGATGGTCAGCACCAGGTGACCGCCCGGCATCAGGTCGGCAAGGCTGGCATCCGCCTTGATCTGCTCGGCCTCGTAGCGGGCCAGGCCACGGATGTCGTGCTCGCTGGTGTACTCGATGGCCAGCAGCGGCACCGGGCCCGAGGACTGCGCCTGGAGCACCAGCAACCCGTCGAACTTCAGGGTGCCGACCAGCAGCGCGGCGGCGGCCATGAGCTCACCCAGCAGGTGCTGCACCGGCTGCGGATAGTCGTGCTTGGCCAGCACCTCGGCGTAGCTGCGTTCCAGCGCGACCATCTCGCCGCGGGCGTCGCGGTCGTCGAACAGGAAGCGTTGGGTGAAATCGGTATCTGGCAAGTCGCTCATGGTTGTCTGGCTTTCTAAAAATGATTACAAAATAATTACAGGAGACCGAAAGGTCCGTCGTAGAGCGCTCAACGAGACGCTCAAATCCTGCTGGATATCGAGGTATTTTATGGACAATCGACCACTGTTCCAAGCAAGGTGGTCCTGGGGCCCCTTGGCAGCCTGCACCCTGCTACCCATCGCATTACTGTGTTTCTGGTTGTGGCCCGTTGGCCAGATCCTGTGCCTGACTTTCGACGAGTGGCTGTTCCACAGCCTCAATGCGCCCCTGGCCGACAACCTGGTCTGGCGGTCGATCTGGGCGGTCGGCAGCCTGCGTCCCTTCGACATCCTGGTCGGCCTGATCATGCTGTCGCTGCTGATCCGCGGCGATTGGGTATTCAAGGCCACCCAGGTACGCCAGGCGTTTTTCGGTTTCCTGGTCACCCTACTCCTCTTAGTGGTGATTCGCGCGCTGTTTTCCAAGTGGGTCAGCGCAATGGGCTGGCAACACAACAGCCCGTCGATGGTGTTCGACAACGCCGTGCACCTGAGCGACTTCTATCCGCACATGGAAGCGAAGTGGGAATTGAAGGACCGTTCCAGCCAGAGCTTCCCGGGTGACCACGCCTCGGTGCTGCTGATCTGGGCGCTGTTCATGAGCCTGTTCAGCCGCCGCCTGGTACAGCACCTGGTGATCTGGGCACTGGCCTTGCTGTTCATGCTGCCGCGCCTGGTGGCCGGCGCCCATTGGGGGCAGGACGACTACATCGGCGGCCTGTTGATGGCGCTGCTGGCACTGGGCTGGAGCTGCCACACGCCCCTGGCGGCCAAGGCCAGCGCGGCGCTGGTGCGCTGGACGGCGCCGCTGTTCGGCCTGCTCGGCAAGCTGCCGTTGGTCAGGCGCATGAGCGTGATGCGCGCCGCCTGATCCATTGCCGGGGCCGCCAGGCGGCCCCGCTCTCAGGCCCTGGCCAGCTCCGGCAAGTCCCCGGACAACCCCAGCGCCTGGCGCACGAACAGCGCCTTGGCCTCGGGCATCTGCTCCACCAGCTTCAAGCCGCTGTTGCGCAGCCAACGCAGGGGCAGCGGATTGGCCTGGAACAGGCGCTCGAAGCCCTCCATCGCCGCCATCAACGCCAGGTTGTGCGGCATGCGTCGCCGCTCGAAGCGGCTCAGCACCTTCACATCGGCCAGGCGCTCGCCACGCTCGCAGGCGCGGACCAGCTCCTCGGCCAGCACCGCGGCGTCGAGAAAGCCCAGGTTGACCCCCTGCCCGGCCAACGGGTGGATGGTATGGGCCGCATCGCCAATCAGCGCCAAGCCCTCCTCAACGTAGCGTTTGGCATGGCGCTGGCGCAGCGGCACGCAGACCCGCGGATCCGCCTCCAGCACATCGCCCAGACGCCCCTCGAAAGCCCGTTCCAGCGCTTGGCGGAAGGTCGCGTCATCCATCGCCATGGCCTGCTCGGCCTGCTCCGGGGTGGTCGACCAGACGATCGAACACCAGTCCTGGCGGCCATCGCGGCTCAGCGGCAGGAACGCCAGCGGGCCTTCGTCGGTGAAACGCTGCCAGGCCGTTGCCCGGTGCGCCTCGCTGCAGCGCACGCTGGTGACGATGGCATGGTGCAGGTAATCCCACTCACGGGTCGCGCAGCCGGCCAGGCGGCGTACCGCCGAGTTGGCGCCATCGGCGGCGATCACCAGCGGCGCGCGCAGCTTGCGGCCATCGGCCAGGGTCAGCAGCCACTCATCGCCGGAGCGGCGCAACTGCTCCAGGCGAGCGTTGGCCAGCAGCCCGACATCGCTGTCGTGCAGACGCTCCAGCAGGCCGTCCTGGACCACGCGGTTCTCGACGATATGACCCAGCACCTCGGCATGCACGCTGGCGGCGGAGAAATGGATCTCGCCGGTGCCGCTGCCGTCCCAGACATGCATGTCCGAGTACGGCGAGACACGCCGCCGGGCGATGCCGTCCCAGGCGCCGAGGCGCTCGAGAATGCGCTGGCTGGCCGCCGACAGGGCGCTGACCCGCGGCTCGAAAGGTGCCTCGCCGTCAAACGGCTTGACCGTCATCGGCCCGCCGTCTAGCAGGAGCACCTCCAGGCCACTGTGGCGCAGGGCCAGGGCCAGGGCGCTGCCGACCATACCGGCACCGACAATCAACAGATCTGCGCGCATTTCCATGCCTTACGCCTGCCTCGCTTGCGGCTTGAGCCGCACGTATAGGGTTTTGTCGACCCGCGCCACCAGCTCGCCGGCACCGTCGCGGATCTCCACCTGCAACCGGGGCAGGTATTTCTTGCCGCTGGCGGTCTGCTGGCGGATCTCGTCCAGCAGCGCGTCGTCGACGTGGAATTCGGCATACACCGGGCCCTTGCCCGGCGAGATGAAATCGATGCTGGCGGCCTTGTCCCAGACGATGTATTCACGGCCCAGCTGCTCGATCAGCAGCAGCATGTAGAACGGGTCGACCATCGCGTACAGGCTGCCGCCGAACTGGGTGCCGACGTAGTTGCGATTCCACCGCGTCAGCTTCATGCGCACCTTGACGCTGCGCATGTCCGGGCTGATTTCCTGGATGTGGATACCGGCGCCCAGGTAGGGTGGGTAGAAGTTCAGCAGCCAGCGCAGCATCCGCGCCCGCCGTGCGAGCCTGCGCGCATCGCTCATGGGCGGCCTCGCGGATCGGGGCGGGTGCCCAGGCCCATGGCCTGGCGGGCGAACCAGCTTTTCGCCGGCGGCAGCAGGTCCAGGCCGAGCAGGCCAAGGTTGCGCCCGGCAGCCAGCAGCGGCTGGCTGCTGCCAAACAGGCGGGTGACCTGGTCGGAGAAGCCGATGGTCAGGGCCTGGTCGAGGCGCTGGCGCTGGTGATAGGCCTGCAGCGTGGCCAGGTCACCCGGCAGCGCCGGGCCGGCCAGCAGGGCGTCCGCCAGCGACTGCACGTCGCGCAGCGACAGGTTGAAGCCCTGACCGGCGATCGGGTGCAGGCTGTGGGCGGCGTTGCCCAGCACCACCAGGTGCGGGCGTACCTGCTCCTCGGCCTCGACCAGCGACAGCGGATAGAGATGGCGGGCACCGACCTGGCGCAGGGCGCCGAGGCGGTAGCCGAAGGCCTCCTGCAGCTCGCGCAGGAAGCTGCGCTCGTCGAGCTCGGCCAGGCGCCTGGCGTCCATCCCCTGTCGGGTCCAGACCAGCGCGCAGCGGTTGTCCGCCAGCGGCAGCAAGGCCATCGGGCCTTGCTCGGTGAAGCGCTCGAAAGCCTGGCCGGCGTGGGCTTCGCCCGGGGTGATATTGGCGATCAGCGCGCTCTGGTCATAGGGCGTGTTGCGCACATGGATGCCCAGTTGCTCGCGCAGGCCCGAACGACCGCCGTCAGCCAGCACCGCCAGGTCGCATTCCAGCGAAGTGTCGTCGTCCAATTCCAGGCGGTAGCCGCCGGCGATGGCCTGCATCGCCTGCACCTGCGCCGGGCAGCGCCAGCTGATCACTTCGTTGTCGATGGCCTGCCACAGGCACTGGCCGAGCCAGGCGTTCTCCACCACGTAGCCGAGTGCCGGCACGCCTTCTTCCAGGGCGTCCAGGCGGGTGCCGCCGAAGCGGCCGCGGTCGGACACCTGGATCTGCCGGATCGGCTCGGCGCGGCGGCTGATGGTCTGCCACAACCCCAGGCGCTCGTATATCTGCCGGGTGCCGTAGGACAGCGCCGAGGAACGTGCGTCATAGCTGGGCTGGAAGCTATCGCCGGGCGCGAACGGCTCGATCAGCAGGATCTTCCAGCCACGGGCCTTGGCCGCGGCCTGCAGCGTCAGGGCCAGGCTCGCGCCCACCAGGCCGCCACCGATGATCGCCAGGTTGACCCGGTTCATGCGACGTCCTTGCGGGCGTCATGCATCAGCGCCTCGATCTCGGCGACCGTGCGCGGCACGCCTGAAGTCAGGATTTCACAGCCTTGTCTGGTCACCACCACGTCGTCCTCGATCCTTACCCCGATGCCGCGCCACTTCTTCGCCACCGCCTGGTTGTCGACGGCGATGTAGATGCCGGGTTCGACGGTCAGCGCCATGCCCGGTTCGAGCACGCGCCACTGGCCACCGACCTTGTATTCGCCCACGTCGTGCACATCCATGCCCAGCCAGTGTCCGGCGCGGTGCATGTAGAAGGCGCGGTAGGCCTCGCTGTCGATCAATGCCTGCACCTCGCCCTTGAGCAGCCCCAGCGCCACCAGCCCTTCGGTTATCACCCGCACGGTCGCCTCGTGGGCGTGATTCCAGTGCTTGCCCGGGGCGATCTCGGCGAACGCCGCGGCCTGGGCCGCGAGCACCAGCTCGTAGATGGCTTTCTGTTCCGGCGAGAACCGCCCGTTGACCGGGAAGGTGCGGGTGATGTCGCTGGCGTAGCAGTCGATCTCGCAACCGGCGTCGATCAGGACCAGGTCGCCGTCCTTGAGCGGCGCATCGTTCTGCTGGTAGTGCAGGATGCAGCCATTGCGCCCGGCGGCGACGATCGAGCCGTAGGCCGGCATCTTCGCTCCGCCCTTGCGGAACTCGTAGTCCAGCTCGGCTTCCAGGCTGTACTCGTGCAGCCCGGCACGGCAGGCCTGCATGGCGCGCACGTGGGCCCGGGCGGAAATCGCCGCGGCCTCGCGCATGACCTTCACTTCCGCCGCCGATTTATACAGGCGCATGTCGTGCAGCAGATGATCCAGGGCAACGAACTCGTTCGGCGGCTGGGCGCCGAGGCGGGCCTTGGAACGGATCACGTTAATCCACTCCATCAGCCGGCGGTCGAACTCGGGGTTGCTGCCCATGTTGCTGTAGACCCGCTCGCGCCCTTCGATCAGGCCCGGCAGGATCTCGTCGATATCGCTGATGGGGAAGGCATCGTCGGCGCCGAAATCGCGCACTGCGCCTTCCTGGCCGGCGCGCAGGCCGTCCCACTGCTCGCGCTCGGGGTTGCGCTCACGGCAGAACAATACGTACTCGCCATGCTCGCGCCCCGGAATCAGGGCGATCACCGCCTCCGGCTCGGGGAAGCCGCTCAGGTACTGGAAATCGCTGTCCTGGCGGTAGACATGCTCGACGTCGCGGTTGCGAATGGCAACTGCGGCCGCCGGCAGGATGGCGATGCTGTTGGGGACCATCTGCGCCATCAGCGCCTTGCGCCGACGGGCGTACTCCGCCTTGGGTATGTGGCTCATGGGCAAACGACCCCGTTCAGATCAGTGCAGCGATGGCTTTGGCGCGGGCGCTTGCGGCTTGGCCAGCTCCGTGTACAGCAGCAACGGGGCGACGCGCAGGTACTCCATGACTTCCATGTAGTCGCTCTCGCCGTCCTCGGACTCTTCCAGCGCCTCCTGGACCTGCGAGATGGCCACCAGGTCCTGGAGCACTTCCTTGGCATCGGTGGACAGGTCCTTGCCACCGGCGTTCAGGCCGAAACCGGTGATGAAGCCCTGGCACCACTGGCCCAGCGCGGTGGCGCGGTCGCTGAGTGCGGCATCATCGGAAGGCAGCAGCAGGACGATGGCGACGTCCTCGCCGGTCAGCTCGGCCTTGACCATCTCTTGCAGGCCGACCAGGGCGTTGCGCACCGAGTCGCCGGGCTCGGTCTCGAGCAACTGGGCGGCGTCGGCCAGCCAGGCATCGGCATCGAAGCCGGCGCCGGCGCAGCTGCGGCCGATCAGCAGGCCATGCAGCTCGGCGGGGGTGACGGGGTGGCCATTGCTCGAAAGCAACATGGCGAAGGCGATGTAGGGCGATTGGGTATTGGGCATGGGCAGCTAGGCGCCAGACGGCGCAATGACTAGAATGGAGACCTTGTATCCTAGCACCGGCAGGCGCGCCAAGACCATCGGCACTGGCCGTCGCGCCCTTGGGGCAGGCATGATCGCCAGGCGAGTGAAGGAATCGAGTGCAACCCATGCAAGAGAACGACCTGCAAGCGCTGATGAGCCGGTTCGAGTTGCTGATCGAACGGGTCGAGCAACTAAAGCGACAAAACGCACTCTTAGTAGCTCAGGAACGATCCTGGCGCGAGGAGCGCGCCCACCTGATCGAAAAGAACGAGATCGCCAAACGCAAGATCGAATCGATGATCCTGCGCCTCAAGGCCCTGGAGCAAGACTCATGAGTTCAAGCAATAGCGTCACCGTCCAGATCCTCGACAAGGAATACTCGATCATCTGCCCGCCCGAGGAGCGCAACAACCTGGTCGGCGCCGCCCGTTACCTGGACGGCAAGATGCGCGAGATCCGCAGCAGCGGCAAGGTGATCGGCGCCGACCGCATCGCCGTGATGGCCGCGCTGAACATCACCCACGAGCTGCTGCACCGCCAGGAACGCCCCGAAGTGACCAGCGGCGGCACCACCCGCGAGCAGGTGCGCGACCTGCTGGAGCGGGTCGACCAGGCCCTGTCCGACGATCCGGTTAGCAAAAACGACTGAGATTGGTATACTGGCGCCACTCCCTGGGGGATGCGCCAGTCGGTTATGTCCCTGAGCCGATACGCACAACCACGGGGGTTGCACGCTGGGGCAGGTGTGCATGTCCGCCCGACGGAAAGCCTTAACGCCCCCTGCAATCTCCACCTTGAACTTTCGGGTTCAAGGGCTACACCGATAGCGGTCTTGTCGGGGAGCCTGCATTCAGAACTGCCCGCCTCCAACGGCGGGCTTTTCGTTTCTTCTGGGATCGCCCGTGCCATGACCGACACCGCGCCGCTTACCCGCCCCCAGCTTCGCCGCCTCCTGCGCAACGCCCGCCGCGCCCTCACGCCCGCCCAGCAGCGCCAGGCCGCCGAAGGCCTGTATCGCCAACTGGCGCAGGATCCGCTGTTCCGCCGAGCCCGGCATATCGCCCTGTACCTGCCCAACGACGGCGAGATCGACCCGCGCCTGCTGCTGCGCGAAGCACACAAGCGCGGCAAGCGCGTCTACCTGCCGGTGCTGCACGCCTGGCCACGCACGCGCATGGTGTTCCAGCGCTTCGAGGCCGGCGAGGCACTGCGCCCCAACCGCTTTCGTATCCTGGAGCCGGTGATCGAACGCAAGCGGCAACGGCCGATCTGGGCGCTGGACCTGATCCTGCTACCGCTGGTCGGTTTCGACGAGATGGGGGGGCGCCTGGGCATGGGCGGTGGTTTCTATGACCGCAGCCTGGCCTATCAGGGCCGGCGCAAGGCGTGGAAAAAACCGCTGCTGCTGGGGCTGGCGCATGAATGCCAGAAAGTGGAGCGGCTCAACCAGGCGAGCTGGGATGTACCGTTGCAAGGCACGGTCTCGGACCGTGGTTGGTACCTGGCACCCAAGTGAGGTGCGCGAAGGGGGATCAGCGGTGCTGTTGCTGCGCCGGATCGACGGGCGCCTGCTGGTAGGCGGCATCCAGCTTGCGTTCCCACAAGCCTTGCGCGTAACCGGTGGTGACCACGCCCAGCCCGAAGATGAAGGCCAGGATCCAGAGCAGGTCCGGTTTACGTTGTTTCATTGATCGTCCCCCAAGAACAACTGTCCAGGCTCGGCGGCTTTCTTGATGGCGGCCGGAGCGTATAGCTTAAAATCGGCGCATTTTCCGACAACATGAGTCGCCAGGCAAACGTTGACGCCAACCGACTGTCGGTTTCATGCAACGAGTTATTTCAAACTCTTTCAGGAGCAGCATCCATGGCCTACTGGCTGATGAAATCCGAGCCCGACGAGCTCTCCATCGAAGCCTTGGCACGCCTGGGCAGCGCCCGCTGGGACGGGGTGCGCAACTACCAGGCGCGCAATTTCCTGCGGGCCATGAGCGTAGGCGACGAATTCTTCTTCTACCACTCCAGCTGCCCGCAACCGGGGATCGCCGGCATCGCCCGGATCAGCGCCGCCGCCTACCCGGACCCGACCGCCCTGGATCCGCACAGCCACTACCACGACGCCAAGGCCAGCGCCGAGAAGAACCCATGGAGCGCGGTGGACGTCGAACATGTGCAGACCTTCCGCCAGGTGCTCGGCCTGGGCCTGCTCAAGCAGCAGGCGGCGCTCGAGGAACTGCCCCTGGTGCACAAAGGCAGCCGCCTGTCGGTGATGCCGGTGACCGCCGGGCAATGGGCCGCGATTCTCGCGCTGAGCTGATTGTGCGGCTATTGTCAGGGGTTTGACCAATATCAACGCGCAAGGAAGCGCGTCGCGCCAGGATAAGGCGTGCCAGCCGCAGGATGCAGACCGATGAATCGAAAAGCCCCCAGAATCTTCGCCTCCGCCTTGGTATTGTTGTTGCTGGCGGCAGGCGGGCTGGGCTACTGGAAGTCCCTTCACGACCGCCTGCCCGAAGGCCTGAGCATGGGCAACGGGCGCCTCGAGTCCACCGAGGTGCAAATCGCCAGCAAGATCCCCGGGCGCCTGGCCGAGGTGCTGGTCGACGAAGGCGACAAGGTCACCCGCGGCCAGTTGCTGGCGCGCATCGACACCCGCACGATGGAAGCCCAGCGCAGCCAGGCCGAGGCCGAAGTGCTGCGCGCCCGCGAGAACTACGCCGCCGCCCAGGCCAGCGTACAGCTGCGCCAGAGCGAACTGTTGCTGGCCAGCCAGGAGCTCAAGCGGGTACGCGAGATCTACCAGCGCAAGTTTGCCAGCCAGCAGCTGCTCGACCAGCAGCAGGCCCGCTACGACACCGCCACCGCAGCCGTGGTCGCGGCCCGGGCCCAGCTGGCGGCGATCAAGGCCGCCATCGGCGCCGCCGAGGCCCAGGTCGCCCAGCTCACCAGCGAGATCGACGACAGCAGTCTGCGCGCGCCCATCGACGGCATCATCCAGCTGCGCCTGGCCGAACCCGGCGAAGTGCTCGGCGCCGGTGGCCGGGTGCTGATGCTGATCGACCCCAGCGACCAGTACATGAACCTCTACCTGCCCGCCGCCACCACCGGCCGGTTGACCGTGGGCGACCAGGCGCGGATCGTGCTCGACGCCCTACCCGACAAGGCCCTGCCAGCCAAGGTGGCATTCGTCGCGGCCAAGGCGCAGTTCACCCCGAAGCAGGTCGAGACCCGTGATGAGCGGCAAAAATTGGTGTTCCGGGTCAAGCTGCGCCTGACCGAACCGAGCGCCGTGCCCCAGGCCAAGCCGGGCATGCCCGGCGCCGGGTACGTGCGCACCGCCGACGTGGGCTGGCCGGCCAACCTGCAATGAACGCGGCGATCGCCCTGCGGGCCGAGGGTGTCAGCCACCGCTATGGCGACCTGCAGGCCCTGCACAGCCTCGCGTTCAGCCTGCCGGCCGGGACCCGCTGCGGCCTGATTGGCCCGGATGGCGCCGGCAAGTCGACCCTGCTCGGGCTGATCGCCGGGGTCAAGCGCCTGCAACAAGGCGAGTTGCAGGTGCTCGGCGGCTCGATCCGCCAGCGCCGCCACCGCACCGCGCTGTATCCCAAGGTCGCCTTCATGCCCCAGGGCCTGGGCAACAACCTGTACCCGGAGCTGTCGATCCGCGAGAACATCCGTTTCTTCGCCACCCTGTTTGGCCTGGGCCGTGCCGAATGCGAACAACGCATGGCCAGCCTGCTGCGCGCCACCGACCTGGAGCGCTTCGCCGAGCGCCCGGCCGGCAAGCTGTCCGGCGGCATGAAGCAAAAGCTCGGGTTGTGCTGCGCGCTGATCCACGAGCCGGACCTGCTGATCCTCGACGAGCCGACCACCGGCGTCGACCCACTGTCGCGGCGGCGCTTCTGGGAGCTGGTCGAGCAGGTGCGCGCCCAGCGCCCGCAGCTGACCCTGCTGGTGGCCACCGCCTACATGGAGGAAGCCGAGCAGTTCGAGCACTGCCTGATGCTCGACGCTGGCCGCCTGCTGGCCGCCGGCCTCAGCCGCGAATTGGCGGCGGCCACGCCCAGCGGCAAGCTGGACGACGCCTTCACCCACTTCCAGGGCGCCGGCCGACCACAGCCCGAGCCCCTGCGCATTCCGCCACGCCAGGCCGACGACGGGCCGATTGCGATCGAGGCCCACGACCTGACCCTGCGCTTCGGTGACTTCACCGCGGTGAACAAGGTCAGCTTCGCCATCGGCCGCGGCGAGATCTTCGGTTTCCTCGGCTCCAACGGCTGCGGCAAGACCACCACCATGAAGGTGCTCACCGGCCTGATGCCGGCCAGCGAGGGCAGCGCCAGCCTGCTTGGCCGACCGGTGGATGCCCGCGACCTGGCCACGCGCAAGCGGGTCGGCTTCATGTCCCAGAGCTATTCGCTGTATGGCGAGCTGAGCGCCCGGCAAAACCTCGAACTGCACGCCCGCCTGTTCGACCTGGCCAAGGCCGACAGCGCGCCGCGCATCGCCGAGCTCATCGAGCGCTTCGACTTAGGCGCCATTGCCGACCAGCCGTCCGGCGCCCTGCCCCTGGGCCTGCGCCAGCGCCTGTCGCTGGCCGTGGCGGTGCTGCACCGCCCGGAAGTGCTGATCCTCGACGAGCCGACCTCGGGTGTCGACCCGGCGGCCCGCGACGATTTCTGGCGCCTGCTGGTGGAGTTGTCCCGCGAGCAGGGCGTGACCATCTTCCTGTCCACCCACTTCATGAACGAGGCCCTGCGCTGCGACCGCATCTCGCTGATGCACGCCGGCCGAGTGCTGGCCTGCGACACCCCGCTGGCCCTGCAGCGAAAGTTCGGCGGCGAAACCCTGGAAGACGCCTTCGTGCGCTGCCTCGAACAGGCCCAGGACGCGCCCGTCCAGGCGCAGGCCGACACGGGGCTGGAACAGGCCGCCGCCCCGGCGCCCGCCTTGCGCCAGGCCTTCAGCCTGCGCCGCCTGCTGGCGGTGGCCAGCCGCGAAGGCAAGGAACTGCTGCGCGACAAGGTACGCCTGGCCTTCGCCCTGCTTGGCGCGCTGTTCATGATGGTGATCTTCGGCTACGGCATCTCGCTGGATGTGGAGGATCTCGCCTTCGCCGTGTACGACCAGGACCAGAGCCCGCAGAGCCGCGCCTACCTCGAGGCCTTCCGTGGCTCGCGCTATTTCGCCGAACAGGCGCCGATCCGCGATGCCCGCCAGTTGCACCAGCGTCTGCAACGCTCGGAGATCAAGCTGGCCCTGGAAATCCCGCCGGGCTTCGGTCGCGACCTGCATGCCGGGCGCCAGCCGGTGGTGGCCGCCTGGCTCGATGGCGGCATGCCGTTCCGCGCCGAGACCAGCCGCAACTATGTCGAAGCCGTGCACCAGGCCAACCTGGAGCAACTGGCCGCCCTCGGCCCGCACCCGGTGGCGCGCCAGCAGCCGGTACGCCTGGAGACACGCTTTCGCTACAACCAGGACGTGGTCAGCGTGAACGCCATCGGCCCCGGCGTCATGGCGCTGATCCTGGCCTTCATCCCGGCCATGCTCACCGCGCTGGGCATCGTGCGGGAAAAGGAACTGGGCTCGATCACCAACTTCTACGCCACCCCGCTGACCCGCCTGGAGTTCCTGCTCGGCAAGCAGGCGCCCTACCTCGCGGTAAGCCTGGTCAACTTGGCGCTGCTGGTGGCGATGAACCGCTGGCTGTTCGGCGTGCCGCTCAAGGGCAGCCTGCTGGCCCTGGCCTGCGGCGGCCTGGCCTATCTGCTGGCGACCACCAGCCTGGGCCTGCTGATCTCGGCGTTCACCCGCACGCAGATCGCGGCGATCCTCGGCACCATGATCATCACCAGCCTGCCGACCATCCAGTTCTCCGGCCTGATCGTGCCGCGCTCGTCGCTGGACGGCGCGGCGGCGCTGATGGGCCAGCTGTTCCCGGCCGGCTATTTCCTCGACATCGCCGTCGGCACCTTCACCAAGGCCCTGGGCCTGCGCGAGCTGTGGCCGCAGTGCCTGGCGCTGCTGGGCTTCTTCGCCGCCTTCACCGGGCTGAGCCTGGCCATGCTGAAAAAACAGGAGGCCTGAGATGAGCCGCCTCTCCCACACCCTGCGCCTGGGCCTGAAGGAACTCACCAGCCTGCGCCACGACAGCGTGTTGCTGCTGTTCCTGCTGTACGCCTTCAGCGTGGCGATCTACATGCCCGCCGCAGGCTCGGTGATCGGCGTGCACAATGCCAGTGTCGCGGTGGTCGACGAAGACCACGGCGCCGTCTCGCGCAAGCTCGCCGAATCGCTGCAGCCGCCCGAGTTCCAGCCCGCCGTGGCACTGCCGGCGAATCGCCTGGACCAGGCCATGGACAGCGGCCAGTACACCTTCGTGGTCAACGTGCCGGTGAACTTCCAGGCCGACCTGCTGGCCGGGCGCTCGCCGGAACTGCAGGTCAATGTCGATGCCACGGCCATGAGCCAGGCCTTCATGGGGGCCGGCTACATCGGCCGGATCTTCGAGCGCGAACTGCTGGAGTACGCAGGCCGCGGCACCAGTAGCCCGGCCCTGCTCAACCCGAAAGCGCTGTTCAACCCCAACCTGGAAGGCGGCTGGTTCCTGGCGGTGATCCAGATCGTCAACAACATCACCATCCTGGCCATCATCCTCACCGGCACCGCGTTGCTGCGCGAACGCGAGCACGGCACCCTAGACCACCTGCTGGTGCTGCCGCTGACAGCGCTCGAGATCATGCTGGCGAAGATCGCCAGCAACGCCCTGGTGGTGGTGGCCTGTACCTGGATTTCGCTGGAAGTGGTGGTCAAGGGCGCCCTGGGCGTACCGCTGGCGGGCTCCATGGGGCTGTTCCTGGGGGTGACCGCGCTGTACCTGTTCGCCAGCACGGCGCTTGGCATTTTCCTCGCCACCCTGGCGCGCTCGACACCGCAGTTCGGCCTGCTGGCGATCCCGGTGATCATCCCGATGCTGCTGCTCTCGGGGGGCAGCACGCCACTGGACAGCATGCCGCAGTGGCTGCAGTGGGTCATGCAGGGCTCGCCCTCGACCCACTTCGTCAGCCTCGGCGCGGCGATCCTGTTCCGCGACGCCGGGCTGAACGTGGTGTGGCCGGATGTGGCGGCCCTGGCCGCGATCGGCCTGGTGTTCTTCGGCGTGGCCCTGGCGCGCTTTCGCCGCAGCCTCGCCGCCTGATCACTGCACGATCAGGTTGTTGAACAGCAGGTCCTCGACGATCGGCTTGCCCTCTTCGGACTCCATCACCTGCTGCACCTGCTTCAGGGCTTCCTGGCGCAGTTTTTCCTTGGCCTCGACGTTGCTCATGTTGTCCACGCCCTGCTGGGTGAACAGCGCCACCAGCTGGTTGCGGATCAGCGGCTCGTGGTGCTTGACCGCGGTGGCGGCGGCATCGCCGGTCACGCGCAGGGCGACGTCGGCCTTGTACACGCGCAGCTTGGGGCCGCCGTCGAGGGCGTAGTTGCCGACGAAGGGCGGGCTGAGGCTGATGTAGGCGACCTTGGGCTCGCCTTCCTTTTCCTCGGCCATCGCCGCCACTGGCAGCATCAGGGCCAGCACCATCAAGATCCACGCTTTCACGAATTCGCTCCTCAATACAGTTGGCGCCAGCTTACCCAGCGCGCCGGCCAAACCCAAGCCCGGGCTTATGCCGGCTCATCAGGGCCGGCCATGCTCGTTGACCCTCGGGACAGCCCTCCTACACTTATCGGCCACCACACGCAAAGGAATAGCCCTGATGAAAGCCTTGTTGTGCAAAGCCCTGGGCCCGGCGCGGGACCTGGTCCTGGAAGAGGTCGCCAGCCCCACGCCTAAGAAGAACGAGATCCTCCTCGATGTGCACGCCGCCGGGGTCAATTTCCCCGACACCCTGATCATCGAGGGCAAGTACCAGTTCCAGCCGCCGCTGCCGTTCGCCCCGGGTGGCGAGGCGGCCGGCGTGGTGGCCGCGGTCGGCGAGAAGGCCGGCGCGTTCAAGGTCGGCGACCGGGTCATGGCCCTGACCGGCTGGGGCGCCTTCGCCGAGCAGGTGGCGGTGCCGTTCTACAACGTGCTGCCGATCCCGGCGGGCATGGACTTCACCACCGCCGCCGCGTTCGGCATGACCTACGGCACCTCGATGCACGCGCTGACCCAGCGCGCTCAGCTCAAGGCCGGCGAAACCCTGCTGGTGCTCGGTGCCTCGGGCGGCGTGGGGCTGGCGGCGGTGGAGATCGGCAAGGCCCTGGGCGCCCGGGTGATCGCCGCGGCCAGCAGCGCCGAGAAACTGGCGATCGCCCAGGCGGCCGGGGCCGACGAACTGATCGACTACAGCCAGGCCAGCCTCAAGGACGAGATCAAGCGCCTGACCGGCGGCCAGGGCGTGGACGTGATCTACGACCCGGTCGGCGGCGCGCTGTTCGACCAGGCCGTGCGCGGACTGGCATGGAATGGCCGGTTGCTGGTGGTGGGCTTTGCCAGCGGCACGATTCCGCAACTGCCGGTGAACCTGACCCTGCTCAAGGGCGCGGCGGTGCTCGGGGTGTTCTGGGGCGCCTTCGCCCAGCGCCAGCCGGAAGACAACGCGGCCAACTTCCGCCAGCTGTTCGCCTGGCATGCCGAAGGCAAGTTGAAGCCCCTGGTGTCGCAGACCTTTGCACTGGCCGAGGGTGGCGAGGCGATCGAACGCCTGGCGCAGCGCCAGGCGGTGGGCAAGCTGGTGGTGACTATCCCGCGCTGACCGCTCTGGCCTCATCGCCGGCAAGCCGGCTCCCACAGTGTTGCGGCGTTTTCATGGGAACCGGCTTGCCGGCGACAGAGCCGACCCTGCAGTTCTTCTATTCATATTCCTAAACGGTAGTTCATAAACTTTTTCTAAACGAATAGGGTATATCGACCGGACCACCGGACCAGCAAACGTCTGTCGCCATCAGCTGAGGCGACGCTTTCAACTTTGTGAGGTTAGGAATGGTCAGGATCACAATCACCCCAGTGCATAACGCCAGGGCATTGAGTGCAGCCAAGGAGCGGTACTGATGTCCAGCCAACCAACTACCCGATTCCACAGCGATCTCGACAGCTCGCCGCTGCTGCTGCCGGCCACGGTGTTGCGCAACGACGAAGAGGCCCTGCAGGCCGCCCGCGAACTGGCCGAGGTGGCCCGCCAGCAGGCCGCCAAACGTGACCAGCAGCGCAAGCTGCCATGGGCCGAGATCGAACAGTTCACCCGCAGCGGCCTGGGCAGCATCAGCGTGCCCAAGGCCTTCGGCGGTCCCGAGGTGTCCTTCGCCACCATCGCCGAAGTGTTCCGCCTGATCAGTGCCGCCGACCCGGCGCTGGGGCAGATTCCGCAGAACCAGTTCGGCATCCTGCAACTGGTCCGCCTGACCGCCACCCAAGCCCAGCAGGAACTGATCTTCCGCTCGGTGCTCGACGGCTGGCGCATCGGCAATGCCGGCCCCGAGCGCGGAACCAAGGACACCTTGACGCTCAAGGCGCGCCTTACCCGTGATGGCGACGGCTATCGCATCAGCGGCGAGAAGTTCTATTCCACCGGCGCCTTGTACGCCCACTGGGTGGCGGTCAAGGCGCTGGACGACGATGGCCGCCAGCGCCTGGCGTTCGTCCGTCGCGGCAGCCCGGGGCTGCGCATCGTCGACGACTGGTCCGGCTTCGGCCAGCGCACCACCGCCAGCGGCACCGTGTTGCTCGACCAGGTGCCGGTGGACGGCGACCTGGTGGTGGACAACTGGCGCCTGCGTGAGGAGCCCAGCATCCAGGGCGCCGCCTCGCAGCTGATCCAGGCGGCGATCGACGCCGGCATCGCCGAAGCGGCCATCGAGGACACGATCCAGTTCGTTCGGGAGAAGTCCCGGCCGTGGATCGAGGCCAAGGTCGAACGCAACAGCGACGATCCCTATGTGATCGCCGACATCGGTCGCCTGAAGCTCGAACTGCACTCCGCCGAAGCCCTGCTGCGCAAGGCCGCCAAGGTGCTCGATGAGGTGAACGCCGGTGTGATCGATGCCGCCGCCGCAGCCCGTGCCTCGATTGCCGTCGCCGAAGCCAAGGTGCTCACCACCGAGATCTCGCTGCAGGCCAGCGAGAAGCTGTTCGAGCTGGCCGGCAGCCGCGCCAGCCTGGCCGAGTTCAACCTCGACCGGCACTGGCGCAACGCCCGGGTCCACACCCTGCACGACCCGGTGCGCTGGAAGTACCACGCCGTCGGCGCCTACCACCTCAACGGCACCCTGCCTGCCCGCCATTCCTGGATCTGATATCGAGCCTTGGGGCTGCTGCGCAGCCCTTCGCGGGTAAACCCGCTCCCACAGGGATCGCACCGATTCCGATAACAGCGCTGTACCTGTGGGAGCGGGTTTACCCGCGAAGAGGCACACGGCGTCCCCAGGCTCCGGAGAGCAAAATGACTGCATCCATCATCACCACCGACGCCCAGGCCCTGGCCGTCGCCGACGAACTCGCCCAACACCTGCGCCAGGACAGCGCCCTGCGCGACCGCGAGCGCCGCCTGCCCCATGCCGAACTCGAACGCTTCGTGCAGTCCGGCCTTTGGGGCATCAGCGTGCCCAAGGCCTTCGGCGGCGCCGGAGTGTCCAACGTCACCCTGGCCAAGGTCATCGCCCGCATCGCCCAGGCCGACGCCTCGCTTGGGCAGATCCCGCAAAACCACTTCTACGCCCTGGAAGTGCTGCGGGTGAACGGCAGCCCAGAACAGCAAAAACGCCTCTACGCCGAGGTCCTCGCCGGCCGGCGCTTCGGCAACGCGCTGGCCGAGCTCGGCACCAAAAACGCCCACGAGCGCACCACCCGCCTGAGCCGCGACGGCGACCACTACCGCATCGACGGCCGCAAGTTCTACTGCACCGGCGCGATCTACGCCCAGCGTATCCCGACCCTGGTGATCGACGAGCAGGATGTGTCGCACCTGGCCTTCGTGCCCGCCGACAGCCAGGGCATCGAGGTGATCGACGACTGGAGCGGCTTCGGCCAGCGCACCACCGGCAGCGGCTCGGTGGTGTTCAACCACGTGGCGGTCCGCGCCGAGGACGTGGTGCCATTCCAGAGCGCCTTCGAACGCCCGACCACGGTCGGCCCGCTGGCGCAGATCCTCCATGCCGCCATCGACACCGGTATCGCCCGCGCCGCCTACGAGGATGCCCTGCACTTCGTGCGCACCCGCAGCCGGCCGTGGATCGACTCCGGCCTCGACAAGGCCAGCGACGACCCGCTGACCCTGAAGAGCTTCGGCCACCTGGCGATCCGCCTGCATGCCACCGAGGCATTGCTCGAGCGCGCCGGGGAAATCCTCGACATCGCCCAGGCCGACGGCAACGCCGAGACCCTGGCCGCCGCCTCCATCGCCGTGGCCGAGGCCCGGGCGATCAGCACCGAGATCTCCCTGGCCGCCGGCACCACGCTGTTCGAGCTGGCCGGCAGCCAGGCCACCCTGGCCGAGCACAACCTCGACCGCCACTGGCGCAACGCCCGGGTACACACCCTGCACGACCCGGTGCGCTGGAAGTACCACGCCATCGGCAACTACTACCTCAACGACGAGAAGCCGCCGCGCCGGGGGACCATCTGATGGCGAAGCAGATCCTGCTCAATGCCTTCAACATGAACTGCATCGGGCACATCAACCACGGCCTGTGGACCCACCCGCGGGACACCTCCACGCGCTACAAGACCCTCGAGTACTGGACCGACCTGGCCCGCCTGCTCGAGCGCGGGCTGTTCGACGGTCTGTTCATCGCCGACATCGTCGGCACCTACGACGTCTATGGCCAGTCGGTCGACGTGACGCTCAAGGAGTCGATCCAGCTGCCGGTCAACGACCCGCTGCTGCTGGTCTCGGCCATGGCGGCGGTGACCAGGCACCTGGGCTTCGGCCTCACCGCCAACCTGACCTACGAGGCGCCCTACCTGTTCGCCCGGCGCCTTTCCACCCTCGACCACCTGAGCAATGGCCGGGTCGGCTGGAACATCGTCACCGGCTACCTCGACAGCGCCGCCCGGGCCATGGGCCTGGAGCAGCAACCCGAGCACGATCGCCGCTACGACCAGGCCGACGAGTACCTGCAGGTGCTGTACAAGCTGCTCGAAGGCAGCTGGGCCGACGATGCCGTGGTCGCCGACCGCGAGCAGCGGGTCTATGCCCGCCCCGACAAGGTGCGCAAGGTCGAGCACCACGGCGAGTTCTACAAGGTCGAGGGCTACCACCTGTGCGAGCCTTCGCCGCAGCGCACCCCGGTGCTGTTCCAGGCCGGCAGCTCGCCGCGCGGGCTGGCCTTCGCCGGCAACCACGCCGAGTGCGTGTTCATCAGCGGCCAGGACAAGGCCGCCACCCGCGCCCAGGTCGACAAGGTGCGCGCCGCGGCCAAGGCGGCCGGACGCGACCCACAGGCGGTCAAGGTGTTCATGGGCATCACCGTGATCGTCGCGCCGACCGAGGCACAGGCACAGGCCAAGCACGCCGAGTACCTGCGCTACGCCAGCGCCGAGGCCGGGGTCGCGCACTTCGCCAGCTCCACCGGTATCGACTTCTCGCGCTACGAACTGGACGAGCCCATCGGATTCGCCAAGGGCAACGCCATCCAGTCCGCCACCCGCCAGTTGCAGGAAAGCGCCTGGACCCGCCGCCGCCTGCTCGAGCAGCACGCCCTGGGCGGTCGCTACGTGACCCTGGTCGGCGACGCCGAGCAGGTGGCCGAGCAACTGATCGCCTGGATCGACGAGACCGGCCTGGACGGTTTCAACCTGACCCGCACCGTCACCCCGGAAAGCTACGAGGACTTCATCGAGCTGGTGGTCCCCGCCCTGCAACGCCGCGGTCGCTACAAGACCGCCTACGCCGAGGGCACCCTGCGCGAGAAGCTGTTCGCCAGCAGCGAGCCGCGCCTGCCCGCCGGACACCCCGGCGCCCGCTACCGCAACACCCCCGACCCTGCCCCGACTGGAGCCCTGCACCATGCTTGAGAAACTGTTCCGGCCCGTCGCGGCCATTGCCCTGGGCCTCGGCCTGTCCGCCGCCGCCTTGGCCGCCGAACCGCTGAAGATCGGCACCACCGCCGCCTTCGCCATCCCCCTGGAGGCGGCGGTGGAGGAGGCCCATAAACAGGGCCTGGAAGTGAAGCTGATCGAGTTCAGCGACTGGATCGCGCCCAATGTCAGCCTCAACAGCGGCGATATCGACGTGAACTACTTCCAGCACATCCCGTTCCTGGAAAACGCCAAGGCCGCCGCCGGCTTCGACCTGGTCCCGTACGCGCCGGGGATCATCAACAACGTCGGCCTCTACTCGAAGAAGTACAAAAGCTTCGCCGAGCTGCCCGAGGGCGCCAGCGTGGCCATCGCCAACGACCCGATCAACAGTGGCCGTGGCCTGCAATTGCTGGCCAAGGCCGGGCTGATCACGCTCAAGCCGGGCGTGGGCTACAAGGCCACCGAGGACGACATCGTCGCCAACCCGAAGAAGATCCGGATTCTCCAGGTCGAAGCCGTGCAACTGGTGCGCGCCTATGACGACGCCGACCTGGTCCAGGGCTACCCGGCTTACATCCGCCTGGCCAACAGCTTCGACGCCACCTCGGCGCTGCTGTTCGACGGCCTGGAGAACAAGGAGTACGTGATCCAGTTCGTCATTCGCCCGCAGGAGAAGAACGACCCGCGCCTGGCCAAGTTCATCGATATCTACCAACATTCGCCGGTCGTGCGCGCCGCCCTGGACAAGGCCCATGGCAAGCTCTACCAGGCCGGCTGGGAAGGCTGACATGGCCCAGGCCAGCGCCCTCAGGGCGCCCGTCCCGCCCGCTGAACCGTTCAAGGTCGAGGATACCGCCCTGCGCCCGGAGGTGAACCAGGCGCACATCCGCTTCATCGGCCTGGGCAAGACCTATCCGGGCCAGGGGCAGCCGGCGCTGCAAGGCATCGACCTGAACATCCGCCGGGGCGAGATCTTCGGCATCATCGGCCGCAGCGGCGCCGGCAAGTCCTCGCTGCTGCGCACTATCAATCGCTTGGAGCAACCTAGCCAGGGCCGGGTGCTGATCGACCAGGTGGATATCGCGCCGTTCGACGAGGACCGTCTGGTGGCCTTGCGCCGGCGCATCGGCATGATCTTCCAGCACTTCAACCTGATGTCGGCCAAGACCGTGTGGCAGAACGTCGAGCTGCCGTTGAAGGTGGCCGGGGTGGCCAAGGCCGAGCGCCAGCGCAAGGTGCGCGAGCTGCTGGAGCTGGTCGGCCTGGCGGAGAAACATCACGTCTACCCGGCGCAACTGTCCGGCGGGCAGAAGCAGCGCGTCGGCATCGCCCGGGCGCTGGTGCATGACCCCGAGATCCTGCTGTGCGACGAGGCCACCTCGGCGCTGGACCCGGAAACCACGGCCTCGATCCTCGAACTGCTGCGCGACATCAACCGGCGCCTGGGCCTGACCGTGGTGCTGATCACCCACGAGATGGCGGTGATCCGCGACATCTGCCAGCGCGTAGTGGTGCTCGAACGTGGCGAGATCGTCGAGCAGGGCGAGGTCTGGCAGGTGTTCGGCGCGCCGCGCCACGACGTCACCCGCACCCTGCTCGCACCGCTGCAGACCAAGCTGCCGGCAGCCTTGCAGGCCAGCCTGCGCGCCCAGCCGGTCAGCCGCGACGCGGCCGTGGTACTCAAGCTCGACCTGGTCGGCGAGCCGGAGCTGAGCGCCCTGTTCAACGACCTTGGCGGACGCGTGCGGCTGCTCCAGGGCGGCGTCGAGACCATCGGCGAGCAGGCCCTGGGGCAGTTGATCCTGTCCGTGCGCGGCTCGCCATTGGACACCCACCAATTGCTCGAACGCGCCCGCCGCTGGGCCGCGGATGTGGAGGTACTCGGCCATGTGGATTGATCGCCTGCTGCAAGGCCTGTTAGACACCCTGCTGATGGTCGGCGTGTCCTCGCTGGTCGCGCTGCTCGTCGGGGTGCCGATGGCGGTGCTGCTGGTCACCAGCGACAAGGGCGGGATCTTCGAGGCCCCGGCGCTGAACCGGGTGCTGGGCGCCATCGTCAACCTGTTCCGCTCGATCCCGTTCCTGATCCTGATGGTCGCGCTGATCCCCTTCACCCGCCTGGTGGTCGGCACCACCTATGGCGTGTGGGCAGCCGTGGTGCCGCTGACCATCGCCGCCACGCCGTTCTTCGCGCGGATCGCCGAGGTCAGCCTGCGCGAGGTCGACCACGGCCTGATCGAAGCCGCCCAGGCCATGGGCTGCCGGCGCTGGCACATCGTCTGGTACGTGCTGTTGCCGGAGGCCCTGCCGGGGATCGTCGGCGGCTTCACCATCACCCTGGTGACGCTGATCAACTCATCGGCCATGGCCGGGGCGATCGGCGCCGGGGGTCTGGGGGATATCGCTTATCGGTACGGATACCAACGCTTCGACAGCCAGATCATGCTGACCGTGATCGTGATGCTGGTGGCATTGGTGGCGGTGATCCAGCTGGGCGGGGACCGTTTGGCCAAGGGTTTGAACAAGCGTTGACGACAGGCCGCCGCCTCACAGTCAAAACTGACTCAAAGCTTGATTCTGGCTGTGAGGCTCCTGCACACGACAAGAACGAAATTATAATTTCGTTTCCCCACAGAAACATCATCCAACATATGAAAACTAAGTAATGGTTTAGTTTTTCTTGAAACCTGACCGTTGTGCGACATAATCGAAGCTATTCTTTCGCTTCAGACAGGTCGCGTTCGCATGAACGGTCTCACACAGATCCGCACCCCTGCCGAGCTGGGAAACACGGTAAGAAACATCCGGAAAAGCCAGAACATCACCCAGACCGATCTCGCGCTGATCGTCGGCAAGAGTCATGTCCTGCTCAGGGACATCGAGCAGGGCAAAGGCAGCGTTTCTCTCGCCAGCGTCCTGCAAGTACTACAGGAGCTCGGCATACGGCTCTACGTGGATACACCTGACCGATGAGAATGCTCGAGGTCCTCATAAACGCCGATCACGTCGCCACGCTACGCGACGATGGAGGTGTCTGGAGCCTTTCGTACACGTCGGGGTGGCGCTCCAGCGCAACGGGGTATGACCTTTCTCCCGCACTTCCCAGAGCCCGCGAGACGATTGTCGACAGCTCCTCCTATCGCCCGGTCCAGTGGTTCTTCGACAACCTTCTGCCAGAAGAGCACGCCAGGTCCCTGCTGGCCAACGACGCCAGAATCGAATTCGCCGATGCCTTTGGCCTGCTCGGGTACTATGGGTCGGAGTCAGCCGGTGCGATCACGCTGCTGGAGGACCTGGCGCAAGACCAGCCCGATGGGCTCAGGCCGCTCACCGATGCCCGACTTAGTGAACGCATTCGTAACCTACCGCATAGCGCGCTGACCACGGGAGCACCGAAACGCATGTCGCTGGCCGGCGCGCAGCACAAGCTGCCAGTCGTGATAGTAGGCAATGCCCTGTTCGAACCCGAAGGCAACACGCCGTCAACCCACATCCTCAAGCCCGATCACCCGCTACGCGAGCTGTACGATGCAACCGCCATCAACGAATGGTTCGTGATGCGTCTGGCTCGGGTAATGAACCTCGCAGTACCTGACGTGTCATTTCGGCGCGTACCGGAAGCCGTCTACCTGATCGAGCGCTTTGATCGCATGGGTCACGGCGAACGGCTCGAACGCATACATGTGCTGGATGCGTGCCAGCTCCTGGCGTTGGACAAAAGCTTCAAATACCACCAGGCGACACCGGAAACACTACTGAAAATCCTGGATCTTGTGCGCAATGTCGCACAGACCCGCATGCAATTGTTTCGCTGGCTGGTATTCAACATCCTGGTGGGGAACAACGATGCACACCTGAAGAACCTGTCGTTCTTCATGCATCCGGACGCTTGCTATCTGGCTCCGCACTACGATCTGCTGTGCACCGCTGTGTATGGTGACTCGGCCGCCCCCTGGCTGGACGCGGAACTGGTGTGGAAACCTGATGGAGTCCGCACCCACGGTGAGGTCACCAGGGACAGCGTGTTGAGCCTTGGTGAAGCCATCGGCGTACGTGGAGCACTCGGGCAAAGGATCATCGATGAGCTTGTACCGGGCACTGAGACCCAGGCCAAGGCTTTGCTTGATCAGCATGTGGACGGCTTGAACGCTGGTGAGAGCAGGCTCGTCAGGCGGATCGTGCATGGCGTGATCCGCGACATGACGCAAAGGCTTCGTTACTGACGGACTCAGCCCCAGTGCAGCTCCGCCGCCGGCACCGGCCGCCCGAACCAGTACCCCTGCCCCAGCTGGCATTGCTGCTCCAGCAGGAACCGCGCCTGCTCCGCCTGCTCGACCCCTTCGGCGTGCACCTGCATGCCCATGCTCCGCGCCAGGGCGATGATCACCCGCACGATGGCGATGTCGTCCTCGTCATGGGGCAGGCCCGCGACGAAGCCCTGGTCGATCTTGAGCTTCTGCACGGGCATTCGCTTGAGTCGCAGCAATGACGAATACCCCGTGCCGAAGTCGTCAATGGCCAGTGTCACGCCCAGCTCGCGCAAGCGGTGAAGCTGCTCCAGGGCAACCTCGGGATCTTCCATCACCGCGCTCTCGGTCACTTCGAGTTCGAGCAGCGCAGGGTCCAGCCCGGTGTCGTGCAATGCATCGGCCACCTGCCGGTACAGGTCGCGCTGGCTGAACAGGCGGCTGGAAATGTTCACCGCGACGAACGCCAACTGCCGACCCTCGGTCTGCCACTGCACCATCTGCCGGCAGGCCTGGTGCAGCACCCAGGCGTCGATCTCGGCGATCAGTCCGGTGCGTTCGGCGATGGGGATGAACTCCCCGGGCGGGACCAGGCCGCGCTGGGGATGCTGCCAGCGCACCAGTGCCTCGACGCCGATCATTCGGGCGGTAAACAGGTCGTGCACCGGCTGGAAGAACACCCGCAGCTCCTGCTGCTCCAGCGCCCGGCGCAACTCGCCGGCGGTCTCGACCCGCTGCTGGGCATGGGCGGTGAGCTCCTCGGTGTACAGCGCATAGCAGGCTCGGCCGTTGCTCTTGGCCTTGAACAGCGCCGAGTCGGCGTTGCGCAGCAACTGCTCGGCGCTCAGCGCATCGCTGGGGAACAGGCTGATGCCGATGCTGACGCTGATGAACAGGCGGTTGTCTTCGAAGCAGAACGGTTCCTTCAATCGCTCGATGATCGATTGCGCCAGCTTGCCGGCCTGGCCGACCTGCTGGCAGTTCTCGGCCAGCACGCCGAACTCGTCGCCGCCCAGCCGGGCCAAGGTCACGCCGCTGCCCAGCACCTGGCGCAGGCGCTCGCCGACCAGCTTGAGCAACTGGTCGCCGATGGTGTGGCCGAGGCCGTCGTTGATGCTCTGGAAATGGTCGAGGTCGAGCAGCAGCAGGGCGCAGCCGCGCTTGTTGGCCTGGGCCGCGGCCATGGCCTGCATGGCGCGGTCGTTGAACAGCAGGCGGTTGGGCAGGCCGGTCAGCGGGTCGTGATGGACGAGATAGGCCAGTTCTTCCTCGGTGTGCTTGATCGCGCTGATGTCGCTGAAGACCGCGACGTAATGGCTGAGCGCGCCACTGTCATCGCGAATGGCGCAGATCGTCTGCCATTGCGGGTAGATCTCGCCGCTTTTGCGGCGGTTCCAGATCTCCCCGCTCCACTCGCCCTGCTCCGCGAGGGCGGCGTAGATCTGCTGGTAGAACGGCGCGCCATGCCGACCGGACTTGAACTTGCTCGGGCGCTGGCCGATGACTTCTTCCTGCTGGTAGCCGGTGATGCGCATGAAGGCCCGGTTGACGTGCACGATCAGGCCATTGCGGTCGGTCACCAGCACACCCTCAAGGGTGCTGTCGAACACCGCCGCTGCCATGCGCAGGCGCTCGCGGTCTTCACTGCGCAGGCGGGCGCCGATGCCGATGAAGTTCAGCAGGCGGGCACGAGAGACGAAGATCAGCAAGGCACTGAGCAGTACCCAGACCACCACGTTGATCTGCCGGCCCACGACCAGCGCCAGCGGGTCGTCGGTCATGCCACGCAGAACCAGCTCGGACAGCACCAGCCAGAGGATCGAAAGCACCACGTAGAGCCCGGCCATGCGCAAGGCGTCGCGAACGGAAACAGACATGTCGGGTGGAGGAGCCCATGAAAAAGGAAGGGGCATTATAAGGGCTGAAACACCCTGTGACCTCCTATCTAAAAGGGCGACTGGTTTTATTTCCCCGCCCAGGGATAATGCGAGCGCTGTTCCCCTGAGTTTTCGAGGGTCTTTCCCGTTATGTGGTATTACGGTCTACTCGACTTGTCGGCCTGGCAACTGGTCGCCGTCACCCTGCTGATGACCCACCTGACCATCGTCAGCGTCACCATCTACCTGCACCGCTACTCGGCGCACCGCGCGTTGGAGCTGAACGCGGGGCTCAAGCATTTCTTCCGTTTCTGGCTGTGGCTCACCACCGCGCAGAACACCCGCGAATGGACCGCCATCCACCGCAAGCACCACGCCAAGTGCGAAACCCCGGACGACCCCCACAGCCCGGTGCACAAGGGCCTGGGCACCGTGCTGCGCAAGGGCGCCGAGCTGTACCGTGAAGAGGCGCGCAACGAGGAAACGCTGCGCATCTACGGCAAGAACTGCCCGGACGACTGGATCGAGCGCAACCTCTACACCCGCTACAAGCTCGGCGGCATCGCCCTGATGGCAGTCATCGACCTGCTGCTGTTCGGCACCATCGGCATCACCATCTGGGCGATCCAGATGATGTGGATTCCGTTCTGGGCCGCCGGCGTGGTCAACGGCCTGGGCCATGCCGTGGGCTACCGCAACTTCGAGTGCCGCGACGCCGCCACCAACCTGGTGCCGTGGGGCATCATCATTGGCGGCGAGGAGCTGCACAACAACCACCACACCTACCCCAACTCGGCGAAGCTGTCGGTGCGCCGCTGGGAGTTCGACATGGGCTGGATGTGGATCCGCCTGCTGAGCCTGCTGCGCCTGGCCAAGGTGCAGCGCGTCGCGCCCATCGCCCATCGCGTGGAGGGCAAGGCGTCGCTGGACATGGACACCGCCATGGCCATCCTCAACAACCGCTTCCAGATCATGGCCCAGTACCGCAAGCTGGTGATCGGCCCGCTGGTCAAGCAAGAGCTGGACAAGGTCGACGCCTCGGTGCGCCACCGTTTCCGCCGTGCCAAGCGCCTGCTCTCGCGGGAAACCAGCCTGCTGCAGGACCGCCACCACGTGCGCATCGAGTCGATGCTGGCCCACAGCCAGGCACTCAAGACCATCTATGAAAAGCGCCTGGCGCTGCAGCAGATCTGGGCGCGCACCAGCGCCAACGGCCACGACATGCTCGCCGCGATGAAAGATTGGGTACACGAGGCCGAGGCCAGTGGCATCCACTCGCTACGTGACTTCGCCGCCCAGCTCAAGACCTACTCGCTGCGCCCCAACGGCGCCTGAGCACCGTTGATCGGCATGCCCCGTAGCGGGGCGTGCCGACCGGAACTTCCCCTGCGCAAATCGACTCAAACCCGGCATATCGCCCGCGTGGCGGGCCGGACCGTGGCCGCACGCCCATCGTCGAGAAACGTTCCGTGCTCATGGCCAAAGACCTCCCACCCACACCTGCCGGCACTCCCCGCCCAGAAGCCGCCCAGACCCTGCTGGCCCTGCTCCACGCCCAAGGCGAAGTGGCTCGCCTGAGCGAACGCGAGCAGCTGTACAGCTCGCTGCTCGACAGCGTCAACGCCGTGCTCTGGGCCTTTGACTGGGAAACCCGCCAGGTGCTCTACGTCAGCCCCGCCTACGAGCGCATTTTCGGCCGCCCGGCCAGCCTGGTACTGGCCGACTACAACGAATGGCGCGACGCCATCTACCCGGACGACCTGGAGTACGCCGAGCGCAGCCTGGCCCAGGTGCTGGTCAAGGGCACCGTCGAGGACCGCGAGTACCGCATCCTCAATGCCGCCGGCGAGGTGCGCTGGCTCAGCGACAAGTGCTACATCAACCAGCAGCGCGAGGGCGACCAGCGGGTGATCATCGTCGGCATCGCCGAGGACATCACCGAAAAGAAGCAGCTCGAAGGCGAGTTGCAACGCCTGGCCACCACCGATGTGCTCACCCAGAGCAGCAACCGCCGGTACTTCTTCGAGTGCGCCCAGCAAGCCTTCGACAGCGCCCGCGAGGAAGGCACGCCGATGGCTTTCCTGCTGCTGGACATCGACGATTTCAAGCACATCAACGACACCTACGGCCACCAGGAAGGCGACCAGGTGCTACAGCGCATCGCCGACAGCGGCAAGGCCGTCCTGCGCCGTGGCGATCAGTTCGGGCGAATCGGTGGCGAGGAGTTTGCGGCAGTGTTCCCCGGCTGCACTGCACAAGTGGCCGAGCAGATTGCCGAGCGTCTGCAGCGGGAAATCCAGCGGTTGAGTTTCATCCATGGCGAGCACACCTACGGGGTTACCGTAAGCCAAGGGCTGACCGGGCTGCAGGATGAGGATGAAACGCTCGACAGCCTGTTCGCCCGAGCAGACGCCGCCATGTACCGTGCCAAGCGCCAGGGCAAGAACCAGATCGTTAAAGGCTGAAGCGGATCACTTCACGGCTGCGGTACTCCACTCGTAATCGATCGGCCCGCTACGTGGCCCAGCCAGTTTCCCCCCGGGCTCTTTCTCCAGACCCTCCTTGAAGCCGACTTCAAGAAAATGCCATTGCTGATCGGTGATTTCACCCGCCAGAGCGATGGCTTGGGCTGTGTAGCGTTTGATCAATGCAGCCTTCCTGGAATCTTTCGAATAGCTCATAGGTACCTCCGATATGTGGAAAGTACGTTGCTGGCTCATAGCCGCAACGGGTAGAACGAGACTCCCGGCTGAATCGCGAACGAAGCCAAGCGACTGATACAGGGGTTCAGCCCCCGGGTCGGGCTGTTGAACTTCGATTCGCGAGTACTTGAGCATCCTTGCGTACTCCGCAACCGCCAGCAGCGACAGTGATGCCACCAGCCCTCTCAGTGGGTTCCCAGGACCTGGCTTGCCCTCCAGCAGGATGATCTTGATGCAGCGCCTGCTTTGCCGGGGACTGGCATAGCAAAGACCGCAGAGCTCTCGTTCTGACCACAACGACAGGTCGAAACCTTTGAGATCGCAGTCAGTCCATCGCGGCACCTCCTCCCAAGGGAAGTGGTGAGTCTGCTCGCCCCAGCGCTGAAAAGCCTCGACAGCCCTGTGACCAATGGGTTCGAAACACAGCTTGTCGACGTCAAGCCCAGGCCTGAGCAGACGTTGACTCCTGCAGAATGCTTGCAGGGCGAGCTTCCGCGCTTGCGATCGATAGACCTGATAGCGCAGACCACGGTGTCTGTACGTGCTCATCTTCGGCCGCAACCTTCCTGCCATTCCGTTGATGGAGTGAAGGGAAAGCTACGCCTGAAGGACTTCTCTGGATACGAACAGTCGTCCGCAAAATCTGTAGGAAGGGTCCCAAGCCTGATACAACCCCGGCGATACGCCGATCAGGCCTGGCGCTCCTCGCCCTCGGCCGAGCCTGCATCGGTAGCCGGCGCAATGACCGGGGCAACCTCCGGCTCGCTCGCGGCAGCTTCCGCTGCCTGACGCTCGGCCTCCTCCCGCGCCAGCGCCTCAGGGTCCACCTTGCGCAGCCGCGTCAGCTCCGGCAACCCAAGCTTGAGCAGGCGCGCCGTCTTGCTGCTGGCGACCTTCTCCAGCCCTTCGCTGGGCTTGAGCTGCGACAGCTGCCCGGCCAGGTTCATCGCCAGGATCTCCCGGGAATAGACGCCGCCGCCAAGCTGGTACACCGCGGCGATCAACTCGCGCAGGTCCAGCGGCAGACGCCAGCGGGTGCGCAGCGCCGAGCCGAACGGCGCGCCGAACTCGTTGAGCGACAGCTCCACCTGGTCCTCGTCCAGCTCGCCACCGGCCAGGCGCCACTCCTGCAAGGTACGCAGCACCGCCAGGTCACCCAGACAATGCAGCAGCCCCGCGCAATAGCAGCGCGCTTCGTCCACCTCGAGCATGCGCGCCAGGGTGCGGCCGTACTCGGCGGTGTGCAGCGACAGGTTCCAGTAATGGGTGGCGTGCCGGGTCAGCAGCGGGTCGCTCAAACGGGCGCTGCGCTTGAGCGTGAGGCCGAGGATGAGGTTCATGCTCTGGGTGCTGCCGAGCTTGTTCAGCGCCTGCAGCAGGGTCTGTACCGGCGCTTCTCGGTGCAGGGCGGCACTGTTGGCAGCGGCGATGAGCACGCCGGTGATCTGCGGGTCGTTGCGCACCTCTTCCTCGAGCACCTTGAGGTTGAGGCCATGGGGATTGAGGGCACGCTTGACCGCCACCTGCACATCGGCGAACAACGGGCCGCCATCGGCGGTGGCCCGGCGCTGTTCCAGGTAGGCCGGCAGTTGCGCGCCGGGCTGCAGCGGCGGTACCGGACAGGCGATCTGCTCGCCCACTGCCAGCAGCAGGTTCTCCAGGCGCTTGCGCAGGTTGTCCAGGTCGAGCGGTTTGCTCAGGTAGGCGGTCGGGTGCAACGGCAGCGCCTCGCGCACACTGGCGCTGTCGGTGCGGTCACTCATGAGGATGAACGGCAAACCGGGCTTGTCGCCCTTGGCGCGCACCTTGCGCAACAGATCGAGGCCGTCGAACCCTGAGAGTTCACGGGCGGCGATGATCAGGTCGGGTTTGGCCGCCAGCGCGCTCAGCGCCTCGGAACCATCGGCACAGACCTGCAGGCGGGCGTCGCAACGCACGCTGAGCAGCATTTCGCTGAGCATGTCGCGCACCCAGGGATCGCCTTCGGCAATCAGCACGCAGGGGGGGACGGGGTCGACAGCGCTCATGGGCTATTCTCCAGGCTATGACGCGCGATCCATCGCAGCTTCCATGGAATCCTCGTACAACCTTAGCGCCTGATGCCGGCCAACGGCACAAAAAAAACCCGCCGAGGCGGGTTTTTTTCTGAAACCTGTCACATTTTTCAGGCCAGTTCGGCGAAGCACTCTTCGATGATGGCCAGGCCTTTGTCCAGCAGCGCGTCTTCGGCGGTCAGCGGAACAAGGATCCGCAGGACGTTGCCGTAAGTGCCGCAGGACAGCAGGATCAGACCCTTGTCGCGAGCCTTGGCAACCACCTGGGCAACAGCGGCGGCGTTCGGGGTGTGGGTGCCTTTCTCGAAGACTTCCACGGCGATCATCGAGCCCAGGCCACGGACATCGCCGATGATCGGGTGCTTCTTCTGGATTTCACGCAGGCCAGCGGTCAGGCGCTCGCCGACTGCCTTGCTGCGGTCCAGCAGCTTCTCTTCCTCGAACACCTCGATCACGGCCAGGGCCGCGGCGCAGGCGATCGGCGAACCGGCATAGGTGCCGCCCAGGCCGCCCGGGGCGATGGCGTCCATGTACTCGGCCTTGCCGCACACACCGGCCAGCGGGAAGCCGCCGGCAATCGACTTGGCGAAGGTGGTCAGGTCAGGCGCGACGCCCATCTGCTCCATGGCGAAGAAGGTGCCGGTACGGCCGGCGCCAGTCTGCACTTCGTCGGCGATCAGCAGGATGCCGTGCTGGTCGCACAGGGCGCGCAGGCGCTTCATCAGCTCTTTCGGCGCCGGCAGGAAACCGCCTTCGCCTTGTACCGGCTCGAGGATGATCGCGGCGATGTCGCGCGGCTCCGCGTCGTTCTTGAAGATGCGCTCGACCGAGGCGATGGCGTCGTCGACGCTGATGCCGTGCAGTTCGCTCGGGAACAGGGCGCGGAAGATGCCGCCTGGCATCAGGCCCATGCCGGCGGAGTACGGCACGACCTTGCCGGTCAGGCCCAGGGTCATCATGGTGCGGCCGTGGTAGCCGCCGGTGAAGGCGATCACGCCGGCACGGCCGGTGGCGGCACGGGCGATCTTCACGGCGTTTTCAACGGCTTCGGAGCCGGTGGTGACCAGCAGGGTCTTCTTGTCGAAGTTGCCCGGGACCAGCTTGTTGATCTTCTCGCACAGCTCGACGTAGGGCTCGTAGGCCAGTACCTGGAAGCAGGTGTGGCTGACCTTGGTCAGCTGCTCTTGCACGGCGGCGACCACTTTCGGGTGCAGGTGGCCGGTGTTCAGTACCGCGATGCCGCCGGCGAAGTCGATCAGTTCGCGGCCTTCGACGTCGATCACCGTCGAGTTCTTCGCGGTGTCGACGAAGATCGGGTGGATCTGGCCGACGCCACGTGGGACGGCGGCGACACGGCGTTGCATCAGGGATTCGTTGGTCTTGCTCATAGTGCCCTCAATTGCGCCGGTTCTGCGGCGCTTTTGTTCGGGGGTGGCTGGATGCAGGCGTGCACAGTATTCGTTGATCGACTGCCACACATGCCCTGGCCACCAGGTACCGCTATGTCAAAAAGGCCAGCGAGACGTCGCTCTCGCGCCCCGCTGGCAGAGGTAAAAGCGTTTACCTGGCGATCAGACGCTGATGCACAGGTATTTGATCTCGAGGTAGTCCTCGATACCGTACTTGGAACCTTCACGGCCCAGGCCCGAGGCCTTGATGCCGCCGAACGGCGCCACTTCGTTGGAGATCAGGCCGGTGTTGATACCCACCATGCCGTATTCCAGGGCCTCGGCGACGCGGAACACGCGGCTCATGTCGCGGGCGTAGAAGTACGAGGCCAGGCCGAACTCGGTGTCGTTGGACATGGCGATGACTTCTGCCTCGTCCTTGAAGCGGAACAGCGGTGCCAGCGGGCCGAAGGTCTCTTCCTTGGCAACGGCGGCGGTCTTCGGCACGTCGACCAGGATGGTCGGCTCGAAGAAGTTGCCTTCGATGATCTTGCCACCGGACAGCACCTTGGCGCCCTTGGCGACGGCGTCCTCGATGTGCTCCTGGACCTTGGCGACAGCCTTGCCGTCGATCAGCGGGCCAGTTGTGGTGCCTTCTTCCAGGCCGTTGCCGATCTTCAGCTTGGCCACGGCGGCTTTCAGCTTCTCGGCGAACGCGTCGTAGACGCCGTCCTGCACGTAGATGCGGTTGGCGCAAACGCAGGTCTGGCCGTTGTTGCGGTACTTGGAGATGATCGCGCCCTCGACCGCCTTGTCCAGGTCGGCGTCGTCGAACACGATGAACGGCGCGTTGCCGCCCAGCTCCAGGGATACCTTCTTGATGTCCTTGGCGCATTCTTCCATCAGCTGGCGGCCGATTTCGGTCGAGCCGGTGAAGGACAGCTTGCGCACCAGGGAGTTGCCGGTCAGTTCGCTGCCGACTTCGCCGGCGCTGCCGGTGATCACGCTCAGCACGCCGGCCGGGATGCCGGCACGGGTGGCCAGCTCGACCAGGGCCAAGGCGGAGTACGGGGTCTGCGAAGCGGGCTTGAGCACCATGGTGCAACCGGCGGCCAGGGCCGGGCCGGCTTTGCGGGTGATCATCGCGGCCGGGAAGTTCCACGGGGTGATGGCGGCGGTGACACCGATCGGCTGCTTGATGACGATCAGGCGCTTGTCCGGCTGGTGGCCTGGGATGACGTCGCCGTACACACGCTTGGCTTCTTCGGCGAACCACTCGATGAACGAGGCGGCATAGGCGATCTCACCCTTGGCCTCGGCCAGTGGCTTGCCCTGCTCGGTGGTCATCAGGCGGGCCAGGTCGTCCTGGTGCTCGATCATCAGCTCGAACCAGCGACGCAGCTTGCCGGCACGCTCTTTGGCAGTCAGTGCGCGCCAGGCCGGCAGGGCCTTGTCGGCGGCCTCGATGGCGCGGCGGGTCTCGGCGGCACCCATCTTCGGCACGGTACCGATCACCTCACCGGTGGCCGGGTTCGTCACCTTGATGGTCTGACCGCTGTCCGCATCCAGCCATTCACCGTTGATGAAGGCCTGCTGGCGGAACAACTGAGCGTCTTTGAGCTGCATGTCGGCTTCCCTTTACTGCGAATTATTGATTGTTGAAAAGGCGCCCCGAGAAGGGGGCGGCCGTCACAAATTCGTGCACCAGGGTGTTCGACGCCTGGGTGCCGAGCGTTTGAAATCTCAAACGGAATGCTAAGCGGGGGTTGGGGTGTTGGACAATAGGCTGTTCGAAAAAAAGAACGAATGGTTGAACACCCCCCTGGCAAACGGCCCAATCGCGGGGCAAGCCCGCTCCCACAAGGAGCGCAGGGTTCCTGTGGGAGCGGGCTTGCCCCGCGATTGGGCCGTAAAAGGTTAGACCATCGGTCAGAAGGAAGGGTCAGAACGCCTTGTCGAGATCGATCACCAGCGCCCGGTAGCCCACGCTGCCCGGCTGGCGACTGTGCACTTTCAGCTCCACCGCCACCTCCTGGGTGCCACGGCGCACTTCATTGAGCACGCTGGTCGTCAGCTTCTCGGACGTCAGGAAATTCACCGAAGCCGAGTAGATGAACTGGGTATCGGTATCCGCCCGGTACGCCACCACCGAGGTGATCGGGCTATACCACTCGTCACCGCGCTCCTTGCCGTACTGCCACACCTGCTCGACCGTGCCCTTGGCCTCGTCGATGCGGTATTCCACCGCCCGGCTGTAGTTTCCGCTCAGTTTCGTCGGCCCGAAGTCACGGCCCCAGCCGTTGTCGAACACGTTCAGCGTGCCACGCCCGGTCAGCCAGGCGGTGTGCTGGGTCCAGGACCACTCGAAGCCCTCGCCCACGGGCTTGAGCACCTTGTCCTGCAGGCGCGTCGGCCAGCCCTGGGGGGCGGCCAGAATCCACTTCACCTGCTTGTCACGGCCGATCTTCACCACGCCCTGGTGCCGTGCTGAAACGATGATGCTGTCGTCATCGGCATCGTAGTCGATGGCATTGACGTGGGCCCAGTTGCGCCCGGTACCGACGCCGGGCGTGTCGCCGAACGGCAGGTCGCCTTCGGCCAGTTCGTTGGCCAGCCGGTCGTCCTGTTTCTGCACACCGTCCGGCAGCTGGATCGCGGCCTTGCCCAGGGTTTCCAGCAACTCGCCGCGGTACGGGTCGAGGATCTGGTTCAGATCCCAGAAGTCCAGCACGTCGCCGGCTTCGTTGATTTCGATGATATGGTCGCGGATCGAGCGCACGCGCTTGCCGTCCGGGCGACGGTAGTCGCTGGTGCCGACCCGCAGCAGGTAGCTGCCGCTCACCGTCTCGCGGATTTCGTGGGAGAAGTCGGCGAACTTGTCCGGCAGGTTGCGCTGCCACACCTTGCGCCCCAGCAGGTCGTACTTGGAGTAGGTCTGGCCCTGGCCCCAGATCAGCTTGCCGTCGCGGGTCTGGTGGAAGCCCATGGTGCCGCCCAGGCCATCGCGGTGGTTGGAGTCGTGGATCTGCTCGATGTCCAGGTACCAGCGCACGTCACCGTTGCTGTCGGCGATCCAGTTGTTGCCCACCGAGTCCCATTCGGCGGCGCCGCCCAGGCCGTTCCACTTGAAGGCACGCCCACCGGGGATCTCGGCCAGCAGGTGGTTGAACAGGTACAGGCGCTGCTCGAAACCGGGCGCGACCTTGACCGGCTCCACCTCGGGCAGCGCGGCGGTCTGCTTCGCCACCACTGGCAGGCGCACCGCCGGGGCGTAGATTTGGTAACGCTCGCGGATGCGTTCGCCATCGAGCTTGTAGCTCACCTCGACCTGGTTGACGTGGTCGGGGTACAGGCCGAACACCGGGATGCCGCCGTAGGTCCACAGCGAGCGGTCGGACACGTCGTAGATGATATCGACACCGCGCTCGCCGCGGCCCAGTACCCGCACATGGGCGGCGCTCAGGGTACGTCCGCCGTCACGGATGATCGCGGTCAGCGGCGCCAGGCGGTAAGGGTTGACCACCACGTCGCCGAGCAGGGCTTGGTCGCGGTCGGGCACCTTGGCGGTGAGGCAGGCGCCTTCGGGCAGGTCGTGCGGTTGGGTCTTGGCATTCATGGCAAAGCTCCTTGTGCTCAGAAGTCGTAACGGGCGGTGGCGCCCACGGTGCGCGGGGTGCCCAGCACGCCGGCATAGCCACCGTTGGCGGAGTTCCACAGGCTGGTGAAATAGGTCTTGTCGCCGGCGTTCTTCACCCACAGCGACAGGTCGAGCACGCCGTCGCCCTGGTCCAGGCGCACGCCGGTGGACAGGTTGACGATGCCGTAGCTGGGGATCTGGCCGTAGTCGGAGTCATCGATGGTGCCGACGGCCTTGGAGCGGAACGCGTAGCTGGCGGTGACGTAGGGCTCGATGCGTTCGCCGAGCTGCCACTTGTACTGGCCGTTGAGGTTGGCGATGTACTTGGAGGCGCCGACCACCTGGTGGCCGGACAGGTCGCAGGTGGCGGCGGGGTTGGCCAGGCTCACCTCGGGCGGGCACGGCGCGTCCTTGTAGTCGGTGTAGCGCACGTCGTTCCATGAACCGTTGAAGTTCACCGTCAGGCCTCGGATCGGCAGGGCCGTGGCTTCGAACTCCAGGCCGCGAGAACGCACGCTACCGGCGTTGGCCAGGTACTGCACACGGTTGGCTTCGTCGTAGACGTTGGCCTGGTAGCCGTGTACTTCGGTCCAGAACAGGTTGGTGTTCAGCTGCAGACGGTTGTCGAACAGGGTGCTCTTGAGCCCGAGCTCGGCGTTGTTGGCCCGCTCGGTACCCACCAGCAGCGAATCGGTGCCCAAGCGTGGGGCGGCACCGACGGTCAGGTTGACACCCCCGGACTTCTCGCCGTGGGACAGGCTGGCATAGCCCAGCACGTCGTCGCTGAAGCGGTAGCTCAGGCTGAGCAGCCCGGACGGTGCGAAGCTGTACTGGTTGAGGTCACCTGAATCGTAGGCGCCCACCCGGCCCTGACGGGCGGCGGCCGCCGCGCCGGTGACGGGCGCGCCACCGGACGGCGCATCGCGGGTAACCCAGGCGCTTTTCTCCTCGTAGGTACCACGCACCCCGGCGGTGAAGTCCAGGCGTTCGGTCAGGTGCCAGGTACCCTGGGCGAACAGGGCGTAGCTGTCGGTGTCGATGTGACCATTGCCGATGGTGTTCACGTTGGCCAGGGCGCCGGCCGGGGTCAGGTTCCAGACATCGGCCTGCGGCCCGTAGTAAGTGAACGATTTATTGTCCAGGTCCTGCTTGAAGTAGTAAGCGCCCAGTACGTAGTCGAAGAAGCCGCCGGTGGGTGAGGCCAGCCGAATCTCCTGCGAGTACTGCTTGTCCCGCACCGAAACTCCGGCACTGTAGAACACCGGCACGTTGAGACCGTCGTCGTTGCGCGGGGTGAAATCCCACCAGCGGTAGGCGCTGATCGAGGTGAGGGTGAAATCGTTGGGCAGGGTCCAGTTGGCTTCCACCGAGGTGCCACCCTGGAACACCTTGACCATCTGGTCGGCGTCGAAGTTGACCTTGCGGTCCTTGCCCGACACCAGGGTGGCGCCGGCCTGGGCGGCCAGGCTTTCGTAGCGGTTCACGCCATTGATGGTCGGGCCGGTGCTGTAGAGGCTGAGGATGCCGTTATCGGAGTCTTCTTCGTTGTACTCGCCGATCCAGCGCAGGTTGAAGGTTTCGCTGGGCTTGAACAGCAACTGGGTACGAAAGCCCTGGCGCTTGCCGCCATTGAGGTCGTGGCCGTTGTAGACGTTCTTCACATAGCCGTCGTCCTCGGTGTGGTAGGCGCTGATGCGCCCGGCGAGGGTGTCGGTCAGGGGGCCGGAGAAGCTGCCCTGGGTCTGCCAGTAGCCATCCTCGCCCAGCGACGACTGCACGCTGCCCTCCTGGTGGAAGGTAGGCTTGCGGGTGGTGATGTTGAGCACCCCGGCGGTGGTGTTCTTGCCGAACAGCGTGCCCTGCGGCCCGCGCAGCACCTCCAGCTGCTCGACATCGAGCAGGTCGAACACCGCCATGCCCGGGCGCCCCAGGTAGACGTTGTCCAGGTACACGCCGACGCTGCCTTCCAGGCCATCGCTGGCCGGGTTGTTACCCAACCCACGGATGGAGATGCTCGACTGCCGGGCGTGCACATAGGCGACGTTGGTACTCGGCACCAGCTGTTGCAGGTCCTGCACGCGATAGATGCGCTGGGTCTCCAGGGTTTCGCTGCCCAGCACGCTGATCGGCGTGGGCACGCTCTGGGCGGTCTCCTCACGGCGCCGGGCATTGACGGTGACGGTGCCAAGCTTGGCCTCCTGCTCGACGGCCGGCGCAGCCGGGCGCGGTTCTTCGGCGAAGCTGTTGCCGGCGGCGGCCAGCAGCACGCCAGCGGCCAAGGGTTGCAGGGCGAATACCGACGCGCGCGCCGGCCAACGGGAAATTCGGGACATGCAGATGCTCCTTGGAGGCACAGGCCCTGGCGAGCATTTCCGTTGGCGGAACCGAATCGCGATCAGATGGGCTTTATTCTTTTAAGAAATATAAATATTTATATTTCATATTTTGTGGAATAAGTGACTCCCTTTATAAGGTTCCCAACCCTTCCCAGCAATTGCATTCCACCGAAAGTTTCCATGTAGAAAATGCATATCGACCTGCGCCAGCTCCGCCACTTCATCGCCCTTGTCGAGCACCGCAGCTTTGTCGCCGCGGCGGCGGCGGTGAACCTCTCGCAATCGGCCTTCAGCCGCAGCATCCAGACGCTGGAACACAACGTCGGCTGCCGCCTGGTCGACCGCGCCAGCAAGGAGCTGGCGCCGACCCGCCAGGGCCTGCTGGTGCTGGAGCATTCGCGGCGGCTGGTGCACGGGGCGCATAACCTGGTCAACGAGATCAACCAGTTCAATGGCGCCACCACCGGCGTGGTGCGCTTCGGTTCGGGGCCGGCCCCCGCCGGCGGGCTGGTGCCCCGGGCGGTGGCGCGGTTCGTCGCCGAGTACCCGGCGGCGCGCACCTGCTTCCAGGTGGACAACTGGCAGGCGCTGAACCGGCGGCTGATCGCCGAGGAGATCGAGTTCTTCGTCGCCGACACCCGCCAGTTCGAGGCCGACCCGGATTACCAGGTGCACAAGCTCAGGCCACAGCGCTGGCATTTCTGCTGCCGCCGGGGGCATCCATTGACCGAGCTGGCCGAGGTAAGGGCGCGGGACCTGTTCGATTACCCGCTGGCCACCACGTTTCGCCCGCCGAACATCCGCAAGATCCTCAGCGATCTGAGCGGGCGGCAGGACTTTCTGCCCAGCGTGGAATGCGAGCATGGCTATGCGCTGCTCAATGTCGTGCTGCAGTCGGACACCATCGGTATCGCTTGCAGTGCGAACTTGCGGCCTTATGAAGGCGATCGCGGGCTGGTCGCGCTGAAGCTGGTGGACCTGGCGCCCGAGCAGGAAGAGGCGTTCTACACCCGTTATGGGGTGGTGAGCCGGGTGGGGTATGGGTTGTCGGCGCTGGCGCAGGGGTTGGTGAGGCAGCTGGTGGCCTGCGATACCGAGTTGTAGCGGATAGGGGCTGCTGCGCAGCCCTTTCGCGGCGCAAGGCCGCTCCTACAGGGGAACAAGATCTCCTGTAGGAGCGGCCTCGTGCCGCGAAAGGGCCGCAAAGCGGCCCCAACGATCTCAACCCTTACGCGTGGTCCGGCTCAGTTGCCCATCGACGCCCACCGGCACCTCGCCAGCCAGGGTAACCCGGCGCACGATGCGCGGCTGGGTGCCATAGTCATCCACCGCATAGTGCTGCGTCGCGCGGTTGTCCCAGATCGCCACGTCCCCCGCCTGCCAGCGCCAGCGCACGGTGTTTTCCAGGCGTGTCACATGCCCCTGCAGCAGCGCGAACAGATGCTGCGAGTCCGCCAGCGAATAGCCCTTGATGCGCTTGACGAAGTGCCCCAGCTGCAACGCCCGCTCGCCACTGATCGGATGCACCCGCACCACCGGGTGCTCGGTCTCGTACACCGTCGAGGTGAACACCTTGCGGTAGCGCTCAAGCTTCGCCGGATCGACGTCCGGCTTCACGCTGGCATAGTCATATTCGTTGCTGTGCACCGCCCACAGCTTGTCGGCCAGTTCGCGCAGCGGCTCGGGCAGCTCCTGGTAGGCTGCGGCGGTGTTGGCCCACACCGTGTCGCCACCGGCAGCCGGGGCCACCACGCTGCGCAGGATCGAGGCCTTGGGGTAGGCGTCGACGAAGGTCACGTCGGTGTGCCAGGAGTTGGCCCGCTGCCCCTCGGCGCCATCGAGCTGCAGCAGGTAGCTGGTGCCATCGACCACCGGCACCGTGGGGTGGGCGATCGGCTCGCCGAGCAACTGGGCGAAGGCCTCCTGGCCCACGTCGTCCAGGTGCTCCTGGGCGCGGAAGAAGATCACTTTGTGGCGCACCAATGCCGCCTGTATGGCATCGATGGTAGCCGGATCGAGGTCGGCGGACAGCTTGATGCCATGGATCTCGGCGCCGATGCGCCCGGCAACGGGGTGGATGTCGAGTTCGAGGGATTGCGGCGCGGTGGCCAGTGCGGCGTTGCTCATGGTCGTGCTCCTCACGGTTGTTGTCGGATCAGCGGGCGGCCTGAACGGCCTGGTCCTGGCGCTGGGCGGCATCGATGAAACGCGGTTCGATCCAGTCGGCCACCTGGAAGCCACGGCGGATCAGGCGCTCCTTGACGGCCAGGTCCACGCCCTGTTGCAGCAGGCCGACGAAACCGGCATCCAGGCGTGGGTCGAAGTAGTCGGCGAGGTTCTCCTCGGCCAGGTCGTCGCGCAGGATCGCCTTCGGCCAGTTGGCGGTGTTCGCCACCAGGTCCACATAGGCCTCGCGGTTGCGTTCGTCGCGCAGCCACTTCACCGCCTGCTCCTGGGCGTTGACCACCCGCTGCACCAGGTCGGGGTGCTGGCGGATGAACTCGCCGGTACCCAGCAGCACCGCCTGGGTGCTGCCGGCGCCTTTCAGGTCCCGGGAGTTGACCGGCAGCTCGACCAGCCCACGCTCGCGCAGCGACAGCAGGTTGGACAGGCCCCAGGTGGCGTCGATCTGCTTGGCGGCCAGGGCGGCGTTCGCCGCGTTGAAATCGAGGTTGATGACTCTCAGCTCACGTTCGGACAGCCCCTGGCTGGCCAGGGCGCTGGCGAACGACAGCTGGTTGGCGGTGCCGCGGAACACCGCCACGCGCTTGCCCTTGAGGTCCTGCAGGCTGTGGATACCCGAGCCCGGCACCACGCCGAGGTAGCTCTTCACCCCACGCACCCCGGCCGACAGCACGCGGGTGTCGAGGCCGTTGGCCTTGCCGATGATCGCGGCCAGGTCGCCCAGGTAGGCGAAGTCCGCCTGGCCGTTGGCCAGGGCTTCGTTGACCACGGGGCCGGCGCCCTTGAAGAAGCGCCAGTCGATACGGATGCCGTCCTTGGCAAACTCTTTCTCCAGCAGTTGCTGGTCGCGCAGCACATCCACCACGCCGCCGGCGCTGGGCTTGCTGCCAGCGCTGAGGTCGGGCACGGCGATACGGATCACATCCGGCTGGGCGGCATGGGCTGCCACGGGCACGGCACTCAACACGGCGGCGAGCAACGGGCTGAGCAGATGGCGGAAGGCGGTTTTCATGGCAAGGCTCCTTGGCAGGCTGCCACCGGCGATGGCCGGCGCTATGGGCCAGAAGCTAGGCAGGTCCGGTTAGAACCTACAAAGATCAAAACTTCATTTTTTAGTAACCAGAAGACATAACCCAGGCGCCATGCGGGGCGCCGGGCGGCTTGCAGAGCACGCATGGAAAATATGAGGAAAACGCAATGCCTCGGGGGTTTCGCATGCAACAGCCGCATGCTCTTATCTCTTGAATATCGCTTGTGAGAACTTTTTAATTCCATAAACGAATAAACAAGGAATGGTTTGTTTGAGAGGTGCCTTGATGAGCGAAGTCTTGAGCGTAGGCCAGCGCCGTCGATGGGGGCCGCGACGCGGCCCTTTCGCGGCGCAAGGCCGCTCCTACATACCGTGGGTCGTGCCGCTGGTGGTGGCGGCGTTATGGATTATCGCCAGCCGTGAACACTGGATGAGCGAGCAGATCCTGCCTGCGCCATCGCTGGTCTGGCAGAGTGCGCTGGAGTATGGCTCCGGCGAGCTCTGGGGACATCTGTGGATAAGTTTGCAACGGCTGATCTGGGGGCTATTGGCGGGGATTGGCAGCGGGTTGCTGCTGGGGACCTGGCTGGGCGGATCGCGACGGGCGCAGACCCTGGTGCTGCCCACCTTCGTCGCCCTGGCGCAGATCCCGACCCTGGCCTGGATCCCGCTGTTCATGCTGTTCTTCGGCATCGGCGAGCTGCTCAAGCTGGTGGTGCTGGTCAAGGCCGTGGTGGTGCCGGTCACGCTGCATACCCTGGTCGGCGTGCGCGACGCCCAGCCCAAGCTGCGTGAAGCCGCCGCCGTCCTGCGCCTGCCCCCTCACCTGCTGTTCCTGCGCCTGCTGCTGCCCGCCGCGCTGTCGGCGTTTCTCGCCGGTGTGCGACTGGCCCTGGCCACTGGCTGGACCTCGCTGCTGGCCGTGGAGCTGCTGGCCTCCAGCGAAGGCATCGGCTACCTGATGGTCTGGGGGCGGCAACTGTTCATGCTCGACCTGGTGTTCCTCTGCATCCTGGTGATCGGCCTGGTCGGCGCGCTGATGGATCGCGGCTTCACGCGCCTGGAGCGCGGCCTGTTGCACTGGCCGCAACCGGCCACGGGCGAACAGCTGCGCGGCCAGGTGCCACGCGGCTGGCAAAGCCTGCTGCTGCCTGCGGGGCTGTTGCTGCTGTGGCAGGCCGCCAACAGCCTTGGCTGGGTCGACGCCAACATCCTCACCTCGCCGCTGGATGTGCTGCGCAGCCTGTACGCAGGCCTGCTCGACGGATCACTCCCCGAGGCCCTGCGCCTGAGCCTGCAACGCACCCTGGCCGGGCTGCTGCTAGGCGGTGGCGCGGGCTTTGTGCTGGGCCTGCTGCTGGGCCTGTCAGCCAACGCCGAGCGGCTGCTCGGCCCGAGCCTGTCGGCGCTGCGTCAGGTAGCGCTGTTCGCCTGGGTGCCGCTGCTGACCGCCTGGTTCGGCCTGGGCGAGGGCGCCAAGCTAGTGTTCGTCGCGCTGGCGGCGTTCTTCCCGCTGCTGATCGCCACCCAGCGCGGCATCGCCAGCCTTCCGCCACAGCTGGGCGAAGCCGCCCAGGCCCTGCGCCTGGACCTGCCGCACCGGCTGCGTCTGCTGGTGCTGCCCGGCGCCGCCCCGGCAATCTTCGCCGGGTTGCGCCTGGCACTGATCTACGCCTGGCTTGGCACCATCGGCGCCGAGTACTTCATGCCCTCGGACGGTGGCATCGCCAGCCAGATGATCGGCGCCCAGCAATTGTTCCGCATGGACCAGGTGATGGCCGCCATGGTCCTGATCGGCCTGGTCGGCGCCCTGCTCGGCCACCTCGGCCAACGCCTCGAATCGCGCGCCACGCGCTGGAGATCCGCATGAATGCCTTCATCACCCCGGCCCTGCACGCGGCCAACCAACCCGACGCCACGCCGCCGCTGGTCAGTTTCGAGGGGGTCGGCAAGACCTTCAGCGTCGACGGCCAGCCCTTCGAGGCGATCCGCGACTTCGACCTGTCGATCAACGAAGGCGAGTTCATCGCCATCGTCGGCTCCTCCGGCTGCGGCAAGTCCACCCTGCTGCGTCTGCTGGTGGGGCTGGACACCGACTACAGCGGCACGATCCGGGTCGACGGCCAGCCGCTCGACGGCATCGGCGGCGAACGCGGCATCGTGTTCCAGGAGCACCGCCTGTTCCCATGGCTGACGGTGGCGCAGAACATCGGCCTGGGGCTGGTCAACGAGACGCTCACCCAGGGCGAGCGCGCCCGGCGCGTGCACGAGTACGTGCAACTGGTAGGCCTGGTCGGCTTCGAATCGGCCTATCCGCACCAGCTGTCCGGCGGCATGGCCCAGCGCGTGGCCATCGCCCGTGGCCTGGTGGCCAGCCCACGGATCCTGCTGCTGGACGAACCCTTCGGCGCCCTCGACGCGCTGACCCGCCAACAGTTGCAGGACGAACTGCTGGCGATTCGCGAACGCTCGGGCATCACCATCCTGCTGGTCACCCACGATGCCGAGGAAGCCACCTACCTGGCCGATCGGGTGGTGGTGCTGGAGCCGAGGCCGGGGCGGATCAAGGCGGTGGTGGAAATCGAACTGCCGCACCCGCGCCAGCGCACCGGCGTGGCATTGCATGGCTTGCGCGAAAAGGTCTTGCACCAGATCACCGGGGATGGCGGGTATCTCAAGCCTGCGGGACAGCGGGTGGAGGGGCTGCGGCCGGAGCTGATCGCACTGTGACCGGCACCCGCTGTCCCCCCGGGAAAAAACTCCGCAGATCAAGGTCATGGACGCCACCGACACAGATGGGTATCATGCGGCCCGTTGCACTCGTAGCTCAGCTGGATAGAGTACTGCCCTCCGAAGGCAGGGGTCGTGGGTTCGAATCCCGCCGAGTGCGCCATACACCAAAGCCCCGGAACGCTCCTGGGCTTTTTTGTTTCAGCCCCCCACCCGCGTGAAGAACCCTCTACGCGGGTGCATGGCCACCTCTCATGCCCCTTGTTAATCGGTACAGGGTTGCCCACCGTCTCGGACGGCCTGCCGGGCGACGCTTCCGGCACCCTATCCATGCACACAGCAAACCGACGCACTGACCGGCCCAGGCAAGCGCTCCTCGCTCAGATCTTGATCCTGTCGATCCCCAGCACGACATAGAAGGGCGAGTACTTGATCTGCTCAATGGTCAGCAGGAACGTTTCGTTCTCATGGGTAAAGGTGATCGTCGAGCCTGGCTGAACGTCGTAGTTCGGCATACGAAAGGATGAAGTCGTGACATCCAAGGTGGCCTTCGACTTAACCTGGCAAGGCAAGGCACATATATCGCCCATCGACTTGAGGATGATCGTCAGGCCAAGAGAAGGCTCGGTGCGTGTGCCGCCGGGAGCGAGCGCCGACCTCGCGGGAAACACCATGCTCTGCTTGTTCTGTGCCTTGTCATCGCCAGGTGTTCCTCGCGCAGGTGAACCGAACAGGGGCAGTGCCTGGATTGCCTTTTTGTACTCCTCCTTGGTGAAGGTCCCATTCGAGTACTCGATGCACAGGCGATAGTGGACAGTCTCGACCGTTTGAAGCTGAGGGTCGATCTCTCGGATCTTCTCGTACTTCCTCTCGATACCCGCCCCCGCTTCCAGGGCGACCTTACGCACCTCATTCAGCTTGAAGTCGAAGGAACCATCCGCCTTGGTAGCCGTTTGCATGACATCCGCCGGAGGTGGGGGGCAACGAATGCCATCGGTAGCCGTCTTCACGACAGTGGAATCCCGGGCATTCGGATCATTAACGCATCCGGCACAGACCAAGGCACAACACAGCAAAAACAGCATTCTAGTCGTCATTTCCATACGCCTGCACATTTCCGGGGCCGCCCACCATATAGGCTTGATGCCGGAAACAAAAGGCCACTATAAGGCCACCACCAAATTCGCCATGACCTCACAATGCCACCTCTCACACGCAGCCGCGCATTGGTGATAGCTTGAGCATCTTCCGTTTGCGTAAACGGTCACCCTCCACCCCTTGCAAAGGAATGCGCACCCCCATGCCATTTACCAAGCTATCCGCCGCATCGCTCCTGCTGGCCAGCGTGGCCATGTTCTCGATCCCGGCCCAGGCCAACCTCTCCCAGCAGCAGTCCGCCGCCATCATCAAGGCCTACGATGGCAGCGACCCGGCCGACTTCAAGCAGTTCCTCGGCAAGCTGGCCGGCAGCGACCTGGCCAAGGCCGACAAGCTGGACGACACCCTCAAGCTGTACCTGGCCGGCAAGCCGCTGAGCGCCGAGCAGCAGGACGAGATCAACCGCCTGCTGGGCCTGTACACCCGCATCAAGTACGGCAAGGCCGCCAAGGAAACCCTGCGCGAGCTGGTGGAGATCCCGACCTATCGCAAAGAGGGCGTGGCGCAGCACGAGAACCCGGAATTTCTCAAGATCGCCGACAAGATCAAGGCCCTGGCCGAGGGCTTCGGCCTGACGTTCCGCAACATCGACAACCGCGTCTACGAGATCACCCTCGGTGAAGGCAAGGAAGTGATCGGCATCCACGCCCACGCCGACGTGGTACCGGTCACTCCGGAAAACTGGAAGCTCAAGGACGGCACCAAGCTCGACCCGTTCAAGGTCACCCTGGTGGGCGACCGCATGTATGGCCGCGGCACCGAGGACGACAAGAACGGCATCGTCGTCGCGCTGTACGCGCTGAAGGTGGCCAAGGACGAGAAGCTGCCGCTGGCCCGCCAGTTCAAGCTGCTGGTGGACACCACCGAAGAAACCACCGGCGACGCCATCCCTTACTACTTCGAACGCAACGCCACCCCCGACTACAACCTGGCGCTGGACGGCGGCTACCCGGTGGTGATCGCCGAGAAGGGCTATGGCACCGTCATGGCCACCTTCGCCAAGCGTGCCGGTGACGGCAAAGGCGCCGAGGTGATCAACCTCACCGGCGGCCTGGCCACCAACCAGATCCCCGGCAGCTCGGTGGCGACATTGACCGGCGACAAGCCGGCCGACCTGGCCAAGGCGCTGAACAAGGCCGGCGCGGCCTACGTCAAACGCCATGGCGGCGACTTCAGCATCGACGCCAAGGTCGACGGCAAGCAGGTGCTGCTCACCGTGACCGGCGTCTCGGCGCACTCCTCCGAGCCCGAGTCCGGGGTCAACCCGGTGGCACGCATGCTCGACTTCCTCAACGGCCTGGGCAAGGACGTGCCGCTCAAGCACAACCACATCACCGACGCCGCCCGCTACGCCGCCGACAACTGGGGCTTGGACTACCTGGGCAACAAGCTCGGCGTCGGCTTCAAGGACGACTTCATGGGCCCGCTGACCACCTCGCTGACCTTCGTCGGCCTGGATGACAAGGCGCTGAAGCTGGCGGTGAACCTGCGCATTCCCAAGGGCAAGTCGCTCGACACCCTGAAGGGCGAGATCGCCCGCAAGCTCGACGGCTGGAAGGCCAAGAGCAAGACCCAGGTGGCCTTCGACTACACCCTCGACGCGCCGATGTACCGCAACCCTGAAGGCGAATGGGTCAAAGCCCTGCTGGCCGTGGCCAGCGAGAACCTGGGCATGAAGCACGAGTACGGCACCTCCGCCGGCGCCACCTCGGTGCACGACCTGCCCAACGGCGTGCAGTTCGGCCTGGCCATGCCGGACGTGAAGTACACCGGGCACAACGACAACGAGTTCAAGACCGTGGAGCAGTTCATGCTCGACCTGCAGATCGTCAGCGAGATGGTGGCGCGGATCGGGCAGATGCCGAAGCTCTGATGACCCACTTGGGGCCGCGTTGCGGCCCCTTGCCGCAATGACGTTTTTCAATCACCTCGATGCCGTTTCCTGCATTGCCGTGCAGAGCGCCGTGCCGGATGCTTTATTTACTCCGACACGTCGCGTTTCCACCCACAGAGGCCCGTATGAAGAACGTCGAACAAATCCTCAAAGCCAAGTCCCAGCACCACACCGTCTACACCATCAACCCTGACGACTCGGTGCTGGATGCCTTGAGGCTGCTGGCGGAGAAGAACGTCGGTGCACTGCCGGTGGTGGAGAACGACCAGGTGGTGGGAATCGTCAGCGAACGCGACTACGCCCGCAAGCTGGTGCTCAAGGGTCGCTCCTCGGCGGCCACGCCGGTACGCGACATCATGAGTTCTCCGGTGGTCACGGTTGAGCCCAAGCAGAACCTCGAGTACTGCATGAACCTGATGACCAACCGCCATCTGCGCCACCTGCCGGTGGTACACGAAGGCAAGCTGCTCGGGCTGCTGTCGATCGGCGACCTGGTCAAGGAAACCATCGCCGAACAGGCCAACCTGATCCTGCAGCTGGAGCAGTACATCCGCGGTGAATGACCCTGCTCAGTGATAGGCGCGTTCCAGCTCGTCCAGCTGATGGTCGAAGCTGCGCAGGCGCGCCGACCAGGTGTACACCAGCACTTCCAGATCCCTGTTGAGCACGGCGGTGTTGCCGCCGTCACGGGCCGGCGCGTCGCACAGGTCCAACTGGTAGCGCTCGCGGGCCATGGCCGTGGCCACGCTGGACAGGTCGCGGGCATTGGCCAGCCAGTGATGGTGGTGGTCATGCACTTCCCGGTCGAGTTCCCGGCACTGGCGCTTGAGCGCGTCCAGGCTCTGCTCCAGCGGCGTGCCCTTGAGCTCGCCCATCACCTCCTCGAAGGTACGCCCGGAGTGCCAGTAGCTGCCCCAGAAATAACGGTCGAACACCGTCTCGACCCGGCGCAGGGCGACCTTGGTGTTCCAGATGGTCAGCAACGTTCGTCCCTGGGCGACTTCGCGCCTGTTCAGGTGCAGCTGCTGCCAGGCGATCCACGCCAGGCCGCACAACGCCACCGCTGCGGTCACGGCGGCGGCGGCATAGAGAAACTGCACGGCCTGGTTCATCGTGTGGGTGTGCCGGATACCGTAGAAGTAGCCGGCGGTCAGGGTGCCCAGGATCGTCACGGTGCACCAGAAACCTGGTGCGTAGGGATCTTTCATTGCGCCATCCCCTCTTGTTTTACCTGAGCATAGCAACGGCCCGATCGCCCATCAGGTGCCGCTCGGCGCTTTATTGGCGGGGACGGCGCAGCGCTTCGTTGAGTTGGTCGAAGGGTACCGCCCAATCGGCGTCCTCTTTGATGCTTTCCTCCAGGAAGTCTTTTTGGGCCTTGGTCCAGAACGGTGCATCCACCAACTTGATTTCGTTCTTCAACGGCGAATGACTGGTAATGAACTGGTCGATGCTCTTGGCATCGTCCGGCAGGCCCAGTTGCTTGAACAGTTCGGAAAACTTGTGGATCGGCGCTTCCATGATTCACTCCTATGGCCGGGTTGGTCGTCCACGACGCCAGCCCGGCGTGGGTTGCGAGCATCAGCTCAGTTCGCGCACTTCGGCGTGCGGCACCAGTTTCAAGTATTGCTCCATGCTCATGTGGATAAGGTGATCGTGGTCACCTGCCTCGAGATAGACATCACCCTGGCGGGTAAGGGTCCGGTCGAGCAGCATGGGAATGTTGTAGGCGTCGCCCAGGGCCGGGATGGCGCCGCGCTCGCAATCGCCGAACAGGCTCGGCAGGTTGCTTTCGCGGGTCAACTGCCAGGCGCCGGTCATGCGCACCTCGGTCATGTCCAGGTGCCGGTTGGCCGGCAGCACGGCCATGATGTAGTTGCCATGGCGGTCATCGAGCATCACCGACTTGGCGACCCGCTCAGCGGGTACGCCGGCCGTGCGCGCCGACTCCAGGCTGGTGGCCGAATGGGGATGGGGAATGATGTCGTAGTCGCAGTTGGCCTGGTCCAGGCGCTGCTGAAGGGTCTTGGCCATACGCATGATGCACCTCCGGTTTTGCCCCCACCCTCAAGTTTAGGCCGTGGACCGGCAGCCACGGCTAAACTTCAAGGACAGGTCCGCATGAGGTGACGACAGGTGATCGCCCGACGCTGGCGCATGCTGCTGTTGTTGCTGATCCTGGGCTTCGCTCCGGGCGGCTTGGCCGCGCCCGGCGCCAATGTGTGGCTGCTGAGCGTCGACGACGCCATCGGCCCGGCCAGTGCCGACTACCTGTTGCGCGGGCTGGACCAGGCGCAGGCGCAAGGCGCGCAACTGGTGGTGATCCGTCTCGACACCCCCGGCGGGCTCGACAGCGCCATGCGCCAGATCATCAAGGCCATCCTCGCAAGCACGGTGCCGGTGGCCACCTACGTCGCCCCGGGCGGTGCCAGGGCGGCCAGCGCCGGCACCTACATCCTCTATGCCAGCCACGTGGCGGCCATGGCCCCAGGGACCAACCTGGGCGCGGCGACGCCGGTACAGATCGGTGTCCCCGGCACGGAGGAAAAGCCCGCCGCGAACAGCGAGCAGGACACCCTCGCCCGCAAACAGGTCAACGATGCCGCAGCCTACATCCGCGGCCTGGCGCAATTGCGCGGGCGCAACGCCGACTGGGCGGAAAAGGCCGTGCGCGAGGCGGTCAGCCTGTCCGCCAGCGAAGCGCAACGACTGAAGGTGATCGACCTGGTTGCCGCTGACCTGCCCGACCTGCTGCGCCAGCTCGATGGCCGGACGCTGACCGTCGCCGGCCAGGCCCTGCCCCTGCAGACCGCCGGCGTCAATGTGGTGGAGCACCTGCCGGACTGGCGCACTCGCCTGCTGGCGGTGATCACCAACCCCAGCGTGGCGCTGATCCTGATCATGATCGGCGTGTACGGCCTGCTGTTCGAATTCATGAACCCAGGCTCCGGGGTCGGCGGCGTGGTCGGCGGCATCTGCCTGCTGCTGGCGCTGTACGCCCTGCAATTGCTGCCGGTGAGCCACGCCGGGGTGGCGTTGATCCTGCTCGGGGTGGCGTTCATGGTCGCCGAGGCGTTCCTGCCCAGTTTCGGGGTGATCGGCTTCGGCGGCATCGTCGCCTTCGTGGTCGGCGCGGTGATCCTGATGGACACCGACGCCCCTGGCTTTGGCATTCCGCTGACGCTGATCGTCAGCCTGGCGGTGCTGTCGGCGCTGTTGCTCGGCGGCGTGCTGGGCATGGCGCTGAAGGCGCGCCGGCGCGCCCTGGTCAGCGGCGATGCCGGGCTGGTGGGCAGCCTGGTGACGGTGACCCAGGTGCGCGCGGACAACCCGTTCTGCGGCTCGGTACAAGCCCAGGGCGAACAGTGGCAGGCGCAGTGCGCGACACCGCTGCAGCCGGGCCAGCACGTGCGGGTAACGGCCCGTCATGGCGTGACGCTGGAGGTCAGCGCCACTGCGCCCACGGCGCAAGGAGAGTAGACGATGTTCATGCAATTCGGATTCAGCGCCGGGCTGGTGCTGCTGGGCATACTGCTGCTGTCGGCCCTGCGCATCCTGCGCGAGTACGAGCGAGGCGTGGTGTTCCAGCTTGGGCGCTTCTGGCAGGTCAAGGGCCCGGGGCTGATCATACTGATTCCCGGCATCCAGCAGATGGTCAGGGTCGATCTGCGCACCGTGGTGCTCGACGTGCCGCCCCAGGACGTGATCACCCGCGACAACGTCTCGGTCAAGGTCAACGCGGTGCTGTACTTTCGCGTGCTCGACCCACAGAAGGCGATCATTCAGGTCGAAGACTTCCTCACCGCCACCAGCCAGCTGGCCCAGACCACCCTGCGCGCCGTGCTCGGCAAGCACGAGCTGGACGAACTCCTGGCCGAGCGCGAACAGCTGAATTCGGACATCCGCGAGGTGCTGGACGCGCAGACCGACGCCTGGGGCATCAAGGTGGCCAACGTCGAGATCAAGCACGTCGACCTCAACGAGTCGATGGTCCGCGCCATCGCCCGCCAGGCCGAGGCCGAGCGCGAACGACGGGCCAAGGTGATCCATGCCGAAGGCGAGCTGCAGGCGTCGGAGAAACTGATGCAGGCGGCGCAGATGCTAGGCAAGGAGCCGGGGGCGATGCAGCTGCGCTACATGCAGACGCTGGGGTCGATTGCCGGGGACAAGAGCTCGACCATCGTGTTTCCGTTGCCGGTGGATCTGCTCAAGGGGTTGGTGGACAAGCAGCGATAGCGGTGCAGCATTCGCGGGTAAACCCGCTCCCACAGGTACGCCACTGTCCTCGAGAGGAGTGGTATGCCTGTGGGAGCGGGTTTACCCGCGAATGGCTTCACGCAATTTATCAGAGCGGCGCCCGGCGCAGAGTGGCAAGGAACGTCGCCGCACCGATGAACAACCCGGCAAAGGTACGGTTCAGTCGCTTCTGCTGCTTCGGCGTGCGCAACAGGCGCAGCACCCGCGAAGCCAGCCCGGTGTAGCCCGCCATCACCAGCAGGTCGACGCTGATCATGGTCACGGTGATCGCCAGGTACTGGGGCAGCAACGCCTCGTGCGGGTTGATGAACTGCGGCAGCACCGCCAGCATGAACACCAGCGCCTTGGGGTTGCTGACGTTGACCAGGAAACCACGGAACACCAGGCTCAGCGGCTTGCCGATCGGTCGCACGCCGGACTCGTCGCTCATGTCCATCGGCAGGGCTTGCCATTGCTTGTAGGCGAGGTAGACAAGGTAGGCGACGCCGAACCACTTGATGACCTGGAAGGCGGTGGCCGACGCGGCGAGGATGGCGCCAACACCGGCGGCGATGATGGCGATCTGCACGATCAGGCCCAGTTGCAGGCCCAGGGCGTTCCAGTATCCACGCCAGAAACCGTACTGCAGACCACTGGACATCGAGGCGATTGCCCCGGCACCCGGCGACAGGCTGATCACCCAGCACGCGGCAAAGAAGGCCAACCACGTTTCCATCGACATCGCACACCTCGCTCGAACAGCTTTTGCAAACCGCTAAGCTAAGGTGTTGGCGAAAAAATAACCAGTGGTTTTTCTGCTTGAAACGATCGCGGGGCAAGCCCGCTCCCACGCCAGCCATCCAAAAGGACCAGGGCGTGGGAGCGGGCTTGCCCCGCGATTACAATGAGCAGCGCCCTGTCAGTCGCTCTCGACAGGTGCCTCTTGCAAGGCCACTGAAGCCTCGGTACCACGCCAACGCCGCACCGCCTTCTGGAAGAACTGGCTGTTCGGCACCTGCACCAGTGCCCCGCCCGCCTCCGGCGTTTCCATCAGCGTGGTGTACAGCAGGTTGATGGCGATCACCCGGCCTTTCACCCCCGGCTTGTCGAGGGTATCGACCAGCTCGACCACATCGCCAATGCGAAACGGTCCGACGGTGAAGATCAGCACCGCGCACAGCAGGTTGGACAGCACGCTCCAGATGGCGAAGAACGCCACCGCCGCCACCGCGACGAAGCCCGACAATGCCGTCCACAGCACCGTGGCGGACACCCCCATGCGCTCGAGCACGAACAGCAACGCGCTGCCCATGATCAGCCAGCGCAGGGCACCGCGCACCGGCACCATCAGCTCGTGCGGCAACGGGTAGCGTTCGCCCAGGCTGCGCAGGCCGCGGGCGACCATGCGCTGCAGGACGAACGCGGCGATCAGGATCAGCAGGATCTGCAGCCCCAGCCAGAACGTGTCCATCCACTGTCCCGGCAGCAGCGAACGCAACTCCTCCATCAGGACAGCGCCTCGAGCTCGGCCTGCATGCTTTCCAGCGTTTCCAGGGCTTCCATCCAGGCTTCCTCAAGCTCGCCTTCGCGTTGCTTGAGCTTGGTCTGGCGGGCCAGCAAGTCGCGCAGCTCATCCTTGCGCGAGCCCTCGTACAGACCACTGTCGCCCAACGCCGTTTCGATCTCGGCCAGTTGCTGGTGCACCTGGTTGAGTTCGCTCTCCAGCTTGTCGGCTGCCTTCTTGTGCGGCGCCAACTGCTGGCGCAGGGCCGCGGCGGCCTGGCGCTGGGCCTTCTTGTCGGTCTTGTCCGGGTTCGCGGGCGTGCTGCTCACCGGCGCGTTGCGCTGGCGATACTCGACCAGCCAGCGGCTGTAGTCGTCCAGGTCGCCGTCGAAGGTGTCGACCTTGCCATCGGCCACCAGCAGGAAGTCGTTGGTGGTGCTCTTGAGCAGGTGACGGTCGTGGGACACCACCACCACGGCACCGGCGAACTCCTGCAGGGCCATGGTCAGCGCCAGGCGCATCTCAAGGTCCAGGTGGTTGGTCGGTTCGTCGAGCAGCAGCAGGTTCGGCCGCTCCCAGGCGATCAGCGCCAGGGCCAGGCGTGCCTTTTCGCCACCGGAGAAATTCACCACCGGTTCGTCGACACGGTTGCCGTGGAAGTCGAAGCCGCCGAGGAAGTCGCGCAGGGTCTGCTCGCGCTCACCTGGGGCGATGCGCTGCAGGTGCAGCAGCGGGCTGGCCTTGTCGTCCAGCGAGTCGAGCTGGTGCTGGGCGAAGTAGCCGACGGCGAGGTTCTCGCCACGCACCAGGCGCCCGGACAACGGCTGCAGCTCGCCGGCGAGGTTCTTGATCAGGGTCGACTTGCCCGCACCGTTGGGACCGAGCAGGCCGATCCGCGCACCCGGCGCCAGTTGCAGCTTGACCTTCTCGAGGATGGCCTTGTCGCCATAGCCCAGGCGGCCTTCGGACAGGTCGAGCAAGGGGCTGGAGATCTTCTCCGACTCGCGGAAGACAAAGTCGAACGGCGAGTCGACGTGGGCCGCCGACAGCTCCTCCATGCGCTCCAGGGCCTTGATCCGGCTCTGCGCCTGGCGGGCCTTGGTGGCCTGGGCCTTGAAGCGGGCGATGTACTTTTCCATGTGCGCGCGCTGCGCCTGCTGCTTCTCGTAGGCCTGCTGCTGTTGCGCCAGGCGTTCGGCGCGGGTGCGCTCGAAGGCGCTGTAGCCGCCCTTGTAGAGATTGAGCTTGCGCTGTTCGACATGCAGCACATGGTCGACCACGGCATCGAGGAAGTCGCGGTCGTGGGAGATCAGCAGCAGCGTGCCCGGGTAGCCCTTGAGCCACTCTTCCAGCCAGAGGATGGCATCGAGGTCCAGGTGGTTGGTGGGCTCGTCGAGCAGCAGCAGGTCGGACGGGCACATCAGTGCCTGGGCCAGGTTCAGGCGCATCCGCCAGCCACCGGAGAAGTCGCCGACGCGGCGGTCCATCTGCTCGTTGGTGAAACCCAGGCCGGCCAGCAGCTTGCGCGCGCGGGCATCGGCGGTGTAGCCGTCGGCGCTGTCCAGCTCACTGTGCAGGCGCGCCAGGGCGGTGCCGTCGTGGGCCTGCTCGGCGGCGGCCAGCTCCGCCTGGACCTTGCGCAGGCGGGCATCGCCGTCGAGCACATAGTCCACGGCGATGCGGTCGAGGGTGTCGACCTCCTGGCGCATGTGGGCAATGCGCCAGTCGCCGGGCAGCAGGCAATCGCCGGCATCGGGCGACAGCTCACCGCGCAGCAGGGCGAACAGGCTGGATTTGCCGGCGCCGTTGGCGCCGATCAGGCCGGCCTTGTGACCGGTGTGCAGGGTCATCTCGGCGCCTTCTAGCAGGCGCTGGGGACCACGCTGTAAAGTGAGGTTCGATAGTCTGATCATGATGGTCGCGGAGTCTACCAGCTTCGCCGATCACTGGCGCGAGTGAAACCATGCACACCGACCTGTGGAATCACGCCCTGGCCTTGTATGCCCGGCCAGGCGTCGAAGCCGCCAGCCTGGCCCTCCAGGAACTGGGCGGCGATGTCTGCCTGCTGCTCTGCGGCACCTGGCTGCAGGCCCGCGGCGTGGCCGCCGATGAACAGCGGATCGCCGCCCTGCAGGCCCTGGCCGGCCCCTGGCAACGCGATGTGGTGACGCCGCTGCGCGCGCTACGCCGGCAATGGCGCGAGCAGGCGCTGGCCGACCCACAACTGAGCGTGATGCGTGAGCAGGTGAAGGCGCTGGAGTTACAGGCTGAACGCACCTTGCTGGAGCGTCTGGAGGCGTTGGCGCGTGGATGGCCTGCGCAGGCGGGCGCCGCGCAGGACTGGCTGACCCGGCTGGCGCCGGACCAGGCCCGGGACCACGACGCGCTGCATCAGCTGCGCGCCGCGGCCCGTGAGCTTCAGGACGCCGAAGTCGGCGACTGAGCCGGTGTGGTGGTTGCCGCAGGCGTGGCCGCGCTGGTCGCAGGCGCCGGAGTGGCGCTGGCGGTCGGCGTGGCTGGCTTGCTTTCGGCTGGCTTGCTGGCTACAGGCTTGGCCGGAGCTTTGGCAGCGGCTGGTTTGGCCGGGGCCTTGGCGGCAGCAGGCTTGGCTGCTGGTTTCGCTGCAGCGGTCTTTGCCGGTGCCTTGGCAGCAGCTGGTTTGGCCGCTGGCTTGGCAGCAGGTTTAGCGGCAGCGGTCTTCACCGGGGCCTTGGCGGCAGCCGGTTTGGCTGCTGGCTTGGCAGCAGGTTTCGCGGCGGCGGTCTTCGCCGGGGCCTTGGCAGCAGCCGGTTTGGCTGCTGGTTTGGCCGCAGGCTTCGCAGCAGCAGTCTTCGCCGGTGCCTTGGCGGCAGCAGGCTTGGCCGCTGGCTTGGCGGCAGGTTTCGCGGCGGCGGTCTTCGCCGGGGCCTTGGCGGCAGCAGGCTTGGCCGCTGGCTTGGCCGCAGGTTTTGCGGCGGCAGTCTTCGCCGGGGCCTTGGCGGCAGCAGGCTTGGCCGCTGGCTTGGCGGCAGGTTTCGCTGCAGCGGTCTTCGCGGGAGCCTTGGCAGCAGCCGGTTTGGCCGCTGGCTTGGCGGCAGGTTTCGCGGCTGCAGTCCTCGCCGGGGCCTTGGCGGCAGCCGGCTTGGCCGCTGGTTTGGCAGCAGGTTTCGCGGCGGCTTTCGGTGTCGCAGTACGCGAGTCCAGGGCCTTGGCGGCCGCCTCACGTACCTTGCCGACACCCTGGGCCAGTTTCAGGCTTTCCTGGGCATCGCGCTTGAGTTGCTGGATATAAGTACGGGTTTGCGCCTGGCGATCCTTGAGCGAATCGAGCAAGTCCTCAAGTTCTCCGGCGACTTTCTGCGCCTTGCCCTGAGCCTTGGCTTTACCGGCCTTGGCGGCGTCCTGCAACTTCAGGCGAGCGTTATGCAGTTTCTCCTGGGCCTTGCCACGTTGTTTTTCCAACTTGGCCAACAGTTTCTCGGCATCCGCCAGCGCTTGGGAGCAGGCATCTTCCAAATGTTCGAGCAAGCTACCCGAAAGTTGCTGGAGCAGGTGCAACGGCGTACTGACTGCTTTCTTCTTGGCCGACATGGTTTACCTCCTGGCTGACGAGAGTGCGGCTCATACTATGCTTCTGCTGCTACCGCCGCTAGGGCATGTTGACAGTCTCAGTAGCGCCGCGTTGCATGCCTGGGCAAAGTTGTTGTCTTGCAGCTGGAAACAAGTGTAGTTGCCCATTAGTGCACTGCCGATATTTACACATCTTCGCCCAACAACGCTGGCATACTTTGCGCTCTTTACCGCAGGAACCGTCCATGCCTCGTTATCTGATTCTGGGCCTGTGCCTGGTGATGCCGCTCTCCCTGGCCAACGCCGAAACCGCCCCCGCCAACGACAGCGACCTGGCCTACAGCCTTGGTGCCAGCCTGGGCGAGCGCCTGCGCCAGGAAGTCCCCGGCCTGCAGCTCGACGCCCTGGTCGAAGGCCTGCGCCAGGCCTACCAGGGCCAGCCGCCACGCATTGCCAAGTCACGCATGCAGGCCATCCTCGAGCAGCACGAGACGCAAGCCAACGCCGCCGCCGAACAGGCCCAGGTGGAAAAACTGGTGGAAGCGGAAAAACGCTTCATTGCCGGTGAGCGGGCCAAGACCGGGGTACGCGAGCTGCCCGAGGGCATCCTCTACAGCGAACTGGCCAGCGGCAGCGGCGCGCAACCCAAGGCCAGCGGTCGCGTGCAGGTGCGCTATGTGGGGAAACTGCCGGATGGCACGGTGTTCGACCAGAACCTGCAACCGCAATGGTTCAAGCTGGACTCGGTGATCGAGGGCTGGCAGGTGGCGCTGCCACGCATGAAAGCGGGGGCGAAGTGGCGGCTGGTGATCCCGTCGGCGCAAGCCTACGGCGCCGACGGTGCGGGTGACCTGATCGCACCCTATACCCCACTGGTGTTCGAGATCGAACTGCTGGACGTGGCCGACTGAATCAGGCCTGCAGCGCGTCCTCTTCCTTGTGCGCGGTATGCAGCACTTCGATGAGGCAGTCCTCCAGCTCGAAGCGTTCTCGCAACAGGCCGCCCAGCTTGCCCAGCTTGTCCGCGAAGCGCTCGGGGTCGGTGCACTCGCCCTTCTCGCAATGGTCGTTGAAAGCCAGCGCGATCTGGGTGCTGTCATCGATACGCGGGTTGATCTGTGTGGCAAGCTCCAGGGCCTTGGTATCGCCAAAGGCCTTGGCTTCGCTGACCAGCTGCTCGCTGACTTCGAAGTGCCAGGCCGAGACATAGTCGACCAGGAGCGCGCAAAAATCGCGGTTCTTGTCCTTGTCGGCAAAAGCCGGCTTGGCATCGCGCAAGGCGCGGAAGGCATGCACCAGCTCCTGGCGCTCCTCCAGCCAACGATCGATCAGCTTGTGAACACCGCCCCAGCGTTCCTGGGCGTTCTGGCAACTATCGAGCATGGCGATCTCTTCCCTTCTGGGTAGATGCCGCTGCACCTCGCGACACAACACCGTGGCACAAAGGTGACGTCAGCAAACGGCATCGAGCAGTTGTATTTTCGGTAAGCGTGCTGGGAGATTATTCCCGCGCGACCTGCCCTTCAAGGTACGCAGCAGACAAAGTTCATACAAGCGTTTAATCCCGTTGCCGGCCACCGCTGGTCGCGCAACACCTGGTGCATTGCCGTGGATCAACCCGCCGCGTCCTGGCGCAATCGATACAGCACCAGCCACGACAACGGCACCGCCGCCAGCAACAGGAACGCCAGCAGGCTCCATTCCGGCAGGGTCAGGTCGAGGAAGCTCCAGTTGACCGACACGCAGTCCGGGCTGCCCAGCAGGAACGCCTGCAGGATCTCGCTCCACGGGCGTTCGACCAGGTGCGCCAGGGGCAGGTGGCAACCGCTGACCGGCAGCGGCTCGGCCTGCAGCCAGACATGCCGCCCCGCCAGCAAGGCGCCCGCCGACGCGAACAGCAGCGCCAGCCAGGCATGCCAGCGGCGGGCGCCGGCGTGGAGCGTAGCGACCAGGCAGGCCAGCGCAAAACAGCCCAGCATCAGGCGCTGGCTGAAACACAACGCGCAGGGGTCCAGGCCGACCACGTTTTCGAGACGAAACGATGCGACCAGCACCGCCACGGCGGCCAGGAAGGCGGGAAGGAACGAGCTGCGCAAGCAGGCCAGCGACATGGGCAGAAGTGATCCGAAAATGAAGGAAGTGGTTTGAAACGGTAGAGGAAAGGGGCGCTTTGTATCAAGGCGCTACAGTGCAGACAAGTCGCTGAATGGCTAGGGAATCATTTTCGTGAAACGTGGGAATATTCCGACGCGGACGAAGGACGATTCGACGCCCTCTGCGCAGAGGGCGTCTTGAGTCATCGCTCATCAGAGAATGCAACGCGCCGCTGGCAAAACATCGCACCGGCACAAGCAGGTATGCCCGCGATGCGCGACAGGTCCATCCCTTTCAAGGTTTTTGCGTTTTCTCGGATATGGCCGCTTCAATTCAAGATTGCCGGGGCTGCTTTGCAGCCCATTCGCGGCACAAGGCCGCTCCTACAGGATGGCGCGATCACCTGTAGGAGCGGCCTTGTGCCGCGAAAGGGTCGCAAAGCGACCCCGGCAAGTCCAAGTCGAACGCCCCTTCTCAACACCTGAAAGGGTTGGGCCTCAGGCCCGAACACCCTCCGGCAGCGGCAACGCCAGCAGGCGCTCATCCAGCAGCCCCAGGCCCTCCTGGAACAGCTGATTGCTGCGCTCGGTCTCGCCGAGCCCGGCCAGCAAGCGCGCCAGCTCGGCGCAGGTTTCCGGATTGCGCTCCATGCGCAGACTGCTCTCCAGATAATCACGCGCCTTGCCCCACAAGCGGTTCTGCAGGCTCAGTCGGCCGAGGGTGAGCAGCAGGCTCGGGTCCTGCGGATGCTCCTTCAGCCAGCCTTCGGCCGTCTGCAGCTGGCGCGCCGGATCATCGCCGCGCACCAGCCCGTAAAGGCGCGCCAGATGGCTTTCGTAGTCGCGCTTGAGCGCGCCGCGAAGCACCTGCTCGGCCTCGCCCTGGGCACCGACCTGACGCAGTTGCTCGGCGTAGGCCGACACCAGTTGCGGTTCCTGACGCTGGGCATTGGTCAGCTGCTGCCAGGCGCGCTCGAGCGCCTGGCGTGCCGCCTGCGGATCCTCGCCACGTGTCGCCGCCAGCCCCAGGTTCTGGCCCCAGGCGCGCTGTTCCAGGTCGGCCAGTTCCGCCGTCGGCAGCACCTTGTGCTTGCGCAGGTCCGGCAGCAGGCGGATCAACGCCGGCCAGTCGCCGCGCTCCAGGTGCAGGCGCTGCAACAGGCGCAGCACCTGGGCATTGTGCGGGTGACGCTCCTGCATCGCCTGCAGGGCCTCCAGCGCACCCTCGCTCTCGCCCCGGTCCATCTGCAGCTGGGCATGGGTGAGGGCAACGGCAAGCTCGGCCTGCGGCTGGCGTTCCAGGGCGCGTTCGAGCAGGTTGTCGCGCTCCTCGACCCGTCCCAGTTCGTTGGCGGCGCGAGCGGCGCCGAGGTAGTAGAGCAGTGGCTGGCGATCGGACTCGGCGGCCCGCTGCAAGTGGCGCTGGGCACTGGCCCAACGCCCCTCGGCCAGGTCCAGCTGGCCTTGTTCGACGGCGATGCGGGTGCGCCGGCTGCGGTTGCGCCGCGACCACGGGTTGACCACCCCGGACGAGGTCAGCACCAGGCCGACCAGGTAGCGCAGCAGCAACAGCAGCAGGATGATGCCGACCAGCGCGCCGAGCGCCGCCCACAGCCCCGACTGGTAGCGGAAACCGCCGTAGGCGATCAGCACGTAGCCGCTGTGCTTGGCGATCGCAATGCCCAGCGCCGCGGCGACGACGATCGCCAGCACCGCCAGCAGGTAGACACGCTTCATGGCTTGGCCCCCTCGGCGGCGGCCGGCAGGTGGCGACGCTGGATGTAGGCCTGCACCGCGGCCAGGCTCTCGCTCAGGTCAGGCGTGACCACCGACACCGGCTGTTCGGCCAGCTGGTTGAGGTTGTCGAGCATCGCCTTGCTTTGCGGATTGTCCGGATTGAAGTTGGCCAGCAACACGCTGCGCGCATCGTCCATGGCCTGGGCATAGACCTTGGCCTCGCCGTTGAGGGCCGCCCACTGCGCCTGCTCGATGGTCAGGCTCAGGGCCAGGCGCAACTGGTTGAGCGACTGCCCGGACAGCAGCGGGCGGACGTTGTCGTCGGCATTGAACTCGATCTGGAAATACTTGGAGATCTCCGCCCACCACTGCGACCAGCGACTGGCACCGTCGCCATCGGCGGTCAGCGCGCCCATGGCGTCGGCCTTGCTGTCGAATTCCGGCGACTGGGCACTGAGCTGCTGCACCAGTTCGCGTTGCGCGGCGAGCTTGAGGAACAGCCCGGTGCGATCCGGCTGCTCGGTGCTGGACAGCGTCGCCAGGCTGCGGGCCAACTGCTCGCGGGCAGCGAAGGCGCCAGGGTCGCTCTGCTCGCGGAGGATTTCATCGGCACCTTCGACCAGCGCCTTGGCGCTGGTGATGTCCTGCAACGCCGACAGGCGCAGGGTGGCCAGGCGCAGCAGATGCTCGGCCTCGGCCAGGCGCCACTCCTTGCGGCTCTCGCCGAGCACGGTCTCCAGGCGCTGGCTCAGGCGCTGCTGGTCGCCCTGCAGTTGCGCCACCAGGCGCCGGCGGTCTTCCAGTTCACTGGCCGCTGGCAGGCTGGCCAACTGCGCGCTGAGCTGCTGCTCGCGCTGCTGCAGCGCGTCGGCGCGTTGGTTGAGGGCTTGCAGGTGCTCGCCCTGGCCTTGCTCGCTGCCTTGCAGCTGGCGGACCTGCCAGACGCCCCAGCCGCCGACCGCGACGCCGGCGGCGCCCAGCAGCAGGGCCAGCAGCGCCAGGCCGTTGCCGGAGCGTCGGGCGGGCTTGGCGGTGGCGGATTGCGGCGCCTCGGGCGCCGCGGGCTGTTCGGTGTTGGACAAGACAGTTTCGCTCACGTATCCATCCTTTGCATGGTGGCGCATCGCTCTCTAGCTTAGCGCCTTAAGGGGCAGGCGCAGCGGTTCGCTGCACGGCTGCCAGCAAGGCCGCGGCGCTGGCGCCACGGCAATCCACAATGTCTTTCGCCCCGAGCGCTCGGGCCTGCTCGGCCACCCGGGGGCTGGGCACGAACAGCGGCAAGCGGGAAAACCGCGGCCAATCCGCACCCGCCAGTCGATGCAAGTGTTCCAGACCCTGCCCACTGCTGACCACCAGGCCATTGAGGCGTTCCCCATCGATGCGCTGGGCGAGGGTCGTGGCGGGGTAGTGCGGCAGGCAGCGGCGATACAATTCCAGATAATCGACACTAGCACCTTGCTCGGCAAGACGCTCGGCCAGCAGTTCACGACCTCCGACGCCGCGAACGATAAGGACGCGGGGTGCCGGCCCGGCGATAGCCTCGCGCAGCGCGGGCAGAGCAAGCAAGGCTTCGCTGTCGTCGCCGGCCGCCGGAAAGGCCACCTGCAACCGGTGCTCCTGAAGGATCCGCGCCGTCGCCTCGCCCACCGTGAACCAGCCGGCGGACGGCGGCATCACTCCCGCCTGGGCAAGTTGCTCCAGCAGCAGGCGGGCCGCCGGCTTGCTGACCACGATGATGGCCTGGGCCTCGACGATCGCGCGCAGGCGCTGCACCTGCGCAGCGTCCGGCGCAATCGCCTCGATCACCAGCAATGGCAGGCTGGCGCTGGCAATGCCCGCGTCGGCCAGGGTCTGCGCCAGCGCCGCACAGTCCTCTTCAGGCCGGGTCAGCAGCAGGCGCCAGGGGCTCACGGGTGGCCGGCCTCGCCGTAGACTTCCTTGAGGATCGCCTCGGCGCCCTGCCCAAGCAGGTCTTCGGCGACCTGCACGCCGAGGCGCTCGGCATCGGCACGCGGCGCTCGGGCCTCGGCCACCAGCAAGGTGCCGCCGGAGGGCTGGCCAACCAGGCCGCGTAGCCACAGCTGCTCACCTTCGAGCACCGCGTAGCAGGCGATCGGCACCTGGCAGCCGCCATTGAGGCGCTTGTTCAGGGCACGCTCGGCCACCACCCGGTCGGCGGTGTCGGCATGGTGCAACGGCGCCAGCAAGGCATGGATCTCGGTGTCGGCGCTGCGACATTCGATGCCCACCGCGCCCTGGCCGCCCGCCGGCAGGCTGTCGTCAACGCTGATGGAGGCAGTGATGCGGTCCTCGAAGCCGAGGCGGATCAGGCCGGCGGCGGCGAGGATGATGGCGTCGTACTCACCGGCATCGAGCTTGGCCAGGCGAGTGTTGACGTTGCCGCGCAGGAAGCGAATCTCGAGGTCGGGCCGGCGCGCCAGCAACTGGGCCTGACGGCGCAGGCTGGAGGTACCGACGATGCTGCCGGCCGGCAAGGCCTCGAGGCTGGCGAAGGTGTTGGAAACGAAGGCGTCGCGCGGGTCTTCACGCTCGCAGATGCAGTAGAGGCCCAGGCCCTCGGGGAAGTCCATGGGGACGTCCTTCATCGAGTGCACGGCGATGTCGGCCTCGTTGTCGAGCAGGGCGGTTTCCAGCTCCTTGACGAACAGGCCCTTGCCGCCGATCTTCGCCAGCGGCGCGTCGAGCAGCTTGTCGCCACGGCTGACCATTGGCACCAGGGTCACCAGCAGGCCGGGATGCGCCTGTTCCAGGCGGGCTTTGACGTATTCGGCCTGCCACAGGGCCAAGGCACTTTTACGGGTGGCAATGCGGATTTCGCGAGTGGACATGAAACGCACCGATCCAGAGAAATGCGGTCGATGATAACAGCTCCTCCGGATGTGCCCGCAGATTCAGATCAGCAATCACGCTCCCTGCGCAGATACTGGTCGCGATTTGCGTGGGAGCGGCCTTGGCCCGCGATTGCGATGGCGGATCTTGCACTGCTATCGCGGGGCAAGCCCGCTCCCACGTTCCCTGAAGCCTTTCAGTGCAGGCTCTGCATCATCTTGCGCACCCCCGCCACATGACGGCGGCTGACGGTCAGGGCGTCGCCTTCCAGACCCTTGAGATAGAGCTGGAAATGCCCCAGCGGCGTACGCTGCAGCCGTTCGATGCGCTCACGGGCAACCAGTGCATTACGGTGGATGCGCACGAAGCGCTCGCCAAACTCGTCCTCCAGGGCCTTGAGCGGCTCATCGAGCAGCACCTCGCCCGCCTCATGGCGCAAGGTGACGTACTTGTGGTCAGCGATGAAGTAGATGACCTGGGGAATGGGGATCAACTCGATGCCTTTGCGGGTACGAGCACTGATATGGCTGCGCGGACCGCCACCGGCGTCGCCGGCGGGGCGGGTCAACGCCGCCAGCTGGGCACGGTTGGGTTTTTCCGCCCGGCGCAGGGCATCGCGCAGGGCCTGCGGCTGGATGGGCTTCTCGACGTGGCTCAGGGTGCTGTCCCTGAAGGCTTCGCTGCCGTATTCATCGTCACCGGTGCAGAACACCACCGCCGGCGGCGACTCGCGCTCGCACAGCCGGGCGGCGACCTGCAGGCCATCGAGGCCCGGCATGCCGATATCCAGCAGCACCACATCGGGCTTGAGGCTTTCGATCAGGGTCAGGGCCTCCTCGCCGTTGGTGGCGCTGGGCTCCATCACGGTGTAACCCTCCAGCTCGCCAAGCAGCCGGCTCAGGCGCTCGCGGGCCTGGGGTTCATCATCAACGATCAGGACATTCATAATTGCGCTGGATTCCTGAGTGAGTCTCGCACGGGTATAGCGTAGACAAGTGTGGGCGACCAAAACGCGGTCACGCTACAGACCGGTGCGAAGGCCAAAGATTCACTGGTCTGGCAGATTCAGCACCAGTCCTTTGTCCAACTGTAGACGCTCCGTGGAACACTGCCGTTCAATCGTTGAATATGCCGCACCCCCTTGTAACCGGACGATTCTCGCGACCAGCGCCCTGCGGCGGCGGGCGCAACCCTGCTATGATCGGCGCACTTTTTCCGTTCACGCCTTCAACGAGTGAATCCATGAGCACCGACAAGACCAATCAGTCCTGGGGCGGCCGCTTCAGTGAGCCCGTCGACGCCTTCGTCGCCCGCTTCACCGCCTCGGTCGATTTCGACAAGCGCCTGTACCGCCACGACATCATGGGTTCGATCGCCCACGCCACCATGCTGGCGCAGGTCGGCGTCCTCAGCGATGCCGAGCGCGACACCATCATCGATGGCCTGAAGACCATCCAGGGCGAAATCGAGGCCGGCACCTTCGACTGGCGCGTCGACCTCGAAGACGTGCACATGAACATCGAGGCGCGCCTGACCGACCGCATCGGCATCACCGGCAAGAAACTGCACACCGGCCGCAGCCGCAACGACCAGGTAGCCACCGACATCCGCCTGTGGCTGCGCGACGAGATCGACCTGATCCTGGCCGAGATCACCCGCCTGCAGCAGGGCCTGCTGGAGCAGGCCGAGCGCGAGGCCGAGACCATCATGCCCGGCTTCACCCACCTGCAGACCGCGCAGCCGGTGACCTTCGGCCACCACCTGCTGGCCTGGTTCGAGATGCTCAGCCGCGACTACGAGCGCCTGGTGGATTGCCGCAAGCGCGCCAACCGCATGCCCCTGGGCAGCGCCGCCCTGGCCGGCACCACCTACCCGATCGACCGCGAGCTGACCTGCAAGCTGCTGGGCTTCGAGGCCGTGGGCGGCAACTCGCTGGACAGCGTCTCGGACCGCGACTTCGCCATCGAATTCTGCTCGGCGGCGAGCATCGCGATGATGCACCTGTCGCGCTTCTCCGAAGAGCTGGTGCTGTGGACCAGCGCCCAGTTCCAGTTCGTCGACCTGCCTGATCGTTTCTGCACCGGCAGCTCGATCATGCCGCAGAAGAAGAACCCGGACGTGCCGGAGCTGGTGCGCGGCAAGAGCGGCCGCGTGTTCGGCGCCCTGACCGGCCTGCTGACCCTGATGAAAGGCCAGCCGCTGGCCTACAACAAGGACAACCAGGAAGATAAAGAGCCGCTGTTCGACGCCGCCGACACCCTGCGCGACTCGCTGCGCGCCTTTGCCGACATGATCCCGGCGATCAAGCCCAAGCACGCGATCATGCGCGAAGCGGCCCTGCGCGGCTTCTCCACTGCCACGGACCTGGCCGACTACCTGGTGCGCCGCGGCCTGCCGTTCCGTGATTGCCACGAGATCGTCGGCCATGCGGTGAAGTACGGTGTCGATACCGGCAAGGACCTGGCCGAGATGAGCCTGGACGAACTGCGCCAGTTCAGCGACCAGATCGAGCAGGACGTGTTCGCCGTGCTGACCCTGGAAGGTTCGGTCAACGCCCGCAACCACATCGGCGGTACCGCACCGGCCCAGGTGCGCGCTGCCGTTGCGCGTGGCAAGGCCTTGCTGGCTTCGCGATAAGCGACTGTCTTCAGCTCGAATCGCGGGGCAAGCCCGCTCCCACGCTTGTGGGAGCGGGCTTGCCCCGCGATTGTTTAGAACGTTAGCGCTTGCTCTTGATCATTTCGAGGAACGCCGGCATCGCCGCGTCCTTGTCCGCCACGATCCGCGCCATGTGCGGGTTCTCGCGCAGCTTCTCCAGCAACGCCGTCGCTTGCGGGAAATCCGCCAGGAAGTCGATGTTCAGCACCTTCTTGCCCACCGCGCAGGCTAGGTCGACCGAGAAGCAGAACATCAGGTCAGCGATGGTCAGTTGCTCACCGGCCACGTAAGGCTGGAACCGCCCATTGCGCTTGAGGGTGGCAAAGCCCGCCAGCAGGTCCGCCCGTGCCCGCTCCTTGATCAGCGGCTCCACCGCCGCGCCGAAGAACGCCTCGGCATAGCAGGTACGCGCCGGCAACTCGATATACAGCTCGATCTCCCGCAACAGCTCACGCACCTTGGCCTGCCCGAAGGCATCGGCCGGCAGCAGCGCCTTGCCCGGCTGGGTCTGCTCGATGTAGTCGAGGATGACCCCGGTTTCGCTGATGAAACCGTGCTCGGTCTCAAGCACCGGCACCTTGCCGCGAGGGCTGATGGCCAGGGCTTGAGGCAACTGACCGCCGAAGAACGGCACCTCTTCGAAGGGCACGCCTTTCTCCAGCAAGGCCAGCTTGACCATGTTGTAGTAGTTGCTGACCGCGAATCCATGAAGCTTGAGCATTGAGACAGCCTCCAAGGCCGTATGGGGTTGGCCCGGCTGTTATAGCCCCCTGCCCGTCCCTTGACCAGTGCCATGCTTGGCGCTGATGGCCGGGCATTGCCAACGCAGACATGGCACACTGTGCGCTTCACCACAGGAGTACCGCCATGAGCGAGCACGACGAGATCGACGGCAACGACGAAGAAGCCTTCACCGAGGCCACCCTCACCCAGGCCATCGAGAACCAGATCGAAAGCGGCGAACCCGCGGCGGCCAAGGCCACCTTCAACAAGCTGACCCTGGTCGGCTACGAGCGCGAGGACATCCTCAACCTCATGGCCCACGTGCTGGCCATCGAAATCGACGCCATGCTCGACGAAGACCGCCCGTTCAACACCGAATGGTATGAAACCGCCCTGCGCGCCCTGCCGGAGCTGCCACCTGAGGCGGATCAAGGCGACATCGAATAAACCTGACTACACTCCTGACTTCCATCCTTGTCTCGAAGTCAGGAGTAGCCTATGCCCTTCAACCCCGAACTGATCGCCGAACTGGAAGTGCTTGCCCAGTTCAACCTGGACAGTCACCAGGAAGGCATCAAGGTTTGTAGCGACGCCTCCCCGGCACTGGTCGCCGCAGCCAAGCGCCTGCACGACAAAGGTCTCACTGACCAACCCGACGGCGGCTACCTCACCAGCCTGGGTACTGACGCCGCCGAAAGTATGCAGCTGCTCCTCAGGGTACTTAAGACCCCACAGCCTGCCTGAGTTCACCAAGCCCGCCCCACGTGGGAGCGGGCTTGCCCCGCGATGAGCCCCAGACGAACGTTGTAAAACTGACGTCAAAAAGCCACCAACCCCTTATCCGACCGCCCCACTCAGGCTAAACTCGCCAGTGCTCCCCTGCCTGCCTGAGTGCGCAATGAACCACCCCCATGAAATCCGCCCCGATCTTGACCAAGGCATCGACCGCAAGGAGCTGTCCAAGCTGCGCGCGCGCTTCCTGAAGATCAACCAGGGCCGCCTGGCACGGGCCATGGAGGGGTTGTCCACGCGCCAGCAGCAGGTCCTGACCCTGTTGCCACTGTTCTTCCACGTCAATCACCCGCTGTTGCCGGGCTATGTCTCGGGCACCACCCCCGCTGGCGTGTCCGGCTTCGAGCCCGACAGCGACCTGCTGGCCGAGGCCCAGCGCCTGACCCGCTCGTTCACCTACAAGCCACGCCACGGCAAGCCGCCACAACCGATCCACGGCCTGTTCCTGATGGGCAGCCTGGGCACCCTGGCTCAGGCCGAGCAGAGCGACATGGACCTGTGGGTCTGCCACGCCCCCGACCTGGACGAACAGGCCCTGGCCGACCTGCGGCGCAAGTGCCAGCTGCTCGAGGCCTGGGCCGCCAGCCAGGGCGCCGAGGCGCACCTGTTCCTGATCGAGCCTCGCGGCTTCGTCCAGGGCGAGCGCGACAGCCAGCTCAGCTCCGACGACTGCGGCACCACCCAGCACTACCTGCTGCTCGACGAGTTCTACCGCACCGCCATCTGGCTGGCCGGACGCACACCGCTGTGGTGGCTGGTGCCGGTGTACCAGGAGCATAACTACCGGGACTTCACCCAGACCCTGCTGGCCAAGCGCTTCATCCGCATCACCGACGCCCTGGACCTCGGCAACCTGGCGCACATACCGCCTGGCGAGTATGTCGGCGCCGGGCTTTGGCAGCTGTTCAAGGGCATCGACTCGCCCTACAAATCGCTGCTCAAGCTGCTGCTCACCGAGGCCTACGCCAGCGAACACCCACAGGTGCGCTGCCTGAGCCTGGACTACAAGCAGGCCGTGTTCGCCAACCAGCTGGACCTGGACGAGCTCGACCCCTACGTCATGGTCTACCGGCGCATCGAACGCTACCTGCTCCAGCGCGGTGAATCGGCGCGCCTGGAACTGGTGCGGCGCAGCCTGTACCTGAAAGTGAACAAGAAGCTCAGCGACCTTGGCCGCACCCGCAACGGCGGCTGGCAGCGCCAGCTGCTCGGGCGCCTGACCGAGGAATGGGGCTGGGACGAGCGCCAGCTGGCGCTGCTCGACAGCCGCAGCCAGTGGAAAGTGCGCCAGGTGGCGGTCGAGCGCCGCGAGCTGGTGGCCGAGCTGAACCACAGCTACCGCTTCCTGACCCAGTTCGCCCGCCTGCAGAACGCCAACAGCCGCGCCGACCAGCGCGACCTCAACGTCCTCGGCCGGCGCCTGTATGCCGCCTTCGAGCGTCGGGCCGGCAAGATCGAGGTGATCAACCCGGGCATCGCCCCGGACCTGGCCGAAGACACCCTCACCCTGGTGCACTCGCCCAACCGCAAGGAACCGGGCACCCATCACTGGGGCCTGTACAACGGCAACCTGGGCGTGCACGAGTGGGAACACTTCAGCCCGATCAAGCGCTGCCGCGAGCTGCTCGAACTGCTCACCTGGGCCCATCGCAACGGCGTGATCGACAGCGGCACACGCCTGGCCCTGCACCCTGGCGCCAGCGACCTGAGCGAGTTCGAGCTGTTCAACCTGATCGGCAGCCTGCAACAGAGCATCCCCCTGCCGCTGGAGACGGTCAGCGAGGTGCGCCTGCTGCAACCGAGCGTGGCCGATGAGATCCTGCTGCTGGTGAATGTCGGGGTCGATCCACTGCGCCATCACCGCGACCTGAACATCCTGATGACCACCGAGCGCACCGACTCGCTGAGCTACGCCGGGGTGCGCGAAAACCTGGTGCTGACCCTCGACCAGATCACCCTCAACAGCTGGAACGAGGTGCTGGTGCAGCGCTACGACGGCGAGCATGCGCTGGTGCGCTGCCTGCGCGACTTCCTCAACAGCCTGGGCCAGCGCAGCCACCGCCCGCGGGTGCGGGTGCGCTGCTACTGCCACAACCGCGCCCAGGCCATCAGCCAGCGGGTCGAGGACATCTTCGACACCGTGCAGCTTCTGCTCGACCAGGGTCTGAATCACCGCTACCTGCTGCAGGTGGCCCAGCACACCCACATCCTCGACCTGCAGCCCGGGCAGGTGACCCTGGCCAGCCTCGCCGACCACGACGCGGTGCTGATGGCCCTCGGCGAGGAGCGCAGCCGCTACAGCCCGCTGCACCTGGACGCCCATGCCCTGCAGGACCACGACCTGCCGCTGATCCTGGCCCAGGGTCGCCCCGGCTGCATCCAGGTGTTCTACCGGCTGTTCGAAGGCTGGGCCGACCTGTACGTGCTCGACGAGCACAACGCGCTGTGGCAGCAACGGCTGCCGCTGCAGGACGAGCAGCACCTGCTGCTGCCGCTGCAACGCTTCCTGCAGTCGATGCTGATGCGCCGCGATGCCCAGCTGCCCCTGGACAGCCTGCCGCTGGTGTCCCTGGACATCCTCTACTACCAGTTGCTGCCCTCCGGCCTCGGCAAGGCACGCAGTCTGGAGCCGCGACAGACGCCAATGGACAGCCAGAACCAGGCCTACTACGAAGTTCAGGCGATCCTCCAGGCGGGTACCGGCGACGGGGTGCATGCCACGCTCTACTGCGACCAGCAGGAGTTTTCCGAACTGGAGCATGGCGACCAGCTGTATGCCGTGGTCGCCCGGCAGATCCTGGGTCAGCGGCGCAGCAGCGGCCGTTACCGCTGCTACATCACCGACCTCGACCTGTCCGAGCTGCTGGAGGACGAGCAGGGGTCCACCAGCCTGTACCTGCGCTACAAGCGCGAGCTGGAGCAGGCGCTCAACGATGGGCTGGAACAACTGCAGGCGCGGCTGGAGCCCTGATTCTCTCGGCGCTCACGTACACCTCTGTAGGAGCGGCCTCGTGCCGCGAAAGGGCTGCGTAGCAGCCCCGGACATTTTGCATGATGCGAAGATCCCGGGGCTGCTACGCAGCCCTTTCGCGGCACAAGGCCGCTCCTACACGGAACTGGCGCGGCATCAGAGATCGAAATCCCCTGCCGCCTCCGGCTGGTACTCGACCGCCAGCAGTTCCAGCTTGAGGGTCTTGCCGCCCGGCGCCGGCCAGTCGATCTGGTCGCCCACCGAAAGGCCCAGCAAGGCACAACCGATCGGCGCGAGGATCGAGACATTACCCTCGGGGCCGGCATCCTTCGGATACACCAAGGTCAAGTGATAGTCCTTGCCGCTGGCGATCTCGCGGCAGTGCACCCGCGAGTTCATGGTCACCACGCCGGCTGGCACCTCCTCATGCCCGACCACCTGCTCGGCACGGTCCAGCTCGTCCTGCAGGGCGAGCACACCCGGGGTGCTTTCATCGAGGTCGTCGAGCAGGCGCTCGAGACGCTGCACGTCCAAGCGGGTGAGGGTGAGGGAAGGCTTGGTGCTCATGATCCAGTCAGACTCCTTTGAACAGGCAATTTTCAACAGGCAGATAAAGCAAAACCCCGCCCAAGGGCGGGGTTTACAAAAGGCTGTGGCGTCATCGACGCAGACCCTGACACTACCACAGCGGGGCAAATACTCAAGCCCACACCTTCGTTGTGCCTATGCCGATGCCCGCGTTTTCAGGGCCAGCGCCTCGCGGCAGATCTGCCGACGCCGCTCGTCATCGGCCGAGCGCCACTCGCGGATATGCTCGACATGGCGGTGACAGCCGGTGCAGACCTTGTGCTCATCCAGCCGACATATGCTGATACAAGGTGACGGCACCGCCGGGCTCACGTTGCTGTAGAGCGGCTTGGGTGGCCGGGGCAGGTCGCTCATCTCAGATCTCGTCGAAGTCCAGCTTCTCGCCGGCGCGTTCCCAGACGATGCGTTCGAGCATCTCGCCCAGCAGTTCTTCGCTCTTCTCGCAGACCCACTTGCCGCTCTCTTCGTCGTAGTCGAAGTGGAAGCCGCCGGACTTGTCCGCCAGCCACAGCTGGCGCAGCGGCTCCTGGCGGCTGAAGATCAGCTGGCTGCCGTTGTCGAACTTGACGGTGAGAACGCCGGCGGAGTTCTCCATGTCCAGGTCCATGCCGCTTTCATCGAACAGGTCTTCCAGGGCCTGTTGGGTCGCATCGACCAGGTCGTGGAAACGCGCTTCGCTCAAACTCATTGCAGGGACCTCGAAAAATGGCTGTACACACGCAAGCCGGGCACGATAAGGGCGAACGCCTCAAGCTACAAGCTAATCGCTGTAAGAAAAAGCCGCATGTCCTTCGGTCGCCCACGCCCGCCGAGCGGGGGCGCCCCTTGCATAGGCAATCAGGTGGGCGCTCGGTATACTCGGCCGCAATACTGCATATTTCCAAGGATTTCACCCATGAAACGCCTGATTTCCTCCCTCGCGGCGCTGGTCGCGGTTGCCTGCCTCGTTTCGGCCTGCGGTCAGAAAGGCCCCCTGTACCTGCCTGAAGACGGCAAGGACGGCAAGGGCCCGCGCAAATCGCACCAGCATGCCAAGCCTGTCCAGCCGCAACCGGTGCTGGTGCAGCCGCAAGAGCAGCCAGAAGAGTCGCCCGCGCAGTAAGGAAATCCCATGGACGCATTCAACTACCGCGGCGGCGAGCTGTTCGCGGAAGGGGTGGCCCTGACGGCGATCGCCGAACGCTTCGGCACGCCCACCTACGTGTACTCGCGCGCCCATATCGAGGCCCAGTACCGCAGCTATACCGACGCCTTGCACGGGGTCGAGCACCTGGTCTGCTTCGCGGTCAAGGCCAACTCCAACCTGGGCGTGCTGAACCTGCTGGCGCGCCTGGGCGCGGGCTTCGACATCGTCTCCGGCGGTGAGCTGGAGCGCGTCCTCGCCGCCGGCGGGCGCGCTGATCGCGTGGTGTTCTCCGGGGTCGGCAAGACCCGTGACGACATGCGCCGCGCCCTGGAAGTGGGCGTGCACTGCTTCAATGTCGAGTCCACCGACGAGCTCGAGCGCCTCCAGGTCGTTGCCGCCGAAATGGGCAAGACGGCACCGGTTTCGCTACGTGTGAACCCGGACGTCGACGCCGGCACCCATCCGTACATCTCCACCGGTCTCAAAGAGAACAAGTTCGGCATCGCCATCGCCGACGCCGAGGCGATCTACGTGCGTGCCGCGCAGCTGCCGAACCTGGACGTGGTCGGCGTCGACTGCCACATCGGCTCGCAGCTGACCACCGTCGAGCCCTTCCTCGACGCCCTCGACCGCCTGCTGGTACTGGTCGATCGCCTGGCCGAGTGCGGTATCCACCTGCGCCACCTGGACCTCGGCGGCGGTGTCGGCGTGCGCTACCGCGACGAACAGCCACCGCTGCTGGCCGACTACATCGCGGCCATTCGCGAACGCGTCGGCGAGCGCGACCTGGCCCTGGTGTTCGAGCCGGGCCGCTACATCGTCGCCAACGGCGGCGTGCTGCTGACCCGCGTGGAATACTTGAAGCACACCGAGCACAAGGACTTCGCCATCATCGACGCGGCCATGAACGACCTGATCCGTCCCGCCCTGTACCAGGCCTGGATGGACGTCAGCGCGGTCAAGCCCCGTGAAGGCGAAGGCCGGGTCTACGACCTGGTCGGCCCGATCTGCGAGACCGGCGACTTCCTGGGCAAGGACCGCGTACTGGACCTGGCCGAGGGCGACCTGCTGGCCGTCCGCTCCGCGGGCGCCTATGGTTTCGTCATGAGCTCCAACTACAACACCCGTGGCCGTTGCGCCGAAGTGCTGGTCGATGGCGACCAGGCCTTCGAAGTGCGTCGCCGCGAGACCGTCGCCGAATTGTTCGCCGGCGAAAGCCTGCTGCCGGAGTGAGCCCATGCTGCTGCGTTTCACCAAGATGCACGGGCTGGGCAACGACTTCATGGTCCTCGACCTGGTCAGCCAGCACGCGCACATCCAACCCAAGCACGCCAAGCAATGGGGCGACCGCAACACCGGCATCGGCTTCGACCAGCTGCTGATCGTCGAGGCGCCTAACAACCCGGATGTGGACTTCCGCTACCGGATCTTCAATGCCGACGGCTCCGAGGTCGAGCAGTGCGGCAACGGCGCGCGCTGCTTCGCCCGCTTCGTGCTGGACAAGCGCCTGACTGCCAAGAAGCGCATTCGCGTCGAGACCAAGGGCGGCATCATCGAGCTCGATGTGCGCAACGACGGCCAGATCTGCGTCGACATGGGGCCGCCACGCTTCGCCCCGGCCGAGATCCCGTTCATCGCCGACGAGCAGGCCAGCAGCTATGCGCTGGAAGTCGATGGCCAGGTGCACCAGATCGCCGCGGTGTCCATGGGCAACCCGCATTCGGTGCTGCGCGTCGACGACGTGCGCAGTGCGCCGGTCCATGAACTGGGCCCGAAGATCGAGCATCACCCGCGCTTCCCGCAGCGGGTCAACGCCGGCTTCATCCAGGTGGTCGACCGCCACCGCGCCAACCTGCGGGTATGGGAGCGTGGCGCCGGCGAGACCCAGGCCTGCGGCACCGGCGCCTGCGCCGCGGCCGTGGCGGCGATCAGCCAGGGCTGGATGGACTCGCCGGTGACCATCGACCTGCCGGGTGGACGCCTGAGCATCGAGTGGGCCGGCCCAGGCAAGCCGGTGCTGATGACCGGCCCCGCCGTCCGCGTGTTCGAAGGACAAGTTCGTCTCTAAGCGAGTATCCGCCATGACCGATCAGCCTAACGTTGCATCCCCGCAGGCCCGTGAGCTCGATGCCGAAGCGGTGGTCGCGTACCTGCGCGCCCACCCGACCTTCTTCGCCGAGCACGACGAACTGCTGCTCGAACAGCGCATCCCCCACCAGCGCGGCGACAGCGTGTCGCTGGTGGAGCGCCAGCTCAAGCTGCTGCGCGACCGCAACATCGAGATGCGCCATCGCCTGTCGCAGCTGATGGACGTGGCCCGCGACAACGACCGGCTGTTCGACAAGACCCGCCGGCTGATCCTCGACCTGCTCGACGCCGGCACCCTCGAAGAGGTGGTGATGGCGGTCGAGGACAGCCTGCGCCAGGAGTTCCAGGTGCCCTTCGTCAGCCTGATCCTGTTCGGCGAGAACGCCGCGCCCGTGGGCCGCTGGGTTTCCGGTGCCGAGGCGCAGCATGCCATCGGCGGGCTGATCGGCGGCGGCAAGACCATCAGCGGCAGCCTGCGCGAGCATGAACTGGCCTTCCTGTTCGGCGATGCCCAGCACAAGGAAGTCGGTTCCAGCGCCGTGGCCACCCTCGAGTACCAGGGCCTGCACGGCGTGCTGGCGATCGGCAGCCGCGACCCGCAGCACTACAAGAGCAGTGTCGGCACTCTGTTCCTCAGCTACATCGCCGAAGTGCTCGGCCGCGTGGTGCCGCGCTTCACCCAGACGCTGCGCTCGGTGCGCTGATGGAACGCCAGCTGGAGGCTTATTGCGCTCACCTGCGCAACGAGCGCCAGGTGTCCGAGCACACCCTGCTGGCCTACCGTCGCGACCTTGAGAAAGTCATCGAATTCTGCAACACCCAGGGTATCGCCGGCTGGGGCGCCCTGCAGGTCCAGCAACTGCGCCAGCTGGTCGCCCGCCAGCACCACCACGGCCAGTCCTCGCGCAGCCTGGCGCGCCTGCTTTCGGCGGTGCGCGGCCTGTACCGCTACCTCAACCGCGAAGGCCATTGCCAGCACGACCCGGCCAACGGCCTGGCGCCGCCCAAAGGTGAGCGGCGCCTGCCCAAGGTGCTGGACACCGACCGCGCCCTGCAACTGCTCGATGGCGGCGTCGACGATGAATTCATCGCCCGCCGCGACCAGGCGATCCTCGAACTGTTCTACTCGTCCGGCCTGCGCCTGTCGGAACTGACCGGGCTCGACCTCGAACACCTGGACCTGGCCGCCGGGCTGGTGCAGGTGCACGGCAAGGGCGGCAAGAGCCGCGTGCTGCCGGTCGGCCGCAAGGCCCGTGAGGCGCTGCAGGCGTGGCTCAAGCTGCGTGGCATTGCCGGCCCACGGGACGGCGCGGTGTTCCTCAGCCGCCAGGGCAAGCGCCTCGGCCCCCGCGCCATCCAGCTGCGGGTCAAGGCCGCCGGCGAGCGCGAGCTCGGCCAGCACCTGCACCCGCACATGCTTCGCCATTCCTTCGCCAGCCACCTGCTGGAGTCGTCCCAGGACCTGCGCGCGGTGCAGGAGATGCTCGGCCACGCCGACATCAGCACCACGCAGATCTACACCCACCTGGACTTCCAGCACCTGGCCGCGGTGTACGACAGCGCCCACCCTCGGGCCAAACGCAGCAAGGACACGGACTCATGAGCATCAAGCTGATCACCTTCGACCTGGACGACACCCTCTGGGACACCGCGCCGGTCATCGCCAGCGCCGAAGTCGTCCTGCGCGACTGGCTCGAAGCCAACGCGCCGATCCTCGGCGGCGTGCCGGTGGAGCACCTGTTCGCCATCCGCGAGCGCCTGGTGCAGGCCGAACCGGGCCTCAAGCACCGCATCAGCGCCCTGCGCCGGCGGGTGCTGTTCCACGCCCTGGAAGAAGTCGGCTACAGCGAGAAACACGCCCAGGAGCTGGCCAACGAGGGCTTCGAGGTGTTCCTGCATGCCCGGCACCAGGTGGAGGTGTTCCCCGAGGTACAGCCGGTGCTGGAGATCCTGCGCCACCACTACACCCTCGGCGTGGTCACCAATGGCAATGCCGACGTGCGCCGCCTGGGGCTGGCGGACTACTTCCGCTTCGCCCTGTGCGCCGAGGACCTGGGCATCGGCAAACCGGACCCGGCACCGTTCCTCGAAGCGCTGAAGCGCGGCGAGGTGGACGCCGGGGCGGCGGTGCACGTCGGCGACCACCCGGGCGACGACATCGCCGGCGCCCAGCGCGCCGGCTTGCGCGCGGTGTGGTTCAACCCACAGCACAAGCCCTGGAGTGGCGAGCAGGCGCCGGATGCGGAGATCCAGCGGCTGTCGCAGTTGCCCGACGTGCTGGCGCGCTGGCGCTGACCGGGCTTTGCACTCTGCAGCCAAATAGGTTGTTCGTGGGAGCGGGCTTGCCCCGCGATGGCGGTATCAGCGCCAAACCGCCATCGCGGGGCAAGCCCGCTCCCACGTTGGTCTGACTAACAGTCGCCCACAAAAAAGCCCGCAGCGACGGCGGGCTTTTTTGCGTTCAGCCACTCAGATAGGGCGGCTGCCGTACTTGTTGTCCGGCTTCTTGGGCGGATCGGCGACCACGTTGGCCTCCACTTCCTGCACCTTGCCACCGCGCGACAGGAATTCTTCCATCGCCTTGGCCAGCGCATCGCGCTCTTTCTGCTTGGCTTCCATGCTCGGCATCTCGTCTACCGAGACCGCCGCCTTGGACTTGCCCTTGGCCGCCGGAGCCGGGCTGCTGTCGTCGTCGCCGGCGTCTTCCGCGCCGTCGTCAGCAGCCGCTTCAAGGCCGTCATCAGCCTCGTCTTCGTCGCCTACCTCGAGGTCATCATTTTCCAGATCGTCGTCGCTCATGTTCTACCTCATGACTTGCGAAAAGCAGGTTAGTTATAGACCGGTGCAGCCGTAGACCGGCAGCCACCAGTGAAAATTCAACTGGCCGTGGATTGGCCACTGCCCTGGGTGTCCACCCCCTCATGGGGGGCCCGGCACCCTGCAGGCCCTGCTCCTGGCAAGGCCTGACAAAATTTTTGAGCCCTTGCTGGCCACAGGCTATTGGCAAGCCTAGCAAAGGGTAGCGAAGTGTGTGGACTACTCGTCCAGCTTCCTTCGGCGCGCATTCTAGCGCGCTCGCAGAAAAAGCAAAGCACCAGAAACACCCGATGGCTTGTAAGTTTTAACCCCGGGTCGCGATCAGCGCAGGGAAACCGTTTGCCCCAGGCCAAACGGCAAATTACAGGCAAAAAAATGCCCGGCGAACCGGGCAAGTTTTCCAGCATCGCGGTTACAGGTTGTAGCCGCGCTCGTTGTGTTGAGCCAGGTCGAGGCCGACCGACTCTTCTTCTTCGCTGACCCGCAGCCCCATCACCAGGTCGAGGACCTTGAGGATCACGTAGGTGACGATGGCGGTGTAGACCACGGTGAAGATCACGCCCTTGGCCTGGATCCAGAACTGCGCGGCGATGTCGGTGACCGCGCCGAAGCCGCCCAGGGCAGGCGCCGCGAACACGCCGGTGAGCAGGGCGCCGATGATGCCGCCGATGCCGTGCACGCCGAAGGCGTCCAGAGAGTCGTCGTAGCCCAGCTTGCGCTTGAGGCTGGTGGCACAGAAGTAGCAGACCACGCCGGACACCAAGCCGATCACCAGGGCGCCCATCGGGCCGACGGTGCCGGCGGCCGGGGTGATGGCGACCAGGCCGGCGACCACGCCCGAAGCAATGCCCAGGGCGCTTGGCTTGCCGTGGAAGATCCACTCGGCGAACATCCAGCCCAGGGCGGCGGCGGCGGTGGCGATCTGGGTCACCAGCATGGCCATGCCGGCGGTGCCGTTGGCCGCGGCAGCGGAACCTGCGTTGAAGCCGAACCAGCCGATCCACAGCATGGCCGCGCCCATCAGGGTGTAGCCCAGGTTGTGCGGGGCCATCGGCGTGGTCGGGTAGCCCTTGCGCTTGCCCAGCACCAGGCAGCAGACCAGGCCGGCGATACCGGCGTTGATGTGCACCACGGTGCCGCCGGCGAAGTCCAGCACGCCCCAGTCCCACATCAGCGCGCCGTCACCGCTCCAGACCATGTGCGCGATCGGCGCATAGACCAGGGTGAACCACACGCCCATGAAGATCAGCATCGCCGAGAACTTCATGCGTTCGGCGAACGCACCGACGATCAGCGCCGGGGTGATGATGGCGAAGGTCATCTGGAAGGTGATGAACACCGCCTCGGGGAACAGCGCGGCGGCCGAGGTCAGGCCCGACGGCGTAACGCCGTTGAGGAAGGCCTTGGAGAAGCCACCGATGAAGGAATTGAAGTTGAGCACGCCCTTTTCCATACCGGCGGTATCGAAAGCCAGGCTGTAGCCGTAGATGACCCACAGGATGCTGATCAACCCGGTGATGGCGAAACACTGCATCATCACCGACAGCACGTTCTTCGAGCGCACCATGCCGCCGTAGAACAGGGCCAGGCCCGGGATGGTCATGAACAGGACCAGTGCCGTCGAGGTGAGCATCCAGGCGGTGTCGCCGGAGTTCAGCACGGGGGCGGCAGTTTCCTCGGCCAGGGCCAGCCCTGGCATTACGAGGGACAATAGGGCTCCTAGCCCTGCGATCTTGCGCAGAGTCATGTTGTTTTCTCCTGGGGCGTTGGGTTTGGTGAGGCTTGGTTTGGCGCTTAGATCGCGTCGGTATCGGTCTCGCCGGTACGGATGCGGATCGCCTGCTCCAGATTGACCACGAAGATCTTGCCGTCGCCGATCTTGCCGGTGTTGGCCGCCTTGGTGATGGCTTCGATCACCCGATCGAGGTCCTTGTCGTCGATGGCGACATCGATCTTCACCTTGGGCAGGAAATCGACCACATATTCAGCGCCGCGATACAGCTCGGTGTGACCCTTCTGCCGGCCGAAGCCTTTGACTTCGGTCACGGTGATGCCCTGCACGCCGATTTCCGACAGCGACTCGCGCACGTCGTCCAGCTTGAACGGCTTGATGATGGCAGTGACTAGCTTCATGAAACTCTCTCCCGATTTGGTGGACTTGCCCCAGGAAAACAAACCCGTCTCAAGTCTAAGCGCAGCGCCTGGCTTTGTAACGCGTCGTCGGCTCCATCCTCCCCGCCGACGCACGATCCGGCTGTGACGAAGAACCTTCCGGCTCCGCCTGCGCACTGCCTGGTCACAAGGGACTGCATCAGTGCATGGCTCAGTCAGGTCTTTGCAGAAACCTTGCCAGTTGGCGCAATTCACGGGAAAACAGGTAGTTGCGTGAACCGGCAGGGATTGGCCAATCGCCAGCAGGGAAAAAGCGCACAAAATCGGTGCGCGACCTTTGGCCGCCCTGCGCGAAAAGCGTGCAACGCAAGTGGCCCGGAGCCCCGTGCTACACTGCTGCCCTTTCAGTGATCAGCGGATACCAGACATGCTCGCGCCCAAAGCCTTCCTCGATGCCCTGAGCGACCAGGCCTCGCGCCTGTTCAGCGGTGACACCGCCGCGCCCCGCGCCGAACTGGAAAGCCAGTTCAAGGTGCTGATGCAGGGTGCCTTCAGCAAGCTCGACCTGGTCAGCCGCGAGGAGTTCGACAGCCAGATGGTGGTGCTGGCCCGCACCCGCGCCCGCCTCGAAGCCCTCGAGCGGCAGTTCGCCGAGCTGGAAGCAAGGATCGCCCCGCCTACTCAGGAATAAGCCATGCAGCCGTCCAGCGATTACCCGGTATTGCTGTTCTCCTACGGCACCTTGCAGGACAAGGCCGTGCAACTGGCCAACTTCGGCCGTGAACTGACCGGCCAGGCCGACCGCATGCCGGGCTATCGCCGGGACTGGGTGCAGATCACCGACCCGCAAGTGCTGGCCACCAGCGGCAAGAGCCACCACCCCATCGTCTCCCCCAGCGAGCGGGCCGAAGACAGCGTCGCCGGCATGGTCTTCCAGATCAGCGAACAAGAGCTGGCCGCCGCCGACCGCTACGAAGTGTCGGACTACAAGCGTATCGCCGTCGGCCTCGCCTCGGGGCTGACCGCCTGGGTTTACGTACGCGCCTGAATGCCTCGTGCGTGGTGATTGATCACACGGAGTGCTTCCCCATGAAAGTCAGTGCGCGCAATGTCTTCGAAGGTACCGGCACCGAGGTGTATGCCATCGTCACTCGCGAAGCGGTGCAGGAGCTCGGCCTGAAGCCGGGCGTGAAGGCCACCGCGCTGATCAAGGCCTCGCACGTCATCCTGGGCGCCAAACCCTGAAAACCGATGATGCGTTGCACAGAGCGCCGAGTTGATAGCATGACCAGCGTGGGAGCGGGCTTGCCCCGCGATTGCACTTGAGCACCACGCTGGATTAATTCACCTTGCAGCAGATGAAACATATTTAAGTTACGCCTTCCCGGTTGACTTCCCCGCTATGCTTTGCATAAAGTTCACCCGCCCCGAAAAGCGGGCCTTTATTTCAACTCACGAAGAATTCAATGGACACAGTATCTAGTCGCTGTCTGGCGGCCTTTGGCCGCCAGGCACTTGAACCGGAACTCCGGGCCCGCCCCTAGGTCGGGCAAGCCGCGCCAGAGCCTGTTGCTCCGCCGTAGCTTGCCGCCCCGGGTGCCCGCCCGGTCGGAGGCAAGCTCATGAACCTCGATATCGCCATCCCACGCCTGCGCGCCTGTGCGCACAAGGCCCCGCACCGTCCTGTCCTCGGCTGGGGCCTGTCCTCGTCCCTGGAACCGCCCAGTCGATAGCGCGCCCGTTACTGCCTGCAGTGACGCGCGCGAGGCTGTCCGTTCGCTGAACCGACGCCATATAAATCGTCAGAAACTTCCGAATTTTAAATAATTAAAGTTCGTTGGAGTTCTATTGCCCGCTATTTAGCAAAGGAATTAACCGACCATGGAAACAGCCAGTCGAAAGTTCGCTGCCGATCTAATTTCCGGCATTCGCCAGCGAACACGTAAACGTCGGAAAAACCACGTTTTTCATTGTTTGAATCATTGCGACACGGGACACGTTCACTCACCTTCCCCACCGTGAGTCGACTGTGTGTCGTGCCGCCTCCTGCGGCAGGAGCACAGCCAAATGACCGTAAAAGACCGCAACACCCGCAGCAAAGCAGGCGAAGATACCCGCCTCTCCATGCGCGCCGCCCGCGAGGCACGCAACGGCTTGGCCGTGACCCTGGCCAACCTCGACGCCAGCGAGCTGGGCCTGACCGAGCACGAAGCCGCCAAGCGCCTGCAGCGCGACGGCGCCAACCAGGTTGCCCACGACAAGCCGCAACCGGCCCTCGTGCAACTGCTCAAGGCCCTGCACAACCCCTTCATCTACGTGCTGCTCACCCTCGCCGGCATCAGCTTCGTCACCGACTACTGGCTGCCGGTACGCGCAGGCGACCTGGAAGAAGCGGACCTGACCAAGGTCATCATCATCATGACCATGGTCAGCCTCAGCAGCCTGCTGCGCTTCTGGCAGGAGTACCGCTCGGGCAAGGCCGCCGATGCGCTCAAGGCCATGGTCCGTACCACCGCCACCGTGCTGCGCCGCGAGCGCCATGACCAGCCGGCGCGCCTGCGCGAAGTGCCGATGAACGAACTGGTGGCCGGCGATATCGTGCAACTGGCCGCTGGCGACATGATCCCCGCCGATATCCGCCTGATCGAGTCCCGCGACCTGTTCATCAGCCAGGCGGTGCTGACCGGCGAAGCGCTGCCGGTGGAGAAGTACGACACCCTCGGCCATGTCGCGCAGAAGTCCGCCGCCGACAGCGCCAACGATGAAAGCGGCCTGCTGGATCTGCCCAACATCGGCTTCATGGGCACCAACGTGGTCAGCGGCCGCGCCCGCGCCGTGGTGGTGGCCACCGGCAAGCGCACCTACTTCGGTTCGCTGGCCAAGGCCATCGTCGGCTCGCGCAGCCAGACCGCCTTCGACCGTGGCGTGAACAGCGTCAGCCGCCTGTTGATCCGCTTCATGCTGGTGATGGTGCCGGTGGTGTTCATGCTCAACGGCGTGGTCAAGGGCGACTGGAGCGACGCCTTCCTGTTCGCCCTGGCCGTGGCCGTGGGCCTGACCCCGGAAATGCTGCCGATGATCGTCAGCGCCAACCTGGCCAAGGGCGCCGTGGCCATGGCCCGGCGCAAGGTGGTGGTCAAACGCCTCAACGCCATCCAGAACTTCGGTTCGATGGACGTGCTGTGCACCGACAAGACCGGCACCCTGACCCAGGACCGTATCATCCTCGAGCACCACGTCGACCCCAGCGGCCACAAGGACCCGCGCCTGCTGGAACTGGCCTGGCTCAACAGCCACCACCAGAGCGGCGTGAAGAACCTGATGGACCAGGCCGTGCTGCGCTTTGCCGGCGAAGACCAGCGCTTCCAGCCTCCCTACGCCTACGCCAAGGTCGACGAGCTGCCCTTCGACTTCGTCCGCCGGCGCCTGTCGGTGATCGTCAAGGATGCCCTGGGCGATCACCTGCTGGTGAGCAAGGGCGCCGTCGAGGAAATGCTGGCCATCGCCACCCATGTGGAAGAAGGCGGCCAGCGGGTCGCCCTGGACGCCGGGCGACGCCAGCAGCTGCTGGCCACCGCCAGCGCCTACAACCAGGAAGGCTTTCGCGTGCTGCTGGTCGGCACCCGCGACATTCCGGCCGCCGCCGGCAAGCCCCAATACCACACCGATGACGAGCGCGAGCTGGTGATCCGCGGCTTCCTGACCTTCCTCGACCCGCCCAAGGAAACCGCCGGCCCGGCCATCGCCGCCCTGCGCGAGATGGGGGTGAAGGTCAAGGTGCTGACCGGCGACAACCCGGTGGTCACCTGCAAGGTCTGCCGCGAAGTGGGGCTGGAACCCGGCCAGCCGCTGCTCGGCCAGGACATCGAGCGCCTGGACGACACCCAGCTCAAGGCGCTGGTCGAGGAGCGCACGGTGTTCGCCAAGCTCACCCCGTTGCAGAAGTCGCGGGTGCTCAAGGCGCTGCAGGCCAACGGCCACACCGTGGGCTTCCTCGGCGACGGCATCAACGACGCCCCGGCGCTGCGCGATGCCGACGTGGGCATCTCGGTGGACAGCGGCACCGACATCGCCAAGGAGTCGGCCGACATCATCCTCCTGGAAAAGAGCCTGATGGTGCTGGAAGAAGGCGTGCTCAAGGGCCGCGAAACCTTCGGCAACATCATGAAGTACCTGTGCATGACCGCCAGCTCCAACTTCGGCAACGTGTTCTCGGTGCTGGTGGCCAGCGCGTTCATCCCGTTCATGCCGATGCTGGCGATCCACCTGCTGCTGCAGAACCTGATGTACGACTTCTCCCAGCTGTCGCTGCCGTGGGATCGCATGGACAAGGAATTCCTGCGCGAGCCGCGCAAGTGGGATGCCCGCAACATCGGCCGTTTCATGCTGTGGATCGGCCCCACTTCGTCGATCTTCGACATCACCACCTTCGCCCTGATGTGGTACGTGTTCGCCGCCAACAGCGTGGAAATGCAGGCGCTGTTCCAGTCCGGCTGGTTCATCGAGGGGCTGCTGTCGCAAACGCTGGTGGTGCACATGCTGCGCACCCGCAAGGTGCCGTTCTTCCAGAGCACCGCGGCGCTGCCGGTGATCCTGGCCACAGGCCTGGTGATGTGCCTGGGCATCTACATCCCGTTCTCGCCGCTGGGGGCGATGGTCGGGCTGGTGCCGCTGCCTTGGGAATACTTCCCGTGGCTGGCCGCCACCCTGCTGGGCTACTGCCTGGTGGCCCAGGGCATGAAGACCCTGTACATCCGCCGCTTCGGCCAGTGGTTCTGAGGGGGTGGGCATGCGCGTACTGATCTGCGCAGGGCGCAACTACGCCGACAGCCAACGCTGCCGCCAGGCGCTGGACGCCCTCCAGCGCCAGCAACCGATCCGGGTGCTGATCCACGGCGGCAGCCAGCACCTGGGTGGCGAGATCGAAGGCTGGGCCCGCGAACAGGGCGCCGACATCGTGCGCTACCCGCCCAACTGGCAGCTGCACGGCAAGCTGGCCGAGCGCCTGCGCAACGTCTTCATGCTGCGTGACAGCCGGCCCGACCTGGTGCTGGCGCTGCCGGGCGGCGACGACACCGAGGAGCTGCTGGCACGGGCGCGGGGTTCGGGGATTCCGGTGATCTGCGGCAGGCAGCCTCGGGCGGCAGGCGTCCACAGTCTTGGGGACTAGGCTGACCCACACAACTACCTGTTCGAGTAGGTCCTGGGTTCAAATACCCAGTTCCTTGAACAACGCCTCGGCGTTGTCATGCGTCTGCACGGTACGCTCACGGTCCTGGGCTTCCATTACCTGAAGGGCTCTATCATTCAACGACAAGGCCTTCACTTCGAACGGCAGCGCCTTGGTCTGTACGACCTGGACCAGCATCATGCGGATGGCCTGGGAAACGGTGATGCCCATTTCCTCCAGGATTCTTGTCGCGTTGGTCTTAAGTTCGCTATCGATGCGCGTGCGAACGACTTCGGTGTGGGCCATGAAATTCCTCCTTAAAACCATCGCATTCAAGGTCTTTGGGCGCGAGGCTATTGACCGAGTGAGGGCCTCCAGGTGTCCGCCGAATGCCTTGCAGCGCCTATGAGATCGAGCGCCGCCCGCGCGGCGCGTCGCGACGCAAGGCCGCTCCTACATTTGTTGCAACGTGCCGAACCTGTCAGGCCATGGTTGCCCGCCTTGGTGCATGTCTTGAGACAGGTGGAGCGTCAGTGGTGCCCATGCTGAAACCGCGTCGAGCAAACAAGGCGGACCAGGTGATGGCCCAGGAGGGATTGGCCCGAAACAAATGTAGGAGCGGCCTTGCGTCGCGATGCGCCGCGCGGGCGGCGCTCGATCTGATAGGCGCTGCAACTCTAACGTAGAACACTTGAAAGCCCTGCCTACTAAAGCACTTTGTAGCTACGTTGTAACCACATTCTAGACCTTAGCCTCGCCCTGTCCAGATACAACAGTCAGAAAGCCGGGCTGACCCGGAAAAACCTCGACGCACTCTTCTCGTCCACCCGCCCAGGAGCACCACTAAGCTTTGCCAGGCCGCAGGATGCGGCCATCACCTGCAAACACGGAGTGCCCATGTCCCTCGCCCTCGTCCACAGCCGCGCCCAAGTGGGCGTGCAGGCCCCCGCTGTCAGCGTCGAAACCCACCTGGCCAACGGCCTGCCCACGCTTACCCTGGTCGGCCTGCCGGAAACCACGGTCAAGGAGAGCAAGGACCGGGTACGCAGCGCCATCGTCAACTCCGGCCTGGACTACCCGGCCCGACGCATCACCCAGAGCCTCGCCCCCGCCGACCTGCCCAAGGACGGAGGCCGCTACGACCTGGCCATCGCCCTGGGCATCCTCGCCGCCAATGGCCAGGTGCCGGTAGCCACCCTCGACGATATCGAATGCCTGGGTGAGCTGGCCCTGTCGGGCGCCTTGCGCCCGGTACAGGGCGTGCTGCCTGCGGCATTGGCGGCCCGGGATGCGGGCCGAGCGTTGGTGGTGCCGCGGGAGAATGCCGAGGAGGCCAGCCTGGCCAGCGGCCTGGTGGTGTATGCGATGGGGCACCTGCGCGAGCTGGTGGCCCACCTGAACGGCCAGCCAGCGCTGTCTCCCTACGCGGCCAATGGCCTGCTGCTGGAACAGCGCCCCTATCCGGATCTCAGCGACGTCCAGGGCCAGATCGCGGCCAAGCGCGCCCTGCTGGTAGCCGCGGCCGGGGCGCATAACCTGTTGTTCACCGGCCCGCCGGGAACCGGCAAAACCTTGCTTGCCAGTCGTCTTCCCGGGCTGCTGCCGCCGCTGGACGAGCGTGAAGCGCTGGAGGTGGCGGCGATCCGCTCGGTCAGTGGCCATGCACCGCTCGACAGCTGGCCGCAGAGACCCTTTCGTCACCCCCATCATTCCGCATCCGGCCCGGCATTGGTGGGCGGTGGCAGCCGGCCGCAACCCGGTGAGATCACCCTGGCGCACCACGGCGTGCTGTTTCTCGACGAGCTACCCGAGTTCGAACGGCGCGTGCTGGAGGTGCTGCGCGAGCCGCTGGAGTCCGGCGAGATCGTGGTGGCCCGGGCCAAGGACCGGGTGCGTTTTCCGGCGCGCTTCCAGCTGGTGGCGGCCATGAACCCCTGCCCCTGCGGCTACCTGGGCGACCCCACCGGCCGCTGCCGGTGCAGCAGCGAGCAGGTCCAGCGCTACCGCAACAAGCTGTCCGGCCCGCTGCTCGACCGCATCGACCTGCACCTGACGGTGGCTCGGGAAAGTACCGTGCTGACCCACCAGCCCAGTGGCGAGACCAGCGCCAGCGTTGGCCAGAGAGTGGCCGAGGCACGGGCGCTGCAGCAGCGTCGGCAGGGCTGCGCCAACGCCTTCCTCGACCTCAAGGGGCTGCGCCGGCATTGCCCGCTGGAACCGGTTGACCAGGCCTGGCTGGAGCAGGCCTGCGAACGGCTGACGCTGTCGTTGCGGGCGGCGCACCGGCTACTGAAGGTAGCCCGCACGCTGGCGGACCTGGAGGGCGCGCAATCCATCGCCAGGGCGCACCTGGCGGAAGCATTGCAGTACCGACCCAGCGCCTGAGGCTGCCCGTCCGCTCCCACAGAAGCTTGCCAAGACGCACTCAATCAGCGCCATAGCGGAAATATATTTTGCGCGCTAAATATTTGCGCGCAATATTCATCTCAAGCAGCAAGCAGTCGCCAACCCCACTCAGCAAAACCCGGAGAACGATCATGACCCTTCGCAAAGCCTTCGCCCTCACCGTCACCACCCTGGCCCTCGGCACCAGCGCCGGCAGCTTCGCCAGCGAAGCCACCCCGTACCGCTACGGCATGGAACTGGACATCGCCAAGGTCATCAGCATCGATGCACCCTCCAGCGCCCAGGGCCAGGCCAGCACCGCCACCCTGACCTACCGCGACAGCAGCGGCCAGCTGCGCGCCGTGAGCTACGTGCAACCCACCGTCCTCGCCAACCAGAACTGAGCCACGGCTCGAACCCTAAAGGAGCTAGAACATGAAACTGTCCCATACCCTGACCGCCGGCCTGCTGGCCCTCGCCGTGAACAGCGCCTTCGCCGCTGGCAGCCCTGGCGTCGAGCACACCACCCAGGGCTTCCTCGAGGCCCTGGCCGCTGGTGGCGGCAAGCCGCTTGAAACCCTCGCGCCCAAGGATGCCCGTGCGGTGCTGAGCGGTGCCCAGGCCGGGGTGAAGGTCGACCTGTCGGGGATCCGCGTCGAACGCCGGACCATCCAGGCCGATGGCCAGCCGCTGGAGATCCGCGTTGTGCGGCCCGAAGGCGCCAAGGGTGAACTGCCAGTGTTCATGTTCTTCCACGGCGGCGGCTGGGTGCTGGGCGACTACCCCACCCACGAACGCCTGATCCGTGACCTGGTGGTGGGCTCCGGTGCTGCGGCGGTCTACGTCGACTACACGCCATCGCCGGAAGCCAGGTTCCCCACCGCGATCAACCAGGCCTATGCCGCCACCCGCTGGGTCGCCGAACACGGCAAGGAGATCGGCGTGGACGGCAGCCGCCTGGCGGTGGCCGGCAACAGCGTCGGCGGCAACATGGCCGCGGTGGTGGCACTGAAGGCCAAGGAGGCCGGCACGCCCAAGCTGCGCTTCCAGGCCCTGCTGTGGCCGGTGACCGACGCCAACTTCAACAACGCGTCGTATAACCAGTTCGCCGAAGGCCACTTCCTGACCCGCAACATGATGCAGTGGTTCTGGAACAACTACACCACCGACCCGCGCCAGCGCGACGATATCCACGCCTCGCCGCTGCGCGCCAGCCTCGAGCAGCTGAAAGGCCTGCCGCCGGCCCTGGTGCAGACCGCCGAGATGGACGTGCTGCGCGACGAAGGCGAAGCCTATGCCCGCAAGCTGGACGCCGCCGGGGTACCGGTGACCGCCGTGCGCTACAACGGCCTGATCCATGACTACGGCCTGCTCAACGTGCTGAGCAGCGTGCCCAGTGTGCGCAGTGCCATGGACCAGGCGGCACAGGCCTTGAAAACCCATCTGCAGTAAGTGGCCGATCACCATCGCGGGGCAAGCCCGCTCCCACGAAGGTTTTATACCTTGCGTGGGAGCGGGCTTGCCCCGCGATGGGCCCAACAAAGGTCCCACTTTCAGAACGCTGCTTCCTGTAACCCCGGGATTGTCCTGTTTCCCATCTCACCCGAAAATGCCCGCCTCTTTCATCGATGACATAAGCTGTTGCATCAAACGCTGCCGCACGCAGTTCAAGGAGTCCGAGCAATGCCACACGAAGGCAGCCTTCTACAAACCGCCGTCATCTTCCTCCTCGCCGCCGTGGTCGCCGTGCCCCTGGCCAAGCGCCTGCAACTGGGCGCCGTGCTCGGCTACCTGCTGGCCGGCGTGGCCATCGGCCCGCAGGCCCTGGGGCTGATCCGCGACACCGAGAGCGTCGCGCACATCTCCGAGCTGGGCGTTGTCCTGCTGCTGTTCATCATTGGCCTGGAGCTGTCGCCCCGGCGCCTGTGGCTGATGCGCAAGTCGGTGTTCGGCGTCGGCACCGCGCAGGTGGTCCTGACCGGCGCGGCGCTCGGCGCCATCGCCCTGTTCGGCTTCAGCCAAAGCCTGCCGGCGGCCATCGTGCTCGGCCTGGGCCTGGCGCTGTCGTCCACCGCCCTGGGCCTGCAGAGCCTGGCCGAGAGCAAGCAGCTCAACGCGCCCCACGGCCGCCTGGCCTTCGCCATCCTGCTGTTCCAGGACATCGCCGCGATCCCGCTGATCGCCCTGGTGCCGCTGCTGGCCGCCAGCGGCCCGGACACCAGCCAAGGCGACAGCTTCGAGCATGGCCTGAAGGTATTCGCCAGCATTGCCATCGTCATCGTCGGCGGCCGCTACCTGCTGCGCCCGCTGTTTCGCACCGTTGCCCGCACCGGCCTGCCGGAGGTGTCCACCGCCACCGCGTTGCTGGTGGTGATCGGCACTGCCTGGCTGATGGAGGAGGCCGGTATTTCCATGGCCCTGGGCGCCTTCCTCGCCGGCCTGTTGCTGGCCGACTCCGAATACCGCCACGAACTGGAAGCGCAGATCGAACCGTTCAAGGGCCTGCTTCTTGGGCTGTTCTTCATCAGCGTCGGCATGGGCGCCAACCTGCGTCTGCTGCTGGAGATGCCGCTGGTGCTGCTGGGCATGACCGTGCTGTTGATCGCGGTGAAACTGGTGCTGCTGATCGGCGTCGGCCGCATCGCCGGGGGCCTCAACAGCGCCAGCGCCCTGCGCCTGGGCATGGTGCTGGCCGCCGGAGGCGAATTTGCCTTCGTGGTGTTCAAGCTGGGCAAGGACCAGAGCCTGTTCGACACCCTGACCTACGACCTGCTGCTGATGACCATCACCCTGTCGATGGCCCTCACCCCGCTGCTGATGATTGGCTGCGCCCGCGCCCTCAAGCGTCCGCAACCCGCCCGGGAAGTGCCCGAGCAGTACACGCAGATCGACGCCGGCACGCCACGGGTGGTGATCGTCGGCATGGGCCGCATGGGTCAGATCGTGGCGCGCATCCTGCGGGCGCAGAAGATCCCCTTCGTCGCCCTGGAAACCTCGGTGGACACCATCGAGATGACCCGCATGTTCGAGCAGGTGCCGGTGTTCTACGGCGATCCGTCGCGCACCGAGGTGTTGCATGCGGCCAAGGTCGCCGAAGCCGAGTACGTGATCATCACCATCGACGACCCCGAGGCCGCGACCCGCACCGCGGAGCGGGTCAAGCGCCTGTACCCGCACCTGAAGGTCATCGCCCGGGCGCGCAACCGCCAGCATGTGCACAAGCTGGTGGACGTGGGCGCCGAGCCGATTCGCGAGACTTACCATTCCAGTCTGGAGATGAGCCGCCGGGCGCTGGTCGGGCTGGGGCTGACGGAAGCGCAGGCGGCGGATCGCATCGCCCGCTTCACCGAGCATGACGAGCAGGTGCTGGAGGCCCAGGGGCATGTGCGCGACGACCGGGCCAAGGTGATGCAGACGGCCAAGGAGGCGCGGGTGGAGCTGGAGCGGTTGTTTGCGTCGGATGAGGATTGACGCTCAGACGAACGCCAGCCGCTCGATGGGTGGATGCTCGCGGTGCGCGGCCTGCCACAGGTCGTAAGCCGCCTGCTCGGCCAGATACTGCCGAGCACTGCCAAGACCGGCCAGTTCGAGGCGATAGGCCAGGTCGGCTGAAATGGCTGCATGGCCGTTGAGCACTGTGGATAACTGACCACGTGAATAGCCAAGGTGGCGGGCCAGGGAGGAGACGTTCATGCCGATGGCGGGCAGGACGTCTTCGCGCAGGGCTTCGCCGGGGTGGGGTGGGTTGTGCATAGTTGTCACTTCGTCTTGAAATCTTGGGGCTGCTACGCAGCCCTTTCGCGACACAAGGCCGCTCCCACAGCGATCGCGCCAGATCGAGGGGCATGAGCAAGACAGTTGCTCCCACAGGAGGTCGCGATCCCTGTGGGAGCGGCCTTGTGTCGCGAAAGGGCCGCAAAGCGGCCCCCAGTTCAAACGGCAGATCGAGGTCTCACCCTACGCTGATGATCCAGCCACCAACGGGGTTCCTACGCCAGTTCTCGCCACTGGATAGCAACTGGTTTCGCGCTCGCCTGAAACCATACAACAGCGGCAGTGCAGATCAATCGAGAAGCTTCCGACAAACTCGAATGAACGTGTTCAAAAAACGCTCGAATCTGCTGAACTCAGCCAAGTCCTACGTGTTCTGAAAACCTTTCCTACTGGGCAGCCTGCAGCCCAAGAAATACCCTACAAAGTCTGTCGATCCCCTTCTGATTGTCCGGGGAAATCATGCCCTCTAGGCTGACCGGGTCGCTGTCGGTTCAGCGATCGGACGTGGAAATCCGGTTAGGGTTATTGCCTTCAATGGCAGTTGTGCGCGGGAGGCCTTCTGGCCTGCCGGGTTGACCTCTAACCGGTTTCCACCCCGCGTACGACGATCGTGTCCCGGGAAGTGGTGTAACTCATCATGGCCTTGACCACTGAGTTTGCCGTTTAGTTGATCACGGCCGACAGCTTGGCCTGTGGATTATCGCTGACTGCCTCGAAGGCCTCCAACTGCATATACCGCCGTTGCAGGCACCACTCGTCGTTCTGCTCCAGCAGCATCGCGCCTACCAGCCGTGTGATTGCAGGGTCGTTGGGAAAGATGCCCACGACGTCGGTGCGACGTTTGATTTCAGCGTTGAGCCGTTCCAGTGGATTGGTGCTGTGCAACTGCTGACGGTGCGCTTTTGGAAACGCCATGTGCGCCAGCACTTCATCCTCGCAGCCGTCCATGAGCGTCGCGATCTTGGGGTACTTTTCGCGCAACTGATCGGCGACCAGGCGCCACTGCTGATGACATTCGGCACGGCTGTCCTGGGCGAAAACCGTGCGCAGAAGCGCTGCCACCATGGTGCGCTGACCCTTGCCGACATGGGCCATGGCGTTACGCATGAAATGCACGCGGCAGCGCTGCCAGGTCGCGTTGAAGACCTTGGAGACAGCCGCCTTGAGCCCCTCGTGGGCATCGGAGATGACCAACTTCACTCCACGTAAGCCACGCCGCATCAGGCTTCGCAGGAAGTCCGTCCAGAACGGCTCGGCTTCTGATGGGCCAACACGCATGCCCAGGACTTCACGGCCACCATCGGTGTTCACGGCCACAGCGATTATTACGGCGACCGAGACGATGCGCCCGGCCTCCCGCACTTTGACGTAGGTGGCATCTATCCAGAGATAGGGCCAGTCGCCTTCAAGCGGTCGGTCAAGGAAGGCGTGAACGCGCTCATCGATCTCACCAGCCAGCCGTGACACTTGGCTTTTGGAGATGCCGGTCATGCCCATGGCCTTGACCAGCTCGTCCACCGAACGCGTTGAAACGCCCTGAATGTAAGCTTCTTGGATCACCGCTGCCATGGCCTTCTCGGCGGTACGTCGAGGCTCGAGAAAGCCAGGAAAGTAGCTGCCCTGGCGCAGCTTCGGGATCTTCAGGTCAACGTCACCGGCGCGGGTTTGCCAGAGGCGATCACGGTAGCCATTGCGGCTGTTTGTCCGGTCTGGGCTTTTGACATCGAAGCCGGCGCCGCACAGGCCTTCGACATCGAACTCCATCATGCGCTGGGCAACGAACTGGATCATTTGCTTGAGCAGATCAGCGTCTGCCCCTTTCTCAACCAACTCGGTCAATGCGATAGTGGGCTTGGTCATCGTGGTTTCTCTGGTGAAGGTTAAGTCCGCAAACTCAACGTTAGCCAAGAACCACGATGACCATCCTCTTTCGCCCGCAGGGCGCCTTCGGCTGGTTCAGTTACACCACTTCCTGGGACACGATCCACATGACTGCTCTTCGCAGCACGATTGGCCGAAATGATGGCTATGGCAATGAAATCTATGATGAGGCGATTTTTGAACTGACGGCCCGCAAGCCCAAGGCGGAGCTCTATTCCATCGTGCCTAAAGGCGATAGAAACAAGCCCAAAAATAATGGCCGCTTAAGCGGCCAAAGGGTAAGGATGCACTCGCCCGGATAACTTGAAACTCAACCGGCGCACCAGCACAACCTCAGGGAGAAAGGCTACGCCTCAGAGCCGGCACGGTCAAGCGAGGCCCTACCCCCCGCGTGTCGCTCCCACAGGGATTCTCTGCACCCTCAGGACTTTCTGATTTTTCCTCCCAAGGCTGCCCATCTCGCATTCAGAGAAATATCCTACGCAGTCTGTCGACTGCCATTACCTTCTCAGTGGGAACGCTTGCCTCTAGGCTCCAAACCGTCGCCGAATAACTTGGCGATCGGGTGTGGTAGCCCGGGTATTCGATTCCCCATGTCAGTCCATGGCGGCTGTGCGTGGGAGGCTTTCGAGCCTGCCTGGTTTGGGAATCGCCCGGGTCTACCACCTCGCGTACAGTCGCCACCCAATTCGCGTGGTAGCGGGGCCGGTGGTTTTTTAAGGAGCGAATTCCCATGACTAGAAAGCTTGTTCCCGATCCACCACTCCCAAATACCACAACCCACCCCTTCGGCCGCTGCGACGCCGGCCACCCTCCACTCTTCACTGTAAACCCCAACATCGAAGCCCACGACGCCCTGGTACACGTCGCGCTCTACCTGCGCTGTGCCTATGACACCGGCATCAAGGCCCTCGACCACCTACGCGATGAGGGACGAGGCATGTATTGGTCGAGCCTGCATTCGCTGGAAATGGCGGAGGGGTTGGTGGAGGCGATGCTCGATGGCATCGAGTCGGCGCCAGCGGCGAAGAAGCCCACCGGCTGAACTGACGCAATCGCGGGGCAAGCACGCTCCCACGCCGATCTCTGGTCATGGCATGGGAGAGGACTTGCCCCGCGATGAAATAGAAACTGGGAAATACCCTACGTGTCACACCGATCCAATCACGTTCCCGCTGAAGGTTTGGGCCGGTAATCTCCCTTTGCTTTGCGCAGCACTCCATCCCGAGTGATGAAGACGCCGACGGCGGGTCGTTGAGATTTGTACACAGCTTTGTACAATGTTCGCTCAGCTCTCCTTTGTAATCCGGGAAGGATTGGACAAATGCATGTACTGACTTTTAGCCAAGCTCGCGCCGACCTGAAGCAAACGATGGATGACGTATGCCGCGACCACGAGCCGGCGATCATCACGCGCCAACGTGGCGAGCCGGTGGTCATGCTGTCCCTGGAGGATTACAACGGCATGCAGGAGACCCTTTACTTGCTAGGGTCTTCTGCCAACGCAAGGCGCTTGCGTTCATCAGTCGAGCAGCTGCGGTCGGGTCAGCCAGTTACTCAAGAGCTGATCATCGATGAACATGAAGTCAAAGCAACGCAACAAGACTGAGGCTCGGAATTCCGTGAGCGTTGCGTTCACTGCCGAGGGATGGGAAGACTATCACCACTGGCGGGAAGCTGATTCGGCGATCTTCGAGACGGTCAATGTGCTGATCCGCGAGTGCTGCCGTACACCCTTCAAAGGGACTGGTAAACCTGAGCCGCTCAAGGGCGATCTTTCCGGGTTCTGGTCTCGTCGCATCACCCGAGAGCACCGTCTGGTCTACTTCTATGAAGGTGGCCAGTTGACTGTACTTCAATGTCGGTTCCACTACGACTGAGAAATCGCATCGCTGGGCAAGCCCACTCCCACGCGGGTCTCTGATATGGCGTGGGAGCGGGCTTGCCCCGCGATAGAGCCATCAAGGCAGAAGCACAGTCGAGCCAACGGTCCGCCGGGCCGACAACTCCGCCTGCGCCTTGGCCGCCTCACTCAACGGATACCGCTGCTGGATATCCACAACCAGCTTGCCGCTGGCGATCATCGCGAACAGATCATCGGCCATGGCCTGGGTGTTCTCGGCATTGTTGGCGTAGCTCCCCAGCGTCGGCCGGGTGACATACAACGACCCCTTCTGCGACAGGATCCCCAAGTTGACCCCGGTTACCGCGCCGGAGGCATTGCCGAAGCTCACCATCAACCCTCGCGGCCTCAGGCAATCCAGCGAGGTCAACCAGGTATCCGCCCCCACGCCGTCATACACCACCGCGCACTTTTGACCGTCTGTCAGCTCCAGCACGCGCTTGGCCACGTCTTCATGGCTGTAGTCGATGGTCGCCCAGGCACCGAGGGCCTTGGCCCGTTCGGCTTTCTCAGCAGAGCTGACGGTACCGATCAGCTTCGCGCCCAGGGCCTTGGCCCACTGGCACGCCAGCGAGCCCACACCACCGGCGGCGGCATGGAACAGCACGAAGTCCCCCGGCTGCAGGGCATAGGTCTGCTTGAGCAAATACTGCGTGGTCAGCCCCTTGAGCATCACCGCCGCCGCCTGTTCGAAGCTGATCGCCTCCGGCAGCTTCACCAGGTTGGCCTCCGGCAGCGTATGCACCTCGCTGTAGGCCCCCAGCGGCCCACCGGCATAGGCCACGCGGTCGCCGACCTTGATCCGGCTGACGCCCTCGCCCACCGCCTCGACCACACCGGCCGCTTCGGTACCCAGCCCGGAAGGCAGTGCAGGCGGCGCATACAGCCCGCTGCGGAAATAGGTGTCGATGAAATTCAAGCCGATTGCATGGTTACGCACCCGCACGTGCTGCGGGCCGGGCGGTGCCGGGTCGAACTCCACCAGCTGCAGGACTTCCGGGCCGCCATGCTGGCTGAACTGGATACGCTTGGCCATCACACACTCCTGTCGTCGAGGGTCGCAAAGGCCTTCTATCGGACGCCTTTGCTTGACCGCCGTCAACTGCGACGCGGCGTCGGCCGGTGGTATGCTACGCGGCGAATTTTCCCGCTCCTTCCAGGTGACCCGATGACCAGCCGCACCGAGGCCGTAAAAGCCTACCTGCTCGACCTGCAAGACCGCATCTGCTCTGCCCTCGAAACCGAAGACGGCGGCGCCCGCTTCGTCGAGGATGCCTGGGTGCGCGATGCCGGTGGCGGCGGTCGCACGCGGGTGATCGGCGAGGGCAAGGTGATCGAGAAAGGCGGGGTGAACTTCTCCCACGTGTTCGGCGCCGGCCTGCCGCCGTCGGCCAGTGCCCACCGCCCGGAGCTGGCGGGCCGTGGCTTCGAGGCCCTGGGCGTGTCGCTGGTGATCCACCCGCACAACCCGCACGTACCGACTTCCCACGCCAACGTGCGCTTTTTCATCGCCGAGAAGGAAGGTGAAGAGGCGGTATGGTGGTTCGGCGGCGGCTTCGACCTGACCCCGTACTACGGCTTTGATGAAGACTGCGTGCACTGGCACCGCGTCGCCGAGCAGGCCTGCGCGCCTTTCGGCGCCGACGTCTACCCGCGCTACAAGGCCTGGTGCGACCGCTACTTCCACCTCAAGCACCGCGGCGAGCCGCGCGGCATCGGCGGCCTGTTCTTCGACGATCTGAACGAGTGGGACTTCGACACCTGCTTCGCCTTCATGCGCGCCATCGGCGACGCCTACGTCGATGCCTACCTGCCGATCATCCAGCGCCGTAAGGACACGCCGTACACTGCCAAGCAGCGTGAATTCCAGGAATACCGCCGTGGCCGCTACGTCGAGTTCAACCTGGTCTACGACCGTGGCACGCTGTTCGGTTTGCAGTCGGGCGGTCGTACCGAGTCGATCCTGATGTCGCTGCCGCCGCAGGTGCGTTGGGGCTACGATTGGAAAGCCGAGCCGGGCAGCGAAGAAGCGCGCCTGACCGAATACTTCCTGCAGGACCGCGACTGGCTCGCCCAGTAAGCCTGTGGATAACCGAGGAGCTCCCATGGACCAGTACGTCGTATTCGGCAACCCCATCGGCCATAGCAAGTCGCCGCTGATCCACCGCCTGTTCGCCGACCAGACCGGCCAGGACCTGGAGTACGCCACCCTGCTGGCGCCTCTGGACGAGTTCAGCGACTGCGCCACAGGCTTCTTCAAGCAAGGTAGCGGCGCCAACGTCACCGTGCCATTCAAGGAAGAGGCTTATCGTCTGTGCGACAGCCTCACCCCGCGTGCGCAACGTGCTGGCGCGGTGAACACCCTGACCAAGCTGGCCGACGGTACCTTGCAAGGCGACAACACCGACGGCGCCGGGCTGGTGCGTGACCTTACGGTGAACGCCGGGGTGACCTTGGCTGGCAAGCGCATCCTTATCCTTGGCGCTGGCGGTGCTGTTCGGGGTGTGCTTGAGCCGATCCTGGCGCACAAGCCGCAATCGCTGGTGATCGCCAACCGTACCGTCGAGAAAGCCGAGCAGCTGGCGCGGGAGTTCGATGAGCTGGGGCCGGTGGTGGCCAGTGGTTTCAGTTGGTTGCAGGAGCCGGTGGACGTGATCATCAACGCTACTTCTGCGAGCTTGTCTGGCGAACTGCCGCCGATTGCCGACAGCCTGGTCGAGGCGGGGCGCACCGTCTGCTACGACATGATGTATGGCAAGGAGCCGACGCCGTTCTGCCTGTGGGCCACCAAGCTGGGTGCGGCCAAGGTGCTGGATGGACTGGGGATGCTGGCCGAGCAGGCGGCCGAGGCGTTCTTTATCTGGCGGGGGGTGCGTCCGGACACGGCGCCTGTGTTGGATGAGCTACGTCGTCAACTGGCGCGCAGTTGACGTCGGAGCTCTGTCGGATGAATTGGCGCTCCAGTTCGACCTGCTGTTGGTAGTGAGCGAGTTTTGCTGCGGATTGCGTTATGCCGGTGTAGGGATCGCGCGCTGTCATATCGCTTTCCAGCCGGGCGATACGTGCCTGTGCATCTGTAACGCTCCAGCAGTTGTCCACAGCGCTGCTGCTTGGAGCGGCTAGTAATGGCACGAGTGCCAGTGCGAGATGAACGCAACTACTCATGGCGTGCTCCGCAGTGAATGAGCGTTGTTTACTCTTTCATCGCCTGCACGCTGTTCGCAACTGACAGAAATACCAGTTGACCGTCAGCCCTCGAAGCGAATCGGGCAACTCGCCATGCCTTCCAGCTTCTGCAGTTCCTCGATCACCTGCGGCCTTGCCCGCTGCAACGTCAGGCTCCCGCCATTGCGCATCAACCGCCGCGCTTCGCGGTGCAACATATCCACACCCGAATAATCGATGAAGTTCACCTGTCGCGCATCGATCACCACATGCGGCCCCTGGCAGCGCTGCAAGCGCAGCTGCAGGTAATGCGCCGCGCCGAAGAAGATCGACCCGCCCACCCGCAACACGTCCGCCTCCCCTTCCCGGCTCTGCTGTACTCGCGGCCTCGAGGTGCGCTTGAGGTAGAAGAACAGCGATGCCAGCACCCCGGCGTAGATCGCCGTCTGCAGCTCCAGCAGCAGGGTCGCGGCGGCGGTCAGCGCCATCACCAGGAACTCCGAGCGGCTGACCCGGAACAGCGCGCGGATGCCGTGATGGTCCACCAGCCCCCAGCAGATCAGCAGGATGCTGCCCGCCATCGCCGGGATCGGCAGATGAGCGATCAGCCCGGCCCCCGCCACCGCGAACAGCGCCACCCACAGCGCCGAGAACACCCCGGCCAACGGCGAGCGGGCGCCTGCGTCGTAGCTGAGCCCGGAACGGGTAAAGGAGCCGGAGGACAGGTAGCCGGAGAACAATGCCCCGACGATGTTCGACAAGCCCTGGGCGCGGATCTCCTGGTTGGCGTCGATCAGTTGCTCGGAACGTGCGGACAGGGAACGGGCGATGGACAGGCTGGTGACCAGCCCGAGCATGCCGACAGCCACGGCACTGGGCAGCAGGCGCAGGATAAGTTCCACATCGAGTAACGGCAGTGGGCTGAGCGGTGGCAACTGGCCGACGAAAGCGGGCACGCGCGGCACATGGCCGAACACGCTGGGCAACAGCCAGGCCGCCAGGCTCACCAGCAGCAGACTTATCAACAGGCCCGGCCAGCGTGGACGCCACAGCTTCAACAGCACGCCAATCGCCAGGGTGCTCAGTCCCAGAACCAGCGATGGCATGTCCACCTCGCCAACATGCCCAGCGAGTTCCTGCACGGTCTTCAGAGCCGTGGCCTGGCTAGGCAGGTCCAGGCCCAGCAGGTTGGGAAATTGCCCCAGGGCGATGACGGCGGCGGCACCGAGGGTGAAGCCCAGCACCACCGAATGGGAGACGAAGTTGACCAGCGCGCCGAAGCGCAGCAGCCCCAGCAAGAGTTGGAAGATGCCGCCGAGGAAGGTCAGCAGCAGCACCAGGGTCACGTAGTCGTCGCTGCCGGCGACGGCCAGCGGGCTGATGCTGGCATAGAGGACGATGGAAATGGCGGCGGTGGGGCCACAGATCAGGTGCCAGGACGAGCCCCACAGGCAGGCCACCAGCACCGGCACGATGGCGGCGTACAGGCCGTACTCGGCGGGCAGGCCGGCGATCAGGGCGTAGGCGATCGATTGCGGCAAGGCGAGGATGGCGCCGCTCAGGCCCACCAGCAGGTCCTGGCGCAGGCTACGGCCTGACTGGCGGGGGAGCCAGGTGAGGAAGGGCAGCAGGTGGTGGAGACGAGGCATGCGTCATTCCTGTTCAGTATCGCAGGCGAGGGCGTTGCCCTCGTTTCGCGACACAAGGCCGCTCCTACAGAAAAGCGCGAACTCCTGTAGGAGCGGCCTTGTGTCGCGAAAGGGCCGCAAAGCGGCCCCAGCAGCCTAACAGACAAAAATCAGAGTTTGGCTTTGACCGTTTCTGCTGCATCCCCGCCAGCTTTGGTGGTCACCCCTGCAAGCCAGGCATCCAGGACCTGTGGATGAGCCTTCACCCACCTCCTGGCCGCTTCATCAAAGCTCACCTTCTTGTCCACAACCTCGGCCATGATGCTGTTCTCCATGTCCAGCGTGAACGTCAGGTTGCCCAGCAACTTCGCCGCATTCGGGCACGCCTGTGGATATCCCTTGCGGGTCAGCGTGTACACATCGCCTTTGCTGCCAAACCATTTTTCGCCACCCGTGAGGTAATGCATCTTCAACTTCACGTTCATCGGGTGCGGGGTCCAACCCAGGAAGGTGATGAACTGCTGCTTCTTCACCGCCCGATCCACTTGGGCCAGCATCGCCTGCTCGCTGGACTCGACCAGCTTCCACTGGCCAAGCGCGAAATCGTTCTTGTCGATGATCTCCTTCAGCGACAGGTTGGCCGGCGCGCCGGAGCCGATGCCGTAGAGCTTCTTGTCGAACTTGTCGGCGTGCTTGTGCAGGTCGGCGAAGTCCTTCACGCCGGCCTCCCACACATAATCGGGCACCGCCAGGGTGAATTCGGTGCCCTCCAGGTTGCGCGCCAGCTGCTGCACGTCGCCATTGGCGATGAACTTGTCATGAAAGCCCTGCTGCGCCGGCATCCAGTTGCCGAGGAAGGCATCCACCCGGCCATCCTTCAGGCCACCATAGATGATCGGCACGGCCAGGCTGTCGATCTTCACCTGGTAGCCCAGGCTTTCCAGAAGCAGGCGGGCGACGGCGTTGGTGCTGGCGATATCGCTCCAGCCGGGGTCGGCCAGTTTCACGGTGCTGCATTGCGCGTCGCCGTCGGCGGCGTGGGCCGTGCCCAGGCTCAGGGCCAGGGCGAGCACGGCGGTGGAGAACTTCTGCATGGCGGCCTCTCTTCTCAATCCAGGGGGGCGGGCTGTGGATAACGTGCCTTGCGCTCGAGGTCGTCGAGATCGATGTGGTTGCGCATGTACTGTTGGCTGGCGTCCACCAGGGGTTGGTGGTCCCAGCTTTTCAGCGTGCCGATGGACAGCGCCTCGGCCACCAGACGGCGGCGGCGCTGGCTGGCCAGCACCTGCTGGCGCAGGCTGGGGATATCCCAGCGCAGCTTCGCTTCATCGACAAATGCCTGCAGCAGCGCCTGGTGGTCGGGGCTGCCGGTGAGGTTCTCCCGCTCGTGCGGGTCGCGGCTCAGGTCGTAGAGTAAACAGGGGTCGTCCTCGCTGTACACGAACTTGTACGCGCCGCGGCGGATCATCATCAGCGGGCCGACGGTACCTTCGGCCATGTATTCGCCGATCACCTCGTCATGACCGCCCTGCCCTTGCAGATGGCCGAGCAGTGAGCGACCGTCCAGGTGCAGGCTTTTATCCACAGCGCCGCCGGCCAGTTCGACAAGCGTCGGCAGCAGGTCGCAGGTGGAAACGCTGGCGCTGATGCGCGCAGGATCGAAGTGCCTGGGCGCGTGGATCAGCAGCGGTACCCGCGCCGACATCTCGAACCAATGCATCTTGTACCAGAGCCCCCGCTCGCCAAGCATGTCGCCGTGGTCGCCGGAGAAGACGATCAGGGTGTCGTCGGCCAGGCCGCAGTCTTCCAGCGTCTGCACAAGCAGGCCGATATTGTCGTCGATGTAGCTGCAGGCACCGAAGTAGGCGCGGCGGGCATCGCGGATCTTGTCTACGGGCAGCGGCTTGTCCCACAGGTCGTAGACCTTGAGCAGGCGTTGCGAGTGCGGGTCTTGCTGGCTCTGGGCGATCGTGTCGCGGGGCAGCGGGATATCCACCGCCTCGTAGAGATCCCAGTAGCGTTTGGGGATGGTGTACGGATCGTGCGGGTGGGTCATCGACACGGTCAGGCAGAACGGCCGGCCATGGTCTTCGCGTACATGGTCGTAGAGGTACTGGCGTGCCTTGAACACCACCTCCTCGTCGAAATCCAGCTGGTTGGTGCGCACGCACGGTCCGGCCTGCAGCACCGAGGACATGTTGTGGTACCAGCTCGGGCGCTCGTCAGGCGCGTCCCAGTTCACCGCCCAGCCATAGTCGGCCGGGTAGATGTCGCTGGTCAGGCGTTCTTCGTAGCCGTGCAGCTGGTCCGGGCCGCAGAAATGCATCTTGCCCGACAGCGCGGTGCGGTAGCCGAGGCGGCGCAGGTAGTGGGCGTAGGTCGGAATGTCGGCGGGGAAGTCGGCGGCGTTGTCGTAGGCGCCGATGCGGCTGGGCAGCTGGCCGCTGACCAGGGTGAAGCGCGAGGGCGCGCACAGCGGGCTGTTGCAATAGGCGGAGTCGAACACCACGGCCTGCTCGGCGAGGCGCGCCAGGTTGGGCATCTTGATCGGCGACGGGCTGTAGATCGGCAACAGCGGCGCGGCCATCTGGTCGGCCATGATGAACAGGATATTGGGTTGCTTCATGGTGCCCTTCCATCGTCGAGAGTTATGGTGAACGCTTGCAATCCAGCATGGTCCTGTGGATAAGGTGGGTAAAGCCCACGTCGGGCAATGACTCGGATTAGCCATGCTTATGTTTGAACACCTTGCCGACCTGTCTCTGGACGCATTGCGTGTGTTCGAGTCCGCCGCGCGCTTGCGTAGCTTCACGGCTGCGGCCGTGGAGCTGGGCACCACCCAGCCGGCGGTCAGCCAGCAGATGAAGCGCCTGGAGGCGCAGTTGGGCACGCGGTTGTTCGACCGGATCTACCGGGGCATCGAGTTGACCGAGGCGGGGTTGCTATTGTTCGAACAGGTGCACCAGGGCTTGCAGGCGATGGACGATGGCGTCGCCCAAGCCAGTGGGCGCGGCCAGCGCGAGGTGCTGCAGGTGGCTACGGACTTCGCCTTTGCGGCGTTCTGGCTGATGCCGCGCTTGCAGCGTTTCCACGACGCTTATCCACAGGTGGACGTGAGCCTGGTGACCGGCGAGCGCAGCCAGGGGATGCTGCGCCCGGACATCGATGTGGCGGTGCTGTTTGGTGATGGGCGTTTCCATCAGGGCGAGAGTCGCTGGTTGTTCGACGAGGAGGTCTTCCCGGTCTGCAGCCCACGGCTGACTCATGGCAAACCCTTGTCAGCCGAGGCTTTGCAACGATTGCCGTTGTTGCACCTGAAGGGCGAGCAGGCCAGTCGCTGGTTCGATTGGGCGGGGGTGTTTCGTGGTCTTGGCGTGGACAGCCCTCCTCCGTCCGGTCAACTGCGGTTCGACAACTACACCCTGCTGATTCAGGCGGCGATTGCTGGCCAGGGCGTGGCGATCGGCTGGGCGCATCTGGTGGACGGGCTGGTCGAGCAAGGGTTGTTGTGTCGGCCCATGGAAGGCAGTTTGCGATCGGAGCGCGGGTATTACGTGGTGCTGCCGCCGCGCAAACGGCGCGGGGCGTTGATCCAGCGGTTTGTGGATTGGCTGGAGCGGGAGCCCGTCCTGTAGGAGCGGCCTTGTGCCGCGAAAGGGGCGCGAAGCGGCCCCAGGTTTCAGCATTCCTGCAACATTGCCGGGGCTGCTTCGCAGCCCTTTCGCGGCACAAGGCCGCTCCTACAGAGATGGCGTAGACTTCCAGGCATGCTTTCAACGCCATCAGGAGCCACCGTGCAAAGGATCAAGGGCTATCACGCCCACGTGTACTACGACGCATCGACCATGGAACAGGCCCGTGAGCTGTGCGAGGAAGCAACGCGGCTGTTTCCCGTGACCATGGGACGCATGCACCAGAAACCGGTTGGGCCGCACCCGGACTGGAGCTGTCAGCTGGCCTTCGGGCCGGAGGTGGTGGGTGTGGTTTTGCCGTGGCTGGCGCTGTATCGCAAGGGGCTGGTGGTGTTTTTACATCCGGAAACCGGCGATGAACTGGCGGATCATCGCGATCATGCGATCTGGATGGGGGCGATCAGGCCGTTGGATCTGTCGATCTTTGGTGCTTGATGCAACGTGGTAGCGGGCTTTGCCCGCGATGGCTTCACTGCCGCCATCGCGGGGCAAGCCCGCTACCAGAACATCAATTGCGGGCGGCGCGCACGCCTTCGGCCAGCGCCGAGCACAGGCTCAGCACATCCTGCACTGCCTGGCCGGCATCCTTGGCCTGGGCGATCTTGTCGACCAGCGCCGAACCGACCACCACGCCATCAGCCAGACGGGCAATGGCGGCGGCCTGTTCAGGCGTGCGGATACCAAAGCCAACGCTGATCGGCAGATCGGTATGCCGACGCAGGCGGGCAATGGCCTCGGTCACATGCTCGGTGGTTGCCGAACCCGCACCGGTCACACCTGCAACCGACACGTAGTAGACGAACCCGGAGCTGCGCTCCAGCACGCGCGGCAGGCGCGCATCATCAGTGGTCGGGGTGGTCAGGCGGATGAAGTCGATGCCCGCGGCCTGGGCTGGCGTGGCCAGCTCGGCGTCGTGTTCCGGTGGCAGGTCGACGATGATCAGACCATCGACGCCCGCCTCTTTCGCCTCGGCGACGAACTGCTCGACGCCGAAACGGTGGATCGGGTTGTAATACCCCATCAGCACGATAGGCGTGGTCTGGTTATCCACACGGAATTCGCGAACCATCTGCAAGGTCTTGGCCAGTGTCTGGCCGGCTTCCAGGGCGCGCAGGGTGGCGAGCTGGATGGCCACGCCGTCGGCCATCGGGTCGGTGAAGGGCATGCCCAGTTCGATCACGTCGGCACCGGCGGCCGGCAGGCCCTTGAGGATCCGCAGCGAGGCATCGTAGCCCGGGTCGCCGGCGGTGACGAAGGTGACCAGGGCGGAACGGCCTTCGGCCTTGAGTTCGGCGAAGCGTTGTTCGAGACGGCTCATGCCTGTTTCTCCTGGGCGGCCATGTGGTTCATCACGGTTTGCATGTCCTTGTCGCCGCGACCGGACAGGCAGATCACCATCAGGTGGTCCTTGGGCAGTTTCGGCGCGCGCTTGATCGCCTCGGCCAGGGCGTGGGAGCTTTCCAGCGCCGGGATGATGCCCTCCAGGCGGCAGGTGGCGTGGAAGGCGTCCAGGGCCTCGTCGTCGGTGATACTGACGTACTCTACGCGCTTCACTTCGTGCAGGTAGGCGTGCTCCGGGCCGATGCCGGGGTAGTCCAGGCCTGCTGAGATCGAGTGGGCGTCGGTGATCTGGCCGTCGTCGTCCTGCAGCAGGTAGGTGCGGTTGCCGTGCAGCACGCCCGGTACGCCGCCGTTGAGGCTGGCCGCGTGCTTGTCGGTGTGCACGCCGTGGCCGCCGGCTTCGACGCCGATGATCTGTACGCTGGCATCATCGAGGAAGTCGTGGAACAGGCCCATGGCGTTGGAGCCGCCGCCGACACAGGCGATCAGGCTGTCGGGCAGGCGCCCTTCCTTCTCCTGCAGCTGGGCACGGGTTTCCTTGCCGATGATCGACTGGAAGTCGCGGACCATCGCCGGGTACGGGTGCGGGCCTGCCACGGTGCCGATCAGGTAGAAGGTGTCCTCGACGTTGGTGACCCAGTCGCGCAGGGCCTCGTTCATGGCGTCCTTGAGGGTGCCGGTGCCGGCGGTCACCGGGACGATCTCGGCGCCCAGCAGCTTCATGCGGAACACGTTGGCCTGTTGGCGCTCGATGTCGGTGGCGCCCATGTAGATCACGCAAGGCAGGCCGAAGCGCGCGGCGACGGTGGCGGTGGCCACGCCGTGCATGCCGGCGCCGGTCTCGGCGATCAGACGTTTCTTGCCCATGCGCTTGGCCAGCAGCACCTGGCCGATGCAGTTGTTCACCTTGTGCGCGCCGGTGTGGTTGAGCTCTTCACGCTTGAAGAAAATCTTCGCGCCGCCGCAGTGCTCGGTCAGGCGCTCGGCGAAGTACAGCGGGTTGGGGCGGCCGATGTAGTCGCGCTGGAAGTAGGCCAGTTCTTCGAGGAACTTGGGGTCGGCCTTGGCGGCTTCGTATTCACGGGCCAGGTCCAGCACCAGGGGCATCAGGGTTTCGGCCACGTAGCGGCCGCCGAACGAGCCGAACAGGCCGTTGGCATCGGGGCCGGCGCGGTATTGGGTCTGGGTCATGGGGCGCTCCAGGGCGTAATGGATGAGTGATGGGCTTTACTCTAACCACGACGCGGCCGGCTGAAAACCGATAAGATTGCGCAAACCTGTCAGGAAAACTCACAAGTAAAATGGCCCAGGACCTTCCCCCCCTCAACGCCCTGCGGGCCTTCGAGGCGACCGCCCGGTTGAACAGTGTCAGCCAGGCTGCCGAGGCACTTCACGTTACCCATGGCGCCGTCAGTCGACAGATCAAGGTGCTCGAGGAGCATCTGGGCGTGGCCCTGTTCGCCAAGGACGGGCGTGGCGTCAAACTCACAGATGCCGGGGTGCGCCTGCGTGATGCCAGCTTCGAGGCGTTCGACCGCTTGCGCAGTGTCTGCGCCGAGCTTTCCCGCGATGCCGACGAAGCGCCCTTCGTGCTCGGCTGTTCCGGCAGCCTGCTGGCGCGCTGGTTCATCCCGCGCCTGGGGCGCTTGAAGGCCGACCTGCCGGAACTGCGCCTGCACTTGTCCGCTGGCGAAGGCGATCTCGATCCCCGCCGCCCGGGGCTGGATGCCCTGCTGGTCTATGCCGAACCGCCTTGGCCGGCAGACATGCAGGTGCATGTGCTCGCCCAAGAGCGGATCGGTCCGGTGATGAGCCCGCACTTCGAAGGCTTCGATCGTTTGAAAGCCGCGCCAGCCGTGGCTTTGCAACGAGAGGCAGTGTTGCACACGACCTCGCGGCCACAGGCCTGGCCGACCTGGGCGCAGCAGCATGGCATCGAGCCTGGTGCGTTGAGTTACGGCCAGGCATTCGAGCATTTGTATTACCTGTTGGAAGCGGCGGTGGCCGGCCTTGGCGTGGCCATCGCGCCACAACCGCTGGTGGCGGACGACCTGAAGGCCGGGCGGCTGGCTGCGCCATGGGGCTTCTCCCCGACCCGCGCCGCGTTGGCCCTGTGGGTGCCCCGGCGCGCCGAGCACGGGCGCGCCGAGCAGCTGGCGCAATGGCTGCGCCGGGAGCTGCAGCAGCAGGCGGGCTAGCTGCGCCGGCACATCAGGTAGGCGGCCAGCAGGCCGAGGGCGCCGACTGCCACACCCGCAGTGGTCCAGGGATGTTCCTGGGCGTAGTCACGGGTGGCGACGCCGGTCTGGCGGGTACGGGTTTTCACCTCCTCATAGGCATCGCTGAGCAGGCTGCGCGAATGTTTGAGGGCGTTCTCGGCATTGCCGCGCAGCGCCTTCATGGTCTTGTGGGATTCCTCCGAGGCATCGTGCTTGAGGTGCTCAAGCGTCTTGAGCAGGCTCTCGATCTCGGCTTCCATGCTTTCCAGGGAGGCTTGGCGCAGGGAATTGCGGGGCATAGTGACTCTCCTTCGCGGTATGGGCTGTAAGAAGTGCGACTGCGCGGCGCTGGGAAAGTGCAGTCGAACTTTCTCCTGCGGCGATCGCTCGCAGGTAAACCGGGCTTGCGCTGCTAGGCTCAACGGACTACCCAACCAAGGAGAGCACTCATGTCGGATCATCACACCTACAAGAAGATCGAGCTGGTCGGATCCTCCCCCACCAGCATCGAAGAAGCGATCAACAATGCCCTGGCCGAGGCCGGCAAGAGCATCAAGCACCTGGAATGGTTCGAGGTGGTCGATACCCGCGGGCATATCCGCGACAACAAGGCCGCGCACTTCCAGGTGACGCTGAAGGTGGGCTTCCGCATCGCCAACAGCTGAAACGAAGCTGGGCTAGGCTTGCCCGGCCTGATCGGGTAATAAGGTTGCAGGGCGCGAGCTTCGCGCCCTTTTCGTCTTTGATCTGTACAAGGAAAGCGATCGATGAAGAAGTTGATTCTGGCCATGGGGCTGATGGCGTTGGCCGGTGGCGCGCTGGCGGCAGGCAAGCCGTGCGAGGAGCTCAAGGCGGAGATTGCGGCGAAGCTCGATGCCAAGGGGGTGAAGGGTTACAAGCTTACGATCGCCCCCAAGGGTGATCCTGCCGACAAGGTGGTGGGTACCTGCGAGGGTGGGACCAAGGTAATTGCCTATAGCCGTGACTGATTGTGGCTCCATCGCGGGGCAAGCCCGCTCCCACAGAGCGTACCCTGTAGGAGCGGGCTTGCCCCGCGATGACCTTTAACCGGTCTTCAAGGCCTGCGCCATCAGCTCATAGGACCTGATCCGGTCGGCATGCTCGTACAGATCGCTGGTGAAGATCAGCTCATCCGCCCCGGTCTGCTCCAGCAGTACCTCCACCTTCGCCCGCACCTTCTGCGGGCTACCGATCATCGCCAGGCCCAGGAAGCTGCTCACTGCATCGCGCTCATGGGGCAGCCATAGTCCATTCATGCTCTCGACCGGTGGGCGCTGCATCAGGCTCTGGCCACGGATCAGCGCGAGGATGCGCTGGTACACCGACGTCGCCAGGTACTCGGCCTTTTCGTCGGTCTCGGCCACCACCATCGGGATGCCGAGCATCACGTAAGGCTTGTCCAGCGTGGTGGACGGCTTGAAATGGTCGCGGTAGATGCGGATCGCCTCGTGCATGTAGCGTGGCGCGAAGTGCGAGGCGAAGGCATAGGGCATGCCGCGCATGCCGGCCAGCTGGGCGCTGAACAGGCTGGAGCCGAGCAGCCACATCGGCACCTCGGTGTCATGGCCGGGCACGGCGATCACTTTTTGATCATCTGTACGCGGGCCAAGGTAACGCGACAGTTCCTCGACATCATCGGGGAAGTCGTCGGCACTGCCGGAGCGTTCACGGCGCAGGGCGCGGGCGGTCATCTGGTCGGAACCCGGGGCGCGGCCCAGGCCCAGGTCGATACGCCCCGGGTACAGGCTGGCCAGGGTACCGAACTGTTCGGCGATCACCAGCGGCGCATGGTTGGGCAGCATCACCCCGCCGGAGCCGATGCGGATGCTCGAGGTGCCACCGGCCAGGTAGCCGATCAGCACGGCGGTGGCCGAACTGGCGATGCCGTCCATGTTGTGGTGTTCGGCGACCCAGAAGCGGTTATAGCCGAAGCGCTCGACGTGTCGGGCCAGGTCCAGCGAGTTGCGCAGCGATTGCGCCGGGCCGCCATCGGCGCGCACGGGCACCAGGTCGAGGGTGGAAATCTTCAGGTCTCGCAGGTGCGTCATTGGAGCCTCCGCTTCAGGTGATTGGCCATGGCCTTCTGGACTCTGTATGGGCATATTCGCTGGATTCAATGCCGTCCTGTGGATTGATCTGAACTTGGCGTGGGCTTGGTCCTCAGAACCTTAGACACCCCAACCCTGTGACAGGAGGCAGCATGAAGAAGACAGCATCGGCGGTCTGGCAAGGTGGCCTGAAGGATGGCAAGGGCCAGATCTCCACTGAAAGCGGCGCGCTCAAGCAGGCGCCCTACGGCTTCAACACCCGTTTCGAAGGCATGCCTGGGACCAACCCGGAGGAACTGATCGGCGCTGCCCATGCCGGCTGCTTCTCCATGGCATTGTCGATGATGTTGGGCGAGGCGGGATTCACGCCTGAGCGGATCGACACTCACGCCGAGGTGAGCCTGGACAAGCAGGCCGATGGCTTTGCCATCACCGCCGTTCACCTGACCCTCAAGGCCACCGTGCCTGGGGCCAGCGAGACACAGTTCCAGGAGATCGCCAACAAGGCCAAAGCCGGCTGTCCGGTGTCCAAGGTGCTGAACGCAACCATCAGCCTGGATGCCACACTGCTTTCCTAGGCGTCGCAACGGCGGCGGTTTCCTGTAGTCTAAACAGCGTTGGCAGCTTGTCTGCCCTGTCTCAGGAGCCGTTCCATGATCCGCGTTGCATTTGGTGTGCTGGTTTCCCTGCTGGCCTCGGCCGCACTGGCCGCGCCCAAGCCGTGCGAGGAACTGAAAGCCGAGATCGAAGCGAAGATTCAGGCGAACAAGGTTTCCTCCTACACGCTTGAGATCGTGCCCAATGCCGAGGTCAGTGATCCGAACATGATCGTTGGCAGCTGCGAGGGCGGCACGAAGAAGATCATCTACCAGAAGAACGATCGGTAAGGTCGGCCTCCACCTCTGTAGGAGCGGCCTTGTGCCGCGATGGGGCGCGTAGCGGCCCCAGGATTTCAGCATCAAACAAAAATCGCCGGGGCTGCTGCGCAGCCCCATCGCGACACAAGGCCGCTCCTACAGGCGAATGGCTGTGAGTCCTAGGGAATGCAGGTCACGTTGCTCGGCTCGTTGACCACCACCTTGCGGTTGGCGTCATACAGCAGCACCTGCGGCTGCATCGCCGGGGCCCGCGCCTCCAGGCGATAACGCTGGCCGGCCTTGAAGTCGTTGTAGCGCACGGTGAGGTAGCAGGTTCGCTCGGTGGGGTCGGTGCTGAAGCCGCCGGAATAGATCTCGTAGTCGAAGCGCACCACCAGCTCATGCTTGCCGGGCGTCACCTGGAAGTAGCGGCCGTCGTCCAGGCGCTGGCCGTCCAGACGGTCAGCCATGATGGTTCTGCCGGGGGTGATGGTGTAGAGATCGACCCAGGCCTTGCCTGGGTCTACGGGCGGCAAGGGGCTGGCGCACGCCCCCAGTGCACTGAGGGCCATCAGCATCATGGGCTGGCGCATGGTGAAACTCCCGCTCGCGGTTCACAGGTTACAAGCATAGCGCCGTTCGCGGGGTTCAGGTGCGCTGGCAGCCTGCCGGCTCACCCTGGCCGATCAGTTTCTGCTGCTGGTCGTAGAGCTTGATCCAGGGGCGGAAACCGATGCTGCCCGCCTGCATCTGGTAGCGTTGCCCGGCGGAGAAGTCCTTGTAGCTGAGATTGAGCTGGCAGTCGCGCCACAGCGGCTCGTCCACCGGGCCGATATTGCTGGGCGTCACGGCGAACTGGTAGCGCACGGTCAGCTCGTGATTGCCGGGCTGCACCTGGAAATAGCGGGTGTCGGCCCAGTCGCGCTCATCGACCTGCAGGGCGTGCAGCGAGTCGTTGTCTCCGGGGGCCAGGTCGATCCAGGCCTGGTTTGGGTCGGCGTGGGGCAGGAAGGAGGCACAACCGGACAACAGCACGAGCGTGCCGGCGGCAAACAGCAGAGTACGCATGGCGGAGCTTCCCCTTGGCGAGATAGTCTTGGTCGCATTCGGCCGACGAGCGAGATAGACAGCCTCGATGTTTGGACTTTTTCTTTTCATGCGCTGCAGCCGTCGGGTTCTCGACCGCGTTTTCACCCGGTTGGTTCCCGTGGCACTGGGCGTCCTGCTGAGCGGTTGCTCCAGCGTGGGGTATTACGGCCAGTTGGCCGAGGGCCAGTGGCAGCTGTTGCGGGCACGCCAGCCGCTGGACCGGGTGATCGGGGATCCGGCCACCAGCCCGGCGTTGCGCCAGCGCCTGTTGTTCGCCGAAAAGGCCCGGGCGTTCGCCAGCACGCAATTGAAGTTGCCGGACAACGGCAGTTACCGGGTCTACGCCGACCTGGGTCGACCGTATGTGGTGTGGAATGTATTCGCGACCCCTGAATTGTCGTTGCAACCGGTGACCCATTGCTTCCCCATCGCCGGCTGCGTGGCCTACCGCGGCTATTACCGACAGGGCGCGGCCCGCGGCGCGGCGGCGTTGATGCGCCAGGAAGGCCTGGATGTCTATGTGGGAGGTGTGGAGGCTTATTCCACCCTGGGCTGGTTCGACGATCCGATCCTGTCGACCATGGCCGGCTGGGGCGATGAGCGCCTGGCCACGGTGATCTTTCATGAGCTGGCACACCAGCGCTTCTACGTGCAGGACGATACCGAGTTCAACGAGTCGTTCGCCTCGTTCGTCGAACAGGAGGGCACCCGGCAATGGCGTGCCGCGCGTGGGTTGGCAGCCATCGAGGATGCTGGCGCCAGGCAGCGCGAGCAGTTCACCCGCTTGGTGCTGGCCAGTCGCGAGCGGTTGCAGGCGATCTATGCCGGGCCGCTGGATGAGGCGGGCAAACGGGCGGCCAAGCAGGCCGAGTTCGAGCGGTTGCGCCGGGAGTACCGTGAGGTGCGGGATCGGGACTGGAGCGGGGATCGGCGGTTCGATGCCTGGGTCTTTGCGCCGTTGAACAATGCCAAGCTGCTGCCTTTTGGGCTTTATGACCAGTGGGTTCCGGCGTTTTCGCAGTTGTTCAAGGATGTTGGTGGGGATTGGCTGCGTTTTTATCAACGGGTGGAGGCGCTTGGGAGGCTGCCGATCGAGCAGCGCAAATTGGCGTTGGCAGAGCTGGCCTCATCGCGGGGCAAGCCCGCTCCCACGACCTGATACGTGGACTGCTCCCAAAGCAGTTGGACACCAAGCCAACTCTTGAGGGCATGCCACAGCGTGGGAGCGGGCTTGCCCCGCGATGAGGTTTGAATCAGCGAGCGAACGCCTGGTGCATCTCGGCCAGGGTCTCGAAATGGAATGCTGGCGACTCGGCTTCCAGTTCTTCCCGGCTACCGAACCCATAGCCCACCGCCACGGCCTGTAACCCATTGCTGCGCGCACCGATCAGGTCATGCTTGCGGTCGCCGATCATCAAGGTCTGCGCCGGGTCCAGCCCTTCTTCGTCCAGCAGGTGGCGAATCAGCTCGACCTTGTTGGTGCGGGTGCCGTCCAGCTCGCTGCCGTAGATCACCTTGAAGTGCTGGTCGAACTCGAAATGCCGGGCGATCTCGCGGGCATACACCCACGGCTTGGAAGTGGCGATATACAGGGTGCGGCCCTGGCCGTTGAGCGCCTGCAGCAACTGCGGCACGCCGTCGAACACCAGGTTCTCGTACAACCCGGTGACCTTGAAGCGCTCGCGGTAGAAGTTCACCGCGTCCCAGGCCTTGGCCTCGTCGAAGCCATAGAACTGCATGAAGGCCTGCAACAGGGGTGGGCCGATGAAGTGCTCGAGGCGGGTCAGGTCCGGCTCGTCGATGCCCAGCTTGGCCAGGGCGTACTGGATCGAGCGGGTGATCCCTGAGCGCGGGTCGGTCAGGGTGCCGTCGAGGTCGAAGAGGATGTTCTGTTGGTGCATGGGGCTGTCCACTCTGGTGTTCGTCAGGACGCCCTCGCGGGGCAAGCCCGCTCCCACGCAGGCCATGCAAGGATCGTGGGAGCGGGCTTGCCCCGCGATGGGGTCATTCCGGTTGGTCGTAGCCTTCGGCCAGGTGCTGGTCCTTGAGCTTCACGTAGTTGCCGGCGCTGTAGGGGAAGAACGCGTGTTCCTGCTCGCTCAGCAGGCGCACCTGTTTCACCGGGCTGCCCATGTACAGGTAGCCGCTGATCAGGCGCTTGCCCGGCGGCACCAGGCTGCCGGCGCCGATGATCACCTCGTCCTCGACGATGGCGCCGTCCATGATGGTGCTGCCCATGCCGACCAGGATGCGGTTGCCCAGGGTACAGCCATGCAGCATGACTTTGTGACCGATGGTCACCTCGTCACCGATGATCAGCGGAAAACCGTCGGGGTTGAATGGCCCGGCGTGGGTGATGTGCAGCACGCTGCCGTCCTGCACGCTGGTGCGCGCGCCGATGCGGATGCGGTGCATGTCGCCGCGCACCACGGTCAGCGGCCAGATCGAGCTGTCCTCGCCGATCTCGACGTCGCCGATGACCACCGCCGAGCGGTCGACGAAGGCCCGTGCTCCCACTTTCGGCGTGTGTTGCTGGAAGGTCCGGAGGGCCATGATAGTGTTCCTCTGCAATGCCGATAGGCAGGCTGCCTGCTGCGGTCGGCGTCGATTGTAATTAAGATGGTCCCGTGTTTCTCCTGCCAAGGTACCCGAACCGTGAGTGCGAACAACCCGCTGCTGCAGTCCCATGATCTGCCGCCCTTCTCGGCAATCCGCGCCGAGCATGTGCTGCCGGCGATCGAGCAGATCCTCGCCGACAACCGCAAGGCCATCGCCGAGATCCTCGAAAAGCAGGGCAAGAACCCGACCTGGGCCGGCCTGGTGCTGGCGATGGACGAACTCAACGACCGCCTGGGCGCCGCCTGGAGCCCGGTCAGCCACCTCAATGCGGTGTGCAACAGCCAGGAACTGCGCGAGGCCTACGAGTCATGCCTGCCGGCCCTGAGCGCCTATTCCACCGAACTGGGCCAGAACCGTGCCCTGTTCGAAGCCTATGAAGCCCTGGCCGCCAGCCCCGAAGCCGCCGGCTTCGACGTGGCGCAAAAGACCATCATCGACCACGCCCTGCGCGACTTCCGCCTGTCGGGCATCGACCTGCCGACCGACAAGCAGCAGCGCTACGCCGAAGTGCAGAGCAAGCTCAGCGAGCTGGGCAGCCGCTTCTCCAACCAGTTGCTCGACGCCACCCAGGCCTGGACCAAGCACGTCACCGACGAGGCCGCCCTCGCCGGCCTGACCGATTCGGCCAAGGCGCAGATGGCCGCCGCCGCCCAGGCCAAGGGCCTCGACGGCTGGCTGATCACCCTGGAATTCCCCAGCTACTACGCGGTGATGACCTACGCCGACGACCGCGCCCTGCGCGAAGAGCTGTACGCCGCCTACTGCACCCGCGCCTCCGACCAGGGCCCGAACGCCGGCCAGTTCGACAACGGCCCGGTGATGGAAGAAATCCTCGACCTGCGCCAGGAGCTCGCCGAGCTGCTGGGCTACCCGAACTTCGCCGAGCTGAGCCTGGCCACCAAGATGGCCGAGTCCAGCGACCAGGTGCTGAGCTTCCTGCGTGACCTGGCCAAGCGTTCCAAGCCGTTCGCCGCCCAGGATCTGGAGCAGCTTAAAGCTTATGCCGCCGAGCAGGGCACCCCGGAGCTGGCCAGCTGGGACGCCGGCTACTTCGGCGAGAAGCTGCGCGAACAGCGCTACAGTGTGTCGCAGGAAGCCCTGCGCGCCTATTTCCCGATCGACAAGGTACTGTCCGGCCTGTTCGCCATCGTCCAGCGCCTGTACGGCATCGAGATCGCCGAGCTCAAGGGCTTCGACAGCTGGCACCCGGACGTGCGCCTGTTCGAGATCAAGGAAAACGGCCAGCACGTCGGCCGCTTCTTCTTCGACCTCTATGCCCGCGCCAACAAGCGTGGCGGCGCCTGGATGGACGGTGCCCGCGATCACCGCCGCACCGCAGCAGGCTCGCTGCAGAGCCCGGTGGCCAACCTGGTGTGCAACTTCACCCCGGCCACGCCCGGCAAGCCTGCGCTGCTGACCCACGACGAAGTCACCACCCTGTTCCACGAGTTCGGCCATGGCCTGCACCACCTGCTGACCCGCATCGAGCATGCCGGCGTGTCCGGCATCAACGGCGTGGCCTGGGACGCGGTGGAGCTGCCCAGCCAGTTCATGGAAAACTGGTGCTGGGAGCCCGAGGGCCTGGCGCTGATTTCCGGCCACTACGAGACCGGCGAGCCGCTGCCGCAAGACCTGCTGGACAAGATGCTGGCGGCGAAGAACTTCCAGTCCGGCATGATGATGGTGCGCCAGCTGGAGTTCTCGCTGTTCGACTTCGAGCTGCACGCCACCCACGGCGACGGCCGCGGCGTGCTGCAGGTGCTCGAAGGCGTGCGCGACGAGGTCTCGGTGATGCGTCCGCCGGCCTACAACCGCTTCCCCAACAGCTTCGCGCACATCTTCGCCGGCGGCTACGCGGCGGGTTACTACAGCTACAAGTGGGCCGAAGTGCTGTCGGCCGATGCCTTCTCGCGCTTCGAGGAAGAAGGTGTGTTGAACGCCGAGACCGGCCGTGCCTTCCGCGAAGCCATCCTGGCCCGTGGCGGCTCCCGCGAGCCGATGGTGCTGTTCGTCGACTTCCGCGGCCGTGAGCCTTCCATCGATGCACTGTTGCGCCACAGCGGCCTCACCGAGGACGCGGCGTGAGTGAGGTAGCCGTGAGCAAGAGCAAGCGACGTTTCATCGCCGGGGCGGTATGCCCGGCGTGCAGCGAGATGGACAAGCTGATGATGTGGAACGAGGACGGCGTGCCGCACCGCGAGTGCGTGGCCTGCGGGTTCACCGACACCCTGAACGAACAGGGCCTGTCGGTACCCTCGGAGCTAGGCACACGGGTCAACCACCTGGCGCCCAAGGCGGCGCCGGCCAAGGTGCAGACCGTGCAGTTCTTCCCCAATCCGAAGCTGAAGAAGCCGCAGGATTGAAGGTGGATCACGCGGCATGCGTGGGAGCGGGCTTGCCCCGCGATAATCGGTTGTAGCTATCCAGTCGAACCCGGATTACTGTATATAAATACAGTAATCCGGGTTCTCATCATGAAACCAGCCCCCATTCGTGGCCGCGGCACCGCCGACAACCCCCACAACCGCTTCGCCCCGAGCGTTTCAGTGGTCGAGGACGATGGCTGGTACCAGGAAGTCCCACTCACCCAGGGCACCGAGGTGCGGATCGAGACGGCCAAGACCATCATCGCCCGCAACACCTCCCCCGACCTGCCCTTCGACCGCTCCATCAACCCCTACCGCGGTTGCGAACACGGCTGCATCTACTGCTATGCCCGCCCCAGCCACGCCTACTGGGACCTCTCTCCCGGTCTCGATTTCGAAACCAGGCTGATCGCCAAGACCAATGCCGCCGAGGTACTTGAACAGCAATTGAGCAAGCCCGGTTACGTCTGTGCGCCAATCAACCTGGGTTCCAACACCGACCCCTACCAACCCATCGAGCGTGAGCACCAGCTCACCCGACGCCTGCTCGAAGTGCTGCTGCGCTACCGCCACCCGGTGACCATCGTCACCAAGGGCTCGCTGATACTGCGCGACCTTGATCTGATCAGCGAACTGGCCAGCCAGCGCCTGGTGCGGGTAATGATCAGCCTCACCACCCTCGACGATGAGTTAAAGCGCACCCTCGAACCCCGCGCGGCCGCCCCCAAGGCGCGTTTGCGGGCGATCCGCGTGCTGCGCGAGGCCGGCGTTCCGGTGGGCGTGCTGTGTTCGCCGATGATCCCGATGATCAACGACAGCGAGCTGGAGCACCTGCTGGAGGCGGCGAAGGAGGCCGGCGCACAGAGCGCGGCATACATGATGCTGCGCCTGCCGCTGGAGGTGGCGCCGTTGTTCGAGCAATGGCTGCAGGATCACTACCCGCAGCGGGCCGCGCATGTGCTGAGCCTGATCCGCCAGAGCCGGGGGGGTGAGTTGTATGACAGCCGTTTCGGCGCCCGGATGCGCGGCGAGGGAGTGTTCGCCGAGCTGTTGGCCCAGCGCTTTCGCAAGGCAGCCAGGCGGCTGGGGTTCGAGGGGCGTGAGGAACTGCAGCTCGATTGCACCGCCTTCAGCGTCCCGGGCGCACAGATGGCGTTGTTCTAGCAGCGTAATCTCTCGGATCAGGAGCTATAAGTACAACTAAGACAACCCAACAATTTCACTCATGAAGCTTGGCATCTGATGCTTTTTTGCTATTATCCAGCACTCCCCTCGCCCATCTAGAACGCCCGTTCTAGAGCCTGCGCAATTAAGTTTCAGTTAAGTTTCCTACGCTAGCGTGAGTCATGAGTCAGCAGTGACTGTGATTATTTACCCGTGCGCGTCATCTAAATCCCCGCGTCACCCCAATCTTTCCCCGGTAACATGGAATTCACTTTCAAACCGTCAAGAGGATGAATCATGCCCGTCAAGGACCCATCCAAGGTTGTCCCGGCCGCACCCGCCGAAAGCGCCGATGCCGCCCTCAAGCATATCGTCGACGGCTTCCTGCGGTTCCACACCGAAGTCTTCCCCGAGCAGCAAGAGCTGTTCAAGAAACTGGCCACCGCGCAGAAGCCGCGCGCCATGTTCATCACCTGCGCCGACTCGCGCATCGTGCCTGAACTGATCACCCAGAGTTCGCCGGGCGACCTGTTCGTCACCCGTAACGTCGGCAACGTCGTGCCGCCGTATGGCCAGATGAACGGCGGTGTGTCGAGCGCCATCGAATATGCGGTGCTGGCCCTGGGCGTGCATCACATCATCGTCTGCGGCCACTCCGACTGCGGCGCCATGCGCGCGGTGCTCAACCCGCATTCGTTGGACAAGATGCCGACTGTCGCGGCCTGGCTGCGCCACGCCGAGGTGGCGCGTACCGTGGTCGAAGACAATTGCTCCTGCGACACCCCGCACGAAAGCATGCAGTTGGTGACCAAGGAAAACGTCATCGCCCAGCTGCACCACCTGCGCACCCACCCATCGGTGGCCTCGCGCCTGGCTGCGGGCCAGTTGCACATCCATGGCTGGCTGTATGACATCGAGACCAGCCAGATCGAAGCCTACGATGCCGCCAGCGATCGCTTCCTGCCGCTGACCGCAGGTCAGCCGATCCCCTCTGCCACACCGAGAGGCCGCTACTAAGCGACCCGAACACGCTGAACAAGCCTTGATTGCCGGCTGCACCCGATGGGTGCGGCGCGGCCTTCGCCTGCCTTGAATCTCCCTGAATGCCTTGCCGGCAGACCCGCTGGCGGCCCGCGCCTGCGCGTCATTCAGGGTTCCCCGTGCTAGCGGCCAGCGGAATGGCCGTGAATCGACAAAGGAGCTACATGGTGAACATGACACAGATAAAGGCGGCCCTGCCGCGCGAGCTGCTGGCTTCGGTGGTGGTCTTCCTGGTCGCCCTGCCGTTGTGCATGGGCATTGCCATTGCCTCGGGCATGCCGCCGGCCAAAGGACTGATCACCGGCATCATCGGCGGTATCGTGGTGGGTTTTCTCGCCGGCTCGCCTTTGCAGGTCAGCGGCCCGGCGGCGGGGCTGGCGGTGCTGGTGTTCGAGCTGGTGCGCCAGCATGGCATGGCCATGCTCGGGCCGATCCTGTTGCTGGCCGGTCTGCTGCAACTGCTGGCCGGGCGCCTGCGCCTGGGCTGTTGGTTCCGGGTCACGGCGCCGGCGGTGGTGTACGGCATGCTCGCCGGGATCGGCGTGCTGATCGTGCTGTCCCAGGTGCATGTGATGTTCGACACGGCGCCACAGCCTTCGGGCGTGGACAACCTGCTGGGCTTCCCGGCGACGCTGGCTTCGGCCCTGCCGCTGGAAAGCGCGGGCAACGGCTGGCAGGCCGGCGCGCTAGGGCTGGGCACGATCGCCATCATGTGGGGCTGGGAGCGTCTGCGCCCGCAACGCCTGCGCTTCATTCCCGGAGCCCTGCTCGGGGTGGCGGCGATGACCGCTGTCAGCCTGTGGTTGGCGCTGCCGGTCAACCGCGTTCAGGTGCCGGCCGATCTGTCCGAAGCCATCGACTGGCTGCGTCCGGATGACCTGCTCAAGTTGGCCGACCCGACCCTGCTGGTGGCGGCTTTCGCCCTGGCCTTCATCGCCAGTGCCGAAACCTTGCTGTCCGCCGCCGCCGTCGACCGCATGCACAGCGGCCAGCGTTCGGACTTCGACCGTGAGCTGTCGGCGCAGGGCATCGGCAACATGCTCTGCGGGGTGCTCGGTGCGCTGCCGATGACCGGGGTGATCGTGCGCAGTTCGGCCAACGTCCAGGCCGGCGCGCAGACCCGGGCCTCGGCGATATTCCATGGGCTCTGGCTGCTGGCCTTCGTGGTGGCGCTGAGCAGCGTGCTGCAGCAGATCCCAGTGGCCAGCCTGGCCGGGGTGTTGGTCTATACCGGGGTCAAGCTGGTGGACTTCAAGGCGTTCCGTGGGCTGGGCCGTTATGGGCGGATGCCGATGTTCACCTATGCGGCGACTGCATTGGCGATCATCTTCACCGACCTGTTGACCGGCGTATTGCTGGGCTTTGCCCTGACCCTGCTGAAGCTGGCGCTGAAGGCGGCGCGGTTGAAGATCAACCTGGTGGCGTTGGGTACGCCGGGGCACATGGAGTTGCGCCTGAGCGGTGCGGCGACCTTTCTCAAGGTACCGGCGTTGACCCAGGTGCTGGATACGGTGCCGGAGGGGACCACGTTGCATGTGCCGTTGGGCAACCTGAGCTATATCGACCATTCCTGCCTGGAACTTCTGGAGGATTGGGGACGCAGTGGCGCGGCCAAGGGCTCGCGGTTGGTGCTGGAGCAGCGGCGTTTGAAGCGGCGGGTCGAGGGACGGTTGCGGACTACGGCAGGGGTTGGGGCTTAGCCTGGGAGATCGCTGAGGCCGCTTTGCGGCCCTTTCGCGGCACAAGGCCGCTCCTACAAGGGAACGCGATTTCTTGTAGGAGCGGCCTTGTGCCGCGAAAGGGCTGCGCAGCAGCCCCGGCGATTTCGAATGTTACTCAGGCCGATTGGCCCAGCTCGACCCCAAGCTGGCGCGACAGGCACGGCCAGCGCTTCCACGCAGCACCAGTTGCCGGGCTCGACAGCTTGTCGCGGTAGGCTTCCACCGACTCGGCGGCGAAACTCTCGTCATCAAGCATCTCATCCACCGAATGGTGCACCACCTCATCCAGCTGGTTGGCAAACGTCTCGCCGATCAGCTGATGGGCGATCAGGTTGGCGACCGTGGTATCCACCGGGATCAGCGGCTGCTGGAAATGGCGGATATACAGGTCGTTGACCTCCTCGACCAGGCGATGCGCCAGGTAGGCCTCGTCCAGCAGGCAATCCAGCCCGACCTGCCCCGCCATCACGCTCGGCGGTTGCAGGAAGTAGGCCTCGGCAATCTTCAGTACCGGCTTGATCTGCGTCTCGATGCCGGCTTCGAGCGCCACGTTGTGCGCGGCCTCGAGCAGTTCCGGAACCTCGTTGATGTAGGCGCCGACAAAGCGCGCCAAGGTACCCTGGGCATCCTGCTGGGGTAGTTGGATCGATGGATGCAGGTGTGGCAGTTGCAGTTCGAGGCGGGCTTTCAGTTGGCCTGTGCGGCGCTCATGTTGATGGGCATTTTCGATCTGCTCGCGTACAGCAGCGATGTTCATGACAACTCCAGGGACAAGGCGTTACAAACGGAAGACACTAAGTTAGCTTGCTTACGAGAATCGCTAAGACGCATTTGTTATATCGCTGAGATACGTGTAGGAAATTGGCTATATCAAAGTGCCATTATTGTGCCCCGGCCCAGTATCCATGCGGCTTTCAGCGCAAACGTTTGGTTGCGTGAAGATCATTTCAAGCCCTGCGTTGCGCCCCATTGGTCGGTGTCTATACTCCGGGTGAAACGTGATTCGTTGATGAGGCCCGACTGCCTTAAGCAGGGGGCTCGGTCGTCGAAGCCAGGCAGTCTTGGCCACCGTTCCCCCCTTTGTCGTAGCAGGTCGTCCACGCCTCCGGGACTACAAGAACGATAAGGGGAACCCGCAATGATGCGACATCCACATGTCTGGATGGGCCTGTTGCTGTGGTCGGTTTTCGGTCAGGCACAGGCAGCATGGACGGTGAACATGGCGCCCGGGGCGACGGATGTCTCCCACGCAGTGTTCGACCTGCACATGACCATCTTCTGGATCTGCGTGATCATCGGCATCGTGGTGTTCGGCGCGATGTTCTGGTCGATGGTCATCCACCGCCGCTCGACCGGGCAGCAGGCCGCGCACTTCCACGAGCACACCTGGGTCGAGATCCTCTGGACCGTCGTGCCCTTCCTGATCCTCGTGGCCATGGCCATTCCGGCCACCAAGACCCTGATCGACATCTACGACGCCAGCGACTCGGACATCGATATCCAGGTCACCGGCTACCAGTGGAAGTGGCACTACAAGTACCTGGGCCAGGACGTCGAGTTCTTCAGCAACCTGGCCACTCCCGCCGAGCAGATCCACAACAAGTCGCCGAAGGACGAGCACTACCTGCTCGAGGTCGACCAGCCGCTGGTGCTGCCGGTGGGCGCCAAGGTGCGCTTCCTGGTGACCGCCGCCGACGTCATCCATTCCTGGTGGGTGCCGGCCTTCGCGGTCAAGCGCGACGCCATCCCCGGCTTCGTCAACGAGGCCTGGACCCGGGTCGAGAAGCCGGGCATCTACCGTGGCCAGTGCACCGAGCTGTGCGGCAAGGACCACGGCTTCATGCCGGTGGTGGTGGAGGTGAAGTCCAAGGCCGACTACGACACCTGGCTTGGCGAGCGCAAGGCCGAGGCGGCCAAGCTCAAGGAGCTGACCAGCAAGGAATGGACCCTCGAAGAGCTGGTCGCGCGCGGCGACAAGGTCTACCACACCACCTGCGTGGCCTGTCACCAGGCCGAAGGCCAGGGCCTGCCGCCGATGTTCCCGGCGCTCAAGGGCTCGAAGATCGCCACCGGGCCCAAGGAAGCCCACCTGGGCATCGTCTTCCACGGCAAGCCCGGCACCGCCATGGCGGCGTTCGGCAAGCAGCTCTCGGAAGTCGACATCGCCGCCGTGGTCACCTACGAGCGCAACGCCTGGGGCAACAACAAGGGTGACATGGTCACGCCGAAGGACGTGCTGGCGCTCAAGCAGGCGGAAAGCAAATGAACCGGTGCCTTAGGGTTGCAGGAGACAGGACATGAGTGCAGTGATCGACGACCACGCCCACGGTCATGAACACGCCCACGGCCCGGCCAAGGGTCTGATGCGCTGGGTGCTGACCACCAACCACAAGGACATCGGCACGATGTACCTGTGGTTCGCCTTCAGCATGTTCCTGCTCGGCGGCTCGTTCGCCATGGTGATCCGCGCCGAGCTGTTCCAGCCCGGCCTGCAGATCGTCGAGCCGGCGTTCTTCAACCAGATGACCACCATGCACGGGCTGATCATGGTATTCGGCGCGGTGATGCCGGCCTTCGTCGGCCTGGCCAACTGGATGATCCCGCTGATGATCGGCGCGCCGGACATGGCCCTGCCGCGGATGAACAACTTCAGCTTCTGGCTGCTGCCGGCGGCGTTCCTGCTGCTGGTCTCGACCCTGTTCAGCCCCGGCGGCGGGCCGAACTTCGGCTGGACCTTCTACGCCCCGCTGTCGACCACCTACGCCCCGGCCAGCGTGACCTTCTTCATCTTCGCCATCCACCTGATGGGCATCAGCTCGATCATGGGCGCGATCAACGTGATCGCCACCATCCTCAACCTGCGCGCCCCGGGCATGACCCTGATGAAGATGCCGCTGTTCGTCTGGACCTGGCTGATCACCGCGTTCCTGCTGATCGCGGTGATGCCGGTGCTGGCCGGCGTGGTGACCATGATGCTGATGGACATCCACTTCGGCACCAGCTTCTTCAGCGCCGCCGGCGGTGGCGACCCGGTCTTGTTCCAGCACGTGTTCTGGTTCTTCGGTCACCCCGAGGTGTACATCATGATCCTGCCGGCCTTCGGCGCGGTCAGCTCGATCATCCCGGCGTTCTCGCGCAAGCCGCTGTTCGGCTACACCTCGATGGTCTATGCCACCGGCGCGATTGCCTTCCTGTCGTTCATTGTCTGGGCCCACCACATGTTCGTGGTCGGCATCCCGGTGGTGGGCGAGCTGTTCTTCATGTACGCGACCATGCTGATCGCCGTACCCACCGGGGTGAAGGTGTTCAACTGGGTCAGCACCATGTGGGAAGGCTCGTTGACCTTCGAGACACCGATGCTGTTCGCCATCGCCTTCGTCATCCTGTTCACCATCGGCGGCTTCTCCGGCTTGATGCTGGCCATCGCGCCTGCGGACTTCCAGTACCACGACACCTACTTCGTGGTCGCCCACTTCCACTATGTGCTGGTGCCCGGGGCGATCTTCGGCATCTTCGCCTCGGCCTACTACTGGCTGCCGAAGTGGACCGGCCACATGTATGACGAAACCCTCGGCAAGCTGCATTTCTGGCTGTCGTTCGTCGGCATGAACCTGGCCTTCTTCCCCATGCACTTCGTCGGCCTGGCCGGCATGCCGCGCCGGATCCCGGACTACAACCTGCAGTTCGCCGACTTCAACATGGTCTCGTCGGTGGGCGCGTTCATGTTCGGCGCCACGCAGATCTTCTTCCTGTTCATCGTCATCAAGTGCATACGCGGCGGCGCGCCGGCAGCAGCCAAGCCCTGGGACGGTGCAGAAGGCCTGGAGTGGTCGGTCCCGTCGCCGGCGCCCTACCACACCTTCCAGACCCCGCCGGAAGTGAAGTAGGAGCCTGCCCATGGACGGCCTGTCGCTCAAACGCCTGGTCAGCCGCCTGCTGATGCTGACCGTGGTGATGTTCGCCTTCGGTTTCGCCCTGGTGCCGATCTACGACGTGATGTGCAAGGCCTTCGGCATCAATGGCAAGACCGGTGGGCAATACGCGGGCACCCAGGTGAGCGACCCGTCGCGTTCGGTGCGGGTGCAGTTCATGTCCACCAACGCCGGTGACATGAGTTGGGAATTCCATTCCACCGCCGACCAGATCGAGGTCAACCCGGGGGCGGTGAACCAGATGATCTTCATCGCCCGCAACCCGACCAACCAGCCGATGAGTGCCCAGGCCATTCCCAGCATCACCCCGGCCGAGGCCGCGGCGTACTTCCACAAGACCGAGTGCTTCTGCTTCACCCAGCAGGTGCTGCAGCCGGGCGAGCGCATCGAGATGCCGGTGCGCTTCATCGTCGACCGCGACCTGCCGGAGTCGGTGAAGCACCTGACCCTGGCCTACACCCTGTTCGACATCACCGCTCGCCACCCGCCGGTCGCCCATGCCGCGACCGAGGCCGCCCGTTGAGGGAAGGAGATCAAGCATGGCAAGCCACGAGCACTACTACGTCCCGGCGCAGAGCAAGTGGCCGATCATCGCCACGATCGGCATGTTCATCACCGTGTTCGGCCTGGGCACCTGGTTCAACGACCTCAAGGCCGGCCACCCGGAATCCCATGGGCCACTGATCTTCTTCGTCGGTGGGCTGTTCCTGGCGTACATGCTGTTCGGCTGGTTCGGCGCGGTGATCAAGGAGAGCCATGCCGGGCTGTACAGCGCGCAGATGGATCGCTCGTTCCGCTGGGGCATGAGCTGGTTCATCTTCTCCGAGGTGATGTTCTTCCTGGCCTTCTTCGGCGCGCTGTTCTACGTGCGGGTGCTGGCCGGGCCGTGGCTGGGGGGCGATGGAGCCAAGGGCGTGGCGCACATGCTCTGGCCCAACTTCGAGTTCGTCTGGCCGCTGCTGCACACGCCGGACCCGAAACTGTTCCCGCCACCGAAGGAAGTCATCGACCCGTGGCACCTGCCGCTGATCAACACCATCCTGCTGGTGAGCTCCAGCGTGACCGTGACCATTGCCCACCATGCCCTGCGCAAGGGCCATCGCGGTCCGCTGAAACTGTGGTTGGGGTTGACCATCCTGCTGGGGCTTGGGTTTCTCGCGCTGCAGGCCTACGAGTACCACGAGGCCTACAACAAGCTGGGGTTGACCCTGGGCTCGGGGATCTATGGCGCGACGTTCTTCATGCTTACGGGCTTCCACGGCGCCCACGTGACGCTGGGGACATTGATCCTGTTCGTGATGTTCTGCCGGGTGATGCGCGGGCACTTCGAGCCGGACAAGCACTTCGGCTTCGAGGCGGCGAGCTGGTACTGGCACTTCGTGGATGTGGTGTGGGTTGGGTTGTTCATTTTCGTGTATGTGCTCTGAACGGCGGCACGGCCCACTGTTGTAGGAGCGGCCTTGTGCCGCGAAAGGGCTGCGAAGCAGCCCCGGCGATTCTGCATGATGCCGAGATTCTGGGGCCGCTGCGCAGCCCCTTCGCGGCACAAGGCCGCTCCTACAGGAATCGAGGTAATTCAGAAGGGTGCGTGGGAGACCAACTGCCCGCTGATCAGCCCCCAGGCCACCAGCGCGATGGTCAGGGTGGCGAGGGCGACACGCACGGTAAGGGCCTTGAGCAGGCGGGTCGACTGGTCGTCGTCCTTGACCAGGAACACCAGGCCACTGAACAGGCTGGCGATGGTGGCCAGCAGCATCAGGACTATCGCGGCCTTGAGCATGGCGTAACTCCGGGGGATGCGGTGATGAATACAAGTATAGCGCTCGACCTGACGAGGCCCTGGTGAAGCCGTTTCGCCCCGGCCTGCTGCCGACCCTGGTGGTGCTCGCGCTGCTGCCGGGTCTGATCGCGCTCGGCTGCTGGCAGTTGCGCCGCGCCGACGAGAAGCGCGACGTGCTTGCCGCGTACACCGAGCGCCAGATCGAGGCGCCGGTCGCTGTCGATCAACTGCGCCAGCTGCCGGACCCGGCGTTCTACCCCGTACACCTGTATGGTCGCTTCGACGCCGCGCACAGCCTGTTGCTGGACAACCAGATGCGCGACGGCAAGGCCGGCGTCGAGCTGCTGCAACCCTTCCACGACCAGGCCAGCGGGCTGTGGCTGCTGGTCAACCGCGGCTGGCTGCCTTGGCCCGATCGCCGGGTGCCGGTGCGTTTCGACACCCCGGACCAGCCCCTGGCGCTGGGCGCCACCGTCTACGTGGCGCCGGGCAAGACCTTCCAGCTGCACCCGGACAACCCGGACGGACGCTGGCCGCAACTGCTGACGGCAATCGACCCGGCCGGGCTCTGGCAGCAGTTGGGCCGCGAAGGCTTCGCCCAGGAACTGCGCCTGCAGCCCGGCCCGGCCGCCTACCGCCTGGACTGGCCGGTGGTCGCCATGGGCCCGGAAAAGCACCAGGGCTACGCCGTGCAGTGGTTCGCCCTGGCCACCACGCTGGTGCTGCTCTACCTGTATTTCGGCTGGCATCACAACGACAAGGAGAACCGCCATGGCCGCCGCCACGAGTCCACTGGACGTGCCTGACCGCCGCAAGCCGCGGGGTCGTCTGCAACTGTTGCTGATCCTGTTCGTCGTGCTCGGGCCGATGATCCTCGCCACCTTCATGTACAAGCTCAAGTTCTGGGTGCCGGAGGGGCGCAGCTATCACGGCGTGATGATCGGCAACGGCGAGGGCCGCGCGGACATCGGCATCGATGCCCGGGACGAGCGCTGGCAGCTGCTGGTCAGCGCCCCCGAGGCCTGCGCCGAGGAGTGCCGGCAACTGGTGTACCTGGCCCGGCAGATCCAGGTCGGCCTGGGCCGCGACGCCAGCCGTGCCAGCCATGCCCTGGCGGCGGCCCAGCCGCTGGCCGCCGACTACCAGGCGCTGCTGGGCCGTGAATACCCGCAGTTGCAGCGCTACCCGCTGGACGCTCAGCGCTATGTGCAGAAAGTCGGCGAAGTAGGCCCGCAGCTGTGGATCGTCGACCCTCACGGCAACCTGGTGCTGCGCTACGACGCCAAGGTCAACGGCAAGCATGTGCTGGACGACCTGCGCCACCTGCTCAAGCTGTCCAACATCGGCTAGGAGGCCGCCATGGCCAGACCCGGATTCCGTCTCGCTGCGTTCGCCACCCTGCTGGCGCTGCTGGTGGTGCTGCTCGGCGCCTATACCCGGCTGACCCATGCCGGTCTCGGCTGCCCCGACTGGCCGGGGTGCTACGGCTTCATCAGCGTGCCCAAGACCGATGCCCAGCTGGCCCATGCCGAGCTGCACTTCCCCGAGCACCCGGTGGAAGAAGCCAAGGGCTGGGCCGAGATGGTCCATCGCTATTTCGCCGGCACCCTGGCGCTGGTGATTGCCCTGCTCGCCTTCCAGGCCGTGCGCCGGCATGCCCGCGAGGGCCAGCCCTACCGCCTGCCGGTATTGCTGCTGGCAGTGGTACTGGCCCAGGCGGCGTTCGGCATGTGGACGGTTACCTTGAAGCTTTGGCCCCAGGTAGTCACCGCGCACCTGCTCGGCGGGTTCACCACGGTGAGCCTGCTTTTCCTGCTGTCCCTGCGTCTATCCCGGGCCTTTGCGCCATTGCCGAAATTGCCGCTGAGCCTGCGCCGGATCGCCGCGCTGGCGCTGTTGGTGGTCATCGGCCAGATCGCCCTGGGGGGCTGGGTCAGCGCCAACTACGCGGCGGTGGCCTGCATCGACCTGCCCACCTGCCACGGCCAGTGGTGGCCGGCGGCGGACTTCAGCAACGGCTTCCACCTGACCCAGCACGTCGGCCCCAATTACCTCGGCGGGCAACTGGACAGTGACGCGCGCACCGCGATTCATATCAGCCATCGCCTGGGCGCGCTGCTGGTCATGCTGGTGTTGCTGACCTTGAGCTGGAAGCTGCACCGCCACGGTCTCGGTGGCCTGGCCCGCCTGGTGTTGCTGGCGCTGGCGCTGCAACTGGGCCTGGGCATCAGCAACGTGCTGTTCCACCTGCCCCTGGGCGTGGCCGTCGCGCACAACGCCGGCGGCGCCCTGCTGCTGCTGTGCATGGTGCTGGTCAACTACCGCATCCGCGTGGTCGACAAGGTCCGTGTGGGCCACGGCTGGCGCCTGACGCCAGTGACCGGCGTGCACCTTTCCCATCACATGAGGAACGATTCGTGGCGACGCTTCTGAGCACGGAACGCCAGCGCGCCGGATGGCGCGACTACATGGAGCTGACCAAACCGAAGGTGGTGGTGCTGATGCTGATCACCTCGCTGGTGGGCATGTTTCTCGCCACCCGCGCGGGGGTGGCCTGGAGCGTCCTGCTGTTCGGCAACCTGGGGATAGGCTTGTGCGCGGGGGCCGCGGCGGCGGTCAACCACGTGGTCGACCGCCGCGTCGATGCGCTGATGGCCCGCACCCACAAGCGCCCGCTGGCTCAGGGCCGGGTGGCGCCCCTGCCGACACTGCTGTTTGCCTTGCTGCTGGCCGTGGCGGGGATGGCCCTGCTGCTGGCGTTCACCAACCCCCTCACCGCCTGGCTCACCCTGGCCTCGCTGCTCGGTTACGCGGTGCTCTATACCGGCTTTCTCAAGCGTGCCACGCCGCAGAACATCGTGATCGGCGGCCTGGCAGGAGCGGCCCCGCCGTTGCTGGGCTGGGTGGCGGTCAGCGGGCACCTGGGCGCAGAACCGCTGCTGCTGGTGCTGATCATCTTCGCCTGGACGCCGCCGCACTTCTGGGCCCTGGCGATTCATCGCAAGGAGGAGTACGCAAAAGCTGATATTCCCATGCTCCCCGTTACCCACGGCGAGCGCTACACGGCCCTGCATATCCTGCTCTACACCTTGATATTGCTGGCGGTGAGCCTGTTGCCCTATGCCATCCACATGAGCGGGCCGCTGTACCTTGCCTGTGCCCTGGGGCTGGGCCTGCGCTTCCTGCATTGGTCCTGGGTGTTGTACCGTGGCACCCGGCCGCACGCGGCGATCAAGACGTTCAAGTACTCTATCGGCTACCTGTTCGCCCTGTTCATCGCGTTGCTCGTAGACCACTATCTGTTGCTGAACCTATGACCCGAACCCAGAAAACCGTCTTCATCCTCGTTGCCCTGGTCGCGCTGATCATGGGCCTGACCGTCAACAAGGTGCTCAACGACCGTGGTCAGTTGAACCCCACCGAGCTGATCGACGCCGGCATCATCCTGCTGCCGCAGAGCCGCACCGTGCCCGACGTGACCATGACCGACCAGAACGGCCAGCCGCTGGTGCTGGACCAGCTCAAGGGCAAGTGGTCGTTGCTGTTCTTCGGCTATACCTACTGCCCGGACATCTGCCCGACCACCCTGGCCCAGCTGCGCCAGGTGAAGAGCGAGCTGCCCAAGGAGGCGCTGGAGCGTTTGCAGGTGGTGCTGGTGAGCGTCGACCCGAACCGCGACACGCCGAACCAGCTCAAGCAGTACCTGGGTTACTTCGACAAGGATTTCGTCGGGGTGGCGGGGTCGATCGAGGACACCCAAAAGCTGGCCAATGCCTTGAGCATTCCGTTCATCCCAGCTGATACCAGCAAGCCGGGCTATACCGTGGATCACAGCGGCAACCTGGCGGTGGTCGGCCCGGACGGGCGCCAGCGTGGGTTCATCCGTGCGCCGTTCAACAACCAGAAGCTGGTGGCGCAGTTGCCGGGGCTTGTGAAGCGCGACTGACCGTTGAAATGAATCGCGGGGCCAGCCCGCTCCCACGCCAGAACGCAATCTGGCGTGGGAGCGGGCTGGCCCCGCGATGGGTGTTCGTTCCTCGGGCCTGCTGCGCAGGCCATCGCGGCACAAGGCCGCTCCTACAGAGGAATGCAATCTCCTGTAGGAGCGGCCTTGTGCCGCGATGGGCCGCAAAGCGGCCCCGGGGACATCAGCTTAGAACGCCGGAATCACCGCGCCCTTGTACTTCTCGGTGATGAACTGCTTCACCTCAGGCGAATGCAGGGCCGCAGCCAGCTTCTTCATGGCATCGGCGTCCTTGTTGTCCGGACGGGCCACCAGGATGTTCACGTAAGGCGAATCGCTGCCTTCGATCACCAGGGCGTCCTTCTCCGGATTCAGCTTGGCTTCCAGCGCATAGTTGGTGTTGATCAGCGCCAGGTCGACCTGGGTCAGCACGCGCGGGATGGTGGCCGCTTCCAGCTCGCGGAATTTCAGCTTCTTGTCGTTGCCGGTGATGTCCTTCACGGTCGACAGGATGTTCTTGCTGTCCTTGAGCTTGATCACGCCAGCCTTGTCCAGCAGCAGCAGGGCACGGCCGCCGTTGGTGGCGTCGTTGGGGATGACCACGGTGGCGCCGGATGGCAGTTCGTCGAGCTTCTTGTACTTGCTCGAGTAGGCGCCCAGCGGCTCCAGGTGCACGCCGGCAACGCTGACCAGCTGGGTGCCCTTGGCCTTGTTGAACTCATCCAGGTACGGCTGGTGCTGGAAGAAGTTGGCGTCCAGGCGTTTTTCTGCGACCTGCACGTTCGGCTGGATGTAATCGGTGAATTCCTTGACCTTCAGCTCCACGCCCTCTTTGGCCAGCTGTGGCTGGACGAACTTGAGGATCTCGGCGTGCGGCACCGGGGTGGCGGCGACGGTCAGGGTCTCGGCGTGGGCCGAGAAGGCCGCGACGGCGGCGACAACAGCAAGCAGCTTCTTCATTGATCACTCCTTGTGAGGGCCGCGACGGCCCCCGAACGGGTCGGCCAGGCCGACCCCATTGGGGTTACTTACGGGAAAAGTGCACGACCAGCTTGTCGCCGACGCTTTGCAGCACCTGCACCAGGATCAGCAGCAGGACCACGGTGACCACCATCACGTCGGTCTGGAAACGCTGGTAGCCGAAGCGGATGGCCAGGTCGCCCAGGCCGCCCGCGCCCACCACGCCGGCCATGGCGGTGTACGAGACCAGGGTGATGGCGGTGACGGTGATCGCCGCGAAGATGCCCGGACGGGCCTCCGGCAGCAAGGCGTTGGTGATGATCTGGCGGGTGGTGGCGCCCATCGACTGGGTGGCTTCGATGATGCCGCGATCCACCTCGCGCAGGGCAGTTTCCACCAGGCGCGCGAAGAACGGCGTGGCCCCCACCACCAGCGGAGGAATGGCCCCCGCGACACCCAGCGAGGTGCCGGTGATCAGGACCGTGATCGGGATCATCACGATCAGCAGGATGATGAACGGAAGCGAGCGCAGGATGTTCACCACCAGCGACAGCAGCGCGTAGACGCCCTTCTGCTCGAACATCTGCCGCGGCCCGCAGAGGAACAGCAGCACGCCAAGCGGCAGGCCCAGCAGCACGGTGAAGAACAGCGAGCCGAACAGCATGATCATGGTGTCGATGCTGGCCAGCCAGATTTCGGCCCAGTCGACGTTGGCGAAGAAATTCAGGGCGTCCATCAACGCAGTACCTCCATATGTACGTCAGCTGCAGTGAAGCGGGCGAATGCCGCGTCCATGTCTCCGCCGATCAGGGCGAGGGTCAGCTGGCCATAGGGAATGTCCTTGATGCGGTCGATGCGTCCGGCCAGGATGCTGTAGTCGACACCGGTTTCGCGGGCCACGGTGCCCAGCAGCGGCGCGTAGGTGGCGCAGCCCTGGAACGTCAGGCGCACGATGCGGCCCGGCACATGGGCGAAGTCGTCGCGTTGCTCGTTCTCGTCGACCTGCTCGTCCTCCTGGACGAAGCGTCGGGTGGTGGCGTGCTGCGGGTGCAGGAACACGTCGGCCACCGGGCCTTGCTCGACGATCTGCCCGGCGTCCATCACTGCCACGCGGTCGCAGACCCGGCGGATCACGTCCATCTCGTGGGTGATCAGCACGATGGTCAGCTTCAGTTCGCGGTTGATCTCGGCCAGCAGTTGCAGCACCGAGGCAGTGGTCTGCGGGTCGAGGGCGCTGGTGGCCTCGTCGCACAGCAGGATCTTCGGGTTGGTGGACAGGGCGCGGGCGATGCCGACGCGCTGCTTCTGTCCGCCCGACAGCTGCGCGGGGTACTTCTTGGCGTGCTCGGACAGGCCGACGCGGGCCAGCAGTTCGGTGACGCGCTTGTCGATCTCGCCTCGCGGCAACTCCCCGGCCAGCACCAGCGGCAGGGCGACGTTGTCGGCGACGGTCTTGGACGCCAGCAGGTTGAAGTGCTGGAAGATCATCCCGACCTGCTGGCGGAAGCGGCGCAGCTGGTTGGCGTCGAAGGCGGTGACGTCCTCGCCGTCGACCACGATCTTGCCGCCGGATGGCTCCTCGAGGCGGTTGATCAGACGCAGCATGGTGCTCTTGCCGGCACCGGAGTGGCCGATCAGGCCGAACACCTGGCCATCTTCGATGGTCAGGCTGGTCGGGTTCAGGGCCGGGATATCCCTACCGGCGACGCGGTAGGTCTTGTGGACATTTTGAAACTCGATCACTGAGCGAACCTTGTGGGGCGCATGGAATTTGGGTCAGCGGTTAGCCGGGGTCGCGCATTTTAGCCTTTTCCCCTGCCTGTTCTTAGCATTAATTTCGCAATGCTCCAATCCAATCGGCATATCGCGACGGTCGGCAATCCGATTGAACGCATCCGACGGCGGCCCAGTCACTAATTGAACAAGCCCGAATGGGCAGACTGATGACTGATGAGGAGAGCCGAAGATGCCCAGCAAGACGCCCCAGGCGCCACAGCCCAGCCCTGTCGCCGGCACCGACACCCCGGACAAGGCCAACACCAACGCCAAGCTGCAGAGTCTGGAGGCGTTTCGCAGCGACGCCAGCGGCCAGGCGCTGCGCACCAACCAGGGGGTGAAGGTCGCCGACAACCAGAACAGCCTCAAGGCCGGCGCCCGCGGGCCTTCGCTGCTCGAAGACTTCATCATGCGCGAGAAGATCACCCACTTCGACCATGAGCGCATACCCGAGCGTATCGTCCATGCCCGCGGGACCGGCGCCCATGGATACTTCCAGAGCTACGGCTGCCATGCCGAACTGACCAAGGCCGGTTTCCTGCAAGATCCCGAGAAAATAACCCCGGTGTTTGTGCGTTTTTCCACCGTGCAGGGGCCACGTGGCTCGGGTGACACAGTGCGCGACGTGCGCGGCTTTGCGGTGAAGTTCTACACCGACGAGGGCAATTTCGACCTGGTCGGCAACAACATGCCGGTGTTCTTCATCCAGGACGCGATCAAGTTTCCCGACTTCGTCCACGCGGTCAAACCCGAACCGCACAACGAGATACCCACCGGTGGCTCTGCCCACGATACCTTCTGGGACTTCGTATCGCTGGTGCCGGAATCCGCGCACATGGTCATGTGGGCGATGTCCGACCGCGCCATCCCGCGCAGCCTGCGCATGATGGAAGGCTTTGGCGTGCATACCTTCCGGTTGATCAATGCCCAAGGCGTGGCCAGCTTCGTCAAGTTCCACTGGAAGCCGCGCCAGGGCGTGCACTCGGTGTTGTGGGACGAGGCGCAGAAGCTTGCCGGCAAGGACACCGACTACCACCGCCGCGACCTGTGGGAGGCGATCGAGACCGGGCATTATCCGGAATGGGAACTGGGCGTGCAGATCGTGCCGGAGGCCGACGAGCACAAGTTCGATTTCGACCTGCTCGACCCGACCAAGATCATCCCCGAGGAGCTGGTGCCGGTGACGCCGCTGGGCAAGATGGTGCTCGACCGCAACCCGGACAACTTCTTCGCCGAAGTGGAGCAGATCGCCTTCTGCCCAGGGCATATCGTCCCGGGCATCGATTTCAGCAATGATCCCTTGCTGCAGGGCCGGTTGTTCTCGTACACCGACACCCAGATAAGCCGCCTGGGCGGACCGAACTTCCACGAGATCCCGATCAACCGCCCCATCGCGCCCAATCACAGCAGCCAGCGCGACGCCATGCACCGCATGACCATCGACAAGGGACGGGCCTCTTATGAGCCCAACTCGATCGATGGCGGTTGGCCGAAGGAAACGCCGCCCGCCGCGCAGGATGGTGGTTTCGAGAGTTACCAGGAACGTATCGATGCGCACAAGATCCGCCAGCGCAGCGAGTCGTTCGGCGACCATTTCTCCCAGGCGCGGCTGTTCTTCCAGAGCATGAGCCCCACCGAGCAGCAGCACATCATCAAGGCCTACAGCTTTGAACTGGGCAAGGTCGAGCGCGAGGCGATCCGGGCGCGGGAGGTGAACGAGATCCTGGCCAACATCGATCTCAAGTTGGCGGCAGCGGTCGCCGCCAACCTCGGGCTGCCGGCGCCGAAGGCCGGCACGGTCAAGGTCAAAAGCAGCAAGCCGGAGCAGTCAAAGGCCTTGAGCCAGATGAACCACCCCGGGGATATCGGCATCCGTGGGCGCAAGATTGCCATCCTGGTGGCTGATGGCGTGGATGACGCGAGTGTCGACAAGGTGGTCAAGGCGCTGGAGGCGCAAAGTGCGCGCCCCATGCTGCTTGGGCCGACTTCGGCACCAGCTAAGACTGCCGATGGCAAACAGCTGCCGGTGGATGCGTCGATGGAGGGCATGCCGTCGGTGATGTTCGACGGCGTGTGGGTGCCGGCGGGCAAGGCTTCGCTGGAAGCGTTGGAAAACAGTGGCGTGGCCAAGCATTTCCTGCTCGAGGCCTACAAGCATCTCAAGCCCATGGGCGTAGTCAGTGAGGGCAAGCTACTGCTGAACAAACTGGGGCTCAAGGAAGATACGGGGCTGTTGCTGGGCGATGATCAGAAGGCGTTTGAGGCCTTCTTCACGGCAATCGAGGGACACCGGGTGTGGGCGCGGGAGGCGGCTGCCGAGGCGATACCTGCGTAAGAATGCATCGCGGGGCAAGTCGGACCGCCGTACCGCCGCTCCGACTTGCCCCGCGATTGATCACTGCTGATGAGGGATCAGCACCACCTGCGCCGGCATCGAGCGCTGGATCTCATGTTTCTGCTCAAGCTCGAAACCACTGTCGAGCTTGCGCACGCGCTTCTCCAGCAGGGTCTTGAGCCACGGCGCATCCTGGGTGCGCGGCACCTGGAACACCACCTCGCACTGGTAATTCACCACGTCGGCGGCAATGTCATCCAGCTGTCGGCGCATCGCCCGGCTGTCGGTGGTCTTCAACGCCACCACGCTGCTGGGCGCGGTCGGGTCGATGACCCGGGCCTTGGGCTTGGACTCGGCCGCCTTCAGCGCCGCCTCGGCTTTTTCCAGCTCGGCTTTGCGCGCCTGGGCCATGGCATCGCCGCCAGTCAGGGCCGGGGCCTGGGGCATCAGCGCCCGGGCGCGGGCCAGCGCGGTGGCGGCGGCATTCACATCGCCCTTTTGCAGGACGATGCGGCTGCGTTGCAGGTAGGCCTCGGCCAACTGGCGCTGGTGCGGCTCGAGGCGCGCATCGCCCGGCGCCTGGGCCTGCAGCGCGGCCAGTTGGTCCTCGGCGGTGGCCAGTTCGTTGCTGGCGATGCTCTGTTCCAGCTGCTGCCAGGCATCCGGCTGGGCAGGCGCGACCGGCTGCTCGGCCGGCTTGCTGGAGCAGGCGGCCAGGAACAGGGAAAACGCGGCAACAAGCAGATAACGTGAGGCGAACGGCTTCATTCCTGCGACTCTCTATTTGCGCAAAAAGCGAGCAAGTCTACACCCAGGTGCGCACGCTCGAAAACTGGTCTTGTCAGACCTGCAAGCGATGAAAAGGTTGCAGGGCGCGTCAGCAGGCGCCCTGGAATCTCAGCGTTTCGGCAACGCCAGGCTCAGCAAGAATAGCACCGCCGCACAGACCACGATCGAAGGCCCGGCCGGGGTGTCCTTGAACCAGGACAGCGCCAGGCCGCCGCAGACCGCGGTAACCCCCAGCAGGCTGGCGCCCACGGCCATCTGTTCCGGCGAGCGGGCGTGACGCTGTGCCGCGGCGGCCGGGATGATCAGCAGCGAGGTGATCAGCAGCACGCCGACGATCTTCATCGCCACCGCGATCACCACGGCGATCAGCAGCATCAGCGCCAGGCGCAGGCCGGCCACTGGCAGGCCTTCGACCATCGCCAGCTCTTCGTGCACGGTGACCGCCAGCAGCGGCCGCCAGAACATCGCCAGCAGCACCAGCACCAGCGCGCTGCCGCCGAGGATCCAGGCCAGGTCGGTGGTGCTGATCGCCAGCAGGTCGCCGAACAGGTAGGCCATCAGGTCGATGCGCACATCGTGCATGAAGCTCAGCACCACCAGGCCCAGCGACAGGGTGCTGGGGGCGAGGATGCCGAGCAGGGTGTCCGAGGCCAGTGGCTGGCGCTGTTGCAGGGTCACCAGCAGGATCGCCAGCAACAGGCAGCCGACGGTCACCGCCAGCGCCGGGCTGACGTCCAGGGCAAAGCCCAGCGCCACGCCGAGCAGCGCGGCGTGGGACAGGGTGTCGCCGAAGTAGGCCATGCGTCGCCAGACCACGAAGGAGCCCAGCGGGCCGGCGACGAGCGCCAGCGACAGGCCGGCAAGCAGGGCGTAGAGAAGAAAATCAGCCATGCTTGCAGTGCTCTCCGTGGACATGGGCGCCGGGGGCGATCACCGAGCCGTGCAGGTCGTGGCTGTGATCGTGATGGTGGTGGTAGATGGCCAGGCTCGGCGCGTTCTGGCCGAACAGCTCGACGAAGGCCGGGTCGTTGCTGACCTGCTCCGGGTGGCCCGAGCAGCACACATGGCGGTTGAGGCAGACCACCTGGTCGGTGGCGCTCATCACCAGGTGCAGGTCGTGGGAGACCATCAGCACGCCGCAGCCATGGCGGTCGCGCAGGCGGGTGATCAGGTTGTACAGCTCGGTCTGGCCGACCACGTCGACGCCTTGCACCGGTTCGTCCAGCACCAGCAGTTCGGGTTCGCGCAGCAGGGCGCGGGCCAGCAGCACGCGCTGCATTTCGCCGCCGGAGATGGTCTGGATCGGGCTGTCGATCACCTGCTCGGCGCCGACTTCCTGCAGCGCCGCCAAGGCTGCCGCGCGGTCTACCCCGGGCACCAGGCGCAGGAAGCGCAGCACCGACAGCGGCAGCGTGGCGTCTACCTGGATCTTCTGCGGCATGTAGCCGATACGCAGTTTCGGCTTGCGCCACACCTTGCCGCGGTGCGGCTTGAGCAGGCCGAGCACGGCGCGCACCAGGGTGGTCTTGCCGGCGCCGTTGGGGCCGATCAGGGTGACGATCTGCCCGGGCGCGACGGCCAGGTCGATGCTGTCGAGCACCGCCTCGCCACCGAAGCTGACGCCGACCTGCTCGAGTCGGATCAGGGCGTCGCTCATGCCTTGCCCCGGCAGTTGCCGCACAGGCCGACCACTTCGACCGTCTGCGTCTCGACGGCGAAGCCCACGGCCTTGGCGCTGCTGACGATGGCGTCGCTGATGCTGTTCTGCTCGAGCTCGATGGCCACATGGCATTCGCGGCAGATCAGGAACTGGCCCTGGTGCGCATGCTCGGGATGACTGCAGCCGATGAAGGCATTGAGGGAGGCGATGCGGTGCACCAAGCCGTTCTCCAGCAGGAAGTCCAGCGCCCGATAGACGGTGGGCGGCGCGGCGCGGCGGCCGTCCTGCTCGCTGAGCACGGCGAGGATGTCGTAGGCGCCCAGCGGCTTGTGGCTCTGCCACACCAGCTCCAGCACGCGGCGGCGCAGGGCGGTCAGGCGCAGGCCCTGACGGTTGCACAGCGCGTCGGCCTCGGCCAGCGCGCTGTGGACGCAGTGGGAATGATCGTGGGGACGGTGGGCCAGCGGCGTGATGGACATGGGCAGCGACGGTTCAGGATGGAGACGTTATTATGTTACCTGTTTCTGACGACCCGAGTATCCACCGTGTCCCGATTCCTTGCCCTCTTTGTCGCTTTCATCGCTTTTTCGGCCCACGCCGACGTGCGCGTGCTGACCAGCATCAAGCCCCTGCAGCAGATTGCCGCCGCCGTCCAGGACGGTGTCGGCAGCCCCGATGTGCTGCTGCCGCCGGGTGCTTCCCCGCACAACTACGCGCTGCGCCCCTCCGACGTGCGCAAGGTCGCCGATGCCGACCTGCTGTACTGGATCGGTCCGGACATGGAAGGCTTCCTGCCCCGCGTGTTGAAGAGCCGCGCCAAGCCGACCGTGGCCGTGCAGTCGCTGTCAGGCCTGCAGCTGCGCCACTTCGGCGAGGACAGCCACTCCCACGACGAGGAAGACCACGACGATCACGACCATGACCACCGTCCGGGCAGCCTCGATGCGCACCTGTGGTTGTCGTCGGTGAATGCCCGGGTGATCGCGACGAAGATGGCCGGTGACCTGGCGGCAGCGGATCCGGCCAATGCGCCGCGCTACCAGGCCAACCTCAAGCTGTTCGTCGAGCGCATGGATGCCCTGGATGGGCGGATCAAGCAGCGGGTGGCGGGGATCGCCGGCAAGCCGTACTTCGTGTTCCACGAAGCCTTCGACTACTTCGAGGCCGCTTATGGCCTGAAGCACGCCGGTGTGTTCAGCGTCGCCTCGGAAGTGCAGCCGGGCGCGCAGCACGTCGCCGCGATGCGCAAGCGCCTGCAGGCGGTGGGCAAGACCTGTGTGTTCAGCGAGCCGCCGCTGCGCCCGCGCCTGGCCGAGACGTTGACCGCTGGTTTGCCAGTGCGCCTGGCGGAGCTGGATGCGCTGGGGGGCAGCGATGCGGTGGATGCCAGGGGCTATGAGCGTTTGCTGGAAAAGTTGGGCAACGACCTGACCGGTTGCCTGGAACCGCTCTGAGCCGGTGTGCAGTCGCGAAAAGCCTGATTGCCACCCTGCCAATCACTCATGGCTTCACGCTGAGCCGAAGCTGAGTTTTGATTGAACAAGTATGGCAATCAGGATTTATGAGTTTTATATGTAATAAAACTGATCGTTCATGACTCATATAGTTGGAGTCGGCGTGTTTTTCCCATTGCCGGTAACTGCAGAGCTGCACATTCGACTAGCGAATTTGGCGGTTATCAGAGGCTGGCACTCCTGCTGGAATACTGAAGATTCTGATGCCATCAAGGCTAGGTGTGGCACATTGGAATTCGTATTTTACAATTGGTGATGCTACGTCAAATGGATTGTACCACCCGCCACCCGCCAATTGTGGGCGAATGGTTACCGTTCGGTGTTCTTCAGGGACATTATCTGTCTCGAAGCTAATTTTCAGGGTGAATTCTGCTCCCCTGGCAACTGCACCTTCAGGGACTTCATAGAAAAATTCTCCAGGTTGATAACCTTCACCTCCATCTTGGGGTAAAACATTTGTCCACAACTGCGGGCGCCCCAAGGTAATTTCCAGGCCGGTATTATTTCTAAATGTAATACTTGTAGTAAACGTGGTAGCGGATTTCACCAAGAATTGATCTGTCGAAACTGCAGTGGGGCGTCCATTCCAGAAATAGGAGTAGTCAAGCAAAGTGGGGCAGGATACTTTTGAGTCAGACATGTCAGATCTCCGAATAAGGCTCATGGTTCGCTTGAAACATTTCATGCGCTTTATATATGACATCTGACTCGGGAATCTTACAACTGACAAAATCAATAGTTGACAATTAATTTCGGGCGGTGGTTTGCATACAAAGCCAATCACTGTCCATTAAGGTTTGGCGGCGTAAAAACGTACAGCAAGTCTTATCAGATCCGCCAGATACAACAAGCAGAAAACCGCGCCACTGGCTGGTGCATTGCGCTGGCGATGATGACGTACCAGCGCGGCACTCAGAATTACTCGTGATTAAGTAGCTAAAATTCAAAGCGCGAACGGCAGCTTCAGCGCCACCTGCTGGCGCTGCGCCAGGCGCACTTCGAACTCGCTCGGGTCATGGATCATCACGTCCATCCCGGCGAACGCCTGCGCCGCGATCAGGCGCGACAGCCAGAAGCGCACGCAAGCCACCCGCAGCATCACCTGCCACAGCTCGGCCTCGGCGGCGGTGAACGGCCGCAGCGCCGCATAGGCGCCCAGCAGGGCCTGGGCACGTGGCAGGTCGATGCCGCCCTGATCGTCCAGGCACCAATCGTTCACGGTGATGGCGATGTCATACAGCATCGGCCCGGAGCAGGCGTTGTAGAAGTCGATGAGTCCGGTCAGGTGGGTGCCTTCGAACATCACGTTGTCGCGGAACAGGTCGGCGTGCAGGTTGGCCTTGGGCAGGGCGAGGATCTGCGCCTTGTGCGCGGTGATTTCCGCCAGTGCCGGCTGCAGCAGCCCGGCCTGTTCCCGGTTCAGGCCCGGCAGCAGCTCGGCGCCCGATTCCAGCATCCAGTCCAGGCCACGGTCGGTGCGGCGCTCGATGATGCGCTCGCGGGTGGCCAGGTGGATATGCGCCAACAGCTCGCCGACCTGGGCGCAGTGCTGGTTGTTCGGCGCCTTGATGTGCTTGCCCGACAGCCGTGGCTGCAGCAGCGCCGGCTTGCCGCACAGCTCGCGCAGGCCGTTGCCGTCGCGGTCGCGCAGTGCGTAGGGCACCGGCATGTCGGCAGCGTGCAGCACGTCGAGCAGCTCGATGAAGAACGGCATGTCTTCAGCCGGCCCGCGCTCGATCAGTGTGAGGACGAACTCCCCCTTTTCCAGGCTGACGAAGAAATTGCTGTTCTCGGTACCGGCGGCGATGCCCTGGAAGTCGAGCAGGCGACCCAGCTCGTACGGCGCCAGAAAGGTTTCCAGCTCAGGCCGGGACACAGGGGTGAAGACTGACATGTTGAAGAATTGCCCATGCGGGCACTTCCGCCGGAAGTGCCTGGTTGATAAGAACGATACGCGTTACTAGCTTACCACTCGAAGATCTTCCAGGACGGAATCAGCATGTCCGGCTGGTCGGAACGAATGAAATTGCCTTCGGAGCCATCGGCGCGTACCAGGAAATAAGGCTTGCCGTTCTTCGGCGTGACCTTGATCGCATACAGGAAGCCGTTTTGACGGTACTCCTGGATGGTCTTGTCGCCTTCCGTGCGAATGGTTACATCGGGATCGGCCGATGGGGCTTCGTCCGCCGCCAGGGTGACGACCGGCATGGTGGCCAGCAGACCGAGCAGTAACAGGCGAATGGGTGTGCGCATGATAACCTAGTCCTTTTGTCGTCATTGATCCGGCTATTCTAGCGCCGGACCCGTCGAAAAGGTTGATTCTCCTCATGAGCCAAGCGCCCCTCGTCCTGGTGGACGGTTCGTCCTACCTCTACCGCGCCTTTCACGCACTGCCGCCGCTGACCACCTCCAAGGGCATGCCCACCGGCGCGGTCAAGGGCGTGCTGAACATGCTCAAGAGCCTGCGCAAGCAGTACCCGGACAGCCTGTTCGCGGTGGTTTTCGACGCCAAGGGCGGGACCTTCCGTGACGCCATGTTCGCCGAGTACAAGGCCAACCGCCCAAGCATGCCCGACGACCTGCGGGTGCAGGTCGAGCCGCTGCACGCCAGCGTCCGCGCCCTCGGCTACCCGCTGTTGTGCGTCGAAGGCGTGGAAGCCGACGACGTCATCGGCACCCTGGCGCGCAGCAGCGCCGCCGCCGGCCGTCCGGTGATCATCTCGACCGGCGACAAGGACATGGCCCAGCTGGTGGACGGCCACGTCACTCTGGTCAACACCATGACCGGCAGCGTGCTGGACATCGCCGGCGTGCACGAGAAGTTCGGCGTAGGTCCCGAGCAAATCATCGATTTTCTCGCCCTGATGGGCGACAAGGTCGACAACATCCCTGGCGTGCCGGGCGTTGGCGAGAAGACCGCGGTCGGCCTGCTGACCGGCATCGGCGGTGGCCTGCGCGACCTGTACGACAACCTCGACAAGGTGCCGGCCCTGGCCATCCGTGGCGCCAAGACCCTGCCGGCCAAGCTCGAGGAGCACCGCGACGCGGCCTTCCTGTCCTACGAGCTGGCGACCATCAAGTGCGATGTCGAACTGGATGTCGAAGTGGACGCCCTGGTCTGCGGCGAGCCGGACCGCGAGGCGCTGCTGGCGCTGTACACCGAGATGGAGTTCAAGAGCTGGGTGGCCGAGGTCCAGCGCAGCGCGCCCAAGGCCGGTGGCAGCGTTGCTGCCGACGTTGAACCTGTGGCCGAGAAGGTCGAGCCGAAGTACGAGACCATCCTCGACCAGGCGCGTTTCGACGCCTGGCTGGAGAAACTGCGCCAGGCGCCGCTGTTCGCCTTCGACACCGAGACCACCGGCCTAGACGCACAGCAGGCGCAACTGGTCGGCCTGTCGTTCGCCGTCGAGCCCCACGAGGCCGCCTATGTACCGCTGGCCCACGATTACGAAGGCGCCCCCGCCCAGCTCGACCGTGACGCCGTGCTGCTGGCCCTCAAGCCCCTGCTGGAAGACCCGGCCAAGGGCAAGATCGGCCAGAACGCCAAGTACGACATCAACATCCTGGCCAACGGCAGCCCGGCCATCCTGATGCGCGGCGTGGCCTACGACACCATGCTCGAGTCCTATGTGCTCGACTCCACCGCCACCCGTCACGACATGGACAGCCTGGCGCAGAAGTACCTGGACCACACCACCATCGGTTTCGAGGACATCGCCGGCAAGGGCGCCAAGCAACTGACCTTCAACCAGATCCCCCTGGAGAAGGCCGGCCCCTACGCGGCCGAGGACGCCGACATCACCCTGCGCCTGCACCACGCGTTGCAGGCGCGCCTGGCCAAGACACCGAGCGTGCTGCCGGTGCTGATGGACATCGAGATGCCGCTGGTGCCAGTGCTGGCGAAGATCGAGCGCCAGGGCGCGCTGGTCGACGCCGCGCTGCTCGGCGTACAGAGCGGCGAGCTGGGGGCGAAGCTGGTCGAGCTGGAGCGTGAGGCATACGCCCTGGCCGGCGAGGAATTCAACCTGGGCTCGCCCAAGCAGCTGGGCGCGATCCTCTACGACAAGCTGGGCATGCCGGTGCTGAGCAAGACCGCCAAGGGCCAGCCGTCCACCGCCGAGGCGGTCCTGGATGACCTGGCCGAGCAAGGCTACCCGCTGCCCAAAGTACTGATGCAGTACCGCAGCCTGAGCAAGCTCAAGAGCACCTACACCGACAAGCTGCCGGGGCAGATCAACCCGCGCACCGGGCGGATCCACACCTCCTACCAGCAGGCCGTGGCCGCCACCGGCCGGCTGTCTTCCAGCGACCCGAACCTGCAGAACATCCCGGTGCGCACTGCCGAAGGCCGGCGTATTCGCCAGGCCTTCGTCGCCAGCCCCGGCTACAGGCTGCTGGCGGCGGACTATTCGCAGATCGAGCTGCGCATCATGGCCCACCTGGCCAAGGACGAAGGCCTGCTGCATGCCTTCCGCAACGACCTGGACGTGCACCGCGCCACCGCCGCCGAAGTGTTCGGCGTGGCCCTGGCGGACGTCACCATTGACCAACGCCGCAGCGCCAAGGCGATCAACTTCGGCCTGATCTACGGCATGAGCGCGTTCGGCCTGGCCAAGCAGATCGGCGTCGACCGCAAGCAGTCCCAGGACTACATCGACCGCTACTTCGCCCGTTACCCCGGCGTGCTGGCCTACATGGAGCGCACCCGCGCCCAGGCTGCCGAGCAGGGCTTCGTCGAGACCCTGTTCGGCCGTCGCCTGTACCTGCCGGACATCAACGCCAAGAACCCGGCCCTGCGCAAAGGCGCCGAGCGCACCGCGATCAACGCCCCGATGCAGGGCACCGCGGCGGACATCATCAAGCGTGCCATGGTGGCGGTGGATAACTGGCTGACCGACAGCAAGCTGGATGCGCGAGTGATCCTGCAGGTGCACGACGAACTGGTGCTCGAGGTGCGCGAGGACCTGGTCGAGCAGGTGAAAGATGAAATTCGTGGCTACATGAGCGGTGCCGCGGAACTCGATGTGCCGCTGCTGGTTGAAGTGGGCGTTGGCTCGAATTGGGACGAAGCTCACTAAACGCCGTGTGAAAGCTGTGTAGGATCTGCGGCGTAGTGTCGCGGATCCGGTGCTGGCCTCGGGCCTTAGATCGTGAGTTTCATGAAACTATCGCAAATAGTTTCGAGGGGCTCGGAACTAAACCGGTGAACCGCCACTCAGAGGTACTGAATGGCTGGTGAAGCCTTTCGATGCTCCTATGTTGTGTTAAGTGTTGGCAGATATCTGGACCCCGCCCTAGCGGTCCGGACTTGGACCCCGAACTTCCCCCTCCCCATACGAAGTCCGGGGTTTTTTTTGCCCGGAATTCGGCCTGAAGCCTGGGAAATCCGTGGGAGCGGGCTTGCCCCGCGATCAGCCGATCGCGGGGCAAGCCCGCTCCCACGAAAGTACCCCTTGGCCTTCAGGCCGCCGGCTTGTCTTCCAGCTCCATCCAGTCCGCCAGCACCCGGTAGGCCTCCTCCAACCCCTGGCGCTTGGGCGCCGAGAACAGCTGGATGGTCGCCGCATCGCCCCAGCCCTTGCGGATTTCCGCCTGCACCTTGAGCAGGGTGTTCTTGCCGGCGCCATGGGTCAGCTTGTCGGCCTTGGTCAGCAGGATGTGCATGGGCATGCCGCTGGCCTTGGCCCAGTCGAGCATCATCTTGTCGAAGTCGGTCATCGGGTGGCGGGTGTCCATCATCAGGATCACCCCGCGCAGGCACTCGCGGCTGCCCAGGTAGGCTTCCAGGTGTTTCTGCCAGTGCTGCTTGAGCGGAATCGGCACTTTTGCATAACCGTAGCCCGGCAGGTCGACCAAACGCCGTTCATCGTCCAGACTGAAGAAATTCAGCAGCTGGGTGCGCCCGGGGGTCTTCGAGGTGCGCGCCAGGCTGGCGTGGGTCAGGGTGTTGAGGGCGCTGGATTTACCGGCGTTGGAACGGCCGGCGAAAGCCACCTCGTAACCCTGGTCTTCGGGGCATTGTTCGACCTTGGCGGCGCTGAGGGCGAATTTGGCTTTCTGGCAGAGGCCGAGGATGGGGTTCTTGACTTGCATGGGATTTCCGATGTGGGTGTTGCCCAGCGCTGGAGGCGTAGGACCAGGCCTGGCAAGCGGTGTCGTTTCCGTTTGGCTGGCGGAAGTATATAATGCCCCAGTTTTTGTGTGCTCATTCGCCCAGCGAAGGCAATTGAGCATGGGGTGTCGAACAATAGCTCGCGCAACAGAACGCAGCGCGGCCCCCAACCCTGTCAGGTCGTTTCGCATGGCGAAATGGCTGCTTGCTGTCGGTATGTTCCTGCCGTTTTTCAGCGCACAGGCTACACAGGATCCCGAGGCGTTGTACAACCGCACGTGCGCGGCCTGTCACGCCGGACAACTGCCCCAGGCACCCAAAAGCGGTGACCGGGCGGCCTGGGAGCCAAGGCTGGCGCGAGGCATGGAGCAACTGGTGGTGCATGTTACACAGGGTTTCAAGGCTATGCCGCCGCGTGGATTGTGCATGGACTGCAGTGCCGAGGACTACCGTTTGGTCATCCTTTGGATGAGCGGCAGTCCCGATACATAACATTTCACCCTTAGCCGTGTTGGATTAGCTGATGAACAAACTATTCGTGAGTCTGCTGTTGACCATGGGGGTCGCAGGTGCGGCAACTGCTGCGGGACCCATCAAAGGCGATGCTGCTGCCGGTCAGGCCAAAACAGCTGTCTGCGGGGCCTGCCACAACCCTGACGGCAACAGCCTGGCACCGAACTTCCCGAAACTCGCCGGCCAAGGTGAGCCCTACCTGAACAAGCAGCTGCATGACATCAAGGACGGCAAGCGTACCGTGCTGGAGATGACCGGCATGCTGGCCAACTTCAACGACCAGGACCTGGCCGATATCGCCGCCTATTTCGCCAGCCAGAAAGGCAGCGTGGGCGCCGCCGACCCGAAACTGGTCGAGCGTGGCCGTGCCCTGTTCAATGGCGGCAACCTCGAGAAAGGCATGCCCGCCTGCACCGGCTGCCACTCGCCCAACGGCGCGGGCATCGCCCTGGCGAAATTCCCGCACCTGAGCGGCCAGCACGCGCAGTACGTCAGCAAGCAGCTGACCGACTTCCGCGAAGGCAACCGCACCAACGACGGCGACGCCATGACCATGCGCACCATCGCCGGCAAGCTGAGCAACAAGGACATCGAAGCGCTGTCCAGCTACATCCAGGGCCTGCACTGATCCGGTTGCCCTGGGATAGAGGATTGCGTGGGAGCGGGCTTGCCCCGCGATGGGGCCTGCTTGATCACTGCATTATCCCGCGTTAACACTCGGTTAATGCACCAGCGCTAAAGATGAAAAGGGCAGCCCAGGCTGCCCTTTTTTCTGTCCATAGCCGTTACACTACAGAACTCGAGCCCTTCCCGGCCTGTCCTACACGGGTCGCGTCGAGGCGACCAAAGACTGCTCAGGAGTAAAGCATGCGTAAACTGATTCTCAGCGCCGCGCTGGTCGCCGCCAGCGTATTCGGTATGGCCGCCGTGCAGGCCGCGGAGCCTGCCACCGCCGGCAAGGAATATATCGAGCTGAGCAACCCGGTCCCGGTTTCGGTACCCGGAAAGATCGAAGTCGTCGAGCTGTTCTGGTATGGCTGCCCGCACTGCTACCACTTCGAGCCGGTCATCAACCCTTGGGTCGACAAGCTGCCCAAGGACGTCAACTTCAAGCGCGTACCGGCCATGTTCGGTGGTCCATGGGATGCCCACGGCCAGATGTTCCTGACCCTGGAAGCCATGGGTGTGGAGCACAACGTCCACAACGCGGTATTCGATGCCATCCAGAACAAGCGCATGCGCTTGACCAAGCCTGAGGAAATGGCCGACTTCCTGGCCACCCAGGGCGTGGACAAGGACAAGTTCCTCGCCACCTTCAACTCCTTCGCCATCAAGGGGCAGGTCAACCAGGCCAAGGAACTGGCCAAGAAGTACGAGATCACCGGCGTCCCGAGCATGGTCGTCAACGGCAAGTACCGCTTCGACCTGGGCACCGCCCAAGGTCCGGAAGGCGTGCTGAACGTCGCTGACCAACTGATCGCCAAGGAGCGCGCCGCTAAGTAAGCGGCGACCGCCATGCGCTTGCGTGCCACGCGAGGCATTGGCCTGCCCCAGCCGCAGGTCAACGAGCATCACCTGCGGGCCACCGGCCTGCCGGAAGATGGTCGCCTGCGGCTGCTCAGCTTCAACATCCAGGTCGGTATCAGCACCGAGCGTTATCGGCACTATGTCACCCGCAGCTGGCAGCACCTGCTGCCGCACAACGGGCGCGCCGGCAACCTGCAGAAGATCGGCGACCTGCTCGGCGACTTCGACCTGGTGGCCCTGCAGGAAGCCGATGGCGGCAGCCTGCGTTCCGGCTTCGTCAACCAGGTCGAGCACCTGGCCCATCTGGGTGCCTTCCCCTACTGGTACCAGCAGCTCAACCGCAACCTCGGGCGTTTTGCCCAGCACAGCAACGGTGTGCTCAGCCGTCTCAAGCCCCAGCACCTGGAAGACCATCCCCTGCCCGGCCCATCCGGCCGCGGGGCGATACTGGTGCGCTTCGGCGAGGGCGAGGATGCGCTGATCGTGGTGATGATGCACCTGGCCCTCGGCGCCAAGACCCGCGCCCGTCAGCTGGCCTACATCCGCGAGCTGATCGGTGGCTATCGCCACCAGATCCTCATGGGCGACATGAACACCCATGCCAACGACCTGATCGACCACTCGCCACTGCGTGACCTGGGCCTGATCGCGCCCCAGGTCGAGGCCACCTTCCCCAGTTGGCGCCCCCAGCGCTGCCTGGACCATATCCTGCTCAGCCCAAGCCTGACGCTCGAACGTGTCGAGGTGCTGGCGCAGCCTATTTCCGACCACCTTCCGGTTGCCGTCGAGATCCGATTGCCTGATGCCCTGACAGTGGATACGCTGCCGGTCCTGAGTTAGTCCTGCCTGGGCGAATCCTGCACTCAAGTGTTGGGCTTTTCCGCCGAAATCCAGTGATTGCAGGACTAGATGCCACTACCCGTTGCGGATCCAGGCATGACCGAAGAAGCCGAGCGCTGGAAAGAAAAATACCTCAAGAGCATCGAGCAGCAGGAAAAGCTCGAGCGGCGCTGGGAAGCCCGCCTCGACCTGCTGCGCCGTGGCCTGGTGCGCAGCACCCTGGCGGCTGAAGGTAGCGACAAGACCGTTGACCAGTGCATGAAGGAAATGCGCGAGGTCATCCGCAGCGACAATATGGACGCCGGCCTCGCCGGGCTGATTCCCCGCCTGGAAAAAGCCGTGCTCGACTCCGAGCAGCGTCGTGAGACCCGCATGAACCAGGTCAGCGAGGCGCTGACCGCGCTGGTCACCCAGCTGCAGACCCTGCCGCTGCCGGGCGAGGTGTCGCGGCCGCTGAAAAAGCTGGCGAAGAAGCTCGACGGTGGGGTCAGCCAGTCCCGCGAACTGCCGCCCTTGCTGGGTGAGCTCAGCGGCTTGCAGGGGCGCGCCCTGAGCGCGGTGCAAAAGCCCGAGGAAGAGGCCCGCCCGGGCTTTCTGCAGCGCCTGTTCGGTGGCCGTGACGAGGCCCCGGGCGAGATGGTGCCTGCGCCTGTGGCCGTCGAAGTACCTGTGCCTGCGGCGCAGGAGTCTCCCGTCATCGCGCCTGAGGCGCAGGCCAGGGATGCCGATGAACTGCATGCTCTTGCACCTGTGCCGCCTGTCGCGCCTGAGCCTGCGCAGGAGCACACTGCGCCAGCCGAATTGCCCGAACCGGAACCCGAGCCGGAAACTGAACTGCCCGGTCCAGCGTTGGTTGAAACCACGCCAGTGCCCGTTGTCGAACCGAAAGCCGAACCTCAAGCCGAGGTGGAGCCCGTTGACGTAGCGGTTGCTGAGCCCGTGGCGCTTGTCGAGGACGTGCAACCCGTACCGGATGAGCTGGAACCTGCGACAGATGAGGTTATCGGCGAAGACGGCCCTTATGCTCTCCCCGACGCGGTCGAGCCACCGTACAGCCAGGTCGCCGCCCATATCGAGCAGACCCTGATCGGCCTGCTCGATGACCTCAGCCTGCCGGAGCGCCACAAGGCCCAGGCCCTGGAGATGCGCGAGCGGGTTTCACGGGGGCTGAACTGGTACGAGCTGATTCCGGTCCTGGATGACCTGGCCGTGCTCATGCTGGCGATCACCGACAGTGGCCAGCATGAGTTCGAAGCCTACCTGCAACAGCTCAACGAGCGCCTGGAGACTTTCCAGAGCCATCTGCACGAAGCCAGCGCCGGCCATGCCGACAACAGCTCCGCCGCCCGCGAGCTGGACAGCCAGCTGCGCGAGCAGGTCGATGGCCTGCAAAGCAGCGTGCAGGGCGCCGTCGATGTCGACAGCCTCAAGCACATCCTGGAGAACCGCCTCGAGGGCCTGCTGGTGACCATGGACGATCACCAGCACGAGCGCGACCGTCGCGAGCACGAGCTGGCCAGCCGCCTGCAAGGCCTGGCCGAGCGCGTGGCGAGCATGGAGCAGGAGGCCCTCGGTTACCGCGAGCACCTGGAGGAGCAGCGCCAGAAAGCCATGATCGATCCGCTTACCGGCCTGCCCAACCGTGCGGCCTGGAGCGAGCAGGTCGAGCGCGAGGTGCTCGACTGGCAGGAAAACGGCGGCCACCTGGCCATGGCCATCCTCGACCTCGACCATTTCAAGCGCATCAACGACGGCTATGGTCACCTGGCGGGCGACAAAGTGCTGAAGATCGTTGCCGACCAGCTACGCAAGCGCCTGCGCGGGCGCGACTTCATCGCCCGTTTCGGTGGCGAGGAATTTGTCCTGCTGTTGCCGCAGACATCGCCGCCGGCTGCGGCTCAGGTGGCCGAAACGCTGCGGGCGGCCATCGAGGCCTGCCCGTTCCACTTCAAGGGCGAGCGAGTGGTCATCACCACTTCCATCGGCATCAGCGCCTTCCGTTCCGGCGAGCGTGGCGACCAGGTGCTCAAGCGTGCCGACGAGGCGTTATACCGGGCCAAGGAGCTGGGGCGCAATCGGGTGGAACAGGGTTAGTCGGGTTCAGGGTGAGCAATCGTGGCGGGCACGTTATACTGTAGCATTGTCGCCGCTGACTCCATCACGTGCCCCCTGCAATGAAAAGACTCTTCACCGCCCTGCTCCTGCTGGCCCTGGCAGGTTGTTCCAGTGGCCTGCGCATCGACCGCAGCCATCCTTCGGCCAACCAGGACAGCCGTATCCAGTTCGTCGTGCTGCATTACACCAATGCCTCGCTGGAGCGTTCACTCGCCCTGTTGACCCATGGCGAAGTCAGCAGCCACTACCTGATCGGTGACGGCCCGGCCACGGTGTATCAGCTGGTGGACGAGAACCGCCGCGCCTGGCATGCCGGGGACAGCCAGTGGCAGGGTCGCACCTGGCTCAACTCCAGCTCCATCGGCATCGAGATCGTCAACGAGGGGTATACCGACACGCCGACCGGGCGGGTCTGGCACCCGTACAGCGAAGCGCAGGTGCAGGCGCTGATCGCGTTGCTCAAGGACATCGTCAAGCGCAACAACATCGACCCGCGCCACATCATCGGCCACAGCGACATCGCGCCGTTGCGCAAGCTCGACCCCGGCCCGCTGTTCCCCTGGAAGCGCCTGGCCGACGCCGGTCTGGGCATCTGGCCGGACGCTGCCTCGGTGGCACGCCAGCAGGCCTATTTCGAGGTCAATCCGCCGAGCGTCACCTGGTACCAGCAGCAGCTGGCGCGCTTTGGCTACGCCATCGACCAGACCGGCGAGCTGGATGTGTCCACCCGCCATGTGATCGCTGCGTTCCAGATGCGCTTCCGCCCGCAGCGCTTCGACGGTGTGCCGGATGCGCAGACCGCGGCGATGTTGCAGGTGCTCAACCGCAAGCGCTAATACGGTTTTTTGAATGTTCAGCGTGGGAGCGGGCTTGCCCCGCGATGCGGTGCATGGCACCGGCTTCGCCGGTGATCGCGGGGCAAGCCCGCTCCCACGCTGGTAGAGCCTGCACCTTTTCTTCCTGTGTAACAGCGCACCATAAATCGCTGGGCGATCCTCGATAGGACCGCTCCACACGCCCAGCGGCCACGCCAAGCATCGATTCAGTTGCTATACCTTTGGTATTCAACTGGATGCCACGCATGTTTGACCTCCTCGCTTCGGTGCGTCAATTTTTCCACCGACCCTGGCTGTTGGCCGCGCTCGCGGCGTTGGCCAGTGCCGTGCTGTTGCTGGCGATCAGCGTCAACGTTGCCTTGCAGCAGATGAAGCAGAGCGAAAGCGCGCAGATGAATGCCCAGGGCGAGCGTTTCCTGGAGCGCCTGGAGCAGGTCTTCGGTCAGTTGCGCGAGGGCGTGGACCAGCTTCAGGCGCAGCCCCTGCGCGGCTGCGACCCGCAGATGCTGGCGCAACTGCAGCAGGTGGCGCTGAAGTCGCGGTTCATCTACGAGGCGTCCTATGTGGAAGGCACGCTGGCCTGTTCGAACCGCGGCGGCGAGCGGACCATCGAACCCTTGCGCAGCCCTGATATCCAGGGCCCGACCTACAGCTACTGGCTCAACACCACCACCGAGCCCAACGAGAACCTCGCGGCGCTGATGCTGGGCCGGGGACGCTTCGTGGTGTCGACCTCCCGTGGCCACCTTACCGACGTGGTCGACCTGCCCCCGGGCGGCAGCCTGCTGGTGGTGCTGGACCGGGGCACGCGGGCCATCCCGGTGCTGGGGCCGGCGCAACCCTGGCCACCGATCGCCGATTGGCCGCCGCCGCAGGGCAAGTCGCTGATCGAGCTGCCCGACCGGCTGGTCTATCGCATGTCCACCAAGTCGCCGGACTACCAGCTGGTGCTGATCGCCCCCCGCGCCAGCCTGCCCCTGAAGCTCAACGGCCTGCTCTGGTTGCTGTTCCCCGGCAGCCTGGTGCTGGCTGCGTGCATCGGCTGGCTGGTGCTGCAACTGATCCTGCAACGTCGCTCGATGAGCTCGGAGCTACAGCAGGCCTTGCGCCGGGGCGAGCTTCAGGTGCTGTACCAGCCGATCTTCGAGCTGGACAGCCGCCGCTGCGTCGGGGCCGAGGCGCTGGTGCGCTGGCGCCGTCCGGACGGCAGCCTGACCAGCCCGGAGCTGTTCATTCCCCTGGCGGAGAACACCGGGCAGATTCGCCAGATCACCGACTTCGTCCTGCAGCGGGTACTGGAGCAGCTGGGGCAGTTGCTGCGGGCCAACCGCCAGCTGTACATCTCGGTGAACCTGGCGGCCTGCGATGTCATGGCGCCGCGTATCGGCCGGGTGGCGGCGCGGCTGCTGGCCCATCATCGGGTGGCGCCCAGGCAGATCGCCTTCGAGGTGACCGAACGCGGGCTGATCGACGTGGTGGTGGCGCGGGACAACCTGCAGGCCTTGCGCGCCGTGGGTCACCAGGTGTTGATCGATGACTTCGGCACCGGCTACTGCAGCCTGGCCTACTTGCAGACGTTGCCGGTGGACTGCCTGAAGATCGACAAGTCGTTCATCGACGCCCTCGGCCATGACGCCGCCAGCAGCGGCGTGGCGCCGCACATCATCCGCATGGCCCACGACCTGCACCTGCGGGTGATCGCCGAGGGCATCGAGTCAGAGGACCAGGCGGAGCTGCTCAACAGCGAGGGAGTCAACTATGGGCAGGGCTGGTTGTTCGCCCATCCGTTGAACGCGCGCCAATTTGCCGAGCTGATTACCCGGGGGCGGCGGGTGGCGGGGCGGCGGATCGATGATGAGCCTTGAGGCTAGGTTGCCTGGGCCGCCCTCATCGCGGGGCAAGTCGCATCGGCGCGCCGCCGCTTCCACCAAGAAGCGATGTCAGACCGGTAAGGCCATGTAGAACTGCGTGCCCTGCCCTGGTCGCGAGAACACCCCCATCCGCCCGCCATGCAGCTGGACGATCTCCTTGCACAGCGCCAGGCCCAGGCCGGCCCCGCCCTTCTTGCGCCCGACCTGCACGAACGGCTCGAAGATCCGCCCTTGCTGGCCGTAGGCGATGCCTTCGCCGTTGTCCTCGACGCTGATGATCACCCGCTCGGCGTGACGCCGTGCGTGCAGGCGGATGCGCCCGCCGCTGCCGGTGTGGCGGATGGCGTTGTGCAGCAGGTTGTCGAGCACCCGGTCGAGTTGCGCGACGTCGGCCTGGATGCGCGGCAACGGCGGTTCCAGCTCGCGTATCAGCTCGATCTGCTTGCCCGAGGCCTGTTCGGCAAAGCGTGCCTGGGCGCGCTCGAACAGTTCGTCGAGGGCACAGGGGGCCAGTTCCAGCTTCTGCAGGCCGCTTTGATAACGGGAGAAGTTGAGCAGGTCGTTGATCAGTTGGGTGAGGCGCTGCATCTCCTCGGCGATGGTCTCGAGCAGGTCGTTCTCGCGCGCTTCTGGCGGGAAACTGACCCGCTCGCGCAGCAGGCCGAACGCCATGTGCATGCCGGTGACCGGCGTGCGCAACTCGTGGGAGGCGCGCAGCACGAATTCGCTGCGCACCCGCTCGAAGGCGCGTTGCTCGGTGACGTCGTGCAGCACCATCACCGCGCCGAGGATCGGCCCCTCGGGGTGGCTGACCGGGGTCAGGCTGTAGGTCAGCAGACGGGTTTCCTCATCCACCTCCAGGCTCAGGTCGTCCGGCGGGCGGTCCAGGCTGCCGCCGCGCAGCACCTGGCGCAGTTGCTTTTCCAGCTCCGGGCGCTGCAGGGCCTCGGCCAGGCTTGCGCCGAGCCGGCTAGGGTCCCAGCCGAGCTGGCGCTGGGCCACCGGGTTGAGGTGTTCAAGGCGGCCCTGGCGATCGATGATCAGCAGGCCGTCATCGATGCTGTCAAGCACCGCCTGCAAGCGTTGCTGGCCGGCCTGCAGTTCGTCGATGTTGGTGGCCTGGTGCTTGCGCAGGGCATCGGCCATCAGGCCGAAGCGGCGGGTCAGCTGGTTGAGCTCGGTGGCCTGGGTCACCGGCAGGGTGACGTCGAAATTGCCCTGGCCGACCTGGTCGGCGGCCTTGGCCAGCGCCTCGATCGGCTGGCCGAAGCGGCGGGCGATGTTGTGCGCGGTAATGAAACCGAGCACCAGCACGGTGAGGCCCATCAGCCCGAGCAAGCCGCTGATCAGCAGGGCGCGGTCGCGTGATTTCTCCTCGCTGCGGGCGATGTGCTCCAGGGCCTGGCGGTGGGAGTCCAGCAGGTCGGTACGGACCTGGTTGAAGGCGGCGCCGAGGGGTTGGTCCACGCCCATGCTGCGGGCGGGTGTGGGACTCTGCCGGTAGGCCTGGACGAATGCCTGGTAGTTGCTGGCGGCCTTGCTGAAACCCGTGCGCTCGCCGCCCTGCTCCAGCCCCTGCTTGAGCAGGGCCTGGAATTGGTCCTGCAAGGTCACCAGGCTGGCCGGGGCGGTGTCCTCGTCGAGGATCAGGTTCAACTGCTCACCCAGGTTTTGCCGCAGCTTCAGGCCCAGCTCCAGGGTGTGGGTGGTGTCCTGCACCACGCGCTGCTGCAGGGCTGCCATCTGCAGCACGCTGAACAGCCCCAGCATCAGGCCCAGCAGGGCTACCGTGACCAACGCCGAGATGCTGAGGAACAGCCGCGTGCGCAGCTTCATCGGCCATTTCATAGGTTGTACTGCTTGCGCTTGCGGTACAGGGTGGAGGCGTCGATACCCAGGGTCTTGGCCGCCTGGTCAAGGGTGTCGCTGGTGGCCAGCACCGCGCCGATATGGGCGCGCTCCAGTTCATCCAGACTCAGCGCCGCGCCGACCCTGGGCGCGTTGCTGGCGGGTTGCTCGGCCATGCCCAGGTGGGCGATCTCCACCCGCTCCTGCGGGCAGATGATGCTGGCCCGTTCGATCACGTTGCGCAGTTCGCGGATATTGCCCGGCCAGCGGTAGTTGAGCAGCGCGGCCCGGGCTTCGTCGCTGAAGCCGCGAGCCGGGCGCGAGTACTCCTTGACGAAGCGGGCCAGGAAGCGGTCGGCCAGGGTCAGGATGTCCTCGCTGCGCTCGCGCAGCGGCGGCAGGTGCAGGGTGATGACGTTCAACCGATACAGCAGGTCTTCACGGAAGCGGTTCTCGCGGACCATCTCGTCGAGGTTGAGGTTGGTGGCCGCGAGGATCCGCACGTCCGCCCGGCGAGTGACCGGGTCACCGACCCGCTCGTACTCCTTGTCCTGAATGAAACGCAGCAGTTTTGGCTGCAGGGTCAGCGGAAAATCGCCGATCTCGTCGAGAAACAGCGTGCCGCCATCGGCCTGGTTGACCCGCCCCAGCGTGCTCTCGCTGGCGCCGGTGAAGGCGCCGCGGGTGTGGCCGAACAGCTCGCTTTCCATCAGCTCGGCATTCAACGAGGGGCAGTTGATGGTCACGCAGGCCTTGCGCGCCCGCTTGCTCCAGCCATGGATGGCGCGGGCCAACTCGCCCTTGCCGGTGCCCGACTCGCCGAGGATGAGGATGTTGGCGTCGGTGGTCGCCACCTGGCGCGCGGTTTCCAGCACCGCCATCATCGCCGGGCTATGGGAGTCGAGGCCGTCCTTGGGTTTGCGCACCTCGCCTTCGAGGGCCTCCAGGCGCGCCGACAGTTGCCGCACTTCCAGCTGCTTGGCGGTGGCCAGGCGCAGCTGGTCGGGGCTGCAGGGCTTGACCAGGTAGTCGGCGGCGCCGGCCTGGATGGCATCCACCGCAGTGTCGATGGCCGAATGGGCGGTGACGATCACCACCCGCATCCACGGCGCCTGGATACGCATCTGAGCCAGAACGTCCAGGCCATTGTCCTCGCCCAGGCGCAGGTCGAGGAAACACAGGTCGAACACCTGGCGCTGCAACAGGGCCTCGGCCTGGGCGGCGCTGTTGGCGGTGGCCACGCTGTAGCCCTCGTCCTCGAGGCAATAGCGGAACGTGCGCAGGATGGCGGACTCGTCGTCCACCAGCAGAATGCGGCCTTGGTTGTCCTGGGCTGATTCCATTTCCTGCGCTCCTTTGGGATTGATCTCAATTAGTGTCGGAAAAATCGGGCAAGTTGCATGGTCGATTCTGATTGATTCCGCTACATGCATGCTAGCCGTATGCCTGCATGATGACTAACTAACTGATAAATCTGAAGTTACCTATTGGCAATTGGCCGGCATGACGTTTGCGAGCGTCTGGGGCTGAGGTATGCGAAAGGAGGTTCCATGATGACCATTTACGCTCGAATAGCCGTGCTGGCGGCTTGTGCACTGGCGACGATTGTCCCGGCCCAGGCCGACCCAATTCAGGATGCGCGTCTTGAAGGTGCACTGCAGACGGCCCTTTCTCTGAATCCCATGCTTAATCCCTTCTCTATAAAAGTAGTGGTTGATGACCAGCGCGTGCGGCTGTCGGGTGCGGTGGAGAATCCGGTCGAACGATCCTTGGCCGAACAGGTAGCGCTGGCCACGCGCGGGATCGAGCAGGTAGACAATCAGCTGCAAGTGGAGCCTGGGTTGGTGGACAGGCCGCTGGAGCCACGTGCCTACGCGCAGCGTCTGGAGGATGCCACCTTGGCGGCTGTGGTTCGCGCACGGTTGCTGTGGAGTCGTGTAACGGAAAAAGCTGCCATCGAGGTGGAAAGTCGCGAGGGTGTCGTGACCTTGCGAGGCAAGGTCGACAGCCCTGAGGCCAAGGACCTCGCTGGAGTGCTCGCGCGAACGACCGACGGTGTGCACATGGTCAGCAATCTGGTCAGCCTGGACAGCACGGCCCTGGCCAAGGCCAGGGAGAAACCTGTTGATGCCCCAGACGGCCCGCAGCCTGGCGACAGTTGGATCGTCGACAAGATCCAGGCCAGCTATCGCTTCAGCCGAAACCTCGACGGTTTGAATATCAAGGTGTCCAGCGACAAAGGAATCGTCAGGCTATCGGGTGAAGTGGTCAGTAGCGAGCAGAAGACCATAGCCGTGGAGGTCGCGAGGCAGATCGTTGGTGTGCGGGGGGTGGATGGCGATCTGCTGAAGGTCGCGACCAAGGTAGAGGGTTGATCGTGCAAATCGCACGACCCGTTATCGGGGCATCGTGCAGGATACGTCCCTGATTTACATCGTGAAATTGGTTAACTATATGATTTAAAAGAATATTTTTTTCTTGTTAAGGCTGGCATGCAGGCTGCAACGACCTTTGCAGAATGGATAACAAGCACAGCAGGAGGAGCCGGCATGAATCGCCCCCAAGACAATCGTACGCAGAGCGCTGTAGTCCCCCTGCACCAGCTGTTGTTCCTCGGCATGGCCCTGCTGCTCACCCTGGCGGCGGGCCTCTTCTACCACAGCTGGCAGACCGCCCGTCTGGCCGAGCAGGTGGCGGTGCAGACCGCGCTGTTGACGCAAATGCGGGCAACCCATGCCACCACTCTGGTCAAGGCCGCCGAGCCGCTGCCCAGTGCCGACAATGCGCCTGCCGTGCTCGAGCGCGTCCAGCCCGAGGAGCGTTGGGTGTTCTGACGCCATCGACCGATTTCGCACAAGAAAAGGAGAAACATCATGCTTAGTTGGGCAATCACCTTCCTGATCATCGCCATCATCGCCGCGGTTTTGGGCTTTGGCGGCATCGCTGGCGCCGCGACCGGTATCGCGAAGATCCTGTTCATTGTCTTCCTGGTGCTGTTCGTCGCCTCCTTCTTCTTCGGCCGCGGCAGAGGTTGATGACCATGAGCAGGATGCTCCCCAAGGCCCTGGTCGTCGCGTTGCTGCTGGGCAGTGGCGCGACGGCGCTGGCGGCCAATGACGGCCAGGTTCGGGCCAACCAGCTGCTGGGCTCGGATCCCGAGTACCGGGAAACCTGGCAAAAGACCATCAAGCACGAAGAGCGCCTGCCCGAGTGGGTGATCAACCTGAGCGGCAGTTCGGCGCAGCAGATGTCGGCAGTGACCGAGGACGGCGACCAGTATCTGGTCGGCCCGTTGTGCGAGTCCGAAGGCAAGTGCACCTACAAGCGCCTGATCGTGGCCTTCAGCTGGGACAAGGAGGACGCCTACGGCATGCTCGTGGAAGTGCCCGAAGGGCTGCCTGCCGACAAGTCACCCACCCGTCATGCCGACTACCGTTGGCTGGGCAAGCCGGATGACGGGATGAAGGCTCTGCTGCAGGAGCAGCTCAAGCGCGACCCGAACTGGTACTGACCAGCGGTCGCGGACTGTAATGCTATAGAAGCTGAACCTTTTTATCTTTCAGGCTTCTATGATGCGCCGCCCCGAGGAGGGGCGGCGCATGACCAGGGGGCCGGGCCGCTCTGACTGTTGCAGGGTCGCAGTGGCCTAGGGGTACAGGGAGTGCCTCCGTCATGGGCCGGGTCAGGAGAGGGTGGCATCGGAAGTTGCAGGTCGGTTGGGTCCGAACAGGACGAAGTGACCGATCTGGCTTCCGAAGCGCCTGTAAGACTCCTTCCTTTAATACGAGCGACTTTTTACTTCAGACACATTTTGTCGCTACCGTATATCGAAATTTTTTTTGTTGTCCGACAGGTCAGTTCGCGTGGCATTTCAGCCATTCGGATTGTCGAACACGCCACTTCACACCTTTCTGTCCCACCGTCAAATCGGCCTAAAACTGGCACTTTGGTCTTGTTCGGAAATCCGAACGTTGAAAATCAAGGGCTTGGCGATGCCCGATTTTGGATTCTAGTCTCATGCCGATTCGGCATAGGGTAGTCGTTTCCGGCATTAGACTGCCCCTCCCCACGTCGCAATAGTTGCCGCCTTTTTCCTCGGCCCGAGCGCCAGCAATGTTCGCTCGCGGTGTCCTTACAGTGGGACGCCGGACTGACCAGGCGCAACCGGAATGGCTTTCAGCCGCTCTGGCATGCGTCTTTTCGGCCGGTGCCCGTGACCACTACAACAAAGGGTAATGACATGAAGAAGGCAAAACTGAGCCTCGCCTGGCAGATCGTGATTGGTCTGTTGCTGGGCGTTGCAGTCGGCGCGCTGCTGAATCATTTCAGTGCAGAAAAGGCATGGTGGATCAGCAACGTCCTCCAGCCGGCCGGCGACATCTTCATTCGCCTGATCAAGATGATCGTCGTCCCGATCGTGATTTCGTCGCTGATCGTGGGCATCGCCGGGGTTGGCGACGCGAAGAAACTGGGCAGCATCGGCCTGAAGACCATCATCTACTTCGAGGTGGTGACCACCATCGCCATCGTCGTCGGCCTGGTCCTGGCCAATGTGTTCCACCCGGGCGCCGGCATCGACATGAGCACCCTGGGCACCGTCGACATCTCCAAGTACCAGGCCACCGCGGCCGAGGTGCAGCATGAGCACGCGTTCATCGAGACCCTGCTCAACCTGATCCCGTCGAATATCTTCGCGGCGCTGATGCGTGGCGAGATGCTGCCGATCATCTTCTTCTCGGTGATGTTCGGCATGGGCCTTTCGAGCCTCAACGCCGACCTGCGCGAGCCGCTGGTGCGTACCTTCCAGGGCGTGTCGGAGACCATGTTCAAGGTCACCCACATGATCATGAACTACGCCCCGATCGGCGTGTTCGCCCTGATCGCCGCGACCGTCGCCAACTTCGGCTTCGCTTCCCTGCTGCCGCTGGCCAAGCTGGTGCTGCTGGTGTACTTCGCCATCGCCTTCTTCGCCTTCATGGTGCTGGGCCTGGTGGCGCGCGTGTTCGGCTTCTCGATCATCAAGATCATGCGCATCATGAAGGACGAGCTGATCCTCGCCTACTCCACCTCCAGCTCCGAGACCGTGCTGCCGCGCGTGATCGAGAAGATGGAGAAGTACGGCGCGCCGAAGTCGATCTGCTCGTTCGTGGTGCCGACCGGCTACTCGTTCAACCTCGACGGTTCGACCCTGTACCAGAGCATCGCGGCGATCTTCATCGCCCAGCTGTACGGCATCGACCTGTCCTGGAGCCAGCAACTGCTGCTGGTGCTGACCCTGATGGTCACCTCCAAGGGTATCGCCGGCGTGCCGGGCGTGTCCTTCGTGGTACTGCTGGCCACCCTGGGCAGCGTGGGCATTCCGCTGGAAGGCCTGGCCTTCATCGCCGGTGTCGACCGCATCATGGACATGGCCCGTACCGCGCTGAACGTGGTGGGCAACGCCCTGGCCGCGGTGGTCATCGCCAAGTGGCAGGGCATGTACGACGCCGAGAAAGGCGCGGCGTACTACCAGTCGCTGGTGCTGGAAAAAGGCAAGAAAGAGGCTGTGGTGGCGGGCAAGACCGTCAACCAGTAAGCCACTGAGCTGAGCGAAGAGCCCCGACTTGTCGGGGCTTTTTGCATTCATTCGTGGAGCATCGGGTCCTGTGGGAGCGGGTTTACCCGCGAAGCAGGCAACTCGGTGGCTGGCACCGGCTTCGCCGGTGTTCGCGGGTAAACCCGCTCCCACAGAGGGCGCGGCGATTGCGCTATCATTCGGGCATTTTTCACGGGGGAACACACGGATGCTCAACGGCCTCTGGCTCGGCTTTTTCCTGGTGGCGGCCATTTCCGCCCTGGCCCAATGGCTGGTGGGCGGCAACGCCGGCATCTTCGCCGCGATGGTCGAGAGCATCTTTGCCATGGCCAAGCTGTCGGTGGAGGTCATGGTCCTGCTGTTCGGCACCCTGACCCTGTGGCTGGGTTTCCTCAAGATCGCCGAGAAGGCCGGTATCGTCGAATGGCTGGCCAAGGTCCTCGGCCCGCTGTTCGCCCGGCTGATGCCGGAAGTGCCGCCCGGCCACCCTGCCCTGGGCCTGATCACCATGAACTTCGCCGCAAACGGCCTGGGCCTGGACAACGCCGCCACGCCCATCGGCCTGAAGGCCATGCGCTCGCTGCAGGAGCTCAACCCCAGCAGCACCACGGCGAGCAACGCGCAGATCCTGTTCCTGGTACTAAACGCCTCGTCGCTGACCCTGCTGCCGGTGACCATCTTCATGTACCGCGCCCAGCAAGGCGCGCCCGATCCGACCATGGTGTTCCTGCCGATCCTGCTGGCCACCAGCTGCTCGACCCTGGTCGGCCTGCTGTCGGTGGCGGTGATGCAGCGCCTGCGCCTATGGGACCCGGTGGTGCTTGCCTACCTGATCCCCGGTGCCCTGCTGCTGGGCGGCTTCATGGCCTTCCTCGGCACGCTGTCGGCGGCCGCGCTGGCCAGCCTGTCGTCGATCCTTGGCAACCTGACGCTGTTCGGCGTGATCATGCTGTTCCTGGTGATCGGCGCGTTACGACGGGTGCAGGTGTACGAGGCCTTCGTCGAGGGCGCCAAGGAAGGTTTCGACGTGGCCAAGGGGCTGCTGCCCTACCTGGTGGCGATGCTGGTGGCGGTCGGTGTGCTGCGCGCTTCGGGCGCCTTGGAACTGGCCTTGGACGGCATCCGCCACGCGGTGACCTGGATGGGCCTGGACACCCGCTTCGTCGAGGGCCTGCCCACCGCGCTGGTCAAGCCGTTCTCCGGCAGCGCGGCGCGGGCCATGCTGATCGAGACCATGCAGACCCAGGGCGTGGACAGCTTCCCGGCGCTGGTGGCGGCGACCATCCAGGGCAGCACCGAGACCACCTTCTACGTCCTGGCGGTGTACTTCGGCGCGGTGGGCATCCAGCGCGTGCGCCACGCCGTCGGTTGCGCCCTGCTGGCCGAGCTGTCCGGGGTGATCGCGGCGATCTTCGTCTGCTACTGGTTCTTCGCCTGAGCCTGGCTGACGGTCCAGTCGATCACCTGGCGCGCCAGCTGATCGCTGGCCGCGCCGAAGCCGGCGACCACCGCAGGCACCTGCTGTTCGCCCAGCGCCTGGCGCACCTCGAAGCGTTTGCTCGCGAGGATGCGCTGGCTGCGGCCCTGCACCAGCCGCGCGTCGTAGCGGATCACCACCTCCACCGCCCCACCCGGGCGGTATTCGCTCTGGAAGGCCTGTAGCTCGCCGCCCAGCTCGTAGTCAGCCTGCAGGTTGCTGTCATCGGCGCTCAGGCGCTGCACCCGGCCATCGCGCTGGAAACCGTCGAGCAGGCGGTTGCGCACCAGCATCGGCGTCGGGTCGCTCCAGCGTGCGCCCTTGTAACTGCTGATCACGTCACCCTGGGGGATCACCGCGATGCGCGGCCCGGCCAGGGCTTCGCTGGCCAGCGGCTTGTTCAGGCGCAGCGACCAGTCCAGCGGCGCGGCGGCGCGGGCCGCCTGGTTCACCGGCAGGCGGTAGATATCCACAGGCTCGCTCTGCGGCAGGATCGAACAGGCCGAAACCAGGCTCAGCGTGGCGGCGGCGAAGGCCAGGCGCAGCGACGGGATCATGGCTGGAACTCCTTGTTGTTGTCGCGGCCCAGCAGGTAGCCGCTGGGGTCGGCTTCCAGGCGCCGGGAGATGCCCTTGAGCGAGTTGAGGGTCTCACGCAGTTCGCGGATCGCCGGGGCGATCTGGTTCAGGCCCTGGGCACCGTCGTCCAGGGACTGGCGGTTGTCCTGCAGCAGGCTGTTGATGGTGGCGGTGCTTTCGGCCAGCGACTGCATGGCCTGTTCGGCACTGCCGATGGCCTGCTTGCCCTGGGTGCCGAGCAGGCCGTTGGCATTGCGCATCAGCGCCTGGGTCTCGGCCAGGGTGGCGTTGGCCTGCTTGCCGACCTGGGCCAGTTGCTCGATGGCGTCGGCGATGCCGCCCTTCTGGCTGGCAAAGGCGCCGGTGGTCTGCTCCAGGTTGGCCAGGGTGTTGCTCAGGCGCTCGATGTTGCTTTCGGAGAACATCAGGTTGGCGTTGTGCAGCAGCAGGTTGATGTTGGTCACCAGGTCGCTGCTGTCGTTGAGCAGGCGTGAGATCGGCGACGGCGAGGCGACGATCACCGGCAGCTTGCCGTCCCTGCCCTTGAGTTCGGGGCTCTGCGGGGTGCCGCCGCTGAGCTGGATGAATGAGTTGCCGGTCACCCCGGCCAGGGTCAGCTTGGCCTGGGTGTCTTCCTTGACCGGCGTGTCGCCGCTCAGGCGCACTCGGGCCAGCACACGGCGCGGATCCTTCGGGTCCAGGCGCAGGCTGCTGACGTCACCGACCTTGATGCCGTTGTACTGCACCGGGCTGCCGCGGGACAGGCCTGAGACCGCCTCGTTGAACACCACTTCGTAGTCCTTGAAGGCGTCGTCGACGCTGGACTTGGTCAGCCACAGGCCGAACAGCATGGCGCCGGCCACCACCAGCACGGTGACCAGGCCGATCAGGACATGATGAGCTCGGGTTTCCATCGTTCAGCGCTCCTGGCGGGCGCGCAGGGCGGCGTCTTCGGCCGCCCGGCCACGCGGGCCGTGAAAGTATTCGTGAATCCATGGGTCGTCGGTCTGCTCGACCTCGGCCAGGGGCCCTGCCACCAGCACCCTCTTCTGCGACAGCACCGCCACCCGGTCGGTAATGGTGTAGAGGGTGTCCAGGTCGTGGGTGATGAGGAACACCGACAGCCCCAGGGCGTCGCGCAGGGTCAGGATCAACTGGTCGAAGGCGGCGGCGCCGATCGGGTCGAGGCCGGCGGTGGGCTCGTCGAGGAACAGGATGTCCGGGTCCAGGGCCAGGGCACGGGCCAGGGCGGCGCGCTTGATCATGCCGCCGGACAGCGACGCCGGGTACTTGTCGGCGGCGCTGATCGGCAGCCCGGCCAGGGCCAGCTTGACCCCGGCCAGGTGCTCGGCATCGGCCCGTGACAGCCCGGCATGCTCGATCAGCGGCAGGGCGACGTTCTCGGTGACGGTCAGCGAGGAGAACAGCGCGCCCTTCTGGAACAGCACGCCGAAGCGGCGTTCGACCAGCGAGCGCTGGGTTTCGTCGAGGGTGGCCAGGTCCTGGCCGAACACCTTGACCGTGCCTTCGTTGGGCCGGCGCAGGCCGACGATGCTGCGCAACAGCACCGACTTGCCGCTGCCCGAGCCACCGACCACGGCGAGGATCTCGCCGCGGTACAGGTCCAGGTCGAGGTTCTCGTGCACGCTCTGGCTGCCGAAGCGATTGCACAGGCCCCGGGCTTCGATCACCGCTTCAGTCACCAGCCCATCTCCATGAAGAACAGCGCGGCCACCGCGTCCAGCACGATCACCACGAAGATCGATTGCACCACGGCAGACGTGGTATGAGCGCCCACCGACTCGGCGCTGCCGCTGACCTTGAAGCCTTCCAGGCAACCGATGGCGGCGATCAGGAAGGCGAAGAACGGCGCCTTGGCCAGGCCCACCAGGAAGTGCTGCACGCCGATGTCGCTTTGCAGCAGCGAGAGGAACATGGCCGGCGAGATGTCCAGGGTCAGGGCGCAGACCACCGCGCCGCCGATCATGCCGCAGAGCATGGCGACGAAGGTCAGCAGCGGCAGCGCGATCAGCAGCGCCAGCACCCGCGGCACCACCAGCAGTTCGATGGGGTTCAGGCCCAGGGTACGGATGGCGTCGATCTCTTCGTTGGCCTTCATCGAGCCGATCTGTGCAGTGAACGCGCTGGCGGTGCGGCCGGCCATGAGGATGGCGGTCAGCAGCACGGCGAATTCACGCAAGAAGGAGAACGCCACTAGGTCGACGGTGAAGATGGTCGCGCCGAAGTCGGCCAGCACCGTGGCGCCGAGGAAGGCCACCACCGCGCCCACCAGGAAGGTCAGCAAGGCGACGATGGGCGCGGCGTCCAGGCCGGTCTGCTCGAGGTGCGCGACCACCGGCGTGACGCGCCAGCGGTGCGGCTGGAACAGGCGCAGGAACAGGGTCTGCAGGATCAGGCCGATGAAGCCCAGTACCTGGTTGGTATCCTGCCACAGCTGGTCGACGGCGCGGCCGATGCGTGCCAGCAGCAGGAGCAGCACCGGTTGCTCCGGCTCCTTGACCGGGATGCAGTAGTCCTGCACCGAGCAGTAGACGTTCTTCAGCAGCGCGCGGCTGGCATCGGGGAGTTCGTCGGTGCAGCGCGACAGGCGTTCGGAGCCAAGCAGCTCGGCCAGCAGCGAGGCGCCGGCGGTGTCCAGGCGGCCCAGCTGGCTGAGATCGACCTGGGTGTCATCGCCGTACTGGCTGCCCAGGCGCTCGCATTCTCGCTTGAGGCTGGCGTAGTGGGCCAGGGTCCAGTCGCCGACGATGCGCAGGCGCGAAGGCTGCTCGGTGGTGTCCAGGGTGGCGCTCGGGACGGTCATAGGCTCCATGCGTCTGACTGAGGGCATAGAGGCTGATCATAGCGCAGCGGGGCGCATTCCTGTAGGAGCGGCCTTGTGCCGCGAAAGGGCCGCACAGCGGCCCCGGCAATTTCTGCCTTGAGGCTGAAATCCCGGGGCTGCTTCGCAGCCCTTTCCGGCCGGTCCGACGCCTCGGCAAGGCCGCTCCTACAGGTTTTTCAGCGGGCGGTGTCGTCCACCACCTTGAACCGCAACACCCCGATCACCTGCCCGTCCTCGGTCAGCACCCTCACCTGCCACTTGCCCACCGGATTGGCCGGGAAGTTCTGCTTGTGGGTCCAGGCCCGGTAGCCTTCCTTGCGCCCACCGTGGATATCCAGGGCGATACGGTCCACTTCCTTACCGTCCAGCTGCCATACATGGTAGATGCGCTCGTTCAGGCCACGGGGCGCGTTGATGGCGGTATAGGCGTACAGCCCACCGCTGCGGATGCGGCTGGCGGCCACTTCGTCCAGCGAGGCGCCCGGCTGGCGGTTGAGCACTTCGGTGCTGATCGCCACGTCGGTCATCCACAGCGTGGCCGGCGGCACCCAGGAGCGCAGCAGCCAGCCGCCGCCGCCGACCGCCAGGGTCACCAGCACCAGGGCCACGCCGCGGCGCCAGTTGTTGATCGGGAAGCTGCTGGCCAGGCTCGGGAACGACAGCACCATGGCGGCGATCAGCGCCAGCTTGAAGCTCTGCGCGGTGGTCAGGTGCAGGATGATCGGCAGCGCCGTGAGCATCGCGGCGAACAGCGTCAGGGTGTGCAGCGCGAGGAACAGCCAGCGGCGTGGCGCCAGCCACTTGTGGTACAGCGGGTCGATGATCGAGATCAGACCGGCGGCGCCGAGCAGGCCGGTAAAGATCAGCTGGCCGCTGTTCCAGGTAGTGGTGATGAAGAAGAACGGCAGGACGAAGAACAGGCTTTCCTGGTGGATCATTTGCGTCGCGAAGCGCAGCAGCGGCTGCGGGATCTCGCGCTTGAAGGTGCGGGCGAACAGCTCGGTGAGGGTGTTCTCCAGCATCAGCCAGATCCAGCTGACCAGCATGACGATGGCGATCCAGCTGGCCAGCCCGGCCTGGCGGTCGACCAGGATGAAGCTGCCGATCCCCGAGAGGAAACCGTAGAGCGCGATGATGCCGGGATAGCGTTTGAGCAGCTCGATGATGCGCAGGATGAAGCTGGGGATCGGGGGCATGGGTTTACAACAGGAAAGGGCGTGTTCGAGGCGTCGTGGGAGCGGACGCTGTTGGCCGACAGGATACCGCCGAATCACGGCTCCCGTGTAGCACCACTGGGGCGATTGGCCACCACGCGGCGCCGGCGGATCAGCCCCGCGGCCAGGATCAGCCCCAGCACCAGTGCCACCAGCCCATACAGTTCGTCATACCCCAGCAACGGCTTCTCGATGCGCAGGTACCCCGGTTCCTTGAGCAGTTCGCGCAGCGCCGCGTCGGCCTGCTTGAGGCTGACCTGACGCAGTTGCCGCACCGTATCAGTGAAATGCCCGTCCTCGTAGGCGTTGAGCGCCCCCCAGTAATAGTCGGCGAGCGCCGCGTTGCCCTGGGTGGTCCAGCTTTCCCGGGCAATTGCCGCCTCCTTGATCCGGGCGAAGGTGTCCGGGTCCAGGCCGTGCTTGCGCAGGTGGTCGAACAGCTCCCCGAGCACCTTCAGCGCCTCGTCGAGGTCCTGGCGCTCAAGGTCGGCATTGAGGCTGAGCATCCCGCTGTCGCCGAAGCTCTCGCGTTGCACCGACGGGCCATAGGACAGGCCGTGACGCAGGCGCAACTGGTCGTACAGCGCCCAGTCCAGGTAACGCGAGAGCAGCTCGAGGGTCTGGTCGTGGCCCTCCTCCAGCGTCGGCTCGATGAACAGCCAGTGCAGCTTGATGTTGTCGCCCAGCCAGCCGCGGGTCAGGTCGCGGCGCTGCTCGGCCTGCTGGCTGATGCTCTCCAGGTTGCGGCGCTCCCCGGGTTCGGTGGCCGGCAGCTCGCCGAAGGTGCGTTCCAGGTAGGCCGGAAGCAGGCGGTCGAGGCCGCCGACGACGATCAGCGACATGTTGTTGGCCACGTACCAGTGCTCACGCAGTTGCCGGACTTGCTCCAGGGTCATGTCGTCGAGGCTGGAGCGCTCGGGGCACTTCAGGCCCAGCTCGGTGGCCAGCTGGTCGCTGGCCGGGTGGCCGATGTCCTGGCGGTCGAGCCAGCGCTGCAGGCGGCCGTAGTGGCCGCCATCCTCGCGTTCGATGATCTTCTTCGCCGTGGCCAGCGCCTTTTCGTCGATGCGGGTGTCGCGAATGATCGCCAACAGCAGGTCGAGCACCTTGCGCTGGTTACGCGCCGGGGCCTCGATGACGAAGGTGGTGTCGGCGCTGCTGGTGAAGGCGTTCCACTCCCCGCCCAGGGCCTGCATGCGCTCTTCCAGGCCGCCCTCGCCCGTCTCGTCGATCCCGCTGAACAGCAGGTGCTCGAGCAGGTGCGGCAGCTCGCGCTGGTCGCAGTCGAAGTCGTCCAGGCCCACGCCAACCACCAGGCGGATCGACACATGGTCGCGCTCGTAGCCGGACTTGAGGATCACTTGCAGGCCGTTGGGCAGCAGGTAGCCCTCGACCCGCGAGCGGTCGAGGGCGAGCGTGGGCAGGCTGAGGATCAGCAGGCAGGCGAACAACAGGCAACGCATAAGCGAGCTTCGGTCTCCGGGGTGTCTGGGCTCAAGGCTGGCGGGCTTCGTCCGGCACGCTGTCGAGCATCAGCCCGCCGGTGTCGGTGCCGCCCAGTACCACATAGGCACTGCTGCAGAACAAAGAGTTCAAACGCTTCATGTCGGCAATCAGCTCCAAGTGTAGCGAACTGGTCTCGATACTCTGCACCACTTTACGTTGCAGGCGGCTGACATGGGCATGGGCCAGGCGCCGTTCCTGGGCGCGGAAGCGGCGTTTCTCGCGTAGCAGCTGGTGCGCGCTCTGCGGGTCGGCGCTGAGGAACACCGACAGGCCCAGGCGCAGGTTGGCCAGCAGCTGCTCCTGCAGGCCGGTCAGTTCCTCCAGGCCGACCTGGGAGAACTCCCGGCGCTGCGAGGTCTTCTGCTGCTGGACCTTGCGCAGCATGCGCTCGATCAGGTCGCTGGCCAGCTTGAGGTTGATCGCCAGCTCGATGATCTCCGCCCAGCGCCGGTTGTCCTGCTCGCCAAGATCCTCGCGGGGCATCTGCGCCAGGTACAGCTTGATGGCGTTGTACAGGGCCTCGGCGTCCTCGCCCAGGGCCCGCACCTGCTGCGGCATGGCGGTCTGGGTGCCGCGCAGGGCGCCGAGCATGGCTTCGAGCAGGCTGTCGACGATATCGCCCAGGCGCAGGGTCTCGCGCACGGCGTTGGCCAGCGCCAGGCTGGGGGTGTTCAGCGCGGTCGGGTCGAGGTGGCGTGGCTGGTGGTGGCCGTTGCCGTTGTCGCGCTCTGGCAGCAGGTAGTTGCACACCCGGCCCATGGGTTTGACCGTCGGCAGCATCAGCAGGCAGCGCAGGGTGTTGTAGAGCAGGTGGAAGCCGATCACCAGCTCCTGCGGGCTGAAGCTCAGGCTGTCCATCCATTCCACCAGCGGGTGCAGCACCGGGATGATCAGCAACAGGCCGACGATCTTGTACAGCAGGCTGCCCAGTGCCACCCGGCGCCCGGCGCTGTTCTGCAGGCTGGTGGTGAGGAAGGCGAGCAGGCCGCTGCCGATGTTGGCGCCGATCACCAGGCCGATGGCCACCGGCAGGCTGATCACCTCGGCGCCGGCCAGGGTGGCGGTGAGCAGCACGGCGGCGAGGCTCGAGTAGGAAATCATGGCGAATAGCGCGCCGATCAGGGCGTCGAGCAGGATGTCCCCGGTCAGCGAGGCGAACAGTACCTTGACCCCCTGGGCATGGGTGATCGGCGCGGCGGCGTGGACAATCAGCTGTAGCGCCAGGATGATCAGGCCCAGGCCGATGCCCACTCGGCCCAGTTGGCCGGCGCGGGTCTGCTTGCGCGAGAGGAAGAAGATCACCCCGAGGAAGATCAGCAGCGGCGACAGCCAGGACAGGTCGAAGGTCAGCACCCGCGCCATCAGCGCGGTGCCCACGTCGGCGCCGAGCATGATCGCCAGGGCCGGGGTCATGGCCATCAGGCCCTGGCCGACGAACGAGGTGACCAGCATGGCGGTGGCGTTGCTGCTCTGGACCATGGCGGTGACCAGGATTCCGGCAATGAACGCCAGCGGACGCTTGTTCATGTTCTGGCCGAGCACCCGACGCAGGTTCGAGCCGTACACCCGCAGGATGCCGGTACGCACGATATGGGTGCCCCACACCAGCAGCGCCACGGCGGAGAGCAGGTTGAGCAGGGTCAGCATGGTCGGGCCCCCTTTTCTTCTATGCCCCTGTGCGGGGCCAATGGGTGCGGCGGTGAGCCTGGCCCGGGGGTGGGCTGGTTTTTTCAGTGCTCACTGAAGCTTTAGTTGTTTTGCGCGATGGGTGCCAGCTTGGCATGGGTGAAACATATTTGAAACACGGGTGCCTTTGTAGGAGCGGCCTTGTGCCGCGAAAGGACCGCAGGGCGATCCCGACAATCTTGCATGATGCCAAGATCCTGGGGCCGCTGCGCGCCCCATTCGCGGCACAAGGCCGCTCCTACATGGGCGTGGATGCGACAAAGGGCCCCGAAGGGCCCTTTGTCTTTCTGCGCTTCCTGATCTTACTGACCGGGAATGTCCTTGCGCAGTTTCACCGGATCGTGCTCCTTGCCCTTCTTGCGCGCCAGCGCCGTGCGCATGCGGATGTTGATCGCTTCCACCGCCAGCGAGAAGGCCATGGCGAAGTAGACGTAGCCCTTCGGCACATGCACATCGAAAGATTCGGCGATCAGCACGGTACCGACGACGATCAGGAACGAAAGCGCGAGCATCTTCAGCGACGGGTGCTTGTCGATGAAGTCGCTGATGGTGCCGGCGCAGAGCATCATCACCAGCACCGCGACGATGATCGCGGCGATCATCACCGGTACGTGGGAAACCATGCCCACGGCGGTGATCACCGAGTCCAGGGAGAACACGATGTCGATGATGGCGATCTGGATGATGGTGTAGAAGAACTTGCCGCCCGCGCCTTTCGGCTCGTCGGTGCTCTCGTCTTCGCCTTCCAGGCCGTGGTAGATCTCCTGGGAGCTTTTCCACAGCAGGAACAGGCCGCCGAAGAACAGGATCAGGTCGCGCCCGGAAATGCCCTGGCCGAGCACATGGAACAGGTCGTCGGTCAGGCGCATGACCCAGGTGATCGACAGCAGCAGCATGATCCGCGTGACCATGGCCAGGGCCAGGCCGAAGATCCGCGTGCGCGGCTGCATGTGCTTGGGCATGCGGCTGACCAGGATCGAGATCATGATGATGTTGTCGATCCCGAGCACGATCTCAAGCGCGGTGAGGGTGAAAAAGGCAACCCAGATTTCCGGGCTGGTCAGCCATTCCATGTGTATTCCTTCGAGCGGTAAAGGCCAAGCGCCCGGATTTCGGGCGCTTGGCGGTTGGATGATGCGCTTGTGTTACAGACTGCTGAACAGCGGGAAAGTCCCCAGCGCCAGCGCGCCGGCCATTATGCACAGGCACACCAGCACTGCCCACTTGAGGGTGAAGCGCTGGTGATCGCCGAACTCGATGCCGGCCAGGGCCACCAGCAGGTAGGTGGAGGGTACCAGCGGGCTGAGCAGGTGTACCGGTTGTCCGACGATCGACGCGCGGGCCATTTCCACCGGGGTGACGCCGTAGTGGCTGGCGAACTCCGACAGCACCGGCAGCACGCCGTAGTAGAAGGCATCGTTGGACATGAAGAAGGTGAACGGCATGCTGACGATGGCGGTGATCACCGCCATGTACGGGCCGAACGCTTCCGGGATCACCGCCAGCAGGCTCTTGGACATGGCGTCGACCATGCCGGTGCCCGACAGGATGCCGGTGAAGATGCCGGCGGCGAAGATCAGCCCGCTGACGGCCAGCACGCTGGAGGCGTGGGCGGCGATGCGGTCCTTCTGCTGCTGCAGGCACGGGTAGTTGACGATCATGGCGATGCTGAAGGCGATCATGAACAGCACCGGCAGCGGCAGCACGCCGGCGATCAGCGCGACCATCAGCGCGGCAGTCAGGGCGCCGTTGAACCAGATCAGTTTCGGACGACGGGCCTCGGGGAACTGCGACACGCTGATCTCGCTGTGGTCGATGTCGTCGGTCGGCAGGTGCAGCTCGCCCAGACGGGCACGCTCGCGCTTGCCGTACCAGTAGGCGATGGCCAGGATCGCCGCCACGCCGAAGGCCATGGCCGGGATCATCGGCACGAAGATGTCCGACGGGTCCACGTGCAGGGCACTGGCGGCACGGGCCGTGGGGCCACCCCACGGGGTCATGTTCATCACCCCGCCGGCGAGGATGATCAGGCCGGCCATGATCCGTGGGCTCATGCCCAGGCGGCTGTACAGTGGCAGCATGGCGGCGCAGCAGATCATGTAGGTGGTGGCGCCGTCACCGTCGAGGGACACCACCAGGGCCAGCACCGCGGTGCCGACCGAGACTTTCAGCGGATCGCCCTTGACCAGCTTGAGGATCCTGCGCACGGCCGGGTCGAACAGGCCGGAGTCGATCATCAGGGCGAAATAGAGAATGGCGAACATCAGCATCACGCCGGTGGGCGCGAGCTTGCTGATGCCTTCGAGCATCATCGGGCCGATCTTGGCGGAAAAACCACCGAACAGGGCGAACAGGATCGGTACCAGGATCAGCGCGATCAAGGCCGACAGGCGCTTGGTCATGATCAGGTACATGAAGGTGATGACCATGGCGAAGCCGAGGAAGGTCAGCATGGCGGTACTCCAGGCGTGGCGCGGCGAAAGGAAGGACGATTCGGGCGGATCAGCGCGTCAGGCGCTGCGCGAGGAGCAGGCGGAGGGGGATTGCGAAAAGGCGGGCACAGGAAAACATCAGAATCACCATTGTTGTTGTTGATTGGGCCGGGCGCGGAAGTTTCCGGGTGCCCTGGCTGACCGGTCTGCTGCCGGTGGTGGCGCTATCCTATGTGGGCAAGCTTTCAGCCAGCTTTCGCCTGCTGTCAGGCGACGGGAGGTCGTTTCGATGGTGGATGTCGTGGAAGGCGGGTGTCATTGCGGGGCGTTGCGCTACCGGCTGCAGGCCGATCTGGGCGATGTCGCCCATTGCCATTGCTCGATCTGCCGGCGAGTCAGCGGCGGCACGCTGGTGACCTGGGTCACCCTGCCCCTCGCGGGTTTCCAGTGGCTGGCGGGCTCGCCCCAGCGCTACATGGCGCCGCAGAGCTGCAGCCGGTATTTCTGTGGCAACTGCGGGGCGCATGTGGCGCTGGTGACGGCGCATAGCCCTGAAACGATCGATGTGACGGTGGCGACGCTGGATCATCCCGAGCGGGTGCCGGCCAATCGGCATATCTGGGTGGGGAGTCGGCTGCCGTGGTTGCAGGTGGATCAAGGGTTGCCGGAGGAGGACGAGGAAAGCCTTTGAGGTTTGGTGATGGCTGTCGGGCTGCGAGACGTTCTGTAGGAGCGGCCTTGTGCCGCGAATGGGCTGCAGAGCAGCCCCGGCGATTTTTGCGTCAACACTGAAATGCTGGGGCTGCTACGCAGCCCATTCGCGGCACAAGGCCGCTCCTACAGCGATGCACCCATACCTCAGGGCAGCTGCAACCCCCCGGCCGCCTTGTGCAACGCCCGCAGATGCTCGCCCACCTGCTTGATATTGGCTTCCACGGCCTTGATCTCCCTGCCCCGCTCCGGCCCCAGCAGCGCCCTCACCTGCTGGTCCAGGTCGGTGCTCAGGCGCAACAGCTGCGCCTGGCGCTCGCTGCTCACCTGCTCCAGCTGCTTGCGTTCGGCAGGCTGCGGCAGACCGTAGCCCCCTGCCCCCAGCAATTCCGCCGGGCGGCTGAGGAAGCCGCTGTTGGCCAGCATCGCCTGCAAGGTCTCGTTGGCCTTGTCGAAGCTGCCGTCCTTGAGCGCCCGGCCGTTCAGGTAGCGTTGCTTGACCTCGTCCTGGGCCAGCAGCAGCTGGCGGCGCAGGCCGGCCTGCTCGAGCAGCAGCAAGGCCGCGCTGGTGCGCAGGTCGGCGCGGTCGAACCACTGGCGGCGCTGCTCGGCGTCCAGCGCCAGCCAGTCTTCCACGCTCGTCTGCTTGATCGGCAACTGCTTGCGCAGCACTTCGAACATCGCCTGGTAGCGATCACGGTAGGAGTCGAAGCGATAACCCAGGCGCAGGGCCTCGCGCGGGTCGTCGAGCACGTGGGTATCGGCCAGTCCCCTACCCTTCAGCACCTCCAGCAAGCCGTTGGGCATGATGCTGTCGAGGTCGTTCAGGCGCGGGTTGCCGGTACCGCTGCGCAACAGCTTGAGCGACTCCACCGCGCAGTTGTTGGACAGGAAGTAGTAGTTGCCGTCGTAGCTCCAGTGCATCTCGGCGGCCTGACGCACCAGGTTCTCGATCTCGCCGCGGCTGAGCTTGAGCGGAACCGAGGCCAGGCTGCGCAGCTCGGTCTTGGTGTATTCGTCGATCACCTGCCCCAGCGGCAGCACGAACAGCCGCGAGGGATAGGCGCCAGTCAGGCCGTCCCAGCTGGACAGCTGCACGTCGTTGACGAAGGCGCGGTACGACAGCACCAGGCTCTGGTCCAGGTCCAGGCGGCAGGCCGGCCCGCGCGGGCGACCCGGGGCGCAGATCACCAGGCGCAGCATGCTGTGGCCCCAGCGGCTGACCCAGTTCTGGTTGGCTTCGGCCAGCAGATAGTCCACCTCGTAGACCCGTTCCGGGTCGATCTCGCCCAGTGGCTGGCGGGCGAAGTCGTTGCCGGCGTTGAGGAATGGCAGGCCCTTGGCGCAGGCATCCTGTCGCGGCGCCCAGCCGAAGTGGTCGCGCAGGTACTGGTTCAGCGCCGGGCGGCGACAGCCGTAGCTCGGGTCGAGGAGGAAGTACTCCATGTTGACCGCGATGAACTCCTTCGGGCTGCTCAGCTCGTAGGGATCCGGGCTGCGCACCAGCTGGCCGTTGTGCTGTTCGCGCTCGCCGCGCCGGCCGACGTACTGCGGCCAGCCGGCCAGGTCCAGCAGGCGCGGGTCGTCGCTCAGGGTGAAGCGGCGTTCGGCCTGGCCACGGCAGTCCTGCGGCAGCCCGACCTTGCCCAGGGCGCCCTGCTGGCGCTTGCAGCGGCTGATCAGCTGGCGCTCGGCGTCCGGCCACAGGCGCGCGCGGTCATAGATATGGGTGAGTTCGTGGAGCACGGTGGCCAGCAGTTCTTCGCGGACCGTGCCGTGGGGACGGTTGGTCTTCTCGCGGGCGGCGCTGCCGTCGACCAGGCCCGGCAGCAGGCGCCGGTTGAGGTCCAGGCTGGCCACCGGAGAGGCCTGGCCGTAGGCGTCTTCGGGCATGCGCTCGGTCCAGCCGACCAGGATCTGCCGGTCCAGTTGCTGCTTGAAGCGCGGTGGCAGCTTGGCCATGGCTTCGTCGAGCAACGTCTGGGTCGCCTGCTGTTGTGCAGGGTCGAGGCCGTCGCGCTGCAGCACCAGCTGCAGGTCGGCCAGGGCGGGCGTGCCGAGCAGCGTCAGGGCGCAGCCCAGCAGCCAGGCACGCACGCGCTTCACAGGGCGAGGATGGCTTCGGCCAGCACCTGGTCGCTGGCGTCACGGGCCTCGGGAACACGGGCGCGCAGGGTGTCGAAGGCGGCTTCGAGCTGGGCGCCGCGGATGTCGCCGTTGCTGGCGACGAAGCTGGCGGCGTCGTCGTGGGCTTCACGCACCACTTTCGAGTCGCGGATCGAGGTGGTGGTGTCGGAGGTGAAATCGATCGAACGGCCAAAGGCGCGGACGATGATGTTGCTGGTGGCCACCAGGGTGTGGGCCTGGGCCAGGTCGGCGAGCAGCAGCATGCCGAGGGTGGCGGCGATCAGCGGTTTACGCATGGAGCATCTCCGGAAATACAGGGGAGTCGAATGTAGTTATTGGACGAGAATCGCTTCGGCCAGTTCACGGTCGCCGACGCAAGGCCGGGCAAGGTCCTGGTGCAGCATGTCCAGCGCCGCCTGCAGGCGCGCGCCACGGATCTGGCCGTCGCTGGCGACGAATGCGGCGGCGTCGTCACGGGCGGCGGCGACCAGCTTGCGGTCGAACGGCGCGGCGGTGACCTGGCTGGTGACGTAGCCGCTGATGACCAGGCTCTGGGTGGTGGTATCCATGGCCTGGGCGCTGCTCATGCAGGCCAGGGCGAACAGTGAAGGCAACAGGTAACGCATGGGCGGTCTGGCGATGATCTCGGGCTGCGAAGGCTACCCCGGATCCACTGGCCGGGCCAGTGAATCCGGGCGGTGCGGGGCTCAGATGGCGAGGATGGCGCGGGCCAGCTGCGCGTCGCTGGCCTGCAGGTCCGGCAGTTGCTGGCGAATGTGCACGAACGCGCTCTCCAGCTTGGCGCCGCGGATGGCACCGTCGCTGCCGACGAAGCTGGCGGCATCGTCACGGGCGGCCTTGACGATCTTGTCGTCGCGGAACGAGGAGGAGATGTCGGAGGTGGCGTCGGTGGAGGCGGCTACCGCGCCCACCACGGCGTCGGTGGTGACGACGAAGCTGGTGGCATTGGCCGCGCCGGCGAGCGACAGCAGCAAGGCGGCGCCAAACAGGTGATAACGGGACATGGTCGGGGACTCCTGCACAGGGTCTGGATGGTTCTGCTTATCGGACGCTCGCTTGGCTCGTCACGGTACTTTTCTCTGCCAGGCGCGTAAGACAAGCGTAACACGCGCTGGTTCGGGCGTTTGGTTCGAGAAAAAGATCACAAATAGTAACTGTACCTGCCAATATGAGAATTTATAAAACTGTTATGGCTTGCTACGCAAGCGCTCTATTCCGGGCCTTGAAACAAAAAACCCGTTGCAGTTTCCTGCAACGGGTTCTTGTGAATTCGCGGTGCCGGCCTGGGCCGGCGACCGGCGCTTAGCGCCAGAAAGGCTTGCTCAGCTCTTCGTAGCGCTGCGACTCGCTGATACCGGCGTCGGCCAGCAGGCGGGAGTCCAGGCGCGCCAGTTGGCGGCGGCTGGCCATGCGGCGCTGCCACAGTACCAGGGTGGACAGGACGCGCAGCGGCAGGGCGGCGTTGGAAGCTTGGGCGTTTTCGAAAACCAGGTCGGAACTGAGGGTACGTTCCATGATGTGTCATCCTTCCGCTTGTGGCGGCATTAGGGAGTGATTTAACTGGTGGCCATCTTCCTCCTCTCTCGTCCAGAACAGTAGGTACAGTTCAGGTGTATTGTGAGGGGGCAGTTAACTGTTGGACGGGACTGTTGCACTGGTTATTGAGGGAACTGTACTGGTGCGCACTGGTTTGGTGCGATTTTGTGGTGTTGGTGGGGAAATGGTAAGCAGGAAGTGATGTTTTAGGCGGTACAGTAGTACAGTTTTAGATATGTTTTGGCTTGAAGTGTTCGACGACAGAGTTGCAGCGCCTATGAAATCGAGCGCCGCCCGCGCGGCGCATCGCGGCACAAGGCCGCTCCTACATCTGTTTCGGGCCAATCAATCCTGTGCCACTACCTGGTCCGCCTTGTTTGTACGACGCGATTTCAATGTAGGCACCAAGGCAGGCAACCATGGCCTGACAGGTTCGGTACGTTGCAACAAATGTAGGAGCGGGCTTGTCCCGCGATGCGCCGCGCGGGCGGCGCTCGATCTCAAGGGCCCTGCAAGACCATCGCCAGGCACCTGTCCGCCATTACGCGCCATCACGCGATCCCCAACCCCCTCAAACCGACACCGCCGCCCCCCGCGCCCGCTCGGCCTTGCCCAGCAACCGCTTCATCCGCCATTCAAAGCCGAACGTCAGCGCCACCGCCGCGCAAGCCAGGCCCAGCGCCAGCCCCCACCAGATTCCCTGCGCGCCGCCGCCGAGGTTGAAGGCGAACAGCCACGCGCTCGGCGCCCCCACCAGCCAGTAGCACACCAGGCCGATCAGGAAGGTGGTCTTGGCGTCCTTCAGACCACGGATCGAGCCCATGGCAATGGTCTGCACGCCATCGAACAGCTCGAACCAAGCCGCCACCATCACCAACTGTACCGCCAGCATGAAGATCGCCGCGAACGCTGGGTCGTTACGGTCGATGAACAGCCCGACCAAGGCGTCCGGCAGCAACCAGAACAGTGCGGCGAAGGCGAACATCAGCGAGGCACCGAAGCCGATCCCCACGCGCCCGGCGCTGCGGGCCGCCAACAGGTTGCCGGCACCATAGTAGAGGCCGACGCGCATGGTCACCGCGTACGAAAGGCCGGTCGGGACCATGAAAGCGGTCGAGACGATCTGCAGGGCAATCTGGTGCGCCGCCAGTTCCGTGCTGCCCAGCACGCCCATGCACAGGGCGGCGAAGGCGAACAGGCCCACTTCGACCATATAGGTGCCGCCGATAGGCAGGCCCAGCCGCCACAGCTCGCGCAGTGCCGGCAGGGAAGGGCGCGACAGCCCCTTGCGCAGCGGATAGGCGGCATAGGCCTTGTGCCAGCGAATATAAAGCGCGAGGGCGATGGCCATGCCCAGGGTCACCACCGCGGTGACCAGGCCGATGCCCATCAGCCCGAGCTTGGGCAGGCCGAACATGCCCTCGATCAGCGCATGGTTGAACAGGTAGTTGAACACCGTGCCCACCAGGCTGATGACCATCACCGGGGTCGAGTGGCCCAGGGCGCTGGTGAAGCCGCGCAGGGCCATGAAGGTCATGTAGCCGGGGAGGGCGAGCGGCAGCAGGGTGAGCAGTTGCATCGCCGAGTCGACGTTCTCCGGTTTCTGGCCGAACAGCAGCAGCACCGGCTTGAGGTTCCACATCACCAGTGCCGAGACCAGCGCCAGGCCCCAGGCCAGCCACAGGCCGCTCTGGGCCAGGCGGGTGACGCCCTCGGTGTCGTTGGCGCCTTTGCGGATCGCCACCAGCGTGCCGACCGCGGCGATCACGCCCAGGCAGAAGATCGACACGAACGAATAGCTCGCCGCGCCCAGGCCGCCACCGGCCAGGGCCTGCGGGCTGATGCGGGCCATCATCAGGGTGTCGGTGAGCACCATCAGCATGTGCGCCAACTGCGAGGCGATCAGCGGCCCGGCCAGGCGCAGCAAAGCCTTGAGTTCGGTGGTGGGCGCGACATGCATGGGGGCGGTCCTTCTGGATGATTCGGGGAAGCGAGCGGTCGATTCTGAGGCCTCGGTCAGCTTTGCACAAAAGGATAAATGCGATCACTGACATGAGTCTGACTCATGGATGTATGATCCTGTGCATCCGACCTACGCCCCGCCTGACAGGTGCGCCATGACCCGCCAACTGCCTCCGCTCTATGCGCTGCGCGCATTTGAAGCCGCCGCCCGGCTCAGTTCCTTCACCCGTGCTGGTGAAGAGCTTTCGATTACCCAGAGCGCGGTCAGCCGGCATATCCGCACCCTCGAGGAGCATTTCGCCTGTCGCCTGTTCGTGCGCAGCGGGCGCAGCCTGCAACTGACCGAAGCCGCGCGCATGCTGCTGCCCGGTGTGCGCGACGGCTTCGCCTCGCTGGAGCGGGCCTGCGAGGCCTTGCGTGGCGAGGACGACATCCTGCGCATGAAGGCGCCCTCGACCCTGACCATGCGCTGGCTGCTGGCGCGCCTGAGCCGTTTTCGCCACCTGCAGCCGGGCAACGAGGTGCAGCTGACCAGCGCCTGGATGGATGTCGATCATGTCGACTTCAATCAGGAGCCGTTCGACTGCGCGGTGCTGCTCAGCGATGGCAGCTTCCCGGCGGACTGGGAGGTGCGCCGGCTGTTCTCCGAGCTGCTGATCCCTGTGGGCGCGCCGGACCTGCTCGACGACGCACCGTGGGACGAGCGGCGCCTGGCGGGCATCGAACTGCTGCACCCCACGCCGGACAAGCGCGACTGGCGCGCCTGGCTGGCGCGCATGGGGCTGACCGACAAGGTTTCGCTCAAGGGCGGGCAGGTGTTCGACACCCTGGAACTGGGCATGATCGCCGCGGCACGGGGCTACGGGATCTCCATGGGCGACCTGCTGATGGTGGCCGAGGACGTGGCCCAGCGCCGGCTGAGCCTGCCCTGGCCGACCGCGGTGGCCAGTGGCATGGACTACTACCTGGTGTGGCCGCGGACCCGGCCGGGCGGGGAGCGGCTGCGCAGGTTGAGTGTATTCCTGCAGGAGGAGGCGGCGGCGATGGACCTGCCGGCGGTGCAGGTGCTGTCGGCGCAAGGTTGATGATCATCGTGGGCGAGCCCGCTCCCACGCAGAGCCACAGGACACAGCGGCAAGAAAACGTTTGCGAATATCCCGGTCCCGCACTCAAGTATTTCCTACAGACGCCGATCAACTTGCACCAGCGTCCCGGAAGAGGACGCGATTCCCCGTCGATATGCAGCGGGCGGTCAGCGTGATCAGGACGATCCCGGCCTCTTGCCAGGAGCCTTGCCATGTCTCAACCGCGTGCCCGAATCGCCTCGCAGCTCGGGATCGCCCTCGCCATCGTGCTGGCGCTGGTGATCACCGGTAGCACCCTGTTCGCCCTGCGTTCGCTGGACGACGCCAACCTCACCACCCGCCAGGCGCACCTGGCCAGCGAGGCGCGGCTGCTGGCCGACCAGCTCGACACCTTCCACGGCTCGCTCAAGGACAATACCCAGCGCCTGAGCGGCCTGTTCGAGCGCCGATTCGCCTCGGGGCTGGCGCTGCACGCCGGGGAGACGGTCAACGTCGCCGGTGCCGCGACACCGGCGCTGTACCTGGGCGACCACCTGCTGAACAACGATTTCCGCCAGGTCGACGAGTTCCAGCAGATGACCGCCGGGGTCGCGACCCTGTTCGTGCGCAGCGGCGACGACTTCGTGCGCATCAGCACCAGCCTGACCAAGCAGGACGGCAGCCGCGCCATCGGCACCCAGCTCGATCGCCAGCATCCGGCCTACGCCAAGCTGATGGCTGGGCAGACCTACGTCGGCCGCGCCGTGCTGTTCGAGCGCAACTACATGACCCGCTATGTGCCGGTGCGTGACGGCGGTGGTCGGGTGATCGCGGTGCTGTTCGTCGGCTTCGACTACACCGACGCGCAGAACGCCCAGTTCGCCAACCTCAAGCGCTTCCGCATCGGCCAGACCGGCTCGCTTGCGTTGCTGGACGAGCAGGGCAAGTGGCTGGTGCCGCCGGCCGAGGTACGTGACGGCGAGGCGGCGGCCCAGGCGGTCAAGGCGATCAAGCCGGGAGTAGGGCAGTTCTGGGCCGGTGCCGGCGAGCCGTTGTTCAGCGTCACCGAGCCGTTCGCCGAGGGCCCGTGGACCGTGGTGGCAAGCATGCCCGAGGGCGAGATCCGCGAAGTGACCTGGAGCGTCGGCCTGCGGCTGGCCATCGGCAGCGTGCTGGCGATGCTGCTGGCCGTGGCCGCCACCCTCTGGCTGCTGCGGCGCAAACTGCGCCCGCTGGGCGACCTGGTGCGCCAGGCCGAGGCCCTTGGCGCCGGCGACCTGAATGCCCGCCTGAGCGTCACCAGCCATGACGAAATCGGCCAGCTGGCCCGCAGCTTCAACCAGATGGGCGAGGCCCTGGCGACCATGGTCGAGCATATTCGCGCCGCTTCCGACCAGGTCAGTGGCCGTGCCCGCTCGTTGTCGGGCCTGTCGTCCGGCGCCTGCGAGGGCATGGACCAGCAGTCCGGCGAGATCACCAGCATGGCCGGCGCGGTGGAGGAGTTCAGCGCCACCTCGATGAACATCGCCGACAACATGGCCGGTACCGAACGTATGGCCCGCGACAATGCCCAGCAGACCCGCATCGGCCGCAGCGCCATGGACGAAGCTTCGGTTTCCCTGCGGCAGATTGCCGAGGCCTTGGGCGGCACCGCCAGTGTGATGGACACCCTGGGTGCCCGTTCGCAGGAGATCGGCGGGATTGTCGGCGTGATTACCTCGATCGCCGAGCAGACCAACCTGCTGGCGCTGAACGCCGCCATCGAGGCGGCGCGCGCCGGCGAGCAGGGCCGTGGATTCGCCGTGGTTGCCGACGAGGTCCGTGGCCTGGCCGCGCGCACCCGCCAGGCCACCGACGAGATCTCGGGCATGATCGCCAGCATCCAGCAGCAGACCGGCCATGCCATCAGCACCCTGGAGCAGGGCAACCAGCTGATGCAGGAAGGCCTGGCGCGCAACGACAAGGTGGCCGAGGCCCTGGCCCGGATCGACGAGCAGAGCAGGGTGGCGGGCGAGCAGTTCGCCGTGATCAGCACCGCGACCCAGGAACAGAGCAGCACCGCGACGGTGCTCAGCCGCAACCTGCAGAGCATCGCCCAGGCCAACAGCGAGCAGCGCGATGTGGCCAATGAGTTGGCCATGACCGCCCGCGAGCTGGAAGGGTTGGCGGGGCAGTTGCGCCAGGAAGTGGATCGGTTCCGCGTTGGGCGCTGATTGAGCAAACAACATCATCGCGGGGCAAGCCCGCTCCCACGAGCGCACCAAGGCCTCCGTGGGAGCGGGCTTGCCCCGCGATAGCGATCGACGTTCTACATCGCCCCCAAGCCCAACGCCTGCGCACACGCCTGCAACGACCTGCGCTCGCTCTGCGCATACAGCGCCAGTTCATCCTGCACCTGCAACCCCAGCGCCTGCTCGAAGGCCTCGCGGTTGGCGTTGCTGCCGTAGTCGGCCTGCCCATCGTCCCCCAGGTTGGACTGGAAGATCCCCGCCGCACTCACCGGCAGGAAATCCTCATACACCAGCGCCTCGAAATGCACGTGCCCGGCGTCGATCAACCCCTGCAAGGTGGTCGGGCGATCCTGTTGCCCGCGCTCGGCCAGGCCTTTCTCGGTGGCGAAGTAGCGAAAGTACGCCAGCCCCTGCTCGCGCATCTGCCCCAGGTCATCCGGAAACTCGGCGAAGTGCTCCGCGAGCAGCGCCATATATCGCTCGGCATTGGCCTCCGCCGGCGCGCCGCCCAAGGCTTCACGGGTCGCATCCAGCAGCCGGTCGTACAGCTGGCGCCCCTTGGGCGTCAGCGCCGCGCCGCGCTGTTCGATCTCGCCGAAACGCGCCGTGTGGCTGCCCTGGGCATCGCTGAAAGCGACCTTCTCCTGCAGGGCCTTGAAGCTGGTCTGACGCAGCAGGATCGGCTGGCGCCGGGTGGGCGGCCCCTCGACCACGGCCTTGGGTGGAATACCCTTGGCCGGCATGCCGAGCTGGATCGCGTCGATGTCCAGGGTGCGCGGGGTCAGGTGGTTGATATGCGGGCCTTTGAACGCCACCACGTCGGCGATCAGCCGGTGCTGGTCGTGCAACTGCTGGTACTGCTCGGCGCTGACCGTGGCGTCCTGGTGCCAGCGGAAGGTGTGCAATGCCTCCTGGACGAAGGCCTCGGCATCGCTAGTGTCCAGGCCGCCGTCGCGTTCGCATTGGGCGATCAGCTCGAGCACGCGGGGGGTGAAGATCTGCCGTTTCTCCAGGATGCCCCGGGCCAGTGCGCGCAGTTGCGGGTTGTCGATCAGCTCCAGGCGCAGCAGCGAGGTGAACACGCGGAACGGGCTGATGTGCAGCGACTGTTCATGCACGGCGCGAAACGCGGTGGAGTGCACCGGCACGCCAGCCGAGCTCAGGTCGTAGTAGCCGACCGGGTGCATGCCCATGACCGCGAACAGGCGGGCGATGGTGGCCAGTTCCTCGGCGGTGCCCACGCGGATGGCGCCGTGGCGTTCCTGGTCGAGGCGTTCGATCTCGCCGGTCCAGCGCAAGGCCTCGGCCACCTTGGGCTGTGCGGCCATGACCTGCTGGTTGGTCTCGCTCACCAGCTCGAGCAGCGTGCCGTACAGGGGGACTTCCTGCTTGTACATGAGCGACATGGCGGCAGAGAACTGCGCGCGGATGCTGTCGGGGCTGACGAAATCATGGGCGGGCATCGCAAGCTTCCTGGGTTAGTGGAGGACACTTACATGAAAACTGGGAATGGAGCTGGCGTACAAGCGAAAAAAAGTGCGGGTTTCATTCCTTTTTTGATCGACCATGAGGGCCATGGGGCTGCTTTGCAGCCCTTTCGCGGCACAAGGCCGCTCCTACATGGGAACGCGCTCGCCTGTAGGAGCGGCCTTGTGCCGCGAAAGGGCCGCAAAGCGGCCCCGGCGATCTCAAGCCTGCAGTTGTTCGCGAACCCACTCCACCAACGCCCGCACCTTCGGCACTTCCGCCGCATGCTCGGCATACGCCAGGTAATGCGCGCCATTGCTCTTCATCGCATGGTCCCAGGCCAGCACCAGGCTGCCCTCGGCCAGCTCCCGGGCCACCAGGTACCGCGGCACCAGCGCCACCCCGCACCCCGCCTGGGCCGCGCTCAAGGCCATGTAGAAGGTGTCGAAGCGCGGCCCGTGGTAGCTGTTGTCGGTGTGCAGCCCTTGCTCCAGGAACCACGCGTGCCAGGCCTCCGGGCGCGAGGTGCTCTGCAGCAATACCAGCTCCGCCACCGCGCCCGCGTCAGGCAGCGTGCGGCCTTGCAACAGCTCCGGCGCGCACACAGGCACCACTTCTTCGCCGAACAGCTCGACGCAGGTCGCCCCCGGCCAGGTGCCCTGGCCATAGAAGAACACCACGTCGGCCGAGCCCTGCAGCAGGGCGAACGGCTCCATCTCGTTGCGGATATCCAGGTGGATGTTCGGGTGGCGCTTGCCAAAGCCTTTTAGGTGCGGAATCAGCCAGCGCACGCCGAAACTCGGTTGAGTGGCTACCTTCAATACTTCGGTCTGCGAGCCATAGCTCAGGACATAGCGGCTGGACATGTCCACCTGGGTGAGGATCTTGTTCACCTCGGCCAGGTACAGGCTGCCGGCGGGGGTCAGTTGCAGGCGTCGGCGGATGCGCAGGAACAGGTGGTGACGCAGCATCTCCTCGAGCTGCGCCACCTGCTTGCTCACCGCGCTCTGGGTCAGGTGCAACTCCTCGGCGGCGCGGGTGAAGCTCAGGTGGCGGGCTGCGGCCTCGAAGCACTGCAGGGCGGTCATGGACGGAACCAGGCGTTTGGACATAAGCGGTCTCGGCGGCTGAAATCATTACCTGGTGGAATGATATGCGGAATAAAGGTCGTTTGTTGCACCTGTGTAATCGGATTAATACTGACCCCTATCCTTTTCCACCCCTTCACCCGATGAAAGGAGAAGCACAATGGTTGCTGCATTGCTCGAGCGTCTTGGCGTTGCCGCCGCGGCTCACACCCAGGGCGACTACCCTGTTCACACCCCGATCGACGGCAGCCGCATCGCTTCGGTGAAGCTGCTCGGCAAGGCTGACACCGTTGCCCGCATCGACCAGGCGCAACAGGCCTTCGAAACCTGGCGCAGCGTGCCGGCCCCGCGTCGTGGCGAGCTGGTGCGCCTGTTCGGCGAGGTGCTGCGCGAACACAAGGCCGACCTCGGCGAACTGGTCTCCATCGAAGCCGGCAAGATCACCCAGGAAGGCCTGGGCGAAGTGCAGGAAATGATCGACATCTGCGACTTCGCCGTTGGCCTGTCGCGCCAGCTGTACGGCCTGACCATCGCCTCCGAGCGCCCGGGCCACCATATGCGTGAAACCTGGCACCCGCTGGGCGTGGTCGGGGTGATCAGCGCCTTCAACTTCCCGGTGGCGGTATGGGCGTGGAACACCGCGCTGGCGCTGGTGGCCGGCAATGCCGTGGTGTGGAAACCGTCCGAGAAGACCCCGCTGACCGCCCTGGCCTGCCAGGCACTGTTCGACAAGGCAGTGAAAGCCTTCGGCGATGCGCCGGCTGGCCTGGCGCAACTGGTGATCGGTGGCCGCGAAGCCGGCGAAGCCCTGGTCGACGACCCACGCGTGCCACTGGTCAGCGCCACCGGCAGCACCCGCATGGGCCGCGAAGTCGGCCCGCGTGTCGCGGCGCGATTCGGCCGCAGCATTCTCGAGCTGGGCGGCAACAACGCCATGATCCTGGCCCCGAGCGCCGATCTGGACCTGGCCGTGCGCGGCATCCTGTTCTCCGCCGTCGGCACCGCCGGCCAGCGCTGCACCACCCTGCGCCGTCTTATCGTTCACCGTTCGATCAAGGACGAAGTGGTCGCCCGCGTCAAAGCCGCCTACGGCAAGGTGCGCATCGGTGACCCGCGCAAGGACAACCTGGTCGGCCCGCTGATCGACAAGCAGTCGTTCGATGCCATGCAGGGCGCGCTGGCCAAGGCCCGCGACGAGGGCGGCCAGGTGTTCGGTGGCGAGCGCCAGCTGGCCGAGCAGTATCCGAACGCCTACTACGTGTCGCCGGCCATTGCCGAGATGCCGGCCCAGAGCGACGTGGTGCGCCACGAGACCTTCGCGCCGATCCTCTACGTGCTGGCCTACGACGACTTCGAAGAGGCCCTGCGCCTGAACAACGAGGTGCCGCAAGGCCTGTCGTCGTGCATCTTTACCACCGACATTCGCGAGGCCGAGCGCTTCCAGAGCGCCTCGGGCAGCGATTGCGGCATCGCCAACGTCAACATCGGCACCAGCGGCGCGGAGATCGGCGGGGCGTTCGGGGGCGAGAAGGAGACCGGGGGCGGGCGTGAGTCCGGGTCGGATGCGTGGAAGGGTTACATGCGCCGACAGACCAATACCGTGAACTATTCGCGGGAACTGCCGCTGGCCCAAGGCATCGTCTTCGATTGAACCTCGTGGGAGCGGGCTTGCCCCGCGATAGCGTACGATCAGACGACGCCATCGCGGGGCAAGCCCGCTCCCACGAAGACCGCTTCACGCTGCTTTCACCTGCAACAAGAATAATATCGCTGGAGCCGGGCCATGTCCGAACTGCGTCAAGAATGTCTGTGGGAACACATTACCCAGCCGACCGTCGCCGCCCAGGCCCTGGCCGGCGAGCACAAGGCCGATGTCTGCGTGATCGGCGGCGGCATTACCGGCCTGTCCGCGGCGATCCACCTGCTGGAGCAGGGCAAGTCGGTGATCCTGCTGGAAGCCTGGAAGATCGGCCACGGCGGCTCCGGGCGCAACGTTGGCCTGGTCAATGCCGGCACCTGGATCCGCCCCGACGACGTCGAGGCCACCCTCGGCCACAAGCAGGGCGGCCGCCTGAACAAGGTGCTCGGCGAGGCCCCGGCTGAAGTGTTCGCCATGATCGAGCGCCTGGGCATCGACTGCCAGGCCCGGCACCAGGGCACCTTGCACATGGCGCACAACGCCACCGGCATCGCCGATCTCGAGGCCCGCCACCAGCAATGGACCCGGCGCGGCGCCGACGTCGAGCTGCTGACCGGCGCGCAATGCCAGGAATACTGCGGCACCGACAAGATTTCCGCCGCGCTGCTCGACCGCCGCGCCGGCACCATCAACCCCATGGGCTATACACAAGGCCTGGCCGCCGCCGTGAACCGACTGGGCGGCAAGCTGTTCCAGCAGTCCTCGGTCGAGGGCCTGGAGCGTGACGGCGACGCCTGGCGAGTGAAGACCGCACGCGGCGCGGTGCGCGCCGACAAGGTGGTGATCTCTACCGGCGCCTACACCGAAGGCGACTGGAGCAACCTGCAGAAGCACTTCTTCCGCGGCTATTACTACCAGGTCGCCTCCAAGCCCCTGCACGGCGCCGCCGCCGACAAGGTCCTGCCCCATGGCCAGGGCTCGTGGGACACCCGCACCGTGCTCAGCAGCATCCGCCGCGACGACCAGGGCCGCCTGTTGCTCGGCAGCCTCGGCCGGGTCGACAACAAGCCGGCGTGGTTCGTGCGCAGCTGGGCCGACCGTATCCAGAGCCACTACTACCCGGCGCTGGGTAAGGTCGAGTGGGAGATGCACTGGACCGGCTGCATCGACTTCACCCCGGATCACCTGATGCGCCTGTTCGAACCGGCGCCGGGGCTGGTGGCGGTGACCGGCTACAACGGGCGCGGCAACACCACCGGCACGGTGATTGGCCGGGCGTTTGCCGAGTTCCTGCTCAAGGATGACCCGGACAGCCTGCCGATTCCGTTCTCGCCGATGAGGCCGGTGAGCGCGCCGTCCTTGCGCACGGCGTTCTACGAGTCGGGGTTCTCGCTGTATCACGCAGGGCAGTGTCTGCGGGTGGTGTTGTAGGCTTTGGCGCACCTGTAGGAGCGGCCTTGTGCCGCGAATGGGCCGCAAAGCGGCCCCAGCGATTCTTGCTTCAACGCTGAAACCCTGGGGCTGCTGCGCAGCCCTTTCGCGGCACAAGGCCGCTTCTACAGGGGCAGGCGGTGCTTGGCTATTTGTGAAGCCAGCTGAGGAACCCACCTTTCTTCACCACCGTCGGTTTCTGCAGCAGCAGTGACTCGCGTTTCTGCCGCCTGAACCGCTGAAGCTTGGTCAGCGCCGACTTCACATCCCCGCTCTCGGCCAGGCAACCGCGCACCTGTTCCTTGTCGATGCGATAGAGCATGCAGCCGCTCAGGGCGCGGAACTCGACCGGCGATGCCTCGTCGTCCACCAGCCCCTCCAGCCCCAGCACCTCCCCAGGCCCCATGCGCCCGCCTTCGATCAACCGCTCGCCATCGCGCACCGAGGCCAGCACCACGCCACGGCTGATCAGCAGCACATGCTCAGAGCGCTCGCCGATGCCGAGGATGACTTGGTCGGCCAGGTACTCCACCGTGGTCATGCGCTGGCTGAGGGCATCGCGCTCTTCGTTGCTCAGTGAGCGGAATACCCGCACTTCCTCCAGCAGCTCGCGCTGGCGACTGCGCACGGGGGCGCCAAGCTCGGTGTTCCAGGTCACGCCGCTGGCCTCCAGGTGGCGGTGGGCCAGGTCGAACAGCTGGTTGCGCACCTCGGTCTTGCGCGACATCTCGGCGATGAAGCCGCTGGCCTCGTACTCCACCGACTCCAGGCTCGAAGCCTTCACCGTGACCTTGGGCGCCGGCTTGTCGAGCAGGATGCTGGTGCCCTGCAGGGTCTTTTCCAGCGCATCGAACACCCGCTGCGGACGCACCTTGGCCGGAACCACCACGCTGATCGACACCCCATGCACCTCGGCCGGGCGGCTGAAATTGAGGATCTTGGCCTTGGCCGCCACCGAGTTGGGGATCACCGCCAGGCTGCTGTTGCCGGTGATCAGGCGGGTGGCGCGCCAGTCGATGTCGACCACCTTGCCCTCGGTGCCGTCGATCGAGATCGCGTCGCCGATCTGGTAGGGCCGCGTGGTGTTCAGCACGATGCCGGAGAACACGTCGGCCAGGGTGCTCTGCAACGCCAGGCCGATGACGATGGCCATCACCCCGGAGGTCGCCAGCAGGCCCTTGACCGGCAGTTGCATCACATAGGCCGCCGCTGCCACCGCCGCGACCAGGAAGATCAGCGCCCCGACCACATCCTGCAACAGGCGTCCGCCGTGGCTGCCGCGTGCCACCAGCAACAGGCCGAACACCACTGTCACCGTGCGTGCGCCGAACAGCCACCAGCCGATCGCCAGCACTGTGGCCATCAGGTTGCGCGGCACATCGTCGGCCCAGGGCGGCGGTTGCAGCGGGCTCATGCCCGCCGTCAGCAGCACCGTGCTGAACACCAGGAAGCACACCAGCCGCGTGGCGATGCGCCAGGCCCGGTGGTGCAGCGGAATCAGCTGCCAGAGCAGCAGGTCGAGCAGGATCAGCAAGGTGCCGAGCAACAGCGGGTATGACTGGATGAACGCCAGCATGGTGGTCTCGGTGCGGGGGAGGGCTGTGGGTAGTAATAGAGTAGGTTGCGGTGGCGGGCAATGACTGTCTGCGGTATCGCAATCGCGGGGCAAGCCCGCTCCCACGCAAACGACATGGCTTGCGTGGGAGCGGGCTTGCCCCGCGATAAGGCCAGTACAGGCAACGCTTATCAATCGTTCGTAAAATAGAACGCTACAGCCAAATTTCACTATCTACCGCCACAAAGGTTCCGGATTTAATCTTCTCCCATCAACGCGAAACACCCCACCCACTGAAGATCGAAACCCAAGGAGCACCGGCAATGAACAACTTCAAATACAACCGCCTGAACAAAGACGACGCCGCCGTACTGCTGGTCGACCACCAGGCCGGCCTGCTGTCCCTGGTCCGCGACATCGAGCCGGACCGCTTCAAGAACAACGTGCTGGCCCTGGCGGACCTGGCCAAGTACTTCAACCTGCCAACCATCCTCACCACCAGCTTCGAGCAAGGCCCCAACGGCCCGCTGGTGCCGGAACTCAAGGAAATGTTCCCGGATGCCCCGTACATCGCCCGCCCCGGCCAGATCAACGCCTGGGACAACGAAGACTTCGTCAAGGCAGTGAAGGCCACCGGCAAGAAGCAACTGATCATCGCCGGCGTGGTGACCGAAGTGTGCGTGGCCTTCCCGGCGCTGGCGGCCCTGGAGGAAGAGTTCGAGGTGTTCGTGGTGACCGATGCCTCCGGTACTTTCAACGAAATGACCCGCGACGCCGCCCACGACCGCATGAGCCAGGCCGGCGCCCAGCTGATGACCTGGTTCGGCGTGGCCTGTGAGCTGCACCGCGACTGGCGCAACGACGTCGAAGGGCTGGCGGCGCTGTTCTCCAACCACATCCCGGACTACCGCAACCTGATCACCAGCTACAACGCCCTGACCGCCGGCAAGTAAGCCGCCGCCAGCCTGGCACCCGCGAGGTGCCAGGCAAGGCAGCACATCCATCCAATCCAGCGCTCGTCTGCTGTTGCACAGTGGATGCAGGCCAGCTCATCTCCAGGGAATGTCAGCGATGAACACCGCAACCGAAGGCAACCGCAGCGTCGTCACGCTGGTGATCCAGCACAAGGTCCGTGCCCAGGCGCTGGCGCACTACGAAACCTGGCTCAAGCGCACCGTGACTACCGCTCGCCGACAGCCCGGTCATCTGGACGTCAATGTCATCCGCCCGGACGACGGCGGCCGCCATTTCACCACTGTGGTGCGCTTCGCCGACGCCGACCTGCTGCAGGCCTGGGTCAACTCCGCCGAGCGCCAGGCGTTGATCAGCGAAGTGCTGCCACTGCTGGAAGACGGCGATCAGACCCAAGTGCACGATGACCCGGAATTCTGGTTCACCCCGCCCAGCGTGGGCGCCGCGCAACCGCCGCGCTGGAAGCAGGCCCTGCTGACCTACCTGGTGATCTGCCCGATGACCCTGGTCATTCCGCAGTTGCTGGCGCCACTGTTTGCCCGCTATCCGCTGCTGGGTGGCCCGATCACCGGCAACTTGATCACCAACCTGTTCGTCATCCTGCCCGTGGTGTTCTACATCATGCCCTGGGTGACGCGCCGCTGTGCCGGCTGGTTGCGCCGCTGAGCGCCCGCCGTGATCCATTGCTAGCCTTCAACCGCCTGCCGATCACCCACCCGGACGGAGAGCACCATGAGCCAGGACCCTACCGATCAGAGCCGCCGCAAGTTCCTCGCCACCAGCACCGTGCTCGGTGCCGCCGGCGCGCTGTGGAGCGCATTGCCGTTCACCTCTTCCGCCCATGCCGCTATTTCAGGAGATCCCATGACCGCCGACCTCATCCTGTTCAATGGCCGACTGCACACCGTCGACCGCGAGAAACCCCAGGCCAGCGCCGTCGCCATCAAGGACGGCAAGTTCATCGCCGTGGGCAGCGACGCCGAGGCCATGGCCCATAAAGGCGCCAGCACGCAGATCATCGACCTCAAGCAGCGCACGGTGATTCCGGGCCTGAACGACTCGCACCTGCACCTGATCCGCGGCGGCCTGAATTACAACCTGGAGCTGCGCTGGGAAGGCGTGCCATCGCTGGCCGACGCTATGCGCATGCTCAAGGAGCAGGCCGACCGCACGCCGAGCCCGCAGTGGGTGCGGGTGGTCGGGGGCTGGAACGAGTTCCAGTTCGCCGAAAAACGCCTGCCGACCCTGGAAGAGATCAACCAGGCCGCGCCAGACACCCCGGTTTTCATCCTCCACCTTTACGACCGTGCGCTGCTCAACCGCGCCGCGCTCAGGGCAGTCGGCTACACCAAGGACACGCCCAACCCACCCGGTGGCGAGATCCAGCGCGACAAGTTCGGCAACCCCACCGGCATGCTCATCGCCCGGCCCAATGCCGCGATCCTCTACGCCACCTTGGCCAAGGGCCCGAAGCTGCCGCTGGAGTACCAGGTCAATTCCACCCGCCAGTTCATGCGTGAACTCAACCGCCTGGGGCTGACCAGTGCCATCGATGCCGGCGGCGGCTACCAGAACTACCCGGATGACTATCAGGTGATCCAGGAGCTGGCAGATAACGGTCAGCTGACCGTACGCATCGCCTACAACCTGTTCACCCAGAAGCCCAAGGAAGAACTGGCCGACTTCAAGAACTGGACGCAGAAGGTCAAGCCCGGTGACGGCAGCGACTTCCTGCGCCACAACGGCGCCGGCGAGATGCTGGTGTTCTCTGCGGCCGACTTCGAGGACTTCCTCGAGCCGCGTCCGGACCTGCCGCAGACCATGGAGCAGGAGCTGGAACCGGTGGTGCGCCACCTGGTCGAGCAGCGCTGGCCGTTCCGCCTGCACGCCACCTACGACGAGTCCATCTCGCGCATGCTCGACGTGTTCGAGAAGGTCAACCGCGATATCCCGTTCAATGGCCTGCCGTGGTTCTTCGACCACTGCGAGACCATCACGCCGAAGAACATCGAGCGGGTGAGGGCGCTGGGCGGCGGCATCGCGATCCAGGACCGCATGGCGTTCCAGGGCGAGTACTTCGTCGAGCGCTATGGCGCCAAGGCCGCCGAGGCGACCCCGCCGATCAAGCGCATGCTGGCCGAGGGCGTGCCGGTGGGCGCGGGCACCGACGCTACCCGGGTGTCCAGTTACAACCCCTGGACCTCGCTGTACTGGATGGTCAGCGGCAAGACCGTCGGTGGGCTGGAGCTGTATCCGGACGGTGGCTTGAGCCGTGATGTTGCCCTGCAACTGTTCACCCACGGCAGCGCCTGGTTCTCCAGCGAGCAGGGCAAGAAAGGGCAGATCAAGGTGGGCCAGCTGGCCGACCTGGCGGCGCTGTCGGCGGACTTCTTCAGCGTCGAGGAAGAGGCGATCAAGTGGATCGAGTCGGTGCTGACCGTGGTCGACGGCAAGGTGGTGTATGGCGCCGGCGACTTCGAGAAGCTGGGGCCGGCGCAGATCCCGGTGGTGCCGGAGTGGTCGCCGGTGGTGAAGGTGCCGGGGCACTGGCGGGCCGGCGCGCCGCTGGCCGCGGCGGTGCACCAGTGTGTCGGGCCTTGCGGGGTGCATGCGCACAGCCATGAGAAGGCGCGGCATTCCAGTGTGCCGGTGAGCGACTTCCAGGGGTTCTGGGGGGCGTTGGGTTGTTCCTGCTTCGCGTTCTGATGGCCTGATCGCGGGGCGAGCCCGCTCCCACCGAGACTACAGGGCTTCGTGGGAGCGGCGATGCGGCGGCCCGACTTGCCCCGCGATGACGTGCTACGCCATGTCGCTGATGGCGAACTCCTCCGCCAGATGATCGATCAACGACCGCACCGACGGCAGCAACCCCCGCCGCGACGGGAAGATCGCATGCACGATGCCGCAACGCGGATGCCAGCCTGGCAGCATCTCCACCAGCCGCCCCGCCGCCAGGTCCTCGCGCACCGCCACCCTGGGCAGGTGCGCGATCCCCACGCCCGCCACCACGAAATGCCGCAGCGCGAACAGGTCGTCGGTGACCATCCGTGGTTTGTGCGGGATCACCAGGCTGCGGCTCATGTCCTCACCCTGGAACAGCTCCCACTGGTATTCACGCTGGGCGCCGCCCCAATGGACGCTGGGTAGCTCGCTGAGCTGCTGCGGATCAAAGCCTTGCGCAAGCTGTTCGAGAAACGACGGGTGGCCGACCAGGCATTGGGTGCTGTTGCTCAGCACCTTCATCACCATGTCGGTGTTCTCCAGCGGCGGGAAACGCACCCGCAGTGCCACGTCGAAGCCCTCATGCAGCAGGTCGACGCGGCGGTTGGTGCTCTCGATGAACAGCTCCACCTGCGGGTACTTGAGCATGTAGCGGGTCAGCATCGGCCCGACCCAGGAGTTGAGCAGGGTGGTCGGGCAGCTGATGCGCACCAGCCCGCGTGGCTCACTGCGGTTGCGCTCGATGATCTCGGCGGCGCCCTCGGCCTCCACGCGCATGGCCAGGCAGCGGTTGTAGTAGGCCTGGCCGATCTCGGTCAGCGAGCAGTGCCGGCTGGTGCGGTGCAGCAGGCGCACGCCGAGGCGCTCCTCCAGGTCGGCGATGCGCCGGCTGAGCTTGGACTTGGGCATGTCCAGCGCCCGCCCGGCCGGGGCGAAGCCACCGTGCTCGACCACCTGGGTGAAGTAGTAGAGGGAGTTGAGGTCTTCCAAGGAGCACTGTCCATGCGATGGGCGGATTGTGGGGGCGGGCTTGCCCTCTATCGATTAAAAAAACAGAACGAGAAGGCCAATTTTCGCAGCCTACCGTGTCAAAGGTGATGAATCCACCCTCCCTGTTAGCGGGTTAGGTAAGAATATGTGAGCCCTGGCCCCATCAAAAGCATCCAGGTCGAGGTGTTAAGGCGCTTTTTTATATGGCGGGGAAGTCGTTTGATATCGTCGGGATCAAGTAATCCACGTCTGATAAAGTGCTGGGGGAAGAAGGCGAGCGGGGCAATGCCGCATACCAATGAAAGCCGAGAGCAGAAACCGCTTTCTCCCCATATTTTTTCGAGACGCTCGAGGGCGACACTTCTGTCCAGTGATTCAATTAGTGTCGGATAGTGCCTCGAGCACGCAAGTTGGATGTCAAGGACTACACCTGAAAGCCCAATCAGAAAAGGAAAGGCTTTAAGTGATAATTCCCATGCGAATTGCCAGGAGTCACTCATTGCTCAATGTGCTCGTAGATTACTTTGCCTTGGCAGTCCAATAAGAGGAGTAGAAGCCGATAGGTATGGTCATGATAAGCGATTTTGTAACTAAAACGAGATGAAAGTGTGGTCGATGGGATGAATTATGGTTGTTAGTGAGTACGTTCTCGATCATGTTGCATTCTCTGTTTTTATTGGTTGATTTTTATTGTTCGATTATTTATTTGGCGGACTAAATTATTGAGTATGTAACTGTGCCCCAGCATAGGCCGATGATGGCAAGCCAGCATGAGCCAATCATCCGTCTGCGCAAAAAGCTTGGAAGTGAATAGTATTCTTTCTGGTCGAGTATGTTGTTTCTGATGCTGAATGTTGGAAATAGTATGACTGCGCACAGCCTATATATAAGGCGGAGCCTGAATTTCAAAAAACGCAGGTTGAAGTTCTTAGCTGCTGTGTCCAGCTCTATTGTTTTCGGTAAAGCGGCTGTGAGCATGGAAAAGTTTTTTCCAACTGCCAAATGGCCACTCATGAAAATGCTCGTAAAACACAAGATTATGGGGCCTAGGGTGAAAGTTATTCTCAGCCCGAGCGATAGACTAGAGAATTCAGTCGGTGGTGAAATCATAAATCACCTCCCCCAAAGCCTCACCTGTGCCACCAATACTTGTAGCCCCTAGAAAAGATCCGGTACCCACTATGCCAATCATGCAAATAGAGCTACCAGCTCCTTTGGTTATTATTTTGGCAGCTATAGTACAGACTATGCGGCCGGTCATCTCTCCAACTTTCGCCCCGGCCCCGCCGCCTGCCATGCCGCCGATAAAACTACCCGTTTCTTTGAGTCGGACCTTCTTGCAGCTTTCGGTTTCGCCAGCTCTACATGCCTCATAGATTTTAAGTATGCTATTGCTGAAGCCTAGTCCGATACCGACATGGCCGCCATATTGAAGGAACTTAGAGGTTTTTGCTACTTCGTTCAAGTGCGACGCGTACCCGGGGATCTGTCCAGGAGCTCCTGCTTTTGACCAGTGATGCACGAGGCTCTTCGTCGATATTCCCAACCCTCTCTTCAATGACGAGTGATCGCCCAAACTCAGGTGTCTATTGAGAAATGCACTGCGCAGCTGCGATTCAAGCTGGTGGTAAAGTTTTTTGCGGGAGGCGAAGAACTGCGAGCTATTAAGATGCCCATGTTTCATAAACTCTTGTTGGTGGAGCCGTTCAATACCTTTTAGCGTATCCTCCACTCGCCCCAAACTGTAGGCCAGCATATCCTTACCTACGCCCATCGACTGGCTAGCACCATTGAGTAAACCGGCGATTTCACCGATGTGCTGCATCATGAAATCCGCTTCGCTCTCGTCCAGCCCAGTCAGTGCCACTCGCGCCCGCTCGGCGGCAGTCATCAATTCAGCCTCTTCACGCGTACAAGCATGCCCGTTGTCCGGATCACCGATCACGAAGATCTCGCCCGCCTTGAACCCTTGTGCAAAGGTCGGATTGAGGCGTTGCAACCGGGCGATGGGGGCTGCGTTGCCAGCGTCGAACAGTTTCATGAGCAGCTGTGCAAAGGTGCTGTGACGCTGGACGATGTGGAAGCCTGGCTCGAGGCTCCCCGGCATCGCCGAGACGGAGGACCTGGAGTTGGCAAAGGCTTGCGCTGGCGAAGGCGAGGGCCTTTGCGCTGGTCGTGCCGTGGCTGCTTCGGGTGGAGGTGCGGTGGCAGCCTGTGGCGCGGCTTGATGTTGTGATGGGGCGATGACGTAATTGCTGCCGGGTGGGCAACCACACTTTACCGGTGTGCCATCGACCACGCTGGGGATACCGTCCTGTCGCCAGCGTGTTTCGCCGTTGACGAGCGTACCTTCTTCGCCGCAGCGGGGGCAGGCGGTGGTCTTGTCGCCTTGCAGCAGCCAGCGGCGGCCACCGACCTTGCCTCTGGCCTGGCTGGCGATGCAGATGGCGCCAGTGCTGGTGAGGTCGCCATCCAGGCCTTGGCCTTTGCCGAAGATGCTGACGCGTGTGTTCATGGGTTACTTCCTTGATAGGGAAGCACTGCACGCTAGCAGCTGGAAACAGGGTATTTTCGCGGGCTGGCCAGTTAGGGAAATGTCCTACGCAGGTTGCAGATGTGGACTGCCGGAGCTTTACAAGGTTTGTCGAGAGTAATGCTCTGTTGGTGGGGACCGACCGTGTGTAGGGCGGTCCCTTTCAAGGCATTGGTTGTTGTGCGATCAGTTGGACGATTGGCTCTCGATACCTTCGAGCATCGCTTCGGTCAGCCCTTCGGCCATCTCCACTGCATGCAGGCTGGCCCACAAAAGACTCTTGCCCGTGTCGTCCATGTGGTCGAGGGCTTTGTAGCCGACATCGTAGGCACTGCGCAGGTACTCGGCGACATGCACCAGGGCATCGTGGGCGTTGATGTTGGGGTTGACCGCGAACAGCGGTGGGTGGCCGGCGTCGCATTTGCCGAAGGGGTGGTGGCGGGTGTCGGGGAGGGGTGGGTCGGGGACGATTTTTTTCATTGCAGTGATCCTCTAAGGGTTGAACCGCAACCGTCCGTTTCCACACAGAGGGTGGCAGTCGTACGGATCGTGTCCCAGGAAGTGGTGTAACTGAACCAGCCGAAGGCGCCCTGCGGGCGAAAGAGGATGGTCATCGTGGTTCTTGGCTAACGTTGAGTTTGCGGACTTAACCTTCACCAGAGAAACCACGATGACCAAGCCCACTATCGCATTGACCGAGTTGGTTGAGAAAGGGGCAGACGCTGATCTGCTCAAGCAAATGATCCAGTTCGTTGCCCAGCGCATGATGGAGTTCGATGTCGAAGGCCTGTGCGGCGCCGGCTTCGATGTCAAAAGCCCAGACCGGACAAACAGCCGCAATGGCTACCGTGATCGCCTCTGGCAAACCCGCGCCGGTGACGTTGACCTGAAGATCCCGAAGCTGCGCCAGGGCAGCTACTTTCCTGGCTTTCTCGAGCCTCGACGTACCGCCGAGAAGGCCATGGCAGCGGTGATCCAAGAAGCTTACATTCAGGGCGTTTCAACGCGTTCGGTGGACGAGCTGGTCAAGGCCATGGGCATGACCGGCATCTCCAAAAGCCAAGTGTCACGGCTGGCTGGTGAGATCGATGAGCGCGTTCACGCCTTCCTTGACCGACCGCTTGAAGGCGACTGGCCCTATCTCTGGATAGATGCCACCTACGTCAAAGTGCGGGAGGCCGGGCGCATCGTCTCGGTCGCCGTAATAATCGCTGTGGCCGTGAACACCGATGGTGGCCGTGAAGTCCTGGGCATGCGTGTTGGCCCATCAGAAGCCGAGCCGTTCTGGACGGACTTCCTGCGAAGCCTGATGCGGCGTGGCTTACGTGGAGTGAAGTTGGTCATCTCCGATGCCCACGAGGGGCTCAAGGCGGCTGTCTCCAAGGTCTTCAACGCGACCTGGCAGCGCTGCCGCGTGCATTTCATGCGTAACGCCATGGCCCATGTCGGCAAGGGTCAGCGCACCATGGTGGCAGCGCTTCTGCGCACGGTTTTCGCCCAGGACAGCCGTGCCGAATGTCATCAGCAGTGGCGCCTGGTCGCCGATCAGTTGCGCGAAAAGTACCCCAAGATCGCGACGCTCATGGACGGCTGCGAGGATGAAGTGCTGGCGCACATGGCGTTTCCAAAAGCGCACCGTCAGCAGTTGCACAGCACCAATCCACTGGAACGGCTCAACGCTGAAATCAAACGTCGCACCGACGTCGTGGGCATCTTTCCCAACGACCCTGCAATCACACGGCTGGTAGGCGCGATGCTGCTGGAGCAGAACGACGAGTGGTGCCTGCAACGGCGGTATATGCAGTTGGAGGCCTTCGAGGCAGTCAGCGATAATCCACAGGCCAAGCTGTCGGCCGTGATCAACTAAACGGCAAACTCAGTGGTCAAGGCCATGATGAGTTACACCACTTCCCGGGACACGATCAGTCATGTGCGTGGCACTCTTCCAGACCGATGACGCTGCCAGCGCTGCCTTGATTTGCAGAACCATGTCATCAATGGTGTATCCGTCGCGTATCACCCGGCTTCTGTAGGCATGACTGCCAATGAAGACGATGCCCGGATCCTCAAGCTGGGGTAAATCCTGCCCTGCTTTCTGCCTGTTGATCGCTTCGAACTGATCTGCGGTAAATCTGCCTATCTCCACCGCCCTGACCCGATGATTGGACGCTAGCTGCTCCAGATTCGCCCTTATCAGGTACTCGGCATTCTCGAATAGCGGCATTGTTCTAGATGCTCCCGCCGATTTGTGACGCACGGCGAGCAAGCTAGAGGTAGGGGTTCCTGTAGTGAAGGTGGTGGCTTAGGACGGGGGTAGTAGGACGTTTCCCAATTGGATTACTGGGGCCGCTTTGCGGCTCTTTCGCGGCACAAGGCCGCTCCTACAGGGGATCGCGATTGCCTGTAGGAGCGGCCTTGTGCCGCGAAACGAGGGCGCAGCCCTCGCCAGCGGTATCAGCCCGGGCGCACAACCTCGCCGGTCGCCAGGTCGCGAATCAGGCTCGGGTTCTTCCGCCCACCCAACGCCCCACCCAACACCATGTCCAGCTCGTTGTGGAAATACTGCTCCACCCGCAACCGGCTCTTGGCCGCCGGCCGCCCGGCCGGGTTGCAGGAGGTGGAGATCAACGGCCCGACCAGCGCGCACAACTCACGCACCTGTGGATGATCGCTGACCCGCAGCGCCACGGTGTCATGCTGCCCGGTCACCCACTCGGGCAGCAGACCCTGGTGCGGCACCAGCCAGGTGTTCGGCCCAGGCCAAGTGGCGCTCATGCGGTCGATCCAGTCCTGGGGGAAATCCTCGAACAGAAAATCGAACTGGCGAATATTGTCGGCGACCAGGATCAGCCCTTTATCCACAGGCCGCGACTTGAGCGCCAGCAGGCGATACACCGCGTCCTCGTTCCACGGGTCGCAGCCCAGGCCCCAGACCGCTTCCGTCGGATAGGCGATCACTGCACCCGCCTTCACCTCGCGCGCGGCTTGTTGCACACGCCAACTGCTCACCATTTTCCGTCTCTCCGCATAATCGCCGTGCGCGCAGTGTACTTAGCCCGCACGGGCAAACCAACGCCCCGCTTCATTGCTCACCCGGCCTTCGAGCTCCAGCTCGGTGAGGCTGGCCAGTACCTGGGCCAGTGGCAGGCCGCTGCTGCTGGCCAGGCCCTCGGTGGTCTGGGGTGCGGCGTGGAGCAGGGCGATCAATGGATGAGCGGGCTTATCCACAACCGCAGGCGGCAGGTTCTGCCAACCGCGCAGGCTGTCGAGGATCTGTTCCACGCTTTCCACCAGCAGGGCGCCATCGCGGATCAGCTGGTGGCAGCCCTTGGCGCCGGGGTGATGAATGGACCCGGGAATCGCGTACACCTCCCGCCCCTGTTCGGCGGCAAGCCGCGCGGTGATCAACGAACCGCTGGCCAGGCTGGCCTCGACCACCAGCACACCCAGCGACAAGCCGCTGATGATCCGGTTGCGCCGTGGGAAGTTGCCGGCCAGTGGCCCGGCGTCCAGCGGATACTCGGAAACCAGCGCGCTGCCACTGTCGAGCATTGCCCGTGCCAGGTCACGATGGCGCTGTGGATAAAGTTTTTGCAGCCCCGTGCCGAGCACCCCGATGGTGTGCCCGCCGGCCTTCAAAGCGGCCCGATGAGCGGCACCGTCGACGCCCAGCGCCAGCCCGCTGGTGATGGTGAAACCGGCCTGGGAAAGGCAGCGGGAAAACGCGCCTGCGGTATCCAGCGCCGGGGGTGAAGCACGCCTGCTACCCACGATCGCCAGTTGCGGTTTTTCGAGCAAATCGGGGTCGCCCGCGACGAACAGCAGCGGCGGCGGATCGTCTATCTCGGCCAGCAGCGCGGGGTAGCCAGGCCCGTCCCACATCAGTAAATGCTGGCCCGGACGCTCTATCCAGCGCATTGCAGCCAATGCGCCATCGCGCACTTGCGGGCTGCGCCGGGCGTCTATACTGGCAACCTTCAGTCCCAACGCCTGCCAGGCACTGGCCGGCGCGCTGAGTGCCGACGAGGCACTGCCGAACGCTTCGATGAGGGTATGGAAACGACGCAAGCCAATCTCCGGAAGGCTATGAAGACGCAGCCGCGCCTCCAGTTCCGCAGGCGGACAAGGCGACGAACGGGATGGATTCATGGTGGATCATCCTTGATCGACAGGGGGCCAGATACGTGGCACAGCCTGTGGATAACTTTGTGAGTAACACTTTGAAAAGCTGTCCATGACATGGCAGCTATCAAGCCCATAGAGACCCTAGCCAAGCTTCACAGGTGCCGAACGCCCCATTTCCCTTTATTATGTGTGCTCAGTTTTCAACCGACCGCACAGTGACTGCCTGACCGCCATGGCTATTTTGAACATTCTCGAATTTCCCGATCCGCGCCTGCGCACCATCGCCAAACCGGTGACGGAGTTCGACGACGCCTTGAGCCAGCTGATCGACGACATGTTCGAGACCATGTACGAGGCGCCCGGCATCGGCCTGGCCGCGACCCAGGTCAACGTGCACAAGCAGGTCGTGGTGATGGACCTGAGCGAAGACCGCAGCGAACCGCGCGTCTTCATCAACCCCACGGTCGAGGAGCTGACCCACGACATGGGCCAGTACCAGGAAGGCTGCCTGTCGGTGCCCGGCTTCTACGAGAACGTCGATCGCCCGCTGCGCGTGCGGGTCAAGGCCCAGGACCGCGACGGCAAGCCCTACGAACTGGAATGCGAAGGCCTGCTGGCGGTGTGTGTGCAGCACGAGTTCGACCACCTCAACGGCAAGCTGTTCGTCGACTACCTGTCCCAGCTCAAACGCGATCGGATCAAGAAGAAGCTGGAAAAGCAGCACCGCCAGCAAGCCTGATCCCCACCTTCCAGAAGGCTTGCTCCGGCAAGCCTTTTTCTTTTTGAAGAAGCGAGAACTCCATGCGCATCGTCTTCGCAGGCACTCCAGAGTTTGCCGCCGAACACCTCAAGGCCCTGCTCGACAGTCCGTACGAGATCGTGGCCGTCTACACCCAGCCCGATCGCCCGGCCGGCCGTGGCCAGAAGCTCATGCCGAGCGCAGTCAAGGCGCTGGCCGTGGCCCACGACATCCCGGTGTACCAGCCGCAGACCCTGCGCAACGCCGAGGCGCAAGCCGAACTCGCCGCGCTCAAGCCGGACCTGATGGTGGTGGTCGCCTACGGCCTGATCCTGCCGCAGGTGGTGCTGGATATCCCGCGTCTGGGCTGCATCAACAGCCACGCCTCGCTGCTGCCACGCTGGCGCGGTGCGGCGCCGATCCAGCGCGCCGTGGAAGCCGGCGACGCCGAGAGCGGTGTGACCGTGATGCGCATGGAAGCGGGCCTGGACACCGGTCCGATGCTGCTCAAGGTGGTTACCCCGATCAGCGCCGAGGACACCGGCGGCACCCTGCACGACCGCCTCGCCACCATGGGCCCGGGCGCCGTGGTTCAGGCAATCGCCGGCCTGGCCGACGGTTCGCTGCAAGGTGAAGTCCAGGACGATGCCCTGGCCACCTACGCCCACAAGCTGAACAAGGATGAAGCCCGCATCGACTGGAGCCGCCCGGCCGTGGAGCTGGAGCGCCTTATCCGCGCCTTCAACCCCTGGCCGGTGTGCCACAGCAGCCTCGACGGCGAAAGCGTGAAGGTGCTGGCCGCCAACTTGTCCACAGGCAAGGGCACTCCCGGCGAAATCCTCTCCGCCAGCAAGGACGGCCTGGTGGTCGCCTGCGGTGACGGCGCCCTGAGCCTGACCCGCCTGCAACTGCCCGGCGGCAAGGCCCTGGCCTTCAGCGACCTGTTCAACAGCCGCCGCGAGAAGTTCGCCAGTGGCAAGGTGCTCGGCCAATGAACCCACGCCTGGCCGCCGCCCGTGCCCTGGCCGCCGTGCTCAGCGGCAAGGCCTCGCTGAACAGCTCGCTGCCGGCGCAACTGGACAAGGTCGAGGAGCGCGACCGCGGCCTGACCCAGGACCTGGCCTTCGGCACCGCCCGCTGGCAACCGCGCCTGGACCTGCTGGCCGCGCAACTGCTGCAGAAGCCGTTCAAGGCCGCCGACGCCGATGTGCAGGCGCTGCTGCTGGTCGGCCTGTACCAGCTGTTCTACACGCGCATCCCGGCCCACGCCGCCATCGGCGAGACCGTGGGTTGCGCCGACAAGCTCAAGAAGCCGTGGGCCAAGGGCCTGCTCAATGCCGTGCTGCGCCGCGCCCAGCGTGAAGGCGAGGAACTGCTCGCCGGCATGGAACGCGACCCGGTGGTGCGTACTGCCCACCCACGCTGGCTGCAGAAGTCGCTGAAAGCCTTCTGGCCGGAACAATGGGAAGCCATCTGCGCCGCCAACAACGCCCACCCACCGATGATCCTGCGGGTCAATCGCCGCCATCACAGCCGCGACGCCTACCTGGCACTGCTGGCCGAGGCCGGCATTGAGGCCAGCGCCTGCCAGTTCAGCCGCGACGGCATCGTCCTGGCCGAAGCCTGCGACGTACGCGGCCTGCCGGGCTTCGCCGACGGCTGGGTGAGTGTGCAGGACGAAGCCGCGCAGTTGTCCGCCGACCTGCTGGAACTGGCTCCCGGCCAGCGCGTGCTCGACGCCTGCTGCGCCCCCGGCGGCAAGACCTGCCACCTGCTGGAAGCCGAGCCCGGCCTGGCCCACATGGTCGCCATCGACCTGGAAGCCAAGCGCCTGGCCCGTGTGCGCGAAAACCTCGACCGCCTCAAGCTCGACGCCGAGCTGATCGCCTGCGACGCCCGCGACACCGCCAGCTGGTGGGACGGTAAGCCGTTCCAGCGCATCCTGCTCGACGCGCCGTGCTCGGCCACCGGCGTGATCCGCCGCCACCCGGACATCAAGCTGACCCGCCAGGCCGAGGACATCCCGGCCCTGGCCGCGCTGCAAGGCGAGCTGCTAGACACCCTGTGGCCAACCCTGGAAGTGGGCGGCATGCTGCTCTATGCCACCTGCTCGAGCCTACCGACCGAGAACACCGAAGTGATCGACGCCTTCCTCGCCCGCACCCCCGGCGCCCGCGAGCTGGACCTCGCCACCGAGGCCGGCCTGCGCCAGCCCCATGGCCGCCAGTTGCTGGCCCAGGAAGGCGGCCACGACGGTTTCTACTATGCCAAGCTGATCAAGATTGCCGCCTCGCGCGGGTGAAAGAACAAAAAGGGTAGGGAGTAGCGGATGAAGATCATCATCCTCGGCGCAGGCCAGGTAGGCGGTACGCTGGCAGAGCACCTGGCCAGCGAAGCCAACGACATCACCGTGGTCGACACCGACAGCGAGCGCCTGCGCGACCTGGGCGATCGTCTGGACATCCGCACCGTGCAGGGGCGCGCCTCACTGCCGACGGTGTTGCGCCAGGCCGGCGCCGACGACGCCGACATGCTGGTGGCGGTGACCAACAGCGACGAAACCAACATGGTCGCCTGCCAGGTGGCCTATTCGCTGTTCCACACCCCGACCAAGATCGCCCGGGTGCGCGAGTCGGCCTACCTGACCCGCGAAGAGCTGTTCGACAACGACCACATCCCGGTGGACGTGCTGATCAGCCCCGAACAGGTGGTGACCAACTACATCAAGCGCCTGATCGAACACCCGGGCTCGCTGCAGGTGATCGACTTCGCCGAAGGCAAGGCCCAACTGGTGGCGGTCAGGGCTTACTACGGCGGCCCGCTGGTGGGCCAGCAACTGCGCCAGATCCGCGCCCACATGCCCAACGTCGACACCCGCGTGGCGGCGATCTTCCGCCGCGACCGGCCGATCACACCCCAGGGCGACACGGTGATCGAGGCAGACGACGAGGTGTTCTTCATCGCCGCGAAAAAGGACATCCGCGCGGTGATGGGCGAGCTGCGGCGTATCGACGAGACCAACAAGCGCGTGGTCATCGCCGGCGGCGGGCAGATCGGCGAACGCCTGGCCGAGGCCATCGAGAGCCGCTACCAGGTAAAGATCATCGAGATGAACCCAGCGCGCTGTCGCTACCTCTCCGACACCCTCGAGAGCACCGTGGTGCTGCAGGGCAGCGCCTCCGACCGCGACCTGATGCTCGAAGAGAACATCGCCGACGCCGACATCTTCCTGGCCCTGACCAACGACGACGAAGCCAACATCATGTCGTCGCTGCTGGCCAAGCGCCTGGGCTCGCGCAAGGTGATGACCATCATCAACAACCCGGCCTACGTCGACCTGGTGCAGGGCGGCGAGATCGACATCGCCATCAGCCCGCAGTTGGCCACCATCGGCACCTTGCTGGCCCACGTGCGCCGCGGCGATATCGTCAGCGTGCACTCGCTGCGCCGAGGCGCGGCCGAGGCCATCGAGGCGGTGGCCCATGGCGATTCAAAGTCGAGCAAGGTAGTGGGCAAGGCCATCGAGGACATCTCGCTGCCGCCGGGCACCACCATCGGCGCGATCATCCGCGACGAGGAAGTGCTGATCGCCCACGACGACACGGTGATCGAATCGGGCGACCATGTGATCCTGTTCGTTGTGGATAAAAAGCATATCCGGGACGTGGAGAAGCTGTTCCACGTGGGCCTGAGTTTCTTCTAGGAGGGAAGGACATGCGCGAATCGCTGGAGAAAATGCTGGCCAAGGGTGTGGATAACCCGCTGCTGAGGTTCGGGCTGGGCAAGGCCTGGCTGGACGAGGGCAATGGGGTTGAAGCGGCGGTGCACCTGGCTGCCTGTGTGAAGCAGGATCCGAAGTACTCGGCGGCGTGGAAGCTGCTGGGGAAGGCGTATCAGTTGAGCGGGGATCTGGACGGGGCGCGCAAGGCCTGGGAGGAGGGGATCGAGGCGGCGCAGGCCCATGGCGACAAGCAGGCAGAGAAAGAGATGACGGTATTTCTGAAGAAGCTGAACAAATCCAGCACCTGAGTTGAAGCAACCTCGTGGGAGCGGGCTTGCCCCGCGATGGCGTCAACGCTGACGACGCCATCGCGGGACAAGCCCGCTCCCACGATAGACGATGGCCTCAGTACCAGCGCGCCTCGCCCGCCGGACGCTTCTTGAAGCGCTTCATGCTCCACATGTACTGGCTCGGATACTCGCGCACATAACGCTCGACCACCTTGCTCATGGCCGCCGCCGACACGGTCACATCCTCGCTGTACATCTCTTGCGGCGCCGCCTCCAGGAACACCTTGAAACCCGAGCCATCCGGCAGCCGCAGGGCATGCAGGAACACCCCGACCGCCTTGCCGCCGGCCAGCATGTTCGGCACGAACTTGCTGGTCAGCGCCTGGGTGCCCAGGAACGGCACGAACACACCTGCGGACTCCGCCGGCTCCGGGTCGGCAGGAATCCCCACCTGACCACCCCGACGCACTTCCTTGATCACGCTGAGGATGCCTTCCTTGGTCGAAGGCGCCACGCGGTTGCCCATCTGCACGCGCTGTTCGCGCAGCAGGTCATCCACCGCCTTAAGCTTCGGCGGGCGATAGAAGATGATCGGTTTGCACTGGTTGCAATAGAAGTGGTTGAGCACTTCCCAGTTGCCCAGGTGGCTGGTGATACCCACCACGCCCTTGCCCGAGGCCAGGGCCTGTTCCAGCACTTCCAGGCCGTGCACTTCCTTGACCAGCTCCAGCGAGCGCTGCGGCGGCCAGATCCAGGCACAGGCGCTCTCGACGAACGACTTGCCGATGTCCTTCAACGCGCGGCCAACCAGCTGCTCGCGCTCGATCGGGTCCATCTCCGGGAAACACTTGGCCAGGTTGATGCGCACGACATTGCGCGAGCCATTGGGGATTTTCCACATCAACCAGCCGATACCGGCGCCGACGCGCTGCACAGCGCCCCAGGGCAGCTTGGCAAACAGGCGCAGCACCCCGACCATCAGGGCGCCCTTGAACTTTTCCACAGGCGAATTCCTTATTTCAGCAAGGCGCGCATTGTACCCCGTCAGCGCACCAGCGCGGCGTAGCGATCACAGTCGGTGGTGTGGTCCATGACCATGCCGGTAGCCTGCATGAAGGCGTAGCAGATGGTCGGCCCGACAAAGGTGAAGCCGGCCTTCTGCAGGGCCTTGCTCATGGCCTTGGCCTCATCGGTGACCGCCGGCACGTCGCCGCGCCCCTGGAACTGGTTGATCTTCGGCGCACCGCCGACGAACGACCACAGCCATTCGGCGGGGTTATCCACAGCCAGCCAGGCCTGGGCATTGCGGCGCACGGCCTTGAGCTTGAGGCGGTTGCGGATGATGCCGGGGTCCAGCATCAGCTCCTCGATGCGCTCGTCGCTCAGGCGCGCCAGTTTCACCGGGTCGAAGCCATCCAGCACCTGGCGATAGCGCTCGCGTTTCTTCAATACCGTGATCCACGACAACCCCGCCTGGAACCCTTCGAGCAAAAGCATCTCGAAGAGCAACGCCGGATCGCGCTGCGGCGTTCCCCACTCGTGGTCGTGATAGGCCTGGTACAACGGATCGTCGGAACACCAAAAGCAGCGTGGCATAAGGCTCCAATAACGTAGAGGGCGAGGCGAATCGGGTATACTCCCGCTCTTTACATCCGCATCCCCAGATACAGGTGAATTTCGTGAGCCAGCCTACGCCAGCCGTGCGTACCTTCCAAGACCTGATCCTCGCCCTGCAGAACTACTGGGCCGAGCAAGGTTGTGTGGTGCTTCAGCCCTACGATATGGAAGTAGGCGCCGGCACTTTCCACACCGCTACCTTCCTGCGCGCCGTCGGCCCGGAGACCTGGAACGCCGCCTACGTGCAGCCCAGCCGTCGCCCTGCCGACGGGCGGTATGGCGAAAACCCCAACCGCCTGCAGCACTACTACCAGTTCCAGGTGGTGCTCAAGCCGAACCCGGCCAACTTCCAGGAGCTGTACCTCGGCTCGCTGAAAGCCATCGGCCTGGATCCGCTGGTTCACGACATCCGCTTCGTCGAAGACAACTGGGAATCGCCGACCCTCGGCGCCTGGGGCCTGGGTTGGGAAATCTGGCTGAACGGCATGGAGGTGACCCAGTTCACCTACTTCCAGCAGGTCGGCGGCATCGAGTGCTACCCGGTCACCGGTGAGATCACCTACGGCCTGGAGCGCCTGGCCATGTACCTGCAGGGCGTGGACTCGGTCTACGACCTGGTATGGGCCGACGGTCCGTTCGGCAAGGTCACCTACGGCGACGTGTTCCACCAGAACGAAGTGGAACAGTCGACCTACAACTTCGAGCACGCCAACGTCGAGAAGCTGTTCGAACTGTTCGACTTCTACGAAAGCGAAGCGAACCGCCTGATCAAGCTGGACCTGCCGCTGCCGACCTACGAAATGGTCCTGAAGGCCTCGCACACCTTCAACCTGCTGGACGCCCGCCGCGCCATCTCGGTGACCGAGCGCCAGCGCTACATCCTGCGCGTACGTACCCTGGCCCGGGACGTGGCGCAAAGCTATCTGCAAGCCCGCGCACGCCTGGGCTTCCCGATGGCCTCTCCTGAACTGCGTGACGAAGTGTTGGCTAAGCTGGAGGCTGCACAATGAGTGCTCAAGATTTCCTGGTTGAACTGGGCACCGAAGAGCTGCCACCGAAGGCCCTCGCCACCCTGGGCGAAGCGTTCCTCGCCGGCATCGAGAAAGGCCTGCAGGCCGCCGGCCTGAACTACACTGGCAAGCAGGTCTACGCCGCGCCGCGCCGCCTGGCCGTGCTGATCCGCCAGCTGGACGTGCAGCAGCCAGACCGCAGCATCAACATCGACGGCCCGCCCGTGCAGGCCGCGTTCAATACCGAAGGCCAGCCGACCCAGGCCGCCCTGGGCTTCGCCAAGAAGTGCGGCGTGGAGCTGTCGGACATCGACCAGAGCGGCCCCAAGCTGCGCTTCTCCCAGCACATTCCTGGCAAGGCCACCGTCAGCCTGCTGCCGACCATCGTCGAGGATTCGCTCAACGACCTGCCGATCCCCAAGCGCATGCACTGGGGCGCCAGCCGTGAAGAGTTCGTGCGCCCGACCCAGTGGCTGGTGATGCTGCTGGGCGATCAGGTGGTCGACTGCACCATCCTGGCCCAGAAGGCCGGCCGTGAATCCCGTGGCCACCGCTTCCACCACCCGGAAAACGTACTCATCACCACCCCGGCCAACTACGTCGAGGACCTGCGCAAGGCCCACGTGCTGGCCGACTTCGCCGAGCGTCGCGAGCTGATCAGCAAGCGTACCGCCGAGCTTGCCATGCAGCAGGAGGGTACGGCCATCGTGCCGCCGGCGCTGCTGGACGAAGTGACCGCGCTGGTCGAGTGGCCGGTGCCGCTGGTGTGCTCGTTCGAGGAGCGTTTCCTCGAGGTGCCGCAGGAAGCCCTGATCACCACCATGCAGGACAACCAGAAGTACTTCTGCCTGCTGGACAGCGAAGGCAAGCTGCTGCCGCGCTTCATCACCGTGGCCAACGTCGAGAGCCGCGATCCGAAGCAGATCGTGCAGGGCAACGAGAAGGTCGTGCGCCCGCGCCTGACCGACGCCGAGTTCTTCTTCAAGCAGGACAAGAAGCAGCCGCTGGAAAGCTTCAACGAGCGCCTGAAGAACGTGGTGTTCCAGGCTCAGCTGGGCACCGTGTTCGACAAGGCCGAGCGCGTTTCCAAGCTGGCCGCCTTCATTGCCCCGTACATCGGTGGCAGCGCCGCCAACGCTGGCCGTGCCGGCCTGCTGTCCAAGTGCGACCTGGCTTCGGAAATGGTCGGCGAATTCCCTGAAATGCAGGGCATCGCCGGCTACTACTACGCCCTCAACGATGGCGAGCCGCAAGACGTCGCCCTGGCGCTGAACGAGCAGTACATGCCGCGCGGCGCCGGCGCCGAGCTGCCGCAGACCCTCACCGGTGCCGCCGTGGCCATCGCCGACAAGCTCGACACCCTGGTCGGCATCTTCGGCATCGGCATGCTGCCCACCGGCAGCAAGGACCCGTACGCCCTGCGTCGTGCCGCCCTGGGCGTGCTGCGCATCCTGATCGAGAAGCAGCTGGATCTGGACCTGGCCGTCGCGGTCGAGTTCGCGGTCAAGCAGTTCGGTGCCAAGGTCAAGGCCGCCGGCCTGTCCGAGCAGGTGCTGGAGTTCGTCTTCGACCGCCTGCGCGCGCGCTACGAGGACGAAGGCATCGACGTCTCCACCTACCTGTCGGTGCGTGCCCTGAAGCCGGGTTCGGCGCTGGACTTCGACCAGCGCGTGCAGGCCGTGCAGGCCTTCCGCAAGCTGCCGGAAGCCGAAGCCCTGGCCGCGGCGAACAAGCGCGTGTCGAACCTGCTGGGCAAGGCCGAAGGCGCCATCGCCGACCAGGTCGAGCCGAAGTACTTCGACAATGCCAACGAGTTCTCCCTGTACTCGGCCATCCAGCAGGCCGACCAGGCCGTGCAACCGATGGCGGCCGCGCGTCAGTACAGCGAGGCCCTGGCCCGCCTGGCCGCCCTGCGTGACCCGGTCGACGCCTTCTTCGAGGCGGTGATGGTCAACGCCGAGGACGCCAAGGTACGCGCCAACCGTTATGCCCTGCTCAGCCGCCTGCGCGGTCTGTTCCTGGGCGTGGCCGACATCTCGCTGCTGGGGTGAGTCGTTGAAACTGCTGATTCTTGATCGAGACGGAGTGATCAACCAAGACTCCGACGCCTACATCAAGTCGCTGGAGGAATGGATCCCCATTCCCGGCTCGATCGAGGCCATCGCGCAGTTGAGCAAGGCGGGCTGGACGGTGGCGGTTGCCACCAACCAGTCCGGCATTGCCCGCGGCTACTACCCGCTGGAAACCCTCGAGGCCATGCATGCGCGCCTGCGCGCGCTGGTGGCCGAGCAGGGCGGCGAGGTCGGCCTGATCGTGCATTGCCCGCACGGCCCGGACGAGGGCTGCGACTGCCGCAAGCCCAAGCCCGGCATGCTGCGGACCATTGCCGAGCACTACCAGGTACCGCTGGCCGGCGTATGGTTCGTCGGTGACAGCAAAGGTGACCTGGAGGCGGCCCTGGCCGTCGATGCACAACCCGTGTTGGTAAAAACCGGCAAGGGCGAGAGGACCCTGGAAAAAGGCGTCCCGCAAACTACACTGATTTTCGACGATCTGGCAGCCATCGCCAGAGAACTTATTTAAATGAGTGCGCCAGGACCGGCGCACTTTTCATTAGGCGGGCACGCCCCGCAACGGTACATGCCACTATGTCGATCCTGCAGGCGATCAGAATCTTTCTTTTTTACCTGCTGTTGGGCACCAGTTCGCTGCTGTGGTGCTCGCTGAGCTTCTTCGTCGCGCCTTTCCTGCCGTTCCCCAAGCGCTACAAGTTCATCAACGTGTATTGGTGCCGCTGCGCGCTGTTCCTGGTGAGGACGATCCTGCGGATCGACTACAAGGTCACCGGCGCCGAGAACGTGCCTGACGTACCTTGCGTGATCCTGTCAAACCACCAGAGCACCTGGGAGACGTTCTTCCTGTCGGCGTACTTCTCGCCGCTGAGCCAGGTGCTCAAGCGCGAGTTGCTGTACGTGCCGTTCTTCGGCTGGGCCATGGCCATGCTGCGACCGATCGCCATCGACCGGAAGAACCCGAAGGAGGCCCTGCGCCAGGTTGCCAGCCAGGGCGACGAGCTGCTCAAGCAGGGCACCTGGGTGTTGATCTTCCCCGAAGGCACCCGCGTGCCGCATGGGCAGATGGGCAAGTTCTCCCGCGGCGGCACCGCGCTGGCGGTGAATGCCGGCCTGCCGGTTCTGCCGATCGCCCACAACGCCGGCAAGTTCTGGCCGCGTGAAGGCTGGGGCAAGCGCCCGGGCACCATCGAGGTGGTGATTGGCGAGCCGATGTACCCGGAGGGGACGGGCCCGCGTGCCATCGCTGAGCTCAACGATCGCGCACAGGCATGGAACGAGGCAGCCCAACGCGCCATGGGTTCGCTGCCGCCAGCGGCGGAAAAACCCGAGCAGCAGCCTGCCTGACGATCTGTGGATAACTTGTTAGCAATTTTTGGATTAAGCGTCTTGAAACATAGCTAAGTTATTGAATTAGCTATTTATTTCCATGTATGACGTTTTTTCGAAAATCGTGCATAAGTTTTTTCCCGCGATAAAAAAACCGGCTTTTACGCCGGTTTTTTTGTGCTCTGTTGATGGTGGCATAGCGAGTACGTGGGAGCGGCGGTTCGGCGCCCCGACTTGCCCCGCGATGGATGGCACCGGCTGCGCCGGTATCGCGGGGCAAGCCCGCTCCCACGCTACATCCCTGGCATTGCCTAGACCTTGTCGATATCCACATCCCGGGTCTCTTTCAGGCAGAAGATTCCCACCACCAGGCTCACCCCGGTGATCAGCACCGGGTACCACAGCCCATAGAAGATATCCCCGGTGTACACCACCAACGCGAACGATACCGTCGGCAGGAAGCCGCCGAACCAGCCGTTGCCGATGTGGTAGGGCAGCGACATCGAGGTGTAGCGGATGCGCGTCGGGAACAGCTCGACCATCACCGCCGCCAGCGGCCCGTAGGTCATGGTGGCGATCAGGATCATGGCAACGATCAGCACCACCACCATCACCTGGTTCACATGCGCGGGATCCGCCTTGGCCGGGTAGCCGGCGCTATCGATGGCACTGCGCATGGCCGTCTCGTCGAAGCCATTGATTGTCTTGTCGCCAATGCTGACGATCACCTCGCTGCCAGCGACATTCACCGAACTGTAAGGCAGGCCCTGCTTGACCAGGAACGTCTTGACCTTGTCGCACGGGCTGTCGAAGCGTGCCTTGCCCACCGGGTCGAACTGGAAGGTGCAGCCCTTGGGATCGGCGGTGACGACGATCGGCGCCTGGCGACTGGCAGCGTCGATCTGCGGATTGGCGTAATGGCTCAGGGCCTTGAACAGCGGGAAGTACAACACCGTCGCCAGCAAAAGGCCAAGCATCAGGATCGGCTTGCGTCCGACCCGGTCCGACAGCCAACCGAAGAACACGAAGAACGGCGCACCGATCACCACGCTGATGATCAGCAGCGTGTTGGCCTGGGCCGGGTCCATCTTGAGCATCTGGGTCATGAAGAACAGCACGTAGAACTGCGCGGTGTAGAAGGTCACCGCCTGCCCGGCATTGATGCTGAACAGCGCCGTGAGCACCACCTTCAGGTTCGGCCACGAGGTGAACGACTCGCGGATCGGCGACTTGCTGACCTTGCCCTGGGCCTTCATTTTCACGAAGGCCGGCGACTCGTGCATGCTCATGCGGATCCAGGTAGAGATCGCCAGCAGCACGATCGACAGCAGGAACGGCAGGCGCCAGCCCCAGGTTTCGAACTGGTCGCCACTGATGTAGCGGCTGGCCAGGACCACCAGCAACGACAGCAGCAGGCCGAGGGTGGCGGTGGACTGGATGAAGCCGGTATGGAAACCGCGCCTGCCGGGTGGCGCGTGTTCGGCGACATAGGTGGCCGCGCCGCCGTATTCACCGCCCAGCGCCAGGCCCTGGAGCATGCGCAGCACCACCAGGATGATCGGCGCGGCGATGCCGATGCTGGCGTAGGTGGGCAACAGGCCCACGGCGAAGGTCGACAGGCCCATCAGCACAATGGTCACCAGGAAGGTGTACTTGCGCCCGATCATGTCGCCCAACCGGCCGAACACCAGCGCGCCGAACGGGCGCACCAGGAAGCCGGCGGCGAAGGCCATCAGGGCGAAGATGAAGGCGGTGGTGTCGTTGACCCCCGCGAAGAACTGCTTGCTGATGACCGCGGCCAGCGCGCCATAGAGAAAAAAGTCATACCACTCGAACACCGTCCCGAGGGATGACGCGAAAATGATCTTGCGCTCTTCACGACGGCTTGGGCTGCTCGCCGCCGCCCCCTGTTCCTGGATGTAATCCGACATCGTTGCTGTCCTCGGCCCGCAGGCCACAGTGATTATTCTTGTTGTTCCACTGCCGGCGACTTGCGATCACAAGCCACCGCTGTTGCAAACACCCGGGTCAGGGCGTCGGTATCGCGCTGGCGTCGCTGAGGTTGGTCTGGGTATTGGCTCCCTTGAGGATCAGTTGTGCCGCCTTTTCGGCAATCATCAACGTGGGTGAACAGGTATTGCCGGAGACGATCTGCGGCATGATCGAGGCGTCGGCCACGCGCAGACCGGGAATGCCATGCACGCGCAGCTGGTTATCCACGACGTCCAGCGCGCCACTGCCCATGCGGCAGGTGCCCACCGGGTGGAAGATGGTGGTGCCGATCTGGCCGGCGGCCTGGTACAGGTCGTTCTCGCTCTGCAAGGCGGGGCCTGGCAAATACTCGCGAGGATCGAAGGCCGCCAGGGCAGGGGCCTGGACGATGCGCCGGGTGAGGCGGATGGCCTCGGCGGCGACGCGCAGGTCCTCGGGGTCGCTCAGGTAGTTGGGGTCGATCACCGGCGCGGCATTCATGTCCGCCGAGCGGATGTCGATCCGCCCACGGCTCGCCGGGCGCAGGTTGCACACCGAGGCGGTGAAGGCCGGGAAGCGATGCAGCGGTTCGCCGAAACGGTCCAGCGACAACGGCTGCACGTGGTACTGCAGGTTGGCGCTTGCCTGCTCGGGGCCTGAACGGGCGAAGGCGCCCAGCTGGCTCGGCGCCATGGCCAACGGGCCACTGCGGTCGTAGGCGTAGCGCAGGCCCATGCCCAGCTTGCCCCACAGGCTGTTGGCCATCTGATTGAGGGTGCGGGTGTTGTGGACCTGATAGATCAGGCGCAGTTGCAGGTGATCCTGCAGGTTGCCGCCAACCCCGGGCATCTCATGGCGAACCCCGATACCCAAGCCTTCGAGCAGCTTGCGCGGGCCGATGCCGGAGCGTTGCAGAATGCCGGGCGAGCCCACGGAGCCCGCGCACAGGATGATCTCGCGGCGAGCGGCGAACTCGTGCCAGGCGCCTTGCCACAGGGCCTTCACCGCCCGCGCGCGGGTGTTGTCGAGCAGCACCTGGTCGACCTGCACACCCGTCAACACTGTCAGGTTGGGGCGCTTGAGGATGGGCCTGAGAAACGCCTTGGCCGAGTTCCAGCGCACGCCGCTGCGCTGATTGACCTGAAAGTATCCACAGCCGGCGTTGTCGCCCGTGTTGAAGTCTTCGACCTTGGCGATGCCACTCTGCTCGGCGGCATCGCGGAAGGCATCGAGGATCGGCCAGCTGTAGCGCTGCTGCTCGACCCGCCACTCCCCCTCGGTACCGTGGCTGTTGCTGGCGCCGGCGAAGTGGTTCTCGCTGGCCTTGAACAAGGGCAGTACATCCTTCCACGCCCAGCCGTCGTTGCCTTGCTCGGCCCAGCGGTCGTAGTCGGCGGCCTGGCCACGCATGTAGATCATGCCGTTGATCGACGAGCAGCCGCCCAGCACCTTGCCCCGTGGATAACCCAGGCTGCGACCGTTCAGGCCGGGCTGGGCCTCGGTCTTCAGGCACCAATCGGTGCGTGGATTGCCGATGCAGTAGAGGTAACCGACGGGGATGTGAATCCAGGGATAGTTGTCGCGGCCACCCGCCTCGAGCAGCAATACGTGGCACGAAGGGTCGGCGGACAAGCGGTTGGCCAGCAGGCAACCGGCGGGACCGGCACCCACGACCACATAGTCGTAGACAGAATCGGCTGATGGCATGTGCAACCTCGCGCCTGATTTTTATTCTTGTCCCGATCCATCTTATTGATTAATTTCGCCGAGGAAACACGAGATTTCGCGCAGCCGTTGTGCGTTTTAGCACAGCGCCATATCTGGGCCGGCCCCTTCGCGGGTAAACCCGCTCCCACAGGTTCACCGCCGATCCTGAGTTTGGCGATAACCCTGTGGGAGCGGGTTTACCCGCGAAGGAGTCAGCGCGAACAGCCAAAGGGACAAGCATGTTCGACTGGAACGATCTGCGGTTTTTCCTCGAGTTGCAGCGCAGCGGCCGCCTGCTTACCGCCGCCAAGCGCCTCAACACCACCCACAGCACCGTGGCCCGGCATATCGAGAGCATCGAAAAGCACCTGGGTACCGCGCTGTTCGTCCAGCACGCCCAGGGCTATGAACTCACGCCTTCCGGCCAGGCCCTGCTCAAGCACGCCGAAGCGATGGAGAACGTCGCCCTGCTGGCACAGGAAGAAATCACCCAGGCCATCACGCCACTGGGCAAGATCCGTCTGGGGGTGACCGAAGGCATCGGCATCATGTTCTTCACCCCGCGCATGAAAGCCTTGTTCCAACGCTACCCGGGGCTCGAAGTGGAATTGGTGGCGGTGCCGCGTTTCGTCAGCATCCTCAACCGCGAAGCCGAGATCAGCATCCACCTGGAACGCCCCAACGCCGACCTGCTGATCACCCGCAAGCTCACCGACTACCGCCTTGCCCTGTATGCCAGCCAGGACTATCTGGACCGCGCGCCACCGCTGCACAGCCGCGAAGATCTGGCTCGGCACAGCTGGATCGGCTATGTCGACGACCTGCTGTTCAGCCAGGAGCTGCTGTTCCTCAACAGCTTCTGCCGGGCGCCCAACGTGGTGTTCCGCAGCACCAGCGTGATCGCCCAGCAGCATGCTGCCCAGGCCGGTCTGGGCATCGCCGTGCTGCCCAACTACATGGCCCGCCACGATCCGAAGCTGGTGCGCGTGCTGCCCAGCGAGACCATCCAGCGCAGCTACTGGATCTGCACCCGCCGTGAGCTGCACAAGTCGGTCCGCCTGCGAGTGGTGTGGGACTACCTGCTGGCGCTGTGCGCCGCCGAGCAGGACGAGTTGCTAGCCGAGTAGCGCCTTGCCGGCCAACAGTGCCGCAGCGCCACAGCCCACCACGGCGAACAGCTGCTGCAGGCGCGGGCCGGCCAGCTTGCTCGCCAATGGCCGCGCCAGCAGCAGGCCCAGCACCGCCCCCACGGCAAACGGCGCCCCGACCCACCAGTGCATCACCCCCGCCACGCTGGCGCTGACCACGCTGCCGGTGGACACCAGGGCGATCACCGCCAACGAGGTGGCGACGATGCTTTTCATGTCCAGGTTGGTATAGCGGTTCAGCGCCGGGATGATCACAAATCCACCACCGACCCCCAACAGGCCGGACAGCAGACCCGACAGCATCCCGGTGAACGCCAGTGCCCGGGCGCAGGGCAGGGTCCAGCGCAATCTTCCCTGCAGCGGGTTGAGCACGCAGGGCATGATCTCCCGCTCCCCACAGGGCGACTCGCCACGCAGTTCACGCGCCGCCTTGCGCCAGATCCGCAGGCAGGCGTACACCAGCACCCCGGCGAACACCAAGGCCAATGGCGTATTGGGCAAACGATGAGCGAGCATCAGGCCGAACGGCGCGCAGGCAATCCCGATCACCGCGATGAACGCGGCCGCCCGGTAGCGCACCAGCCCCTGGCGCAGGCCGAGTACCGCACCGACCGACGCCGCCAACCCCACGGCCAGCAGGCCGATCGGCGCCGCCTCGACCATGCTCAGTCCCAGGCCGAACACCAGCAGCGGCACCGCCAGGATGCCACCGCCGGCACCGGTCAGGGCCAGCACCGCGCCAATGATCGCGCCGAGCCCGGCGCCCAGCAGTTGGTGTTCGATCACTGCTGCGCCTCGACCACCAGAGGTTGCGGCCGGGCCAGCCATTCGCGGCCCTTGAGCATGCCCTTCCAGTACAGCGGCGGCAGGATCTGCGCCTTGAGCAACCAGGCCAGGCGGGTTGGCTTGCGGCCATCGAGCAGCCAGCGCGGGAAGCTCGGCGCCACCTTGCCGCCATAGGTGAACTCGGCCAGGACGATCTTGCCGCGCTCGACCGTCAATGGACAGGAGCCGTAGCCATCGTACTGGGCCAGGGTCGACAGGCGACCGAGTGCCACCAGCACATTGTTGGCCACCACCGGTGCCTGCTTGCGGGCAGCGGCGGCGGTCTTGGCGTTGCTGGTATTGGCCACGTCACCCAGCGCATGGACATTGCCGAACTGGCGATGACGCAAGGTATGCGGGTCGACATCCACCCAACCCGCCGCATCGGCCAGCGGGCTCTGGCGGATGAAGTCAGGCGCCACCTGGGGCGGCACCACATGCAGCATGTCGAAGGCCTCGACCCGGGTCTCGGTGCTGCCGTCGGGGAGGGTACGAATGAACGTGGCGCGCTTGTTCGGACCATCCACCGCCGTCAGGCGATGCTGGTAGTTCAGGTCCACGCCGTACTTGTCGATGTAGCTCATCAGCGCCGGCACATAGTCCGGTACGCCGAACAACACCGCACCGGCATTGAAGAAGCTGGCCCTGACATTACCCAGGTGGCCGTTGCGCAACCAGTGATCGCAGGACAGGTACAACGCCTTCTGCGGCGCCCCGGCGCATTTGATCGGCATCGGCGGCTGGGTGAAGAGGGCGCGCCCCTGCTTGAGGTTCTGCACCAGTTGCCAGGTGTAGGGCGCCAGGTCGTAGCGGTAGTTGGAGGTGACGCCGTTGCGTCCGAGGGTCTCGCTCAAACCCTCGATGGCATTCCAATCGAGTTTCAATCCCGGGCAGACCACCAGCTGTTCATAGCTGACCGCGCGCCCGTCCTCGAGCACCACCAGTTGCCCCTGAGGGTCGAAGCCCTCCACCCGTGCCTTGATCCAGCGCACGCCACGGGGCAGGGTGGCCGCCATGGTCTGGGCGGTGCTCGGCGCCTTGAAAACCCCGGCACCGACCATGGTCCAGCCAGGCTGGTAGTAGTGCACGTCGGCGGGGTCGATCAGGGCAATGTCCAGCGACGGGTCACGGGCGATCAGGCTGGAGGCGGTGGCGATACCGGCGGCACCGGCGCCGACGATCACCACCTTGTGGTGGTCGGCACGGGAGGAATCGACAGGGGACAGCAAGGCAGGCATGGCGGTGTTCCTTGGAAATCTCGTTATGGGTACGGCGTGGCTTACAGCTTGTTCAGCGGGATCTTCAGGTAGCTCACACCGTTGGCTTCAGGTTCGGGGAATTGCCCGCTGCGCATGTTGATCTGCACCGACGGCAGGATCAGCACGGGCATGTCGAGGGTCTTGTCACGGGCTTCGCGCATCTGCACGAAGCTGTCCTCGCTGACCCCTTCATGGATATGGATGTTGTCGGCGCGTTGCTCGGCCACGGTGGTGACGAAGCGCAGCTCACGGCCACCGGGCAGGTAGTCATGGCACATGAACAGCCGGGTCTGGTCGGGGAAGGCGAGCAGGCGACGGATCGACTGGTACAGGGTTCGCGCGCTGGCGCCCGGAAAGTCGCAACGGGCGGTGCCGTAGTCGGGGGTGAACAAGGTATCGCCGACGAACACAGCGATCTCGCCCGCATCCTCGACCATGTAGCTCATACACGCCGGGGTATGCCCAGGGGTGTGCAGGGCACGGGCATGCAGGTTGCCGATGCGAAATCCCTCTTCATCTTCGAACAGGACATCGAACTGGCTGCCGTCACGGGCAAAACCCGGCTCGGCGTTGAACAGGTTGCCGAAGACTTTCTGTACCTGGGTGATCTGCGCACCGATCGCGATGCTGCCGCCAAGCCGCTCCTTGAGGTAGGCCGCGGCAGACAGATGGTCGGCGTGCACATGGGTGTCCAGAATCCATTGCACCTTGGCGCCCAGCGCCTCGACGCGGGCGATCAGCTTGTCCGCCGAATCGGTGCAGGTGCGCCCGGACTTGGGGTCGTAGTCCAGCACGCTGTCGATCAGCGCGCATTGGCGGGTCTCGCCATCCATGACCAGGTAGCTGATGGTCCAGGTCGCCTTGTCGAAGAATTCTTCAACGTGAAGGTTGTTGCCGATGATCATTGCACTCTCCAGTTATCCACCGGGCCTCCTTGAAGGCATAGGCAGTGAAGGGTGCTTTATCAAGATACATGCCAGCCTTTCAGATAGGACGCCTTCCCCCTGTAGGAGCGGCCTCGTGCCGCGATGGGCTGCGCAGCAGCCCCCATACGAGCAACCCGAAGGTGACAGTTCCTGGCAGTCGACTGTCAGCCGATGGCAGTGTTTGGCAGTCCTTGCTACCCTCGCCAGGTCCTTCATCTGGTGCTGTCATGCTAGCCGCTTCCCATCCCGCGATCCTCGCGCTGGTGTCCTACCTCGAACACGATGTGCTGCCCAGTATCGTGCTGGATACCGACTACAACATCCTGGCTGCCAACGCGGCGTACCGTCGCCAGTTCGGCAACGAGGAGCACGCGCCGATCGGTGAAAAATGCCACCGGGTCTCGCACCACTATGCCGTGCCCTGCGACCAGGCCGGGGAACATTGCCCGCTGCGCAAGTCGCTGGACAGCAAGATGCCCGAGCGCGTGCTGCACATCCATCACACCCCGCGAGGGCCGGAGCATGTGGATGTGGAACTGCGCCCGATCCTCGATGACGAGGGCAGGGTGGTGGCCTTCGTCGAACGCCTGACCAGCGTCACCCTGGCATCGGCACAACCTCAACAACAAGGACTGGTTGGCCGGGCGCCAGCCTTCAAGACTGCCGTGGCCAGTTTGCAACGTGCAGCCCCTGCGCAGATTCCGGTGTTGCTCCAGGGCGAGTCGGGCACGGGCAAGGAGCTGTTCGCCCGCGCCTTGCACCTGGGCAGCCCCCGAGCCAATGGCCCCCTGGTGGTGGTGGACTGCACCGGGCTGACCGAGTCGTTGTTCGAGAGTGAACTGTTCGGCTATGAAAAGGGCGCCTTCACTGGAGCGACCCAACGCAAGATCGGCCTGGCCGAAGCCGCTCACGGCGGCACCCTGTTCCTCGATGAGATCGGTGAAGTACCGCTGGCGATGCAGGTGAAACTGCTGCGCCTGATCGAATCCGGCAGCTTCCGTCCGGTCGGCAGCACGCGCACGGTCCATTCGGATTTCCGCCTGGTCTCGGCCACGCACAAGCCCTTGAAGGAGATGGCCGCCGAAGGGACGTTTCGCGAAGACCTGTATTACCGCATCAGCGGATTCCCGATTCGCCTGCCATCGCTGCGTGAGCGAGTCGAGGATTTGCCGTTGCTCTGTGAGAGTCTGCTGCAACGGATGGCCGGAAAGCACTCGCCCAAGGTCACTGCCGAAGCACTCGCTTGCCTCAAGCTGCATACATTCCCAGGCAACATTCGCGAGCTCAGAAACATCTTGGAGCGCGCGCGATTGTTTGCTGATGATGGGCTGATTCGTCCCGAACATCTTCCGGAGGACATCCACCCGGCCGTAAGGCAGACAGGTGTTCGGGGACGTAAGAACGAAATGGCCGATCTGGCCCATGCCCTGGAAACCTTCAACGGTTCCCGAAGTGAATTGGCCGATCACCTCGGGATGAGCGAACGCACGTTGTACCGCCGACTTAAAGCATTGGGGATTTCGTAGTTCCACGTGGAACATTCATGAAGGTAAAAAAAAGCCAATCCCTGGGGATTGGCTTTCTTGTACTACCCGCAGATCAGAAGTCCAGGTTGGACACCGACAGCGCGTTGCTTTCGATGAAGTCGCGACGCGGTTCGACCGCATCACCCATCAGGGTGTTGAACAGCTGGTCGGCGGCAATGGCGTCCTCGATGGTCACCTTGAGCATGCGGCGCACGGTCGGGTCCATGGTGGTTTCCCACAGCTGGTCCGGGTTCATCTCGCCCAGCCCTTTGTATCGCTGGATGGTGTGGCGCTTGGTGCTCTCGTTCATCAGCCAGTCGAGGGCTTCCTTGAACTCGGTGACCGCCTTGCGACGTTCGCCACGCTGAACATAGGCGCCGTCGCCCAGCAAGGTACCCAGCTTTTCACCCAGGGCAACGACTGTCTTGTAGTCATTGCTACCGAAGAAATCACGGTTGAAGGTGACATAGCTGGCCAAACCATGGGAGGTCGTTTCAACGACAGGCAGCCAGAGGTTGCGCTCCTTGTCCTCGTGCAAGTCGGCCTTGTAAGCCAGACCAGAACGCTGGCTGTTATCCAGACGCTGCTGGAACGCCTTCAGCCAAACATCCATCTGCGCCTTATCGGCCAGTTGCTCGAGGGAAACCTTTGGCAGGTAGATGAAGTGCTCGGTCAGCTCTTCCGGGTACAGGCGCGACAGACGCTTGAGGGTCTTCATCACGGCGCGGAATTCGTTGACCAGCGCCTCGAGTTGCACGCCGGAAACGGCTGGCGCGGACTCGTCCAGGTGCAGGCTGGCATCTTCCAGGGCCGACTGGGTCATGTATTCTTCCATGGCCTCGTCGTCCTTGATGTACTGCTCCTGCTTGCCTTTCTTCACCTTGTACAGCGGCGGCTGGGCGATATAGATGTAGCCACGCTCGACCAGCTCCGGCAGCTGACGGAAGAAGAAGGTCAGCAGCAGGGTACGGATGTGCGAACCGTCGACGTCAGCATCGGTCATGATGATGATGTTGTGATAACGCAGCTTGTCGATGTTGTACTCTTCGCGGCCGATGCCACAACCCAGTGCGGTGATCAGCGTGCCGACCTCCTGGGAAGAGATCATCTTGTCGAAGCGCGCTTTCTCGACGTTGAGGATCTTGCCCTTGAGCGGCAGGATCGCCTGGGTGCGACGGTTACGGCCTTGCTTGGCCGAACCACCTGCGGAGTCACCCTCCACCAGGTACAGTTCGGAAAGGGCAGGGTCCTTCTCCTGGCAGTCGGCCAGTTTGCCCGGCAGGCCGGCGATGTCCAGCGCGCCTTTGCGGCGGGTCATCTCACGGGCTTTACGCGCCGCTTCACGGGCACGGGCTGCGTCGATCATCTTGCCGACCACCGCCTTGGCTTCGTTGGGGTTCTCCAACAGGAAGTCGGCGAAGTACTTGTTCATCTCTTGTTCCACGGCGGTCTTCACCTCCGAAGAAACCAGCTTGTCCTTGGTCTGCGAGCTGAACTTCGGATCCGGCACCTTGACCGAGATGATCGCGGTCAGGCCTTCACGGGCGTCGTCACCGGTAGTCGCGACCTTGTTCTTCTTCGCCAGGCCTTCCTGCTCGATGTAGCTGTTCAGGCTACGGGTCAGCGAGGAACGGAAGCCGACCAGGTGGGTACCACCGTCGCGCTGGGGAATGTTGTTGGTGAAGCACAGCAGGTTTTCGTTGAAGCTGTCGTTCCACTGCAGGGCGACTTCGACACCCACGCCATCGTCACGCTGGACGTTGAAATGGAAGACCTGGGAGTTGACCGGGGTCTTGTTGGTGTTCAGGTATTCAACGAATGCGCGCAGGCCGCCTTCGTACTTGAAGAACTCTTCCTTGCCGCTGCGCTCATCCTTCAGCAGGATGCCAACGCCCGAGTTCAGGAACGACAGCTCGCGGATACGCTTGGCGAGAATGTCCCAGCTGAAGTGGATATTCTTGAAGGTTTCAGCCGAAGGCTTGAAGTGAATGTGGGTACCGGTGGTTTCGCTATCACCGACGACCGCCATCGGCGCCTGGGGCACACCATGGACATAGGTCTGTTCCCAGATCTTGCCGCTACGACGAACGGTGAGCACCAGTTGCTCGGACAGGGCGTTCACCACCGAGACACCTACGCCGTGCAGACCGCCGGATACCTTGTAGGAGTTGTCGTCGAACTTACCGCCGGCGTGCAGCACGGTCATGATGACCTCAGCCGCGGAAACGCCTTCTTCTTTATGCACGTCGACCGGAATACCACGGCCATTGTCACGGACGCTGATGGATTCGTCCGGGTGAATGATGACGGTGATGTCATCGCAGTGCCCGGCCAGGGCTTCGTCGATCGAGTTGTCGACCACCTCGAATACCATGTGGTGCAGGCCGCTGCCGTCATCGGTGTCGCCAATGTACATGCCGGGACGCTTGCGTACGGCATCCAGCCCTTTCAGCACCTTGATGCTGGAGGAGTCGTACGTTTGATTTTCGCTCATGCCTTCACTCCCGATGGTCGTGGGTCTGGGTGATACGGCCTTGTTCCACGTGGAACAAGACGACTGGCGTTTCCGTCTGCCAGCCTTCCCTCAGAAATTCGTGGTCTACACAGGTGATGAACACCTGGCAGTTCAATTCTTCAAGCAAGCGGCACAGGGCGCGGCGGTGCTGCTCGTCCAACTCGGACGGCAAGTCATCCACCAGATAAATACACTGACCGCGACGAACCTGGCTGACCAGATGCCCCTGGGCGATGCGCAGGGCACAGACCACCAGCTTCTGCTGCCCTCGCGAGAGGATGTCGGCCGCGTTGTTCGCGCCCAATCGCAGGCGCAGATCGGCACGTTGTGGCCCGGCCTGGGTATGGCCCATCTGCTGATCGCGAAGGAGAGAGGTTGCGAGGACTTCGTTGAGTTCCCGGTCCTTGTCCCAACCTCGGTAGTAGCTCAGGGTCAGCCCGTCCAGTTCGACCAGCTCGCTCAGGGTACGCTCGAAGACAGGCTTCAAGGCCTTGATGTAGTTGCGACGGTATTCATCTATTTCCGCACTGGCGAGACATAACTCCCGATCCCAGGCGGCTTGCGAAACGGCATCAAGTGTACCATGCCGCAGCCATGAGTTCCGCTGCCGCAGGGCCTTCTGCAGGCGCTGCCAGGTCGCCATGAAGCGGGGTTCCACGTGGAACACGCCCCAGTCGAGGAACTGCCGGCGCACCTTGGGCGCACCTTCGAGCAGACGGAAACTGTCCGGGTTGATCAGTTGCAGGGGCAGCATCTCGGCCAGTTGCGCCGCGCTGCGCGCATTCTGTCCGTCGATACGAATGGTGAAATCACCCTGGCGCTCCCGAGAAACACCCAAGTTGCTGGTACCGCCTTCGGCCAGTTCAACCTGACCGAACACCGTGCAGGTCGGCTGCTCGTACTGAATCACCGGGTTCAACCGGGTGCTGCGGAACGAGCGGGCGAGCCCCAGCAGGTGCACGGCTTCGAGCACGCTGGTCTTGCCGCTGCCGTTGGCGCCGTAAAGGATGTTGATGCGGGGGGAGGGTGAGAGGGTCACCGGGTGCAGGTTGCGCACCGCGGTGACCGAGAGACGTCGAAGGGACATGTCGCCTGCTATGGGTTACAGACGCATCGGCATGACAACGTAGGACGAGTCGTCATTGCCGGCTTCCTGCAGCAGGGCGCTGCTGTTGGAGTCGGACAGAATCAGGCGAACCTGTTCGGTGGTCATGACGCCCAGCACGTCCAGCAGGTAGCTGACGTTGAAACCGATCTCCAGCGAGCTGCCGTTGTAGTCGACGCTGATTTCTTCTTCCGCTTCTTCCTGCTCCGGGTTGTTGGCCTGGATCTTCAGCTGGCCGGCGGCCAGTTGCAGACGGATGCCGCGGTACTTCTCGTTGGACAGGATCGCGGTACGGCTGAACGCCTCGCGCAACGCCTGGCGATCACCGATCACCAGCTTGTCGCCGCCCTTGGGCAGGACGCGCTCGTAGTCCGGGAACTTGCCGTCGACCAGCTTGGAGGTGAAGGTGAACTCACCGGTGGTGGCGCGAATGTGATGCTGGCCCAGGACGATGCTGACCATGCCTTCCGGATCGGTGAGCAGACGCGCCAGCTCGAGGATACCCTTGCGCGGCACGATGACCTGGTGACGCTCAGCCTGGCCGATCGGTGCCTGCATGGCGCACAGCGCCAGACGGTGGCCATCGGTGGCGACGGCGCGCAGGGTGTCAGTGGAGACTTCCAGCAGCATGCCGTTGAGGTAGTAGCGCACATCCTGCTGGGCCATGGCGAAGCTGGTGCGCTCGATCAGGCGGCGCAGCTTGCTCTGTTCCAGGTTGCAGGTCAGCGAGCCTGGGCCTTCTTCCACGGTCGGGAAGTCATTGGCCGGCAGGGTGGACAGGGTGAAACGGCTGCGACCAGCCTTGACCAGCAGCTTCTGCTCGTCGACCTTGATGTCGATCAGCACATCGCTGGGCAGGCTCTTGCAGATGTCCATCAGCTTGCGCGCCGGAACGGTGATCTCGCCCGGCTCCGCAGGCTCTTCCAGCTGGACGCGGCCAACCAGTTCGACTTCCAGGTCGGTACCGGTCAACGACAGCTGCTGGCCTTGCACGACCAGCAGGACGTTGGACAGGACCGGCAAGGTCTGGCGGCGCTCGACGACGCCTGCGACCAGTTGCAGGGGTTTCAACAGGGCTTCGCGTTGAATGGTGAAATGCATGGTCTAGTCCCTTGCCTTCAATTAGCTGCGCAGACGGCCATCAGGTCGTCAGCGTGCGCAGCAGGTTCTTGTAGTCCTCGCGGATGTCCGCGTCGGATTCCTTCAATTCGTTGATCTTGCGGCAGGCGTGCAGCACGGTGGTGTGGTCGCGGCCGCCGAACATGTCGCCGATCTCCGGCAGACTGTGGTTGGTCAGCTCTTTCGACAACGCCATGGCCACCTGGCGTGGACGCGCCACGGAGCGCGACCGTCGCTTGGACAGCAGATCGGAGATCTTGATCTTGTAGTACTCGGCCACGGTGCGCTGAATGTTATCCACACTGACCAGCTTGTCCTGCAGCGCCAAAAGATCCTTGAGCGATTCACGGATCAGCTCGATGGTGATGTCGCGGCCCATGAAGTGCGAGTGGGCGATCACCCGCTTCAGGGCGCCTTCGAGCTCACGCACGTTGGAGCGGATACGCTGGGCGATGAAGAACGCGGCATCGTGCGGCAGCTCGACCTTGGCCTGGTCGGCCTTCTTCATCAGGATCGCCACGCGGGTTTCCAGCTCCGGCGGCTCGACGGCCACCGTCAGGCCCCAGCCGAAGCGGGACTTCAGGCGCTCTTCCAGGCCTTCGATTTCCTTCGGGTAGCGGTCGCTGGTGAGGATCACCTGCTGGCCGCCCTCGAGCAGGGCGTTGAAGGTGTGGAAAAACTCTTCCTGGGAACGCTCCTTGCGGGCGAAGAACTGGATGTCGTCGATCAGCAACGCATCGACCGAACGGTAAAAGCGTTTGAATTCGTTGATCGCGTTCAGCTGCAGTGCCTTGACCATGTCGGCGACGAAGCGCTCCGAATGCAGGTAGACCACCTTGGCGTTCGGGTTCTTCTTCAGCAGGTGGTTACCCACAGCGTGCATCAAGTGCGTCTTACCCAGGCCGACGCCACCATAAAGGAACAGTGGGTTGTAGCCGTGCTTGGGGTTGTCGGCAACCTGCCAGGCCGCGGCGCGAGCCAGTTGGTTCGACTTGCCTTCGACGAAGGTTTCGAAGGTGAAGGTGCGGTTCAGGTAGCTGGTGTGCTTCAGGGCACCCTCGACCTGCACCGTACGCTGTTCAGTACGGCCGCTGGCAACCGGAGCGGTCGCGTTCTCGGCCAT